>CBDBND010000035.1:55000-953657 GCA_965207985.1 Rhodospirillaceae bacterium | reverse complement strand
CTTACGACTGGGAAGGTGTCGGTGCTTATAGTTCATGCAGTAATCCCAATCATGAGAAAACCACATCAATGGATTGTCGAAAGCAATCCGACTGATGCCCCAAAATTGGAACTGTGGCCTCGCCCCATCCTCTTGTGAAAAAAGTGTTATGATTGTTGATATTGGGTTCAAACTTGAATTGATGTTCTGCCCATTCTCCTGTGGTCTGGGGCATTCTCGCCCTTGGCCGGGACCATGTGAGACACTTGCTTTTGCGCAAGCACATTGTACGGCCTCCATCATACTAAAACGACGGACATCGCCATGGGCAGGCGTTAATACCGGCAAATCGCTTGGGGAAGAAACCGTGAGGTGCGCTGGCGCATGTTCAAGTGCACCGGAATCAGCACAGGCATAGAAGGTTCTTAAAATGATGACGGCCCGGTACGCTTTTGCCACCCGGCCTCACGCCTTGCGCACCGTCCAGATCACTTTGCCGACAATGTGGGCCTCGTCGGCTAGACAGGCATAGGGCGCATAGTCGGGATTGGCGCAGAAAGAAGCTCAACGAACAGCTCAAGAAGCTCCATGATGTTGATGAACACCTCGTGGAGCAAAAGAAAATCGCCATGAATTGTCCTTCGTTGTCGATGCGCCGCTGGAACATGCCCGCCTCTTGGCGGACGTGATCTGGCCAAAGACCATCGGAATAGGCTCAAAGATCCTTCACACCGTGTCGATGCGCTTATCAGGAAATTCGGAACTCAAATTGGCTTACAGGGAGGGTCAGCTCGCTCTAAACAGAACGCATCTTTCAGCGCTTGAAGTCGAGTTAATCCCAATCGCCGACATGAGTTTTCGCGCTTGGAACTCGAAGCCCAATACAAACGTACGCAGGAGATTCATCCAGCCCGCAAAGACGAGCTAAGCTAGCGAGACATATTACCCCTTGCGGAAATGTTTGCCGGCTGGTCGCTTAACGGCAAATTACCACCATACAATGCGCAGGTTATACCGAGTACTCCGAGGCACCCCGGCCGCCCGAGGACGAGGTCAGATCTGTCCGTCGTCAGATTATTTGGGACAGCGGGGGTTGATAAACTAAGAGAGAGTTTGGCCCATCTTGGTTTTCAGTTTAGGCGGCGGTTTTGCGGTGCTGCAAGCGCCGTTGATTGATGGTGTTTTGTTTGATTCTCTCCCTTTCGAGTAAGATGGTTTCGCCGCGCCCGAAGTAGACGTCGGCGGGCGTCAGATTGCTCAGGCTCTCGTGGTAGCGGTGGTGATTGTAGTAGGCGACGAAGCGCCCGATCTTGGCCTTGAGATCGCCCGGCAGGAAGTAGTTCTCTAACAGGATGCGGTTCTTCAGGGTCTGATGCCACCGCTCGATCTTGCCCTGTGTCTGCGGGTGATAGGGTGCGCCGCGCACATGATCCATGCCGTTGTCGTCGAGCCATTCGGCCAGTTCGCTAGAGATGTAGGACGCGCCATTGTCTGACAGCAGGCGGGGCTTGTGCCGGACCTCGACCCGGTCGCAGCCTGAGGCCTGCAATGCTAGTTCCAGGGTGTCTGTGACGTCACTGGCCTTCATGGTCGTACACAGCGTCCAGGCGATGATGTAGCGGGAGTAATCATCCAGGATGGTGCTCAGGTAGAACCAGCCCCATCCGATGACCTTGATGTAGGTGAAGTCGGTCTGCCAAAGCTGGTTCGGGGCCGTGGTCTTATCCCTGAACTCATCGTTCGCCTTGATCACCACAAACGCCGGGCTGGCGATCAGGTCATGGGCCTTGAGAAGCCGGTAAACACTGGCTTCCGAGACGAAGTAGGCCTGTGTATCGGTGAACCGTACCGCCAGTTCCCGGGGCGACAGGTCCGGGTTCTCCAGGGCCATCTGGACAATCCGGTCACGGATCTCATCCGGGATGCGGTTCCACACCCGGGACGGCTTGGGCGGCCTGTCTTCAAGGGCCTCAAGCCCGCCCTGCAGATAGCTGTTGTACCAGCGGTAAAACGTGGTGCGGGGAACCCCAAGGGTGTCCAACGTACGCTTGGCCGGCAGATGCGACTGTTCCACCAGCCTGATGATCTCGAGCTTCTCGGAGGCGGGGTATCTCATGCGTCGTCTCCCCCATCCCCGATCATGTTTTTTTTGAGAAGGCGCAGTTCCAGGGCCTGTTCGGCCACCACCTCCTTGAGGTCGTGAGCCTGGCGGCGCAGCTCCTTGACCTCGCCCGTGTTGGCCTCACGGGCCGTATCACCGGCCAGGCGCTTCTTCCCGGCCTCAAGGAACTCCTTCGACCAGCTGTAATACATCCCCTGGGCTATGCCCTCACGGCGGCATAGCTCGGCAATCGGGTCCTCGCCGCGCAGTCCGGCCAGGACAATGCGGATCTTCTCCTCAGCACTGTAACGCTTGCGGGTCTTGCGTGCCGCGAAGTTCGAGTTCACTTTCGTTATTCAAACTTACTTTAATAAGGCCTAATGCAGTCACTATAGTCATAAAGTTAACTAAGATGATTCCATCCTATGTTTTTAGGAGCTCGCAATGAAGCTCGTTTTCACACCCAATCCAGAGTACATACACAAGGTTTTGGTTGTCGCCTACGAAGGCGACATTCTCGATCGATTCGAGTTTGAACGCACGCGGCCGTTCGACGCCGACATCATTTGGGATTATCACCCAATGGGGAAAGTTCCGGCTCTGGTCATGGACAATGGTGATCCCCTTTATGGCGGTCTTGTCATTTGCGAGTACCTGGATTCCCTTTCCACAACGGGCAACCACGTCTTCCCTACTGGTGAAGCTCGCTGGCCCGCGTTGCGCCAGATGGTGCTTGGGGACGGCATGTTTGACGCCACAACGCTGCTCCGCGTCGAAGGCTGGCGCGACAAAGCAGACTGGAACATGGATTACATGCTGCGGGAGCGCAGAAAAATTATTGGTTGCCTGGATCGCATGGAACTCGAGGCGCCCCAGTTCAAAGATGCCAATTTCCATATCGGCCACATCTGCATGGCCGGTGGTTTGAGTTATCTGGATTTACGCAACCCGATCCGTGAACACGTGATTGTGGAGGGCGACGATGCCTTCGACTGGAGGCAGGGCCGGGGCAATCTGGCGGCGTGGTATGACGCCATTCTTGAACGGCCATCTTTGAAATGGCGCTTCACAATGGATGAATAGATAGCCGCAGATCAGGAAGCGGGTTGTGCTTCCGGCATGCGGTCCAATAACAATTCCCAATTGTTGAGCGAAGCCACATGAAAATACATAGCCGCCAACCAGCCTTTGCTGCGCCACTCTAATATCTTTTCATCAGGCGCTTCGCGCAGCTTTTGTTCGTTGATGGAAGAGAACGAACCAATGTTCAGCTTTTCTTGATCGGGAATATCGATTTCTAAAGAACGATCTTCCAACAGACCGGACGTCGCAAGCATTTCGGAAAATTCTGCTGTTGTTTTGTAAGCTCCATGAAATTGTTGGCAGAGATCCAAAGCGTCACTGACGACTTTGGTCTCTGTTTCCCCGTCGAATAACGCCCGCGCGTCGCTATGGTCGGATTTCGATGCACTGTCTACGCCCAACTGTAGCCGTTCGTCATCTTCCTTGCCTAAAAGAATGAAAGGATAGCGCCGTACATAGGCGGGAATATAACATCTACGTTCCCAAGTACCGTCTTGCGAAACAAACAGGTTTTGGTCCTGGCGGAAACCCAGTGCAATTGTCGGCACCATTTCCTCACCGACAAAGACGATCGGGTAGTGACGAGCCGCAAGCACAAATTCCGGTGTCGTTATGGGCACAGCGTTGGTGTCACGCGCGAAGCTGAAATCACGCTCTGGCTGAATCTTGAAGTCACCGTGGGTGCCTGCCGTTACCGGAGCCGGCTCCGTATAAAACAGGGGCGGTTTTTGCTGTTCCTGATCTGCGTCCAGCTGCGGTTGCGTGGAGTCTGTGGTCAATGAAAAGGTCCTCGACAAAGGTAGGCGTTGCTCCGTAGCAAGCAAAGCGATGCCACGTGCAGGCGCAGATTAAGGGCTTTCTGACCAGGGTCAACGGGCCGCGTTATACGATTTCCTTTAGTGGCTTCCTCTGGGAGTACCTAGGTCAACAGGTTAAAGTCCGGCATTCGGGCCGGCCCCCAGAGGAGATCGCCTATGCTTTCCGGTAAATCCGCCTTGGTCACTAATGTTAACCACTTTGTTGGTGTTGCGGCGGCGCAGTCGCTCCTTCATCACGGCGCTCGCGTTGTTTGCCATGACGCAGCATTTACTGAACAACAAGGGCGCGAAACGTTCCAAAATGATCACCCAAACCTTGAGGTTTTGGAAACGCCTGATACGGGCCAAGCCGTTGACGCTGCGGTAGAAGCGCTTGGACAATTGGATATTGCAGTGATAAACGATTTTCATCCCGCCTTGCGCGCCCCAATCGATCAGGCTGATCTCGAGGATCTCCGCCAGACTTTGGAAGCGCTCATGGTTGTTCCATTTAAGACGGCCGCAGCAGCAGCCCGGCACATGAAACCCCGCCGCCAAGGAAAATTGATCTTCGTGACGTCTGCGGCTCCATTCCAGGGTCTGCCCAATTACTGCATGTATGTGGCAGGCCGCGGCGGAGCCAATGCGTTGGCCCTATCCGTCGCCAAAGAACTGGCGCGCGACAACATTCAGGTCAATGCGGTTGCGCCCAATTATGTGGAAAGTGAAAGCTATTTCCCCAAAGAGCTTCTCGCGGACCAGGAGGCGCTGGCCAAAATGACCAAAAACGTTCCACTCGGCCGTATGGGTAAGCCCCAGGAGGTATCGGAACTCATCGCATTTCTAGCTTCTGACGGGGCAAACTTTGTGACCGGTCAGGTCATTCCCGTTGCGGGCGGATGGGCCTAAGGGAAGCTAAGGGGTCAGGATTAAGGAAGCTAAGGGGCAAGGATTACGCTCGTTTCCTTTTCTTACCGCCCACCTCATCGTAATCCACCTTCTTCTTCTTTGACCGGTCAGGTATGGGGTCCCAGGCGACCGTATAGAGAGCGACCTCTTTGCTCAGTCCTTTCAGGAGGAAATCACCAGCAACGCTGAATTTTTCCTGATCTTTCCAGTTCGCCCGTTCAATTTCTTCGTTCACCCAAATCTCTTCGGGTCCGGCTTCGTCGCAAATCCTGGCGGCCGTCTGCACGGCCGTTCCGAAATAGTCATCGTCTTCCATGACCGCTTCGCCGCTATGGAGTCCAATGCGCACGTCGAAGCCGAGCTTGGGCTTTTGGCGGCTAAACAGGTTGATATCTTGTTGAATCTGGACGGCTGCGTCGACGGCAAACTTAGAAATGTTGAATGTCGCCATAATACCGTCGCCGGTGTGCTTAACCTCGGTCCCACCGTACCGTTCGAGGGCTTCCCGTACGGCCTTGTTGTGAGCACGAATGACTTTCTGCATGGAAAAGTTTCCGAGTTCTTCCGTCAGGCTGGTGGAATCCACGATGTCTGTGAACATGAAAGTGTGGACAGACGGAAGTTCTACGCTGTTGTCAGGATTGTTCCATTCCTCAATGACATCGTACAGCTCAAGATTGGTTTCGTTTTCCGGATTAAGATGATGAGCCATGATCGCATCGCCGGCATCGACGACTTTTCTGTACTGTGGCCGTTCGCCGTATTCGTTGATGTTGTCGGCGAACTGATAGGCCATGGTTTTTTCCACCCCCGTCAGTTCCATCAACCGGGCGAGCACCGCCATACCTTCTTCAGCAGAAAGAGAAAACTCTTTGGTAAGGCGCGCACAAGCACCGGCAAAGAAAAGGTTTAATCCAAACTTGGTGTAGTTGTTGACGGGAGTCTCGCTCATGCCGAGCAACTGCGTCACTTCTGCAATAATATACTTTAAGTGGCCAAGCACCTTTTCCATGGTTTCCTGGCTGACCTCTACGGATTCTAGTCCATGGCCGCCTCCTGAACCGAAGTCTGCCTTCTTCGCGTCTTCGGTCTCTTTTTCTTCTTTGGGTGGTGGGCCGCCAAAGTCAGGCTTTGGGACGTTTTCGTCCCTTGTATCCTCTTCTGCGGATTCACTGTCATCTGCAGGTGGCTCGCTTACATACGGATCATCGAAGGTGGGGTTGGTATTGTCCAAGATGATTGGATCTTCTTCCGGAAGAGTGCGCGCATCGTCGAAGACTTTGTGGAATTTTGGATCCGTCTCTACCAGGGCTCCACCCCATTTTTCCTCAGGTGGCTTATACAGTTTGACAACGCTTTTGATCTGCTCTTGTTGTTCGACCATCCAACCCTTCGGCATGTATTTGTTTATCAAAATCAAGAGGGAGATCAGGAAGCAAATGATGAATCCAAGGCCAGCAACGAGTTGTTGCAACGCCGCTGGGACTTCGAACCCGACCATGTTACTGACTAAGAACGCCAGGATGAAGAAAGAAGAGGCAATGACGCCTATTCCCAGTGATACGCCAACAATGAATATGAGACTTTTGCCGTCAGAATCATCGCGCGCAGCCTTACGGGACAGGCGCCGGCGCTGCGCCCGCATTTTTTGTTTTTCACCGCGAACAGATCTGCCTTCTTGTGTCATCCCTAACTATCCACACTACATGCAAGACATAAGCGAGACGTCTGCACGCCGGTAATGGCTTTTCCGCCACTTTTGTGCCGTTCTCCGGAGCCCCACAGGGTTCCAGATCAGTTTTCAAGAGTCTGAATTGGTTGCAAATTTTTTCAAGTTTTGGATCGCAACTATTCATCACACAGTCATTGATCTGTGACACATCGACGACTTGGTCGTTAGATTCAGAATGATTCTCAACGGATGGCTTTCAGGCTGTGCCAGAGCAGGACAGCTGCTGCAGATCGGTAGGGTTTCCAGTCTGCCGCAATTTTGTTGAGTTTATCTTTCTCGATTCGCTTTCTATCACCGGTTAAATGTTGCCAGGCGGTTCGAAGCGCCAGATCTCCGGCCGGCCAGACGTCGGGGCGGCCCATGCCGAACATCAAATAGATATCGGCGGTCCAGTCCCCGATTCCCCACAGGGCCGTGAGAGTGGAGCGGACATCTTCATCGCTGCGTCGACTGAGTTTGCGAAAAGAAAGGTCGCCGGATCGGACCGCGGTAGACAGAGATTTTAGAGTTTTGACTTTGGACGCGCTGAGCCCGGCCGCCTTAAGCCGATGATCACGTGCTGAAGAAATAGTCTCGGCAGTTACAGGTCCGACATGTGCCTTGAGCTTGGCCCAAATCGATGCGGCCGCATGGGTCGATATCTGCTGGTCAACAACAATGCGGGCGAGGGTGGTAAACCCAGCCGGGGATCGTCTGGTTTTAGGGTACCCGTACGTTTGGACCACAGTTCTCAACACTGGATCCCTTCTCGCGAGCGCCCGCACAGCTGTATCGAGAGTCTTTTGGTCCTGCTGCTTCATTTAAACACGTCACCAGGGTCTTGCACGGGCAGGGATGACCGTTATGGTCCCAGTCAAAGACCCTCATTGAGGTTTGGGTGGACCACACTATGCCATTAGCCGCATTGACTCTGCGATTCATGAATTGGACGGGAAGAGCCTTTGCGCTCTTTTTTGTTTTTTGCACGCCCGTTGATGGAGAGGCCGGTATCTTGCACCGAGGCAATATCGGTGAGCCGGATTCCTTGGATCCGCACCTCACCACCAGTGGATATGCGGGCAACATCATCTTCGAGATGTTTATCGGCCTGACGACGGTCGATGCCTTTGCCAATGTCGTTCCCGGTGCCGCGGAAAGCTGGACCATCTCTGATGACGGCAAGACTTATATATTTCACTTGCGCGACGGCATGCAGTGGTCAGACGGCCGGCCGGTAACGGCAGACGACTTTGAATTTGCTTTCAAGCGCATTCTTGATCCGCAAACGGCTTCACGCAGCGCGCCCATGCTATACGTCATCGAAAACGCCCGTCCTATTAACGGCGGCAAAATGCCCGTGGAAAGTTTGGGTGTCACGGCTTTGGATACCCAAACGCTCGAAATCAAACTCGAGGCGCCGACACCGTTCTTTCTTGAACTGATCGTCCACCGCGGTTTTCCGGTGCCGCGATGGGCCATAGAAGAACACGGCCGCGAATGGACTCGGCCGCAAAACATCGTCGTCAACGGAGCCTTTATTCTCAAAGAGTGGATTCCGCAAACCTCATTAAGGGTGGAGCGCAATCCTGCCTTCTTTGCCGCCGACACGGTCGAGCTGGACGCCGTTGTCTATTACACAACCGAAGATCTAACAGCGACCTTCAACCGCTATCGGTCCGGCGATTTGGATATGGTGATCTCCTTTCCGCCGTCGCAATTCGAATGGATCGAGCAAAATATGGCAACGGACCTTCGCGCCACCGAAAACAATGGTCTCGAGTACATCACGTTCAATACGACCAAAGCGCCTTTCGATGACCCGCGGGTGCGTATGGCTCTGAGTATGGCATTGGACCGCGACGTCATCACCCGGCGGGTCATGAGGGGAGGGGAACAACCAGCATATAGTTTGATTCCCGATGGCTCCCGTACAGGATACGAACCCGCTTTCGCGCCATATCGTGATCAGACCATGGAGCAGCGTATTGCTCAGGCAAAAACACTCCTCGCCGAGGCGGGGTTTGGTCCTGATAATCCGTTATCGTTTGAGTTCCGTTACAACACCCACGAAGTGCTACGCCGCGTGGCCGCTGCTGCCGCAGCCATGTGGCAGCGGTCCTTAGGCATCGAGGTGGCGTTGCTCAATAGTGATCTCAACGTTCTCAATGCCGACCTGCGCAATGGCGACTATGAAGTGGCGCGATATCAGTGGCTTGGGGAATACCGGGACCCATCAACTTTCCTTTATCTTTTGGAAAGTGATGCGGTCGGCGACAATCATTCCAAATATAACAATCCAGAATTCGACGCGCTCATGCAGACCATGTATGACGAGCCTGACATCGAAACACGCATGCAACTCATGCAACAGGCCGAGCGGATTGCCATGGAAGAGGCGCCGATTACGCCCATCACCTATTACGTCAGCAAAAGACTGGTGAAACCCTTCGTGAGGGGTTTGGAAGACAATATCCGCGGCATCAATCTCGGCCGGTATGTCACTGTGAATCGGCCTTAGTGTGTATTACGCAGCCTCGGAAGCAGGGATAAAGCGGCGGCTGAAAACCCAGCGGGCGTCTGTGGATGACTTCGGATCGAACTTGTAACGTTCAATGGCAAAGTCTTTTAAGCCTTCCGGATCGTTGATGCGTTCCTGCACAATGAACCGTGCCATAAGCCCGCGCGCCTTTTTGGCAAGGAAGCTGTAAACCTGTGCTTTACCGTCCCTGAGTTCTTTGAACACCGGTTGGATGATGGGAACGCCCAGGGCTTTTGTATCCAACACCGAGAAATATTCGTTGGAAGCTAGATTGACCAAAACTTTGGTCTCGGATTTGTTGACCATACCGGTAACCGCTTCCGTTACCGTCCCGTCCCAAAACTCATACAAGGTGTCACCACGTTTGGTGTCTACCTGCGAGCCCATTTCCATACGATAAGGCTGAATAGCGTCTAACGGACGCAGCAAGCCGTAAAGCCCGGACAAAATTCCAAGATGCTTCTGCGCAAAGGCAAGATCGTCTTTGCTAAAAGTGCTCGCGTCCAATCCCATGTAGACGTCCCCGGCGAATGTGAGCACGGCCTGCTTGGTCTCGCCTTTGCCATCCAAGTCAAAGGCTTTGAACCGCTCGGCATTGAGGGTTGCAAGGTTCTCGCTGATTCCCATAAGCCGTTTCAGATCCTGCGGGGAGAATTTTCTCGCGCGCTTGACCAGTTCGGCGGTGTCGCTTGGAAAAAGCGGCTTGGTCTTTGAATGACCTTTCGGTGGGGCTGTGAAGTCCAATTTCTTTGCAGGGGACAGAACGGTATACATGGTTTGGTCTCGGTGTCTTGATTTCTCGTAATCATACAAAGGTGTCCAAAGGGGTATATCATGATCGTTGTTGCCGGCATCAAGTCTTGCGACACCTGCCGCAAAGCCCTGGTATGGCTCGACGGCAAGGGTGTGGCCTACCGGTTTCACGATCTCCGCGCTGATGGGCTCACCGAAGACCGGCTGAAATCCTGGTTTTCTGAGGTTTCCTGGGAGACTTTGCTCAACCGCCGGAGCACCACATGGCGTGCCCTGGATGACTCCGAGCGGGCAGACCTCAATGAAACCAAGGTCATGCGCCTCATGCTGGCGCAACCAACCCTGATCAAGCGGCCCGTTTTTGAGACCGAAGCTGGTGTCCATGTGGGATTTACAGACGCAACCCGGGCTGTCCTCGAATAAGCCGCGTTAAAGGTCAATCCGTTGACAACAGGGGCTTATTCCCGCACACCTGAAGTCTTCCATCCTGTTCCGCTGGAAAGGAATGCCCTATGGCTTCGCCAGGATATCTCCTCGTCCTCGGTCA
The DNA here is from genome assembly GCA_965207985.1 of Rhodospirillaceae bacterium. Lineage (GTDB taxonomy): Bacteria > Pseudomonadota > Alphaproteobacteria > Rhodospirillales > Rhodospirillaceae > CBDBND01. The sequence continues at coordinate 943,238 of CBDBND010000035.1, read as the reverse complement.
CTCTCTCGACCCAGAAAAAATGGCACGGTATTCCGCCGCATTGCCGCCTATTTATGAGAAATATGGAGGAGTTTATCTCGGTATCGGAGGGCCCGGCCGGGGGGTAGAGCACTTAGAGGGTCAATGGTTTGATCATTCTCTCGTTCTCGCCCGGTTTAATTCGCCGGAGGATGTGACCAAGTTTTGGTTTTCACCGGAATATGAAGACGCCAAGAAACTGCGCAAAGATGCCGGCACGTTTAACGTCTTTGTGCTGACCGGCAATGATAACGAAGCCCCGGAAGGGGAGCCGGCTTACCTCATTTCCGTTTATCGAACGATTGATAAGGAAGCCTACGCACCCATGGCTGAGGCGGAAGAAGAGAAGTTCGCCAGCCGGGATATTTTTTACCTCGCGCGTGCGGCTTATGACGACACTGAGCGCCTCGAAGGGGATCTTATCGACCACGACTTTTCCGTCGCCGTTTTTCCCACGCAAGCCGCGGCCACCAACATGTGGAACGACCCCGGTTATCAGGAACTGCGCCAGAACAGGGCACAAATTGGCGCCTTCAATACATTTCTGGTGCGCGGTTTACGGCGTTGATGCCCACCCGTCTGCGGACCAAAACATCCGGCCGCTAAGCCAACATCCCCATGACCGTTGACCAAATTTCCGCATTCGCCATCCTCGCTGGCGTTCTTGTTTTTTTTATCGGCGGATGGCTGCGCTACGACTTTGTTGCCTTTGGTGCGCTTTTTGCGGCCGTGGTTTCCGGCATTGTACCTTCTGACTCCGCATTCTCTGGTTTTGGCAATCCTGCCGTTGTCACCGTCGCTCTGGTTTTGATGATCAGCGAAGGATTGCGCCAATCGGGCACCGTCGACCTCATTGCAGAATATGCGGTTCCGGAGACCCACAGTCCGACCCTTCTCATCGCCGTCTTGTCGGGGTTGGCTGCAGCACTATCTGGTTTGATGAACAATGTTGGGGCACTCGCGTTGCTGATGCCCGTTGCCCTTCAGACAGCGCGAAAATGCAATGTCGCCCCGTCCGTTCTTCTCATGCCGCTCTCTTTTGGGTCCATCCTTGGGGGTATGACCACTTTGATCGGCACCCCGCCAAATATTCTTGTGTCCAATTACCGCGGTGCCGGAGCCGGCGAAGCTTTCGCCATGTTCGACTATTCATGGGTCGGTGTACCAGTAGCCATCGCCGGTGTGGCATTTGTTTCGCTCATTGGCTGGCGCTTGATTCCTACCGGCCGTTCGACAACGGCATCGGGCGACGCCGCCTTCGATCTTCAGCCTTACGTGACGGAAGTCCGGCTCACGGAGCAGTCCAGTTTGGTCGGTAAATTCATGCTCGAAGTCATGGAAGAGTTGGAAGAGAAAGACGTCACCGTTGCGGCACTGATCCACAACGACCATCCAATGCCCTATCCTCCGGTAACGGACCGCGCGGAGGCGGGGGACATCATTGCCATCACCGGAGATGCGGAAGCACTGGACACCGCGATCGCGGACTTCAAATTGGATTTGGTCGGCGCGGAAAACCGAGCCCAAGAGCATATCAAGTCCGACCGGGTCAGTCTGATCGAAGCTGTGGTCACGCCGGGAGCACGGATCGAAGGCATGACCGTACGCGAAATCGGTTTGCGCAACCGGTACAATCTCAATCTTTTAGCCATTGCCCGCCATGGCCAGAGAAAAATGACGCGCATGAAGCGTCACCGGTTCCGTGCCGGCGATGTTCTGCTTCTGCAGGGCGAAACGGATCTGATTTCGGAATCGCTCATTCGGCTGGGTTGCCTGCCCTTGGCCAAACGGTCCTTGCGGGTTGGCCGCCGCCGCCGCGCCCTATTTGCCTCAGCTGTTTTCATTGCTGCCATAGCCGCAGCGGCCTTTAAAGTCGTGCCCATCACCGTCGCTTTCGGCGTCGCCGTTGCGATTATGATTTTGGGCCGGATCATGTCGCCCAGCCGCGCCTATGGCAGCATTGAATGGCCGGTGTTGATCCTCCTCGGTTGTATGATTCCCGTTGGCCAAGCCCTCGAAAATACAGGAGCAGCGGCACTCATTGCTCAAGGCATTGTCATGCTCACCGGTCAATTTCCCGTCGTCGTGGCGTTGATTGTGGTGATGGTGGCAACCATGACCCTCTCCGACATCATGAACAATGTGGCCACAGCCGTGGTTATGGCTCCCATATCGGTGCAAATCGCCAGCCGTCTGGACGCCAATCCGGACACATTCCTCATGGCTGTGGCCATTGGCGCGTCTTGCGCCTTCCTGACGCCCATCGGCCACCAAAACAATACGTTGATCCTAGGACCAGGCGGGTATCAGTTCGGTGACTACTGGCGCATGGGATTGCCCTTGGAAATTCTAGTTGTTGCGGTATCTGTTCCCTTTCTTTTATTTGCTTGGCCCTTGTGAGAATCGAACTCGATCACGTTACTGTCCGGTTTCAAAGCCGGGCTGTCTTGTCTGACTTGACTCTGTCATTGACGGAGCGGCGCATTGGCGTCATCGGTGACAACGGTTCCGGCAAAAGCACGTTAGCCCGGCTGCTCAATGGTCTCTTACTTCCCGATGACGGCAAAGTCTGTGTTAACGGTATCGATACCCGTGAGGATGCCAAAGCCGTGCGGCGTCAGGTCGGGTTTCTCTTTCAAAATTCCGATAATCAAATCGTCATGCCGACCGTTGCCGAAGACATTGCTCTCGGGCTCAAACCGTTCGGGTTGGATGAAAAGGAAACCGGCGAACGGGTTCAAAAGACAGTCAAGCAATTTGGACTGACCGAGCTGGCAGACCGGTCCGCCCATGTTCTTTCCGGAGGAGAGAAGCAACTGGTTGCCCTGGCGGGTGTGATGGTTGCTGAACCGGATATTCTGGTCTGTGACGAGCCGACCACGTTGCTCGACCGGCGCAATGCCAAAAAGGTCAGTAACATACTCGCGGCCTTGTCTTGTTACGTCATAACCATCAGCCATCACGTTGAACAGTTGGAAGACTATGAGCGTGTTCTGGTTCTTTCAGACGGTCGCGTCAGTTGTGATGCGCCACCAGCAGAGGCGCTTCCGTTTTATTTGGAGACGCTATCGTGATTGTCGGTCTTTACGAACCGGGACACAGCATCCTGCACCGGTTGTCTGCAGGTCCGAAGATGATCCTGTTGGTCGTCTTCGGCACGGTTCTTGTGGTAATCAAATCATCGCTCTTGTTGGTTGCGTTGGCTGGTCTGATCGGCCTTGCCTTTTTGTTTCTGGGGACTGACGGATGGCGGCATCTTTGGCGATGCACGCGGCCTCTTATCCCCTGGCTGGTGCTTATCGGTTTGGCGCAAGGGTATCTCGGTGATGCCGATACGGCCATACGTGTTGTGTTACGCCTCATGGCACTGGTGTGGGCAGCAACGTTGGTGACCTTGACCACGCGGCTGTCCGACATGACCGATGGTCTTGTCCGTGTAAGTGCTTGGTTCAAACCATTGGGTGTTTCACCGACGCGTGTCGCCTTTATGGTGGCGCTGACACTCCGCCTGATCCCCGCGCTTGGCGACGTGGTAAAGGAGGTACGGGAAGCACAGCGCGCCCGTGGGCTGGACCGCTCGATCATGACACTGTTTGTGCCCATTCTGACCCGTGTTCTCCAACAAGCCGATGTTATGTCGGACGCTCTAGTGGCGCGAGGATATGACCGCTGGGATGAAACGTCATGAATGCCCGGGACAGCGTTCTCATCTCTACCTTTGCAGCATTGACTGCTGCTCTCGGTTTATTGCCGCCGTTACCTGTACCCCTAATTCCCGTGCCGATCACCGCCCAGTCATTGGGGGTTATGCTGGCGGGATGTTTGCTCGGCCCCCGCCGGGCTGCCGGGGCCATGCTTCTCCTTTTGGCATTAGTCGCACTTGGATTGCCCCTTTTGTCCGGTGGACGCGGCGGGCTCGGCGTCTTTGTCGGGCCGAGTGTCGGGTTCTTGGTCGGCTGGCCGGTAGGCGCAGCGGTCATTGGTCTTATGGCAAGGAACGCACAAACTTCGGTCCTTCGACTGGCCCTGGCCTGCGGCGTCGGAGGAATCGGAGTCGTTTACGCATTGGGTATTCCCGGCGTGGCTATTGTGTCAGGCCTTCCGCTTTTGACCACTGCCGCTGGATCCGCAGCCTTTTTACCTGGCGATATCCTTAAGGCTGGCATTGCGAGTGTTACAGCGGCCGCGGTCCGGCGAGCCTATCCAAAAGACCTATGACGCAGGTAAATCAGGCCACGCCCTGCTCTACTTTGGTCCATGACGGTTTTATGCGGTGGGCCGTGCAGGACCCCAATCGTGTTGCCGTGTACGATGATGACATTGCTATTACGTTTGCAGATCTGGCCCGGCGAAGTCGTGCTTTTGCAGCCGAAGTCGACCGGCGACAGGCGAGACGTGTCGGGCTTTGCCTTCCAAACAGCGCTGAAGTGTTCGACGTGTTTTTTGGCACCCTTATGGCTGGCGGATGCGTTTGCCTGTTCGACCCTTCTTGGCCGGCACATCTTCTACAGAGCCTTGTCGACGACCACGCTCCTAACATCCTCGTGGCGCCACAGGAGATACTCGATCGTTTGTCAGTGAAGAGTGAGGCAACACTGTCATTGTCCACCAATGACCTTGAGACACTTAATTCAAGCGATAGCGACGGGGGAGCCCTAAAATCAGTGCCAACGGCGGAGATGCCGTTCCTGATCGGCTTTACTTCGGGTTCCAGCGGTACGCCAAAAGCGTTTATCCGCTCCCATCAAACGTGGATTGAGAGTTTTCACCACAGCGCCATCGAACTGGGTACACGTTCAGACGATGTGGTGCTTGCGCCCGGCCCCCTCAGTCACGGCTTATCCCTCTATGCGGCCATTGAAGCTATAAGTACGGGCGCTGCAGTGGTGATCCGACATCAATTCGACGCTGAAGCCGTTGTTCGCTCCCTGACCTCATATAACGCAACAATGCTCGTCGCTGTTCCCTCCATGCTTGATCTGCTGCTCGACCACTACGGATCTGGCAGGCAAGAGACTCAAATTGATTCGGTGACCCGTATTGTTACGGCCGGAGCAAAGCTATCGCCTGATCTACGACGGGATCTTCCAGCCGTTTTTCCCAAGGCCGATGTCATCGAATACTATGGAGCGTCCGAACTCAGCTTTATCACCGTTGCGAAGGGATCGGAAAATTGCCCTGCGTCATCGGTGGGCCGGGCCTTCTCCGGAGTCAAACTCGATGTGCGGGCGGAAGACCAATCATCCGCCCAACCCGGACATGTCGGCACCATTTGGGTTCAGAGCAACATGATCAGCAATGGTTATGTGGGCCCGACCGACGGTAGCGGTTTCCGTAAAGACGGGGCATGGGCCACGGTTGGTGACCTAGGACACTTGGATGAGAACGGATTCCTCTATCTCGATGGGCGGGAAGGGACGGTGATCACGTCGGCGGGGTATACGGTCTATCCTTCCGCAATCGAAGCTGTCTTGTTGTCCCACTCAGAGGTCAATGATGCGGTTGTTTTGGGATTGCCACATTCCCGCTGGGGGGAAGTGATCGCCGCTGCGGTTGTTTGCAAACCGGGGTCGAACCTCACGGAAGAAGATTTAACCAACCATTGTCATGATGCGTTGGAACCTTATGCCTGTCCGCGGCAATGGCGCTTTATCGAAAATCTGGAACGCACCTCCAGCGGTAAAATAAGCCGGTCGAACCTAGCGGCGCTCTTTAATAGATCGTGAAATTAAACTGTTTCTTGAAGGCAGAGCTCAGTAGGCAGAACGCGCCCACTGGCCGTTGCCGCGACGGCACGCGGTTGCCGTTGCAATCTCAGTATTGCCGTCCATGGTCAGCGTTTGTTTGAACTCACGGCAATACATGGTGCCAAACCGGCTTTCTGATACAGCACGGGCTGAGCCCGAAACGCCTTCATAGGTCCATTCAATAATTTCACCGATTTGGGCATCGAATGCGGCGTTTTGCGCTGCATTTTGCAAACCGGTCTGGGTGTCATTGAGGCGGGCGAGGGAGTCAGCCGATAATATTCCGAGGCCAGCCTGTGTTTTTGCCGCTTTCGCTTGGTGCTCCCGAAGTATCGCTATTTGTTCTTCGCTCAGCCGCATCCGTTGGGTCTGACGCGCGGTGGGCTGATTAAGGGTTTGCGGTGTGTAGTAGCTCGATCGTGCGGCAGTTGAAGCACGGTTGGCTAAGCTGGTGGGGCGATATGACGTCCTATAAGACGGATATCGCATTTGTACCGGAGGCTGGTAGACATATGAATTCATGGCGTTAAGACCACGGTTCACCGACGTGTTAATTTGTCCAATGCCTCTGTTTACGGAGGTACTCATCTGAGTCAGCCCACGCGAGACCTGATTGTTGACCGCATTCAGACTTTGATTAATGGCTCCAGTCAGAGGAGCCGGATTGACGCGCACGCCAACTTGGGCCTCTGCTTCCGTACCCAATACACCGCTCATGCACGCGACACTGGCGGCACCGATCAGGATCGAAATCACGCGGGCGCGTGGGGGCATGTGGGGTCCATCTTTGGTCGCGAACCAACCTTGAATCACATTCAATATACGCCCCGCACCTGACGCAATCGATTGCTAGAAACTATAAAAATTACAGTGACTTAGCATTACTCGTCCATGAACCCTGGGTCGACGTTGGCAAGGTACGTTGCTCTGAGATAGGGGAAGGCGCCAAGCGGAGATTCCACGTAATGGCAAAAACGCCAGCCCTCGTCAGTCCGCCGAACGATGGCCGAAACACGCACGTCCAGTCCGAGCGGACCGTCTTCCATACCTTTGATCAGGCCGTTCCAATGCATGATGAAGTTCATGACCGCTAAGTCTTCGCCGATCAATTTGCACTTCAAGCCCCAGGTGCGGATCGAAAACTTAAGCAGAATCTGTTCAGCCGCCTGCCAATAGGGCTCGATGACCTCCCAGCCGTACATCGGTTCAGCAATTTCTTCAGCGATATAAAAGGGGTTGCTTTCCGCCGGGTCCCATAGCTCTTTCAGCTCGGTGGGCTTGAGCCGACACCATCGTTTTTCAAACTCAGCCAAAAGATCCTGTAAGTCCTGTTGTAGCTCCGTCATCGCCGACTCCATGCCCTTATCCAAACAGCCAACTATTTATTCTCTAAACCATTGACATGAAAACTATATAATGAAGTTCTTGGTCAGGTCTGTGGTTCAATGCAATACCGGAACATTGTCACCCGAGTGGCCGCAACCGGTGTGAGAGTTTTGTAGGGTTTTACCATGCGTGTTCTTGTCATCGAAGATGATCAAAAGGCGGCTGGATTTATCACCAAGGGACTGCAGGAAGCCGGTTATGTTGTCGACCACGCGAGCGACGGTCAGGCGGGACTAGACCTTGCCCTCAATGAAACCTATGACGTGATGATCGTTGATCGCATGTTGCCAGGTCCTAACGGCGTTACGGTGGTACAGACGGCGCGTGAGCAAGAGATCAACACTCCTGTTCTTTTTTTAAGCGCTTTGGGGGAGGTTGACGACCGTGTCGAAGGCTTGAAGGCGGGCGGAGACGACTATCTTGTCAAACCTTTTGCCATGGCCGAGCTTCTCGCCCGTATCGAAGCGCTTCTACGGCGCGGAAAGGGGCAAGCAGAAGCCACGTATCTTTCTGTCGGCGACCTGGACATGGATATTTTGGCGCGTAAAGTGACGAGGCAAGGGCAACGGGTCTATCTTCATCCCCGGGAATTCAAATTGCTGGAATACCTCATGCGGCATGCCGGTCAGGTGGTGACGCGGACAATGCTTTTGGAAAATGTCTGGGAATATCATTTCGATCCACAGACCAATGTAATCGATGTGCATATAAGCCGATTGCGCCAGAAAATCGATAAGCCTTTCGATACGCAAATTCTGCAGACCGTTCGCGGTGCAGGATATAAACTCGAACCATCAGGCTGACTCGTGACCCGGTTCGGACGCCTTGCAAGAACGACATCCTTCAGGCTCGCGCTTCTCTATACGGCCGTCTTCGCTGGTTCTGTCGGCATCCTTTTTGCTTTTGTTTTCATCAATACCAGCGTTTTTGCAGAACGGCAGGTAGAAGCAGCTATCGAAGCAGAGGTGCGTGGATTTCAGGACACCTATCAGCGCACAGGTATTTCGGGTCTTGTGCAGGCGATCAACCGTCGCATGGATCCCAACATACGAACCGACGGTATCTATCTCCTCACCGATACAAATCGGAACAGGATTACGGGGAACCTAGCTTCCTGGCCAAGGGATACGGTGGCGGACGATTTATGGGTCAATTTCTCCATTGTGGATATGCAGCGAGCCGACGAAGGCACAGGCGATGTCAGAGCTCTCCTGTTTTTTATTCCAGGCGGGTATCAGCTTTTGGTCGGAAGAGACATACGCGATGCCCGCGACTTTAGAGCGCAACTTCTAAGGTCTCTCAATATTGGTCTGGCGCTGACCGTCGCGCTCGGTGTTCTTGGCGGGTTTCTGTTCAGCCGCTCCATCATGGGCCGCGTTGAACGCATTACCCAAACCTGCCGGCGGATCATGCGTGGAGATTTGAGTCAAAGAATCGAAGGGGCTGGGAACGATGACGAGTTGTCGCGCTTGTCGGAGTCCGTGAACGAAATGCTTGATCAGATCGAGCGGCTCATGCGCGGTCTCAGGGAGGTGTCTGACAACGTGGCCCATGATCTTCGCACTCCTCTGAACCGGCTTCGCGCCCGGTTGGAGGTTGCTGTGGAAAATGCAGTGAGCCCGGAGGAAAAAGCCGAACTTGAAGACGCCATCGAAGAAGCGGATGGATTGCTGGCCACATTCTCGTCGCTTCTGAGGATTGCCCGTGCCGAAGCCTCCTTACGGCGGTCGTTCGACCCTCTTGAACTTGGTAGAATTGCCGAAGATGTTGCCGATCTTTATCGGCCGCTTGCAGAAGACAAAGGGATCACCTTCGACGTTGAGTTCGACTCTTCAGCAATAGCAATGGGCGATTCCAATTTGGTGGCGCAGACCATAGCGAACTTAACGGACAACGCGATCAAATACACACCGAGCAACGGATCCGTCAGTCTGAGACTAAAAACTCTAGACCGTTGTGCCGTATTCGAAGTCACCGATACGGGGCCGGGCATTCCCGAAGATCTTCATGAAAAGGTGTTTGAGCGCTTGTATAGGCTTGAAGATTCGCGCACCTCTCCGGGATCAGGACTCGGTCTCAGTTTGGTCGCGGCGGTCGCCAAGTCTCACAATATCAAGATCAGCCTGTCCAACAATGATCCCGGCTTGACTGTTGCCCTGACGTTTCCAGATGTCATTGAGGTTGAGTCTCGGCCGAGTGCTGACGCGCATGATGACGCATGATGTGAATTAACTTGGCGAGACTGCGTCCCGTGCCCTTCCTTTACGTTGACCCTTCCGCACGTATCGTCACAATAGAAATGCCAATCTAAGCCCGCGCTGAAGCAAGTGGCGCCAAAGAAAACGCATCGGGAGACGCATTTATCATGATGGAAATTGGTATTTTTCTGCCCATCGCCAAAGGGGGGTTCATCATTTCCCGCAACGTGCCAGAGACCTGGCCGACGTGGGAGCTGAACCGGGATGTCACATTAAAATGTGAAGCCCTTGGATTTGAATTTGCTCTGTCCATGGTCAAATTCCGTGGCTTCGGAGGAGAAACGGAATATTGGGATTACGCCCTTGATTCGTTCACGCTCACAGCCTCGCTGGCACCGGTGACAAGCAAGATTCATCTTTATCCATCCGTCACCAATCTTTCTTTGCATCCGGCCGTAGCCGCCCGTATGGCTTCTACGATCGAGGCGGTTTGTCCTGGCCGCTTCGGTCTCAATATCGTCTCGGGCTGGTACAAAGATGAGTTCAACCAAATGGGTTTGTGGCCCGGGGACGAGCACTACGATACCCGCTACGATTACGCCACCGAATACGTGACAGTGTTGCGGGAACTTTGGAAGGACGGCAAATGTGATTTCAAGGGCAAGTATTTCAATTTGAATGAGGCAGAAATCAAACCCGTTCCAACCACGCCGATCCCACTGGTATGTGCCGGCCAGTCAGACCGTGGTATCCGCTTTACGGCTGAAATGGGGGAGCGCAATTTTGTCATCGCCGGTGGTAATAGTCATGATATCGAAGCTGACATCACGGCTTTCAAGAACATAACGTCTAAGCTTCAGGCGCATGCAAAAGAACTAAATCGGGACGTAGGCACGATTGCCCTGTTCAACGTCTTTGCCGCCGAAACGGATGACGATGCCATGAAACGATTTGAACATATCGTCGCAGGTGCCGATGAAGTCGCCATTGCTAATCTGGTTGGTCAAGCAGAGCTGGACAAGTCCGAAGGGATGTCGGAGAGCCTTAAGCGCAAGTCCATGTTTATGGGCCTGCCAACTCTGGTCGGCTCTTATGAAACGGTTACGAACTATCTAGACCGGATCAATGATGAAGCAGGTGTTTCGGCCTGTATGTTTGCCTTCCCTGATTTTGAAAACGACATCGATACCTTTGGCGAACACATTCTTCCAAAATTGGAGTGTCGCAAAAACTAGGTACTATCTTTTTGGCAAACCAAGCGAGATTGCATCATGCTGCTTAATAAGGCTCGCGCCATTGCGGTTATGGAAAAGAACGGTCTCGATGGATTGGCCACACAATTGCCGATCAATGTTTATTACCTGACCGACTATTACAGCCAAATCATGACCGCGAATTTCGACTGGTCATGTTTTGCCGTATTACCGCGTAATGACTCTGAACTTGCCGCTATCGTAATTCCCGCTTTGGACCTCCGCGCGCTTGTAACCGCAGGCACATGGGTGCCTAATATCGTCACCTACACGGATCGACCCGCTTCCGCAGACACGGCCACGGATGGGGGCGGAATCCCTTATGGTGGATGGCCGACACGTCCCGATGCACCTTTAAGCGATCTCGCCTCCCAATGGGTGAGCGGTGTTTCAACGTGGTGTTCCTCACCATCGGCCAATGGTATCGGAGGGCTGGTCCGCGCGCTCAAAGAAGCCGGGTTGGCGAAAGGAGTCATCGGCGTCGACGATGAGCGTTTGGTTAAAGCATTACCCGAAGCCGGTCTGGCAGAGGCAAAAGTCATTTACCGGCGTGATGTTTTCAATGAAATCCGCATTGTAAAATCGGATGAGGAAATCGAACTGTTGCGCAGGGCAGCGCAAATCAACGAGGCCTCCGTTTTGGAAGCAATCGACGCCATGCGCGTAGGTGCCACATGGGACGACCTGGTTCGAATCTACATGACCGGTATGGCAAGGCGCGACGGTTCTGGCGTGTATTTGGCTTGCGGCGTCGGAGGACTGCCCCATCGCAAAGTGGTTGAAAATGAACCAGTGATGTTCGATGGACTTGGCAAGTACAAGGGATATCACGGGGACTTCGGCTGCTCCACCGTTGTCGGAGAACCGACTGCTGAATTGGAAAAACGCGTCAAGGCCTTGCAGGCTGGCTTGGAGACCGCCCACGACATGATCCGGCCAGGCGTAAGTTACTCAGACATCAGAGAACGCGTAAGCGATGTCGTTAGGATGGCGGGTTTCAACGGCGCTTTCCGTGATCCGGTTCCCCATAGCCTAGGCTTAGAACACACGGACGACCCTACACCCCTTGATCTTCCTCCTGGCCTCAAAGCCGATCGCGTGCTCGAAGAAAACATGGTGATCAATGTCGATCTGCCTCACATCGAAATCGGCTGGGGTGCTATTCATTTGGAAGATACAGCGCGGGTTACGGCGACGGGGTGCGAAGCGCTAACGTCGATGCAGACGGACCTGCGGATAATTCCCGCTTAAAATAGATAGACGGCATATCTGTTCTGGAGGGAGCGTAATGCGGCCCTATGTAAAATGTCTTGATCCAGAAACGTTGTCTTGGCAACCGATCTTCAAAACGGGTGTGCACCGGAAGGTCTATAATACAGATCCGGACGACCAGTCGTTTACGTCCATCGCTCAAGTGCCAAAAGGTTGGGTCGGCCCGTCCGGCGCCCACTATCACACGTCATTTGAAGAAGCATATATTCTCGAAGGATCGCTGACCTTGGATGGTACGGATTACCTGCAACCGCAGTCATATCTCTATCGTCCAGGCATGATCGTGCATGGATGGACGGAACTTTCCGAGGAGTCTGCCCTTATAATCATCAAACGAGGCGGCGTATCAGACATCGTGCCGGTGGGCGAAGCTCTCAAACCCTACGAGTATCCCTTTGAAGAAGTGCATGACGGGCGCCCGCACATTGTTCATCTTAAGACAGGAGCGATGGATTGGACGTTAAAGGGTGACGGTGCTGGTCAATTTAGCGAGAAAGAGCTCAGTAAAGACCAAGATAATGGCGATACCACTTCACTTATTTCACTACACCCAGGATGGCAGGGTGAAATCCAAAGTTCTAATGGGCGCGACTTGGAGTGTATCGTTGTCGAAGGTACAGCTGAGCTTGCCGACGGAACCTCTGTGAAGCGACTGCACTATTTGTATCGCCCGCCCGGTGACCGTAACGCCCCCATCGTGTCATCGACAGATGGGTGTTTGGTTTTGGTATGGCAGGCGACACCGCGGTGACCGAGACGAGAACGCATGAAGCCCAGTTAGGCGAGTCTGGTTCGGTCATCTATCGTCGATATGTTCTCGGGCTTCTCCTTTTTACATTCACCGTCAATTATATCGACCGGCAAATCCTTGCCATTCTTATGCCGCCTATCAAAGCGGACCTCGACTTGTCGGATACCCAGCTCGGCTTTTTGGCGGGCACCGCCTTTGCCGTGTTTTACGCGGTCATGGGTATTCCCATGGGACGTTTGACCGATCACGTCAATCGGCGCAGTTTGATCGCTATTGTGCTCGTCGTGTGGAGCGTCATGACCGCTCTGTGCGGGCTTGCCCAAAACTTTTTGCAACTCATGTTGGCGCGCATAGGTGTAGCTGTCGGTGAAGCTGGATACACACCGGCCTCACACTCATTGATCTCTGATTATTTTCCGCCCCAACACCGGGCAATGGCCCTATCGATTTTTTCATCGGGCATTTCTCTCGGCGTTTTATTTGGGTTCCTTGTCGGCGGATGGATCAACGAATTCTTTAATTGGAGAGTGGCGTTTATTGCTGTGGGATTACCGGGCGTCATCCTCGCCATCGTGATTCGATTGACGATGCGTGAGCCTCAACGTGGCCGCGTGGAGGGGCTTGCAGACAGTGGTACCGTCCCAGCTATACGTGTTGTTGCGTCCCATCTTTGGCAGCGGCGTGCCTACCGTCATTTTATTGCTGGCGGCGCTCTGACGGGACTGGCCTACCTTACGACTTTGCAGTGGATGCCGTCTTTTCTGGACCGCACCTATGGGATGGGGTCAGGTGAAATCGGTACATGGCTTGCCCCCATTATTGGCTTTGGGGGCGGGGCTGGCACATTGCTAGGTGGGCGTCTTGTAGATCTTTTAAGCCGCCGTGATGAACGCTGGTACATGTGGTTACCGGCCGCTGCAACCTTTTGCGCGGCCCCATTAACATTGATGATCTTTATCGTTTCTGATTCAACGCTTGCGCTGATATTTCTGAGTTTCTCTGTTCTTCTGTATTCCATCCACCTCGGTCCAATGGCATCGGCCATTCAGGGATTCTCACCGGTACGCATGCGTGGTGTCGCCGTAGCCGTATCCTTGTTCATTACAAATATCATTTCTCTCGGATTGGGGCCTCCGTTGGTTGGCATTGTCAGTGATGTGTTAACTCCCAATCTAGGGTCAGAAGCATTACGTTTTGCGTTGCCATGTGTGACAGTCATTGCTTTATTTTGGTCGTTAGGACATTTCTTTGCCGGAGCCAAGAGTTTTTCGTCGGATCTCATTTCGCCGATCAAACATGAGGGTGAGGGCATTCATGTATAGTGGTAATTTCGTTGCATATAACCAGGGTGAAAAACGGGGTGCCGAGTATCAGTAATGAATTTTGATAAACAGTACCTCGCCGTATCTAATGCCATGGAAAGACATGAGTTCGAAGAGGCGTGCAACATTTATGTAGAGCTTTTGCAGTCAGATAAGGGCCGCATTGTCGAAATCAATCATAAACATGAAATAGGGCGACGCATTCATTACAGACTTGCTTCTCAATATGCTTTGCAAAAAATTCTCATACAACGGCTGAAGGGCTACTCGACCATCAGCCCTAACCTGGATCTATTTACGCAACACCTTCCTATGCGGATTCGCTATGACAGTGTAACGACTGACTTTTTGGACGACTGGAAGAAAGAAACTTCAAAAGCCCTAACCTGGATCTATTTACGCAACACCTTCCTATGCGGATTCGCTATGACAGTGTAACGACTGACTTTTTGGACGACTGGAAGAAAGAAACTTCAAAAGCTTTCACAACCTGGAAAAGCGTTGTTCAACAACAATACACCGCAATCATAGACAAATACCTGGGTGGGAAAAGCAGTCAAAAAGCAATAGATGCAGACGTCTATTTTGCCACTTGGGTCGTACCTGATTTCTTGAACATGGAAAGCTTTTTGCCAGAATAGCCTTCCGGGTACGTCAACCTTGGGTGCGGATCTGGTCTATTTGACAGTATCTATTTGCAATCGCCAAGAAATGGAGTGCCGTCGCTATTAGTTGATACTGACAAAAAGTGTTCTACATCCGTCGTGCAACTTGCGATGCTCAACGAACTTTCGAATACGTCGTTTGATTGTAGTTGGAAAGAAGAACTTGAGCCACCTAGTATCGTTTTATCAATCAGATCGTGCGGATTTTTGTATGGTGTCTCCACTTATGACTCTTTGTTCCGAGAAATGAAACCCGGCAGTAGTGCGTTGCTTGAGATAAGACGAAATCTTGTTCTGGAAACTCAGGACTATTTTCGGTTTTTGGGCGCTCATACACAGATGCATGATATTTTTACAAGCGAAGGTACGCAGTTAATGGAAGCTAAATTCTGACTAGAATTGCCGGTAACTGGATTTTATGTACGTTCCAAAATTTGAAGAACCTGGAAAAGCCGGGCTCTTTCTTAATTTCACCGTTTTTATGTTAGCCAACTATGCGGGCTTCTCCGCATGCACTGTTTTGACAACCATGATCTGATCTTCGCCGGACCATGTCTTGAAACCAACATCCTGAAGATTTTTCTGAAAATCGCACATGGTGAAGTCGAACGCGTAGGGTTCGCAATTGTCCTTGCTGTCGATTTCAATGAAGTAGCGCATGAATGGCGGATAGTTGTCCTTTAGGTTGTGCGGAAAATCAGAGATGTTAAAGGTACCGCCGGGACGTAATACCCGGAAGACTTCTCTCAATATTTGCGCCTGCGCTTCCATGGTCACTTCGTGGAACAAAATGAAGGCGCTGACCATGTCAAAATGGCCGTCGGGAAATTTCGTATCTTCGGCAAGACGGTGGGCGAAATGAATCTCTTGGCCTAGATCGACTGCCCGTTTATGGGCAAAGCGCACCATCGGCGCACCGGCATCAATGCCCCAAACCTCGGCTTCGGGGAACCGTTCTTTCAACGCGACCGTGGTTTGACCGATGGTGCAGCCGATATCAAGGATACGCTGTACTTTGCCGTCTTTAGGGCTTTCTATCGCATTGACGATTGCAATGTTCGATTCGTCCTGGGTATTCATGCCCTCAAAGAACGTGTTGGATCCGTGGTGATAAACGTAGCCGCCAAGTTCCGCTTCGGTGTAACCACCGGGCATAATATGAATGGGCTCACGGGTATACGCGGGCGGTTCCCAATCAAGATCATACTCGACGGTTCCCGGACCTCGTTTGTCGTAATCAGCCAATTCTGCGGCGTATTTTTCAGCATCCCCGTAGTATTCGTCCGTCAAACTGCGCCACGTCATTTCTTGAATGGAGCGCATCACCCGGTTGCGGGTCTTAATGATGGGGATAGGATCAAAGATGGAACGCAGATCGCCGATATCGGTTAAGTCCTTGTCTCCGGATGCCGCGACTTCTTCCAGTGCTTTCTCAACTTCAACCATGGCCGGACCCCTGAGATCACCCAGGGTGTATTTGCGTACGCCCTCGCAGAAGTCCTGGTAGTTCTCCAAGTCCAGTTTGGGAACCCGCTCAAGGCGTCCGACCATGCCCCGTCCGGTATTGGGAATCATGTTTAAGCTCCTGCATTAAGACGACCGTTTAGTCTGCCACAGGCGACCCTCTTGCCAAAGGCTGACTAGGCCATTAAGCCCATCAGGCAGTTAATTTCGGTGGTCTCATGTCCGATGTGTTGAACAGTTTGGTGCCCGATTACCAGTTCTCCGAACATCACACGACCGTGGTTTTGGCTCAGCCAGTGCGCGTGTTTGAAGCGGTGGAGGCGATGGACATCACCGATTCCACCATTGCCAAAGCCCTCATGCGCCTGTGGCGTATTCCTGCCCGGATTTACAACAAAGAGATCCCGGACCGGTATATGTCGGTGAATGACTTTATGCCGCTTATTCGCACGCCACCGCACGATCTGATGAGAGGCTTACTCGGCGGCCGTAATGCGCCAAAAGATAAGAATGCGGTTGATGCAGCCGCATTTCGTGAATTCAACGAGCCCGGATGTATGAAACTGGTCTGGGGGATCTGGTTGACAGTTTTGGGCGATGACCGGGTGCGCATAGATACGGAGACGCGCGTTTTCTGTACCGACGCTAAGACGGTGCGCTTGTTCAGACTCTATTGGACGATTATCAGACCCTGGTCAGGACTGATCCGTATGCGACTGCTGGCGTCGATTAAGCGACAAGCCGAAAGCAGCTAGACTTTGATCACCACTTTGCCGATGTGCGACCCACTATCCAGGTATTTATACGCCTCAGGGGCCTGGTCGAAGTCGAAAACGCTGTCAACGATCGGATCGAAGCCGTTGGCTTCAATGGCGGCAACAAGGTCTTCCATCATGGTCCGGCTGCCAGAGGTAATCCCCTTTAAGACCAAATTCTTGAGCAACAGGCCGCCCAGACTTGGCTGTTCTCCTCCGGCCGCGAGCGCGCCGATAAGTCCGATTCTGCCATTGGGAGCACAACAGGCAATGGACTTGCCTAAGGTTCCACTACCACCGGTTTCCACGACAATGTCGACACCACCGGTCTTCTCCAGAATTTCCTTATCCCAATCAGGATTGGTTCGGTAATTGACGGTCACGTCGGCACCGAGGATGCGCATTCGCTCCAACTTTTCATCGCTGGACGACGTGATGGCCGTACGAGCACCGTTCATTTTGGCAATCTGCAGGCCGAAGACTGAAACACCACCGGTTCCCAGCATTAAAACGGTGTCTCCCGCCTTTATTCCGCCGAGTGTTTGAACGCACGACCAAACCGTCGCACCGGCGACTGGCAAGGTGGCGCTCGCTTCGATACTTAAATTGCTTGGCAGTTTGTACAGGCAATGTGCCGGAACCACGATACGCTCGGCTAAAACGCCATCGGCCGTACTGCCAAGATCATGGCCAAAATACGCAGGCGCCCAATCGCCATTGATCCAGCCCGTGAAATGGGTTGCACCGACTTTGTCGCCCGGCTGAACATTAGAGACACCTTGGCCGATGGCCACCACTTCACCGGACATGTCGCTCAGTGGGATACGTGATTCCGGTTTGGGCCCGCCGTAACGGCCCCGCATAATCATGAGATCACGGTGATTAAGGGAGCAGGCTTCAACCGCAAGGACCGCCTCACCGTGTCCGGCAATGGGCGCGTCGCGCTCCACCATCCGAAGCGAATCCAGGTCTGTCTGATCTCCGATTTCCCAGGCCTTCATGGCGTCCTCCTGCCCGGGTTTGACCCGGTGTTAGTCGTGGGTGATGACGATATTACCGAAATGAGACCGACTTTCCATATGACGGAAGGCATCAGCGGCATCTGTAAAGGCAAATTCTTTATCGATCACCGGCTTTGATCCGGCGTTGTCTAGGGTTGCTGCCAGATCCTGCAGCATTCTCTTACTGCCCACAGCGACGCCGCGGAGATTCAGGTTTTTACCTAGGAGCGGCATGGTGTTGAGAGGGCCCTGTGCCTCACCGGCCAAAGTACCGATGAGGTGGATCCGGCCGTTAAATGCCGCCGCCTCGAACGATTGTTCCAGGCTCGCAGGACCTCCGACTTCAATAATGATATCTGCGCCGGCGCCACCCGTTACTTCCAGTACCGCCTTAGGCCAGCTTTCCGCCTTCTTGTAATTGATCCCATGTTCCGCACCGAGGGCTTTGGCTTTTGCCAGCTTGTCATCACTTGACGATGTCACAATGGATTTGGCGCCTTTCGCTGCAGCGATTTGAATACCAAAGCAGGACACCCCACCTGTTCCCATCAAAAGAACGGTGTCGCCTTCCTTAACTCTGCCGGCCTCGACAATGCAATTCCATGCGGTCACCCCGGCGCAGGGGAGGCAGGATCCATCGGCATAGGAAAAAGAGTCCGGTAATTTGACCAATGCGTCTGCCGGGAAGACACCCATTTCCGCCAACGTGCCGTCGGTGCCGCCACCGAGATCGGACCCAAAGTATTGGGGGGCCAATGGCCCATCCATCCAAGCCGAGAAGAAACTAATGCAAACCTGGTCACCCACAGAGACGCCGCTGGCGCCATCCCCTAAGGCAACCACTTCTCCCGAGCCATCACTGACCGGAATCAAGGTTTCTGCTTTTGGTGGCCCGTACCAGCCGTTGAGCACCATGTAGTCGCGATAATTCAAGGAATGGGCGTGGAATTTTACAAGGGCTTGCCCTGGGCCTGGCGTCGGTTCATCGCGGTCCACCATCCGTAGGGACTCAATGCCCTTTTGATCGCCGACTTCATAAACTTTCATGGTGCGTCTCCGTCACATCGATAAATTGGAGCCTGAAGCTCTTCTGCCCCCTCCTGTATCGTTCCCAGATCGAACACAACACCCACCCCAAGTAAACCGACCGCGCCTTGGTCATTTCTCAAACTTCCGTTGGCAGAATGGGAGGCATAAAATTGCTTCAATATTACAGGGATCAGGGAGGTGCAGCATCATGAGGCATTTGAAATCGGGGCTATGTCCAGCTGTGCTGATGACTTTCGTTTTGATTCTGTCAATCAATCCTACCCAAGCACAGCCGTTATCGTGTGATGCCATTCGAGCCCAGGACTTCTCACAAATTCCCGATGCACCAACGCATATCATAAGAGTAGGTGATATTGCGGCCGCAACGCCTGCACCCGCTTATTGCCAAATTGAGGGCTATATCTCGACGAGCATTGGTTTCGAGCTTCGGATTCCTCGAGATAACTGGAATGGAAAGCTGCTGATGCAGGGCTGTGGAGGATTCTGCGGCAATTATACATTCATCATCGCCAGGTGCGATGACGCTTTGGCTCGGGGCTATGCTTGTGTGGCGACGGATTTAGGCCACAAGAGCACGGCACTTGACGGCAAATGGGCATATAACAATCCACAGGGCGAAATCGATTTCTATTACCGGGCAACACACGCAACTATTCAAGCAGCCAAGGCCATCGTAGAGACGGCCATGGGGCAAGATATCGAACGCTCTTACTTCCGCGGCTGCTCCACCGGCGGGCGGCAAGGGCTCATTTCGGCCCAACGGTTTCCTCAAGATTTTGACGGCATCATCGCTGCTGCTCCTGCAGGTGTCAGTTCTGGCGGTGGATTGCATTTGATCTGGAGCGCCCTAGCCAATTTGGACGAAGACGGCGAACCGATCCTCCCCGCATCGAAGCTCCCCTTGCTGCATGATGCAGTCATCGGAACCTGTGACGGGCTCGACGGACTTGAAGATGGGCTTATCGAGGATCCACGACAATGCACTTTTGATCCCGCTGACATGCAATGTCGAAGACGTCCTGGTGATGATTGTTTTACCGGCCCGGAAGTCGAGGCAATCAGACGAATCTATCGAGGGGCTACAAATTCCGAGGGTAAGGCGCTTTATAGAGCAACGCCCATGTACGGATCCGAGTTGAATTGGAGCCCTGCATATATCGGCGACGAAGGTCAACCGTCTAGCTATTACGGGTTTGGTAGCGAGTTCTTCCGTTATCTCGCCTTTGCAGAAGATCCAGGCCCGTCATGGCAACCCGAGATGTTGGACTTTGACGTTGATCCACCGCGCATGGGTTACAACCGTCATCTAAATTATGCCAGCAATCCTGATTTACGAGCCTTTGCCGCCCGAGGTGGGAAAATGATTTCCTATCAAGGCTGGTCAGATCAATCCGTACCGCCGCTCGGGATCATCGATTATCTGGCTGATGTGGAACGGTTCATGGGCGGAAGAGAGGTGGTGTCGGACTTTTACCGGCTGTTCATGCTCCCGGGAGTCGGTCATTGCGCCGGCGGAGACGCGCCGGATCTCGTAGATTCCTTATCCGCATTGGAAGAATGGGTCGAAAACGGCGTCGCACCGGATCAGCTCATTGCCTATGACCTTAAGCAAGAAACCCACCCTTTCTTGAGCGTGAATCCTCCCCCTCCTCAAAGTGCCGTGAAACGGTCTAGACCCACGTATCCTTATCCGGATGTGGCGCGCTACAAGGGCTTAGGAGACGTCAATCACTGGAGCAGTTTTGAGCGTGTGACGCCTTAAGACGTCAGATTTTGGGCTTAAAAAGGGCGTTTTCTGTCGCTTGTGCGGAATGTGGCGTTTTTGTGCAACCCAACAAACACATTGAGCATTTGTTGGGTATGGTAGGTAGGAACGATCATACGACAGCCCATCCTTTTCTCTATGTCGGGCTCCTTTTTATGGCGGTAGCCGTGGTGATAAGCCTTTTGGCGGAGAATCCCTACGCTTCACCATCAACCGTCTTTTCCCTTGAGGTTTTTGCCAATGTCTTTATCGTTTGTGGATTAACAGCGCTTTTCATAGCGCCTTTTTGTCCCGTTTCCCGGCGGCGGCATTGACCTTCGCAATCGTCTCCAACTGAGAATGTGCATGCAGAGATTCGGCTTCATAGGGGCCGTTTTTTTATGCTTTTTTTATGCCCTTAAGAGGGGGTGGCGCTGCCCCTGTGACGACCGGTGGTATTCAATATAAATCCATAAAAATCAACTAGTTAAGCGGATCTAGAAACACCTGGCGCTAGGCCTCAATACGCCGGGATCACAGAATTGCCACGGTATTTCTTATGCCCTTTTTATGAGTTTGAGGGGCAATCCACATAGCTCTTTTACGGCCTTTCGCGCGACCGTCAGCCTCGGAAAAAGGCGCAGGGCACGCGATAGCCCACCAGATCGATCCGGACTATTGAGTGTCCTGCGCCTCCCGAGTTGAAAAAACGGAGGCTGACATGACCGCATTTCACACAGAGCTTGAATCGCTGCTCCCCGATCTTACCCGGTTTGCGCGTTCGCTCACGCGGTCCGAAGACGACGCATACGACCTTGTTCAGGATTGTGTTGAACTTGCCCTGTGCAAAAAGGATTACTTTGAGGCCGGTACGAATATGAAGTCATGGCTGTTTACCATGATGCGCAACATTTTCATCAGCCAGAAACGGCGTGAGTCCGTTGCCCGCCGCTACGTCAAACAAGTTGAAAGTGGGCAGGACCGTGTCCAACGCGCATCACAGGTTCATCACATCTTTCTCAAAGAGACCATGTCAGCCATTGACACCCTACGCGAGAGCCGGACGGGAGACCCGTTAACCACCACGCGCCGTTTGCTCATATCGATTTCTACCGCACCGGCGCTGATAACGGGATCACCACCTGATTCGGAGCCTGCACTCTGGCGCAAAGCCGCCCGAACACGGGCCATAAGCTCTCCCATACCAAAGGGCTTGGTGACGTAATCATTTGCACCCCGGTCCAGAGCCTCCACCTTGTCTGTCTCGTCAGAGCGAATGGACAAAACGATCACCGGTACGGGCGACCATTCCCGTATGCTGGAGATAACCTCAAGTCCGTCCATGTCAGGGAGGCCCAGATCGAGAACGACAAGGTCGGGCTTTTCCAATGTGCAGGTTTTAACAGCGCCCTTGCCGTCTTCAGCTTCAACAACCTGGTAATCATGCGCTGTCAAACTGGCGCGCAAAAAACGCCTGATCTGGGGTTCGTCATCGACGATCATGATCTTTGCGCCGGGCGCTTCGGATTCAACTGGCGACATCTCTAATCTTGTTCCATTAAATCAGGTTCGGCTGCAGGCAGGCGAATACGCATCGTCGTGCCATGATCCAAGCCATCGCTCAACGCTTCAATCGTTCCGCCTTGTCCTTCCAATATGCCTCGGCAAATGGCTAAGCCAAGACCTGTACCTGCGACTTTTCGGTCTCGCGCCCTGACTCGGAAAAATTTATCAAACACAGCGCCTAAGAGTCTGGCCGGAAAAGAATCGTTTATTTTCATAACCTTGCTAGTCTACGGATGAAGACTTGGATGCTGGCGATCAGGAGCCAGGCAAGGGCGCTCTCGACGGTCGCCTTGAAGTCCTTCGCAAGGCGGCGGCTGCGCCCGAACCATGCGAAGGTGCGTTCGACCACCCAACGGCGCGGCAGCGCAACGAAGCCGTCCGCCTTGTCGTTGCGCCTGACGATCTCCAGCGCCCAGTCGCCGATCTTCTTCAGCGCCCCGGCCAGCTTAGGGCCGGCGTAAGCGCCGTCGGCGAAGATATGGCCGACCCCGGGAAACCACGCCCCCACCTCGGCGAGCAGCGACGGCGCACCGTCGCGATCCTGGATGTCAGCCTCGTGGACCACGGCACCGAGCAACCGCCCGCCAGTGTCCACCACGATATGGCGCTTGCGGCCCATCACCTTCTTACCCGCGTCAAACCCGCGCGGATCTCCGCTTTCCGTGGTCTTCACCGACTGGCTGTCGATCACCCCGGCAGTCGCGGCAGCGGCCCGCCCCTCGGCCTCGCGGGTGCGCGCCAGAAGCGCCCGGTTGACCTCCTGCCACGTCCCGTCGTCGCGCCACTTGTAGAAATAGTACTGAACCGAGCTGCGCGGCGGAAACTCGCCGGGCAGCATGCGCCACTGGCAGCCGCTGCGGGCCATGTACAGGATCGCGGTCATCACTTCCCGCATATCCGTCTTGCGCGGGCGGCCCAGAGCCCTTGCGGGCGGCATATGGGGTTCGATCACGCACCATTCGGTATCGCTCAGATCGCTTGCGTAGCGGTGCGCCTCGCGCTCATATTTCTCACGAGTGGCGTCAGTCCACATCTTGTTATCCTCCTTGCTGGCGAACACAACAAGGGAATCACAAGGGACTGATTCCACTCAATTCTTTTTCGGTCAGGCTCTAAGTCTTCAGCGGCAATACCGCGCCCTTGGTCTTTGACATCAATAACGACTGTCTCACCTTCAGAGTAGGCCCTGATCGAGATTGCCGTTTCTGGTGGGGAATACTTACACGCGTTGTCCAGCAAATTCTGGAGTACGGTCTCCATAAGGACAAAGTCGATATTGACCAAAGGCAATCGCTCGGCAACGTCGACATACAATTCGTACTGTTCGACCCGTCTATGTGCGTTATCCAAAACCGTGCCGATGAGGTCATCAACATCCGCCAATTGAAGGCTGGGAACCAATGCGCCCGATTCAACTCTTGTCATTTGAAGAAGGTTATTGACGAATTTGTTTAACCGTTCTGCTTCTTCGAGAATTGTTGACAAGAGGTCATGCACCACGTCTGGCGTGTAACGGTCGCCGTACGACAAAAGACTAGAAGCCGAGCCGATCACTGACGCCAACGGTGTTCCGAAGTCGTGTGAAATGGAAGACAGCAACGCAGAGCGCAGACTTTCGGTCTGAGAAAGAACGCGGGTGTCTTCTAATTCTTGTGCCTGACGAGCGCGTTCTACAGCAACAGCGGCAAGTCTGCAGACCGAATCGAGCATCCGTTGGAAATTTTTCTGTTTGATCAAATTGGTGTCGAATTTTTTAAAACCAAGCACGCCAACAACACCGTTTGCCGTAATAAGCGGCTGATAAAAGGTCTCGAGAATGGTGAATTTGTCGGTTCCCCTGCCACATTCCTGTTGGTGGGCAAATGCCCATCGTGCTGCTTCGATGTCATCACCGCTTAGTCCTGCATTGGCGGGATAGACCGGTTGGAGCGTGCTCGATTCTGTTTGTCTCTTGGCGTCAGGGTCTGGCTGCCGCGTAACGTCATGCGGTTCTGAAGGAAGGGTTGAACCGCCGTGGGGAACGAGTACGACAGTTTCTGCGTCGAACAATCCGGCGCATTGCCGGGCCACGACCTCATAGGTGTCTTCTGGAGTATCTGATGTGGCGATATCGCGCATCAGCTGGAACAGTGCACGAGATTCGCCTTCCCTAGACTGCGCCGCATCCGCCTGGTCTCTGAGACGTCCAGCAAGGTTGCTGGTAATTCCCGACACCAAGATGAACAGGATGACCAGCAGAATGTTGTCAGGTGAGCTAAGAGAGAACGAGAATGTGGGAGAAACAAAAAAGAAATCAAACAAAATGACGCTCACGACGGACAAAAATAACGAGGCTGCAAAGCCATATGCCGTTGCACTAAAAATGACCGCCGTAAGGAAAACGATGGATAGATTTTCCGCCGGCATTAAATTCTTAAGCCACTGGACCGCCAGCGCTGCGATGCAAACGGAAAAAAGACTGACTACGTAGTCGTGATACCAGGGACGAAAGCGATCTAATCGCCAGGCCAGCAGCGGCGCACTGTGCGTCGTGACAGACGCTTCAGCCTCCGCAACTATATTGAGGTCTTTTGCAACCGATTTGAGCTGATCAACAGTTTTCCGATTGAGGCCCACATCCCACGGCCACTGTTTTCTGGGTCCGAACACCACGCTGACGGGCTTGTTCTTCTGCCAATCAGCGACAATTCGAGAAACCGCGTCCTTTGGCGAAACAATAACCAATTCAGCCCCGAGCCGGTCAGCAAGACGCTTTATTTGATCGGCTTGTGGAGTCACCAACGCACTCAACCAAGGTTTCAACGGCGCGATTAAATAGATGGTGAGGGGTTCTCCTGACTCCTTCGCGAACCAGTGAACTTCACGCACAGTTGCTGCATCAAGACCGCCAGCACCAATCACAGCGACCACGCCGCCAGCATTTGTGCGAAGCGATATGTCGGGCCTGGTACGCTGCGAGACGGTGATAGGACCTTGTTCGTTCATCGTGCAACCGACTTGTCTTGGGTGCGGATATGGTGACCTACTTTGCTATGGGATGCCACATTCACCTATTGAATCGAGAAAAAGACCGCGCCGTCTTCTAAAAGGCGGCGCGGTAAGGGACACGGGTTGGGAGTCACCAGCCCAAAGGCTGGCGGGCCGGTTTTGCACCAGCCGATTCAGTAACGCATAACTCAGACGAGTCGTTGCTAAGAGGAGGTGCTGCCGCGGTCTGGAGTGGCGTGACCGCCCCGGTAGACCGTGTCTTGGTCTCTTTGGTTTTCAAGACGAAAGCGGTGGCCAAAGAGGTGAAAAAAGAGGGCGTGATTGGGTCCTTCACCGACGGCTCTGTAACGGCGTTGAAACTCACTTTCGGAGAGGTCGGCCGGAAGTTCACACAATTTGTCGAAGTCTTTTTTTGTTTTTGCTTTTCCGGTCCAGACCTCACCAGAGGGAGCAATTTCATTCTCCAAATCGGTTAGCTGGGGACTGAGCTGCTGAAACAGCCGAAGAACTGCTTCGAACGCCAGGCTGTCCAATGTAAAGCGATCGATGTTCGGTCCAATTGCAAAAAACTCGGTACCGATGATTTCACCCCCATCAATGACATCGGTCATGCGATGGGCTGTTGTGCCAAAACGCGTTGCTCCATCATAAATAGTCGATCCTGAAGAACCCGTTTTTCATACCACTACGAGCGTTAGATGTGTGCTGTTAGGTTCAGTCTGCCACGCCATCCGTCGCTTCCATCGGATGATTGACGCCGCAAGACGCGTTCCATGCAATCCGATCATGTCCCGGAGCAACGTAGCGCCCAAAATGCGGGCGCAATAAATTCTGAGCCGCTTCAGGATCAGTCTTAGGTTATGGCCGGCACAGGCCAGTGCCACATTCATGCGATCACCTTCAGTACCCTTGAGGTAATTGCGTCCCAACAGTCCATCCGATTTCAGATGGCCGATAACCGGTTCAATCGCCTGACGCCGTTTCAGTGACCGTTTCAGCCGTTGTGTTTTTATGCCACGCCGTTGACCCGAGATGTACACCCTTGATGCTTCCTCGCCATGGCCACGGTAGCCACGATCCACAAACACTTCTTCAACCACACAGCCTGTCAAACGGCGCACCTGCTCCAACGCTGTTGGCAATGTATGCCCATCAAAGGGATTCCCCGGCAACGCCATGCCGCCAACGATAAAGTTGCTCCTGTTTGTCGTTGCAATACTGGCCTTGACACCAAACTCATAACGCTTGTGGGCCTTGCCCTTGCCGATGCACTCCACCTCCGGGGCATGCAGGCTAAAGTTCGTGCCGTTGATCGAGAATGTTCTCAAGCGCGGTGCGGAAGAGATCTAAAGAAGGGACGTCATTGGCTGATGTGGGGCGCATTTTTTGATCCGGAAATTGCAAGGAACCGGCCTTGCAGTATAGAAAATCCGGCGATTCCGAACCACCATTGCCAACAAAATTGATCCGCAATAACAGTCTATTACAGAGAATCTCCGCGTCTTTCAGGATCGACTAAATAGCGAAACAAGACGGAAAGAGGCCTGGGTAGTCCGGTGGTCCTGGATGAAAGTTATAAGCGCCACGGCTGAACAATTTTAGAACAGCCGGTGGAACGATAATGTCCGTACAAAATGCGATCAGGCGTTGATGCGAAGGGTTAGTTGCGGCTCGTTCCTGCAATTCGTCCAGAGACGAGGCGCTCACCACGGTAGGAGATTGATCTGCGTCCTCAAGCATAGAAACCAAGGACGGCACAAAACCGGCTTCGCTAAGAACAACAATCAAGCCTTTTTCCATATGTGCACTTTGCCTCAAAGGCGTTTACTCCGTCGACGGTCATCGGAGCCAGAGCCCAATTGACGCCGTTTTTCGCTGTTCAAGCCCTTGAAATCCCAGCCAACCTTCACTAAAGAAACCAATGAAACCAGACCAAATTGGTCCGTTTTAAGGGGCACTAAATTCGTGTTTAAAGTCAATAAGTTAACAGATTACGCGACGGTTGTTTTGGTCGACATGGCAGAGTCCGGCATGGTCCGGCCAACCCAGGCCATTTCAGAAAGGACCGGCATTCCCCTGCCCACTGTGGCCAAACTCATGAAAAATCTTGTCCGGGCAGGACTGGTGGTGTCCCACCGTGGCGTCAGGGGTGGCTATAGTTTGAGCCGTCCAGCCACCGACGTGACAATTGCCGATGTCATAGAAGCGGTTGAAGGGCCAATTGCCCTGACCGCTTGCGTCGATACGTCTGATGAACACTGTTGCTACGAAAGCTTGTGCCCTGCCCAGGGTAAATGGAACCGGGTCAACAGCGCGGTGACGGGCGCCCTTCGCAATGTCACGCTTTCAGAAATGGTCGACGACTTGCACGGCTTATCTCAACAATTTCAATCCCCTCCCGATTCACCGGCACGTGCTGTCGGCTCAGCCCTAAAAGACTGATTGAAACGACCATGAGTGCGACCCAGCAAACCGTCGGCGCTGTCCAAGCCATAGAAAAATACAAGTACGGCTGGGAAACGGAAATTGAATCCGATCGGGCACCGAAGGGCCTGAATGAAGACATTGTCCGGTTTATCTCCGCAAAGAAGGAGGAGCCAGCCTGGATGCTCGAATGGCGACTTAAGGCTTTCGAGAAGTGGCTGACCATGCAGGACGACGAGCCTCAATGGGCTAAGCTTTCCTATCCAAAAATCGACTATCAGGACGCCTACTATTATGCCTCGCCAAAACTTGTGGACGCCCCGAAAAGTCTTGATGAAGTCGACCCCAAACTGAGAGAAACCTACGACAAACTGGGCATTCCCTTGCAAGAGCAGGAACTGTTGGCCGGGGTAGCGGTCGATGCGGTGTTCGATAGCGTATCCGTGGCAACGACGTACAAGAAAAAGCTCAGCAAACTGGGCGTCATCTTCTGTTCCATTTCAGAAGCGATCAAAGATCACCCTGAATTGGTAAAGAAATATATCGGCTCCGTTGTGCCCTACAGCGACAACTTTTTTGCCACGCTGAACAGCGCAGTCTTTACCGATGGTTCTTTCGTCTATGTGCCGAAAGGTTTGCGGTGCCCCATGGAATTGTCCACTTACTTTCGTATCAACGAGCGTAACACCGGGCAATTCGAGCGCACCCTTATCATCGCCGACGAAGGGTCCTATGTCAGTTATTTGGAAGGCTGCACCGCACCCCAGCGGGACGAAAATCAGCTGCATGCGGCTGTGGTTGAACTGGTCGCCTTGGATGACGCGGAAATAAAGTATTCCACCGTTCAAAACTGGTATCCCGGAGATGAAAACGGCAAGGGTGGCATCTACAACTTTGTCACCAAGCGGGCTGCCTGCCGCGGCAAAAACTCCAAAGTGATGTGGACCCAGGTGGAAACGGGATCCGCAATCACATGGAAATATCCAAGCTGTATCCTTCAAGGGGACAACTCGATCGGTGAATTCTATTCGGTCGCCATCACCAACAATCTGCAACAGGCCGATACCGGGACCAAGATGATCCACCTGGGCAAAAACACGCGTTCAAAGATCATTGCTAAAGGGATTTCTGCTGGCCGGTCCAACAGCACCTATCGCGGCCTAGTCCGCATCCAGCCGAAGGCCGATGGAGCGCGTAACTTTACACAATGCGACAGTCTTTTGATCGGTGATCAGTGCGGGGCCCATACGGTGCCGTACATCGAAAGCAAAAACCCAACCACACAGACGGAACATGAAGCGACCACGTCCAAGATAAGTGACGAGCAAATGTTCTATTGCCAGCAGCGGGGATTGAACCCGGAAGAGGCGGTGTCCCTGATCGTCAACGGGTTCTGCAAGGAGGTCCTTCAGACACTGCCCATGGAGTTTGCGGTCGAGGCCCAGAAACTTGTGGGGATCAGCCTCGAAGGCAGTGTGGGCTGACCAAACGGTTTAAATCGGAAAGTTAAGAGTTGAGAAATGTCTCTTGTTGAAGTCAAAGATCTGCATGTCACCGTCGACGGCACTGAAATTCTAAAGGGTATTGATCTGTCCATCGATGCCGGTGAAGTGCATGCCATTATGGGTCCTAACGGCACGGGGAAGAGCACACTTTCCTATGTCCTTGCCGGTCGGGAGGGCTATGACATCACTGAAGGTTCGATCCAATTTGATGGCCAGGACCTTCTGCAGATGGAACCCGATGAACGGGCACGCGCAGGATTGTTTCTTGCCTTTCAATATCCGCTCGAAATTCCTGGCGTGGCAACATCGACATTTCTGAAAACCGCAATTAACGCCAAGCGCCGGGCTCATGGGCACGATGAAATTGATGCGATGGAATTTCTAAAACTGGTCAAAGGCAAAACCAAAGAGCTGGAAATTCCCGATGACATGATTAAGCGGCCACTCAATGTAGGATTCTCTGGCGGAGAAAAGAAAAGAGCTGAAGTCTTGCAGATGAGCTTGTTGGAACCCCGGTTTGCCATTCTTGACGAAACGGATTCTGGCCTGGATATCGATGCCCTTAAAGTCGTCTCCGACGGTGTCAACGCCATGCGCGGTCCCGATCGTGCGTTTCTTGTCATCACCCATTATCAGCGTTTGTTGAATTACATAGTGCCCGATCGGGTACATGTGTTGATGGGCGGTAGAATCGTTGAAAGCGGCGATAAGAGCCTTGCCGAGCAACTTGAAGCCGAAGGCTATGCACGATTTGAAGAGACCAAAGCCGCGTAAGGCCTTCTGCGTATCATGGCAACCTTAACTCAGATAAAACAACACCCCTTCGGTGAAACATACGCCAATACGGTTGGCGCTCTTCCGGGTGCCAATGAGCGTTGGATTGACTCACTACGTCAATCGGCGCGTGCCATTCTTGGCGCACAAGGTTTGCCAAGTCAGAAAATCGAATCCTGGAAATACACCTCTTTAAACGACATTGCGAAAACAGAGTTCATTCCGGCAAGTCGCGCAGACGATGTTGATATTCCGCATCTGCCGATGACTTCGCCATTGATGAGCGATGCGCTCAGAGTAGTTTTTGTCAACGGAGTCTTCCGGCCCGACCTTTCGCAATCCGAAAATTCTAACAGTTCCGACTACGAACTCTTACCTTTGTCCCAAACTTTCGCGCAATCGCCGGCTGTTTTGAAAACCATTCTTGGAACGGTGGCCAATCCCGGCGAGTCAACAATTACCGCTCTCAACACCAGTTATATGGAAGACGGATTTGTCATTCTCGTGGAAGAGGGGGAACGTCTTGGTCCGCCCATCCACATTGTTTCCATCGGTGCTTCAGGGGCGCAGCCTGGTTCCTTCCATCCACGATTTGAAATCAAGATGGAAAGCGGGTCCCAGGCAACTGTTGTGGAAACCCATATCGGTTTACCCGGACAACCTTATTTATCCAACGCGGTGACGGAGGCCGATGTCGGTGAAGGTGCGCGGCTCAATCACTACGTTGTAGTGAATGAAGACAGTGACGGATTTCATCTTGGCCGCAGTGATATTCACGTTCAAAAGGCTGGGCGCTATGACTCTTTTGTGTTGTCTATGGGCGGTGCCTTGGTGCGGCGGGAAGTCCGCGTGCATTTAAACGATAGTGATGCCTCCGCGCGTGTCGACGGCGCCTATGGGATTAGCGGAACACAGCACAGCGACATTCACTCTGAAATCCTGCATTTAGCTCCAAATACTGTTTCAAATCAAACGGTTAAAGGGGTACTTGGAGGTCAGTCCCGGGGTATTTTTCAGGGCCGAATTCATGTCGCTCGAGCGGCCCAGGGTACCGACGGCCGGCAACTGCATAAGGCGCTTTTGCTCAATCGCGGACCTGAAGTTGACTGCAAGCCGGAACTGGAAATTTTTGCAGATGATGTGCAGTGCGCCCACGGGGCAACAACCGGTGAACTTGATTTAGAGCAACTGTTCTATCTTATGAGCCGGGGCATTGATGAGGCCAAAGCGCGCGCGCTACTTATCGAAGGTTTTCTCGACGATGTTGTTTTAAACGTTGAACACGAAGGTGCGCAGTTGCTGATCATGGAGGTCATCAAAAACTGGCTTGCAGCGCAGACGGCTCGCATCGGAGGTGCAAGCCAATGAACGTAGTACCTGAAACTCCGAAAGTTGAGGAAAAGCACTTTGACGTTCAAGCCGTCAGAAAGGACTTTCCGATCCTATCCCGAACGGTACACGGAAAACCGCTGATCTATTTAGATAGTGCGGCTTCTGCCCAAAAACCAAGGCAGGTGATTGACGTCATCACGTACCATTATGAAAATGAATACGCCAATGTTCACCGGGGTGCTTATTGGCTGAGTGAATCATTGACGACGAAGTATGAAGCGGCCAGGGAAACCGTAAGAGCATTTATCAATGCTTCCAATGCACGCGAAATTGTTTTCACTAAAGGGGCGACGGAAGCGATCAACTTAGTCGCTGCCGCATTCGGCGGCCAGTTACAGAGCGGTGATGAAGTCGTCATCACCACCCTGGAACACCACTCCAATATCGTACCTTGGCAGCTGCTTCGAGACAGTACAGGCATTCGTTTAAAGGTCGTGCCTATTCAAGCAGATGGCGACATTGCTCTCGCGGATATTGAAAAGGCTTTGAGCCCAAAAACCAAAATGGTCGCCGTGGCTCATGTGTCCAATGTTCTTGGTACAATCTTGCCCATCAAGGACATCGCAAAATTGGCCCACGCGGCAGGAGCTAAGCTGCTGGTCGATGGCTGTCAGGGGATCGTGCACCGGCCCGTCGATGTCCAGGACATGGATTGCGATTTCTATGTGTTCTCAGGTCACAAACTCTACGGCCCCAACGGAATAGGCGTTCTCTACGGAAAAGAAGAATTGCTCAATGATATGCCGCCCTATCAAGGGGGTGGAGAAATGATCAGTTCGGTTACCTTCGATCACACCGAGTGGGCAGATCTGCCCGCCAAGTTCGAGGCCGGTACACCTCCTATCGTTCCCGCCTTGGGCTTAGGAGCAGCAATCGAATACTTGAACTCGTTTGATCATGCAGACGTTTCAGCCCATGAGGACAGTCTCATGCATTACTGCATGGATGAATTGAGGACCATTAACAGCGTAAGACTGATTGGCACGGCGCCTAACAAGACGGCCGCCGTTTCGTTTGTGCTTGGAGGCGCTCATCCGCATGATTTGGCGACTATTCTTGACCGGTCTAGTGTCTGTGTTCGTGCCGGGCATCATTGCGCACAGCCCTTGATGGACAGCCTTGGTCTGACGGCAACTGTCCGAGCCTCCATCGGCATGTACAACACCCATCAAGATGTCGACGTCCTAATCGAAGCCCTGGAGAGAGCACGGGAGATACTCTGCTGATGCAAACCACTGCACAAGATGAGGATCTCATGTCTCTGTATCAGGAAATCATCCTGGATCATGGGAAATCCCCGCGAAACACAGGCATGGTCGAAAATGCGTCGTGCAAAAGCGAGGGCCGTAATCCCCTTTGCGGTGACCGGGTGACCGTCACAGCTGCTCTTGACGGAGAGACCATCTCAGACATCTGTATTGATGGCAAAGGGTGCGCCATTTCGATTGCCTCCGCATCGATGATGACAGAGGCGTTGAAGGGATTGAGCAAATCCCAGGCCGCGGAATTACATAACGCTGTTCACCAACTCTGTACTGAAGACGTAACCCTTGACGATGTCTCGTCGCAGTTGGAAGAGAATCTGGTGCCCCGATTGGACAAATTGGTTGCACTCTCGGGAGTGCGACGTTTTCCGGTCCGCGTTAAATGCGCCACTTTACCTTGGCACGCCATGATGGCCTGCCTCCAGGGCGAAGACTCGGCGACAACCGAAACATGAGTGAAGAAAGCGATGTTTAGGAGAACCCTTTCATGATGCCTCCCTATACGATGCCGGCCATGGACGTGGACCCCCCGGAAGAAGGCGAGGTCATTACAAGAGGTGTGCCTTTACCTGCGGGGGCGGAAGCGACATTGAGTGAGTCCGCAGTTGTTGAAGCGCTGCGCAGCGTTTTTGATCCTGAGATACCCGTCAACATCTACGACCTCGGTTTGATTTACGATATTGCGCTCAGAGATCAGGGCAATGTGGACATTCGCATGACTCTAACCGCGCCCGCGTGTCCTGTTGCCGGTACCCTGCCAGGTGAGGTCGCTCAGACGGTTGCCGACGTAGCGGGAGCGGGCGAAGTGGCCGTTACCATTACCTGGGATCCACCATGGACACCCGAAAACATGTCTGAGGTCGCCCGCGTTGCATTGGATATGTTTTAAAATGAGATCCGCGCCTTGGTCATTGAGGAGTTTGGTATGACAAAAATCGAAAGGCCAGCCCCCATCACGGTAACGGATGCTGCTGCGGCCCGCGCTCAATATCTTATCGAACAGGCGGAACATCCGGTTCTCGGCATTCGCGTTGGCATCGATTCGAAAGGATGTTCGGGATTTGCCTACAAAGTCGAATACGCGGAAGAGCAGGGCAAGTTTGAAGACGTCGTTGAACACAACGGTGTGCGATTCTACGTTGACCCGATGGCGGTCATGTACCTGCTTGGGTCAGAACTCGATTATCAAGAGAGCAAAATGGAAAGCGGGTTTGTTTTTACGAATCCCAATGAAACCGGCCGCTGTGGTTGCGGCGAAAGTTTTTCGGCAGCACCCAACCCAACGGCGGATCAGGCTCAAACATAGCGCCTTTAAGTGAGTTTTATCGAATTGGCAGCTGTTTCTCGACTTCCGCCAACAGCTTGACTGGATGCACCGGTTTTTGAAGCAAGCTCACATGCCCATCTGAAAATCGGGATCATCTTTCACTAAGCCTGCCACGAGATCAGGGACGCCGGTTATCAATATGGTTGGAACGGGTCGATTTGTTCCATCAATGGCTTGACGAAGTTCCAGCCCACCCATCGTCGGCATCATTACGTCGACGATGGCTAAGTCCACATCGGCGCTTTCAATGATTTTTAGGGCCACTTCGCCGTTTTCTGCTTCCAGAACGTCATAGCCCCGCCGCCTTAAGACATGGCAGAAAGAGTCGCGCACCATGGCGTTATCTTCGGCGACAAGGATCTTGCCCAGTACGCTCAACCCCCTTTTACGCACCAGTTCCACGTCATGATAATTCCTTTTTCGGGCCGATGCAGCTTAAAGGAGTCGCCTACTTTGACTGCAAATAAGGTTTTTGGGCGATCAAGTTACCGTCTAGGAGGGGCATTTCATGCGTGCCCCAAGCAGAGCATTGCTTTCCGGAATGAATTGGCCCACCTATAGGGGGACATGGAAACCTTTCTCATCATCTTACTCGGCATTTCCCTGGTTGTCGTTTTGGGCGTTCTTTTCACTGGCCTGTTTGCGTTTGTTAAAGGTGGAGATTTTCATCGCAAACACGGCAATCGCCTGATGCAATGGCGTGTAACGGCCCAGGCCGTTGCCGTTGTTTTGGTTCTGTTGCTTGTTCTGGCTCGCGCGGCCGCAGATTAACGACGACACCGCCTATTTCAGAAAAACATGCGCGCTGATGTTGCCAGCAGAAAGGCTGCAAAGAGTAGTCTGAGTGATTTCGCGGACAAAGCGTGCGCCAGCCAGCTGCCGACCGGTGCGGTGAAGGTAGAGGTCACTGTAATGAGAACAAAGCCGTAAATATTGACATAGCCCAAGGATCCTTCCGGCAGGACAGGATTATCCCAACCGCCAATGAGATAACCGGCTGCGGCCGGAATGGCGATAATGAGTCCGAAACCTGCTGATGTGGCGACAGCTCTGTGCATGGGATAGGTCATGGCATTCAGGAAGGGGACGGAGAGGGTTCCGCCACCGATTCCCATCAATGCCGAAAATCCGCCGATCAGAGTAGGAACGGGCGCTAATCTCACCGTATAAAGATACGGATTTGTGCTTGTGGCATTGCTTTGGCCTGGGGTCTGCCGATCAGCCCGAACCAGGAGGTCGAAGGCAACCACGAGGGCGACTCCCCCAAAGACCCACCGTAGTACGGCACCGCTAAAGAGTGTGTTGGCCAGCCACGTTCCCGTAACGACCCCTAAGACCAGCCAGGGCAGCCAGGAACGGAATAAAATCCAGTCAACCGCACCTTTGCGATGATGACTTAAGACGGAAGCGACCGCTGTCGGAATGATGGTTGCCAAAGACGTGCCAACGGCAAGATGCATGCCGACGCTTGGATCAATTCCCAAAAAGCCAAACACCGTAAAAAGAATAGGGACAATTATGATTCCACCGCCGACCCCCAGTAAGCCCGCGAGAATGCCTGCAACGGCGCCGGTGGCCAGCAGAGATAGCGCTAAAGTCAGAAGTGACGGTTCGGATCCGGTCAACTTCCAGTCCGTTGATTAATTGAAGGACGGCCGTTCGGGCCGGTAGGTCACTTTATGGGCTTTTTCGAAACCGGTTATTTGTTGCATCAAATCACGCTTGCGGTTTCTTGCCGATGCAATCTGCGCCGGAGAGATGGATGTCGTACTAATCGTGTTTTCCTCAACCATAAATTGGACCCGTTCCAAAAACGCCGTCATGGTCAGGGCTTCCATTATGTCAGCGGAAAATCCCAAGAAGAAGCTGACACGAATAGGTTTTTTAGGCGTTGGATGATAAGCGGACACGGCAAACGACCCGGTTTTGCCTCCCTTTCTATCTAGAACGGCAGCTCGGTAATAGGCAGCAAATGAGGTAAAGACATATGCGGTCTGACTGTCATGTTCGACGGCTAAGTCTTCAAGCGCGCCTACGACATTGTTCGACGCTTCCATGATGATCGAATCATCAACGTCACCGCCCGCCGCTAGACTTTCAATCTCATGAATGACGTCCAACGTATCGTCGGCAGTGGAAAAAACGGATTCCCCTCCAATGTGAAGAGACACCCAGTTTTCAGGATTATAGTCCGATTCATAGTTTGAAACGCGTCTGACCCAAAGGTTTTCCCAGTCTAAACTTTCGGGATCGTGAATAAAGCCAGGGTCCCGGCGGAAATGATCGACGACCAGTCCCGTTAGACGCAAAGTGGACGGAATATTCTGGCCGCGAATAACACAATGATAGGTGTTATCGGCGAGTTTCAGTGGAACCGTTATGCGGTTGGAACGAATTTCAAGAACGGGTTCATCGGATTCATCTTCTCCAAACTCAACAAATCGATGAACCGTGGATTTCTCCCGGAAAAGAGTAAGATTACCGATATCAGACATTGCATATAAAAGGGCGGTCGGAAGAAAAAGACAGTGGAAACAACCGAAACCCCGGGGAATCCACGCGGCACTCTAATTGCAGCGGGGCGAAACGATAAGCGCTGTATTTCAGCTTAAGTATTGAGTTTCTTCCCTGTCGGCGGCTGACTTTATATTGATTTTCAATAGGTTAATTTCCTATTAGCAAAGTCAATGCGAGTCACTCTGCGCTCAACCGTTGGAAGCCCAACTCGGAATGACGATCCTGCGAGAACGCAACCAGCTGTTCCATAAACTGTCGAATGTCAGCCTTTAATTTAGCGAACCCCGGGCGACGCCCCAGCGTATCTTCATCCATATAGAGTGAACGGTTGATTTCGATCTGAAGTGCATGAACACCGTTGCTTGGTTCGCCGTAATGGTGGGTCGTGAAACCACCCGCATAGGGATTATTCCTGACAACGGCATAACCCAAACCTCCGAATATGCGCTCCGCTTCTTCCGTGATTGCCGAGGAACAAGACAGCCCGTTTCTGTCGCCCAACACGATATCTATGCTTTGTCCAATTTCCCGATTTCCATTCGGGAGACCAATAGACGGCATAGAGTGGCAATCAAGGAGCATGCAAAAACCATGTTGGTCTCTTGCCCGATTGACCAGACGTCTTAAGGACTGATGATACGGTTTATGAATCCGGTCAATTCGTGCCTCTGCTTCGGAGAAGGTTAACTTACGCGCATATATTTCCTTCTGATTGGCTACGATCCTTGCAATCGTACCCAGTCCAGCGACCACTCTAGCAGAGGAGGTGTTGCAGTAGTCGGGCAGGGGGTCGGTAAACATCGCTGGATCTAATTCGAACGGTTCCCGATTTAGATCAATATAGGCGCGCGCATATACCGCTTTTAGGAGCGGTACGCCGACATCGGCCGCAGCCGAAAAAAGGTCATCAATATAGCAGTCTTCAGAACGGCGTAGTGCGACCTTGCTCAGCAAAGACGCATCGATCAAATCAGCTGGATAGTGAGAGCCTGAATGTGGAGAGGAGACGACCAGGGGAGTCTCATTATCGGAATACTCCAATATCTCAACAGGTTCGGTTAAGTCGTGAAAAGTGCTCAAGTACATTCCCCTTAAGGATTAAATCGCCCAGAACGACACGAGGCTCCCGCCCACTCATACTAGAGCATACCTCATCAAATACACTTCGAAATACTTGCAATAGAGAATTTGTCCACCTAAAAGGGCCTCCGTGTAGCTCCCGCAACAAATTGGGGGCTTCCATTCGACCCGGACAACACCGGAGGGGCGCGTAGCTCAGGCGGGAGAGCGCCACGTTGACATCGTGGAGGTCACAGGTTCGATCCCTGTCGCGCCCACCATTCTTTAATGTGAATGTTAGATATCCCGGTAGTATGCCTTCCGGCGTACGTTCTTGTGCCAATGGGATTGTCTGGGAGTGCTGAAATGAACCGGCAATGGATCCTTGCCCGACATCCCGAACCCGATGAATTCATCGGACCAGAGCATTTTGAGCTCAAAGAATCCATAGTGCCCGAACCTGCCGACAATGAGTTTGTCCTAAAGACGATTGCGCTGGGAACGTCTCCGGCTCAAAGAGCGTACGTCTCTAAGGGTCTCAGCATGCACGAAAAGATTGCCATTGGAGACATCATGCGCGGGCGTGGGACCGGCGTGGTTACGGCGTCGAAGCACAAAGCGTACCGGGATGGCGAAATCGTTATCGCCTCTACAGGCTGGCAGGATTATTCGGTGCAACGGCCTGAGAGCGAGAACCCAAACGTACTTAGCCTGAGAAAGGTGGCTAATCCCGTCAAACCGATGACGATGTTGCTGGGTACACTGGGGAGCGCCGGCACTACCGCTTACTTCGGACTTCTTGATGTGGGACAGACAAAACCAGGCGACACGGTTGTCATCTCTGCCGCAGCCGGTGGCATTGGCTCCGTCGCCGGTCAAATCGCGCGCATAAAAGGATGTACCGTTGTTGGTATTGCGGGAGGTCCAGAAAAATGCCGGTGGTTGACCGAATCCCTCAAGTTTCATCATGCGCTTGACTATAAGAACGAAGACGTAGATGCGCGTTTGGATGAACTATGTCCACATGGAATCGATGTTTTCTTTGATAATGTGGG
This sequence comes from Rhodospirillaceae bacterium, assembly GCA_965207985.1. Taxonomy (GTDB): domain Bacteria; phylum Pseudomonadota; class Alphaproteobacteria; order Rhodospirillales; family Rhodospirillaceae; genus CBDBND01. Next base: position 904,740 of record CBDBND010000035.1, on the reverse strand, counting down.
TGGAGAGATTTTGAATACGGTCCTGACGCACATCGCGCTCAATGCAAGGGTCGTCATTTGCGGCTACATCGCAACCGATTATAAAGAGGGCGACCTCAACGGTCCCATAAACTACAAAAACCTTGTCCGCAAACGGGCCCGCATGGAAGGGTTCTTCATCTTTGACTACCGTCACCGGTTTGATGAAGCTGAAGCTGATTTGCGATCCTGGTTCGAGTCCGGCACGTTGATCAATACGGAAGACGTTGACGACGGACTTGAGTACATGCCGACGACCCTGCAGAGTTTGTTTACCGGTCGCAACAAGGGGATCAAGCTGTGCCGCGTGTCTCCGGATCCCTGAGTCGCCTTAATCAATCAGCGTGATGGTTTCGTAATTTATTTTGCCCTTGTTCGGCGCGTAGTTTTGAACGCGCGAACCCACACCATCCAGCAACGGAACCTCTTGAAGAAGTATGGCCGTTGCCTGGTCGTGATAAAAAGCCAACACTTCCTGGGTGAGTCTTCGCCGCTCATCCAATGTCTCCGCCTGGCTCGCCGCCAGGTAGGTCGGCATAATGGCTTCATTGCAGTACCAAGGATTGGGCGAAAGGCAGGAATGGAGACGAATGGTGCGCAAGGGCTCGAAAGACGGCCATGAACCAAAGATCTGACTAAATCCGTCGCCTCGCCATTGCCCCTGAAGAATAATGCGGACCATCTGCGAAGTCGGTATTGGGATGATGCGCATTTCAACGCCGACATCTGCCAAGTTCGAGGCTACCAGCTGATAGATGGAACTGTCTGAGGCGTTGGATCCAATGATAACCTCAACTTCCAATGTAAATCCGTTCTCGTATCCTGCTTCCTTCAAGAGTTGACGCGCTTTGTCAGGGTCATAGGGGTAGGTTTCGAGGGATGGGTTGTAGCCAAACAATCCTCTAACAGCGCCCTGTGTCGCTGGTTTGGTATAGCCTTGTAGAAGGAGATCGGCGATTGCCTGCTTGTTGACCGCATAATTCAGGGCACGGCGCACCCGGATGTCGTTGGCGGGCCGGCCTTCTTCCACCACCAAAGTGATGGATATCACGTCAATTGACTGGCGTTGATGCATTCTACCGCCCGCAGATTCAATAATGGGAATGTCGTCAGGTCCCATGCCGATGGCGATATCGATGCGCCCTGTAATGAGTGCCTGTAGTCGGCTGGTTTTCTCAGGAAGAAGAAAAATCTCCAATGCTTCTGTCTTTGGCGGTCGCCAAGAAAATGGATTGGTCTCGTATGTGATGCGGCCTTCCCGCCAAGACAAGACCTTAAACGGACCCGATCCTATAGGTTCACGAGCAAAAAGATCAGGGCCGACTTCCCGCCAGTAGTCCGGTTCGACAATATAGAGAGGAGTCATCAATCTCGGCAAAATTGCTGATGGCTCTTTGGTCATAACCGCTAAGGTATGGCTGTTGAGGGCCTCAACGCGTTCTATGACGGCCAGGTCTCTATTGACGGCTGCAGTCTGGCCGTGAGGTGTCTCCAAATACTCAAAAGTTCGCTCTACATCGTGCGCCGTAAACGGGCGGCCGTTTGAGAAAACGGCATCATCCCTCAGGTTGAACATCCAGACTTTTAGTTCGGTCTGTTCCCATGACGTGGCCAGTTCTCCAACGAGCTCGCCGTCCTCCCTAAACGTGGTCAGCGTTTCAAAGGTCGGCGACCAAGCATAAGTGGAAAAAACACTGACAGAACGGTGCGGGTCCCCATCACTTACTGGAAAGGCCACAACGCCCATGCGAAGGGTGTCGTTCGCACGCACCCCTGCGGACACGCAGACCAAGAGAGATAAACAGAACAGGCCGATTGAACGTAGGGAAAACATTAGTGACGAAGTGATGGCTAAACGGCTGTTATCGCGAAAAATGTTTAACGGAAACCAAGATATCTCTCCAATCCTCACAAAAATCCGTGTATGTGTCTATATGGATCAGGACCTTAAGGCGATTGCATGTGCCACAGAACTAAGGGGTAGGGGGTTCTGACATGATGAGGCGAGTTCTTTTTCTATGTTGCTTACTGGGGTGGGTCGGTGAAGCGCAGGCCATCTGCATCATCAACCGCAGCCAAGATACGGTTGCCTATGTCCGTGGCGAGCCATTCGCCGGTATGGAAACGTATTTTACTGGTACTGTCAGGCCTGGAGTTCAAACCTGCCGGAGATTGTCGCCACGTATGGATGGAACATTCCCCGTTTCTATCTATTCCCCGTCACGCCGGGGATCCTGCACCATAGTCCAGGGTTGCTTTTACGGTAGCGAAGCCGAGCAACTTTTCTACAGTGGATTGGCGTCCTCCTCGTGCCCGGTGGCATTCCAGGACAACACGTGTAACTAAGTAATAACGTTAGGAACAAGATTGGTATTGTTGGTGTATCCACATGGGATCGTCGGCACGTCTTTTAAACCGCTGGCAACAGAGCAACGGAAATGCTCAGTACCATAATTCTCTCGGCTTTTATTCTTGTCGGATCTCAGCACTGTTGTGCTCAGACCATGCGCATCGTCACGGGTAACGGATTTGCGCCTTATGTCCCCGTCAGGACCAATGGAACAGATTAGGGTGATTGCGTAAGAGAGTGTTATTGGCTCATCGTCATCATTGAGGAGTGAACGATGAGAGATAGAACAGAACGATCCCAGGATGTTGCGGAGCGGACGGTCAAGGACATCCGCCGCAAGACGCGCAAGCGTTACAGTGCTGAGGAGAAGATCCGATGGAGTGGACGCCCCCTCCCGACGGCATCGCAATGTGCCATGTTGGCGGTGTCACCAACACCAACAGAAGGAGAAGGCGTCCATGGATCAGGCTACCATCATCGGGATCGATCTGGCGAAGCATAGCTTTCAGATTCACGGTGCTCGGGCTGACGGGTCCGTCGCATTCCGAAAGAAGCTGATCCGCGGCAAAGTGCTCGACGTCCTCGCTTCGCAGCCGCCCAGCGTGGTGGCAATGGAAGCCTGCGCGAGTGCTCACCATTGGGGTCGAGAAACCGAGAAGCTGGGGCACGAGGTCAAGCTGGTTCCGCCGATTTATGTGAAGCCGTTCGTCAAACGGCAGAAGAATGACACAACGGACGCAGAGGCAATCTGCGAGGCTGCACAGCGCCCCACCATGAGCTTCGTGGCCGTGAAGACGAAAGAGCAACAGGCCCGGGGGATGCTGTTCCGCACACGCGATCTCCTGGTGCGCCAGCGGACGCAGACGATCAACGCACTGCGGGGTCAGTGGCGCATGCTGCCCGGCGAGTTTCCGCCGCGCTGAAGAAGATCGGCGACTGGGCGCTGGAGATCGTCAGGCGCAACGACAAGGCGGACGGCTTCGTTGCGCTGCCGCGCCGTTGGGTGGTCGAACGCACCTTCGCATGGTTCGGGCGCAGCCGCCGCCTTGCGAAGGACTTCAAGGCGACCGTCGAGAGCGCCCTTGCCTGGCTCCTGATCGCCAGCATCCAAGTCTTCATCCGTAGACTAGCAAGGTTATGAAAATAAACGATTCTTTTCCGGCCAGACTCTTAGAGAACTACTTCCTGCCGGGCGATCTCAAGGCCAAGATCGGGCGCTTCGTCGCCTACTACAATCACCACCGCTACCACGAGAGCCTGAGCAATCTGACGCCCGCCGACGTCTACTTCGGGCGCGGCGAAACTATCTTACTCGAAAGGGAGAGAATCAAACAAAACACCATCAACCAACGGCGCTTGCAGCACCGCAAAACCGCCGCCTAAACTGAAAACCAAGATGGGCCAAACCCTCTCTTAGTTTATCAACCCCCGCTGTCCCAAATACTCTGACGACGGACACAGACGTTGCTCCGCACTTCTATGGTGAGCCGTTCACGTTCGCACAAACTGATCTGTTGTTCACATATTTCCCCGCGAACAGAGGAAATTAAGAGTCGGGCATCATCGATTTCCCAGTCGATAAGATATTCGCAGCTGGGAAGACCTGTGGGAAATCTGTAAGTTAGGTCTCCATCCACCGGTATATCCCGCTCCATTAAGGTCCAAGAGTAGTCACCGACCACGTACGAGAAATTCATGCTGATCGTGTCACTTCGGTAGTTGCGAATAATCATCTCTGCTTTTTCGTCCTGCCCAAAACCTGTGTTGGGTAACGTAAGAACAAAGAATAAAGCCAGGAGTTGCACGTTGATAAAGCGGCAAACTTGGTTTCTGAAAATTTGATCGGGAAAAACCATTAAATGTCTAGCTCTTGGACAAACTGTGCGTTCTCTTGGATAAACTTAAACCGTGTTTCCGCCTTCTTGCCCATTAATTGATCAACCAACTTGTAGGTTTGAGTTGCCTTCCTTTTGGAAGGGGTTGCAACTGTATCAGGTAAGGTTACCCGCAACAAAGTTCGATGCGAGGGATCCATAGTGGTTTCTTTGAGTTGAGCCGGTGGCATTTCGCCTAATCCCTTGAAACGACTGACCTCAATTTTTCCGCGTCCGTCAAATTCTTCTTCCACAAGACGGTCCTTATCTTGATCGTCCATGGCATAGAGCGTTTTGCCTTTTTGGCTAAGGCGGTAAAGCGGTGGCATCGCCAAAAAAAGCCGTCCGGCTTCTACCAGGTCCGGCGTTTCGTGGAAGAAAAACGTCATCAGCAATGAGGCTATGTGCGCACCGTCCACATCGGCGTCTGTCATGATAATGATTTTCTCGTACCGCAACTTGCTTAGGTCGGTTTGGTCTCGGGTGCCGCTTCCCAGGGCTTCGATAAGGTCCTGGAGTTCTTGATTGGCTTGTAATTTGTCACGAGTGGCGGAGGCCACATTCAAGATTTTTCCACGTAACGGCAGAATTGCTTGCGTTTCCCGGTTCCTCGCCTGTTTCGCGGAGCCGCCGGCCGAATCGCCTTCGACAAGAAACAGTTCTGTCCCTTCGGCTGTAGCGCGCGTGCAATCAGACAGTTTCCCCGGTAGCCTTAATTTTTTGGTGGCTGATTTGCGGCCAAGGTCTTTTTCTTGTTTGCGTCTTTGTCTCGCTTCTGCGCGAGATAACGCCAGATCAAGAATCTCTCCGGCAACCTGCGTATCGCCGCTGAGCCAATGCTCAAAGTGGTCTTTTACAATCCCTTCAACCAATTTTGTCGCATTGACAGAGGCCAATCGTTCCTTTGTCTGACCCTGAAACTGAGGATCAGAGATGAACACCGAAAGCATGGCGCAGGCACCGCCAACCACATCGTCCGCTGTTAATGCGTTGACCTTCTTATTGCCCGCCAATTCGCCGTACGCTTTCAAAGCACGGCCCAGGCTGGTCCGTAATCCCGCTTCATGAGTGCCGCCTTCCGGGGTGGGAACGGTATTGCAATAGGAATTAAGAAAGCCTTCCTGATCTTCAGGCCAACAGACCGCCCAATCTACTCGGCCCGAATCATCGCTGGCTTCGATCGATCCGGCAAAAAAGGCGCCGCTGACCAAGTCACGGCCCTCGGTCACTGATACCAGATAATCTTGAAGGCCTTGGGGAAAATGTAACTCCTCTTGGACAGGGGTGTCGTCCTTGCCTGAGACCAATGCTTTGTCGCAGGACCATTTGATGCGTACACCCTCAAACAAATAGGCCTTTGACCGGGCCATGCGGTAAAGCGTGTTGGTTCGAAATGCCGCTTTTGGACCAAAAATCTTTGGGTCTGGCCGGAACGTAACGTTCGTTCCCCGGCGATTGGCGACCGCTTTGACTTTTTTTAGTTTGCTTTTTACCTTGCCGCGGCTGAAGCGCTGCGACCAAAGTGCTTTATCACGATAAACTTCAACCAGAAGATTCTCGGACAAGGCGTTGACGACGGACACGCCAACACCGTGCAAACCGCCTGATGTCTTATAAGCGCGCCCTGAAAATTTCCCGCCGGAATGAAGGGTCGTCATGATCACTTCAAGCGCCGATTTCTTTGGAAACTTCGGATGAGGATCAATGGGAATGCCGCGCCCGTTGTCCCGGACATTCACTTCGTTGTTCTTACCCAAATGAACTTCGATGATGGTTGCGTATCCGGCCACGGCTTCGTCCATGGCATTGTCCAACACTTCGGCGACAAGATGATGCAGCGCTTTTTCATCGGTTCCGCCGATATACATGCCGGGTCTCCGGCGGACAGGTTCGAGACCTTCAAGGACTTCGATATCTTCGGCGGTGTAATCCGATTTTTTCCGGCTGCGGCTCTGTTGGAATAGATCTGACATCAGCGCATTATAAGGGCTCAAGAGAGAGCAACAACTGTATAAAGTATATAGCAGTTCTTTCGAATACCATATCTTGTAAGTGGATCTTTTCTGGTGACCGAGCCGATAAATTCCGAAAAACCCGTCGGGGAACTCTCACTGCGCACCATCGCCATGCCGGGCGATACCAATCCGGCGGGCCATATATTTGGCGGATGGGTTCTAAGTCAGATGGATATGGCCGGCGCCATACACGCAGCCAGCCAGACCCGCACCAAAGTGGTTACCATTGCGGTCGATAGCATGAAGTTTCACAAACCCATTCATGTGGGCGACGAAGTGTCCTGCTACACAAATGTCGAACGCATCGGCAGAACGTCGATGGCGATCCATATCGAAACCTGGGTTAGGCGAGCACGACATGGAGCACCGTTGATGGTCACAGCCGGCAAATTCACCTATGTCTCTATCGATGCACAAGGCGTGCCAACCGAGATCAAAAAGAACGCAAACGGGGAAATCGACCATGGCTGAATCCGCTGTCTCCATCGACGCCGCTGCATCGCAACTAGCTGCCGTAGTCGGTGACCAGTATGTCGTCACCGACGAACGGGAACGTCAGGTCTACAGCAACGATATCTTTTTCTGGGATAACGCGGCGACGGCGGATTATGTGGTTCAGCCTGGAACGCCCGAACAAGTGGCTGAGATCTTAAAGACAGCGAAGTCGCTTGGTATGCATGTGTCGACCCGCGGCGGGGGCATGTCCTACACCAAAGGATTTGTTCCGGCCGAGGCTGGTTGCATTCTGATTGATCTGCGCCGCCTCGACCGCATCCGCGAAATCGATGAGACCAACCGGTTTGTGGTTGTCGATGCGGGTTGCACATGGACCAGCGTGACGGACGCTCTCGAGCCGCACGGACTGAAGGTCGATTTCTCAGCACCCTTTTCCGGAATCTATTCCACAGTCGGCGGAGCACTGTCGCAAAACGTGCCGGCAACTATGAAAGGCATTTTGGGTTTGGAAGTTGTCCGGGCTGACGGATCCATTGTTCGCACCGGCGCCTGGGGCCGCAATGACCCGGATACCCCTTTCTTTCGCGATTACGGACCCGACCTGACCGGTATCTTTCTCGGCGATACGGGTGCGTTCGGGGTCAAGACCGGCGCATCTCTTCACCTCAGCCGCAAGCCCGATGGCATAGCCCACGGTTCCTTCGCCTTTGAAACCTACGAAGACATGGCGCAGACCATGATCGATCTCGGACCCTATGATTTTGTCACCCGGCGGGTGGGATTGGATCCGTTCAAAAGCCAAAACGCAGCAAAGGTTGGGTTCAAAGAAGCCATTAAAACGCTCGGCGACGTGTCCACATCGGGATCAACACTCGTCTCCGGGTTGAAGGATTCCGTCAAGATGGCGGCAGCCGGCACCAATTTTATGGACGGGGTGAAATGGTCCCTTCACTTATCCGTTGAAGCATTGACCGATGATGCGGCCGAAGCCGGCTTGGAGATCGTGCGAGCACTCTGCCTAGAACGTGGGCGCGAGATTGCCAACATCATGCCGAGGGCCATGGAGGCGCGCGGTTATTCCGTCCGCGGTTTCTTAGGCAAAGACGGCCAGCGCTGGGTGCCGACCAACTCCATATGGCCGCTCTCCCGAGCGGTGGAAGTGGCCACTGCCGTCCAGGCCTTCTTTAATGATCGCCGCAAGGACATGGACAAACACGGCATGTGGGAATCGTACATGACCAATTACGGTCAAGGATACTTCATGTGCGAACCCAGTTTTTATTGGGTCGACGAGGTCAGCGAACACCACCTACGCCATTTGCCGGACGAGGAAGCGAAAAAGTTCAAGTCGCTCAAAGTCAACCCGGAAGTCCGGGCCTATGCACAACAGTTACGGTTTGAATTGCGGGATTTCTTTTACGATCTTGGCGCTGTTCACGTACAGTTGGCCAAGTTTTACCGCTACCAGGACAGCCTCGCGCCGGAAACCAAACGTCTCGTCCGTGAAATCAAGGATTTGCTGGACCCGGACGATCTTCTCAATCGCACCAACTTAGGTCTTTAGATCTGTTTTCCCTGTCCTTTTAAAAGGACCCAGTTCGGCCATTGCCTCGACGTCTTCTTCGATGGTCCGTCTTTCGTGGTCCAGGTACTGTCGTACGGCTTCGCGGAAACCACCGTCGGCAATCCAATGGGCTGAATAGGTTTTTGTCGGCATATAGCCGCGCTGCAGCTTATGCGGACCTTGAGCACCGGCTTCCACCCACTTCAACCGGTGCTGAATGGCGAAGTCGATGGCTTGGTAGTAGCACACCTCAAAATGCAGCATGGGATAGTGCACGATTGTGCCCCAGTTGCGTCCATATAATGTATCACCGCCAAGCAGGTTGAGGGCGCCGCAGACCAGGTCTCCGTCTTTTTCCCCCATGATCAAGACAACCTGATCTGCCATGCGCTCGGACAGCAGGTCGAAGAAGGACCTGTTGAGATAGGCCTGGCCCCACTTTCGGTCGGAGGTCATGCGATAAAACCGGTAGAAGGCATCCCAGTGGCGCGCTTTCAGGTCCGCGCCGGTCACGGAAAAAATCTTTACATCACTGGAGTGGGCTTTCTCCCGTTCCTTACGGATGTTCTTGCGTTTGCGGGAGGACAGCGCGTTCAGAAAATCATCGAACGTGTCATATCCTTCGTTTTTCCAATGGAACTGCTGACCGACCCGTTGCAGAAGCCCGGCATCCGTCATCACTTCAATATCGACGTCGTCTGGAAAAGTGATGTGTAACGATGAGACGTCGAGCCGATCAGCTAGCTCAATCATGCCGGCCAGCAGCATGCGTTTTAGACCTCTGGATTCCTCTTCCTTCCAGTCCCGGTGCACCAGCAAACGGGGCCCCGTTGCCGGCGTAAAGGGAATCGAACACTGGAGCTTTGGGTAGTAGCTACCGCCGGCACGTTCGTATGCATTGACCCAACCCCAGTCGAAAACGTACTCCCCGTAGGAGTGGTCTTTGAGATAGAGCGGTGCACAAGCCAAGACAGCGCCTCCAGGAGACTCGACCGCTAAGTGCTGAGGTTGCCAGCCCGTTTGCGCTGTGACAGATCCCGAATCCTCGAGCGCACTCAAAAATGCATGGCGAACGAAAGGATTGGCATCTTCAGCGTCAACATTTGCACAGGCATCCCACTGGTCCGCATCAATGTCATGAATAGACGGGACGACCTTGATCGTCAGTGCATCCGTGGTGTCGTCAGCATCGTCCATAAATCTACGAAATTTCAGCCGTGGCTTCGATTTCAACCGGCGCATTAAGGGGCAGGGACGGACAGCCAACCGCGGCGCGGGCATGGCGGCCTTGCTCTCCAAAGACATCGACGAACACGTCTGATGCGCCGTTGATGACAGCGGGGTGATCTGTGAACGCCGGCCCAGCAGCAACAAATCCACCGAGCCTGACAATCCGCGTTACGCGATCCAAGTTGCCATCACAAGCCGCATGAAGCTGCGCAATGATGTTATAGGCACATTGCTGTGCTGCCGTCCTTCCCTCGTCAAGACTGACGGTATCGCCAACGCGCCCAGTAAAAAGCAATTGCCCATCCTTCATCGGGAGCTGGCCCGAAACAAAAACCAATGACCCCGCTTTCACGAAGGGAACGTAATTGGCAACAGGCGCAGCCGCTTCTGGCAAATTGATGCCCAATTCATCGAGGCGGTCAGCGATTTTCTTCCGGGTCATATCATTCGGCTTTCACTTTACGTGTTTACATCCGGTTCTGTCTCAACATTACTCTTGCCATTCCCGTTCATATAGCGCAAATCCCTCCCATCTCTGTCAGGAAGCCGCACTTTGAATAGGGCATTTAACGTGAGCAAGCTTTCCCTTCCCAAAGACAAGATCAAAGTTCTTCTGTTGGAAAACGTCCATACCAATGCGGTCGACCTGTTTGAGCGCCATGGGTACGGCAATATTGAGCAGATCGGGGACGCCCTGGATGAGGCGGAACTTAAGGCCAAGATCGCGGATATCCATATGATCGGAATCCGGTCCAGGACTCAACTTACAGACAGGATCATGAGCGCGGCTGAAAAACTAATGGTCATCGGCTGTTTTTGTATTGGCACCAATCAGGTAAATAGTGCGGCTGCGAAAATGGCAGGAATTCCTGTCTTCAACGCCCCCTATTCAAACACCAGGTCCGTGGCAGAACTGGTTCTCGCCGAAGCGATCATGTTGCTCAGGGGCGTGCCGGAAAAATCGTGGTTGGCGCATGACGGCGGTTGGCAGAAGACGGCAAAGGGTTCCTATGAAATTCGTGGCAAAACCCTTGGCATCGTGGGGTACGGCCATATCGGCACACAGCTGTCTGTGTTGGCTGAAGCCCTAGGCATGCGTGTGATCTATTTTGACATTGTTGAAAAACTGGCTCTCGGCAATGCCACGCCGATGAACGACCTCAATGAATTGCTCGCTGCATCCGACGTTGTTTCTTTGCACGTGCCTGCTACGGACCTTACGGCCGGGTTGATGGACTGCGACCGGTTACGGTCGATGAAAAAGGGGAGTTATCTGATCAACGCATCGCGCGGCAATGTAGTCGATATTGACGCGCTTGCGGAATGCGTCCGTGATGGCCACCTCGCCGGTGCCGCGATTGACGTTTTTCCGAAAGAACCGGCTTCGCCGGAAGAGAAATTCGAGAGTCCTCTATTAGGTTTGAGAAACGTCATACTGACGCCCCACATCGGTGGCAGTACGATGGAAGCGCAAGCCAATATTGGCTCCGAAGTGGCCGACAAGCTGGTCAAATATTCCGACAACGGATCTACCATCGGCGCCGTCAACTTTGTCGAAGTTGCCTTGCCACAACAGAAAGACGCCATCCGGTTCATGCATATTCACCGCGACGTACCAGGCGTACTGTCCAAGATCAACCAGGTGTTCTCTAATCGCGATATCAATATCGCCGGGCAATACCTGCGCGCCGACGGAGAGGTTGGATATGTGGTGACCGACGTGATCGGCAACTTGGAGGTAGGCATGGGCATCCGGCGGGACCTCGCCGCCATCGAGGGGACAATTAGAACGCGGTTTTTGTATTGAGCGGTTTGGTCAATTAGGCGCAGGCTTCTAGGATGGGAGGGGCCTGCGACCCTGTTTCTTCCGGAACGGGGAAATCCGGTCCCAACAGATGCCGCCATTCCAATGCGGTTTTTTGCGGATCAAGTGTCAATGATTGATGAGCCAGTGTGGCTCGCCAATAGGCAGCTTTAGCGCAGCCGTGCCATGTATCGTCTACATATAGGTTTGTCTGAGCGCCTGGTGCAGTCACTTCACCGGGAGTCTTGGATCTTCCCCAAGCGACAAAGGTTTTGAAATCTTCTTGAATAGTGTCCTGCCGTTGCTGCGTCGCAAAGTATTCCTGTGCGAGAGCTTCAAGAGCCAAGGAAGGTATCTCTACGTTCGAGTTTTCTCGCCATGACTTCAGAAGAGTTAAAAGCCGCCGTGTTGCTCCCGAGTAGAGACTATCGCTCAATCGTAACGTCGCAGCTTCTGAGATGGGATTTGCGATTTGCCATCCAGCAGCGTGATCGAGAGTGACAGGTTTTGGAATCTTGTATCCTGACTGGACTTCAATTGCCGGAATTATCCTTACAAAAAGTGACTCTGTCTGAACTGAGCCCCCTAATTCATCTGCAATCAGAACCGAAGGTTCGTATTGATCCTGTAGTCCGGCTTGGACAACTTTGAAGGCGTCGGCCGACCGGCTGATACGCAATTTCGCCGGCAACAAATAGAGAACGTCGACCATGGCAATGGGCGCCAGGGCCGTGCGCTTGCCCACACTGCCAACGATGAGGGAATCACCCGTAACAGCAGAGGCAACCCTCAAAGGATAAAGGGCGCATCGCAAGGTATGAACAACGTCTTCTGCCTGATGACGTGCATTTGCATACGCCTGCGGAGTGGGGATCTTTTTGCGAAAGAACGCATTAAAAGACTCCCATAACCAGTCATTTTCGCCTTCGAAATGTTCGACAGAAACTTGCGCCGTCATTGGGTCAGACATGGACCGATGGGATAGGGCGACCGGAAAAGACATAACTCCGGCGTTCCACCTATGCGCCAGATGGCCAAGAAGCTAGGAGCATCCGCTCGTCGCTCCACAGGTATTGCACTTGAGGCATGTCCCATTGCGGACCAGTGTGAAATTACCGCATTCCCCGCAAGCGTCGCCTTCATACCCTTGCAACTGGGCTTCCCTAATCGATTCAGCTGCGGCCTGAGCAACGACGACGTGTTCACTCGCTTGGAAGACCTCTTTTTTGGGCTGGCCTGGGCCTTCTCCAGCAACAGCGTCCATAGCCATCGTCTGTTCGCTAGATGCCACGCCATGGGTCCCACTGTTTGCCGACCCGCCGGTATTGAGGAAGTAGAGATTGCTTGAGCGAATGAAGCCTTGGGAGATCGTCCGTTCGGCAATTTCCAGCAGTTTTTCAGCCGCTTCCCCATCGCCGACCGTATCAGGAGCCATGTCAGCATGCTCCGTATGGCCCAATTCATGGCGACCAAGATACGAAACGGCGAGTTCGCGGAAAATGTAATCGAGGATGGACGTGGCCATTTTGATGGAACTGTTGCCTTCCACCAATCCCGCCGGTTCAAATCGTGTAAACGTGAAAGCGTCGACATATTCTTCCAGGGGAACGCCGTATTGAAGCCCAATGGAAATGGCGATGGCGAAATTGTTCATCAAGCTCCGAAAGGCCGCACCTTCCTTGTGCATATCGATGAAAATTTCTCCCAAAGAACCGTCGTCGTATTCCCCAGTTCTCAAATAAACTTTATGACCTCCCACCAGGGCTTTCTGGGTATATCCCTTGCGCCGGTCGGGCAGTCGTTCTCGCTGACGCGCGACCACCCGTTCTACGATCCGTTCGGCGATGATTTCTGCACGCGTTGCGGAGGGCAATTCAGTGATTTGTTCGATGGGGCGGTCCTCATCCGTGTCGTCAACATCCATCAATTCAAAGGCCATTGATGACAGCGGTTGAGAGAGTTTTGATCCGTCCCGATAGAGCGCATTGGCTTTCAACCCTAGGCGCCAAGATTGAATGTATGCGTCGCGGCAATCCTCAATGGATGCGCTGTTGGGCATATTGATGGTCTTAGATATCGCGCCTGAAATGAACGGCTGTGCCGCCGCCATCATGGTTATGTGACTCGCAGTAGAGAGATACCGCGTGCCTGAGCGCCCGCATGGATTAGCACAATCGAAAACGGGCAAGTCTCTTTCTTCTAGCCCCGGTGCACCTTCTAAAGTCATGGAACCGCAGGCGTAAACATTCGCTTGCTCGATTTGAGCGTCAGTGAAGCCCAGTGCTCCGAGCATGTTGAAATCCAGCCGGTCTAAGTCAGCAGCGTCCAGACCCAATCGTTCGACGCAAAATTCTTCACCTAGCGTGTACTTGTTGAATACGTATTTGATATCGAACGCATTGGACAACTCTGCTTCGATTGCCGCTATCGCCTCTTCATCGAACCCGCGGTCAAAGAGAGCCTTGTGGTGGATATGAGGCGCGCCATCAAGCGTGCCGTACCCAATGGCATAGGATTGAATGTCGCTAACATCTTCTTTCGTGTATCCCAGCGTTTCCAGCGCGATGGGTACAATCCGGTTTATGATCTTGAAGTAGCCACCGCCGGCCAGTTTCTTGAATTTAACAAGGGCAAAGTCAGGTTCGATCCCCGTTGTGTCACAATCCATCACAAGGCCAATCGTGCCAGTCGGTGCAATGACCGACACCTGGGCGTTGCGAAAACCATGACTTGAGCCGATATCCAACGCTTGGTCCCATATCTTTTTTGCCACCGCCATGATCGACGAATCTGGACAGGCCGCCCCGTTAAGCGGGATGGGTCGCGTACTTAAATCTTCGTATCCTTCTTGATGACCATAGGCAGCGCGGCGGTGATTGCGGATCACCCGCAGCATGTCTTCTTTGTTTGCCTTGAAACCCGGGAACGCGCCCATTTCTTCGGCCATTTCAGCCGATGTGGCATAAGCCGTACCGGTCATAAGCGCCGTGATTGCACCGCAGAGGCCCCGGCCTTCATCGCTGTCATAGGGCAGACCCGCTGACATCAGTAGGCCACCAACATTGGCATAGCCGAGGCCAAGGGTCCGGAACTGATAAGACCGTTTGGCAATTTCCTTTGACGGAAACTGAGCCATCAGGACTGAAATTTCCAAGGCGATGGTCCAAAGACGGGTTGCATGCTTGAACCCGTTTACGTCAAACCTCCCATCTACGCCTCTAAAGGCTAGAAGATTGAGGGATGCAAGGTTGCAGGCCGTATCGTCGAGAAACATGTATTCGGAACACGGATTGGACCCGTTGATCCGACCCGATTTAGGACAGGTGTGCCAGTCGTTGATGGTGGTATGGAATTGCAGTCCGGGGTCGGCGCATTGCCATGCTGCTTCGGCAATCTGGTCCCATAAATCGGACGCGTTTACCGTTGCCGCAACGGAACCATCCAGCCGGTTTCTGAGTGTCCAGGGTTTGTTGTTGAGTGCGGCTTCGAGAAATTCGTCCGGCACTCTGACGCTATTGTTCGAATTCTGACCGGTGACAGTGCCGTAGGCTTCGGAATCCCAATCCGTGTCATAGGTTTCAAATTCAATTTCCGTATAACCCTGACGAGCAAACTGGATAGCGCGCTGAATGGCACTCACCGGCACCATGGCTTTGCGCGCAGCTGCGACAGCCTTTTTCAGAGAATCATTCTTAGCAACGTCAAAGCGGCCTTCACTATCGACGCCATCCCAGTTTCGGCAGGAATTAAGCACCCCATTGAGGTGCAACTCACATTGCTTTGACCCGGTAACCAAGGCTGCGACTTTTTGTTCTTCGCGAACCTTCCATCCGATAAAGGCTTCGATGTCGGGATGATCTACATCAACGATGACCATTTTTGCAGCCCGACGCGTGGTGCCGCCGGACTTAATTGCACCGGCCGCCCGGTCGCCGATTTTCAGGAAGCTCATCAACCCGGACGAATGCCCACCGCCTGAAAGCTTTTCGCCTTCGCCGCGCAAAGTGGAGAAGTTCGTACCCGTTCCCGATCCATATTTGAACAGGCGCGCTTCCCTGATCCAGAGACCCATAATGCCGCCGTCATTAACAAGATCGTCAGCTATGGATTGGATGAAACAGGCATGAGGTTGAGGATGTTCGTAGGCGCTGTCTGATTTCTTGAGGCGACCGGTTCGGAAATCGACAAAAAAATGTCCTTGGGCAGGGCCATCGATGCCATAGGCCCAGTGAAGGCCGGTATTGAACCACTGAGGAGAATTGGGCGCGGCCAATTGGTTGCACAGCATGAATCGCATTTCATCGAAAAACGCTTGCGCATCATCGGCGCTGTCAAAATATCCGCCTTTCCAGCCCCAATAAGCCCATGTTCCTGCAAGACGGTCGAACACTTGGCGGGCATCGGTTTCGCCACCGTATCGGTCGTCGGCTTTTTTGCGTTTTAGTGCTCTGTGGTCAGGTTCCCGCCGCCACAAGAACTCAGGAACGTCCGCTTCTTTAACTTTTTTGAGTGATTGGGCGACGCCGGTTTTGCGGAAATATTTTTGCGCCAGAACGTCGCAGGCTACTTGAGACCAAGTCTCGGGGACGGTGATGTCGGCTTGGGCAAACACCACTGAACCGTCGGGATTTTTAATCTCGCTTTTCAACGTGCGAAAGGAAATGTCCGCGTAGGGCGATTTGCCAGCTTGCGTGAACCGGCGTTCTATCCGCATCAAAGTCCCCTTCCGGCGCCCAATCAATCTCGGCTCCATGGACCGATAAAGGGAATCCGCCCCTGTTCGTGCCCAACCCCGGCACGGCGTCGGTTCGGTGCGATTTAAGCATTCCCCTCAGCCCATCGCTCCTGCAAATACTACATTTAGTAGTTCAACCGCAGGAAACCCCAGAGTATGGGAACGGCAGGATTCTTTCAACAATATTTTGTGGTTAGGGCTCAAAAAATAACTATATTTCGCTATGTTAAGGGCCAGTTGTATATAGTTGGGCCGTCTCGGTGGAGCTTTTTGGGGCGCACATCTGGCCCAAAAAGGAGGCAAGACAGGCGCTGGACGTCCTATCGGAAAGGAGCCATAGTCCCGCCACATGCCCGTAAAGGGTGCGTGTAGGGCAGAAGAAAGACGTGTCGATGGAACTAGGAACCTGGCTATATACCAAGCTGAGAGGCAAAAAAGTCGGAGAGGACAGCTTTGGCAATGTTTACTATCGGTCCAACCGCAAACGTGCCGGTAATCGCGAGGAGCGATGGGTGATCTACGCCGGAGACGCCGAAGCCTCGAAAGTGCCACCGGAATGGCATGCCTGGCTCCACCATACCACCGATGCCCCCATCGAGACGCCACCCAAGAGCTGGCAAAAACCCCATCAGGCTAATCCCACGGGGACGGAGACGGCTTATCTGCCGCCTGGGCATGACCAGAGGGGTGGGCATCGGGCAGCAGCGACAGGCGATTACGAGGCGTGGACTCCCGATGCCTGACCGCTCTAGGCAGGAAGCCTGGGTTGGAACTCTTACTGCAGCCGTATTTCTCTCCCTTGTCATCTTTTCGGTTTTCTTGCCCGGTATGGAGAAAGATCCCGCGCGACCCACCGGTTTCACCCTGACGGCAGACTTCGGTCGGGTTGATGGTCTTGTGGTCGGGAGTCCTGTGAGGCTCGCCGGCCTCGATGTGGGCCGCGTCACTCAAGTATTTCTGACACCACAAGGTCGGGCGAATGTAATTCTCTCTATAGACGATGTTTCCCTACCCATTCCCGCGGACACGGCAGCAGTCATCGAAACGGATGGAATCTTCGGAGAAAAGTACGTTGAGCTTCATCCGGGTGGTGAATTTGAAAACCTTACGTCAGGGCAGAGACTTTCTTACTCTCAAGACTCAGTCGTCCTTGAAAGTCTGCTGAATCAGATCGTCTCACGGGCTAGAGCCCAGCGTGAAGCAGACACTACATCTTCTGGAGTGGAACCATGAAGCGTAATCCCATTGAAACCGTGTTGGGTGCAGTGGTTTTGGTCGTAGCCGGAATGTTTTTAGCCTTGGCGTATTCCTCAGCCCAAGTGGCGACGACGCAAGGCTACGAAGTGAAGGCGTCTTTTCTAAAAGTAGGCGGTTTGCAGGTTGGCAGCGATGTCCGGATCAGCGGGATCAATGTCGGCACGGTAGCGCAGCAGTCGCTCAATCCGGATACCTTTGAAGCCGAAGTCACTATGGTTATCGATGAGTCCGTGACACTGCCCGAGGATTCTATTGCAGCTATTGTCGGTGATGGTCTGCTGGGCGGAAAATATGTCGACTTACGGCCTGGACAATCGCAGACCGCGATTAAGGATGGCGATATTTTGCAAAACAGCCAGGATTTCCAATCCTTGGAGGATCTTGTCGGCGAAATCATCTTCCTTGCCACAGGCGGAGAGTCTTAGGGCGTAAGCCTTAGTTGCGCCTCAATCCGTGTCTAAGAAACGCCCCATGACACCTGCATCAATAAAGGTTGGTTGCTTTTACGTAAGCGTTGCTCTTTGCGTGAGTATTTGTCTGACATCAGGAGCGGTTTGGGCCACTGACTTGCCTACCGACACAGCCATTCTCCGCTGGCTGGATAAAGTCACCGGTCGGGTCAACACTTTAGAAGCAAACGTCGGAAGCAAGGTCTCCATTGGGACGCTGTCCATCAATGTACAGACCTGCATGACGCGTCCACCTGAAGAAACGCCCGAAAACAGCGCTTTCCTCAAAATTTGGGAAAACAAACCCGATGAAGAAACGGCTGAGCTTTTCTCCGGCTGGATGTTTTCATCGAGCCCTGCGCTCTCCGCTATGGATCATCCCGTTTACGATGTGTGGGTGCTCGATTGCGACAACAGAAGGCGTTTGATTTCTGAATAGGGTAGGGGCCCGTTGAATCGACCCATGTGGCCAAGCGCATCACCCAAAGCATTCATGTAATCTTTATGCGTTATTTCGATGGCTCCGAATTGCTTGAGGTGATCTGTAATGAACTGGGTATCGAGCAATCGATAACCGCCGGCTTTTAGGATCGCTACCAAATGGCACAACGCATATTTTGATGCGTTGGTCTCGCGCGTAAACATGCTCTCGCCAAAAAAGGCTGCGCCCATAGACAGACCATATAGACCACCGACCAATTCATCGTCTTGCCAGGTTTCTACACTGTGGGCTAGGCCGGCATCATGCAAATCAAGAAAAAGGTCGGCGATTTGGTCGTTGATCCAGGTGTCATCCCGATCAGGACCTGATTCAGCGCATCCTTCGATAACGTCAGGGAAGGCCGTATCAACACGAACCTCAAAAGCCTCAGTTCGTAATAGTTTCCGCATGGAGCGGGGAACGTGAAAGTTTTCCAATTCGATAATTCCGCGCTCTTTGGGCTGGACCCAAAAAACCTCACTATCCTCACGGGATTTGGCCATGGGGAAAACACCGTAGGCATACGCCTTGAGCAGAAGTTCGGGTGTAATCTGTGTCACCTCAGTGTCACCGTCAAATGCTCACAAACTGGCTCTTTCAGCCAACGTTTGAACTACGCCTCTTCTTTTTCAACAAATGATTCAAGCCAGCGAATGTCATAGTTTCCATCAACGAAATCGGTTGCTGAAATCAATTTCTCATGAAGAGGAATGGTCGTTGTCACACCTTCGATGACGTATTCACTCAAGGCACGGCGCAATCGCATTAGACATTCATTCCGCGTTTTACCGTGAACGATGAGCTTTGCAATCATGCTGTCATAAAATGGTGGAATTGAGGCACCAGCGAACAATCCGGAATCAATCCGCACACCAAGACCGCCGGGGATATGGTATCCATTGACGCGCCCGGGTGAGGGGGCGAACGTCACCGAATCTTCAGCGTTGATGCGGCACTCAATGGCATGACCAGAAAACGTTATGTCCTTTTGGGTGATATCAAGTTCACCACCGTTTGCGATTCTAATCTGTTCCCGTACCAAATCTAAGCCCGTCACCATTTCCGTAACCGGATGCTCCACTTGAAGTCTTGTGTTCATTTCAATGAAATAGAACTCGCCATCCTCATACAGAAATTCGACCGTTCCAGCATTGCGGTATTTAAGTTTCCGCATTGCTTTGCATACTGTTTCCCCAATCTTTTTTCGTTCATTGGCGTTCAAGGCGGGTGAGGGGCATTCTTCCAGCACTTTCTGATGTTTGCGCTGTAGTGAGCAATCCCGTTCTCCCAAGTGGATGACGTTGCCATGAGCATCGGCAAGAACCTGAATTTCAATATGGCGCGGATGGGAGAGGTATTTCTCCATGTACACTTCGCCGTTGCCAAAAGCCGCTTTGGCTTCCGCAGTCGCCAGCTTGAATGCTTCAGCGGCCGTTTCCTTTGTTTCGGCCACCTTCATGCCGCGTCCACCGCCTCCGGCGGCGGCCTTGATCAAAACAGGGAAGCCAATTTCTTCACCAACGCTGATCGCCTCGTCCGCCGACTCTATGGCGCCGTCTGATCCGGGCACGACAGGGATGCCACTTTCTTTCGCAGCGACTTTGGCGGCCACTTTGTCACCCATGATTCTAATGTGTTCCGCGGTCGGACCGATGAAGGTGAGGCCATGCTCTTCGATCATCTCAGCGAAATCGGCATTTTCTGAAAGAAAACCGTATCCCGGGTGTATGGCTTCCGCATTGGTAACAAAAGCGGCAGAAATAATGGCCGCTTTATTGAGATAGCTATCCGTGCTGGCTGGGGGTCCGATACAGACAGATTCGTCTGCAAGGCGCACATGCATGGCGTCCGCATCCGCTGTCGAATGGACGGCGACCGTACGAATACCCATTTCCCGGCACGCCCTTAAAATGCGAAGAGCGATTTCGCCTCGATTAGCGATGAGTATCTTTTCGAACATGGTCCGTAAGGACTCTTATTCAATGATGACGAGTGGTTGGTCAAATTCGATCGGCTGTCCATCGGAGACGAGAACTGCCGTAACGGTACCCGCTTTTGGAGCACGAACGGGGTTAAAGGTCTTCATCGCTTCAATAAGCATGAGCGTTTGGCCTTCCGTTACTTTGTCGCCGGCTTTGACATACGGCGGGGTATCGGGTTCAGGAGCTAGGTAGGCGACACCGACCATAGGAGCCTTAACCGCGCCGGGATGGGACGCCGGATCGTCTGAGGTAGCGCCGGCTGCGGGTGCCGTAGATGAACCAGCGTCTGATGCCGCTACTGGAGCGACGCTCGTCGCGGGTACCACCACTGAGCTGCCATGGGCTTGTTTGGCAACGCGAATCTTCAGACCACCTGTTTCGTATTCGATTTCAGATAATCCTGTTTCGTCCAAAATTTCTGCGAGCTGCCGAACGAGTTCGCCTTTTATCTGGTCTGCATCATCAGCCATCTTGCTTTGCCTCTATGTTCTTAGGCGTTCTCGCCGTCAAGAATATGTGCCATGGCACTCACGGCGAGTTCATATCCGTGAGCACCGAAACCGCATATTACGCCGTGCGCGGCACGGGAAATATAGGAGTGATGTCGAAACTCCTCCCGCTTGTATATGTTTGAAAGGTGAACCTCAATCACTGGGATCTGTACCGCCAATAGGGCGTCCATAATGGCGACGGAGGTGTGGGTGTAACCCGCCCCATTGACGATCAAGCCCGTTGCTTTTTGACCCGCTTCGTGGATCCAGTCGACCAGCGTTCCTTCGTCATTGCTTTGGCGAAAATCAATGGAAAGACCAGAAGACTTGCCGGCGCTCTCTGAAATCTTTGCAATGTCATCCAGTGTTGTTTGGCCATAGACCTCCGGCTCTCTGGTTCCCAAGAGATTTAGATTCGGTCCGTTGATGACATAGACGATATGGGTCAACGGTTTTCCCCCAACTGATAAGCCGCACGACCGGTCACCGGGCCTTGGCCTATACTAGTCTTACCTGCACAGTAAAGTGAATGCCATCGGGATCAGGGTGATCCAGAGTGTTGATATGGACCATCCATGGACCCATACTCCTTCCCAAATCCAACGAAACCTCTGTCTACGGGGCGCAATGAAGATCACCTTGAATGGCGAGGCGAAAAACCTCGAAACGGCAATTAATGTAGCGGAATTGCTCGGTCAATTGGGGTTGGATGCAAAAAAGGTTGCCGTTGAACGCAACCTTGAGATTGTGCCCAAGTCTCAATTCGAGGTGATACGCATTGAGGACGGCGACAGAGTTGAAATCGTTCATTTCATCGGCGGGGGAGATAGCGGCCAAGATGTTGATGCCTTTGAAGTGGCAGGCCGCAAATTTAACTCCAGACTTCTTGTCGGCACTGGAAAATACAAAGACTTTGAAGAGACAGCGGAGGCCATAGCGGCTTCTGGTGCTGAAATTGTCACAGTCGCCGTACGCCGCGTAAACATTGCAGATCCATCTCAGCCTATGCTGATCGACTACGTCGATCCGGCAAAGTATACGTTCCTACCCAATACTGCAGGGTGTTACACAGCTGAGGACGCCGTTCGCACCCTTCGTCTGGCACGGGAAGCTGGGGGTTGGGATTTGGTTAAGCTCGAAGTGCTCGGCGATGAAAAAACCTTATATCCGAATGTCACCGAAACACTGGAGGCGGCAAAACTTCTGGTGGACGAAGGATTTCACGTCATGGTGTACACCAATGACGATCCCATTATGGCTAAAACCCTGGAAGATATCGGCTGCTGCGCCATCATGCCACTCGCCGCACCAATCGGATCGGGTTTAGGTGTACAAAACCCGGTTAACATCCGGCTCATTGTGGAGCAGGCGAAGGTTCCGGTTTTGGTCGATGCCGGTGTGGGGACGGCGTCCGACGCGGCCATTGCCATGGAATTGGGATGTGACGGCGTGCTTATGAACACCGCGATTGCCCAAGCCAAGAACCCCATCGCCATGGCACAGGCAATGAAACTTGCCGTTGAAGCAGGCCGGCTGGCCTATTTGGCAGGACGGATGCCGCGCAAGCTCTACGCGGACCCGTCGTCACCCTTAGGCGGTCTTATTTAATACCAATTGTCTCTTTACCCCCATGGGTTGGAGGGCGGAGGCGGTGCCACCGTATCGATTTTCTGTTTTTCTTCGTCGCTTGGTCGAAATTCCGCAGCCTTAATATTACTTTTGATTTGATTCACTTTGGTGGCGCCGGCAATAACGCTTGAGACTGTTGGATTGTCCAACAGCCATCCGATTGCCAATTCTAGAAGAGAATGGTCGTAGGTTTCACAGAGGGATTGCAATTTGCCGACGATATCAAACTTGTCGTCGGACCAAAAAGCTTCAGCCAAGGCACCGCGCCCTTTCCACGCGTGCCAGCGCGTGCCCTTCTTCGGTGCCTTTCCGAATTCGTATTTTCCGGTTAGCAGACCACTCTCAAGCGGGAAATAGGGAAGGATACCGACACTATACTTTTTGCATGCGGTCAAAAGTTCCCGTTCCAGATCGCGATTCAGAAGACTGTATCTGTTTTGTGCGGAGACAAACGAGTCCAGTCCCAATGATTGAGAAACAAGCTGAGCTTCCGCCAATTGCCAGGCGGCAAAATTTGAACACCCGATATATCTGACCTTCCCCTGGTGTACGAGGTCGTCCATTGCCCGTAGCGTCTCTTCGATCGGTGTGTCGGGGTCGGGTTTATGAATTTGGTACAGGTCTATGTAGTCCGTGCCTAAGCGTTTCAGGCTGGCTTCCACAGCATTCATGATGAAACGACGGGACGCGCCCGTTTCGTACACACTGTCTCCCATGGGATTGCCAAATTTTGTAGCAACGACAGCCTGCGCCCGCTTCTTTCCTAACGCTTTGCCAAGAAATTTTTCTGATTTACCTCTTCCGCCGTAAACGTCGGCGGTATCAAACAGCGTAATCCCCATATCCAGAGCCGCATCGACGACGGATTTGGTCTGCTGCTCATCCATCACCATGCCGAAGTTGTTGCATCCCAAACCCAAAACGGAGACTTTCAATCCCGACTGTCCCAAAGTGCGATATTCCATTTCTAGTCAAATCCTCCGCTCACCATTTTGGATCGGCATACACTTCAAAAGCAGTTGTAGTGGGCTTGTCGCGTATCGGCAAATATTGCCCATACCCCTTACCAAAGGTGCCTTCAAAGCCGGGCTTCAAAGGGCCCAATTATGGTTAAGGGATTGATATTTATACATAATCCCTTTGGCACCGGTTTTGCATTTAATTAAGCGTAATTTTGACGAGCGTTGACGCATTGAGGCGTCCGCGCCCTTTGGAGCATAGGCCATGAGTCTACAAGGTTCATTCAGCACGGCGACACAGGCGCTTAACGCTCAAGCTCAAAATCTGTCGAATATTGCGACCAACATCGTCAATGTTCAAACCAATGCATACAAGGTTCAGAGAACGAGCTTTCAGCCTCTGCTGAATCATGTTTCTGGCAGAAATGATCGTTTCTTCGCCGTCGATACGGTTGACACCCGTTTCGTAGACAAGCAAGGGCTCATCTTAACGACACAACGATCGCTTGACCTGGCTATCGACGGTCGTGGACTGTTTGTGACCAATACCCAGCCGGATGGTACCGGAGATTTTCAATTTACCCGTGATGGTTCGTTCATCGGACGCTCAATTCAGTTTGACACGGACTCAGACGGTGATGGCATCAATGACCAGGGCGCCATTCTGACAACGACGGCCGGGAATACGGTCTTTGGCTGGCCTGCGAACGCAGACGGCACTTTCGATGAAGTCAACGATTTGAGCGCCCTCGAGCCCGTTACCATCAATTCAAATCAAGTTTTCCCTTCCGTTCCGACGGCCAATATGAGCATGCAGGCTAACGTGTCTGCAGAAGATATCGGTCGGCAAAACGTTGGCCTTCCGTTTATCGATGTGAACGGAAACAGCCGGACCTTGACCATCGGCTTTACAGCATCGACCACCAACGAATATACGTTGGATGTGTCCAGCCGGGACGTGAACAATCAGCCAGTCACGGCAACTATTGAGCCGGCGATCGCAAACTTCACTGGTTTTGGTGAACTTTCAGCCCCGGCAAACGGAATCTATACAGTTACGATTAATGATGCGACAGGGCCCCAGGTCATTACTTTGGACCTCAGCGAAACAACCCAATTTCAGGCCAATGGCAACATTGAAATCTTCAATTTCACGCAGGATGGTCTCTTAGAAGGCCGTCTTGCGAACACATTCTTTGACTCTGACGGCACTCTGTTCGGCAGCTTCACCAATGCTGGATTGGTTCCGTTGTTTAAGCTGCCTATGGCCATTTTCCCTGCGCCTAACAAACTTGAAGCCATTAATGGCAACTTCTTCAAGGACGATATCGAAGCCGGCCAAATGGAGCTCCAAGGTTTGGGGTCTGTTGCAGGTCTGGCACAAATCGTTGTTGGCGCATTGGAGCAGTCGAACGTGGATTTGGCTGATCAATTCTCGAAAATGATCGTGACGCAGCGGGCATACTCAAGTTCCGCGACAGTTCTGCGGACATCTGACGAAATGACCCAGCAGGCCAGAGACCTCAAACGATAAACGTCTGGCGCGTTACACCTGACGCATGAGCAGCTTTTCTTTAAAGACGTCGTGAATTGATACCCCGACTGTGGCGGCAATATCGCGCGCGCTCATTTGCGTTTCTCTTAAAAGGACGCGAATGAAATCGGGTCGGGAACGCCACGCCCCCGATCCGCTGCGGCGGACAAAAGCGGGTCGTTTAGCAGTGTTTGGCTCGTCATCAAGTCTAAGACCTCTTTTGACAGCTTCCGCCATCGCCTGTTCGTAACGCTGTTTTTCCGCTTCAAAAAATTCTTTTTCGTTGTGATAAGCGCCGCGTGGTGAGCGAAAAGTCTGTCCGAATTTGGATTCGGTCCAGTTGTCCTGGTGTGTTCTTTGGCTTCTTTCAGTATGAGCCTGGCGGCGCGGCGGGTCATCGTCTCTCATGTCCGCGGCTTCGTGCAAACTCATGCCACGAGAGCGTGCCATACGGGTCGCGGCCGCAAGGGCGGCGTCTTTTTCGCCGGCGTAGGTTGTCGAGTGGGCTACATCGAGAAGTTTACGAAATCGTTTCCTCTCGCGCGCCGTGAAGTTTTGAGGACCTGACATCGATGTCGTGTTCGGATTTGGATTTGGCTCTTATCCCGGTGATTGCGAGGCCTGTTCAATAAGCTCGTTAAATTGGGCCGGGGGGACGGCACCAGGCACCAAGCTGGATCCAACGATAAAGGCAGGAGTACCTGAAATTTCCAACTGCTGAGCCATGGCCCTGTTCTTTTCGATGATGTCATCGATCTCAGGATCGTTCATATCAGCTTTCAATTGATTGACGTTTAGCCCCACACCTCGCGCTAGGGTCATAATCGTGGCTTCATTTAGGCTTCCGCGATGGTTCATCAACGCTTGATGAAACGGGCCGTACAGGCCCTGCGCACGAGAGGCAAGTGCTGCTTTTGATGCCGTCACCGAATTTGGACCAAGAATCGGCAATTCGATAAGGGACAGCCTTAAATCCTGATTGGTTTGAAGCGTGTCCATGACGGTTTCAAACATGGTTTTGCAGTAGCCACAGTTATAGTCGAAGAATTCAACAACGGTGACGGACCCATTGGGGTTTCCAATAATCGTTTCTTCCACGGGATTACGCAGCTCTTCGCTGAGCTCGGCGAGGTTTTGTTGCTGCCGTTCCAGACGAGCCGTTTCCTGTTTCGATTGAAGCAAGGTTATGGCTTCGGCAATAATTTCCGGATTGTCGAGGATATACTCCCGCACAAAACCTTTTATTTGTTCCTTCTGTTCCGAAGAGAACGATTGGGATTGCGCCTCAGCGGCGACGCTACCAAAGAGAATGGCAACCAGAGCAGCGGATAAAAGTGCTCTGCTTAAGCGCTCGGTTTTGGAACTGGGAAATAAGGTCATAGCAACCAATAATCCTCATATTTGGCGTACGTGTGGGTATGAGCATTCAATGGCCAGAAGTCCAGCAATTACTTCAAACAGGGTGAAAAAACTCACCGTCTCCGGTTCTTTTCCCGCATATCTTCCAAGTAATTTCGGGCAACGGTCTTTATATCCTGAAGGCGTACCCATGTAGGTGTTCCTGTCGGCAGTTCCGCTTCTGCCTTGGTCGTATATCGAATCACCTCGCCCAACTGTCCCAATAAGAGAGCCCGCTCTGCAGCGGCATATGCAGAAAGGCCAGGCTGATTGTTAATAGCGTAGGATTTGGCCGAGAGATCCCAAGCAAAAATGTTTGTCGGATCTTCCTGCAATGCAATTCTCAACGCATTCTGCGTTTCAGGCACATAATCAGGGTCACCGGATTCAACCATCGCATGGGACATGGCAACGAGGATCAAGGGGGCAAAAGGCATCAATTCCTGTGCTTTTCGATAGGCCTCAATCGCCTCAGGCAAGCGGCCGTTTTCGAACAACATTTGTCCTTTTAGTTCCCAGAAGTAGGGATCGTCGGGGCGTTCTTCCAACAACCCGTCGACGAGGGGCACTGATCTGTCGAGTTGGCCGCGACGATAGTACGCAACGGACCGGGCATACCGTGCAGGCAGACTGTTATCGGTCTCTGGATACTTCCGCAGTGTTTGGTGTTGCGGTTTAAGAAACGAATAAAGCTTTGCGACCATACGGTCGTGCCGTTCCTGTAAGTCAGGATCCGGCAGACTGCCAGAGTAGGGAGATTGTTCGACATGAGCCCGGAACGTCGCCATGCGGGTTCGGGTGAGGGGGTGAGATCTTACGTATGGATCCTGGCGATCGGTAACGAGAAGTTCTTGTCCTTCAATTTTTTGGAAGAATGTATACATCCCCTCGGCTGATTGTTGGGTGTCTTCGAGCATCTTGAGCGCGAACTGGTCTGCTGCCGATTCTTGTCCCCGGTTAAAAGCCAAAAACTGTCTTTGCGCTGTGCCTTGCCCACCAAGCGCAACAGCCATACCGACATCCGTGTTCCCAGTGGCAACACCGGCAGCGACACCCAACAGTGTCGTCAACAGCGTCGTGCTCATCGCAGCTTCCAATTGATCCATCCTGGTGACGGAATGGCCGCCTAGGACATGGCCCATTTCATGGGCGAATATGCCAATAATCTCCGACGGGCTGTCGGCGGCCATGAGAGTTGCCGTATGGAAGAAAATCCGGCCGCCTGCCATTGCAAACGCATTAAGGGAGTCATCTGCCACGATGTATATTGAAATTGATTCTGGAGGCATGCCCGACACTTCGATAATCGGATCAGCGTAGGCTTGAATTGTCTCTTCGATTTCCGTATCCCGAATGAGGCCCTGTGCGAATGCAGAGTGTTGCAGCGTTACGCTCATTAGGAACGCCAGCCAGTAAGTGGATTTCACGGTTCGCAAAAGGTGTCTCACAGGAGCCGCTTGTGCTTAGTTGAAACGAGCCAAAACGTCGGTCAATAAGGAGGCTAAGTGTTACGATACGGCAATCATGGTGCCAGAGATAGGGAATCGTCCGCCAAATTGTGGCGGAAACAAGATGCCCATTCGACCAAGCTGTTTATTGCCCTGGCGCTCAGCGTGACCCTAAGCGCTTGCGAATCCGCCGTCATTCGATCTTTGCCAACGATCACAGCCCGGAGCGAAGAAGGGGGTCTTGTGGTCGCCGATGAACCTCAGGCTGTCCTTATTACGCGCGGTATCCTCAATCGGGGCGGATCTGCCGCAGACGGCGCTGTTGCTCTGGGTTTTGCCCTATCGGTGACACTTCAATCGGCGGCTGGAATTGGCGGCGGCGGGCTCTGCACCGTCTTTGACGCAACCCAACAACGTGTGGAGGTCTTGGATTTTGTCCCGCAAGCGGCCGTTGGGCGACAAACGTCCGCCCGGTGGCAGACTGCTGTGCCCACACTGGCGCGTGGATTATTCGCTCTTCATGCCAAGTACGGAAAACTTCCCTGGCAACAACTCGTCGTTCCAGCAGAGAATCTGGCACGATTTGGCAGCCCGATTTCAAGGGCGTTTGCCCGGGACATAAGAGAAGCCTCAGATGCGCTCGTGAACGATCCCAATGCTTTGGATTTTTTCATGTCGTCACGGCGTACGTTGTTGCAGGAAGGGGATCGACTAACGCAGTTAGACTTGGCGGCAACGTTTGGTCGTATCCGTGGACGAACACCGGGTGACTTTTATGCAGGGGCCCTGGCCAAGACTATAGATGAAAGCGCATTGACGGCTGGCGTTTCAATTAATGCGGATGACTTACGCAGATTTTCACCAACCTGGCGCAGTGCGCAAATGTTGCAATCAGGACCTATGACGTTTCACGTTGGTGCGTATGGACTTACGCAAACAGAAGTCACGGACGTTTTCTCCTCCGACAGGGGTAGTGATCCACCTATCGAGCCATCTGGTCCCGCTGCAACCGGGTATGTTGTAGCGGATGCTGAAGGAAATGCCGTTGCATGTTCATTAACCATGGTCGAACCGTTCGGTGCCGGTTTGGTCTTAGAGGGACTAGGCTTTTTGATGGCGCCAAATCCTGAAATGAGTTCAGGCCCCAAAGCGCAGTTGATTTCAATCATGCAAATGGATCGTCGCTCCGGCCAGGTAAATTTCATTGGCGCAGCGGGTGGAGCAGGGGCCGCACCGGCCATCGCCCATGTGGTCAAACGCGCATTGATTGACGGTGTACCGCTTGCGGACGGTTTCCCTCCCGCCCCTCAAAGGAGTGATGAAGCGGGAGCGATATCCCGAAGAGCACAGGTCAATGCCGCAAATTGCCGCAACGGACTCGACGATGAGCTGGATGCTTGCTCAGTTGGAAACGATCCTTTGGGATTAGGTTACGGCCTGATCGCTTTTGGAGATTCATAAACATGACAATTGGACCATCAAAAAGGGGCCGGGTGTCCCCTTTTATTGTCATGGATGTGATGCAGGATGCTGCTGACTTGGAGCAAGACGGCCAGCACATCATACATCTTGAAGTCGGCCAACCTTCCACAGGAATCCCACGTTCTGTCATCGACCCAGTAGCGGCCCTTATGGTGCAGGACGCACTGGGCTACACCGTTGCCGGTGGAATTCCTGAACTCAGGCAACGAATATCTCAACATTATAAGGAAACTTACAGCGCGGATGTTTCTCCTGATTGCATATTTATAACCACGGGGTCCTCTGCCGGGTTTCAACTCGCCTTTTTGTCTGCCTTTGATGCCGGTCAACGCGTTGCATTGGCGTCGCCCGGCTATCCGGCCTATCGGCATATTCTCTCATCTCTTGGGCTAGAACCGGTCCTACTGCACACCACACTTGAGGATCGCTTTCAGCCGACCGTTGAGTTGTTGGCTCAGCAGACGGAGTCCATAGATGGTCTTATTCTTGCGAGCCCATCAAATCCAACTGGAACCGTTATCCCCGAGGCTGAATTCCGAGCGTTGTTGTCTTTTTGCCGTGATCGACAAATACGCGTCATTTCAGATGAGATTTACCATGGGATTACCTATGGAAGTTCGGTAACGACTGCCGCGGACCCAGATGGGCTGGAGATCGTCATCAACAGTTTCTCAAAGTACTTCAGTATGACGGGCTGGCGTGTCGGGTGGATGGTCGTGCCTCAAGATCTCCGCCGGTCGGTCGAATGCCTTGCGCAGAACCTATACATTTCGCCACCGACGGTCTCGCAATGGGCCGCACTTTATGTTTTTGATGCCAAGCAAGAACTCGATGCAAATGTTGCTCGGTATGCGGAGAACAGAAAGGTTCTATTAGAGGGATTGCCGGTTGCAGGGTTGTCAAAACTGGCGCCTTCTGATGGCGCTTTTTATCTCTATGCTGATGTTCAAGACTTTACCAACGACAGCGTTTCCTTTTGCCAAGCGCTATTAAGAGAGGCAGGGGTTGCGGTGGCGCCGGGTCTAGATTTCGATCCACATCGCGGATCAACGGCTATGCGAATTTCATTCGCAGGGTCGACGCCTGACATGCATGACGCCGTCAATCGTTTAAAAAATTGGCTCTCCAAGTGAGAGCGATAGCCTAGGGTCTGTTGACATTTAGTGGATTCCCAATGTCGCGGAAAAGTGATTCAAGCCTCCTTTTGCAAGGAGTGTTTGATGAAGTCAGAGCGTTTTGTGATCACGGACAATGTTTGGGAGAAAATTTGGCGTCATCTACCGGGCAAGGCGACGGACCGTGGCGTGACGGCGGCGGACAACCGCCTGTTTTTGGAGGCGGTTTTGTGGCGGGTGCGCGCAGGGTCGCCGTGGCGCGCTCTGCCCCCGGCGTTCGGCAATTGGAACAGCGTCTTCCAGCGCTTTCGCCGATGGGCGAAGAAGGGTGTCTTCGAGCGGCTGTTCGAGGAGTTGTCGGCGGAACCGGATTTCGAATATGCCCTCATCGACGCCACCATCGTCAGCGTTCACCAGAAGGCGAGCGGCGCAAAAGGGGGACTCAAAATCAGGCCATCGGCCGATCACGGGGCGGATTGACCACCAAGATCATCGCCCTGGTCGACGCACTGGGGTGTCTGGTCCGCTTCGTGCTGCTCCCTGGCCAGCGCCACGACATGATGGGCGTCCAGCCGTTGATCGACGACGTTCACTTCGATGCCCTCATCGCCGACAAGGCATTCGATGCCGGCTGGCTGCGAGAGCAACTGGACCAACGTGGCGCAAGCGCCGTCATTCCCTCGCTCGCCAACAGGAAGCGGCCGGCGGCCTACGACAAGCACATGTACCGCTGGCGACATCTGATCGAAAACTACTTCGCCAAGATCAAGGAATTCCGTGGCATCGCAACACGCTACGACAAGACCGACATCAGCTACGCCGCAAACTGCAACCTCGTCGCAACCATCATCGCCCATGCGTTAAATGTCAACAGACCCTAGGCGTTTTAATCCTCTTTATTCCACCAACCGCGACGCGGTTGTTCGACCGGTGCATCACTCATCTCCTGCGGTTCAATGCTAGGAGGAACATCAGTTGGACTTTCGCCCGCTTCCACAGTCGCCTTCGGGGCTGGATCGAGTTTGTTTGTATCTGGAGAGTCGGCCGTGGAGCTATTGGCGGACCTTTGGTTTCCGTCACCATTTGTTCCGGTGGGAAGCAAGGCATCTGCACCGCGTTTGATAACGTCAAGAAAACGGGATGGCGGTTTAGGTTCCAAGCTCGCTGCCGGTTGTACGGGTATGGGATCAGCCGTTTCATCCGCTTTAGGTCCTGAGTCAGGCGAAGGCGGCTGTTTGTCGTTTTCGATTTGACCTCCGGCCTGCGCTGCCAATGAATCAGTTTGATCGCCAGGAAGGCTTTGATCCTGCTTGCTTGTTTCACCCTGAGATTTGTCGTCTCTCTTTCTGCGTCTGCCACCTCTTCGGCCGCGCCGTCTGGTCTTCTTTTGTGGCTCTTCATCAGTCTCCTGACTGCCCTCTTGGCTGGGACTTTCTGACGTATCAGTTTCACCGGCTTCCTGGACATTTTCCTCCGACGCCTTCGTATCCGCACCGTCACCTTCAGTGCGGCGTTTACGGCGTCTCCGTCTTTTCCGTTTCCGGCCC
The DNA here is from genome assembly GCA_965207985.1 of Rhodospirillaceae bacterium. Lineage (GTDB taxonomy): Bacteria > Pseudomonadota > Alphaproteobacteria > Rhodospirillales > Rhodospirillaceae > CBDBND01. The sequence continues at coordinate 872,922 of CBDBND010000035.1, read as the reverse complement.
CCGTCAGCATCTTCATCAGCATCTGTGTCACTCAATTCTTCAGTGACAGGCGCATCCTCTTCTTCCTCTTTTGTCTTTTTTTGATCGGCGGTTGTTTTGCCAGTATCCCCTTTGACTCGTTCCATTTTAATGTCTGGTGGAATCAGAGAGTCGTCGCCTAAGACGAACACATTCATGCCATACCGGGCTTGAACGTCTTCAAGACCTGTTCTTTTGTAGTTTAAAATGTAAAGGGCGACATCCGGGTGAACGTGAACGGTCAATTCGCGCGTACGATGTCTCAGACCCTCTTCTTCAATGGCACGTAGAGTTTGAATAGATGTGGATTCAATGGAGCGGATAAGCCCTGTTCCGGCGCACGTTTTACAAACTTCAAAATTCGCTTCTATTAGGCTTGGTCTTAATCTTTGTCTGGAAAGCTCGAGCAGCCCAAAGTGGCTGATACGGCCAACTTGGATACGCGCACGATCACTTTTCAGTGCTTCCTTGAGTTTTCTTTCGACCGTGTGATTGTTGCGATTGTCTTCCATATCGATGAAATCGATAACCACAAGTCCGGCTAGGTCTCTAAGTCGCAGTTGTCGGGCAATTTCCCCTGCAGCCTCTATATTTGTTTTCAGTGCAGTTTCTTCGATGTGACGTTCTTTGGTCGCCTTACCTGAGTTGACGTCTATCGCAACGAGGGCTTCCGTCTGCCCAAATACGATTGAACCGCCAGACCTAAGTTGAACGGTCGGGCTGTGCATCGCATCAAGCTGACTCTCTACTTGGTATCTGTGCAAAAGCGGAATGGAGTCGTCTTTGTATCGCTTGACTTTCTTGGCATGGCTTGGGGTTAAGGTCTTCATGAACTCCTTGGCAGCTCGATATCCGTCTTCACCCTCGACCAGTATTTCCTCAATATCCCTAGTGTAAATATCCCTGATCGACCGCCTGATTAAATTGGCTTCTTCATGAATAAGAGCGGGCGCACGAGATTCCATAGTGATTTCACGAATGTTATTCCAAGTTCTTTGAAGGTATTCGTAATCCCGTTTAACTTCGGCTTTGCTTCGTTCTGCGCCGGCAGTTCGCAATATAACTGCCATTTGATCCGACACTTTTAGGTCATTTAGAATCGACTTCAATCTACGCCGGTCTTTGTTGTTGGTGATTTTTCTGGAAACGCCACCTCCACGCGAACTATTGGGCATGAGGACGCAGTATCGCCCTGCCAGGGACAGATAAGTTGTAAGTGCGGCTCCTTTTGTGCCGCGCTCTTCTTTAACGACTTGAATGAGGAGTATTTGACGACGTTTTATGACTTCTTGAATTTTGTAGCGCCGTGTCGAAACAAACTTCCGTCTATGGACGTCAAGATTCTCTTCAGCTTCGTCGTCCCCTCCGATTTCTTCAATCCCAGCTTTTTCGGCCGATTGCTTTGTATCGGACAGGGCTTCAGATTTGCTTGCGTCTTCGTCTCTTATTTCGTTGTCAGAGACACTTATTTCTTCCTGCGACTCTGAAGAGCTTTGTTCGTTAGCGAATGACGTGTCTACCAATGGGAAGGGAGTATCAGATGCTTCAGTTATGCCGGCCGAGGGGTTTGTTTGTTCACCTAAATCCCATTCTATAGCGAAAGGGTCGTAGACTGACGGCGCTGTATTCGCTGTTTTTTCTTCGCTGATTTGGCTATCGCTGGGATCACCATCGGTAGCTGTGGAGTCGGCCTCCTCGCCATCGCTGTCTTTTTCATCATCTGGCGAACCAGTTGGTGAAGCAGTTCCAGCTTCTTCTTCGTCGTCGACGAGTTGTTCGTCATGGGCATTGACTTCAGCAAGAAGTGCTTCGCGGTCAGCAACAGGTATCTGGTAATAGTCAGGATGAATTTCGCTAAAGGCGAGGAAACCGTGCCTGTTGCCACCATAATCAACAAAGGCGGCTTGCAAAGAAGGTTCCACCCGCACGACCTTGGCGAGGTAGATGTTTCCCTTATTTTGTTTTTTTGTTGATGTCTCTAAATCAAATTCGTCTAGACGGGTTCCATCTAGTACGACCACACGGGTCTCTTCCGGGTGGTTGGCATCCACCAGCATTCTCTTGACCATTTCTTTGATAACTCCATTGAGTCGGACCGGTCAGCACTGCGTAAAGGCGCCCGTTCCGACTAGATGATGGGATGGAGGCTGGTTCGTCCGGCGTCGTAAGTGAGGTGCTGATCAATCGATCGCTTTCGAGCGCAGACAGGATTGGAAATGTCTGCGAGGACTCACAAAAGATATCCGTTTGGACGTGGGCCGGGTTCACACCAACCCCCCATGATTAGTTTGGTGCCGTTCGGCCGCTTATTCTTAAACAACCGTCGGCATTACAATTTAGGGTCGTTCATCCGTCTTTCGGCGTATCCACAGTTCCCACGGAAAGGGACTCACCAGACTGAAGCGAGGGCGCTGGCTCTCACGAGCCCAGAGTCACGACCGAGCGCCGCAACTTACTGTCTGGACAAGTGGTTCACAACGGTTTCTTCAGGGATTTTGTTAAGTTTTATTAATTTATAGAGTGGGCCATACCCCCGGACTGTACGGATTCCTTAACTTTGGATATATTGTGCCATGATTCGAGTGGGTTACACCATATCTTGAGAAATATGATCAGGCGTTTGAAGTCCCTAGCGCAGGAAACCAAGACCTCCGAGTCTCAAACGGCCCTCCGACGCGGTTCCACCCGCCGGTCCATGTTGGCGTTTGTGTCCGCCTTTTTCGGCTCTGCAGCGATCCCGCGTGCGGCGTTTGGCCGCAGCATCGCGACGTCTTTCCGCATGCACGACCATGGCACCCATACAAGACTGGTCATCGAGCTAACGGAAGGCTTGGGTTTCCAGGTTTTCTCATTGTCCCAGCCCTACCGCATGGTGATCGACCTGCCGGAACTGACTTGGCAACTATCCGACCAGGGGCAGTACGGCAGTACGGGCGTTGTGCGCGACTTACGCTATGGTCTTTTCCAACCAGGCCAATCCCGTATTGTGCTTGACCTCAGTCGTCCAGCCAATGTCGAGAAAGCCTTTGTTTTGGCGCCAACCGGTTCGACTCCTTGGCGCATGGTAGTCGATCTCAAACCTGTCTCTGAAGCTGCATTTTTGGGAAGGTCCGGGCCGTCCAAGGCCATTTTTGTAGACGGGCCCAATCTGCCTACAAAACAATCACCGCCTGCCATACAAACAGCTCAAAAAAACTTAGAGCCAAGAGCTGATGAACGCCTACCCTTGCCTCAACGCAAACCGTCACAAACCTTGGCGCAGAGAAGACCAGTAATCGCCATTGACCCTGGACATGGCGGTATCGATCCGGGTGCCGTGGGCGTCAGTGGCGTGAAAGAAAAAGACATCGCCTTAGCAGCCTCGAAAGAGCTCAAAAAAGCTCTTGAAAAGACTGGGCGTTACAAGGTCGTACTGACCAGAACGCGAGATGTCTCCCTCGGTTTGAGGCAGCGCATCGCGCGGTCAAGACGAGCGGCGGCCGATATTTTCATATCGATGCACGCTGACTCGATCGGACGGTCCGACGTTCGAGGTCTCTCCGTCTATACGTTGTCTGAAAATGCGTCCGATAGGGAAGCGGCCTCGCTGGCGGAAAAAGAAAACAAGGCGGACCTCATCATTGGCATGGACCTCACCAATGAATCGGAAGATGTACGTAATATTCTGATCGACCTTGCCCAGAGGGAAAGTCTCAATCTCGCCGCCCAGCTTGCGACAAAACTCATTGCAGAATTGAGGCGTCAGGTCCAACTGTTGAGGAACACCCATAGATTTGCTGGCTTTGCCGTTTTAAAGGCGCCTGATGTCCCGTCCGTGCTGCTTGAAATGGGTTACTTGTCAAACCGGCAAGATGAAAGAGCACTCCAACAGGCCTCGTACAGAAACAAATTGGTGGTCTCTATCGTCAGGGCTCTTGATGGTTATTTCGGTGATCGGGACGTCGTGAGTCCGACTTGAAAAGACCTTTCTTTCGCCATGACCAACCAGGAAGATATCCAACAAGCGGGGGGATGTGTTATGACCTTCTTCCGGGACCTGGAGTTTGTTACAAGTATCTGAAATCGAAGGATTTTAACGCAGTTTGATGTCTCGATTCTTGGCCATTTTATTCTGCCTGACGATGCTCGGCATTTTTGTTGCCGGCGCCGCTGTCGTTTGGGTGTTTTATGAGTTTGGCCGGGATCTCCCTGATTACCGCCAATTGGCAGATTACGAACCTCCGGTCATGTCGCGTGTTTACGCAGGCGACGGCACTCTGGTTGAGGAATACGCCATCGAAGGTCGGGTTTTCGTGCCTTTTCCAGCCATTCCGAAGCGCGTAGTGAATGCTTTTCTGTCTGCCGAAGACAAGACTTTCTACTCACATCCCGGACTAGATTTTTTCGGTATTGCCAGAGCCGTCGTGACAAACGTTGAGGCACAGCTTAACGACCGGCGGATGGTCGGCGCCTCTACGATTACCCAGCAAGTGGCGAAGAATTTCCTGCTCAGCAACGAATATAGCTTTGAGCGTAAGATCAAGGAGGCAATCCTTGCTCTTAGAATTGAACAAGCGTTTAACAAAGACCACATCCTCGAACTCTACCTGAACGAAATATATCTCGGTTTTGGCTCCTACGGCGTAGCCGCAGCGGCTATGAACTATTTCAATAAGTCTTTAGATGAACTGACGCTCTCTGAAGCGGCCTATCTAGCGGGATTACCGAAAGCGCCCAATAATTATCACCCCATCCGCCGGCCCCAAGACGCCGCTGAACGACGGGATTATGTCGTAAATCGTATGCTTGATGACGGACACATCACTGTGTCTGAAGCCGTCGTCGCCAAGCGCGAACGGATTACAGTTCGGCGGCGAGAAGAAACCGAATATGTGGCTGGCGGAGAGTATTTCGCGGAGGATGTTCGCCGCCGTTTGATCGACAGGTTCGGCTCAGATGCTTTGTACCGCGGCGGTTTGGCTGTTCGCACCTCTTTAGACCCTGACATGCAATCCATTGCGGATCGTGTGCTCAAAGCAGGATTGATGGACTACGACAAGCGCCACGGCTGGCGTGGACCTCTTGCGCGTATGCCTCTTGGGGCCGGCTGGTCGGAGCGATTGAGGGTGTATCGGCAGCCAGAAGGCCGGCAAGAGACTTGGCAATTGGCTGTCGTCAGAAGGGTCACCGACGACCAAGCGACCCTTGTCTTTGCTAATGGCAGTGATGGCATCATTCCCATTTCAGAAGTGCGATGGGCCAGGCCATGGCGTCCCGATCAAAAGAGGGGTCCGTCAATATCCCGCATGGACCAAGTACTTTTGGAAGGCGACATCATTTTCGTTGAGTCAGTTTCTACCGACGAAGAAGGTAATCCATATCCCGAAGACACGTTTACGGTACGGCAGGTTCCAGACGTGGGCGGCGCTTTGGTGGCCATGGACCCCCATACCGGCCGGGTTTTGGCAATCACCGGCGGCTTTTCCTACGAAATCTCCGAATTCAATCGCGCGACCCAGGCGTTGCGGCAGCCCGGCTCAGCCTTCAAACCATTTGTTTACCTGTCTGCGCTGGACAACGGATATACCCCCTCAACTCTGGTGTTGGACGCTCCGTTTGTGATGGATCAAGGACCCGGTCTGCCAAAATGGAAGCCCAAGAATTACAGCGGCCAATATTACGGAGAATCAACTTTGCGGACCGGTGTCGAAAAATCTCAGAATTTGATGACTGTACGGCTAGCTCAGGCTGTCGGCATGGAAACCGTTGGTGAATATGCGCGGAGATTTGGAATCACTGAAGACCTTCCCAATAATCTGGCTGCTTCGATCGGATCACAGGAAACAACTCTCCTTAGGTTGACGGCCGCTTACGCCATGCTCGTCAATGGAGGCAAAAGAATAGCCCCCACTTTGATCGACCGTGTGCAAGACCGGAATGGTGCGACGATTGTTAGAACAGACGACCGGGAGTGTCCGACGTGTATTGATGATATGTGGTCCGGTCTTACCCCGCCCGAACTTCCAGATCCGCGGGAACAACTCACCGATCCCGCAAGTGCCTTTCAGATGGTCTCCATTCTTCAAGGTGCGGTAGAGCGTGGAACAGGGCGGCGTGTACGAGCTGTTGGCAAACCCTTGGCAGGCAAGACGGGAACGTCTAACGACAGTTTTGACACATGGTTTATGGGCTTTACGCCCGATCTCGTTGTCGGTGTTTTTGTTGGTTTTGACGAACCCCGCACTTTGGGATCGAACGAAACCGGATCAACGGTTGCTGCCCCCATCTTTCGGGATTTTATGACTGAAGCGCTGGAAAACGAACCGGCAACACCATTTCGGATTCCGCAGAGTATTGTTCTTGTCCGCGTGGACCCGGACAACGGCCTTGTCGCAGCGCCGGGTTCCCGCAACGCCATACTAGAAGCGTTTAAACCCGGAACAGCACCAACCCAGCGAACCGCCGTCGTCGGGGGTGACACTGGAATTCCATTCAATACTTTAGAAGGAGACCGGCCAAGCGCAGGTGGCTTGTATTAGGAACGTTTTATGACCGCCAAAAAGAAAGATTTCAAAAAAATCTACGACATGTTTTCGGCTCCGATCGCCAAGAAATTAGACTGTGGCCGCATTTGCGCCCCACTCAATGACGGTGTGCCGGTCTGTTGCAGCACAGAGAACGCCATTCCGATCGTTGAAAACGAAGAATGGAAACTTCTGAAATCAAGAACCGATCTTTGGCATCGATTCAAGCCATACGACAAAGCATCGAAGAAGATCGTTAAAGAACTTCCCGACACTACATGTGCCGTAGAGTGTAAGGGGGCGGCTTTTTGCGAGCGCGACAACCGCTCGTTGGCATGCCGGGCGTTTCCATTCTTTCCCTATTTTACTAAAGACGGCGAGCTCGTTGGTCTCGCGACATATTGGACCTTTGAAGACCGGTGTTGGGTTATCTCGAATGTGCAAGTGGTCGAGAAGAAATTCGTCAAAGAAATGATAGAAGCATACGAATATCTATTCGACAAAGACGAAGAACAGTATGAGGCGTATTACGACGAGTCGGTGACAATGAGGCGCGTTTTTTCAAAGAGGAACGAGCCCATTCAAATCATCGGACGGAACATGGAATATTTGATGGTGCTGCCCAAGTCGGGTGGTCGGATTATCCCCACCAAAGCATCCGTTTTCAGACCGACGGGACCCTTTGTGTCAAACAAAGCGTACAGGAAAGCAATCAAAGAGGCCGGGGGTGATCCCAAAGACCATAAACTGCCCGCTAGCTAGGGTCCGAGACTTGCCAGGTCAGAAGCCATACCCTAAATAGCCATGCACCCCAATGAGCTTAGCGGACGAATTCAATGCGTGCTGAGATAGAATCAAAGGTTGCAGAGATTCGGCAGTCCATGGCGCTGCTAAGGAGGCACCTTTGACTGGGATCAGGCGGTTCTCCGACTTGAAGAACTGAACGCCAAAGCAGAAGACCCAAACCTTTGGTCTGACCAAGAGGCAGCGCAGAAAGTGATGCGCGAGCGCAATCAGATCGAATCAGCAATCAGTAAATATAAAGGCCTTGAGCAAGGTCTTGAGGATGCCATAACGCTTATCGAATTGGGCGGGTCTGAAGAGGACTCAGACGCGGTGGCCGAAGGGGAAGCGGTGCTCGGGCGCCTACATGCTTTGGCTCAAAAACTTGAACTCGAAAGCCTTCTTTCCGGGGAGGCTGATTCAAACGATTGTTACATCGAGATTCACTCAGGTGTAGGAGGAACTGAGGCTCAAGATTGGGCCGAAATGGTCGCGCGCATGTATGCCCGATGGGCTGAGGCGCACGGATACAAAATTGAACTCATCGAAGAAAGCCCAGGTGAAGAAGCGGGATTGAAGTCAGTGACCTACCGCATACTCGGCCCCAACGCATACGGTTGGCTCAAAACCGAAAGCGGCGTGCACCGGCTTGTTCGCATTTCACCGTTCGATTCTTCAGCTCGACGGCATACGAGTTTTGCCTCCGTTTGGGTATTTCCCGTTGTCGACGACGCAATCGAAATTGAAGTGGAAGAAAAAGATTGCCGGATTGATACATACCGTTCTTCAGGAGCCGGGGGACAACACGTCAATAAAACGGACAGCGCCGTGCGCATAACGCACTTACCGTCAAATATCGTGGTTCAGTGTCAAAGCGAACGGTCACAACATCAGAACCGGGCCAAATGCTGGGAAATGCTGCGTGCTCGTCTTTATGAACAGGAGTTGCAGAAACGGGAAGAAGCTGCCCAAGCAACTGAGGACTCTAAATCTGATATCGGATGGGGGCATCAAATCCGATCCTATGTGCTGCAGCCGTATCAAATGGTCAAAGACCCTCGTACGGAGGTCGAGACTTCGGACACGCAAGGCGTGCTGGATGGGGATCTGGATCAGTTCATGGCTGCGTCGTTGGCTGCAAAAATTCAGACTGTTGCAGATTAACTTTTCTGAATTCTGATTGACGCAAAAGAAGGATTAAATCCAGTCTTCCCAATAATTGGATGACATTCCCGCCTGCTTACGGGCGTCATGATTGATAGGGTGCTTCAGCTTGGTGTTGAGATGTTGCGTAATCTGTAACTGCCACATTGAGTAAGGATCAACCCTAGCTTTCTTGCAGATTGTTTCAAACCACCAGACACCAACCTCTAAATGTTTGATTTCATCTAAATAGATGTGTTCAAGTACTGTTGCACTTTTTTTATCTTCCGCCGCCTTAAGTCGTTCAATCGCTCTTGGTGACGTATCAACACCGCGCGCCTCTAAAAACATAGGAATTATGGCTAGCCGGCCAATTAATTCGCTCTTTGTTTTTTCAGCTGCTTCCCAAAGTCCGTCGTGCGCCGGCAGGTCGCCATAAACATGCCCAAAATCCCGCAGCCGTTCACACAGAAGTTCGAAGTGATCGGCTTCTTCAACTGCCACGTCTCTCCAATCTGCTAAAAAATTTGTATCGTCAACTTCCGGGCCAAATCGAAGGATAATATCCCATGCCAAATCTATGGCGTTGAGCTCAATATGGGCGAGGGCATGGATTAGGGCGACACGGCCTTTTTCACCGGTAGAACGCCTGGGCATCTTATTTGGAGGCAAAAGTGTGGGCCGATCGGGGCGGGCCGGCCGGTCCGGGGCTTCCCGCACGTTTGCACCGGCGTACCCGTGCACTTTCAGAGACAGGGATAGGCGTGACAGATCCACTTTTCTCTGTGGATCAGCTTCAGTCAGTACTGCGTATGCCCGCTCATACACACTTTCAGGAGCGACCTTCAAAGGGCTTTAGCCGTCTCTAAAACATCTTCGACATGGCCAGGCACTTTTACCTTTCGCCATTCGGCGCGAAGTCTGCCGTCTTCGTCAATCAGGAAGGTCGAGCGCTCTATACCCATATATGTACGCCCATACATGTTCTTCTTTTTCCACACCCCATAGGCTTTACACACCTTGCCGTCTTCATCCGAAGCGAGTTGGAAGGGCAGTTTGTATTTCGATTTGAATTTATCGTGGGAGCTTACGTTATCCTTTGAAACGCCAATGATGACAGCCTTCACTTTTTTGAAGTTTGGCATCGCATCACGAAACCCACAGGCTTCCTTTGTGCAACCTGGCGTATCGTCTTTTGGATAAAAATAGAGAACGACTTTCTTGCCTTTGAGGTCTTTCAAAGCCACCGTGCCGCCGCCATCCGTTTCCAGTTTAAATGCGGGGGCCTTGTTGCCAATTTTAGTTGCCATCGTTGGATCTCACCTTCGTACTGCGCTGAATTTTGCAACCCTATCTTGCAGATTCCTCAGCTGAGTCTGAGGCGCCAAACTCTATTTCTATCAGCCTTGCAATCTTATCCCGCGACTCTTGGAAAACCCTATGAAACTCCTTGAGATCACTGGTGTTTGCAACTTTATTGAGTCTCTTTTCCAATCCTGCCGGTATTTCATCCGGGAGAAAATCCTGACCCAACGTAAGACGTAGCAACCAACGGGTACTGTGCCAAAGTTTGATTGCGTCTTGAAGATCATGACCGTTCGATTGTTCAAGATCACCATTATTCATAAGTTGCTCAACAATCTCCAAAGATTTTGTTGGGAGTTTCTTATGCTTCTCTCCACTTACTGTTAACGCGTAAAATTGAATCAAAAACTCTGCATCCATTAAGCCGCCCGTCATCCTTTTTATGTCTGTTTCAGACTGTTTCCCAAATTCTTTCTCAATGCGTTCACGCATATCGGTGACTGCGGATCGTACAGCGGCTTTATCATGACTTCTTATCAGTACGTCGTTAACTTTAGATTGCACATCGGTATCTAACGCGTTGGTCGCAAAAATAACCCGCGCCTTTGTGAGCGCGAGGTGCTCCCAAATCCAGGACTCCGTCGCGTGATATTTTTCAAATGCTTCAATATTGCTAGCAAAAGGACCTTGATCACCCGACGGCCTTAGTCTGAGATCGACGTCGAAAAGCCGCCCCTCCGCCGTCATCACCGTCAAGACTGAAACCAGCCTTTGAGCAAGACGAATATAATAAGCGCTTGCCGGTAAGGAGCGTTTACCCCCTTGTGAGTCCGCGGATTCACTTGATTTGTAGATAATCACCAAATCCAGATCAGAGGAGGGCATGAGTTCGTAGGCGCCGAGTTTTCCGTACGCCAAAATGGCGATGGATCCACCCTCAATCGTACCGAACTGAGTTTCGAACTCTTTGGCCACATAGGGGGCCAGAACGTTGATGACCACTTCTGTCACATTGGTCAATGCCGTGGACCCCTGAATTGGAGCAATGATGTCTCTCAGGATTTGTACGCCAATTCGGAACCGGAAATCGTTGGTCCATCTGACACAGGTATCCAAGACTGTCTCGAAATCCTGGCAGTAGCTGGTTTGTTTTTGAAGATCTTCTTTGAGATCAGACCAATCCGGGATGGGGTCAAAAAAATCGGGTTCGAGAACATAGTCGAGGCGTTGGATGGAAGCCGTCAGGTAATCTGCCAAAATCGGCGCATCACCCATGATCTCGGCAACCAGATCAAGAACCTCCGGTCTTGAATAAAAGATTGAAAAAAGCTGGACACCGGCCGGAAGTTTCTGAAGCGACTGATCAAACTTGAGAAACGCTCGATCCGGTTGCGTCGTTTTGGCAAACGAGGAGAGCAGGGTGGGAACGAGTTCAGTAAGGATTTGACGAGACCGTGTACTTCTCGTCGCGCGGTAACGCCCGTGATGCCAAGTTCTGATGATCTGTGAAACCGCTTCTGGGTTTGAGAAACCCAAATTCTCTAACGTATCCAGCGTGTCCGGGTCATGGTCCGCACCGGTAAACACTAAGTTACCATCAATGGTAAGGTCGGGCGCGTCTTCAAATAAACCGGCGTAATGCCGCTCCACCTGCCTTAAGTGATATTTCACCGCTTCGCTAAAGCTTTCCACGGAGTCAAAACCGAGAAAGGTCGCGATCAACTGTGACTTTTCTTTGGTATCGGGAATCGTTTGTGTTTGTTCGTCGTTGATCATTTGTAGACGATGCTCAAGTCTGCGCAGAAAATCATAAGACTCGCTCAATTCCGTTTTCGCGGACTCTTCAATCAGATCCTCTTTCGAGAGTTGAACCAGGCCGGCCAAGGTTTGAGGCGTCCTGAGTTCAGGGATTCGTCCGCCCCAAATAAGTTGTTGTATTTGAACGTAAAATTCTATTTCACGTATGCCGCCGCGGCCCGTCTTTATGTTGTGACCCAAGACATCGATCTTCTCTCCGCCTTTTGCCGTGTAAATTTGCCGCTTGATGGAATGGATATCCTGAATGGCGTAAAAGTCGAGCGACTTGCGCCAGATATACGGCACCAAATTATTGAGGAACTGATCAGCGAGGTGCGTGTCACCGGCAATGCATCGCGCTTTGATTAAGGTCGATCTTTCCCAATTTTGACCCCAGCTCTCGTAATATAGTTCAGCTGAGTCCGTCGTAACGGCAACAGCAGTTGACGCAGGATCTGGTCTTAGCCGTAGGTCCGTTCTGAAGACGTATCCATCTGGCGTTCGATCATCCAAGATTTTGACTAAATTCTTGGTCAATTTGATTGCGAATTCTTGTGGTGCCTTCTTGCCGGTATAAGAGATGGATTCAGGGTCATACAAAACCATCAAATCTATATCGGAAGAATAGTTCAATTCTTTCGCACCCAATTTGCCAAGGGCGAGAACGAAAAGGCCGCATTCCTTCATCGGATTTTGCTCGTCATTGGATGAAAGAACGCCGGATCTGGCTTCGATTGAAAGCAAAGAAGAAAGCGTCAGCTGAACACACAAATCAGCAAACGCCGACAAATGCGTTGTAACTTTTTCCAGGTCCCACAGGTTCGCGATATCGCAAATCGCAATCAGAAGTGCAGCCTGCTCCTTATGGGTCCGAAGGCATTTCATCAAGGTTGGAACATCGGTCCTAACCGCTTCAACCTCTGATAAAAGTTTGTCGGTTACTCCCTGCCAGGCCAGGTCGGGGTCCATTTGAGCCAATTTTTCGACGCATTTTGGGTGTCTGATGGCGGCTTTAGACAGATACGGACTATTGCCAAAGAGGCAGTCGAGGACCTCAGAAACGGCAAACGTGCCGATGCGGTTCGTGGTATCATCTGTCGCGATTTCGAGGTGCGGCGCTCCCTTTTGGCTCCAAAGTTCCCAGTATCGGGCCCGTTGACTATCATCGTGTGGTTTTGGAAGTACGTGCCAATTTGAGTTTTGACTATCCAAATGCGATTCGGCTCCATGCATAGCAGAATGAATTTTTGTGAGCTCAAACGAGCTCTTACCTCCCTGCATTTTCTATTTAGATATTATCAAGTGAAGTGCAGCGTCAGCCAACGTATTTTGAGAACTTGACCAGAAGGATTGAAGATTGGTTCACGGAGCCGTTCATAGCCTGTTCAGGGTAATCGGAGCCTTTTTTACACTGCTGATCCTCGGTCTTGCGGGACTGGCTTGGCGGCTGTCCGACGGTCCCATCTCTGTAGATTTCTTGGCCCCTTATGTAACTGAGTCCCTAAGAATCAACGATAACATTCAGTTCGACGTGGCGGGTGCGGTCGTTGCATGGGGCGGTTTTCAAGAAAGGCCAGTCCTGCGTCTCACGAATGTCGTAGCTCTTAATCAAGATGGTCACATAGTAGCTGAATTTCCTGACCTAACTGTTCGTCTCAGTCTTTTATCCATACTCGAAGGCGCCCCCGCGCCAGAAGAGATCATACTAACAAGTCCAATCATTCGCCTTACCCGTCAGATGAAGGGGGCGTACCGATTTCTCGTTGATTTGAACGCTGAAGACGCGCCGGTTGTTGCGGATTCATCCAATGCTGGGGACCCAGAAACGGAATCGCTAACATCGTCAAATCTATTTATCAGAAATGCCATTAAAGCGCTCGCTGATCCAGGCGGCTCAATGAACCTCCCAGGATATCTTGAACGCGCCACAATCCGTGATGCTCAAGTAATTTTTGTTGATGAAATAACAGGAGCAGATTGGCTCGTTCCTTCCGGAAATATTGAACTCGAACGGACCGATACGGGCCTTCGGATTTTTTCTGTTTTGCCCTATACACAGGAAGAGGTGCGTTCCGAGCTTCGTGTACTCGGCGATTATACGGCCGCCGCAGAAGACCTATCCTTATCTCTTCAGTTCGTCGATGTTAAACCGGCGCTTTTTGCCATCTTCCTTCCTGACGTACCGTACCTGTCTGGTTTTGATATGGAGGTTGATGGCTCCCTTGGCCTCACGCTCGACCTTTCAGACACAGTTGGACAGATAGACTCTGCAGACATCAAGGTAAGACAGGGTGAGGGTGTTCTTTCCTTGCCTGGACCTATTAGCCGGTCCTATCCGATTGCAAGCTTAGATTTTGAAGCACAACTCTCGAATGGCCTCGATAGGCTTACAGTCCCGAAAATGAATTTGAGGCTTGCCGGTCCCGACGATAGCGGTGCTCAAATATCTGTCCAAATTGAAACAGAAAACTTAATCGCCAATCCGGAGCTCAATGTAGTCATTAACATTGACGAGCTGACGCTTAATGAGCTTACCCAGTATTGGCCCCAAGATATCAAACCAAACACACGAGCCTGGATCTCGCGAAACCTGCACAACGGAACTGTTTCTGATGTCCGGTTTGACATTGAATTGGCTGGCACATCTCTTGACACATTAGATGTCTCTTCATTTGAAGGTAGCGCTTTATTAGCAGGTATAGATGTTACCTACATCAATCAGATGCCGCCGGTGATGAACACATCGGGTACGATGCGGCTCGGGCTGAGCGAAGTGGTCATAGACATTGACGGTGGAAACGTAAATCTACCCGTGTTCGAGGAACAGCTTGATATTGAATCCGGGCGGGTTCGGTTGCATGGTTTAGATACAACATCTCACTTGGCTGATATTGATCTTCGCATAGACGGACAACTTCATGATGCCGTCGCGTTAATCGATGAGGAGCCACTTAGATATAGCTCGGCGCTTGGTATACAACCTGCATCCGTGTCTGGCGAGGCTCAGGTTCTGTTAGGGTTTGATTTTCCCCTCATTCAGGACCTTTCGTTAAATGAAATTGATATTTCCGCGCAAGCCACTCTGACATCAACGACCATTGAAAATGCAGCCTTTGGACTGGCGTTGGAAACCGGCCAGTTCAGTTTGTCCCTAGATAACGATGGGATGAATATCGCCGGAACAGCAGCCCTCGGAGGTATCCGAACAGGACTGACATGGCGTGAAAATTTCAATGATGACACTCCCTTTCGCCGCAGATATGCACTGGAGGCTGTTATCGAGAACGATCAACGCGACCTCATTGGCCTTAATCTGGCATTGTTTAAGCCCCCTTACGTGGACGGGCCGATTCGTGCTGAAGCCATATATACGGTAGGACTTGACGGCGTTTCAGATCTGGCGTTAGAGGCAGATCTAGCCGAAACTGTGCTCGCCGTTCCCCAACTTAACTGGGAAAAAAGTGGTGGTGTTGAAGCGATTTTCGCCGCTGATCTCGCATTAGAAAACGATCGGCTTTTATCGATCGACAACTTTTCGCTTCTGTCTGAACCGGCTGATCTGAGCGTTAGTGGACAAGCCCGATTTTCAGATGCGGTTCAACTTGACTCACTTACGCTCGACAACAGCACGATCGGGAAAAGCCAGCTGACAGTCTCAGCAATGCGTGACTCCGACGGCATACTCGCAATCAATGTTGAGAGCCAAGTATTGGACGGCTCAACATTCTGGACTGCGCTTCGCCAAAGCGACCAGACACGTAGCTTTCAGGAAAATGAAATCATCGACGAACGTATTCCATTTAGATTCGAAGGCAGTATTGACCAGTTATTCCTTTCTTCTCAAGGATACGTTGAGAACGTTACCGCTGTCGTCGAACAAGAAGTATCCGGTTTGTCTAGCATCGAATTTTCTGGTTTTGTTGGAAATGAAGACACCTTTACTGTTTCTTTGAATCCCGACGGAGATGATCGGTTATTTTCAGCGGAAAGTGAAAACGGTGGGGCGGTCTTAAATGCGCTCGGCTTTGGCAATGATTTTGTCGACGGAAGTTTGTCTGTAAATGGCTCACTCTTAAGTACGGGAGCCGTCAATGGAACCTTCAATATTGAATCTTTTAGAATTGTTGACGCACCTCTTTTGGCCCGACTGCTATCCGTTGCGTCTTTAACCGGAATTGTTGACGAACTGCAAGGTACCGGAATTTCATTTTCGGAGTTGAATCTGCCGTTCTCTTATTCTCAAAACGTCTTCGCTATACGTGATGGGGCTATGTACGGAAGTTCCCTAGGCCTGACCGCTCAGGGTGAATATGACTTAAATCGAAACACTTTGGAGGGTGAGGGGACATTGATCCCCGCCTATGCTGTCAACGCCGCTTTCGCATCCATACCCATGCTCGGGCCCATCCTTACCGGCGGTGAGCAAAGTGGAGGTGTATTTGCAGCCACATATACTATGCGGGGAAGTCCCGAAGACGGCGAGATTACGGTCAATCCGCTTGCGACCCTGACGCCTGGATTTTTAAGGCAAATTTTTAAGGTGTTTGAGCCACCTCGGGCTTCCGCCTCTTCACCACCTGTCGCAGAAACGGAGCAAACAGAAATCAAATAATCAGTCAGGATTATCGCGGATTAAGACACAACCACAACCGCGTGTCGTTTCTTTCCAGCCGAAACCTTTGCTTGACCCGAGGCGACGTCTTTTTCTGTAAGGACGTAAGAGTCATCATCAATAGGTTGATCATTTATCTTAGCGCCACCTCCTCGAATAAGGCGTCTCGCTTCACCATTACTTTTGCATAAGCCTAATCGGGTCAGGAGATCGACGATCGAAACACCTTCGCTGACGTCTGCTAAAGTTAGTTCGAGGCGCGGCAGGTCCTCACCCAAGCCACCCCCTTCAAAAGTCTTTTCGGCAGTTTCCAGGGCTGCCTGTGCCGCCGTCTCGCCATGAAGGAGGCGGGTCGCTTCGTAGGCCAGCGACTTCTTAGCTTCATTTATCTCGCTACCTTTTAAGGCTGATAGTCTATCGATTTCGTCCAATGGAAGATCCGTAAACAATTTGAGGAAACGGTCAACGTCAGCATCTTCCGTGTTTCGCCAATACTGAAAATAATCGTAAGCGGACATTTTATCGGCGCTCAACCACACTGCGCCGTCAGCTGTCTTGCCCATTTTCGCACCGGAAGACGTGGTTATTAGAGGACAGGTAAGGCCGAACAATTCAGCGTTGGTCATGCGACGCCCGAGATCTACGCCTGTGACGATGTTACCCCATTGATCAGATCCGCCGATCTGCAACGTACAGTCATATCTCTTGTATAGTTCCACAAAATCGTAGGATTGAAGCACCATGTAATTGAATTCGAGAAAGGTGAGTGGTTGCTCGCGGTCCAATCTGAGTTTGACGCTGTCCATTGTCAGCATGCGATTGATCGTAAAGTGCCGACCGATATCGCGCAAAAACGGAATGTATTCTAGTGACTCCAACCATTCTACATTGTTGACAAGAATGGCGTCTGTCTTACCGTTACCGAATTCCAAAAGAGATTGAAACGTATGTGTGATCACCGAAATGTTCGATTGAATGGAGGCATCATCAAGCAGCTGCCGGGTTTCATCTTTGCCTGAAGGATCTCCCACTTTGGTGGTCCCGCCTCCCAACAGAGCGATTGGTCGATGTCCTGTTGCTTGCATCCAGCGCAGCATCATAAGCGTGAGCAAGTGACCTATATGCAAACTGTCTGCCGTGGCGTCGTAACCGCAATATGCTGTGATAGAGGTTTTTGCCGCACGCTTGTCAAGTTCTTCCGTATCAGTGCATTGATACAGGAAGCCTCTCGACTGAAGTGTTTGAATCAGATCAGACTTTGGCGTCGGCATCGAAGCCATAAAAGCATTTCCGCTAAGAAAATCAACAGTGTAGGTTAAGTTCGCGATCGGCGAAACAATTCGCGCGAGGATATCGTGAAGGGAGTTCAAGGGCAACGATGAACAGAAAGGGCTTACCCGAACCCGTTGTTGCTCTGGGCCTCATGAGCGGCACGTCTCTCGATGGTATAGATGCAGCTCTTATTGAAACCGATGGGGTGCAGATCAACGAAATTGGTTTGTCTCATACCTTTCCGTACCCCGACGAATTTCGGAAACGTCTTTCTGCTGAAGTCAAAACAGCGGGGTCAAAGGACCGGCCTACGACGAATCAAGAACTGATTGAAGAATTGACGCGACATCACATTGATGCGGTTCGAGATTTGTTGAGTCAGGTTTCGTCGGAACAAAAATGGTCGAGACCAGACGTTGTCGGATTTCATGGACACACGACATTGCACCGACCAGACCAGAAATTTACCCAACAGGTTGGTAATGCTGAACTGTTGGCCAATAAATTGAAGTTACCTGTCGTTTTTGATTTTCGCAGTCAAGACGTCCTGTCGGGCGGGCAGGGGGCTCCTCTGGCGCCGATTTTTCATTCTGCAATGGCAAGCGGGCAAAAAACCCCCATCGCCATTGTCAACATTGGCGGAATCGCAAATCTGACGTGGATCGGAAATAGTGAGAACGAAATCCTCGCGTTCGATACGGGCCCTGGGAACAGCTTGCTTGACATGTGGATGGAAGAACGGACCGGAGCGAGGTATGACGAAAAAGGGGAAACTGCCAGCGCAGGTCAGATTGACGAAAAAACTTTGAAAGTACTCTTACAACAACCTTTTTTTGAAAAGACCTGGCCCAAGAGTTTGGACCGCTCTGACTTTTCCATTCTTCCGTTTGAGAATCTCAATCTAAAGGATGGTGCAGCAACCATCGCTGAATTTACTGTCAGAGCAATAGCGTATGGTCTCAAGCAATGCCCCTCCGTTCCAAATGCTCTTTTTGTATCAGGTGGCGGACGTCATAACCGGTTCATGATGAAACGTTTAAGCGAGAGCAGCCCTTGTGACGTCGGCGCGGTAGAGGACATGGGATGGAATGGCGACTCTGTGGAGGCCCAAGCATTCGCTTTCTTGGCCGTACGTTCGCTTCAAGGGCTTCCGATCACCTTTCCCGGAACAACAGGCGTCGACAAACCTTTGAGCGGTGGAACGCTGGTAAATCCTAATGAAATGAATGAGCGCTAACTGGCTTCTTCCATCGCTTTGGCTTTTAAAGCGTCTCGTGCGTCGAGATAATCATCCACTGTGTTTACCAATAGATTCATGTGATCCTTAAAGAAATGATTCGCGCCTTTGATCAGCTTATAGTCAACGACAATGTTTTTCTGTAGGGCCAGCTTATTGCACAACTTTTCGACCGAAGGTTCTGGAACCACGTCATCACTTGTTCCCTGAACGATAATGCCCGATGAGGGGCAGGGCGCTAGAAACGAAAAATCATACATATTGGCTGGTGGCGCGATTGAAATGAATCCTTCAATTTCCGGCCGACGCATGAGGAGCTGCATTCCGATCCATGCGCCAAAGGAGAAGCCAGCAACCCAACACGCGGCAGCATTAGGTTTAATGGACTGCATCCAGTCAAGTGCGCCAGCGGCATCAGAAAGTTCACCAAGGCCATTATCGAATTCACCTTGGGACCGTCCCACACCTCGAAAGTTGAATCGTAGGACCGAATAACCCCGTCTCACAAATATGTAATACAGGTTGTAAACGATCTTGTTATTCATCGTGCCCCCATGCTGGGGATGGGGATGCAAAACGATTGCCAGAGGAGCTTTGGGATCCTCAGCATGGTGATATCGACCTTCTAGCCGGCCTTCAGGGCCGTTAATGATGACTTCTGGCATGAAACGTCCGTTTGCTGAGCCCCAGAGCGCGGGGGTTTCGATGATGGGCTGCCTGTTTAGAAAAATACGCCTGATGTTGCAAACAGGAAGTTTGCTCCAACCGTTCTTTTTCGTATGGGGGCGTCCAAATCTAAACTATTGGAATATAAGGAATAAAATGAATGATCCGATTGGCTGTCCGGCCCGTACAACCAGTATCTGTGACCAAAGCGCCGGATATTTGACGTGAAACCAAGCACGAAAGCCGAACTCGCTGTCAGCGGTATGGTGGAACTCGCGTCCACTCAGCCGTCTAAACCTCTCGCTTTAGGGTCTGTTGACATTTAACGCATGGCGATGATGGTTTCGACGAGGTTGCAGTTTGCGGCGTAGCTGATGTCGGTCTTGTCGTAGCGTGTTGCGATGCCACGGAATTCCTTGATCTTGGCGAAGTAGTTTTCGATCAGATGTCGCCAGCGGTACATGTGCTTGTCGTAGGCCGCCGGCCGCTTCCTGTTGGCGAGCGAGGGAATGACGGCGCTTGCGCCACGTTGGTCCAGTTGCTCTCGCAGCCAGCCGGCATCGAATGCCTTGTCGGCGATGAGGGCATCGAAGTGAACGTCGTCGATCAACGGCTGGACGCCCATCATGTCGTGGCGCTGGCCAGGGAGCAGCACGAAGCGGACCAGACACCCCAGTGCGTCGACCAGGGCGATGATCTTGGTGGTCAATCCGCCCCGTGATCGGCCGATGGCCTGATTTTGAGTCCCCCTTTTGCGCCGCTCGCCTTCTGGTGAACGCTGACGATGGTGGCGTCGATGAGGGCATATTCGAAATCCGGTTCCGCCGACAACTCCTCGAACAGCCGCTCGAAGACACCCTTCTTCGCCCATCGGCGAAAGCGCTGGAAGACGCTGTTCCAATTGCCGAACGCCGGGGGCAGAGCGCGCCACGGCGACCCTGCGCGCACCCGCCACAAAACCGCCTCCAAAAACAGGCGGTTGTCCGCCGCCGTCACGCCACGGTCCGTCGCCTTGCCCGGTAGATGACGCCAAATTTTCTCCCAAACATTGTCCGTGATCACAAAACGCTCTGACTTCATCAAACACTCCTTGCAAAAGGAGGCTTGAATCACTTTTCCGCGACATTGGGAATCCACTAAATGTCAACAGACCCTAGCCCGGTTGGCCGAAAAGCAATCCATTTCCTTGTCATATCTCGAACAGGTATTTGCCTCTCTGCGCAAAAGCGGATTGGTCATCAGTGTTCGAGGTCCAGGCGGGGGTTACCTATTGGCACGAGCCGCTGATCAGATTACGGCAGGCCAAATCATCATGGCGGTTGATGGATTTGATCACGAGGCGGCTCGGACAACACGGACAAGGGTCTTTGATCGTTCAGAACAATATCCATCCGTGCAAGAATTTTGGTGTGCCATGGCAAAGGAGGTATTGGTCGTGCTCGACCAAGTCTCACTGCAGGATATCACTAATGGGAAATTTCTGGTCGATCAGTCCGTCCCCGAATCCGCATCACAAGCAGCCGAGTAAGTGATACAAAGGGTCTGCTATGGCAGACCTGAACAACAGAGTTTACTTGGATTACAATGCGACCGCTCCCATCCTGCCAGAAGTGCTGGGCGCGGTCTCAGAGACGTTGGCAGCGGTTGGAAACCCGTCATCAGTTCATCAGGATGGACGAGAACGGAGAGCAGCCGTTGAAGATGCACGCGAAGAGCTTGCTGCTTTGCTCAATTGCCAACCGGATTCAATCACTTTTACCTCAGGTGGTACTGAAGCAAACGCCATGGCTGTTTCCGGTTTGCGCCAATCAGGCATCGTTTCTGACGTATTTTGCAGTTCCACAGAGCACCTTTCCGTTTTGGAGCATGTTGATGACTCAAACAGGCTTCCTGTGGATTCTAATGGGCTGATCAATCTCAACGTTTTGGATGAAACCCTGAAGGCCATTGGCAAACCTGTCCTTGTTTGCGTCATGTTCGCCAATAATGAAACAGGGGTCATTCAGCCCATTAAAGATGTCAGCGCGCTTGTCCATGAACACGGAGGGTATCTTCTTTGTGACGCTGTTCAAGCGCTCGGCAAGGTGTCAATCGACTTGGCCACTCTCGGAGCAGATTTGGTTTCTGTTTCTGCCCACAAGATGGGGGGACCTCAAGGCGTGGGCGCCCTCGTCAATTGCGCGGGTCTTGATCTCGCCCCCATTCTTATCGGTGGCGGTCAGGAAAAGCGAAAACGATCAGGGACGGAAAACACAGCAGGTATCGTCGGGTTCGGTACAGCGGCACTTGCCAACAGAAAACTGCAAACATCTTCTAAGGTAGAAGAGTTACGCACACGACTTGAGTCGGCGCTTCAAAGTAAGAGACCAGAGTCGGTGGTACACAGTATTAATGTTGAACGATTGCCAAACACCACAAATATCTCGCTGCCAGGTGTTACCAGTGAAAGCCAGGTCATCAGTTTAGACTTAGCTGGTTTCTCTGTGAGTGCTGGGTCGGCTTGTTCGTCCGGAAAAATGGCAAGGAGTCATGTCTTGGAGGCCATGGGCTTAAATCCAGAACTGTCAGATTCTGCCATTCGAATTAGCATAGGGCCGACGACAAAATGGCAAGATCTGGAGCAATTCATAGAAGTCTGGTCTTCGTTCTAAGGAACATGAGGATTGTTTGATGGTCCGTGTGGTGTTCATACGCCCTTCAGGGGAAACGATTGAAGTCATGGGTAACGTTGGTGAGTCGGTTCTAAATGTTGCCCATGCAAACGAAATTGAAATGGAAGGTGCCTGTGAAGGCTCTATGGCGTGCTCTACGTGCCATGTCATTGTAGACGACAACTGGGTCAACAAATTGCCAAGCCCGACAGATGAAGAACAAGATATGCTTGATCTCACCTATGGGCTTACCCGCAAGTCGCGTCTTGGTTGCCAAATTCGATTGACTGAGGGGTTAGCGGGTCTGGTTTTAAAGTTGCCCTCAGAAACCCATAATATGTTGGATTAGAACGACTTATTAAAAACCAGTCAGTGACCGTTGATGAATTATCGGGACCTCTCTATAAGCCCTTCATGAATTTAAGCAGGGCAAGCTCATCTGGAAAAAAGGAGAGGATCGCCGTCGCCATGTCGGGCGGTGTCGATAGCTCTGTCACGGCGGCTCTTCTTACCGAGCAAGGGTTTGAAGTCGTCGGCTTGACGATGCAACTCTATGACCACGGGGCCGCCACGGCGAAGTCAAAAGCCTGTTGCGCTGGGCAGGATATTTACGACGCGAGGCGCGTCGCCGATCGATTGGGGATTCCCCACTATGTACTGGATTACGAAAGGCGTTTCGAAGACGCGGTTATTGCCCCTTTTGCGAAATCCTATCTCAAGGGCGAAACACCCATTCCCTGTGTTTTGTGTAATCAAACGGTCAAGTTCACGGATCTTATCGATGCTGCTCGGAAGATCGGTGCCTCGGCCCTCGCTACCGGCCACTATATTAGACGCCAGGAAATGGAGAGTGGCGTCACTTTGTATCGCGCTAAGGACTTGGATAAGGACCAAAGTTACTTTTTATTTGCGACGACACTTAACCAACTTGAGTATCTCAGATTTCCTCTGGGCGAATTGACAAAGGCCGAAACGCGTTCTGTCGCGCAAAAATTTGATTTGAAGGTTGCCGACAAACCAGAAAGTCAGGATATTTGTTTTGTTCCTACCGGTAAGTATTCAAATATCGTTCGCAAGTTTATGGGCAAGCAAAACACGGCCGGACGATTTTTTCACGTCGACGGACGAGATATGGGCACACATAAAGGCATTGAAAATTACACAGTCGGACAGCGGCGCGGACTGGGACTCGGCGGGGAAGTAGACCCACTCTACGTGGTAGCGATTATCCCGGAAGAGAATTCAGTTATCGTCGGCCCGAAGCCCGCGATTGCCAAGTCACAAATCGCTGTCCGCGATGTCAATTGGATCGGGCCGGGAACAGGTGTGCCTCCGGAGGGTCTTTCCATATTGGCAAGGGTGAGAAACACTCATGATCCTGTGTCTGCCATTATCCGACCAGATGATCGTGATAACCGTGTCATCGTCGAATTCGGCGAACTCTTGTATGGCGTATCTCCTGGCCAGGCGTGTGTCTTTTACGATGGGGACCGTGTTCTTGGTGGTGGTTGGATTGCCCGCAGCGCCGATGCTCAGTTTGTTCCTCACAATAGACGTGAGGAAAAGTTAGCGGCCGTTTCTTGACCTAATGGGGCACCAGGCGCTGCACGACGGATCACCGTGGTTCGTTTGACAATTAGGAAACGTGAGCGTAAAAACCGCGCTCTCTGGACAGTGGCGGAGTAGCTCAGCTGGTTAGAGCAGCGGAATCATAATCCGCGTGTCGGGGGTTCGAGTCCCTCCTCCGCTACCATTTGAACCCCACCGATTTTCTGACGAGGCGGCACCAGCTCGGGCTCGAGCGTATGGATTAAGGCTTCGACCTCGGTCTCGAACCAGGTGCGCGCCTTGTGGCTCGAAAACCGCCCGTTCGTTTGGTTACGGTGTAAAATTCTTCTCAGTCCAGTTCACGATATCGTCAAGAACCCGGTTCTTGGATTCCAACAATCGATGTGACCCGTCTTCGTACCAGATGGCTTCGGTTTGTCCTTTGTGCGCACGCGTAAACCGTCGAACAAAGTCTTCCGTCATGAGTCCATCTAGCCTACCTGCGATCGTGAGGCTGGGACGATCAAATTCGCGCACCCGGTCAGTGTGAATCGACCTCGCATTGGGACCCCAATACTCCAGAAACTGCTCGGCCAACATCACTATGGTCGTGCGAAACCCAATCTCAGGAGGCACATCGGCCGTGTAGTACATCTCATTGATGACATGAGTCCTGCCCTCGCCACGGGCAACCGCGGCTTCCGCTTCCGCGACGATTTCTTTGTAACGGTCGTCCCCAATGCCGCGTCGTGCATGAGTGGACATGTCGCGCGTCGGCGCGAGATAGACCATGCCAACGACACGCGGGTCATCACTTACGCTCATATAATTTGAGATCCAAATGCCACCAGCGGAATGACCTTCCATAATGATCTTGCAAAATCCGCGACTTTCCATGAAGTCGATCCAGCTTCCGAGGTCATCCGCGACATCGTTGAGCTTGGCTCTCTGAATGCCTTGCCGGCTGCTGGTGCGGGTTTGAGGAGCGAGCACGACGTATCCAGCCTGAGCCAGCCGCCATCCCAGCCAATGATTAGAACTATGCAGGATATCGCCCGTCCAGCCATGCATGAGTAGAAAGGCCGGTTTGCCCATGTCCGGTCCACTCTCAGGCATATAGAGAATTCCAGGAAGGTGACGGCCGGTCACCATCTGCGTATCGACAACGTCAATGGTAATCCGATTTCTCACACCGAGGCCGATGTCGTTGAGCCAATTGACCATGTCTTCGACGGATTGATCGTGAAATTTTTCGAAGAAATGGTTGGCGCCTTCGTATCGAAAGTAGTCAACCCTTGGCGATGCTGTGGCCCGTTCCGCAAGGAATTTGAGCCTGCCTTCGGGTACCATGATGTCATTGGAGCCCGCGAGCATCAGTATGGCGACATCAATGTGTGGAAACCAATCCGAGTTCTTGGTTTTCGCTAAAGGCGACCAAAAGCTCATGAAAGATTCTGGCGAGTAAAAATCTCCTTCACTCAGATGAATCCAGACATCAGGCTCGAGACCTTTTACACGTCCCGGATCCAACGGGTCTTTGGGTCGGCCTGCGCCACGGCCAATGGCCGTACTGGCTTCCTTCGTGAGGTCATCCAGAGGGAGGAATTGAAGAGGAAGTTCGCCGTACATGTCTGACGTGGGTGCAAAATGGACATGGGCTTTGACCCGCGGATCGTGCGTCGACGTTTGATAATAGGTAATTCTGATTGAACCGAGAGAGTGGCCAGCAAGGATCAGGTCCTCCATCCCTCGCATTTCCAAGAAATCAAGTCCCGCTTTAATGTCAAAGGCTGACTCTTCAAAGGGTCTGACATGGTGATTGCGGGCATGCCGGGACATGATGCTCAACACGGTATACCCGCGCGCGGCGAGACGCTCCGCGGCAAAGCGCGGCGCACCCACTTGGCGCGCAGGGTGTCCTCCCGGACCGCCGTGGTGCATGAGTATTCCAGGCCCGTAAGGATTGATGCCTTCTTCAGGGTAATACAGCAACGCCATAAGCGGTTCGCCGTCCGTCGGTGTAGTCGCTGTTGGGATAGAAAGCACCTCGACTTTGATGCCATCGACATCTTCCATTGGCCGTGTGCGGATCGGTGAACTTTCCTGCGCAGCCAAGCCGCTGAAAATGGAGCAGATCAAAGTTATTTTCAGCACTGTAATAAAGAGTTTCATGTTCACCCTCGTTGTGTTTGCGCCTTATGCAGGTCCCTAGTGTTCGACCAATAAAGTTCGACCGGACTGGGGTGTAGGAGCGACTGTTTGCCCTTGAGTTGCCATTTGACCCAGCATTTTTGCTAAATGTACAAAGCATAAATCCGATCTCCGTTACTTTATCTGGAAACCTAGTGATTTGGAAAAGCCACCATGCTTAACCGTCGTGAATCCCTAGCCCTATCAGGATTGGCGTCCGCCGGTTTAATTTCCCCGGCGACTTTGTCGACTTTGCCGAGAACACGTACCCGGACGCTATAACCGATCCCATCACCTGGGATGATTGAGACCGATAAGATTATTAAGTCTCGGGCGCCAACGCAGGATCAGGCAGGGTGTAGTCGTTCCAGTCGATGGGCCGGGCAAGTTGTTCCGGGAACCGTTCTTCAGAGGCAGCGATGACCATCTCGGGCACGTCATCAAGGCGCGCCAACTTTCGTCCCATACTACCGAAGATCATGTGACCTTCCCGGTCACCCATCTCCAGCCACGGCCACCACGTCGTTTCGGTGTCCCAGCTCATGATGGTGTCGGCGCTTGGCTGATGCGGATCTTGCAGCTGTTTCAGGCTGGCGTGGTAGCGGTACATGGAACTGTCGGCATAGGCGACAGATCCGTCTTCTGCACGGACGACAACTCGCTCGTCATAGGTGATCCAGACATCGTCGCCGGCAATGTTCCAGCCCAATTGAAAGGGAACATCACTAACAGGCTGCTGAAAAAGTGGCTGGTTCGGCTTTGAGGGTGGCCTTATCGCCGAGATGATAGGCGAACTCAATCTCCAACGATCCGTCGTCGAGGAGTTCGGCCGATCCTGAACCGTTGACTTCGTCCATCTCGTCGAAGCCGGCCCAGGTGAAGAACACGATGGATCGGCCGTATTCCAGGTCGAGGCTGGCGTTCAGAGCGCCGAAGGCGATCTCGCCGTGACCATCTTCGCGAATGACCAGCACGGCGGGCCCGTCGAGGTCGAGATAGCCGCGGTCCCACAGGTTGGCCTCGACGATCCGCCACCGGCCGATCAGCTGGCAGGCCACCGGTGCCGTCATGGCACGGGCTCCGCCAGCAGCTTGGGGAGCCTGACCAGGTTGTAGGCGGCGGCGGTCAGTTCGAACATCCAGCCGACCCTTTTGATGCCCTTGTGCCGGGTCTTGGCCAGCCCGCCGGTGGTCTTGATCCAGCCGAAGCTCTCCTCGATGCGCTTGCGGATGCGCAGGCTGGCGGCGTAGCCGGAATGGCGCATGGTGCGGCCGTCAATGGAGGTGCGCCGCCGCTTGCCGGTCTTGGTTACATGGTCGTCGCGGGCGATGTGCGGGGTGATCCGACGCGCCCGCAAGGCCTCGACGTAGGCCGCCACGTCATAGGCCTTGTCCGCGCCCAGCGTGATCCGCCGCCGTCCCGGGCGATGGGCATCGAGAAGCGCCAGGGCGGCTTCGCGTTCCGCCGTGCCGGTGGCCCGGGTCAGGCAGGCCCCGACCAGGAGCCCGTTGCGGTTCTCCATTAACACGTGGCCCATGAAGGCCATACGCGAGGACTGGCCATTCCCCTTGCGGTACAGCCGGGCGTCGGGATCGGTCGTCGAGGCATGGGTCTCGTTGGACCGCTTCTCGCCGTGGAAGGTCCTCTCCGAGTTGCGCCCCGGCCCCGGCGGCTCGTCGCCGCCGTCCTTGGGGCGGAAGCTCTTGATCGACGCCCAGGCCTCGATCAGCGTCCCGTCCACGGAAAAGTGATCGTCCGACAGCAGGCCGCGCCGACGCGCCTGCTCCACAACCACCGCCAGGAACCTCCGCGCAACCTCTCCATCCAGCAGCCGGTCGCGGTTCTTGCTGAACGTCGTCGCATCCCACACCGCACTGTCCATCGACAATCCGACGAACCAACGGAACAACAGGTTGTAATCCATCTGCTCCATCAGCTGACGTTCCGAGCGGATTGAGTAAAAGGCCTGTAACAGGAGCGCACGCAACAGCTTCTCCGGCGGGATCGAGGGACGCCCGATCTTCGAATACAACCCCTCGAAATCCGGCGACATAAGCTCCAGCGCCTCATCAACCAGCCCACGGATCAGGCGAAGCGGATGCGTCGCCGGAACACGAGCCTCGCAGCTCACATAAGAAAAAAGACCCTCCGTCCGATCGTCGCCTCCACGCATTACTTCCTCCATGCAATCAACAAAGAGAAAGAATCATTCCAAAGCCTCAAAAGGAAGACTTTTTCAGCAGCCTGCTAAGTCCCGGTGCTTCCTGTTCCACATCGGCGCCTAGACTATAGGCGCCAGTCTTTGTGAACACGCCTGAACCCCAGCTTGTTTTGAAATGTCTGACCGTGTTGGTTTTTCCGGTGAAGGGATTCTCAAACGTGTCGAGAACCCGGCCTGTGTCCAATTCCGTAAACAAGATCACACCGCGGTAGCCATGCTGGTAAGAGCCGTCGGTCAATCGTCTGACGCGGTCCTGCTTGCAGGCGACGAAGTCCATAAGCGGTTCACCGACGTTGCGGCCGATCACCGATAAAATTCGGCCCGTGTGATAGCGATATGTGGGCTTGTCGGACAGGTCCGACATGATTTTCATATAGGCGATGAGATTGTGCTCGGGGGTAGCCGTATCAAAGTCGCGGGGAAAGGCCATTGGATCGCCTGGTGCTCCATACACTCCGGAATTGATGGAAAGGACAGATGCAGCACCAGCTAATTGCATCGCTGTTCTGCGTGAAAGTAAATGTGTCATCGTTGGCCTTTACTTAGTTCCTTGTTTCCAATGTAAAATCTCTACCTTTCAGAACTTCTGATATAGCAGTGGCTGGCAGGAATAGTGACAGACTTTCCTATGGTCAAAACGTAAAATCGACCTGATTTCACAAGTTTCGTAGAAGTGCTCAACTTTACCCAATAAGAGCGATGATCCTGAACGCCGTATTCATCCGTTTGATAAATATGACCTAATATCGGTGTATGAAATAAAAAAACAAAGAACAGCTTTGGTGAAGAGCCGGTAAGGTTTTACATTCGGCAAACGCTCAATAAATCGAAGGGACCTAATGATGCCTAAAACTGGAAATTTCTATCTCACTGTTTTTGCAGTGATCGCAGGGCTTATGTCAGCCTCCATTTCCGTCCGCGGAGAGGAGTCCGCTGAGTTGATAGAGTTCAAGAAAGCCATCCGCGCCAAGTACGACCTCAAGCAAATGGCTTATGCGACCGATAATCCAGCGCTGGTCTACGATCAGTTTTATGCAAAGGATGCGCGGGGGCTCGCGGCGGATGAGCCCCGGTCTTACAAGGGCCGCGCGCAGTTCAAAGAAATGTATGACGATGTCGCGTTGCGCGGCGAAATCAGGATTGTGTCTGTTGATAGCTATGTGAACGGGGATGCCGGCTGGGATTGGGCAAACGTGTACGCTGAGTATCACGATAAAACAATTGAGCCCTTCTCGGTCATGACTCTGTTCCTGTGGAGTAAGGAAAACGGTGAGTGGGTGTGCAAAGGCGATATGTACATCGTGGGCGAGTTTACACCGGCCGACATCAGGGGACGTATTTATGAACCCTGAGGCCAGAGGGTGACGGCACCTTCGAAAACGGGTGTTAGCCTGATCACATCTGGGCTGGGAGGAATCATGATAAAAGTGTCAAAAATTGTAGCCGTCCTCGCACCATTCCTTACTTCCGCTTCTTATGCGGCTGACGACATTGTACTGCCTAGAGTAATTCCGGAAGGTGATTTACGTGGGGGAGTCTTTGAGACGTTTCCGTTCAAAATCTGGGATCAGAACGGGGAAAACGGCCCGTTTCAGGTCCGGGATATTGTTTTGTTAGAAAGCCAAGATGAAAATTTGCTGGTTGGGATAGGGGACTCAGATCCAGTTGAGTACACGAATTCCACGGGTTACCCATACGACGAGATCATGTTTTTCGCCAAGGGTGGTGTTGAACTGACCAATGCCCACGGATCGAAAATGATTGCCGGCCCGGGTGATACCGTCACTTTGCCAAAAGGGTGGACAGGACATTGGTCGAGCCCGAAAGGCTACCGAAAAGTCTACATTATTTATAACCCTGAGACCGGGCCGGCCGAAGCGCCGTAACAATGTGCGCTGCCCAGGCTTCTGTCCTAACAGCTCAATATAGCCATTATGGTTCGTATAAGTTCCTTCGCGAAATTTTGGCTGACTGACTCACTTTTTTTTGGCGGGGCAGTTGGCTCCTCCAGCTATCGTGTGTCGCTAAGGGAGCGAGCAGACTTATGAAGATATACCCGAATAAGCCGTTCTTCTGAGGTTTGAACACGTTCGCTGGAATGAAAATCTCTGGTCAAAGGGAGGGGAGCATGAAAAACCAACGCAACACAAACCGTCGTCAAGTGTTGAAAACCGCAGGACTCGCAGCCGGCTTGCTTCCGGCAGCATTGATGGGTGTTCCTAAAACAGCCAGAGCCGACGGGCATACCAAGATACGCCGCGCGTATATGGATGGCCGGCAAGGGCAAATACACTATTGGACCGCTGGTGACGGACCCCCGCTCGTATTGATCCATCAGACCCTAAAGACGTCCGATGAGTTCGTTAATTTTGCTCCTTATATGGCGGATCAGTATCGATTGATCGCCATTGATCTACCTGGCCATGGTGGTTCAGACGATCCGCCGGGTCCCCACACCATGGAAAGCCTGACCAATGCCGTCATTGACGTGGTCAATCACTTGAACTTGGAGAAGTTTAGCGTCCTTGGGCATCACGGCGGAGCGCTGGTTGTTAGTAATCTGGGCGCCACCATTCCCGACCGTATCGACAAGATCATCCTATCGGGAACCAGTGGCCCCCCACCGGTCCCTCGTACGGAAGATGAACAGGCGAGACGACTCAGTCTGATTCAACGCAAGTTCGACCCCGACGAAGCCGGTGATGAAATTCTTAGGATTTGGAAAAACATTGTCAGACAACGGAGCGAAGGCGCGGAAGTGCGAGATGCAATCGCCCCCTTTATAGACAGCATAGAAACCCGGATGCGGCCTTATGAAATACTGGGCGTGTACTTTACCTGGGATCGCGTGCCGGCTCAGAAGTCTTTGCAGATGCCGGTATTACTTATTCAGGCTGACCTCGATGCTGCTGTGCAAAATCAAGAACGTCTGCTTGAGAGGATTCCAAACGCTACGCGTGTGACGTTACCCAAGTGCGGGGTGTTCGTGTTTTATGACTGCCCTGAAGATTGCGCAAAAGTCATTAAAGACTTTTTGGCGTAGGATTGCCGGTAGCTTGTAGGGCATTGCAAGCCGTAGAAACAACCGGTAGCCGTTTGCTCTAGCAGGCTGCTGAAAAACGATTTGGAGCGATTATCTCGGCAATTTTGTTTTCGTATGAGCCATTTTCCGATTCTATTTTTTCGCGGACGCCCATCCATTGATTCTTTCGTTTCGCGAGATGGGCTCTCGGCCGAGTTTTTCATCAGCCTGCTAGATTTCTTTGTCTAGCCAAGAGCGCATGTGTTTTGCGTACTGCTTTGCGCCAGTATCGAACACATGCGTTTTGACTTCAGGAATCTCAATAAGGTCCGCATTCGGCAACAATTCGCGTTTCGCCGCTCTCGTCTCTTCCAGAAGCATTTCATGAGGCTGAAGCACGAGTACCGGTTGTTTAATTAAAGGGAATCGCTCTTCGATAGGATATTTTGTCACCGCAGAAAAAGTGTACCAAAAACTGTCGAGCGCCTGAACGTCACCGATAAAGATTTCCACGGCCCGGTCAATTGTGATTGATGGATCCCGTTTTTGGACGACCCTATTCCACATCGTCTGTATCCGTGTACCGTCTTCCTGTGTACGCGGTTCATCAATTTTATATTCCGCGGGCATCGCGTCGTAACGCTCCTTGCGTATTGTTGGGCTCATATAGGTGATACCCGACAATACGACACGCCTTACGAGGTCAGGCCTTTGGAGCACTAACTCAGCAGCAATAAAAACACCTGTATGAAATCCAAAGACATCAACTTTGCCCAATCCTTTAGTTCCATAGCCAAGATTATCCAATCCATCGGCCATGGCGCCGGCGATATCGCTCATATCAGGGAGTGTAGGCGGGCGGTCTGAACCGCCGTACCCGGGCGTATCGGGTGCCAAGACCAGCCGATCAGTTCCCATTTCAAGCAACAGCGGCTTGTGATCCAAGGCGGATTTAGAAGCCTGATGGAAAAAAACAACCGGGGTCTTGTTGGCACCACCGTCCGCTGGCTGCATGGAATACAAATGCAGTTGGTCATATCTGCAATCAACATATGAGCGACGTAATGGCGTTGCGGGAGTCGTCGCCCACAGGCTTTGTATTGATCCAGCGGTTATCGACCCGGCGATTAGGGTCTGTTGACATTTAACGCATGGCGATGATGGTTTCGACGAGGTTGCAGTTTGCGGCGTAGCTGATGTCGGTCTTGTCGTAGCGTGTTGCGATGCCACGGAATTCCTTGATCTTGGCGAAGTAGTTTTCGATCAGATGTCGCCAGCGGTACATGTGCTTGTCGTAGGCCGCCGGCCGCTTCCTGTTGGCGAGCGAGGGAATGACGGCGCTTGCGCCACGTTGGTCCAGTTGCTCTCGCAGCCAGCCGGCATCGAATGCCTTGTCGGCGATGAGGGCATCGAAGTGAACGTCGTCGATCAACGGCTGGACGCCCATCATGTCGTGGCGCTGGCCAGGGAGCAGCACGAAGCGGACCAGACACCCCAGTGCGTCGACCAGGGCGATGATCTTGGTGGTCAATCCGCCCCGTGATCGGCCGATGGCCTGATTTTGAGTCCCCCTTTTGCGCCGCTCGCCTTCTGGTGAACGCTGACGATGGTGGCGTCGATGAGGGCATATTCGAAATCCGGTTCCGCCGACAACTCCTCGAACAGCCGCTCGAAGACACCCTTCTTCGCCCATCGGCGAAAGCGCTGGAAGACGCTGTTCCAATTGCCGAACGCCGGGGGCAGAGCGCGCCACGGCGACCCTGCGCGCACCCGCCACAAAACCGCCTCCAAAAACAGGCGGTTGTCCGCCGCCGTCACGCCACGGTCCGTCGCCTTGCCCGGTAGATGACGCCAAATTTTCTCCCAAACATTGTCCGTGATCACAAAACGCTCTGACTTCATCAAACACTCCTTGCAAAAGGAGGCTTGAATCACTTTTCCGCGACATTGGGAATCCACTAAATGTCAACAGACCCTAGTCCTTTAATGACTCTCCGGCGCGTAATCCTATTGCCGCCGTAATCAGAATTCATTGTGACCGTATTTGCCTACTTGTTTTCCCGCTGGAAGGCGGCGGAGACGGGGAGGTCACCTTCACGCAGAAGCGGCGAGTAAGTCAGATCGATGAACCGGTCCCGGTCCTTCTGCCATTCCGCTTCCTGTTCGGCGGTCGGCATGTACTGCTCGATCATCGCATTGGTGATCCCTTTCTCTTCCAAAAGGGCTTCCACCACCTTCATCCGGCGGCGGTTCGACCAAACCTCAGCCCCTAGGGCGATCAGGCTGGTCATCATGTTGTCGAGGATCGGGTTGCCTAAAAACACTGCCCGCTCAACATCGGACGGAATAAAGTCGGACGCATAGGTCGGACGGTCGGTCTTCAAGTCTGTGGTGGCCATCGGTAATTCTCCTAAAAAGGCTCCTCGACGAGGTTTCCCTCTAAGACGCTGGAACCATTGTAAAGAGGTGAGGTCCCCAAACCAATCCAGTTCCGGCTGCGTGAGAGGTCCTTTACGAAAATCTGCACTTAGAGAGAGTCCATGGTCGTTTCATTCTTTTCAGACATGGTAATGTCAGGGACGATGAGCCTCTGGCGTCACAGAGCAGATCGTGTGTCTGGGCTGATTTATTACCTGAATTCAAGGAGGCAACCCATGTTGAAACGTCGCTCACTGTTCAGCGCTGCAGCAGCTGTCGGATCGGCAGCAGCCTCTTTCGTAACCGGACGCAAGGCTCAATCGGCGGCTCCCAAATACGATTTCGATTACGAACCCCGCGGTACGTACGGACGTCTTGAGCGGTTGCCGACGCTGGATGTGGAGAGCAGGGATGACTTCGTGACGAGCATCAGGGCCTGGGGCCAGCCCAACGCGCTTGCCAAAATGGAACGCAACAGATTTAACCGATTGATGGTGAAAGCCGGCATCGATCCTGAAGCAGAAGACGTGCCGCTGGAAGACATATTAAAGGCGATCGAAGGGGATTCGCTGCTGGGCGTGGGCATTCGGTATCGATCCGACGTTCAAGCTTTGATGTACAAGAACTTGAACACAGAGTTTTCGGAAAACGCTGATCTCTACCTGGATGAGCTGGAAGCGTACGATAGGTCTGGTCCGGGTACGCTTGAGCTCAATCCCGATATGCATGTGCCAATCTACACACGGTACGAAATTCATTGCATGCCGGGTGGGTTTGTCGGTCATCCGCTTGGCGGGTACATCAACTACTACGGCTCTAACAGTTTTTATGGAGGCCGCCGTGAGGCAAACAGTCAAGATCAAGTGCACACGGCGATGGCACACGATGTTCCGGTACCGAAGGACGGGAAAGTTCTGCGTGTTTTAGATTTAGGTTGCGGTGTTGCCAAGCTGGCCGTCGGTTTGAAAGAGCGATTCCCGGACGCTGAAGTCTGGGGTGTCGATGTTGCCGCGCCCATGCTCCGTTTCGGCCACATGCGCGCTGTGGACCTCGGTGTAGAAGTGCATCTTGCCCAGCGCCTGGCGGAGGACACCAAGTTTCCAGACGAGCACTTCGACATTGTGGCCTCATACATCGTGCATCACGAAGTGTCGGCGCAGGCCACCATCGACATATCAAAAGAGGTGTTCCGTATTCTTCGGCCGGGTGGCGTTTACGTTCCCTATGATTTTTACACGGGGGCCGAACCAAAAAGAACAACGCCGTACTATATGTATACCATGTGGAAGGATCACAGATGGAATTTCGAAGTGTGGCGCGAGGAATATAGATTGCTGGACTTCTCCCAAACCTTCCGCGATGCCGGCTTCGACGTGAACGAAAATGGTCCGCCCGGGTGGCGTTACGACAGCAATTTCTTGGCCACGAAACCGGCTTAGGTCTTCGTTCGTTGAGGATGAAAAGTTCAAAAGGGCAAGCTGTCTCTTTATCTCGTCGGAAGACTCTCGGTTTATCCATAGCCTTCGGAACGAGCGTATTTAGCGGCTCGACTGTCCTAAACGCTCGAGAAATTCGAGGAGAGGTGGTGATCGAGCGGCGGTATGTCGACTGCCGATATGGCCAACTTCACGTGCACATTGCCAGGCCTCTTAATCCATCTAAACAGACACAAAACCCGATCATGTGTTTCCATCCGAGTCCGGCCAGCGGGTGGTACTTCCGTGACTTCATTGCCGACATGGGTCGTGACCGTATCGCCATGGCAGCAGACACGCCCGGATTTGGCGAGTCGGACCGTCCGCCCACAATGCCGGAAACGATGTCTGAATTTTCCGGTGCCATGGCTGACGCGTTGGAGTCGCTGGGGTATGGAGGTGATCAGAATTATTCCAAAGTTGATCTATTGGGGTATCTCACCGGATGCGTCATCGCCCTGGATTTAGCAGTTACGCGGCCTGACCTGGTCCGCAAAGTATGTTTCGTTTCACCACCTTACGTAGACGACGACGCCATTCGGGCGCAGAGAATCGAGCAGCTAAGGTACCCCCCGTACACGGAAGAAGGTAAGCGTGTAGTCGATACGTGGAACAGCGCGGTCAAGCGGCGTGTCGAGGGAGTCACGCTCGAGCAAGCCATCAAACTGTTTCAGGAGAGGCTGCGAGCAGGGGAATTGGATTGGTGGGCATACAAGGCGGTATTTACGTATCAGTTTGATGAAAGCTTTAAATCGTTGACCCAACCTGTCGCGTTCTTCAACCCGCGCACCTCTGCAAACGAAAGCATCTCAAAAGCCTACCGGGACACGCCAAACGGAACCCTTGTCGACCCACTGAAAATAGGAGCAAGTCCTTTTTCATTGGATCCTGGTAAAATTGCCAGCGCGGCTCGGAAGTTTTTGGACTCAAGCGCTTAAGGTCCGTCGCTTTGCGTCACCACTGATAAATCGGATCACGCAGCTGCAACTCTTAAATCCAAATTACGGACACCAAAATCGCACGGGAGCACACCATGAAAGCTTGGGAAATCGGCGAACAAACCGGAATTGAATCCTTACGAATGACAGATCGCGATGATCCCATCGCTATGCATGGTCAAGCAGTCTTGTCTGTTCAGGCCTGTGCCCTCAATCATCGCGACCTCAAGATTGCCCGTGACGATTATGGACCGCCGAAACCGGGGACCCGCATTCCACTTGCCGACGTTGCAGCAGAGGTCATATCGATAGGACAAGGTGTGTCCAACGTATCTCCTGGAGACCAAGTCGGGGCGACTCACTTTACGGGATGGGTGGATGGAGATTGGAACCCAAGAACTTATGGTACGGATCTCGGCAACAACACCGATGGCGTATTAGCGGAGCGGATCGTCCTCCCCGCACAATGTCTTTTCAAGCTGCCCCGCAACCTGTCGCCTATTCAGAGTTCGACCCTTGGTGCTGCTGGAGCAACGGTTTGGTCGACCGTGCAAAGGTTAGGACAAATCAAGGCCGGAGATACGGTCCTTTCCCTGGGCACGGGGGGTGTGTCGGTTTTCGCCATGCAGATTGCCAAAATGAATGGCGCCCGTGCGGTCATAACCTCTTCGAGCGACGAAAAGCTGGAACGTATGAAAGCGCTCGGCGCGGATGTCACGGTCAATTATCGTTCAAACCCTGAATGGGAGAAGGAAGTCTTAGAAAAGACGGGCGGGGTCGACATTGTTGTGGAGAACGTGGGCGGGACACTGAGCCAGTCCATGTATTGCTGTGCTCCTAATGCTCGGATCGGCCTCATCGGCACTTTGGACCGCAGCGAACCGAGACTGCTTGGCCTGTTGGGTAAGAACATTGTCCTCAAAGGGATCACTTCTGGCAGCCGCAAGATGCTTGAGGAGTTCGTCGATGCCATCGAAGTCGGCGGCTTTGAGCCCATCATAGACCGCGTTTTTGACTTTGACGAAGCGCCAGAAGCCTATCGATACCTGGATAGTGGCTCTCATATCGGCAAGGTCGTCATCAAAGTTTCATGACACCCTACTGCCTTTGATTCAAAGCGAATAAATTACGCGGACTTGCGTACGCAAGCGGTTCACTTACCAGCCATGTAATTCATGTCTTCGATCGTTTCCTTGGGAAAAACGGTGAATTGAAAAGTGCCTGAACCTTCCCGCAGTTTCAGGATGTCCTGATACTCCGATGAGTAGTAAAAACCTTGTGCCGCTTCCAGGCACGGCCATTCGGCCAGTAATGTAAAGCGTTTCTCGGGGTATGGATTCTCAAACGT
The DNA here is from genome assembly GCA_965207985.1 of Rhodospirillaceae bacterium. Taxonomy (GTDB): domain Bacteria; phylum Pseudomonadota; class Alphaproteobacteria; order Rhodospirillales; family Rhodospirillaceae; genus CBDBND01. The sequence goes on along the minus strand of CBDBND010000035.1, from coordinate 835,775 downwards.
TTCAAGAATGGTCGGCGCCGTCATGTAAAAACCGCCGAACCGCTCGTACAGGTCCGAGCTCCTAAGTTCTTCCCCGTAATTTCTTCCGCTTGGATGCTGCCAACTGAAACCTTCCTCACTGATTTCGCCGAATACGACCATCACAACGGGGTCGGTGCAGTTCTCTATGTCTTCCAGTGAGGACGGCAGGTTGTCGGGCGGTCCTTTTGGAACAGACCTATCAGCCGCGGCTGTAGCATAAGCAACGCCTATGACCAGCGCGCACGATAGGCACATGGTCTTGAAACCGTACATGTCCACTATGCTCCATTAATGGTTCGATTTTCTGAGTGCGTCACTTGTTCCACTCTACCAACGCCCAATCTGTTCCATCTGGCGCGATAAAGGAAAAGCTGAGCTCGCCGAACTCGTTCTCCATTACGTCAGTCACCCTCGTTGCCTCGCTGCGAGACACCTTCCGGTGATACCCCTCAATATCGGCAACGGCGTAGGTGAAGAGAGTCAGTCCATGGGCTCCAGGTCTGGCCTGAACCGGAGGTCTGGTGGGATCGGGCAGAACTCGGCGGATCAGCAGCGATCCCGACTTGTTTTCGAACGTGTTTGTTGATGTATCGCTTGGGTTACCGAAATTGTTGCTTCCATAACCCATGCCTTCCGGTACGCCGTATATGGCAATGGACGAAGCCGCCATTTCATCATAGGCGTACCAGTTTTCTGGTCTTCTAGGCTTTACACCCAGCACGTCAGGACAAAAGTCGAGGACAGATGGGTCATCCGACTCAATCACAAATCCGACGTGCGTGACCTCTGCTCCCTGGTAATGGGACTCCCAGTTGATGTTCGAGCCAAAATTCGGCCGTTCGTTCTCACCGCCCCATCGCTGGGCGTATACACGCCGGTAATCTGGTGTGAGGATCACGACTTCTGCGTAACCCTTGTAGTCACCCGAATGAAGCGTCTCGGGAAGGTCACCATCGACGTGTATCTGCGGAGGGACAATGTGAATGGGTTTACCGGCCATTTGATCGGCTAACGCCTGGTAGTAAAGCTCGACTTGATTCTTTAAGTAGGACGACACCCACCGGGCACCTGGGGTCAAAAGAGGGACGATGCCGGCGCCGGGTCCAGTCCCATTCTCCCATTGCCAGAGGCGAACAAACGTGCGGTCCGTATCAAGATGCTGCATCCGAATGACTTTGGGGCAGACGGCACATGATAGAGAGCCATTGCCTCCTCTTCGGAGAGCTCGCCGTCGTCGACGACATGAAAGCCAAATCTCGTCCAATATTCAGCGGCTTCGTCTAGGTCCGAGACTCCGAAGATAACTTCGTGAATGCCGGAGATTTCGTCTGCGGCCAGTGCAACCGGTGTTGTAGCGACTATGGATGTTATGAAGACGGCGGTTATTTGTACGGCAATCCGACGAAGAATTGGCGGTTTGGAATCTCCTAATTTGAATAGTCCCTCCAACAAACAATCAGCTGTCACAATCTGTCCCCTTTCTAAGTCTCGTCGTTGATTAGAATGCATTGATGAGTTGTGCTCTATTTCTTCCGTTCCACTAGCACCCAGTCTGAACCATCGGGTGCAACAAAGGAGAAACTGAGTTCACCGAACTCGTTCAGCATAACATCGGTGACCCTCGTGGCATCACTGCGAGCTACGGCTCTGTGATACTTCTCGATATCAACGACAGCGTAGGTAAACAGGGTAAGACCGTGCGCACCGGGTCGAGCCTGAACGGGCGGGTTGGCCGGGTCTGGCAAAACGCGGCGAACCAACAGTGAGCCTGATTTGTGTTCCCAGGGATCAGTTGCCGTATCGCTCGGGTTTCCGTAGTTAATCGCGCCCATCCCGACGCCTGGTGGATTACCCATTATGTTGAGGGCAGAACCCAAAGCCCTCATTCTTTCATAGGAAATGAAGACTTCCGGTCCTCGGGGTTTCACGCCAAGCACGTCAGGATAAAAGTCAAGTACAGACGGATCATCTGATTCGATAACAAGGCCTACATGCGTGATCGCGGCTGCTTGATAGTGTGACTCCAAATTGATTTTTGAGCCAAAATTCGGCCGTTCGTTCTCGCCACCAAATCGTTGGGCAAAAACACGCCTGTAATCAGGCGTGAGTACCACGACTTCCGCATAGCCCTTGTAGTCCCCCATGTGAAGCGTATCGGGAAGATCACCATCAACATGGATCTGAGGAGGGACAATATGGATGGGCTTGCCCGCCAACTCATCGGCTAGGGCCTGATAGTACATTTCCACCTGGTTCTTCAGGTATTGGGACACCCAACGGGTACCAGGTGTGATGAGAGGGACGATGCCCGCCCCAGGTTCGGTCTCATTCTCCCATTGCCACAACCGCACAAACGTATGGTCCGTATCCATATGGGCCATCCGCAATACCTTCGCGGCCGAAGGCACGTGGTAAAGCGCCATAGTTTCATCCTCAGAAAGCTCTCCTTCATCGACTTTGTGAAACCCGAACCTGGTCCAGTAGTCGGCGGCTTCGTCAAGGTCTGAGACACCGAAGACAACTTCGTGAATACCGGAGATATCCTGAGCCGCCAAAGATGACGGGGCAGCAGCGATCGTTGAAGCGGCAAGAATGATGATTAGCTGTGCCGTAATACGTCGAAGAATCGTCGGTTCGGGGTTTTGTTTTTTGAACAGACTCCCCGTCAAATAATCAACTTTCACAATCCTTCCCCCTGTTGTTAAGTCTCATTTTGTTATGAAAAGTTGGGATTCTGTGTCCCAACGCCAGTAGCAAAACTCTTGTCTCGCATCAATTTACGGACAGCCAAAATGAGCACAAATCGCTTCACATCCACCGAGAATCCGGTGTCGCGAAGCAATTTGCAGCTTTTCCGGCGGAATAAACCGGCGCAAGTTAAACTTCGTAAAACGGGCCCTGCGAACGTCGATGACTAAAATCTCGGGTTCATGGCGGAGAAAACCAGACAAAACCCCAGGTCCACGGAATTACTTTCACGAAGCGTGAACGCGTGAGTGCGAAAATCGCGTTGAGGCCATTGCGCTGGCAACTAAAGATGCTCTTTTGTCACGGTTTGCCAAAGATTATCTCGATTTGCCAAGGGAAGACTTGGTCTTCGACTGTCAACATGGCACCATTTTTGGGCCTAATTGAGGGGGCGGGTCTGTCCACAGAAAGAGTGGGCAAAATTCAGCCGTCTGGACACAGTATTCAGGCGCGTTCCATGGGGAGGAAACTATGAACATTAGAAGGATTCTACTGAGCAGCGGTGCATTGCTCTGTGGCTTGGCGATGCTGCCGGCTTCAGCCCAGCAGTTGGCTCTGGAAGAAATCGTTGTTACGTCCAAACAGCGGGAACAGAACCTTCAGGACGTGCCGTTGAACATCACGGCGTTTTCATCTGACGATCTGATGAAGCAGAACATCTTTGATGTGCGGGATATTGCGGCGTTGACGCCGTCGTTTACCTATTACAGCGGCACCGGCCGGGCCGACCCGACCGCCCTCGTTGTGCGCGGTCTTGCCCCCAACACGTCCGATGAGCGCTATCAGGGTCTGTCGATCTTTGTCGACGGTATTTTCCAGTCGGGTCAGCTGACCAGTATCGACCTCTCCGACCTTTCGCGGGTGGAGGTCATCAAGGGGCCGCAGTCGGCCACCTTTGGCAGGGCGACCTATGCCGGGGCGGTGGACTATGTGACGCGCACGCCGACGGACAATGAGATCGTCGGGCGCATCCGCGGCCAGTGGTCGAGCAATAGCGGCAACAACAATCATCATCTGTCCCTGCGAGTGAACTTCCCAGTGGTGGAAGACAAATTCTGGGTATCGGTGAACGGCACGTCCCTGCGCCGGGGCGAAGTCGGCAAGAACCCGTCAAACGGCAAAGGTATCGGCGTCGAAGAGACCTCGGCCCTGGGCATCATCCTTTATGCCGAGCCGTCTGACGACACCTCCATCAAGTTCCGCTTTGCCCATGACCGGGACCGGGACACTCAGCCCCTGTTCTACGTTTCGGAGCCAGCGGAATGGATTGCCGATGGTGCCAGCCTCCTCACCCTCGACAACGGCACCCCGTGGATCGACGGCAAGGTGCCTGATCCTCATATTGGACGGACCGGTGGTGGAGAGTTTCTGCGGGACGCCCGGCCCTTGGTAGGCGGGCGCGACCGGGACCGCTACTTCGCCTCGCTGATCGCCGAGACCGACATTCTCGACGGACACGAGCTCAGCTACCGGGGCGGCTATTTTCGGTCCAAGTACTGGAATAACGCCGACGGCTTGCAGCGTTCGGCGATCAAAGATCCCTTCTGGGGGAACGTTCCCAACTTCAAGTCCAATGTCATTAACGGCACGGCCGGTTTCCTCGACAACTTGTTTGTCACCTTATTCAATTTTGCCAATCAGGAAGAGTTCGAGAACACCAGCCACCAAATCCGCCTTATCTCACCGGGGGACGAGCCGCTGCGCTACACCTTTGGGGTTTATTACTTCTATGAACAACTCCGGAATTTTCAGGTGCCGCGCTTTGTGGTACCGGGCAATCCCACAGGCCTGACCCGAGGCTTTGAAACGGCCACCAACTATGCGGTGTTCGGCGGTGTGTCCTAGACGTTTCGGATCAGATGACCATCAGCGCCGAAGCGCGGGTCGCCCGGGACCGGGTCAAGTGGGATGAATGCGGCTTCTGCGGCGGTGTGAACAATGCCGGCGGAACGAACAATGTCGGCAATGGGGTCGACGACAAGCGCACCCTGGCCAGTCCCCGTGTCACCGCGGAGTACAAGCCAAACGACGACCACCTCCTCTATGCCCTGTGGGCGCGGGGCTGGAAGTCGGCCCGCTTTAACGTCGGGCAGGCATCCCAGTTCCTGCCGCCGGCCGTTCCGGAGCGCATGGATGACTTCGAACTGGGCTCCAAGAGCACTCTGTTAGACGGCCGGGCCCTCGCCAATGTAGCGGTCTACTACATGGATGTGAAAAACCAGCAGGCCTTCTTCCCTGTCCCCGATCCGGCGACCGGAGGCAACACCACCAACACTGGGGTGGGCAACTTCGGTAACAGCCGCGTTTACGGCTTTGAGTTACAGGGCGAGTTGGCTGTCACTGAAAGGTTAAGCATGGCCGCCGCCCTGGGCATGAATGACCACAAGTACACCACCGACAGCCCGCCGTTGAACGACTTCCAATTGTTCTCGCCGGGCCAGACCATCAAAGGCCTGACCTCGGTGAACACAGCCAAGTGGTCCGGTACTGCCTCTGTCGACTACACCTTCCCGGTCTATGGGGGAGACTTTGATATGACCCTGAGGACCGATCTGACGTACCGGTCGAAGATTTTTGTCGACCGGGCCAATCTCGCCTACTTCCCCAGTGCCATCCGGGTCAACGCCAAGGCGATCCTTGAAAACGACGAATGGCAAATGTCCCTATTCGTCCGCGATCTGTTCAACGAACGCACACCGGACGGTGCTGGCCTATCCGGTTCTTCGACCTGCCTTTTCTCCCGCGCCATCTTGGGCGCGGCGCAGCGTTGTCTCTCCCATGCACCACCGCGGGGCCGGGAAATCGGTGTGGAAGCTGTTCTGAACTTCTAAAAGTTCTCTTCATGGACCTCGGGAGGGTTGTGTGCGAGCAGCCCTTCCTTTTTTTTGGAGATTCCATTGGTCAGGAAGCTTGCCTCGCTGTTTACGCTGTTCACGTTGTTGACAGCGCCTGCGACTGAAGCTCAACTGCCGCCCATCGCCGACGACGCAATCGTCTCGCAAGTATCACCGACCACAATCATGGTTCGGGATCTGGAGGAGTCCCTCAAACTCTACCGCGACATACTTGGCTTCAAGCCACGATGGGACAGCATGTTGGAGGGCCCCTTTTGGAATGAAGTCGTTGGCACGCCGGGTGAAAACAAACGAATCAAAGTCTTGATCATGGAAACGGCCGCTGGTGGAGGCATCGGCAACATCGTTCTGTTTCAGTACGTTGACGAGAACGACGGACCGCCAGTCTATAAGGCTCCTCCTCTGCAAACCGGTGATGTGGCTTTAATTCTGATGACCAACGACATCCACGGCATCTATGCAGCAGTCAAGGGCGCTGGTTACACCATCATTTCACCGCCTATGACCCAAGATCCCGAACCTGGAGCGGACTCGGGCTACGAAATGCTGTTCTTCGATCGGGACGGTATCGTCGTCAACCTAATTCAAGTTGGTGGACGATAGCGGGATTCTTCTTACGCTATAAAAGAACCACGATCGATACCATGCCGAACCATGCGTGCTTTCCGCGAAATCATTTTCACGAATCGCCAAAAAACCAATACGAAGATCAAATTGCACCACTATGCAGCCGCTTCAATAATATAAAGGGGCGAATTCTGCAGTTTTGGTTGCGGCTGAAGCCTTTGAGCTTGAGTCAATAAAGATGGCTGTAGCACCAAATGATAAGTTTTGTACGTAATGCCTGTGTTGGTGAACTCAGCGAAGACATTCACGGCTTGAAGTCATTTGTTGGTTCAGTGCGATATCTGCAAGAAGCCGCAATCTCACTGTTTGGATTGACTAAGAAGCGCTTCCCCATAGTTCTTTTTATCGTTGCTCATGTGGCTGCCAGCTATCCGGTGCCTGTGTTCGCACAAACCTCCACTCATACGACTTTGGGAAACGACGTTGTGGTTTCCGAAGACGGTGGCAAAACCACCTATCCCGCCAAATACTTTGATCAATTTGATCCTTTGACCTTGGAAGACATGATCGAACGGATTCCGGGCGTTTCGATCGCCGACTCGACTTCAAATGGGGAGCGCAGAGGACTGAGAGGGACCCAAGGCGCAATCCTCATTAACGGCCAGCAAGTCATAGGTAAGGACAATGATGCTTCTTCCGCGCTAACGCAGATCATCGCTTCGCAGGTTCAATACGTTAAGATCATGCGTAGGTCTTCAAGCGAAGTTCAAAGCACAACGCAACGAATCATCAATGTGGTTTTGACAGATGACGCTCAATCCGTAATGCAAGTTCAAGCGGCGCTCTTGTGGTACGAGGGCGACGATTCAGTCAGGTTCAATCCAACCTTGATCTACAGCGCCAACAATGTACGCAACAATTACTCCGTTTTCTTACGTAGTGTCGCAAACGCCAGGCCTTGGAAACGTACCAAACTCACGACCGATCTTGATGGGTCGCCAATCCTAAACAGTGACGAGAATGAGCAACTGGCGACCCATAAAATGCGTGCCATTGGCCGATATGAACAAAACTTCGAGTCCGGATCACGGCTACAGATGAGTTCATACATTGAAGGAGAATTGATCGACCGGGAACGGAGGGAGGTTGAGGACGACCCCTCATCGATTGGCGGTCCTATGAGGCTCTCCGATATTTTGGAAGATGATGAACGAGATATATGGACCGCCGAGTTTAGTGCCGACTATTCGCGACCTTTAGGGCAAGGTGACTCTGTTACCGTTTTGGGCTTTTTCAATTGGGAAGAAGAAAAGCGCGACCGGGAAGTGTTTGAATTGTTCGGGCCAATAGACACTGTTGTTACCCGCCAGGCACGTAAGGATGTGAAGACAGAATCCGTTGTTAGAGCGACATATGACTGGACGGAAAATCCAAGATTGGGCGTCCAAATTGGCGCTGAGGGTACTTTAAACACTCAAAAAACAGATTTTGAACTCTCAAATAGAGTGGGTGATGAGCTCGTAGCGCAGCCCGTATTCAACAGCAATGGCAAAGTCACGGAGTACAGGGGGGAGTTCTTTTCGACTGCACGATGGCGTCACACGGGGACTCTTAATTCCGAATTTGGCATGGCCATTGAAGCGTCGCGCATTTCTCAAGTTGGTGACGTAAGTGGCTCGCGAACTATTAGTTACGTAAAACCGTCCCTGAGCACCTTTTGGAATGTAGCACCTTCTGACCGGTTGTATCTTTCTGTTATCCGTGATGTCCAGCAGCTCAATTTCCTGGAGTTTGTTGCGACCATCACCGATAGAGACCAAGAGCTCGAGGCTGGCAATCCTGACTTACGCCCCGAAAGATCTTGGGACGCGACAATTGGCTATGAGCATGGGCTCGACAACGGCGCGGGACTGCTAACATTGTCTGGGTTTTATCGTCATGTTGAGGACGTCAGCGGACGAATTTTGTTTCAGGACTCAATTACTCAACCGGGCAACATCGGAAACGGCTCGGAAATAGGAGCCGAAGTCGAGCTTAGCTTGCAGTTCACGCGTTTGGGATGGTGGGACGGAATCCTGACAACAAAGTACTTATACCGTGACACCAGCGTCACTGACCCGTTTATTGGGATGGAGCGGAACTTCGATCAAAATCCAGATTGGGAATTTGAAATATCTTATCGACACGACATTAATACGCTCATTGATGGGTACGTTGACCTGATTTACCGTGAGAATGGGCAAAAACATATCTTTGATTTCGACTACATCGAGAGCATCAAGGAAGCGGGAGCGTGGACTGTTGTCGTGACGCATCAATTGAAAAAAACCTAGAGCTTAGGGCTACGGCTCGCAACCTGATCAATAATGGTCGGGTACGGCGGGATAGATTGTTGTTTGCTCCAGGCATTGAAATTGCTCGAACGTCTATAGGTAGAAGGTTCGAGACTCATGAATGGGGTAAGTTTTTTAATGTTGTTCTTAATTGGAACGTTTGATCGCCGGGCTTAAGTCTTTTCTTTCGGTTCCCATCCGTTCGCTTTGAGAAGGCCAAGAAAACGCTTGCTCACGGGGAAATCAAGTTCATCGTTTATTGATATGCGGTACAAGTTACCTTCTTTCCAAAAGTCTGCGATGGCCGACGTCCGTACCCAATGGGATCGGTGAATCTGCATGCCTAGGCCATTTGGCATTTCTGAAACAGCGTCACTAAAACGGCAAAAAATAAGATCACTTCCAAGCGTTGTATGTACACGCACGTAATGATCTTCAGCCGAGAGCGCAATAACTTCTGTGCCAAGTTTCGACGGAACCCTGCGTAAAAATTTAGGGAGTTCATATTCAGTTGGTTCCTGGACGGACTTACCTTCGTTAGTCGGCTCACTGAATGGCGGTGAATATCCGGTTACCGTTCTAAAGCGTGGGAAATCCAAGACCCGATCAAACAGAAGATTTGTTAACGTCCACTCCAACATGACCATGGTATTAGCTCGCAAGCCCAGCAAGAACGCACCCATAGATCCGATCCAAAGGCTAGGCAGAACGATCTCGACACCTGGCGGTAGGTAGCCCAGGAACATTGCCTTCCAAAGGTAAAAGAGGGGTGCCCCGATAATCATATGAAGAGGGACGGAAAGGATGCACAGGACGATCAAGGGAGTTTTTTGCTTTGGAGCGACCAAGGCAATCAAGCGAATTGACGTTTCGAGAGCGATGCGTGCGAATAGAAAACCAATAATCCAATAGATGATAGCTATTGGACGAGGCAGCTGGCCGCCCAAAGGGCCAGCTCCAATCCATCCAAAAAGTAAACCTAAAAAAACAGGAACCCCTAGGTAAAAAAGTAGGGCGAGCTCCCGCTCCGACAAGCGGTTGGGCCTCGTAGCGCTCAGAGATTCACTACGCATTTTAGGTTTGGCCTCAAGTATTACGTCGGAATCAAGTGGCGTGATTATAGCCGAAACGTGGTTCTTGCTAAGGACTTAGACTTTCGTGAAGGATCGCTCGCGCATCGTGAAAAATTGTCGGTGAAATAGACCTTTGGAATCACGTATTTGGGACTGCTGCACCATTGGTGTCGGCCCCAATGTGATATTTAATAGGCCTATCAGCTAGAGAGCCGATTCAGTAGGCAATGCGCCCGATTTGGGCCATTCTGAGGCCAGCAAACGAGACCAGTGATTTTAGCTGAATCGGACAGTTTTCGACGATTCGATGTGATTAGGAGGCGTAGGAATGCCCTATCTCAATAGAAGAAAGCTCCTGGGAGCGTCCGTTGCAGCCGGCAGCGCGCTGCTTACATCCATGAAGGCACACGCCAAGTTTTCCGGCGATGTCCAACTGCGCGGTCAAATTGACCGATTGGAGCGCACTCCGACGCTGGGATTGCAGAGCCGGGAGAACTTTCGCTCGGCGCTGCGTAAGTTCGCCAATGTAGACCTCAACCGCGCTGCCAACCGGCGGGCAATGGAAGTCTTCCGGGAAGCGGGTATCGACCCTCTGGCACCGATGTCCTATCAAGACGCTGTTGGAGTCCTCATGGGTGACCCCATCATCATGGACCACATGCACGCGTGGCTGACCGTGCAGAACGCGTCATTCAAGGACATTCAGACGGTTTTCCATAGCGACGCGGACCGCTACCTGGAAGAGATGGAAAAGACCGATAAAATCGGGCCGGGAAGTCTGGAACTAAACCCCGGAATGGATATTCCCGACTATGCACGTTGGGAAATCCACAACCAGCCCGGCGGCTATGTCGGTGATCCGCTCGCCGGCCATATCTTTCACTATGCGGTGAACAACTTCTGGGTCCACTCCAACGACCAAGACGAACAAAGTATAGGCATCGCCAACATGATGCCCATTCCGGCTGACGGCAAAGTGGAGCGCGTTATCGATTTGGGCACCAGCGCCGGTCAGATCGCCATGGGTATGGCGGAACGCTTCAAGGATGCGGAAACCCACGCGATTGACGTCGGCGCGCCAATGGTGCGCTATGCGCACATGAGGTCCGTGGATCTGGGTATCCCCGTGCACTATGCGCAAATGCTGGCGGAAGACATGCACTACCCGGATAACCATTTCGACATCGTCGGTTCGTTCCTGCTTTTCCACGAAGTCGATATGGACGCGACGCCAAAGATCATCGATGAGATCCACCGCGTGCTTCGTCCGGGCGGCACCTTCTTCTGCCCCGAAGCATCGTTCATCGCTGAGAAGAGGCCACGGACGGGTTACAACCAATGGCGCGTCTGGTGGAACGATCAGTGGTGCTCTGAAGTCCACTACATCCCTTACTCTGAATTTGATTACGCCAAGGCATTCCGGAATGCTGGTTTTGAGGTCGGAACCACAGGCGGACCGTTCAACAACCAATACATTATGGCGACGAAACCGGCCTAACACTGGAGATGACCAACGCTCTGTATTGGGTTTAGAACAAAGAGGAACAACTCATGGACAACAAGAAAACCTCTCCACCGGAATTCGCACGGCCAGGCTATGCAGCCGATTTTATTGAAACGGATGCGACACGGGCGTCATTCCACGAAGACCCTCATATCGACAACCTCATGATCATCGCCTACGCGCTCGCCACCGAGTTCTGGGCCGAGCGGGAACGCAGCCGGGTGGTTGAAAGCCTCCTCAGTCAGGGTCAGAAGGTGACGGATGAGGCAATTGAGAAATACATGCCGAGCGAAGAGCAAAGAATGCGGTGGCGTGATGAACAAGACGCCACAATTCAGCGTGTGTTCGGCGTTTTGACGCGTACTTTGACTGACCGGCATTTCGCGGAACCACGCTTCAAAGATCGCAGTTAATACTGCCGATCAGACGAAAGAACCCGCCTGATGGGAGAGCGCTATGAGGCTTTCTAAACGCCAGTTTCTGGCAAGTGCGGGAGCGTCAGCCTTAACTGCTTCCGCAGTCGGCGGTAACGCACAGGCAACCGCTAATAATTATGACGTCATCGTTGTCGGTGGAGGAAATGCCGGTCTGCCGACTGCCATTTTCGCGGCACAACGCGGTGCACGCGTCTTAATCATCGACGCTGCAGATAAGTTAGGCGGGACTCTTACCGTATCGGGGGGGCGCATGAGCGCCGCCGGAACCAAGTTGCAGAAGAGCATGGGGATTGAGGACTCTCCCGATATCCTTTTTGACGACGTGATGCAGCTCTCCAACGGGACAGCGAACCCCGATCTGTTGCGCCTGTTCGTTGACCATGCCGCTCAGGCATTCGACTGGCTCATGGACAATGGCTTTAATGTTCAAGAAGGCGTGCCGGTCCGACGGGGTATGACCCATGCAGGGCAAAGCCGGCCCAGGTATGTGTGGTCTCCCGACGGTGGGAGGGGCCTTCTGGCCGTCTTCAATAGAGTGATGGAGCCCTTGATCGAGTCTGAGCAGATTACGGTTCAGCTTGATACGGCAGTTGAGAAATTTGAGTTAGGCCCATCTGGAGACATCAAAGGCGTTGTCGGCAGGAACGATAGTGGCGCCAAAAACACGTGGTATGGCCGTAACGTGGTGTTGACCTCCGGCGGATACACCGCCAATTCAGAAATGTTCAGCGCTCTTGAGGGAACGCCAGACTATAGCGACGGGACGTATCCCTATAACCAGGGAATAGGAATTGAGCTGGGGCTTTCTGTCGGGGGATATTTGCGGGGCGGCGAGGATCACTTGCCCACGATGGGTGGTATTCCACAGACGGATAAAATTCCCGGACCAATTTACGCCATGATTCACCAGAGGCCTGATGAGCGTCTGCCGTGGGAAATTTGGGTCAATGCTCAGGGTGATAGGTTCATTGCGGAAGACATCGACAGCATCCACAAAAAAGAACTGGCATTGATCAAGCAACCGCATGAACGGTTTTGGGTAATCTTTGATCATGAGATTTTTACGTCCGCACCTCCGGCTGTTAATCGTTGGACGCGAGAGAAAATGGAAGCCGCATTCAATAAAGACTTTGCCTTCAAGAAAGCGGACTCCCTGTATGAACTGGCCCAAGTGACAGGCATAGATCCGGTTGGGCTTGAGAAGTCGGTGATGGATTACAATGATGCTCAAGCTAAGGGCGTTGATCGACTGGGCCGGAAACACATGCCGGCGCCCATTGAGAAGGGTCCGTTCTATGCCATCCGTTCGCAAAGCTCACAAATCATCAGTTTTGCGGGATTGGCTGTTGATGACGAATTGCACGTTCTGCGGTCGGACCTTAGTTCAATTCCGAAACTCTACGCCGCCGGAGAACTTCTAGGGGCCGGTCAATTGATGGGGCAATGTTACTTCGGGGGCATGATGGTGACGCCCGCTCTGGCTTTCGGACGCTTACTCGGCCGCGAGATCATTTCTCTACAATCCTGATGATATGGTTAATGGAAGAAAGGTAAGGGTGCCATGACGCAAACGGGTACGTGGCCAAAGGTCGCCACGGTCTCGAAACGCCAGTTTCTGCTAGGCGCGGGCGGATTGGCAGTCGGCAGTGCGCTCACAACCCACCAGCCAAAGGCAACCGAAACCGAATTTGATGTCATTGTCATCGGTGGTGGCAACGCGGGCTTGCCGGCAGCAATTTTTGCGGCACAGCGCGGCGCACGCGTCCTCATCGTTGAGGCTGCGGCCCAGCTTGGTGGCAGTTTGTCATACTCCGGTGGCAGAATGAGTGCGGCCGGAACGAAACTTCAAAAAAGCCTTGGCATTGATGATCATCCCGACATTTTTTTTGAGGATGTCATGCGACTATCCGACGGGACAGCCAATCCCGACCTGCTGAGACTGACCGTTGACAGTTGTGCACCGGCGTTCGACTGGCTAATGGACAACGGGTTTGAGGTGGCCGAAGGCACTCCGGTCATACGCGGCATGACACATGAGGGGCAGACCCGTGCACGATACGTTTGGTCCGACAAGGGCGCTGTCGGTATTCTTGAGGTCTGCGAGCGCGTCATGAACCCGTTGATTGCTTCTGGGCAGATCATGTTTGAGACCAGCACCGACGTGACACGGCTCGGCTACGAGCCCGGCGGTAGGGTCACTGGAGTTTACGGCCGAAAAGAAGACGGTACGGAAGTCTTCTACAAAGGCCGGAAAATTGCCCTTACCTCCGGCGGCTATGCGTCCAATTCGCAAATGTTCGAAGAGCTGGAAGGCGTGCCCGACTACAGCGACGTGTCAAACCCTTACAGCCAAGGCATAGGAATTACATTGGGGCTGTCAGTCGGCGGTTTCGTCAGAGGCGGTGAACATCATTTACCCAATTTTGGATCCATTATGGTTGACGGAGACATTCCCAGCCAATCCATGGCCTCCATCTATCAATATCCACCAGACCGGCAACCCTGGGAAATATGGGTCAATGAACGCGGTGAGAGGTTTATCCAAGAGGACATCGTCAGCGTTCATGCGAAAGAACTAGCTCTTGCTGAACAACCGCACGAACGGTTCTGGGTTGTGTTCGATGATGAAATCTTCAACGCCGCACCGCCGGTTGTTAGAAATTGGACGCGGGAAGACATGGCGGATGCCTTTAATAATGAGTTTTCGTTCAGAAAGGCCGACTCACTCCCAGACCTCGCAAACGCCACCGGTATCAATGCGTCGGCGTTTGAAACAACGGTGGCTCAATACAACGCCGGTCAACAGCGGGGACGAGACCATTTAGGCCGGAAACACCTCCCCCGGCCAATTCAAAATCCACCTTACTATGCTATCCGCGTGCAAAGCGCCCAGTTGCTTGGGTTCGCCGGATTGGCGGTGGACAACCAGTTGCGGGTCCTGCGAACGGATATGAGTTCCGTCCCCAATCTGTACGCCGCAGGTGAGGTTTTGGGCGCGGGGTCCCTGATGGGGCAGTGTTATTTCGGCGGGATGATGGTCACACCTGCTTTGGCCCTTGGGCGCCGGTTGGGGCTGGACCTAATCGACTTGCAAGCCTAACCAGCGCTTTATTGGCCAAGCCCGGTCCGTTTTTCACCGTCGTCGATGGTCGCTAAAAAGTCGGCAACGATTGTTGCCCAGCGCTTGGGTTCGACCATGAATTCGATCGTGGAGCCTCCTTTGGAGAACTCCACATATTTGAAGTCGGGCCTCAGTTCGGCGACACGAAGATCAATGTAGTGAATGGCGTCACCAACATCAGACAGGATCATTCCAGGAGTTTTGATCGACATGAGGTCCGGCAGCATGTCGTAATGATAGGCGGCCCAATGTCCGATGTCGGGCCCTTGGATGTACGCCGTCATAAACACCAAGTTTCTCGCATCGAGCATGGCCTGGCTCAGTGGCGGCGTCTGCGGCCGCCAGGAACGGCTGAGGTGAGATCCATCAGGCAGCGGTGTACGCGGTGTCCGGTTGAGGGCTAAATAGCGTGCTCTTTCTTCCTCATTGAGCTGCGCTGCTCCATGCAGCACGACTGCGGCGACCCGGTCCGGGTGCGTACCGGCAAAGGACACAGCAATCTGGGATCCGGTGTGATGGCCGGCGACGACAACCTTGTCCAACTTCAGGTGATCGAGCACATGCACCAGGTTATCGGCAAACTCCGGAATGGTTGGTTGCTTATCCGGTAAATCAGAGGTGCCATACCCCGGCGTATCCACGGTAATGGCGCGCACGCCCATGTTAGCCAATTCATTTTGTACCGGAGCCCATTGGATCATCGACATGGGCGACTGATGCAACAAGACAATGGGATATTTGTAGTCCCGCGGCCCTATATCCCGGTAATGCACCTGTCCCATAGGGGAGGAGGCGTAACCCTTGCCCCCTTTCAAGATCATCCAGCCTTGCCAATCGTCGACGGAAACGCCACGCAGTTTGCCATCGACGTATTGGGCGCTAGCCGCTTGAGGTCCGACCAAATATGCAACCAATAAAAGTAGGGCAAACAGCTTCTTGGAAAATGAAGTGATATCCGGCAGCTGAACGTGTGGCATGAGATAAAGTCCTTTCGGTAAACGAGTTTTGAGGTGAGGGAAACCGAGACCGTCCAAATAAAAGCAATTTGCACCAATCTTTAGCGACAAATTTAATGAGTCACGTGCCCGTGCCAAACCGATTTTTGCTGCGCGAACGGCACCTTGCGAAATTCTGATCATCAAGGTCGATTTAGGCAGGTAAACTCTTTGAGAAGCAGCAATATTTTCATCTACAATGTTTTCAGAGCCCATGCGCGACTGTTCGTCGAGGGCGCTTCAATTGAAATGGAGGAGGCAGTTCAATGTTAGGACGTCGCTCCCTATTCAGCACCGCGGCTGCTGTCGGATCAGCTGCAGCTTCTTTTATGACCGGACGAAAGGCCGGCGCGGCCACTGCTAAGTATGATTTCGACATAGAGCCCCGTGGAACAAAAGGCAGGCTGGAGAGGCTCCCCACTTTAGACGTTGAGGCCAGAGATGATTTCTTCGGGGGCCTAAGAACATGGGGTTATGAGCACGTTTTACGCGGGATGGAACGCAACAGGTTTAATCGATTGATGCTGGAAGCGGGCATCGATCCCGATAGCGAAGACGTTCCGCTTGAGGATGTGCTGGCAGTGGTTGAAAAGGACGATCTTTTAGGGACGGGCATAAGATTCCGGATCGACATTCAGGATGTCATGTACCGCAGCTTGAACATGCATTTCTCCGCCAATGCCGATGCCTATCTTGAAGAGATGGAAGCCTACGACAATATTGGGCCGGGGACGTTGGAACTCAATCCCGACATGCACATCCCCATCTATACAAAGTATGAAATTCATTGCCAGCCCGGAGGATTTGTCGGCCACCCATTAGGGGGGCACCTCTATTACTATGGCACCAATACCTTTTACATGGCCCTGCAAGAAGAGAATCGGCAGGATGAGCAGCACACGTTTATTGCCTCACACGTGCCAGTGCCGAAGGATGGCAAAGTCCTGCGGGTCCTGGATTTGGGTTGTGGCATCGGCCAACTTGCCGTTTGTCTCAAAGAAAGGTTCCCCGATGCCGAGGTGTGGGGGATCGACATCGGCGGCCCCATGGTCCGTTTTGGTCATATGCGTGCCGTGGACCTGGGCGTGGAGGTCCATCTCGCGCAACGGCTGGCGGAAGATACCAAATTCCCCGATGACTACTTCGATATTGTCGCGTCGTACATCCTGCACCACGAAGTATCCGCACAGGCTACCATCGACATCTCAAAAGAAGTGTTCCGAATTCTCCGGCCAGGTGGCGTGTACGTACCCTACGATTTTTATACGAGCTCTAAACCGGTCAGAACGACGCCGTACTATTTGTACGCCATGTGGAAGGACCACCGGTGGAACCATGAAGTGTGGCGCGAGCAATATAGAAACCTGGATTTCTCAAAGACCTTCCGGGATGCCGGCTTTGACGTAAACGAAAACGGTCCTCGTGGTTGGCGGTTTGCCAGCAATTTCCTAGCGACAAAACCGGCTTAGGTCGCGTTCTGCCATTTGAATTTGGATTGCAGAAGTCGCTACCAATGAAATAGAGGAGGGCTTGCCGTGATAATACGTCGCACCCTGTTCGGTGCCGCAGGTGCTATTGGGTCAGCAGCGGCTTCTTTTGTGTCCGGACGCAAGGCCGGCGCGGCCACTCCAAAGTACGATTTTGACTTGGAGCCGCGCGGCACAAAGGGCCGGCTGGAACTCCTTCCCATTTAGACTTAGAGAGCAGGGACGATTTCCTAGGTGGGTT
Organism: Rhodospirillaceae bacterium; assembly: GCA_965207985.1. Classification (GTDB taxonomy): domain Bacteria; phylum Pseudomonadota; class Alphaproteobacteria; order Rhodospirillales; family Rhodospirillaceae; genus CBDBND01. The sequence continues at coordinate 818,393 of CBDBND010000035.1, read as the reverse complement.
TAGAACATGGGGTTACACCCATATTTTGCAAACGATGGAACGCAATAGATTCCATCAATTGATGCTGGACGCGGGCATCGACCCCGATAGCGAGGACGTTTCGGTAGAGGAGGTGCTGGCTGCGGTTGAAGGGGATGATCTTTTAGGGACGGGCGCACGGTTCCGGATCGATATTCAAGACGTCATGTTCCGCGATCTGGATATGCATTTCTCTGCAAATGCTGATGCGTATCTCGAGGAAATGGAAGCCTATGACAATATCGGGCCGGGCACATTGGAACTCAATCCCGACATGCATATCCCCATCTACACCCGTTATGAGATTCACTGCCAGCCCGGAGGGTATGTGGGCCATCCCTTGGCAGGTCACCTCTACTACTACGGCACCCACCTTCTCTATATGGCTCTGAGAGAAGAGAACCGGCAGGATGAGCAGCACACACTAATTGCCTCTCACGTGCCAGTGCCGAAAGACGGAAAGGTTTTGCGGATTCTGGATTTGGGATGCGGTATCGGCCAGCTCGCCGTGTGCCTGAAAGAAAGATTTCCTGATGCAGAAGTCTGGGGAGTAGATATTGGCGCTCCGATGATCCGGTTCGGTCACATGCGGGCCGTGGATCTGGGTGTGGAGGTCCACCTTGCGCAACGACTGGCCGAAGACACCAAGTTTCCCGACGGCTATTTTGATATCGTAGCCGCGTACATTCTTCACCACATAGTACCGGCGCAGGCGACCATAGATATCTCCAAAGAAGTATACCGCATCTTGCGTCCAGGCGGCGTGTACGTTCCCTATGATTTTTACACAGGGGCCAAACGAATTAAAACGACACCATACTATTTGTATTCCATGTGGAAAAACCACCGGTGGAATCACGAGGTCTGGCGCGAGCAGTACCGGGAGTTAGATTTTACTGGGACATTCCAAGACGCGGGATTTGAGGTCAATGAAAACGGCCCGCCTAGTAGGCGTTTTCCGAGCAACTTCCTGGCCACTAAACCAGCCTAGGTCTTGTTCTAATTTTTGCTTGGCTGACCATCGATTGTGCCATGGTACGTGGTAAATGAGAACAATTAGACGCCGTACCCTCCTTAAGACGGTGCCAGCACTTGCGGCTTCTGTACCCTGTGCTTTCACTAGAAAATCATATGCTGAGCCGATGAGTGATGAACCAGTGGAGCAAGAGGGATCGACTATTCCTGCACTGGAGAAGACAAATCCGCTAGATGCGAAAATAGTCGCATTTACGACCGTTTCGCCAGACGTCGACGCAAGCATTGAGTTTTACAGTGATTTAATTGGTATGACTCTACAAGAGGACCGGCGATTGGGTCGCGTGCAGTCCTCGGCTCCTGGCATTGGCAATGTCGGCAGGCGCCATGCTCTGTTAAATATACCGGATTATCCCAAAAGTGCGGCTGTACGAGTGCTTGAAGCGCCCCGGGATGCGAAGCCGAACAGACCCAGGCCAGATTCTGATCCAACGGACCCTGGGCTAATGACTATGGAAGGCGGCACGAAAGATACCGCTCTTTCCTTTCATCTCCTACGCAGCGCTGGCGTTCCAACAATCACAACACCACGATATTGGTATTTCTATGCCCAGCCAACAGACCGCGACACACCCCGGATCGTGCAGTACATGACATACGCTGCCTTTGGACCCGGCGGAGAACAAATGTTCATCAGCGGTAACATCGGGGATGACCGGCCGGAACGAGATTTTCCAGGGCTGCACGGAGGATTTTATACGACAACTATCGTCAGTCTGGACAAGGGTCCGGTCGGGGATTTTTATGAGAAAGTGCTGGGTATGCCTCTCATACCGGGACAGAAATTATTCCAGCGAAACGTGAACGAATTGACCGGCGCACCGCCGGGAACAAGCCTTACCTGGAATAATGTCGGGTGGGGCCTCAACATGGAAGTGTGGGAAGTGACCGCCAGAAGGGGGATTATGTACCCCACGTCATTAGCGAGAATGGGACTCGCGATGATCACAATACGTGTAAATGACATAGCGCGGTGCAGGCGCATGTGCGATGAAGCAGGTATAAACCCATTAGGCCAGGGCGCCCTGCCTTTACCAGGCAACGATAATCCGGATGGTTTCACGCTCCGGGGTAGTGCTGGGGAACTGGTAGAGATCGTTTCGAGTTGAATAACACGTTGTCTATCGATGAATATCGTCATTCGCCTTTGGTTATTGGTTTGGCCGAATGAAAAATGGAATTATCAGCGTAGAGTTTTTTCGTTCTAGAGCTTTATGTGATTAGACGGAGTCATTTTAGGGATTCACAAGCTTTTCGATTTCTGATTCAAGATTCTTGCTGGGTAAGGAGGCCAGCAAGGATGGCAAGAGCTTATTCCCTTGATCTTCGAGAACGGGTTATTTCGGCTGTGTCGCGCGACGGGATGTCGTGCCGGGCGGCGGCGCGGCATTTCGGGATCGGCGAGAGCACGGCGGTTGCCTGGCTGGCGCGCTACCGGCGGACGGGCAGCGCGGCGCCGGGCCGGATGGGCGGTTACAAGCCGCGTGCGATCCGGGGGGCGCACGAGCGCTGGTTGCGGGACCGGGTGGCGCGGGGGGATTTCACGCTTCATGGGCTTGTCGGGGAGCTGGCGGATCGGGGCCTGAAGGTGGACTACCGTTCGGTCTGGACCTTCGTTCACGAGCAGGGCCTGAGCTATAAAAAAAACGCTGGTGGCTGGCGAGCGTCGGCGCCGTGACGTGGCGCGCCGCCGCGCTCAGTGGTTGAAGTACCGCGACCGGGTTGACCCGACGCGCCTGGTGTTCATCGACGAGACCTGGACCAGGACCAACATGGCGCCCCTGCGGGGCTGGGGGTCAAAGGGCGCGCGACTGATCGGCGAGGCGCCACATGGCCGCTGGCACACCGCGACCTTCCTCGCCGCGCTGCGCCACGACCGAATCGATGCGCCCTGGCTCGTCGACGGGCCGATCAACGGCGAGCGCTTCCGCATCTATGTGCAGGACGTGTTGGTCCCAACCCTCAAGCCCGGCGACATCGTCATCATGGACAACCTCGGCTCTCACAAGTCCAAGGCCGTGCGACAGGCCATCCGCCAGGCCGGCGCCCGGCTCCTGTTCCTGCCCAAGTACTCCCCCGACCTCAATCCCATCGAGCAGGTCTTCGCCAAGCTCAAGCATCTGCTCCGCCTCGAAGCGCCGCGAACCGTCGAGGCCGTCTCAGCCGCCATCGGCAGACTCCTCGATACCTATACCTCAAATGAATGCGCCAACTATTTCAAAAACGCAGGATATGACCCAACCTAAAATCATACCGCTCTAGACGTATGATTGCGTAACTTGGCACCGTGTTCTCGATGTCCAGACCGTCGTAGTTGGGTGTCTTTTAGAACAAGGGGGCGAGGTACCATGTTGACGCGCAGGCAGCTTTTTACCGCATCGGCGGCAACCCTGTCCACTTCGACCGTGCTCGGTTTAGGGCGACAGTCTAGGTCTTCTCTTATAACTCCCGCTGAAGCTCAGGAAAGTGAGACTATTCCGATTGTCCGGCGATTCGTGCGTGTCGGTAATCGCCGCCATGTTCATTACCGCCGCGCCGGTTCCGGCCCCCCGATTGTCTTGATTCATGGTACTCCGGGTGATTCGTCATCCTGGAACAGCCAATTGCAGATGATGGGCCGGTATTTCACGTGCTTTGCATTTGACACGCCAGGATTCGGCCGCTCAGACCCGCTGCCGGAATCATTAATGAACGTCACCGATATAGGTGACTCCGTCGCCGAAACCATGCGCGCTCTGAATTTGCCAAAGTGTCCTGTGTTGGGCTCGCATACGGGTGCGGCGGTTTCGGTCGAGCTTGCGAGCCGCAACCCTAATGTCGTGACGGGTGTTGTTCTCGACGGTTTAGGGCTCTTTAACGAGAAGGAACTTAAAGAATGGTTCGACGGCTACATTGTCTCGGTGGTCCCCGACAAAGAAGGCGGTCACCTAACCAGCATGTGGACACGGTTTCGTGATCAGAGCATTTGGTTTCCCTGGCAGACCAAATTACCTCAGCATCTCATGAACCGCAGCCCGTCGCCTGCAGAGCGCATCCACGAACGATTGCTCATATTTTATCTGTGCGCCAAGCACTACGAGCCGGCTTACCGTTCGGCCGTCTTTTATCGAAATAGGGGAATTAAGTCGGTCGAAAGGCTTGAGGTGCCAGCGGTCATCATGTCGTCCCCAGGTGATGTCTTGTTTTCCCATTTGGACCGGCTGCCACCACTTCGGGCCAACCAAACAATTCATCGGTTGGGTACAGACAGAGCGGAAAAAAGCGCATTGGAGCTGACATCCCTTCAGCGTTTCAACAGTGGCAGCCCCGCACCAAAGGACGAATTAAATTTGGCGGGCTCGGACGGTGTCGGCAAACAATTCGTAGACCTACCGTCCGGCCACGTATTGGTGCGCTATAGCGGGAGGGCAAGCCAACCGACGGTGGTCTTGCTTCATGATGCTCCCGGTTCGGCCCTAGCCCTGGAGCCGCTGATCGAAAGTCTGGGCCGTCACGCCCGTGTCATTGCCATTGATTTACCGGGCTGCGGGGAATCCAATCCACTCTCGGATCAATTACCATCCATTGCCGATTATGCCGACGCAGTTGAGTCCGTTTGTCGCCAGCTTGGCATTAAGGAAGCCGGTTTTTACGGAACAGGCGTTGGTGCTTCTGTCGCTATTGAAACCAAAGTGCGCCATCCCGGTCTGGTCAGGCGCTTTGCTCTAAACGGTGTACTTTTGCCCGAACCAGAAGAACGCGCCGCCATGAAGCTGAATGCGACACCAAGCATTGATATCAAAGACAACGGGTCGCACTGGTACGATACCTGGATGATGCTAAGAGACTCCTTGATCTGGCATCCTTGGTACAGCCGCAACCAAGAGAACCTGCGCCGCATAAGGCAGGACTTTTCAGCTAATCGCTTGCATGACTGGATGATGGAAGTCATGAAGCAGCGCACGTCTTATCACCACGTAATCCAGGCGGCTCTCTCGCAACACGCAGATCGCTTGTTGGCCAACGCTGATAGATCAATTCTGATTTGCGATGATCCGCGTCAGGCGTGGTCAGCGGCGTACAACGGGAAACTCAAAGCGTTGCTGCCCGATGCACCAACGATCGACACCGCAGCAGACGTCGGTGCTTATGCGGACCAATTGGCGCTATTCCTGACGGTGTAAGGCAAATTCCGGGCCGGAATCACTTTGGCGAGTCTAACCAACCGGTTAACGCAGCACCGATTTCTTCTGGCCCGGTGTCGAATACGTCGTCGACGATAGTGGGCAACACAATAAGATCCGCATGCGGGATCAGCTCGGTGCGAGCCTTGAGCGTGCGTTCCGTCAGCGATTCATGAGGCTGCAGTACCAAGATCGGTTGTGTAATCAGTGGAAGCCGTTCCTCCGGCACGTATGACCAAACGGCGTTATAGGCATACCACCACTTGTCTAGGGAGTGGATGTCCTCGACGTACATTCTGACAGCCCGTTCCAAAGAAACCCCTTCAGCCCGTCTGTTCACCAACGGGGCCCACCGACCGAGAATGCGTGAGCCTTCCTCGGTCAATGTTTTGTCTCGAGGCAAATTCGCATATCTCTCTCGTCTCTCGTCCGGAGAAAAGTAGGGAATACCGGACAAAACTACGCGCCGTACGAGGTCGGGGTGTTGAATGGCCACTTCCGAGCCGATCGGCACGCCGGTATGAAACCCAAAAACGTCGACCTGACCCTTTCCGCCGCCGTAACCCAGCCCACGCAGAGCGGTTGCCATCGTTGCAGCAATCTGAGTCATATCGAGAGGAGCGTCCGGCCGTTCCGACTCTCCGTAACCGGGGGTGTCAAAGGCAATGGCAACGCGATCACGACCGACCACCTTCAACAGTGGACGATACTCTTCTGCCGACCTTGGGTTTTGATGAAAAAACGCTATCGGCGTTATATCGCCCGGGCCAGAGATGGGTTGAGCTCTGTGAAAATGTACTTGCCCATAAAGACTGTCAACGTAGCCTTTCTTGTAACTGACGCCTTCATCTGCCGTTGCATTGCATGTAAACAGACAAGCAGACAAGAGAAGGGTGAGTGCTATGGGGGAACGCTTAGTCATCGTCCGTCTTTTTCTATGGGCTAATCCGAAACACTCTCTATTGATCAAGATTAGCCGTGTCCTGTTGGGTTTTTGCCCTTTCCATGAAGTTGGCGACAATTCTGGCCCAGCGATGTGGCTGTGCCATCAATTCCCATGCGCCACTTTTTGAGAATTCCACATACACAAAATCCGGTCTCAACCCGACGGCTATTAAGTCCAATTCGTGATTGGCGTCTTGCAGGTCCGATAGAAACAAGCCGGGCGCAGTAATCTTTTGCAGGTCTGACCTTAGGTCATAGAGGTAGGCGGCGTAGTGGCCTATATCGGGGCCTTGAATGTATCGGGTGATCGTTCCCCACGTCATCGCAATCAGAAGGGAATCACTGGCTGGTGGTGTCCGTGGCCGGAACGAACGGGCTAAATGTGAACCGTCGGCAAGTGGAGTGCGCGGTATGCGTTTCATGTTTATGGCGGCTTCCTTTTCCTCCTTGGTTCTGATGGCCGCACTGTGCATGACAACGCCTGCCGTCCGGTCAGGGTGATTGGCCGCGAACGCGGCGGCAAGCTTGGCGCCGGTGTGATGACCGGCAACCACAACCTTGTCCAGGTTTAGATGGTCGAGCACATAGACGATGTTGTCGGCAAATTCAGTCAAAGTCGGCTGCTTGGGCGGCAGGTCCGACAATCCGTAACCAGGCGTGTCCAGTGCAATGGCACGTACGCCGATTTCCGCAAACGCGTTTTGTATTTCGGCGAACTGTATCATCGACATTGGTGACTGATGCATCAGAACAATGGGATTTACATAGTCCCGCGGCCCAATGTCCCGGAAATGTACCTGTCCCATTGGGGTGGGGGCGTAACCCTTGCCGCCCTTCATGACGGTCCAGCCCTGCCAATCGTCGACCGATACACCTCGCATTGGTTCGGAGGAGTTTGCGGGCAAAACGAGTGTCACATTCAAGCAAAATGCCAGGGCAATGAGAGACTCTAACCGCAAATGTTTGGGCTTAGCGAACAAGACGAGCGGTATCCTCTTGTTTACTAATCGTTTCCATGAACTCAGCAGCAATTTCAGCCCAGCGCTTCGGCTCGGCCATGAACTCAAGCATATTTCCTTTGGAAAACTCCACGTACTTGAAATCCGGCCGCAATCGTGCGGCCTTCAGATCCAATTCGTGAATAACGTCTTGTACATCTGAAAATATAAGGCCCGAGACGTTGATAGCTCTCAAGTCCGGCTCTACGTCGTACTTGTACGCTGCGTAGTGACCAATGTCTGGTCCTTGACCGAAAGCCGTCATGGCCAGGAAGGTTCTGGCATCAAGAATGGCTTGACGGGGCGGGGGTGATGATAAGGCACTGAAATAACGGGTTAAGTGTGACCCGTCTGCAAGAGGTGTTCGAGGTGTTCGTTCTCTATTGAGAGAAGCTTCTGCTCGTTCTTTTGTCCACAGTGTTATGCCGTGCAAGATAACGGCGGCCGTCCGGTCGGGGTGGTTGGCTGCAAACGAGGCTGCGATGGAACTGCGGGTGTGGTGACCGGCGATGACAACTTTGTCCAGTTTCAGGTGATCGAGAAGATGGACAATGTTGTCGGCATATTCCTCAATCGTCGGTTGTTTTGATGGCAAATCCGACATCCCGTAACCCGGGGTGTCCACGGTAATGGAACGGACACCCAAGTCCGTGAAGGCGTTTTGCACTCCGGCGAATTGGATCATAGACATGGGCGACTGATGCATGAGCACGATGGGATTTTCATAGTCGCGCGGCCCAACGTCTCGATAGTGAAGTTGTCCCATGGGGGTGCTGGCATAGCCCTTACCACCCGCCAAAATCATCCAGCCCTGCCAGTCATCGACCGACACGCCCCGCATCTGTTCATTGGCACTGAGAGGCGTTGCAAAAACTGCAACTATGCTCACAACAAAAATGAAAATTGACGGTACTGGTGATGTTTTAGGATCGATTATTGTGTTGTCCCTCCGAAGGAAAACCAATCGCTACTCTGCCGCTTGAACGCGCGGTGTTAAGCGAACCAACCTTATCGTGTCCCACGCTCTCAATGCGTACAACGAACATAGCACGGCTAGGACCGGGACAGACGCGGCTACCGAGCTCAATCGTCCGCCCGATTCCGTGGCAAATGGGAATGCTAATAGTGCGAATATGGCGATGCAGGTTTTTAGTTTCACGAGCGTGCCCAGGGCATAGGTCAAGCGGGGGGCTACGCCCAGCACGAGGGCGATGGCCAGGCCCACTTCAAAAGCACCGACCAGCCAAGTGACCAAGACCGGAGCAAAGGTCACGCCATACCAGCGATCAAGCATGCCGACCGACATCTCAGTCTCAACGAACTTTTCGATCCCCCACTGCAGGAAAAACAGTCCGCAGGTAAAACGCATTATGAATAGAGCCCATGCAACGGAGGGAGTGGAGGGTAAAGTCTCACTGACTTGGCGGGACGTCTTGTTGAAAGCCATAGCATCCAGGGAGAATCGATCTTCCCGGCGTAAAACGAACACGGCAACAAATCCGGCCAAAGCAGGCACTTGAGCAATCAGACCGTGATTGATCCAATTTGGCGGTAAATGATAGCCGTAGGGGTCGAGAAGATGCGGTATCAGCCCTACTACCATGGCGGCCATGAAAATTAGGCAAACGCCGTAAGACAATGCGCGCAATGCACCTGCCGCCATGAGAACGGATGCTGCGATTAGAATGATGCCAATCTCGTCAACCAGAATTGAGGCTGGGGTCAGGCCATACCACCGGTCATAAACGTCGATGGCCGCCTCCGTATAGCGCACATGCAGCCAACCCCATTGGGCGATGTAGGTTGACAGGACCAGTCGTAGCGCCAGCAAACTCAACGAGAGACGATGCAAACCGCCGAACGACGTTGGTGCATCGTCAATCCAAGTTTTCACCTTTTCAATAATGATGATGCTCTCCGATTTGCGGTCCCATTTCATTCGACCCGGACTACGTTTGTAGATTAATCAATTCACGTCCGAGCAGCCGGCCAAAAGCCAAAGCCGGCGTAACGATCATTCCGCCAAATTTGCTTTGACCCATGGTTGCAGCGGCACCTAAAAGTTCTCCGGCTGCGAATAGATTGGGTATGGCACTCATGTCAGAGCGAAGAACACGGAGATCTTTATCAACAGCAAGACCTGCACATCCAACAAGATTGAACGTTTGGACACGAATGGCATAGTAAGGGGGCTTCCGAATTGGGAGCGGCATATGTTGCCGTCCAAATTGATCTTTCCCTTGCGATTGCCCCGCATTGTACTGAGATACCGTCGCCTCTAGGTTGGCCGCATCGATTCCTGTGCGCTCGGCCAATTCTCCCAACGTATCCGATTTGGTGAACGCAAATTCGTTATTAAACGCGCTCGCCATATCTTCTCGCGTCCAACGAATGACGACAGGAGGAGCGGACTGGAATATTTCGTCGTCGAATACAACCCACAACCGTTCGTTAGGTTGATGGATCATGACGTGTTCTTTTTCGTCAATACTTTCAATGTCTTCCTGGATAAATCGTTGCCCGTGTTGATTAACCCAGATTTCCCAGGGCTGGCGGTTAGGCGGATAGTGAATGATATTGGCGATCCGAGAACTCGGAATACTATCGTCATACATGATAGTTCCGAAGTTAGGGAGATGGTGTTCTCCACCACGCACAAATCCGCCGACGGACCGGCCCAAGGTTATGCCAATCCCCTGGCTGTACGGGCTAGTACCGTCAGCCCAATCCGGTGTTCCCTCAAGCTCCTCAAACATTTCGGAGTTCGACGCGTATCCACCCGAGGCCAGAACGATATGCCGGCCATACCAAGTCGTTTCGGCGCCATTTTCGGATCGCACCACGACACCATCGACGGTGCCGCTATCGCTTACCGCAAGCCCCACCACATCCGTGTTGAACTCGATCCTGACTTGTCCAGACGCTAGATGCGGGCTGATTTCTCGTTCGAGAATCTCAAGAATGCTGATACCACCTTGCGCCCCCCAAACATATCTTGCTCGCGATTGGCCGGTATGGGTCGCGCCGCGCTTAACCGGCGTGCCTTCGGCCACCTCAAACCCGTTGTCCATTAACCAATCAAAAAGAGGAGCCGCATGATCAACGGCGAGCCTGAGCATGTCGGGGTTCACCGTGCCTTTCGACAGGTTCATGACATCTTCATAATGAAGGTCAGGTGAGTCCTGGATTCCTAGGCTCTTCTGAAGTTTGGTTCCGGCGGCGCTCATTCGAGCCCCGGAGATATGAAGCGTGCCGCCCATATAGGCCGCTGCCTCGAGGATTAGAACGCGGGCGCCGCGCTCCGCTGCAAAAATGGCTGCCGGCAAACCGGTCGTACCGGCACCAATGATAACGATATCAAATTCTCTATCGGCCGCCTTTGCATAGCTCGGTCTGATGGCTGCCGACGCAGCCAGGCCGCTACCACCAAGAATGAACTGACGCTTTGAGAGCCACGACTGATGCTTTGCGCGATACTTTTGCCTCATTGGGGCCTCTTTTTTTCCGGTTCGGAAACGGGGCGTAATAAACAAGCAAATGTGACGTCTATGTTTTCTTAGTCGCTGTAATCCGTCCGTCAGACTCTCTGATTGTGAAATCGAACCCGGCATCGGTCAGCATTTGTTCATAATCGTTCTGACGATGGTCTTTGATCCATACTTCGTGCTGCCACCGCCAAATCCAGTAGCCTTGGAAGACTCGGTACGGTGATGGTCTTGGCAGTTGCTTCCAGTTGCGAATGTCCCATGCGAAATAGGCTCCGCCAGGCCTCAGAATCCGGGCCATCTCATGGATGATCTTCTCGGCAGCTTCTGAGCTGACTTCATGGAACAAGAGATATGACGCAACCACGTCAAAGTGATTGTCCGGAAACTTGGTGTCCTCTGCCAGCTGTTGGACATAGTGCACGTCCGTATTCAAATCCACAGCGCGCATATGAGCGTAGCGGACCATGGGCGCGGCACAATCCAGCCCACAAACTTCCGCATCGGGGAAGCGTTCCTTCAAGGCCAATGTGAGTGTTCCGTTCGAACACCCCACATCAAGGATCCTACGGATCTCACCGTTTTTGGGAGTCAGGGGCATCACCCGTGCCATTGCACGGTGTTGCTGATCCTGAAAATTGTGACCCATTCTGAAACTGTTGGTGCCGTGATAGAACACGTAACCAATGAGCGGATCTCCCACGTAACCGCCTGGCTGCTGGTGTATTTCATGCGTGGTGTATTCAGGCAGAACCAGATCAGGATCGAGATCCAGGGATCCCGGCCCCATGCCATCGGTTTCTTCAAGTTCTGCCAAGTAGGCATCCGCGTTGGCATGGAAATACCGCTGCAAGTCCAGCCACATCATCTTTTGATTGTTGACAGCATTGCGCACGGCGGCGCCTATAACTGGGTCGCCATCAACGAGTTCAACAACGTCGTCCCAATCCACAAATGTATCGACGGTGATGTTCTTGTCGCGGAAAATCTCCTTGGCGCGCTCTTCCGCCTTTAGTCGCGCTTTGACAACGTCGTAACGCCGGTATCCAGCCGTGAAGTCAATACGGCTTTCAAGGTCAAGAACCGGGACGCGTTCATGCCGCCCGTTGAAACCACGCACATTGACTTCAAACTGTCGTGTTCCTGCTTCGGCAATTCGCGACATTAAAGCTGGCGTACTGAGTGCGGCACCAAATCCCAGTGCCGATTTGAGCATGTTTCGGCGTTCGATCATGGGTCGAATTCCTTTGCTTGTGGCTAGGCCTCCGAACCCCCAAGTTTTGGATTGGGGTATTCCCAAGTATAGAAAACCGCCAAATCCCTGGAAACAGAAGTAACTCCACGTCCACGAAATGAGTGCTACGTAAGAATTATTTCGCGAAGCGTGAATGATTCTAGTCTGAACGGCAGTGGTGCCACCAGTGTAAAGCCTCTTCAATAGGGCTTACTTTTGTGATTCCAGCCAAGTCGTTAACGTGGCGAGCAACAAGTGGCAACAGCAGGGAAGGCTTTGCAGGTCAATCTTGCCTAAATACCAAAACCCAGACTACCGTCATGGCCACCGGATACTCTCATAGGAACTTAACCACTCTTCGGGAGCGGTCCAGTTAAGTCATCTGTAATGCTGAGTTGCTATAAATTTGGTCGCAAATATTTGTTTTTTGGAAAGTCATTAACTCAATGTGGACTGAAAAACTTCGCTTCTTTCGGCGTTTCGTACTGCTAATCGCACTATCTCAACTAGCACCAATCTCCGTTCTGAAAGCCGAGACGGTTCCATTAATAACTCTAGCTGAGTTGAGAGCGAAGTACGCTCTTCCAAACTCGCAATACGCTAACATTAGAGGAGTAGAGGTACATTTTGTCGACGAAGGCAACGGTCCGCCCGTGGTTATCCTCCACGGCACAGGGCTAAATTTGCGGACCTGGGATAAGGTTGCCGACATTTTGAAAGACAAGCATCGGGTTATTCGGCTCGATCTAACCGCGTCTGGTTTGACAGGATCGGATTCTCAACAGCAAGAGTCCATGGAACGCAATTTGGAAATTCTCGAAGGGCTAATAAGTGCTTTGGGATTAAAGCAAGTTGCCTTTGTCGGTGCATCTGGTGGCGGTATTGTGGCATTTCGGTATGCAGCTGAATTCACCGATAAAGTCACGCGCCTGGTCCTCATTAATTCCGGTGGGATGCCGAGGACTCCTCAAAACGATGAGGCTCGTCCACGTTCCGAAACAGTGCAGCTTGACCAAATGCCCATCAGACCGCGGGACTTTTATAAAAATGCTTATGATCGGATTTTTGTCAGTCCGCATGAGTCGCCTGAATGGCTGGTCAATATCGTTTATGATGTCAACCGGCGAGAAGGGTTGAATCAAGAAATCAACAGGTTCTTTTCGCGCTTCGAAACTGGCACACCGAAAGAGACACTTGCTCGAGTGAAAGCTCCCACATTAATTCTCTGGGGTCGGAGTAACTTTGCGTTATCCTATTTGGAAGCTGATGTATTTCAACATTGGATGGTCGAAGCTCCAACACTGGTAAAAAAGTATGATGGCGTGGGACACTACGCCTATATGGAAATACCCGATGTCATCGGGCGGGACATTCAAGATTTTCTTATGGGAAAAATCGATAACAAACTTCGCCGGACGACCATGGTGCCTGTACACGAGACAGATCCATAAGCGAATTTGTTGCCACTTGTTGCCACATTCACCCCCAATCCGGTCACAAGCCCAGGCCGATTACGCATTGATCAGTATCGATGCCGAGACTACCGTCATGGCCACCGGATACTCCCATAACACCTGGACCACTCATAAGGGGCAGGTCACCCGTTCGCAGCCGTTGACTCGGAGAATTGACCCATGAAGACGTACTTTCTTGCATTTGTTTTGCTTGTCACCTTCGGCGCGGCGGCCCAGGACCTGCCCACCGATCCCAACGCTCGCGACATCCTCATTTTAACAGACTGGTTTGAGGGGGAATTCGACAACGACGAGCAGCGTGGTTACTACGCGCGCGGCGGCGGCGAAGGCGAACCGCCACATCGCCGCATCCACGCCATACACAAACGGCTCGATCTACCGGAAATCGGCCAGCATGTTTTCCATATTCAGCACTATGTGGATGACGACTCCAGCAACGTCACTCGGCAACGGATCGGTATCTTCATTTCTGAGCCGGATCAGAAGAGCATCCGTATGAAGCAGGGCTTCTACAAAGACAACGACCGGGCACGGGATGCCCACCAAGATCCTTCGAAACTAGATGGTTTGACGCTTGATGACATTTTCTTCGTGGAAGGCTGCGACCTATTCTGGGTGCGCGGTGGTCAGGACCACTACGTTGCCAATATGAAGCCTAAGGCCTGCACTTTCGGAGAAGGCGACCTCCATCGCTACTCGGTCCATACCTGGACCTTGTCGGTGACTGGTCTATGGCTGGTGGATTCCTCATTCCTGATGTCGGATGACAGCCTGCACGTGGGACTACCAGTCGATCAGCCGTTTCGCATGCGCCGCGCCGACGTCTTTGAGTGCGAGGCGAGCTTTCTAGCCAAGGACGGACGCACCCCGCGAAAGATCTCAGGCATCCGTCTGCATAGCCAGGGCGGACTGGCTTGGTTCGAGCCGGACGAGAACGGGGATGTCTATGGACTTCGCCTTCTCAGTGTCGAGTTCCCTTTCTACAGCGAACGTCCTGACTACCTCTGGCTCTCGTTCCGGAAACAGGGCCAGGCGTCTCAGGTCGGATACGGCCTCGCGGACGTGGACTCACGCCGAGTTGGTTTCGGACTGGGCTGGGTAACTGGTCATTGTCACCTGCAAGGCTACGGTTTTCGCGAGCCGCTCGAGACGCTGCGCCACTAGTGACCAAAAGGTAGGGGGAGGAATGTCTATTTACACTGGTCCTTTCGACGGTGCGCGCTTACTTGGCGCGCTGAATGAGGTTGACGATAATTCCGTCGCGGTCAAAGAACATGAATTCGTAGGCGGCGTCGGGCCCGGTGGCGCCGGCTGGGTTTGTCGGCGCGGCGATGATTGTGTACCCCGCCTCCTTCACTTCCTCATAGATCCCGAGCATGTCAGCCGTCACGAAGACGAGGGCTACGTCGCCCGTCTCAACACGCGGCGGTTTTACAACCGGCGGCAGCTTGGACTCCTCCACGTATTGGATCAACCCCACGTCGCCGGTCCAGTCGTCACCGGTCGCATTGAGAATAGAGACCCGAATGACCTTGTTTTCTCCCGATGTACCGAGCAGCTCGTTTACTATTTCTGACGAGAGGTCTCGTTCCATGCGGGGCTTTAAGCCCAGAATGTCCCGGTAGAGTTTGAGGGACTCTTCCAGATCCCGAACGAATATTGTCGTGCGTGAAATCGGAGAAATCCGCATGTCGTCCGCGATAGTGGGGTCATTCTGCGCTAGCGTGGAGGTAGGAATGGCGGCTGCGATGGCCAGGATGCAGAGAGACTTGAGAACGTTCATTGGCATCACCTTTGTGAAGGACGACTGGTGCTTGTAAGTATATTGTCCCAGTTGGACCCGCGCTACCAATGCATCATTGAGAAAATGTCTTTTCTGTCCAGGCTATAACGTCCTTCAGTACCCTGTCTTTAGACTCACGCAACCCATGGGACCCGCCATCGTACCAAACTGCTTCAGCATTACCTTTGTGGGCGCGGGTAAAACGCCGAATAAACTCTTCGGTCATCAATAGATCGGCAGTTCCGGCGATGGACAGACTAGGCCGGTCAAATTCGCGCACCCGGTCGGTATGCACGGCCCGAGAGTCCGGCCCCCAGTAGTCCAAGAATTGTTCCGCCAGCATAACAACGTCGCTCCGAATGCCCCGCGCAGGATCATAATCGGCGACCAGGTACTTGACGTTGATCAGGTGACTGCGGCCTTCTCCGCGCCCCACCGCTGATCGGGCCTCTGCAATCACCTCATCATATTGTTTGTCCCCCATTCCATCGCGCAGACGGTTGGGCATGTTGCGGGTGGGTGCGAGATAGACCATGCCAATGACACGAGGATCGTCTGTTTCGCTCATATAATTGGAAATCCATATCCCGCCGGCCGAATGGCCTTCCATGATGACGCGGTCCATACCGCGTCCTTCGAGAAAATCGACCCAATGGCCGAGATCTTCGGCCACGTCTTTCATTTTGACTCTTTGAATAGCATCCCTGCCGCTGGTCCGCGTCTCCGGCGCGAGCGCCACGTAACCCGCCTGGGCCAGCCGCCAGCCCAGCCAATGGTTTGAGCTATGGAGAATATCCCCCGTCCAGCCATGTTTGAGAATGAAGGCCGGCTTATCCGGGTCCGGCCCATTCTCCGGCATATACAAGATACCGGGCAGATGGCGCCCATTGGCCACGCGGGTATCGACGATGTCAACATTCACTCGGGATTTGGGTCCGAGATCGATGTCGTTGAGCCAGGCGACCATGTCGTTCACTGACTGGTCCCACGCCTTTTCGAACAGGTGGTTCACTTCGGGATAGGTGACGTGATCGACCTTGGGGCTTTTGACGGCCAGCCTCTTGAGTTCGTCCATGCGCCCGGGCGGGACGGCGCTGTCGTGAGTTCCAGCCATCATAAACATCGGCACGGTGACTTTCGGCATCCAATCGGAGTTGTTGGTTTTCGCCTCCGGTCCCCAATGACTGAGAAACGCTTCGGCGTTGTACAAATAGCCCCGACCGGCATCGATCCATACATCGGGTTTTAACGCTGTTTCTGGGTTGGGATCGGGGCTGAGATCCCGCTTGCCATGGCCTGCTGCAACCGCCGCCTGGGCTATGGCGACGTTCTCTTCATACCGGTCGCTGCGCCGGGATCCGGCACCATCTCTTCCGCCCATGTCCGCCGTCGGCGCGAAATGAACCAAGGCTTTGACCCGCGGATCCTGAGTCGAGGCCTGGTAATAAGTGATGCGGATGGAGCCTATGCTGTGTCCCGCAAGGACAAGTTCCTGCATGCCGCGGGCTTCGAGAAAGTCCAGGCCCGTATCGATGTCGTAAACAATGTCTTCAAACAGCGTCTGGAATTCGTCGCGGGAATGGCGATGCATCAAACTAAGCACCGTATAGCCCTTGGCCGCCAGACGTTCCCCTGCGAAGCGCGGGGCGCCGATCTGCCTAGCGGGATGGCCACCGGTCCCGCCGTGAACCATGACGATGCCGGGGCTGTAAATGTTTATTCCTGCTTCCGGCATAAACAGGATTACCATCAGCGGTTCTCCCGGCCGGATCGCATGAGGATCGGGCAGGGTGAGGATTTCCGTCCTTATGCCCGTGACCTCAGGGACTTCCTGAGTCACGGTTGGCGAACTTACTTGCGCGAACGCGCCGCTGAGGCCGATCAGAAGGCTAGCTACAAAAAGCGATGCAGTCTTAATCATGTCCCGATCCTTTGTCTTTCTTTGACTTATCTCGGACTCGTTACAACAATTCGGCTAAGGTTGACCCGATAAATTCCGAGATTGCCGACTATACCGGGGCAATCGTTGGTCGCGCAGATATAATCTGATCTGCTGGATGTATTCAGTGGATCTGCATGAGAGGGCGGGAAAACATGACTAAAGCGGATGACGCTGTACTTAACCTGGGGACTGTACAGCGCCGGGCGACGATTTTCGTAAGCGACATGGATCGATCCTTGGACTTTTACTGCGGTGTCATCGGCCTGTCGATTTATCACGAACGGACGACGCACATGCCCGCCGAAACAGCTTTTCCAGTCGGGCAAGAGGGCAGGGAACGCGAATGCCGGTTTGCCATTGTCAAAGGCGATGACCCCCTTGTGGGAATGATTGGATTGCTGTCCTACGACGAAGAGTTAGAAAACCATCATGCTGACCGTCTCGGATACGGCCATGTGGTATTGGTCCTGCAGACGACGGACGCAAAGGGATTGGAGAAAAGGCTACAGGAGTATGGTTCTGAATTTGCCAAACCTTTAGAGCCAGCCCAAAACACAGGGAACCTGGATGGTACCCGCTTTGAGTCTCAATCCATGTTCGTACGCGATCCGGATGGTTACTTGCTGGAGATCTATCAACCGGCTTAGCGAAGGCGGAAGGTCTTAAATAAAACAAATTGAGTGGGGGCAGAGAGATGTACAACACGTGGAGTTCGGTTCTTACAGTTCTGACGGTTGCTGCATTGAGCGCAGGTTTCTCTACGCCATCGCACGCCGCAGATGATCCGGCACGTTTGTGTCTAGAACTGCCGCAAATTGACTTTGCTGGGATTCCTGACGCCGCAACGCATGTCAGTGCAACTGAATTGGTGGAGGCGGACTCCAATCTGCCGGAGTACTGTAAAGTAGAAGGGTATATCTCTCCGCATATCAGGTTTGAACTACATCTGCCGACAACAGAGTGGAACGGTAGGTTCTTCATGCAGGGCTGCGGCGGGTTCTGTGGATTCATCCGGGCTCATCGCAGCAACGACGCTCTTGCCCAGGGATTTGCAACCATATCCAGCGACCTCGGCAATCCCTCCACGGCGGTCGATGGCAAATGGGCGTACAACAATCGCCAAGCGGAAATCGACTTCGGGTATCGCGGAACTCATGTCACCGTTCTCGCAGCGAAAGGAATCATAGACCGGTTCTATGGGAGGAGGCCCGACTATTCCTATTACCGGGGGTGCTCCACCGGAGGCCGTCAAGGCATGGTCGAAGCGCAGCGCTTTCCCAATGATTTTGACGGGATTGTCGCTGGAGCGATGCCGTTCGACGAAACTGCCGCCGGTGCGCTCAACCTGCTCTGGCCCCTTCATGCCAACCGTGATGAAAACGGCAACGCTATTCTCGGCACTGAGGATGCTCAACTCTTGTACGATGCTGCCGTCAGCCGTTGCGATGACGATGACGGGGTGGTGGATGGTATTATCGCCGACCCCTTGTCCTGCGACTTCGACCCCGTCCAGCTCCGGTGTACGACGTCCAGTCAGGCCAATTGTCTTACCGATAGGCAAATATCCGTCGCCCACAAAATCTACGAAGGCCCGCAAAATTCAGATGGTACGCTTTTGACCATCGGCGGACCGCCCCCCGGCTCCGAATTGCGCTGGGCTTCAAGGCTGGAAGCGGCAGGCGAAGAGGGAAAGGTCTACTGGGGGACGGATTTCGTCCGGTTTATGGCCTTCATGGAAGATCCCGGTCCCACATACGGCGCCTACGATTTCGACTATGACGTCGACCCGCCGCGTCTGGCCATGATGGAAGTGTTGTATTCCGCCTCGAACCACGATCTGCGCGCTTTCAAGAAAAGCGGAGGGAAGCTCATCATGTATCATGGTTTGCAAGATTCTATCCCGCCAGAAGGGCTGATCGATTACTACGAGACAGCGGAACGCGTTATTGGCAGTCCATCGGCCATGCGTGACTTTGCGCGAATGTTTTTCATTCCGGGCATGAACCACTGCTACGGCGGGCCCGGCGCAGACACCGTCGACTACCTCTCTGCCATCATAGACTGGGTCGAGAACGGTGAAGCGCCGGATCGCTTGGTGGGACATCACCTGCACGAAGCTCAATCTCTACGGTACGGATACGAGCCTTTTCCGCTGGACCCTGACAACATCGCCTTCACCCGACCGATTTTCCCTTACCCGGACCAAGCCCGGTATTCGGGCCGAGGTGATGTCAACGACGGTGACAATTGGCAACGGATGAGACCATAAGTCCCAAGCTCTTTTCTTACTTCACAGGTTTGACGAATAGTTCCTAAACAAATGCAGTTCTCAACCACGTTCAATTTTAAGTACGGCTCTTCCGTTCGCTGGAAAGTCGCGGGCCTCTTATTCTTAGTAACGCTCATCAATTACATGGACCGCCAGTCTTTCTCGGTGGCAGCCCCAGTTATCTTGGAAGAGTTCAGTCTGACTCAAACCCAATACGGCACCATCACGTCGGCGTTTCTTTTGGCCTATGCCATTGGCCAAGCTCTGAGTGGCCGTCTCATTGACCGCATCGGCACAAAACGGGCTTTTAAGTGGGCTGTCACGCTGTGGAGTCTGGCTTGCATGGTATGTGCCCTCGGCCGTGGCTATTTCTCGTTCATGGGCATGCGGGCGATGCTTGGTTTTTTCGAATCCATGAACCATCCGACTGCGGTCAAGACCATATCTGAATGGTTTCCTGCGTCAGAACGGCCGTTGGGCGTGGGTATTTTTCTTGCTGGTGCAAGTGTGGGTATCGTCGTGGCGCCACCGCTGCTGGCCACGGCAATCTTTTATGCGAACTGGCAATTTGCATTCGTGCTTGCGGGCTCTATCGGGTTTCTCTGGCTCATCCTGTGGCGCAAATACTATCAACCTCCCGAAACACACCCCGGCATGACCGACCAGGAACGGACCTATGTACTGGAAAACCGGGCTACGGTGGTCCCCGACGAACAGCGGCCGTCCATTTGGGCGTTGCTGAAACACAAGGAAGTGTTTGGTCTCGCCTTGGCCCGGTTTGTCGGTGACAACATCTTTCTCTTTTTTACGTTCTGGCTGCCTCTTTTTTTGGCTCAGGAACATGGTCTGAACATTTTGGAAATCGGCTTTTTTGCCTGGGTCCCATTTCTCTTTACGGATATGGGCAGTCTCGCCGCGGGCTGGTTTTCGGGGCAGTTGATGCGGTGGGGTTTCAGCCTCAACGCTGCCCGAAAGATCATGCTAGGTATTGCGGCCGTTATGGTTCCCATATCGATTTTTGCCGTGTGGGCGGACTCGCCGTTGACGGCCGTGTTGCTCATCGGTTTCGCTATGTTCTTCAACCAGTTCAAATCGGTTACCGCACTTGGATTGCCTGGAGACCTCTTCCCCGCTCGGGATGTGGCGACGGTCTGGGGATACTTGGGCGCTGCGGGAAGCTTTGGTGGTGTCGTGTTTTCCCCGCTCATCGGGTGGTGCATTGAAAACTTTTCATTCACGCCGGTTTTCGTTGCCGTGGCCTGTACGCCAGCCATCGTTATGACCCTGGTTTTGATTTGCGTCCCCGAAGTGAGGCAGATCAACGTTTCGGCCGAACCTCAGGCTCCGTCTTCACTGCAACAGGCTGAATAGATCCGTCATGTCTAAAGCTTCAAAATCAGAAGAAGTTAATGTCGAGCAACTCAGTAAAACGGGTGCGATCGACCCCGTCGTCAATCTGACCACACCGGAAATCTATGAAGGCGGACACTCTCCAACGGACGACGTGTTTCGCAAACAAATTCGCCGGGACACATCAGACGCCTATCGTGGGGTAACCGTCGAACAATACATCGGCATGATGAACGAGGCCGGAATCTGGCGCTCCCTTCTCATCGCGTCCCGGTGCGGCGATATGAACGTTGCCTATTCTACGGAAGTTCCCTACGAAATGATCAGGGATGTTTGCCAACAACATCCTGACCGCTTTTCCGGCCTGGCTGGTGTTGATCCCACCAAGGGCATGGCTGGACTCAAAGAACTTGAAATCGCTGTTAAAGATTATGGCTTTGTCGGCGCGCACTTCTATCCTCACTGGTTCTCGATGCGGCCCGATGCACCCCAAATGTACCCGTACTACGCCAAATGCTGTGAACTCGATATCCCGATCATGATGCAGGTTGGTCAGAATCTGGTCTATAACCGCAATCGCAGACTGCCCAGCGTCGCCAAACCCATTCTTCTAGATCAAGTGGCGATTGATTTTCCTGAACTGAAACTCATTGGCATTCACCTGGGCACGCCTTGGCACAACGAAATGGTCACCATGTGTTGGAAGCATGAAAACATATACATGGGTGGCGACGCATACGCGCCGAAATACTGGCCGAAAGAGGTCGTGCACTATGCCAATACCTATGGCCAGGACAAGTTCATGTTCGGGACGGACTACGGTGTCATTGATCCCATCCGCGCCATGAAAGAAGTGGAAGAGCTCAACTTCCGGCCTACGCCGAAAAAGAAGATACTGCGCAATACCGCCATTAAGGTGTTCGACCTTCCGGATGCACTATGGCAAGACGACGACTAGTCCGATGACCGACTCTTCAGTTCCCTTCGTTCCCGTGACCATCGGTTTTGGTGTCCGTGCAGCAGCGGCACGCGACCCAGGCAAAATAGCGTTGACCGACATGGAAGAACGGAAAAGAACTTACCGCGATCTCATTCTGAACATTAATCGGATTGCTAATTTTGTCAGTAGGGGCCTGCAGCTGGAGAAGGGGAGCACGGCCGCTCTCATGTCCATGAACTCCATAGAGTTCATTGAGATAGCGCTTGGACTTTCAGAGGCTGGGGTTCCCCCGGCCATGGTCAGCCCACAGGCAACACCCTCTGAAATCGCTTACATTTGCAACGATTCGCAAGCCCGCGTGCTGTTTGTACAGAAACAGTTTGAAGACAGGGCCCAGGCAGCAGACCTGCAAAGCGTTGAACGGATCGTCGTCATCGAAGATGAACTGCCCGACATTCTTGCTCAGGCGAGCGACAAAGAGCCGGGCATTCCTCTTACGGAAAGGGATATATTCTCCATTCCGTATACGTCCGGCACCACCGGAAAACCCAAGGGCGTTCTTTTGTCCCACCGGAATCGGACGTTGATGATCCTGTTTGCCCAAGCGGCCAGTTACGGCGTGCACAATCCCGATTGCCGCGCGTTGGCCATGTCGCCGTTCTTTAACGGCGGCGGCTTTGCCAATGTCCTTTCACCGCTCTTTCTTGGCGGGTCCTGTCACATTTTTCCTCGTTTCATGGCCGAGCCCATGCTGGAGGCCGTGCAGGCCCGCAAGATCACCAACATGTTCATGGTGCCGACGCAGTTTCATGCCATGTTCAATCTGGGTGACTCCAAACTCAACGCCTATGACCGCTCTTCCATTAAGGTGATTAACTCCAACGCCGCGCCTCTGCCTCAGGCGACAAAGGAAAAGATTGACGCCTATTTCGGCTCCACCATTCTGTTCGATGTTTATGGCTCGACGGAATTCGGCAGCGCCACCTGTCTCCGTCCCTATGATCAGCTCCGCAAGAAATCGTGCGTTGGGCTTCCCAATCCCGGTGCCTTTGTTCAAGTGCGGCGGGAAGACGGCAGTGAATGCGATGCGGAAGAGGTCGGTGAGATTTTCGTTCGCACACCTTGGATGTTCGAAGGGTATTTGAACAAGCCGGAAGCCACGGCCGAAGCCTATAAAGACGGATGGTGTACGGTGGGTGATCTCGGCCGAAAGGATGACGAGGGGTACCTGTACCTTGTCGATAGAAAGAAGAACGTCATCATCACCGGAGGGCAAAACGTCTTTCCGCGGGAAGTGGAAGACGTGCTCCACGAACACGCAGCCGTGAAAGAAGTAGCCGTCGTCGGCCAGAAAGATGACTATTGGGGCGAGGCAGTGGTGGCCTTCATCGAGATGAAGGACGGTGCGTCCACGGACGAAGAGTCTCTCATCACTTTTTGCAAGGAGAAGCTGTCCGGCTACAAAGTGCCTAAGACCTTCTATTTCCGTGATGCGCTGCCCCGGAATGCGTCCGGTAAGATCCTCCATCGTGCTCTGCGCGATGAGTTGAACGCAAATAAAAAGTCCTGACATGTCGGATCGGATCACCAGACATTTTGTTTATGTTGACGGACGCCGCATGCACTACCGACGCTGCGGGTCTGGTCCGGTTATCGCGCTTTTTCATGCCTCCCCCGTTTCCGCCCGTGTGCACGCGTCATTCATGCGGTTTTTGTCGGACCGTTTCACGACACTGGCTTTTGACACGCCGTCCAACGGCCTGTCCGAACCTCTAGCCCTAGAGCAACCCACCATCGAGGACTATGCGGATGCCATGGCTGCCGCTCTTCGCACGCTAGGTGTTGAAAAATGCGCCAGTTACGGGCGGCACACCGGTGCGTCCATTGCCGTCGAGGTGGCTAACCGCCATCCCGATCTAACCACCATGGCCCTGACGGACGGTTTGCCCAATTTTACGGACGCGCAGAGAGAAAAGCACCTGTCCGGTTATCTTTCGGACCTGGAGCCGACCTGGGACGGCGCCTATTACCTCTGGCTTTGGTTCCGCTACCGGGATCAGCATGTGTTCTGGCCTTGGAACGAAATGGACGCCGAACATCGCGCCGATACGGATGTGCCCGACAATGACTTCATCCAGCGCGGCGTGATCGAAATGCTGGAGGCGGGGAACAACTATAAAGCTCCCTATACGGCGGCCTTTCTCCACAAACCTTTGCCCACATTAAAGTCATCAGAGCGTCCCTTGTGCCTTGGCGGCCGTCCCGGGGATTCACTCTATAAAGCTCTGGCAACTTTCCCCGACTCCGCATGGACGGAAGAAGTGCCGCGAGAAAGCGCAGCGGCTATGGCGCGGGAGCGGGAGTTACTAGAACAGCATC
This sequence comes from Rhodospirillaceae bacterium, assembly GCA_965207985.1. Taxonomy (GTDB): domain Bacteria; phylum Pseudomonadota; class Alphaproteobacteria; order Rhodospirillales; family Rhodospirillaceae; genus CBDBND01. The sequence continues at coordinate 794,377 of CBDBND010000035.1, read as the reverse complement.
CACCGATAAAACCACCGCCGTCTGTAAAAGACACGGAGATTCAATCGTCGGGGCTGACCTGGCGTTATGTTGATGTGGGGCAGGGCCAATTGTTCATCATCGAAGGTGGAGCACAGAACACAGAGCAGCCACCAATCCTGTTCCTGCCGCAGGTTCCTGGTGCGATTGAAGTGTACCAAGACACCATCGACGAACTGTCGCAACGGCATCATGTCGTTGCCATCGATCCTCTCGGATGTGGTAACTCATGGGACGTCAACGCCGAGGATGAAGTTTTGGAGGTTCAGACCAAACGTCTTGTAGAATCTCTTGAAGGCCTTCAGCTTAGACCATGCCGGTGTATCTCCGTTTCTGGCGGGACCGCGCTGGCCGTGGGGTCTGCGCTCATGAAGCCTGACGTCTTTGAGTCCCTGACCCTGATCGATCCCATTCTTATTCCTGATGATGTTCGTCCATTGTTGCCAGTTCCGTATGCACCGGATGTGACCCCGCAGGATAACGGGACCCATATGCCCGCTCTTTGGCATCATGTGCGGGATCAGCGCTTGTGGTTCCCCTATAGCCAGCACACCCGTGCCGCATCGCACCCGCACCCGGATGTCGACCCGGAGAACGTACACCGTCATGCACGGCATCTGGTCAAACACATGAAGAGCTACCACCATGTGTGGCAGGCTGTAGTTGACTACCCTTTGAAAGAAGCGATCACTGGCGTGAAATGTGATCTTACGATTTGGCGAACCCACGAGGGTCTGATTCCTCGGGAAAAGTTATCGCCAATTAAAGGTCTCTCTAACGTTACAATCGAAGACGCGGAAACTCATGATGACGCATTTGCGTTTATTGCCAAAGCGTGGCCATCGTGAGCGAAGATCTAATAGAGGTTCTACGGGCAACGCTTGGGGCGGAAAAGGTTATTGACGACGACTCAGCGCGCGCGCTGTTAAGTAAGGACCTAGCCCCACCGGATGATGGCGTTGTTGCGGCGGTCGTTGTCCAAGTGAAGACGCCAGAAGACATTGCTGCCGTCCTTACTGTTGCGCGAAACCACAACACATCGGTCGCTGTCCGTGGGGGCGGCATGTCCTACACGGGGGGATATCAACCCGCGGACGCCGATTCCTTTCTGCTCGATCTGTCTCACATGGACAAAATCGTCACACTTTCTGAATTTGATCGTTTCATGGTGGTTGAATCCGGATGCACATGGCAGTCCGTCGAGGAAGCTTTGGACGGCACGGGTCTGAAGCCTGTTCAAAGAGGACCCATCTCGGGTGCCATTTCAACAGTAGGCGGCGCCGCATCGCAGAACATACCCGGGTCCATGGAAGGCATTCTGGGTCTTGAAGTGATGACTGCAGAAGGTGAACTTATTCGCACCGGCAGTTTGGGCGCCCACGGTGGCAATGCATTCTATCGCAACTATGGACCCGACCTCACCGGAATGTTTCTCGGTGACAATGGGACACTGGGCATCAAGACCAAAGTCGCATTGCGCCTTGAGTCGATTCCCGCAGGCATTGGTCTTGCTTCGTTTGCTTTCGACACCATGCGAGACGTCACAGATGCGATGGTCCGCATTGCCCAAAAAGGCCTGACAACGCGGTTAATTGGGCTTGATCCCCTCAAAAACAAGACGGCAACGAAAGTCAGCACCCGCGAAGGGGTGGAGACGCTGAAGGACATTGCAACCAAATCGTCCAAGGGGATCGTCGGAGGCGTTGTGGATGCAGCCAAAGTCGCTATTGCTGGAAAAAAGGCGTTCGATGACGTCCCTTGGTCTATGCATGTTTTTACAGAAGGTGTGGACCAGACAGCAGCTGACTCTGCCCTGCTTCAGGTGTCTGCAATCGCTCTAGAACGGGGCCGGTCCATCGAGGCGTCCATTCCCATTGCGATGGCCGCCAAGCCGTACACCATCCGTGGTTTCTTAGGCATCAGGGGCGAACGATGGATCCCGCTCATGGCGATTTTCCCGTTCTCCCAAGTGGAAAAAGCGATCACGGAAACGGAAAACTTCTTTGATCGCCACGCTGACGTCTTAAACCAACACGGCGTGATCCACTCTTTTATGCTCTCTGCGGAAGACGGATTCCTTCTTATCGAACCCATGTTCTATTGGTTTGACGAATTGCTGCCCCTGCATGTTGCAGCCCTTGGCGAGGATACGATCAAGAAATTCGGCGCTTTGGAAGCACATCCGAATACGCAAGCATTGGTTACAAGATTGCGATCTGACCTTAGAGATCTCTTTTTCGATTTAGGCGCAGTTTCTTTACAGATAGGGGCTTTTTATCGTTTTCAGGAGTCCATCTCTGAGCCAAACCGGACACTCCTGAAACGCATTCGCAGCCTGACGAACCCGTCTGACATTATAAATCCGCAAAATCAGAAGATTTGAACTCAGAAGCCGGAATGAATCATTATGGACGTCTTATAAACGCCGTCCCTCCAAGACTGCCTTATCTAGCTGAAGGCTATACTGTCTTTTGGTTCGTGATTTGTATTTCTCACAACTTCAGATGGGTTCTGTAAAGGTGGTTTTGGGCCCCGCAACCATTTTTATTTGGCGATGTTACAGGATCGTATTGATCTGATAGAACAGTAACTCACGAGCAACACCTTTCCAAAGAACGCATGAATCTGCTACAAACGGGCTAGTGACCCCTGATCGTCTAATAGCAGGACACCTGACTCAAAATCAGGAAATACGGGTGAAAATCCCGTTCAGGGGCTTCGTCACTAGCCCATCACTGTTTATTTAACAGCCTTCTACTACCAGAACTCAATATTCATGTAGGCCTCTACTCAGAGCTACTAGATCGTGTGTATCTCATTACGGCCAGACACTAAAAATCGCAGAAAACCTTGAGAAACCTACACTTTTTAGTTGATTTCTTCTAAGAAAGACACTAAGAATAAGGATATTAGTTGGATACGTCCAACACCACTACAGAGAGGCCAAAGATGGCCCAAAAATCCCAAAAAACTGAATCCCAAAATGTAGACCTCCAAGACCTGATTGATGGCTTGACGCTGGATCAGAAGAGGGAAGTCCTACACCGTTTACAGCTAGAGAAATCCAAGAGGTTTGAAAGAAAAGCAACAGCCTGCGTCCATTGTGGCAGTACCAAAATTAGGAAAATGGGTACGAAAAAGAAGAAGAACGAAACGTATCAACGCCTACAGTGTAAAGAATGTAAACGCACGTTTAGCAGCAAATCCCAAACCGTCCAGCACTACTCCAAGAAAGACCATAGGACATGGGCAGCCTTTTTCAATGCCCTTGCTGCTGGCTTGTCAATTAGGGATACAGCAAGACGAGTTAACATCTCACCAACAACTGCCTTTTACTGGCGTCACAAAACGTTGTCAGCAATCAAGGAGGTTCTCAACGAGAGGCAACGCAAACTGGATGACATCATCCAAATGGATGAAACTTACGTAAGGGTGTCATTCAAAGGACAAAAAGGCAGGGGTTATAGCAGGGCCAGTGCAAAAAAGAGGGAAGCACCAAAACGCAAACGTGGACTTAGCAAACAACAAGTATGCGTCCTTACTGCTATGGACAAGAACGATTCAACGTTTATCAAGCCAGTTTGCTTAGGCGTTATGGATTCCAGCGCACTACAACACACCCTGAGCTACTCCCCGGGAATCGGACACTGACGTAAGCTACACTTTGTTGTCTTCTGGTCTTCGTAGAGAAGGAGATCAGAGATGTCGAAACGCAAGCAACACTGGCCGGAATTCAAGGCGAAAGTAGCCCTTGAAGCCTTGAAGGGCGAAGAGACCGTATCCGAGCTGTCCAGCCGGTTCGGGGTTCACCCGACGATGATTCATCAATGGAAGCGTGCGCTGCTTGATGGTGCTCCTGGCCTGTTCGCCCGTGGTGGCCGCCGGCAACCGGAGATCGACGAAGCGCAGGTGAAGGAACTGCATGCCAAGATTGGGGAGTTGGCTGTGGCCAACGATTTTTTGTCCAGACAGCTCAAGCCCTGGGGCGTGAAGTGAGACGCGGCATGATCGAGCCGGGTCATCCCGGATTATCGGTCAGCAGGCAGTGTGCGCTGCTGTCGATCTCCCGGTCGTCGTTCTATTACACGCCCAAGGGTGAGAGCGAGATGAACCTCGCGCTGATGCGTGAGATCGATGAACAGTTCCTGGACACGCCGTTCTTTGGCGTCCGGCAGATGACGTGGCATTTGAAGAACGAAGGCCATTGCGTCAATGAGAAGCGGATTCGCCGCCTGATGCGGCTCATGGGCCTGATGCCGATCTACCAGAAGCCCAGCACCTCAAAGCCAGCGAAGGGGCACAAGACCTGGCCGTATCTACTCCGGGGGCTGAGTGTGAACAGACCGAACCAGGTCTGGGCAACGGATATCACCTACCTGCCGATGCGCCGGGGGTTCCTGTACCTGGTTGCCATCATGGATTGGTTTACCCGCACGGTGCTGGCTTGGCGCATCTCGAACACGCTGGAGGCTGACTTCTGCGTCGAGGCGTTAAACGAGGCGACCCACACGTTCGGTGCGCCAGAGATCATGAACACCGACCAGGGCTCGCAGTTCACCTCGTTTGCTTGGACCGACCGGCTTCGGCGGACGGGCGTGCGCATCTCGATGGACGGCAAGGGGCGGTTCCTCGACAACATCTTCGTCGAGCGGCTTTGGCGCACGCTCAAATACGAGTGCGTCTATCTGCACGCCTGGGAAAACGGCTCACAGGCCAGGGCGGGTATCCGCAAATGGATCACGTTCTACAATGAGAGGCGTCCTCATTCCGCCCTTGGCGGCAGGCCGCCCGCCGTGGTCTATTGGACGGCAATCGAGCAAAACCAAACCGATCAGCAGGCCCAGAAAGTAGCTTAAATCAAACCAGAACCTGTCCAATAATCAGGGAGTAGCTCACACATAAAGCTCTAGCAGGCTGCTGAAAAACGATTTTGAGCGATCATCTCGGCAATTTTGTTTTCGTATGAGCCATTTTCCGATTCTATTTTTTCGCGGACGCCCATCCATTGATTCTTTCGTTTCGCGAGGTGGGCTCTCGGCCGAGTTTTTCATCAGCCTGCTAGGAGTATTTTTCGCTCGTTAACGCGCTGATCTGTCTCTTTAGAAACCTGATTCACTGTTCCTTGTGAATACCTAATCCAAATCTTAGCGTTTTGCGTGATGACGATAGCTGGATGAGGTATTCGCGGAGAGAACTACGGCACAGCCTAAACTGTTACCACCCCAGAAATCTTATCCCCCGCTTTTCGTGAGGCAGCCCTGCTCTTTGCGAAAACCTTGTATATGGCCAGACCGCCGAGAACATCGCATTGAACATCAGGTCTCGGTCTTAAGCCGTAAACACACCCCGGCCGGGTTCGGCTTTCGCGGATGGACCGTATATTCTTGAGTTGGGTTACGAAGATCAGCCCTTCGGATCTCGACGTCGTAGCAGTCGTCAGGCCCGGGACCGTTCTGTATTGGCACAGGTACTGTTTGTCCGTAGTCAAAACACTTGAGACAGCTTGAGCGTATTTTCTAACGGAGGGTTTAGCTCATCTTGGTTTGCAGTTAAGCAGCCTAGCGTTCAGATAGCTCCAACGCCATGTTCTCTGTCCGTATGGGGGATGGTTTATCCGTCACAACGTCACAACCCTTATCTGACAACGGTTACAGCAATTCTCTATCCGTCACAAACCAGGACCCTGTGACGGATACGAAATCGCGCAAACTCGCGGCTGCCAACGGTTGTGACGGTGTGACGCTTTGACAAAGAGACAGTGTCTCTTCGATTGTTTAGCCTGTCACACTCTTGCGACGTTAATGTGTTTGTACTTCTTCGTAATTCAGCCAGCCATAGTGCTCCAATCGGCGCGGATTGCGCTAGGCATGAGGCCGAATGGTCCACCAAGCAAGGTGACCAAGGCGAAAACCACGCCCCCACCTCGGCGAGCAGCGACGGCGCACCGTCGCGATCCTGGATGTCAGCCTCGTGGACCACGGCACCGAGCAACCGCCCGCCAGTGTCCACCACGATATGGCGCTTGCGGCCCATCACCTTCTTACCCGCGTCAAACCCGCGCGGACCTCCGCTTTCCGTGGTCTTCACCGACTGGCTGTCGATCACCCCGGCAGTCGCGGCAGCGGAGTGCCCCAACCGGCGCATGTTCTCGCTCAAGACCGGGACCGTCATGGCCAAATCGCCGCTCGGTTACCGCAAATGGGCGATGGCGGTCTATCTGTTCTCGACCAATCTCAAAGGCGTACCGAGCGTAAAGCTGCACCGTGATCTGAAAATCAGCCAGAAATCCGCATGGTTCATGGCTCACCGGCTGCGGGAGTCCTGGAAGCTCTACGGTTCAAGATTCAGCGGCCCCGTACCCAAGCTATCCAGCGGGTGATCGCCATATACCCTCGCGGCCCTGAGCCTGCTTCGAGCCGCTCTCTCTATGTCGTCTGGCGGGAAGCCGGTTTCTCCCGGATCGGTTACTTGCACAATCAAGCCGATAGGCCCGCACTCTCTAACGTAGAGGTAGTACCCCATTTCATCTTCTGCCCTTGTCTCGGTTGAAAATAGGACGAGCGGCACTGCTGCCAGCATGGCTGCCGCGATAGCGATGATACGCATGATGTTTTCCTAGCGTGGGTGTTACACCCCGGCCTGGTGCCGGACTGATCGTCTAAGCCCTGGCGCCGGGCTATTGCAACGTCACGCGGATGAGTGAAGCCCCGCCTATTCGCCAGACAGGATAGCTAATCCAGTCGGGTCTAGGGCTATTGTATTCAGCGGGTAACCCGACTAACGGGGTATCCGCGTGTACGTTGCAGGAGTAAAGTCTCGGACTCTATTGCCCAAGAGTCAATGTGTGGTATGAAGCAGAGTAGTCGCCTCTACGGAGTCGGTCGGGCAGCTGGTTGCTAGGCGTAGGCAGCAGCCCATCCGAGCCCGCAGAGACTTCCTTATCGGGGGCTTCCGGACGGCCAGCCTCCTAGCAAGGCCAGCGGTTCGGTCGCGCCCGGTAAGGCACTCAAACGCTAGCATGGACAAGGGTTTGAGTCGATTCAGATGGGATCGGGAGGGAACATGTCAAAACCAGCGAAAAAGCCGGTTGTCCGGCTTAAACCGTCGTCCTATCAGCCATCCAAGGCCGAACTGGAGGAGAAAATCGTCATCGACGGCGAGCCGGAAGAAATCGCCCGGGCACTGCTCCAGCAGGTGAAAATCGTAACCGAGCCGGAACCCGCTAAATAGGACGGGTTTCAAGGGGAATTGTTACTCGGGTCTATAATCCCCGATAAATTACCTACGGTGAAAGCCGGACCCAAAGACAAGGTTCTTATCGAAAACAAAACTCCAGAATCATTCCGTGTCACTGTCGTCCTTGATGATTCTTCCGAAGTTGAGACGACATCGGCTAACCACACTATTCGTGGAGGCGAAGCTTCCACCTCAGCCACGGTAATCCTATGACCCGTACACCGGCAAAAGGTTTGAAGTCTCGTTCCCTTGCGGATCTTGCTCCGGATGAGGTGAAACCCACGGTCGACGGATACACCGAGATCTACGACGCTGGGCTGGAGAGCCGGAGAGAGCATTATCGGTCGCTCACAAATCACTACTACGACCTGGTGACCGATTTCTACGAGTTCGGTTGGGGTCAGTCCTTTCACTTCGCCCCCCGGCGCCGGGGCGAGAGCTTCAAGGCGTCGCTGCTCAGGCACCAGTATTTTCTCGCCGATCGACTGTGCATGAAGCCGGGGATGGAAATTCTCGATGTGGGGTGCGGTGTAGGTGGGCCGATGGGCAATCTGGCCCGCTATTCCGGCGCCAGCTTTGTCGGGATCAACAATAGCGCCTACCAGATAGAGCGCGCCAAACTGCATACCCGGGATGTCGGATCATTGTGCCGCTTCATCCACGGCGACTACATGCAAATTCCCGATGGCGACGATCCCTACGACGCCGCCATCGCCATCGAATCCATGCCGCACGCACCGAGCAAGACAGCGGCGTTCAAAGAGATCTTCCGCGTCCTCCAACCGGGGGCCTGCTTCGCCGGCTACGAGTGGTGTCTCACCGAAAACTTCGATCCCGGCAATGCCGAGCACCAGCGGATCAAGACCGATATCATGGTGGGGGATGCACTGCCGGATATCGCCTCCACGTCGGAGATTTGCACCGCAATGCGGAGGGCCGGGTTCAAACTTCTGGAAGCTTACGACCGCGCCCCCGAATCTGATCCGCAGACGCCTTGGTACCGTGCTTTGCAAGGCCGCGACTTCGGTCTTTCGAGCATTCCGCGCACACCTGTCGGACGCAGCTTGACCAATTTGGCGTTGCGTGTCGGGGAGAGATTGCGGTTATTTCCCGACGGCTCCCGCGCGGTAAGCACGCTCCTGAACAGGGCGGCGGACGCGCTAGTGGAAGGAGGGAAGTCCGGTGTGTTTACTCCCATGTTTTTCTTCCTGGCGCGTAAACCCCACCATTCGGGTAGGAGCTGTCCTAGGCCCGGAGACTGAGGACAATCCGCGCCGCCACTACCACCCGGTATGGTAAAGCGCGGTTGATCAACTCAAGCAACAGACCCTGGTAGAGTATTCGTGATTGTCAATTTTGGGGGATGGTAGGGTTGTTGGTTGTCAACGGTGGTGTAGTAGGGGAACCAGCGTCAATTACACTTTCCGTAAATGATCCAGGTTCCGTCGGGCTTGATCTCCACCAGTTCATAGAGGTCGGGGTGGCTCTGAGCCAAGGACCGGGCCTTATAGCCATCGGCCATAGACTGGATGTTGCCGTAGCCGTGCCACGTGATGCCCTCGGCTTTCAATTGGCCCACGTAAGGTTGACGCCGGCCGATGTAGCGCAGCCCCCAGTCGGAGTCCTCCGGCAGAGGTGTCGGGATCTGTTCGACCGGCACCCTCTGCCTCATGCCGTTGCCTGAACCACATATCGGACAATGCGGAGGCTGCGGGTCGGCTAGGCGATACACCCACTGACCCTGAAAACCGTGGCGCCCTTTCTTTGGGCATTATGTCGAATAGTGCCCAAATAGGAAAATTGCCGCGCTCCGCCACACGATGAGGAGACTACTGTAGGCCTTTTTGGCGATGCAGAGGAGCGCGGCCATCACGGATCTGAGATTGCAAAAACCCGTGATGAACTGCGGGCGTCCGGAGGCACCCGCAGTATTATTCCAGTTCGACATCTAATGCCTTAGTGTCGATACAAGGCCGCATTCCAGCGGACGCATATATCCTAACCTTGCGAAGAATCTCGCATTTTGCACCAAATCCTAAACTTGTCCATTTGACGGAGCACTTAGCCGAATTGGTGATTTCAAAGGGAATTATATACGATAGTGCCCATTTTGCTTGACTTCCACCTCTATCCGCTTCAGACTTTCTAGAACATCATTCCGAGACTCCATACGACGCAGAATGTGAAGAATCTCCTGTTCAGGAGAAGGGTCGAAACGCGCAAGTATCTCCTTTGCCATCAATACAAGTAGCCCACGATCTGCAAGCATCACTCGGGGCGCTACGCTCCCTGAGGTGGTCCCACTTGTTTGGACAGTCTGACGGCTTATCTAAGGTGTATTCCGCTGTCTGATCATGCCGCCAGAATCCTGTTTATCATATTTGATTTCTGTTGTTGGGCCTGTGGGGATGTGGGCAAGGCGGTAGTCTTGTCCAACATATCCACAGGCTGCCCCGCCGCGTAGGCTTCCGCCGGCGTTTTGCCTCCGAGCGACGAATGGGGCCGCTCGGTGTTGTAGAACCCGATCCATTCGCCGATGACCCTCTCGGCGTGGAAGCCGTCGGTCAGCTCGTGCAGGTGAACCGCCTCGTACTTGAGAGAGCGCCACAGTCGCTCAATGAAGATGTTGTCCATGCACCGGCCGCGCCCGTCCATGGAGATCGTGATCCCGGCCTCCTTGAGGCGGCCGGTGACCTCGAAGCTGGTGAACTGGCTGCCCTGGTCGGTGTTGAAGATCTCCGGCCTGCCGGAGGTGTCGAGCGCCTCATTCAAGGCCTCGACGCAGAACCGGGCATCCATGGTGTTCGACAGCCGCCAGGCCAGGACCCGGCGGCTCGCCCAGTCCATCACCGCGACCAGATAAAGGAAGCCGCGCCTGAGCGGGATGTAGGTGATGTCGGCGCACCAGACATGGTCGGGGCGCTCGATGGCGAGGCCCTTGAGACGGTACGGATAGACCCGGTGTTCGGGATGGGGCGTGCTCGTCTTCGGCGCCCGGTAGATCGCCTCCAGCCCCATCAGGCGCATGAGGCGCCGAACCCGGTGACGGCCGACGACACCCCCCTCGCGGCGCAAATGACGGGCCATCTGACGGGACCCATAGAACGGATGTTTAAGGAACAACTCGTCGATGCGCCGCATCAGCGCCAGGTTGGCCGGGCTCTCGCCCCGCAGCCTGTAATAGAGAGATGATCGGCTGATCGACAGTATCTCGCATTGACGGCTCAAGCTGAGACCGGAAACGTCGCGGCGCACCATCGCCTTGCGCTCCGGCCGGCTCATCGCTTGAGCCCTTTGGCCAAAAAATCCCGCTCCACCGTCAACTGGCCGATCTTGGCATGAAGATCGTGGACCTCGGCCTCAATGTCCCGGCGGGGCGCCTCCACGCCGTTCGAGAACACATCGCCCAGGCCGTCCATGGCCTGGCGCTTCCATGTGCTGACCTGATTGGGGTGAACCTCATAGCGCGCCGCGATCTCCTGGATCGTCCGGTCGCCACGTAGCGCCTCCAGCGCCACCTTCGCCTTGAACTCAGGCGTGAACTTCCGTCGCTTCGTCATCTCGTATTCCTCCGTAACCGGGGGAATACACCTTAAACAACTGTCCGATTTTCCAGGACCACCTCACCCTTCGCCTGACGGGTCCAGATGGTGAATCACACCAAATTTCTGTTCTTGCCTCGTCGACAGGAACTCCCATGTCTTCAGATAGTGAACTTGCTGAAAATGCACGAATCTCATCGCTCATGAGAAGTCTCCTTTCTCGTGGGTTGCTGTTTACGGATACATATATATATAAGGTGTCACGGACCGCGCCGATGGACCGGCACGGCCCGCAAGTGCTGCGGTCAGGCCGCAACGCGAGTGACGGGGATACCGAGCCTGCGCGCCTTGTCCACCAGGTTGTCGGTGATGGAGAACCCTTACTGGCAGCATTTTTGCGGCGAGGTGTATTTTCAGCATCACCCGCCGATTGATCCCAGCAGCATGTCGCGTTTCAGACGGCGCATTGGCCATTCAGGGTGCGAGAAAATTCTGCGGGCCACAGTTGATGCGGGTGTTCGGAGCAAGACGGTCAAACCCGACGACTTCAAGCGTGTGACGGTGGATACCACGGTGCAGGAGAAGGCGGTGGCCTTTCCCACCGACAGCAAATTGCTGAACCGTTCGCGTGTGCGTCTTGTCAAGCTGTGCCACACACACGGTGTGGTGTTGCGGCAGAGCTACGCCCGTAAGGGCCCTGAGGCGCTGTTGCGGGCCAACCGTTATGGTCACGTCCGGCAGATGAGGCGCATGGGTGGTCAGATTAAGAAGCTCAAGACCTATCTGGGCCGGGTGGTGCGTGACACGGAGCGCAAGATCGCGGGCCATAAGGGGTTGCAGGCGATTTTTGCCGGGGAGTTGGCGCTGGCCAGGCGGCTGCTCAGTCAACAGAAGATGGATCGCAACAAACTGTATAGCCTGCATGCCCCGGAGGTGGAGTGCATCGGCAAGGGCAAGGCCCACAAGCGTTATGAGTTTGGTGTCAAGGCCAGTATTGCAACGACAAACAGGAGCAACTTTATCGTTGGCGGCATGGCGTTGCCGGGGAATCCCTTTGATGGGCATACATTGCCAACAGCGTTGGAGCAGGTGCGCCGTTTGACAGGCTGTGTGGTTGAAGAAGTGTTTGTGGATCGTGGCTACCGTGGCCATGGCGAGGAAGCATCAAGGGTGTACATCTCGGGTCAACGGCGTGGCATAAAAACACAACGGCTGAAACGGTCACTGAAACGGCGTCAGGCGATTGAACCGGTTATCGGCCATCTGAAATCGGATGGACTGTTGGGACGCAATTACCTCAAGGGTACTGAAGGTGATCGCATGAATGTGGCACTGGCCTGTGCCGGCCATAACCTAAGACTGATCCTGAAGCGGCTCAGAATTTATTGCGCCCGCATTTTGGGCGCTACGTTGCTCCGGGACATGATCGGATTGCATGGAACGCGTCTTGCGGCGTCAATCATCCGATGGAAGCGACGGATGGCGTGGCAGACTGAACCTAACAGCACACATCTAACGCTCGTAGTGGTATGAAAAACGGGTTTTTCAGGGTCGACTAGGGTCTGTTGACATTTAACGCATGGCGATGATGGTTTCGACGAGGTTGCAGTTTGCGGCGCAGCTGATGTCGGTCTTGTCGTAGCGTGTTGCGATGCCACGGAATTCCTTGATCTTGGCGAAGTAGTTTTCGATCAGATGTCGCCAGCGGTACATGTGCTTGTCGTAGGCCGCCGGCCGCTTCCTGTTGGCGAGCGAGGGAATGACGGCGCTTGCGCCACGTTGGTCCAGTTGCTCTCGCAGCCAGCCGGCATCGAATGCCTTGTCGGCGATGAGGGCATCGAAGTGAACGTCGTCGATCAACGGCTGGACGCCCATCATGTCGTGGCGCTGGCCAGGGAGCAGCACGAAGCGGACCAGACACCCCAGTGCGTCGACCAGGGCGATGATCTTGGTGGTCAATCCGCCCCGTGATCGGCCGATGGCCTGATTTTGAGTCCCCCTTTTGCGCCGCTCGCCTTCTGGTGAACGCTGACGATGGTGGCGTCGATGAGGGCATATTCGAAATCCGGTTCCGCCGACAACTCCTCGAACAGCCGCTCGAAGACACCCTTCTTCGCCCATCGGCGAAAGCGCTGGAAGACGCTGTTCCAATTGCCGAACGCCGGGGGCAGAGCGCGCCACGGCGACCCTGCGCGCACCCGCCACAAAACCGCCTCCAAAAACAGGCGGTTGTCCGCCGCCGTCACGCCACGGTCCGTCGCCTTGCCCGGTAGATGACGCCAAATTTTCTCCCAAACATTGTCCGTGATCACAAAACGCTCTGACTTCATCAAACACTCCTTGCAAAAGGAGGCTTGAATCACTTTTCCGCGACATTGGGAATCCACTAAATGTCAACAGACCCTAGCCCGCCCCAACTGCGTGTCAGTTTCCGGGTGGCCGATACGTTACGTTCCTTTTGACCGCGCCGTCTATGGTCTCCGGTGAAACCAATACGGCAGAGGATACGTTCAGGGCGCCGGCGGCACTGACGAACAGGGAAAACGCCGCTGCCGCTTCTTCATCCGGCAGATCAGCGATTATAAGAAGATCGTGGTTTCCGAAGGCGTAATAGAAACTCTCAAAGGTACCGCCCAACCCTTCCACGGTTTGCTTGAGAGCGTCCCGGCGCCGGGTGCCGCCCTCTTTGAGCAAACCCCTTACGCCTTCCTGGGTATAGCTTGTCTGAAACAGATACTTGGCCATCTCTCTTAACTTCTCCAACTTCTGGGTTCGCTTTTCAAATTTTGCTCCACTGATGGTGGTTGCTTGCAGCTTTGCGGTCAAGACCGGTCGCACTTTTTCCTCGGCGGGAAGGAGAACGCACCCGAATTCTCCGTCTCGGACGAGGAGATGTTGATGCTGTTCGCCTCTCAGGTGGCGGCAGCGATCACCAATGCACGTGCCCACCGCGACGAACAGCGCACGCGGGCCGACATGGAAGCCCTGACCGAGACCACGCTGATCGGTGTCGTGTTTTTCGACGCCCGCACCGGACAACCTGTGTCGTTCATCCTCACGGTAAACGCGGGACGGGTATCGACCTACGAGTCTCTGATCCGCCAGCTCTGGAACGGACCGGACTCTGGCGACGCGGACCGCGTCCACACCTTCATCAAGCAACTGTGGCGCAAGCTCGGCGATGATCCGGCGAAACCGGCCTACATCTTGAACGAGCGCGGCGTTGGCCATCGCGTGCCTGGACTGGAAGAGTAGCGCGGGTGCTGCGAAGCCGATTCCCCGCTGGAACCGTTCCCGGGTAAGCTACGATCCTCGTTCCAGGTGTGGGCATCCGCATCTGTTCGGTAGGCTGGCATGGTGCCTTCTTGAGAATGGCACCTCCGCCGGAGGGGACAACATTGGATGCCTATGAGCGGTCTGTCCCTTTCTACGGTTCGGACTCACTAATGCCAATCCATGAGTCATTCCAGCAGCTTAGGACTTCAGACGGCCTGTTCGTCGATTGTTGATTTGTTGATTCGGATCAAGGTGTTACGGTCGTAATGAGTCCGTACCCTAATAATGTACCCAGCTGAGTTAGGAAGAATTCACACCCTGTTCATCCTGGTGAGATCTGCGCAAGATGCGCCCCCCGCGAGGTAACGAAGTAATCAATTGCAAGCCACAGTGTAGACTAATTTAATGATTTTCAGCCCATTCCAGAGGTCTTGTTATGGTCCTTAAACGGCTCAACGTTCGTATTAGAGAAACTGCGACGGAAGTGGATAGAGGCACGCTTTGGCACTACTACGACGGGTCTAAGGCTCTGGGATCGGCCATGGAATATCACATGTACGGGGTGCGAGTGTCCGGCGTAATCTTTACAGAGAACGGAAAAAAGAATTTTGGTTGCCGCCGCGTGGGCCAGGCTAGACGGACTATTCTCAACGCTCATGAAATTGACCCTTACTGTGCCATCTTTATTTATGAGCGGCTGGAGCCTGACAAGTCACCTACTGTCTGGGAAGATCTGAGAGATTGGTTCAGAAAGAAATGGGGTTGACCTTTAGGCCGGTGGACAAGTGGACCTCTGACAAAAGCACTTAGTGGTCCGGTTTTGGCCGAGCCCCCGAGAGCAGGTCTGAAGATACTGTCGAGGCCCTATGAGACACATCTTCTTCGGCATCCTAATGATAAATGCTTGCCCCTTCAGCGAGGCGGTGCAGGCCTCTGACATCAAGGGCGACATCATCGGCACTGCCAGCGTCACCGACGGCGACACCATCGAAATCCATGGCCAACGCATCCGCCTATACGGCATCGATGCCCCGGAGAGCGGGCAGTCCTGCGAGCGCGAGGGAAAGCATTACCGCTGCGGCCAGCAGGCCGCCACTGTGCTTGCCGGCATGATTGGCCGGGCAAGTGTGCGCTGCGAACAGAGGGATATCGACCGGTACGGGCGCATCGTCGCCGTATGTTGGCTCGGCGGTATCGACCTCAATGCCAAGATGGTCAGTAAGGGGTGGGCCATGGCCTACCGCCGGTATGCCAAGGATTACGTTAATCATGAGGCGGCCGCTCAAACGGCGAAGGCCGGTATCTGGGCCGGGCGTTTTGTGGAACCGGAGAAATGGCGCCGGGGAGAAAGGCTTGCAACGGCTGCAACCGGACCTGAGAACTCATGCCGGGTCAAGGGGAACATCAACCGCGATGGCGAGCGGGTCTATCATGTTCCAGGAAGCCGGTTCTATGAGCAGACACGCATCAATGAATCCAAGGGAGAACGCTGGTTCTGCTCCCCTCAAGAGGCAGAGACGGCGGGATGGCGGAGAGCACGGTAGTTAAGCCGTTCAACGTGTGCTCATGGGCTAATGTCCCGAGCGGAACACTGATCTCACCAACACGTTATGGAGCAATGGGCATTCGTGTATTTGCACGAGCAACACACGATGCATGAGCCAATGACCCTGGTCCGATAAAGACCTCCAGCGGCCCGTTCCAATACGGTTAAGACCCGCAGCGCGTGTAAGACCTATCAATCGGTAGCGGTTCAAGGCAGGTCCCCCGCTTGACTTTGGTCCCAAACAATTCCACGCTTCTCTCATCGCCAAACTGACTTTCGGGTAGCCCTATGTCGGGCTGCCCGCTGAATACAATACCGCTCACGCGGAAATACGCGGGGACTATCCTAACCCGAAAGTCGTTTGGCGACCGGCCCGGCACCCTGCCTGGCCGCACCGTCAGAGGAGGGTCCCATGAGGGCTATCTTTTACGTGGTCGTCGCTGTGTTGTTTTCGGCTGGCACAACCAGCGCTCAGACTATCAACAAGACAGAGGAAGGGAACATCGCCCTTAGCCAGTGCTACAGCCGGTGCATGGATATCGGCCTCCAGTTTTACAACCGGGACAGACAAGATTTCTACTGGTTGGCAGAACAGGAAGTGGCGGTTTTCGGTATCGGTGGGACCTCGGACGACGTGGACACGCTTATACAAATACTTGAACCGCTTTGGTGTTTAGATTTCCAGAATGAGATGTATACGCTTGAACGGTGTCAGGTCGGATGCCGTGATCTTGAGCTGATCTATCCAGATAGTTCCACTTTCGTGCGCTCCAGATTCATGCGGGCATATACCGAGTGGCGAGACCAACTCATTGAGGTTGGGCTTTGGACCTCTTACGCGGACTCGCCCGAATACGGGTCCCCTGAGTTCGACAGAGCATGCGATCGATACTGGTCGGATACAGACGGCGAAAGCGCAAGGGCGCGAGAGGGCGCCTCATCGGCAACACACCGCAAGTTCAGAGGGCGCCGATAGTAGAATAAGGACAGCCCACCATGTTTTCGCCGAGTACGATCGGGCGGGGGAACGGGTCCTCCTCGCGGTTCATGAATACGTAGATGCGAGACCGGCTGATTCCGGTCAGTTTGATGACCTCACGAAGACGCAAAATCCTATCTTCAGGCATTTCATTGACTCCCTTGACGTTGGAACGCGAAGAGCCGCGTCATGCCCGGAAGGGATAGTCGGTTCGTGCCGCAAAGTCTGAAGAAAAGATATTTATTGGCTGCGAAAATTCACTGACTTTCGTCAAAGTCGCTCTGGGCAAGGGTTTGTACGTAGTCCTCGGTTACCTGAAGGAGTGATTGCCTTAACTCTTTTGTGTCGACGCCGGAAGAGTTGAAGACGTCCTCTAATCCCTGGGGCGGCAGAAGCGGCCGTCGTTTAGAGCTCGGTTTCCCATTTGGTCGGATTTCGTCCCGGTATCGCTGCGAAGCCTTCCAGACCGTGTGGTAGGGCGGGACGTAATGACGTTTAACACAAACGATAAAACGATCGTGTTCCCGGTCGTATCAGGACAGCAATATTATATAGGCACAGAGCCAACCTCTGAGAACGCTGCCGGCAACTATACGCTTAACGCCTCGTTTGTCGTCGATGCCGGTAATGCGCTGAACAGTCCATTAAACGTTGATCCAAATTTCTCACGAACAGAAGCCATTGGGTTCAATGGCGATACCGACGATAATTTCCGCATACTTCCGACCCAAGCAGGCACCCTAACGGTGGACGTCACCAATATTTCTGCACCGGTCGATTTGCACCTTTATACGACCGATGGAACGAGGCTTGCCCAATCCCAGAACGCCGGAAGTGCTGACGAGCAGATCACCTTCGATCTCCAAGCCAACGTGGGCTATGTCATCGCGGTCACGCCGGTCAGCGGGTCTGCTCAAGGGTTCTACGATATCAACAGCTCGTTCTCCGTAACGACCACGTCTTCGAGTACCAAGGCGTCAACTGCCGTGCCGGTCGTCGACGAAAATGAGGTCGGCTCCTAAGTCGAAATTGGTGTCCCTTCAACCCGCAAAAACGCTATATTTGTCAACGTGTAAGTTGGCTTGACCGGGCACCTGCCAGGGGCTACACCAACCATGGCCGGGGGCAATCGGTAAAGTCGCAGACGTGGGGCGGCAACCCAAAGGAAAGTGGCCCATAGGGGCCTCTTGGACGGCCAGAACGCATCGCTTTTGCTAACCCGAGTGAGGCTGCAAGCGGGTTTGGGACCGAGACGGGCATGGAAGATCTCCTTAAGGAATACCTCCCGATCCTGATTTTTATCGGCATCGCCTTTGGCTTGGCTTTTGCCATCGTGGTCGCTTCCCTTATCGTGGCGCCGTCCAACCCCGATCCCGAAAAGACGTCTGCGTATGAATGCGGGTTCGAAGCGTTTGATGACACCCGCTCAAAATTCGACGTCCGCTTTTACCTGGTTGCAATCTTGTTCATCATCTTCGACCTGGAGGTGGCGTTTCTCTTTCCGTGGGCGGTCAGTTTGTCCGGCATCGGCCTCTTTGGCTTTTGGTCGATGATGATTTTCCTTGGCGTTTTGACCGTTGGCTTCGTCTATGAATGGCGCAAAGGGGCATTGGAATGGGAGTGACCGTACCCGCTGAAGCAAAAACCGATGCCGTGCGTCCAACGACACCGGATGATGAATTGGTCGTTGCCCGGGTGGCGGAAGAACTCCAAACCAAAGGGTTCGTGCTTTCCTCCATTGACAAGCTCGCCAACTGGGGGCGGACAGGGTCCATGTGGCCGATGTCCTTTGGCTTGGCCTGTTGTGCCGTGGAGATGATGCACTCCGCCATGGCCCGCTACGATCTAGACAGGCTTGGGATGGTTTTCCGGCCCAGCCCGCGTCAATCAGACGTCATGATCGTGGCCGGGACCTTAACAAACAAAATGGCGCCAGCCTTGCGCAAGGTCTATGACCAGATGCCTGAACCCCGTTGGGTCATTTCCATGGGGTCATGCGCCAATGGCGGCGGCTACTACCATTATTCCTACTCCGTAGTGCGCGGTTGTGATCGCGTCGTCCCCGTCGACATTTACGTGCCGGGATGTCCCCCCACGGCCGAAGCGCTTCTTTACGGCATTTTGCAGCTTCACAAAAAAATCCGCCGCGTTGGTACGCTGGATCGGTAACGGACGTTACAGGTAGTAATCCTATGAATGTAACTCCGGAACAGGCCTCTGCGCTTTCCGATTTGGCGGACACGCTCACCGTTGCGTTGTCTAATGATGTGATTTCCTGTGTCATCAGCGGCCATGAGCTTACAGCGCAAGTACAACGCGCCTCGATCGTCAAGGTTCTGAAGTTTCTTCGCGACGATGCCAACTGCCAATTTACCCAACTGGTTGATCTCTGCGGCGTTGACTATCCCGAGCGCGAAGAGCGGTTCGATGTGGTCTATCACCTTCTCAGCATGAACCAGAATTTACGCATGAGAGTAAAAGTCACGGCGTCCGAAGACACGCCGGTACCGAGCGTCGCGTCTGTCCACTCCTGCGCCAATTGGTTCGAGCGGGAAGTGTGGGACATGTACGGCGTGTTCTTCTCAGACCACCCAGATTTGCGCCGCATTCTCACCGACTATGGGTTTGACGGACATCCTCAGCGCAAGGACTTCCCTCTCACCGGCTATGTGGAAGTGCGCTACGACGAAGAGCAAAAGCGCGTCATCTATGAACCCGTCAAACTGACGCAGGATTTTAGGACATTTGATTTCATGAGCCCCTGGGAAGGGGCGGAGCACGCCCATCAGCAGATGCTGCCGGGGGACGAAAAGGCAACGCAAGATGGCTGAACCCATCGAAGCCGAAGTTGAAAACTATACGGTTAATTTCGGACCTCAGCATCCGGCGGCCCACGGTGTGTTGCGGTTGGTGCTCGAAATGGGTGGGGAAATCATTGACCGTGTCGACCCCCATATCGGTTTGCTCCACCGCGGCACGGAAAAGCTGATCGAACATAAGACCTTCCTTCAGGCCGTACCCTATTTCGACCGGCTAGACTATGTCTCGCCGATGAACCAGGAGCAGGCCTTCGCCCTGGCGGTTGAACGTTTGTTGGACATCGAAGTGCCCAAACGCGGCCAGTATATCCGCATGCTGTTTTGTGAAATTACTCGGATCCTAAATCACATCATGAATATCGGTTCCTATGCGATGGACGTGGGAGCGATGACGCCTTTCCTGTGGACGTTCGAGGAACGCGAGAAGTTGATGACCTTTTATGATGAGGTTTCAGGCGCACGTATGCATGCGGCGTATGTGCGTCCCGGCGGTGTCGCCCGCGACATGCCGGCCGGCTTGATGGACCGGATCGCAGACTGGGCAGAGAAGTACCCGAAAATCATTGATGACATAGAGGGGTTGCTCACCGAAAACCGGATCTTCAAACAGCGTACGGTCGACATCGGTATCGTCAGTAAAGAAGAAGCGTTGGATTGGGGTTTTACAGGACCCAACTTGCGTGCTTCCGGATTTGCTTGGGATTTGCGTAAAGCGGAACCCTACGACAGTTACGATGAAATCGATTTTGATATTCCCATCGGCAAACACGGTGATTGCTACGATCGATACATCGTGCGTATCGCAGAGATGCGTGAATCCCTCAAGATCATCAATCAGTGCCTGGAAAAAATGCCCGACGGGCCGGTCAAAGTGCAGGATAACAAAGTCAATCCGCCGTCCCGCGGCGATATGAAAGGGTCGATGGAAGCGCTGATCCATCATTTCAAACTCTATACGGAGGGCTATCACGTACCGCGAGGGGAAACCTATGCGGCGGTCGAAGCGCCCAAAGGGGAGTTCGCCGTTTACCTGATTTCTGACGGATCCAACAAACCCTATCGCTGCCGCATTCGCGCGCCAGGATTTGTGCACATGCAAGGCATGGACTTCATGTTGCGTGGTCACATGCTGGCCGACGTGCCCGCAGTACTCGGCTCCATAGACATTGTTTTTGGCGAGGTGGATAGATGAGCTTACGACGTCTCGCCACCGACCAGCCGGACAGCTTCGCGTTTAGCGATGAACACAAAGCGCGGGCGGAGAAAATCATCGCCAAGTATCCGAATGGATATCAGGCCAGCGCGGTCATTCCCTTGCTCGACCTGGCTCAGCGTCAGGAAGGGTGGGTGACCAAACCCGCCGTCGAAGTCATCGCCGGTATGCTCGACATGGATGTGATCAGAGTGCTGGAAGTGGCGACCTTCTACACCATGTTCAATCTGTACCCCGTCGGCAAATGCCACATTCAGGTGTGCACCAACTTATCTTGCTGGTTGTGTGGTTCCGACAACGTAGTCAAGGCTTGTAAAGACAAGCTCGGGGTCGACCTTGGAGAAACGACAAGCGACGGTGCGTTTACCGTCAGCGAAGTAGAATGCGCCGGGGCTTGCGTCAATGCACCCATCGTTGCGGTTGGCGACGACTATTACGAAGACCTCGACTATGACTCCATGGCGAGTTTGATCGACGCCATTAAATCGGGCAATCCGCCACCCTTTGGCTCTGTCAAAGGACGCATGGGCGCGGCTCCCTCGGGCGATAAAACGTCTTTGACGGCTGATCCCACGGCATCGATTCCCAAACAGGATCTGGCCGCCGCCAAACAAAAGTTTGAAGAGGCGCAAGAGGCCGCCCGTAAGGCTAAGGAAAACGCGTGATGTTGAAGGATCAAGACCGCATTTTCACCAACCTCTACGGCGAGCATGATTGGCGCCTTGCCGGTGCCAAATCCCGTGGCGATTGGGATGGCACTAAAGAACTCATGGCCATGGGGCAGGCGTGGATCATTGAAGAGGTTAAGGCGTCCGGCCTGCGCGGCCGTGGTGGCGCTGGATTCCCGACGGGTTTGAAGTGGTCATTTATGCCGAGGACGGAAACAGACCGGCCCCATTATCTCGTCGTCAATGCGGACGAGGGCGAGCCGGGGACTTGCAAAGACCGCGATATGATGCGGTTTGATCCTCACAAGCTGATCGAAGGCTGCCTGATCGCCAGTTTCGCCATGAATGCGCATGCCTGCTACATTTACATACGCGGCGAATTCTATAACGAAGCGTCCAACCTCCAGATCGCCATCGACGAAGCTTATGACGCTGGCCTCATCGGCAAGAACGCCTGCGGCTCCGGCTGGGATTTCGATTTGTACCTTCATCGCGGCGCGGGCGCCTACATTTGCGGTGAAGAAACCGCCCTGATCGAAAGTCTTGAAGGCAAGAAGGGCCAGCCCAGACTGAAACCGCCATTTCCGGCTGGGGTCGGTCTCTATGGTTGCCCGACCACGGTCAACAATGTGGAAAGTATTGCCGTGGTGCCGACCATTCTGCGCCGAGGTGCGTCTTGGTTCGCCGGTATCGGGCGTCCCAACAACACCGGCACCAAAGTCTTTTGCATTTCGGGCCATGTGGAACGGCCCTGTAATGTGGAAGAGGAAATGGGCATTCCCCTGAAGGAACTCATCGACAAACATTGCGGTGGCGTGATCGGCGGTTGGGATAACCTGCAGGCCGTCATTCCCGGCGGCAGTTCTGTGCCATGTTTGCCCAAAGACATTTGCGACAACGTTTTGATGGACTTTGACTCCCTGCGTGACGTGAAGTCTGGCTTGGGAACCGCCGCCGTCATGGTGATGGACCAGTCGGTTGACGTCATTGCCGCGATCACACGCCTCGCGGCCTTTTACAAACATGAAAGCTGTGGCCAGTGTACGCCCTGCCGGGAAGGCACAGGCTGGATGTACCGGGTGATGAAGCGTTTGGTGACCGGGCAAGCCACGCCTGAAGAAATCGACATGCTGGAAGAAGTGACCTATCAGATTGAAGGCCATACCATTTGTGCCCTCGGGGATGCGGCTGCCTGGCCCATTCAAGGATTGATCCGTCACTTCCGGCCGCAAATCGAACAACGCATTAAGGATTACCGCGACGGCAAAATGCCGGCGGCGGCGTAAGGACGGATCATGCCCAAACTCACCATTGACGGCATAGAAGTCGAAGTCGAACACGGCGCCACCATATTGCAGGCGGCGGAACAGGCCGGCGTTGAAATTCCGCGCTTCTGTTATCACGACCGGCTTTCCATTGCCGGCAATTGCCGCATGTGCCTGGTGGATGTGGAGAAGTCGCCGAAACCAGTGGCGTCCTGTGCCATGCCGGCGGGTGATGGCATGGTTGTGTATACCAAGTCGGAACGCGCGGTGAAGGCCCGCAATGGGGTGATGGAGTTCCTGCTCATCAACCATCCGCTGGACTGTCCCATTTGCGACCAGGGCGGTGAATGCGATCTGCAGGATCAAGCGCTGGCGTTCGGCTACGACCGTGGCCGCTACCTCGAGCAAAAACGGGCCGTTAAAGACAAATATATGGGTCCCATCGTCTCGACGATCATGACCCGCTGTATTCATTGCACACGGTGTGTGCGCTTCGTCGAAGAGGTGGGTGGTATTACGGAGATTGGCGCCACCGGCCGCGGCGAAGACATGGAAATCACCACCTATCTGGAACAATCGCTGACATCCGAATTGTCGGGCAACGTTGTCGATCTTTGTCCCGTGGGAGCACTGACCAACAAGCCTTACGCCTTCACGGCCCGGTCCTGGGAGTTGCGCAAGACCGAGTCCGTGGACGTGATGGATGCGGTGGGATCCAACGTCCGTGTCGATAGCCGGGGCAGGGAAGTGATGCGCGTTCTGCCGCGTCTCAACGAGTGGGTGAACGAAGAATGGCTGGCCGATAAGTCCCGCAATGCCTGTGACGGTCTGAAATACCAGCGTCTTGATCGACCTTACGTGCGCGAGAGCGGAAAATTGCAGGAGGCCAGCTGGGGCGAGGCATTCCAAGCCATTGCCGATAAACTCAGCGGTGTGACCGGATCAAAGATCGCCGCACTTGCTGGCGATCAGGTTGACTGTGAGTCCATGCTGGCCCTGAAAGAGCTCATGGCTGCTCTGGGGTCCTCCAATCTGGATTGCCGCCAGGACGGTGCAGCCCTCGATCCCAATGTACGGGCGTCTTATCTCTTCAACTCGACCATCGCCGGGATTGAAGACGCCGATGCTATTCTCCTGATCGGTACCAATCCCCGCAAAGAAGCGCCGGTGCTCAATTCCCGCATCCGCAAGCGTTATCGCATGGGCGGGGTCAAGATTGGCGCTATCGGTGAAGCCGTAGATCTAACGTATCCGTACGATCACCTTGGTGACACTGCGGATGTTGTTGCCAAGATTGCCGATGGCAGTCATCCCTTTGCCCAGGTTCTCAAGGATGCGGAACGCCCCCTGCTTATCTTGGGTATGGCCGCGCTTACACGCTCCGATGGTTCGGCCATTCTCGGTGCTGGCCGTGCCATTGCCGACTCAACCGGCATGGTCTCGGGGGATTGGAACGGCTTTAACGTCTTACACACGGCAGCAGCCCGGGTCGGCGGTCTGGATGTGGGTTTTGTTCCCGGTGAGGGCGGTAAGGATACCAATGCGATTCTCGATGGCGCGGCATCGGGCGGCATCGAAGAGGTCTATTTGTTAGGCGCCGATGAAATCGACACGGCGAAACTAAAAAACGCGTTTGTCATTTACCAAGGCCATCATGGCGATGCTGGGGCGCATGTGGCCGATGTCATTCTTCCGGGTGCCGCCTATACGGAAAAGAACGGCACCTATGTGAATACGGAAGGCCGGGCGCAGCTGGGTCAGCGCGCCATTTTCCCACCCGGCGACGCGCGGGAAGACTGGGCCATCATCCGGGCATTGTCGGAACAGTTAGGACACACGCTGCCCTACAACAGCCTGGACGACATGCGGACCAAACTGCGCGAGACCAATCCCGTGTTTACCCATTTGGATGAAGTCGTGGCCGCTGATTGGGAGTCTTTTGGGGCGTCCGGTTCCATTGATGCCACAACTTTTTCCTATCCCATAGGCAACTACTATCAAACGGATCCCATAAGCCGGGCGTCAAAGACCATGGCGCAATGCACCCAGGAGTTTGTCCTGGGTCAGAGTGGAAAGGCGACCGGCACCGATGGCTGAACTCTGGA
Organism: Rhodospirillaceae bacterium; assembly: GCA_965207985.1. Lineage (GTDB taxonomy): Bacteria > Pseudomonadota > Alphaproteobacteria > Rhodospirillales > Rhodospirillaceae > CBDBND01. The sequence goes on along the minus strand of CBDBND010000035.1, from coordinate 769,710 downwards.
CCAACTATATCTGGTCGGTGGTGTGGATCGTCATCCTGATCCTTATGTTCGTCGTGCCGGTGCTGATTGGTGTGGCGTATCTGACCTATGCCGAGCGCAAGATCATCAGCGCCATGCAAATGCGCAAAGGGCCAAACGTGGTCGGCTGGTTCGGCTTGCTGCAGCCTTTCGCTGATGCGCTCAAACTGCTGACCAAGGAGACGGTGCTGCCGACCGGTGCGAGTCCGGTGGTGTTTTTCCTGGCACCGATGGTGACCTTCGGGCTGGCCCTGTTGGCCTGGGCTGTGATTCCCGTCAGCGCCGGCTGGGTCATCTCCGATCTCAACGTCGGCGTGCTTTATCTCTTCGCGATTTCGTCGCTTGGGGTCTACGGCGTGGTGATGGCCGGTTGGGCGTCCAACTCCCGATACGCCTTTCTCGGCGCCATGCGCTCTGCCGCGCAGATGGTGTCGTATGAGGTTTCCATTGGTTTCATCATGATTTCGGTTTTGATGACAGCGGGGACGTTAAACCTGTCGCAGCTTGTGGAATCCCAATCGGAACCGTTGTTCGGCGTTTTGCCCGGCTGGTACTTCATTCCCCATCTGCCCATGTTCATCGTGTTCTTTATTTCCGTCCTGGCGGAAACCAATCGTCATCCGTTCGACCTCCCCGAAGCAGAGTCCGAACTGGTCGCGGGGTTCATGACCGAATATTCCTCCATGTCGTTCGCTCTGTTCTTCCTCGGCGAATACGCCAACATGATCATGATGAGCGGCATGGTGACCATCCTGTTCCTGGGCGGTTGGCTGCCGCCCTACGACACCGCGCTGTTCACCTGGATCCCCGGCGTCGTCTGGTTTGCGCTCAAGGTGTCGTTTTGCCTGTTCGTGTTTATCTGGGTGCGGGCGACTTTCCCCCGTTACCGCTACGACCAACTCATGCGTCTCGGCTGGAAAGTGTTCCTGCCGTTTTCTCTCATTTGGCTAGCACTGACGGCTGGTGTGCTGGTCTACAACGACGCGCTGCCGGGATAAGGAAAAGGACTGCAGTATGGCATTCATCGACCGCACCGCTCGTTCGTTCCTTCTGACCGAATTGCTTCACGGCATGTGGCTGACCTTCAAATACATGATCGGCCCCAAGGTCACGATCAATTATCCGTTCGAGAAGGGACCCTTGAGTCCGCGCTTCCGCGGTGAGCATGCTCTGCGCCGTTATCCTAACGGAGAAGAACGCTGCATCGCCTGCAAACTCTGCGAAGCCATTTGCCCGGCGCAGGCCATCACCATCGAAGCTGAGCCGCGGGACGACGGCAGCCGTCGGACCACCCGCTACGACATCGACATGACGAAGTGTATTTACTGTGGCTTTTGCGAGGAAGCCTGCCCGGTGGATGCCATCGTCGAAGGACCAAATTTTGAATTTGCCACCGAAACCAGGGAAGAGCTGCTCTACAACAAGGACAAACTGCTCGCCAATGGCGACCGTTGGGAAGCGGAACTAGCAAAACGGTTGGAACTGGACGCACCGTACAGGTGAGCAATAAGCGTTTGGGGATGGGGATATGAGGACTGTTAAGAACAGACGTAAAACGAAAGGGGGGCAACAATGATTGCAGCAACCCTGTCGTTCTATCTGTTCTCCTTCCTGGCGGTCGTCGGCGCGCTGAATGTGATCTTTCAGCGTAATCCGGTGCATTCCGTCCTTTGGCTGATATTCACCTTTTTCAACGCGGCGGGATTGTTCGTTTTGGTGGGCGCGGAATTCGTCGCCATGATCTTGGTGGTTGTGTACGTCGGTGCCGTCGCCGTGTTGTTCCTGTTTGTGGTGATGATGCTGGACATCAACATCACGGTGATCCGCGAAGGATTTCTTAAATACCTGCCCGTGGGACTGCTCGTTGGCGGCCTTTTGCTGGCCGAACTGATAACGGTGTTTGCCAGTTGGGTGATGTCCGACGGTGCTGAGAGCTTGCGCCTGGCCCCGACGCCTGATCCGGGAGAGATCACCAATACGGAGGCCATCGGGCTCATTCTGTACACCGACTACATTTATCTGTTCCAGGCGGCAGGGATAATTCTGCTGGTCGCGATGATCGGGTCCATCGTGCTCACCCACCGCACCCGACCTGGCGTGCGTAAACAAAAGATCGCCGATCAAGTGGCGCGGCGGCCGAGCGACACCCTTGAGATCGTCAAGGTGGAATCCGGGAAGGGGCTGCAATAATGGCTGTCCGTCTCGCCCATTATCTGACCGTTGCTGCCATTCTGTTCAGCATTGGCATCTTTGGCATTTTTGTGAACAGGAAAAACCTGATCATCATTCTGATGTCCATCGAGCTCATGTTGCTTGCCGTCAATATCAACTTCGTTGCCTTCTCGGCTTATCTCGGGGACCTCATGGGCCAAGTGTTCACCATGCTGGTGTTGTCGGTGGCCGCAGCGGAAGCAGCCATAGGTTTGGCCATCGTTGTGGTGTTTTACCGGGCGCACCGATCCATCGCAGTTGAAGACATCAACGAGTTGAAGGGGTAGGGGATGTACGCAGCCGCCATATTCCTGCCCCTGTTGGGCGCTGTCATCGCCGGTTTCTTCGGCCGTGCCATTGGCGACCGGGCGTCTCAGATCGTTACCTGCGGGGGGGTTGGTCTCGGCGCTGTGTTGTCGATACCCATTTTCTTCAGTGTCGCCATCGATGGCAACGAACAGGTCGTCAACATCGCCAGTTTCATTAATTCTGGCACCTTTGAAGCGGCTTGGGCGTTACGGTTCGACACTCTCTCCGCCGTCATGGTGATGACCGTCACCTGTGTGTCCTTCCTCATTCACGTCTATGCGGTTGGCTACATGAGCCACGATGACTGCAAACCGCGGTTCATGGCTTATCTGTCTTTATTCACCTTCGCCATGCTGATGCTGGTGACGGCCGACAACCTGGTGCAGCTGTTCTTCGGCTGGGAAGGGGTGGGCTTGGTGTCCTACTTGCTGATCGGTTTCTGGTTCAAGAAACCGTCTGCCAACGCTGCCGCCATCAAAGCCTTTGTCGTCAACCGGGTGGGGGACTTCGGATTCCTGCTTGGTATCTTCGGCGCCTATTTGCTTTTTGACGCTGTGACATTTGACGTCATCTTCAACGCCGTCCCCGCTCACGCGGAAGACACGGTCACCTTCTTCGGCATTGAAGGCTATGCTCTAACGTTGATCGCCTTGCTCTTGTTTATCGGCGCCATGGGCAAATCAGCCCAACTGCTGCTCCACACCTGGCTGCCCGACGCCATGGAAGGCCCGACGCCCGTTTCCGCGCTCATCCATGCCGCAACCATGGTCACGGCAGGGGTGTTCCTGGTGGCGCGCATGTCGCCGTTGTTTGAATACGCGCCGGCGGCCTTGGAAGTGGTGACCATCATCGGCGCATCCACAGCCTTTTTCGCTGCGACCATCGGCTGCGTGCAGAACGACATCAAACGGGTGATCGCCTATTCCACCTGCTCTCAGTTGGGCTACATGTTCTTCGCCTGCGGCGTCGGCGCATACTCCGTGGGGATCTTTCACCTGATGACCCATGCCTGGTTCAAGGCGCTGTTGTTCCTCGGCTCCGGTTCGGTGATCCACGCCATGTCCGATGAGCAGGACATGCGCAAAATGGGCGGCATCTGGAAGCAGGTGAAATTCACCTACGCGGTGATGTGGATCGGCACGTTGGCCCTGGTCGCCGTGCCGCCCTTCGCCGGTTACTACTCCAAGGACATGGTCCTAGAGGCGGCTTATGCGGCGCAAACCAGTGTCGGCCAATACGCCTTTGTCTTGGGCATCGCCGCCGCTCTGATGACCGCGTTCTATTCCGGCCGGCTGCTATTCATGACTTTCCACGGCGAACCCAGGGCCGACAAAGAGGTGATGGACCACGTCCATGAAAGCCCGCCGGTGATGACCATTCCGCTCGCCGGTTTGGCCATCGGCGCCATCTTTGCCGGCATGATCGGCTACGACGTCTTTGTCGGTGACTTGCGGGCGGACTTCTGGCGCGATTCCATTGCTGTCATCGGTGTCGACGTGGTTGAAGAAGCCCACCATGTGCCGGCTTGGGTGGTCTGGTCACCGCTGGTAGTGACGATCCTCGGTCTCGGCTTGTCCTATCACATGTACATGCGCCAGCCGGACATCCCTAGCCGTCTGGCTACAAAGTACCCTGCTGTTTACAAATTCCTGCTCAACAAATGGTACTTCGACGAGCTCTATGACTTCCTGCTTGTCCGCCCGGCCTTTTGGATTGGCCGGCTGTTCTGGAAGGGCGGGGACGAAGGCACCATCGACCGCTTTGGCCCCGATGGCCTGTCCGCCACGGTGATCGCAGGCGCGCGCCGATTGGGCGCCATACAAACCGGTTATCTCTATCACTACGCCTTTGCCATGATCATTGGCATCGCACTGTTTGTTTCCTGGATCGTGGTCGGGGGCTAGTCCATGAACAGTGCGCTTGCAAATTTGCCCCTTCTGAGCACGGTCACTTTCCTGCCGTTGTTCGGCGTGCTTTTGCTGCTGGTGATCCGCGGCGATAACGAAGAGATCGTTGCCCGCAATGCCCGATGGACCACCCTTTGGGTGACCTTTGGCACTTTCATTCTGTCCTTGCTGGTCTGGGCCAATTTCGACACCGGAACGGCGGAGTTCCAATTCGTCGAACAACACGACTGGTTCCCTGAGTACGGCATCAACTACCATATGGGTGTGGACGGCATTTCCATGCTGTTCGTCATTCTGTCCACGTTCTTGACACCGCTTTGCGTGTTGGCCAGTTGGGACGCCATTAAATCCCGTGTGCGCGAATACATGATTTCCTTCCTGGTGTTGGAAACCATGATGGTTGGCATGTTCTGCGCCCTGGACATGGTTCTGTTCTACGTTTTCTTCGAGGGCGTGCTCATTCCCATGTTTCTTATCATCGGAGTTTGGGGCGGCGCACGGCGGGTTTATTCAGCCTTCAAGTTCTTCCTGTTCACACTGACCGGTTCCGTGCTTCTGTTGGTGGCCATGCTGGCCATGTATTTCACGGCGGGCACCACGGACATTCCGACGCTGATGGAAACCCGTTTCCCCTTCGGCATGCAGCTTTGGCTGTGGCTGGGACTGTTCGCCTCCTTCGCCGTCAAAGTGCCCATGTGGCCGGTGCATACCTGGCTTCCCGACGCCCATGTGGAAGCGCCGACGGCCGGCTCTGCGCTTTTGGCCGGCGTGCTTTTGAAAATGGGCGCTTACGGCTTTCTCCGGTTCTCCCTGCCCATGCTGCCGCTGGCCAGCGAGTACTTCACCCCGCTGGTCTACGGCCTTTCCATTGTCGCCGTGATTTACACCTCTCTGGTGGCGCTGGCCCAAGAGGACATGAAAAAGCTCATTGCTTATTCCTCGGTGGCCCACATGGGATTTGTCACCGTCGGAATCTTCGCCGCGACACAACAGGCAGTGCAGGGAGCGATCTATCAGATGCTCAGCCACGGCATCGTCTCCGGCGCACTGTTCCTCTGCGTCGGCGTGGTCTACGACCGCTTGCACACCCGCGAGATCGACCGATACGGCGGCCTGGTCAACAACATGCCCAAGTACGCCTTCATCTTCATGCTGATGATGCTGGCCTCCGTCGGTTTGCCCGGCACGTCTGGTTTCGTCGGCGAGTTCCTGGTGCTCACCGGGGTGTTCCAGGTCAACACCTGGGTTTCTTTGCTGACAGCCACGGGCGTGATCCTAGGCGCAACCTACATGCTCTATCTCTACCGCCGGGTGATTTACGGTGAACTGACCAAAGAAGAACTCAAAGGTCTGCCTGATTTGAGTCGACGTGAACTGGCCGTGTTCGCCCCCCTGGCCATCGCGGTCATGTGGATGGGTGTTTATCCCATGTCGTTCCTCGGCATCATGGACGCCTCCGTCGCCAAACTGCTGGCGGACTACCACGGCGCTATTGATGCCAGCACGGCATCCCGTGATTTCGCCGACGGCATTCGCTTGGCGTTGGGCCGGTAGGGGAGGAACGCATGTCAGCAGTGCCAAATCTCGTCCCGGCCTATGCGGAAATCTGGCTCGCCTGCGTCGGTATGTTTCTGCTCATGGTCGGCGTATTCCGCAAGCAGGATCCCGTGCGCGGCGTCGCGGTGATGGCCATCATTGCCTTCATCATTGCTGCGCTGATGGTCGTCATCACCAACAATACCAGTGCAGTGACTTTCAGCGGGATGTTTGTGGTCAATGCCTTCACCGCCTTCGCGAAGGTGTTAGTTCTCGCCGGTGCGGGTTTTGCCATGATCTTGACTCTGCCATGGGCACGTCACGAAGGAATCGCACGCTTTGAACTGCCGGTGCTTATGGCGTTCTCCGCCCTCGGCATGATGATGATGGTCTCCGCCAACGATCTCATTGCACTCTATGTGGGCCTCGAGCTGCAATCTTTGTCGCTCTACGTGTTGGCGTCGTTCCACCGCGGCAATCTCAGGGCAACGGAAGCCGGGGTGAAGTATTTTGTTCTCGGAGCACTGGCCTCAGGCCTGTTGCTTTATGGTTCATCGCTTATTTACGGATTTGCCGGCACCACTTCTTTTACGGGCCTTGCGGGTGCTCTCAGCAACGCGCAAGAAAACACCGGTGTGATCGTCGGTGTTGTCTTTGTCATTTCCGGCTTTGCCTTCAAGGTCTCTGCCGTGCCTTTCCACATGTGGACGCCCGATGTTTATGAAGGCGCGCCGCCACCTGTGACGGCGTTCTTCTCTGTCGCGCCCAAGATCGCAGCCCTCTGTCTTTTCCTTCGTGTTCTGGTCGGTCCGTTCGACGATCTATTGTTCCAATGGCGGCAGGTGCTGATTGCCATCTGCGTCGCTTCCATGCTGTGGGGCGCGGTCGCCGCCATCGCCCAGACCAACATCAAAAGGCTGATGGCCTATAGTTCAATCGGCCACGTCGGCTATGCGCTTATTGGATTGGTCGCCGCTACGCCTGAAGGGGCACGCGGCATGATCTATTATTTGCTGATCTACCTGTTCATGAACGTGGGCACGTTTGCCGTCATCCTCACCATGCGCATCAAAGACCGGTACGTTGAGGGAATTGAAGACCTCTCTGGTATATCCAAAACCAATCCGGCCATTGCTCTGGCGCTGACCGTATTGATGTTCTCTATGGCGGGCATACCGCCGCTGGCCGGGTTCTTCGGCAAATATTTCGTGTTCATGGCGGCGATCAATGCTGGTCTCGTGCCTCTGGCCGTCGTAGGCGTGCTGGCCAGTGTCGTTGGTGCTTATTACTACATTCGCCTGGTCAAGATCATGTACTTCGATGAGTCCGTCGAAGGCTTCGACAAGCCGGATCTGTCCACCAGCACAGTCGTGGGTGTCTGCGCCATAGCCGTTGTTGTTTTCATCCTTCTACCCGAGCCATTGCTCGCTGGGGCGGATGCCGCCGCCGCCGCCCTGTTCACAGGATAGTCCGGCGTCTTCATGACTTCGCGACACGACCTGCCGGACGGCTGGCGTCTTGTTGCCGTGCCTGAAATTGACAGCACCAATGCGGACGTCTTGCGCCGTGCGGAAAACGGCGAAGCGGAAGGGTTTGCCATCCGCGCCGATACACAATCCGCCGGGCGCGGCCGCCGCGGCCGTGCATGGGACAGTCCCAAGGGTAATCTTTACCTTAGTATTCTGGTTGATGCACCGCCGGCCACAGCCGGACAGGTGGGATTTGCCGCTGCCCTTGCGCTCATCGACGCGATTGAAGCGGAAGCAAATCGAGACATCCCTAATCTCTGTTGCAAATGGCCCAACGACCTGGTGCTCGATGGAGCGAAGGTGGCGGGACTATTATTGGAAGCGGTACCCGACCACGATCAAGTGGTCATCGGTTTTGGAGTCAATGTGGTGCCGACGGATGTGGAGAACGCTCTTTATCCTGTCGACTCACTTGCGACCACGGGGGTGACGTTCGACTTGGATGGGCTGAGTGGTCACATCTGCGCCGCACTCGCATCCTGGCTGGACACGTGGCGAACGGTCGGTTTCGCGCCCCTCCGTAAAGCTTGGCTGGCAAGGGCGCAGGGACTGCACCGTCCTATAGTCGTGCAATTGCCCGGTGAATCCGTTGAAGGAACCTTTCAGGGCCTTTCCGAAGACGGCGCCCTGTTGCTCGACCAAGGGGAAGCAGTGACCAGAACCATTGCGGCGGGAGATGTTTTCTTTGCCCGCGCGGCCGGAGCGTAAGCCATGCTGCTGGTGATCGACTGTGGCAATACCAACGTGGTTTTCGCCGTTTACGACGGTGATGATTTGGCTGGCCAATGGCGCACGGCCACCCAAAGCGAAAAGACCGGTGACGACTATGGTGTCTGGCTGACACAGATCATACAAAAGGACGGCATCGCGAAAGACGACATCACGGCTGCCATGATTTCCTCGGTCGTGCCCAATAAGAACCGGGCGCTGCGGACCATGTGCCAAGATTTTTTTTCCGTTGATGCGCGTTTTGTCAGCGATTCCGCAATCGACATCGGTGTTCATGTCCACATGCAAGACCCCCGCAACGTCGGTGACGATAGGTTGGTCAATGCCATCGCGGCCCACGAAACCTATGGCGGCCCCATGATCATCATAGATTTTGGTACAGCCACCACGTTTGATGTGGTCGACAAAGACGGCAGCTATTCCGGCGGAATCATCGCCCCTGGCATCAATCTGTCCATGGAGGCACTTCACAACGCAACGGCCCTTTTGCCCAAAGTACCTGTAGAGAACCCCGGTCAGGCGCCCGTCGTAGGAAACTCGACGATCGCCGGTATGCGGTCCGGCGTGTTTTGGGGCTATATCGGGCTGATCGAAGGATTGGTCAAACGTATCAAGGAGGAGCGGGGGGCAGATCTAAAAGTCATCGCCACTGGCGGGCTCGCGTCCATGTTTGCTGAAGCAACCACCGTTATAGAGCACACGGATCCCAATCTAACGGTGCGCGGTCTACTCGCCGTCCACAAACGGAATTCACAATGAACCGCGTGTCCAAACCCGGCGACACAGCGCCGCCGGAGGGTCTGGATAAGGGTTTGTGGTTCGTACCTCTCGGCGGTTCCGGTGAAATCGGCATGAACCTCAATCTTTATGGCTGCGACGATCAATGGATCATGGTCGACCTGGGCGTGACCTTCGGCGATGACACGCTGCCGGGCGTCGACGTGGTCATGCCTGACCCCGATTTCATCGCCGAGCGCAAAGACAAACTCAAAGCACTGATTCTCACCCATGCCCATGAGGATCACTTGGGCGCCGTGCCTTATCTCTGGCCCAAATTGGAATGTCCGGTCTATGCCACCCCGTTCACAGCGGAATTTCTCCGCCGCAAACTGCCGGAGACGGGATTGCAGGACGTGGTTCCGCTTAACGAAGTGCCTCTCGGTAGCCGGTTGGAAATCGGGCCGTTCGACATCGAGTTCGTTACGCTGACACACTCCATTCCCGAGCCCAACGCTCTGGCGATCCGCACGCCCCACGGTACGCTGATGCACACTGGAGATTGGAAGTTCGATCCCGACCCTTTGATTGGCGAAACAACGGACTTTGCGGCATTAGAGGCACTTGGCAAGGACGGTGTGCTTGCTTTGATCGGCGATTCCACCAACGTGTTTTCCGAAGGTGAAGCGGGTTCGGAGGCAGACGTACGGGAAGCGCTTACCACCGTGATCGGTAAGCTGACCGGCCGGGTGGCCGTTGGCTGTTTCGCCTCTAACTTTGCCCGGGTGGAAAGCATTACCCGGGCGGCGGAAGCCAACGGCAGACATGTCTCGCTGGTGGGGGCATCCCTATGGCGTGTCATCGAGACGGCGCGCACAACGGGCTACTTGTCCGGCGATATAACCTTCTACGAAGCGGAAGACGCGGCTCATCTTCCCCGGGATAAAGTGCTCTACATCTGTACCGGCAGCCAGGGCGAAGCGCGGGCGGCCCTCAACCGCATCGCCCAGAACATGCACCGGGACGTGGTGCTGGAAGAGGGGGATGCGGTTGTGTTTTCCTCCCGGGTCATTCCCGGCAACGAAAAAGCCATTCTCAAGCTGCAGAACCAATTGGCTAGAAATGGCGTCGACATCATCACCGCGCGCGACGCGCCCATTCACGTCTCCGGCCATCCGGCCCGGGATGAAATGCGCAGGATGTATCAAATGATCCGCCCTCATACGGCCATTCCGGTGCATGGCGAGCATCTGCACATGCGCGCCCATGCGGCCCTGGCCGAAGATTGTCAGGTGCCTCAGGCGGTGCTGGTGGAAAATGGTGCTGCCGTCCGGTTGGCTCCTGGCGATCCGGTCGTGGCCGGCGAAGTCTGGGCTGGGCGTATGTCCTGGGAAGGGGATCGAGCTGTGTCTTTCTGGGACCCGATGCTCCGGGACCGCAAGAAGATCTTCTACAACGGCAGCGTGGTGGTTTCCCTGGTATTGGAAGACGATGGACGTTTGGCTACCGATGCGGAAGTCTCTGTCCTCGGCGTGCCCGATCCTCTGGCCGATGACGGGCCCGAGGCGTTGGCAGAAGAGATCGAAAAGGCGGTCGAGCGCCTGCCGGCGAAGGCTGCCCGCGACGACGATGCCGTGGAAGAAGCGGTGCGCCGTTGCGTGCGCCGGCTTTTTTCCATGGACCAAGATCGGAAACCCTTGACCCGCGTGCATATCGCACGGATATGAGAGCATAAACCGACCAATGAGGATGGTATGATCGGACGCCTAAATCACGTGGCCATCGCCGTACCGGACCTAACCGCCGCCGCTGCCGTTTACCGCGATGCCCTCGGCGCGACCGTCTCGGAACCGGAAGACCTGCCCGAACACGGCGTCACCGTGGTGTTTGTCGAGTTGCCCAACACGAAGATCGAACTGTTGCATCCCTTGGGCGACAACTCGCCCATCCAAGGCTTTCTTGAAAAGAACCCCTACGGCGGCATGCATCACCTGTGTTTTGAAGTGGAGGATATTCTTGCTGCGCGGGATCAACTCAAGGCCGAAGGCAAACGCATCCTTGGTGACGGCGAACCCAAAACCGGCGCCCACGGCAAACCGGTGTTGTTCGTCCATCCTAAGGATTTCATGGGCACGCTGATCGAGATCGAAGAGGCTTAGTTACTAGGGTGTGAACCCAATTCAATGTCTTGATTTTACCTAAGCAGGTGTGATTCACAGCCTCTTTTATTGGAGGCAAGAGTGGCACGGTTTGATTTGACAGATGAGGAGTGGTCGGTGATCGGCCCACTTCTTCCCAAACAGGGGCGCGGTCCTCAGCGTAAGGATGACCGTCAGGTCTTGAACGGTATCTTCTATATTCTGCGCACGGGTGCCCCATGGCGGGACTTACCGGAGCGTTACGGCCCGCGGACCACGGTCTATAACCGCTACACCCGATGGGGTGAGCGGGGTGTATGGCAAGGCATTTTCGATGCTCTTGCCAAGCAGTGCGAGGACAGTCTGATCTTCATTGACAGTTCCATCGTCAAGGCTCACCGCGCAGCGGCAGGGTCAAAAAAGGGGGCTTGGCAGAAGGTATTGGACGCTCACGCGCGGGTCGCACAAGTAAGGTTCACGCGGCCGTAGATGCCAAGGGCCGCCCGCTCCGGCTGGACATCACCGGCGGGCAGGTCCATGACAGCCAAGCCATGGGCTCTTTCCTGGATTGGGAAAAGGCCCCGCTCGCCATCGTCGCTGATAAGGCCTATGGCACCGCCAAAATCAGGCAGCAGATCGCCGATGAAGGAGCGCTGGCTGTCATTCCTTCAAAGAGCAACGCGCGTCATCCTATCCCGCACGATCCAAACCTCTATGCCCAAAGGACCATCGTCGAGCGGTTCTTCTGCAAGATGAAAGACATGCGCCGATTAGCAACGCGCTTCGAGAAATCAGCCAAAAACTTCCTCGCAATGATCCAACTCTTCGCCATAAAATGCTGGATCAATTGAGTCAACACCCTAGTCTACGGATGAAGACTTGGATGCTGGCGATCAGGAGCCAGGCAAGGGCGCTCTCGACGGTCGCCTTGAAGTCCTTCGCAAGGCGGCGGCTGCGCCCGAACCATGCGAAGGTGCGTTCGACCACCCAACGGCGCGGCAGCGCAACGAAGCCGTCCGCCTTGTCGTTGCGCCTGACGATCTCCAGCGCCCAGTCGCCGATCTTCTTCAGCGCCCCGGCCAGCTTAGGGCCGGCGTAAGCGCCGTCGGCGAAGATATGGCCGACCCCGGGAAACCACGCCCCCACCTCGGCGAGCAGCGACGGCGCACCGTCGCGATCCTGGATGTCAGCCTCGTGGACCACGGCACCGAGCAACCGCCCGCCAGTGTCCACCACGATATGGCGCTTGCGGCCCATCACCTTCTTACCCGCGTCAAACCCGCGCGGATCTCCGCTTTCCGTGGTCTTCACCGACTGGCTGTCGATCACCCCGGCAGTCGCGGCAGCGGCCCGCCCCTCGGCCTCGCGGGTGCGCGCCAGAAGCGCCCGGTTGACCTCCTGCCACGTCCCGTCGTCGCGCCACTTGTAGAAATAGTACTGAACCGAGCTGCGCGGCGGAAACTCGCCGGGCAGCATGCGCCACTGGCAGCCGCTGCGGGCCATGTACAGGATCGCGGTCATCACTTCCCGCATATCCGTCTTGCGCGGGCGGCCCAGAGCCCTTGCGGGCGGCATATGGGGTTCGATCACGCACCATTCGGTATCGCTCAGATCGCTTGCGTAGCGGTGCGCCTCGCGCTCATATTTCTCACGAGTGGCGTCAGTCCACATCTTGTTATCCTCCTTGCTGGCGAACACAACAAGGGAATCACAAGGGACTGATTCCACTCAATTCTTTTTCGGTCAGGCTCTGAGAGATCAGCGGTCCAATCTGCGTTTCCGGATCCATCCCTGGGCCCATTTTCATGGCTTGAGCCATTTTTTTCATGCCCTCGATGAACTCATCGTGAATACTCCGATGAACGAACAATCGAGAGCCGCACATACAGTTTTGTCCTTGAAGAAAGAACGCTGAAAATACGGCAGAAGGTATGGTTCGCTCTAAATCGGCATCTGCACAAACAATGAAGGGAGACTTGCCTCCAAGCTCCAAGGACACTTTTTTAAGGTTGGAAGCGGATGCTTCAATAATTTTTGGGTCTTGCCTAGCAGATCGGTTTTTCTCGCGGTTGACGTAGCAGAAGCCTGACCTTGTTGGAAGCCCGATGGTTGAAGCGCCACTCAGTTTCCTTGAGGTGGAGGTGGAATGTGTGTCTGGGCACACCCATGAACTTTACGAGCCGCACCTTGGCCATGCCCCAGAAGCCCTCGATGCCATTGATGTGAACCGGGCCGCGGGCGAACTCATCGCAGGAATGGTCGACCCGGAAGTGACCATAGCCGAGATCGACGAGGCCGTTGTAGCCGCGCCATCCATCGGAGTTGACGACGGTGCTTGGATCGACCCTGCCCCGAATAATCCCCTGTAGCGTTGACTTTGAGCAGTCCGGGACGATCTCGGTGTAGACCTGCCCTTCGCGTTCGAAGATCCCGAAGACGACTGTCTTGCCATAGGCTCCGCGTCCGCGCTTGCCTTTGATGCGTCTGGCACCGAAGAAGCTCTCATCGACCTCGACCACGCCGAAGAACGGGCGCTGTGCTTCGCAAGCCGCGAGGATCCGCTCCCTTAGGCCGCGGTAGATCCGGTTCACAGTGTTGCGATTTACGCCGCAAATCGCGGCCGTTTGCAGCGCCGTGAGATCAGCGGCAAAGCACTTCACGACAAGGCGAATCTGAGCTTCAGAAAGTTTGGAACTTTTCGAGTATCGGTTTTTCATTACCATACAGAGCTTTATGCCGCCATCGGCTATGCTCTGCTAGGCAAGACCCTAATTTTTTTGCCAACTTCTGTCGAACCGGTAAACGCGACCTTATCAACATCCTTATGACTGGCTAAAGCGGCACCAGCTGTTTCACCGTAACCCGGCACGATATTGACGACTCCCCTTGGAAATCCTGCCTCTTGAATAAGATGCCCAACATAAAGTGCGCTGAGAGGTGTTTGTTCAGCCGGCTTCAACACAACTGTACAGCCCGTCGCAAGTGCAGGACCCAATTTCATAGCCAACATACCTAGCGGATAATTCCAGGGTGTTATTTGGCCTGCCACGCCGACAGGTTCTTTGCGTGTATAAGTTAGGACCTCATTGCCCGTCGGTGGTGGGTCAATTGGCAGGGTGTCTCCCGCTATTTTGTCTACCCAACCGGCATAGTAACGGAACATTTTTGCGGCAAGGGGAACGGCCATCGCGCCAGCGCGATTGATGGGCATGCCGTTGTCCAATATTTCCAATTGAGTGAGCTGCTCAGCATGCTGCTCCAGTAAATCAGCTAAGTGATGGATCATTTTCGCCCGCTGTGAGGGAGCCATTTTGGCCCAATCACTGTTCTTAAACGCATTTCTGGCTGCTTGGACGGCCAAATCTATTTCAGCTTCTTCGCCAGCGGAAACTGTCGCAATTTTTTCTTCTGTCGCCGGGTTGAAAACTTCAATCTCGGCCCGAGAACGAGGGGTAATCCACTGGTCGTCAATAAATAGCCCATGGGACAAAGACAGAAATTCATTGACGTCCCGTTCCGGGGCAGTTGGGGCCGAATCCGGCATGGCGCGCACCTCCTCATAAGAGTCTTTCCCTTTGATACCGAGCAATTCTGACCATTCAAGTCCGGCGCAGAAATAGTGTCCGCTCGTCGGGGATGAAGCGGTAACATGTGCTCTCAAGTGAGCATTTTTTGTTCCAGGATTTCGACATGAAAATTGCGTTTATTGGACTGGGAGTTATGGGTTTTCCAATGGCTGGTCATTTATCGACTGCCGGTCATGAGGTCCGAGTCTTTAATCGGACGACGTCTAAGTCAGAGAGATGGATAAAGGCATTTAAGGGAACGCACCATTTCACAGCCAAAGAGGCGGTTCACGGTGCCAATCTGGCAATTAGTTGCGTCGGGGACGATCCAGATGTGGAAAGTGTTGTTCTTGGTCAGGACGGAATATTAGAAGGCCTCGAAACTGGTGCCGTTATTGTAGACCACACGACGACTTCTGCTCAATTAGCAATGAGATTGTTTGAAACAGCAATGGCAAAAGGTGTGGGATTTGTCGATGCCCCCGTTTCGGGCGGCGAAGCAGGAGCGCAGAATGGTCAGCTCACAATTATGTGCGGAGGAAACAAGAATGTATGTGCGGAGGAAACAAGAATGATTTCGAATTTGCTATGCTTGTCTTGGAGGTTTATGCGCGTAGTGTACGCCATATGGGCGAGTCTGGTACTGGCCAACTAACCAAGATGGTGAACCAGATCTGCATTGCGGGGTTGATTCAAAGTCTGGCAGAAGCACTCAATTTTGGCCAAAAGGCTGGTCTCAATATGAAAGATGTTGTCGATGTTATCTCTAAAGGCGCCGCACAATCATGGCAGATGGAAAACCGCGCAAAGTCGATGCTAAAGGGAGAATTTGATTTTGGTTTTGCCGTCAATTGGATGCGCAAGGATCTCCGTATTTGCAAAGAACAAGCTAAGATCTTGGAAGCAGAAATTCCCGTCGTAGAACTTGTTGATCAGTTCTACTCCGAAGTTCAATCAACTGGGGGAGGGCGCTGGGATACCTCCAGCTTGATGCATCTGTTGGCAGACCAGCAATTGCAATGAACCAATTCGTTACTTTAATCGCTTTCTCTTATATCCTGCATTCTGACTGGCGGATCCGGATTGACGATTAGTGCTTTTTTTCTGAAAAACCTCAATATGGATGCTGGCCCCATGCGAGAGCCGCCTAAGCCGGAATGATTGAACGAGGTTTTTTCTGCATCCCTAAGTATGGCACCGGTTAATGTCGTATCCATCAAACTTACCCCTCCGGCGTCGATTTGACGGCCGATCTCCATAGCTTCAGCTTCATCTCCCGCAATCACCGCAGCCGATAATCCAAATTCTGTGTCATTTGCGAGTGATATGGCTTCGTCGACAGATGAAAAGGCCATGACTGGCATAATCGGCCCAAACGTTTCATCCTTCATCAGCGACATTTCGTGGGTGACATTGGTTACGACTGTAGGTTTGACATATTCCCCGCCATTTACGGTTTCCGACTTACCCCCCGTTCTAATCTTAGCGCCCTTGCTTTCAGCATCCTCCAGTTGTCGGTTGATGATGTCGGCTTGTTTATCAAAGATGAGTGGTCCGATATTGCCAGTCCGCATCCCCTCGTCATTGAGGGCTAGATCCTCACTTTTCTCAACTAAGCGGTCGACGAACGCGTCATGAATCGATTGATCAACATATATACGTTCTATGGAATAGCAGATCTGACCCGTTGCATAGACCGATCCCCGCAACACCGCGTCCGTCGCCCGCTCAATATCTGCTGTTTTGGTAATGATGGCGGGGTCCTTACCGCCAAGTTCTAAGAAGGCCGGAATGAAGTTTCGAGCGCAGGCTTCAGCAACTTTCCGCCCCGTCGGAACCGAACCGGTGAAGCAAATTATATCGACGTTATCGATAATGTTCTGTCCTGTCTCGCCACCACCTGCAACATATTGGAGTACCTTTGCTAGTTCAGGTACGTCATTGATAGTTTCTTGTAGGGGTTCGATGAATCGCGGGGTAACTTCACTCGGTTTGATAATAGCAGTGCACCCCGCCAATAATGCCGGAATCGCATCAATGGAACTGAGCATTAGCGGAAAGTTCCATGGACTGATGACACCGAGTAAAGGGTAGGGGACCAGCTGTTGTGTCAGCTTCGTATTGGGCATTGTTGATGACTGCCCAACTATAAGGGCTTTCTCAATCACTTCTTCTGCTTTTCCGCACCACCCCCGAATACCCCAAATAACGGCGTCCGGCATTTCGCTGGAAATTCGCCAGCGCCCAGTGTCTTCTGCTTCTGCTTTAGTGATGGCGTCCCGATTTTTTTTTACCGCATCGGCCCATTCCAGCAGCACTCTGATACGCTCGGATAAAGGCGCTGCGCCCCACTCACTTTGAGCAGACCGCAATTCTTGACACGTTTGGACAATCTCCTCCTTGGTAGGGGGCGTGATATGAAAGTCCACTTCACCAGTGCGTGGGTTCCTAACTTGAATGGTATTAGGCCGATGGGTGTCCTGAGGCATTTTCGAGCATCCCGAATTCGCATAATCGCTGTCCTTTTACTGTCAAAACCGAGTTGAGAAAAGCGCTTCAACAAGCTTCGCTGGCCCTGAGGTGGTGTTTTCTCAAAATAATAGTATGCTCTCGGCACTGCTGTCTTACGGGAGACAAGGGTAATGGGCGAATACGAAGAAACTGGTGGGCAGTCGGATCCGTTCGGTCAAACGGATGAGTCTCAAGCTGAGCCTCCCGCTGAAAGTTCCAGTGAAGATCCAGTTGAAGAAGCGCTTTACACGTCGTTTATGCAAGCGGCAGCAACAGGGGCTGATGCAGCACAGTCTTTCAATGTCGGGATTCATGCCGCAAAGCAAGTTGCGATAGAGTTGGGAATTCCTGAAATGGTCTTCGAAGGCATAGCGGCTGATTTATTCGGACCGTATTCAGCGGCGCTGGAAGAAGGTCAATCCCCACAAGAGGCCTTACGCATCGCTCTACAAACGCTAGAAGGTTGAAGCGAACTCGTATTAGTATACTGTCAATCTAAATGAGATCGAATTTTTTCAACAATTCGTTCTTTTGCGACATCAAATATTCCAAAACCGTGATCGGGCCATCTTTCGAAGTGTCCATTGGAGATGTATTCTTCCGAACGCAGTGAAATTTCCCACAGATCGTCTTTAGGCCCAATTGCCAAAATAGATTGTTTGACCATAGGGAGTTTTTCCGCAAACGGGTATTGCATGGCTGCCCGACCTCCCCAATAGGCTCTTTCCCCCGCCTTCAATTTGTCCACAAATCCTCTTTGAATAAGCGGAATGGTCATGCCCGGGCCTGCCCATTTCATTGATCTTTCCCATTCCGTCACGATATGGGATCCGTCTTCTTCCATTGGAGTTGGCCAAGGCTGATAACGTAAAAGATCTTTCGCACATTTTTGGGGTTGGTGGCTCCGGGTCTGGTTAGGTTGGTTTTGTTCAATCAGCCACTCCAGAAGGAAGGAGCCACCATGGAAAAGGATAACACGAAGGCATTGTCGCACGTCATACGGATTGATGACGAACGTATACAGGATCACCTGGGCAAGGTAGTGCGGGGCAGTGTTGAGGAGACCCTGAACGCGCTATTGGACGCCGAAGCGGACCGGCTCTGCAATGCTGAGCGCTACGAACGCAGTGAGGCCCGTCGCGATACGCGGGCCGGCAGTTACGAGAGGAAGCTTCAGACACGGGCTGGCGAGGTTTCTCTGAAGGTTCCCAAGCTGCGCCGTCAGACCTTTGAGACGGCGATCATCGAGCGTTACCGGCGTCGGGAGGCATCGGTCGAAGAGGCCTTGATGGAGATGTATCTGGCCGGTGTTTCGGTACGGCGTGTGGAGGACATCACCGAGGCGTTGTGGGGCACGCGGGTTTCGCCAGGAACCGTCTCGAACCTTAACAAGAAAATCTATGAGCAGATCGACGCTTGGCGCAATAAGCCGATTGCGGGCGATCATCCCTATGTGTATGTGGACGGCATCGTCCTTAAGCGCAGTTGGGCCGGCGAAGTGCGTAATGTTTCGCTATTGGTGGCGATCGGCGTCAACCAGGAGGGCTTCCGCGAGATCTTGGGCATCGTTGAGGGTGCCAAGGAGGATAAGGCGGGATGGGGCGCATTCCTTAAGCATCTCAAGGCGCGCGGGCTGTCAGGCGTCCAGTTGGTTATCTCTGACGCCTGTCTGGGTTTGGTAGAGAGTATAGCGGAGGTCTGCCCCAAGGCCCGCTGGCAACGCTGCGTCGTCCATTTCTACCGCAACATCTTCAGCCATGTTCCTTCGACCAAAGTGCGCGAAGTTGCCCACATGCTGAAAGCTATCCACGCCCAGGAGAGCCGAGAGGCCGCGACCAGGAAAGCCGAGGACGTTATCTTCTCTCTCAAGAGCACTAAGCTGACCACGGCAGCCGAGTTGGTCGAGAGCCACATTGAAGAGACTTTCAGTTTCTATGCTTTCCCTGACCAGCACTGGATCAAGCTCAAGACCAACAATCCACTAGCAGGCTGCTGAAAAACTCGGCCGAGAGCCCACCTCGCGAAACGAAAGAATCAATGGATGGGCGTCCGCGAAAAAATAGAATCGGAAAATGGCTCATACGAAAACAAAATTGCCGAGATGATCGCTCAAAATCGTTTTTCAGCAGCCTGCTAGAGCGAATCATGCGCGAAATCAGACGCCGTACCCGCGTAGTCGGAGCGTTCCCTGACGGTCAATCGGCGCTCAACTTGGCTGCAGCAAGGTTAAGACACATAGCCGGAAGCAAATGGTCCCTAAAACTGTATTGAGACGGTAATCACCTGACAGTTTGATCCGTCGGCGCGCGACCGCAAGAGTCAAGCGCGCCGGCGGTGGCCACGCCGCTTCTGGAAGGGGTTAGGATTGTTATTGCACAACATCCAACCTTTCAGGAGAACGACATGACCACCAACGACAAGATAGCACGACGCAAGCTGAGCCTGCTGGAATTGGCCAACGAGATGAGCAACGTCTCCAAGGCGTGCCGGATCATGGGATATTCCCGCCAGCAGTTCTACGAGATCAGAAGGAACTATCAGACCTATGGGGCCGACGGCCTCATCGACCGGCTGCCCGGCGCCAGAGGCCCGCACC
Organism: Rhodospirillaceae bacterium; assembly: GCA_965207985.1. Classification (GTDB taxonomy): domain Bacteria; phylum Pseudomonadota; class Alphaproteobacteria; order Rhodospirillales; family Rhodospirillaceae; genus CBDBND01. The sequence goes on along the minus strand of CBDBND010000035.1, from coordinate 749,943 downwards.
CCAATCGGGTCTCGGAAGAGGTCGAGGCCGCGACCCTCGCCCATGCCCTCGATCATCCCACCCACGGTGCGCTCCGCGTCGCCCAGGAACTGTCGCTCAAGGGCGTGCAGGTCTCATCGGGCGGGGTGCGCGGCGTGTGGTCCCGCCATAACCTGCTGACCAAGCAGGAGCGGCTGCTCAGGCTGGAAAAGACCACGGCGGAACGCAGGATCGAGCTTTCGGACGAACAGGTCCGGCTGTTGGAACGGTTCAGCCCCGAGTTCCGCGAACGCCATATCGAGACCCGCCACACCGGCGACCTCGTCGCCGTCGACACCTTCTTCGTCGGCCATCTCAAGGGCGTCGGCAAGATCTACCTGCAGACCGTCGTCGATTGTCACAGCCGTTACGCCTGGGGCCGCCTCTACCCCAACAAACTGCCGGTCACCGCGATTCACGTCATGAACAATGACGTGCTCCCCACCTTCGAGGCGCATGAAGCGCGCATCAGTACCATGCTCTCCGATAACGGCAGGGAGTATTGCGGCAGACCCGACCGCCACCCCTTCGAGCTGTTCCTCCAACTCGAAGAGATCGAACACAGGACGACCAAGGTCCGGCGGCCGCAATCAAACGGATTCGTCGAGCGGCTGCACAGAACGCTTCTCGACGAGCACTTCCGCGTCATGGGCAGAAAGAAGTTCTACGAAAGCATCGAGGAAATGCAGAAGGACCTCGATGCCTATCTCGTCACCTACAACACCAAGCGGCCTCACCAGGGCCGCGGCATGAACGGCAGAACCCCCGCGGACGTCTTCCAACGCTGCCTGCCAAAACCGAAAAAACAAAAGGAGGAAAAAACGAAAAAAGCCGCCTAAACTGACCCCGGCCAGACGCGGCAACTGTCAGGCGAATACCCTATCTGTACACTAAAACGATACATGAATATGAATCTACTCACGCAGCAAAGGAACACGGCCTGACCAAATCAGCCACCAGCCCAATACAAAAAGTGCGAAAGATTCTGGACACTACCCCAAGGCTGTTCAAAAAACGCGTCAATTTCCTCTTGTGTGAGGATCGGCAAGCCAATCAATACAAGCCGGCGGACCTGATCCGGTCTTCTGATCGCAATCTCAGTCCCAGTCAAAGCCCCCGTGTGATATCCAAGAATGTCGAACTCGGAAAAACCCAACTGATCGAGCAGGTCTTCCATGGCCCCGGCATAGTCTTCGATGTTTGGCGGTTCTTTTGGCGGATCAGATTCTCCGAACCCAGGTGTATCAGGCGCAATAACGGTGCGATCTGAACCAAGGGCGTTTAAGACCTCGGTAAAAACTTTTCCAGATTGAGGGCTTTGATGAAAACAAAGTAGGGCAGGTTTTGTTTTGTCCTGTTGCTTGTCTGGCCGTGCAATATGAACATGGATTTGGCCAAAGCGATTTTCAAAGTAATGTCGCTTGATAGCCATTCTTATTGACTATTGAATTAGACAAAGAAACAGGCCTCCTCTTGTAAGAGGAGGCCTGTGAACCTGTTTTCAACTTGCAGGTTTTACGAAAAGTAGGGTGTACCGATCACTTTCTCCGATCGCCAAACTCTTCGCGCGATCAGCTCCTTCCACGGCGGGAAATCCTTCCCGTCCAAAATAACGTAGAGTTGGCGGAAGTCGCCAAACGCGTCCATCATAATCCTTATCATCCATCGGATTGTTGTTGATGTCGCTGGTCGCAACCAATTGCCAGCCGGCATCTTCGGCAAGCTTGATGGTGTATCCCTCATTGACATAGCCAGACCGCGCTTTCGGATCCTGTTTGATCGACGGATCACCACGGTGTTCGACAATGCCGAGATGACCACCAGGCTTAGCCGAGTTGTACATCATCGCCAACATATCCCCGATCGTGTCTTGAGACATCCAGTTGTGAATGTTTCTGAACGTTAGCACCAGGTCAGCTGAACCCGGTGCAATCGGCTCCATGTTGCCTGGACCAATTCCTGCCAGTTCAGCATCGCCATAAATGCCCTTATTGGCGTCAATGGCTTCCTGGTGCCTTTCAAAGGAACTTTTGGCGCGGTCACTAACGCTTGGATGCGTCAAAGTCGCCACATATTTGCCCGTATTAGCAAGGACCGGTGCGATGATTTCCGTATACCAACCCCCAGACGCATTAATTTCTAAAACGGTCATGTCTTCTTCGAGGCCAAAGAAAGACAGCGTCTCATATGGATTGCGAAATGCATCCCGCGCTTTCTTTTCTTCAGAACGATGTTCGCCCGCAATCGCAGCACGAAGGCGCATATCGGTTGAGTCCCCGCCGCCATGACTGTCTGCAAGGGCAATGGGCCCCGCTAGCACAGTCGCGAATGACGCGGCGTAAACTAATGAGCGTCCCATGAACTTCATGTTGTCTCCCTTCTCATAATTGGATAGTCACGCTGACAGTCAAAATACTGCACAAAATGCAGCCTGGGGAAACCCTGAATTGTATGGATATAAGGGTTTTGTTGGTGCGTGGTCAGCCCTTAATGAGCCTCAATTCTCTGCGGTTTTATGCACTGAATGGCGCCCGCTACCAGGGCCCACGTGGCAATCCACCAATACTGCCAAATCCCAAAACTAATAAGAGAAATGACCAAAGCAGTAACAAATACGGCGATTAAAACAGATGCGTCACGGTTCTCTTTGATCTGTAATTCGATGTAGCGCCAAACCAACCCAATCATCAAAGCAACAAGCGTGACCCCCACGACTCCCAACTCGAGCCAAATTTGAAGGAATGCGTTGTGAGGGTGAAGGGGGAGGGCGGGCCAGTTCGTGCCCGGAATGAGAAGTCCTTTGTTCCCAATGACTCTGGAAGAGTCAAACCCATGCCCTAATACAGGCTTTTCGAAAATGAGTTCCGAAGCATATTCCCAGATGGCAATTCTTTGGGTTTGATTGCGAGAAAGCTCGATTCCCTGCTCTTGTAACTGCTCTCTTGTAAACACCTCAGCCGTAAGAAAAGGGCTTACATAGGCCAAGATCAAAGTTGTAGCGAACAACAGCCTGATCATGGGTTTTGGCCGCCATCGCACCAAAACAAACCCGATACATCCGCACAGTATAGCCAACGTACTGGCATCCATTGGGAGCAGGGAGGTGGTCAATAATGCTAAGGCTACAAAAATGACACCGCTATAAGACCGGTCTGTCAGTTGACTGTAAATTGCGGCACCGACGAAACAAAACGGCGCAAGTATGGCTGTGCCGCGTGCAGCTACCATCAGAAGATATGGGACCCATTCCCCCTCTCTCGGCGCGACGTCTTCCGGTCTTAACAGTTTATGCAGTGTCGCCTCTGATACGCCTTCAAATATCAACACAAACAAAAGAAAAGTAAGTGATCCAGCAATCACATAAGAAAGTTTCTGTTTAGTAACTTCGGAAAAACTGCTTATTAGAAATACGGAAACCATCCCCAGAGTACCCAAAATAAACAATCGAATTAGTGAAAGGAGGTTGGGAGTTTCCGCCCATAGAAGTGTTATCCCGCTCCAAATCATCAAAGTTGTAAATGCTATGAACAACGGATGTCTAAAAACGGATTTGAATTGCAGCCAAAATGCTCTGGGAGTGGGGTAAGCCAATAGTAGAGCAATCAGCAAAGGAACCGTTCCCTGTTTGGCGAACGCAGCGACAGGTCCTAGAAGGATAAAGACACCGGCCGTCACCCAAAAAGCGTGACGCGGTGCAGTCCTATTCGCCGACTCAGCTTGATTTTGATCAGTCATTTTAGAAATTGTGTTTTGTTCGATTCAACATGTCGTTGTTTTGGGTGAAACGAATGACGTTCTCCGCATAGTCTTCCTTGAAAATAGTATCTGCCGGACAATTCGGTCTGGTTTAAGCCATTTTATCCAGGTAAAGATGGCGTTCAAATAGTCAGCCAATGTTTGTGGTTTAGACACTATGGCAGCATTGCTGTTTTACCCTGCTATTCCAGACCGAAACACATTTTATGACCAGCTCTTTAGAGTTGTCTGGCATTTCGTACCTATGGTTAAAAAGATTGACCGCATGATCTTTCTATATTCGGGAAACGATCACCGGGATATAGATGTCGATGAGATCCTAAACCAAAGTGCACGCTTTTTGCCAAAAGACTGTGATCCGATGATCGCTGATTTTGCGCCAAGGTTCTCTGGTAAAACTCAGCTCTTAGATGCAATCACCTTGCCACCAGAAATTTCCGATCTTCAGGGAGTGATCGTTTGGGATACGACACAGTCCGCGACTGTTGGTCAGGCTCAGCAAATAGCCAAAGACTCAGAAGCAGAAGCCGTATTGGCGGACCCAAATCGTACACAGCAAGAAACGCTGAAATCTATCAGGTTTGCCTATTCACTCTGGACGCAGGAAGAATTAAATTCGCTTGTAGAAACGTCCTACGCACGATTTTTATCTCTTAATGAGCTACTCCCCGGGAATCGGACACTGACGTAAGCTACACTTTGTTGTCTTCTGGTCTTCGTAGAGAAGGAGATCAGAGATGTCGAAACGCAAGCAACACTGGCCGGAATTCAAGGCGAAAGTAGCCCTTGAAGCCTTGAAGGGCGAAGAGACCGTATCCGAGCTGTCCAGCCGGTTCGGGGTTCACCCGACGATGATTCATCAATGGAAGCGTGCGCTGCTTGATGGTGCTCCTGGCCTGTTCGCCCGTGGTGGCCGCCGGCAACCGGAGATCGACGAAGCGCAGGTGAAGGAACTGCATGCCAAGATTGGGGAGTTGGCTGTGGCCAACGATTTTTTGTCCAGACAGCTCAAGCCCTGGGGCGTGAAGTGAGACGCGGCATGATCGAGCCGGGTCATCCCGGATTATCGGTCAGCAGGCAGTGTGCGCTGCTGTCGATCTCCCGGTCGTCGTTCTATTACACGCCCAAGGGTGAGAGCGAGATGAACCTCGCGCTGATGCGTGAGATCGATGAACAGTTCCTGGACACGCCGTTCTTTGGCGTCCGGCAGATGACGTGGCATTTGAAGAACGAAGGCCATTGCGTCAATGAGAAGCGGTTGCGCCGCCTGATGCGGCTCATGGGCCTGATGCCGATCTACCAGAAGCCCAGCACCTCAAAGCCAGCGAAGGGGCACAAGACCTGGCCGTATCTACTCCGGGGGCTGAGTGTGAACAGACCGAACCAGGTCTGGGCAACGGATATCACCTACCTGCCGATGCGCCGGGGGTTCCTGTACCTGGTTGCCATCATGGATTGGTTTACCCGCACGGTGCTGGCTTGGCGCATCTCGAACACGCTGGAGGCTGACTTCTGCGTCGAGGCGTTAAACGAGGCGACCCACACGTTCGGTGCGCCAGAGATCATGAACACCGACCAGGGCTCGCAGTTCACCTCGTTTGCTTGGACCGACCGGCTTCGGCGGACGGGCGTGCGCATCTCGATGGACGGCAAGGGGCGGTTCCTCGACAACATCTTCGTCGAGCGGCTTTGGCGCACGCTCAAATACGAGTGCGTCTATCTGCACGCCTGGGAAAACGGCTCACAGGCCAGGGCGGGTATCCGCAAATGGATCACGTTCTACAATGAGAGGCGTCCTCATTCCGCCCTTGGCGGCAGGCCGCCCGCCGTGGTCTATTGGACGGCAATCGAGCAAAACCAAACCGATCAGCAGGCCCAGAAAGTAGCTTAAATCAAACCAGAACCTGTCCAATAATCAGGGAGTAGCTCAGTCCCAAGTCCTGGGGGGAGCGTTCGGCTTCAATGATGACGGGAGCCGAAAACCCTCTGTTCAAAGAGAGAATCGGGGGCTTATTGCTCTGCGGTAAGCCCTGAAACCTAAAAATGCACTCCTTGTCTTCTAGTAGAAGTGTATGAGTGGTGCATTCATTTTCCACATTGTTGACCAATGTCGTGCGAAGTTCTCCTCTATCGCGGTCAATCAATCCAATATTTAGTGGTATCAAAAGGGGCTCATCAATCTCCTTGGATGGACCATCACCGATGCTTTGCGTGAGCTTTAGGGAAAGAGTTCCTTCCGCAGAGTTGTAATTACTTTCAATGTTGATTTTCGGTGTGCCCGCTCGTCTGTACCATTCCATGAATTGAGTCAGTGAAATACCTGACGCATCAGCCATAGCGGCAACAAAGTCCTCACACGTAACAGCCTCACCGTCGTGCCTTTTGAAATACAGGTCCATTCCTTTTCTGAACCTGTCTGGTCCTAGAATGGTGTGCAACATACGCACCACTTCAGCGTCTTTTTCGTACACCGTATGAGTATAAAAGTTATTGATCTCTATGTAGCTTTCCGGCCTGACCGGATGGGCGAGGGGACTTGCGTCTTCTGGAAATTGGGTAGCGCGTAACGTCTGCACGTCTTCAATACGTTTGACCGCGGGAGAGCGCATATCCGCGGAAAACTGTTGGTCTCTAAAGACGGTTAGTCCCTCTTTGAGGCTCAGTTGAAACCAGTCCCTGCAAGTTACGCGGTTGCCTGTCCAATTGTGAAAGTATTCGTGTGCAATTACGGATTCGATCCAGGCGAAGTCTTTGTCCGTGGCCGTCTCTGCGTTAGCGAGAATAAATTTATCGTTGAAGATGTTGAGGGACTTGTTTTCCATTGCGCCCATGTTGAAATCTGACACGGCGACAATGTTGTACTCCTCTAGGTCATACTCCAACCCATAGACGCGTTCTTCCCATCCGTTTTTCAGCTCCTGCTAGGTCATACTCCAACCCATAGACGCGTTCTTCCCATTCCATCGCCCGAACGAGTGAATCTAACGCAAATTCAGCACGTGATTCTTTTCCAGGCTCAACAAACATATTGAGTGGGACGAGTTTCTTTGAATTGGTGCGAAACGTTGTATTCAAGCACGCCAAATCACCCGCAACCAAAGCAAAGAGATAACAGGGCTTCGGAAAAGGGTCGTTCCAAATACAGTAATGCCGCGTCTCATCCAAACGACCTCTGTCAATCAGGTTTCCATTGGAAAGCAAGATGGGGTATTGCTTTTCCTCGGCTCTGATCTCGACCCGAAAACGGGTAAGCACGTCGGGGCGGTCCAGGAAATAGGTTATCCGGCGGAACCCTTCCGCCTCACATTGTGTGCAAAATCTGCCATTTGAAAGATAAAGACCTTCGAGAGCTTTATTTTCGCTCGGATTAATTACGGTAACGACTTGCAATGCGAACGAATCCGGCACGCCATCGATCGTTAAGGTCTCTTTTCCAACATTGAACTGATGATCAGATAGAGGTTCACCGTTAATTCTAATGTCTTCTAAAGTCAGTGACTCACCATTGAGCGTCAAGCGAGAAGGCTGATTCTGGCCTAACAGGCTGCTGAAAAACGATTTTGAGCGATCATCTCGGCAATTTTGTTTTCGTATGAGCCATTTTCCGATTCTATTTTTTCGCGGACGCCCATCCATTGATTCTTTCGTTTCGCGAGGTGGGCTCTCGGCCGAGTTTTTCATCAGCCTGCTAATGGATTTCTCTTGAATCTTGATCGTGCTGTGACCCGGGTTTGAGACGGATCGAGTTCAAACAGAAGGTCCACCTCTTCGATGAGAAACGGAGGTGGTATATAGTCCGATAACTTGACTGGCTTCAGGGCTACATCCGTCATAGTCAATCGCTAAATCCGTGGGGCTCATTGTTACTTTAGGCCTGAAGTTGCGGATTTATCCAAGAATCTGAAGATAAATTACAAGATTTTCTTAAGGATACGGCGTTATTGTATGATCCGCTCATTCCATGGAACGCGATAGGGGGTCGTCCATGCGTGTTGTGGCTTTTGTTCCCGCTAAAGGTCAAAGTGACAGAATCGCGAACAAGAATTTAACCATTCTTGACGGTGAGCATCTCTATAAACGTAAGTTGAAACAACTTCTCGAGTGCTCGGCCATTGATAGCGTGTACTTAGATACCGAATCTCAAGAACTGATTGATCTTGCGTCCGATCTCAATATCGAGGTTCTAAAAAGAGATCCTGACTTAGCCTCCAACGCGACAGACGGGCACGCACTTTTTGCCAATGAATGTCGGCAAGTTGAAGCGGACATCTACATTCAAAGCCTGTGTACCAGTCCGTTTATCACAGCGGAGACCATGGACCGTGCGGTCAAAGCGCTTACAGAAGATAAAAAAGCTGACTCATTGGTCGCCGTTCAAAGGAAAAAGCAATATTGCTGGACTGATGGAAGGCCGGCATATGGCGAAGGTCCAATACCCAACAGTGTGGATCTTCCTGAAACGATCATAGAATCTATGGGTCTTTATATCGTTAAGAAAGGCAAAGACGGTCCACCGACCAAGAGATTCGGTGACTCTCCAATTCTATTTGAATTGACGGACGAAGAATCCGTTGACGTAAATTGGCCCGACGACTTGGCCTTGGCTGAAAGAATATGCGCAGGATAGCGGGCTGTTCAAAATGCAACTCTCGATGCTATCCGGCCGCACCTTTATTCGTCTCTACTCGCAGATATTAGTAAGGAACGAAAGCTCAAAACACTGCTGCCTCCAGGATTTCGGAGAATTAGTGGCCGTTCAATTTTGGGCAGCGCCAAGACACTTGAACTTAAGCGTCTTGATGAGGGTGAAGATTGGCATGGCATTTATGATGCCTTGTCAACTTATGAGTTCGTAAGACCCGGCGACGTCATTGTCGTTCATAGCGAAGTCGAAGATGCTGCTTACTTCGGTGACTTGAATGCCAATATTGCCATACGGTCGGGAGCGGTTGGCGCGGTGGTGGACAGCTTCACGAGAGATTCAGTTGCCCTTAATGATCTTGAGTCTCGGTGTTTGCTAAGGGCATTTATAGCCACGATATAAAATATGAAGGTATCGTTGCGGCCATAAACCGCCCGATCATGATTGGTGAGGTTCAAATCAATAATGGGGATTACATTTTTGCTGATGATGATGGCGTTGTCACTATACCACGTGAGCTGTGGCCGTCTATCTGTCAAGAGGCAATGGAGTCGCTCAAGAAGGAATTCGATATCAGATACAGCATCATGATGGGTCAGGATGTTTCTACTGTGCTGAAGGATCATGGTGCGTTTTAGAGTGCACCATTCGCAATCAACTAAAATCAAACAAATTGCATGACTTCGTCTTTGAGAAGAGGGGTCGTTGCTGTTGGCCTTTTTTTCAGTATCGGCTGAAGATCTGAACTGTTCACTTCCATAAACCCCAATTCCACCGCTTTCCTCAGGGATTGCCGATCGGGCAAGCCGAGGGCATACGTTGGTCTCTTGCCCGCAATCTTTTGTAAATTCTCTAACGCAGTATAGAGGTCGTTTTGGGAAAGATTACTGTCGTCGGGTACATGGCAGCCGAGCATGATTCTATCTATGGAAAGGGCAGCCCGGTTTAAGTCCGTCAAACTCATCAGAATGCAGGTATCCCGCCCAATTGGGGTAAGAAAGTCTCGCGCGTTCAATAAATCCGTCGCTGAGGCGGAGTGGGGGACTTCTACAATTTCAGGTCTCAAATACAGAAACCGATGACTCTCTTCCAAACGCATAAATGATTTTAGGATTTGGTGCTGTGCCGGACTTAACAGGACTTGAAACGGTATCGAGACAATGAGTTTTGCCCTTACACTTTCCTTAATCATTATGTTGAGTGCGACCGCGCAAGCACGGGCAAAGGCGATGGCATTCGCTGTAATAAGCGACGGGTCATCCCGCGCAAAAGGGTTGCCACCGTCAGCGCCAATTGGACGGCAGTAAAAGGAGTCAATGGCTTGGGAATCCGCCGACCACGCCGGCGTGTATGTTATTTTGAGACCTTGCTCTGCACGGACAGTTTGCGTCGAAGAACCTTGTACTTCGTGAGAGGTTTGTAGCGGGGTATCCGCCCTATTTTTTTGAAGGGCCTGTTTACGTTTTTCACGGCCTATCTGAGCGGCAATGACGGCCCTGGCTTCAGCAACCGCTCGTCTTAAAACTGCTTTATTTAGTGAACCGTCGTCGTTGAGGGCATTGGTGAGGTCTACCAGTCCCGTATCGGGTGTTGGATCTGAATCATCAGTTTCGTCAAACCGGGCACCGATCAATTTGTCGCCAATCGTTACCGCTACTGAATCGACAAATGCTTGGGCTTCTGAGGCACTTAGGTCGGGAAGTATCAGAAGCCAGGTGTCGGCATCCTGACGAATAGATGTTTGTTCCCGGCCCAACATACGATCAATCGTGGTTTCGGCGATGAGGAGTATTTTGTCCTCATAGGCGTCCCATAACGGACCAAGAGCTTCTCGAAAATTACTCAGCGTGATGGCATGAACGCGTTCGTACGATTTGCTTTGGTGTGATTCCTGAAGTGATTTAATGGTCAGGCTAAGATCATCACTCCAGTCTCGTTGGTCTTGAGCGCCTGTCGTTTCACCTTCAGAAGAACTGTTAGTTTTTTTTAATCGAAGACGAGAAAGTAGCTTCGAAATAACAGGTACTTTCAATTTGCCGTTTCTCATCCCTTGATTAAAGAAAGAGCGCCCAAAAGCAACAGGTAGAATTAAGTTCTTCCCATCGGAACACGCTCAATGATTCTCATGATTTTGTCTTCATGGTCCTGACCGCACACCGCGAGATCGGTAAAAGGCATCGATTTTCCGATGACGTTTTTCAGTCTTACTTCGGCTGCACTGCGAATAAGTTCCCGTTCTTTGTCGTCGTCGATCCGGTCTGTCACGGTGAAATGAAACCGAAACTCTTCTAGCAGGCTGCTGAAAAAGTGGCTGGTTCGGCTTTGAGGGTGGCCTTATCGCCGAGATGATAGGCGAACTCAATCTCCAACGATCCGTCGTCGAGGAGTTCGGCCGATCCTGAACCGTTGACTTCGTCCATCTCGTCGAAGCCGGCCCAGGTGAAGAACACGATGGATCGGCCGTATTCCAGGTCGAGGCTGGCGTTCAGAGCGCCGAAGGCGATCTCGCCGTGACCATCTTCGCGAATGACCAGCACGGCGGGCCCGTCGAGGTCGAGATAGCCGCGGTCCCACAGGTTGGCCTCGACGATCCGCCACCGGCCGATCAGCTGGCAGGCCACGTAGCGCCTCCAGCGCAATCTTCGCCTTGAACTCAGGCGTGAACTTCCGTCGCTTCGTCATCTCGTATTCCTCCGTAACCGGGGGAATACACCTTAAACAACTGTCCGATTTTCCGGGACCACCTCAAAGTTCCTTTTCCGTTTTCCGCCTACGAAACCCTTCCAAACTACGGACAATTCCGCCGGCCATGTTTTCCAGCGCAATCTTCGCCTTGAACTCAGGCGTGAACTTCCGTCGCTTCGTCATCTCGTATTCCTCCGTAACCGGGGGAATACACCTTAAACAACTGTCCGATTTTCCGGGACCACCTCAAAGTTCCTTTTCCGTTTTCCGCCTACGAAACCCTTCCAAACTACGGACAATTCCGCCGGCCATGTTTTCAAGCGCCGACGATGATTTGTTTGGTACCAGAGCAATGAACTTTCCAATGACGCTGATCTCAAGAGCGGGGATTTCAATAGGAGACAGTCCCTGTGCATAAAGCTTGATTGCGTCGATCAGCCCATCATGAGACATACCTGCAGCGAGTTCGAAGGGTGGTTTAAGGGTTCCGTGGAACCCGTAACTGCGTGGGACAATAGTCAGAGCGTTGAAACGGCTTTTTGTAACGCCTTTGACCGTTGCCTGTTTTAATAATTCCCCAGTTTCAATGTCGACACCCAGCCATTCGCGGCCGAACTTGGCCAGTTCACTGTCTCTTGGTGGTACAAAATAAGCTGCGTACCGCGCGAATGACATTCTCAGGTTCCCTTCCTAAAACTTCCGCACACCCAATGAACGGTGATCACGCTGCCATCTGTTCAAATTGGACAAATTCAATTGCTCGATGAATCACGCTTACATCAGCATTCGGCTTGGTTGCTTCAGAGCTTAAGCAACGGCGCCACAATCTGGCACCCCGGCAACCGGCAAACAATCCTAAAATATGTCGAGTCATGTTGTGTAAAGGTGTTCCAAAGCTAAGTTCAGCTTCAACGTATGGAATGAACCGTTCGACTAGCTCGATACGAGACGGAACAATGCTCTCATCATTGAATAGACATTGATCGACTTTGGCCAACATATAAGGCCTTTCATAAGCGGCTCTTCCCATCATTACACCGTCCACCGACGTAAGGTGATTTTGAGCAGACTCTAAACTTCTTATTTCTCCATTAATGACCACATGAAGCTCAGGGAAGTCTCGTTTGAGTTTGTACACCCTGTCGTAGTCTATAGGGGGAACGGACCTGTTTTCTTTAGGGCTTAACCCCTTCAGCCAAGCTTTGCGCGCATGAACGACCAACGTTTCACAGCCCGCGTCAACAAGACCGGCAACAAATCGGTCAAGGGGTTCGTAAATGTCCATATCGTCAATGCCAATGCGGCACTTTACGGTCACAGGCACTCTAACGGCATTGCGTATAGCTCCAACGCAGTCGGCAACCAATGACGGGTTGGCCATGAGACAAGCACCGAAATTACCGTTCGCAACCCGGTCGCTGGGGCACCCTACATTGAGGTTAATCTCGTCATATCCCCATGCCTCGCCAATGCGTGCGGCCCGTACCAGAGTTCCAGGATCTGAGCCACCCAATTGCAGTGCGATAGGATGTTCGGCTGGGTCGAATTGAAGCAATCGCTCATGATTGCCGTGAAGCAGGGCATTGACGGCAACCATTTCCGTGTAAAGGCGGGAATGTTTTGTAATCAATCGTAAGAAAAACCGGGCATGGCGATCGGTCCGGGCCATCATCGGCGCAATACAGAACCTGTGTGTTCCACGGGTCGATGCTGGTGAAATAGGCACCATTGACTAAGCCCTCTAAAAATCTTGGCTGGTACTAGGGTCTGTTGACATTTAACGCATGGCGATGATGGTTGCGACGAGGTTGCAGTTTGCGGCGCAGCTGATGTCGGTCTTGTCGTAGCGTGTTGCGATGCCACGGAATTCCTTGATCTTGGCGAAGTAGTTTTCGATCAGATGTCGCCAGCGGTACATGTGCTTGTCGTAGGCCGCCGGCCGCTTCCTGTTGGCGAGCGAGGGAATGACGGCGCTTGCGCCACGTTGGTCCAGTTGCTCTCGCAGCCAGCCGGCATCGAATGCCTTGTCGGCGATGAGGGCATCGAAGTGAACGTCGTCGATCAACGGCTGGACGCCCATCATGTCGTGGCGCTGGCCAGGGAGCAGCACGAAGCGGACCAGACACCCCAGTGCGTCGACCAGGGCGATGATCTTGGTGGTCAATCCGCCCCGTGATCGGCCGATGGCCTGATTTTGAGTCCCCCTTTTGCGCCGCTCGCCTTCTGGTGAACGCTGACGATGGTGGCGTCGATGAGGGCATATTCGAAATCCGGTTCCGCCGACAACTCCTCGAACAGCCGCTCGAAGACACCCTTCTTCGCCCATCGGCGAAAGCGCTGGAAGACGCTGTTCCAATTGCCGAACGCCGGGGGCAGAGCGCGCCACGGCGACCCTGCGCGCACCCGCCACAAAACCGCCTCCAAAAACAGGCGGTTGTCCGCCGCCGTCACGCCACGGTCCGTCGCCTTGCCCGGTAGATGACGCCAAATTTTCTCCCAAACATTGTCCGTGATCACAAAACGCTCTGACTTCATCAAACACTCCTTGCAAAAGGAGGCTTGAATCACTTTTCCGCGACATTGGGAATCCACTAAATGTCAACAGACCCTAATCTGCGCCGCGCCACTTGACAATATGTTCACTAAATGTTCTACTCTGAAAAAGAACATAATATGAACATAGAGGGGCTGTCATGGACGCCAATCGCTATCTAAGAGCCTGACCGAAAAAGAATTGAGTGGAATCAGTCCCTTGTGATTCCCTTGTTGTGTTCGCCAGCAAGGAGGATAACAAGATGTGGACTGACGCCACTCGTGAGAAATATGAGCGCGAGGCGCACCGCTACGCAAGCGATCTGAGCGATACCGAATGGTGCGTGATCGAACCCCATATGCCGCCCGCAAGGGCTCTGGGCCGCCCGCGCAAGACGGATATGCGGGAAGTGATGACCGCGATCCTGTACATGGCCCGCAGCGGCTGCCAGTGGCGCATGCTGCCCGGCGAGTTTCCGCCGCGCAGCTCGGTTCAGTACTATTTCTACAAGTGGCGCGACGACGGGACGTGGCAGGAGGTCAACCGGGCGCTTCTGGCGCGCACCCGCGAGGCCGAGGGGCGGGCCGCTGCCGCGACTGCCGGGGTGATCGACAGCCAGTCGGTGAAGACCACGGAAAGCGGAGGTCCGCGCGGGTTTGACGCGGGTAAGAAGGTGATGGGCCGCAAGCGCCATATCGTGGTGGACACTGGCGGGCGGTTGCTCGGTGCCGTGGTCCACGAGGCTGACATCCAGGATCGCGACGGTGCGCCGTCGCTGCTCGCCGAGGTGGGGGCGTGGTTTCCCGGGGTCGGCCATATCTTCGCCGACGGCGCTTACGCCGGCCCTAAGCTGGCCGGGGCGCTGAAGAAGATCGGCGACTGGGCGCTGGAGATCGTCAGGCGCAACGACAAGGCGGACGGCTTCGTTGCGCTGCCGCGCCGTTGGGTGGTCGAACGCACCTTCGCATGGTTCGGGCGCAGCCGCCGCCTTGCGAAGGACTTCAAGGCGACCGTCGAGAGCGCCCTTGCCTGGCTCCTGATCGCCAGCATCCAAGTCTTCATCCGTAGACTAGCAAGGTTATGAAAATAAACGATTCTTTTCCGGCCAGACTCTTAAGGATTCCCTTGCTCTGTTGGGGCTGCTCGGCGTGATTTACCTTTGGGCCATCGTCGTCTACGCCCTGCAATCATAAAAATACCAGGATTTGTGTGTTTTTTGTGCGGGAGCAAGGGATAAGAACAGGCACAACCAAGCTTTGGTCCGGTTCAGTCCCAAGGAATTGTTAATCCTATACACGTAAAAAGAGCATAAGTTTCCTGATCTGAACAGCCGGATCGTCGTTGTCACGTAGGTCTTTCGTGCTAAAGGAGGCAGAAAACCTAGGGTTACATTGACTTTTGACCACACCCATCAGATAATGAGAGTTGTAGAAAAGTACATAAAAAATTTGTTTCTGCGCCACATAGGTAAGAGGTCATGAGCACGGCCTTAGTCGCTTCAACTACTTTGGCACCTGCCACAGCGCGGGTTGCGCAAGCGCGCGTCGGCAACGCGACGTCGTTCACCTATGTGGATCCGCTTGAGAATTCACTTGGGGCCCAGCCTGGTGACCAGGCCATTCGATACGATGAACGATGGCAGGATATACACGGTCAGGAACAGCCCAGCGGATTTAAACAGCGGCACATCCCGGTTCAGTTTGGCGGCATATTTGTCACCCGCGAAGTGGGAACAACTATTATGCAGGCGCAAGCGCAAGCCTCATTGCCGGCGGCAAAGCCTGCGCCTGAAGCTGAAAAGCAAATTAGGATTTACGAGTTCAATCAATCACTCGCAGGAACACCTGAAGTTTCCACAACTTTGGGACTGGCCCGGACATAAGCCGGCTTTAAAGCCGTCCTACCGGCTCCACCGTCCAGAAGAATCCATGACATACCAGCCGTTCTGACGGGCGGTTGCGGTGAGTTTTTCACCGGCGATGGCTTGTACCGCTTGCAACGGGGCGCCATCCCTTTGCGAGAGGCTTTGATATTGCCGCAGACGCGCCGCGTTGATCTCCGAGACCAGGGCGACCACATCCGATGCCGCGCTTGCCGACACGGCGCCGATCAAACCATCGGGCCGTTCTCCGATGAGACCTTGAGATCGCGCTTCATTGAGGGTGAGGGCGGACGCTGAGGTCGCGACCATCAAAATAGCCAAGAAAACAAGGCTTCTGAGAGAACCAATAAACCTCTCCGCTACTGCTTTATGTTCCGTCATGGATTTGCTCCGCCAGATACTCATGCCTAGAAAATGTCCGGGCTTTCCGCGAGAAGGTCCTCGATTTCCCTTTCCACGCGGATACGGACCTCCTGTTCAATTTTGACATTGAGATTAATGACAATGGGTTTATCCGGCGCTTCCACTTTGACCGTGGGAGAACAACCGATAATCGCCAGAGCGCTGACCAGCAACGCCGCTCCCCGAACAAAGACGCGAACAGGGGCACCAGATTGTAGTTTTTGGACGTCAGAAACCCGTCTTGTCATTCAATCCACTCCAATCTATTGCAGCCATTCAAGGCAAGTCTTGCGTCTCAATCCGACGACCAGACTTGATATTAAGCCCTGCTGATTAAGGCGTTTTCTAGGCCAATGTTAGTCAATTTAATGTGCAGAGGGAAACGCCATGAGCTGTTGCCGAATGGATTCGGGGACTCTGTATCCAGCAAGACTGCCACGGACCACATTCGCCAATTCGCCTTCCACGTTGAGATTGAACTCAATGGGATAGCCGTCATAAAGACTAGGATTCCGCCCCTTAATGGCAATCCCAACCGCCAGTTCATTCATGACGGAGCCCGAGACCGTCAGCGTAAGGGAATCGTATCGAAAGTCTTCCAAAGCCTGAAAAGCCAGCGCGAGGCCGCCGGACGCCTGGGCACCCTGAGCTGCCTGTTGTTCTGACACATACCGGATACGGCCGGGCCCGGATGTTGTCAGGGATCCTTGAGAAATCACGGCGTCGCCCTGCGACAGCACGAGCGGTAAAACGCCGGACAATTGTCCGTCCGCCTGTAAGCCTTTTAGCCCGCTCAATTCGGCGAGGGCAGGAAGTTTTACGTCGTTCACCTGCAGCGGGATGGTTCGTTGTGGGGCATTAAGGTCGATGGCTGACGGATCGCCAATGACCTGGCCACCGGCGAAATCCATGGCGAGGTTTGCAAGGTGAAGGGTATTCGTTTCGTCCAGTGAAAATTGAGCGACAACGTTGGTTACGGGCACGCCTGCTTGAACCAATCCGATAGCCACTGTTTGAGGGTCCTTAATTGCAAGAGGCCAAACGCTATCAAGTGCCAATGCGGTATTAAGTTGTGTGATCCGCAGTGCACCCGTCTCCAATTCGAGATTACGGACGAAAACGTTACCGTTATTGGCCGATGGTGCGTTACCGAGGGGGAGAGAAATGTTCGCTGCGAATTCTCCGGCGATGGGCGTGAACGGCAAACCAAGAGGATAAATATCGGAGGTGCTGATATTTGATCCACCGAATGCCAACGGCCCCACTTCTGCGTCCACATTTCCGTCGCTGGTTGCAGGTCTGTAAGTCGCTTGGTAGGAGACCAATGTCTGTCCGGCACTGGTCGAGACCGTACCGTTGGTGTCAAGCTGCTCGTCACGCCAATGAAAGTTTGCCGTCATCGGCAATCCGTTTCTGATTGCCCCACCCGACAGGTCCAAGGCAACGCGGCTGGATAAGCCGCCACCGAAATCATTCGTCGTGCCTGACCCTTTGAGCGCTAAGTTGGACAGGCGCATAAAATCCGCCGTTACGGTGGTCCGGTTTGTTTCAACTTCGATATCGATTCCCGGCTCACCAGGCACCCAAAAACCTCTCACGGCCGTATCTGGACTGCTGATTGAGATCGGGTACGCTTCGCCGTCACGGTCAATCACTATCCGGCCACTCTGTATGTTCAAACCCGTATCGAAAGTCAGGGTAGCACTTCCATCCGAGCCAAATGCAGTCGTGACTGCCTGAGCAGGGTTGGACTCAGGTGCGAGTTCTACGCGCACCGGCTCATCCCATGTGATCTTTTCGCCGTAGGCGCCGTTATCTAACTGAAGCGACACGTCGGTTAAATCAAAGGCAAGAGACAGACCGTCGAGGCGAAAAGTAGCTTCTGACTTCAACGTCAATTGATCGAATGTCAATTCGTTGTAACGTCCGTCACGAATCAGGCCGTCAATAAGGATGGGACCTTCCGCGACCGCGATAGGGCCGTGAAGGCCATCACCCACGATCATGCCCGAGACCACCCCAAAAGGACTGGGAAAGTCCACTACGGAAAGTGACAGGGTCTCGAACAGGAAATCCTGTGGCAGATTGTCTTGATCGAGGTCGATCGATCCCACAACATCGAGCGATCCACTGCCCACTGGGCTGTCCCACTGAACGGCAATATCAGTCCTTGTTTGCAGTCCATCTTCGTTTCTTTGTACGGCTATTAACGTTCCTTCGCCTTGGTCCGACGCCGTTGTCAGGCTGAACGTTGCGTCGGCACCCGACGAATTCGTTTCTAGCGCTCCAAAAGCCGGGAGTGGTGCGACGATTTTTATGTCTCTTTCGAGGTTGACTATGATGCCTTCTGGCGAAGCCTGAAATCCAACTTCAACATCAATATCGATGTCCTGAGGATTGCCTGGAATGACAAAGGACTCAGTCTGCAAGCGAACGCCACCAGATCCATCGGAAGACAGAGGATCGGATTGGTTCAAGAAGCCCGTCCAGCGCAGTTCGCCAGACAGGTCAGGGCCACTCAATTGCAGACTTGCATTTGTGGCAAGGCCATCATCCGAAGCATCTAGGTTTACGTCGGCAGTCATGCGGACGACGCCGTTTTGATGGTTCAGTATCAGATCTGCGTTTTGGATCTGAATACTACTGATGGGGAAGACAGCGTTATCACTTTCCGAAGACGTGGTTTCATCCATCACAGGTTCGGTTGGTAGTGTATCTTGCACCGGAGCGTCGTCACGTCCGAAGACACGATCGAGAGGACCGAATGATAGTCCGTTCTCATCCCATTCGCCTCGAACTTGAGTATCAGACACCGTAAGGGTTTCAATTTGTCCCTGGCGCAGCAAATCGACCGTGTAGTTGACGTCGACCTGTGCAATCTCAACGCGGTTATCCGCAAGAGAAATATTTTCTATACGAATGCCCGAATTCCGTGAGATCAATTTCGACCGGTCCTAGCCCTTGAGCAACAAGTGCCGTCCGTGAGATCAATTTCGACCGGTCCTAGCCCTTGAGCAACAAGTGCCGTTCTTAAGGCTGTCTCAAGAAGCGGTGCGCGAAAAATAACACCTACAAAACCAACGGAGATGATTGCCACCACGGTCCACAAGAGAATTCTTATTCCCCGATTTGACCTTCTGTGATGAGGTTGATAGCGAGCCATAGCCAAAGGTAGTGTAATGTGCTCTGCAGTAGTGCTGCCGTGGGTAAACTGCGTTGGAGTGTATGGATGCACAAACCGGCTGTCGATTCCTGCTTTGACGTCGCGTTCTGGTTTCTCGACCGCGCGCTCGACGACGGGGAATACCTACAGCCTCAAAAGCTGCATCGCCTCCTATTTCTCGCTCAGGCTTATTATGCGTCGGCCAAACATGGCGCGAAATTGATGCCTGCCGCTTTCATTGCGGGTCCCGAAGGTCCAATTGAGCCAACCTTGTTCAAGGCAATGGAACGTGGCCGCCCGATGGTTGACACAGTTCAACCCCAGGAAGATGCGGCACATGTACTCGATAGTGTGTGGCGTCAGTTCGGATCAAAATCCGTAGAACGGTTGAATTCAGCCCTTAAAAACCATCCGCCCGTAGCCCAAGCAGTTGAAAATGGAGAGGGAACGGAGATTTCCTTCGATGCCATGGTCACCTTTTACGTTAAGACTCTCAGCAGTACGACGCGAGATCAGCGCAAAGCGATGGAATCGAGCGACGCCCCCAGTACGGATAAGGTCTTAAGGCCCAAGCTCATGCGCTCCCACACGGGCAAACCGGTTGCCGTTAACCAATGGTCTCCGCGACGAATCGACTAGGGATTGATAGCGGATCGAACTGATTTTCGTTGCCTTGCTGAGCCCCCGCTGTTACAGAAAATCCAATAATTTTATAGAGTTGCCTGTAGGGGCCCCAATTGTCACGGCAGTGGGTAAAGCGAAACGTTTCGGCTCTGGGGTGAGCCACCATTGCTGGCATCGGGTGCAGTGGATAACAGGGGAATAAGCGTCCGATGGGGCATATAGTAAGTGCGGCAATCATATTGCTGATCTTTTGGCTGACCTTGTCAGGCCATTACACCCAATTTCTCATTACCGCGGGTGTGATCAGTTCCATTTTAGTTGCGATCTTGGCGCATAAGATGGACGTCGCTGACCGCGAAGGTCATCCGATCCATTTGGCACCGTCCGCGCTGACCTATTGGCCGTGGCTTGTGGTTCAAATCATTCAATCCGCTATTAACGTGACCCGGATTATCCTGAATCCTTCTTTACCCGTTAGCCCCACCATGACTCGCGTCAAGATGTCGCAACAGACAGATGTTGCCCGCGTGACCTATGCCAATTCCATTACGCTGACACCTGGAACAATCTCCGTCGATATAGAGAACGACGATATTATCGTTCATGCCATTACGCGGGAAAACGCGATCGACCTTGAAGCTGGTGAAATGGACCGCCGGGTTACAAAGTTCGAGGGTTCCGCATGATGTTCACAGTTGCATGTCTGGCCGTTTTACTCGCTCTTGGCTTGACCTTGGTGCGCATTTTACGTGGACCCACCATCTTTGACCGGGTTATCGCAGGGAACACCGTAGGCACCCTTTCTGTCTTATTGTTGGCAGTCATGGGATACGTCTTCGGACGGCCTGAATTTATCGATCTGGCAATCATCTACGCGTTACTTAACGTCATTGGCACCATCGCCATTCTAAAATTCTTTAGATACGGCGATCTGGGATCAGACGAAGAAGAGGCGGGGCATTAACATGGACTTTGCCATCGACCTCATAAGTTGGCTCCTGCTCGCTGGCGGCGGTTTTTTCTGTGTTGCTGGTGCTCTTGGATTACTTCGCATGCCGGACGCTTTCACGCGTCTCCACGCAGCCAGTGTTGTGGACACGCTTGGAGTAGGCATGATCCTCATCGGTTTGATGGTGCAATCAGGGTGGACATTGACCACAGCGCGTTTGGGAATCGTTCTCGTCCTGGTGTTTTTTACCAGTCCAGTCGCCGGTCATGCCATCGCTCGTGCCATGCGTCATCGGGACGTCAAGCCAATCCTATCGGAAGACCGGACAGGCGAAAGGCACTAAGACGTGGAATTTTTTATCAACCTCTGTCTTCTTCTGTTTCTTGCCGCGGTGACATTTGGAGTCATTGGAGCGCGCAACTTGTTTGCGGTGGTCATTCTCGGCGGCGCCTACAGTTTTCTCATGGCGACATTGCTCATTGCTATGGATGCCGTCGACGTCGGGATGACGGAAGCCGCTGTCGGTGCTGGTGTGTCAACGGTGCTCCTGTTATCTGCGCTTCATCTAACTGCGACTGATGAGGCGCCCGCGCGCCATTCAAATGTGCTGCCTTTGATTCTCTCGCTGCTCGTTGGTGGTGCGTTGGTATATGGCACATGGGGTTTGCCTGACTATGGCCAGGCCAACACACCAGTTCATAGCCACGTGGGTCCGGAATACCTTGAAAGATCCATCCCCGAAACGACCGTTCCCAATGTCGTGACATCCGTTCTAGCGAGCTATCGAGGTTATGACACATTGGGAGAGGCGACTGTGATTTACACAGCAGGTATCGGTGTTCTCATGCTGCTGAAAGGGCGCCGCCGGAGAGAGGAGAACAAGGCAAGCGAGGAGGGTAACCAGTCATGAGGCGGCATCTCGTTTTGCGCGTGGTTTCTAAACTCCTTATTCCCTTCCTACTGCTCTTTGCCCTCTACGTGCAGTTTCATGGCGACTTTGGGCCCGGAGGCGGTTTCCAAGCGGGCGTTGTCGTCGCTGCTGCATTCGTGCTTTACGCGCTTATTTTTGGACTGCGGGCAGCCCAGAGGATAGTGCCTCCCGTTCTTTTAGAAATCATGGTCCCGCTGGGCATTATCATTTTCGCTGGCGTGGGTGTGGTGACGTGGCTGCTCGGCGGAAATTACCTCGATTACAACATGCTCGACTCCCATGATCCCGCTCACGGCCAACATTTAGGAATTTTGTT
The DNA here is from genome assembly GCA_965207985.1 of Rhodospirillaceae bacterium. Taxonomy (GTDB): domain Bacteria; phylum Pseudomonadota; class Alphaproteobacteria; order Rhodospirillales; family Rhodospirillaceae; genus CBDBND01. The sequence goes on along the minus strand of CBDBND010000035.1, from coordinate 728,042 downwards.
GATTGAAGCGGGCGTGCTGGTGACCGTGTCATCGACCTTGTTGTTGATCTTCTACACGTTTGCCGGTCGCGGACGCTGAGGAGGGCAGCATGGAGGGGTTAAACGATCTTGCATTCTTCCTTGGCGGTATCAATCACTGGATCACGATCTTTCTCATCATGGCCGGGCTTTACATCATTGTGTCCCGATCGAACATGATTAAGAAACTAGTGGGTCTCTCTATCTTCCAGACGTCCGTTTATCTGCTTTACATTTCGCCAGCAAAAATCATTGGTGGGACAGCGCCGATCATCATCGAAGGGGCGGAAAACCAGCTTTACGCCAATCCGCTGCCCCACGTCCTCATTCTGACAGCGATTGTCGTTGGCGTTGCCACGCTGGCTCTTGGGCTAGCACTCGTCGTTCGCATCAATGAAGCCTACGGCAGTATCGAAGAAGACGAAATATATGGTCAGGACTGGGACTGATCCATGCTTGACCAGTTTCCTGCGATCATCGTTGCCGTACCGCTAATCGCATCTGCGATTTGCGGCATTGTTCGTAAGGAATATCTCTGCTGGCTTATCGCTTTGTTGGTCTCCTTCCTTTCGTTCTTCGGCTCCGCGAGCATGCTGGAAGAGGTCCGTCAATCAGGGGTTATCTCATACAAAATGGGCGGTTGGGCTCCGCCGGTGGGCATTGAATATCGCGTCGATCTGCTCTCCATTTATTTACTTATTCTGGTTTCATTGATTTCCACCGCCGTTCTCATTTACGGCCGGCAAAGTGTGAAAACCGAAATCAAAGAAGGAATTCGCGGTTTTTACTACACCATGTACCTGCTGTGTCTGTGCGGGCTCATGGGTATTGTCGTCACCGGTGATGCCTTTAATGCCTTTGTGTTCATGGAGATCTCATCTCTTTCCATGTACACGCTTATCTCGCTTGGGCACGACCGCCGGGCACTGGCTTCCGCCTATCAATATCTAATCATGGGTACCATTGGCGCCACCATGTACGTCATCGGTGTTGGCTTGCTCTATACCATCACAGGCACGCTCAATCTCGTTGATATGTCGGAACGCCTGGTTCCAATTCTTGATACGCCAGCTGCCATTGCTGGCATGGCGTTCATCGTCGTTGGGCTCTCCCTCAAGGTCGCGTTGTTCCCGTTACACCTTTGGCTGCCCAATGCGTATGCGTTCGCGCCTTCCGTGACGACCGCCTTTATTGCTGCAACGGCAACCAAGGTGTCCATTTACCTATTGATGCGCTACCTGTACTCGGTCTTTGGCTTTGCATTTTCTATCGAACAGACGCCAATTCCCGAAATGATTTTGGTGCTTTCGATCCTCGCCATTTTTGCAGGATCTTTTACCGCCATTTTTCAAGAGAACGTCAAACGTATGCTGGCTTACTCCAGCGTGGCGCAGATCGGGTACATCACCCTCGGTATTGCCATCGCCAATGCCACTGGCCTGACAGGCAGCCTTGTTCATATCTTCAATCACGCGGTGATGAAGGGCGCTTTGTTTATGTTGATCGGCGGGATCGCCCTGCAGATTGGAACGGTACGCATTTCCGATATGGCCGGCATCGGCAAAGCCATGCCGTTGACGATGTTTGCCTTCATCCTCGGCGGGTTCAGCATGCTGGGGGTGCCCGGCACTGTCGGATTTGTCTCTAAATGGTATTTGGCGGTCGGTGCGCTGGAGAACGGCTGGTGGTGGCTGGTGGTTCTCTTGATGCTCAGTTCGCTGCTGGTGCTGGTGTATATGGGCCGGGTCGTTGAAATCGCTTTCTTTAGAGAGCGACCAGCCGATGCTCCACCGCTTCAAGAGGCGCCCAAGGCGATGATCATGACCTCATGGGTATTCATTCTCGCCTGTATTTATCTCGGCTTTGATACGTCCTTTACCGTTGGCGCCGCCGAAGATGCGGTTGGTTCACTGATAGGGGTGCGCTGATGGAACTTTCCGATTTCATCATCGCGGCGTCCTTAATCCCAGTCATTGGGACATTCTTCATTGCCTCAAGCGGTGAAAAACCCAATGTCCGTGAGGGCTATACCTTAGGCACGGCGGCACTGTTGTTCATGGTGGTTTTCATCATCATGCCTAGCGTCATGCAGGGCGACCGGCCGTCAACGGATGGTTGGGCCGTGCTTCCAGGTTTGGAAGTCCGCTTCGTTGTCGAGCCCATGGGTATGATCTTTGCCATGATCGCCTCAAGCCTGTGGATCGTGAACTCGATCTATTCCATCGGTTATATGCGCGGCAACAACGAAAAAAATCAGACGATCTTCTACACCTGTTTCGCCATCGCCATTGCCAGCACCATTGGCATCGCCTTTGCCGGCAATCTGTTCACGCTGTTCCTGTTCTACGAAATTCTGACCCTGTCCACCTATCCTCTCGTTACTCACAAGGGCAATGACGACGCCAAAGCAGGCGGACGGATGTATCTGGGTATTCTGCTGACCACGTCCGTGGTTTTCTTGCTGCCCGCTGTCATCGGTACTTATGTGGTCGCCGGAACGGGGGATTTCCGCGCCGGTGGAATCATTCCGGCAGACGAAGACCCGATTGTCATTGGCGCGTTGGGCGTTGCCTTTATCTACGGTATCGGCAAGGCGGCCGTAATGCCCGTCCACCGCTGGCTGCCTGCGGCCATGGTGGCACCGACGCCGGTCAGCGCATTGCTCCATGCCGTCGCCGTCGTCAAAGCGGGCGTGTTCACCGTCGTTAAAGTGATCGTCTACGTCTTTGGTATCGACCTGTTCAACGACGCGGATGTTCTGGGATGGGTGGTCTATGCCGCGGGCTTCACTGTTTTGGTCGCCTCCATCATCGCGCTTGGGCAGGACAACCTGAAACGCCGGCTGGCCTATTCCACGGTCAGTCAGTTGTCCTACGTGGTGTTAGCGGCCGCCATGGCGACACCACTGGCCATCATCGGTGCAGCCATGCACATCACCGCCCACGCCTTCGGCAAAATCACCCTGTTCTTCGCCGCCGGGTCCATATACACCGCCGCTCACAAAACGGAAGTGAGTCAATTAAACGGTATTGGCAAGCGAATGCCGTGGACCATGGCCGCTTTCACGATCGGCGCATTGAGCATGATCGGGGTGCCGCCGACGGCTGGCTTCCTCGGCAAGTGGTACATCCTCTCTGCGGCTATGGACATCAAGGACTGGTTTGTCCTGTTTGTCATTTTTGTCAGCACGCTACTGAATACCGGATATTTCGTGCCTATTATCTACCGGGCGTTTCTCAAAGACGAAGACGTTAAACCGGACCATGAGCATGGCGAAGCGTCCTGGCCGGTGGTTCTGGCGGTCAGCTTGACGGCTTTGGGAACGCTGGTGCTGTTCCTTATGCCGGAAGTGCCATTGGCACTGGCCAAAGCATTGGTGGGGCAAACCCTATGACAGAGCAAACCCCAACACCTCCTGTTCAAACACAATCCGCACAGAGCGGCGAGACCCATTGGCTGGATCATCCAGACACACCTAAACGCCTTTGGACCGGACTTGCCGTTGTGCTGGCCATCATCGTTGTCGCTGAACTGTTCGTCACCCATCATCACGAAGGGTTCATGTTCACGTTCGGCTTCCATGCTTGGTTTGGGTTGCTCATCGGTTTCGTTTCTATCGTCTTCTCCAAGGGATGGAAGAAAATTCTGAAGCGGAAGGATACCTACTATGACCAGTAGTCTTCTGCTTCACCCGTCGGTGCCGATCCTCATCGGCGCCTTCCTGCTGCTCCGCTTCGAAGGCACTCTGCGCAGCGTCATTTTGCTGGCCGCACCCATTATTTCGCTGGTGCTGGTGTGGATGACCCCCGATGGGGTGATCATCGCCGTGCCGTTCATGGAGTGGCAGCTTGAGCCCTTTAAGGCCGACAAGCTCAGCCGTCTGTTTGCCACGGTCTTCGCCATCATGGCTTTGGCCGGCAACCTCTATGCGTTGAAGCAGGAGCGGGTGCTCGAGCTTTTTGCTGCCAATATCTACATCTCTTTCTCTCTCGGCGTTGTTTTCGCTGGCGACCTCATCACCGTCTTTATCTTCTGGGAGATGATGGCGCTTGCTTCGTCGACGGTGATCTTTTCCTCCGGGACCGAGAGTTCCCGCGCCGCCGGCATGCGTTACATGATGGTCCACTTGCTGGGTGGTGTGGTGCTGATGGCCGGAATCGCCGGCGAAGTGGCGGCAACCGGGTCCATCGCTTTCACGTCCATGATGCCGGATACCCTGCCGCGGGCGCTCATTCTTGCCGGGTTCATTCTCAACACCGGTGCGCCGCCGTTTTCCGCCTGGGTGCCCGACTCCTATCCGGAAGCGTCCTATTCAGGGATGGTGTTCCTCTCGGCCTTCACCACCAAGACAGCGGTGTACGTGCTGGCGCGTGGTTTCCCGGGCGCCGAAGTGCTGATCTTCATCGGCATTTTCATGATCTTCTATGGCATCATCTATGGGCTCTGCGAAAACAACGCCCGCAAGATGCTGGGGTATTCGATCGTCAACCAGGTCGGGTTCATGGTCACTGGCATCGGTATTGGCACCGAGCTGGCGGTGAACGGCGCTGTCGCCCACGCTTTTGCCCACATCATTTATAAAGCGTTGCTGATCATGGCGACGGGCTCCGTGTTCTATGTCACCGGTAAGCGCAAATTTACTGAATACGGCGGCCTGTTCCGCACCATGCCGTTGACGGCCATTTGCTGCATCATCGGCGGGCTGTCGATCTCCGCGTTTCCGTTTACCTCCGGTTTTGTTGCCAAGGCGATGATGTCCGAGGCTGCCTATCTTCAAGGACTGTATTGGGTCTGGTTCCTGCTCGCTGCCGGGACCGCGGGCGTGTTCCTCGATGTCGGCATCAAGCTGCAGTACTTCGTCTTCTTCGGTAAGGACTCCGGTCAACGGCCGCCCGAGCCGCCCATCCACATGCGCGTCGCCATGGTGTTCTTTGCCGTGCTGTGCATCGGCATCGGTTTGATGCCGCAGGCGTTCTACCAGCTATTACCATTCCCGCAGGATTACGCGCCCTATACGCCGGATCACGTGGTCACACAGTTCCAGCTGCTCTTGTTCTCCGGTGCGGCCTTCTTCCTGTTCCTCAAGTACTACGGCTGGAAGTTGATGAAGACCCTGACCATCGATTTCGACTGGCTCTATAGGGTCTGGGGCCGCAAGCTGATGGTGATCTTCGTGCATGACGCAGGCCTGGCCCGCGACAGCATTATTAAGGACTTCTCCGACGGCGCAAACGCCACCGTCGATGCCATTCATCACCGCCACGGCCCTGAAGGCATCCTTGCCCGCACCATGCCGACCGGTCGCATGGCCTTCTGGGCGATCGTGCTCCTGGCCGTTTATTTGGTGGCTGACTTTTTCCTGATGTAAGTCCTGATGTAAAGTCGGGCCATGGTCCTTCCTCGCCGACTTTTTAGCCTCGCGCTCGTCATCGGGCTTGCCTTCGCTTCTGTGTCCGCGACGGCACAGGGCTGGCGGCCCTATGAGCCCTTTGATCCCAGAAAAGCGCAGAAGCTCGCTCTCGAGCCCGGCGCCATTGTCATCGGCGAGACGGAGCATCCGTTTCAGTTTGAAGTGGCGGCGTCGGACCGGGAGCGGTCCACCGGCCTCATGCATCGCGCCGAACTCGCCCCGGACCGGGGCATGCTGTTCGATTTCAAGCGCGATCGCATGATCAGCATGTGGATGCGCAACACCTTCATTCCCCTCGACATGCTGTTTATCAGCAAGGACGGGGAGGTGATGACCATCATCGAAAACACCACGCCCCATTCGGAAAAATCTCTTTCGTCGCGGGTACGGGTGCGGTCGGTGTTGGAGTTACCGGCAGGAACAGTCCAACGCCTTGGCATCAAATCCGGTGATCGTGTTCGTCACGAAATTTTCGGCAATCATAATTCGTGAACCGCATCTCCCTTATTTGTTTGGTGGTCTCTCTGAGCCTCGTTGAGGGGCAACAAGTGCTCGCACAACCCGAAGGCGTTGAAGGGATCGTCAATCTGAGAGACCTCAATATCCCAGCCCCTGAAGATGTCGTCGCCAAGCTCTATCAAGACGAATGTGCCGTCTGTCACGGCGGGTCCTTGCAGGGTGCACCGCAAGGCACGGCGCTTGTCGGTGGCGATTTGCTGCACGGCAATTCCCTAGAGGCCATCGCCAAAAGCACGGCCGAAGGATTTCCTGAGCGCAATATGCCCGGCTTTTCACCGGCGTTGACCGATGAGCAAATCAAGGCGCTGGCCATATTCGTTCTAGAACAGCGGCAAGGCACAAACCTACGCGACTTTCGCTACAACGCGCCTCTCGAAATTCCGTCCGGCATCATTAAGAGCGATCATCACGACTTCGAAATCCGCACGGTGATCGACGACCTAGACCCGCTGCCGTTTTCGATCGCGCCATTGCCCGATGGACGCATCTTGCTTACCGAAAAACGGCTCGGCCTCAGCATTGTCTCCCAAGACGGCGCCAAATCGGACTTTATCCGCAACGCACCGAAAGCCTATGCAGACTCCTTCAACTTCGTCGGCCAGCCCATGGGTCTCGGCTGGTTGATGGAGGTGGCGTTGCACCCCGATTATGAAAATAACGGCTGGATTTATATCCATTACGGCGACCGTTGTTCCGGTTGCAATGACTTGAGCCGGCAGTCGGGCCAGGACGTCTCCATGAACAAACTGGTCCGTGGCCGCATCCGCGACGGCGCCTGGGCGGACGAGGAGGTGCTCTGGCAGGCAGACCACAGGTACTACACCATCATGCCGGAGATCGCCGCCGGTGGACGCATCACCTTTGACGGCGAGGGCTACGTTTATTTCAGCATCGGCATCAAAGGGCCGTTGGAGCATTTGGGCATTCAGGATCTGGACACGCCCTACGGCAAGATCATGCGCCTGAACGATGACGGTCGTCTTCCCGACGACAACCCGTTCCTTACAACGCCGGATGCAGAACCGGCCATGTGGACCTATGGCCACCGCAATCCCCAGGGATTGGAATACAACACCGAGCTCGGCCAGTTGTGGAGCAGCGAAATGGGTCCGCGCGGCGGCGATGAGTTCAATATTATCGAACCGGGGCTCAACTACGGCTGGCCATTGACCTCAAAAGGGGTGAACTACGACGGCACGCCAGTGGCGTTTGGAGAGGTTCTGGGTATCGCGTTTGACATTGCCGACATCACCCAGCCGGTGGTCGACCTGACTCCGGCGCCGGCCATCTCCAGTTTTGTCTTTTACGAAGGCGCAAAGTTCCCTGCGTGGCAAGGGGACATCATCGCCGGCACGCTGCGGGCGTCCGATCTCGTCCGCTTCAACATGGAAGAGGGCCGGGTGGTCGGGCGCGAAACGCTGATCGAAGACCTCGCCCGTTTCCGGGATGTAGAAGTGGGCCCCAACGGTGAACTCTACGCGCTTCTCGAGCATGATTCCGGGGGCCGGATCATTGAGCTGGTGCCAGTCGATAGGACAGCCGGCAATTGATCACCTTTTCCGCGCCAACGTCAGTCCATCTCCAATGGGGACCATGCTCACCGTAACCCGCTCGTCTTTAGACAAAGCGTCGTTGAGCGACCGGATGGCCACCGTATTGTCGCTCTGGTCTGTCTCGTCTGCCACGCTGCCGCCCCATAGTACGTTATCGATGGCAATGACGCCGCCCGGCCGCACAAGCTCTAGCGCTGCCTCGTAGTAATTCAGGTAGTTCTCCTTATCGGCGTCGATGAAAGCGAAGTCGAAGGTGTTTTGTTCGCCCGCTTTGATCATGGCGTTCAATGAGTCCACTGCAGGTGCCAGACGCAGATCGAATTGTTCGGCCACGCCGGCTTTCTGCCAGTGTTTTCTCGCGATTGATGTGAATTTTTCGCTAACATCCAGCGCAACCACACGCCCCTCCGGACCCATGGCTTTGGCCACGGTCATGGCGCTGTAGCCGGTGAACACACCAACTTCAAGACACCGCTTCGCACCCAACATTTCGATCAGCAAAGTCATAAACTGACCCTGCTCAGGTGAAATTTGCATCCGGGCGACGTTGCTGGAGGCGGGATCGGAGAGTGTCGCCTCGCGTAGAGCACGTTGATCGTCGTCCTCGCGCATGCCCACGCGCCGCAAATAGGCAAGAACGGCGTCGCTTAATCCCATGGAAGATGCTGACATGGTGGTGACTTCTCGAGTGAAAAATAAAGATGCCGCATTGAACCAAAGCGTACGCTCTGTCAATACGATAGCTGGTGGATAGTCTCCCACCCATTGGCTACGATTGGCCATGTAACCCAAAGAATGAGGAGCTGTTGTTGTCCTCCCCCGTAAACATGTTGGCCTTTTTGATCGGTCTTACAGGTTTGGTGTCACTTGCAGTAGCCCAAACCCAAACAGGAGAGACATTCTCGGACTGCGACGTCTGTCCCGAAATGGTGGTCATTCCACCGGGAACATTCACTATGGGCTCGGAGGAGGGAGAGCCCATCTTCGATTCCATTCGCCCTGAATCGCCCGTGCATGAGCGCTCCATTCGTTTTGCCTTCGGCTTAGGTCGCACGGAAGTCACCAACGCGCAGTTCGAGGCGTTTATCGAAGAAACCGGATACCGGCCGTCCCAGGCGTGCACCAAATGGCGGGGCGAGGTGGTCATGTTTGGCGGGGATTGGACTGATCCCGACTACGGCCGGTCCCCGGAGCCTAACGAACCCGTGGTCTGCGTCTCCTGGTATGACGCCAAGGCCTACACCGTGTGGCTCAGTGGTAAGACGGGCGCTCGCTATCGCCTGCCTTCGGAAGCGGAATGGGAATATGTCGCCCGTGCAGGATCCCAGACCCGCTGGCCGTGGGGAGAAGATCCTGATCAAGCCTGCACCCACGGCAATGTGTTTGACCGTCAGGGCAAGACGTCGCCCTACGCCCAAGAATATGGGACGTGGGACGTCGTCCAATGCGACGATGGTTTTGCCCGCGTCGCCCCGGTTGGTTCTTTTCCGCCGAACGTTTTCGGGATTCATGACATGACGGGCAACGTATGGGAGTGGAATGAAGACTGCTCACTGGTTTATTACCCGGAAGACGCGGTCGATGAACGACCGACCCAGGTGAACGGCCATTGTGAAAGACGGAGCGTGAAGGGTGGAAGCTGGTTCTCCCGCATATCCCGCCACCGCCCGGCTTTTCGCGGACGGGACCCCGAAAATCTGGCGTCCCACATCTTTGGCTTCCGCGTCGCCAGAGATTTGGCGCCGTCGCAACGCAATGACTAACTCCCGATGACTTAGAATGGTATGAACTCAAAAAGTTCGCGGAGAGTAATTGCTTTTGGTGCCGTTTTGATTGGCGCCCTTGCTACTGGATTGGATTCGAGAGGTCAGACCCAAGTTCTCAACGTCGGCGGAACGGAATTGCCCGCCAATCTCGGTAACCCCTACGCCGCCATTGGAGTAACACCGGGCTCTATCCTTGGTTTTATCTATGACGGCTTAGCCAGAATTGATCCCGACGGAACATTGCAGCCGGCTCTGGCTGTTTCCTGGGAAAACGACGGCGGTTTGGTTTGGCGGTTTCATTTACGGGAAGGCGCAACTTTTCAAACTGGAACGCCGGTCACCGCCGAAGGCATCGCCGCCAACATCAATTATCTGATTGCGCCTGAGAATGCGGCTTATCCCATCGCCACGGAGATGCGATCAATAGAACAGGCTCGAGCTCTGGATGGGCAGATAGTGGAAATCCGAACACGACAGCCCGATCCACTTTTGGCCAAACGCATGAGCCTGTTGCGCCTTGTCGACTTTGACCGCTGGCAGGAGATCGGGCCGGATGAGTACGCCCGAGCGCCCATCGGTTCGGGACCGTTCATGTTGGACTCCTGGAACCGGGGCGGCGCGGTTGCTTTTTCTGCCTTTGACCAGTCATGGCGTGCGAGCCCCAGCTTTCAAAGCCTCAACATCTTTACACTGAAAGATTCCATTGCCCGGACCCAGGCGTTGATCGCCGATCAAATCGACTTGGCTCTCGGACTGACACCGGAAGACGGCCCGATCATCGAAAGAGAGGGCCACCGGGTTAAAATCCACTACGGCAATCAGATCATGGCCATCGGTTTGCCCAATGCTCTAAAAGAGGACTCTCCCCTTAACGACCGGCGTGTCCGGCAGGCCATGAACTATGCTGTCAACCGGGATGCCATCGTCGAATTTATTCTGGGCGGTATGTTCCCGGCGGCGTCTCAAGGGGCCGCGCCCGCCAATGTGGGTTTCAATCCCGAAATCACGCCTTACGCGTTTGATCCAGAGCGGGCAAGAGTCCTATTGCGAGACGCCGGCTATGAAAACGGCTTTGATCTGATCATCGAAGTCCTGGTCGGCATGGGGCCGTCGGATTCTTTGATTTACCAACAGGCTGCGCAGGACCTGGCCGCCGTCGGTATCCGGGTCGATCTCCGCACCACCACCTATCCCGAACGGACGCGTAAGTATTTCACAGGGGAATGGGGAGACGTGGATGGATTTTCCATCCTTTGGAACAACGCGCCTTACAACGACACCGGCCGCGCACTGAGAGACTTTTCTTGCCTCAAGGTCAATCCCTTCTTCTGTGATGAAACCATCGCCGCGCATATTGAAGATAGCAATCGGGACATGGACCCTGAGAGCCGGGAACGCAAACTCAAAACCGTTATGGCTGACATGCAGACCCTGGCGCCGGCGATCAATCTCATCGAATACGGCAGCGTCATCGGCTATTCAAACCGGATCGAAAATATCCAAGTGCGACCGGTCGGGGTCGCCTACGAACTAATCGAGCTCTCAGACTGAGTCCGGTTATCGGTTGCGCCCGGTCTGCAAAACATTGCGGGCGATGACGCTGCGCATGGCTTCGGACGATCCCTCATAGATACGCATAGGCCGGACATCCCGGTAGCAACGCTCCAAAATGGTTTCGTCGGACAACCCAGCCGCCCCATGCACCTGCACGGCCCGGTCCACCACACGCCCTGCCATTTCTGACGTGAACGCTTTGATCATGGCCATCTGATTGCGCACTTCTTCTCCGTTTTGAGCACGCCAGGCCGCGTCGTAAACCATCAGCCGCGAGGCATGAAGATCCATGGCTGAATCCGCAATCATCCATTGGATGGCTTGGCGGGAGGAGAGGGGCTTGCCGAAGGTGTGACGTACCTTGGCGTATTCGGTCATCAATTCATAACAGCGTTGGGCAATGCCGATGGCACGTGCGGCAATCATTACCCTTCCCCGATAAAGCGCCGACTCGCCGGCCCCCCAGCCTTGGCCGGGTTCGCCCAAGAGCTGACTGTCAGATACTTCGCAATCTTCGAAAAATAATTCGTAGGTGGATTGGCCGTGAATCATTTTCTGTTCCCGGCCGACGGAAAATCCTTTGGTATCCGCGTCGACGATGAACCAGGTCATACCATCGTGCCGCTGCGTACCCTTGAGTCTTGTGAGAACAAGAACATACCGCGCCGTCTTGGCATGGCTAATCCAACATTTTGTGCCGTTCAGACGCCAGCCATTGTCAATTTTCTCTGCCGACGTTTGAATGCCTGCCAAGTCACCGGCGGCGCCCGGTTCGCTGAAGGCGGAGGCGCCGTGAAAGTCGCCACGCACCGATGGGATCAAATACTTTTCTTTCTGCTTCGGTGTTCCAAGGTTGTAGAGCACAGGAAAGAACAGGGAGGACCACAAACATTGTCCTGCCGTGCACCGGTAAGCCTCTTCCATGACGACGCAATGATCCAACAAGCCCAATCCAGCGCCACCTACTTCTGCGGGCGCATTCATAGCCCACAACCCGAGGTCGCGGATTTTCTGCTCTAAGGGTTTGCGAACGTCATCAGGAAGTTCAAAAGAATTTGGCCGATCGGGCAGGGAAGTTTCCAGCGGTATCAGTTCCGCATCGACGAACCGCCGGACGGTATCTTGCAGCATGCGCGTTTCTTCGGGGAGATCAAAATCCATCGTTCATCCGTGCGCTGTCTTTGTTGTTGTGGTTTCAGGTTCGACATTGGTGGACAAAAAGGTTTCCGGATACGTCCACCAGCTGCGCCACGGAGCGCGCAAAAACCGGCGCCCGTCAAATTCTTTGACAAGTTCGAGTGCCGATACTTGCGGGTGGTCCGTCAATTCATCCAGTTCCGGAAAATCCACGGCTGTTGCGCCGTTGCGGTTGAAGATATCGAGCACGTCTTTTGAGGGCAGCCGCATGAGATGGCGCTCCCACAGGTCATGATAGGTCCCGCTTAAAAATCCCATGCCGATGGTGGTACGGCCTTCTTCGAGAAATTTCTTGTCGTCTTTAACATCGTTCATCATGCCGAGTTCTTCAAGCATGGACGTGAATTGCTTGTCGTCCCGCAGATTCATCATGGAAACAAAGACGTTTTTGTCTTGAGTGCGGTAGCCATGGCGGGGCGGATCGGTTTCCGCCAGACAATAGGACGGGCCCAGCCATTCATCGGGATTTGAGATGGCCGCCCATTGCAGCGAACGCAGCGACATCAGAGCGCCCAGACGGCTTACAGAGACCGTCTGACCGTCTCCCGTTCGTTCGCGGTGATAAAGAGCCGCCAGAATGCCGAGCAGGCCCATGCTTGTTGCGGCACTTTCGGCGAGGTCAGCACCAGCGCGAATAGGAGCACCATCAATGGTGCCGAGAATGTTCAAGTATCCCGTCATGGCCTGCAGTGTGAGCTCGCTTGCCGGATGTCCTGCCAGAGGGCCTTTCTCTCCATAATCAGACAGACAAAGGATAACTTTGTTGCCATGATCCGCATCCCGCACGAGCGCGGAAAGAGCATCATCCTGGTCGGGGCACCAATCCGTCAGAATGACGTCAGCATCGGACAAACGCTCGGCAATGGAATGGTTATCGCTGGGGTCGACCACATCCAACGGGATACAGTGTTTGGTGCGGTTGAGAGCTTCATAAACGCAACTCGTTCCCGACGAGGACGCCGGCACGAGCCCTTTTGTCCAATCACCGTCAGGAGGTTCGATTTTAGTGACCGTGGCGCCGGCTTCTGCCAAAAACAAGCCAATGTGCGGACCAGCGATGCCTTGGCACAACTCGATGATATTCATTCCCTTGAGTGGCGGCGTGTCATCGCTCTGGGGTGTTGCCGTCGGTGCAACAGGCGCTTCGTCACCAAAACCGGTTTTGCAAACGGCTTTTGTGTCGCTGCCCGGAACGGGTGTGGGTTTGTCCATGGAGGCCGGTGTCTTAGAGAATCGCCAGGGCAGGCCGGCGACGGTCATCGGTCCGGTATGTGGTGGAGAGATCTCGATCAAATAATCGTTTTCCCAAAAATGGCGGTGAGTCATGACTGCCGCGCCGTTCAACAACAAGCTCGCCGGCACGCCCGCTCCCGCCAGCTTTGTCAGCCACCATTGCGCGGGCCTATTTCCAATTTTCTCACCGATGATCTCTGACAGACTGTCCCGGTTGGCAACTCTTTTGTCGTTGATCTTGAATTGTTCATCGTTGGCGAGATCGTCATCGCCGATGACCTTACACAAAGCGTTCCATTGTTTGTCCGATTGGACGCCGAGCGCGATGTAGGAACCGTCTTGGGTTTGAAAACATTGGTTGGGGGCGCTGGACGTGCAGGCCGATCCTAGCCGCGGCACAGGCTTGCCCGTATTCAACGTTTCCGCGATCCGGGTGGTTTGCATGGCCAGCGTCATAGCCAAATGACTGGTGACGATATGGGCACCATGACCAAAGCGCTGTTTTCCAATCAATCCCAGCATGAGACCGGCGGCGAGAAACGTCCCGCCACTGGGGTCGATGTGGGTATAGCGCAGCATTTCCGGCGGGCCGTCCGGTGATCCATTGAGGGAAGCAAACCCACTGAAGGCTTGCAGATGGGAATCTACTGCGGACATGTCGCGCATGGGACCGACATCTCCCCAGCCCGAACTGGATCCGTACGCCACGGCCGGATTGAGGGACGCGGCTTGTGCGTAGCCGATGCCGATCCGGTCGGCCACGCCCGGGCGATAGTTTTCGATAACCACATCCGCCTGGCTGAGCAGCCGGTCAATGGACTTTTTGTTGGCCGGGTCCTTGAAGTCCAGCTCGATGGACCGCTTGCACAGGTTGGCGACAACGTACGCCGTCGACCAGCCGTTCTGATGCGGCCGCGCCAGCCGGGTGATCTCGCCGGATGGCCGTTCCACTTTGATCACATCGGCGCCGAGAAAGGCCAGCAGGGTCGCCGCCCACGGTCCGACCACGGCCGTGCCACAGTCGAGCACGCGCAATCCTTTCAGCGGTCCCCCAGCCGGTGTGCTCATGGAGAGACCTTATCCATCGAGAAACGGCCGGATGGCGTCTGCCGTATCTTGGGGACCGGTCGGGGCGTACTCAGCATGGAAGCCGATCGCAGGGAGGTGCAACAACTCGACCAACGGTGTATCGGAAAAAAACAAGCGATGGGCATGCCGGTGCGGCTCGGAAAGCACTTCTTGGTAATTCAGAAACATCACTGGCTTGCCGGTGGCGGCGAGGGCAGACAATCCTTCGTCGGCGTCATAACTCCACACCGCGTCTGGACCATACTGACCACGGGGTCCGGCACGCATGCGGCCGGTGAAGTTGGCAAGCCGAAGTTCGTTCGACAGGGTGCTTCCCTCCGCCAATACCATCCGTTCATACATGTCCGGCACGTAGTCAGGGTTGGTGAAGAAGTCATAGGGCGTGACAAAGAACTGTTCCATCGCCGGACGTTCTTCGGCCGGGTAATAGGGGAAGCCAATGAGGATTACTTTCCTGACCAAGTCGGGCCGAGCCCGGGTCAGTTCCGTCGATACCATGGAGCCGGTGTGAAAACCGAACAAGTCGACTTGATTTTCGACGCCATAGCCTAAGTCTGCCAAAGCATCAGTGACGCCGATGCCAAAGTCGGCGATGGCCGGCTTGCCCGGCGGATGGTCGGAGGCGCCAAACCCTGGCGTGTCGGGGCAGTGGACAACGCGGTCGGTTGCAATCACCGGCAGGAAATCTTCATAGACATCGCCGGACATGGGGCTTTGGTGCAGACAGATGAGTGGGGTCTTCAACGGTCCGTCAGGATTCACCGGTTTGGCAGAGAGCATGTGCACCTGGCCGTGCCGGCTGTTGGCATAGTGACGCCAAATGTTGACTTCAGTATGTCCTGTCATGGCGCCCTCCCTATGCGTCGTCCAGGAAAGAGCGCATAACGGTTGCAAGGCGTTCTGGTGCCGTGAACCAGGCAGTTGTGCTGTCCAGCTCCATCATTTCTACAACCGTCACATTTTCAATCATCGTGCCGGCCTGCCGTGTCGGCTCGGCCAAGGTTTCGTTGAGGATCGGGAGCAGCACAGGGTGGGGGATCGCTTTGAGCACAGGGTCCGGGTTGTAGCGGAACACGGCGTTAAAACCGAAATGAGACTTAGTTCCAGCACGCAATCGGGAAACGAAAAGTTCAAGATACCGGTCTTTCGACAACGGACCGTCGCGGTCATAGACGGATTGCGTATAAGAACGCCGCATGTAGTCGGGATCGGTAAAGTATGGTCGGGGTTGGCCAAATAGCTCGCGTCTGGCCTCCCGTTCATCAGCGATGTAGTAGGGGATGCCTGGCATAACCATCTTGCGTACCAGGTTCGGTGCTTGCCGGGCGATTTCCATGCCGACGAAATTGCCGGTGTGAAATCCCATGAGGTCGACGGCCCCGTTTCCGCCCGGCCCGTAGCCTAGATCCGTCAGGGATTCGACCAACGCCGTGCCGTAGTCTTCCATATCCGGCTGGGACGACGGCGCGGTTGAGCTGCCGTATCCCGGCGTATCCGGTGCCAAGACCAAGCGGTCCTCAGCCATCACTGCTTGAAACTCTTTGTAGTACACACTCGAGGTCGGACTTTGGTGCAAGCAGACGAGGGGGGTCTTGTTCCCTGGTCCGGACGCCGGCTCGGCCATGCGGAAGTGAACCTGACCCCAGCCGCCCGTGGCATATTGGCGCCAGGTTCGGATGTGGCCGTCTGCGCGGGAGGGTCTTACCCTGATGGTCCCGAGAGCCGTCAGCGAAACCGAACCGGCTAGAACGTGCCGTCGTGTCAGGGTCATCTTCGATACTCCCGCAAAGCCGCATTTGCCTTTGACTTTGAAGGCTTTGGTGGACGCGGTCAACGCGGCCGCCGAGGCTTGCCAAATGGACGTTCGGCCCGTAGATATCGCCGTGAGCCAACTTAAGCGGGGAGTGGCGCAGCCTGGTAGCGCATCTGCTTTGGGAGCAGAGGGTCGCTGGTTCGAATCCAGTCTCCCCGACCACTTTAAGGGTCTATGATGGAGCTGAAATAGCGAGGCCGAGCAGGGTGAGGGCAAAACGATGACGGCAAAAGTCCGGATCTACAAACCAGCCAAGACGGCGATGCAGTCGGGACGGTCAAACACCGAAAAATGGGTGTTGGAGTTTGAGCCCAGTGACGCATTGAGATCCGATCCTTTGATGGGCTGGTCCGGCTCCCATGACACGCGGCGTCAGTTGAAGATGCGTTTTCCCAGCAAGGAAGATGCTGTCGCCTATGCCAAACGCCGAGGGCTGACGTACCGGGTGCAAGATCCGCGTGAACGGGTCGTCAAACCTAAAGCCTATGCCGACAACTTTGCGTATAAGCCGTCAGCGTGACGCCTGGCCGGCGCGCTTAAAGGACCCGTAGCTCAACTGGATAGAGCACTCGCCTTCTAAGCGAGATGTTGCAGGTTCGAATCCTGCCGGGTCCGCCAATTCCCGATCAAGACTGGGTGCTGCGTTATTGGTCCCTGCTTCCCCAATAAATTCTGCGTCTACGCTCTCACCGCCGCAGATTCCAAATGCAGTGAAAAGTTGTTGCGCACAATCGTAGGGCCACACACCGTTACTGGTTCTGTTGGCGCGCCGCGTCGGCTGCGAGGTCGGCATCGACTTGGGCTTTGCGCGCCTTCAAGTATCGGACAGCGCTCTCGAAATCGACGCCTTCCACTTCGCTCATGGGGGTGCTGGAGTAAACGCTGACCGTCTTGCCGATATAGGCGTCAGACTCCACCTGATCGAGAATCCACGCAGCGAAGTCGGTGTACATGATCACCCGCCGCCGCGGTACTGGTTCGTCATCGACGGAAATTTGTACACCCCCGCGCGGCGGCTCTATCAATAATTGTCCCGGCCGCAAAATGATGTACTGCAACCCCGATTGCTTGGTGATCCCTTCCATCTTCAACATGTCGTTGTAAGGGCCGCGCAAGTTGTAGTCCCACAATCCTGATTGCGGCGTTATGTCGGGCGGCTTGGGCGTATCGGCCTTGTAGCCCTTTTCTGCTACCCGCGGCGCCGCCATGGAGGTGGTTACCATCAGCCTGGTATTACCCTTCTTTTTCATCGCGTTGATGATGTTGGTCGTGCCTTGAGACATGAGATCTGTTTCAGGCACTTCGATCGTCGGATCGACGGAAGGGCCATACACCGAGATCACCACCTCATTACTTTGGCCGGACAGCGCGGCTTCGATCGAAGCCTGGTCGTAGACGTCGCCCTTAAGGATGGTGAGGCGCGGATGCTCTGCAAATCGTACGCGATAGGGCCGTCGCGCGACAGCTACCACTTCATGACCGCGCCACAACGCTTGGGGAATCATTTCATCGGCGGTACGCGCCGTGGCGCCGATGACAACGATCCTGATGCCTGAAGCGTCAGTGCCCGAATGAGCAAGGGACTGTTTTGGTACCGCCGTAAAAACCAAGAGCAACGACACCGCTGCGACAACACAGGTGAAAAATACTTGGGTCAGGCCTCCGTTCTTTTTTGCCCTGTCGAAGATCGTCACGGTTTTATCCCCCAGGAATTATCGATCAAGCGCCTCTTGAGCGACTCTCCGGCCGCCACCACATGGTTCCCATTAAATAATAGAACATTATCGGAGTAAATTGGCTTAAGCCTGCTCGCTTTCCAAATTGAGGCTCGGGTGCGGACACTTAGTTCAGGTGCATATCTCACAAATCTGGACATTACAATTCGCTCACCATGCAAAGTCGTAAAGTGTGCATTGGCGAAAACTATAATTTTGCCCAACACCCAGTTACGCCCATATCGGCCAGCCCACTATCGAATATTCAAACATCAGCCGTATAATTGAAGCGTCTTGAAACCAATTAGGGAGACATGGCATGTCTCGCTATGGACGCATTGTCGCCGTCGGCGCTGTTATAAGCGCTCTCATGTTTCTATATCTGATCGTCGCGTATGGTTGGCGCCAGGGAGCTCTGTTTGGAGTTGGCGTTGCAGCAGGCGTGGGTCTCTATCATGCCGCCTTTGGTTTTAACTCGGCGTGGCGCGAAGCAATTCAGACCGGCCGGGGCGATGGTCTGCGGGCCCAGATGGTCATGCTGGGCGTCACTGTGCTGGTATTTACCCCACTCATTGCCCAAGGCGAGGTTTTAGGGACACCTCTGCGCGGATCAGTGGCGCCGGTGAACCTGGCGGTTCTCTGTGGGGCATTCATGTTCGGTATAGGTATGCAGTTAGGTGGTGGATGCGCGTCGGGCACATTGTTCACCGCCGGTGGTGGTAACGTGCGAATGCTGATCACATTGGCAGCTTTTGTCGCCGGCTCCGTAATCGGTACTTGGCAATGGCACCTGTGGCGCGATGCTCCTGGGTTCGCTCCATTTTCTCTATCGCAAAGTTTTGGGGTGACGGGAGGGATTGTTCTTAGCTTACTGTTGTTTGCCTTGGTGTGGCTGAGTAGTACCTGGTACGAGAGGCGTCGTTTCGGTGTCAACACATCGACCGAACCTCAGTCGTTTTCTCTATTGCGTGGATCTTGGCCTTTGTTGGCCGGTGCCTTGGCTCTTGCGGCGGTCAATATTGCAACGTTGGTATTGGCCGGCCGCCCTTGGGGTGTGTCCTCCGCTTTTGCACTTTGGGGTGCAAAATTCGCCGGCGCCATAGGTATCGATGTCATCGGCTGGGCATACTGGCAGCGGCCAGGGACGGCGGACTCTTTGAACAGGAGCGTATTAGCGGACATCACCTCGGTGATGAACTTCGGCATTATACTCGGAGCCCTGATCGCAGCGAGTTTGGCTCACCGGTTTGCGCCATCCTTTCGTTTGCCGTGGAAGTCGGTGGCTGCGTCCATCATCGGTGGTCTGCTGTTAGGCTATGGCGCCCGTATCGCCTTTGGTTGCAACATCGGCGCTTATTTCGGTGGTATCAGTTCCACGAGTATGCATGGTTGGCTGTGGTTTGCAGCCGCGTTTGCAGGCAGTGGACTGGCCGTTCGTCTCAGGCCAGCTTTGGGTCTTAAATAGGACGTGTTTAGTAAGCGCTTCTGATTTAAGTTTGCACTTCAGCCTAACGGGCAGGGCGGGGCGTCTTTAATGTCGAAGGAAGACGATACCCAGGGATTTCAGATCAGAGATCCCTCTCAGAAAGTTCTTAACCGCAAAACCTTCAAACCGGATTCCGTTATCTTCCGTAAGGGCGACAAAGGTTCCGACGCGTTTGTTGTTCTTAAAGGTCAGGTCGACATATTGGGAAAAGGGGCTGATGGTAAACTCAAGACGTTTGCATCCCTTCAGGAAGGCGAATTATTCGGTGAAATGGCCCTGCTCAATAACTCCATACGAACCGCCAATGCAGTCACGAAAGAGGGTTGTGAATTGCTGGTCATCAGTCAATAAACCATTCAAGAGAAACTGTCGAAGACCGATCCCTTCATTCAGTCATGGATTAAATTCTTGTCCAGTCGGATCATCAACATGAACCGAGGCTAGACATTGTGCTACCCGCTGCGTTGGATTCATGGTGAATATTGTCCTAAACGGACTGCCGCCTCCGACCAACGTTGATTCAGGGCAGCAGAGCGATCTATCCTCAATTTTGAGTAACAAGCAAAACCTGCAACGCAAACGAAAGAGGACCACCATGCCCCGCACATCACGACGAGACACCCTTAAAATTGCTGCCGTTGCGGCGGCTGCTCCGATGATCGGGACAGCGGCCCGTGCTGCCACAGAAGAGCGTCGGCTCGGAACTGACGGGCCGGTGGTTTCGCCGGTCGGTCTCGGTTGTAACAATTTTGGCCGCCGGCTCGATGCTGCGGGTACGGAAAGGGTTGTGCACGCCGCCGTCGATCATGGGATCACGCTTTTTGACACCGCCGATGTATATGGTCCTGGTACTTCTGAAGAGTACTTGGGCCAATCGCTTGGATCGCGTCGTAATCAAGTTCTTATCGCCACCAAATTTGGCGGAGCCATGGGCAGCGGTCCGAACCCCGATGGCGGAGGCTCACGGGCCAACATCATGTACGCCGTCGAGCAGTCTCTAAAGCGCCTCAATACAGACGTCATCGATCTGTATCAATATCACCGCCCCGACAACGTCACCCCAATGGACGAAACGCTGCGGGCCCTGGACGACTTGGTACAGCAAGGCAAGGTGCGTTACCTCGGACATTCGAATTTTTCCGGTGTCCAGGCTTATGAGTGTGCGGAGATCTCGGCAAACAACAATCTCGCCAGCTATGTTACGGCGCAGAACCATTACAGCCTATTGACGCGCGGTATCGAAGACGAGCTCGTCCCCGCCTGTGAAGATCTGGGTTTGACCGTTCTGCCATTTTTCCCGTTGGAGAGCGGCACACTCACCGGAAAGTACAAGCGTGGCGTGGCCCCGGCCGAGGGTACGCGCATGGCGACGTTTGCGGCCATGTCGCAACAACTTGCCGACCGGTTTCTTAATGATCAAGTGTTCGACAAGATTGAGGCGCTTACGGCGTTGGCTGAGTCCGATGGCGCGACGCTGCTTGATTTTGCCTTCGGTTGGCTGCTCAGCAAGCCTTATATCGCCAGCGTGATCGCCGGCGCCTCGCGGCCCGAGCATATTGAATCCAATGTCAAAGCGGCTATGTACCGGCCCCCGCCCGACGTCGATCGCGAGATCGATCAGATTACGCTCTCGGCCTGATCACATAAGGCGACAAGAAGCACAATAGCGGAGTAGTCGACTTCCCTCCTGTGCACTTAACGTAATGGATCTGTTGACTCAGGGTGTCGTCGGTGCCGCGTTTGCTCAGGCATCGCAAACCAACACACGCCATGTTGCGGTAGCGGGTGCGTGCGGTTTTGTGGCCGGCATGGCGCCTGATCTGGACGCTTTGATCCGGTCGCCGTCGGATCCGCTTATATTTCTCGAATACCACAGGCACTTTACCCATGCTCTCTCCTTCATTCCTATCGGGGGTTTTCTTAGTGCGGTCTTTGTTTATGGTCTCGTCGGCCGGCGCTGGCAGCTGACATTCCTTCAGACTTTTCTGTACTGCACACTTGGATACGCGACCCACGGCGTTCTGGATGCGGCGACCTCTTACGGAACGAGCCTTTACTGGCCATTCAGCCAAGTGCGGATTTCGTGGAGTTTGGTGTCCATCATCGATCCGCTCTTTACAGTTCCGCTGATTACTATGGTGATTCTTTCAGCGGTGCGAAAGCGGCCTCTCTTTGCTCGTGCTGCTTTGGGCTGGTGTGTTGTTTATTTATCAATAGCCGGCCTTCAGCAACGAACTGCCGTCGAAATGGCGGAAGACGTCGCTGCCACACGCGGCCATACACCGAGCCGCATAGAAGCCAAGCCCAGTTTCGGCAATATCCTGGTTTGGCGGACCATCTACGAAATATCCAACACTTTTCACATAGATGCTGTGCGCGTTGGGTTAGCCCCAAAGGTGTTTGTGGGAACGACATTGCCTAAACTAGAAACAAACCGGGATCTGCCCTGGCTTGATGTCGGCGGCCAGCAGGCCAGAGACATTGAACGGTTCCGTTTTTTCAGTTTGGGATTTATTTCCCAAAGCCCGGATCGGCCCAATCGAATTATAGATATCCGCTACGCCTTCGTGCCCAATGACACAGATGCGCTGTGGTCCATTGAAGTATCGCCGTCCGCCGCTGCAGACGCCCATGCCACGTATCTGACCCACCGTGAGAACGCGAGAGAAAACCTGGGCAAGCTCTGGCAAATGATGACCGTAGACTAGGGTCTGTTGACATTTAACGCATGGCGATGATGGTTTCGACGAGGTTGCAGTTTGCGGCGTAGCTGATGTCGGTCTTGTCGTAGCGTGTTGCGATGCCACGGAATTCCTTGATCTTGGCGAAGTAGTTTTCGATCAGATGTCGCCAGCGGTACATGTGCTTGTCGTAGGCCGCCGGCCGCTTCCTGTTGGCGAGCGAGGGAATGACGGCGCTTGCGCCACGTTGGTCCAGTTGCTCTCGCAGCCAGCCGGCATCGAATGCCTTGTCGGCGATGAGGGCATCGAAGTGAACGTCGTCGATCAACGGCTGGACGCCCATCATGTCGTGGCGCTGGCCAGGGAGCAGCACGAAGCGGACCAGACACCCCAGTGCGTCGACCAGGGCGATGATCTTGGTGGTCAATCCGCCCCGTGATCGGCCGATGGCCTGATTTTGAGTCCCCCTTTTGCGCCGCTCGCCTTCTGGTGAACGCTGACGATGGTGGCGTCGATGAGGGCATATTCGAAATCCGGTTCCGCCGACAACTCCTCGAACAGCCGCTCGAAGACACCCTTCTTCGCCCATCGGCGAAAGCGCTGGAAGACGCTGTTCCAATTGCCGAACGCCGGGGGCAGAGCGCGCCACGGCGACCCTGCGCGCACCCGCCACAAAACCGCCTCCAAAAACAGGCGGTTGTCCGCCGCCGTCACGCCACGGTCCGTCGCCTTGCCCGGTAGATGACGCCAAATTTTCTCCCAAACATTGTCCGTGATCACAAAACGCTCTGACTTCATCAAACACTCCTTGCAAAAGGAGGCTTGAATCACTTTTCCGCGACATTGGGAATCCACTAAATGTCAACAGACCTTAGCCATTCGTAACCGACTGTTGGATGTTGCTAGAGGTTAGGCCATAAAGGAGACCACCGGGCTGTGGTATTCTTGATCCAGAACAAGGTGCTGCCGTATATCCCTTATAAAACAAAGGTCAACGAGGCATCGGGCGGAGACAATGACGGATACCACACCAGATCAATTAGGGCCTTCTCCTAGCAAACCCTTGGATAGTACCTGGTGGTTGTGGGCCGGCGTCGCTTTCTGTTTTGGCTATACGGCTCTGATTTACCTGCTCAAGCCCTATCTGCCAGCGATCGACTTTGCGCCCGACACCGGGTTTGACCATTACTTCTGGAAACTGCCCGATCCCACGTTCTGGAGCCGGGCTACGGCTTGGGGCGGCTACATCCTCCATCAGGTCACCATTTGGGGCATGATCTACTACGCCCAAAACCAAAAACTTAAGTATACGAAGGGGCTACATCCCATTAACGTGGCGGCGCTCGGCGCCAATGCGCTTTTCGTCTTGATCCACCTTGGGCAAACCCAGGTCTGGTACGACGGTCTGGCGCAGGACACCCATATTGCCACGTCACAAGGGGCCGTCATTGTGCTGCTGGTGATGGTGCTGATTATGGAAAACCAGCGCCGCGGCATGGTCTTCGGCCAGAAGCTCGGTTTTCTTGTGGAGCCCGGGAGGGCCATGCGCAAATACCACGGTTACATCTTCGCTTGGGCGGCGATCTACACCTTCTGGTATCACCCGATGGAAACTACCGTTGGGCATCTCTTTGGTACGTTCTATACGTGCATGATTATGCTAACCGGCAGTTTGTTCTTTACCCGGGCCCATGTGAACAAGTATTGGACGTTTACTCTCGAGTTCTTTGTCGTCGTCCATGGTACTGTCGTCGCCCTCATGCACGGCGGTGGGCAATGGGGCCAGTTCCTGTTCGGTTTCCTCGCCATCTTCGTCATCACTCAGATGCATGGCCTGGGATTGAGCCGCTGGCTGCGGTGGGCGTTCATCGCTGCTTATGTGGGAGCGATCGGCGTTGTCTATAGCGGCGTTCGCGGCTGGTCGAACATCGTCGAGGTTCCGCGCGTTCCTATGGTCGAATATGCCCTGGTCTTTATCATCGGCGGGGCGGTCTGGCTCGGCCTTTGGGCCGCTGCCCGGCTGGCCGGGCAGGACCAGGAACGGGCCAGCGTCTGAAGTCAGCCTTATTCGACCACGCCGTGGCCACAAGTCCGTGAAGGGCTGACAAAGGGGCTCGTGTGCGGCCCTGACCAGCGGCTATAGTGCGCCGCACATCCAATCAATCCGGGAATGCGAGATGTCCGAGTCCGCCGCGCCGTCCAATCCCATCGAACGCTTCTTTCTCGTTACCGCAAAGATCGAGCGCCACGAACTGAGAGCCATTCTGGTCTCTTTTGTCTACTTGTTCTGCCTCATGGCCAGTTATTACACCATGAGGCCCTTGCGTGATGCCCTGGCGTCGGAAGTGGCATCGGAAGATCTCAAGTTTCTTTGGACGGGAACATTCGTTGCCTCGACGATAGCGGCACTGGTCTTTGGCTGGGTGGTATCACGCTTCAAAATCGCTTCGTTCCTGCCGTGGGTATACGGCTTCTTCATCATCAACATCGGCATCTTTTACCTGTTGATGGCCGCCTATCCCCTGGGCAGCCCGGATACCATGATGGCGCCGATCTTCAATGTTTGGCCCATTGTCATTGGTGAGGCCAAAGTCAGCACGGTCGTCGCCTGCGTCTATTACGTCTGGCTCAGTGTCTTCAATATGTTTGTCGTCTCCGTGTTTTGGAGTTTCCTGGCCGACCGTTACACAAAGGACCAGTCCAAACGGCTATTCGGCTTTGTTGCTGCCGGTGGCAGCGCTGGTGCGGCGCTTGGTCCTCTGGCCACCGCGGCCGTTGTCAATTCTCTTGGGGCTGACAACATGCTGCTAATCGCTGCGGTGGTATTGTCCATTACCATTTTCTGTATTCGGGATCTGGTTTCACACACGGAAGGCGGGCAATCGGAAGAGCTCGCGCAACGCTCCAAAGACAAGATCGGCGGCACGTCTTGGTCGGGCTTTTCGACCCTGTTTAAAGACCCATACCTCATGGCCATTGCCGTCTTTGTCATGTTGTACACCTTTATTTCGACCATCTTTTATGTGGCGCAAGTGGATCTTGTCCGTGCCGCCTTTGAAACCCGCGAGGCCCGCTATGCGGTGAATGCAATCGTTGACGGGATCGTCAACAGTTTGGCTATTTTCACGCAACTGTTCGTCACCTCCCGTATCGCTGGCCGCTGGGGTTTGGTCTTCCTGCTGGCCGTCATGCCCGTATTCATGTTCTTCGCGTTCTTTGCACTCAGTGCCTTCCCGGTGCTGATGATGATCTTGACGCTGCAAGTCATCCGCCGGGCCGGCAATTACGCCATGACACGGCCGGGCCGTGAAATGCTGTGGACCGTCGTTGACCGCGACAAAAAATACAAAGCCAAGAATGTCGTCGACACATCCGTCTATCGCGGGGCCGACCTCATCAATATCTGGATCGAGAACGGCTTGCGGTCCGCAGGCTTTGGCTTGGCGCAGATCGCTTTGGTCGGCGCCGGAGTGGCCGCGGCGTGGGCTGGTGTGGCAACGTATCTCGGCAAAACAGCGGAGAAGCGTAAGTCAGAAATTTCCGGTGCTGTACCTGAACCTGCAGCAGCGGAATAGGACTGACCCCGCTCAGTAGATAAATTGTTGAAAACCTAAATCTAAACAGTATGGGGACCTCTATGTTGAGATCATTCGCTCTTACTTTTGTAACAGTTATCGCCCTTTCCACATCGGTCGTTGCTGCCGATCTGGTCTTGGTGGTTGGCGGCACGGGCCGTACCGGCTGGCCGACCGTGCAGGAAGCTATGGCAGCGGGCTATGACGTGCGGGCAACCACAACCAATGTCCAGCGGGCACGGGAACGGTATGGCGAAGACGGCTTTGAATGGGTGGAAATGGACGTACGGATTGTCGATGAAATTCGTTCCGCCATGGACGGCGTTGACTATGTCATCTCCACCATTGGCGGCTCTTGCTTTGACCCAGGTGGACCGGCGTCCGCGCGCCATGTGGACTACCAGGGCGTGGTCGATATGGCAGGTGTCGCTCTGGACAAAGGCGTGAAGCATTTCGTTCTCACATCAGCCTTGTCCGCCGGTGTGCCGGACCAGCCGCTTAATCAGTTCTGTGACAACGTCCAAATGTGGAAGTGGCTGGGCGAAGATTACATTCGCGACAGCGCCCTCAATTACACTATCCATCGCCCGGGCGGACTGGGTGATGACGAAGGCGGCAATGTCGGGCTTCTGCTTGCTCCAGCCGGAACACTGGAAACCAGCTTCATTCAACGCGCCGATGTTGCCAAAATTTTGGTTGCTTCCGTTGGTGACGAAAACGCCTTCGGCAAAACCATTGCGCTCGGCAGTGACAAAGAGGCCGGTATTGATGATTGGCGGGACGATTTCGCTGCGCTTCCCAAGGATCCCAAACAGATGGGGCCGATTTCAAGGGAACAGGCGGCCGCTGCGGGACAATAATCTCCTCTCAAAAGAACTTATGGCGAAAAATTGAATGGGCGGTTCAGTCAGAGCCGCCCACTACTTTTTTGAAGAATCGGCTAATACAGGCGTTGTGCCAGGGCGTCGACAAGTCACGGCTGTGAAAGCCCACATGTCCGCCATCCCGACTGACGGCGAGAGAAACCGGTGCGTCAGCTGGCCAACTTCTTTCCATGTAAATGGATAGGGGAATCCACGGGTCGGAGGCCGCATGGATGACGAGCGTGGGGATACCGATCTGATCAATCAAATTCTTTGCGGAGCATTGGCCGTAGTAGTCCTCGGCGTCCCGAAAGCCGTTATGGGGCGCGATGATTCTGTCGTCGAAATCGTAGACCGTATGCACAGAGTCTAAGGTTTTGGTGATGTCATCCCGCTGTGACCCCTGTGCACCATTGAGAGCGTCCGCTTTCATCCGTCTGATCAGGTAACGGTGATATATCGCATTGCGGGGCGCCATGATTTGTAATTGCGCCTGTTTCAAGTCGATGGGGGCGCAGACGCTGGCTGCAGCTATGACTTTATTTGAGGCTGACCCTTCGTCAATAAACTTGAGGATCGTATTGCCGCCCAATGATGCCCCCACAAGGACAACGCCACTATTTGTCAACCGATCCGCTAATCCTTGAACGACGCTGGCTAAATCTTCACTTCGTCCCGCGTGGTACTGTTGCGTGCAGTGGGGAAGGGACGGTCCCGCCCCCCGCAAATTTAGGCGAAGAACGGGAAATCCCTCCGATAGGTAATGCCAAGCCGAGGTCATGATATTGCGGCTTTCTTCGCATCCGGTCAGACCATGCACCAGCACCAAGAGGGGGAGGTTCGTTGTTTCCTGTGGCTCATCCAGCAGTCCCTGCAGTTCATCGCCCGTCCCGTCATTCATGGGAAAGGTAAGACGGCTCTGGCGCTCGAGAGCAAAGCGGGGAGGCGACCAGGAGATGGTGTTTTTGATTGTCTGCAGATCCCCGCCAATCCAAGGGAAAGCCGCTTTAAAGGCTGGAAAAGGCAGCGTCGATCGGCCAAAGACGGTGTAACCGGAACTCATAGAGGTTGTATTATGGATGCGGTCGCGCTGATCAAGATGAAACTTCACCGGTGAGTTCTAGGGTTTGGTTTATTTCATTCGTGCTGAACATGGAGCTGGCATGAAGGACTGGTTTTACGAGCAAATGGCCATGTACACGGCCTACCACCGCAATCCGAAGAATTGCGCCACCCATTATGTTGGTGTGCCGGTAATCGTCTTCGCGCTGCTAATCGCCATGTCCTTTGTTTCCTTCGGAACCGCCGGCAGTGTGCCGATTACTCTGGCCACTGTGTTTTTAGCGGTGCTTTTGGTTGTCTACGTTATCGCCATCCCATTGATGGGTATGGTCGCCGCGATTGTGCATCTACCCTTGCTTTGGTTGGCGCACATGATCGCTGGAGGTGAACCGGTCGCGGCCTGGTCCATCGCAGTCGGATGCTTCGTCGTTGGCTGGGTGATTCAGTTTGTCGGGCACATTTTCGAAGGCCGCCGGCCGGCTCTGTTCGACAATCTGCTCCAAGTCTTGGCGCCCGGGTTTCTCGTGACTGAAGCCTTGTTCCGGATCGGAGCTCTACAGACACTCAAGGATGACTTGCAAGGTCGCTCACGCAAGTTCGACGCTGTTCCGGCTGCAGAATCCTGAAGATCAAGCCGCTATTCGGCGGGTAAGGGCGGGACCACCGGGGTGCGGTCTTCTGTTGCTCCGATCAGACGACGGATGGCTTCGATCTTGTCGGCGCCCCACTGTACAACCTTCTCCCGTGCCATCAGCATACAGGGCGTGACCACAAGCGTAAGAGCCGTTGAAAACACCAGTCCGTAGATGATGGCTTGCGACATATAGGCCCACCACTCGGTGACCGGGTCACCAATGGAGACTGTCCGGCTGAAGAAGTCCACATTCAACTGAATGGCAGTCGGCACCAGACCGAGGACCGTTGTTGCCGTGGTCAACAGCACAGGGCGGAGGCGATCCTGGCCCGTTTTGATGATGGCATCGCGCAATGACCTGCTGCCGTCATTGAACCGGTTAAAAGTGTCAATCAACACGATGTTGTTATTCACGACAATGCCTGCCAAGGCGATCGTGCCAACGCCCGTCATAACGATGCTGAAACTTGATCCGGTGACAAGTAATCCAAGGAACACGCCCGCCGTGGAAAAAATCACCGACGTCAAAACAATAAAGACGGCATAAAAACTGTTGAACTGCGCCAGCAGAATGATGCCCATCATGAAGATGGCCATGAAAAAGGCCGTGGTGAGGAAACTTGAACTCTCGTCCGAATCAGCTTGTTCCCCTTTGAAAGTGACGGCCACAGTCTCGGGCACATCGGCCGATGTCAGCCATGTTTTCAGGCGCGCCACTTGAAGACCCGCGTAGTAACCCCGTTGCGGGTCAGCGGTAATCTTTATGGTGCGAATGCCATCCACTCGGGCAATCTCACCGGCTTGCTGCACGGGAACCCGTTTGACGAAGTTGCTGATTGGCACCAGGCTTTGCCCCGTTTCCAGCCGGACTTGGTCAAGACGGCGAATGGAACGCTGGTCTTCCGGATAGCGCACGACGATGTCTATTTCTTCTTCGCTGTCGTCCGGTCGGTAATCGCCCAATTTCAACCCGTTGGTGATCAGTTGGATCGATTGGCCGATGACTGTGACGTCCGCGTTGTACTTAGCGGCTTCGACACGGTCCACCTGAAGTTGCCATTCAATACCGGAGAGAGGCCGATTGTCGGCAACACTGGTGAAGCCACCAATTTCATCCATGCCCTGACGGATGATCTCAACTGTGTTGCTTAACGCGGATGAGTCCTTAGACGAGACTTCAATCTGCACAGCTTGTCCTACAGTCGGGCCATGCCCTTCCTTTTTGATCAGAATTTCAATTCCCGGGATAGCACCGACACGCTCTTCAATATCAGCAAGAATATCCTCGGCCGGCCGGCGGTTGTTCCAAGGCAAGAGTTCGACCTTGATATCACCGATAAAGTCCGACGCTGGCGCATCGGCTCCCGCTCCAGGAGGACGCCCTGTCTTGGCATAGGTGAACTTGATGCCGTCCATGCCTAAGACTTGCCGCTCCACTTCGCCGAGCAGACGGTCTTGCTCTTGAATAGACAAATTGCCCCGTGCGTGGATGGACAGAGTTGCGGAATCCGGCTCTTGGGGCGGGAAGAAGTAGATACCGCGGCCGTAATTGGAATACCCCACCTGAACCATGATGAGGACCATGAGGGTGCCAAAAATCACTTTTCCGGGATTATCGACGGCTCGGTTCAAGAGCCGTGTGTACCACTTTGATACGGCCGATTCTTCACGTTCAACGAAATTTCTCTGTGACATTCTGTTTTTGAGGCTGGCGCCAATAGCGGGAATGAAAAGCAGCGCCATCACCAGGGCGGCTGTGAGCACACTAATGAGAGTGATCGGCAAATATTTGAAAAAGGCACCTGTGTTGCCCGGCCAAAAAAGCAAGGGCATGAATACGGCAAGTGTGGTGGCCGTTGACGTAATGATCGGCCACGCCATCCGTTGC
This sequence comes from Rhodospirillaceae bacterium, assembly GCA_965207985.1. GTDB lineage: Bacteria > Pseudomonadota > Alphaproteobacteria > Rhodospirillales > Rhodospirillaceae > CBDBND01. The sequence goes on along the minus strand of CBDBND010000035.1, from coordinate 697,986 downwards.
GCGGCCTGTACATAGGCTTTTCTCGACTCTATGCCCCGTTCCTTAAGGTTCTCCGCGTTCTCAACCACGACTATGGCGCCGTCAACTAAGATGCCGACCGACAAAATCAGACCTATCAACGCAAGGGCGTTGATGGTCATGCCCAGGGTTGCAAGAACCAAAATGCCGGTCAGGAACGACCCAGGAATGGCAATCCCCACAAGAAGACCAGACTTGATGCCAAGAAAGGCCATGCAGATGGCCATGACGATCAATACAGCAGCGATCACGCTGTTCTGCAGGCTATCGAAGCGTGAGACGATGTTTTCAGTATCATCAACCGGGAAAGACACCTGCAAGCCTTCGGGCCAAGTCGGTTGCTGCCGTTCAACGACTTTTCGGGCCGCGGCAATGGTGTTAACCACATTGGCTTCGGGTCGCCGGCTGACATCGACTGTTACTGCCGGCTTACCATTGATCCGGACGTAGGTCTGACGGTCTTTGAATGTGCGGCGAATATCGGCAATGTCACCGAGGGTGACAACTGCAGTATCCGTTGATTTTACAGGAAGGTTGTCGATGTCTTGCGCTGTTTCAAACAGACCGGGAACGGTGACAGCAAACCGCCCATTGCCTGTGTCTAAGTTGCCGGCTGCGACAAGCCGATTGGAGCGGCTAAAGATCCGGAACAGTTCGTCTTTGTTAAGGCCGTAGTACTCCACCAGCAGGGGATCGATGATGATTTCCACCTGTTCTTCCCGCGCCCCTGAAATGACGGCATCCAGGACAGATGGGATTTGGCGAATGTCATCGCGCAATCCGCGCGCCAAAGTGAGCAATGTACGTTCGGGCAAATCACCGGAAAGGGCAACGGTCAGGACCGGACGGCGGGTGAAATCAACCTGGCTGATGGTCGGCTCTAACGCTTCGACTGGAAGCTCAGGTTTGACGCGATCAACGGCGGCCCGAACGTCCTCCAGTGCCTGCTCTTCGCTGATCCCAGCGTCGAACTCCAAGACTACATTTGCGCCACCCTGATAGGCAGTTGCGCGCATCTCTTTGACGCCCTCGAGGTTTTGCAGTTCCTCTTCCATGGGTCGCACCAGCAGACGTTCTGAATCTTCAGGCGAAACGCCTTCGAGCACCACGGACGTGTAAATCACCGTGATGGCCAATTGGGGCAGGGTTTCGCGGGGAACGTTGATGTAGGCGGTGATACCGGCAAACAGCAGCACGGCCATGGCCGAATAGATGATCTTGGCCCGCTTGGCCGCGATGGAAATTAACGAATTCATGTCTAACGGATGCCCCAACCAATCGAAAAACAACTCAAAACCGGCATTTTTACCGGTCATCACTGTTTACGCTGGGGAAGGCCCGTTAGATCAGGAAAAGCCTGGAAAAACCTACTCCGCCGGTGTGGCTGGGGCACCGCTGGGGGTGGGTTCGCTCTTGTTGGTCAGATTGCGCCACCACGCAAGGAAATTACGCTGGGCCATCAGAGCGGCCGGGGTGAACACCAACGTCAGCAAAGTGGCGAAGATCAGGCCGAATACGATCGATTGGGCCAAATGTCTCCAGAACTGGAGGGCAGGGGAGCCGAACTCTACGGACCGGTCGAAGAAGTCCACGCCAATCTGCATGGCCATCGGAATAAGCCCAAGGACCGTCGTCGCTGTGGTCAAGAAAACGGGCCGAAGACGCTCAACACCAGTGCGTAGAATTGCGTCATAGACTGTTGGTGCTGTTTCGCGGAAACGGAAGAAAGTATCCAACAGCACAATGTTGTTGTTCACGACAATTCCTGCAAGGGCGATGATTCCCACACCTGACATGGTGAGAATGAAGGGGCTGCCCAAAATGAGCAGGCCAAGGAAAACACCGATCGTTGACAGGACCACGGAACTCAGAATGAGCGCGACCGAATAGAAACTGTTGAACTCTGCCAGCAGAATCATGGCCATGAGGAACATGGCAAGAGTAAAGGCGGTGAACAGGAAGTTTGAACTTTCCTGTGCGTCTAACTCCTCGCCTTTGAAAATGACGTCGATGGACCGGTCGAGATTTAGTTTCGCGATCTCCGCTTTAATTTCTCTGACTTTGTCGTTGGACAGCACACCCAGGGCAACGCCAGCCTTAAATGTAACCGTGCGGCGCGCATCGGTCCGCTTGATTTCAGCAACTTTTTGGACGGGCACCCGTTTGACGAAATTGCTAATGGGCACCAAACCACGCTGGGTTTCAATGCGAATGTCGTCCAACTGGCGCACGGTGCGGTAGTCGTCCGGATAACGCACAGCAATATCGATTTCATCTTCGCTGTCGTCAGGCCGGTACGTACCGAGACGAAGACCGTTGGTGATCAACCGGATTGATTCGCCGACCAGTGTAACGTCGGCGCCATACTTTGCCGCTTCGCTTCGGTCGACCTGAAGCTGCCATTCGATTCCTGGCAACGGCAAGGTGTCATCGACGTTTATCAAGCCATCTATGTTTTGGTAGACATTGCGAACACGGTTTGCGGCGTCCATGAGCAATGCCGTATTCTTGGAACTCAGAAGCATCTCAATGGCAACTTCGCGGCTCATATGAAGCTGTTTCTTTGCTTCAATTTGAACTCCGGCGATGTCAGACGTTCTCTGGTTTACATCTGCAATAATTTGGTCGGCAGACCTGCGTTCGCCCCATTGCTTAAAAATCAAACGGATTTCACCGATGACATCCGCATCCACTTGATTATTACCAGGCGCTTTACCCGTCTTTACATAAACGTTTTCAAAATCCGGAATGGGAAGTATGCGGCGCTCCACTTCTCCGACCAGTTCGTCCTGTTCTTCGATAGACAGGTTGCCAAGCGCTTTGATGTTGAGCATGGCTTGGCGCGGCTCTTCCGACGGGTTCAGCGTTAAGCCTGGTCCAACCGCAATAAAGACGCCCGGTACAATGAATAGAAGCGAAAATGTTGCGAAGATGACTTTACCTGGATGAAGCAAAACCCTTCTGAGCGCCGCGACGTACAAGCCCGTCACGCCCTTAAGATTCTCTATTTGCACCATACTGGCGTCTGATCCGACGGTTTCTGCGCCGGTGTCTTTGCGTCTCGTCGTCGCACCGACCGTCGGGACAAAGATCAAAGCCATGGCGAGCGATGCCAGAAGGACCAAAATGACCGTAAACGGCAGTAGTCCCATCCACATGCCGACCATACCGGGCCAGAACAGCAATGGCACAAACGCGGCAATGGTCGTTCCTGTAGACGTAATGATAGGCCAGGCCATGCGCTTGGCCGCATCACCATAGGCATTGGACGGTTTTTGTCCGGCCGCAATACGCCGGTCGGCGTTTTCTACGACAACAATGGCGCCATCAACGAGCAAGCCGACGGAAAGAATCAATCCAAAAATGGCAACGAAATTGATCGACAAGCCGAGCATGTACATCATGAAAATGCCGGTCAGAAACGCACCGGGAATGGATACACCCACCAGCAGTCCGGATCGCACACCCAGCATGGCCATGCATAAGGTCATGACCAGGAAAATAGCCAACACCACACCATTCACGATGCTGTCCAGCTGCTGCTGCACATTGATTGACCGATCAGATATGAACCTTACGTCTACGGTTTCAGGCCAATTCTGAGTTTCCCGGTCTATAACTGCGCGCACCTGTTGGGCCGTGTTAAAGATATTTGTGCCGCGTCGGTTGGTGACGTCGACGGTCACTGCCGGATCTCCGTTGACCCTGACCAGCGTGGTGGCGTCTTTGAAGGTCCGACGAACCTCTGCGATATCGGAAAAACGCACAGTGCCATTAGCATCCGCCTTGACTGGCAATGTCAGGACATCTTCTATGTCTTCGAACAGGCCAGGTAGCGTGACGGCGAACCGTCCTTGGCCTGTATCTAAACTTCCTGCTGCGACCAACCGATTGGAACGGCTGAACAGCTGGAACAATTCCGTATTGTTCAGACCGTAATGTTCGACCGCCAGCGGATCGATGATGATTTCAACCTGCTCTTCACGAACACCGGAGAGATTGGATTCCAAAACATTGCCGATTTGAGCAATACGGTCGCGCAGATCACGGGACAACTGCAGAAGAGTCCGTTCGGGCACAGGGCCGGAAACGGTGATGGACATGATGGGAAAGCCGGAGCTGTTGAACTCTCTGATGGAGGGTTCCTCTGCGTCGACAGGAAGCTCCGGTCGGGCCCGATCCATGGCCGCACGTGTATCAGCCAATGCATCCTGAAGGTCCGCTTCGATTTCGAACTCGAGCACCACATTGGCGCCACCCTGGAAACCGGTGGCCGTGATTTCCTTCAGCCCTTGCAAGGACTGCATTTCTTCTTCAACGGGCCGGATTAGCAGACGCTCAGCATCACCGGGCGAAACCCCTTCCAAAATCATGGAAATGAAGATGAACGGAAAGGTGATCTCTGGTTCCGCCTCTTTGGGAATGTTTATGTACGCAGCCGTACCCGCGATAAAGAGAACCACAAGGGCTGAAATGACCATGCGGGAGCGATGCAGCGCAGCTGTAATGATCGCGTTCATAGGAGCGGAAAAACCTTATCTTTATGTGTCGTGCGTGGAGCCACCTGAGGCTGTCTCAGCGGCGCGGTGATCATATCGCAGGACCGCATTTCACGCTATGTGCGAACCTCACCCTTTTGGTAACCGACGGTAACAGGTCCGTTCTTTGGTTATTGATAAAGCCCCGGAATATCGAACGTTCTAGGTATTTTTGTGACCCGTCTGAACAGAAAAGTCAGGATTGGTCACCAGGCATGGCGACCACAACCGGCGTAACTTTTTGGCCGACTTCAACGTAGTCCTGGCCGACAACAACAATGGTGGCTTCCGCCGGAAGTCCAGTGACCCACGTGCCTTCTGCGCCGTCGTCGAGAATCTCAACCGGCCAAAAACGGATGGTTTTGGCGTCGTCCACCGTTTTAATTCCAATGCGCCCATCATCGGCCAAAGTAAGGACCGAGGGTGAAACGGCATGCGCCAATCGTTGACCTGCCGGAAGACGAAGCTGGGCGGCAAGACCAGCAAGAATATCGGAGTCGGGATTCGGAACGAGCACCTCAATCTTGAAGGTGCGTGTATTGGGATCCGACACCGAAGCGACATAACTGACTTCGCCTGATACGACCGATCCATCCGACAAAACAACGCGTCCAGGCATACCGATTTTTATGTCACGGACGTTGCGTTCAGAAATCTGGCCGGTGACTTTGAGCGGGTCCAAATCAACCACCGTGCCAATCTTATCGCCGTTGTTAAGTACGGCGCCGATGTCGACAGAACGGGTATCAAAGACACCATCAAATGGGGCGCGAATTTCGGTGTTGGCAAGGTCCAGTTCAAACCTCACAACATCTGCTTTGGCCTGCTCGAACTGGGCCTCTGCTTCGGCAAGGCGAACCTGTGTGCCAAAGCTTTGTTTCGCCAACTGACGGGCGGCTTCTACCTGAATCCGCCGCTGTTCCAACGCGGCCCGTGCCTGGTCCAGCCGTGCTGCACGGTCATTGACGGCAATTTTGAGAATGGGCTGGTTGTCGGCAACCGGCTGCCCTTCCATCACCAGGATATCTTCGACCCGCCCCGATACTTCGGCCCTAAGGTCCACAAGCCGTGAGGCGGCTGTGCGGCCTTGCAGGGTGATGTCACTCTGGAAGGGTTGGGCAACTGAATTCTGCACTCGAACCGAGACAGCTGGCGCTTGTTCCAGCACAGCAGCCTGATCCGCATTGGCGTTAGGCGCATTCGCTCCATCGCCGGTGATCATGCCTGAACCGATCCAGGCCACACCGGCCAAAAGAATAGCGATTGCTGTTATTTGCGCCTTATTCATATCCCCAGGCCTTAACCAATGGTCCTCTTGTCTTTGCTGCGGTTTCTACGCCCGAGCCGTTACACTGGATCAGTCTAAGGTCTGAAACAGCTTACCTTTTTTCAAACTCTTAAGCCCGTCCAATGTGCGCGACGCATCGCGGTCGCTCAGGCGCGCCCTCGATGCCACAGTCGGAGCCCAGGTTCTATCCTTGTTTGGTAACGGTTTGTGACGGACAAAGGTTAAGGATTTCGGACTTTTACTGGCGTTTTCGAAGGTGTTCTGCGCTCCAGACGCAAAAACCGCTGTTTTCTGCCCCCCGAGTGCCATATTCTCACTTTACAACCGAGTGAAAGTCACTAGGTTTCACCCGATTTTCTCGTTCATACGGGGTTCGAACATGAAACGTCTCTTTACCGCCCTCGTGGCTACAACTGCCCTCTTGGCCGGCAATGCCCTTCCGGTCCAGGCCCAGGAAATGACAGAAGAACAGCTGCTCAAGCGTGGCAAACGGGTGTTTGTGCTGTGCCGGTCTTGCCACACTCTGGAATCAGATGGCCGCCACAAGGTAGGCCCCAATCTGCATGGCATGTTTGGCAGCCCTGCTGGAATTAAGGAAGGGTTCCGCTATTCGGATGTCGTCAAAGATTCCGGCATCGTGTGGTCGGCGAAAAACCTTGAAGAATGGCTGGTGAAGCCCAAGGATTTTCTGCCCGGAAACAAAATGGCCTTCGCCGGCGTTCGCAAAGAATCAGACCGCAAGGCCCTGATCACTTACCTGATGACGGAAACCAGCGGCTCCGGTAGCTGAGATCTTTTTATCCCACGTGTTTAAAGCGGGGCATTTTTGCTCCGTTTTTTTCGATTCGCTAATCAGTTGTGAACGCTGTTGCTTCCCTGATATCTGAGCTGTGCTCGGTTAACTTCATTCTCCTCATTGGTTTAATACACTATTTTCTTTTCACTTCAGGTACTTAAACTGTACGGACAAATTGCAAAAAACCGCAATAACGAGCCCTTTGTAAGGCCCACCCGCTCCACATTTTATTTGCTTCAATATATTCTCCTGTTACGAGTATTCGTCGGGTTGTTGAGGTAGGGATCAGTGTCTCGTCTAGAATGGCGGGTAAACAAAGGTCGAACAGGGGTGGTCTGATATGGCCAGGGGACTGTCAGTCAGGGACATGCGTAAGGCTCAGGCGAAATCAGCCGAGCGGCGCCAATCCAACAAACGTGGTCGGTCTTCTAAAGCGACCGGTCAACGCCGCGCCGAAGCAAATAAGAAACATGGCCGGAACTTAACTCTCATCACGCTCAATGCGTCCGGCATTGCCGTTGTCGGAACGATGGCCCTAGTGCTGATGTTCCGCATCTATCTGTATGCCTTCGGGCAGCAAGTGAACCCGGAACTCCAGAGCCTCATCGTGATGCTCGGATTTATCATTCTATTCCTGATCTCACTCTTGGTTTTGCTTAATAGATACATGCCCAAGGGTTGGCTTGCCGCCCAAGATAAAGAAGATTGCGAAAGCAGTCGTTGTCGAGACACCGATAGAGGAAAAGTGGGGCGGTGCGCTTGTCCCATCTGGTCCCCGTCCGCAGCAGATACTCGCACCTGTCGAAGATGAAGAAGAAAAAGGTCCCGCTGAGAAATTATTGGACGCCGCTGAAGCCGACGCGATTGAGGCGGAGCCTTTTGAAGCAGCATCTGATCCTGTTACTCCCGCGGAATTGAAAACTTCCCAGGCGGACCTAGATGTAGATTTCTCTTCGAACCAATCAGAAGTCGGTGACGAAGATGTCTCACTTACCGGTCCCAAGATGGAAGGGTTGCTTCGACAAATGAAAGTTCTTATCGAAGCCGTGACGGAAGCTCTGGAAATTAGGGATTCCGACCTCGATCCTTTCGGAAAGTTTGGTCTTAACCTCTATTTCGCTGGTGTTTGTTCTCGATTAAGCCGCAAATATTCACTGAAATCTCCAGAAGCTCGTGCCGTCCTTGCCCGGCTCATGCAATTGACCAAGTCTGACAAAGAAACCGCTTATTCGTTTTTTGATAACGTCAACGAGTATGGAGAACGATTCCATTACCGTCGTCTTATCGATGAGGGCGATTTGGCCATGATGCGGCTTACGGAATCTGAGGAAGTGCCCGATAGCGAAGCAGAACAGTTGAGTGACAAATTGAATGCCTTGCTCGACGAATGGTGCAGTGCCGAAGGCGAAGTCGATATGCCAAGCATTTACACATTTATGTTTACTGATATCGTCGAAATCACGGCATCAGAAGAAAACCTCGGCATGCAAAACATTCAAAAGACTTTGAGGGTTCATAATAGGATTATTCGTAACGCTTTGGAGCGACATAGCGGTCGCGAAGTTAAGCAGACCAATAATGGCATCATGGCGACGTTTGGGTGGACGGAAAAAGCAGTTGAAGCCGCACAACAGATTCAACAGGAAATCGATTTGTACAGTCAGGCCAATCCGGACTCCGCCTTCAAGGTCCGCATTGGCATCCACGAGGGCGAGGCTATTCACGAGGAAAACGATTATTTCGGCAAAGCCGTACAAACAGCAGCCCGCATTTGCATGGAAGCGCCCGCGGAGAAGATTTGGGTGAGTGAAATCATCCTCCCCACGCTGCCGGGCGAGGATGACCAGTTCAAACCGGTTGGTACCTTTGAGCTCAAAGGATTGAAGGATCCGATAAAATTGTTCCGGGTGCGCTGGGACCGCTTAATTTACCGCGAGTCCCGCGAAGTCGAATATACGGAAATCGGCAACGTGCCAATGAATTAGCACCTTCTTTCATGGCGGCTAATCAAACCGCGCGTGTAGAATGACTTTTGCGTGAAAAAGCCTAAATGAAAGCTTCTAATTCAACCGGCGCACAAATTCCGTCAGTTTCAGATTAAATCGCGCGCTGTCTTCCATGAACGGGGCATGGCCGATGCCGTCATAAGTGGACAGTGATCCGTTGGGCAGCACCTCCAAAATCGCCGCCCCGCCGTCATAACTGACAATGAGATCCTCCGTGCCGTGGCTGACCAGGATAGGGAGCGTCAGTTTCGCCGCTAGGTCACTGTTATCCGCCGGATATCCCAGCATGGCCTGGCGTACGTAAGGCGGAGTCATCATGTTGAAGACGATGTTGGCATGACGAACGTCTGGGGGTAGGGGGTCCGTGGTGACCATATCAATGAAGGTGGTCACGCCTTGCAAATTCTCTGCGATGTCCGTGGACATCATTTGGCCGAGCCAAGCCGTCGATTGCCCGGGTTTGGGCGGTGGCGGCGGGACGGGTCCCTGCAACGACGTGTTGGCGCCCACCAGATTGATTGCCGCAATGTCTTCGATGCTGTAGTGACGCACATAGTTCATGATAATGAAACCGGCCCACGACCAACCCACCAGAACCGGCTTATCTCATGACTTTTGAGTAATGACGGCATGCACGTCATTGGCCCACAACCGCGACGACTGATAACTCTCGGGCTGATGTGGCTTTCCCGACGCGCCATGGCCGCGGAGGTCGAAAGCTGTGAGATGAAATTCATCCGCAAGCCCCGAGTCCAATTGCATCTGCCAACTGAGATAGCTCTGTGTAAATCCGTGAATGAAGAGGATGTCTTTGCCCTCCTCATTTCCCGTTTGAGCAACCGACAAAGGAATCCCGCCGCCGCCTTCAACAATAGAAAACGCTAGGGGTGCGGCGCTCACAGGTTTATTGACGATAAGAAGAGTGCAAAGCGTGAGAACGACATGCCTGACCGTCACGGTTATCCACCACTCTTGAAGCGTTCCAATACTGCATCATCCATGCCCGCTTCCCGGGCAAGTTGGCCGTAAAGCTCGATGGTGATTTCTTCCGCTCCTTTTTCCTTGGCCGCCGCTTCGGTCGCCCGGATAACCGTGCGGCGTACACCGGCAGGTACCCGCCTCAAAGCTTTCATGGCGCCGTCGTCCCAAGGCATCCCGGTTTTCAAAGCAACCACTTCGTCTTCTGAGTCAGGCATGTCTTCCAAGGTGTACTTTGAGATGTCGTCGGAGCGGCAGTAGAAGTAGTCAACCCGGCGCTCATCTCCCAATCCAATGGGTAGGTCCAGCGCACGCAGACGGCTTTCCCGATCCATCTCCACCAACTCTTCCTCCACCATGAGGGAAACGATATTCCCCAAGACATGACCTTGAGAGGCGTCCAGATCGACAACTTTGTCGACCGTGCACTCAAGGATCTGTTTGCACTCAGCGATACTCGGCGGCTTCACTCGTTTGGAGGGCATCTGAGTAAACGAGGTATGGTCAAGTTCGTTGACTCCTTCCGGATGAAATCGGGCCGTTTCCATCATGTCTTGCAGATGACTGGCAGAAGGGCAGTTGATGACGAACTCACCTGTGTCGCGGATATTTTGAAATGTGTGGGAGGTATTGCGGAAGCCAAGATAGATGCGCGGCTGCTTCTGCATTACGTCGTACTGCATGATGTGGGAATAGGGCGCCGCGTTGACCCGGCCCTCCGTATCCAGCGTGGTAACAATGGTGATTAGCTTTGGGAATACGAAGACATCCGAGTACCAAAACGGCCTAATCTTAACGTCCTTGTGCATGCATCCCTCCGGTGAACGTGTTTCATCTTTGGTATGGCGGGAGTTTAGCAGAGAGTTTGGCGCGGGCACGCTCCATTCTGGGCCATGGCCGAAAATGGACAAAGGTGTCCCTGGTCGCATGAGGGACGTCTCTTTATATCGGCGCGAAGGCGACATTGATTGCCTGAAATCAGATCGGCCATACTTTTATACCTTTACAGAAATGAAAGAGGCGCGTCGTGAGGAAACCATGGCTCTCCCGCCGGTCGTCATTGATGGCAGCTGCCGCAACGGCACTCGTTTCCATTACACCCCGGCGTGCACGGTCACAGACGACTTCGGATGTGGTCGTCATCGGGGCTGGGCTTTCCGGACTCAATGCCACGCTGTTGCTGGAAGAACAGGGGCTGACCGTCTCTCTGCTTGAAGGCCGCAACCGGGTCGGTGGCCGGGTCTACAGTCTTGATCACGTTCCGGGCAGTCCGGAAGCTGGGGCCAATGCCATTCTCGGGGCCTACGCGCGGATCAAGGACGCGGCCGAGCGGTTTGACATAGAACTGGTTGATCACTTACCGCGGGCCACCCTCAACAGAACAAAAACTCTTGTCCTCGACAATGCGCCGGTGAATCCGGAAGACTGGCCATCGTCATCGCGCAACGTATTGCCGGACGAACATCGCGAAACAATGCCATGGGCCTATGTACCGCGCATCCTAAGCCCCAACAATCCACTCACCTCTTTGGAAGACATCCACGACCCAGCGTTCGCCCAATACGACTCCTCTGTCTATGACTTTCTCCGTGAACAGGGGGCGAGCGAAGAGGCTATCGAACTCGCTTACAACACCAATGTAATTTACGGCATGTCGGCCCATGATGCGTCTCTGCTGCAAATGTTTGCCAGTGACTTCTTTGTCCGTCAGCAAGTGAGTCTTGAGCGGCGCATGTTCATCGGTGACGGCGGCAACATGCGTGTCCCGGAAGGGCTCGCTGGACAAATCAAGAGCGACATCCAGTTCAACAAAAAGGTCACTGGCCTGCGCTCAGAACCCGATGGTGTCGACGTGCAGTGTTCGGATGGCACCCGCTATCGTGCCGGCTTTGTCATTTGTTCCGTACCGGTTCCGGTGTTGCGTCACATTGCCGTGGATCCCATCGTTCCCGGACTGCAGGGCGAAGCCATCAACAGCGTGGTCTACTGCCCATGCACGCAAATACATATGATTGCCAAGCGTCCATTCTGGGAAGACGACGGATTGCCCGGTTACATGTGGACGGACGGATTGGCCGGGTTCGTGGTGCCCAACCGGGTACCGGAAATTCCCCAAGAGGTCACCAGCCTGACTGCTTGGGGACGCGGTTTTCTCGGCCGCTATTATGACCGGATCGGGCCCGAAGCCGCCGGCGCGGCCGCGATCAAAGCCATCGAGCAAGCGCGGCCTGCCGCCAAAGACCAGCTGGAAGTGCTTCATGTGCACTCTTGGGAATTGGACGAATTCGCCGGCGGGGCGGATTTTCTTTCCTGGCGTCCGGGTGAATTGACCCGGTTTAAGAACGTGCTTGCCCAACCTCATGGCCGCATTCACTTCTGCGGCACCCACACCGCCGAAACCAATCACGGCATGGAAGGGGCGATGGAATCCGGCGAGCGAGCGGCCTTTGAAGTGTTGGAGCGGATCTAAGCGCTAACCTTACCAGGGTAGCTCGCCGCCTTCCCAGGTGAGATAGCGGCCCGTATCGGCAAAGGTCACCTGATCAAGTACGGCTTTGATACCTGTGACGCTTTCTTCGACCTCAATATCGGCCGTCGGTCCACCCATATCGGTCTTGGTAAATCCGGGATGGAACGGGATGACAGTGATGCCGCGATCCTTCAAATTGATTGACATGGCATGGGTGATGGCGTTGAGGGCCGTTTTACTCGGCCGGTACATATAGAAATTACCGAACTTGTCGTTACCGATGGAGCCGACAATGCTGGAGACGTTAATGATCCGTTGTAAGTCGCTGGCCTCGACATTGTCGACAAAAGTTTCGCACATGCGCAGCGGACCCATGCAATTGATGCGATAGGCTTTTTCCATAATGTCGTAATCGGTCTCACCGAACGGCTGGAGACCACCGGGTTCCACAAGTGCTTTTTCCCCGAGATACCCCGCCATGTTGACCAGCATGTCGATGGGGGTGTCGCCTACTTCCTTTTTTAAAGCGGTAATGGAGCCCGGATCTTCCACATCAAGACTGTGAAGCGTGATACGGCCATCGGAATTATCGGCAACGGCTTTCAGTTCGTCGGCTTGTTCAGGATTACGGCAGCAGGCGTGTATGATCCAGCCTTCCGCGTCATAGAGTTTGAGCAAATTGAGTCCCAAGCCCCGGTTCGCACCGGTAATCAACATCGTTGGCATACTGTAGTCACCTCATCTAGAAAACAAAGTTTGACCCAAGGCGCTCTATGGCGGCCTTGTCTGCTTACACTGATTGATCGTCGTTAAATCAACGGAAAAGTCTATTTCCAGGCGCCGTACAAACTCCACTGAACCGCTTCCCCCCAATGAACGGCGGTGCTGTCGGCCTTGTCTTGGCTTCTGATAGAGTCTTCAAATTCATCTTCGCTGACGCAATAAAAGTCAGGAACAACAAACGCGACATATTTATCTTCGTCAAAACCCGCACGAACACTTGCGGCCTTGATGTCCGTACGCATCCAATTCGAAAGAAAGGGTTCATTATTGTAGTAAGTGTCCCAGTCAAGCCGGAATGACTGATAAGGCGTCATTTCTACGGCGCGGGGTGTTTCAAGATGCAACATCAATCCGCCCGGCTTGAGCACCCGGTGCGCTTCACGAAGAATATTATCAACTGCCGTCCGCGATGTTTCGTGGAATAAAATGCACGATACGACCAGATCGAAACTCTTGTCCTCGAAGGACAAGTGTTCTGCATCCATTTGATGAAAATGTGCAGCCTTGCCGAGCGCTTCAGCGCGTGCATGAGCATATCGGACACACGGGGCAGCGACATCGATGGCATGCAATTCGGCATCTGGAAACACATCGACATAGGGCAACGTGTTGTTGCCGACGGTGCAGCCGAGGTCGAGTATTTTCTGAGGCTTGAAATCGGGCCAGGCGTGTTTGATCAGTTCTGCACCGGTGCGACCGTTGGAATCACAATCGGGTCCGGCAAAACCTGACTGAAAGACATACAGACCTCGGTCGAAGAGTGCTCCTTGGGATACGCCGTCCTGCTGTCTTTCGGTGTGGTAATTGCCAGGCATGAGGTGAATGTCACTGGCGGTGATGTAGCGTGGAACTTCCAGATCATCGTCAAGCGACATGGACCCGAGGGATGGTTGCAGAGCTTTGATACGGTCATTGAGGTCCGGTTGATTCCGTTCAATCCCAGCGGCCACGGACTCCCAAATCATTTCCTGACAGGTATGAATCATGGCCGCCCAGGTTTTGCCGTAAGGGTCTTTCATCATTGCCTTGGTGACGGAACGGCCATCGTCCGGCTCACGCCCGGTATCTTTCACCATGGCCGGCTTCACCCGGTGCTCGTAGACGTCTTCCATGCCACCGGCAATGTCCACCAAGATGTGCAATCGCATATTCGAGATGTAACTCTGCCGGTTGTAATCATCATGATTGCCGGTCACGAGAAAGTCGTGTTGACGCTGTTGGGTCATCGGGAGCCTCACGAAAATGGGTTGGTTGAGCCTAACACGTCACCGCAATTGAATCCCAGCAATGTGACTCTCACAGAAACACTATATATGCGTATAGCCGTCCGGTTCTTGGCTTTCGTGGTGGTGATACATTCTCCACGTGCCGTCTACTTTTTTCATAACGTCGGTCAAGCGCATGTGCAGGGCCAGACCGTTTGGGTCCTGCCATTCGGCGTACATATGGCACAGCACCAACGCCCAGTCGCCGTTGATGTCGATGCGTAGAGGTCGGAGTTCAAAGGAAAAGGGTCCACGAGCTTTGGTATTTTCCTGGTCTTTCTTGTGGAACGTCTTCACTTCAGCCAGGGACTTAAAGAGCTGAGGCAACGTACCGTCCCATACGGAATAATCGGGTAGCTGCACGTCTTCGATCTTGTCCGGTTGGAAAGTGCGGTAGGCTTCATAGACGCTTTCGATCACCTTAAAGGCGGCTTCTTCCTCGGAGCCTGGCGTCAATTCAATGTATTCTCTGACGACGTCCACCGTGTTCGGCCTCAATAATTCGGTGGCCGCACGTAGGGCTTGGCGATCTTTTTGAGATCATTGGGCAGAGACGGATTGAAAGGCGGGTCCCAAGAGAAGGGCAGTTTCTCGTCGTCGACGATGTTGGCCAGGGGGCCATTCACCGTGCGCACCCAGAGGTGATAGCCCACTTCCGATCCCGCCGGGCCGTGGTATACGCCTTCCACCCACCAGCAATATCCGCCCGGGCCCATGCGGCCGCAGTCGCCCCATACGTATTCCCCGTCGATGCAGAATACCTCTTCGATCATGGGATGGGTCCATTTGGGTTTCAACATGCCGGCGGGCACCCGGTGCGGCCGGGTGCAATAAAGAAACGACTGCTCACCGGTGTACGGATCGTTGCGCAACGGTTTGATGGCGGTACCGCCGGCGAATTTGGGATCAGTCAAGCTTTCGTCCCATTCCATGGTCAACGGATCGACAAAAGGGATGAGCAGTTTTTCATCGAACTCTGGCCCAGCGCCGGTTTTCACTTCCGGCTTGTCGGCGAAGGTGGTGAGCAAGACCGCGCCTTGTTCCGAAGACGCCCGTTCACGCGTGTAACCTGCAGGGAGAAATCCATATTGATGAGTGGTGTAGGTTTGGCCGTTGATGGTGATGGAACCATCCAGCACCAAAAACTCTTCATGGGCGGTGACATGTTCCGGTTCTGTGCGGTTCCAGCCTTTGGGATAGCGGATGATGGTGGTGGAATCCGTGCCGGCCTCGTCGATGGAGAGGGTCTTCATCTCCACATCGTCCCGGCCCGATCCGTAGAGACCCTGCTGCCAGGGGATGTCCTGCGCCTGAATAAAAAGAATGTGCGACCGCACCATCTAACGTTCCCTCCGTCCGTTATCGTTTTGCCGCGACTATGGAGGAGGGGAGACGCAGGCGCAACGGCCTGCCGGTTTTTCAGCAGCAGTTCAAACGCTATACATAAACAGGATCACCAATGGCCTGATCCGAAATGGCACCACTTGCCCCGTCGCTATAAGTCACCTGCAGCCACACGCAGCCAAAGCGACCGATGGGCTGGTCTTCGGCAAGCCCGGTAATGCAATTTGGGCCCTTTTCGAAATAACCGTACTGGCCAAGTGTCATCCGTTCGCTTTTTCGTTCCGGTGAGCGATATGCCTGGACGGACATCTCACCGACGACGAAATTGATTTCCAGTTCTTTTTCGTAATAGTAGGCACGGGCGAAATTGGGGTCGTCCTCCGTGGTCCATCCCGGTGGTAGCCATAGAAGATTTGAACGGAAGCCCCGGCCTGGATCCTCCACTAGAGGTTTGATTCGAACACCATTGGTTGTGGGATGATCTTCCCAGCGCATATCGCCAATCGTGTCGGTGATGCGCGGGCGCGCCCATTCCTTCACCTTGGAAATTTCTTCGTCCGCGGCGTAGCCCAAGGGCGTATTGGTTACACCGACCGACCTTAATCCTTCTTCTTGAATGATAAGCAGGCTGCCGATCTGCGAAGACAACCGTCCCGGTTCCGCGCCGTGGAGACTGAATGCGGGCCGGTCAAGCCAATCCCCTTCACGGAATTGCATGAGGATGCCTTTTTCCTGCGCCGGACTAGGGTCTGTTGACATTTAGTGGATTCCCAATGTCGCGGAAAAGTGATTCAAGCCTCCTTTTGCAAGGAGTGTTTGATGAAGTCAGAGCGTTTTGTGATCACGGACAATGTTTGGGAGAAAATTTGGCGTCATCTACCGGGCAAGGCGACGGACCGTGGCGTGACGGCGGCGGACAACCGCCTGTTTTTGGAGGCGGTTTTGTGGCGGGTGCGCGCAGGGTCGCCGTGGCGCGCTCTGCCCCCGGCGTTCGGCAATTGGAACAGCGTCTTCCAGCGCTTTCGCCGATGGGCGAAGAAGGGTGTCTTCGAGCGGCTGTTCGAGGAGTTGTCGGCGGAACCGGATTTCGAATATGCCCTCATCGACGCCACCATCGTCAGCGTTCACCAGAAGGCGAGCGGCGCAAAAGGGGGACTCAAAATCAGGCCATCGGCCGATCACGGGGCGGATTGACCACCAAGATCATCGCCCTGGTCGACGCACTGGGGTGTCTGGTCCGCTTCGTGCTGCTCCCTGGCCAGCGCCACGACATGATGGGCGTCCAGCCGTTGATCGACGACGTTCACTTCGATGCCCTCATCGCCGACAAGGCATTCGATGCCGGCTGGCTGCGAGAGCAACTGGACCAACGTGGCGCAAGCGCCGTCATTCCCTCGCTCGCCAACAGGAAGCGGCCGGCGGCCTACGACAAGCACATGTACCGCTGGCGACATCTGATCGAAAACTACTTCGCCAAGATCAAGGAATTCCGTGGCATCGCAACACGCTACGACAAGACCGACATCAGCTACGCCGCAAACTGCAACCTCGTCGCAACCATCATCGCCCATGCGTTAAATGTCAACAGACCCTAATGTATTCATTGTTGGTGATGTCGCCTTGAAGAATGTAGGCCCATTCGTGGAAGTAATGATAATGATTGGGGGCGCCCTCCCATCCTGGCGGGATGTACAGCAACATAATGTGTGACCCTGAGTCCGGGTTCCAATAGACCACCTTTCTGTCCCAAAGGCGGCCCGCTTCCCAGTCCATTGCGTTTGTGTCAATGACCTTAGCCGGCTGCCAAGGGGCATCTGCCGTTGACTCCATAAGTGCGTCGCTGGCATTGACCGCATATTGAGCTGAAGCCGGTTGAATAAATCTGCGCAATGCGACCGCGCTGGCCGCCACTCCTATGACACTGCGATTGATGATATGCCGCCGGGAATAAGATGTCATGGTTCGCCCCTCCACATTTTCTCAATTGTTACCCGCAACAGACTGCAAGTTATAAGTATCGGCCCCTGCGCATAAGGTTTCACCAGAGTCCTTGGGCAAGCGTCTGTATGTGAACGCGAACCGTTCGCAAAAGCTTTTCCAAGGATGCCGCCCAATAGGCTAGTCTGACACAGACAAGGAGAGGTTGCGCTTTGCAGTCGATCATGTGCGGCGTGTGAAGGGGGAAAGGGTCAGCAGTGCTGGGCGGTGATGTTCTGATTGAAACGCTTGCCAATGCGGGCATTGAAGCGTGTTTCCTCAATCCGGGAACGACCGAAATCCAATCCATCGTCGCGCTGGAGCGGGGCGCTCGCATCAGGCCCGTCTCAACCATATTCGAAGCCGTGGCTACCGGCGCTGCCGACGGTTACGCCAGAATGGCCGGCAAGCCCGCGATGACCCTGTTGCACCAGGGTGTGGGTTTGGCCAATGGCCTCGCCAATCTGCACAACGCCAAGAAGGCGCGTATGCCGGTGGTGAATGTGGTCGGACAGCACAGCCGCGATCACCAACAGTTTGATGTGCCGTTGATGTCCGATGTTGCCGCCTTCGCCGCGCCGGTGTCCGGCTGGATAAGGCAGGTGGCCGCGCCGGAAGACATTGGCCGTGACGCCCAGCAGGTTTTTGCTGCCTCCGTTGGTCCCCCATCGTGCGTGGCGACCCTTGTGGTGCCCGGGGATTGCACTTGGAGCGAGGCGGGAGAACCAAGTCCGGCACCTAACGTTGGACCGAGGTCTCCCGTCGACGAGAGGGTGATTGGCCAAGCCGTCGAGGTGCTTCGCTCAAATGAACTAGCCGCTCTCGTCCTTGGCGGCTCCGTCGTCATGGAAGAGGACTTGCAAAACGCCGCTCGGATTCAAGAACTCACCGGGGCGCGGATCATCGGATCCCGTTTTTTTGCCCGGGTCCAGCGTGGGGCGGGCCGTCTCAGTCCTGAAATCCTGCCGTACTTATATAATGAAGCCGCGGCAGACCTTGCGGATGTGCGTCACGCCATATTGGTTGGGGCGCAACAGCCGGCGACTTTTTTCGATCTTCCCGACGGCGGCGGTGCGGTTCTGCCAAAGACCTGCACAGTTCTGGACCTGGTCGAGCCTGGCGGAGATTTCAGCGGCGCTCTTCAAGCCCTTGCCGACGCGTTAGGTGCCAAAGACCTGCCGCACGTTACCGAGCAACCATCACCAGGGAGACCGTCCGGCGACCTGACGGCGGAAAAAGCGGCAGCCATTCTCACGCTCGACATGCCGGAGGGATTGATCGTCTCGGAAGAGGCCAACACCTCGGGTGTTCCGTTCTTCGCACAAACAGTTTCGGCCGCACCGCACGACTTACTCGGTCTCACTGGTGGAGGGTTGGGGCAGGGCGGCACGGCGGCGACGGGCGCGGCGGTGGCTTGTCCCGACCGCAAAGTTCTTTGTCTGCAGGGCGACGGCGCGGCGTTGTACACTTGTCAGACCCTGTGGACACAAGCGCGGGAACAGCTCGACGTCACCACCGTGGTCTTCGCCAATCGATCCTACGCTGTCTTAAAAATGGAATTGGGACGTTTGGGACTGAACCAGATCAGCCCTGATTTGGAACGGTTGGTTGATTTGGATAACCCGACAATAGACTTTGTTCGCTTGGCCGAAAGTATGGGGGTTGAGGCCATGCGCTCTGAGACTGCCGAACAGTTCACCGATCAGATTAAGGCTTGTATGAACACCAAAGGAACGCATTTGATTGAAGCGGTTATTTAGAGTTCGCCTCGCAGTATTATTTGTGAAGCTGCAGACGGCTTGTCTGAGAAAGAAAGGGTCATAAATGCCGCGACCGCATTGCATGTTTATCCAGGCGCAAGATTTGCCGTGGGAAAAGAGCACCATTAGCGATTGGCAGGACCTGGACATCAAAGTCTTGAGCCGCGATGAAGAAAGCGGTGCCGCCACGCTCGTTATTCGCTACCCCGCCGGATGGATACGGCCAGGGCGTCGCTTCCTGACCTGTCATGTGGAGGTCCTGGTGCTTGACGGCGCATTGGAGATGAACGGCCGTACTTATGGTCCTTATTCCTATGCGAACTTACCGGCGGGCTATGTAAGGGAGTCTGTTTCCGTGGGCTCCGAAGGTGCGGTGGCATTGACCATGCTGTCGGGCACGGCTGAAGTCATACACGGCGAGCCGCCGGACGGTTTCTACGACGAAAAACTCTTGGTGGAACACATCGACGTGGCCCCCGACGGCCTCGAAGGTTGGACGGAAAATCCTTACACCCGCTATCTCATGGGCACCGGCGTGCGGCCGCTCAGGGAAGACCCCTATACCGGTGAAATCAGCATCCTCTATGCAGCACTGCCGTTTCGCTACATGGAAAAACAGTGGACCCACCCGACCGTACAGGAAATGTTCGTGCTCGCCGGTGAATACGCCATCAATGATGTGGGGGTGATGTGCCCGGGATCCTACGCCTGGTGGGAACCGGGGCGCTTTCATGGTCCTTATGGGTCGCACACCGGCTTCATGATGTTCATCCGCACCGTCGGCGGTAAATTGGCCAATGAATTCGGCGAAGAGGGCCTCGCCATCGATTACGACGCACCCTACAAGCCCGTCGTACCAGATGAGTTAGAGCCTTACGCCAAGCCGCCGGTTCGTCGTACTCTCTACTGACCTTTTTGGGTGGAGGGGTGCATGAGCGAAGCCGTCGATACGGTGAAAGCGTTCCTTGACGCGCTGGGGCGCCGTGACTTGGAGGCCGCCAACGGCTATCTCGGCAATGGCTTCCGCATGACGGTGACCGGCGGCCACGTTTTCACATCGCCTGGAGAGTTTGCCGCCTTTTCCAAGGGCCGCCACAAGGGTGCCAAGAAACTGACGGACACGTACGACGTCATCCCGGGCGACGATGCCACGGTGGTCTATGCCATGGGCTCCATGTCCGGCACATGGAACGACGGTACGAACTTCGAGGGCGTACGCTATATCGATCGCTTTGAAGTGGCTCACGGCAAAATTGTCGACATGCGGGTGTGGAGCGACATGGCCGAATTCCGTCCCAGAGAAAACGCGTCGGACGGTTAGGGCGACGGCCATGGCAAGACCACATACGTGTTTCGTACAGGCGCAGAGTATCCCCTGGCGGCATGGCAAGGAACCGAACCCGGCTTGGGAAACTGACGTCAAAGTCTTGAGCCGGGACGACAACGACGAAGGCTACACCTGCATCATGCGCATACCAGCCGGGTTTGATTTGCCCGGGCCGGTGCATTTTCGCTGCGACTTCGAATTCTTCGTGCTCGACGGCGCGCTGGAAATCAACGGCATCGAGTATACCAAGGACTGTTATGCCTTTCTGCCCGCCGGCTACCGCCGCGACAGCAACCGTTCGGAGCAGGGCGCGGTCATATTGGCTTTGTTCGACGGGTTTTATCATCCCATCTTGGGTGAAGCGCCCTCTGATGTTTACCGTGACGACAAATTGATTCAGTACATCAACGCCTATGAGTTGGAGTGGCAGACCGGTGCGGAAGGATCCGTAACCGGGAAACCCTTATCACCGACCATCTTCACTAAGAAGCTACGCGTTGATGAAGAAACGGCGGAACAGACGTTCCTATACTCCGCACTCCCTCATCACGCGCCCCCGCCGATCATGAAAGGCAAGTTTGTCCACCCGATGATAGAAGAAGTGTTTGTGCTGTCCGGCGAGTATGTCTTTGGTGATGTGGGCAAGATGGGGCCTGGTGGCTACTGCTGGTGGCGTGAAGACGAGTGGCATGGCCCGGCAGGCAGCGAGGTTGGATACAATTTGTTCATTCGCATCTACGGCGGCCCCTTGCAGAACAAATTCTCGGACGAAGCGTCCCCGTTCTCTTTTGCGCCCGGCCACAATCCTGTGCTGCCGGACCGGCTAAAGGACTGCGATACGCCCTATCCGTTTTCTGATCCTTGGTGATCTTCAGAACAGTCAGATGTTTCTCAGCTCGCACTAGCGTCTGCTGTGGCTGAATGGCGGCAACTTGCGGTCCCATATGTGCTAAATTCAAGAAGGTGTCGGTTCGCTTACTTTAGTCTGACAATGCCGTGGGAGATTGTCTAATGCAGCGTCTGAATCGCCGCAAGTTGTTCATGGTCGGAACTGGGGCCGCGGCCACCGCCTACTCAATCCAAGGCCAAAGCAAAGCCGATACGGAAACCGGGTCGAATACTCGCACGAGCACGACAAATCTGGCTGCAGACGACTTGTCAGAAGCTGCTCATTCCGCCTTTCCACATCTATTTTCCCCGATTGAGCTGGGCGGGTTACGTCTAAAGAACCGGATTGTGCACGCCGCCATGTCAACGCGCTATGTGGCCAATAGGGTCGCTACGGAATTATTCATACAACACCACGCCAATCGCGCCCGTGGGGGGACTGCGATGATCGTGCCGGAGCCGCTCAACATGTTGGCCCGGCAAGCCATTCCGACCAGGGCCAATGTCTTTTCCAATGAAGGAGGCGACGACCTGCAACGCTGGGCAGAGGCCGTGGAACGCCATGATTGCCGTCTCCTGGGCCAGATCCAGGATAACGGTCGGGGCCAGCGTGTACCGGGGCGGGCCACGGATGCTATCGGACCGTCGTCACTGCCTGACGACCTTAGCTGGACCGTTCCGCAAGCCTTGAAAACTTCTGAAGTAGAGCGAATTGTCGAAGAATTCGCGCAGTCTTCGAAGATTCTGAAGGGCGCGGGATTTAGCGGGGTCGAGATATCCGCTGGACACGGCCACTTGATCCACCAGTTCTTGTCGGCTCAAGCAAACCACCGCGAGGACAAATATGGGGGAGATATCGAAGCACGCGCCCGTTTCTTGACTGAATTGATTAGTGCGATCCGTGCCGAATGCGGCAGGCCATTTATCATCGGCGTCAAGCTACCTGGCAAAGACGGGGTACGCGGCGGAATCGACATGGCACAGGCCCACGCAATCACTCGGCTGATCCACCGTACCGGAGCGGTTGATTATCTTACCTATTGCTGGGGTGCGCATGCCAACACGCTTTACCTTCACTTGCCGAACAACTATGGCCCGCCCGCTCCCTATGTGCAGAAGATTCACGAATTGTCTGGTTCCGCGCCCGATGTGGCGGTCGCTGCTCTTGGATTCATCACCAAGCCCGACCAGGCTGAAAGCATCATCCGAGACAAGAATGCGGATCTGGTGATGTTAGGGCGCCCACTCATCGCCGACCCAGCATGGGCGCTTAAGACCAAGGAGGGTCGCACTGGGCAAATCAGATACTGCGTTTCGAACAACTCATGTTGGGGGGAAATAATCGCGGGCAGGGGTATTCGATGTGACAACAACCCCAGAATTGGCACCCAGACGGAAGTCGACTGGCAGCCCGTCCCGGCGTCAAAGCGTAAGAAAATTGTCGTTGTCGGTGGTGGCCTTGCCGGCATGGAGGCAGCATGGGTGGCGGCGGCCCGGGGGCATGCGGTTACCGTCTTCGCCGCTTCAACAATGACCGGAGGCAAGACCCGTCTGCATGCAGCTCTTCCCGGTGGCCGTGGCCTAGCCAATATTTACGAATATCAGCGCAGCTCCGCCGCCAGATTCGATGTGCAACTCGAACTCGGCAAACCTGCGTCGCTGACCGACGTGGTGGCACTTGATCCCGACGCAGTGATCCTTGCGGCTGGGTCGACCATGCGCAGGCCTGATTTCCTTCAAACAGTGAATGGGACTTTTTCCGATTTGCGCGAAGCGGTGGCGAGATCTCTTTCGAATTCTGAACGCCGAAAGGGAACCGCTGTGATTTATGACCAGGATCATACGGCGATGACTTATGCCGCGGCTCAATACTTTAATGACATGTTCGATCGTGTCGTCCTCATCACACCGCGTGAGCGAGTCGCCAGCGACGAACCTTTGGTGAACCGGCAGGGAATTAATACCCGGCTAAACCGGGAGAGGATCGAAATCATTACCTATTCGGAGCCGCTCGCTACGTCGCGGTTTAATGATGGTCAGATAACCTGTGGAAACATTTATAACGGCGATGAAACCGTCATCGACGATGTCGCGCTGTTCACCTATTCGACCTCACGTGTCCCCAATGACGGTTTAGCCGCGCCTTTGCGAGCGCGAGGTGTTGAGCTTCATGTGGCCGGAGATTGCTTGGCTCCGCGATCGGTCCTGATCGCAGTCACGGAAGGCCATAAGGCCGGTAACGCAGTATAGATTGTCTATCTGGCTGTGATGAGCTACGTCCGCTTTGGGTCAACAGCGGATACTAAATCTATTTTTTGCGCTCCGACTGCTTCCAAAGTGCTGCGAGAGCAAATGCGAACACCGCTAACCTATTGAAGGTGCGGCGTTTTGGGTGGTACTGACCTTCAGAACTGTCGACGGACAGTTTGAAATGACTCAATTTCCGCCATTTGCCATAAGTGGGCCTTTCTGGTTCCTGACGACGAAAGAGTACGAAAAATGACCTATCACTCATGGCGGACGCCTACAGTGGCCGCGTTATCATTCATGGCGGGTGTGATTTTCACACTGACGGTTCAGCTGAACCCTTCCATGGTCGGTTTTGCGTCGGCCGCGGATGAAAGCGAGCTTTTGCCCCCTCAGGCTTGGCGGACCGCGGACTTGAACGCCATGAACCTCGATGTGCTCCCTGATATTGATTGGATCCCCATAGAGAGCGGAACCGCGCGCAACAGCGAAACCGTTATCTATGAAGGAGAGAATGTCGTTTCAGTTTGGGATGGCGGCCCCGCCAAGCTCATCATTGAAACGCCATTTCCATATGACGAATTCATCGTCGTCTTGAAAGGTGAACTCATTCTTTCTGA
Source organism: Rhodospirillaceae bacterium (assembly GCA_965207985.1). GTDB lineage: Bacteria > Pseudomonadota > Alphaproteobacteria > Rhodospirillales > Rhodospirillaceae > CBDBND01. Next base: position 673,681 of record CBDBND010000035.1, on the reverse strand, counting down.
TAACGCCGGCAACTCGGCGACCTATAAACCCGGCGATATGCTCATGGTGCCCAGAGGATTTATCGGCAGTTGGTATATGACGGAAGAATATCGTGAACTTGTGATCATCGATACTGCGGCCTACTACGCGGACCCCGAGCCTTGATTGGCCACCTTGGGGATGGAGCGAAAGTAAATTAAATCGCGGGCATGTCCGCCTTGGGTGATAAGCGGACATAAGGCTGATCTTTATCCGTCATTTGCTTCCTATGTGCTTCCGAATCTGGCCAGAGATGCTGCGAGAGCAAACGCAAACGCCCTTAACCCATTGAGGTTGTGGCGTTAATTGGTTGGGGCAAGGATTTAACCCTCCGACCGTCAGGTTATGAGTCCGTCCAGCGAGAGGGTGATATTTGGCATCCATGCTGGGCTCTGTCCTGTGGCAAAATCACTGCACCAGACCGCGCCCGCAGGGGTGGTTGTTCGAGCGGGTCCCAAGGGGAGAGTGACATGACGTCTGAAAATTCGAAGACCAAAGTTGGCCGTCGTAAGTTTATCAAAAGCGCAGCCGTCGCCGGAGCTGCGACCAACTTACCTGCGGGCGCGAGTGCAACCGCTGACTCAACCGCTGCAAAAGAATCGCCCGTCGGTCGCGGTACGCCGCCACCCACCGCCAAACAAATGGCATTGGAAGCTTCCACGCCGGAGCAGTCGGCACAAGGGGAACAGCTGGCTGTCGGTCTCGGACCGGAATCATCGGCCTATTACGGCTCCGACTATATGGTCGATGTGATGAAGTCACTCGGCCTTGAGTATGTGTTCTCCAATCCAGGCTCCAGTTTTCTCGGCATCCATGAATCCATCACCGTTTACGCCGACAACGAAAAGCCCGAGTTCATCACCTGCATGCATGAAGAGTCCTCCGCGGCCATGTGCAATGGGTATTACAAGGCGGCGCTGAAACCGGCGGCGATGATGTGTCATGGCACGGTCGGCCTGCAACATGCGGCCATGAACATCTATAATGCCTGGTGCGACCGTGCGCCTATGATCGCCATTCTCGGCAACAATGCAGAAGCCACCGGGCGCCTCGGGGCCACCACATGGCGTCATTCGGCTCAGGATCCCGCGTCCATGGTGCGGGATTTTACCAAGTGGGATGACCAGCCACATTCCTTGCAGGCTTTTGGAGAATCTTTCGTCCGCGGTTGGAAAATCGCCACCACACCACCGATGGAACCCATCGCCATTGTGGCGGACGCAGACCTTCAAGAAATGGAAGTCGAAGATCGCGCCAGTTTGAAAATTCCCCGCTACACCCCGGCCGAACCGCCACAAGGCGAGCGGGGTGCCGTGCGCGAAACGGCTCGGCTTTTGGTCGATGCGGATAACCCGCTCATCATCGCCGACCGAGCGGCCCGCACGCCAAACGGCATGACCTTGTTGGTGGAACTGGCCGAACTCCTGAACGCGCCGGTGATCGACATCGCCAGCCGTCAGAACATGCCCACGGCCCACTATCTCAATCAAACCCGTAATGGCGGGCGGCTGATTCCCAGAGCTGACGTCATACTCGGATTGGAAGTCACCGACTTTTGGGGTCAGGTTAATCTTGTCAACCGCGGCCATATGACCAGCGAGCCGCGCACCAAAGAAGGGGCCAAGCTCATCACCATCGGCGTTAACGACCTCTACCTCAAATCCAACTATCAGGATTTCCAACGTTATGCGCCTGTTGATATTTCCGTGTCCGGTGATGCGGAAGCCACCTTACCGGCGTTGATCGAAGAGGTGCAGGAAGCTCTGACCCGCAGCCGGCGGCGGGCTATTGCGGAAAGAGAAGAAGGTTTACGCAAAAGCCACGCAGCCGCCTATGAAGAGTCCCGTCAGCTGGCCGCCCGGGGTTGGAACTCCAGCCCAGTCAGCACAGGCCGCATGTGCATGGAACTCTACGACAAGATCAAAGACGAAGACTGGGCTCTGGTCTCCGTTGGCGCGTCGGAGCGGTTTGTCAGTTCTTGGCCCCACCGGCTGTGGAATTTTGACGAGCACTATCGTTATCTCGGCATCGGTGCCGGAGGTGGTGTCGGCTACGGCCTTCCGGCCGCTGTCGGAGCCGCGCTGGCCAACAAGAAGTTGGGCCGGTTCTCCGTCAACATCCAGTGCGACGGCGATTTCATGTACGCCAACGGCGCGTTGTGGACAGCGGCACACCACCGCATTCCGCTGCTTACCGTTATGCACAACAACCGGGCTTATGCTCAGGAAACTATGCTGGTGCAGGGCACGGCCAACAACCGCAAGCGCGGCGTCGACAAGTCCAAGATCGGCACCGTCATCCAAGACCCCGATATCAACTATGCCAAGTTGGCTGAAGGTATGGGCGTGTGGTCAGCGGGACCGATTGAAGATCCCGACGAATTGGGACCAGCGTTGGCGGAAGCCGTGCAAGTGGTCAAGTCCGGTTACCCGGCGCTGGTCGACGTCGTCACTCAGATGCGTTGAGGAGAAAGTTCATGAACACAAAATTACTCTTCAGCGCGGCTATTGGCTTGGCCATGGCGACGTCCTTGAGTTTTGCTCAAGACCCTTCGGCTGAGCGCGGCGAAGACACCTATATGCGGGTGGGCTGCTACCAATGTCATGGCACTGACGGCAAGGGCAGTGATGCCGGCACGGCACTGACGCCAGATCCCTTGCCGCCGGAAGCCTTGGCCAATTTCATTCGCTACAGTCCGGGCCGGATGCCTGTCTATCCTGAAGAAGTGCTGTCAGATGCGGAGATTGAAGACATCGTTGCCTGGCTGGAGACGGTGCCGCCACCGCCGGAGCCGGACAGCATCGCCATTCTGCGTAGCCTCAAGCGCTGAGCCTAAGAGTCTGGCCGGAAAAGAATCGTTTATTTTCATAACCTTGCTAGTCTAGTCGATCCTGAAAGACGCGGAGATTCTCTGTAATAGACTGTTATTGCGGATCAATTTTGTTGGCAATGGTGGTTCGGAATCGCCGGATTTTCTATACTGCAAGGCCGGTTCCTTGCAATTTCCGGATCAAAAAATGCGCCCCACATCAGCCGCCCCACATCAGCCAATGACGTCCCTTCTTTAGATCTCTTCCGCACCGCGCTTGAGAACATTCTCGATCAACGGCACGAACTTTATCGGCTCACCGAGTTGATCGATTGGCAGGGTTTTGATGAGGCGTTTGGTGTCTTGTATTGCCCTGACAACGGCTGCCCGGCCAAAGCGACGCGGCTGATGGTGGGGCTTCAATATCTCAAGCACGTGTATGGTCTGTCCGATGACCAGGTGGTGATGCGCTGGGTGGAGAACCCTTACTGGCAGCATTTTTGCGGCGAGGTGTATTTTCAGCATCACCCGCCGATTGATCCCAGCAGCATGTCGCGTTTCAGACGGCGCATTGGCCATTCAGGGTGCGAGAAAATTCTGCGGGCCACAGTTGATGCGGGTGTTCGGAGCAAGACGGTCAAACCCGACGACTTCAAGCGTGTGACGGTGGATACCACGGTGCAGGAGAAGGCGGTGGCCTTTCCCACCGACAGCAAATTGCTGAACCGTTCGCGTGTGCGTCTTGTCAAGCTGTGCCACACACACGGTGTGGTGTTGCGGCAGAGCTACGCCCGTAAGGGCCCTGAGGCGCTGTTGCGGGCCAACCGTTATGGTCACGTCCGGCAGATGAGGCGCATGGGTGGTCAGATTAAGAAGCTCAAGACCTATCTGGGCCGGGTGGTGCGTGACACGGAGCGCAAGATCGCGGGCCATAAGGGGTTGCAGGCGATTTTTGCCGGGGAGTTGGCGCTGGCCAGGCGGCTGCTCAGTCAACAGAAGATGGATCGCAACAAACTGTATAGCCTGCATGCCCCGGAGGTGGAGTGCATCGGCAAGGGCAAGGCCCACAAGCGTTATGAGTTTGGTGTCAAGGCCAGTATTGCAACGACAAACAGGAGCAACTTTATCGTTGGCGGCATGGCGTTGCCGGGGAATCCCTTTGATGGGCATACATTGCCAACAGCGTTGGAGCAGGTGCGCCGTTTGACAGGCTGTGTGGTTGAAGAAGTGTTTGTGGATCGTGGCTACCGTGGCCATGGCGAGGAAGCATCAAGGGTGTACATCTCGGGTCAACGGCGTGGCATAAAAACACAACGGCTGAAACGGTCACTGAAACGGCGTCAGGCGATTGAACCGGTTATCGGCCATCTGAAATCGGATGGACTGTTGGGACGCAATTACCTCAAGGGTACTGAAGGTGATCGCATGAATGTGGCACTGGCCTGTGCCGGCCATAACCTAAGACTGATCCTGAAGCGGCTCAGAATTTATTGCGCCCGCATTTTGGGCGCTACGTTGCTCCGGGACATGATCGGATTGCATGGAACGCGTCTTGCGGCGTCAATCATCCGATGGAAGCGACGGATGGCGTGGCAGACTGAACCTAACAGCACACATCTAACGCTCGTAGTGGTATGAAAAACGGGTTCTTCAGGGTCGACTAACTAGGGTGTGGACTCAATTGATCCAGCATCTTATGGCGAAGAGTTGGATCATTGCGAGGAAGTTTTTGGCTGATTTCTCGAAGCGCGTTGCTAATCGGCGCATGTCTTTCATCTTGCAGAAGAACCGCTCGACGATGGTCCTTTGGGCATAGAGGTTTGGATCGTGCGGGATAGGATGACGCGCGTTGCTCTTTGAAGGAATGACAGCCAGCGCTCCTTCATCGGCGATCTGCTGCCTGATTTTGGCGGTGCCATAGGCCTTATCAGCGACGATGGCGAGCGGGGCCTTTTCCCAATCCAGGAAAGAGCCCATGGCTTGGCTGTCATGGACCTGCCCGCCGGTGATGTCCAGCCGGAGCGGGCGGCCCTTGGCATCTACGGCCGCGTGAACCTTACTTGTGCGACCCGCGCGTGAGCGTCCAATTGAGCTACTCCCTGATTATTGGACAGGTTCTGGTTTGATTTAAGCTACTTTCTGGGCCTGCTGATCGGTTTGGTTTTGCTCGATTGCCGTCCAATAGACCACGGCGGGCGGCCTGCCGCCAAGGGCGGAATGAGGACGCCTCTCATTGTAGAACGTGATCCATTTGCGGATACCCGCCCTGGCCTGTGAGCCGTTTTCCCAGGCGTGCAGATAGACGCACTCGTATTTGAGCGTGCGCCAAAGCCGCTCGACGAAGATGTTGTCGAGGAACCGCCCCTTGCCGTCCATCGAGATGCGCACGCCCGTCCGCCGAAGCCGGTCGGTCCAAGCAAACGAGGTGAACTGCGAGCCCTGGTCGGTGTTCATGATCTCTGGCGCACCGAACGTGTGGGTCGCCTCGTTTAACGCCTCGACGCAGAAGTCAGCCTCCAGCGTGTTCGAGATGCGCCAAGCCAGCACCGTGCGGGTAAACCAATCCATGATGGCAACCAGGTAACTGACAGCTGGAAAGTGAATATCCTCTGACTGACAACACATAGGCGGCTTGCATCACTAAGAGTCTGGCCGGAAAAGAATCGTTTATTTTCATAACCTTGCTAGTCTACGGATGAAGACTTGGATGCTGGCGATCAGGAGCCAGGCAAGGGCGCTCTCGACGGTCGCCTTGAAGTCCTTCGCAAGGCGGCGGCTGCGCCCGAACCATGCGAAGGTGCGTTCGACCACCCAACGGCGCGGCAGCGCAACGAAGCCGTCCGCCTTGTCGTTGCGCCTGACGATCTCCAGCGCCCAGTCGCCGATCTTCTTCAGCGCCCCGGCCAGCTTAGGGCCGGCGTAAGCGCCGTCGGCGAAGATATGGCCGACCCCGGGAAACCACGCCCCCACCTCGGCGAGCAGCGACGGCGCACCGTCGCGATCCTGGATGTCAGCCTCGTGGACCACGGCACCGAGCAACCGCCCGCCAGTGTCCACCACGATATGGCGCTTGCGGCCCATCACCTTCTTACCCGCGTCAAACCCGCGCGGACCTCCGCTTTCCGTGGTCTTCACCGACTGGCTGTCGATCACCCCGGCAGTCGCGGCAGCGGCCCGCCCCTCGGCCTCGCGGGTGCGCGCCAGAAGCGCCCGGTTGACCTCCTGCCACGTCCCGTCGTCGCGCCACTTGTAGAAATAGTACTGAACCGAGCTGCGCGGCGGAAACTCGCCGGGCAGCATGCGCCACTGGCAGCCGCTGCGGGCCATGTACAGGATCGCGGTCATCACTTCCCGCATATCCGTCTTGCGCGGGCGGCCCAGAGCCCTTGCGGGCGGCATATGGGGTTCGATCACGCACCATTCGGTATCGCTCAGATCGCTTGTGTCGGTTTCACTAAATACCGGACAGTGATTTCGGTAAATACCGGACAGTAGATTTCATTAAATACCGGACAGCGTATCGGGCTCTTGTAACGTTCTAATCGGGTGCGCCGTTTTAGCGTCTCATGCTTCGGCTTTTGCCGGAGGTGAGCATGCCAAAACGGAAGCAGACGAGACAGATAACCGTGAAAGATGTTCGAACGATTCTGCGCCTGAGCTGCGCGGAGGGTTTGTCGGTCCGCCAGATTGCGGATCGGCTTCGGATCGGCAAGTCGTCGGTATCGACGTATTTGTATCGGGCCCGCGAGGCGGGGCTTACGATATGGCCGTTGCCGGAGGCCTATGCCGACGATGATGTCCTGAAAGCGGCGTTGTTTGGCCGCAAGGGCCGGCCGCGGCGCGATCCGGTGGAGCCGGACTGGGCGTATGTCTCGACCGAGCTGAAGCGCAAGGGGGTGACGCTGACCCTGTTGTGGCAGGAGTACCGCGAGAGCCATCCCGACGGCTACGGGTATACTTGGTTCTGCAACGGGCTGCGGGCCTTTGAGCGGCGTACGAGCGCGCGCTTCCGCCATCGCCACCAAGCCGGCGAGGTGATGCAGACCGATTATGCGGGGCTGACGATGGAAATCATTGATCCCGCGACCGGCGCGGTCCAGGTGGCTCAGATCTTCGTCGCCGTTCTAGGCGCGTCCTCCTATACGTTTGCCATCGCCAGCCCCAGCCAGAGTCTGGCCCACTGGATCGAGAGCCATTGCCGCGCGTTCTCGTTTTTTGGCGGGGTATCGAGGAGCGTGGTGTGCGACAACCTGAAATCGGCGGTGGTCAAGCCGCTGTGGTTCGAGCCGACGCTGAACCCGACCTTTGAGGCATTTAGCGAGCATTACGGCACCACGGTGCTCCCGGCGCGTGTACGAAAACCGACGGATAAGGGAAAAGTCGAGCGATCGGTGCAACTGGTCGAGCGCTGGATCCTGGCCCGTCTGCGCAACCGGCGCTTCTTCTCGCTGGGCAAGCTCAACGAGGCGATCGCCGAGCTGTTGCTGGACCTCAATGATCGGCCGATGCGTCATGTCGGCCGCTCCCGGCGCGAACTGTTTGAAGCGGTTGAACGGGAGACGCTGGCACCGTTGCCGGTGCGGCCCTTCGAGTATGCCGAATGGAAAAGCGCAAAAGTGCACCTCGACTACCATATCGAGGTCGATCATGCCTTCTACTCCGTTCCGCACGCCCTGATCGGCCGCCGCGTTCGTGTGCGCCTGACCCACAAGGCGGTCGAGATCTTCCACCAACACAAACGTGTCGCCTGCCATGTCCGAACCCGCCGGCGGGGAAGTCACGTCACCGTTCCGGCGCACATGCCTCCGAACCACCGGCACTACGCCAATCGGACCCCGGAAAGATTGAAGCGCCGTGCGGGCCTGATCGGCAAAAACACCCTGATCTTCGTCGAGCGCACGCTGCGCGACCGGCCCCATCCGGAACAGGGCTATCGGCGCGCGCTGGGCGTTCTGTCCCTCGTCAGGCGATATGAACCCGCGCGTGTGGAAGCAGCCTGCAAGCACGCGCTTGAGGTCAACACCACCAGCTATGCCTCGGTCAGATCCATTCTCGAGACCGGGCTCGACCGGGCGCCGCCGGATCCCGAACCCCCGCTGCCTCTGCCCGAACACCAACAGATCCGCGGCCCCGGCTACTACAAGTGAAAGGAAAACAAAACCCATGCTGACAAACCCGACCCTTGAACAGATGCAGCGCCTCGGCCTCCATGGCATGGTCGGTGCATACCGCGATCTGGCCGAACAGGCCAATGAACTCGGTCATGATGACTGGCTCGCGCTGATGCTCGACCGCGAAGAGACGGTGAGGGCCGACAAGCGCCTCGCGAACCGGCTGCGAGCCGCGAAGCTGCGCTTCCCGGAAGCCTGCATCGAGGATGTCGACTTCGCCGCCGAGCGCGGCCTCGATCGCCGTACCGTTCTCTCCCTCGCCGAGGGTGCCTGGCTCAAGACGCACGAGAATATAATCGTCTCAGGTGAAACCGGAACCGGGAAGACCTGGTTCGGCTGCGCCCTTGGTCACCAGGTCGCGAGGCTTGACCATTCCGTGCTTTATATTCGCATGCCGAAGCTGTTCGAGAACCTCGCCAAGGCCCGCCTCGACGGCAGCCGGCCACGGCTCATCAACAGGCTCGCCCGCGTCCAACTCCTGATCCTCGATGACTGGGGCACCCATACCATGAACGACAGCCAGAGGCTCGACATCCTCGATATCTGCGAAGAACGTTATCGCAGAAAGTCCACCCTGATCACAGCCCAGGCCCCCGTCGACAAATGGCACGCCATCGTTGGCGAGCCGACCATCGCCGACGCCATCCTTGATCGCATCGTTCACAACGCCCACCGGATCACGCTCAAGGGTGAAAGCATGCGCAAGAAATACGCGACACCCAGGACATGAAACGGATTGGAGAAAACACCAAACCGGTTCGTGCAGTGAAACGCAACACCGAGGACAAGCATGGCGCGCGCGCCGCTCAGACTCGTGGAGGTCACGCGTCGTGCGCACCATGCCCCAATCATCGTGTTCGTCTGGACGGCGGATCCGTCACCTCAGCACGGGCAATGACTTGACCCCGATAACCAGATCGGAGAAAACCTCAATCGACCTCAACCAGACACCCGGGGAGACACTGCAAGAGACGTCCCGAATAGGCCGCAATCTACTGTCCGGTATTTAGTGAAATCACTGTCCGGTATTTAATGAAATCGGTGTCCGGCATTTGTGAAATCTGCAGCTTGCGTAGCGGTGCGCCTCGCGCTCATATTTCTCACGAGTGGCGTCAGTCCACATCTTGTTATCCTCCTTGCTGGCGAACACAACAAGGGAATCACAAGGGACTGATTCCACTCAATTCTTTTTCGGTCAGGCTCTAAGGAATACCCAACACCTTTTGGGTCTGGAGGCTAAGACGCCAGACCGGATTGTCCCGGCAAAAGGTGACACAGGTTTGCAGGCTCGATTGATAATCGGGTCCGTCCATGGGCTGTACAAAACGGTATACGAAATCCTGATTTTCCAGAGCGAGAGGGTCCAGTCCCGCTTGCGGATGGACGATTTTGAGTTCGTTGCCCGATCTCACCACCTGATCCACCCCTGCCTTGGGGCTGACGCAGACCCAGTCCACACCGGTTGGAACCGGCAGCGTGCCGTTGGTTTCGATGGCCACCTCAAACCCCTGGCCATGCATGGCGGTCACTAGAGAATCATCCAACTGGAGCAAGGGCTCGCCACCCGTGAACACGACATAGGGCTTACCGCTGGCACCAGCAGGCCAATAGCTCGCTATCTTTAGCGCAAGATCAACAGGTGTCTCAAAGGTTCCGCCGCCGTTTCCATCAGTGCCGACAAAGTCCGTATCGCAGAACCGGCATTGGGCCGTGGCGCGATCTTTTTCCAAACCGGACCACAGGTTACAGCCGGCGAAGCGGCAAAACACAGCGGCCCGGCCGGTACGCGCTCCTTCCCCCTGCAGGGTGTAGTGCATCTCTTTGACCGAATAGGTCATGCGGCTTTCCGGTACTGCGTAAATCCGTTGGCTCGCAGCTCGCAGGCCGGACATGAGCCGCACCCATAACCCCAGTCGTGTTTGGTGCCGCGCTCACCCCGGTAACAGGTGTGGGTGTGCTCAATGATGAGGTCGATCAACGCGTCACCGCCAAGCTCATAGGCCAGCGCCCACGTCTGTCCCTTATCCAACTGCATCAGCGGCGTTTCGATGGTCACCAGCCGGTCCAACCCCAAAGACAACGCCTTTTCCTGGGCATCAATGGTGGCCCGCCGGCAATCGGGGTAGCCGGAGTAATCTGTTTCGCACATGCCGCCGACGATTGTCGAAATTCCTCGCCGGTAGGCGAGGCTCGCTGCCGCAGTAAGGAAAGTCAGGTTGCGTCCCGGAACGAAGGTGGATGGCAAACCGGACTCCGACAGTTCGATCTCCATCTCATGGGTCATGGCCGTCTCCCCGAGATCGCTGAGAAACTGAGTGTTGATCATATGATCGTCACCCAGCTTGTCCGTCCATTCAGGAAAATCAGCCTGAATTTGGTTCAACACGGTCCGGCGGCAATCCAATTCCACGGCATGGCGTTGGCCGTAATCGAACCCGACCGTCTCGACCATGGCATAACGGTCCAGCGTCCAAGCCACACAGGTGGTGGAATCCTGCCCGCCAGAGAACAACACCAATGCTGTTTCCGAGTTCACCATGGCCGCACTTTCAACAGCCGACATCTAAGGTCAAGAAGCATTTTTAAGAGTCTGAAAAACGGCACCTTTTTCTCAATGGCGGTATGGCTCCAACCACCGTATTTCACCCGTGCTTTTTGCCAATGATGGTGGCATAGTCCGCCCCCTCCTGGGTCGCTGGGCCGTGATCAAATACAAAGCATACTATGGAAATCTTCAAGAGCTTTACCTTTGAAGCCGCCCATCATCTGGCCGCCAATGTGGCGCCGGACCATAAGTATGCACGCTTGCATGGTCATTCATTTTCGGCAGAGATCTATCTTGCCGGAGACCCGGACCCGAAAACCGGTTGGATCACCGATTTTGCAGAGCTGGATAAAGCCATAGCCGCCCTCAAAAAGGAATTGGATCACAGCTACCTCAATGATCTCGACGGTCTGGATCATCCCACGCTGGAAAATATCGCAATGTGGATGTGGTCACGGCTCGAAAGAGATTTTCCAGCGCTCAGCAAAATCGTCATCCGCCGGGGGTCATGCGGCGAGGGTTGTATCTACCAGGGGTCGAAAACCTAGCTTTTCCTCTAAATTTAGCTGATTTTTGGCAGTTTTTCAGGGTTTGGATTCAGATTCCATTAACACCTGGGCTGTACCTTTTTCTTACCGCCAAACGGCGGTTTTGAGGAGAAACCCCAAAAGAAAAGGATGTCTCATCATGTTTTCATTAGACACCAAACAGTGGGAAAACGTCGCCGAAGGCTTACTTTCCACCGTCACCAAAACCGACACACCGCCCACGGACAAGGCGCGCACCAAAAACGACTCAGACTCCGAGACCGTCATTGATTTCGTCGCCGTCCGGTCGGACGAGCGCTAAGCGCCTGAGCTTCTTCTTTAGCGGTCAGTCGATCGCGAAACAGTAGAACAGTCCGCCGCCGCCACTGCGCTGCAAGTCTTCCTGGCTGCATCCCCGAGAGGGATGGGCTGAATTCCACGAAATGCTACTGGAACTGTTGCGGTCGTGGTGGCCTACCTGAGCGCTGCCTTCACTGTTGCTGGTCCAATTGAAGCAGGTATGGTCTTCACCGTCCGTATAAGCCATGCCGTCCTGCTGTGTGCCGGTGAGGATGTCGTGCCAGTTGGGGGTTTCACCGACCCCTTTTATTTCCTCGCCTGTTTCGTCAACGGCGGTCATTTTACCAATGAGGTTGCCGTTGCGGGCTTCTTCGAGCGTATCGCCGTGCAACTCGCTTAGCGGTGCGCCTCGCGCTCATATTTCTCACGAGTGGCGTCAGTCCACATCTTGTTATCCTCCTTGCTGGCGAACACAACAAGGGAATCACAAGGGACTGATTCCACTCAATTCTTTTTCGGTCAGGCTCTAAGAGTCTGGCCGGAAAAGAATCGTTTATTTTCATAACCTTGCTAGTCTACGGATGAAGACTTGGATGCTGGCGATCAGGAGCCAGGCAAGGGCGCTCTCGACGGTCGCCTTGAAGTCCTTCGCAAGGCGGCGGCTGCGCCCGAACCATGCGAAGGTGCGTTCGACCACCCAACGGCGCGGCAGCGCAACGAAGCCGTCCGCCTTGTCGTTGCGCCTGACGATCTCCAGCGCCCAGTCGCCGATCTTCTTCAGCGCCCCGGCCAGCTTAGGGCCGGCGTAAGCGCCGTCGGCGAAGATATGGCCGACCCCGGGAAACCACGCCCCCACCTCGGCGAGCAGCGACGGCGCACCGTCGCGATCCTGGATGTCAGCCTCGTGGACCACGGCACCGAGCAACCGCCCGCCAGTGTCCACCACGATATGGCGCTTGCGGCCCATCACCTTCTTACCCGCGTCAAACCCGCGCGGACCTCCGCTTTCCGTGGTCTTCACCGACTGGCTGTCGATCACCCCGGCAGTCGCGGCAGCGGCCCGCCCCTCGGCCTCGCGGGTGCGCGCCAGAAGCGCCCGGTTGACCTCCTGCCACGTCCCGTCGTCGCGCCACTTGTAGAAATAGTACTGAACCGAGCTGCGCGGCGGAAACTCGCCGGGCAGCATGCGCCACTGGCAGCCGCTGCGGGCCATGTACAGGATCGCGGTCATCACTTCCCGCATATCCGTCTTGCGCGGGCGGCCCAGAGCCCTTGCGGGCGGCATATGGGGTTCGATCACGCACCATTCGGTATCGCTCAGATCGCTTGCGTAGCGGTGCGCCTCGCGCTCATATTTCTCACGAGTGGCGTCAGTCCACATCTTGTTATCCTCCTTGCTGGCGAACACAACAAGGGAATCACAAGGGACTGATTCCACTCAATTCTTTTTCGGTCAGGCTCTAAAACCAACGCCCAACTGTGCATACAATTGGGCGATAGGTTACCAATATGTCCTATCTGGTCGGCTGCTGACCAGAAGAAACACAGTAATTTTTCACTGATTTCGGGCAGTTACGAAGATTTTTATGCGGCCGTTGCAGTGAAGTCACAGTTATTGGCAGTCATTCGCAGTCATCAAAACACACACAATATCGCGCGTTGCTCATAGAATGAGCGTATAGTGGGCTTGCCCTCTCCATCATGATGGGAGGGTGTTCGCGCAAGGCATTGTAATTACGAAGGTTTATTGAAGCCTCACATGGTTGACGGTCCCAAAATCAGATCCCTGGAGCGCGGCCTAGCGGTGATGCGCGAACTCGGCGTCAATGGCCCCCTCACGGTTTCTGAAACCGCCAAAAATACCGGCCTGCCTCGGCAAACCGTGTCGCGGATCCTGTTTTTTCTCGAAGACCTTGGCTACGTCGAACGGCCCAACAAAGACAAGCGCTACCATCTGAGTGATCAGGTTTTGTCGCTCAGTGAAGGTGTGCGGCAGCGCAGCTGGATTACACAAGTGGCCCAGCCGGAGATGGATGCGCTGTGTCGGGATGTTCTCTGGCCGGTGGCATTGGCCATTCCGCGTAATCTTAAAATGGAGATCGTTTACGACACGGACCCCATAAGTCCGCTGGTTATTCGCCCGGCACCCATTGGCCTGCACATCCCTTTTATTACGTCGATCTCCGGGCGCGTTTTTCTTGCCCATAGCGACGATGTGGTGCGTAAAACCATGCTCGACGTCATATTGACGGCCCATCCGGATGCCCTGGATGACATCGATCTCAGTGCTGATCTGTTGTTAAAGCAGTTGGCGGTGATCAAAGAACAAGGTTTTTTCTGCGACCAGATGCCCTACAAAGGCCATTCAAGTCTTGCGGCTCCAGTCTACGATGGCGCCGGTGTCAAAGCTGTGTTGGATATCCGCTTTCCTATCAAGGCGCTGAGCGTGGCTGAGGCCACGACCAAGTTCACAGGCAAAGTCATAGCTTGCGCTGAAGCCATCAGCCTTAAATTGAGTTGAAAAATAGCCGGCTATAGAGAGCTACATCTTCTCCGAGCGGTTGACGATCCGTTCGATTTCCTGCCGAACGATGCGTTCCACCATGTAGGGAAGATTGTGATCAAGCCATTGCTTGAGCACAGGTGTACAGATTTCGCGCACCAACTGCTCCAGCGTGATGCCTTGATTGCCGATGGTCATGGCCCGTTCTTGCGCCACGGCCTGGGCCAACTGCGCGATGTGCGCGCCTGAGGCCGTTTCCACCTGGTCGGCCACCAGACCATTCTGGCCATAGGGCTGATATTCGGGTTGCGCAACATCTTGTTGCGGCGGTGGTGGAGGTGGAGGTTCTTCAACCGGTTGTTCTTCCACCATCATGGAATCCGTCAATTCCAATGCATCCGGTTGCGCCACAGGTTCGGGAGCCGGTTCCTCGTCCTCGTCATCGGCCAAAAGGGCCGCCAAGTCCGGTTCCTCGTCCTCAGGTTCGGCTACAGGTTCGGGCTCCGGCGCGGGCTCAGGTTCCGGTGCTGGCTCCGGCTCGGGTTCGGGCTCAGGCGCAGCAGCCTCTTCAGGCGCCGCTTCCGCTGCCTCTTCCCCTTCTCCACCTTCCTCGTCCTCGGACAGGATCTTTCGGATGGAGGCGAGAATGTCCTCCATCGAAGGTTCTTGTTGACCTTCGTCACTCATAGCGATTGATCCGCTTTTCCCCACATTAGTTGAAAAGACGGTAACCCAAATGGTTAAAGAATTCTATAACGCCAGAAAAAACCGTGGGTTAGGGCTTTTTCGGGTCTTTTACCGCCGGGAGGCGTCTTCTTCGGCGGCCCGTGAGGTGCCAATAAACGTGTTTTTGACGTCGTCGTAATGGTCCTCAGCATCGTAGAGAGAAACGTCTAGTCCGAGGTCTCCGGCCGTCAACTGCCCCATAGACGACAACAGCTGGAGTGAGGCCACCAATTGGTCTCTTTCTGCCGTCACCAGACTGACCCTGGCATCGAGCAGTTCCTGTTCCGCATCAAGGACATCGAGGACGGTGCGGGCCCCGACTTCAGCCTCTCTTTGCACCCCTTCCAGGGCGATTTCAGAGGCGACGATTTGGGTCTCAATAGAGGCGATGCTGGCGCGAGCCGATTGATAGGCTTCCCACGCCGAGGTCGCGGCCTCACGGGCGTCGAGCCGGGCTTGGTCCGCTTCCAGACGACGTTGCCCCGCGGTGTGCTTGGCCTGGCGTAGCCGGGCATAGGTGGCGCCACCCTGATAGAGGGGAACCGTCAGAGCCAACCGTGCCGATGCCGCTTCAGAGGTGGACTGATCGGCGATGGTGTCCCAAGCTTTAGATAGCTGACCATCTAAACTGAGGGACGGCAGCAATTCACCGCGCACCGCCTTGATGTTTTCCTGCGCTGCATCTGCCGTGTAGCTCGCCGCCACCACGTTGGGGTTGTTGTCCGACGCGGCGATCAAGGCCCGATCGACGGTGGACGGCAATGTGCCGAGGGCATCGGGTGTGACCAAATCTTCGGGCTGCTTGCCAATGACGTTGACATAGGCCGCCCGTGATCTTTGCAAGTTCCCTTCCGCCAAAATGCGGGCTGAAATGGACGCGGACAGTCTCGCTTCCGCTTGAGCCACGTCGGTGCGCGTGATCTCGCCCACACGAAACCGGTCTTGGGTTGCTTCAAGCTGACGGGTCAGAACCTGAACGTCATTGGTTCTGAGTTCGACAATGGCGGTATCACGCAAGACATCAAAGTAAGCCGTCGCCCCGTCAAGTATGACCAGCTGTTCAGATGAATGCAGGCGCGCTCTTTGCGCTTCCACGTTGGCTTTCGCCTGAGCCGTATTGGCTTGGGTCCGGAAGCCCTGAAACAAAGGTTGGGAGACGTTTAACGATGTCGACTGCGACGTCCGTAAAGTCGTGCCACCGGCAAAAAGCGCGCCGCTGCCAATGGCGCCCTGGATAGCGGTTTCGTTACGCCGCCGCGTCACGTCACCAGCAATGGAGACGCGCGGACGCCATCCAGACAAAGCTAAGGGTACGGTTTCATCGACCGCACGGAGTTGGGCCCGCGCCGCCTGTAGACTTGGATTGTTGGCATAAGCGAGTGCCAGCGCTTCACGCAAAGTATCGGCTAAGGCTGGAGATCCAATCGTAAGAACACACGCGATCGCTGTTCCAACACATGTCTGTCGCAAAGTCTTCATAATTGCAGCCCTCTAAGCTGACTTATTACGGCGTAAGTGACGCCTACCTAACCGAAGCGTCGGTCGAATACCACCGCAAAAGGTGTAACGAAGCGTAACCAAAACCGCATACCTGCGCGGACTTTGGCAGGTTCTCGATGGCTGCCCACTCAGCCGTTTTACGCAGTATCGCTGCAGATGGTTTAATTTGTGCTACCGAACGGCTGTCAAAACACAAACTTTGGCTTTGACGCGAATTCCGGCAGGACCGGGACACTGGCGTCGAATTCACACCGTTTACCGAAAGCATCACCGGTTCGTTGGATCAAGGTTGCCTGCCCAATGGGCCCATTTTGAACAACCGCAGCACACCGACCGCCGTCTGCCAGTTGATCGACGATGTTCTGCGGAATGTCTGACACCGCACCATCAAAAATAATGACATCGAATGGGGCCTGACCGGGACAGCCTTCGGTGACCGACCCCGAAACGACAGCCACCGTATCGGCGCCGAGATCAGCCAATAGTTTTGAAGCGCCATCCCGCATGGCTCCATCTTCTTCAACGGCTACCACTGAACCGGCCATGTGGGCGAGGACTGCCGCCATGTAGCCGGAGCCGCACGGCACCACCAGGGCGTGGTCAGCCGGCTGAATGTCCGCCAACTGAAGAAGTCTCGCGGCGACCATAGGCTCCATCAACCAGCGGCCGTCGGAGACGGGTATGTCTTCATCCACGTAGGCTTGAGACTGGCGAGGCGCTGGAAGAAACCGTTCCCGCGGGACACGTCCGATGGCTTCCACCACGAGAGGATCGGTGACTTCGTTGGGACAAACCTGACTTGCAACCATGTTGCGCCGGGCGGCTTCAAAATCCATAGCTAGCGTCCTCGTTTCGACTGTGGACCTGGTTTTCGAACAACCGGACAGCCACCACGCGCTTATAGCCAACACACCCGGCCAACTCAATTGTCAAACCACCTCTGAAGAGCACGCCTCGACTATGAAAACCGGCCTGTTCGGCCCATTTGCAGGGTGCTTGACCCCCCTTTTCTGCGCTTCTATAACACGCCGCTCCGTGGCTCTTGCAGCCGCGGTGAGGCTAAATTTATAAGGTGGTCTCGGGCCGAGTGGCAGAGTGGTGATGCAGCGGATTGCAAATCCGTGTACGTCGGTTCGATTCCGGCCTCGGCCTCCATGGACTGGTCCGGCGTAGCTCAACGGTAGAGCATTCGGCTGTTAACCGAAGGGTTGTAGGTTCGAATCCTACCGCCGGAGCCACTAATCTTACATAACATTTTGTAAATTAATAATATTTTCCCCTTCATCGATTCTTTACCCCACGTTTTAGCCAACTCTCTTGAAAACTGGACCGCTTTGGTCCACTATCTGTCCGCTGCCTCCTTTTCGATACCGAGAGCCAACGACATCGGACGAAAAGGATAATCAAACATGACCGAAGCGATGCGCCGCCTTCGCGAACTGCGCGAAAGACAAAGCAAAGAGCGTGGCCGTATGGCCGAGCTTTCCCTCGTCGACGAGCTCACGAACGAGCAACGCTCCGAACTCGACAAGATTGAGCAGGGCACCCCTGACCTTGAGCGCCAACTTCGCGCCGCTCAATCCGCTTATGACCAAGAGGTCGATAAGCAGACCCAAGAGCACCGGGAGGACACCGAGGAAGGCCGTGAGCTCCGGGCCCTAATTGGGGGCGCGAGCGTTGCAGATGTCTTCTCTGCCGCGCTTGAACACCGGGCCACCGATGGGCAGACCGCCGAACTGCAGCAACACTTCCGCGTGAAGGCTAACCAAATTCCACTCGCGCTTTTGGAGGAACGGGCCGTCACCCCGGCTCCTGCCGACGTGGGGGCGAACCAACAACCGATTGTGCCCGGCGTTTTTCCTCAATCGTGCGGGGGTTTCCTTGGCGTCGATATGCCCACGGTTCCAACGGGCGAGGCCGTGTTTCCTGTATTGGCCACAAACGCTGACGTCAAAGTACCTGCCGAAGGCGCGGACGCTGCCGAGACCACCGGCAGTTTCACGGCGGATGCGCTTGCACCGGCCCGGCTACAAGCTAGTTTTTTCTACTCACGCGAAGATGCAGCCCGGTTCGCCGGTATGGACGAAGCGCTCCGGCAGAACCTTTCCGATGCGCTGTCGGACAAACTCGATCAACAGATCCTTGCCGGTGACAACGGGCTCTTGCATGGCGCAAATCTAGCAAATCACAATGTGAATGCCGCCACCACATTCGCAACCTACAAAGCGGACCACGGTTATGGACGCGTTCATGAAAAACGTGGATTGGGAAGTGGTTGACCGGCGCTATCAGCGGGTGCTGCGCATGGCGCGGGCCTAGGGTCTGTTGACATTTAACGCATGGCGATGATGGTTTCGACGAGGTTGCAGTTTGCGGCGTAGCTGATGTCGGTCTTGTCGTAGCGTGTTGCGATGCCACGGAATTCCTTGATCTTGGCGAAGTAGTTTTCGATCAGATGTCGCCAGCGGTACATGTGCTTGTCGTAGGCCGCCGGCCGCTTCCTGTTGGCGAGCGAGGGAATGACGGCGCTTGCGCCACGTTGGTCCAGTTGCTCTCGCAGCCAGCCGGCATCGAATGCCTTGTCGGCGATGAGATCATCTAAAATTTAAGTGATTGATAATAATTGGTAATCTGCGACTATCGGTAATCTAGAGATCAAGTGGAATGCGGATTACATCACCCCTCTGGGTGCGGTCTGCTCCCGTGTGGTACCGGGGGGCCGGATCGAGGATGATTCCACGTTGAAGCCTATTGCGGATCGTGTGCGAGGGCCGGCGCGGGCGCAAAGGGATTCATCAGTTCCTTGATCTTGTTTGTGATGCTTTGAGCGGGCTCGCGAAGCTGCTCGATGGTCCGGTCGTTGGGATGGCCGGCGGCGATCCCCCCGACAGGCGCGCGGTTATCCGTCACGTCATCGGTCCGCATGGTGGTAGACAGCGTCCAGGCGATGACGTAACGGGAGAAGTCGTCCAGACCGAAGTGAACTCCCCTGGCCGGAGAGCCGACCGTTGCCGAACGCCCGGAGGAGCCGCCCCGGAGAACTCCGGAACGATCTACATCCGCACCGCTCGGAAAGGGCGCTCCACCATGACGTGCGTAGCAGGTTGCATCGTTCGGCGCGATATTCCTGTAAACCGACCCAGCGAGAGGTCGCGTCGTTGTCAGGCTCCCCGGTCGTAGACCTCCTGATCGAGAATGCCGTGGACCACGAATACGCTGAGAAAAGGCGCTTACTTAAGGTCGTCAGAAACTTCCCGGTCGGGATCAAACAGAATGGTCTTCGGCTTGCTTATCCACCGGGTAGAGCGTCGATAAACGCGATCATGCGCCGACGCATGTTTTCATCCGGAAGTTCGCCGTAGGCGGCACCGAGATTGTCTTCCACATGGTGTGGCTTACTTGTGGAGGGGGTAACGACAGTCACCGCCGGATGGGCCGCGGCGAACTTCAAAAAGAACTGCGCCCAGCTTTGTGCACCAAACTCTGCCGCCCAGTCTGGAAGCGACACACCCTCGATGCGTTCCCACAGCCGTGTCCGGCCGAACGGTACGTAGACCAGCACGCCAATACCGAGATCCTGGGTCGTCGGGAATATGGCTTCCTCGCAATCGCGCCAGTTATCAACGGCATAATCGATCCCGATCAAGTCCGGCGAATAGGTTTGCATGAAACTGAAGAGGTCTTCGTATTGCCGCTTGAAGGTTGTGGTTGTCCCGATGTAGCGAACCCGTCCGTCCTGTTTCAGCTCTTGCAGCGCTTCATATTGGGCAGGCACATCCGCAAGGTTGTGAACATTAATCGCGTCTATGGTGTCGCGGCCGTAGTAAGCAAACTCCTGCTCAAGCTGTTCATTAATAGCCTCAGGGTCCGCCGCCGGTTTGCCGAGACCAAGAAGGGATCTCACTGTGTTGAACAGATTGAGCGCGTTGAGCTTGGTCGCCCAGAAAATGTCGTCGTGAATCTGCAGGTCCTGGATAATCGATCCGGCAACGCGGGACGTGGCGCCACCACCGTACATGGGAGCAGAGTCGAAGACCTTGCCGCCGTTTTCAACAAAAGCCTTGAGCACCGCTGTCAGTGTCTCCGTATCACCGTCCTTAGCCAGGTCGGCAAACGTCGCGGACCCACCGATGCCGATGATTGGCAGTTCCTCACCTGTCTTTGGAATTGCCCGCATGATCGGCGTTTTTTCTTCTTGAGAAAGGCTCTGTCCCGGAGTCAGCACAAGCGCGCCAACGGCCGCTTGTTGGAGAAGAAATTCACGTCGGTTCATTGTTTCAACCCTCATTCACCAGGCGACGGTGTCGCCGTTGTAGCGCCGGAAGGTGGCCGTATCGTCCATAGTGAAACCGGCAATGAGGCCGCGCATTCCGGCAACGCTGTCGGGAATTTCTACGGTCGCGCCGCCCCAACCCATGCGGGTCTTCACGTGCCCTGGGCAGAAGACCATGGCAATGACACCTTTGTCCCTCAACTCTTCCGCCACCAACAGGACCGCTTTGGTTACTGCCGTCTTTGATGTGCAATAGCAAAAGGCAGGTGTTTTATCTTCTTGTAAGGAGCCCACCGTACTCGACAGGGTGATGATCTTTTTTTCATCACCCGCGAGGATGTGATCGACGAAGGCTTCCGCCATCTTGATGGGAGCAAAGGTGTTGGTGCGGATGACCTGATCCCAGACCTCGTAATCGATGGTGCCAAAGTGCTGCGCGTCCAAGTGATCCTGGATGGGGATGGGACCGACGATGCCGGCGTTGTTGACCAACACATCAATGGCCGTGCCCGCGTATTTTTGTGCCACTGTTTCTATGGAACCGTGATCCAGCATATCCATGGCTTCCAAGGAAACCCGGCCCTGGGAAGCGTCAGCAATGACGCGCAAGTCTTCTGCGCTCTCGCCATCGGGGTCACGGCAGCAGGCAATGACGGTCCAGCCGTCCGCCGCGTATTGGCGTGCAAATTCCAAGCCGATGCCGCGGTTGGCGCCGGTGATCAGTACTGTCGACATGATGTTTCCTTATCCAGCTTGTTTACCCGACGTAGAGTGGCCCATCCATGCGGCCAAGGGCTTCGGCCCCGTCGTTGGTGAAGACAACAAGATCCTCCAAGTGACATGCGCCCCAACCCGGTTCCATGTAGGGGAAATCAACCGTCAGGGTCATGCCTTTCTGCAGGGTGAGATCATCGCGTTTTTGGAACGGCAGGCCTTCGGTGAACGGCTCATCGGTATGTTGAAGACCGACCGAATGGGGGCTGACGCCAACGCCGAACTGGGGCAGACGGGTTTTTGCCATGGCGTCTTTGGCAACGGCGCGGATGTCAGAGTATTTGCGGCCCGGTTTGAGGGCGGCAAAGGCTTCGTCCCAGGCAACGCGCATCAGCCGCGCCCGCTGTTCCAGCTTTTTGGTCGGCTCACCGAGAACAAAGGTGCGCCCGAAGTCGCCATGATAAAGATTGATCTGGCTGACCGCGTCCAACAGCAGGGGCCGACCTTCAACGACCTCGCCATCCGGTAAGCCGCCGACACCGCCGGCGGCAATCCATCTAGCTTTGGCACCGCACTTGGCCGCTTCCATCATGAAAATGCGATCGATGTCCGCCCGCGTCGCCCCTTTGCCGATCTGGGCGAACATGGCTTCCGTCGCTTCCTGGTTCGCCTTTGCCGCAGCACGCGTGTGGCTCAATTCCACATCCGACTTAATCAGGCGAATGCGCCGGAATACGTTGTCACCCTCGACACACTGCACATCTTCCATGCCGACCTTTTCGAGCACGGCGGCAATACGCCAGTCGTCGATGGCGACCTTGGCTTTTTCCAGTCCGCATTCTTTGAGGGCTTTCGCCAAGGCGTACTCGGACGAGGCCGACATAATGCCGTTGAGCTTGGCCTGCAGGTCCTGCCACTCCGCTTCCCGGGGCACCAGCCCCGCTTCGTCCACGGGCCAGGGAGTCGCAAGGCCCGCCGAAGGTGGCGGGCGCCAGTTGCCTTGATCCAGATAGTCCTGCCAATTGGTGGCAAAGCTATAGGGCATGATCTCGGGGTATTCGCGCTCGCCGTTGGCGATTTTCCACATGTCCACATGCGACGTGATAAGGAACGACGGCTCGTCGGGATCGCGCGGGAATACGGCGAACGCCGGAAACGAATACATCTGGGCCACTTTATAGCCGAGATAATTAGACAGGTAGAACACATTAACCGGGTTGAGAGCGATAAGCCCGTCCAGACCTGCCTGTTCCAGCACCTCAAAGGCGCGTGGTTTGTTGACCAGCAACCGTCCGTCAAAGTCCGCATCCGGAGAATGGCCAGGCGCAATGGTGCCCCAATTGGACCAGGCATCGCGGCCGCTCGCGGCTAACCCATTCATCGCCGCCCCCACGGCCAATCCGGCCAACACATCCCGTCGTTCCACCATGGTTTTGCTCTGATTTGTTTCGTTGCCTCACCTTAGCGCAGGCGCCGTACACCGTGGCACCAAATTGTTTGGCGAATTGCCTCGCAACCACAGGCCCCCTAGTGTTTTGGCCATGCGTACCATTCTTTTGCTTCTCGTCTGTGCCATCTGGATGCCACTCCTCGCCATAGCGGAGCCCCTCAAAGGCAAGGTTGGCGTCTATTCCTTTCCCGATAGTGTGTGGTGGGACCAGTGGATGGAATTCCAGTCCAACATCCAAGCTCAGCCGGAGGATTTTGAGTTTGAATGGTATCTCTTGGGTGAACTGGGCTCGGAACAGCAGCTGATCACCGGCGCCCGGCGTAACCGCATACAGATTATCAGCATCTCCTCACAGGGGATGACGTCCCTGGTACCGGAAATGGGGGTGATGCTGGCACCGCACATGTTCGACTCAGCGGAAGAGACCGACTTCGTCCTCGACAATTATCTTGCCGAGCCTATCGGTGCCTTATTCCGCAACCTTGGTCTGGAGATTATTCAATTTACCGAAGTGGGCTGGATGGTTCTGTACTCGGTGGACAAACCGGTGCTGGAACCGACCGACCTGACCGGGCTCACCGTCCGCATTTCGCCGACCATCATTCTCCAATCCTTTGTTGAGTCCCTCGGTGCCGACTACGCGGTGATCGAGCTGGGCGAATTGATTCCCGGATTACAGACAGGGCTGGTCAACGGTGGTCTGACCAACGTGGTCTTCGTCCACAACGCCTTGGAGGGCCAAGTGTGTTGTGTCACCCGTCTTAGGAATATGCGCGAGATCGGCGTCAACTTGGCCAATCGCCGCTGGCTGGATGGGGCAACACCGCAACAGGACCAGGACTTGAGAGACGCCTACACCGAGCTTTCGAAAATGCGCCGCAACGTGCGCGCATATGTGGAAGACGTGGTCGCTCAAGGCGAGTCCAAAGGTCACTGTTATATCGACCTCACACCCGAACAGCGGGAACGGTGGAAGCAAGCTTCCAGCAGCGCCTTGCAGCGCATCTTGAACGACACCGGCGCCGAAGGGGCACGCATGTATCAGCTGATTCTCGAAGGTAAAGCGGCGTATGCGCGGCAGGTGGGAGGATGAAAGCGTGAAATCTCTGTTCCTTATTGGATTGCTCTTTTTCTGGAGCGGTTTCGCAGTGGCCCAGTCCCGCCCCACGGTGGAGGTCGAACAAGGCCGCCTGCGTGGGTTCACCGAAGAAGGCATCCACAAGTTCCGCGGCATTCCATTTGCTGCACCGCCGGTTGGCGAGCTGCGCTGGCGCGCACCGCAACCGGCCGACGGGTGGCGCGGTACCCGCGACGCGCGTGAATACGGCAACGTCTGTCCGCAAATTCTGCGGCCTGGTTATTCCATCGAAGTCCTCAGCGATCTGCCGATGGACGAGGATTGCCTTTATCTGAACGTCTGGACTCCCAAAACCGAACCGGAAGCGCCCCTTCCCGTCATGGTGTGGATCCTGCCCGGCAGTTTCCTGCAAGGCGATGGTTCCATGCCCCGCTCCGACGGCACAGAGCTGGCTAAACAGGATGTCGTCGCCGTGACCTTCAACTATCGCCTCGGCATGTTGGGCCAGTTCGCCCATCCCGCTCTGAGCCGCTCCCAACCCTTCGAGGCCCTGGGCAACTACTACATGATGGACCAGATCGTCGTCCTGGAATGGGTGCGGGACAACATCGCGGCCTTTGGCGGCGACCCCAACAACGTCACCATCTTCGGCATGTCGGCCGGCGGGGTGTCGGTCAACTATCACATGGCGAGCCCGGCCAGCGCTGGCTTGTTCCACAAAGCCATTTCCCAAAGCTCAGGCATCCGCGTCAGCCTGCCCCGGGATCTCTCCAAGGACACCTCGGGCGTGCCCTCATTGGAGACCGAGGGCCAATCCATCGCCGATAAGTTCGGTATCGACGGCAGCGATCCGGAGATTCTCGACGCATTGCGTGCCATTTCCTGGGAAGAGATCATCGATTTTCAGCGTAACAACACCCTCGGTGTGGGCGGGTCCCTCAATCCGGTGGTCGACGGCACCATCGTCGTGCGCGGGGTCGGGCGGACTTTTTCGAACGGCGACCAGCACAAGGTGCCCTATATGACCGGTGCCACCAGTTGGGAAGGAAGCTTGCTGTTCTGGGCTCAGTCCGCCGATCCGGTGCTAGGGCTGTTCCGCATGTCCCGGGAGGAAGCCGACGCCCTCTATCACGAGTCCGACGACAAGATTCTCAACAACAAGCTCTATTGGGATCTGTTTTTCGGTTCCCAGCGCTATCTGGCCCAGCACCACGCTAAGGCAGGCCTGCCCACCTACGTTTATCACTTCTCCCGCGTGCTGGATGAGCATCAGGGGGATTTCTATGGTGCTGCCCATGGGGCAGAAACCCGCTACGCCTTCAACACTCTGGACTCCTTTGGCCTCATCGCCAATGAAAACGCCATCGGTAACTTCGGCTACAAGGTTAATGACTCCGACCGTGCTTATGCGAACATGGTCAGCGGCTACTGGGTGCAGTTCGCCAAGACCGGCGACCCCAACGGCGACGGCCGGCCCGGTTGGCCTACCGCCTCCGCTGGCAATGACGTTCTATTGGACTTCGGTCAAACCGAGCCGGTGGTACGCCGGGATTTCCGCAAGGAAAGACGGGATTTTTACAACGCCTTTTTCGACAACGGGCGGTTGTAGGCTCGACTAAAAGATCGTTTGCTATGTAAAATGACGTGTGGACGTCGAGCCAGCTTTCTCCGTTTGGCCCTGTCCACGGATCAATTTAGATGGTGATCATCCCTCAGATATCCCCAATAGCGAACAAATGATCCATGCCAGCTTCATTTATTTTGTGAATCGCTGACTCTAAGTGACTCATCTGCAGTCATTTTTTCCGCATCGCGGATCTTGCAGCGGAAAACAACTTGTCCGAAACGGCGTTCATCGTAGGCAAGAATGGACGGTACGGTACTCGCTGGTTTACGCCCAAAGTTGAAGTGGACCTTTGCGGTCATGCCACGCTGGCGTCAGGATGGGTGGTCTTCAATAGGATTGAACCGAATTTGGATTCGGTCAGTTTCGCGACACAGGAAGCGGGGCAGCTTACCGTTACCAGGAACGGAGACCAACTTTCTATGGACTTTCCCTCTCGTCCTCCTACGCCTTGTGCTGTGCCAGACGGTTTGATCGAAGCACTTGGGCGTGAGCCAATAGAAATCTTGGCGGCACGAGACTGCTTCTGCGTATTCGAGACGGAAGACGACGTTCGCAATTTAGAACCGGACATGGCCGCACTGGCCGAAGTCGACGCCTGGGCGACGATCGTTACTGCGCCGGGACGTAATAGCGTGGACTTCGTATCGCGCTTCTTTGCACCAAGGCAAGGCATTGCGGAAGATCCTGTGACCGGCTCCGCACACTGCACACTCACACCATATTGGGCCGAGCGATTGGGCAAACAGACGCTCGAAGCGAGACAAATTTCTGCTCGCGGTGGAGCGCTGAAATGCTCACTCCATGGCGACCGCGTATCGATTGCGGGCTCGGTGTCTCTCTCTGGAAGGTCAAATAAGAGTTGAATCTACGTTGAAGTCCTGATCAGTCGAATGTCATTGGAGAAAGGTATGAGAATTTATGGCGACCTCAATTCCGGCAACTGCTTGAAGGTGAAATGGACCGCTGACTATTTGGATATCGCATACGAATGGGTCGATATTGACATTATGAAGGGCGAAAGCCGCACATCGGAATACTTGAAAATGAATCCGATGGGCCAAGTTCCTAGTATTCTTTTGGAGGACGGACGTTGTATTGCTCAGTCTAATGCGATTACATCTTACCTTGCCGACGGCAGCGATCTGTTGTCAGCTAATCCGTTCACCAGGGCGAAAGTGAACGAACTTCTATTTTGGGAACAATACAGCCATGAACCCTATATCGCGGTGTGTCGTTTCCACATGGTCTACCTGGGCAAGAGCAAGGAAAGCCGAGACTTGGTTCGCGTTGAGCGGGGTGAGCAGGCGCTCGACCTAATGAACCAACTTCTCGAGGGAAAGGACTGGTTCGTTTCGGATCGTATAACCATTGCCGACATCGCCCTCGTTGCCTATACGCGAGTGGCTCACGAAGGCGGTTTTGATTTGACCAATCGCCCTAACGTCGAATCTTGGATTAGTAAATGTGAATTTGCGCTTGGCCTGGATGTTACTAACCATGATAGATGACAAACCCAACACCTATTCAGGCGGGTGCGAGTGCGGATTGATCGCCATGATGCTGTCATTGAGTGCTGAGCTTGATAAATGCACAGCAAGGGTTTGTGATTGGATGTTATTCAAGACTTCATTCTCGGCATTAAATGGAACGCCACGGGCAGCATGATACCCAACAGGATTGCCAAAATCACTCGTCAGCTTCTTTCTCGTTTGTGGCGTGAAACCATTTTCTGACTTCAAGGCTGTGTTGTCTTCGGCAGCAATAACCTTCAGATTCGATTCGCCAGCGGTCAGTCTCCATGGTCAAGCCTGAATCGTTTGAGTAGTTTGCGCTCAAGGTGTTCAGGCTCGCCTCTGGGACAGCACCACATCATTACTTGCGCCTCGTCAATTCCCTTCAGTTGCCAGAGCCACTCGCCGCCCTTGTGTTTGCTGGTCCGGCCAACACCAAAAAGCACCAGCTGCCGTACCCGCTGGCGCAAATCGCTGGTCTTGGCACCTGCCTTACCGATGTAGAGAATGTCTGTTGATCCCGCAGCCAGGATTTGATCCCGCTTGTCACAGAGCAGGCTTGGATCAGCAGGCTCGGCATAATGGGCGCGGCCCGCTTCCGTAGTAAAGGTGTAGGCTTCCCAGCCAGGAAGACAGACGGCGTAGACACCCGGAACGGCAGGAAGATCCTGCCATACCGCTCGTTCCTGGCGGTCCAAACGCGCTAACAGGCCGCCCAGCTCCTGTTTGAGCGCCCGCTTGGCGAAGTCCACCGCGTCGCGCATGGAGAGCGCCCGCAGCTCGGCCCAGCCGACCTTTGTCGTGGTGACCGGGTGTTGCGTTTCGAATGCGGTGCCGATGTCGGCGAAGGGCGCTTCCTCGTAATCGATAGAGTCGTAGGTGACCCATTGGCGTTCACCGTTCACCATCACCGGCGCGCCCTATTGAATCTCCGGTCGAATGCTGGCGCGCACTTCGCCCAGGTGAAATGCCGTGCACGTGCCGAGAAGCAGCACCTTGGCGCCGAGGTCGTAGAGCGTGCGGAAAGGAGACCCTTCGCCCAGCCCGAACGCAAGTTCATGACCGCCGACGATCTCTTCGGCGCAATTTGCCCCAGGCGGCGAACGAGACCTGAGGATGATCACTGCGTTTGACATCCGGGTCGTCGTGGAACGCTTCCGGCGTGCGGCCCAGGCCGGTCGTCGGCGTGAGTGCCGGATCATAGGCCGGCATGGTCTCGCGGATGCTTGGCCACCAATCCTCAGGCACCGGCGGGCTGGTCCAGTGACACGGGTCTGAGTAATCCGCCGACAGGGCCGGCATGACAACCGTGCCGTCGGGGGTCAGCGCCGTCTTGAGCGCGTTGATCACCACCACCGGTCCGCCGCAGACCCAGCCGAAGGCTTTAAGAGACGTATGGGCCAGCACCACATCGCCGGCGTCAACGCCGGCAGCGCGGATGCTGGCGGCAATGTCGTCTGCGGTGATCAGCGGACCTTCGACGGGAGCGGCACACATGACTCACACCCACCCGTCAGGCGATGGCTTTGGTGGGTAGTGTCTCAGTTTGAAATCAGACGGGATTGACGCCAGGAATTGACGCCAGTCTCGTAATTTTCAACCGGGTACTGTATGCTTAGAAGACGCCATGCCTAAGGGACCTCAAGGCCAGAAGAGACCAGCTGACACGGTGGGTTGCGCAGTTCATGTCGCAAAAATTGCTACGGGAGAAGTTGAGGATACTAAGCAGAAGTCGTCAAATAGTGCGGGGATAAAAATGGGGTACATCATGAGAATTCGCCATCGGCTACTGTGGACGGCGGCTGCATTGCTGCTGGTCCCGGACTACTGGGCAACCGCCCAGGCTCAACAGTTATCAGTGGAAGAGATTGTCGTCACAGCGCGTAAACGTGAAGAACGGTTGCTGGAAATTCCACTCGCCATCACCGCATTTACGGCAGAGGACATTGAAGACGCCGGTTTTCGTGATCTCGCGGATATTTCTTTGCAAACGGCCGGGCTTGATTTCTTTGCCCGTAGTGGGGGCCGGCCCGGCCGCGTCGACTCTCCCATGTCACTGCGTGGGGTATCGGGTGGTCAAGACCACTTGCAGCCGACTTCTGTTTTTATTGATGGCATCTTTGTGCTTGGGGGCTCCAACACAATCGGCATTCAAGATTTGGAACGTGTTGAAGTTATCAAAGGACCTCAGTCAGCCTTCTTCGGCCGCAATACATTCGCCGGTGCCATCAATTTCATCACTAAAAGTCCGGATTTAGAAGAATACGTGACCAAGGTAGATGCGTCCGCTGCCACCTATGAAAAATATGATTTCAATATCCTCTCTTCAGGGCCCCTCGTAGAAGGCAAGCTCGGTTACCAAATTAACGCACGACTGCTCCATCGGGGTGCCGAATGGACGGCGACGGACGGCGGTCCTCTAGGAAAAGAAGCGTCAAGTTTCATCAGCGGTGTTCTCTATGGAGAACCGACCGACAGTATTTCTTTCAAGCTGCGTGCCTATTATCAAACGGACGAAGATAGTGCGCCGGTCATAGGGCTCATTCGTGGCCGGTTTACCGACACGTGCACCGGCACTTCGGTGGAGCGTCTGGATACGGACGGAAACCCGGCGACGTTCTTCCCTGTGCGAAGTCTCTGCGGTCCTGTGCCGAAATTTGGCTACATTGAACCAGGCACAGGCCGGACATTGTTGTCGACCGAAACGTCGATGAAGGTCCCTTTGTTTGCACAAGTCCGTCCGGGATTTGGACCCGATAGATTACCATTCTTCGGGGCGCAACCGAATTACTTGATCGATGTGCTCGGTGGAGATGCCGGTGACCGTTACCTGGGAAAGAACGTCCCAGACCGCAATTCCTTTGGCATGACCCGCAATGTGATTCGCTTGGCCTTCAACGCCGACTATGAGTTTGGCGAAGGCTATGTAGTCAACTTCCTGGCTGGCTTTAACGATGCCCGCATGAGCATGCTGCGCGATTACGATTCAACGGATGAACCGTGGTGGTACGCCGTTGATCCCAAGTATGCTCAGGACTGGAGTCTCGAAGCGCGGATCAATTCACCCCAAGATAAGAGGCTCCGCTGGCTCGTAGGGGCAACCCTTTACGATCAAACCTTCCTCAACAGTGGCGCCGGCGGTCTTCTCGTTCAAGCGAGCTTCTTCTCTACCGCGGTAGGGCCCAGGCTCACGGAATTACCGCCAACAGCGGGTAACGAAGCCAGAGTCGGAGGTGTATACGCTGCAGTGTCGTATGACATTACCGATGAGATTACCCTCGATGTGGAAAACCGATATCTCGTGGATAAGCGCACCTTGCAGCAAGGGGGCGTTGACGTCTCGTCCAAGTTTAAAGAATGGACACCACGCGTCATCTTGAGCTACCAGCCTACGGAAAACACCAACTTTTACGCTCAGTTTTCGAGAGGAACATTGCCGGGGACAACCAACGGTCTGGTCGCGGGCTGTAGCATGCAGGAGTTCAGTGTCCCGTACACCAATCCCATTACGGGCCAGCTGTCAACGACTTCAGAATGTGGTCAGATCGAAGAACAACTTCCGCCTGGTGCATTTTCCATCGCACCACCAGCGCAGAAACTCAATTCCTATGAGATTGGCTGGAAGCAAGTCTTGATGGATGGCCGGGCCCGTTTCAATCTGACCGGTTGGTATTACGATTGGTTGAACCGGCCTTTCGGTCTCACCATTCAATGGGTCCGCGATGCCGCTAACATTGCCGACCGTGATGGAATTCCCAATGACTTTCCAAATACACTCGGTGTGACAGTGCCCGGGAGTCAGAATCTTTGGGGCTTGGAGTTTGAATCAGGATTAGCCATCACCGAACAATGGGATATGCAACTCAATGTCGCATGGTCTGACAATGAATTTACTGAATTCCAGAGCACCGGTGCCGCCCAATTGCTTGGTTTTAGCAACTTGAAGGGTCTAAGGATTGGTGGTTATCCAGCGTGGTCTGGAAATTTAGCGACGACTTATACGGACGCTCTGACCAGTAGTTGG
This sequence comes from Rhodospirillaceae bacterium, assembly GCA_965207985.1. Lineage (GTDB taxonomy): Bacteria > Pseudomonadota > Alphaproteobacteria > Rhodospirillales > Rhodospirillaceae > CBDBND01. Next base: position 642,904 of record CBDBND010000035.1, on the reverse strand, counting down.
GATTGGTATGGCCGGGCTGATTTTCTCTATCGCGGGAAATATTGGACGGAATCCCAGAACTTGGGCCGAGGGGATGACTACGTTCTCACCAATCTCCGGGCTGGGCTTCAAAGAGAGAATTTGCGGATTGAATTTTTCGTCCTCAACGTGTTCCAAACTCGAACATGGAGACGGGCTACAGGAGGGCTTGATTTCTCTCATCCCACGTTCTCGTTTAATGCGTTCCGTGGTTTAACCGTCGTTCCTCAAGAAAAGAGGACATTTGGTATAAGGACAAACATCACGTTTTAGACGGAGGATGGTTGAGAACGGTTGATCCATTCGCCGACAAAAGACGACTGAATTGAGGAGACTTACAATGTTTGATCGCCGTACTTTAATGGGCGCTGCCGCCGGTGTTGGAACGGCTGTGGCCTCTATTTTGACCACAGGAAAAGCCCGGGCTGGCTCAAACACCCCTGGCGCACCGGACGTGGAAGAACGAGGCGCCCGCGGGCGTTTGGAACGTCTGCCGACCCTGGATGCGGAAAACCGGGATGATTTCCTCACTGGTTTCCGTAACTGGCGCGGTTCGGCAGCAGCGCGCGCGGCCAGAGACCGTGCCACCAAGGTGATGGAAGACGCCGGGGTTGATCCGAAGACCGAACTGCCGCTTCACGAAGCCCTGGCGCTGTTCGAGGACGATCACATCATCGGTACGGAAGGTCTGATGCGGGTCTACAGCCAGCGGTTCGCCCACCGTAATTTCTTCCTGTCCTTTGCCGACGATGCGGACAAGTACCTGGATGAGATGACGGCCTACGACGAGATTGGCCCTGGGTCCGTGACCTACAATCCGGATCTCGAGATTCCCGACTTCTGCAAACATGAAATTCATATGCAGCCGGGTGGTTATGTCGGTAACCCATTCGCAGGTGCGCTATATCACTATGGCACCAACGCTTTTTATTCGGCGCGGGCGACAAACAACTATCAGGATCAACATCACGCGCGTTTGGCCAACCAAGTGCCTGAGCCGGAAGACGGCAAGGTGGTTCGCATTCTCGATATGGGCTGCGGCATCGGCCAGTTCGCTGTTGGCCTTAAAGAGCGGTTCCCCAACGCTAAGGTCCATGGCGTGGAAATTGGCGCGCCGATGATCCGCTATGGCCACATGCGCGCCGTGGACCAGGGTGTGGAAGTGCACTTCAAGCAGGCTTTGGCGGAGGACACGGGCTTCCCCGACAATCACTTCGACATCGTCGCCAGCTATATCCTGCATCACGAAACGCCGGCGCAGAGTTCAAGGGACATTTTTGCGGAAGCTCACCGCGTGCTGCGGCCGGGCGGGCTCTACTTCCCCATCGATTTTTACACTGGTGGCAGCCGTGGCGTGCCGGGACCCTATTCCCAATACGTGGAATGGAAAGATCACCGGTGGAACAACGAAGTCTGGCGGATGGAATACCGGCACATGGATTTCGCCGGCGATATGGAGAAGGCCGGCTTCGACGTGAACAAAGAAGGCTCACCAGCCTGGTACAGCAATCGCAATATTTTTGGGACCAAACGGGCTTAAGGAGATAAGGAACCATGGCCACGACAGACTTGAAGACCGACCGTCCGACCTATGCGTCAGACTTCATTCCGTCCGATGTTGAGCGGGCGGTGTTTTTGGGCAACCCCATTCTCGACAACATGATGACCAGCCTGATCGCCCTAGGGGCTGAGGTGTGGTCGAACCGCCGGCGGATGAAGGTTGTGGAAGCCCTTTTGGAAGAGAAAGGCATCACCAACGCGATGATCGAGCAGTACATGCCCACGGCCGAACAGGAAGCCGAGTGGCAGAAGGACCGGGACCGGTTCATCGATCTGACCTATTCGCCGCTGTTGCGCGAAGGGGACCTCCCCGTCTCCGCCGCCTTCCAGCGCGAAAACAAGTAGTCCAACTGCAGTCAAAGGAGATCAACCATGATTGATCGTCGCACTCTGTTCGGTGCCGCGGCTGCTGTGACGACAGCTGTTGGTGCGTTCTTTACCGGCAAGTCGGCCAGTGCCAAACCCGCGCCCATGTCCACATTCAAGGGCGATTATGAACCACGCGGTAGCGATGAACGCCTGGAGCGCCTACCCAGGTTTGATCTGGAGAGCTATGACGACTTGCTGACCGGCCTGCGCATCTGGTCGGCCAAGGCCAACCGTCCATCGCGGGCCCGATTTGACCGTTTGCTTGAAGCAGGTGGCTTGGATCCCAAGAAGGATTACGAGCTCGAAGAGATTTTCCCCCATGTGGAAGATGACCCGCTCCTAGGCACGACGGCTCGTCTACGCACCAGCGGTCAGCAGTTGATGTGGAAAGCGTTACAGAAGCACTTCCATGAAAATGCCGATGTGTATCTGGCTGAAATGGAAGCCACAGACAACATGGGTCCGGGCAAGCTTGAATTGAATCCGGACATGCATATTCCGGAATACACCAAGTATGAAATTCATATTCAGCCTGGTGGCTATGTCGGCGACCCGTTTGCCGGTCATATCTATCACTACGGCACCAACAACTTCTATCGTGCCGCCAACTACCAAGACGAGATTCACCGCAACCTCGCCAAGCAGATGCCGACGCCTAAAGACGGCAAGGTTCTGCGTATCCTTGATCAGGGTTGCAGTTGCGGGCAGTTGACGGTGGCGTTGAAGGAACGGTTCCCCGATGCAGAAGTCTGGGGCATCGATGTGGGTGGTCCCATGGTCCGCTATTCCCATATGCGGGCCGTTGACCTTGGTGTCGGCGCCAACTTCCGCCAGGCCTTGGCCGAAGATTGCAAGTTCTCCGACAACCATTTCGACATCGTTACCTCGTACATCCTGCATCACGAAGTGACGGCTGAGAAAACCAAGGAGATCATTGCCGAGACCTTCCGTGTCTTGCGGCCGGGTGGGGTCTACTTCCCGCTCGATTTCGAGACCGGCAATGTGGCCCGTAAACGCAAGCGGGACAATTTCGGTAAGCTGGGCAGCTGGCGGGATCACCGCTGGAACGAAGAAGTCTGGCGTCCCGACTATTCGTCCGTCGATTTCAATGAGGAAATGCGCAAAGTCGGTTTCGACGTGGTCGACGCAGGTCCGCCAGGTTGGCGCCACCGCCAGAACGTTCTGGGCACGAAACCGGCCTAGAGTCGTTTGTACGGTTCAAGTAAAAACGGCGCGGACATTGTCCGCGCCGTTTCTGTTTGTGCACGTGCTGTTAAACGTCTTCGGCCAAAAGCTCGCCCATAAGATTGTAGAATTCCCGCTTGAACTCTTCGTGGTGTTCGCCGGTTGCTGGGCCGGGGAAGCCGGTGTGGATGTGCCGCACCCCGCCCTGGCGGTCGACGAAGATCATGGTCGGGTACACCAGCACCGCGTTGATCATCGGGAGCGTCCGCCCCGCCGCTTCCTTGTCCGCGGTGCCTGCGATCAGCATGGGATATTGAATGTCGTAGCGGCGTTCATAATTGCGGCAGGCTTTGACCGCTTGCTCGAAGTCCGGGGAGTATTCGTACATCAAGCCGACCGCCTCAAGACCGCGGTGCCTGTTCTCATTGAAGTAGGGCGAGAAGAACGCGGTTTCGTCGTGGCAGGTGGGGCACCAGCTGCCGCCGATGGTGATGACCACCACTTTATTGCGGAAACGCTCATCGGACAGCGACACTATTTTGCCGTCGAGATTGGGGAAGGAAAACTCAAATCGGTCGTAACCCTCTTTCAGGTAGGTCAGTTTGGTTGGGTCGGCGAGAGCGGCGGTGGCGTCGCGCTCGGCAGACCAGTTGGTGACCATGCGTCCGACCAGGGAATAGGATTGTCCCGAAATAGACCCGTCGTCATTGAGCGTGCCCCGCCAGAACGAGCCTGTACCGCCGTCGAAGGTGGACATGTAAAGCTCATCACCGCGCAGCACTCCGTTGAGAAAACGGGAATCCCCGGTGGTGTGCATGGAGGTGCCGGTTACCGTCGCGCCGTCCTGGGTCAGTTCCAGCAGACCAATACGCGGTTCGTCACTGAAGGAGGACCGGGAGGTCAGCTCCCAGCGTCCATCCACTTCGGCGTTGGCCGTGCTCTCGTCGGCGAAAAAGCGGTAGCTCTGGCCATGGGTGGCTTTAAACGGCACAACCGCCGGTCCGTCCCGGCGTTTTAGGCGCACCACACCTTGCATGGTGGAGGGCGTGATCATGGCGCCCGCGACACTGGAGCCGTAGGACGGAAACTCGATCACCAGGGAATTGCCAAACACTTGGGTGACCTCGGCCTCCATGCGCTCCGGCCCGTTGATGAATGCGGCCGTCCAGTTTTCGCCTTCTTGTTTCAGCTCCACATTGAAAGGCATTTCTCCCAGGGGCGTCTCGAAAGTGAAGCGCCAGTCTCCGGCTTTGACCTCGAGCGCCTGATCTGCGGCAAAGGCTGTGCCGCCAAGAGCAAGCCCTAAACCAAGAGCCAGTCCGACAATTGTTTTCATATCCAGTCTCCCTTTCGGGGTTGCACCTATGCAGAGGTAAGGCATTCAAACCAGTCTAGACCGGAGATGACGTCACCGGGCCAGTTTTTCAATCAAGTCGGCCACAAAGCGAGTGCCGAGACCCACTTGTTCAAAGGTAATGAATTCATTGGGTTGATGGGCCTGGGCAATGGAGCCCGGGCCGCAAATGACGGTGGACAGCCCAGCCTCTTGAAACTGTCCGGCTTCCTCGGCGAAGCTGACCGCACGCTCGGTATTGTCCCTAGTTAGAGCAAATAAATTTCAAACGATTGATAATAAATGATAATTAGAGACTAGCGGCAATTCAGAGATCAAGTGGAATTCGGATTACATCACCCTTCTGGGTGCGGTCTGATCCCGTGTGGCACCGGGGGGCGGGATCGGGGATGATTCCACGTTGAAGCCTATTGCGGATCGTGTGCGAGGGCCGGTGCGGGCGCAAGAGGATTCATCATTTCCTCGATCTTGTTTGCGATGCTTTGAGCGGGCTCGCGAAGCTGCTCGATGGTCCAGTCATTGGGATGGCCGGCGGCGATCCCCTCGACAGGCGCGCGGTTACCCAAAAGCTGGGGACAATTACCCCGGTGAATTGACGCTTCTTGCTCCGAGATTGACAGACAGCCGCGACAAAGCCGCGACTGTTCTTATTCCGGGCGTGCTACGCCAATATAGTGGTATGACAGAATCTTCGGTCCCCTAAGACAAATATTTTTGAGTTCATCGAAACGGAAACCGGCTTCTGAAATCAGGCGGTCGATTTTGCGATTGGGATGGCAACCGGCAAGACACCGAAACAGAGGCGTGAATCGATCTTGCCACTTGACCGTGTTTTCCTCTTCTTCGGGCGCACGGCCATGCTCAATGAACATAAAGCGCCCATTTGGCTTCAGCACTCTGCGGAACTCTTGCAATGCGCGCTCTACAGCTGGAATGGAGCACAGAGTCCAGGACGTCACCACCATGTCCATCGCGTGGCTGTCGAGGGGAATCTCGGCGCCATCCAAGCCTACGAATTCCACTGGGAAAGGTGCTGCATTGGCCAGGGGCAGGGCCTTGGCGCGAAGCTTGTCTAAGGGCTCCAAGCCAAACAGATAGCTGACCCTGTCGGTGTAATGGGGGATATTGAGGCCCGAGCCTATGCCCACCTCAAGCACCTGGCCTTCGGCCCGCGCCATGATGCCAGCGCGCTGCTCGGTCATGACCTCAACGCGCATACCGCGATCGATCAATACCGGCATAATATGGTCTCGATAAAAGCCCACGGTGCCCCTTCTTACCGATCATACTGTTCGTTAGAGAAAACAAAATATAAGCGACTGATAATAAATAATCAGAGACTACCGGTAATTCAGAGATCAAGTGGAATGCGGATTACATTACCCGGCTGGGTGTGGTCTGATACCGTGTGGCCGCGAAAGGCCGGATCGGGGGTGATTCCACGTTGAAGCCTATTGGGGATCGTGTCTGAGGGTCGGCGCCGGCGCAAGACAATTGTGAGTTTGTCAAACTTCGTAAAGCCTTCAGACTTCTGACCCACCTCCCTGCACAAACGTTCCGAACACCAATGTTGGTGCTCCTGACATCCACTCCGATGCGTATTCCACCGCCGGAAAAAGATTTTTTTGTCGCTTTTTCAGTATCTTGTGGCATGTTCGCGGCCCGACCGGCTACTGGTGGAATCGGGCCAGCGCAAGCATACCGTAAGCGATTGAAATACACTGCTTGGCGTCGCTGTGACCCCGCGTGGCACCGTTGCCTCGAGCGCGGGCGGGTGTTCATTCGATTAGCTGGTGGTGACGCCGGACGCTTACGGAGCATGTGGCGCATCGGTTTTCGCACTCGGTCAGCCTAGGCTTATTACGTCAGCGTCGGGACTCCGCGAGAGTCGCGACGGACATGGCTTCGATGCCCTGGCCCGTCACGACCAGGTGAAAGTCGGGCTGGACGAATGCTTTTCCGTCACGGACCTCTAGCAGCGCTTCGAGTGGTGGCGCGCGGACTTCCGCGAGACGATCGAACCCGGCTGGTCGCTCGAGTTTCCCGAGCGTGAACTCATTTGGCCACCAACCGGCTGAACTCCACCCGTCACGAAACTAGGCGCCAGTGAGCGTTCGTGCCAGGTACTTGAGGCGTAACCTTCTTCAACCAGTTCCTGGAAACGCGTCCGCAGTGCCATCGGCAAGGGTGCTGACATGATAAGTCCTCCCAAACAGGATGACCTTCAGGTGTGTGGGAACTTTTAGGCATTGTCGAACTCCTCATCCATTCCAGAACGTTTTGCACAAGGAAGATTGATGGCTAACGGAATCCTGCTTTCTACATGTCCCCCGGCGAAAAGGAAACGCAACGGGAAGTCACGGGCATCGCCGAATTAGGATACTACTCTGGACACCGGATGCCGATGCCCTAAAATCTGCGGCCCCCAACCTTACCGGCATAAGACTCTCATGATTGATTTCACCCGCACTGGTATCGCCGCACTGCTAGCCCTGTCCCTGTCGTCCCCGGTCCATGCCGATATCGCCGAAGCCGTTGCCGAGGCCCAGGCAGGGGATATTCGCACCGAGCAGGAGCGTGCCCGGGACGCGAACCGCAAGCCCGCTGAAACCCTGGCCTTTTTCGGCCTGCAACCGAACATGCGTGTGCTGGAGCTCTTGCCGGGCGGGGGTTGGTATACGAAGATTCTGGCGCCCGTGCTCTACGACGAGGGCGAGTTGTATATCAGTATCGGAACCGACGGGCTGAAGGAGAGCCTGCTCGGTGAACCGGGCTTCGACCGGGTGACGGTGATTGAGGCGGACGGAGAGTTCCGCAGTGTCGGCCGGCTGTTCGAAGGGCTATCGTTCCAGGCCGAGGGAATGGACCTGGTTCTGACCTTCCGCAACCTGCACAACTTCACACCGGACGGGCGCGCCGCCATCAATGCATCGGCGTTCGCGGCACTGAAGCCGGGCGGCCATTACGGTGTCGTCGACCACACCCGGCGCCACATGCAGGATGACGATAACGAGAACTGGCGCCGCATGGACCCGGTGCTGGCCATCAAGGAGATCGAGGCGGCCGGCTTCGAGTTCGTCGACTATTCGACGCTGCACTACCGGCTCGACGACGAACTGCTCTACGAAGTGGGGCGCCGCTCGGTGAGCGGCAATACGGACCGGTTCACGCTGCTGTTCCGGAAACCCTGACTTCGGCGGCAGCCGCGACGCGGGGCGCTTTGATGTGGGATTTTCAGGTCACTTGAGCGTCGGTCCGTTGATTCGGGTTTGCCAGTAGTGACGAAGAAGGCGGCGAGCACGGTCCCGGGCGAAACCATTCCGGTTACGGCTAAACTCAAGACGCGTTGTGGACACGTGTAGCTGAACTTTACCGGAATCCAACAATTACTCCGCCGCTTCCCTGACAATCTTTGGCTTTTTGACGGGAACCGTATCAAGAACCCAGTTTTTCGAATCTTCCTGCCGCGCCGGAGACGGAATCACACGCACCATTTCGTCGTCGGTTTGCTGCGACCTCAAGTCGATGGCCCGGCCCATCGCTTCCTGCGACTTCACCCATTTGCGGAACTCGATACCGTGCTTGTCGTTTTCGAGCGCAAGTTCGTCTGACAAGGTGGGCGGCACCATGGCCGGGCGGATATGGTCGATCACCTTGGCATCTTCCTGGAAAACCAGAAGCACGCGGCGGCGGGAGTCGGCATCAAACTTGGGGTCGGTGAAGAAATTGCGGCCCTGGCACCACCACACGCGGGTGCGATGTTCGTCTATGGGTGTGTAGCCGGAGACAATCATCTGCCACATGGGCGGCTTGAGATGCATTTCGATACGGATGGACGGTGCCGGTTTGTAAATGCGCACCATCGCTTTTACGTCAGGCCGGTCTTCGGTGATCTTGTTCGCCCAGACTCCGCGCTTCGTGGTCGGTTTGGCGTAACCCACGGATTCGATCTTGGACTCGTCGATGTCCAAATCGTAATCGCTGGCCACCGGACTTTCGGGATTGCCGAAGTCGGTGTGAACGAAAAAGGCATGGGTGTGATCGCAGCCGTTTTCTATGGCTCGGACCCAGTTACATTCGAAAATGAAATTGCCGCGGACAAACCGCCACTCGTCGCTTTCGCCTTTTTCGTAGGCTTCGTATTCGGGGAAGTAATCCGGCATGGGCGGGCGTTCCGCCTCCGGGGCGTCGCCTAGGAACACCCATACCCAACCGTATTTTTCTTCGACCGGATAGGAATCAATACGCGCCCGTTTGGGAATGATGGCATCTGCGCCGAGAGACGGAATCTCCACGCACTTCCCCGCGCCATTAAAGCGCCAACCGTGATAGGGGCACTGCACCGTGCCGTCGACAACCGTGCCCCGGCATAGAGATCCGCCCCGGTGGACGCAGACATCGCTCAAACAATAGGCCTTGCCGTCGGAATCCCGGAACACGACAAGATCTTGCCCAAGCATGTGAACGCCCAAGGGCTCCGTGGTCACATCTTTTGCTTCGGCTGCCACATACCAGCAATTCATCAGCATGGGTGTGTCTCCCTAAGATTGCGCCGGATGGCCTGGCCGTCACCCTTCCGGGCGGTCTATCGTCAAATATCGCGCCATGTAGGTGTTGCGGGCATTGGCGTGCCAGCCCTGCACATAGGTCTTCACCAAACGCCGGCTGACGTAATGATAGACCGGCAGCATAACATAGTCTTCCATCAGAATGCTCTCGGCACGGTGCATGAGCTCATTGCGCTTAGCCGTATCCGACGTGACGCTCACCTCGGCCATGATGGCGTCAAAGTCCGCGTTGGAAAAACCGACGAAATTGCTCGGATCGCCCGTTCGCATCAGGTTGAGGTATCCCGCCGCGTCGTTGAACGGCGAAAACCAGGCCCAGCGCATGATGTCATAATCACGTGTTCTGGCTTTGCGGTTAAGATTACGGAATTCCGTATCCATCAATTCCGCATTGACGCCGATGGCGCTCCACATGGCTTTCATGGCCACAGCGATCTTACGGTTTTCCTCCAATGTGTCGTACGCCAGTTCGAAAGTAAGCAGATTGTCCGATCCATAACCTGCGTCCGCCATCAGTTGCCGTGCTTCAGCAATTCGATCCGGCATGGCCAAATCAGCAATGGATGCTTTCGCCACCGTGTAGTCGTCGACCACCGGTGAGACAAAGCTGTAAGCCGGAATCACACCAGTGTTGAGCAGCCGGTCGATCAGAGCGTCCTTGTCGAATGCGAGGGCCAACGCTTTACGTACCCGAACGTCGTTAAACGGCGGTTTGTTGAAGTTAATCAGAAAATAGTAGATGCCCAGCGTCGGCGCGATGTGCAACTCATCAGGCATGTTCTCCCTGATCCAGTCCATGCGCTCCGGGGGAAAGTTGAGCACGGCATCCAACTCGCCGGCGCGAAACCGGTTGAACACCGTGTTTAGATTCTGGGTGGGGAAGAAATTGACGGTGTCGACTTTGACGTTCGCTGCGTCATAGAAGTAGGGATTCTTCTTTAGGGTTAAGCGTGTGCCAGGCACCCATTCTTCCAACGTGTAAGCCCCATTGGAGACGAACTGCCCAGGCCGGGTCCAGTCCGTGCCCAATTCCTCCACCTTGTGTCGGGGCGACGGCGTGGCCGAAAAACTGTTGAGCGCCTGAGGAAACAAGGGATCTGGATGGTTCAGGTCGAAGCGTACAGTCCCGGGATCGGGTGCAGAAACACCAAAGTTTTCCGGAGGCATGTCGCCTGCCGTGACCGCTCGGCCGTTCTTTACGGAGAAGAAGAATTGGGAATAACGCGATGCGGTTTCAGGCAGCATCAGCCGGCGGAGGGACCACACCACATCTTCCGAGGTCAGAGGGACGCCGTCAGACCATTTCAAATCGTCTCTCAGCACATATTCCCAGATCAACCCGTCTTCCGACACCGTGTGGCTTTCGGCGATCCCGTATGTGAGTTTTCCATGGGCATCCGTCGTCATCAGGCCCACGAACAGTTCGTTCAGGATGGGTACAGCTGTATTGCCGGTCGCTTTTTGCGGATCGAGAGACGACGGATCGCTGCCGCCGGACCGGTTCAATTCAACTTCCGCCGACGCTGCACTTGATATCAGCCAAGCAATCGCAATACCGATCTGAAGAAAAAGTTTCATTCTTTTGTCCTTGAATGCTGCGGCCCGCAGACTTGGCCTACCAATAGTGTATCCAGCGCGCCCGTTCGGCGAATTGTTTGCCGGCTTCGCGCCGGTCCTTGGGCAGGTCTTCGAGATACATACCCGGATCATACCGCTCCCGGTACTGGTCGAGAACCGGCCGGTAGAGAGTCATGTGAACGTCGGGAATCCTATGCTTTTCCCGAAACTCTTTAATCGGGATGATGGCCCGCTGCTGTGTCTCGAAGGGCCCAGCCTTGGCCAGCTCGGTGCCCCGCGGGCCGAAAATGGCGGAGCGGCCCGGCCCGCCATAGGCCGTGTCCTGGAAGAACGACTTGTTCCTCTTACTGATGGTTACCGAATTATTGACGTTTAGAGCAAAAAATTTTAACCGATTGATAATAAATGATAATCAGAGACTACCGCCAATCCAGAGATCAAGTGGAATGCGGATTACATCACCCCGCTGGGTGCGGTCTGCTCCCGTGTGCACGATACCGGTTCAACCTTTCCGCGATGGACCGGATGGCCGAAAGCAGCGAACCGCTGCACCGGCGGTTGCGCGCACCGCTTGTTGTTCGGCCTCGTTACATGACCTCTTGGAACGGAAGCAAGTCAACAGGCTGCCCCCGCAACCGCCTTAATTTGCTCGGGCTTGCTGGTCTTGAAGCCTGCAGGTTTTTTGTTGCCCGAGCAAAGGCTTAGGATGCCCGCAAGCTCTCCTTTCAGGTCTATGCGCAGGTCGCCGTTGGCGGGCGTGAGCGTTATCTCGTCCACGAGGGAGCGGATCAGTTCGAAGGCCTCGGCTTTGGTATCATCGTCAAATAGAGCTTCGTTTAACTTCCGTATTTGTAGCCTGTACAGCTCTGCCAGATTGGGATGGATGAGCGGCTCCGGCTCCTGGGTGTCGGCAAGAAAGTCCTCTAAGTCGTCCTGGCGCTGTTCGAGGGCTAAGAGTTTCTCTTTGACAGAAGAAACATCCGCCCCGTTGGCGATGGCGTCGACTAGACGCGTAATCTTGTCCTTGACCCCAGCCAACTCCCGCCTTGCGGCGGCTAGTTCCGCCGATTGAGCCATGCGGACGCGGTTCACTTCCTTATAGAATTCATCGGCAAATATCTTGAACAGGTCCGGGTCCATGAGATGGCTCTTAAGGCCGTTGAGGACACTGGCTTCAAGCACGTCCCTGCGGATGTTGAGGCGGTTGTCGCAGGTGCCTTTGTTCCTTGCCGTGGCGCAGCCGAACAAGTTGGCACTGACCTTGACGTAGCTGCCGCCGCATTGGCCGCACTTCATGAGGCCGGAGAAGATATAACGGGGACGTCGCCTGTCCCAGAAAGGTCGGTCCTGCCGGATAGGCTTGGCGTTATTAACTCTGCCCGCTTTCTGTCTCTGCTTTACAGCATTCCAAAGGTCTTCGGGCACGATGACCAGGTCCGGCACTTCGGTCACAACCCACTTTTCCTTGGGATTGGGCCTGGAGATTCTCTTACCCGTGTCCGGGTCCTTGAGATACCGAAGCCGGTTCCAGACCAGCCTGCCTATATAGAGTTCGTTGTTGAGGATGCCTGAGCCCCGGGCGGGGTTGCCGTTGATGGTGGAGGCTGTCCAGCCTGTGCCCCGAGGCCCTTCGATGCCTTCACCGTTGAGTTCCCGGGCGATGCGGCGCGGGGACTTGCCGTTGGCGTAGTCGGTGAAGATACGCCGAACGATCAGGGCCTCCGTTCTGTTTGTCTTCAAGCCTCCGGAAGTGATCTCGCCCTTTGGTCCGGCCTCGTGGCTCACGTCGTAGCCGTAGCTTTTGCCGCCACCGGACTTTCCCAGTTCGATACGGCCTCTCATTCCCCTCCGGGTCTTGTCGGCAAGGTCCTTCAGGTAAAGGGCGTTCATGGTGCCCTTCAGACCTACATGGAGTTCGGTGATCTCCCCTTCACTGAGTGTATGGATGGCGATGCCGGCAAACCTGAGACGTTTGAACACCCCGGCAACATCGGCTTGGTCACGGCTGATGCGGTCCAGGGCCTCGGCTATGACCACATCGAACGCGAGTGTATTGGCATCCTCCATCAGGGCTTGGATGCCGGGGCGGAGCAGAGTACTACCCGTCACCGCCGAATCCGTGTAGGTCTGAACCAGCCGCCAGCCCCGTGCCTCGAGATGCTCCTTGCACAGGCGCACTTGATCCTGGATGGAGGCTTCCCGCTGGTTCTCGGAACTGTAGCGGGCGTAAATGGCAGCACGCATCACGTGGACCTCCTACTGTGTCTTTGCCCGGACTTGCGCAGACGGCATATCTCCTGCTGATACAGCTGTCCTGCTTCCAAGGACCGGGCCTGATTATAGTGCTTCTCGGCGGTGGCCAATGTGGCATGGCCGAGGATCGCGGCGATCATTCTAACGTGCTCCGGATCGTCCATGGCCAGCGAAGTGGCTGCGCAGTCGCGGAAGAGATGAAGGGTTACGGACTTACCAAACGCTGCCTCGGTCAGCTTGATAAAACGGAAATAGACGGAAATTTCTTTCATAGGCGTTCCGCGCCTCGATGCCCACACACTCTCCACAGGACCCGATGCCTTGGCCAACAGCACCGGCCTATGCTGCGATAGATAAGTCTCCATGTGGGGCTCAAGCGCCTTGGGCAATGGCGCCTCGAGTGGCTGGCCAGTTTTCATCTCTTCGTTGTCAAACGCCAGCCACCAATCCGCACCCCGCTTGACGAGATTGCGGCCTAGCACCATGGCGCAGAAGTTCTTGCGGCGCACCGGACGGGCGGCAAGCAGTGCGATCATCAGGCCATCCCGGTACCGGACCGCCTGCCGAAGAGGTGTGGATAAAGTGTCAGCCTCTTCCATTAGTGACAGACCGAGTTTCAGGAGATCGCCGGAATGACGAGTGCGCTCGCGCTTGTTCCGGACAGGTCCTTTTCTGGCCCGAACCCGGCTTTCAACCCTACCGAGCCATGACCAGTCCCCATTCGGGTCCATGGCCTTCATGGCGTGCCGCAATTCCTGAACGCGCGTTAGCACGGTCTGTCCGGCGTTTAGCGTCCACAAATCTTTTACATAGGCTTTCACCCGATCCTTGTTAACTCGGTCGACCGGCGTTTCCTGAGGATCAAGCAGACCCTTGAGTGCCAACCAAGTCAGGTACCGGCCATACCCTTTGGCATACTTGAGCCTGCTATAGGGAGACCAGTGGCGGCAGTGGCCGCCGTCGTCTAGGACATCGCCCGTTTCGAAGGCTGCAAACCACGCTCGCTGATCAAGCTCTGGCCATTCGCCAACGGGAACGCAGCGCCGGCTGGGGTCTTTCCTTGGATGTGCCCGACTGTGGGTCATCTTCGCCTCATGGCTTCAGCGTCATATCCGGCCCCTGATGACGGAGGCGGAGGATATTTGCGTCGAAGTGCCGCACAGCGGCTTTTGTCTCCGTTCCCGTATAGAACTGCGTCGTGGTTTCCATGGACCGATGCCCGAGAACCCGGCGCACCACTTCGTATGCTCCCGGATTGGCACTCAGATAAAGGAAAGCGCCGATATGCCGGAACAGGTGGGTGTGAACCTCGAGGCCGGTCTCGCGAAGAATCGTCCCGGAAATCTGTCTGCCAAGTGACTGTGCGCGTTTCGGTTGGGCATACTTGCCCGGAAAGAGCCAGTCCGATGGTTCGTCGAGGAGCAAGGGACCGTTGCGCCTAAAAATGTGCGCAACTATCCCTGACGGCCCCTATGTTCATTGCATTACACCCAGGGACTCGTTTGGGGTAAGAGGTGTAAGAGCGAAGGTGATTTCAGGCCTTAGCGTTGACGTTCTGCCGCGCCGGTCTCTAATTCGGCATTGTATGCGGCGCACGCATTGTCAAAGTCTGAGTCTTCCGGCACGCGGTAATCGGCGTTAATGAGACCGGCGCGGGCAAGCGGCGCGCGTTCACTCTCGAACCGGGAACGAATCTCGCTTTTGTCATCAAGTCGACCGGCGGGTGTGCCGTCTTAAGATCACGGCACGTAGCGTAGCAGCCTTCAAGAGTTAGGACGTTTGCAGCGGCGTACGAACACACGTTTTAAAAAACTGAACCTGCGCCAATTGTAATGTGCGGTCCGTATCTTCGAGTGTGGCGATGATGTTTTGCCTCATTTGCTCTCCTGAAGATTGGTAGCACTGTCTCACGTGCATGACTGCGTCACGCATTTCGTCGCTAACGTGAGTTCGGTGTGCGCTTGGCCCATGTAAACCGTGTAAGCTGTAATGTGCAACGCGGCCATGATTGATGCGGTGGTTAAAACGAAAAAAGTTCTTAAAATGTCCCTCGATGTTCGGCGTTGCCTGTTAGGTTAGTTGCGTTCATGGCTTGAAAGCCACCCTCTTGGGTTTTAGGTCTGGGTGGGCGCATGTAATCCACAATGGTCCATCCACCGCTTACCGCACCAAAAAGATGCCCCGCGACGTTGAACCCGATCGAGCCCTTGGAATACAGACTCGGAAGCGAGAGCACTGCGTCATCAAGAGAACGTTAAGACAACTCCAAAATCATCGGCACATGGCAACATGCCCAAAGGGCTGCGACGTGAAATGTCACTTCGCTGCCTAGGGCATTGCCGCCGCCGTAAGGTGATTCAGAATTTACCGGCCTTAGGCAGCGTCAGGGGATGCATCCTCTGACGGGGCATCTTCCAATGGAGCATCCTCGGAAGAGATCGCAGATTTCGCCAGATGCTTGGATGAGTTGATCAAAGGCTTACCAGGGCATCAAGACAGTGGATTGTTGACAGTTCAAAGCCTAATGTCAGAATGGATCACCATCAACAGGCGGCAAACCATACTCTTTGGTTGTGATTACAGCCCCATGAAAAACACCGAGTCACAGAAAATGTTTCTCGACAGGCTCAAAACCGGCCGGGCCTCGTTGAATAAACCAAGGTCTCGATTACAGAAACCTCGACGGAGCAAGCCTGCCGTATCTACATTAATGGGCCACACCAATGATTTTGAGCAAACAGTGTTGCGTGGTACAGGTCTTAAGGCTCCCACTGGCGGCAATCAGTACGTCTACGTCATGCGCTGCGGACTTTGTGGCAACATCTATGGTTGCTCAGGCTGGCACATCCACAAGCAGCATTGCCCCGCTTGTCAAGACGGCACACCCGGCTTGAAATACAGGGAAGACCAATTACAGAGGTGACTGCTTAACCCGGCATGGTCATTTGCTTTCATTTTGGCTCATTGGCGCATATTGGTGATGGATGCCATCAAGGTCCGGCCCGCGAACGTGGGAGAGGTACCGCATCTCAAAGTCATGCTCAATCGCCTCTTCCGCGGCGCCCGCTTACACTAAGTGACACGCGAGAAAGGTTGAGGCCGACCTGATCTTTAAGGGCACGGCCATAAATCTGCTAAAACTTCGAGATGGATCGAGCTTCACCCGTCAGTCTTGGGTGGTGAGCATTCCGAAGGGACGGGACCGAAAAACGAACTCTATGTTACACGGGCCCTTGCCGGAATCAGTGCCTGAACTGTCAGGCAAAGGGAGGAATGAATGGTTGACGAGCTCAAGCACCTTGATGGACACAGTGATGAAATCCACGAGCTTGTTGAAACCGTACCGCCCAACCACCTACTCGAAGCCGCCAACTCCAAGCAGTATTGCCCCAAATGTGTGGCCGTCTCCTTGCTGGAATGGGCCGCCTTCGCGGCCACACGCGCGGGTGCCAGTGGCGGTGAGATTACAAGCGCCGTCGCCAACGGTGCCGTCATGGGTGAAGAAGAAAACGAACGGACGGAGACAGAGTTTACCCGTGAGACAAGGCATTAACTGAGAACGTATGGTCAAAGCTATCGGAATTGGTAGTCCAGTCGAGATAGAGAAATGCGTTTAATGTTCTGTTTCCAACGTCCGAGTATTATTTGTTCAGCGTTCCTGGCATTCACAATCGGCTTTTCTGTTCCCACATACGCTCAGACATGTACGGCGTCATTTGGTCTTACAAGTAGAGCAGCCGCATTTGGCTTCCAGTCAAGCCGTGTTGGTTGCGGATATGTGCGAAAATGCGACAAACCTTGCGTCACTTGTTGCGCGGTGCCTTTGGGTTTATGTCATCCTTAAGGATCGTATGGACGATGCCGTTGAACCCGTCCAGCTTCAGTTTCTTGACTGTCTTGAGCCGGCTGGCCCGGCGGTGCTGAACAGGTAGGCACCTTCTTCACTTCACCTTCGGCCGGTCGATATGGAATGTAGCCGAACATCACCGCTTCGTGTATCCACTTGCACAGAGTGCTCCCCTCCAACGCGAACTGCAGTGTTTAAACGCCGGCTTTGGCAACGAGGTCAGCACTTTCTTCACTTTCCTGTTGGCGTCCTTCCCGAAATCCACTCCGCGATGCGTCGGAGCATCGAAGATCATGCAGTTGGATCGGACGCCGGTGTGCAGACTTCCTGCTGGAGACAAGCCTGACCAGAAGCACTAATCAAAGTCGCGGTTTCAAATGGCTTTTGTTTCATACATTATCTAACAGGCCGCGGTCTGTACCTCAGGGACGCGGTCTCAGGGGGCCTCCGTCTAGATTGCCACCTATCCGGAGGCCCCCGCCCATCGGATAGGCCGCGCTTACCCCCGTAGGCGCGGTCTGGAGGCCCCTGGGTGTCACGCCAGAGCCCGGGGGCCTCGCATAAGGAGAAAGAAATGGGACTGGTAAAACGCCGACTCTTCAAACGGCGAACATACCGCACCGAATCTGGAATATTGTCCGCTCTCATGGTCGCCCTGCTCCTGGTGGCAGTCTTTTCCCTGATCGTCTAACATCTCATCGCCTGCTGGGCTCAGTCACCGGTCCCTGCAGGTAGGCTGGGGAGGGTCACCGGATGGACCCCCCCGGCCGCTTCGGATGTAGGACTCCGGGAATAAGGGGAAATAGCGACATGTACAGATGTCGGGAGTTGTTATGCATTGTGGTCTGGATATGTCTAGCGGGACCATTAGAAGGTAGCTCCCAGACTTCCAATAGCCACGGCGCTGAAGAAACCCCCAACCATAATAATAGGGACAATCAGAATCTTGAATCTCAGCTTGGTGTAGCAGATAGCACCAGCGAGCATTCCGCTACCGATAGCCGTGAGAGAGCTGAAGAAGAAGAGGATTCCCTGCTTTCTGATAGAGCAATCATGGCCACAGAAAGTATTGCTAGATTCACGTTTTGGCAGGCCGTAATTGGGATTGGTGGCCTCGTTTTCTTGGGCCTTACTCTTGTAGGAAGCATTTGCGCATCCATTATCACACAAAAAACTGCCCGCGCTCAGTTGCGGGCATATCTTTGGGCTGATCCGCCAGGAGATTCTATTAATAGCCAGAGTGGGAAGATTAAAATCAATACTATTATTGAGAATAGTGGGATCACCCCAGCCTACTCTGTGCAGATTTGGCCTCATATTTTTATCGAAGACCTTCCGGTCAAGAAGGATACTCTCTCTCGGAAAGACGAAAAACTTAGTTCTCCTTTCATAATTCCCGGGAAAGGCACTCACGATATTAGCGATCTCCGCGAAGAACCCGCCATCCACTACGTGTGGGAAGACTACCTGAAGAGAAAGAAACAATTCTTCTTTGCTGCTGAGATTAGGTATAGAGACGTGTTTAGGAAGCTACGGCGCCCATAACGGCGACATGTTCCTCTGCACCCGTACCACCCACTTGGAAGTAGGAGTTCTTGATCCGCTGGGTGTCATACACCGTCAGTCCGGCAAAGATCAGCACACCCGCGACCGAGATGACGAAGCTCAGCACACGGGTGCAACTATTGTCCGTCACATGCTGTCCAAACGGGATGACGTGGCTCGTGAATTGATCGAAAACGATGCCTACCTGGCGCTAAAGGCTGCGGAAGAAATTGTGTCCGAAATCCCCGACCTAGTCCGCTTTGAGCGTGCACTCACTAGTGGCGGGGGTCAAATGGCTGCTCTTCGAGGTGTAGCAAATTCGAGGAATATGGTTGCGGTGGCGGACGTGGATATTGATTTTACCAAGTGGTACATGAACCGCTATGATTCCCTCACCTATACAGAGGGGCGCATAACCACGCATGAACTGGCTCACCTGATCCATTTCGCCATCAATTCAGTTGACCCCGGTTTGAGCCAACGAATTGTCGATGCCTATAGAGCAGCAATCGAGGCGGATTTATGGGATGGGCGCGAGCTTAACCATTATCTGGAGAGGAACTCGCTCGAATACTGGGCAGTGGGAACGGAGCTATGGTTCAATCTGACCTACGTTGCGACTGACCCTGAGGGGCGTGACAACACGGACACACGAACCGAACTGCGCGAACGCGACCCCGAGTTGTATAGCCTGTTGGCTGAGGTCTACCCTGAAACGTACATCCCCGGGCTCCGCCGTTATCACTATCCCACGGAGCGCGAATCCACGTCGTCGGTTACTGAGACGATGCCACCGGTTCGACGACCGCATTGCTTCCAAGCGGGGGTCCATTACCATTAGACGCTGCTACCTTCCGAAAACCTTGCGTCCAGTCAAACCTTCATGATGCGAACCGTCCAGGTGTGGATGTAATTTTCGGAAGGGGCCTGCTTTAAGGTTGTATAAGCTTAGCTAAAGCTATTTCTGAGGTGCACAAGAGCCGGAATTGGTTAGTGCTGGCTGTCCTCTCTTACAGCCACACCTCATCCAAGCGAAGACAACATTGGTTGGCCGCCCGCACGGGACGCCTTCTGGTTCGGCTTCTATACCGGAATGCGGCTCAACGAGGTGCTGCCGCTTCGATGGGAGCGCGTTGACCGTGAGGCCCTGATCTTCATGGTCGAGCAGACCAAGACCGGCGTGCCGCTGGAGTTGCCTATCACCCGGCAACTGGCTGCGGTTCTTGCACGCCGTTGGGAGGAGAGCAATGGCACGCCCGAGGGGTGGGTGTTTCCCTCATCCGCCAGCAGCACGGGTCATATCCAGAACCTGGCGCAACACTACAAGCCGATCGGTGAGGCCGGGGGTACGAAGTTCTGGTACCACGGTCTGCGCAATGCCTTTATCACCGTCGCCGAGCGCGACCTGATGTTGCCTGTCCCTTCCGACAACTTTATCCGGTTGAAATGAAGGCGGATCCTCTGTCGTCCGTTTGGGATGATATCGTTTATTGGAATGTTCTTCATGGCATTGTTGGCCATGGTCAAGGGACCGCGCCGACTGGCCGCAGAGAACATCGCATTGAGACATCAGGTCTCGGTCTTGAGGCGCAAGCACCCTGGCCGGGTCCGGCTCTCGCGGCTGGACCGTATCTTTCTGACATGGCTGACACGGCTTTATCCCTCGGTTCTCGATGCCATAGTGGTCGTTAGGCCTGAGACCGTTCTGCGCTGGCATAGGTACGGTTTCCGAACTCTGTGGCGCAGGAAATCACGCAATCCCGGCGGTCGACCGATCATGGACAGGGAAATCCGGGTCCTCATTAAAGTGATGGCGCGGGACAACTCTCTTTGGGGTGCACCGCGTATCCACGGCGAACTGCTCAAGTTGGGCTTTGACGTATCCCAATCGACGGTAAGCAAGTATCTGGGGCGTTGTTACCGGCCAACCGGACAAAGCTGGAAGACGTTCATTGCCAATCATAAGGATGCCATAGGAGCTGTTGACCTGTTTGTGGTTCCCACGGTGAGTTTCAAGCTCCTCTACGGGATCGCAGTTCTGCACTTGAAACGGCGGAAGCTGGTGCGGACCAATGCCACCTTCCGCCCGACGGCGGCTTGGATCGCCAACCAGGTTAGCCAAGCCTTTCCCTGGGAGACCGCGCCGCGATACCTCATCAGGGACCGGGATACCAGTTATGGCACGGTCTACAAACGGCGATTAAGGGCAATGGGTATTAGAGACCGTCCCACAGCACCCAGATCGCCCTGGCAGAATGGGTATGTGGAACGCATGATTGGTTCCATCCGTCGGGAGTGTCTCGATCACACCATCATCTTCGGCGAGGCTCACCTGCGGCGGACGCTCAGGCACTACGCCCGATACTACAATCATGCCCGCACGCACCTTTCTTTAGACAAGGATTCGCCGGTTTCGCGTCCAACCGTGCAGGGCGGCGCCATCTCAAGGTGTGATCACCTCGGTGGACTTCATCACGAGTACCGGCGGATAAGGTAAATGGAAGGGACAGGGACGGGTCATGGCTACATAGGTATGCAACAGGTGCTGCAAATTCTGCTTGCCCGCCTCCGCTCCATTAGCCTTTTTCCCCAGCAGCCACAGCATTATCCGGATCGCGGAATACTGTTTGAACCAGTTCACGGTGCTGAGCAAGAGCATGGGTGTGTTTTGGTGATTGTAGTAGGCGACGAAGCGCCCGATCTTGGCCTTGAGATCGCCCGGCAGGAAGTAGTTCTCTAACAGGATGCGGTTCTTCAGGGTCTGATGCCACCGCTCGATCTTGCCCTGTGTCTGCGGGTGATAGGGTGCGCCACGCACATGATCCATGCCGTTGTCGTCGAGCCATTCGGCCAGTTCGCTAGAGATGTAGGACGCGCCATTGTCTGACAGCAGGCGGGGCTTGTGCCGGACCTCGACCCGGTCGCAGCCTGAGGCCTGCAATGCTCGTTCCAGGGTGTCTGTGACGTCACTGGCCTTCATGCTCGTACACAGCATCCAGGCGATGATGTGCGAGCCGGTGCATGTATCGCTCTCTTCCCGGTCGCCGGCGGTCTTCCCCTTTTCCGCGGAGGGTCGACACCCGCATTGCCCTTTTCGAGGCCTGCTCGACGTTCGCTCGCGCTCCGGCCTGTATGCTCGCTGAACCGCCTGAAGCGGCCCTTCTTGCCAAAGTGCTTCAATCCATGTCGTTACCTCCATGAACCGCTCTGGCTGCCACCACCTGGAGCGATAGCTGCTGGGCGGGACTCGCACCCGCCGAAATGAAGCGCCTTTTCACGGCGCACGCGGAAGTCGGGCTACGGCAGGGCGCGCCTCCCCTCGACTCTACCTCGACACGATGAGCGGAGCGGCGCTGCCGACCGGTCGAAGGCCGGGCACCCGGAAGGAGCCCGCGCCTCGTCCCGCCAATCCGGAGGCCGCCGATGACCGATCCCGACACCGTTTCCGGCGACCGGGACTCAGAACAGCCCCTTGATCTCGCCCCGGTCGTTCACTGTAATGTTGTTGGCCGAGGGAACCCGGGGGAGTCCCGGCATGGTCATGATGTCGCCGCAAATCGCCACAAGGAAACCGGCACCGCAAGCTAGCCTCACCTCACGCACATGGAGATGGTGGCCCTCCGGTGCGCCCCGCAGGGTGGGGTCCGCCGAGAAGCTGAGCGGAGTCTTGGCCATGCACACCGGAAGCATACCGTAGCCGGCCTCCTGGTAGCCCTCGATCTGGCGCCGGACTTGGTCCGGTGCGCTTACCGTGCCCGCCTTGTAGGTATTGCGCGCGATGGTCTCGATCTTGTCCCAGAGAGGCATCTCGTCGGGGTAGAGGAAGCGGAACTCTTCTTTGGGCGCCTCGGCTGCGGCCACGACCTTCTCGGCGAGAGCCACGGCACCGTCACTCCCTTCGCCCCAATGGGTGCAATCCACCGCTTCCACCCCATAACCGGCGCAGGCCTCTGTAACCACTGCGACCTCATCCGCGGTGTCGGCATTGAAATGGTTGAGCGCAACGACGACGGGAACGCCGAAGCTCTGGATATTCTCGATATGGCGCTTGAGATTAGCAACGCCCTCGCGAATGGCAGCGATGTTCTCGGCACCGAACGCGTCGCGGGCGACACCGCCATGCATCTTGAGCGCGCGGACCGTGGCGACCAGCACCGCCGCGTCGGGTTCGAACCCCGCCTTGCGGCACTTGATGTCGATAAACTTCTCGCCACCGAGATCGGAGCCGAAGCCGGCCTCGGTCACCGTGTAGTCGGCGAGTTTGAGGGCGGTTCGCGTCGCCATCACCGAGTTGCAGCCATGAGCGATATTGGCGAATGGCCCGCCGTGCACGAAGGCAGGCGTTTTCTCCAGCGTCTGCACTATGTTGGGCAGGATCGCCTCCTTGAGGAGCGCGGTCATCGGGCCCGGACCCATCAGGTCGCGGGCGAAGACCGGCTGCCGTCCGCGGGTCTCGGCGACGATGATGTCGCCGAGGCGTTCCTTGAGGTCGCCCAGGCTCTCGGCGAGGCAGAAGACAGCCATCACCTCGGACGCCGCCGTAATGTCGAACCCGTCCTCGCGCGCGAACCCGTTGGCAACGCCGCCGAGGGAGCCGACGATGGAGCGCAGTGCACGGTCGTTGAGGTCGATGACCCGGCGCCACGAGATCCGGCGCGCGTCGATGTCGAGCGAATTTCCCCAGTAGATATGGTTGTCGAGTAGCGCGGACAACAGGTTGTGGGCCGATCCAATGGCGTGGAAATCACCGGTGAAGTGAAGGTTGATGTCCTCCATTGGCACCACCTGGGCATAGCCGCCGCCCGCGGCGCCGCCCTTGACGCCGAAGCAGGGGCCGAGGCTGGGCTCGCGCAGGCAGATCACCGCCCGTTTTCCGATCGCGTTCAGTGCGTCCCCGAGTCCGATTGTGGTGGTGGTCTTGCCTTCGCCGACGGGCGTCGGCGTCATACCGGTGACCAGGATCAGCTTCCCGCCGGTCTTGCCGGCAAGGGTATCGATGTAGTCGAGCGAGACCTTCGCTTTATGCGGGCCGAAACGGTAGACCGCGTCGTCCGGGATGTCGAGTGAGCCGGTGATGTCGATGATTTCGGCCAGCGTGGCCGCGCGCACGATCTCAAGGTCGGATTTGACCTCGCTGTCCATGTTGTTGCTCATTCCACCTCCTAATCTTGAGGATCGGATAATAGGGACGCAAAGCGGCGCGCAAAAGACCGCCCCGACCGTCAGCACTCCACGCGCGGCACCCAACGCAGCACCTCCGTCTTCGCCACGAAGTGCTGGTAGGGAGCGCCCGCGATATGCAGGATCACGAGGCCGAAGACGGTCGGCTTTGCCACCCCGTGCACCGCTGCTATCGTTTCGATACCAGCAAACCAAGCGCGCCCTACCCTCACCGGCATCAGCAGGATGACGGAGCAGAGCGCGAAATGAACCGCCCGCGCGTGCAACCGCAACAGGACGTGCTTATCCTCGGGCGGTGGAGCACAGCACATTGACCAGACAAAACGCGAAGATGCACCAACAGACAAATCGCGATGCCTCCTTTCTGGCAATGCTTCATAAGGATTTCGGGGAGTAGACTACTTGTCAAATAAGAAGACAGGCGTATTTTTCTCTGGGGGCAGTCGGTGCCATGCGGTGTCATACGGTACCTAACGGGTTATAGTGAATAGTATTTTTCAATTCTCCGGCGTTCCCACCCCCTTGCAACGGTACCACACGGTGTCTAGGATACACCATCGAGATGATACCGCGCAGATGCGTCTTGATACCACGTTCCGGACCCGATCCAGGACGCCCCGCCGGGGAACGCCATGCCCAAGAGAAGCACCCTCCGTCTCACCATCCGCAGCATCGCCGCGCTGCCGGCCACCGGCAAGGACGCCTTCTATTGGGACCGCGACCTGGCGGGCTTTGGCGTCCGCGTCCAGCCCAACGGCCGCAAGGTCTATGTCGTCCAATCCAGGGGACCCGCCGGCCTGAAGCGCGCCAAACGGCAAAACCGAGCCTTTGAGAGCTAAACACGGCTTCTAATTTTCCAGCATCCTTTCCTACGCACCCAGCCGTGTTGACCGCTGGTTTCTGATTTGGACCCCGGTATTCATATGGGCGTTGGTGCACGGGACCGGTGTACTCCCCTGGGTCGCCACGGGCCGCCAAGAGACGGAGCTTGGCCGTGAGCGGGACGGCGGCCGGATGTCCGGGGAAGGGCATGGCCGCCATCCCCATTCACCTTTCCGAAGGAGCGGCATCATGCAGACGGCCAGTGCACCGGGCGGCAACCCGGCGCAACGTGCGGGCCTTCGCCCCACTCGCTCCGCCACAGCTTCGCCGTCCGGTCGCTCAAGAACCTTGATCCCGGCGCCGATCCGGACCGCCATATGCTGGCGCTCTCCACCTACTTTGGCCATGCCAAACTCTCGCATACTTACTGGTACCTGGAATCGACCCAGACCCTGCTGCGCGGCATCGCCGAGGTGGCCGAGCGGACTCACGATAATGGGGGTGCGCAATGACCGATCTTGCCCCCCACCTCACCACCTTCCTCCCGGAGCACCTGCCCAGCGAGCGGCGGTTCAGCCAGCACACCGTGCAGGGCTACACCGATTGCTTCCGGCTGCTCGTCCTCTATGCGGCCGAACAGACCGATATCCGCCCCTGCGAACTGCAGGTTGAGCACTTCACGGCGGCGTTCCTGCTGTCCTTCCTCGAGTTCCTGGCGTTCTCTAGGGTGTGGGCTCAATTGATCCATCATCTTATGGCGAAGAGCTGGATCATTGCGAGGAAGTTTTTGGCTGATTTCTCGAAGCGCGTTGCTAATCGGCGCATGTCTTTCATCTTGCAGAAGAACCGCTCGACGATGTTCCTTTGGGCACGATGTTCCTTTGGGCATAGAGGTTTGGATCGTGCGGGATAGGATTACGCGCGTTGCTCTTTGAAGGAATGACAGCCAGCGCTCCTTCATCGGCGATCTGCTGCCTGATTTTGGCGGTGCCATAGGCCTTATCAGCGACGATGGCGAGCGGGGCCTTTTCCCAATCCAGGAAAGAGCCCATGGCTTGGCTGTCATGGACCTGCCCGCCGGTGATGTCCAGCCGGAGCGGGCGGCCCTTGGCATCTACGGCCGCGTGAACCTTACTTGTGCGACCCGCGCGTGAGCGTCCAATACCGTCTGCCAAGCCCCCTTTTTTGACCCTGCCGCTGCGCGGTGAGCCTTGACGATGGAACTGTCAATGAAGAGCAGACTGTCCTCGCACTGCTTGGCAAGAGCATCGAAAATGCCTTGCCATACACCCCGCTCACCCCATCGGGTATAGCGGTTATAGACCGTGGTCCGCGGGCCGTAACGCTCCGGTAAGTCCCGCCACGGGGCACCCGTGCGCAGAATATAGAAGATGCCGTTCAAGACCTGACGGTCATCCTTACGCTGAGGACCGCGCCCCTGTTTGGGAAGAAGTGGGCCGATCACCGACCACTCCTCATCTGTCAAATCAAACCGGGCCACTCTTGCCTCCAATAAAAGAGGCTGTGAATCACACCCGCTTAGGTAAAATCAAGACATTGAATTGGGCTCACACCCTAGTTTATTGGGGTGAGTTTGTCCCAGGAGAGTCGAGCCTCCAAATTGTGGCCACGATCCTCCTTGGTCCTAGGCGAGCTAATACAAGAATGTTCTAACTGTCTCTATAAGAATCATCGGAATACAAATCAAGAAAAATCTTACGAGGTCAGAAATTCAGACCAACATTGCATTGTTTCTTTGCGTTGTTCGAACAAATCACTGCGAAAGTATGCACCTTCAACTCCCCCAACAACGTGAGCCAATGCAGCTTCCGCAATCTCTCTAGGGACTCCGGTTTCCGCACACCAGTCACGAAACGAGGATCTGAAACCATGAACCGTTGCATCCTTTATCCCGATATCACGCAGAACCTGACGTAATGTCTTATCGTTTATCAGCCTGCCAGTGCGCGACGAAGGAAATAACAAACCATTGCCCCAAGAGAGACTCTTTGGCTCCCCCAAAATCTCTATGCACCGATCAGATAAAGGTACCCGGTGTTCTCTCTCTGCTTTCATTCGCTCGGGGGGAATGATCCATACTGCGTTGTCCGACCCAATCTCATCCCATCTTGCCCCTCTGACCTCACCGGACCGGCAAGCTGTAAGGATCAAAAATTCCAGAGCTAGTCTGACCGAAAATCCCGCTTCCGCCTTCCGTATCTGCTGGATCGCTTCCCCGACGTCGTTGAAGGGTAAACGTCGCGCGCAATGCCCTGGATGCGCTCTTCGGCGGCCCGGTTTCGGCCGGATTCGACCTTGCTGGCGAACGCGGTCCCGCCGCCCGCCACAGCCCCTTCACTTCTCACTTTCCTGCGATCACGTCCTCGCCAAGCCGCACGACGCGATCGAGCGTGCTTCGCACGTCCTCCCACGTGGTGGTGTGGTTCAGGATGCAAACGCGCAGCGAGAAGACGCCCTTCAACGAAGTGGAAGAGAGAAAGGCCAGATCGTCCCAGAATACGCGCGCAAGTACCTTCCGGTTCAACTCCTCCAGGGCTTCCTCACTGTACGTTCCGTCGGGGTTGACCCGAAAACACACGACGCCGAGCGATACCCGCGCCATCAGCTCCAGCTTCGGGCTTTCGTCGACGTACTCTGCGGCCTGCTGTGCCAGACCCATCCCCTGCAGCACCGCCTCGCGGAACTTCGCCATCCCGAAGGTCTGCACGGACATCCAGATCTTGAGCGCGCGCGGCGAGCGGCTCAGTTGCAGCCCGCGGTCCGCGAAATTCGGGTGGTTCGCTCCCCATACGGTGTCCTGAAGCACGTCGTGACGGAGTGCGAAGGCGCGTTCCAGGCAATCGACGTCCTTTACCATGAGCACCGCAGCCTCGTACGGCTGAAAGAACCATTTGTGTGCGTCCAGGCCCACGGAGTCCGCCAGCTCGATACCGTCGAGCAGGCGCTTGCCCTGCGCGGTCACCAGGACGAATCCGCCATAGGCGGCGTCCACATGCAGCCACGCGCCTTCGTCGGAGCAGATCTGCGCCAACTCCCGAAGCGGGTCGATGGAACCGGTGCTGGAGGTGCCGGCGTTGGCGCAAACGGCGATCGGAGCAAGGCCCTTCGCACGGTCCTCGGCGATTTGCCGACGCAACTCCGCGGTGTCCATGCAGAAATTGTCATCGGTAGGCACCAGGCGGATCCGTTCGCGCCGCACGCCGACAATCATTGAGGCCCGTTTCAGTGCGCTGTGGGTCTGGTCGCTCATGTAGACCGCGGGCCGCTCGGGATTGCCGGCGGCTTCCCGAGCGGCCGCCAAGGCCTCGACGCTCGCTGCCGAGCCGCCGCTAGTGGTCAGCCCGCCGGCGGTTTCCGGGTAACCGATCCACTTTCGCATCCATTCGATCACGGTCAGCTCGATCTGGCTCGTTCCGCTCGAGACCAGCCAGGTGCAGGAGTTGATGTTGAATCCCGACGCCATCAGGTCGGCCATCACGCCGGGCCAGGTTGCCGACGACGGGATGAAACCGAAGAACCTTGGGTGGTCCAGTCGGGCCGCGAACGGCAGCACTTCCCGCGCCGCCTGCTCCAGAACCTCCTCAGCCGGTCGGCCGTCTTCCGGAGGGGTGGACGAAAAGTGCAGCGCATCGCGAAACTCGCCGTCCCAGGCTGGCGCTCCGTCCAGTCCGCTCATTCTCTCGATGAGCAACTCGATCGCCCTGTCGGCCAGTTGCCGCATGGCCTGCGGCTCCATCGTCAGGCCATCGCCGTCGCGTCGCTTCATCCCACGATCCCCTGCATTATTCGGACAGCGTCTCCAAGCCTACACCTGCTGCACGCGCGTGCCGATCGTGTTGAATACGTCCAGACCATCGGTGGTTACGACGGCAGTTGCGCCGACCTTTGCCGATGCCATCGGTCCCCCGTGCGCGCTGGGCTCGAAGCTGAAGAGCATGCCTTCCTGAACCTCGACATCGGCGCCGAGCGTTCGCGATCCCGCAGCGTTCTCACCGGGGAAGACGGGGCCGACAAGAATCATCGGGAGCATGCTGTGAATATGCGGCACTCGGTGCCAGAATCCCGATCGCGTGCTGATGCTTTCCATCTCCTCCATGAGGTCGCCGAATCGCTTGCCGGCGCGCAGGTGCCCGGCGCCGTAATCCATCAGTTCGTGCGCAACCTCTGTCAGGGGCACCTGCACGCCATCTTCGAAGACGACAGGTTTCGCGCGGCTGATCCAGGGGGATGGGAAGCGATTGGCGACAGCGATAGGATCGCCTTCGAGCGGAAAGACGACTGCGCCATCGCCGAACATGAAGAAGCCGCCGCCCGAAACGTAGCTGGCGTATAGGAGCAGGTTGACGCCATAGCCCGCACGATGGGGGATAATCATGCAGTCGAGACCGGTCTCGGCCATCATCGCGCGTATGCGTGCATGACGCCGTTGGCCCTCGGCCGGCGTGAACGGCGGCGGGCCGAATTGTGCCTGCGCAGTTTCGGCAGGCAGCATCGGGAGAACGGCGGCGGCGGCAGCGACGCCGCCGGGAATCACTGCCATGCGTGTAAGGAATTCGCGTCGATCAAGCTGACCGTCTGAAAGCCGTTCGACGAGGTCGTTCAGTCTTTTTTCCATTGAAATCATTCTCTTGCGGCGACGGTTTTCGCCCTGCTATTTCGCTTCGAACGCCATTGTCCCGCCTCCGGTACATTCGAGCAAACGTAATGTGGTCGATTGTTGATAACAGAGGATATGACCGGTCCATGTACCAGATGATCTGTCCGGTTCTAGTGTCTTGATCGAGAAGTTTTTTAGGTTATTTCCTCATCCTGTTTGGGAGTATGGATCATGGGCAGACCGGCGGTTGGGATCACCTTGTCGGCAGCGGAGCGTCAGGAGTTACCCTCAAGAAACTCCCGTTTGATCTCCAGCCCGACCAAAAAGAAAAACAGCACCATGAGGCCGTCGTTGATCCACAAGAGCAACGGCTTGTCGATGCCCACACCATTGATCAGCACGTGCACGGTCGTCGACAAAATGGACTCGTACAGGCCGTGCAGCGGTGAGTTGGCAATGAGCAAGGCCAAGGCTGCGGCGCCTATCAACAGGAGCCCGCCCAAGGATTCCTTGCTCTGAGCCATGGTCATCGGATTCATGGAACGATCTTCTCTTCAAGGGTTAGGGGACGAAGCGACCGGTACGGCGCACCATCAGGCGTAGATCACCTGATCCTCAATCTTGATAGGTGATACGAACTGGTCAGGCTTGACCGTCAGCACGGAGCAATTCACCTGGCGCAGGACCGTCTCCGCCGTGGTGCCGATAAAGAAACCGGGGATATTGGTACGTTCGATGGTGCCCATGACAATCAGGTCTATGTCGTGCGCACTTTCAATGGCGGAAATAACCTGCCAGGCCTCACCCCGCTCGATGTGCAGGATGATGCCGTCAAACCGCTCGTGATCCCGGTACGGGGTGTGACCGATTGCAGGCGTACGGGCAACTGCGTAAGTATGTTGAAGAAAGTTTAAGCGTGGGGGCCCCAGCGCCCGCTCTGTTGGCGGCCACCAGCAACCACTGACCGGATCCAGCGCCCCCGGACGGGGAGGACGGCGCGAGTCAAGGAGCATCCACGGGCTCCATGGTTTCACGGCGGCACAGGCGCATGTCCCGGACGATGCCCGGCGAGGCGCTTGATGTGGCCGATACGCTGGATTGGTGACGATAACTACCCGGCTCGGCGAGCGTTGTCATTGTGTAGCCATATAAAGCTAAAGACCCATTCTTCGTCACGCTCGAAAGCCGTCAATGCGCGCAACATGCTATGCGCATCGATCTGGCCGGTCTTGACGCGACGAGCCCGGCAATTGACCGGCGGGCCGGCTGGCTTCATGACAGAGTTGATAACGCCGGTTTCGACAGGATTGAATGAGCTAAACTTAATGCCCCGGCTGGCAACGCCCGGGCGTTAAATATAAATAGTCACAAAAGACCCAACAAACAGGAGCGGAAACCATGCCGAGCATCGACGCCGACACCCACATCTTCGAAAGCAAACGCACCTGGGACTATATCGCCGAGAAAGATCAGGCCCACAAACCGGTCCTGGTGATGACCGAGACCATCGATGAAAGCAAGCTGGGTGGGGCTGACAGCAATGTTTTGGCGCGTCCGTCCCGTTGGCTCATCGGCGGTCAAGCCTATCACGCATTGACCACCGATGCGGCAGGATATCCACCCGGAACGCAGAACCTGGACGATCCCGACGCGCGCATCGCTCATATGGATGAGCTTGGCATTGATGTACAGGTGATCTATCCCACTTTGTTCTTCGGCTTCATCACCGGCAGCGCCGAAACGGAATTGGTTCTGGTTGAGTCTTATCATCGCTGGATGGCGGATGTGTGCGGACCGCGCCGGGACCGGCTGCGCTGGATCGCACCCATCTCACCCAAAAACCCAGAGGTCTCCACAACACTTCTCAAAGACGCCAAGGACAACGGCGCAGCCGGTGTTTTGATCCCGACCATCGAACTCGACCGGCATATCGGCCACACCATGTATGAGCCCATTTACCGTGCCGCTGAAGACCTTGATTTGGCGATCAGTGTGCATCTCGGCCATGCCAGCAATCTCTATCGCATGCTGCGGCCGGTTGGGGCGCCGAATAGTATGTATGTGACAGCGCCACTCATGATCGCCGCTGAAGCCGTGGTCAAAATGAAGATGGCGCAGAAGTATCCGTCGTTGCGCTGGGGATTTATCGAAGGGAGCGCCTCCTGGGTGCCCTTCCTGGCCTATCGGGCCGTCACGGAATTCGGCAAAATGCCCACTTGGCGCGAACGGGCTGATACCATCATTCCGGACAACAACATTTACATCAGCTGCGAAGCCTTTGAGGACTTCGACTCCATCATGCCCTACAGCGGAGAGGGCCGGCTCATGCTGGGTACCGATTACGGTCATACCGATCCGGGTGTCGAGTTGACAGGCTTTGCCGCCTTGGCAGCCCGCAATGATCTAGCACCAGAACTGAAACGGAAGCTCACCGAAGACAATGCCGCCACGTTCTACGGTATTCACTAGACACGACCCATGCGCGGCCTGATCCTCGCCTGTCTCGGATGTGCTTGGGCATCTTGCGTTCTGGCCCAAGCGGTGCCGCCGGATACCATTCGCATAGCATCATTGACGGGCTTCCCCGCGGCGCGTTTTTTTCCCAATTCCTCCTGGGACTGGGGGTCTGCAACCATCTCGCCCCTACTGTTCGATGCGCTTACCCAAGTGGAAGAAGGGGGGGAGATCGTTCCCGCTCTCGCGACCGGCTGGCTGGCGGAAAATGAACGCCTGTGGGTTTTCGATCTGCGCCAGGGTGTGCGGTTCTCCAATGGGGAACCGTTTACGTCCGAAGCGGTGGTGTCCGCTATCGCCTTCCTCAAGACCGTTGAAGGCCGTACCTTGCTGACTTCGGGTCAGGTGACCAACATCACCCGTGTCGAACCCCGCGGCAACCATACCGTTGCCATTCATACCGCCGAGCCAGACGCCATGCTGCCTTCCCGCATGCGGGTCATCCACATGCTGCCGCCCAAGTACTTTGAAGAGGTGGGCCGGCTTGGATACATCGCTGCGCCCCACGGTACGGGCCCCTTCATGGCCTGGGCCTTGAACGATGCGCGCTCGCAGTTTATCGCCAATCCGTATGCCTGGCGCCCGCCCCAAGTGCCCAAGCTGACCTGGCTGCAGGTCCCGGACGGCATTTCCCGCGTTCAGGCCATACTGTCCGAGGCCGCTGACATCGCCTTTAACGTGGGGCCAGGCGCTGATCCGGTGGTGCAAGAAACAGGCGCATGGGTGAGCGCGGTTTACACCGCGGGTGTGGACACCATGCCTTTTGTCACCACGAAGGAGTCACCAGTGCAGGATCCGCGGGTCCGCCTTGCCGTTAACTATGCCGTCAACAAAACGCGCATGGCCGCAACGCTGCTTGAAGGCCGCACCCAGCCGGCGACGCAATTCGCAGCGCCGGGTATGTTTGGTTATGATCCAAATCTCACGGCGCCGTTCCCGCATGATCCGGACCGCGCCCGGACGTTGCTCGCGGAAGCAGGATTTGCCGATGGTCTTGAGCTTGAAATCGAGTTGTATCTCGACAGCACCGAAAAAGCTGCCCTGGTTCAGCAGGTGGCTTCTGATCTCGCCGACGTTGGCATCTCTCTCACCATCACCAACTCAACGGTGATGGACATCCAGGAACGAGGCCTTTACGGCGGCCGCTGGGAAGGGGACATGATCAATTTGCCCTATTACGGCTTGCCGTCTTTCGATGCATTGGCAGCGTTTAATGTGCATTCATGTTTTTGGTCGGCACCGTTCCACTGTGATCCGACCATTACAGAGGCGGTCTTAGATGCCCGGCGGACTTTTGACTTACAAGAACGGTTGACAAAAACGCGTGCCGTCATGAAACGCCTGATCGCAGAGCCACCAGCCCTTTTGTTGTTCGACAGTGTGCGCTATTTTGTCGTGGCCGAACGGGTAACCGGGTATCGGGCGCCTTTCGGTATCATACGCTTTCATGAACTGGGCTTGGCGTCCTGAGCTGACCCGTCCCATCCCGCTGACTTTCCAAGCCTTTTCCCCTACATCCCGCGCTTCATTTCTGCTGCCTGAAGATCACGTGTTATGGCTTCTATTGCGCCTTTTTCCTGACTGTTTTTGAACGGTGCGACCACCATGGAAAAGCCGGCGAGATTTGGGGTTTGGTCAAACTTTCCATTCACTGACGGCCCTAATTCGCTTGTCTATTGAAACCATGTTATTGGCTTGTAGTTGATTTCATGCCCGTCATGGCCGATAGGTTATGAAGTCAACCGATTCAATCCTGCGGGGGTTTAGGGTTTGTCATCAGCCCGTCCTCTCCCTCACGGGGCTGTTTTGGTTTATTGTCATCATAAAAGTACACCGGATTAAGACTATCTGAGAAGGCGAGCAACGGCGTCAGCTTACTCCTTTCAACAGCCGCCAAAGAGCTAACGTGAAGTCTGGTCACTTCTCATATCAGACAACGTTAGCAACCGTTCTAGTTTGAGGCGGCTAGGTGAAAAGAATCGAAATCAATAATTGGCATTGAGGCCAACGACTCACTTTCACGCATTAGGTTTGCAATTGACTGTTGGTACACGCATTAACCCATAGATTGCTTAGGACTGGTACTTGGGCCCCGGATAATCTTCCAGGAATCGCTGATATTGCACATACGTGCTTTCCCGTTGCGTCCCGGAATGACCCAAGGTTTGTCCGGATCAGGGGGCAACCCTTCGAGCACCCGAACTGCCTACCGTGAGAGGGAAACCGTCCTGGGTCCCGTCTTACTGTCGCTCGAACACAACTCCCCGGCCGCAATATCTCCTTACAGCGGCGCTAAAGCGGCATGTGAACGCCAATGCGCGCAGGGATACGGCGTCAGCGGACAGCGGTGCCCGGTCCAGGGCGAACCGGTGGCGTTTCAACAACACGCACAGAGCGAGAAATTTTCAATCAGAAAAATCGGGGAATTACGGATGGAATTGACAATGAGAGCAAAGACGATGCCCTGGGGTGACGCCCTTATGACGCAGGAAAGGTACGCGCCGTTATCCACTCCAAGCCCAGCGGCTAGCGTCTTAGTCCCCATGGGAGGTCACCTTTAACGGCTTTAAAGTCTTAGAGTGTAATAATGCCCTGCGCCCCGGCACTCAACAAGAAGGCGAGTGCTGAGCCGCACGCGCCTGTCTATCACGCTTTTACCCTTGAACGGCAACAACACGGTTCGTATGTCCCCAATCATGTCTCAGACTTTCTCGCGGCAGCGCCTCCTCGGCCTTGTCGAACACAGTATTTTCACCACGTTCGTGACAATCGTGATCGGCATCAATGCCGTGACATTGGGGCTTGAAACGTCGGACCGGGCCATGGACGCCGCCGGACCGGTGCTCAAGATCCTGGACCGTACAGCACTCGCCATCTTCGTCATTGAGATGATTCTGAAACTTGCCGCTTATGGCTGGCGCTTCTTCAAAAGCGGCTGGAACATCTTTGACTTTGCCGTGGTGAGCGTGGCCTTGATGCCGGCGAGTGAGGCGTTCTCGGTCCTGCGGGCGCTCCGCGTATTGAGGGCGCTAAGACTTCTGTCCATCGTGCCGCGCATGCGCGCCGTGGTGGAGGCGCTTTTGAAGGCTGTTCCGGGCATGGGCGCCATCATCGCCGTGCTGGGGTTGGTATTCTATGTCGCCGCCGTCATGGCCACGAAGCTGTTCAGCGGCACCTTTCCTGAATGGTTCGGCTCTATCGGCGGCTCCATGTATTCGCTGTTCCAGATCATGACGCTCGAAAGCTGGTCCATGGGCATCGTGCGGCCGGTGATGGAGCAGCACCCCTACGCCTGGGCGTTTTTCGTGCCCTTCATCATCATAACGAGCTTTGCCGTCCTCAATCTCTTTATCGCGCTTATCGTCAACTCCATGCAGGAAATCCACGATATTGAAACGCGGGAGGAGCGGGAATCGGCCGAAGCCACAGCCCATGGCGAACGGGAACAGCTTCTAAGCGAGGTCCAGGCCCTGCGGACGGAGGTGCGGGACCTCCGGCAGGCCTTGAAACAGACCGCGGACTAGGTCTTGAGGTGACACCCGCTTTCGATGTGATGGAAGGAGCCTGTGGCATTCACGCCCGCGATGCCGGAGCCGCGGTTCGCACGGACGTATCGCTGGAAGGAGGCGGTTTGCCTGATGCCACCCGGTGCCCTGACGGCGCTCGACCGGCTGCGGCGGGATCTGCCGAAGGCGATCCGAGGACTGGCTCTCGCAGGCGAATACATGCAGATGCCTTCGGTAAACGGCGCCCTCGCCAGCGGCATTGCCGCCGTCGACGGCCTGAGCGGGGTGCGTCCGGCGGTTCGCCTCAAGACGTAGCCCCGGCGTAGATCGGCCTCTTCAGTGAATGGTGCACCGCGTTATAGGCGGCCGGCCGCCACTCGAGCCTCGGACCTGACTCGCTCAGATCCTCGAACGTATTGCCGTCAACAAGTTCAACCGCGTCAACGCTGCATCGGCACGCGCTGCATTCCACTCCATCCCCAAAGCGACGAACGGTTACAGATTTGAAAACCCCAACCGATTCAAAATTCAGGCGCGACGCAGTAGTGTCGTGTAGACTCAGTGATGACTTATTGAGTAGCCCATTCTCATCTAAGACGGCAAAACATTTTAATACTCTGTTTTATCTAGATAATTTTAATAATCCATGTTTATAAAAAAGGCCATATTGGGCAGGTACATATACCGGTCAACTCAGAATGTTCTCGACATACGTCAATCATACCCCTCGATGAAGTCGATCTCGACTTTGGGAGGACGAGGAAGTAACGTGTTCATCGCGCACCTGCGAGGTGATGGAATGCTCACCGGCAATATCGCCGATTTCGCCCGCAGTGTGAGCACTTTCTCCGGTCAGGCTAAAGCCTTATCCAGGAATCAGGGGTTTTTCTATGTGGTCGACTAAGAGGTTTAGCCTTACCGTTTCCACCGCTATTGTTAGCTATTCCTCTGTTGCCGCCACTGCTGCGCAGATTGAAGAAATCATTGTTACCGCA
This sequence comes from Rhodospirillaceae bacterium, assembly GCA_965207985.1. Taxonomy (GTDB): domain Bacteria; phylum Pseudomonadota; class Alphaproteobacteria; order Rhodospirillales; family Rhodospirillaceae; genus CBDBND01. The sequence continues at coordinate 606,991 of CBDBND010000035.1, read as the reverse complement.
ACAAGAAGGCAAGAAACAGCACAAAGCGTTCCCATCGCCATTCAGGCGGTTGACGGTGATACCCTCAGGGAACTACGTGCAGAGACTTTCGACAAATACATTGATTACTTGCCGAACATCGTGAGTGCTGGTAGCGGACCAGGCAAAAAAGAGATCTACATTCGTGGCAGCGCCACCGAACAATCAGGGGTTACCGTCTCCGCGGCGCAAGGATTTGCGCCTGGCGTCGCCCTCTACGTAGACGAGCAACCCGTATCTTTCGGTGGACGAAACCTTGATGTGTACGCTGTTGACCTAGAGCGTATTGAAGTGCTTTCCGGCCCCCAAGGCACACTTTTCGGGGCTAGTTCGCAATCCGGTAACTTGCGGCTTATCACCAAAAAGCCGCAGCAGAACAGCTTCGAATCGGGGTTCAACGCCAAATTTGCTGGCACTAATGGGGGTGCCGACAGTAGCGCCGTCGATGCCTACTTAAACATATCACTGAGCGAGCAACTTGCCGTTCGCGTAGCCGTTTACAACGATGTCCAGGGTGGTTGGGTCGACAACGTACCTGCCACCTTTACGCCTAGCGGCGAAGTGGTCGATCGCAACGACTTTACGGGTTTCGGGCCCCCACTGACGGGCGCCGACTCCGTCATTAGTGCTAGGAATGATGCTTTGGTTCAGGACAACTGGAACGAAGCCACTTATCGAGGTGGTCGATTCAGCCTCGCTTATGAAGTCAACGCAGACTGGGATGTCCTAGTTCAACACACCAAACAGACCCTGGAAACTGAGGGGTCGTTCCTCGTGGATCCAAGCATCGCCTACGATGCTTCTGCAAAGTTTTCGCCGGAGTACAACAGGGACGAATTCGGACTGACCACATGGACCCTAAACGGACGTATCGCCAAACTGGAAATGATCTACACGGGCGGTCATCTGAATCGTGATGTGGATAGTATCATCGACTATACCCACTACAATAATGGGGGAGGCTACATCACCTATTACCTATGTAGCGGTAATATCTATGACGCGTCTGATGTGAACAATTGCTACGACCCCACCAAGCAATACACCGAAGAAACGGCTAACGAGCGAACCACCCACGAGTTCCGCATTCACACTGACCAGGCCAATCGTATCAGGCTTTTGGGCGGCGTTTACTATAACGATATGGAAACCAACCATGTTGGCGAGTTCCAATACGCATCCACCAACCAAGCGTTCAGTGAGCATATTAACAACTATTACAACGATAACAGGGGTGACGGCTTTCTGCTCGGCAATGTCGCGATTCCGACTTATGGAGTCAATGCGTCTGGCCCTCGCAATCCTTTCACAACCTTTTTTAACGACTTTACCCGTACTGAAGAGGAACTGGCGGGGTTCGGCGAAGTTGCTTTCGACATAAATGATACTCTTACTGCTTCGTTTAGCGCCCGCTACTACGACCTGACCTCACAGTTGGCTGGAGCTTCCAATTTCTCGTTCGGCTGCCGCTATGGTATTGGAGCCTTTGGCAACTCGGAGGCTACCACTGACGGCAGATGCAACAGCCACGCTTTCAGCAATGACGTTACCGCCCGATTAAGGACATTAGGGCGTTATAACGAAGAAGGCGACGACAACATCATCCTTGATGCGAGGAGTCCGGACGGTGCCCGGGACATGTTCCGCGGCGGCGGCAGCAATCAGGCAACTCTGGATGCCATCAAGAATGGTTACCTTGATATCAAGGGACTCAATTCAGATGGTTCTCTTAGTGAAACCGATACCATCTTCAAGGCTTCCCTGGACTGGCATCCCAATGACGACCTGCTTGTGTTTGTAACCTATGGAGAGGGTTACCGACCGGCTACACAGAACCGTAATGCCGGCCAACTCTCGACTAACCAGTCAGGCGTATATGAAAACTATGTCGTGCCAACAGTAGCAAAGACAGATAGTCTTAGGAGCTACGAAGTGGGCGTGAAGAGCACGCTGTTGGACCGTTCACTGCGTCTGAATGCAACATTTTTTCATACACAAATTAAAGATCTGCAGGTGTCGCGCTTTGACCCGTCCAACGTCGCTTTTCTCTATTTTATCGAGAATGTCGGTGATGCGAAAACCATGGGTATGGACATGGACTTTCTCTGGGTTCCCAACGGATCGCTGACTCTTGCGGGCGCTATTGGCCTCCTCGACACTGAGCTTACAAGGATCAATCCTCAATTGCAGGGCATTGCGGTTCCACCGGGCAGCGAACTTCCTCTCGCTCCGACGTTTACGGGCAACCTAAGAATTCGTTACGATGTATTCCTTGACGGCTTCGATGCCAACGCCTTCATGTCTGCGACCCTGAACCATCGAGGCAAAAACGCCTCTAGTATTGTAGGCAGTGCTGAATTCATGGACGATACACTGCTTAGACAATCAGGAGCATATTCCGGTCTGAAGATCCAATATGAGGAAGGGACCTTTGGCACCGTGGTAATACCCGACGGTGCGGGAGGTTTTCGTCTGCCCAGGAATTCGCGCTTCGTTAATCCGGGTGCCACGACCCTCGGTATCTCCTTTGGGCTGCAAAAGGACAACTGGGGGGCCGTGCTGTTCATAGATAACCTGACCAACGAAGAGTCGCCCGTAATGCAGATTGCGGGCCACTATACCCCGGTAGTCAGTGTGCAGCGCCCGCGTACAATTGGGTTGCAGTTGTCCCAAAACTTTTAGCCAAAGAAGGTATTGTTAGGCTGACTGAGCCGCGGCCGACCGAGTATTTTCGCGCTTATGAATGTGTGAGGCGAAACTATTATGCCGTGCGGCAGTGCTGCGGCAACTTGAAGGTAAGACCGTATGTCCTTCTTGGGCTGTCTTTTGATGGGTTAGAGCAACCAAATTTTAAGTGATTGATAAAAAATGGTAATCCGCGAGTACCGCCAGTCCAGAGATCAACCGGAATGCGGATTACATCACCCCTCTGGGTGCGGTCTGCTCTCGTGTGATCCCGGGAAACCGGCATTGCCGGCTCGATCCTGTCCGCACGACGCCTCGGTCATCCCCTTGTCGGCCCGTCCGCCGCCTCAGGTAAAAGCACCCAACATTAGGACGCTGAGGACGCGAACTGTTATGGACTGACCTTCAAGCAACTTTTGTCCCCGGTCATTATTATGCAAGCCCTCTAGGGTCTGTTGACCTTTAACGCATGGCGATGATGGTTTCGACGAGGTTGCAGTTTGCGGCGTAGCTGATGTCGGTCTTGTCGTAGCGTGTTGCGATGCCACGGAATTCCTTGATCTTGGCGAAGTAGTTTTCGATCAGATGTCGCCAGCGGTACATGTGCTTGTCGTAGGCCGTCGGCCGCTTCCTGTTGGCGAGCGAGGGAATGACGGCGCTTGCGCCACGTTGGTCCAGTTGCTCTCGCAGCCAGCCGGCATCGAATGCCTTGTCGGCGATGAGGGCATCGAAGTGAACGTCGTCGATCAACGGCTGGACGCCCATCATGTCGTGGCGCTGGCCAGGGAGCAGCACGAAGCGGACCAGACACCCCAGTGCGTCGACCAGGGCGATGATCTTGGTGGTCAATCCGCCCCGTGATCGGCCGATGGCCTGATTTTGAGTCCCCCTTTTGCGCCGCTCGCCTTCTGGTGAACGCTGACGATGGTGGCGTCGATGAGGGCATATTCGAAATCCGGTTCCGCCGACAACTCCTCGAACAGCCGCTCGAAGACACCCTTCTTCGCCCATCGGCGAAAGCGCTGGAAGACGCTGTTCCAATTGCCGAACGCCGGGGGCAGATCGCGCCACGGCGACCCTGCGCGCACCCGCCACAAAACCGCCTCCAAAAACAGGCGGTTGTCCGCCGCCGTCACGCCACGGTCCGTCGCCTTGCCCGGTAGATGACGCCAAATTTTCTCCCAAACATTGTCCGTGATCACAAAACGCTCTGACTTCATCAAACACTCCTTGCAAAAGGAGGCTTGAATCACTTTCCCGCGACATTGGGAATCCACTAAATGTCAACAGACCCTAGTGTCCTGATCGAGAAGTTTGTTAGGTTATTTCCTCATCCTGTTTGGGAGTATGGATCATGTGCAGACCAAAGGTTGGGATCACCTTGTCGGCAGCGGAGCGTCAGGAGTTAGAGGGCCTGGCACGGCGCCGGAACCCCAGGCCCTTCCGGTGGACCAAGTCCACCAACGACATCCTCGCCACCATCAAACGCTTCTGCCTGCGCACCCTCGACACCGCCCAGAGGCAGCACAAACTCATCAAAACTTCAGAATCAGGACACTAGGGCACGTCAAGATCATAGAAGACCCGGACGCATGAGGGGAATTGGGATCATTCGCTATAATTCCCCAAAATTAGCCTTTAGAAGCTGTAGCTGGCCCGAACGCCAATCTGGCGTTTGTCCGGCAGCACCGCTTGCAAACCGTTCGGCAACACAAACGTGAAAGGTGGCGGGAAAAACGCCAGACTAATCTGGGGAAAGTCTGTCGTATTGAACGCCGTCTTAACCGTATCGTCGTCGAACAGATGGAGATAATCCTGACGCCGAACTGGGGTCCCTTCCGAAAACCTCATCCGCACACGATTATAAGGGGTTCCCCTTAATTGGTGGAGATAATCCTGACGCCGAACTGGGGTGCAGAAAATAGACGTTTTTCACAAGTGGACCCCCATTCCCTGAAATTTCCCTGTTATTCCCTGATAGAGCCAAAAAAATTCCCTGATACCTGAAAAAATTTTCCTGTTCCTGTGAGTAGGGAATTTGATCAAAAGGTCCAGGGTTTGTGCGGTATACTGATCGGCCAAAAGGCCGAAAAAGCTCCAAAATCGAAGAAATTCCCTGTTTTTTCCCTGTATAACAGGGAATTCCATAGGAGAGAGTTCGCCGTCGACTGTGTACACAGCCAACCAGTCTTACCTTCAGAGAGACCTCTCTGCCCTCACGCAAATTTCTTAAACACTTCAAACGGTTGTGGCGGTATTTGCGTCGCAGTGGGCGCAGAAGCGGCACACGGAGAGGCCGAATACGGCGTTGTAACTCCGGTTTTCTCCGCGACATTTTTTCCAAGTACCCTTTTCTGCTTCCACTACTCAAAGCCCGGGCATGTGGGTAGCCGCCGACGGTCACCTGGGGGTGCAGATCATCGGGATTGCCGCTGTCGCCGTCTTCGTGTTTTCAACTTCGTTCGGCGTGTGGTGGCTTATCGACAAGTCCATGGGGGCACGAATCTCGGCGCACGTCGAGGCGCTAGGGCAGGACGCCACGGAGCTTGGCATCGAGTCCTTTCCCGAGTTCGTTCTGGCAAGCCCCAGGGAGTTCCCCGTGGACGCCGTGCCGCCCGGCGGTTCACCGAAATGATTATCGACCTGCCGAGACCGTAGCGGCGCCCGGATTTCTCTCCGGCGTCACGGCCCGTCTTCGCCGTCTCCGAGCCCGTAGCTGAAATAGGCCGCGTCGATATCGTCGTGGAGCCGGCGGCAGGAGTCGCCGATCCCGCGCAGCGTGGCTCGGATGGCCTCCTCGTCCGCCGGATCGCGGTTCGGCCAGTCGTAGTCGATCGACGCCGCCAGCCGGCCGGCCCGGCGCCCAGCCTCGGCGATCAGCGGGCGGCCGGCGGAAACGGCATCGAGCGCCGCGCAGACCTGCGCCAGGGCGTAGCGGATCGAGCGCGACAGCAGCGGATCGGCAACCAGGAAATCCACCACGGCAGCGGGATCGTAGTGCAGCGAATGGAGCCGGCCGTAGGCCTCTCGCGCCGCGCAGATGCGCAGCAGCGAGAGCCAGTCCGGATCGGCGTCCGCAGCGGCGCCCGCCCCCTCATCGGACGTTTCCGCCTCGGGCGTTGCCACGTCGGAAGTCGGGCCGGAATCCGTTCCGCCGGCCGGATAGACGGCGAGTTGAGCCTCGAGCAGCGAGGAGAGCAGCTGCGCCCGCTCGACGAACCGGCCGAGCTGCAGGAAGTGCCAGCCGTCGTCGCGGTACATGTTGCTCTCGGCGATGCCGAAGAAGGTGCGCACCGCATCCTCGGTGCGGCGGTAGAACTCGCCCGGCCGGTCCTGCCAGATATCCGCAATGCCGAGATCGAGCAGGTCGAAAAAGGCGAGGTTCAGGCAGGACCACAAATCCTCGTCGACCACATGGCGCACCTGCCTGGCGTTTTCGCGCGCGTTGGCGAGGCTGCTGCAAATCGAATCGGGGTTGCCGGCCTCGAAGGTCAGGTCGTCGGCGAGCGTGAAGGCGTCGACCAGCATGAATCCTTCGTCGTCCAGGTTCGAGGTGAGCGCGCCGCCGACCGGCACGCGCCGCAGCCCACCGTAGAGCCGCCGCCAGCCCTTGTCGATTTCGTCGACCGGCCGGTCCTTCATGGTCTCGAACTGGTCGGCGATCAGCCGGCAGGCGTGCTGCGCCCGCTCGAGATAGCGGCCGATCCAGTACAGGCCCAGGGCGCTGCGCGACAGCATGGCGCTAGCCGGAAAGCACCCAGAGATCCTTGCCGCCGCCGCCCTGGCTCGAATTGACGACGAGCGAGCCGGTGGTCAGCGCGACCCGGCAGAAGGCGCCGGGGACCAGGCGGGTCTCCTGCCCGCGCAGGACGAAGGGGCGCAGATCGACATGGCGCGGCGCCGCGCCGCCTTCGGTCAGGCACGGCGCGCGGGACAGGTCGAGGGTCGGCTGGGAAATGTAGTTTTCCGGGGCCGAGCGGATCTTTTCGGCGAAGACGGCGCGCTCCTCCGCCGTCGCGTGCGGCCCGACCATCATACCGTAGCCGCCCGAGCCGCCGACCTCCTTGACCACCAGCTTGTCCAGATTGTCGAGCGTGTATTCCAGCCCGTCCGGATCGCGGCACAGATGGGTCTCCACATTGGCGAGCAGCGGTTCCTCGTTGAGGAAATAGCGGACGATGTCCGGAACGTAGGCATAGACGCTCTTGTCGTCCGCCACCCCGGTGCCGGGCGCGTTGGCGATGGCGACGTTGCCGAGCCGGTAGGCGTTGAACAGGCCGGGCGTGCCGAGCACCGAATCCGGCCGGAAGGTCAGGGGATCGAGAAAATCGTCGTCGAGCCGCCGGTAGATCACGTCGACGCGGTGCAGCCCGCCGGTCGTGCGCATGTAGACGAAGCCATTACGGGCGACCAGGTCGCCGCCCTGCACCAGCTCCACGCCCGTCTCGCGGGCCAGGAACATGTGCTCGTAGAAGGCCGAGTTGTAGACGCCCGGCGTCAGCAGGACGATTGTCGGGTCGGAGTCGCCGCGCGGCGACAGTTCGGCCAGCGTCCGGCGGAGCAGCCGACCATAATTCTCGATCCCGCGCACCCGGTGCCGGCGAAATGCGTTGCGCAGGCTCGTCTTGACCGCCGCCCGGTTGGCCAGCATGTAGGACACACCCGACGGCACCCGCAGATTGTCTTCCAGAACCAGGAAGCCGTCGTGGGTCCGCACCAAGTCGGTGCCGCAGACCGAGACATAGGCGCCGTGGGGAACGTCCACGCCGCGCATGGCGTTGCGGAACTGCGGGCAGCCGCGCACCATGTCGGCCGGGATGACGCCGTCGGCGATGACCCGGCCGGGGCCGTAGATATCCGTCAGGAACAGGTTGAGCGCCTCGAGCCGCTGGCGCAGGCCCCGTTCGAGAAAGCCCCACTGTTCGGCGGCGATGATCCTCGGCACGATATCGATCGGGATGATACGCTCCTGCGCGCCTTCCTCGCCGTAGACCGAAAAGGTGATGCCTTCGTGCAGGAAAGACCGCTCCGCGCGCTCCTGCATGGTCGCGAGCTCGTCGCGCGGCGTCTCGCCGAGGGCGGCCCATAATTCGCGGCAATGAGCCCGCGGCGCGCCGTCGGCGTCGAACATCTCGTCGTAGAACGCCGGATCGGTCTCGTAGCCGGCGAAAAGGTGGCCTTCTTCCGACGGCGGCGCGCCGCTCTCCGCCCGTTCGACCGGCATCCGCCCTGCCTCGCCCCTGCCTGTCCGTTTCCCGCCGATCCGGCCCGGTTGCCGACCCGGTTGTCGACAATGTATGTCGGCCCTCCGATGTTGGGCAAGCCGGTTTTTTTGCGGCCTTTCTCCGCCGGCGGGGCGAACCGGACGGACAGTATTCCGATGCGCGGAGCTGCGCGCTGCCGGAGGCGAAATGCCGTCGGCAGTGGCCGCGATCCTCAAGGGCGCCATGGATCGTGAGATGTTCGACCTCTACATTGAGACGCAGCTTGCACCCACGCTGCACAAGGGCGATGTCGTCATTCTTGACAACCTGCCCGCCCATAAATCCCCAAGTCCCAGGCATTGCTGAAAGGACAGGGGAACTGGTTCCTGTTCCTGCCGAGGTATAGCCCGGATTTAAACCCGATCGAGATGGCTCTTGCCAAACTCAAGGCACTGATCCGAAAGGCCGCTGCCCGAACCTTTGACGACCTTTGGCAGGCCGTTGGCCACGTCTGCGATCTCTTTACCGACGAAGAATGCTTCAATTTCTTCAAGGCAGCAGGCTATGAACCCGGTTAAATTGGAAACGCTCTAAGAATCGACACCGGCAGCCTCGATACCCGTGAGACTTTGTACGACAGCAATGGAAGATCGCTTGAATCAAGCGGTCTAACCACCATCGAGAGAGAAGTGGAGCCTGGCACGTACTATGTCCGGGTCAGGGGCCGTACCAGCTTCACTACCGGGAGGTACAGACTTCGCCTCTCCTTTACGCCGGCGGAAGAACAGACGGCACAAGACTGCAGGGTCAACCTGACCGTCGGTCCCGGCGAGAGCTGCGTCTACCCTGGAACGGATGAGAGATTCAGCGTCGACTCAGATGGAGTGGCTGGTTTTCTGGGAAATACATACGGCAGCTCTGGTAGTTTCTCGATCAGTATAACGCGAAATGGCCAGACATTTAGACTAAGCGCATCCGCCGACCGCAGAGGTATGTGGCGGATCACAAGAGCCGGCTAATACGCAGTGACACCTGCCCGGATTGGCTGTGCGGAGCTCGTAAGTCTCGATGCAGTACAACTTCGTTGCCGAATTAGAAAATTAGCCATTGTGTAAACGGGATCGTGCCCGTGACTTTGTTTGTTGTTGTTGCCGCCGTTTCTTCGGCATTGATCATTGGGGCACTTTGGGGACTGATCGGACGGGCATCGTCAGAGTAACTGGTTAGGGCCAACTCTCTTGGGCCCTTGTTCCCCGGGTTTAGGCACTAAAACATTTGTTCGCTTGGGATTGACCAAGCAAGGCGCGGCTCGTAACGGCGAAAACTCACCTCACTGGACTAACAAATTAATTAAATCGATCTGCCCTCCGCATTCGCCAACCGCGCCATTACTTGAGACCGATCGGTTTCCTCCCGGTCGAATGGAGACCGAAGGTCTCGACCCATTTATTCCTCGGATTGCTCATTTCGCTTTCGCCGCTGTTCGAGCCCCCTGGTCGTGACCTCGTCCAGGTCCGGCTCGTCCCACTTCCCGGCCTTCCTCGCCGCCCAGTCCAGCATGCCGAGAAAATCCATTTCGCCGGCCTTCAGGTTTACGGTATAGAGGCGGTTGACGAACTGACGCATAAGTTCGCGCATCTCGTCCTGCTCAATATGCGCTACCTTCGTCCAGGGAAACCGTCGGCCGTTCGCATCGATCACCACGACATCGGAGAAGTCGCCTGTATGGGTCACCGGATGGACCCCGTAGTGGATGTCTTCGAGGACTGTATTGCGAAAGCACATTACGGCCATGGCCTTCGCCAGAAAGGACGCGATCTCGACCTTGTGTTCCTCCGCCATGTCCCGGCGCCCCTTCCTTGCCAGCCATCGATCTTGCGTCCGAAGGCATAACCCACCGCCTGTGCCTTCCGAAAACCTCATCCACAGCTGGACGGTTTGCGTAAGAGAGATCGGTGGATAAGACAAATGGAAAGGCCAACCTTGAGACTATGGCGGGGTTGACACACCCCGCATAAGGTCATCGATCCTATGGGCGAGCCGTCACCTGGTTCCTCTTCCTGCCCAAGTCCTCGCCCGATCTCAACCGCCCGATTTCAACCCCATCGAGCAGGCCTTCGCCAAGCTCAAGACACGGCTCCGAAAAGCCAATGCAAGAACCTAAGATACCCTCTGGCGCGCCGTCGACGACATCTGCGAACTCTTCGACCCAAACGAATGTTGGAACTACCTCAAAGACACTGGCTCTGTTGCAGATTAAACGCCCGGTACCAGACATTTCGCGCTGCCCAGTTTTGTTCTGATGGAGCCAAATTCGAATATCTGAATTTCAATGCGTCAGCAAGGATGGTGGGCGCAAGGGGACTCGAACTTTGGACTCGCTGATCAAGAGTTCGACGCCGACCTCGATCTTGGCGACTTTACCCAGAAACCGCTGAAACGTGCGCGGTAGCGTTAGGCAGGCAGTTTGTGCCTCCGCTCGGCGATGCGGAATTTTAGCTTTTCGGTCGGTTTCATCGACGGAATCGGGCTGAGAGGGAGCGCATCCACATAGCGTGCGGGGGTGACCTCGAGGGTGAAGTAATGCGCGATCATCAGCACGTTGACGGCCAGTTGAAAATCCATCCACCGGGAACCGAGACATCTGTGCGTACCAAGACCGTAGGGTGCGTAGCCCGAACTGCGGTGCTCGTCGCGGGGTGGCATATAGCGGTCGATGTCGAACGAGAAGGGGTTCGGGAAGCAGTCGTCCATGTAATGCGCGGCCGTCTGGGCGATGAAGACCCTTGACCCCACCGGTATTTCGTAGTCCTCCAGCATGAAGGAATTCATCACGTCCCGCATGGACATCGGGACGATCGGGTGCATCCGGAGGCATTCCATGATAAAGCGGCGCGTGACGTCGATCGATTCATCGCCGAGGTCCTTGGCATCCGGATCGCCGTTCTCGAACAGTGCGTCGGCCTCGCTCCGAATCCTCTCGTAGAGCTCGGGCCGGGCCGCCATGGCGTAGACCGCGAAGCTCAACGCATCGCCGAGATAAACGCTCGCGACCAGCGCCGCCGACAGGGCGAACCGCAGGTTGGCCTCCGGCACCAGCTGCGGGTCGTTCGCGTGCAGGTTCAGCCAGTCGTCCGCGAGGTTGCGTGGGCACCCGGCGCGCTGGGCCGGCGTATGGGCGGCCTGGATGCGCTCCAGCAACGTATCGACGGCTTTCGCCCGGCGCTTCATCCCGGGGGTGTTCAGCATGAACCTGGGCAGGGCGCGGACGATATGGGTGGTCAGCGCCCGTTCCTTAAAGTCCATCAGATCGTCGATGATGTCCTGCGATTCGACGCTGAGGAAAAGCGGGGAGAGCTGCGCATTGATCATGCGCCGGCAGTCGCGCACGGGTATGCTCTCACCAACCTCCCAGGTTGTCATGTACTCGCGGATGAGCCGAAACACCTCATCCAGTTGACCCGCCAGCCTGCCGCGCGAATAGGCGGGCCCCATGGCCTTGCGAAGCCGGAAGTGATCGCCGCCGTCCAGGGACGGCATTACACCGTCCGCGCCGTAGACCTTCTCGAAATCCGCAAAGTAACCTCGGGCTCTCATGTGCGTCCGGCCGTTTCGGTGCACCCAGCGGTTAGCGTCGGGCCCGGCCAGGAAGAGCAAGGGTTTCGCGAATGGCGGCCGGATTTGGAAGACCGGGCCATACTCTTTCGTCAACGCCCCGAAGAGCGCGGGGATGTTGCCGCTACGGATGTGCGGGCTTAGTGCCAGCCGGAGAAGGGACACGGCGGGTATCTTCTTGGAAGGCAAGGAGCGCCGAAGCATTGGGCTGGCGATGTTCTGTGCGACAGCGGCGGAGATCGAACGGCCGATCAGGTCCATCCCACAGATGAACTCGATCCGCCCTTCCGTCTGTTCGTCGAGTTCGAACATAATACGGAAGATGTCGCACGCGTTGACAAGACAGATGACGATGATGTCCCTGGGGTCGGGAACTTCGTCGATGAAAATAGCCTTGACCACTCGCGTCCTTATGAACTGACCGACGGAGCCTTCCCTGGAGTCACCGGAGAGTTCCTCGTGCCATGTTGCGGCGGCCAGCGTCCAGAAATCGCCATCGTGATGCTCAAGGATGCCCAGTTCGACCAGACGGTCGAGCGTCCGGTCGACGATTCCTTCCCCCTGTCCGGCGAGCCGTTCGATCCAGTACTGTGCATTGTGCGGAACCGGATCGGCCGCGATTTCCTGGAGGATGGGATCAAGTGTGGTATCTCCCGTCTCCGTCCGATCCAGCAGGTAAAGCGAATCCATGTCAGTGTCGATGCGCGAACGCAGCGAGAGTTCCGCAAGCACCGCACCGACCACGGCACAGTTCAGGTCCCAGCCGGGAACCGGGTGGAAATAGCCGGTCTGTTCGTTGAGGAGCATCAGTATGAGTTCCTCGGGCAGACTCAGCTTGTGGGCTATCGCTGTCGTATCGGGCATAGGGTCACGGCTCACTGCCAAGACAAAAGATGAGGAGTGGCCCGTTCAAGAACAAGCGCATCCCCCACTCTCTAGCGGGTGTGGATTCTGTCACGAACTCCGCAATTCGTCATTTCTTTTTCTGCTGGATCGCTTTTGTGTTGCAGCGGCTCGGGTCGGAAGTGGTTCCCTTCTGCAGTCACCAAAAATACGACCGCTCTGATATGTCCGTTGATAAATCGAGTTTGGAATCTAATATATCCACCGTTTCATACTCTAATACTCCATCAACACCCGTCTGTTACCCCCAGTGTTACCCCGGAGCGTTTGGGCCGTTAGACGATTTTATATTAGTGATTTAAAACAATGACGCTCAGGGGCGGAAAGAACCATCGACACACGGACTATCAGTACCAGAATCCTAACATCTCCTACTATTGACCAAATGCTGATAACCACGCCAATCTCAGAATCTTATTTGCCTCTCTACCACTCCTGTCGAACACCTAACAGACCTCTATGCCATGGCACGCATTACGATCATTGCAAGACTACACGCTTCTTCAGACGATTCCGGCAATAATCGCAAATGAATACTGCTGTAACCCTTAGCAACCTAGTCGATCTCGTCGGCTATAAACTTGGGTTTGGTTTACGCAACATACCGCCGGATAGTGAGATCTACGATTCAGATATACGTGAATGCTCAGTCGATTGTTGGCTACATGTGTTAAACGGACAGTGCGGTCGCATACGGAAGTCTCATCCACTTGATCTTGGTTAAAAGCGTCCATGACTCTGTTTGGATAGGCCTTTCGAAAGGGATACCCCGCGCAAACGCAAGATTGAGATAATTTTCGGATCGATTATAAGATAGCCACATTTACACTTTTCGCAACTTGGGTAAGACCATGATCAGAACTGTCTGTGCTTTGCTCCCTTCCTTATTTTTCTGCTTTGTCGGCACTGATTCGCTCGAAGCGGCTGAAAGCGCAGCTGAGTTGTATGGCAAAGGCCGGGAAATCGAAAACATAGCCATTTCGCCAGACGGGGCCCGCATCGCTTATTTGTCGACAAAGGATGGAGTCACCGGACTCGTTGTACAGCCGCTAAACGGTGAGCAAGGTTTCATGCTGCCGAGCCCAACGGTCAAGTTGCGTGGAGTAGAGTGGTCCGGGCCAAACCACGTCCTGCTGTATGCCTCACAAACCGAGACTGAAAGGTCATTTGCTAGCCCTCTCATAGAGTTTTGGGGTGTGTTTTCCGTTGATGTTCACTCACGCAAACTTGTTCAGCTTTTGGGCAAAAACAGGAACATGGACCTGCAAACTTCGCTCTCGGGAGTGCGGGCAAGAAAGTGGGATAAAAGCGGCACGGTTTTCATGTCAGCTCGGACACGTGTGGGCGGCCGGCAGGATCCAGCAGTAAGGGTTGCAGGCTATACACTTGGCCGTGTTGATCTTTATGAGGTAGACGGAGAGTCCGGCCGGGGCAGCCGAGTAGCCAGAGGCGGTGAAAATACCGATCAGTGGATTGTAAGACCTGATGGAACGGTTGTTGCTCGCATTGAACAACTCGACAAATCAAATCGGTACCGCATCATGGCACCCGAAGGCGGGGGGTGGGAGACCATATTCGCTGAAGAGACGGACATTCCTAATCTTACGGTCTTTGGGACCAGCCAGTCAGGCGACTCTTTGATCATTGGCACGCGGTTGGTGACAGACCGGTACGCTCTGTTTGAAATGTCGATTGCGGACGGGGCGATATCTCCCACAGCATTGTATGAACATGAATACGTGGATGTAAGTTCGGCCATTGTTGATGACTATACTGGTGAGGTCATAGGTGCCGAGATTACAAATGTCGCTCGGGAACAGCAGTTCTTTTTGGGACAATTTGTCGCTGTCGTTACCGCCGTCAAGAATGCTCTACCTCAAGGACAACGGGTTTACATCGAATCCTGGGATCGGAACCGCGAACGCTTTATTCTCTTTGCAGAGTCTGAGTCCGAGTCCGGTTATTTTGTACTGTTTGATATTAGGACGGGCCAACTATCGCTTATAGCGCGAGCCTATCCGCACATTAAGGCGGAGCACATGTCGCCCGTTACACCGTTTGCCTACGAGACGCGTGATGGCATCACACTGCAGGGATACCTCACCGTTCCTGCCAATGCAGAGGAACAGAGCCTCCCTCTCGTTGTCATGCCGCATGGTGGACCTGAGTCACGGGATCAGTTGGGCTACGACTGGTGGCAACAATTCTTAGCCTCGCGGGGATACGCTGTGGTGCAAATGAATTTTCGTGGCTCTTGGGGATACGGTATCGGTTTCTCCCAGGCGGGGTATGGGGAGTGGGGCGGTAAGATGCAGGACGACGTGACTGACGCCGTTACCCATCTGATCGATCAGGGTATAGCGGACCCTGATCGTGTTTGTATTGTCGGAGGCAGCTATGGAGGCTATTCGGCCTTGGCAGGTGCTGCGTTTACGCCGGACCTGTATCGTTGTGCTGTTTCCTATTCCGGTGTAACGGACCTTGGCCGTATGTTGCGTTGGGAGCGTAGACGGTTCGGCCCAAAGAGTTCCACTTACGAGTATTGGGTTTCCCGTGTGGGTGAGCCGGGCGAGGCTATTGACAGCCGTTCTCCGGCTCTGGCCGCAGACCGGATTAAGGCCGATATTCTCCTCATTCATGGTAAGGACGATACCGTTGTCGCGCTTGAACAAAGTGAGGTGATGGCGGAAGCACTCAAAGATGCCGGAAAGAGTTATGAATTAGTCGTCCTAGATGGAGAAGACCATTGGCTCTCAACGGAAGAAACACGTATTGCCATGCTTGAGGCCATTGGCACCTTTCTTTCAAAGCATCTCGATGCAGGGACATAGCCTTGTTCGCAATGTTGAATAAAATGGGCTTGACCCGGAATGTAAGGTTTTATTCCTTACGTTTATCTGATCCTAACCGAAAACGTCGTTCGCTTGAATTTAGTCGATTACGTCGGCTGACCGAGCAGATCGCCTGATTAATGGGAATTTGTTAAGCAGAGATTACCGGCCGAGAGAAGGCTCAGCCATGATATTTATTCTCCTGTTTGACATCCTAGAGAAAGCGTTTGTGATTGCGGCGGTAATTCCTTTCCCGGCCCTTCTCCTGGGCTGGTGCGCCGGGTAGGTTGGGCAATGTCCTGTCTTTGAAACATTTGGGATGAATGAGCGTGTTTTCTTACGGAAGACTTAGCTTATCTAAGTTTGCATTCAAGCCGCCAGGTGCTGGTGGTTCACGCGGCGATTTTGGATGGTGAGTTTGTTGGCTTTTTGTTTCCTGTCGATGATTGCAGCGTCTCTCTTGAAGGAGGCGTCAGCGGAGGGGCTGTTGCCAATACTCTCATGGTAGCGGTAGTTAATGTGTTTGTACCTCTTCGTAGTTTAACCAGCCTTAGTGCTACAATCGGCGCGGATGGCACTCGGGATGAGGCCGAACGACCCAAGCAAGGTGGCTAAGGCGAAATCCACGAGGCCACCGACAGTATAGAGTGCATATTGCTCGTCGATGCCCCGTGATTAACAATGTCCAAGGTAAAGTGCGCGAAAATTTGGGTTGTCGAGCATTTGGCAAGATAGCTTGGCAATGACCGGAATGGGACCCGTGTTCCGGATTGTTGCGGGGGCCCGCAACCACCGAGACCGACACTTGATCCAAGTTCCAGTCTGATTCGCTACAAGCCTGTGATTTATAGGCCAGGTATGTCGTTCGGCGCCCTGGTTTGACCCCTCGGATTCGCAATTGAGGAAACCTGTGGCCGCCGAAGGCGGACCAGTCGCCGCGCCGAAACCCGAGCCTGAAGGCATGGGCGATGGTGGCCGCCACCGTCCAGGCTATGGTTGCGAACCAGAGCACCGCGAGGACATCCGCACCCGGTGTCAAATCCGCAAGCTCCGGGGCCAGGATGCCCATAAGGAAAGAGGACAGGGTGACGGCCGCGGCGATGCCGATCCCGGCGAGCACGAAAGCGCGCTCGCGCCAAGTGGTACCGGGGCTTTTTGCCTACCGTGTTGTTCTGGATAGCGCCGGTCAGGGCGGTTGCCTCCGGTTTGGGGGTTTGCACAACGCCTGGGCGGGGTGGTTCTCTCCCGCGCGCTTCTCTCCTATCCCGCGGCCCAGCGCCCGGACGAGGGCAGGCCTCCAACTCCTTGCGCCGTACGGCCCGCGGCCTCCGTGCCGGAGGGCCCGACCGTGATCTTAGGCAACGCCACGCTGCGGGGCGGACAGACCACCTTGCACGGCTTCCGCATGTGGGGCCAGATGCTCAAGTTCATCGCCATGACCGCCGCTGCCCAGGTCGTCGCCGTGCCGGTCTGGAACATTGGGCGCAAACTACTAAGCCCCGCCCGCCGCCGTCGGCGCGTCGATCACCTCCAGGCCAGGTTGGGTAACTCGGATTGGGTATTAAAGCGTCGATCTTGAATGTTGAATCGATGGTCTTCCCAATCTTTGCGAATTGTGATTCCTCCTTAATTCGGGAGGATTTTCCATGCCAGCAGCACCACCATCAGCGCTTCGAGCGCGTTTCCAACAATACATCTATGGCGGAACTGCGAACCCGCCCGCAATCGAAAGCGAAAGAGCGAGATCGGACAAGCCTCAGCCTTAAGGAATGCGCGCGCCGGGGCTTGTTCTCTCCTAAACTGCATCGCCGCCTCTCTCGCCTGTGCGGATGCGAATGGCATCCTCGATTGCATAAACAAAGATTTTGCCGTCACCGATGCGACCAGTATGGGCGGTTTGTTGAATGGCCTCGATGGCACGGTCTGCCATATTATCTTCGAGCACCAGTTCTATTTTTACTTTTGGCAGAAAATTGACTAGGTATTCCGCACCCCGGTACAGTTCTGTGTGTCCTTTCTGCCGGCCAAACCCGTTGGCTTCCGTCACTGTCATGCCTTGCAGGCCAACTTCGTGAAGGGCCTCTTTAACCTCATCCAATTTAAAGGGTTTAATGATGGCCTCGATTTTTTTCATGCTCATAGATTTGTGCCCGCTTTTTTGCGCACCTTTTAGTGCGTTTGTCGTCGATACCTGGTCTGATCCCACACGGAATAGCCGACGCGTGATCGTCCACCGCTCTTACAGACCTCTGTGCCTTTCGAAAAACTTATCAACTGATACTCCCAGCGCAACCGGGGTACCCGATCAGAAATCGCTTGTGAGACTGTTGCGAAAGAGGGTGGATTTTCCAGCTCGCGGCATTTTGCGGAGGTTTGTGTGTGACTAGGCGTTGTGAGCGTCAATATCGATTGCGTTTCGGTCCCGAGGCCTACGGTTTCAGGTGTATAGGACTAACTCCTCCCTCAGGAATAAAGTACCGAAAAACAGGCTACACCCTGTTTACATATATTAAATAATCAGGCTATATCCTGTTCTCGAATGAATAAAAACAGGCTATAGCCATATGATGAACCGCAATCGACAGATCGCCCGAAAACGCCTCGACGAGCGCCTGTCAGCGTTAAGGCCTGAATCTCGCTTCGCCGTGCCGCCGAAAGGCTGGATACGAGCCATCCGGGATGCCCTCGGCATGACGGCGCCCCAGCTTGGCAGGCGGCTCGGCATGAAACCCCAGAGCGTTGCAGATCTGGAGAAGTCCGAAGCCTACGGCACCGTCCAGTTGAAGACCCTGCGCAAGGCTGCAGAGGCGCTCGACTGCACCCTCGTCTATGCCCTCCTGCCCAACGCGCCACTCGAAGACGCCGTGCAGACCCGTGCCCGGAAAATCGCCCAGAAGGAACTTGCGCGGATCGGGCATACCATGGACCTGGAAGCCCAAGGGCTATCCGAGAAGGAGCGCGAGGCGCAAATGGACGAGTATGTCCATGATCACCTCAGAGAGCGCGACCTCTGGGAGCGGTCGTGAGCGACCTGTTCGACGAGCCCGACGATGCAACGCCCCTCGTGCCGGAGGAGCGGGAGAGCCTGCTGCCAACATGGATCACCTATCGCAGGGAGCTCAATGAGGCGGAGCAAGCCAATATCGCCGCCGGCGCCGCCTGGACTCGCCATCAGCGCCGGCGCGACATCCTCACCGAGGATTTTGTCACGGAGCTTCATCGCAGGATGTTCGGGGACGTCTGGGCCTGGGCGGGCAAATTCCGACGAACCGAACGCAATATCGGCATCGATCCGGTCCGGATTCCCGTCGAACTCCGCATGACGCTGGATGACGCCCGTTACTGGGTCGAACATGAAACCTACCCACCGGATGAAATCGCCGTCAGGCTTCATCACCGTCTTGTCGCCATCCATCCGTTCCCTAACGGCAACGGCCGCACCACCCGGCTCCTGGCCGACCTCCTGGCAGCGAGGCTGGGGCAAGAGCCTTTCACCTGGGGCAGGATCAGCCTGACCGATGTCGGCCAAACACGGACACGCTATATCGCAGCCCTTCGCGCGGCGGACAACCATGACATCGGACCGCTTCTCGCCTTCGCCCGATCCTAGGTGCGGCGGCCGAGCACCATCCGTGCCTGTGATCAAGCCCAAAAGAGATGATGGCATGCTTTTTTTGCCGTTTATCCGGAGATCGTTACTGATTTGTCCCAGGGCGGATGCGTCCTTTTAGGGGATTATGTAGGAAAGTTTCGAAACGACGCTGATTGCAATCGCAATACCGATTATGGCCCCAAAATTCCAAAGTCATTAGCGGGGTAGGGAAAGCAGCCAGTTGAACAGGCGTGTCAGCGCTATGACACCGGCGATGAGCACGCCACAGAACGCAGTGGTAAGCAGGATATCCTTCCTCTCTTGCCAAATGCGCTCATCATAGCTTTGATAATGATCAGCGTCGTCCGGGTCGGGATACGTCATGGCTCTTGTAGCCTCTCAATGTCCCTCCTGGCCCTCTCCGCGCTGTCCGCCATCATATCTTCGCGGCCAGTTTCAGCTTCGGGCGCGCCTTTGGGTGGTTCTGCACCTTCCGGCCTATAGTCTACCGTTTCTTCACCTCATCCAGCGTCGGGAATTTCCGTTTCGTTCTCAAAACGGATTATCGTCCACAAGTGTCCACCGGCCCTTTTCGCCGCTATTCTTGAACCTGTCTGAATTGTTCAAAGCTTAGTAGATTTAGTGTGTCATTGTCTGGGGTTCGCCACGGAGATAGCCTAAGTCGATCAGTTGTTCCTTATGTTCATAGGTGTTGAACACACCGCCATTATCCTCGGTGATCTCAATGATTTTTTCTTCCAGGGACTTTGGTCCCCCCCTTTCGGCACTTTCATACATAATCCCCTTTTTTTAGGGTGAGACGGCTACGTCCTCGTGAACCTGACGCGGAAGACTGTGGGCCTTCCGCGCGCGATGGCATGATCTCGTCCGAAAGCCGGATGCGGGAAATCCGCACGTCCGGTTTGATGAGCGACGACCTAGAAACGCGGACATGGGAGCCAGACTGAGGCCCGGAGCGAAAGCGATGGAACAGCCACGGGAACCTAAAGCTGGCGCACCATTCCTCGACTCTACCTCGGTACTAGGAAAATGCGATCCATTTCGCAACGGTCGCTCATGATTGATTTCTACGCCGGCGAAGCGGTGGGAGCCAAAGGAACTCCCGCCACAAAAAAAATGAAACACTTTTACGACCAACTTGAAGCTCGTGGCTTTGCTGACATCGCCAGAAAAATTGACGGCGTACTGAAAGCTCACTCTTTAGGATACTCATTTGGTTCAAGAGTGATTGATAAGTTTTTGTGGCTGGAGGGCTGTGGCCGTACGGATGATGAACTTGATAGAGAAAACGAATTTTTGTTGGCTAGACTTCCAAGGGAGGACAAAACGACTCTCCGCCGTGCGGCTAGAGCAATACCTGAAAGCATTTGTAACGTGTGCGAAAGTAAATGAGCCTGCGCGTTTCGTCAGCCAGTCGGACCAGTTTCGTAGGCGACATGCACTATGTGGCAACCCAGCTCACTGAGCAGCTCCACCAGACCCGCGTCATCCGCAGGACAGTTCCACGTTTCCACCTAAGAGTCGGAGATGCAGAACAACGCCATCGAGTACGTGCGCTCGTGGACATCCACACCCACGAACACCGGTTCCTCCTCGACCGAAGCTGCAAACCTATCAATGCGCGCGGACTTTCTGAACATGTCGGGTCTCCCTCAGTTTCAAGTGACCTCGACACCGAAGTCTTCGCCGACCGACTCGTCCAGCATTGTGATTTTTGTGCCCGGATTTATGTGGTTTGGGGTCCATCAGGCGCAAAAGTTATCCCCAACATTTGACGCCCCGTGCGAGATTCGCACTTGGTCTTTTGGGGACTTTGGCCGAGACTGCAGTTCTAAACAGGGCGGGCGCCAGATTGGACTCCGGCGCCCTGATGTACGACAGAGGGTCGTGGTCTTGGACACCACGGCCCTTTGGTCCGTCGAGATCCTGTCACGTATACACCTGGAGAGGTCAGCGACAAGACTTGAAAAAAAGTTACCCACAGAAAAGTGCATAACTTTGATGATTAGCCTTAGGGAAAAGGGTTCTTTCGTGCAAAGCGCGTCCGCAAACCGCGCGTAGGGAAACGAAGTTTTCACCTACTATTGTAAAAAGATGGACTGGCTTGATGACTTTGGCACCGCCTACATGATCAATATCGTAATGCAATGCCTGCAACCATATCAGTCAGGTGGCGGTGGGGTTCTTGGTCGCCCGTTTTAGCGCCGAGACTGCCGTGGCCGACCTGGCATCGCAAAGGAAGTGCACCAGCTGCGGGGTTGGCGCCCACCGCAGCGCTATCTAGACTTTTGGCGCAGGTCTAAGACGGGGGAATGATCCATGGATAAAATCGGGCGGACGATCTGGGTGCTCGCAGCTTCGCTCACTGTCGGCGCAGCCTCCAGCGCGCACGCTCAGGGTAGGGTGGAGAGCAATGTCATCTACGGCATGTATTCCGGGCTGGCGTTGCTGATGGACGTGCACACGCCAGCAGAGCCAAACGGCTATGGACTGGTGCTGATCCCCGGCAGCGCCTGGCAGGCGCCGCTCAGCTTCGAAGCCGAACCGCTCAAGCAGGCCGCCGTGCGGCCGGTGCTCGGCGTCGATAAACTGCTGGCGGCAGGTTATACCGTGTTTTCCATCAACCATCGAGCGACGCCCCGGTTTCCCTATCCAGCTGCGGTGGCGGACTCCCAGCGGGCGGTGCGCTTCATCCGCCACAATGCAGACGGCTTCAGCATCAACGCGGACCGGATCGGCGCCGTCGGTGGGTCGTCCGGCGGCTATCTCGTCAGCATGCTTGGGGCGCTGGACGGCGATGAGAACAGCGCGAACCTCAGCCCTGTCGACCGGGAAAGTGCCAAGGTTCAGGTTGTCGTCGCCCTCTATCCGGCGACCGATCTGACGGAGTTCGCCAAGCAGACGGGAAGCTCGAACGCCTTACTAAGAGGCTCAAACTCATTGCTGAGTCTCTTTGTCGGCGCCTACCTGGGCGCGGCCACGCCGTCGAGCCTGCCAACGAACGAGGCCGCGCTATACGCCGAAGCCTCCCCCACCAGTCATATCTCGCCCGATGACCCCCCCCCCTTCTTGGTGATCCATGGCGATGCGGATATCGCCGTGCCCTACAACCAAAGCGAATTGCTTTACGCGCGGCTTGAAGAAAACGGCGTGACCACGGAGTTCCTCACTGTGCCTGGTGGCGGCCATGGCGATGCCCTCATTGCGGGCCCTAACCCGCCGGACCATTACGGCCCGATGATTAACTGGTTGGATCGCCATCTGCGCCTGAAGCATTGAGTCCGTCACGCTCCGCATAGTCGCACGAGCATTGTCAGATTAAGTTGATCTGTTAGTCTAGTGAGGTGAGTTTTCGCTGTTCCGGGCCGCGCCTTGCTTGGTCAATCCCAAGCGAACCAATAGTTTCGTGCTTAAACCCAGGGAACAAGGGCCCAAGAGAGTTGGCCCTAACCAGTTACTCTGACAATGCTCGCAAAACAAAATGACTGCACGGCATACAATCGTTTGATTGAACAGACGTGACATGTCGAACGTCCTCTAAGGCTGAAGAGAGATTTCATGAAAGTTAATGAAATCCTGGTTCGGCCGGTATCCCGTGACGCCGGGTCCGATGCCGTCGAATTCCGGGCCCTGCCAAAGAAAGAGAGCAGGCGGGTCCTCGTATTCATGAGCCAGGACAGCGGCATAAAGCGGCTCAGCCCTCGCTGCGTCGGTTTGCGCCCGGGCTTGATCGATCAAAGGCAACAGGTCGTCGTCACAGTGGTAGGGCACCCGTTCCGTGGCACGGCCTGAACAGGCGCGGAGGCGATAGGCGTTGAGGGGATCGTGACCACGGACAAACAGATTGAACGCATCCCCTTCCATCTCGCCGTTAAACAGCGCGCGCTGGTTTTGTGCCTGTGTCCCAATTCGCAAGTCAGCGTTAATACCCACTTGCCTTAAGTCCGCTGCAATCTGTTGGAAGTAGAGTGAATCATTAGACCCACGGCCCAACGAGACATTGATGACAATGTCGAAACCGTACGGATAACCGGCCTCAATCATGAGCGCCCGTGCCCGGTCGGGATCATGCGGGTAGGGCGCAAGATCGTCGTTAAATCCGAATGCGCCTGGAAAAGCCAGTTGAGCCGCAGGCGCCGTCGAACCATCGAGTATTTCTCGAATGATGGCTTCCCGGTCGACGGCAAAGTTCATCGCCTTGCGCAGGCGCACATCTTTCAGTGGCGTATCGTTTCTGGTGAGGAAGCCGATGAAGTGAACCATGGTGGTCAGTCTGAAAACGATTTGGCCACCGGCTTGCTCCAGGATCGGTCGGTCTTCCGGTGCCAAACCCATGGCAAAGTTAACCGCACCGGAAAGCAGCGCTTGCAGACGCGCTGTTTGATCGGGGATCTGTATGATATCCAGGGCATCCACTTTGGGCGGGCGCCACGACTCACGGTACGCGACCAGTTTGACTGCCGTCTCAAGCCATTCGGTTACGGCAAAAGGACCTGTTCCCACTGGATCGACGGCGAATCCCGTCGTTCCCAGTTCTGCCCAGTGCTTGGGTGCGGGAATACGCCAAACGGAGGCATGCAGCGGAAAAATGGCGTCCGGTTCGCTGAGATCGATTTCGACCGTTAGGTCGTCCACCGCCCGCGCCGCAACGACATGATAAAGCGTGCTACCGATGGTTTCGCCCCGACCGGTCGGAGTCATCATATGTTCGGCCGAGGCGACAACGGCATCGGCATTGAACGGTTCACCATTTGAGAATTTGACGTTGGGGCGCAGCCTGAAGGTCCAATTCACCGCATTTTCGGACCGCCATTCCGTTGCCAGCCACGGTACGACCTCGCCGTTCTCACCAAGAGCCGTCAAAGTGTCGAATATTGCGTGATAGGGCATCACAGCCGGCAGCGTGATACCGCGATAGAGATTGCCTTTGCCCGGCGGAAGAAAAAGAGTGCCTGCTCGAAGGACAGACTGAGCTTGGGACGCTGGTGCCGTAGTCAATACCCAAACGACTGTCACAAGAAAAAGGGTCAATGGTCCAATGGTGCGTTTGATAAGCACTTGTTTTTCTGTACACTTTTTTCCAGTGGATTTCACTACGCGACCTAATTTGTGCACGTAACTTTTCCTGTCAAAGGTCAATGAAATCCTTTTCTCCAAACTTCTAGGTGTTTTGGCGCCACTAACTGCGATCATGATTCATCACTAAAAGCCGTACTGTTTGCACCATATTACGCGATTCATTTAAGCGCCTATGCCTGGTGAATACTTTCGTTTGCGATCCCATATCGAATGTTAATCATCTGAACTCACCGACTCAAAGTTTGACACCTACACCTATCGTCTGGCGTTTGCCGCAACCGGCATTACGGCGGCGGACGATGTCAAAATACTTGAGTACCCTCAAGAACGTGCATCGTTGAATTCCAGCTACCGCATCCCCTTGGGCAATACCTATGACTGGTATGTTCGCGGTGTCTTGACCTATGAAGGAAAGAGTTTTGTCGACGAGTTCGAGCAAAGCTGGGTCGGTAGTTCGTTCAATGCGGGCCTGCGTATGGGGATCGAAGGGGGTGGACGCCGTCTTGAGGTTTATGGCACCAATCTTTTTAATTCGAGGCAGTGGATATCCGGCCGGCGTGGAACTGGACGGATCAATGTGCGGCCGGCGTTTTCCATCAACTTCCCGGTTGCTTTCGTCTTGCCGCCGGGCAAGCAAGCCTTCGGTGTTCGCGCATCTTTCGAATTTTAAGGTGTATTGCTAAGGAAATGGACTACCCGCACTGTTAAAGTGTGGGCAGTCTTTGTTATGGATGGACCGTGAAATCGGCCGCAAAGGGAGGGCGCTGGTCATGACTCAATCCTGGACAATCATCCAAAAGGCCGCTGTGGCGTGTGCGGCTGCGCTTTTGATCATTGTTCCGCTCTCCCGCCTTCACGCGGCGGATGGAAACGTGTTGATAACTGACGTCACGTTGATCGACGGCACCGGCGCCGCCCCCTTGCCGGGCGCGTCGGTGCTGGTCAGCGGAGACCGGATCGCGCTGGTCTCGCCTGGGGACATTCGCCCACCCTCAGGGGCCACTGTGATAGACGGAGATGGCAAGTATCTGTTGCCGGGACTCATTGACACCCACATACATCTGCGGGGAGGCACCATCCTCGGACGGGTTATGAATGATCGCGGCGCGGGCATTAAGGCGCTGCATACATTCCTCTACAGTGGTGTCACCACCGTCATGGATCACGGCAATGACCCGGCATTTATTTTTCCGATACGAGCGGACGAACAGGCTGGAAAAATCATGGGTCCACGCGTTCTCGCTGTCGGTTGGGCCGTTCACTTTGCAAGAAACCGGGGGAACAACGATGGACCGGCCGTCATACTGTCCAGGGATGATGTTGCTCCTAAACTTGATGCGGTCTTGTCTCACAATCCCGATCTGATTAAACTGGTGATCGACGCTGAGGGCATGATGGCGGAAGACTTGATACCGGTCTTTCCCGATCTTCTAACGGACGTGGTGCATTACGCCAACCGGCTAGGCCATCGTGTGACGGCGCACATCGGCGGCCGGGAAGAATTTCAACAGGTTGTCGATGCCGGCGTGAATGCCTTCGCACATGCCCCCATCCGGAATGTTCTTGACGAGGCCGCGCTTAACAGTGTTTCCGCACGCGCCATGCCGATCTCAACAACGGCTGTGGTGTTCTCCAATATTGCGCGTGTCGTCGATGATATCAGTTGGTTCGACACCCCCTTGTTCAGGGCGACTTTTGACGACGCCACCATGAAATTCAATACGGTGGACGAGCGGGAACGGTATCGCCGTTCCGGAATGCCCGAACAATTCGCCAAGCAGATTCCCAATATGCTTCAGAATCTACGTCTGCTTCATGAGTCTGGCGCTGTGCTGGCGCTCGGCAGCGACCGGACATATGGCCCCATGACTCTCCAGGAACTTGAGTTGTACGATCAAGCTGGGATCCCCCTGCTTGATATCGTCACCATCGCCACGCGCAACGCCGCCATCTACATCGGTAAAGGCGACGACCTCGGAACCGTGACCAGAAGCAAACTCGCCGACTTGATTCTTCTACGGGAAAACCCCCTTGAAGACGTCGCTAACTTTGCGACAGTGGATACCGTAATAAAAAACGGTAAAATTGTTGACCTGACCGCATTGGATTTGCCCGTCAATCAAGCCGCAAGAGCTAACTGAAGCGATGGTAGGTACAATTGGTCAGTATTGGTGGCCGTGGGCCTATGTTTTGTAGGTCTCACAACTTCAGATGGGTTCTGTAAAGGTGGTTGCGTGCGCCTGCAACCAAATAACGCCGCTACCTCAATAGGTTAGCGGTGTTTGCATTTGAATTCTCAGTTCTTCTCATTAAGTCTGGAAGCGGGTGGAGCAAATTATCTGGGGTCTGATGCCTCTTCTTGCCACCGCAGCCAGAGAAGCGCGCCTGCCTGGTGCGTGTAGCTCACGGTGCCTGCGCTTGCTCGCTGGGTAATCCGAACACCGTATCCGTCAACCAGCGCTTGAAGCCGTCGTTGTCCATGAACTGTTTGAACACTTGGTTGTCGCCCTTCATCATTGAGGTCATCACGCGCAGCAGGGCCCTGTCGTGCTCCCAACCATCCTCGCTGACGCATTGATATTGAAATGTTTGTATTTGGTTCCGTAAGAACAAAACTGGGCACCGCGAAATGTCTGGTGCATGAAACCATACCGTTACTTAGATTGGCTTTGTCGCGTTGGGAAGTGCGTAAATGGGGAAGAAAATGGAGGGTTTGTCAAAATATCGGAAGGCCTTTTAGGTCGCTGGAAACCGAGAAACTCCTTTACCCTGCAACTTCACGCCACCTTCAACGCCGCGGCGCATTCCACTTCAAAGTTCGAGATTCATGGCGGTCCCCTTGCCACGCTCCGGTGCGGGCAACTCTCGGTCTTTCGGCATTGACGCAGCATCGCCGCGTTCCCGCACGGTCTCCGTTAAGCCTTCGGCACCTGTCGTCTTTCCCTTCCCGCGGCTTTTGTAGGTACCTCCGCCCGCCGCCTCGCGCTGGATTTCTCCGATCCCTTCCAGCGCCGCGATGCGCTCTCCCGTACAGGCCTGCAATTGTTCCCGGAGTTGCGCCACGTCGTCGGTGACCAGTTCGGCCCGGTCGCGGGCGCGGCTGATCTCCACATAGAAAGACTTCTGCGTGGTGAGATGGGGGTGGCGCGCACCGGCGCGTCCCTCGACGGCGCGGTGAAGATCGGTGACCCGTCTGCCGCCGATTGGAGATCCCAGGTTGGATCCGGTAATGGAGGAGATTGCGGATCTGTCACCATCAGCGCTGCACCGCTTCCTTCGCGCCGGTATTAATTGTCACGCAGATCAACTGAGCCATGCGCCCAAAGTGCTGCGCGATTTCTTTGAGGAAATCGAGAATGTCCCCGATTGGTTCGACTACAGTGCCTGTAATGAGGGTATTCGGGCTTTTTCTGCAAACGCAAATTTCATCTTGGTAGCATTCGTTGCCGGCGTTTTGATCGAGGGCTTTGCGTCGCTCATCGCAACATCGTTCAATATCACACAGCGGACCGTAAGTGGGCCGGGTGACCGCCGGTTGAAACAGAATAACCGGCAGCTAATAGAGATTTTCCTTCCGGGAGGGCTGCACCGGTATGGTGACGGATGGAAACTCTCGGTACGCGTGCGTTTTGTTCACGCCCGCATCCGCAGCCTCTTGGCAAAAGCAGAGCCCTGGGACAGTGAAGCTTGGGGGGTGCCGTTGAGTGCGGCACATCTCGGTTATGCGATTTGCGTGTTTTCAATTCGCTTGGTGGAACAGGCGACTGCGGTGGGTGCCAAGTTCAGCAAGAATGAAATCACCAGTTTTTTGGCCTTGTGGAGATACGTGGGTCATCTAATGGGAATTCCTGACTCGACCTTGTATACGGATGAAACCCAAGCACGGCACATCCTAAGGACCGCACTTTTGTGCGAGCCACCACCCAACCAGCATTCAATCGAAATGGCCCAGGCGTTTGTGCACAACGTACCAAAGGTGGCCGGCATCGACGATCCAAAAGAGGCAAAGTCGGTTCGGAATCTTGTCTTCCGCCTATCAAGGGCGCTGATTGGCAACGATCTGGCCGACGCGCTTCAGTTCCCAAAGAGCAACCGTATTGGAACGCTGGCTGTCTTTCGGATGAAGCAGCTTCTTGCACGGAGAATCAAGGGTACAAGGACATCCCAACTGACGGACTTTCTTCAACTCCTGGACGTTTCGCAATACGATCAAGAAGGCATGAGCTACGAAATGCCCGACCACTACCATACGTCCAAGCAGAGGCCCTGGTAACCAATGCTTAAGAGTTCTTCCAAAGTGGCAAGAAGGCCAGTAAGCAATCCTTGCGTGGTCCAATGCTTTGGTTAGCGAGTTCCTACAACGCTACACGGCAAACCTATTGCGTTTTCGTGGGCTGGTTCTCACAGCCGCCACGCTCGTCGTGTTCAATGCAGCAGTTCGGCCAGACCGATGAAACGGAAGATGTTTCAAGGGCTGCAGCGTGGCCAAGCTATCACGCCCGCTCGTTGTGCAGCCGTTTCACCCGCACGGTTTGCCGTCCCTGCACCCTCGACGCTACCTGTCCTCCCGGCAGCCGTGTGCTCGCGGCCGGAGTCCTTCCCACAGCGCCGCTCCGACTGTCCTCGATATCTTCCTTCCGCCCTACCCCTAACGCCGTCATCAGCGCCGTCGGCTACAAACTCCGCCTTGTCTTCAGGTGGCTGAGGACTCTCTTGCGCCAATTACCGTTGGTTGTCTTAGGTCCAAATCCGATCCCGCCCCATCAAAAATCCAGTTTCTTAACGGGCAACTCATTCAACTCACAGATTAGTCTCTGTGTCTCGAACCTGGCCATATGCCGCAATCAGGGATTCGTGAAGATATACAGTTGCATGGCTTTCCGAATTGCGCCACCGGGGCTCCAAACGGTTTTTCGGCTTGGTCAACCCAACCGGACCGGACCTAATGAACCTATAATCGAGGGCTGCCAGGGTGTAATTTGATGCCTGATGCTCTGGGAAACTTTATCCATAGCTGAACGGTTTGCACCATCAAGATCAAAGGAAGAGATTTTCTGGGAGGACAGATAACTGCGCCATATCCTTTTCAATTGAGCAAGGTTTTCGCAAGGGACAGGAGATAACTCATGGTTTCACGACGAGATGCCACGACGCTGATCGGGGCCTTGGGGTTTGGGGCGACAGCACCTCAGTGGAGCACTGACGCTCGTGCCGCCACACACGTCTTACCCACCGATCCGGCTGAGCAAAATGAGGCGTGGGTGCGCATCATTGGCCGGACCGACGACGGCGAAAGCATTTGGCGGGTCTCTCTTCGTTTCTTTGCCATCACCGACAGCGGGGTTATTCCTTTCCTGCAAACCCGCGGCGCCATGCGGTACTGGTGGCGGAGGGAGGAGGAAAACGTCTATCGGCGCTTTGTCTCCACCGCCAACTATTTCATCGACCCGGAAAGCCGTGCGTTTATCGATGAATTCACCAATCCCATCACCGGACGGGTGACGAAGCTGGAGCCCATCACCGGACGGCGGCGCCACGGCCAAGTGTTCACCCCCAACGGCAGTTACCATCCCGAAACCCGGGAAAGGTTCCCTGACATGTACGACAACAATCCGTTATCGCTGGATTGGCGCATCGAGGCGGACACGGTCCGGGTGTTTGAAACCGTCCACTTCCCACCCGTCGTGCAACAGCCAATGTTGGAGGTGCACAGTTATGCAGCGCCGGCTGGCGAAGCTCTGGACCGCTCCCGCAACAGCGCTCAAGCCACCACTGCCGGGTGGTTCACAGCCCGGTTCCGGCCTTGGCTCGACATGGACGATGTGGACGGTTATCTGCTTTGGCACTCCGAGAAGACCAAAGTCGGCGGGTTGGGCGACTTGGATGACGATTATCTCACCCACGCACGGGCCAATATCGAGTATTTCGATGTTTCACCGGAATTCGACGAAGGAGAAAGTTACCTAGACCAGCGCCTGAGCGAATGAGAGCGGCAGCACTTCAGTAAGAGATCGAGTGGAAAGCAAAGTGAAGAAGGCTCTATCGTTTCCGTTTTGTCTCGATATTTTATTGTTCGGTAAACACCTGTGCCGAAACCGTACTTATTACCTCGGCAGGAACTAGCCGGGGCACCGAAGGGCAGGAACAAACTGTGCGGGTTTGCCGACGGTGCCAATACCCGAAAACTGTTGACCATTCCGCCGGTGAATTGACCCTGTTAGCTCCAGCATTAACCGGGAGAAGCAATGCCGCCGCCTACGCGGCCGTCCAGTGATTTTGCATCCAGTTTAAGCGTCAGGGATGCGCACGGGTGCGCTGGGATTGCATTGAATTCGTTTGCTGTTTGCTTACGGATTATTTCGAAGCGGAATCCAGGAAAAACGCAACTAGCCCGCATTTCTCACCAGTGGTAGGTGCATCGGGGCCCTGCATGTGAGAAAGTTCTTTTAGGACAAAGAGTTGCTCATTTGCAGTGGAGATCCCCGATGCTGACAGAGTGTAACCCGACCTCGATGCGATTTGCACGGCTGAAGGGCCGCGATGTTGTGGCGGATTTCGGCGGCGGGACGATGACCTCGGACGCGGGTGCGCTGCTTCTGGGGGCGACAGGCCTTGTGGATCGGTTTTCGGCTTGTTTTTCGGACGGTCGCTCGGCGGACCGTGTTGTGCACGATGTGGAGACGATGGTGGGCCAGCGGGTAACCGAACCACGTTTCTCGGCGAGCCTAGCTGCGGTCTCTCCGATGGTCCTTGTCGAGCGCCTGCGCGGCCCCTATCATCGAGCCATGACTGAGGCAATAGCGTTCGATACTCACCGCTTCGTCAAGCGCCTGACGGAGAGCGGCTTCACCGAGGAGCAGGCCGAGACCCTGGCCGAGGAGCATGTCGCGCTGCTCAACGCCAACCTCGCGACCAAAGCCGATATTGCCCGTATCGAGGCCGGCATGGACGCGCTACGGCAAGAGACCAAGGTCGGCATGGAGGCGGTGAAGGCTGATCTTCTCAAATGGATGCTCGGTGCGCTGATCGCCCAGGGCGGCTTGGTGGTCGCGCTGGTCAAGCTTCTCTAGGAGCCTGCGTCTTACAGTCTGGCTTAAAACTCCTGAGCGGTTTTTCTTGCAATGAGACGGGTGAGGGTCAGCACGGCAATTTCAAGCCGTGCCTCCGGTGTGCCGTTGTCATTGGCAACCGCTTTCTCAACGGAGGAAAGGCGGATTTTTGTTCCGTCGTTCATTACTCCGCCCCTTTCGATGAAATAACGGGTCATGGATGCTGTTTGCAAGGGAAAGCCGCCTGCGTCAAGAAACCCCGATAGGCCATTGCATACGTTAAATCGCACTCCAGCGTATCCGTGCGCAGCCGTGGCAGCTCATGTCTGCAATTGGCGGAGCGGGAAATATCTTGATGCGGCCACAGAGTGAAGATAAAAGAGCTGCGCTATTGGTGAGCCCCCTCCATGAGGGACGCTTGGACGCCGCGTCCGATACTATAATCACGCCGGGACGCACTTTCCCTATGCAAAGATCTGCCAATGCCACGTCTTGCTGTGCGGCCCCGCGCCTTCTTCGCACCATACTAAGGCCTGAATAGATCGGTGGATTGCTTCAGGAATACCAGGGCAAAAGTTATCAGGAAGGGACAACCCGTCCAGTTAGCCTGACGATGCCCAGGTCTCACCGCTATGATATATCCACCCTGAATTTCGCATTTCAGCGAATGTCCGCAAATCCTCGTTGTAAATGGTCAAGGGAGAAAGCAATGGCCGAGCGCGAAGGTGACCAGACAAAACTCTCCGTACGGGTCGAACAGCATGACAAAGGGCCTGTCTTTTTTGTCGAGGGCAGGATGGACGCAGGCAATGCAAGCATGCTTGAGGATGCTGTTCGCATCCGGTTAGAGGCCGGCCAACGCACAATGTCGTTCGACCTCACTGAGTTGGAATATATTGCCAGTGCGGGCTTGAGGGTGCTTTTGATGGCGGCGCGTGAGTGTGAGTCTAGGGGTGGTAAGTCTGTCTACTACGGTCTGTCGGAAAAGATCGCCGAAATATTTGAGGTCAGCGGCTTCGATAAGGTTTTGAATGTTATTGCCAATCGAGACGAAGAAAAGACCATGACTACGGACAATATCTAAAGCGTCGATTTTGAATGTTGAATCGATGGTCTTCCCAATCTTTGCGAATTGTGATTCCTCCTTAATTCGGGAGGATTTTCCATGCCAGCAGCACTACCATCAGCGCTTCGAGCGCGTTTCCAACAATACATCGAAGAGGGCTTGAGCGGTCGTGCCGCCGCGGCGCGCTTGAAAATATCCGCCGCAACGGGGGTGCGGTGGCAACGCAAGTTGCGTGAGACAGGGTCTATCGAACCCGAATTACAAGGACGTCCCCGAGGTCATGGCAAACTTGCCCCTCATCGGGAATTTCTTGAAGAGTTGGTGGCGCAGGACAGCGACATTACTTTACCAGAACTGGCCGGAGCCCTGGAAGCGGCCACCGGGGGTATCGTCCATGCTGCATCCATTGGGCGTTTCCTAAGAAAACTTGGCTACACGTATAAAAAAATCGTTGATCGCAACCGAGCGCTTTCATACTCGGGTGACGCGTCTGCGTCGGGACTGGTTCCGGCACCGCATCCCGGCCATGCAGGCGCAGCCTCATCGTCTTGTGTTCATTGACGAAACATCCGTGAAGACAAACTTGACCCGGTTGCGCGGGCGAAGCCTGCGCGGTAAGCGATTGCAAATGAGCACGCCCTTTGGCGCATGGGGAACGCAGACATTCATTGCGGGTTTGACCCATAACAGTCTAATCGCACCATGGGTGATCAACGGAGCTATGAACGGCATGGCATTTGCCGCCTACATCCGCGACGTTCTCGCACCCGAACTAGAGCCGGGAACTGTCGTCATCTGTGACAACCTCGCGGCGCATCGCAACAAGGATGCCGCAGCCGCGCTCAAAGCGAAGCGCTGCTGGTTCCTGTACTTGCCACCACATTCCCCCGACCTCAATCCTATCGAACTGGCATTCTCAAAACTGAAAGCTCATTTGCGACGGATCGGTGCCAGAACATTCGACCAGATGTTCGACGCCCTTGCACAAACGTGCGATCTATTCACACCAGAAGAATGGTGGAACTACTTTTGTGAAGCTGGATATGGATCTAACTAAAGGCGAGGTGCTTTATTCTACTGTCCTTCGTGACTCTTTAAGGGCTTGTTTACCAAAGTCGATTAGCCCATAGCCGTGTGGTTTCCCATGACAGCGGGAGACCGGAACGATAGAGTTGTCCCGCTCAATCAAACACAACGCAAGTCCGGGAAGGGAGTTTCCATGTCTGATTTTATGATGAGCCAAGTAAAAGGCCTCCTGAACAAGGTCTCGGAGGACATGGAAAACCTGGCTGAGACCAATGCGGGCCACGCCGAAATGCTGCTGGGCGCCATTGACGACCTAGCCGCGAACCTGTTCCCCACCCAAGCCGTGCTCAGCATGATGCTGAAAGACAATCCGGTCAGCGCAGACGATGCCAAGGCATGGATTCGGGCACAGGCGGAAGCCGCGGGCCAAGAAGCACTGAAGGCCGAAGCCATGGTCGAATTCCTCGTTTCTGACGGCTCCTGACCTCCTTCACATCTTAAAGCCTCGTTTACGCGGGCCGATGTTTTTTTTGCGTCGGCTCCGCTTGCTATTCCGTTAGCATAAGCGGCGATGCTGACGTTCTATAGGTTGCTGACCGATAGTCTTGCTTGGCCTATTTGGCTGTGGCTGCGCCTTCGCGCTTGGCGCGGCAAGGAAGACGGCTCAAGGCTGAGTGAACGACGGGGTCTGTCGTCTCTATCCCGCCCGGCCGGTCAGGTCGTCTGGTGCCATGCGGCCAGCGTCGGTGAATCCCTGACGCTCCTGCCATTGATCGAGCGCTTGACGGCGCAGGCTAGAGTGCAAGTGCTGATCACGACCGGCACGGTAAGCAGTGCGCAGGTCATGGCGGACCGGTTGCCGCCTAACGTGATCCATCAATTTGCGCCTTGGGACCGGCGCCCATGGGTCAACCGGTTCTTGGATCATTGGCAGCCTGCCCTCGCTGTGCGTATGGAATCCGAGATTTGGCCTAATACGCTTCTAGCCGCGAAGGAACGCAATATACCCACGACCGTCATCAATGGACGGTTGTCCGAGCGCTCCTTCAAACGATGGGCGCGTTTCTCCCACACAGCAAACAGGCTCTTTAGCGAACTGGATCTGGCCGTATGTCAGACTGAAGTTTTTGCCGGGTACTTTGGAAAGCTGGGCGTTGATGATGTACGGATCGCCCCTAATTTAAAGTTGTCCGCTGCGCCGCTACCAACTCAGGATGCGGAAGTTAAAAAGGTACAAAACAACATTGGAGAGCGTCCCGTATGGCTAGCCGCCAGCACCCATATGGAGGAAGAGCGTCTTGTCATAGAAACGCATAACGCCCTCGCCGAAGAGATCGAGACTGTTCTCACGGTCGTTGTTCCACGGCACCCTGAGCGCGGAACTTATTTCAAACAGCGAGTGACTGCACGCGGTTTTTGCGCGTCTTTGCGGAGTGCTGAAGAGTCTTTGAATTCAAAGACAGACGTATACATTGCCGACACGTTCGCCGAACTGGGTCTGTTCTATCGGGTGGCGCCAGTTGTGTTCATGGGCAAGAGTATAGATGCGGTTGGGGGGCAAAACCCCATTGAACCGACGCACTTTGATTGTGCCATACTGTTTGGTCCTCACATGGAAAATTTCGAGGACATTGCACGCACGATGGTCGAAGGGAACATGGCAATTCAAGTGACTGACGGCGCGGCCCTACAGAACACCATCAAAACGCTCTTGATGGATGAAAACCGTCGCACCTCTTTGTCGCAAGCGGCCAAGTCTCTCAACCGGCTTGGAGAGAACGGACTGGAAACGACCTTCAATGCTCTGACGGAACTCCTAACCAAGTCAAAGGTCAATGGATTCAGAAGCTGAAAGCAAGCTGCGTGATCTGCGACGAGAGTTGGCAGAAATCTGTCTAGATGCGCGCGTTGAAAAAATTGCGGCGTTGACTAATGCGTCATCCGGCGATGCACTTGCAACCATGTACAACTCGGGTCTCCGCCACCTGCCGATGACAAAAGTGGATCAAGCGGTTGCCGAGCGTTGCCATCGCATGTTGACGGTTGAATACGACCCCGTGCGTAAGGCCTGCGCCTATCTCGCGCTTAATTTGTTTATGTATTCCTACCGCATCGAGCGTTCCTTTGATCTCATCGACGTGCCGACAGAGCTGTCAGCCACAATGGTGCGTGCGCTTCTGGGTTTACCTCAGTTCTTTGAAAAAGAAGGGGCCCGCCGGCAGGCGCTGATTCATCTCACGGCATCCATGGAGGAAATTGAAAAAGCAGCCCGGGTGATCGAAGAACCGGATTTCAGACGCGCTATCCTCGACGGCTTCATGGACGACTTCATCTTGACCCCGATCTATGGGGAAGACGTATCGTTGAAAAACATTGGCGTCATGCGCGCCAACCTCATCCGCCTGCACCTGGAAATCTCAGGACTCGCGCGTGACGCCGTACCCGTCTGGCCCAATCAGATGCCCGACCGGCTACGGCTCGGCATTCTCAGCCCCGGCGCACAATCGGAAATGGCAGCCATACGGGGACATCTTCTGGGTATCGATAAAGACGCCTTTCATCTCACGGCCTTTGTTCCTGACGCGGCCGCAGACAGTGTAAGCCGAGGCGTTTCCGATTTTACGGACGCTCTGATCCCCGTCCCCGTGGATGATCTGATCGAGGCGGCAGAAATCATCAAGCGGGAAGACCTGGACATTCTTATCGGCGCAGCCAATGTGACGAATATCGCAACGTTTCCGTGGACACTCTTGATGGCGCAGCGCTTGGCGCGCCTTCAAGCCACCATGCACGCCTGCCCGCTGACAACAGGGTTTGACACAGTGGATCTGTATATCAACGGCACACTGAACGAGCCCGATGACGCACAAGATGACTACACCGAAGAACTCGCGCTGATCAACGGATCTACAAACCACTATTTGTTTGTGGACGGAATTCCCCCAGCGCAAGACTTGAAACGTAGCGATCTCAATCTGCCCGAAACGGGCTCCATTTTTGTTTCGGGAGCCAATGTCTTCAAAATCGGACCCGACCTTGTCGATGCATGGATCCGTGTTCTGGAAGCGTTGCCGGAATCTCAGCTGGTTTTGTATCCCTTTAACCCCAATTGGGCGGCGCAGTATCCGCAGCGGACAAGTTTTGTCCGGTTTCTACGGGCCCAATTTTCAGCTGCTGATGTTAATCCGGACCGCGTGCACTTTTTGGACGCCCAACCTAACCGAGCACCCATACTGGGACTGCTCAATCTGGCAGATGTATACCTCGACAGTTTTCCGTACTCGGGTGCGGTCTCCATTGTTGAGCCTCTGATCTGCGGGTGTCCACCCGTGGTCATGCAAGGTCATACGGCACGGTGCCGGCAGAGTGCCGCATTGCTCAAGGAAATTGGCCTTGATGTCCTTGTTGCCAACAAGCGCGACGACTATGTTGCCGTCGCTGTACGTATGGCGCGTGACGTAGCTTTGCGAAGTGAAATGGCGCAAGCGGTAAAGGAAATGGCTGAACGCGCTCGATTGGGTTTGTCTGATTTTGTCGGATTGCAAGTTGGCAATGTATTACGGCAGGCCTTTGCTAACCGCCTCGCAGAACACGCCTAATCGGTTATTCGTCCAATTGTATCGGGCCTTCGTTTTCTTGATTCTTTAAGGCGTCTTCCAGCTGTTGAATGTAGTCTCCACGAATGACATTGGTGATCTGCAGTTCACCAATTCTTTTTTCCTGTCCTGCGTAAAACCAGCCAAAGCGCAGCATGTCCT
This sequence comes from Rhodospirillaceae bacterium, assembly GCA_965207985.1. Lineage (GTDB taxonomy): Bacteria > Pseudomonadota > Alphaproteobacteria > Rhodospirillales > Rhodospirillaceae > CBDBND01. The sequence continues at coordinate 570,144 of CBDBND010000035.1, read as the reverse complement.
GTGCCTGTGCTGGGTCTTTGAATGCCACGAGATTGAGATTGGTCCATGGAGTCGGCTGAAAAACAGACAGTGCATCTATGCGTTCCAGAATTTTTAGGGCAACTGCGTTGTCATTGCGCCAGTATGCTGCACACATCGTATAACCCTGTTCTGTCAAATGGGATGCACAAGGGTCATTGGAGAGGACTTGATCATGGACGGCATTGACTCGATTAGGCAGAACTCAGAGCGCTCCACCCTTGCCGGTGTTGCACATCACCTCGCCGGTGTTCACGTCGGTGAAAGCGATGGCCGTGCAACCGCAATGTGTCATTTAGGCGTCACGCAATTGATCAGCAGATGGCGTGGGAAACCTCAAGACTCGGTAAAGTCCAGCCCTACGTCCAGAGAGGGAGCCGAGTGGGTGATCCAGCCGACGGAAATGACATCGACGCCGCTTTCGGCCACCATTACCACGGTGTCCGCGGTAATGGACCCAGACGCCTCCACTGTCGCCCGCCCTTCAATGAGACGAGCCGCTTCCGCCATACCCGTCGGGTTCATGTTGTCGAGCATGATGACGTCGGCCCCTGCGTTCAAAGCCGGTTCGATTTGACCGATGTCATCCACTTCCACTTCGATTTTGACCATATGCCCGAGCTTTGTCTTCGCCCGGCGCACCGCGTCGGCGACGCCGTTGGCGGCGATGATGTGATTGTCTTTGATGAGCAGACCGTCGCTCAAGCCGAAACGGTGGTTAAAACCGCCGCCGCAGCTCACGGCATATTTTTCCAAGGCCCGGAGGCCCGGGGTCGTCTTTCTGGTGCAGCAAATGCGCGCTTTGGTATGGGCGACGGCATCGACAAGTTTGCGGGTTTCCGTCGCAATGCCCGAAAGGTGGCCGAGAAAATTGAGCGCCGTGCGTTCTGCCGTGAGGATAGCGCGGGCGTTGCCCGATATTTCGAGCACTTCGCTGCCGGCGGTCACACCGTCCCCGTCCTGGGCCAGCGTATCGACGGCAAGGCTGGCGTCGACCAAAGCGAAAACACGAACCGCCACGTCAAGCCCGGCTATCACTCCCGCCAGTCTTGCAACGATCCGCGCCGTGGCCTTTGCGTCCGCATCGACCGTAAGGCTGGACGTGATATCACCGGCTGATCCCAGGTCCTCCTCCAGCGCGGCACCGACACAGCGGTCGAGCAGCGCATCCGGCAGCGGGAAAGCGGGGGCGGTCACAGCACCATCAGGGCGTGTTGAAGGGGAACGGACTACGCGTCTGGCGTCCAGCCATTAAGCATGCGGTCCACCGAACGCCGGGCGTTCTCGGCAATGGCCGGATCGATGGTGACTTCGTGCTCCATGTTCTGCAGAGCGGTCAGAATGTTGTCGAGCTCAATGCGTTTCATGTGCGGGCACAGATTGCACGGCTTGACGAATTCGATATCGGGATACTGTGCGGAGACGTTGTCGCTCATGGAACACTCGGTCACCAGAACAACCCGGCCCGGTTGGTGTTCACCCACATAGTTGCCCATACCCGCTGTGGAGCCGGAGAAGTCCGCTTCGTCGATGACATCCGGCGGACACTCGGGATGAGCCAGGATGACCACACCGGGATAACTGGACCGGAAGTCCCGCATGTCTTGGGCAGTAAACTGTTCGTGCACCTCACAGCGGCCTTTCCAGGTGATGATATCGACGTCGGTTTCGCGGGCAATGTTTTGCGCCAGGTATTCATCGGGCAACATGATGACCCGGTCGACACCGAGGGATTCGATGATTTGCTTGGCATTGCCGGACGTGCAGCAAATGTCGGACTCGGCTTTTACATCGGCAGAGGTATTGACGTAGGTCACCACCGGCACGCCGGGATACTTTTCCTTCATCAAACGCACATCGGCGCCGGTGATGGAGGCCGCCAGTGAACATCCGGCGCGGAGATCGGGGATCAGCACGGTCTTGTCCGGATTGATCAACTTGGCTGTCTCGGCCATGAAGTGCACGCCGGCCATGACAATGATATCGGCGTCCGTATCGGCGGCATGGCGCGCCAGAGCCAGCGAGTCACCGACGATATCAGCAACACAATGGTAGATTTCCGGCGTCATGTAGTTGTGGCCGAGGATGACGGCGTTACGCTGCGCTTTAAGGCGATTGATGGCATCAATCTTAGGGGCATGAACCGCCCATTCGATCTCGGGAATGACCTTCTTCACCCGGTCATACAAGGGAGCCGTGCGGCTCTGGATCTCTTCGTTGTATGTCAGGTCGGCCGGGGCGATATGGGACGCATTCATGACGTCAATCTCTTAGACAGTGAGGTGACACTTATACTAATTTTGAGCATATGGGGAGTGCATAAAAAAGCACGCTCTTATGCTCGCGCTGAGTGAAAGATTTAGGCAGGGTTGGTGTCAGAGTCAAGAAATCAGGCCTGATAGGCCGTTCACAGGTCCGTTGTCGGCAGAAAATCTCTTATTTTGGACGCCGTTTGCGGGGCACACGCACACCGGGCGCGGGGCGTTCCCGGACCACGTCACGACGGAATCGGAACAGTTCCGCAGGCCGGCCGCCGGTTTCGGCAGAAACCCGGCCGGTGGGCTCGACCAGGCCTTCCGCAGCCACAAGCCGGCGGAAATTCTGTTTGTGCAGGAGTGCACCTGCCAGGCCCTCAACCGCCTTTTGCAACTGAAACAGGGTAAATTCGTTGGGCATAACCTCAAAAATCACCGGCCGGTAGCGGATTTTACCCCGCAAACGGCCCAACGCCGTCGCCAGAATCCGGCGGTGATCCTGAGCCAGTGGCAGACCCGTCACAAGGTGGGCCTCCTCTTGCGCCGAATCGGTCTCGATCCGACCGTCAGCCAGGGTTTCCGCCACCAGACCGGCTTCATAGAGGAGCTCATACCGTTCTAAGACCCGGTCCGCATCCCAGCCCACGTCACTAAAACCAAAGGCGACGTCAGCCCGTTCCCTTCGGGCTTTCCTCGCGGGGGAATCGGAGGCTCCGTCCACCCACTGTTTGAGCATGGGCTCGATCAGGTCGTTGAGGACCGGTGGTGGGCCTGCGCGCCAATCTTCCCATGGGAACAGGCGGTACCAGTCAAACCAGGAGGCGCCGGCAGGCCGGCGGGCCGCAGATTGGCGCACCAAAGCCACATAACCAACGGAGATGGGCCGCGGCCCCCCAGCCCGCTCACTGGGGTCCCTGAACCTGTCACCGAAGGTATAGAGCTGCTCGACGAATCCCAGGTTGAGGCCGGTTTGATCTGCAACCCACCGGCGCAGACCCTCTTCCATGGTGCGGTCCCCTTCAGGATCAAACGGACCAAAGGGCAGTCGGGGCCGCTGCGAATCGCCCTTATCATTACCTTCCACCAGTAAAACGCGGGGCTGACCGGCGGTTACCGTGGCGATGACGGCACTCAGATCAAGGACAACGGCCGGTGGTATTGGCCGTGACCCTCGCGATGGCGTTTTGGCACCCATAATGACCCAGTGAGCGGCGGTTCTGCGCCTGGGTCAACCCGGCAAATCTTGCCCAGTGTTAACGTCTTCTTCACCCCGCCCCACTACTTTTGCGGATTAGAGGTAAATGGACTGACAGGCGCCGAAAGCCACCGGGACACAACGCTTTCAGCACGACGTCTGTCCGATCAAGAAGAGGGACCGAACGTGAATCCGTTTATGCAGCAGCTCAAGAATCTTGGGCCTGCCCGACTGGCTGCCATGGCAGGGGTATCCGTCGGGCTGATCGCGTTTATTGTTTTCTTCGCCACACGATTCTCTTCATCGCCCATGGAATTGTTGTACGGGAATCTGAACCAGGTGGATTCCCGTGAGATCGTTCGCCAGCTGGAACTGTCCGGTGTCAATTTCCAGATCAACCAGGATGGTTCAGAAATCATGGTCCCGGCGGACGAGGTCACCCGGGTGCGTCTACAGATGGCCGAACTCGCTCTGCCTTCCGGCGGGTCCGTCGGTTATGAGCTGTTCGACGAAATGGACGCCCTCGGTGCCACCAACTTCATGCAAAACGTCAACTTGGTGCGCGCCCTTGAAGGCGAACTGTCCCGGACCGTCAGATCCATCGACGGGGTGCAGTCCGCCCGGGTTCACCTGGTCATGCCGCAACGGGAAATGTTTACCCGCGAAACCCAGGAACCGACCGCATCCGTTTATGTCAAAATGTCCTCCGGCCGGCTGGACGCCAATCAAGTTCAGGCCGTTCAGCACATCATTGCCGCAGCCGTTCCAAAGTTGAAACCCAACAACATTTCCATTGTCGACGAACGGGGTACTCTGCTGTCCCGTACCTTCGCCGCCGCCGACGAAATGATCGCCGTCCAGCAAGACGAAGCGCGGGTCAATCTGGAAAATCGGCTGTCGTCCACCATCATCGAGATGGTGGAAAGCTCTCTCGGACCCGGCAAAGTGCGGGCTGAAGTGCGAGCCGAAATGGATTTCGACCGGGTGGTGACGGAAGAGGAGATCTACGATCCCGATGGCTCTGTGCCCCGCTCGACGGTTACGGTTGATGAGAATCTGCAGACTCTAGAGACCGACCCCGACAACGTGACAGTGGGTCAGAACCTGCCCGACGCTCAGTTCCAAGACCAAGGCGGGCCACGATCTTCCTCGTCGGAACAGCGTACGGAGGAAACCGTAAACTTTGAGATTTCCAGACGGGTAGTCAATCAGATTCGGGAATCTTCAACAACCTGGACCGCAACACAGAAAGCCGCTTCCTCACCGCTTTGGAAGAACGCAACCGGGAATCCGCCGAGAAGATCAAGCAGTTGATGTTTACTTTCGAGTATCTCATCCGTCTGGATGCCACGGCCATTCAGACACTGCTGCGGCACGTGGAAAAGGACAAATTGGGCACAGCCCTCAAAGGATCGTCGGACGATCTCAAGGAATTGTTCTTCGGCAATATGTCCGAACGCGCGGGCAAGATGCTCAAGGACGATATGGAAGCGCTCGGTCCTCTGCGCTTGCGCGACGTGGAAGAGGCTCAGAATGCCATCGTTGCCCTCGCCAAGGAGCTGGCCAATTCCGGTCAGATCATCATCTCCGAAGGCAAGGAAGACGACGAACTGGTCTACTAAGGAGCGAGAGCGGTACCTGTCATGTCTCCCGTTTCGACATCCGCCCGGCCGAAACCGTTTCTGTTCGATCGTTCTTTCGACGATCCGACAAAAATCTATTTGCCTGGAGAGAAGTACGGGCCAAAGGTCAAGGTGGACTTGCCGGACTCCAAAGAAGAGGAAGCCAAGAACCGGACCACGGACGAGGCCGCTGCAGAGAAAAAACCGCCTCCCCCGCCGGCCAAAACCTTTACAGAAGAACAGGTCGATGCAGTCCGCGAAGAAGGCTACGTCAAGGGTCACACCGATGCCTTGGAAGAAGCAGAGACGGCAAGAGAACACTACGTCGCCGACGCTGTCGCCATTATTTCCAAAACGCTGGGCGCCCTGGAAGAACGGCAGGCAGAAGCCAACCGCGAAACCGGCGAGATGGCACTGCGTATGGTTTATAGGGTGATTGAAAAGGTGCTTCCCGGTCACGCCGTCAAACACGCTTACGATTCAATTGAGGACCTGGTCAAAGAGGTATTGCCTCTGGTCTATGATGAACCAACGCTGGTGGTCCGGGCCCATGAAATGATTGTGGACGGCTTGCAAGCCAAGCTGACAGAGGTCAGCGCACAGTCGAATTTCAACGGCACGTTCAAAGTTGTGTCCGATTATGAGTTTCAGCCGGGTGACTGCCGGGTCGAATGGGATAGTGGCGGCGCGGACCGCAGCGAAGCCCGCCTTTGGCAAGATATCCGCGCAATCATCGCCGACAATGTCGGGCCTGTTAATGTGGAGGAGCTTGATGCGGCTGCGGACGGATTGAGCGAAGTTGAAACGGAAGCGGTGGACGACAACGCTGAACAGAACACAGCGGCGCCGGATGAACCGGACACTGCACCGGAAGATGGAGACCAAGAAGAAGGCGTTGATCCTTCTGAATCTTAGGTGCGATCAAGTACCTAAACTGTGGTGGGGCCACCTCGGAGGAGGTGGGGAAGAGTATGGCAGACGACGAAGACGATATCGCTGAAGAAGCGGAAGAGTCACCGGAAGCGGAAGACACGGCAGTGGAAGACACGGAAACGGATGACACTGCCCCTGAATCCGATGACGATCTTGGTTTGCAAGAGTTGTCCGGTCAGGTGGCCGGTACCAACACCGGCATGCGCCGCACCGAAGTCTTCGGGCTGCGCTGGGCGCAGGTCGACCTCGATGCACGGGTGCTCCGCATAGAGGAGACCAAGACCGGCGAGCCGCTGGAGTTTCCCGTCACCCGCCAGCTTGCCGAGATCCTCAAGCGCCGCCGCGCCGAGCGGGACGACTTCCCCGAGAGAACCCGCGCCTGGGTGTTCCCGTCGGCGACTACCAGGGCCGGCCATGTCGAGGGCCTGCGCCATCTCAACGCCCGCATCGGCGAGGCGGGCGGGGCACGGTTCTGGTTCCATGCACTGCGCAACTGCTTCATTATCCTCGACCTCGTCCTTGCGCAGGTTGCGGAACGCCGTCGACAGGCTGTGGGTGCGGTGCCGGACGGCGGCGCGTCAGTGGCGGCGGATGACGAGATCCGGCAACAGCAATTTCGTTATGCTTGACGTAACGCAGATGCGGCCGCTACGATGAGCGCCATGCAGGGGCGGTGATTCGGATGCGTCGTGATCGTTGGCTTCAGGGACAAGCGTACCGAGGCGTTCTACCGGGGACGCCGGGTTGCGGGCTTCGCGCGCACCGCCTCGCGCAAGCTTGACCAGCTTGACGCGGCCACCGGGCTCGGCGATCTGGCGCGGCCCGGTAACCGGCTGGAGGCGCTCAGGGGGCGACGGCGGGGGCAGTGGAGTATTCGGATCAATGACCAGTGGCGAATCTGCTTCGTCTGGCTGGAAGACAGCCCCGGCCCTACCGAGGTGGAAATCGTCGACTACCACCGATAGGAGGCGCGACATGCGCGAACCCATCCATCCCGGCGAGACGCTGCGCGAAGACCTTGATGCGCTCGGCATGAGCGCGGCCGAGCTCGCCCGGCGCATCGAGGTGCCGACGAACCGCATCACCGGCATTCTGAACGGCCAACGCGCCATCACCGGGGACACGGCGCTTCGGCTCGGGCGTTTCTTCGGCACCACGGGCGAGTTCTGGCTCAACCTCCAGAAGCTCTACGAGCTTCGGCTCGCCGAAGAGAAGAGCGGTGCGGCGATCGCCCGGTTGCCGGTGCTCGATACCGGGACGGACCTGCGACCGGTCGGCTGATGGACGAGGAAACGTCCATGGCGGCAAGGCCTGCAACAGGATTTGCCGGCCGGCGGAAGCCGGGGATTGCCCTGCCGGTCGATCTGAACCGGTCTCTGCGACTGCTGGACGACGATCAACTCGACCGGCTCGCGAAGGCCGTGGCCGAAGAGGCCCGGCGGCGTGGGCATAACGCTGCTGGCGGGCCATCCGCGTCGGAGCGGAAGGCCGACAAGCCGGTTTCGGCCAGGCCGGCAACGGCGAGACCAGCGAGAGCCGGCGGCGGCGCATCGGTGACTCCGGGACAGGAAAAGCTGATCCTCGCCGCCTTCGAGGCCGGCTTGAAGCCGGCGGCGATCGCACGGGAATTCCGTCTCGCGCGGGCGACCGTGCAGCGCGTTGTCGACGCCGCCCGGCGCGACAGATGACGGGAGGTAGAGCAGGCAAGGAAGCATATACGGACAGAACCCGTGATTCTTGCCTGCCGAAGCAACTGGGCGGGTCATGCAGGTCCCGAAGATTCCCGGCTTCGACCTTCAGGTTGGGATGCAGCCGTTTCAAAACGTCGGCGAACGAGAAGTGTTGGCGCTTTGCCTGTGAAGAGATTGCTCTTCCCCATTGGCACTTTGATGCCGTTGGCCCGCGAGGGTCCACCACCCTCCTTCGGACTCACGCCGGAAGGCCGGGCCGATGGGCTCCGCACCCATATAAGCCAGGACCCGTTCGGCGGTGCCAAGGCGGACCGGACGTGGCGTTCCCGGCTATGTTTCACGGTAAGACCGAATGGGTATAGCTATCAGCGGCGGGATAATTTGAATCGGGTTATCTCGCAGATAAAATCGGAGGCATGAATGAGTGTTCAAACTCAACTTTCAATAGATGTCGAAAAGCATGACAAGGGGCTTGTCCTATGTGTTAATGGGCGCGTGGACGGCACCAACGCGAGCATGCTTGACGAAGTTATTCGCGATCAACTGGAAGCTGGCCAATCGTCGCTGGTATTCGACTTCACGAACCTGAGCTATATTAGTAGTGCGGGTTTGAGAGTGCTATTGGTAGCGGCGCGCGAGTGTCAGTCTAGGGACGGTAAGTCCGTCTTCTGTGGCCTGTCGAAAATGGTGGCCGAGGTTTTTGAGATTAGCGGCTTCGACAAGATTTTAACTGTGCTGGCTAGCCGGGATGAGGCGCTTGAATCTTTTTAAGCCGGTTATACGGTCGTTAACTTTATCGCCATGGCCAAAAATCGAATATTGATAGTCGACGATGAGGAGTAAGCGGTGCGTGCGCCTCACCTTGATTTCAGCTTGACGAGTTCGTGGAGTTCCAGGGTAGGAGCTCGTCGACGTTCGAGCGGGGATGCCCGTCTGCGATCGCTTCGAGGGTTGCCTTGAGGTAGGCGTAGGGTTCCACACCATTAAGCTTGGCCGTTTCGATGAGTGAAGCAATACGTCCCCACGCGGCGGCGCCCTCGTCGTGCCCGGCGAACAATGCATTCTTGCGATTGAGAGCAACTGGGCGGATGAGATTCTCCACGCTGTTGGAATCCATCTCCACACGTCCGTCTTGGAGAAACATCTGGAGACCGTCCCAGTGTCGGGCGATGTAGGCCACCCGCCTTGGGAAATTGGTGGCGAACCCAGGGAGGCATCACCGAGTTCTCACCGGCGACCCAGATCCAGGAGATTGCATAGGCGAGCGGCCAGCGATCTCGCTCTGCTTCCGGGATCGCTAGTTCGATCTGGTGGGCGCAGGCCCGGCCAGCAAGGATTTGCCTGATCGCGCATTGTGCTTCCTTCGCGGCCGGCTTTGGGGCATGCCTCACGAACTGGAAAACCTTTTCGAAACCCTCTGGTTTCTCGCTCATTGTCACTAACCAGTGGAGGGCGGTCAGGAGATTGGGATCACTGCGACCCAGTTCACGAAATGCGTTAAGCTGGTTTCACAAGACGGTCAGGACTAGGGTCTGTTGACCTTTAACGCATGGCGATGATGGTTTCGACGAGGTTGCAGTTTGCGGCGTAGCTGATGTCGGTCTTGTCGTAGCGTGTTGCGATGCCACGGAATTCCTTGATCTTGGCGAAGTAGTTTTCGATCAGATGTCGCCAGCGGTACAGGTGCTTGTCGTAGGCCGCCGGCCGCTTCCTGTTGGCGAGCGAGGGAATGACGGCGCTTGCGCCACGTTGGTCCAGTTGCTCTCGCAGCCAGCCGGCATCGAATGCCTTGTCGGCGATGAGGGCATCGAAGTGAACGTCGTCGATCAACGGCTGGACGCCCATCATGTCGTGGCGCTGGCCAGGGAGCAGCACGAAGCGGACCAGACACCCCAGTGCGTCGACCAGGGCGATGATCTTGGTGGTCAATCCGCCCCGTGATCGGCCGATGGCCTGATTTTGAGTCCTGTCCCTTTCGAAAACCTTATCCACATCTGGTCGGCTGGCATCACGAAGACCAGCCAATAAGGTTTGCGGAAATGACAACCTTCGTCGTCTATACTTGTCCGGTCTAAGCCAGACAAAGCAAGTTTTTACGCCCTTAAATCCCTATGAGGGTACGATGAAAGACAACCAAGCAAAACTTTATGACAATGTCAGAGCTATAGATTTAACGCATAATCGACGGCGAGGTCACTGAGCGTTACCTTGCCGTGTGCCGCGAGCAGAACGCGGCGATTTTTGCGTCAGGTATGGAGCGGCCCGTCATGCGGCGATCCCGTTTTCGGCGAGGAAACCGTCTAACAGGGCGAAGCATTGTTCCGGCTCCTCGAGCTGTAGAAGGTGGCTGGTATTGGGTACGAAAGCGTAATCGATACCGAATGTCTCGCAGAACAGCTTGCAGCAGGGCGCGGTCTTCGGCGCGTCCTCGGGCTCCGGGTCGGAGCCGACGATCAGGAGCGGGCGTGTCGGCAAACCCGGCTTTCGCCAGATCGGCAGCCCGGCGACCTCGACATAGAGACCGGCCTCGACCGGGCCGGGGCAACAGAGAAGCCATTCGCCTCTCGCGGGATCGAAACGCAGCACCGAGCGCGCATTAAGTTCCGCCACCCCCTTCCGCAGGCGCCGGAAGCGTGGCAGGTAGCGGAACACGTCGGCCAGCTCCTCGGGATTCCGGAACCGGTTCTGTCGAATCTGGGCGGCGTTACGCATCAACTCACCCTCGGTCATCAGCGGGCCTCGCAGCGGGTTCCCTTCGGGCGGGACCACCGGCGGATCGAACAGCACCAGCGCATCCCAGTGCCAGACGCTGTCGACCACCGCGAGCAGCGCTGCGATCGCCGACATGGAATGGAAAATACCGATCGTGGTCTTCCCGCCCCATTCCTTCGTGATCGCACTATGCACCGCCGCGTTGTCGCGCGCGAAGCGCGGGTAGTCATGCGGCTCAGCAGCGTGGAACGGGTTGCGTCCGCAGTTGCGAAAATCGAACAAGGCGAGGTCGAACCGCTCCAGCATCAGCCGCCAGAACGGGAAGTAGGAATCGCTCGCAAAGCCGTTTCCGTGGCTCAGCACCACGCGCGGCCCGGACGGGTTGCCGTGGCGCACGACGCGTATCGGTGCACCGTCGTCCATCGTGAGGTCCAGAGTTGCGAAGGACTGGGGCAGGACGAGGTCGGGCATCGTAGGGCTGCGCTTGAGTTTCTGAAGCAGGTTTAGAAGCGTCATGGCCGGCCAGCCACGATCGTCACGGACAGGTTACAGTCATACCGGGCGGCGATGAAGGTGATCGGTAATGCGGCTGCCCAGACCTGCGGTCGATGGCTTAACAACAGAGCCGAAAATTCACACCAACCCTCCGACGGCACAACCCTTCCGACGGCATTGTCAGACTAAAATAATTTGTTAGTCTAGTTAGCTGAGTTTTCGCCGTTACTAGCCACGCCTTGTTTGGTCACTCCCAAGCGAACAAATGTTTTGGTGCCTAAACCCAGGGAACAAAGGCCCAAGAGAGTTGGCCCTAAGCAGTTACTCTGACGACGGACAATGGGCACAGCCTATTTCCTATACCTATTCACGCCATCAAAATGAGATGCGTTTAGCCACTATAGATCGGAGATAAGTATCATGCTCACTCGGTCGGTCCTGCTCTCACTGATTTGTAGTCTTGCTTTGACCTTTTCTGCTTACGCTCAATCAGTAAGTGGAACGCCATGGATCGATGAAATACGAGCACACATCGCCATGGAAGGTCATGCCCGTGTCTTGGTGCGCTTTCAAATCAACGGGGACCGGATGCTAATAGGAGCAGTTTCAGGTCGGCGTACGAATCAGCGTTTTCGGGAAAATGCTTCTATATCAGAAATGCGGTCTGCCATTAGGCACAGGGGTGAAGCGCTGAAACGTGATCTGGCTTTACACCGCATTTCCATAGAACATGAATATCGTAACTCCCCCGTAATGTTAGCGACCGTCGATATACCACAGTTTGAACGCCTGCTGGAAAATGAAGAGGTCATATCCATACAGCTGGACCGGCCTTTCGATCTTGAAAAAAGTAACGACCTTGGGCCGGTTGGAAAATCAGCGAGTAATAGGGTTAGGCAAGCCCGAGAAAGGCCGCAAATCATGGATTCAATAGGCGAAATTAATGCGCCTGCCGTTTGGGAGTTAGGACATACCGGAGAAGGTCAAGGCGTGGTTATTTTGGGTAACGGCTTTCATGACGACCACAATTTTCTTTCGGGCAAGATCGTTCATCAAGCCTGTTTCTCGCGTGAAGTTGACGATGGCGACGAAAGTCTTTGCCGAGATGGAACTGAATCGCAAACTAGAGGAAGAGCGGCATCATATTGTCCCTCCCACATTTACGAAGTGTGCGGACGTGGAACGCATGCCGCGGGAATTGCTGCTGGCAAAGATGAAATCCGGCGTCAAAATAGTCTCAACGGTGTAGCCCCGGACGCTGGGATTATTGCGATTCAAGTTTTTACGATAGCGCGTCCAAGATATTGCCTCGACGGTTGCCTTAGGGTTTATCCCTCGTCATTGGTGGACGCTCTAGAATATGTGATTGACATCGCCAACGAATATAATATCGGGGCGGTAAACATGAGTGGTATTACACATTATTTGTCGAATAGTAGGGGTCTACTTTTCAGCGCCTGTGATAATCACTTTCTGAAGCCAGCAATCGATACCCTTCGCGCACTAGGAATTGCCACTGTTATTTCGGCGGGAAATGGGTGGTACGGTTTTGTCTCTGACCCCGCATGCATATCTTCGGCAATCACCGTAAGTTCAAGTTTGAGAGGATCTTACCCTCTTACTACTAACCAATCTCCCCTGGTTGATCTCTTGGCTCCAGGCCACGCAATTGATTCCGCATGGACAGGCAATTCCTTTGTCCAGCTTAACGGGCCCATAGCAGCCGCCCCCCACGTTACGGGCGCTATCGCTTTACTGAAATCGGCCATGCCATCGGCAACAGTCGATCAGGTGGAATACGCGCTGAAGGCCGGTGGGCCGCTCAATTCTGGCCCAGCGTGGTCATTTGCGACACCCAGGCTGGATGTATTGGCCGCGCTGGACCTTCTTGGAGAAGACCCCCCGCTCGAAGGTTTGGCTGTCCCCGGAGTGCTTACGTCAAATTCCGCATCGGCACGGAGCTATATCCGCTTGCACAATACGTCTGGGGCGCGCGGCAGGGCGGATATAACGCTTGTGGATGACGACTCAGGTGAGACCGTCACTACCTATGCCCGCCGGTTGCGGGGCCGGTCTACACTGCAAATCGGGATCAGCGACATAGAAGCGGAAGCGGCCATTGATCTAAGTGAAGTGGGCTTAACCTATACCGCATATGTCGAGAGTGATTTTGCCGGTCGTCTGCAACATGTTTTATGGAACCCCGGAGAAGGGGTGCTGACGAATGTGTCACCCTGTGTGGACGGATTTACCGATCCGGGCCGATTTCTGGCTTATGTACATACCAGTCTCATTCAGAGTTACCCCAGCTCGTTTTTCGTCCATAACAACAGAAGCATAGCCGCAAGGGCCGAGTTCACGGCCTATAGCAACATAACAGGCCGTGAGTTGGGACGGGTAGAAACGCCAGAAATAGCACCTTACGCCTCAATTGCCTTTGCAGCGTCGGATGCATATGACGCGATTAGCTTTCAACCACGCGACAGCGAGTTTCATGTCAATTTCGTGCTGTCGGAAGATTTCCGAGGGTTTGCTCAGCATATTGTCGATAATAGGGATGCAGGTGTCGTTACCAATATGACTGCCTCATGTGAATTACCCGATAATACTGTCAAGATACTCTCTCAATAATCTTATCGAAACTGAAGTGTCCCTTCCATTTACCTTATCCGCCGGTACTCGTGATGAAGTCCACCGAGGTGATCACACCTTGAGATGGCGCCGCCCTGCACGGTTGGACGCGAAACCGGCGAATCCTTGTCTAAAGAAAGGTGCGTGCGGGCATGATTGTAGTATCGGGCGTAGTGCCTGAGCGTCCGCCGCAGGTGAGCCTCGCCGAAGATGATGGTGTGATCGAGACACTCCCGACGGATGGAACCAATCATGCGTTCCACATACCCATTCTGCCAGGGCGATCTGGGTGCTGTGGGACGGTCTCTAATACCCATTGCCCTTAATCGCCGTTTGTAGACCGTGCCATAACTGGTATCCCGGTCCCTGATGAGGTATCGCGGCGCGGTCTCCCAGGGAAAGGCTTGGCTAACCTGGTTGGCGATCCAAGCCGCCGTCGGGCGGAAGGTGGCATTGGTCCGCACCAGCTTCCGCCGTTTCAAGTGCAGAACTGCGATCCCGTAGAGGAGCTTGAAACTCACCGTGGGAACCACAAACAGGTCAACAGCTCCTATGGCATCCTTATGATTGGCAATGAACGTCTTCCAGCTTTGTCCGGTTGGCCGGTAACAACGCCCCAGATACTTGCTTACCGTCGATTGGGATACGTCAAAGCCCAACTTGAGCAGTTCGCCGTGGATAATGTCAGACTAAGTTAATTCGGTAGTCCAGAGCATGATCTGATTGAATCGTTGGGGGATTCACCGGGCGAGGGATTTATGATTCAAGATGTGTGCCGGGTTGACGAGGCTGGCATTGATGTCGAAAGCCCTTTCCCTTGATCTTCGCAATCGGCTTTTATCAGCGGTTTCGGAGGGTATGAGCCATAGAGCAGCTGGTGCTACTGAAATGATTCCTCTAAATCAAAGCGCAAAGGTTTACCCACGGGCCGCCGCAGCGAGGCGTCGGAAGGCAGGATCGGTTGTCAATTTGGGGGCTTCGGATTCAACTCGCCCAAGTGCGGTACTAAGGTCGTCGGGAATCAACGCGTCTTGAGAATCGCCTACCGTCAAGTCGAGCAGCCGCAGAAAAGCTTGGGCGTTTAGCGAATTATCAACGACGTCTGACAGTCTCGGCACATTCAGATTTTCAAACATATCGCCCTCATAGAAGCCGTATTCGAGCATCGACCGGCAGTCGAAGGGGACGAGAAAACGTTCGATCTCATCTACTGCTTCTACAAATGCCGTCCCTGAGATTGACGGGAGACAAGATAAGTGGCGGCTTACGCCGCTCGTCGCGAAGGATTTTTCCTGAGGCCAGACACGCTCAAGAAACGGCTTGACAGCCGATAGGAACGATTTGCCGAGCGCACGTGGCCCTTGGCCATTCTTGAATGCGTGCTCTTGAAACTGTCTGATCTCAAGAGCACTCTGTTCTCGAATCTCGTCGTCGGCCGCGCGTAGTGTCTGGGATATTCGAACAAGGGAGACGGATGGGTCTCGACGATCCCTGAACGCAGTTAGTCCTTCGTGGACGAGACAGGAGACGAGGCTTTTCCGAGGCTCTTTTCCGAGCCGATCATCAAGAATCCTTCTTGACGCCTCATCGCCGATAGTCTTTAGCATTTCGGAATCAATCCAGGTGGATGCAAGGGCACGCCAGAGTAGGACGGACGTGTCATCGTCGTTCAACAAAGGGTCAACGAGAACCTGCATTGTCCACGAGGGGTCGACTTGGAGAAAATCGGGGAGCTTCCGCGTCAGGTGGCAGTGTGCGACGAGACCGCTTCGGCCCGGCGCTGCAATGACGGTATTGCGCATTTTTGTTAACAGGCTTCCATCGCCAAATGGATCTTGAATTTGCTCTTTGAAGCGGAAAAGTTCGAGAAATACACGGAGAAGCTTTCCCACGGGAAGATAAAACGCATCCATTTTTTCTTGCGCCCACTCTTCGCCGCCTGTTGGAATAGTTGGGTCTGAGATGCCCTTGTCGATGCCTGTTTCACTCGTATTCGTCAACTTTACAGCGGACGACCAAGCGCGCAGCCATATTTGCCGTCCTAGCTCGCTCCCGATAACGTGCTCGGACCACATGTAGAGCCATTGGCAAATACCGTCGATAGCCGCCTCGACGGTTATGTCGGAAAGTCGGCTCATCAGATTCAGAACCCGAGTTGCCTCAGACTCAGCATCGCGTGGCGTTTCGCTCTCGGGCTGTGACGCAGGCTGCGAATGTATATGCCCGAAAAGATCCCAGACATGCGAGAAGCGATTGACTAGCGAAGCTGCGGCTTCGAGGTCGCGCAGGACTTGAACAGCTCGAGCGGGTTTTTGGAGCCAGTTCGAGGCCTCACTGAATGACGTCTCGGATGACAACGCGTCTTCAAGCGCCTGTAGCCGAGTTTCGCCTTCCAGTTCGTCAAATCGGGATTTTGGAGAGGTGCCCGGCCGAAAAAAAGGCCGGACCCACGGATCGCGAAAACCGCCGTCAATGGTCATGTTCTTGAGGCCTGGAAATTCATGGGCCGCCTCCAGTAACCAATACCGGTCCTGGGCTTGTAGGACGGCGCCGGCAACCTCGATCCATCGGAGTTCCACGGCAGCTAAGGCTCGTCTGGCAATCCGAGCTTCTTCGGATTCCACTTTTCTCGGAAATAATTTGCGCGGTGGACCCCTACGTAAACGCTTGACGATCAGCGTTTGTGGTTCGAGTTTGAAATCGCTGAAGCGGACCGCACGCAACTCAGCAAACTCCGGATAGGACCAAGAGTCCCAAAAATCGCCATCGTCAAGAGACATCAAGAATTCACCAACTTCGGTGGAAGAAACCGCTTCGGTATTGCGTGCGGCGGCAGCCCACAAACGTCGGTAGATCGGTATTCCGGAATGACGCCAACGCCCAAGGATTGATCTTGCCTGTTCGGTATCGAGTTCGGCGATACGCTCCAGGACTTCATGAAGCAATTTGACGGCAGGTGCGATGCCACGGGTGACGGCATCCGGGTCGAAGACCCGGCCGCCTGGTCCGTCATAGTCACGCACACTTATTTCCGGAGGAACGAAATACACGCGAAGAGGCGACGCCATAGCAGGCCAGTCGCGCTCGTTACCGCCGTAAATGCGGCGGGCGATGTAAAGGCCGCGGTCAACCGCGGACATCAACGCGTTTGCTAAGGCATGGAGAAAAGCGACGTCGGCAATTTCTTCGAGGCCTATGTCGATTCGTTGTGCCCGTAAATTAATGAGGAGGCTAGCGCTGGACAGGCTTGCCGACAGCAGGTCACTGAGCTTTTTCGGGCGCCGGGATGTTCGGGCAAGTAAGCTGGGGCGGCCTTGCAAAGGTCTCACTTCTAGACGTGGGGCGGCCAGATTGGAGATTTCATCGATGAGGTGGCCGGAACGGTCTCCCCCTTTCAGCCGTCTGCGAATCTGGAGAAGCGCTGATGCCGGAGAAGCACCGGTCCGATCAGACCAGCTTTCCAGGATAAGAGGCCACGCACTTGCATATGGCTCCCGAAGTTGCGGCGCATCCGGGCCTGCCACGAGTTCGAAAATTGCCGTGCGTTCCACCTGCCTTTCTGGTCTCAGCCTAAGCGCCCAGCGTACGGTTTCTGGTTCCTCGAGACGGCCCTTGAGAAACGCCGATGCGGTGCGGAAACGTGCCCTATCCTGCACATTTAGGTCTGACCACGAAAGGATCACGGCTTTTGTTGGCGCTCTCTTTCAGCGCTGACCGCCATGATGGTATCGAGCCAAGCAGGTTCGGCGCCGGCTGCGGATGCCACCTTCGCAAGATGAACGCGTTCGGCAGGGCTAACTCGCCTGAACAGATGATCGAACAGTCCCCGTTCGGCATCCGACGCTTCAGCTTTTCCTAATTTCACGATGCTCCGAATTTCTCGATCGACAACTGATTGCTTTCCGTTGATCGCCGAAAGATCGGCCCACCTTTGGAGCATGCTAAGCAGGACTGTATGGTCTCGATCCGAAGCTTCATAATGAATTGGTACGATTCCCCTTGCGCGCCAGTCCTCCAGCGTGACGGTATCGAGTTCGCCAGAACCTACGAAGATAAATCGCTCCTTGAGGTCATCGAAGCGGCCTTCGTCCGCGGAAACAGAATTAAGAAGGTAGCGCATGGGTGGATCGTCAGCCCGGTAGCCGACAAGAACGAGATGGAACAAGCGTGCGGCATCGTGAATTAGGTCCGGAACAACGCGCCGCCGCAAATAGAATTCCCCGAAGTCCTGGTCGGTAAGGATAAGGTCCGAATAACGGGAGGAATTGCGGTTCAAAGCTCCGTGAATGTGGAGCACGCCGGTGAATTCCCTTCGCTTTGCTGGTCGTGGGATCGAGCCGAGCGCGTAGGTCTGCAAGGGCACCCGAAGACTCTTCGCGGCACTCTCGAGCAAGAGGTCGAAGTTGGTGGTCATGATCGTCGTTACACCGCCGCGGTCCGCAAGACGGATCAGCGCCCGGTGGATTGGCGCCGGATATCCGATTCGCGGCCTACTGGTGTCGTTCGAAGCCGCCGCGTTGCCATCTACCGGCGACCAGCGTTTGCTGCGCGATGAGCGAAGAAGCTCGGCTACCCTAGCTCTGACCTTGCTCCCTTCGCGTGTATGGCTGTCGAGACGGCGATCCAGCATGCCGAGGACGACATCGTATTCACCAGCGATGAACCGTTTGACTTCTGCCTTCTGGCGATCAGTTAGAGGCAAGCAAACTGACTTAGGCGGACCGCACGTATCGTTCAAGGCATTGGTCAAGATCTCGCACATCCCGGGATCAAGGGTTCGATAGACGTTGAGAACGAGTTGCCGGAAATTAGGCAGACCCGCCGGGATGGAGATGCCGGCACCGCAAAGGAAAAGTACGTCACCTCGGGCATGAGCTAACAGCAAACGTTCCGGAATAGCCGGTAAGTCTGGTGCCAGAGAAATTGTCCGTTCGGCGCTACCGTTATTATTGGAGTGGATTCGGTTGTACATCAGCGCAGTATAAATTTTCTCGATACAAGAATGGAACACCGATCGGCACACCAAGTATTGGATTGTTCCCTTCTTCAGAGGGCATTGTCAGACTAAATCTGCTTGGTCATCTTTCCCAGTTGCCTTTTGGAGATTTAAAATCGCAAATTCAAGTTTTGTCTGGCTTAAAGAAACACTCGCTTTATTCCAAACGTTTTAGAAATGCAGGAATCTCAAGCAACTCTATATGTTTGTTGCCTGGAATGGGTAGCCTTATAGGATCAGGTTTAGATTTTACTTCTTCATCACTGAGTACTTGGTCTACCTCAATTGACTCTGGTGGGCTGGGGTCTTTGAGTTGACTACTCGCGATTGGCTTTGGGGGTTTAGGTTGCCACCGTTGTATATGTTGGACCACATTGTCGTAAAATGAAGGTATGGCGGACTCCAAGTCTTCAATGAAGGTTCTTCTCCCAGAAAATCGTCTCGGATTATCAACAGTCATATCAATTCTGAATGCTCTTGGTACGGTCTTGGAACCCGCCGACAGGATGGATGGAGGATCCTGTCTTAACTCTGGAAGATTTCGCGTGGTATCGGGCGCTCTTGACGGCCATATTGCACTGATGGATACGCCGTTAATTTCACATTTGTTTAGCTGTTTCAAAATCCAATTTACTCGCGCTTTCCCAGTAGCCTTATCCGCAGGTGCGTCTACTGTCATTGAAAAATGCAACGTTCTGCTCTTCAGGTCTGCCTCGATATGAATGTCGGAAGCTGCGTCGGGAATTGCGATATTGCCTGTTAGTGAGTACCTCTTCTCAAGATAATCAATTTCGTCCACTAGCCGGGATGCCATATCTTTCTCGTGCTTCTTTCTCATGCGAACTGATACCTGTCTACCTAGATGTCAACTTAACCCCAAGGCTATATCCCGCAATTCCTGGTGCCATGCGGCAATTATCGCCGCTACTTCATTCTTTGACCTCTTTAACGATCCACCACTCCTTAGAGTGTCAATGACAACCTTCCAGTCTGCAGGCATTTGATCGAAGCCAACCACACCTGCGGAATCATGCGAGAAGAAGCGGATGAATTCTCGCAGAATAAAAGCTTGATCCGGGTCGATCAGGACCTTGTTTTCCTGCAAGAGAATGGCTTCTGTAAGGATATAGGTCCAGGACCAATGAAACAGGCTTGTCTTTCTGGTAAGGACCTTCTTAACTGATAATGGATGGTGATCCGGTAGTGTGGCGAACTGATTTGATATCGTTATAAGCGAATCGATTTCATTGTCTCTGGCTAGTCGCAGATACCGTTCCACTTGTTCCTTGGATAGTCCAGTTGAGCCAATCTTCGCTTCCACCAATGCCGTCCAAACGTTTTTTCCTGTCCGCAGCCTAACAAGTCCATCTGGTCTTTCCTTGACGGATGAGTCATGGGTGTTCAGAACGACCTCAGTGTAGGTATCTACCACCGTGCGCGTACCCACCTTCTCGCCGACGCTTGAAAAGACAGATTGGGCAAATTGGGGAATTGCCGTCAAAGTTGCCAGCAAAACTGACGTTGCTCTCTGCTCCTTGCTGCTGTCGGCTATTACCGGGATCAAGCGAGCGACCTCGCCCGATAAGACAAAGTCTGGAAGGTCGTTTGTATTCATTTGTCACCTCTTAACCAGCATTAATGGGGTCGTTCCAACTTAGTATGTTTACAGAAGAGCTGTTTCAAGGATTTATTGGAGCGGCTGAGTTTTGGCATTGTCAGATTAAATCGGCTTGAGCCGGGAAGTATGCTTCAGGAGCCTCAGGCGATGCACAATCCCTTCCGTTACTTCAATAGCTCGCGCCAATAGCCTTGGCCTTGTCGGTCTAACGCTTGTATGAACCTCACCCAACCAATTCCAAGAACAGTTGGAGGGGGGTGTCCAGCGCAGAACGGTCTCAGGCTTAACCACCACTATGGTATCGAGAACCGAAGGGCAGACTCTCTCAAGCCAACTCAAAAAGATACGGTCCAGCCCCGAAAGCCAAACCCGGCCAGGGTGTTTACGCCGCAAGACTGAAACCCGATGTCTCAATGTAATGCTCTCTGCAACCAACCGGCGCAGTCCCTTGATCATAGGCACTAACGTCAAAAAAAACATTCCAATGAACGATATCATTCCAAGCGGATTACGGACGTTTTATTCTCAAATCAACCGGATAAGGTTCTCGAAAGGAACAGGAATGAAGTTAGGCAACTTCAGAATTATCACTAGCCTTAAAGTTTTATAGCAGAGACATTAAACCCCATGCCTCCCGACGACTTTGCTTATTTCCGCCCGCTGGCTTTGAGCGCCTTGAACCAGGGCAAGACAGAACGGGCCGTGGGTTACTGCCGACGATTGACGGTTTTGCGGCCGCGCGATCCGGATGGTCACTTTCTATTGGGCATGGCCGAAGATGCGCGCAACAACACAAAGGATGCAGTTGCGGCGGTGGAGACCGCTTTGTCCTTTGAGGAGACGGCAGAGTACCTGGCGCATTACGGCCGTCTGCTCAGCCGGTTCAAAAAAATGGACATGGCTGCTCAGGCAGCTGATCGGGCGTTGGCTCTCAACCCCATGGATCCATTGACATTGGATACTATCGGTTGTGTCTTCAGTCGGTTGGGGCAGCACAACCGGGCCATTCCTATTTTCGAACAGGCGGTCAATGGTCAGCCCAACAATCCCCAGTTTCGCTTCAATCTCGCCACATCGCGCCAATTTACCGGTGATTTCGAAGCGGCGGAAAAGGACTACGAACTTATCATCGACTACACGCCCGGCTTTGTGAAAGCGCACACAGCGCTGTCAGTTTTGCGCCGTCAAACGCCGGAGCAGAATCACATTGCAAGGTTAGAGGGCCTGCTCGCAAAGGTCAGGGATTCTGCCGCAGCACTGCATGTTCGGTATGCGCTGGCTAAGGAGTGCGAAGATGTTGGCCGGGATGATGACGCTTTTCAGCATTTGCATGCCGCCAACACAAAACGCAAGGCGTCACTCAAGTATGATTTTAAGCAGGATAGTGCGCTTTTCCGCGCCGTTATGTCGGCCTTTACCAATCCGTTGCCGGTGACAGAACACCAACCAACGAGCGACAGCACACCCATATTCATCGTCGGCATGCCGCGTACGGGTACCACCCTGGTCGACCGGATCGTCTCCTCGCATCCAGATGTGGTGTCAGCCGGAGAACTGCAAACGCTGCCTCTCCTCATCAAGCAAATGAGCGGATCGACGACATCGGTCGTTTTGGACGAAACAGCACTGTCAACCGCTTCAAACATAGACCGGGTGGACCTGGGCGACCGCTATATCGCTGAAAGTGCAGCCCTGCGCAAAGGAGGATCTTACTTCACCGACAAACTGCCCCTGAATTTCTTCAATGTGGGATTCGTTGTCGAGGCTCTACCGAGCGCCAAGATCATCTGCCTGCGCCGCAGTCCCATGGATACGGTGTGGAGCAATTACAAAAATCTCTTTGCAACCGATTTCTCCTACTACAACTATTCGTACGATGTACGCGATACGGCTGAATACATTGTTCTGTTCAATGCCCTTATGGATCATTGGGACTCTGTCTATCCCCGACACGTCTATCATCTGAACTACGAAGACTTAGTGTCAGATTTTGAGGCTCAAGTTCGCCGGCTGATCGATCACTGCGAACTCGATTGGTCCGACAAGTGTCTTCATTTCCACAAAAACGAAGCGGCTGTGGCCACACCCAGTACCGTGCAAGTGCGTGAACCCATTTATGCGGGTTCTGTCGGCAAGTGGCGGCGGTTCGAAGCGCATTTGGGAGATGCTGCGGCGGTCTTCGAGAGAGAAGGGCTGACTTTGTAGGCGGGTAAACAAAAAGAGCGCTTCAGCCGTCGCTGAAGCGCTCCTTAACCGGCATAGCTCCAATAGTCAGAAGTTATATCGCGCTTCTATACCTACGGCTCTCGGCCGAATGACGTTCTCGAAGAAGCGACGCAAGGCAAACCCATTCACGTCACGCACAAAGGAAATGTTTTGCCGTACGCTGGTTACGGCAAATTCGTCGAACAGGTTGTCTGTGTAAAGTGAGATTTCCCAGTCGTCTTTCGACAGTGTAATAGATGCGTTGTGGACGGCAAATCCGGCGAGAACTTGGCCGTTGTTGCGGAGCCCCGTTTTTGAATAGACACCGCTGATATAAGTCATACCGTAGTTGAAATCGAGCGCGTAATCATTGCTCAGCGGGTAGTAGTAGTCTAGCGATGCGCTGACCGCATGCTTTGGAGTGCCGGCCAACCGGTCACCGTCCAATGCATCGACCCCGCCCACCAACCCGGGTGCGTCGCGGGTCAATTTGGCATCCACATAGGCCCACGAACCTGACAGGGAAAGGCTCTTATTGACGACAGAACGACCGGCGAGTTCAAAGCCCTTGCTCACGGCTTTACCGCCGTTCACCGTGATGGGCACACCGCCGTTCTGGGTGGTGCTCTGAATTTGAATGTCTTTCCAGTCAATGTGATAGACCGACGCATTAAACACCACTCGACCGTCATCGAAAATGCTTTTGAGGCCGATCTCCTTATTTAACGTTTGGTCGGGCTTGATCAACTCTTCGTCGGGCAGAGCACAGACATTCTGTCCGGGCGGAATGGGATCTGGACATGGTGGCACTGCGTTGACACCACCAATGCGGTATCCCTCACTGACAGTGCCGAAGATCAATACGTCGTCGTTGACCTGATAGGACGTGTTGACCTTTAACAGGAATCCATCGTCATTGACGACGTTCTGGGCGAGGTCCACGTTTATGCTCACTGGGTCGCCGCTCAGCAGAGGCAGATCAAAACCAACCTGGTCATCGACGCTGTAATCGTAGTACCGGCTACCGATGGTAACCTGCCATTGGTCCGTCAGTTCGTAGCCAACTTCACCAAAGACCGCTTTTTCCTCCAGATCTTCCAGGGTCAGCTGGAAGTACTCGAGGTTGTCTGGACGGTCCACGCCAAAGAACTCCGGAATGCCGGGAGTGAACTCTTCACTCGTCGCTTCTGATTCAAACTTGTTGTAAAACACGCCGACGATCCAACTGAACGGGCCGTCATCGGACGACACCAGACGTAATTCCTGGTTAAACCGTGTTTCATCCACGATTTCACGGGTAAAGGCGGCGAAGGCCGGGAAGGTCTCGTATCCGTATTCAAAATTCAGCAACAAGTCTGTCTGGTCGCGTTGACCCAATTCATCATAGTCAGAATAACCCGTGGCCGACGTCAGCGTCGCCCATCCAAAATCCCAATTGATTTCCGCGCTGAACAGGTGGTTCTCGCGGTCGTTGGGTTCCAAATATCGGTGGGCTGCTTCGTAAAGCCCGGTATTGAAGGACCGGCGGTGTGTAATTTGCCGACCGCCCGCTTCTTGGTCTTGATAGTAATAGTTGAGGCTGGCTTCCAAAGCTTCCGTAACAATCAACAGCAAATTCAAGCGCGCTGACAATGTTTGCTCGTCATTGACATCCTTCTCTTGACGTAAGTTTGCTTCAACATCGGCAGGATTGTTGAAATCGGGCTCCGGATTAGAAACACCGGGTTCACGAACGAGGAAGTTATAATCAATGAAGCCTGGATCATCGAGATAACCGATGGACAACCGGGCGGTCATTTTGTCTTCAACAAGTGGTATGTTGAGAACAACGTCGCCTTCGAATCCGAGGTTCCCTGACTCTTCCAAGTTGTAACTGTTAATATGGACCGATCCTGAAAACTCCGTCGGATCTGCTTTCTTTGGAATGTAACGCACCGCACCGCCGAGTGCTCCGGCGCCATACAACGTCCCTTGCGGCCCGATGAGTACTTCAACCCGGTCAATGTCATAGAGTTTGAGATCGAGGTAGTACGGAATCTCCCCGATATAAGTACCGACGGTTTCACCATTGGTGTTACCCAGAAACTCCGACGCATTGAGGGAATCCGTATTTAACCCGCGAACCGAAAGTTGGTTGGCACCGCGCGGTCCTTGGTCGGTCGGATTCAATCCCGGAACCCAACGTGCCAATTCGGCAATGTTGTTCAATCTGAGTCTTTGAATGTCTGCTGTCGTCACGGCCGTTACATTGATGGGAATATCCTGTACGCTCTCTGCACGGCGGGTCGCGGTGACGACAATTTCTTCCATAGCTATTTGCTGGGCGTGGGCGGAGGATAGGCTCACGCTCGTCAAGGCAGTCGTTGTCATCAAGGCAGTAGTTAGAAACCGGTTTGATCGGCGCATGACTGACTCCTTCGTCTTGGGTCAAAGTACTTCTTACGACAAGGGAGGTGTCGCTGCGGCACTGTCAGACTAAATCGGCTTGAGTCAAGTAGTGCTGTCTCTTAGCCTCCAGTGATGCAAAATCCTTTCCGTTATTTCAACAGCTCACCCGAGGAAATCCGTCTCGCTGTAACTTTGTATGTGAGATTTCCACTGTCCCTGAGGCAGGTAGAAGATCTGCTTCACGAACGAGGGATCGACGTCTCTTACGAAACGGTGCGGCACTGGTGGAACCGCTTTGGCCCGTTGTTTTCTTCGGTGATCCGGAAACGCCGGGTTCGTCATGGATCCTATTCGCTGTGGCGCTGGCATCTTGAAGAGGTGTTCGTCCGGATCAACGGGAAGACACATTATCTATGGCGTGCCGTTGACCAAGAAGGCGAAGTCCTTTGAGGTCTATGTGTCCCTTCCGAAAACTTTATCCGGTTGAAATGAAGGCGGATCCTCTGTCGTCCGTTTGGGATGATATCGTTTATTGGAATGTTCTTCATGGCATTGTTGGCCATGGTCAAGGGACCGCGCCGACTGGCCGCAGAGAACATCGCATTGAGACATCAGGTCTCGGTCTTGAGGCGCAAGCACCCTGGCCGGGTCCGGCTCTCGCGGCTGGACCGTATCTTTCTGACATGGCTGACACGGCTTTATCCCTCGGTTCTCGATGCCATAGTGGTCGTTAGGCCTGAGACCGTTCTGCGCTGGCATAGGTACGGTTTCCGAACTCTGTGGCGCAGGAAATCACGCAATCCCGGCGGTCGACCGATCATGGACAGGGAAATCCGGGTCCTCATTAAAGTGATGGCGCGGGACAACTCTCTTTGGGGTGCACCGCGTATCCACGGCGAACTGCTCAAGTTGGGCTTTGACGTATCCCAATCGACGGTAAGCAAGTATCTGGGGCGTTGTTACCGGCCAACCGGACAAAGCTGGAAGACGTTCATTGCCAATCATAAGGATGCCATAGGAGCTGTTGACCTGTTTGTGGTTCCCACGGTGAGTTTCAAGCTCCTCTACGGGATCGCAGTTCTGCACTTGAAACGGCGGAAGCTGGTGCGGACCAATGCCACCTTCCGCCCGACGGCGGCTTGGATCGCCAACCAGGTTAGCCAAGCCTTTCCCTGGGAGACCGCGCCGCGATACCTCATCAGGGACCGGGATACCAGTTATGGCACGGTCTACAAACGGCGATTAAGGGCAATGGGTATTAGAGACCGTCCCACAGCACCCAGATCGCCCTGGCAGAATGGGTATGTGGAACGCATGATTGGTTCCATCCGTCGGGAGTGTCTCGATCACACCATCATCTTCGGCGAGGCTCACCTGCGGCGGACGCTCAGGCACTACGCCCGATACTACAATCATGCCCGCACGCACCTTTCTTTAGACAAGGATTCGCCGGTTTCGCGTCCAACCGTGCAGGGCGGCGCCATCTCAAGGTGTGATCACCTCGGTGGACTTCATCACGAGTACCGGCGGATAAGGTAAATGGAAGGGACACCGCACGAGTTCCGAATCAAATAGATCCCTAGAAAGACCTTTGTATCAAAAGACCAACAATACGGGGCTGGTTAACCCGAAAGGCAAGCCTCGCCCGACCACCCCGTTCTCGGTCAAAAGAAAGAGGGACATTTTCATCAGTCAGATTATTGACGTAGAGAGCCGCTTGCCAGTCATCCTTGATCACGCCTAAACGCAGGTTGAGCAGCGTATAAGGATCGAGTTCAAGGTCCACGTCCGTTATTTCCATACCGGTAGTACCGCCGTAACTTAGTCTGGACATGAATCGGCCGGCACCCAAGACCTGATCGCTTGGTTGAGTGATGCGGTCGCCAACGTGTTGCAGGCCTGCATTAATGTACGCGTCACTGCCCCCGAAAAGGTTGGTGCGAAAAGTGTAGTCAACCGTTATCGCGAGCTGAAATTCAGGTACGGAAGCTAGCCGGTTGCCATCGGCAACGCCACCGAGCACACCACCTTCAGACGCCAAAACTGTGGAGTCAAACTCGGATTCAAGCAGACTGCCGGAAAAGTCAAGTTGCAGCCCCCCAATAGGTTCAAGGGTCAACTCGAACTCTAAACCAGTCGTATGCGCCTTCTCTACGTTAAAGGAGATACGCGAGGAACAGGAGCCGGCATCCAAGGTGACCTGCAAATTCCTAATCTCCGCGTGGAACGCGGCGGCGTTTAAGCGTACGCCCCTGCCCCATTCCGATTTGAAGCCGGTCTCGTAGTTCCATATGGATTCGTCATCATAGGCTTGGAAACTGCCAAAGTTAGCAAGATCCGATCCGGTACAAAGGCTCGCGTTCAAGGGATCGTTGACCCCCCCTTGGCGGAATCCACGCGATGCTTGGGCATTCCAAGTCAGATTTTCATTAACACGGAAGCGGGCGAGCAGGCGCGGGCTAAAGCCATTGGACTTAGTGCTGTCGGTCTGCAGGTCGCCATTTGAGAACAGTCCACCGGAATAGAAGGTGCGCTCCTCCTCCCAATCGTACCATCGAGTTCCAAGGGTCAAATCCAAACGCTCGTTCAGGGCGTAGCTTAATTCTCCAAAAACCGCAATCTGCGAGATGTCGTAGGACAGGTCTGAGTTATAGGGGCTATCCATGAGCGGATAGTCATTCATGGCTCCAGCCGAAACGCCGGGGCCAAGCACAGAATCGACGACCGCGTCATAGCCGGGAGTCGGTAGGCGTTGCGCGTAGTTTCTCTGTTGGTCTGAATAGAACATTCCAACAAGCCATTGTAGCGGGGACTCATGCGTCGAGGTCAAATGTATCTCTTGCGTAAACTGATCAAGCTCCGTTGTATCGCGCAAATTCGACGGTCTCGCCACCTGTTGTTCCGGAAACCCCAGATCCACCGACACACTTCCCGTCAGGGCGGAAGCATCCCGGCTCGCGAGCAGATCGCGCCTTATGAAGGTCGATATGGAACTGATCTCGAACCCCTTGAAGCCGGCGTTGATCTTGAGATCCAGCAACAAGGTTTCGTCTTCAAATTTTTCGTCAAGCAACAAGTACTGCTGCCTATCGTCAAGTTGTATTGCTGGTCGCGTTTTTGTGTAAGGGTTAGCGAACAGATTGAAGACCTCTTCACGGTTGAAACCATCGGTCTTTACTTTCTGGTAGATGAGTCTTGGCAACAGTGATACGCGGTCATTGAGGTCCCTCAACAGAGATGCCCGGACACCCTGGCGGGTTCCCGTATTGACATCGTCCTGCCGTGTTCCGTTTTCGGAAAGGGCATCAATATAGCCGCCGTATTCCGTTGTGTATCCGACCAAACGCAAAGCGCTGTTATCGGAGAGCGCAATATTGGCCATGCCCTTGGTATGCCAACCAAAATCACCGTCTGTGACCGAGTTAAACTCCGCTTCTACGAGACCGTAATTTTGTCTCAATTCAGGTTGATTGGTGATGTAGCGGATCGTGCCACCCACCGACCCAGCGCCATAGAGTGTTCCCTGTGGTCCTCTAAGAATCTCGACCCGATTAAGGTCAAACAGGTCAAAGTCAGGCGTGAACAGGGACAGCGACACCACCGAATCGTCCATGTAGATGCCCACCTGTTCCTTGACCCCCGGCTGATCACGAACGATTTGTCCGGCGGAAACCCCGCGCATAGCCACTTGGCTTTGCCCCGGACCGAGATTTTGTACGCTTACGCTGGCGAAGCCACGTGACAGATCTTCAATGGTGCTGGCGCCGATCCGCTTGATCTCCTCACCCGTTTTCACCGCAACGGAGAATGGCACGTCTTGAATTCGAGCGCTGCGCTTGGTGGAGGTTACGACAATTTCTTCGATTGCACCGGTTGCCACCTGTGGGGTCTGAGCCCACGCCGCCGCAGTCATGCCAGTTGCAGCTATGGCCGCCGCTAGAGTTTGGGGCCATTTGCCTCTTGACCCCAAAAGGATATGAATCATGTCGGCTTTGACTCCTGGGTTATGGTCAAGACGCAATTTAACACAAGGACTGTTGCGAAACGGGCTCATTTTCCCTGATTCCCGGATAAGGCTTTAGGCTGACCGGAGAAAGTGCGCACACTGCGGGCGAAATCGGCGATATTGCCGGTGAGCATTCGATCACCTCGCAGGTGCCGTTCGAGCATGTGCCGGTCATGATGTGGCTGGAGCAGCCGTAGCAGTCCTGGCCGCGCATGGAGTAGGGGCCGCCGCAGACGCCGCACTCAAGCAGGCCCGAGAGCAGGTGGCGGGGCCGGTGGGCGCCGTTCAGCCGGTTGGCCCGCGCGCTCTGCGTTGCCTCAATGACGGTGGCGTATTGCTCCGTGATCTCCCCTTGGCGGTCCTTGACCGCCTTCCACAGCGCGTCGTCGACGATGCGGAGCTCGGGCACTTCCGCGACAATCCACTCCTCCGGCGGGTTGATCCGCGAGACCCGCTTGCCCGTCTCCGGGTTCTTGACGTAGCGCAGGCGGTTCCAGACCAGCCGGCCGATGTAGAGTTCGTTGTTGATCAGGCCGGTGCCCCGCTTGGCGTGGCCCCGGATGGTGGAATCGGTCCAGAGCCTGCCCGAGGGGCCGGGGACGCCTTCCCCGTTCAGCCGCCTCGCGATCACCCGAGGGCTGGCGCCGGAAGCGAACTCCCGGAACACCCGGCGCACGGTTTCGGCTTCGGTTTCGTTGACCGTCCGTCCGCCGCGTATCGGATCGCCCGAGCCGTCGAACGACTTCACCATGTCGTAGCCATAACAGAGGCCGCCGCCCGAGCGGCCTTGCTCGACCCGTCCCCTGAGACCCCGGTGGGTCTTCGCCGCGAGGTCCTTCAGGAACAGCGCGTTCATCGTCCCCTTGAGCCCGACATGGAGCTCGCTGATCTCGCCCTCGGCCAGCGTCACCACCGTCACCCCGGCGAAACGCAGGTGCTTGTAGAGCGTCGCCACGTCGGCCTGATCGCGGCTCACCCGGTCCAGCGCCTCGGCAACCAGGATCTCGAACATTCTCCGCCGCGCGTCCTCCAGCAGCGCCTGGATGCCCGGACGCAGGATCATGCTGCCGCCCGAGATGGCAGAATCCTTGTAGGTGCCCGCGATCTTCCAGCCCTCGCGTTCTGCGCGCTCGCGGCAGACCCGGAACTGATCCTCGATAGAGGTCTCCCGTTGCAGGTCCGATGAATAGCGGGCGTAGAGCGCGGCACGGGGTGTCATTTGGTCGGACTCCTATTTCTGGCCGGTCTTCCCGCAAGACCGTTGTCGTTGGCGGCCTCGCGCCGCTCATGTTCCTCACGGGCGATCTAACGTCCGATGAGACGGGTGAGGGTCAGCACGGCAGTTTCAAGCCGTGCCTCCAGTGTGCCGTTGTCATTGGCAACCGCTTTCTCAACGGAGGAAAGGCGGATTTTTGTTCCGTCGTTCATTACTCCGTCCCTTTCGATGAAATAACGGGTCATGGATGCTGTTTGCAAGGGAAAGCCGCCTGCGTCAAGAAACGCCGATAGGTCATTGCATAGGTTAAATCGCACTCCAGCGTATCCGTGCGCAGCCGTGGCAGCTCATGTCAGCAATTGGCGGAGCGGGAAATATCTTGATGCGGCCACAGAGTGACGGTTCTTATGCGGATGGGGAAATCGCCATCGACCTAGCGGGTGAGCCAAATCCACCCGCGAACGGACGGCGCCGGCAAAGAGTCAGAAGCGCGGAGGAATAGCGGAAATCCTACCCGATGACCGCAAGACCACGCGGGTCACGCTTGAAAGGAGCATGATCGCATTGGTGAAGAACACGATGGATCGGCCGTATTCCAGGTCGAGGCTGGCGTTCAGAGCGCCGAAGGCGATCTCGCCGTGACCATCTTCGCGAATGACCAGCACGGCGGGCCCGTCGAGGTCGAGATAGCCGCGGTCCCACAGGTTGGCCTCGACGATCCGCCACCGGCCGATCAGCTGGCAGGCCATCGGTGCCGTCATGGCACGGGCTCCGCCAGCAGCTTGGGGAGCCTGACCAGGTTGTAGGCGGCGGCGGTCAGTTCGAACATCCAATGGCTGTCAAATCGTCAGGTAAATACGGTTTGTGTTCCGGATACAAGGTCACCGGTGTTTCTTCGGCGGTCCAATTGTTTTCGAGAATACCGTCCACACGAACGAGCATAAGACTGCCAAAACGCGTGGCGAACCTGACCGTAAGGTCCATCGGCGTATCCACGCTTCATGCGAGTGGGCGGAGAAACGTTGGCGTGAGCAGTGCTGCTATTTTTATGAAGAAGAGACATGTAAGCAGTGCCGAAGAGCGTTGCCTGGCCAATGGCTCGTCGTGACAGTCCTTTGTTTTCATAAGGCATTGTGATTCTCCTCGTCTGTTACTTCGAAAAATTCCATTGACGATATTTAGAACGTGCCTTTCACAATAAAATTCACCTGCGTATCAAAGGTATCAAAGCGCAACTCCCGGCGGAGAATGTTGTTGTTGGCGCGGTTGCCGACAAACTGCAGACGGTCACGGGTGACCACGCGGGGGTCCTCTTCTATTTCCAGCCGGAAGGTCAGCCCGAAGAGCGGTATTTCGGCAAACAAAGTCCAGTCCGTTCTGAATTTGAACTGCTGCGTAAAATCGATATCGGAGCCGAAACGGGCATCGTTGCCTTCAATAGAGGCACCATAGGATAAGTTACGCCATTGCGTATCATGACGGTAGCTCACCGACCATTCCCAATTGCGGAAGGATTGCAAGGGCCGTTTTTCACCCGTGAAAGAATCCGTAACCGAGGAGTCCTGCAATAGGCCATTGGCGTCAACGGAAGCACCCTCCAGACCAAGGCCATCCAAACGGATACCGACCTTAAGCTCCGCCCCATATTGATAAGCACTGCCAATGTTCCCTTCGCCGGCCACCTCCGGGATGATCAGAATCTTATCAATGTTGTCGGTAATGTCGTCGTAGAACGTGCGCAAGGTTAGTACACCCTGATCGTTAGGCAGCCGGTATTCACCGGTCACTTCAAACGTCCAGGTTTTTTCCGGCACCAGATCCGGATTGCCCGCCTGTATGACACCCACGCGTACGTCGTTGGTGTTAATGGTCGAGACGAAGTTTGAAAAATCGAGCTGACTGATGTCACGCAACACCCGGCCGCGCAGCTGTATGCCGGGACTGAGGTCGTAACGCAGGTCCAAGCGCGGTTTGACGAAAAAGAACGAACGCGTGGTACTGACATCGGAGCCGCGCTGCTTGAGGCGGGAGTACTCGGTGTCCACAGCGGCTTCCGTATAAAGCGTCGGAGAGATTTGCCACGAGTGCCGGGTGAAGGACTCCAGCCGTGTTTCCGACACTTTGGAGTCCGAATTGAACAGGTCTATCGGCACCAGAGTCCCGTCGACTTCGGTGAATTGCTGGTTGTTCTGATCCAGCTTGTTCAAGGCAACTTCGCCGCCCACTTCCAGGGCATGGCCCTCAGCGATCGCCCAATTGTAATAGCCGCGCAAGATGCGTTCGCTGCGGTCCGCCTTGACCAGTTGTTTTAAAGTCTGGATTTGCGGTTCGCTCGGGGCGGTGCTGAAAAAGTTGATGTCCAAGGGACTCTTGTCGGAGGTAACCACGAACAACGCCCGCCAACTGTCGCCATCGTCAAAACGGTGTTCGTAATCACCTCCGATTTCCCATTCCAGGTCACCGGCTTGGTCACGGGACAAAATTGAGCTGCCGGTAAACACTTCATTACCCGGCGACAGGATGGTGAAACTGCTGAGCGGCTGCGTGTTAATCCGGTTCTCATCCGAGATAAGGCCGTTGAGGTTAGCTATGTCACCATTGTCAAATGCATAAGTAAGACTTGCCGCACCTGTATAGTTGTTGCCCCTAGTTCTGTTGATAAGACGGATGCGGCCAAAGGGTTCCTCACTGGGCGGCAAGACAAAAGTATCGTCGGTGTAGCGGGTCATTTCCCGGGGAGAGATCTCTGCGGACAATGTGTAGCTCAAAGGGCCGACGTCACCGGCGTAGGCCAGTTTTCCCAGCCCCCGAAAATGCCCTCGGGTGAAGTATTCAATGCCCGCTTCCCACGAACCAAAGCTTGAGGTCAGGGTGTCTTCCAGGACCACGTTGACCAGCGTGCCTTCGTTGCCGATGCGGATGTCCAAACCCGGCACGGACCCGCGAATGACTTCAACGCGGACCACCTGCGTCGCCTGGAGGCGCTCCAACGCATCCAAGGGATCGTTCGCTTTGCCCGATAGACGCCGACCGTTAAAGAGAATTGGCGAGCCCGTGTTACCGAACCCGCGCTGGACCTGCGAGCCAAATCCAAATCCGCTCCCCTCCAGAAGGTCCTGGATGCCAGGAATACGGCGCAGCATGTCCAGGGCCGACACAACATTGAAGGACTCGAAATAGGACGGGCCGTAAGTGACGACGGTGCCCTCTGAGGAGTCTGGCGACCCAGTCACGGAATCTGCCGGGATTGGGCTGGGGCCCTCCTTGGCAAATGCACACCCTACAAAACCGGCCCAATAGGTGGCACCTGTAGCAACCGAATACGCTGCATAAACCAGTAATTGCCAAAAGAGGCGCAACTTCACCTGGACCATTTATTCCTCGTTGCAGCTCTATGAAAAGCGGATTGAAACTAAGGTATTGAGCCGATCCCGAGCCAATGTGTATGGTGTTGGCACAAGCACTCCAAAGCGAGAGCGTTTTTAATCAGGCTTGTCCACTCGGAGGGCATTGTCAGAGTAACTGGTTAAGGTCAACTCTCTTGGGCCCTAGTTTCCTGGGTTTAGGCACTAAAACATTGGTTCGCTTGGAATTGACCAAGCAAGGCGCAGTTCAGAACGGCGAAAACTCACCTCACTAGACTAACAAATTAATTTAGTCTGACAATGCCGCGCCAGGGGATGACACGGCATTACACCAACCTTTTTGAGACCCCGGTTCTTTTTCATCTGGGCTGCATCGTAGCCGCTCTGTTGGGGCCGGTCAGTCAAGCAGCTTTAATGTTCGCCTGGGGTTTTGCCGGAATTCGAGTGGTCCAGAGCGCCATCCACTTGACCAGCAATAATGTCAGATGGCGCGCATATGCTTTTTTTGCTGGCGGGTTTCTGCTTATCGGTCTTTGGGTGGTGAACGTTTTGGATATGATGGCCGCATAAATAAAGGCCCGCAGTGCGGGCCTTGGCGTTTCTTTATTAAACCGACATTTAAGCCGCTTTGGCTTGCGCTTTCTTGATCTGCCGTTTGATTTTAACCGCGTCCTGGCCGAGAGATTTGTCCTGTGTCGACAATAGATAAGCATCCAACCCGCCCCGCTTCTCGATGGTGCGGAGGGTACTAGCGGCGATGCGCAAGCGCACCGGTTTGTCCAGGATTTCGCTAAACAGAGAAATCACCTGTAAATTGGGCAGAAAACGGCGCCGCGTTTTGTTGTGGGCATGGCTGACATTGTTGCCGGTCAACACACCCTTGCCGCTTACGGCACAGCGTCGCGCCATGGCGACCTCCTTTGTACTAGCCCTCAGGCCTGAACGAAGGCGGGTTTGTAGCGGTGGACCTGGCATCCGTCAAGGATGGAGAGCCCTACTCTTCAGCCTTTACGGGCTGTTTTCTGCGCTTTTGGGCCTGTTCCCGAGCCCTTTTTTGGCTCCCGTTCCCGCTCTTCCAGGAGACCCCGGACAATGGCCAAGGCGACATAGCGCCAACTGGGATGCGCCAGGGTCTCATCGATGACCCGGGCCGAGCCTTTGAGGCGCAGGGCACGCTCTATGACGACCGCCTGGTCTTCCCCACCCTCTTCAGCAGTCACGGACTTCGCCACGTCAACGGCGCCTGCGATGTCAGGTCGTTCAAAATGCCCGGCTTTGGCCATTTGAGCGCGTATATCGGCCATACGCTTCGTTTTCGCCCTGCGCGCCTGAATCCGCGCCTCCAAACCTGGTTCCGGACCGGTCGGTGGTTTTTTTGACTTCGCGCCTTTGCGGCCACGCACCTCATTGACGGATTTGCCGCTGCGTTTTTTCTTACCGAACAACGCTTTCAGCATGCTCTCCTCACCGTTGAGCCAATTGGCTCAACCCGTTTGTGAGCCCGCGGGAAACAGTGTTGGTTGAGGTCCAAGACGATCAGCCAAGGTCGGCGCGTCGCTTGTATCAGACGCTGGTTCAGAGTCCTCCGACGGCGCACTCTCGCTATCCGATGGACCAGCGGTTTCGGGTGTCGGGGTGGGAAGTCCAAACAACCGTTCAATTTGAGCCAGCGGTCCGTCTTCTAGAATTTGGGACAGTAGTTTTTGATCCCCGGTTCCAATGTGGTCCTGCCGCAAAGATTCGAGACGGCGCACGAACGCGGCCGCAGCCATTTTTGCCAGTCCGTCTTGATCGAGCGCCGCTTTAAGCCGGTCGGTAAAATCACTTTCCTGACCGGCCCGAATGATGAAAGGACGGATCAAAGCCCACCGATCTCCAGCTCCATGACGGACCCACGCCAGATCCAAACTCTCGCCGTCCAACACGCCGAGACGTTCCGCCACTACAGCCGCATGAGAAGCCAGATCATCGAGCGCGATATGCACGGAGTCTTTTGCCGCACTCCGAGCCGTGGCCGAAGTCAGTTCAATCAGTGTACGGCTGTTGATTTCCGCCTGATCCTGGCCCCGCCGGACAGCAAGCCCCAGGTCAAAAACGGCTTTGCGCAGCAATCCCAGTTCATGCTGTTGGGCAATAACCACCAAAACCAGCCATAGCGCAGCCGGAGGTCCTGCTACTGCGGCCAGGGTTGCCGCCAGGGCACCCGGCTCCAGAGACAGGATTCCGTCCCATCCAAGCCGGTTGAGATAGGTGAAACTCAACACCACCCAGGCCGTGGTCGCCGCGACAGCAAGGACAAAGACACTCCACCGCAAGGCCGCTTTTATCGAATTTTCCATGATGATCGAAAGGTCCGTATCGGATGTTCTAGGTGGAAGTGGCACACTCTCGTGTCATAGAACCCTACTATACGGGACCAAGCACAGCGCCGCCATAGACCAAAGGGCCTCTTGAAATGAGCTTTCTCGACAGGGTTGCGGCGTGCAACAGGTACGATTTATCGACCTATCGTCCTTTTGTCGTCGACGATCAAACTATTGGCTGGATTGGCCATTCATTCTTAGGTGTCTTGGCCGAGGCACCCGCCGTATTCACCATTGAGGACGGTCGTGTCGGATTTTGTGACCCGTTGCGATCAGCCGAACACCATACAGACGCTGTTGCCGAAGTGGCCAAGAGTTGGTCTGGTCAATCATGGATGCCAAGACTGCGGGGAGAAATTTATCCCGTTCGGTCTTCGTGGAAAGCGCCGGACCTGTTCAGGCTCGATCGGGCTCTTGTCTCCTTGTTCGGCGTAAGGGCCTATGGCGTGCATCTCAACGGTTTCGTCCGCTGTTCCGACGGGATCCATTTATGGCTGGGCCGAAGAAGCGAAAGTAACCGTGTCGCACCTGGAAAACTGGACAACATGGTGGCCGGAGGTCAGCCGGCTGGCATAACCGTGTTTGACAACTTGATGAAAGAATGCAGTGAAGAGGCAAGCGTTCCTGAACAGCTGGCCCGGCATGCTCGCCCGGTGGGGACGGTGAGTTACTGTTTTGAAGGCGAGCGTGGTCTTAAGCCGGATACGTTGTTCTGTTTTGACCTGGAAGTTCCCGACGACTTTCGGCCTGTCAATCAAGATGGAGAAATCGCCGGATTTACGCTGGTGCCGCTGAGCGAAGCCTTATCCCTGATCGACCAAGGAGAGTCGTTCAAATTCAACGTTTCTCTTGTCATTTTGGACTTTGCCATTCGTCACGGCGTGCTGACACCGGACGGAGAGACTGATTACGAAGCTATTTTGGCTGGGCTTCATACCCCTTTTCCTCAACTTAAGACCGGCTGATCACCGTGTTATAGTTGACAGAGATGGTCCGCATCACAAGGATGCGCGCCGTTGCGGGGAAAAGGGCTAGACAACACCTGTCATGCACTTTCTAGAATTCGAAAAACCCATCGCCGAAATTGAGGGCAAGATTGCCGAACTGCGTCACATGAGTGACGCTGACGGCATCAACATTGCCGAGGAAGTGTCGCGCCTTCAGGGCAAGGTGGATAAGGACTTAAGATCTACCTATGCCAAGCTCACGCCTTGGCAAAAGACGTTGGTGGCGCGTCATCCAGATAGACCCCATTGTCTTGACTATATTGAGGCGCTGATAACCGACTTCGTGTCTCTCGCCGGCGACCGCAGCTACTCGGACGACACGGCCATTGTCGGCGGCCTCGGCCGGTTTCAAGGCCGATCCGTCATGGTGATCGGACAGGAAAAAGGCCGCGACATGGAAACGCGGCTTAAACATAACTTTGGCATGGCCCGTCCGGAAGGATACCGGAAAGCCCGGCGGCTTATGCAGCTGGCGGACCGGTTTTCAGTTCCCGTCCTTACCTTCGTCGATACGGCCGGTGCTTATCCCGGCGTCGGCGCAGAGGAACGCGGACAGGCCGAAGCCATCGCCCGATCCATTGAGACCTGTCTTGATTTGCGCGTACCGTTCGTTTCCGTTGTCATCGGCGAAGGCGGATCTGGCGGCGCTATTGCGTTGGCGGCAGCCAATGTTGTCCTCATGTTGGAGCATTCCATTTATTCAGTGATCTCGCCTGAGGGATGCGCGTCCATTCTTTGGCGCGATGGAGACCAGGCAAAGACGGCCGCCGAGGCTCTCAAATTGACAGCGCAAGACCTTGACGCCTTAGGTGTGATTGACGGAGTCATTGCGGAACCTGTGGGTGGCGCACATCGCAATCATGATGAAGTCTTTGCCAGCGTCAGCGATGCCATCGCGAAACACTTACAGGATCTGCTGACCGTGGAAGGCGGACAATTACGCGCCCGGAGACGGGAGAAATTTCTCGGCATGGGCCGACTGCAAGAAAGATCCTAACAGCGATTATTTGGTGTGAGAGTCACACCAGTCCTGCCACATGGACCGGTACGCGTTTTCCACAGTTTTTGTAAACCATAAGGCATTTCCAAGGGCCGAGTTCTGCACGTCTTGGCGAAGCGCCTGCCTGATATGGGCCAACTTTTCTTTGTCACCGGCAAGATTACAGGCAACTTGAACATATTCCTCGTCTGAACGGGCAATCCATTCAGGATGGCCGATCTGGGTAAGAAGGCTGGCGCCGATCCGGCCAGACGGCCGGTCGCCGCACAGTGTCACGACAGGCACTCCCATCCATAACGCCTCACACGATGTTGTCGTGCCGTTGTAAGGGGTTGCATCCAAGACGACGTCGATCTCATTTAAGTCTGAGAAAGCTTTATCGTAAGGTTGAGACCAAGGACGCATCGATACGCGGGATATATCCAAGCCGATGCTTTTAAAGCGGTCTTTGAAGTCCGACTTGACCTGTGTGTCCTCAAAAGCACGCGCTTTGATGTGTAAACGGCTCTTTGGCACAGCATCGAGAATGGTCGCCCATAATTTGAGGGACGGCGTTGTTATCTTGGCCGGATTATGGGAGGCGCCAAAGGTAATGTATTTCCGACTGACGGAGGGTGGAGATGCGACCGGCGGCGTGTCGACAAGTGGGTCATAGGTATGAAAGCCTTCCGGCAAATACCACAGTCGTTCCGTAAATAAAGACTGCATTCCTGGCGGCGTCTTGACCTCGTCGCTCAAATGATAGTCCATGGATTTGAGCCCGGTGGTATTTGGGTATCCAAGCCACGAAACCTGAATGGGCGCCAGCCGATGAGCAAAGCAAGGCAACCGCGAACCCGTAGTGTGCCCCGCGCAATCCACGAGAATATCGATATTTTGTGATCGTACCGTTTCAATGAATTCTTGATCGCTCAGCGGTTCTACGTTGCACCAGTGGTCGACGATATCAGAAAACTTTTGTGTTATTTCATCTGTAAACCGGACACCCGAAAATGCCGTAATGTGGAATTTTTCCCTATTGTGATTTTCAAACAAGGGAAACATGAACTTTGCACAGGAGTGCATTTTAAAGTCCGACGATACGTAGCCGATTCTCAAACGCCGGTTTGGATCTCTTGAACAATCGAACTGAATATCAGGATTGATATCAGAACCGGGCCACGACCGATGCGCTTGGGCTATTTCTTCAGCCGTCAATGACGGCATTAAATTCAAATTGTACAATCGTGAGCGCGCTACAAGTTGGTCGTGCGGCATCAAGTGAGCTGCGGCCTCTAATTGCGCCAGAGCATCGTCCGGCCATCCTATTTGTCGGTATGCGTTGCCTAGATGCATTAAAGCGTGTGCAAAGCTTGGATCCAGGGAGATCGCTTTTTTGTACATCTTGATCGCGTCAGTAAAACGCGGGAGAGAAAATAAGGCTAAACCCCAACAATTATAAAAAGCGGCGGATGTGTCTTTAAGTCCGCCGCCGCTCTCAAAGCATTTGCAGGCTTTTTCATATTTTCCGAGTCCACGATAGGTATTACCAAGATTAAGCCAATACGTGGCACTTCCAGGATTAAGGGCTGTGGCCGTGGTAAAGTTTATGACTGCTTCATTAAGCAAACCCATTTCGGCCAAGTTGACGCCAACATCATTCACTTGGCTTGCCAACGCCCGTTGTGACGAAGAAAGAGCCATAAGACGGCCTAAGAAATGACGAAAAGCTTTCATGTCTTCAGACTATCTTTCCAACGATGCACCGTCATATGAGCCATTCTTAATCGGCATGGGACTCACACCAGTCCTGCCACATGGACCGGTACGCGTTTTCAATAGACTCAGCGAATTTGGCGGCATTGCCCAACGTGGAATTCAACAGGTCTGATCGCAAAGTTTCACGGATCTTCGCTAGCGACTGTCGATCACTGGCGAGCCGTTTTGCTATGCGGACGTACTCCGTATCGGTTTGCGCAATCCACTCTGGATGACCGACCTGCGTGAGCAAACTGGCACCAACACGCGCGGACGGCCGGTCACCGCACAACGTGACAACGGGTATACCCATCCATAGCGCGTCACAGGTGGATGTGGTGCCGTTGTACGGTGTTGCATCCAATTCGATATCGACGTTTTGCAAGTCATTGAAAATGATTTCATAGGCCGTCGACCAGGGATGAACGGTAAGTCGAGACAGGTCTATGCCGACCTTTTCGCACCGATCCTTGAAGGAGGCGAGAACGGCCTCATCTGTAAGCGACTTGGCTTTGACAAACAGCCGGCTTTCAGGAACCTCTTTGAGCACGGCAGCATATAATGTCAATGTGGGTTCTGAGATTTTTGCGAGATTGTGTATGGCACCAAAGGTAATGTGACCTTTGGCTAAGACAGGCGGCGGCATTACTTTGGGCGTTTCCGAAAGTGGCCGGTACGTGTGGAAACCATCCGCCAAAAAACTGAATTCTTCGGTAAAGAGATCCGCCATGTCGGGTGGTGTCGCCACCCGGTCCGTCAGCCGGTAATCAATCGCCGTCAACCCGGTCGTGTTGGGATACCCCAGCCAGGAGACTTGAACGGGCGCGGGTCGGTGGGTGAAAGATCCAAGTTTCGAGCTTGTGGTATGGCCGCCACATTCAACAAGAATGTCAATCTCGCGGGTTCGAACGGAGTCAACGAACGCGGATTCAGTCATCGAGGATATATCAATCCAGTCGTCCGCTGTGTCTTTGAATTTTTTAGTAATCCTGTCAGGCCGTGCAATGGCTCCAAATCCAGTGATATGCACTCTATCTCTGTTGTGGTGTTGAAACAGGGGAAGCAAAAAATTTGCGCATGCATGCATTCTAAAATCAGATGAAACATAGCCAACTTTAAGAAGGCGCGCTGGATCTTTGCTGTTGGGAAAGTTGACATTGGCCTCGATGTCCGCGCCGGGCCACTTCTTGTGTTCGGCAGCGATTTCTTCGGCTGTGAGGGACGGAATAAAATTGAGCGTATATAGCCGGGCACCTGCGATGTAGCGGTCGCGCAGCGTTTTAGCGATCGCCGCGTCCAAATTCATGAGCGCATCGGTTAAGCGCCCCATCACTCGATAGGTATTGCCAAGATTGGTGAGCACCCCGCTAAATTCCGGATCAAGGGCCAGGGCTTTTTTATGGGCAGCAAGAGAGTCCGTCAGTCGATCGAGGGACGCCAAAGCCAACCCCCAACTATCGTAGAGAACAGCGGACGCATTCTTGCATTTACTCCCCTTCTCGTAGCTTCTGCATGCGTCTTCTGCTTTGCCCGAGTTTTGCAGGGCGTTGCCAAGATTGACCCAGTAACCGGCTTCATTGGGATTGAGATCAATGGCCGCGGTAAAGTTGACGATTGCGTCGTCAATTCGGCCTTGACGAGCCAATGTAACGCCCACGTCATTGATCTGATGGGCCAAATCCCTCCGTTTGGAAGACCAAGAAAGCAGACGCTTCATTAACCGGTGAAAAGCCTTCATGCGTCGGGTTCCAGAACGGGGAAACAAAGCCGATAAGGCGCGCTGACTGTCCTCAACCGAGAGCTTTAACGCCCGGCAGAGGTTTGCCTTTCAACCATTCGAGAAAGGCGCCACCCGCCGATGATACATAGGAAAAACGGTCCGCCACACCGGCGTGATTGAGCGCTGCAATTGTGTCTCCACCGCCGGCCACCGAGGTCAGATTGCCGGACTGCGTTAAGTCCGCCGCCGCCGCTGCTACGCGGTTGGTCCCTGCATCGAACGGCGGCACCTCAAAGGCGCCCAAAGGTCCATTCCAGACGAGCGTTTTGCAGGTTTGCAAGCGGGCCGTCAGGTGGGCAATGCTTTCGTCACCAATATCCAAGATCTTTTTGCGATGAGGTATGGAATCGATTTTACAGGATTGGGTCTCAACGCCCTCTGCCAACTCATCAGCAACGACGGCATCGACTGGCAACACAATGTCACACTTGGCCGCCTCGGCTTTGACAAGAATGGATTGAGCTGTTTCCACCAGGTCAGCTTCGAACAGGGATTCGCCAATCTCAATACCTTGGGCATGTAAAAACGTATTGGCCATGCCGCCGCCAACGATGATCATGTCGACCTTGTCAGTGAGGTGGCCGAGGACGTCCAGCTTGGTTGAAACCTTCGCACCCCCGACGACAGCGGCAACGGGGCGAGCTGGATCACCAAGGACGCGGTT
Organism: Rhodospirillaceae bacterium; assembly: GCA_965207985.1. GTDB lineage: Bacteria > Pseudomonadota > Alphaproteobacteria > Rhodospirillales > Rhodospirillaceae > CBDBND01. The sequence goes on along the minus strand of CBDBND010000035.1, from coordinate 528,247 downwards.
CAACGCGTTCAGCTCTTCTTCCAATTGACGACCTGCCGCGTTGGGAAGTAATTGCGCAAGCTGATCGATAGACGCATGCGCACGATGACAGACGGAAAACGCGTCATTCACGTACAAATCCCCCAGCTCTGCCAACTGACGGGCGAAGGTGGGATCGTTAGCCTCTTCCTCGGGATGGAATCTGAGGTTTTCGAGCCCCGCTATGTCACCGGAAGCAAGGTTGTTGATAACGGTTTCGGCATTGGGACCGATACAATCTTTTGCGAAGGCTACCTTTTTTTCCAAAAGTCCGGCGAGAGCTTTGGCGATTGGCCGCAGAGACAGAGCGGAACTGAGCGCGCCCTTCGGCCGACCGAAATGAGACAGCAAGATCACCCGGGCGTGACGGTCCGATAGCTCTCTGATCGTCGGGAGAAGCCGTTCCAGACGCGTGGCATCACTTACCTTACCTTTGTTGAGTGGAACGTTGAGATCAGCGCGAACCAGAACACGTTGCCCGTCGACTTGGATATCATCGAGGGTTTGGAATGACACCACGACGATGCCTCAGATCAATTGACCCATGGTGGCCAGCGTATCAAGCATGCGATTTGAAAATCCCCATTCATTGTCATACCAAGACAGCACCCGCACGAAGTCATCTTCAATGACTTTGGTTTGTGTCGCATCAAAGGTCGAACTGGCCGGATTGTGATTGAAATCGATGGACACCAACGGCAGCTCGTTGACTGCCAGTATACCTTTAAGCGGTCCGTTTGCCGCGGTATGCATGGCTGTGTTTACGTCTTCTTCAGTAACCTTTTGATCGAGCACACACTTTAAGTCGATCATGGAAACATTCGGTGTCGGCACGCGTATTGCGGAGCCGTCCAGTTTTCCTTTGAGATCAGGAAGGACCTCGCCGACAGCCCTGGCGGCTCCCGTCGACGTTGGGATCATACTGACCGACGCCGCGCGGGCGCGGCGAAGGTCCGAGTGCAAGGTATCGACGGTTCGCTGATCACCCGTAAACGCATGCACGGTGGTCATGTAGCCATGTTTAAGGCCGAATACTTCGTTCAAAACGTGAGCGACGGGTGCGAGGCAATTGGTGGTGCAGGAGGCATTGGAAACAACAAGGTGGTCCGATGTTAATTTGTCATGGTTAACACCGTAGACGACCGTCAGGTCGGCCCCTTTGGAAGGAGCGGAAACCAAAACCCGTTTGGCACCGGCATCGAGATGGACGGCGGCTTTGTCCCGGTCAGAGAAAATACCTGTACATTCCGCCACGATGTCAATGTCGAGATCGGCCCAAGGTAAGGCCGTGGGATCACGCTCTGCTAGAACTTTGATGCGGGTGTTCCCTACCTTCATCTCATCGCCGCTGACAGACACATCCATGTGCAGCGGCCCGTGTACGGAGTCATAACGCAACAAATGCGCATTGGCTTCTGGCGAGCCAAGGTCATTGATGGCGACCACCTCCACATCCTGGCGTCCGGACTCTGCCAGAGCGCGAAACACCATACGGCCAATCCGGCCAAACCCATTCATCGCCACGCGAACAGCCATTCTTAAACCCTCAACTGCGTATCATCGGCGGACAGGGGTTAAGGCCGCACCATGCGGCACCCGTCCTGCCGAGAAGAGCCCCGGAAATACACCACCGGCAAGAGCCTGCCAAGGGAGCCTAGTACCGCAAAATGCGGTCGCTTTCGCTTGCGTTCCGCGGTATGGGATTTATGTTGAGATATCGATCAGCGCGCTGGAAACCTGTACGCTGGCCGGCCAGGTGTCCTTTTGGACGCTTGACCTAAATGCCCCGCAAGAGTGGCAACAGAAAGACGAACAGGAGAGGCATGAGCTCAACCGCTGAAGCTGTCCCTAAGGATGTCCAGACCGACAATGGTCTGGATTCCTTAATTGCACCTTTCATCCCCTTCTTACACCAGCTGACCCGGCTGGCTGTTCTCCTCTTCATGGTGACAACACTGTTGTTCTTTATGTTGCGCCTGGCCGGAGACCCGGCTCTGGTATTAGCCGGTAACGACGCCACGCCTGAACAACTGGAAGCCATCCGTGCTCAGTACGGTTTGGATAAGCCCCTCATCATCCAATACCTCAATTACATGGGTAATCTGCTGCAGGGCGATTTTGGCAAATCCCTGGCCAGCGGCGAACCAGCTATGGGCAAAGTGCTGACCATGTTGCCGGCCACTTTGCTCATTGCCGGTCTGGCCATGGCCATTTCAATCACTATTGCCATCCCGTTGGGCGCGTGGCTTGGATTTAAACCTGAGCGAATGGAACGCCGCGGTGTGTCGGGGATCATTTTCGTCTTCCAAGGTGTGCCCGGTTTTGTCAGCGCGCTCATCTTTATTCAGGTCTTCGCAGTCAATTTGAGATGGCTGCCCTCCCTGGGGATGGAGTGGGGCGAAGTGATTTATTGGGCGATCACGGAAGACTGGTCCATACCGATTTTCTTGATCCCGTCAAAGACATGGATCCTACCGGCCTGCAGTCTGGCGTGGTTTCTCATGCCTAGCTTAACCCGTGTGGTCGCTGCCAACACAGCTGAAGCCATGCGCGAGGATTACATCCGTACCGCCCGCGCCGGCGGCGCGCCCGGCAGCTCGTTGTTGTGGCGCCATGCCCTGCCCAACGCCCTCCTCGGTGCCGCGGCACTGATAGGCACTCAGTTCGCATTTTTGGTCGGTGGCGCGGTGATTACGGAAACCATTTTCGCTTGGCCCGGCATCGGCTGGCTGCTGATTGAGTCCACTCAGACACTCGACTTCCCGGTGGTTCAGGCTCTGGCGTTTTGCATTGCCATTTTGGTCTTTATCGTCAATGCAATTACTGAATTGGGTTTCCAATATCTCGATCCGCGATTGCGGACCAAAGGAAGCTGAAGCATGTCCGAGGTGAAAGTCAGCCGGATTGGCGGCCTGTTGGGTGGAAGCGAAGGCAAGACCTTTGATTGGGAAAAGATAGGACGAGTTGCCAACCTGGAAATCGTGATCGCGTTTACGCTGTTCACCATTATCATGGTCATCGCCATCTTTGGCCAATTCCTGCAGACCCACGACCCCATGCAGGGCGATCTACTAAAGCGCTTCACACCGCCCGGCCAGGAAGGCTACATCCTCGGCAGCGACCACCTCGGCCGCGATCTGTGGTCGCGCATGGTCGATGGCCTGCAATGGTCCATGGCCTGCGCCATGACCGCGAACGTACTCAATCTGTTCATCGGTTCGACATTGGGGCTGCTGGCCGCCGAGAAACCGGGATGGCTCCGCATCACCGTCAATCAATTTGTTTACACCCTACAGGCGTTCCCAGGCCTGGTGATTTTGATCTGCGTGGTCGTGGTGGTTGGACAGGGGTTCATGACCCTGGTGCTGACCCTCGGACTATTGTCCTGGGTCGTCTACATGCGTGTTGTCTTCGCCGAGGCGTCGAGCCTGTTTCAAAGGGAATATGTTCAGGCCTCACGGCTCGCCGGTGTCAGCCGCTGGGCGGTTATGTTCGGTCATGTACTGCCCGGTGTCAGGGCCAGTCTATTCGTGATTTTTGCCTTCCACTTTGCCGGCTTGCTGATCGCCGAAAGCGCCCTTTCCTTCCTCGGGTTAGGGGCACCGCTGGGAGTACCCACCTGGGGCAATATGCTGGCGGAAAGCCGTCAATATATGATCCGGGCACCGTGGATGTTGCTGGTGCCGGCCGGCGCAATCGTCACTGCCGTGGTCACTATGAATTTAGTCGGTGACGGCATTGCCAGCCTGGCTCGAAAGAAGGGGCCAAGCATTGACGTCTGAGTTTATGACACTGGTTTCGGAAACACGGCGGTAAAGACATGGTTAAGCCTGTTGTCCACATTGAAGACCTGCGTCTCGAATTCCTTAGTCAGGCGGGCTCATTCGAAGCGCTCAAGGGAATTTCACTCGACATCGGTGAGGGAGAGATTGTCGGTGTCGTCGGCGAGTCCGGTTCGGGTAAGTCGGTGACCGCCATGAACATTCTGCAGTTGCTGCCACGCACGAAGATTAGAGTGCCGACTGGCGTGGTGACTGTGCTCGACAACGATGTCCGCAGCATGACGGAAAAGGAGCTTCAGTACATTCGCGGCGGCGAAGTCTCGATGATTTTTCAGGAGCCTATGACGGCGCTCAATCCTGTGCTTCGCGTCAGTGACCAAATCAACGGCGTTATCCTCAGACACAAAGACATATCCGAAGAAGAAGCTGAAGCGCTTTCGCTGAAACTCCTGGAAGATACGAAAATAACGGACCCGCGGCGGGTGTATGAGTCCTTCCCCCATGAACTTTCCGGAGGCATGCGGCAACGGGTCATGATCGCCATGGCGTTTTCTTGCTCGCCGAAAATGATCATCGCCGACGAACCGACGACCGCGCTCGATGTCACGGTGCAGGCTCAAATTCTCGCGCTCCTAAAAGAACGGGCAGAGACAACAAGCACGTCTGTGCTTCTCATCACCCACGACCTGGCCGTGGTCGCCCAGCTCTGCAACCGGGTTTACGTCATGTACAAGGGTGAGTTTGTCGAACAGGGTTTGACCAAAGATGTGATCGGCAATCCCCAGCATGTCTATACCAAGGCTTTGCTGAACTCCCTGCCAGAAGGCAAGCCGCCAAAGAGCCGACTCGCGACGGTCGCCGCAGCCATGCTCGAAGGCGGCACCACAGACGTCGAAGCGGAGCCCAAACGGCCGGTGAACCGCATCGCCCGTACAGGACAAACCATCCTTGACCTCAAAGAAGCGACGGTCCGCTATCCCAAGGACTACAATTTCTTTGGCCGGCCGATCACGTTTCATACCGCTGTCGATCATGTCAGTGTCAACATCAAAGAAGGCGAGACTCTTGCACTGGTGGGAGAGTCCGGATGCGGCAAAACCTCTTTGGCCAATGCGGTTGTCGGCCTTAATCAGTTGGCTGACGGAGAAATTTTCTACAAAGGGAAAAACATTCTCGGGCATGAGCCGGAAACACGACGAGAAATTCAAATCGTGTTTCAAGACCCTCAGTCGTCCCTCGATCCACGATGGGCCGTCTGGAAAATCATGACAGAGCCTTTGACGGTGGGGAAATCTCCGTCGCGCAGCCAACTACGAGACCGGGCCGCCAAACTGTGCGACATGGTCGGCTTAGACCCCGACCACATCGACCGCCTGCCCCACGAGTTTTCCGGCGGCCAGCGGCAACGCATCGCCATTGGCCGCGCTTTGTCCGTCACCCCCAAACTGCTGGTCCTGGATGAGCCCACATCAGCCCTGGACGTATCCGTGCAGGCGCAAATCCTCAACCTGCTCCTGGACCTCCAGGACGAGCTAGGACTGACCTATCTGTTCATCTCCCACGACGTCGCCGTGGTGCGGCATATCTCGGACTACGTGGCCGTCATGTATCAGAGCAAGGTGGTGGAACAGGGTCCGGCAGAACAGGTGTTGGTCGACCCCAAACACGATTACACCCGCACCCTCATGAATGCCGTTCCCAGCCTGGAAAAGGCGTTTGCGGCTTAATTTCACACTGCCTTTGGGATCTCCGAAATTGGATACCTATACACACTCCAAACTTAGCATCCACTTCTAATTTGATAGTAGAAAATGTGGCAAAGTTGTTACAACATTAGTGTTTGTAGAATAGTCATCGAAATTGCTATTGAAGGCGCCGGTCCGAATCATGTTGATTATGGATGGTGAGCATTGCTCCTGGCCGATAAGGGCACGGACAGGTCGTTGCAGAATCGTCACAGGTGCCTTGATTTACGGTCAATAAGGGATGAAAAGTTGCTTTGTCTCAGACCTTTAGGTTTGATGAAGGCGAGGGATGTCCTGAGTCTCGGCTCGCAAAGGAAATACCATTGGGCATAGGTCACACGTATTGGCCGCGCCGATTATCCAATTGGGGGTAGATTCATGAAGATGCGCGCTTCTTTCTTACAAACAACAGCAGCCTGCGCCTTGGCGCTGACCATAGCAGCACCAGTGACCGTAAGTGCTCAACAGCTCGCGATTGAGGAAATTGTCGTCACCGCACGTAAGCGGGATGAAAGTTTGAAGGATATTCCGCTTTCCATTTCCGCTTTTTCTGTCGACCAATTGCGCGACAAGGGCATCGACAATGTGCACGAGCTGGCGGAAGCCACGCCTGGTTTTGCCATGGACCGGGGCTTCGGCCGCTTCTTTGACCGGCCGGTCGTGCGTGGACAATCCTCCATCCTTGGCGGACGAAATGCCTCTTTCTTTGTCGACGGTGTTTACGTCAGTAACTCCGTAGCTTCGACCACCATTGACTCTCTGGAACGCATCGAAGTGCTGCGCGGTCCACAGTCCGCCATTTATGGTCGCGCCACCTTCGCCGGTGCCATCAATTACATCACCAAACGCCCGTCCGACGAATTTGAAGGTGAATTTAACGGTCGCGTTGGCAGCCATGAAGATTACAAAGTGTCCGGCTGGTTGAGCGGCCCCCTCGTTGAAGACAGATTGTATTACTTCATCGGCGCAAACTGGGACTATTACGGCGGGGAATGGAACAACAATCTCGAACCCGACCCGCCAACGGTTGGTTTGTTTCCCTCGCCATTTGCTCCGTTGAGAGTTGTTGGCCCCCAGCGTGGTGACACGTCCAAGCTGGGTGATGAGAAAAGCCAAGACATTAGTCTGAAATTGTTGTTCACACCGAACGACACCGTAGAAGTGACCCTCAAAGGAAGCTTCCAATCCATTGATGACGGCCACTATGCCCGCACGCTCGTTGGCCGCGACGAGCACAATTGTTTCGAACCAGTTGCCGGAACAGCGACGGAAAACTCACCGGGTTATATCTGCGGCGAAATTGAAGCAACGGATCCGGTCACCGGCAAACCACGCCTGGCCATGCTCAATATTCCCGACCTGACGGATGGTGTGACGGGCTTCTTTACAGGCAACACCGTACCTGGCGTTAAACCGGGTTTGCAGCGGGATACCTACCGCTTCCTGGCCGAAACCGTGTGGGATGTGGACGGTTGGGAAATTGTGGCCCGCGGTTCCTACAACGATGAGAACGAAAACACCGCCTTCGATGGCGACACCATTCGTGATCGCGCTATTTCAGGTTTAGGTATCCTGCAAGCCGCCTTTGAAGACCGGTTTGAAGACTATTCTGGGGAATTCAGGGTCGCATCACCGCAGGAGGATGCCCTGCGCGGCTTGGCTGGGGTGAACTACTACCATGAGAAATTCAAGGATCGGAACCGCTCCTTCTCAGCCTTTGCTGCACCTTTTGCCGCTGATGGCAGTGATTTCAACAAAAACACCGTCGATAACTGGGCCGTCTTTGGCCAGTTGGAGTTCGACGTGAGCGATCAGCTAACCGTGGCGGTCGAAGGCCGGTACAACGAAGACAAAATCGAGACCCTTGGTGCGGCCGGTCTTACAGCCGAGGCGCAATTCAATAGCTTTACTCCGCGCCTCACCGTTGATTATCAGCTTAACGATGATTCCATGGTCTATGCCTTGGTGGCGAAAGGGAAAAAGCCTGGCGACATCAATGATCTTTTCTTTGGCACCGACATTTCCGAGGAGAGCCGGGCCGCTGGGTTTGCCGCCGGGCAAGATACGGTGGATGAAGAAAAAGCCTGGACCTACGAAATCGGCACCAAAAATACCCTGGCCGATGGCCGGGCATCGTTAAACGTTTCCGCCTATTACATCGACTGGACTAACCAGCAGCTGACAGAAATCATAACCATCACTGATGAGAATAACGCGCCCACCACCGCGCCCATTCTTGTCAACCTCGGTGAATCAGAAGTCTGGGGTGGAGAAGTGGAAGCCTTCTGGGCAGCAACAGATCAACTCACGCTAAACGTGGGCTACGCTTTGGCGGACACGGAAATCAAGGTCTTCAACGATGCTGACGTCGCTTTGATCACCGGTGCCGACGATCCGGACCTTGTCAACGGCGGCAATGCCAGCGGTAATCAGCTGCCCAAGCAGCCGAAACACACCGTCTCAAGTTCGGCTACCTATCGCGATGCTCTGACCGCCGATGTGGACTGGTTCTTCACCGCCGATCTCAACTGGGAGTCCAAGCGCTGGACGGAAGTGGGCAACTTCTCCCATACGGGTGATCTCTACCGGCTCAATTTGCGCCTCGGTATCGATGCAGGCGACTGGAAGATGACGTTGTTCATGAACAACGCCCTCAACGACCTGACCGCTAACAACATTCTCAGGTTCCGCGACTATCGTCCGGAATTCGGCGAGCGGGCTTTCAACGGCCAACGCTGGCGTGGGTTCTTTTTCAACCAACCCCGGGGCCGGGACTTCGGCCTTACGGCCCAGTACAGCTTCTAAAAGTCTGTCAAATCAATGGCTTAGAGGGCCGGCAAAAGCCGGCCCTCTTTTTTTACCCCGGCTGCATCCGATTCGCCGTTTCGCCGCATCTAATTTCTGGGCCCGGCCTGGACCATCACAACAATCTGATCAACGAGTTCCGTAACAACGCCAACGAATTGTCTCAATCCTTGGTGGCGTTTTGGGACGATATGGTTGATTACCGGGACCGTATTACCCTGGTGTTCATGACCGAATTTGGCCGGCGCGTTTTTGAAAACGCCAGCACCGGCACGGACCACGGCTCGGGAACCACGATGATGGTGCTGTCTGGCAATGCCAATGGCGGTCAAATCTTTGGCGAATGGCTTTACCGATGACGATGTTATTGAAGCGTCCAAAGCGTTGTCCGGTTGGACGGTGGGCTCGGGTTCAAGAATCGGCGGCTTTGTCGGCCGGTTGCCGGTGACCAGTGAATTTCACTACGAGCCGCTGATGCACAACACCACTGCCGGTACCTTTATGGGTCAGGATCTGTCATCTCTAACAGCAGATTTGGCGCAAGGACTGGCGGTCATCGATGCGGCGGCCTATCACGAGGAAACAGCGGGATTTATCGTTACCAAAATGTGCCGGCGTCTCTTCGGCGATGATCCTCCGGGGAATGTGGTTGACGCCGCCATAACGACGTGGATGGACAACCGATTTGCATCCGATCAGCTCAAACAAGTTACTGAAACGATATTGCTGTCGCCGGAAATCGGATCCAGCGCTTCAAAACTGCGCCAGCCGTACGAAAAGACCATTGCCTTTTTCAGAACGGTGAATGCCACGGTCGTACCTCATCGCAGCATGTTCAATAAGCTCAAGAAAACACCGGATCAGATTTTCACATGGCCGGCACCGGACGGGCATCCCGATGTTGATGGGTACTGGCTGTCTTCGACGTCGACAATGACGCAGTGGAACGCTCTTTTGACCGGTCTCAATCGGCCCCTCACTGACGTGTCCATGACGGATGAATCGCTCGCCACCAATTCTGTTACAGAACTTGTTGAGGATTGGGTTGGGCGGATGATCGGATATGAATTGTCCGCTGAAAAAATGGATGCGTTGATAGATTTCGCCATGACCAGAAACGGCATTCTCACTTATGTGGGTGAAAAGAACTCGCCCTCTAACCTGGTTGAAGCTCAGTTACGTCAACTGGTGGGTTTGATCGCCACGACCGACGAGTTCGCCTACCGCTAAGACGCCAGCTTCTCTCTGAGAGCGCTGGCCACGTCCGTCACCGGGCCAGACCAGTCCTGGGCGACAGTTTGGCGAAACAGCCGAACGTTGGGATACCAAAGTGAATCAGTGCGTTCCAAACCCCAGCGCCATTCGGGCACCTTGTGCACCATCACCCAAGTTTCCTGACCGAGAGCGCCAGACAGGTGAGCGACCGTGTTGGACGTGGTGATAACCAAATCCATTGCGGCAATCTGGGCTGCCGCCAGATCCACATCAGTCATGGGATCGATATCCCCATAGATCATGATCTCCACGCCAAACGCATTGCAGGCGGCTTCAACATCGGTTTTGACATCACCGTGCTGAAGACTGACGAACTGGGCATCACCGGTTTTGAGAATGGGCGCCCACGCCTCCAGGGAAAGGGATTTGTCCTCGCCAAAGGTGGGGTTGGCGCTATGCCAGGCCACTCCAACGATTGGTCGTCCGTTTGCCTTGACTTGGTAGGTCTGCTTGAGGATTGCGATCCTCTCAGCATCTGCTTCGATAAAAGCTGAGTTTCCTGGAAAATCTTCCGGTTTGGATCGTAGGAAAGCCCCGAGAGACCCGATTGGTAACTGAGACTGACAGCGGGAAAGAACCTCTTCAGGCACCCGGTCATAGCCATAAACGGTGAAACCGGTCCGTCCCCGCTGCAACAACGGAACCAAACGGGGGTCAATTTCAACGACAAAAGACAAACTCCGAGCTACGAGTTCATCAAGTAAACTTGCAAAGAGAATTTGATCTCCGATGCCCTGTTCACCCCAAATAAGAAGCGTGAGGTTATCTTCTAAGGCACCGTCCCATACGGGCAGACCGTGATCACGTTTCTTGGAGTCAAAATGCTCCGACTGCCATCGCCAGCCATATCCGGCCCATCCCTCGGTCCATTGTTCTTTAAGCAGGCAGTGTTGTCCCCGATTGAAGTGTGCAGTGGCCGAAACCGGATTCACAACGAGCGCCTGATCGTAGTCCTGTTTCGCACCATCTATGTCGCCCTGCCTCTGCCTGACCTCACCTCTATTCACCCAAGTTTCGAGATGGTTTCAGAGCGTCCTCGAGCTGGCCGAGGTGCCTTAAGGCCGTACCTTTGACGTTGTGAGCTCCGGCCACGTTTGAATCGATTGAGATGGCAGTATTGGCGGCGTCTAGAGCGGCCTCTGCATCTCCACTGGCCAAAGTCAGTCTGGCGCTGTTGACGTAAGCGGAGACAAGTTTGGGATCGAGTCCCATGGCTTTGTCATAGAAGGCACGAGCCCGCTCCTGTTCATGTACAGATTCCAGCGCCATGCCCAAGTCGTTGCAGATTTCAGCATCGTTTGGGCGTGCGGAATATGCCTGCTCGATGAAATCAACGGCCTGTTCAGGGTCTCCCAACTGCAAACAGGTCACGCCCTTCCACCACAGCGCGTCAGGGTGCGACGGTTCGGCCGCTAGCACGTTGTCTAAGACGTTAAGAGCCTCTGCCCATTCTCCGGCTTGCAGTTTGATCAAACCTTGGTTCAGCAAGGCTGTTACGTCTTTCGTCATGGCACGACCAATCTGCTAACAGCAGGCATGTGCCAGCACCTCGACGTCAAGTTTAGTCTCTCCAAAATTATGGGGAATTTTGACTTTCTTTTCCGCACTTGGAGTCTCACGTGAAAAAGGCGCCATAGCCGATGTTGGCCGTATACTGGAGGAACAGGGGTGGCCTTGGATCTGACCTGGCGGCAGTATCGCGCGAGGGACTAATTTCATAGTCCAAACAATGACTTGCACGAGATGTACGGGCGTGAAACGGTGGCGGACCTGACTAAGAGGGTTCGAGTTCTGACGTTATGGGTTGGCAATTTTGGATCGATCGAGGCGGAACGTTTACGGACATAGTCGCCCGAACGCCCGAAGGTGAAATCAGAACCGACAAATTGCTCTCCGAAAACCCTCTGCGGTATGACGATGCCGCCGTCGAAAGCATGAGAAAAATGCTCGGTTTAGGAGAGCATGATTCCTTTCCCGCCGAACAGGTGGACGCCATTAAGATGGGCATGACGGTGGCCACAAATGCGCTCTTGGAACGAAAAGGAGAACCTACGCTTCTGGCTATCACCCGGGGGTTTGCCGAAGCCCTTTTTATTGGCAACCAGGATCGGCCCCAATTGTTCGACCTGAACATCCAGCGTCCCGAGTTGCTGCATTCCTATACGGTGGAAATCGAAGAACGGATATTGGCGGACGGTTCGGTGGACACGCCGCTGAACGAAACTGCTGTTCGTCAACACTTAGAGGATGCCTTTGAACGCGGCTATAGATCGATCGCCATCGTGCTTCTCCATGCGGACCGGTTTCCGGATCACGAGGAGAAGGTCGCCGAGATTGCAAAGGCGGTCGGATATGAACAGATATCGGCCTCTCATGACGTCATTTCACTGATAAAACTGATCGGCCGGGGCGACACCACTGTGGCTGACGCCTATCTTTCGCCCATCCTCCGCCGCTATGTCCAAATGGTTCAGAGCCACGTTAGCGATACCAACCTCCTGTTCATGCAATCCAATGGCGGTTTGACGGACGCCCATCTGTTCCGGGGTAAGGATGCCATTCTCTCCGGGCCGGCTGGCGGCGTGGTGGGCATGGCTGGGGTGGCCGCCCGCGCCGGTCTGGACCGGATCATCGGTTTCGATATGGGGGGAACGTCGACCGATGTCTCCCATTTCAATGGCCGCTTCGAACGGGGATTGGAAAGCAAGATTGCCGGGGTGCGTATCCGTGCACCGATGATGCAGATCCACACCGTCGCTGCCGGTGGTGGCTCCATGTGCCTCTTCGATGGACTTCGGTTCCGGGTTGGGCCTGAAAGCGCTGGCGCCGAGCCCGGTCCGGCGGCCTACCGGCGTGGAGGCCCACTCACAATAACCGACTGCAACGTTCACTTGGGCCGGATCGACCCCCGCTATTTTCCCCATGTCTTTGGACCTAAGGGCGATGAACCCTTGGATGACGTCGCCGTTACGGAGTCCTTTGCCAAGCTGGCCGATACGGTAAAGCAAGCGCTCAACAAAACCTTCACCACCGCCGAACTGGCCGAAGGGTTTTTGGCCCTGGCAGTAGAGAACATGGCCAACGCCATCAAAACCATTTCCGTTCAAAGAGGGTATGACATCACGGACTATGCGCTTGTCTGTTTTGGTGGCGCCGGCGGACAACATGCCTGTCGTGTTGCCGATGCCCTGGCGATGACAAAAATTCTCATTCACCCGCTGGCGGGCGTGCTTTCCGCTTACGGCATGGGCCTTGCGGATCTGCGTGTCATCCGCGAACGAACGGTCGCACAACCGCTGACATCTGAATCCTTGGGCAAAATTCGCGAAACCTTGGATGCCCTATCGGAAGACGCCGTGACCACTCTGATACATCAAGGACTCGAAGACGCTGACATTTCGACGGAGAAACGGGTTTACGTTCGCTATGAAGGGTCGGACACAGGATTGAGCGTGAAGGCGGGTTCTGTCCAACACATGATGGAAGCCTTCCAGGCAGAGCACTTGAGACTTTTTGGTTTTCTCCAGGAAGACACCCGTCTCATTGCAGACGCTGCAGAGGTGGAAGCGTCAGGAGGTGGAGCACCCATTGATGATACGTCGCGTAAAAAAAGTATAGCGTCAGCCTCACCACAGCCCCTGGACCGGATCACCATGGTCATTCAAGGCCGGGAAAGAATAACGCCAGTGTTTGATCGCAACGCTCTCGCTCCGGGCCACCACGTAGAAGGCCCGGCTCTCATCATCGAAGCCAACGCTACAACAGTGGTGGAACCGGAGTGGCGTGCAGATATTACTCCGCACAATAATCTCCTCCTGTCGCGCCTTGTCGTCCGGCAATCACTTCAAAATCTGGAAGAGGAGGCAGATCCGGTCAGGATCGAGATTTTCAACAATCTCTTCATGAACATCGCCGAACAAATGGGAGCCGTGCTTCAGAACACCGCCCATTCCGTCAACATTAAAGAGCGGTTGGATTTTTCCTGTGCGGTTTTTGATCCGGTGGGCGGTTTGGTGGCAAATGCACCCCACATGCCCGTGCATCTTGGTTCCATGGGGGAGAGCGTCAGAGCCGTGCTCAACCGTCACGGCGATACCATGAAACCGGGGGACGCTTACGTCACCAACGCACCCTACAATGGGGGTACGCACCTACCCGATATCACGGTCATCGCGCCGGTGTATGACCAAGACTCAAACGAGCGGTTGTTCTTCGTTGCTGCGCGGGGCCATCACGCCGATATCGGCGGCATTACACCGGGGTCGATGCCGCCCCACAGCCGGATAATCGATGAGGAAGGGGTGTTACTGGACACGCTTCCATTGGTGCGGGAAGAACGGTTTTTGGAAGATGAACTCCGTCAGCATCTGACGTCTGGCCCCCATCCCGCCCGCAATGTGGATCAGTCCGTCGCCGACCTAAAAGCACAAATGGCCGCCTGCACAAAAGGGACGGCTGAACTTTTCAAGATGGTTCAGCAATACGGCGTTATCGGCGTTAAGGCCTATACCCAACACGTGCAGGACAACGCTGAGGAGGCGGTCAGACGGGTCATCGACACATTGAGCGACGGAAGCTTCACCGCCCCTTTGGACGACGGCAGCGAGATCAAAGTCACGGTAACGGTTGATAAGAAGACACGTTCGGCAAACGTCGATTTCACCGGCACATCTGAGCAACGGCCTAATAATTTCAATGCCCCGTCGGCGATTTGCCGGGCCGCCGTTCTGTACGTGTTTCGCACCCTCGTTGAAGATGACATTCCCATGAATGAAGGGTGCTTAAAGCCTTTACAGCTCACTATTCCAGAGGGATCCATGCTCAACCCCATTGCACCGGCCGCCGTTGTCGCTGGCAATGTGGAAACGTCACAGATTATTTGTGACGCTTTGTATGGCGCCCTCGGTCGTTTGGCGGCAAGCCAAGGCACCATGAACAATCTCACCTTCGGCGATGAAACACTGCAGTACTATGAGACCATCTGCGGTGGCGGCGGGGCGGGTGCCGCGTTTGATGGCGCCGGTGCGATCCATACCCATATGACCAATTCCCGGCTGACCGATCCAGAGATCTTGGAGTGGCGTTATCCCGTCATCATTGAGCGGTTTGGCATACGGGCGGACTCCGGCGGGAACGGCCGGCACAGGGGCGGAGATGGTGTGGTTCGACAAATTCGCTTTAGAGCGCCGATGACCGTCTCCATTTTATCTGGCCGCAGGCTCACTCGGCCTTTCGGTTTAATGGGCGGTGAAGACGGTCAAGCCGGCCGGACATGGATTACACGAAAGGATAGCACCGAAATCGAACTCTCATTTGCCGACACACGGGACGTTGCTGAAGGCGATACCGTTACCGTCGCCACTCCGGGAGGAGGCGGATTTGGTCCGCCACAATCAAATGACGGAAACCACTCGTGATGCGACACCAAGGCCAAGACATGTGCTGCGATTGGCGGTCAGCGGGTTTCGGAAACAGTAATCCATGACAAAGGCCAAACAGACCGTCAGCCGCCCCAGTGACGACGGATTCTATTTGCCTGCGGAGTGGTGCCGGCACGCCCGGACCTGGATGGCTTGGCCGGAATCCTCGCATGGTCTCACAGCGGATGACGAACCTTTCAAAAACGCGCTCGCTGATGTCGCTAATTCCGTCCGGAAATATGAGCCGATTACCATCATCGTCAATCAAAGCGATGCTGGCGACGTACGCACGCGGGTCAGTGAGAACGTTGACATTATGGTGATCCCCCATGAGTCCGCGCGCATACGGGACACCGGCCCCACGTTTCTTGTCGACGGTAAAGGCGGGTCTGCCGCCGTTGACTGGTTGTTCGATGGCTGGGCTGGACAGGTCGATGCCTGGCGAAACGACATGGCCGTTAGCCATCGACTGCTTGGCGAGACAGAGATCAGACGGTTTAGGGCACCCCTTACTCTGGAAGGAACGGCCTTCTGTTGCGACGGTGCAGGAACGGTGATCGCCCTTGCAACGTCAGCCCTTGATCCCGACCGCAACAACAACATTTCCAAGCTGGACGGCTATGACATCTTGAGCCGGTGGCTCGGCGTCAGCCGTGTGATCTGGATTGACCAAAGCATTGGCAAAGAGGCGGAGGCGACGGAACTTAGGCGCGCCTGCGTCTATGTGGGCCCGGCTCATGTTTTTGTCGGGGAGCAAAAAAACAAGCCATGGAGTGATGATCTTGATGCCATTGCCGTCCGGCTCAACCGCACTGAAGATGCCCATGGTCAGAGGATAAGGGTTGACCGGCTGCCTGTTGTCGACGTGGACGGTTGTATCTGCACCTACACCACATTCTACATACTCAACACGGCCGTGCTTGTTCCCGGCTATGGCGTAACCGAAGACGAGGTGGCGGTAAAAAAAATCGGAGATGCTTTACCGGGACGGGCGGTCCGTATTGTGCCAGCCCTAGACCTCGTCAAAGGTCGCGCGTCTCTGTCAAGTGTCACCCAATACTTGCCGGCACGCCTGTTGGAGCGCAACAAGGCGACTCTGTTACCAAAATCCGCCTGGCAGAGGCCGGTCCCCGATTATGTCGGTCTTTTAGAAGCCTACATCGCGCGCGTTGAGGCTGAAGAGTAAGGCCGCCCTATTCTGACAGCGAGTCCGCTCTTTCAGGTTTGATCCAGCTGACGTTTCCGTCCTTAAACCGTTCGATCGCAGCCTGTAGGGTTTCGTGCTCTTCGCAGCCACGGGGACAAAGCTTGCTCAACAAGATGAGATTGGCTTCCGCGGATGTGCGGTCGCCCATCATGAGAAAGAGTTCCCCTTGGTACTCGAGCGCGCCTTTGTGTTCCGGATCGATTTCCAAAGCGCGCTTATAATTTTCCATCGCAACATCGGTTTGATCCAGGTTGCGCTGACTGTATGCCAGCAAATTATAAGCATCTGCATTGTCCGGATTATCAAACAGTACGTCTTGCAACAAATAGATCGCTTCTTCGAAGTCGCCTGAATCGATGACCTCTTGCGCTTCTTCGATGAGTTCTTCCGGATCTGATGACCCCATAGCCCAGGTATTCGCAGGTGCCGCAATGAGAAAGATGGCAGTTAACAGGGCGATGTTAAATGTCATCGCTTTGTCATAGGCGTGTGTGACCATGACGGTCCCCTTTTTTGGTATGTCTGAAATGAACCAATCAGCCTTGGTAAACCATACGCCACTCCACCATTGAGAGCGAGCGTTTGCCGCTAATGGAACCGTTGAAGGGAGTGTAGAGGAGCCTCGAAGGGGCAGAATCCGGCTTCTAGCCACCGCCTTTACTGGTCCTCGCTGCGCCCTGAGTTTCAGCCTTAACCAGGCCGGTAAGGTGCCTGGGCGATCTTTCTTTTGTCATTACCGCTATCACCTCGGGTCGAGTCGCTTTCAGGCTCTTAGAAGATGATGAGGCAAAGCCCGGTTCTTTTGCCAAAGCCGAGCGCTTGCCAATCGAGCCGGGACCGCGTACCACACCTTGCAATTCGCTTTTTGGCGTAAAGGGTTCTTTCTTGTCATCGTTTCTTCCCTATCTGTATTTGATTGTCGGTCTTGTTTTGTTGAGCGGCGGAGCAGATTTTCTCATACGGGGTGCTGTCGCTCTCGCCACCCGAATGGAAATATCGCCCCTGGTTGTTGGCCTGACCATCGTTGCTCTGGGAACCTCCCTGCCCGAGTTGGTTGTTTGTGTAAGAGCTGCGCTTGCCGGCGCTTCCGGCATTGCCGTAGGCAATGTGGTTGGCAGCAATATTGCGAATATTTTTCTCATCATCGGCGCCGCGGCGCTGATCTTTCCCATATCGGCAAACCGGAATCATTTTTTGCGGGACAGTGCAATTATGCTGGGAGCGACGGCCTTGTTTGTCGTCTTTGCCTTTTCGGGAACGTTTACCCGGATTCCCGGCGCCATCATGCTCGCCTGTTTGGGAGCCTTTCTCGTTTTCTCCTACATACAAGGCAAAAAACATGGCAGCGACGACTTGAGCCTCATCGATATGGATGAGGCAAAGGCGGAAGACATCATTGCTACGTGGAAAGCTTGTATATGGGTTCTCGGCGGTCTGGTTGCGGTTGCGGCTGGCGCAGAGCTCCTGGTTGATGGCGCAACAACCATTGCCCGGAATTTAGGGGTGAGCGAAGAAGTGATCGGTTTGACCATGGTTGCCATCGGAACATCTCTGCCCGAACTGGCAACCGTTGTGGCAGCGGCGGTCAAGAAACATACCGACGTCGTTGTCGGTAACGTCATGGGCAGCAATATTTTCAATATTTTTGGCGTTATGGGGGCGACGGCCATTGTTGCAGACATACCCGTCGCATCTCAGATTCTGGTTTTTGATATTTGGGTCATGGTGGCGGCAGCGGTTCTTCTCGTTCCCGTTATGCTGACCGGCAGTATTGTATCCCGACGGGAAGGCATCGCCTGCCTGCTTCTGTACAGCGCCTATATTGCCGTCCAGTACATTGGCGTAGAATCCTTGGTGTAAGTCCGATCAAATAGAGTTATGGCTTCTGTTGATACCAAAACGGCTTTGGTCACCGGCGGCTCCCAGAGGATCGGGGGTTGCATCAGTGAAACGTTGGCGGCACAGGGCTGGAAAGTATTGATCCATTATTTTGGATCCGCCGGTGAAGCAAACGCCTTGGCCGAAAAGATCACAAAGGCTGGCGGAACGGCAACACCGGTAACCGCGGACTTAAGAGACCCAGACGCTTGCACAGAATTGATGTCATCAGCGGAGCATACCTTTGGGCCGGTTGGCGCTCTCATCAACAACGCATCGATCTTTGAGCCCGACCTTTGGGATACGGTGACGGTTGAATCGTGGGACGCCCACATTTCCGTCAATCTGCGGGCCCCGCTCCTTTTGAGCCAAGCCTTTGCTAGAGCCCTCCCGGACTCAGCTCAGGGCGCCATCGTCAACATCATTGATCAGCGTGTCTGGAATTTGAGATCGGACTTCATGTCTTATACCGTCAGTAAGGCTGGTTTATGGACGTTGACCCAGACGCTTGCCCAAGCCTTAGCGCCCAGGATCCGGGTCAATGCCGTTGGCCCCGGCCCAACCCTCCCGAACAAACGGCAAAGTGCTGCTGATTTCGCAGCACAGACGGCAAGCATGCCGTTGGGTCACGGCGCCGATCCTATCGACATTGCGCAAGCCGTCCTCTATTTGCTAGAAGCCCGCGCCGTCACCGGTCAGATGATTGCGGTGGATGGCGGAGAACATCTTGGTTAACTGCTGCAGGTTGGAGGACAATGGTTCGATGAGTGAGTTGAGAAAATCCCGTGTTATCGAACCCCTTCGCATCGCCGATGCGGGAGAAAACGTCCGCCATGTCTTTGTCAGAGATCTGGTGCTGCCGTGCAATATCGGCGTCCATGCCCACGAGAAGGGCAAGCAACAGCGGGTTCGTATCAATCTCGATCTGGGCGTCAGTGACGATGGCTCTGCCTTGGCTGACCGCCTTGAAAACGTGGTCTGCTATGAGGCGGTGGTCACTCGGGTCCGTGGGATTACTGCCGACGGGCATATCAATCTGGTTGAGACTTTGGCCGAACGCATTGCCCAAACCTGTCTGCAATTGCCGGACTGCCAGTCAGCCCGGGTCCGGGTGGAAAAACTGGATGTGTTCGATGATGCGGAGAGTGTTGGGGTCGAAATTGAACGCCGCTGCCGGTGAAGACCGGCGCGGTGCATGACCCGTAGGCCGTTGATTTGTTTCAATAAGATGTTGCCGAATCAGTTTTCTGAGCCAGAATGGTCATCAAGTCAAGCAAGTTGTGCACACCAGATATAGATAAAATTCGCTAAATCGATAGATTGATCTTGGTCACGGCGTCGAACCCGTTTGGACGTTCATTACTCATAATTTTTCTTATAAAACATAGGGTTAGGAGAAGTGATGGGTTTCGGCGCAAATTACCCATGGAATACGCAACGAAATGTCTGGGCCACGCCGGGGCTGACATTCCCACAGAGTTTTCCACAGCGCGTGGACCCTATGGGGCTGAAATCACAGACGTTTTTTCGCTCTTGGTTGACCCCAATTGAGTGGGATGCCACATCCAAGTGATGGAATCACCGGACTCCCAACCAGACCCAAGATCAGCTACGACGGCTGAGACGGTTCCCAAGGCAAACGACGACCACGTGCCGTTACCCGGCAAGGGACTGAAGGTCATCACCGAAGCCTTAGCGACCCTGCCCGGTCGGCCGGGGGTCTACCGCATGCAAAATGCCTCTGGCGATGTGCTTTATGTGGGCAAGGCAAAAAACATCAAAAAACGAGTGACGTCCTATACCCGTATCGACCGCATGCCGATCCGTCTGCAGCGCATGGTGACAGAAACAGCACATGTGGAGGTGATCACCACCCATACGGAAGCGGAAGCGCTTTTGCTTGAGAGCAATCTCGTCAAGCAACTCAAGCCGCATTACAACATCCTGCTCAAAGACGACAAATCATTTGCTTACATAAAGGTCACGCGTAACCACCCCTACCCGCGCATTTTGAAGCATCGAGGAGCCCGAAAGCCGCCGCATGAGTATTTCGGTCCTTTTGCGTCAGCGGGCGCGGTAAACCGGACACTGACAACTCTGCAAAAGATCTTTCTGTTGCGGTCCTGTACCGACAATGTTTTCAAAAACAGATCGCGGCCTTGTCTGCTGTATCAGATCAAGCGTTGCTGTGCGCCCTGTGTCGATAAAATCGACGAGGAAAGCTATGACCAGCTGATCCGGCAGGCTCATGATTTTTTGAAGGGAGACAGCAGCGAAATACAGCAAGATCTGTCCCGGCGCATGGAAGCGGCCAGCGCTGACCTGGAATATGAGAAAGCTGCCGGGTTGCGGGACCGCATACGCGCCCTAACGACCGTCCAGGGGCATCAAGACATAAATTTGCAGACAGTCGACAATACGGACGTCATCGCCCTGCATCGGATAGGCGGTCAATCTTGCATTCAGATTTTCTTCTTCCGAGGAGGACAGAATTTCGGCAACCGGGCTTATTTCCCCTCCCACAGCGCGGACGACGACAATGGCGCGATCATCGAAGCCTTTATCGGTCAGTTCTATGATTCAACCGCTGCACCGAAATCCATTTTCGTCAACCACGCACCACCCAATGAAGGAGTGCTGGCGGAAGCCCTGGCCATCCGCAGCGGGCATCGTGTGGCGATTCATACGCCTCACCGCGGAGACAAACGCAAGCTGATTGACCATGCTGCAATGAATGCAAAGGAAGCTCTGGGACGGCGTCTATCGGAAAGTGCAGCCCAGCGAAAGCTCTTGGAAGGCGTAGCGGATGTCGTTGATCTGCCCACAACACCGGAACGGATTGAGATATACGACAATTCGCACATTTCCGGATCTCACATGGTGGGCGCCATGATTGTCAGCGGAGCGGCCGGTTTTGAAAAAAATGCTTACCGCAAGTTCAACATCAAGACGGCCGACCTTGCCCCGGGAGATGATTACGGCGCCATGCGCGAGGTCATGACACGGCGGTTTTCACGCGCTCAGAAAGAAGATCCTGACCGGGAAAGCAACACCTGGCCCGATTTGGTCATCCTCGACGGCGGCAAGGGTCAGTTGTCCGCCGCGCAACAAATTTTGGCGGACCTGGGCATAGAAGACATACCGATCGTCGCCATTTCCAAAGGCCCGGACCGCAATGCCGGGCGAGAACAGTTTCATATGCCGGACCGTTCCCCATTCATGCTGCCGCCATCGCACCCGGTCTTGTATTTTTTGCAGCGCCTGCGTGACGAAGCCCATCGGTTTGCCGTCTCAACGCACCGTGCCAAACGGTCTAAGTCGATTAGTCGCTCCGAGCTTGACCAGGTGCCCGGAATCGGATCAAGCAGAAAACGCGCTTTGCTGCACCGCTTCGGGTCGGCGAAAGCCGTCTCGCAGGCAGGCATTGAGGACTTATCAGCGGTGGAGGGGATCAGTTCCGGATTGGCCAAAAGAATATATGATTACTTCCACCCCAATCAGTGAGTATCTGCCCTAAACTGGGACAAACGAAGACGGACCGTTAATGTGCTGAACCTTCCGAATATCCTCACACTGTCACGCATTCTTGTCATTCCGGTTGTGGTCGGCCTGTTCTACTTCGACAGCCCGACCACCCGCTGGGTAATGCTCGGTTTGTTTACGGCCGCCGGGGTGACGGATTTTTTCGATGGATACTTAGCCCGGCGCAGCAATCAAGTCTCACCCCTGGGCCGCTTTCTCGACCCAATTGCCGATAAATTGCTCATCGCAGCACTTTTATTGATGCTGGTTGGATTCGAGCGGATGACTGTTTGGACCTATCCAGCAGCAGTCATCATCCTCATGCGCGAACTGTTAGTGTCCGGATTACGTGAATTTCTTGCGGAAATCCAAGTCGGTGTTCCCGTCACCAAGCTCGCCAAGTGGAAAACAACGTTACAGATGTTCACCCTTGGTTTTCTTATTGTCGGGTCCGCTGCACCGAGCTGGATCCCGGCACAGGCCATTGGTGAGGTAGGGTTGTGGCTGGCAGCGTTGCTGACGCTGATCACCGGATACGACTATCTCAAAGCCGGCCTCAAGCACATGCAGGAACCGGCTGAGAAAGACAGTAGTCCAGCCACCGATACTGTGCAGGACAAGCCGTGATGGACACGACCATTCTTTATTTCTCATGGATCAAGGAAAAGGTCGGGACGGGAGAGGAAACCATTGATCTTCCGTCGACCCTTGAGACCGTGGCTGATCTGGTCGACTGGCTGAAAAACCGAGACCCGGCTTATGCGTCGGCTTTTGAAGACATGACGTTGGTGCGCGCGGCACTCGATCAAACACACGTTCCTATGGACACACCATTGGGGTCGGCCGCTGAGATCGCTTTTTTCCCTCCCGTCACCGGAGGATAGGGTGATACGGGTTCAAGATACGTCCTTCGATCCGGGCGTTGAGATCAACGGATTTCTTGCCCGCAATGCCAATGCCGGTGCCGTGGCCACGTTCATCGGCCAGGTACGGGATTTTGCCACCAGCGAAAACGGGCAACACTCGACAATTACCGGTCTTGAGCTGGAACACTACGCCGGCATGACGGAAAAGGAATTGACCAGGCTCGCCGAAGACGCCGGAGCGCGCTGGTCACTGGACGACGTCTTCATCATTCACCGCTACGGGAAAATGACACCGGGCGATCCCATCGTTCTGGTCTGCACCGCTTCTGCCCACCGGCAAGATGCGTTTGCCGCCTGTGAATTTCTAATGGATTGGCTCAAAACTCAGGCGCCCTTTTGGAAACGGGAAGAAACGGACACCGATACGGTTTGGGTCGAAGCCCGCCAGTCCGATGACGACCGCGCGGCTCGCTGGAACAAGACTTAGCGTTTAGGACGATGATTACGCGGCGCTGGGTTCCGCCGCAGCATCCTTGCCGACGGTGCGGTCGTATGCGTCTGCCAGCTTTTGACAGACTTCGCCGGGGGCAAATGTGTAGGCGCCGATAGATCCAACCGGGGTCACTTCGGCGGCCGTGCCCGTAAGAAAACACTCGTCCGCTTTGTCCATTTCTTCCGGCATGATCACCCGTTCGATGACGCGGTATCCATGTTCTTCGGCCAGCGCCATCACCGTGCGCCTGGTGATGCCGTCCAGAAAGCAATCGGGTGTGGGCGTGTGGATTTCACCGTCAATGACAAAAAAGATATTGGCGCCTGTGGCCTCGGCCACTTGCCCGCGCCAATCAAGCAGGAGCGCATCGTCAAACCCTTTGCGCTCAGCGGCATGCTTGGACAAGGTGCAAATCATGTACAAACCCGCCGCCTTGGCGAATACGGGTGCGGTTTCGGGCGCAGGCCGGCGCCATTCAGAGAGATCAAGTTTGATGCCCTTTTGCCGGGCTTCGGGGGAAAAAGAAAAATACGACGGCCAGGGCCAAACGGCGATGGACACATTGATTTTGGTGCCCTGGGCCGACACACCCATCATTTCGCTGCCACGCCAAGCAATGGGCCGGACGTAGCCGTCCGATATGTTGTTGGCGCGAATGGCTTCGTATGTCGCTTCATTGATGGCGTCCCGGCTATACGGCATTTCCATATCGAGCACGTCGGCCGAATAAAAGAGACGCTCGGTGTGTTCCTCCAGCTTGAAGACTTGACCGCCATATATCCGCTCGCCCTCGAACACGGCTGAGGCGTAGTGCATGGCATGGCTGAGCACATGGGATTTCACACCGCGCCAGGGCTGTAATTCACCGTTGTGCCAGATGTAACCGTCCCGGTCGTCAAATGGTTGCGTCGCCATAGCCGTCCCCTCAGGTGAATGCGGTTTTCAGGCCGTTTGTGGCTTTTTCCTTTATATCAGCCGCTTGTCTTTACCACCGGCCCTGTATTTATGTCAACAATGCTGACATATTTGTGTTATAATCCGACCCTCAAGTGGAAGGTATGGGAATGACATGACGGACTCCGGGTCTCGTACGAAGCCGCCTGCAATGCGCGACGAAGAGCTGCGCCAGGGCATTGAACTGTTGTTCTTTGCCTACCGGGATTTTACCGCCGAAGGCGATGCCATTCTGGCCAAGCAAAAGTTCGGACGGGCCCATCACCGGGTGATTTACTTTGTCGGACAGTATCCGGGGATGAGCGTGAGTGACCTACTGGAGATTTTATCCATCACCAAACAGAGCCTTTCCCGCGTCCTGCGGCAACTGGTGAAAGAAGGCTATATTGACCAGCAACCGGGAAAGACCGACCGCCGGCAGCGTTTGTTGACGCTGACGGAAAAAGGCCGGGCTTTGGAACGGCTTTTAACCAGCGAGCAACGGGCTCGTATTGCGGCGGCTTATAAAAACGCGGGAACGGACGCTGTGAATGGATTCCGGAAAGTCATGCTGGGCATTATGGAAGAGTCCGCCAGGTATCGTTTTCAAAACGGACGATCAAAGAAATAGGGCTGTGCGTGTGACTGTTGCGCAAAACAAAGATCTGCCGGCACATATACTCGTCATTGATGACGATACGCGTCTGCGCAAACTCATTCAAAAGTATCTGGCTGATCAAGGGTATTTGGTGACGTCGGCGGCTTCGGCCGAAGAGGCTCGGCGGCATCTGGAGTCGCTGCAATTCGACCTTATGGTCTTAGATGTGATGATGCCGGGCGAGGACGGCATGAGTTTCGCCGCTGCTGTCCGCAAAATGAGCGCAGTGCCAATTCTCATGCTCACCGCCTTGGGCGAATCAGAACACCGGATTAACGGCTTGGAGCGCGGTGTCGACGACTACATGGGCAAGCCCTTCGAGCCGCGCGAACTGTTGTTGAGAATCAATTCCATTCTCAAGCGTGTGCCGCCGCCGCCAGACGACAGCGCCAATGAACTCAATTTTGGGGAATGTCGTTACGATGTTACCCGCGGCCTCCTGGTCCGTGACGGATCGCCGGTCCATTTAACGGCGGCGGAAGGTGACCTATTAAAAACTTTGGCCCTTAACGCCAACACGCCGGTAAAAAGAAGCAAACTGGGGACTCTTGGCAGAGGATCGTCCAATCCGCGTACGATTGATGTTCAAGTCACCCGGCTGCGGCGTAAAATCGAAGCGGATCCGAGGCAACCCCGTTATCTTCAGACCGTTCGGGGAACAGGATACCTGCTGAGGACGGATTGACGGAGAGACTGGAGTCAATGACCGAACGCCTTGCCCCGTCATCAACGTTTGCGGAACGTCTTGAACAATGGATCAAGAGCGAACCGTGGGTGAAATGGGTGCCCTCTACGCTGATGGGACGATCGGCGCTCATCATTGTTGTGCCGCTCATTCTTGTTCAAGTCATCTCCACTTTCATTTTTTATGACAATCATTGGGAAACCATGTCTCGCAGACTGGCCCAAGGGCTTGCGGGTGATATTTCCCATGTCCGCGTTTACATGCAGGACAACCCGACCGCCGAGGATTTTGAGTGGATTCGCACCGTCGCCCGGCAAACCATGCTGTTCACCATCACTTTTGATCAGGGCGTGGCCCTCCCGGCGGACAGGGTTATCGATGCAGATGGCCCGTTTCCGGATGTTCTCACCCGTGAGCTGTGGCGGGAAATGAAACGCCCGTTCACCATCGATTTTGAGACCTCCGAAGGTGAAATTGCCATCGCCATGCAGCTGCCTGATGGCGTGCTCCATGTTTTGGCGCCGCGCAAGCGTCTGTTTAGTTCGACCACATATGTCTTCGTGTTGTGGATGGTGGGCTCCTCTCTCGTACTTTTCGGCGTTGCCGCCCTCTTCCTCAACAATCAAGTAAGAGCCGTGCGGCGGCTTGCCCGGGTGGCTGACCGGTTTGGTAAAGGCCAGGACGTGCCGAACTTTAAACCGGAAGGCGCTAAGGAAGTGCGTCAAGCGGCCCACGCCTTTACCGTCATGCGCAACCGCATCCAGCGGCAGATCGATCAGCGTACGGAAATGCTTGCCGGCGTGTCCCACGATCTGCGCACGCCACTGACACGCATGAAATTACAAGTTGAAATGATGGACGGCGCACCGTCGGACGATGTCGCGCACATCAAGGACGACATTGATGAAATGGAGCGCATGCTCAACGGTTATCTTGCCTTTGCCCGGGGTGAAGAAGCGGAAACGGCGGAAGCGGTTCAGGTTACCGATCTCATTAACGACTTGCGGCGTCAATTTGAACGGAGCGGCTCGACCATTGGCCTGGATATTGAAGGTATTGAGGATTCGGTGATGCTGCGGCCCGTGGCCTTTAAGCGGTGTTTGAGCAATCTTCTTTCCAATGCCGCACGCTACGGCAAACGCATTGAGGTCATCGCCCGGAAGACGCCATCCTATCTCGAGATTTGTATTGACGATGACGGGCCGGGCATTCCGCCTGATCAGCGCGACGACGTCTTTCGGGCGTTTTACCGCGTCGAGCCGTCACGGAATCCGGAAACCGGCGGTGTCGGCCTTGGCATGACCATTGCCCGGGACATTGCCCGTGGCCTGGGTGGAGACGTTGTTTTGAGTGAAAGTCCGTTAAAGGGATTGCGGGCGATGGTGCGGGTTCCCATCTAAGAGCCTGACCGAAAAAGAATTGAGTGGAATCAGTCCCTTGTGATTCCCTTGTTGTGTTCGCCAGCAAGGAGGATAACAAGATGTGGACTGACGCCACTCGTGAGAAATATGAGCGCGAGGCGCACCGCTACGCAAGCGATCTGAGCGATACCGAATGGTGCGTGATCGAACCCCATATGCCGCCCGCAAGGGCTCTGGGCCGCCCGCGCAAGACGGATATGCGGGAAGTGATGACCGCGATCCTGTACATGGCCCGCAGCGGCTGCCAGTGGCGCATGCTGCCCGGCGAGTTTCCGCCGCGCAGCTCGGTTCAGTACTATTTCTACAAGTGGCGCGACG
This sequence comes from Rhodospirillaceae bacterium, assembly GCA_965207985.1. Taxonomy (GTDB): domain Bacteria; phylum Pseudomonadota; class Alphaproteobacteria; order Rhodospirillales; family Rhodospirillaceae; genus CBDBND01. The sequence goes on along the minus strand of CBDBND010000035.1, from coordinate 501,221 downwards.
ACGGGACGTGGCAGGAGGTCAACCGGGCGCTTCTGGCGCGCACCCGCGAGGCCGAGGGGCGGGCCGCTGCCGCGACTGCCGGGGTGATCGACAGCCAGTCGGTGAAGACCACGGAAAGCGGAGGTCCGCGCGGGTTTGACGCGGGTAAGAAGGTGATGGGCCGCAAGCGCCATATCGTGGTGGACACTGGCGGGCGGTTGCTCGGTGCCGTGGTCCACGAGGCTGACATCCAGGATCGCGACGGTGCGCCGTCGCTGCTCGCCGAGGTGGGGGCGTGGTTTCCCGGGGTCGGCCATATCTTCGCCGACGGCGCTTACGCCGGCCCTAAGCTGGCCGGGGCGCTGAAGAAGATCGGCGACTGGGCGCTGGAGATCGTCAGGCGCAACGACAAGGCGGACGGCTTCGTTGCGCTGCCGCGCCGTTGGGTGGTCGAACGCACCTTCGCATGGTTCGGGCGCAGCCGCCGCCTTGCGAAGGACTTCAAGGCGACCGTCGAGAGCGCCCTTGCCTGGCTCCTGATCGCCAGCATCCAAGTCTTCATCCGTAGACTAGCAAGGTTATGAAAATAAACGATTCTTTTCCGGCCAGACTCTAAGACTTTTTCTTTTTCGGTTTGGCCTTGGACTTCCGTCTTTGCATCATCCGCGCCGCCGATTCCAATCGGCCGAGGACTTTATCGAGAGCGGACATGGTTGCAGCCATGTCTTTGCTGTCATCCTTCAACCAAGTCCGCATGACTGAGCCGTAGGCCGCGGCCAGGGCTTTCACCCGTAAAGCACCAATCAGGCCTTCAGTGCCAATGCCCGACGCGATCAGCATGAGAGCCATGGAATGAAGGAGTTGCGGACCGAGCACCAGCAAGGCTGCCGGACGTTTTCGCACGTGACGGATCAACGCTGCATGCCCATCCCTGTGGGATTGCAGAGCATCGAACCGCATCATCATGACCTCGAACAACCGGTCACGCGGACTCTCGGCCGCATCATTACCACTCACGTTTTCCAGAACGGTTTGATCAATACCCTTAACGACGCTGAGCACAATGCACGTCCTGGTCGGGCAAGCTGCGATGACCTGACCGAGCGGCACGTTCAAGTCTTTGGCCAGCCGCGGAAGCGTGACGGCAGCCCAACTTTCTGTTGCTGCTATGTCGAGCGCCATCTGGACAATACGCGTCCGCAGAGACTCGTTTGAAACGGGCCTTACGCTCCGTTTTTTAGATGTGGATTTCTTCTTGGCTGCCATGAGTCAGCTTTTCACGGCCCTCACCGGAGAATCAAGCCGATTAGCTGGCGAGCTCCTTGGACCGCTTGGCTGCCGCTTCAATGGCCCGGTTGATCAGGTCTTGCAACCCATCGTCCGAAGTCAGGACCTTCAAGGCGGCTTCTGTCGTTCCGCCAGGGCTGGTGACGTTTTGCCGTAATTCAGACGGGGGCGAGTCGTCAGCGGTCAACAAAGCGCCGGACCCGGCGACGGTTGCTCTGGCAAGCTGTTCCGCGAGAGCAGGGTCTAGCCCCGCTTGAACACCGGCAGCGGCCATCGCCTCGGCCAAGAGGAATACGTACGCCGGGCCGCTCCCCGAAACCGCCGTAACAGCATCCATAAAGGCTTCATCCTCGATCCAGGCTGTCTCTCCGACCGACGCCATCAGCACCTTACACACCCGTTTCTGACTTGGGCTTGCATGGGGGTCGGCAAAGAGAACGCTGATCCCCTGACCGATGGCGGCGGGTGTGTTGGGCATCGCCCTGACGATGGCGGCTTCCGGCCCCAGCATGGCCTTGAGTCCGCCGACGGTCAGTCCGGCGACAATGGAGAGAAAGACGGTTCCCGATTCAGCAAGACGCCCGTAAGCCGGGATCACTTCACCTGCGGTTTGCGGTTTGACCGCAAACACCACCACATCGGCTGTGAAATCGCTGGGGACATCGGTTGCATCGGGAAGGACAACCAGGGCCGGATGCTCGGCGCAGGCGGCCACCGTGTCCCGGCCGGCCGGTTCGACAATCATGACGTCGACAGGATTGAGGCCATGGGCAAACCACCCCTTTAAGAGCGCTCCGCCCATTTTCCCGCAGCCGACGAGAAGGATTGTGCCCTCAATCATGACGGCAGCTTAGCATAGGGAAACAGGCCCTAGACCGGGACCGCACAAAATGTTGGAGACTGTGACTTTTAAGCTTCGCCTGCTGTGTCGAGCAACGCGCAAGCAATGGCGTCGTCCGGAGTGCGCCCACCCCAAATGACAAATTGGAAGGCGGGGTAGTAGCGCTCGCATTCACTGCGGGCGAGATCAACCAGCTCGTCGATGTGTGCGGTGTCGATGCGGCCACCCTGGCAATGAATGGTGTGGCGGAACATGGGAATGCATTCGTCAATCCAGATGGCAAAGTGGCCGATCCAGAGCCGTTCATTCAGCTTGGCAATCAGCTCATAGATGTTGCTCATCACCTTGGGCTGCACCCGCATGTCGAGGGCGCAGGAAAAGTGAAGCGCATCCAGTTCCTCTGACCAGGCAAAGAATAGACCGAAGTCGCACCATGTGCCCGGCGCCTCGACGGCCATTTCTTCGTCGTTGCGACGGTCAAAGACCCAATCTTTTATGGAAATGACTTCTTCAATGCGATCCAACGGGTTTACCGCAGCGGTTGGCTGGCTGGCGACGGTGGTGCGCATGGAATCCCCTCAATTGCCCCGGGCCCGTCCGGCTGTTCGGGCCCACCAATATAGTGCCCAAGAATCAAGATATAGTAGGTTCTGAGGGTCGGCAACCACAAATGTTAGGATTTCTGCCGAGTCGCAGGGTTTGGCGGAATTGTCGCAAAAATGCGGCCTTCCCCGGCCTTGACGTGTCTTGTTTTAAGACTTGGACCGGCTTCTTTTCGGGCTTTTGCGGGCAGGCCGTTTGGCAGCGGGTTTCTTGGTAGAACTGGATTTTACCTTCGGCTTTGCTGATTTTTCATAGGCATCCAATCGTTTGGATAACCGCTCCTGTTCAGCACGCGCCTTGGCGGCCATCGCTTTTACCGCTTCAAATTCCTCACGGGTGACCAAGTCTTGATCGGATAAAAACCGCTCAACACGCTGACGAACAAGAGCCTCAATTTCCTGCTTAAGGCTTCCTAAGGCACCCAACGCACCACCGGCGACTTTGGCAATGTCGTCGAAAATCCGATTTTGGCTTTGCATGGGACACCTCTGCTTGGTTCGTCCGGTAAAGATATGAACGCAGGCACCACGGACTTCAAGTGTTTCCAGAACGACTTCAACCGTTGCCGCATGTCATACGATCCGTCATAACACCTCGGTCATTGTATTGCGGATCCATAGAGTTATGCTCGCCATTACCGGCGCCGCTGGGTTTATCGGCTCAAACCTTCTTGCCTCATTGGAAGCACAACAAGACTGGCCCGTTCTCGCCATTGACGCTCTCGATCATGATGCCAAACGAGCCAACGTTGCACACCGTCAAAATCTCAATTGGATTGATCCGGACGACACCATGGTGTGTCTCGCATCAAAAGCGAAAGACGTCACCGGCGTTGTCCACCTGGGCGCCGAGACATCCACAACAGCAACGGATCGGGCGGCGGTATTCGCCAATAATGTGGACGCCAGTCAGGCACTTTGGACCTGGTGTGCGGAAAACAAAGTCCCTTTCATCTATGCATCGTCGGCATCCGTATACGGCGACGGCCGGCAAGGGTTTGACGACTCTCTTGACTTAGTGGCTCTCGAAAGTCTGCAACCGCTCAATATCTACGGAGAGAGCAAGTTGACGTTCGATGCATTCGTCGCCAAGACCGTCTTGCACGGTGACCCTACGCCGCCGCAATGGGCGGGACTGCGTTTTTTCAATGTGTATGGTCCCAACGAAAGCCATAAAGGATCGCAGGCGAGTGTTGTCTCGCAGATGTATCCGATTGCGGCCAGGGGTGAGGCTTACCGTCTCTTTCGCTCCCACAGAGATGGCATTGCCGATGGCGAACAAAAGCGCGATTTCATTTATGTCGAAGATTGCGTCGCTGTGATCCGGTGGCTTTTGAATAGTCCCTCGGTGTCTGGCCTGTTCAACATTGGCACGGGAGAGGCGCGGTCTTTCCTCGATCTGGCCAAGGCCGTGTATGCGGCTGCAGATCAGCCACTTTCCGTCGCGTGGCGGGATACACCGGAAGATATCAGGGAGCATTATCAGTATTTCACCCAGGCCAATATCAGCCGTTTGCGAACGGCAGGTTATGACGGTGCGTTTACCTCACTGGAAGAGGGTGTCACCATGACCATCAGAGACTTTCTCAGCCAGCCAGACCCATACCGTTGAGTCCATGACACCTCTCGCCCTCACCTTCCCTGCCATCGACCCCATCATGATTGAGATCGGCCCACTGGCGATCCGCTGGTATGCCCTCGCCTACGTGGTCGGTCTGTTTGGCGGCGTCTGGTATGCGAAACACTTGGTGAAAAAACCGCCGGCGCTGATGTCGCCGGATCAAGTGGATGACTTTTTGCTTTGGGTCTTGCTGGGAATCGTGCTCGGCGGACGCCTCGGCTACGTCCTGTTCTACAAACCCGCGTACTATGCCGCCAACCCCATTGAAATCGTCATGACCTGGGAAGGCGGCATGGCTTTTCATGGCGGACTTCTCGGTGTCATTGCCGTCATTCTTTTGTTCGCTAAAAGAAAAAATATCGATAAATGGTATTTGGCTGACAACGTCGGCTGCGCCGTGCCCATTGGTCTCTTTCTCGGCCGTGTTGCGAATTTCATCAACGGCGAACTCTATGGCCGTACCGCGCCTGATGTGCCCTGGGCCATGGCCTTTCCGGATGGCGGACCCATCCCCCGCCATCCAAGCCAACTCTACGAAGCGTTTCTTGAAGGTCTGGTTCTGTTTGTTGTCATGTATCTATTGTGGCGCAACGAAAGGCTGCGCGCACGGCCGGGCGTTTTGACCGGCTGCTTTTGCGTCGGTTACGGGCTCGCCAGATCAATCGTCGAAGTGTTCCGTGAACCGGACAGACATCTTGGCTTTATCGCCAGCGGCATCACCATGGGGCAGATTCTCTCCCTGCCCATGATCCTGTTTGGCGTATGGGTGATCCGCCGGTCGCTGGCGCGCCCTTTGGCAACGGCCTCTCAATGACAGAGACCGACGCGGCCGATCTTGTGGCCGAAAAAATTACCCACGACGGTCCCATGACCGTCGCCGATTATATGAAAATCGTATCCCAAGCCTATTACGGCGGGGGCGACGTCTTTGGCCGGTCCGGCGACTTTGTCACCGCACCCGAAATTTCTCAGGTCTTTGGTGAACTTATCGGACTATGGTGCGTCACAGCGTGGCAGGCCTTGGGCGCGCCGCGCGCTTTTCATCTGATCGAATGCGGACCGGGCCGGGGTACGCTCATGGCCGACGCATTAAGGGTCATTTCGGACTCCGCGCCGGAGTTTATGAAAGACGTAACCGTTCACCTTGTCGAACAAAGCCCGGCCCTTCGCGCAGTTCAGGAAACGACTCTTAAAAATTGGGACATGACTTGGCATGACGATCTCTCGCACCTGCCCAATGGGCCCTGCATCATTGTCGGCAACGAGTTTCTTGACGCCTTGCCCATTCGGCAATTTGAAAAGACCACGTCAGGATGGAGAGAAAGGCTGGTCGATTTTCAAGATGGTGAATTTTATTTTGTCTGCGCCGAACACCCGAGCGCCGATGTGGACGACGCCTTTGACGATGCCGCAACAGGTAGCATCCTGGAAAAATCTGAAGCGGTCGAAGAAACGGTGCGGCTCTTGGCGCAGCATTGTGTCGAACACCGCGGTACAACATTGATGATCGACTACGGACATACACAGTCCAGTGTGGGGGATACGCTCCAATCTGTCCGTCAGCACGACTATCATCCGGTTCTAAAAGATCCGGGCACGGCAGACCTGACGGCTCATGTGGATTTTGCGCTTGTCGCCCAAGCCGCACGATCTGCGCAAGGACAAGTCTTTGGACCGGTCGAGCAAGGGCTTTGGCTGCGCCGTCTGGGCGCTTTGGTACGGGAAACCCAATTGACGTCGGGAAAATCTGCTGAGGCCCAAAAGGCTATTCGCACCAGCATTCGTCGTCTCATTGAGCCCGACGGCATGGGCCTGTTGTTCAAAGCCATTGCCTTTGCAACCCCTGACATCGGACCACTGGCCGGCTTCGAGGTGGGAGCGTGAGGCCATGCTGACGGCACACCTCTTGGACGGTCTGCCTCATGTCCGGCATGGGTTTTTCACCAGACAGGGAGGGTATTCCACCGGTGTCTTTGAAAGTCTCAATTGCGGCTTCGGATCGGGAGACAATCCCGAGGTGGTACAACGCAACCGGGATGAATGTGCAGGTGCCCTTGGTGTTGACGGGAAACGGCTGGTCACAGTCTTTCAGCAGCACACGGCAAACGTTGTCACCGTGACGGAGCCGTGGCCGGCCAATGGCGCGCCCGTGGCCGACGCCATGGTGACAAATCGTCCAAACATTGCCATAGGCGTTTTGGCGGCGGATTGTGCACCGGTGCTACTGGCGGATCCGGATAACGGTATTGTCGGGGTCGCCCATGCGGGGTGGAAAGGAGCCCTTACCGGGGTTATCGAACAAACGGTGGAAGCCATGCTGTCCCTCGGCGCACAGGTGGGCTCTTTGATGGCGGTCGTTGGGCCGAGCATCGGCCGAGCGTCTTACGAGGTTGGACCTGAATTTCGACAACGATTTCTTGAGGACGATGAGAAAAATACCAGCCACTTTTCACCCGTCAATGATGAAGGGAAATGTCACTTTGATCTGCAAGAGTATGTTTTAAGCCGCATCGAATGCGTAGGTGTGACACAGATAGAGCCAATGTTTGTTGACACCTGCGCTGATCAAGAACGATTTTTCAGTTATCGCCGGTCGTGTTTGCACGGAGACAGTCACTATGGCCGGCAGTTATCAAGCATTGCATTGAGTCTATAGCAGGATTGTGTTGAACCGAGTTCGAAACAACGTATTGGTGGCTGCCGCGGTATTTCTAATGGCAAGTGCTTGCAGCGATATACCGCAGCCATTTCGCGACGGAAGCGATGGCGAGCTTCCGCTGCCGACGTCGCCCACCACCATAGGCGTCGGGGTCATACCGGTCTTTGGCGTGACCAATGCGCAATCCCGCGAACTTTCCCTTCGCATTGCCGATGCCTTGCAGGAACAAGAGATTCCGGCTGTGGCTGTCGATGGTATTGGCCGTATGGGTTTTAGTCTTGAAACCACACTGACAGATATCCGTTTGTCACGAGGCATGGTGGAATTGGTTTACGATTGGCGGGTTTTGGGACGCAACCGCAACGACGTACGGCACGCCGGTTCGGACGTTTTTTATATAGACGAGACCCTGTGGCAGAACGGTTCGCAGGACGGGTTTGATCAGTTTGCTGTCGCCGTGGGCGACCGGGTCGCACAGACCATCGCCCCGCCGTTGTCGCTGCCGGTTACGGAGGAGAGTCCTTGGGCAGGCATTTCCGTTCAGATTCTACCGCCGCAAAACGCACCGGGAGATGGGGAGATCGCCTTGCCGCAAATCTTGGCTGGCCGTTTGGCGCGGGCCGGATTTGAGCCCCCGTCGGGCATGCCGGATTTTACCGTCGCCGGGATTGTCAGTGTGACCCGGTATGATTCCGTTCAGGACGACATTGCCATTATCTGGCAAGTGACCGACGCAACGGGAGCGGATATGGGAGAGGTGCGTCTGGATAATCGTATTCCCACCGGGGAGTTGGACGGCGCCTGGGGTTTCGTCGCAGAGGCAATTGTCGATGCCTCTTTCCCTGGCATTTTGGAGATCATTGCTGCCAGCAGTTCGGTTTCGACACCTTAATGAACCTCTTAATGGTCTTTGTGCAACACCTTGGCAAAACACGTCTTCATGTGGTCTGGGGAACGTTTACAGACTTGTGACAGATTGATAGGTTCTCGCCCGTCTGGAACGGCTGAGGAGCGGCTGATCCCGCCGCTGAGATCGTTCCGTCGGAGGGGCCACGGTCATGAAACTTTTGGCTGGGAACGCCAACAAGCCTCTGGCGGAGGCCATCGCGGCCTATCTCCATGTTGAATTGACCAATGCTTCGATCAAGCGCTTTTCCGATATGGAAGTGTTTGTGGAGATTCATGAAAACGTCCGCGGCGAAGATGTATTCGTCGTGCAGCCAACCTCCTATCCGGCCAACGACAATCTCATGGAACTGTTGGTCACTTTAGATGCGCTCCGGCGCGCTTCGGCGAACCGCATTACCGCTGTGGTCCCCTATTACGGATATGCCCGGCAAGACCGGAAGACGGCAGCGCGTACACCCATAACCTCCAAACTGGTGGCCAATCTGATCACCCAGGCGGGGGCCAACCGGGTCGTCACTCTGGACCTTCACTCGGGCCAAATTCAGGGCTTTTTCGATATACCCCTGGATAATCTTTACGCCCAACCGGTGTTCATCAAGGACATCAAGGACAATTACACCTCCAACGGAGGACCGGTTATCGTCTCCCCCGACGTCGGCGGCGTGATCCGGGCTCGGGCCATCGCCAAACGGCTGGATACGGATTTGGCAATCATCGATAAACGCCGCGAACGCGCTGGCGTGTCGGAAGTGATGAACATCATCGGTGACGTCAAGGACCGGGATTGCATCCTGGTGGACGACATCGTCGATTCCGCAGGCACCCTGTGCAATGCCGCCATGGCTCTGATGAATGACGGAGCGAAATCCGTTGCCGCCTATGTCACCCACGGCGTGCTTTCCGGTGGTGCTGTCGGACGGGTGTCCGCCTCGCCCATGCATGAAATGGTGATCACCGACAGTATTCAGGCCACTGAAGCGGTGCGCCTGGCCGACAACATCCGGCAACTCTCCATTGCGCCGCTGATGGCCGAAGCGGTGAAGCGGATCAGCTCGGAAACCTCCGTCTCCAGCCTGTTCGATTAGACCGTAGGGCTCGCCCCGGGGCTTGAGATGCAGGCGGAATCCCTGTATATCGCCCGCTCCTCAGACGCTTGGCTTTGATGCGTCTGGATCCGGCGGCGACACCCCTGGAGGCCTGCCGGAGGTAAGACACATAAAGGAGACCAGAAATGGCCGATACAAGCGCCCTGACCGTTCAGGAGCGCGACCGGGCCGGCAAGGGGGCAGCCCGCGCAACACGCCGACAAGGCCTCGTGCCTGGCGTTATCTATGGCGACAAAAAGGATCCCGTCCTCATTGCCATGGAACCGCGCGAACTGACCGCCGCGATGCACCATCCCGGGTTCGCGACTCAGATTTTCGAGATCACCGTTGGCAAAGACACCCACCGGGCCATGGCCCAGGATGTCCAGATGGATCCGGTGAAGGATGTACCTATCCACGTTGATTTCCGCCGTATCGGCAAAGACACTGTGGTCACCGTCGAAGTGCCGGTGAGCTTCTTCAATGAAGAAGAATCTCCCGGACTCAAACGCGGTGGTGTGTTGAACATCGTGCGCCACACCATTGAAGTCCGCGCCCGGCCTGATGATCTGCCGGAACAATTCGAGGTAGATTTGACCGGACTGGATATCGGCGACGCCGTTCATATCAGTGCGATCACCTTGCCCGAGGGTGTTGCACCGACGATTAAAGACCGAGACTTCACCATTTGCTCTGTCGCACCACCGACTGTGGTCAAGACAGAGGAAGAAGAAGCGGCCGAGGAAGGCGAAGAAGGTGAAGAAGGCCTCGAGGGTGAAGAAGGCGTCACCGAAGAAGGTGCGGCCGCCCCTGAAGGCGAAAAAGACAAAGAAGAAAAGAAAGAAGAGTCATCTGACTAGGGTCTGTTGACATTTAGTGGATTCCCAATGTCGCGGAAAAGTGATTCAAGCCTCCTTTTGCAAGGAGTGTTTGATGAAGTCAGAGCGTTTTGTGATCACGGACAATGTTTGGGAGAAAATTTGGCGTCATCTACCGGGCAAGGCGACGGACCGTGGCGTGACGGCGGCGGACAACCGCCTGTTTTTGGAGGCGGTTTTGTGGCGGGTGCGCGCAGGGTCGCCGTGGCGCGCTCTGCCCCCGGCGTTCGGCAATTGGAACAGCGTCTTCCAGCGCTTTCGCCGATGGGCGAAGAAGGGTGTCTTCGAGCGGCTGTTCGAGGAGTTGTCGGCGGAACCGGATTTCGAATATGCCCTCATCGACGCCACCATCGTCAGCGTTCACCAGAAGGCGAGCGGCGCAAAAGGGGGACTCAAAATCAGGCCATCGGCCGATCACGGGGCGGATTGACCACCAAGATCATCGCCCTGGTCGACGCACTGGGGTGTCTGGTCCGCTTCGTGCTGCTCCCTGGCCAGCGCCACGACATGATGGGCGTCCAGCCGTTGATCGACGACGTTCACTTCGATGCCCTCATCGCCGACAAGGCATTCGATGCCGGCTGGCTGCGAGAGCAACTGGACCAACGTGGCGCAAGCGCCGTCATTCCCTCGCTCGCCAACAGGAAGCGGCCGGCGGCCTACGACAAGCACATGTACCGCTGGCGACATCTGATCGAAAACTACTTCGCCAAGATCAAGGAATTCCGTGGCATCGCAACACGCTACGACAAGACCGACATCAGCTACGCCGCAAACTGCAACCTCGTCGAAACCATCATCGCCATGCGTTAAATGTCAACAGACCCTAATGTAAGGTCGGGTCCGGTCATGATCGGACCCGAACCTGAATTTAGTTTAGATGGTTCGCCATTGACTCGAGACTGCCATGCGCCTCCTCGTCGGCTTGGGCAACCCAGGCTCAGGCTACAGCAATAACCGACATAACCTCGGCTTTGTAACGGTCGACGCCTTGGTGGACCGCTATAGCCTGGGTGGGTGGCGCTCCAAGTTCCAGGGTGTTGTCACCGACGGCCAGATTAATGGTCACAAGATCACGGTCTTCAAACCCATGACCTTTATGAACGAATCCGGCCGGGCGCTGCAGGAAGCGATGAAGTTCTACAAATTGGACCTGGATGACGTGATGGTCTTTTTTGACGAGATCGAACTGGCACCGGGCAAAGTGCGGGTCAAAAAAGGCGGCGGTCATGCAGGACATAACGGCATTCGCAGTCTTATTTCCCACATCGGTGCAGACTTTTGGCGCGTGCGTATGGGTGTCGGTCATCCTGGCCATAAAGACCGGGTATCGGGCTACGTCCTTCAGGACTTCGCAAAGTCGGACCGCGATTGGGTCAACGCCGTGGTGGATGCCACCGTCGGCGCCACACCTTTGCTTCTGGAAGGGGATCACAACCGGTTCATGACCGATGTGGCCCAAGACCTTTCCGCCATCGAAACGCCGTTATCGCCCAGAGATGCTTTAAAACAACAAAAAGAAGAAGACGAGTAATTCGATGGGTTTCAATTGCGGTATCGTCGGACTGCCCAACGTCGGCAAGTCCACACTGTTCAATGCACTGACGTCTACCATTGCCGCCCAAGCCGCCAATTTTCCCTTTTGTACCATTGAACCCAATGTGGGGCGCGTGGCAGTGCCCGACGACCGGCTCGAAAAGATTTCGGCCATTACAGGGTCCGCCGAAACCGTGCCCACGTACCTGGAGTTCGTCGATATTGCCGGTTTGGTCAAAGGCTCAAGCCAAGGCGAAGGCTTAGGCAACAAGTTCCTCGCCAACATTCGTGAAGTCGATGCCATCGTTCATGTGCTGCGCTGTTTTGAAGACGAAAACGTCACCCACGTGGATGGTGCCATTGATCCTGTCCGTGACGCGGAAACGGTTGAGACTGAATTGCTGCTCGCGGACCTTGAAAGTCTTGAGAAACGTATCGACCCCATTTCGAAGAAGGCCAAGTCCGGGGAGAAAGACGCCAAAGATCAGATGGCGGTGATGGAGCCCGTCCTCAAAGCTTTGAAAGCCGGACGTGCGGCTCGGACGGCCCGGCCCGACGACGAGAACGATCGTAAAATTTTTAAGCAATTGCAGCTGCTGACGGCCAAGCCAGTGCTTTACGTCTGTAACGTTGAGGAAGATAGCGCCGGAACGGGCAACGCCTTTTCGGCAGCCGTGGAAGAAAAAGCGAATACCGAAAAGGCACAATACGTCACCATATCCGCTGCCATAGAAGCGGAGGTTGCCCAGTTGGAGGATGGAGACGAACAAGCCAGCTTTCTCGAAACCCTAGACCTGAAAGAAACCGGTCTCGCCCGGGTCATCCGCGCCGGTTATACCCTCTTGGACCTGATCACCTTTTTCACCACCGGGGCGAAGGCCTCCCGCGCCTGGACCGTGCCCGACGGCACCAGGGCAGCCCAGGCGGGTGGCACCATTCACACCGACTTCGAGCGGGGCTTCATCCGCGCCGAGACCATCACATCCGACGATTTCATCGCTTTAGGCGGCGAGCAAAATGCCAAGGATGCCGGAAAGATGCGCCAGGAAGGCAAAGACTACATCGTCAAGGACGGTGATGTGCTGCACTTCCTGTTCAACGTTTAATGCGGGTTTTGGGCAATGAAAAACCGCCGGCCATGAAATGACCGGCGGTATCGAAAAGAACTCTGGTTCTTTTTAGTGTTCGACGTCTGACCAAATCCGTTTCTTGAGGAAATAGGCCAGTACCGTGAACACAAAGGTAAACAGCAGCACCCGAATGCCGGTTTGCTTGCGCACTTCCAACTTGGGCTCAGCTGCCCAGTGCAGGAACGCAGTAACGTCTGCAGCCATTTGTTCATTGGACGCAAACGTGCCGTCAGAGTACTCCACCAGTTCTTCGAACAGCTGTTGCGCCATGGCGATCTGATTACCTTCGAAGTACTTGTTGTAATACATGCCGTCCATCATCTCGGCTTCCATTTCGGGCGGTGGGTCTTCGTAGCCGATTGTTATGCTGTAGACATAGTCCGGCCCGCCGGCCCGCGCTTTGGTGATCAAAGACAAGTCAGGCGGCAATGACCCATTGTTGGCCGACCGGGCAAATTGCTCGTTGGGATAGGGATTGGGAATGTAATCGGACGGGATGGCCGGGCGTTCATAAAAGTCACCCTGATCGTCGCAGCATTCCTCGATGAAATATTCAGACGCCAAAACCTTGGTCTGGTCTTCGCTGTAGCCGATTTCCTGCAGGTTGCGGAAGGCGATGTAATCCAGACCATGACAAGAGGCACAGACTTCCCGGTAGACCTGGAAACCGCGCTGCAATTGCTGGCGGTCGAAGCGGCCAAAGATACCGTCGAAGGACCACTCCTGCTCCATAGGCGGTTCAGCAGTACCCTCGGCGGCGTGAGACGGCGCAGGTGTCACAGCGGTCAGCAGAATGACGGCGAACGCGGCGATAGATGTCATTAGGCAAATTCTCATGGCGCTACTCCGCAGGACTGGCCACAACGGGCGTACTGATACTGCTGGGCAACGGTCTAGGCGTTTCGATCCAGCCGACCACCGGCAGCAACACGATGAAGTGGAAGAAATACCAGAACGTGCCGATCCGGCTGAGGACCAACGGCAGGCCTTCGGGCAGTTGCGCTCCGCACCAGGTGAGTAAGACGCAGTCGGCCAGGAAGATGACGAACAGCACCCTGAAAATGGGCCGGAAGGTACCGGAGCGAACCCGGGACGTATCAAGCCACGGCAGGACAAACAGGATCAGGATGGAGGCGAACATCAACACCACCCCGATGAGCTTGTTATCGATGGACCTGAGAATGGCGTAGAACGGCAGGAAGTACCATTCGGGTACAATATGCGGCGGTGTCTGTAGCGGATTAGCCGGCACATAGTTGTCAGGGTGGCCCAAGGCATTGGGGAACCAAAACACGACCGTGAAATAGGCCAGTAGGAACACGCCAAGACCGAACACGTCTTTGATGGTGTAGTAGGGATGGAACGGGATCTTGTCCTGAGGTGCGGCTTCAATGCCGGTGGGATTGTTCGACCCTGGGATATGCAACGCCCAGATGTGGAGGATCACAACACCGACGATGACGAACGGCAGGAGAAAGTGAAGCGTAAAGAACCGATTCAGAGTGGGGTTGTCCACAGAGAATCCACCCCACAGGAACGTGACGATTTCATCGCCGAGGATCGGTACGGCGGAAAACAGGTTGGTGATCACCGTCGCGCCCCAGAAACTCATCTGCCCCCAAGGCAGCACGTACCCCATGAAAGCTGTCGCCATCATCAGTAAGAAAATGATGATCCCCATCCACCACAAGACTTCCCGCGGCGCTTTATAGGAGCCGTAGTACATGCCACGGAAAATGTGGATGAAGACCACAATAAAGAAGAAGCTGGCACCATTGGCGTGGAGATAACGCAATAGCCAACCGGAATTCACGTCCCGCATGATGCGTTCGACGCTTTGGAAAGCATGGTCCACATGGGCGGTGTACGACATCGACAAAAAGAGACCAGTGATGATCAACACAACCAGCATGAAGCCGGCGAGGGATCCGAAATTCCAAAAGTAGTTGAGATTTTTTGGCGCGGGATACTTTGTCCCAACGGAATGGTCGATAAACGCAATAATAGGAAGGCGTTCTTCGAACCAATCAACCGCCCGCATAGCCCAACCTTTATCCGTGCTCATGGTGGTGCTCCTTAACCGATGCGAACGAGTGTTTCGGAGAGATAAGTGTGCTCCGGCACCTCAAGGTTGGTGGGCGCCGGACCTCTGCGGATACGCGCTGACACGTCGTAGTGGGACCCATGGCACGGGCAGAAATACCCGTTGTAGTCGCCGCGGGGCTCCGTGACTGTTTGTCCGAGTGGAATGCAGCCCAAGTGGGTACATACACCGACAACAATGAGATATCGGGGATCCGTCGCCCGTTCTTCGTCTGGCTGCGGGTCCGGCAGATCCTGCCAGCGTTCATCACGCGCTTCTTCAATTTCCGCCGGTGTGCGATGGCGGATGAAGACCGGCTTGCCGCGCCAACTGATCGTTACCGCTTGGCCTTCTGCAATGCCAGCCACGCTGACTTCAACAGTTGCCAACGCCAAAGTGTCGGCGGCCGGGTTCATGCTGTTGATCAACGGCCACATGGACACAGCCGTCCCGATAACGCCGGTGGCGACCGTTGCATGAAGGAGAAAGTCTCTGCGAGATTCTTCCCCTGTCGGCACTGAATGAGTTTCTGCCGAATCCACCATAGTCAGGACCTCATGTTTATTGTTTCAGCGCCGGACGCGAAGAATGAGACAACGTGGTAATGAGACAATTTTTATCCCTGAACACTCTCCCGGAATGACAGGCGAAAGCCTTGATTCCGACCCGTTCTGCCTCCCCGGCCCCAATGAAACACTAAGGAAAACAATGACATGGGGTATAGGATATTTTCCAGGCCGTGAAAAGGCCGTTGCCACGCGGCGAAACTGATTCGCAATTGGGATCGAACTCATTGATTCACTTGATTCTTTTTCAGCCGGATATTCCCCAAAATGCAGGTGCTGTGCTGCGTCTGGCGGCCTGCTTCGCCGTGCCCGTCGAAATCATCGAACCCTGCGGTTTCGTTTGGGGTGATAAGCGGTTGAAGCGCGCGGGAATGGATTACACCGACGGTGTCGATTTGACCCGCCACAGGTCGTGGACAGATTTTCTAAGCGAACGGCAGCAAGACGACGGCCGTCTGATCCTATTCACCACAAAAGCCGATGTGCCCCACCATACCTTTGCCTTTGAACCGACCGACAAGCTCATATTCGGCCAGGAAAGCGCCGGAGTACCAAAAGAGGTGCATGAGGCGTCGGATCAGAGGGTGAGGATACCCATGGCCCCGCAAGCCCGGTCTCTAAACCTGGCTCAGTCGGCGGCGGTCGGCCTGACGGAGGCCCTCAGACAAACCGGCGGGTGGCCTTAAGGGTTGTTCACCTGCATGGGGCAGCAAAACATGACAACCGCGTAATACTCCTGCAATGATCCTGTAAGCCTGACATCTGTAAAAGCCACACTAAGCAAACAGGTCAAAGACAAGGATTCCCTCCCGTCTAAGACTTTGCTCCGTCGTTGGCCCCGCCCTGCCCCTGGGCGGGGCTTTTCTTTGTGGGCTTGCTGTTATGAAAGCGCGAGAGATTTAAGACGGCGCCGGAGATCTTTTTCAGACAGAGTAAAGCCGCTGTCTATCCATTCGTCTTCAAGGCGCTTCAACAGATCTCCGATGGCCGGTCCTTGCGGTACGCCGAGGGCCTCTGCATCCGCCCCGCTGAGCGGAAAACGCATAGGTGACCATGCTTGCGCATCCTTATAAAAAGCGGGCCATTTCCGAGACGCCGCAGCCCCCTGCCAGGCCCAGGCGATCAGAATGGCGTCGTCGGTACGGGTTTGCTGATGGTTGTACAAAAACTTCTGCTGGTCGTGTTCGTCAGGAACCGGAGCAGCATTCGTTGCCGCCGCGAAGATTTGTGCAATTGCTTTAGCGTTTTTGTTCGAAAGCCGAAGACGCCTTGCCACTTCACCGGTTTCTTTAAGCGAATTGGACAAAAGAAAAATGAGCCGTCTTTGCCACACGTCTATTGTCGTTGGCGCATCGACTTGCGCTTCTCTTTCCATAAGCCCTGTCAGAGATGCCGCTTCCGTAACTTCCGGCAGAACGTCTGCTGTCACGCCCGTCTGAGTCATTGCATCCCACGCCACTGTTGGATCCGGTGCGCGCAGTATCTTGATCAATTCATCGCGTATTCGTTCCTGCGAGAGAACACCGAGACCGGACCGTAACTCCCGGCAGGCAGCAAGTATGTCCTGGTCCGGCGGCTCGGCGCCAAAATGAGCGAGAAAACGAAAGTAGCGAAGAATGCGCAGGTAGTCCTCTTTGATGCGATCTCGAGGATTGCCGACGAAGCGCACACGCCCCGCCTGCGCGTCATCCACGCCGCCAAAGGGATCAAACAACATACCGTCGGGCCGTGCCGACATGGCATTAAAAGTAAAATCGCGCCGCGAAGCGTCTTCCATCCAATCGGTGGTGAACTCCACATCGGCATGACGACCGTCACAGGAGGTATCGCGCCGGAGCGTCGTCACCTCAAACCCACGGCCGCTCGAAACGACGGTTACGGTGCCATGGTCAAGTCCGGTCGGCACCACATCCAGGCCCGCCGCTTTGACTTTTTCCATTACCGATTGGGGTGGATCGGGCGTCGCCAAGTCAACGTCCGTCACTTTTCTTCCCAGCACGGTGTCGCGCACGCATCCCCCAACGAAACGAACGTCCGTATCGGGCGACCCCAATGCCAAAAGAACGGCCTTTAGCTCAGGCGCTTCCATCCATGATGCGTTGGATAGAGCCCCAGTGGTTCCAGAGATCACAGAGTGCCTAATCTTCGACGCGGCCGGGAACAATCCTGCCGTCTTCGTAGCGGGGAGGCACATAGGTCGAGTCAGGGTCACCGCCGCGAAGGAGCGCCGTCGTACCCATGATACTGATCGTCAGGACGGCGCCTGCCAGCAACAACCACGGCCAAGGGCCCTTCTCAATGGCCGGTGCCTCGCCGCCGTGTTTCTTGGCATGGGCCGTGCGATACCACGCCCAGCTCAGGTAGGCGGCCAAGGGCAATAGAAAGGGCACCAGATAGGTGAAAAAGATCCGTACCATCAGCCGCTCAACACCTCGTAGAGATTGATAATCATGCCAGCAGTGGCACCCCAAATATAATGCGAATCATAGGGCATTGCGTAGTAGGCACGATCAAGACCGTTCACTTTTCGCCGCACTTTTTGGTGATTGGCGGGATTGAGCAGAAAGTCCAAAGGCACTTCGAAAATGGCGGCGACTTCCGTCGGGTCAGGCACAAAGTCATGGGGTGGTGAAACCCATCCCACCACCGGCAGAACCTCAAACCCAGTGATGGTGAGATAAGGATCAAGGTATCCCAACACGTCGACGGCGTCGGGTCGTATGCCCACCTCTTCCTGTGCTTCACGCAGTGCGGCGCCAACCGCATCGTTGTCTTGCGGATCGACGCGTCCGCCGGGAAATGCGACTTGGCCCGTATGTTTGTTGAGGTCTTCCGTTCGTCTGGTCAGCAGAACCGTCAAACCATCGTTGCGGTCGATCAATGGCACGAGTACGGCAGCCGGTGTTCGCTTGATCGATACGCCTGGCGCGCCAGCTCCGCGATCGTAAGGAATGCCACTGGACGGAATGGGCCCATAACCCTGGTCTTGAAACTCCTCCAAATCACCGCGATCGAGAAGCTGCCGTCCGGTGATCACGTCACCACGTTCCGCGGTCTGTCGGTCGGTCTGAAGTTTTTGGCGGATGTCTTCAGGCGACACTGTTTCTAAAGCAGGCAGGGTCACGCGCTCTCAAGCTCTCCGAGACTATAAAATGTGCCCCGGCTCCATATGCCGAATTGTCCGGCGTATTCGCCCGCGCCCTCTTCACCGATGTCGACCAAATGATAGTACACGGAGCGGACCAAGCGGGCTTCCAGACCTTTATGGACATGAATGTAAGGCGACGGTTCACGGGTATGGGGATGGATGTCCACCCTGAGGGGGTGTTGCTCGTCAAGCGGAACAACGGCGTCCAGATTGGTTCTGAAATCGATTTCCTGGTTTTGGCCCGACCCCGTCTGGACCATCTCCACTGCCACAAAGGGAACGTCATCAACCTCAATGCGACCGTTTTCAACGGGTGTGGTGAGCCAATAGGACCCGTCATCCCGGCGGTTCAACACGGTTGCAAACAGTTTCACCAAGGGTTTCCGGCCGATGGGGGATCCCCGGTAATACCAGGTGCCGTTGCGGTCGATGCGGATGCCGAAATCGCCACAATCCTCCTCTCCGTCCGCCCGGTCTTCGGATGCACGCAAGGAAGTGAGCGCATTTAGCGAAAAATCTGCTTCTAACTTACCCTCAGGAACCGTCATACTCTCTCCCAGGCGTCAAAAACCCTTAAATTGGAGCCATTTAGGTGAGTGATACGATAACACAAAGCCCCTCGGCTGGGGGGGCAAGCACGGATAGCGCTGTTTCCGTCGAAGACGTGGAGCGCGTCAGTGAGCAGATGACCAAGGCCAAGGCGGCTGTTGAGAAGGTCATTGTCGGGCAAAGCCAAGTCGTGGAAGAAAGCCTGATCACGCTTTTGGCTGGCGGCCATATGCTACTGATCGGCGTACCCGGTCTGGCCAAGACCAAACTGGTGCAAACACTCGGAACCGTGCTTGGACTGGAAGACAAACGGGTTCAGTTCACTCCCGACCTCATGCCTGCCGATATTCTTGGTTCCGAAATTCTTGAAGAGCATGACAATGGCAAACGTTTTTTCCGTTTCGTACGCGGCCCCGTGTTCTGTCAGTTGCTGATGGCTGATGAAATCAACCGGGCCAGCCCGCGCACCCAATCGGCTCTCTTGCAAGCGATGCAGGAACGGCGGGTATCCATCGCTGGCCAATATCACGATCTACCCCAACCCTTCCATGTGCTGGCAACACAAAACCCGATTGAACAGGAGGGCACTTATCCTCTGCCGGAAGCGCAGCTCGACCGCTTTCTGCTGCAAGTGGATATCACTTACCCGGGCAACGAAGCGGAACGGGAGATCATTATTGCCACGACCGGCGCAAAGGAGGTTGAGCCGGAAAAGGTCATGACCGCCGGGGAGCTGATGGATGCACAAATTTTGGTGAGAGAACTCCCGGTGGGAGACAGCGTCATCGATGCCATTCTCCGTCTGGTCCGTGCGGGACGGCCGGAATCCAGTGAAATTGACGAAGTGCGCGACTGGGTCGCCTGGGGACCGGGACCGCGCGCGAGCCAAGCACTTATGCTGGCCGTAAGAGCCCGTGCGCTTTTGGACGGCCGCTTGGCACCATCGGTGGATGACGTGCTGGCCCTAGCGCAACCCGTGCTACAGCATCGCATGGCATTGAGTTTTACGGCTCGGGCGGACGGTCGCAGTCTCAACGATGTGATTGAGCGTCTTCGTCAAGCGGCTGACCAGAGTTGAGCGTCAGACACTCTTCTATGACAACCACCGCTCAGGCTTTACAGCACACCGCAGAATTGGCGGCCTCAACTTTACCGCCCTTGCTGCTCAATGCGAGCCGTGTTGCCGCCACCGTTACTCTAGGCAGTCACGGCCGGCGCCGCGCCGGCCCTGGTGATACGTTTTGGCAATTTCGTCAGTACAACCAGAGCGACCCCGCACACACCATTGACTGGCGCCAGTCGGCAAAGTTCGGCCCGGTGTTTGTGCGCGAACGGGAATGGGATGCTGCCCAAACCGCAGCCATGTGGTGCGACTGTTCTCCATCCATGGGGTTCCGGTCGTCGAAATCATTGCCAACCAAGGCCGAACGGGGTGCGGTCATTGGGCTCGGACTGGCGTCTCTGCTTGTTCAAAGTGGTGAACGTGTCCGCTTATTGGGATCGGACCCGAGCGCAGGCACGGGACGGCTAGCACTCATTCAGATGGCACACAGTCTGGAACGGTTTATTGACGACATGAACGGAGACGACATGCCATCGGCGCCATCGACCTTGCCTCGTCACGCCGCTGTCGTCCTCATCAGCGATTTCCTGTTTTCATTGGACGGCATTGAAGCGGCCATTCTGTCGTATACGGACCGGGCGGCGCACGGCCATCTCCTGCAAATTTTGGACCCGGCGGAAGAAAGCCTGCCCTATAACGGCCGCATCCGGTTTCGGGGAATGGAAGATGAAGGTACAATGCTGATCGAACGGACCGAGGATGTAAGGTCTGACTATCTAAAACGCCTTCAGGATCACCGCACGCGCCTAATCGAGCTGACCAATAGATTGGGGTGGACTTTTAGCGTGCATCATACTGACCGGCCCCCCCACTCGGCTTTGGTGTCCCTTCATATGCGCATGGCGGACCGCCCATGGTGAGTCTGGGCGCGATCACTTTCACCTTTCCGTGGGTGCTGACTTCTCTCGCTGTGTTGCCATTGATATGGCTATTGCTAAGAGTGACACCGCCGTCTGCTCGGCAGTTGTCCTTTCCCGCAATCCGCTTGCTGTTCGGTTTGATGTCCTCGGAAAGATCGTCGGCCCGCACACCCTGGTGGTTGATGCTGTTACGACTGACCTGCATCGCACTCATTATTGTCGCTTTGGCAGATCCTGTCATGAACATGCGTCAAAGCATGCGGCAGAGTCCGCTGGTGGTCTTGGTCGATGACGGCTGGGCGTCCGCTCCGGAATGGTCCGACCGGCGCGCCGCGCTGGTCCGCCTGCTTGAAGGTGCACAGCGCGATTCCCGCTCTGTGATGCTGGCAACAACGGCTGCAGCCAAACCGGGCGCCCGCCTGCCACTATCGTTTGTGCCGACAACGGAGGCGTTGGCCGTGGCCCGGGGCATGGAAGCGAAACCGTGGCAGGGTGACCGCAATGCTGTTTTGGAATTGATCCAAGGCGCGGAATTGCGCCCACCGATGGAAGCCGTTTGGCTGGCCGACGGTATTGCGTCGGACACGGATCGGGACTTGGCAATCCATCTACAGCGGCTGGGGCGTTTGACCGTGCTGCTGGGCAATGAAGGGTCTGGCCCGTATGTGCTGGGTCCGGCCGACCGTGTTCCGGAAAACACTGACAACGTGATCGACGTGACGGTGAGACGACCGGCCAGCTTGTCTGGAGAGCTGGCGACTGTAGCGATCGTCGCACTCGATCAATCAGGCCGGGTCCTGGCGCGTGCCGAGGCGAATTTCGATCAGGGAAATGCGTCAACACATGCACGATTCACGGTTCCAAATGAATTGGGCAACCGTATGGCCCAGCTCTCCGTCGAAAACGAAAGTGGAGCGGCCGGAGTGTATCTTTTGGATGACCGATGGACACGCAGACCCGTCGGTGTTGTCTCAGACAATCCGGACGGCATTATCACGCCGCTTTTGGAAGACGGATACTATTCTACCCAAGCCCTATTGCCGTTCGCGGAAATCCGTTCGGGCACAGTTACCGATTTGTTGTCGCGGGAGTTGGCCCTCATCATTCTGGCCAGTGGAAGCCGTGTCACCGAACCCGATGTGGCCGCGCTCGAACCCTGGCTGCAACGCGGCGGCGTTCTTGTTCGCTTTTCCGGCCCGACCTTGGACGGCAACGTGGATCCGTTGCTGCCCGTGCGTTTGCGCGGTGGTGGGCGAACCTTTGGCGGCACCATGTCTTGGACTGAACCGGTTGGATTGGCGCCATTTCCGGAAGACAGTCCGTTCGCCGGCCTTTCGGTTCCTGACGACGTTCTGGTGTCAACTCAGGTGCTGGCGGAACCTTCACCCGGATTGACTCAGCGCACCTGGGCCCGGTTGCAAGACGGCACACCGCTGGTCACAGCGGAACGGCGCGGTGACGGCTGGATCGTGTTGTTTCATGTTACCGCAACACCGGATTGGTCCTCCCTGCCCCTCTCCGGCGTGATGGTGGACATGTTGCGCCGAATTTTGGACCTCAGCCGTGGTGTGGAGGAAGTCTCAACGACACTGCCGCAAAGCTTGCCTGCGCGGGAAGTGCTCAACGGATTGGGACAACTGATTGTACCGCCGCCAACGGTGTTGGCCCTTGATCGAGAAGACATTGGCAATCCCGACTTGGGACCGGCGCACCCTCCTGGCTATTACGGAACGGGAGACAACCGACTCGCTGTCAATTTAGGCCCGACCATCGGACCGTTCGAAGCGCAATCCAACTGGCCAAGTGATATTACTATCAGCGGATTGGAGTCAGTTGCAGCGGAACGGACTCTCAAACCGTGGCTGCTTTTTGCTGCTCTCCTTTTGTTTGTTGTCGACTTTGTTATCTCCCTCCTCTTGCGCGGCTTGATACCCTTGCCGGAGTTGGCTCATGCCCGCACGGCTGCGGTGGGACTGCTCGCCGCTCTTATTTTGTTCCACGACACACCGGCAATGGGTCAGAGCAGCGACGTTGATCCAGCAACCGTAGATGCGGTGTTACAAACCCGTTTGGCTTATGTGCGCACGGGGCGTCAGTCCATCGATCAGTTGTCCGCCCAAGGCCTTACGACTTTGACTCAGGTTCTGGCCGCGCGAACCTCCGCCGAAATGGCCGATCCATCGGAAATCGATCCGGAAACCGATGATCTTTTCCCCTATCCGGTTGTCTACTGGCGTATTGCACCGGATCAGGAACCGCCGTCGGAAAATGCGGCCAGACGCATCAACGATTACTTGGGGCGGGGTGGCATGATCATCTTCGACGCGCCAAGCCAAGTGGGGGCCAACGAGGGTGACGAAGGGCAACAGGTCGGCCAGGCTTTAAACGGCGTTCTTATGCGGCTCAACGTTCCGCCCCTCGTACAGGTGCCGGATAATCACGTCTTGAGACGGAGTTTCTATCTCTTGCCGGATCTCCCCGGTCGCTACACGGGTGCGCCGGTCTACGTTGAACGTGGATCGGTCAATACGGACGGTGTGTCGTCGATCATTATCGGCAGTCACGACTGGGCCGCCGCCTGGGCGCGGGACAACCGTGGTCTCCCCATGTTCCCCGTAGTGCCGGGAGGTGAACGGCAACGGGAGTGGTCCTACCGCTTTGGCGTCAACCTGGTGATGTACGCCCTGACCGGCAACTACAAAGCCGACCAAGTGCATTTACCTGCGATTATGCAACGGCTAACCCAATGACCGGCGTTACCTTTTCTTCCCTCGTGCCGTTGCCGATTCTCTTGAGCGTTCTGGGGATTGGGATCTTGCTGGCGGGCTACGCCTTTTACCGTAAATCCAGAGCCGCAGGTTTGCGCATTATCGCATTTATTGTTCTTGCCGCGGCTGTGCTCGACCCTCGCGCGACCATCGAGAACCGAACACCGCTCGATGACGTGGCGGTCGTGGTCGTCGATGAAAGTCTCAGCCAACAGCTCGGCACGCGCCCGGACCGGACTGCGGCAACAGAAGCTGGTTTGACGGCGGCGCTTGATCGTCTGGAATCCGTGGATGTGCGCACGGTGCGGGTAAGTCCACGGGCAACGGGGCCCCGCAGTGACGGCACGCGCCTATTTGAAACTGTTGCCAACGCCATCGCCGATGTGCCCAGCAGCCGGTTGGGAGGTGTTGTCCTGGTCACGGATGGCATTGTCCACGATGTCCCGGCACCGGAACAGGCAGGCATTTCCGCACCGGTCCATGTGTTGCTCACGGGTGAACGGGACGAGCGGGACCGCCGTCTGGTCGTCGTTGAAGCGCCGGAATTCGGGTTGGTGGACAAGACCGTCGCCATTCGGGTCAGGGCAGAAGACACGGACCTGGAACCGGGAACCCCCATCGCCGCGAGTTTGCGCACTGACGGTGGCGCAACCCAGCCCTTCACCATGCGAGCCGGCGAAACCATTGAAGTTGTCACAGCCTTGGATCATCCCGGGCTCAACGTTATCGAAATAGAAGTGGCGGAAACGGATGACGAAATATCGCCGCGCAATAACAGTTCACTGGTAACGGTCAACGCGATCCGGGATCGTCTGCGTGTTCTCTTGATCTCCGGACAGCCCCATGTGGGGGAACGGGCGTGGCGCAATCTTCTCAAGTCCGACCCCAACGTGGACTTGGTGCACTTCACTATTCTTCGTCCGCTGTCGAAGGACGACGGCACGCCCCTTAACGAATTGGCGTTGATCTCGTTTCCCATCCGCGAACTGTTTGAAGAACAACTTTATGATTTCGACTTGGTAATCTTCGACCGATACAGCCGCCGCGGACTGGTGCCGTTTCAGTTTATGATGAACGTGGCCAGCTACGTGCTCGACGGCGGCGCGGTGATGTTGTCCGTCGGACCGGAATATGCCGACTCGTTTTCCCTGTTCGACAGTCCTTTGCAAAACGTTTTACCGGCCGCGCCCACCGGTGTGGTTTTCAATGAGCCGTTCCGGCCCCGATTGAGTGATACCGGCGAACGCCATCCGGTGACCGCAGCGCTTTCGCCGGAAGGCCAAGAGGCGCCGACCTGGGGACGCTGGCTGCGGCACATCGACGTAGCGGTTTCGGCGGGTCAGGAGCTTATGCGCGGCGCTTCCGACCGTCCACTATTGATGCTCGACAGGGTTGGCGATGGCCGGGTCGCACTGTTGCTCAGCGACACCATTTGGCTATGGGGTAAAGGCTTTGACGGCGGCGGTCCGCAGGCAGAGATTTTACGCCGCCTTGCCCACTGGCTGATGAAAGAGCCCGAACTGGAAGAGAATGCCATCACCGCTTCAGTAGCTGACGGCATGATCCAGATTGTCCGCAAAAGCCTGGATGAAACGGTGCGCCCGGTGACCATCAAAGCGCCGGACGGATCTGAGCAAACAGCCCAGCCTGACTACACCGAGGCGGGCCAGTTTATCGCCCGGGTGCCGGCGAATGATGAAGGTCTCTACCGGATCGAAGACGGCGCTTTATCGACCGTGGTGGCTGTGGGCGCCGCCAATCCGCTGGAAAACCAGGACGTGATTTCCACCGATGCCCGTCTCCGGCCCGTGGCGGACGCGACCGGCGGCGGCGTGTTCTGGGTGGAAGATCGGGGTGTGCCGACAGTACGCCAGGTGGCGCCGGAACGTGTGGCGTACGGCCAGTCATGGATTGGCCTGCGAGCCAACAATCAATATGTCGTCGAAGGGGTGCGGGAAATTCCGCTGGTCCCCGCCTGGCTGGCTTTGCTGGCTCTGCTGTCCCTTCCCCTGTTGACCTGGTGGCGCGAAGGCCGTTAACGCTTAACACCAGAGATTTGACGGGGCACATATGCCTCACTGCCATTCGCAAAAAGGACATGCGCTATGAATGCCATTCCCAAGCGCAAGCTGGGCACATCCGGCCTTGAAGTCTCCTGCATCGGCCTCGGCTGCATGGGCATGTCCGTGTTTTACGGCAGCGGCAACGATGATGCGGCGTCCATTAAGACCATCCATCACGCGCTCGATCTCGGCGTAACGTTTTTTGATACCGCCGAGTTATACGGCAATGGTCACAACGAGGAACTGCTGGGCAAGGCCGTGAAAGGTCGCCGGGACAAAGTCGTTCTGGCGACAAAGTTCGGTTTGCGGCTGAAAGAAGGCGGCGGCGTTACACCTCCCAATTGCAGTCCCGCCTATCTCAAGGCGGCTTGCGAAGAGAGTCTCAAGCGATTGGATGTGGATGTCATCGATCTCTATTACGCCCATCGGGTCGATCCCAATGTACCGATTGAAGACACCGTCGGCGCCATGGCCGAGTTGGTGCAGGAAGGGAAGGTCCGCTATTTGGGTTTAAGCGAAGCCGGTGCGGGCAACATCCGCAAAGGCCATGCGGTACACCCCATTGCAGCGGTGCAGACCGAATACTCTCTATGGAGCCGGGACGTGGAGCCTGAAACTCTCCCCGCCTGCAGAGAGTTAGGCATTGGCTTTGTGCCCTACTCGCCCTTGAGCCGCGGTTTTCTCACCGGCGTGTTCAACAAAGCCGACGATGTTGTTGTCGACGGCGACTCACGGTCCTTTATGCCGCGCTTCACACCGGAACACTTCGACGCCAACAAGGTGTTGGTGGACAAATTGGGTGAGATTGCAAAAGCCAAAGGCTGCACGGTGGCGCAATTGGCCATCGCCTGGGTGATGGCCCAAGGCAACGACATTGTTCCTATCCCAGGAACACGCAAGGTGGACCGTCTTGAGGAAAACTTGGAGGCGGCCTTTGTCATCCTTTCAGACGACGAGCGCGCCGCCATCGAGAATGCCAGTCCGCCAGAAGCAGTCTCCGGCACACGTTATCCAGAAGCTGCCATGGCCGGAGTGAATCTATAGACTCATTGCCATGGTCGATGTCACTGCCAGCTCATCGCCTGTCAAAGCCAAATCCGCCTCCCGTGTGTTTCCCATTGTGCGCACGGTGCACAAATGGGCCGGGCTGGTGGCCTTGGCCTGGCTGTCTGTGCTCGGCCTCACCGGTTGGTTCCTGGACCATCATGACTGGCGTTGGACCCATCAATGGACCGTGCCCGAATGGGTGACCTCGGCCCGTATCGACCGCTTGGTCAACGGCACCATCATTCGTCACATCGAAGTGGATCAAAATGATCCCAACCGCTGGATCAGTGCTTCGGAGCGGGGCTTGTGGCGGACGGACAACGCCGGCGAAACCTGGACAGAGATTCCCTTCGCCGGCATGAGGGGACGGCCCCAGGTGTTCCGTTTTGTCTCCGCCGATCACCACGGTTTGGAGCGTGTTTACCTGGCTACGGACGACGGCATTTGGACTCTGCAAAGCACAGGTGACATGGCAGAGCCTTTCGCCCTTGACGACGAAATGGTTTCCGCTCTGGGCCACGGCAGTACGCCGACGGAACTGGTGGGCTCCGTGCATCACGGCAAACTGTTCCGCTTTGATGTGCGCGTGCCTGACGAAGTAACGTGGATCGACGTGGACGACGTTCAAGTGGACGGCTTGCCGGAGACGGTGTCCCTCTACCGTTTTTTGTTCGATCTGCATGTGGGTGAAGGCACTCTCCCCCAGCCCTGGTCCATCCTAATCAATGATTACGGTGGCATCGCCATGGGCATCCTGGCGTTGACGGGACTGATGTTCTGGTGGCTGCCGCGTAAATGGCGTCACGAAAAACCCAAAGGTCAATTGAAGAAGCGCCAGAAGATTCTGCGCTGGCTTTATCGCTCCCACGGTCCGGTCATCGGCATAATCGCCATCGTACCTATTCTCTATCTCAGCCTTACGGGCGTGGCGGTGGACCACATTCAATGGCTCGGCGAAGTGGCCAAGGACGTACCCATGGACCGCAAGAGCTTGCCGCCCATTTATCAGTTCAAGAATCTCAACGGCGAGATCACCCATGCGGTCGCTTACCCGGGCGATCCCAACCGCTGGTCCATCGCCAGCCGCTATGGCGTGCTCAACTCACACGACGGCGGACGCACTTGGATGGTGGACCAAAGTCTGCCGCAAACACTGGGCACAGACGCAGGCAATGTGAACCTGTTCCGCGAAGGGGACTACGTGTTTATCGGTATCGGCACCCACGGCAACGGTTACCGCAAGATCGACGAAGAAGAATGGACGTTTGTTGAGATGCCGACGGACTTTCTTGC
Source organism: Rhodospirillaceae bacterium (assembly GCA_965207985.1). GTDB lineage: Bacteria > Pseudomonadota > Alphaproteobacteria > Rhodospirillales > Rhodospirillaceae > CBDBND01. Next base: position 473,194 of record CBDBND010000035.1, on the reverse strand, counting down.
CATCACCGACGCCACCCGGCGCGGTGACACCTGGTACCTGAAAAACTCCCGCTCCATCTCGGTCGGTTCACTAGACACCAATGTGTTCGAAGCCTCAGGCGTCGCCTACCCGCCTTTGCAGGGCACCACCTGGTATCTGTTTCTCGCCGACATCCACACCGGCAATATCATCCACGGCGAATTCATCTGGGTGAACGACATCGTCGCCATTCTGGCCATCATCCTAGTCATCACCGGACCTATCGCCTGGTGGAAGCGGAAGTGGATGTAAGCCCCCAAGCAGGGTAAGGTTTCCGCCTCGGTTTTTAGGAGGCCTCTCATGACCCATCGTCTTCTCTCCGCCGCCGCTGTGGCCGCGGGCCTTGCTCTTTCCAGTTCCGCCTGGGGCCATGCTCTCAGCGTCGATAAAGACGCCCCTGCCGGCGGCTGGCACTTTGTGCAAATTGGCATTCCCCACGGCTGCGGTGGCAGTCCGACCACCGGCGTGCGGATCAATATCCCCGACGACATTTTCATGGTCCGCCCGGAACTCAAACCCGGCTGGGAGATGTCCATGAAGATGCGCAAGATGGACCCCCCCATAACGTCCGAAGGGGTGACCTATACGGAGTCCGTGGACGAAATCATTTGGCGGGGCGGTGTCGTCGGTGATCTGGAGTTCGACCGGTTTAATCTACTGGCCCTGATGCCGCGCAAAGCCAACACCAAGATTTACTTCCGCACCATTCAGGAATGCGAAGAGGGCGAAAACAGGTGGGTGGACATTCCCGAAGAAGGACGGTCTTGGGGTTCCTATAAATACCCGGCGCCGTTTGTCGAGACCGGTGACGCGGTTGCGCGTGCCAAAGTGCCGAACCAGATTCAGGATGGCGAAGAGCAGTCCGCTGACGCGCGGTAAAGGCTAACGTTTCATGTCGCCGCGTACGCGGTCGCTTTGGGTGAGCGTTCACCGCTGGTCGGGGATTATCCTGGGCGTTTTGGTGGTACTCATCGGGGTGACCGGTTCTCTCCTTATCTACGAGGATGAGCTGGACACCCTGTTAAACCCCGACTTGTTCCGGGTTCAGCCGGGCGAGACATATCTCCCTTATGATGAAATCATCGCTGCAGCGGCAGCGGTCAGTCCGGATCATCTGCAGCCCGGATACCTCTCCCGCCTGGATGATTCACCGGCGCGGCCTGTTGTGGTCACCCTACAAGGGGATACCAGCGAAGAAGTGCAAGTCTTCATTAATCCCTATACTGCCGAGGTTTTAGGCACGCGGTCGGGCTTATCGTCCATGGCTCTAATCCGTCGCTTGCATGGTGACCTCGCGCTTGGCTCCATCGGCGAAGACATCATCGGCGTGCTGTCCATCGTCATGGCGTTCATGTGCGTGATGGGTCTGGTGGTGTGGTGGCCCAGCAAAGGGGCTTGGTTGCGCAGTTTCAAAGTAAATTTTCGAGCCCGGCCGCGAATCCTGCTGCGGGACCTGCACAACGCCGGCGGCGCCTACATGTTCGTGTTTCTTTTTCTTTCTGCCGTCACCGTGCCGCCCATCGTCTGGAAGCTCACCACACCCAGCGCGGGACCGGCGCAATCTACAAATGCAGGACCGGCGCAAGCAGGTGGGTCTACGCAAAGCGAATCTTCACAAAGTGGCCCGGCGCAAGGCGGACCCCCGCAAGGCGCACCGGCCGTGCTGCCGCCCAGTATTTCCTGGCAGGCGGCTATTGATGCGGCTCAGGACGCGGTGTCGGGGCAATGGGTGGGCTTCACCTTGAAACCATTAGGCCCGGCACCTTTCTACATGGTCCGATTATGGCCGCCGGGGGAAACGGAAACGACTGAGATGACCACCGTGTTTGTCAACCGCTACTCGGGCAACATCCTGCGGGTGTCGTCCCCGCAAGCGCTGACGCCGACACGGATGATCTCGGCGGATTTTGTCATCACTCTGCACTCAGGTGCGGTCGCCGGTGATGTGGGACGTCTGCTCATGTTCATTGCTGGACTGGGTTTCGCGGTGTTGTTTGCTTCCGGGCTAGCGACCTGGTGGATACGCACTTTTCCAAGCAAACGTACTTTGGAAACGTCGACGGAACAGGCCGCCGAACAATGAGTCCCCGCACCCGCACCATCTGGCTGATCGGCCACCGTTGGATCGGGTTATTGCTCGGTGTGCTCATCGGACTCATCGGTGTGTCCGGTTCGGTCATCGTTTTCGAGCAAGCCTCAGAGCCTGACCGAAAAAGAATTGAGTGGAATCAGTCCCTTGTGATTCCCTTGTTGTGTTCGCCAGCAAGGAGGATAACAAGATGTGGACTGACGCCACTCGTGAGAAATATGAGCGCGAGGCGCACCGCTACGCAAGCGATCTGAGCGATACCGAATGGTGCGTGATCGAACCCCATATGCCGCCCGCAAGGGCTCTGGGCCGCCCGCGCAAGACGGATATGCGGGAAGTGATGACCGCGATCCTGTACATGGCCCGCAGCGGCTGCCAGTGGCGCATGCTGCCCGGCGAGTTTCCGCCGCGCAGCTCGGTTCAGTACTATTTCTACAAGTGGCGCGACGACGGGACGTGGCAGGAGGTCAACCGGGCGCTTCTGGCGCGCACCCGCGAGGCCGAGGGGCGGGCCGCTGCCGCGACTGCCGGGGTGATCGACAGCCAGTCGGTGAAGACCACGGAAAGCGGAGGTCCGCGCGGGTTTGACGCGGGTAAGAAGGTGATGGGCCGCAAGCGCCATATCGTGGTGGACACTGGCGGGCGGTTGCTCGGTGCCGTGGTCCACGAGGCTGACATCCAGGATCGCGACGGTGCGCCGTCGCTGCTCGCCGAGGTGGGGGCGTGGTTTCCCGGGGTCGGCCATATCTTCGCCGACGGCGCTTACGCCGGCCCTAAGCTGGCCGGGGCGCTGAAGAAGATCGGCGACTGGGCGCTGGAGATCGTCAGGCGCAACGACAAGGCGGACGGCTTCGTTGCGCTGCCGCGCCGTTGGGTGACCGTGAAGACGTCGGGCACAAAGCCACGGGTGTTGCGCGACGTGCACAACGTCTTCGGCGCATACGGGTTTATCATCTTGTTTGTGTGCTCTCTAACGGCCGTACCGATCATCTGGCCTGATCAGACCAAATCAGTGCTCAGCGTGGTCCTGGGCGATCCGCCCGTGGCCGAACGACCGCGCACATCGACACCGACCGAAGATGGCCGCCGCATCACCTTGGGCCAAGCCACCGAGATCGGCCGCCAGGCCATGCCGGGGCAATGGGTCTATCTCGCCTTGCAAGCCTTCGGGCCGCGCGGGTTTTACATGATCCGCACGCTGCCGCCAGGGGAAACCTCCCAAGGTGTATCCACCAATGTGTTTATCGACCAATATTCGGGCGCGGTCATGGACCTCTCCTCACCGGCGGACCAGCACATTGTCGACAAGTTGGCCAGCGACTTCTCAGGTCTGATTCACAACGGCGCCCTCCTCGGCCTGCCCGGGCGCTGGCTGGTATTCGTTGCCGGATTTGCCTTTCCGGTGCTGTTCATCACCGGGTTTTGGCTGTGGGCGCGGCGCAGACTGGGTGACGATACGTCTGGAGATGACGCGCCCGAAGCGGCAGAATAGGGACTATGACTGCCGCTCCCGGAACCCTGCCGCCCACCTTCGACCGTGCCGACGGCCATGCGGTCTTTCCCAAGACCGACCACGACGAAACGGCGCGGCTCAATTATCTCACCAGCCTGAACGTGCACATCGGGCGGACGTTATCCCCAGGCGTGCGCACAGCCTACGAGAACCGGGTTAAGCCCGCCTTTGAAAAAGAACAGGGCCGCGAGCCGAAAAGTGCCGTTGAAGTTCGCAAGGCCATGTTGGGCAATGCTTATTATCAGCAATGGGCGGCGCTGCGCCGCAACACCCAGGAAGCGACACAGCAAGCCAGCCGGGAAATCGCCCTCCGCCGTCTTGACGCCTTGTCGGAAAACGCGCGCGCTTTGAACGAAGGGCGCAACACGCTGTCGTTGGATCAAGATCTGTCGATCCCAACCTACCAGGCCAACATCGACAACCACCTCATGCCCGGCAGCTATTACGAAAGCATCACCGGTGATGATGTCACCGCAGCGGCCACCTACGAAGTGAGCTTGTTTCCCATCGGCGGCGCTAGCTTCGGCGCCAAAGGGGACGGCGGTGGCCGGGCGGTGGCCAATTACATCCGCAATCAATTTCCCGATTTCCAGCCCAAGCGCATTGTCGACATGGGCGGCGGCATCGGGGGCAACACACTGCCTCTGGCGGCGGCTTATCCCGATGCGGAAGTGATCGTCGTCGACGCGGCGGGGCCACTGCTCCGCTACGGCCACGCCCGGGCGCAGGACATGGACTATCCCAACGTGCGTTTCGTCCAGGGTGCGGCAGAGACGGTGGACCTGGAGCCGGGCTCGGTGGACCTCATCACGTCTGTCATGTTTTGGCACGAGACCTCAACGCCGACCGTGCGCGATGGCCTCAAGCACATGCACGAACTTTTGTCACCGGGCGGCATGATGCTGCATCTGGAGCAGCCCAATTACGATGACGACACCCCGGTGTTCGAGCGCTTTATGCGCGACTGGGACGCCTACTACAACAACGAGCCCTTCTGGCCCAAGCTGCACCGTACCGACATGGTCCAAGCCATGGAAGACGCCGGCTTCTCGCGGGACAAACTGTTCGACGCCGGCACCGAAGCGGATATCGAGCCGGGCCGCTTCCAACCCTGGTCCACCATCGTCACCCGCCACCGCCACGAAACCAAAGATTTGGGTGATACGGGCCGCAAGCTCAGCGAACTAGGCGGCTATCGTGGCGAACGCTGGTGGATGTTCGGAGCGTGGAAGTAAAAACACGGGACGTAAGAACAAAGGTCAGGCTTATGCACAACCTCTTTAAGCCGGGCGAACTCAGCCGCCGGCAACTCATGATCGGAGCGTCTTCGGCCACTGTCGGCATGGCCATACGGCCTAATGAAGGCGCATTGGCCCAGGATCCCGAGCGTTGGGACTTCATCATCATCGGCGCTGGCACCGCTGGCCTGCCCGCGGGCATATTCGCCACCCGCCGCAGCAGCCGCGTGCTCATTTTGGAGGCCTCCATGCAGATCGGCGGCACGCTGGTTCTGTCCACCGGACAAATGAGCGCCGCCGGGACCAAGCTGCAACAGCGCAAGGGCATTGACGACACGCCGCAACTGCATTTCGACGATGTTATGCGCATCAGCCGCAACACTGCCGATCCGGCACTGGTGCGGCTGGCCGTCGACAATGCTGCGGTGACCTTCGATTGGCTCATGGACAACGGCCTGACGCCGCCGGATCACCATCCCGTGCTGGGACAGGCCCACGATCCCTACAGCGTAGAGCGCTACGCCTGGGGACCGGACGGCGGCATCTCCATCCTCGAAGCCATCGAGCCGCTCGCCCTGGCGGAAGAACAAGCCGGGCGCTTGACTATTCGGCGCGGTATGCGTGCCCGCGAACTGTTGATGCGCGACGGCGCAGTGATCGGCGTGCGGTCCGAAGACGACAGCGGCGCCATGACCGACAGCTACGCCCCCTCCGTGCTGCTGGCCAGCGGCGGCTATGCGTCCAACCCGGAGATGTTCTACGAGCTTAATGGCGTCAAGCAGTACGGACAGGCGTCCTACCCCTACAGCCAAGGTGATGGCTACGTGATGGCCTTGGCCGCCGGCGCATTCACGCGGGGCAAGGAGAACTACCGCAGCGGCATGCCGCGTATCATGGCCAACGCCGAGGAGCCGGCTGTGCCCGACACGCGTTTCACGACAGTTCCCCAGTGGCGCATGCCCTGGGAGATCCAGGTCAACGTGCGTGGCGAACGCTACTACCAGGAAGACAACACCACGTTCGACACCCGCGAGCTTGCCCTGGCGCAGCAACCGGACCTACGCACCTGGCTGATTTTCGATCAGGCCATCATGGATGCCGCGCCCGTGGGCATCAACGACTGGACCAAGCAGGACTTCGCCGAATCTTTTGAGTCCCACCCCATGTTTTTCAAGGCGAATTCGCTGGCTGACTTAGCGGAAAAGAGTGGCGTCGATGCAAACGGTCTGACGTCTACTGTCGAACGCTACAACCGTTTCCAGGCGAATGGAAAGGACGACGACTTCGGCCGCGCCTACATGCCGTTGCCGATTGATAAGGCACCGTTCTACGCCATCCGCATGCAGAGCTTTTCCATCACCTCGACGGTGGGTATTGCCGTTGACGACAATCTGCGCGTGGTCCGTAAGGACGAAAGCGTCATCGACGGCCTCTATGCCGCCGGGGAAGTCCTCGGCTCCGCTCAGCTTATGGGCAAGTCTGCCGTGGGCGGCATGATGGTGACGCCGGCGATGACCTTTGGCCGCCTCTTGGGAGAATCACTCCTGCCTTTAAAGGTGTGACGCGCCTCACATCAACAAACAACATTCGACGCAAACAGGGACCGCCATGACACGTTTCATTCTCCTTTCTCTTTCTATCGTCCTCCTCACTGCGCCCGCTTTCGCCAAGACGGTGCTCATCACCGGCGCCAATCGTGGGATCGGTTTGGAGTTCGTCCGCCATTACGCCGATGCGGGCTATGACGTCATCGCCACCGCGCGTAATCCTTCCGGCGCCGATGATCTCAACGCCATGGCCGCGGCCAACGGCAGCATCATGGTGGAAGAGCTGGACGTGAACGACTTCGCCGAGATCGAAGGACTGGCGGCCAAGTACGACGGCACAGCCATCGACGTTCTGGTCAACAACGCCGGCATCACCGGACGGCCTGACCGTCAACGCTTCGGTTCCATCGACTACGCCACCTTTGAAGCGGTGATGAACACCAACGTGCGCGGTCCGCTTAAGATCACCGAAGTCTTCACCGCACACGTTGCGGCGAGCGAAGAGAAGAAAGTAGTGGTGGTGACGTCGTCTGAAGGCTCCATCGGCGGGGTCAATGCCAACCGCCAGCCTTTCTACCGGGCCAGCAAGGCGGCGGTGAACATGGTCATGCGCAACATCGCGCTATCCCTTAAAGACCAGGGCATCACCGTCGTGCTAGTCAACCCCGGCCCGGTGGACACGGACATGATGGCCCGCGCCCGCGGGCGCATGCCGCTGCGCACAACGGAACTCGCCGTGGATGAAATGGTCGCCGTGACCGACAACGCCACCTTAGAGGACTCTGCCAAGTTCTATCACTTCGACGGATCGGAACTGCCCTGGTAGACGGCGGGACGGATTAGCGCGGCTCTTCGACCAGCTCCACCAGTTCACCCACCGGTCCTTTAAACACGGCGGAGCGGCGGCCGCCTTTGACAACGCCGTCGTACACCGCGGGCGGCATGATGTAATTCAGATCGAGCGCCTCCAAGTCGGGGACCGTGAATGACGCTACAGCCACACCGGGCGGCAACTGTCCTCCATTGCGCGGCCGGTCCATGGCCTTGTCGGCGTCCATGCCCCAGAGCTCGAGGAAATCCCCATGCTGGGCCAGGGTCAGGAAGGTGGCTTCGTGTTCCGTCGCCGGATCTAGGTCCTGGGCCATGTTGACCATGCTTAGCCGCTGGCGGCGGATCGGCTGAGACGCCATGCCGAAGACCGCCTTATACCAATCGGTGACGGCGGGCACGTCCGGCACCGCGAGAATAACGAGAAAGATGGGCCCGATGGGGCCGCCGGGGGCAGCCAGGATCGACGTATCCCAATCCTCCGTCTCCGAAGTCAGGTGCCAGAACTCCTCTGCCGGGCCGCTGATCTGCATGGCGCGGATACGCGAAAAGGCAGCCAGCTGGTTCGGCTCACCGAGCACCTCCAAAGGCGAGTCCTTGAAGACCTGGAGATGATTATCGGGATGTTCGACCACATACTGCAATGAACTCCATCCGGTGGTGGTCAGCCCGCGGAACCCACCAATGCCGTCGGTCTCGACCAAGCGCACAAAGACCTCCGCCCCCGTGGCCGGCTGCAACACCGCATACCGTCGCCCGGCACTCATGGGTGTGCCCCAGGACACGGCCAAGGCCGCAGGCACCCGGCCCTCTTCCACCACTTGGTAGTCGAGCAGGTCTTTGTAGTACGTGGTAACGTCAGAGACATCCGTGCAGGTGACGGTAGCGGCTTTGATACGGCCCAACAGCGGCGGCATGCTTTGCGCCTGGGCGGTGAACGGCAGTAAGCCAGCGGCCGAGCCTGCAATGAAGGTGCGGCGTGTAATTAGACATGGAGTCATGGCGCTGATCCTTTAACCAAGTTTAACTCTGCCATGTTCCGACACTTCTGTCTTCATCGTAGCTTGGCGAGTCCATCACCCTGTTGCTACTCTAACGATCAATAAAAAGAACTCATTCAATCTTTGACTCAGGGGCTTGTACGCATGTTGACCAACGTCGCGGACGGCGGAAATACGTTCAGTAATCCCGTCGCCATCACCCTTCCCATCATGTTCGAACAGTCCGTCGGTGGCAGTGCCGACGGTGACGATTACTTCTCTTTCACGGCAGACGCCGACGGCACTATCGATGTCTCCCTGACCGGACTGACCGCAGACGTTGACCTGCACCTCTACAACGAAGCAGGTGTGCGCATTGCGTCATCGCGCACAGGTGGCACGACGGATGAAAGTTTCAGCTTCGATATTGTCTCCGGCACCACATACATTTTGGGTGTAACTCCAAACACGTCGGCCAACTCCAGCTACACCGTCAATATATTGCTGGACGGTTCAGATGGAAGCGACGGCAGCGGTTCGGGGGATGACGGAGGAAGCGGCGGCGGAACGCAGACACCGGTGACGGTTGCCGACGGCGGTGACGCTTTTGCCAGTCCAACGGCGCTCACCTTACCGGTCATCTTCGACCAATCCGTCGGCGGAAGCAGCGACCCCGACGATTACTTTTCCTTCACCGCCGAAGATGACGGCACCATCGACGTCAGTCTAACCGGGCTTAGCGCTGATGTTGACTTACATCTCTACAACGAAGCGGGCGTGCGTATCGCTTCGTCGCGCACCTCTGGAACGGTGGACGAAAGTTTCAGCTTCGATATCGTTTCCGGCACCACCTACATTCTCGGTGTCACCCCAAATTCGTCGGCCAACTCCGACTACCGCGTTAGCATTGCTTTGGATGGTGTCGAAGGGGTCGACCCGGATAGTGGTGGTGGAACACCTGACACGGGCACGGGACCGCTCGTGGAGGAAGGGGGCGACGCCTTTAGCGCACCCCATGCCATTCAAGCCCCGGTGAATTTTTCCCAAAGCGTCGGCGGTTCAAGTGACCCAGACGATTACTTTCAGATCACCGCGTCAGAAAGCGGCCCGCTGGTCGTCACCCTCACGGGGCTGACCGCCGATGTGGATTTGCATTTATACAATGCGGCTGGTGTCAGACTCGCGTCGTCCCGCACCTCCGGGACGGCCGACGAACAATTCACGTTCGATGTGGAAGAAGGCACGCAATACGTTCTCGGCGTAACCCCAAACACGTCGTCGAACTCCCCCTATCAGGTTTCCATGACCTTGAACGGCGTGGATGGCTACGACGGCGATGTCGGCGACCAGGGTGACGACACAGGCGACGACGACGGTGGCACGGAAGAATTGGAACCGGCGGTGGTCGCCGATGCGACCTTGTTTCCATCCGTTCAGCTGCCGGGGTCCGTGCAGTTTTCCCAATGGGTTGGTCTGGATCATGAAGCCAGTGCCTTCGGTGTTGACTCCAGCGTCTTTACCTATGTCCCCGACGAAGATGCTTCTGTAGACATCACACTCTCTGGTTTGAGAGAAAACGTGGACATCACGGTTGCGGAAGTCGATGCGGCGGGGGTTGCCACCACAATCACGTCCTCCAGCAACAGCGGCACGGAGGATGAGTCCGTCTCATTCGACGTGGTCAGCGGGATGTCCTATCGGATTACGCTTTCCCTGCCGGTGTTCCCGGCGTCTGGTGAAACGCCTTACACCATGGATTTTCGGGTCAATGGCGAAGAGGGGTACGACGGCGGCTATCTCGCACCCCGCACGTACGCAGACCTCGCAAACAATGGGCCATTTTCCAATCAAGCACCCGTTGCCGAGAACGATAGCCTCATCATTCTCAACAACAACGGTACGGGAGAGACATACGGCGGCTTGAATTCCACCTTGTCATTCTTCGATCTGACCATAAATGATGGGGATGTTGATCTCGACACACTAACCATCACCAGCGTTCAGGGCGACGGTAACGTCACACCGGAGATTGACGGATTCTCAATCAACCTAACGTTCCCCGATGCCAATTACAGTGGCCCTGCATCATTTACATATACCCTGTCCGACGGCAATGGAGGTACGGATACGGGTACGGTCAACCTCACCGTGCGCGCCGATGAGGATCCCGCCGACAGCGTCGCCCCAGACGCCATGGACGATACCCTCGTTTTTGATACCCGATTCCTCAGTATAGCGATTCCTGCAATCGACCTGCTCACCAATGACCTCGATCAGGATGGCCAGGACTTGGAAATCACCTCCATTACAGACATCAGCCACAACGGCACCGGCGAAGTCACCGCAACGGTGAACTCTGATAGCATCACGTTCAACACGTCGGGAGGATTTACGGGGACGGAGATCACCGCTAACTACACCGTTGAAGACCCAGATGGCAACTCGGATACCGCCACTTTAACCATACAGATTCCGCCGACAGGCCAGCCATCACCCAACCGGGATCAAGCCGCCGACAACCCGTACGAAATTAGTGCAACTAATGTTCGCAACATCGGCGACCCGGACGATTCACTTCTGTTCAGCGAATTCATCGGCAATGTTCGGGCGGATGGCACCACCGACACAGTGGACTACTACCGCATCGACTCCGATGCCGATCAGGCCGTTAACATTTCCATCGGCATCAACACCGGCACCAGCACCATTGGCAGTTCAATGCTGGTCGAGATCGTCGATATTGAAGACAACGTCCTGACTTCTCAGACCGTGACGACGTCGACCCCGTTTAATGCTTTGTTCAATGTGAGCAGCGATCAGGTGCTGTTCTTGCGTATCACGGCCACGGATCCCGACCCTGTGTTCTACAACTTCAACAGCGACGTGATCGACCCGGTAACCTCGACGGATTTGGTCGATATTCCGGCGAGCGGATCGTCTTCAAGCTCCCAGATGGCAGCCTATTCGGTAGCGCCATCTGACGACGATGACGCAGGCGTGGTTGTGGTGGATGAAAACGCCTTGAATTGAAGGGATTGAACGCATGCATTCCATCAAACACGCAGTCCTGTACGGCTTTCTGGTCTGGCTCATTCCCTTTGTCGCAGCCTTTGCCTTCTATTCCCGCGACGGTGAACTGGCCATCGACATTTTTCTGTTCAAGACCATCATGATCATTGTCGGCGCGCTGATCGGCGCCTATTTGTTGGTGCGTTATTTCAGGAAAGTTGAGCAGAATCACCTCCGGGAAGGCGTCTACGTTGGCCTATTGTGGCTGGTGATGAACTGGGCCTTGGATTTCGCCACCTTAGTGCCCATGAACGACATGGCCGCATCCGCCTATTTTTCCGAGATCGGCCTGCGCTACCTGACCATGCCCATCTTCGCCGTCGCCATCGGCGCGGTGCTGCAAAAAGAATGAACCGGCGGGAAACCTTAGTTGGCCTGTCGGCAACAGCACTGACAGCGTCGTCTATCTCCGCTCAAACACCCCGGAGCATGAACTTCGAGGATCCGGTCGACAATTTGGACGCGCTGGTGCGCATCTACAGTGCCAATGACGGCACCACTTTCTATTGGTACGGTGTCGGGCGCATTTATGCCGCTGTGCCGGAGCGAATTGCCGAGCCTTTATTCCGGGCTGTTGGGGTGCAATGGATGCGTTTCAAGCCGCAACCCAACGGCACATTTTTGCAGGAAGCGCAGTTCGCCCAGCTTCACTACAGCGACGACGGCGCGGTCATCGACACCATGACCAATCCCATTACGGGAAAAGTCATCAGCGTACCGATCATGCAATCAGACGAGGCCATGAACCAAATGGAGTTCAGCGTCTATGGCGTGCGGCGCACGGCAGCGGGTGGCGCTCCAGAACACCTGTCTGACAAACCCATCGTCTACGAGTGGAAAATCGATGGCGACGATGTGGTGCTGACCTATGAGGCCATGAGCACGTATCAAGCTCCATGGATGCCAAGATTGGCGACGGAAAACAGCATTCGTTACTACTCAACCTCCCTTGCCCAACTGAACGACCGCGCCCGGCCCAGCGTTGAGGCGACGCGGTTCGAGGTCTCGGAAACACCCTTCATGCCGTGGTTGGACATGCCGGAAGATCAGCCCGGTCATATGATTTGGCGCTTTGCCGCCAGCAAACATGCCAGTCGCGATGAGATTCCTGCGCATCTATTATCTGACGTCGCCCGGCACGCGCCTAAATTTTACGACCGGTTGATGACAGACGAATGAGAGTACTGGCTATGCAAGATTACAAAGTATTGGTCGCTGTGCTTAGCATTGGCTTGTTCTGCAGTGCCGCACCGCAAGCGCAAATGCTGGACAGTTCGGAAGACTGTGCCAACCCCCGCTTTCTCTTGCACATGAGCAATGCGGCCGGTGGCATCACCGGTGCGGAGTCCCTTCTTCTCAACGGTACGCCGTTGCGGACTTATGAAGGGGAACCCTACGAATGGTCCCATTACGCCATCGCGCCTCTGCCATGCGAAGGCGATGACCTTCCTAGTTACAAAACAGGTGATGATGTGGTCGCCGGTGTTTTTATCGGCGCAGAGCCGCGCGAGTCAGATGCGGACCAGGTCCCCGAAAACTGCACCGGCCCCATCTACCTGCTCGGCGTCAACACGGTCAAGGACGCGGACCAATACGCCATCTATATTGAGGCGTTGAGCGGTTCCCGCATCGCCCCACGGCATGGCTTTGTCCGCGTTTTCGGACGCACGCCCGTTCCTTTGCTGGAAGGCACCTGGCCGGACAACACCACGGCGACGCTGTCCACGTGGCCGTGCGCCGAGGCGTTTCACAAAATGCACACGTCCGATCAGTTTCAGAACGACATTAAGCCCCTGCGCAACAACGCCGCCCATTACCGGCTGATGACGTTTACACCGGTGAACCTACCTTAGGGTTTGTTTATTCCGCAGCAGACGCCTGCATGCGCGCCGCCACGTCGGCCGCGGTGCCGGTCTTAATGCGCACACCGACGGCAACAACGCCGACGATGGCGTTCATCACCGCCATGTACAGAAACGGCATCTGGTAAGAGACGGAATCGAACAGCACGCCGCAGACCTTGGCATGGACCAGCACGCCGAAAATGCCGCACGCGGCCATGAGGCCAAAGACAGAGCCGCGCGTTTTACCAGGCGCTTCCTGCCCCACCAGGGCCGGGCCGGAGACAATCACTGCCGCTTCGCCGACGCCGGCCATGATCGCCACCAGGATCATGAACGGGGACTCATAAGGATTACCGACAATGAACAAGGCGAAATAACCCACCGCGGCAATGAACAGGGACACCGCCAGAGTGGTGACCCGGTCGAACTTATCCACCAAAAGTCCCATGACCGGGAAGAACACCAGCAAAGCCAGTTGGGAGGTGCCGAACATGCGCCCCGCAAAACCCTGGGCCGGACCGGTTTCCATGCCGGCCTCGACGCCGACGGCGACAATCCAGAGAGAAAAGAATGTGGTCATCACCAGCAAATCGCCGCGGGAAACGAAATAGGCGAGCCCGGCAATGCTCAATCTCGGGTTCCTGCGCGTAGCCCCAAAGCCATCGTGAAAAATATCTTTTAAGGTCTTGCGCTCTTTCTTTTGCTCCTCAGGACGACCGTCCTTAACACCGAGAAAAGTGACAAAAGCGCCAAGGGCGGCGAAGGCTGCCATGGTCCAGAGGGAATACCGGCCGGCGGTAATGGGGTCGTTGCCCATGCCCTGGTAAATGTTCGGCAATTGCGCAAACAGGAAAGCACCAATCAAAGACACACCTAAGCCGGTGATGACCCCATTGATGCTGATCATCTTGCCCCGTGATGCGTTCTGCGGGTAATCGGCGATCACCGTGCCGAGAATCATAGTGCCCATGGCAAAGCCGATGCCCATGAGGACGCGGACCGCGATGTAGGGCTCCACCGTACGCGCCAAAGGCCAAAGGATGCAACCAATAGCAATGATGGTCAGGGCGCCGATGAACAACGGCCGGCGCCCGACCTTGTCAGCCAGCAAGCCAAACGGCACGACGAGACAAAGGGCAATGATTTCGATGAAGACGATGAGATTGCCGGTGAAATCCCCTTGTTCAGACGTCGGCATACCCAGGTGTTCGTTGAGCAGGTAAGGCGCGATCACACCGGAAGCGGTGACGAAGATGATCACCGTCATGGCGCAGAAGAACAGGGAGATCACATTGACCGGCGCAATGCCCGGCTGCAGCCAGATGGGTCCCAGGCGCTGCTGAGTGCGGTCGATCTCGTAGGTCGGCGGGCCGGCCATGTTTGATCCCCCAAGAAATGAGACGGGATCATAGCCTTGAATGCATCGGGGGTGAAACCAAGCTGACACTCAAGACTTGGCAAAAGAAAAAGCCCCGCCCGATGTTTCCCCCCAGGGCGGGGCTCAAGGTTGTCTTGGCTGTTATCGGTTATAATTTTTTGTCAGCACGCGCATAGTGAAATCGACAGATTTCAGGGCGTGGCGCGTGCCCGAAAAAACGTCGCGCGCTATTGCAATTCTTCGCCCAGCTCGGCGCGCACTTTCTGACGCAGCACGTCGATGGCCACCTTGGTGCCTTTCATGTCCACATGCCAGAAGGTCCAACCGTTGCACGCCGGCGCCCCTTGTACGGCAGCGCCAACCTGGTGAATGGATCCCCGGTGGTCTGCGGAAATAAGGGTGCCGTCAGCCTTCACTTTTGCGGTGTATCGTCCTGCAGCGTCGGTGAGGACGGTGCCCGGCCTAAGAGTCTGGCCGGAAAAGAATCGTTTATTTTCATAACCTTGCTAGTCTACGGATGAAGACTTGGATGCTGGCGATCAGGAGCCAGGCAAGGGCGCTCTCGACGGTCGCCTTGAAGTCCTTCGCAAGGCGGCGGCTGCGCCCGAACCATGCGAAGGTGCGTTCGACCACCCAACGGCGCGGCAGCGCAACGAAGCCGTCCGCCTTGTCGTTGCGCCTGACGATCTCCAGCGCCCAGTCGCCGATCTTCTTCAGCGCCCCGGCCAGCTTAGGGCCGGCGTAAGCGCCGTCGGCGAAGATATGGCCGACCCCGGGAAACCACGCCCCCACCTCGGCGAGCAGCGACGGCGCACCGTCGCGATCCTGGATGTCAGCCTCGTGGACCACGGCACCGAGCAACCGCCCGCCAGTGTCCACCACGATATGGCGCTTGCGGCCCATCACCTTCTTACCCGCGTCAAACCCGCGCGGACCTCCGCTTTCCGTGGTCTTCACCGACTGGCTGTCGATCACCCCGGCAGTCGCGGCAGCGGCCCGCCCCTCGGCCTCGCGGGTGCGCGCCAGAAGCGCCCGGTTGACCTCCTGCCACGTCCCGTCGTCGCGCCACTTGTAGAAATAGTACTGAACCGAGCTGCGCGGCGGAAACTCGCCGGGCAGCATGCGCCACTGGCAGCCGCTGCGGGCCATGTACAGGATCGCGGTCATCACTTCCCGCATATCCGTCTTGCGCGGGCGGCCCAGAGCCCTTGCGGGCGGCATATGGGGTTCGATCACGCACCATTCGGTATCGCTCAGATCGCTTGCGTACCCTATCCACGAGAACTTGTCTCTCGTGGGTTGAGACCGAACCAGGTCTGGGCAACGGATATCACCTATTGTTACGAAGATGGCCCGGCTCCTGTTCCTGCCCAAGTACTCCCCCGACCTCAATCCCATCGAGCAGGTCTTCGCCAAGCTCAAGCATCTGCTCCGCCTCGAAGCGCCGCGAACCGTCGAGGCCGTCTCAGCCGCCATCGGCAGACTCCTCGATACCTATACCTCAAAAGAATGCGCCAACTATTTCAAAAACGCAGGATATGACCCAACCTAAAATCATACCGCTCTAGAGCGCCATTCTTGCGTCCCACCCAGGAGTGCTGGACGACATCGATCTCAGTGAGGATCTTCTACGCAAGTAGTTCCGGGGGTTCAGGACGTTCGGCTATTTTCGCGATCAGATGCCGCACAAAGGGCACTGCAGCTTTGCAGCCCCTGTCTTTGACCCTGCCAGCGTCAAAGCGTTACTGGACATTCGCTTTCCGGTAAGTGCTCTGAGCGTAACCGAGGCCGTATCTCGGTTTTCAGACAAAGTCGTCACCTGCGCTGAAGCCATCAGCGCAAAGCTACAATAAAGATAGTCGTCTATTTGATTACAGCTTTTCTGAACGGCTGACGATGCGATCGATTTCCTGCCGGACGATGCGCTCGACCATATACGGCAGATTGTGATCCAGCCATTGCTTCAGCACGGGTGTGCAAATCTCACGCACCAATTGTTCCAGCGTGATGCCTTGATTGCCCAAGGTCCTGGCCCGTTCTTGCGCGACGGCCTGGGCCAACTGTGCGATGTGCACCCCGGACGCTTGTTCAACTTGATCGGCCACCAAACCGTTTTTCCCATAAGGTTGATATTCAGGTTGCGCCACTTCTTGTGGCGGTGGCGGTTCTTCGACGGCAACGTCTGACGTCTCTTCCTCGACCATCATTGAATCGGTGAGTTCCAGTGCCTCTGGTTGCGCTACTGGCTCAGGTTCTTGGGCATCTTCCGATTGAGCATCCTCGGAAGGAGTATCGTCCGATGCAGCATCTTCCGTCGAAGCGTCTTCGGAGGATGTGTCTTCCGATGGCGTATCCTCTGCCGGGGTGTTTTCAGTGGTGATATCTTCGCTCGGGGTTATGTCGTCCATGATCGTTTGTCTCCGATTTTCTTTGGTTATGGTTCCCGAGCCGTTCCTTGCGTTGGCCCGGTAACTTGTATTTTGTAATTCCGCCAGTCACTGTCAACGTCTTACCGGCGCAGGGCAATCGCTTTTGGATTTTTCATGCGGCGGCCCGTATCAGATTGAGTAGGAAGTCGTCGCTCCATGCGGCGCGTTTGAGCTTACCGCGCATGGCGTCCTTTGAGGGTTCTCGCCTTGCGATGTTGAGGGCGAGGCGTCGCATCAGGGCGAGGTTTTCGGGTCCGTGGTCCTTTCGGTTTCGCTGTCGGTCCTCGTTCATGGTCACATCGAGGACCCAGCGGAGGCAGTTTTCGATGGACCAATGGGCGCGCACGGCATGCTGGAAGCGCTCGGGCGAAAAAAAGCGATAAAATCCAGTTCGTCGTCAATAGTAAGATCTTCCAAACGGGCTGTCTGCTTCTCGATCTCTTGTTCGCTTAAAGTACGAAAATCAACTGGCAATTTCGCATCAGCCAGATAATCGGCATAGTTTCTATAGGTTGTTCTAGCAGAAACAAGCGTTGTGCTAACTGCGATTAGTTTACGTATATCCCCTAATCGGCTGTTAAAATAGAGCTTCATCCTGAGAACGGCGGTGCAAAATTAGACCACGGTAGCGCCGCCGTATTGGCGGTGCGGGCGGCGTAAAAGTCGTCCACTTTTGCCCTTCTTGTTTTGGCAGGGAGGGTTGGGAGATTTACACCGTGGAACTTTACCGGAAGGTCCGTCTGGCCTGCAGCGCTTCGCATCGTCCGAAATCAAAGACTTGAAAAATGGCGTTGTGCTCGGAGTCAACAGGAAGAAGGGTTCCGCCGTTCGAATGTATCTCTTGGATAAGCAACTCGCCGGCACAAACCAGAGCTTCTTTGTTGGCAAGGGCGACAATTGCGCCGTGCCGTGCTGATGCTGTTGGTTCCAACCCAGCAGTGCCGACAATCGCCGCCATAACCCAATCCGTTGGCCGCTTGGCTGCCTCGATAAGGGCATTCCTTCCTGCTTCCACCGCAAGTCCGGTGCCGGCCAATTTCTCCTTCAAGGCCAAATACTTGGCCTTGTCAGCGATCACAGTTAGTTCCGGCCGGAATCGGCGCGCCTGTTCCGCCAGGAAGGTTTCATTGGTGTTAGCGGCGAGCACTTCAAAGTCATAGCGCTGTCGGTTCCTGGAAATCAGATCAAGAGTATTACGCCCTACCGAACCGGTGGAACCCAACACCGTGACAGTTCGAACATCTACATCAGTTGTCGCCGATATCACTGACATGCGGCCATCCCATTCTCCTGGTTACCCAATTAACACTGTGTCAGTGCCCAGGCAGGGCCTCATATCACCCGTTCTTCGCTGTCGAGCAATTCTTGTGGCAGCTTGAAAGAAACGTTCTCATCTATGCCGTCCATGATAGTTACGGTGGTATCGAACATGTCACTTAGCCGGTCAATCAGATCCTGGACTAGGGTTTCTGGCGCAGAGGCACCTGCGGTGATTCCTACTTTCTGCGCCCCGTCCAACCAATTGGGATCCAAACTACCAGCATCCGGAATGAGGTAACTCTTACTGCCAGTCTCTAATCCGATCTCGCGTAACCGATTCGAATTGGAACTATTGTGGGCACCAATTACCAAGATTACATCACATTCTGCCGCCAACTGTCGTACTGCGGTCTGCCGATTCTGTGTCGCGTAGCAAATGTCCTTCACATCGGGACCTTGAACCTTCGGGAAACGCTTCCTGAGCGCAGCGATGATCTCTCGGGTGTCATCGACGCTAAGTGTCGTTTGTGTCACGTAGGCGAGCCTTGAAGGGTTGACTGGGCGGAACTGCGCAACATCTGTCGCAGTTGTAATCACGGAAATCCTGCCCGGCACCTGCCCCATCGTACCTTCAACTTCCGGGTGTCCAGCGTGTCCGATGAGGACGACTTCGTATCCTTGCTCCGCATACCGTTTCGCTTCGTTGTGCACTTTGCCCACCAAGGGACAAGTCGCATCAATCACTTTTAGGCTCCTGGCCTGAGCCTCTTGTTCTACCTTTCGGGAAACCCCATGAGCGCTGAACACTGCAACGGCGCCATAGGGTATTTCCGCAATCTGCTCGACGAAACGCACACCTTTTCGGCGCAAGCCATTAACTACGTGCTGGTTGTGGACGATCTCGTGTCGCACGTAAATTGGCGCTCCATAAAGGTCCAACGCACGTTCGACAATTTCTATGGCCCGGACCACACCGGCACAAAAACCCCTTGGTTGCCCAAGAACGATCTGCAAAGCTCGTCTCGCCATCTAGATTATCCCCATGAAGACTTTATCTAAGAATACCACACTTTTGTGAACCGTTAGTTACGTCACGGTGCCCCCATAATGACGGTATGGTGACTTGCCAAAAAATCTTTTGGCATAGGATTGCCTTCTCTCTCTAAGTTACATACCAAAAAAGGTTAAGGTAGGGAAACGAGGCTGTCTGGAGTAGCGAATATAATATTCTCACATGACTGCTTTTCCGGGTGAGCGATAAGTGAGCTACTCCCCGGGAATCGGACACTGACGTAAGCTACACTTTGTTGTCTTCTGGTCTTCGTAGAGAAGGAGATCAGAGATGTCGAAACGCAAGCAACACTGGCCGGAATTCAAGGCGAAAGTAGCCCTTGAAGCCTTGAAGGGCGAAGAGACCGTATCCGAGCTGTCCAGCCGGTTCGGGGTTCACCCGACGATGATTCATCAATGGAAGCGTGCGCTGCTTGATGGTGCTCCTGGCCTGTTCGCCCGTGGTGGCCGCCGGCAACCGGAGATCGACGAAGCGCAGGTGAAGGAACTGCATGCCAAGATTGGGGAGTTGGCTGTGGCCAACGATTTTTTGTCCAGACAGCTCAAGCCCTGGGGCGTGAAGTGAGACGCGGCATGATCGAGCCGGGTCATCCCGGATTATCGGTCAGCAGGCAGTGTGCGCTGCTGTCGATCTCCCGGTCGTCGTTCTATTACACGCCCAAGGGTGAGAGCGAGATGAACCTCGCGCTGATGCGTGAGATCGATGAACAGTTCCTGGACACGCCGTTCTTTGGCGTCCGGCAGATGACGTGGCATTTGAAGAACGAAGGCCATTGCGTCAATGAGAAGCGGATTCGCCGCCTGATGCGGCTCATGGGCCTGATGCCGATCTACCAGAAGCCCAGCACCTCAAAGCCAGCGAAGGGGCACAAGACCTGGCCGTATCTAGTCGATCCTGAAAGACGCGGAGATTCTCTGTAATAGACTGTTATTGCGGATCAATTTTGTTGGCAATGGTGGTTCGGAATCGCCGGATTTTCTATACTGCAAGGCCGGTTCCTTGCAATTTCCGGATCAAAAAATGCGCCCCACATCAGCCGCCCCACATCAGCCAATGACGTCCCTTCTTTAGATCTCTTCCGCACCGCGCTTGAGAACATTCTCGATCAACGGCACGAACTTTATCGGCTCACCGAGTTGATCGATTGGCAGGGTTTTGATGAGGCGTTTGGTGTCTTGTATTGCCCTGACAACGGCTGCCCGGCCAAAGCGACGCGGCTGATGGTGGGGCTTCAATATCTCAAGCACGTGTATGGTCTGTCCGATGACCAGGTGGTGATGCGCTGGGTGGAGAACCCTTACTGGCAGCATTTTTGCGGCGAGGTGTATTTTCAGCATCACCCGCCGATTGATCCCAGCAGCATGTCGCGTTTCAGACGGCGCATTGGCCATTCAGGGTGCGAGAAAATTCTGCGGGCCACAGTTGATGCGGGTGTTCGGAGCAAGACGGTCAAACCCGACGACTTCAAGCGTGTGACGGTGGATACCACGGTGCAGGAGAAGGCGGTGGCCTTTCCCACCGACAGCAAATTGCTGAACCGTTCGCGTGTGCGTCTTGTCAAGCTGTGCCACACACACGGTGTGGTGTTGCGGCAGAGCTACGCCCGTAAGGGCCCTGAGGCGCTGTTGCGGGCCAACCGTTATGGTCACGTCCGGCAGATGAGGCGCATGGGTGGTCAGATTAAGAAGCTCAAGACCTATCTGGGCCGGGTGGTGCGTGACACGGAGCGCAAGATCGCGGGCCATAAGGGGTTGCAGGCGATTTTTGCCGGGGAGTTGGCGCTGGCCAGGCGGCTGCTCAGTCAACAGAAGATGGATCGCAACAAACTGTATAGCCTGCATGCCCCGGAGGTGGAGTGCATCGGCAAGGGCAAGGCCCACAAGCGTTATGAGTTTGGTGTCAAGGCCAGTATTGCAACGACAAACAGGAGCAACTTTATCGTTGGCGGCATGGCGTTGCCGGGGAATCCCTTTGATGGGCATACATTGCCAACAGCGTTGGAGCAGGTGCGCCGTTTGACAGGCTGTGTGGTTGAAGAAGTGTTTGTGGATCGTGGCTACCGTGGCCATGGCGAGGAAGCATCAAGGGTGTACATCTCGGGTCAACGGCGTGGCATAAAAACACAACGGCTGAAACGGTCACTGAAACGGCGTCAGGCGATTGAACCGGTTATCGGCCATCTGAAATCGGATGGACTGTTGGGACGCAATTACCTCAAGGGTACTGAAGGTGATCGCATGAATGTGGCACTGGCCTGTGCCGGCCATAACCTAAGACTGATCCTGAAGCGGCTCAGAATTTATTGCGCCCGCATTTTGGGCGCTACGTTGCTCCGGGACATGATCGGATTGCATGGAACGCGTCTTGCGGCGTCAATCATCCGATGGAAGCGACGGATGGCGTGGCAGACTGAACCTAACAGCACACATCTAACGCTCGTAGTGGTATGAAAAACGGGTTTTTCAGGATCGACTAAATAGGCGCCGCGTCCTCTGGCAGTTCAAAGAAAGTCATGCCTTCGGCAGCGAGCCGCGCCCGTTCACCGGCCTGAATTTGCAAAAAACGTTCGCGGCTTTCGTGTTCGTACCGCAAGCTTTCCACCAGCAGCAGCGTCTGCACCTCCAGCGGCAATCCGTTCCAACGGTCCATATTCATCTGCAAGGTCATGACCAGGCCGAGCACACCCGGGTCGATGCGGTACTTGACGAAGTTTTGAAACCCCTGATCGGACATGGAGGTGGAGGTCCAGGCAATGGCGTCCACCGTGCCCCGTTCGAGCGCCGTGTAAACTTCGCCCGAGGGAATATCCACCGGCCGGGTGCCGAGCGCATTGAGAAAAGCGCGATAGGTCGGTGTCGTACGCACACGCATCCCTGTGACATCGGGTAGCCTGTCGTCCCGCAACACGGGCGGATTCATAAGAAACAAATGCAACTTGGGTCCGGTCTGGTGCCAACCCAAAAAGTAAGCGTTGAGTTTTTCCGCCCAGATCTCACTCAGCACATCCATGGCGCCGTTCTCGCGCGCTTGCGCCGGCGTGATGGACGAAGCCAGCAAGGCATCCGCTTCCGGCGCCAGACCGAGCATGTACGTGGCGGCACCGAAGTACATGTCGACCACGCCCCGTTTCAGCGCATAAACCATTTGACGCTGGGGAATGACTTCCGGACCACCGAGGTAACGGATACGGGCGATGCCGCGTGCCCGCTCATTAAAAGGGTCGACGAAGTGGTCGGTGGCATCTTCGGCGAATTCCACCGAACGGTTCCACGCCGTGATCATGGTGATCTCCACCTCGGCCTGGGCCGTTGATGACACCAGCATGACACTTATGATTAGCAGCCGAAACATACGGTCAGTGTTTCACCGACGCACTGGTCCGTCAAATGAGCCGTGCCTTTGGGCTCCCTGGTTCGCCCTGGCAAAGCCCCGGCCGCACGCCTATGCTGTCCGGCGAAACGAACAAATTTTTGGAGGCTGCTATGCGCCGCAGAGATGTGCTGAAAACTGCCGTGGGCGCTGCCGTTACCAGTTCACTATTGTCCGCCCGGGCGTGGGCGCAGGATATTGCCGCCGTTACCGTGGAAGGTGAAGAAACCACTCTGACCAAAGCGGACATCAAAGCCTTTGCGGACTCATTGGACGGCATGGTGCTCCGCCCGGATCATCCCGGCTACGACATCGCCCGCGAGTTGTGGAACCGGTATTGGGACCGCCAGCCAGCGCTGATCGTCAAATGCAACGGCGTTGAAGATGTCCAAGCCGCCGTCAATTTCGGCCGCGAGCACAATCTGCTCACCGCCGTGCGCTGCGGCGGCCACAGCATGTCGGGCAGAAGCATGTGCGACGGCGGGATGGTCATCGACATGACTCCCATGAACCGGGTGGACGTGGATGTCCAAAACCGTGTCGTTGCCGTAGAAGGCGGCTGCCTGTTGGGCGACATGGACCGCAAGACCCAGCCCTTCGGTCTCGGCACCACGGCGGGTGTTGTTTCCCATACGGGGGCAGGCGGTTTGATCCTTGGCGGAGGCATCGGCCGGCTGCAGCGCCGTTTCGGCCTTGCCATCGATAACAACATAGGTGTTGAGATTGTTACGGCCGACGGCAAGTTCCGCCGCGCCAACGAAAAAGAAAACCCCGATCTCTATTGGGGCGTGCGTGGTGGCGGCGGCAATTTCGGCGTGGTCACAAAAATTTTCCTGCGCCTGTATCCCATGGAACAAAACATCCTCAATTTCTTCTTCGCGTATTCCTGGGAGAATGCCAAAGACGCTCTGAAACTCTACTTCGACCTTACCGACGGTGCGCCGGAAGACGTTATGGTCCTCGGCGGCGCGTCCATGAACCCGGACGGTACCGGCAGCGCTTATATCAGCGGCAATTATTATGGTCCGTTCAATGAGATCGACGACCGGCTGAAAGCGGTCAGGGCCTTCGGCAAAGCCACGGTGGATCGGGTGTACCCCATGACATACGTGGATGTGCAGCGTTCCATCGATGACGGCATCAACGAGCCGGGTCTGCGGCGCTATGCCAAGGGCGGGTTCTTGCGCAACGTGACCGACGACTTGATCGATATCGTCATTGACCAGATGGAGCCGCTGCCGACGCGCAGCATTGGCGTCGGTCTGCTGCCCATGGACGGTGCCGTGGCCCGGGTCGGGCCGACCGATACCGTCTGGGCTCATCGGGATGCGTTGCACAACATCGATTCCACCAGCAGCTGGTCGGTCACGGACCCCGAACTCGAAGCGGAACACATCGCCTGGAACCGCGCCTATTGGAGCGAAGTGGAACCGTTCACCAAAGGCGGTTTTTACGTCAATTCGTTGATGGATGAGAGCCAGGGGCAGATCAACGCCAACTACGGGCAGAACTATCCCCGCCTGGTCGAAGTCAAGAACATGTACGACCCGACCAATTTCTTCCGTCTCAACGCTAACGTCAGACCGACGGCCAAGGGATAGTCAGTTTTCAGTAACGTTCGGACGGGACCGGCCGTATGCGGGCATTGATTGTTGAAGATGACGTGTCTGCCGCAAAAGCGGCACAGGTGTTGTTGAAGTCCGACAATATCGATTCGGACATCGCTGACCTCAATCAGGATATTCTCGAGCAGATCCGATCCCAGACGTATGACGTCATCTTGCTCGACATCATGATGCCGAAAATCGACGGCCTTGAACTGTGTCATCAAATCAAGAGTGACGCGGCTCTTAGTGAAAACAAAGTTGCTATTGTTTCAGGCAAAGCCTACGACCTGGACAAACAACGGGCCAAAGACGTCGGCGCCGACGGGTATTTTGTCAAACCATTGGATGTAAACAGCTTCGTCCAAAATATACGCGCCATCGTCGAATCCACGTTCACCGTCAGATATTGGGGCGTGCGCGGAACGCTGCCGGTACCGGGACCGAAGTCTTTGCGGTACGGCGGCAATACACCCTGCGTGTCGATGAGAATTCCGCACGAACGGTATTTGGTTTTCGATGCAGGATCGGGGATCAAAGCCCTATCGGACCATCTTATGGAACGGCGCAAGGGAAAGATTTCTGCTCATATGTTCATATCCCATCCTCACTGGGATCACATCAACGCCTTTCCCTTTTTTGCACCCTTTCATGTGCCAGGAAATTCATTTCAGGTGATCGGCGCTCGTAACGGTGAGCGGTCCATGGAGGATCTCATCGAGGCTCAGATGGACGGTGTGTTTTTCCCGATTATGGTCAGCGATATGGCGGCAACCATAACCTTTCGCGACATCTCTGAGGAGACGATCACCATTGATGACGATATCACCGTGCAAAGCATGCTGCTGTCCCACCCGGGAAATTGCTTGGGTTATCGGGTCACCTATAACGATAAATCTGTTTGCTACGTCACCGACAATGAACTCTATACGGAGGAATCCGGGCTTAAGAATGACTCTTACGAGAGCAAACTCACTGCGTTCATCAAACACACCGACATCCTAATTACAGACACCACCTACTTTGACGAGGATTATCCCAGCCACGTCAACTGGGGTCATTCCCCGGTAGGACGGGTGGTCGAAATCGCCGCGGCGGGAGAAGTTAAAAATCTTCATCTGTTCCACCACGACCCCGATCAATTCGATGACGACATCGACCGCAAACTGGATGTGGCCCGCGACATGATGGCCGCCTTGAACAGCCGGACGCAGGTCCATGCCCCTTCAGAAGGGTCGGTGTATCAACTTTGAGTGAAACTTATTGTTTTAGACCCTTGGACGTGTTCTGCCTTAGACATCGCCGATGCGGAGGTTTAATCTGGCCTTACTGAGGAGGATCCAACCATGACCGATGAAAAATATCGGGCAGCGACCTATGGTGAACAATCCATCGGGTTCGGCGAACGGCCGGCCATCATCATCGTCGATTTTCAACGCGGGTTCACGGAGCCTCAATTCACTTTGGGCAAATCTCCGCACGTGCATGCCGCCGTGGAGAAAACCGCTGAGGTGTTGAAAGTCGCGCGTGCACAAAAGGTACCCGTGGCCAGCTGCCGCGTCGGCTGGGGTTCGAAGGCGGGCATGGGCTATTGGAAAATCGGTTGCCTCTACGAGGGCTGGTTTTACGGTGATGAACAGACGGAAATGGATTCTCGGGTTTATGATCCGGACTACGACTTCAATTTCTGGAAACACGCGCCGTCGATCTTCTACGGCACGCCATTGAACAACTTCCTCACCAAGAATTGTGTCGATACGGTCATTGTCACCGGCTGCACCACGTCGGGCTGCGTCCGCGCCTCCATCAACGACGCCTTTTCGGAAGGCTACCGGGTCATGGTGCCCCACGATTGTGTCGGCGACATGGATGAAGGCCCTCACCACGACAATCTGCGTGACGTGGGGCGGCGTTATGCGGATATCGTCGATGCGGCCCAGGTTATTCAATACCTGTCCAAGGGAACCGCGAAAGTCGCTGCCGAATAATCTGGTTTTGTTTTATGGACGTTTTATTTGATCCCTACACGATTTTAAAATTTCTCCACATCATCATGGCCGGGTTGTGGCTGGGCATGGATATGGGTGTCTATACAGCCTCGGGCCGATTGCGCAGGGCTGATCTCTCCATCGAGACCCGGGCAGCCATGGGCAAGCTTGCGGGAACCCTGGACATGGGTCCCCGTTCGGCCGTGGTCATCATGCTCATGCTCGGCATTTCCATGACCTTTCTCGGCGGCTGGGGCACGGCCGGCGGCTATCACACGGAAGTGGCGGTGACCGCGGCCCTGATCGGCATCGTCTGGCTGGCCGGACTGTGGCACCAGTTCTGGGTGGATCATCCCAACTTGGGCGAGACCCGGCCGGATTCCCACGTCAAGTTCGGTCAGAAGTTCCGCACCATCGACATCGGCATGCGGGTGGTGGTGACCAGCATCCTCGCCGTTGTCGCCATTTGGTCGCTCACTGGTGACGGCCCCATCGCTGCTACTTGGCTGGCGGTGAAGCTGGTGGTGTTTGCTTTGATTGTTGCCTGCGGCATCGGCATCCGCATTTGCATTCCGCCCACCCGCGCGGCCATTGCCGATATTTTCGCCCACGGCTCGACACCGGAACGGGAACAGAAGTTGGAAGACACCCGCGGCATGGCGCTGTTCTTCGTTAAAAGTATCTGGGCCCTCGTGGTGGTGATTATCTGGATCTCTGTGGCGAAGTTTTAAACCTCACCGCCGACCACTGTTACTCCCTATAGCCCTGCCACCTGGCGGCGCACCGTTTCCACCACCCATTGGGTGAACTTGGGATGCTGGGACAGGCCTTTCTCATTGAAGGTGTAATCAAGGCCCATGAGGTCCTGTTTGATGTGATGCTGCAATCCGTCGGCAGACGACGTTGGCGCAACCACGATGAGCTTTTTGCCCTTGCGCTGAGCCTGCTGCATCCAGCGTTTCAGTTTGCGTACGTTGCCTTCCCGGACCGGCGGAATGGCATCGTCTTGAAGATTGATGGCCCGTACCTCACTGATTCCAGTGGCGGCTTTGACCCGTTCCGCCAAACTTTCAACTACGGGAAGATCAAGAACATTGTCGAAATCGTCTTCCGGACCATGGGCCACCAGGAATAAAGCCTCGTTGCTGGGGTTCGTGCTGATTTCCAGAGCATGGTCGGTGAGAATTTCGGCAATCAAAGGATGGTCATCCATGTGCGGCGCAAACACCAACTTGGCGTCGGTCTCTATGGGTTTGACCGACAGATAGGAAGATTCGTCGCGCGTGCCTAAGATGTATTCCCACTGGCGGGTCATGGAGTTGTGTGTGGTGGACGTGGTTTGCAACAGCACAATGGTTTTGGCGCCGGCCGCTTCCAGGTCGTCAATGGCTGCCTGCAAATGAGATGACGTCATCATCGCCATGCCGTAACCGATGGCGGTGGGGTATTCGCCGGCTATGGCGCGCATGGAGTCGGTCATGATCCTGTCGCCGGCCTCGCTGACGCCGTGGGAAAGGACGAGCACACCGATGTCGCCTTTAAGTTCGGCGTCACTGACATACCAGGAATAGTTTTCCCCCATCTGAGCCACGTTGATGCGCAGCTCGTTGTCGGTGAGCAGACCATAAAGAGCGATCTTTTCCTTCAGCCCGGCAATGACGTCCTCCGACAGCATGTCCCGCATGTCCATGCCCATGCGGCGGCGGCCCAGTTCGTCAGGAGGCGGCATGGGCATGTCGTGTCCTTGGTATCCCCCGGTATGATGACCGTGATGGGCTCTGTGATCTTCCTGTGCCTCAGCGGACATGAAGCCGGCGTTGAGGGCGAAAGCGGCGATAGCGAGAGCAGAAAAACGCATGAACCTCATGGGGTAATCCTCCGGTGAGACGCGGATGAGGGTTGTTGCCGTGCTGACGGCGTGGTGTTGAGCACAGCCAATACGGCCGTATGCAGTTCTTTTTTGATGGCCGCCGCACCCCCGTTTTCAATGGCGAGGGCCGCTGCCGACTGCACCATGCCAGAAATCAGCGATGATACAGCGGTGGCATTCCGTTTTGTCTCGGAAAGGCAATCCTTCACCGCTGCGGACAGGGTCTTGTACAGACCCACATGCAGCTTGAGTACTTTGGAACGCACCTCGGGTGCCAGGATCCTCAATTCTCTGGCCAAGGTGTAAAAGGCATGATCGGGTCCGGTGGCAAAATCGTATTGAGCGTCGACCCAGGCCAGGACGCGTTCCTGTGACGGCCGGAAACCTTCAGCAATTATTTTGTTGCGTTGAATCACCGGTTCCATGGCCTGCACCACACAGGCCAACAAGAGATCGTCTTTGTTGGCAAAGTAACGGTAGATGGAATTGCGTTTGAGGCCGACAGCCTCAGCCACAACACCCATGTCCACGCCCGTATATCCATGGACCTGAAACAGACTGAGCGCTTTTTCAAGTATGCGCTCCCTTTGCCGGGCGACGTGCTGTTCGACGGTAGCGGCAGCTATTCTGGGCATGACTATACCGATGTCTCCGTTGTCGTCGTGATGTCCAGGGAACCATCCTCCATTTCCGCCACCTGATCGGCCCAGGGCAGCATGGCCTGATCATGGGTGACCATCAGAGTGGCGACCCCATGTTGTTTGGTTTGTTTGGCCAAAAGCTTGACCACCTCTTTACCGCGGCTGTGATCCAGCATGGACGTGGGTTCATCCACCAGCAATACGGCGGGTTCCGACATAAGGGCGCGGGCAATACCCACCCGCTGGCGCTCACCGCCCGAGAGCTGATGGGGCCGGTGTCCGGCTCGGTGTGACAGACCGACATCGTCCAAAAGCCGTTCGGCCCGGTCCTTATCAGCCCGCCCAGGTGTATGCCCACTGATGTGAATGATGAGTAACAACTGATCCATGGTGGTCAGGGCGGCAACCAGATTGGACTGTTGAAAAATGAAGCCAATGCGCTCGCGGCGAAGGCGTGCGCGGTCGTTCTCTTTGAGGGCCGTGAGATCTTTGTCTTCGATGGTGATTTGACCCGACGTGGGTTTGAGCAAACCGCCACAGACCGCCAGCAGACTGGACTTGCCGGCTCCCGACGGCCCCATGACGGCGCACAAGGTGCCGGCCTCGACAGATAAGGATACATTGTTCAATGCAGTGACCTGCTGATCTCCATCACCCAACACCAACGATACGGACTCGACGGAAAGGGTCATCGAAGTTGCCCCAAAGCGATAATGGGGTCGATTTGAGCAATGGTGCGCACGGCTAGTACCGCGCCAACCAAACCACCGCCGATGACCAGCCCACCGGAAATCATCATGGCATTGATTTCTATGACATAAGGAAGGTCGGTGCGCTCAACGAAGTAAGTTCCCAAGCCGTAGCCGATGGACACACCGATCGTCGCAGCGACGGCCAAAAGCAGGAAGGCCTGCGCCAAGGCATCACGAATAAGATATCCGGTGGACGCACCAAGGGCTTTAATGAGACCTATTTCCTGAGTGCGTTGGATGGTCCATACGGAAAAAAACGCGCCGATGACCAGCGTAGCGATAACCAGCAGAAATCCCTGATTGATG
The DNA here is from genome assembly GCA_965207985.1 of Rhodospirillaceae bacterium. Classification (GTDB taxonomy): domain Bacteria; phylum Pseudomonadota; class Alphaproteobacteria; order Rhodospirillales; family Rhodospirillaceae; genus CBDBND01. The sequence continues at coordinate 443,398 of CBDBND010000035.1, read as the reverse complement.
CGCACGGAATCCCGTTCCGCCGTATATCCCGTAGACGCCACGAACGACATGGGTTTGTCGAGTGCAACGGTGAACAGTTCCTCGTCAATGGCGGCGATGGTCGTGATGTCAGCGGTTTCTTCAATCTGAAGCGCCACTACGGTAGCGAAGTCATAAAGAATGCCGGGGAGGGATTCTCCCGGCGGTGGTCCGCCGGGAGGGCCGTAGGACGCTTCCGCCCAAAGGCGAAACGGCGCATAGACAACCGGTGTATGAGCAATGTTGTTGTGCTGTTGAAGGATACCGACCACTTTGAGTTCGGTCAGCACCCGATCCAGCACAATGGTATCGCCTACCTCCACGTTGTTGTCTTCCACCAACATACGGCTAACGACAACGCCATATGGATCCTCGCCGATGGGAACGCCCTCATCAGCACCCGGATCTATAAACGAATCGGGTTCCATACCCCACAGCGCCAAGTTCACCGGTTCACCTTTGGAGGTACGGGCGTTGAACAAGGTGTTGCCGAGGGGTGCCGCGGCCTTAACGCTTGCCTGCGTTGCCCAGCCTTCCCACATCTCCCGTTCCACCATGCTGTTGGACCAAGTGGGTTTGTCATCGTATTCGAAAGCGATGTGGGTAATGGGCAGGGCGCGGATACCGGAGATGTTGCGATCCACCAAGCCGCTGGACAGCCCGGTCAACAACACCATCATCAAGGCCACCATGATGATGACCGTGGCCATAAGCAGAAAACGGCCTTTGGCAAAGGCGAGATCCCGAAGAGCAAGAAACATGAGGCGTCCTTTTTATCGACCCTTTTTTATCGACATAGTGTCGGCATGTTGGCGGGAACCCCAGACAAACGCAAGCAAATAGGCGGCGAATTGCCGGTTAGCACCGGTTGCGCCCATCCCTGGCGAGGGTTAAACAAGCCGCCTGTCCGGTCAAATGCCGGACCCGAGATTGTTTAAGCGCATTGAAGGAGACGCCCGTGCCCACTGCCGAGATCAATGGCCACACCATGTATTACGAGACTCAAGGCGAAGGGGTGCCGGTGCTGGTTCAAGGGGGCTGGGGTTCCTTCTGTCACGGCTCGCACCATCATCTGCCGCGGGGTCTGACCGATCAATATCAGGCCATCATCATCGATTACCGCGGGCTTTATGACTCCAATGACAACTTGGACCTGGAGTCCAGCATCGACATATATGCCGATGACGCCATTCAACTGTTAGAACACCTGGGCCACACCAGCGGCACGCATCTTATCGGCCTGGTCGGCATGGGCGCCTGTATCTCGCAAGTGATGGCGATCAAACGTCCCGACCTGGTGCGCTCGATGATGAACATGGGCGCCTGGTCCGACGCCACGGACCCGTTGTTCTATGAACAGATTGCATTGTTTCGTGACGTTCACCGCGATATGGGCTGGGAGGCCTTTCAGCGGTTCGTTTGCATGATGTCTTTCCGCCCGGATTTTTATAATGCCAATTACAAACGGCTGTTGGGTCCCGATGGTCCGTGGCGGGAACTCAATGGCCGTTATCCGGCACACGAGCGTTTCATCCATGCCTGCCTCAATCACAATGTCACCGAGGACTTAGCCAAGGTGAATTGTCCAAGCCTGATCATTCACTGTTTTATGGATACGGTCACCAGTCCGCGCATGACCCGCCCTATCCAAGATGCCATTCCCAATGCGGAAGGCTTGGACTTGCCGGACTTTGCCCACGTGGTTGCCGGTAAAGAACAGAAAATCCAATTCTGCGATATCGTGTTCGACTGGCTGGGCCGGAATTAGCGTAAGGCGGTGAGGTTAAATCCGCGTGCCCAAATGGGCCACGCGGGTTGAAGACGTATCAGTCTCAACGCCGTCCACCAACGGGTCCCCTGTGGGTACGCCGAACAGGTGTTTACCTGTGGGCGCCATGGCGTGGTCCCATTGTAATTCGATGTGAGTCGTCACCGTGCGGCAGTCGCGGAAATGGCGCTGAACGGGATGGCGTCCGGTCTGGGCGGACACCCCCATCATGCCGGACAGCCGTTCCGTCGCACTTAGACATAGACGGGAGGCAAAGGTCATTTCCCGTTTGGAAGACAACAGATCCTCACCGGTGATGTCCTGACCGCGCGAGCCACGGTCATGAAGCATGGCGCAAAAATCCTCGAAGATGAGATTGGCAGCCTTAACCTCAGCAGCCGATTCTCCGAGACGAATCTGTACCGGCACTTGATCGACAATGGACTCACCGAACATGGCGCCTTTACGCTTGGCGGTGGCGGACACGTACTCTTGCAGAGCGCCCATGGCGGTGCCGGCGAGGATGCCGGCAAACCAGCTTTTCTGATAGGCGCTGGTGCGCACTTTGTAGATGTAACTGTCGTGCAGTTTGGAGCCGGGCGGATCGGGATTAAGCATGTCTTCCCGGGTGATCAACCGATGGGCCGGGATGCGGGCGTTCTTGATACGTACGTGATGGCTGCCGGTACCACGCAGACCTTCCGCCTGCCAGTTGTCTTCACTTTCGTAGTCACCGGGATGAAGAAAGACGAAGTGGGTGAAGATCCGCTCGTCACCCAACGTTGCCGTCACCATGGCGCCGTTGGCATGATCGATGCCGCTCATGAAACCCCAGCGGCCGTTTAAGATGTAAGCATCTCCATCTTTTTCAAGCTTTCCGCCACCGGCTGAGCCTGTCGCAATGATGGGATCGGGGTTGTCTGCAAAAAACTCTTCCTGGGCTTCCGCACCGAAGCGTGCAATCCACATGACGTGGGAGAACACCAGGCCCACCATCCAGCCGGTGGATCCGCAGCCTTGGGAAATTTCGCGGGACACGTCCATGTGGGCACCCCAATCCATTTCCCATCCGCCGAACCGTTTGGGCATGTAGACCTTGTGCAGACCGGCGGCCGTGACATCGGCGATGGTGGCGTCAGGCATACGGCGCATATCTTCTGCTTCGTTGGCCCGTTCCCTCAGAACCGGAATGAGGGCACGTGCAGCAGTGACAAGTTCCTCTTTGGTGGGAAGATCGGATCGGACGGCTTTGACAACGGCCATGGAAAACAACCTTTAATGATGAATAACAGCCTGTGTGATGGGTGCAGTACGGACGGTTCATGAAGGAAAGGGAAACCTATTCTGATCCCTGTCCGAGATGCGGCTTCGTATTTTATTCTTCAAGGGTTTCGATGGTAAATACGGATCATGTTGTTGGCAGGCATGGGCAGTGATCGTTTCAATTCGAGGTCGTGCTCAGCGGCCAGCCCGTCCACATTTTCACTGTCACGCACGCCCCAAGTCGGATTCTGCATTCTCAGACTTTGATCGAACGCCGCATTAGAGGGAGCGGTATGTTGCCCCTCGACGGAAAACGGTCCGTAAAGAAAAAGCGGCGCTCCAGACTCAAGGATACGGCCGGCGCCGGCAAACAGTCCTTCAGCAACGGACCACGGTGTTATGTGAATCATATTGCAGCATAACAAGGCATCGGCTCTGTCCAGTGGCCAGGCCTCGGCTTCCACATTGAGGATCACTGGGTCTTTAAGGTTTTCGAGCGTTGCGGTCTCGACCAACTCTTGCATTACTTCGATGGCTTGGTGATCTGCTTCTGTCGGTTGGAAGACCAAATCGGGGAAATGTGCGGCCAGAACCGCGGTGTGATAACCACTGCCTGCTGCGATTTCAACAACCAGACCACCGGGCGGTAAGTAAGGCCTAAGCGCTTCGGCAATGGGAATTGCGTTGCGTGACGCAGCGGGAGAGGCAAAGCCGCGTAATCTTTCAGTCTTTTTTGTAACGGCTTCGGCGTCTAAGTCAGGTGACTGAGTCACTGCGGTTGGTATGCGTCCAGGCTGCGCTGAGTGTCGGGGAGTGGCCGCATGGGTGTGTTGGGATCGTAGCCTCGGGTGCCTAGCTCCCGCCTCAGGCAGGCCGCGTACACCGACTGCCCCAACGCCAAATCTGAGGCACAGACCCGTTCCGCATACATCTGTTTTGACCGGTCCAGTCCGGACAGGTCGGGCGTGCGGACAACGCCACGGCTCAATGTTTGCTGACGCAGTTGACAGGCACCATAACTGTTGGACCCAACAGCCCCTGTGCCGGCGCATGGATCGACGCTACCAATGGCCGGGGTGGGAAAGGGTGACGCCAGCGTGGCAGGCGCACCCGGATAGGGCGGTTGCACCTGTGCGCTTGCACTCATCACCAGAATGACCCCAGTGATTATCATCGCGATTGAAAGCAAAGCCTGTCTCATCGGCTGCATGGTACCAGATTACGAAAGAAAAGGGTGGCCCCATGACAACCAAGGGACCGCCCTTTCCCTAGAAATCTTGAGCCCTATTCGGCTGCGTGGGCCATTTCCACGGTGGGCTGGAACACCGGCGGTTTTGGCGCAGGCAAATGGGTTTCCTTCTCGCAATTAGCAAGAATGGTCTTGAGGTCTGGTCCCTTGTTGAAGATCGGAGTCTCTTTGGGACGCTTGGCCTGCATTTCCTTACGCAGCTTCTTGGTCGCTTCCGCATTGACCTTGCCGGCCTTGGTGCAGACAACGCCGTAGCGTTTTGCGCCTTCGACGGTGACCAGACCGCGCTTCACTTCGAGGGCGACTCTTTCAGCGTCGCGTTCGAGCGGATTGCCGACGCCGCCGCCGCCCCAGGTGATGAACGCGAGAATGTCGCCGGCTTTGACTTTGATGTTGTCACACTTGGATTCGTGATACTCGATCACGCCAGTGTCATAACCGCCGCGGTACATCACTTTAATGGCGCGTTCGCCGGGCTCACCGCCGGTGACGCCCCACGGATAGGTCAGCCAGCGGTCGTCATGGATGGAAATTTCCCCGTCTTCGAGGAAACAGTAGTCCACACGGAGCGCATTGCCGCCCCGGAAGAACCCTGCACCGCCCGTATCGGCCACGGTTTCGTGCTTCTCAATGCGCAACGGGAAGTAAGCTTCCAAGTATTCCTGCGGCACATTGGTGAAGCTCGGCCACATGGAGTGACCGTCGGGGCCGTCGTCATGGGGCCGAGCGGGAATGCCGCCGAAGCCGATCTGATAGAGCTGGTACCACTCACCACGGCTATCCGTGCCCGAATACATGAAGTGGGGCGAGGATGAGAAACCGGCAGCGGCCAGGAAGCCTGGGTTCTTCTGCCCAAGCAGCGCCGCAAAGGTATCGAAGATGCGGCCCAACGCGTGGGTCCGGCAGGACAGGGCGGCCGGGAAGTTGGGCTTAAGCAGCGTGCCCTGCGGAATACGTACATCAACGAGATCGTAGAAGCCGTCGTTGAACAGAATTTCCGGGTCGAACACCATAATCATGTATACGCCCCAGAACATCTTGAGCATGTTTTCGTTGAGGTAGAAGTTGATCGAGCCGATGGCTTGCGGGTCCGTGCCCTCCCAATCGAGGATCACCTTCTTGCCTTCGCGCCACATGGTGCACTTGATCTTGTATGGGCCGTAGCCGCGGCCGTCGTCGTCAACGTAATCCTCAAACGACACGGGGTCTTCACCGATGGCCTGCTGGATCAATCCGCCTACAGCCCGGAGGTTTCGGTCAAGCGCCGCCTGTGTTGCAGAGACGTAGGTATCCACACCGAAACGGTCGCACATTTCCTTGACCCGCTTCTCGGCCACCCGGCAGGCGGCGAGAACGGCGTTGAGGTCAGACCGGTTCCACTGGGGCAGCCGGACCTGGTTGAGCATGAGCTCAAGCAGCGTTTCCTGCAGCACGCCCTTTTTGTAGAGCTTGGTCGGCGGGGTTACGAGCCCTTCTTCAAAGATGGTCGTCGCGTCCGTCGGCATAGAGCCTGGAACTTTGCCGCCGTTGTCGGTCATGTGACCGAAGTGGCAAGCCCAGCCGACCAGGCGGCCGGTGTAGAAGATGGGCAGCACGATGAGCCAGTCGTTGGCGTGGCTGATGGCGCCTTGGACTTTGTATGGATCGTTGGTGAAGAAGACGTCGCCTTCTTCGACCGTGCCGTCATAACCTTCGAGAAAACCCGAGATGAACGAGCCGAACTGGCCGACCACCATTTTGCCATTGCGGTCGGCAATCAGCGGAAAGGCGTCGTGCTGTTCGCGGATGCCCGGCGACATGGCGGTACGGAACACTGTCGCATCCATTTCGAAGCGGGCATTGCGCAATGCGCTTTCAATGATGTCGAGGGTGATGGCGTCGATCTTGACCTTTTTAAAGGGCTTCTTATTGGTTTGGATGACCTGTGCTTTGGTTACTGATTTCTTAGCCATTGTTTTGCTCCTAACCTCCGCCCTACTTCTTCGCCTTGGACTTGGATGCGGCCTTCTTGCCGCCTTTCCAGCCCTTCGGAGTGATGAGAATGCAGCCCACCTTGTCCACTTCTCCGACACAATCGGCGAGGATAACCGTAGTAGAGTCGAATTCGGTGATCACGGCTGGACCCTGAATCTTGTTACCCGCTTTGAGTTTGGCGCGGTCATAGATCTTGGCCTTGTGCTTTTTACCGTCAGACCAGATGGTGTGTTTGTCGTCGATGACGGCGGCATTGGCGCTGGCAGAGCCTTTACCCGCCTTCACTGCCTTCACGTTGGGGGCATCCCCCATGACAACAGCCCGCAGATTGACGACTTCATGTTCCGCGTCGAGTGCAAAGGTGAACATCCTTGTGTGGCTGGTATCAAAAGCCTTCGCGGCTTGCTCCAAGCCGTTCTTTTCAAAGCCTTGGACCTTGCACGGCACGGTGAGCGAAAAGCCCTGGCCATGGTAACGAAGGTCGATTTCCCAAACGATCTGATGTTCTTTCTTAGGAATGCCTTCCTTGACCAACGATTGCGCGGCCGTCTTGGTGAGACCGTTGAGAATCTTCTGGACTTCCTTGTTGCTGGTTTCCGAATACCGGCGGACAAAAGTTTGCGAGGCTTCATTGCGCACGCGCGTGGTGGCATCGCCGTAGGCGCAGAGCACACCGGGGCTCGGCGGAATAATCACCGGCCAGGACCCGGACAATTTACCGAGAGCATTGGCGTGCAAAGGACCCGCACCGCCGAAACCGATCAAAGCGAATTCCCGCGGATCGTAACCCTGTTCAATGGACACAAGACGCAGAGCACCGAACATGTTTTCGTTGACGATCTTAATGATCCCTTCCGCGGCTGCTTCGACCGAGATCTTCAGCGGATCGGCCACGGACTTCTTGATGGCTTTGCGCGAAGCCGCCACGTTGAGCTTCATCTCACCGCCGATAAGAGACGGCGGCAAGTGACCGAGAACCACATTGGCATCGGTCACGGCTGGTTCCGTACCCCCCTGGCCGTAACAGGCCGGACCGGGATCAGCACCGGCACTTTCCGGACCGACACGCAGTGCACCGGTGAGTTCCGGCACTCGAGCGAGTGATCCGCCACCGGCGCCGACTGTACGCACGTCCAGAGACGATGCACGGACGGTGACGTCGCCGACGCGCGTCTCACGGCGCACATTCGGTTCTCCATTTTCAATGAGCGCCACGTCGGTCGACGTGCCGCCCATATCGAATGTTAGGAGATTTTTGAATCCGGATTGCTTGGCAACCCAAAGCGCACCGGCCACACCACCGGCCGGGCCGGACATCATCAGGGACACCGGTTGGTCGGAAGCGTTGTCGAATGACATCAAACCGCCATCCGAGCGCAGCACTTTATATTTACAGTCGCCGGTCTTTTTCTTGAGCGCCTTCTGTAAGTTTTCGAGATATTTGCCGACGGTCGGGCGAACATAGGAATTGGCCACGGCCGTCAGGGCGCGCTCGTATTCATACATTTCGGGCAGCACTTCGTGGCTGAGACTCACAGGCACGCCCGGCATTTCCTTTTGCACGATGGTGCGGATTTTCTTTTCATGCGCGCCGTTGGCAAAGGAATTCATCAGAGAGACGGTAACGGCCTGCACTTTTTGCCGTTTGAGGATCTTACAGGCGTCGACAACGGAGTCAGCGTCGAGCTTGCGGACCACATCGCCCCGCGCACCCATACGTTCCTTGACTTCCACTGTATTTTCCAAGGCGGCGAGCGGCTCTGGCTTCGGCCAGATGATCCATCCCGCCAAACCACCCGGTACGAACGAGCGGCCGATCTGCAAGACCTGTCCGTATCCTTCGGTGGTGATGAGACCCACTTTCGCGCCCTTGCCTTCCAAAATGGCGTTGGTCGCAACGGTGGTGCCGTGCATCAATTCGTTGATTTCTTTCGGTTTGATCCCCGCATCGGAACAGATGCGGTTGATCCCATTCATCACACCAACGGATTGATCCTTTGGTGTCGAGGGCGTCTTGGCCCTGTAGGTTTCACCGGTGGCTTCATTGATTAGGAGCAGGTCCGTAAAGGTCCCCCCAACATCACACCCAAGTACGTAAGACATTGCGCAGTCACGTCCCTATTTATGAATTTATTAGTTTAGTCGCGTGACCTTTAGACGCCACGCAACCGCTCGAACCCCCACTAGGCGGCGAAAATTCGATATCGCAAACCTAGTCCAACAGCAGCGTCAAATCGACTCCCGACGGCCCAACGCCGTGCCGCGGCGCCCAACTACCGCAAAATCAAGGCCATGGCCAGCCCTAAGCGCAGATTTAGGCCGCTTTTGCCACATCGGGGAAGACGCCCGCCTTGCCCAGCATGGCCGGAACGGCGCCACCGAGTCGCTCGCCAACCCATTCTGCCGTGGCGATGATCTTGTTGATATCGACCCCTGTTTCCACGCCCATGCGGTTGAACATGTAGACCAGGTCTTCCAGAGGGATATTTCCGGTGGCACGGGGAGCGAATGGACAACCACCGATGCCGCCTGTGGAGGCATCGATATAGTCCACACCCGCCTCAATCGCCGCATAGGCGTTGGCCAGACCGGTGTTACGGGTGTTGTGCAGATGCACGCGGATGGGCATGCCCGGCACGGCCTCTTTGACTTTGGCGATGAGTTCACCAACCCGCGCCGGATCACCGCAACCGATGGTGTCAGCCAGGGCGATTTCCACCGGCTCGGAGTCCGCACAGCGCTTGGCGATATCGACAACCCGGTCCTGTGGCACTTCGCCCTCGAACGGACAGCCAAAGGATGCTCCGATGGTGACCCCCGCCTTCACGCCTTCCGACTTGGCCAGTTTGCCCACCTCGTTCCATGCCGCCACCGTTTCGTCCGATGTCATGCCCTGGTTTTTGGTGGCAAAGGTGTCCGTCGACACAACAGCGTAGCCAACTTCGTCCACGCCGGCATCGCGGGCCCGTTCATAGCCTTTCATGTTGAGGATCAAACCGATGAAGGAGCACCCCGTGTCCTTGGGCAGCCCGGCCACCACTTCAACCGCGTCAGCCATCTGCGGCACCCGCTTAGGATTAACAAAACTGGTCACTTCAATGCGTTTTAGACCGGCGTCGATGGACCGGGTGATGAACTCGATTTTGTCTTCGGTGGACAGGATGGTCTTTTCCGACTGAATGCCGTCGCGGGGACCGACTTCCACCAAAGTGACTGAGCGCGTCATGGATACGACCCTTTCTTACCTTTTCCCTTTTTCGCTAAAGGGATTTGACAAAATGGGCCAAAACCTAGGGTTCCAGCCGATACTGGAGATATTAGTCCTGGGCCTGCCCATTGCAAGACAACGTCAAAAGGTGAGCGCTTGAATCGTCGCCTGCTGGTCGGTAAACACCTGCCGAAGGTGTTCACAGTTTGGTGTGCGGCCGTTTTTTAACGCCACCGCGCCTCAGTTCCGCTAGAACAGCCGTTAAACAAGAAAGAGAGGCTCTGGTCACAAGAGCCGTTTGGGAGAGAGGACGCACATTATGTCTGAAGAGCCTACCGGTCCGCTAACCGGCCTGCGCCTAATCGAAATGGGCCAGCTTCTGGCCGGGCCCTTCTGTGGCCAGCTCATGGGCGATTTCGGTGCTGAGATCATCAAAATCGAACAGCCCAACGTAGGCGACCCTATGCGTCAGTGGGGCCGGGAACTGGTCAACGGCAAATCCCTGTGGTTCCCCATTCTGGCCCGGAACAAGAAATGCATCACCCTCAACGCCCGGGTGCCCGAAGGACAGGAGATCGTTAAGGAGTTAGTGCGGAAATCCGACTTCCTGCTTGAGAACTTCCGGCCAGGGACCTTGGAGCGTTGGAACCTGGGGTATGACGTCCTGTCCGAAGTCAACGAAGGCATCATCATGATCCGGGTTTCAGGCTACGGACAAACGGGTCCCTATTCTTATAAAGCGGGATACGCCGCCGTGGGCGAAGCCATGGGGGGACTGCGCTATTGCATCGGTGATCCTGACTCGCCGCCGAGCCGGGCCGGTATTTCCATCGGCGACACTTTGGCAGCGACCTACGGCTGCCTGGGCAGCCTCATGGCCCTGCATAACCGGCATGTCACCGGCAAGGGACAAGTGGTGGACTCCGCCATTTACGAGGCCGTTTTCGCCATGATGGAAAGCCTGGTGAGTGAATACGACAAGACCGGATATGTCCGCGAACGCACCGGCTCTATTCTCCCGCAGGTGGCGCCGTCCAACATTTACGACGCGAAGGATGGTCAGTACCTCATCGCCGCCAATCAGGACACGGTATTCAGGCGCCTTTGCGAAGCCATGGGCCAGCCTGAACTTGGAGAGGATGAACGCTACGCCACCCACCATGCCCGCGGCGAGCGGCAAACAGAATTGGACAACCTCATCAATGACTGGTCCAAGACCAAGACCTGTAAAGAGCTAGAAGAGATTTTAGACAAAGCCGGCGTGCCGTCGGGATTGATTTACCGGGCACCTGAGATGCTTGAAGACGCCCACTTCAAAGCCCGGGAAGCCATCATCGAAGTGATGGACAAGGACATCGGCGGACTGAAGATGCAAAACACATTCCCGAAACTGTCGCGCACGCCGGGTAATGTACGCTGGACCGGACCGGATCATGGTCAGCACAATGAGGAGATCTATTTGGGTCTCCTCGGACTGTCCGATGCCCAGTTCGGCGAATATAAGGAAAAAGGCATTATTTGATCGTTGCCTCAACTAAACGGAAAGGGGCTCATCATGGACGATGCAAAAAATCTAGATCAGGATTATGACAAGGCAGGATTTGGCGGCGCGCTCACCTTCGGTAAGAAACCGGCGCTGCTGCTGATCGATTTTGCCAAGGCCTACATCACCAAAGACTGTGGCCTCTATGCCGGCGTGGAAGACTCCGCCGAAGCGGCCCGCAAGGTGTTGGCCGCCGCACGCGATGCGGGGATCATGATTGTCTTCACCCGGGTGGAGTTTACCCCCGGCGGGGCTGACGGCGGGGTGTTCTACCGCAAGGTCCCGGCGTTGAAGAATTTCGACCGGGGCAGCCCCATGGCCGAATTCGTCGACGGCCTGGAACCCCGCGAAGACGAAGTGGTCATCACCAAGCAATATGCCAGCGCCTTTTTCGGCACCAATCTGGCATCCACCTTGGCGGCTGAAGGCGTCGATACACTCCTCATCACCGGCTGGAGCACGTCCGGCTGTGTCCGCGCCTCCACCTTGGATGCCTGTCAGTCTGGCTTTATTCCCATCGTTATCCGCGAAGCCGTCGGCGATCGGGACGACCGCCCCCACGAGGCCAATCTGTTCGATCTGCAGGCCAAATACGCCGAAGTCAAAGGCATGGACGAAGCCCTAGAGTACTTGAAAAACCTCTGAGTCTTTCGATTGCCGGGTGAGCATGTGGGCATGCCCGCCCTGGGGCCGGCGACGCCGTCATGGTAGGGTGAGCGCTCCTTTAAGGAGGATCATGCCATGGCGTTGCAGACCGACCACGACTTCCTCATTACTGGCAATCACGACGAGACCAACCGGCAGGCTTATACGGCAGCCCTGCGTACCCATGTGTTGGTCGGGATTGGCGACGGCCTGAAGGATGTCTACGACCACCGCGTTGCCCCGGCGTTTGAAAAAATCAATGGCCGCGCACCGAAAGACGGCCGCGAAGCCATGAAGGCCATGCTTCAAGACAATTACGGCAAAACCTGGTCGTCCATGATCCACACTTGCCAGGAAATGATTTGGGATTCCGTTCGTCCTGCCATCGAACGGGCGCAGCCGGGTTTCAATGAAAAAGTCCGCGGGCTCAACGCCCGGCTTGGGTCGCTCACGCTTGATCCTGAGGTAGAGGTGCCCCGCTACATTTCTGCCAGCGACATTCACCTCATGCCCGGCAACTATCACACGGAGCGGGATGAAGATGATGCCAGTGCCGGCGCCTTGTTCGACCGCGGTCTTTACATTTATCAAAACGGTTTCGCCGGACCCTTATGCGACAACAATGGCCGCAGCCAGGCAGAAGTGATCAAGCGGCGCTGGCCGGACTTCAAACCAACCAAGATCCTCGACCTCGGCTGCACCATCGGCAACAACACTCTGCCCTATGCGGATGTATTCCCTGATGCTGAGTTGCACGCCATCGACGTGGCCGCTCCGTGCGTGCGCTACGGCCATGCCCGCGCCGAAGCTTTGGGTGTGCCTTGCCATTTCCATCAAATGAATGCGGAGAAAACGTCCTTTGAAGAAGAGAGTTTCGATCTCGTCGTCTCGTGCATTCTTTTTCATGAAACATCGCGCACCAGCATGCAGAATATCTTTACGGAAAGTCACCGCCTGCTGAAGCCGGGCGGGCTCATGCTGCACATGGAAGTGCCGCGCACGGAAGGGCTGGAGCCTTACGACCAATTCCGCCTCGATTGGGACACCTATTACAACAACGAACCCTTCCTCTCCGCCTGGATGCGCACGGACGTGAAAGACGTGTGCATCAAAGCCGGTTTCGCAGAAGAGAACTACGTTCATGTTGCTGCGCCGGATTTGGGCAGCGTACCCGATGAAGACTTCGACCGTTACGCCACAGCGGACAAACCCGCCGCCAGCGGTCAGGGCCATTGGGGCGAAGTGGTGATGTGGAACATGTACGGCGCGTGGAAGTAGGAGGCGACTGCCATGTCCGGCCAACAACAGCACCCGTATCTCGTCACCGGCGATCATGATCAGGTCAACCGGCAGGATTTTGTCACCACATTGCGCCAGCACATTCTGCAGGACGTCGGTGCGGGACTAAGGACCGCCTACGACCGGCGGGCCAAACCTGCCCATGAAAAACGGCTCGGACGGCCGCTGGAACATCACCGGGATGTGCGCGATGCCATGAATGCAGATCCCTATTCCGCCCTGTACACCGCCATGAACCGTATCTGTCAGGAAATGATGTGGGGCTCGGTGCAAGACGCCGTACAAGAGGCGCAGCCGGACCTGAATGCGAGGATTGGCCAAGTCCAGTCTAAGTACGGCTCATTGACCCTCGATCCCGATCTGGATCTGCCCGCCCACCAGCAGGTGGCGGACTTCCATTCCATGCCGGGCAACTATCACGCTGAGTGGATCGATGGCGACGTCAGCCAAGCCGCGCTGTTCGACCGTGGTCTTTATATTTACCAGGGCGGTTTCGCCGGACCTCTTTGTGACGGCACCGGGCGGACGGAAGCGGAACTCATCAAGCGGCGCTGGCCGGACTTCAAGCCTGAAAAAATTCTCGATCTCGGCTGCACCCTCGGCAACAACACCCTGCCCTATGCGGACGTGTTCCCCGATGCGGAAGTGCACGCCATCGACGTGGCTGCACCTTGCGTGCGGTATGGCCACGCCCGTGCCGAGGCCTTGGGTGTGCCTATTCATTTCCATCAAATGAATGCGGAAGCCATGACGTTCGACGATGAGAGTTTTGACCTCATCGTCTCTTGCATTTTGTTTCATGAGACCGCGCCGACGGCGGTGCGCCAGATCGTCAAGGAATGCCACCGTGTGCTCAAGCCGGGTGGGCTCATGCTCCATTTGGAAACGCCGCGCTCATTCGACCTCGATATCTATGACGCCTATTGTCTCAACTGGGATTCCTACAACAACGACGAGCCGTTCCAGGAAGCCTGGACAGGCACCGACATGCGTACGGTCTGCCAGGACGCCGGTTTCGACGAAGACAAACTCGAATACGTGGTCATTCCGGATTTGGTGTGCGTCAGTGAGGAAGATTTCGACAAGGCGGCCAAAGGCGATATGCGCGCCGATACCGGCGCCATTCACTGGGGCGAAACCATCAATTGGCATCTCTACGGTGCGTGGAAATAAGAGAACGGATCATGCCGCTACAACACGAACATGAATTTCTGGTCACCGGCACCCACGACGAAATGAACCGCCAGCACTATGTGTCGCGCCTGCGCATGCACATCTTGAACCAGATCGGCGGCGGCATGCGTGATGTCTATGAAAGCCGTGTGAAACCAAAGTTCGAGAAGGAAAACGGCCGCGCACCAAATGGCGAGCGGGAAATCCACAAGGCCATGCTGGCGGACCATTACGGCAGCACCTGGTCGACCATGATGGTCAATTGTCAGGATATGGTCTGGGACTCCGTACGCCCCGCCATTGAACGGGCTCAACCGGAGCTCAATGAACGCATCCGCGGCCTCAACGCCCGCTACGGCTCCCTTACCCTGAACCCGGACGTGGACGTGCCCAAGTACATCAGCGCCAGCGATATCCACCGCATGCCCGGCAATTATCAAACCGAGCGGGGGGAGGGGGACGCCACCCAAGGCGCCCTCTATGACCGTGGGCGTTTCGTCTACAACGGCGGCGCTGCCGGGCCCTTGGCTGACGGTTTACCGCGCACGTTGGCGGCCTATGTCAAAGCCCGCTGGCCCGACTTCAAGCCTAAGAAAGTGTTGGAGCTGGGCTGCACCATCGGCTCGTCAACCGTCCCCATGGTCGATGCCTTTCCCGAAGCGGAAGTGCACACCATTGATGTGGGTGCGCCAGTATTGCGCTATGCCCACGCCAGGGCGGAAGCGTTGGAAAAACCCATTCACTTCCATCAAATGAATGCGGAAGCCCTGGACTTTGAAGACGAGTCCTTCGACTTCATCTATTCCTGCATCATCTTCCACGAAACGTCGCGCAAGGCCTATCCGAGAATTCTTGAAGAGTGTCACCGCGCGCTCAAGCCCGGCGGCATGATGGCCCACATGGAACTGACGCCGGTGTCCAACATGGACGACTTCGATGCCTTCTACATCGACTGGGACGCCTACTATAACAACGAGCCGTTTTACCAGACCTACACCAGTCTCGACCCCGAGGAATGGGTGATCAAAGCGGGATTCACGCCTGAGAACTTCTGGCAGGTGTCCATTCCCGACTTGGATCGCTCTTCGACGGAAGCCTTCAACGCAGCCGTTGAAAACCCAACAGTCGCCAACAGTAAGATCGCCAGAGTTGGGGAAAGCGCGCGCTGGTATACCTATGGGGCGTGGAAATAGTTCTCACTCTCAGCGCAAATTCGTCCACGCACCGGTTTAGAACCCTATAGCCAATTGTGATTCACGAGCCGCGCCTGTTAGGTGCGGCCTCAATCGATCATCGTTACAGGGGCAGCTTGAGGATGAAGGACGCATGTATTGCCGTCATCGACGCCGGCATGGCCGGCCTGACCGCGGCCCTCTCCCTGCAGAAGAACGGTTTCAATCCGGTGGTGTACGAAACCGCGCCCGAGTTGGGTGAAGTCGGCGCCGGCCTGACCATCAGCCCCAATTCCACCCACGGTCTGGAGTACGTGGGTTTGACCGACGACTTGCTCATGCGCGCCAACATTCCCCAGGCGCAGGCCATCATTCATTATCAAACCGGGGAAATTCTTGTCGAAACAGAACGTGGCGATATTCCCAAGCAGAAGTACGGCGCCAATTATTATCAAATTCATCGCGCCGACTTACATGACATGTTGAGCGGTACGGCACGCAAACATGATCCTGACTGTATCGTGCTTGACCACACGTTTGAATCGTATCGGGAAACCGATGACGGTATCGAAATTACGTTCACCAATGGCAACACCATTACCTGTGACGTGCTCATTGGCGCCGACGGTGTTCGCTCTGCCGTGCGCGGCGCCATGTTCGGCCCGGAAGATCCTGACTTCACCGGCAACGTGGCTTACCGTGGCCTGGTCAACAAAGGCGATTTGCCAGACGATGTGGTGACCCCGGCGTCCGGTGTCGCCATCGCCCCCCGTAAAGCCTTTACCCGCTATCTGGTTCGTAATGGCGAGATGATCAATTTCGTCGCCTTCGTCCGCCGCGACGGATGGAACGAGGAAGGCTGGTCCATCCCGGTCACCAAGGAAGAATTGCGCGAAGAATTCGGCGACTGGCATCCCCGCATCAGCACGCTCATCGAAGCCGCGCCGGAAGATAAAGTCTTCAAATGGGCTCTGTATGGCCGGGACCCGTTGGATCAATGGACCAAAGGCCGGGTGACCCTGCTGGGTGATGCGGCCCATCCCATGCTGCCGTTCATGGGCATGGGCGCGGCCATGGGTATTGAAGACGGCGTCGTGCTGGGACGCGCCTTCGGGGCTGCAGAGACCATCGATGAAGCCCTTGAGCGGTACGAGAACGCCCGTAAGGAACGGGCCAATTTCGTCATGGTGCGCTCCACCGCTGCCCGCGAACGGCTGCAAAGCGATAATCCTGAGCAGTACGACGATTCAAAGCATCAAAACGAAGAAAGCCTCGGCCTGTTTGATTACAATCCGGGCACGGTTCCCGTTTAGAACGGCATGAAGACCGGTTTTCAAATTCTTATCGGCGCGCTCGTTTGCATGAGCGGGACGTTCGGTGCGCTGGCCGACGGTCACCTCGACCCCAACGCCGCCGATCTGCGCCGCCCGACCATGCCGGTGGCCGATTTGGACGCATCGGTGAAATTCTTCACCGAGGTGCTCGGCATGCACGAAGGCGGCCGGCAGGTTTACAACAGCCCGATCCTGCGCAGAGCCATGGCAATCCCGGACGGCGTGGACATCACCGTGGTGCGCATGGACGATCGCAATCAGGAAGGCGCCATGGTGCTGGTCAGCGCACCGGGGATGACCATCGATCCAGCCGCCAACACCGCCAATGCCACCACTTTGGCACTGTCCACCCATGACATTGACAGTGTCTATGAAAGGGCGGTCGCCGGCGGCTATAGGGTTCTCATGTCCCCTGCGGAAGCAGCAGAAGCGGAGAACTACCCGCCGGAGAAAGAGATGATCCTGGTGGAACCCGGGGGCCACCGGCTGATTGTGATTCAGCCTCCACCATAGCCCCAAGACTAAAGGCCTAGCGGTCCGCCGCGACCAATTGGCCTGATCTCCATCAGGCAGTACACTCTCCCGAATTGTCCGGACAGGAGGCGAGCCATGGTTGGCCAGGCCCACCATGATCTGATGGTCGAGACGACCCACGACGAACATGCGCTGCAGACCTATGTCTCCACCCTGCGCATGCACATTCTCAATGAGATCGGCGGCGGCTTGCGGGGTGTTTACGAAAATCGCGTTAAACCCGACTTTGAGTCCATGAAAGGCCGGGCACCCAAAGACGAACACGAAGTGCGCCGGGCGATGATGGAGGACGGCTACTGCCGCACCTGGTCAAGCATGATGCGCTCCTGCCAAGAGATGATTTGGGATTCCATCACCCCGTTCATCGAACGGGCGCAGCCGGGCCTGAAGCGTTGTCAATGAAAGCAAAGGGCTCGCTGACCCTCGATCCCACCATGGCCGTGCCGCCTTACGTCAAAGCCTGCGACATTCATTTGATGCCCGGCAATTACTACACTGAGCGGGGCGGGTTCGACGTCTCGCAAGGCTCGCTATACGACCGGGGCGTCTACGTTTACGCGGCAGGCAATGGCGGTCCTTTGGGCGACACCATCGGCCGGTCATTGGCGGAGCATCTAAAAATCCGTTTTACTGATTTCAAACCGGCCCGCATTCTCGATGTGGGGTGCACCGTCGGTCATAACCTGTTGCCCATGGCCGATGTCTATGCGGAGGCGGAGATCCATGCCATCGACGTCAGCGCGCCGGTCTTGCGCTATTGCCATGGCCGCGCCGAGTCCTTGGGTTACGCCATTCATCTCCATCAAATGAACGGCGAAGCCATGACCTTCGGCGATGAAGAGTTCGATTTGGTGTTTTCGGTGGTCACCTTCCACGAAACGTCCCGCACAGCGATGAAGAGCATTCTCAAGGAGTGTTATCGGGTGCTCAAACCGGGCGGGCTTGTGGTCCACATGGAACTGCCGCGTACGGAAGAGATGGACCCCTTCGATGCCTTCTATATTGACTGGGATGCCTACTACAACAACGAGCCCTTTTATCAGGCGTTCACCTCCACCAACATGAAAGCGGCCTTTTCCGAGGCGGGGTTTGAGGAAGATCATTACATGGAAGTGATGACCCCTGATATTCACGTGGTGCCGCGGGAAGACTTCGAAGCGGTGGCGAAGGCATCCGACCACAAAGCCGAACGCTATGGCCGTTTGGGTGAATCCGTGCATTGGACGGCCTGGGGCGCCTGGAAGTAGACTAAAAAATCAAAGCGTCCGCAGAGACGCGCACAGGTCATGAACCGACCGACCAGAGGGACACATGAGCGAAGAGATCAAAATCACCCCCGTCAACCGGGGCAAGCGCCCGGCCTTTTTCGACGACCCTGCCATCGACCAATTGATGGCCATCATCATGGCCATGTCGGCGGAGTTGTCTGTGGTCTATGACCGGGTGGACACCATCGAACGCCTGCTCGACAAGAAGGGCACATTGAGCCGGGACGATATCGAAGCCTTCCGGCCCGATCAGGAGATCGAGGACGAACGCAATGCCCGGCGCAATGAATACATCGCGCGTTTGTTCCGCATCATCCGCGAAGAGCGGGAAACCCTTGTGCCCCACGAACAAATGGACGAATACAACGCGCTCATGGACGAGCTTGCAAAGAACTGATGGTGAATAAGAATGAGTGACACAAAAGACGCACCGAAAGTCACCCTGCCCCGACATGCCAAGGGTAAACGGTCGGTGTTTTTCGACGACCCGGCCATCGATCAGATGATGACCTTCATCATCGAGCTTTCTGCCGAAGTGTCGGTTGTCTATGACCGTCTCGATACGGTGGAACGGTTGCTGGATGAAAAGGGCACCATCAGCCGGGACGACATCGAAGCCTACCGCCCCGACGAAAAGGTGGAAGGGGAGCGCAACACGCGGCGTGAGGGGTATCTCAAACGCGTCTTTCGTATGCATCCCGAATACAGCAAAGACGACAGCTGATCACTTCCATGAATCCCGTCTCATGAATCCTGTTGGGCCCATGGTCGCCCATGTCATGGGCACGCGATTTGGCGACTTGCCTGACAACGTCGTCAAGGCGGTGAAGATATTCGTACTGGACACCTTTGCCTGTGCCTTGGCGGGATCAACCGGACCTTCGGCTTACGAGGCTTTGGCCGCCGCCAAATTATGGGGCGCGGGTGATGGCGCCCGGGTGTGGGCGCGGCCGGACCGTCTGCCGCCCTCCAGCGCCGCCGTGGTCAACGCCTATCAGATCCATTGCCTTGAATTCGACTGCGTTCATGAAGGCGGGGTGTTGCATCCCATGTCCACCCTGATGGCTGCGACCATGGCGGAAGTGGACCGGCAAGCCCATGAAGGAACCAAAATCAACGGTGAAGATCTGATCGAGGCCATCGCCTTGGGCATCGATGTGTCCTGTTCCATTGCCACCGCCTCCAATGCGCCCATGCGGTTTTTCCGCCCGGCCCTCACCGGCGGCTTTGGCGCCACCACCGCTGTGGCCAAGCTCCGGGGGTTTGACGGTCCGGCTTTGCATAACGCTCTCGGCCTCTACTACGGCCAGGCCGGCGGCAACATGCAGGCCCATATTGAAGGCTCCAAACTGCTCGGCTTGCAGGTGGGCTTTGGTGCCCGCAACGCCTTGGTGGCCTGCGACCTGGCCGAAGCCGGGATCGAAGGACCGAAGGATTTTCTCACCGGCATGTACGGTTATCTGGTGCTGATGGAAGGGGATTACGATGTGGAGCCAGCTTTGACCCAGTGGGGCAAGGTGTTCCGCATGGCGGAAGTGGGGCATAAGCCGTTTCCCTCTGGCCGTCTTACTCATTTCGCTGTGGACGCGCTGCAGCAACTCTCCAGGGAGCATGGGTTTGGCGCCGATGATGTTGCGTCTGTCGAATGCCGGGTGCCACCATTGGCCAACCGCTTGGTGGGACGGTCGGACATCGATAATCCAGCCCCCAATTACGCCAAACTTTGCTTGGGCTATGTCTGCGCCACTACACTGATCAAAGGCACCGTCGACCAGCGGGACTTTCTGCCCGAGGCGCTGACCAACGCCGACACCCATAACCTCGCCCAACGAGTGACGGTGATCGAGGACGGCAATCCGGACGTCAACGCCTTCGGGCCGCAGACCATTTCCGTCACAGTCAAGGACGGCACCGTGCACGCCAAAACCATTGAGAACGCCATCGGTGATCCGCGCAATCCATTGCCCAGAGAGCGTCAGCTGGAAAAGTTCTGGACCTGCTGGAACACCGCCGCCTCACCCCTGCCGAAGGAAAATGGCGAGGCACTGGTGAATGTGATCGACACCTTGGAAACGGCGGATGATGTGGCGCAGTTAACCGCCCTTGTCTGCCCTTAAGCGTGTTCCACCCCGCCACTTGGCCCGGGTCGATACAATTTCGAATTCGCAATCACTCTTGGTATAAGGTAGGACGCACACAGGGTTAAGGACGGGACGCAAACCATGCCCAATGACGATCAAAAGAAAATCAAGCTGCCGCGCACGGCCAAAGGCAAAAAGCCGCAGTACTTCTCAGATCCCACTATCGATAAGCTCCTTTCCATGGTGTTGACGCTAATGGGGGAATTGTCGGTCACCCGCGACCGGCTCGACACGGTGGAACGGCTCATTGAAAAGAATGGGTTGTTCAAGGTTGACGATATCGAATCCTACGACATTCCTGAGGAAGTCAACGAGATCCGCATGGAGCGGCGCAGCGCCTACATTGCCCGGGTTCTCAAATGTGTTCAGGACGAGCTCGAAGCCCTCCAACAGCAAGGTGGTGCGCTCAACACAGAGCTGCCGGAAGAATAGGGATCGTCAATTTTAGAAGATGAGCGCGGACGGTTTTAGTCTAAAGACCGGACCCGTGTCCTGATGATAGGGCATTGAACTGAGGCCCAACCGATTTCACCCAAACGGGTTCATCATCATTTTGCGCGGAGCTGCCGTCGTCGGTGTTGTTGCAATTGGACGGTGTCGGGCGTTGGGTGATGACCTTATAGATGAGCAAGGAGCGAACGCGTTTACTCAACGTGACCATCTTTTCTGAACTCAACATTGTGCGTCTCCTAAACCTTTTTGCGAACCTTCTTTTCTAGAGGTCAGCACCTAAATACCAAGAGTGACCATGCTCAATTGCATCGCCGCGGCGCCAATGGGATATGCCAGAGAGAGTGCGAGAGCGTAGTACTTGTTCATATCGGCCTCCGATTTACACAGGACGCGAAATGCGCCGGGAAACGGTGGCAGAGCCGAACGGTCTGTAAGAACTCGCGTGCAGGTCAAGACGGCGACGCCAAGAAACTCACAAACCGCCCGACCCTACCAAACACCAACGCGGGGCCACCCGGAGGGGTTGCGTTATTTCTAGTAATATTCTCTCTACCCCCCAAAAATGGCTGAAATCTGGGCAAAATAAGGCGTATCCAGCCTTGCCCCGAGGCATGACGGCCGCTATAGGAAACGCCCCGACTGACACTCTTGGACATCAAGCCCATGGCGAACGGCCCGGAAAAGCGCACCAACTACAAACACTTTCTCAAGATCCCCACCCGCTGGCGGGATAACGACGTGTATCACCACGTCAACAACGTCGTGTACTACTCCTTCTTCGACACGGTGATTAATGAATATCTCATGCGCGAGGGCGGGTTGGACTACGAGGACGGTGAGATTGTCGGCCTTGCCATCGAAACCGGTTGCGCCTTTCACAAACCAATCCAGTTTCCCCAGGTGGTCGACGCGGGTTTGCGCGTCGGCAAGTTGGGGAATTCTTCGGTACGCTACGAAGTGGGATTGTTCATCGAAGGCGATGAGGATTGCGCTGCCAACGGCTACTTCGTCCACGTTTTCGTTGAACGGTCGGGGAACAAACCCACGCCCATTCCGCCCAAGCTGCGCGCCTGTATGGAAGCGCTGCTGACGGACAATTGAGGAGAGGACGCATGAGCCTTCCACAACGCAAGAAACTCCGCGACCTCATGGCCGCCGATGGCATGATCGTCGCGCCGGGGGCCGGCACGCCGTTGGACTTACGCCTCATTGAGCAGGCCGGTTTCGATGTCGGCTATATGACCGGCTACGGCTGTGCCTGTATCCGCTACGGTGTTCCTGACGTGGGTTTGATCGGCTACGGGGAATTGGAGGAAACCGTTCGCGCCATGCGCCAAGTGACGGATATTCCCCTCATTGTTGATTGCGATACCGGGTACGGTGACATCGCCAACGTCAAACGCACGGTCCAGGGCATGGAAGCATTGGGCGTTGCCGGTGTGCAATTGGAAGACCAGGTCTGGCCAAAGAAATGCGGCCACATGGCCGGAAAGTTTGTCGAACCCCGCGATGTCGCCGAGCGCAAGGTTAAGGCCGCCGTGGCGGCCCGCACCGATTCGGACCTGTTGATCATCGCCCGCACCGACGCCCGTGGACCACACGGCATGGAGGAAGCCATGGTCCGCGCCAAGATGTTCATGGCCGCCGGGGCTGACATGATTTTCTTCGACGGCCCGCAATCCATCGACGAACTGAAACAGATTTGCGACGCCGGTATCGGTCCACAGATGGCCAACATGAGCGAAACCGGCCTCACCCCCATTCTCTCCGCCAAAGAGTTGGAGGAGATCGGCTTCAAGCTGACCATTTGGCCGTCGACCACCTCACGCATTGCCGTCAGGCAGGTTTCAAACTTTCTCGCCCACCTCAAAGAGACGGGCGACTCCCGTCCTTGGCTCGACCGCATGGCCTCCCTGGAAGAAACCAACACCAAGCTCGGTCTCAACGATGTCAAAGACTTCGAAGACGTGGTGGTGGGCGGCTGAACGGCAGGACCTATCACCATGCTAAAAGTCTGGGGCCGGTCAAACTCCATCAATGTGCAAAAGGTCATGTGGGCCGTGGGTGAGCTCGGCCTGGAACACGAACGTATCGACCTTGGCGGCAAGTACGGCGGCCTGGACACGCCTGAGCATCTCGACCGCAATCCCCATGGTTTGATTCCTGCCATTGACGACGGCGGCACGGTGATGTGGGAAAGCCACGCCATCGTCCGCTATCTCGCCGCCAAATATGGCGACGGCACGTTATGGCCGTCCACACCGGCCGGCCGGGCGCAGGCCGATATGTGGATGGAATGGGCACAGACCACCTTGCAACGGGATTTCATTCAGCTGTTCTGGGGGTTCTACCGCACGCCGGAAGAACAACACGACAAGGCAATGCTCGCCGACCTCACGGTCCGCTGTACCGCGGACTTTAAAAAATTGGATGCCCTCCTTGGCGATCAGCCTTTCATCACCGGCGACCAATTAACCTACGGCGATATTCCCATCGCCACACAGTTTTACCGGTACTTCACGTTGGACATTGAGCGGCCGTCAGTGCCCCAAGTGGAAGCTTGGTACGCGCGTCTTAGCCAACGTCCGGCATACGCGGAACACGTGATGATTCCTTACGACGACCTCAAGGCCCGACTGGCCCATTGAGTATAGCGATTTGAATGCAACGATGGCGGATGCAGACGGATTGAAGGCTCATACGGGCAGATGTCATTGTGGCGCGGTCCGTTTTGAGTTTGACGCTCCGGCAAACGTGACCATTCACGAATGCAATTGTTCCATCTGCGCCATGACCGGCTTTTTGCACCTTATCGTTCCGGCTGAACGGTTCCGGCTGCTAACGGATGACAAAGCCCTCAGCACTTACACCTTTAACACCGGTGTTGCGCAACACACCTTTTGCAAGACTTGCGGGGTGAAGTCGTTCTATGTGCCGCGGTCCAACCCAGACGGTTTTAGTGTCAACATGCGCTGTGTCGACCAGAGCACGTTTAAAGACATCACCGTGGAACCCTTTGATGGCCAGAACTGG
This sequence comes from Rhodospirillaceae bacterium, assembly GCA_965207985.1. Classification (GTDB taxonomy): domain Bacteria; phylum Pseudomonadota; class Alphaproteobacteria; order Rhodospirillales; family Rhodospirillaceae; genus CBDBND01. The sequence goes on along the minus strand of CBDBND010000035.1, from coordinate 419,323 downwards.
GAAGATCACGCCGCCGATTTGGCAGACTTAAGCAAAACGTAGCTCTGTTCAGGGAGCAACTACCGGCCCCTCGCCTCTTGCGCCGGACAGACCCACGGGCCAGAGTCGGTTCACCCTAAAACCTTAAAAAGGCTCAGGAATATGTCACCGGAGGCAGGCGGCGCAGCCTCTACCGTTACCGTTGCAGAGCTGGTCGAACGGGCCAAAGCCCTTGGACCAGGACTGGCCGAGCGCCGATTGAAAACCCATGACATGCGGCGCCTGCCCGATGAAACCGTGGCCGAAATCGTCAGTGCCGGTTTGGTCAAAGGCTGTCAGCCGGCCCGCGGCGGCGGCTATGAACTGCCCTTCGGGGCGCAAACGTCGGCGGGTATGGAAGTGGCCAAGTATTGCGGGTCCGCCGCCTGGATCGTTTCCGTCTGCGGCACCCATCATTGGATGATCGGCAAGTTCGCGCCCCAAGCCCAGGACGACGTGTGGAGTAAGAATCCCGACGCCATCTCCGCCTCTGCCTTTGCCTCCGCCTATCAGGAAACGGAAAAGGTCGACGGCGGGTTCAAAGTCTCCGGTCGCTGGCTGTTCTCCAGCGGCATCCATGCCTGCGATTGGTGCATCATCGTCGGCCGCATTCCCCGGGAAGACGGTCCGCCCGATACCTGGTTCATGCTGGTGCCGAAAGAAGATTTCGAAATCCAGGACAACTGGCGCACGGTCGGGCTGCGCGGTACTGGTTCCAACGACATCATCATCAAGGAGACTTTTATTCCCGATCACCGCACCATCGGCATGGTCGAGATCAATCAGCTGGACACGCCGGGCACGGACGGCAAACCTGACAGCGTTTACCGCATCCCCATGCATGGCGTGATCAACTATTGCGTTTCCGCACCCACGTTGGGGCTTGCACATAGCGCTATGGACTCTTTTATTGAAAACATGGCGCCGCGCACCGACGTGTTTGCCCAGAAGCTGTCAAAAAACGTGACACTGCAATTGCGCACGTCGGAATCCTCCGCCGAGATTGATTGCGCTCAGTTGCTCTACGACACCGACATGGCGCGCATTAAGGAGTCCCTCGAAGGCGGTGCGCCGCTGGAACTGTCCGATGTGGCGCGGATCAAACGCAACGCCTCCTACGTTGGCCAACTTTCTAAACGGGCCACCAACCGGCTCGGCGAAGCCATGGGCGCACGCGGATTGGATGAGACCAATTTTGTCCACATGGCGCGGGCCGATATCGGCGCCGCCTGCTCGCACATTTCCATGGTCTGGGACACCTGCGCCCTACCCCATGGCATGGACAAGCTGGGTATTCTGACGGAGGCGTTGATCGGTCCTTAAGATCGTCCTGAGCCACCGGGCTGCTGGTTGCTCTTATGTCAAATCCGCGCTAAGTCGCGCCTTAAATAGAAACAAAACTCTTCCCGGAGACGCCGTTTATGGCCCCTGACACGTCCGTCCAAGACCGCACCACGACTGTGGACGATCTGGTCGCCAAGGCCGCGGCCATGGCGCCTCAATTGGCGGCGCGACGCAAAGAGACCTACGACAGCCGTCAAGTGCCGGCGGAAACTATTGCGGAACTGGTTGAGTCAAAAGTCTTACGCGCCTGTATGCCGGCCCGTTTCGGCGGATTTGAGCTGCCCTTCGGCGCCCATACGGACGTGGCCATGGAACTGGCCCGTCATTGCGGCTCCACCGGTTGGATTTCGGGCATCATCGGCAGCCACAACTGGTGGCTGGGCAAATACGATCCGGAGTCCCAGCACGAGGTCTGGCAAAACGATCCCGACGCCTTGGTCGGCGCGGCCTTCGCGTCGGAGAAAGGATCCCACGGCAAACCCAAGGACGGTGGCGTGGTGGTCTCAGGCACCTGGTTGTATTGCTCCGGTATCGATCACTGCGATTGGGTCTCGCTTATGACGCCCATCTTTGATGGGGACGGGCCGCCGGACATGGCCATGATCCTGCTCAAGAAAGGCGAATACCGCATCGATGATGTCTGGTATGCACCGGGTATGCGGGGGACGGGCAGCAACAACGCGGTCGTTGAAGATCAATTCGTGCCTCAGCACCGGGTCACCCGCGTCGCCGATCTCAACTGCAAGGACTCTCCCGGCAGAACTTTGAACCCGAGCAACGTTTACAAACTGCCCATGCTGGACGTGTTCGGCTATTCCGTCGCCATGCCGACGTTGGGTTGCGCTAGAGGCACGTTGGATCATTTTGTCAATGGCATGCGCGAACGCGCCAATTTGGATAATGCCCGTGTGGCTGAATTTCAGAGTCTACAATTGCGTGCGGCGGAATCATCCGCGGAAATCGACACAGGGGAGTCGGTTTATCGCAGAGACCTCGAATACATGTGGCGGGTGACAGAGGAAGACCGCGACATGGCTCAGGAAGAAATTCTCCGCCTTAAACGCAACTGCTCTTATGTCACCACCCTGGCCAAGCGCGCTGCGACACGGGTGATCGAAGCCATGGGCGCCGGCGGCATGTCAGACGACAATCCGGCCCATACGGCGTTTTCCGATACCTTGGCCGGCGGCTCCCACCGCGCTTTGCAGTGGGACATCAACGGCACCTTCTGGGGCAAGCAGCTGTTTGGTCTGATGGGCAACAAGTCGGATCTGGACCGCCGGACGGAAGCGGCACAGGGCCGGAAGTAAAGGGCCGGACCCAAACTGTGGCCCCTGACAGCGCCCGTCAAAACCCTCTGACCGTCGACGATCTCGTCGCCCGGGCCGCGGCGCTCGGGCCAAAACTGGCTGAACGGAGGAGCAAGGCCCGCACGTTGAGCCGTCTGCCCGATGAAACCGTTGCCGACCTTATCGACAATGACCTTGTCCGCGCCTGTCAGCCGAAACGCTTCGGCGGCCCGGAACTGCCTTTTGGCGCTCATACGGATGTGGCCATGGAATTGGCCCGTTATTGCCCGTCTACGGGCTGGGTGGCGGGCATCCTCGGCAGTCACGACTGGTGGCTCGCCAAATGCCATCCCGACGTCCAGGAGGAGATTTGGGGCGCCGACCCTAAAGCCTGGGTGGCAGGGGCTTTCGCCTCAAAAAGGGCGGACGCCGAAAAGACCGAAGGCGGCTATAGGCTCTCGGGCGAATGGGTGTTTGCCTCGGGTGTCATCGAGGACGGCTGGTTCGGCATTATGGCCAATGTCCCCCAGGCTGACGGCCCGCCGGAGCCGATGTTGATGCTCCTCCCCGCCGGTGATTATTCCATCCAAGACGACTGGGAGCCGCCCGGACTGATCGGCACCGGCAGTAACAGCGTCATCGTCGAGGATGTGTTCGTTCCCGCCCACAGGGCGACTTCCTTTCACGACCTCGGTGAGCGCAAATCCATCGGTCAGCAACTTAACCCGGGTTGGACCTACAACCTGTCCATGACCAAGGTGGTGCAGTATTCCGTTGCCGGACCGGTGATCGGTATGGCGCGGGCGGCGCTGGACGCCTTTTGCGACAACATAAAGGCGCGGTCGTCCTATACCGGCGGCACGAAACTCAACCGGCTCACCACTTTGCAAGTGCGCGCAGCCGAATCCGCTGCTGAAATCGATGCCGCAAAGGACATCTATGATGCCGACATGCGCATCATGGGCGACGCGGCAAAAAACGATCGGGACATCAGCCATCACGAGCAATTCCGCATCCGCCGCAACTGCGCCTATCTCTCCCTGTTGTGCCATCGCGCCACGCACCGCTTGGCCGAAGCACTCGGTGCGGGAGGAATGCGGGCGGACAACCCAGTGCACGAATTTAATCTGGATGTTCTGGCAGCCACCGGGCATCAGGCGCTCACCTGGGACCTCAACGCGACGCCGTATGGACAGATGCTGCTGGGGCTCGACCCCGACCGGCTGCCCGTCGAAAAGAAATAGAGAAAATTCAGCCTTGCGTTTTGTCTTTGGCCCGCGCCTGGGCGTGGAGATCTTTAAGGTGATCGTCGTCAATGCCTAAGTGATTGAGCTGGTCGAGAATATTGGCCAGATAATCAATGCTGCGGCCTTCCGTGCCATGGCCCTGCAGCAGATAAACGATCTTATCGTCAACCTGCCAATGGCCGGCGAACTGCACATGCTTCACGTCGGCCACATACACCCGGGCGGTCACCGAACGGCCATCGTCAAGCGCAACCTCATGGTGCTGCGGCAGGTAGACATCCGTCACCAGTTCGCGATCGTCCAGATAGGCAATGACGTCCTCTTTATGTTCAAAGTGAATGCGATAGGCACGGCCCATACACGATCCGCCGGGCGTCAGTCCGCTGACTAAGCCAGGGATCTCCGGGGTCCCCCTGTAATGGATGGACTGAATACACATATCGCGGCGCCAACCGTGCAGGTGCGCCGGCGCCATTTCCGCAAACGGAAAACCGGGACGCCACATCAGCGACCCATAGCCGAACACCCAATAGTCTTGGGACTCGTCTGTTGTCATGATGCCCTTGTACCGTCACATTCGGGTCCGTCAACCGTGCTAGCCTAGCCCTATGAGTGATGGCAAATGAGTGAAAGCAAACCCTCCGAGCCTTTGGTGCGCGTTCTTTGGCCGTTGACAGGCATTCTCATTGCTTTGGGGATTGTCTACGGCGTGTCGTGGGCGCTGCTGGCCATTGGGTTGCGCGAGGTGGCGCAGAACTGGATCGAGGATCAGCGCCGACAAGGCTGGGCCATTGCTCACGACACACCTCAGCTACAGGGTTTTCCCAGTTGGCCGGAACTCTCTTTGAACGCCGTCTCTGTGACCGCCCCAGCCGAAGAAGGCGGTTGGACCTGGCAAACGGACAGCCTCACCCTTGTCGCCACCGTCTACAATTTGACCCGGCTGACGGTCCACGCCGCTGACGATCACAGATTTCACTGGCCCGCATCGTCACAAGACACCTGGACCGTGACGTCAGACCAAACCATGTTCGGCATCGCCCTCGGCCGGAGGGGGAAGTGGCGGGGTGCGAGGCTGTTAATGGACAGAGCCGAGCTTAGCGATCCTTTGGGCCGTCTATTGACCGGTGCCGCCCGGCTGGACGTGGCCTTAGCTCTAACGCCCTCGACCACCGCGGCGGAGGAACGCCTGCGCGGCGACGTTTTCGCCAACGTTATGGGGTCTGCCGATGACGTGCGCTTGGGCTTCAACTTGGGGCCGTTCGACCGGACTGTCCGTGCGCTGCGGCTGGATGCGGATTTGGTCGGTCCGATCCGCCCAGGCCGGTTGTCGGAAGCCTTGGAGGCTTGGCGCCGTGGCGGCGGCACGCTGGAGGTGCGGCGCCTGTTGCTCGACTGGCCGCCGCTCACCATCGACGCGGACGGAACTGTGGCGCTGGATGACCAGCTTCAGCCCATCGGTGCCTTTTCCACCCACATCACTGGCTTCAGTGAAACCATCGAGTCTCTCGAAAGTCAGGGCGTGCTGGCCGAAGGCGAAGCCGCCTCCGCACAAATCATACTGGGGTTGATGGCCCGCACGCCGCCCGGCGGCAAGCCGGAACTGACCGTGCCCGTCTCGGTGCAGGATCAACGCCTCAGCGTCGGCCCGGTGGAGCTGATGGAACTACCGCACGTGCAGTGGGAGTAGACTAGGGCCGCCGGCTTCGGCGCTCTTCAGCAAGATTAGCGAACCGGGTCGGAAAGAAGGGGCCGAAAAAGTCTTTAAGAAAGGGCATGGTGCGTTTTTTCCGGCATCCCATGTCCTCCAACAGATCGTTCATGTAATGCACAAGGTAAGGACCGATGAACGTTTCCGGCCCGCGGCTGGGGAGCTTACGGTTCGCCCAGTCATACACACGATCGATGTCGCGTTTCATATCCTCGGTCGAGGGAAGTTTTAGGCTGCCGAGAAAATGCTCTGATAACCAGTGGGCGCCGATTTCGGCCGTGAATTGGCAGGCTATGGACGACGCGTACCCAATGAAACCTATGTTGGGAGCAGTTATAGGGAGAATTTGCCGGTAAAGGTTCAGCCGTCCTGACGGGGCTATTTCCTGTTGCAGGGTCGGGCTGAGGAAATTGACGGTCTGTGTCCAGCCGGTCGCAAAAATAACCACATCGGCCGGTAACTTTTCTCCGGTATCGAGTTCAACGGCGTGAGGTTCGAAACGCTTGATTGATGCATTTTTCAGGGCCGCTGTGCCGTTGTTGACTGCCTTATAGAAATCATCGCCGACACCAACCTGTTCCAGACCGAAAGGAAGCCGCTCGCCCGGTTTCATGTCATCCGGCATGCTGAGGTCCTTCGGCCATATGGCCGACAGCAAACCCCACCACAGGCGGGCCACCGGCCAACTCTGGATCTGCATCAGACGGTACATGTGCGGAGCGTGGTAATAAGGCAGCAACAAACTGACAAACCGGGAGATCATTAACCAATCACCAGGCTTGCCGTTGGGCAGATACCGCGGTGCCATCCAATGGGGTTTGCGGAAAACCAGCGTTGGGGAAACGCCCTGTTTCGCGGCCCGGGCTGCGCAATCGAAAGCGGACTTTCCGGCACCCACGACTAAGACGTTGTCTCCTTTTTTATATGTGTCCTCTTTGACGGAACTGGAGTGAAGAACCTGACCGTTGAATTCATCCACGCCTTCGACGTGCGGAATACGGGGTTCATGCAAGACGCCGTTGCACACAACCACGAAATCAAACTCGTGTTTGGTCTCAGATTGCTCTCCTTCAGATGACTTTACCGTGACGGTTAGTCTGTCCGGGTCAGTGGTGCTACGGGATACATCCGTGACCTCACTCTGAAACTGTATGAGAGGTCGGACATTGAAATGATCTGCATAGGCTTCGAGATAGTTTCGGACATCTTCGGCAAAGGGGAAATCTGCCGTGTCGTCTGGATACGGAAAATCGGAGAATTCGTACGTGCGTTTTGAATTGTTGGTTCGCAGACCCGGGTAGGTTTTGCGCAGGTTCATGGGCATGGCCGAACGCAGAGCGCCGAAACTCGCATGTATTTCCGCCGAAATGGCGCGGGCATGGGCTTTGGCGTGAGGATCCATCGGCCACCACGGCCGGTCAAAAAACGCCTCGGCCAGATAATCAAGAATGGCCAAGGACTCCCACACGGTGATGTCGCCGTGGTGCAGCACCGGCACCTTGCCGGCGGGAGAGTGTGTCAAAATTTCCTCAGAGGTGGCGTCCTGCTTTAACGGGATGACGACCTCATCAAACGGCACCTCGAAGTGGGTCATAGCCAACCAAGGCCGGAGCGACCAGGACGAGTAGGTTTTGTTGGCGATAACGAGCGTGGTTCCGGTGGCCATAGAATATTCCGTCAGTCTGCCTGCTTGGCTTCGATGATCCCGCGACGAATGGCCCGGGTACGGGCAAACAGATCCTCAAGCACGTTGCCATCGCCTTTTCTGATCGCCCGCTGCAAGGCCGTTAAGTCTTCAGAAAAACGCTGGAGAATTTCCAGTGTGGCCTCTTGGTTGTTAAGAAAAATATCGCGCCACATCACCGGGTCAGAGGCGGCGATGCGGGTGAAGTCGCGAAAACCGGAGGCTGAGTATTTAATCACTTCCCGGCGCAGATCGTCCTCAAGGTCGGTGGCCGTACCGACGATGGTGTAAGCGATCAAGTGAGGCAGATGCGAGGTGATGGCCAGCACTTTGTCGTGATGGTCCGCATCCATGACATCGACCATGGCGCCCATGTGCCGCCATAGCTGCACCACCTTTTCGACGGCGTCTTTGTCCGTGGTCTCCGCCGGCGTCAGGATGGTCCAGCGGCCCTCAAACAGATCTGCAAAACCAGATTCGGGACCGGAATGTTCCGTCCCCGCAATGGGATGACCCGGAACGAAATGCACACTCTCCGGCAAGTGGGGGTGTACGGCCTCGACAACCACCTGCTTGACCGAGCCCGCATCGGTGACAATGGCGCCCGGTTTCAACACAGGCGCCATGGCTTCGGCAATGACGCCATAACTGCCGATGGGCGTGGCAATCACAACTAAATCCGCATCCGCTGCCGCTTCGGCGGGACCGGCAAAAGCAGCGGACACCAGTCCCAGTTCCAAGGCTTTGGCGCGTGTTTCCTCTGACCGGGCACAGGCCACGAGTGTCTCGGCCAGACCGTCCTGTGCCATGCGCCGGGCCATGCTGGAGCCGATCAGGCCGATGCCGATAAAGGCAGCTTTTTTAAACAAAGGCTCAGTCATGGGGCCCATCCATAAACTGACTCAGCGCCGAAAGCACGGCTTCCGTTTCTTCGTCCGTGCCGATGGTAATGCGCAAGTGTTCGGGCAACCCATATTCTTCCACACGGCGGGCAATAATGCCCTGCGCCTGCAAAAAAGCGTCGGCATCGACGGCGGTACGGCCCGGCGTGTTGGGAAAACGGGGCAGAACGAAATTGGCCGCTTCTCCGACAATGTCCAACCCGAGCCCGCGAAGGTGCTGTACGGCGATGTCCATCCATTTCCGGTTATGCTCAACCGATATTTTGGTGTGCGCCCTATCGCGCATGGCTGCGGCGGCGGCGGCGATAGCAGGCGCGGTCAAATTAAACGGACTGCGCAACCGCTCAAGCGCTTCGATGATGGGGCGCGGTGCGTAGGCCCATCCCACGCGCAGGCTGGCCAAGCCGTAAATCTTGGAGAACGTGCGGGTCATGATGGTGTTGGCCGTGCTGTCCACCAAAGCAACACCGGCGTCGTAGTCTGCGGCGTCCATGAACTCGGCATAAGCGCCGTCCAGCACCAGAACGATGTCTTCGCGCAGGGCCGCGCGCAATCGCTCGACTTCAGACGCGGGCAGGTAGGTCCCCGTCGGATTGTTGGGGTTGGCGAGAAACACGATCTTGGTGGCATCGGTCACCGCCGCGAGGATGGCATCCACATCGGCAGTCAAATTGGTTTCAGGCACAACAATGGGCGCAGCCCCGACGCTGCGGGCATAGATGCCGTACATGAGAAAACCATGGGCGGTATGAATGATTTCATCGCCGGGGCCGGCATAGGCACGGGCGATGAAACAAAGAATTTCGTCGGACCCGGCCCCGCAAATCAGGGTCTTTTCATCGAAGCCATGGACCTCGGCAATGGCCGCTTTGAGGTCAGAAGCATGACCGTCCGGGTAGCGCGCCAGGTCTTTTTCCAGGCGCTCATAGGCGTCCAGCGCCTTCGGGCTCGGTCCGAGGGCGCTTTCGTTAGACGACAATTTGATCACCCGGTCGCGGCCGGAAAGACGCGACTTGCCGCCCTCATAGAGGGGTATATCCATGAGTCCGGCCCGGGGTTGGGGGAGCACCATGGCGCTAGACCTGCTCAAACGGTGGCTGAAACTGGGGCAGTCTTAGTTGCAAGACCGCTGGAAATCAAAGAAAACATTGACAGGACAGTCCCTTGCGGCTGTTTTGCCGGTTCCAATGTCCACTCTGGCCAACGCCCACTTTGGTAGAACACCCGATGAGCAACATTGACGCAGCCGCGCCTGCACCGGATGGCGACGACCCGTTAGCCCCCAGGATCACCCTGGAGGAACCTTTGGTGCTGCAATCGGGAGTCTCGCTGTCCCCGGTGACCATCGCCTATCAGACCTACGGGGCGCTGAACGCAGAGAAAACAAACACCGTCCTTCTGTGCCATGCCCTGACCATGGATCAATTTGTTGCCGGACCGCATCCGACGACCAACAAGAATGGCTGGTGGGACGACCTGGTCGGCCCGGGCAAGGTGATCGATACGGACCGCTACTTTGTCCTTTGTGCCAATGTGCTCGGCGGATGCATGGGCTCGACCGGACCGAAAGAAATCAATCCCGAAACCGGGCGCCCCTACGGCTTGCGCTTTCCGGTCATCACCATCCGCGACATGGTGCAGGCCCAGGCCCGCCTTCTGGATCATCTCGGCATTGAAAAACTGTTTTGCGTCACCGGCGGCTCCATGGGCGCCATGCAGGTGCTCGAATGGGCGCACCGCTATCCGGACCGGGTAACCGCTGCCGTTCCCATCGCCGGCTCTTACCGTCATTCAGCCCAGAACATCGCCTTCCACGAAGTCGGGCGCCAAGCCATCATGGCTGATCCGGAATGGCGTCAGGGCAACTATCTGGAAGAAGGGACCAACCCGCATCGCGGACTGGCGGTCGCGCGCATGGCGGCGCACATCACGTATCTTTCCGAACATTCACTGCACAACAAATTCGGACGCCGGCTGCAGAACCGCGACAGCCTCACCTATGGGTTCGATGCAGATTTCCAGGTGGAGAGCTATTTGCGCCATCAGGGTTACACCTTTGTCGACCGCTTCGATGCCAATTCCTACCTCTACATCACCCGGGCCATGGATTACTTCGACCTGGCGGAAGAGAACGATGGCAACCTGGCCAATGCGTTTAAGGATACGCCCGTCCATTTCTGTTTGATCTCCTTTACCTCCGACTGGCTGTTCCCAACCTCGGAAAGCCGGGAAATCGTTCATGCCCTCAATGCCAATGCGGCCAAGGTCAGTTTTGTCGAAGTCGAGTCTGATAAAGGCCATGATGCGTTTCTGCTCGATGAGCCTGAGTTTCAAGAAACGTTGAGGGGATTCCTGGACGGCGCAGCGTTGGCTGCGGGATTGCCGGACAAATCTGCGGAGCCGTCCGGTGACTGAAGACATTAAAGAGAGGTCACCATCGGCGCTTGACCGGATCCGCGTAGACCTTCAACTGGTGGCGGACCAAGTGGCTATGGGAAGCCGGGTCTTGGACGTGGGATGCGGCGACGGCACCTTGCTGGCCTACCTCCGTGACTTCAAGCAGGTGGACGGCCGGGGGCTCGAACTGTCCATGGCCCGGGTCAGTGCGGCGGTGAGGCACGGCTTGGCGGTCATCCAGGGCAATCTTGAAACGGACCTGAAAAATTATCCGGCCGGTGCCTTTGACTACGTGATTCTCAGTCAAACTCTCCAGGCGACACATAATCCGAAAAAAGTGCTGGAAGACCTGCTGCGTCTCGGCAGACACGCCATCGTGTCGTTTCCCAACTTTGGCCACTGGCGTGTGCGGTTGTCGTTGTTGCTGACTGGGCGCATGCCGAATACCCCAACATTGCCGGAACAATGGTACGAAACGGAAAACATCCATCTTTGTACGATCAGAGATTTCTTGTCGGTGGTGAAAGAATTGGGTGTCACCATCGAAGCGGGCTACGCCCTCGATGGACAAGGCCAACGGCAGAACTTTGCGGCGACGGGACGTTTGGCCAATCTGTTCAGCGAACAGGCTTTGTTTGTGCTGCGTCAGAAAAGCGGGTGACAAATTTGTTCTGCGCCGTTCGCGCCGGTGCGGCGCCATTGGGAACCAGAACGTAATCCTTGAGACGGCGGACGGATGCGGCTTCGGACGTGGGCGTATAAATTTGCTTCGCCGCCTCTACAATATTCACGCCGGAGATGGTGGGAAAGAAACGCCGCCCGACACGCTCCACACCCAAAGTCCAGGACGTAAATAAAGGCCACCACACCGGGGGGAAATAGAGAGCGGTGGTTTTGTGCACAGGCACGAACACCATGTCGCGCAGCAGACGGTCGAGCTGACCCATGGAATAGGGACGGCCCTGAGCGAAGGGTGTGCGTTCAATGCGGGACCAGAGGCCACGCCGGTTAGGAGCGACCACGACCAACTTGCCTCCGTCTGCAAGCACCCGCCAGCACTCCCGCAACAGTTCGCGGAACCGGCTCGAGCTTTCCAAAGCGTGAACCAGCAGAATGCGGTCCATGGACCGGTCGGGAAACGGCAGAGACTCATCTTCGGCCAAGGCCACCAAACCGGCTTCCCCCGTCGGCCAATGCATCACCCCCTTGGCCGGCGGCATGACGGCGAGAACGCGATCCGCCTCTTCCAGGAACTGACCCAGGAAAGGCGTGGCAAAACCGATTCCAAGGACGCGCTGGCCGGTCACATCGGGCCAGACTTCGCGCAGGCGGCGGCGCACCACCCGGCGCACCAGACGCCCCAGAGGGGTGGCATAAAAGTCCCGAAGATCAATGACATCGACCCACATGGAGGATGTTTTAGCACACCTCAAAGGGGCCCGGCGCGGGCCTTTCCTTGGCCGTTTACCTGGTCCTTTCCCGACCCTTTTCGGGCCTTTGTCCGGCCCAGAGCGGAACCTTGCGGGACGGGGCTGAATAGCGGAAAATCAGGCAAGAATGGGAACGAAACCGGCCCTTGAGCCGTTTATTAAGGGTGAACTGCGCGGTTCGCCATTTCGTTTGGGTAGGAATACAGGTTGTCTTGCTGTCGCTAGCCGATTTCAGGGCGAGTGGCCGTAGAGAGGGGAACAAACATGGTATCCAAAGCACATCTGCAGCGTCATCGCGGATTTACCCTCATTGAAATCGCCATTGTTTTGGTGGTGATCGGGCTGCTTCTGTCGGGTGGATTGCTGGCCGTTGGTCCCGTTATTCAAAGAGCGCAAATAACCGAGACCCAGGACAAACTGGACCGCATTGAAGACGCCATCGTTCTCTACGTTCTTCAGAGCGACAATCAATGTTTGCCATGCCCGGGGGATGGAGCTCTAGCGACCGGGAGCGGAAATGACGGTTTGTCAGAAGACGACGGCACACCCACTTTTTACGGAAACGGATGCTCACCTAACGGAGGATGTCGGGCTGCAGGTGGAGACAATGTTGTGCCCTGGCGAACACTAGGAGTCTGGCCGGAAAAGAATCGTTTATTTTCATAACCTTGCTAGTCTACGGATGAAGACTTGGATGCTGGCGATCAGGAGCCAGGCAAGGGCGCTCTCGACGGTCGCCTTGAAGTCCTTCGCAAGGCGGCGGCTGCGCCCGAACCATGCGAAGGTGCGTTCGACCACCCAACGGCGCGGCAGCGCAACGAAGCCGTCCGCCTTGTCGTTGCGCCTGACGATCTCCAGCGCCCAGTCGCCGATCTTCTTCAGCGCCCCGGCCAGCTTAGGGCCGGCGTAAGCGCCGTCGGCGAAGATATGGCCGACCCCGGGAAACCACGCCCCCACCTCGGCGAGCAGCGACGGCGCACCGTCGCGATCCTGGATGTCAGCCTCGTGGACCACGGCACCGAGCAACCGCCCGCCAGTGTCCACCACGATATGGCGCTTGCGGCCCATCACCTTCTTACCCGCGTCAAACCCGCGCGGACCTCCGCTTTCCGTGGTCTTCGACGACCTCCACGACGCCATTGCAACCGCCATCGACACAGTCACCCAAACCGAGTGCCAAAACTACTTCACTGCCGCAGGATATGACCGTGCGTGATCAGAAAATGCTCTAGCAGGCTGCTGAAAAAGTCTTCCTTTTGAGGCTTTGGAATGATTCTTTCTCTTTGTTGATTGCATGGAGGAAGTAATGCGTGGAGGCGACGAGCGGACGGAGGGTCTTTTTTCTTATGTGAGCTGCGAGGCTCGTGTTCCGGCGACGCATCCGCTTCGCCTGATCACCCCGCACATCGCCCGCGACGACCATGTAACCAAGACCGGCAAGCGGCGGCGCACCTCCATTGACGGCCGCACCATGCGCCATTCCGGCTACGCCGCCAGCCTGCGCATCCGCAAGCGCATCGAGGAGAGCTTCGGCTGGATCAAGACCACCGGCGGGCTGGCCAAGACCCGGCACAAGGGCATCAAAAGGGTCGGCTGGATGTTCGAACTGACCGCCGCCGCCTACAACCTGGTCAGGCTCCCCAAGCTGCTGGCGGAGCCCGTGCCATGACGGCACCGGTGGCCTGCCAGCTGATCGGCCGGTGGCGGATCGTCGAGGCCAACCTGTGGGACCGCGGCTATCTCGACCTCGACGGGCCCGCCGTGCTGGTCATTCGCGAAGATGGTCACGGCGAGATCGCCTTCGGCGCTCTGAACGCCAGCCTCGACCTGGAATACGGCCGATCCATCGTGTTCTTCACCTGGGCCGGCTTCGACGAGATGGACGAAGTCAACGGTTCAGGATCGGCCGAACTCCTCGACGACGGATCGTTGGAGATTGAGTTCGCCTATCATCTCGGCGATAAGGCCACCCTCAAAGCCGAACCAGCCACTTTTTCAGCAGCCTGCTAGATCAGATGTGGCAGGGCACGGTTTAACGCGCGGCCTGTTCGACCCACCGCAAATAAAGCTCGGGATGAACGACAGCGAGACTGTCGAAATCCTCAACCACGTATTCCGCCAAATCCGAATGGCGAGACAACGCCGCTTCGTTTAGAAACAACAGAGTGTTTTGACGCAGTCACCACAGCACGCTGTGATCATTCCAGATCATTGGCCGGATCGCATCGATGACCATAAAACCATGGCTCGCACATTTTGCCGCCCCGTAGCCCGGCCACTGTTCGTTGACACGATTACGCCCGCCCTGAAAGGGAATGGCGGCCGAAAACAAAACTATATCGCCAGGCCGGACTAGGCTCTCGATGAAGGTGTCGGCGGCCTCTTCTGGCAAATGTTCCGCCACTTCAAGGCTAACGACCAAGTCGAACCGTTGTTCTAGATCCAACGGAGTTTCAAGCGCATGACTATGAAAGCAATCAAGGGGAATTTGTAGTACATCGGTGTCGATCCACGGTCCATCGACGCCCCGAATAGTATCAACACCCAATTCCCGGGCCGCCAACAACCAAGCTCCATGGCCGCAACCAACGTCCAGTACGGAAGTAGGAACAAACGATCGGATGAGATGGCGTGTATTGAGACGGTAATCACCTGACAGTTTGATCCGTCGGCGCGCGACCGCAAGAGTCAAGCGCGCCGGCGGTGGCCACGCCGCTTCTGGAAGGGGTTAGGATTGTTATTGCACAACATCCAACCTTTCAGGAGAACGACATGACCACCAACGACAAGATAGCACGACGCAAGCTGAGCCTGCTGGAATTGGCCAACGAGATGAGCAACGTCTCCAAGGCGTGCCGGATCATGGGATATTCCCGCCAGCAGTTCTACGAGATCAGAAGGAACTATCAGACCTATGGGGCCGACGGCCTCATCGACCGGCTGCCCGGCGCCAGAGGCCCGCACCCCAATCGGGTCTCGGAAGAGGTCGAGGCCGCGACCCTCGCCCATGCCCTCGATCATCCCACCCACGGTGCGCTCCGCGTCGCCCAGGAACTGTCGCTCAAGGGCGTGCAGGTCTCATCGGGCGGGGTGCGCGGCGTGTGGTCCCGCCATAACCTGCTGACCAAGCAGGAGCGGCTGCTCAGGCTGGAAAAGACCACGGCGGAACGCAGGATCGAGCTTTCGGACGAACAGGTCCGGCTGTTGGAACGGTTCAGCCCCGAGTTCCGCGAACGCCATATCGAGACCCGCCACACCGGCGACCTCGTCGCCGTCGACACCTTCTTCGTCGGCCATCTCAAGGGCGTCGGCAAGATCTACCTGCAGACCGTCGTCGATTGTCACAGCCGTTACGCCTGGGGCCGCCTCTACCCCAACAAACTGCCGGTCACCGCGATTCACGTCATGAACAATGACGTGCTCCCCACCTTCGAGGCGCATGAAGCGCGCATCAGTACCATGCTCTCCGATAACGGCAGGGAGTATTGCGGCAGACCCGACCGCCACCCCTTCGAGCTGTTCCTCCAACTCGAAGAGATCGAACACAGGACGACCAAGGTCCGGCGGCCGCAATCAAACGGATTCGTCGAGCGGCTGCACAGAACGCTTCTCGACGAGCACTTCCGCGTCATGGGCAGAAAGAAGTTCTACGAAAGCATCGAGGAAATGCAGAAGGACCTCGATGCCTATCTCGTCACCTACAACACCAAGCGGCCTCACCAGGGCCGCGGCATGAACGGCAGAACCCCCGCGGACGTCTTCCAACGCTGCCTGCCAAAACCGAAAAAACAAAAGGAGGAAAAAACGAAAAAAGCCGCCTAAACTGACCCCGGCCAGACGCGGCAACTGTCAGGCGAATACCCTATCTGTACAGTCATGCCATACGAAATCAGATAAAGTGCCCGAGTAATTACTTTCATTTGCAAGTTCTTTTCCGCCCCTACGCATGTATTCGAAATAGTACGACACAACAATGTCACGGGGATCGCAAACCAGAAGAATTACATTTCTATCGGCATAATATGATTTGTCCTCTTGAATCATTGTAAACGGTTTCTTGTGTGGTTCGTCATCGTGTGTAAACGCGGTCGTTAAACAGTCTCCCCGAGTCTGTGTTATTTTTCGGATATCCAAGGGATTCCCAACATCATCGCCGAGCAAGTAGTTCCCTAGCAATATCCTCAGCCAAGTGCGCCCACAACTGGGAAAACTTATTACGAATGAATCAATGTTCTCCCGTACAAAGTACTCTATCAGTGCGCTTTCCCAAACGGCGACACAACTCGTTTCTCCCAAGTGATAGATGAGATTCTCTTTGATGCGGCAGGTCAGTGGAGTTGGGTTTCTACTAATTGCGGCAAAAATGAGCGACGCAGCTTCGGATATTCTATCCATCCGCGCATATACGAGACCTAACAAGTACGTCGCTACACTGTCATCATCCTGGTTTCTAAGTATGCGAACGCATGCCTTACCAGCTGCCTTCAAATCACCGGCTTTGTACAAATCGAAGGCCGGCTGTAAATCTTTGTCTGAGGGCCCTGAAAAACAGGCCTGCTCGTCTACTTCCAGATTTTGTGTCATTGATCCAAGCGCGTGATTGAACTTTTGTCCTATATCATCATTGTGCAATTTCAATCGACTGAGTTGAAAACAAGTAGAATTCTTATTTTGAGTATATTTTGCAGAAGAGGTCTTTTGGCCTCAGTATATCCAATTATTGGTATGTTTAGCGAAGACACAATATGACGCTCGATGCAAAGACTATAGGTCTAATACTCTGTCCAAACAGAAACCTCACAACTCTTACAGCTGCAACGCTTTCACTCCATCCTAACATTCAAGTGCTCAACCATGGCGGTCAGAGACTAGGGTCTGTTGACATTTAGTGGATTCCCAATGTCGCGGAAAAGTGATTCAAGCCTCCTTTTGCAAGGAGTGTTTGATGAAGTCAGAGCGTTTTGTGATCACGGACAATGTTTGGGAGAAAATTTGGCGTCATCTACCGGGCAAGGCGACGGACCGTGGCGTGACGGCGGCGGACAACCGCCTGTTTTTGGAGGCGGTTTTGTGGCGGGTGCGCGCAGGGTCGCCGTGGCGCGCTCTGCCCCCGGCGTTCGGCAATTGGAACAGCGTCTTCCAGCGCTTTCGCCGATGGGCGAAGAAGGGTGTCTTCGAGCGGCTGTTCGAGGAGTTGTCGGCGGAACCGGATTTCGAATATGCCCTCATCGACGCCACCATCGTCAGCGTTCACCAGAAGGCGAGCGGCGCAAAAGGGGGACTCAAAATCAGGCCATCGGCCGATCACGGGGCGGATTGACCACCAAGATCATCGCCCTGGTCGACGCACTGGGGTGTCTGGTCCGCTTCGTGCTGCTCCCTGGCCAGCGCCACGACATGATGGGCGTCCAGCCGTTGATCGACGACGTTCACTTCGATGCCCTCATCGCCGACAAGGCATTCGATGCCGGCTGGCTGCGAGAGCAACTGGACCAACGTGGCGCAAGCGCCGTCATTCCCTCGCTCGCCAACAGGAAGCGGCCGGCGGCCTACGACAAGCACATGTACCGCTGGCGACATCTGATCGAAAACTACTTCGCCAAGATCAAGGAATTCCGTGGCATCGCAACACGCTACGACAAGACCGACATCAGCTACGCCGCAAACTGCAACCTCGTCGAAACCATCATCGCCATGCGTTAAATGTCAACAGACCCTAGGCCAACTTCAAGTTCTCGATTTCTTGATAGATGGTTCGGAAGCAAGCCTGGAACGATTCTGTGATGCCGCAGTGGATATGTCCGTGGGCGGGAGAAGGGGAAATTTCGGCGGGTCCATTCTTCTAAGCCATGCATTTGAACGTAAGATAATGAGAGACGCTTATCGGAATAGATATGAAGACGTCACAAGAAAAAAGAAAATTGATTCTCTTGTATGGAAAGAAGGAAGCTTGTTGCAATCTCTTATGTGGTCGTTTGAAGTTGATCCCGTGAAACTGTGTACTCAGTTGCCCCGTTTGCGTTTCTTATCCCCTATTCGAAACCCGTTAGATCATGCTTTGAGTCTTCAAAATTATTACCGATCAGGGATTCCAGAGTTTGTGCAACCTTATCTAATCAATTTGGAATTACACCAAGTTTTTCGATTTATCCTAAAATCTCACAAATACTTCTTTGACCAAGAGAAAAAATGCCCCAGCAATTTCTACTCATTTACCCCTCAACAGTTTGGACCAAAAGTATGTGAATCTCTTGCCAACTTTCTATGTGTTGAAATGGACCACAAATGGGTTACGGATGCATTGAAGGTTTTCGAGGATCGATCAACTTCTGCTGGAAAGGGGAAAAACGAATTTCTAAGAGTTCTGAATTCAGAATTTTCGGACGACCAGAAATTCGTCTCATTGATGTACGAAGCAAGTTCGTGCAATAGAGCTTAAGTTAGTTTATTCGAGTGCATTGCGTTCGATATACGTGAACCCCTTACGGCGTTGCCACAGAGGATCCCGAGTTTTGACCGTCGCCATTGGCATTGTTGGATGTGCCGGCCGCATGGGCCGCACCGTTATCCAGGAAATCCTGGCCACGGATGGATGCCGCTTGGCTGGAGGTACGGAAGCGGAAGGCGGGCCTATGGGTACAGACTTAGGCACCCTTGTAAGCGCGGACCCGGTTGGCATTGCCGTCAGTGACAATCCGTCAGCCCTGTTCGAAGCATCCGATGCGGTGATCGATTTCACCGTGCCCAGTGCGACGCGCATCCACGCCCAAGCCGCTGGGGCCAGCGGCACCGCCTACGTGGTTGGCACCACCGGGCTTGGCGACGACGACCAGAGCGCTATCGAGGCGGCGGCCAAGACCGCGCCCATCGTGCAGGCACCCAATTTTTCGGTCGGCGTTAATGTACTGTTTGCGCTGACCAAGCAGGTGGCGGCGACCCTCGGTCCGGACTACGACATCGAAATTCTTGAAATGCACCATCGCCACAAAATCGATGCCCCATCGGGCACGGCCCTTGGCCTGGGTAAGGCGGCGGCAGGAGGACGCGGCGTGTCCTTGGACGATGTCGCCCGCTATGCGCGGGAAGGGGAAACCGGCGCTCGGCCCGAAGGCGAGATTGGTTTCGCCACCCTACGCGGCGGCGGCGTGGTCGGTGATCACACCGCATTGTTCGCCAACGAGGTCGAGCGTTTGGAACTCACCCACAAAGCGAGCTCCCGTGCCATTTTTGCCGGCGGCGCGGTGCGCGCGGCTCTATGGCTGCAAGGCCGGCCGGCCGGTCTTTATGGCATGGCGGACGTGCTCGGCCTGGCCTAGGACAGATCAGGGCTGGTTCATCCGTGCGCGTAAAAGACATTCCCGAATTCTACCGTCGTCTTCAGGCGCTGGATCCCGAACCAAAGGGCGAACTCAACTACATCAATCCCTACACGCTTCTGGTGGCGGTGGTGCTGTCCGCCCAGGCCACGGATGTGGGTGTCAATAAAGCCACCGGCCCTTTGTTCAAAGTCATCAAGACCCCGGAACAAATGGTCGCGCTCGGCGAGCGCAAACTGAAGACCTACATCAAGACCATCGGACTTTATAATTCCAAAGCCAAGAACGTCATCGCCCTGTCAAAGATATTGATTGCCGATCACGGCAGCCGCGTGCCCGAAGACCGCGATGCGCTCGAGCAACTCCCCGGCGTCGGGCGCAAGACCGCCAACGTGGTGCTCAACATTGCCTTCGGTCATGCCACCATCGCCGTCGACACCCATATCTTCCGGGTCGGTAACCGCACGGGGACCGCGCCTGGCAAAACGCCGCTGGAGGTGGAAACAAAACTGGAAAAACGCACGCCCGATGCCTTCAAACGCCATGCCCATCACTGGCTCATTCTGCACGGGCGCTATCTGTGCAAGGCCCGCAAGCCCGATTGCTGGCGTTGTCCGGTCGAGGATCTCTGTGATTTCAAACCCAAGACGCCGGCTCCCGATCAGATGCCTAAGCCGAAAACCAAGGCAAAGAGCAAGTCCAAGGCGAAAGCAAAAGTCAAGAAACCGGCTCAGCGTCAATCACGCGCCAAGAGCAAGGCCAAAACGAAATCAAAGAAAAAACGTTAGATGGCGTTACCCGCCCACGTCATTCATCACTGGCGTCGATGCTGTCGATGGTGCCTTGCACCCGCCCGCCGGTGGCAATGGTAATATCGCTGTAGTAGATCGTCCCTTTGACATGGCCCGAGGAGGCAACCTCCAAGGTTTCACGGGCCTTCAACGTACCGTCAAAGGTGCCAGAGATCACTGCCCGGTCCACTTCCGCAACGCCTTTGAACAATCCCCCGTCGGCCACCTCCAAAGTGACCGCGTCAGTGCGGTTGGCTTCGACGGTGCCGTGAACCACCAGGGTTTCGCAGGCGGAAATGTCGCCGGAGACGGAAATGGATTTTCCCACCACCAGGCGATTGCTGTCGCTTTCCCCGACCGATTCCAGCCGTTCGGCTTGCAGTCGAGAGGGGTTGGGGATGTCCACCACTTTGCGCGGAATTTCGGGGCGGTACGACGGGCTGGGCGGGGTGGCCATACGCGATCCTTTTCTGAACGGTTTCAACGGCGGCGCCACCGATTTCACCCGCTTCCCGAGAGGAACTTTGCCGACTTCGTCGTTCTCAGAGCCGGGTCGGGCCTGATCATCCAACGTCTTTGGCGGTTGTGCCTCTGCCGGCGGGTTTGTTTCTACGTCTGCGGTGGTCTCCGCCTTATCCGTGCCGAGCATGCGTTCCCTGATCCCTTAGGTCGTATCCTGAACTTTCGCCCAGGTCGCCCTCGTTGCCGGCGGATCGTCTTGGTTTTATCGCCCGCCGTTGATGGAGTGAAACAAATGTACCATGGCTGCAGTGCCGATCACAGGGGCGATCATATTGATGAAGGGAATCGTCAGAAGAAACGTGGTCACCGCCCCGGCCAGCCACAACCGGGTCCTAAATCGGCGTCTCAAGGTCAAGGCCTCCTCGGGGCCGAGCCTGCGCAAGGCCACCACTTCGAAGTATTCCCGGCTTAGCAGATACCCGTTGAGGCCGTAGTAAATCAGAAGATTGAGGCCGGGAATGAGATAGAGGGGCAGGGCCAGCACATTGAGCACGACGGTCAGCCCGACGAGGCGCAGTGAGACGGCGATCAAGGAGATCCATCCCAGGGTTTTGGGCTTCTCAAGTCCCGGGAAGTGGCGGGCTTCCACCGCATCGGCCACGTCTTCCAGAAGCACTGAGACCAAAGCTGCCACCACGCCGGGAAACAAAATCAGGGCCAACAAAATGGTCGCTAAACCGCCAAAGACGTCCACCGTTGTTTCAACCCAGGCGATCTCAAAAATGCTGGTATTCGCCAGCGTCCAGCCAACCGCGGTTAGCAGAGCAAAGAAAATGACGATGGTGCCGACCACGCTCTTCCAGATGACGGCGCGAATGGGCCGGTCCGACAGCTGGCCTAGAGCTTTGGCAAAGGCGCCGATCATGAGCGTGGTCTCATCGTGGTCTGGGGCTTGCCCCGTTTCCTTGTATCGCGAAAAGTGGCGGGTATACTGCGCCGCCGTTCGTACCCCTGTCCAACCCCAGTTCCGGAGTAACCATGCCTGCCGCTTCAGACGCCCGGTTCGATGTCGTCGGCATCGGCAATGCCATTGTCGATATATTGGCGCATACGGATGACGTGTTCCTATCCAAACACGATGCGGCCAAAGGCACCATGTTGTGGGTGGACGAGAAACAATCCGATACCATGTACGACGATATTGGCCCGGCTGTGGAGGCTTCGGGCGGATCTGCGGCCAACACCATGGCAGGCATCGCCTCCCTCGGTGGGACGCCGGCGTTCATCGGTAAAATTAAAGATGATCAGCTGGGCAAAATCTTTACCCACGACATTCGCGCTGCGGGTGTGCATTTTGATACCGAACCCTTGCACGACGGCGCGGCAACCGCCCGCTGCATTGTCCTGGTCACCCCTGATGCGCAGCGCACGATGTTTACCTACATCGGTGCTAGCGGTTTATTAAACGCCGGCGACATGGACAACGATCTCATTGCGGATTCCAAGATCCTTTATATCGAAGGGTATCAATGGGATCTGCCGGAGGCGAAAGAAGCGATTGTTGCCGCCTGTGAAACGGCGGAAAAAGCGCATCGCGAAGTGGCGCTGACGTTGTCCGATCCTTTCGTGGTCGAACGCCACCGTGATGATTTGTTTAATCTGATCAACGAACATGTGGATCTGCTTTTTGCCAACGAACAGGAAGTCACGGCCTTGTTCAGAGCCAACAGTTTTGAGGAAGCGGTGGAATCCTGCGAGGGCCGCGTCAAAGTGGCGGCCTTGACCCGCGGTCCCGACGGCGCCGTCACCTTTACCAAGGACAGTCTGGTACAAACGCCGGCCAATCCCCAAGGCAAGGTGATTGACACCACAGGTGCCGGAGATCTTTATGCAGCCGGTTTTCTCTATGGCTATGCCAAAGGGGAAACTCTCAAAACCTGTGCACTGCTGGGCAGTTTAGCGGCCGGCGAAATAATTACGCATATGGGTGCGCGGCCTGAACAATCGCTGGAAGCCTTGGCCAAAAAAGCCGGCTTCTAAAGCACTTTTTTCAACCGACCATCTTTATTCATGTCTCTGCGTAACATCGCGATCATTGCCCACGTGGACCATGGCAAGACCACGCTGGTGGACGCCATGTTCCGCCAGTCGGGTATGGTGCGGGAAAATCAGCGCATCAACGAGCGCGCCATGGATACAGGCGAGCTCGAGCGGGAGCGGGGCATCACCATTCTCGCCAAATGCACGTCGATCATGTGGCGTGACACCAAGATCAACATCGTCGACACACCGGGCCACGCCGATTTCGGCGGCGAAGTGGAGCGCATCCTCTCCATGGTCGATGGTGCGGTGCTCTTGGTTGATGCTGCCGAAGGGCCGTTACCGCAAACCAAGTTCGTCGTCTCCAAGGCGTTGGATCTTGGTTTGCGCCCCATGGTGGTGATCAACAAAGTGGACCGATCCGACGCGAGAGCAGCAGAGGTACTGGACGAAATTTTCGATATGTTCGACGCGCTGGGTGCCGATGAGCATCAACTGGATTTTCCCGTGTTGTACGCTGTAGGGCGTGACGGCTGGGCCGTCCAAGATCTGGAAACGGACACCGGGGTCAATCTCAATCCTTTGTTTGATCTGATTGTTTCCCACGTGCCGGAGCCGGCCCATGATACGGAACAACCCTTCGCCATGCTGGCCACGACGCTGGAATCCGACCCTTACCTCGGCCGGGTGTTGACGGGACGCATCGCCACCGGCCGGGCGACCCTCAATATGCCTCTCACGGTTTTGGATCAAGACGGCACGGTTGTGGAAACCGGCCGGGCGACCAAGCTTTTGTCTTTTCAAGGCCTAGACCGGGTGCCCATCGAGACCGCCGGTGCGGGCGACATCATCGCCATTGCCGGGCTGACCGAAGCCACCGTCGCCCACACCCTCTGCGCTGTTGAGACGACCCAACCCCTGGCTGCCCGCCCGGTCGATCCGCCGACGCTGGCTATGACTTTTTCCGTCAATGACTCGCCGCTGGCGGGCCGGGAAGGCAAGAAGGTCACCGGGCGGCAGATCGGCGAACGTTTGGTGCGCGAAGCGGAAGGCAATGTGGCCATCCGGATCAGCGAAACCGAAGACCGGGATGCCTTTGAAGTGGCCGGACGCGGCGAACTTCAACTGGGTGTACTGATTGAAACCATGCGCCGGGAAGGGTTCGAACTTTCCGTCTCCCGTCCCCGGGTGTTGTTCAAGACGGACGGCGGCAAAAAACAGGAACCCATTGAAGATGTGGTCATCGATGTGGATGAAGAATTTTCCGGCGCTGTTGTCGAAGCCATGTCCGACCGCAAAGGGGAAA
The DNA here is from genome assembly GCA_965207985.1 of Rhodospirillaceae bacterium. Taxonomy (GTDB): domain Bacteria; phylum Pseudomonadota; class Alphaproteobacteria; order Rhodospirillales; family Rhodospirillaceae; genus CBDBND01. Next base: position 395,386 of record CBDBND010000035.1, on the reverse strand, counting down.
TGACCGGCTTGAAACCCTCCGGCGGCGGCCGTGTGCGCATCACCTTTCTCGCGCCGTCCCGCGGGTTGATTGGTTATCACGGCCAGTTTCTTACCGAGACCCGGGGCACCGGAGTGATGCACCGTCTCTATCACGGCTATGCCCCCTTCAAGGGAGCCATCGCTACCCGCCGGGAAGGGGTGCTGATTTCCAATGCGGACGGCGGGGCCATGGCCTATGCGCTGTTCAATCTCCTAGACCGCGGTCCTCAATTCATTGCGCCGGGCACCAAGGTCTATCGCGGCATGATCATCGGCGAGCATACCCGCGACAATGATCTCGAGGTTAATCCGCTCAAGACCAAACAGCTGACCAACTTCCGCGCCGCCGGTAAGGACGACGCCATAAAATTGCCACCGCCCCAGGCGATGAGTTTGGAACAGGCCTTGGCTTACATTCAGGATGACGAGTTGGTGGAAGTAACGCCCCAGAACATCCGCTTGCGCAAACGGCACTTGGACCCGCATCAGCGCAAGAAGTTGGCCAATAAGGCCGACGCAGCGTAACCTGTCGCCATGGTATCCGATGTCTTGAACGGCTGGCTTGAAACCAGCCGCATGTACGTTAAGCGCCGGCTGATCGTAATATTCCTGCTCGGCTTCGCCTCCGGTCTACCGTTTGTACTGATTGGGGCAACCCTCAGCGCCTGGCTGTTTGAAGTGGGCGTCTCCAAAACCTTCATCGGTTTGTTCGCTCTGGTCGGTGGGGTGTTTGCCATCAGTTTCACCTGGGCGCCCTTGGTGGATCGCCTGCCCCTACCTGTCTTGTCCAAACGTATGGGGCAGCGGCGCAGTTGGCTGATCGTCGCCCAACTTGTTTGTGTGGGTGCGCTCATCGCAATGGGTCTGTCCGACCCGGCAGAGAATTTGGCTTTCACCGCTCTGATGACCTTTGTGCTGGCCGTCGCGTCGGCGACCCAGGACATCGTCATCAATGCCTACCGTATCGAAACATTAGAAGACGACGAACAGGGGGCGGGCGCTGCCAACTATCAATTGGGATATCGGCTGGCCAACCTTCTCACCGGTGCCGGTGCGCTGGTGTTGGCGGCGTTTTTCGGCTGGCTGATTACTTACCTGTCCATGGCCGTGTTCATGGGCGTCGGTGTCGTTACCACTTTGTTCAGTCCGGAACCCACCCATCCGGCGGAAGCGGATACCTCGGGCCTGTCCCGCAGCCAGCGTTATCTCGCATGGATTCAAAGAGCGGTGATTGCCCCCTTTGCCGACTTCATGACCCGGCCCGGCTGGGTGGTGATTCTTTTGTTTGTGATCTTCTACAAATACACCGACGGTGTATGGGCCTTCATGGCCAATCCATTCTATTTGGACACGGGTTTTACCCTGGGAGAAATCGCCGCCGTCAGCAAAACTTACGGTGTGGTCATGACCATGATCGGCGTGGTTGTCGGCGGTCTGATGATCGCCCGTTACGGCCTGTTAAAGTCCGTGTTGTTCGGCGCGGTGACCATGGCGGTGACCAACCTGGGCTACGCCGCGCTGGCCATGATCGGTGCATCCATTCCCGCTTTTGTCGTCGTCATCAGTCTGGAGAACGTCGCCAACGGTATTGGTGGCACGGCCTTCATCGCTTACCTCTCCAGCCTTTGCAACATCGCCTATACGGCGACGCAATACACATTGCTGATGTCGTTCGCGAATTTTTCCAGAACCCTGTTGGCCTCCGGCGGTGGCTGGGTGGCGGATCAAGTGGACTGGGTGACGTTCTTTATTCTCACCACCCTTGCCGGTATCCCGGGGGTGCTGCTGCTGCTCTACATGATGAAGCGCTATCCCAATCACACGGAAGCGGCCAATCGGTAACGCCGTCCGTTTCTTACGCAACAGACAAGGTGACGATTTGCTCTGTCACGGATGTATCGTGGAAGGCCGCGCGCCCTTCTGCTTCCGATGTAGACGGAGCGAGCCAGCGCCCTTCAAAGGAAATTTGCGTACCGTCCTCGGCAAAGGGGAAGGGATCGAGCGTATAGCGCCCGCCCGGCTGTTCCTGAACGGTGATGGTGACATCGCCATTATCCTTTGTCGGAACATCGGGCATGGTGTCTTCCCCCCGGTGCCCTTCTCCCCGGGCATGAAAGTAAAGCGACAGCATGTCGAAAAACTGAAGCTGTTTATAAGCCCGCCAGACGTCGTCTTCGGGCGTGTCCGCCAACGGCTTGAGGTCTTCCTGACGTCTCAGTTCATCGGCCAGCACCTGTTCGGCAAAGGCCCGTTTCTCGCCCTCGAAACGGGCGAGTATACCGGGCGGCGCTAAGCCGTAACGTCCGTTGAGCAATCCTGCCGTGTGCATGCTCGACAGCAAGCCGGAGAGAGGATGGTGCTTGACGTTGAAGTCAGGCGAGCCGCGCATGGTCTTTGAGGTCAGTTCAAAAGGCGTGCCAGCCAAATGATAGGGCAGGCCCGTTTCCGGGTTGATGTGCACGTCCGCGTCCACCGGTTGACCTCCTGCCACGTCCCGTCGTCGCGCCACTTGTAGAAATAGTACTGAACCGAGCTGCGCGGCGGAAACTCGCCGGGCAGCATGCGCCACTGGCAGCCGCTGCGGGCCATGTACAGGATCGCGTTCATCACTTCCCGCATATCCGTCTTGCGCGGGCGGCATATGGGGTTCGATCACGCACCATTCGGTATCGCTCAGATCGCTTGCGTAGCGGTGCGCCTCGCGCTCATATTTCTCACGAGTGGCGTCAGTCCACATCTTGTTATCCTCCTTGCTGGCGAACACAACAAGGGAATCACAAGGGACTGATTCCATTCAATTCTTTTTCGGTCAGGCTCTTAGGTCTTGGCTTGGCCGATGAAGAGGATGCCCAGGATCAAAGCCACGCCGCCGCCGGCCATGGCATAGATATCGTTGACCCAGGGCAGTCCGGAGAAGGCCAGCATGATGCCGCAGGCGCAGCCGATGACGCTGGTCCAGCCGGCAGGCGCAGCCGATGACGCTGGTCCAGCCCATGAAGCTGAGAATCCTGGCGATAGCAGGGGGATTTGGACGGTCTTCATTGAACGAGTAGGCCATAAGGGGCCTCCCATCGGTGGTGCGGTTTCGGAGCTCGAAACCGGCTGGAGTGTATCAGATTACCCCTGATATGGGGTCAGTTGCCGTCTTTCGCCAGAAGGGCCCGCAGCCGGTAAAGGGCTTCCAGGGCCTCCCGCGGGCTGAGATCGTCGGGCGCCAGGGCGGCGAGAGCGTCCTCGACCGCTGAGGGGCGGGACTCGGATGGGGAGCTCCGGGACACGGTTGCGGAAAACAGGGGAAGATCGGACGCCAACTGAGCCGTATTGCCGGTGGCTTGTTCCGATTCCAGCGCCGCCAAGACTTGTTCGGCCCGGGTAATCACCACCTCTGGAAGACCGGCTAATTTGCCCACATGGATACCGTAGGACCGGTCGGCCGCTCCGGGTGCAACCTCATGCAGGAAAATGACCTCTCCCTGCCATTCCTTGACCCGCATGTAATGGGGGGCGAGCTGATCGAGCCGCGATGAAAGGGACGTGAGTTCATGATAATGGGTGGCAAACAAGGCTCGGCACCGGTTGACGTCGTGCAGATATTCCAGCGCCGCCCAAGCGATGGAAAGCCCGTCAAAGGTGGCTGTGCCGCGGCCGATTTCATCGAGGATGACCAGTGAGCGTTCCGTCGCCTGATTGAGGATGGCGGCCGTCTCGACCATTTCAACCATGAAGGTGGAGCGCCCGCGGGCGAGATCATCGGCGGCCCCCACCCGCGAAAACAACTTATCGACAATGCTGATGTGCGCTTCCTCAGCGGGAACGAACGATCCCGTTTGCGCCAGGATGGCGATGAGTGCGTTTTGTCTGAGGAACGTAGACTTGCCCGCCATATTGGGACCGGTGATAAGCCACAAACGGCGGGCGTTGTCATCATCATCTGCACCAAGGCTGCAATCATTGGCGACAAAACCGCTTTCCGCTTCGTCAGCCAGGGAAGATTCCACAACCGGATGGCGCCCACCACGAATGTGAAAGTCCGTTCCCTCGCTCACACGCGGGCGCACATAGCGGCGTTCGACGGCACAATGGGCCAACGCCGTAGCGACATCGATTTCGGCCATGGCCTTGGCCGCATCGGCAATGGCGTCGCTGCGCTCTAAAATTTCGCTTCTCAGTGTTTCGAACAACGCCAGTTCGAGGGCCAGAGCTTTGTCGGCGGCGGAACGAATGCGGTCTTCCAAGTCGCCAAGCTCGACGGTGGTGAACCGCATGGCATTGGCCATGGTCTGGCGGTGAATGAAGGAGGTTTTCCCGCCCTCAACACCCGTGCTGGTGGCCATAAGCGCATCGCCATGCCGGGCCGGCACTTCCACATAGTAGCCGAGCACATTGTTGTGACGGATTTTGAGTGTCTGTATGCCGGTCTCATCCACATAACGGGTCTGCAAGGCGGCAATGCTTTTGCGGCTGTTGTCCCGCAAATTGCGCAACTCATCGAGGGTGTCGTCGTAACCGGCGCGAATAAAACCGCCGTCGCGGGCCAGCATGGGCACCTCGTCGGCGAGGGCCCGTAACAGGCGGTCGACCAAAACGTCGTGCGCACCGAGCGCTGTTGAAACAGTTTTGAATGGTGACCCGTTGCCGGATGGACCGTTTTCATCAACCGCTTGGGCGACGAGCGTTTTCAAGGTCGGAACCTGATGCAATCCCTGGGCAACGGCGGAGATATCCCTGGGGCCGCCCCGGCCGAGAGCGATACGGCTCAGAGCCCGCTCCATATCGGGCAGCGATGCCAGCGCCTCGCGGATGGCCGAGCGCGGATCGGGGCACGCCACCATCACGGAGACCTGGTCTAAACGATGGGCGATGGCTGTGGGATCCGTCAACGGGGCTGACAAACGGGCGGCAAGCAAACGGGCACCGGCGCCGGTACGGGTGGCATCGATAATGTGGAGCAGACTGCCCTGGCGGTCTCCGTTTAAGGTACGGGTCAGTTCGAGATTGCGCAGCGTCGCCGCATCGATTTCCATGACGGCGCCTTGGGACATGTGCCGTGGCGTGCGCAGGCGGGGCATCTGGCCCTTCTGGGTGAGGTCGATGTAATCGGCCAGCGCCCCCATGGCGGCGGTCTCTGCCCGGGAGAAAGATCCGAAGGCATCGAGCGTCTGTACAGCGTAAAGCTGTTCAAGCCGACGCTGTGCATTCTGAGAATCAAAACGCACCGCAGGCAGAACGGATAAACGGTTATCCCAATCGTTAAGAGCGTTCGCGACAGTTTCCCGTTCCAAAAGAAGGTCGGCGATAAGAATTTCGCCGGGGGAGAGACGGGCCAGCGCGGCAGCCAGACCGTCCTCTGTTATGGACTGGGCTTCCACGTCGCCGGTTGAGACATCGACCCAGGCGAGACCGAGTTTGCCCTCGGCGCGCGCCACCGCGGCCAAAGCATTGTGACTGCGGGCATCCAACAGCGCATCTTCGGTGAGCGTGCCGGGTGTGATGAGCCGCACCACGTCCCGTTTGACCACGGCTTTGGAGCCGCGTTTCTTCGCCTCTGCCGGATCTTCCATCTGTTCACAGACGGCGACTTTGAATCCCTTACGGATGAGACGGGAGAGATAGGTTTCGTGGGAATGAACGGGTACACCGCACATGGGAATGTCGTCACCGGCGTGTTGGCCCCGTTTGGTCAGGGCAATGTCCAACGCTGCCGCCGCTTGCTTGGCGTCGTCGAAGAAGAGTTCGTAAAAATCGCCCATGCGGTAGAACAGCAACGCGTCCGGATACTGCTCTTTGATGGCCAGATATTGGGCCATCATCGGCGTCGTGCCGGTCTTGCCTCGCGTCTTCGCCGCGTTGGGTGATTGCGCCTTGGCGGGTGGCGTTACGGAAGCAGGATGGGACTCATCGGGCACAGCCAGACGAGACTACCCCACGCTCGACCCGTCGGGAAAGGAAAGTCCTGGTTTTACACCGGTGTGGTACCATGGTGTGTGCTACAGATCGGACCGTGGCGTACGTGAACAAAACGATCGACGCATCGATATGAACAAAAGCCGTTTGGCCTCTTTCTGGCGAATTCTAAAGTGGACGATGGTCATCAGTCTGCCGGCTTTCATCTTGCTCGGCGTACTGGCCTTGGGCGGTCATTTGCCGATGATAGACGCACTGATCGGCGCGGCCGTGGTTTTCGGGCTGATCGTGGTGTTGGGCTTCACGGTTTTGCAGGACTTCAACAAGCTCATTCGCTATGCGGAGGATTTGGCCGAAGACCCCGGCACGCCCGCCCCGAAGGTTAAACGATCGGAAACGGCCCGGCGGCTGGTGGGTGCGTTGACCGCCCTGCAAAAGTCATGGGCGGAAGGACGCACCGAGGCGACGTCCCTGGCGCGATCCCGCGCGGCTATTTTGGATACTCTTCCTGATCCATTCTTGACTATCGGTAAGGACCGGTCGGTGGTGAGCGTCAACCAAGCCGCCAAAGACGTTTTTGGGGAACAACAAACGGGCCGGGACTTGGCTGCTGTCATTCGCGACCCACACATTCTCGATGCGACGGATGAAGCACTTAAAACTGGACGGGGTGGCTTCGCTCAGTTTTCAACAAACAGACCCGTTGAACGCAGCTTTGGTTGCATGATCGGCTACTTGCAGGGCGATCATGAAAATGACCCTGTTGTTCTGCTCCAACTGCACGATATGACCGAACAAGTTAAGATGAGTCGCATGCGCGCGGATTTTGTCGCCAATGCCAGTCATGAACTGCGCACGCCGCTATCGAGCCTGCTTGGGTTTATTGAAACGCTGAGCGGGTCGGCCAAAGATGATGAACAGGCACGCGATGCGTTCCTCGATATCATGCATAAACAAGCGGCCATGATGACGCGCCTGATCGACGATCTCTTGTCCTTGTCGCGGATTGAACTCAAAGAACATGCGCGCCCGACGGACGCCGTCGATGTCGGATTGATTATGCAAAGTACGTGCGAGCTTTTGGGCCTGAAGGCAAAAGAACAAAACACAACATTGAACATTGAGTTGGACGACGATGTTCCACTGGCCATTGGTGACACTGACGAGATTGGGCAAGTGTTCCAGAACCTGATCACCAATGCCATCAAGTACGGCGGCCATAACAAACCCGTCGACATCACCATCAAGAAAATCGATTCCGGTCCGCCGGGCGTTGATGCGGGGCCTTGGGTTCGCATTTCCGTGTGTGATCACGGCGAAGGCATTGCCCGGGAACACCTTCCGCGCCTCACCGAACGCTTTTACCGCGTCGATGCCGCCCGCTCCCGGGAGCTTGGAGGCACCGGGCTGGGACTGGCGATTGTCAAGCACATCACCAAGCGCCACCGCGGTCATCTGATCATCGACAGCACCGAAGGTGAAGGATCAGTGTTTACGGTGTATCTGCCCATTGCCGATGAAAGCCAAAGACAGGCCCAAGAGCAGATCACAGAAACGAAACAGAAGGCCACTGCCGCGTAATGTACGTGATATGTGGCGCCGTTTAGGGACAGTCCATCATGATCGTGCAAAACAATCCGAACCGAACCGAACAGTTTGTCATGACCATGGACCAGCACACGGCGTTCGCCGACAAGCTGGCAGCCGCTTTCGGCAACGAGGCTTTTGATAAGGTCGAAGACCCGGCGGTACGCTATGTCATAGCCCACCATGACGCGGGCTGGCAACCGGGCGCTTCTGGCGCGCACCCGCGAGGCCGAGGGGCGGGCCGCTGCCGCGACTGCCGGGGTGATCGACAGCCAGTCGGTGAAGACCACGGAAAGCGGAGGTCCGCGCGGGTTTGACGCGGGTAAGAAGGTGATGGGCCGCAAGCGCCATATCGTGGTGGACACTGGCGGGCGGTTGCTCGGTGCCGTGGTCCACGAGGCTGACATCCAGGATCGCGACGGTGCGCCGTCGCTGCTCGCCGAGGTGGGGGCGTGGTTTCCCGGGGTCGGCCATATCTTCGCCGACGGCGCTTACGCCGGCCCTAAGCTGGCCGGGGCGCTGAAGAAGATCGGCGACTGGGCGCTGGAGATCGTCAGGCGCAACGACAAGGCGGACGGCTTCGTTGCGCTGCCGCGCCGTTGGGTGGTCGAACGCACCTTCGCATGGTTCGGGCGCAGCCGCCGCCTTGCGAAGGACTTCAAGGCGACCGTCGAGAGCGCCCTTGCCTGGCTCCTGATCGCCAGCATCCAAGTCTTCATCCGTAGACTAGCAAGGTTATGAAAATAAACGATTCTTTTCCGGCCAGACTCTAAGAGGCTCTGACCGTGCTCAACGCGCGCATGAAATCCCGCTTCGCCATGGAAGGGTTCGTCACCACAGGCGGAGCGTCAGCGGCTCTTGGGGAATCCACTAAGAAAACGCCGCCCATTATTCCGCAGAAAAAAGAGCGTGTGGTGAAGATCTCTGATGAGGTTGCCCGTCAGTCCGGCGTTCGTACCCGATAGAACAAAGAGGCGCGCGTCCCGAGGTGCCGCCTCATTGATGGAAGCGCGGCGACGGGCAGCCTATAGTCGAGCCCGGCTGTGAGAGTTTGCCCGTGAACGAAATCAAGTGAACAAAATCAAGTCGCCACGCTCCGTCATCGATCGCCGTGCTTTGCTCAATCGCCTTGAGGAATGCACCGGTGATGACGTCGCCGATTCAAACGTACGCAAGATTCTTTTAGAGGAACTCCGTGACGCGTTGGAGTGCGGGCGCAAAGAAATTCGAAACCGGTTGGAAACCGGTGCCAGCCTTGGTTCGGAAACGGTGCAAGAACTGTCTTACCTGACCGATCAATGTTTGCGGGTCTTGTTCGACTTTGCCACCGGCCGTGTGTTTAAGCGTGGCGTCCCCACCATGGGAGAAAAGCTCAGTCTTATGGCAGTGGGTGGATACGGCCGCGGTGAGTTGGCACCGGGTTCAGACTTGGATCTGTTGTTTCTGCTGCCCTACAAAAAGACACCGTTCGTAGAAAACCTGATCGAGTACATGCTCTATGTGCTGTGGGACCTGGGCTTCAAGGTTGGCCACGCGGCCCGCACCATTGAGGACAATCTCAATCAAGCCCGCGCCGACATGACCATCCGCACGGCCCTATTGGAAGCACGGTGGATCTGGGGCGATCAGGACCTCGCGCAGGACTTCCAAAACCGTTTTCGTGATGAGGTTGTCAGCGGAACCGGCATGGTGTTCGTCGAGGCCAAGCTGGCTGAACGCAATGCCCGGCACGAACGTCTCGGTGACAGCCGTTATGTTCTTGAGCCCAACGTCAAAGAAGACAAAGGCGGTCTTCGCGACCTGCATACCCTCCACTGGATCTCCCGATACCTCTACGGAACATCGGATATTCAAGACCTGGTCGATCGCGGTCTGATCCACGCCGATGCGGCGATGCGCTTCAAAAAGGCCCACAACTTTTTGTGGACGGTGCGATGCCATATTCATTATCTCACCGGCCGCGCCGACAACCGCCTGACCTTTGATCTGCAGCCGCAGATCGCCGGACGCATGGCTTATACGGATCACGCCGGCGGCAGCGCCGTTGAGCGTTTCATGAAGCACTACTTTCTTATCGCCAAAGATGTGGGCGACCTCACCCGTATTTTTGCTGCGGTGCTGGAAGAAAAGGAACGGCGCAAGCCCTTCTTCCGTCTCCCCAAGGCTCTGAGGCGCAAAACGCTCGAAGGATTTGTCGTCGAAGGCGGCCGTATATCCGTTGCCGACGACGATGCTTTTAAAAAAGACCCGGTCAAATTGTTACGCATCTTTCATGTCGCCCAGGACAACGGTCTTGATCTTCATCCCCGAGCGCTGGAACTGATCACGCGCAACCTGCAGCGCGTCAATCTCATCCGCAACAATCCCGAAGCCAATCAGCTGTTTCTCGACATCCTGACCTACGAAACGGGGCCCGAGTCTACTCTGCGCCTGATGAACGAAGCCGGTGTCTTCGGCCGGTTCGTTCCCGATTTCGGCCGGGTGGTCGCGCAAATGCAGTTCGACATGTATCACGTCTATACGACGGACGAGCACACCATCCGCGCCATTGGCATTCTCCATCGCATTGAAAGTGGCGCCCTTGCTGACGAACTGCCCATCGCTTCCGAAGTCGTGCATAAAATCCAGTCGCGCCGCGCCCTCTATGTGGCCGTTCTCTTGCACGACATCGCCAAGGGCCGGGGCGGCGATCATTCCGAAATCGGTGCCGACATCGCCCTTCGCCTATGCCCGCGGCTGGGTATGAGCGAAGAGGAAACCGAGACCGTCAGTTGGCTGGTGCTCAAGCACCTGATCATGAGCGATACCGCTTTCAAACGGGATCTAGACGACCCCAAAACCATTGCCGACTTCTGTGATGCGGTCCAGTCGCCGGAGCGGTTGAAACTTCTCCTGGTGCTCACCTGCGCGGACATCCGGGCGGTCGGACCCAAAGTCTGGAACGACTGGAAAGCGACACTCTTGCGTGAGCTTTACAACCGCGCCGATGAACGCATGACCGGCGGCGAAGGCACCGCGCCGCTAGATATGCGCATCGAACACGCCCGCGATGAATTGGCGGACCGTCTCGACGATTGGCCCAGTGACGCCCGGGAAAGATTTGTTTCGTCCGGATCTCCCGCCTATTGGGTGATGCACGATACGGACACCCACGAACGTCACGCCCGTTTCATTCGTGCTGCGGAAGTGGGGGACCAGTCCATCGCAATCAACTTTACCGTCGACAAACCAAAAGCGATAACCGAGATGCTTTTGTATACGCCCGACCATCCGGGATTGTTTGCGAAAATCGCCAGCGCCCTGGCCATCTCCAACGTGTCGATTGTCGACGCCAAAATTCTCACACTCTCCAACGGGATGGCGCTGGATACGTTTGCCATTCAGGATTTCAACGGAACAGCGATTAACACGGAAACCAAAATGAACCGGATCAAATCGCGCGTGGTCGCTGCATTGGAGGACCGTCTCAGGCTCGACCGCGAAATCGATGAAGTGAGAGAACGATGGGCTGGCCGCACCAGTGCATTGGAAGCGCCGCCGCGGGTGATCATCGATAACTCCGCATCCAAGGTATACAGCGTGATTGAGATCAACGGTCACGACCGGCCCGGATTCTTATGGGAGGTGACCAACGTCATCACCGATCTCGGGCTTCAGATCGGTTCAGCGCACATTTCCACCTACGGGGAGCGGGTGGTCGACGTGTTTTACGTCAAGGACATTTTCGGTATGAAGATCGAGAACGAAAGCAAAATTCGCCAAATTCGTGATGCCTTGAATCAAACTCTCGGCATTGCAGATGAGTTCTCCGTGCGTAAGCCCAAACGGGAGCCACTTGCCTCGGCCGCAGCCGAGTGAACGCGTCCAAGCCTCTCACGCCTCTTCTGAAAATGCTCACCGGCGGCGACCGGCGCCAAATCGGCCGGTCCAACGACGTGGTCAAAAGAGTTCTCAAAAAACCTGCGCTGTTCGCTGACTTGTTTTCAGGTCTTACAGCAGACGATCCGTTGGTGCGCATGCGCGCCGCCGATGCGGCCGAAAAAATCACCAGAGAAAAACCGGCACTCTTGAACCCCCACAAAACGGCTTTGCTGCGTCTTCTCGAAACCACCGAAGAACAGGAAGTGGCATGGCATGCGGCGGTGATGGCGCCTCGGCTTCGTCTCACGAAAAAACAAGCGGCCCGTGTTCAAGACACGCTTGAGTCTTTTCTAGAAGCGCCCAGCCGCATCCAGCGGGTCATGGCCCTGCAAGGACTGGTCGATCTCACCGCCCAGGATTCGTCTCTGTTGCCGCACGTGCGGTCTCTGGTGGAGGACGCGCTTAAGATCGGCGCGCCGTCGGTGCGGGCGCGGGCCCGCCACCTCAAAGCCCAACTGGATAAGACAGCATCGTGATCTTTCCGGTTTTGGTGTTGAATCATTTCTTAGCCATTCCGCTGCCCGCTCTTTGCCGCAATCCTCTGGTGGGTTAAACACCAGCCATGCCGTCTACATCCGCGCCGTCCCAACCGACACTGCTTCGTGCCTTTGCCACCGTTGGCGGGATGACGCTGATCAGCCGCATCACCGGTTTTGTCCGCGACATTCTTATTGCCGGCGTGCTCGGCGCCGGGCTGGCGGCGGATGCGTTTCTCATCGCTTTTCAGTTTCCCAATCTGTTCCGCCGTCTGTTTGCCGAAGGCGCGTTTTCCGCCGGCTTCGTTCCGATCTTTTCCGAAATCCTCGAAAAGGAAGGGCGCAACAAAGCCAAACAATTTGCCGAAGAAGCCTTCGCGGTCTTGGCATCGACCCTTTTGGTCTTTGTGTTGCTGATGATGATCATCATGCCGGTGGCGCTGTTTGCCATTGCCCCCGGTTTTAATCGTATCCCCGGTCAAATGGAACGGGCGACGGATCTGGCCCGCATCGCTTTTCCTTATCTATTGTTTATTTCGCTGGTGTCTTTGCAGTCGGGCGTGCTGAACGCGCTCGGCCGGTTCGCCGCCGCCGCCGCCACGCCCATCCTTCTCAACCTGACATTAATCTCCGCCTTGTTGGTCGGTGTCCGTTTCAACAGGGAGGCAGCGACGGCTTTGGCTTTGGGCGTGTCTATCGCCGGCGTCATTCAATTCATGTGGCTAGCCTGGCGGGTGCGGGTGGCCGGCATGGGGCTGCGTTTGATCCGCCCATGGGTGAGCCCGCGGGTGAAGCAACTGTTGTTGCGCATCCTGCCGGTGGTGTTCGGGGCGAGCCTGTATCAGCTCAATCTTTTGGTCGACAAAATCATCGCCACGCTGGTCGCCGTCGGTGCCGTGTCCTGGCTGTATTTTGCCGACCGCGTCAATCAGTTGCCCCTCGGCGTCATCGGGGTTGGCATCGGTGTGGCGCTTCTGCCCATGCTGACCCGCTCCATTCAAGGCGGTCATGAAGACGACGCGTTGGCCACTCAGAACCGGGCCATTGAGATCAGCCTCGTGCTCACCCTGCCAGCCGCCGCCGGGCTTATCGCGCTGGCCACGCCCATCGCCGCGGTGCTCTACGAACGCGGCGCGTTTACACCGACGGACCGTGAAGCCGTCGGTGCGGCTCTCGCCGCTTTTGCCAGCGGTCTTCCTGCCTATGTGTTGATCAAAGCGCTGGCCCCCGGATTCTTCGGCCGGCAGGACACGGCCACGCCGGTGAAGATTTCCGTGGCTGCCATGGTGGTCAACATCGCGCTGAACATCATTCTCATGGGCCCCCTCGGCCATGTGGGCATCGCCGTGGCCACCGCCGTCTCCGCCTGGCTCAACGCCGGGCTATTGTGGTGGGTGCTGAGCCGCCGCGGCCACTTGGTTGTTGACGATAGGCTCAGGACCCGTCTCCCCCGCATTGTGCTCGCGGCTGCGGTGATGGCCGTGGTGTTGTGGATCGTCCTCGACATCCTAACGGTGTCGCTCGGACCGCTCTTTGGCAGCGAAACCACAGCGGCCGGTGCCGAACTGCTCCGGGCCTTGGCCTTGGCCTTGCTCATTGCCTTTGGCGGTGCGGTCTATACGGGCCTTGTGCTTTTGAGCGGTGGTGCGGCGCTGTCCGACCTCAAAAGTCTGCGCGCCACTGAAAGTCCACCTGGACCAGAAGCGTCGTCGTCTTGACCATCCCCGGGGGGTAAGCTATCCCCCGCGCCTCATCTGATTTTTCTGACACGGCACACGGTTCTCTTCATGGCCTTTCCCACCAACCGCATCCTGTCGGGCATTCAGCCCACGGGCAATTTGCATCTCGGCAATTATTTGGGCGCCATGAAGAACTGGGCGGCCATGCAGGGCGATTACAAAAATCTGTTCTGTATCGTTGATCTGCATGCCATCACCACCTGGCCCGACTTGGGCGATCTTGCTCAGGCCTCGCGGGAAGTGGCGGCGGGGATGATCGCCTCGGGCATCGACCCGGAGCAGAGCACTTTATTCATCCAGTCCCACGTGCCGGCCCATGCCCAACTGGCCTGGCTGTTCAACTGTGTCACCCGCTTGGGCTGGCTCAACCGCATGACCCAGTTCAAGGACAAGGCGGGCAAGAACCGTGAGAAAGCCTCGTCTGGCTTGATGGTCTATCCCAATCTCATGGCGGCGGACATTCTGGTTTACAAGGCGACCCACGTGCCCGTCGGCGAAGACCAGAAGCAGCATCTGGAACTGGCCCGGGACATTGCTCAGAAGTTCAACGTAGATACGGGCAAAGAGGTGTTCCCGTTGCCCGAACCGGTGATCCAAGGCCCGGGCATGCGGGTGATGAACCTGCGCGACGGCACGGCCAAGATGTCCAAGTCGGATGTCTCCGACATGACCCGCATCAACCTGACCGACCCCGCCGACGTCATCGCCGATAAGATCAAAAAGGCGAAGACCGACCCGGATGTGCTGCCGGACTCGTCAGACGGACTAAGCGACCGCCCCGAAGCGACCAACCTCATCAATATCTACGCCGCTCTTGCGGACCAGTCCGTCGACGACGTGGTAAGCGAGTTTGCGGGTCAGGGCTTTGGCGCGTTCAAGCCTAAACTAGCGGAGCTGGCCGTCGCCAAGCTGGGACCCATCAATCAGCGCATGAACGATTTGATGGCCGACCCGGCAGAACTGGATCGTTTGCTCAAAGCGGGCGCGGATAAAGCCAACGCCATCGCCGAGCCTATTTTACAGGAAGCCTACGACGCGGTCGGTTTCTTACAGCGGGGCTAAACGCCGTCAGACGACTTCACAGGCTTCATTGAAATCGAACCGCGGTGTGCGCGGATAAACCTTGTCGTCATCGCCATGGCCGATGTTGCAGAGAAAATTTGCTTTGAACCGACCATCGGGGAAGAACGCGGCGTTGAGTGTGTCTTCATCGAACCCGGACATGGGTCCGCAATCAAAGCCAAGTGCCCGCGCTGCCATCATCAGGTACGCCCCTTGCAGCGAGCCGTTGCGGAAGGCGGTCTCGTAGATGAGTTTGTCATTACCGGTGAACCAGCTCTTGGCGTCGGCGGGGGGATAGAGCTTGGGTAGGTGTTCGTAGAATTCCATGTCATAGGCGATGATCGCCGTGGCTGCAGCGGCCATGGTTTGCTCCACGTTGCCCGACGACAACGCCGGTTTGAGTTTTTCTTTGCCCTCGGGCGAGGTGACAAAGACGAACCGCGCCGGCGAACAATTGGCCGAGGTGGGCGCCATTTTCATCAGGTCAAAAATCTGCCGTAGTATTTCGTCCGACACCACTCCGTCCACCCATTTGGAATGGGTGCGGGCGTCGCGGAACAGAAGATTGAGGCCGGTATCGTCGAGGGGGGTGCGAGCCATGACGCGTCCTTTTCAACAGTCTGGTACAGTGAGTTCTATGATCCGTGTCTTTAACAGAGTTTGCGCCGTGTTGGGATTACTTACCGTTTGGTGCTTCCCAGTCTTGGCCGACGATCCCTCGGCTGTGATCCTCATGTATCACCGTTTTGGGGAGTCCGCCTTTCCCTCCACCAGCACCACGCTTGAGCAACTGAACGACCACATTACTGCCCTGCAAGAGGGCGGACACACAGTCTTGCCTCTGGACCAAGTGGTTGCCGCGTTGCAGGCCAACACACCCTTGCCCGACAAGGCCGTGGCCATCACCGTTGACGACGCCTACCGGTCCTTTCTCACCGACGGTTGGCCCAGGTTCAAAGCGGCGGGCTTTCCCGTCATGCTTTTTGTCGCCACCGCCGGTGTGGATGCGGATTTTGCCGACCTCCTGAGTTGGGACGACATTCGCGCCCTGCAAAGTGAAGGTGTGTCCATCGGTGCCCACAGTCATGGCCACGGCCACTATCCCGCTTTGAGTGCGGAAGACGTGGAAGACGATCTCGAAAAAATGAAAAGCGCCTTTACCCGTGAGTTGGGTGCAACGTCAGCCTTGTTCGCTTTTCCTTATGGCGAAGCCGGCCAAGCTGACATGGCCGCCGTCACAAAAGCGGGATTTACGGCCGCTTTCGGTCAGCATTCCGGTGCGGCCGGTGTGATGTCGAACCCCTTCTATCTGCCCCGCTTTGCCCTCAACGAAGCCTTCGGTGGGGCGGACCGATTCCGTCTCATCATCAACACCCTGCCGCTGCCTGTGACAAACCTTGAACCCAATGAACCGGTGTTGAAAGACACCTTGCCGGCCTTCGCTCTGACCTTGTCGTCTCCACCACAAAACATTAGCGCCTTGACGTGCTTCGGCCCGGGCGGGGCACCGTTGGAGACGGCGGTGGACGGGGATGCGGTCTGGATCACGCCCGTTGATGCTTTTCCAAAAGGCCGGGTGCGGTTGAACTGCACTTTGCCGGTGCGCAGGGATGGAAACCAAGGGCGGTGGTATTGGTTCGGCTGGCAAATGATTGCCGGATTTCAGAGCGAAGGGGTGGCGGTGCATCCCCGTTACCGGTAACTCACTCCACCAATTGAGCCAATTGCTCCAACCGTTCAGCCCAATACGCTTTTTGCTTGGCCACGGCGCTTTGGTTTTTTAGCCGTTCATGTTGAACGGTGACGGTGGTCTTGCCGTTCACTTTGCCAAGGAAACCTACACTGACCCGTTCGCCGTTCTCGCCCCAGACAAACCGCAGTGTCTTGTTGAGACGTTTGGTGGAAAAGGTTAGTGGCTCCGCAAGCCAGCGTTTGCGTTTACGGCCATCGGTCCAAAAGGCAAACACGGTCTCAACCGGCGCAGAAATGGTTTTGCTTTTATTGGCAACAAACCCCGATCTGGTTTGATGCACTGCGCGTTTGCCCCTCGCCCGTTCGTAACCGACAGTGACTGTCTGCTGCCACCAGCCGCTTATGGTGTAATTCTCCCTGAGGTAAGCAACGATGGTTTTGTGATCCCAATCCTTGGCACGTGCTTTGTCGAGAATGGCAAACCATTGTTCCCATGATTGTCCGGTCGCGGAGACAACGGCTTTGTCGCTGACCTCGGGCTTGGACGCCACCGCGCGCTTGGTCTTGCCGGTTGCCAATGGACTAACTGGCCTCCGCCAATTGCTCCATGGCTTCGGGCGAGGCCAGCTGCGCTTGATCAAAGGGACGCAGGTCATTCACCCGCATGATGGCGTGCAGGGACTTCACGTATTCTTCCCGCCGCTCGGAATAGCGGATCAGCGTTTTGGCCAGCTCCCAACTGTCCAGCGGTTGACTGGCGGTGAGCATGGCGGCGCGTTTATCGCGGAAGTCCGCGTAAGCCCAATGGGTGTTCAGGTTTCTGGCGTAGGCTTATACCGAACGCAGAGGGCTTTCGAAGGCGCGCACTGCATATTCCGGTCCGTCCCGCTGGTCTTCTGGAACAATGCCGGCTTCTTCATCCCACACCCATTGGCCAAACAGCGCGTTGCCTTGCCTGGCGAACCGGGAGGTTCCCCAAGCACTTTCTTCAACCGCCTGGGCCAAAGCGAGAGCCGGCGGAATAGGCGCAACCCGTTTGATAAGAACATCGGCGGCTTCTTCCAAGGTGACATCATCTTCCACCAGGTCGATGCCATAGCGGGTGGCAAGGTTCACAAGCCACGCCGTATCCTCGTCGCTCAGCCCGCTTCCGCCCGAGCCCTCTGCCTGCATACGCTCGACCACCGTTATCAACTGTGACCGTTCGGCGGAAAGGGTTTCGTTGACGGTGAGGATCATGGGAAGCACGGAGCGGAAGAACAGTCTTTTGCGCCGGTCAATGACGCGCATGTCTTTCAGACCGGTGGGAACGTCCGCAATAATCAGCCGCGGAACACGTTTCTCGCCACTGCGGATATCGCTTAACCGATACCCATAAGCTGTAAACGTGTCTTCCAAGGACTCAATGGCTAGATCATCGCCAGCGATGATAATGCTTCCATCGGTTCTTCGCGCTGCATCGTCGGGTAGTCGTAACCATCCAACAAATATTAAAAAGACGACAAATAAGACCTGCGCTTCAATGGGGTTATGCTTGACCCAAAGTACGAGCGCATGAAGTGCGCCCACCATAGTCAATGCGATTGTCTTTACTGCGTTCATAGAGAAGAGTGAGTCGTACCAAACAACAGGAAAACGCGATGAAGCGGATTACAAAACCGCTTCCACCTGATCCACCTCAGGAATGTAATGACGCAACATGTTCTCGATACCCATTTTCAGCGTCATGGTCGAACTGGGGCATCCCGCACACGCGCCCCTCATATGAAGGTAGACGGTGCCGCCCTTGAAACCTTTATAAACAATGTCGCCGCCGTCTTGCGCCACCGCTGGGCGTACCCGCGTTTCCAAAAGCTCTTTGATCTGATCAACGACGTCCGGATCCACATCGTCATCTTCCATGACGTCGATCTCATCGCTTGCGCCAGCGGAGTCCGCCATGAGCGGTTGACCGGATGTGTAGTGGTCCATGATGGCGCCCAACACCAAAGGCTTGATCACTTGCCAGTCGGCGTCTTCTGTTTTGGTCACGGTGATGAAGTCGGTGCCGAAAAACACACCGGCCACGTTGCCCACCTCAAACAGACGATGTGCCAGAGGAGATCGGGCCGCGTCTTCCATGGTGGTGAAGTCGGCAACACCCGTTTCCATAACCGGACGTCCTGGCAGAAATTTGAGCGTGGCCGGGTTGGGGGTTTGTTCCGTCTGAATGAACATGGGCACAGTCCCTGGAAAATGGTCCCTGACAAAAAGATGGTCGTTCCAGGGAGGTAATTAGGACCATTTCGGTCCCATCTCAAGACCTTGTCCGCCGTCCCTTCTCGGCTCCGTGAGACCGGACCTAGGTCAATTCGTCGATTTCTTCAGCCGTAAGGTTGCCTGGAACAATGATAACGGGGAGGCGGATTTTCCCAGCCAACCGGCCGGACAGGGCGGAGACCAAGGGGCCAGGCCCGTCTTCCCCCGTGCTGGCAGCCAACACCAAGACCGAAATGGTTTTTTCTTCGTCGATCACAGCCAAGAGCTGTTCGATGACATCGCCTTCGCGCAAATACAGCCCCGGCATTTGGCCGGTGAACCGTTGGACGTCGGCCGCCACCCGCTGAAGGAGCTTTTCCGCCTCCGAGCGGGCTTCCGTTTCCATCAGTTCGCCGATGGTGGCGAAGTGATGAAAGTCAGCCCGCTCAACCGCATGAAACAGAGCCACGTTGCCGTCCGTATGCAAAGACCGGCGGCAGGCAAAGCGCACGGCGGCATTCAATTCCGATGACGCATCAACCACCAACAGAAACGATCGCGGCATTTCCGCATCGTCCTGCCTTACCTCTTCTTGTTCTTTTTCTTTACCCTGATCGGTCATAGCTGTTCTGCTTACATCCGGCGGAAGGCGGCTTCGGCACCCCAACCCGCAAGCACGGCAAGGATAATCGCCAGCAAACCGTATAGCGGCGACAGATTGTGGGCGAAGTCATAGATCTCCGCGCCCACACCGATTTTGGAAATGCTCAAAGGCACGATTTCCGCGCTGGCTACATCTCCATCCCGGAAAAGATAAATCTCAACGAAGTACACACCGGTGGGGACATTGGCCGGAAAGTGCAGTTCGGTTCTGAACAGACGGTTGGCCAGTAAGGACACACGCCCCACTTCAGCGATGTAGACATTGCGGTCCGTATTGAGACGCAAAAGCGCATTGCGGTATTCCGCCTGCGTCTGTTCATCGAGGGCAGGATCGGCAAACGTAAGCCGGAGGTTACCCAGCCCGATCTGATACCGCTCGCGTTGGCGGAAATCGGCAAAGTCTTCCGGATTACGGTTGCTGGCAAAACTGTAAAAAGACGGCACGTCGCGCAGTTCCACCGCGTTGGTATTGGCCCAGATGGGTCCGAACCGCTCCTTGCGCATTAAGGTGACGTCTTCCGCCGGGCCGCGCACAACGATCACCACGTCGCCCGGCCCGTCCGTCGCGCCGAACAAGAGTACGTCCGTTCCGGTAAAACCTGTGGTGATGGCAACGAGGTGGTTATCAAGATCCGCCACCAAGGGTACCGACTGTCCATGCGCAGACGGAACAAGATCAATTACCGCGAAGAGTGTCAGGATAAAGACCAGTTTCTTCATCAGCCGATCCCTCCGAAGGAGAAGGGCTCAGCCGGTGTGACCACCAAGTCAAAGGCAAGACGCAGGCAAACGCCGAGCACGATCAAAGCCAGCAGCACCCTGAGCTGCTCGCCGCGCAGTTTGGCTCCCAATCGTGCGCCCACCTGCGCGCCGATCACGCCGCCAGCGAGGAGCATCAATGCGAGGACCACATCGACGGTCTGATTGACGGTGGCCTGCAGGAAAGTGGTGTTGGCAGTGACGAAAATAATCTGGAACAACGACGTGCCGATGACCACTTGGGTCGGCATGCCCAACAGATAAATCATCGCCGGTACCATCACAAAACCACCGCCGACACCCATGATGGCGGCGAGGATGCCAACCACAAAACCGACTGCCAAAGGCAACAACGCGGAAATATAGAGTTTGGATTTACGGAACCGCATTTTGAACGGCAGACCATGGATCCAAGTATGGCGGCCCGGCCCCCGCGCCGTGCTAATCGGTTTGTCGGGGCTGGAGCGCCGGTGGCGCATAATGACATTGACGCTTTCATAAAACATCAGTCCGCCGATGACGCCGAGAAAGACGACGTAGCAGAGAGAGATCACCAACTCGATTTGGCCAAGACCACGCAACACGGAAAAGAGAGCGACCCCCAACCCCGATCCGACGAACCCGCCGACGGTCAACACAGCGCCCATGCGGAAATCCACATTGCCGCGGCGCCAATGGGCAAGCACACCGGAGACCGAACTGGCGACGATCTGGTTTGCTTCCGTGCCGACGGCCACGGCCGGGGGTACGCCAACGAAAATCAACAGCGGGGTCATGAGAAAGCCCCCGCCCACGCCGAACAATCCGGACAGCAAACCGACCGCCCCGCCCATTCCGAGAATGAGGAAAATGTTCACCGACATTTCGGCGATGGGGAGGTAAATCTGCATGCCGGTGGTCCGGCGCCTCCAAGGCAAAAAGGGTAGCGTTTATAAGGTGTTGTCTTCCGTGTTGTACGGAACGCCCGACCCGCGATCAAGGGAAAAGCCCCGTTCAAACACTTATGGCTTCACGGCGGCACCGAAGGACCGGGTTGCGTTAGGTGAGCCGTTTGAATCCCGAATGGGCCACCGGGCCACGTAATCGCCCTTCCACGCTACCGGTCGCTTTCGCCGAGGCGATCAGGGCGAAGACCTCCCGGCAGGCATCGGCGTAGTCGGCGACATCATTTTCCCCATGCGCTGCCATGGCATAGAAGGCGCTGCCGGCAAGGAAACCGCGGTCGAGCATCTCTTGGGTGAACAGCGTGCGTTGGGCGTCTGCACTACCTTTGCCATCGTCCCCGCTGAAAGAAAGATGGGCGAGGGGATCAAGCCCGCTGACATGGATGTCCAAACCGGTGTGGTCAGCAGCGTCCCGCCAAACCTGTTTGATCGCCTGGCCGGTCGCAACCAGTCGGGCCGGTACGTCCTCCCGTTCATATTTATCGATCATGGCCAAAGCGGCGGCGGGGCCAATGCGTTCCGTCCACATGGTTGAACTGATGAAGGTGTCCTGAGCCGCCTCCATGATCTTGGCCCGTCCGATGATGGCCGAGATGGGATAGCCGTTGCCCAGCGCCTTGGCGAACACGGCCATGTCAGGCGTCACGTCCAGGGTCAGGTGAATGCCGCCGGTGTTGACGCGAAACCCGGCGGTGACTTCGTCGAATAAAAGAACGGCGCCGGTCTCATCGGCGATGGTTCGCACACCCGTAAGAAAGTCCGGATCCGGCTCTGTGTGGCGCACCGGTTCCATAACGATGGCGGCCAGGTCTCCCTTGTGTTTGGCAGCAATCTCCTTGAGTTCATCCAGAGCGTTGTAGCGGAAGGGTTGGCTCAAGCCCTTGAGGCCCCGGGGCACGCCTTTGGGGTCCAAACCGGGCAGAAGATGACCGTCCAGGGCGCCGTCCTCGGCGAGATTGGCCGACAGATACCAGTCATGCCAGCCGTGGTAACCGCAGAAGGCGATCACCGCCCGACCGGTATGGGCCCAGGCGATGCGCACGGCAACGGCCATGGCTTCGCCGCCGGCGCGGGATAGGCGCACCATCTCCGCCCAGGGATGTAAGGTGATGAGCTTTTCAGCCAGCGCCACTTCTTCCGGCGCATTGAGGGTGCTCATGGACCCTTGGTCGATGACCGCTTTGACAGCCGCGTCCACATCCGCATCGGCGTAGCCCAAAACGGTGGCGCCGACGCCGCCTATGGAAAAGTCGCGAAAGCTGTTGCCGTCGAGATCGGTGAGGGTGATGCCATTGGCGCTGGCGTAATAGCTGGGCCAATGCTCGGGCAGAAACATCTCCGGGCGTTTGGACAGTAATTGCGTGCCGCCCGGAATGATGGCGCGGGCCCGTTGATATAGGGATTGGCCTTTTTTTGTGTTCACCATGACAAGACCAGAGATGGGCGATTAGGCCACATGGTCTAGATACCAGGCATAGGTTTGGGCAATGCCGTCCTCCAACGACGTTTGTGCGCTCCATCCCAGATCGTTAATCCTGGAGGAGTCCATCAGCTTACGCGGCATGCCGTCCGGCTTGCCGAGGTCATTGGTAATGCCGCCGGCGAAGCCGACAACTTTGGCGACAAGCGCGGCCAAATCGGCAATGGCAATGTCTGATCCGCAGCCTACGTTTATGGTTTCGTCGGCGGAATAGCGTTCCAGCAAGAACACACAGGCTTCTGCCAAGTCATCGACAAAAAGAAACTCCCGCTTCGGCGTTCCTGTCCCCCATATTTCAAAGCTCTCAGCCCCGTTTGTCTTCGCCTCATGGGCTTTGACCATCAGCGCCGTTAACACATGACTTTCTTGCAAATCGAAACTGTCGCCGGGGCCATAAAGATTGGTCGGCATACAGGAAATGTAATCGCGTCCATGCTCGCGCCGGTACGCCTGTGTCGTCATCACGCCTGCAATCTTGGCGATGGCATACCATTGGTTTGTTGGCTCCAACGGTCCCGTCAACAGGGCGGTTTCCTGCATGGGTTGCGCGGCTAGGCGCGGATAAATGCAACTGGAGCCTAAGAACAATATGCGGTTGATACCGACTGCATGGGCCGCCGTGAAAACGTTGGTTTGGATCTGCACATTCTCGACCAGATACTCCACCGGTTGAGTGTCGTTGGCGAGGATACCGCCCACCCGGGCCGCTGCCATGACAATGGCATCGGGCTTTGTATCCCCCAGCCAATTTTCCACATCCGCTTGTCGAGTAAGGTCAAGGTCAGCATGAGAGACGGTGACAATTTCGCAGTCTTTGTTTTGCAATTGGCGCAGGACAGCGGAGCCGACCATGCCGCTATGGCCCGCGACCCAAATGCGTTTCCCGTTCAGCGGATAAAGGAGGTCGGTCATCTAAGCGTCAATCGTGCGGCTGGAAACGCTCGGCTTCGTCTTTGACGACCTCTAAGTCACTGGCCACCATTTCTTTGACCATGTCGGCAAAGGGCGTGGTGTAGGTCCACCCCAGTTTTTCTTTGGCCTTGGTCGGGTCGCCCAGCAAAAGATCCACTTCCGTCGGCCGGAAGTAGCGCGGGTCCACTTCCACCAGGACGTCACCTGATTTTGCATCAAGGCCTTTTTCATCCGCACCATCGCCCTGCCAGTCAATGGTGCGACCCGTCTCGGCAAAGGCCAATTCGACGAAGGAGCGCACCGAATGGGTCTCACCCGTGGCCAGCACGTAATCGTCAGGTTCCGCCTGTTGCATCATCAACCACATGCCTTCCACATAATCGCGGCCGTGACCCCAATCCCGTTTGGCATCGAGGTTGCCGAGATAGAGTTTGTCCTGCTGGCCCAATTCGATGGCGGCAACGGCGCGGGTGATCTTGCGGGTGACGAAGGTCTCGCCCCTCAGCGGGCTTTCATGGTTGAAAAGAATGCCGTTGGAGGCATGGAAGCCATAGGCCTCGCGGTAGTTCACCGTAATCCAGTAGCCGTACAGTTTGGCCACGCCGTAGGGCGAGCGCGGGTAAAAGGGCGTGGTTTCCGATTGAGGCGTTTCCTGAACCTTGCCGTACAGCTCAGACGTGGACGCCTGATAGAAGCGTGATTTTTCACCTAAATTGAGAATGCGGATGGCTTCGAGCAGACGCAACGTGCCCACTGCGTCGGCATTGGCTGTGTATTCCGGCGTTTCGAAAGACACCTTCACATGGCTTTGGGCGGCGAGGTTATAGATTTCATCAGGCTGCACTTCCTGCACCAAACGAATGAGATTGGTGGCGTCAGTGAGATCGCCGTAATGCAAGAAGAACCGCACGCCGGTGTTGTGAAAGTCCTGATACAGATGATCGATGCGCCCGGTGTTGAAGGACGATGAGCGCCGCTTCACCCCATGGACGGTGTAGCCCTTGCTCAGCAGCAGTTCAGCCAAATAGGCGCCGTCCTGGCCAGTGACGCCGGTGATGAGAGCGACTTTATCGGTCATGAAGTCCTATCGAGCTTAATCAAATGAAGGCAGGTCACGGCATTATGTCGTGGAAGGGCTTGGTGCTCAATTGCGCCAAATCAGCCTGCGCCAAAAGAGCGGCGATTTTATCGGACGCTCCGCCGCGCCCGTAGGGCGGCTCGGCTGTCTTCGCGGTGTGGCGCATCTCAGGCGTGCAGGCCAGGCGGATGCCGTCGGCAATGGCAGCGTCGTCGTCGATGCAATCGATCACCGACGGACCACGCAACCGGCCCTTTTGCCGATCACCGATGTTAACGGTGGGCACGCCCAAGGCCGGCGCTTCGATCAAACCTGAGGACGAGTTACCGATCACCGCATCGGCCTCCCGCACGGCGCTCAAATAACGGCGTTGTCCCAACGAAGCGACGATTGTCCGGCGATTGGGGTTCTGTTCGACGAAGGTCTGCAAAGCGTCTCGGATCATGGCATTGCCCGGATCCGAATTGACGCCGGTAAACACCATGGCCGCCTCCCCAAACTGTGCCAAAGCACCCGTAAGCGCGCCGACCGCTTGCGCCCCTTGATCCAACTGCAGCGTTATCGGGTGATAGGTGATGACAAAAAACGTATCCGACAGGTCGACACCAAGATCAGCAGCTAAGGCATCGCGGGCAAGAAAGTCCATCGTGCCGATGGCATCCAAACCGGGTGCGCCGACCACATGCACGTGGTCCGGATGCTCCCCCATCTGGAGCACGCGGGCGGCGTACAGCTCCGTGGCGCAAAAATGCAGCCGGGCCATCTTTGTAATGGCGTGGCGGATGGCGTCATCCACGGCCGCTTCCGTGGTTTCACCGCCGTGGATGTGGGCGAGGGGGATGTTGAGCAGAAGCGCGCTTTGGGCGGCGGCGAGAATTTCAAACCGGTCGCCCAAAACCAAAACAATATCCGGCTTCAACCGGTCAAAACTTTGCCCAAGCGCGCCGACGCCACGCCCAACCGCTTGTGCTGTTTCCAACGGGGTATCTTCGCCGAGGGCGAGATTAACTTTTTCATCAATGGTAAAGCCGGCATCGGTGACTTCATGCCAAGTGTCGCCGTAACGGCAGTCGAGATGCTGTCCGGTGACGACGGTTTGCAAAACCAAATCGGGATGGTTCGCGATCGCTTTCATGACGGGCGCGAGGTGGCCGAAGTCGGCGCGCGATCCGGTGACGACGCAAATCTTTCGGCTCATGAATGTCCGCCGGTCCCTGCAGCCATGTCCCAAGCGGTCATGTCAATGTACCCCTTGTCTACGGCAAACTCGGCCAAGGCCAGATCATCGGGCGTTTCGATTTCAATGGAATGCCACTTGTCCATGACGATGCCGTAACACCCTTCGGGGTCGCCGTAGATTTTGCCGGACCGGCGGAACGCATCACAACGGATAAGATAAAACGCGCCGTTCATGGTGACATTCGTCAACTGGTCTTGACGGCGTAATCCTTGCGCTTGATGCATTTGTTCCACAATAGTTGCAATCGACCCCGTTTGCGAAAGCGCGCCCGTGAAAACCGGATAGGTATCAAGCTCCCTTAATCCGACAACCAGATCCGCATTCCTTTCGTTAAACACCGTGATCGCTTGATCATAGTGGTCCGCTGTCGCGAACGGAGAGGACGGTTCGAGCAACATGACAGCATCGTAAGATTTGCCGTCATTGTCTTCGATCCAGTCCATGGCATGGGCGACCACACCGTCGGAGGGGGCGGTGTCGGTGGCCAGTTCTGCCGGGCGGGTGAACGGAACTTCGACACCCAGGTGCCGTCCTTCCGCCTGAATGTCTTCGGAATCGGTAGACAGGATAAGCCGCGCACAACCGCGGCAGGCCTGGGCGGAGCGCGCTTTGAAGCCGAGCAGCGACAACCCGGCGATGGTCTTGAGATTTTTTCCGGGCACCCCTTTGGAGCCGCCCCGGGCAGCGATCAGGAACAGAATAGACGGCGCGGAGGACACAGAAATCTCAATCTCTTCAAGCAGTTGGCTGGGCCACCATAGCCGAGCGCCGCGCCGTCACAAACCATCTTTCCGTTGCGCCACCCGCCGCTGTGGTCTACCTCCTTGGACCGTGTCAGACCAGCGCCCGCATACATTTGTCATTGCCGAGGCCGGCGTAAACCACAACGGCAGCGCATCCCGCGCCCAAGACCTTGTCGCCGTTGCCGCTGACGCCGGCGCCGATGCCATTAAGTTTCAAACCTTCAAAGCCGAACGCATTGCGGCGGCCAGCGCTCCTAAAGCGGCCTATCAGTCACGCAACACCGGTGATGACGGCGGTCAGATTGCCATGCTCAAAGCGCTTGAATTGTCCGAGCAGGACCACTGCGATCTTGCCGCGGCCTGCGCAAGTGCCGGCATTGAGTTCATGTCAACGCCTTTCGATGAAGACAGCGCGACCTTTCTGGCCGAAGTGATCGGCGTTAAGCGGCTCAAAGTGGGCTCCGGTGAGCTGACCAACGCACCGTTGCTGTTGCATTTGGCACGCACGATGAAACCCATCGTTTTGTCTACAGGTATGGCAACACTTGACGAAGTTGAAACCGCCCTTGGCGTACTTGCCTTCGGCTACGTCAGATCCGGTGACGCAAAACCGTCAGCCGAAGCGTGCGCCGAAGCGTTTGAAAGCGATGACGGTCAACGCGCGTTACAGACCAACGTTACGCTTCTGCATTGCACCTCCGACTATCCGGCCGCGCCGGAGACCATCAACCTCAAGGCCATGGATACTCTGAGCGAAAGATTCGGTTTACCCGTCGGCTTGTCCGATCACAGCCAGGGCATCGCCGTGCCAGCCGCCGCGGTCAGCCGGGGCGCTGTGGCCATCGAAAAACATTTCACTTTGGACCGCACTCTCGAAGGTCCAGATCATGCGGCGTCCCTAGAGCCCGATGAATTTAAGGCCATGATTGAAGCCGTGCGCACCGTAGAGGCAGCCTTGGGCACGGGCACCAAAACACCGACCGCCGCGGAAGAGGACACGGCCGCCGTCGCCCGCAAAAGCCTGGTGGCGCTCACCGACATTGCCGAAGGAGATCTCTTTACCCGTGAGAACTTAGGCACCAAACGGCCGGGGACCGGGCTTTCCCCACTGGAGTACTGGGCTTATCTCGGCAAACCGGCGGCGCGTGCGTACCACAGCGATGATCTCATTGAGCCGCAATGACGTCTCGCAAACCCGACCTCTATGTTCTTTGTGCCGGCGGTCACGCCCGTGTGGTCATCGACATTCTCCGCAATACAGGTTGCGCGCCAAAAGGACTGGTCGATGCCGATGAGTCGCTTCACGGCACCACGGTGCTCGATGTTCCGGTCGTCGGGGATGACAGGGTTATCGCCTCTCTTGATGTGAACGATGTCGCGCTGATCAACGCCTTGGGCAACTGGCCTCGTCGCGGACACTCGGACTTAATACGCCGGCGCGCGTTGTTTGAAAAATTCAAGGATCAAGGATTTGATTTTGAAACCGTCGTCAGCACTGATGCGTCCGTTTCAGATAACGCCGATATAGGAGAGGGCTGCCACGTCATTACCCGCGCGATTATTCATCCCGGGTCCGTGCTCGGGCCCAACACCATCATCAACACCGGCGCCAGTTTGGATCACGATTGTCATGTCGGCGCCCACAGTCATGTCGCACCCTGGGCTGTGCTCTGCGGGGGCGTAACAGTGAGCAGCGAATGCCATATCGGCGCGCGGGCGGTGCTGGTTCCCGGTGTTACTGTAGGCGACGGCGCTGTCGTCGGCGCGGGCGCTGTCGTCGTCGATGACGTCGCGGTCGGCTCCACGGTGATGGGCAATCCCGCCCGCCCGGTGAGTGAATAAGGACCGCACATCATGACCCGTACATCATGACCCGTAACGTGCGCGATAACATGGTGACGGTGACAACGACCATTATGGAAACGCTCAAGATCATCGATACCCATGGCGTGCCCATTGGTCTTGTTCACGAAGAGGGTGTTCTGCGCGGCACGGTCACCGACGGTGATATCCGCCGTGGAATTTTATCCGGCGTTCAATTGACCGACACAGTGGATACGGTGATGAACCTGGAGCCCATCACCGCGCCGGGCGATATCAGCGATGGCGAAGCGGCGCGCCTCATGCGCCACCATCAGATCAGCCACTTGCCGTTGGTGGATGCCGCCGGGGTCATCGTTGACCTCAAAGTACTCAAGGATCTGGACCCCCGTCCAGAAGGCGGCAATCCCGTCGTGCTTATGGCAGGAGGCAAAGGCACGCGGCTGCAGCCGCTGACCGATGACCTGCCCAAACCTCTGCTTGAAGTGGGCGGCCGCCCGATCCTGGAAACCATTATCGAGCGATTTGTCGCCGAGGGGTTTGCCGAGATTTATCTGTCGGTCAATTGCAAGGCCGATCTCATTGAAGCCCATTTCGGTGACGGTCGACGCCTTGGTGCAGACATCACTTACCTCAAGGAAGACGACGCCCTCGGCACCGGCGGTGCTTTGGCTCTGTTGCCGGAGCGGCCGAGCGTTCCCATCATCGTTATGAACGGCGATGTGCTCACCAAGATCAATTTCCATCACCTTGTTAAGTATCACGAAAACCACGACGCGCCGGCGACCATGAGTGTGCGCGAATACCGCTTCACGGTTCCCTATGGTGTGGTCGAAACCGAGGCGACTGTATTGACCTCCATTGCTGAAAAACCGGAGCACAGGTTTTTCGTCAATGCCGGTATCTATGTCATTGATCCCGAGGTGTTGGATTTGATTCCGTCGGGAAAGGCCATGGACATGCCCGATTTGTTCCATCGCCTTTTAGAAGAGGGGCACAAGCCAACCGTTTTTCCCTTACGCGAATATTGGATGGACATCGGCCGGCTTGATGATCTTGATCAGGCCAAACGGGATTATGCTGATCTCTTTACCGAACCACCGACCGACGGTTCCCCGAAAACGTGAAGGACGAGATGTAATGCGCAGCGTTTCAACCTTGTTTGATCTGTCCGGCCGCACCGCACTGGTCACCGGCGGTGCTGGGCATCTCGGGAAAATCATCGGAGCATCGTTGGCCGAATGCGGCGCGCATGTCGCCCTTCTCGATAAAACAGATCCCACGCCTGCCGTAAATGAATTGCTGTCTGTCGACGGCGGAGATCACCTTGGTTTGACGTGCGATCTCGCAGATGAGGCACAGGTGCAAGCGGCACTGGAGCAAGCAAACGAAACCTTCGGCCGTCTCGACGTGCTGGTGCACTGTGCCGCATTCGTCGGCACCGATGATCTCGAAGGCTGGACGACACCGGTTGAAAAGCAGAGCCTGGAGACGTGGCGGCAAGCCCTGGAGGTCAATCTCACCGCACCCTTTGCCTTGACCCAGGCAGCCATTCCCTATCTCAAGGCCCATGGCACAGGCTCGGTGATCCATGTGGCCTCCATCTACGGTGTCCTCGGACCCGACTGGTCCCTGTACGATGCGGCGGACGTGCCCGGCACACCGGCGGCCTATGGGGCCTCGAAAGGTGGCCTAGTGCAGATGACGCGCTGGCTGGCGACCACCCTGGCGCCGGACATCGGGTCAACGCCATTATCCCCGGCGGGGTGGAACGCAACACCGCGGCGCGCTTCAAAACCGCCTATGAAAAGCGCACGCCTTTAGGCCGCATGGCGACGGAAGAGGATGTCAAAGGCGCCGCCGTTTTTCTCAGTTCTGATGCCTCCGCCTACGTCACCGGACAATGCCTGATGGTCGACGGCGGCTACTCGGCGTGGTGATGCGCCGCATTCTCGGCTAAACTGAGCGCAAGAAAGTGTTGTTGATCAGAGTGATACGGTGAAATCCATAAGCAGCCTATTCACCCAGCCCCGTAACCTGCTTGTTCTTTTGCATGATACGGCCATCGCCTTTGCCGCGGTCTGGGCCGCGTTCTATCTGCGCCTGGACGCGGTCATGTTTGAGCAGGTTCAAACGGTGATAGATCAGGCCGCCCTCTATGCCGGCCTCGCTGTCATCGTTTACCTGTTCACCGGTCTTTATCGCCATGTCTGGGCTTATGTGTCTTTGGCCGATGCGATCAACATCGTCCGTGCTGCCACAGCCGTGGCGCTGCTGTTCGTCCCCTTGATGTTTCTGTTTACCCGTCTCGAAGACGTACCCCGGTCGGTGCCCATCATCAGTTGGTTTGTCATGGTGGCTTTCCTCGCTGGGCCGCGTCTGGCGTTTCGGTTGTTCAAAGACCACCGGCTTGGCTTCATGGGAACGGCGCAAGCCTCCCGCGAACCGGTGCTGCTCATCGGTGCGGGTGATAAGGCAGCCCATTTCATCCGTGCCACCCAACAGGACGCGGACAGCAAGTACCGTGTCGTCGGTCTGGTGACAGCCACGCCGACGCGGGTTGGTCAGATCATTCACGGCGTTGAAGTGCTCGGTCTCGAACGGGATTTAGAGGCCATCGTCGCCGGCTTGTCCGCCCGTGACCTCAGGCCCAAACGCCTGATCCTTGCCCGGCCCGAGACCAAGGGTGAGGCCGTCCGGCATCTGCTCAAGTTTGGCCAGGCGGAAGGATTGGACCTGGCCCGCCTGCCGTCACCGACGGATGTGCGGGCTTACGGCGAGGAATTCACGCCCCGTCCC
Source organism: Rhodospirillaceae bacterium (assembly GCA_965207985.1). Taxonomy (GTDB): domain Bacteria; phylum Pseudomonadota; class Alphaproteobacteria; order Rhodospirillales; family Rhodospirillaceae; genus CBDBND01. Next base: position 364,308 of record CBDBND010000035.1, on the reverse strand, counting down.
ATCGCCCTAGAAGACCTGCTCGGCCGTCCGGCCCGCAGCCTCGACCGCGCCGCCATGCGTGGCTTGATAGAAGGCCGCCGCGTTCTCGTCACAGGCGCCGGCGGATCCATCGGTGCGGAACTGGTGCGACAGATCGCAGCTGCCGGACCTGCCCATCTCTCTCTGCTCGATCACGGCGAATACAATCTCTACACCATCGAAATGGAAGTGCGGGAACGTTGGCCCGGTGTCAAAGCCGTGCCTATTCTTGCCGATGTGCGCGATCAAAACCGCATCGAAAATGTGTTCGATCAGGAAAAACCCGATTTGGTGTTCCACGCGGCTGCGCTCAAACACGTTCCCATGGTCGAGTTCAATCCGCTCGAAGGTTTGGCGACTAACGCCCTTGGCACCCGCATCATCGCCGACGCCTGCCTGGCCCATAACGTGCCCGAAATGGTGGTGATCTCCACTGACAAAGCAGTCAATCCCGCCAATGTCATGGGGGCAGGCAAACGCCTCGCTGAACTCTATTGCCAAGCGGCGGACCTCAGCCGGGCTGGCACCCGGTTTATCACCGTGCGCTTCGGCAACGTCCTTGGCTCCGCCGGCTCGGTGGTGCCCCGCTTCCAAGACCAACTTGCAGCCGGTGGGCCGTTGACGGTCACCCACCCGGACATCGAACGGTTTTTCATGACCATCGGCGAAGCGGTTGAACTGGTACTGCAGGCGGCGGCTCTTGGGCCGGGCCGCAACGACGAAGGCGCGATCTACGTTCTCGACATGGGCTCGCCGGTCAAGATTATGGATCTCGCCCGTCAGATCATCCGCTTGGCCGGTCACATACCCGACGAAGACATCAAGATTGAAATCACGGGCTTGCGCCCTGGCGAAAAACTCTATGAGGAATTGTTTCACGGCCAGGAACCGCCTGTGGGCACCGGGATGGATGGTATTCTCATCGCACGGCCAAGAACGGCGACAAAGGAGACCATAGCGCAACACCTGGATGATCTTGCTGCCGCCTGTGCCCGTCAGGACGAGACAGCCGCCTTGGACATTGTCTCAGACCTGGTTCCCGAACTGACCCGGCCCACTCCGCAATCTGCAGAGCAACATACCGAGGACGGTTCCCACCCGTCCCATCTTAAAGTGGTGAAGTAATTTTCCCTGATTGGGCCGCAAGGCGTTTTCCCGCTGGAAAACCCGTGCTAAACCCGCGGCCACTTCGGCTCTGATTTTTTCCCCATCCTTGAGGTGACCATGCCCGCTTCCGCCGTGCGCCGCGCTCTGTTGTCTGTTTCCGATAAGGCCGGGCTGGTCGAATTCGCCACCTACCTCAACAGCAAGAATGTTGAACTGGTCTCCACCGGCGGCACCGCCAAGGCCATTGCTGATGCCGGCCTGCCGGTGCGCGAAGTGTCCGACCTCACCGGTTTTCCGGAGATGCTGGATGGACGGGTCAAAACTCTGCACCCGAAAGTACACGGCGGCCTTTTAGGCATCCGGGGCAATGCGGACCATGAGTCCACCATGGCCGAACACGACATCGCTCCCATCGATATGGTGGTGGTCAACCTTTATCCTTTTGAAGACACCGTAGCGTCCGGCGCCGACTTTGAAACCTGCATCGAGAATATCGATATTGGCGGCCCAGCCATGATCCGCTCGGCGGCAAAAAACCACGCCGGTGTCGCTGTCATCGTCAGCCCCAATGACTACAAGCAAGTGCAGGCGGATATGGAGGCCAACGATGGCGCCGTGTCCGACGATTTGCGCACGGTTCTGGCAGCACGTGCCTATGCCCGGACGGCCGCCTATGACGCCGCCATCTCCGCTTGGTTTGCGGATCAACTCGGCGATGCGTTTCCTGACGCCTTGTCGGCGGCGGGTACGAAGAAACAGGATCTCCGTTACGGCGAAAACCCGCATCAGCAAGCCGCCCTTTATCTCACCGGCGAGCAGCGCCCTGGGGTAGCGACGGCAGAGCAGGTGCAAGGCAAGGAGCTCAGCTACAACAACAACAACGACACCGATGCGGCGTTTGAGTTGGTCGCCGAGTTCAATGATCCTGCGGTGGCCATTATCAAGCACGCAAATCCATGCGGCGTTGCTCTGGCTGACGACTGTCTTGCCGCTTATGAAAAAGCCCTGGCCTGCGATCCGGTCTCGGCTTTCGGCGGCATCGTTGCCGTTAACCGTCCCTTGACCGAAGACATCGCACAAAAGATCACAGCACTGTTCACCGAAGTGGTCATCGCGCCCGATGCTGATGAAGGCGCCCGCGCGCTCTTTGCCAAAAAGAAAAACCTGCGCCTTCTGCTTACCGGCGCCATGCCGGACCCGACGGCTCCCGCGCGCATGATCAAACCCGTCGCCGGCGGCCTGTTGGCGCAAAGCAAGGACGTGGGCCGGGTAATGGCGGAGGACCTCAAAGTGGTGACCAAGGTCAAGCCGACGGAGTCGCAGATCAAAGACATGTTGTTCGCCTTTACCGTTGCCAAGCATGTTAAGTCCAACACCATTGTCTATGCCAAGGACAACGCCACCGTGGGCATCGGCGCAGGACAGATGAGCCGGGTGGATTCGGCCCGCATTGCCGCCCTCAAAGCCATCGATGCCGCACGGGAAGCGGGGGCGGACAAGCCCGCCACCATCGGCTCGGTGGTGGCCTCCGATGCTTTCTTTCCCTTTACCGACGGATTGCTGGCCGCAGTGGAAGCCGGTGCGACCGCGGTGATTCAGCCGGGCGGATCGATCCGCGATGACGACATCATCGCCGCTGCCGATGAGAAGGGCCTGGCCATGGTGTTCACCGGCATGCGCCACTTCCGTCATTGATCCGGAATTTGTTTAGGGTTCTTTGACGCCCCGCAACAGAACCAATCCGGCGACGAGAAAAATCAGAATGGTGGACATGCCGATGCGTTGACTGCCCGCAAGAGCAGTAACCCAACCGACGGCGAACGGTCCGGCAAAGCTGGTGATCTTTCCGGATACTGCATAGAGGCCGAACATTTCACCGCGCATTTCGGCTGGCGCCAGCTTGGCCATGAAAGTGCGGCTGGCCGCTTGCACGGGCCCGAAGAATACGCTCATGACCAGCGCGGCGATCCAGAACTGTGTCGTTGTCTGGGCGAAGAGAACGGCAAGCGACGTACCGATAAGCGCTAGCAAACTGATGGTCAGGGTCCGTTTGGAGCCGAGGGAATCATCGATCCATCCGAACACGGCAGCGCCCAAACCGGCTGTGACGTTCAAGGCAATGCCGAAAACAATGATGTCTTCCAACGTCATGCCGAAGGTGCCGGCCGCATACACACCGCCGAAAGCAAACATGGTGTTGACCCCGTCGATGTAAATCATCCTGGCGATGAGAAAACGGAAACTGTTGGCGTGTTGCTTCGCCTGCTTCACCGTTGAGGCCAGCGCCTGCAGTCCGCGGCGCACGGCCTCGCCCATGCGCAAGCCCGTCGGAGCCGCATCGGGGTGAACAGGAACAAGGGCCAGGCGAAGACCACGATCCACACTGCCGTCAGCAGCATGGTGGCGCGCACCGGTTCCGCATCGGCCGAGTCCAATCCGAAGGGCGGTGGGTCCGCTTGAATAAAGCCCACCAAAGCCAGCACCAAACAGGCCAGTCCGCCGCCGTAACCAAGGCCCCAGGCCCAGCCGGAAATGCGGCCCATGCGCTCCGGCGTGGTGAGCGAAGGCAGCATGGCATTGTAGAACACCAGGCCCACTTCAAAGCCCACCGTGCCGAACACCACGGCGGTCATGGCCAAGGGAATGGATCCCGCGTCGGGGGTGGCAAACCAGAGGGCTGTTGTGGCGACAACGCAGAGCAGGGTAAAGCTCGCCAACCACATCTTGCGTTGGCCGGTATGATCGGCGATGGCACCGGTGACCGGACTGGTGAGGGCGATGAGCAAACCGGCCAGTCCCGTGGCCGTCCCCCACAAAGCTGTTCCTGTTTCCGGATCCGGCGCGATGGCCTGGGTGAAATAGGCAGCAAAAACGAAGGTCGAAACGACGGTGGTAAAACCGGAGTTGGCAAAGTCAAACAAAGCCCAGCTCAAAACACCGCGGCGGCCGGCTGGGGAGGTATCAATCTCCGCCATTACAACAGACCCGCCTTTTCGCGCACCCGATTGGCCAACTCGAGGGCCTTTAAGCCGTGCAAGCCGGTGGCGCCGGACTCATGTCCTGTGCGCACGGCAGTGACAAACGCCTTCAGTTGATCTCTCAGAGCATCATTGGGCTCGACTGGCAGCTCTTCGGTACCAGAGTCCGATTGCCGAGCAATCTTTTGGGCAGAGAAATCTAAATGATAACTGCAGCGGGCGGTTTCAATCACCAAGTCACGCACCCGTTCTTCCGCATCCCGATCCACCGACAAAGCAATGTCCGCGCCAGACGTACTCGCCATTGTCACCAACAATCGATGGTGATTGCCGTCGTCATCTACGTCGATCGTTTCGATATCGGTAATGGAAAACATGTCCAACAGATCCAAGTCGTGGGTCATCAAGTCGAGCACCGCGTCGATATCGTAGTCCCGGTCGCTAATCATGTTGTGACGGCGCACAGTGATTCTCTGAATGTCCTTTTCCTTTTCGAGGGCGAGGGCCAAGTGACGCACGGCTGGATTAAAGCGCTCGATATGACCAATCTGGAGAATTGCTCCCCCTTCGTCCGCGACGGTAATCATGTCCATCGCTTCTTTTTCCGTCAGGGCGATGGGTTTTTCCACCAAACAAGATACACCAGCGCGCAAGAGGGGATTGGCAGTCAATGCATGGTCCGCCGTCGGCACGGCGATGATGGCGATATCGATCTTGCCGATGAGGCTATCCAAGTCCGCAGCGACAAGGCTGTGGGTATCAGCGCCTACCGTTACAGCCCAATCCGGTTTATGATCCAAAACGGCGACGAGCTCGACATCTACGCTTTCTTCGCAAGCGCGCACGTGGTGCATACCCATGCGGCCAAGGCCAATGACCGCGGCTCTCAGACTTTGTGCTTTTGTCATTGTCGGTGTGTTAGCTGCCTACCGCGTTTTTAACGGCAGCAATAATACGGTCCTGGGACTCGGCATCCAGGTAAGGGTGCATGGGCAGGCTCACCGTTTGCAGCGCAAGCGATTCCGTAACCGGCAATCCGCCGTCAACAACGGGAAAATCGGCATAGGGCGCTTGGGTGTGCAAGGGGTTGGGATAAAACAAAGCCGTCGGAATCCCGTCATGCGCCAAGGTTTCGACGATGGCATCCCGCTCAGGTGAGACAATCGTGTATTGGGCCCAAACCGATGTGGCGCGGTGCATAAGCTGCGGCGTTGTTACATCGTCCTTGAGGCCCTGATGATACCGCTCGGCAACCGCGTTTCTTTTTTCACATTCGTCGTCGAAGATGGCGAGTTTCGCCAACAGCACCGCCGCCTGAATGGAGTCCAGTCTGGCGGTTAGTCCCAGTCTGGATACCGCACCTTGTCCACCCCCATTGCCGTGAACGCGAATACTTTTCATGCGCTCCGCCAAATCCCCGTCGTCGGTAAACACGGCACCACCGTCACCGTAACAGGCCAATGGTTTGGACGGATAAAAACTCGTACTGGTTACGCGTCCGAAACACCCGACCGGTTTGTCTTCATAGGAGGCGCCAAAAGTTTGCGCCGCATCATCGAGAAGCCAAAGCCCGTGAAGATCAGCGATCGCAGCGATGCTGTCGTAATCCGCAGGCTGGCCAAAAAGGCCGACACAAATTACGGCTTTCGGCGTTAGCCCCTTGGTGCGCGCTAAGTTAACCGCAGAGTTCAAACTTTGCGCGTTCATGTTGAAGGTATCGGAATCAACGTCGACGAACACCGGCGTTGCCCCCAACAAGGCTGGAACTTCTGCGGTCGAAATAAACGTAAACGAAGGAACGAAAACGGCGTCTCCGGCGCCGATGTCCGCGGCCATCAACGGCATCATTAAGGCGTCCGTGCCGCTTGAGCAGGTTAGGCAATGGTCGACACCGGCCATGCTGGCCAGTTCAGATTCCAGATCGAGGACCTCCGGTCCCATGATGAAGGCGCCATGATCAAGAACGCGGGCAATGCGTGCGTTGATGTCCTCAGCAATGCGCGTTCGCTGAGCTTGTAAATCGACAAAGGGAATGGGGGAAGACGCCGTGTCGCGCATGGAGGAGAGACCTGCTTTTGACCCCGGGTGAAGACCTCGACATGATCTCGCGCCGAAGGACTTATTGTTAAAAACAACCTACCTCTTTCCCGCAACCCTTGTAAATGTAGGCTGTGAAAAGGGAATTCGCGCCAGCGCTGGACAAGTCCTTCGTTGGACCGTTTACTGCATCTCGTTGTCATGACTGAGACCGTGCATAAAGCCCCCGCCTTTCCGCTTCTTAAGCGTCTCGTACGTGAAGCGGTGACACCCTACAGCGGCCGTTTGGCTTTGGCCGTTGTGAGTATGGTCGCCGTTGCTGCCACTACGGCCGCCTTGGCATGGCTGATGGATCCGGTTGTCAATCGGGTGTTCGTTGATCGCCGTGCCGATCTCTTATGGCCCGTTGGTGGCGCGGTGCTCGCTGTGTTTGTCGTCAAAGGATTGGCGACCTATGCGCAGACCGTGCTGATGACCAGCGTCGGACAAAGTGTGCTGCGGGATATGCAGAACCGTTTGTTCCGACATCTCATGACTCAAGACCTTGCGTTTTTTCAAAGTCAGTCGACGGGTAGCCTGATGTCACGCTTTACCACCGACATCGGAATGATGCGCCAGGCCGTCTCGACGGCGCTGACCGGGCTCGGCAAAGACAGTTTGTCCGTTCTGTTTCTGGTCGGCGTGATGTTCTATCAAGACTGGCTTCTGGCAACCATCGCCTTTGTCGTTTTTCCCGCTACGGTGATTCCCATCACCACGCTCGGCCGGCGCCTGCGTCATGTCACCGCTGATACCCAAGCCCAGACCGGCGGGCTGATGACCCTCCTGCAGCAAACGTTCACCGGCATGCGTTTGGTGAAGTCATACCAAATGGAAGACTATGAAACCGAACGAGCGGCCAATCTGACCGAGCGCATCCGCGGTCTTGTCATGCGCGCGGAACGGGTTAAAGCCATCGCCAGCCCATTGATGGAAACCATCGGCGGCGTGGCGGTGACCATTGTCATCGTTTACGGCGGCTGGCGCGTCATCCAGGAAACCACGACGGCCGGGGCGTTCTTTTCCTTTTTAACCGCCCTGCTCATGGCTTACCGCCCGATGAAAGCCTTGGCTAATCTCAATGCACAAATTCAAGAAGGTTTGGCCGGTGCGGAACGCTTGTTTGCCATTCTCGATGCTGAGCCGACGCTAAAAAAGACAACCGGTGCGGCAGCGCTCAGCGTGACCGGCGGCCAGATCGCGTTCGACAATGTTTCCTTTGCTTACGGCGACGGCAAAACGGCGCTCAGCGGTATGACCTTCGAAGCACCACCAGGAAAAACCACGGCCCTGGTCGGCCCGTCAGGTGCAGGAAAAACAACCGTTCTCAATCTGATCCCACGATTTTACGACGCTCATGCGGGACGCATCACAGTTGATAGTACGGATATTCGAACGGCAACACTTACCTCGTTGCGTGACGCTATCAGTCTGGTGACGCAAGACGTTGTTCTTTTTGATGATACGGTTCGTGCCAATGTGCGATTTGGTAATCCTGCAGCAACTGACAAAGACATTGAAAACGCCATCGCCGTAGCTGGTGCCCTAGACTTTGTTCGTGCCTTACCCCAGGGCATAGATACCGTCGTCGGTGAGCGTGGTGAGTCGTTGTCTGGCGGTCAGCGTCAAAGAATTGCCATTGCGCGCGCCATTTTAAAAGATTCCCCAATTCTCTTGCTCGACGAAGCCACCAGCGCCCTTGACGCAGAAACGGAACGGCAGGTGCAAGGCGCGCTCGATACCCTTCGTCAAAACAGAACCACAGTGGTCATCGCCCACCGGCTTTCTACCGTCCAAAATGCCGATCTAATTCATGTAATCAACGATGGCCAGGTGGTTGAAAGCGGAACACATCAAGCGTTGCTTGCCAAAGGCGGCGCTTATGCAAAGCTCTATGCCCTTCAGTTTGCAGTGTTGGAGCAAGAGACGGCGCAGGCTGTCTAGCGCGAGTCCTTGATTAGCGTTTCAAAAACGTCTGAGATCTCATCAATCGCCGATACGTCGCCAAATAGTGTCTGTGCTTTCTCAGTGATTTGAGCCCTGACACTATCTCTGAAAGGTGTGTCGTGCACGAGCCGTATGGCAGTTTCGCTGTAAGCTTCTTCGTTATCGACGACGCAATCCATAACATTCATTTTTTTGTAAAAGGCGAGTGTGTGAAGGCCACGCATAACGCGCCGGGCCAATGTACGATGGGTGTGCCGACAGCAAGCCCTTCCAAACTCGTCTTCCCACCCGACCAGTGTGGGACATCCAAGAGCACGTCGGCTGCTTTAAGTAGAGATGGAAAATCCTTTGACCTCACCCTCGGCAGCAGTTTTACGCGATCGATATCGTTTCCAATCCTGCGTTTTAACCGTGCCAAAAATATCTTGTTCGCATCTTCATCCATGGTGATGAAATAGAGCCTGCCGGCAGGGTCGCCTTTAAGAATTGCATCAATTGTACTGTCAAAATCGGGATGAATTTTGAAAAGGCTCTGCGCACATAAATAGGCTGGATGGCTTGGATCCATGCCGAACCGCGATTTATCAGGCTCATTCTCGTCAACCTCCGGTGCTGAAACACACAGTGAAAGACCATTCAGTTTTATGAGCCGTTCACTGTAATGCTCTTCAGCGCTTTCCGGTTCCATGTCGCCGACGGACAGAAAGGCATCCATATTGGGAATTCCCGACGTGACAGGATGTCCCCATCCCATGACCTGCACCGGTGTAGAACGGGCAAACGCTAAGAAGTACACCAGGTCTTCCATGCCGATTTCAGGATAATACAGCAGATCAGCCTCGGTTTCGGCCACGACATCGCGGGCGGCGGGGAGACTGTCCGGAAGATCGACCACCTGATCTGCAGCGGCCGCTATTTGCGGGGATATGGGATCACCCAAAGGAATAATTGGGCTGCGTAGCAAAACAACTTCAAACCGCTTGCGATCTAGATGCTCAATCAATCCCCGGCATAGATAGCCAACCGTGTGATTGCGCAAAAAACTGGAGAGCACAGCGACCCTGTAGCGGTCCCGGCGTGGCGGTGACTGAATATGCGCCGCGGTCCTTGCCAGTCCGGGACAGATGTCTAAGTAATACCGAGCAATCTGCTCCTGAAGCTGACGGTCGTTTTCACCATGGTAGGCGAGATAGAAATTGGTGAAACCGCCGGAGGAATAGGGATCGTCGACGGACTCACGGGGCAGGTCGGCCAAGGCCCGCGTTATTCTCTGGCGGTCCGTTTCGATTGCGTTCTGGCTTTCGGCGATCACGGGGATGGCGAGGGCCCGCCTCAATCGCAGCAGAGCATGAAAGGACGAGTCAACATTCATGTCCAAGACGGTGTCGTACAAGCGCCTTGCTTCTTCGATGTTGCCGGATTTTTCCTCCGCTTCCGCGAGGTAATACGTTGCCTCCGGATGGTCCGGTACGGCATCGAGAACATGGTTGAGTTTCTCTTTCGCAGCACCCAATTGGCGCACCGCCAAATACGCATGGCCCAAAACCAAATGGGCTCCCAGATTGTCCGGATCGAACTTGACAGCTATTTCCGCCGCGGGAATCGCAGTCCTCGGCTGTCCCATGGCGATGCGGGCCTCGGCGAGCAGCCTTAGAGTTTCACCGTGCTTGGGCCGCGTCTGGTTGGCCTGCATCAGCCAGCGTTCGGCTTCCTCCGCCTGTCCTTCTGTCAGCAGCAGGCGGCCCAGGTTCATGGCCGCCGCGGCGTGATCTGGCCGCAATGCGCAGACCTGGCGAAAAGCGGTGATGGCCTTATCGGCTTTGCCGGCACGCCCAAAACTTGCACCAAGATTGTTCCAGATTTCGGGGACTTCGGGTGCCAAGCGCGAAGCCTTCGACAGGGCGCGAGCGGCCAATTTGTCGTTTTCTTGCCGTTAGTAAACCGTTCCTAAGCCGAACAAAGCCAAGGCGGAGGCGCTGTCTTGTTGCAAGGCTTGTTCAAAGCAGGACTTGGCGGACTCCAACTCGCCTGCTTCAGCCAATTGATGTCCGCGCGCAATAAGGTCCGATGTTGACTCTTCAGTATCAGTCATAAAGTCGGCGTGGAACTCACTGGTTTTGGCCGGAGAATTTTATAGCATTGAGACATAGGACTGCGAACTCTATAGGCTATCCCCATGACCACCGGTGAAGCCCGATTTGACGACGCTTTGTCCGCCTACGAAAACGGTGATCCCGCCGCTGCGCAAAGCATAGCGGAAGCCTTGATCGAGAACGACAAATCCGACGGTGATGCACACAATCTTTTGTCTGCCATCGCGCAGGACCAAGGCCGATTTGCTGATGCGGAATCCTTCGCTCAAATCGCTGTGGCAACAGACAACACCAATCCGATCTATTTGAACACCCTAGCCAACGCTCTTTTGAGACAGGGCCGTACAGAAGAGTCCATTGAAGCCTTTGAACGGGCCCGGCGAGCGATGCCCGATCAGCCCGACATCCTTTTTAATCTTGGCAATGCTTTACGCGATGCCGGCCGTTATGCCGAAGCGGTTGACGCATTCCGTGCTTCCTTGGTTGTCCGTCCAGGCGTTGTTCCTGCTTACAACAACTTGGCCATTACATTGAAAGCCATGGGAGACCCCGAAGGTGCTGCCACCGTTCTTATTGAGGCACTGGCGTTTGCCCCCAAGTCTCAGGAACTTCGTTTCAATCTTGGTAACGCCCTTCAAGCTGCTGGCCGTTTCGATGCGGCCGAATCCTCCTACCGTAGAGCGATCGATCTTGTTCCTGACCACGCAGATGCCTGGATCAATCTTGGCGTCGTGCTTGCCGAGCAGAATAAGAAGTCCGACGCTGAACAGTGTTTTCAACAAGCCATCAGCATTGATCCGTCAAAAGCACCAGCTTATGTCGGCTTGGCCGATCTGGCCGACGACGGAAGCCTGGATGCGGTGGCACACCGCCGCCGTGTTCTCGCTATGCGGCCCGACCTTGCGGCCATCCGCTCCAGCCTGCTCATGTGCATGCATTACACGGCAGAGGCGACATGCGAAGAATTGTTTGAAGAACACCTCGCCTTCGGCACTCAACTCAAATCCACAGAACCACCAAGCTTCGCCTCATCCTTCGATCCATCCCACGATTTCACAACGGACCGGCCGCTCCGTCTCGGCGTCATTTCCGGTGATTTCCGTTTTCACGCCATGCGGTTTTTTGCTTGTCCTGTCCTGGCTGCACGCAGTCTCGAGGATTGGACATTGATTTGTTACTCGACGACCACTCGGCCGGACGGGTATACGGCAGACTTTCACCAAACGACAGACCGTTGGCGCGACGTTCGCAGCGTGCCCGACGTTGCCCTTACAGATCTTATTGTCAGAGATAGAATCGACATATTGATCGACCTGTCAGGCCATGCGCCGCTGCAGGTAGGGTGAGGTAACTATGTCAACACCCGCGGGCTTAACGCTATCGATATTCTTATTGGCGATGCCATTCATACGCCCGCTGCGGACGAGCAATTCTATGTCGAACGGATTGTCCGCATGCCCGACGACTACATCTGTTATCAACCGCCATCCTATCTCGCGCCGGTGGCGCCGCCGCCGGCTAATAGAAACGGCTGTGTAACGTTCGGGACCTTCAGCGAACTCACCAAGATTCAGCCTGAAACCATCGCCCTTTGGGCAAAAGTACTTAAAGCCGTACCGGACGCCAGATTTTTCGCCAATTCCTATCTGCTTGCCGATGAAGCCCGCCAAGGGCGCCTGTATGGGCAATTCAAAGATGCTGGCGTCGGTACCGATCGTATTGTCATCGGCACCGGCGGCGAACACGCCGAGTTCTTAAACCAATATAGCAATGTCGATATCATCCTCGACACATGGCCCTACTCGGGCGGGCTGACCACCTGCGAGGCGCTGGTCATGGGCGTTCCAGTGATCACGCTGACGAGCGACCGGTTCTGCGGCCGCCATGCCGCGGCCCACTTGAGTGCAGCCGGGTTCCCTCAATGGGCCGCCGCTGACGAGGCAGCCTTTGTAGAAACAGCCGCCGCCCTTGCCGCTGATGTTGACTCCTTCGCCACCTTACGCCGGCAAGTGCGTGAACAAACGCTCGCGTCCTCTCTCTGTGATATCGGCGGGTTCAGTAGAGCCTTTTATGCTCTTCTCAAAGAGGAGTGGCAAAACGTGTGCGCGGCGCAGGAAACGTAAGTTCGAACACCCCTAGCAGAACAAACGATGCGAATGAGAAATGGAGCGGGCGATGGGATTCGAACCCACGGCCCCAACCTTGGCAAGGTTGTGCTCTACCCCTGAGCTACGCCCGCTCGACCGGCTGTCCAATCACACAAATGGCCGCCGTGAAAGGAGGCGGACTATACCCCCTCACCACTGCTTTGCAAGGGTTCCCCTAGGTTTGAGAGAGCTTCCCATCAGCCTCAAGAACGGCCCTCTCTTGCGTTTCGGGCCATTAAGACGCATCTAAGGGCTTGAAAGACGCATCAACCACCGAGACGAGGGCTTCTATGCTCATTGGCGACCCTTCTTCGCCCCCTCAAGACGGTCTCGCGGCCGCACCGCCGGGAGAGATCATCAAAGATAGCGGGACGGAAACCTTTCAAGAGGACGTGCTGGAAGCCTCCAAGTCTGCGCCCGTCATTGTCGATTTTTGGGCACCCTGGTGCGGACCGTGCAAACAGCTTGGGCCTGCGCTGGAGAAGATCGTCAGCAGCTATGGCGGCAAAGTCCGCCTCGTCAAAGTCAACGTTGACGAAAACCAACCTTTGGCGGCCCAGTTCCGAGTCCAGTCCATTCCTGCGGTTTTCGCTTTCAAGGACGGCCGCCCCGTCGATGGGTTTATGGGCGCCCTGCCTGAAAGTCAGCTCAAATCCTTTGTCGACAAACTCACCGGCGGCGAGGGCTCTCCCATTGATACTGCCCTTGAGCAAGCTGAGGCGCTTGCAGCGGAGGGCCAACACGGGGAGGCGCTGGACGTCTTTCAGCAAGTCCTCGGCCAAGACTGGGAAAACGCCCGTGCGCTTGGCGGAGCATTGCGCAGCTACATGGATATGGGGGAGGACGACGTCGCCAGGCAGGTCATCGAGCAATTGCCGGAAGACCTTCGCGCCAAGCCGGAAATTGCAGCCGTGGTCACGGCTTTAGAGTTGAAGGACTCGACAGCGGACAAAGGATCGGAAGCCGACTTGTCAGCTCTTGAGCAAGCGGTTGCCGACAATCCCAAAGACATGCAGGCGCGTTTCGATTTGGCTATGGCGCGCTACAGCGCCAATGACCGCGAAGGTGCGGTCAATGATTTGCTTGAGATCGTCAAACTCGACCGCAAATGGGATGACGACGGTGCGCGCAAACAGCTGGTCAAATTTTTTGAGGCGTTCGGTCCGACGGATCCGCTAACCATTGAGGGGCGTCGCCGGTTATCGTCTCTGTTGTTTGCCTAAACGGTGGGTGAAACAGAAACCCTGATGTTTAGCCCCATATCCACCAAGTTCGAAGATCTGCCGACAGAGCTGCCGGTGTTTCCTCTGACCGGAGCGGTGCTTCTACCGGCCGGACGTCTACCGCTCAATATCTTTGAGCCGCGATATCTCAACATGACCCAGGATGCCCTGGCCGAAGGGCGCCTGTTCGGCATGATTCAACCCAATTACGACGCCATGTCTGATTCTGACGATGACGAAGACAGCGACGGCGATGAAGACAGCGGGTTCGCGTTGTCAGAAGATGAAGAACCGCCGCTTTATAAAACCGGTTGCGTCGGCCGCATTGTCTATTTTGAAGAAACCGAAGACGGCAGGCTGCTCATCGCTTTGCGAGGACTAAGCCGCTTTCATGTGGTCGAGGAGCTTGAAGGGCGGAAAGGATACCGCCGCGTGCGCGCGGACTACACACGATTTGCAGCAGACATGGATCCGCCCGAAGACTTTGACCTTGACCGCGACACTCTGCTCGAAGCCCTGCAACCCTATGTCGATGCCCAGGGCATGCGGCTTAAAGTTGATGTTATCAAAGGACTGTCGGATCACACCTTGGTCTCATCCTTGTGCATGATTTGCCCGTTTGATCCCCGGGAGAAACAGGCTTTGCTTGAATCTGAAACGGTCAGCGACCGGGCCGATATGCTTTTGGCGCTGTTGCAAATGGGTGTGTTTGAAACCGGCATGACGGAAGGACCCCAGCAATGAGAATGCTGGATACGCACTGCCCTGCGACAAGGAGATAAACCGTGGCATCACCGGACATCGACCCAAAATTATTGGAAATTCTTGTCTGCCCGGTCACCAAAGGTCCACTGGAATTCGATAAGGACGCCCAGGAACTCATCAGCAAACAGGCGGGTCTGGCTTTTCCCGTGCGCGACGGGATCCCGATCATGTTGCCTGACGAAGCACGGCGGCTTGACGACAAACCGTGAGTGATGCGGATGCGAACGACCTTGCTTCTTCGGCGTGGCCGACGGACATTGCCTACGACCCCGAAGCCAAAACACTGACCGTCACGTTCGATAACGAAGAACGTTACGTCCTCCCTGCGGAATACCTCCGGGTGGAGAGTCCGTCCGCCGAAGTGCAGGCCCACGGCGGTGAAAAAGTCATTGTTGGTGGAAGGCGCCATGTCGGTATCATCAACATCGAGCCGGTGGGCAGCCGCTGCGGGCCATGTACAGGATCGCGTTCATCACTTCCCGCATATCCGTCTTGCGCGGGCGGCCCAGAGCCCTTGCGGGCGGCATATGGGGTTCGATCACGCACCATTCGGTATCGCTCAGATCGCTTGCGTAGCGGTGCGCCTCGCGCTCATATTTCTCACGAGTGGCGTCAGTCCACATCTTGTTATCCTCCTTGCTGGCGAACACAACAAGGGAATCACAAGGGACTGATTCCACTCAATTCTTTTTCGGTCAGGCTCTTAGAGCGGACATTAAGGTAGGGCGAAGGCCACTAAGGCGTCGCTGAGTTCCGTGCCGACCAATCGGCTGCCACCGGCAGCGACCACCACATATTGACGGCCGTCTACCGCATAGGTCATGGGAACGGCCATGGCAGGCGCCTCCAGCGTGACCGACCAAAGGGTTTCGCCGGTCGCCACATCCAACGCCCGGAACGCGCTTTCCATGGTGGCGCCAATGAACACCAAACCGCCGCCGGTGATCATCGGTCCGCCGGAAATGGGCCCGCCCCAGGCCTTGGGCGAGTTCAACAGTTTGAACGGGCCGAAGGGCACTTGGCCTAGGGGCCGGCGCCACACATAAGCGCCGGTGTTTAAGTCAATGGCGGAGAGTTCTCCCCACGGCGGCGGATTGCAGGGAATGCCAAAGGGAGATTGCCAGCGGCCGCCTTGGATGCGGTAAGGGGTGCCCTCCATGAACCGGTTGAAAGACCCTCCGTCAGACGGGCGTCCTTTCGTGGCCGGTTCCAAGCGGAAAACGCTGCCGAAGTTCTGTCCTTTGACGATGAGCACACCCGAGGTGGGGTCCACGGCCGCGCCGCCCCAGTTGCCGCCTCCGCTGGGGGAGGGAAAAATCAACGATCCTTTTTCGCTCGGTGGCGTGAACATGCCGTCGTAGCGAAGATCGCGAAAACTGTCCTTGCACTTGCCCCGGTCCCAAAAGGTCAGGCCAAAGACATCGTCTTCAGTGAGTGTGGAGCGGGAGAATGGGCCCGGCGCACGCGGCATGGGCTGCGTGGGAGCAGCGATTTCACCGGGAATATCCGAGGCCGGAACCGGCATCTCATCAATGGGGAACAATGGCTCCCCCGTTTCCCGATGAAAAACAAAAACCGTGCCCATTTTGGTGATCTGCACCACAGCGGGCACCGTTTCACCATCGCGGGTGATCTCCGTAAGAATGGGTTGTGCCGGAAGGTCGTAATCGAACAAATCATGATGCACGATCTGGTAATGCCAAATCACCGTTCCCGTCGCGCCATCAATGGCAAGGAGCGCATTGGCGTAAGGAATGGGATCGGTGCGGGCCGCACCATAGACGTCCACGCTCGGGCTGCCGGTGGCAATGAAGGCGATGTTGCGCTCCACATCCACCACGAAGGGCGGCCACACATCGGCTCCGCCCGTGGCAGAACTCAAATGATCGGGTACTAAGGGCAAGCGCCATAAAAGGGCGCCCGTACGCACATCAAGAGCACGGACAATGCCGTCAGCAGAGTCCGCTCTGACGTTGTCCCCAATGGCACCACCGATGATCAGCGCCTCGCCCAACACCGCTTGGGGCGAGGTCATGAAGATGCGCCCGGTCCCACCCGCCTCAGGCGTCGTCAAATCCACAAACCCGCCGCTGCCGAAATCCATACACGGCTCTCCGGTGTCGGCATCAACGGCGATCATCCGGCTTTGCCGATCGCCTTTGAACAGGCGCTTTTCACAAGGAGTTCCAGCACGCGGCGTTTCCGCTTGCCAATAAACAACGCCCCGGCATGTGGAGGCCACTGCGTCGTCGTCAAACAAAGTGTCGTGAGGATCGAATGCCCAGATCTCTTCACCCGTCTCAGGATCCAGGGCGATGATGCGGTTAAACGGCGTGCAAATATAAAGCCGCTCGTTCACGAACAACGGCGTGACCTGATAGGAGGCTCCAACGCCGAGCGCTGCCGCTCTCGCTGCGTGGCCGGTGGAATGGGTCCACACACTTTTGAGACTGCTCACCGTTTCACGGTTGATCTGATCAAGGGCGGAATAACGGCCGCCGCCGGGGGCCGCACCGTAGGCTGTCCATTCAGTGTTCTCTGCAGCCGGGGTTTGTGCAGCCGCCCCAGCCGCTGCAAAGTAAAAGACGGCAAGCGCTAAATTTCTGATCATGATCTTCCCCCAAGAGGGAAAATGTTAGCAGGAAGATGTTCGCAGATAGATGTTAGTTTAGCACTTCGCCCCGCATCAATTTCGGCAGATCACCCACTTGTCCCATGGCATGACGCATGAACGTGCGTTTCAGCGGCGGTAAACGGTTGACCACCGCCAGCCCCAAGTCCCGGGCCAACCGCACCGCGGGGACGTCATTGGAGAACAGCCGGTTCAACACATCGGTCATGCCGGCCATGAGCAAATTGTCCGCCCGGCGCCAACGTTGGTAACGCTCCAAACCGGCCGGGTGGGACAAGTCCAGACCATGCCGTTTGGCATCGACAACGACATCGATCAAAGCGGCGACGTCCCTGAGACCCAGGTTCAGTCCCTGCCCGGCGATGGGATGAATGCCGTGGGCGGCATCGCCGAGAAGCACCATACGGGTATCGGTGTAACGGTCCGCGACCTGCAATCCGAGCGGGTGGGAGAAGCGGGGACCGACCAAAGACAGATCACCGAGAAAACCGCCAACCCGTTCGGCGATTTCATTTAAGAAAGGAGCGTCATCGAGCGACATAAAGGAGTCCGCCAAGGCTTTCTTTTCCGTCCACACAAGTGAAGAGCGGTGGCCTCCCTTCAACGGCAAAATGGCAAAGGGACCCGAGGATAGAAACCGTTCATGGGCGATGCTCCGGTGCGGCCGAACATGTTCAATGGTGGCAACAATGGCGTGTTGGTCGTAAGTCCATCCCGTTGCCTCGATGCCTGCTTTGGAGCGCATCAAAGAGTTTCGCCCGTCGCAGGCGGCAATGAGCGGCGCACGCGCGACGCGTCCGTCGGCCAGGACGATACGTGCACCCGTATCCGTCCGTTCCATATCGACGATCTCACCCGGTGCCCAGATTTCGATACCGCGTGTCTTGTGGGCTAGGGTCAACAAGCCTTGGCGCAGGTCACGGTTTTCTGCCATATGTCCAAGGGGCTCATCGCCAATTTCGGCGTGGTCGTAATGCAAAAAGAAAAGCGATGGCCCATCGGAAACGCGGATTTCGCGGATGGGTTCTGTCTTTTCCGCGACCAACGGCCATAGCCCAATGCCTTCCAAGGCGATACGACTTGCTTGAGCAATAGCGGACGCCCGACCGTCGAAGGTGGGTGCGATTCCGTCTTTGGGATCGGCCTTGTCGATCATGACGACGTCGATGCCATGGGCTGCCAGACCGCAGGCCAGGGTCGTTCCGATAAGACCGGCGCCGACGATGATTACATCGGTCTTACTCTCCCCTGACTTCGACCTTTGGCTCATGAACCGGCCACCATTCGGTTCGCCCTGGACCGGTAGGCCGTTCTATCCATAAACACTGTCCCTCGGGCCTAAGAAAGCTTCAAAATCTTTGAGCCATGCTCTATGGTCCCGCCGCTCGCCCATAGGGTATGCCGCCTTAGCTCAGTTGGTAGAGCATCGCATTCGTAATGCGGGGGTCGCAAGTTCAAGTCTTGCAGGCGGCACCACTCCAGTCTTACGCGTGATTTCCCAGATCCAAGACGACTGTCAGCGTGAGCATGAAAACCGTCAGCAATTCACTATGGTCGTAGTCGGACTTATCAAAGAAAACAGTGTTTAGCGTTTTTGTGTCCGATCAACACTGTTGCAGCACGAAAACCGTGTCTTCCATGACCCCGGCGCGGAAGCCGAAGGCAAAAGATACGTACATCATCGAAAAAAACAGACTACCGGAAAGGGCAACAATGAAAATAAGGCGGGTGCGTCTCCGGATTACGTCCGACATTTTTTCCTCCCGCCGTGTCAATAAAGGGGTGAATGGTGGACCGCATGTTTGCATGAAGCACTTTATTTTCAAAATGAACACCCGTGTACACTTCTAAGTGCCCGAGAAACCAACTAACGTAACAAGAAAGGTCGCCTGAACCTCTGACATTTGATCAAAGTAGGCCACGTATGAGCCGCTTTCTTCTCTCGACAGTCGCAGGCTTGTTTTTGATAACGTCCGTTGCCGATGCCCAAACCATGGGACGTGGACGGCCGCCAGCACCGCCGATGGGTTCAATTTCGGGCCAACCGCCTGGTCCGGGCATGGGCATGGGCCGTGGCGGGGCCAGCCCAGTGATGTTGACCTGCCGCGGTGATTTGGCGTCCCTGTGTGGCGGCCAGATGGGCATGCCGGGCGTTCAATGTCTGATGGATAACATCACTGACATCTCCGAGCCCTGTGTTGAGGCTTTGTCCACCGCCATGGAAAACATGGAAGAAGGGCACGGTACCGATGGCGGTGACGACAACTAGAGCGGTATGATTTTAGGTTGGGTCATATCCTGCGTTTTTGAAATAGTTGGCGCATTCATTTGAGGTATAGGTATCGAGGAGTCTGCCGATGGCGGCTGAGACGGCCTCGACGGTTCGCGGCGCTTCGAGGCGGAGCAGATGCTTGAGCTTGGCGAAGACCTGCTCGATGGGATTGAGGTCGGGGGAGTACTTGGGCAGGAACAGGAGCCGGGCGCCGGCCTGGCGGATGGCCTGTCGCACGGCCTTGGACTTGTGAGAGCCGAGGTTGTCCATGATGACGATGTCGCCGGGCTTGAGGGTTGGGACCAACACGTCCTGCACATAGATGCGGAAGCGCTCGCCGTTGATCGGCCCGTCGACGAGCCAGGGCGCATCGATTCGGTCGTGGCGCAGCGCGGCGAGGAAGGTCGCGGTGTGCCAGCGGCCATGTGGCGCCTCGCCGATCAGTCGCGCGCCCTTTGACCCCCAGCCCCGCAGGGGCGCCATGTTGGTCCTGGTCCAGGTCTCGTCGATGAACACCAGGCGCGTCGGGTCAACCCGGTCGCGGTACTTCAACCACTGAGCGCGGCGGCGCGCCACGTCACGGCGCCGACGCTCGCCAGCCACCAGCGTTTTTTTTATAGCTCAGGCCCTGCTCGTGAACGAAGGTCCAGACCGAACGGTAGTCCACCTTCAGGCCCCGATCCGCCAGCTCCCCGACAAGCCCATGAAGCGTGAAATCCCCCCGCGCCACCCGGTCCCGCAACCAGCGCTCGTGCGCCCCCCGGATCGCACGCGGCTTGTAACCGCCCATCCGGCCCGGCGCCGCGCTGCCCGTCCGCCGGTAGCGCGCCAGCCAGGCAACCGCCGTGCTCTCGCCGATCCCGAAATGCCGCGCCGCCGCCCGGCACGACATCCCGTCGCGCGACACAGCCGAAATAACCCGTTCTCGAAGATCAAGGGAATAAGCTCTTGCCATCCTTGCTGGCCTCCTTACCCAGCAAGAATCTTGAATCAGAAATCGAAAAGCTTGTGAATCCCTAAAATGACTCCGTCTAATCACATAAAGCTCTAGTTCGGGTGCTGAAAAACGATTTGGAGCGATCATCTCGGCAATTTTGTTTTCGTATGAGCCATTTTCCGATTCTATTTTTTCGCGGACGCCCATCCATTGATTCTTTCGTTTCGCGAGGTGGGCTCTCGGCCGAGTTTTTCATCAGCCTGCTAGACGGGCTTTAGATACTTACGTTTTGGCCGGACTCCGCAAAGCCTGGCTCAGCTCCTGAATGGGACTGCCGTTTATGTAGCCCCTGAAGGCTGACAGAATCATTTTTACAGTCTTTTCGTCAAAGCGGAGAGACAACAGCCGCTCTGACTTGGCTTCCACGGCGTCCACAGACAACGGGTTGGTGTGATCACCAAGCGGCTCGTTCACGGTTTCCGTCAATTGACGTCCGTCTGTGAGTGACACGGTAAGCCGCGTCGGCCGACCGGCGGGATATCCTTTGTCCAGTTCGGGGTCGTGGGTGACCGTTATTTTTTTCATCATCTCTTGGACCGAAGGATCGGTGAGCGCACTCTCATTGAGAGATGTCTCATCTAGCCTGCCCGTACAAAGCGCGACGGCAGTGGTTGCCGTCAGACTGAACCGGGCGGCCAGGTCGTTCTGCGGCGATGGATTATCAAAAGCCAGTCCGGCGGCGTAGGTGGCGATGTCGACCGCTGTGATATCGCCGGGCTCAAACGTATGGGCTTGCAACAAAGCCAAAACCGCATCGTTGGCGCCGTGAAGGTGGGCGCAGGTGGGGTGCACTTTGATATACCCCTTTAAGATTTCAAAGCCGGACCACTGGTCGTTTTCATCCAATCCGTTGATCAGTGCATCCGCTTCAAAATCGGCGCCAGCCCGGGGCCCGAAAAAGGTTTCCACGGTGCCTTCGAGAGAGGTGAGGCCTGCTTGAACGGCGCGCGCGGCTGCCACGCCGCCAAGTGCACCAAGGCCGATGTAAAGATGGTGGGCCGTCGCCCCGGCCACGGGCAAGTCCCGGTATGGCATCAGCGCCACCGCGGCGGACGCTTCGATGACCTCAGCCATCTTTTCCCCGTCCGCCGGCATGAGAACACAGGCTGTGGCCACGGCGGTGCCGATGGACGTCCAGGTTCCCGTGTCATGCAGCAGTGGATCAAGGCCGTTCAACGCGATACCGATCCGCGCGCCCACTTCATAACCGGCAACAAAGGCAGCCATCACCGTTTCAGCGTCTGCGTTCGATTGTTCTGCCAATGCCAGTAAAGCCGGACCCATGTGGCTGGCCGGATGACCACGCCCCAGGCGATGGCCGTCCTGCAGTTGCAACACCGTTGTTGCCCCGCCGTTGATCTGAATGGCGGTATCGACGGGAACACCCTGGGGCAAGCCGGGCACGGTTGCGCACCCTGTTTCGGCCGACAGGGCAGCGACGAACGGGGCGTAATCAGCGTGACTCAGACCCGCGGAACAAACCGCAAGGGTATCTAAAAACAGCGAAGCGGCTTGCCCTTGCACGGTTTCGGGGAGGTCATTCCAACGGGTTTGCGTCGCAGCTCGGGCGAGCCTATGGATTCTATTCTGGCTCACAATGAAATACGAATACGGCCAAAGGAAAACTCAATTCACCAGGGCCTACGCCTCTTCGGGCTCTGGCTCTGCCTGTTGTGCAGTCGACTTCTTGGCCATGGCGAAAGCTTTGGTCAATTTACGAATGAGATCGAGATTGCGTTCGTCCGGATTCTCATAATCCTCTGCAAGTTCTTCAACTTGACGGGCAAAGTTCCGGCAAATTTCTGCAAGTTCAAGTTCACCGATCATCTTTGCCGTCTTACCCGCTTCTTCAAGACAGCTCACCAGGGTCAGCAGATTTTCCTCGACCTTTTTAGTAATAAGTTTCTCGTCATACGCCTTGAGAATGAGATTACAGACGTAACCCAGCTTGAGACCGTGGCTATCCAATTGTGCCGAACGCACGGAAATCATGGTCTTGTCGACCATCTTCTTGAGGTCCCTGGCAGTGACCTTCTTGCCGTCCATTTTGTCGCGCAAAGTGTTGATGACATTTAGGGAGGGAATTTGACTTTCCCGTTCGCCACGCCGGCGGTCAGGTCCGATATAGTCCGATGTCGCGATGAACGGTGTGCGGTGAAAGGCAATATGCTTTGCCCGTTCAACAATCTTTCCCGGTGCCACCGGTTTCAGCATGACGTCATCCGCGCCGGACAAAACAGCCTGTTTCATCGCCCGGTCGTTATCGGGATCAACCATAAAAGTAATGACCGTGAAAGGGTTCATTCCAAGTTTGTGGTGCCGGATATCACGCATGCGATGAAAGACCTCTTCGTCCAAGGAGTCAGCCACGGCGATGAAATCCATAGGCCGTTTGTGAGTGGCTTCGAGCAGGGCGTCGAGAGATGAAGCAGGCCGGCAATGGCGCAAACCCTGTTGGCGCAGCATGCCCAAAAGCCCGGTCCGCAGAGTTTCATTTGGCTCCGCCAGAACAAACTCTATGTCTTGAAGATTGGTAAGCTGCATCCCGCCCACCGGTCCGCGTACAGGGGCCGGCCCAAAAATTCACATGATAGGCTACGCCGGTTGTGACCGGACGCCAAGTCTCGCGAAAGACTAGGGTCTGTTGACATTTAACGCATGGCGATGATGGTTTCGACGAGGTTGCAGTTTGCGGCGCAGCTGATGTCGGTCTTGTCGTAGCGTGTTGCGATGCCACGGAATTCCTTGATCTTGGCGAAGTAGTTTTCGATCAGATGTCGCCAGCGGTACATGTGCTTGTCGTAGGCCGCCGGCCGCTTCCTGTTGGCGAGCGAGGGAATGACGGCGCTTGCGCCACGTTGGTCCAGTTGCTCTCGCAGCCAGCCGGCATCGAATGCCTTGTCGGCGATGAGGGCATCGAAGTGAACGTCGTCGATCAACGGCTGGACGCCCATCATGTCGTGGCGCTGGCCAGGGAGCAGCACGAAGCGGACCAGACACCCCAGTGCGTCGACCAGGGCGATGATCTTGGTGGTCAATCCGCCCCGTGATCGGCCGATGGCCTGATTTTGAGTCCCCCTTTTGCGCCGCTCGCCTTCTGGTGAACGCTGACGATGGTGGCGTCGATGAGGGCATATTCGAAATCCGGTTCCGCCGACAACTCCTCGAACAGCCGCTCGAAGACACCCTTCTTCGCCCATCGGCGAAAGCGCTGGAAGACGCTGTTCCAATTGCCGAACGCCGGGGGCAGAGCGCGCCACGGCGACCCTGCGCGCACCCGCCACAAAACCGCCTCCAAAAACAGGCGGTTGTCCGCCGCCGTCACGCCACGGTCCGTCGCCTTGCCCGGTAGATGACGCCAAATTTTCTCCCAAACATTGTCCGTGATCACAAAACGCTCTGACTTCATCAAACACTCCTTGCAAAAGGAGGCTTGAATCACTTTTCCGCGACATTGGGAATCCCCTCAATGTCAACAGACCCTAGAGCCTGACCGAAAAAGAATTGAGTGGAATCAGTCCCTTGTGATTCCCTTGTTGTGTTCGCCAGCAAGGAGGATAACAAGATGTGGACTGACGCCACTCGTGAGAAATATGAGCGCGAGGCGCACCGCTACGCAAGCGATCTGAGCGATACCGAATGGTGCGTGATCGAACCCCATATGCCGCCCGCAAGGGCTCTGGGCCGCCCGCGCAAGACGGATATGCGGGAAGTGATGACCGCGATCCTGTACATGGCCCGCAGCGGCTGCCAGTGGCGCATGCTGCCCGGCGAGTTTCCGCCGCGCAGCTCGGTTCAGTACTATTTCTACAAGTGGCGCGACGACGGGACGTGGCAGGAGGTCAACCGGGCGCTTCTGGCGCGCACCCGCGAGGCCGAGGGGCGGGCCGCTGCCGCGACTGCCGGGGTGATCGACAGCCAGTCGGTGAAGACCACGGAAAGCGGAGGTCCGCGCGGGTTTGACGCGGGTAAGAAGGTGATGGGCCGCAAGCGCCATATCGTGGTGGACACTGGCGGGCGGTTGCTCGGTGCCGTGGTCCACGAGGCTGACATCCAGGATCGCGACGGTGCGCCGTCGCTGCTCGCCGAGGTGGGGGCGTGGTTTCCCGGGGTCGGCCATATCTTCGCCGACGGCGCTTACGCCGGCCCTAAGCTGGCCGGGGCGCTGAAGAAGATCGGCGACTGGGCGCTGGAGATCGTCAGGCGCAACGACAAGGCGGACGGCTTCGTTGCGCTGCCGCGCCGTTGGGTGGTCGAACGCACCTTCGCATGGTTCGGGCGCAGCCGCCGCCTTGCGAAGGACTTCAAGGCGACCGTCGAGAGCGCCCTTGCCTGGCTCCTGATCGCCAGCATCCAAGTCTTCATCCGTAGACTAGCAAGGTTATGAAAATAAACGATTCTTTTCCGGCCAGACTCTTAGAGTTTTTTCTCAATGGCATCCCAAATTTGGGCTTCCAAGCACACGTCGTCAAAACGGTTGACTTCCTGCAGGCCCGTCGGCGAGGTGACGTTGATCTCGGTGAGGTATTCGCCGATCACATCGATGCCGACAAAGATCAAGCCCCGCTCTTCAAGAACCGGCCCAATGGCTTCGCAAATTTCTTCTTCCCGCTCGGTCAATGTGGATTTTTCCGGGCGGCCCCCCACATGCATGTTGGAGCGGGCCTCCCCTTTTGCCGGCACACGGTTGATGGCCCCTGCCACCTTGCCGTCAATCAAGATGATCCGTTTGTCGCCTTCACGCACCTCCGGTACATAGCGTTGAACAATCATCGGCTCGCGAAAGTTCTCCGTAAACATTTCCACCAAAGCCGCCATGTTCTCGTCGCTCGGCGGGAGATGAAACACACCGGCCCCGCCGTTGCCGTAAAGCGGTTTAATGATGATGTCCAAGTGCTCGTTGCGAAATTCCTTGATCTCGTCCGGATCGGAGGTGATCAACGTCGGCGGCATAACCCCGTCAAAATGGGTAACGAACAGTTTCTCTGGCGCGTTACGCACACTGATAGGATTGTTGACCACCAGAGTGCTTTCCATGATGTGCTCGAGAATGTGAGTGGCCGTGATGTAGGCCATATCGAAGGGGGGGTCCTGGCGCATGAGCACCACGTCCATGAGCGACAGGTCAATCTCCTGAGATTCTCCCAGGCTGAAATGATTGCCAGGCTCGCGCCGCACTTCCATGGGATTGGCTTTGGCCAGCACACGCCCGTCGTGGAACGACAAGCGGCTGGGTAAATAATGGAACAGAGCAAATCCCCGTTTCAGTGCTTCCAGGGCGAGGACGAATGTGGAATCCCCGTTGATATCGATTCCGTCCAAAGGGTCCATCTGGATAGCGACAGCCAAAGTCATTGTGCGAGTCCTCTATGACTGACTTTACCGGTCAGTGTATGCGTTGTTTCAAGTCTTGCACGACTGTGTCAATGCGCGATCGCTCAGGACCGACAGGCGCGCGGGTCAAATAGGTTTCCAAGGCACTAAGCGCCTGAGACATTTGTCCCAAGCGAAGATGCAATAGGCCGGATTCACGATAAAGTGCGGCGCTGTCCGGCATCAGCGCCTGCATGGATTCCAGAGCCTCTAACGCTTCGGCCATCTGACCCATGTCGAGCCGGCGCGTTTTGATGTTATTTTGCAGGCGCATGAGAATGTCCCGGTTGCTGACGGTACTATAGTGATGGGATTCCAATTCCTCCGTTGGCCCCGAAACCACTTTAAGCAGATTTCTTAAGTCGTGCGTTTCAAGCACTCCGCCGCCATGAAAAGGGTCAATAATCACTCTGTTGCCGTCTAAACTTTCCAGACGGATGAGAAAATGGCCGGGAAAATTCAAACCTGCCGCATTCCATCCTTGTGCCCGTGCCGCTGCGATAAAAAGAATGCCGAGGGTCACCGGCAGACCTTTTCGCCGGTCGATGACACGGATGAGATTGGCGTTGTCCAAATCATCATAGGAGTCCTCATCGCCTTGGTAACGGAACACGTCGCTTATGACGTGGGCAAGCACAGCGGCCATCTGGTTCGGTGTTGCGGATTTGTCGTCCAATCCGTCACGTTCGGCCTGTTCTTCGACAGCCACATACAAGGATTTGAGATGACTAAAGTAAGGTTCGAGATCCGTTGACGGAAGATCATGGGCAGCCAGCAGCAGGGCCACCTCGGCGAGGTCGTAGCTGTCATCTCCTCTTTCCAACAGAAGCCGGACGTCAGCAAAACGGTCCTCATCCATGGTCATGCTCCCGTTCGGTTAACGAGAACCATGGACACAATTCGCCGGACATCGCCGACCGAACGGGCGTGACGGATAACGCGGTCCAATTCAGCTTGAGACCGAGCACGACCGAGCACATAGACGTTGTTTCCGACCACCTCTACGGTGAACTTTTCCTTGTGCACGGACGGATCGCTCGACAGCCGCAACCGAATAGCCTCTGCAAGGAGAAGATCCGCTTCCGGTGCACCAGAAGATACAGTGCTGTGAACCGCGGCCACGCCGGGTTGCTCCCAAACGATCCGCAGCGCCTCGATATGATCGTCCCTACTCGTGGTCGTGCCGGATACGGTCACCATGCCGTTATCGACGGTCGTATCCAGATCGGAAAACCGTGTAAGACTGGCATCAAGCCAGGCGCGGTCAATGTCGATGGCGATTTTTCTGTCGCTGGCCGTTTCCGTAACGAGAGCCGGTTCACTGTCGCGGGAGGCAACGGCGACCCCGGTGCCATAAGCAACTTCGAAGGCCGACGGCGTGCAGCCCATGAGGATGGGCGCGAGAGCGGCACAGGGCCAAACGACCCATGATCGCGTAGGTTTTTGCACTGCAAACATGGGTCCTACACTAGCCCAAGGGAATCGCTGGTCAATCGGCCAGGCGGGCGGTCAGGCAGGCAGGCAAGAGGACAGGCAGACATGCGCAAACGCTACGCGTCTGGCCGCCACGCGTCGGCAAGATGGATCGGCCAGCGCCACGGTCTCACCACCATGACATCAAACCGGACATCGCATGAGCTCAGCCCGGGAGTTCGTGCCAGGAATGCCATCGCGCCCTGGACGATGCGATCACGCTGGACATGTGAAACGGCCAACACACCTTGTTCGTAATTGGCGCGTGCTTTGACTTCAACAAACGCCACGACCTGTCCGCGTTTGGCAATAAGATCGATTTCTCCCGCTCCCGTTCCACGCCGCGCGCGATGGCCGTGCGCCAAGATGCGCCAGCCTTTTACCTGCAGCGCCAGGCGGCACAGCCATTCCGCCTGTCGTCCGAGACGCACGGCTACTTTTTTGTCGTCCGCTGTCACGAACGGGATTTTTCCGTCAGTGCCAATGCCTGGGCGTACAGCGCACGCCGTGATTTACCGGTTACTTCCGCAACTTCCGCTGCAGCGTCTTTAACACTCTTGGTCTTCAAAGCCTGGCGCAGAGCTTTCTCCGCATCGACTGCTGTCGTGGCGCCTTTCCCCTCAGGCGGTCCAACGATGACAACAAGCTCCCCTTTTATGGGTGGCTTTCCGTCGAACATTTCCGCCAGTTCATCCAACCGTCCCCGGCTGATGGATTCATGGAGTTTTGTCAGTTCGCGCCCGACAGCGGCCTGTCGCGGACCCAAACTGTCGGCCATATCCAACAACGCTGCCTGCAATCGCGGTCCACTTTCATAAAACACCAAAGTGGCATCGATTGCCGAAAGATCCCGCAGCGCTTTAAGGCGGGCTTTGTGTTTCGCAGGCAGAAACCCTGAGAACAAGACTTTGTCTGTCGGCAGGCCTGCGACAACAAGCCCAGCCAAAACGGCCGATGCGCCCGGGATGGGGATCACATCGATACCCTGCTCTATGCAGGCTTGAACCAGTTTGAAACCCGGATCAGAAACAAGAGGCGTACCGGCATCCGACACCAAAGCAATGCTCTTGCCGTCTTGAAGGTCTTTCAGGAGGCCGGGTCTCACCTTCGCGCCGTTATGGTCGTTGTAACTGCGCATTGGTGTGGAAAGACTAAAGTGCCTGAGCAGTTTGCCGGTGAGGCGGGTGTCTTCACAGGCAATGCGGTCGACGCGCCGCAATATGTCCACCGCCCGGAAGGTCATATCACCGAGATTGCCGATGGGTGTGGAGACCACATAAAGGCCACACTCTAACGCTTGATTCGTCTGCTCCTGTGTTTGTAGGTCCGGTTGCCTTCCCGCAGTTCCAACGGTACCGTCCGCAGCAGGGGAGGCGGCGGCGCGCGTCTTGCGCCTGACCTGCCTTTTGCGCTCAGTCTTGAGGGATTTGGTGGATGACCGTGCGGCGGTTTTTGCCATGGTTGAGTATAGCAGGTGTTCTGTTGTCGTCGTGCGAGAGCACGGACATAGCCGTCCGCTCGCCTGACGCTAGGCGCGAAACACCGATCGTATCAGCCCCTGCGACCGCTCCCGTTCGTGCCCCTGACTTGCCAGCCTTGAGCCGCACCCAACTGATTCCCGGTTTCGACGTGGATGAGACGGAAGACGTTCCCACTCCGGCGCAGGGTCCGTTTGGTCTGGTGCGCGTCGGCTTGTTGCTGCCTTTGTCGGGTCCATCCGCCGACATTGGTCAATCGCTGCTCAATGCCGCACAAATGGCTTTGTTCGACGTGGGTGACGACCGCTTTGTCCTGCAACCCTACGATACGCAGGGTACGCCCGATGGCGCCATCGAAGCGGCGACATTGGCGGTTGCACACGGAGCGCAGCTCCTCCTCGGCCCGGTTTTCTCCGCATCGGCCAAGGCGGTTATCCCTCAGGCCCGGGCTGCCGGAATCAACGTCGTGCCCTTTACCACGGACCCCACCGTTACCGCACCCGGCGTGTTTGTCATGGGATTCCTCGTCCACGAACAGGTGCGGCGTATTATTTCCTTTAGCCGCGCCCAAGGCATCGAACGGTTTGCGGTTCTCGCACCGGCAACCCCTTACGGCGAAACGGTGGTCGATGCGCTTAATCAAATCCTGTTGCAGACCGGAGGGTTTCTCGCCCGCGTTGCCTATTACGACGCATCGGGTTCCGATTTGGATGATGTCGTCCGCGCCTTTGCAGAATACGACCGCCGGCACAATGCTCTGCTCGCCCAACGGGCGGCGCTGCAATCCCGCAACGATGCCGTTTCCAGATCTGCGTTACAGCGCTTGGAACGGCTCGATACCATCGGCGAAGTGCCGTTCGATGCGGTGCTATTGCCAGAACAGGGGGGCCGGTTGACGGAGGTGGCGGCTCTGCTGCCGTTTTACGATGTCGATCCCGCCCGGGTTCAGCTGTTGGGAACCTTGCTGTGGCACGCCCCCGGTCTCGGCAGAGAACCCGCCTTGGTCGGCGGCTGGTACCCCGCCCCCTCTCCGGAGGCCAATGCCGTTTTCTATGCCCGGTATCAAAGTCTCTATGGGCAGGTTCCCCCCGCCATCGCCACCCACGGTTATGACGCCGTGGCCTTGGCCGCCATTCTCGGCCGTACCCGGCAGGATCAGCCGTTCAGTTCGGCCGCTCTTGCGTCCCCCAGCGGGTTTGCAGGCGTGGATGGCGTCTTCCGCCTGCTCCCCACCGGACTGTCGGAGCGGGGCTTTGCCATTCTGGAAGTCACCCGCGACGGAACCGGAACCATTGATTCAGCCCCGACCACATTTGAAGCCGCCCAGTTTTAGCAGTTAACCCATCGATCCGTATCTCGCGGCGATGGGGCCGATGAGTTCAATCCCGTTGGTGACGATCCGGACAAACACCAAGAGCAACTTGAATGCACCAACAGTGGAAATGCCCGAGAGGGTCCAACGAACCGACTTTGTCAACACAGTGCCTGCCTGAATACGCAACCGGGCGACCATGGGCACGTACCAAAGGAACGCGCCGATCAACCCACTGAGCGAAAACCGGATCACCATAATATAGAGATCGATCAGTTCCGGTTTGTCTGAAGCATTGGGCAATGCAGATAAACATGTAATTAGGGCCGTGCCGAAGGCAATGGCAACGATTAGAAACACGCGGGACAGCAGAGCCATAGCCTCACGATCGGGCAAGGTTCCTGTCACGTCTGATGATGACGCGTTTTCACTCAATTGATCTGCGGTGGTTCGGCGTAAAGTTCAGCCATCAGTACCCGTTTCAAATCGTCCGCATAGAGTAATTGATTGCGATCGACAATGACGACGGGTTGATCATACCCGACACCATACACGGCAGCATTCCAGTCTTTGCGCGGCTTGATCACGCCGCCCTCAATACTGCCGCCAGCAAACAGTCCGGCATTCAGGGAATAAGCAACAATGTCATTGCCAATGTTGGTGGTTGTCGCGGCTTCGGCCCCTGCGCCAACAGAGCCGACACTGATGCCCACGTTGGCTCCGATCTTGAACTCGTCCTTCAAGATTGCCTGCAAGCCTTTGTCGGTGAGAATGATGAAGATGATTTCCGCGGACTGCATGCCGGCCTGTAATCCGAGGGATAGAGAGGTCATGCGGTAAAATGCGGGATCACCGAAAGAGCCGTCCCGTTGCCGTTTGAGCAATACGCCGTCTCCATAGCTCCCGCCTGCGATAAAGCCTGCTTTGTAGTAAGACGGAATGACGAGAACACCGCGAGCCCGCAACATCAGCGACGTCAATCGATTTTCGGGCTGGTGTTCGGCGCGAACCCGCTCAACGGCGATGGAGGCGGCATCAATGACGTGCCGGGCATCCATCGCGTCGTCTGCGTATGTTGGTGTGCTACCGAAAAAAACCGAGATGGTCATGGCCCAAACGGCCAGGAAACGCGTGGTCACGACAAAAAGCCCTCTTTACGGTGTAGTTCGTTACGTTCTGGTCAGAATCAGTTCTACTCTTTTGACTTTCGTCAGAAGAGAGTGTCCGTCCCATTTGAGTCGATTTTGTGGCTGCGGTGAGAGGCGTTAACCACACCGCATAGCACCTGATTGTTAGCCGTATTTAGCCTGAACCCGGGGCCGGGAGCAACGGCCTTGATGGCCTGTGTTCAATAATCAGCCAACTATCATTCAATGGATCAATAGCGTTCGCGGACGAGGCCATCGATATACCGGCCTTGAAACAGCGTTATACCCAGTTGCCGACCGACTTTGATCGCCGCCTCCGAGTCACACCGGGAAAGGATTGTTCTGCCCCTCTTGCGCATCATGATCATGGCCTTGAGTTCTTCGCCGTGCTGGGTGCCGACCATGCCGGAAAGTTCACTGGTCCAGCCCAGCTTGCCATAGGTCACGCCCATGCGCGTGGGATCGGCAAAGGGGAAGTTGTCCAGATTCAGGCCGTCTATGCAAATGCGGTATCCGCGCTCGTAGAGAAAGTCACGGGCAAAGGCAAATGCGTTGGGATCGGCAAAAATATCTTCAATGCGAAGTTCGAGAACAGTCTCGTGAGTTGTTGGATTGATATCACTGTCGAAATTCAAAAACTCTTCCGACATGATGGTGCCGACATTGAGATTGATGCTGAATCCTTCCCGCATCAGCGTCCGGTCGTCCCGCCTCGAAAGCTGTGCCAGCACACGGCGGTCGAGGGTTTGGGTGAGCCGCTGGAATAGCCACAGGTTGGCGGTCATGTCCGTATTCGGCATCAGCGTTTCCCGCAAGTCCCTGATAGAGACAAACAATTCGGTGAAGACCACTTCGGGCTGATTGTCTTCGACAAACGCACATACCGGCTGACGGCGGGAATGGCTCGACAGGTCGACCCGCGACAAGGCTTCTTCGATGCGGGCCAGTTCGGCCGGGGTCAATGGGTGACCCCGTTCTGATTTCTGCCGCAAGGCTTCTTTCTCGTTTATCAATTCTTGCAGCGTTCTTTTCTTCCGTTGAGAGCCCCGGGATGCCGCTTGCCGTTCCGCAAAGGCGAGGAGTTTGTCGTAGTCCTCTGCCATATCGAACCAGCTTGCCAGCCGGTTCTTGTGTGGATCCGTTTTGAACCGCTTCATCAGCGGATCATTGCTCCACAGCTTAAGCAGCTTGACGATGGACTTTTCTACTGACTCCGTTTCCGATTTCTCAAATATGACCATGATGTCTGTATTGCGTAACCGGTAAAGCCATGCGCTGCGCGTGCGTGTTAGAGTCTGGCCGGAAAAGAATCGTTTATTTTCATAACCTTGCTAGTCTACGGATGAAGACTTGGATGCTGGCGATCAGGAGCCAGGCAAGGGCGCTCTCGACGGTCGCCTTGAAGTCCTTCGCAAGGCGGCGGCTGCGCCCGAACCATGCGAAGGTGCGTTCGACCACCCAACGGCGCGGCAGCGCAACGAAGCCGTCCGCCTTGTCGTTGCGCCTGACGATCTCCAGCGCCCAGTCGCCGATCTTCTTCAGCGCCCCGGCCAGCTTAGGGCCGGCGTAAGCGCCGTCGGCGAAGATATGGCCGACCCCGGGAAACCACGCCCCCACCTCGGCGAGCAGCGACGGCGCACCGTCGCGATCCTGGATGTCAGCCTCGTGGACCACGGCACCGAGCAACCGCCCGCCAGTGTCCACCACGATATGGCGCTTGCGGCCCATCACCTTCTTACCCGCGTCAAACCCGCGCGGACCTCCGCTTTCCGTGGTCTTCACCGACTGGCTGTCGATCACCCCGGCAGTCGCGGCAGCGGCCCGCCCCTCGGCCTCGCGGGTGCGCGCCAGAAGCGCCCGGTTGACCTCCTGCCACGTCCCGTCGTCGCGCCACTTGTAGAAATAGTACTGAACCGAGCTGCGCGGCGGAAACTCGCCGGGCAGCATGCGCCACTGGCAGCCGCTGCGGGCCATGTACAGGATCGCGGTCATCACTTCCCGCATATCCGTCTTGCGCGGGCGGCCCAGAGCCCTTGCGGGCGGCATATGGGGTTCGATCACGCACCATTCGGTATCGCTCAGATCGCTTGCGTAGCGGTGCGCCTCGCGCTCATATTTCTCACGAGTGGCGTCAGTCCACATCTTGTTATCCTCCTTGCTGGCGAACACAACAAGGGAATCACAAGGGACTGATTCCACTCAATTCTTTTTCGGTCAGGCTCTTAGGTCTTCAAATGATGTTTCCGCGCTAAGAAGGTCATCCTCCTCACGGTTCTCCGGCTGTAGGCGGGACAAATGAACCCGAATGACACCACGGTTGCGAGCCCCAGGATCCAATCCGCGCAAATCTTCCAGCAGTTTCGATTCATGGCTGTCACCGAGAGGATGGACAACGGGCGCTGCCGGGACTTGTGCTTCAGCTTCACTCATGACTTCACCGTATACCCGTAGCCCGTCAACATGCCGTCATCCTCGCTCCGGCTTACCAAAGGAATCCAAAAAATAGCCTTGATAGACTCTGATGCCCGATTGGAGACCCCACGCCATGGCGGCTTGAGAGTCGCATCGAGCGAGCACGACTTTGTGTGCACCAACTTCGTTAATCATGGCCGTTGCTGAGTTATTGCTGTCAGGGTGCAAGGTGTCGATGAATTCCTGTGCCCACATGATCTTGGCGTAGTCCGGCTGCAGCCGCGGCACATCCAGCATCTGTAGCATGGTCGGACTCAACCCATCGATCAAAAGTGAATGGCCAAGACCGGAAAGCACTTCATGCACTTCGTAATAATTGCGGATACCCGCAAGGACGTCGATTGCTTGAATCTCGACAATAATCTTCTGCCCTTCGGGCATCCGTTCCAGAAAGGCAGCAAATGCCGGTGTGGTGACCGTTTCCAAATTGAGATTAAGACTGATGGTCGGTGCGTTTCGCGCGTGGGGGGCGCGAACAACAACCTCCAGCATCCGCAAATCCATGGTTCTACTGAGATCCTGGAACAACCAACGGTCGCCGAAAATGTTGATGCCCTGTGCAATGGTTTTCTGCAAGTCTCCGACCGAGAGGAAGAATTCATAAAACTCAATGGATGCATCCGATGACCCCGGATCAACCCGCATGGCTACCTGATCTTTGACAAATGGAACGATGTTTGCCGCCGCCAGCTGTTTTTGAACAACATCCAACTACATGGGTGACATGGGCGGCGGCGGTTTGGGTTTCGGCGGTTGCGAAAGTAAATTGGTGGCCTCGGCTCTTAATTCCTGAGCCAAGTTCATCGCCATGGCCGAATCAACTTCAAGGTCATACCACATGACAAACGGATCAATGCCCGAGGGATCCTGGGTAAAGGTAATCGGATCATCGCTGAACAAAGTGCGGATACGATTGCAAATGGAGTTCACGTCCCTCTGCGCGCCCGCGTTCACGGTCAAGGCCAAATCCTGATTGACGAGTGGAAAGACCTGAACATGCATGCCGCTTTCCAAATTGCCGAACATGCGGGAAACAATCTTGATTTTTACCGCCGTTCGATTGGCCGGCATCAATTTTGAGAGTTTGAGGTGGACGACCTTGCGGCCTTCTGGATTGCGCCGCATCCGATCGATGGTGTCACACAGCAGATTTTCCTGATACGCGGTATTTTGCTGCATATACTCCAACCGACGCCTATGCCGCCGTCTTCCTTTCTATCGTCCCCGTCGGCGGCCTAGAAATGAGCCATACCGCGACCCCTCTCGTCCAGTGAGGCCGTACCATGGTAACCATTTGGAAAAGGTTAAGGAATACGGTTGGTTGAAATTCCGGCGGTAGGTGCCGCCGCTAGGGCGAGGGGAATCCTGGTGAAACGCATATTGGTGACTGGCGGGGCCGGATTCATCGGTTCGCATCTTTGCGAGCATCTGGTCGCGGAGAATCATGAGATTCTTTGTGTGGATAACTATTTCACCGGACGGCGGCACAATGTCGCACACCTCGGTGACAGACCCGGCTTCGAGCTTCTGCACCACGACGTCACCTTCCCGTTGTATGTGGAAACTGACGAAATCTATAACCTGGCTTGTCCGGCTTCGCCGGTGCACTACCAGTTCGACCCGGTGCAGACCACCAAGACCAGTGTGCATGGCGCCATAAACATGCTCGGTCTGGCTAAGCGGACCAAAGCGAAAATTCTTCAGGCATCTACCAGTGAAGTTTACGGCGACCCAGAGTGTCACCCTCAGGTTGAGAGCTACAATGGCAACGTCAATCCCATCGGCCCACGGGCCTGTTACGACGAGGGCAAGCGCTGTGCCGAAACCTTGTTTTTTGACTATTACCGGCAGCACGGTTTGGGCATCAAAGTCGCCCGTATCTTCAATACCTATGGTCCCCGCATGCTGCCCAACGACGGCCGCGTGGTCTCCAACTTTATTGTTCAAGCCTTAAAGGGCGAAGACATCACCATATATGGAGACGGTAGTCAGACCCGCTCGTTCTGTTATGTGGATGATCTCGTCGATGGCATGATCAAACTGATGAACACGCCAGACGCCTTTACCGGACCGGTCAATCTCGGCAATCCCGACGAAACGACAATCTTGGAACTGGCAGAACTCATCATCGGTTTCACCAAATCGCGGTCAAAGATAACTCACCATCCCATGCCGGAAGATGATCCCGTTCGTCGGCGCCCCGATATCTCTTTGGCAAAGGACACGTTGGATTGGCAGCCAACGGTTCCCCTTGAGGCCGGCCTGGAGAAGACGGTCCATTTCTTCAAGTCGTTTCTTGACGTCTAGAGTTTAGCAGACCCGTATGAGCCACGATTCTTCCGACCTGTCCCACCATATCAGCCGTTTTAAGGGAAGACGTCTCGTTTGTGTCGGCGACGTCATGATCGACCGCTTTATCTACGGAGACGTGCAGCGCATTTCTCCCGAAGCGCCTGTTCCTGTTGTCAG
The DNA here is from genome assembly GCA_965207985.1 of Rhodospirillaceae bacterium. Taxonomy (GTDB): domain Bacteria; phylum Pseudomonadota; class Alphaproteobacteria; order Rhodospirillales; family Rhodospirillaceae; genus CBDBND01. The sequence goes on along the minus strand of CBDBND010000035.1, from coordinate 328,328 downwards.
AATCACCAACGAATTCTCACAACTGGGTGGCTCCGGTAATGTTGCCCGCAATGCGTCATCCTTAGGGGCCTCTATTGCCTTCTTTTCCGTAATCGGTTCGGACCGTGCCGGCAAGGAGGTGACCACCCTGCTCAGTGACTATACGTCTATCGAACCTTTTTTACGGGTGACGGCCGAGCGCGAGACAACAATCAAAAACCGTTTCTTTTCCGCAGACGGTCATCATCTCTTGCGGGCCGACAGGGAGACCATCGCTCCTGTCACAGAAACCGATGAAGACGACTTAAAGGCATCCTTGGACCGCGAAATCGAAAAAGCAGATGTCGTTCTGTTGTCTGACTACGGTAAAGGTGTCGTGACTCCGGCTTTGGCTCAAAACGTGATTGAGCGTGCGCGCAGTGCCGGCAAACCGGTCATCGTCGATCCCAAAGGGAGCGATTACCGTCACTACGCTGGGGCAACGGTCGTCACGCCCAACCGGGCAGAATTGGCTTTGGCCTCCAACCGGACTGTTGAAACGGAAGACGAGCTTATTGCCGCTGCCCGGATCGTTATGGAAACCAACTCTATCGATGCTGTCTTGGTCACCCGTTCTGCCGAAGGTATGTCTCTCATCGAACAAGGGGACGTGATCGCTCATCTGCCTGCTGAGACTCACGAGGTCTCCGACGTGACCGGGGCCGGCGATACGGTGGTGGCGGTTCTTGGGCTGGCACTTGCCTCGGGGATGACTTTGACCGACAGCGCCCGGCTGGCCAATGCCGCTGCCGGGCTGGTTGTCATGCGCCGCGGGACGGCGGTGGTCAGCGCACGGGAATTGGCTGCGGGCCTCTTGCGCCGGGACCTTTCCACCGCTGAAGCCAAAGTGGTTGACATGACAACGGCGGCGACCCGCGCAGCCATGTGGCGTGCCGATGGAAATCAGGTGGGGTTCACCAACGGGTGTTTTGATCTTGTTCATCCGGGCCATATCTCCCTACTGTCGCAGGCAAAAGCGGCCAGTGACCGGCTGGTCGTAGGCCTCAACTCAGATGCGTCGGTGACCCGTCTTAAAGGCGAAGGCCGCCCCGTCCAAACCGAGGCCGCGCGAGCGGCCGTCATAGCCTCCATGGAAAACGTCGATCTTGTCGTGGTTTTCGATGAAGATACGCCCATAAAACTGATTGAAGCCATTCAACCAGACGTTCTCATCAAAGGCGCGGACTATGCAAAAGATGATGTCGTCGGCGCAGATATCGTGGAAGCGGCGGGTGGTCGTGTTATTCTGGCGGAGTTGGTTGAGGCCTTCTCCACAACCGCCACTATCGATGCTGCAAAGAAGGGGTGAATTCATGAGATCAATTTTTTCTCTTCTGACCTGTTCGCTTTTTCTTTCGGGGTGCGGCGCCATGGGACAATTCTTTCCCGATTTCGAACCCTCAGGCTCGGATACTGCTCCATCCATGTCCACGCAAATGGCACCAATGGCGCCGAGTGCCACCCAGCAATCCGGTCCAGTCCGGCCTGAAACATTGGTGGACTGCCGCGGTCATGTTTTGGTTCCCGCCATGGGCATGACGTTCGTGCCAACTGGGGGCCGTGTGCCATCAAGAGGGCAGTATTTGCGGGAAGAAAGCTTGACGCCGCCTTACCGCGTTTTCCCTCCCGGCGCTAGGGGAACCATGGATTACGTGCCGTCACGTTTGAACATTGATCTCGACGACGACAATCGCATCATTAATCTACGCTGCGGTTAAAAGTAACCAACGCCTGACTACAAATAAGATTTCTACACCCGCGGATCCATCACATTGGCCAATCGCTGTCCCGCTGCATGGGCGAACCGCAAGGTCAATGCCTTCCGCCGAGCTGGGTGCAGGCGGTGATATACGGCTGGTCGAATCACGGTTGCCCCATGACGATCTGCGACAAGGATCCCACAGGTTTCGGGTAAAATGTTGAGCGGAAAACTGTCAGGGACGGCGAAGGAAAACCCGTCGCAGTAAGGCACATAGTCGAGCCATTTATCGTCGGCCCGAAAGTCCTGCACCGTGCTTTTCACTTCGATCATGACGATTCGCCCCTCCGGGGAAAGACCCGCCACGTCGGCCCGCCGGCCATTGCCCAACTTAAATTCTGTCAGAGCGGCGTAGCCGAGATTTGCAAGCCAGCGGCAGACCCCGCGGGTGACACCGGCGGTGATGGCCGCCGGGTCCGTATAGCGAAGAGCCGTTGTCCGCCGGCGGGTAATCTGCATGTTCATATTATGTTCCCCTCCGCTCCACTTTACGGTCTAAGAGCCTGACCGAAAAAGAATTGAGTGGAATCAGTCCCTTGTGATTCCCTTGTTGTGTTCGCCAGCAAGGAGGATAACAAGATGTGGACTGACGCCACTCGTGAGAAATATGAGCGCGAGGCGCACCGCTACGCAAGCGATCTGAGCGATACCGAATGGTGCGTGATCGAACCCCATATGCCGCCCGCAAGGGCTCTGGGCCGCCCGCGCAAGACGGATATGCGGGAAGTGATGACCGCGATCCTGTACATGGCCCGCAGCGGCTGCCAGTGGCGCATGCTGCCCGGCGAGTTTCCGCCGCGCAGCTCGGTTCAGTACTATTTCTACAAGTGGCGCGACGACGGGACGTGGCAGGAGGTCAACCGGGCGCTTCTGGCGCGCACCCGCGAGGCCGAGGGGCGGGCCGCTGCCGCGACTGCCGGGGTGATCGACAGCCAGTCGGTGAAGACCACGGAAAGCGGAGGTCCGCGCGGGTTTGACGCGGGTAAGAAGGTGATGGGCCGCAAGCGCCATATCGTGGTGGACACTGGCGGGCGGTTGCTCGGTGCCGTGGTCCACGAGGCTGACATCCAGGATCGCGACGGTGCGCCGTCGCTGCTCGCCGAGGTGGGGGCGTGGTTTCCCGGGGTCGGCCATATCTTCGCCGACGGCGCTTACGCCGGCCCTAAGCTGGCCGGGGCGCTGAAGAAGATCGGCGACTGGGCGCTGGAGATCGTCAGGCGCAACGACAAGGCGGACGGCTTCGTTGCGCTGCCGCGCCGTTGGGTGGTCGAACGCACCTTCGCATGGTTCGGGCGCAGCCGCCGCCTTGCGAAGGACTTCAAGGCGACCGTCGAGAGCGCCCTTGCCTGGCTCCTGATCGCCAGCATCCAAGTCTTCATCCGTAGACTAGCAAGGTTATGAAAATAAACGATTCTTTTCCGGCCAGACTCTAAGCCCGCCGACGGGCAAGACCCACGGGTTTGAAGGGGTCAAAGCCCGCTTGTCCTCGGCGGCAAAAGGTTTATGGTGCGCCCCGTTTTTCCACCCCCGTCAAAGAGGACGCTGCCGTGATCAGAGTGTTACGGGCCAAGCTTCATGGCCTGCGGGTAACCGAGGCCGACCTGCATTATCACGGCTCCATTACCCTCGATCCCAACCACTGCGCCGAGGCCGGTCTGCATCCCACCGAATTTGTCGACGTCTGGAACAAGAATTCCGGCGCCCGTTTGACCACCTATGTGATCTACGGCGAACCAGGGTCGCGCTGCTGCATTCTCAATGGCGCGGCCGCCCGTACATGCCAACCCGGTGATGAACTCATTCTCGCCGCCAGCTGTGACCTAGCGCCGCAGGATCTCTACACCCACAAACCCCGAATTTTAACCTTCACCCCAAGCAATGAGATCGATCAGGTTCTGCAGTACGAGATTTTCAAAAGTGATGCCTTCGACTTTGATTTCCAGATCAGCGACCTTGGTGACACCGGTGATCGGGTCAGTGTTCACAACTACGCTAATGTGAATCTCAATGCCATTCGAAGTGAACTGGAAGGTCAGGGGCTCGATTCAACCGCCATCGACGGTTTCATTGCGCGCCATCTCACGCGATGACCGCCCACGTCATTGGACACGTGACTGAAGACGTCCTGTTCCGCCGTTGCTCTCTATTACACTCCACCATACTCTTCGGTCATGACTGATCCGTCTGTGACAAGTCCAAGCTTGGCTCTTCCCCTCAAGACCCGCCGTCTGCTGATTCGCGAGTACGTCGATGAGGATTGGCCCGCTGTTTACGCCTACGTCAAAGACCCGTCCTTTTGGAAATTTCAGGCCGGGGAACCGCCGTCGGAAGAGCGGGTAAAAGCACTCATCCAATGGGCCGTGCGTGAACAAAACATAACGCCAAGGATTAATTACTACCTTGCCGTCACCGACAACAAATCCAACGAGCTGATCGGAGAAGGGGTCTTAAAAGTGATTCCGCCTGGTCACGGCCAGGGTGAGATCGGTTTCGGTGTCGCCCCTCAACATTGGAAAAAAGGCTACGGAACGGAGATTGCCCGGGCCCTCATCGATGCCGGATTTAAGACCTTCAATCTTCATCGCATCGCCGGCCAATGCGCACCGGAAAACAAGGCATCCATCCGGGTCATGCAAAAACTGGGTATGGCCCGCGAAGGTCTTTTGCGGGAACACTACCGGTCGGGAGACCGGTACTGGTCGAGCGTGATCTATGCGTTGCTGGTCAGGGAATTTGAAAAGATCGAAAAGACCAGCGGCGCCTGACGCGCACCGTCTTACCAACCGGTCTTAATGCGATCCATCAGCTCTTTGACGGACGGAATGAAGCCATCCTTGTACCAAGGGTCCTGGGCAAACCGGTAGGCATTGTGACCGGCAAACATCAACTCTGCATTGACCTCGCCATCGTGAACGATGTTCTGCAAAGTTTTTTGTATACAGAAAGACCGTGGGTCGGTTTTACGGCCGGTGGTGTTCTTTTCGTTTTCTGCCCAGTTGGAAAACTGACAAGCCGATAGGCACCCCATGCAGGCGATTTGATCTTGGCGGATCTCTTCCGCCTTTTCCGGGGTGACAAAAATGAGAGTCGAGTCCGGCGTTTTCAGCGCATCCGTGCGGCCTTCCGCAACCCAAGTCTCAGCACGCACTTTGTCCTCTGCCGTAATAAAGACTTCTCGTTTGCGGGCACCAACACCAAAGGCCGTGTCGTGGGCGCCGACCGGCTCTGGGGAAAAAGCGATTTGATGTTCCGACCTCTCAACAAGTTCTTCAATGAATTCGTTTTTGACCGCCGACGAATAAAAGCCAGTGGGGCTGAACCGGTGCAGCAACACGTCACCCGGCTTTAAATCAAGCAATCTCTTTTTCCATTGATCGGAGATCGGACTTTCGTGAGTCAGTAACGGTCTTGTGCCGAACTGAAAACACACCGGTCCGACTTCCGGATTGTCGAGCCAATCTTCCCATTCACTGAGCCACCAAACGCCTCCGGCCATAACGATCGGCACTTGGTCCAAACCGGCGTCGTTCATCACTTTTCTCAAGGCCACCACGCGCGGATAAGGATCTTCCGGCGATTTAGGATCTTCTGAATTGGACAGGCCGTTGTGACCTCCAGCCAGCCAAGGGTCTTCGTAGACCACACCGCCGAGGAGTTCGGCAAACTTGTGATAGGCACGTTTCCAAAGGGCGCGGAACGCACGGGCCGATGAAATGATCGGGTAGTAGTAGATACCGTATTGAGTTGCGATTTCTGCCAGACGATAGGGCATGCCGGCACCGCAAGTGACACCGTGAATGAGATCCCGGCACTTTTCCATGATCCCATGCAGAACCCGTTCGGCTCCGCCCATTTCCCACAAAATATTGACGTGCAACCGGCCTTCGCCATCGCGGGACTCATGGGCAATCTGCGCCTGGGCAATGCCGCCTTCGATCGCATACTTGACCAACTCTTCATGCCGGTCTTTGCGGGTGCGGCCGTGATACACCTGCGGAATGATGGTACCGTCTTCGGTAAAGGAATCCGCATTGACTCCCGAGAAAGTTCCGATGCCCCCTTCTTTGGCCCATGCACCGGAGCTGACACCGGTCGAAACACTGACGCCCTTGCCCCCTTCAATAAGGGGCAGCACTTCTTTTCCAGAAATCATGATTGGATTGAGTGCTTTCACGTCACGTCCTCTCGTTCCAACCGACCGAGCGCCGTGCGCGAATGCGCCCGAAGCTGCCCGGAATATAGTGACTTCTAGGCATTAAACCAAATCATGCCGCGCCATTGCGGCCCGTAAGGTTTGCGGCGTATCGGTACAAAGGCTGGTGACACCCCACTGAATCAGCGCATTAGCCTTGTCTTCATCGTTGACCGTCCACGCCATCACTTCATATCCCGCCGCAGTCATGGTGGCGCACTGATCAGCCGTTAGGCGGTCAGCGTTAGGACACATAAGAGCGATGTCCAAACTTTCGGACGCCTCCTTCCAATCCTCCGGTAGAAGTTCAAAGCACAATCCACGCGGCCAGGTCGGTACGCAATCCTTGGCGGCGGCCAATGCAACGCGGGAGAAACTGGTAATCACCGGCGGCGTTTTATCCTCAGGCCAGCAGGTCTGTGCCACTTGCAAGACTACTTCCGCCGTTTCCACTTCCCGGCCCGGGTCGGGTTTGAGTTCCATATCCGCGCTTAGGCCTAGAGCGTCGAGCAAGTCGATGGTTTCTTCCAAAGTGGGAATCACTTCTCCGGCAAAGGAAGGATCAAACCACGACCCTGCATCCAAGCCGCTAATGGCTTCGAGTGTATTTTCCGAAAGCAGGCCAGTGCCGTCGGTGGTCCGTTCAAGACTGGTGTCATGAATGACCACCGGCCGGGAGTCGAAGGTCAGCGCCACATCAAACTCAACCGCTTTGATGCCTGTCGCCGCGGCTGCCCGGAAAGACGCCAAGGTATTTTCCGGCGCCAGTTGGGGCGCGCCGCGATGGCCCACCACACGTGGAAGCAAAGTCATGGACAGTCAGACAACGGTGCTGACTCAGCCTTCCGCCTGTGCCGGCTCCTTGGCTTGTTTTTCTTCCGCTTTTTGTTTTTCTTTTTCTTTGCCGTCGATGTCTTCGCCGGTTTCCTGATCGACCCGCTTCATGGACAGTTTGACCTTGCCCCTGTCGTCAACGGCCAAGCACTTCACCTTGACCATGTCGCCTTCCTTGACGATGTCGGACACTTGGTTGACCCGGTAAGGCGCCAATTCGGAAATGTGCACCAGACCATCCCGCTTGCCGAGGAAATTGACGAAGGCGCCGAAGTCCATGAGCTTGACCACTTTGCCGGTATAGATGGTACCGATTTCCGGTTCCGCGACGATATCCCGTATACGCTTCACCGCATCGTCCGTGGCGGCCTGATCGGAGGATGCGACCTTGACGGTGCCGTCGTCTTCGATATCGATCTTGCAACCGGTCTCTTCCTGTATTTCGCGGATCACTTTACCGCCGGTGCCAATGATGTCTCTAATCTTGTCTTTGGGCACGGTCAGGGTGGTGATGCGCGGTGCATGACTGGCCACTTGGTCACGGGAGGTGGACATCGCCTTGCCCATTTCACCAAGAATGTGTAGGCGCCCGTCCTTGGCCTGCTTCAAGGCTATGTCCATGATCTCGCGGGTGATGGATGTGATCTTTATATCCATCTGTAAAGACGTGATGCCCTGATCCGTTCCCGCGACTTTGAAATCCATATCGCCCAGGTGATCTTCATCACCGAGGATGTCGGACAGGACGGCAAAGTCATCGCCTTCCTTGATCAGGCCCATGGCGATGCCGGCGATGGGCCGTTGTATGGGCACGCCGGCGTCCATCAAAGCGAGGGACGTTCCGCAAACCGTGGCCATGGAAGAGGAGCCGTTGGACTCGGTGATCTCCGAGACCACACGCAAGGTATAGGGAAAGACTTCTTTTTCCGGCAGCAATGGCCGAACTGCACGCCAAGCCAGTTTACCGTGGCCGATTTCGCGACGACCGGCACCGAGCATGCGGCCGGTTTCCCCGACGGAAAAGGGCGGAAAGTTGTAATGCAGCATGAAATGCTGCCGGTATTCGCCTTCTAAGGCGTCGATGATCTGCTCGTCCTGTCCGGTACCAAGGGTAGCGGTAACCAAGGCTTGGGTTTCGCCGCGGGTGAACAGGGCCGAGCCATGGGCGCGCGGCAGGACACCCACTTCCGATTCAATCTGACGCACATCGGACGTTGTCCGTTCATCAATACGCTTGCCGGTTTTGAGGATTTGACCGCGGACGATGTCCTTTTCCATGGTCTTGAATACTTTGCTGGCGACGGCCAGTTCCTCTTCGTTCTCGCCCAGGCTTTCCACCGCCTTATCGTGGACTGCGGCGATGGCATCCTGACGGTCCTGTTTCACTTGAATCTGGTAGGCCGCTTCCAAATCCGAACCAAAAGCCGTGAACTTGTCCTTGACCACCGCCAATTCCGGCGCCGGTTCCGGTAGTTCAAAGGGTTCTTTGGCGCATTGCTCGGCCAGATTGATGATACCGGCGATGACCGTTTGCATTTGTTCATGGCCGTAGGTGACGGCTCCGAGCATGACCTCTTCGGAAAGCTCATGAGCTTCACTCTCCACCATCAGCACACCGTCCCGCGTGCCGGCGACGACCAGGTCCAGGTCCGACTCATCAATGGAGTCCATAGCCGGATTGAGAATGTACTGACCGTCCTTGTAGCCGACACGGGCCGCCGCAATGGGGCCCAAAAAGGGAATGCCGGAGATGGTCAACGCGGCTGAGGCGCCGACCATGGCAACAATGTCTGGATCGTTTTCGAGATCATGGGAAAGCACCGTGCAGATAACCTGCGTTTCGTTGCGGTAGCTTTCATGGAACAACGGTCGGATGGGCCGGTCGATCAAACGGGAGGTCAGGGTTTCCTTTTCGGTGGGCCGGCCTTCCCGTTTGAAGAAGCCGCCCGGAATTTTACCGGCGGCGAAGGTCTTTTCCTGGTAATTGACCGTCAGCGGGAAAAAATCGAGACCCGGTTTCGGTGACCGTTCTCCAACGGCCGTGCATAAAACGGATGTTTCTCCATAGGTGGCGACAACGGCTCCATTGGCCTGACGAGCCATTTTTCCGGTTTCCAATACTAACGTGCGTCCGCCCCATTCGATTTCCTTGCGGTAAACTTTGAACATAGACATTTAGTCTTTTCCTTTTCCTTCAGACCGGCACCAAGTGTGCACTCCCTTTCTTGTGGGAAAGAGAAATCGGTCTCCTACAGGCAGCGGTGTCGTGAGATTTCCAATTGGCCCGCCGACCGCTGCACGTCGGCATACAGCGTCCACCGGTCCCGGCTCATCCGGAACCGACCGCTGATGATTCCGACTTCGGCAGGCCGGACCATTCGTAAGTGCGCGTATGGGTGATCCAAACCCTTACCGCCTGAGTCCCAAGCTCTTGATCAACGTTTCGTAACGCTCTTGGGATTTACCTTTGAGGTAATCAAGCATGCGGCGGCGTTGCCCAACCATCATCAGGAGTCCCCGCCGGGAATGGTTGTCTTTAGCATGAGTTTTCAAATGATCAGTGAGGTTCTTGATTCTTTCGCTGAGGATGGCCACCTGAACCTCTGGCGATCCTGTATCGCCTTCTTTGGTGGCATACTCCTTGATGAGCGTCTGCTTGCGCTCTGCAGTTATCGACATCGTGTGCTCCTAAACGTCGTTATAGGTTTAAGACGCGTTTGGGTTTCACCAACCCGTCCGCGATTGTGGCCACCGCAATAAGCCGGTCCCCACACACAGCCTGCACGGCTGTGCCAGACGAAAGTCCGCTTATGGGAGAGCGGCGTGCCACGGCAAACAACGAAACGGACTGACCGTGGCGTAAGCGGTGGGCCTCTTCCTCCGTCAAGGCCAGTGCCGGGATGTCGTCCAGCACGGTCGCGACGGGATGAAGGGCCTCGGCGCCGGCGGCTTTATGCCCCAACGCCTCCAGTTTATCCAGCGAAATTGCCATCTCCTCTGTGAACGGCCCCGAACGGGTGCGGCGCAATTCTGCCATATGGCCGCAGGCTCCCAAGGCTTCTGCGAGATCACGCACCAGGGCGCGCACGTAAGTGCCCTTGCCGCAGTCCAGGACAAACTCAGTGCGATCCGGGCCCAGATCGCGGCTGATTTTAAAACGGCTGATGTGAACCTGGCGGGGCTCCAGCGTGACGGTCTGATTGGCCCGGGCCAAATCATAGGCGCGCTTGCCATCCACTTTGATGGCCGAATACAGGGGCGGAACTTGTGCGATATCCCCGATGAACTGGGCCAGCTGAGCCTCGATATCGCCAAGGGTTGGCCGCGACGAAGACTCAGCCGTCACGGTCCCTTCCCGGTCATCGGTGTCGGTGGACTCGCCCCAAGCCACTTCGAATGTGTAGCTTTTTTTACCCTCCATGGCGAAGGACACGGTCTTGGTCGCTTCACCAAATGCGATGGGCAAAATCCCCGTGGCCAGCGGATCAAGCGTGCCGCCGTGTCCTGCCTTGTTGGCGTCAAGCGCCCGGCGTGCCCGGCCCAGAGCTTGCGTCGACGTCAGTCCAGCCGGCTTATCAAGGGCAAGCCACCCGTGAATGTTCTGGCCCCGCGTCTTACGCGCCATGGCCGTCATCGTCGCCGGGCTGTAGATCACGGGCCACCCCGGGTCGGTGCAGCAAAGACTCTATGGCGTCCGCCTGGTCGAACGTGGTGTCCGCTTTGAAGGTGAGGTCGGGAACATGGCGCAGACGCACCCGGCGTCCTGTTTCCCGTCTCAGGAATGATTTGACCCGGCCCAAACCCTCGAGAATGTCGGCCATGTCGCCGCCGCCGAGGCGGGTGATAAAGACCGTGGCCTGTTTCAAATCGGGGCTGGATTCAACCTCGGTCACGGTCAAAGTGACATCAGCAAGCGCCGGGTCCTGAAAGGTTTCCCGCTCGAGAATGTCGGCCAGAGCGTGACGCAGGGTTTCGCCAACGCGCAGTTGCCGCTGACTTGGCGCTTTGGTTCGGCCTTTTGACATGAAATCGTCCCATTATCCGGCACCCAAATGGCGGCGCCGGGATTGCGTTAAAGTTCGGTGGCTACTTCTTCGAGTTCGAAACACTCGATGCGGTCACCGATTTGGATGTCCTGATAGTTTGCGAAGGCCGCACCGCATTCATAGCCGTCCCGCACCTCTTTGACATCATCCTTGAACCGTTTGAGTTGTGACAGATCACCTTCGTGGATGACGACGTCGTCTCGCAACAGGCGCACTTTGCAGCCCCGCTTGATCTGACCTTCCGTCACCATGCAACCGGCGACCTTGCCCACCTTTGAAATGTTGAAGACTTCGCGGATTTCGGCATAGCCCAGGAATTTTTCCCGGTAGCTCGGCGCGAGACGGCCGGACAGCACGGCTTTGATGTCGTCTGCCACATTGTAGATGATCGAGTAATAGCGGATGTCCACATTGTCCCGCTTTGCCGTTTCCCGTGCCTGGGCGTTGGCGCGGACATTGAACCCGATGATCACGGCATTGGACGCCGTCGCCAAGGTGACATCTGATTCATTGATCGGCCCGACGGCGCCGTGAATGACATTCACCTTTGCGGTATCCGTACCGATCTTTTCCAGAGTTCCGATGAGTGCTTCGACGGAGCCTTGCACATCAGCCTTTATCACCACCGGCAGATCTTCGCTTTCCCCGGCTTTGATCTTGGCAAACATCTGCTCCATGGTGGTCGCACCGCCGGCGGCCAGAACATCGCGGTTCTTGCGGCTGCGGAAATCGGCCACTTCGCGGGCGCGCGCTTCATCGTCGACGACAATGAAATCATCGCCCGCATGAGGTGTGCCATTGAAACCGAGCACCTCAACCGGAGCCGACGGCAGTGCTGACTTGACTTGTTTGTTTTGATCGTTGACCAGGGCACGAACCCGGCCCCACTCGCTGCCCGAGACAAAGATGTCGCCCACTTGGAGCGTGCCCCGCTGCACCAGAATGGTGGCCACGGAGCCTTTGCCTTTTTCCATTTTTGCTTCCACTACCACGCCTTCCGCCGCGCGGTCCGGATTGGCCTTGAGATCCAATATTTCAGCCTGAAGCTGGATCGCTTCCAGAAGCTTATCCAGATTGGTCTTCTGTGTGGCCGACACTTCGACGGTCAGGGTTTCACCGCCCATCTCTTCAACCACCACTTCATGGCTGAGCAGTTCCTGACGCACCCGGTCGGCATTGGCTTCGGGCTTGTCGATCTTGTTGATGGCCACAATCATCGGCACTTCCGCCGCCTGGGCGTGCTTAATGGCTTCGATGGTTTGCGGCATGATTCCGTCGTCAGCGGCAACCACGAGAATGACAATATCGGTAACCTTCGCTCCCCGCGCCCGCATGGCAGTAAAGGCTTCGTGGCCCGGCGTGTCGAGGAACGTGATCTTCTTGTCGTCGTTAAGGCGCACTTGGTAAGCGCCGATGTGCTGCGTGATGCCGCCCGCTTCGCCGGACACAACGTCAGTGGAGCGCAAAGCGTCTAGCAGTGACGTCTTGCCGTGGTCGACGTGCCCCATCACGGTGACAACAGGAGGACGCTCCGACGTTGCACTGTCTTCGTCGGGTCCCGAACTCAAACCCGTCAGCACGTCATCTTCGGAAACGCGTTTGATTTTATGGCCAAACTCTTGAGCCACCAGTTCCGCCGTGTCGGCGTCGATCACTTCATTGATGGTGGCCATAACGCCGAGCTTCATCAGCGTTTTGATAACATTGCCCGACCGTTCGGCCATGCGGTTGGACAATTCCTGCACCGTGATGGTTTCCGGAAGCGTGACTTCCCGCACGATTTTTTCCGCAGGCATGGCCGTCTTTTGCTGCTGCATCTGCTTGCGGCGTTCTTTCTCCTGCGCCCGTCGCAGAGCGGCGATGCTGCGGCCCCGTTCGGCCTGATCATCCCCTTCCAGGGCAGCACTGATGGTTAATTTGCCCGAGCGGCGGCGTTGCTCAGAACGTTTCGCGGTCGGTTGCTTGTGACCTGTTTTCGCCTTCTTGGCCGGCTTACCGTCGTCGGCCTCTTCATCATCCATTTGCCGGCGGTGGGCTGGGCCTCGGTCGGTCGGGCGCTCCGGTTCCGGGACAACAACCGGTTCAATGGGAATGATCTCGGCCGATTCCGGCTCTGCGATTTCAGCCTCAGGTTCGGCTTCAGCTTCTTGCGCTTCCTCTTCGCTTACGGCTTCTTCCGCTTCGGCGTCGGCACGCCGGGCTTCTTCGAGAACGCGCCGCTCTTCTTCTTCGCGGCGTTCCTCTTCCTCGGCCCGTTTGGCGTCTTGCAGAACCTTAAGCCGATGCGCTTTTTCCTCTTCCGAGAGCTTTCTTTGAACCGCGTCGGCGGCTTCTTCCGCACTCGGCTTTTTGACCGTTGCCGCCGCTTTGGACTTGATTTCCTGAACCTTGCCGTCGGCGCCGATTTCAAACTGACGTTTGCGTTTGCGCTCAACCTGAACGACTTTGCTGCGGCCGTGCGAGAAGCTCTGCCGGACTTGACCTGTCTCGACAGTCTTTTTCAGCTCCAGTTTGCCCCGGCCCAAAGTCAGAGGCTTTTTCGCTTCGTTCGACATACCGTTCCGCACCAATTCAAACGATGAGACCCTTGGATCTCATTCACGTATCTCTTTCACTTCACCCTGCCGCGATGACACCGCGATAACGGCCCACCTCCAATTGCAAGGCATCGGTCATTCCGCCAGCGCTCAAAGCCACATGCACCACATGGTCGCGGCCAAGCGCCTGTCCTAACTCCGCTCCGGTAAACAGGTCGATTACCGGAAGATCAGGGGCGGTCCCCGTTATTTTTTGCCGGCCGTCAGCCGACCCGTCGACAGCTTCCACAATCACAGCCACACGGCCCGACTGCACCGCCATACGCACTTGCTCAAACCCCATTGACACCAGCCCGGCGCGACGGGCCAGTCCTAAACGGTCAAGGCAACGGCGTTTGAGGCCTGCTGCTACGCTGTCCACTAGGCCCTCTGGGACCACCACCGATTGCCGGGCGGCCTTAGAAAACAAGCGTTTAGACGCAGCGGTGCTTATCATATCCCGCTCCGCTTTCAACCACAAACCCCTGCCCGGCAGCCGGTCGGTGAGGTCGAAAACCACCTCGCCCTCCGGGCTGACGACAAACCGCAGCAACTCCGCTTTGGGCCGGCGTTCCCCGCTCACCAAACAGCGGCGCATGGGGACACGGTCGCATTCACTGCGTTCCTTTTCAGAAGGCGCCGACATATCTGGCCGCTCCCGCGTTATGACAGCGGAGGAATGGGTCACACCGTTTCCGTCTCTTCTGATTTTGCTTCTTCAGTTTCACTCTCTTCGGACGTGTTCGTATCGTCTTCTTCGTCCTCAAACCAATGAGCCCGCGCCGCCATGATCATGGCGTCGGCTTGCTCCATGGTCAGCACACCGACGCCGACGATGTCGATCAGTTCATCGGACGCCAGATCCGCCAGATCATCCTTGGTTTTGATACCGTTTTCACCCAGCGTGACGATCATATCGATTTCAAGACCCTCAATGTCCGCGTTCAACAAATCTTCTGTTACGCCAAGCGAGGTGAGTTTCTCCATCAGCTGCTGGTTCTGTTCTTCGATATAAGCCTGGGCCCTTGCCTTCAGTTCGGTCGCGATGTCTTCATCGAACCCTTCGATCATTTCCAACTCGTCGTCGGGCACAAAAGCGACCTCTTCAATGGACGTAAACCCTTCCGTCACCAGAAGATGGGCGATGACGTCGTCCACATCGAGCGCATCGATGAACGCTTGGCTGCGGGAGTGGAACTCTTCCTGCCGGCGTGCGCTTTCTTCGTCTTCGGTTAGGATGTCGATGGTCCAGCCAGTGAGGTGAGAGGCCAGACGTACGTTTTGTCCGCGCCGCCCGATGGCGAGCGACAGCTGATCATCGGGTACAACGACTTCGATGCGCCCCGAATCCTCGTCCAAAACAACCTTTGTTACTTCGGCTGGTGCCAGTCCATTGACCACAAACGTGGCCGGGTCTTCATTCCACTGAATGATGTCGATTTTTTCGCCCTGCAGCTCAGCGACAACCGCCTGTACGCGGCTGCCGCGCATGCCGACGCAGGCGCCGACTGGATCGATGGATGTGTCTTTGGAAATCACGGCGATCTTGGCACGGCTGCCCGGGTCGCGCGCCACCGCCTTGATCTCGATGATGCCGTCGTAAATCTCGGGCACCTCTTGGGCAAAGAGCATGGCCATGAATTCAGGACAGGTGCGCGACAGAAAGATCTGCGGCCCACGGGTTTCCTCCCGTACGTCGATAATGTAGGCCCGCACCCGGTCGCCGTTTTTGAAGTGTTCGCGGGGAATGAGGTCGTCACGCCGGAGCAAGCCTTCGGCCCGGCCAAGGTCGACGATGACGTTGCCGAACTCGACCCGCTTGACCAAGCCGTTGACCACCTCACCGACCCGGTCTTTGTATTCTTCAAACTGGCGGGCGCGTTCCGCTTCCCGCACCCGCTGAACGATGACCTGCTTGGCCATTTGTGAGGAAATGCGTCCGAAATCAATCGGTGGCAAAGGATCGACAAGAAACTCACCCACTTGGGCGTCTTTTTTCTTTTTCTTCGCCTGGTCCAGGGTGACTTGAATATTTTCGTCTTCCACCGCCGCTTCGTCTTCGACAACTTCGAGGTAGCGGGACAGCCTGATCTCACCTGTCTTGCGATCGATGGCCGCGCGAATGTCTTTTTCGTGGCCGTATTTTGATCGCCCAGCCTTTTGGATGGCTTGTTCCATGATGACGAAGACTTCTTCGCGCTCGATGGATTTGTCACGGGCAACCGTATCCGCAACCTGGATCAATTCCGGCCGGGGCATGGCTATGCTTTGAGACATGGTCGTTTGCTCACTCTGTTGGGCTATGCGTTTGGTTGTTCTGGTTTGCCGTTGCGGCAATGAGGTCGTCGGTCAAAATCAGTTGCGCCCGGGCAACCTCGGTTAAAGGGAGGCGTATGCTTTCACCATCGACGGTCAGCATGACTTGATCTTCCGGCGATAACCCGTCCAGCGTTCCCTGGAATTTCTTGCGTCCCTCGATGGGCCGGCGGGTTTGGATCTTCGCTTCGAAGCCGGCGTAGGCGGTGAAGTCTTTGGGGCGGGTCAGGGGCCGGTCGATGCCGGCGGAGCTGACCTCGAGATTGTACGGGCCTGGTAAGGGATCATCGGTATCGAAAAAGTCTGACAATGTGGCACTGATGGACGCGCAGTCGTCTATGTTGATTTGCTCACCGTCGGACCGGTCAGCCATGATTTGAAGAGCCCGGCGGCCACCATCGCCAGTTATGGCCACACGCACCACTTCGAAACCCATGTCCGCAAGGACGGGCGTAATCTTTTCCTCAAGCCAAGTCAATCGTTCCATCAGGCATTCAATCGGGCGTTCCAACGGTAACGTCGTCATAGGCCGGCAGACCGAGGGGGGTATGGAAACGGTGTCCCAAAAACAAAAAAAGTGGGCCACTGGCCCACTCCTCAGGTCAACCGACATGTGAAGTTCGACCGCCCATATAGTCGGATTCCCGTTTGGTTACAAGGGTTTTGGCTTAGTCGGCGGCCGAGCGCAGAAAATTCAAGTACATAGGGCGACGCCCCTGCCGCACCGCTTTTTCTTCATATCGGGTGGGTCGGCCTTCGGCGGGCCGGCAGCGCCAATCTTGCGGGCCGGTGACCGGCCAGAGAAAGGCAGGATGGGGTGGAATATGGCGCAAACACCAGCGGGCATAGGTGGGGTGGTCGGTGGCGATCCGCAATTCCGCCCCCGGCGCCATAACCCGGGCGAGAGCGTCCAGGGTCGCGGTTGCAATAAAGCGCCGTTTGGCATGACGGGCCTTGGGCCACGGGTCGGGAAAGAGCAAGAATATCCGTTCTAACGTCCCCGCCGCCAAGTTCGGAATAAGAGTGCGCACATCGTCGTCAAAAATGCGGATGTTGGTCAGGCCGTCGTCTTCGCAATAGCGCAAGAGAGAGGCGATGCCGTTTTCAAACACTTCAGACCCGATGAAGCCCACATCGGGATTGGCCTTGGCTTGTGCCGCCAGGTGTTCACCGCCACCGAACCCAATCTCCAGCCAGACCGAGTGGATCTGATCATGGAACAGACTTTGCGGCTCTATAGGGTGCGACAGACCAGCTGCGTCAAGCCTTAGATTATCAAGGGCGGTGTCGAGAAGACGTTGCCGCCCCGGGCGCAAGCGCTTGCCCTTGCGCCGTCCGTATAATCGCAGGGGTTTGTGATCGGGACCGGTGTCGTGCTCAGACACCGAAAGCGGATTCGAGATCCGGCACGAGATCAAGGCGTTCCCAAGAAAACCCGCCGCCGCCGTCAGCTTCGCGACCGAAATGGCCGTAGGCAGCCGTGCGCGCGTAGATCGGCCGGTTGAGGCCCAAATGTTCGCGAATGCCCCGCGGACTTAAGTCCATCAAGTCCTGCAGCACGTCAGAAAGTTTATCTTCCGCCACTTCCCCGGTGCCCTGGGTGTCGACGTAAACGGAGAGCGGTTTGGAAACGCCAATGGCATAGGACAACTGAATCAAACATCGGTCGGCCAGTCCGGCGGCAACCACATTCTTTGCCAAGTACCGCGCCGCATAGGCCGCGGATCGGTCGACCTTGGTCGGATCTTTGCCGGAGAAGGCGCCGCCGCCATGGGGGGCCGCACCGCCGTAAGTGTCGACGATGATTTTGCGTCCGGTCAGGCCACAGTCACCGTCAGGCCCGCCGATGACAAATCGGCCGGTCGGATTGACGTAAAAGGAGTCCTCAGGACACATCCATCCGTTCGGCAGAATGGACTCCACATGCTCCCGGACGAAATCACGAACCGTGTCCTGGTCCACATCCTCGCTATGCTGGGTGGAAACGACCACGGATGTGGCGCCGACAGGTTTGTGGTCTTGATAACGCAAGCTCACCTGGCTTTTTGAATCCGGGCCGAGAAAGGGCGCGTCTCCGGCATGCCGGTCATCCGCCAGGGATTGTAAAATTTGGTGAGAGAAGTAGATGGGCGCCGGCATGAGCTGGGGCGTTTCAGTCACCGCGTAGCCGAACATGATGCCTTGGTCACCGGCCCCTTCATCCTTATTGCCGGCGGCGTCTACGCCGGCGGCGATGTCCGCCGACTGGGCGTGAACGTGGCATTGGACGTCCATTTTTTCCCAATGAAAACCGTCCTGTTCGTAACCAATGTCCTGGACTGCGTTGCGGGCAGCTTCTGTCATGGCGTCCTTGGTCACGCTCTCAGGTCCGCGGACTTCCCCGGCCAGAACGACCAGGTTGGTGGTGCAAAGGGTTTCGACCGCAACCCGCGCTTCCCCGTCCGCGTCTAAAAACAGGTCGACTATTTCATCGGAAATACGATCGCTGACTTTGTCCGGGTGTCCTTCGGAAACGGATTCACTGGTAAAGATATAATCGGATAGAGACACTGATGAATTCTCCCGAAACCACGGCTTGAGGATGGTCGACGAAGAGGGGAGGTACCCGAACCCATTTAGGTTTGCAAGGGTGACCCGCGAGTGAGATTCGCCTTCGCCATAACCAAGATACAAAACGAGGAAAAAAAGGCCGGGTCCGAAGACCCGGCCTTTAATGCTCCAAGGTTCCCCTCCCCTCAGAGCAAAACCCAACTGCCAGATGTGTCATCTGCACATAGTCAAACCGAAACACCGATATGGAGCAAGCCCTAGTTTTCTTTTTGTCAGGTCATGATTAGACACGGCTTCCTTTTCAGCAACGAAAAAACGACTGACCTTCTTCATCAACTGTCATCGGACATCTCTTCCGGTCTCATAGAAAAAGCCCTGCACCAACTGTGCAGGGCTTTTTGAAACCAAAAACCAATATGGACCGACTAGTCGCTATCGAGGATCGCTCCTTCCGCCGCAGCCAGAGATTTTGCGAGTTCATAAATCCGCCGGCGCACCTGCGGGTCTGTAATCTTGTAATAAGCCCGGACCAATTCCAGCGTTTCCCGCTTGGTCATGGGATCAGCATCCTTTTGCTCCGGCTCAGAGGTTCTTCCTGTCAGATTGCGCGGACTGGCGGCCTGCACCTCGTCTTCCATTTCTTCAAAGAAGTAAGACACCGGGCAGTCGAGAACGCGGCTCAGGTCCCATAGACGGCTGGCGCCAATGCGATTGGCACCGCGTTCATACTTCTGAACTTGCTGAAAGGTTAAGCCAATCGCTTCACCGAGCTTTTCCTGGCTCAATCCGAGAAGGGTCCGACGCAGACGGACCCGGCTTCCCACATGGACATCCACAGGGTTGGGTTTGCCCGACGGCATACGTCCCCGGGTTGAACGAATCGCGCTGTCTTCGTGCTCTTGCTTTTCCGCAAAACCCATTGTTTTCATCCCTTTAGCTAAGGTCCCATGATTACCATAAGGGAGCCAATTTATCATGCCCAATAAGGACTACCAACCATTCGTTGTAACACACTACCATAAAAACTACTTTTGACTCAAAACTTTTATGGCGCACGCTCGGCACTTTATGGGGAAGGTTGGCCAATTATTAAACGTTTGGTTGATCCCTTTGGTTGCACATCAATTTTTGAGTCTCAGGGCCGTAATCACGGCGCCGCCGGCCATGATCACAACGAAGCCAAAAAAGAGAGCATGTCCGACCTTAGTAAATACGGTGGGCTCAAGTGCTGCGGGCAAGGGGCTGTCAATGACTCCCCGTTCACCTATGGCCAGTTGGGAGCGAACGCGGCCGTAGCTATCGATCACCGCGCTGACGCCGGTATTGGCCACGCGAACCACGGGCAATCCTTCCTCAACGGCACGAAGCTGAGCCGCAGCGAGATGCTGATAGGGACCACTGGACTGACCGAACCATGCGTCGTTGGTCAGATTGAAAATCCAGTCCGGCCTCCTGTCAGGCTCAGTGACGGCACCGGAAAAAATCACTTCATAGCAAATCAACGGACTAAAGGTTGGTAATCCGGGAACGGTTATGGAGGTCAGTCCCGGACCGGCGGCGAAGCCACTCCCCCCGGTGAGCTGAGGTAGGGGAATCAAATTTTGAAGCGGCATGTACTCACCGAAAGGCACCAAGTGCGCCTTGTCATAAACGGCAAGCACATCCCCACCGGCAGCGACAGCAAACAAGCTGTTGAAAGTTTTTCTCTCCGAACCGTTTTGCAGAACTCGCGGTGCACCGGTCAGCACCACACCGCCCTCAGGAACGGCATCGGCAATCTCGGCACGCACCAACGGTGCGTGGTTTAAGGCGAAAGGAGCTGCGGTTTCCGCCCAAAGCACATGGGTGATTGCCTCTGCATTAAGGGTGCTCATGGCAATCTGGTTCAAAACATGTTGCTGCCTGAGATCCGGGCGCCATTTGTCCACTTGCGCAATGTTGGGCTGTACCAGACGAAGCATGACACCATCAACAACGTCTTCCGTTGCCGTTGCCAACCGCAAAATTCCTGCAACACAAAAAACCAAAAGCGGTGCGTGACAAGCTGCGATGATGACAAGAACCATCTTCCGTTCATCGGTGTGCATCAAGAGTCGAATGCTGGCTGCCGCCAAAATCGTGAAAATGCTGAGACCATAAACACCGATAAGGCTTGCGCTTTGCATCACCGGACTCACAGCAATCCAAACGCTGCCAATGGGGTTCCAGGGAAAGCCGGTGAGAAACCATGCCCGCCACCATTCAACCAATCCCCAGCATGCAGCAAAGAAAACGATACTGCAGGACAAGTGAAAGAGTCGAGCGCGCGGCATCGCATCCGCCGGAAGGCGTGGAAACGTCCTGAAAGCTAACCCAATACAGCCGATGTAAATGGCAAATCCCGCCGCCAGTCCGCCAATGGCTGGAACAGCCAAAGCTGCGAAGGTTTCCCGATCAACAAAGAAAGCGTTACCGATCCATGCAAATCCGGTTGCGAAAAAACCGAGACCAAAGGTCCAGCCCACAACAATGGCGTGCCCCTTGGTCTTTGCCGTTTCAAGAATGGCCAAAAATCCGGGAAACGTAAGCCACAACAGCGGCCACGCGCTCCATGGCGGCATGGTCAAGGTAGAGACCGCGCCGAAAACAAAAGCAGACAGTGCCCTTACGCCAAAGGGCACTGTCTGTAATTTTTGGCGGGCTTTTTCCAACGCCACCAAAGGCAATGTCAACGTCCCGCTACAAAGACCCTAGGCTTCATCATTCCTCAAGGTCCACCAAATGTATGTTTCGTATCCTAAGGTGCTTAATTCGCCGGGGATCCGCATCAATGATTTCAAATTCAAGTCCCGACGAATGACTGACCAGTTCTCCCCGGCTAGGTACACGGCCGGCGAGCTTGAACACCAAACCCCCGAGCGTATCCAGTTCACTGTATTCTTCCTCGCTAAACACCTGACCGAACCGCTCATTAAAATCCGTCAATGTTGCCCGCGCATCGGCAATCACGGTTCCATTTCCGCGGTCGGTCAATTCAGGCTCTTCATCTTCATCATGCTCGTCGGCAATTTCGCCGACGATCTGCTCAACCAGATCTTCAATAGTAACCAGGCCGTCGATGCCGCCGTATTCATCAACCACCATCGCCATGTGAGTGCGCTTTAAACGCATTTCCAAGAGAAGATCCAAAACCCGCGCGCTGGGCGCAACGAAAATGACTTCGCGCATGGCTTTGACCAGTTTGGGCTGGCTGTCATCATTGGAAGGCTCAACCAAGACCGAAGCCAAATCCTTGATGTGCACCATGCCGATGACTTCATCCAGGTTATCCCGGTATACGGGGATGCGGGAATGTCCTTCTTCAACGAGCAGCTTGATCACATCGAGAACGGGCGTCTTCGCCTCGGCGGAAACAATATCGGCGCGCGGCACCATGATCTGCTCGACCGTCGCGTTGCGTTGCTTGAGAACATTGGAGAGGAGAATACGCTCATGCTCGTCGATGGCGTCATCCGCATCGGGCTGTTCTTCGATAAGTTCTTCGATGGCTTCCCGAACAGAGCTGCTGTCGGTACCTCCCGCTGTCAAAAAGGAGCGAAGCCGGTGAAGGAGTCCCGATCCAGACTCGCCTTCGGTACGATCTGAGTCCGTGCGTGTTGTGTCTGTCATTGAATGCTTATGGTCCGTTTCATACGGATGGGCAAACCCAGTCGGGCCACGCTATCCACTTCCAAACGTTCCATTGTTGCGGCGTCGGTATCACTCTCGTGATCATACCCCAAAAGGTGAAGAACACCATGAACGACAAGATGTGCCATGTGGTCCTCAACCGGTTTTTTTGCCTCAGTCGCCTCAGATTCCACCGTTTCCCAGGCCAAAACCACATCGCCCAATAATATTTCAGTCCCTGTGCCAAAGCTGGTGTCGTCGCAGGGAAAGGACAGAACGTTGGTCGCTGTATCCTTGTTCCGGTGGCTGCGATTGAGGTCCCGGATGGCCTCATCAGAGGTAAAAAGGACACTGACTTCCACCGGTGCCGCCAAAGGACCAGCGAAAGGATGTGCCTTGTCCAAAGCCTTGCGGCCGACAGCCCAGGCGCTGCGGACTGCCTTTCGGCACATCCGCGATAAACCCGGAATGGCAGCGTGCCAACTGTCATGATCAATGCGCACGGCGGTGCGCAAACGAGGGGTGCTCATGGGAGGTGTCTCAGTGCCTATGTTTGACGACTGTCACGTCTCTTCGTTTTTCTTTTTTTTGGTTCAAGCCGTGCATCGCGTTTGTCGTAGGCGGCAACGATCCGGGTCACAAGATCGTGCCGGACAACATCCCTGTGGGTAAAGGTAATCTGCGCAATGTCAGAAATATGGCTTAGGGTTTCGATGGCGTCCCGTAAGCCCGACTTCACACCCAAGGGCAGATCGATCTGGCTGAGGTCACCCGTCACCACCATGTGAGCGTTTTCGCCCATGCGCGTAAGCGCCATCTTCATCTGCACCGGTGTGGTGTTTTGTGCTTCATCTAGAATAACAAAGGCATTGGAAAGCGTGCGCCCGCGCATAAACGCCAACGGGGCAACTTCGATTTCGCCCGAGGTGATGAGTTTAATGACAAGATCACCCGGCATCATGTCGTACAACGCATCGTAAAGCGGCCGCAGATAAGGGTCGATCTTGTCGCGCATGTCACCGGGAAGAAAACCCAGCCGCTCGCCAGCTTCCACCGCCGGCCGCGACAGAATGATGCGGTCCACTTGGCCTGTGAGTTTCATCTCTACAGCCTTAGCAACGGCAATATAAGTTTTGCCCGTACCGGCAGGGCCGAGAGCGAAGACCATTGACTTGCGGTCCAGCGCTTCGAGATAGGCCGCTTGGCCCGGAGAACGGGGCCGCACATGGCGCTTTCTCGTGCGAATGGCAAGGTCGTCTCTGTTGACGGCAGAGTGCTGACTGTCCTCGGCCAGGCGCGCGGCACCATCCACATCGCCATCATCGATCTGGTGACCCGACTCCAACCGGCCGTAAAGACTCACCAATGCCGCATGGGCTGTTTCCACCGGCCCTTTCGGACCTTCAATGGTGACCGTGTTTCCTTTGGTATGCACGGTCACACCCAAGCGGTTTTCGATGCGGTCGAGATGGGCGTTGTTAGGGCCGAAGAGCTGTTGAATGAGGTTGTTGTCCTCAAACTCGCAGGTCAATCGTGCGGTTGATGTGCTCAATGAAGGGAAACCTGTTCTGATGAAGAAGGA
The DNA here is from genome assembly GCA_965207985.1 of Rhodospirillaceae bacterium. GTDB lineage: Bacteria > Pseudomonadota > Alphaproteobacteria > Rhodospirillales > Rhodospirillaceae > CBDBND01. The sequence continues at coordinate 304,807 of CBDBND010000035.1, read as the reverse complement.
GTCGCCGATAGCGGCGGTGTCGTGTCCAACAACGTGCCTGCCAGACTATGGGCGTCGACCGTGGTTATTTCGGCCTCAACGATGGTGCCAACGCGGTCCGCCGGTGCCATCAGATGAACCGGTTGCAGGTAGGGGCTGCGGCCCACCATCTGACCGTCATACCGCCCGGGACCGGTCAGCAACACCGGCATGTGTTTGCCGACACAAGACGCATTGAATGTGTGTTGCTGTTGGGTGAGCAAGGATTGCAAAGCCGTTAAGCGTGCGGACTTGATGTCGTCTGGGACCTGGTGCGGATGATCCGCTGCCGGTGTTCCGGGGCGGACGCTGTACTTGAAGGAAAACGATTGTGCGAAACCGACATCCTCGATCAACGTCATCGTGTCTTCAAAGTCGAAATCGGTTTCGCCCGGAAAACCGACAATAAAATCTGAGGACAAAGCCAGATCCGGACGGGCCTGTCGTAATTTTTCAACGATGTTCCGGTAAAAGTTCCGGTCATGACCCCGGTTCATGGCAGTCAGTATGCGGTCCGACCCTGACTGCACCGGTAGATGGAGAGAGGGCATGAGTGCCGGTACCGTGGCATGGGCGTCGATGAGGTCGTCATCCATGTCTCTCGGATGGGAGGTGGTATAGCGGATACGGCTGAGCCCTTCGATGTCGGCCAGCGCTTTAATCAAACGGCCGAGCCTCCATGTCTCTGCTTTGCCGATGCCGTCCCCGTGGTAGGCGTTGACGTTCTGGCCCAACAAGGTGATCTCGTGCACACCGTCGCCCACCAATCCTTTCGCTTCTTCGAGAACGTCGGCAACGGGTCGGGAGTATTCGGCGCCACGGGTGTAGGGCACGACGCAAAATGTACAAAATTTGTCGCACCCTTCCTGGACCGAAAGAAACGCGGTCGGCCCGTCGGTGCGCGGCGGCGGGAGGTGATCAAACTTGGTCTCGACGGGAAAATCCGTATCCAGAACCGCGCCGCTGCTGCGATGGGCCCGGGCAATGAGCTCAGGTAGGCGGTGTGTGGTTTGCGGGCCGACGACGATGTCTACGAAAGGCGCGCGATGAACCAGAGCCTCGCCTTCGGCCTGAGCGACACAGCCGGCAACGGCGATCATCAGCGGAGAGTCCGATTTGGCCCGTGCCGTCTTGAGGGGCTTCAGCCGGCCCAGTTCGGAATAAACCTTTTCGGCCGCTTTTTCCCTGATGTGACAGGTGTTGAGGACGATGAGATCGGCCTCTTCAATGTCTTCACCCTGTTCATACCCGAGCGTTGCTAAGACATCCGCCATACGCGCGGAGTCGTAGACATTCATTTGACAGCCGTATGTCTTGATGAACAGCTTTTTGCGGCGGTTGGGCCGGCCCATTCGATTCCCGAGTTGTTTCCCGAGCAGTGGCACTGAGGCCCGCTCTATACCCGCTTAAGGCGCTGATGGCAAAGCCTCAAAGCGCAATTCGCCCAGAAATCAATTGGTTAAACCCCGCTCTGGAGGTCCGTTCCGCCGCCGCTGCGAGGGTTTTGCGGTCCATGTCGCCGGCCGAGGCGATGGGCTCTAGCAACGCGATTTCCACCGTGGTCTGACCCAATTGCAGGAATCGCCAGAGGTGGGTGGCCATGGTCATGTCCCCGTACCAGGCAAAAAAAGACCGCCAGCCGCAGCCCGTGGGCAAGCCGTTGAGCCGGGTATAGGCAATGGCGGCGGGTTGCACGGTGACGGTCTTCCCGCTGGCCAGCGATTAAGCCACCGTAAAAAGAGCGCTCTTGAAGGGAAGAAGGTGATTGCCGTCTCCCGACGTTGCTTCCGGGAAAAAGATCAGACTGCGATGATCGGCCAAACGTTTCGCCATGTCGTCCCGTGCGCGCGTGGTCTGTGTGCGCCGCCGTTCGATAAACACCGTGTCGCCAATTCGCGCCATGGTTCCGAAAATGGGCCAATCCGCTACGTCCGCTTTGGAGACGAATTCCACTTCGAGGGTGGAGCCGAAAACCAAAATGTCGAGATAGGAAATGTGATTGCTGGCAATTAACAAAGGCCGATCGGAGGCCATCCGGCCATGAACAATCACATGAATGCCGAATATCCAGCACAGACCGCTAAAATAAAACCGCCGAAGACGGGCGGTCTTGAAGCCAAGACTCTTTACAAGAGCAATGAACGAAACGACGAACAATGTCCAAACAACAAACAAGATCAGGCGCAGTGTTGCGAGCACAACGCCTGATGTTGCCACTGGCATTGTAACCGTCGCTGCGGTCAAGAGGCCCTTCTCAATCCTGAAGCATGAGCCGCCGTGGCCTCTTGATCCTCGGACCTTTGTCCGTCGAGAGCATAGTGGCGGGCGTACCGGCTGGTGACGAGATCGGTCTTAACAATGATACAGATGTCCGTCGTATTGAACTGATGATCAATCACTGCGCCGTCACCGACAAAGGCACCGACACGGAGGTACCCTTTGATCAAGGGCGGCAATGAAGTCAGGGCTTGTTTTCGATCCACCTGTTCCGGCGTGAGAATTCCCATTTCGGTGTAGCGTGAGGGAACCGCTCGAGGTCGAAGGTGTTCCGGCGCCAAATGATTGTGGAACAAGTACGACAACGGCTGTGCCAAGAGGCCCGGGTCCGTGCCTGGAAAACTGGCGCAGCCAAACATCAGGTCAACATCGTTCGCGGTTACGTACTCCGCAATCCCGCGCCACAAAAGTTGCATGGTTTGCCGGGTACGGAAGGCCGCATCAACGCAGCTACGGCCCAGTTCCATGATGGTGCCGCCATTGGCCTTAAGAGCCTGACCGAAAAAGAATTGAGTGGAATCAGTCCCTTGTGATTCCCTTGTTGTGTTCGCCAGCAAGGAGGATAACAAGATGTGGACTGACGCCACTCGTGAGAAATATGAGCGCGAGGCGCACCGCTACGCAAGCGATCTGAGCGATACCGAATGGTGCGTGATCGAACCCCATATGCCGCCCGCAAGGGCTCTGGGCCGCCCGCGCAAGACGGATATGCGGGAAGTGATGACCGCGATCCTGTACATGGCCCGCAGCGGCTGCCAGTGGCGCATGCTGCCCGGCGAGTTTCCGCCGCGCAGCTCGGTTCAGTACTATTTCTACAAGTGGCGCGACGACGGGACGTGGCAGGAGGTCAACCGGGCGCTTCTGGCGCGCACCCGCGAGGCCGAGGGGCGGGCCGCTGTTTTTTGCGCGATTTTCAAGTCCGATTGGGTATGGTGCCGGCCATGTCCGAGCCCCGTTCGCCACACGTGACTGTCTCCTCCGTCTCTGCCCGCCGCGGCGGGCGGATGATTTTTATGGATCTGTCTTTCACCGCAGCACCGGGCGACGCGGTGATGATCGCCGGACCCAACGGCAGCGGCAAATCAACACTCTTGCGGTTGCTAACCGGTTTGGGACGCCCGGAAAGTGGCACCATCGAACGGTCACCCGAAGACGAAAACGCCTTTCGTCATATTGGGCACCGGGATGGTCTCAAGGGCGCATTGACGGTGACAGAGAATCTGTCGTTCTGGTCGTCGGTGTACGGGTTGGGGCAAGACACGGTCGGCCAGGCGATTGAACACTTGAATCTGACCCAGGTGGCGGACATGCCCGCAGACATGTTGTCGGCAGGGTGGAAGAGGCGGGCTGCCTTGGCCCGGTTGGCGCTGGGCGAAGCACCGCTTTGGATATTGGACGAACCGTACACGTCTCTGGATGGGGACAACGTTAAGCGCATCGACGAACTCATGGCCAAGCATACGGGCGCTGGAGGCATGGTCATTTTTGCCTCCCATCAAACACCGTCTTTTCCTCTCTCCCAGACCATCGACATGGCGGTCCATGCGGCACCGGCGGAGGCGGTTGAGTGGTGAGCGGTTTCCTTGCCCTCATTGGACGGGACATCCGGCTGTCGGTACGGCAGCGGGCGGACACGGTGATGGTCGCCGGGTTCTTCGCCGTTACCGTCATCCTGTTTCCCTTCGGTATCGGACCGGAGCCGGGCGTGCTGGCCCGCATCGGTGCCGGTGTTCTATGGGTCACCGCGTTGTTGTCGGCGTTGCTGTCCCTCGACCATCTCTTTGCCGACGACGAGCAGGACGGGACGTTGGACCTTCTGCTGACCTCCCCCTTGTCCCCCACAGCCATGGTCAGCGCCAAAGTCCTCGCCCACTGGCTGACGTCGGGACTGCCACTGGTGGTGTTGGCGCCGTTGTTGGGCGTGACTCTCCAAATGCCGGCGTCGGCCACGGGACCCATGGTGCTCGCCTTACTGTTGGGAACACCGACCTTGAGCCTTGTGGGAGCTGTTGGCGCCGCCCTCACTTTGGGCGCTCGGCGGCGGGGGGTGCTGATGCCTTTGGTGGTGCTGCCTCTCTATATCCCCATTCTCATCTTCGGGGTGGGGGCCATTGACGCCTCCGTCATGGGCTTCGAGGCCCGCGGATTGTTTGCAGTTTTGGGCGGACTCCTGCTCATCGCCGCCGCCCTGTGCCCCTGGGCCGCTGCCGTGACCGTGCGGCTTTCCGCGGAATAGGGCAGTTAGTCCTTTGATTCCGGTTGGATTCTGGACCCTGAGCGGGTAAGCCTTTGCGCCATGCATGCCCTAGCCAACCCCAACCGGTTCCTTAAGCTCGCGGCTTATGTCCAGCCCTGGGCCTTGGGGCTTTGCGTGCTTTCTTTCGCCGTGGGTTTGCCCATGGCCTTGGTGTTCTCGCCGCCCGACTATCAACAGGGCGATACGGTCCGGATCATGTACATCCATGTTCCGGCGGCCTGGATGAGCCTCTTCTGCTATGCGGTGATGGCGGTGGGCAGCGCTTCTTATCTCATTTGGCGCCATCCCGTAGCCAACATGCTGGCCCGGGCGTCCGCGCCCGTGGGTGCCATGTTTGCCGGGCTTTGTCTTTTGACGGGTATGCTCTGGGGTCAGCCCATGTGGGGCACACCATGGGTTTGGGATGCCCGGCTGACCTCCATGCTGGTGCTGTTTTTCCTCTACCTCGGCTACATGGCTTTGGGCGATGCCTTTGAACGGCCCGAACAGGGAGATAAAGCCGCCGCCATTTTGGCTCTGGTGGGATCGGTCAATCTGCCGATCATCAAATTTTCGGTGGACTGGTGGAACACCTTGCATCAGCCGTCGATCTTTTCCTTAGAGGGGATTTCCATCGATTCCGCCATGGTGTTGCCGCTCTTTATCATGGTGAGCGCCTTTCAATGTTTTTACGTGGTGGTGGTCCTGATGGGGGTGCGATCCCAGGTTTTGGCCGCAAAAGTACGCGCCGCCCGCTTGATGCAGGGGGCATAAAGCCCCACATTTCAAGACCATAGGCTTCATTTCTAAGAGGTTTGATCAGACCCCGTGGACCAGCTTGCAGCCTTTTTTGATATGGGCGGATACGCCGTCTTCGTCTGGCCGGCCTATGGGTTGGCAACGATCGGGATTGTCGGCGTGTGGCTGTTGTATAATCGCAGTGTGAAAACGCGGCAGGCCACGCTCGATAAGCTGCGCCCGCCGAAGCTAGACGATGACGCGGAGACACAGTCCGCCACCGAAGGAGAGGCGTCCGCCCGTGAAGCGTAAACATCAACGTCTGTATTTCATTTTGCTTGGCGGTTTGGCCGTGGCCACCGGCATTGCACTAGTGCTGACGGCGTTCGAAGACAGCATTGTGTTTTTCTATAGTCCGTCGGAACTGAGCCAGCAGTCTTTGTCACCGGGGCAACGCATCCGCATCGGCGGTTTGGTGGAAGGCGGCAGCGTTGTCAAAGACGGTGATGTTGTCAGGTTCACCGTGACCGATACGGCCGAAACCTTATCGGTGGCCTATCGCGGCATCTTGCCCGACCTGTTTCGTGAAGGTCAGGGCATCGTCGCCGAAGGCATGTTGAACGCGTCCGGTGTGTTTCAAGCCTCCGACGTGCTGGCCAAGCATGATGAAAATTACATGCCGCCCGAGGTAGCCGAGGCATTGAAAGCCGCGGGCGAATGGCGGCCGACGGATGGATCGGAAACGGCCGCAGTGGAAGCATCGCCGGCGAATACGCCATGACACCGGAACTGGGTCATTTTGCCCTCGCCTTGGCGCTGCCCGTTGCACTGGTGCAGTCCATCGTACCGTTGGTTGGAGCGTCACGCCGTGACGTCGCTTTGATGGCGACAGCCGGTCCGGCAGCGCTTTTACAACTGTTATTGATCGGCACGGCCTTTGCAGCGCTGACGATGGCGTTCATCACCTCGGATTTTTCCGTCAGTAATGTTTTTCAGAATTCCCACACAGCAAAACCGCTTCTCTACAAAGTCACAGGTGTGTGGGGAAACCACGAAGGCTCGCTGTTGTTGTGGGTGATGATCCTCGCCGTCTTCGGCGCCGCCGTTGCCGCCTTCGGCAATAACCTGCCCGATCGTCTTAAGGCGCGTGCCTTGGCGGTGCAGGGCATGATCGGCTTCAGCTTCATTGCCTTTATTTTGTTCACATCGAACCCGTTCCTGCGGGTGGATCCCGTGCCCGTACAGGGACAGGGTTTGAACCCGCTCTTGCAGGACCCGGGCCTCGCCTTTCATCCGCCCATGCTCTACCTGGGCTATGTGGGCTTCTCCATGGCCTTTTCTTTCGCCGTGGCGGCGTTACTGAAAGGGCGGGTGGATGCGGCCTGGGCCCGCTGGGTGCGCCCCTGGACCTTGGCCGCCTGGTCCTTCCTGACCGTCGGAATTGGTCTCGGGTCCTGGTGGGCCTATTACGAACTGGGCTGGGGCGGCTGGTGGTTCTGGGACCCGGTGGAAAACGCCTCCTTCATCCCCTGGCTTACCGGAACGGCATTGTTGCATTCCGCCATCGTGGTGGAGAAACGGGAGTCTCTAAAGAGTTGGACCATTCTTCTCGCCATCGTCACGTTCTCACTGAGCCTGCTCGGCACCTTCTTGGTGCGCTCCGGCATTCTCACCTCAGTACACGCTTTTGCCGCGGACCCGACCCGGGGCGTTTTCATTCTGACCATCATGGCTATCGCCGTCGGCGGGTCTTTGGCCCTTTACGCCATGCGCGCGCCGGAGCTTGAACCGGGCGGTGTGTTTGCTCCCGTGTCACGTGAAGGTGGCTTGCTGATTAACAATCTGTTTTTGGCGACCGCAGCGGCAACGGTTTTGCTCGGTACCTTATTTCCGCTCATCGCCGAAGCCTTGGGCATGGGTAAGTTGTCCGTCGGTGCGCCCTACTTCAACACCGTGTTCATTCCGATGATGGTGCCGTTGGTGGTGCTCATGGGCATCGGACCTCTGATGGCTTGGAAACGCAGCGACCTAAAAGGTGTGTTGAGCCGGTTGAAAACCGCTCTCGTGGCAACCCTTGTGGTCTTTGTTATCGCTCTTCTTTTGAGCGGCGTTTCTGTCACCGATGTGGCTGGGGCTGCCGGTATGGCTTTGGCCGCTTGGCTCATCGCATCGGTCAAAATCGAGTGGATGAACCGGGTGCGATTGTTCCAGGTGCCGCTAAAAGACTCCCTTCATCGCGCACGTGCCTTACCCAGAGCGACTTACGGTATGTCGCTGGCCCATATGGGCATGGCCTTGGTTATCATCGGCGTGTCCGGATCAAGCGCCTGGAAACAGGAAAACATTCTGACCATGGACGTGGGCGAGACGGTCTCGGCGGCCGGTTTCAACGTGACCCTCGATGATGCAGGCATCGTGCGTGGCGCCAATTACGAAGCCATGCGCGGAACCTTCACCGCGGTGCGCGGCGGCAGCCGGGTTACGCTCACTCCGGAGCGGCGGGTCTACGATCAGCCTGTGCAACAGACCACGGAAGCGGCCATTCACACCATCTTCTGGGCGAACCTCTATGTGGTGCTGGGCGACGGGCCCGATATGGACGGGCGCTACGTGGTGCGCATCTTCTTAGAGCCCTTTGTGCCCTTCCTTTGGTATGGCGTGTTGATGATGGGCTTGGGCGGCGCCGTTTCCTTAAGCGACCGGCGGCACCGGGTCGGTGCGCCGCAACGGGTCAAAACCGCAGCTGCTCCTGTGAGTGCATAGTTCCATGGCAACCCCAGTCAAAAACCGCTGGACCTTTGCCCTGCCCGTCGTTGTGGTGCTGTTGCTGGTGGGTGTGTTTGCCAAACGTCTGGCGGATGTGGAAAGCGGACAAGATCCGTCCCTGCTGCCCACTGTTTTATTGGACACGCCGGTGCCTGAGATCGATTTGCCACCCTTGCCGGGCCGGGGTGATACACAGAGTGACGGCCTAGCCACACCGGACCTGAAACAAGAAGTGAGTCTGGTGAACATCTGGGGCTCCTGGTGCATCGCCTGCTTGGCGGAGCATCCCTTGTTGATGGATTTGGCCGCGGAAGATTCCGTACCCATCCACGGCGTAGCCTGGCGGGACAATCCAGAGGCCAGTGTGCGATGGCTCGCCCGCAACGGTGATCCCTACGACCGCATCGGTCAGGACCCGGTGAGCGAAGCGGCCGTTGCTTTTGGCGTAACCGGCGCACCGGAAACCTTCATCGTCGATGGCAACGGTGTCATCCGCTACAAGCACATCGGACCCATCACCGAAGAAGTGTGGGCCAACACCATGGCGCCGCTTATCGATCAGTTACGCCAATGATGATGCGCCTTCTTTCTCTCTTATTTGTTTTCGTCTTGAGCGCGGCTCCGGTATGGGCTGTCGAGCCAGACGAAATGCTCGCCGATCCCGCCCTGGAAGCCCGGGCGCGGGTGATCAGTCAGGATCTGCGATGCGTGGTGTGTCAGAACGAAACCATCGATGATTCCAACGCCACGTTGGCCAAAGACATGCGCCGCCTGGTGCGCGAACGGGTCAAGGCCGGCGACAGCAACGATGAAGTAATCGCCTATATGGTGGACCGCTACGGCGAATTCGTTTTGCTGCGCCCGCGTCTGACCGCCACCACCGCGCTTTTGTGGTTCGGGCCGTTGGCGTTGTTTCTCATCGGCGCTGTGGTTGTCTTCCGCCACGTAAAGCGGGTGGCTGCGGCGGATGCGCTTGTGTTGTCGGCGGAAGAAATGAAACAAGCGGACGCCCTGTTGCAGGCTGCTGATCCATCCAAAGAGAACAGCGCATGATCTGGATTGCCTATGCCGGATTGACCTTGTTTTGTGTGGCGGCCTTGATTTGGCCCTTGCTACGCAGCGCCGGTAACCGGCCCACCGATTTGGAAGCGGACCAAGCCGTCTACCAGGCGCAACTTGAAGAAGTTGAGCGGGACCTTGCAGAGGGTTTGCTGACGGACGATCAGGCCGGTACGGCGCGCACGGATATCAAGCGGCGCATGCTCGCTGCCGCACGGCGGTATTCCGACGGCGCTGACAAAGAAGCACCCATGTTGTGTATGGGCACTGTTACCGGCGTGGCGGTGGTTGTGCCGTTCATGGCCCTTGCCGTTTATCTGACCATCGGCTCACCCGGGCGCGCCGGATTACCCGTTGAAGAGCGGCGGGCGGATAACCAGGCCGACATGAACGTGCTCATCGAGCAGTTGGCAGACCGTTTGCGCCAGGACCCCAACAGCACGGAAGGCTGGGTGCTGCTGGCCCGCAGTTACCGTCAAATGGACCGTGTTGGCGAGGCCGCTGCGGCTTACCGGCGGGCTTTGGCCACCGGTGCCAATGATCCCAATGTGTTTGCCGAATTCGGCGAAGTGGTGGTGATGTCAAACGGCGGAACGGTTACGCCGGAAGCCGAGAATGCTTTTTTCGCCACGCTTAACCTGGATCGGGAGGAACCGCGGGCCCGGTTTTATATCGGCATGGCGCGTGCCCAGGGGGGCCGGGTGGAAGACGCCATCGCCATCTGGCGCGACCTCACCGCAGCGGCACCGGCTGGTGCCTCCTGGTTGGCCATGGTCCGTCAACAGATGGGCGAGATCGCTATGGCTGCGGGTGTCATGCCCATGACGGTAACGCCGCGCCATCCCTTGGACGATGCACCTGCTGCCCCACCACAAATGGCGCAGCAACAAAACACAACACCACCGTCGGCCGATTTTGAATCCGTTCCTGACGCCGATGAAGACGACTTCCGCCCGGACGTCAGCGGATTGGCTGGGCGTTTTTCCCGCGATCAGCTGGAAATGATTCAAGAAATGGTGGGCGGTCTCGAAGCCCGCATGGAATTCAGTGAAGAGACCTACGAAGGATGGATGCAGTTGGCCCGCTCCTATGGCGTGCTGAGGGATTCCGATAAGGCGGCCAACGCCTACCGCCGCGCCATCGCACTGCAGCCGGACGCTATCATGCCGCGGGTTCAGCTGGCTGACATGCTGTTGCGGGCAATCGGACCCAGCGATCCCATTACCGGAGAGATCGTCGACTTGAGCCAGGAGATCCTAGCGCTCGACGCGTCTAACCCGGACGGTCTGTTCATTTCAGGTCTGGCTGCTGCCAGCGCTGGCGATACGGACTTGGCGCGGGAACGGTGGACTCGGCTGCTCGACATCCTCCCACCGGGAGACTCTGCGCGCGAAGCCGTCTCCCGGCGTCTCGCCGAGTTGCCTGGGTGACTCCGCGGCACTATCTAAGTGACTGGATATGACATCCAAAAGCGGATCTCAGTGTGACTGACACCTTAAAAAAACGCCTGCTGATCATCGCCAGCCTTGCTTTAGGAACGCTGGTCATTCTGCTTTTGTACCTGCCCGCGTTTCGGCCCGATCCCAACGACACGGTGGAAGGTACCGCCGCCATCGGTGGGCCGTTTACGCTGGTTGATCAAACGGGCGCGGAAGTCACCGAAGAGATTCTGTTCGGCCATTACAGTCTGATCTATTTCGGCTTCACATATTGTCCCGACATTTGCCCCATGACGTTACAGGTGATGGCCGATGCCATTGAATTGGTGCCGGGGCAGAAAAGCGAACTTGTTCAGCCTATTTTCATCAGCCTGGATCCAGAGCGGGATACGGTGGATGGCATGGGTGATTATGTCGTCCATTTTCATCCGCGCATGATCGGACTAACCGGCTCCATGGATCAGGTGAATGACGCGGCCAGTGCCTATCGTGTGTTCTTTCAGAAGCGTCCACTGGAAGAGGGTGAGGATTACACCATCGATCATTCCGGTTTCCTGTATCTGATGAACAGAAGCGGCCGCTACATCGATCACTTCGGTAAGGATGTGACCGTCGATGAATTGACCGCCCGGCTGCGGGACCTTCTGTGACGCGGCCGGACGCCCCGTCCTCTTCACAACCGTTCTGGCGCACCACGCCGCTTGCCGACATGACCATGGAGGAATGGGAGAGCCTGTGCGACGGCTGCGGCAAGTGCTGCTTGCATAAGCTGCAGGATGCGGAAACGGACGAGCTGTTCCCCACCAATGTGGCCTGCCGCCTCTTGGACCTGGGCACCTGCCGGTGCACGGACTATGCCAACCGCAAAATTAAGGTGCCGGACTGCGTTCAATTGTCACCGGAGACGGCAGGTAAACTGCCCTGGCTGCCGCAGACCTGCGCCTATCGTCTGTTGGCGGAAGGACAAGACCTGCCTGACTGGCATCCACTGGTGAGCGGCGATCCAGAGACGGTGCATACGGCTGGGATTTCCGTACGGGATCGGTCTATATCAGAGAAGGATGCAGGACCGTTGAAACATCATCTGGTGGATTGGCCCGACATTTAGGGATGAGCGTAGCGGCGTGACCGACGGAGAAGACATTGTCCTTCATGTGGAAGAGGAAGACCTCCCTGTAACCTTGATCACCCACCAGCGCGCCCGGCGGCTGAGCCTACGCGCAGACCCCATTAAAGGTCGCATTATTTTGGTTAAACCGAAGCGGACCAGCAAAGCTGCAGCCATCGCCTTTGCCGTCGACAAGGCGGACTGGATAGCGGCCAGTTTGGCCGAGTTCCTGCCGCCCATCGATTTTGCCGCCGGGGTGACCGTGCCTGTTTTGGATGACCCTCATGTCATTACACATGTCCCAGAAGCCCGGCGCGGTGTGTGGCGCGAGGATGGACAGCTGCTTGTGTCAGGCTCACTGGATCACCTGCCACGGCGGGTGCGGGACTGGTTCCGCGATGAAGCGCGGCGGACCATTTCGCCGGTCGCCCAAGAGTTGGCTCAACAGATCGACAAGACCGTCACACGAGTCTCGGTCAGGGACACCCGTTCACGATGGGGAAGTTGCTCGCAAGACGGCAGAGTATCGTTCAGTTGGCGTCTGGTGATGGCACCGTGGCCCGTGCTGCATTACGTCATCGCCCATGAGATCGCGCATATGCGTGAGCTCAATCATTCCAAACGGTTTTGGCAAACGGTGTCTGGTCCGCTTCGTGCTGCTCCCTGGCCAGCGCCACGACATGATGGGCGTCCAGCCGTTGATCGACGACGTTCACTTCGATGCCCTCATCGCCGACAAGGCATTCGATGCCGGCTGGCTGCGAGAGCAACTGGACCAACGTGGCGCAAGCGCCGTCATTCCCTCGCTCGCCAACAGGAAGCGGCCGGCGGCCTACGACAAGCACATGTACCGCTGGCGACATCTGATCGAAAACTACTTCGCCAAGATCAAGGAATTCCGTGGCATCGCAACACGCTACGACAAGACCGACATCAGCTACGCCGCAAACTGCAACCTCGTCGCAACCATCATCGCCATGCTTTAAATGTCAACAGACCCTAGCAAGGTTATGAAAATAAACGATTCTTTTCCGGCCAGACTCTGAGGCACTGCGTCTCACCCGCCGGTCAACCGTTGCCACAACCGGGTTAGGGGGTCCACAGGAGGAGGCGGTGACCAGCCAGCCAATGCGCTGGGGGGTATGTTCTGCAAGGCGGAACGCATCACGTCGCGCCAGATGGACGCCGGCAAGCCGCCCCCGGTCACTCCGGCCATGCCACTGCCGTTATCATTGCCCACCCAAACGCCTGCCACCAGATCGGGGGTGTAGCCAATGAACCAAGCGTCACGGAAGTCTTGGCTGGTTCCTGTTTTGCCGGCTGCGGGTCTGCCGAACTGAGCCGACTTGCCGGTCCCTTCCTCTATGGTGTGCAGCAACATCCGGTTCATCATGCCGATCACATCGGGGTCGGCGATCTGCCCGAGACCTCCGCCCTGACGCTGATAAAGCACCTGGCCTTCCGTGGTGACCACATCGATAACCCCATAGGGAACGATAGCCACACCGCCGTTGGCAAACGGCGCGTAAGCAGCGGTGAGATCAAGAAGGGTTACTTCCGATGTACCCAGGGCGATGCCGAGGTCATCAGCCAGAGGCGAGGTGATGCCGACACGGCGCGCAATGGTCGCGATTGCGGCGGGACCGACATCCCGGGCTACGCGAACGGCGACCGTGTTCAGAGAATGGGCCAATGCGTATTCCAAAGTTACGTCGCCCGCATAAGTGCCGTCGAAATTTTGCGGCCGCCATCCATCAATGTTTATGGGGGCATCCTCCATGGTGTCGGTTGGCAGAAGGCCCGCTTCAAGACCGGCAAGATAGACAATGGGTTTGAAGGCCGACCCGGGCTGGCGGCGCGCCTGCACGGCCCGGTTAAATTGACTGGCTTGATAACTGCGGCCGCCAACCAAGGCCCGCACGGCGCCATCGGGGGAAAGCACGGCGATCGCACCCTGTTCCACGTCTCGGCTGTCCTGGTGTTGTTCAAGTGCCATGCGAAGGTGGGCTTCGGCGGCGTTTTGCAGCGCAGGGTCGAGGGTGGTGTGAACAATGAGATCGTGTTCGATGGGACCGATTAACGTGTCCATATCAGCCAGAATCCAATCGGCAAAGTAACGGCCCTGACCGGACGGCCCCCGGGCCAATCGAATGTCTTCACCCAGTTTGGCCTTGGCGCGGTCTTCGGTTGTGAGATACCCGGCATCCACCATGGCCTGCAAAACCACATCGGTTCGTTCGCGCGCGGCAGTTGGATTGGAGGCTGGGTTGTAGCGCGACGGCGCTTTCATCAACCCGGCCAGCATGGCCGATTGATAGAGCGTAATGTCGCGGGCGGACCGGTCGAAAAAGGTTTGGGATGCCGCTTCCACCCCATAGGTGCCGGCACCGAAATAAACGCGATTGAGGTAAAGGGTGAGGATCTGGTCCTTGGTGAATTTCTGCTCAAGCCAGAGAGCGAGCATGGCCTCACGGATTTTCCGGCCAATGGTGCGTTCCGGTGTCAGAAAAAGATTCTTGGCCACCTGCTGCGTAATGGTGCTGCCCCCTTGCACGATGGTGCCGGCCCGTATGTTGGCCACCATGGCGCGCGCGAAACCGCGCAGATCGAGACCCCTGTGGGAGTAGAAGCGGTGGTCTTCGACGGCCAGGATGGCGGCTGGCAGCGACGGCGGCAGGTCGGAGACGGTCACCACCTCGCCGTACAAGGCACCAATGCGGACGATGTCCGTTCCTTCACGATCCCGCACGGTGACGATGGGTTGGCGCCGCGTCCCCTCGACCACCTGATCCACGTCCGGCAGTCCGTAGGCGAAATAGCCCAGCACACCGGCGCCGATGATGGCGCACCAGATGAGAAGGGACAGGCCATTGGAAATCCAGAACCAAGTGCCACGACGCTTGGCGGCTGATTTCGCCCCTTTGGTTTTCGCTTTGGCTTTGCCTTTTTGGGCTTTGTTAACTTTTTTGGGCTGTTTTGACGTAGCCATATCCCTTACCGACCATGTATCTTGAGGTGATACAAGGGAAGTGTGGCATATCTAGTCGATCCTGAAAAACCCGTTTTTCATACCACTACGAGCGTTAGATGTGTGCTGTTAGGTTCAGTCTGCCACGCCATCCGTCGCTTCCATCGGATGATTGACGCCGCAAGACGCGTTCCATGCAATCCGATCATGTCCCGGAGCAACGTAGCGCCCAAAATGCGGGCGCAATAAATTCTGAGCCGCTTCAGGATCAGTCTTAGGTTATGGCCGGCACAGGCCAGTGCCACATTCATGCGATCACCTTCAGTACCCTTGAGGTAATTGCGTCCCAACAGTCCATCCGATTTCAGATGGCCGATAACCGGTTCAATCGCCTGACGCCGTTTCAGTGACCGTTTCAGCCGTTGTGTTTTTATGCCACGCCGTTGACCCGAGATGTACACCCTTGATGCTTCCTCGCCATGGCCACGGTAGCCACGATCCACAAACACTTCTTCAACCACACAGCCTGTCAAACGGCGCACCTGCTCCAACGCTGTTGGCAATGTATGCCCATCAAAGGGATTCCCCGGCAACGCCATGCCGCCAACGATAAAGTTGCTCCTGTTTGTCGTTGCAATACTGGCCTTGACACCAAACTCATAACGCTTGTGGGCCTTGCCCTTGCCGATGCACTCCACCTCCGGGGCATGCAGGCTATACAGTTTGTTGCGATCCATCTTCTGTTGACTGAGCAGCCGCCTGGCCAGCGCCAACTCCCCGGCAAAAATCGCCTGCAACCCCTTATGGCCCGCGATCTTGCGCTCCGTGTCACGCACCACCCGGCCCAGATAGGTCTTGAGCTTCTTAATCTGACCACCCATGCGCCTCATCTGCCGGACGTGACCATAACGGTTGGCCCGCAACAGCGCCTCAGGGCCCTTACGGGCGTAGCTCTGCCGCAACACCACACCGTGTGTGTGGCACAGCTTGACAAGACGCACACGCGAACGGTTCAGCAATTTGCTGTCGGTGGGAAAGGCCACCGCCTTCTCCTGCACCGTGGTATCCACCGTCACACGCTTGAAGTCGTCGGGTTTGACCGTCTTGCTCCGAACACCCGCATCAACTGTGGCCCGCAGAATTTTCTCGCACCCTGAATGGCCAATGCGCCGTCTGAAACGCGACATGCTGCTGGGATCAATCGGCGGGTGATGCTGAAAATACACCTCGCCGCAAAAATGCTGCCAGTAAGGGTTCTCCACCCAGCGCATCACCACCTGGTCATCGGACAGACCATACACGTGCTTGAGATATTGAAGCCCCACCATCAGCCGCGTCGCTTTGGCCGGGCAGCCGTTGTCAGGGCAATACAAGACACCAAACGCCTCATCAAAACCCTGCCAATCGATCAACTCGGTGAGCCGATAAAGTTCGTGCCGTTGATCGAGAATGTTCTCAAGCGCGGTGCGGAAGAGATCTAAAGAAGGGACGTCATTGGCTGATGTGGGGCGGCTGATGTGGGGCGCATTTTTTGATCCGGAAATTGCAAGGAACCGGCCTTGCAGTATAGAAAATCCGGCGATTCCGAACCACCATTGCCAACAAAATTGATCCGCAATAACAGTCTATTACAGAGAATCTCCGCGTCTTTCAGGATCGACTATCTAGCGTTGACCCCACCCGGCACCCTACTTTTAGCGGCACACTCTGTTTGGAGACATAATATGAAACGGTACTTGGTCCTGCTTGTATTAAACTTGGTCTTTTGGACGCCCTTGACCTATGGCGCCGACGGAGGCGTGCTGATTCTCGGCGGAACGGGACAGCTGGGCTCCGAGGTGGTTAAGGATCTTGTCGCCGCCGGTGAAGACGTCACCGTGCTGGCGCGGCCGACGTCCAACCGGGAACGGCTGGCCGGGCTCGACGTCACTTACGTCATCGGCGACATGCTCGTTGAGTCCGACATGGAACGAGTGTTCAGGGAAACGTCTTACCGGGCGGTGGTTGACGCCTCCAGCCAGGCATTCGGTGGGTCCCAAACGTTCTACGAAGAAAGCCAGCAGATCATTTCCAAATGGGCCGCCGCGACCGGCGTTGGGCAAATGATTCTGCACGGCGCCATAGGTGCGGGGGACAGCGCGGATCTCTTGTATCTCGAGAAATCCCACCCGGTGCAGCAAACGGCCATCGCTTCAAAGACCATTGCCGAGCAAATCCTCATCGACAGCGGCGTGCCCTACACCATCATCCGTCATCTGACCCTCCTGCCGATGACCATGAAGGAATCGGGCAAGGCTCGTTTGACCAGGGACCTCACCGACCTCGGGGCCATGACCCGCGACGGTCTCGCCCGCCTCACCTTGGAGTGTCTGGACAATACGGACTGCATGAATGTGATTTTCCATGCCGCTGACGACGACGTGGACCTATCCGACAGCCTCATCGAAAGATGGAAGAGGGTAATTAAACCCGAATATCTTCCCTCCTATGTGACCGCGGGGAGTTAGGCTCTAACTCACGCCTCTTTCGGACCAGTCGCAGACAGGGCTGCTCCCAAAGCGACTCACTAATTAGCTATAGTCCCTGTTCGAATCGCTTATGAGCGATCGGTCGGCAAAGCCGTACAAATAATCAGGCATCCCGTTCCCGCATCAACCGCATCATGAATGTCAAAGTAATGTGAGATTTTACGCTCCCACCATTGTCTATCTTCGACGATAAGATGCGCGTTACGCCCGTCCGGCAGTAACTTTTTTGCCCGCACATTGGCAATGAAAAACATCGCATGCTTCAACGCCTTTGATTGAATATGGGATAGAACGTCGTCCAGACACTCTGGCTCGATGTGTTCCATCACATCGAATGCCACCACCAGGTCTTGCGGGTCGGGATCCTGATCCAAATCGGGTATTGCGGGATCGTACTCGTGTACCGCTAGACCGGGAATGAGGTCCAAAAGCGCTGGCTTTAACGTCCCTTTGCCGCACCCATAGTCGAGGATTGACTCATCGCCACAGGCCAATGCCATCTGTGCAACAGCCGAGGCATACTTGTGAGCCATTGAACCGTACGCAGGGTTATCGTCGTGTAGCGCTGCGTTTAGCTTTCTATACTCTTCACTGATAAGCATTGAAGCAGTGAGGTCAAACCCCGCCCTTTAGACACCGCCCGGCAGTGCCGGTTCCTGTTCACGGGCGTACCACTCAAGTGAGGATAAGCTCGGTTCTTCCCATTCCGTCGGCGCATCGAGAAACACGGGGTAGTTCTTGGCGATGTACTCGATGATGCGCTGGTCGGGCGCTTCCTCCAGGGAGTGTATGGTGTAGGCGAAGGTGTTGTAGAGGCAGTGCCCCGGCGCCTGGCCCATGAGCAGCCACGGCAGCCACGGCGTGTGGCGGCCCCAGACAACGGTTTTGCTGATGGTTGTGAGATCCGGGTTCTGCAGGTCTTCCAGTGAGAAATTGTACATGTAGGTTTCCGTCACCTGGTTCATGGGCCCGGCGCTTTCCCTCACCCATTTTTTAGGGTCGAGCGCGTTTGGGTAATAAAGATGGACGTGAATCTCCATGGTGGCGTGGCCGCCGACATGCGCCCAGTTGAGGATGAAGGGTCTGGGTTCCCGTCTCTCCTGATTGAGGCCGCCGTAGGACGGTGGGTCGGGCCAGGTTTCCCGGAAGATGGCATTGAAGGGGTCGTTGGCCACCGGCACCACGCGGACCTTCTCGTTGGTAAAGGGGTTTTCCATCTCTTCCAGAATCTCGCCGGTCTCCAAGTCCGTGTAAAAAACGATTTCCCTGAGCACCCGGCGGAAACCGTATTCGGGCCCCTCGTAAGGGATGAGACGGTTGCAGCCGATGCCGCGGAAACCGCAGATGTCCTTAATGGCACCGCCCGGCGCCACGCCCATGACATAACCATCGATCCAGCCGAAGTGAGTGGATTTCATATCCAGGTTGGAGGTGAGCTTGAGGTAAGCGTCCACATTGTCGCGGGCGTTAGACGTGAGATCGTAGGTGGGCCCCGTGAGGGATGCGCCACCGCTTCCATGAGAGTCCGCCCGGGCAATGCCGGGTTGTATGACGGCATCAAGAAGTGGCGCGGCCGTAAGTGCCACCCCGCCGGTCAAGGCAGTGCGGCGGTCAAAAAGGCTATCGGTCATCGTGATTCCCCTTAAGTTTGTTTACACGCCGCCTGGTGGCGCCGGTTCTTGTTCGCGGGCGTACCATTCGAGCGATGACAGGGAGGGCTCCTCCCATTCCGTCGGCGCGTCCAGATACTTGGGATAGTGCTTGGCTATGTATTCAATGATGCGCTGGTCCGGCGCTTCGTCTAACGAATGAAGGCTTGCCGCCATGACACTATAGAGACAGTGTCCCGGCGCCTGACCCATCAGCATCCACGGCAGCCAAGGTGTGTGCCGTCCCCATACAGTGGTGCAATCCACAGTGGTCAGGTCCGGATTCTGCAGATCACTCATGCGCAGATTGTAAACGTAGGTTTCCGTCACCTGGTTCATGGGTCCGGCGCTTTCCCGAATCCATTTTTTTGGGTCGAGCGCATTGGGATAGTAGAGGTTGATGTGACGTTCCATCATCAGCCGATCGCCGGGGAATGGTTTCCAATTGAGAATAAACGGCTTGGGTTCGATTTCTTCGTCAACATTGAGACCACCGAACGTTGGTCGGGACAGTTCGGCCTCACGGATGATGCGGTTGAAGGGATCGTTGGCCACCGGCACCACCCGTACCTTCTCGCCGGTGAACGGGTTCTCCATTTCCTCCAGCACTTCACCGGTCTCTAAATCGGTATAGAACACCACTTCCCGAAGGACGCGTCGGTAGCCGTTCTCTCCTTCCAACGGCAGCAGCCGTGTGGTGCCGAGACCGCGGAATCCGGCGAAAGTTTTGATGGCCCCGCCCGGCGCAACCCCCATGACATGGCCATCGAGCCAACCATAGTGCGTGGTTTTCATGTCCAGGTTGGAGGTGATTTTGGCGTAGGCCTCCACATTGCCGGCCGCCGTGGTGAGATCGTACAGCGGACCTTTCAGGGATAGCCCATCCGGCGTGATGAACGTCGCCTGCGCATCGCTGCCCGCCATGAGTGTACCACCGAGGGCAAGGCCTGCCGCACCAAGCCCCGCAGACAAGGCCGTGCGCCGGTCAACCGGCACCTCAATGGGCATTCCTTCGAAGTTATGGATGGTCTGAGTCATTATTGTGCCTCCTCATATTGTTTACGCCCGCCACGCCCTGAAATTCGCAATCGTGCTTGGCATGCTCTCGCGTGACGAATTTCACTATGCGGGCGTTATACGCCACCCGTTAGGGCCGGCTCCTGTTCGCGTGAATAGCGTTCGATGGAAGACAACGACGGTTCTTCCCACACCTTCGGCGCTTCCAGGAACTTGGGATAGTTGTTGGCGGTGTACTCGACGATGTCCGCCGGGATGTCATCCAACGAATGCCGGCTGCCCATAAAGGTTTGGTAGACAACATGCCCCGGCGCCTGGCCCATCAGCATCCACGGCAGCCATGGTGTGATCCGCGCCCAGGTGCCGGTGCCGTATATATGCGTGAGCTCCTCGTTCTGCACCTGATGTAGAGAATGGACGTTGAAGAACAACTCCGATACCCGGTTCATCGGCCCGGCGCTTTCCCGCACCCATTTTTCGGGGTCAAGGGCGTTCTTGTAATAAAGGTGAATATGGCGTTGATAGAGCAGCCACTCGTCCTTGATCTGCCAGTCGAGAATGAACGGTTTGGGTTCACGCATGGTGGTGTTGAGCCCGCCGTAGGCCGGGCCCGGCGGAATCACGTTGCGGATTATGCCGTTGAAGGGGTCATTGGCCACATGAACCACCCGCACCTTCTCATCCGTGTACGGGTTGACCATCTCCTCAAGGATTTCTCCCGAAGCGAGGTCGTAATAGTAACCGACCTCGCGTAGCAGTTTGCGGTAGCCCACCCCTTCTTCGTAGGGGATCAACTTTTTGCAGCTCATGCCTTTGAAACCGCAGATGTTCTTCACCGGCCCGCCCGGCGCCACGCCCATAACCAGACCGTCGTACCAGCCATAGGTGGTGGTCTTCATGTCGATATCCGATTCAATTCGGGCGATGGCCAGCATATTGCCGTCAGCCGTGGTCAGATCCACGTACGGACCGGTCAGAGAAGCACCTTCAATGCGCTTGTAGATGCCAGGGTCGTGAGCCGCCGATGCCTGCTGAGCTACGGCAAGCATTCCCGCTCCGGCTGCCATTCCTGCTCCGGCACTAAGGGCTTGGCGGCGGGTTACGGACGTTTCTGGGCCACCGAGACTGTCGTAGTCGTCGAGTACGAGACCGGTACGAACTTCGATGTTGGTGTCTGGCTGTATTGAGTCGGTCATCTGTGGCCTCCCTGAGTGTTATGGGGAGACGCTAGCACGGCCATCGGTTGCCAGCCTACCTCTCGGGCCCCCTGTTCACCTATGGGTGGGGATGCCCTAAGACGAAAGTTTAGAATTGTTACAAGAAATCAGCGGCGTGGGCCGACGGTCAATACCAAGACTTAAAAGAACGGATCGTAAGCCCATTGCAGCAACGCCTGCCGTTGACGGGGGCGGCACCAGATGTTGCCGGGTTCGCAGTTGGCTTTAAGACCGCCGATATGACGCGGTCCGAACGCTTTCCAGCGGGCAATTTGGAAGTCGTCAATTTTCTCCAGGCGCCGTCCCATGACGTATCGGCAATACCATTGAAACCAGCCGAGTGGATCATGAGGCGTGATCCAGCCTTGCTTCAGCCAGACTTCCCTGGATTGACCCGAAACAACGCCAAAATAGTTGCAGTCCACGTCAAAGCCGTCGGCGTTGAGTTTGGCGTCGGAAAACCAGTCCGATGGAAATTCGTCGTGCCCACCGTCGAAGTACCACCCGCCAAAGACACCCAATTCGAGCATCTCTTTGGGGGTCAGCTGGGGTGAGAACGCTTTGTCGTGATTGAGACCACTTTTTGGCATGGTGGTTATACGGCTGGGAAAATGGATCGGATGACTGTGATTTGACTATAGTTTAGAATTATTCTAAATTAAGAAAAATCACTTAGTTTTTGGAGGACCACATGGCGACCAAGCAACCTTTTAAAACAGACCTAAAGAAAATCCGCGATCGGGCGCGAAAGAAAATGGCGGATGGGGCCCTAACCGGTGCCTATAAGGCTGATGTAAAACGGGTCATCGACGTACTCAATGAAGTGCTCGCTACGGAAATCGTCTGTGTGCTGCGGTACAAAAATCACCATTACATGGCGACCGGCATCAACGCGGAACCGGTAGCCGCGGAGTTTTTGGTTCACGCCAACGAAGAACAAATGCATGCGGACTGGGTCTCCACCCGCATCGTTCAGCTCGGGGGCGTGCCTAACCTCAATCCGGACGGCCTCGTTAGCCGTGCTCATGCCGACTACATGGAAGGCGAAACCCTCAAGCAGATGCTGGAAGAAAACCTAGTGGCCGAACGCGTCGCCATTGAGATGTACATAGAAATCATACGCTGGTTGGAAAACGATGATCCCACCACCCGGCGCATCATCGAAGATATTCTCAAGATGGAAGAAGAACATGCCGACGACCTGGCCGGTATGCTCGAAGGTTTGGCCGCGTAAAACGTGAACGCTAGTGTTTCGCCGCCTTAGTCGCAAACAGCTGATCGGCCAGGAACATACCGACCGCCATGGCCAGCACGAAGGTCACTGCCGGTTCCCCGGCAATGGCAAGCGCGGCTAAAGCCGGGCCAGGGCAAAACCCGACCAGACCCCAGCCCAGACCAAACACAGCAGCGCCGCCAAGAAGGCGTTTATCGATATCGGACCGTTTGGGAATCTGAAATGCGTCTGCCAGGAGAGGTTTGGACCGGCGCAACACCAAACGGTAGCCGATGAGCGTCACCGCGACGGCACCGGCCATCACCACCAGCAGGCTCGGGTCCCATAGTCCTAGAACATCGAGGAAGTTAAGCACCTTGGCTGGATTGATCAGGCCAGAGATGGTCAATCCGCCCCCGAACAGCAGACCTGTTCCGATTGCAACGATCGTGCGTGTGGTGGTAGACGCCATGTCAAAACCTCCCGAGCACGTGCCCAACCACCGCAACCGTCATCAAAGCCACGGTGATGAAGGTGACCGTCGCAACAATGGAGCGTTTCGAAACGCGGGCCATGCCGCAGACCCCGTGTCCACTGGTGCATCCGGCGCCGATACGGGTTCCGATACCGACCAACAATCCGCCAAGGACCAGTATGGTGGCCGATGCATCGATGGTAATCACCGGCCGCGTTCCTGAACCTGCCCAGATCAAGAGGGGTGCAAATACCAAACTGACGATAAAGGCAATGCGCCACGTCACGTCACCCGCGGACGGACGAAGCAGCCCCCCGACGATGCCGCTGATGCCGGCAATGCGACGGAGAAACATCATCAACGCCACGGCCGCCAGTCCGATCAGAACGCCGCCGATCAAAGCTGTAACGGGAGTAAAGGGTGTCATTATTGTCTGTTTCCGTCCCTTGTTTGCTTCT
Source organism: Rhodospirillaceae bacterium (assembly GCA_965207985.1). Taxonomy (GTDB): domain Bacteria; phylum Pseudomonadota; class Alphaproteobacteria; order Rhodospirillales; family Rhodospirillaceae; genus CBDBND01. The sequence continues at coordinate 281,641 of CBDBND010000035.1, read as the reverse complement.
AATCGGAACCGTTAGATTCCGTGTATTCCTTTGGCAAAAGCTCTTGCATCTTGATAACGTAAAAGATCTTTCGCACATTTTTGGGGTTGGTGGCTCCGGGTCTGGTTAGGTTGGTTTTGTTCAATCAGCCACTCCAGAAGGAAGGAGCCACCATGGAAAAGGATAACACGAAGGCATTGTCGCACGTCATACGGATTGATGACGAACGTATACAGGATCACCTGGGCAAGGTAGTGCGGGGCAGTGTTGAGGAGACCCTGAACGCGCTATTGGACGCCGAAGCGGACCGGCTCTGCAATGCTGAGCGCTACGAACGCAGTGAGGCCCGTCGCGATACGCGGGCCGGCAGTTACGAGAGGAAGCTTCAGACACGGGCTGGCGAGGTTTCTCTGAAGGTTCCCAAGCTGCGCCGTCAGACCTTTGAGACGGCGATCATCGAGCGTTACCGGCGTCGGGAGGCATCGGTCGAAGAGGCCTTGATGGAGATGTATCTGGCCGGTGTTTCGGTACGGCGTGTGGAGGACATCACCGAGGCGTTGTGGGGCACGCGGGTTTCGCCAGGAACCGTCTCGAACCTTAACAAGAAAATCTATGAGCAGATCGACGCTTGGCGCAATAAGCCGATTGCGGGCGATCATCCCTATGTGTATGTGGACGGCATCGTCCTTAAGCGCAGTTGGGCCGGCGAAGTGCGTAATGTTTCGCTATTGGTGGCGATCGGCGTCAACCAGGAGGGCTTCCGCGAGATCTTGGGCATCGTTGAGGGTGCCAAGGAGGATAAGGCGGGATGGGGCGCATTCCTTAAGCATCTCAAGGCGCGCGGGCTGTCAGGCGTCCAGTTGGTTATCTCTGACGCCTGTCTGGGTTTGGTAGAGAGTATAGCGGAGGTCTGCCCCAAGGCCCGCTGGCAACGCTGCGTCGTCCATTTCTACCGCAACATCTTCAGCCATGTTCCTTCGACCAAAGTGCGCGAAGTTGCCCACATGCTGAAAGCTATCCACGCCCAGGAGAGCCGAGAGGCCGCGACCAGGAAAGCCGAGGACGTTATCTTCTCTCTCAAGAGCACTAAGCTGACCACGGCAGCCGAGTTGGTCGAGAGCCACATTGAAGAGACTTTCAGTTTCTATGCTTTCCCTGACCAGCACTGGATCAAGCTCAAGACCAACAATCCACTAGCAGGCTGCTGAAAAACGATTTGGAGCGATCATCTCGGCAATTTTGTTTTCGTATGAGCCATTTTCCGATTCTATTTTTTCGCGGACGCCCATCCATTGATTCTTTCGTTTCGCGAGGTGGGCTCTCGGCCGAGTTTTTCAGCAGCCTGCTAGAGCGAATCATGCGCGAAATCAGACGCCGTACCCGCGTAGTCGGAGCGTTCCCTGACGGTCAATCGGCGCTCAACTTGGCTGCAGCAAGGTTAAGACACATAGCCGGAAGCAAATGGTCCCTAAAACGATACATGAATATGAATCTACTCACGCAGCAAAGGAACACGGCCTGACCAAATCAGCCACCAGCCCAATACAAAAAGTGCGAAAGATTCTGGACACTACCTGCATCTTCGAGTGTATTGAATGGCGTGGTGTGAATCCAATACATGGTTGCATCGTACCATTTGATTTCTATGAGGTGGTCCCACTTGTTTGGACAGTCTGACGGCTTATCTAAGGTGTATTCCGCTGTCTGATCATGCCGCCAGAATCCTGTTTATCATATTTGATTTCTGTTGTTGGGCCTGTGGGGATGTGGGCAAGGCGGTAGTCTTGTCCAACATATCCACAGGCTGCCCCGCCGCGTAGGCTTCCGCCGGCGTTTTGCCTCCGAGCGACGAATGGGGCCGCTCGGTGTTGTAGAACCCGATCCATTCGCCGATGACCCTCTCGGCGTGGAAGCCGTCGGTCAGCTCGTGCAGGTGAACCGCCTCGTACTTGAGAGAGCGCCACAGTCGCTCAATGAAGATGTTGTCCATGCACCGGCCGCGCCCGTCCATGGAGATCGTGATCCCGGCCTCCTTGAGGCGGCCGGTGACCTCGAAGCTGGTGAACTGGCTGCCCTGGTCGGTGTTGAAGATCTCCGGCCTGCCGGAGGTGTCGAGCGCCTCATTCAAGGCCTCGACGCAGAACCGGGCATCCATGGTGTTCGACAGCCGCCAGGCCAGGACCCGGCGGCTCGCCCAGTCCATCACCGCGACCAGATAAAGGAAGCCGCGCCTGAGCGGGATGTAGGTGATGTCGGCGCACCAGACATGGTCGGGGCGCTCGATGGCGAGGCCCTTGAGACGGTACGGATAGACCCGGTGTTCGGGATGGGGCGTGCTCGTCTTCGGCGCCCGGTAGATCGCCTCCAGCCCCATCAGGCGCATGAGGCGCCGAACCCGGTGACGGCCGACGACACCCCCCTCGCGGCGCAAATGACGGGCCATCTGACGGGACCCATAGAACGGATGTTTAAGGAACAACTCGTCGATGCGCCGCATCAGCGCCAGGTTGGCCGGGCTCTCGCCCCGCAGCCTGTAATAGAGAGATGATCGGCTGATCGACAGTATCTCGCATTGACGGCTCAAGCTGAGACCGGAAACGTCGCGGCGCACCATCGCCTTGCGCTCCGGCCGGCTCATCGCTTGAGCCCTTTGGCCAAAAAATCCCGCTCCACCGTCAACTGGCCGATCTTGGCATGAAGATCGTGGACCTCGGCCTCAATGTCCCGGCGGGACGCCTCCACGCCGTTCGAGAACACATCGCCCAGGCCGTCCATGGCCTGGCGCTTCCATGTGCTGACCTGATTGGGGTGAACCTCATAGCGCGCCGCGATCTCCTGGATCGTCCGGTCGCCACGTAGCGCCTCCAGCGCCACCTTCGCCTTGAACTCAGGCGTGAACTTCCGTCGCTTCGTCATCTCGTATTCCTCCGTAACCGGGGGAATACACCTTAAACAACTGTCCGATTTTCCAGGACCACCTCACTACACCCGCATGGGTTTCCGACTTGAGCTCGGTTTCTGGCCAACCATGCACGTGGACTTCGGAACCTGAATGTCTCTTCAAGATCCCCACGGCCCGATCTTCTTGCTCGGTATCGAATGTCCGAACCCAGAGCAGAAGCCCACCTCGTTCCAGCTGATCATTGATGTATTTGCCATAAGTATCGCCAATAATCTTGGCCAGAAGACTTCCCAATAGAATTCCGCCTGTTCCACCGACCGCAGCGGCACCGATCAGTGGGAATAGAGCGCCGCCACTTGTAACCACCGCACCGATGCCGGTTATGGCACCGACGTAGATCAATCCGCCTATCACAGCCCCTTGGGCATCGCCAACGGTATCGCGGGACACATAAGTCACCCTGGGTGCGGCGGGATCATCTTCCAAATCCTGGACGCGTTCAAATTGGTGGCCGAGTTTGGCATCCACTGTATCTGCAGTGGCTAACAAACTGAGTTGAGCATGGTTGAAGCCGGATTCGAGCAGCTCATCTATCGCTGATTCCATTTGTTTAGCATCGCTAAATACGGCTACGGCTTCCCGAACAGTAATGGTGTCTGTTTCAGAAGGCATGACTAGATTCTTTCTTAAGAAGTGAGGCAGAACCTCGAAGGGTTTTCATAGGTGTGGCCCGGCGTGGATAGCCGCATAAAGAAAGGTGGACCATGACTCCGGTCAAACAAGGAACAGTGGAAATGTTAAGGGTCGTTTTCTTGAACTATAGAAAGGTGGTAAGACTCATTGTTAAGAAAGACAAAGCTAAGACTAAGCAGCAACAAACCTCTTATCTAAGGATGCTAAAATATGGGTGAAGTCATTTGGCTGAGCATTCCAGTATGCATGATTGCCGCTTTTGCCATTGGCGGCGTGTGGTACGGGCTGCTATTCCAAAAAGCGTGGGCGGAAGATACCGGCATGACGGAAGAGATGCAGGGCCACCCGGCCAAAGTGTTCGGTGGCGCAGCGGTGTTCACCTTGTTCGGGGCGCTGGCCGTCAACCTGTTGCTGGACCGGACCATCGGTCTTGTCGCCCACACCAGCGGCGGCGTTCTCATCGGCCTAGCTGCGACGGCGGCCTTTGGTATCAATTACATGTTTGCCGCCAAACCGCGCCGTCTGCTTTACATCGATGGGGGATACACCCTTATCCTTTTTGCCGTTATGGGCCTGATCGTCGGGCTGATGAAGTAGGGCTTGTTACACTCCGTTTCTTTTGCCAGCCATGGTTCGGGATTAGCATGGCGCACATGAAGCGGATTGCACTTTATATTTGGGCCTTTGCGTCGCTTTGCTTGGCCGCGGGCGCAATGGCCGAGACGGCCCTGCGCATCGGCTTGACCGCCGCACCGCCAAGCAAAGGCAATCCTTATCAAAACTTCGGTACAACCTCGAACTTTGTCTGGCCGGCTTTTTTCGACACCCTCACCTACCGTGATAACGAAGGAGTGATCCGGCCGGGCCTCGCCGTGGCATGGGAACAGAGCGAACCGACCACGTGGATCTTTCATCTGCGGCCCGATACCCGGTTTTCCAATGACGAGACGCTGACCGCGGAGGCGGTTAAGGTCACGATTGACAAGCTCTTTACGGACGAAGCCAACGGCTTTTCATGGCAACGGGAAATCAAGGCGTCCTATACGGGCGTGGACATCATTGATGACCTGACCGTCGCCATCCATACGGAGAAAGTCGACATCCTCACTCCGGGGCTGATGTCTGGCCTCTACATTGCCCCGCCGCGGTATTTGACCGATGTGGGCTATCAAGGCCTGCAGGAGGCGCCGGTCGGGTCTGGCCCGTTTGTGGTGGACGACTGGCAACCGGCGCGAATCACCTTGTCCGCCAACCGTACCTCCTGGCATCCCCCTAAGGTGGATCGCATGGAAATGCTGGTGGTGCCGGACTCGTCCGCGCGCTATCAGGCATTGATCACCGGACGCATCGATGTGGCCATCGCCGTCAACACCGATCAGATCGGCCTGCTAAAACAGGCGGGCCACCGCGTTCACTTGCGCACCCCCGGCCGTATCATGGTGATGGCCCTGCAATCCGTTGACCCCGAAAGCCCGTTTCATGACGAACGGGTCCGTCAGGCCGTAAACTATGCCGTCGACATGGAATTGATCACGGACGTCCTGCTCGCCGGATTGGTGGAACCGGCCAGCCAACCGGCGACGCCCGGAACGCTAGGTTTTGACCCTACCCTCAAACCTTATCCTTATGATCCGGACAAAGCCCGCGCGCTGTTAAAAGACGCGGGGTATGAGAATGGGTTTTCCTTCACCCATGTATCCCCCGGCAATACGCTGCCCAACGACACCGCCATATATCAGCGGATCGCATCCGACCTCAGCGCCGTCGGCATCACCATGACGACCAAAATCGTCTCCTATGGTGAATTGTTGCGCGCCGTCATCCAGGGAGAATTCGACGGTGAATCCCTGAGCATGGATTTCAACGACCGCTATGGTGACGCCCTGCGCCCTATGATGCGGGGATTCAATCACAGCTGTACTGGCATCGGTCCGTGGTTCTGCAACTGGGAGATTCAAGAAGTCATGGAGAGGGCAGCGGTCGCCGCTGAGGTGGAAGAACGCTCCCGGCTGACAAAACAGGTGATTAAGTTTTACCGGGATACGGCGCAATCCTTGTTTCTTTATCCCGTTGTCGGTCTCGACGGAATTTCCAAGCGGGTGCGTCATTGGGAACCGTGGCATGACATCCTTATGTTCCATTTGGTGGAATTGAACGAAACCAGCTGATGCGCCCATGGCACTCCGTACGGCCGTAATCGTCTTTATATTTGTCGTCGGTCTGTTCGTTCCGGCGCAGCAGGTTTTTGCCGAAAAAGTGTTCCGGTTGGCCATGTCGGACGAGCCGCCGTCAAAGGGCAATCCCTATTTTACGACAGCGCCTAATCCCAATTTCTTTTTCGCCATCATTTATGACGCGTTGACGCAAATCGACAACGATGGCTCCGTCGTGCCGTGGCTGGCGGAGTCCTGGGAACCGGAAACGGAGACCGCATGGATCTTCCGTCTGCGGTCCGGTGTGCGGTTTTCCAATGGCGAGCCGTTCAATGGGGACGCCGTTAAGACAGTGTTCGACATGCTGCGCTCGGAGGCTGCCCTCGGCTTTTCCTGGCACCGGGAAATCGCCCGCTTTCCCGGCATCGACGTGATTGATGAATTGACAGTGCGCATTCACACCGACCGCCCCAATGCGCTGGCTCCCAACTATTTGAGCAACCTATACATGGCCGCGCCGGTTCACCTCAAAGATCATTCGTTTCAAGGTCTGGTGGACCGGCCGATCGGGACAGGGCCTTTCAAACTCGACCGTTGGGAAACGGGCCGGGTGTCCTTCTCTGCCCATCGGGAGTCGTGGATTGCGCCCAAGGCTGACGCCATGTCGTTTTTTGCCGTCACTGACTCTACGGCGCGCCTGCAAGCCTTGATGACCGGGCAGGTGGATGTGGTCATTGCCATCAGCACGGATCAGATCGGCATGCTCGAACAAGCGGGGCACCGTGCTGTGTTGCGCACACCGGTCCGCATTCTCGCCTGGGGTTTGAAGTCCACTGATCCCGCGTCTCCCTTCAGCGATGTATGGGTCCGGCGGGCGGTGAACTACGCCGTCGACAAGCACGCGATTACCGAGCACTTGCTGGCCGGAGTTGTTGAACCGGCGACGCAACCGGCGACGCCCATCGCTTTCGGATACCATCCCGACCTTGCGCCCTACCCCCATGATCCCGAAACCGCCAAAGCGCTTTTGCGGGACGCGGGCTATGAAAACGGCTTTACCTTCCTCCTGGAATCACCGTCCGGAACACAATCCAACGATCTGGCGGTGCTCCAGCAGATTTCAGCGGATCTCTCACAAGTCGGGGTGACGGTAAATATTCGTCTTTTGACTTTCCCCGAACTGGTGCGTGCCACCCTGTTAGGCGAATGGTCGGGTGAGGCTCTTGTGACGGATTTTACCAACCGGTTTGCTGACGCCCTGACACCGTTTGCGCGCGGCGGAAATCACGGCTGCAACGGCATCAATCCCTGGTATTGCGATCAAGCCATTACCGACATTGCCAACGCGGCCTACGGCACCTTCGACCTTGGTGCGCGGGAGGCCATGACCCTCCAGGTCATCAAACATCACCACGATGACGCCCAATCCCTGTTTCTGTTTCCGATTGTTGGCTTGGACGGCATCCATCAGCGGGTCACTGGCTGGCAGACCCGCAATGACCAGGTTCTGTACCATCTGATCGATGTCCCCGAAGAGTGAGTCCACGGTCTCAGGTTCGACTCACGTCTCACGTCGTTTCGCGGTAGCATCGGACTATGGGACGCTTATTAGCCGTGTTTTTCTGTACCACCCTAACCCTATCCGCCGGACAACACAGTGCCGTTGCGGAAAAGACCTTTCGTGTTGCCGTCACCGCCAGTCCGCAGGTCAAAGGCAACGCTCTCGCGGGCGGGGGCGTGACCGCCAATTTTATTTGGCCGGCCTTTTATGATTCTCTAACCCGGATCCGCAACGACGGCCATGTCGAACCCTGGCTGGCGACGGCTTGGGAACCGGTGTCGGACACGGAATGGCATTTCAGTCTGCGCCCCGGCGTGCGTTTTGCCAACGGAGAAGCGTTTAACGCAGAAGCGGTCAAGGTCACGTTCGACATGCTGCGCACCGATGCGGCGCGCGCTTTCATGCGCTATCGGGACATGCCTTATTACCCACGGGTGGACGTTATCGACGACTTGACCGTCGCCATTCACACCAACGAACCCAATGCCATGACCGCGGCTTACCTATCTGGCACACCCTTCGCGCCGCCCCGGTACTTACAAGATGTCGGATTTCAAGGTCTGGTCGATGCACCGTTGGGCACAGGACCGTTCGTGGTCGAGCGTTGGGCACCGGATAGAATCACATCACGGGCAAATCCCTATGCCTGGAACCCGCCCCGCGTAAATGCATTAGAAATTTACATTGTTCCGGATTCATCGGCCCGTCTTCAGGCCCTCGAAACCGGACAGATCGACGTGGCGCTGGCTATTAGCCCGGATCAAATCCCATTGCTTGAAGCGGCGGGTCACCGCACCGCCGTGCGTGGACATCATCGGGTTTATATTTTCGTATTACAAACGGAAGAACCGGGCACGCCCTTGGCGGACGTGCGTGTGCGTCAGGCGTTGAACTATGCCATCAATAGAGACCTCATCACCGAGGTGCTGTTGGCGGGTCTGGTGAAACCGGCGAGCCAGCCGGCCCTGCCGATGACGAGGGCCTTTGACCCCGAACTCGTGCCGTATCCTTATGACACTGATAAAACACGCCAGCTTTTAGCAGCGGCAGGATACGAACAAGGCTTCAGTTTCACTCTGGAGGCTGTTTCCGGCTTCATGCCCAACGACACGGCCATCCTACAACAGATTGTCAGTGATTTGTCGCAGGTCGGCATTACCATGAACGTCAGAACCATCACCTATCCCACGTTGTTGCGCACGGTTCTGTTCGGAGAGCTGGCGGGCGATGCGTTCCCTATGGATTTCTTCAACACCACAGGCGATGCCCTGCGCCCCTTCCTGCGCAACGTCAATCATGCCTGCACGGGCACACGGCCGTGGTATTGCGATGAAGCCATCCAACCAGTGATCGACGAAGCCCGCATCACCATGGACCTGGACCAACGCGCCGCGCTGACCCGTCAAGTCTTGCGCCATTACCGCAATAACGCGTCGTCCGTGTTCTTGTGGCCGGTGCTCGGTCTTGACGGCATTCACCGCCGTGTCACCCAATGGGAACCCTGGTTGGACATCTTGAATTTCCATTTGGCTGACGTGAACGGAACCAGTTGATCCGTTATTCGACGGACTCCAATGCCTTGGAATAGATCTTGCTGTTGGGCCGGCGGATTTCCATGAATTTTGAGGGATCTTCCAACGCAGTAAACCCAAATGGTTTGTAAAGTTCGTGGGCATCCCTGGTAGCAAGGACCCACCGGCGGAATTTTGTGTAGTTGGGCACCGCCATGATGACTTCAACAAGCCATTTACCTAAACCCTGACCCTGATGTTCGGGCAAAATGAAAACATCGCAGAGGTAAGCGAAAGTCGCACCGTCTGTTATGACCCGGCCGTATCCGATCTGGTGACCGTCTTTGTAAACACCGTAACAGTCCGAACCGTCAATGGATTGTTCGACGATGTCCTTGGGGATGCCCTTAGACCAGTAAGACTCTGTCAAAAAGGCATGAAGAACGTCGATGTCGAGCTTTGACTTGTCGTCGTCTATCTCTATTTCTTCTCTTTTATCTAACAGCATCGCCTAAAACCCTAAAATTCTACGTGCAAGCCTGGATGATACGGTATTGTTTGCGGTTGCTGCTGATACTCCCGGCGTGGGAGGATCGGCAAGTTTTTTCGAAAAGGGTCGTTATGAAACCTCAACTGTTTGGCAACGTGTCCGTCGAAAAAGTCATCGACATGATCGAGCCGTTCGACGCGGCACGGGCCTATCCCGTTGATGATCTCACCCCAGCGCAAGAGTACCGGGATTGGCTGGCGCCCCATTTCTTCGACTATGACCTGCATGCCATCATGCTCAGCTTCCACACCTACGTCATTCGCACACCTTTTCATACGGTGCTGATCGATGCCTGTATCGGTAACCACAAGACTTTTGGCGGCATGCTGGAAAAATGGGGCAACCGGGAGGGCCCCTTTCTCGACAACCTCAAGCAGGTCGGTGTGACACCGGAAGAAGTGGACTACGTCATGTGCACCCACCTGCACGCCGATCACGTGGGTTGGAATACCCAGAAAAAAGATGGGCGCTGGGTCCCCACCTTCCCGCGCGCCAAGTACGTGTTTTCGAAAAACGATCTCGAGGCCGCAGAGGAGCGGGCCAAAGATACGGAGACCGTCTACATCGCCCCGTCTTACCAGGAAAGCGTGCTGCCGGTGGTCGCGGCGGGCCAGGCGGAGGTGGTGGACACCGACTTTGCCCTCGATGACACGCTGACCATTCTGCCCACCCACGGTCATACGCCGGGGCATTACTGTGTTGAAGTCAACGGCGGCGGCCGGGCCGGTATTTTCACTGGTGACTGCCTGCACAACCCCCTTGGCATCGCCCACCCTGAATGGACCACGACGTTTTGCGAAGACAAGGAGCGATCCAACGCCACCCGCATATCCTTGGTGGACAGTCTCACCGACCGGGATGTGACCCTGATGCCCGCTCATTTCGCTGGGCCAACGGCGGGGCGCGTGGTGTCGGTCAAAGGCAGTGACCGGCGGCAATTTGAGATCGCACCGGAAGCCCTCTAAGGACAACAATATGGGGCTCAATCTCACCCTCGATCACATCAATGTCCGTACGGCAAATCTTGAAACCATGCTGGCGTTTTACGCTGCGGTCATGGACCTGAAGCCGGGTCCGCGGCCGGCGTTCGGCGGCGCCGGCGGCGCCTGGCTGTATGCCGAAGAGAACATGACCGACGGTTTGGACTCCGTGCGCGCCGATTACCGCGCCGCTTGGGTTCACTTCATTGAAGTGCCGCCAACCGAGCCCGACCACGGCAATCTCCAGATCGAACACTTCGCCTTTACCGCCACAGGCATGGAGACCTTCCTCAAGCGTTTGGACGACCAGAACTGCGTTTTTGAACTGGTGGACATGCCTGACGTAGACCTGGTTCAGGTCAACTTCCGTGATCCGGACGGCAATCATATTCATGTGGATTTTCCGTTGTCGGAAAAGCCAGGCTAAAGCACCATCGCGCATGCCCAGAGAAAGCGACACTGACCTTGAACGCAAAGCACGGCTGTTTGAGATTGTCGCCGCCAATACCGACAATCTGGTCGCCTTGCTCAACGACTCTGGCGAATTCGACTACGTGTCACCCTCGGTCGAACGGATCACCGGGTATACGCCGGAAGAGATTTACGAACTAAAGACCTTCGCCTCTTTGGTCTTGCCCGAAGACGCAGCGGAAATCACCCGCGTGCGGCGGGCTTTCCGCCAGGGAAAAATGACCGGCGAGATCAAACGGCGGGCGCAAATTATCCGCAAAGATGGTCGGCGGGATTGGGCAGAGATTCATGTGTCTCTCATACCGAGCTTCGATGATCCGGATAAGCAGCACATGCTGATCACAGCACGGCAAATCACCGCTCTGGTCAGCGTCGAAGAGGAACTTCAGGATTCAAAGGAGCAATTGGAGCGCAATTCACGCCTCTTTGAGTTGTTGGCCCAGAATGCCACCGACGCCATCGCGCTTAGGCCGCAGTTCGGCAACTACTATTACATGTCCCCCGCTTGGGAACGGCACACGGGGTACTCCATCGCCGAGCTGACCGAAAAAGGGCATCCCAAGTTCAAGCTCCTGCATCCCGACGACCTGCCTATGATCGCGGCGCGTGACAAGGAAATGGAAAAGTACGGCACTAGCCGGGACTACGAACCCATGACCATCCGTTACTACAACCGGGATGGCAGCATCCGCTGGGGCGAGATGGCTACCATTCTTCTGCCCTCCATCGACGATCCCGATGCGCTGGATGTGCTCATCTCCATTCACGACATCACGGAACGCATCCACGTTCAGCAAGAACTGGATGCGGCCAAGAAAGAAGTGGAGGCTAATCTGGAAACCATCCAGCGCGATATCGGCTTCGCCGCGTCCGTACAAAAAGCCATCCTGCCGCCGTCGTTCCCTGAGGATCCCCGCATTGAAATGGATGGCTTTATGGAAGCGGCCAGGGCTGTGGGCGGCGATTTCTACGATTTCTACATCCTCGACCGCAACACCATCGGCCTTGCCATCGCCGATGTCGCCAACAAGGGCGTCTCCGCAGCGCTGTTCATGGCCGTGTCCAGTACGGTGCTTGAAGCTGCCGCACGGACAGAACCATCTCCCGCCACCACCTTGGCCGAAGCCAACCGGCGCCTCAACGCCCAGAACCCACTCAACATGTTCGTCAGCTTGTTTTACGCCGTGCTCGATCTGAACACCGGGCGCATGACCTACTGCAATGCGGGGCACAACCCTCCCTTCCTGGTCAACACCTTCGGCGAAACCAAAGCGTTGCCGCTCACCGAAGACACCTTCCTCGGCATGATGGAAGATCTGACCTTTACAGAACACGAGGTGCAGCTGGAAAAAGGCGAAACGCTATTCATGTACACCGACGGTGTCGTCGAAGCGGAGAATGTCGACAGTGAGCTGTTCGGCGAACCGCGTCTGCGCCTCGCCTTGCAGGCCACCCATGGCAGCCCAATTCCAGAAGTTCTGAACGAAGTCCGCAAAGATGTCGCCACCTTTGTCGGCAACGCTGAACAGTCCGACGACCTGACGGCACTTTGTATTCGGTACAAAGGCACGGACTGACAAAAAAGGGCGCTTGAGTGAGCGCCCTTCTTTTCCTTATTGAGGTGCGTTTTACACCCCGCCAGGCGGTGCCGGTTCCTGTTCGCGGGCGTAATTCTCAAGGCTGGAGAGCGACGGCCCGTAATCTTCCGGCGGTGGAGTGAGATACTTTTCGTAGTTCTTAGCGGTGTACTCGACGATGTCCTGGGGGATGGCGTCGAGGCTGTCATAGCCGCCCATGAAGCACTGATAGACCACATGACCCGGCGCCTGGCCCATCAGCAGCCACGGTAGCCATGGCGTGATGCGGCCCCACGTGCCGCCGTATTCGACGGATGTCTTGTCCGGGTTCTGGACGTCTTCCAGCGCCATGTTGAAAAAGAACATTTCCGACACACGGTTCATGGGCACGGAGCTTTCCCGCACCCACTTCGCCGGATCGAGAGCCGCGGGATAATACAAGTGTATGTGCCGTTCCATGATCAGCCGGTTATCAGCAGTCACGTTCCACGGAATGATGACCGGGATTTGTGGCAGTGGTTCTTTCTGCTCATTGAGGCCGCCGTAGTTGGGCGGCGGCGGATAATAGGGCTCGATGGTTTGGTTGAACGGGTCGTTGGCCACATGAACCACACGGACGTTTTCGCCGGTGTAGGGATTCTCCATCTCTTCGATGATTTCGCCTGTCTTGAGGTCGTAATAGAACCCAACTTCGCGGAGCACCTTGCGCCAACCGGGTTTGTCTTGATTGGGAATCAATTTGGCGGCGCTCATGCCCTTGAAACCGCAAATGTTCTTCACCGGACCGCCTGGCGCCACGCCCATGACATAGCCGTCGTACCAGCCGAATTTGGGCACGCCGGCATCGGTGTTGCCGTAGATCTTGCCAAAGGCCTCCATGTTGCCTTCCTTGGTGGTCAGATCCAGGGTCGGCCCGGTAATGCGCGCATCGTTGCCAGGCCCGCCGATGGCCTCGGCAGGTGTGGACAAAATGGCCGATGCAGCAGTGGCCATGCCGACGCCGGTGGCGAACTGAAGGGCTTGACGGCGGTTGACCAGAGGCACGCTAGTTCCATGTGCAGTCATAACTGTCTCCTGATGGAAAATTGCTTTGTGGTTGGGCCGGACCCTAGCCGGGCAGAGGGTGGAGGCACCACCGCGCAAACCCTTCGCTGCTCAAAGGGTGGACAGAAACGGTCTATTCGGTCCAGGCTCCAACTTAACAACGTTTGTCCATACGGGATCGCACGGATGTCATTACTTTCTCCGCCAACGATAAAACTGAACCGTCGCCGTTTTTTGACCACCGCTGCTGCAAGTGCCGGACTTCTGTCGCCGGCGTCGGCCTTGGCGCAAGACGACAAAGACGGTCCTCTCACCGGGCCTTACGACTTCTCCAATCCCTATGACTGGTTGACCGCCTACGCCAAAATACGCGGCCGGTTGGACGGTGGCGTCGGCCTTTACCATTACGTCGCCCACATCTATGGCGTGCCCGACGGTCAGGTGGCTCAATTAATGTTCCGTCGCGAAGGCGTCAGCCAGCACCGCATGACCGTGCGTCGGGACCGCACCATCGATTTGCAATACGTGGAGTGCAACTACACCCAGCATCCGGTGACCGGCGCCGTGATCGATGACCTCTATGACAATCCGCTCACCGGCAAATTGGTGCCCGCGCGTCATCAGCCGCCTGTGCCCGGACCATTGGTGCGCATCAATCCCACCGGCGGGTTTAACCCCGATATCGAATGGGAGCCGCCGGCCGCTTTCGTCAATACTGTCGGCCCGCCGTTGTTCGGCGAAGGGCGCGTCTTTTTCAACGACGACATTCTTATATTCAGACCTGGATCGGATGAACCTTTACCGTCTGGAAATCCGCGGGCGGGAGACATGCATTTAACGGAACTCATTACCTTTTCCGCCGATACCCGCGAGGTACAAAATCCGGAACTGTTGAGCGCCAAGAGTTTTGCCTTTATCGCCGCAGATACGCTGTGGTCGGGCTGGCTCGACATGGCCGATGTGCCCGGCCACATGTTCATGCGTTATCTGGCGGAAAAAATCGGCAGCCCCGATGACCTGCCCAATTGGCTGAGGCGGCGGATCGATCTAGATCACCCGACGTTCTTTGCCGAACCGGGGATCTGACCGCGGACTTCAAGGGCGTTCGCCCACATACATGCCGAGGCCGCGGGCGACAGAAATCATACCGCCTTTGAGATCAACCTTGCGCGGGCCTTTGACCACTTCGTCCATGGGCACGTCTCCGGCCATACCGTTGCGCCAGGCAGCCATGCGTGCCGAGCCGCCGTCCATCAGCACGTCCACGGCCTTGGCGCTGAGGACAGACCCCAAGAGGCGGTCGAACATGGCCGGGATACCGCCTCGCTGAAGGTGCCCGAGAACGGTGCAGCGGGCGGAAACACCGGTTTTTTCTGTGAGCGCATCGGCGAGCACGGTTCCCACCCCACCGGCCGCCGATCCGGAACCGAAGTAGGGCAGCGTCACCTGTTCGCCACCGGGACCAGGCACCCCTTCCGCCACGGTGACCAGCACATGGCCTTTTTCCTCGGCGCGGATACGGGTGACGTGATCGGCCAATGCGTCCAGGTCATAGGACAGCTCCGGAATGAGCACAGCGTCGGCGCCGCCGGCGACACCTCCATACAAGGCAATGAAACCGGAGTCCCGACCCATGGTTTCCAGCACCATGACCCGCCGGTGACTGGCCGCGGTTGACTGCAACCGGTCCAGGGCATTGCCGACCACATCGACGGCGGTGAAAAAGCCGACGGCAAATTCTGTCCCGGGGACATCGTTGTCGATGGTTTTGGGAACACCGACCCAGGGCACGCCGGCCGTGGTGAGAAGCCGGTCGAACAAGCGCATGCTGCCGTCGCCGCCGATGACGATGATGCCGTCCAGCTCAAGTGCGGCAATCGCGGCGATGACATCCGCCGACCGGTCCTTTGTCGTACCGTCGGCCATGGGATAGTCAAACGGGCTGTCCGTGGTGGTGGTCCCGAGAAAGGTGCCGCCCGTACGCAGAAGTTCACCGGAAAAATTGGCTGGAGACAGAGGCTCGACATCTGGCGGATCTTTGAGCAGGCCGATATGGCCGTCATGAATGCCGATGACTTCGCAGCCGTAGCTCTCCGCCGCCTGTAAAGTTACGCCGCGAATAACGGCGTTGAGCCCCGGACAATCGCCGCCGGATGTGAGAACACCGATTTTCTTCATTCGGGACATGGCTTCATTCTAAGCCAAGTCATGCCGAATGGCTGTTGAAATCCGTTAGGATTGCGGTTGACGGATCTTCATGTTTTATCGGCGGCGTTAAAAGCATCTTTGGTCATTGTAAAAACATGAACCCGCCACGGTGTGGTTCTCGCATCTGGGTGTGTTTCGCGCACGCCACCGTATGTCATCTTGAAGATGTCTCCCATCATATGGACAGAGCGAGCGTTATCTTCCGCACAGGTGCATTCAACCTCGGCGAGACCGAAGTGTTCAAAAGCGATTTCAAACATGGTGCCGCCAAGGATCAAGCCGAGGCCTCGGCCTTGCATATCGGGCGCCAAAGTGCATCCGGCGCTTCCGCGTCTTTCTTCAGAAGACTCATCAATCTTGAGGTTAGCCGTGCCGATGACGCGCCCAGTGTCCAAATCCTCGACGGCCCACCACACCTCACGCTGAGGTGAGTCCGCGGATTGATTCAATACAGTTTCAAGAAAGCTGCGGATTTGATCCGGTGATCTCAGACCATGAGAGAGATAGCGCCAATAGCGCTCGTCCTCTGAAAAAACAGAAAGCGCATCGGCATCGTCCTCTGTCAGCGGGCGAAGACGGAACGCTTCCTTTTCAAAGACTTCAGCCTCTGAAGTGACAGACACGACTATTTGTCTTGATCACGCTCGGCGATGTGATCCTGCTCGACCCGAATGTTGATTTCAATCATCGCCCGATAAATGGCTTCGACAATATCCGGGTTGCTGCCTCGCTCCTCGGCTACCGACCGCACCTCTTTTACGATTTCTTCTATTCTGGCCGGCACCCGGGCCGCGTTGACATCGCCTTTGAGTTTGGCCGCCTGCATGACGTAGTGATTGCGCTCCAACAGCAGCGGCACGATCTGATGATCCAACCGGTCGATATGATCGCGCACCTGCTCAAGAGAATCGCATTCCTCCAAGGGCAGACTGTCGCTTTTGTTTTTTTCGGTCATGACGATGGTTTAAAGGATGGTTTCAATAACTGTATTCGGAAAAAACCTTGGTGATGTCGCCTTGCCAATCATTTTGGTAGGCGTTGAGCATGTGTTCTGCCGGAGTTATCCCCGATGTCACGATGTCTTGCAAGGGCATGAGAAATCCGGTTTCGTCATTGCCGGCTGAGTCCAAAGCTGCGCGGCGTGATAGCCCGCTTCGGGCAATGTCCAACAGGTCGCCGGCAATATCCTGAACGGTCCGGCCATCGATCTCTGCTTTGAGGGCTGTTTTAGGAACCGTGCGGAACAGGGCGTCGCGCTGCTCTCCCGTCCATCCTTTGACGAGATCCCAACAGGCGTCGAGCGATTGCGCATCGTAGAGCAAACCGATCCAGAAGGCCGGTAAGGCGCAGAGTCGCGCCCACGGATCCGAATCCGTGCCGCGCATCTCCAGAAACGTCTTAAGCCGGACTTCCGGAAACAACGTCGACAGATGATCTTCCCAATCCGCCAGGGTGGGAGTTTGGCCGGGCAGCGCCGGGAGTGTGCCGTTCATGAAGTCGCGAAAGGACTGGCCTGCCGCGTCGATGTAGCCGTCGCGGTAAACGAAATACATGGGCGTATCCAGCACATAATCCACGTAGCGCTCAAACCCCATGCCGCCTTCAAAAATGAAAGGCATCATACCGGTCCGGTCATTGTCGGTGTCCTGCCAGACGTCGGCCCGCTTGCTGAGGAACCCGTTGGGCTTGCCGTCGGTAAAGGGTGAGTTGGCCCATAACGCGGTGGCGATGGGTTGCAAGGCGACGCCGACACGCATTTTTTTGACCATGTCCGCTTCAGATTCAAAATCGATGTTGACTTGCACCGTGCAGGTACGGGTCATCATGTCGATCCCCTGCCCGCCGACCTTGGGCATGTAGTCGCGCATGATCTTGTAGCGTCCTTTGGGCATCCAATGAACGTCATCGCGTGTCCAGTTTGGGGTCATGCCGAGGCCGAGCAAACCCATACCGAGGTCTTCGGCAATTTCTTTCACTTCTTTACGATGTTCGTTCACCTCGCTACAGGTTTGGTGAACGTTCTCCAACGGTGCGCCTGAAAGTTCGAGTTGGCCGCCAGGCTCAAGGGTGATGGACCCCTTGCCGGGCGCACTTAAGGCAATAATATTTTCTCCTTCGAGAACGGGCTCCCATCCGAACCGTTGCATGCCTTCCAGAAATGCACGAATACCCCGTTCACCGTCATACCGCAGGGCTTTGTAACTTTCGCCGCAATAGAGAAACTTTTCGTGTTCGGTGCCAATGCGCCATGACTCTTTCGGCTTACAGCCAGCCACAAGATTGGCAACCAACTGATCCTTGCTTGTGATGGGTGTTGAATCTTTTGCAGGTAACGTTGTCATGACACTTTAAACGGTTCAGCCCTTTTCAGTGGTATACGCGGCCAGCCGTTGAAGCTTTTAACCACGCCAATCCCCACACAACGCTTGCCAACAGGTCAATGCTGCAAGGGCCGCCGTGTCCGCACGAAGAATGCGCGGGCCCAAGGAGACAGGTTTAGAAAACGGCAGTGCACCTAATAGGTCAAGTTCTGGCTTTGCGAAACCACCTTCTGGACCGATCACAAAAGCGGCACTGTCCGGCGATTGGGCGCAATTTCCAGCCAAGGCGTCGACAACGGGAGTTCCGCCTCCCGTTTCGTCCAAAACATAAAGAACCTTGCCGTCCGGCCAGTCGGTGACCACATCCGCCAGGGGCTTGGCATCGCGCACTTCGGGTACGGAGAGCCTGCCAGATTGTTCTGCCGCCTCTACAGCAATGGCTGCGAGACGCTCCGTATTGACCCGGTCCGCATTGGTGTGGGTGGTGACAACAGGCCACAAAGCCGACACGCCAAGCTCGGTCGTCTTTTGCGCGATAACGTCCATGGCCGTGCGTTTGACCGGTGCAAACAGAAGTAACGGCCCGGAGGGTTCAGACTGCGGCCGTGTTTGGTATTCAAGATCAACCACAACGGATTTCTTGCCTGTTTGAGTGACATGACCTTGCCATTCCCCATCCCTGCCGTTGAAGAGTAAAACCGGGCTCCCGTCTTTGCGCCGCATCACCGTCAATAGGTAGTGGGATTGCTTAGACGACAGCGCCACCTGGTCCGCTTCCGTAAGAGTGTCGGGTACGTAAAGCCGAAGCGGTGAATTGGAAGCGGGCATTGCGGCGGTCGGTCAATTTAGGAAGATGGTGTACATTGTTCGATAACTGTGAACCCACTACTTTAACCGTTCCCATGAGCGAGACCAAACCTTTGTCAGCCAACAGCCAGGACAAGTCTGACATCCCGTTGGACAGTTGGATCGACCGGTGGATGCCGAAATGGTCACGGGGGTACCTAAAACTCATTCGCGCCGACCGCCCCATCGGTACATGGCTCTTACTTTGGCCTTGTGTGTGGTCCATTGCTTTGGCGGCGGACGGCGGGCCGTTCACAATTCAATTTGATGTCCTGATTTTGTTCGTCATCGGCGCCATTGTCATGCGTGGCGCCGGGTGCACCTATAACGATATCGTAGACCGCGACTTCGACGCCCGGGTGGCCCGCACTGCTTTGCGACCGATACCATCAGGTGCCGTGACCGTTCGCCAAGCATGGGTGTTTCTCGTCGTCCAACTCTTGATCGGTTTGATCGTGCTGCTCCAGTTCAACGGCCTCACCATTGGATTGGGGATCGCGTCTCTCGGCCTCATTGCCACCTATCCGTTCATGAAACGCATCACCTATTGGCCCCAGGCTTGGCTGGGCTTGACGTTCAATTGGGGCGCGCTGATGGGATGGACGGCAATCACAGGCGCTTTGGCCTGGCCGGCCGCGGCTCTTTATGCTGCAGGGTTCTTTTGGACCCTCGGTTACGACACCATCTATGCCCATCAGGATAAGGAGGACGACGCCCTTATCGGCGTAAAATCCTCCGCCCTGGCCTTGGGTCCTCAGACCATCCCGTTTGTCGCTGCCATGTATGCCGTTGCGGTGGTGCTGCTGGGCCTTGCCTCCAGTCTGATGGGGCTGTCATGGGTGACAGGCGCTCTTCTCTTCATCACAGCCTGTCACTTCACCTGGCAGGTGGCCACATTGGATACGGCGGATGCGGCCAATTGTCTGGTCCGGTTCAGATCAAACCGGGATGTGGGACTACTGGTGACTGCGGCGTTGATCGGCGTGTACATGTAGCTGCGCCGATACATCAAGCGAGATTTGGTTCAAAAAATCAGATGAAAGAGTTTGCGGGCCTATTCCGCCGCTTGCTTGGCTTCCAGAAATTGAGAAATGTCCACGTCGTCGATCTGTTCAGGGCGGAGGAACTGCTCGGCGTACTCCCGATAGGCGCCCGATGTGAGGAACAGTTCAAACAGTTCCGCATCCACGTGGTTGTCCTTTTTCATGAACCACAGGATTTTCACCGCTTCGCTGAGCTTCTTAGCCTTTTTATAAGGCCGGTCACCGGCCGTCAGCGCTTCGAAAATATCGGCGATGGCCATGATCCGGGCCGGGACGGACATGTCCTCTCCCTTAAGGCCGCGCGGGTAACCAGTGCCGTCCATCTTTTCGTGGTGACCGCCGGCATACTCGGGGACACGGCCCAAATGTTTAGGGAACGGCAGTTCTTCCAGCATCTCAATGGTGAGCACGATGTGATCATTAATCTTGCGCCGCTCATCATCATTCAGGGTGCCGCGGGAAATGCACAAGTTCATCACTTCACCGAGGTCGTATTCCGCTTCTGAGTGTTCGGGCAAATCCGCCAACAGTTGTTCCCAGCCCTTGTCGGGCGGCGGCTGTTTGACAAGAAGCTGTTCTTCGGTCCAGGACAAACCTTTTTTGCGGTCAAAGTGGCGATACCATTTCTGTTTGGCGATCTTCTTGACCAATTCCTGTTTGTCCTGGGGCAGGAACTCGCCACCGATGTTGGTGTCGGCAATGAAATCCCATTGCTCGGTAAGGTCTTTGCACTTTTTCCTGAACTTTTTCTTTTCTTCTTTTTCATCGGCGCCCTTGGCAACAGCCTTGAGCATTTTGATTTCGGCATCCCGGCGCAGCACTTCGAAACGCATGCGCACTTCGTGAATACGGTCGAAAATGGTCTGTAGCTTGGTGGCCTTGTCGACCACGTATTCGGGCGTGGTCACCTTGCCAATATCGTGCAGCCACGCCGCCACATGCAGTTCGTACCATTGCTGTTCGTCAAGTTGGAAATCGGCAAAAGTGCCTTCGTTTGAATCACTGCAGTGCTGAGCCAGCATTTTGGTGATTTCGGGCACACGCTGGCAGTGGCCACCGGTGTAAGGCGACTTGGCGTCAATTGCGTGAGCCATGACTTTGATCAAGCTGTCCATCAACGCTTTTTGCGCTTCGATCAGCTGCTGATTGTCGATGGCGACGGCGGCCTAAGAGTCTGGCCGGAAAAGAATCGTTTATTTTCATAACCTTGCTAGTCTACGGATGAAGACTTGGATGCTGGCGATCAGGAGCCAGGCAAGGGCGCTCTCGACGGTCGCCTTGAAGTCCTTCGCAAGGCGGCGGCTGCGCCCGAACCATGCGAAGGTGCGTTCGACCACCCAACGGCGCGGCAGCGCAACGAAGCCGTCCGCCTTGTCGTTGCGCCTGACGATCTCCAGCGCCCAGTCGCCGATCTTCTTCAGCGCCCCGGCCAGCTTAGGGCCGGCGTAAGCGCCGTCGGCGAAGATATGGCCGACCCCGGGAAACCACGCCCCCACCTCGGCGAGCAGCGACGGCGCACCGTCGCGATCCTGGATGTCAGCCTCGTGGACCACGGCACCGAGCAACCGCCCGCCAGTGTCCACCACGATATGGCGCTTGCGGCCCATCACCTTCTTACCCGCGTCAAACCCGCGCGGACCTCCGCTTTCCGTGGTCTTCACCGACTGGCTGTCGATCACCCCGGCAGTCGCGGCAGCGGCCCGCCCCTCGGCCTCGCGGGTGCGCGCCAGAAGCGCCCGGTTGACCTCCTGCCACGTCCCGTCGTCGCGCCACTTGTAGAAATAGTACTGAACCGAGCTGCGCGGCGGAAACTCGCCGGGCAGCATGCGCCACTGGCAGCCGCTGCGGGCCATGTACAGGATCGCGGTCATCACTTCCCGCATATCCGTCTTGCGCGGGCGGCCCAGAGCCCTTGCGGGCGGCATATGGGGTTCGATCACGCACCATTCGGTATCGCTCAGATCGCTTGCGTAGCGGTGCGCCTCGCGCTCATATTTCTCACGAGTGGCGTCAGTCCACATCTTGTTATCCTCCTTGCTGGCGAACACAACAAGGGAATCACAAGGGACTGATTCCACTCAATTCTTTTTCGGTCAGGCTCTGAGGTTGCCCAGGCGCTGTCCGGAACTTGGGCGGAAACCAATGGCCCTCCCTTCGGCCTGGTCCATGGTGATCCGCGCAACCGGCACCTGGCGACGATTGTCGAAGCCTTGCCTTCAGCCGGTGAGGGTTACTTTGTCGGCGGACTAACCAGTCTGTCCGACGGTCCCGTTCAAGTCTCCGACCAGCCCACCGCCGGCGGATTGTCGGGCGCTCTGCTGTCGGCGGAGATTCCAGTGATGGTGACGCTGAGCCAAGGGTGTTCTCCCATCGGCCCCCTTCATCGGATTACCTCTTGCGAACGGTCCATCATTGCAACCTTGGACGACCGTTCCGCACTCGACGTGCTCAAAGAAGACATCGGCGAGGTGCTGGCGAAAGATCTTTCCCGTATCGGCGGATACATCCATGTGGCGATGCCGGTGTCGGGCAGCGACACCGGGGACTACACCGTTCGTAACTTGGTTGGTATCGATCCCAACGGCGGCATGATTGCCATCGGCGCCGACATTGAGGTTGGGGATGCCATCATGTTCGTTCGCCGTGATCCTGGTGCAGCGCAGGTCGATTTTGCCGAACGGCTCGAAGATCTCAAAAAACGCATCGGAGACTCACAGGTTCGCGCCTGCTTGTTCGTGTCTTGCATTGCACGGGGCGCCAATATGTTTGGTGAATCCGGTCGAGAGGTGGGAATGATCCGCGACATTCTTGGTGAATTTCCTATGACAGGGTTTTATGCCAATGGAGAAATTTGCGGCAATCGCATGTATGGTTACACCGGAGTCCTGTCTGTGTTTTTATAGACAGGACTTGCGGCAGCACGTGACGAGCCGCTGAAAGGGGCTGAATGGCTATGTTTCGTTTGTTTGTCGGCCTCGCAGTTCCTGACCCCATACCCGAAAAGATTGCGCGTATTTGCCACGGGCTGCCAGGTGCCCGTTGGGTCGAACCGGAAAATTATCATTTAACGCTCCGTTTCATTGGCGAAGTCGACCGCCACGCCGCTGCCGACATTGACGGCACCTTGCAGCGTATCGATGCAGAACCGTTCTCGTTGTCTCTGCGCGAGCTTGGAACGTTCGGCCAGGGGCGCAAGACCCGGGCGCTATGGACGGGGGCCGATGCGTCGCGTGAATTGGTGCACCTACAAAGTAAAGTCGAGTCTGCGGTGGTCCGCGCCGGCCAGGCACCGGAAACCCGAAAATTCTTACCCCACCTCACCATTGCCCGTTTCCGCGAAGCGCATCCCGACCGCATTCGCTCTTTCATCGAACGCAACGCCATGTTTCGGGCCGGACCCTTTACCGTCGATCACTTTGTTCTCTTTGAAAGCCACATGGGCAAGGGCGGAGCCCACTACGAAGAGCTAGCCACTTACCCCCTTCGTGATCAGACGAGCCATAGCGAGTCCGAAGCAAAAAGCGCTGTTTCCTGATCCTTTCTTGGGGCCAGCGCAGAGAAAGCTTTTGACCTTCCATTTGCTGGAACCTGATATACTTTAGGGTCTGTCACCCCTCGGCGGACCAGCCGCCGCCCCGAAAAGGAGGGCTTCCATGCGCCGTCTTTCCCATATGTTGATTGCCTTATGCGGCAGTGCTGCGCTGACAGTAAGCGCCTCTGCGCAAGAGGTTGATCATTCGCAAATGGATCATTCTCAGATGGACCATTCGCAGCACACCATGAGCCAGGAGGATTACCGCATCCTGCGTTCAAAGATCAGGTCCTACGAGACCATGACCGACGCAGAGATCATGCAAAACATGATGTTCATGCCGCCCACCTATGAACGCTACATCAGCGACAAGTCATTATCGGGCGATCTCGGGATTATCGTTCTGGCCCACGGGGCCGGTGAACCGGGTGATACGTATTTTGCGGACTCTTTAAGCGGATTGGCGGCGGAGTATCCGACCAGCATCGGCTTCGGTATGGCCATGATGAGTGGCGATCATTTGCAGTCGGCCGTCGACAACTTGCAGGCCGCAGGCGCAAAACGCGTCGTCGTCGTACCGGCCGCGCTGTCGGCATCCGGGTCCGTGTACGAACAGTGGGCCTATTACTTCGGCGCGCGGGAAGAAGCGTCGTACTTGCCGGCACCTCGGGTCAATCCTGGTATTCCCGTCACCGTTGGCGTGCCCCTGTCCGGTCACGAACTGATTACCGACATGCTGCTCGATCACGCCAAGGAGATCAGCACGAACCCTGAGAACGAATTGCTGATCATCATCGGACACGGTCCGGAAGGGTATGAAGACAATGTTCTCGAGCTTCAGGTGCTGGAGAAACACGCCGATCGCATTCGCGACATGGGTATTTTTGCCGATGTACGGTCCTACAACCTTCAGGATGACGCACCGGATCAGGTCCGCGACAACAACGTCGAAGTCATGCGCGGCTGGATCGACAACGCCAAGTTTTTTGGCAAGGACGTAATCATGGTCGGCTACCTGCTTTCTACCCGTGGCATTCAAGCCAACATAGGCAAAGACTTTGAAGGTCTCGACTTCACCTTCAATGAAAAAGGCCTGTCTTCCCACAAGGACTTCGTCAAATGGATCGAAGCCGGGGTGCGGGAATACGCCGGGCGGATGTAACCTGAACTCACATCAGTAGTAAAAACGACCGGGCACCCGTTCGTCCGGTCGTTTTTTTTGTCCCGTTCGATAAGGCAACGACACATGGCCAATACAAGACAGACTCTTGTCGACCAAATCGAATCTTACTACACCGCTGTTGATCACTTGGACACTGAAGCCATCGTGTCACACTTCACACCCGACGCCGTCATGGAGATTCCCACAGGCGACGTACGTCACGTCGGCCATGAGGCCATTCGTGCCACCTACGATCGCCGTGCAACGGAAGTTGAAGAGTCGTTTCACGGTAATTTCACCCACGTCATTGATGCCGAAGAGGGGCGCGCGACCACACGTCTGGACACACGTCGCACCACCACAGACGGCCGTACCATTGAAATGGATTGTATCGCTTTCTTTACCTTCGACGGCTCGCTGATAAAAGGCATCGCCATCTGGATGAGTGGCGAAAACTCGCTTAAATGAACAAATTCAGACGTCACTTCAAAGTATCTTGTGCAAAGCACGTGACATAATTGCCGCATGACTGATTCGAAACAAAAACTCGTTGAACGGGCCACGGACTATTTCGCCGCTGTGGACCGATTCGAGACTGACACCATTCTATCTCACTTTACTGAAGACATTGTCCTGGAAGTACCCACCGACGGTGTCCGCAAAGAAGGTATCGATGCCGTGCGCCAGACCTACCTCAACCGCGCCGAAGCGGTAAAAGAATCCTGGCACGGCGATTTCGAATTTACATGTGACGAAGCGGAGAACCGGCTCGCTGTGCGCCTTGCTGTAAAACGGACGACGGCAAAAGGGGATTATCAGGAGATGGATAATCTTACTTTACTGACCTTCCGCGATGATTTGATCGCCCATATCACCGTGTGGATGAGCGGCGAGAACAGTTTGACCTGATGGGGTCGCTAACAAAGTGCACTTAAGCGCCGAATTTTTTCACAATCCATTCTACGCTGTTGACATAACTACCGCCGAACAGCCGCACGTGCACCAGCAGTGGATAGAGATTGTAAAGATCGCGCCGTTCTTCAAAGAAGCCGGGCGCCAAAGGCCGATGTTCCTGGTAGCGGTCGAAGAAGGCATCGCCAAAAGTGCCAAACAGAGTTGAAAACGCGAGTTCGATTTCCGCATCGGCGTAATAGATCGCCGGATCGACAAACCCGGCAATGCGGCCCCGATGGCACAACACGTTGCCTGTCCACATGTCCCCATGAATCAGGACCGGTGCTGCCGGTTCCTCGATCCACCTGCCGAGAGAGCCGCACAGGGTTTCAATGCGCTTGAACAGGGATGCGGGCAACCGTCCCGCGTCCATGGCCTGACGTCCCATAAAATGCAGACGCTGCTCGACAAAAAAAGTCCGCCATGATGAAGTTTCCGGATTGGGCTGGCGTAGTCCACCGATCAGGGTGTCCCGTTCCAAGCCAAAGTGCCGGCCCGTCACACGATGAAGACGGGCAAGATGATCTGCGGCATCTTCTTGAACTGAAGCATTGAGAGGACCAGATGTCTCCAGATGCGAGAGCACCAAAAGGTCCTTCTAGGAATACAGCACGTCCGGAACCGGCAGCCTGGAGTAGCTCGCCAGGTATTTAAGCATCCAGGCTTCGAGATCGAGCTGCCGTCCACCGGTTTTGATCACGACGCGCCGGCCGTCACTCAGGTCCATCGCCTGCACGTCGCCGATGCAGCCGCCGGCTAAGGGAACGGATTTCACCACGTCCACATCAAGGGCGCGGCGAATACGGTTTCGTGTGTCTAACGACACGCCACTGCCAGAGTTACAAGATCCAGATGTTTTTTTCGTTACAAGGATTTTACAGGAAATCGCGCTGAATGGCTTGCAACAATCCGTGGCTGCCCGCTTCCACCAGATCGAGTACCTGTTCAAACCCTTTGCTGCCACCGTAATAAGGGTCGGGTACATCCAAACCGGCATCGCCCAATTCGATGTTATTGGGTGCAAAGGTAAGGAACAGTTTGACACGTTCATAGGTGTCGCCGGGCGCCATGGCGGTGAGATGACGCAGATGCCCCCGGTCCATAGCAAGCACCAGATCAAAGGCTTGAAAATCGCTTTCCTTAACCCGTCGCGCCAGTTGGCCGGTCATGTCGTAGCCCCGCCGGAGAGCCGCTTCGACGGAGCGGTCATCGGGCGGCTCGCCGATGTGATAACTGTGAGTGCCGGCGGAATCCACTTTGATGTCCCTAGCCAAACCGGCTTCGGCGACGACGTGGCGAAACACGCCCTCCGCCGTCGGCGAACGGCAAATATTCCCAGTGCAAACAAACAAGACCCCAACGGACAATCTCGAAACTCCCTCACAGGCGCGCTAGCATGCGGCCCTGCCGCCCAACAAAAGCGGTGACCCATGGACCAGGCGGCGCGCACTATGCCCGAAAGCCATAGCCCGGAGAAGAATGCATTCATTGTCGTGCTGACAGGTGCGGGAATTTCGCAGGAGTCCGGCCTGGAGACATTCCGCGATCCGGATGGAATTTGGTCAAAAGTGCGGATTGAAGACGTGGCCACGCCGGAAGCCTTTGCCCGGGACCCGGACGCGGTACACGCCTTCTACAACATGCGCCGGGCCCGGCATAAAGTGGCCAAGGCCAACCCCAACGCTGCGCATACTGCGCTTGCCCGTCTGGAAGCGGAGTGGCCCGGCGATGTCCTGGTGGTGACCCAGAATGTGGACTCGTTGCATGAAGCGGGGGGAACCAAGAACATCATCCACATGCACGGCGTTCATTCCAAAGCCAGGTGCAACTTTTGTCAGCACACCGTCGACTGGGAAGGCGACATGTCAACCGCTGATGTCTGCGAAGGTTGTGGTGAGGCCGGCGGACTCAGACCGAACGTGGTGTGGTTCGGTGAAATGCCGATGGAATTGGACCGCATTCAAGCGGCCTTAGTGGAGTGCGATGTGTTCGTCTCCATCGGCACCTCGGGCAATGTCTATCCAGCCGCCGGATTTGTTTCCATCGTCCGGCAAATCGGCCGGGCGCACACGGTGGAGCTCAACCTGGAACGGCCCGTCGGTGCGGACCTATTTGACGAAGGCCATTACGGCCCGGCGACGGAAATGGTGCCGGCTTTTGTCGACAGAATGCTTGGTGCGTTGTGACGAACCTTCCAAAACTTCTTAAAGAAGTCCGCGCTTGCACCCATTGCGCCGAGCACTTGCCCTTAGGGCCGCGGCCTATCGTACGCATGAAACGCTCAGCAACCCTGCTCATCATCGGCCAGGCGCCCGGCACCCGGGTGCATGAAACGGGTTTGGGCTGGAATGACCGGTCGGGCGACCGGCTGCGCGAGTGGCTCAACGTTGACCGCGACACCTTTTACGACGAAAGCCGCATCGCCATCATGCCCATGGGGTTTTGCTATCCCGGTGTGGCCAAGAGCGGCGGCGATGCACCGCCCCGGTCGGAATGCGCGCCGCTGTGGCATGACCGTCTGCGCGCCCTTCTGCCTAACATCGAACTGACGTTGCTCATCGGCCAATACGCCCAGGCCCGCTACCTGGGCGAGGACAAAAAGAAGACCATGACCGAGACGGTGAAGGCGTGGAAAGAGTATCTGCCGCATGGTTTTTTGCCGCTGCCCCACCCCAGCTGGCGCAACACCGGCTGGCTTAAAAAGAACCCGTGGTTCGAGAAACAAATCCTGCCGGTGCTGCGCAAAGCGGTGCCCTAATCAATCAATCCTGATGCTTGTCGGCCAAAGAAATGTATGTAATCGGCGGAGTATGTTTCTTGAATAGTTTGCGTGTTTCCGGCTTCAGCGATCTGAATACGCTTGGAGTCATGGCGAAACTTTCGACGCCCACGCGCGTGGCCGTATTGACCGTCGGGCCGATAATATCAAAGTACTTTTGACCCGGTGCGCCCATAGGGCCGCACGTCAATGATCCTAAATGCAAACGCACACGTGCACGACTTGGATAGCCGTGTTCTTTGAGCCATATGTCTCCTTTTTGTAGGAGTTCCAAATGGGCGTGAACACCTTCATCAGCGTCTTTAGCTTGAAAGGCGGTTAGTCCAGCATCACCGATTGCTTTCACAAAACGACCACCAGCTTTCTGAATAATTCCGCCGGTCAAATCCATGTAGCCGTCTAGAATGTCCCATACCGTACGGGTCGGAACGGTTTTGCAGTAGTTGAAATATCCTATGAGATCAAAGGCTCCGACCATTAGTTCCATATCGGTCGGTTCAGTCAGGTCATACCATTCAGCCATGACGTGCTCCTTTCCTTAGGGACTTGCATCGTCGGCCCGGCACACACATGCGCTCCGACAGAACTGAAAGGAATCGCCAGCCTGTCACTCAGATGAGCCCGCATCCGGCAGTTGGTTTGACAATAGCAGGGATACTGGGATCAGTCAGTGTCCCCCGTTTCAGCGTCCGCTTCCCGTTCCAGACGTTCCATGTCTGCGTCTGAAAAGCCGAAATGGTGGCCGATCTCGTGAATCAGAACGTGGCGGACGATGCGGTTGAGGTCTTCACCGGTCTCCGCCCAATAGTCGAGGATGGGGCGGCGGTACAAGAACACCATGTCCGGCTGGGTGTCCGACGTGCCGATATCTTTTTCATCCAGCGCCACGCCGTCATAAAGTCCGAGCAAGTCGAACGGAGTCTCCAGCTTCATCTCCTTGCAGATCTCATCGGAGGGAAAGTCCTCCACCCGGATCACCACGTCCTTAGCGAACCGTCGCAACGAATCCGGGATGACATCCAGAGCGGCACGCGCCATGGCATCCATGTCGGCCAGGTCGGGCGGTGTGATTTTCTTTCGCAATTGTCCCTTTGACTCTTGTAAAAAGGGAAATTAGCATGTTCGTATGGCAAAGGGATTGCGAGCCGCTCTCACGATTGCCGATCTTGGAGCGTTGGCCTGGACAGCAAGCGAATATTGGCGTGGATTCTGGGAATCTCCAACAGTGATCGGGAGTTTTCTTTCAAATCCAGAATACGCTCATAGCATTCATATCGGGTTAATGACTGCGTTAGTCGCCGCTTTATTGTTGCTCCAAAAGGAGATGACCTTAAAAGTCATTAGGGTGTGGACTCAATTGATCCAGCATCTTATGGCGAAGAGTTGGATCATTGCGAGGAAGTTTTTGGCTGATTTCTCGAAGCGCGTTGCTAATCGGCGCATGTCTTTCATCTTGCAGAAGAACCGCTCGACGATGGTCCTTTGGGCATAGAGGTTTGGATCGTGCGGGATAGGATGACGCGCGTTGCTCTTTGAAGGAATGACAGCCAGCGCTCCTTCATCGGCGATTTGCTGCCTGATTTTGGCGGTGCCATAGGCCTTATCAGCGACGATGGCGAGCGGGGCCTTTTCCCAATCCAGGAAAGAGCCCATGGCTTGGCTGTCATGGACCTGCCCGCCGGTGATGTCCAGCCGGAGCGGGCGGCCCTTGGCATCTACGGCCGCGTGAACCTTACTTGTGCGACCCGCGCGTGAGCGTCCAATACCTTCTGCCAAGCCCCCTTTTTTGACCCTGCCGCTGCGCGGTGAGCCTTGACGATGGAACTGTCAATGAAGATCAGACTGTCCTCGCACTGCTTGGCAAGAGCATCGAAAATGCCTTGCCATACACCCCGCTCACCCCATCGGGTGTAGCGGTTATAGACCGTGGTCCGCGGGCCGTAACGCTCCGGTAAGTCCCGCCATGGGGCACCCGTGCGCAGAATATAGAAGATACCGTTCAAGACCTGACGGTCATCCTTACGCTGAGGACCGCGCCCCTGTTTGGGAAGAAGTGGGCCGATCACCGACCACTCCTCATCTGTCAAATCAAACCGTGCCACTCTTGCCTCCAATAAAAGAGGCTGTGAATCACACCTGCTTAGGTAAAATCAAGACATTGAATTGGGTTCACACCCTAGATGGAAAGCACGCAAAGAAGAAGATAAACGAAAAGAAGCCATCCGGCTCATGCAGCGTTACTTAAATACATATTCTCCCTATCTTAGAACTTCCATTGAAACAAAGCATAAGTTTGTAGCTATTGAAAATCGCTTAAAATCCATAGGACTTATTCCTTATCAGGCAGACCATGAAGAGATCGTCCCGCTTCTAAGACAGCAATTGCCATATATCGAACTAAGTTCAACGGTCAAAGAAGCTAAAAAGCTTATTAAATTCAGTCTTGAACAAGTGAGGTGGTCCCACTTGTTTGGACAGTCTGACGGCTTATCTAAGGTGTATTCCGCTGTCTGATCATGCCGTCAGAATCCTGTTTATCATATTTGATTTCTGTTGTTGGGCCTGTGGGGATGTGGGCAAGGCGGTAGTCTTGTCCAACATATCCACAGGCTGCCCCGCCGCGTAGGCTTCCGCCGGCGTTTTGCCTCCGAGCGACGAATGGGGCCGCTCGGTGTTGTAGAACCCGATCCATTCGCCGATGACCCTCTCGGCGTGGAAGCCGTCGGTCAGCTCGTGCAGGTGAACCGCCTCGTACTTGAGAGAGCGCCACAGTCGCTCAATGAAGATGTTGTCCATGCACCGGCCGCGCCCGTCCATGGAGATCGTGATCCCGGCCTCCTTGAGGCGGCCGGTGACCTCGAAGCTGGTGAACTGGCTGCCCTGGTCGGTGTTGAAGATCTCCGGCCTGCCGGAGGTGTCGAGCGCCTCATTCAAGGCCTCGACGCAGAACCGGGCATCCATGGTGTTCGACAGCCGCCAGGCCAGGACCCGGCGGCTCGCCCAGTCCATCACCGCGACCAGATAAAGGAAGCCGCGCCTGAGCGGGATGTAGGTGATGTCGGCGCACCAGACATGGTCGGGGCGCTCGATGGCGAGGCCCTTGAGACGGTACGGATAGACCCGGTGTTCGGGATGGGGCGTGCTCGTCTTCGGCGCCCGGTAGATCGCCTCCAGCCCCATCAGGCGCATGAGGCGCCGAACCCGGTGACGGCCGACGACACCCCCCTCGCGGCGCAAATGACGGGCCATCTGACGGGACCCATAGAACGGATGTTTAAGGAACAACTCGTCGATGCGCCGCATCAGCGCCAGGTTGGCCGGGCTCTCGCCCCGCAGCCTGTAATAGAGAGATGATCGGCTGATCGACAGTATCTCGCATTGACGGCTCAAGCTGAGACCGGAAACGTCGCGGCGCACCATCGCCTTGCGCTCCGGCCGGCTCATCGCTTGAGCCCTTTGGCCAAAAAATCCCGCTCCACCGTCAACTGGCCGATCTTGGCATGAAGATCGTGGACCTCGGCCTCAATGTCCCGGCGGGACGCCTCCACGCCGTTCGAGAACACATCGCCCAGGCCGTCCATGGCCTGGCGCTTCCATGTGCTGACCTGATTGGGGTGAACCTCATAGCGCGCCGCGATCTCCTGGATCGTCCGGTCGCCACGTAGCGCCTCCAGCGCCACCTTCGCCTTGAACTCAGGCGTGAACTTCCGTCGCTTCGTCATCTCGTATTCCTCCGTAACCGGGGGAATACACCTTAAACAACTGTCCGATTTTCCAGGACCACCTCAAAGAAAAGGAGCAGCCATGACTACTGGTTAGACTCACACTCGGAATATCCGTAAACTCCCGATTGTGAACATTTTCCAAGGCACCCGCTAAGTCGGGTCGCCCGCTTCCGTAATGGGGCGTTTCCCGTCAAGCACGATTTTCAACAGCCGACCGTCTCGGTTCGGTTTTTCGTTCACGAGCTTCAGCGCCTGGGCCGGATTGTATAGCCCCAAGCGTGGTTCACGACCTCCCGGAGGTCATGCGGCTTCCGTAATGGGGCGTTTCCCGTCAAGCACGATTTTCAACAGCCGACCGTCTCGGTTCGGTTTTTCGTTCACGAGCTTCAGCGCCTGGGCCGGATTGTATAGCCCCAAGCGTGGTTCACGACCTCCCGGAGGTCATGCGGCTCCGGATCAGGGACGGTCGATTGGAATAGCTTCCCATCTTCAGAAGGGCTCGCGATCCCGGAAGTGTCCGTCGCCAGGCTCTTGCTTCCGTCCGTGGTCGGCGCGTCGGCCGCCAACGTCATGCCTGGTCTAGGGCGATTCCCGAGTGCCGATCTGAATAGCGTGCTCGAACACAACGATTGGGTTCGGCGGACAGCGGGCAACACGTGCATCATCGGGAACCGCGTCCCGGCGAGGGAACACCGGCGATCGCCACCTTCAGGTGGGGTCCTTTCCTCCTCTTCCTGTTGACGGCCAGTACGGCACAGCCGCGCCTATGCCGTGCGAAGCGCCATCGCGGCCTCGCGCGTGAAGCGGAACTCGGTGCCGTCCCGCCACATCCGGTGAAGCACCACGCCGATCCGCCGGGCGAGCGCGACGGTCGCGCGCTTCCTGCCGCGCAGCACCGCCAGGCGCAGCGCCCAGGCCTTCAGCCAGTTGTGAGCCCCGCGGTGCAGCATCACCGTGGCGGCCTGGTAAAGCGCCGTGCGCAGGCCAGCGTCGCCGGCCTTGGTGATCTGGCCGACGATATCGCGTTCGCCGGACTGGTTCCGGCCCGGCGCCAGCCCCACCCAGGGGCCGACGTCCTTCGATCTCCGGAACCGCCCGGGATCGTCGACCGCGGACACGAACGTCAGGGCCACGACCGGGCCGACACCCGGCATGGTCATCAGGAGGCGGCATGCCGGGTCGTCGTTGGCCAGATTACGGACCAGCTTCTCCAGCCCGGCGAGCTCGCGGCGCAGGGCCGCCCGCGCGCGAAGGATCGGTTCGGCCGCGGCTTCCAGCATCGCGTTGCCGGCGATCAGTTCCCGGACGCGGGCCTCGTAGCGGCCCTTCGAGACCGCGCCAAGCTTCAGACCGAAGTTGCGCAACACGCCGCGCAGCGAGAGCTCGATCTTGATGAGCACGTCCAATGCCGACTTGCGCGAGGTCAACAGCGCCCGCATCTCCTGCGACGAAACCGCCTTGCAGTGCACCGGCCGGAACCAGCCCATCTGCAAGAGCCGCGCGATGCCCTCCGCATCCCGGCGGTCCGTCTTGATCGGCATCGCCTTCAGCGCCGACTTCACCTGCCGGGTCTCCATCAGCACGGCCTCGAAGCCGGCATCCGTCAACCCTTTGTATAGCCATTGAGACAGAGGACCGGCCTCAAGGCCGATCGCCGCGATCCCGTACGGCAACTCGCGCATGAACGAAACCAGAGACTCCGGCGCGCTGGCGACCCGCGCCTCCATCACCATCTTCCCCTTCTCCCCGAGAACGCAGATCGCCGTGCTTGCCAGCGATACGTCGAGACCGATATAGACATTCATGTCGTTGTCCTTTCCTGCAATGGAATTGGGGTGCGCCTTGCGGCAAGACCCCCGTGAACACGCCGAGCGTGTAAGGGCAACGACACCCGATTCTCCGACACCGCCACAAGCCCGAACGTCGCCGGTGAGCACCAAGCCCCATTACGGCATCTGAATACAACAGCCCTTAGACCCGGCAGGGGTAGCTCCCCCGTCTGGCAAATAAGCGGGACTTCCTAAGCCTTGGAATGTTCACAACGGCCCGGCACCTGCTGGGCCGTCCACCGGGATAGGAGAATAAGGAATGGATTTGTCAGTTGTCGTGGTGTTTACATTCGTTGCCGCTTCTTGCGTAGCGGTTATCGCCAATTCGAAGAATCGTCATTGGTTCCCGTGGTTTCTATATGGAGTTCTAGTATGGCCAATCGCTTTAACTCATATTCTCGTTTCGAAACCGATAAGTGATGAGAACAAGAAGTCCAAAAGGCAATGGTCAACAGGATTTGACTGAGAATCTAGGAACTTTTAACCTCGTTAGACACTATTAAGCCGTGAGCTACTCCCTGATTATTGGACAGGTTCTGGTTTGATTTAAGCTACTTTCTGGGCCTGCTGATCGGTTTGGTTTTGCTCGATTGCCGTCCAATAGACCACGGCGGGCGGCCTGCCGCCAAGGGCGGAATGAGGACGCCTCTCATTGTAGAACGTGATCCATTTGCGGATACCCGCCCTGGCCTGTGAGCCGTTTTCCCAGGCGTGCAGATAGACGCACTCGTATTTGAGCGTGCGCCAAAGCCGCTCGACGAAGATGTTGTCGAGGAACCGCCCCTTGCCGTCCATCGAGATGCGCACGCCCGTCCGCCGAAGCCGGTCGGTCCAAGCAAACGAGGTGAACTGCGAGCCCTGGTCGGTGTTCATGATCTCTGGCGCACCGAACGTGTGGGTCGCCTCGTTTAACGCCTCGACGCAGAAGTCAGCCTCCAGCGTGTTCGAGATGCGCCAAGCCAGCACCGTGCGGGTAAACCAATCCATGATGGCAACCAGGTACAGGAACCCCCGGCGCATCGGCAGGTAGGTGATATCCGTTGCCCAGACCTGGTTCGGTCTGTTCACACTCAGCCCCCGGAGTAGATACGGCCAGGTCTTGTGCCCCTTCGCTGGCTTTGAGGTGCTGGGCTTCTGGTAGATCGGCATCAGGCCCATGAGCCGCATCAGGCGGCGCAATCCGCTTCTCATTGACGCAATGGCCTTCGTTCTTCAAATGCCACGTCATCTGCCGGACGCCAAAGAACGGCGTGTCCAGGAACTGTTCATCGATCTCACGCATCAGCGCGAGGTTCATCTCGCTCTCACCCTTGGGCGTGTAATAGAACGACGACCGGGAGATCGACAGCAGCGCACACTGCCTGCTGACCGATAATCCGGGATGACCCGGCTCGATCATGCCGCGTCTCACTTCACGCCCCAGGGCTTGAGCTGTCTGGACAAAAAATCGTTGGCCACAGCCAACTCCCCAATCTTGGCATGCAGTTCCTTCACCTGCGCTTCGTCGATCTCCGGTTGCCGGCGGCCACCACGGGCGAACAGGCCAGGAGCACCATCAAGCAGCGCACGCTTCCATTGATGAATCATCGTCGGGTGAACCCCGAACCGGCTGGACAGCTCGGATACGGTCTCTTCGCCCTTCAAGGCTTCAAGGGCTACTTTCGCCTTGAATTCCGGCCAGTGTTGCTTGCGTTTCGACATCTCTGATCTCCTTCTCTACGAAGACCAGAAGACAACAAAGTGTAGCTTACGTCAGTGTCCGATTCCCGGGGAGTAGCTCACTGTCATGTTTTGATTCTCTAACAAAGCAAGGGAAAAGTTTCAATGTCCCGCGGAAAATATCTGTCTCTTGAGGAAGCCCGCCAGAGCGGACAACTGGATCAATTTGCCAAAGAACATCCGTTGGAGAACAAGGATGGCAAATTCGAAAAGGTAATAGGCCATATCGTCAAAGGCTCTCAAAAAGATCGGCAAGCATCCGCTCAGGATTCTTCCGGCGATTGTAGCGATACTCAAACTCCTTCAGATACTTCTCAAGGTGCTGCTTAGAGACATGGACATGAGTGCCGCGAACCGACAGCTTAAATCGAGCCCAGAAGCCCTCAATGCTGTTCACATGACAATCCCCATTGACGTACTCACCGGCGCCATGATTGACCGTCTCATGATCGTATCCGGCCGTTCGAAGGCCCTGGTAGGATTTCAGTTCATCCGTGTGAACCGTGCTGCCTTTTTCCACGTTTTCATTGATGATCGGTTGAAGCGTCCTTTTGCGGACGTTGGGAATCACTTTCGTCATAATGTCACCGTCACGTTCAACCATGCCGAAAGCGACTGTCTTGCCCGGAGCGCCACGCCCGCGCTTACCGCCCCGCTTCCGTCCGCCGACGTACGTTTCATCGATCTCCACTTCGCCCTTGAGAGTATCCTCACCGTCCGCTTCCGCCATCAGCTTGCGGATCTGGTGCGCCATGCGCCAGGCCGTCTTGTAGGTCACGCTCAACTGGCGTTGCAGTTCCTTGGCGGCCACGCCATGGCGTGTCGTTGTGAACACATAGATCGCGTAGAACCACTTCTGCAAAGGCGTGTGAGAACGATGGAAGATCGTGCCGGCCATGGGGCTGATATGATTGGAACACCAGCCACACTCATAAGTCGGATGGCCCTTTCTGCGATGATATTTCCCGTGCTTGCCGCACTTGGGGCAATCAAACTTCTCTCCGTACATCTGGTTCATCAGGTAATCCAGGCAGGCATCATCATCTGGAAACTGCCTGAAAAAGTCCTGGACGTTCTTAACTCTGAGCATTCTTTCCTCCGATTTATGGGAGGAAATCTAGCATGACGGCTTACAAGAGTCAAGGGGATAATCGCGCAATAGAATTGCTCCAATCGGCCGCGTGATCGGATCGACGGTTCCAAGCGCGGCGAACAGACCAAATGCGGCGACAAATGTCGCCGGGTTGGTGATGGCAATGGAAAAGGTGCTGCCGAAATCTTTCGACATGGTTTTCAAGTCAAAGGGTCTGGCGTCAAAGGTGGCCGATTGTCTGAGTGTCACAATGCCGACAACGGCAATGATAATCCCACCAGTGAGGCTCAACACCGTCTGATTGGATGTGATGAATTGTTGAACGGCGGACAATCCGAGTCCGGCGACGGCTCCGAACACCGCGTCCGCGACCGCTGCTCCCAGACCAGCGGCAATGGCCGGCCACTGCCCTTCGGTGGTGGCGAGGCGGATACAAAGAAGCCCAATGGGTCCCACCAGTGCTGCAAGGGCGACGCCGACCACAAGGCCGCGCACAAAATCATCCATGGCTGATGGCTTTCCGTTCCCTTCCGGCTTCCTTTTTTAGCGGTCTTTTTCCTAACGACCTCGGCGTTTCCGTGCCATTTCCTGCGCCTTGCGCAGCCCAGGAGGAATGTACTGTTCTGCCGAAGCGGTCGACCCGGCTTCCGTCGGCATGAAGTAGTCGTCTTCAATCTGTTGTTGGGTGAGCTGCTCTTTCATATCGACTTCTTTAGCAGTCTCACCACTGCCACGCTGATCGGGTCCTTCAAAGTCTTGCTCACCGCGGCGTCGGTCGGGACCGAATTAGGATCTGGTTTTGACAAACCGGCGCGGCTGTTCGATGACGGCCCGGATGCGGCTATAGAGCATCTTCGGTGAAACCGGCTTGAGCAGATATTCATTAATACCGCTGTTGCGCGCCTTCAAAATCCGTGCCCGCTCTGAAAACCCCGTCAACATGATGATCGGGACATACCGCAGTGCATCCTCGTTGGACTGGCGAATGGAATGGATCATTTCAATGCCATCGATGGGTTCCATGGCCCAATCGGTGATGATGATATCGGGGTGATTTTCCTGGGCGAGTTTGAGACCGACGCTTCCGTCGCCAGCCTCCAATATGTCCCTTGCACCAAGTGACCGGAGAATCGTGCGTAACATCAGCCTCAATTGGGCATGATCGTCGACGACGAGAAAGCGCAGGTTCTTGATCCCTGGTCCGGTCCCCGGCTCACTCATAGACGGTACTCAAACTTCCAATTTTTGTGACGCCCTGCGATGGTGGCGCATTGTATCCAGGTCACCGAATATGCAAAGGGCTTCGCCTTGTTCCCAGGCCTTGCCTTGTCTATACCGGCTGCCAGACGCCTACAACCGACACCGATATAAGCAACCCCTGTCAGCCCCATGTTAAATCCCGTGCCAAAATCTGATCGCCCCCGCCGCAGTGCTCTTTACATGCCGGCGTCGAATCCACGCGCTTTAGAGAAGGCAAAATCCTTGACCGCCGATGTCCTCATCTTTGATTTGGAAGATGCGGTTGCGCCTGATGCAAAGGACGAGGCCAGACGTGCTGCGGTAGAAACTGTCGGGTCCAGCGCCTATGGTCACCGTGAGATTTTGATCCGGGTTAATGGTCTCGACACGTCATGGGGACCGGACGACATGAATGCCGTTGCAGGGTCGGGTGCCGACGGCGTTTTGGTGCCAAAAGTTTCCACGGCAGACGATCTGCGCCTGGTCGATACGTCTTTGAATACGGCTGGTGCGGACGATGACTTTCCCGTCTGGGCCATGATGGAAACGGCAAAGGGCATTCTCGCTGCCAACGAAATCGGACAAGCCTCCAATCGTCTCACCGGTTTTTGTGTGGGCACGGCAGACCTCGCCAAAGATCTTCAATGCGCCCATCCATCTGACCGGGGTTCCATGTTGACGGCGTTACAAACGGTTGTCTTAGCGGCCCGTGCCAACGGCTTGCTTGTTCTCGACGGCGTGCACGTGGACCTCAACGACGACGAAGGATTTCTCGTCTCCTGCCGCCAGGGGCGGGACATGGGGTTTGACGGCAAAACGCTTATTCATCCCAAGCAAATCGAAGGCGCCAACCAAATCTTTGCCCCCTCTGACGACGACGTCGCATACGCACGCCGGCTGATCGCTGCCCATGAAGAGGCGGCGGCACAGGGCGCAGGTGTTACGACCTTAGATGGCCGTTTGGTCGAAAGCTTGCATGTTGCGGAAGCACAACGTCTCATTGCCAAAGCCGAAACCATTGCGGCATTGGATCATCAGGACGTGGCCTGAATTGATGCTGACCTTAAGCGTTCTTGATCAATCACCCATCCGCTCCGGCGGTACGGCCGTTCAGGCCATTGAGGAAACCATCGAACTCGCCCGGGTAACGGAACGGCTGGGATACCATCGCTACTGGCTGGCCGAGCATCACGGCACGGAAGGTTTGGCCGGCTGCGCGCCGGAAATCCTTATTGCTCGGGTTGCGGAAGCGACCAACAAAATCCGGGTTGGATCCGGCGGGGTTATGCTCAGCCATTACAGTCCGTTGAAAGTGGCCGAAAACTTTTCCCTTTTGGCCACCATGTATCCTGACCGCATAGACCTGGGTTTGGGCCGGGCACCGGGCGGTGATCATCTCACCACATTGGGTATGGCGTACGGGTCACAGATCGGGGTGGAGTACTACCCGACCAAAGTTGTGGACCTCAAAGCGTTTCTGACCAACGGCAAGCCAGCCAATGCCGCCTTGGCGAATGTCAAAATTACGCCCAAGCCCGATACGCCGCCGGAACTGTGGTTGCTTGGGTCGTCCGACGAAAGCGCCAAGTTGGCCGCCATGTTCGGCTTGCCGTATTCCTTCGCCCATTTCATTCATCCCGAAGGTGCAGAGCAAATCCTTAACCTCTATCGCGACGCCTTTGAGCCTTCGGACATCCTTTCAGAACCTTTGGCCAACATGTGCGTTGGCGTCATTTGTGCAGAGACCCAAGACGAAGCAGACCATCTCGCTTTGAGCCGTAAGTTGTGGCGTTTGCAGTTAACAAAAGGCGAGTTGGGTCCCTATCCCACGCCGGAAGAAGCGGAAGACTATCCTTATACGGACCGCGAACGGCGCATCGCCGAAACGGCCAACCGGACCGGTGTGGTCGGCACGCCGGAAAAGGTGAAACAATCCTTGGAGGACC
Organism: Rhodospirillaceae bacterium; assembly: GCA_965207985.1. Lineage (GTDB taxonomy): Bacteria > Pseudomonadota > Alphaproteobacteria > Rhodospirillales > Rhodospirillaceae > CBDBND01. The sequence continues at coordinate 241,824 of CBDBND010000035.1, read as the reverse complement.
TCGCAGACTCGTGCGGTCTCGAAGAGATCATGGTGGTGACCATCACCCATGACTTCAACGCGCGTCTCAAATCCTATGAGCTATTGGCCGACGTTTTTGGCATGAAAACTCAGCAAGCTGCAGAATAGACGGAAGCTTAGATGCCTGCTTTCAGCCCAATGATCCGTGCCGCCCTCATGGTCTCGAACCTCGACCGCAGCCGTGCGTTCTACCAGGACATTTTGGACTTGGATGAGGTCTTTGTTGAAGGCGAGCTTAGCGAAGGGAATATTTGGCAAGTGCTGGCCGCCCCTGAAACGACCGTGACCCGCGCCTGCATTCTCAAGAGGCCCGGCCAGCCGGAGTACGGCATGGTCGGATTGTTCGAGCTGACCAACCCGGAACCGGTACAACGTGTGTCCAACGGCATGAACAGGGGTGAGCTCTGCATGGTGTTTTACTGTGACGACCTCGATACGGTGACCGAGAAACTCAACGCCGGCGGCCACACCATCGTCAGCCCGGCCATGCCGCTGCGTATTCGGGGTTACGTCAAACAGAGGGAAATGATTTTCCGGGACCCGGACGGGGCGCTCATCAATCTGATCGAGTGGGACCCAAGCCGTGAAGACAAACCGGAAAAATGGACCGGTGTGCCAGAAACAGAAAATCAGTAGGTCACTTTTACACGTATTATTAGTCTACCTCGGAAGACTTGATAAGAGTCTGGCCGGAAAAGAATCGTTTATTTTCATAACCTTGCTAGTCTAGTCGATCCTGAAAGACGCGGAGATTCTCTGTAATAGACTGTTATTGCGGATCAATTTTGTTGGCAATGGTGGTTCGGAATCGCCGGATTTTCTATACTGCAAGGCCGGTTCCTTGCAATTTCCGGATCAAAAAATGCGCCCCACATCAGCCGCCCCACATCAGCCAATGACGTCCCTTCTTTAGATCTCTTCCGCACCGCGCTTGAGAACATTCTCGATCAACGGCACGAACTTTATCGGCTCACCGAGTTGATCGATTGGCAGGGTTTTGATGAGGCGTTTGGTGTCTTGTATTGCCCTGACAACGGCTGCCCGGCCAAAGCGACGCGGCTGATGGTGGGGCTTCAATATCTCAAGCACGTGTATGGTCTGTCCGATGACCAGGTGGTGATGCGCTGGGTGGAGAACCCTTACTGGCAGCATTTTTGCGGCGAGGTGTATTTTCAGCATCACCCGCCGATTGATCCCAGCAGCATGTCGCGTTTCAGACGGCGCATTGGCCATTCAGGGTGCGAGAAAATTCTGCGGGCCACAGTTGATGCGGGTGTTCGGAGCAAGACGGTCAAACCCGACGACTTCAAGCGTGTGACGGTGGATACCACGGTGCAGGAGAAGGCGGTGGCCTTTCCCACCGACAGCAAATTGCTGAACCGTTCGCGTGTGCGTCTTGTCAAGCTGTGCCACACACACGGTGTGGTGTTGCGGCAGAGCTACGCCCGTAAGGGCCCTGAGGCGCTGTTGCGGGCCAACCGTTATGGTCACGTCCGGCAGATGAGGCGCATGGGTGGTCAGATTAAGAAGCTCAAGACCTATCTGGGCCGGGTGGTGCGTGACACGGAGCGCAAGATCGCGGGCCATAAGGGGTTGCAGGCGATTTTTGCCGGGGAGTTGGCGCTGGCCAGGCGGCTGCTCAGTCAACAGAAGATGGATCGCAACAAACTGTATAGCCTGCATGCCCCGGAGGTGGAGTGCATCGGCAAGGGCAAGGCCCACAAGCGTTATGAGTTTGGTGTCAAGGCCAGTATTGCAACGACAAACAGGAGCAACTTTATCGTTGGCGGCATGGCGTTGCCGGGGAATCCCTTTGATGGGCATACATTGCCAACAGCGTTGGAGCAGGTGCGCCGTTTGACAGGCTGTGTGGTTGAAGAAGTGTTTGTGGATCGTGGCTACCGTGGCCATGGCGAGGAAGCATCAAGGGTGTACATCTCGGGTCAACGGCGTGGCATAAAAACACAACGGCTGAAACGGTCACTGAAACGGCGTCAGGCGATTGAACCGGTTATCGGCCATCTGAAATCGGATGGACTGTTGGGACGCAATTACCTCAAGGGTACTGAAGGTGATCGCATGAATGTGGCACTGGCCTGTGCCGGCCATAACCTAAGACTGATCCTGAAGCGGCTCAGAATTTATTGCGCCCGCATTTTGGGCGCTACGTTGCTCCGGGACATGATCGGATTGCATGGAACGCGTCTTGCGGCGTCAATCATCCGATGGAAGCGACGGATGGCGTGGCAGACTGAACCTAACAGCACACATCTAACGCTCGTAGTGGTATGAAAAACGGGTTCTTCAGGATCGACTAGTCTACGGATGAAGACTTGGATGCTGGCGATCAGGAGCCAGCGCACGGGTGCCCCATGGCGGGACTTACCGGAGCGTTACGGCCCGCGGACCACGGTCTATAACCGCTACACCCGATGGGGTGAGCGGGGTGTATGGCAAGGCATTTTCGATGCTCTTGCCAAGCAGTGCGAGGACAGTCTGATCTTCATTGACAGTTCCATCGTCAAGGCGCGCAGCGGCAGGGTCAAAAAAGGGGGCTTGGCAGAAGGTATTGGACGCTCACGCGCGGGTCGCACAAGTAAGGTTCACGCGGCCGTAGATGCCAAGGGCCGCCCGCTCCGGCTGGACATCACCGGCGGGCAGGTCCATGACGCCAAGCCATGGGCTCTTTCCTGGACCCCGCTCGCCATCGTCGCTGATAAGGCCTATGGCACCGCCAAAATCAGGCAGCAGATCGCCGATGAAGGAGCGCTGGCTGTCATTCCTTCAAAGAGCAACGCGCGTCATCCTATCCCGCACGATCCAAACCTCTATGCCCAAAGGACCATCGTCGAGCGGTTCTTCTGCAAGATGAAAGACATGCGCCGATTAGCAACGCGCTTCGAGAAATCAGCCAAAAACTTCCTCGCAATGATCCAACTCTTCGCCATAAGATGCTGGATCAATTGAGTCCACACCCTAGTCTACGGATGAAGACTTGGATGCTGGCGATCAGGAGCCAGGCAAGGGCGCTCTCGACGGTCGCCTTGAAGTCCTTCGCAAGGCGGCGGCTGCGCCCGAACCATGCGAAGGTGCGTTCGACCACCCAACGGCGCGGCAGCGCAACGAAGCCGTCCGCCTTGTCGTTGCGCCTGACGATCTCCAGCGCCCAGTCGCCGATCTTCTTCAGCGCCCCGGCCAGCTTAGGGCCGGCGTAAGCGCCGTCGGCGAAGATATGGCCGACCCCGGGAAACCACGCCCCCACCTCGGCGAGCAGCGACGGCGCACCGTCGCGATCCTGGATGTCAGCCTCGTGGACCACGGCACCGAGCAACCGCCCGCCAGTGTCCACCACGATATGGCGCTTGCGGCCCATCACCTTCTTACCCGCGTCAAACCCGCGCGGACCTCCGCTTTCCGTGGTCTTCACCGACTGGCTGTCGATCACCCCGGCAGTCGCGGCAGCGGCCCGCCCCTCGGCCTCGCGGGTGCGCGCCAGAAGCGCCCGGTTGACCTCCTGCCACGTCCCGTCGTCGCGCCACTTGTAGAAATAGTACTGAACCGAGCTGCGCGGCGGAAACTCGCCGGGCAGCATGCGCCACTGGCAGCCGCTGCGGGCCATGTACAGGATCGCGGTCATCACTTCCCGCATATCCGTCTTGCGCGGGCGGCCCAGAGCCCTTGCGGGCGGCATATGGGGTTCGATCACGCACCATTCGGTATCGCTCAGATCGCTTGCGTAGCGGTGCGCCTCGCGCTCATATTTCTCACGAGTGGCGTCAGTCCACATCTTGTTATCCTCCTTGCTGGCGAACACAACAAGGGAATCACAAGGGACTGATTCCACTCAATTCTTTTTCGGTCAGGCTCTAAGACATTGCCCCCCCATGGGTGAGAGCATAATGGTTTGCTTCGACGGTGGCCCATTGTGAATCCAGTATTCGTAAATGAGCGAATTTTCTGTCCCGCGCTCTATGATCCGCTCTGTGAAAACAGGACGAACGACCAAAACTCCATTGTCCACGCATTGAAACTGACTCACCTCATTAAATTCGCGTACTGGACTTGCCGCGGGACCCTCGGCCGGTGTGACGGTACAGGTGACTTGATCCGGACGAATGGCGAACTTCCCGGGCCGTCCGCCATAACTGCCGTCCCGGTAGCTGTAATCTTCTCTGTCTTCGGATTTGACAATCTTCAGTCTAAAAGCGGCGGGTCTGTCCAAACCAACTTCTCCATTGCGCAAACAGACCAGGCGTTGCGGTGTGTCATAGGTGAATGTTTCCGGCTCTTGGGCCAGGGCTTGATCTTTGACTCCAGTTAACACAGCCGTCAGAGCGAAACCGAATACACACATTCTTGGGAAACGAAACATTTTCATTATTGCCTTTGGTCTAATGCCTGCGCCTTCGTCTTTCAAAACGCCAGGACGGAAGAGCAAAAATATGGTGACTGCGGGTTAAAATGCCACCTTAAGAGTCTGTCATTTTTCCTTGGATCGTAAATCCTGCAGCGCTGCCTCATCGAGGCGATACCATTTAAGAATGACCAAACTAATGAGCATCAGCACAACCGGAACAACGGCGAAGGCGATTAAAACGCCGTTGATGGCCATCTCCGTTTGTTCGACCCGAACACCGCCGGAAGACTCCACAAATCCCATAAGGGAGAGGATCACTCCAACTACCAGCGCGCCCAACGCATTGCCTGCTTTTTCAATGGCCATCCAAAAGCCGGAGAAAATGCCCTCACGGCGCATCCCTGTTGCGATGCGATCGTACTCAATGGTGTCGGGCAGCATGGCCACTGCGGTCATGAGTAGTCCGGTATTGGTAAGTCCCACGAGAATGCCACGGCCAACAACGTGTAGGTCCTGATCGGGCGCCGCCGTTAACCAGGACAACATAGTGACGCAATAAGACAACATGGAAACGTAGTAAGTGGCCTTCTTGCCGATCCGTCCCGCCAGCCAGGCCCAGGCCGGTATGGCGACGAAACCGGTCAGCGTCATGTAAAGCGCCATGTCGAACAGAAGGCCGGCGGATCCGAGGATAACGTAGTCGAACATGTATGGCAGACCGGCGTAGACGCAGCTGGCGGCAACCCAGTAGAGGATCGTCGCCGAGGCGAGAACAATGTAGGGCTTGTTCCGCCAGGCCGTACGTACTTGTTCCGCGAGCGACACGGGTGGTGCCTCAACAGTTTCCGTCGGCACGTTGCGGGTGACAAAAAACGGCGACAGCATGGAGACCATGCATACGGCACCGAGCACGGCCCCCATAAACGTGTATCCAGCAAGTCCGCCGCCGCCCCATTCGACCAAATATTTCACCATGCCGATGCCGATGAGAATCCCGACCGATTGAAAAACGATACGGTAGGACATGATGGTGGTGCGGCCCTTGTACGTTGGGGCCAGTTCCCCTGCTTTGGCCAGATAGGGCACGGAAAAAATGGAAAACGCCGTTGAGACCAACGTGAACATGATGGTCATGTACAAAAAGCGCGCGAAGACCGTATCGAAGGCAGGTACGTCAAAAAGAAAATAGAAACCGACGCCGCACCCCAGCGCACCGGCCAGAATATAAGGGCGCCTGCGGCCCCAACGGCCTTGGGTACGATCAGAGATGCGGCCCATCACCGGGTCAAAGACGATTACCCAGGCTTTGGGAATAAAAACGGCGAGTCCGGCCAGGGCGGGCGGGATCGCCAGGATGTCGGTCATAAAGAAAAGGAGAATAAGCGCCGGTGTGTTGGCGAGGATGGATCCGCCCACCTGGCCGACACCAAAACCCAGCTGAAAGGGAATGGTCAGTTTCGACTGAGCGGCATCACCCGTCTGGTCACCGGGATCTGGATTTACAATGTCTGTCAAAGAAGAAACGTGCGCTTACAGAACAGGTCTACGGCAGTGTTGGCGCCGGCGGTTCATCCTCGGGCTCTGTCGCTAAGGCTTCCGCTTCTTCCCGTAAGGTAAAGAAAATGCGGTCGATGAAGCCGTGTTTTTCAGAATCCAACTTGGCCCGTTCTTCGTCCGTAAACTCGTAGCCTTCAATATCGTCGGGCAATACCACGCCTTTTTTGGCAGCCAGCGATTCCAGCACCACTTGGCGTTCTTTGATCACCCACATTTCCTGGGCCAGGCCCATGCAGATGGAAACCAATTCGTCGACACCCTGGGCATCGAAGAAGCGCATGCGTTTGCCCTTAACGCTGTAGCGTAAAGGCGAGCTTTTCATGTTTGAACCATCTTCCGGCATTGTCGTGTGTTCCTGTTCTTCTCTTAGTGCTTCGACGGCTCTCATTTGCGGGCGCCGAAGAAATACCACATCACCCCGTCGGCAAAGCGGCCCACGTGGCTGTCGTTGGTTGCTTCTTTTTGGTTTACGGCCGCCATTAAAGCGTCTTCGCCGTAGAGGTTCTTGCTGGGCACCACGTGCTCAAAGAACGAGTCTTCTTTGAAACCGGCTTCGGAGATTTCCGCTTTGGCATCCGCGTCCCGGAAGGCCTTGTAGAAAGGTTCTTTGTTGTAATAGGCGTCCCAATCCAAATAGAAGCCGTCATAGGCCGACATCATGGAATTGGGCGGTAACTCGTAATGCACCATGACGCCGCCCGGTTTGAGCAGCCGGTGTGCCTCTTTGAACACGCCTTTGATGTTTTTCATCGGCACTTCGTGCAAGAACATGCAGGAGTAGACGATATCGAAACTCTCGTCTTCGAAGTCGGTGTGTTCCGCATCCATTTGATGAAAATGAGCGGTCACGCCGTAGGATTGCGCCCGGGCATGGGCATAACGGACGCAAGGTCCGCCCACATCGATGCCGTGAACTTCGGCGTCAGGGTAGCGGGCCTTCCACGGCAATGTGGAGTGACCAAGGGTGCAGCCCATATCGAGCACCTTCTTCGGTGACTCGTCCGGATACCGCGCTTGGAAGAAGGTTGACACGCTATCCGTAATGTCTTCCATGCGGTCGCCCAACAGGCCAAACGAGAACACACCCAAGCCGTTATCAAACACAGCCCCTTGGCTGACGTCGCCTTCGATACGTTCCTCGTGGTAATTGCCCGGCATGAGATGGACATCCAAATCCGCGATATAGCGCGGCACCTCAAAATTAGGGTCGGTTTCAACCGTGGCTTCGGCTTTGTCGCCGGCCTGGCTCAACACCTGAGCACGGCGGACGAGGTCTTCACCTTCCCGCTCAATGGCCGGCATCACCGATCGCCACACCATTTCCTGGGTATTGCAGCGCATAGAGGAATAGAACTTGAAAATGGTTTCCGGCTTGAAGGCTTTGTGGATTTCTGGTCCGTCTTCCGGCAAGCGGCCTTGGGTCTTTTCGAACAGGGGTTCGACCTTGCGGTCCCATACGGTGCGCATGTGTCCGGCAAGATCATTTAGGACATAAGACCGCATCCCTTGAACAAAGTGTTGCCGGGAGGATTCGTCCTTGGTGTGGCTGACCTTCATGTCGTGGTCGACGAGTTTGCTCATGCTTCAGTCCTCAACAAAAGGCGCTGATTAGTTTGGGCGCAGTATAACGGATTCCGAGGTCCGGGAGTCCATCTCAGGGGCAGGTTTCCTGACCTTGTGATCACCGTTCGGCTGATTTTCCCATGGTTTTAGGGGCCCGTCTCCAGGCTGGTGAGCACATAATCCCGGTCAGCCGGTTCCCACACGAACCGGACCATGATCGCGTCCGGACCCGTGATGTAGAGGTCGACCGCGTCACCGATACGGAAGTGATCCACATCAAACGTGCCCGCCGGCGTGGTCATCTCCGTCTCGCCCATAAAGGTAACGGTCTGCTCGTACATCTTGCCGAGCATGGAGCTGACCGCTTGGGCGGCTGGGTCCATGTCATAAACGGTGATGGTCTGCGGCCCGCCTTTTGCCTTGTCGTAATACCAGGTGGGCCAGGCGTTGGTTTGCAGCGGGTGCGGAATAAAGGAAAACTGATCGGGCACAGTGCGGGTTTGGCTAATCAGTCCGTCAGGTGTTTTAACGACGGCTTCGAGGGTATTGCCGTCGATGGAAAACAGACCGGTGCCGCGCCATTCCCCTTGAACCCAAAACACAGCTGAAATTTCCAAGGGTCTGAAGGATTCGGCAACGCGATGGATGACATGGCGTTGATACCCGGCCTCGTCGAGCCGGTTGCGGGTTTGTAAGGTGCGGGAGCCATCCGGATGAACGGTAATGTGCCACTCTTCCGAGCCGTTGGGCTTTCCGCTGGACAGTTCGCGGTATTCGATCGTTCCCCTGGCCCAGCGGACGATGTTGACGTTGTCCGCGGTCCAGGCTGGTCCCGACACCAGCGATGCCAACAATAACAGTGCTGTAAATCTGATCATCGCTCTCTCCTTCAAGTCCAAGGCCGCCATTCCGAGAGCACAAACTCCCGGTCCATTTCGGCGAAACGCAGACGCACCGGCATGCGATCCTCACCGTGCACCCAAATACGGGACGGATCGCCAAACGCATAACGGTCGCAGTCAAACGTACCCGCTGGTGTTTCCGTTTCCTCTTCTCCGAGATACTGGATCCACCGCTTATGCACCCGGCCCATGACGCCTAACGGCGTGTCCGTGTCGACCCGGAGATTGTACAGGGTGGCTTCATGTACGGCGTTGTCTTTGGGGCAGTACCAGAAGTGCCAGCCCTCAGCCGAAGCGGCATGATTGACCATGGAAAATTGATCGGGAACGGAGACGTCATGGGTTAGTTGCCGGTCCGGCATATCGGCGGTTGCCGATAATATATTTCCCCTGATGCGAAACAGGGCCGAGCCCTGCCGTTCCCCATTGCGGTAATAGTTCAAGTGACACTCCAACGGACGGAAGCGTTCGTCGACCCGGTAAATGATGGTGCGGAACAAATTGAAGTCGTTGTTGATCAGACGCACCGACAATGTACGCGTTCCGTCCGGATGGACGAACAGGGTCCAATGCTCGTGTCCGAAGATCTGACCGGTTGAAAGAATCCGCATTTCATAGGCCGCATTGAGAGCGCGGATGACGTTGGGATTGTCCCGGACTTCCCCTACGTACGCGTTCGCAGAGCGCAACCAAGATGGAAGTCCCGCGGCGCATCCAACTTTCGCCAATGAAAAGGCCGCCGCTCTGCGTCTCGATAAAGTCATGACGTGGTCCCCCATTTTTTTCGTGACTACGTTTGCCATGACCGCGTCTGTTAATGCCGCGCCTTTTGCCATGCTAGCTCACAACCGTACACGTGAAGAAGCGAACACCATGCCTGGCTCAAAGCGCAGAAACCCTTGTCGTTCCGGCGGCAAAAGCGCCTCCCTGCGTTGACTCGGCCCTGGGGCAGGGGTACCACTGTTGCCGCGCAAAGCATGCGCGACGTGGGAATAAACCCTTACAATTGAAGAGCTTGGTGGATCATGGCGACATCCGACAGACCTCTCTCGCCGCACCTTCAGGTTTACCGCCTGCCGCTGACGGCGTTGATGTCCATTTCACACCGCATCACCGGGATCGGTTTGACCCTCGGTACCCTATTGCTGGCCTGGTGGGTGACCGCCGCCGCGTACGGTGAGGACCAATACAATCAGGTTCAGGCTTTGCTCAGCACCTGGCTTGGGTTGCTGATCCTATTCGGGTTTACCTTTGCCCTGTTCTATCACCTGTGCAATGGGCTCAGACATTTGTTCTGGGATTTCGGCCGTTACTTCGAGTTGGAAGAAACCAGGCGCGCCGATGTGGTCGTTCTTGTCGGCTCGGTTGCGCTCACGGTCGCGACCTGGGTCATGGTTCTTTAGGAGGCGGCTTATGTCTTTACGGTCTGCACTCGGTCATGCCCGCGGCCTCGGCTCTGCCAAGGAAGGCGCCCACCACTGGTGGCTGCAGCGGCTCACCGCCATTGCTCTAATACCGTTGTCTTTGTGGTTCGTTGCTTCGCTGATTGGTCTCGCCGGTACTGGCCATGAGGAATTCGTGTTCTGGTTCGGCAATCCCGTGTGCGCCACGCTGATGATCCTATTCATCGGGGTCGGCTTCCATCACGCGCAACTGGGCATGCAGATGGTCTACGAAGATTACATCACCGATCACAGCTACCGCACCACCATGATCATCCTCACCAAGTTCGCCTGCTATGCCTTGGCGGTCTTGTCCATCGTTTCCATTCTCATCATTGCGTTTAAGGGCTGAAGCCATGGCCGCCTACGACATTACAGATCATGACTATGACGTCGTCGTCGTTGGCGCCGGCGGAGCCGGCCTGCGCGCCACCTTCGGCATGGTGCAAAAAGGCTTCAAGACCGCTTGCATCACCAAAGTGTTTCCCACTCGCAGTCACACGGTCGCCGCCCAGGGTGGTGTCGGCGCGGCCCTTGGCAACATGGCCGAGGACAAATGGGAATGGCACATGTACGACACGGTCAAGGGGTCCGACTGGCTCGGCGATCAGGACGCCATTGAATACATGTGCCGGGAAGCCATTCCGGCCGTGCGCGAACTGGAACACTACGGTGTGCCGTTTTCCCGCACACCCGAGGGCAAGATCTATCAGCGGCCCTTCGGTGGCCACATGCGCAATTTCGGTGAAGCGCCGGTGCAGCGTGCCTGCGCGGCGGCGGACCGCACCGGTCACGCCATCCTGCACACGCTTTATCAGCAAAGCCTGAAGCACAGCGCCGAGTTTTTTGTCGAATACTTCGCCATCGATCTCATCACCGACGATCAGCGTTGCCACGGGGTCATGGCCATCGACATGGCCACCGGCGAAATTCACCGCTTCCGCGCCCAGATGGTGGTGCTGGCCACCGGTGGTTACGGCCGCTCCTACTTCTCCTGCACCTCGGCCCACACCTGCACCGGCGACGGCAATGCCATGGTTGCTCGCACCGGTCTGCCGCTACAGGACATGGAATTCGTCCAGTTCCATCCGACAGGGATTTACGGCGCTGGTGTGCTCATCACCGAAGGCGCGCGCGGCGAGGGCGGATATCTGACCAACTCCGAAGGCGAGCGCTTCATGGAGCGCTATGCGCCGACGGCCAAAGACCTGGCCTCACGCGACGTGGTCTCCCGCGCCATGACCATGGAAATCCGCGAAGGCCGCGGTGTCGGACCAAACAATGATCACATCTATTTGCACCTAGAGCATCTCGGTGCCGACGTATTGTGGGAACGCCTGCCGGGCATCACGGAGACGACGCAAATCTTCGCCGGCGTCGATGCCACCAAGGACCCGGCGCCGGTCATACCGACCGTGCACTACAATATGGGCGGTATTCCCACCAACTATCTGGGCGAAGTGCTCAAACCCACATCGGAAAATCCCGATGCGGTGTTCCCGGGCCTCATGGCCGTTGGTGAATGCGCCAGCGTCTCCGTCCACGGCGCCAACCGCCTCGGCACCAACTCGCTGTTGGATATCGTCGTCTTCGGACGGGCGGCGGCCATCCGCTGTGCCGATATCCTCAAACCGGGCGCCACGTTGGCGAACTTGCCCGGCGGATCGGAAGAGTACGCCCTCGGCCGTCTCGACAAGGCACGCAACGCCAACGGCAGTACGCTCACGGCGCAAGTCCGCGACAACATGCAGCACGCCATGCAAAACGACGCGGCCGTGTTCCGCACCTCCAAGACCTTGCAGGAAGGCTGCGGCAAAATGGCGGAGATCGCCAAAACGGTCAGCGACGTGCGTGTTTCTGACCGCAGTCTCATCTTCAACACCGATCTCATCGAAACCTTGGAACTGGACAACCTCATGGCCTGTGCGCTGTGCACTATTATCGGCGCAGAAGCCCGGCACGAAAGCCGCGGTGCCCATGCCCATGAGGATTATCCCGACCGGGATGACGAGAACTGGATGAAGCACACCTTGGCCTATGTGAACGAAGACTGGTCCGTCCGTCTCGATTACCGGCCGGTGCACACCTACACCTTGTCCGACGAAGTCGAATACATCGAGCCCAGAGCTCGGGTGTATTAAGCAGGAGAGAACGTCATGGTCGAATTCAACCTGCCAAAGAATTCAAAGGTCAAAAAAGGCAACGCCCATCCGGCACCGGAGGGTGCCCACAACACCCGGACCTTTTCTGTCTACCGGTACGATCCCGATACGGGCGAGAACCCACGCCTCGACACCTACGAAGTGGACATGGACACCTGCGGACCCATGGTCCTCGACGCTCTGTTGAAGATCAAAGACGAGATGGATCAGACGGTAACCCTGCGCCGCTCCTGCCGTGAGGGAATCTGCGGCTCCTGTGCCATGAACATCGATGGCCGTAATACGCTCGCCTGTCTCAAACCCATCGATGAGTGCCGCGACAACGTCAAGATCTATCCGCTGCCCCACTTGCCGGTGATCAAGGACCTGGTGCCCGATGTGAATCACATCTATGCCCAGCTCACCTCCATCGAGCCGTGGATGAAAGCGGACACGCCGCCGCCGCCCAATGCGGAGCGCAAGCAGTCGCCGGAAGAACGGGCCAAGCTGGACGGCTTGTGGGAATGCATTCTCTGCTTCTGCTGCACCACCAGTTGCCCCAGTTACTGGTGGAACGGCGACCGTTACTTAGGGCCGGCCGTGCTCCTGCAGGCGGCACGCTGGATCAACGACAGCCGCGATGAAGCCACCGGCGAGCGCCTCGACCAGCTGGAAGACCCGTTTAGGCTCTACCGTTGCCACACCATCATGAACTGCACCAACGCCTGCCCCAAGGGCTTGAACCCGGCCAAGGCCATTGCCGATATCAAGTCCAAGATGGTGGAGCGTCTCGGCTGACCGGCATCCTTTTGTGTTCACGACAAAGGCCGCCGGTTCCCCCGGCGGCCTTTTTGATTTTGGAGAATGGCGATGTACACGCCCAAACAATTCGAGCAAACAGACGTCCGTGAAGCACATACGGTCATAAGACAAAACCCGTTTGCGCTGATTTGTACGACCAATCAAGACAGCGGAATCGAAGCGGTGCATGTGCCAACGATGCTTGAACCGGATCACGGCGCATTGGGACAGCTTCACTTTCACGTCGCCCAACAGAACCTCATATGGGAACTGTTCGACGGATCACGCCAAGCTCTGGCCGTCTTCACTGGACCGCACGCTTATGTTTCACCGGACTGGTACGAAACCGAAGGTTTGGTGCCCACCTGGAACTATGTGGCGGTGCATATTACGGGCAGGCCAAGTGTTATTCCTCAAGAGCAGAATGCAGCGCATTTGGATGCTCTCGCGGCACAGGAAGAAGCCCATCTCACGCCGAAAGAACCTTGGACGACGCAACGTATGGATCCGGACGTTCACGCTCGCATGATCAAAGGCATCGTCGGTGTGGTCATGCCCATCGAGACGGTTCAGGCCAAAGCCAAGCTGTCTCAGAACCGGGGACCGGAGGACAAAGCCGGAGTGATTTCGGGTTTGCGTGCTCGTGGTGGCGATTGGAACACTGCCGTATCGGATTTGATGGCTGTCGGATTATCTGCGTGAGTCTTATTCTGTCACCCGCACGCCGTTGAGGGCGTTCATCTCCTCGTCGGTGGGCGGCTCCCACATGTCTTCGACGAAGTTGAACATCTCTTTATCCACTTCCAGCTGGAAGGCCTTGCCTGCGCGCGGTTCCTTGTCCTTCGCCGCATTGCGGGCCTGCACCCGCTGCCAGCGGTCCTCCCGGGGCAGATCGAGAAAGTGAAGCTGCACGGACAGTCGGCTTTCCGTGGCCAGGCGGACGAACTTCATGCGGTGATCCCGGGTGGTGAAGCCACAATCGAGCACGGCGGGAATGTTGTACTGGGTGAGCTGCTGGGCCATGGCCCACATTTGCAGTTCGCAGCGGTTGATCCGCTCCATTGTCCACTCGGATTCGATGGGTTGCGGGCTATCATCCCAGAACAGGGTCACCATCCACTCGTCGATGGAGAGATGCACCCCGCCGATTTCACCGCACAGCTCTAACAGGCTGCTGAAAAAGTGGCTGGTTCGGCTTTGAGGGTGGCCTTATCGCCGAGATGATAGGCGAACTCAATCTCCAACGATCCGTCGTCGAGGAGTTCGGCCGATCCTGAACCGTTGACTTCGTCCATCTCGTCGAAGCCGGCCCAGGTGAAGAACACGATGGATCGGCCGTATTCCAGGTCGAGGCTGGCGTTCAGAGCGCCGAAGGCGATCTCGCCGTGACCATCTTCGCGAATGACCAGCACGGCGGGCCCGTCGAGGTCGAGATAGCCGCGGTCCCACAGGTTGGCCTCGACGATCCGCCACCGGCCGATCAGCTGGCAGGCCACCGGTGCCGTCATGGCACGGGCTCCGCCAGCAGCTTGGGGAGCCTGACCAGGTTGTAGGCGGCGGCGGTCAGTTCGAACATCCAGCCGACCCTTTTGATGCCCTTGTGCCGGGTCTTGGCCAGCCCGCCGGTGGTCTTGATCCAGCCGAAGCTCTCCTCGATGCGCTTGCGGATGCGCAGGCTGGCGGCGTAGCCGGAATGGCGCATGGTGCGGCCGTCAATGGAGGTGCGCCGCCGCTTGCCGGTCTTGGTTACATGGTCGTCGCGGGCGATGTGCGGGGTGATCAGGCGAAGCGGATGCGTCGCCGGAACACGAGCCTCGCAGCTCACATAAGAAAAAAGACCCTCCGTCCGCTCGTCGCCTCCACGCATTACTTCCTCCATGCAATCAACAAAGAGAAAGAATCATTCCAAAGCCTCAAAAGGAAGACTTTTTCAGCAGCCTGCTAACGCATAGGTGGATTTTCCAGCACCCGTAGACCCACAAATGAGATGAATGAGGCGGTCCGGTCTTTTCCGTGGCATCCGCTGCCTACCGGTCCGGCGCCACACACCGGTAAAACGCGCGGGTTGGATTACCCCAGGTGCAAGAAAACCGGTCCTGGCCATCATATTGGGGCACCCGATCGGTCTTAGCACATTCGGATTCGGCCAATTCCAGCACGGCTTGTTGCGGTGTGGTGCGGCCGTTGAAGCAAATGGCGACGCGATTGAGGGTCGACGGACCGATGTTGCGAGTCGCGCCGGCTTCCCGGCGGCCGTCGACAAAGGGATCCGACGTACATCCGCTGGTCAGGCCAAGCCCCAGAAAAACCGCTAGAATCCAGACCCTTGTGGACCGCGCTTGAGTCCCGGCGCGAGGGCCGGCACCCCTTCCATCAGCAAAAAACATCATTCCCGGTTGCACCATGTTGTGATCCGTCGTGGGTCCCTGGTCTGGGAAAGTGAGAGGCGTTGTCACGTCTCGGCTTTCCTGTTTATCTTTGGCGCAGGACGCGCATAAGTCGAGGGGAGTTTTCCATGACCGTCAGCCCTGACGACCTTCTAAATTCTGGCACCAAATACTGCCTTGTTACCCGCAGTGATTTCGATGGCCTGGTCTGTGCCGCCATCCTGAAAGAGCTCAAACTCATTGAAGAGATCAAATTCGTCCATCCGAAGGATATGCAGGATGGCGTGATCGAAATCACCGCCAGCGACATCACCACCAATCTTCCCTATGTGGAAGGCGTCAAGATCGCTTTTGACCACCACGAAAGTGAGACCATCCGTGTTGGTGAGCAGATCAATCACATCATCGATGCCAATGCCCCGTCGGCGGCCCGCGTGGTCTATGACTATTTCGGCGGCAAGGACAAGATGCCCCGCATCGGCGATGACCTGATGGTGGCCGTCGACAAAGGCGATTCCGCCGACTTCAACAAGGACGAAGTTCTCAACCCGCAAGGCTGGAACCTGATGAACTTCCTGATGGACGCGCGGACCGGCCTGGGCCGCTTCCGTGAGTTCACCATTTCCAACTATCAGCTGATGATGGAGCTAATCGACAAGTGCGTCGAAATGCCAATCGAAGACATTCTCAAGCTGCCGGACGTGGAAGAACGGGTCAGCCTCTATGTGGAACACGAAAGCAAAGCGAAAGAACAGATCGAACGCTGCGCCTCCGTACACAAGAATTTGGTTGTTCTCGATCTGCGCACCGAAGACACCATTTGGGCCGCCAACCGGTTCCTGATCTACGCCATGTATCCGGAACAGAACATTTCCATCCACGTGATGTGGGGTCTGAAAAAGCAAAACACCGTGTTTGCCGTGGGCAAGTCCATCTTCGACCGGTCGTCAAAGACCAACGTTGGCGAGCTCATGCTGTCCATGGGCGGCGGCGGACACCAAGTGGCCGGCACCTGTCAGGTGCCTAACGACCAAGCGGAATCCGTTCTGCAAAGCCTGACCGAGCGGATCAACCTCGACGGCTAATCAACCGGCTTACGCGAAACCTTTGATGCCATGGCGCGGCGCTCCTTAACCGGGGCGGCGCGCCATTGCTTTTCAAACTCCCATTTCTTTTCAAGCCCACCGTGTGACCTGCCATGATCGAAAGACCGCTCTTACGCTATCGCGCCATGGTGGATGACGGCACGCTGAAGCCCGACCCCGCCCAAGAATTGGCGGCGGAAAAACTCAACAGCCTGCATCACGCTCTGCAATCCTATACGCCTAAGAGCGGCCGCTCGGGCTGGATGGAGCGGTTCGGACTCACCGGCCAATACGGCGATGTTGAGCCGCCGCTGGGTCTGTATCTTTACGGCGGTGTTGGTGTCGGCAAGTCCATGCTCATGGAACTTCTTGTCGACTGCCTGCCGGACCGCACCATGCGGGTGCACTTCCATGAACTCATGCGCGACATCCACGGCGAAGTGCACCGTCTGAGGCAGCTGCCCGGGGACGACGAAGGCGACCCCATTCCCGGCATCGCCAACGGTATCGCCGACAATGTCACCCTGCTTTGTCTCGATGAAATGGAAGTGCGCGACATCGCTGACGCCATGATCGTTGCCCGGGTGTTTGGCCGTTTGTTTGAGCGCGGCATCGTGGTGGTGACCACCTCCAACCGTCATCCCGACGACCTCTACAAAGACGGCTTGCAGAGGGACAAATTCATCCCGTTCATCGATCTTCTCAAAGAAAAACTCGATCTCCTGCAGCTGGAGTCCCGTCAGGATTACCGGTTGGGACGCATCCTCGGCAATACGGTCTATCACACCCCCGACGACACAGCGGCCAAGGCAGCCCTGGACGACGCCTGGAACCGCCTGACCGACGACGCGGAACCCACGCCGGACACCATCACCGTCAAGGGCCGCAAGATCGACATTCCCGCCGCCGCACACCAGGTGGCGCGGTTTTCCTTCGCCGATCTTTGCGAACAGCCGCTTGGGCCTAGCGACTACCTGGAAATCGGCGCCCAGTTCTGCACCCTTATTGTCGACGGCATTCCCGCTCTCGGGCCGGAACAACGCGATATCGCCCGGCGTTTTGTCACCCTCGTCGATGCCCTTTACGAGCACCGTTCCGTACTGATCTGCTCGGCGGAAACGCCGGTGGATACGATCTACGATGGCGATGACTGGAAGTTCGAATTCCAGCGCACGGTGTCACGTCTCATTGAAATGCAGGCGGAGGACTACATCCGCCAGAGACACGTCGAATAATAGATACGAGGAATAGAAATTCTCTAAGAGCCTGACCGAAAAAGAATTGAGTGGAATCAGTCCCTTGTGATTCCCTTGTTGTGTTCGCCAGCAAGGAGGATAACAAGATGTGGACTGACGCCACTCGTGAGAAATATGAGCGCGAGGCGCACCGCTACGCAAGCGATCTGAGCGATACCGAATGGTGCGTGATCGAACCCCATATGCCGCCCGCAAGGGCTCTGGGCCGCCCGCGCAAGACGGATATGCGGGAAGTGATGACCGCGATCCTGTACATGGCCCGCAGCGGCTGCCAGTGGCGCATGCTGCCCGGCGAGTTTCCGCCGCGCAGCTCGGTTCAGTACTATTTCTACAAGTGGCGCGACGACGGGACGTGGCAGGAGGTCAGCCCATAAGCCCGCCAGCGTGCGCAGGGCCATCGAAGCCGCCAGCGCCGAACTCCGTTTCCCAAGGGACCGAACTATGCGACGATCCGTTCTCCTTCTCCTCTTTGCCACTCTAAGCGGCTGTGCCTCCCCCACCCTCAACACCGGTGGACTGCCCCCGTTGCCGGACCTGACGTCTTTCCTTCTGGTTGATCCGGAGACGGACCGCGTTCTTTCCGTCGACACCGCAGCAGAGCGGCTGGCCGGTGCCGACGTGGTGTTCTTGGGCGAGACCCACCGCCATCCCGGCAATCACATCGCTCAGATGGCACTGTTCCGCGCCTTGCATGAACGCCGCAGCGACGTGGCGCTTTCGCTCGAGCAATTTGAAAGGGATGTGCAGCCGGTGGTGGACCAGTACTTGGCGGGGGAGATCGGCGAAGCGGCGCTTAGGGACCGTGGCCGGGCTTGGGATAACTATCCCGTCAGTTACCGGCCCCTTGTGGAGTACGCCAAAGCCAACGGCTTAGCTGTGATCGCTTCTGAAGCGCCCAACATGGTGGTGCGCTGTGTCGGCCGTCAGGGTCCTGACTTTCTCGATACCCTGCCGGCGGACAAACGGCATTGGGCGGCGGCGGATCTGTTTCTCAACGACGGTCCTTACAAGGACCGCTTCGTCGCCTTTGCCACCGAGGACGGCGGCCACGGCGAGCCCAGCGACGACGGAGATAAAGTCAGCGAAGCGGTGCTACGCAGTTTTGCCGCCCAGGTTACCCGGGACGACACCATGGCCGAGTCCATCGTCCAGCACATTGATGCCAACCCCGGACACCAAGTGGTGCATCTCAACGGATCTTTCCATTCGGCCGGTTTCCTCGGCACGGCGGAACGGGTGACATGGCGGCGGTCCGATCTCGACATCGCCGTGGTCCATCCCATCGAAGTGGAGAACACGTCGGCGCCTGTGGTGCCGGACGATCAGCGGGGTGAAGGCACGTTTCTTTTGCTCATCGCGCCGGCTCCGGACGCTTACGTCTCACTGGAGGAAGAGATTGAGGCCATCAGAGCACAGATGCAATTTCGGGAAAGCGTCAACTGTGAGCTTTAGAGTCTGGCCGGAAAAGAATCGTTTATTTTCATAACCTTGCTAGAGCATTTTCTGATCACGCACGGTCATATCCTGCGGCAGTGAAGTAGTTTTGGCACTCGGTTTGGGTGACTGTGTCGATGGCGGTTGCAATGGCGTCGTGGAGGTCGTCGACGCTTCTGGCGGCGGCCTTTTTCAGAAGGGCCTTGAGCTTTGCGAAGGCCATCTCGATGGGGTTGAAGTCTGGACTGTAGGGTGGCAGGAAGGGGCCGAGTATGGCAGCGGCGTTGGCTGCGCGCCACGGTGCAAAAACCACGCCAGCAATCATTCTATGCCGTTGAATTACAATGAAAAGTGAGCCTTTATCCCGGGCTCGCCCTTGCCCCCTCTCCCGTTTCGCGCTACCAACCGGCGACGGGGTTTCGGCCCACAACAATGAAAATCGACCGGGCGGTGCCATCGAAAACAGGTGCTGTCCGGCCGCTAAACCTCAAGGGGACGCTATGGCTCGCAACAAGATCGCGCTCGTGGGCGCCGGCAACATCGGCGGCACGCTGGCTCACCTTTCCGCTCTCAAGGAACTCGGCGATGTGGCTTTGTTCGACATCGTTGACGGTATTCCCCAGGGCAAGGCTCTGGACTTGGCGGAAAGCACGCCCATCGACGGCACCAACGTCAAACTGGCCGGGACCAAAAGTTATGCCGGCATCAAAGGGGCCGATGTGGTCATCGTCACCGCCGGTGTTCCGCGCAAACCGGGCATGAGCCGGGACGGTCTGTTGGGCATCAACCTCAATGTGATGAAGCAGGTGGGCCAAGGCATCAAGAAGTACGCGCCCAACGCGTTTGTCATCTGCATCACCAATCCGCTGGATGCCATGGTCTGGGCGTTGCGTAAGTTTTCCGGACTTCGCCCCAACAAAGTGGTGGGCATGGCCGGCGTGCTGGACTCCGCCCGCTTCCGGTATTTCTTGGCAGAAGAGTTCAACGTCTCCGTACGAGACGTGACGGCCTTCGTGCTTGGCGGCCACGGCGACACCATGGTGCCGTTGACGCGCTATTCCGCCGTCGCTGGCATTCCCATTCCCGATCTGGTGAAGATGGGATGGACCACCAAGGAAAAACTCAATCAAATCGCCCAGCGTACCCGGGACGGTGGAGCGGAAATTGTCGCTTTGCTGAAAACCGGTTCCGCTTTCTACGCGCCAGCCGCAGCCGCCATCGAAATGGCGGAAAGTTACCTCAAGGATCAGAAGCGATTGCTGCCCTGTGCCGCCGCTCTCAATGGCGAATACGGCCTCAAGGACATGTACGTGGGCGTGCCCTGCATCATTGGCGCCAAGGGTGTGGAGCGCGTGGTCGAGATCAGCCTCAACGCGTCCGAGAAAAAGATGTTCACCAATTCGGTCAACGCGGTGAAAGAGCTAATGAAGGCCTGCAAGAAGATCGACAAATCACTCGGTAAATAATCGAACACGTTGAACGCGGCTTAAGGGAAGAACCATGAACATTCATGAGTATCAAGCCAAGCAAGTCTTGAAGAAATACGGCGTGCCCGTGCCCGACGGCGGTGTCGCCTACACTGCAGCGGAGGCGGAAACCGTGGCCTCCGGCCTTGGCGGCCCCATCTATGTGGTCAAATCGCAGATCCATGCCGGTGGGCGCGGCAAAGGCACTTTCAAAGAAGATGAAGGCAAGGGTAAAGGCGGGGTGCGGGTGTGCAAGTCCGTCGCCGAGGTCAAAGACAACGCCGCCGACATGATCGGTAAGACTTTGGTCACCCATCAGACCGGTCCCGTCGGCAAGGAAGTCAAACGGGTTTATGTGGAAGCCGGCTGCGAGATCGAGCGCGAGATGTATCTCTCCATGCTCATCGACCGGGGCACCAGCCAGGTCACCATCATGGCGTCCACCGAAGGGGGTGTGAACATCGAAGAGGTGGCGGAAGAGACGCCTGAGAAAATTCTCCTCCAGCCCATCGATCCGGCCACCGGCATTCAGGGCTTTCACTGCCGCAAGGTCGCGTTCGCCCTTGGGCTTAAAGGCAACCAGGTCAAATCCTGCGCCAAGCTGTTGAATCAACTTTACGACGCGTTTCTCGGCACCGACGCTTCTCTCTTAGAGATTAATCCGCTGGTGGTGACCAAGGACGGCGCGGTCATTCCTTTGGATGCCAAGATGAATTTCGATTCCAACGCGCTCTACCGTCAAAACGATATTCACGACCTGCGCGATGAAGACGAAGAAGATCCCATGGAGCTGGAAGCCTCCAAGCATGACCTTAACTACATCAAGCTAGACGGCACCATCGGCTGCATGGTTAATGGCGCCGGCCTGGCTATGTCGACCATGGACATCATCCAACTGCATGGCGGCTCACCGGCCAACTTCCTCGACGTGGGAGGTGGTGCTACAGCGGAACGGGTGACCACGGCGTTCAAGATCATTCTTTCCGACCCCAACGTGGAAGGCATCTTGGTCAACATCTTCGGTGGCATCATGCGCTGCGACGTCATCGCCGAAGGCGTGGTCGAAGCGGCCAAGGAAGTCAGCTTGGAAGTTCCTCTGGTGGTGCGGCTCGAAGGCACCAACGTGGAGTTGGGCAAAAAAATCATGGCCGACTCCGGTCTGCCCATTATCTCCGCCGATGATCTGGGGGATGCCGCTGCCAAAGTGGTCGCCGCTGTGAAGGAGGTCGCCTGATGTCTGTGATGGTCAATAAAGACACCAAGGTCCTCTGCCAGGGTTTTACCGGCAGCCAGGGCACCTTCCATTCCGAACAGGCCATTGCCTACGGCACCCAAATGGTTGGTGGGGTAACGCCCGGCAAAGGCGGGTCCACCCATCTCGATCTGCCCGTGTTCGACACCGTGGCCGACGCGGTTAAAGACACCGGCGCCAACGCCTCGGTGATCTACGTCCCGCCGCCGTTCGCGGCCGATGCCATCTTAGAGGCCATCGATGCGGAGATTCCGCTGGTGGTGTGCATCACCGAAGGCATTCCCGTGCTCGACATGGTGCGCGTCAAACGCGCGCTTACCGGCTCTGGCACCCGTCTCATCGGCCCCAACTGCCCCGGCATCATTACCCCCGGCGAATGCAAGATCGGCATCATGCCCGGCCACATTCACCAGAAAGGCAAGATCGGCGTGGTCTCCCGTTCCGGCACGCTGACCTACGAAGCCGTGGGCCAAACCACCGCCGCTGGGTTGGGCCAGACCACCTGTATCGGCATCGGCGGGGATCCGGTCAACGGCACCAACTTCATTGACTGCCTGGATGCGTTCCTCGGCGACGATCAAACCGAGGGCATCATCATGATCGGGGAGATCGGCGGCACGGCGGAAGAGGAAGCGGCCCAGTTCTATAAGGACTCGAAAGTCAAAAAGCCCATGTGCGGGTTTGTCGCCGGCGTCACCGCGCCGCCCGGCAAACGCATGGGCCACGCCGGCGCGATCATCTCCGGCGGCCAGGGCACGGCGGAAACCAAGATCGAGGCCATGAAGTCGGCGGGTATTTTTGTATCCGAAAGTCCGGCGGCCCTCGGCTCCACCATGCTGGACGCAATGAAGGGTTAGGCGGTTACGCGTCCTCGCGTTAATTGGCAGCGCTCCCGTCGCACACGTACCGTGTGCGGTCGTCTGTTGGCATTGACGATCGTTTTTTTGGGCATTCAACCTGCTCTTGCTGCAGAAATAATTATCGACCTGGACATGGCGGACGGTGTAGCCGGCACGTCCCATCTCGGTTTGATTGGCGAGATCGAAGGTACAGAGGCCGAGACTCTCGTTGATGGTCTTGAAGATGCCGCGGCCGGATCACGCCTGTGGCTCAATTCGCCCGGCGGCGACGAGCGGGCGTCATTGCTCATCGCTCAGACCGTTCGCCGGCAAGGCATGACCACCCATGTGGCCGAAGGAGGGATGTGCAATTCCGCCTGCACCGTGACTTTCGCTGCCGGCACAGAACGGCATGTGCACGGCGCTGTGCGTTTCGGTTTCCACCAAGTGACCTGGAATGCGTCCGACTACCGGGGAGATGACCCCATCACGCCCAATACCATGGCTGCTGACATCGGTTCACAAGCGCAGGCGGTGAGCCTGCTGTTGCTCCGCCATTTCAACGACATGGGGGTGGACGCGTCCGTGTTGGGCTACATGCTCTCCCAGCCAAAACAGCAAGCGAACTTTCCCGCCCTTGAGGATCTCATCTCGCGGCGGTTCGTGACCCATGTTCATCCGCGCGCTGAAACGATGGATGAACGACTGCGAACTCTACCTTCAAAGCCCTGACAAAAATCAAATCTTTTACAGACCTCAGAGGAAGTGTTTGATGTGAAGATGTTGCACATCGATTTTAGGGCATCACATGCGTGCCAGTGCAGGTGGCGTCGCCCTGAATGGTGCCAAAATCCACCTGACCACACACCGCATCTATGCAGGCACGTATGCCATGAACTCTAAAGGTAGACGATGCGGTTCCGCCATCACGTACCAAGGGTGTCAACCGGATGGTATCTATGGCACTGGGAAACTCGATGATCAGATTTGATGCGGCAGAGTTGTTAGTCCCGTTGTTTGTTTCGCAGGATTGCACCGTATCTGAACTGACGCTCGATCCATTCAGGAAACCTTCCACCGTCATCTGTTCTAGTTGGTTGGACGCCATGCCGAAACGTCCAGCCGACAACAAGATGTCCTGCCACGTGTTGTGGAACCGGAACTCGATGGCTTCGGAGTCGTCGAGAGAGATATCATCGGGCCCACCGTTGCCACTGTTGACGTTTTCCTCAACGCCGAACCCCTCATCTTGTACATCACCGTCTTCTTCTATACGCAAAGCCCGCGCCGTGCCGCCCGTCACTTCGATATTGAGGGGGTCGGCAATGATATCGACGAAGACGGGACCGTCGTCGTTGTTGCCAAATTCAAAATGTCCTACCAGCGTCTGCCAAATCGTACGGCTGCTATTGTTGACGGAAATTAAATCGGCCGAGTACAAAGCGTTAAAGTGGGCTTGAATATTATCGATGGTAATCAGACCCGATACGCCGGTGCTGCCTTCGTCCGTAAACACTGTTGTTGGATCGCCCAACCCACCGTATGGATAGGATCCATTGTACTGCACACAGTCGTTGTGTGCCGTTAGTCCGCAAGCCCGATTGGAACCACAGGCTTTGATTCCCCGAATGAAGAAGGTCGATCCATATTCGTCTTCTGGATATTGGGTCAGATCGGGCGACGGTTCGATGAAGTCGGGAACCAAGATAATCTGGTCGATCAGGTTTCCACTGAAGTCAAGCGACAAGAACATACTTCGGTCTGGATCATTGCCGGTGTCTACATTGCAGGAATTGATCACGCCTTCTTGAACCAAAGACCCTCCCAGGAAAGCCCGGTAGCGCATTTCTTCATCCCGGTTTGGCTCGCCTACCTGCGTCACATCACGTTCGCCAAACTGGCCAAGGTTGATACTCACCCGTTCATAGGCGGTTGTGACAGAAGTGCTGGAGTCATCGTCGCTGTAAAAGCGGATATCGATCGCCTCCCGTCCTTCCGGCGTGTCTTCATTGAGATACACACTCTCATCAGGGTCGGGTGTGCTGTCAACGAGTAGCCAATGCATATCAAACTCGTTGGTGTCTTCATCACCAACGCCCCGCAAGCCAATGCCTTCATTGTCACTCAATGGATCAGGTGTTGCGTCGGTGTTGTTTAGGCGAACATTGAAGACGCCATTGCGGCCGACCAATCGAATGCCCGTTTCATCTCCTTGACTGCCCGTGAAGTCATTGGGCACCAGCGTTCTCGGGTTCATGTCGATCAAGCCCATCATGGTATCGAGGACATTCGTGCTGACAACATTTGGGTAGACAATGGCTGCAACTTCATCGACCACGTTGACGTTGTGAACCTCACGCGTTTGATCGTCGGAATCTGCAGTCGTACCAGCGGGCGCGGCTACAGTGGCGATGGTTCGAAAGTCAAAGCGGCGGACTCTTAAGTCGTCACGGGTTGCTTGACCACCGGCCCCCCGGCCGCTGGTAAATCCGAACCGCATGAACTCGTCATTGAAATCCCCGGTCCAAGGGATGCAGATGTCTGTCTTGGCTGCGTCTTCACCATTGCCTGTTGTGTAGTTCTGGGTGAGATCCGCGTAGTCCTGGGTGGCTGACGCGCAATCGGGAACCGTTGCACCGTCGGGGTTCAGGAAAAGCCAATAACTGACGTTGACTTCATTAACACCGCACGTACCGCCTCCATAGATCAAGTCAATACGCAGCTGGTGATAATCGTCATCCGCGGGCGTGTCGTCTTCACCCACCTCGAAAATTCCCACCTCGTCACCGTCTTCCGTGGTGTTGTCACCTGGGAAGCAGCCCTGTAAGGCCGCCAGGTTGCCTTCTCCCGTGTCATACAGATGATTGCCGGTGCCATGGCTGCCGGCCAAATCATTGATACAAACGGGGCCGTCACCTTTTATGGTTTCGTCGTCCTCATCACCGGTGTCACTTTGATCGTTGCCTTCATGGTCGTTGTTGGCCCCTATGATGGCGATATGGTTCCACGCATTGCCATTAGGATTGGTGGTTGGGTCTTGATTGGCGTTATCGGTGCCATCCGTGTCCGGCTCACCGGCAAACGAATCGCCGTGAGCTTCAGTGTCTATTTCTACGCCGACACGGGGGACATCGGGCAGGTCAATATCTCGGTCGGTTGGCATAACCGACGCGTTTTGTTCGTCGGCGTAACCCATCGACCAATCCGTGCCGCCGCAAATCAAATCAGACAGAACGTAGCCGCTGCCGTCTTCGAGATCAGGGTCCGGGTCGGCGACATCGGCGTCGGGATCATAGGACATAAACGCAAACACGACGCCGTTACCCTTGCCGTCCACAGCGTCGTCTTTCTCTGCTGCGAACTCCGTTAGAATGCGCACGGAGTGGCCTTGTATGGGCACAGGTGGCTCAAACCAGGCGCAGGCTGACGTTGGTATCGAGCCGTCGGAACCATTAAAAGACAGCACAATGGTGTCATCTGTCTCGTCCTCCGCCGTTCCCCCATCATCGGTGGCGGTCTGAACACGGGCAGTGAAGTTGGGGTCATCGTTGGAGGTTCTGGTGACGTTTCTCTCGACTTGCCCAACACTCATGGCAAACGTAAACGCAGTTTCATCATCCGGTGGGCTGAATAGATCCATGCAGTTTTCGGTAAAGTTCTCGCTTAGCTCAACCGAGCGCACAATATCGTCAAAGTAGTTGGCGAGATCGTCGCTGGTTGGTCCCGACCGATACTCGTTGGCAGTCGCTCCAGAAGCGCAAGCCGTATTCTGGCAATTGTCGATCTCTTCGTCAGATGATGGTGCGGCGTTTTCCGTGAGGGTCATGCTGTTGAACCCCCCAAATCCATTCACTCCATGACTGATGAGGCTGTAAAAATAATTAGTCGCCGAGTTCAGGTCGTCGAGACTACCGGTTCTGGGATTCACTCCATTGCACGCCTGCATCGGTTCGGTATGGACAATGTAGGTCAGGTAATTTCCGCGCTCATCAATGACATCTTGTTCCGACAATCCCACTGTTGACCACGGAACGACGCCGCGGTTCATTGCGCACTCATCGTCGCCATTCCAGTCGGTCGCTTGTCCGTTTCCAGCAGTGGCGCCTGCGGGACAGGGCAGCCGATAAAGTGCGCCACCGGATCCGGCTGTTCCGGTGGGCGTGTCGAAATCTCGCAAGGCAAAAACTTCGATAGCATTCTGAACTTTTTCGAATTTTGCCTTTTGGCCCTGTTGCACTCGGAGCTCTGCTTGGATGCTAATTTCATTACGTAGAACGGCTGTGGTGCCCACCAATGCAGCGGAGCCAAGCACGAAAACGAGTGCGACTAAGGCAACGCCGGACTCATCCCTGACCAGGGGAGAACTGAGAAATTTGCGGAGCAAACCTTTGAAGATCTTCATAGAAACCGAATTGTAGTTCACACAGTTAATAAACGGTTTCGGACACGAAAACGTTTCGATCAGGAGGCTTTTTCACCGGCGATTGATGCTTGCTTTTCGGTCCTTTTTGACCCTAAGCCCATCCAGTCGCGAGAAAGCTTTCGATTTTCGCCGCACGGCAACGTCCAACTGCCTACTAATACGTGTAATCATTTCTATTGTTTGGTGGAAGCATATGTTTAGATAAGGGTAATTCAACCTCAGATTTGTAGAGTTTTGTTAACGTCAGACTACGCGGAAAACGATAATTTTGATTTGACCCAAAACAATTGTCTTTCGGCGATCCAACTGTCGTCTGGTCAATGCAATCCCGAAGCCGTAAGTAAACTGCAAACCAGTGACCTCATTCTCCTTTTGTCATAGCCGCCGTATTGATGACACCCCGCGCTGCAACCCGATCCGACATTCCGGCCATCACGGATACCCTCGTTCGCTCCTTTGCCCGCGAGCCCTTTCATCGCTGGATGGTGCAAGACGATGAGATGTGGGCGAGAAAAGCGCCACGCTATTTTCGTGCCTACATCAAAATGGTCCTGCGCGACGGTGCCGCCGATACGGTTGACGGAGGGCATGGTGCCGCACTGTGGCTGTCGCCGGACAATCCCGGCGGCAGCTTCTTAAGCCGAGTGCAAATTCCATTCATTCTGTGGCGATTGGCAGGGGCAAAATTTAAGGATGTTTGGGCCATCCTGCCGCTGATCGAACGCCACCGGCCGCCGGACCCGCATTGGTATTTGGATGTGCTTGGTGTTGATCCCGATCATGAAGGACAGGGAGTGGGGTCAGCGCTTTTGCAACACGGCCTAGCCCGCAGCGATGCGTCCAACCGATCCGTGTTTCTCGATACCCTGTCGCAAGACTCCGTGCGGTTTTATGAACGCCACGGCTTCCGTGTGACGGCATTCTTTAGTTTGCTTGGCGACCTACCTATCTGGACCATGGTTAGGCCGGCAAAAGCCTCTCGCTAGTTTTCGTTAGAGTAGCGCTAGACAAGAACCACGCGGCGGTCTTTGATGGGGTATGCATTTACCCGGACCCTTTGACATCATTCGCGTCGTTGAACTGGAAGGCCCCTTTCGGATACCGGACTTTTTATTGCCGGATGCGACGCCCGAAGCCATTGCTGCTTCCAAAATAGCCAACGACCCCCGTTTCTATAACGCCGAAACCCACCGGTTGGTGATGTCGTTCCATACCCTCGTGATCAAAACCGAGCGGCACACTATTCTCGTCGATACCTGTATCGGTAATGACAAGGAACGCCCCATGCTGCCCGACTGGCACTTGCGCAGTGGGCCGTTTCTGGCGGACCTTGCTGCAGCGGGTGTTCCAGCCGAAAGCATCGACTTTGTGTTCTGCACACACCTGCACGCCGACCATGTAGGCTGGAACACCAAACTTTTAGACGGCCGCTGGGTGCCGACCTTCCCCAATGCCAAATACATCATGGCGCGGACGGAAGTGGAGCACTGGTCTCATGTGCGGGAAACAACCGATGAGCCGGCCAACCACCGCTCATGGGATGACAGTGTGCAGCCCATTCTCGACGCCGGCCAGGCGGTGCTGGTGGACTCCGACCATGAGATCGAGCCCGGTATCCATCTTGTTCCGGCGCCGGGTCACACGCCGGGGAATTGTCTTCTTCATGTCAGCGACGGCAAAGAACGCGCTTATATGATCGGTGATACCATTCATCATCCCTTGCAGATCGAACATCCCGACTGGTCGAGCAATTTCTGCTGGGATCCAGACCAATCCCGGGTCACCCGCAAGGCCTTTCTCGACACTGTGGCCGAAACGGATTCGCTCATCATGCTGGCGCATTTCGCCGCACCCACGGCCGTGCGCATACTCGGCGACGCTTCGGGATTCGATTTTGAAACGGTGGAAAGGTCGTAAGCTCTTAGAGCACGGGATCGAACAGCATGAATACAGCGCTATAGGCAGCGAGCGCGCCTAACGTCAGGACCAGCGTGTGTATCAGGGTTCGTGTACTCATGCCCCACATATAAGCAGAGCAAAGGCGCAGCGCCACTCACAGGCGGGTGAGGGCGATCACATGTTCGTGACGCCTGAGTTCGTTGAACTCGAGGCGCCTTGTTCTTCAAGAACACGCCGGGCGTATTCCTCGACCTTAGGCCAGTCGGTGAAGTCCAAGTCCTCTGAGGTGTCCAGTTCCGGATCCTGCTTGCGCAAAAAAAACCGCATCAACCAGCGCTTCCACAGAGGGTATTGGCTGAAAGGAAAGGCACCGGCGATGTGTTCAATATGATCCGGCGTCCACGCCGAGTCTTTCAAAAGCGTTTCTGAAAATTCCTCCGCTTCTTCCATGCCCTCTTCGCTACGCGCGGATCCGCTGACGCAAAACAAGCTCGTCCGGCACTGATCGAGTGCGGCATCGTGTTGAGCCACGTAAGCCTGTACTTCTTTTTGAAAGGCTCCGAAATGGATGGATCCGCCAACAAAGACGACGTCATATTCTTCCGGCGAAGGAGCAGAGGCCGCAGTCACAGTTTTCACGTCCCGTCCCATGGCCGTTGCCACGCTGGCGATGCTGGCCGCGACTTTGGCCGTTTGGCCGTATGTGGTGCCGTAGACGATAAGCACTTTCAAGGCACACCCCCTCTTTCTATCCGTGGTTTACCCTAGGCGTTCTCTTTTAACGATCAAGCCTCTTCCCATGGTGTTAAAGAATCGCCTCTATTCACCGCTAATGACGGCATTTAAGCTTACCGGCTCAGCGACGGGGACGTTTGGCCATGGCGGAAGGCGGTTTTACGGGAAGAGGATTTCTTTGGCGCTGGGCATTGTGTCTTGTGTTGGTTCTGATCACCTTCAATCCCAGCGGTTTTTCCTATTTTAACTGGGCTTTCGGCGGCGAGGGCAGTCTCGCACTCTTTAATCGGCATTGTCTTGCTCATCGCTTACGCCTTTATCGTTCATGCCACCTGGGAGTCCCTCGGTCCTTTCGGCGTGATCCTTTCCGTTGCCTTTTTTTCCGCCGTCATTTGGGTGCTGGTGGATTTCGATCTGTTGTCCCTTGAGAACAGCTCGGTCATTACGTGGATTGTGCTGGTGATTGTCGGCACAATCCTTGCCATCGGCATGTCATTCTCATTGCTCCGCCGCCGCGTTACCGGACAGGTTGACGTGGACGACGTTGATGACTGATTACGCTTTCCAAAAATAGGAGCTGCACCATGATTGATTGGCCTATTGATCCCGCCCGCACGGCTCTCATCAATGTGGATTTGCAAAACGTCTTCGTTGAAGGGTTTGATATTTCAGCCACCGACGGGCCGGATGTGGTGCAACGCTTGAACAAGCTCTCAAAAGTCTGTCGCGAACACGGCATGATGGTCATTCATACGATTAATGAATTGCGCGCAGACGGTTCCAACCGGGGCATCGCTGCCGATGTGGTGACGGCTTATTTGCAGAGCACGGGCACCAACCGCCGCGACGGCATCACGGCCGGTACGGATGCGGCGAAATTGCATGACTCCCTGGACGTGGAGCCGACAGACATTCTGTTGACCAAACCCCGTTACGGCTCGTTTACGGGCACGGACCTGGATCTCATCCTTCGCACCAACAACATTGAAGCGGCCATCGTCGGCGGCATCGCCACCAACGTCTGCGTCGACACCACCGCCCGGGAAGCCAATCAGCGGGACTACAAGGTGTTTTTCCTCTCCGACGGTACCGGCAACCACGGCATGCAGGGCCTGTCGGCGGAAGAGATCAAGGCCGCCACTCTGGCAGCCGTACGCTTGTGCTTTGGCCAGGTGCTCACCGTCGATGAGACCATCGCCAAAATCCGGGAAGGGGCCGGTGAGGTGATCGCTGCGGAGTAGGGCGAATAGAGAGCGGTATAGTTGGAGCGAGTCCTTTCCTATTTGGTGACGTACTCCTTTTTTAAAAAAGCGCCGAGGCCTTAATCCATTGAAAACTCCACCAAGTAGTATGCCAGTCGTAATCGAAGAACGGTTCGATGGCACCTACCCTTTCACAGACCTTAGCGAATACGAAGCCACATTGGTTTTTAGAAGACAACGTCGATTAAGTCTCGATTTGTGGAATCGCGCTCTAGCGACTCACGATCCTGACAAACCTCTCCATTACATTGAGGTTGGATCACAAGAGGGTAGCGCCACTCTCTGGTTTCTGGAGCATAAGCTTGCTCATTCTGAGTCGACAATCACAGCTATCGATATCTTTTTTGCTTCCGAATACGAAACGCTGTGCCACAACATCGCCGTATGCGACCTTTCTGACAAAGTAAGAATATATAAGGGAAAGTCAGGAGAAGTACTGCGCACGTTGCCCCTCTATTCGTTTGATGCCGCCTACATCGATGGTCATCATGGATCTTTCAACGTCATCGAAGACGCGATTTTGTGTTGGCGCCTCTTGAAACAAGGAGGCGTGCTTATATTTGACGACTATGCTTGGGAAAGTCGGGAGTGGAAATACGATAGACCTAAACCTGCTATCGATTTCTTTCTCAGCATTCTCGAAGGAAAATATGATCTCATCCTAAAAGACAAGCAGGTAGCTATTAGAAAAACCATTGCAGACAATGCCTCTGAAGAGTATCGGTCGCCAGCAATTCGTTAGAAATGACTTGTGTTAGCTCTCAGCGAAAATTTTTGACACGTCGGATTAGGGCAGCTTAGTTGCATTTGCCCTGAAACGACGGTGCGAAAGGGGGAAATCCTTCAAATCAATCACCCGGAATAAAAGGTTCTGCCGTCGGATCTTCCATATCAAAAGTTTCTTCAGCTTTTTTTGCGTCTTCAAGTAGGGCTTTTCTCCACAAGAAGTTGACCACAGGGTCATCAAAAATTGGCATTTGAATGATCTTTAAGAATTCTGAATGTTCAGGATGCCCCGGCCAATGGATGTCTTTTCTCGTTTCATTTCTATTTAGCCGAATGCGCTGAAAGTTAACCCGGTGTCCCCCGCCAGGACCAATGGAACAGATTAGGGTGATTGCGTAAGAGAGTGTTATTGGCTCATCGTCATCATTGAGGAGTGAACGATGAGAGATAGAACAGAACGATCCCAGGATGTTGCGGAGCGGACGGTCAAGGACATCCGCCGCAAGACGCGCAAGCGTTACAGTGCTGAGGAGAAGATCCGATGGAGTGGACGCCCCCTCCCGACGGCATCGCAATGTGCCATGTTGGCGGTGTCACCAACACCAACAGAAGGAGAAGGCGTCCATGGATCAGGCTACCATCATCGGGATCGATCTGGCGAAGCATAGCTTTCAGATTCACGGTGCTCGGGCTGACGGGTCCGTTGCATTCCGAAAGAAGCTGATCCGCGGCAAAGTGCTCGACGTCCTCGCTTCGCAGCCGCCCAGCGTGGTGGCAATGGAAGCCTGCGCGAGTGCTCACCATTGGGGTCGAGAAACCGAGAAGCTGGGGCACGAGGTCAAGCTGGTTCCGCCGATTTATGTGAAGCCGTTCGTCAAACGGCAGAAGAATGACACAACGGACGCAGAGGCAATCTGCGAGGCTGCACAGCGCCCCACCATGAGCGTCGTGGCCGTGAAGACGAAAGAGCAACAGGCCCGGGGGATGCTGTTCCGCACACGCGATCTCCTGGTGCGCCAGCGGACGCAGACGATCAACGCACTGCGGGGTCAGCCGTTTCGATCATGGACGGCGTAGCGCATCTGGGCGCCGACCAGGGGCTTGTAGCCGAGATAGTGGTAGCGGGCGACGAACTCGTTCCAGAGTTTCCCTTCGCGGGTGTTGCGCACGACGATGCGCATGTCGAGCGGTCGAACCTCGTCGAGGGTCTTCGGGGCGGGGAACAGCGGCGGCTCGGTGTCAGGCCCGAAGACGATGGGCTTGGGCCGGCCCTGCCTGCCCCTCGGCGGCGGGGCGGTCGTATCCTTGCGGACCTGCACCAACGTCGGAGCCGCTCCGTAATCCTCGTCGCGCATCGCCATGCGCACGACGATATAGAATCGCCGACGGCGTTACCAGTGTTTTGTTGAGGGTGTCGAAAATGAATTCTGCACAAAGGGAAGAGGACGCTATGACAGGTATAACAAACGAGCACAGCCGAAAAAGGACATCTGGTTGCGACCCCTCCGCAAAGACTGGAAGCGAACGCTCAATCGTTGAATCCATCACTCTCATCACCGCGTAACCGAACGCTTTCCGATATAGGCCCCTTTCCGTGTGGATTTAACGGTCGTCAGCCTTTTATCGCCGCAGGTGGTCACTCTTGCTCCGGCGCTCCAGTCCGGAATAAGGCAGTGTTGAATCCAACAATACCAGAGCTTGGATCATTCATCTTGGTCTGGTGGCAGACGGACATAGAGCAGATTGATTCTGTATTTCATCACCCTGTTTTAATCATATGGTTGGCGATTGGTTTTCCTACTTTTCCTGCAACGCTTTAAAGAAAATCAACGCAAAAAGTCGTTCGCAGACAAGAAGTTAATGAATATTTTATGGGTCTTGCCTAGCAGAGCATAGCCGATGGCGGCATAAAGCTCTGTATGGTAATGAAAAACCGATACTCGAAAAGTTCCAAACTTTCTGAAGCTCAGATTCGCCTTGTCGTGAAGTGCTTTGCCGCTGATCTCACGGCGCTGCAAACGGCCGCGATTTGCGGCGTAAATCGCAACACTGTGAACCGGATCTACCGCGGCCTGAGGGAGCGGATCCTCGCGGCTTGCGAAGCACAGCGCCCGTTCTTCGGCGTGGTCGAGGTCGATGAGAGCTTCTTCGGTGCCAGACGCATCAAAGGCAAGCGCGGACGCGGAGCCTATGGCAAGACAGTCGTCTTCGGGATCTTCGAACGCGAAGGGCAGGTCTACACCGAGATCGTCCCGGACTGCTCAAAGTCAACGCTACAGGGGATTATTCGGGGCAGGGTCGATCCAAGCACCGTCGTCAACTCCGATGGATGGCGCGGCTACAACGGCCTCGTCGATCTCGGCTATGGTCACTTCCGGGTCGACCATTCCTGCGATGAGTTCGCCCGCGGCCCGGTTCACATCAATGGCATCGAGGGCTTCTGGGGCATGGCCAAGGTGCGGCTCGTAAAGTTCATGGGTGTGCCCAGACACACATTCCACCTCCACCTCAAGGAAACCGAGTGGCGCTTCAACCATCGGGCTTCCAACAAGGTCAGGCTTCTGCTACGTCAACCGCGAGAAAAACCGATCTGCTAGGCAAGACCCTATTTTATTTTCAAGTTGTTATCCTTTTACCAAGGAGCGCGTCACCCCCAATCACTGCAATTCTTCCCAACGAAAGTATGGATCACATGACCGTGCTGGATATCGAAACAGAGGACGATTTCAGCATTGAGCAGAATTTTCCGGACCTTCCTGACGAAATCGCAGACGAACTAGGGTCTGTTGACATTTAGGGGATTCCCAATGTCGCGGAAAAGTGATT
Source organism: Rhodospirillaceae bacterium (assembly GCA_965207985.1). Lineage (GTDB taxonomy): Bacteria > Pseudomonadota > Alphaproteobacteria > Rhodospirillales > Rhodospirillaceae > CBDBND01. The sequence continues at coordinate 207,451 of CBDBND010000035.1, read as the reverse complement.
CAAGCCTCCTTTTGCAAGGAGTGTTTGATGAAGTCAGAGCGTTTTGTGATCACGGACAATGTTTGGGAGAAAATTTGGCGTCATCTACCGGGCAAGGCGACGGACCGTGGCGTGACGGCGGCGGACAACCGCCTGTTTTTGGAGGCGGTTTTGTGGCGGGTGCGCGCAGGGTCGCCGTGGCGCGCTCTGCCCCCGGCGTTCGGCAATTGGAACAGCGTCTTCCAGCGCTTTCGCCGATGGGCGAAGAAGGGTGTCTTCGAGCGGCTGTTCGAGGAGTTGTCGGCGGAACCGGATTTCGAATATGCCCTCATCGACGCCACCATCGTCAGCGTTCACCAGAAGGCGAGCGGCGCAAAAGGGGGACTCAAAATCAGGCCATCGGCCGATCACGGGGCGGATTGACCACCAAGATCATCGCCCTGGTCGACGCACTGGGGTGTCTGGTCCGCTTCGTGCTGCTCCCTGGCCAGCGCCACGACATGATGGGCGTCCAGCCGTTGATCGACGACGTTCACTTCGATGCCCTCATCGCCGACAAGGCATTCGATGCCGGCTGGCTGCGAGAGCAACTGGACCAACGTGGCGCAAGCGCCGTCATTCCCTCGCTCGCCAACAGGAAGCGGCCGGCGGCCTACGACAAGCACATGTACCGCTGGCGACATCTGATCGAAAACTACTTCGCCAAGATCAAGGAATTCCGTGGCATCGCAACACGCTACGACAAGACCGACATCAGCTGCGCCGCAAACTGCAACCTCGTCGAAACCATCATCGCCATGCGTTAAATGTCAACAGACCCTAGACCAAAAAGCAAATATTGCCGAAAAATCCCTTGCCTTCGGTCACACGGATTTTGCGCTTGAGACGCTTGTTGATGTCCTTCAACAGGACGAGTCTCACCCCCATGCGCTTTATCTCTTTGGATTAGCACGCCTTACCGAGGGACAACCTGAGCAAGCACTCCCCGCTTTATGTCCGTCGTCAGAGTATTTGGGACAGCGGGGGTTGATAAACTAAGAGAGGGTTTGGCCCATCTTGGTTTTCAGTTTAGGCGGCGGTTTTGCGGTGCTGCAAGCGCCGTTGGTTGATGGTGTTTTGTTTGATTCTCTCCCTTTCGAGTAAGATGGTTTCGCCGCGCCCGAAGTAGACGTCGGCGGGCGTCAGATTGCTCAGGCTCTCGTGGTAGCGGTGGTGATTGTAGTAGGCGACGAAGCGCCCGATCCCGGTCTTGAGATCGCCCGGCAGGAAGTAGTTCTCTAACAGGATGCGGTTCTTCAGGGTCTGATGCCACCGCTCGATCTTGCCCTGTGTCTGCGGGTGATAGGGTGCGCCGCGCACATGATCCATGCCGTTGTCGTCGAGCCATTCGGCCAGTTCGCTAGAGATGTAGGACGCGCCATTGTCTGACAGCAGGCGGGGCTTGTGCCGGACCTCAACCCGGTCGCAGCCTGAGGCCTGCAATGCTAGTTCCAGGGTGTCTGTGACGTCACTGGCCTTCATGGTCGTACACAGCGTCCAGGCGATGATGTAGCGGGAGTAATCATCCAGGATGGTGCTCAGGTAACCGAACGCTTTCCTATATCGCTGTCTTCAGCGCTCCGTCGAAGCAAAATTATCCTTATGTCACGGTAGGTTAACCACCCCGTGCGTTGTTTTAGCGGCTGGTTTCGTCTAAAAAGCGTAAGAAGACCATGCCGCCACAACGAGCGGCTTTAGACCAAGGGACTGACACCGTGGACCCGACCTTCCTCACTGGCGCCAACGCCACATTCGTTGCCGAGCTCTATACCCGCTACTTGGCTGATCCTGGCTCTGTCGATCCGTCCTGGGTGACCTTTTTCAAGGATCTGGGTGACGACGCCGGTGACTTGCTACACGAGCTGGAAGGCGCCGGATGGGCACCATCCGAAGCCGGCGTCATCGGCGTCATCGACGGCGAAGACACAGGCGCCAAACCGGTCAAGGGCGCAACCAAAGCGGCGGCACCCGTCGACGAAAACGCTCTACGCAGCCAGATACAAGATTCCATTCACATCCTGCAGCTTATCCGCGCTTACCGCGCCCGCGGCCATCAGGTCGCCAACCTCGATCCACTGAAACTGCACGCCCCGGAGCCTCACCCGGAATTGGATCCCAAAGTCCACGGCTTCAGCGAAGAGGACATGGACCGGGAGATTTATGTCGGCGTCATGGGCATGGACACGGCAACGCCCCGCCAAGTCTTGCAGTTACTGAAAGATACTTACTGCAGCACCATTGGTGTGGAGTTCACCCACATCCAAGATCCCGATCAGAAGTATTGGCTGCAAAAACGCATCGAAGGAGACCGCAATCACACGGACTTTTCCGAAAGCGGTAAGAAAGCCATTCTCGAGCGTATGACGGAAGCCGAAGGGTTCGAGAAGTTCCTCGGCACCAAATACACCGGGACCAAACGCTTCGGTCTTGACGGTGGGGAATCCGCCGTACCGGCCATTGAGCAGGTCATCAAGGTGGGTGGAAAACTCGGTGTGGAACAGATTGTCCTCGGCATGGCCCATCGCGGCCGCCTGAACGTGCTGGTCAATGTCATGCACAAGCCGTTCACAGCCATCTTCTCCGAGTTTCAAGGTAACTCACCCCATCCTGATGACGTGGAAGGGTCTGGCGATGTCAAGTATCACCTCGGCACATCGGCTGACCGGGATTTTGACGGCAACGTTGTCCACCTGTCGTTGACCGCCAACCCCTCTCACTTGGAAGTGGTGGATCCTGTGGTGCTCGGCAAAGTGCGGGCCAAGCAGGAACAGCTCAACGACACCGAGCGCAAAAAGGTCATGGGCCTGCTGCTGCATGGTGACGCGGCCTTTGCCGGGCAAGGCATCATCGCCGAATGCTTCGGTTTCTCGCAGATCGAAGGCTACACCACCGGCGGCACCATTCACTTCGTCATCAACAATCAGATCGGCTTTACCACCACGCCCCAATACAGCCGTTCCGGGTTATACTGCACCGACATTGCCAAGATGGTCGAAGCACCAATCTTCCATGTGAATGGCGATGATCCGGAAGCCGTGGTGCATTGCGCACGCATTGCCACCGAGTTCCGTCAGGAGTTTGGTGTGGATTCAGTGATTGATCTGGTCTGTTACCGGCGCCACGGCCACAACGAAGGGGACGAACCTAAATTCACCCAACCGTTGATGTACGACAAGATCGCCGAACACACGACCGCTCGTGAGATTTATGCCTCAAAGCTGGTGGCCGAGGGTCTCTACACCCAGGAACAGGCGGACATGCAGATGAGCCAGTTCCTGCACATGATGGAAGTGGACTTTGAATCCGCCGCTTCCTACCGACCCAACAAGGCCGACTGGCTGGAAGGGGCCTGGAAAGGTCTCGATCAATTGGCCGGGGAAGAGGAATACCAGGAACACGAAACCGGCGTTGCCGATAAGACTCTCAAAGAAGTGGGCGAAGCTCTTTGCAGTGTACCCGAAGACTTCAACATCAATTCAAAGATCGCTCGCCAGCTCAAAGCCAAACGTAAAGCCATTGAATCCGGCGAGGGCATTGATTGGGCGACGGCGGAAGCTCTTGCATTCGGCAGTCTGTTAATTGAGGGCGCTCCCGTACGCCTCTCGGGGCAGGATTGCCGCCGGGGAACCTTTTCCCAACGCCATGCCTCTTTGGTGGATCAAAAGACCGAACAGCGCCACGTCATGCTCAACAACATCCGTAAGGATCAGGCGTTTTTCGAAGTGATTGATAGTCCGCTGTCGGAGTTGTCGATCGTCGGCTTCGAGTATGGCTATTCTCTTGCGGAGCCCCATGCGCTGGTGATGTGGGAAGCCCAATTCGGGGATTTCTCCAACGCAGCGCAGATGATCATCGATCAGTTCATCTCCTCCGGGGAAAGCAAATGGTTGCGCTTGTCCGGTTTGGTGCTGCTGCTGCCCCACGGCTTTGAAGGCCAAGGGCCGGAGCACTCCTCAGCCCGCTTTGAGCGCTATTTGCAAATGTGCGGACAGGACAATTGGCAGGTGTGCAACCTGACCACTCCGGCCAACTATTTCCATGCCTTGCGCCGCCAAGTACGCCGGGATTTCCGTAAGCCGCTGGTGATCATGACGCCCAAATCGCTGCTGAGGCACAAACGCTGTGTCAGCACGCTGAATGAAATGAACGCGGAGTCCCAATTCCTCCGCATCATCGGTGAAACGGAGAAACTGGCGGCCAATACGAAGGTTCGCCGAGTCGTGCTCTGCACCGGCAAGGTTTATTACGACTTGCTGCAAGCTCGCGAAGATGCCGGCATCAACGATGTCGCCATTGTGCGTGTGGAACAGCTTTATCCCTGGGCGAAAGAAACCCTCGCCACGGAACTGCAAAAGTACAAGAACGCCGAGGTGGTATGGTGCCAGGAAGAACCCGCCAACATGGGCAGCTGGCAGTTTGTCGACCGTCGCCTCGAGTTTCTTTTGGAAGACATCGACATCAAAGCCAAACGGCCGTTTTATGCCGGACGCATGCCCGCGGCGTCACCCGCCACCGGGCTGATGAAAAACCATGTGGATGAGCAAAACCAATTGGTTCAATGGGCGCTGAACACGCCGCTTGAAGACATACCGCAACCGTTCCGCCGGATGACCAAACTGGCGGCGGAATAACAGAAACGTTTTGAAAGATAACTGGCCGGTTTTTTACCCGGCCGCAGGGGAAAACCGAGGACGCCATGTCGACTGAAATCAAAGTTCCGCAACTTGGGGAATCCGTCTCAGAGGCAACCGTCGCCATGTGGTTCAAACAGGTCGGCGACGCCGTCGCCGTCGACGAGCCGCTGGTGGAATTGGAAACGGACAAGGTGACCGTTGAAGTCCCCGCGCCCGCTGCAGGTGCGCTGGAAGAAATCGTCGCTCAAGAGGGAGACGACGTTGAGGTGGGCGCGGTCCTTGCCAAACTGGCGGAGGGTGCTGCCGGCGCTGCCGCCAAGCCCGAAGCGAAGAAAGAAGAACCCAAAAAGGAAGAGCCCAAAGCCGAGGCGCCCGCGCCAAAAAAAGAAGAGCCCAAACCGGCTCCTGCCGTGGCGGCAGCAGCGGCACCGTCTTTGGCGGCGGACTATCCGCTCGCGCCGTCCGTGCGCCGATTGGTCGACGAACACAATCTCGATCCCAAAGCCATCCCGGCCACGGGCAAGAACGGCCGTCTGACCAAAGGCGACGTGCTCAAGTATGTGGCCTCCGGCGGTGAAGGGGTGAGCGCGCCTACCGTACCGGACAGGGGACCGCGGGAAGAACGGGTGAAGATGACCCGGCTTCGCCGCAGCATTGCTGCGCGCCTGAAGGAAGCGCAAAACACCGCCGCCATGCTCACCACCTTCAACGAGGTGGACATGAGCGCGGTGATGAATGCCCGCAAACAGTACCAAGATGCTTTCGTTAAAAAGAACGGCATCAAGCTTGGGTTCATGTCCTTCTTCGCCAAGGCCTGTGTCACGGCTCTGAAAGAGCTTCCCGCTGTTAACGCGTCCATCGAAGAGAACGAGATCGTCTACAAGAACTACTACGATATCGGTGTTGCCGTCGGCACACCGCAAGGCCTGGTGGTGCCCGTGGTGCGCGACTGCGATCTCAAAGGCTTGGCGGAAATCGAAGCGGACATCGCCGGCTACGGCCGCAAAGCCCGAGACGGCAAGCTGACCGTCGAGGAAATGACCGGCGGCACGTTTACCATTTCCAACGGCGGCATTTATGGCTCCATGCTGTCGACGCCGATCCTCAACTCACCGCAGTCGGCCATCCTCGGCATGCACAACATTACGCAGCGGGCGGTGGTCATGCCCGACGGGTCGATCCAGGCGCGGCCGATGATGTATCTGGCACTGTCTTACGATCACCGCATCATCGACGGGCGCGAAGCGGTGACCTTCCTGGTCCGGGTTAAGCAATGTCTCGAAGACCCGGCCCGCATGCTCTACGACATTTAAGGCGGAACCATCATGAGTGATTCCTACGACGTCATTGTTATCGGCGGCGGACCCGGCGGTTACGTTTGCGCCATCCGTTGCGCTCAACTGGGTTTGAAAACCGCTTGCGTGGAAAGCCGCGGTGCACTTGGCGGCACCTGCCTCAACGTCGGCTGCATTCCGTCGAAAGCGCTTTTGCAGTCGTCGCACTTGTACGAAGAAGCAAACCATCACTTTGCCGACCACGGCATCAAGGTGGGCGACCTTAAGCTCGACCTCAAAACCATGATGGCTCGCAAGGATGACGTGGTATCGCAGAATACCCAGGGCATCGAGTTTTTGTTCAAGAAAAACAAGGTGGACTACCTCAAGGGTCACGGCAGCATTACCAAAGCCGCTCTCGGTGCTCACGAAGTGACGGTCAAGCCCGATAAGGGCAAGGCCAAAACCCACACCACCAAGAACGTGGTCATCGCCACCGGCTCCGATGTCACTCCGCTTCCCGGTGTCGAGATCGATGAAAAGAAAATCGTCAGTTCCACCGGCGCGCTGGAGCTCTCCAAGGTGCCCAAGTCGCTTGTCGTGATTGGCGCCGGTGTCATCGGCTTAGAAATGGGCTCGGTATGGCGGCGGCTCGGTGCGGAGGTCACCGTTGTGGAGTTTCTTGATTTCATCCTGCCGCCCATGGACGGAGACGTGCGCAAGCAGATGCAGCGCATTCTGGAGAAGCAAGGTCTCGAATTTAAGCTTGGCTCCAAAGTCACCGGGGCCAAATCCACCAAGACCGGCGTGACCTTGACCGTGGAACCGGCGGCCGGCGGCGAAGAGGAGACGCTCAAAGCCGACGTGGTGCTGGTTTCCATCGGGCGACGTCCGTTCACCGACGGCCTCGGCCTGGACAAAATCGGCATCGAGGTGGACAAGCACGGGTTCGTTCCCGTGGACGATCACTTCCAGACCAATGTGGAAGGCATCTTCGCCATCGGCGATGTCATCGGCGGTCTGATGCTCGCCCATAAGGCGGAAGACGAAGGCGTGGTGGTTGCAGAATCCCTCGCCGGGCAAACGCCTCACATCAATTACAACGCCATCGCCTCCGTGGTTTACACCTGGCCGGAAGTGGCCGGTGTGGGCAAGAGGGAAGAAGAGTTGAAAGAGGCCGGGATCAAATACAAGTCCGGCAAGTTTCCCTTTACCGCTAACTCCCGCGCCCGGGCCAATGGGGATACGGATGGGTTTGTGAAAATTTTGGCCGATGCGGACTCAGACGAGCTTCTCGGCTGCCATATCATCGGCGCGCTGGCGGGTGATTTGATTATGGAAATTTCCGTCGGCATGGAGTTCACCACTTCAGCGGAAGACATTGCGCGCACCTGCCATGCCCACCCGCAGCTGGGCGAGGCGGTTAAAGAGGCGGCGCTGGCCGTGGATAAACGGCCCATTCATATGTAGAATAATGGGACTCGAGGAGTCCTAGACATGCCTGATTGGTTGAAGAATGTCATTGTACTGTTGGCTGTCGCGTCGCTGCTCGTTGTGGTGATGCTGGTCATTGCCGTATCCGCGGCAGCCGCTATCGCTGTCATTGTTGTTAGCGGCGTTTTTTGGATTCTGCTTCGTTCCAAGAAGAGTGATCAATTGCGCAGCGAGCACCCGGACGCATGACCCACTGGTTCAAAGTGTCCTCGTTCTATTGGCTGAAGGTGATCGGCCTCAATCTTTTTTGTGGCTGGTTAATTTTTGTGGCTTAGCTCTATGTGCCAACGGCCGTGGGCAAGGTCGCAGCTTTTCTACTGATCAATTTCTTTCTGTTTCATACGTGGATTAAGTGGCACTACCAACGCAAGGATCAGCTTGTCGACGAAATAAGCCATTAGAGGTTTCTTTGAAAACAATCACTCGCCATCGGCAAGTCCAGGACTTGTTTTGATCCGACTAATAGTCGCCACTCTCCTTACTGTGTTAGTTTTTGCACAGTCTGCATGGGCACAAAGTCCAACGATTCAAACGCACCCCGAACTTGGTGCACTCTTTGACGAGATCAGTACGTCAGGCACGTTCGTTGCTTTACATGTGCAAACAAATCAGGCGCACGTCTACAATCCGGATCGCGCCGCTCAATCCTTTCCGCCCGCCTCCACGTTCAAAATCCTCAATAGCCTGATCGCGCTTGAAACCGGTGTGGTGAGTGATACGGACACCCATATTCTGAGATGGGATGGCGAGACACGCCCCAATGCTGCCTGGAACAAAGACCATACGTTGCGGTCCGCCTTTGCGGTGTCGGCTCTCCCCGCCTACCGTCAGATCGCCCGTGATGTCGGATTGGCGCGGATGACGTCGTACTTGGACGCTGTCTCATACGGACGCGGGACCATCGACGCCGAAATCTTGGACATCTTTTGGGTGTTGCCCAACTACACAACAACCGCATGGCAGCAGGTGGACTTTCTCAAGCGGCTTTACTTAAATGACCTTCCGTTTTCTCAACCTGTCATGGAAGCTGTCAAAAACATTGCGGTCGTTGAGCGGCGGGATAGATACGTTCTCTCTGGCAAAACCGGGTGGACGACGGTCATTGAGCCTGGACTGGGCTGGTTTGTCGGTTGGCTGGAGCGTGAGGATGGCGCACATGTGTTTGCGCTCAATATGGATATGCACGATGGCGTGCACGCGGATGCACGCATTCTCTTAGCCAAAAAGAGTTTAAGCGGTTTAGATCTTTATCCACTGAATCCATGACCTTTTCACTTCCAAATCTTGCTGAACTGGAAGAAGCGGCAGAGGTTGTCTACCGCACACTGACGCCAACACCCCTCATCAACTGGCCGCTGTTGAGTCAGCGCTACGGCACGGACGTGTGGGTCAAGCACGAAAATCATCTGCCCACAGGTGCGTTCAAAATCCGCGGCGGCCTCCACTTCCTGTCACACGTCGCCGCTCACCCAAATCGACCAACCGGTGTCATTGCAGCCACCCGGGGCAACCATGGTCAAAGCGTTGCCATGGCTGCCGCGCAAAATGATCTCCCTGCCGCCATTGTCGTCCCGTTCGGTAACAATCCGGAAAAAAATGCGGCGATGCGGGCGTTTGGTGCCGAACTGATTGAGCATGGCGACGATTTTCAAGAGGCGCTCGAGCATAGCCGTGTCCTGGCACAGGACCGCGGGCTGTTTTTTGTGCCAGCGTTTCACCGGGACCTGATTCTCGGTGTTGCGTCCTATGGTTTGGAACTGTTCCGCGCTTTGCCAGACGTGGACGATGTGATTGTCCCCGTCGGTATGGGCTCAGGCCTGTGCAGCGTTGTTGCGGCCCGCAATGCTCTCGGCGCACGCGCCAAAATCTACGGTGTGGTGGCGGAAAAGGCACCGGCCTACGCACTTTCCTTCCAGCAGAATAAAGTCGTTCCGACCAACCGATCTGATACATTGGCGGACGGTTTGGCCGTGCGTACGCCTGATGAGTCAGCCCTGAGGGTGATCTGGGCTGGTGCGGAAAACATCTTCACAGTGTCCGACGATGACATTCTACAGGCGATGGCGATCTTTCTTGGAGATACCCACAATCTGGCGGAGGGCGCCGGCGCTGCGCCGCTGGCGGCACTCCTCAACGAAAAGGAGCGTTTCGCCCGACGCAAGGTTGCCGTCGTCCTCAGTGGCGGTAATGCGGACCGGGCTGTCCTGGAACGCGCCATGGCCATAAACTACTAAGTCCATGTCACTCCTCCGCGCTCCGTCCATTGCCGTCATCATTCCCGCTTACAATGCGGAGAAAACCCTGGAGCGCACCCTGCCGCAGGTGGCCTCATGCCGCGCGCTACCTCGTAGGTAAGTCAATTTATTGAAGGTATGCTGGATCGTGACCGACGACACTCTACCTTCCCGTTTCGAGGCGGCCCGGGTGCTTCTCAACTCTGGAAAGCAAGATGAAGCAGAGGAAGCCTGTGTTGCTCTGCGCAATGATTTTCCTGATCACTTTTCGGTACTGCATCTGTCAGGCATGGTTGCCAAGGCCCAGGGTCAACACCAGGATGCCTGCACATACTTGCGTCAGGCTTTGGCTCTGAAGGACACCCATCACCAAACACATTTGGTTTACGCGCAATCTTTGTTTGCACTTAACGAGTTTCGAGAGGCAGAGAGTGCTGTTCAGCGGTCCATTGAACTCAAGGATGACGAAGCGGATGCTTTGTTTCTTCTGTACAAATTACACAAAGCACAATCTCGCGGTAAAGAAGCCATGGCTGCCATGGAGAAAGCGGTTTCTCTCAAGCCGTCTGACTTCCTTTACCGCATAGAGAAGATACAAATGCTGAGACACCTTGGTCTTCGAGAACAGGCCGTTGACGACGTTCTGTCCTTGGTCGAGACCCATCCAGACAACGTGGTTGTCTATCAAAACCTTGCCTGGGCTCAAACACTTTCCGATGACGATCCGAACATCCCCAGGATGGAAAAACTCGCGGCTAACAGGCTGCTGAAAAAGTGGCTGGTTCGGCTTTGAGGGTGGCCTTATCGCCGAGATGATAGGCGAACTCAATCTCCAACGATCCGTCGTCGAGGAGTTCGGCCGATCCTGAACCGTTGACTTCGTCCATCTCGTCGAAGCCGGCCCAGGTGAAGAACACGATGGATCGGCCGTATTCCAGGTCGAGGCTGGCGTTCAGAGCGCCGAAGGCGATCTCGCCGTGACCATCTTCGCGAATGACCAGCACGGCGGGCCCGTCGAGGTCGAGATAGCCGCGGTCCCACAGGTTGGCCTCGACGATCCGCCACCGGCCGATCAGCTGGCAGGCCACCGGTGCCGTCATGGCACGGGCTCCGCCAGCAGCTTGGGGAGCCTGACCAGGTTGTAGGCGGCGGCGGTCAGTTCGAACATCCAGCCGACCCTTTTGATGCCCTTGTGCCGGGTCTTGGCCAGCCCGCCGGTGGTCTTGATCCAGCCGAAGCTCTCCTCGATGCGCTTGCGGATGCGCAGGCTGGCGGCGTAGCCGGAATGGCGCATGGTGCGGCCGTCAATGGAGGTGCGCCGCCGCTTGCCGGTCTTGGTTACATGGTCGTCGCGGGCGATGTGCGGGGTGATCCGACGCGCCCGCAAGGCCTCGACGTAGGCCGCCACGTCATAGGCCTTGTCCGCGCCCAGCGTGATCCGCCGCCGTCCCGGGCGATGGGCATCGAGAAGCGCCAGGGCGGCTTCGCGTTCCGCCGTGCCGGTGGCCCGGGTCAGGCAGGCCCCGACCAGGAGCCCGTTGCGGTTCTCCATTAACACGTGGCCCATGAAGGCCATACGCGAGGACTGGCCATTCCCCTTGCGGTACAGCCGGGCGTCGGGATCGGTCGTCGAGGCATGGGTCTCGTTGGACCGCTTCTCGCCGTGGAAGGTCCTCTCCGAGTTGCGCCCCGGCCCCGGCGGCTCGTCGCCGCCGTCCTTGGGGCGGAAGCTCTTGATCGACGCCCAGGCCTCGATCAGCGTCCCGTCCACGGAAAAGTGATCGTCCGACAGCAGGCCGCGCCGACGCGCCTGCTCCACAACCACCGCCAGGAACCTCCGCGCAACCTCTCCATCCAGCAGCCGGTCGCGGTTCTTGCTGAACGTCGTCGCATCCCACACCGCACTGTCCATCGACAATCCGACGAACCAACGGAACAACAGGTTGTAATCCATCTGCTCCATCAGCTGACGTTCCGAGCGGATTGAGTAAAAGGCCTGTAACAGGAGCGCACGCAACAGCTTCTCCGGCGGGATCGAGGGACGCCCGATCTTCGAATACAACCCCTCGAAATCCGGCGACATAAGCTCCAGCGCCTCATCAACCAGCCCACGGATCAGGCGAAGCGGATGCGTCGCCGGAACACGAGCCTCGCAGCTCACATAAGAAAAAAGACCCTCCGTCCGATCGTCGCCTCCACGCATTACTTCCTCCATGCAATCAACAAAGAGAAAGAATCATTCCAAAGCCTCAAAAGGAAGACTTTTTCAGCAGCCTGCTAAACCCGATCTGACGGTTTTTGAACGCGTCACAATGCACTTTGTTTTGGGTAAGGTTTACGCTGACTGTGGGCGCATAGAAGAGTCCGCCAATCATTACCGGCAAGGCAATGCGCTTCGCCGCGCACAATTTCAGAATCCAGATGGATGGAAACTGGACATTGGACCAACACACCAGGTTTTTACATCAGACCTCTGTAACTCAGCACCCACCAATTCGGCCGGTGACATCACGCCCATTTTTATCGTCGGATTGCCGCGGTGTGGGTCGACTCTGTTGGAAGAAGTCCTTGGAGCGCATCCCGATGTCCAGGTCTATGGAGAGAAAGACTACTTCGCTGATAGCCTCTTTGAAATTTTAGAACACAGAACAGGAACGCGGTCACTAACGAATTTTGCGGCTTTGACTGATACGGACCTTCAAGACATCAGATTAAGCTATATCGAGAAACTGGAACGTCATGTCCCTGCGCGTCCCTTCATTGTGGATAAGGCGCTCCAAAATTTGCGGCATGTCGGGGCGATCCGATTCGTTTTTCCGCAGGCACGGATCATTCACAGTGTCCGTGATTTTCGAGACCAAGGCCTCTCTATCTTTTTCAACTACTTTGGCGAGGAAGAAAAGCAACAATACGCCTATGACCTCGACGACATCGTAGAGCGCGCCAGACAATTCGACGCCCTTGCTCGCTTATGGTCAGATGTTCTGCCAGGTTTTGTGAACACATTGTCTTACGAAATCCTGGTCGATGATTTTGAACCGGGGGTGCGCGAACTCCTTACCTATTGCGGTCTGACCTGGCATGACGGTTGCCTGGACTTTCAAAGCAACAAACGGTTCGTCATGACGTTGAGTGCTTATCAAGTGCGTGAAAAAGTGTCCAAACGATACATCGGCCGTTGGAAGCGCTATGAGTCTTATATCTCACCCCTGGTTGCGTACGCGGATGAACGTCGGAACCAGTACGGCTTCGGCTAGAGCGGTATGATTTTAGGTTGGGTCATATCCTGCGTTTTTGAAATAGTTGGCGCATTCATTTGAGGTATAGGTATCGAGGAGTCTGCCGATGGCGGCTGAGACGGCCTCGACGGTTCGCGGCGCTTCGAGGCGGAGCAGATGCTTGAGCTTGGCGAAGACCTGCTCGATGGGATTGAGGTCGGGGGAGTACTTGGGCAGGAACAGGAGCCGGGCGCCGGCCTGGCGGATGGCCTGTCGCACGGCCTTGGACTTGTGAGAGCCGAGGTTGTCCATGATGACGATGTCGCCGGGCTTGAGGGTTGGGACCAACACGTCCTGCACATAGATGCGGAAGCGCTCGCCGTTGATCGGCCCGTCGACGAGCCAGGGCGCATCGATTCGGTCGTGGCGCAGCGCGGCGAGGAAGGTCGCGGTGTGCCAGCGGCCATGTGGCGCCTCGCCGATCAGTCGCGCGCCCTTTGACCCCCAGCCCCGCAGGGGCGCCATGTTGGTCCTGGTCCAGGTCTCGTCGATGAACACCAGGCGCGTCGGGTCAACCCGGTCGCGGTACTTCAACCACTGAGCGCGGCGGCGCGCCACGTCACGGCGCCGACGCTCGCCAGCCACCAGCGTTTTTTTTATAGCTCAGGCCCTGCTCGTGAACGAAGGTCCAGACCGAACGGTAGTCCACCTTCAGGCCCCGATCCGCCAGCTCCCCGACAAGCCCATGAAGCGTGAAATCCCCCCGCGCCACCCGGTCCCGCAACCAGCGCTCGTGCGCCCCCCGGATCGCACGCGGCTTGTAACCGCCCATCCGGCCCGGCGCCGCGCTGCCCGTCCGCCGGTAGCGCGCCAGCCAGGCAACCGCCGTGCTCTCGCCGATCCCGAAATGCCGCGCCGCCGCCCGGCACGACATCCCGTCGCGCGACACAGCCGAAATAACCCGTTCTCGAAGATCAAGGGAATAAGCTCTTGCCATCCTTGCTGGCCTCCTTACCCAGCAAGAATCTTGAATCAGAAATCGAAAAGCTTGTGAATCCCTAAAATGACTCCGTCTAATCACATAAAGCTCTAGGACTCTGCCGCCTGTCTCTTGCGTCTATATTCGGCCAGTTTGTTGCGCATTTCTTTGATGACTTTAGACGAAACCGGATCGGTAGCTATGCCCTCCCAAAAGTCACGTACATGAGGCCGCGGGTCCAATGGCGAGTCCACGTCGATGCGGGGCAGGAAATCCAGGGTCGGCACCAACGTCGGCACCAGCGTACAGTTCGCCAAGGAAAGAGACTCACCCAAAGCGTACGGCGTGCCCTATCATCATAGCGTCCACCTCTCGACTGACGACGTCATCAGCTCGAGTCGCCGGGTCCAATTGCAGGAACAACGGCATCATCGGGCTCCTAACATCGAGGCCGGCAGTATACCCAATAAGGCGCATCTTTACCCGTCCCACAGCGTCATCGGGCTTGAGCGGCGGCAATGTAGACCGGGCTGTCCTGGAACGCGCCATGGCCATAAACTACTAAGTCCATGTCACTCCTCCGAGCCCCGTCCATTGCCGTCATCATTCCCGCTTACAATGCGGAAAAGACCCTGGAGCGCACCCTGCAAAGCGTGATCGACAGCGTGGAGCAAGCGCGCACTACTATCCCCGACCTCATCGCTGAAATCGCTGTGGTGGACGATGCCTCCACAGACGACACGGCGCATCTAACTCAAGAGTGGGCCGAGCGGTATTCGAACATCAAGCCGGTTACAAACGAAGAGAACCGCGGCCCCGGATACTCGCGCAACGAAGGGGTGCGCCAGACCACCGACACGTATTTGTTTTTCCTCGACGCCGACGATGTGTTCTATCCCAACCATATTTCCGTCTGTCTTGAACACCTTATGGACCGGGATGACCTGGGCTATGTCTTTACCAAGCTGCATGTGGACATGCCTATCCATGACCAGTGGCGCAATTCCATCGACGAAAGCAATCCCATCAATTTTTGTGTGCGCCGGGTGTGGCACGACATGATATTGGGTTTTGCCGAGGAGCCCGACTTCCGCACCTACCGTAGCGAGGACACCCTCTATCGCATGTGCCTGCGTGATCTGGTCGCCCACGAAAAAATCGACGTGGAAACCTGCGAGCAATTCGTGTCCCCCGGCAATGCCCTGGACCGCCAGCGGGAAAAATTTTCCATGTCCATGGCGGAATGGAACGCCAAGGTCAAAGACGGCGGTGGGGACGACGGGTTTGTTCTCACCGACGAAATGGAGCGCGTTGTGGAAGCGCGCCTCGCTCACGTGCGTAATTTGATGGGCGGAACATGATCGCAAAGGGCGATGCTAGATACGTCACACTATGAATGACGCTATAAATTTCGCGTCATGATCGACGACGCCAAGATCATTCCCCGGTTCGAAGCGGCGCGTAGCCTTCTTCTCTCTATAAAGCGGATGCCCTATTCCATCTTGGCCGGTTTAAGGACGCAAAGAACGCTCTGGAGCGTTTCTTCAAGCTCAATAAAGACAGCGCAGACAGTTACGTGCTGCGGGCGCGACTCCATCAGGAGCATTCCAATGGGGACGGGGCTCTGCAGGACCTCGACAAAGCCTCTGCACTCTCTCCAGATGATTTAGAAATTCGCACTCTTAAGGTGCAAATGCTGCGTTTTATGGGCCGTAAGGACGACGCGGAGCGGAATCTCCAAGCCATCCTCAAGGATCATCCCGATTACGTTCCTGCCCTTTACGGACTTGCCATTACCCGGCGCTTTTCTTCCGGCGATCCTCTCATTCAAAGGATGGAAGGCCTGCTCAAAAATGAAGACTTACACGCACTCGATCGGGTCAAACTCTTGTTCGGCTTGGGCAAGGCATACGACCATTGTGGCATGCACGCCGATGCCATGAGCCGCTTCCAAGACGGTCACGAACTGCGCCGAAGTCTTGATTCCAAACCGAGGTCGTGGTTGCTGGACATGCAGGGATTGACCTCCATGTATACGGCGCCGGACTTTTTTGCCTCGGCACCGTCTACACCGCGCGGCAAAACGACGCCCATATTCATCGTCGGTCTGCCCAGATCCGGTTCGACCCTCGTCGAGCAGATCTTTGACGCCCATCCCTCCGTTCAAAGTTACGGCGAAACTCACCATCTTTCCCACAGTCTGCGGGACGGTTTGAAGCGCCGAACAGATACGGACCAGTTCTCCGCATTGTCACAGCTTACGGAAACTGATTTAGACGACATTCAAAACGACTACTTTGCGCGTCTAGCGCAACATGCGCCCCTCAAGCCGTTCGTTGTCGACAAAAGCCTTGCCAATATGCTCAGCGTCGCCGCAATCCGGTTCGTCTTCCCACAAGCTAAAGTCATCTACTGCCGCCGTGACGTGAGGGACATGGGACTGTCCATGTACTTCAACTATTTCGGCGACGAAGACAATGCTATTGGGTTTTCCCACGGGTTTGAAGACATTGCTATTCACGCACGCTCCTATGATGCGCTGGCCTTGATCTGGGAGAACGTTATTCCCGGCTTTGTGGTGTCTTTGTCTTACGAAAAACTCGTCACCGCCTTTGAGCCCACCGTGCGAAAGCTGCTTGATCATTGCGGTTTGGAATGGGACGACGCCTGCCTTTCCTTTCAACCCAAGGACAAGCCGGTGCGTACCATCAGTACCCTGCAAGTCCGTGAAGGAATCAACACCAAGGGGATTGGTAAATGGAAACCTTATGAGGCGTATATCGGCCCGCTCGTTGCTTATGCAGTAGAAACAGCGACGCGGGATTGGCAACTGCCCGAAATTTAGCGATGCAAACGCCGGTGTCGTGCTCGCGTTTTATATGTTCACCCAGTCGAGAACGTCCGGAATATAGATCCGCGCCTGTTCGAGATACTCCTCGGACAGCTCGTCAAAGCCATGCATTTTCTTTCCGTTGGTGTGCCATACCGCATGGCCGAGACCGGGTGGCATGTCCATGAAGGATTGCCACGGAACGATATCGGAGCCGGAAAACGTCGCCTCGATGCGCGGCCGGCTGGGATCACGGACATGCGCCAGCTCAGCCGTGTTGGTAGCGAAGGATTTGGTTTCTACGGGCCAGGGCCGCGGTGGATTACGTTTAAATTCCATCACCACTTTGTCGCCGTATACGGTGAAGTGTCCGCTCAGTTCGACGGGCCGGGCCGGGGCATCGTTGATGGACCGGCGTTCGATGATCTTGCCATCCTCAACGGTTAATAGGGTTTTTGATCCGATGACATTGGGCGTCACGGTATTCCTGGCGCCGGTGATGGGGTTTCTCCAAGGTTTGCCGACGAGTACCTCTCCGGTGTCCGCATTCCGGAACAGGGTCATGACCTTTGACCACAATTCGAAACCGTCATCGCGGACAAACACCTTCTTAGTCTCAGCCCCTTCGCAGTCATAAAGAACTTGTGCCTGTTGATCACGCACCACTGCCAACACATGACCGTGATAAGCCCAGGGCGTGACCTTTCCCGAAATGTCCGACTGCATACGAATATAAGTGTTGAGGACTTTATGAGGATCGGTCATCCAGTTTTCGTGCCACGCCGCCTGTGCACCGGGTATGCGCGCGCTTAGCGCGGCAGCACCCACACCGGAAATGACGGTTCGTCGGCTTAGATCAATTTGGTCATTCATGATTGGTCCACCCTCAATACGCTGATTTGATTAGCCGCATGTTACGGTATGCTTGGTTCATGACAAAGAAACCGCTGCTTGCCGGTTGCCTGTTTGGCCTCCTGGCGCCTCCCGTCGGTCTGTTCATTGGCTTGCAGGTTTCCCCGGCGATGGCCAATGTGCTGATGTTCCCCGTCATTATCGTTGGTGTTTTCTTGGATACGCCATTGGGTGATATGTCCGCCGGTCTCTGGGTGGGAATGGTCGTCCTTTCCGGAATAGTGTGGGCGCTGTTGTTTGCGGCCGGTGAACGCCTTATACGTCTGGCAGTGGCGCGGTAAGGGTTCAGTCTTACTTTTGGGCCAAGATCAACAATCCCGGACATTCCGTCCGATAAGGACAACGAGCGAGAGATCACCGGCTATGGCAGAGGCGAACCCGTTACAGCGCCTGATCAAGAGCGCCTCCACCGTCGAGCCGCACGAACAGCGTGCCGTGGTTCTGTCTTTCAGTTTCGTTTTTCTGCTCATGGCCGGGTATTTCATTTTGCGCCCCGTGCGGGATGCCATGGCCAGCGATTGGACGGACACAGAACTTTCCATCCTTTGGAACATCAACTTCTTCGCCAGTATTGCCGTGGTCGCGCTCTACGGTTTTGCCGTCACCCATGTGCGGTTTCAAATTCTGGTGCCCAGCGTATACGCCTTTTTCGCCGCCACGTTTGTTTTGTTCTACGCCATCAGCGGCGCCTTTTCCGATCCTGTGCTGCTCGACAAGACATTTTTTGTTTGGGTCAGCGTGTTCAGCCTGTTCCATGTCTCCGTGTTCTGGAGCTTCATGTCCGATCTCTACACCAAGGAGCAGTCCAAACGCCTCTTCGCCGTCATTGGTGTCGGCGCTAGCGCCGGTGCTTTGGTTGGTCCGCTGGTGCCACTCTTGTTTGCAGGTACAGCTGGTATTCAAAACTTGATGTTGGTGGCTGCGGTGATTCTCTGTCTTCCCATTCCCGTCATTCTCACCCTTGAGCGTTTGAAAAGCACCGACTTGCACAATGAAGACGTTCATGCGGACCTCGACGAAGCCCGCATCGGCGGCAACCCGTTGGCCGGGTTTAAGATGTTGGCCACCAACAGGTATTTGCTCGGTATCGGACTGTTCATGCTGCTCTACACAACCGTTGGCTCCTTCGTGTATTTCGAACAGAAGAACCTGTTGGAGCCCTTTGAACGGGCGACACGGACGCAAATTTTGAGCGGCGTCGACTTCACCATCAACGTTCTCACTTTTGCGGTGGGGTTCTTCGCCACCAGCCGTATTGTCGCCCGCTTCGGCATGCCGACGACGCTGGCCTTGGTGCCCTTCTTCGTCTGTCTTGGTCTTCTCATTCTTGCCTTTGCGCCCATCGTCACCGTGGTGCTCGCCCTGCAGGTGGCGCGGCGTGCCGGCAACTTCGCCATCACCCGTCCGGGCCGGGAGATGCTTTACACGGTGGTCAACCGTGAGACCCGCTTCAAGGCCAAGCCCGTGCTCGATATCGTCGTTTACCGGGGTGGTGATGCGTTCTCGTCCATTATCTTTGCCAGCCTGACCGATGGATTGGGATTAGCTCTCGGCGCCATGGCCGCCATCAGTGCGGGCATCGCCGCCGTTTGGGTGGCAGTCGGGCGGTTCTTAGGCATCAGGTTCGAGCAGACGAAGACAGGAGACGAAGAAGAGGTCGCCGACCGGTACCGCACCCCGGTGGAGCATCAGTAACGAATAAGGGGTACACTCAATTTCCTCAGCACGGAGCAAACCCCATGCCTTTTAGACGCATTTCCTTTGCCCTCTTGATTGCGGTGTTTTCCGTCAGTGCTGTTTCTGCAGTGTTTGCCCAGAACACCGACCGCAGCCGTCCGTTCCACACTTATCCCGCTACGGACATGGAGCGTGCGCAACTGGATGAGGATCTACAGCTGCTCATGTCCTGGCTAGAAGGCGAATGGTCGTCGGAGGAGCAGGTGGCCTTTCAGGAAGCGGCGGGGATCGATGAGTCCCTACGTCATCCCTTGCATCATGACCGTTACGTCCGCATTAATGTTCCCGATCTCGGACCCAACGTGCTGTATACGGAAAAACAGATCGAGGGTGAAGTCTACGTCCAGCAGTTTTGGGTTCTGACCCCGCTCTACGATAGCCGCGTCATCGAGAATTCAATTTACCTGCCCAAGGTGCTCGGATCGCTGCCGAAGGATTCTTGGAAAGACCCTGAGGCACTCAGCGCCGTCAACGCAGAAGATCTCAGAGGAATGGCGCCGGAGTGTTCCACCTATTGGCAACGGCGGGACAATCACTTCGACGTGGAGATCCAGGGCGTCTGCAGCATTATGGAAATCGACGGTGAACGTGCTTTCCACGGCGCCCGTTCGGCCATCACCCCGACGACGCTGTCCATGTATCTGTTCGAGCTCAATTCAAAAGGCGAGCTCGTGGGCGGCAATATGGCCGGCCTCCCTCGGGAGCTGAAGAAGGTGAGCGGGCCGTAGAGGTTAAGCGATTTACAGAAATCTATTTCCCCACCAACATCTTCGCTGCCATGTCCTTGATGGTTTCGATGTAGCGCTTTTGCGGCCAGCCGCAATCCTGTGTGAGCTGCTCCCAGTTGCGCACGGAGAGTAGCGTCCAAAGAAGGTCCGTCGCCTGGTCCGGGGAAAGACCTGAGGCCAGAGCGCCGTCCCGGTTCAGGTCCCGCACTGCGGCTTCACAGCCGTGACGCACGGCCTGCATGCGGTCGTCCCAGGCGGCTGCGGCGGCGTCATCATTGAGCGCCATGGCCATGAGCGCCCGGCCGACCCCGTAGATCTCAGGGATGTAGTTGCCCCAAGCGTCGATATAGGCGTCCAGCCGTTCCACCCCCGTCTTGGCCGTTCGGCTCGGTTCCAGGCGCGCATCCACGTCCTTGACGTCATCGATGTAGCGGGTCACCGCAATGAGCAGCTCTGCCCGGCCGGGGAAGTGTAGATAGAGGGCCTGGCGGCTGATGCCCGCCGCCTCGGCGATGTCGGCCATGCGCACGGCGTGGCTGGCGTCCGGCGAGTCCTCCACTTCCAGCAGTCTCCAGGCGGTGGCAAGAATGCGCTCTTTGGTATCCATCGGTCTTTTCCAAATTCATTTTCAAAATTCAGTATTGACACCGTGTAAAGTATCCGGTAATTGACATCATATCAATTGACACTTTGTCAAGTGACCTTCGAGACCAACACTATTGGAAGGGACCAAATCATGCAGAATCAAGCCAAAGCCAAGAAAATCTTCATCTGGGTTGCCCATCGCGCACGTAATCCTTGATGATCGTATAGTCGCCGGTGAACCCATGCTCGTCCCGAAGCCGCTCGAAGACCCGCTTGGCCGTGTGACGCTGTTTGCGATGAACCGCCTTATAGAAGCGCTCATCCCCGGCGATGTTGATGGAGGCCAGGGATTGTTCATCGGTGCCCGTAAAGTCAAAGGTCACATGATCGGGCTCCTTAATCATGGTCACCTTGAGCCGAATGAACTCTCTCGGTTCCTCGGGAACGGCGCCGACCAGTTCGACAAAGTCCTCAAAGGGATATTCGCCGTCAGGAATCTGCGGCAGGGCAACTTCTCTCAGGGCACGAGCGCAACGTTCAAGGAGGTGTTCGAAACAGAGGTCGATGTCCTCTGCACCATACTGGTCGAACAGCGCCTTGAGTCGTTCAACGCCCATGCGGCAGGCCATGGACACGACTTCAATACACGGCGTGCGCAAAGGATATCCGCTTCCAGCCACGCGTCGATAATCTCGGTGAGCCCATCCAGCTTGGGTCGCTTGATCGCCTTCTCGCGTCGGTACCCCGGCGGCGACGAAAACGACAGCATCTTGCGAACACTGTCA
Organism: Rhodospirillaceae bacterium; assembly: GCA_965207985.1. Taxonomy (GTDB): domain Bacteria; phylum Pseudomonadota; class Alphaproteobacteria; order Rhodospirillales; family Rhodospirillaceae; genus CBDBND01. The sequence continues at coordinate 186,023 of CBDBND010000035.1, read as the reverse complement.
CGCGATATGTCAAAATGACGCGCTGCCTCCCGCTGGCTCATGCCCTCACTACAGGCCAGACGGACCTTCCGGTAAAGTTCCACGGTGTAAATCTCCCAACCCTCCCTGCCAAAACAAGAAGGGCAAAAGTGGACGACTTTTACGCCGCCCGCACCGCCAATACGGCGGCGCTACCGTGGTCTAATTTTGCACCGCCGTTCTCAGAACAAACGTTTTGTCTTCGTCCTCCAAGTCGGACAAGGCGGCGGTGTAGTTGGCGAAAATGCCGCTCCACCAGTGCCTCTCTCCTTTGGATGGATCATTTTCATCAACCGGACGGCTGCACTTGGCGTTCTGGTCATGGGTAATAGTGACGTGGCCGGCTTGCACAATGGCAGGACCGAACGTGCCAGTCCGGTCAATGTTGATGTAGTCGTTTCTTTCCTTTCCGGCGATGGTCCCCACGTTGATTGTGGCAGAGTGAAAATTGCGGGGACGCACCATGGGTAAGGTTTCGCCTGTAAAAACATTCTTCCACTCGGTCAGGATCTCTTTGCTGTCCTTATCCATAAAATACTGAACGATCGTAGACCGCTCCTCCACCATGGCGTTGCCTTTGTAGATGAGCGTGTTGAAACTAAAACTTTCAGCCATGAACAATGAAACGGGCGGTTCGTTGTCGAGCTGGCCGAAATAGGTGCTTTGGCCGAACCACATACTTGCCGTGCCATCTTTAGCTCCGCGCATGCGGGTGTAGGCCTGCATCAGGGTGTCGGGATCAGCGAGGTCCAGTGTATCAGCGCCCAAGGCAGTGTTTGGGCTGCCGGATAAAATCATGCCTGCCGCGGTGGCCGACGCTGCAAGCCCCTTGGTTAAGACATTGCGCCGAGTGGGTTGCGGTATCTGCTTCATGATCAAGATCCCATTCAGATTTTGATGTTTTGTCCCATGAGGACGAATGAAATTGCTCTTATTGATCCAGCCACGTTGCCGGACTCATTCCTCTTTCAACTCCGCCAGGTGATACATGGGCCGGTCGTTGGCGGGCGCCCAGTTCTTCACCCGAGGGCCGATGCCGTCCATGCCCAGGAGCGGGAACAGAAGAATGGTGGTGGCTTCGTCCCGGTAGCGCTTGATCACTTGCTGGGAGAGTTCGATACGGGTTTCCAAGTCAGGCGCAGCACGGGCCCTCTGATACAACGCCTCGGAGACCGGGTCGCAATACCAAGGTGTATTCCAAGAACACGAATGCAGCCGGACGGGCCGGAGCCCATCCATGGTCGGGCCGGTGGCGAAGTCGACGGAGAACATGTGCCCGTCCCACCCGCCCTGGGTCATTCTCGCAACCTGTTGACTGTACAGAATGGGCCGCAGCTCCACGTCCACACCCACCAGAGCCAGATCCGCCGCCACCTGCTGCATCACCGCGTCTGTGGCGCTACTGGAGCCAGCAACAGTTTCAAATACGGTAAAAAATCCATCCGCATAGCCTGCCTCGGCTAAAAGGGCGCGCGCTTTGTCGGGGTCATAAGGGTACGGCTCAAGAGACGGATCATAGCCGATGGCGTTTTCCGGCGTTGGCTGGCTTGCCGGTGTGACATAACCGCCCAACAGGGTTTCGGCGATGGCGGCCCGGTCGACGGCATAATTCATGGCCCGGCGCACACGCACGTCCTTGAACGGTGTGCCGACCGTTTCCGTGTTCAAGGCAACGACGGAAATCCGCACCGGGTTGCGCGGCTGCAAACGCAGTCCGTTGGCGGTGAGCAGCGCCTCGTCGTCGGGGCCAAGGTTGATGGCCACATCGATGCGTTCGGAAATCAATGCCTGCAACCGTGTTGTGGCCTGAGGCAGCACTAGGGTCTCAAGCCGTTCCACACGGGGTGGGCGCCACGACGTTTCATTGGCGCGAAAGAGGATCCGTTCTGCCAACCAGTTTTCGACGACGAAGGGTCCGGACCCGATAGGGTTCGACGCCAAAATCTCTGCGCCGTGTTCTTCCAAGTGCCGCGGCGGCACCAGATAGAAGAAGGACATATAGCGGGGCAGCAGGGCCTGGGGCGAAGAGGTGGTCATTTCGACCGTGTCGTCATCCAGCGCTCGCGCGCCGGCGATGAAGTAAAACTCATCGGGCACGCGGAAAGTGCGGAAGTCCTCCCGCTCGAATGCCTCGACCATGGCAACAACCGTTTCCGCGTTGATGGGTTCGCCGTTGGAGAATTGCACTCCCGTACGGATGTCCATGGTCCAGGTCAGGTCGTCGGTCTGCTCCCAAGATGTGGCGAGCTGCGGCACCACTTCGCCTTTTTCATTCACCATCGTCAGGGTGTCGAAGATGGCGGTGTAAAACATGTGCGGCGTGGTGCCAGTGGTGAAGAACGGATTCCCCTGGGCCGGCGGCATGGCGATCATGCCGAGACGGAAGGTGTCATTGTCCTGTGCATGGAGTGAGGTGCACAGGGCACCAGCGACAAACGCAATCAAGGAGATCAAAAGTTTCATGTGAAACAGAACCCTATCATTCCTCAATGGAAATACTGTGATAAGGGATGATACCGCCTTCCTGATTGTAGCCTTTCACGCGCGGGTTGACGCCGTCGAGGCCCATGTTCTCCACCAGCATGAGCGCGACGGCTTGGCTGTGATAGTGCTCCATAATCTCATGCACGGCGGCAATACGCCGGGTTTCGTCTATGGTATGCCGGACGCGTTCGATCACCGGTTGGATGGTCTCGTCGCAATACCACGGAAAGGGCCAGGTGCAGGAATGCAGACGGAAGGCGCGGATGCTGCTGCCCGTTGGCAGCATTTCGTATTCGAAGCCGAACGCCTGGCCGCCCCACTTCCCTTGCAGGATTCCCTGCACATACTGGCTCCACGGCAAGGGCCGCACTTCCATGTCCACGCCGATCTGCGCCAGGTCTGCCGCAATCCGCTGATACATGGTCGGCATATGATTGCCCGCCGTGCCGAATCTGAACTCGAAAACGAAAGAGAATCCGTCGGGGTATCCGGCCTCTGCCAAAAGCGCCCGCGCCTTGTCAGGATCGTATGGGTACGGTTTCAAATCCGGATGCCGTTCCGGATTGATCTTTGTCGTCATTTGATCAACGACGTCGACCCATCCGTCCATAATGGTGGCGGCAATGACGTCTTTGTTGACAGCGTAGTTGAGCGCTTGGCGTACGCGCACGTCTTGCAACGGCGACTCTTTCAAAATGTTGAACACCACCATCTGCGGCGCGGTGGGCGGACGCTGGTAGGCCTGCATGCCGGCGGTCTCGATGGTGTAGACGTCTTCGGGTCCAATCTCAGAGGCGACATCGATGCGGTCGGTCATCAGCGCGGCGACCCGGGACGAGGTTTCCCGAAGCGCGAGGATCTCTAAATTGTCTACCTTGGGCGGGCGCCAGGACTCCTGAAAGGGCTCGAACAGAACCTGGGTGGGATTCCATTCCGTCACTCGGAACGGTCCCGATCCAACCGGGTTGAAAGCAAAACCGTCGCGTCCCACTTCTTGCCAATACTTTGGCGGCACCATCCAGACGATCGCCATGTCCCGCGGAAATTCGGGTAGGGGCCGGCGGGTGATGAAGCGGACGGTCAGCGGATCAAGCGCTTCAAAGCCGGCGATGTCTCGCATATCCCTGGATAGAGACTCCCGCGCGCCCGCGTCGCTGGACAGGTAGGTGTAGGTGTAAACAACCGCATCCGCATTGAAGGGTTCACCGTTGGAAAAGGTAACGCCGTCGCGGAGCCTTACGACCCAAGTGTAGTCATCAGTGTTTTCCCAACGGGAGGCCAGCCCCGGTTCGATGACGAGATTGGATCCCAATTGAGTCAAGGTGTCGAATACAGTCCGGTAGGTGTAAGCCGCGGTCCGCGCACTTGAATCGAACGGATTGCCGTTGCCGTTGGGCAGGGAGGCCAAGCCCATGCGCAACGTGGTTTCCGCGCTTGCCCAACCGGGCAAGCTTGAGACGAGCAAAATCAACAAGCATCTGAGAAAATTTCTCATGAACAAGAGTAGGAACACATTTCTGTTTCTGTCTAGACGGTGTGACACAGGGTATACTCTGGGTCGCATGAGAAAATGTTTGCAAAGCGCCGGTGTATTGATGGTGAACACGTTCTGGCTTGCGCTGTTTTTGGCCCTGCTGACAGCAATTTCACCTGTTTCCGCACAGCAAGTTTTGACCGGAGAGGACGACCGCCGCTTCCGAATGAGCCTCGGCTTGGACTACACGTCGGGGTCCTACGGTGCCGATGAAAATACGGAAATTCTTTTCATGCCCCTGTCCCTGCAGGCGGAGCAGGGGCCATGGACCGTGCGCGCCGTCGTCCCCTGGTTGCATGTGGCCGGTCCCGCTCTGGTGCTCGACGGCGGCGAGGGCGGTGCCACCGCCGCTTCCGAATGAGCCTCGGCTTGGACTACACGTCGGGGTCCTACGGTGCCGATGAAAATACGGAAATTCTTTTCATGCCCCTGTCCCTGCAGGCGGAGCAGGGGCCATGGACCGTGCGCGCCGTCGTCCCCTGGTTGCATGTGGCCGGTCCCGCTCTGGTGCTCGACGGCGGCGAGGGCGGTGCCATCGGCACGCGGGAGGACGACAGCGCGTCGGGCATGGGCGACATCTCCCTTTCCCTCATGTACAGCTTCGAGGAGCTCTACCAGTACAACTGGTTTGTCGATGTCACCACACGGGTGAAGATTCCGACGGCCAATCTCAAGGATGGATTAGGCACCGGAGAGCCGGACGCCTATCTGCAATGGGATGTGGCCCATGCCATCGGACCGTTCATTCCCTTCGTCACTCTGGGCCACAAATGGACCGGCGTGCCGGCGGAGTTCAAATTGCGCAACACGGTCTACGGCAGCGTCGGTTTGCAATACAGCTGGTCCAACGATGTGGCGACCGGTCTGTCCTACGACTACCGTCAATCGTCGTTTAAGGAATCGCCGGACATTCAAGAAGGTCTTGCCTACCTGAACATCCGGTTTTCGGAAGACTGGTCGGTCAATATCTATACGGTATTGGGATTCTCTCAGAACAGCCCCGACGCGGGCGCCGGTATGGCCTTCGTCTACCGCTTTCCCTAACGGGAACGGTCTCTAATTCTTAAGGGTCTTGCCTAGCAGAGCATAGCCGATGGCGGCATAAAGCTCTGTATGGTAATGAAAAACCGATACTCGAAAAGTTCCAAACTTTCTGAAGCTCAGATTCGCCTTGTCGTGAAGTGCTTTGCCGCTGATCTCACGGCGCTGCAAACGGCCGCGATTTGCGGCGTAAATCGCAACACTGTGAACCGGATCTACCGCGGCCTGAGGGAGCGGATCCTCGCGGCTTGCGAAGCACAGCGCCCGTTCTTCGGCGTGGTCGAGGTCGATGAGAGCTTCTTCGGTGCCAGACGCATCAAAGGCAAGCGCGGACGCGGAGCCTATGGCAAGACAGTCGTCTTCGGGATCTTCGAACGCGAAGGGCAGGTCTACACCGAGATCGTCCCGGACTGCTCAAAGTCAACGCTACAGGGGATTATTCGGGGCAGGGTCGATCCAAGCACCGTCGTCAACTCCGATGGATGGCGCGGCTACAACGGCCTCGTCGATCTCGGCTATGGTCACTTCCGGGTCGACCATTCCTGCGATGAGTTCGCCCGCGGCCCGGTTCACATCAATGGCATCGAGGGCTTCTGGGGCATGGCCAAGGTGCGGCTCGTAAAGTTCATGGGTGTGCCCAGACACACATTCCACCTCCACCTCAAGGAAACTGAGTGGCGCTTCAACCATCGGGCTTCCAACAAGGTCAGGCTTCTGCTACGTCAACCGCGAGAAAAACCGATCTGCTAGGCAAGACCCATTCTTAAACCATGGGCGGACGGTACGCGCCCGGACGTTCCCGCGGCCGTTCGATGGTCTGCGGCCGCTCGACCGGACCTGGCCGTTCGATCCGTTCGGGCCGCTCGATGGTGGCCGGACGCAGCCGCTGCGGCCGCATCAGTTCGGTCGGCCGTAACACGGTGATGACCGTGCGCACCCGCTCGATTTCCTGAGCGAAGACCTGACCTTGGGCGCCGATGCGGCCGGTGACGACCACCCGGTCACCTGGCTTGACGTCGTCGGGCACATCCAGACCGATAACCGGCACCCCTTGGATGGAGAGATCTGCGTCCGGATCTTCAGGCACGTAGCCTTCAATGGACACGTCGGTCACAGCGTCGCCAAAGGGCAGCGCCGGTTTGGATACAACCACGTCAGGTGTGAACGCATCGCCGAGCATGTGGCCGGCGATAAACGCCCGGTCACCGGAACTGAGCGGATCGGTTAGCGCCGAGCCGGACAGGTTCACCGACAGACCGCCGATGGTGACCATGCCGGCGGATGCTGATGTCACTGGACCGCGCAACAGTACACGACCGTCTTCGTCCGTTTGATCAAGGCGCGAGGCGACGATCATGCCGTCTTCGAGACGCAGACCGGAGACCCGTACCATGTCGCCCACTTCGAGCGCTTCAAAGGCCATCTTCTGACTGGCATCACCGGCCAAGTTGACCCGCACGGTCTGACCCAACACCACCAGACGTTCGTTGTCATGATCGATGGAGGAGATCGGACCTGTGACGGCATGGCGGATTTCGAGACGCTCGAGCCGGAGATCGCCACCGCGTTCTCTATAGGCCACCCCTTCGATCACTTGACCCACCTTGAGGTCGGTCAGCGCAGCGGGCCGGCCGTCGCTCTCAACAGAGGTGTCGGTGTCGTATTCAAGTTTGAGGCCGTTAACGATGATGCTGCCGAAGCCGGAGATGGTGCCGAGGATGCCGGTGCCGCCGATCCCGTCACCTCCCACCTGAGCCACCACACCGGTGCCGCCGATGCCATCGCCACCTTCCATTTGGGCAATAATGCCGGTGCCGCTGATGCCGTCTCCCGATGACGATTGGGCAACGATGCCGGTGCCGCTGATGCCGTCACCGGTGTTGGCTTGGGCGACCATGCCCGTGCCGCTGATGCCGTCGCCGGAAAGTGCGGCGGATCTTTGTTGACTGGGAGCCGACGCACAGGCAGCGAGCAGGGCGCAGACCAAAGCCGCCGCGGTGCTCTTCCGCAGCGTCTTCAACCCCTGTCTGTACGCCCCTCGTTTCATCTATCCGTTCTTCATTTATCCGTCCGACTCGGTGCTCTGCCGTTCTTCCAGGCTGTTAGCCTCATCAAAGAAATACAAGCCAAAATTGAAGCGGTGCTCCGCCCCGTCCTGTCCTTTATCCGATTCGACCCGGTCCCGGGCCAGTCTGTTGAGGGTGAGAAGCGCTTCCATTCCAAGCTTTTCCGCCTCTTCAGACAAATCCTTAACAGACGATTCGCTCAACCCTCCGTAGTGAACGCTACGTTCCAGGCGGGGGTTGCTGTCGCCCACCAGATTATGGGCGGTAGCGGCTAAATGATCGTGAATATTGCGGCCGAAATAGAAGGCCTTTTCGTCAAACCCCTTCTCCGGGACAAACGCCCGTCTGTTCAAGACGACCCGATTCTCATCATCCATCGTGGCAACACCAAGGCGCAGCCATTCGTCCAGAACCGCCCGCGGGCGGACGTCTTTGGAGACACTTTCTACCAGTCTGTCAAAGGAGGACTCAGAGGCTGAGTTTCCTTGCCTAGGCAAGGGGATAGGCTGTCCTTCTGAGTCAATGGTCGAAGGATCGCTGACCCAGCGAGAGACAATTTGGGCGCCCAAGCCGACGGCCTGCGGAATGTCTTTCTCCACATGGCGTTCGAGCCGCAGGCGCTTAACGTCTTTGCGATGAACGCCCGTTAAAAGGTTGATTCGACTGTCGGTTAGGCGCTTGCCATTGACCGGAAAATGGGTCTCCGCCACGTCCACGTAAGCTTCCTTCAGGAGTCCGGTCAATGTCGGCAGGGTCACGCCCTTGGAAATAAGCAACCGCACCAACGGGCGTAGCACCCGGCGGACGGCGGAAAGCAAGGCCTCAGAAGGGCCGGCGGGATTTGAGGGGTTGGCCATAATCCTCAATGCGCACCAGTGAACCGAATCTCTAGAGTGGCTCAATCCTAGTACATCGTGGGAAATATTCCCACATTTTTTTCTTGACCTGTCCAAAATTGATGGGTAGGCTTCCCTTGTTCGTGGGAAATTTTCCCACACATTCATCAGCTACGGAGCAGTAGCAACCAATTAGGACAAGCCAACCCAGAGAAACGTGTTCAGTAACCCATGTGATCTGGTCTTAACGTCACTGTCCCTGAGTCAGTTCCTACCCCGGTGACTTAAGGCTGTAGTTATCTCCCGCCTCTCCTGAAATCTGCTGACGAGCGGAATTCTCCGAGAGGCAGGAGGTAACATTTTTGGGGTATAGAATCTCATTTTGGTATTCCTATCTGCTCGATTCCTTATACATCTCAGCTTATAGAAATGACTCTACGCCAAGATTCGAACTGCTTACGTCAAAGGATCAATTCAATGTCAGAAGAAATTTATGCAGACGCCATCGGCGAAATCACTGTTACGGGGAGCGTCGTTCGGGTCGATCTTTTGACCATGGCGGTGAACGAAAAAGACGACCAGGGCCGGTTGAAACCCAAATTCAAACAACGGGTGATTTTTCCCATCGAGGGTTTTGCCCATGCGACGGAAGCCATGCTGCAAATGCGCCAGCAGCTTCTTGACCGGGGTGTTTTGAAACGCAATGAAGAGCAAATGCCGCAAATGCGGTTCACAGAAACCGGTTCCATGGGACAGCCCAACTGACGCAACACTTGAGGTCAAAACGCCAAACTGACCGCTCCCCAGACGGCAAGAACGAAAACCATCAAAAGTACCAAGCCGGCCAATTGAAACCCGAACGGCGTTGGTTTGGTTTGCAACGGCATGCACGCCCCAAATCACGATCTGTGAATGACAGTTGGTTGACGCACACGTCATGGGCTCAGGCAGGGGCAACGTCATGGCTGATTGAAGGTATTTTTGTGGCGCGTTTCGTTGTCGTGGTCAGGGCTCCCGCCGCTTCAGGGATCTGATGGCAAAGCGTCCCGGATGAAGGGCCTCGGCCAGGGACTGGGGAACGGGCAACGGCTCTCCCAGGGCCTGGCTTGCGATCAGCTCCGCAGCCAGAGGCGCGGCAACCAGCCCACGCGCGCCCAATCCGCTTAAGACAAATAGTCCCGGATGATAGGTCGCAGCCGGATAGGCCTTATATCGATGCCCGTGACGAAGATCCCCGTAGTCGGACAGGTACGCGTCATGGACGGGAACCGGTCCGGCCAGAGGCAGTTGGTCGGGGGTGGTGCAACGCAGACCGGTCCAACTTTTGTCTTCATCGGTCTGGTTTGAGGCAAATACATCCGTCGCAAGTTTTCTCACCAACAATAGATTGTGTGCATCGGCCTTGGCGCTTGGCGCGGGATGAGGGCAATCCCACTCTTGTTCCGGAACATGATCAAAAGTTGCGCCGGCGGTGTGCAATCCGTCTTGCGCCGGTAGGACAAAACCGTCGTGGGCTAGAACACAGGAAAGCTTCGCACTCGCTTGGGTTTCTTGGACCTTGGATATCTGCCCGAGACGGGCAATAACCGGAAACCGCTCGGTCTGCTCAACCTGGCGGACAGAAAGCCCATTGGCTAGCACAACAATATCGGCTTCACCGATTTTTGTTCCATTGTCGCAGGAAGGATCCAGCGATCGTCTTTGCGTTTGCACGACGCGAACGCTCTGTCCGTCACGACATCCGTTTCCGAAAGCAGACGTCGACACAACACGTCAGGTCTAATCCATCCTCCACCGGGGAAATGCAAGGCGCAGCCTGTCACTGGAATTCCAGCAATACGCGACGCTTCGTCTGCGTCGACCAAACGCATCAGAGATGGAGGCAGACCGGTGCGCTCGACAATCTTTTGCAGGCGCAGTTCATCGGCGTCGGTGTTGGCCAATTGCAGAACACCGCAAGACGACCCGCCCAGTTCGCCCCCAGCTATGGACAGATCTTTATGCAAGGCCAGAGCGTAGCGCCATGCGGTCTCATAAAAACGTCCATCGGGGCTGTGCCCGGCGGTCAGGCGCGGCATGAACACGGCGACGACCGATCCCGACGCCCGGCTGTACCGCAAGGGGAATGGCCAGTCCTCGCGTATGGCCTTCATGGGCCACGTGTTAATGGAGAACCGCAACGGGCTCCTGGTCGGGGCCTGCCTGACCCGGGCCACCGGCACGGCGGAACGCGAAGCCGCCCTGGCGCTTCTCGATGCCCATCGCCCGGGACGGCGGCGGATCACGCTGGGCGCGGACAAGGCCTATGACGTGGCGGCCTACGTCGAGGCCTTGCGGGCGCGTCGGATCACCCCGCACATCGCCCGCGACGACCATGTAACCAAGACCGGCAAGCGGCGGCGCACCTCCATTGACGGCCGCACCATGCGCCATTCCGGCTACGCCGCCAGCCTGCGCATCCGCAAGCGCATCGAGGAGAGCTTCGGCTGGATCAAGACCACCGGCGGGCTGGCCAAGACCCGGCACAAGGGCATCAAAAGGGTCGGCTGGATGTTCGAACTGACCGCCGCCGCCTACAACCTGGTCAGGCTCCCCAAGCTGCTGGCGGAGCCCGTGCCATGACGGCACCGGTGGCCTGCCAGCTGATCGGCCGGTGGCGGATCGTCGAGGCCAACCTGTGGGACCGCGGCTATCTCGACCTCGACGGGCCCGCCGTGCTGGTCATTCGCGAAGATGGTCACGGCGAGATCGCCTTCGGCGCTCTGAACGCCAGCCTCGACCTGGAATACGGCCGATCCATCGTGTTCTTCACCTGGGCCGGCTTCGACGAGATGGACGAAGTCAACGGTTCAGGATCGGCCGAACTCCTCGACGACGGATCGTTGGAGATTGAGTTCGCCTATCATCTCGGCGATAAGGCCACCCTCAAAGCCGAACCAGCCACTTTTTCAGCAGCCTGCTAGAGCTGATTGCCGCCAGGCGTGCCACACAGCGAGAAAATTGAGACCGGTACCGAAACCGGTTTCACCGATGACAAAGGAATGTTTGCCGCGCCAAGACTCAGGCAGATCACACCCTTGAAGAAAGACTTGGCGGCTTTCTTCCAGACCGTTTTGAGTATCGAAATAGGTGTCCGAGAACATTTCAGACCACGGCGTGCCGTTGTCACCGAAACGAAGCTGAGGGTCGGACAGTGTTCGGTCCCTGTTCATAGGTCCCTTTTCATAGGTCTCTGGTCATGCGGAGGAAAGGTCCGTGTCTCATTGGGGCTTACAAGCCTGTAAGCGCCATAATTGGCATTTTGCTTTATGGTATTACCATACGGCCCGCCCCATAAGGCGGTATCTCACGCGATGTCGTTCAGCAATGTGTTGGATGACCTTTTGGTTCTGTGGTCAGGGCAGTTTGCATGGCGTTACGTCCATTCATTGTTGCGTTTTTTTTGATTGGCCTCTCCGTCTCCGTAGACGCTTCAGAGGGCGTCATTGAAGAGGTGGTCTCCTTTACCACCAACGACGGCGTCCAGCTGCCCGCATTGCTGATCTATCCCCAAAGCGGTATGAACGTGAACGGTCCTGCGGTCTTGCATCTTCATGGCGGGCCCGGTGGATCACCGGTGCGGACCAACAGTGCCGCACGCTATGTTGCCGGTGGACTGGCGCAGGCCGGCTATACCAATCTCTCCATCGAATCCCGTCACGCAAGCCGGTATTCGTTTACGCGTTTTGACGAAGTGATCGAAGACATTCGCGGTGGTGTCGACGTGTTGGCATCCCGTGGATTTACCGACATCATACTGGCCGGGGCTGGTCTCGGGTCGCTGCGCATGGCCCGGTATATGGTGGACACCGATGATCCCCGCGTCAAAGCGGTGATTCATTATTCACCCACTCAGAACATGGCCGACAACTGGCGGCAACGGGTTGGGGAAGACGTCTACTGGGCCACCGTCGACCAGGCCGCGAAAGCCGTGGCCGAAGGCGGGCGGCAGCCGTTCATCGATCTTGGTGACGGTTTAATCTTTCTGCCTAACAGTTTTCTCGATTGGTTCGGTCCCACCGCCAAGACGTCTCTGTCCGCCAATATGGCTGGTATCAACCGGCCCATGCTCATGCTCGCCGGGGAAGAAGACCCATTGGTGCCTAAAGGCCGGTTAGAAGAGCTGCAAGCCACCGCTTTCATCAGCCCGCGGGTGGACATCAAGTATTACCCCGGTGTCGGCCGCGTGTTTGAAGGGGTACGCGACGAAGTGGTCGCCGATACGCTTACCTGGCTTACGGATATTGGCCTACCACCCATCACCAAGATCAATACGGAAGTCATTGATATTGCCGCGCCTGGCGGCGTGACGTTGTCTGGTGTGCTCTACACGCCGACGGGTGGTGCTGACCTTACCAAACCGGTTTTTATGCTCATGCATAGCTGGACCAGCGACATCCTTCGTTCTTCCAACCATTGGCTCGGTGTGCGTCTTGCCCAGGCCGGCTACACGGCTCTTGCTTTTCAGCACCGGTTTTCCGGTTTCCGGGGGATCGTCCGAGGCACGCTTGAAGAGACTCCCCAAGACTTCGACGCGTGGACCGATTTCATAGACGCCCGCGGATTTGAAACCATCATCGGCGCGGGACATGGTGTGGGCGGTCTTTGGTGGAGCCATTACCTCAGTGAATCCGGAGATGATCGGATCAACGCCATGGTCTATCTGGCGCCGGCCAGGGATATGCCTCAGTATGCCCGCACCTCCATGGGCGAGGACTTTTACGCCCGCGCGGTGGTGGAAGCACAGGAAGCCGTGCGCGACGGCGAAGGATCGACCCATCTCATTGATTATCCGTTCCCCCAGGCGGGCTATCCCGATGACCCGCGTCAGCCCATGTTCCTGCCGCCGCCGGGGTCGGGCTTCACCTATTACTATGCCAACTCCTTTTTGAGTTACTGGGGACCCAACTCAAAAGCGGTGCACTCGGCGCGGGTGGCAGAGATCGACGTGCCAATCTTGGCGCTTGGCGGATCGCAGGATCCCTTCATGCAGAACGCCTATCTCATTCACTTCACCGAAGCGGCGGTGGGCCCGGCTAAGTATGTCTTCTATGGTGGACCAAACGGCGCCACCCACGCGTTTGATGGATACGAAGACCGTGTTGTCGGCGATATCCTGACCTGGCTGGAAACGGCGTTATAAAATCACTGGTCTAATCTTACGGTGAAAAAAGTAACGGGCAGACAATCGCGCAATGGCGTCGTATTGTTCGGACATGCGTGTGCGACTTAAGGTGAAGAGTCCATGGATTTGATCCGCAACTGGTTCAAGACCATCTCAGAAAACCCGCAGCTCACCTTGCTGGTGTTGTTGCTCATTTTCGTCACCCTCGCCCTGATGCTGACGGCGGACATTCTAGCGCCGTTTCTGGCCGCCGCGGTGCTGGCCTATCTCCTACAGGTGTTCATCGACCGGCTGGAGCGCTACGGGGTTTCGCCATGGCTATCGATCACGCTGGTGTTTGTGGTCTTCGTCTTATTTACATTGATGATCGTCTTCGGACTCATCCCACTGCTCATCCGTCAGATCACCCAGCTCACCCGCCAGGCGCCCGAGTTTATTTCCAACCTGCAGGAAACGGTCAGCCGCTTGCCGGAGCAGTATCCCGCTTTGATCACGCCCGCCCAAGCGGAGCAGGTGATGAACCAGTTGCAGACCGAAGTGCTGGATTTTTCTCAAGCCCTCGTCGGATCTTTAGGGGGCACGGTAGTCGGTCTTATGACCTGGATTGTTTATCTCATCATCGTCCCGCTGATGGTTTTCTTTCTCATCAAGGACAAGGCCAAGATTGTAACCTGGTTTGCCTCTTTTCTACCCAAGGACCGGCAGCTTGCCGGTCAGGTTTGGAGTGATGTGCATGTGCAACTGCAGAACTATGTCGGCGGCAAAGCCCTAGAAATTCTCATCGTTGCCGTGGTGACCTACATCACCTTTTCTGTGATCGATCTGCAGTACGCCTTGCTGTTGGCCGTGATCACGGGATTCTCCGTTTTGATTCCCTACATCGGCGCAGCGGTGGTGACTTTGCCCGTCGCTGTTGTGGCCATATTGCAGTGGGGCTTCACCGGGGACGCAGCCGTCGCGCTGATCGCTTACGGCATCATACAGGCACTGGATGGCAACGTGCTTGTGCCCTTCGTGTTTTCCGAAGTGGTGGACATCCATCCCGTCGCCATCATCGTTGCCATCCTTTTCTTTGGCGGTATCTGGGGGTTCTGGGGGGTGTTCTTTGCCATCCCTCTGGCTGTGGTGGTGCAAGCCGTATTGCGGGCCTGGTCGGCGTCCATGTTGGATTCAGACTCCGAAACGGAAACCACTTCAGCGTGATCCATGGATGGCCTCGTACCAGCGACATCTGCAAATCTCTTTGACCGGCTGAGTGATCTCGGCATCGACACCCAAACCGTGGACCATCCGCCGGCCTTCACGGTTGAAGACGGCGAAGAGCACGTTGGTGATCTCCCTGGGGTTCACACAAAAAATTTGTTTCTTTGCGATGCCAAGAAAAAGATGTGGCTGATCACGGCGCCATGGGACCGGGACATCAATCTCAAAGCGCTGCCGCCGGTGATTGGGTCAAAACGGCTATCGTTCGGTTCGGCGGACCGCCTCATGCGTGTCCTGGGCGTCACCCCTGGGTCCGTCTCACCTTTTTGCCTGATCAACGATCACGACCATCAGGTTGAAATGGTGCTCGATGCCTGGATGGTGGAACAAGAGGTCATCAACGCCCATCCCTTGATCAACACGCAGACCACGTCCATCGCTATGCACGATCTGCTCAAATTCATTCGTGCATGCGGCCACGAACCTCTTATAGTCGACCTCAAAGCGGCACAATGAGAACGACGTGACCCAGGGACACATCAACGCCGACTATTCGAAATCCGTTGTCATGCGGACCACAGCCATGGACTGGCAGCAAAGTCCCAGCCCGAACGTCTGGCGCAAGCGTCTCGACTTAACGGGCCCGTTGGAACAGGGGCGGGTGACATCCGTTGTCCGCTATGATCCCGACAGTAAATTCCCGCCTCATCCTCACCCCGACGGCGAGGAAATCCTTGTCTTGGACGGCGTTTTTTCAGACCAAAGTGGTGATTATCCTGCGGGTTCGTTTCTTCTCAATCCGGAAGGGTTTGAACACGCGCCGTTTTCCGACGGCGGCTGTATTTTATTCGTCAAACTGCGCCAGTATCCCGGAAAGAATCGAAAACACATCACAATCAATATGCTCGAAGCAGACTGGCAGACCTCGAGCAACGGTCATTCCGTTTTGGAGCTCTATGACGATCCGAATCATCCCGAACGAATCCTAATGATGCGCTTGGAACCAAACGCCAAGCTTGCAATTCCAGGCGGATCAGGTGGTGCCGAATTGTTCCTGTTGAGCGGTGCTCTGGAGGATGAGGCGGGCCGATACTCCACCGGGGATTGGCTGAGGTGGCCGACGCATCAAGACCGCGACCTGACCGCCAACGAGACGGTTACCGTCTATGTGAAAACAGGGCACTTACCGACATGACGCAACGCCTGTCCCGACGATCCATTCTTGCTGGCAGTGCCGCCGTGGCGACAGCGGCCTGCGACCAATCGGCATCGGGTATTCAATGGGATCTATCCATGCCGTGGGTGCCGAGCGAGTTTCACGTCACCAACGCCCATCGTTTTGCCCGCGAGGTTTATGAGCTGACGGATGGGGCCTTGACCATTCATGTTCATCCCAGTGCTGTGCTCGGCATTAAGGGACCCGAGACCATGCGCGTTTTGGAAGAAGGGATTGTCCCTATCGCCGACGGTGCCGGTTTTCATCAGGTCGGCAGGGAACCCATTTTGGGATTCGAAGCTCTGCCCTATCTGGTCGATGATTTCGACGAGCTGGCATTGCTGTACACCATCATTCGGCCTGCTGTGGAGGCCGCCTATGCTCGGCATGGGCTGAAAATTCTCTACATCGTGCCATGGCCCAACCAGAATTTCTTTTTCAACATGGCCATTTCGTCCGTTGAAGATTTTGTCGGTCTGACCATGCGGTCCTACGACAAGTCCTCCACCGACTTGGTGCGGGGTCTGGGTATGACCCCCATCCAGATGCCATCGCCGGACGTGGTGCCGGCCTTGGCATCCGGCGCCGTCGATGCGGCGATGACGTCAACGACAACGGCGGCGGCACAAAAGTTCTGGGAGTTTCTGTCCCATACCTTCCGCTCAAATCATACCTGGTCTTGCAACATGCTGACCGTGAGCGAACGGAGCCTGGGTGAGTTAACACCCGCACATCAGGACGCGATACAGCAACTGGCGCAGAACTTGGAGCCTGAGTTTTGGGACATCAGCCGCAACGACGATCTGGACAAACTGAAAGTGTTGGAGGCCAACGGCATGATCACCCAGGTGCCGACATCCGAGCTGATGGCGGATATGCGGGTTCAAGCCCAACCCATCTGGAGAGACTTTTTCGACCGGGTGCCTGAAGCCCGGCCGCTGTTCGAAGAGTTTGCCGCCCAGACGGGAAAATCCCTCAACGCATGACAGCTGTTCTCAAAGTCATTGACCGGATTTGCCTCGCCGGTGCGGCGGCGGCAGCCGTGCTGCTGTCCGCCCTCTTCGTTCTCGGGTTTACGGAGATCCTGCTGAGAAGCATTTTCAGTATCAGCCTTCCCTTTGCCGTGGAGTATGCCGGCTACCTTCTGGTCTTGGTTTTGTTCCTGGGGTCCGGGTGGACGTTGGCGCAGGGAGGTCACATACGCGTCACATTGCTGAGCGAACACGTGTCTCAACGCACGGCTCATAAACTCGATGTGGTGTGTACTTTCATTGCGCTTTTCATCGCCGGTCTTTGGTCCGTTTCCATGATCGACTTTGCTCTCGGCACATGGCAACGCGGCACCCTGTCCTACTTCGCCAGCGAAACGCCCCTGGCCATACCGCAAGGTCTGCTGGCCATCGGTCCCTGTATTTTGACTTTGGCCTTGTCCGCGCGTCTGGTCCGGTTGGTCCGGAACGATCAAGCTGCCCATGCTGAATCCCCGTCAAATAAAGATGATCATCAGGGGTCCGTGTAATGGCGATAACCGTTGCCGTCGTTCTCGTCGCTCTTGTTTTTCTTCTCGGTATCGGCCTGTGGGTCGGGTTCAGTCTCATGGGTGTGGGCATAATCAGCCTGAGCCTATTTCGGGATATGCCGGTGGGAACCTTTTTGGCGTTCGATGTTTGGAACAGCCTCAACACACCTGAACTGGTCGCTTTGCCTTTGTTCGTTCTGATGGGCGAAATTCTTTATCACACCCGGTTGGCAGAAAGTGTTTTCAGGGGATTAACGCCATGGATGAGCGCCGTGCCCGGCCGTTTGCTGCATACCAACGTGGTCGGCTGCACGTTGTTCGCAGCGGTCTCCGGGTCATCGGCCGCCACCACCGCCACCATCGGCCGCATGACCTTGGCGGAACTTAAAGGCCGGGGCTACGACGACGGTCTCGCCATGGGGTCGCTCTGCGGTGCCGGGACGCTTGGATTTCTCATCCCCCCCAGCATCATTCTCATTCTTTACGGTGTTCTTTCGGAAACCTCCATCATCGACCTCTTCATTGCCGGTATCGTACCCGGTTTGCTGCTGGCGCTTGCCTATATGGGTTATATCGCTGTCCGGTCCGTGTTGAATGGGACTCTGGTGCCCAGCGACCAAACACAAGCGACTTGGTCCGACCGTTTGGGCGCCATCGCCGATCTCGGGCCGATCGTCTTATTGATTGTCGCCATCATTGGCTCCATGTACGCCGGTATCGCCAGCCCGACGGAAGCGGCCACGGTTGGCGTTGCCGGTGCGCTTCTCATTGCACTTTTTCAACGCGCGTTAACGCAGCAAACCATCAAGGAGTCCTTGTTTGGTGCCATCAAGACCTGTTCCATGATCGGTCTTATCATCGCAGGTGCTCTCTTTCTTTCCAAAGCCATGGCCTTCCTTGGTTTGCCACAAGCGGTGGCCACCGCCATCGGCGGGCTCAACCTCAACCCCTTCGCCTTGGTCCTACTACTCACGGTTTTCTATATCGTATTGGGATGCGTCATCGACGGCCTCTCGGCCATTGTCATGACGCTTTCACTGGTTCTGCCGCTGATAACAAATGCCGGCTTTGATCAAGTGTGGTTCGGTATTTTCCTGGTGATCGTGGTTGAAATGTCCCAGATCACGCCACCCGTCGGCTTCAACCTGTTTGTCGTTCAAGGATTGACGGGCGAACCCATCGGCCGCATTGCCCGGGCGTCCTTGCCGTTCTTTCTCATTATGGTGGGCATGGTGATTCTCATCACCCTTTTGCCGGAGCTGGTGACGTTCTTACCCCGATCCATGTGACTTTGATTGATTAGGAAAGGAATAAACCCATGCCTAAAGCCATCTGGAACGATCAGGTCATTGCAGAAACAGACACATTCGAAACCGTTGAGGGCAATGTTTACTTTCCGCCGGGCGCTCTTTCAGAGGGGCACTTTGAAAAAAGTGATCACACATCCGTTTGCCCGTGGAAGGGAACGGCTCATTACTATCATGTCGTTGCCGGTGGTGAGCGGAATGATAACGCCGCTTGGTATTACCCGGAGCCCAAAGAGGCTGCGGCCAACATCAAAGACCATGTCGCCTTTTGGAAAGGTGTGACCGTCGAAACCTGATCAATGCAGCAGGATTTTCCCGTCCACGGCCCTGTACTCGGCCGGCTTGATGAGCTTGGCTTGGCACACGGTGACGGAATGCAACGCACCGTCGAGATTGTCTGTCCAAAAATCAAGGAACTTGGTCAGAACCGGGTAGCGTGGGGCGATGTCGAGATGCTGCCAAACAAACTCCTGGAGCAGACTGGGGTGATCGGGGAGGTGGTAGAGAATCTGGGCGGTGGTGAGACGGTATCCTGCAAGCTGCTTCTCCATCACGGTCATGTAGGCTCTCCGGCGCTGTTGATAACGAACCCGCGAATCGTGCCAGAAGACCGGTCGTCTGATCAATAAGCCTTAGGAATCAAAGACTTAGCAGCCACCTTCCGAGAGTGCTAACAGCTCCGGTTAGGGTCTGTTGACATTTAGTGGATTCCCAATGTCGCGGAAAAGTGATTCAAGCCTCCTTTTGCAAGGAGTGTTTGATGGGTAGTGTCCAGAATCTTTCGCACTTTTTGTATTGGGCTGGTGGCTGATTTGGTCAGGCCGTGTTCCTTTGCTGCGTGAGTAGATTCATATTCATGTATCGTTTTAGGGACCATTTGCTTCCGGCTATGTGTCTTAACCTTGCTGCAGCCAAGTTGAGCGCCGATTGACCGTCAGGGAACGCTCCGACTACGCGGGTACGGCGTCTGATTTCGCGCATGATTCGCTCTAGCAGGCGGCTGAAAAACTCGGCCGAGAGCCCACCTCGCGAAACGAAAGAATCAATGGATGGGCGTCCGCGAAAAAATAGAATCGGAAAATGAGCTCATACGAAAACAAAATTGCCGAGATGATCGCTCCAAATCGTTTTTCATCAGCCTGCTAGTGGATTGTTGGTCTTGAGCTTGATCCAGTGCTGGTCAGGGAAAGCATAGAAACTGAAAGTCTCTTCAATGTGGCTCTCGACCAACTCGGCTGCCGTGGTCAGCTTAGTGCTCTTGAGAGAGAAGATAACGTCCTCGGCTTTCCTGGTCGCGGCCTCTCGGCTCTCCTGGGCGTGGATAGCTTTCAGCATGTGGGCAACTTCGCGCACTTTGGTCGAAGGAACATGGCTGAAGATGTTGCGGTAGAAATGGACGACGCAGCGTTGCCAGCGGGCCTTGGGGCAGACCTCCGCTATACTCTCTACCAAACCCAGACAGGCGTCAGAGATAACCAACTGGACGCCTGACAGCCCGCGCGCCTTGAGATGCTTAAGGAATGCGCCCCATCCCGCCTTATCCTCCTTGGCACCCTCAACGATGCCCAAGATCTCGCGGAAGCCCTCCTGGTTGACGCCGATCGCCACCAATAGCGAAACATTACGCACTTCGCCGGCCCAACTGCGCTTAAGGACGATGCCGTCCACATACACATAGGGATGATCGCCCGCAATCGGCTTATTGCGCCAAGCGTCGATCTGCTCATAGATTTTCTTGTTAAGGTTCGAGACGGTTCCTGGCGAAACCCGCGTGCCCCACAACGCCTCGGTGATGTCCTCCACACGCCGTACCGAAACACCGGCCAGATACATCTCCATCAAGGCCTCTTCGACCGATGCCTCCCGACGCCGGTAACGCTCGATGATCGCCGTCTCAAAGGTCTGACGGCGCAGCTTGGGAACCTTCAGAGAAACCTCGCCAGCCCGTGTCTGAAGCTTCCTCTCGTAACTGCCGGCCCGCGTATCGCGACGGGCCTCACTGCGTTCGTAGCGCTCAGCATTGCAGAGCCGGTCCGCTTCGGCGTCCAATAGCGCGTTCAGGGTCTCCTCAACACTGCCCCGCACTACCTTGCCCAGGTGATCCTGTATACGTTCGTCATCAATCCGTATGACGTGCGACAATGCCTTCGTGTTATCCTTTTCCATGGTGGCTCCTTCCTTCTGGAGTGGCTGATTGAACAAAACCAACCTAACCAGACCCGGAGCCACCAACCCCAAAAATGTGCGAAAGATCTTTTACGTTATCCTCCGGTAAGTCCCGCCATGGGGCACCCGTGCGCAGAATATAGAAGATACCGTTCAAGACCTGACGGTCATCCTTACGCTGAGGACCGCGTCCCTGTTCGGGAAGAAGTGGGCCGATCACCGACCACTCCTCATCTGTCAAATCAAACCGTGCCACTCTTGCCTCCAATAAAAGAGGCTGTGAATCACACCTGCTTAGGTAAAATCAAGACATTGAATTGGGTTCACACCCTAGTTAGTTGGCAGTGGAAAGATTTTCCGCCGACATTTTTCCATCTCTACCTGAGACGAGCTCAAAAGTAACCTTTTGACCTTCATTCAAAGTAGATAAGCCAGCTCTTTCGACAGCACTAATGTGCACAAAGGCATCCTTTGAGCCGTCTTCAGGTTCGATAAAACCGAAGCCTTTGGTTGGGTTGAACCATTTTACTGTACCAGTCGTCATGTTTTTTCCTTTCACGACAAGTTTAGACGAAGCCCAACCTTATGCTGGGCTTCTGTAGCACGTTCACAATGTCGGAGAAGAAATTTCGCAAAACGCCACGGCGTGTATTCAAAAAAAGCATCGACGACTTATCAACGTGCGCCGACCATACAGACAATGTCCGACAACACAAGGATATTATCGTGCGCCGAATTGTCAGGCCGGCGTCTAATCGAGCACCGCTCCATAGAGAGACGTGCGCAAAGCCATCTCCAGGTCATCTTGGCCGGGCCCGAGGTATTGGGTCAGGGCCACGGCGACGATGCTGTTTTCCGGATCGACGAAATAGGTGGTGTTGGCGAGGCCATCCCATTTGAACTCGCCGCGCCCGCCGGCGATGGCGTGAGCGCCGTCGTCAGTGCGCACGCCGACGCTCAAGCCCCAGCCGTAACCGTTGAGGCGGGTCCACGGGTCGGTGTCGGTGAAGCGCCCTTGGGCATACCAGTTAAGGGCGCCCTGATCCGGGGTGAGGTGATTGCGGGTCATCAACGCCACCGTCTCGGGTTTAAGAATACGCGCGCCGTCCAACTCCCCGCCGTTCAACAGCATCTGGGCAACGCGAAGATAATCCATGGCCGTGCCGGCAAGACCGCCGCCGCCGGAAAAGATGGTGTCGTCTTCGCGGTAGGAATTGATGTTAGGCACCCGCGCCGTGGCATTGACCAGGCCGCCGTTCTCACCGGGCGAGTAGACTTCGGCCAGGCGGTGCCATTCCTCATCAGACACATTGAATCCCATATCCGTCAAACCAAGAGGATCGAACACCCGCTGTTGTAGGAATTCGTCATAGGGCTGGCCGGACCAGATCTCCACCAACCGTCCGAGCACGTCACTGGAATAGCCGTAATACCAATAGGTCCCGGGCTGAAACAGCAGCGGCCGGGTGGCAAGATAGTCCATACCTTCTTTGATGGTCAGGCCGGGCCATAGAGTTTTTTCGAATGTCACCTCAAGGGAGGGGTCGTAGTCGAAGGGATAGCCGAGACCGGAGGTGTAGGTGAGCAAGTGATAAATGGTCAGTGGTGTGGCTTGCGGTTCCGTCTCCGTGCCTTTGCGGTCTTTCAACACCGGTGTGTCGCCGAAAGCCGGGATGTATTTGGACACGGAATCGTCCAGTTCAAACTTGCCTTCTTCGTAATTGATCATCACCGCGACGGTGGTGACGGTGCGGGTCATGGAGTAGTAGCGGAACAATGAATCCGTCTCCATGGGCAGACCTTCTTCCCGGTCGCGCATGCCCGCCGCCTTGAGGGTCACCAGCTTGCCGTCCTTGGCCACGGCCCAGACCACACCGGCGCGGCGGTCCGTTTCCACCAGCGCGGTCATGGCCTTGTCCAGTTGGTCCAGCGCCAATGGAGACAGACCCACGTCTTCGGGGTCTGCCGTTTCCATGGCGTGGGAAAACGTTGAGAGAAAAAGAATTGAGATGAATGCGACAGAGATAGAAACCGTTTTCATGGCCCCTCCATAACGAATTTAGTCCACAAGGGCGCCGTAAACCCCTTCGCGCAAACGGAAGACCAGTTCATCCGAATTGGGTCCTAAGTATTGGGTCATGGCCACGGCAACGATGTTCTCCACCGGATCAAAGAAATATGTGGTATTGGCAAGACCACCCCATACCAAGTCTCCAGGCGAACCGGGGACCGTGTGTACGCCATCGGTCATACGCACACCGATGGCCAATCCCCAGCCGTAGCCGGTGAAGGGGTGGGCCGGATTGAAACTGTCGCCGAAGGACAGGGAACCCTGGGCCGGGGTCAGCGCGTTGGTGCCCATCTCCGCCACGGTTCCCGCTTTGAGGATACGTTCACCATCCAGCTCGCCGCCGTTCAAAATCATTTGACCGAAACGGAGATAGTCAGGAACGGTTGAGACCAGACCGCCGCCACCAGAGAAAAAGATTCCGGGTTCGGTGTAACTGCTTGATGGTGGCGCGTCCCGGGGCGCCAACACACCGGACTCGTCGGGACCATAAACCACCGCAAGACGGTCGTTAGAGCCGCGGAGGACCCAATAGCCGGTGTCGTTCATTTCTAGCGGCCGGAACAAACGGCGATCGAGGAAGTCATTGAGATCGCGCCCGGATACCTCTACCGCCAATGCGCCGAGCACGTCTGAATGAAGGCCGTAAATCCATTTTTCGCCCGGCTGAGCGACCAGTGGATATTGCGTAAGCTTGTCGATCATGTCTTCAAGAGTGTGATCGAGGGCGAGGATCTCCCGCTGTTCAATACCAACACCGGCCGGCCAACTATTGGCATAACCAATTCCAGCGGTGTAGTTGAACAAGTGGCGGATGGTCATTGGCGGATCTTGCGGCACCGTGCGCACCACCCGGTCGCGCCTGAGCTCGGCGATCACTTCCATGTCGGCGATTTCGGGTAAATAGTTTGCCACGGGATCGTCCAGAGCCATGTCGCCGTCGTCAACCAATGTGAGAATGGCCGCTCCTGTCACCGCACGGGACTGGGAATAGAGCCGGAACACCGTATCTGTTTCCATAGGCAAGCCGGCTTCCCGGTTGCGTTGCCCGTAGGCCTCCAGTTGCACCAGCTTGCTGTCTTTGACCACACCCCAAACCACGCCCGCACGCTGACCCTCGTCCACCAGACCGCGCATGGAAGCCGCAAGCGCGTTCAGACCAGAGCTGGTCATACCGACGTCGGCCGGTTCCGCCCGTGGTAGTGGATCTTGAGCAACAGAGGAGCCTGCACTCAGCACACAGGCCAGTGCGGCAAACAGAGTCAGACGTTTCATTGTTGTGGTCCCTTGGGAGTCTATTTTTGGACGTTATCTCTTAGACTGTGCGTTCCATGATTTCGAAAGCGGCCCGCTCGCCGGATTTGGCGGCGGCTTCCATGCCGTTTTCGATGCTGCGGGTCTGTTCACCGGCAAGGTGCAGGCGACCCCACGGTTGGGCCATGACGTCGGCCCACCGTCCCACCTGACCGGCATCGAAGGTATGACGGCAACAACCCGAGACCGAATGCTTGGCCCAGGAATGGACCTTCATCACCTTGACCTTGCCTTTCGAGGCCGGACGTATGCGCGCCAGAGTATCGACCACGAATTCGCCGACGGCCTCCGTTGGCAAAGAGTCCAACCGGTAGGCGGAATTGCCGTTGATCCAGCTGTCAAGAGCGAAGACCTCGCCGTCTTCATTCTTGCGTGCGAACACCCGCTCGATGGGTGAGTCCGAATACAAGCCGGGATCGCCAATGTCGTTTTCCCAAAACGGATCGGTGATCTCCATGAACACGCGCAAGGAGTTGTTGTGCATGGAATAGCGGATGGCTTCCTGCTGACGCCCTTCGAAACCGGGCCGGACATCTATCTTACGCAGGGCGGAGAAGGGCACGGCGGAAATAACGTACTTGCCTTGGAACCGGCTGCCGTCAACCGTCTTTACCTCAACCGCGTCGCCGGTCATGTCAATGGACCGCACCAGTTGGTTGAGACGCACCTGCCCTTTCACCGCCGCCGCCATGGCTTCACACAAGCGCTGGGTGCCGCCGGCCACCTCGCTGAATTCGAAACCGTCTTCAGCGGAACTGGCGCCGTAAGTGGCCCGGTTGGTGGTATCGGCGCTTTCGGCGATGCCCCATTGCAAACGCTTGATGTCGCGCAGGTAGGCCAACGCAGAGCCGGTCGATAGATCAAACACATTGATGGTGACGTTGATCAGGCGGAGCGCTTCGTCCGACGCCCCGAGGCTCTTGAGATACTCGGCCAATGGAATATCCAGTTTGGCTTGGTCTTCATCGGTCCAGGCTTCCACGTCCGGCAATGGATTGTTGTTGGAGAGATAAAAGAACTCCAGCGCACTCGGTTGCACATTGCGTTCCTTACCGGATGTCTTATTGGCCTCCGACGTGGACCAGTCGGTAGACGCCACCAGCGACCCATTGACATAGTTGCCCATGGTTACACGGCCCGCCGGTTCGAAAAGAGGAACATCCAGCCGGAAAGCCAGGTCTCGCACCCGGGCGTAATAGGGGCCGATGGTCTGACCGCCCGCGTTGGTGGGACCAACGGGCAGATCAAACGTACGGGTCCGACCACCCACGTAGTCGGCCGCCTCGAGCACGATGGTGCTCATGCCCTCCATTTCGAGATTGAGCGCCGCGTTCAGCCCGGCCAGGCCGGCGCCGATGATGATGATGTCAGCGGACTCAAAAGCGAAAGCGCGGCGCCCTAAGGCTGGCAGAACAACCGTTCCTCCCAACGCTCCCGTAAAAGAGCGGCGTGTCAGTGTGCTGGTTCTTTGTTGACGCGACATGGCGGTCTCCAGTTTTGATCGGCTTATGGTTAGGCATCCATCCGTTCAAGCACTTCATAGGCAGCCCGTTCACCGGACTCCATGGCGGATTCCATTCCAATTTCCAAACGCCGGGTGTGCTCACCGGCAAAGTGCAAACGATGATGCGGTTGGATCATGTCATGGGCGAAACGAGTGACCTGCCCTGGCCCGTAGGAATGGCGGCAGCCCGAAACGAAATTATACAACGGCCAGGAGTGAACGCCGGTGACTTCCATTTTGCCTTTGGTTGAAGGACGCAAGCGTTCGATTTCATGGACCACAAACTCGCCCCGGTCCTTTGGTGACAATTGGTCGATGCGTTCCCCTTTCTTACCGACACAGACGACGGTTAATCGATCACGCGAGCCGTCATAGCCGATGGGTTGGCGAACAATATTCAGCGGCCCATCGGTCCACAAGGAGGCGTCCATCTCGTCCTGCTCCCAAAACGGCGCGCCTTTGAGCCGAATGTGCACTTGAGTGTTGTTGGCATAGGGCATGTGGCGTACGGCAGCGGCTTGATTACCTTCCAAAGCCGGTGAGACGGAAATGCGGCGGAATGGTCCAAAGGGAATCGCGGAAATGGCAAAGTCAGCTTGGTACCGGCTACCGTCTAAACACGTCATGTCGACGCCATTGTCGTTCATATCGATTGTGGTAACCATCTTGTTGAGGTGGACCGCTTCCCCCAAGTGGCGCGCCATGGCTTCCGGCAGCCGCGATGTGCCGCCGACCACCCGTGAACTGTTCATGGCGAATTGTTCGAACCGGTCTTTGCCCTCGTCATCGCCTGCACCGCTCATCAGCCGACCCCGCGTGGCCTCCTGCATTAAAGTAAGGAGGGACACATTCCATATATCCGGTGCAATCAGTCCTTCGTTGACGAGTTTGAGAGCTTGATGAGAGATGCCATTTTCCAGCAGCCACTGACCGAGAGGAATATCGAACCTGGCCGCCTCCGGCTCAAGCCAGTCATCGAACCCTTCGAAAGGATTGTACCGGCCCATGTAGAACCCTTGCATGGCGGACGGCAAAACCGCCCGTTCGTCGCCGACGGTTTTGTTGAGGGCGTGCCCTTCCCAGTCTTCTTTGCGAATGAGGGTATCCCCGATGGCAAAGGTATAAGGGGCGTTGATGTTGGAGCCCTGCGCCAACTCGACATTGAGACGATGGGCCATGTCGCGGATGCGGGCGTAGTAGGGACCGATCTGCGAAGCGCCAAACTCTGGCTTGCCGTAGACATGGTCGGCCGTGAAAGCGCGTCCACCGACCCGGTTGTTGGCTTCGAGCACCGTCACCTTGGCCCCTTCGTCGGCCAACAGAATGGCGGCGTTCAAACCTGAGAATCCGGCGCCCATGATAATCACGTCTGAACGCTCGGCCGCCCGTAGTCGGGAGGGCATCACCATGCCAGCAACGGCTCCAGCCGACCCTTTCAGCAGCGTGCGCCGTGTCGTACGCCTTGGTTGAGACATGTTTTGGTTTGCTCCCACCGCCTAAATCTTACCCATGGTCTCGCCCACCGGCCGGGAACAATAAAGGGGCCGATCCTGTCCGCTCACGGAGTGATCGACTAAGATAACACCATTGGCCTGCCACGCGGACCGGGATTGTCTGCAAAGCCTGCAATTAATGGAACCGCAGACATTGGAAACCAACTCCCGCTCCCCCCAAGAAAACAAGAGTATCTGGTCACTTCTTCGCATGCCGCTGTTCCGGGCCGTTTGGCTGGGCATTTGCCTGTCCAATCTAGGGTATTGGATGCAAACCATCACCGCCGCCTGGCTGATGAAGGAATGGACGGGGGGTGACCCGTTTTTGGTGTCGCTTGTGCAGACGGCCTACTTCCTGCCCCCGGTTTGCCTCATGGTTGCGGCAGGCACCTTGTCCGACCGGCTTGACCGCCGGCGCATGCTTATTCTCGCTAACGCTTGGATGATGGTTGCCGCCCTATGGCTGGCTTGGCTCATTTATGCGGGCAACACCGCTCCAGCCATGCTGTTGGCGCTGTCCGCCTTGCTGGCCGTCGGCTTTGCCCTCAATCAGCCGACACAGTCCGCCATCGTACCGGAGATCGTCGGCATCAAGAACGTGCCGTTCGCTGTCAGCCTTTACAGCATCGCCAACAATGGTGCGCGAATTCTTGGTCCAGGCATTGCCGGGGTGTTGATCCCGATTATCGGTGGTGCCGCCGTGATCGGCATTAATGCGTTGTCCTATTTTCCATTACTGGCGGTCCTGTTTTTGTGGCGGCGCGAACCGCAGCCGGCAGACACCTCAAAGGATGGATTTATCAGGGCCATCATGACCGGACTGGCCTTTGCCGGGCAATCACCGGCCTTCAGGACCATTCTCATACGTGGTGGTCTTTTTTTTGTTGTGGCATCAATCATCCTTGCCCTGACACCCATGCTGGTTGTGGACTCGACCGATTACGGCATCGTATTC
The DNA here is from genome assembly GCA_965207985.1 of Rhodospirillaceae bacterium. GTDB lineage: Bacteria > Pseudomonadota > Alphaproteobacteria > Rhodospirillales > Rhodospirillaceae > CBDBND01. The sequence goes on along the minus strand of CBDBND010000035.1, from coordinate 158,135 downwards.
GGATGTTTCGGCGCTGGCGCCATTGTCGGGGCCGTTAATTATCCGCGTCTGGCTAGCCGGTATACACGCAACACCATCGTCTTCGGCGCTATCGTCATTCACGCAAGTATGTTGGTGTGCCTTGCGGTAGTGACATCGACCATTGTGATGGGGATCGTTCTTTTGATCGCTGGTACAGCTTGGTTCTTTGTCATGTCAGCATTGCAAATATCCGCCCAGCTCGTTCTGCCCAACGCATTGCGCGGACGCGGTATCGCCATTCTCAATATGATATTGATGTCGGGATACGCAGCGGGAAGCCCGCTGTGGGGCGCAGTAGCGTCGGCAACGACTGCACGCACAAGCATGGTGGTAGCCGCGTGTTTATCAATTTTGTTTTTGTTGTTGACCTATCGATTGCCATTTCCGCAGGACACGGACCGGCCTGCAGAAGCGTAAAGTTATGCCGCGTCGGGCAGACTTGCGTTCCAGCGGCTGATTTCTTTACCCATTTCATCAGCAGCCTTGATCATATCTTCCGCGTAGCGTTCGGCCGCCTGCTGCAAAGTCATCGCTGTGGTGTAGAATCGCGCCGACAAAGTTGCGAAGACTTCACCGTCAACAATCACAGGCACAGCCAAAGCATTGTGATTGGCTTCCACCACACGCAAACAGGCATAGCCTTCTTGTTTCACGGTTTCCAAAGATCGCTTGAATAAGTCCAAGTTTGTTCCGCTGCGCGACAAGGCATTGGAATCTTCGGTCAAGGCAAAGGTGATTAACTCATCTCGCTTGTGCGGATCACAATTAGCGAGAAAGACGGTTCCTGATGCGGTGCTCAGCAACGGGATATTGAAACCGCCCCGGTGACGCCGGATGGCAAAGGGGCTGATTTCGTCGGTCGTGTCTCTCACCAACATGTGAGAGCCGTTGATAGTTCCCAAAGCGACAGGCCAAAGAATCTTCTTGCACAGCTCGGTCATGATCGGCCGCGCCACCTTGGGAATCCATTCCTCTTGATCGTATCCATGACTGAGCGTGCGAACCTGCGCGGTCAGGCGGTACTTTTTATCTTGGGTGTCGCGGAACAAATAGCCGAGGGATTCCAAAGTGCGCAGCAAGCGAAAGGCTGTCGGCCGCGGCAAGTCCGTTAATTGACCGACCTGGGTAACGGTCAGGCCATTGTGACGGTTGAGCAGTTGTATAATGTCAAGCCCGCGTTCAAGGGCGCGTACGGAAGACTGTTGTCCCATCCCTGTCATTCCGATTGGTTTATTTGACAAATACAAAATAGGTACGGTCACCTAGAGAGCGCAATATAAAGCTTGGTCACTCAGCAACCGGGATAATCGTTTATTCGTATAGTGAGCGCAAAAATATACTAATTCGTACCCATATTGAATGAGGAAAAGAGCAGTTTTTTTGCGGGTTTGCGATGTTTCACAGTAGTTTGAGACCAAACGTATAGAGGACCTCCTAATGGCGCCGATCAAACGTGCCTTTGCGGACCTCGACGAAGGCCAAGTGCACTATTGGATCTCTCGGACGACGACTCCGAATAAATTACCCCTTTTGTTACTCCACCCCGGACCAGGCACGGCCCGTATCCAGGTGCCTCTGTTGGAAGCCCTGAGTAAGAGCCGGACCGTGATTGCGCCAGACTTGATGGGCATGGGGGATTCGGCCGCGCCACCGTTTGCCGAAAACGATCCACCGGAAATGGACTATTACGCCGGTGCGGTCGGGCGTTTTCTCGATGCCGTCGGTGTTGAGCAATGCGACGTCTATGGGTCCTCCCTTGGCGGACGGGTGGCCATCGAATTGGCGGCCACTCAGCCCGAACGGGTACGCCGTATGGTTCTGGGTCAAGTTCGTATCCTAAAGGGAGACAACCTCACCGCCATGGCCGAACGTCATGCACCGGAAGTGGAACCGGATCAGAACGGTGTTTACGTGCATTTTTTGTGGAACCGGTTACGTGACCTTTACACTTACTTTCCCTGGTTCAAACGCACGGAAGCCAACCGGCGCAAAAAAGATCTGCCGCCCGCCGAGCTCATGCACATTGCCTTTATCGAACAAGTAAAAATGGCAACAACGGCCCATTTGGCCTTCTCCGCCTATTACCGCTATCCCATCGAAGAAAAGTTAGCGCAGATCAAAGCCAAGACTCTCGTGCGAGGCGACGGCATTGCCGAAAAGATTCCCGGTGCAGTAGATTGGGACCTGGCCCTTAAAGGCGATCCGTTAACGTCCGACCCGGACACGGTCGTCGCCTTCGCGGAACAGATAAACGCGTTTCTCGATGAAGACAGCTGAAGGTTAGGCCGGGTCCGACCACATCAACAGGGTGCAGCCGTTTTCACTGGCCGCGATCACGGTCTATTCGCTCCCTGCGGGGCGGTGGCTATAGCCAAACCGGGCAAATGTCGTGCCATCCGCTAAGGTCACATCACCTTCAAGCACCACCCATTCCCACGTGCTTGCGGGATCGAGTTGAAACGCACCTGTAAATCCGCTTGCAAAACGTGCGAGTAATGTTTCCGCGCCGTTGCTTTCATCACGGCTGAGGAGTTTTTTATCAACTCCATTGGGTCCGCCGGGCCAGGGCTGCCAGTCCTGTTCTCTAGTTTTCAAATGAATGATATGAGGCCGGCCGTCTTCCACGCGCGCGCCGGGATAATCGTATTCGTGATCGTGTTCCCGTTCGCCGACGGAAATGAGATCGGTGGTGCGGCCCATTTTGATGATGATTTCGGACCCGCCGGAAGAATGGTCCACCCAGCCATGGACGATGCCGCCAGGCCGATAGAGGTAAGAGCCCTCCACCAAAAGATCGTTGCCGTTGAGATCCACATCACCGGAGAGAATGAGCGCTTCTTCAAAACCTGTGTGATAGTGCGCACCGGCCGGTCCATTCCATTCTTTGGGAAGACGCACAAAAGAGGTATCCGACCCTGTATCGGGATCGACGCTCAATTGTTTGCGCTCCGCCCCTGTGTTGAGAATTTCCACCCAGGGCAGGGTGTTGCCGTCCACGTGAGAAAGATGAGGGCGTATGGCAATTCTCCCTGCTCTAAGACACCACGTGCATCCAGGTTAACACAACACATCCGTCCTCTGATCCGGTGACCGCAGCGTGATTGGTCCCGGGCGGTGCGTAGTAATACGTATTGGCGCCAAAGGTTGAGCCGTCATCCCGTGTCTGCGAACCGGAAAGCAAGAACCATTCGCGGCCGTGTTTGCTGTCGGTGCTGAGCCGGCCGGACCATCCGGGCTCCAAGGACAACAGCGCTGTATAGTCGTGCGTCTCGGGTTCCATGCTCAATAGTTTGAAGCGGTAGCGGTTGCCCTCGTCCCCCTGTTCGACCCACTCTATGTCCGGCGTCTTGAGATGCAGCACATGACCACGCGGGTCGGTTATGGGTTCGAGCGGATATTCCTCGTCGGACTCGGGTTCGTGCACCAGGTTGAAATCCATTTCCGCGCCCATGCGGATGATGCAAGTGCAGCCCTGATCGGCCCCTTCGTCATGACCGTGGACGATGTTGGCCGGGCGATACAAATATGAGCCATCGACCAAACGATCACGACCGCCGTTCAAAGTGACGTCCCCTTCGATGATGAAGGCTTCTTCGAAACAGGTGTGGAAATGCGCCACGCCGCCGCCTTTCCAATTGGCGGGAATATGGACGTATTGAGTAACCGCGCCGGTGTCCGGGTCGTGACTCAAAATTTTTCTTTTTAGTCCATGCTCACCGAGGGATTGCCAAGGCAGAGTTTCAATATCGATGGGACCAACGGTTGATTTCATAATCAATCTCCGCGGTTAGGGATCGGTGACGTTGATGATCACCCGGCCCGCGTCTTTGGACTCGGGTCCGGTGAGCAGTGTGAAAATCTCTGGCGCCTCGTCGAGCCCAACGCGATGGGTGATAGACGGCTTGAGATCGATCTTACCGTCAGCGATCAGCTTCAAGGCGAGAGCCTGATGATGCCCCGCACGCACACCGAACACGGCCACTTCTTTGTGGACTAGCTGCCACGGCGTTATGGGCAGCGGCGCAGGCGCACCGGTAATGGCAATCCTCCCACCCGGCGCGACAATGGGGAAACACTGGGCCACGCCCCAATCGCTCGCCGATGTTTCCATCACACAGTCGACGCCACCAGGCGCGAGGGCCAATACCTTTTCCGCTACGTCTTCGTCGTGTTTTGCGATTGGTACGAGATGGTCTGCACCGACAGCCTTAGCCAGTTGGGAGCGCTTGCCTGTACCGCCGACGGCAATCACCCGCAGGCCTGCAGCCTTGGCAGCGCCGACGGCGCCCCAGCCCATGGCGCCGACGCCGACGATGGCAATGGTTTCTCCCACCAAGGGTTTCATCATGTCGAAGGCGTTCAGCGCATCGACAATACCGCCCAGCATGGCGGCGTCCTCGAAGGTCACGGCATCGGGCAACTTATCCAGTTTGCGGGCCATCACGGGTGTATACGTTTGACAGGCGACTTGGCGGGGTGCGTTAAGGAACGACTCATCCAAACAAAGATTGGTTTTGCCGGCGCGGCAATTACGGCATTGGCCGCAGTGGGCCATGGCCAGAGCCGATACCCGGTCGCCGACCTCAAAGCCGCGCACGGCACTGCCAACGGTTTCAATGACTCCGGAAAAGTCGGCACCAATGCCGGTGGGATAGTCTTTGATGTACTTTCCGGTTTCGTTTTTATAGGCGCCGAGATCCGTACCATAGGGCGCGTAACAGACCACACGGACGATCACTTCATCGGGTGCTGGCTCCGGCTTGTCGATATCGACAAGGCGCAGGTCGGACGGGCCGTGCAACAACGCCGCTTTCATTCACACCGCCTTACGGCAGGTCCCGGACAACCCGGATACCGAACACTTGGGTGACGAAATCTTCCGGATCGCGGCCGCGGAAGGACGGGCGCTGCCAGGTAGCGCGGGAATGCCAGGCACCCCCGCGCATAACGCGTCGGTCGCAGGGGCCATCAACTTGGTGAGCGGAGCCGTCGGTGGGCTGAACGCCGTAGGGCACCACGTAACAGTCTTCCGTCCATTCCCAGACATTGCCGGTAATATCGTGCACACCGAACCCATTGGCAGCCAGCGATCCAACAGGCGCAACAATGGGATGGCCATCGTTACAAGCCGCCGGATCCCATGGGCGCAGACCGGCGGCGGCTTGGTCGTAGTAGTTGGCGACGGCGCAGCCGGCTTCGGGATCATTGCCCCAAACCCAGTCCGTCGCGCCGCCATCACGGGCGACATATTCCCATTCCGCTTCCGTCGGCAGACGGTAAGACTGACCGGTCTGCTCCGAAAGCCACGCCGTAAAGGCCTTGGCGTCGTGCCAATCGACGCAGGCCACTGGGTCGTTATCGCCCGGCGGCCTTCCGTAACCTGGGTCACGCCAGTCTTTCCCTTCGACATGTTCCACCGTTTCGCCGGTCCACATACGGCAGTCGGTGCCAGCGCTGTGGCCAGTGTCGTCGACAAAGACACGGAACTGTGCGGTGGTGATTTCAACCAGCCCAAAAGCAAAGCTATAGCCGATGGTCACATCGTGAGGCGGGCCCTCATAACGGTCTTCGCTGACACCGCCGTCGTAGCCCATCATGAATGTGCCAGGAGGAATCACCACCATCTCGGGACAATCGGCGCAGTCGGAAAAAATCGCACCCGGATGGAACGAAATCTCCTCAGCGTATGCGGATGCGTACAGCGCTGCGATCAGCAAAGTGATCGCGGCAATCACACCACGGGTCATGACATCAATCCCCTGTTGTCAGATCGCGGGCAACGCGAAAACCGAAAATGTGACTGATGCGGTCTTCAGGATCGCGACCGCGGAAGGTGGGCCGTTGCCAGGACAGCGCAGACGACCATGCGCCACCTTTGACGGCACGCCGGTCACAGAGGCCTGGCTTTTGCACCGCGCTGCCGTCCGTGGGCTCGAGAGGGATCGGCATGATGTAACAGTCCGCCGTCCACTCCCATACGTTGCCGGTCATGTCGTAGAGACCGAAGTCATTGGGGTCCAAAGAACCAACCGGCGCCACACTGGGAAAACCGTCATCACAGTTAACAGGGACATGAGGAATGTTGGGACTTTTTCCCGCCTGATCGTAATGGTTGGCAACTTGGCATCCGCCGTCGGGGTCGTCGCCCCAGGTGTATTCACCGGTGGTGCCGGCGCGGGCGGCGTATTCCCATTCCGCTTCCGTCGGCAGACGATAAGGCTGTCCTGTCTTGGCGGTCAGCCACAAGGTGTAGGCATAAACGTCCCGCCAGGTGACACAGGCGACGGGTTCGTTGTCAGCCGGCGGCCGGCCGTAGTCGGGATCGCGCCAGTCCGTGCCCGGCGTGTGATACCAGGTCTCCCCGTTCCAAATGGCGCAGTCCCGGCCGGAGACATGACCGGTAGACTCAACAAACTGCGCATATTGGGCCTGGGTGACTTCCACGCGGCCTAGGGCGAAGGCATAGCCGATGGAAACATTACGCACCGGTCCTTCATAGCGTTCGTCGCTGACACCGCCGTCATACCCCATGACAAAGTCGCCGGGCGGGATCACCACCATCTCCGGACAATCGGCACAGTCCTTGAAAACGGCACCGGTGTTTATGGAAACCTCAGCGGCATAGGTGGTGAATGCGAACAGAACCGCAGCTGCGGATGTGAAACAAGTCCATGCGAATTTGCGCCCCATGGTGGCCCCCCTTTATTTGATTTATGGCCTAATCATGAGCGGTTGGAACGGGAAGCGAAAGGCCCCAAACATCATTTTTCCACCAGTGAACGATTGTTTCTTCAATGGCACGCTTTGCGTCCCGCACCGTTTGCAGGCAGAGTGGGCGCGCCGGCGCTAGGTGAAATCGGCAGGGGAAACCATTGATGTCTACAGCCACCCAGATAAAGGAGGGCTTCTCACCGCGCGCCTTTGTCGCCGCCGTGCGCGGCCACCCCTTGCGTATGTTTTTGATCTGTTTGGTGGCGGTCACCCTGTCGTCCATGGATCTGGCGCTGTTTTCCTACGCTGTGCCGGGAATCATCGAAGAGTTTGACATCGGTCTGGACCGCATCGGCTTCATACTGTCGCTGTCTTTTGCGGTTGCCAGTGTCTCAGTGGTTATCACTGGCGTCCTGACCGACTTCATTGGGCGGCGGCGCATGTTCATTATCATGATGGTGCTGTCAGCCTTTTTCGTCGGCTGCCATGCCCTGGCGGGCACTATCAATGTTTTGACCCTGTTCCGCGTGTTGGGTTTTGCCATCGCCGCCGGTCTCTATCCCATCACCGCGACCATCGTCATCGAAGTGGTTCCGGCCCGGTATCGCGGCATGATGTCTGCTTGGCTTCAGATGGGTTACGTCATCGGCTTTTCCGTCGCTGCCATACTGGCGTCCGGTCTATTGGAACAGTTCGGCTGGCGCGCCACGTTTTATCCTGCATTTTTTGTTATTCCCTTGGCGTTGATTCTCGGCCGCATGCTCAAAGAAACGGACCGTTTCGAAAAAACGTCTCAACAAGCGGATGCGGGATCAAAACGCTCCGTTACGGACCATATGGGTGAGTTGTTTGCGCCGCAGCTGCGCGCTCGTACCGTCATCTGTTTTGTCGGCACGGTGTGCGCCAATATTGCTATAGCCGGTATCACTTATTTTCTGCCGACGTTTATGTTGCAAGACCGAGGGGTGCCGGAAGCGGAAGCCGCCGGACTGCTTGCCTGGACCTGGGGCATTGCCGCCATCGGCTATATTCTTGCTTCCTATATTGGAGAATTTGTTCTCACCCGGCGTAACACCGTGATTCTTTGGCAGTGGTTGGGCGCAATCTGTCTCGGTATCACGTTGTGGATGTTTGAGTCCTCCTTGATGCTGGTGATCGGCCTCGGTGTGTCATCGATGTTTTTCTTTGCCTCCGAAAGCATGCGCATGCCCATGGTGGGTGAGATCTTTCCAACCCGTTTGCGGGCGACCGCGTCCGCTTCGGTGGGGTCTCTGGCCGTGACCACGGCGTCTCTGCTGGCCCCGTTGATGGTCACCGCCGCCGTGCCTGTGATGGGCTGGACCTGGACATTTACGGTACTGGGGGTCGTGCCGCTGGCCATAGCGGGACTCATCTTTACCCGGCTGGAGAATTTCCCCGCCGGCGTAGAAGTGGAAGACCTAAGCTCTTAAAGCGTTAGAGCGCGCGCCCCATGTGGGCGCCGTCCTGCACCGCCGCCCACAGATCCCGCGGGGCAATGCAATCGCCGATGGACTTGGCGTTGTCCGGCACCGGATTGGACGCCGCGCCTAGGGACAACACAATCGAGTCAAACGGACCCAGGCTGTCTCCTTCGGTGGTCGTCGCCACGTTATTGCCAACCCGGTCGATAAACACGCCGGGTATGATGGTCACTCCTGCCTGTCTAAGCCGGGCGGCGAACAGGGCAAACTCACCGGTGATGAACAAATCCGGCATACCCAGTAAAGGACTGTTGGTGGCGATGGTGACTTCCGAGACATCATCGTTCGCGACCAAAGTTTCCACCAGATTGAGTGCGGGCAAGTTGCCTTCTTCGTCGATGACCAGAACCTTGCCGGACACGGACGCTGCGCCGGACAAAACGTCTCGGCCATGGGGTAGGCTCTCCGTTCCCGGAATGCCATTGGTCAAGCTCGGACGGAATCGCATTTGCCACATGGAGGCCGCTTCGGCACCGACAGCCCAGACCACATCATCGGCACCGAGATCGTCTTCGGACTCAACGTGGCTGTTGAGTTTGATGTCCACGCCCAAGTGAGTGAGCTCCGATTCCCACCAGTCGATGGTGGACCCCATTTCATCGCGATGGGGAGCGGATGCGGCGAGCCGCAAAGCGCCGCCGAGTTGATCGGAGGCTTCATGCAAGGTGACGGAATGTCCTCGTTCCGCTGCAACCCGGGCGCATTCCAGGCCAGCAGGACCACCGCCGATAACGGCAACCTGTTTCTTGTCTTTCGCCGGTTGGAGAGGCGGCAGTTCGATCTCCCGCCCGGCTTCAGGATTGATATTGCAGCCGGCCGGTAACGCGCGCCCGGCAAAGCCCAGGCACACCTGATTGCAGCCGGTGCACAAACGAATGCGATTGGCGTCGCCCCGTTCCGCTTTCGCCATCCAATCGGGGTCGGCGATAAACGCCCGCGCCAGACCGACGAGATCCGCCTGATCGTTGGCGAGCATGGCTTCCGCTTCCTCCGGCGTCACCACGCGGCCAGTCACCGTGATGGGGATATCCAACGCTTGTTTGAACTTGGCCGCCTGTTCGGCAATCTGTGGCCTCGGATAGGTCATGGGAGCAATGGTTTCGGCGAAGTTGGTGTTGGACCCGCTCATGACGCTGAGATAGTCGATCAATCCACTGGCGGCGATGTGTTCCATGTTCGGTAACGAGTGGTCGATGGTGTAGCCGTCGGGCTCGCCGGGAATGGCGTGGTAGATGGACGTGCGGATGCCGAGCGCCACGTTTGAGGGCAGGACGGCGCGAATGCCTTCGAGAATCTCCAACACGATCCGGCAGCGGTTCTCGACGGAGCCGCCATAAGCATCGGCGCGGGTGTTAAGCTGCGGGCTGAGAAAGGACCCGAGCAGGTAATCGGACGCCGTTTGCACTTCAATGACATCCAAACCTGCGGTGGCACAGCGTTTCGCAGCGTTAGCATAAAACGGAATGATGTCCTTGATGTCTTGTGCGGACATGGCACGTGGTATTTCGCCAATCTGTACTGAAGGTTTGACCGACGGCGCCATGGCCGGCGAACCGCGCCGGTAGGACACGTTGTGTCCCCCATGCCAAAGGATGATGGACAACTTCGATCCGGCGTCATGAACATCGTTGGCGGTTGCCGCCAAAGACTCGACGATCTCGTCCTTCCACAGTTCCACTTGGCCAATCCAAGTGAGGGAGTCGGGATGGACGGGCGCGGACTCAATGCCGACGATTGCCGCGCCGCCTTTCGCCCGCGCCGCCAGGTATGTGCGGTAGCGGTCGGTGATCAATCCTCCCGAGTCTCCATGCACCATGGAATGCCCCGGAATGACGGCCCGGTTGCGTAGGTCTACGGGCCCTAGTTTGAAAGGAGATGACAGCAAAGGGTACGGGGAGTTGGCCATAGCTATTTCTTTCTTCTTCAATCGCCGGGTGGAACGAAGTCGACGGGAATAGGCTTCGGTTCATCGGGCGCGGGCTTGCCTTGGGCGCGAAGCACCTCCGCCACTTTGGCCTGACAGTATTCGGCGCTGTCTTCGCCTTCGTATTCTTTGTTGAAGTGACTTAGCACCGACGGGCGTTGAATGGCGTCGTCCCACCACGCCGTCAGCGCCGGGCGGCCGTCGCGCCAGTTCCACCCTTCCGGGACCGGTGGATGCAGACCGCGGCTGGTTTGCCGGTCAAGATAGGACAGGCCGTGCAAGGCCGACGCCTGGCCGATGTCGAACGCCTCGAACCCTTTGGCGGCGTCTTCCTCCATTTGATTAACGGCGCGCACCACTTTGGGCCAGTTCCATTTGAACACCATTTCCCGCGGTGGTTTTTCCAAACGCTCCAAGGCCATCACAACGGTGACCTCAAATAAAGTGTCGGCAAGGGCGAGCCGGCGCACCGCATCCCACCGGGCCGGCCCTTCAGGAGGATACAACCGTTTGTCCGTGGTCGATTGGGCGTCCAAGAACTCGACAACGGTCTGACTGCCGTACAACACCGTGCCGTCGTCCAGCGCCAGGGTTGGCACTTTGTGTAAAGGATTGATGGCAGCGATGGAGTAGCCGTCCTGTACCGGATAGACGGGAACAAACTCCAGCTGACCCCACACGCCGGCTTCGTGAGCCACCACCAGCACTTTGTGAATGAAGCCGTGGATGGGCGAATAAAACAGCTTCATGGCCATGGCGGCGTCCCCTCTTTCATCCCGTAAAAATGAGCGTTTGTTATTGCGCCAATGTTAGAGAACTATAGGCGGGCAGGTCGAGGGTGATTGCGGACCTACGAAAGAGTGAAAGTGCCATGAAACGTCGATCGGTGTTGAAAGGAATGGCGATATTGGGTGCCAGTACGGTGTCTGCACCGACAAATCATGCATTTGCTATGGGGGAGAGTGTCCCGTCGGATGATCCCCTACCCTTCACCGCCGTCGAAATCGCCAGCGCCATTAAATCCGGTGATGTGTCGGCCGTCGATGTGGCGAATATGGTGATCGACCGTGTTCAGGCCGGGCAACACTTGGAAGCCTACATTACCTTTTTGCCCGATGCGTTTTTGGGTGCGGCCCAGGCAGCGGACTATGCAGTGATGCGCGGAGACACTTTGGGTCCGCTGCACGGCGTGCCCATTGCGTTGAAAGACAACATCGAAGCGGTTGGCTACCCGAACACAGGCGGCACGCCGGCGCTGAGAACCTACCGTCCGCAGCGCAACGCCACGGTGACCCAGCGCCTCGTCGATGCTGGCGCGGTCATCGCCGGCAAGCTCAACATGGACGAACTTGCGGGGGGCGGCACCAGCAACAATCCTACCTTCGGACGGGTGCGCAACCCCTATAAAACGGATCATGTTCCGGGCGGCAGCAGCGGCGGCTCGGCTGCCGCTGTGGGAGGGCGCCTGGTACCCGCAGCGCTCGGCACCGATACGGCAGGGTCTATCCGCACCCCGGCGGCTTATTGTGGCATTGCTGGTTTGCGGCCGACTCAAGACCGGGTTCCCAGTGACGGTATCGTGCCCCTTGCGTTATCGCGAGATACCTGCGGCCCCATGGCGACAACTGTGGCCGATGTGTCTTTGATCGACGGTGTCATTGCAGATGATCCGGCACCTGTAACAGCGAAGTCATTAAGAGGTGTACGCCTGGGTCTGCCCAAGGCCGTGTTTCAGGACAATCTTTCCTCCGCCGTGGCAACACGGTTGGAAGAAATCATCTCAACGTTGCAGAGCGAAGGCGTTGTTTTTGTCGAGCACGACATTCCAGACCTGGCCGCCTTGGTGGAAGAAACCAGTTTGATCACCTTGGGCGGCGCGTTCCGCGCCGACATGGTGACCTATCTTGAGGAGCGAAACACCAGCGTTGCTTTTGAGACGCTTGCCGCGCAGATCGCCAATCCTTTCATTCGAGGTTGGCTCGAACCTTATCTTGCGCCCACCGATGACATTCTTCAGTCCTATCGAGAGACCATGGTTGGGGCCATGCCCCGACTGAAAAGGACCTTTGAGGCCTATTTGAAAGATCACCGTTTGGATGCGGTTCTGTTTCCGACTGCGCCGGTGACCGCAGGCATCGAACTCAACATCAACGGCGACATGATCATTGAAGGTGAGACCGTGCCCAACGGCGTGTGGCTGAACATCCAAAACACCAGCCCGGCAACTCTCTGGGGCGGGCCCGGTCTTTCCATTCCCGCCGGGCTGTCGAATGAAGGATTACCCATCGGTATTGAAATTGACGGTGCCATCGGCGCCGACCGGGACCTTTTGAGTCTCGGCCTCAGCCTTGAATCCGTCATGCCGCCCACACCGGCGCCCGCTTAATAGAGAAAATGTAAGAGAGAGACTTGATTGCCGTGACCGACCTCAACCCTTTCCTTGAAGGCAAAGCGCCCCAGGTGTTTGGCACCTGTGAATCCAAGTTTCAGCGCGTTGCCGACGTATTTAAAGAAAATCTCACCCAGAGGGGTGAGCAGGGAGACGTGGGCTCCAGTTGTGCGGTGATGGTCGACGGGGAATTGGTGGTTGACCTGTGGGGCGGTTATGCGGACGTGGCCGAAGAGCGAGAGTGGCAGGAAGACACTCTGTGTTGTTGTTGGTCCGTGTCCAAATCCATCGGCGCGGTGCTGACCTTAAGGATGGCGGACCAGGGACTCATCGATATCGAAAAACCCGTTTCGGCGTACTGGCCTGAGTTCGGCGCCAACGGCAAGGAGACCATTCTCGTTCGCCATGTGCTCAACCACACTGCCGGTGTGTCCTATGTGGGCGCAGACTTACAGCCGGGAACGGTCAACGACTGGGACACCATGATCGCGGCCATCGAGGCGACGGCTCCCAACTGGGAAGCGGGATCGCAGCTGGGGTATCAGAACATGACCCAGGGTTATTTGCTCGGTGAGTTGTGTGCCCGGGTCAACGGCGGCCGGCGGCTGGCACAGTTTTTCCAAGAAGAACTGGCGCAGCCGTTGGGACTCCATTGGCATTTCGCCGTCCCCGACGCGGTCATGCCAAGGCTCGCCACTGTGTATCAGTCGGACCCCACCTTGTTTGCCCGGCTGATAGAAGAGAATCCCGACAGCCCGTTCGCCCTCAGTATGAAAGGACGGGATCCGGACGAGACCTACAATACCAACGCATGGCGCAAAGCGGAGAACGGTGCCGGCACCAGCCACACCAATGCCAGGTCTATGGCACGTTTGTACGGCGCTTTGGCCCGCGGCGGGTCTCTGGATGGCGTGACGGTGTTGTCTCAGGAGGCGTTGCAATTGGCGCAAGAACAAACCGTCAGGGACAAAGACCTCATCAATGGTTTGGAGATGCGCTTCTCAACCGGGTTCGAGATGAACTGCCCGCCGGCTACACCCATGGGACCGGGCGACCGCTGCTTCGGATTCATCGGCGCCGGTGGATCCTTCGCTTTCGCCGATCCGGATAAAGAGCTGGGGTTCGGCTACAGCCACAACGTCATGCATCAGGGCGTCGGACCCGGCCCCTGCGGCTTGCCCCTGGTGGAAGCAGCCATGGACGCGGTGTACAGCTAGGCCATACAGCTAAGTCAGAATATTGAAGTGTGATTACTTCCACGCGCCGAACGTAAACCACTTCAGGCCGCCTTGAAGTTTGCCCACATTGCCTTCGACACGATCGGCGTCTTCCTGGGCTGCCTCCAGCACCGCGTCGGCACCATGATTGTGCATGCTTGGAATGATAAAGCGGACGAACTTGTCTTCGTCGAATCCTGCCTCGAGCACAGTCTGGCGCACATCGAGATCACGCAAGGATTTATAGAACGGCTCTTTGTTGTAATAGGCGTCCCAATCCAAATAGAACTGCTCGTATGGCGGAACGTCTGCGTTCAAAGGAAGTTCCATATGGATCATCAAACCTCCGGGTCTGAGAACACGGAAGCTTTCTTCGAACACTCTTGCCACGTCGGTCATGGGCATTTCATGGAGCACCATGGCCGACCAGACAATATCGACGCTGTTGTCGTCGAACTTAAGATCGGTACCGTTCATCTGATGCCAATGGATGGGATGACCCATGGCCTTGCAGCGAGCATGGCCGTAGCGCACGTTGGGTGCGCCCGGATCGATGGCATGGATCTCCAGGTCGGGCCACGCCTCCAGCCACGGGAGTGTGTTGAAACCGACTGTCGCTCCGATGTCGATCATTGTCTTTGGCGCGAAATCGGGAAACCGCGCTTTGAGGAATTGTGAGGTGGACCGGCCGGTGTCATCCATTTCCGGGCCCAGATAACCCATGAGAAAAACCGACAGACCGTTGTCGTATAGGGCCCCTTGGGCAACATCACCATCGAACCGTTCGGTGTGATAGCAGCCAGGCATAAGATGGACATCAAGTGCACTAATGTAGCGCGGGGTTTCAAAATCGGGATCCAAATGCAACGTGCTGTCGCCATCGTTGAGAGTTGCCGTTTTTGACGCCAATTCATCACTCGACCGATCGATGCCGGGCAGGACGGAACGCCAAACCAGTTCCTGGGTGCTGTTGCGTACCGCTGAATAGAACTTGAACAAGGTGTCCGGTTTCATGGCTTTATGAATTTCCGGACCATCTTTTGGTTCACGGCCGTGGGTACGTTCAAACGCCGGCAGGACGCGGCGGTCATAGACCGTGCGCATATTGCCGGCGATGTCACCCAGAACGAACTGACGCATACTGGTGACAAACCCTTGCCGGGCGGCTTCATCCCGGGTGGCGTCTATGGCGAGGTCATGGCTGAGACGTGTGGGCATGGTGCAGTCCTTGGATCACGCATTGAGATGAGATGATCCAAGAATAAACCCGACCGGTGCAGCAAACAATCAGGCCCGAACAAAAGTCTCAATGGGCAAAGAAGATGGGGAGGGGTGCGTGCTTGATCATGTTTTGAGTGACACCTCCAAGCACCAATTCCCGCCAGGGGTTGTGGGTGTAAGCGCCCATGACCAGACAACCAGCACCTAGGGCCTTGCATTCAGTCAGCAACGTGTCGGCCACCGGCTCCTTGCCCCGTTCCAAGTGTTTGGATTCAACAGCAATGCCATGAAGAGAAAGATAGGCTTCGGCATCGGCCAGCGGTGTCGCGCCGGTTTCGAACTCACCCACCTGTACCAATAGTGCCTTACCCGCCTTGGATATTAGGGGAATCGCATTGATCAACGCACGTGCCGCTTCGGCACTTCCGTTCCAGCCGACAACCACGGGTGCAGCGGGATCGAGATCTGCGTTATTGGGGATCATCAGCACAGGCCGGCGGGCGTCGAACACCGCCTGTTCGAGGGTGCGCAGATCGGCAAAGGATGAACGTTCCCCGGGACAGGCCAAAACGATGACATCAGCCAAACGGCCGAGACGGGCAACCACACTGGGATCACCGTCATGGGCATGCCAGTGGCAGGTTGCCTTATCCTTACTTGGCGTCGACGTGAGAGGGACGTTTTGACTTTCACGAACCTTCTCAAACAGCTCGCTGGCAACGGACCTTTTATGGGCCTGCACCTTTTCCGCCGTTTGATAAAGTTCCTCATAATAAGTGGCCATCATGCCGACACCGGTTTGATCGAGAAACGGCCCGGTTTCGGCCACCGTATCGCTGCCGGTGATATGCGCGTTAAAGGATTTGGCAAGCGTGAAGCCCGCTTTGGCAGCCGCATCCGCTTCCGTCTCACCGCTCAGAGCCAGGTAAATGGATTTCATGAACATGGCTTAGACCTCCACTTGATTGCGGACGACTCCAAAACTGGACTCTGGATTATGGACCTTTACGGCGCATTGACCTAGGTCAGACGAGGGTGTTTTACATCTTCCTATTAATCACGGTGCTGTGGTGGCACAGACCTCAGGATTTGGAATTAATTTCCGCTTCAATCTGTTCGGCTAATGATTTGGCCTGGGTGATATCTGGCTGCGTCATTTGTTCGGCGAGGTTATCGAGATTCTGTTTGGCCGATAACAGTTCTTCATCCTGAGATGCAAGGGATAGCCATGTATAGGCAAGAATAAGATCCTTTTGGACTCCGACTCCATTCCAGTACATCACACCCAGATCCATCTGAGCGAGGGAAAGACCACTTTCGGCAGCAATTTTCCAATGTTTGACTGCATTGACATTATCTCTGGTGTCACCAATTTCTCCGCGGGCATACATCCAGCCACGCCGGTGATGGGCGATGGGGACGCCGCCCTCGGCGCCTTCTCTTAACCATCGTTCCGCTTCTACCAAATTTTTTTCAACACCCCATCCCCGGCGGAACATCCTGCCCATATACGTTTTGGCAACCGGGTCCCCTTCAGCGGCGAGAATCTGAAAATCGAGAAAAGCGGGCACCCACTGATTACGCTCGTAGTACCAAATGGCGGTCTCGAGATCGATGGCACGCGCGGAACCGATATGAAGAGGACCTACCAGTGCACCAACGATTAGAACGGACCATAAGGCGCGCAAGAAAAAATGTGGCATTGTGGCGGACATCATGAAGCAACCTCGGCTGTCGGCAATCAATGGTGCGCTATGTATCACACCTCTGGATATGGGTGAATGTGGTGCCGAATTACAAGGTTGCAAGGGGAAGGTGGGCAAATACCCATTTCTAACCGGTGGTGTAGACCGATTTCAGAACCTCGGTGATGGCCACGCCAAGCACGTCCCCGCCGGTGATGACCACTTCACCCTTGGCAATAAGAATATCGTTGGCATAGACCTCGACTTGGTCATTGGGGCCGCTTTCCAGTTCCACCACGGCACCCCGGCCAAGCTGGAGGATTTGATTGAGGCGCAGGGTAGAGGCGCCGAGGACCACAACGATCTCGACTTCGACGTCATTGAGCGCAACATCGTCAGCTAGGTCGGACATATCCCCCCGCTCGCGGACACCCTCGGTTTTTCAGCACGATACGGTTTCACTCTCGAATGTGGTTGAAAAACCTTAACATAATGTGACTGACTTGAGAATCTCTGCGGAACTCCAGGGGATTCGATGGAAAAAGGAAACGAGAGATGACCAAGAAAGCTGCTTTGAAATGGTCGCGTAGACGGGTCATGCATTTGGTCGGCGCTGGTGCGCTGGCCAGCGTTGTGCCGATCCACGCACCAGTTGCCAACATGCGCGGCATGAAGGGCATCCGCCGTGACTATGCCGATGGCCCGTATGGTCTGGTGCACTTTCAGGACACCGGTTCAGGGCGCCCGTTGGTGCTATGCCATCAGGCACCCATGTCGTCACGACAGTTTGACACGGTGTATCCGCTCCTTGCTGCCCGCGGTTTTCGTGCCATCGGTGTGGACACGCCGGGTTTCGGCAATTCGGACCCGACGGACTTTGTCCCCCGGGTGGAGGATTGGGCGCCTGCTATCGTTACCGTGCTCGACCATCTCGGCTTGGAGCAAGCAGACGTTCTTGGCCATCACACCGGCGCCCTAGTGGCGACGGAAGTGGCCCTGCAGTTTCCCGAGCGTGTGAACAATCTCATCCTCGCTGGCCCCTTGCCGTTGGAAGAGGAAGAACGCCAAGGATTTCTCGACTTCGTCGACCGCGCAGAAATCAATTACGAATACAAAGCGGATGGCAGCCATTTGGCTGAGAGCTTTATGACCCGCTTCAATGCTTATGGAGAGGGCGTGGATGCGCAACGCATCACCCGCTACACGGTCGAGAAGTTGATGGGCCGCGGTCCGTTCTGGTACGGCCACTATGCTGCGTTCAAGTACGACCACAACGCCGCCATCCCCAAGATCACGCAGCGCACCCTGATCCTCACCAACACCGGCGATCAGATTTACGAGCACGCCAAGTGGACGCACCGCATGCGGCCTGATTTCGAGTTCGTGGAATTGCAGGGCGGCGGCATCGACATTATGGACCAGCAGCCGGAAGCCTGGGTAGATGCAATCGCGTCGTTTTTGGAGGGGTCGGCGTAAGTTAGCGTTAGCGTAACGCAAAATGTAGCGAATATGCCTTAACTTACTGACAAAGGAGAGCCGCCCCGAAAGAACTCCGGGACGGCATTACTCCAACGGGTATTCAACTAGGGTGTGGACTCAATTGATCCAGCATCTTATGGCGAAGAGTTGGATCATTGCGAGGAAGTTTTTGGCTGATTTCTCGAAGCGCGTTGCTAATCGGCGCATGTCTTTCATCTTGCAGAAGAACCGCTCGACGATGGTCCTTTGGGCATAGAGGTTTGGATCGTGCGGGATAGGATGACGCGCGTTGCTCTTTGAAGGAATGACAGCCAGCGCTCCTTCATCGGCGATCTGCTGCCTGATTTTGGCGGTGCCATAGGCCTTATCAGCGACGATGGCGAGCGGGGCCTTTTCCCAATCCAGGAAAGAGCCCATGGCTTGGCTGTCATGGACCTGCCCGCCGGTGATGTCCAGCCGGAGCGGGCGGCCCTTGGCATCTACGGCCGCGTGAACCTTACTTGTGCGACCCGCGCGTGAGCGTCCAATACCTTCTGCCAAGCCCCCTTTTTTGACCCTGCCGCTGCGCGGTGAGCCTTGACGATGGAACTGTCAATGAAGATCAGACTGTCCTCGCACTGCTTGGCAAGAGCATCGAAAATGCCTTGCCATACACCCCGCTCACCCCATCGGGTGTAGCGGTTATAGACCGTGGTCCGCGGGCCGTAACGCTCCGGTAAGTCCCGCCATGGGGCACCCGTGCGCAGAATATAGAAGATACCGTTCAAGACCTGACGGTCATCCTTACGCTGAGGACCGCGCCCCTGTTTGGGAAGAAGTGGGCCGATCACCGACCACTCCTCATCTGTCAAATCAAACCGTGCCACTCTTGCCTCCAATAAAAGAGGCTGTGAATCACACCTGCTTAGGTAAAATCAAGACATTGAATTGGGTTCACACCCTAGATACTACAGTGCGCCCAGAGTGATATTGTTGGGTGGCGACGCTTCCAATGAGACATCTGCAATTGGTCGAATGAGCGGCCAATTGTGGTCTGCGCCTTTGATAAACTCAGGCACGTCTTCAAGCCAGGTCTTCTGAACATCCTTGTTGAGATTCAAATAAAGGGTGCCATCAACAATTTTCCATGCGGTTGGATCGCCAGAGAACTTACGCCCCATAGCCGTGCCAAAGGCGCAAAATCCACCGTATGCCGGTACATAGGACGATGGGTTACGAAGAAAGCGCTCGCGATTGGAGGCAGTTGCAAAACGATAGACAACACCGTCGTACTCGGCGGCAAACGCATCGTTGCCTATGATCGGAGCCCCATCGACAAAGTAGGAGACCGGATCGTAACCGCTGACACCCAATCCTCCTGCTATATAGTTTTCTTCCGCCGCTAAGGACGACTTAAACGGTGTAAAGAAGGCGAGAAAAAGATAAAGACTGACGATTGTTAAAAGAGTTCCGCGCTTGGTTTGATGTAACATTGCTCAACTCCCTGTTTTGTTGAGGTGAAACGATGGACGGAAGCGACGCGAGGGGTTTACAACGATGAGGGGCGCATCGCGGTAGGGGGAGGCATAGCCGCCGCTTCCGTCCAGGCTCTTTTCCATTCAACCCACTATGGCTGCTTTGGATCTCTGGAATGCGCGGACTATGTGGCAATTACGTCCGTTCCTATTTCAGAAATCGGCGTTTTAGAATCTGACGCTTTGAAGGCAGATATAGAGAAACTAGTTTGGGCTCTAATTGGCGTTCTAAGGGGCTTGCTTGCCACGCAATCGTGCAGGTGTGACACCCAGTTCTCGCTTGAATGTGGACGTCATGTGGCTTTGGGAAGAAAACCCGGTAGCGTACCGGAAGGTCCGTCTGGCCTGTAGTGAGGGCATGAGCCAGCGGGAGGCAGCGCGTCATTTTGACATATCGCGTGACAGTGTTCGCAAGATGCTGTCGTTTTCGTCGCCGCCGGGGTACCGACGCGAGAAGGCGATCAAGCGACCCAAGCTGGATGGGCTCACCGAGATTATCGACGCGTGGCTGGAAGCGGATAAGGCGGTTCATCGCAAACAGCGTCACACGGCCAAGCGGGTCTTCGAGCGGCTTCGGGACGAGCATGGGTTCACCGGCGGCTATACGATCATCAAGGATTACGTGCGCGAGCACAGGCGACGCCGCCAGGAGATGTTCGTGCCGCTGGACCATCCATAAGCTATTCCGCCGGTAATCGTCCTCCCGTACAGGCACTGGACCACCCGCTCCAAATCGGCATTTCGAACCGAGACGATGTAAGGACCGTCATTGGTGAACCCACCGGCATGGGCAACACCATGCTACCAATTGATGCGGAACCGAGAGAAACGTGGACCTACTACTACGAAAAAGGCACCGTATCGGCCGACAACAGCAGGAGTGGTGAGCTCAACGCTGAGTCAAACAGAATATTCCTCTTCGTCTATTTCAAAGAGCGCCTCTACGACGGCTATATGTGGTTCTCCAGCCTGAATGACGAAGTCAATTGAGGATTAAAAGGCGGCTTCGTATAGCTTTTTAACTGTTCCAGACGTGTTGCAAGCACTTGAAACCACCATCACTGTGTTGAGAGTGCCCGCGGCAGAGTAGAGAACAGCGTCGGCAACATCCCCTCTGCGATGGCGAGGCAAGATTGATCTCCATAATAACTCATTCCGATCATGTCGATTTTCTCGCTACGCCAAACGATTCTTCCGCTCGCTGATTCAAATAGGTCACCCCGAGCACTGCATAGGACGTAGTCCGAGAAACTGCTCCACATGATGGTCGCACCCATTTTGAAATAGTCCCAATTGCTTGGTTCTTCACCCCGCCCCTGCACGACCAGCACACCATCAACGTTCAGTGCGCGGCCCAATTGTCCGGCAAGCGCGGCGATCCTTTGATTTGGCTGATCCCCGTTCGCCGACGCAGTTGCCCATGCCCTCAGTTCGTCGAAACCGGCGGCAATGTCTGTTTCGGTCCATGCGATGCGGCTCTCCAGCTGTCGCCTAAACAGGTGATATGGAAGAACCGTATAGCCTCGTGATGACACTTCACGAAATGCGCTTTCACGAAGATTGATTGTTAAACTCCCTCTTACGGGTTCTCCCTTTTCACCTTCTTGGCCTTGTCTGTATTCAGCGGGAATAATCAAGATGCGTCTTAGAGCGGCAATCTGCCCGGCAGCTTGGGTGGTGGATGCGGGTTGATAGCTGATAGGCGTCACCTGTGCATCTGTGCGCCAGGCACTAAAATCACATTCTTCACAAGTGGTGCAGTTGGCGAGCAGAGGCAATGCGACCACCGCATATGCACGCATGGAAGACAAGTTTCGATAGAAACGGGTGTAGCAATGACGTGAAGTGCCTGACCGTTGCATGGATTCTGCTCCTCATCCCTTCTCGATTAGAGATCTCCAACAAACCGATCGACCGGCTGTCTTTAAGAAAGATGAAGTCGACGGACCGCATGGCGAGTCCGAACGGTTTGATGATTTGAAAAACAGTATCTGTTGCCGCTGGCAGACCGAACGTTCTTGACTTGCCCATTTCATCCCTGTCAGGAATCCCAAATCCATTCCGGTTGCCGCAAAACATCTCCATAGTTTTCCAATCACGACTGCGACACGGAGATAACCATGGTCAGACAAGACAAGATTCTCGTGCGATCTCTCTGCACACTCGTTACCGCATCGCTCCTGTGGCAAAGCGGCCCAGTTATTGCGAGTGGTAATACCATGCAGGACTGGGGTGGCTCGCGCACTAAAGGGCCGGCTGCAATGGCCTACTTCAAGCTTCCCTTCCATGCGACTAAGCAAAAGGACAATCCCTCTTACGGCTTTGCCCTGTTGGGACCGTCCCTACAAAGCACCGGTCGCAGCACGTTTGTCCCGCTTCATGCCCCTAAATTGGTTGATCTGCGGTTCAATGGCCCGCAGCCCAGCAGTCTCCACATCGGAAGGCACTTGGCTTGGACAAACACGTCTGTGCATGGCTCTGATGGGTGGCACAATGCCGATGACGATGACAAGGGCTCCGATATACCGAGCAGTATGATGTGGAACACTTTGGGTTTGGTTGGATTGGTCGGTCTGACAGTTCTGGCCGTCGTCTATCACGATCACTGCCAGACCAATCCTTCGGGCGAAAAATGTGCAAGGCAACAACAAAAACGAATCGCAAAGAACAATTAAGCCATGTGGAAGACGGTCTCACTACTTTCGCTCGCGTTCTTCGCCCTTTCAGGTTAGGCGTCAACCAAGGCCAAGCCCTAGAACTGTGACAGGTAGGACTTCGGATAGATTCGGATTTCTTTTGGCAGGTTACTCCTTAGGTTTGATCCTAAGCAGAATATTTCGCGGGCGCTGGCGTCCCCGGCAGGATTCGAACCTGCGACCCCCAGATTAGGAATCTGGTGCTCTATCCTGCTGAGCTACGGGGACCCGCTGCATACCAATAGGAAAATGCGGGTCGCCTTATACCACGGGTGTGCGGCTTAGTTCACATGCCTCAATTCACATAGAGCGGTGTCATGTGGTGCTGGAGGATGGCGCCCAGGGCCTGCTCGCGGGTCTGCGCTGCGCCCACCTGATCGCCGGCGGCATTGTGGATGGCCCACACCGGTGTTTCGTCAATGACGGCGCGGCGGATATACGCCACTTCGTTCAAGCCAAGCTTGGCGAGATCCACCGGCGTCGACGCCACTTGGATTTCACCGTCTAGCAATAGTTTATCTTCGGTCTTTTCAATCATCTTAACCATACCTCCTCAGCATCGCACTGCCGGTCATGTGACCCGGGCGGTTTGATCTATTCCTCGATTTGTTGTGCATCCACGTCGATGGTCTTCGGTGCCGCCCTTTTAGGTTTGGAACTTTTGATCTTGATTTCCGTCACCTTGGGTTCGGGCACCGGACGTTCGAGATCGACATGCAACAGGCCGTTGTCCAGATCGGCGTTCTTTACTTCGATGCCTTCGGCAAGAACGAAACTCCGGCTGAACTGGCGTGCGGCAATGCCGCGGTGGAGATAGATCTTGTCCGATGTATCCTCTTCATGGCGGCCGCGAATGACCAATTGATTGTCCTCCACGGTGACGGAAAGATCGTCTTCCGCAAACCCGGCTACGGCCAGGGTGATACGCAACGTGTGTTCACCGGTCTGTTCGATGTTGTAGGGCGGATAGCCTTCCGCCGAGGATTTGTTGACGCGGTCGAGCACACGCTCGATATGATCGAAGCCGAGCAGCAAGGGGCTGGAAAACACGGACATCCGTGACATAGCGCTGTCTCCTCCATGAGCGAGACCGGTTGGTTGGCCCTGCAAGGACATCCTGTTTTGGAAATCGTCGCCGGCACCAAGGGTTTGGCCGCCCGCTACGGGCACGGCACACCCCTTATTTTGGCCCGCAAAGGCCTGATTTCAAGGGGTCAAGAACGGTTAAGAGGCGGCGAAAAACGGGTCCAAAACCCGGTGCCAGTCGGCCATGGCCGGGGGCAGTTCTTCCGCCAGAGTGCGCGGGTCGGCGGCGTGGGCCGCCTGGGTGGTGTAGGCCACCGGTTCCCAGGGTGGATGGCAAAGCAGGCAAGGGACGGTGAGCTTGGGCAGCCTGTCACGCATGGGGTACGTCCACATCGCCTTGTAGGCGTCTTGATACCTGTCGCCGCACTTGAGCATTTCAACCACGCGCAAATGAGTGAGCGCCACATCGATGGCACCGTCATTCCACAAAATTCCGTCTTTGGTTTGGTTGAACCACGGCCAATAGAGACTCTGGTCGCGCATGATCGCCCAGGCGGTGACGAGATGGCGGCCGTCCCAGCGCGGGGCGATGGAAGGCGTGTAGTTGTCCACCAGCCACTGTTGTTCGTCTCCTTCGTAGAAGGACACGCCGGCTTGGACGATATGTTTTACGGATTTGGGTTTTTGGAAACTCATCTCCATGGCGACAGGACCGCCGGAGTAACGGCCAAGCACGTCAAACTCGTCGATGCCGAGCCCGTGTAAAGCGGAATGCAACGCGGTGGCATAGGTTTCAGATGAAATGTCGTCGATGACCGCATCGGACTCGCCGTTGCCGGGATTGTCGAAAGCGATCACCGGCCGGCGTCCGAGATAGTGTTCAAACACCGGTTCCACCAAGCGGCTCGACCCAGCCGGATCATGGATGGCAAGGAAGGGCCGCCCTTGCCCTTCCAGGCACACCCGGGCCCGCAGATCGCCGCCCGGCACGTTGACCATCATGTTTTGAATGGTCGGGTTGGAGTCCGTCTGAGGCGGTGGTGGCGGACAGGGCGGAGCGTCCGCATAAGGCAGGGCCGCTTCGTGCAGTAGGGGATAACGCTCAGAAGTATTCGCCCATACGAGCGTGAAGTTGTCGGGCAGACCCATGTCGAGGAGTGTTTGACTGTGAGAACCTACGATGCTGTCGGGATTGACGGCCAGCAAGGCCGGCACGGTCACCTGGCTGGTGTTGCCGTGGTTCTCTACATTGAAGGCCTGCCAATAGGCATCTTTGTAACCGGGTCCGGCGCGGAGCATGTCGTTGACACTGCGCTGGAGGGCCTCGGGCGGCGCCGTGTTCGTATGAACGCGCTGATCAAGGCGATCCGAATGCCAGGGGAAGAACACCGACAGATGGCGGCTGGCATCCCACGCTGATAGCAAATGGGAGCCGTCGCGCTTCGGCGTCATGTCGACAAAATAGCCGTCGGCGATCTGCGCCAAATCCTCTTTAGAAAAATGGGCGGCGCCGGTCATGATCAGCAGCCGGGTGCGCTCAGAGTATTTTCGTGCGAACTGAACGCCGATCTGCGACCCGGTGGCGTTACCGCAAATGACAGCATCATCCAGACCAAACAGATCCAGAATTTGGGCAACGGTATCGGCATACCCCCAGAGCAATGTTTTGTCTGCGACGCAGTCATCGGAAATGCCATAGCCCGGAGTGTCCAAGCCAATGCAGGTGAAGCTTTCGGAGAAGACCTCCATGGGCCGCACCAAGGTGGCGGACGAGCTGGGTGATCCATGCATGAGAATCATCGCCGGACCTTTTCCCGCCATGCGGTAGTGGATCTGATGGCCACTAGGGAGCGTGAGGAAGCGTCGCTGTATTTCCATGACCTGCCTTACGCCTCGAAGAAGGGATCAAGCACCGCCGGCCATGCGGTCATGGCGTCGGGCAGATCAGCGGTTTGACAGTTGGGCGCGATGTTTTGCGCCATGGCGAGACGGTCGTAGGAGGCCGCACCTGGATAGTCGGCCAGCAGGAACGGCACTGTAAGCATCGACAGTTTCTCCGCCATGGGATACGTGAACGACGCGGCGTACGCGTTTTGATAAGCGTCGCCGATCTTGAGCAAGTCCTGCACACGCGAATCCAAGAACGCCGGATCGAGCATGGCATCGCGGTGAATGACACCCTCCTTGGTGCGGTTGTACCAGGGCCAGAACAGCACCATGTCGCGGATCACCGACCAAGCGGTGATCAGATGGCCGCCGTCCCAGCGGGGCGCAATGGATGGGGTGTAGTTGGCGAGAAGATCAGGTCGTTCGTCTTCGGTGAAGATTTGCACGCCCGCCTGAACAATGTGTTTCACCTTGCCGGGCCGTTGAGTTGCCATTTCCATGGCCACCTGCCCGCCGGAATACCGGCCGATAATGTCCACCTCACTGATGCCCAAGGCATCCAGCGCCTGCCAAGCGAAGTCTGCATAGGCTTGGGTGGAAATGTCATCGGGCGAAAGCAGTTTGTCGGACTCGCCATTGCCGGGATTGTCCAGAGCGATAACCGGACGCTTGCCGGCGTAAGGCGCAAGGATGCCGGCAAGTCGATTGGAAGATCCCGCCGGATCGTGCAGGCCGAGGATGGGCCGACCTTCTCCGGCGAAACACACCTGGGCCATGAGTTGCCCACCGTTTACATCGATGAACATCTTTTGCAGTCGTGCTGCGGACTGGACCACTTGATCGGGATGGGGCGGTGCCGGTGCACCGGTGTTCAAATATTTGTCGATGAGATACTGCTCGCTGGCGCCGAGCCGTTCATCCATGGTCGGCCCGGCGTGTATCACCGTGAAGTTGTCGGGCAGACCCTTGGCGATGAGATCGTCCACCTCTTTCAAATTGGGCTTACCTTCCCACCGTGTGAGGGTGGCAGGCACGGTCACCTGGCTGATGAGGTGGTGTTTGGCGGTGTAAAACGCCGGCTTGTAAGCCAGGTGATAGTCTTTGCCACAGCGCAGGTAATCGAGCAGCTTCTCCTGAATCCTTTCCGGCGCCGGCATGTCCACCGGCAGGCGATTGTCTTTGTTGGTGTATTGCCAGGGCGCGAACAGATTCAACGACCGCACCATGTCCCAATGAGTGAGCAGATGGCCGCCATCGCGCTTCGGCGTGGTGTCAGGAAAATATCCGTCAACAAGTTTATCGACGATGTCGTCGGAAACGTCGCCCGCCGTATCCAGCATAACCACAGCGGTCCGTTCGGGATGAGCGGCGGCAAAGATGTGGCCAATCTCCGCTCCGGTGGCATTGCCGTAGAACGCTGCTTTTTCGATGCCGAGGGACTCCAGCAAAGCCACCAAAGGAGGTACGTAGTCATCCAGCGCCGGACCCTGATAGCCACCGACCAGCGGGTCCGACAGGCCGTAACCGGGAGTGTCCACAGCGATGGCAGTGAAGTTCTTGGCGAGCCGCTCGAGCATGGGAACGGAAAACGCCCCCGACTGAGGCGACGGGTGCATGAGGATCACCGGCGGCCCTTCACCGGCACGCCGGACATGCAGCTGAGAGTCACCAATGGGGACAAAGAGGCGTTTCATAGGCCAATGGTGTCACAGCTTGACGGGAGAAAGAACGCACAAAATGAAAAGGCCGGCTCCATAAGAATCGGCCTTGTTCAATATTATATCGCTGAAACTTACTCAGCCGATGCCACCTCACCCGATACTGGAGTAAGCGAGCGCGACAGCACGGAATCCATGGCTTGGAAAAACGCCTCGACAATCGGCGCGTTGTATTTGCCCACGGGCAAGCCGTTATAGATGATCTTAGTCCCTTCGATGTCGAAGGTGCGCGTATAGGGCACGCTCCAGTCGCTGTACTCCACCGGATCGTAATGGTCATAGCCGGGGAAGCCCTCGTAGTTGGACATGGCGTGATAGAGCATGGTGTCCGTGTTCTCGGCAAAGAATTCGACGGGCAGGTTGATGACATAGTCGTAGTCATCGTTAATGCCGTCCCAGAACGCCGTGTTGGTGGAGAGATACTTGCCGTCCGGATTGTTATAGGGGTCGGCGAAGTGATCCTGTGATTCCACCACTTCGGTACGCCCGAAGTCATATTCCGCAACAACATCGTTCATCAGCGCCATGACCGGTTCGATATACGCCGGTGACAGTTCAATCCATGCTTCGTTGGGCACCAGGTCCCAGGCCATGCCGTGCAAAGAGACGACAACTTTGACGTCCGCGCCTCGCGGCAACGTGTCTAGCCGGTCCCGCAGCATGTGGGCGTAGGTTTGGTGAATGATGGGAAAATCAGCAAGGTTTTGGGTGATGATCACCTTGATATGTTTGTCGTTGGCTTCTTCCCATTCATGGATGTACTCCATGGAATGTTTGATGGAGCCGTTGAATTCCTCATGGTGGGAATAGATCGGCCGGGCCGCGGCCAGGATGATGGTGTCCGCCCCGCCGTCAAGCAGTTCGAACATGGCCTTGCGGGCGAGGTGGAAATCTTCGGCCGTCACCCAGCGATAGGGAATGTCGCCGTATTTTTCATGGACCTTTTTGATGGCCGCTTCGACAATGGCCCAGTTGCCCGCTTCATGGGGCACCTTGCCGCTGACGAATCCCGCACCTTTGCCGTAGTAATAGACGCGTGCCTTGTTGATGAGTTTTTGTGTGGAGCCAGGCATACCGCCTTTGCGGCCTTCATAGAGAAAGTAGCCGTGACTCAAATGTTGCGATGGACTGGGATCGACCCAAGTGAGTTCGCCTCTGCGATAACGCTCGATCCAAGGCGTTCCGTCTACGTCCATGGTGGAGCCGTGGGCGTCGACCAGATTGGTGGGCACAAACTCTTCAAACTCGTAGTACTTTTCCGTATCCAGCAGAACCACACCCGGGTCGGCCATTGCCATGTTGCGGATCGGCCAGGGGATATACTGGGCTGACTTAAGAGATATGTTGTAAAAGTCAGCCATGCGGAACTCTTCCGGCATGATCAGGCCGGACATGAAGATCGCTACGTTGCCCTCCGGCGTCATTGCCTCTTCACTGGCGAGTTGCTCTTTGTAGATACGGAAGTAGTTGGGCTCTTTGAGCTGGGGCGGCGTGCGGTTCATGAATAGGAACGTGCCGTAGCCGCCGCCGGCGACGACGATGATCACAACCACCAGAGAAATAGCGATCCGTTTAATCCATTTCGACATGGTCTGACTCCTCAGATCAGAGTTCGTTCTTAGTGCATGTGCTCCAGATAAATGCGCTCCACATCGGCGTGGGACACTTCTTGCGTGCTCAGTTCCTGCATGAGAATGCCTTCCCGCATGATGCCGATGCGCGTGCCGGTTTCCTTGGCACGAAACAAATCATGGGTGGCCATGAGAATGGCGGCCCCTTCCGACTGCAATTGTTTGAGCAATTCGGAAAATTCGTTGGAGGCCTTTGGGTCGAGACCGGACGTGGGTTCATCCAGCAATAACGCCTTTGCTTGCTTGGCGATGGCGATGGAGACGCCGACCTTCTGGCGCATGCCTTTGGAGTACGTACGGATGCGCCGGTCTGCCGCTTCTTCCTGCAAACCGCAGCGGGTCAGGAACCCGCGAAGATCGTCGTGGGTATATTCCGTGTGTCCGCCGAGACGCGCAAAGTATTCGATGTTCTCCAATCCGGTCAGGTTGGGATAGAGCATGACTTGCTCAGGGATGTAGGCCAGGTACTTTTTTGTTTCGAGCGGGTTTTCGGCAACATCAATGCCGTTAACCTTCGCCGACCCGCCAGTGGGATCAATAAAGTTCAAAAACAAGTTGATGGTGGTGGTTTTCCCGGCGCCGTTGGCACCCAACAGGCAGTAAATGTCACCACTGTTGATGGTGAGATTGAGCCCCTTTAAAGCTTCATGATCGCCGTAGGATTTCTTGAGATCGACCGCTTCCAGCACAGCTTGTGTTCTCCCCCGCTCAGCGCTTTACGTGTCGGATTTGGAGGGACTCTTAGGGGGTCTGTTGTGAGAATCAAGGGATTTTGGCGGGCTGACCAATAAGGTGTGGCCGATTAAATGTGGCCAATGAGGTGCGGCCAATTCGCGCGTCAGTCCGTCTTGGGGGGAACAAAAACGTCGGGCGCGTCACCCGGTAGAGTTTCCACATATAGAGAGCGGCTGGGAAAGGCGAAGCCGGTGCCTGCACCTTCGACAATCTCCTTCACTTTATAAGCCAGGGTTTCTTTTATTTTGAGCCATTCGCCCCAGTCTGTGGTCCTGGTGAAGCAGTACAAAAGAATATCGATTGAGGAATCACTGAATCGGTCGATACGAACGAATGTGGCCACATCCGACGGGGACGCGAAGTCGGGGTTTTCCAAAACATAGTCTTCTATGCCGTCACGGATGGCCCGAAGCTGGTCGATGGTCGCGTTATATTCAATTCCAATCATCCATTTGATACGGCGATGGGTCATGGCACTGAAATTGGTTACGGCGTTGTCCGACAATTGCGCGTTGGGCACATAAACGGGTGCTTTGTCGAACCGCCGCACCAATGTGGACCGGAAGCCGATGCTTTCGACGGTGCCTTCCACGATACCGTCAACCAAAATCCAATCTCCGACTCGCATGCGCTTTTCAGCCAAGACGAGAATGCCGGCGATCAAGTTCTTGAACAGGTCTTGAGCACCGAGGGCAACGGCGACGCCGAATAGACCGAGGCCGGCAAGAATGGGGCCGATTCTGATGCCCCATACTTCCAGTATGGCTGCCGCGCCGATGAACACGATGGCGATGTGCAAGAAACTGATCAGCCAGGCGACCATTTCTTTGGTCAATAGTTCTTCGAGACGGCTAAAAGTCGTGCTGACCGGGCCGGTGATCTGATACAGGGCCCAGAAGAGATCGAAAATAACAAGGGAGCGTATCAATTGACCGCCAAAGTCCGCGTACTGTTCGGTCAACTCCAGGTAATTGATGGCGATGAACAGGCCGAGGATGACCGGCACGAAACGGATCGGCCCGTGTAGGGAACTGAGCAGAGCGTCATCCATGGATGTATCTGTTTGGGCGGCGATACGGCGAAACGTTCCCAAGACGAATTTGGTAAAGAGGCCGCGAAGAATGAGAAAAATGAGAACAATGCCGAGCGCGACAAGCAGCCGGCCGAAATCGATACCAAGCACACCCGTGACCCAGACGTCTTGGACTAGAGACCAAAAATCGACCAGTTGCTGTTCCAGATTATCCATACGTCTCTACCATCAAGACCTCTCCCGAGCCTCGCAATGGGTCTTAAGCGCAATGGACCGCAAAATCAAAGGGTCCGTGGCTTTGAAAAGCTGACACAGGTAGTCTCTGTGCCGTCGCCACACATGGCAGCCAGTATAAGACTTATTTGAGAGGGCCCTCATGCCGTCGCACCGTCAAGTCTCATCAAATTCGAAACGCAGCCGCCCTCAAAAAAACAAGGGGTCCGCTCGAAAAAAATCACTTCAAACCGGTGAACTCTTCTCGGTGATGGAATCGTGCAAGGATGCGGAATCACTAAACGAACGGGTCATCACCCCCTTTGTTCAAACGCTTGTTCAGATCTGTGATGCCCGAGGATATGTGTTCAATATTTATGGCGAACACTGCAACTTGGCGATTACGCCTGAAAATCATGCAGAACAGCTTTATGATCTGATCAATGCTTACCTGGATGAAGCGGGGGTTGGGTAATACCCCTTGTCCTGACCTCGAAATCGTCCGATATGAAAGACGAAGACGTGAGACAACCGGCAAAGAGATGAAGGAGCCAGCGCCATTCCTGCCCTTGAGACCATAGGTCCAACGACCCGATCAAAAAAACCGGCGGAACGGCCGTTGTATCCCGCGATCGAAACCAACCGGTCGGGGTTCTTGAAGGTCGATAAGCGGCATCGGTTGTATTGGGAAGAAAGCGGCAACCGGCGTGGTGTTCCCATCGTCTTTCTTCATGGTGGACCAGGCGCGGGAACGGCGCCGACCTATCGCCGCTTTTTCGATCCCAGTCACTACCGCATCGTGTTGATTGATCAGCGGGGAGCCGGGCGCTCCACACCTGAAGCGGAAATCCGGGACAATACCACGGACCATCTGATTGAAGATTTGGAACGCGTCCGTGAACATTTGAAAATCGAACGTTGGATCGTTTTCGGTGGGTCTTGGGGTTCAACGCTCGCTTTAGCCTATGGACAGGCGCATCCCGACAGGTGCATCGGTTTTATCATTCGCGGCGTGTTTTTATTTACCGAAACGGAAATCAATTGGTTCCTCTACGGTATGAACCGTTTTTTTCCGGAAGCCGCCCGCTCGTTCCGCAATCACATTCCTGCCGATGAGCGAGATGACCTGCTGGCTGCTTATTTGTCACGTCTGACCGACCCGAACCCGGAAATTCACAAGCCGGCTGCCGCGGCCTGGTGCGCGTACGAAAATGCCTGCTCACGTTTGGTCCCGGCCACGGGAAAGGCGATACGGGGAGACGGATTTTACAACGGCGCACTTTCGATGGCGCGGATCGAGGCCTACTACATGAGCCATCGGGGTTTTCTAAAACCCAATCAGCTGCTTGATGGGATAGGCCGATTGAGTAAGCACCCCACCGTCATTGTCCAAGGCCGCTATGACATCGTCTGCCCCATCACCACGGCCGATACGCTGGCCCAAGCCTGGGACGGGGCCGCTTACAGAATCATTCCGAACGCCGGGCATTCCTCCATGGAGCCGGGTATTCGCTCGGCCCTGGTCAAGGCCACGGACGAATTCAGAGATTACGCCTAAGAGCCTGACCGAAAAAGAATTGAGTGGAATCAGTCCCTTGTGATTCCCTTGTTGTGTTCGCCAGCAAGGAGGATAACAAGATGTGGACTGACGCCACTCGTGAGAAATATGAGCGCGAGGCGCACCGCTACGCAAGCGATCTGAGCGATACCGAATGGTGCGTGATCGAACCCCATATGCCGCCCGCAAGGGCTCTGGGCCGCCCGCGCAAGACGGATATGCGGGAAGTGATGACCGCGATCCTGTACATGGCCCGCAGCGGCTGCCAGTGGCGCATGCTGCCCGGCGAGTTTCCGCCGCGCAGCTCGGTTCAGTACTATTTCTACAAGTGGCGCGACGACGGGACGTGGCAGGAGGTCAACCGGGCGCTTCTGGCGCGCACCCGCGAGGCCGAGGGGCGGGCCGCTGCCGCGACTGCCGGGGTGATCGACAGCCAGTCGGTGAAGACCACGGAAAGCGGAGGTCCGCGCGGGTTTGACGCGGGTAAGAAGGTGATGGGCCGCAAGCGCCATATCGTGGTGGACACTGGCGGGCGGTTGCTCGGTGCCGTGGTCCACGAGGCTGACATCCAGGATCGCGACGGTGCGCCGTCGCTGCTCGCCGAGGTGGGGGCGTGGTTTCCCGGGGTCGGCCATATCTTCGCCGACGGCGCTTACGCCGGCCCTAAGCTGGCCGGGGCGCTGAAGAAGATCGGCGACTGGGCGCTGGAGATCGTCAGGCGCAACGACAAGGCGGACGGCTTCGTTGCGCTGCCGCGCCGTTGGGTGGTCGAACGCACCTTCGCATGGTTCGGGCGCAGCCGCCGCCTTGCGAAGGACTTCAAGGCGACCGTCGAGAGCGCCCTTGCCTGGCTCCTGATCGCCAGCATCCAAGTCTTCATCCGTAGACTAGCAAGGTTATGAAAATAAACGATTCTTTTCCGGCCAGACTCTTAGAGGCGGAGGACATTCTCCCATGACTCAACGTGAAATGGTTGTCCTGACCGATGTGGCGTTGATCACCTGTGTGGTGCAGCGTGGTGTTGCCAAAGACATCATCAAAGCGGCCCGCGAAGCGGGTGCCCAGGGTGCCACGGTCAACTTTGCCAATGGTATGGGCGTGCGCGAGCGTCTTGGACTGCTCGGTGTTGCCGTCAACGTGGAAAAAGAAGTCATCAGCATTGTCGTGTCAAAGGAACAGGCTGAACGCGTGTTCGAAAGTATGTACTTGGCCGGCAATCTGGATACGCCGGGAATGGGGATCATGTATATGACTCCACTCGATAAAGCCGCCACCTTCGTGCCACCAGATGTTATCGAAAAGTTGACGGAACAGGATCGTGTACGTGCCGTTCCATCACCCGACAGCGTATCGTAAAGACGTCGCATGAAAACAACGACGGACAAGAAACTCATCACCTGCATCATTCCCCGCGGTTTAGGGTCTGAGCTGGTGGATGCGTTGTATACCAACAAAGAATTGAGCGCCGTCAATGTGGCGAGCGGCCGGGGCATCAGCCGCCGTGGCGGATACTTCGCACAGGAAGTAGATATTCTGACGGTCGTCGTCAGTGCAACGCAGGCGGATGATATCTTCACCTATCTCTATGATCGCATCGATATCGACGGATCACGGCGACGGTTCATGTATCAGCAGCCTTTGGGCTCGACGACGGAATTCGTTCTTCCCAAAGATGTGGCTGAAGAAGAAGTCTAAATTTTTGTAGAAGACCTAATCACCCGCCACACCCTTTCCGGCGTGAGCGGCATATCGATGTGCGATACACCGAGTGGCCGCAGCGCATCCAAAGCAGCAATAACGACGACGGGTAGGGCCCCAACCGTTCCTGCTTCGCCGGCCCCTTTGGCGCCGGTGGGGTTGAGTTTTGTCGGCACAGGATGGGAGCCGACCACAAAGAAGGGCAGGTCATCGGCCCGCGGCAAAGTGTAGTCGAGCAAACTTCCGGAAATGAGCTGGCCATCGTCGCCATCAAAAACGATCTGTTCCATCAAGGCTTGGCCCGCCCCTTGCGCGATGCCGCCGTGCATCTGGCCTTTAACAATAAGCGGGTTGATCACCGTGCCCACGTCGTCGACGACGGTATAGCGGTCGAGCCGGGTGACGCCGGTCTCCGGATCAATCTCCACTTCACAGATGTGACAGCCATTGGAATAGGTCGGTCCGTCAGTTTTTTCTGTGACCGCAACGTCGAGCCGGCCCGGCGCCTGAGCAGCAAGGTCCTGTAATCCGATCTGCTTATCGGTTCCGACGATGCGGAACAGACCGTCGGTAAATTCAATGTCGATCTCCGCTGCTTCCAACAGCTCAGCGGCAACGGGCTTACCCTGTTCGATCACCTGTTCTGCGGCGCGGACCAGAGCCGTACCGCCCGCCACCATGGTGCGCGAGCCGAAGGAACACGCCTGGTGCTTTGCTTGCCTCTTCAGTTTCTATGGAACTGATAGTTGCGGCGGCAAAGGGCGAGCGGATCAACACCATCCACGCGTGGCTCTCATCTAAGTCGTCGTCGGTATAGTCACCACGCCCGGTGAGTAGACGCTGATCTTCAAAGTGGGGAACCGCATCACCAATCTTCATGAGCCGCTGAGCTCCACCCGCCAAAACAGTTTCTACGCCGTTGTTTAGCCGGTCTCGTAGCCCCGGTCACCGTCCGCGCTGACTCCACCCGCTCAGCGAACTGGAACGTTCTCTACATCACGTCGGAAGTTCTAGACTTGGTTTCCTCGCTCAACATGGACTCCGGCGCCACGTAAATACCTTGATCCACATAGCTCTCGATGCGTTCGATCATCGCCTTGGCGTCGATGTAAGGATTTTCATACGGATCCCCCACCCATAGGTTGCTGGGGAAGCCCATGTCTGGGGTGTAGTGATCGGCGTAGACGACGGGATCGTTCCACAGCTGGAAGTTGGTCCGTACATTGGCCCGTGCCCGGCGCAAGGCGGCGAGATCGATGTGCGCCCTCAGCAAGACCGGTCCCGGTCCGTCCACCGTGCCCTGCAGGCTGCCGTCGAAATTGACCAGCCGGGTATGACCCCGGCGGAAGAAGGTCATGTGCTCGGAATCCGGCGACTTGTATTCGCCGCCGTCCATGGCTGAGAGCATGTAAACGCAGTTCTCGAACGCCCGGGTGCGCCGGGCGTTGTCCCATGCGCGCCGGCCTTCGCCGCCATGGGGTTCCGAGGTGGAGTGTAGAATCACTTCAGCGCCACGGCGGCGCAGACCATTCGCCACTTCCGGACTCATGTTGTCGAAGCAGATCATGTTGGCCAGTTTACCGATGGGCGTGTCAGCCACGGGGAACAAGGCTTCGTAGCCAAATTGATCGAGGTATTCATCGATGATCGATCCGGGTGTGGTGTCCGGCAGCAAACCCCACACGTCGGCGCATTGGTTCTTGCGATAGGTGTGGATGTGATTGCCCTGGTCGTCGATGAGGAAGGAAGAGTTAAACACCCGTCCCGGCAGCTTCCGGTGCACTTCGAAGTTCTGGAACGCCACATAGACGTTGTAGTCCTGGGCGAACTTGCCGACGATGTCGAACACTTCGTCGCCTTCGCTGATCGCCATGCGCTCCAGGTCTTGCACGGTGCGCTGCACGCCGCCGGTGCCGCCCGGTCCTGTCAGCCAAAATTCCGGAAACACGCACAGGCGCATGGTCGGCACATGGAGACGGCTGCCGGCGCTGGCGAGATGCTCATCCAAGTTTTTACGGATAATTTCGCGCGGGTCTTCGTTGCCACCGATGGGAATCAGCCGGGCAACGGTTTGCACCAGCATGCAGTCGTACTGTTCTTCCGGTTTCGGATTTTTCGGTCCACGGGCTTGCGCCTCTGACGCTAACCTTCGTTGTGCTTCCTGCAGCCAGGCGTCGCGTGTGGTGGGCGCAGCCGGAACATTCTCTTTGGTTTTATCGGACTGGTAGCCGCGGCCGTAGACGTCAGCACGCACGATGGCGGGAAAACTGCCTTGCGGCGTCACCCGCCGTCGGCGCAAAAGCTGGATGTCGAGATCGGGAACGACAAAGGTTTCATCGCCGCGCACGGTCGTCGCTTCCCGTTCCCACCGGTACAATGCTGTCGCCGACGGAAGTTTAACTTTTACCCCGCCGTCATTCATTTCCGCCGGACTGGCGACAGCCACATAGCCGACGCCCTCGCTGGCCCGTCCGAAACGGGACATGACGCGGTGATCGAACTGCTGATCGGACCGCTCGACACACGGGTTGAGAATGATTTCAGCGCCGTTGAAAACCAATGCCCGGCCATATTGGGGGAAGTGAATGTCTTCGCCGCAGAGCATTCCCACTTTCGCAAAAGGCAATTCGGCTACGGGAAATTCGGCCGGCTTGCCCATGGCGCAGGTCGTATCAGTAAACCCCTCAATGAGGTCGGGCGTGATCTTTTCTGTGCGCAGGAGCACTTCACCCGTTGGTGCGATGACGAAACCGATGGTTTGCGGGGCCGCTGCGCCCGCGTCCATGATCGCTGACCCGGCAATATGCAAAGCGTTTGCTTTTGCCACTTCCGCGACGGTTGCCATCGTCTCCGCTTCCGCCGGGGCGGTCTTAGGGTCCACCGGCGCATGGGGCAGCAACAGAAGAACATCGGGATTTGACTCCGAAGACTGACGCTGCGCTTCCCGGCTGGCAGCAGCGGCCAGTGCGCTTAATCCGTCCGTATCCGATGGTGACCAGGCGGCCTGGGTGAGTATCAGCATGGAGCATCCCCTTTTGAATGCGATTTGGCTTTAATGTGTTGTTCTGGTTCTAAGCCGGGTCCTGGAATAAACAGCCCAGGACTTGCATTTGCGCTCAAAGAGTGAGCGATTAAGGAGCCGGCCTTGGCCTTTGGCGCGGTAGGGGCTCTTTATCTAAGACTGGCCATCAGAGACTGGACCTGAGGACTGCAGCCATCGCACCATGGTGCCCGGTCTGGGGCCAGGAAGTCGTCTCGAGAAGTCGTCTAAAGACGAAAAGTATTGGGGGAACAGCATGTTGAGAGTTTTATTTAGCGTTGCCGTATTATTTCTCGGGTCAGCACCGTCATTTGCTCAGTCCGGAGCCGATTGGCCGGCCTTTGGCAATGATTCCGGCGGGAGTCAGTATTCTCCCCTCGATCAAATCACGTCAGATAACGTCAATGACCTTGAAGTGGCCTGGATGCATCGCTCGGGCGACGTCATCCAGAATCCCGGCGGGACGTCGCTTCAGGTTGTTCCCATTCACGTCAACGGGCTTCTGTATTACTGCACACCTCTGAACCGTGTGTTTGCGCTCGATCCGGCGACCGGCGAAGAGGTTTGGGTGTTCGACCCCCATGCGCCTCAACCGGACACGGGCGAGCCTCTTATTGAAGGAGAACGCTTGAGCGGCACCTGCCGCGGCGTGATGTACTGGGAAGAAAGCGAGCCCCAAGAGGGGATGCCATGCCAGCGGCGCATCTTCAAAGGAGACCGGGGCGGTAACATGTGGGCGTTGGACGCCGACACCGGTGCGATCTGTGAAGACTTCGGCGCCGAGGCCGGGCATCCGGGCCGGGTTTCCAACGCCGATTATCCCATGAACGGGGAAGGCTTTGCCGCCATGCCGTCGCCCGGCGCCGTCGTCGGCGACGTGGTGGTCGGGGCTCAGGCGTCCAATGACGGCATCCAAAACGCCAGTGACGGTTTTGTCCGCGGCTGGGATGCGCGGACAGGAGAACTGTTGTGGGAATTCAATCCCATTCCCGATGACCGTGTCGATCAGTCCGGCGCGGCGAACGTGTGGTCGACCTTGAGCGCTGATCAGGAACGCAACTTGGTGTTTCTCCCGACCACCAGCCCGTCGACAGACTATTACGGCGGCGGGCGGCGTTTCCCCATTCCTTATGCGACGGCCTTGGTGGCTGTCGACGCCATCAGCGGTGGCGTGGCCTGGCACTTCCAAACGGTGCGGCATGATCTCTATGACTACGATCTGGTTGGCCATCCGTTGTTGGTGACCATCATGAAAGACGGTGAGCCGCGCGAAGTGGCCATCCTGCAAACCAAAATGGGCTGGCTGTTCGTCTTCGACCGGGCGACCGGTGAGCCCGTTTGGCCCATCGAAGAAATGCCCGTGCCCGACACCAACATCCCCGAGGACGAAGCGCCGGACACACAGCCCTATCCCACTTTGCCCGTCGCCTTCGCCGGTCAACATATCGACCGGGAAGATCTCTTTGGACTGACGCCGTTCGACAAGGGATGGTGTCAGCGTCAGTTTGACGGCATGCGCTATGAAGGCATGTTCACACCGCCCGACTTGCGTGAAGCGCTCTTGTTTCCCTCTGCCCTCGGCGGCGGCAATTGGGGTGGGGCGGCGTTCGATCCCAATTCCAATACGCTCATCATCAAGGCGGAGAATCTAGCCTCGCGACTGCGCCTGGAACCCAAGGGCGATACTCCTGACGACGATGTTCTCTACATCGACTATCTCACACGGCCTCTCCGTGGCACGCCTTACGCCGCCGTCGGCGAGGTCTTTATGTCGCCGCTCGGCATTCCGTGTACGCCGACGCCGTGGGGCACGCTCTCCGCCATTGCCATGGATTCCGGTGAGATGAAATGGCAGATCCCTCTCGGCCAAATCAAACGGTTCGGCATCACCGTTCCCGCATCCTTTGGCTGGGGGTCGCCCACCACCGGCGGGCCCATCGTCACCGGCAGTGGATTGATATTCGTCGCCTCGACCATGGACGACAAAATCCGTGCTCTCGATGTCAACACAGGCGAAGAGTTATGGCAGTCGGGATTGCCCAACATGGGAACCTCGGTGCCGGTCACGTACATGGCCAACGGCCGGCAACATGTGGTGATCGCTGCGGGCGGATCCTCCCGCGTCAGTGCGTCCATCGGCAAAAGGCTCAGCGATCACATCGTCGCTTTTGCTTTGCCGGAGTAAGGGTCGCGGAAAGACGGAGTTAGTCTTGTAAGTGGTGTTTAAGTTCCGCTGCCGCTGACTGTTTGAAGGTCTGGCCGACCGGGATGCGTTTACCGCCGTTTAACACGATATCGAAGGACCGGCCGCGCCGGACCATGGACTCGATCGCGCCTTTATTGACCCAAAAGGACCGGTGCACCTGCAGGCCGTTGCGGTCGCTCATTTCATCGACCACGTCCGCAAACCGATAATGAATGAGTTCTGATCCGTCAGCCGTATGAACACGCACATAGTGGTCTTCTGCTTCCAATGCAGCGATATCGTTCGTGTCGATAGACTTCAGGCGGTTGAAGAATTCAGGCTCACTGGCGGGTCCATCATTCACTGTGTTTGCGTAGGGATTGGATACGTGTGGGTCCGCCAAGGGCAGGTAGCCGAAACGGGGCAACCGTAGGGGTCCGTTCATGAGCAGGTTTGCACCAACCCAAAGCAATAAAATCACCGACGCTTCTTGAACAAAGCCTAGTATCCATTCCAGCGACCAAATAAAGCTGGGGGCCTGTGTTGGACCGTCCGCGCCGCTGACCATGCTTTGGAAGGTGCCAATGATGTAAACGACAAAGGGCCGTACCGCCAAGCCACCCAAGAGGCACCCAAGGGTGATGGTGACAATAAAACGGGCGTGCAATGGTCTCAGTACGTAGGCCGAGGCCCAACTCGCCGCTTCAAACGCCATCCAAGTGGGCAGCAAAATGGCCAGCCAATAGGCGATGGCCATGGCTTCGCCAATGTTCGTGGCTGGAAATCCGGCGCCGTACCACCCCAGCAGCAGCGCGGCGAACAGGGGAGCGCCAAAGCTGGTTGCCGTCCCGATCATTGTGGCACGCTGCAGGAATCCAGGATGTATGCTGGAAGCCAAAACCTCTGTCCTCATTCCCAGTCAGACTCTGCCGCACCCAATTCAAAAACTTTCGGCAGGTGACCGTTGCCCCAAGCCCATTGGGTAGGCCTTTGTAATTTCATGACAAGTGTAAACCCCAGCGCTATTTTCGTGAACCTGCTTTGCGGACTGGCGGCTAACCGTCAGTCAGGTTTACGAAAATTTCCGTTCGCCTTGGGAATCACCCTTTCGAAAAAGAGGTGGCTCCGGTAGACCGGGAAGGCGTTTTGATGAGGTCGTTCCGGGGATTTTCCGGATCAGAGGCACACCACAGGGAGGAGCCACAACCATGGCCACCACAGACTTGAAGACCGACCGTCCGACCTATGCGTCCGACTTTATTCCGTCCGATGTTGAGCGGGCGGTGTTTTTAGGCAACCCGATCCTCGACAACATGATGACCAGCCTGATCGCCCTAGGGGCTGAGGTTTGGTCGAACCGCCGCCGGATGAAGGTGGTGGAAGCCCTTTTGGAAGAGAAAGGGATCACCAATGCGATGATCGAGCAGTACATGCCGACCGCCGAACAGGAAGCCGAGTGGCAGAAGGACCGGGACCGGTTCATCGATCTGACTTACTCGCCGCTTCTGCGCGAAGGTGACCTCCCCGTCTCCGCCGCCT
Source organism: Rhodospirillaceae bacterium (assembly GCA_965207985.1). Taxonomy (GTDB): domain Bacteria; phylum Pseudomonadota; class Alphaproteobacteria; order Rhodospirillales; family Rhodospirillaceae; genus CBDBND01. Next base: position 117,513 of record CBDBND010000035.1, on the reverse strand, counting down.
TCCAGCGGGAAAACAAGTAGTCCATTAGCCGTTATTAAGGAGATCAACCATGATTGATCGTCGCACTCTCTTCGGCGCCGCGGCTGCTGTGACGTCAGCCGTCGGTGCCGTGTTCGGGACCAAGTCCGCGAACGCAAAACCCGCGCCCATGTCGACCTTCAAAGGCGACTACGAGCCCCGCGGTACCAACGACCGTTTGGAGCGTGTCCCCAGACTCGATCTGGAAAGCTATGACGACCTGCTTACCGGTTTGCGCATTTGGTCGGCCAAAGGTTTCCGGCCGTCCCGTGCCCGCTTTGATCGGTTGTTGGAAGAAGGTGGCTTGGATCCTAAACAGGATCACGACCTCGCAGACATCTTCCCCCATGTGGAAGACGATCCGCTGCTTGGCTCCATGGCGCGCCTGCGCACCAGCGGCCAACAGCTGATGTGGACAGCGTTGCAAAAACACTTCCATGAAAACGCCGATGTCTATTTGGCCGAAATGGAAGCAACCGACACCATGGGTCCGGGCAAGCTTGAGTTGAACCCGGACATGCACATTCCCGAGTACACCAAGTACGAAATCCACATTCAGCCCGGCGGTTATGTGGGCGATCCGTTTGCCGGCCACATTTATCATTACGGTACCAATAACTTCTATCGCGCCGCCAACTATCAGGACGAGATCCACCGCAATCTTGCCAAGCAAATGCCGACCCCGAAGGACGGCAAGGTGCTGCGTATTCTCGACCAAGGCTGCAGCTGCGGTCAGTTGACGGTGGCGTTGAAGGAACGCTTCCCCGACGCTGAGGTTTGGGGCATCGATGTGGGCGGCCCTATGGTTCGCTATTCCCACATGCGGGCCGTCGATCTCAGTGTCGGTGCCAACTTCCGCCAGGCTCTGGCCGAAGATTGCAGGTTCCCCGACAACCATTTCGATATCGTCACGTCGTACATCCTGCACCATGAAGTGACGGCGGAGAAAACCAAGGAAATCATCGCCGAGACCTTCCGCGTCTTGCGGCCGGGTGGAGTTTACTTCCCACTCGATTTCGAGACCGGGAATACGGCTCGCAGACGTCGCCGCGACAACTTCGGCAAGCTGGGCAGTTGGCGGGATCACCGCTGGAACGAAGAGGTCTGGCGTCCCGACTATTCGTCCGTCGACTTCAACGGCGAGATGCGCAAAGTTGGGTTTGAGGTGCAAGACGATGGCCCGCCAGGCTGGCGTCACCGCCAAAACGTCCTGGGCACGAAGCCGGCCTAGGTACGAACGTACAGTTCAAATAAAAACGGCGTGGACAATGTCCGCGCCGTTTCTTTTTTTGATTGGCCTTAAATCTCGTCTGCCAGCAGTTCGTCCATCAACTTGTAGAATTCCTGTTTGAATTCCTCGTGGTGCTCGCCCGTGGCGGGGCCGGGGAAGCCGGTGTGGATGTGGCGCACCTCACCACGCCGATCAACGAAGATCATGGTGGGATAGACCAGTACGGCGTTGATCATGGGCAGGGTCCGTCCTGCCGCTTCCTTGTCGGCGGTGCCGGCGATGAGCATGGGATATTGAATGTCGTACCGCCGTTCGTAATTACGACAGGCTTTGGCCGCTTCTTCAAAGTCCGGCGAATATTCGTACATCAAACCGACAGCTTCCAGGCCCCGGTGCTTGTTCTCATTGAAATAGGGCGAGAAGAACGTGGTCTCGTCATGACAGGTGGGGCACCAGCTGCCACCGATGGCGATCACCACCACTTTATTGCGGAACCGTTCGTCGGACAGCGACACCATGTTGCCGTCAAGATCGGGGAAGGAGAAATCAAAGCGGTCGTAGCCTTCTTTGAGGTAGGTCAGCTTGGTCGGATCAGCGAGCTCCGCCGATGAATCGCGTTTGGCGGACCAATCGGTGACCATGCGGCCCACCAATGAATAGGATTGACCGGTAAAAGTGCCGTCGTCATTTAACGTGCCCCGCCAAAACGAACCTGTGCCGCCGTCAAAGGTGGACATATACAGTTCGTTGCCGCGCAACACGCCGTTGAGGAAACGGGAATCGCCGGTGGTATGCATGGATGTGCCGGTAACCTCGGCGCCGTCCTGAGAAAGTTCCAGCAGTCCGGTGCGCGCCTCTGTGCTGAAGCTCGAGCGGGAGGTCAATTCCCAGCGGCCATCCACATCCGCATCGGCCGCACTTGCATCGACGAAGAACCGATGGCTCTGGCCATGGGTGGCGGTGAACGGCACCACGGCCGGTCCGTCCCGGCGTTTGAGCCGTACCACACCCTGCATTTTCGACGGCGTGACCATGGCCCCGGAGACGCTGGAGCCATAGGAGGGAAATTCGATCACCAGGGAATTGCCGAACACCTGGGTGACTTCCGCCTCCATACGTTCCGGGCCGTTGATGAAAGCCGCTTGCCAGGTGTCACCCCTTTGGGTGAGTTCCACGTTGAAAGGCATTTCACCCAACGGCGTGTCAAAAGCGAAACGCCAGTCGCCGGCACGCACTTCTAAAGATTTATCCGCTGCTGTTGCGACACCGCCGAACGCCAGCAGGACGCCCAGGGTCAAACTGATGACTGATCTCATGTTCCGTTGTATGGACGCCTCCCGGGACGCAAGGACCGATTTGGGTGTGACGGGCAGGCAGATTGCAGTTTTGTATCCGGCCTGTTGATGCGGGACCTGGTGCCCGCTGGCCCTGATGGAATCTGCCGATCCGCGCCTCATTTCTCCTGTGGGCTTCTCGCCCCACCGAACATTCAGGCTTAGCGGATCGCGGTCCGACCTGTATGCCATCACTCCTTGTCGTGCCTTGCGCAACCTTTCAGCGGCCACCTCCTAGTTCGGTTCGTCGTTCTTTCCCTCGTCAGCCGCGGCTATGCCGGCTGGCTGACGAAGTCCGCCTGGTACGCCCGATCATGGGCCAGAAGGGCCCAGATCGTGCGCGCCGTCTTGTTGGCCAGCGCCACAGTGGCAACGTTGAACGGCCGCCGCTCGGCAAGGCGCACAGCCCATTCGGGCGGCGACTTGTCGTTGGTGAGCACGGCGCGGGCGCCATGGATCAGCAGTGTCCGGAGATACCTGTCCCCGCGCTTGGAGATGCCAAGCATGCGGACCCGCCCTCCGGTGCCGTCGTGGCGCGGCACCAGGCCGAGCCAGGCGGCGAACTCGCGGCCCGACCGGAAGGCCGCCGGATCGCCCATCGCGGCGACCACGGCCGACGCCGTCAGCACGCCGACGCCGGGGATCTCCGCGATCCGCCTGCTGTCGGCATTGCCGCGGTGCCACACCCCGAGCCGCCGCTCGATCTCGCCGATCTCCTCATCGAGACGGGCGATCCGCGCCCACTGCTCGCGAAGCGTGTCGATCACCATCGCCGGCAGACGCTCCGAGACCCGGGCGAAGGCATCAGGCATTGCCTTGCACATCCCCGCCCGGCCCTGCGGCATCACCTCGCCGTATTCCGTCAGCAGGCCGCGCAGCCCGTTGATCTGCGCGGTGCGGAACTTCACAAGCTGCTGGCGCATCCGGTGAAGCGCCAGGATCGCCTGCTGCTCCTCGCTCTTCACGGCAACGGTCTTGATGCCTGGCATCTGCGCCGCGGTCCAGATCGCCAGCGCGTCGTGCGCGTCGCTCTTGTTGCCGGTCGCGAAAGGCTTCACCGCCTTGGCGGGCAACAGCCACGGATCGTGGCCGAACTCCCGAAGCTCACGCGCCCAATGCTGCGAGCCGCCGCACGCCTCCATCGCGACCACGCACGGCGCGCGGTTGGCGAAGTGCGCGAGGAACTTCTTTCGTGTCAGCTTCAGAGCCACGATCTCGCCGGTCTCCATGTCCACCCAGTGCAACTGGAACACTCGCTTCGCCGTATCCACCCCGACGACGGTTCTGTTAGTCTTCATTTCGGACCCTCCGGTTTGCCTGCAAAGAGCTTGCTCTTCGCCCATTGGCACATTGATGCCGTTGGCCCGCGAGGGTCCACCTAAACCTCCGGCCTCCGAACATCGGGGGTGGGAGGCGTCCATTCCATTTCTCCCATGCGGAGGTTGTCCGATAGCCCCTAGTCTAAACCTTGGAAGCGTTTAAGGGGCTAGCTTTTCGATCAAGTCGGCCATGAAGCGAGTGCCCAACTCAACCTGCTCTAAGGTAATGAATTCGTTGGGTTGATGGGCCTGGGCGATGGAGCCGGGGCCGCAGATGACTGTGGAAAGCCCGGCTTCCTGAAATTGCCCCGCCTCGGCGGCAAAACTGACCGCCCGCTCCGCATTGTCTCCGGTAAGCTGGCGGCAGAGCCGTTCGGCTTCCGAATCCTGTTCGAACTCTAACGCCGGCGTTCCTGCCCGCACCTCAATGACGATGTCGCTATACGGCGCCGTCTTGTGCATGTCCGGCAACACCGTGTCCTCACAAAACGCTTGAAAACGGTCCACGTATGTTTGCGGGTCATCACCAGGGAGAGAACGGATGTCCCACATCAAACGGCACTGTCCGGCCAAAATGTTCAGGGCCGTGCCGCCTTCGATCATGTTGACGGTCATGGTGGTGTGGTCCGGCTCAAAACGCGGGTCCGTGTTCACGCTTTCAGCGTTTTGGTTTGTCATCCCGGCAATGAACTCGATGAGTTTTCCCGCCGCCATGACGGCGCTGTATCCCATCTGCGTTTGCGAGGAATGGGCTTCCTTACCGGTAATGGTGGCGCTGACGGCGGTAACCCCTTTGTGGGCCGTGACCACCTTCATGTCCGTCGGTTCGCCGACAATAACGGCGCGGGGCGTGGGCAATTCCTTGCGCAACAATCGAATAAGAGAGGGCACGCCGGCGCAGCCCACTTCTTCGTCGTAGGAAAAAGCGAAATGGACCGGCACCGGCAGATCGGCCGCGACAATGTCGGGCAGGGCGGCCATGGCGGCGGCGAGAAAACATTTCATGTCACAGGTACCCCGGCCGAACAGCTTGCCGTCCCGCTCGACGAGAGAGAAAGGATCGGTGTGCCAGTCCTGCCCATCCACAGGCACAACGTCGGTGTGTCCCGACAGCACAATGCCGCCTTCCACCATGGGGCCAATGGTCGCCAGTAAGTTGGCTTTGTTGCCTTCCTCGTTGGGCACGAGACGGGACTCAATGCCGTATTCGTTGAGACGTTCCTGAACGTATGTGATGAGATCGAGGTTTGTGTTCCGTGACACGGTGGGGAAGGCGACCAGGCGGGCCAGTTCGGCGCGGGTGTCGGTGGCGGAGGTCATGGCTAACCGCTACGCCGCCACTTGGTGCCGTCGGCGCCGTCTTCCAGCGTGATACCGCGCGCCGCCAGGTCGTCACGAATGCGGTCCGCCTCGGCAAAGTCTTTGTTGGCGCGCGCTGCATTGCGGGCATCGATCAAGCCTTCGATCTCAGCCGCGTCGTCGCTATCTCCTTGAAGCCAAATTGAAGGATTGTCCTGCAACAGGCCGAGTAGAGCTCCCGACGCTAAGAGCTCACCTTTGAGGCGTGCTTTATCGTCTATAGATTGAGCCGTGTTGGCCGCTTTTGCCAATGTGGAGAGTTCCGCTAGAGCTTTCGGCGTATTCAAATCGTCCGCCAGCGCGGCGATAAACGCATCCGGTGGGTCTTGGTGTTCGGCATCAATGTCGCTGAGCGCATCGAGCGTACCGTAAAGTCGATCCAAAGTGTTTTTGCTTTGCATAAGTACATCGTCTGACCAGTCCAGCGGTTGACGATAATGTGCTGTCAACAAAGCCAGGCGGATCGCTTCCGATGGATAATTCTTGAGCAGGTCCCGCACTAGCCAAACATTGCCTACAGACTTGGACATTTTCTCGCTGTCCAATTCCAGCATACCGTTGTGCATCCATACGCGTGCCAATTCTGCGCCGCTATGACTGCAGCAACTTTGGGCGATTTCATTTTCATGGTGAGGAAAAATAAGATCGTTTCCGCCGCCATGAATATCTACGGTCTCACCGAGATGCTTTTCGATCATGGCTGAGCATTCGATATGCCACCCCGGCCGCCCCCGGCCCCACGTGCTGTCCCATCCGGGTAAGTCATCGGATGAGGGTTTCCAAAGAACAAAATCTGCAGGGTCTTTTTTGTAAGGTGCGACTTCCACACGCGCCCCGGCAATCATGTCCTCCCGGTTGCGGTTGGACAATTGCCCGTAAGTATCGAACGAGGGCACACTGAACAGCACATGACCCTCCGCTTCATAGGCATGTCCGGTTTCGATCAATCGTTCAATCATTGAAACGATATCTAGTATGTGCTCGGTGGCCTTTGGTTCGAAATTTGGTGCGAAAACGCCGAGTGCGCCGATGTCCTCGTTAAAGGCAGCGGTAAAGCGATCCGTGATCACCGAGATATCCACACCCTGCTCTTTGGCCGCCGCGTTAATCTTGTCATCGACGTCGGTGACATTACGGGCGTAGAGCACGTTGTCCGTGCCGAAGAGGCGGCGCAGCAACCGGTACAGCACGTCAAACACGACCGTTGGCCGCGCATTGCCGATGTGAGCAAAGTTGTAGACCGTGTTGCCGCACACATACATGGTCACCCGCTCGGGGTCGCCGGGGACAAAGGGTGCTTTCTCTTTGGTCAGCGTGTTGTAGAGAACCAAATCCGTCATGGTCCCGGGGTGTAGCGGAAATCGGGGCGGGTCTCCACCCCGGGAATGGGTTGGTCCGGCGCTAAGGGTACCCCATATAGGGTGAAGCCCTTGAAACCACAGTTTGTGAAATCCTTGACAGCACCCCTTTCGCGGGGCACAGAGCCGCCTGAAAGCGGAGCATACCCATGACCGACTCTCCTTTTTCCGAACGCAAATCCATCGAGCAGGTGGAAGAAGGGGCCGAACTGGCCCCTAAATTCGACGCCAACGGCCTCATTCCCGTCGTCACCACCGACGCAGAGACGGGTGAGCTACTGATGCACGGCTACATGAACGAAGAAGCGCTGGCCAAGACTATCGAGTCCGGCGAAGCCCACTATTGGAGCCGCAGCCGCCAAGCCATCTGGCACAAGGGCGCCACATCGGGACTCACCCAAGAGATTGTCGAGATGCGCATCGATGACGACCAGGATGCCGTTTGGCTGAGGGTGAACGTGGCCGGCTCGGGCGCCAGTTGCCATGTGGGCTACCGGTCGTGCTTCTACCGTGCCATCCCCACTGGCATTCCTGCCGAAGACGCGGCTAAGATTCTCGAGTTCAAGGAAGACGAAAAGACCTTCGATCCCAAAGAGGTCTACGGCGACGCGCCCAACCCTACTCAGCTGTAAACATTATCAGCGGCACCGAACCCATGGCCTATGAGCATGACCTAGACGCGGAGGCATTGCTCAAGCGCATTGGCCAATACCATAGAACCGGCCCTTTATCGTTTGAAGCGCTCGCGCTTGATTACCTGAACCTTTCTTTTTCGTTGTCCGGTGAGGACTTGATCCTGCGAAAAAAAGTTCATGGCAAGCTCCTTTCAGGAAAGGCGGGTTGTTATGTCGACGTGGGTTCGTTCCACCCTTTTCTCGCTTCCAACACCTATCTCTTTTACTGTTTCGGATGGTCGGGCCTTTGCATCGATGCCAATCCAATTTTCAAAACCGGATTTGAAGACCTTCGTCCGCGAGACACGTTCGTCCATGCGGCGATTACGCAAACGTCGCAGGAGGTCAATTTCGCAGAGCACAAAGAGAATACGGGCATGAGCCGGATCTTCGAAGTCGGCGAAGAGATACCCGATGCCTTCGGTCCACCAACCCAAGTACCCACCGCCCGGCTGGACACTGTGCTTGAGTCCCGTTTTCAGTCAGGACAGGTCATCGACATCATGTCCGTCGATGTCGAAGAGATGGATCTTGATGTCTTAAAATCGAACGATTGGACCAGGTTTCGTCCGCAATACCTTTGCGTCGAAGATCATTCCACAGACGTGATGAACCCGGCCGATATATGGGGTAATGTTTACGACTTTGGCGCATAGGCGGCATATGAAGCCAATTGACGACTAATACCTTGGTTTTATTATCATAATATAAAATTCTTTCCTATATCGTGCCTTGAAACTGCGGCACTGATGTGCAGAAATGCGCTCTGAGATGGAACCAGTCGGTTGCGATCTGCTTCCGCAATTCGCAATAGCTCCAGCAGGAAGCGAGAAAGCGTTCGGTCACGCGGTTATGGAGGGGACGATGGCACAGAGCGGAGCCGGCCGAAGCCCGGCAGAACGCGAAGTTGGCATCATCGTCCTCATCATCGTCACCCTTTGACCGAACGCTTTCGGAAGCGAAAGCGTTGAAAGCGTTCCAGAAGGATTGCCGGAAGAGGGATGCTATGTCGGCCAATTCAGCCATCAGGCTCACCAAACGCAGCGTCGATGTCCTTTCCACCACTGAACGGGATGCCATGTTCTGGGACCGTGAGCGCTATCGCTTTCGCTTGAAATCCCGCATGATGGCAGGAAGAGAATTTCAGGCCATGACACCGGGTGTCGCATTTCCGGCACGTGATCAGAAACATCATCGTCAAACGACGCCTTGAGCCGTTTTACCAATGCTATGGTCTGCGGACCTTCAAGTGCGATACCAGGGACTGTCTTTGTGGTTATGGAGTTTAGTACCGTAAGAAGTTCCCAATCGCGGAGAACCTCTATGTCATTCCCTTTTTCAGTTACGCCGCAGATCAAGCTGTCGACCAGTGCCCCCGTCCCCGTTATTTCGTCCTCGACCTTCACGACTAGCAACGGAGCTTTAAGCCCGTCCATACAAGCCAAGTGGACGGGTAGCTCTTGAGCCTCTTCAAGAGCGACATCAAAGACTGCGTGACCGACTCCAAGAACTCGCGATGTCGCATTCTCTCCGCGTAGACCGCGATCAAAAACCAATCCCCGGTACTTATCCCGGATAACGTAGCTGCGAGATCTCCATGCATCAGGAGTCCGGATTTCCATCCCGTCCTCTCGTCGGAATATGCGGCGGCTATGACGGGTTACGGCACGCGAGAAGAAGCTCTCCAGGTCCGGAAGATCGACTTTCGGCAGATCCTTGCCGACTTGCTGGAAATCAAACCGCGACACGCTGCCCAGCAGCTCGCGTACAGTATCCACTACATCGCGCCCACCAAGTGTTGCGGTAGACTTATCGAACCAAGCCGCAAGACGGTCTCTGGAGAGGCCTTGCGCACCGGAGAAGAGTTCATTGAAGAGCGCATTCCCTGCTAACCCAACGACCAGCTGTGAAATGTCTTCCTGCTCGTCCATTACAGATGAGTAGGCGTGTTGGATTCGCGTGAGCTTCTCATTTAGAAGATCCCAGATACGTGCCTCTACCGTCTCTGGATTGCGGAGAATGTAGACTTGGACAGCGCGTGTCTGGCCGTATCGGGACAGGCGACTTACACGTTGGTGAAGGCGCATCGGGTTCCACGGCATGTCCACATGCACCAGCACCGCACATCGTTCCTGAAGGTCTATGCCTTCGCCGCCCGCTTCTGTGGATACCAGAAAGCGGACGAGACCCTCATTGAAGCTGGCAGCTGCGCTCTCCCGCGGTCGAGCAATCGTTAGGGGTGAAGCACGCTCACAGTCTTTGGCCAGAAGGAAGAATCCTGCAACCGGGCAGCACGACCGTTGGACACCGTCGCCTCTCGGCCTACGTACTTTCTTTCGGTATGGCTAGATTGGACAGAAATTTCACCCCTGAATGTCCGCAACCCATCCTGCTAATCCGCCGGTCCCAAAAGTCGCTCGGAGCCTTGCTCTAACGCATCTGGGCGCCAACCAGATGCCGTAATGGGGATTCGCACTGGCTTGCACCGTCGGAACTTGTAGAAATGGTGGAGAATCTGTCAACGGCGGTGGGATTATGTGCCGTCGCGGCGGCGTCTTCACCAGGGCCTCGACCTTGCCCTTGCCGGGCCGGCCGAAGCGGTCGCGGAAAAGATAGTGCGACTGAAGATGCGTAAACTCCCGGGTGCGCCGACCTTGCCGTTGCCCAGGATCCGCGTCACCGCCAGCGTCGTGTTGTCGTAGAGGATCGATCGCGGAACCCCGCCCAGGAAGGCGAAGGCGCTGACATGGCCGTCCAGGAACGCCTCGCCGAAGTCGACCTGAGCATGGCCCGGCGGGCGATGTGCGGGGTGATCCGACGCTCCCGCAAGGCCTCGACGAAGGCCGCCACGTTATAGGCCTTGTCCGCGCCCAGCGTGATCCGCCGCCGTGCCGGTGGCCCGGGTCAGGCAAGCCCCGACCAGGAGCCTGTTGCGGTTCTCCATTAACACGTGGCCCATGAAGGCCATATGGGATCTTCGCCCCGCTTGATGCGGTCGATCATGACAACAGCCTGGCGCCGTGCCGCCTCGGGCAGTATCTCACCGTGGCGCCCGATGGTGGTGCGCTTTGATCCCGCCGGACCGCGGGCTTGGACGATGTAGACCTTCCGCCCGGAGCGGTAGACCCGAACCCCGAACCCGGGCACGTCACCGTATTTGAAGTCCCCGCCTTCGCGTTCATGAGCCACGTTAACGCGAAGACCAATCTTATCGGTGATCGGGCCACCGGCGCCGACCGAAACAAGATAACTGTCGTTGTTAGACGGGGAATTAAGACAGTTCCGCCTGGCCTTCGAACTCATCGCCTGGTTCGGCTGGGATGAAATTTACAGCGCCCGTAAAGGTGTTGCGGCCGTAATAAGCGGTTTGCGGACCCTTCAATACCTCAACTCGCTCCAGATCGTAGAAGGGAATGATACTGGCGCCATACCCCAAGAAGGATCCATCCCAGAACAGGGCGGAGATCTGTTTCACTGGAGTGGTTTGCTGGTTGCGCACGCCGCGGAACCGTGGCTCCGGGTTGTTGACCCGGCCACCCGAACCGGCGGCAAACTCAAAGACAAAACCTGGCGTATAGTCCGACAGTTCTTGAACGTTGCCAATGTCGGCGGATTTCAATTGCTCGGCTGAGAAATTGGTCGCCGAAATGGGAATTTCAAAGAGATTTTCCTCACGCTTACGGGACGTGACGACGATCTCTTCAACGGCAAAATCCTGCGCCGATGCAGGCGCTGCAATGGCAACGGCAGTCGTAACGAGAAGCAAGGTCTTCAATCTCATGTTTCTCTCCCAAGCGAAAATTCGTGCCCTCAGAGCTTGACCTAAAAGTGAGTGATCTGCCCAAGTGTGGTATTCCGGGTTCAGTTTCGACCCGGACCCTGGAGGTTCCACATGGCTTGGACGGAGACCACTCAGGCGCAGTATATGCGCTGTTTCGGTGTTGCGCACGCCGAAGATGAGACCGATGTGACGGACGCGGAGTGGGCGCTTGTGGAGGGTTTTCTGCCGCCGCCATCGAAGATGAGGCGTCCTCGGAAGACCGATCTTCATGCGGTGTTCAACGCGGTCCAGTTCTTGCTTGGCACGGGCTGCCAGTGGCGCTCGATACCGCGTGTTTTTCCGCCGTTTACGACGGTTCAGAACTACTTCTACACGTGGCGTGACAGCGGTGTGCTGGGGCGGGTTGCGGTGCCTTTCCGCGCGGCGATGACCTGCAAACACCGGCGGTCCAAGTGCCGACGGCGGACACATCCCTGCTCGGCGCGCTCTTCCTAGGCGCCGTGAACGACCAAAACGCGTTGTTGGAGAAGTACGGCATTATCCCCAAAATGCCGGGCGGCTTCGGCGGTGCCTTTCGCACTAAGCGTTTCCAATTCAGCGGCGAATACGATTTGCCTGCCGATCACACGCTGGAATTCACGACCTCCATCGCGACCACGGGGGTCATCGATACCTTTGATTTGTTCTTCGGTGCTGGATCAGCAGGGCTTGTGTTTCCCGTCGGTAATACCAATTACATGCGTGAGCTAAACTACGAAGGCCGGTTGATCTCACCGCAAGACGGACGTCTACGCTACCTCATTGGCGTCAATAACTACTCTCAGCGCTACCGCAACGGCCAGCATGGCACCAATAATGGCGTCAATTTCGAAAACAATCAGACGTTTTCCATATATGGCGCGGTTGACTATGACATCACCGAACAACTGACCTTGTCCGTTGAAGCCAGGTATCTGGACGATGAGTCCTTTGTCATTCTGAACGGTAGTCCAACAGCAACCAATCCGCTGACATTCACGGCCAATGAAGAAAATTCAATTGATGAATTCATTCCGCGTGTGATTCTCACCTATCAACCCCTTGACGGCACCACGGTGTACGGCAGTTTTTCGGCCAGTTCTCTCATCGGTGTCCAAACCAATGCCAGACGCATCTCGGCACTCGATCCGGTCACCATCCCGGACCCGACCCAGCTTGGCGACTTCACACCCAAGCAGACCAACGACGCCTGGGAGATTGGATGGAAACAGCAATATGATCTCGTGCAGTTCACCATTGCCGCCTACCACATGAAATGGAAAAACCAAGTCTTCAACACGACAGTGCTGGCCGGCAATCAGACGTCTTCCTTTGGGACGGTCGGCAGTTCCAAATACAACGGTATCGATATTGAAGTGTTCTCAACTCCCACCGATTGGCTCGATATTCAAGGCGGCCTGACATTCACCGATGCGGAGCTGATAGAATTTGCGTCTCGTGGTTCGTTTGACCAAGTGATATTCGGGTCCGGTTTTCTGGCAACGGACAATACGGGTAACCGGCTTGGCCAGGTGCCCAAGTGGTCAGGTTCTTTGAGTGCAACCACCAATGGCGTCGGCGGCCGCAAGACCTTCGGCCCGCCATACGAAAAAAGACGCTTCGGTGTGCGTTTGCTGGCAAATTTCTAACCTAGCCGCTATTCACAACGCTGCGCTAAGGTCGGTCCATCAAAACCTCAACTGAGAACGGGGTATGTGATGGACCGGCTCTTTTTTGTTTCAATAACCGCTTTCATTGGCTTGGTGTTGTGCGCCCCGGTGTTCGCCCAGGATCGGCCGCCTGAAAATCCCGGCCCCAACGCCAACATCACGCGCTGGGCAGCGGGCAAATTGACTTTCCGGGACGTTGAGTCACAGCGAATCACCGGAGAGGAACATTTCCGTCTTTCCGTCCATCCCGACGGCAGCCGGACCATGATGGCGTGGCACAATTCGTTCTTATACAACAACCACCGACACGTCGTGATGCGGGTCGAGGAGTCGTTCCGCCCCCTTGAGGCCTTCATAAATACATGGGTTGGGGATTTTGGCTACAAGGGTTCAACCCGGGTCATCGTTGACAGCAATCACTTAACGGTAACGGCTTGGGGGCCGGCGGGGACCGCAGAACAGGCGCTCCGTGTGCCTGATTTATTTTCCATCGTCCCCCATGGGGAAGTGTTTAACGCTTGGGCCACTTGGGGCGGTGATCGGGAAGCAGGTCTCGAACGAGAACGGTTTGTGGTTGACTTTGCCGGTGCGCGTGAAGGGACGCCCTACGTGGGTTCCATCCAAACAGGACGGGTGACGTTTGTCGGTGAAGAAAGCGTAACGGTACCGGCAGGAACGTTTGACACCCTGCATTACCGAGGTGGCGCACTTGAAATGTGGACCACCAAGCAGGATCGTGTCTTGGTTTTACAACGCTATCCGCCAATCGGTAGAGAATACGTTCTTACCGAATTTGAGTCAGGGCCCTAAGTGCTGAACGAATAAGTGATGGGTACACAGACATTAAGGCATTCATTTGCATACACCCTATGGAGCGTGCTGTTGGTGTTTGCTTTACTTGTGGTTTGGGCCGGGTCCGCAAGCGCCTTTGATCACAAGACATTGCGCATCGGCGTGGCCGGGCGCGTCCCCAGTTTGGGAAATCCCTTCGGCAGCGTCGTCACCGGCGGCGTGCATCCCAGCGAGTTGACATTTGATACCCTGATCCAGTTGGGACCAAGCGGACGCATCGATCCGGCCCTTGCTGAATCCTGGGAGGCCACGAACCCGACTCGGTGGGTGTTTACCCTGCGCCGGGACGTTGTTTTCTCTAACGGCGAGCCCTTTGACGCCCATGCCGTGGTTGCCGAGATCAACTACCTGAAGACAGCGGAAGCACAGAAGTATTTTCTGTCGGCGGAAACCCGTCTGTTCAAATCGGTGCGGGCCTTGGATGATTACACCTTCGAGCTTATCACCACCGTGCCCGATGCGATCTTGCCCAAGAGGCTCGCCCTGTTCCTCATGGTGCCGCCCAAAGCCTGGGCCGAAATGGGGCCTGACGAGTTTGGCCTCACCCCTATCGGCACCGGCCCCTTCAATCTGGTGGATTGGGGCATGGCAACGGGAAAATACGTGCTCGAACGCAATCCAACATCGTGGCGATCACCCCGCGACTTGCAGCGGGTCGAATTTTATCTGCTGGCGGAGCAAACCTCGCGCACCCAAGCCCTTATGTCGGACCAAATCGACTTGGCCTATCAGGTCGGCTTTGAAGACATGGAAGATCTTGAAGCCATGGGCTTCCAGATTTTCACCCGCCTCGGTACTCAGGTGGGCGGCCTCTGCCTTCCCAACATCTATGAGGACTCTCCGCTTTACGACCAACGCGTACGCTTGGCCTTGAACCACGCTGTCAACCGGTACGAAATTTCCGAGTTCATTTTCAAGGGCGTAACACCACCGGTGAGCCAGGGGGCCATTCCCGGGGTGTTCGGCTACCACCCGGGTCTTGAACCTTATGAATACGATCTCAATAAGGCGCGGGAGCTTTTAGCCGACGCCGGCTACCCCGACGGCCTCACATTGGAGGCCAAGGTGCTCATCCAAGGATTGCCCGAACAGGCCGTGATGTACCAGAAGGTGGCCCAGGATCTGGCCCAGATCGGTGTCATCGTCAATTTCCGCTCCGTACTCGGACCGGAGTGGATCCGCATTTGGTTTTCAGGTGACTGGGAGGGTGCGGACATCATCTCCTGCACGCACGGCAGTTCCGCCTACGTGGACGTGATTCGCGGGATCGAGAACTTTTCCTGCAAAAAGCGCGGCACTTTTTTCTGCAGGCCCGATATGCTGGAAACCATCAATGCCAGCAATGTCAATTTTGATCCCGCCGCCCGGGAGCGCCAGTTGCAAGACATGATGGCGGAATTGAAACAACTCGCACCCACGATTCTATTGTTTCCCCAAACCCATATTTTCGCCATGACAGCGCGTGTTCAAAACGTCACGTTTCTGCGTGAACGTATGCAGCTCGATCAGGTGGTCCTGGCAGATTGACTTCCGGCGTGGCCTATCGCCTTTTTCCGTTCGGTGTAATCAGCACTTGCTTCCACCTTCGCGGCAGTAGTGTGTGTTTTCGTGACCGCGGTTACAGCGCGGCGGAGTTAAACGGGAATGAACTCGCCGTCCATCTTGTCCATGTCCTTGAGCCGCTTGGGTTCGCTACTGGGTTTGGCATCGGGTTCCTTGCCCGGCAATTCCACACCGCGGTTCGGTGGTGTCGCCGACTTGCCCGACTTGACCTTTGGCGGCGTAAAAATACCCCGCTCATAGTAACTATTGAGCACAGCCTTTAGTGGGCCGATGCCCTTGTAGGGATTCACCAGAGGGTCCGGACCCCACAGGTTGTTGGGCAACCCAACCTCGTCCTGATAATTTTCAATATAGACTTGGGGGTCATCCCAAATGGCCAGATTGACGTGGGGATTGGCCCGGGCCTGGCGCAGGGCCAGAAGATCGATGGTGCCTGGGATGGCGGCGGCGCCTGCCGTGTCGATAATGCCGAGCACGGTGCCATCGAAACGGACGATCCTAGATCCGCCACGCATGCGGGTGGTGTGCTCCCATTGGGAGTCCGGGTCGAAGTATTCGCCGCCGGGCATGGCCGAAAGAACATAAGCGGTGTTCTCGAACGCCCGAGTGACGCGGGCGGCATCCCAGCCATCGCGACCGGAGCCGTGACCTTCCGAAGTGGGATGGATGATAACTTCGGCCCCGCATTTGGTGAGCATGCGCGCCACCTCAGGATGGGCCTGGTCGAAGCACACCATGGTTGCTAGCTTACCAATGGGTGTATCGGTCACCGGGAACAGGAAATCGTAGCCGTAGGTGTCCAGATATCGGTCGTAGACGCTGCTCGGCGTGGTGTCGGGCAGCGAGCCCCACACGTCGGCGCATTGGATTTTGCGGTAGCGGTGAATGAGATCCCCGGAATCGTTGAGAATGAAAGCCGAATTGAACACATGACCCGGTAGCTTGTCGTCGATCTCAAATGTGGAGCCGCAGACATAGGTTTTATTCTTCAAGGCGAATTCGGACATCAATTCCAACTCGGGCCCGGGATAGCGGATGGCCAGACGCTGGAGCGTGAGCGGTGAGCGGTAGCCGGCTCCCCCTTGCCCGGTCATAAAGAACTCGCTGAAGACCACCAAGCGAATGTCCGGGTTGGCCGCCCATATGGAGGGTAATTCCATAGCCCGTTTGAGATTCTCTTTCCTGATTTCTTCGACATCCGAGTCCTTCTGGATGAATTTTGGTACGGTTTGTGTGAGCAGGACATCGTATTGGTTTATGGCATTTGGCTTACCGTTGCCCTGGGACGCAGAGGCCTGGACCCGGTGCTTCGCCTCCTCGACCCAACCTTCCGCGGTTTTCGGCGCGGCGGGCTGATGACCTTCGGCTTTGATGAGGCGCTCGTAACCGTCGGCGTACAAATTGGCACGCAGGTGAAGAGCCTGAACTGTGAAGATGTCGTCGCGCTTGCGCCTGAGGACCTCAATGTCCAAGGGGGGAATGACCACATCGGCATCTGAACCTTGCCCGCTGGCGCGGCCATCCCAGTCGTATATGGCGGCGGCGGCGGGATAGCGGGCTTCGCTGCTGTTCTCGCCCCTGACCACGGCGGAAGTGGAAACCACAAAGGCAGTGCTCTCAAAGGCCCGCGCCTTGCGGGCGTTCATACGGGCGTCGAAAAGATGATCCTGCACCTCGGCAATGGGATTAAAAAGGATTTCCGCGCCCTTCCACACCAGGCTGCGGGCGTAGTGCGCGAACAGAATGTCCTCGCCGGGCAATATCCCAACCTTGCCGATAGGGGTTTTGCCAACTCGGAATTCCTTGGGCGTACCCAATGCACTGGTCTGATCCACCGCCAAGCCGTTAATGAGCTCGGGAGAAATCTTTTCCGTCTGGATTAGGTTTTCTCCGTCGGGCCCAAACAGGAATCCAACCGTGCATGCGGCGCCCATTTCGCCATGGTTCACCACGGCCGAGCCGGCAAGATACACCCTCTGTCTTGCCGCGGTTTCCCCCAACTCTTTCTTCAAATCCTCGGCAGCGGGAATGGATTTTCCTCTAGCAGGCTGCTGAAAAACTCGGCCGAGAGCCCACCTCGCGAAACGAAAGAATCAATGGATGGGCGTCCGCGAAAAAATAGAATCGGAAAATGACTCATACGAAAACAAAATTGCCGAGATGATCGCTCCAAATCGTTTTTCAGCAGCCTGCTAGAGGCATGGGGCAGAAAGACCACGGGCACGGCTTTGCCTGAGGTGCCCCGTCTTGTGACCATCGATGTGATGGTTTCCAGATGTGTGGCCAATCCCTGAAGGTCGGAGGTGTTCCAGTCCTTTTGTGAGATGATCAGCATATCCGTCCATTCAAATGTGCTTGGTTCGTGCGTGTAGGAGCGCTTCCCCCCTTGTCCGGTCCATGAGTGTACCCCACAACCCTGGAGAGATCATATTACACCTGCGACACTCGCTCACCCACGCCAAAGGCGTTTGGCACTGATATCAATGGCTGAAGGCCCTCACAGCCATACCTCATTCAGGTGTAGACAACGCTGGTTGCGGGTTTCGGGCGGCCGGGCGCGCTGGTGAAATCAATACCGATGATGCGTATGGACATTGTCAGACTAACTGGACCGGAACAGAAGAAACCATATTAGTTGACCTTCCCCCTTTTGCCCGGCCCAGATGTAGGTTCAGAGAATGTTTACATGTGGGTGCTATGTGCATTTCACTCTTGATGTCAATCCCGGAGCAAAAAGGGCGCCTCTGCGGTCTCCCACTGTTCAAAATCGTCCCACAACGCTGGATAAGAGAGAGCTTGATGATGCACCGGCTGAAGATGCTGTATTATGGGTTCTTCTCCAAGCCAGTTAGTCTGGCAATGCCGATATTATGTTTCCTTCAAATCAGGTCTGGATAATCTGATATTAGGCGGTCTTTGAGCGGGTTTGGAATTTCATCGGGATCCGCCAGTTTGCGGCCCTTTAATTGCCAAATCTGTAGTCCCGGCGCGTCACCCATTTTCAACCAGGGAAACCAAGGATCGGTTTCCTGGTATGCTAGCGTCGCGGGAACAAAAGTCCCCTCGGGCTGCAGGACATCGTCGATACGAGCTTGGAACGTCGCCAAGCTGTCGACTACACGGAACTTGCCTTCTTCCCGTTCTTCCCTTCTCCCCTCTAAGGAAGGGCTCAACAAGGTGACGCGGGCGGAAAAGTTTTCCTCGACCCAAATCACGTCGCCAGAAACCTCAACCGGCCCGATGGCTCCGGACACGTCCATGGGTATGGATGGATCCGGACGGACAACCGCACCATCACGCGTAATGCCCTGACCAATGGTCATACGGTAAGGTTCAGGCGTGGTTTGGGCGCCAGTGATCGGATTGGTCCAAGAGTCCATGATGGCCCCCGTTTCGATGTCGGCAAAGTACCCCGCCTCTTCCATAACCTGAGTCACTCCTCCGTCGGGGCGTGCCATGATTTGGTTCCAGCTCACCCCAACAACACGGAATAACGGCTTGGCCATCTCTCCATACTGCTTGGCGTATATGAGTCCAGAGATCCACCACAGGGCTTTGGGCCCATCGATCCCACTTGATCGGATGCGGGCATAGATGACTAATCGATTGGCGGGGTCACTCAAGGTTGCCCAATCGATGGCGGCCGATGCCTTACGATTGAACTCTGGTAGAAGCGCTGCCGTTGCACCACTTAAGAGCACCGTTCGCCGTGGAAGTTTGCTTGGATTACCGTTCATTTTTCTCGCCGGTCCCTTGATCATTCAAGCCAGGGGCAAACAGAAGACCAAATAAAGAAAGGGGTCAATGGCCCATTAATCACAAGTTGAGCATCCACAGGTCAATCAAGCGCCGGCTGAATGTGTCGGGCATGGCAAATCCTTCAAACGGCGATTAAGGGCTATGGGCATTAGAGACCGCCCCACAGCACCCAGATCGCAATGGCACAATGGATATTGAGCACGTTGATTGTCTCCATCCGACGGGAGTGTCTGGATCACACCATAATCTTGAGCGAGGCTCACCTAGCGCGAACGCTTAGGAAATTACGCTCGATACGACATTCATGCTCGGACGTTGGGTTTTATCCAATTCGATGTTGTCGCTTTTGAAAACCTCATCCACACCTGCACGGTTTGTATCATGAATACCGGCGGATAAGGTATTCCTGATAGATGCTCCGTCGATGAGAGGCTGTTTGCCTTATAACCCCAAATTTAGCTGGTTTTTGTCTGCCGATTTGGGCTTCTTATGCAGGTCCCTAGACACCGGCGTGGCGGTGAGGCCCGGACCCTCGTAAGGACGGCATATCCTTTTCAAGGGCTGATTACTGCTATGTGGGGACAACCATACTTTCATGGTCATGTCATTGAGGATCACTGGCATGCGGTCGTGGACTTCGGCGGCCAGGGCGTTGGGTTCGGTGGTAACAATGGCGAAGAGGCGCCGCCTGATCTTGTAGTCGACTGTGAACAGTCCTGCCAGCCCAAACAGGTTCGCCTTTCCCTCGCCCACCGCGGCTTCGTGTCCCGGGCTTGCGCCCTGTAGAGAAAAGCGCCACGGGGTTTTGCTGCCGTCAGCCTCGCGCTTCCATTCGTAGTAGCCCGTCACCGGCACCACACAGCGGCGATGCAAAAAAGCATCGCGGAAGGTTGGCAGTACGTCCATGGTTTCAGAGCGGGCGTTGATCAGGGGAGTGGTCTTGTGCTTGAGCGCTGGAAACCCCCACACCCCGAGATCAAGGATACGTTCCGGACCCGACAGGCGGATGATAGGCTGCAGGTCGGTGTGACGGATTACAGCGGTAGGCTTGACGTCGGCGGTCTTGACCTCTGCAGAGGGGATCAGAGCATACCAATCCCTTATCTCCTTCCAGGATCGATAACCAGACAGACTGCCGCACATAATCGCTATACCGTTGAGAACGAAAGGGGAACATTGTTAAACGTTGATACTTTTTTGGACCACCAGTCTGTAGTTGAATCTGCTATGAGCACTCTCCTTATCACCTGCCGCACCCGCTCCGCCTTGCACAGCGTCGGCAAGGCCCTTGGCCTGTCGGAAGGTGCCATTGCCGCCTTGCCCGGTACGGTCTGCATGCCCCGGAGGTGGAGTGCATCGGCAAGGGCACCAGCCGCGCGCCCAACTCGCCGTCCGTTGCAGCAAACCCCAGTTCACGAACCGCTGCCGCACTCTCCTCGTCCATGTCCCCCGGAACCATTGTCCGTCCTCCGGGCTCCTCCCGCATTGGGCGAAAGGGCTCGTTCGGCTCGCTCGGCCTCAGCGCCACCCGGCACAGATGCGCGAGCAAACCCCATGCTCTCGCAACCCCGTCGTCACCGGCCGTCTCGGCTGCCGCGGCTCTCTTGAGGAAAACTTCTGCGTAGGAGACGCATTCCGGCTTCTTGCCTTCCTTCAACGCTTCTCCGACAGGTAGGTCCATCAGCGCTTCGGCCGTCGTGGAAAACAGGAACGCCTCGTCGCTCATCAAGAAACCCTCTCGGTTCCACACAACTTCACCCGACGCGCACGCCGATCCGCATGCACCGGGCCGAACAAACCGACCAACGCACCCAGCAACGTGCAGACCCAGGAACATTCCAATCTGACAGCGAAGCGTCCGTTCATCCTGGCGTCGACACGTTCGCTCAGATCAGCCATTCAATCGCAGCGGCTCCACTTCTAACCATCGGGCGGGTTGCGGATCACATCGACAATCTCGGCCGCTATCCCGGAGCCCGCTCGTGCGTGACATTGCGGACCAGCGACGGGAGGTCGCGAAGCGATCCTTCATTGATGGGAGGCAACGGCTTCAACGCCGCCGCCGGAATGACCCGCATGCTGGATCGGACCGTCCCGCGCAGGCCCTGCATGTCCACGGTGACATGCCACGTCCCAGAACGCGTTACTGGCAGCCGGACCGGAGAACTCTTGGCCAAGCCTCCGTGATATCGGTGCTGGCGGCCGGCTTTATAGTTGTTGAAATTCGACTGGTCCATGAGACGCACATTCGCCGCACTCCCTTGGAGAGTCACCTCCACGACGCTGCCGCCGGCGACATGACCGAGCTTGTAGTGCGTGAACTTCACCTCATCCCTCCAGCAACGGGACTCCTACGCGATCCTTCCGGCACCGCATCGTCTCCGGGCCGAATCGTCCCGCCTGTTTACGACGGGAACCACTCGTGTCCATACTCCTTGTGTCGAAATCTGACCAAATGACATCGAATTCATCATCAGCAAAAGGCAACTGCTCCATGGAGCATACATCCGTTTTTACTCTGTGGGATAAACCCTCAGCCTCAGCGTTCTGTTTGAGAATGTCGATAAATTCTGGCAAGAAATCGATGGCGGTGATCTGAGCATCCAAAGTCCGGGCGAGTTGAATTGTTGACGCTCCGGTTCCGCAGCCAATATCCGCAATCTGCAGCCGTTCTGATGGTTGGATACCACCCAAATTTATCGCTTTTTCTGTCTCGATCTCACCGCCTGGACCTTGCCGTTTCTGGCGTTTATGAAGTTCAACCATCAAAGCCAGATATTCTTCATCCATTTCGAATGTCCTTGTCCCAACTTCTATTTCTGAGTTGTCAGGGATCAAAACAGTGTCGGTCAATCAGAAAATGTCCCCTTAATTCAAAAATAGACATTCAAAAAGGTGACCTTTTTTATCGGACACGAGTCGCAGTTAAGTAAATGATAGAAAATCTCATCCGGAGATGGGTGGACCAGTAAGGACAAAACTGGGCACTGGATTATTGTGATATCAATTCCTTCAAAAAAATGTCCGCTTATAGCCAAAAGCGGGCGTGTCACTGTGAAAATTAACTCTAGATGCCCAGCGAATAAAGACGTGCTTGGTGACACCGACAGAGATAATTATGTACGTTTGATTCTTCGGCAAACCCAGGAAAATCTTAGCCATGCGACTGCAATTACATCCACTCGTCATTTGTATTGGCGTTCTGTTTAGTTCGGCCACCGCCTTCAGCCAAACCTGGACGACGTGGGGCGGCGATCCTGGTGGCAGCCGCTATTCCAACCTTGTTCAGATTAATAGAGGCAATGTCGAAGATTTAGAGATTGCCTGGCAATACCGCACTGGCGCTTTGGAAAAATACTCCCCTCTTGCCAATCAATTTGCAGGCTTTCAGGTCAACCCGATCCTGCTGCCAGAGGAATTCGGGCAGCATCTTGTCGTTTGCTCACCCTTTAATGACACCATTGCGCTCGATCCGGTCACCGGAGAAGAGCGTTGGCGCTATGAGCCCAACATGCGCATCGGGGGGTACGGAAGCGACGGTGATCCTGATGGAGAAAAAGGCGTTCCGTTCTACAAGTGCCGCGGCGTTGCCTTCTGGATTGATGAGGACCAACCTGACCAAAACGCCAATTGTGCCGCGCGGATTCTGATTGGCACGAATGACTTGCGTCTTGTTGCTCTCGACGCCCGTACGGGCACCCCGTGCGAAGGCTTTGGCGAAGACGGTGTGGCTGACTTAGAAGCGCTCTATTTCGACAAACCACCGACATGGCGTAACGAAGTCTCCATTTATGCCGCCCCTGTCATCATCGGGGACCACATGGTGATTGGTACGTCGGTTCGCGACAATCATCGGGATAATGCACCGCGTGGAACGGTCCGCGCCTTCAATGTTCGTACTGGTGAAATGGCGTGGGAGTGGGACCCCGTGCCGCGGGATCCATCAGACCCTGAATACGATGACTGGGATCCACGGTCAGCGGAACGGACAGGCGGTGCCAATGCATGGGCCGGGATGAGCGTCGATGAAGAGCGCGATCTTGTGTTCTTGCCCACGTCCGGTCCCTCTCCGGACTTTTATGGAGGAACCCGGCCCGGTGACAATCGGTACGCCGATTCCATCGTCGCGTTGCGAGGCTCAACAGGCGAGCTGGTGTGGCATTTCCAAACCATTCATCACGATGTTTGGGATTACGACAACGGCTCCCAGCCCGTACTCGTGGACCTTCAAAAAGACGGCCGACCTTTTCCGGCCGTCATCCAGCCGACCAAAACCGGCATGCTCTATATCTTTCACCGCGAGACCGGCGAGCCGTATTTCGTAATTGAAGAACGGCCCGTGCCTGGCGGCGGCGTGGCCGGTGAAATCCTGTCTCCGACCCAGCCCTTCCCCGTTGCGCCACCACCCTTGGTTCCGCACAACTTTACGAAGGACGACTTTTGGTGGCTGACATTTGGCAGCTGTGCCGAGAAATACAAAGACGCGCGGTTTGGTCCCATTTTTACGCCCCCCAGCGTGGAGGGAACAATTGTCGTGCCGGCGACCGCCGGTGGCGTGAACTGGGGCAGCGTGTCCATAGACAAGCGTAGCAATACGCTGATCGTGAACGTTCTAAATCTTTTGCATCTCGTTCAACTTGTCCCCAATGAAGATGTCGAACACTCATCCGGAGAGGGGAGTGAGCAGACGATTGATTCCTTGCGGCCTTTGCACGGAACGCCTTATCACTTGCAACAAGGCCCGGTCATGTCACCCTTTTTTACACCGTGCAACCCACCGCCGTGGGCCAAACTGATGGCCATTGATATTGAAGCGGGAACCATCAAATGGGAACGCCCGCTTGGAACAATTGACATGTCCGTCGTCAGAGTATTTGGGACAGCGGGGGTTGATAAACTAAGAGAGGGTTTGGCCCATCTTGGTTTTCAGTTTAGGCGGCGGTTTTGCGGTGCTGCAAGCGCCGTTGGTTGATGGTGTTTTGTTTGATTCTCTCCCTTTCGAGTAAGATGGTTTCGCCGCGCCCGAAGTAGACGTCGGCGGGCGTCAGATTGCTCAGGCTCTCGTGGTAGCGGTGGTGATTGTAGTAGGCGACGAAGCGCTCGATCCCGGTCTTGAGATCGCCCGGCAGGAAGTAGTTCTCTAACAGGATGCGGTTTTTCAGGGTCTGATGCCACCGCTCGATCTTGCCCTGTGTCTGCGGGTGATATCCTCATCCAGCTGCTCCAGTTCCGCCGTCGTTCTTTGCGCCAGGCGTTTGCCCAGGGCCGCGGAGGACGCCTGGGCTGCCGCCCTGAGCAGGCGCAGCACCGGCTGGGCGCCCTTGGGATCTTTGAGACCGGCGTAGACGAGGCCGCGGCCGCCCAATCCGACCCCGTCGGCGACCATCCACAGCACCCCTTCTTCCAGAGTCAGGCCCTTTTCCCAGGGCATGGGGCCGGGGTTGTTGTCGGTGCGGTCATCCTGAAGGGATGTTTTTCTGTTTGATTGGGGCATCGTGGGTCCAATTTGTTGGAGAAGCAGGCCATTATAACAAGAAAAATTGTTATTTTCTATAAAATCCCTGTACTCCTTGCGACACATCTGCCCGCAAATCGACCCCCTCAAATTTTTCCGTCAAACTGGTCCGCAAAAGCAAACACGGGAGGGACGTCATGACCACTCACACTCACAGCGCTGACTTTGCCGGACGGGAAGGCGCCTGCTTCATCTGCGCCGCGGCGGACGGTGGTGAGACTCAACAACCGTCGGCGTCGCGCCGCAGTTTCATGCAGGCGGCGGCATTGTCCGCAGTGGCTGCGGGCGCTCCCATTGTAAAAGCAAAGGCTCAAGCTCCGCGCTTGCCGTTCGGACCGGGGGATGACTTTGTCATCGATGCGGGCTGGGTGTTGATCGAGACCGATGGTGAGTTGGATCTCTTGCGCGACGGTCATGTGCTGGTGCGCGGTGGTGTTATCGAAGCGGTGCGCGCCGAACCGTTCACAGAAAACGTGCCGCACCTTGCATTACCTTACGATCTGCTGATGCCGGGATTCATTTCCGGCCACACCCACTGCTGTTCGGCGACGCCGACCCGGGGGATCATCGAAGGGCCGCGTTCCTACCAGCGGCCACTGGAAATCGTCGAGATGATGTCCGACGATGAGATCGACGCCCTGACGACGCTCAATCTGGCCGAACTGCTGCGCTCCGGCTGCACCACCCACATCGAAATGGCACTCACATTGCGCCAAGCGGAGAGTTACGTGCGCTTGGCCGAGCGGTGGGGCGTGCGCGGTTACCCCGGCGCCATGATCCCCAATACGGAGCGGCTGTTTGCCATCTGGTTCCGTCCCAACGACCAGGTGCTGTTCGATGCCGAAGAGGAAACGCTGAAAGAGGTCGCCGACAATCTGGCCTTCTGCAAAAAGCACATGGGCAAGGGAGAGGGACGCATTCTGCCGATGATGTCACCGCACGCCTGCGACACCCACACGCCGGCGACCATGCAGGCCATCGCCGATGCGGCGCGGGAATTGGGAACCGGGCTGCACATTCATTTGTCACAAGGGTCGCGAGAAACGGAAGAGGTGCGCCGCCTTTGGGGTATGACTCCTGCCCAATGGCTGGACAGCTTCGGCTTTTACGACATGGGCCCCGTGTTCGGCGCTCACATGACCGGCCTCGATTGGAGCAGCGATCCCGAAGTGCTCAACCGTGGTAACGCGGTCTACAGCCATTGTCCCTCCGGCGGTGGAGCAGGCAACGGCACTCAGCCTTATCCGGAAGCCCTGGCGGCGGGCATGAACGTCAACATCGGCATCGACACCCATTCCAACGACTACGTGGAAGACCTCAAACTGGCGGTGATTTACGGCCAGGCGCGCTGGGCGCTGAAACGCCAGCTCGATCCCAACGGCGTACCGGTGGAACGCCCGACCGTATGGAAGGCGGTCGACGGGGCGACACGCATTCCCGCCCGTGGCCTGCGGCGCGATGATCTCGGCGTCATCAAGCCGGGCGCTAAGGCGGATCTCACCTCCGTTGATGTGACCGGCATGCTGGTCGGTGCGGGCGCGTTGCCGCCGGAGCCGCTCAACAATCTGCTTTACGCCAACGGCCGCATGGTGCGCACCACCATGACTGAAGGGCGTCTGCAGGTGCATGACTTCCAATTCGTCGCCGACGACGAAGACGAGGTGCTTCGCGCCGGAGGCGAGGTGGTGGAAAAGGTTTGGGCTCAGTTAGAGGACGAAGGCTGGTATACGGAAACCGCGCGTTAACATGCGAACCAATCCTTTGATCTGAGTTTCGCCGCCATCCATGCCACCACTGGACACCAATCTCTTTTATCCCCTGGCGTCGGCGCCCGGAGGTGCGGAACTCATTGCCGTTGCGCCCGGTGTGCAAT
This sequence comes from Rhodospirillaceae bacterium, assembly GCA_965207985.1. GTDB lineage: Bacteria > Pseudomonadota > Alphaproteobacteria > Rhodospirillales > Rhodospirillaceae > CBDBND01. Next base: position 91,189 of record CBDBND010000035.1, on the reverse strand, counting down.
GGCTGCGCATGCCGCTGCCTTTTGCCCTGGACCACATAAATTTATGGCTTGTTGAGGACGGTGCGGGCGACATGCTTGTCGACACCGGCTTCGATACGGAAGCCTGCCGCACGCCGGTAACCGCAGCATCGGTTGCCGCATCGCTGTTTCCAAAGGCGACGGGAGATCAGCAGTATTTCTTCGCTCTTGGGGAGACGCTGGCCCACCTCAACATGCTGGTGGCGGATGGAGTCCTTTCCCGTGAGGCCGACTCAACGGATCAAGCCATATTTCACGTTGTGTGACGGAGGCGCTTTAAGCCGTCGCGACTTCCTTTTCTTTGAAGAGATCTTCGAGCTCGCCGCTTTCAGCCATCTCGCGCACGATGTCGCAGCCGCCGACAAATTCGCCCTTCACATAGAGCTGAGGCACGGTCGGCCAGTTGGTGAAGTCCTTGATGCCCTGGCGCAGGTCGTCGCTTTCCAGCACGTTGACGCCTTTGAATTTCACCCCCAGCTGACTGAGGATCTGCACCACAGCGGCGGAGAAACCGCACTGGGGAAACATAGGTGTGCCCTTCATAAACAGAACCACGTCATTGGCGTCCACGTCTGCCTGAATCTGGGATAAGGCCGGATTGTCGGTCATTGGTTAATCTCCGTCTTAGGGACTGGGCGTTATATGGACCAAAGGGGAATCGTTTTCAACGCCTAGGCAAATCAATAGGTTGCACATTATTTACACCGTTCTTTGCATAGCAGATCTGCGTGGAAAACGCTTTTTCATGCCCAACCCATGATTATAAGGTCCGCCCCCGTTTCAATCACTAGCCAAGGAGGGTGGCTATGGCTCGCTTATCAGCCCTTGTGTACGGCACAGTTTCTTATCTTCTGTTCTTGATCGTGTTTCTCTATCTCATTGGATTCCTCGGTAATTTCCTTGTTCCCAAATCCGTTGACATCGGCGAAGGGCTCGCCGGTTCGGCGCTTCTCATAAATCTCGGTCTCATCGCCCTATTCGGTGTTCAGCACACTGTCATGGCGCGCCAGGGGTTCAAGCACTGGTGGACTCAGTTTGTTCCTAAACCCGTTGAGCGCAGCACCTATGTGCTGATCACCAGTCTGCTGCTCATCTTCTTTTACGCCGCATGGCAGCCGATGACCGGCATCGTGTGGAGCGTCGAGAGCCAAATTGGCGCTGTTCTTTTATGGTCACTTTTTGCCGCCGGCTGGCTGCTGGTGCTGGCGTCGACCTTCATGATCAATCACTTTGAGTTGTTCGGCCTCAAGCAAGTGGTGCTGCATTACCTGCAAAAAGTCCACGTGCCGCCCGCTTTTCAGGTGAAATGGCTGTACCGCATCGTCCGCCATCCGCTTTACGTGGGTTGGATCACCGCTTTTTGGGCGACACCGCTGATGACCACCGGACACCTGTTGTTCGCAGCCGGCATGACCATCTACATCCTGATCGCCATTCATTACGAAGAAAAGGATTTGGCCGACTTCCATGGTCAGGCTTACGAAGAGTACCGCGCTAAAGTGGCCATGTTGGTGCCCGGCACGGGCAAGATCGTGGCCAGCCAGGATGCCGCACCGTCGGACGCGGAAAACCAGCCGGCGGTTTAGGCCAACACTAGAGCGGTATGATTTTAGGTTGGGTCATATCCTGCGTTTTTGAAATAGTTGGCGCATTCATTTGAGGTATAGGTATCGAGGAGTCTGCCGATGGCGGCTGAGACGGCCTCGACGGTTCGCGGCGCTTCGAGGCGGAGCAGATGCTTGAGCTTGGCGAAGACCTGCTCGATGGGATTGAGGTCGGGGGAGTACTTGGGCAGGAACAGGAGCCGGGCGCCGGCCTGGCGGATGGCCTGTCGCACGGCCTTGGACTTGTGAGAGCCGAGGTTGTCCATGATGACGATGTCGCCGGGCTTGAGGGTTGGGACCAACACGTCCTGCACATAGATGCGGAAGCGCTCGCCGTTGATCGGCCCGTCGACGAGCCAGGGCGCATCGATTCGGTCGTGGCGCAGCGCGGCGAGGAAGGTCGCGGTGTGCCAGCGGCCATGTGGCGCCTCGCCGATCAGTCGCGCGCCCTTTGACCCCCAGCCCCGCAGGGGCGCCATGTTGGTCCTGGTCCAGGTCTCGTCGATGAACACCAGGCGCGTCGGGTCAACCCGGTCGCGGTACTTCAACCACTGAGCGCGGCGGCGCGCCACGTCACGGCGCCGACGCTCGCCAGCCACCAGCGTTTTTTTTATAGCTCAGGCCCTGCTCGTGAACGAAGGTCCAGACCGAACGGTAGTCCACCTTCAGGCCCCGATCCGCCAGCTCCCCGACAAGCCCATGAAGCGTGAAATCCCCCCGCGCCACCCGGTCCCGCAACCAGCGCTCGTGCGCCCCCCGGATCGCACGCGGCTTGTAACCGCCCATCCGGCCCGGCGCCGCGCTGCCCGTCCGCCGGTAGCGCGCCAGCCAGGCAACCGCCGTGCTCTCGCCGATCCCGAAATGCCGCGCCGCCGCCCGGCACGACATCCCGTCGCGCGACACAGCCGAAATAACCCGTTCTCGAAGATCAAGGGAATAAGCTCTTGCCATCCTTGCTGGCCTCCTTACCCAGCAAGAATCTTGAATCAGAAATCGAAAAGCTTGTGAATCCCTAAAATGACTCCGTCTAATCACATAAAGCTCTAGTTGTTTTCAGGAACAGCGGTTTGCAGGGCAAGGGCGTGCAACTGGCCAGCCATCTTGCCCTGCAGGGCGTTGTAGACCATCTGGTGCTGCTGCACCCGGCTCTTGCCCTCAAATTGGGCTGACACCACCAGGGCGGCGTAATGGTCGCCGTCGCCGCGCAGGTCTTCGATTGTGACCTCGGCATCGGGCAGGGCTTCCTTGATCATGTCCTGGATTTCCGCCGCGCTCATGGGCATGGCCCGTCTCCCAAGGTGATGGATCGATGTGGTGTTTCTAGGCTGCCATATAGGCAGGGAACCAGCCCTCATGCAATTCCCTGAGCGTTGAAAGGGCGACAGATGAACCTCCGTCAACGGCGATGGTATCGCCACCCGTGGTGCCGATGAGGACAGCGTTGACCCCCTGATCTTTCAACATGGCCACAATGCCGTCAGCACTCTCCTTGGCACAGGCGGTGAGATAACGCCCCTGATCCTCGCCGAACAGCCAGGGCACGGTGACGTCTTCTCCATTGTCGATATTCACGCCCATGCCGCCGGCCAAGGCCATTTCCGTTAGCGCAATGACGAGACCGCCGTCGGCGACGTCATGACAGGAGGAAATTTTATCCGAGGCAATGAGTCCGCGCATCGCATCGCCGGTTTTGCGTTCCTTAGCCAAGTCCACCGGCGGCGGCGCGCCGTCTTCCCTGCCATGGACATCGCGAAGATAAAGAGATTGTCCCAACCAACCGTCAGAAAGATCTTCGGAGCCGCCGATCAGCAAAACCGCGTCGTCTTCGTTTTTAAAGCCGATTGTGGCCGTGTTGTCCAAAGAGTCGATCACACCGATGGCACCGATGGCCGGTGTCGGCAGGATCGGCTGGCCGTCGGTCTCGTTGTAGAGAGACACGTTGCCGGACACCACCGGCGTATCCAACTTCGCGCACGCTTCGCCGATGCCTTTCACCGCTTCGACGAACTGGCCCATGATCGGCGGTTTTTCCAGATTGCCGAAATTGAGATTGTCGGTAATGGCGAGCGGCTTTGCACCAGTGGCGCACAAATTGCGGAAAGCTTCCGCCACCGCCTGTTTGCCGCCCTCAAAAGGATCGGCTTTGACATAGCGAGGGGTGCAGTCGGTGGTGATTGCGAGGCCCCGGTCGGAGCCGTGGATGCGTACCACCGCGGCGTCACCGCCCGGGCGCTGCACCGTATCGCCCATGACCATGTGATCGTACTGCTCCCACACCCAGCGGCGGCTGGCCAAATCCGGTGCGGCGATGAGGGTCTTTAGGGCAACTGTCCAATCGCCGTGATCCACCCTATCGGAAGTGACGACGTCAAGTTTTTCCGTCGGCACCCACGGCCGGTCGTATTCCGGCGAGGCTTCGGCCAAGGGATCGATGGGCATATCGGCCACCGTTTCGCCGTCCATTGTTAAAACCAAACGACCCGTGTCAGTGAGACGGCCGACGACAGCAAAATCCAGTTCCCATTTTTCGAAAATGGCGCGGGCAATGTCTTCTTTGCCCGGCTTAAGCACCATCAACATGCGTTCCTGGCTTTCCGACAGCATGATTTCATATGGCGCCATGCCGTCTTCGCGCACCGGTACGGTATCCAGATCCAGTTCGATGCCGGTGCCGCCTTTGGAACACATCTCGAAGGACGAGCAGGTGAGGCCGGCAGCGCCCATGTCCTGAATGGCGACGATGGTATCCGTGGACATCAGTTCCAAACAGGCTTCGATGAGGAGCTTTTCCGTGAACGGATCGCCCACCTGCACAGTGGGGCGTTTTTCTTCCGAATCCTCGTCGAATTCGGCCGACGCCATAGTGGCGCCGTGGATGCCGTCGCGACCCGTTTTTGACCCCACATAAATCACCGGATTTCCCGGGCCAGAAGCAGCCGAATAAAAAATCTTGTTTTGGTCGGCCAAACCCACGGTCATGGCATTGACCAGGATGTTGCCGTTGTAGGCGGGGTGAAAGTTGACTTCGCCGCCGACCGTGGGCACGCCGACACAGTTGCCGTACCCGCCGATGCCGCCGACCACACTGGCCACCAGATGTTTGGTCTTGGGATGGTCGATGGCGCCGAAGCGCAGCGCGTTCATGTTGGCGACAGGGCGGGCGCCCATGGTGAACACGTCGCGGAGGATGCCGCCAACGCCGGTTGCCGCCCCCTGATAGGGCTCGATGAAAGACGGGTGATTGTGGCTTTCCATTTTAAAGATGGCGGCCAAGCCGTCGCCGATATCCACCACTCCTGCATTTTCACCTGGCCCGCAAATCACCCAGGGCGCCTCGGTGGGCAACGTCTTGAGCCACTTTTTCGAAGACTTATACGAGCAATGCTCAGACCACATGACCGAAAAGATGCCGAGTTCCACCATGTTCGGTTCCCGGCCGCCGAGGATCTCGAGAACCTTTTCGTATTCCTCATCCGTCAGGCCATGAGCAGCGATGTCCTCTTTAGAGATGGACGTGTTGGCAAGCGTCATGACAACTGTTCCAACAAGCTCTCGAACATGGGTACACCGTCTTGTCCGCCGAGACGATCATCGGAGAGACGTTCCGGGTGGGGCATCATGCCCATCACCGTACGGGCTTCATTGAAGATGCCGGCGATGTTGCGCGCCGAGCCGTTGGGGTTTGCGTCGTCCGTGTACTCGCCATTGTCATTGCAATAGCGGAAAGCGATCCGGCCTTCGTTTTCAAGGTGGTTCAAAGTTTCATCGTCAGCGAAGTAATTGCCGTCATGATGGGCGACGGGGATACGGATGACCTGTCCCTTCTCGTATCCGCCTGTGAACGCACTGTCTGGCTGTTCGACCGATAAATTCACGTCCTTGCAGACAAACTTGAGGTTGCTGTTGCGAATCAGGGCGCCCGGCAGAAGGCCGCACTCGGTCAGCACCTGAAAACCGTTGCAAATGCCGAGGGTTAAGACACCGCCGTCGGCTTTCTTTTTGATATCGGCGACGATAGGCGAATTGGCAGCCATAGCGCCGCAACGCAGATAATCTCCGTAGGAAAATCCGCCCGGTACAGCAATAAGATCGATGCCATCCGGCAGTGTCGTCTCCCGGTGCCACACCATGGCCGGTTTATGCCCGGTCACTTTCGCCAGGCTGACGGCTATGTCGCGATCGCAATTAGAACCCGGAAAAACGATTACGGCGGATTTCATTTTTCAGTCGCTGATCACGTGTTGTCTCACTCGGACACCTCGATCTGGTAGGTCTCGATCACTGTGTTGGCGAGCAGTTTCTGGCACATGTCCTCGACGGCAGACCGGGCCTTGTCGCTATCCGTTTCCGCCAACTCCAGTTCGATATATTTGCCTTGGCGTACTCCGTCGATGCCGGAGAATCCGAGCGTTTCAAGTGCGTGTTGGATGGCTTTTCCTTGGGGGTCGAGAACGCCGTTCTTCAGCGTTACGTGAACCGTCGCTTTGACCATGTCTGCTAAAACAACCTTTGCTTCTTATTGCAGCGTATTTGGTCCCTGAAGATCGCCCGGCCCGCTCTCCGGCAGGATTCCCAGGCGGCGCGCCACTTCTTGATAGGCTTCCTCGATTTTTCCAAGGTCGCGGCGGAAGCGGTCTTTGTCCATTTTTTCGTTGGTCTGCGTATCCCACAGGCGGCAATTGTCCGGCGACAGTTCGTCGGCGAGGACGATCTGAATCTCACCGGTGTCGTGATACAGCCGGCCGTACTCCAGTTTGAAATCGACAAGGCGAATACCGATGCCGAGGAACAATCCCATGAGGAAATCGTTGATGCGCAGCGACGTGTTGAGTATCTCGTCAATTTCCTGAATGTTGGCCCAGCCGAAACCGGTGATGTGTTCCTCTGAAATGGGCGGGTCACCGAGCTCGTCGCTCTTGTAATAGTACTCGACGATGGAGCGGGGCAGTCGGGTGCCTTCGGGTATCTGAAACTTCTCGGCGATGGACCCAGCGGCAATGTTGCGCATCACCACTTCCACAGGGATGATTTCCACTTCGCGCACCAACTGCTCACGCATGTTGAGGCGGCGCACGAAATGGGTGGCGATGCCGATCTCTTCTAAGCACTGCATGAGGTACTCGGAAATGCGGTTGTTGAGCACACCCTTGTCGGTGATGGTGCCCTGTTTTTGATTGTTGAAGGCCGTCGCGTCGTCCTTGAAATACTGGACGATCGTGCCAGGCTCCGGACCCTGATAAAGGATCTTGGCCTTGCCTTCGTAGATTTGTTTACGCCTGGGCATGGTGCTGGGTGGTACCGAATGTCTGGGACCGCCGGAGCCGCTCCGGTTGGGGTCGCTGAAGTCACGCCGGATATAGCAGGACCCGCTGCCCCCCTCAATTGCTCAAATGGGCCGAATCGAAAAGTTCCTCATTTTATCCAAAATCCAGATCGACCTGCTCAAACGGGGTCGAATCAGGCGGCCCAGACGTAAACAACCACATTGGCTTGTCTTCCGGATTGGAAAGTGCGCTGTTCGTTGCAGGGAGGGCGAGCAGGGCGCTGGATGACGTGCCGAAGCCCATATCCGTACTGAAACACATGGCCGATAAGGGGGAGTCCCCCTCCGGTCCGGCGCCCATGAGGCTTTGCCAGGCCATCCAATTGTTGTTCGAGGGGTCCGGAATTGCGGCTGTAGAAAAACGAGGCAGATAGGCTTGGATTCGATCACTGGTGGGATCGTTGAGATCGCCGGCCGTCAGCATGGAAAGACCTTCTGGGATCTCGTTAACGATCACTTCCGCGTCTTTCTGTTCCTCCAATTTGAGCCAGTAGGCATCGCGATTGTCGGCGACGACGAGATTGAAACCGCGGTAGGCCTGGCCGTCCAAATGGGCCAGCGCATCGGCTGCTGCGACCGCATCCTCATGATCCAAGGCTTCGAGGACGAGCTCACCCCTGCTGCGTTTGTTTTCCTGCGGCCCGAGGGTGCCCCGCCGGTTGAGAATGCAGGCAACAACACCGAATTCGTTGAGGCCCATCCAGGACCCGCCCGCAAGCTCGTCCAGGCCGGCAATAACATCCGGCCGGTCGTCCCAATGGCGGGCCGGAGCCTTCCAAGGCCGGTTTAGCTGCTCATCCCGGTTGGCGCCGAGGATCAACGGCCAGGCATGGTCTGGGCGGCGTAAAATGACGACGGTGCACATATTGGCTGTGTTGCAGAAACATAGGGGTTTGGCAATTGCACGGCTGCGGCTGGACCATTAGAGTCTGGCCGGAAAAGAATCGTTTATTTTCATAACCTTGCTAGTCTACGGATGAAGACTTGGATGCTGGCGATCAGGAGCCAGGCAAGGGCGCTCTCGACGGTCGCCTTGAAGTCCTTCGCAAGGCGGCGGCTGCGCCCGAACCATGCGAAGGTGCGTTCGACCACCCAACGGCGCGGCAGCGCAACGAAGCCGTCCGCCTTGTCGTTGCGCCTGACGATCTCCAGCGCCCAGTCGCCGATCTTCTTCAGCGCCCCGGCCAGCTTAGGGCCGGCGTAAGCGCCGTCGGCGAAGATATGGCCGACCCCGGGAAACCACGCCCCCACCTCGGCGAGCAGCGACGGCGCACCGTCGCGATCCTGGATGTCAGCCTCGTGGACCACGGCACCGAGCAACCGCCCGCCAGTGTCCACCACGATATGGCGCTTGCGGCCCATCACCTTCTTACCCGCGTCAAACCCGCGCGGACCTCCGCTTTCCGTGGTCTTCACCGACTGGCTGTCGATCACCCCGGCAGTCGCGGCAGCGGCCCGCCCCTCGGCCTCGCGGGTGCGCGCCAGAAGCGCCCGGTTGACCTCCTGCCACGTCCCGTCGTCGCGCCACTTGTAGAAATAGTACTGAACCGAGCTGCGCGGCGGAAACTCGCCGGGCAGCATGCGCCACTGGCAGCCGCTGCGGGCCATGTACAGGATCGCGGTCATCACTTCCCGCATATCCGTCTTGCGCGGGCGGCCCAGAGCCCTTGCGGGCGGCATATGGGGTTCGATCACGCACCATTCGGTATCGCTCAGATCGCTTGCGTAAGCAGATCGTAGAGTCGTAAACGCGACCCTTCAGCACTCAACCCGAACCGTTTCGGGACTTTTGTGCCTCTGCCAGCATTCGTATAACCACCAGCCCTCCGGCAGCAGCAGCGACGTGTTTAAGGGTATGACCGCTGATGGCGCCGGCGAGGAAATCAAACACTTGCTTGTCGTAATGCTCGAAAGCCTTGGCTGCGCCGTAGGCCGCGAGCAGCCCGATTAAATGGCGGCCGTCCGTGTACCGGCTTGTGTCCTGGAAAAGGTAATAGACGATGACAAGCGCCACAGTCAGATAAAACTGCACCAGCCCGTACGGTCTGAGGTCGCCCCGGCCTTGGGATTCTGTCCAACCCCAATAAACGACGGTCAATAGACCGACGACCGCAAGAATGGGCAAAAGCCAGTAAATGCCGAACCGGCGGTGCACGCGGTCGGCAACGAAAGCCGAAAACAAGGCCGTGAAGCTGACGGTCATGGCAAGCCGGTCCCATACCAGCCCTTCCGTATTTGGTTCTAAATGGAAATAGGCCGAGCCGAAGCAAATAAGAACCAAGCCGAAAAAGAACACGATATAAGGCCATGCGTCGGAGGGATGGTCGAACAGTGTCCGGCCCTCGGGACGGAGGACGAACCACAAGCCTAAGACTCCGGCGATGAGAAACGCCGCGTTGGACATGACATCGCCAAAATTGGCAATGCCCAACCACGACCGCTGGTCGGCAAACTGGTAGTAGGCCGGGTTCTGACTTACGGGGTCGACGAAGAGAAAAACACCGGCGATAACTACGACAAACATGCCGATCAGTATTGCAACGCGTTGGCGATAGCTCATGAGGGTCACAACCTCCATTGAACGCGGCAAAGCGCTAAGGTCAGAATTTATACAAATATTCGCGTAGCATACGCTCTGGGTACAGTGGGACAAGCGCGCGGCACCGCCGGTTTCCGCATTTTACGCGGCAGCGATAAAGCCCTCGAAGCCCGTGATCCCGCCATTTTCTGTTGTGATTGCGGCACCACAGGCGCACACTAACGAAAGAACCATTGGCGAACGTTTCCCATTCATTGGGGTATGAAAAGGACATAAGGCAGCCCCCGTTACGCATTAGAGACAGGAGACTGGAAAATGCTAAGCCGCCGCTCCGTTTTGGCCACATCCGCTGGCGCCGTCACACTGTTCAACATCGGCGGACGCAACACCAAGGCCGCTACCGTCGACGTCAAGATTGACCCCTTTAATCAAACGCCGGCGCAAAAAGCGTTTCACTCCGCGCGCTTCGACACCCTCGATCAGGAAGGCCTGATGGACTTCACCGAAGGCTTCAAGCGGTGGAACGGCAGGGATATGGGCGGGCGCGAAGCCAGACGCCACTACAACAGGTTCCTCAGGGCCAGAGACCTGCCCACGGGCAAAGTCGATATCCCCTATGAGGAGTGCTACCAGATCCTCCTTGATGATCCGCACTTCGAGGCCGCGATCCGGTTCAACCGCAGTTCCCAAGCTCTGATGTGGGACCGGGCCATGCGCGCCTTCCACGGCCAGACGGACAGATATCTTGCGCTGATGGAAGAGACTGACAATTCGGGACCGGGCTCACTCGAGCTCAACCCGGGTATCGAACCTCATTACACCACCCATGAAATTCACGCCCAACCGGGCGGCTATGTGGGTGATCCGTTCGCCGGATGGGTTTACCACTGGGCGCTGACCCAAGCCTTCTATCAGGGACGGAACCAGTTCGACGAAGCGCATTTGGCCACGGCCCAAGACTGCCCCAAACCGGCCGACGGGGAGGTGAAGCGCATTCTCGATGTGGGCACGGGCTCGGGCCTTGGGGCTATGGCCTATAAAGAGCGCTTCCCCAACGCGGAAGTGTGGGGCATTGATGTCGGTGGACCCATGGTCCGCTACGGCCATTGGCAAGCGGTGCAGCGTGGCCTCGACGTCAACTATGCCCAGCGCCTGGCGGAAGACACCAAATTCCCCGACAACTATTTCGATATCGTCTCGGACTACCTGTTGTTCCACGAAGTCACCCATGAGGCGGCGAAAAAGATCGTACCGGAGTTCTACCGTATCCTCAGGCCGGGCGGCATCTTCAACCACGACGACAGCGGTACCGAAGGCAACCCGAACATTCCGCTGCCGCAGACCATTTACGACCGCGCGTGGCTGTGGGTGGACTTCCGTCACAACATCGAGCCATGGATCCCCGAATATCGGGAATCCGACTTCCCGGGCATCATGCGTTCGGCCGGCTTCGACGTGGACTTGACCTTAAGACGGGACTCCTATCGCCGGCGCGCCTACCATGGCATCAAACCCGTTTAAGGTTTATCTCTGGGACTCGAACAAACCCCGTTCCGGGAAACCGGAGCGGGGTTTTGTATTAACTCTCGCCGAACACCCGCTCGAAAATCGTGTCCACGTGTTTGGTGTGATAGTTCATGGAGAAGAGGTCGGTAAGGTCACCCTCTGCAAGGTGCGCTGTTACGTCCTTGTCCTTTTTTAAAAGGGACAAGAGATCCCCTTTGCCGTCCCACACGTCCATGGCATTGCGCTGGACCAGGCTGTAGGCGTCCTCACGGCTGACGCCGGCCTGGGTGAGGGCGAGCAGCACCCGCTGGGAAAACACCAGCCCGCCGGTGGCGTTGAGGTTGCCTGCCATGGCCTCCGGGTAGATGACCAGTTTGTCGACGACGTCGGCGAGGCGCGCCAGTGCGAAATCCAATGTGACGGTTGCGTCCGACGCGATGATCCGTTCCACCGAGGAATGGGAAATATCGCGCTCATGCCACAGGGCGACGTTTTCCATGGCGGGCACGGCATAGCCCCGCACGATGCGGGCAAGCCCGGTGAGATTTTCCGTCAGCACCGGATTGCGCTTGTGGGGCATGGCCGATGAGCCTTTTTGCCCCGGCGAGAAGTACTCCTCCGCCTCGCGCACTTCCGTGCGCTGGAGGTGACGGATTTCGGTGGCCACCCGTTCGACGGAACTGGCGACGACGCCCAAGGTTGCAAAGTAGGCGGCGTGGCGGTCCCGCGGGATAATCTGGGTAGAGACAGGTTCGGACTCCAATCCCAGCGCCTTGGCCACATGTTCTTCGACGCGGGGGTCGATGTTGGCGAAGGTGCCGACCGCACCGGAAATGGCGCAAGTGGCGATCTCATTCCGCGCTGACAGCAGTCTGTCTTCGGCACGGCTGAATTCCTCGTACATGCCGGCGAATTTCAAGCCCATGGTGGTGGGTTCGGCATGGATGCCGTGGCTGCGGCCGATGCAGACGGTCATCTTGTGCTCGAAGGCGCGGCGTTCGATGACATCGAGCAGCTTGTCGATGTCCTTCAAAAGAATATCCGTAGCCTGAACCAGTTGGACCGACAGGCAGGTGTCGAGCACGTCGGACGAGGTCATGCCCTGATGGACGAACCGGGCGTCCGGCCCAACGTGTTCGGCCAAATTGGTCAGGAAGGCGATGACGTCGTGTTTGACCTCGGCCTCGATCTCGTCGATGCGCTCGACCTCGAACTTGCCCTTCTTCCACACCGCCTCGGCGGCACTTTCAGGAATGATACCCAATTCGGCCTGGGCATCGCAGGCGTGGGCTTCAATCTCGAACCAAATGCGGAACTTGTTCTCTGGCTCCCAGATTTTGACCATATCCGGGCGCGCATAACGGGGGATCATCTTTTCCATCCAAATGTGAGGGGCCGTGTGAGTGAATTCAGGGATTGTATAGAGAGTTCAGACGCCAACTTCCAGACGGCGGACCCAGGAAATGTGCCGCCACGTGAATGGTCGCCGGGCAAGCTGGTTTTCACCACGTCGCCGGTCCCGTAGGTTGGACCAAACCAATGACGGAGGGTCCCGTGGCGGCCGACGCACCGAAACGTCCTGAAGAACCGGAACCACGGTTTTATTACGACAACATTGCCATCGATAATCTCACCACCGTCTGCCTGGAACTGGGCGCGGCGCTCTGGGTCACCCAGGAACGGTTGCGGCTCATGGAAAAACTGCTCAGCGAAAACGGCAAGGTGACGACGGAGATGATCGAGCAGTACGTGCCGACGGACGAGGAAACCGCTGAGCGCAAAGCCGCCCGAGATGCCTTTATCGGCCGAATCTACGGCGCCTTCGGCCGCACGCCGATGGATGAAAAAGACAGCGGCTAAAGCAGCCCTTCCTGTTTGAAGGAAAAATACCGGCCGCGGCCGATGACCACATGGTCGTGGAGGATCAACCCGACGGCGCCGAGCGCTTCTTTTACCTTCACGGTCATGTCCTTGTCGGTCTGTGAGGGGGTCGGGTCTCCCGACGGATGGTTGTGCACCATGATGAGGGCGCTGGCGTTGAGCTCCAGGGCGCGCTTGACCACTTCCCGGGGATAAACAGGGGTGTGATCGACGGTTCCTTTTTGTTGCGCTTCATCGGCGATGAGTTTGTTCTTTTTGTCGAGGAAAAGAATGCGGAACTGTTCCGTGTCCGCAAAGCCCATTTCAACGGTGCAGTAGTCGATCAGCGCGGACCAGGAGGAAATCACCGGCTGATCCATCACACCCGCCCGCAACATGCGCGCTGCGCCAGCATGCACCGCTTTCAATCCGGTCACCGCGCTTTCACCCAAGCCGTCAACGGCGAGAAGCCGGTCTTTGTCCGCTGTCACCACTTCGGCAAAGGAGCCAAAGGTCTCGATCAATGTTTTTGCCAAGGCTTTGGTGTCTTTGCGAGGCAGGACCGTAAATAAGAGCAGTTCCAGCAGCTCATAGTCGGCGAGGGCGTCGGGCCCTGCGTTTAGGAACCGTGCACGCAGACGGGCGCGATGACCGTGATGACCTTTTTTGGAGTCTTTGCCGTCATCGTCGGGAAAAAGGTCAGCGCCGTTTGACGCCATGGCCTACACCTCGAAGGGCGGGTGGGTATAACCTTTGGGCGAGAGCGTAAAGATCTCGACGCCGTCAGCCGTAACGCCGATGGTATGCTCGAATTGGGCTGACAGTGACTTGTCGCGGGTGACGGCGGTCCAGCCGTCGTCGAGGATCTTGGTTTCGTAACGGCCGGCGTTGATCATCGGCTCCACCGTGAAGATCATGCCTTCTTCCAGGATCATGCCGGTGCCGGGGCGGCCCACATGCATGACGTTGGGCGGTGAATGAAACACCTGACCGATGCCGTGGCCGCAAAAATCACGGACAACAGAAAATCTTTGACTCTCGGCATAGGTCTGAATGGCATGACCGATGTCGCCCAGTGTCGCACCGGGGCGAATGGCCTCAATGCCCTTCATCATCGCCATGTAAGTGGCTTCCACCAGCCGCTTCGCTTTGATCTTCACATTGCCGATGAAAAACATGCGGCTGGTATCGCCGTACCAACCATCCAAAATCGGCGAGACGTCGATGTTGACGATGTCGCCGTTCTTAAGCACCCGGTCGCCGGGAATACCGTGGCAGACGACGTGGTTGATGGACGTGCAGATGGACTTTGGATAACCCCGGTAGCCCAACGGGCCTGGCGTGGTGCCGTGCTCGATCTGAAAGTCGTGACAGAGCTGGTCCAGTTCCCCCGTGGTCACACCCGGTTTGACATGGGGGGTGATGAAATCCAGCACTTCCGCGGCAAAACGGCCCGACTTGCGCATGGCCACAAAAGCCTCCGGCCCATGCACGATCACCTCAGTGGTGCGCGGTCTGTCGGTTCTATCCAAAGTGAGGTTCATCCCGTACCGGCGTGTTGATAGTCATTCGCAAAAACACTGTGACATATAGGGGTTTCAGCTTGGTAAATCCATGGGCAAAGGCCCGGAAAGCTTGATTTCTTTGGGGCTGACAGCGCATTGGTAGCAGACAACCTCGACCCCGGCGGCGATGGCTTTGGCCAGTCCGGCCTCATAATCAGGGTCGATGTCGCCGGCCACTTTGAATGAGGGGCAGTCACCCCGCTGCACCAAATAGAACATCACCGCCCGGTGCCCCTGGGCGACCATGTCCGACAATTCCACCAGATGCTTGGCCCCGCGGGTGGTGACGGCGTCGGGAAACTCGGCAATGCCATTGGGGCCCAAGTCCCGTTTCATGGTGACGTTTTTAACTTCCACATAGCAGGGAGGCTTGCCTTCGCTTTCCAGCAGAATGTCGATGCGGGAGTTCTTGCCGTACTTAACCTCACGCCGCTGTGTGTCGTAACCTGTAAGCTCGGGCACTTCACCCGCCTCAATGGCTTCGGCCACCAACTTATTCGGGTGCCCCGTATTGATGCCGACTTTGTGGCCGTCGATTTCGATGATTTCCCACGTGTATTTAAGTTTGCGGTTGGGGTTGTCAGCCGGTGAAATCCAAACCGGCGCGCCTTCCGTCTTAACCGACAACATGGACCCGGAATTGGCGCAGTGGGCCGTGACCTCAGTTTCGTCTTTCAACGTCACGTCTGCCATGAACCGTTTATAGCGTTTGACCAACGTACCTTCGATGAGCGGTGTCTTGAATTTCATTTTACGTTGCAATTCATCTTGCTAGGGAATCAAAGAGGGTTTTCATCCGTATCCAACGCATCGGACAAACGGTGTTGCGCAGAGCCAGGTGCCAACGGCGTCTGTTGGGTGTCGGACGGCGCCCATCCGGTGAGGGTTATAAAGTCAAAGGTCGCATTCAAGCGCCCACTCGGTGTTGCAAACCGATCCTTATAAATGGCCTCTGCCTCGGTAAAGAGTCGCTTGGTGGTCAAGCCGCGAAACCGTTCGGCAACCGCGTTGCTTTCTCCCATGGTTCTGATGTCCTCGAACAGAGCGGCGAGATTATCGTATTCGTGAATTACCGTATCCATATCTGCGACCGGCAGGGCAAACCCGGCACGGACAAGAAGATTGCCCGCGTCTCTCACATCGACAAAGGGAGACACGCGCGGTGCCGCTCCGCCCTTGAGTCTGGTTTCGGCTTCCATGAGACATTCCCGCAATTCCTGCAGGGTCGATCCGCCGAACAACATGGCCAGAAATAAACCGTCGGGGCAAAGACCGCGCCGCATCTGTATCAGCGCACCCGGGAGGTCGTTGACCCAGTGGAGGGCGAGGGAACTGATGATTAAATCAAAAGAGTGTTGCCCGAACGGGAACCATTCTTCGTCACAGATCAAAGTGCGCGGTGCCTCAGCCTTGATCGTCGCGTCCCCCGAAGATGAGTTTCTAAAATGTGCCGCCGTTACGGAACCGACTTGGTGGGTGTCCGTCAATGCGGCGGCTATGGCGTGACACCCGGGCCCCGAGACCAAGGCTTGGTGAAACTTAACCGTCACATCCAGCAACCGGTCCAAAAGCTGGGTCTTGGCAAAGCGGAACAGGTCCGGTTCGGTGGCCTGTTTGTCCAAGGCTTTGGTCCGGTTTTGCCTGACGCTATGACGGTCAAAGACGACGGGAGGCGCTTGCATGGTAGGCTTATGGCATAGCATGGCCGGACCGGGAAAGAACCCAGAAGGGAACCTCAGTAATTGGGTATGTCATCATTAGAAGGGGGGTCAAAAACAGGTCTTTATGACCGGTCCTTTGAGGCGGGCCGGTCGTTGGGCCACCGCTTGCTCGATACCCTCATGCCGCCACGGTGCCTGCGCTGCGGTGCTCTTGTGTCTGATCCCGGTGCGTTGTGCGGTGACTGCTTTGATGCTGTGACGTTTGTCACACCGCCATTCTGCGATCAATGCGGACTGCCCTTCCTCGATACCGGCTCTTTTTCGTCCGAAGAAATTATCTGTGGGGCGTGCATTAAACATCCCCCCGTCTTTGACCGCGCGCGCGCCGTATTCCTCTACGATGCAAACAGTCGTCCCCTAGTGACCCGTTTCAAGTTTTCGGATCGCACGGATCACGCTCCTGCGCTGGCCCGATGGATGAACCGGGCTGGATCTGACCTTCTGGAACAGGCCGACGTACTCGTTCCCGTTCCCTTACACCGGTGGCATCTGATCGAACGGACATACAATCAATCGACCCTCTTGGTCCGGCACCTTTCCCGTTTATCTGGCGTTGTGGCTGCGTTTCATGTTCTGCGCCGGACCAAAGCAACACCGCGTCAGGGCAATCTTTCTGCTTCAGCACGACGGCGCAATGTGGCCGGAGCCTTTGGTGTTCATAGGAAGGAGCTGGTGGATGAAAAACGGATTGTCCTTGTCGACGACGTATTGACCACCGGCGCCACGCTAGATGCCTGCGCGCGCGCTCTTAAAAATTCAGGCGCTAAGTCGGTCGACGCGCTTATTGTCGGCCGCGTGCCCGCATCAAGCCGCTAAGACGCCGATGACAAATGGATGCCACAGGCTCTTTTAATTTTTTCCGTCTCATCTGGTGGGGTGGAGGCATCGATCCTGCACAGTGACTCGCAATCGGCCTTAGTTCTCTTTTTACCGGACCAGCGAATTTGAGCTGCTTTCAACAGTGTTGGATCAGAGGCGGGGGGATTGGCGAACCGTTGGAAAAGACTCACCAATTCCTTAAAGGCCAATGTGTCCAATGTTTCCAGGTCACAGTGTGACGGAACGACAAACCATTCGGCAGCGATGATCGGGCCTTCATCCACCCGTTCCGACATCACGTGTAGGGTGACGCCGAACTTATCGACTTCATCGTACAACGCAAAAACGCTTGGGTACCGGCCAGGATAGTTCGGCGGTCCAGGGTGAAAGTTGTATGACCCGCAGTCGATGGCATCCAGGTAGGGTTTCGGCACAATGACGGAGGAACAAAAGGAAATCAGCCGCGTTCCGGGGTTCAAGGCTTGGCAAGCCTGGTCCAAAGCCGGCCGGTCCGGTGCAGCAATGGTGTTTAGATCCGAATTTATGGAGCGGAGCATGTCTCCAAACGCCGCTGCTTCGGCTTCGCCGGTAAGCAGGATGATTGTATTCAGTTTGGTGACGGTCATGGTATGACGTGAATGTGATCTTGAATGCTTGAAGCAGGCCCGCTGAAACCTAATATCAAGCCTTAGCGTACAAGAACCTGAGCACTGCAACCATGGCCCATATTGAAATTTATTCCTCTCCCTTTTGCGGGTTCTGTTACCGCGCCAAACATCTGCTCAACTCAAAGAACCTTGATTTTACGGAATTCAACGTCCTGATGGACGGCAACCGCAGGAATGAAATGGAAACACGGTCCGGCGGGCGTCACTCCGTCCCACAGATTTTTATCAATGATTTGCATATTGGCGGGTGCGACGAGTTGTACGCGTTGGAGCGTGCTGGAGAATTGGACCAGCTTCTCGCTGAGGAACCCCTTGCCTCATGACCGAAACCACCAACGATACGTCTAAGGCTTTTCACGTCGCTTGCCTTCAGGTCACGGCAGGAAATGAGTTGCGTGAAAATATCGACGTTGCCTTAGACCTCATCGATGAAGCGGTCGATGGTGGCGCTGATTTTGTGATGATGCCTGAAAACGTCACCATGATGGAGTGGGGGCGCAAGGCGATAACGTCAAAAGCCCAGCCAGAATCGAAACACGAAGGTTTAGCGGCGTTTCAAGAGTCTGCGAAAACACATAATGTCTGGTTGCACTGCGGCAGTCTTGCCATCAGTCTCGATGACGGCCGTGTCGCCAATCGGACGTATGTCCTAAACGACAAGGGTGACATTGTCGCCACCTACGACAAGATACATATGTTTGATGTCGATCTGGGTAACGGAGAACGGTACGCCGAAAGCACAACCTTCGCACCTGGGGATAAAGCGGTGGTTGTCGATCTTCCTTGGGGCCGGCTCGGCTTGACGATCTGTTATGATCTTCGTTTTCCTGCTCTCTACCGCACTCTCGCTCAGGCGGGAGCCGAATTCATCACCGTACCGTCAGCCTTTACCCAAGTGACGGGCGAAGCGCATTGGCATGTTCTGTTGAGAGCACGCGCCATTGAAACAGGGACATTCATTGTTGCGCCGGCGCAGACGGGCGCGCATCCTGGTGACCGCAAAACATTTGGCCATGCTCTGATTGTCGACCCTTGGGGGCAGATTCTTGCCGACGCCGGTACGGACACCGGTGTCATCAGCGCCCATGTGGATCTCAATAAGGTTGCAAAAGTGCGGAAACGGATGCCCTCACTTGGTCATGATCGCCCGTTTTCCGCTGCCTGAAGTCTTTATCGAGACTTGGCGAGGCCTCTCAATCAGGGCATAACCCTTTACTCTTCAAGGGTCTGGCGGCATTTAACCAACTTGAAACTTTACTACTTCATCCTTAAATGAGCAGTTCTGTCTACGGAAACCCGCTTGATGATTCTTTACGACCTAGTTTGTGACAACGAGCACGAGTTCGAATCCTGGTTTAAATCAAGCCAGGCATATGACTCATTGCGCAAAAGCTGGAAAGTCCTCTGCCCCATTTGCGGCAGCGCAAAGGTGCGTAAAGCGCCCATGGCTCCGAATATCTCCCGCTCCGCTAAGAAAGGAGTGGTTGCGCTTCCTGAATCCGGTGAGGGTTTGTCAACTCCTCCAATGGAAACTGTTGAAAACATGACGACCGCCATGACCAAAGCGGTGGAAGCGATTAAGGAATTGCAGGCAACAATCGAAAAGAATTTTGAAAACGTTGGTGAAAAGTTTCCCGAAGAAGCCCGCAAGATTCATTACGGCGAAGCGGAAGCCCGCGGGATCTATGGTGAGGCCACGGCCGAAGAGGCGCAGGATCTCATCGATGAAGGTGTCGAAATCGCCGCCGTGCCGTGGCAAAAGCGGCGCACATCTTAAGAATGGTGCTTACACCGGGCGCTGGTCGCTCTTGTTAGTCCGCCACATTTCAAACAACGCTGTTTCCAGATTAGACGCAAACCTTTCAGCATTACAGAGAGGGGATTGAAGCATGCATTGTCGAAGTTCACTCCTTAGGGAGGCTAAAGACTTCAAATCCGCAGCTTTTTCTTTCAACCGTGCGACATAAGCGTCTTGATCGCCGACGATCCAATCGGTCAAGCCCACGGCGGTGAGAAAACTGGCGCTGTGCCGTCCGGCAAAAGTCGATCCCGGCAAGGTTATAACCGGGACGCCCATCCACATGGCCTCGCAGGTGGTTAAACATCCGGAATAGGGGTGTGGGTCCAGGGCGATATCGATATCGTGATAGCTTTCAAACAACGTCGGATGCGGTGTAAACGCTCTGAATTCGAGTCGGCTTTCCTCAATACCGTGGGCTGCAAACGAGGCCTTGGCTCTCGCGACGACACTGGCGTCTGCAAAAACGTCGCTTTGGAGGATGAGGCGGCTATCCTCAATTTGCTTTAAGCAGTGGCTCCATAACGCCAGCGTTTCGTCATTGAGTTTATTGGACTTGTTTAGACTGCCAAAGGTTATGAAGCCGTTTTTGAGAGCGGGCAATTCTGATACGGGCGGCGCCTCTATTGGAGGGTCGTAACAGGCGTAAGCATCGGGCAGACGGTAAATGGTTTCTTGATAGAGCGCATCGTCTTCGGGAGGGGATTCCACTGAATCGGAAAGAAAATAGTCGATGGCGTCAACACCCATGGCATTGAACTGACCACCAACCCATTTCACTTGCACGGGCGCGACCCTGCGGGCAACCACCGGCAGACGATGCCCCGCTGCATGCCCAGACATTTCGACTAAAACATCAATTTGATCTTCGCGGATCAGTTTTTCCAAACTTACGTCGGAAAGATGATCGACCGGGCGCCAACGCTCAGCAAGGGCTTTAACAGGCTGCTGAAAAAGTGGCTGGTTCGGCTTTGAGGGTGGCCTCATCGCCGAGATGATAGGCGACCTCAATCTCCAACGATCCGTCGTCGAGGAGTTCGGCCGATCCTGAACCGTTGACTTCGTCCATCTCGTCGAAGCCGGCCCAGGTGAAGAACACGATGGATCGGCCGTATTCCAGGTCGAGGCTGGCGTTCAGAGCGCCGAAGGCGATCTCGCCGTGACCATCTTCGCGAATGACCAGCACGGCGGGCCCAGGGTTTTACTGGTGTCCCGACTTCGACCAAACTTCAGTCGCCATGCTTCGATGGTTTTGCGCAGCTGTTCGGGCGTTCTCGTGCTCGAGTAGTGCTCTGTGAAGATCAGTTCGCTGTGTAGGTAGGGATTATCCGGTGCTTCGGAAACACTGTCGTTAATTTCTTGAATCGCCTCCTCGATACGAAACGTCCGTGCAAGCAAGTCTGCAAGATTCTTATGAAGGACGGCGGAATGGGGCGATTGGGCAAGCCCTTTGCGGTAGAGGGCTTCGGCTTCGTTAAACCTCCTCTCTTTCTTTTTCAGGTTGCCCAAATTGGTGAGCGCTTCCACATGGGTCGGTGAATGGTCTAGTATCGATTGATAGGATTTTGCCGCAAACGCATCATGGCCTTGCAGTTCAGCGATACGGGCCGACGCCAATAGCCACTCTTTCGAAGGTGGTGTTTTTTTCGTATGCCATACCGTTAGGCGGCCGGCGCCGAAATCACCACAGTCGGTTTGGCTTCTGCCGTGCCGGGTTTTTATGTCAGAGGAATGCGAGCCCAGCGCTCGAAGCATGCGATAAGCCGCTTCGCTTTCGGCCGCACCACCGATGCCCTGGTGCGCTACGGCAAATAGAAGCCAAAACTCTGGGTCTTGGTCGAGGCTCGGCCGTTTCTTTCTTAGAGCCTGACCGAAAAAGAATTGAGTGGAATCAGTCCCTTGTGATTCCCTTGTTGTGTTCGCCAGCAAGGAGGATAACAAGATGTGGACTGACGCCACTCGTGAGAAATATGAGCGCGAGGCGCACCGCTACGCAAGCGATCTGAGCGATACCGAATGGTGCGTGATCGAACCCCATATGCCGCCCGCAAGGGCTCTGGGCCGCCCGCGCAAGACGGATATGCGGGAAGTGATGACCGCGATCCTGTACATGGCCCGCAGCGGCTGCCAGTGGCGCATGCTGCCCGGCGAGTTTCCGCCGCGCAGCTCGGTTCAGTACTATTTCTACAAGTGGCGCGACGACGGGACGTGGCAGGAGGTCAACCGGGCGCAGCCGCCGCCTTGCGAAGGACTTCAAGGCGACCGTCGAGAGCGCCCTTGCCTGGCTCCTGATCGCCAGCATCCAAGTCTTCATCCGTAGACTAGCAAGGTTATGAAAATAAACGATTCTTTTCCGGCCAGACTCTAAGAGAACTAGCGGCCTCGCCGTAAGCGCCGGTTTCTATAAGGGCGCGGGAAAACAGAATGAACAGGGCATTAGGAGGAGCGATTGAGGTGTCAATCCCTCGTACAGTGTCTACTACCCAAGCTGCGTTTCCCCGCTCCAGCCGGATCGATGCCGCATTGATCAGGGCCGGCCAGCATATGGCATCCACAAGCAAGGTTTGGTCAAATATCTTCAAGGCTTCGTCGGTGTCTCCTGCCATACGCAACGCTGCACCGTAGGTCACCAACGCTTCCGTTGACGCGCCGTCGGCTTCGACTGCAGGCTTGAGAATTGCAGCTGCCGCGGCAAAGTCGCCACTTTCAATCAATTGCAGACTTTTCTTGAGAAGATCTGATTCGGACACGACCGGAATCAATCCATAGTAGCAGCAAGAATGTAGTTTACAGATACATCCGAGCTCGTTTGCCAATCGCCTGTGGCGAGGTCAAGTTCCATGCCCCGGATATCGGATACGGTCATGCCGTTGGCTCTGAGCGCCCGGGTCAATTCGCTGGGCCGAACAAATTTACGCCACTGATGTGTGCCCTTTGGCACCCAGTTGAGCACGTATTCAGCCACGACTTTGGCCAGCATAAGACTCTTGAGAGTCCGATTGATTGTCGACAATACGAGTAACCCGCCCGGCTTAAGCGTTTCAACCAGACTATCGACGAACACGTTAATGTCCGATACGTGTTCGATGACTTCTAAGGCCACAACCACGTCATACAGTTGGCCGTCTGTCACGTTTTGTTCAGGCGCACCGACGCGATAGTCGATTGTGAGCCCCGACGCTTCCGCGTGCGTGCGCGCAGTTTCAATGTTCTCCGGTGAGGGATCCAGTCCGGAGACGGAAAACCCAAGCCGTGCACATGGCTCTGTCACCAGGCCGCCGCCACATCCCACATCGATAAGGGTGAGATCGCTGAAGGGTGCGTTTATCTCTAACGGGCGTCCGAAATGAGTTGAGAATATATCCGCGAGAATGCGCAGACGGGCTGGATTCAGCTTGTGAAGAGGCGCGAACGGACCCGCCGGATCCCACCACGACTCTGCCTGAGCAGAAAATCCGACGATCTCCCGCTCGTCGCGCGACGTTTGCTGAGGCTCTGCTATCGCCATCTCACTCGTCTCTGAAGTTCCAAAGCCTTGGCTTTCTTGCCTGTCCCCATGCCTTTCAGTATGTATACGCCACTTTTGGGCAGGGCGACGGCGTCAATTGCTTACCAGGTAATAGTTTTTCCGGTAGCAGAGGCTGTCAGGCAAGGCCTTAAATGGCTTGATTGAGCCCGGAATTCCGGCGTTCCGATACAAGCCGGATCAGGTGAAACATGCGTATTGTGCAGAAATTTGGCGGAACGTCAGTCGCCGACATCGGCCGTATTCAGGCGGTTGCACAGCGGGTCAAGGACGAGGTTGACGATGGCCATCAGGTTGCTGTCGTCGTCTCTGCCATGGCCGGCGTGACCAACCAGTTGATTGAATACTGTAGTGCCGTGTCTCCCCTGCATGATGCGCGGGAATACGACGTCGTGGTCGCGACGGGAGAGCAGGTGGCCAGCGGCCTATTGGCGATGGCACTTCAATCCCTGGGCATCCAAGCGCGTTCGTGGTTGGGCTGGCAAGTTCCCATTCATACGGACGGAGTGCACAGCAAGGCACGGATTAAGTCCATCAATACGGATACGGTCATTGAACGGCTGGAAGACGGTCAGGTTGCCGTGATTCCAGGTTTTCAGGGATTGGGCGACGACAATCGCATCACGACGCTGGGAAGAGGCGGTTCCGACACCACCGCCGTCGCACTCGCGGCAGCGCTCAACGCTGACCGATGCGACATCTTTACGGACGTAGAGGGGATATTTACCACCGATCCCCGCATTGTGCCGTCCGCCCGTAAATTGGAAAAAGTCACCTATGAAGAGATGTTAGAAATGGCGTCTCTTGGTGCCAAAGTGCTGCAGACCCGTTCTGTTGAACTGGCTATGAACAACCATGTTCGATTGCAAGTGCTATCGTCATTTAAGAATGTGCCGGGCACGCTTGTCTGTGACGAGGATGAAATTGTGGAAAAAGAAATCGTAAGTGGCATTGCTTACAGCCAGGATGAAGCCAAGGTCACGTTGATCGGGGTGGAAGATCGGCCAGGAATTGCGGCGTCCATTTTTGGTCCGCTGGCTGACGCCAACATCAATGTCGATATGATTGTCCAGAACGTGTCCGAAGACGGATCTACGGACGTTACTTTTACGGTAGGCCGGGCGGATGCCAAAAGGGCAAAGCAGGTCGTTGAACAGGCCGACGCCATCACCTGCCGGGATATCACGACCGACAATTCAGTGGTCAAAGTTTCCGTGATTGGCGTAGGAATGCGGTCTCATGTGGGCGTTGCCAAAACCATGTTTGAGGCGTTGGCAGATAAGGGGATCAATATAGAAGTGATCTCCACGTCCGAAATCAAAGTAAGTGTGTTGATCTCGGAAGAGTATACCGAACTCGCGGTGCGATCCCTTCACACCGCGTTCGGACTGGATGGAGATTAAAGCGGTGCCCGCGGAAGTAGCTTCCATCGATGCCTCAACCCTCGAAGACCTTTGGGCGGGGGGTACCGCGTTTTTAGGATGCCGGCACGCCATCATGTGCGGCGCCATGAC
Organism: Rhodospirillaceae bacterium; assembly: GCA_965207985.1. Taxonomy (GTDB): domain Bacteria; phylum Pseudomonadota; class Alphaproteobacteria; order Rhodospirillales; family Rhodospirillaceae; genus CBDBND01. The sequence continues at coordinate 66,728 of CBDBND010000035.1, read as the reverse complement.
GTGGGTATCGGAACGCAATCTGGTGTCTGCAATTTCGAATGCGGGCGGATTTGGCGTCATTGCCTGCGGGTCCATGACACCCGATCTTTTAGACGCTGAAATCAAAGCCACGTTCGGAATGACGGACAAGCCGTTCGGTGTGAACCTCATCACCATGCATCCAGACCTCGAAGCCCTAATGGCTGTGTGTGTGGATAACAACGTGTCTCATGTGGTGCTGGCAGGCGGATTGCCGTCGTCGGCCTCCATTCGCACCCTGAAGGAGGGTGGTGCCAAGGTTGTCTGTTTTGCACCCGCACTGGTTATCGCCAAGCGGCTGATTAAGCTTGGTGCCGACGCGTTGGTTATCGAAGGGTCAGAAGCGGGCGGTCACATCGGCCCGGTTTCCACCAGCGTCCTTGCCCAGGAAATTCTGCCCGTGATCACGGACGTGCCCGTGTTTGTTGCCGGTGGTATCGGGCGCGGCGAAGCGATTGCTAATTTTCTGAAAATGGGAGCGTCAGGCGTACAGATCGGAACCCGTTTTGTTTGCGCCCATGAAAGCATTGCCCATGCCAATTTCAAAAAAGCGTTCATTCGCGCCCAGGCACGGGATGCCATGCCGACAATTCAGCTGGACAAGAGATTTCCAGTGATACCCGTTCGGGCCTTGATCAATGCGGGAACCGAAGAATTTATGGAAACGCAAAAACGAGTCATCGCCCGATTTTTAGCGGGAGAGGTCGAACAGTCCGATGCTCAGCTGGAAATTGAGCACTTTTGGGCGGGGGCGTTGCGGCGGGCCGTCATTGATGGTGACGTCGATAAGGGCTCCCTCATGGCCGGGCAAAGTGTCGGCATGGTCACCGGCGAGCAGTCCACTGAAGAGATCATTGATGAGCTGGTTGGTCAGGCCAATAACGCACTGAACAATAGCTAATTTTGCCCTTTCTTCGCGTCAGTTTGCCCTGTTTGGGGCGCAATTGTTCTATATCTATCAATATGATACAAATAATCGGGTGAGGCATACCTGTGTCTGGACAGGATCCATAGGCTTCATCCGATCCGACACTCCAAGAGCAAAAAGAAGACCCATTGAACAAGTCCGATCCCTTCGGTGATATGCCGCCCAATGAAAGCTTTATGACCGGTTCGGAACCGGTTCATGATGGCCAGGCGGGAGTGGCAGAAGAACCTGTTCAGGCTGATCACGTCGGCGCTTTGTTATGCGCGACGCGCATGCGACTGGGCGGCGATTTACAGGAAATTGCCAGAATCCTCCGCATTCGCTACGGCTATCTCGTTGCCATCGAAGACGGACGTTACGAAGATCTTCCCGGTGCAGCCTATTCGATCGGTTTTGTCCGGGCCTATGCGGATTTTCTAGGGCTCGACAGCAATGAAGTGGTCCGCCGGCTGAGAGAGGAAAGCGCCGGTGTGGTCAAGTCGGCGCGGCTTGAATTTACCCTCCCCAGCGGCGACAGCGGTCTGCCAAATGGCGGTTTACTGGCCGTCGCCATCGGTCTCGGCATGATCGTTTATGCCGCGTGGTATTCCGTTTCCAATGGCGACCGAGACGCCGTCGATCTGATTCAAGAAGTGCCCGGCCGTCTCGCTGTGCTTTTGGATGATGGAGACGTCAATACGCCCAGTGTTGATCAGCCTGCTCAAACGGCTAACCAAATTGAAACGGAAGTTAGTGACGCCATTGCACCTGCGCCCGCTCCATCGTCTTCAGAGGAGCCGGCGGAAGAGCAATCCATAACGGAACCCGAGATAACCATTGCTGCTGCGGAATCGGAATCTTTAGAACCGGACAATGACGCGAGTGTTGTGCAAGAGGATGACTCATCAGCCGACCCGCCAGAAGCGGCAGACGTTTCATCCACTGAGACATCTGCACCTGCGGCTGAGCCGGAGCAGGCATCCGATCAACAGACGGCAGAAGTGGAACAGCCAACACCCGAGCAATCTGCACCTCAAATCGAAGAGCAACCACAAACTGATCCCGAACCAATTGAAACCGCAGCTGATGAGAGCTCTTCGAACACTGAACCGCAATCATCTGAACCAGATGAGCCGCTGTCTTCTGAAACCCTCGAAGAACAGGTTGCGGCGGCGCCTCCTCCTGAGAGCGAGGTCGCTCAAAGTGAAGACCAGGTAGCCGAACGGGTACCTGACGCAGAGTCAGCAGACGAACCGGTTGTCGAACCAACACAGACGACAGACACGACCGAACCCAAACAAGAGGACATCGTACCGACGGCACAAGATGAAGCTGTCCAAACAGCACAAACGGAAGCGGATGACTCAGCATCTGAAGAGGCCGAGGTCACCGGACAAGAAGAAAACGTAACTGAAGAAACGGTCACGGCAAGTGTCGCCAATGAGGATGAAAATCTCACCATTGAATTGCGGGCCAAATCCGACAGTTGGATTCAAGTGCGGGATGGCGACGATCTCCTGATAACGAGGCTGCTTAGGCAGGAAGAGGTCTATCGGGTCCCCGATCGGGACGGGTTGACATTGATGACCGGCAATGCAGGCGGCTTGGAAGTCTTTGTCGGTGGTGAACTGATGCCGCCCTTGGGCGATGAAGGCGTTGTTCGCCGGGGTGTGCCACTCAGCGCCGAACGCTTGCGGTCCGGTTCACGGCCGGGTTAGGGTTAGGGTCTGTTGACATTTAGTGGATTCCCAATGTCGCGGAAAAGTGATTCAAGCCTCCTTTTGCAAGGAGTGTTTGATGAAGTCAGAGCGTTTTGTGATCACGGACAATGTTTGGGAGAAAATTTGGCGTCATCTACCGGGCAAGGCGACGGACCGTGGCGTGACGGCGGCGGACAACCGCCTGTTTTTGGAGGCGGTTTTGTGGCGGGTGCGCGCAGGGTCGCCGTGGCGCGCTCTGCCCCCGGCGTTCGGCAATTGGAACAGCGTCTTCCAGCGCTTTCGCCGATGGGCGAAGAAGGGTGTCTTCGAGCGGCTGTTCGAGGAGTTGTCGGCGGAACCGGATTTCGAATATGCCCTCATCGACGCCACCATCGTCAGCGTTCACCAGAAGGCGAGCGGCGCAAAAGGGGGACTCAAAATCAGGCCATCGGCCGATCACGGGGCGGATTGACCACCAAGATCATCGCCCTGGTCGACGCACTGGGGTGTCTGGTCCGCTTCGTGCTGCTCCCTGGCCAGCGCCACGACATGATGGGCGTCCAGCCGTTGATCGACGACGTTCACTTCGATGCCCTCATCGCCGACAAGGCATTCGATGCCGGCTGGCTGCGAGAGCAACTGGACCAACGTGGCGCAAGCGCCGTCATTCCCTCGCTCGCCAACAGGAAGCGGCCGGCGGCCTACGACAAGCACATGTACCGCTGGCGACATCTGATCGAAAACTACTTCGCCAAGATCAAGGAATTCCGTGGCATCGCAACACGCTACGACAAGACCGACATCAGCTACGCCGCAAACTGCAACCTCGTCGCAACCATCATCGCCATGCGTTAAATGTCAACAGACCCTAGCCCCGGTTGCTGTTTCCCAAGTTTGATTTCCGTTATAAGCCGATATTGGTCGTAACCGGAGTGACAAGATCGAGCCCATGAGTCTCAGACCTTACCGGGATATACAGCGCAGGAAGTCGCGGCAGATCTTGGTCGGATCAGTGCCGGTGGGCGGTGATGCGCCCATTTCCGTACAGTCCATGACCAATACGGTAACGGCTGATGCGCAAGCGACAATTGATCAAATTCGGCAGTTAGAGGACGCCGGGGCCGATATCGTCAGGGTGTCTTGTCCCGACGAAGAGTCAACGGCCGCTTTAGCTGAGATCGTCCGGTCGGTTGGCGTTCCCGTCGTTGCTGATATTCATTTCCATTATCAGAGAGCCATTGAGGCCGCCAAAGCTGGTGCAGCGTGTCTGCGTATTAACCCCGGCAACATCGGTTCTGACGAGCGGGTAAAAGAAGTCATTAAAGCCGCCAAGGATCACGGCTGCAGCATGCGGATCGGTGTCAACGCGGGAAGCCTTGAGCGGGATCTTCTGGAAAAGTACGGCGAGCCCAATCCTGAGGCCCTGGTGGAAAGTGCGTTGAACCACGCAAAAATCCTGGAAGATCACGATTTCACAGAATTCAAAATCAGCGTCAAAGCGTCCGACGTTTTTCTTGCCGTTGCTGCCTATCAAGGCTTGGCCGACCAGAGCGATTACCCGTTGCATTTGGGCATTACCGAAGCCGGCGGATTAAGAAGCGGAACGGTTAAATCGTCCATCGGCATGGGCAATCTTCTTTGGGCCGGAATCGGTGACACCATCCGCGTGTCGTTGTCTGCCGATCCTGTTGAAGAAGTAAAGGTGGGTTTTGACCTCCTCAAGGCTTTGGATTTACGCCATCGGGGCGTGCGCATCGTTTCCTGTCCGTCCTGCGCGAGACAGGGGTTCGATGTGATCCGCACGGTTGAGATTCTCGAGGAACGGTTGGCGCATATTGCCGCGCCCATTTCTTTATCGATTATCGGATGTGTGGTGAACGGTCCAGGCGAGGCAAAATTGACAGATTTTGGTCTGACCGGAGGCGGAAGCGGGGTCCATAAGATCTATATTTCCGGGTTGGCGGATCACAATATTGATGATTCCGAGAAGATCGATCATCTTGTCGAAATGATCGAACGAAAAGCGGCGGACTTTGAAATGGGTGAGTCGGGCTCAAAGAAAAAACCGGCCAAATCGCTCACGCCGCTGAATAGCCGACTTCAGGGACTGCACGCCGGTCAATTCCAGCCAAAGGCCAATTTCTGTGTCAAAACTACAGCCCGTTCGCGGTACTCACGACTTGATCGGCGAACAAAGCCGGGTTCATCGACATATTGAAGAAAGTGCTAGGGAGGTCTCGTCGCTTTACGGCTATGAGGAGATCACCACTCCGGTTTTCGAGTTCACAGATGTTTTTACCCGCACGCTCGGCGATACCTCGGACATTGTCACCAAGGAGATGTACACCTTTGAAACCAAGGGTGGCGAAAGTATCACGTTGCGGCCCGAGGGAACGGCCGGTGTGGCCCGTGCCTTCATTTCAAACGGCCTTGCTCAGCACGTTCCGTTGAAGGTGTTCTATGCCGGTCCCATGTTTCGGCATGAAAGACCGCAAAAAGGACGGCAAAGACAGTTTCACCAGGTCGGTGTGGAATTGATCGGTTCGGAAGAACCGCTCGCAGATGTCGAAGTGATCGCGCTCGGACATCACATTTTGCGCAGTTTAGGGCTGGAGCACGATGTCAAACTCGAACTCAACTCCTTGGGCGATACGGAAAGCCGAGCCCGATATCGCGATGTTCTGGTTGACTATATGAAGACCAATGAAGGCTCTTTGTCTGAAGAGAGCCGGGCACGTTTGACAAAAAACCCTCTGCGTATTCTCGATTCCAAGAACGAAGCCGACAAAGCCATCGTTGCCGGTGCGCCTAGGCTGGCGGATCACATGTCAGAGGAGTCCAAGTCCTATTTCGAAGCCGTCAAGGAAGGCTTGTCGGCCCTGAGTATTCCGTTCGAGATCAATCCGAACCTGGTGCGCGGCCTGGATTACTATTGCCATACCGCCTTCGAGTTTACGACCACATCCCTCGGCGCCCAGGGGACCGTGCTGGCCGGCGGACGGTATGACGGATTGATTGAGCAAATGGGTGGACCGTCCGTTCCCGGGACGGGTTGGGCCGCGGGGATTGAACGGCTGGCCCTCATGGTACCGCCTTTAGCAACAGAAAAACGGCCCATTGCTGTCGTTCCTATCTCCGATGAATTCAGCGCTGATGCGATGGAGGTAGCGCAATCTCTAAGAGACGCCGGGCTAACAACGGATCTCGCCTACTCGGGCAACGTCAAGCGCCGGCTCAAGCGTGCCGATAAAATCAACGCCGGGGCAGCCCTTCTCATCGGGGAAGATGAGATTAAGGCCGGCACGGTCACGGTCAAAGATCTGGACAGCGGTGAGCAATCCGCCGTCGATATGGGAGACCTCATAGAGACTCTTAAGGACCGCTTTAGTTAGCGACGCGGATGAGCCACCACTTCCGTCGATCTATAACCAAACGCGTTGACCGTCATGAGCCTTGAAGAAAACCTCAATCGAATCGTAGCTCGTCATGAAGAAATTCAGTCCCGGTTGGCCACCGACCGCGATTTGGATTCAAAAATGATGTCGGATTTGGGCAAGGAATTGTCCGATCTGACCCCCATTGTTGAAAAAATTTATTCGGTCGAAAAACTTCGCGAAGAAATCGAAGAAGCCAAATCCATCTTGAAGGACTCCCAAGGCGATAAGGACATGAAAGCCCTCGCCGAAGAGGAGTTAAGCGGTTTGCTCGATCGCTTACCGGCCTTGGAAGCCGAACTGCAGGTCATGCTGATTCCCAAGGATGCCGATGACTCCCGTAATGCCATTCTGGAGATTCGCGCCGGCACGGGGGGCGAGGAAGCGGCTTTATTTGCGGCCGATCTGTTCCGTATGTACGAAAAGTATGCGTCGTCCAGAAATTGGAAGTTTGAGGTCATGGACGTCAATGAAACGGGCATCGGCGGTTTCAAGGAGGCGATCGCCAATATCAGCGGCAAGGACGTTTTTGGCAGGCTGAAATTTGAATCAGGCGTGCACCGCGTTCAACGGGTGCCGCCCACGGAGACCGGAGGCCGGATCCATACCTCTGCCGCCACGGTGGCAATCCTCCCAGAAGTGGAAGACGTCGACATCGAAGTCGATAACAAGGATCTCCGTATCGATACCTACCGTGCTCAAGGTGCCGGTGGGCAGCACGTCAACAAAACGGACAGTGCCGTACGCATCACTCACTTGCCGACCAACATTGTTGTGCAATGCCAGGATCAAAGCTCGCAGCACAAGAACAGGGCGAAGGCCATGAAGGTGTTGCGGGCGCGCCTCTATGACCAGGCGAAGCTGGAAAAGGACATGGCCCGTGCTGCCGACCGTAAAGGGCAGGTCGGTAGCGGCGATCGTTCGGAGCGGATTAGAACCTACAATTATCCGCAAGGCCGGATCACAGACCATCGCATCAATCTGACCCTTTATAAGTTGGACGAAATGCTGGAAGGCGCGGCGCTGGACGAGGTCGTCGATGCGCTGACCGCTGAAGATCAAGCGGCCAAGCTGGCTGCAATGACGCATTGAAATTACAGATCAGGATCAGTCCGTGAGTAACTCTATATCGGCTGTCATAAGCGATATTTCAAAAAAATTGAAAGCTGCCGGTATTGAAGCGTGCCGGTTGGATGCGAGAAATATTGTCTCTATGGCTTTGCGCACAAATCCCAATGACTTGGTCGTCCACACAGATCGCGTGATGACCGACGTTGAATGTGTTGCTGTGGAGTCTCTGGTGCAAAGACGTTTGCAAGGCGAGCCGATCAGCCGCATTCGGGGAGAGCGTGAATTTTGGGGACTGCCGTTTATCGTGTCCCCTTACACTTTGGATCCCCGTCCAGATTCGGAAACCATCGTTTCCGCTGTGCTAGATGTCTACACGGCGGATCATCCGAATGATCCCCGCACTCTGTTAGACCTCGGTACCGGCTCCGGCTGTTTATTGCTTGCTCTGCTGTCCGAATTTCAAAACGCTTTTGGCTTGGGTGTCGATATATCAGAGCATGCGATCGACACGGCAAAACTCAATGCCGATCGATTAGGTCTGGGGAATCGGTCTGCATTCTTGGTCGATAATTGGGCTGCAAGTTTGGCCGGGCAATTCGACGTGATCGTGTGCAATCCCCCGTATTTAGAAACAGGCGAGTTGACAGGTCTTCAGCCCGAAGTTCGTCTCTTCGATCCTGTACGAGCCCTGAACGGTGGGCCTGACGGTCTCGACAGTTATAGGTGCGTGATACCTGACGCAAAAAGGCTGCTTGGAGGGTCCGGAATACTCGTTATGGAAATCGGATATGACCAAAAAGAGGCCATAACGTCATTACTCGAAACGGCAGGACTCGTTGGAATCCAAGGGCACACGGACCTGGCTGGAATTACCAGATGTTTGTCGTGCACCTTATCCTAAAAAAAGATTGGACATTTTTATCAGGCTGATTACCATCAGGTTGTTAACGAAATCCTTGATAGGACGACGTTGAGGAGCGGTAGGTACCGTTCCCAGTCAACTCCCAAATGTAGACGCTCGGGAGCCGCGAGACGGGATTATTACCGTTGCGGTTATGGCTGTACTAAGAGGAAACAGATCCAACAATTCGGCTAAAGACATCAATGTCCAAGTCATCCGGTTCCAAGGGACGGGGTCGTAACCGCAACAACAGCGGGAAGCGCCCTCAAAATCGAGGTGGGAACTTCGATCCAAACAGTGGTCGCAACCGCGGCAATGCTCAGCAACTCATGGACAAGTATCTAGCGCTTGCCCGTGACGCAGCGTCTCAAGGAGATCGCGTCACCGCTGAGAATTACTATCAACACGCTGATCACTATTACCGCGTTGTTTATGCCCGTAACGAACAGAATGAAGCGCGTCGTCGGGCTTCAAACAATGGCGGTGGCGATCCAATACCGGTGCAACCGGTTGAAGATGGTCAGGGACCGGTTGGTCTCGTTGCGGCAGGTGCGGACGGCACCATTGATCCGGTGCACACCAAATCAAACGGCAGCGGTCAGTCTCTAGAGGCGGATACAGCCGCCGAAGCAGGGGAAGCGGCCAACGAAACCGACGACTCAACGGACAAAAAGCCAAGGCGCGGACGGCCTTCCAAAAAGCCGTCAGCTCCTGAAGCGGCCGAATAATTCGCCGTCTCTCACAGCAGATTTTCAAGGTCAAAATAGCTCCTCGGTCTTGCGGGCCTTACAATTCCCCCCAATATAGGAGGCATAGCCCCAATGGAGGGTTGGGACGCTTGCCGCTCGCGGGAGTGCCCAACTTGTCGAGCGATAGGGATTGATGAATATGAATATTGATTCGCTGACCGAGCGATCAAAAGGGTTTCTGCAGTCGGCTCAAACGATTGCTCTGCGGGAAAACCATCAGCAGATCAGCCCCCTTCATCTTCTTAAGGCTCTTCTCGATGACAAAGAAGGGCAGGCAGCCCGTTTGATAGATGCTGCAGGGGGAGACTCTGTCAAAGCGCGGTCGTTGACGGATCAAGCCATAGAGAAAATGCCCAAAGTGGAGGGCAGCAGCGCGCAAATGTATTTTTCGCAGGATTTGGCGCGTGCCGTCGACCAAGCGGTGCAACTTTCTCAAAAGGCTGGCGACGCCTATGTCACCACAGAATACCTGCTACTTGCGTTAAGTTTTGGCGCTGACTCCGAAGCCGGCAAGATACTTTCCAATGCCAATGTAACGCCGCAAGTCCTTAACAGCGCCATCAACGATATCCGCAAGGGCAGAACCGCTGACTCGGCCAACGCCGAAGATCAGTTTGAAGCGCTTAAAAAGTATACGTTGGATCTTACGGACGCTGCCCGCACTGGAAAACTTGACCCCGTAATCGGACGGGATGAAGAAATTCGGCGCACCATTCAGGTTCTGTCGCGGCGTACGAAAAACAATCCGGTGCTGATCGGTGAGCCAGGGGTCGGTAAAACCGCAATCGTGGAAGGGCTTGCCCTTCGCATCGTCAATGGTGACGTTCCCGAAAGCCTTGGCGATAAGTCTCTACTGACTCTAGATCTGGGCGCCCTTATTGCCGGTGCGAAGTTTCGCGGCGAGTTTGAAGAGCGTCTCAAAGCCGTCCTCAATGAAGTGACCGCTTCGGCAGGAGACATCATTCTTTTTATTGATGAAATGCACACCCTGGTCGGCGCCGGCGCAGCCGAAGGTGCGATGGACGCGTCCAATCTCCTTAAACCCGCGCTTGCCCGTGGCGAGCTTCACTGTGTCGGTGCCACGACCCTCGATGAGTACCGCAAGCACGTAGAAAAGGACGCCGCGTTGGCCCGGCGGTTCCAGCCCGTGTTCGTCAACGAGCCAACTGTTGAAGACACCATCTCCATTTTGCGCGGCATCAAAGAGAAGTATGAATTGCACCACGGCGTGCGCATTTCAGATAGCGCCTTAGTGTCGGCGGCGACGCTTTCGCACCGTTACATTTCTGACCGGTTCCTGCCCGATAAGGCCATCGACCTCATGGATGAATCGGCCAGCCGGCTGCGCATGGAAGTCGACTCCAAACCGGAAGACCTCGACGAACTTGACCGCAAGATCATTCAGCTCAAGATCGAGCGTGAAGCGCTGAAAAAAGAAAAGGACGCCGCTTCACAGGAACGGCTGACCAAGCTGGAGGACGAACTCAAGGACTTAGAGGAAAAATCCGCGTCTTTGACGGAGCGCTGGCAGAACGAAAAAGAAAAACTGGCCGATGCCACCCGCATTAAGGAAGAGCTTGAGCGAGCCCGTCTCGCTCTTGAACACGCGCTAAGAGATAGCGAATACGAAAAAGCCGGACAGCTCCAACACCAGGTCATCCCAGAGCTGGAAACGCGTTTGGCCGATGCCGAACATCAAGACGGCGCAGCTGTCATGAACGAAGAAGTCACAACGGAGCACATTGCCAATGTTGTGTCCCGATGGACCGGCGTGCCCGTTGATAAGATGCTGGAGGGCGAACGGGAGAAGCTTGTTCGAATGGAAGAGGCCATCGGCAAACGGGTCATTGGTCAGGACGAAGCCATCGCTGCCGTGTCCAATGCCGTCCGGCGGTCGCGCGCAGGTTTGCAGGACCCCAACCGCCCGATCGGCTCTTTCCTGTTTCTTGGTCCGACCGGCGTCGGCAAAACAGAACTGACCAAAGCCCTGGCGGAATTTCTCTTTGACGACGAACACGCCATGGTGCGGGTCGACATGTCCGAATATATGGAAAAACATGCTGTTGCCCGTCTTATCGGTGCGCCTCCTGGTTATGTCGGTTATGAACAGGGCGGCTCGTTGATCGAAGCCGTGCGCCGCCGTCCGTACCAGGTGATCCTGTTCGATGAAGTAGAAAAGGCGCATGTGGATGTATTCAACGTCCTGCTGCAGGTCCTGGATGATGGACGTCTCACCGACGGTCAAGGACACACTGTGGACTTCCGCAATACGCTCATCGTGATGACGTCGAACCTAGGCTCTGACATCTTGGCTGCACAAATCGACGGCGCAGATCCAGAAGAGGTTCGGGACGACGTCATGGACATGGTGCGGGCAGCTTTCAGACCGGAATTTCTCAACCGTCTGGATGAAATCCTTCTCTTCCATCGTCTCAGTGAAGATCAGATGGGCGCCATCGTCTCCATACAAGTTGATCGATTGCTTGCCCGGTTACGCGACCGGGATATCAAACTGGACGTGGACCCGGCCGCTTCAGAGTGGCTCGCCAAACACGGCTATGATCCTGTCTATGGCGCACGGCCGCTCAAACGCGTCATCCAGCGTCATGTGGAAAACGTACTCGCCACAATGGTCCTAAATGGCGAGATTGCTGACGGCTCCACCGTCACCGTGTCGGTATCAGGAGATGGCTTGACCATCAACGGCAAACGCGTTGAAGCCCAAGCCGCTTAGTCCGCGATAAATTAGGACATTATTCAACGGGATTGGCGTCAATCTCGTCTTTGAACAAGGCAAGTTCCTGAGATTGAGTGCGGCGCACCCATTTCGCATCCAGTTGGCTGCGTATTTTCTGGAACGCTTCAAGCTCCCTGCCACTCAGTGTTTTCGATGCCGGGAACCTGACTTTCATGGGATTCACCTGCGCGCCATTGCGGTGCACTTCATA
>CBDBND010000035.1:0-50000 GCA_965207985.1 Rhodospirillaceae bacterium | reverse complement strand
CGAAGCTGCGGACCGTGCTTGCACGGTGGTAGCGGAGCGTTCCGTAAGCCTGCGAAGGTGTGCCGCGAGGCATGCTGGAGGTATCGGAAGTGAGAATGCTGACATGAGTAGCGATAAAGAGTGTGAGAAACACTCTCGCCGAAAGTCCAAGGGTTCCTGCGCAAGGCTAATCCGCGCAGGGTGAGCCGGCCCCTAAGGCGAGGCCGAAAGGCGTAGTCGATGGGAACCAGGTTAATATTCCTGGGCCAGCTGGAAGTGACGTGCTCTGGACGTTGTAGTTACTTATTGGATTGGAGCTGCAGCCAAGGAGGGCCAGGAAATAACTCCAGCGTAGACCGTACCCCAAACCGACACAGGTGGACTGGTAGAGCATACCAAGGCGCTTGAGAGAACGGTGTTGAAGGAACTAGGCAAAATGCCCCCGTAACTTCGGGAGAAGGGGGCCTGGCTCTTGGGCAACCAGGGGTCAGGGGCACAGACCAGGGGGTGGCGACTGTTTACTAAAAACACAGGGCTCTGCGAAGTCGCAAGACGACGTATAGGGTCTGACGCCTGCCCGGTGCCGGAAGGTTAAGGAGAGGGGTGCGAGCTCTGAACCGAAGCCCCGGTAAACGGCGGCCGTAACTATAACGGTCCTAAGGTAGCGAAATTCCTTGTCGGGTAAGTTCCGACCTGCACGAATGGCGTAACGACTTCCCCGCTGTCTCCAGCACCGACTCAGCGAAATTGAATTCTCCGTGAAGATGCGGAGTTCCCGCGGCTAGACGGAAAGACCCCGTGAACCTTTACTACAGCTTCGCAGTGGTACTAGGGAATGATTGTGTAGGATAGGCCGGAGGCTTTGAAGCAGTGCCGCCAGGTGTTGTGGAGCCACCCTTGAAATACGGCCCTTTTGTTGTCTGGTATCTAACCGCGGCCCGTTATCCGGGTCCGGGACCCTGCGTGGTGGGTAGTTTGACTGGGGCGGTCGCCTCCCAAAGAGTAACGGAGGCGCGCGATGGTGGGCTCAGGCCGGTCGGAAATCGGCTGTTGAGTGCAAGAGCATAAGCCCGCCTGACTGCGAGACCGACGGGTCGAGCAGAGACGAAAGTCGGTTCTAGTGATCCGGTGGTCCCGTGTGGAAGGGCCATCGCTCAACGGATAAAAGGTACTCCGGGGATAACAGGCTGATACCGCCCAAGAGTCCACATCGACGGCGGTGTTTGGCACCTCGATGTCGGCTCATCACATCCTGGGGCTGGAGCAGGTCCCAAGGGTACGGCTGTTCGCCGTTTAAAGTGGTACGTGAGCTGGGTTTAGAACGTCGTGAGACAGTTCGGTCCCTATCTGCCGTGGGTGTAGGAAACTTGAGAGGAGCTGTCCCTAGTACGAGAGGACCGGGATGGACGGACCTCTGGTGTACCAGTTGTTTCGCCAGGAGCACCGCTGGGTAGCTAAGTCCGGACGGGATAACCGCTGAAAGCATCTAAGCGGGAAACCCCCCTCGAAACCAGGTTTCCCTTGAGAACCGTGGAAGACCACCACGTTGATAGGCCGGGTGTGGAAGTGCAGCAATGTATGAAGCTAACCGGTACTAATTGTTCGATAGACTTGAGAGCCCGCATGCTCAGACGCCAACTTATTTTCGGCATTCATTGTTGCTTTGATCTTGGACGACCTGGTGGTTATTGCGAGGACGAAACACCCGATCCCATCCCGAACTCGGACGTGAAAAGCCTCAGCGCCGATGGTACTGCGTCTTAAGGCGTGGAAGAGTAGGTCGCTGCCAGGTCTTCCAAGCTCAAAGCATCGTTGTGAAACGAACCAAAAAAGAAGTCGTCACAGCCGTCTATTCATAATGTTGCCGCTGCTGCCCTGCGCACTTTCCAGAACGCGTAACCTCGACCGGCAGCACCGGTGAGTCCGTCATGTCCTTGGCGCGGGGTGGAGCAGTCTGGTAGCTCGTCAGGCTCATAACCTGAAGGTCGCAGGTTCAAATCCTGCCCCCGCAACCAAAAGAACCGATTTATTACAATATGTTAGATGTTCTTTCTTTGGCTATTGTTTTTATCCATCTCTATACCGTAAGCATATCGTAAGCGGAGTCAATACACCGTGTGGTGTCGCGGCGACCCCGCGCGGCACCATTGCATCGCGCTCGGGGGCGGGATCGAAGGAAGAAAAGGCGCACTGTCGCTGCAATGAAATCGATTCGGCAATTCAGTGGCGTGTCGAAAGTCCCCAAGAGGCCGCAGTGTGGCAACGGGCGGCCGCCCTGTTTGTTACAAGCGGATCAGGTGAGAACGGCGGCGCAAAATTAGGCCACGGTAGCGGATCGGCGGCAGATAAAGACCCGTGTCGATGACAGGACCGCCCGTCAGAGGGGATGGCCGAAGGCTGTCTTGCCCTGACGTCTGTTGTCGCCACGTTGGCAGTGGGTTATGCCTTCGGACGCAAGATCGGTGGCTGGCAAGGACCGGGAGCATCTGGAGATAGCGGAGTAACACAAGGTCGAGATCGCGTCCTTTCTGGCGAAGGCCATGGCCGTAATGTGCTTTCGCAATACGATACTCGAAGACATCCACTACGGGATCCATCCGGTGACCCATACCGGGGACTTTTCCGATGTCGTGGTGATCGATGCGAACGGGCGGCGGATTCCCTGGACGGAGGTGGCGCATATCGAGCAGGACGAGATGCGCGAACTGATGCGCCAGATCGTCAACCGCCTCTACACCGTCAACCTGAAGGCCGGCGACATGGACTTCCTCGGCATGCTGGACTGGGCGGCGATGGAGGCCGGGAAGTGGGACGAGCCGGAACTGGACGAGGTCACGATCAGGAATCTCGAACGGCGGCGAAAGCGGAATGAGAAATTCGAGGAATAAATGGGTCGAGACTTTCGGTCTCCATTCGACCCGGAGGAAACCGGTCGGTCTCAAGTAATGGCGCGGTGGGCGAATGCGGAGGGGAGATCGATTTAGACTGCACCTGGTGGAAATCAGGATGAGTTGTCGTGACGCACGAATTTGAGGGTTCGGAAGAGAAGATACTCTTCAAATATTTGTCGGCTGACCGGGCATTGACGTGTCTGCCCGAGATCGGAGAAGACGCCCTTCGAGCCACCCAGCCGCCGGCTGTTCCGTCGGCGACTTTCAACCTGCCGAGACGTTTGTACGTTTTCGCGAGCTGATACAGGAAGTTCGGGTTGAGCGGTGTCAGTTCGAAGACGCAGTGAAGTATCTACGATTCTTTGATCCGAATGTTGATGCGCGTGCGCTCACCGATAGGCTTTTCCTTTTGGGCGGCAGGCGCTTGTCGTCTTCCCGTCAACTTTCGGCAGCCGCATGCAGAAAGCCCCTTGCCCTAGCGATATGAACTTTGCTTACGGGACACGAGATGGAGAAACCCGCGGCAAGACTTCGGAGATGTGAGCGACTCGCACTTCGTACTGCTGCGCGAGAGGTGACCAAGTGAAACTGGCGAAGACGGACCATGAACCACGAGGTCCAAACCCACTAACCCCGCCTTCGCGGATCTGGCGGTCTGACGCCCAACCGCCGGCAGGTGCGGCAGCGGCCAAAGGCCAGCGGCAGTGCCTTCAGCGGCGCGCCCGGGTCGTAGCGCAGCGTGACCTTGTGGCCGACCAGTAGGGGGTCGGCCTCGTAGAACCGTGTTAATGGCCTTACAACTGAGCCGCGTTCCGCGGCGGGGTATCGTACCCGGTCGACCAGACTTGCTATGACGGAAGAGACCGCTACTCTGCATTCGAGAGGGGAGGGCGGTGATCGACATAAACGAAATCGGGGCGACCGCGTTCGTCATCGCGTCCATCCGCGCATTGGAGGATGAAAAGCCGGAGCCCCTGTTCAGCGACCAGTACGCCAAGTGGTTCTCCACCGAGCGCGCCCGTGGCGCTGCGCGGCAACTGGACGCCGCCTTTCCGCCGTCGACCACCATGGTCTGCTTCCGCACTCGCTACTTCAACCGCTTCGTCGAGCGCGGGATCGCGGCAGGTGCGCGCCAAGTCGTGCTGCTCGGCGGCGGCTTCGACATGCGCGCTCACACGTACAGCAATCAGGACGTCGCTTTCTTCGAGGTCGACCAGAAGGCCGTCCTCAAATTCAAGCGTGTGGTCCTGGAGCGCGGCGGACTCGCTCAGCCGCCCTCGCTCCTCGCCAACTACCTCCAAACCGACGTCCCCGCCGGTCTCGCGGCACTTGGCTTCGAGCCGGTGGCTTCCACGCTGATCGTCTGGGAAGGCAACACCATGTACCTGCCTCCCGAGAGCATCTTGCCCTTTCTCAACCGTCTCGCGGATTCGATGCCGTCGTTCCGCATCGCCTTCGACTACTTCGCGCTCGACCTGCAGGACCGCGGATCGGCGAACCCCGAGGACCGCAAGCGCCTTGAGGGGGTGGAGCGGGCGATGGGCGCCTCATTCCCCACGGGCTTTGCTGACCTGGCCGTTTTTGAGACCGAGACGCCGCTCAGAGTCGTTGAGTCGGGTTCATTCGCGGGGCTGGCCGAGGAATACGGACAGATTGACACGGTTGCTGCTTACCCCGAGGACTGGCGCGAGACGCTCAAACTCTATCGGTATTGTGTCTTGGAGAGGGCGCAGGAGTGACTCCGGGTAGATGCTCAACGACCGGCCGACTCCAAACGCACCGGCTTCCTATCGGAAGGTGGGCTCGGCGACCTGGAACGCGCCATATCTTGCCGCAATCGTCATCTTCTGGTTATGAGTCCTGAGCCTAGGTACGAGCGGCGGGATAATTTCAATCGGGTTATCTCGCAGATAAAATCGGAGGCATGAATGAGTGTTCAAACTCAACTTTCAATAGATGTCGAAAAGCATGACAAGGGGCTTGTCCTATGTGTTAATGGGCGCGTGGACGGCACCAACGCGAGCATGCTTGACGAAGTTGTTCGCGATCAACTGGAAGCTGGCCAATCGTCGCTGGTATTCGACTTCACGAACCTGAGCTATATCAGTAGTGCGGGTTTGAGAGTGCTGTTGGTAGCGGCGCGCGAGTGTCAGTCTAGGGACGGTGAGTCCGTCTTCTGTGGCCTGTCGAAAATGGTGGCCGAGGTTTTTGAGATTAGCGGCTTCGACAAGATTTTAACTGTGCTGGCTAGCCGGGATGAGGCGCTTGAATCTTTCTAAGCCGGTTATACGGTCGTTAACTTTAGCGCCATGGCCAAAAATCGAATATTGATAGTCGACGATGAGGAAGACCTTGAGCTTTTGGTGAAGCAGAGGTTCCGCAGACGTATTCGCGCAGGCGAGTACGATTTCCTCTTCGCTCACAACGGCCGGGAAGCGTTGACCATCCTGGAAGGAAACCCTGATATCCGCCTTGTTCTTTCCGATATCAACATGCCGGAGATGGACGGATTAGCCCTGCTAAGTCAGATTGCGGATGCAAGGCCTGAAATAAGTGCTGTGATCGTTTCGGCTTACGGGGACATGGCCAATATACGCACTGCCATGAATCAAGGTGCTTTCGATTTCATAACCAAACCCATCGACTTCAAAGATCTGCAGATCACAATCGAAAAGACTCTCAAACACATTGAGATTATGCAACAGGCTCTGACATCGCGTGACCACCTTGTTTCTCTAAGAAAGGAGCTTGCAGTTGCCAAGAATGTGCAGATGTCAGCGCTTCCGGCTGCATTCCCGCAAAGCGAATACTTCGATCTGGCCGCACGGATGACGCCTGCGCGAGAAATCGGTGGAGATTTTTTCGATTATTTTATGCTTGACGGGGATAGTATCGGTGTGGTCGTTGCTGATGTTTCCGGCAAAGGGGTGCCGGCGGCTCTGATAACAATGGTGGCACGCGCGTTGCTTAGATCCGCCGCCCGTAACCACCTATCTCCTGCCCAATGCTTAAGAGAGGTTAATGAACTGCTAAGTCTGGACAACGATGCGTGCATGTTCGTGACCCTTTTCTACGGTGTGCTTAATCTTTGCAGTGGTCAATTGAGATACAGCAACGGTGGCCATAATCCGCCGCGCCTCCTACGCGGTGCCGATAGCAGTGTAGAAGTCTTTCCACTTGCGGACGACTTTCCGCTGGGAATCATTTCCGGCCATGAGTTCTGCGACAACGAAATTCAGCTTGAAGTGGGCGATGCGCTGTTTCTATACACTGATGGCGTTACAGAGGCCCCTAATACGTCAAACGACGAGTATGGGGAAGATCGCCTAGACGGCCAACTCAACAACGAGGGGCAATCGCAGATGGGAGAATTGGTTGATATCATCATCAAAGCGGTCGAACAATTTTCTGGCGGCATGGAACAATTCGATGACATGACCTGTTTGGCACTGCGCTGGAATGTTATCAAACAGGTTGGTTCTGAAAACCCGTCCACACACAGTCTTAGATGATTAACACGGATATAGGCCGCAGGACTGCAATCCTGGGAGAGCAACCGTCATACTGAAGAGAGGATGTGCATTCTGTTTCGGGTTTACTTTGGGTGTCCTTTTCATTCCTCTCGGCTTCGTCGTCCCGCCCCTCGTCCCCGTGATCTTCATCCTGACCACCCCCGGTGTTCTTATCACTCTCCCGTTCCACAACGCGATGCCGTGAGAAGGTTTGAGTTTGGGCGTTATGGCGCTCATCGGCATTGGCAACGGGCTCGTCTACGGCCTGGTGGCATGGTTTGTCTGGAGGCGCAGGAAGGTTGCGTGAGCAAAGACCCTCCGCGGCGGACAAGCGTGGGCAATATACCGGGGGTCAACCCTGTTTGGATTTCGATCTGAAACACTACCGGGTGAGAACGGCGGTGCAAAATTAGACCACGGTAGCGCCGCCGTAATGGCGGTGCGGGCGGCGTAAAAGTCGTCCACTTTTGCCCTTCTTGTTTTGGCAGGGAGGGTTGGGAGATTTACACCGTGGAACTTTACCGGAAGGTCCGTCTGGCCTGTAGTGAGGGCATGAGCCAGCGGGAGGCAGCGCGTCATTTTGACATATCGCGTGACAGTGTTCGCAAGATGCTGTCGTTTTCGTCGCCGCCGGGGTACCGACGCGAGAAGGCGATCAAGCGACCCAAGCTGGATGGGCTCACCGAGATTATCGACGCGTGGCTGGAAGCGGATAAGGCGGTTCATCGCAAACAGCGTCACACGGCCAAGCGGGTCTTCGAGCGGCTTCGGGACGAGCATGGGTTCACCGGCGGCTATACGATCATCAAGGATTACGTGCGCGAGCACAGGCGACGCCGCCAGGAGATGTTCGTGCCGCTGGACCATCCGCCGGGGCACGCGCAGGCGGACTTTGGCGAGGCCGTTGTCGTCATCGGGGGCGTCGAACAGAAAGCGCATTTCTTCGTCATGGACCTGCCGCACAGCGATGCCTACTTCGTGCGGGCCTACCCCTACCTGCCAAGGGCAAAGGTCGAGACGACCTCGGCGGCCAGCTACATGGCCCTGATCTCGGAGGCCGCACAATGACCCATGCTCCCGAGATTCTGCTCAGCCATCACCTCAAGACGCTGAAGCTGCCCACCTTCCTGCGAGAGCATGAGAAGGTGGCGCGCCAATGCGCCACCGAGGGGCTGGACCATGTCCAATATCTCAAGCGCCTGGTCGAACTGGAGCTGATCGACCGCGAGCGACGGATGGTCGAGCGCCGCATCAAGGCGGCGAAGTTCCCGGCCACAAAAAGCTTCGACAGCTTCGACTTCAAGGCCATCCCGAAGCTTAACAAGATGCAGGTGCTGGAGTTGGCCCGCTGTGAATGGATCGACCGGCGTGAGAACGTTATCACTCTCGGGCCGAGCGGGACCGGCAAGACCCACGTGGCCCTGGCCCTGGGGCTCGCAGCCTGCCAGAAAGGGATGACCGTCAGCTTCACTACCGCCGCAGCTCTGGTCAACGAACTGATGGAGGCGCGCGACGAACGCCGCTTGTTGCGCATCCAAAAGCAGATGGCGAAAGTCAAACTGCTGATCATCGACGAATTGGGCTTTGTTCCCCTGTCCAAGACCGGGGCGGAACTCCTCTTCGAGCTGATCTCCCAGAGATACGAGCGAGGCGCGATGCTGATCACCAGCAATCTGCCCTTCGACGAATGGACCGAGACTTTCGGCACCGAGCGGCTCACCGGCGCGCTCCTCGACCGCCTGACCCATCACGTCAACATCCTTGAAATGAATGGTGAGAGCTACCGCCTCGCGCAAAGTCGCGCACGTAAGGCAACCACAAGCTCCTGATCAAAAACCACCCAGACTTGGCCCTCACGGGCCAAGGCGGCCAG
Source organism: Rhodospirillaceae bacterium (assembly GCA_965207985.1). Classification (GTDB taxonomy): domain Bacteria; phylum Pseudomonadota; class Alphaproteobacteria; order Rhodospirillales; family Rhodospirillaceae; genus CBDBND01. Next base: position 41,745 of record CBDBND010000035.1, on the reverse strand, counting down.
TCAACCGCCAGCTATATGAGGAGCGCGGCTGACTGGCCGCCACTACCTTCTGCCCCCATCGAAAACAGCTCCAAAGTGGTAGACTTTTGCGCCGCCCCCTGGCCGGATTTTACTCCGCCGTTGACAGAGGGCTGACACATGATTCTATCTCCCGGGCAGATTTGGGAGACAGATATGGGATATGCTTATGGATTGGATCTCCGTTGCCGGGTGATTGAGGCGGTTGAAGGCGGCCTGTCGGCACGGGGTGCGGCGGCCCGGTTTTCAGTTGCGGCCTCGACAGCGATCAACTGGCACCGGCAATGGCGGGAGACAGGCTCGCTGGAGCCGGCCCGTCAGGGCCAGCCGCCAGGTTCGAAGCTGGACCCGCATGAAGCGTTCATTCTCGCTCTCGTGGAGGAGGAGAAGGACATCGCGCTTCATGAGATTGCCGAGCGGCTGGCGTCGGAGCGGGACGTGCGCGCCTGTGCGGCGACGGTGTGGTATTTCTTCTCCAAGCGCGGGCTAACGCACAAAAAAAGACAAGCCATGCATCGGAACAGCAGCGCCCGGACGTCCTTGCCTGGCGACGCGCCTGGTTCGACGGCCAGACCGAGCTTGACCCGGCGCGCTTGATCTTTATCGATGAGACCGGCGCCAACACCAAGATGGCTCGCCTTCGCGGCTGGGCGCCCAAAGGCGAACGGTGCCGGGCGGCCATTCCGCATGGTCACTGGAAGACAACGACCTTCACCGCCGGCCTGCGCCTTGACGGCATCGCAGCGCCCATGCTGCTCGACGGCCCGATGCATGGTGCTGCCTTCCGCGCCTATGTCGAGCAGGTGCTGGTGCCCGATCTGTCGCCTGGCGATATCGTGGTAATGGACAACCTGCCCGCCCATAAGGTCGCTGGCATCCGTCAGGCTATCGAAGCGGCGGGCGCGCATCTGCTCTACCTGCCGCCATACAGCCCTGACTTCAATCCCATCGAGATGGCCTTCTCCAAACTCAAGGCCCTACTCAGAAAGGCCGCCGCCCGAACCGTCGACGATCTATGGGGGGCCATCGCCCAATCCATCGGAACCTTCAACCCCGAGGAATGCCAAAACTACTTCGCTGCTGCAGGATATGATCAAAACTAAATTGAATCTGCCCTAGTTGTAGGCCACCGTACCAGCCATCGCGATTGTTCTGGGCGGCAGCGCCGTCCGCAGTACATGCGAGCGAACTGCACAACGCGGTGACGAGCGCCCAGCGAGAAAGACAGCTTGAGTTAACCGAATACCACATTCTGTTAAAACTCCATCTACGTGTTTTGTCAAAACCAGAGCTGTCCCTCACGAAAACCTTATCCGCCAATCTCGCCATTGTAAGCCAGCCAGGTGTGGGTCAGGTTTTCGGGGAAGACAATCGGGCGATAGGTCAAATGGAAGCGCCAGCTGTTATCATAGCGCGGTTGATCTGCCGTTACCGCCATTCCTAAAACAACTCGAACATAGTAACGGCGTTTTAGTGTGGGTTGAAACTTATTTCCACGCCTTGCGCATGGCCGTCTTGGCCTGTCATTTAGGAAAGGTGACATTTGTCCTGGGCTTGGTCGCTATCATCGGTCCACAGATTGCGGTGCCATACCTGATTGAGAAATGGAAGAAAGGGGGCAGGTGATGCCCCTGTCAAAAGGACTGCCTCACTGGGCCATTGACAACTGGCTTTTGATGATTTTGGTTTGGCCTTTGTGGCTGCTCGTATTTCAAATTGCAGTTCTGGCTGATTTCATTTCCGTTTTGGTTGGGCTGGTCGTTTCGCCGGTGCTCTGGATTGTGAAATGGAAGGGGAGTCGCAAGTGAGAGGTGTCAAATGGACAAAGTATCAGCGGCCAACATTGGGCTGGCATTTTTGGAGAATGCTGTTTTAGAGGTGCTCAGTGAAGGGCCAAAATTGTCAGCGCCAGGAATAACCGCTGGTAAACTTGGAGTGTATAAAGGCATCTATGGGCCAGGCGATAGGCAAGCAGGCAGCCTTATTGTCAGTGGCGTATTGGCTGGCCTTGAAAAAGCTGGCCGTGTTCAAAAACACAAGGCTTTATGGGAATTGACCAAGGCTGAAAAAGTGAGAAGAGGGCTGGACGATGGATGATGACCAAGCATTGGACAAATTGGCAGCAGAATTGGCGATACTAGAGCATGCCGTAGCTTTTCTGTGCAGGCATAGCCTTTCTGTTGAAGAGGCCGACATAATGACCACTCCCTTTTCTGGTGATGATGTTGAGGAAATAAATGACGCTCTTCTTAAACTTAGAAATAGAATCACGATGCCATAGCCGGGACTGGAACTATGTCAAAAACTAAGATCGACGGTGCAGCTTTAAAAGAACTTGATATAGCTCTTCCTCCCGTCGAGCATATTCATCATCTGTCATCCATGAAGGTTTTGCTCCAAGGAGAGAACGTTTGGTTCGTTGGATATTCTGAGGATTTTGAAAAGCCAGAAGTTGCCTTTGCTCTCTCCACATATCAAGCGAGACGACTTTTAGCTCGTCTTCAAACCCAAGTTCAGGTTGCTCCTACAGTAAGGCTGGGGAAACTCGATTATCCTGTGCCTGAGAACATTGAACGTCTTCATAAGGATGCGTCGCGCACCTGATCCAGGTTCGTTGTCAGAATCGAGAATTGGCCAGGATTTGAAGAGATAGTCCCGTTACAGTGTGGGCACCTCATGTGGGTATTGTAGCTGATGTAAAACCTATGGTGGCTGATACTGAACACCCTGCATTTAAAACATGCCAACCTGCCGTTGACATCAAGGTCATGGCGGTATATGAATTTGCCTAAATTGATCTCCTTACTGGAGACGCAAATCCTGTATTTCGCCAGGGCTGACACCCTTGGATGATCCATTTGAGTAGGTGACCTTGGCTACAGGCAATATGTTGGCTCGTGAATTGCAGATTAATGAAATCATTGAAGGATGGTGAAAAAATTCAAGGCTCGAAAAAACAGATATACGGAAAATGTTGGAGGAAGCCGGACGCAACGAGTCCGAGACAATGTGTGTTTGTAAACTGCTGGCATGCTGGTGAAACAGAAAATGCAGCTATGTGGAAATTATATGGAACGACAGAAGGAGCGGTTGTAATACAGACTACGTCTGAAAAGCTGGCCTCTGCGTTGCCAGAGAGTATGTTGGATGACCCTATCTATATGGGCATGGTGCAATACAAGGACTACATTCTAGGCTCTATACTGTCCGTCGTCAGATTATTTGGGACAGCGGGGGTTGATAAACTAAGAGAGAGTTTGGCCCATCTTGGTTTTCAGTTTAGGCGGCGGTTTTGCGGTGCTGCAAGCGCCGTTGATTGATGGTGTTTTGTTTGATTCTCTCCCTTTCGAGTAAGATGGTTTCGCCGCGCCCGAAGTAGACGTCGGCGGGCGTCAGATTGCTCAGGCTCTCGTGGTAGCGGTGGTGATTGTAGTAGGCGACGAAGCGCCCGATCTTGGCCTTGAGATCGCCCGGCAGGAAGTAGTTCTCTAACAGGATGCGGTTCTTCAGGGTCTGATGCCACCGCTCGATCTTGCCCTGTGTCTGCGGGTGATAGGGTGCGCCGCGCACATGATCCATGCCGTTGTCGTCGAGCCATTCGGCCAGTTCGCTAGAGATGTAGGACGCGCCATTGTCTGACAGCAGGCGGGGCTTGTGCCGGACCTCGACCCGGTCGCAGCCTGAGGCCTGCAATGCTAGTTCCAGGGTGTCTGTGACGTCACTGGCCTTCATGGTCGTACACAGCGTCCAGGCGATGATGTAGCGGGAGTAATCATCCAGGATGGTGCTCAGGTAGAACCAGCCCCATCCGATGACCTTGATGTAGGTGAAGTCGGTCTGCCAAAGCTGGTTCGGGGCCGTGGTCTTATCCCTGAACTCATCGTTCGCCTTGATCACCACAAACGCCGGGCTGGCGATCAGGTCATGGGCCTTGAGAAGCCGGTAAACACTGGCTTCCGAGACGAAGTAGGCCTGTGTATCGGTGAACCGTACCGCCAGTTCCCGGGGCGACAGGTCCGGGTTCTCCAGGGCCATCTGGACAATCCGGTCACGGATCTCATCCGGGATGCGGTTCCACACCCGGGACGGCTTGGGCGGCCTGTCTTCAAGGGCCTCAAGCCCGCCCTGCAGATAGCTGTTGTACCAGCGGTAAAACGTGGTGCGGGGAACCCCAAGGGTGTCCAACGTACGCTTGGCCGGCAGATGCGACTGTTCCACCAGCCTGATGATCTCGAGCTTCTCGGAGGCGGGGTATCTCATGCGTCGTCTCCCCCATCCCCGATCATGTTTTTTTTGAGAAGGCGCAGTTCCAGGGCCTGTTCGGCCACCACCTCCTTGAGGTCGTGAGCCTGGCGGCGCAGCTCCTTGACCTCGCCCGTGTTGGCCTCACGGGCCGTATCACCGGCCAGGCGCTTCTTCCCGGCCTCAAGGAACTCCTTCGACCAGCTGTAATACATCCCCTGGGCTATGCCCTCACGGCGGCATAGCTCGGCAATCGGGTCCTCGCCGCGCAGTCCGGCCAGGACAATGCGGATCTTCTCCTCAGCACTGTAACGCTTGCGGGTCTTGCGGCGGATGTCCTTGACCGTCCGCTCCGCAACATCCTGGGATCGTTCTGTTCTATCTCTCATCGTTCACTCCTCAATGATGACGATGAGCCAATAACACTCTCTTACGCAATCACCCTAATCTGTTCCATTGGTCCTGACGGGGGACAGCGAATTGTGATTCCTCCTTAATTCGGGAGGATTTTCCATGCCTGCAGCACTACCATCAGCGCTTCGAGCGCGTTTCCAACAATACATCGAAGAGGGCTTGAGCGGTCGTGCCGCCGCGGCGCGCTTGAAAATATCCGCCGCAACGGGGGTGCGGTGGCAACGCAAGTTGCGTGAGACAGGGTCTATCGAACCCGAATTACAAGGACGTCCCCGAGGTCATGGCAAACTTGCCCCTCATCGGGAATTTCTTGAAGAGTTGGTGGCGCAGGACGGCGACATTACTTTACCAGAACTGGCCGGAGCCCTGGAAGCGGCCACCGGGGTTATCGTCCATTTTCGTTCCTGAAATCCTTTTCCCCCGCAATTCGTTCATTGCGCTGGGAGCGCAACTGCCGTCGGCAAACAGTGTCCGGCACTTCGCCGCGGTCACAGCTTCCGCAGGGTCCACAGCACCTTGCCGACGATGTGGGCCTCTTCGGCAAGGCAGGTGTAGGGCTCGTAGTCGGGGTTGGCGGAGATCACCGACCGTCGCACACGATCCGCAATAGGTTTCAACGTGGAATCATCCCCGATCCGGCCCCCCGGTACCGCACGGGAGCAGACCGTACCCAGCGGGGTGAAGTAATCCGCATTCCACTTGATCTCCGGATTGGGGGTAGTCCCTGATTATCATTTATTATCAACCGCTTAAACTTTTTTTGCTCTAAACGTCAAGTTAGACCGGTTCAAATGAGATTTGCAATTGCTTTAGCCCTCTTAACATTATGTTCGGTTGGTGCCTGTAGTCATTGCAAGGATTCAATCGAATATTCTTGAGTCTCGCCAACAAGACTTTGAACCCAACCTCCATCTCCTTGCGGGCTAACAAGGCACCGACACAAAAGTGAATCCCGTAGCCGAACGCAATATGGGCCGAACCATTCGCGCGATCGATATCAAAAGATTCAGGGTTTTGGAACTGGGCCGGATCCCGGTTAGCTGAATCATAACGCAATAGTATCGTGGCGCCTGCCGGTATAGAAACGTCGGCCAATGTTGTATCACCGGTGGCGATCCTCCACATACCCGATTGTGCCGATACGGTGCGAAGCGATTCTTCGACGAGAACGCTGATGAGATTTGGATCGTTGCGCACCGCGGCCAGTTGAGTTGAGTTTTGAAGCAATCCCATGAAACCTCCTGCAAGGGAGTTCGCCGTTGTCTCGTTGCCGGCGACCAGCAGTTGCTGGAGCATGTTGATCAATTCTGCATCAGTCAGACCTGCCTCCCCTTCAACCCGTGCATGCACGAGATCGGACATGATATCGTCCTTTGGTGAGGCTCGCCGTTCATCAATACGCGCCTTGAGATAGTGTTGAAGAGCGATGACATCACGCGCGCAATTCAACTCCTCCTCCTTGGATACAAGACCGCCAATTCGGGCCACAAAACTATCTGACCATTTTTTGAAGTCTGGAAGATCGACATCGGGAACACCGAATTGATCGGCGATGACACGCAGCGGTAATGGTCGGGCAAAAACAGCTACGAAATCACAGACTTTTTGATCAATGAAAGCGTCAACAAGTTCGTTGGCCAACTTGTCTATGAATGGCTCCAGAGCGCGAACGCGTTTTGCCGTGAACGCACGGTTGACGAGAGCACGGTAACGGCGGTGATTAGGGGGATCGCTGGTCAAAAGCGTATCCACCCAGGGCCAGCCGTGATCGTAAATTGCTTGAATGTCCGGGTCGGCCTTTTCCCGGCCGATCGGGTTCATAAACCGGCTGGAAAAAAGATCGGGGTCTTTAAGGACTTGAATGACGTCTTCGTATCGGGTTACCAAATAGAACCGCTTCCCAGACTCCGGAACCGCTATCGGCAAAACCGGCGCTTCGGAACGGGCTGATTGGTAATAGGCGAATGGATATTCGACGATTTCCGGATCGAAGAAATTAATATCTTTCAATGATCGAACCAACGAAGTGCCCTCCTTCCAACGACCAAGCGAGTGCCAATAGAGCCAACGTATCGTTAAGCCCTAACTCTTCGACGTCTCTATATCGACGATCATAGACGAAGAGAACAAATAATGAGGCGTTTCTTTTTGTCGCGAGATAGAAAATCAATCTTTGGTCATGCGAGTTCTTTTCTTCTTTATTGAGACACTCAAGCAAGCGGAGGGCGACCTCAATGGCGCCATCGCTGCCTTCAGAAGCGCAGTCGAGAAAGAGGATTCTCTCCGATACATGGAGCCACCGGACTGGACTTTACCCATGCGGCATTATCTCGGAGCGGCATTGACTGAAGCCGGGAGGCACAGCGAAGCCGAGCAGGTATTCCGTCAAGATTTGGCATGGAACCAGAATAACGGCTGGGCCTATTACGGTTTGTGGCAAAGCCTTGTTGCTCAAGGAAAATCGGAAGACGCAGCGGCGCTCAAAGTAATGTTCGACAACGCCTGGAAGTCTGCGGACACGGAACTGACGGCAGCGCGATTTTAGATTACCATTGGCTCAGTGCGTAGGGAGGGCTGAACCTTGCATAACAGGTCCATACATTTTGGCTGCTTAATCGCATTCTTTTTCTTTGTGCTTGCGCAAGCGAGCGCCCAATCCTCTGACCAAAGCCTGGCCGGGCTGGTGGAGGGCACCGGCACCTACAGCCGGCCCGTTTCGACCGACTCGGAGTTGGCGCAGAAGTTCTTTGATCAAGGCCTGCGTCTGACCTGGGGCTATTACTTTCCGTCATCCATCGCCTCGCACCAGGAAGCGCTGCGCCATGACGACCATCCCATGTTCGACTGGGGCATGGCGCTGGCCATCGCCCCTAACCCCAACAGCCGCAAATTCAATGCGCCCGATGATCCCCGTGGGGAGGGATGGAAAGCCATCCAGCGAGCGATGGAGCGTATAAACCGGGCGACGGAACAGGAACAGGCGCTGATCGAGTCCCTGTTTGTCCGTTACGATTCAAACGCCATTCCCAACCGAACGGAGCGGGATCAGGCCTATTTTGGGACTGTCCGCGATCTGCTCCGCAAGTTTCCGGACGATCCCGACATCGCCGCCTTGTATGCCGACGCGTTTATGACCATGAACGCATGGAACTACTGGGATGAAGACTTAAAAGCCCGGCCCGGCACGGAAGACGCCGCGCGCGTTTTGGAAGAGTCTATGGCCCGGCACCCCGGCCATCCGGGCACCAATCATCTGTTTATTCATCTTTTGGAGGCGTCGCTGACACCCGAGCGGGCCTTGCCCTCCGCCGACCGCCTGGCCGCGACCATGCCCAACGCCGGACACATCGTTCACATGCCGGGTCACATCTACTTACGGGTCGGTCAGTTTCAAAAGGCGATCCTCACCAACGAGAGGTCCGTCATCGCTGACGAAGTGTTTGCGAAAGCATGGGGAGACCGTGTGCTGCCCCGATGGGGCTCCGCCGACAGCAGCTTTAAGACTCACAGCGGACACGCCTTAAGCTTCGTCCGTCACGGCGCCGCCATGCAGGGAAATTATGCCCTGGCAGTCGACGCGGCGCGCCGGGCGGGTTCCGGATGGCGGCAACAGATGGCGGAATGGCTCATCCATAAAATGTTCGGCAAATGGGACGTCCTGTTGGCAATGAAGAGCCAGAGAACTCAAAACGTCTACCGCGACAGCATGCTGGCCTATGTGCAAGGCAGCGCCCGGGCGAACACCGGGCGTATCGACCAAGCCGAGCAATCGCTGGCGGCCGTGCGCACACTTATGACCGATGAAAGTCTTGCCGCCGCGTCCCGGTTCATCACCAATCCGCGAAGTGCCCTCTTGGAAATCGCGGCTTATGGCCTTGAGGGCGAAATCAAACAGGCCTCCGGTGATCTCGACGGCGCCATCGCCGCCTTTGAAAACGCCGTCGCGAAAGAAGATGCCCTGCAATACATGGAACCCCCCAGCTGGACGTTGCCCATGCGCCACTATTTGGGTGACGCCTTGTTGAGAGCCGGGCGCGCAGGGGAGGCCGAACAGGTATTCCGCAAGGACCTTGTCTGGAACCAGAACAACGGGCGGAGCCTTTACGGCCTGTGGCAAAGCCTCATCGCCCAAGGCAAGGCGGAGGACGCTGCGTCGGTTAAAGAGCGGTTCGACGAGGCGTGGCAGTATGCGGATACACAACTGACGGCGGCGCACTTCTGATCATGGGCCGACGTTTCAAATGAAAACGAAAAAATGAAGACCAATTCAGGGAGATGCCGCAATGACTGATTTTAAAACAGCCCGCCGGTCACGGCGGGATGTCCTGGTGGCCACCGTTCAATTGGCCGCGTTTGTTTCCCTCTCACGGGCGGCGCAGGCAGACTCACACGCCCTCAAGATCGGCACCATCGGCGCCGGCAATGTGGGCCGGGCCCTGGGCACCGTCTGGGTCAACAAGGGCCATCAGGTGAAGTTCTCTTCCCGCAATCCAGACGAGCTGCGGCCCTGGGTGGACGAACTCGGCCCCTCCGCCAGTGTCGGCACGGTGGCCGAGGCGGTGGCCTTCGGCGATGTCATTCTGCTTGCCGTGCCCTATGGCGCCTTGCCGGACCTCGCGGCACGGTTTGCACCGGCCATGGCTGAAAAAGTTCTGGTGATGGACACCTGTAACCCCTTTCCCAACCGCGACGGCGATGTCGCCGTGGAGGCCATCGAGAAGGGGGCGGGGCGGTACATCGCCGAGCTGATGCCCGGGGCGCCCGTGGTCCGCGCCTTCAACGCCATCAACTACCGGCTCATGGCCCGCGGCGGACGCCAGCCCGACGGCACGCTGACCGGCATGCCCATTGCCGGCGACGACCCCGAAGCGCTGGCCGTGGCCGCCGCCCTGACGCGGGATGTGGACTACGAGCCGGTCATCGTCGGCTCGCTGGAATTCGGGAAACATCTGCGGCCGCGCCAGCCGCTGGCCGGCGAGCTCGACGTGGAAGAAATTCGGCGCATCGCGGCGACGCTCGAACCTTGAACCTGTAGCCACCGTTGTCAACGGCGGAGTAAAATCCGGCCAGGGGAGCCGGACTACGGACCGGAACGAAAGTGACGGGCGACCCTTCACGGGTTTGTACCACCGGACCCTACCGCTGGCGCACCACCCCCTGACTCTACTCCACCATTCTTCTGGTGTGAATAGATCGCACGTTTGTGCAAGGGCGTCGAACATCCGGTCGAATGTTCTGGCACCGATCCGTCGCAAATGAGCTTTCAGTTTTGAGAATGCCAGTCCGATAGGATTGAGGTCGGGGGAATATGGTGGCAAGTACAGGAACCAGCAGCGCTTCGCTTTGAGCGCGGCTGCGGCATCCTTGTTGCGATGCGCCGCGAGGTTGTCACAGATGACGACAGTTCCCGGCTCTAGTTCGGGTGCGAGAACGTCGCGGATGTAGGCGGCAAATGCCATGCCGTTCATAGCTCCGTTGATCACCCATGGTGCGATTAGACTGTTATGGGTCAAACCCGCAATGAATGTCTGCATTCCCCATGCGCCAAAGGGCGTGCTCATTTGCAATCGCTTACCGCGCAGGCTTCGCCCGCGCAACCGGGTCAAGTTTGTCTTCACGGATGTTTCGTCAATGAACACAAGACGATGAGGCTGCGCCTGCATGGCCGGGATGCGGTGCCGGAACCAGTCCCGACGCAGACGCGTCACCCGAGTATGAAAGCGCTCGGTTGCGATCAACGATTTTTTTATACGTGTAGCCAAGTTTTCTTAGGAAACGCCCAATGGATGCAGCATGGACGATACCCCCGGTGGCCGCTTCCAGGGGTATAGTTATCTACAATTAAAAATATTAATGAGTTGTAGGAGAAGTAGTCCTCAAGGAAACGTAGGGGTGTTTATTTTGCTTTCGTTCGGTCATTGGTCTGTTTCAATTTGATGGTTTTGGGTTTTGTCCCTGTCAAGGAGCTGTGTCTAGACAAAGTGATTTGGAAAAAACACATACCATACCAAGAAAATTTTCATTTTCTCCAATTGGTTTGATTTCTTGAACATTGAGGTGGTCCCACTTGTTTGGACAGTCTGACGGCTTATCTAAGGTGTATTCCGCTGTCTGATCATGCCGTCAGAATCCTGTTTATCATATTTGATTTCTGTTGTTGGGCCTGTGGGGATGTGGGCAAGGCGGTAGTCTTGTCCAACATATCCACAGGCTGCCCCGCCGCGTAGGCTTCCGCCGGCGTTTTGCCTCCGAGCGACGAATGGGGCCGCTCGGTGTTGTAGAACCCGATCCATTCGCCGATGACCCTCTCGGCGTGGAAGCCGTCGGTCAGCTCGTGCAGGTGAACCGCCTCGTACTTGAGAGAGCGCCACAGTCGCTCAATGAAGATGTTGTCCATGCACCGGCCGCGCCCGTCCATGGAGATCGTGATCCCGGCCTCCTTGAGGCGGCCGGTGACCTCGAAGCTGGTGAACTGGCTGCCCTGGTCGGTGTTGAAGATCTCCGGCCTGCCGGAGGTGTCGAGCGCCTCATTCAAGGCCTCGACGCAGAACCGGGCATCCATGGTGTTCGACAGCCGCCAGGCCAGGACCCGGCGGCTCGCCCAGTCCATCACCGCGACCAGATAAAGGAAGCCGCGCCTGAGCGGGATGTAGGTGATGTCGGCGCACCAGACATGGTCGGGGCGCTCGATGGCGAGGCCCTTGAGACGGTACGGATAGACCCGGTGTTCGGGATGGGGCGTGCTCGTCTTCGGCGCCCGGTAGATCGCCTCCAGCCCCATCAGGCGCATGAGGCGCCGAACCCGGTGACGGCCGACGACACCCCCCTCGCGGCGCAAATGACGGGCCATCTGACGGGACCCATAGAACGGATGTTTAAGGAACAACTCGTCGATGCGCCGCATCAGCGCCAGGTTGGCCGGGCTCTCGCCCCGCAGCCTGTAATAGAGAGATGATCGGCTGATCGACAGTATCTCGCATTGACGGCTCAAGCTGAGACCGGAAACGTCGCGGCGCACCATCGCCTTGCGCTCCGGCCGGCTCATCGCTTGAGCCCTTTGGCCAAAAAATCCCGCTCCACCGTCAACTGGCCGATCTTGGCATGAAGATCGTGGACCTCGGCCTCAATGTCCCGGCGGGACGCCTCCACGCCGTTCGAGAACACATCGCCCAGGCCGTCCATGGCCTGGCGCTTCCATGTGCTGACCTGATTGGGGTGAACCTCATAGCGCGCCGCGATCTCCTGGATCGTCCGGTCGCCACGTAGCGCCTCCAGCGCCACCTTCGCCTTGAACTCAGGCGTGAACTTCCGTCGCTTCGTCATCTCGTATTCCTCCGTAACCGGGGGAATACACCTTAAACAACTGTCCGATTTTCCAGGACCACCTCATTCTTAAGCTATCCGAATAAAGTTTAACCTCAAGAGCTACCCAGAAATTTTTGTATGTAATCTTTTTTTCAATAGAAGGATTAGAAAAATCTATCTTATCCGATGCTGAAAGATAGCCGCCAAAAAGGTTGATGATACCGGAAAGTTATATTTGGAGAAATCGGCCCATTGAACCGGCCTCTATCGCTGTGAGAAGGCCGATATATTTTTTTCAGAAATAACCATACCCCCTGTCCCGAGGCGGGGGTTCAGCCTAAGATACGGATTCAAAAAGGAAAATCGCCTCCATTCCGGGCGATTTCATTAACCGGTCGCTAACCAATGACCCCTACCATGGACGATGCGGCCCGTCTGTCTGGACCAGGCGAGGGAAGGCCGCGATGAACGACGCACACCCAAGGTCGGCCCTTGTGGTCGACGACTTTGAGACCATGCGCCGCTCCGTCGCCAACCTTCTCCGCAAGCAGGGCTTTGAGCCTGTCGACGAAGTTTCGTCCGGCCCAGAAGCTCTGGACCGATTGGCGGCCGCCGGAAAGTACAGCCTGATCCTGTCCGATTGGAATATGGATCCTATGACCGGGTTGGAGTTGCTTTCCGCGGTTCGGTCCGACGAGCGGTTTACAGGCACGGTTTTCGTCTTGATGACCGCTGAACCGACCGAAGAAAAAAAAGCTGCTGCCGAAGCAGCAGGCGTTTCGGGGTTCTTGGTCAAGCCGTTTACGGCTGAAACTCTCACCCACGAAATCGCCAGACACTTCGGCGGCACGTAACCGGGGCCTATAACGCCCCGCGGGGAGAAAGGCAGAGAGGCATGAGTTTCGGAGACACGCTCAAGACTCCGTATTCTGTCGACGAGGGGCGCACCGTTGAGGACAAACGGAGTGATCAATTGCCGTGGCTGTTCCTCTCCCTTTACTTTCTCTTGTTCGCTTTCTTTATCGTGTTGAACAGTTTTTCGTCGTTCGACCGAGGCCGGCGCGAAGCGGTCATCGAAAGTGTCCTTGACGCATTTACCGCGGTAACGTCCGTCGGTATCGAACAGACAATGGGCGGCTTCGTCGGTTTGCAACAGCAGGCTCGCCGCTTTCAAGACGCTGTTACTGATATTTTTGAAACCGCAATTCCATTGGCCAATATCCGTGTCGTCGAACCGGGAACACGCATGGAAGTCGATGTTCCAACACAAGCCTGGTTTGACGGGGATAGCGTCGTCGTTCGTGATCCGCTGCCAATGCTGGACCGGATCGTTGCAACGGTTTCCTCACCTCCGGCTGGCGTAGCCTATGAAATGATTCTCATTGCGCAGGTAGAAGAGGACGAAAACGCATTCCTGCCTCAAGAGATGACGGCTGACATCGCCAGGATCGGCAATATCGCCCGCGCGCTCGATGCTAAGGGGATGCCGCCCCAGTCCATTTCCATCGGATTGGAACATGGCGACACTAGGTTTTTCCGGCTGATTTTTTTGGCCGTCGAGGACCAGAAAGGTTTTTCTTCATTGCCTCTACCAGGTGACGAATTGGAATAATGGCAACACAAGCTCAATCCAACGCCGCGCATCTGAGCGCACCGTTTGAAGGACGCATTCTCCTTTCCCTGCGTCCGGCGCGGTCGTCATACGTCTGGCTGGTGACGTTCGGTGATCTTGTTCTCTTGTTGCTGACCTTTTTCGTCATGCTCTTTGCCATGTCAGACATTGATCTTGGTCGCTATGGGGCTTTGTCCCGGTCGACTGGCCAGGCCGTCGTGGCACCGAATTTGGCGCCAACGCAAGCTCCCACACTCGATTTCGCCATTCCGCAACGGGATTTGCGGCCTGGTGAAGATCTCGGGTTTCTTAAAGCGGTGATCACCAATGCACTGTCCAATGACCCAAGGTTTGGTCAAGTGGCCACCCGGCTCACCGAGGAATACTTGGTCATCTCTCTTCCCAGCTCACTGCTCTTTGAGCCACGATCCGCAACAACCACAGATCAGGCCGAAGTCGCTCTGTTTGATCTCGCCGGTCAACTCAGCGCCCTGGACAACGCCATCGCTGTGACCGGGCATGTTGGTCCGGCCGGGCTTGGCGTTGCGCCGTTTGAAAGCGTTCGGTTACGCGGTGATGAGAGTGGTGGATTCAACGATTGAGCGTTCGCTTCCAGTCTTTGCGGAGGGGTCGCAACCAGATGTCCTTTTTCGGCTGTGCTCGTTTGTTATACCTGTCATAGCGTCCTCTTCCCTGGGTGGTTCCGACGAGTGTCCAACCGGATGCCTGGTAGACGGTGCCGGTGTAGCGTGGCGTTTCGACGAAGGTCTCGATCATCACGGGCGCGGTGTTGTAGCGCTCGGCCCAGTCCTCGGGCAGGTGGCGGCGGACGAGGGCAAGGGTGTGCGAGCCGAGGTTGGGGATCTCGATCCACGGCAGGATCAGGAACCTGGGGTTGTCGACCACCAGCGGCAGGTTCTTCTCGCGGAGTTGCGGTGTCCAGCCGATGAATCTGTCGCGCGGGGCAGCGAGAACTGGACCGCCGCCGCCAACGCCATTGCTGAAATGGTGCCGACCGCCGAGCGGGGCATGACCTTGAGCGATGCCGATGCCCGTTTGATCCTGGATTGGGCCACCGCCCTGACCCTGGCCGGTGACGACCGCACCGCGACGCGGGTGCGCCAGCGCTACCTGGCGCCTATGGAGCAGACGCCATTCGCCGATGCATTCGACCTCATCACCACGCCGCAGGAGCGGGGCCTGGTGGATTACCGCACCGTGCGCCAGCAAATCGAACAGGCGGAAAACTTCCAGTCCTTCCTGGTGGAATACGAAGACCTCATCGACGACGGTCTGTCAAACGCGGTTAATTTGCGTCTATTCAAGTCATTTGGCTCAAGTGCGTGTGATGAGCAAATGCCCAGACGCTTAAATCCTCTAAGCGCAGAGTTCACTTGCATGAACGAGGACTGCAAGCATACCTGGCATCAAACCACACCGCCTGCCGAGTATTGCCCGAAGTGTGGCTGCCACTATTCCGTTTGGAAAAACTATGCGGACTGGAGCTTAGAGAAGCGTCCTTCAAAGGAAGAAAAGGCGAAGAAAAGGCGTAAGTGACGGTTGAGACACATCGGGGTCTTAGCCGAATCAAGGTTATCAATGAACAGCTTCGTACTTTAAAACACCCGCAGTTTGTCCATGCGCGCCACGGCCCGTATCGCGCGGGTGATTGATGCCGTCGATGACAATCACTTCCTCAAAGTCAAAGGGGCTTAGCCCTTCCAGGCAGGCGACGTTGACACCGAAGTGCTCCGGGTTTGAACGGCGCTGATGATGGGTGTAAATGCCGCAGACGGAACAGAAGTAATGCTTGGCCGTTTTGGTATTGAACTGATACTCGGTCAGTTTGTCTTCGCCTTTAAGAATTTTAAGATCCTTCAAATTGGCCGACACGGCCACCGCGCCCCGCATGCGGCACATGGAGCAGGTGCAGCGGCGGGCGGTGTTCAATCCGTCCAATAGGGTCACTTCGAATTGCACACTGCCGCAATGGCAGGCGCCCTTGTGGGATATTTGTTTTTGGAGAGTCTTTGTTTCAGTCACGGTTTTTCCTACTTATCCATTCCTTGCATGAACCAGCCGCCGTCCACGTGCAGGGTATCGCCGGTGAGATAGGCGCCTCCGTCGGAAGCGAGGAAAAGGGCGGCCGCTGCCACTTCCCAGGTATCGCCATGGCGCTTGAGGATGAGACGCTTCAAACGCCGCTCCCGGCCCTCCGGGTCGGTGGTCAGAGTGTGCTTGTTCATATCGGTGATGATGTAGCCGGGGGCGATGTTGTTGACCCGGATGTTATGAGGGCCGAGGTCCATGGCCATGGCGCGGCTGAGTTGCTCGAGGCCGCCTTTGGCAGCGGCGTAACCGGCCAGGCCGGAAAACCCGCGTACCCCGCCGATGGAGGTGATGTTGATGATGGAACCGCCATTGCCTGCCTCGATCATCCGGTCCGAAGCGGCGATGGCGCAAGCGTAGGCAGCGCGCAGATTAGCCTCGATCTGGCCGTCGAAGGCTTCCAGCCGGTTGTCTTTTTCCTGATCGATAGGGATGAAAATGCCGGCGTTGTTGACCAGCACATCCAAGCGGCTGTGGTCCTTAAATATAGTGTCGCATACACCTCTGAAGGAGTCGGTGACGGTGATGTCGCACTTTATATAAGTGACGCCGGATACCGGCTTCTGGTCCGGCTTATCCGACCGACCCACCCCGATGACCAAGGCCCCGGCATTGGCATAGGTGTCGGCGATGGCCGCGCCAATACCCCGGGACGCTCCGGTGACCACAGCCACGCGGCCTTTTAAGGAAAACAGGTCTTCCGGTGATTTCGACATAACGCGTCCCCAATGGAAATCCCTCCAGACCATCATTGGGCAGGGAAGCGTACCTTCAAGTCAAGCGAGAGTGCAAAACTCGAGTCTCACAAACTCCGAACATTGATCCACGTTAAAACACATACGGTATGAGTCGATACCGCACGCGGCTCATGTAAGCCTTATATCCGTCCAAATTATCGCTGAGATACATTTCTTCAATTCGCATACGGGCCAGCACCAAAACGAAGAATGCTGCGCAACCCGCCAGCGTTACGTAGCTTTCAAGCCAAAGTGCGAGCCCGCACATCATGATGAGAAAACCCGTATACATAGGATGCCGCACCGTGGCGTAGAGACCTGAGTCCACGAGCTCTTGTCCGAATTCGGACTGGTCTTGAACATTGGGTGCGGCAAACTTGTTTTGCAGGACTACGATCTGTGCAATGACCAATCCAAGGATTGCAGCTATGCCGCCCGCATTCGACACGAGTGGCGGTGGCGGGGCTGCAAGGCGCAGCCAGAAGACATCCAATGCCGGGAAAACAAAAACTACGATTGAAGAGACAAGGAGGCCCACGGACACAATTTTGTCTGCCGTCGGCTGACCTTTGTCGCGATCAGCTAAGATTCCTTGTTTGCGGACCTTTAGGCCGTCTGGGTTCAAGGCGGCAACAACCGCTGTTGCTGCCGTTTGTAGAACTGTGCCCACCCCCACGGCCCAGAGGCCTCGCTCCCAAACCCAGGTTCCGTCCGGTACAAGTCCTGCCGGAAGAACAATCAAAACACTCAATATGGCGGCAGAAAACAAACCTGAAGATAGGGTCACACCCAACTTTGACATGGCAATGTCCTGAACCGACACCCATCCGGCGGTTGGTGCCTGATATCCCAAGGTAGAGTCCTATTGAGCGGGCAGGCGCATCGTCAAGTCTATCAAGGGTGCGATCAGGAGGGCTGCTTCACGCCGCGCCGCCGAAGCTCTGCACCAGGCTGCCCACCAGGACATACCAGCCGTCCACCAGGACGAAGAACACCAGCTTGAAGGGCAGGGCGATCATCATCGGCGGCAACATCATCATGCCCATGGACATCAGCACCGAGGCGATGACCATATCGATGATGATGAACGGGACATAGATGAGAAACCCGATCTCGAAGGCCCGGCGCAATTCGGAAATCATAAAAGCCGGTACCAAAGCCTGCAGCGGCGTTTCTTCCGGCGCGGCGACGGGGCCGGTGTCTGACATTTCCAGGAACAGCATGAGGTCCTTATCGCGCACGTGGCGCATCATGAAGCCATGGAACGGCTCCACCGACCGCTCGAATGCCGTTTCCTCGTCAATCTGGCCGTCGATCAAGGGGCTGATGCCGCTTTGCCAGGCGACCGAGAACGTGGGTGCCATGATGAACGCGGTCATAAACATGGCCAAGGACATCACGACCATGTTGGGTGGTGACGTGGCCAGGCCGATCGCCCGGCGCAGGATCGCCAGAACAACAATGATACGGGTGAACGCCGTCACCATCATGAGGATCGCCGGCGCCACGCTGATCACCGTCAAGAAAAGGAGAAGCTGGACCACCCGGCCCGTGGTCGACGAATCGTCTGGTCCGAAATCAAAGCTTACACTCTGGGCGACGGCTTCTCCGCTCATTCCCAGCAGAATCACGCAAACTCCCGCTAAAACCCAAGAAGCGCGATAGAATGTGTTGGCGTATGACATATCGGTTTCCCTCACTTAAACCGGTTCTTGCGACTGAGCTCGGCCAGCCGCTTCTTTGATTCCATGCTCCACAACCAAACTGTTGCTTGGCCCGACCAAAACCAAGTGTTCCACGTCGTCTCGACGGACCAGCACCAACCGGTGCCGGGCATCAATGGAAGAAGACTCAACTGTGGAAAGACGCCGTTTACGGCCAAGGGTGTTGGTGGCGCCGTCGCCCACGCCAAATCGCTTGAGCAGCCAAGCCAGGCCCATGATCAGGCCGATGACAAAAACAAAGGCAAGAACGAATTGAAGATAATCGGTTGCTTCCATGGGTCTCGCCTAACCAGACTTGGTCTGTGTATCGTGATAGGCGGACGCCGCGGTTATCGGTGCGGCTTCACCCTGGAGTTTTGGCAGATCGCCAAATTCCACTGTCAAACGTTCCGTGAGTTCGTCCAAACTGCCAATCAACCGTTCCATGACAGGCAGAAGGGAGCGGCTTTCATCTGAGGGCAGAGCGACGGCGGCGTCACAGGCGTGAAGGGTGCGCCGTTCCAATGCGCTGAGATCGACCAGGCGGCCTTCTCCAACCAAACGTACGGCAGTGGAGATCAGAGACTCGATCTTTGTCAGTTCGGCTTCGATTTCGCCATGGGTTTCCGGCCGTCGTTCCGTCATTGCCATTCTCCCAGGCCATCCGGCGGTGTCTCGCCATTGGCCTTGTAGAGGTAGGACAGCACTTCTGTGACAGCGGCAAAGGCTTCCGTCGGAATGGGACTGTCCACATCGACAGCAGCCAAAACCTGAACGAGGTCCGAGTCCTCACGGACCCGCACATCGTTGGCAAAAGCGAGTTCGAGAATTTTCTCAGCCACGAATCCACGCCCAGACGCCACCACGGTCGGGGCGACCTCCCCTTGATCTTCAAGGGCCACGGCAATGGTTTTTGGCGGGCTTTTGTCAGCCGAATCGCGATCTTTGGGCGGTTTAGATGTCACCTGAACAGGTCCCTACAAGCGGCCCGAAGCGGCCGTTTCCACTAGGCAAAATCTGCCCCACAGCGCTTAAGAAACGCTTAAATCCGGCCCTCAAAACCACCCCATTTTTGCCCAGAAAACCGCAGAATTCCGGGATTCATGGATTCTTAAGATTCACCCGGCACTCTCAGCCTTGGTAAGGGCCGCTCCACCCCTTTTTTGGAGCATCTGCCGCAAGGCGCCGGGTCGGAAGACCAAGTACATTTTCTTTCACCCGGATTGGAAATGAGCAACGGGACGCCAGGATCCGCAAACGGGCCGGTGGACCGGGATCATGGATGTAAGCAATCTCAAGCTGTTCCAGATGGCATTGACCAAAATGGACTGGGCTGCCCAACGGCAAAAGCTCTTGTCTCAAAACGTGGTCAACGCAAACACGCCCGACTACACACCGCGAGACCTTAAGGAACTCGACTTCCGGCGCGAACTAAGGAAAGCGGCTCCGGTTAATGTGGCGCGAACGAATCCGGCTCATTCAAAAGGAACGTTGCCGACGCGCGACACATTTAGGAATCGCGACGTACGACGCAACTTTGAAGCCGCACCCGACGGCAACCAAGTCATTCTCGAAGAACAGATGCAAAAAGTGGGTGACACCCGTGGCCAATACAACATGGCCATCACGCTTATGCAAAAACACATGAAGATGCTGAAAACGGCACTCGGTAGAAGCGGAGGTTAATAGAACGCCATGACCATGGACAATCTTGACGCCAGTAAGGAAATTGCGGCTCATGGCATGAAAGCGCAAGCCACTCGTCTTCGCGTCATCGCCGAAAACATCGCCAACGTCAATTCCACTTCAGAAATGCCCGGCGGCGAACCTTATCGCCGTAAACTCATCACCTTCCGCACGGTCCTCGACCGCGAGCTGGAAGCCGATACGGTGGCAGTGAAACGTATTTTCGACGATCAATCTGATCTCGGCGTTAAATACGATCCCGCACACCCGGCCGCTGATGACGAAGGGTATGTGCTGACTCCGAATGTCAATCCGCTAATCGAAATGATGGACATGCGCGAAGCGCAAAGGTCCTACGAAGCAAACATGAACGTCATCACGACCTCACGGGAAATGATGATGAAAACACTCGAACTTCTGCGCTAGGCCGGTCTTTAGCCCTCAGCCGCTACAAAAGCGGCCGGGCTGAGCCGATTGGAACAAAATTTTAAAGACCCCGGAGGGGATTATGGCAGTCGATTTTAGCAGTGCGGTAAATGCCTATAGGGAAGCGGCGGCATCCGCCCGTGAAGCCGGCAGAACCGGTAACATTGAATCAACCGATCAAACCGGCGGAGCGTCGTTCACGGACATGGTCAAAGACTCCTTGGACAATGCCATCGAAACCGGCGAACGGGCCGAACAGTTGTCCATGGCTCAAATCGCCGGTGAGGCCAACATGATGGACGTGGTAACGGCAGTCGCGAACGCAGAGCACACTTTGGAAACGGTAGTTGCCGTTCGAGATAAAGTTCTTCAGGCCTATCAAGAAATCCTGCGCATGCCCATTTAAAAGCAGCGCCTTGTCATTGAGATTTTGTGGGGACGTACGATGAATGAAATGGAAGTCCTAGACATAGGCCGCGATGCCGTTTGGGTCTTTTTGAAAGTGGCAGGACCGATTCTCCTGGTCGGTCTGGCCGTCGGCCTTTCCATTTCCGTGTTCCAGACCCTGACTCATATTCAAGAAATGACGCTGACATTTATTCCAAAGATTGTAGCCGTGTTCAGTTCTCTCATCCTTTTCCTGCCGTGGATGCTGGCCAATCTCAATGAGTTTACACAACGGGTGATGGACAAAATAATCAGCCTGCCTTAGCCGGCTTGATCCGGCAGGTGCTTGGCTTTCGCGCGAGGTAAACGATGCTGAGCGACCTGCTCACCCTCAATGTGTTTCATTTTCTTTTGGTGTTTGTTGCGCGCCTGTCCGTCGTCTTCCTGATGATGCCGGGCGTTTCAGCGGCCTATGTGCCTGCCCGGGTCAGGCTGGCTCTGGCACTATTGGTAACGCTCATCAGCCTGCCCCTTGTTCAAGGGTATCTCCCAGACCAGCCAGAGCAGCCAGCCGTACTGGTTAAATTGATTTTCTTTGAAGTGCTTATCGGCGCATTCATCGGAACCATCATTCAATTTATTATGGCAGCATTGAACGTGGCGGGGATGATGATTAGCCGGTCCAATGGCTTGATGAATGCGTTCGTCAACGATCCGGTGAGTAATTCCCAAAGCGCAATTGTGATCGGTTTTCTCAATTTGATCGCTGTTGTCTTGATCTTCTCCACCGGCTTACACGCCTTCATGATCATGGCGATCGTCGACAGTTACTCTTTGATCGCACCAAACGAGCCAATCCTCACGGGTGATATGCTCAATATCGTTGCGTCAATAATAAACGACTCCTTTGTTATTGGCGTGCGGATTGCATCACCCTTTCTGATGTATACGCTCATCTTTCAGGTGAGCTACTCCCTGATTATTGGACAGGTTCTGGTTTGATTTAAGCTACTTTCTGGGCCTGCTGATCGGTTTGGTTTTGCTCGATTGCCGTCCAATAGACCACGGCGGGCGGCCTGCCGCCAAGGGCGGAATGAGGACGCCTCTCATTGTAGAACGTGATCCATTTGCGGATACCCGCCCTGGCCTGTGAGCCGTTTTCCCAGGCGTGCAGATAGACGCACTCGTATTTGAGCGTGCGCCAAAGCCGCTCGACGAAGATGTTGTCGAGGAACCGCCCCTTGCCGTCCATCGAGATGCGCACGCCCGTCCGCCGAAGCCGGTCGGTCCAAGCAAACGAGGTGAACTGCGAGCCCTGGTCGGTGTTCATGATCTCTGGCGCACCGAACGTGTGGGTCGCCTCGTTTAACGCCTCGACGCAGAAGTCAGCCTCCAGCGTGTTCGAGATGCGCCAAGCCAGCACCGTGCGGGTAAACCAATCCATGATGGCAACCAGGTACAGGAACCCCCGGCGCATCGGCAGGTAGGTGATATCCGTTGCCCAGACCTGGTTCGGTCTGTTCACACTCAGCCCCCGGAGTAGATACGGCCAGGTCTTGTGCCCCTTCGCTGGCTTTGAGGTGCTGGGCTTCTGGTAGATCGGCATCAGGCCCATGAGCCGCATCAGGCGGCGCAACCGCTTCTCATTGACGCAATGGCCTTCGTTCTTCAAATGCCACGTCATCTGCCGGACGCCAAAGAACGGCGTGTCCAGGAACTGTTCATCGATCTCACGCATCAGCGCGAGGTTCATCTCGCTCTCACCCTTGGGCGTGTAATAGAACGACGACCGGGAGATCGACAGCAGCGCACACTGCCTGCTGACCGATAATCCGGGATGACCCGGCTCGATCATGCCGCGTCTCACTTCACGCCCCAGGGCTTGAGCTGTCTGGACAAAAAATCGTTGGCCACAGCCAACTCCCCAATCTTGGCATGCAGTTCCTTCACCTGCGCTTCGTCGATCTCCGGTTGCCGGCGGCCACCACGGGCGAACAGGCCAGGAGCACCATCAAGCAGCGCACGCTTCCATTGATGAATCATCGTCGGGTGAACCCCGAACCGGCTGGACAGCTCGGATACGGTCTCTTCGCCCTTCAAGGCTTCAAGGGCTACTTTCGCCTTGAATTCCGGCCAGTGTTGCTTGCGTTTCGACATCTCTGATCTCCTTCTCTACGAAGACCAGAAGACAACAAAGTGTAGCTTACGTCAGTGTCCGATTCCCGGGGAGTAGCTCAAGGTGACCATGGGAATCATGGCGCGTCTGTCGCCGCAAATGAATATTTTCTTTGTCGCTTTGCCTCTACAGATCCTAATGGGATTTACTTTGTTGACCATTGCCTTACCGGCAATGATGTTGGTTTTTCTCAACTATTTTGATTCCAGCCTGCATAGCCTGTTGGCGAACGGAGGCTAGCAGTGGCTGAAGACAAGGACTCAAAAACAGAGGAACCGACCGCCAAACGACTTGGTAAAGCGCGCAGCGAAGGTGACGTACCGCAATCGCAAGAAGTTAAAAGCTTTGCCATGCTTTTGGCGGGGCTTGTAGTCTTTGGCACAATGGCCCCTTGGATCGCCAGCGACTTGGCACAATATTTGTCAGCATTTCTTGAACGACCACATACCATTCCTTTTGAGCAAGAGGGAATCCGCCTCATGGTCGTTGAGGTGGCAAAAACGGTAGCGTTCCTTCTGGCGCTTCCTATGGCGACATTTATTGCTGCGGCAATCATCAGCGGTATTGCGCTCAACGGGCTCTTATGGACGCCAAAAAAACTGCAACCGAACCTTTCCCAACTCAATCCAATTCAGGGTGCAAAGAGATTCTTTTCTTCGCAAACTTTGGTCGAAGCAGCGAAGGGCGTTGCAAAAATCATTATTGTTGGCGTGCTCGTTGCCTTTCTGATCGTGCCTATGTTCCGGCATCCGGATCAAGTGGTGGATCAAGAGCTCATCATCACGCTCAGTGAGATTCACTGGCTCATTATTCTTGTTCTCTTTCTTGTCGTTCTCATTATGGCAATCATCGCCATTGCCGACTGGACCTATCAAAAGTGGCATCACAAAGAAAAACTCAAGATGACCAAACAAGAGGTCAAAGACGAACATAAGGAAGCCGAGGGTGACCCCAAGATCAAGAGCCGCATCCGAGCGTTGCGCTTGGAACGCCACCGTCAACGCATGATGGCCGCGGTGCCCAGCGCCAATGTCGTCATTACCAACCCGACTCACTACGCCGTCGCTCTCAAATACGATATGGACGACATGCATGCACCTTTGCTGGTCGCAAAAGGTGTGGATTATCTGGCCCGGCGTATTCGCCAAATCGCAGAGGAGCACGACGTTCCCTTGGTGGAAAATCCGCCCCTGGCACGCGCGCTTTACGCCGCCGTTGAAGTTGATCAAGAGATACCGCCAGAGCACTATAAGGCCGTTGCCGAAATCATCGGTTATGTCATGCAGCTAAAGGGCAAGTTTGCTCACTAATCAAAAGTCTTTAGCGGCGATTTTGCTCAGTGCCATTGGGCTGATGATAATCGTAGTCAATACTCTTGTTGGCCTTGTCCCTTGGCTTTGGGCCGCGGCAGCTGCCGGGCTGTTTTGGGTGATGTCGCTGGCAGCTTTGTATTGGTCCCTCAACCAGGCTCCGACCTTAGAACAGCGGGTCGACATTCTGACTGCAACCCTTGAGGCAGCGCCCGCGCCCCGGTTTCTCACCGATGAGACAGGCAGTGTCTTTTACGCCAATGCATGGGGTCACGATTGGCTCAACGGAGCCAAACCTTTGGATCGCTTCTCTGCCCTCGCTGCACGGGAATATGACGGCCTTGATGCCGTCACGCGTTTGCGCCAGGCCGTCGACGCCGGTCTGGCGGACCAAATTGAAATTCCGCTGAGGGGGGAAATGCCCGAACCGGATTGGTATCAAGTGAGCATTCGTCCCATCGATTTGCTGCCCGGCTTTCTCGTTTGGTCGTTGGAAGACATTACCGCGCGCAAGGCCATCAACGACGTTCTTAGTCAGGAACGGCAGGATCTCGCCGACTTTCTCGACTTCATGCCGACAGGCATCTATTCGGTCGATGTCGACGGTAATTTTCACTACGCCAATCAAAGGTTTGCGCAATGGCTGGGACGAACACCTGAGGAAATTCTTAATCTAAAGTTGGAAGACGTTTTAGATGGGCCGGTCAGGCCCGATCCGGACGGCGAATGGCATGGTGAAATCCGCTTCCGAACGGTCAGCGGGGAACCCGTCAATGCCATGGTTTTCCAAGGATTCTATGACGACGCGGGCCTGACCCGCACCCGCTCGATTGTGCTTCGCGACGTTCGGGCGGATATCGAGAATATCGGCGAAAGTGCCAGCGGAAGTTTTCGGGCGCTTTTTGATTCCGCCCCCGTTGCCATGGCGCTTGTCGATCCCGATGGCGCTGTCAGCGACAGCAATCAGGCGTTTGCCAAACTCGTGGAGCGGACCCGCGAAGGATTGATCGGTGACCGCCTGGCTGATTTCGTTTCTGAAGATGACCGCCGGGCTTTGCGTGACGATCTGGAACGCATTCTCGGTGGCAAGATTGACAGCGTCCAAGTGGACGGCCGTCTTCAAGGGGCGAAAGGAGCCCAGGTTTCCATATTCCTAGGGCCCCATTCCGGACCTGCCGCCACGGCCGCCGGTGAGATTGAGGGTGCTGTGGTTCATGTCATCGACACCACCGAGCAGAAGAACCTCGAGGTTCAATTCGCCCAAGCGCAGAAGATGCAGGCCATGGGTCAGTTGGCCGGCGGTGTGGCGCACGATTTCAATAATCTGCTGACGGCGATGATCGGTTTTTGTGATCTCCTCCTGCAGCGTCATGCGGCCGGCGATCCGTCTTTTGCCGATATCATGCAGATCAAACAAAATGCCAACCGTGCTGCCAACCTGGTGCGCCAACTGTTGGCGTTTTCGCGCAAACAACCGCTTCTGCCCAAGGAATTGAATTGCACCGACCATCTCACCGAGCTGTCTCATTTGCTCACCCGGCTCATCGGCGAATCCATCGAGTTCAAGCTTATTCACGGCCGGGATCTGGGGGTCGTGAGGGTCGATCCGGGTCAATTCGATCAGATCATCATCAATCTTGCCGTCAACGCGAGAGACGCCATACCCGGCGGCGGCACGTTGACCATAACAACGGATACCAAACTGTTCGAAAAACCGACGCAATTGGGAGCGGACCAGGTGCCGCCCGGACGTTATGTCACCATATCCGTGGAGGACACCGGCAAGGGCATTGCCCGGGAAGACTTGGGCCGTATCTTTGAGCCCTTCTTCTCAACCAAAGTGGAAACACCCGGCGCAGGCACCGGTCTTGGGCTGGCAACGGTGTACGGCATCGTGCGTCAGACCGGTGGATTTATATTGGTGGACTCCGCACCGGGACAAGGCGCCACGTTCACCATCTATCTGCCCCGGCTTTCGCCGGAAGGTGCCGACGAAGAGACTGTCAATGCGGATCAGCCGGAAGAAATATCGATGCGTGCCATGGAAGAAGACGATCCCGTGGCCCTGGCCGGAAAAGTCGGCGCTGCGATTGCGAAAAAACAGGGAGACGGCGATCTTTCCGGCAGCGGTACTGTTCTGCTTGTTGAAGACGAAGACGCGGTGCGGGTGTTCGCTGCCCGCGCGCTTAAGAACAAAGGATACTCGGTGCTCGAGGCACGCACCGGCGAACAGGCCATGGACATTCTCCGCGATACGGATCGCCTTGATCTGCTCATCACCGACATGATGATGCCGGGCATGGACGGCGGCACATTGGCCCGGTTTGTCCGGGTCGAGCGCCCTGACGTGCGCATCATTCTCATTTCAGGGTATTCGGAAGAAGTGGCCCGCGGGGATGTGGTCGACAGTCCGGATATTCATTTCTTGCCCAAGCCTTTCAGTCTGGGCCAGCTGGCCTCCAAAGTGAAAGACGTCATGGATGCGCCTCCACCGCCCTAGGGTGGAACAGGTCAGCGATAATATAACTCATTGTAAAATAGTAAGAAAATTATACATGTTCTCATCTTGTTCTTTTTTATGGACAACGAGAACAAAACACGTACATTAGGCGCCGTTGCACACACCGAGTGACCGGACTAAACACGGAGGAGGGCGGTTATGCCTGAAGCAAATCTGCGGGTCGTGGAGAACAAGGACGCCATGGACAAAACCAAGGCTCTCGATGCGGCGTTGACGCAAATCGAGCGGTCCTTCGGCAAGGGCTCGATCATGCGTTTGGGCCAGCGGGAGACGGCGGTCGACATTGAGGCCATTCCCACCGGCTCCCTGGGTCTTGATCTCGCCCTCGGCATCGGCGGTTTGCCCCGCGGCCGGATCGTTGAAATCTATGGACCGGAGAGTTCCGGCAAAACCACATTGGCGCTGCATGTCATCGCTGAAGCGCAAAAGATGGACGGCGCCTGCGCCTTCATCGATGCGGAACATGCCCTAGACCCCGGTTATGCCCGCAAGCTCGGCGTCAATTTAGACGATCTTCTTATTTCCCAGCCCGACGCCGGTGAGCAGGCGTTGGAAATTGCCGACACCCTGGTGCGCTCAGGCGCTATTGACGTGCTGGTGATTGATTCTGTTGCCGCCTTGACGCCGCGGGCGGAGCTGGAAGGCGAAATGGGTGACACTCATGTGGGTTTGCAGGCGCGCTTGATGAGTCAGGCGCTGCGCAAACTGACCGCCTCTGTGGCGCGGTCCAACACCATGATCATCTTTATCAATCAGATTCGCATGAAGATCGGCGTCATGTTCGGCAACCCCGAAACCACCACCGGCGGCAATGCGCTCAAGTTTTACTCGTCCGTGCGCCTCGACATCCGCCGCATCGGCCAAATCAAAGACCGGGATGACGTGGTCGGCAATCAGACCCGGGTGAAGGTGGTTAAAAACAAAGTCGCCCCGCCGTTCAAACAGGTCGAGTTCGACATCATGTATGGCGAAGGTGTGTCCAAGACGGGTGAACTGCTCGACCTTGGCGTCAAAGCCGGCATTGTCGAAAAATCCGGTTCCTGGTTCTCCTATAACTCCGAACGTATCGGCCAGGGCCGCGAAAACGCCAAGAATTTCCTTAAAGACAATCCGGACATGGCGGCGGACATCGAACATCAAATCCGCGTCAACGCCGGGCTTGTGGCCGAACAAATGATCGGCGAAGACCAGGCCGACGGAGACAAGGACAGCGACAAAGACAGCGAAATCCCAGCAGCAGAATAACGATCCCGATCCCCTCGGGTTCCAGCGGCGGCGGTGTGCCCCTCAAACCGCCGCCGCTTTTATTTCGCCGGCTGTCATCGCAATTGGGCAAGCGGTAAGATGCCGCGCTCTGCCTTTCCGCTATCAAAACCAAGGAACCGCGCTTTTCGTCTTGGGTCTGGATATCGTTGGCGCGTTATAAAATTCGACACACTTGGATATTCGTTTCGTCTGCTCGTCGCGCTCAATTTGGACAAAGAACAGTATCGCGCAACGCTTGCCCTGGATCACGGAAATGATTTGAGCGTCTAAGAGTCTGGCCGGAAAAGAATCGTTTATTTTCATAACCTTGCTAGTCTACGGATGAAGACTTGGATGCTGGCGATCAGGAGCCAGGCAAGGGCGCTCTCGACGGTCGCCTTGAAGTCCTTCGCAAGGCGGCGGCTGCGCCCGAACCATGCGAAGGTGCGTTCGACCACCCAACGGCGCGGCAGCGCAACGAAGCCGTCCGCCTTGTCGTTGCGCCTGACGATCTCCAGCGCCCAGTCGCCGATCTTCTTCAGCGCCCCGGCCAGCTTAGGGCCGGCGTAAGCGCCGTCGGCGAAGATATGGCCGACCCCGGGAAACCACGCCCCCACCTCGGCGAGCAGCGACGGCGCACCGTCGCGATCCTGGATGTCAGCCTCGTGGACCACGGCACCGAGCAACCGCCCGCCAGTGTCCACCACGATATGGCGCTTGCGGCCCATCACCTTCTTAGCGGTGCGCCTCGCGCTCATATTTCTCACGAGTGGCGTCAGTCCACATCTTGTTATCCTCCTTGCTGGCGAACACAACAAGGGAATCACAAGGGACTGATTCCACTCAATTCTTTTTCGGTCAGGCTCTAAGACAGAGGGAGGGGAGTTTTAGGCAGCCTTCTTGGCGGTTTCCGTAGCAACGTCAACGGTGGCCTGAACCCGCTCGGAAAACGGCGCCGAGGCGGTCTTGAAGATTCCGGTCGAGATTTCAGAGATCTTCTGGCCTTCGGCTATGGCCTTTTCCCAAGAGGCTTTGGCAATCTTGGTTTGCAGGTCAATCGCTTCATTGATGGTCTTGGCGGCAACGATCTGCTTGCCCGCTTCAATGGCGTCTTCGAAGGATTCGTTGGCGTAGGCAACGTACTCTTTGGTGAGTTCTTCGAAACCCTTGGCCACAGCGGTGCTGCTGGCAACAAAGGCGTCGAAGTTGTTTTGGTTGAAGGTAATGATGTCGTCGTAATTGTTCATGGCGTCGGTCCTTTAAGTGAAACGGGCGTCCCTGTTGTTTGGTTTGCTCCGGTCCTCTCCTGGATAGGGAGCAGTTGTTAATATTGCAGCGCACAATATTTGCTGCAGTGCGAAAGCATATAGGGGGGACAAGGCCCGCCGTCAACCATTTTATTGCACTGCAACAAAATATTTTTGGCAGCGCAATATAACTGTCAGAATTCTTATAAACCGTTGAAATATATAGGTTTTCTAACTAGCCAGCCGGGCCAGTTCGGCCTCGATGGCGGCCAGACCCGCTTCCGCTTGGCTGCCGTTGGGGCCGCCGGCCTGAGCCATGTCTGGCCGGCCGCCGCCGCCCTTACCACCCACGGCCGCGGAACCGGCTCGCACCAGAGCGACGGCATCGACCCGGTCGGTAAGATCATCGGTGACCCCCACTACCAGAGAGGCTTTACCGTCGGATACGGTGACCAAACCGACCACGCCACTGCCCAGGGACTGCTTGATCTCATCGGCCATGCCCTTGAGATCCTTGGCCGGCACATCGGCAAGAACGCGCCCTGAGAAGGCAACACCGGCGACGGTTTTGGCTTCCGGAGCCGCGGAACCGCCACCGCCTGCGACCAGTTTCTTGCGAAGGTCAGTTACTTCCCGTTCCAATTTGCGGCGGTCTTCCAGCAACGCCGAGATACGATCGGGGACTTCTCGGGGCCCTACTTTCAAAGCGGCGGCGGTTTGAGCAACGATTTCCTGCTGCTGGGACATCCACGCTTCAGCGGCAGCACCGGTCACCGCTTCGATACGGCGCACACCAGCGGCCACGGCGGATTCATCAATGATCTTAAACAGTCCGATATCACCCGTCCGGTGGACATGGGTACCACCACAGAGCTCGACGGAATACTGATGATGACTGGCGTCATCCAATGTGCCCATGGAAACCACCCGCACCTCTTCGCCGTACTTCTCACCGAACAGAGCCATAGCACCCGCTTCGATGGCGCTGTCCGGATCCATCAGCTTGGTCGAGACCGCTTCGTTGGCACGGATTTGCGTGTTGACGATGTCCTCGATTTTAAGAATTTCATCGCCGCTTAAAAGTTTGGGATGGCTGATGTCAAAGCGCAAACGGTCGGGCGCCACCAGAGAGCCCTTTTGAGTGACGTGGTCACCCAAAACCTGCCGCAGGGCTGCGTGAAGCAAATGAGTTGCCGAGTGATGGCCGCGAATGGCGCTGCGCCGTTCGCCGTTTACCGCAAAGGTGGCCTCGTCACCTGATTTAACCGTGCCTTTCGTGACTGTTCCCTGATGAACATGCAGGACATCCAATTTTTTTTGGGTGTCTGTAACATAAATGACGGCTCCCTCAGATGTGGTGATGGTTCCCGTATCCCCCACCTGGCCACCGGACTCGCCATAGAACGGAGTTTGGTTGGAGAGCAATGCAACATCCTGGTTTTCGGACACCGTATCGACGGGAGTTCTGTCCGCCACCAGTGCGACGATCTTCCCTTGGGCGCTTTCTGTCGCATAGCCGAGAAAATCGGATGCCCCGACGTCCTCACGCACGTCAAACCAAACCTTATCCGTCGCCGCCTCACCGGACCCGGCCCAGGCCTTGCGCGCCTCTTCCCGCTGGCGCTCCATGGCTGCGGCAAAGGCGTCCGTGTCCACCGCGATGCCCCGGGGACGCATGGCATCCTGTGTTAGATCGAGCGGAAATCCATAGGTGTCATAGAGCTTGAAAGCTACGTCGCCCGACAAAGTGCCACCGGAAGAAAGGGACTTGGCTTCTTCGTCGAGTAACTTGAGACCACGGTCGAGCATGGATTTGAACCGCGTCTCTTCCAGCAACAACGTTTCCGTCACCAAAGGCTGCGCACGTTCCAGCTCGGGAAATTGAGCACTCATCTGTGCTACCAGCGCAGGAACAAGCCGATGCAGGAGAGGGTCCTTGCAGCCCATGAGATGGGCGTGGCGCATGGCCCGGCGCATGATCCGCCGCAAAACATACCCCCGGCCTTCGTTCGATGGCAGCACACCGTCAGCAATAAGGAAGCCCGTTGCCCGTAAGTGATCGGCGATCACACGGTGGGAGACGGCATGATCGCCATCTGGGTCCGTGCCTGCCGCACTTGCAGCTGCTTCGATCAAGGTTCGCAGCAGATCAATGGCATAGTTATCGTTGGTGCCCTGAAGAAGCGCTGCCGTGCGTTCCAATCCCATGCCCGTGTCCACGCTGGGTTTGGGCAGATCAATACGTTCGTCGGCCGAGACCTGCTCGAACTGCATGAAAACCAAATTCCAAATTTCGACAAACCGGTCTCCGTCTTCGTCTGGCGAGCCGGGGGGGCCTCCGGGGATGTGATCCCCATGATCGTAGAAAATTTCCGTACACGGTCCGCATGGCCCGGTTTCGCCCATGGCCCAGAAATTGTCCGATGTCGCAATGCGAATGATTTTGTCGTCAGGTAGGGACGAGATCTTGGCCCACAGCTCTGCTGCCTCTTCATCGGTGGAATGTACCGTCACCAGCAATCTGTCCTTGGGCAGACCGTACTCGCCCGTGACCAAATCCCAGGCCAGCTTGATGGCTTCTTCCTTGAAGTAATCCCCGAAGGAAAAATTGCCGAGCATTTCGAAGAAGGTGTGGTGCCGAGCGGTGTAACCCACGTTATCGAGGTCATTGTGCTTGCCACCAGCGCGGACGCATTTTTGTGACGTCGCGGCGCTGCTGTAGTCTCGCGTTTCGTTACCGGTAAAGACGTCCTTGAACTGGACCATCCCCGCATTGGTGAACATCAATGTCGGATCATTGCGCGGCACCAACGGACTGGACGCCACAACCTCATGGCCGTTGCGGGCAAAAAAATCGAGAAAGGTGGCGCGAATATCGCTTGTGGATGCCATGAGGGGCAGAGGTCCTATCAACGGAAAGCCAGGGTTTTAGCTGCTCGGCGTAACCCTGTCCAGAAAACGGCGGCCGACGTCACATACCGTCAAGATAGCTCGGCAACGATCAGCCGGTAACCGAAATCCATCGTCTCATGGGAGAGAAGGTTATGGTTACGCTCGGTCCACCGTCCCGATTTAAGGTCAGCTTCCAACGCGGCAAGGCCTGCGTCTAGATCATCTCTAGGTAATGCTGGAAAGCAGGAAATTCCGGCGCGCACAAGTGGATCTAGATAGGCTTCCGGCCGTTTCCAATAAGCGCATAGAAAACCGTCACGGCAATCAGACGGGATCATCACGGTCTCAACTCGACCGCCGTTCAACTGCTCTGCAAGCAGGACAGGGTCCTGGAATATTGCTCTGTCCAAATCTTTCACACCGGGGAAATAGTCCCGGATGAGCCAAAACTGTTCGCTTTGAACGGGATCAAACGTCAGAATTATTATTCGTTTTCGTGCAACCCGTTTTAGTTCCAGAAGACCTGTTGTTTGGTCTTTCCAATGATGCAAGGTCAAGATTGCCATTGTTGCGTCAAAACTGTTGTCGGCAAACGGTATATGCTTCGCAACGCCGCAAATCACGGGCGCCGCATTCGGTTTGCGTTGGTCAATCATTCCTTTGGAGGGCTCTAGTGCGACCGTAAGTCGGTCCTCCGGCTCGTAGCTACCGGTCCCGGCACCGACATTGAGTACACTTTGTGAATCTCCCAGAGCAGCAATTATTTGCGCTGCAATTAATGGCTCCGGTGCCCGCGTAGAGGTATAGGTTTTACCAATTTCGTTATAGACACGAGATTCTGCACCTCTTTGGATAGCCGGCATTACCTATCCAATCATTGACACTATCTTTAGTTTTTCGGAAACCCTGTCGGGCTTGCGGTTTGTGTTCCGAGCTTCGCGCCCAAGGTGGGGTTGGCGTAGTAAATAACCATGTAATAGATCTTGCCATTACGACAGCGGAAGAAGTTTGAGTTGTTGAGGGTCAACGTGCCCATGTCTTCGTAGGCGGAGCCCGATTTCGGTGTCAGGGTGACCGTGAAATTGGCAGCGCAGCGTTCGCTTTCCACATCGATGGTGTGCTCAAAGCCTTCAAACAATGCGTCGTAGTTGCCGAGCAAATGATCGTAAAACGCCTCCAAGGGAAGCTGATCACCGTTTGGATTGCTGTAAAACCGGCGCACCGCATTGTCACCGTGATAAATCACCACTTGGGCGTCGTCCGTGAAGGCCGCCACGGCCGCGGGAATGTCTTCTTTCATGACATTGCTGAAGTAATCGTCCTCGACAAGTTTGACGTAATACGCCCGGTCATAGGTGGCCATGGATGTGCGGTCCTCTGCCTGTTGTTGGATCAGGAATACAGGAGAGAAAGGTATGCACCTAGAGAGCGCCGCTGTCACGCCTCCAGGCGGTCATCCGCCCCAATCAGTAACTGACTTATTCTCTCGTCGAATATTTTGTAAACGCATAACAATTAGACCAACTGGCAAAAGGCTAGGATATTTTGTAGAGTCATTTTCTAGCCATTATCGAATGGAGGACACTGTGAAAACCGAAGACAAAGACGATCAGATAAAACGCTTCAAGGGGAAAGCGCGTGAGTTGGAGTGCGACGAAAGTGAAGAACGTTTCACTGAAACACTCAAGCGTATAGCGCCGAATAAACATGAACGGTCTGGCAAGAAGCAAACGTCATAGCTCTCTTCGACTATTCAGATTCCTTTCATGTGTCGGCTCACGCTAATTCCATGCTGATTGTAGCCATGATCCTGTCTGTTTCGGACAGTATCTTCAGAATGCGTTGGTAGTGCTGCACGTCACTGAATGACAGAGCGCGACCCTTGCGACCCTTGCGATCCTTCAACCATTTCTGAGCGGGCTGGTAGCCGCCGATGAAGAATCCCCACGAGACTTCCGACGCGTTGTCGAAATGCTGTGTCTTGTTGATCCACACCTTGCCGTCCTTGAAGACAGGAGCGGAAACCACGTTGTCGCCCCCCCCATCAAATGGGAAAGGAGTCGCGCCTATGGCGTCCGGCTCCATCAAGTGCAGTCTGCGCAGTTCCGTGCCTTTGGCCGACACGTCCCAGAACGCTTCCGGGCTGGATGGCCAAGGGATACGCGGAAAGTCAATCTTGAGGAATGCGGCATAGGTCTCCCGATAGGCGGGGCAGTGCAGCACTCCATAGATGTAATCGAACACCGCGACTTCATCCGGTATTCCATGCACGGGGTGAGCGGCCAACTCTTGCAGATGTTCGTACAGCTTGGGATCGAAGTTCACCCTTCGGGCTTGGTCAACATCGTATTCGTCCTTTGGATAAAGATAGAGAGGCGCAACATAGTTCACTTCCTTCAAGCTAGGGTCTGTTGACATTGAGGGGATTCCCAATGTCGCGGAAAAGTGATTCAAGCCTCCTTTTGCAAGGAGTGTTTGATGAAGTCAGAGCGTTTTGTGATCACGGACAATGTTTGGGAGAAAATTTGGCGTCATCTACCGGGCAAGGCGACGGACCGTGGCGTGACGGCGGCGGACAACCGCCTGTTTTTGGAGGCGGTTTTGTGGCGGGTGCGCGCAGGGTCGCCGTGGCGCGCTCTGCCCCCGGCGTTCGGCAATTGGAACAGCGTCTTCCAGCGCTTTCGCCGATGGGCGAAGAAGGGTGTCTTCGAGCGGCTGTTCGAGGAGTTGTCGGCGGAACCGGATTTCGAATATGCCCTCATCGACGCCACCATCGTCAGCGTTCACCAGAAGGCGAGCGGCGCAAAAGGGGGACTCAAAATCAGGCCATCGGCCGATCACGGGGCGGATTGACCACCAAGATCATCGCCCTGGTCGACGCACTGGGGTGTCTGGTCCGCTTCGTGCTGCTCCCTGGCCAGCGCCACGACATGATGGGCGTCCAGCCGTTGATCGACGACGTTCACTTCGATGCCCTCATCGCCGACAAGGCATTCGATGCCGGCTGGCTGCGAGAGCAACTGGACCAACGTGGCGCAAGCGCCGTCATTCCCTCGCTCGCCAACAGGAAGCGGCCGGCGGCCTACGACAAGCACATGTACCGCTGGCGACATCTGATCGAAAACTACTTCGCCAAGATCAAGGAATTCCGTGGCATCGCAACACGCTACGACAAGACCGACATCAGCTGCGCCGCAAACTGCAACCTCGTCGAAACCATCATCGCCATGCGTTAAATGTCAACAGACCCTAGCAAGAGGAGGGTGTTGAGAAAAGACCTGCCCATAAGGTAACCCACTATTACGATAGTTTAGAAAATGATTCGATCTTGGCTTATTTTTGACAATAGGCTTGCCAGCCTACGAAGTCACGGGCCACCCCAAAGAAAACCGAAGGCCGGGTTCCAGTCCGACCATTGGCTAATTTCTAGGAGTCTCGTGTAACCCTGGACAGTGCACGAAACAACTACGACAAGCAGTCGCAAAATATCACCCTGCCTTCAGTCACTCCCGGCGGTTGGGGCCAATCACGTGTTCAACATACCCATTCTGCATAGGCAATCTGATTGCCTTAGGACGGTCTCTAAAGCGTCGATTTTGAATGTTGAATCGATGGTCTTCCCAATCTTTGCGAATTGTGATTCCTCCTTAATTCGGGAGGATTTTCCATGCCAGCAGCACTACCATCAGCGCTTCGAGCGCGTTTCCAACAATACATCGAAGAGGGCTTGAGCGGTCGTGCCGCCGCGGCGCGCTTGAAAATATCCGCCGCAACGGGGGTGCGGTGGCAACGCAAGTTGCGTGAGACAGGGTCTATCGAACCCGAATTACAAGGACGTCCCCGAGGTCATGGCAAACTTGCCCCTCATCAGGAATTTCTTGAAGAGTTGGTGGCGCAGGACGGCGACATTACTTTACCAGAACTGGCCGGAGCCCTGGAAGCGGCCACCGGGGGTATCGTCCATGCTGCATCCATTGAGCGTTTCCTAAGAAAACTTGGCTACACGTATAAAAAAATCGTTGATCGCAACCGAGCGCTTTCATACTCGGGTGAAGCGTCTGCGTCAGGACTGGTTCCGGCACCGCATCCCGGCCATGCAGGCGCAGCCTCATCGTCTTGTGTTCATTGACGAAACATCCGTGAAGACAAACTTGACCCGGTTGCGCGGGCGAAGCCTGCGCGGTAAGCGATTGCAAATGAGCACGCCCTTTGGCGCATGGGGAATGCAGACATTCATTGCGGGTTTGACCCATAACAGTCTAATCGCACCATGGGTGATCAACGGAGCTATGAACGGCATGGCATTTGCCGCCTACATCCGCGACGTTCTCGCACCCGAACTAGAGCCGGGAACTGTCGTCATCTGTGACAACCTCGCGGCGCATCGCAACAAGGATGCCGCAGCCGCGCTCAAAGCGAAGCGCTGCTGGTTCCTGTACTTGCCACCATATTCCCCCGACCTCAACCCTATCGAACTGGCATTCTCAAAACTGAAAGCTCATTTGCGACGGATCGGTGCCAGAACATTCGACCAGATGTTCGACGCCCTTGCACAAACTTGCGATCTATTCACACCAGAAGAATGTTGGAACTACTTTTGTGAAGCTGGATATGGTTCAAACTAAAGGCGCGGTGCTTTAATACTGATTGTCCTTAATCGCCGTTTGAAGACCAAGCTGTAATTGACATGCCTGTCCCTTTCGAAAACCGCAGCATCTTCGAACCGCGTGTTGTCACTGCGTCAGATTTCATAGGCGTGATGATATAAAGTCTTGCGCGTTTTGCCGCCCTCCCTAGGGAGGGGGTGAGACATATTTTTCGGGGATGGCCGCTGCGGACTTTTCGATATTAACGGTAACCCGCACGAGTTCGGAACCGGCCTGGGCCAAATCGTACACCTGCGCCGCAGTGGCCACAGCGTCGGCAGTGTCGGTGTTGGCCATGGATTGCACGACGATAGGCGCGTCACCGCCAATAACGACACCACCCACCGGTACCGGAGTGGTGGCTCGGCGCGGGCCGTGCTCGGGGACATCCAGCAAAAAGTTTTCCGGGGCGCGATCTCGCATACGCGTGTCCGACGTTTCCTTGGGGCGGTCACCAGCGGTGCGGCTCCACTATAGCAGGCACTGATGGACTTGCCAGCAACGTACTATAACGTTCATCTTTCGGGGAGCAAAATACAGGTGAACATCGCCAAGTCTCCGCCTGAACTCTTTGCGCCGGCCGAATCCGCGTGATAGCGTCTCAAGATTCCGCCGGGACAGGGAAGCCGGTACAATTCCGGCGTTGCCCCTGCAACTGTGACGTACTTGGTCAATCCCAAGGGGAAAAATAGTTCACTGGGTAACCCCGGGGAACAAGCACCCAAGAGGGTTGGCCCTAACCAGTTACTCTGACAATGCCCCGCAGAGGGGCATTTGCAGCATGAAAGGTCTGATATGCCGGATACACCGCTCCTGGACAGAGTAAAATCACCAGACGACGTCAAGGCACTACCGCCCGACCGCTTGCAGCAGCTTGCCGACGAATTGAGGGCCGAAACCATTGATGCGGTTTCTGCCACGGGCGGACATCTGGGTGCCAGCTTGGGAGTTGTCGAACTAACCGTAGCACTGCATTACCTGTTCGACACACCGAGAGACCGCGTAATATGGGATGTGGGCCATCAAGTCTATCCCCATAAGATTCTGACAGACCGGCGCGACCGCATCCGTACGCTTCGGCAAGGCGGGGGTCTGTCAGGTTTCACCAAGCGTTCGGAAAGCGAATACGATCCCTTCGGCGCGGCCCATGCCTCGACATCGGTTTCGGCTGCACTCGGTTTCTCGGTCGCGCGCGATCTTCTGGACAAAGACCATAAGGTGGTTGCAGTGATCGGCGATGGCGCCATGACCGGCGGCATGGCGTTCGAGGGATTTAACAATGCCGGTGCTATGGCCAATAAGCTCATCATTATCCTGAATGACAACGAAATGTCGATCGCGCCGCCGGTAGGGGCACTTTCCGCGTATCTGTCGCGGCTGGTTTCTTCCAGGTCCTACCGCTCGCTGCGCGACACCGGCAATCAAGTAACTGGGCGGTTTGCGCGAAAGATTCGGAACTCGGCTCTGCGAGCCGAGCGGCACACCCGAGGCTTACTCACTGGCGGCACGCTTTTCGAGGAGTTGGGTATGTTCTACGTAGGGCCAATCGACGGGCACAACTTGGACCATTTACTTCCGGTTCTCAAAAATGTTCGCGATGACACCGCCGAGGGACCGGTCCTGGTTCATGTGGTGACAGAGAAGGGAAAGGGCTACCCGCCGGCGGAGACTTCGGATGACCGTTATCACGGTGTAGGCAAGTTTAACGTTGCTAGCGGCGAGCCGGTCGCTGGCGGACCGGCTCCACCAACCTACACGCGTGTTTTCGCGGACAGCCTTATAGAACAAGCGCGCAGCGACAAAAAGATCGTGGCGATTACGGCTGCAATGCCGTCCGGGACAGGCGTCGACCGCTTCCGAGAGGTATTTCCCAATCGGACCTTTGATGTTGGTCTTTCGGAGCAGCATGCCGTGACATTTGCGGCGGGCCTTGCAGCTGAGGGCATGAAGCCTTTCGCCGCCATATATTCCACCTTTCTCCAACGCGCGTTCGACCAGATCGTGCACGATGTTGCGATACAGAGCCTGCCGGTTCGATTTGCAATCGACCGGGCTGGCTATGTGGGCGCGGACGGGCAGACCCACTGCGGCGCATTCGATATCACTTACATGGGTTGTCTGCCGGGGATGGTCTTGATGGCAGCAGGGGATGAGGCGGAACTTGTCAAAATGGTTGCAACCGCCGTTGCGATCGATGACCGTCCGTGCGCTCTTCGCTACCCGCGCGGCAGCGGCGTCGGGACTACTCTGCCCGAGAAGCCCGAAGTTCTGGAATTGGGTCGGGGCCGGATTGTTCGGGAAGGCGAGCGGGTGGCCTTGCTATCCTATGGGGCGCGATTGCAGGACTGTATCGAGGCTGCCGAAGAGCTCGACGGGGAAGGCCTGACGACGACTGTCGCAGACGCCCGTTTCGCAAAACCACTGGATGAAGATCTGGTCAAACGTCTCGCAGGTGCTCACGAGATTCTGATTACGATTGAAGAGGGCGCGGTCGGGGGGTTTGCCACGCAAGTTATGCACATGTTGGCGCGGAACGGTGCCTTCGATTCAGGACTGGTGTTCCGTCCCATGGTTATGCCAGACATGTTTCTCGACCAGGACACTCCGCAACAGCAAATC
Organism: Rhodospirillaceae bacterium; assembly: GCA_965207985.1. Taxonomy (GTDB): domain Bacteria; phylum Pseudomonadota; class Alphaproteobacteria; order Rhodospirillales; family Rhodospirillaceae; genus CBDBND01. The sequence continues at coordinate 2,450 of CBDBND010000035.1, read as the reverse complement.
CAAAGAGCTGAGCTCGACAGCGCGGCCATCACCTCCACGGTCAGGCGAGGGCTCGGAAAGGAAACGGGCGACGACTGACGCCCCCTAGCCAGCGCCGTGTATCGCTCGCGGTCGCTGAGTTCCGGAGGAACATCGGTCTTGGTGAACGGCAACTCAACGGTACAGGGCGACATTGCTGTTTGGTCACGTCCTTGCCAGATGGCTCCCGTGTCCACGCGCGGAATGGGCTACGCCCTTCAGACCGGTTCGATTTATTGCGGCTGAGACGCATTTCATGGGCCGGACTCTCAGAAACATTTGGCGGCTATTGCGCATCGCCTGGACACTTGCCCGCTGGGATGCGCTTTTCCCGTTCAAATCACGGGGTTTCGTTCCTCCCATTATGTTCCTGGCCAACTTAGTGCCACGCAAGAGAGGGCTCGGAGAGCCCGGACAACGACTCGCGAGAGCACTTCAGGTGCTCGGACCGAGTTTCGTCAAGCTCGGCCAGGGGCTTTCGACCCGGAAGGATTTGGTTGGAACCGCTCTGGCGGCTGAATTGTCCGAACTTCAGGATAATCTACCTCCTTTCAGCGCCGAGAAAGCCCGCACGACCATCGAATCCGAATTCGGCGTCCCACTGGATTCCCTGTACCAGAGTTTTACTGATGAGCCGGTAGCGTCAGCCTCCATTGCGCAGGTTCACTTCGCGGTCACGACGTCGGGTGATCCGGTCGCGGTCAAGGTGCGGCGGCCCAGTGTGGAAAACGATTTTGATCGCGATCTCGAGTTCCTCTACTGGCTTACGGAGTTGGCCGAGCGTGCCATGCCATATTGGCGCCGCCTGCATTTGGTCGATGTGATAGATGCCTTCGCCCAAAGTGTAGCGGTCGAGATGGATTTACGTCTTGAAGCGTCAGCCGCGTCGGAATTAAGGCAGAATTTTACAGCTGACTCCGGGTTTCGTGTCCCCGCCGTCGATTGGGAACGCACCAGTCGTCGCGTGCTCACGCTGGAATGGGTCGAGGGCATCTCGATTGACGAATGGCAGGCCCTGATTGACGCAGGGCACGATCTACATGTCGTTTTGGAAAAAATGGCCAGAGCCTTCTTTTTGCAGGTTTTCCGAGACGGTTTTTTCCACGCTGACCTTCATCCCGGAAATCTCATGGTGGACGGCGAAGGTGACATCATCGTCCTCGACTTTGGGATCATGGGTCGGCTGGACGCCGAGACACGGCACTACCTTGCCGAGATGCTGTTTGCCTTCCTTAAAGGCGGATATGAGCGAGTTGCCAATATCCACTACGAGGCAGGTTACGTGCCGCGACACACGCCAAAGGCCCCGTTCGTGCAATCTCTGCGGGCGTTCGGAGAATCAATTCTCTCCAAACCATCCAAAGATCTCTCGATAGCGCATCTTCTTGCCGGCTTGTTCCAGACCTTGGCAACCTTCGAGATGCGGGTTCCGCCGGAATTGCTCTTGCTGCAGAAGGCCATGTTCATGGCAGAAGGTCTGACCAACCGGCTCACGCCAGACCAAAACATGTGGGTTGTCGTCCGGCCTCTCATGGAGGATTGGGCAAGGGACAATCTCGGCGTTGAGGCTCGTGTCCAGAACGCGTTAACGGAGATGCTTGAGGCATCCGTCCGCCTGCCGCACTTACTTAACCGGGCAGATCTGGCATTGGAGAGGATAGAAGGAAGCATGAGTGCTGAACCCGTGCGCTTCCGACCGAGAATTGGACGGTCGCGTGCACCCTCTGCACTGCACCTCCTCTACGCCTTTGCCTCTGAACTTTTGCCTGGCTTGTCGACCGGGATTAAGCGGGTGTCCATGTTACACATTCTCCTCACCCTAATAGTTTGCCTGCTGGCCGCACTGCTGATCGTTCAGTTCCTGTAGGGGTACGATGGCGTCGAAGAGCCGTCCAATGCGCTGTCCCGGCGCTGTCGAGAACATTTTGAGTTTGATTTTATATTTATAAAACAACGAATTAAGTTGTATTTCTATCTTTGATGAAAATGGACTACTCACTAAGTCATCACCGAGTCTACACCACACTAGTGGGTGCGATGTGTTGAGGATAATGGCTCCGTAAGCGTTCTGTGCCCGTGGAGATGACCTTTGAGGCGCTCGCACGCATCGTCTCATTCCCGCATTATGACCGGGAGTCTAGCGGTTGAGGGTCCGCTTCCAATCCCGACGAAGGGGCCGTAGCCAGATGTCCTTGCGGGGTTTGTCGTAGAGCTTGTCGCGGTCGTAGCGCCCGCGTCCCCGGGTAGTCCCGACGCGGGTCCAGCCGGAGGCCCGGTAGACGGCGCCGGTGTAGCGTGGCGTTTCGACGAAGGTCTCGATCATCACGGGCGCGGTGTTGTAGCGCTCGGCCCAGTCCTCGGGCAGGTGGCGGCGGACGAGGGCAAGGATGTGCGAGCCGAGGTTGGGGGTCTCGATCCACGGCAGGATCAGG
>CBDBND010000034.1:0-793304 GCA_965207985.1 Rhodospirillaceae bacterium | reverse complement strand
TTGTTTAAGGTGTATTCCCCCGGTTACGGAGGAATACGAGATGACGAAGCGACGGAAGTTCACGCCTGAGTTCAAGGCGAAGGTGGCGCTGGAGGCGCTACGTGGCGACCGGACGATCCAGGAGATCGCGGCGCGCTATGAGGTTCACCCCAATCAGGTCAGCACATGGAAGCGCCAGGCCATGGACGGCCTGGGCGATGTGTTCTCGAACGGCGTGGAGGCGTCCCGCCGGGACATTGAGGCCGAGGTCCACGATCTTCATGCCAAGATCGGCCAGTTGACGGTGGAGCGGGATTTTTTGGCCAAAGGGCTCAAGCGATGAGCCGGCCGGAGCGCAAGGCGATGGTGCGCCGCGACGTTTCCGGTCTCAGCTTGAGCCGTCAATGCGAGATACTGTCGATCAGCCGATCATCTCTCTATTACAGGCTGCGGGGCGAGAGCCCGGCCAACCTGGCGCTGATGCGGCGCATCGACGAGTTGTTCCTTAAACATCCGTTCTATGGGTCCCGTCAGATGGCCCGTCATTTGCGCCGCGAGGGGGGTGTCGTCGGCCGTCACCGGGTTCGGCGCCTCATGCGCCTGATGGGGCTGGAGGCGATCTACCGGGCGCCGAAGACGAGCACGCCCCATCCCGAACACCGGGTCTATCCGTACCGTCTCAAGGGCCTCGCCATCGAGCGCCCCGACCATGTCTGGTGCGCCGACATCACCTACATCCCGCTCAGGCGCGGCTTCCTTTATCTGGTCGCGGTGATGGACTGGGCGAGCCGCCGGGTCCTGGCCTGGCGGCTGTCGAACACCATGGATGCCCGGTTCTGCGTCGAGGCCTTGAATGAGGCGCTCGACACCTCCGGCAGGCCGGAGATCTTCAACACCGACCAGGGCAGCCAGTTCACCAGCTTCGAGGTCACCGGCCGCCTCAAGGAGGCCGGGATCACGATCTCCATGGACGGGCGCGGCCGGTGCATGGACAACATCTTCATTGAGCGACTGTGGCGCTCTCTCAAGTACGAGGCGGTTCACCTGCACGAGCTGACCGACGGCTTCCACGCCGAGAGGGTCATCGGCGAATGGATCGGGTTCTACAACACCGAGCGGCCCCATTCGTCGCTCGGAGGCAAAACGCCGGCGGAAGCCTACGCGGCGGGGCAGCCTGTGGATATGTTGGACAAGACTACCGCCTTGCCCACATCCCCACAGGCCCAACAACAGAAATCAAATATGATAAACAGGATTCTGGCGGCATGATCAGACAGCGGAATACACCTTAGATAAGCCGTCAGACTGTCCAAACAAGTGGGACCACCTCAGGTTTCGCCGCGCCCGAAGTAGACGTCGGCGGGCGTCAGATTGCTCAGGCTCTCGTGGTAGCGGTGGTGATTGTAGTAGGCGACGAAGCGCCCGATCCCGGTCTTGAGATCGCCCGGCAGGAAGTAGTTCTCTAACAGGATGCGGTTTTTCAGGGTCTGATGCCACCGCTCGATCTTACCCTGTGTCTGCGGGTGATAATTTCGGCTACAAGGTCAATGACTCCGACCGTGCTTATGCGGACATGGTCAGCGGCTACTGGGTGCAGTTCGCCAAGACCGGCGACCCCAACGGCGATGGCCGGCCCGGTTGGCCTACCGCCTCCGCTGGCAATGAGGTTCTATTGGACTTCGGTCAAACCGAGCCGGTGGTGCGCCGGGATTTCCGCAAGGAAAGACGGGATTTCTACAACGCTTTTTTCGATGACGGGCGCTTGTAAGGTCGACTAATAGATCGTTTGCTATGCAAAATGACATGTGGACATCAAGCCAGCTTTCTCCGTTTGGCCATGTCCACGGATCAACTTAGATGGTGATCATCCCTCAGATGTCCCCAATAGCGAACAAATGATCCATGCCAGCTTCATCTATTTTGTGAATCACTGACTCTAAGTGACTCATTTGGAGTCATTTTTTCCGCGTCGCGGATCTTGTCGTAGCGGATGAACAGGCCCTCCGCCTCGAAGTCCACCAGGCCCGCGCGGAGACCGTAATACTGGACGCTTTCAAACAGGTAGAGCATGTAGGCCTGCTCCGTATAACGGCGCATGAGCTGCTGGGTCAGGGCCTTGCGCGATGCCATGTCGGGGGCCGCCATGGCCTGTTGAATGATTTTCTGGTCTTCCTCTACACACAACCAGGGCGCTTTCCATAGGCAGCTATGGAGTCGTAATCCCCGCAAGGCATCCATCTGCGGGTACACCGGAAAGTCCATCATGAACCCCTGCCCCCGGAAGTCCCCCATGTGGATGGCGTTGAAGTATTGCGGCAGCGGAAAGGTCTTCAGTTCCACCCGCACCCCGACGGCCCTTAAGTCTTCGGCCACCTTCTGGAAGATGGCAGCCCCGTTGGGAATGGCTGTGCCCGTCACCACTTCGATGACCAGATCGAACCCGTCGGGGTAGCCGGCTTCCGCCAGCAATGTTTTGGCTCGCTCGGGATCAAAGGGATAGGGCTCCAGCGTCGGGTCGTAGCCCAGCACCCCTGGTGTTACCGGTTGGGACGGTGCCCGGGTGGTGTTGTCCAGCAAGCCGGCGATGAATGCTTCCCGGTCGATGGCATAGTTGAGGGCGCGGCGTATACGTATGTCCAAGAGCGGTTCGTTAGCCGGGCCGAAGGCGGGGTGGTCAGGATTGAGAATCAGCGCGAACATGAGGATCCCTGCCCCCGGGAGACGGACCCACTGATGCCCCTCGGCTTCGAGATTGGCCATGAGATCAGGAATACCCCCGAGAATGAGATCGAGCTGGCCGGTCAGGACACCCTGCACCCGCTGGTTTCCCTCCGGCACGGCGTAGACCTCGAGCTTCTTGAAGTGGGGCGGATGCCAGGAGTCTTCAAAGGCTTCCATGCGCACCACCGCCGGCTCCCAAGAGACGGCCCGGAACGGTCCGCTGCCATGGGGATCTTGGGCGAAGGCCTCCGGCCCCAGCTTGCGCCAGTGGTCGGGCGCGACGATGCGCAAACTGGCGGCTTCGTGGGCGAACATGACGTTGGGCGCGCTCAAAGTGATTTCCACCGTGTAGTCGTCGATCACCCGCGCCCCGGCCAATGTATTGAGCATCTGGGCGACGGAACCGGTGGCCGCTTCCGGCGTCATCAGATAGTCGACCGCGCTGATGACGGCATCGGCGGTGAAGTGCTCTCCGTTGGAGAACATCACGTCGTCGCGGAGCTTGAATTCCCAAGTGGCCGGGCTGGTGGCTTGCCACGACGTCGCCAGCCACGGCTCCACTACACCGTCGTTGCCGACGAAGGTCAGGCTGTCGAAGATAGCCGCCCAGGTATAGATGGTCGGCGCGTGCAGCGAGGCATAGGGATTGCCCTGCATGGCCGGCAGGCCGATGACCCCGACACGCAGGGTGTCGGAGGTTTGGGACGATTGAGTCCCGGCAGAGTCCGGCCCCGCGTTTTCACCGCAGGCGGCCAGGCCGAGCGCAAGTAAAATCGCAAAAACAGCAAATCGTAAGCCAGTCATGGAGGAAGCATTCCTCATGGAAAGGAAAATGCAAGCAAAACAGACAGGATATATAGTCGCGGATGATGGAACAGGTTGCATCACGCCTCTATAAGTCCGCATCCGAGGACCCTTTTGATGAGGCGTTTGGTGTCTTGTATTGCCCTGACAACGGCTGCCCGGCCAAAGCGACGCGGCTGATGGTGGGGCTTCAATATCTCAAGCACGTGTATGGTCTGTCCGATGACCAGGTGGTGATGCGCTGGGTGGAGAACCCTTACTGGCAGCATTTTTGCGGCGAGGTGTATTTTCAGCATCACCCGCCGATTGATCCCAGCAGCATGTCGCGTTTCAGACGGCGCATTGGCCATTCAGGGTGCGAGAAAATTCTGCGGGCCACAGTTGATGCGGGTGTTCGGAGCAAGACGGTCAAACCCGACGACTTCAAGCGTGTGACGGTGGATACCACGGTGCAGGAGAAGGCGGTGGCCTTTCCCACCGACAGCAAATTGCTGAACCGTTCGCGTGTGCGTCTTGTCAAGCTGTGCCACACACACGGTGTGGTGTTGCGGCAGAGCTACGCCCGTAAGGGCCCTGAGGCGCTGTTGCGGGCCAACCGTTATGGTCACGTCCGGCAGATGAGGCGCATGGGTGGTCAGATTAAGAAGCTCAAGACCTATCTGGGCCGGGTGGTGCGTGACACGGAGCGCAAGATCGCGGGCCATAAGGGGTTGCAGGCGATTTTTGCCGGGGAGTTGGCGCTGGCCAGGCGGCTGCTCAGTCAACAGAAGATGGATCGCAACAAACTGTATAGCCTGCATGCCCCGGAGGTGGAGTGCATCGGCAAGGGCAAGGCCCACAAGCGTTATGAGTTTGGTGTCAAGGCCAGTATTGCAACGACAAACAGGAGCAACTTTATCGTTGGCGGCATGGCGTTGCCGGGGAATCCCTTTGATGGGCATACATTGCCAACAGCGTTGGAGCAGGTGCGCCGTTTGACAGGCTGTGTGGTTGAAGAAGTGTTTGTGGATCGTGGCTACCGTGGCCATGGCGAGGAAGCATCAAGGGTGTACATCTCGGGTCAACGGCGTGGCATAAAAACACAACGGCTGAAACGGTCACTGAAACGGCGTCAGGCGATTGAACCGGTTATCGGCCATCTGAAATCGGATGGACTGTTGGGACGCAATTACCTCAAGGGTACTGAAGGTGATCGCATGAATGTGGCACTGGCCTGTGCCGGCCATAACCTAAGACTGATCCTGAAGCGGCTCAGAATTTATTGCGCCCGCATTTTGGGCGCTACGTTGCTCCGGGACATGATCGGATTGCATGGAACGCGTCTTGCGGCGTCAATCATCCGATGGAAGCGACGGATGGCGTGGCAGACTGAACCTAACAGCACACATCTAACGCTCGTAGTGGTATGAAAAACGGGTTTTTCAGGATCGACTACTTAGAAAAAAACATGAAAAGAATACGATAAACAGGCCAAAAAGAACGCTTTAATCACAAATATTTGTCTAGGGTCTGTTGACATTTAGTGGATTCCCAATGTCGCGGAAAAGTGATTCAAGCCTCCTTTTGCAAGGAGTGTTTGATGAAGTCAGAGCGTTTTGTGATCACGGACAATGTTTGGGAGAAAATTTGGCGTCATCTACCGGGCAAGGCGACGGACCGTGGCGTGACGGCGGCGGACAACCGCCTGTTTTTGGAGGCGGTTTTGTGGCGGGTGCGCGCAGGGTCGCCGTGGCGCGCTCTGCCCCCGGCGTTCGGCAATTGGAACAGCGTCTTCCAGCGCTTTCGCCGATGGGCGAAGAAGGGTGTCTTCGAGCGGCTGTTCGAGGAGTTGTCGGCGGAACCGGATTTCGAATATGCCCTCATCGACGCCACCATCGTCAGCGTTCACCAGAAGGCGAGCGGCGCAAAAGGGGGACTCAAAATCAGGCCATCGGCCGATCACGGGGCGGATTGACCACCAAGATCATCGCCCTGGTCGACGCACTGGGGTGAGCATGCGCAATCAGCCCTTTCCCAATGGGTGGTTGCACAGCATCACGGACTCAAGACGCGCTTGCTGGACATTTCACGAAACCCGTTGGTAGCGCTGTTCAACGTGTGCGAAGACCTCGAAACGACCGGCCGACTGCATGTGTTTTCGGTGCCGAGAGTGATGATAAAACCATTCTCAAGCGATACGGTCAGAGTGATTGCGAATTTCGCCAAGCTGTCGCACTTCGAACAAAATGTGCTTTTGGGAACTGAAGATTGGTCTGAGCGGTGGGATTCGGCCCCTTCACCAGCGTGGAATTACTCGCCCATAATGCAACGGCTATACGATTTAATTCGACAGGAGAAACCGGTTTTTCAAGAAATAATTGATCCAAGAGATTTGTTTCGAGTGCTTGTTGTGGAACCGCAACAGTTATTCGCGCGAATCCGGGCCCAGTCTGGAGCTTTTCTCCTTTCGGCGTTCCACAAGCGCTTCGAACGAGAGCAGATACTAAAATGGAACGCCGGAATTCCAACGTATGGTCATTTCGTATTCACTGTGAAGGAAGAGAATAAAGAACGTATCTCCGAAGAACTCCAACTGCTGAGCGTTACGAGGGAGTCCTTGTATCCCGGCCTGGACGCGGCCGCGAAGTCGGTCACAGATGCCTATTCGACATGAACTTCCGGACTTTAGCCAGAATGAACTTGGTGTATCGGCTAATCGTGCGCCATTTTGCTGGCCGGTCGAACCGCCATGGCGAGACTTGGGCGTGGCCGCCCCCGGGGTAGGTTATGGAGATTGGGGTCCGCCTTTGAGCAATCTGAAGAAGCGCGTATGAAGATTGACCTGTGACTTCCACGAAAGCGTCAAGATAAAGGCGGCAAGTAACGGCGCGAGTGATTTGATGAGACTCGATTTCAGCAGATTAGCGATTGTTAGACTACATTCATACGACTATAATGTATGCATCGAAGGCGCTATGGGAAATTGACTATGGCCATGCTGACCGTGCGCAACCTGCCCGACGAGGTGCATCGGGCCCTGCGTGTGCGGGCCGCCCTGAGGGGCCGCAGCACCGAGGCCGAGGTACGCGCCATTCTGGCGGAAACGGTCCTGCCGGAAGGACGGGCCGCGCTGGGAACGTTGCTGACCGCCGTTGGCCGGCGCGCCGGGTTGACGGATGAGGAGTTCGCGGGCTTCGCGCAACGCGATACCGCTGCGGCCCGGCCGATCGATCTGGAATGATTCTGGTAGACACCAACGTGGTGTCGGAGCCGCTGCGCAAGGCTCCGGACCCGCGCGTCGCCGAATGGCTCGACGCGCAGGCATTGGAAACGCTGTACCTGTCGGCCATCACCGTTGCCGAGTTGCGTTTCGGGGTCCGGTCGCTGCCGCCCGGCCGCCGCCGGGACCGACTGCATGAGGATCTGGAGCGTCAGGTGTTGCCCATGTTCGCCGGACGGGTGCTGTCCTTCGACCTTGCGGCCTCGCAGGCCTATGCCGAACTGATGGCCAAGGCCCGGTCCGAGGGGCGGACGATCCCGGTGTCCGACGGCTACATTGCGGCGACTGCGGCGGCTAATGGCATGACGGTGGCGACGCGGGACACCGCGCCGTTCGAGGCGGCGGGATTGAAGACTGTCGACCCATGGACGGTGTAGGAAGCGACCGGTGTGCCGTTTGGCTGTTCATCGCAATTTTTTTTCGATCAAACGCCGGGCGCGGCGTGTCCTCCCTTGCGCCCCCTGCGCTACTCAAGTGTATGATTCCATGCAGGAAATCCCCTACCAGTCCCGTTTGACATGGCCGAATTACGGGTCCAAATCGACTCCCGGGAACGTAGTGCTGCGGGAGACGCCGGGAGATGCCGGACAGGGAACATCGCGGGATTGCCGTCATGCGCGGCGTGGCGGCGAACGACAACCCCGGCTCGGGGTCCGGGGCAGGCAGTGGGGCCGAGGCACGGCTCGAAATTGCCGTGCTAACCTCGGACCCGCTCTTCGTCGACAAGGTCTCGGCCATTGCCGCCGCGGCTTTTCTTGCCCTTGCCTTCTGGCTCGCTGCGGGCGGCGGCGGCAAACAGCGCCTTGAGGGCGGCATCACGGCCGAACTGGCCGGGCTGGATACGGTTGAGGAAGCGTGGACCCGGCGGTCCGGGGAGCGGCTCGCGGCGATCGAGGGGCGGCTGCGCGAGATGGAGGCGGCCAACCGGCGCCTGGGCGATGAGAACACCCGGCTGCACCAGCACGCCACAACCCACCCGATGCTGACAAGAGTTCGAAGCATCTGCCGCAAGATCAGTGAACTGACAGAGCGCCGCTATGGGTCTTTAGAACAGGAAGTCTTGGTGAGACGCCTCAACCGACTGGTGCTCGGATGGGTCGAGTGTTTCATCTTGGATCAAGTCCACCCGGCACACACCAGGATAAATCAGCACGCTGTCCGGCGGCTTCTCAAGGACCCGACCGCGCGCTACAACACCACGCCCGCGCTCATCAAGACCTTCGTCGGAGTCCCGTGCTTAACTGGCGCCGTTTGCAAGTCGTCGGGCAGGGTCCTCGTCGGGATCACACGAGAGTATGACATAACACGAAAGCACGTCTGGCTCCAGCTCCGCAAACAGGATTGGAAGCGCCTCTTAAATCGCTAATATCCCTCGATTACGGTCCAGCCGCGAGACCCGGATGCTTGCGCCTCAAGACCGAGACCTGATATCTCAATGCGATATTCTCTGCGGCCAGTCGGCGCGGTCCCTTGACCATGGCTAACAATGCCCGGAAGAACGTTACAACAAACGATATCATCCCAAACGGAGTATAGAGGATCTAATCCCATTTCAACCGGTTAAAATTTCCAAAAGCGACGGGCTTGTCGCAAGTCATGGGCCATGGTCTTCGCCGGATCCTAGCGGTTCTACCCGGAACGTCACGATGTCAGTGTCGTGGTATTGCTGGTGGCGCACCGACGTTGCGTAGTGACGCAGCAGTCGCAGCGGCATCTCCGCTTCATTGGGCAAGTCCGTCACGCCCTCGCTCAGCATGGCGAGCTGCTCCTCGAGATTCGCGTCAGCGCCGCCCGCGATGAACTCGAGATCTGCCGACGGACCATCTATTCTCGCCACGAGCAGCAAATCTCGCTCGCGGCTCGACTCGCCGTTTCTGAGCAGCGTGTGCACGGCTTCTTCGGCTACGGCCCGCAGACGGTTCGTCATCGGCTCGTCGCAACGCATATGCCTCGCAAAATCGCACAGGAATGCGTCAATCGCGTGGAGTGCTTCGGTCGAGAGAGTCGACCGGAGACGTCTGGGCCGCTTGCCCGTTAGATCGAGGAAACCCGACAGGAGTATGACCGTGATCCCTCCAGCCGTCATGCCCTGTCCCAGAAGGTTGCCCCATAGCCCCTGGAGAAGCTCGGGATAGATCATGTCGAATTGGAACGCAAGGCCCACCCAGAACGCGAATCCCACAATCAGGCTCTTTCGGTAATCAAGTCCGTCGTTGGTCAGTATCTTCACGCCGAAGACGAACAGCAGCGCCACTATGATCGCGAGGTAGGCGCCCGCGACCGGCCCCGGCAGCGCAATGACCACGGCCACTACTTTTGGCAGGAACGCCAGCGCGATGAATAGGATCCCGACCCACACGCCCACGGCGCGCGACGCCACGCCGGTGAGTTCCGCGATCGCGATACTGGCGCCGTAGGTCGTGTTCGGGACGGTCCCGCCGATGCCGGATAACAGGTTGCCGAGACCGTCTGCATTGATGGCGCCCTGAATGGAACGGAAGTCGATGGCGCGCGGCTTGCGCCAGGACGCGCGCTGAATGGCGATGGCATCGCCGAGAGTGTCCATCGCACCCACCAGGGTGACGATGATGAACCCCGGCAACAGCGCCCAAAACATACCGCCGAATTTCAGGTCGAGACCCGGGTATCCGTTGAAGTCGGGCAGCCCGATCCAAGGTGCGTTCACGACGCGCTCCAGGTCGTAAATGCCGAAGGCGAGTCCCGTCAGCCCCCCGGCCGCGAGGCCGATGGCCGGTGCCCAGACCCTCCAGGCGCCGGAGAGGCGCAATGCCACCAGGACGACGACTGCGAGCGTGACGACGGCGGTGACGGGTGCCGCGGCTTCCGGGACATCGGTGGGAACATCAGTGAGCTTTTCGAAGATGATAGGCGTCAGGCTCACAGGGATCAGCATGAGCACTGTTCCAGCCACAGTCGGTGTGAATACACGCCGCAACACGGACATCTTTGCTGCGAGCAAGAACTGCACGATGGACGACATGACGATCAGGGTGGCCAGCAGGGCGGGCCCGCCTTCAACTATCGCCGTGACGCTCATCGGTAGGAAGGCCGCCGTGCTGCCCATGACCAGGATGTAGCCGGCGCCAACTCGTCCGATGCGCAGCGCCTGCACGATGGTGGTCACGCCGCTCACGGCGAGGGCACCGAATACGGCCCAGGTCAGGTACGCGTCGCTGCCGCCGGCGGTGCTGATCAGAATAGCCGGCGTCAGGATGATCGTAGCGAGTGCCAGTGCCGTGTACTGGGCCCCGAGACCGATGCTCAGACTGAGTGGAGGGCGGTCGTCCGCCTCGTAGCGGACTTCGTGGTTGGTATTGTCCATTGGGGCATAGAGTTCCGTTGGGCAGCGCTATTGCAGACCTGTCCCTTCCGAAAAATCTATCCATTCAAGTTAAGAGGAAAGGTGATACGTAGCTGGTCGGATTTTGTCTAAGGTAGTTTAGCAAGATTTTGTACTTTTTGTCCTGTCGAAGATTGTATACCGTCCGGCCTCCTTGAGATGCAGATGAAGGGTGTATTCTGGCATTGTCAGAGTAACTGGTTAGGGCCAACTCTCTTAGAGCATCGGGCGAGCAATTTGAATCGATTTGAGATTTGATTATGGTGAGCTACTCCCCGGGAATCGGACACTGACGTAAGCTACACTTTGTTGTCTTCTGGTCTTCGTAGAGAAGGAGATCAGAGATGTCGAAACGCAAGCAACACTGGCCGGAATTCAAGGCGAAAGTAGCCCTTGAAGCCTTGAAGGGCGAAGAGACCGTATCCGAGCTGTCCAGCCGGTTCGGGGTTCACCCGACGATGATTCATCAATGGAAGCGTGCGCTGCTTGATGGTGCTCCTGGCCTGTTCGCCCGTGGTGGCCGCCGGCAACCGGAGATCGACGAAGCGCAGGTGAAGGAACTGCATGCCAAGATTGGGGAGTTGGCTGTGGCCAACGATTTTTTGTCCAGACAGCTCAAGCCCTGGGGCGTGAAGTGAGACGCGGCATGATCGAGCCGGGTCATCCCGGATTATCGGTCAGCAGGCAGTGTGCGCTGCTGTCGATCTCCCGGTCGTCGTTCTATTACACGCCCAAGGGTGAGAGCGAGATGAACCTCGCGCTGATGCGTGAGATCGATGAACAGTTCCTGGACACGCCGTTCTTTGGCGTCCGGCAGATGACGTGGCATTTGAAGAACGAAGGCCATTGCGTCAATGAGAAGCGGATTCGCCGCCTGATGCGGCTCATGGGCCTGATGCCGATCTACCAGAAGCCCAGCACCTCAAAGCCAGCGAAGGGGCACAAGACCTGGCCGTATCTACTCCGGGGGCTGAGTGTGAACAGACCGAACCAGGTCTGGGCAACGGATATCACCTACCTGCCGATGCGCCGGGGGTTCCTGTACCTGGTTGCCATCATGGATTGGTTTACCCGCACGGTGCTGGCTTGGCGCATCTCGAACACGCTGGAGGCTGACTTCTGCGTCGAGGCGTTAAACGAGGCGACCCACACGTTCGGTGCGCCAGAGATCATGAACACCGACCAGGGCTCGCAGTTCACCTCGTTTGCTTGGACCGACCGGCTTCGGCGGACGGGCGTGCGCATCTCGATGGACGGCAAGGGGCGGTTCCTCGACAACATCTTCGTCGAGCGGCTTTGGCGCACGCTCAAATACGAGTGCGTCTATCTGCACGCCTGGGAAAACGGCTCACAGGCCAGGGCGGGTATCCGCAAATGGATCACGTTCTACAATGAGAGGCGTCCTCATTCCGCCCTTGGCGGCAGGCCGCCCGCCGTGGTCTATTGGACGGCAATCGAGCAAAACCAAACCGATCAGCAGGCCCAGAAAGTAGCTTAAATCACACCAGAACCTGTCCAATAATCAGGGAGTAGCTCATGGGGATTCCCTTTAGCTTTAGGCGGGGCGTAGGAGGTGCCCTATGGGAAAAGCAATATCGAATACGCCCTAGACTTCCAGATCAATGTAGTCTGACTATGCCGCAAATAGAAAATGTCGCAATTGAAAGCTAGACTGAACCTTTACTCACGTTTTGATTGGCTTTTCGAGGGGAAGGTGAAAGGCCAACTGGCAATTTACTTATGAGTACCGATCTGCATCGGCGGCCTGCCGCAAGTGCTGGGTTATGGAAGGGTCTGAATCCCCGCATGGCGCTAGCGGCCAAGGGCCTCGTAGTGGCCTTCGTTTTCTACACCGTGTGGAGCGTAGACACTGCCGACGCGGTGTTCAGCAGAATCCGCTCGTGGATCGAGACCAACTTGGATTGGTTTTATATCCTGGCCGTCTGCGCAACCGTGTTCACCTGCCTTTTCTTGGTATGCAGTCGGTTCGGCAGGATACGGTTGGGCGACGACGCTTCCCGGCCAGAGTTTAGCAATTTCTCTTGGCTTGCCATGCTGTTTTCCGCGGGCGTGGGGATCGGATTACTGTTCTTTTCCATCGCCGAACCGATCTTCTACTTCGACAACAGCTACTTCGATGGCTATCCCAACAACCCTCACGCCGACATGGCTGGGGCTTTATTGCTGGATGAGCAGCGAGCCGTGCACGCCCTTCGCGTGACCTACTTCCACTGGGGCATTCATGGTTGGTCCATTTACGCTGTAGTAGGGTTGTGCCTGGCTTATTTCGGATTTCGTAAGAAGCTCCCGCTGACACTGCGTTCCGCCCTGTATCCGCTAATCGGCAACCGGATCTACGGAGTTGCCGGTGATACTGTAGACCTGCTGGCCGTGTTTGGCGGGATTTTTGGTATTGCGACTTCTCTGGGACTTGGGGTCAGACAGATGGCCACTGGGCTCAATGTCCTACTTGGAGTCGATCCCGGCATTGACACACAGGTCGGTCTAATCATCGCCATCTCGCTGGCGGCCACTCTATCAGCGGTTTCCGGAGTGAGCCGCGGAATCCGCATCCTATCCGAGTGGAATATCGGGCTGAGCGTCGTTCTGCTGGGCTATTTTTTGTTCCTCGGTCCCTCAGATTGGCTTCTAGGATTTCTCGCTACCTCCTTTAGAGAGTACATGTGGCGTGTTCTGCCCATGGGACTTTGGATCGCTGATTTCCCGGAGCAGGCCGATTGGCAGAATGCGTGGACCATCTTTTATTGGGGCTGGTGGATTGCCTGGGCGCCCTTTGTCGGCATGTTCATCGCCCGTATCTCCCACGGGCGCACGCTGCGTGAGTTCATCTTGGGCGTACTATTCGTCCCGACCGCTTTGGCTCTGCTATGGATTGGGATTTTCGGCGGTAACGCCATCCACATGGAACTCTATGCCGCAAACGGCATCGGAAATGCTGGGATACTAGAGTTGGTGCGGGACGAGCAGTACGAGGCCGCGCTCTATGTTACCATTGACCAGTTGAGCGAAATCGACTGGCTGACCTGGGCCATGTCCGCCCTAGCGACCGTCCTGCTGGCCACATGGTTCATCACCTCCTCGGACTCTGGCACCCTGGTCATCACCACCCTGTTAAGCATGGGCAATCGCCACCCACCCCGGCGTTTCCGTATCGTCTGGGGACTGGGTGTGGGACTGGTGGCCGCGGTCTTGCTGGTCGCCGGTGGCCTACACGCCCTACAGACCGCAGCCATTGCGGCCGCCCTGCCCGTGAGCGTGCTGTTGCTATTGATGATAGCCGGGCTGCTGAAGTCGCTGGTACAGGATCCCTAATGGCATGGCGTTCGCAGGACGCAAAAATGTCAGGATCTGGTGCATGGTGTTAACGGCGGTGGAATAATGCCCCGCGCGCGGGGCGACCCGCCCTCTGCGCGGCTGACGGCGGCCCGCACGTGGGAGGGGCCTGTGGGTCCACGGGGTCAAGCGGGGTTACTCGCACGGGCGCTGGCAGCGTGACCGGCTCTGCTTGAGCCGGTAGCTGTCTGCGTTCATCTCCAGGATGTGGACATGGTGGATGATGCGGTAGTATCGGCTTTCCCTTTTGAAAGCCTCATACACTTTGGTTTGCATCATGAATACAGGAGGATAGGGTAAAAGGACGGTACAACCATTTTTCGTCATGGATAAGAACACTGCAGTCGATCAGACCCCGGATTAGAGAGACCGCTGCGTCGCGTTCCTCCGACCTGGTTACATTTTCTGCAAGGCAGGCCAGCTGGGTTAGTTGATTTTGACGAAGATTGGATGGATATCACAGTTTTCCGTAAACACATTTGCAACACGTGGTAGGTCAGTTAGCGTTACTTCTGGGAGTAACAACCCTAGGGATTGCGAACTGAAATGTATGAAAGATCACGCCTTCCGAGACGACGTTTTGTTGCGGGTTGCACTTTGACTGCAATGGTTGCCAACATCAAGCTGACGGCAGCGGAAGATCGCGTAGCCCAGTTTCGGTCGATCTCGGCTCGCCTTACTGGGTTTCCCGATGGGGCAATTGATCCCTACCTCGCCCGTAGCCTGATGGATGGGCTGAATGCGACTGGTGCGGGGCCGGCCCTCGACCGACTCTTAGCGGGGGCCACCGTCGAATTTGATGGAGACCTTGGTCGTCGGATTGCCCTGGCCTGGTATTCGGGTATTCATCCGGCAGTTGATGGGCAGGAGGTCAGCACTTACGAGGATGCGCTCATATGGCAAGCGCTCAACTTCACTCAGCCGCCGGGCACTTGTGGCGTGGAACCGGGCGACTGGAGCTTGCCGCCGACCGTAACTGGAACAGGCCAATGACTGTGATCGAAGCAGACGTAATCATCGTTGGGTCGGGCTTTGCCGGTGCCTTGATTGCTGAACGCCTTACTAGTAAGGGCGTGCGAACCGCCATTCTCGAAGCTGGTCCTAGGGTGGAACGTAGCGCCGCCTTTCACGCCTATCTGGAAGCTACAACAAAGGTGCCCGAAAGCCCCTACGTCCGCTTGCCGGAAGCTGACTTTCCGGTAAGCTCAGATAACGATCATTGGTATCGGCAGGCTGGACCGGACACATTCAAGAGCACCTATCTTAAGGCGGTTGGTGGTACTTCCTGGCCTTGGCTTGGCACATGCGTGCGCTATCTCCCAAGCGATTTCCAGATACAAAGTCTTTTCGGGCGCGCAGTGGATTGGCCCATCGGCTATGACGAACTGGAGCCGTACTATACCGAGGCGGAGCAAGAGCTTGGCGTAGCGGGCAATGACGCGGAGGATCTGGGCTCATTACGGTCTAAGCCGTTCCCGATGCCGCCGATCAGCCAAACCTATCTAGACCGTGTCTATAAGCGCGCCCTCGCCGGAACGCTTTACCAAGTGCAAATGACGCCTCAGGCCCGTAACTCCGTGGACTGGGACGGCCGTCCCGCCTGCTGTGGCAGCAGCACCTGTATACCCATCTGCCCCGTGGCCGCCAAATACGATGCCACTGTCCATCTCAATCGGGCAGAGGAGAAAGGCGCTGCCCTACATGAAAGAACCACAGCCACTTTCGTCGAAACCAACGACCACCTTAGAGTATCCGCAATCCGCTTTCGCAGGTCGGATGGTACCTGTGGTGTTGCAAGGGGGGCTGTTTATGTCCTCGCGGCCAACGCAATCGAGACCCCACGCCTCCTGCTTTATTCCCGTTCGGAACGCCTGCCTGGTGGTGTGGCTAACCGTTCAGATCAGGTGGGCCGCAACCTGATGGACCATCCCGTCCAATTGAGTTGGGCGGCAGCCGGCGAACCCGTATGGCCCTATCGTGGGCCGATTTCTACATCGGGCATTGAGAATTTGCGCGACGGTGATTTCCGGCGGGATAGATCGGCCTTTCGCATTCAGATCAGCAATGACGGTTGGAACTGGCCGACAGGCGGACCGATTACACTTACGGAAAAGTTGTTGCGCACGGGTTTACGGGGCAAACAGCTTCGAAGGACGCTAGCCGACCATACGGCCCGCCATGTGCAGCTTGCGGCTCTAACTGAGCAGCTTCCAGAGCCGGGCAACAGGATCATGCTGGACGCGCAGGAGCGGGACGTCTATGGCATCCCACTGCCTAGACTGCATTACCATGTGGATGACTATACGCGAGCCGGGCTTGCAGCTTCGCAGGCGGCCCATAATGATGTATTTGCCCATTTGAACGCGACGGAGGTCCATCACAGTGAAGAATACCAGGGTGCGGGACACATAATGGGTACAACCCGGATGGGAAATGACCCGGGTCTGTCCGTGGTGGACCGCAATCTGCGGAGTCACGACCACCCCAATTTGTTCCTTGTAGGAGCTGGAGCGTTTCCTACCAGTTCAACTGCCAATCCGACGCTCACCATTGCTGCGCTCGCTCTTAGAGCAGCGGGCACGGTAACGGAGACACTTTCCGCCTTACAGCCGTCTTCCAATCCCGGCGGGTAAAGCTCCTGCTTCATGCCTGCCCTTATCCGGCGCTCCAGCGAAGTACGGGCCGCTTCGCTGATCATTAGGATCAGGAGACTCCTAGCACGCGACATCGCCACATAGAGGAGCGACTGGGGCTCGTCCGAATCCAGTTGCTCGATGTCTATGATGATTACCACCGGACTTTCGAGGCCCTTGAAGGAATGAATGGTCGAAAACTTGAGACAGTGTCGTACGTTGGCGATGCTACGGGAAATGTCCACGAGCGGAAATCGGGAGATACGTTCTACCCCTGCCAGACCGGAATTCTCCATGCGGCGCGGCGACAGGATCATCACGTCCTCAATGGTCACCCGTGCATGCGGTCGAGGTGATCCATTTCCCTCGCCGCATCCAAAGGATGTGTCACCGGCGACGGGTCGACGGATCAGTCGCGCTGAGAGTCGGACTGTTCACGACCGACCAGAGCCTTGACGGCTGCCTCCATAACGGGAGGGCAGACACCGTTGCCCATGAGCATGACCCTGTCACGCCGCCTACCTCGCTTCAGGATCAGCTTGTCGTTGAAACCCATTGCACGGGCCAGTTCAGGTACCTGAAGCATGCGGAGTGTCGGCCCGTCGTCGGACGGTTCGCACAAACCGAATCGATCAAGTGTCGTGATTGTGCGGAGGGGCACGTTCAGGGGTTGCCACCCACCCGCGCCATCGCTACCGTAGTAGACGATTAGAAACGGAGCTTCTCTTCCAAGTGCTGAGAAGCCTCGCTCCGCCCTCTCCAGGGTTGCGGCTGCGCGTCGACCATTGTCGAGTAGCGACGCTTCCAAGTCCCGGGCCTGTCCAGGATGCTCAACGCGGATCGCTTGACGCCGATCTCGCGCATGTTCCTTAGACGCGTGACACAGCACACTTGGCCCTCCAAGGCGTTGTGGACGAAGACCACGTTGGTCAGACCACCGTTGACCAGTCCCGTCTGTAATCCGGGAATCAATTCGCCCAGCTCGATCACCGCGTAGTTGGCACCGAGGGACTCAACAAAGGATTGGAGAATGATGGTCGGTGAAATACGGATGGTGAGCCCGGTCAAGTCCGTGGGTTCGAGCACCGGTTTGTCCACCGTGTACAGCACCATCCAACCCACTTCGGTGAACTGGATGATTTCCAGGCCGAGGTTGCGGAACAGGGCGCCGATGGGCTCTGCCAAATAATTGTCGAGGACAAAGTCGGTCTCTTCAGCAGACTCAAACATGTGCGGTGCCAGCATCACCCCCATTTCCGGCACCAGGGACGTCATCCCCTGGGAGGAGATGCTGATAATCTGGATGCGGTTGCGCCGGGCACCGGTGATGAGCGGCTGTTCCGAGCCCAGTTCCCCCAGGAGATACCATTCAAACTCACAATCGTCCGGCTGGGCCATGATGTTGGATTGGAATTCTATCCACTGGTCCCACCACACGCTGTCTGGAAGGGAATAGACGCCAACCTTGCCTTGCAGCGGCTGGGTGTTGGCGCTCATGGGTGCCCAAAGGGTGCAGGTCAACAAGAACAGAATAATGCGCATGGTTGAGGACACTAGGGGGCCTGTGGTTGCGAGGCAACTCGCCAAACAATTTGGTGCCACGGCGTCCGGCGCCTGCGCTAAGGTGAGGCAACGAAACAAATCAGAGCAAAGTCATGGTGGAACGTCGGGACGTATTGGCCGGATTGGCCGTGGGGGCGGCGATGACGGGGTTAGCCGCGGGCGGTCGCGATGCCTGGTCTAATTGGGGCTCCATCGCGCCCGGTTATTCTCCGGATGCGAACTTCGACGGACGTTTGCTGGTCAACAAACCACGCGCCTTTGAGGTGCTAGACCAGGCAGATCTGGACGGGCTCATCGCCCTCAACCCGGTCAACGTATTCTACCTCTCCAATTATCTCGGCTACAAAGTGGCCCAGATGTATTCGTTTCCGGCGTTCGCCGTATTCCCGCGCGATCCCGATGAGCCGTCGTTCCTCATCACGTCGCACGTGGACATTTGGAACATCGCCAACGGCGAGCGCGAATACCCCGAGATCATGCCTTATAGCTTTGCCACCAATTGGCAGGATTATCTCGACCAAGACAAATGGCACGCAGCTCCGTCGGCGGGCCCGGCGACGCCCTGGCCCGTGGACGAAGCGGGGCTGGTGCCCCGGGAAGCTGAGTGGCAGGATCTGCAGGCCAAGTTCAACGGCATTATGTCGGCGTCGTCGGAATACGCGCTGGCGAAAGCCCTCAAGGAATGCGGTTTGGATAAAGCCAAAGTGGCTGTCGACGATTGGCGCATTGCCGCCGTGCTCGACAAAGTCGGCATGGACCAGGTCCAGTGCGTTGAGGGCGACAACGTATTCCGGCGCATCCGCTTGATTAAGTCGGATGTGGAATTGAGTCACATGCGGGCTGCCGCCAAGGCGAACCAGGAGGCGACGGAAGCCATGTTCGCCCAGATCGGCAAAGGGGCGACGCGGGCTGACATCGATCGCATCTTTATGATGGAAGCGGCCAAGCGCGGCGCCAAAGCCACATGGATTGCCGCCGGCGGTGTCGGCGGCTTACCGGATGGGGAAGTGGTCGAAGGCCGGCCCTTGCTGATGGACGCGGTCAGTCAGATCAATCTTTATCACGGCGACTTCGGGCGCACCTTTGTCCTCGGCGAGCCGACCAAAAAGCTGGACCAGCGGGCGCGGCTGATGCGCGTGGCCTGGGACGAAGCCTTTGCCGCCCTCAAACCGGGCCGCAAATACTCTGACATTCGCGCCGTCGCCAAAGACGCCATGGAAAAAACAGGTCTGCCCCAGTTCGGTGTGGGCGCCAGCCCTCATTCGGTCGGTCTTCAACATACCGATGAGCCGTTCACCGAAGGCCTGCCGTTCCAAAAACGCGATGATCTCATCCTGCAGGAAGGCATGACCCTGACGGTTGATTTCCCCTACATGGAACCGGGCTGGGGCGCCTGTTACTTAGAGGATCTTGTTGTTATCACCAACGACGGGGCTGAAGCCCTTGGCCGCATGGATGGGCCACTCTACGTTGGGTAAACAAGCTGGATAAGGAAACATTATGTCGACAGTACTGATCACCGGCGCCAACCGCGGCATCGGCTTGGAATTTGCACGCCAATACGCGGAGGACGGCTGGACCGTCATTGCCTGCTGCCGTGACCCCGATGGCGAGGGTGCAGAAGACTTGCGCGCCATTGCTGACGCCTCCCAGGGCCGGGTTTCCTTGGAAGCCATGGATATGCTGGATCACGGTTCCATCGAAACAGTGGCACAAAAATACGCGGGCACGGCCATTGATGTGTTGATCAACAACGCCGGTATCATCGGTCCCATCCCCATTCAGGATCACTTGGACGCCCAGCACTTCGGCACCATCGACTACGAGGTCTGGGATCAGGTCATCCGCACCAACACCTTCGCCCCCATCAAAATGGCGGAAGCCTTTGTCGATCACATCCTCGCCGGGGATGAAAAAAAGATGATCACCCTCTCGAGCACCGTAGGATCCTTCCAAGAAGAGAAGGTGCCGGCCTTTTGCTATTGCACATCCAAAACGGCGGTGACCAAAGCGGTGCAGCTGATGGCGGAAGTGCTGCGCGAAAAAAACGTCATCGCCATGGCGTTCTGCCCAGGGCACGTGAAGACCCGCATGGGTTGGGGCGGCGCGACCGTGGAAATTCCCGACAGCGTTGCCGGTATGCGTGGCCTTATTGCCGGCTTCACCATGGACGACACGGCCACCTTCCGGCGCTACAACGGCGACACCGTCGCCTGGTGAATGAGGATTGATACAATGAACCGACGTGACTTTCTCCTCCAACAAGCGGCCGTTGGCGCGCTTGCGCTGACATCGGGACAGAGCCTTTCTCAAGATGAAAAGACGCCGATCATGCGGGCTATTCCAAAGACAGGTGAGGAACTGCCGATCATCGGCATCGGTGGGTCGGCGACGTTTGCTGACTTGGCTAAGGACGGTGATACGGAGACACTGACAGCGGTGCTCAAGGCGTTTGTCGAACACGGCGGTAAGGTCTTCGACTCTGCCCCCATGTACGGTGGTCGTGCCACGTCCCGCGTTGCCGGATCGATCATCCAAGACCTGCAGATTCATGACAACATTTTCTGGGCGACCAAGCTCAACGCGCTCAATCTGTTCAACACAGTGAGATCCCTTCTTGGTCTCGGCAAACCGGCGGCGGACCCTGAGGCTATTACTGAACAGCTTGAGCAGGAGTTTGCCTACTACGGCCGCGATACCATAGACGCCATCAATGTTCACAACCTTGCGGATGTGCCTGCCCAATATGAAGCGCTGCAAGAGCTGAAACAGGACGGACGGGTTCGCTACATCGGGACAACTACAACCTTCAAGCGGCAATACGAAGACCTCTTCAGTTTCATGCAAACCTATTCGCCGGACTTGATCGGGATCGATTATGCCGTTGATAACTGGCGCGATTGCGAGGAAGCCATATTCCCGATGACCCAGGATCTCGGGATTGGCGTGCTGGTCTACGTACCGTTCGGCCGGACGCGGTTGTGGGAACGCATCAAGGGGGTGTCGCTTCCGGACTGGGCGGCAGAGTTTGGTGCGCAAAGCTGGGCGCAGTTCTTTTTGAAGTTCGCCGCATCTCATCCGGCGGTGACTGTCGTCACCCCGTCCACAAGCAAGCCACACCATGTCGAAGACAATCTCGGTGCCGCCTACGGTGATCTTCCGGATGAAGACATGCGCAGGCGCATGATCGCGTTTATCGACGCTCTCCCCGGTGGTTAAGTAAGCCGTGACCACTCTGTTTGATCCCGACCGGGACGTTCCTGAGGACCTTAAGAAAGCGCCTTTTCTCAGCGTATTCGTGGTCCACGGCATTCTCGATCAGGAGGTCTACGACCGCTATCAGTCGATCAGTGACGGACAGAGTCTCAAGCCAAAAGAGTTTGGCGGTGAGGTGTTGGGCTTCAGTAAACCGGTGTTCAAGTTTCTCGGGCCAGAAGAGGCCCATGCGGTGGCGGTGATCCGCTGGCCCGATTTCGAAGCCTTTAAGAGTCTGGCCGGAAAAGAATCGTTTATTTTCATAACCTTGCTAGAGCGGTATGATTTTAGGTTGGGTCATATCCTGCGTTTTTGAAATAGTTGGCGCATTCATTTGAGGTATAGGTATCGAGGAGTCTGCCGATGGCGGCTGAGACGGCCTCGACGGTTCGCGGCGCTTCGAGGCGGAGCAGATGCTTGAGCTTGGCGAAGACCTGCTCGATGGGATTGAGGTCGGGGGAGTACTTGGGCAGGAACAGGAGCCGGGCGCCGGCCTGGCGGATGGCCTGTCGCACGGCCTTGGACTTGTGAGAGCCGAGGTTGTCCATGATGACGATGTCGCCGGGCTTGAGGGTTGGGACCAACACGTCCTGCACATAGATGCGGAAGCGCTCGCCGTTGATCGGCCCGTCGACGAGCCAGGGCGCATCGATTCGGTCGTGGCGCAGCGCGGCGAGGAAGGTCGCGGTGTGCCAGCGGCCATGTGGCGCCTCGCCGATCAGTCGCGCGCCCTTTGACCCCCAGCCCCGCAGGGGCGCCATGTTGGTCCTGGTCCAGGTCTCGTCGATGAACACCAGGCGCGTCGGGTCAACCCGGTCGCGGTACTTCAACCACTGAGCGCGGCGGCGCGCCACGTCACGGCGCCGACGCTCGCCAGCCACCAGCGTTTTTTTTATAGCTCAGGCCCTGCTCGTGAACGAAGGTCCAGACCGAACGGTAGTCCACCTTCAGGCCCCGATCCGCCAGCTCCCCGACAAGCCCATGAAGCGTGAAATCCCCCCGCGCCACCCGGTCCCGCAACCAGCGCTCGTGCGCCCCCCGGATCGCACGCGGCTTGTAACCGCCCATCCGGCCCGGCGCCGCGCTGCCCGTCCGCCGGTAGCGCGCCAGCCAGGCAACCGCCGTGCTCTCGCCGATCCCGAAATGCCGCGCCGCCGCCCGGCACGACATCCCGTCGCGCGACACAGCCGAAATAACCCGTTCTCGAAGATCAAGGGAATAAGCTCTTGCCATCCTTGCTGGCCTCCTTACCCAGCAAGAATCTTGAATCAGAAATCGAAAAGCTTGTGAATCCCTAAAATGACTCCGTCTAATCACATAAAGCTCTAGGCTACGGATGAAGACTTGGATGCTGGCGATCAGGAGCCAGGCAAGGGCGCTCTCGACGGTCGCCTCGAAGTCCTTCGCAAGGCGGCGGCTGCGCCCGAACCATGCGAAGGTGCGTTCGACCAAGGGACTGATTCCACTCAATTCTTTTTCGGTCAGGCTCTAAGGCCTGGCGGACCCAACAGGTTTACAGCGGAACAGAGATGGCCGACCTGCACGCCCGGGCCGAGCGGGAGAGCGTGTATTTCCTGCCCTGCTTTGACAAGTAGGAGCCCATTTTGGGCTTGGCGATCGCCAACGTCCGTGGTCTGTTAAGACGGTGCAAAAAAAGAGGGCGGGACAAAAGCCCCGCCCCAAGTTTCAGGGACGCACCTCTGTTCAGGATGCAGACGTTAAGCGGTCACTCGACCCACCGAACCGGTCCGGCTCGGTCGTCTGCTCCTGGAAACGCATTCAGCGGGGCCTTTTGTAAACCATAGTCGGCTGACGGACGGCGGTCCGGCCACAGTCATCCTGGCAGTCGCTGTGGGCCGATTCAGGTAAGCACCTGAATAGACCGCGTTTTTCGATGACATGATGATGTGGCTCCCCAGGCCCAGCGCAAAACTGACCTTAGTGTCCCAGACATACGCCATTTTGTCACTATTTTTTGGGGGTCAGACGGTCGTTAACCACTATATGTAGTAGGTTGCCCAACACGAGAATCCAGCGGAATCCAGCGGGATTCCCGCCCTATCACCCCCAGGCCCAGGTCCTAGGGTCAATGGGGCGGTGACGCTTTTGTGACCTGATTTGTTCGCTACTATACGAATCGTCCGCCTTGCGTCCCGCCCGGCTGAGAGTACAATGCATGGCAGTTCAGACCGATTTCGGGCTCGTCTGACGGGCCTGAAACGCCGTGGAGGAGAGGCCCATGGCCGTAAAAATGCGCATTAATGGCCAAGATCACACCGTTGATGTAGACCCTGAAACCCCGCTTTTGTGGGTGTTACGGGACAATTTAGGATTAACTGGCACCAAATATGGGTGCGGTATTGCCGCTTGCGGCGCTTGTACCGTGCATATCAATGGTGTGGCGGAACGGTCCTGTTCCGTGCCCGTGGAATTTGCTGATGGGACTGAAATCACCACAATCGAAGGCTTGTCTGATGATCGCAGTCACCCTGTGCAGCAGGCGTGGATGGCGGAAGACGTGCCTCAATGCGGTTATTGTCAGTCCGGAATGATCATGTCTGTCGCGTCGATGTTGGAGGAAATCCCCAATCCGACGGACGAAGACATTAATGATTACATCACCAACATTTGCCGGTGTGGGACTTATACCCGCATCCGCAAAGCCATTAAGAGAGCTGCAGCTCTCCAATAATTATAACAACAGAGACGCCGAAAGAATTTGCGGGCGCGGTTCATTCCGCGCCCGTCTTGTTTGTAACCGACAGGGCAAGTTTGCGTGAAACAAGACTTACCGGGCTCCATTGAAGCCACAGAAGACTTGCTGCGGGCAGGGGCCTACGTCCCAGACCGGGCGCTCTCGACGGCTTTGTATCTGTGCCTTGAATTGCAGCGGCCTCTGTTTCTCGAAGGGGAGGCGGGTGTCGGTAAAACCGAGATCGCCAAAGTCTTGGCAACGACGCTTGGCCGTTCGCTTATCCGATTGCAGTGCTATGAAGGCTTGGATGTGGCGTCCGCCGTGTATGAATGGAACTATCCGCGGCAGATGATGGCCATCCGTCTCGCTGAATCTGAAGGACAGAAAGCGAAGGCAGAGGTCAGCAGCAATATTTACAGCTCCGAGTACCTGATTGAACGCCCCCTGCTCAAAGCCATAAGACCCGACAAGGCAGGTCCGCCTGTCTTGCTGATCGATGAACTGGATCGCACCGATGAGCCTTTTGAAGCGTATTTACTTGAAGTGCTTTCGGACTTTCAGATTTCCATTCCGGAGCTCGGCAGTGTTCGGGCGGAGGATCCGCCGATTGTCGTCATTACGTCCAACCGTACGCGCGAGATCCACGATGCGTTGAAGAGACGGTGCCTCTATCATTGGGTCGACTATCCAACGGCGGAACGGGAACTGGAAATTCTCAAGCTCAAAGTTCCCGAAGCTGCTGCAAAACTGAGCAAGCAAATTGTTGCCGCCGTTCAGCACTTGCGGGATGAAGATCTGTTTAAGCCCCCCGGCATTGCCGAGACCATCGACTGGACCAGGGCTCTCATGGCTTTGAACCGAACGGATTTGGATAAAGCCGGACTTGAGGACACCCTCGGCGTGGTGCTCAAGTACCAGGACGACATTGTTCGCGTGCGCGACAAAGGGTTATCCAAAGCCATCGAGGCGGCGCAAGCGGCTGCGTCATGACAAGCTCATCCTCGCAGATGAAATTTGCCGCCAATGTCATGCGTTTCCTGCGGGTCTTGCGCCGCGCAGGACTGCCCATCGGCACTGGAAAAGTTCTCCTGGCTATTGATGCGTTGTCCGCCATAGATCTTAAACGGCGCGATGACTTTTACTGGACACTTCACGCGGTCTGTGTCGAACGGCACAGCCAGTCCGATCTCTTTCGGCTCATCTTTGCCAAGTTCTGGACGTCGCGACCGTTACACGACGCGCTTCCTGACGGTCTCGAAGACATTACCGACCCAACATCCGATACCGAACCCGAAGCTCTACCGCGCCGTGTTGCCGAAGCGTTGGCGGGTGCCGGTCTTGGGGAACTGCGGCAGCGTGAAGAAACGGAAGTCACATTTGATTCCCGTGACACTTGGTCAGCAATGGAACACCTGCGCTCAAAGGACTTTGAGACCATGTCAACCGAGGAAGTGGCTTTAATCAAGCAGGTGATGGAGAAGCTCAAATTACCCATTCCAGAAGTGCCGAACCGGAGGTTTCAGCCACACGCAACCGGCCGACGGATTGATATGCGGGCGACCCTGCGTAATACCATTCGCTCTAGCGGTCTCATCGATCTCAAGCGCAAGCGGCGGGTGCGGCGCCATCCCCCCTTGACAGTCCTGTGCGATATTTCCGGCTCCATGGAATCGTATGCGCGCATGTTGCTGCATTTTCTCCACGCGGTGACCAACGACCGGGATCGCGTGCATACTTTTTTATTTGGAACGCGCCTCACCAACGTCAGCCGTCACCTCGCGTACAAGGATCCGGACGATGCGTTATCACGGGTCGCTTCCGCCGTGTCCGACTGGTCAGGGGGGACACGCATCGGTGCCACGCTCGGTGAATTCAACCGCCATTGGTCCCGCCGTGTTTTGGGGCAGGGGGCCGTCGTCCTATTGATCACTGACGGCCTTGACCGGGAAGGCGGAGAAGGACTTGCTCATGAAATGGCTCGACTGCAAAAGTCATGCCGGCGGCTCATCTGGTTGAACCCTTTGTTGCGGTTCGATGCATTTGAGCCCAAGTCCGCGGGTGTGAAAGCCATGTTGCCCTATGTCGACGAGTTCAGACCCGTTCATAATTTGGAAAGTCTCACTGCGCTGGCCGACGCGTTGTCAAGTTTGGATACCTCGGCCCGATGGTCGGCAGCCGCGCACGCTTGAGGGACGATCACCCGATGCAAGACCTCGACATTGAACCCATCCGTCACTTGGCGTCTTGGCGCTCTGATGGCAAAGCGGTTGCGCTGGCAACCGTGATTCAGACCTGGGGGTCATCGCCGCGGCCTGTGGGCAGTCATTTGGCCATGAACGAAGACGGTGACTTTGCCGGATCCGTTTCCGGAGGCTGCATCGAAGGAGCCGTCATCGAGGCGGGCAGGGAGGTCATACGCACCGGCAAGTCGGAAACCCTGGAATTCGGAGTTACCAATGACATGGCCTGGGAGGTTGGCCTCGCCTGTGGCGGCAAAGTCCATGTCTATGTGGAGAAAGTGGAGTGAAGGCCGATCTTTTTGTCGCCTTGGAGAAAGCGCTCGACGCCGAAATCAGTTGTGCCGTCGTGACCAATACGGATACGGGCGCACAAGCGATGCTGATAAACGGTGACACAATCGGCGACCTTGCGCTCAATGAATTGGAAACCCAGGCCGTCGCCCGCATGATGACTAACGATCTGTCGGGACCGATTGAAGACAGCACCCTTTTTGTCCGGGTTTACGGCCCACCACTGAAGATGGCTATTGTTGGTGCCGTGCATATTACCCAGGCGCTTGCCCCTATGGCGCGGCTGGCCGGATTCGATGTGACGGTGATTGATCCAAGGGAGTCTTTCGTCAAAGCCGGCCAATTGACGGATGTTCACAGCATCACCGAATGGCCGGACGAGGGTATGAAGCAGCTGGGGCTGGACCACCGCACGGCTATGGTCACGCTCACCCACGACCCCAAACTCGACGACCCGGCCCTGGCTGCCGCCTTGCAGTCTCCTGCCTTCTATATTGGTTCTCTCGGGAGCAAGCGCACCCACGCCAAGCGGTTAAGCCGACTAAAGGCGGAAGGTTTCAGCGAAGAGGACCTTGAGCGCATTCAAGGCCCGGTCGGGCTGGATATTGGCGCAAAAACACCCGCTGAAATCGCCGTCGCCATTCTCGGGCAAGTCATTGAGACCCGACGGGCCGGGTTATCCCAATAAGCGGCCGGCGCTATGAAGTTTGGTGAAATTTCCGTTGCCGATGCCGTTGACGCAATCCTAGCCCATAAGATTCACACTGACGGTGTAACCTTTAAGAAAGGCCGAAAACTTTCAGAGGATGACTGTCGCACTCTGGGTGAACAAAACATCCAAACAGTTATCGCGGCCAGGCTCGAACCTGGCGATGTCCATGAGGATGAAGCGGCAGCCACCATCGCTCAAGCGGTCTCGGGTAAAAACGTTTTCACATCACGTGCTTTCACGGGACGTTGTAACCTTATTGCGGGTGAACCCGGATTGGTGGTCATCGATGGCAACGTCATCAAAAGCATTAACGCGGTGGACGAGTCCGTAACGATTGCAACACTGCCTGACCTGGCAAAAGTCACCAAAGGGCAAGTTATTGCGACAATCAAGATCATTCCCTTTGCCGTCGGTGCTTCGACCATGGAAAGTGTCAGCGCTGCAGCGGCTAAAGCGATTGACGTTCAACCCTTTCATTCCAGGTCGGTCACGCTCATCAATACGACAACGTCCTCGCTGAAACCGTCCGTCATAGAAAAAACTACGGAACTGACACGACAACGCGTCGCTTCGGTGAACGGCTCCATTGATACTGTGTTGCACTGTGATCATGCAGCAAATGGTGTGGCGGAAACCCTAATAAAGGCGATGCAGACGTCACCGGACCTGATTGTTGTCGTCGGTGCGTCGGTGACGGTTGACCGTGCAGATGTAGTGCCGTCGGGAATCCAAGCGGCTGGCGGTTCAATCGTTCATTTCGGCATGCCCGTGGACCCGGGCAACCTCATGCTGCTTGCAGACTATGACTCCGTTCCCGTGCTTGTCCTACCTGGATGTGCCAGGTCTCCAAAACTCAATGGAATAGACTGGATTCTGGATCGTTTCGCCGCAGGCATTGAGGTTAAGCCCGAGGACATAATGGCGCTTGGTGTGGGCGGTCTTTTGGTTGACAGTCCAGCGCGGCCATTGCCGCGGGAAGACGCTGTCCGTCAAGATGAAGGCGTGACAGACAAACCAAAGATTGCAGCCATTATTCTGGCGGCAGGCCAATCCCGTCGTATGGGGGGAGTCAATAAACTCCTCAATACAGTCGATGGCAAACCCCTCATTCGCAGGACCGTGGCGGCAGTTCTCGAGTCTGATGCTGAAGACGTTGTCGTGGTCACCGGCCATGACGAAAAAGCTGTGCGGCAGGCGCTTGATGGTCAAGCGGTTCGCATCGTTCACAACCCTGACTATGAAAACGGCTTGTCCACTTCGCTCCAACGGGGCTTGAGTGCCTTGTCCGATACGGTTGACGGAGCGCTCGTTTGTCTCGGGGATATGCCGGACATCGGCGCCGAACACTTAAACGCGTTGATCAGTGAATTTGACCCCGACGGTGGCCGTGCCATAGGCGTACCCGTCCACCAGGGCAAGCGGGGCAATCCGGTCCTCTGGGCACAGCGGTTTTTTGACCTCATCGCAGGCGTCAAGGGCGATGTCGGCGCCCGCCATCTCATCGGTGATTACGAGGACCTTGTCTACGAAGTCGAATTTGGAGATATTGCCGTCCTGACGGACCTGGATACACCGGAAGACTGGTCTAATTATCATTCGGGCCAACCCTCCTAGGAGTGTGAGGTCCTTTGTCGTGGAGCCCGGGATCGGCCGGGCTCGTTATTTGTTTGGAGGAGAGCCGCAGCATGGCGGAAGCAGCTGAAGTCGCAGAGGACGTAATAAAGACCGACGTCGTCATTATTGGAGCAGGTCCGGTCGGTCTATTTGCGGTATTTGAATTGGGCCTGCTGGGGCTTGAGTGCTGCGTCATCGATATTCTCGACCGCCCCGGGGGGCAATGTGCGGAGCTTTATCCAGAGAAACCTATTCTCGATATACCCAGCCGTTTGAAAGTCACCGGTCAGGAATTGACCGAGGACCTGATGAAGCAGATCGAACCGTTCAATCCGGTCATGCATTTCAATCAGATGGCGGACAGCCTTACGAAACTCGATAACGGACATTGGCGCCTGACCACCGACATGGGCATTGTCGTTGAAGCGCCCGTGGTCTGCATTGCCGGCGGTGGTGGCAGTTTCACGCCCAAAAAACCCAAGATCCAAGGCATTGATCCATTTGAAAACAAATCGCTGTTCTATGCCGTGCGCAAGATGGATCAGTTCAAAGGAACGAACTTATTGATCGCAGGCGGTGGTGACTCCGCTTTGGATTGGGTTCTCGCTCTCAATCCCCATGTCGAAAGCATGCACCTCGTGCATCGCCGCGCTGAATTCCGAGCCATGCAGGATTCTGTCGATAAAATGCGTGCGCTGGAGGCCGAAGGTAAGCTGACCGTTCATGTCGCCGACATTCCCAAGGTCAATGGCACCGACGGTCAGATTGAATCGGTCACATTGAAGAGCAAGGAAAACGACGAAGAATACCACGTGCCCTGTGACTGCATACTGGCTTTTTACGGGCTGACCATGAAGCTGGGTCCCATTGCCGACTGGGGCATCAACATGGACAAAAACCGTATTGCCGTGGATACGGAAAAGTTCGAGACATCGGAGCCTGGAATCTTCTGCATCGGCGATATGTGCAACTATCCCGGAAAATTGAAGCTCATTCTCTCAGGTTTTCATGAATCAGCACTCATGGCCCACGGATGCTTCCACTATGCCAAGCCTGACCAGAAGCTGAAATTTGAACACACCACGTCCAGCTCCAGCATCCAGGCCAAGATAGGCGCTTAACAGCTGACTGTTTCGATTGAACGTTTTGGTCAGATGACGTAAACGTCGCCCTTAGCTCACGCGGCTGAACAATAGTAATCATAACTAAAGACAGAAGAATGGGCGCGCTTAAGGAAGAAGTGGCCCGGCGCCGGACTTTTGCAATCATATCCCACCCGGATGCCGGAAAAACTACACTGACAGAGAAACTGCTGCTCTTTGGCGGTGCCATTCAGTTGGCTGGTGCGGTCAAGGCCAAAGGTGAGCGGCGTCGTGCACGCTCCGACTGGATGAAGGTTGAAAAGGAGCGGGGCATTTCCGTGGCGTCGTCGGTCATGACCTATGACTACGACGGTTGCACGTTCAATCTGTTAGATACGCCAGGCCACGAGGATTTCAGCGAAGACACTTACCGCACGCTTACGGCCGTGGATTCCGCGGTTATGGTGATGGACTGTGCCAAAGGCATCGAATCGCAGACGCTCAAACTTTTTGAGGTGTGCCGTTTGCGGGATATGCCCATCGCCACGTTCATCAACAAAATGGATAGAGATGGCCAGGACCCGTTCGACCTGCTTGACGAAATTGAGCAGCGCTTGGCCCTCGATGTCTCACCGGCAAGCTGGCCCATCGGCATGGGGCGGCATTTTCTCGGCTGTTACGATTTGCTCAACGACCGGCTTGTCCTGATCGCGCGGTCCAAAGGAGAACGGCCCGACGAGGGGACTGTGTGTTCGGGGCTCGACGATCCAAAACTGGAAGAGCTGTTACCAGCTGACGCCGTCGCCAAGCTCAGGGAAGAGGTGGAAATGGTGCGTGGTTTGTGCCCGCCATTTGACCGGGATGCCTATCTGGAAGGGACACAAACCCCAGTCTGGTTCGGCAGTGCCGTCAACAATTTCGGTGTGCAGGAACTCTTAGACGGACTAACACTTCACGCACCGCCGCCCCAGGAGCGGGCTACTTTGGAGCGGGGTGTGACACCCAACGAGGAAAAAGTTTCGGGATTTGTCTTTAAGATCCAAGCCAACATGGACCCCAAGCACCGCGACCGTATTGCCTTTTTTCGCATGAGTGCCGGGCATTTCAAAAAAGGTCAGAAACTGTTGCATGTGCGTTCGGGAAAGACGTTGACAATTCACAATCCGGTTTTGTTTCTGGCGCAAGATCGCGGAACGGCGGAAGAAGCCTGGCCTGGCGACGTTATCGGCATCCCCAATCATGGCAATCTCCGGATCGGTGATGCACTTACTGAAGGGGAAACGCTGCATTTCACCGGCATTCCCAGCTTTGCGCCGGAACTCCTACAGATTGCTCGTCCTGAGGATCCCATGAAAGCCAAACATCTGGGCAGGGCATTGCAGCAGCTTGCGGAAGAAGGTGCGGCCAGCGTATTTAAACCCCGCATCGGGTCCGATTGGATTGTCGGTGTTGTCGGTGTGCTCCAGTTTGAGGTGGTGGCAGACCGGATCCGGACCGAATATGAAGTGCCCGTTCATTTTGAGACAACAGAACTGTATACGGCCCGGTGGATTGCCGCCGATGATCCTGCCCTGGTGAAACAGTTTGTCGACAAGAATGAAGCAAGCATCGCCGAAGATCACGATGGAGACGTAGTCTTTTTAGCGCGCAACGCCTGGCACATGGGTAAAGCCGAAGAGGATTGGCCGAAAATTCAATTCAGGAAAACGAAGGAACAAATCCACTAACACACCGGGCTGAAGTGGAAACGGCAGTGAAGGAGAGTCGCAATGCAGATTGACCGTAAAGATGTTGGCGAAATCATGAGCCAAGCCATTATTCATGGGGAAACGGTGTATTGCGCAGGGCAGGTGTCATCTGACGCTGATACCGTTGCCGGTCAGACGCAGGGGATTTTAGATAAGATTGACGCTCTGCTCGCCACAGTGGGGTCCCAGAAGACGCGCATTCTTTCTGCGACCATTTACCTTGCTGATATCTCCACATTCTCAGAAATGAACGAGGTCTGGAAAAAATGGGTTCCCGTGGGTGCCTGTCCCGCACGTACCACGGTCGAAGCAAAATTGGCGTCACCCGAGTTTCTCGTGGAGATAACCATTATTGCGAGCCGCTAGGGTAACGCATGATCCTGGTGTATCCTTTGGAAACACTTAAACACGGCTAATCTGAAACCAACTTTTGTCCGAACATCAAATTCTTGCCCAAATCATTGTCCTGCTCGCTGGAGCCGTTGTTACGGTTTCTGTTTTCCAGCGTCTTGGGCTTGGCGCAGTGCTCGGTTATCTCTGCGCCGGCGCCTTGGTCGGCCCCTTTGGCCTAGGCCTCGTTACAAATACGGAAGCAATCACCCTTCTCGGTGAGTTCGGGGTTGTTTTTCTCCTTTTCATTATCGGTCTAGAACTTCCTTTTGACCGGATTCGCGTTATGCGCGGACCGGTCTTCGGTTTTGGGCTGGCGCAAATCATATTCACCACGGCTGTCATGATCGCCGTAGCGTTGTGGCTCAACCTGGGTTTGCGCGAAGCGGCGATTATGGGCATCGCCTTGTCTTTGTCTTCCACCACTGTGGTTTTGGCCTTGCTTGCGGACCAAGGGCGCCTGCCCACGCGTATGGGTCGCAACGTCTTTGGCGTTTTACTCATGCAGGATTTGGCGGTCGGACCGATTCTGGCCGTTGTAGTGGCCATTGGCACGGGAACAGGAACGTTCCCCGAAGTGATTGGCCTGGCTCTTGTCAAAATGGTGGCGGCTGTTGCTGTCATTCTTGGTTTGGGTCGATGGCTTCTGGTGCGGCTGTTCGTCACCATTGGATCGCTCAGAAACACAGATATTTTTTCCGGGTTTACGTTGCTCGTGCTTCTCGCCGCTGCCGGGTTGACGGAACTGGGGGGGCTATCGCTGGCCTTTGGTGCTTTTCTCGCCGGTATGTTGCTCGCAGATACCCCGTTCCGTCATCAAGTGTCGGCCGAAATACAGCCTTTCCGCGGTTTGTTGCTGGGCTTGTTTTTCATGGGTGTGGGCATGGGCATCGATATCGACCTGATTGAGGAACGCCGTGGAGATATCTTCATCTTTGTCGCTGGGCTCATGGCCATCAAGGCTATCGTTATGTTCGTTATCGCCCGGGCTTGGGGCTGCCCTTATGCGGAAGCGGCAGAGACGGGGCTTTATGTTGCTCAGGGCGGTGAATTTGCCTTCGTAATTATGGCTGCGGCTTTAAGTTCAGGTCTTGTCTCAAATCCCCTCGTCCAAATCATTTCGGTTACCGTCGCCCTTTCCATGTTGCTCACTCCCATTTTGGTGCGGTTGCTTGACGCCGCCATTCGGCGATGGGAACGTGCAACAGCCGTCAACGTAGATGAAGCGCTAGAGGAACTAGAAGACCTATCTGACCATTTTGTCATTGTTGGCATTGGACGAGTGGGCATGATGATCGCTGCAGCCATGGAAGATGCAGGGCGTACATACGTTGGCCTGGATATGGACCCGCATGCCATCGCATCAGCACGCCAACAGGGTATTCAAGTCTATTTCGGGGACGCAACACGACTGGAAGTGCTCTACGCCATTGGCCTTGACCGCGCCCGCGCCCTCGTCATCGCGATTGATGATCCTCGCAAGGCAATTCAGATTATCAACGTGGTGAAATACATACTGCCGGACTTGACGGTCTATGCCCGGGCACGCGATGCGGATCATGCAAGAGATCTGGAACAAGCCGGCGCTGCCTCAACCGTGCCAGAAGTCATTCCCACGGCCACCCAACTTGCCGATCTTGCTTTGAAACATTGAATTTGGACTGAATTTTCAGGGTCTTAATCGGGTGTGCTTTACCTCGGGGTCATGCCTTGATTAGGCTTTACCGTTATGCCCAGTAAACCGAAGCTCAACCTCAAGGCTCTGCGTAAGCAGCTTGAGGAACCGCAAGCCGAACTTCTCGAATCCACCCTATCGACCTCTGACGACCGGGCGCCGGTGGAACTCGACCAGGCCATGCAGGGAGGTAGTGTCCAGAATCTTTCGCACATTTGTTTGGGCTGGTGGTCTGATCCGGTCAGGCGATCATCGTTTTTTCCTTGAGCAGTTTCATGTTGAGGTATCGTTTGGCGGACCATTTGGTTCCCGCGATGTGCCTCAACCTGGCCACGGCCAGGTTGAGGGCGTTTTCGCCGTCCGGGAATGCGCCGACCGCGCGGGTCCGCCGCCTGATCTCGCGCATCAGCCGCTCAAGCGGATTGTTGGTGCGGATACGCCGCCAATGCTCGTCCGGGAAGGCGTAGTACACCACGGTCTCATCGACGGTCTCTTCCACCAGTTGGGCGGCCTTCGATAGCCGCATGCCCTTGAGCTTGGCGATGACCTCATCGGCCTTGGCGCGGGCCGCCGCCCGGTCTTCCTGGGCATGGATGGCCTTGAGCATGTGGGCCACCTCGCGCACCTTGGTGGAGGGCACGTGAGAGAAGACGTTCCTGTACCAGTGCACCACACAGCGCTGCCAGCGGGCTTGCGGATAGACCTCCACGCTGCCGCGCACGATCTTCCCCAGGTGATCCTGGATGCGATCGTCGTCAATCCTGATAACGTTCGACAACGGCTTCGTGCTATCTTCCTTCATGGTGGCTCCTTCGTTCTGGGTCCGTTGATTCCGCAAAACCAACCTAACCAGATCAGGGGCCACCAACCCAATAAATGTGCGAAAAACTTTCTACGTTATCTGCAGGGAAGATTGTCCCGCATGGACGCGTTGCAACAGCGGGAAATGGCTTTGGCGGCTCAACGCCGGAGAGATGTTGAACTCACCCGCATTGAAGCGGCACTGGAAAGAATGAATTCGGGCGATTACGGCTACTGCGTTAGTTGTGACGAAGACATCGCGGTTGGCAGGCTCAAATCAGATCCGGCGGAACCGCTGTGTGTCGATTGTGCTGCCGACGCCAATAGGTAGTCCCGTTACGCAGCCACTTTAAGGTAATGGACACTGAAAAGATGGTCGTCATCTGTCCATGTCTTTTCGGCAATGAAGCCGGCGTCACGTCCTAAATCCTGGAATTCATCAATATCGTATTTATGTGAATTTTCCGTATGGATGCTTTCATCCTGTTTAAAGTGAAACACGTGGCCGTCCACAGATACACTTTGGTCTTTGTCGCTCACCAAATGCATTTCTATTCGACCTTTTTTCTCATTGTAATGGGCTTCGTGGGAAAAGTTGTCGAGCTCAAAGGTGCCGTCTAATTCGCGATTGATGCGTTTAAGAAGATTGAGGTTGAAATCAGCCGTAACCCCATCGTCGTCATTGTAAGCCGCGTTGAGAATGTCTGGGTCTTTTTTGAGGTCGACACCGATCACCATTCCCCCGCCATCACCCAAGATATCCGCCGTCATCGCCAAGAAATTCTCAGCTTCCTTGCGCGAAAAATTGCCAATGGTTGACCCAGGAAAAAACGCCACCCGCGTTCCAGCATCGAGCTTTTCTGGGAGGTCGAAGGGTTGGGTGAAATCGGCACAAATGGGGAGCACCTCCAGACCAGGATAGTCTTTGGCTATCGCTTCGGCCGAGGCATACAAGTGGTCTTTCGATATATCGACCGGAACGTAACTCGCCAAACGGGTAGCGGCGTCGAGCAGAATGCGGACTTTGGTACTGGAACCGGATCCGAATTCAATTAAGTGTTGTCCACTGATGATACCGGCTATCTCATCCGCACGATCTTTGAGCAGGCCAATTTCCGTTCGGGTTGGATAGTACTCTTCCAACTCACAAATTTGATCGAACAGTTCAGATCCTTGGGCATCGTAAAAGTACTTGGGTGCAATTCTTTTTTGCGATTGAGACAGCCCATCGATCACGTCTTGCAGGAATTCGGAGTCGGCTATCTTCTCTGGATCCTGTTTTTCACCAGACTGCTTAACGATCGTGCTCATTGTTCCACATCGTCTGCCAGTCTGAGCCCCGAGAACATCCAGCGTTGATGGGGATAGAAGAAATTCCGGTAGGTCGCCCGGATATGCCCGTCAGGGGTCGCGCAACAGCCGCCGCGTAACACCATCTGATTGGACATAAATTTTCCGTTGTATTCGCCGATCGCGCCGGCGTTGGCCTTGAAACCAGGATAGGGTGTATAGGGAGACTGGGTGTATTCCCAAACGTCACCGAACAATTGCAGGAGCCCGTTCACCTTTTTCGGGGGTAAGGGACGTAAAGCGCCGTGGTTCAACAGATTGCCTGATGGCGCGATGGTTCTCGCCGCAACCTCCCATTCGGCTTCCGTGGGTAGGCGCTTGTCTGCCCACGTCGCATAAGCATCGGCTTCATAATAGCTGACATGACAGACGGGTGAATGGCCGCTGATGGGCTGGCGGCCGCGCAAGGTGAACGATGACCAGGATTGATCCTCTTCCTTGCGCCAATAAAGCGGCGCCTTCCAATTTTCTTCCTGGACGACATCCCAACCGTCCGAAAGCCAAAGTTCCGGCCGTTCGTATCCGCCGTCGTCAATAAAGGCGATCCATTCTTCATTGGTGACCAGTCTGTTGGCCAGGCGAAACGGGTTGAGATGAACGGTGTGCTGCGGACATTCATTATCAAAATGAAAAGCAGTGTCGTCCGCCGCATCATCGTGCCCGATTTGGACAAGGCCGCCACTGAAAGTGACCCAGTCAAGATCGACCGGGTCATGCGTGGGCAGCGGAATGGTGCCGGCATACCGTGGTTCCAAAGGATTGCAAGACAAGCCATGCAGGATATCCATAAGGATGAGTTCCTGATGTTGTTGCTCATGGTGCAAACCCAAAATGATCAATGGACAAATAGTTTTCCACAGGTTGCTGTCCGCCTTGTCAATGAGTGCCAGCACCGCTTCATTAACATGGGTCCGGTAGGCACCGATGGTCTCCGTATCGGGTCGGCTGAGCATACCGCGGCGCGGGCGGGGGTGCCGGGGCCCGACGGCTTGGTAATAGGAATTGAATAAGTAGACGTACTCGGACTCAAAGCATTCGTAGTCGGCGTTATGAGGTTCGAGAACGAAAGTCTCGAAGAACCACGTGGTGTGGGCCCGGTGCCATTTGACCGGACTGGCATCGGGCATGGACTGTAGATTTTGGTCTTCGCCAGAAAGCGGGGCGGCGAGATTTTCCGTCTCGGCGCGAACCGCTCGAAATTGGTCAATGACGAAAGCGCGCTGGGTACCGGATGCTGACGCCTGCTTGGGGGAAGGGATGGAAGACACAAAGGTCCCTTTTTTCTCAGTCAGGTGCGCGCGAACCCTAGCCCATGGGTTGGCAAAACGAAACAGCAAGGCCCGTGACATTTCAGGGACTATGAGACCGTGGCTGCCCCGGAGCGTGGAGAATTATTATTATTAATCAATAACTTATGGACATCCTCTGCATTTCCTGCATATAAGCTATGTCTAATATATATTTACAAAATCGGCAGTATTTACTACTATTCTCTCCATCACTGGTGCTCCTCAAGGAGGCCAGCCAACCGGTTCGACCAAAAGGTGGACCACAACTGAACGGTCATGTTGCTCAAGGAGGATGTGACGATGATTGCCCTAGCACGGCCCTGCTTTCCATACACGAGACCGAAGGACGTCTGCGCGCCCTGAAGGCGTGCGGTTGAACGAAACGCGCTGTCCGTCTGATACGGCGGCCACGCATTGATCTGTGTAAAGGAAACAAAAATGACAACCAAAACTCTTCCCGTACTCGCGTCTGATCGCGGACTTTCGGCCTACTTGGACGAGATCAAGAAATTCCCGCTTCTTGAAAAAGAAGAGGAGTTCATGCTCGCCAAGCGCTTGGTTGAACACGACGACACGGACGCTGCGCACACACTCGTCACCAGCCATCTGCGTCTGGTGGCCAAGATCGCCATGGGCTATCGCTATTATGGCCTGCCCGTCGCCGACCTCATTTCCGAAGGCAATGTCGGGCTCATGCGCGCGGTCAAGAAATTTGACCCGGACAGAGGTTTCCGGTTGGCCACCTATGCCATGTGGTGGATCAAAGCCGCCATCAACGAATATGTGCTCAATTCCTGGTCATTGGTGAAGGTCGGAACTGTGGCGGCGCAGAAGAAACTGTTTTTCAATCTGCGAAAACTCAAGGCCAAGCTCAACATCTATGATGACGCGGACCTGACCCAGCAGGTTGCGGAGGAAATTGCAGACCGTCTTGATGTGGACAGCCAAGCGGTTTTCGACATGAATGGCCGGTTGTCGCGATCCGATGCGTCCCTCAACGTGCCGGTGGGTGAGGATGGTGACATCGACCGAATAGACCTTCTGGCCTCCGATGCACCGGATCAGGAAACGATCCTTGCCGACGAAGAAGAGCGGACGGTTGGCCATGCTCTTCTGAATGATGCGCTGGACGAATTGAATGCTCGCGAACGTCACATTATTGAAGAGCGGCGCCTTTCTGAAGATCCAAAGACACTCGAAGAACTGGGCGAAGAATACGGTATCAGCCGGGAACGGGTGCGGCAGATTGAGAACCGGGCCTTCGAAAAACTACAGAAAGCAATGAAGGACGCCGTGGCAGCCATGGACGCCAGCACCGCGGAGCCCATGGCGCTTCTCGCTGCCCCAGCCTAATTGGTCAAGACGGCGAACGGGTTTCGCCGTCTTCGGCTTTCGTTCCATCGGACTTCAGGAACGGTTGCAGGAGCAGCTGACCGAGGCTGATTGCCCGGTTGTCCCGGAAGATAGGCAGTCCAATGGTCATACCGTCGTGACCCATTTCCGGCTGTGGTCTGTAGGTCCGGAACAGGTAATCCCACCAGGGCAAATTAAAACCGAAATTGCTGTTGGTTTCCTGCTCAAGGACCGAGTGGTGGACCCGGTGCATATCCGGTGTGACGATAAAAAGCCTAAGAAACTTGTCCAATCCAGCCGGAAGCGCCAGATTGGCGTGATTGAACAGGGATGTACCGTTGAGTGCGATTTCAAAGATCAGCACCACCAGCGGAGAAGCGCCCAAAGCCACCACGGCCGCGACTTTTATCGACAGCGAAATAAGAATTTCGATGGGGTGGAACCGGATACCCGTTGTTACGTCAAAATCCAGATCGGTATGGTGCATGCGGTGAACGCGCCACAGCATTGGCACATGGTGAAAAATCCGATGCTGAAAATAGATCAGCATATCGAGAAGGAGAAAGACAACCACGCCCTCTAAGAAGGCCGGTGCAGGTATCAGAGTAAATATACCAATCTCATTTTCCACAGCCCATAACGCTGCGCCAACCGGAACGATAGGCAGAATGATCCTGGCGACGACCGTGCCCACTGCCAGCACACCAATATTGCCAATCCATCGCGCCACCCGCGCGTGCAGTCGCACACGCTTAGGGCGAAGCGCCTCAACCGAGGCAAACAAGGCGACCAGCCCGATAAACAGGACCGGTCTGAGTAGGGGTTCTTCTGCGATCATAGGGACTCATGCTTTGTGGTCATGAACAGCGTTCGCTTGCCATAGGTCCGGCGACTATAATCCATATGGGCGGAATTACTGTATCTGTCTGGTACCTCTTGTTTTTTTTGCCGATGGCATGGTGTAAATGCTTGTAGTCGAAACTGTTATACGTGTGGTTCGGAGCGAGTGTTCCCACCATTCATTGCAGGGGCTGATCTGAATGTCCAAAACGATTCTGATCGTTGAAGATAACGACTTGAACATGAAATTGTTCAACGACCTTCTTGAAGCGCATGGCTATTCGACGCTTCAAACGAAGGACGGCCGGCAGGTTATGGAAATGACGCGCAAGCAGCGTCCTGACCTCATCCTCATGGATATTCAGCTGCCCGAAATCTCAGGATTAGAAATCACCAAAATGCTTAAGGCAGATGATGATCTAAAAGAAATACCGGTCATTGCCGTGACCGCATTTGCCATGAAAGGTGACGAAGAAAAAATCAGGGATGGTGGTTGCGATGGATATATTGCCAAACCGATTTCTGTCGCCAGTTTCCTCCAGACCATTTCCAAGTATATAGAGGCACACTAGATCCCTCACAGTGTGCAAAGAAAATAAAAACCCCGCCATGTCATCCTAATGGCGGGGCGGATTATGCGTTTTGATTTCTAAGTCTATTTGATCTTCGTTTCCTTGAAGATCACATGCTTGCGCGCTTTTGGATCATATTTCTTCAATTCAAGCTTGTCCGTCATGGTTCTGGGGTTTTTCTTGGTCGTGTAGAAGTACCCGGTCCCAGCGGTGCTTTCGAGCTTAATCTGAATGGTTGCCGGTTTGGCCATGGTCGATCTCCGTAAGGAGCAAAACTGTGAAGCGCGGCAACATACTCTGGCCCCTTAGGGTGTCAACCCCCCGGCGGTACTGATGCCGAAAACGGCTCTATTCCTGGCCGCTTTGGGCTTCTGTCGTGGCCGTCAATCCCAACGCCTGAGCGTACAGTATGGGATTGGAAACGAGGTTCTGCGCCAGGTCGAGGTCGATAGACGTGTCGGGACGGATTTCTGCCGGGCATCGGCTTCTCAGCTTGGAGCGCGTTTGGATGTCCTCTGGGGCCACTGTGCGCCACTGTGCTTTGATATCGGCAATCTGACTCGCGGACAGCCGCCAATCGTCCAACGCCTCATCAACAGATCCTTCTATTCCGCTGGTGCAAACAAAGGGCAGCACACCAAGATCCTGAATGGCATATCCATCGGGCGTATGAAACCGTGACCAGGTCAATGTGATCTCCCCGTCATTGGGAAGCCGGATGACCGTTTGCACGGTCCCTTTGCCGTAGGAAGACGTGCCAAGGATCAGCCCTCTGCCACTGTCCTGAATGGCTGCAGCGACGATTTCCGCTGCCGAAGCCGAGCGGCTGTCTACCATTACGACAATGGGTAGACCTTGCGTGACGTCTCCTTCAAACGCTTGGTATCTTTGGATGGACTCAGGGTGCCGCCCGCGGGTAGACACGATCCTACCCGTTTCCAAGAATAAATCAGTCACGGTCACCGCCTGATCCAGCAATCCTCCGGGATCACCGCGCAGATCCAAAATCACACCATCAACTTGAGTGCCGGACGTAAGCACTTGACTGAGTTCAGCATTGACGGTTTGGGCCGTCTGTTGATTAAAGCTGTGAATTTTAACTATGGCGATGTTGTCCTTCACCGAAGTTTCCACAGTTTGTGGAACGATTAGACTGCGGGTGATGTTGGTGCGGGCAGCTTGACCCAGTTTTTCGCGGATGATGGTCAAGGATGTCTTCGTACCGATTGGTCCACGCAACATGCGACGCACCGTCCAACGCCGTTTCAAGGCCGCTGAATTGCCGTCAATGTGGGTAATCACATCACCCAATCTGACGCCTCCACGGTAGGCCGGAGCATTCTTCTGCAATCCGGTGACGCGGATGCCGAGATCCTCTTCCACATAGCGCATTCCGACGCCGCCGAACCCGTTACGGGTTTCCCGATTGGCGCGGGCTTGCAGACGCCCTGCATATCGCGAGTAAGGGTCAAGGTCCTCAAGGGCTGTATCGAAAAAGGCGTAATAGATCTCTTCCAGATCCGCACGTCTCATAAGCGCTGATTTTCTTCTGATACCAACCACTGTGCCCTGAAACAGGCTGACCCACGCTTCAACATTGCTGTTTGGCGGCCGTGGCAGGTCTGATGTCAGTTCCGGACCGACATAGGTCTGCACACGGTCGCCCGTATCCACGAGGGTGAGGAGCGGCTCGATATCTGAAAGACCTTGAAGTCCAGTGAGGACAAACCGCCCAATGAGCGGCTGGGTCAGTGCCCGTGCTTCGATCTGTTTCAGGCCGTGGTTCAGCACCCGGCTTGATTCACCAATATCAAACCCTTCGACGACCCTGCGGTCTCGCGGCCAGTTACCGTCGGTGACGATTGATGAAGAGGCGCATCCCGAAAGGAAGGCCACGGCAAAGGTTGCCGTGGTTATTTTTCGCGCTGATCGTTTAAACACATGCCACATGAACCGAAGACCTATAGCGCGGTGACCCTAGACGCCACAATCATAAGAGGCCGGGGCCGGATCGGCATCAATTAATTGAATTGATGACCTATTTTTCCACGCTTAGTCCGTG
Organism: Rhodospirillaceae bacterium; assembly: GCA_965207985.1. Lineage (GTDB taxonomy): Bacteria > Pseudomonadota > Alphaproteobacteria > Rhodospirillales > Rhodospirillaceae > CBDBND01. Next base: position 751,661 of record CBDBND010000034.1, on the reverse strand, counting down.
TGGATGGCGGCGATCGGCCACGTTTCTTGGGTCTACGGGGACGGCCCGGTGGACGCAGCGTTGATTTATCCCTCAGAGCGGTATGGTCAAGGAAATCGAAGATCAGGCTTCCAGATATGGCTTCGGCTTCAACCAGCTTGACCGTCATCGGGTCTCCTACCGCAAAAACTTTACCCGTTGCTCGTCCGCAGAGGGCGTGACGGTCCTCAAAAACATCGTAAAAATCATTGGGCAGCCGTTTGATGGGAAGAAGCCCGTCGGCGCCGGTGTCGGTCAGAGTGACGAAAACGCCGAACCGGCTGACGCCACTGATCGTACCTGAAAACTCTGCATCAACCCGGTCCTCAAGGAAAGCTGCGGTGAACCGGTCAATGGTTTCCCGTTCGGCAGCAACGGAACGGCGCTCGGTGGCCGAAATATGGTCGGCAATGTCGTTCAGGTCCGGTGCGTGAGCCTCTTTAAAACCACCTTGACCAAGCTTAAGCGTGGTGATCAGCGCCCGATGGACAATCAAATCCGAGTAGCGGCGAATGGGCGACGTAAAGTGTGTGTATTGACCCAAGGACAAACTAAAATGGCCGAGGTTCACCGCTTCGTATCGTGCCTGCGACTGGGCCCGCAAAATCAACATGTTGATAAGCTGTTCCGTTGCATCCCCACGCACGGCCTCTAACACCCGGTTGAACATTTTTGCTTTAAGCGACCCTGCGGGTGTCAAATTAAGATCCATGCTTTGAAGCGTAAGGCGCAAGTCATTAATGCGTTCGGGGTCCGGCGCTTCATGGACGCGGTATAGACCAGGCGCTTTCTTTTGCTGAAGAGTATTTGCCGCCGCAACGTTGGCCAAGATCATAAACTCTTCGATGAGTTGATGACTTGCCAAACGGGGACGCGGTGTTACTCCCGTCATCCGGCCGTCATCATCGAGGTCTATCTTACGCTCGGGAATGTCGAGCTCTAACGCGCCCCGTTTTCGGCGCGCTTTCTCAAGGCATGCAAAAGCGCCATACAAAGGCTTCACAACAGGATCCAGCAAAGCGGTCGTGGTGGCATCGGGATGGCCATCAAAGGCCTCTTGAACCTGGCTATAGGTGAGCCTGTCGGCTGATCGCATTAAGGCGCGGACGAACTTGTGGCGCTTGAGCACACCGTTGCGGTCGATCCAGAGATGTACAGCCATACAAGGCCTATCTTCAGCCGGCTTAAGAGAACACCAACCGTTAGACAGGGCTTCCGGTAACATGGGCACAACCCGGTCAGGGAAATAGGTCGAATTGCCTCTTTCGTACGCTGCTTTGTCCAGAGCGGACCCCGGTCGCACGTACCAGGAGACATCAGCGATGGCGACAACGATGTGCCATCCGTCTTTGTTGTCGGCCTTTGTGTCAAGTTTTGCCCACACGGCGTCATCAAAGTCCCGCGCATCCTCCCCATCGATCGTAACCAAAGGGATGTCCCTGAGATCATCCCGTTTACCTAGCTTGACCGGTCCGCTCCGTTCAGCCTCGTTAAGAACTGCTGCAGACCATTCATGGGGAAGACCGTGACTGTGAATGGCGATCAGGCTTAACGCCTTTGTGATGTTGGCGTCGTGAACACGATCGATAACTTGGCCTCGAGATCTTCCAGCGCGCCCCGATCCGGCAACCTCCACTAAAACCAATTCACCGGGTTTGGCGCCTTTGGACTCGGATTTTGAAATGACAATCGTTTGCCGCTCACGGCGATCAATGGGCCGGAGTAAAAATCCGCCCTGACTGTGACGTTCACAAACACCTAAGATCTGCCGTGCACCACCCTTGAGTTTTCTGATTGTCTGGGCTTCGTACGTTCCGTCGCCCACGGGTTTAAGGCGTGCCAATATTCGATCGCCAACTCCTATGGCACGGCTAGAGGCTTTGGTGCTGCGAACAAAAATCAAAGGAGGTGGCTCAGGTTCCTCCCAAGACACTGGCCGTGCAGTAAGTTCGCCGTCGGCATCAATGCGAACGGCTTCAACAACGGCAACTTCGGATAAGCGTCCAGATTCGGAGAATTTTCTATTGGCATTACGCTCAATAGATCCGTCATTCTCAAGTTCACGCAGCATGTCTTTCAGAGCCTGGCGATCTGATCCTTTGACGCGAAACGCGCGCGCAATCTCACGTTTGCCGACTCTGTCTGGCGAATTCTGAATAAATTCTAATATGTCTGCCTTACTCGGCAGAGCGGACAGGGGCTTGGATTTCTTACGGGGCACCGAAAGTTATACTTTTTCCTGTGCCTTAGCGGTTTCTGCAGCGATTTCCGGTTTAGGTGCAGCCGTCTTTTTCTTACGGGTTGTTTTCTTTTTTGTAGCTGCCTTTTTCTTAACGGCCGTTTTTTTCTTAGGCGCGGCCTTTTTCTTTGTCGCAGCCTTAGCGGCCTTGGCAGCGAGCAATGCGACGGCGTCATCCAAAGTGACCGCGTCCATCTCCATGTCCTTGGCAAGCGTGGCCCGCAGCGAACCATGCTGGACGTAGGGCCCGAAGCGGCCATCCTTTAGCGTAACCTTTTTCCCGTCTTCGGGATGTTCGCCCAGTGCCTTGCTTGCGCTCCGGCCACCTCTGCCTTTCCGGTTCTTCCCTTCGGCAATGACAACGACAGCGCGGTTCAACCCAATCTCGAGCACGTCGTCATCGGCTTTAAGGGACTGATACTTATCGCCAAACTTAAGGTAGGGGCCAAACCGGCCGATGCCGGCCAAGATCATTTCTCCCGATTCCGGATGTACCCCAACTTCGCGTGGTAACGACAGCAACTTAAGCGCACGTTCCAGGTCGATGGTGGCCGGATCCATACCCTTCGGGATAGACCCCCGTTTAGGCTTCGGTGCCTTGGGCTTCTTCGCCTTAGCCTTTTTCTTTGTCCCGGTCTCTTCGCTTTGCTTTGCTTCAGCCTCTTTTGCCGCAATAGCGTCCAGCGTTTCCTGATCGCCCAATTGCACGTAAGGACCATAAGGTCCGACGCGCAAGCTGACTATGAAACCAGTTACTGGGTCTTTGCCCAGTTCTTTGGGTCCGTCGGCAAGATTGTCGTCACCATTGCCGTTGACGGACAACTGGCGTGTATAGCGGCAGTCCGGGTAATTACTGCAGCCCACAAATCCGCCGAACTTGCCAAATTTCAAAGAGAGGCGGCCGTCAGAACAGGACGGACAAACGCGGAGGACCTTGCCGTCATCGGTCTTGGGGAACAGATGGGGTTCCAGCAGTTCATCAAGGGTATCGATGACCTCGGTGATGCGGAGTTCACTTGTTCCTTCAATGGCGGCGATGAAGTCGCGCCAAAACTCCGTCAAAACTTCTTTCCAATGCACACGTCCGCCGGAAATTTCATCCAGTTTATTTTCAAGATCGGCGGTGAAGGAATACTCGACGTATTGCGAGAAAAAGCTTTCCAAAAAGGCAGTGACCACACGCCCACGATCTTCCGGTACAAAGCGCCGATTGTCCATACGGACATAGTTTCGGTCCTGCAGCACTTGAATGATCGATGCATAGGTGGAAGGACGGCCGATGCCCAGCTCTTCCATGGTTTTCACCAGGCTTGCTTCCGTAAAACGGGGCGGAGGCTGGGTGAAGTGTTGGTCCGGTCTAACATCCTTTTGACTGAGCCCTTCACCTTCAGAAACGTCCGGCAGGATGCGGTCCTTATCTTGTTCATCGCCGTTTGTGTCGCCGTTTTCCTTGGTGTCTTTGCTTGACGCCGTCTTGGCGCCATACACTTTCAAGAACCCTGGGAAACGGACGACCGATCCCGTTGCTCGTAATTTTATAGCACCATCGGGGGAACCCACCGTGACGGCAACCTGATCCATCACCGCTGATTCCATTTGGCTGGCGATGGTCCGCCGCCAAATCAGATCGTACAGACGAAGCTGCTCTTCCGTTACATACGGCGCGACATCCTTTGGGCGACGGGATGGGTCCGTGGGCCGAATGGCTTCATGGGCTTCCTGGGCATTCTTTGCTTTGGAGGAATAGAAGCGCGGTTTCTCCGGCAGATAGTTCGCGCCATAGTCCTGCTCCACGACCGAGCGCACAGTGTTGATGGCAGACCCATCGATCTGCACGCCATCGGTCCGCATGTACGTGATCAGACCGACCGTTTCGCCACCTATTTCAGCCCCTTCATATAGTTTCTGAGCGACATTCATGGTCTGGCGCGCGCTGAAATAGAGGCGGCGCGATGCCTCTTGCTGAAGGGTTGACGTGGTGAACGGTGCGTAGGGTCTACGCTGTTTTTCTTTTTTCTCGACGGATTCAACGGAGAGAGTAGACAATTCAATTGCAGCTTGCGCTGCTTTAGCGCTGTGTTCGTCAGGGAGATCGAACTTATCGAGTTTTTTTCCGTCCAGATGGGTGAGTTGCGCTGTAAATTTCTGTCCGTCTGACTTTTCAAGGTCAGCGTCAACGGTCCAATACTCTTGCGGAACAAATTTTTCGATATCCAGTTCGCGGTCACAGATAAGACGAAGCGCCACCGATTGCACGCGACCCGCCGAGCGGCTGCCAGGCAGCTTGCGCCACAGCACCGGAGACAGATTAAATCCGACAAGATAATCCAGGGCCCGACGCGCCAGGTAAGCGTCCACCAGTTCGGAATTCAATTCCCGCGGTTTTTCCATCGCCTCCAGCACGGCACCCTTGGTGATGGCGTTGAAGGTCACCCGCTTGACTTGCGTACCATTGAGAACCTTCCGGTTCTTTAGTTCCTCCAAGACATGCCAGGAGATCGCTTCACCCTCGCGGTCGGGGTCGGTTGCCAGATAGACGGCATCCGCTCCGTTGGCGGCATCAACAATGGCTTTGAGATGCTTTTGCGACTGGGAAGCCACCTCCCAGTCCATGGCAAAATCTTCGTCCGGGCGCACAGAACCATCTTTTGGGGGCAGGTCGCGGACATGACCATAGGAGGCCATCACTTTGTATCCGTCCCCCAGATACTTGTTGATGGTTTTAGCTTTGGCCGGGGATTCGACGACGACAACACTACTCATCGATATAGGTCCACATGCCTAGTTAACGTCTCGGGGGGATCGCTCCTTGTACCCTAAGACCCTTAATGCTGTTTAAACGCGCCCAGTTCCGCAGATTCGATTGCCTGGGAGCCGCTCAATCCGGCCCTCTAGCTCAAGATCGAGCAGGATGGCGGCCAATTCGGGGGCAGACACTTGGCACTGTCGCCGCAGTTCGTCAACCATGACAGGAGAGGGACCTAATTCCTCTATGACTGCTTGCCGCATCGTATGAGAATCAATTTCTTCTTAAATTTCAGTAGTTTGGCTGTGATCTTCCGAAGATAAAATCAGATCAACCTTAAGTTGTTTCATGTGCCCAATTTCTTGTAAAATATCGTCGGCAGAGCGGACGAGACCGGCGCCCTCCCGAATCAACGTGTTCGGACCTTCCGCCCGGGGGTCGAGAGGGGAGCCTGGTACGGCAAACACGTCCCGTCCCTGGTCCAAGGCCAGTCTGGCGGTGATCAAAGAACCGGATTTTGGCGTCCCTTCAACCACCACCACAGCGACGCATGATCCAGAAATGATGCGGTTGCGCCGCGGAAAGTGGTGTGCCTGTGGATCCTGGCCCAGGGGCATTTCCGAAACCACCGCACCCCGTTCGATGATGGCTTTATATAGGTCAGTGTTTTGCCGGGGGTAGACGACGTCTACACCGCCGGCCATGACGGCAACCGTCGAGCGATCTATCGCTCCCTTATGGGCAGCGGTGTCAATTCCGCGGGCGAGACCGGACAAGACAGAATATCCTGCCGCGGCCAAATCAAGCGCTAGAGATTGGGCGAATTTTTTTCCGTTCAGTGATGCATTGCGCGCGCCAACGATGCCAATTGCTGGTATGTCAAAGTGTGCCGGATCGCCCAAGACGGACAGATACGGCGGCGCATCGGTAATTTCCTTGAGCAGCTTTGGATATGAGGCATCCTCCATTGATAGGATTTGACCGCCGAGATCGCTCAGGCGTTCCACTTCCTGTTCAATGTCGGATTGAGAAACCAGATCTTTGGGTGCTTTCCGCCTAAGGCGTGTTGAGAACTCGGGAAATTCGGCAACGGCGTCGATGGCACTGCCAAACTTGGCAACCAGTCCGTGGTAGGTCATCGGACCTACGCCTTCCGTTCGAATCAGGCGTAGTCCGGCAATAAAGTCCGGTGTTAGGTCTATCGAAACCGGCATCTAGGAATCACGCGCCACCGATCTGCGGCTCATCACCTTTGATAAGTCGGCCAATGTTAGTCCAATGGCGTACCCAGCCAAGCACTGCGAGGGCTGAAAACATGAGCGCCGGATTGTTCATGCCCAACAGCAAGGCAAAGAGAGGGGCAATGGCGAGGGCGATAAGGGCGGCGAGGGAGGAGTAACGGAAGATAATCGCCATGGCGATCCAGGTGACACAAGCCATGGCGCCGACGATAGGCGCCGAGCCAAGCATCATGCCTAAAGTGGTGGCCACACCTTTGCCGCCGCGAAACTTGAGCCATAGCGGAAAGTTATGGCCGAGCACGGCCCCAGCCCCGGCGACCAGTCCACCAATCTCGGCTGCTTGAGGAATCGCCGCCATAACACCAAACCAGACGGCCAAGGCCCCTTTGCCGCCATCCAATACAAGCGTGGTGGCAGCCAGTTCGCGCCGGCCGGTTCGCAAAACGTTTGTCACCCCAATGTTGCCGGACCCTATTTTGCGGATGTCACCCAGACCCGCAAACTTGGTGACAAGCAGTCCGAATGGAATGGACCCCAGGAGGTATCCACCAAGAACCACAAGAGCAAACGTCCAAGAGCCTGGGTCAAGCTGCATGGGCATGGGAATCAGCCTCGAACACAGACCGGCCGTCGACCACCGTTCGTATGACTTTGCCTTGTACGGGCCGACCATCGAACGGCGTGTTCTTTGACTTGGAGCGGAAACTGTCGCCGATCACTTTCCAGCCAATTTCGGGATCGAACAGAATGAGGTCGGCCGGTGCGCCAACCGCGAGCGTTCCTGCCGTCAGTCCTAACAAGTTCGCTGGGACACTTGTGAGTTTACTCAGCACATCAAGCAAGGACAGATCACCGTTGTGGTGGAGATCAAGAGAGACGGCGAGGAGGGTCTCTAATCCTGACCCGCCGAAAGCAGCCTGGGTAAAGGGCTGACGCTTACTATCCTGATCCTGTGGCGCGTGGTCGCTGGCGATGACATCGATCACACCGGTTTTCAATCCTTCGACGATGGCTTGCCGGTCTTCATCGCTGCGTAGCGGCGGTGAAAGTTTGGCGAAAGTCCGGTAGTCGCCGACGGAAAGCTCGTTCAAGGCAAAATAGAAGGGTGCGGTGTCGCAGGTCACCTTCAATCCTTTTTCCTTGGCCCGTGCAATGATGTCGACGCTGTCCGACGTTGATATGTGTGCGGCGTGATACCGGGCGTTGGTCATTTCAACGAGGCGCATATCCCGTTCGAGCAAAATGATTTCCGCTTCACGGGGAATCGCCGGAAGACCGAGCCGGGTCGCCATTTCTCCGCCGTTCATGGCACCGCCACGGGCGAGGGACGGATCTTCTGGATGCTGTACGACCATAAGGTCAAAGGTGGCGGCGTAGGAGAGAACTCTGCGCATGACTTGCGGGTCAGCGATGGCCGCGGTGCCGTCAGTAAAACCAAGCGCACCCGCTTCCGCCAGCAAACCCAATTCGGCAAGTTCTTCACCGGCCAATCCTTTGGTCGCAGCCCCATAGGCATAGACTTTTGTTAAAGCCTGCAAACGCGCTCTGCGAGCAACGAATTCAAGTGTCGCTTCGTCATCCAGCACCGGTTCCGTGTTGGGGAGGCAAACCATCGACGTCACCCCGCCGGCTACGGCAGCTTCCGCCGCGCTACGCAATGACTCTTTGTGTTCTTCACCCGGTTCACGCAGTTGAACCCGCATATCCACAAGCCCTGGTGCCAGACACAATCCGTCTGCATCGATTACATGGGCGTCATTTGGCGGTGTTCCACCGAAAAGGTCCTTACCCACTGCAGCGATGACTTCGCCTTCGGTGAGAAGATCGCCGCGAACGTCCAGTCCCGTCGCGGGATCGAGAAGTCGTGCGCCCATGTAGGCGACCTTGCCAGGCTGCCGAATGCTCATTCCGCAGCCTCCGCTGTGTCCCGTTCGGCGATCAAATTGTTGGCCAGCAATTCGAGCACAGCCATGCGAACGGCCACGCCCAACTCCACCTGTTCGCGAATAACGCTGCGTTCAAAGTCATCAGCGACATCAGAGTCTATCTCCACACCTCGGTTCATGGGACCCGGATGCATGATCAAGGCATCGGGTTTGGCGCGGGACAATTTTTCGCGGTCCAAGCCGAAGAAACGGAAGTATTCTCGCACGGAAGGGAAGTAACTACCGGACATGCGCTCGTTTTGTACACGCAGCATCATAACGATGTCACAGTCTTCCAATCCTTCGTACATATCCGTGAATGTCTTAACACCGAGCTGTTCGAGTTGGCTCGGTAGAAGAGTCTTGGGCGCAATCACTCGTACTTCGGCGCCGAGAGAAAGAAGAAGGTAAAAGTTAGACCGGGCAACGCGGCTGTGAGTCACGTCACCGCATATAGCGACCTTAAGGCCTTCTATCTTTTCACGCCGCCGCCGGATGGTGAGTGCATCGAGTAACGCCTGCGTCGGATGTTCGTGACTGCCGTCACCACCATTGACGACCGCACAATTCACTTTCTCGGACAAGAGTTTGACAGCTCCCGATTGCGGATGCCGTACGACGAGAACGTCGGGATGCATGGCGTTCAAAGTGACGGCCGTATCGATCAGGGTTTCACCCTTGGATATGGAACTCGTGCCGGCCTGCATATTGATGACATTGGCGCCAAGTCTCAGCGCTGCCAGCTCGAAAGACGTTCTTGTCCGTGTGGAATTCTCGAAGAACAGATTGACGACCGTTCGTCCTTCAAGGCTTTTAACAGCTTTGTTCGGTCCCCGATTGAGTTCGACATAGGGGTCCGAGAGGTCCAAAAGGCGATTGATTTCTAAAGGGGAAAGCCCTTCGATCCCGAGCAAATGGCGATGCGGGAAGACGGGGTCACGCATGAGCGCGGACTATAGGCGAGGGGTTCTGTTCCGACAAGCACGCAAATACTCAAGGATTCCCTAAAGAATCAAGGACTCCTTGCAGGATGTAGGCCGCCGCCGCCCGGTCAATGACCTTGCCTCGCTTAGCGCGGCTGAGATCGGCTTCCTCGACCATGGCCCGTTCCACGGCAACGGTAGACAACCGTTCATCCCAAAAGACCACCGGGAGGTCCCTCAACGCTAAGAGGTTGTCGACGTAGGTGCGGACGGACTGGGCTTGCCTGCCTTCCGATCCGTCCATTTCCACCGGCAATCCGACAACCAATCCGCCCGCCTTATTCTCGTCCATCAGGCCGAATAAGGTTTCAGCATCCCGTGTGAATTTGGTCCGCTCCAGCACGACCAGCGGGGATGCGATGGTCAAGGAGGGGTCCGAAACGGCGACGCCGATTTTCTTAGTCCCCACGTCAAGCCCAAGCACACAGGTGCCGGGCTCTAGCATGGTCTTCAATTCGGTGGGCTTGCAGATCGTCATACCCGGTGATACATCATCGCCGCCTTTGTTTTCCGCCAATTTTTGAGTTTACTAGGCCCGGCGGCCGGTGCCTCGCTCAGGAGACCCATAGCCCATGTCACTGGATGACGCCACCGTCCGGAAAATTGCCTTCCTAGCCCGTGTCGAAGTTCCCGAAAAAGATCTTGCGCCATTGGCAAAAGAATTAAGCGGTATTCTCGATTGGATCGAGCAGCTGCAAGAGGTGAACACGGACAATGTAGAGCCCATGACGGGCGGCACGGATCAGACCTTACGCTGGCGGACCGATACTGTTGCCGACGGTGGGCATACTGAGAAAATTTTGGCCAACGCGCCGGAAGCCCATGAAGGATTCTTTGGCGTGCCCAAGGTCGTTGAATAATGTCCGAGTTGGTTTCTCTCACTTTGGCCGAAGCCCGGGACGGTTTAAGTGCAGGCTCGTTCAGCGCTGTCGAATTGACACAGGCATATCTCCAGGAGATGGAGCGCCGGCGCGACCTCAATGCCTATATCACCGAAATTCCTGACCTTGCCATCGAACGGGCCAAGGAAGCAGATCACAACAGGGCTCACAGCGAAGCAGGGGCTCTGGAAGGCGTTCCACTCGGCATTAAGGACCTGTTTTGCATCGAAGGCATTCTGACGACGGCGGCATCGCATATTCTTGACGGCTTCACGCCCCCTTACGAGAGCACGGTGACGGCAAATTTGAAATCGGCCGGCGCCGTCTTCCTCGGCAAGACGAACTTGGATGAATTTGCCATGGGGTCGTCCAACGAAACCAGTTACCACGGACCAGCTATCAATCCATGGAAGGCGACCGGCAATCCTGCCGACCTTGTACCCGGCGGATCCTCCGGCGGCTCGGCGTCGGCTGTGGCGGCTCATCTCTGTTCCGGCGCCATTGGCACGGATACCGGCGGGTCCATTCGCCAACCGGCGGCGTTCACCGGAACGGTGGGTATGAAGCCCACCTATGGGCGCTGCTCCCGCTGGGGCATCGTCGCCTTCTCCAGCTCCCTTGACCAGGCGGGACCCATGACCCGGACCGTGCGGGATGCCGCCATATTGCTTGGCGCCATGGCTGGTCATGACCCCAAAGATTCTACCTCGTCGGATCTGGCCGTCCCTGATTTCGAGGCGACTATGACCGGAGACATCAAAGGGCTGCGCATCGGCATTCCCGGTGAATACCGTCCGGACGGCCTCAATGAGGATATCTCGCAGTTGTGGGATCAAGGCATTGCCTGGCTGAAAGGCGCAGGTGCGGAGATCGTCGACATCAGTTTGCCGCATACCAAGTATGCGCTTCCCACCTATTATATCGTCGCACCCGCCGAAGCGTCATCGAACCTGGCGCGCTATGATGGTGTGCGTTTCGGTTTGCGCGTCGAAGCCGACACCTTGGATGACATGTACGCCTTGACCCGGGCGAAAGGCTTTGGTGTCGAAGTGAAACGTCGCATTCTGATCGGTACCTATGCTTTGTCAGCGGGATACTACGACGCCTATTACCTCAAAGCGCAGAAAGTCCGTCAGCTCATCTACCAGGATTTCTTAGATGTCTTCGAGACGGTAGACGCAATCTTGACACCCACTGTGCCGACACCGGCTTTCGCGTTGGGTGACAAAGTGAATGATCCCGTCTCCATGTATCTCAACGACGTGTTTACCGTGCCGGCGTCTTTAGCCGGCCTGCCAGGTATTTCTGTTCCCGTTGGTCTTTCATCCGAAGGCTTGCCGCTGGGGTTGCAGCTTCTCACCAAACGGTGGGACGAAGAGACCCTCTTTAGAGTGGCTGGCGTGTTGGAAGACGCTGCCGGCTTTCAAGCCACCTCAACCGGTAGGGAGGGGTAGACCATGACCTTCGTCATCAAGGGTGAGACGGGAGACTGGGAAGTGGTCATCGGCTTGGAGGTCCATGCACAGGTCATCTCAAAAGCCAAGTTGTTCTCTGGCGCTCCTACCGATTTCGGCGGAGATCCCAACAGCCAGGTGTCGTTTATCGATGCCGGCATGCCGGGCATGCTGCCGGTGATCAACGAGTATTGTGTCGAACAAGCGGTGAGAACCGGCTTGGGACTAAAAGCGAAGATCAATCCGCGTAGTGTCTTCGCCCGAAAGAATTATTTTTATGCGGACTTGCCTCAGGGTTATCAGATCAGCCAGTACGAACTGCCGATCGTGGGCGAGGGCACAATCATTCTCGATATGCCCGAAGGGGAGACCCGCTCGGTGGGCATTGAACGTCTCCATCTGGAACAGGACGCCGGCAAGTCCATTCATGACCTTCATCCGAACAAGTCGTTTATTGATTTGAACCGGTCCGGTGTGGCCCTCATGGAGATTGTCTCCAAACCGGATATGCGTTCGCCAGAAGAGGCCGGAGCTTATCTCAGAAAGCTGCGCTCCATTGTCCGTTATCTCGGCACGTGTGACGGCAATATGGATGAAGGGTCGATGCGCTGCGATGCCAACGTTTCGGTGCGTCCGGTGGGGTCCAACGAGCTTCGTACCCGGTGCGAAATCAAGAACGTGAACTCGGTGCGGTTTGTCATGCAGGCGATCGAGCATGAAGCCCGGCGGCACGTGGATGTTTATGAATCCGGTGGAGATATCGATCAGGAGACGCGGCTTTACGATTCCGGTAAGGGCGAGACACGGTCCATGCGCTCCAAGGAATTCGCCCACGACTACCGGTATTTTCCCGATCCGGACCTATTGCCGCTCGAATTCGATGACGCTTATGTCCAGGCCATCAAAGAGTCTCTCCCGGAACTCCCTGACGATAAAAAAGAGCGTTTCATGTCTGACTACGGGCTCTCCGCTTACGACGCGGGCGTCCTGGTTGTTGAGAAAGAAACCGCTGCCTATTTCGAAAACGTGGCGGATGGGCGTGATCCCAAAGCCGCAGCCAACTGGGTCATCACCAATTTGTTCGGAGCATTGAACAGGAAAGGGCTCGCGATTACGGCAAGCCCTGTCTCTGCGGACAACTTGGGCAAGCTTATCGATCTCATTGCAGACGGTACGATTTCAGGACGGATTGCCAAAGACGTCTTCGAAGTGATGGTGGACGAGGGCAAAGACCCTGAAGCCGTCGTGGAAGAAAAAGGTCTCAAGCAAATATCGGACACAGGGCCAATCGAAGAAGCGATCGAAAAAGTAATGGCGGAGAACACCGATAAGGTCGATGAATACCGCAGCGGCAAGGAAAAGCTCATCGGCTGGTTTGTCGGTCAGGTGATGAAACAGACGGGCGGCAAGGCCAATCCCGGTGTCGTCAATGAGTTGCTGCGCAAGAAGTTGTCAGGGGACTGACTTTACGATGGAACTGGATGCCGTCGCTCAGGACCCAAATAGAAACATCATATTGAAATTGGCAATTTCTTCAGCATCACCGTCACGTCAATACGAGGCCCCGGAGAAACCCCTTATATTCACGCATATTCCTCGAACAGCGGGGACAACACTGGATCGCATATTTCGCGCAATTGCTGGCGTAAAAAAATCATTGGTAAACGCGCCGAAGGGACGATCTATGGCCAGTATTTAAGTGAGTCAAAAACGGAAGCGTTGGACTACATCATCAGTTTTATCGACAGATACCCCGATACAAAGATCATTTTCGGTCACGTCCCCTTCGGAATTCACGAACAATTGAATATTCAAGATGCAAAGTATGCTGTTGTTTTAAGGAGTCCGAAACGACGGATACTGTCGCAAATACGATTTGCCTTCCGCGATCAGGAAAACATTTCGTCTGAAGACATATCCACAATGATTCGAGAGAAGAAAATTGTAGACAACTGTCAAGTAAGAATGATTGTGGGCTGCCGGAACCCTGATGAAAATTGTACCGATAAGATGTTGGACACGGCCATACAGAACCTACGGTCGAAGTATGCCTATGTTGGTTTTCAGGAAGACCTGAGCGCTTTCATTCACGATCTTATAGAAGGTGAACAATGGCCTTCTGTTATGTTCGTGGACCGCAATTATTCTCATTTCAGTAGCATCAATACGTCTGAAAAAGAGAATGCTCAACTGAAGGACTGAGGTGGTCCCGGAAAATCGGACAGTTGTTTAAGGTGTATTCCCCCGGTTACGGAGGAATACGAGATGACGAAGCGACGGAAGTTCACGCCTGAGTTCAAGGCGAAGGTGGCGCTGGAGGCGCTACGTGGCGACCGGACGATCCAGGAGATCGCGGCGCGCTATGAGGTTCACCCCAATCAGGTCAGCACATGGAAGCGCCAGGCCATGGACGGCCTGGGCGATGTGTTCTCGAACGGCGTGGAGGCGTCCCGCCGGGACATTGAGGCCGAGGTCCACGATCTTCATGCCAAGATCGGCCAGTTGACGGTGGAGCGGGATTTTTTGGCCAAAGGGCTCAAGCGATGAGCCGGCCGGAGCGCAAGGCGATGGTGCGCCGCGACGTTTCCGGTCTCAGCTTGAGCCGTCAATGCGAGATACTGTCGATCAGCCGATCATCTCTCTATTACAGGCTGCGGGGCGAGAGCCCGGCCAACCTGGCGCTGATGCGGCGCATCGACGAGTTGTTCCTTAAACATCCGTTCTATGGGTCCCGTCAGATGGCCCGTCATTTGCGCCGCGAGGGGGGTGTCGTCGGCCGTCACCGGGTTCGGCGCCTCATGCGCCTGATGGGGCTGGAGGCGATCTACCGGGCGCCGAAGACGAGCACGCCCCATCCCGAACACCGGGTCTATCCGTACCGTCTCAAGGGCCTCGCCATCGAGCGCCCCGACCATGTCTGGTGCGCCGACATCACCTACATCCCGCTCAGGCGCGGCTTCCTTTATCTGGTCGCGGTGATGGACTGGGCGAGCCGCCGGGTCCTGGCCTGGCGGCTGTCGAACACCATGGATGCCCGGTTCTGCGTCGAGGCCTTGAATGAGGCGCTCGACACCTCCGGCAGGCCGGAGATCTTCAACACCGACCAGGGCAGCCAGTTCACCAGCTTCGAGGTCACCGGCCGCCTCAAGGAGGCCGGGATCACGATCTCCATGGACGGGCGCGGCCGGTGCATGGACAACATCTTCATTGAGCGACTGTGGCGCTCTCTCAAGTACGAGGCGGTTCACCTGCACGAGCTGACCGACGGCTTCCACGCCGAGAGGGTCATCGGCGAATGGATCGGGTTCTACAACACCGAGCGGCCCCATTCGTCGCTCGGAGGCAAAACGCCGGCGGAAGCCTACGCGGCGGGGCAGCCTGTGGATATGTTGGACAAGACTACCGCCTTGCCCACATCCCCACAGGCCCAACAACAGAAATCAAATATGATAAACAGGATTCTGGCGGCATGATCAGACAGCGGAATACACCTTAGATAAGCCGTCAGACTGTCCAAACAAGTGGGACCACCTCAGAATTTATTAGATACGACCTCATTCTCTATACAGAAGCACAAAAAATATTACGCGATCCTAAAAAAAGTAGAGAAAAAGTTTCAATTGAAAAATATCAGCATGAGTTCAGCGAGGGTGATCTCACGGATATCGTTTATGGCGTTTTACCTGCCACTTTGATGGGTCATTCGGCCGGAGTCATTCCCGCCAAGCTATTCGCAGCGATTTATAAAATGCTAATCGATAAAGGAGTTAAGATTAAGGAAATCTGAAATTTCCTCTATATCTTTCCAACACCTTTATAAGCACCTTTAAGTTTGTGGACTCACCCTGAAACTCTATGGCTGGCCTCTCGAAAAAATTATTAAGATCTTGGCGGAAAGGCCAAGTCTGGATTACGGCAACTGCTGTGCTTACCGCTGTTGCTGGTTGGTTTGTCTATGACGCCCTGATGGCACCCCGCTGGATGAGGGCATTTGGTCTCGACGTGGCGGCACGGGCAACCATTGTTTCGAGCCTTTCAAATAACATCGCGTTTTCGTCTCTGAAGGACAGGCCAGACCCCGACAGCCCATATATTTGCATGTCAAAATCGGCAACGTTTCCATGGCAGCGTGTTTACATTGTCCCGTCTGGTGGCACGATTCCGGAAAATCTAACCTTGATCCCGTGGCCTGATGAAGACGTTGACTTACATCAGAGCAGACTAAACAGCGATGACCGATACCAACTCATCGTGTTTGTCGATGACGACCAAGTCGTTGAATACGGATACTACTTCACAATTTGGGCAGACCTTAGCGCTCTTGGTCACACCAACGGATTTGCGCGAGATGAAGCGGTATTCTCGGCCGAGAGTAATGGTGAAATTTACCGTTTACAGTTCGTTGAAGAGGCGCCGTACGATGTGTGCGCCCTACCATAAGAATGAGTGAGCCGCTCCATGATTGATCTTTATACCTTCCCTACGCCAAACGGGTGGAAAGCTTCGATAATGCTCGAAGAAGTGAAGCTTCCGTATACGACTCATGTTGTTCATATCGGTAAAGACGAACAATTTGCTCCCGACTTCCTCAAAATCAGCCCTAATAACAAGATACCGGCAATCGTTGATCAAGATGGTCCCGATGGACAGCCCATCTCGGTTTTCGAATCAGGCGCCATATTGATCTATCTCGCACAAAAAACGGGCAGCGATTTGCTGCCAACAGATACGAGAAAGTTTGTCGCGGTAATGGAGTGGCTCATGTTTCAAATGGGCAGCATTGGTCCCATGTTCGGTCAGATGGGTCATTTCGTCCGTTTTGCGAAAGAGGACGTGCCCTACGGTAAGAAGAGGTACACAGAAGAAAGCCAGCGTATCCTGGGTGTAATGGACAAGCGTCTCGGCGAAACGGAATATCTGGCAGGTACATATTCCATTGCCGATATTGCAAGTTATGGCTGGACGCGTGCTGCCGACGCAATAATCGAAGGTCTCGATAAATGGCAAAACGTTAAACGGTGGTTCGACCAAGTCGGCGCACGGCCCGCCGTTCAAAAAGGACTTACGGTGCCAACACTTGAGGATTGACGGGGTTTTTGCTGATCGCTCGCCGAACCGCAATCCACATGTCGGAATTTACTGTGTCTGGTATGGCGGAAACACCAGCGACGGCATATCCATCCCGGCCCAAACTGGTGACGGCCAAGGATTGATTATTGCGCGGCCCACCGTGGCGCAGGATGGTCTGCAGCGTTCCGTCAAGCGTAAACCCCACGACCAAGCCGTCATTTCCTTCTTCGTCCCGTACTGATGCCGAAGCTATAAATGATCCGTCGGATCGCTGTCTCAGATCATGGCCACTTGCTTCAATCGATGCACGAACGCTTTTTTGCCACAACAAATTTCCATCGCCGGCCAACGCGCCGATAACCATTTTGGTCGCGTTCGATCCTAATTCTCTGGCATTGGCTAAAAACACCGATGAACCGTCATCCAGCGCCAGGATTCTTTGAACTTTGACCTCTTGCTCTAGCTCGTAGGTTTGTTCCCAAACTGTCGCGCCTAACGAGTCAAGTTTCGTGACCCATCCAACGGTCCGTTGATCGGGCTTGGTTACCCAACCGCCTGCAATAGCATCACCTGTCAGCGTGGTATGAACTGTGGCAAAGGCACTTGGTCCTTGATGTTGCAAAGCACGGAGCCACTGTATGTTGAAATCTCGATCGAGTTTGATGATCAAACCCTGGGTCTCATTATTAACCACCGTGCGTCCAGCCATTATCGCACCCCCGTCGAGAGACAGCTGGAGTGCAGCAGCTTCGAAACTGGTGAGGCCTTCGATAGTTTTCGACCATTCTATGACGCCGTTTGGTGAAATCTTGGAGATACGCGTGGCCGTCGAAAATTCTGGGCCTTTTGTGATCGCAAGGAAGCCTCCGTCAAGAGCGGGCGCAAGAGCCAAAACGCCTGTTAAACCGTCTGTAGGAAAGGGGAGGTCCCAAAGGTAGCCTGCATGCCCCGGATGTCCGTCGTCAGAGTATTTGGGACAGCGGGGGTTGATAAACTAAGAGAGGGTTTGGCCCATCTTGGTTTTCAGTTTAGGCGGCGGTTTTGCGGTGCTGCAAGCGCCGTTGGTTGATGGTGTTTTGTTTGATTCTCTCCCTTTCGAGTAAGATGGTTTCGCCGCGCCCGAAGTAGACGTCGGCGGGCGTCAGATTGCTCAGGCTCTCGTGGTAGCGGTGGTGATTGTAGTAGGCGACGAAGCGCCCGATCCCGGTCTTGAGATCGCCCGGCAGGAAGTAGTTCTCTAACAGGATGCGGTTCTTCAGGGTCTGATGCCACCGCTCGATCTTGCCCTGTGTCTGCGGGTGATAGGGTGCGCCGCGCACATGATCCATGCCGTTGTCGTCGAGCCATTCGGCCAGTTCGCTAGAGATGTAGGACGCGCCATTGTCTGACAGCAGGCGGGGCTTGTGCCGGACCTCAACCCGGTCGCAGCGCAACGAAGCCGTCCGCCTTGTCGTTGCGCCTGACGATCTCCAGCGCCCAGTCGCCGATCTTCTTCAGCGCCCCGGCCAGCTTAGGGCCGGCGTAAGCGCCGTCGGCGAAGATATGGCCGACCCCGGGAAACCACGCCCCCACCTCGGCGAGCAGCGACGGCGCACCGTCGCGATCCTGGATGTCAGCCTCGTGGACCACGGCACCGAGCAACCGCCCGCCAGTGTCCACCACGATATGGCGCTTGCGGCCCATCACCTTCTTACCCGCGTCAAACCCGCGCGGACCTCCGCTTTCCGTGGTCTTCACCGACTGGCTGTCGATCACCCCGGCAGTCGCGGCAGCGGCCCGCCCCTCGGCCTCGCGGGTGCGCGCCAGAAGCGCCCGGTTGACCTCCTGCCACGTCCCGTCGTCGCGCCACTTGTAGAAATAGTACTGAACCGAGCTGCGCGGCGGAAACTCGCCGGGCAGCATGCGCCACTGGCAGCCGCTGCGGGCCATGTACAGGATCGCGGTCATCACTTCCCGCATATCCGTCTTGCGCGGGCGGCCCAGAGCCCTTGCGGGCGGCATATGGGGTCGGGCCATCGATCACGCACCATTCGGTATCGCTCAGATCGCTTGCGTAGCGGTGCGCCTCGCGCTCATATTTCTCACGAGTGGCGTCAGTCCACATCTTGTTATCCTCCTTGCTGGCGAACACAACAAGGGAATCACAAGGGACTGATTCCACTCAATTCTTTTTCGGTCAGGCTCTTAGACATTTTCTCTACTCCGTTATGTTCCATAGATTCCCCCAGCATGGGGTCGCCAGATAAGTCGATTCTTTCCCCAAAGACATATCAATCGTCGTCAGGCCATCTCACCTTCCCAAAAACGCTCTTCCATCACACCCAGGGGACCAGCGGAATGAATACCGACGATATAGAAAGACACCAAGTTATCCATAGATTTATCCTTATAATTCAAACGCTTAATATCTTGGCCTGCCCCACTCTAAAGTAAGAAATAGGGATTATAAGCTTAGGTTGAGAGGCCGTCCGGAACCATCTGAATTACTAGGGTGTGGACTCAATTGATCCAGCATCTTATGGCGAAGAGTTGGATCATTGCGAGGAAGTTTTTGGCTGATTTCTCGAAGCGCGTTGCTAATCGGCGCATGTCTTTCATCTTGCAGAAGAACCGCTCGACGATGGTCCTTTGGGCATAGAGGTTTGGATCGTGCGGGATAGGATTACGCGGATAACGTAAAAGATCTTTCGCACATTTTTGGGGTTGGTGGCTCCGGGTCTGGTTAGGTTGGTTTTGTTCAATCAGCCACTCCAGAAGGAAGGAGCCACCATGGAAAAGGATAACACGAAGGCATTGTCGCACGTCATACGGATTGATGACGAACGTATACAGGATCACCTGGGCAAGGTAGTGCGGGGCAGTGTTGAGGAGACCCTGAACGCGCTATTGGACGCCGAAGCGGACCGGCTCTGCAATGCTGAGCGCTACGAACGCAGTGAGGCCCGTCGCGATACGCGGGCCGGCAGTTACGAGAGGAAGCTTCAGACACGGGCTGGCGAGGTTTCTCTGAAGGTTCCCAAGCTGCGCCGTCAGACCTTTGAGACGGCGATCATCGAGCGTTACCGGCGTCGGGAGGCATCGGTCGAAGAGGCCTTGATGGAGATGTATCTGGCCGGTGTTTCGGTACGGCGTGTGGAGGACATCACCGAGGCGTTGTGGGGCACGCGGGTTTCGCCAGGAACCGTCTCGAACCTTAACAAGAAAATCTATGAGCAGATCGACGCTTGGCGCAATAAGCCGATTGCGGGCGATCATCCCTATGTGTATGTGGACGGCATCGTCCTTAAGCGCAGTTGGGCCGGCGAAGTGCGTAATGTTTCGCTATTGGTGGCGATCGGCGTCAACCAGGAGGGCTTCCGCGAGATCTTGGGCATCGTTGAGGGTGCCAAGGAGGATAAGGCGGGATGGGGCGCATTCCTTAAGCATCTCAAGGCGCGCGGGCTGTCAGGCGTCCAGTTGGTTATCTCTGACGCCTGTCTGGGTTTGGTAGAGAGTATAGCGGAGGTCTGCCCCAAGGCCCGCTGGCAACGCTGCGTCGTCCATTTCTACCGCAACATCTTCAGCCATGTTCCTTCGACCAAAGTGCGCGAAGTTGCCCACATGCTGAAAGCTATCCACGCCCAGGAGAGCCGAGAGGCCGCGACCAGGAAAGCCGAGGACGTTATCTTCTCTCTCAAGAGCACTAAGCTGACCACGGCAGCCGAGTTGGTCGAGAGCCACATTGAAGAGACTTTCAGTTTCTATGCTTTCCCTGACCAGCACTGGATCAAGCTCAAGACCAACAATCCACTAGCAGGCTGCTGAAAAACGATTTGGAGCGATCATCTCGGCAATTTTGTTTTCGTATGAGTCATTTTCCGATTCTATTTTTTCGCGGACGCCCATCCATTGATTCTTTCGTTTCGCGAGGTGGGCTCTCGGCCGAGTTTTTCAGCCGCCTGCTAGAGCGAATCATGCGCGAAATCAGACGCCGTACCCGCGTAGTCGGAGCGTTCCCTGACGGTCAATCGGCGCTCAACTTGGCTGCAGCAAGGTTAAGACACATAGCCGGAAGCAAATGGTCCCTAAAACGATACATGAATATGAATCTACTCACGCAGCAAAGGAACACGGCCTGACCAAATCAGCCACCAGCCCAATACAAAAAGTGCGAAAGATTCTGGACACTACCCGGAAACCCTCCGGTCCCGGTCACCTACTACGTGCAGACGGATGACATCCGCTTCTGGGGGATCAGCCTCAACCTGAAATACGACTTCTAAACGCAGGCCACGGCGTCGTCGCGCCCGCGGTCGCGGTGTTCGTGATCGTTAGCCGGGAAGTTTCGACGATTTTGTCAATTTCCTGACAGGGGATCGCGAGAAACGAGGCCGGTTCACTCGCCAGCTCGTGTGCCTGGTTTCGGGGTTCGAGATCGCCGGGTAGCTAATAATTCTCCAGTAGCACGGGGTTCTTCAGGGTTTGATGCCATCGCTTGGTCTTGCCCTGGGTCTGGTGGTGATGAAGCGCCGCGGAAATGGTCTATTTTCCGCTCTTCCAACCATTCAACCAGATCGCCGGAGATATAAGATTAAGCCATGAATCCTCCCTAAGCCGTAGACAAAAGCCAGATCCAGACTATTCACCTGGAACGCAATTCCAGACAAGATCATTGACGCTGAAAAACGCAGACGCCTAGCGTTGGTTTCCCTACCCCATAACCGCCTGAGCGGAGAGACGCCATGACCGAGGCCGCCAAAGACGACCAGGGCAACGCCAAACGCATCACAGCCCTTGAAAAGCAATCCAAGTATGTGGCCACCAAGGCCGACCTGGAACTCGAAATCGGCCTTCTCAGGAAGGATTTTCAAACCATTAAGGCGGATCTCTACAAAGCCCGTTTGATTCAGGCTGGGGTGCAGATTGCGCTCACCCTTGCCGGCGTGGCAATAATCCTCTGGATTATGTTGCCTGCGGGATAAGGCTAGAAGAAGTACTTGAGACCGAGGGACAGGCCCCAGTAATCGAAATCCTTGGTGCGGACCTCGTAGGTCACCGGGGAACCGCCGGGTGCCACCGTCGGCGCATGGCTGCGAAGAAGGTCAGGACTGTCACCGTCCTGGAAGTGTCCAAGGAGCTTTACGGATCTCACCTTGAGACCGATGAACACGCCATCGCGCAAGAGGTAATCGACCCCGGCGATATACTGATAGGTCCACATCCGGTCGGACAGGGTTTCCTGTTCCGTCGATAATGTCCCGGCCGCGTTGGGGTTGCGCCCGAGCCTGCGCATGACATCCTCGTCCGGGTTGCGAAGAAACTCCGTCGAGTAGTGGGCCTTGGCAGACATGTAGCCGATACCGGCGCCGAGATAAGGGATCACCCTCTGGCCGACCTGGCCGTCGAAGTAGATGTTGCCGAAGAGCTGATGAGTGCGCAGGTCGCTCATGCGATCGCCCGAGCGGATGAACTCAGCCTGCTTGTCACCGGCAACCGCGCTTTCGGCAAAGCTCCCGCCCTGCTGGCGGTAGACGTACTCGGCCTCAAGGCGCAAGAGACCGCCGCCCAGGCCGAAGCTGGCGCCGATCATCGGACCGTTGGTGATGTTTGTGTTGGTTTCCCAGGTTTCCGACCGCGTGCAGCGGGGATCGCTCAGAGACCAGGGCAGGTCCTCGCCGTTGACGGTGGCAGGCCCAAGGTGCTGGTCGCAGTTGGTCGGCACGTCATCGGTGAAGCCCTCGATGCTCATGCCGCCGGCGTTCGCCAGGCCCACCTCCAGTCCGCCGTACCAGCCGCTGCGGGCAGGCTGTGCCTGAACGGGCCCGGCAAGACCGGCCAGGGCCAAGGCCATTAGATAATGCTTCATGCCCCCTCTCAGTACATCGGGATGGGATCAAGCACCCGGTTGCGGAACGCAACGAGGGCGAACACCCCGGCTATGACCATACCGCAGACCGCGGGCCCACTCAGATCCTACTTCTTCATTGGCACAGCAAAGTCCTCGCGATTAAGTGAAGCTCCCGGGGGCGTATCAACCCGGGAGCCTCGGCCACCCGCGCCCAACCCCGAAGGGGAAGGCATGGATGGCTGTTCGTGCGGCTACCGCCTAAAAAATTGAATTACGCCGAAGACAATCACCGCAGCGCCCAGGGTGGAGGCGAACAGCACCATCCGGCCGTCGAGGAAGAAGATCAGGGCTGTCGCTACGGCGGCGACCAGGACGAAGACCAGAGCCCAATCGAGATAAACCATGACCTCACCACCCCGTGAGCAGGCAAGCAGCCGCCTGTTGAGTGCACGACGGTCGACCCCGCATAATCCCGGAAACCCAAGGTGCCCAGCCATCCACCGCCCCAGGTCCAGGCACCGACGAGTGGGTAGATCACGGCGGTCAGTACGGTCACAAACAGGAAAAACGCCCAAAGCCGCACCCGTTCGGCGAGGGTCCCGGAGACAATGGACGCGGTGGACGCGACGAACACCATCTGGAACAACCAGTGGGACATCGAAGCGTGTCCGGTTTGGACGACCTTTGCCGCGGCACTGGCGTCGCCCTCTAACAGAGCCTGTTCGGCGGACGTTGCGTTGACGGTGAGCCGAAGCGATCCGAACCAGCCGCCGGTCTCAACGCCCACGTACATGATCGAGTATACGCATGGAAGCGGCACGCGATGGAACTCACGTCGATATTTCGGTCTGTGACGAAGGCCACGGGGTACCGCCGGAAATGCTGGCGCAGCTCTTTCGCAAGCATGTCACTCTTACCCCCGGGGACGCGGGTGACGGGATCGGGGCCACCGGATTGGGACTGGCGACCTGCAAGGGGCTGGTGGAGGCGCACGGTGGAGGGGTCAACCTCTCAAGCCACAAGGGACCCAAGGCCCGCAAGATCATCGAGGACGCCGGCGCCCAGCTCCTCTTCCTGCCGCCCTATAGCCCCGACTTCAACCCCATCGAGATGGCCGTCGCAAAGCTCAAGGCCAGCCTCCGAAAGGCCGCAGAGAGAACCGTCGACGGCTTGTGGAACGCCATCGGCCAAATCTCCCAAACCTTCTCACCGCATGAATGCAAAAACTATTTCAACGCCGCAGGATACTCCACAACATGATCGGATCCCGCTCTAGTTTCTTGATCTAGGTTTTCGAAAGGGACAACTATCAAACCCACAGACTCTCACTATAGATGAGCGACGATCAGGGAGCAGGTCAACCACGATCTCTTTATGGAGGACTTTATGTCTGGGTCGCGTCGGCTGCACACGGACCGCACACCTTACGGCTGAGGCGAAAATGACCTATTCGTGACGTAGTGCTTCGATGGGATCGAGCCGCGCCGCCCGCTGGGCTGGCATGTAGCCGAATACCAGTCCCACCAGAGCGGAAAAGATGAAGGCCAGGATCACCATATCGGGTTGAACGATGAATGGCACCTGCAACATCGGCGCGATCGCCCAAGCGCTGCCAAGTCCAACGGCAATACCGACAATACCTCCGAAGCTAGCGAGCATGGCGGCTTCCACCAGAAACTGAAACAGCACTTCCTTTTCCCGGGCACCGATGGCCATGCGGATGCCGATTTCCCGAGTCCGTTCGGTCACCGACACCAGCATGATATTCATGATACCGATTCCACCGACAAGCAAACTGATGGCGGCTATGGCGGACAGGAACCCTGTCATCACGGTCGTGGAGCTTTGAAAGGCTGCAGACATTTCCTGCACGCCGCGCACGGAGAATTTATCGTCGTCGCCGGGTTTGGGACGGCCGGCGTTCCCACATGATCATTTCCACTTCACTTTGGGCGGAATCCACCAATGTGTCGTCCCAGGCGGCGACATAGATTTGATCCACATTGGTGTTGCCAGAAATGCGGCGTTGATAGTATTTCAACGGCAGGGCCACCACGTCATCCTGGTCACCGGAAAACATCACCTGCCCTTTGGGCTCCAACAATCCGATGACCTGGCATGAGGCTCTGGCGACACGGAGCGTCTTGCCCAAAAAAGGCTCGTCCTTGAACAATTCCTTGCGCACGGTTTCTCCGATAATGCAGACTGATTTGCCCGCACGCTCCTCCGCCGGGGAGAACATCCGTCCGGCGGCGAGACCCCAACTGCGTACGTTGACGAACTCCCGGTCTGCTCCCACCACCTGGGCGCGGCGATTGGCGTTGCCGTAAACCACCATTTGCCGGCTCATCGACATGGGCGCGACACCGGCGAGCATGCTGGTTTCCCGGCGCAATGCGTTGACGTCTTCAATTTCGAACGGCTCGGCCGATTGACGGGCCCCACCGCGGCGGCGCTGGCCAGGAAACACCGTCAGCATGGTGCTGCCCAATTTGGAGATTTCCGTCTGCACCTGCGCCTTGGTACCTTCCCCTAGTGTAACTACAACGATGACAGCGGCAACGCCAATGACAATGCCAAGTGTTGTCAAAATTGAGCGCAGCACGTTGCGCCGGATTTCACGCAGGGAAAGAAGTAAAGTGTTGCCAATCATCGTCTGGCCCTATGCTGCTTCTGCAGGCCATTCCTGAACGATCTTGCCGTCGCGGAATTCCAGCTTGCGGGGCGCGAAGGCCGCCAGGTCATTTTCATGGGTAACCAATACAATGGTCAAGTTCCGCTCTTGGTTTAACTGGGCGACCAATTCCATGATCTCCAAATTGCGGGCGGAATCCAAGTTGCCGGTGGGCTCGTCGGCCAGCAACAGCGACGGCTCGGTTACCATGGCCCGGGCGATGGCGACCCGCTGCTGTTGTCCCCCCGACAATTCTGAGGCGGTATGGTGCTCACGGTCTTCCAAACCGACGGTGCGGAGGGCATTGTCAGACTAAATTGATCTGGTAGTCTAGTGACGGGAGTTTTCGATATTCAGAGTCACACCTTGCTTGGTCAATTCCAAGCAAACCAATTTTTTAGTGCCTAAACCCCACGAACAAGGGCCCAAAAGAGATGGCCCGAACTATTTGCTCTGACAATGCCCTAAAATCAGGTGGCAATACAGCCAGGCTTTTGCCAGCCCTGTGTCCTTTGCCGGCAACCGGTCAATACGAATGAGAGACTTCAATCCTTTGAAGGCCACTCGGGCGAGCTATTGAAGTAACGGAAGGGATTGTGCATCGCCGAAGGCTAAGAGACCTTACTTCCTGGTTCAAGCCGATTTAGTTTGACAGTGCCTATTGCATTCCTTCCCACAAATTAAATTTGGGGCGCGGCCTTGGGTATTTCGGAACACAGCAGCGTACAGCTCCAACGGGTAGGCAAGACAGCGGAGCAGATTCAGGATTTATTGGCTAACCGTATCGGTAGAGCCAAAAGAACCGCTTCTAATGGTGCATTATTATAGGCGTCCGATTACACCGATGTGACGGGCGAAGTGCTGTCTAACAAGAGAGGTCGAGATGAACATACAAAGGTTTCTGTTTTTGTCATTTGGCCTGACGCGTGTGTATCCATGGAAGGACCGAAAAATTGCTAAGAGGGCATTCGACAAACTGGTAGAGCCAGACGGATCTAGGATCTGCAGACGAAACATCCTCGCGCTTTCAAGTATCGTGGTCATTGGAGGATTTGCAGGTGCCGACCTAAACGATCTAAGGATGTTTGGCATCACGCCGTCTGGGGATTGGGGAGTGCTTGTCCTTGGCTTGGCGATAATCTTGGCTCATCTGTACTGGTATGTAATGAGGTATTGCCATCTGGATGAAGACGGTGTGATCGATCAAAGGCCAGTTTCTCATGGTGAGGAGCCGTTGCTCATAAAGATATGGGGAACTGACCACCAACTCGTGCGGAAGAGTGCCGACCTGTTTGCGAACTATGCGACCTTCTTATTAGCCGCTCTGTCTTGGTATTTCGTTTGGTCATGGATCATCGAAGGTTCAACTTAGTACCGCCCCTGCCCCTTTCGAAAGGGAATTATATACGATAGTGCCCATACTATCCCCCTTTGGGCACTATCCGTTGCCTCGCCAATACCGTTGGTTTAGTCTTTTCGTTTGGACGACAAATGACCCTCCGAAGGACTGGCGGAAATGACAATGCATGACCCATACCCACGGTACAGCGACATTGCAGATGCCTTGTTGTGCCACATCTTTGAGCACGGCGGGCGCGGCGAAACCATCTTACTCGAAAGGGAGAGAATCAAACAAAACACCATCAACCAACGGCGCTTGCAGCACCGCAAAACCGCCGCCTAAACTGAAAACCAAGATGGGCCAAACCCTCTCTTAGTTTATCAACCCCCGCTGTCCCAAATACTCTGACGACGGACACTTTGGATTAAAGAAAGCCATTTCTCGAGAACAAGAAGCTCAAACCCGTCGTCATCTGGCCGGTCATCTCAAAACGCCGCTGTACCATCCTATGTCGGTGATAGTTTGATTACATTTCAAGCGCGCGTTGACGACCTTTTGACTCCAGAAGGTGCCTTTGTACCTGCAACATTGGCGTACGAGCAGACAAACTCGTGGGCTCCGTGGTTAAAGATGGGTAACTACCCAGGTTTGCAACTGTGGCAACTTAAAGGTCGTAAGCTTGCCGATCCGGAAGAAATTCCTACTCGCCTAAAAGACCGTTTACGAACTGATCATCCCGGTTTTGTCTGACGCCTGATTTGTAAAGGAAGTATCAATGTCCGATCTGTCCCAATTACCGCAGTTCGAAGAAGGGCACGTCCCTGTTGTCGGGGGCGTGATGCATTACGTCTCTGGTGGAAGTGGCGACCGCATCGCTGTTCTGCTTCATAAGCTTGGCGGCTGGACTGCTGAATGGCGTTGGATCATGCCCATCCTGGCGACGCGTACGCGCGTCATTGCCATGGACTTGCCAGGTCATGGCGGGTCAACAATGGAAGGGTCGATTCCGTTTATTTCAACCCAAGAAGAAGCTGCCGCCAAGGTGATGGCAGCGTCGGACACATTAGGAGCACACGAATTGGCGTTTATTGGCAGCTCTGAAGGTGGTTGCGTTGCCACCGTGTGTGCCGCCCTTTGGCCGGAGCGGGTGTCGGCCGTTGCATCCATGGGGTCTGCCCTGGCCGGATCGACCGAAAGGTCAGCCATGCGCGAAGCCGCCCGTCAAGCCATTGCCAACGGATATTTCGACGAAGACGAAAATCCGCTGCCGAGAGATTATTCTTATATGGAACGAACATTCGGTATGCGTGATCGAGCGCATATGGACGAACAAAATATGAGTCGCAAGGCCGCAGGCCGTTGGATTCAGCCCAGTGCCCGTGGGGTCGGACTATTTGACTATCTGGCTATTCTTCCAAGAATTTCGCAGCCGTTTCTTTTGGCCTACGGAACACGCGGGAATTACGGAAACTTCGTTGAAGAAGCAGATGCAAGGCTGCAAAACAGCAGCATTGTTCCCGTCGACGATGCCAGCGCTTTTCCCCATCAGGACAAACCTGAAGAAGTGGCTGCGCTCGTCATGGAGTTCTTCGACGTTTGATGCGATAAGTCCACACGCTTAAGCGCCTGTTGCGTGCCTAGGCTCATGTTGTGCGCGTTCACGCGACCCATTGTTCGGTAATCTCGACCCGTTCCCCTTCAGGGCCAAGAAAGGCGAACACTTTCCCGCCCCCGTAAGGTGCGGCGGTGTTGACTTGAGGTTCCGTCAAAGGCGTGGCATCCGGACTTTCATTAACGGCTTTAAAAACCGCATCGATATCTTTGGTCGTGAATGTGGTGATGCAACAACCGCCGTCCAGACGGTCTTCCATGGGAGGCGTAGGGTCCATGGTGGAGGCATCGAAACTGCGCATCTCGATCCCCCCTAAGCCGAATCCTTCCGCATCGCCCTTGAAGATGGACATACGCACGTGTGGTGTGGACGGGTCGAGATCCCATGTATCGTAAAACAAGCCTTCGGTGAGCATGTCATCGAACACCATGTCCATGGCCAAGGTCTTATCGTAAAAATTCCGGCTCGGACCTTTGTTGTTCACATCCAAGTGGACGTCAAAAATATGTCCCACGTGATTCTCGGTTTCCGGAAACGCGTAGGTTTCAGGCTGGGTCACAGCCATGGTGAACATGGTGTGGGTGAGACCCGGCCCGCGGCCGTGAAAGAAGGTATGAACGTTGGCGCCCGCATGAGTGAAGTCCGCTTCATCCACCGGCTTTACCACGTCAAAGTCTGGATGGGCTTCGAGACGCTTGCACAATCCTACAAGGTCTTCTGACACGACAATCTCGATGCCGCTCCACCGGGTGCTCATGGGTGATGTGCGGTGCCGGTCTGGTCCTTCCACCACTCGGATCATGCCCCGATCAAAATTCTTTGAGCGCAAAACCGTGAAGCGGTCCCCGGCACTGCTGGGAGTGATGCCCCAAATGGATTCTAGTGCCGCATCAATGGGACCGTCGCAAAACTGTTCCCAATCCCAAACGCCGGTTATGAGCTCGATGAGCGTTTGCGGTTCCGGACAGGAGATGGTGACGCAGTTCATCGCCGTCACGAGCGGAGTGGACATGGGGGTCTCCGGTTAGTTTTTCAGGAACTCGGCCACAGCAGTGACCCAGGCTTCGGACAGTTGATCCGTGGGGTCTATACCGCCGCCGTCAAGTTCGACGTATTTGAAATCAGGCCTCATTTCTTTGGTCTTTTCTGCCCACGGCTTAATGATGTCGCCGCCATTGGTCAAAACAAGCGTCTCGTGTTCGGTTTTTTCAATGGCCGCGCCATGATCATAGAGAAATGCCGCATGGTGGCCGTACCAAAAGGGGCCGAACCCTTGCAGCTGTTCGACAATATAGCGGGTGACCAGTTCGGCGTCCTTATCCGGGTCCATCCATTGCATGCGTCCTAAATAAATTTCCTGGATGTGGCTACCATCAGCTTTATGGGTGAACGTTTTTTCTTTTTGTTCGACGATATCATCCATCCACTGTTTTCGTTCTTCTTCTGTAAACGGAGCTGGCCCGTTCATGACGAGTTTGCGCACCCGCTGAGGAAACTGTATGGCCACTTCCGTCACGATCATAGCGCCGGTGTGATGGCCGAGCATATCCGCTTGTTTGATGCCTAAGTGGTCCATAACTGCAGGCACGACTTTGGCGAAATCCTCCACCCGCGGCACGAAGTCGGTGACATCGGACATGCCGAATCCCGGCGTCTGCCAGTAACTTGAAGACGTTGTCGTATTGCCGCGAGGTGAGGGGTGCTTGATGACACAAGACCAGAGGCGATCCATCGCCCCCAGTGTCTTGAAAGTGAACTTGGCCAAAAGGTCCGTCGGCGTAGCCGCGGCGGGGGCGTTTCATTCTATGCGTCTCCTTGTTTCGTATTTTTATTCGTTTTCAAGGGGTGGAATGCCTTCTGGCACATGTTCCTAATGAACTTGTACCGACAGCGAGCCGCTATGGGTCCATCCCTTAAATTGGAGTCACTATACCGTGGAATCGAGCCGTGGAACCCAATCAAATGACACTAGGTGAACACTAGGGCGCAGCCGCTCTTGCAGCTTAAGTCGCAACCGGGTCAAATCCTGCCGTCAATTCAATTTGTCAGGCTCCGTCTTGACCGCTTCACCATCCACACCACCAGCGCCAATAGTTCAGTCCGCAGGTAAATTACCGCTCCCGATCAGTGTAACGCTGTTTTATGCGACCATGATCATGGTCGTTGGCCAGGCATTTCTATTCACAATCCTGCCACCTATCGGCCGGGAAGTGGGTATGCAGGACTATCAGATCGGTCTGGTGATGTCTGTTCATGGCCTATTCATGTTGTTCACCGGACCACTGTGGGGCGCTGCCAGCGAGACCTGGGGCCGGCGCCCGGTGATCATCCTCGGCGGCATTGCATTCGTCATCTCCGTGGTCATGTTCGGACTGATCGTCGACGCTGCCATCCGCAATCTTGTCGCGGGCGTCACGATTTTATGGATGTTGGTCGGATCACGCGCCCTTTTCGCGTTAGGCGCCGGCGCGGTCACACCGGCAGCTATGGCTATGGCCGCGGACCTGTCATCACGGGAAATGCGGTTGCGCGCCATCTCCATGTTGACGGCTGCGACGAGTACAGGTGCCATCATCGGGCCATCCGTCGCCGCCTTTTTTTCCGGCCTGGGGTTATCGGCGCCGTTTTACATCATTGCTGCCGCTGGCATGGTGGTCGTCGTCGCGCCGCTCATCGTCTTGCCAAACACCAAGAGCCATGCGCCGGGAGGCGGCGGAAGCTACCGTCTGCTCTTACGGGGGCCGGTCTTGATGATCGCCATCAGTGCCATTCTGTTCATGTGCGGCACATATGGCATTTTTTCCATCGTGGGTTTTTTCGTCCAGGACCGCTTTCAGCTTGAGCCCATTCCTGCCGCGCAAACCATGGGTTTGGGACTCATGTGCGCCGCTGCGGCCAATGTTTTTGTCCAGGCCTTTCTGCTCAGGTGGGTCCCTGCCGGTGCCAAGGTTATTGTTCTCATCGGCATTAGTTTAACCCTGGTTTCGATCACCCTTCTGTGGAACAGCACAACTCAACTCATTTTCATTGCGTCCATGGTTTTCAATGGTTTGGGGCAAGGTTTCACGATGCCGGCCATCAATACTTCTCTTTCCTTGGCTGCCGGTCCCGATGCTCAAGGCCGCATTGCCGGGATTTCAACCTCGTGCCAGGCGATCGCTTTTCTACTTGCGCCGGCATCAGCCGCAGCGCTTTATCAAAGCACGGCTTGGTATCCCTTTGTTATCGGCTCTGTGATTGCCATGATGACTGTCGTTGTATTCCTGAACACAAAGATCGTTGATCCGCGCAAACTCGAAACGACACCATGACCGACGCCACAACCCCACGGCCACCTCACGTTCCCATTGCGGGCAGCACCAAAGTGACGGCGCTGGTCAGTCTTGCGCATCTCTACAGTCATTTCTTTTTCTTCGTATTACCGCCCTTGTTTCCTTTGCTGCGTTCGGACTTATCGGTTTCCTATACGGAACTGGGCGCTCTCATTGTTGTATTTAATATTGTCAGTGCATTGACCCAATTGCCCATGGGCGTATTGGTCGACCGGCTCGATGCGCCGAAACTGCTGACTGCGGCGGTGGCGGTGCAGGGGCTGGCGCTCATGGTTATTGGGCTGGCGCCGTCATACTGGGTACTCATGGCTATGATGATTCCAGCGGGATTGGCCAATGCGGTCTATCACCCAGCGGATTACGCCATTCTTAACAGGAGCGTAGACCCCAAAGTGATGGGACGCGCCTTCAGTATTCACACAGTGTCCGGTTTCGGCGGCAGTGCCATTGCGCCGCTGGTCATGGTCGCGCTGGCGGGAACCACCGGCTGGCAAACGGGTGTCACCCTGATTGGCAGCGCAGGGCTGCTGGTCGCCGTTGTCTTGTTGGTCAATATCAGCGCATTGGATGATCCCGAGGCTGATAGGGGCGAGGAAAGCGAATCGCCACAGCATCAATCCCTGAGGAATGTGGCGATGCTATTGATGTCACTGCCAATCCTTATGGGTTTCACCTTTTGGCTTTTTATTTCCGTCGCCCATTCGGGCGTATCATACTTTTCAGTTTCCGCCTTCGATCAGATGTATGAAATGCCGCTTGTAACGGCTAACGCTGCATTGACTATCTTTCTCGCGGCCAGCAGTGCCGGGATTTTGGTCGGAGGCGTGCTTGGAGACCGGACCACGCGTCATGATCTCATTGCCATATTCGGTACGTTGATTTCGGGCGCGGCAATTCTCGCGCTTGGCATGGCCGAACTTAGTATTATCGGCATTACACTTGCCATGTGCGTGGCGGGTTTTGCCGGCGGAATAACGGCACCGTCCCGAGATCTTTTGGTTCGTTCTGTTGCGCCCAAAGACTCCATGGGCGCTGTGTTCGGCTTTGTGTCCACCGGGCTCAACATCGGTGGCATGGTTGCGCCGTTCGTTTTCGGTCTGCTTTTAGATATGGAAAGAGCCGCAACCGTTTTCCTCATCGCCGGTGTGTTTCAAATGGCGATTATATTCACCGTGTTCGGTATGAAAGCAGGACGGGCCGAAAACCCGTGAAATTACTCCTTGGGCGCTGCACCTGCCTCAAGGAAAGACCGGCAGAGCCCGATCTCGCTGAATTTTTTGATTTTATCGATTAACGGATCGTTTAGCGGTGTGCCGGTGGCGAGGAGGAGTTCGTCATCATCACCCAAAATATCTTCAGCCAGAATCATGCCAGCGTGGAGATCCTTCAACCAGAAGGTTCGGACGTTCTCAATCTTTGCAGGTTCTACGGTTTTTTCGTCTTCAATGGTCTTTAGGGCTGATTCGAGAGACTGCAAAAGTTCCGCCTTTTCCTTCTCTTTTTTATTCCACACCACCCACGCATTGGGTCCGGCATCTTTTTTGGGCTCTTTTTTTACCGGCTTAGGAAGTGTGATGGCGAGGTAACTCTCCGAATCTTTGAGTTCCCGTTCCCTATTTAACGCTGTGGTCAAAGTGCTGGACAACGTTGCCGGCGATAAAGGAAGGGCAAGAAACCCGTCTGCGTCCAATTGGCCTGCCAAGTCGATCATCATCCGGTTTGGTGGCTGCGAAACAAGCACGACACGGGTATCTCTATCCACGTTCACTAGGGTCTGTTGACATTTAACGCATGGCGATGATGGTTTCGACGAGGTTGCAGTTTGCGGCGCAGCTGATGTCGGTCTTGTCGTAGCGTGTTGCGATGCCACGGAATTCCTTGATCTTGGCGAAGTAGTTTTCGATCAGATGTCGCCAGCGGTACATGTGCTTGTCGTAGGCCGCCGGCCGCTTCCTGTTGGCGAGCGAGGGAATGACGGCGCTTGCGCCACGTTGGTCCAGTTGCTCTCGCAGCCAGCCGGCATCGAATGCCTTGTCGGCGATGAGGGCATCGAAGTGAACGTCGTCGATCAACGGCTGGACGCCCATCATGTCGTGGCGCTGGCCAGGGAGCAGCACGAAGCGGACCAGACACCCCAGTGCGTCGACCAGGGCGATGATCTTGGTGGTCAATCCGCCCCGTGATCGGCCGATGGCCTGATTTTGAGTCCCCCTTTTGCGCCGCTCGCCTTCTGGTGAACGCTGACGATGGTGGCGTCGATGAGGGCATATTCGAAATCCGGTTCCGCCGACAACTCCTCGAACAGCCGCTCGAAGACACCCTTCTTCGCCCATCGGCGAAAGCGCTGGAAGACGCTGTTCCAATTGCCGAACGCCGGGGGCAGAGCGCGCCACGGCGACCCTGCGCGCACCCGCCACAAAACCGCCTCCAAAAACAGGCGGTTGTCCGCCGCCGTCACGCCACGGTCCGTCGCCTTGCCCGGTAGATGACGCCAAATTTTCTCCCAAACATTGTCCGTGATCACAAAACGCTCTGACTTCATCAAACACTCCTTGCAAAAGGAGGCTTGAATCACTTTTCCGCGACATTGGGAATCCACTAAATGTCAACAGACCCTAGACCGCCGGCGCGTATTTCCTGCAGAAAATGAAAACCGCTGAGGGGCGGGTTTTTCACTGCGAGTAAAATGAGGCCGAACTTCGCAACACGCCCGGTCAAGGCTGAGACCGCCTCGGCTAGAGATTTGACGGCCATAAATCGGCGCGGTTTAAGGTCTTCAATGAGACCGCTCAGGATCTGACGGTTGGTCTTATCAGGATCAACCAACAATAGTTGGACATCCGCAAGAAAAGACGCCGATTTATACGAAGTTGCCGAAAGGGTCATTAATCGAAAAGCAGTCCATTAAACCGGTTAAGGTGAAATCCTGTACCAGCAGACAAACTAAAATCTGTTACAGCAATCTGCGGTAGATAGCTATCTAGTTTCGATTATGAACTACTATATTTGGTATTACCACCCCAAGCCATAGTACCAATACAACCGCTGAGCGAACGCGGGAAAGCTGGTGCCATATCCAGACAGATGTGCGTATTGGGGCAATTCGATTTTCGCTGCCACCTCCGCCAAAGGGCGTTTGGGCAACAACGGAAACGTTTTACAAACCGCCACTCATTACCATTAGTGCGGTGGCTAGTTTGAGGAACGCTTTTGTCTTTACGCGCCTTCAATATAAGCGCGGGGGTCTCCGTATTCTTCAGGATACTGATCGCGCATGATCGCGCTCCATTCCGGCGGCATGCCGTCCATGGACCAAGACTTGCGGCCAAACCCACGGGAGACATAGTTACCCGGATGATCGCCCATGTTGAGCCAATCGGGCCAAGTGAGAAGGTCGACAAAGGTCTGCGTTGAATGGGCGCTGGCAACATCAGAGTCCGCCACTTCAGCAAGTGATCCGTGGAATGTGGACCAATCGTAGACCTGGAACATGCGGCCTTCATCGGATGTGGGTTCAAGTCGCATGGACGTATCGCCACGGCACCAGACATCGTCTCCGACAATCCAAGCGGGACCTATACTGTCATCGCGCGAACCGGTCATTCCGGGACGATCTATGGGCGCCTGCACGATGCCCACTTTGTCATAAAGGCGGGATGCTCTGAGCACACCGGGCTGACGAACGGGAATACGTTCGCCGGTGAAGGGATTGTCGAAGTATTCCAGCAAGTTCCCAGACTCAATGTCGGTATAAAAAATCGCCGACATCATACGCATACGGAATCCTTCGCCCTCATCTTCCGAGACGGAAATGAAACCAACATGCATGTCCCAGAAAGGCGTGAAAGCGCTATCCACTAATCCGTATCGGATGGCGCGCAGGTACCAGTACACAACACGATCATCGAAGGAGAAGTGAAGCTTTCGGTGAATGTTATAGAGACTGTCCACAGTGTTGGGATCAACATGACCATCCGCCATGGCGCTGTTCCGGCCAATCATTGATGTGGCGAGGGGGAGGGCGCCCAACATACCGACAACGTTTCTGCGTCGCATGGTTTTTCCTTTCAAAACGCTTTAATTGGTTGACTACAGAAAAGCAGCCTTAGGCGCCTTCAATATAAGCGCGCGGATCGGCAAACTCTCTTGCGTATTGATCGCGCATGATCGCGCTCCATTCCGGTGGCATGCCATCCATGGACCAAGACTTGCGGCCAAACCCACGGGAGACGTAATTGCCCGGATGATCGCCCATGTTGAGCCAGCCGGGCCAGGTGTTGATGTCATTAAATGCTTGAGTGGCGTACGCGCTTTTGACATCCGGGTTTGCCACTTCGGAAATAGAACCGTGATAGGTGGACCAGTCATTGACCTGGGCGAGGCGACCCTCTGCTGTCGTTGGCTCTCCGCGGAATCCGGTGTCGCCCCGGCACCACACGTCGTCGCCGACGATCCACGCGGGTCCCACATCCCCATATTGTGATATGTTCAGGCCCGGACGTTCCAGCGGTTCCCTAACCATGCCCAACTTGTTGTAGAGCCGGGAAGAGCGGTTCAGACCAGGCTGGCGGACGGGAACCCGCTCACCGGTAAATGGATTGTCGAACGTTTCGAGCAATTCGCCGGACTCGATATCCGTATAGAAAATCGCACTCATGGTCTTAGTGCGGAAGCCTTCGCCTTCGTCTTCGGCGATGGAAATAAAACCCACATGCATATCCCAGAAGGGCGTGAATGCACTGTCCACGAGGCAATAACGGATAGCCCGCAGGTACCAGTACACAACACGGTTATCGAAGGAGTGGTTGAGTTTTCGGTAAATGTTGTAGAGACCGTCGACCGTATCTGGATCAACATGCCCGTCGGCCCACGCCGGGTTGCGGCCAAAAACCGATGCGGCCAGCGGCAACGCGCCCATAAGGCCAATGACGTCCCGGCGTTTCATGGTGCTTTCTCCCACAACTGTTCATTCCCCGACAATGGGATCATAGCTCAACCGGAGAGCCAATGGGCGTGATTTTCATGGGCCGAAGAGTGACCTAAGCTCTGGTTTCTACAGTGACACAGGGGCGAACCATGGCGCTGGCACCGAGGCTCTTTCTCACTTTATTTTTGGTCTGCATCAGCTTTGTGGTGACCCCGCGCACCATGGCGGCGGACCTGGTGATCTCCCATGTGACATTACTGGACGGGACAGGCGGACCAGCGCTTGACGATGCCTGGGTCCATGTTTCCGGTGAACGCATTGCGGCCATTGGAACGGGAACGCCACCGTCCGTAAAGACCATGATCGACGGAAGCGGCCGTTATCTCATTCCCGGATTGATCGACAGTCATATTCATTTGGGCGGCGGACGTATCCGCGCCGAAAGCAGCGGTATAACGGAAGAGATCGCCACCCGTCGCGCAATGGCCATCTCCGATCTCCACGGCTATCTCTTCAACGGTGTGACCTCGGTATATGATTCCGGCAACTTTGTGGACTTCATCTATCCGTTGCGGGATGCGGAACGAGCTGGGGAAATCATCTCGCCGCGTATTTTCGCCACAGGTCAAGTGGTCGCGTTTCCGGGGGGATACGGAGCCGGTGCGGGGGCTACGATCATCGGCAGCCCCGATGACTTTGACGCCCTCGACCGTCACCTGGGTTTCAAACCCGATATGGTGAAGTTTTTGTTAGACCCTCAGGGACGGCGGGGTATACCGCCCGCGCCAATGTTTACGCCCGAGCTTTTGAAACAAGCAATTGCCCGCGTGCATGACCACGGTATTCGCACCACTGTACACATTCCGACAGAAGCGGAAGCGCGCATGGCCATCGAGGTCGGGATCGACGCATTGGCCCATCCGCCGGCGCGAGCGGAACTCTCCGATGCTTTCGCAACATACGCACAAGAGAGAGGCATCCCCATTTCAACGACGCTGACCGTTTTCGGCAATATTGCCCGCGTGGCCGGCAATCCCGATATGTTTGATACGCCACTGTACCGCGCTACATTGTCTGAAAAGGAGCGCATGCGGCAAAAGACGTCGGAACGGGAGCGCTACATGTCCAGCGGTATGTCATCGTTTTTTGCCCGCATGTTGCCTTCCATGATGAAAAATCTACAGGCCATGCATGAAGGGGGCGCCACACTGGCCATGGGGACCGACCGTTCCCATGGACCGGCCGTGCATCAGGAACTGGCTCTTCTTGATGAAGCGGGTATTGCCCCAACCGAAGCCCTAAAGATAGCCACGTTAAATGCGGCCATTTATCTCGGCAAGCAGGATGATCTGGGATCCATCGAAGTGGACAAGCTCGCTGACATGGTGCTTTTATCCGCTGATCCGAACGGAAACATCGCCAATGCGCAATCGGTTGTTGCAGTGTTTAAAGGAGGCGAGCAAATCGATTTGACGACGCTCGACCTGCCCATTAACCGTTAGAATTGAATTGGACTCTATATCTTTCGCCGTCGCTTCCCGATACAACCAGCCTTGAGGGTAGGCGAGCAGGGCAGTGTGCTATGCCGGAATTAAAGGGGCGTCTTTTACGGACTGTTGCCGTCACCACTTTTGGTGTCGCCCTTCTTTTCGCAACCAGTCTTGTTGTCTTTTATTTCATTGGAGAAGGGGGAGTCAGCCGAGCAACCCTAGCGTTGGGATTGCTTATCGTTTTTGCTTTGCCTGTGTTACGGCGGTGTTCGTTGGCAGAGGTGTGGTGCGACAGGTGTCGTCGGAACCCGACTACAGTTTAGACTCCCTTTCCGAAGGTATTGCCGAACTTGAAAAGCAAAATGAAGAATTGCGAACCGAGCTTGTTGAGCAATTGGAGAAGTTGGGAACCGCAGCGATCGATCTTCTTGAAGCCAACGAGTTCAAGGATCGTTTTATCGGCATGGCCGCGCATGACTTGCGCAATCCGATCAATGTTGTGCGCATGATGTCTGAAATGCTGATGGAAATGGACTTGCCAGGGCACACCAAGAAAGAATTTTATGAAGACATCAACAGAAACGCGCATCAGATGCTAGCACTGATTAACGATTTACTTGATGTCTCGGCGATCGAGAGCGGGACGCTTAAACTTCAACTCAACAAAAATAATCTCAAGTCCGTGCTGCGCAGCCGTGTCCGCATGCAACAAATGAACGCTCTACCGAAAAATTCAGTTATACAAATGGACGAGGATGATATTCCCGACACTCTTTTTGACGCAGACCGTATTGGTCAGGTCGCCGATAATCTTTTAAGCAACGCGGTCAAGTACTCGCCCGCCGGGTCTGAGATTCGGGTGACATTCTTGTACGGTGAGGAGACCGTAGGTTTTGCCGTTGAAGACGAAGGGCCGGGCATACCCGAGGACGAATTGGACCGATTATTCCAAGAATTCGCAAAACTCAGTACCCAACCCACTGGAGGGGAAACCAGCACCGGTCTCGGCTTGTCCATCGCTAAGAAAATTGTGGATTCCCATAACGGAAAGATCGACGTGGACAGTGAAGTCGGCCGGGGCACGACGTTTACCGTTAGGTTAACACGGGACCTCAATTCGTAGACCGGTACCTAACAAATCTATCAAAGGGCGGTGGCTAACTGGCGGACGCCTCCAATTTCAGTACGGGGCATGACCCAATCACTTTGCGTACAGTCCGGCCAATAACACTTTGATTTCAGGGTTCCGCACATGATCGAGCCTTGGCGCGCAACCTGCATGCAGGTCTACACCCATATTCTCAACCGGGTGTCGACCCGGGACGACGCCATGGCCGTTGTGCACAAGAGTCTGGACCGTTGGACCGAGTTGGCCGGTTCCGCCCGATCGCACGACGACCAGCAACTTTTTTTGTTTCCGGAATTCGCTTTGCAGGGATTTCCCATTCATGAAAGCGCTGAGGAATGGATCGAGAAAGCCTGCTTTCTCATTCCTGGACCGGAAACGGAACGTTTGCAAAAGCTGGCGCAGGACAAAAAGTGTTATATCGGCGCCAACAGTTATGAAACCGACCCCGAATGGCCGGGCCGTTATTTCAACTGTTCCTATTTAATTAATCCTTCGGGCGATATTATTCTCAAGTACCGGCGCATTAACACGGCGCATGCCAACTCGCCGCACGATCTGTTGGATAAATACCTCGAAAAATATGGTCTTGAAGGCATGTTTCCCGTGGCCAAAACGCCCATCGGAAACATTGGCATGATGCCTTGCGGAGAAATCATGTATCCGGAAGCGGCCCGGGCGCTGACGTTCATGGGTGCTGAAGTGATCCTGCATCCGACCTCGGATTATGGCGCAAATGACAATTGGAGCTGGCAGTCGGCCAAAAAGGTACGCGCATCGGAAAACATGGTCTATCTGATTTCTGCAAATGCAGGCGGCATGCCGGAAGCCTATCGCGGGATTCATGATATTGCCGGACAGTCCCGCATTTTTGATTGGGAAGGACGAGTACACGCCCAAGGACCATCGCCCGGTGAGTCTTTACGGTGTTCGGCGCTTATAGATGTCGAAGCTCTGCGGCGCGTTCGTGCAACAACGGGCGGGTTCAACCGTCTCGCCCAAGCGCGCCCCGAAGCCTACGCCCAGCTTTATGCCAGCACGTCTATTTATCCGGTCAATAAATTTGCCGATAAGCCAATGGAATCAAAAAAGATGGTACGGGTCGCCTTGAACGAGGCGCTACAGAATATGGTCAAGCGGGACATGCTCCCGGCCGACAACATTAAATGAAGTAGGGGAGACCGCCATGGTTCAGCCTTGGACAGCAACCTGCATGCAGGTCTACACGCACATCGTCAACAGTGCGAACAATCGCGAAGACGCAATGGCGATCGTTAATAAGAGTTTGGACCGTTGGGTCACTCTTGCGAAAGTGGCGGCACGGGGCAGTGGTCCGCAACTTTTGTTATATCCAGAATTCGCGCTGACCGGATATCCGCTCCATGAATCGGCGGACGAATGGATCGAAAAAGCCTGTATCGAGATTCCCGGTCCAGAGACGGGGCGGCTTCAACAGGCCGCACAGGAGTTGAAGTGCTATATCGGCGCCAACAGTTATGAGACCGACCCCGACTGGCCTGGCCGGTATTTCAACTGTTCCTATCTGATCAATCCTTCAGGGGACGTGATCCTAAAGTACCGGCGCATCAATACGGTGCATACAGCGTCACCGCATGACTTTATGGATGCCTATCTGGATAATTACGGTCTTGAAGGTACGTTTCCCGTGGCCAAAACGGACCTGGGTAACATCTCCATGATGCCCTGTGGCGAAATCATGTATCCGGAAGCGGCGCGCATGTTCATGTTCCGCGGCGCAGAGGTGCTGCTACATCCGACCTCGGACCATGGCATGGCAGACAAGGTGGCTTGGGAGTC
The DNA here is from genome assembly GCA_965207985.1 of Rhodospirillaceae bacterium. Taxonomy (GTDB): domain Bacteria; phylum Pseudomonadota; class Alphaproteobacteria; order Rhodospirillales; family Rhodospirillaceae; genus CBDBND01. The sequence continues at coordinate 710,956 of CBDBND010000034.1, read as the reverse complement.
GGCCAAAAAGGTCCGAGCTTCTGAAAACATGATGTACCTGATCTCTACCAACGCCACGGGACAGATGGGCGGAATAATGCCGGAGAGCAATACCCTCGGAAATTCCAAGATTATCGATTATCACGGCCGAGTCCTGTCCAACACAGGCGGTCCAGGCGAAAGCACGTCGGCCTCAGCGACCATTGACGTGGAGGCGCTGCGCCGTGACAGGCGCGTGCCTGGTGCACTCAATCGGCTTTTGCGTCAACGCGTTGAGATCTACCGGCCGCTTTACAATCAAACCTCGTTCTATCCGCCGAATGCTTTTGCCGACAAGCCAATGGACTCAAAGGCACGCATCATGGAACTGCAAGAACAAGCTTTGGCCAGTATGGAGAACGCGGGAATCGTCAATCTGCCTAAAGCGGCCGAATAGTTGACGCGGGTTATCGGATTAACACTTGCCCTGCTAAGGGACGGCGTCGGCAAAAGCTGACGAATAGAAAAATATTCAACCCGTGCTCTGTAGAATGGGCTGATCGGCGTCCTGGGTGGACGCCATATCCATCATCCGGACGATGATTTCGGGCTCCTGGGCTCCGGCAATGGCTTTGCTCTCATTGAAGATGTAGCAGGGCACGCCGGTGATACCCATGCGATGCATGCGCGCGTTCTCATTGAAGACTGAATTGAGGTCGCCTTCGCTGTAGAGATGGGTCGTTGCGACAGATTTTTCCACACCGATCTCGTCCGCCAATCGGATTAAGGTTTCCGTGTCACCGATATCCAAGCCCCGTTCAAAATAGGCCGAGAAAATCGCGTCCACCGCCTTGTCTTGGGCGCCGATGGTTTGCGCCAGCCGAACCAACCGGTGGGAGTTGGCGGAGTTGGGTGTGCATTCAATCCGGTCCAAAGCAAAATTGATGCCTTCCCCTTTACCTGTAAAGACGAGGGATTCGATGATGCGTTCGTACTGCTGAGACGAGCCGAATTTCCGTTCGAGAAACTCCTTTCTGTCCACACCGTTGGGCGGCAAATCGGGGTTCAGCAGGAATGAGCGGTAACGGATATCAGGCTTTAGATTGGGGCGCAGTTTCAGGGCGCGGTCAAACCGACGCTTACCCACGTAGCACCAAGGACAGACCGTATCGAAGACAATATCGATGCGCATGAGGGCAGAGTAGGCGGTGCCCGCGATACGCGCAAGCCTTGGGCTTGGTAGCTAGCCGATGGGCTAAGGCCGGTATATCCTGGCCGCCAAAAGCAATGGAGACTTGAGGAAGGGGACCATGCATTTCACACAATGGCTTTGCCGCATATCAGCATTGGCTGTTTTTCTCATTTTCGGTGTTTCGTCAGCCGGCGCGGCGAACCAAGAGCTGACTATGTTGGCAACTGTAACGTCACCGATGCCGCTGTCGCCGCAGGCGTGCCCCGGGCCATTCAAGTCACCGCCATCGGTGCGGGAGAGCGCAACCGGGACAAACCGCCGGAAGGCGCCAGTTTTATGCGCCAGGTCATGTACGAGAAAACCCGCGGCGAGGATCACATGATTGCCAGCGGCCTGGACTACACGCTGATTCGCCCCGGCGGTCTGACCGACGGACCGGCCACGGGCAACGGCATCATGGTCGAAGAGTATGTGGAAGGATCCATTCATCGCTCTGATGTGGCTCTTTTGATCATGCGGGCTCTGGAAGACGACTCAACCATCGGCAAAGCCTACAATGTGATAGACGATGGCAAGCGCCATGGCTTCGATGAGTATTAGGAAAACAATCAGTAGGATTCTCATACAGGGGAAAATGATGAAGAGAAGAACTTTTGTCGCGGGGACCACTGCGTTTGCTGCACTGAATGCGCGGCCTTTGCGTGTAAACGCTGCCGGTCATGAGGAAAAACCGGTTATCGCTTTGTACGGCGCAACGGCCCGGTCAGGACGGGAAATCATCCGTCAGGGTTTAGAGCGGGGTTACACCATCAAAGGCTTCGCCCGTACGCCATCGAAGCTCGGCATCGAGCACGAAAACCTGACCCTGTTCAAAGGGGACATTTACGAGCGGGACACCATAGATCCAATGCTGGAAGGGCATGAGGTCGTGGTCTCCATGATTGGACGGGGCGCGCCTGATGATCCCTTTGCAGAAATCGGCCCGGTCGATATTTATACGGTGATGGGAGAAAACCTCATCGCTGCCATGAAAGCCAAGGGCAACACCAAGCTGATCATGGCCAGTTCCACCGGTGTGGAACATCGCTTGGACGTCGACGCTGCCAAGCCAGGGCCCGACGAAATGACCATGATGTGGCGCTGGAATGCGCGGCACCTCTACAACGACATGTGGGACATGGAGGAAATGATCACCAATAGCGGCTTGGATTATATGCTCTTGCGCCCCGGTTTTATGGTGGAGGAGCCTGCCCGTCACGACATGAAATACGACACCACCGGCAATACCCCGGGCGGTCGGGTGATCACTTATGAAGATTTCGCCGCTTTTGTTTTGGATCACATCGAGGGGGGTGATTACTGGAACATGGCCGTCGGCATGTATTCGGACACCATTATGAATCCGGCTGAGGAAATCGAAAAGTTCCTCGCTAAACAAAAAGCCGAACAGCAAGCCGGTAATTAGAAGGTAGGACCATGATGAAGAAGGTGTTTAACAAAACGGCTTTGCTGCTCGGTGTGGCCCTATTAGCCGGTTACGCAGGCGGCAGTATTAGTGCCGACGACATGGAATTTGAACGGGGATTCAGCCGGTTTTACGAGCACGACAACCCCTATGCCGAAGTGATTGCCCGCTCAGAAGAATTCTTTGAAAACAGGAACATAGAAGGCGCCATTCTCAGTCTTGATGAGGACTTCACCATGTATGAAGTGACCGACGAGGGGGTTGAGGAACGGGTGCGCGGCATCGAACAGGTGCGCCAAGCCGTTGGCGGCGTTTTCGGGGCAGGCACCTGGCTTGGCGCCAATGTCTACAAGTGGGGCCTTACGGACAACACCCTGGTACAAATCGAAGAAGACTTCTTCCGTACCGAAGACGGCGGTACGCGGTCCATAAAGACATTGGTGGTGTTTGAACACCGGGACGGCAAGCGTTGGCGGGAATGGCGATTTAAGCCTGCGGATAAATAAAACAACCAAGAGGACATAGACAATGGCCGGGTCTCCAATCGCTCTCAGCCGACGTGCTATTGGGGGTGCCGCCGCCCTTGGTTTGGTGAGCACGCCGGTCAGTGCAGCAGAAATGCCAAGCTCAACCCAAGAGTTCCGGGACCGCTTTCCTGCTTTGGCCAAGAACGAAGGGGTGTGGGACGGAATGTTCCGCCGTGTCGATGCCGACGGCCGAATCACAGCCGAATTCAAGTCGCGCATCATCAAACGGTATCTGCCTGATGAGACTTGGCCGGACATGTACCATCAAACCAACATCTACAACCTCGCCAATGGTGAGCGGCAGCAGTTCGACACCAAAGGCTGGTTTGCGGATGGCAAGATCCACTTTTCCAGCGATCGGGTCGACGGCTGGCAAATGGACGACCCGGCGGATTCCTTCCAGCGTACCGTCTTCCTGTACATGGTTTATAAAAGCAATCTGGACCAATACGTCTATGAAATGATCAACGTGTCCGACGACGGCCGTTACCGGACCCGCATGACACAGTTTCTCAAAGACGGACAAACCGTACGGCGCACCCTGATCGACGAGGAGCTGGTCAGCCGCGACTGGACGGGATTCTAAATCTAACGACCCTTTGGGACCTACTCGATATAGGCCGCAATCCCATCCGCCCACACCTTGGGTTCGTCAAAGATGGCGTGGGTGCCGTAGACATCCAGTTGAACGAAATCAAAGTCGGGCCGTATGTCGCGGACTATGAGTGCTGCATCGTGCAGAGAGTCACCTGGGTTGGTGATCACCAATACGGGAAGATCGAGTGTCTCAATGACGGGAACCATGTCGTAATTGTAGATGGCGTCATGGGCATACCACTCGTTGGGTCCGGCCTGCATAAATTGCATGAGTGACTGGTGCTGTTCCTCGACTGTGGACTTGTCGGCAAAGGTTCGCCGCAGCATTGCCCACTTGTTGGTGAGATGGCTGCCGTCTTCTTGAGGCGCTTCCCAGGCCCGAACGGCCTTGAGCATGGCTAATGTTTCCGCATCGAAGATGGGCGGGCCATGGATGATGAGACGGTGAAGTTTTTCCGGATACCGTTCGGCGAATGCGACAACGATGGAGGCACCCGTATGATCACCGGCGAGATACATCTTCTCTAAGGCAAAGTGATCCATGACGGGCAGCAGCACATCGGCATATTCATAAACGTCGGGAACATAACTTGGCCCACGAGACATACCGTATCCAGGCAGGTCAACCGACATGGAGCGAATGCCTTTTTCAGCGAGGACCGGTTGCACCTTCACATATTGAGTGCCGTTCCAAGGCATGCGGTGGAGAAAGACCACGGCAGGAGCGGTAGGAGAGGTTGGGCCGTCAACGTAGACATGAATCTGACCCCAGGGTCCGTCCACATAGACGTTGTAAGCCTTAGTCATCTGCGCTGCAGACGTAAGCGGCAAGATCAACACAATCAAGGCCATGGTGACTGTGTTTTTGAGTATGCATTTAGCCACGCATTCGTCCTTCTTCTTTTGTCGGGAGTTTGTTCACCTTATCATCGTCACATAACCCACCGACCTTCCGTTTTCTTGTCCGCAGACTGGCGTTCACCCTGTGATAGTCTTTCGGCAGCCTAGGGATTCGCAACGGGGAAGGGGAGTTCACATAATCACAGCATTATATGCGCTCAACACAGTCATATGCTTGGCCGTGCTCTACTACTCCATCAAGCTATGGCGGGAGCAGCGCGATATCACCACGTTCCTTATTTTTCTCGCCCTTAGCCTGTTGTGGTTGGACAACTTCGCCATTGCCACGGGGCGTTTCTTTGGCGAAGGGGCGGTGATGACGGCGATGACCTACACCCGCTATTACATGCATTGGCAGGTGGTGCCCGTCCTCATGATTGTCGCTGGCGCGCTGCTGCGGCGGGCCGACTTCGAATTTGCAAAAAACAAAATCGTTATGAGCCTATTTTGTATCGTTGCTGTGTTTTTCATGGTTCTGGACGTGCCTTACATCTTTCAAGTGGAATTCTATCCCGCTTGCTACGGTGAAACCCTGCGCATGGTGACCAATGTTCCGGCCACACAAGTGTGCGATCCGGCCAACCCGCCGCCGCCCGGCCTGAGCGTGGCGCCCATTCCTGCAATTTCCATTTGCTTGACTATGATTGCGGTTGGTATCGCCTTGTGGGTACGGCACGGGTTTAAATGGCTGGCTTTGTGCTCAGTTTTCATGTTTATCGCCGCGGGCACATCGCAAATGCCTGGCTTCTATCTCGGCCAATGGTTTGGCAATTTTGGCGAACCCATATTCAATGTGGGCATTATTGCTGCCGCCTACCGCTTTCCGCCGGCCAGAAAAACCGATATTCAGGAGCAAGTAAGAGAAGGTTTGGCAGAGACTTGAGGTAACGTGACGCATCCAGCCGATCCCACTGCCGCATTCAACGAAGCCGTTGAACTCATCAAGACAGGAAAACGGTCAGAAGCAACTCAGATTCTAGAGTCCCTCCTTAGTGTCTGGCCGGAAAAGAATCGTTTATTTTCATAACCTTGCTAGGGTCTGTTGACATTTAACGCATGGCGATGATGGTTTCGACGAGGTTGCAGTTTGCGGCGCAGCTGATGTCGGTCTTGTCGTAGCGTGTTGCGATGCCACGGAATTCCTTGATCTTGGCGAAGTAGTTTTCGATCAGATGTCGCCAGCGGTACATGTGCTTGTCGTAGGCCGCCGGCCGCTTCCTGTTGGCGAGCGAGGGAATGACGGCGCTTGCGCCACGTTGGTCCAGTTGCTCTCGCAGCCAGCCGGCATCGAATGCCTTGTCGGCGATGAGGGCATCGAAGTGAACGTCGTCGATCAACGGCTGGACGCCCATCATGTCGTGGCGCTGGCCAGGGAGCAGCACGAAGCGGACCAGACACCCCAGTGCGTCGACCAGGGCGATGATCTTGGTGGTCAATCCGCCCCGTGATCGGCCGATGGCCTGATTTTGAGTCCCCCTTTTGCGCCGCTCGCCTTCTGGTGAACGCTGACGATGGTGGCGTCGATGAGGGCATATTCGAAATCCGGTTCCGCCGACAACTCCTCGAACAGCCGCTCGAAGACACCCTTCTTCGCCCATCGGCGAAAGCGCTGGAAGACGCTGTTCCAATTGCCGAACGCCGGGGCCCGCCCCTCGGCCTCGCGGGTGCGCGCCAGAAGCGCCCGGTTGACCTCCTGCCACGTCCCGTCGTCGCGCCACTTGTAGAAATAGTACTGAACCGAGCTGCGCGGCGGAAACTCGCCGGGCAGCATGCGCCACTGGCAGCCGCTGCGGGCCATGTACAGGATCGCGGTCATCACTTCCCGCATATCCGTCTTGCGCGGGCGGCCCAGAGCCCTTGCGGGCGGCATATGGGGTTCGATCACGCACCATTCGGTATCGCTCAGATCGCTTGCGTAGCGGTGCGCCTCGCGCTCATATTTCTCACGAGTGGCGTCAGTCCACATCTTGTTATCCTCCTTGCCGCCGCCGCCAACGCCTATGAACAGGCTCTTGAACAGGCTCCAGACAAAGCGGCGATTCACAATAATTTGGGCATTATTTATGCGGACCTCGGGCAGCTTGCGATGGCTGCCGATTGCTTCAAAAGGGCAACGGAACTCGATCCAAAGTTGGCTGTTTCTCATTACAACTTGGGGATCATGTACCGATTGCAGGGTGAGTTAGAAGGGGCCTGCGAGGCTTTTAACAAGGCCTTGGTTCTCAAGCCTGATTACTGGATGGCTATGGTTCACTATTTGCATACCAAAGATCAAATGTGTGATTGGAGTCATGACCAGACATATTCGGATGATTTTTCAGTTTATTTGGAGGCGTTGACACATAATCAAGTCGCAGCAGAGGACGTCTCAGACATTATGCCTCTCTTCTCGATGGTCGATGATCCACTCATTCATCGCACCGCTGCCGGACTGTATGGCCAGCGTTTTTGGGTCAGACATGCGAGTATTATCGACTCCGCCGCCAAATGGAAAATTAAAGGTCGCCTACCTTTCCTCTGACTTTAACGAACATCCGGTTGCGTATCTCTCGGTGGAGATGTTTGAACTGCATGACCGGAACAAATTCGAGGTTTATGCTTTCTCTCATGGTCTGTCGACGGAAGAGTCTGATTTCAGAGACCGCCTTGAATCCGCTTTCGATCATTTCCACGACGTTTCATCTCTGACGGACGTGGAGATCGCGGACAAAATTCAACAGTTGGGCATTCACATCGCTGTGGATTTGAACGGCTATACTGCCAATGCACGCACCGGCATTCTGTCATCTCGGCCGGCACCCGTTCAGGTAAGTTTTATTGGATTTCCAGGAACTATGGCCGTTCCCTTCATTGACTACCTGATTGCCGACGAAAAAGTGATTCCAAAAGGGGAACGGCCAGCTTATAGCGAATATATCGCCTATTTGCCCCACTGCTACTTACCTCAGGACCGCCGCAGGCGGATTGCCGCCCCAGCGCCGAGTCGGGAGAGTGTTGGTCTTCCCGATGATGCTTTTGTTTTTTGCTGTTTCAACAGCGCCCATAAAATAACGTCACAACAATTCGATGTCTGGTGTGACATTTTACGCGCGTGTCCTCAAAGTGTGATTTGGCTGGCGGAAGGTAACCGCTGGTCTGCGCAGAACCTGAGAAAGGAGGCTGTAGCGCGAGACATAGATCCAAAACGCCTCGTCTTCGCTCCTAAACTCACAACAATTACCAATGAAGAGCACCTGTCGCGTGTTTCACTTGCCGATTTGTTTCTCGATACCTATCCCTATTCGGCCCATGCAACGGGCTGTGACAGTTTATGGGTAGGGGTGCCGGTCTTAACAAGGACCGGGCACAGTTTTGCCTCCCGGGTATCGGCAAGCCTACTGAACGCTGTCAATTTATCCGAGTTGATTGCGCAGTCGGATGGGCAATACAAAGCGCTTGCTATTGAACTAACGAACAACCCTGAGAAAATAAGAAAACATCGCACCACGCTCAAAAACTCTATCGGCTCAGCACCTTTGTTCGACACACCCAGTTATGTCACGGCGCTGGAATCGCTGTATTCGAAGATGTGGGCGAAGGTTGTAGATGAGCAACGCCCAGAAGACTTGTATTCAGATTAATTGTGAGTCCGTTTCAATAAACGTGGCTTAAACGGCCATACTGGCGGATGGGGTGGGATTCGAACCCACGAGACGCTTGCACGCCTACTGGTTTTCAAGACCAGCGCCTTCAACCGCTCGGCCACCCATCCGCATGAGAGGAGCGGGATACTAGAGGCCTTTTGTGCGGTCAAGGGCGTGCTCCAAAGTGAGCTTTGAAGCGGGACCCAGAGCGCTTTAAGAGCCACGGCCGCTGTGCCACACTCCGCCGGCACCCAGTTTTCGGAGCAGGTTATGGCACAGCCGGGGACCCCGCCCGTCATCGGTATTATTGGCGGTTCGGGTTTGTACGACATTGATGGACTGAGCGACACGGTATGGACTCCGGTCCAAACTCCGTTTGGCAAACCGTCCGATGATCTATTGGTTGGATCCTTGGGTGGGCAAAAGGTGGTGTTTCTGCCTAGGCACGGGCGGGGGCATCCACTGTCGCCGTCAGACCTCAATTCACGCGCCAATATTTATGCGTTTAAGTCCTTAGGGGTAACGGAAGTTCTGTCGCTGAGCGCCTGCGGTTCCTTGAAAGAAGAGTTGTCGCCAGGCACGTTCGTTTTGGTCGATCAGTTCATCGATCGCACCTTTGCCCGCAAGAAGTCGTTTTTCGGAGAAGGGTTTGTTGCCCATGTGTCCATGGCACATCCCACTTGCGGGCGCCTTGGCGACGATCTGGAAAAAGCCGTTCAACAGCTCGGCATTCCCTACCAGAAAGGTGGTATCTACTTAACCATGGAAGGGCCTCAGTTCTCCACCTTGGCTGAATCCAATCTGTACCGGTCTTGGAATTGCGATGTCATCGGCATGACCAACATGCCCGAAGCCAAGTTAGCGCGGGAAGTGGAGCTGTGTTACGCCACCGTGGCTATGGTGACCGATTACGATTGCTGGCACCCCGGTCATGACGCCGTCACCGTTGACCAAGTCATTCAAACCTTAATGGCCAATGCGGATAAGGCGAAGGCCTTGGTTAAAGACGTGGTGCCCCTGCTGTCACAAAGGCAAGCGGCCTGTGCCAAGGGCTGTCATACCTCTTTAGACAGTGCCATTATTACGGCCCCCGAGGCGCGTGACCGGTGGATACAGGCACGGTGGATACGTTAGGTTTGATTACGGCCCGGGTGTTGAACACCTAGAGGAGCGTTGACGGTCATGCAGGTCGACGGCACATCTTACCGCACCATATGGGTGGACGATGACGGCCGGACTGTGCGGATCATCGACCAGACAAAACTGCCCCATGTGTTTACGACCGTGGCGTTACAGTCGGTCGAAGATGCAGCGACCGCCATCCGCGACATGCTGGTGCGTGGAGCGCCGCTCATTGGCGCAACCGGTGCTTACGGCATGGCGCTGGCCATGCGGGCAGACCCAAGCGATGAAAACATGGCCGCCGCTTACGAAACACTGTTCGAAACACGGCCCACAGCCGGCAACCTCGGCTGGGCACTGGATGACATGCGCCAGCGGTTGTTGTCATTGCCGCCGGACCAACGGGAGAGTGCTGCTTATCAGCGGTCTGCCGATATTTGCAATGACGATGTGGAAACCTGCCGGTCCATCGGTACCCACGGCGCTGAAATAATCGAATCCCTGTGGCAGGGAAAAGGGAAACCATCGCGGCTCAATATCCTCACCCACTGCAACGCTGGTTGGCTAGCCACCGTTGACTGGGGAACCGCTCTGGCCCCCATTTACATGGCATTTGAGAAGGGTCTTCCCGTTCATGTCTGGGTGAACGAGACCCGTCCGCGCAACCAAGGCGCCAGCCTGACGGCCTGGGAGTTAGGCAAACACGGTGTGCCGCATACGGTGATTACTGACAATGCCGGTGGTCATCTCATGCAGCATGGCGAAGCAGATCTCTGCATTACCGGAACGGATCGAACGACAGCGGCTGGCGATGTCTGTAACAAGGTCGGTACCTATCTCAAAGCATTGGCGGCGCAGGACAACGGCGTCCCGTTCTATGTCGCTCTGCCGCATTCCACCATCGATTGGCGCATTCGTGACGGCATCAAAGACGTGCCCATTGAAACCCGTGATCCACGGGAAGTGACGCACATAACTGGCAAATCCGCCGATGGCGACCTAACAGAAGTACAGCTAACACCAGATGGCACTGACGCTTTGAACATCGCCTTTGATGTCACGCCGGCACGCTATGTTACTGGCCTGATCACGGAACGGGGTGTTTGTGAAGCGTCGTCGGACGGGTTGCTGAGTTTGTATCCTGAACGGGCCGCATGACGGGGGAGAACGAACAGGCGTTACGTCTTGCCTTGATCCAGACTTGTTTGGATATGGCTTCGCAAAACTTGTCCTTCGGCACATCGGGCAACGCCAGTGTCCGTTTTGACCAAGACACCCTTCTTATTACACCGACCGGACAAGAATACGTATCGCTTCAAATTGAAGACATTGTCGCGCTGAAATTGGATGGCCGCTATTTCGGCCCGCATCCGCCATCGTCGGAGTGGCGTTTTCATCGGGATATTCTTCAAGCACGGGACGACGTCCACGCCATCGTTCACACCCACTCACCGTTCGCCACGGCTTTGGCCTGCGAAGGGCAGGGGATCCCCCCGTTTCATTACATGGTGGCGATTGCAGGAGGGAAAGACATCCGCTGCGCTGATTACGCGACATTCGGCACGCAGCAATTGTCCGCCAACGCGCTCAAAGCGCTCGAGGACCGGCAAGCCTGCCTGTTGAGCAACCATGGGCAAATAGCCCTGGGGAAAGATCTTAAAACGGCTCTGAAAATGGCAGGGGAAGTGGAAACCCTCGCCGCCATGTATTGGCGCAGCAGGCAAGGGGGTACGCCAGTTCTTCTGGATGATGCAGAGATGGAGCGTTTCCTCGTAAAATTCAAAACGTACGGGACACCGGATTTTGAAGATGACGAGCTGGTTCACGGCGGCGACCGGTTGCCCGAAGCTTAAACGTCACAAACTTTCAAAATTACGTGCGGCACGCTCGACCAGGTTTTGTTTCATCTGGTCGCTCAAGGAGGGGCCTTGTCCAGATAAGGCGCGATCCAACGCGGCCACCAGGGTGTCACGTAGCGACGGATCCTCCAAGGAGAAGGGGGCAGGAAGGCCGGCCACACTGCATAGACCGTCGATTTTTGGTGTGCCCGCCCTAAAAACAATCGACGGTGTATCCAAATAGAGGGCTGCAATGGTGTGATGGAATCGTCCTGACACCAAACAGCCGGCACTGGAAATGGCGCTGACCCATTCGCCAAAGGTTTCGGCTTTGACGACCTTTATGGACGGATTTGCGTCCTGAAGCGCCACTGCCATTTTTTCGTCGTCCAAGGCGGGAAAGTCCTGCGCGCCGACCAAGTAATGGAGCGGCCGGGATCCTGAAACATCTTCGATCCAATCGATGACCTCTGCGAAGGTTTGGGGCTCAAGACCCAGACCACCACCGAGAATAAGCGGACCGTTCGGTGCTGCTCGGTTTTGAATTTGATGGCGGTGAAAATACCGGGGTAGGCAATCAAAGGCTTCAACTGCTTTAAGACCGAGGCGTTGCGCCGTCGCCAATGAGCGGGGCTCCCGCACGGCAATGCGGTCGAAACAGGAAAGGATTGTTTGATAAAAGGAATCCAGCGCTTCTTCCGGTTCGCCGCTGTCATTGGGGAAGACGGACATGTTGATGCCATGGACCGGTTTGCCGAAGTGGTGTTTTGCTAAGTGAGCAAGAAACAAAAGGTTGAATGCGGCCTGTCCAGCGCCGTGCAACGTGCCTTCCCCGTTGATGAAGACGACATCGGCGCTCGCCATTAAGTCTTTGATAGGGGTGTTTGCATCCAGAAAGACTTGTTGAAATCCTGCGTCTATGACCTCCGCGCTTGTCCGGGGTGGTGATTTCATTTTGGCAATGTCAACCGCACCGTAGGATTCCACCACGTAACCACTATCCGTAAGACTCTCCTTGATTTCCATGGATGTGCCGTAGCACCCCCAGTGGTACGAGTTGGACGTATCGTTGATCAGGAGAGCTGTTGTCTGTGCCATCGGCTGGTTACTATTGCGAGTCTGTTAGTGCGCTCTCATGCTAATCCTTGAGCAAACGGTGAGAGAGCCAATTGAGGTGGTCCCACTTGTTTGGACAGTCTGACGGCTTATCTAAGGTGTATTCCGCTGTCTGATCATGCCGCCAGAATCCTGTTTATCATATTTGATTGCTGTTGTTGGGCCTGTGGGGATGTGGGCAAGGCGGTAGTCTTGTCCAACATATCCACAGGCTGCCCCGCCGCGTAGGCTTCCGCCGGCGTTTTGCCTCCGAGCGACGAATGGGGCCGCTCGGTGTTGTAGAACCCGATCCATTCGCCGATGACCCTCTCGGCGTGGAAGCCGTCGGTCAGCTCGTGCAGGTGAACCGCCTCGTACTTGAGAGAGCGCCACAGTCGCTCAATGAAGATGTTGTCCATGCACCGGCCGCGCCCGTCCATGGAGATCGTGATCCCGGCCTCCTTGAGGCGGCCGGTGACCTCGAAGCTGGTGAACTGGCTGCCCTGGTCGGTGTTGAAGATCTCCGGCCTGCCGGAGGTGTCGAGCGCCTCATTCAAGGCCTCGACGCAGAACCGGGCATCCATGGTGTTCGACAGCCGCCAGGCCAGGACCCGGCGGCTCGCCCAGTCCATCACCGCGACCAGATAAAGGAAGCCGCGCCTGAGCGGGATGTAGGTGATGTCGGCGCACCAGACATGGTCGGGGCGCTCGATGGCGAGGCCCTTGAGACGGTACGGATAGACCCGGTGTTCGGGATGGGGCGTGCTCGTCTTCGGCGCCCGGTAGATCGCCTCCAGCCCCATCAGGCGCATGAGGCGCCGAACCCGGTGACGGCCGACGACACCCCCCTCGCGGCGCAAATGACGGGCCATCTGACGGGACCCATAGAACGGATGTTTAAGGAACAACTCGTCGATGCGCCGCATCAGCGCCAGGTTGGCCGGGCTCTCGCCCCGCAGCCTGTAATAGAGAGATGATCGGCTGATCGACAGTATCTCGCATTGACGGCTCAAGCTGAGACCGGAAACGTCGCGGCGCACCATCGCCTTGCGCTCCGGCCGGCTCATCGCTTGAGCCCTTTGGCCAAAAAATCCCGCTCCACCGTCAACTGGCCGATCTTGGCATGAAGATCGTGGACCTCGGCCTCAATGTCCCGGCGGGACGCCTCCACGCCGTTCGAGAACACATCGCCCAGGCCGTCCATGGCCTGGCGCTTCCATGTGCTGACCTGATTGGGGTGAACCTCATAGCGCGCCGCGATCTCCTGGATCGTCCGGTCGCCACGTAGCGCCTCCAGCGCCACCTTCGCCTTGAACTCAGGCGTGAACTTCCGTCGCTTCGTCATCTCGTATTCCTCCGTAACCGGGGGAATACACCTTAAACAACTGTCCGATTTTCCAGGACCACCTCAAATTGAGCAGCAAATAAAGTCCATAACCGGTTAGGCTTAGCAGAACAAAGCACGCCAGCGCGCGGGACAATTCAAGCCGGTAGCTGGCTTCCAACAACCGGGAAGCAAGACCGGAATTCTGGCCACTGGTTCCCGCCACCATTTCAGCAGCAAATAAAGTCCATAACCGGTTAGGCTTAGCAGAACAAAGCACGCCAGCGCGCGGGACAATTCAAGCCGGTAGCTGGCTTCCAACAACCGGGAAGCAAGACCGGAATTCTGGCCACTGGTTCCCGCCACCATTTCAGCGACGACGGTACCGATTAAGGCCAAGCCGCCACTGATTCGGATGCCGCCAAGAAAATAGGGCAACGTTGATGGCAGTAAAAGATGCCGTAAGGTTTGCCATCGCGAAGCACCGTACAAGCGAAACAGGTCTTTCAGGTTGGTATCGGCACTCTTCAATCCTAAAAGCGTATTCGAGATGATGGGGAAGACGGCAGCCATCCATGCCAGAACCAGCAGAACGACAAAAACATTGTCCACCCAGATAATGATGAATGGTGCGACGGTAACGATGGGCGTGACCTGTAAAAATACGGCGTAAGGAAACAGCATATTTTCAAGGACTTTTGATTGAACCAAAAATATGGCGAGTCCCGCACCGGTCACCGCGGCGAGGAGGAGGGCGGCTAAGAGTTCGGGGCCGTCCGTCAATAGGGATGCGCCAATACTGATCGGTCCGGGAAGAATGTATTCTGGGACTTGGTAAAAGCGGACGAGTCCTTCCCACATCAATAAAAGGATCACGCCAAAGATTGCAGGAAGAAGCCGGTGCACGATGCCAGTCATGAGTTTTCATCCGACATTGACTGAGCCAGAATCTGGGAGATTTCGGCACACAGGTCAGAAAATTCATGGTCGTTGCGCAGATCCGATATTCTCGGATGCGAAAAGGGCACCGGGACGTCTGCGATAATGCGTCCGGGCCGGGGAGACATCACAACAACACGGTCGGATAGAAAAACCGCTTCCCGGATACTGTGGGTGACAATAAAGTCCCGTCCACTTTTGCGTTTCCCAGAGCTTGAGTAAATCCTCATTAAGCCGCGCCCGGGTGAACTCGTCCAACGCTGCGAACGGTTCATCCAAAAGCAGGAGAGAAGGGCGTGTTATGAGCGCCCGCGCTATGGAAGTGCGCATACGCATTCCGCCGGACAAGGCTCTCGGGTAGGCATCCTTAAAAGGTCCTAAACCGACCCAATTCAGAACCTCGTTCACCTGCTCGATTGTATCAGAGGATAGCGGCTGTAGTTTGAGAGGCAGTGCAATGTTGCCTGCAATCGTCGCCCAGGGCATGAGAGTTGGGTCTTGGAAAACAAAGCTGATGGGGTGTTCGGTTGTCTGTCTGTCTTGACGGAGTGAGACAGATCCGGTGGTTGGAGCGGTCAACCGGGCGCTTCTGGCGCGCACCCGCGAGGCCGAGGGGCGGGCCGCTGCCGCGACTGCCGGGGTGATCGACAGCCAGTCGGTGAAGACCACGGAAAGCGGAGGTCCGCGCGGGTTTGACGCGGGTAAGAAGGTGATGGGCCGCAAGCGCCATATCGTGGTGGACACTGGCGGGCGGTTGCTCGGTGCCGTGGTCCACGAGGCTGACATCCAGGATCGCGACGGTGCGCCGTCGCTGCTCGCCGAGGTGGGGGCGTGGTTTCCCGGGGTCGGCCATATCTTCGCCGACGGCGCTTACGCCGGCCCTAAGCTGGCCGGGGCGCTGAAGAAGATCGGCGACTGGGCGCTGGAGATCGTCAGGCGCAACGACAAGGCGGACGGCTTCGTTGCGCTGCCGCGCCGTTGGGTGGTCGAACGCACCTTCGCATGGTTCGGGCGCAGCCGCCGCCTTGCGAAGGACTTCAAGGCGACCGTCGAGAGCGCCCTTGCCTGGCTCCTGATCGCCAGCATCCAAGTCTTCATCCGTAGACTAGCAAGGTTATGAAAATAAACGATTCTTTTCCGGCCAGACTCTAAGACCTACCCCTTATTCACGACCCCGGCTCGACACCTGTCCAGCCTTTCGTCTCACGGTCCGCGCCGAGAAACCTACCCCAACTCGGCCTCAACGGACTGGAATTAAAGCAAATTAACGTCTCGACGCAAGAGAAGAGAGTGTACCTCAGAGAGCCAATCGAGGCCATAATCCTGCGTTTAGCCTCTCTTTTCATAAATGGTGGAACCCGTTAAGACACAGAGACCATGAATTTGTCCCCCGTCAGGACCAATGGAACAGATTAGGGTGATTGCGTAAGAGAGTGTTATTGGCTCATCGTCATCATTGAGGAGTGAACGATGAGAGATAGAACAGAACGATCCCAGGATGTTGCGGAGCGGACGGTCAAGGACATCCGCCGCAAGACGCGCAAGCGTTACAGTGCTGAGGAGCAGATCCGATGGAGTGGACGCCCCCTCCCGACGGCATCGCAATGTGCCATGTTGGCGGTGTCACCAACACCAACAGAAGGAGAAGGCGTCCATGGATCAGGCTACCATCATCGGGATCGATCTGGCGAAGCATAGCTTTCAGATTCACGGTGCTCGGGCTGACGGGTCCGTTGCATTCCGAAAGAAGCTGATCCGCGGCAAAGTGCTCGACGTCCTCGCTTCGCAGCCGCCCAGCGTGGTGGCAATGGAAGCCTGCGCGAGTGCTCACCATTGGGGTCGAGAAACCGAGAAGCTGGGGCACGAGGTCAAGCTGGTTCCGCCGATTTATGTGAAGCCGTTCGTCAAACGGCAGAAGAATGACACAACGGACGCAGAGGCAATCTGCGAGGCTGCACAGCGCCCCACCATGAGCGTCGTGGCCGTGAAGACGAAAGAGCAGCAGGCCCGGGGGATGCTGTTCCGCACACGCGATCTCCTGGTGCGCCAGCGGACGCAGACGATCAACGCACTGCGGGGTCACCTGGCCGAGTTCGGCGTCGTCGCACCACAGGGGCCAGCTCATCTTGGCCGACTGGCATCGGCACTCGATGATCCGGACTCGGATCTGCCGGATCCGGTTCGCGAGCTGGGCCGCCTTTTGCTTGAGCAGATCGCCGGCCTCGGCGAGAAAATCGGCGGATTGGAGAAAGAACTCCGCGTCAGCGCGCGCCAGGACGAAGATGCGTCGCGACTGATGACGATACCGGGTGTCGGTCCGATCACCGCGATGGCTTTCCAGGCTTTTGCGCCGCCCATGGAGAGTTTCCGGCGCGGCCGCGACTTCGCCGCCTGGCTCGGCCTCGTGCCGCGACAACACACCACCGGCGGCAAGCCCAGGCTCGGCAAGGTATCGAAGATGGGCCAGCGGGACCTCAGGCGCCTCTTGATCACTGGCGCCATGGCTGTCGTCCAGAAAGCGGTCCGACGCGGCGAGACGGCGGACCCCTGGCTGGCCAGACTGCTGGCGCGCAAGCCGAGGATGCTTGTCGCGGTGGCTCTGGCCAACAAGATGGCGCGCATCGCTTGGGCGCTGATGACGAACAAGGAGAGTTACCGCGTTCCTGCGCCGGCCGCTGCCTGATCGGGTTGCGGTCACGCCGGGAACCGTCGGGGATGTGAGAAGGTCGGAGGACGGGTAAGGGCAAACGGTCAACGAGACGGGATGGGGAAAACCAGCACAATGCAAGGGCGCTTTGAAGCCCGTAGATCCGATTTGGACCCGATCCGCGTATTTCCATACAGGCCAGCGGCGACTGAAGGCCGCACCAAAAGGCCGGATAGACGACAGCACCTGACCACATGCACCGAGCCGTTCCAAAAATCTCTTGCATCACCGGGGGCGTCCATAGACGCATTGTCCTGGCCGGACTGCGCGGCGAGGACCCGATTGCCGAGCTATGCCGCCGTGAGGGCATAGCCCAGGGGATGTATTACAGCTGGTCGAAGGAGTTCCTTGAGGCCGGGAAGAAGCGCCTGGCCGGTGATACGGCCCGTGAGGCCAACACGGGCGAGGTCAAGGAGCTGCGCCGCCAGGCTCACGACCTCAAGGAGGTGGTGGCCGAACAGGCCCTGGAACTGCGCCTTCTCAAAAAAAGCATGATCGGGGATGGGGGAGACGATCAATGAGATACCCCGCCTCCGAGAAGCTCGAGATCATCAGGCTGGTGGAACAGTCGCATCTGCCGGCCAAGCGTACGCTGGACACCCTTGGGGTTCCCCGCACCAAGTTTTACTGAGCTACTCCCTGATTATTGGACAGGTTCTGGTTTGATTTAAGCTACTTTCTGGGCCTGCTGATCGGTTTGGTTTTGCTCGATTGCCGTCCAATAGACCACGGCGGGCGGCCTGCCGCCAAGGGCGGAATGAGGACGCCTCTCATTGTAGAACGTGATCCATTTGCGGATACCCGCCCTGGCCTGTGAGCCGTTTTCCCAGGCGTGCAGATAGACGCACTCGTATTTGAGCGTGCGCCAAAGCCGCTCGACGAAGATGTTGTCGAGGAACCGCCCCTTGCCGTCCATCGAGATGCGCACGCCCGTCCGCCGAAGCCGGTCGGTCCAAGCAAACGAGGTGAACTGCGAGCCCTGGTCGGTGTTCATGATCTCTGGCGCACCGAACGTGTGGGTCGCCTCGTTTAACGCCTCGACGCAGAAGTCAGCCTCCAGCGTGCTCGAGATGCGCCAAGCCAGCACCGTGCGGGTAAACCAATCCATGATGGCAACCAGGTACAGGAACCCCCGGCGCATCGGCAGGTAGGCCCTAATTGAGTTATTTTGTGCAGGGCTCTCTTCTTCTGCGTCCATGTTGACAAAGGACCAGTAGTCCTGTGAAATTTTTTTCTGTCATTCGCTACTTTTATTATATGCAATCTTTAGTTATTATAAAGAAGTATTTCAACTTTAATCTATAGATTTCAAACTGAGACACTACCGATTAACTTGAGAGCTTGACCCTGTGAGATGCTGGTGTTAACAATACCCGTCCAAGGGAACTGCCCGGAACAATGGAGGATTGCCATGAGAAGTGGCGATGAAATGCTGCAACACATTGTCGAGAAGTCCTCTCTGGATTCGGACTTCAGGCAACAGCTTCTCGCAGACCCGAAGAACACCATAAGCGAGGAATTGGGCATAACGATTCCCGAATCGATGACCATCAAGGTCCACGAAAGCGACATGCAGACGGTGCATCTGGCGTTGCCGCCGGATCCCAATATCACCGAGGAGCAGCTCGAGGCCATCTCGGCCGGTCTTTGCTGCTGCTGGTAGGCCGGGTGGCCGGCGTGCAGCCGGTCACCAAGCAGGCCAATCCGAGTCCGCGACCTTTGACGACCTGAACTGACCCCCTTACCCAGACCGAAGGGGGTTCGCTCTTAATGAGGCCGGCTTTATCCGGAAGCTGGTGCGGAAAGCACCATGAACACGTAGGCCTTCACTTTTCGGAGCCGGTTTTCGGACATGACCAGCTTAATGTGGTGAATGCCGCGCAGCATCACGTAGCGCCCGGACTTCGCAAACAGCGGCGTCGGTTTCGAGACCCAGCCGGCAAGCGCCTCGAGTTTTTCAGGAACGACGAGGTCCTCATGGCTGAGCGCCGCGAGGAACGGGTCCCAATCGGTCAGGCCGTCGAGCCAATAGCGCGAGTCTTTCGTGTATCTCTGCTTGACGATGAGCGTGAGGCCGAGCGTCGGGCCGACGCCTTCTTCCCGCACGTCGATATTCACCCCCACCCTAACAATCTTCGCGCGCTCCCTGAAGCGTGCGATCACGGAGTCCACGACCGAGGTCTCGCCCGGCCAGCCGGTGTCTTCGAGGTAGGAACACGTTTCCCGCCCCGACTTGAAGCCCATGATCGCGAGCCGGATGGCCCGTGAACGGGACGGAAACACGCCGAACGAATCCATGCGTGTGTCGTCCGGCTGTGCCAGGTAAATGCGCCTGATGTTCTCCCGCGTGGCAGCGTTCTCCTCCCAGCCCAGGCAGGAAACGAGCGCGTTGACCACGGTGGCGACATCGTCCGCCTGGCCGCAGGAACAGGCCCGGCAGCGAGCGTTCGCCGCCTTGCGCCGAGCCGATGTCGTATTCCAGCATCAGCTTGCGGCCGACGATGTCGCGGAGCGGTGAGTCTTCGGTTTCCACCTGACCGAACAGTCGCGCGATTGCTTGCGCGGTCTCATCCGCCTCGTCGGTCTGGGCGCGCTCCCGAAAAAAAGCGGCTGGCCGGGTGCCGCTCGCGAGCGAGACGCCGAAATCCGCCTGAGGCTCGCGTTCGTGCAGCGGCAGCTCGAAGCCGAAGGGAAGAGCCCCCATCGTGATGGGAAGCGTGCCGGCGCAATCGAGCACGCGCTGCCATTCCCGATCGCCCACAAGAGTCGTCGAAACCCTGTTGCGGAAGTGCTCGAGCAGATCGCCCATGTAGCCGCCTTCTTCGGCGAGACGGTCCTGAGTGAGCGTGACTGCCTTGTCAATGTCCATCGTGTGTCCTCATGCGATCACGGGTGCGGGGTTCAGGTCGGCTTCGGGGAGAGGACGCGGTTGGCGGCCCATGCCGACGGGCACGTCGTAGAGGCGCCCCGGCGCGAACCGCGCCCAGAAGTGGCGCATGCCCGGCACGATGACCCGCGCCACGGGCATGCCGATGTCGGGCCGGGTCTGGTCCAACACCAGGAACTCCATGCCCCTGGCTTCGACGAGAGCGCGGCACAGTTCCACGTCGTCGCGCGTGTCCGCCGTCTCAATCGCCGGATAGTGCGACGCCGTGCGGAGCGGCGCGTCGTCCGCCGGCGCGAGCCAGGAGCAATCGGCGATGCGCGCGGTCTTCCACCACCGAAGCGCCAGCGGATCGTCGATCATGGGCCGGCCGTCGCTATTACCGGGGCGCGGCAGCCAGGTGAGGCACTGGTTCAGCTCACAGAGCGCGCGGAGTGCTGCCAGCCGCGGGTCGGCGTGGGCGCCGGCGCCGTAGATGATGTCCTCGGTCCCCGCGTGCGTGCGGCGCGAGAGCGCGACGAACGCGGGAATGCCGATGTCCGACGTGACGTCGAGCAGCCAGAGCGCGCGCTCGTAGCGGGCGTATTGATGCGGGGCCGACGCGAGGTACGCGTCGTGGAAGCTGGCGAGATCGACCGCCGGCACGCGCAGACGGTTGTACCACCAGATGGCGAACGCATCACGCTCGACCAGTTCGTAGAAGCCCTGGAGGATGGCCTCTTCCAGCGTGTTGCCCGCGGCGCAGCCGTTGGAATCGGCGATCAGGTCCGCAGGGCCGCGCTGCTCGGCCAGCATGCTGTAGAGCATCGACGTCGGCAGGTAGCAATGCCGTTGCCGGGTGAGCGACCACGCCGGCGTCCACTCGCGCTCGGCGTCGGGGTCGAAGCGCGGGGGCACGATGTTGTACGGGTGGCCCTTCGCGTTGATGCTCATCGCGTCGTCGAACTGAGCGTCGCTGAAGAGCTGCACGTCGTTGGGGTGGATGGCCTCGTCGCCGCCTGCGAACTCCGTGAATCGCTTGCGGATGTGGATCTCGTCGCCGTGCCGCGCGCCCGAGTAGCGCTCGACCGCCTCGCAAAGGGCGCTGACCTTCGACTGCTCCCGCGTGCTGCCCTTGCCCGCGCTCTTGCTGCGGAGGCTCCGCCTGAGCGAGCTCAGGCTCCGGCTTCTCATGCCGAGATTGCTGCCGGCCCAGTAGACGTGCAGCCACGAGTCGCTCTCATCGGTCGTGCGCGACAGCCAGGTCACGACGCCGCTGACCGGGCTCACCAGATGGCGGTATTTCGCGAGCGTGACCTCTGGCCCGACGATGCGCGCGCCGCCACTGTTGCGATGGGTCTTGGGGCTCGCGTTCAAAGCGAGCGGCGACGGCGGGCGGTCCGGCCGATGTAACGCGTCGTCGCCGCAGGCGAGGCATTGCGGTCGGCGCATCACCGGATGCTGCGCGCTTGCGAACGTGCCGACGTTCATTGCGATCGCGTGTTTGTGGAGCGGCGCCGCGTCGTCCAGTACCAGCCACTTCACGATCTCCGTCGCGATCAAGCCGTAGAGCGCCTCCAGCACCGCGGGCTCGGCCGCGAACGGCTTGAAGGCGTCCTCTTCGCCGGCGACGTTGCGCAGGAAGCTGTGGACCTCCCGATGGCCGCGCATGCGGCTCGCCAGGCAATCCCAGCAGGGGCCTTCTCCGTCCGCGCGAAAGACGGGGCCGAACAGCGCCTCCATGCCGCGCGGCCGAGCCAGCGTCCACGGCGTCTTCGCCGCGAGCTGACGCCGGTTCACCTCAACGAGGCGGGCGACGAGATAGTCGTCGCAGACGACGACGGTGAGCGTCGGGTCGCCGACCCCCACGCTGGCGCCACTCTCTTCCAGTTGGCGAATCAGGCGGCCGTCGTCGCCTTCCACCGCGACGCGCGATTCCGCCAGCCGTCGCTCGACCCAGCGCGGCGATGCGCCGAGTGACGACCAGTAGGCCGCCCGGCTCAGCTCCATGCCGTGATCGGCGGAGACGACGTAGCCCTTGGCGGCGAGCGCGGTAATGGCCGCGAAAACGTCCGCCGCGGCGTGGGTACCAGCGAGCGCCGCGACGATCTCGTCCTGCGGGCGCCGGCCGTCGAGCAGGGGCAGGAGATCGCGGTGGAGCGCGCCGTGCAGCAGGGTGTTGAACGATTCCGAGACCAGCAGCGTCTGCCGCTCGCCGATGTTGCGGAACTGCAGGTGCGGGGCGAGCGCGGGACGCGCGACGGCGCCCCGGTCCGCGGGCGTCGTTCTCGTCAGTATCCCGCGCGGGGGCTGCGTGTTCGTCTGCGCTGGCATTCAGGTCTTTCGCAAAGGGTGGCCAGCGCGTTCAGTCGCGCGAAAGAAGCGTGTCGATCCGGGCGGCGGCGCGGGATGCGGTGTCGGTGACCGCCGACGCCAGCGCGTCGAAATCCTTGTGCCCGCACGCGCTTGCGACGAGGGACCTGACCCTGGGCCGGGCCTGGGCCGCGTCAAATTCTTCATCGCCGATGAGGCGCGTGATGCCCTGCAAGTCGCGCCACAATGCCGCAGCCTGCGCCAGGTCTCCGGCGCCGGCGGCATTGAGCACCGCCGCAGCGCTCGGCGCCGGGTCGTCGAGGGCGGCGGCATTCGTCAACTGCAAGACTTGCGCGGCCCGCTTGACATCGCCCAGCCCGCCGCGCATGCGGGCGTAGTTGGAGACGCCCGTTACGGCCGGGTGTTCCTGCGGCGCGCGCAACCGGGCGATCAGGGACTCGTCCGCAGCGCACGCGGCCAGCGCTTCGCCCCGTGCCTCACCGAAGCGGCGGCCGATCACGGAATCGCCGCACGCGAACCCACAGCGTGCTCTGGTGAGGACTAGAACGCCGCCCGGCGAATGATCGCCGCAACGCTCGGCCAGTTCGGAAAGCGGCAGCGCAGGAAGGCCTTTCGAGCGGGGCGGAACCGGGGAGAACAACAGACTGTCGCGCGAGAGAGCGGTGAGGGACTTTGCGAACCGCCGGCACAGGCGCTCGTTCTCGCCGCTATCCGGGCCGTCGTGGACGAACAGCATGTCGATGGCGATGCCGGGGTACGCCTCCCGGCTTGCTAGATCGTCCAAAAGCACGGCGGCGATCCCGCCGTCTCGCAGCGGCCCGGCGTGGTCGACGCGATCCGCAGCCACGGCGGACAGCACGGTGGAAATCGCCGCTTCGGCAAGGTTGGAGAGCGCTACTTTCGCCTCGACCGGCGAGAGATTTCCGCGCACGACGTGCATGCCGATTTGGAACGCCTTGTCGTTCGACCAGTTCCGCACGATCTCGGCGGCTTCCCTCGCATCGGCCATCGGCAACTCGGAGACCCGTTCCTGCAGTTCGGGCACGCCCATTTCGTGGGTCCAGTAGAGGCGCGCGAGCCCGCGACGCGCGATCGATTCGAATTCCTGGTCCGGCCCGAATCCCTTCGGCAGGTCGAGATCGGTGAACTCGCGGTCCTGCAGGTTATCGAGGAGTTCCGAATTGCGCTCGATCCACGCCGCGAGCCGCGGGGCCGCGCCAAAGATCTCGACGATTGCCTCGAAGGCGTCGGGCCGCGCGGCGGAAAGGCGGCTGTCGTAGGCGCTCCAATCATCGATCTGCGGGTAGAAATGCGCGCGCCATTGATCGACCAGCGGATCCATCTCCGCGAACCAGCGCTTGGGCCGCAGTACGATGTTCATCATGTCGGCATATGTTCCCGGCAGGACCGGCGATTCGTCGGCGCCGAGGGACTGGAGCAGGGGATAGTGGCGGGATGCGGCGGCATGATGATCCGCATGGCGCTGCATGTTGAAGAACATCCAGTTGCTGAACTTCCAGTCGGCGCTCCAGGAGTGGCGCGGCAATACCTTCTCCCAACGGCCATTGGGCAGACGGATGCGGCGCAGCCCGTAGTGCTGAAAGTAGTTGCTGATCTTCATGGAAAAGACGCAGCAGAGACCGAGGAAGGCGAAGACCGGCACCGCCCAGCCGCCGCTCATCCAGAAAACCAGCCCGTACCAGCACGCGACGGCGATGCCGTAGCGCCAGAACGGATTGCTGTAATGCCACACGGGCAACCGACGCCGCGCCAGGCGCTCGCCGGCGACTTTCCATGAGTTGGTGAGGTTGCTTGCGACTTCCCTGGGGAAATATCTCCAGAAACTTTCCCCCTTGGGCGCGGACCCTACGTCATGCGGCGTGCCGACCTTGGCATGGTGAATGTAGACATGCTCCGTGGCGTATTGCGGGTAGGAGGCGGAGGCGAGCAGGAATTCTCCGAGCCGCCTTTCCCAGGTCGCGCGCCGATGAACCAGCTCGTGGCCGACCACGAATACGGCTTGCGCTTCCATGGTCAGAATGATCGCGAGGAGGACGTCTTCCCAGAGCGCGAACTGATCCGCGACGAGGATTTGCCACATGGCGAAGATCAGGGTTCCAGGCCAAAGAAATGCCCAGGTCCAGACCGGCAGATTGTACCAGAAGAGGCTCCGTTCCGACGTGATCGCCGGGTCCATGTTGCGCCCGTCGAGGCCGAGCGCCCGGTCGAGCGGGCCCGAAACAGCCATGAAGACGAAGGCTGGCAACAGCCACCAGCCGCCGTAGAGCGCGGCAATGACGATCAATGGGAATATGCCGAGGGGCAGATAATGCGGCAGGGCGTTGAGAAATGACGGCGCAATGTGCCGCGTGACGCCAGCCTTGTTTGGGGCCATGTCACCGCCAACGGACGTATCTTGCAGCATGGCAGTTTCTCCATGGATTATTGATAGACCATAGTGAAATGCGTGTTACCACCGAGTAAAGCAGTCTGTAAATCCTTCAGGATTCCAATAGTTCTACAAGGTGCTCCAGAGCTTCGATACAAAACGCAGAGGTTACGGCTTCGGAGCCATGCCCGATTTGCCCCACCGCTCCCCACTTAAGGTATTGATCGCCAAAGGCGAGAAGCTCGGGCCAGCTTCCGTCCTCTCGTTGCGTGCTTGCGAACTCGTCCACCAGACGTTTCGCGTCGAGGCTTTCAAGGTGTCCGATATTGCATAGCGCCGAGACGGCCTGAGCGGTCTTGAGGATGTTGCCAAATCCTCCGTCTTCGCCGCGCAAGTTGAGGATACGCTC
Organism: Rhodospirillaceae bacterium; assembly: GCA_965207985.1. Lineage (GTDB taxonomy): Bacteria > Pseudomonadota > Alphaproteobacteria > Rhodospirillales > Rhodospirillaceae > CBDBND01. Next base: position 685,674 of record CBDBND010000034.1, on the reverse strand, counting down.
CGCGAGAATCGGGCGTGAGCGTTCGAGGGCGGGCGCAGCGCGGATCATGGTGCGGGCGATCGCATAGCAAATCGCAACCGTGTCGGGATACCACTTGGAGGAGCCTTCCAGATTGCCCTCGGCAATCAGGCTTTCCAGCCACCGTTGGGCATCCCTGGTATCGGGGCGGTCGCCAAGATAGGCGATGACGTTCGCATTGACGACGGGGTCGGCTTCGATGCGAAAGGGCGCCACGACGTCGGGTTCGTCTTTCGCCAGCATCCAGGTCGTGAACACCCCTTTCTCGTCGCGGTTCGCCAGGATCGCCGGCACGTTTCGTCCCAAAAGAATCCAGGGATGGCTCCCGATGACAAGCGAGCAGAGTGTCGTGCTGTCGAGGTCCTGTGGCAGATGGTGGTAGTAGCGCCACAGCCCCGGATACTCGATGGTATCGGCGAGATACGCCCTTGTGGCGGCGCAAATGGCCTTGGCCCGCGCGTCGCCGCAACGTTCCAGAGCAAGCGCACAGAGAGAGGAAACGAAGGCGGGTCTTTCGAAGTGCCGGGGTATGTCCGGGTCGGCCATGTTGAACCGGATGCAGTGCCAGGCTCCGTTTTCGTCAATGGTGGTTTCCAGAAATTCGAGGCCGCGGCGTATGCTGTCTCTGCCCACTCTTGCAAGTGCGGCGGAGGTCGCAGCGCTCCTCAGGGGCCGTGCACGCCGAGGGGCGGGAGGGCGAAGCGGCGGCGCGGGGTCGTAGAGCGTCTTGCGAAGGAACGCGAGCGATGCGGCGCCGGTTCTCGCCGCCTCCCGCTCCTCCTCGCTGAGCTTCCCGCGCGGTGGAAGCATCAGATGCGTCGCGGTCTCGGTTTCCTCGTGCACGTGAATCGTGTGGTCCTTGTCCAGCGTTACGCCGAACTCGTTTTCGATTGTTTCCTTGGGATTGGCGAGAAGACGCGCACGAAACTCGGCATCCTCAGCCGCTTTCTCTAGGAGGAATTCCTCTGCGCGAATGTGTTTTTTCATCGATGTTCACCACTCTCATGAGTTTTAGTCGAGCGAGAAATTTTGGCAGCCAAATGCCCGCAAGCGTGATGATTATGGCGGGCTCAAAACGCTCTCTGTCAAGGGCCGCTCTGGCGGCCCTCACGCGATGATGGCCGGGTCCGCGATCAGCGCTTCCTGGCGGGCGAGGATCGCCACCGCATCGTCATGGGAGACGCGGACGAAGCGAGTCTCCTCGAAGGGGCGGATCCGGCCGAGGCGGGCCATGTTAGTGGAGATCACGACGGCGATCCGCGCGTACCGCGCATGGCGTCCTTTGAGGGTTCTCGCCTTGCGATGTTGAGGGCGAGGCGTCACATCAGGGCGCGGTTTTCGGGTCCGTGGTCCTTTCGGTTTTCCCATAACGCTGAGCCGGCCACGGCGCGGGTTAGATAATAGCCGAGGCCCTGAGACATCTGGGCGTAGCTTGTGAGAGGGACCGCGCACATCCGGTTCCAGTCCGCCTTGTCGATGACGGGCCGGTTCAGCAGCGCAATCATGTCTTCGAACTTGCCGAGCGCGTCGCAACCCACTGCCTCGGGCGCTGCTGCCTTGCGGTGTTGCGGCCAGGTGCGGTTGTGCGCGTGGCACCAGAACGCGCTGTTGTACGTCGAGCCGCAGGAATAGTGCCAGCCGACGAAAAGACCATAGCAAAGCATGTTGTTGACGAGGAACCGATTGACCACCGGCGCATCGCGCTCGAGGTTATCTATCGAACGGTTGAGACGGATGTAGAGAATCATCCCGATCTGCAACTGGGCGAAGACGATCGCTGTTGCCTCGAGAGGCTCCATGAAGGCTGCGGCGTTTCCGATACGCGCCACCGCGCCATCGAAGATTTCACGGTGGACGAAATTGGGGAACGGAATGACGGCGCGCTGCTCGAATTCGGTTACGCCATCGTCTTCCAGGAACGCGTCGAAGTCCGATTCGACGTCCGATTGGCTGGAGACGTCGCGGTTGAAAATGTACCCGTAGGACGTGTGCACGGTCAGCGGAATAACGAAGATCCAACCGTGCGGACGGGCGACCGCGCGGGTGTAGGTATGCTGCAGAGCCGGGCGATCTTTTTCTTCCTTGATGATCGCCGGGCAACGGCGGATTATGGCCGTATTGGTGGGGATGAAGGAGATGTCGATGTGGCGCGCGCGTGCTTTCTTGGAGCAGGTCTCCCATCAGGTCGGCGGACAGGTGGTAGGCGTAGGAGACCTGCTGCGGGGTGAAGTAGTGCGTGAAGTCCCGGTTGCGCCAGCCCCATCCCTCGAATGCAACGCCGTACTTGCGCGTACCCTTCAGGCGCTGCTGGACGGTTTCGTGGGGTAGCTGTGTCAGCTTTTGCAACTCTTGAACGAGGCTCGGCCAGCTGCCTTCGCCGACGCCGATGACCGGGATGCGCGAGTCGTAAATGTGGTGGAGCTCGTGGTCGCCATCGGGAAGAAGACTCGTCACGCTGGCAGCCGCCAGCGACCCTGCGGTGCCCCGCCCGATGACCGCGATCTTCCGTAAGGATTCAATGCCCGGCTGTATCATCGCGCGTTGCTTTCAGGGCTGCCGGCCGGCTGGCTCCTCGTGGGATACGCAGATGCGCCTTGTAAACGACCAGCTGCCATGATCACGGTCTCTCCCCTTCAGAAGCTGTAGGTGAAATCAATGCCCAGGTAACTGTCGCGCCGCCCACCGTAGGTCAAGTCCTGCGGGTCCGCGCTCAGGTACGCGATCCCTTCCAGGCGCATCGTCCAGCTGTTCGTGAGGCGCCGTTTGAATTCCAAGTTCAACGAAAGCGTGTCGTGGCGGAGGTCGGCCAGAACGCCCGCCACCAGCTCGGTGCCGTCAACATCGTTGAACGAGAGCGCGCCCGCGACAAACATGTCGTTCGCCCAGGCGCTCGTGGCGCGGCGTTTGCGGCCGTCGTAGTGCCATTCGGCGAGGACGGTCAGGTCCTCGCGGGACTCGAACACCGCGTAGAACGTGCGTTCCATGCCGAAGATGAAGGCGCTGTAATCCTCCTCCACGCCCAGCAGATTGCGCGCTCCGGTTCGGTGAATGGCTTCCAGCTTGTAAAGCCAGGGCTCGGTCGTGAGCTGCGCGTCCAGCCCGAACTGCCGGATTTTCGCGTAGTACGGGATCAGGCGCGTGCTCGTTTCTGCGGACGGCTGTGACCGGGGGCGAAGAAGAAACGAGGGTTCACGGCTCGTGCCGACAAAGGCCGTCAAGCCGAAATCGAGCAGGCCCACGGCATTGCTGTAGCGAAACGCAACATCGAGATGGCGCTCTTTGGCACCACTCTCGTACAAGGCGTCATCGTCGATCGGGTATTCCGAGCGATTGCGCCCGGCACGCCCCGGAAACGTGCGCTTGCGGTGATACGGAAGCAGGAAAGATTCGGCGATTCCCCAGTCGCCGGAAAGCGTCAGGTGCGCCATGGGCTGACCCAATTTGGGGCGGTCGCGCGGGTGCTCGACGATGTCCAATTGGTTGACGATATCAACGAGGTTGTGCAGCTCGGCCACGCCCCAGAAAACGCGGTCGACGCCCAGCCGAAGCTCCCAGGAATTCGTGCCCCAGTCTCCATAGGTCAGCACGTAGGCCTCGCGCAGGTCTGCATGGGAGCGCTGCGTATCGGCGCTGTCGTAGCGATAAAAGGCGGTGAGGGTGACGCTAGTTCTTTCTGCGACATCGGCGTAGAGCGTCGGCTCGAGGACGAGCCCGCCGGTGGCCGAACTCTGACCGGCGAAGGCCGGCGATTGCGGATACCATTGCGCCTGCGTGCTCAGATCGCCGGAGAAACCAAAAGTCTGTGCCTCGGCACCGGCGGCGGCTAGGAGCACAAGGGCTGCGAGTGCGCCGGCGGGCCGCATCAGCGCAGGCGGCGGAGTGCCGTTTGGGTAAACTCGCTCTCGGCAAGGTCGGTGCGGAATTGAAAATCGGTCCATTCGAGCACCGTGCTCGCGCCGGTCAGGTGATTGACCATCGTCTGCTCGCCCGCCCGCCAATAGCGGTCCAGATACTGCTGGTAGTTCGCGAAGGTGAGCGTCTTCAGGTGCGAGCCCTTGCGGTCGTAAAGTTCCATCTTCCAGGTTCGAAGCTCCACCGCATCCTGCCAGACGACCCTGCGGCTGTAGCCGGAGTCTTCATCCAAGGGAACCTGCTCGATGACCGTGCAGGTGAGGTCGCCGCAGGGCTCGTCGCGGAGATACTTGTAGGTGTATTCCTGCACTTCCAGCGAGCTCATGTCCTCGTACGAGAACTCGCTTCCCATGAACGAGCCCGAACGCCGCGCAGCGTTAATTCGCTTCACTCTTTTGAGCGCTGGCAGATAGAGCCACTGGTCGTCCTGGGTGTTGATGTGCGCGTGAGTGAGCAGGGCGGTTCCCTGCACGTCTCGCGGCTCGTCGAACATGAACAGGCTCTTGTCGCCGTCGCCCGGCACTTCCAGCACCTTGAAGCGCATCTGGCGGACGCTCTCGCGGCCGTGCCGGTCGCGCAGCACCATTGTCATTCCGGCGGTGAAATCCTGAAAGCCGTCGTTGCGCGCGCTTGCTTCCAACGCAACTCTCAGGCCCTTGTCCTCCGGCGATTCCTCCTGGGCAAGGGCATGTGCGCCCGGCAGGAAGAGGCACGCCAGCGCAAGAATGGGGATGCCGAACGTAGCGCCCCGGGGGCGTGCAGAAGACCTTGTACGGCCCCGGTCTCCACACCGCGTCCGGGCGGTTACGCGGTCAAACAACATCGACGCAAATCCCGCAATTGATGTGTGGCGCTGTTCGTTGGATTCTCGGAAGCGCTCATGTCCTGGACATTATGGAAGGCTCGAAGGGGGCTTGGCCTCGGCAGCCGACATCGGCCGGAGTGGCACCCACTGGTGAAGAGACTACCACCGTCCCCGCGCCCACGCCAAGCCCTTTCTCCTTCGACCAGGAACGCACCTACGAGCCCACCGATGCGCGAGCCGGACTTTCCCGCACATGGTGGGGGTGTCGCTCGGCATTCCGCAGGTATTGGACACCAACCGCGATATGCCGGCATGGCGGACGGGGGTCACTTGGCCGACCGGGCGCTCGACGTCATCCGGCACTTGCGCTGTGCGTATTGGAGGTCATCAACGACCACTCTGACTTAATTCTACGTTCTGTCGCCGAAGGCCGGCTACCTAGGGGCGTTGCTTCGCCCGCATCGCTCAAGCGCAACCCACGCCGGGCGAACCATCTTCGTGCCAGACTCGATGCCATGGGCAATCTTACCTACGCCGATATCTGGCCGCATCTTGCGGGCGTGGTGACCTGGACAGGAGGCAGTTGCGGCGTGGCCATCCGCAACCTAAAGTCTTTGTTGCCAGAAGATTGCGCCATCATTGAACTGGGTTACATCGCCAGCGAGGTACAGGGCACAATCAACGTCCATCCACTTCGCAACACCTGCCTGCCAACCCTCCAGGATACATTCTTCGAGTTCGCCGAACGCCAGGATTGGGAGGCGGGCGGTACCCAGATGCTGGGCCTCGCCGAGCTTGAGCAAGGGCGCGACTATTATGTTGTCGTGACGACTTCAAACGGACTCTACCGTTACGATATGAACGACATAGTTTGCGTGACCGGACTGGTCAACGATACGCCGGCGCTGGCGTTCGTACAGAAGGGCGTGGGCGTCACCAGTATAACCGGGGAGAAGCTCTACGAGGCACAGGTGCTGGAGGCGGTGGTGGCGAACCGGCAAATCGTTACGAATTTTTTTATAATGCTGGCGGACCAGGAAAAGGCGCGCTACACGCTGTACATTGAGGCAAGTGAAGCTGATTTCGGACCGGATTTCGCATCAGAGATTGAGGCGCACCTACGCTCAGTGAACGTGGAATTCGACAGCAAGCGCGCCAGCGGCAGGCTCAAGCCGGTGAAGGTTGAGAGGTTAAGCAGCGGTACCGGGGATGCGTACCGCAAACATAGGGTGGCAGACCCGGTCCCACTACCGGTACGGTCTGAAGGGGATAGAGCAGCGCATCGAAGACGAAATCGTCGCCATTGTCCTCATACCTGATGGACATTCTGGCAAAGACCAATGTCAAGGAGCTGCACCTGTTTGACGAGGATGTGCTGAAACAGCACAACGGGTTTCGGATGTGCGGCGCTGCCCGCGTCGAGGAGCTTGGCGGATCATACGCCAAGGTCGATTGGTACCGCCGCACCTACTCAGCGATTCGCGAAGAGGGAATTCACGTGCACACCGAGGAACTCACCGGTGACCGCAAGGATATCCTCGCGAAGTTCACGACAGTTTTCATTGCGGTCGACGATCTTGCTGTGCGCCGACACTTGCAGTCCGCTTGCAACGAGCTCAGCATCTACCACGTCAGCGTGGGCATCGGCGTGGAAATCGAAGGTGAGTCCAACGATCAGCTCGGCGGCAATGTGAAGGTGGAAGCCGCGTTCCGCCCCAAGCATCCCTTGCCCAGTGAGCCTCCTCCCGAGGACGGACCGGACCAAGCATATGGTATTGTGCAGACAGCGGAGCTCAACATGCTCGGCGCCGCGCTTGCTGTCCTCGAATGGAAGGCCAAGGTGGGCATCTACAGGGATGGCCGGCCTCACGACATGGATACCGTACCCTATCCGTACATTTCAGGATACTCCCCCAAGTGACTTAACTATTCCTTGAAAGATCGTGCGACGACCTGAATATCTAAAATAACCCCTACTCCTCATGACAAGTTGGGCGAAGGCGATTACTACTGAGATTCCTCCAAATAATATCAATTGTCTTATAAATAATTGAATGAAAGAAAGTTGATCTGAATAATAGAGATACAGCCCAAGACCTATACTTAGTACTAGAGTTAGCAAGAGAAGATTCAGCCAAAGTAATGTGAAGATCTTCGCATATGTTGACTCTTCAAATCTGCCCAAAACAAATACCTTACCATCACCATCCCTCAACACTTGGCCATGGAACCACTCAGAGCCGGCTAACAAGCGTCCTACGATGCCTCTATTCTTTATCCAAAATTGTTCATCTCTTATGTAAACGTAATCGCCAAACTCTCTTTGTAAGTTCGTTGCATTAATGTCTATACGTTTGCCAAAAGAAAAAAAATCATAATGCTTTGAGCTACTCCCCGGGAATCGGACACTGACGTAAGCTACACTTTGTTGTCTTCTGGTCTTCGTAGAGAAGGAGATCAGAGATGTCGAAACGCAAGCAACACTGGCCGGAATTCAAGGCGAAAGTAGCCCTTGAAGCCTTGAAGGGCGAAGAGACCGTATCCGAGCTGTCCAGCCGGTTCGGGGTTCACCCGACGATGATTCATCAATGGAAGCGTGCGCTGCTTGATGGTGCTCCTGGCCTGTTCGCCCGTGGTGGCCGCCGGCAACCGGAGATCGACGAAGCGCAGGTGAAGGAACTGCATGCCAAGATTGGGGAGTTGGCTGTGGCCAACGATTTTTTGTCCAGACAGCTCAAGCCCTGGGGCGTGAAGTGAGACGCGGCATGATCGAGCCGGGTCATCCCGGATTATCGGTCAGCAGGCAGTGTGCGCTGCTGTCGATCTCCCGGTCGTCGTTCTATTACACGCCCAAGGGTGAGAGCGAGATGAACCTCGCGCTGATGCGTGAGATCGATGAACAGTTCCTGGACACGCCGTTCTTTGGCGTCCGGCAGATGACGTGGCATTTGAAGAACGAAGGCCATTGCGTCAATGAGAAGCGGTTGCGCCGCCTGATGCGGCTCATGGGCCTGATGCCGATCTACCAGAAGCCCAGCACCTCAAAGCCAGCGAAGGGGCACAAGACCTGGCCGTATCTACTCCGGGGGCTGAGTGTGAACAGACCGAACCAGGTCTGGGCAACGGATATCACCTATCCACAGGCTGCCCCGCCGCGTAGGCTTTCTCTGGCGTTTTGCCTCCGACCGACGAATGGGGCCGCTCGGTGTTGTAGAACCCGATCCATTCGCCGATGACCCTCTCGGCGTGGAAGCCGTCGGTCAGCTCGTGCAGGTGAACCGCCTCGTACTTGAGAGAGCGCCAAAGCCGCTCAATGAAGATGTTGTCCATGCACCGGCCGCGCCCGTCCATGGAGATCGTGATCCCGGCCTCCTTGAGGCGGCCGGTGAACTCGAAGCTGGTGAAGATAACGTAAAAGATCTTTCGCACATTTTTGGGGTTGGTGGCTCCGGGTCTGGTTAGGTTGGTTTTGTTCAATCAGCCACTCCAGAAGGAAGGAGCCACCATGGAAAAGGATAACACGAAGGCATTGTCGCACGTCATACGGATTGATGACGAACGTATACAGGATCACCTGGGCAAGGTAGTGCGGGGCAGTGTTGAGGAGACCCTGAACGCGCTATTGGACGCCGAAGCGGACCGGCTCTGCAATGCTGAGCGCTACGAACGCAGTGAGGCCCGTCGCGATACGCGGGCCGGCAGTTACGAGAGGAAGCTTCAGACACGGGCTGGCGAGGTTTCTCTGAAGGTTCCCAAGCTGCGCCGTCAGACCTTTGAGACGGCGATCATCGAGCGTTACCGGCGTCGGGAGGCATCGGTCGAAGAGGCCTTGATGGAGATGTATCTGGCCGGTGTTTCGGTACGGCGTGTGGAGGACATCACCGAGGCGTTGTGGGGCACGCGGGTTTCGCCAGGAACCGTCTCGAACCTTAACAAGAAAATCTATGAGCAGATCGACGCTTGGCGCAATAAGCCGATTGCGGGCGATCATCCCTATGTGTATGTGGACGGCATCGTCCTTAAGCGCAGTTGGGCCGGCGAAGTGCGTAATGTTTCGCTATTGGTGGCGATCGGCGTCAACCAGGAGGGCTTCCGCGAGATCTTGGGCATCGTTGAGGGTGCCAAGGAGGATAAGGCGGGATGGGGCGCATTCCTTAAGCATCTCAAGGCGCGCGGGCTGTCAGGCGTCCAGTTGGTTATCTCTGACGCCTGTCTGGGTTTGGTAGAGAGTATAGCGGAGGTCTACCCCACCCGTTCAGGATACGGACTGGGTTGCTACATCGCTGTCGTCGTTCAGCCCCCTCAGCATCGGACGGTATTGGGTGCATGGCAGTCATCATTGCGGTGCTGTTCCGGCAGGGAGACTTCCTATTCAAATAGACGCCGCGACGGCGTTCGGCACCGGCGAGCATGCAAGCACTCATGGATGCCTCTTGGCTCTGGCTCGACTTGGAAAGCGGCGACCGTTTCAACGTTTGCTGAGGTCCCAACACCGCTCTGCCGTTCTTGATCTGGGGTGCGGGACTGGGATTCTTGCTATCGCCGCGGCTCAGACGTGGCGATGTCCCGTGCTGGCCACCGACATCGATGCCGAGGCCGTACGCGTTGCCCGGCGCACGGTCAGGGACAACGGCTTACAGACATTGATTGATGTCATCCAAGCCGATGGGGTGACACATAGTAGACGGTTCTCGTCCAGATCTTTCTCGCTGATTACGGCCAACATCCTGGCCCGTCCTCTGCGCCAGTTGTCTGTGGAAGTTTCAAACCTGCTAACGCCAAATGGACGCCTTATCGTGTCGGGATTGCTCAAGACCCAAATACCCATGGTTCTCAACGCCTATCGCTTACAGGGTCTTGTCCTTGAGCAGACCATTCTCCTCGGTAAATGGGCGACCCTTATTCTCAAGCGTTGAAACTTGGTGCGGCGCCCCTTAGCTTCACCGCCATGAGCGAGCCAGCAATAAAACCTGAATCCCTATCTCCGGCGGAGCGGCTATCGGCCCTACGCACCCATCTCAAAGAGGCCTGTGTTGATGGCTGTCTCATACCAAGAGCCGATGAATACCAAGGCGAATTTGTTGCTCCCTATGCGGAGCGATTGGCTTGGTTGACCGATTTCACCGGTTCCGCCGGCATGGCCGTGGTGCTTCCCGACCAAGCCGCGCTCTTTGTCGACGGTCGCTACACATTGCAGGCGGGCGAACAGGCCGATACGGAACTGTACTCCATCCACCATAGTATTGAAGAACCGGTCAGCAAATGGCTGGGTGAAAATCTGACAGACGGGATCAAGCTCGGTTTCGATCCCCATCTCCACACGCCCGGTCAAGTCAAGAAATACAAAGAGGCGTGCGAGAAAGCGGGCGCAACCTTAGTGACGCTGTCAACCAACCCGGTGGATGCCGTGTGGCCGGATCGGCCACCAAGACCGCAATCTCCTGTGCGGAGTCACGCGTTGGAATTGGCAGGGCGGAGCCACGATGAAAAACGGGCCGAAATCGCAGCTAATTTACGAAAAGATGGATACGACGCTTTGTTGATTACTGCACCGGACTCCGTGTGCTGGCTTTTGAACATCCGCGGCGCCGATGTGCATTACACCCCTTTGGTATCGGCAACCGCGCTTCTCTTCGCCGATGAGCAGGCGGTGTTGTTCATTGACCCGGGGAAAATAAGCGATGACGTAAGTGAACATCTGGGTCCGGCGGTCAATCTGGCGCCCGCTGATGGACTGGGTTCGGTTGTCGATGATGGCGACGAAGACATTGCTGTTATCGCTGTAGACAAGGGCACGGTATCCCAGTGGGCCGTGGATCGGCTGGAAACGGCTGGGCTGACGGTCAAACAGGTGGAAGATCCCTGTGCACTGCCTAAGGCGTGCAAGAACGATGTGGAGTTGGATGGGATCCGCGCCGCCCATGTTCGTGACGGCGCAGCTCTGACACAGTTTTTGGCTTGGCTTGACCGCGAAGCACCGTCAGGAGCGTTGACGGAAATGTCTGCAGCTGACCGGTTGGAGCAATTCCGAAGCAAAGACAATCTGTTTCAGGAACCCAGCTTCCCGACCATTTCAGGTGCCGGCGCCAATGGCGCCATCGTTCATTACCGGGTGACCGAAGCCACGGATACGTCCATCGCCGGAGACATGCTCTACTTGGTGGATTCCGGCGGCCAGTACTTAGACGGCACAACGGACGTCACCCGTACCATTGCCGTCGGCATGCCGACCGCTGAACAAAAGCGGCGCTTCACTCAAGTGCTCAAGGGTCACATCGCGCTCGCCACGACCCGGTTCCCGGAAGGCACCGCCGGCGGACAACTCGATGGTTTTGCCCGGGCGTCCCTGTGGGCGGATGGTGTCGATTACGACCACGGCACCGGGCACGGGGTCGGCGCTTACCTCGGTGTACACGAAGGGCCACAGCGGATTAGCAAGTCGGCCCCCGGGGCTGCCCTCAAGCCCGGCATGGTGGTGTCCAATGAACCCGGCTACTACAAGGCCGGCGCTTACGGTATTCGCATTGAGAACTTGGTGATCGTGCGAGCGGAAGAGGGGCCGGAAGGAGCTGAAAAACCTCTCCTCGGGTTTGAAACCATCACCCTGGCGCCCATTGACCTTCGCTTGGTCGATGACAATTTGCTCACGGAAAGCGAAAAGGTGTGGCTCAATGCCTATCATAAGCGGGTACGGGAAACGCTCGCACCGTTGGTGGATGACACTACAGAATCTTGGTTACAGGAGGCGACGCGGGCTTTGTGATGAAACGATTTGTCTTCTTCCTTGTCTTTTCGAGTTTGTCCATACCAGGCCACGCCCAAGACCTGTCTGAACCGGGCACTGTGTTCAAGGACTGTGACACTTGTCCGGAAATGGTGGTGATTCCGGCCGGCTCCTTCCTCATGGGCTCGCCTGTGGAGGAAACCGACCGGGAAAACATGGGGGTCGAAGGCGACACGGCGGCAGGTCCGGGCGAGGGCGAGGGGCGTCCGGTGATCCGCGTGACACGGCCGCAAGTGGCCAGTTGGGAAAAGCCTTTGGTCGAGGTGACTATTGCCAAGCCTTTGGCGGTCAGCCGCTTTGAGATCACTGTTGATGAATACAGCGTGTTCATTAACGGCACCGCACGCTGGGCTTCCGGCGGTTGCCGCGCCTATAACGACGACGGGTCCATGTTCGAAACCAAACTGGGGCTTACGTGGCGCGATCCCGGCTTCGAACAAACCGGCCGCTCGCCGGTGGTTTGCGTCAATTGGTACGACGCGTTTCGCTATGCGGAATGGCTGTCATTCATCACCGGACAGACCTACCGGTTGTTATCGGAATCCGAATGGGAATACGTCGCCAGGGCAGGCACCTCCACCGCCCGTTACTGGGGTAACGGAATCGATGAGGCCTGTGACTACGCCAATGTGGGCGATCTGGACATGGCCGACCAATTGGGCTGGCGCAACCGGGAATTCACCTGTCGAGACGGCCACGCCCATACATCGCCTGTCGGCACATACAAGCCAAATGCCTTTGGTCTCTACGACATGCTCGGAAATGTCTGGGAATGGGTGGAAGACTGTTGGCATTGGAACCACGCCGGACATCCCACCGACGGTTCCGCCTGGACCACCGGCGATTGCACCGAACGGCGGATCAACAAAGGCGCGTCGTGGAGCCACTATCCCTGGGGTATGCGCGCCGCCGTGCGTAATCCCGGCGGGATCGAAACCCGATACAACACCACGGGCATCCGCGTCGCGCGCGAAATCGACTGACGGTTATTTCTTATGACGGGCGCTGAACGCAGAAGTCTGCGTCACAGTCTGCGCACCCTGTTGCGCGCCAACTATGCCTACATGTTTCTAAGTGAGCTGAAGTTCGCCTACGCCATCTACACGGCTTACTTCAGTTTACAGGGATTAAGCGCGGCGACGATTGGCATCCTTCTGGCGGTGTGGTCAGCGAGTACGGTCGTGTTTGAACTGCCGTCCGGCGCCTTATCGGACCGGTTCAATCGCCGCACACTGCTGATCCTATCTCCACTGTTCAAAGGGGCTTGCTTTGTCGTCTGGGTATTAGCCGACGGTACCGAATGGCTTTACGGTCTCGGCTTTGTGTTCTGGGCTCTATCCTATTCGCTCATGTCCGATACAAAAGAAGCGGTCGTATTCGAACATGTGCACGCTGCCCGCTTTGGCCGGGTCTACGAAAAAGTGATTGGAAGAGATAGAGCCTTCCAGGAGGCGGGCGCCTGGTCCGGACTGTTCCTCGGTGGGTTCATTGCTTTCGTCAATATGGAGCTGGCCATTTGGATGTCTGTCGTGCCCCTGGTCATTGCCTCTGTCGTCGCTTTGAGGCTGACGGATGCACGTGACGTACAAACGAAAGGGCACGCAAAGGATCGACCGTCTTATTTTCAAAACTTCGTCAACGCTGCACGCGAATTTCGTCAACGGCTACGCCTGCGGTTTCTAGCTCTCTATATGGCGCTTGGCGTGAATCTGTTGTGGGTCTACGAAGAATTTTACCTGCTCTTCTTTTTAGCCGTGTCACTACCTATTTGGGCCTTCGGTGCTGTCGGGGTATGGATCGGAGTCATCCGGATTGTGCTGTCCCTCTATGCCCACCGCCTTAAGGCGATCGGGCCTTTGGGGTATGCGGCACCAGCCGTGGCTGGCGTTTTGCTTGTGATTGCCGGTATCGACAACGCCTTGTGGGTACTGATTCCGTTCTTGAGCTTCTTTGCTGTTATGGCACCAGTCGAAATTTTGGTGACGGCCAGTTTTCAGAAGTCCATGGGTGGGGAAAGCCGGGCGACAACGACATCTGCTGCAAGCGTACTGGTGGAGTTGATTTCAGTAATGTTGCTCATGGCCGTGGGCGTTGTCATTGATGCGCTCGGCGTCTTACCAGCCTATCAAGTGGGGGGATGTGTTTTCTCGTTTTCGCCGCCTGGGCCTTTTGGCAGGAGCGGAAGGGATTGGCCGTGACGGACCCTTCTTAAGAAAGCAAAGCTAGCAGGCTGTGAAAAACGGAGAGCCCACCTCGCGAAACGAAAGAATTCTGGATGGGCGTTTTCGCGAGAATACGAGAGATGATCAAAGTTTTTCAGCAGCCTGCTAGAGGATTTTCCACAACAAGATGTCCGTATCCGTCTCTGCTGCGGTGAAGGCCAGCGGCTGTGACCTTGCGGGGCGATAGCTGTAGGTATCCGCTTGGTAAACTGTTCCGTCGTTCAATGTGGTGTTGCCACGGATGACAAACCATTCCCAGGCGATACCCGGATCGAGCATAAGTTCACCTGTCCAGCCCGCTGGAAAGGTAACGAGACTGGTTGTGGCGCCGGTGATGCGATCCTCGCTTAGGATTTTTGTGCCATACCCCTCACCGTTGCCGCTCTGCCACGTCCAGTCCATATCCGGTGTGCGCAGATGAAGAACGTGTGACCGGCCGTCGTCCGAGGGGACGAGGACGTATTCCTCTGGAGATTCCGGTTCGGGAATCATGGTGAAATCCAACGCACCGTCGGTACGGATGATGCAGCGGCAGCCGTTGATCGATCCTTCGTCATGGCCATGGACGATCCCCGACGGCCTATACAGGTATGAGCCGGCAGTTAAGTAGTCGCGACCGTTTAAAGTGATGTCTCCCTCGATCACATACACTTCTTCTGCACAGGAATGGTAATGAGCTGTGCCGCCGCCTTGCCAAGGAGCCGGAAAACTGAAATGGGATGTTGTCGCTTGGGTGTCGGGATCCTGACTGAGAATTCTCCGGCCCATACTGGTGCCGAACGGTGTTCCGGTGTCTTCAAGCGTTAGGTAAGTGATTGAAGGGCGTTCCGCCTGAGCTGTGCGCACAGAACCCATAAGGGTGGACAAACCGACGGTCCCCGTGGTGACACTTCCGATCAGCCACCGGCGGCGATTGATCCTCTGTCTTTCATCACTGCGTGACGTGCTCGGGTGTGAGGAAACTGTCATCACTACAGCTCCATTTCATCCGGTTGTCATCAATCACGTTATAGGGTTCCAGCGCAGGAAACGAGTTGCTCAGGGTGAGTGACTAATTCGCAACAGTAAAAGCCGCAGATTTCAGCCGTATTTAGCACCTTACACCTAGTCTCCTAACGAACAGTATGCGTTTTCCGTCTAAACATAATTGAGTATCGTGGGACGTTATTCCACCTGCTGATTTTGAATAAGTAAGTCTTATCGGTCGGGAGATCCTTGGGAGGGGAATTCATGTCTAACCGAATTACTTTATCTTTCCGCTCGCTGGCAGCGGCGGCGGTTGCTGTTTTTGTTGCAGACGTCGGCACAGCAACAGCCCAGCAAGTCACTTTAGAGGAAATCGTTGTCACCGCCCGTAAGCGGGATGAGTCCATTCAAGACATTCCCATCTCCATCACGGCGTTCACGGCGGCTGACATCGAAAAACGCAGTCTGCAGGAGATGACAGACATTTCCCTGTATACCCCGGGCTTCAACTTCGAGAACTTCGGTAATGAAGGCGGTACGGCCCCGGTCATTCGCGGCGCCACGCAGGTCGCAGGTAACATCGAACAGAACGTCTCGTTCTTCTATGATGGCATCTATCTCCCCCGCGACTATGTCACCGACCTCGGCTTCACCAACATCGAACGGATCGAGGTGGTCAAAGGACCACAGAGCGCCCGCTATGGGCGCAACGCCTTCATGGGCGCGGTTAACTATGTTTCTAAAAGGCCGACGGAAGAATGGATGGCGGAGGGCAGTCTAACGGTTGGCAACTATGGTCGTACCATTACTCGGGTGCCATTTAGTCCCCGAGACTTTGCGCACGCGTATTTTCGGTGACTTTTCCAAATATGACGGCAGCTGGAAAAACAGCCATCCCTTTGCCGACATCAACTTCCGGCCCGGCACCAATCGCCGTCTCGGTGGCTATAGAAAAACCGTGTTAGGTGCGGCTGTTGAGTTTGAACCCATGGACAATCTGCAGATCGATCTCGCCTATAATTATTACGAATTCGATCGCGAACACAGTGCCCAGAACTGGTTCGGTGAGCTGAACGCGGATGACCAATTCATGAACTGTGGCGCGTTCAACCCTGACGTCCGGTCGGCCGGGTCCGGCCTTGGCGGGGGTGGTCAGTGGTTCCGCCTGTTCTGCGGCGAACTGCCGGTTCGAGGTATTCCCATCGATCCGCGCGGATACGCCCAACAGCTCAATGCGGATTTCCTCCGCGGCGCCGTGACGTGGGAAGTCAATGACGATTTGACCTTCGAATACCTCTATGGCCGCATCGTCGCCGACTCCTTCACGTTTGGTTACAAAGACACATTGCCGGGCTGCACCTTCTTCGTACCCTTGTGTGTGTTTGAGAGCGGTCCCATCGGTGACTTCCAGACCAGCTCCCATGAAGCACGGCTGGTGTGGGACGATGGTGGCAACATCAACGCAGCGGTCGGAATGTACTATTACAAGAGCACCGACTTCCGTAATGCCAATTTTGCTGCCTTGTTGCCGCTCGCAGATGTACCGACTGCGCCAATCAATGTTCTCGACAGCAGCCAGTTCGTCTTTCAGGTCGACATTGCCAATGTTGTGACCGGAACCAAGTCCTGGTCCCCCTTCGGCGAATTGAACATGTCGTTCATGGATAACCGGGCCCGTCTCGGCATCGAGGCCCGCTTCTCCCGCAACCGTAAGAACGAAGCCGAACTCGCTTCCGGTGGCGGCACGGGTGGGTTGACCGCCTTTGCCGACTCGCAACTCACCGACGTGTTCAAGAACTTCACTCCCCGCATAACCGTGGAATACGACGTCACCGATGACAATCTTATCTTTGCCTCGGTAGCGAAGGGCGTGAAGTCGGGCGGTTTCAATGCTGTGGCGACGCTGGAAAAAAACATTCCCTTCGACGATGACAGCAATTGGACCTATGAAATCGGCTCTAAGAACACCTTCGCCGATGGTCAAATACAGTTCAACGCCACTGTGTTCTACGTCGACTGGAATAATGTGCAGATCTTGGCCGCCGATGAAGGCAATCCCGCACCCCTATCCCGCAGCATTGTGCGTAACGTCGGTGACGTTTCGTCCAAGGGTGTTGAAGTGGACGGCGCTATTGCTGCAACAGAGAACCTGAGCTTTTACGGCACAGTGTATTACGGCGATGCCAACTACGTGGAAGGCACCATCGACGGCCGTTGGGGCCGCATTCCCTCCGTCTGTGACGACGTGGTGTGCAGCACGGCGGGTGATATCGGCGGTAACCAGATGGAACGCCAATCCAAGTTCCAGGCGTCTGTCGGTGGCGAATGGGCCGACGAACTGCCGGGCAACCTGAATCTTGACTACTACATCCGTGCCGACCTTGGGCATCAGTCTAAGATGTGGGCCGAAGCGGTCAATTTGGCCTGGGTGAGTTCACGCACGCTGATCAATGCCAGTGCCGGCGTCAGCAGTGACTGGTATGACTTGACTCTCTGGGTGCGTAACCTGTTCGACGAAAGCTATGTGGCCAACGTCGTCGTTCAGCAGCCCAACGTCGCCTACAACGCCTATTTCGGTGAGCGGCAGACCTTCGGCGTGACGCTCAGCGTACGTTATTAGGCGTGCGATGAGCGTTAGTAATTTAGCGCTAATGGTTATAAGTGGCGGCCTTTGGGTCGCCACTTGTAATTTGGCCATGGCGCAAGACGACAGCAAAGTCACCCCTTTGATCGAGCGTAACGCGCCCTCTGGCAGCGTGGTTTTTCAAGAGGGGATGAACGTGGCGCCGCTGGCCCGGGCGACCATTTTTGTCCGCGACATCGAAGAGTCCCTTAAGCTCTACCGCGATATTCTCGGCTTCAAGCCCATGTTTGACAATTATTGGTCCGGCAGCGGCATCAACGCCATTATGGGCACGGACGGTCTCGAACTGCGTGCCACTGTGTTGATGGCAGGATCATCGGTACAGGGCAATGTCGGTATTTATCAACTCTACAACGCGCCGGATGGACCACCGCCCGCGCAAACGCCCGACACCCGCATCGGCGATTTCGCCATCGTCTTTCCCACCAACGACATTTACCGGCTGACAACAGAGATTGAAGCGGCCGGATATCCCATCGTTTCACCGCCGGTTTCCTTGATTCAGCGGGATGAGTACGAAGTTCAGCCGGTAGAGATGATGTTCCGCGATGCTGACGGTGTGCTGGTCAACCTGGTGCAAGCCGGGGTTTTGAAGGACTCTTCAGACTAAGACTAAGTCGCATCACGATGCTCAGCGGGCGGCTAAGGCGCAGTGACAGTCTAGTGCTGACGTCACTGAAACTGTTAGCGTTGTGCAACCACACCTCATAAGGAGGGACACACCATGGCAAATCCTTTTGACCACTCCATAGAACGCCGTGATTTCTTTGCCGGTATGGCCGGCGGAGCGGCGTCCATGCTCGGCGCCACTATGCTCGGCGGCAAGGAAGCGCACGCCAACTGGGGTTTGATCGCACCTGGTCCGATCCCTGGCGAAGAATTTGATGGGCGCAGTCTGGTCAATAAACCCCGTGCTTACGAAGTAATGGAACAAGAGGGCATCGACGGCATCGTCGCCCTCAATCCGGTCAACGTCTTCTACCTCGGCAACTATTTCAGTTACGAGCTGCAAAAGCTGCGTGCCATTCCTAGTTTTGCCGTAATGCCGCGGGATCCGGATAAGCCGTCGTTCCTCGTCGTGGCCTCGTCAGACATTTGGTTCATTGCCAACGGGGACCGCGAGCATCCGGAGATTATTCCCTATGGCGCGCCCGGCGGCTGGGAAAGCTACCGCAACCCGGAACTGTGGAGTCAGGAACCCCAGTCCCGCAATTTTTCACGTTTGCCTGAAAACGTCTACGCCCTCACCGACATAGAAAAGGGTTGGTACGAACTTGAGCAGCGCTGGCAGACCGGCAAGGCAGCGACGCCGGAATGGGGGCTTGTTCACGCCCTCAAGGAAGCTGGGCTGATGAAGGGTAAAGTTGCTTGTGACGATATGCGCATCGCCCATATCCTGGATACCCTGGGCCAGAACACAGTCACCTGTGTGCCTGGCGACAACACCTTCCGTAAAATTCGCATGATCAAGTCCGATGTGGAACTCAAGCACATGCGCCGGGTCGCTCAGATCAATCAGGATGCCTGCCTGGCCATGCTCAGTCAGCTCGAACTCGGTATGACCAAGGCCGATGTCGACAATATTTTCATGATTGAAGCAGCCAAGCGTGGCGCCAAGGCTATGTGGATTGCGTCTGGAACCATTGGCGGCTTTCGCCATGGTGAAATAGTCGAAGGTCAAGCGATGATGGTCGATGCGGTTTGCCAGATCAATTATTACCATGGCGACTTTGGTCGCACCTGGTGTGTCGGTGAACCGCCCAAGGAATTACAAGAACGCATCCGGCTGACCAAAATTGGCCGTGAAATCGCTCACGACATCGTGCGGCCGGGTATGCTCTATTCCGAACTGCGCAGCACTGTTTCAGAAGCTGTCAAAAAGGCTAGCCCGTCCGGTTGGGCTATGGGCGTTGGGCCGCATTCCGTCGGACTTCAGCATACTGATCAAGCGTATCGTGACGGTCTGCCGTTTGTTGTCGGTGATGATCTGACCTTCCAGGAAAACATGACCCTTACGATTGATTTACCCCAGGTTGAAATCGGATGGGGGGCGACTCATCTGGAAGACCTGATCCTCATCACCAAGGACGGATTTGAACCCTTGGCGACCATGGATGACCCGCTGGTTGTTATCTGAGCCGCTTTGGTTCGTCCGGCGATAGTGGCCTGAAAGGCCCGAATGCCCTAGTATTCGTGGCAGCATTGGCTGCCACGGATCGATTTGTATGCCGGCCCGATACGCTTTGACCTATGTGCCTCAGGACCGCACACCATTGGCAGCTTTGGGCCGCATGTGGCTGGGCCGCGACATCCATTCTCAAGAGACTCAGGATCAGCCTGTTGTTCTTGGCATTTTGCCAGAGCGGCTAGCGGAGCTCACCAAATGGCGGCGGTCAGATGAGTTGCACAGCGTCCTCAAACCGTCTTTTCAGCTCAATCCGGCGACCAGTTTGGACAGCATGATTGCCACGGCCCATATCCTGGCAAAAAATCTAGAGCCGGTAGAAATTCCTCAGTTGGAAATCAACGTCATCGGCAAATTTATCGTGTTGGCCCCGACCGTGCCGTCCCGCCGTATCGTCGATTTGGCGTCCCAATGTGTTCGGGTTTTTGACGGTTACCGTCAGCCGCTAAACATTGATCTCAATGCGCGGTACTTACGCGACAAACTCACGGTGTACCAAAACAGGCTGTTGAAACACTGGGGTTACCCCTTCGTCATGGAGGAGTTTCAGTTCTTCTTTCCATTGACGGATCGTATCGAAGATGAAGAAGAGCGGGAAACATTGACCAAAGCGTTGATCAAGCTTTGCAAACCAACCGTCGCGTATCCCCTATCCATCAAAGACCTCACCGTCATCGGTCAGGAAGACCGGTCGAAACCCATGCGGGTGATCGCAACAATTCCGTTCGGCCGTCAATAAAATCGTAACAGTGAGCACGATTTCATGAACAACACCTTCCGACTATGGTCACGGCGTCTGGCCGCCGCGATTTTTATTGTGGCTTTGCTCAGCACAGTCGCTAGCGATATCAAGGCGCAAAGCGGCGACGTTTTTGTTCTGGGAGGCAACCGAGGCACAGGCCTGGAGATCGTCAAGCTGCTTAGAGCCTGACCGAAAAAGAATTGAGTGGAATCAGTCCCTTGTGATTCCCTTGTTGTGTTCGCCAGCAAGGAGGATAACAAGATGTGGACTGACGCCACTCGTGAGAAATATGAGCGCGAGGCGCACCGCTACGCAAGCGATCTGAGCGATACCGAATGGTGCGTGATCGAACCCCATATGCCGCCCGCAAGGGCTCTGGGCCGCCCGCGCAAGACGGATATGCGGGAAGTGATGACCGCGATCCTGTACATGGCCCGCAGCGGCTGCCAGTGGCGCATGCTGCCCGGCGAGTTTCCGCCGCGCAGCTCGGTTCAGTACTATTTCTACAAGTGGCGCGACGACGGGACGTGGCAGGAGGTCAACCGGGCGCTTCTGGCGCGCACCCGCGAGGCCGAGGGGCGGGCCGCTGCCGCGACTGCCGGGGTGATCGACAGCCAGTCGGTGAAGACCACGGAAAGCGGAGGTCCGCGCGGGTTTGACGCGGGTAAGAAGGTGATGGGCCGCAAGCGCCATATCGTGGTGGACACTGGCGGGCGGTTGCTCGGTGCCGTGGTCCACGAGGCTGACATCCAGGATCGCGACGGTGCGCCGTCGCTGCTCGCCGAGGTGGGGGCGTGGTTTCCCGGGGTCGGCCATATCTTCGCCGACGGCGCTTACGCCGGCCCTAAGCTGGCCGGGGCGCTGAAGAAGATCGGCGACTGGGCGCTGGAGATCGTCAGGCGCAACGACAAGGCGGACGGCTTCGTTGCGCTGCCGCGCCGTTGGGTGGTCGAACGCACCTTCGCATGGTTCGGGCGCAGCCGCCGCCTTGCGAAGGACTTCAAGGCGACCGTCGAGAGCGCCCTTGCCTGGCTCCTGATCGCCAGCATCCAAGTCTTCATCCGTAGACTAGCAAGGTTATGAAAATAAACGATTCTTTTCCGGCCAGACTCTTAGAGAGCGCGGCGAAGACGTCACCGTGCTGGTCCGCGGTACGTCCGACGTCTCGGAGCTCGAAAAAACCGGTGCCTCCATGGTCGTCGGAGATGCCATGGACCAGGAGACCATTGACGCCGGACTGGCGACTGGGACCTTTCGGATGTTCGTCAGCACCATCAACGGCCGCACGCCCAGCGGCGAACGGGCCGACGCCCAAGGCAACGTCAACGCCATCGAAGCGGCCAAGGCAGCTGGTGTGCCTTATTTCATGTTGCTCAGCACCATCGGGGCCGGGGGCAGTCTTGCCGCTCTGCCGCCACCGCTTCGTGCCGTTCTGCAAGGATCCATCGATGCCAAGAACATTGCCGAAGGTCATCTCACGGAGAGCGGTCTCACATACACCATCGTTCGCCCTGGCGGATTGAACGACAACCCGCCCAGCGGTCAAGGTGTGCTGCTAGAAGATGAAACTGTTCTGGCTTCTATCGGTCGGGCAGAATTAGCCAAATTAACGGTAGACGCGCTTTACGACCCGGGCGCACAGGACAAAATTTATTCCGCCATCGAACAAGACTGAGGCGTTTCAAACCCGCCGGTTGATGCGCTGCGGCTTGTCTTTGGTCTGCGCCGCAGTCCCGCCCTCGGAGTCCGATCCAAACAGACTGGCCAGGAAACCCGGTTTCTTCTTTTCCGGTTGAGGCACCTCGGGTGTTGGTTCGGCCTGGTAGTTTTCCATCGCCTTGGCTGAGACTTTACCACCGAGTGCTTTGACGACCGCTGTTTCTAATGATCCAGGCGCAATCGGTTTACGCAAGAAGCCATTGATGTCGAATTCCGCGGCCTTTTTGTAAACCTTCATGCTTGTGTAGGAGGTGATGACGACGATGGGAATGCCTTTTAGGCGTTCTCTTTTGTGCTCCCTAATGGTCTTGATTAAAGACAAGCCACTGGCGCTCGGCAGCAAAAGATCCACCAAAACAATGTCAATCTTCGTATCAGTGTCGCCCTCCAACTGATAGATCGCATCTTCCGCGTTTCGTACAGCCACAACACGACGCACGCCGATCTTTTTAAGAAACGCACAGATAACGTCGCAGATAACGTCTTCGTCTTCCACGACCAAAACCGTGACCTTTTTCAGATCGACGTCGCTGTCCGCTTCAGGTTGGGGGTCTACGTCTGAGGGCATTGATTGAATTTGTTGATCGGTTGCGATTTCGACGGATTATGGGCCAGAGTTTAGCGCCCAGGTTGACGACGGTCACCACCCGGTCAGGCGAGAGTTAAACCCGCCCGATCATCTTGAGGTAGCCCTGCTCGTCCACCACTTGTACGCCGAGGCTCTCGGCCTGCTTGAGTTTGGACCCCGCACCGGGCCCGGCGATCACCAGGTCGGTCTTGGCAGACACGGACCCGGCCACCTTTGCCCCCAGCGCTTGGGCGCCCGCCTTGGCCTCATTGCGGGTCATGGTTTCCAATGTGCCGGTAAACACAACCGTCTTCCCAGCGATGGGGGACTCGCTATCGTCGGGCGTCTCGAAATCTTCAATGGTGAGCTCGTGTGCCAGACCGTCGAGGATCTCCTGATTATGCGGTTCGGCAAAAAACCCCAAGAGATCATCGGCCACGGCTGCGCCCACGCTTTCTATGTTCAACAAGTCCTGATAGGCCGGCGAATACCGGTTCTGTGCCTTATCCATGGCTTTCCGCAAGCCATCTAAAGATCCGTAAGCTTGCGCCAGAAGCCGGGCAGTGGCCTGGCCGATCTGTCGAATACCAAGAGCGTACAGGAAGCGGTCCAATCCGACGGTCCGTTTCCCGTCGATGGCCGTGTACAAGTTATCGACGGATGTTTTTCCCCAACCTTCCTTTTCCTTGAGTGGTGCGGGGTTGTCAGGTTCGGCATCCCGCTTCGCTAATGTAAAGATGTCAATTGGGCTGGTGATGAGTCCGTCCCCGTAAAACGCTTCGATGTTTTTGGCGCCCAAACCTTCGATATCGAACGCGTTGCGCGAGACAAAATGTTTAAGCCGTTCGACCGCCTGCGCCTCACAGATGAGACCGCCGGTGCATCGCCGGACCACTTCTCCTTCTTCGCGCACCGCTTGGCTGCCGCACATGGGGCAGGTCTTTGGGTAGACATAGGGTTTGCTCTTTTTCGGGCGTTTCTCGGTGAGCACGCGCACCACCTGGGGAATAACGTCACCCGCCCGTTGAATGATAACACTATCGCCTTCGCGGATATCTTTGCGTTGGATTTCATCTTCGTTGTGCAAGGTGGCGTTGGAGACAACCACACCACCGACGGTGACGGGTTTTAAGCGGGCCACCGGTGTCAAAGACCCAGTCCGGCCCACTTGTATGTCTATGCTTTCCAACACGGTCTCCGCTTGTTCGGCGGGAAACTTGTGAGCCGTGGACCAACGCGGTGCGCGGCTGACAAATCCCAGTCGCTGCTGCCAGTCGAGCCGGTTGACCTTGTAAACAACGCCGTCAATGTCATAGGGCAGGGATGCCCGTTGGGACTCAATATCGCGGTAGGTTTTCAACACCTCTTCTATGGAGCGGCAAACCCGCGTGTGAGGGTTGATGGGAAATCCCCACGCTTTCAAGCGATCTAAATATTCGCTCTGGCTCTTCCAATCGATGGGATCGGCTTCACCCCAGGCATAGGCAAACAGGGTGAGGGGCCGCGATTTGGTGATCTCGGGGTCCAGTTGACGGAGAGATCCCGCGGCGGCGTTTCTGGGGTTGGCAAAAACCTTCGCGTCGTTCTTTTCCTGTGCTTTGTTCAGAGCAAGAAAATCATCTTTGGTCATGAACACTTCACCGCGGACATCGAGCACTTTCGGTGCATTCCCGGAGAGCTTGTCCGGCAAGTCTCGTATGGTCTTGAGATTAACGGTGATGTCTTCGCCTTCCTGACCATCACCGCGTGTAGCCCCGACCATAAGGCGTCCATTTTCGTAGCGGGCGGAAAAGGAAAGACCGTCGATTTTGGGTTCCGCCACCATCTCAATGGTTTCGCTGTCGTCCAAACCTAGAAAACGTCTGATGCGGGCGAAAAAGTCTTCCACTTCATCGTCGCCAAAGACGTTGCCCAACGACAGCATAGGAACCGTGTGCCTAACCTTTTTGAATCCGGCTGTTGGCGCAGCCCCGACGCGTTTGCTCGGACTGTCCTCTCGAACAAGTTTGGGAAAACGTGCCTCGATCGCCGCATTGCGGGCTTTCAGAGCGTCATAGTCGGCATCACTGATTGCCGGTGCGTCGTCCTGGAAATAACGCTGGTCGTGCTCCGCCATTTCTTCGGCAAGGTGTTTGAGCTCCTTCGCCGCTTCCGCTTCTGACAGGTCATCGACCGGGCGGGACCTCAGTTGAGCGGCCACGGCTCAGGTCCCCGTCATGAGAACATCAGCAGCTGCCCGCGCTTCGTCGGTCACGTCCGTACCCGCCAGCATGCGGGCGATTTCTTCACGCCGTTCATCGGGCGTGAGGTGGACCACACGGGTCGCCGTAACCTCTCCATCTGTCACTTTGGTGACCCGCCAATGACTATCGCCGCGGGCGGCCACCTGAGGAGAATGGGTCACCACAAGAACCTGCACTGACTTGGCCAAAAGTGAAAGCCGTTCCCCAACGGCACTAGCAGTGGCGCCGCCGATGCCGGAATCGACTTCATCGAAGACCATCACGGCTGGTGGTTGGCTGTTGGCAAGGACAACCTTAAGGGCCAGCAAAAAGCGGGCGAGTTCGCCGCCTGACGCGATTTTGTTGAGAGGTCCCGGCGGCATGCCGGGATTGGTCGCAACGTGAAAGACAACACGGTCGCAGCCGCGTTCCGACCAATCGGCTTCTTCTAAAGGCTCGATGGTGACGTCAAAGCTCGCCTCATGCAGCCTGAGAGGTGACAGTTCACCCATCACCGCTTCAGCCAGGACCCCAGCCGCCGCCTGCCGGCGCTGTGACAGCACCTGCGCAGTTTCAATAAAGGTATGACGCGCCGTTTGCTCGGCTTTGGCAAGACGGATGAGATGATCCTCCCCACCCTCTATGGTTTCCAACCGGATGCGCAAGGTGGCAAGTGTTTGGGCCAATTCATCGACGCTGACGCCGTGCTTCCGCGCTTCCGCTTTAAGAGTAAACAGGCGCGCTTCAGCGGCCTCAAGCTCGGCCGGATCAAGATCGAAATCGGCGGCGGTTCTATCGAGAGCCGCTTCCACTTCGGCCAGTTCAATGGCAATGCGATCCAAAGCCGCACAGACTGCATCCAATTGACCTTCCGCTTTTGACGATACCCGTTCCAGTTCTCCATGGGCTTTTCTCACCGCTGCATCCACATCCGCCGGCTGCTTGAGCGCTTGGCGCGCCGTCTCAACGGCACCCAATATTTGCTCACCATGGCGCAACAGGGCCCGTTTGGCCGAAAGGTCTGATTCCTCACCGGGAACCGGAGCCAAAGTTTCCAGAGTGGCGATATGGGCTCTCAGGTCTTCTTCTTCCGCTTTGGCGTTGCGAACCAGCCTTTCCGCTTCCTGCAACGCCTTCAAAGCATTCTGCCAATCTGACCATGCGTGATTACACTCATAATCCAACGCGGTTCCATCCCCGATCTGCCGGAAACGGTCCAACGCGTCCAAATGTGTGCGTACGTCCATGAGACCGTGGGCATCGAACTGGCCGTGTACTTCCACCAAGGATGAACCCAACCGCCGCAACAAACCCACACTGGCCGGCTGGTCATTGATAAAGGTCCGGCTGCGGCCGTCCCGTCCCACACTGCGGCGCAGGACGAGGGCACCGTCTTCGAGTTCCATTTCCTGTTCGGCAAGAACGGACTGCGTAGGATCGTCATCCGCTAACGAGAATTCTGCTGTGACGGTGAGTTTCTCGGCACCCGGGCGCACCAAGCTGCTGTCACCACGCTCACCAATGGCCAGACCTAGGGAATCGAGCAATATAGACTTACCGGCGCCTGTTTCGCCGCTCAGCACCACCAGCCCGTTGGAAAATTCAAGATCGAGTTTGTCGATTAGGACAACGTCACGGATAGAAAGTGAGACAAGCATTGCCTGGAGATCTTACCAGAGTCTCCACCAAGGTCTTTCATCACTTTCGACGGCAGCTTCCACTTCAGCTTGTTGGCGCTGGCGTTCCTCTCTGGTGATGCCTGCCAAGGTATAGGCATCCTCATACCAGTCGCTTCCCGGATAGTTATACCCAAGTACGGCGGCACTTCGCCTCGCTTCGTCTCGCAAGCCGAGAGCCGTATAGGCTTCGACCATCCGGAATAAGGCTTCCGGCGCATGCGTCGTATTGCCGTAACTTTCGATGACATTCCTAAACCGGTTGACGGCTGCTAGATAATGCTGACGTCTCAAATAAAAGCGGCCCACCGTCATTTCCTTACCGGCCAGATGATCTCGTGTGAGATCGATCTTCAAGCGCGCGTCACGGGCATACGCCGACTCCGGAAAGCGCGTAATGATGTCTTCAAGCGCGATCAACGCCTGTTGGGTCATGTCCTGATCGCGTTCAACATCTGAGATTTGTTCGTAGTAACACAGCGCTTTGAGATAGTACGCGTAGACAACGTCGCGGTTGCCCGGGTGAACCTGAATGAACCGGTCGAGTGAGGCAATGGCGTCATCGTATTTGTTGTTCATGTAATGGGAATAGGCAGCCATCAATTTCGATTTGGTTGCCCATACCGAATAGGGGTGCTGACGCTCTACTTCATCGAAAAACCAGGCTGCATCACGAAAACGATCGTCTTCCAGGTATTCCGTCGCCTGATTATAGATCTCAAATACCGTGAGTTCCCGATACTCCGGTTCGTCGTCGCCACTGCAGGCAGCAAGAGACGCTGCAAAGAAAAGGGGCGCTCCGAGACGGCAAAAAAGAGTGCGGTGACGGTCAGCCATGGCGGTTCAAGCAGTCATGATTCAAGGGGCGGGCAGTATACCACCACGGTCGGAACTGTCAGTAGGATGGTGGTTATCCCGCAGCAGCCTGTTGCAGGGGCAGTGCCCAGGTTTCCGCATCTGCGCCGACGATTTCATGGGGCGCGTCGATAAGCTCCCAATTGCTGTCATCAGTAAAGACCTTGCGGAGCAGTTTGGCGGTGTCTGCATGGCTCGAGCAGACTCCATGGAAATGGCCAATCATGCGGTGGCCCGTCAAATAGAGATCACCTATGACGTCCAATGCCTTGTGGCGGACAAACTCGTCCGAATGGCGCAAACCATCCTCGTTCAAGATCCGATCGCCGTCCACCACGATGGCATTTTCTAAGCTTCCTCCGCGGGCCAGACCGGCCTCGCGCAGGGCAGTGACGTCCGAGAGAAATCCGAAGGTGCGGGATTTGCTGATTTCAGACTTAAAAATATCGCGATCGATACTGAAACTGCAGGCTTGGTCGCCAACGGTCGGTGCCGCAAAACTGATCTGAAAGTCTATCTCGAGACCATTCTCCGCCGGGGCAAGACCGACTTCTTTGGCACCATTCCGGTAAACAACAGGTTTGAGCACGCGCAGCACCTGGCGTTTCGCATCCTGTTCGACCACACCGGCGCATTCCATTAGGAAAATGAACGGCGCAGCACTGCCGTCCATGGCAGGGACCTCTGGACCATTCAGTTCGACCAAAGCGTTATCGATACCCATGCCAAAAAACGCGGCCATGAGATGTTCGACTGTTGCAACGCTAATGCCATTTTCCGCCGCCAGGACGGTACACATACGGCTGTCGGCAATGCGGTGCCACAACGCAGGAATTTCTGATCCGCCGCCCACCAAGTCGACACGCTTAAAGGTAATACCGCTATTGGCAGGGGCTGGATGCAACCGCATCGCGACACGAACGCCAGAATGCAAGCCGATACCACTGCATCCAATGGATGACTTCAGTGTGCGCTGCTTGATGGGTTCCTGTTTAGGTTGAGGTTGTGAGGGTAGGGGGGTCGCACCGGCCTCGGTGCAAGGGTCGCTGACGTCAAGGGCCATAGGTCACCGTATTTTCTAGTAACAAACAAAATTAAGGCACACGTCTGCGCCCGGACAGCCAGGGGACTCGTGTTACCAACCCTGCGAGAACCGCGCAATACAATCATTGTTGCAGATTGTAACGCTTTGACAAGCAAAAATTTTCTCGGTTTCTGACCCCTTATATTCACGATTTGTCCACCATTTTTTTCACTCTGGTTGCCCCTACTTTGCCAAAACTCCAGATGCCTAAACTAAGGGCGGCCGGATAAGAAAAGGCCCGCCAAAAGGCGGGCCTTTTCCCCCTCCCGCTAGCGGTCCATCCCCCTCAGCGGACCGCCCCCACGGAACTGGATGGCGGGCTAGTTGGCTTGACGCCTGAGAAAGGCCGGGATCTCCAGCTCGTCCTCATCGTGCGATGTCACCGGCCGGTCTGAAGGATTGACCGATATGGCCAGACTCGATTGGGCTGCCGGAGCAGGCTTGGCCGCTGGTGCCGGTTTGATTTCCGCCTTCGCAGCTGCCGGAGCTGCCGCTTCAGGTTTGTCAGCCTCAGTCTCCGGCTTGCCCTTGCCCAGGTTGCGATATCGGTTGAACAGACTGAGCGGTTTGCTCTCCCGTTTCGCTTCCGGCGCTTTTTCCGTCATCAAAGGCTTGGCCGTGGCGGAAGGCGCTTTGGGTTGCGCCAAAGGAGCGGACGGAATAGCCGCCGGCTGAGCCAATGACGGTGATGCGGGCTCCGGCTTGGCGTCCGCGGCCGGAATGGAACGCGGAATAATCGGTGCCTTCGGAATGAAGGTATCCTTGGCCGGTGCGGCCGGGATCGGCGATGGAGCCGCTGGAGATGTCGCCGTAGATGTGGCCTTTGGTTTAGCCGCCATTGCCGGTGCCTTGGTCATGGCTTCGGCGATCTCATCGGTTTGTGCTGCCGGAGCACTGGGCAGAGCGCCTTCTCGGGTGGATTGGGCAACCCGATCAGCAAGTTTGAGTTCCTCTGCCGGTGGCCGTGTGGTCGCGCTTGCCGGAGCCAAAGTCGCGGCCGGACTTTGCGCAGGCGCCGGAGCGGTGGCGGTATCTTTCTTGTCGCTCGGACCGGCACCAAACACATTTGTGGCCATTGCCGCTGGTTGCGGCGCCGGTTGATCCGATTTGATCTCAAGCGGCTTTTCCATAGCCGGTTTGGTTTCATCACGGACCAGAACAGGCTTCGGCATTTGTCCGGCCATGGCTTCGATGCCTGTCGCCACGACGGAAACGCGGATACGGCCTTCCAGGCTTTCGTCGAAACAAGACCCGAAGATGATATGGGCTTCTGATTCCACCTCATCGCGGATCCGGTTGGCCGCTTCATCAACCTCAAACAGGGTAACGTCGGACCCCCCGGTGATGTTGATGAGCACGCCTTTGGCACCGCGCATGGACGTGTCTTCCAACAGCGGGTTGGCGATGGCCGCTTCCGCTGCCTCAATGGCCCGCTTGTCGCCCTCGGACTCCCCTGTGCCCATCATGGCCCGGCCCATCTCCATCATCACCGTACGCACATCGGCGAAATCGAGATTGATAAGGCCCGGCATCATCATCAGGTCAGTGACACTCCGCACACCCGAGTACAAAACATCATCCGCCATCTTAAATGCATCGGCGAAGGTGGTTTTTTCGTTGGCGACGCGGAACAGATTCTGATTGGGAATGATGATGAGGGTGTCGACGCATTGCGCCAACTCCTCAATCCCCGCTTCGGCAATTCGCATCCGATGGACCCCTTCGAACTGGAAGGGTTTGGTCACAACACCGACAGTGAGGATGCCAAGTTCCCGGGCAATACGGGCAGCCACAGGGGCAGCGCCTGTTCCTGTACCGCCACCCATACCGGCGGTGACAAAGGCCATATTGGAGCCCTCTAGCTGCTGTCCAATTTGATCAATGCACTGTTCGGCGGCATGTCGGCCAATATCAGGGCGGGCTCCCGCACCCAGACCGGACGTCGTATCAGCGCCCAGCTGAATGCGACGGTCTGTGCGGGATAACGACAAAGACTGCGCATCGGTATTGGCGACAACAAACTCGACGCCGTCCAAGGCGCTCTCAATCATATTGTTGACCGCGTTGCCGCCGGCGCCGCCGACACCAACAACGGTGATCTTAGGTCTCAGAAGCGGTTCCGCTTCTGATTGTGGGACACTAATGTTCAAAGTCATACCTTCCTCCAGGTTTGAATTCTCCAGCTCCATGGGACGTTGGTGACCGGTAGATCCGATCTTGTTCCGGGCGGTCTCGGTGGACCGGTTGCGGTTTCGTAATCCCGGATTTGGGTTCGTTTCCTCATTAGAAATTCTCCTTGAACCATTGGCCGATACGGCCGAATCCTTTGCGTCGGGCCACCGTGTCGATGGCCGCGATGTCGGGTTGGGTGACATGTTCGTTGACGGCGTAGCGAAGCAGGCCAGCGGCCGTGGAAAAGGCCGGGCCGGATACGGATTCCGGCAGCCCTTTGATCATCTTGGGGCGGCCGAGGCGGACCTGCTTGTCGAGCACCAGTTCGGCGAAATCGCGCACCCCTTCCAGCTGACTTGCGCCACCGGTGATCACGACTCTGCGGCCGACGACCTTGCCGTAGTCACTGGCATCCAACAGCGCGCGCACCAGTTCGAACGTTTCTTCCAGACGGGGCTGAATGATCTGCACCAGCATCGACTTGGGCACTTCATTGGCGCTGTTCTCATCGTCTTCCCCAACCAATGGGACTTTGAGGAGTTCGCGGGTATCGGAAGGCGTTTGAACAACGCTGCCGTAAACGGTCTTCAGCCGCTCCGCTTTGACCACTGGCGTCGACAGGCCCTTGGCAATGTCGCTGGTGACGTGATTACCCCCAATGGGAATGGATTCCACAAACGCGATATGACCATCCTGGAAGACGGCGACCGAGGTGGTTCCTCCGCCCATATCGATAACCGTGACGCCCAGCTCTTTTTCATCTTCAACAAGGCAGGCAAGACCGGCGGCGTAGGCGGAAACAACCTTGTCTTCGATTTCCAAGTGACAGCGTTCGATGACGGTAGCCAGGTTTCGGCTTTGCGCCAGAGCTGCTGTGACAAGATGGATGTTGACGCCGAGAGATTCGCCATACATGCCGCGCGGATCGATGATTCCGTTGGATCCGTCGATCGAATATCCCGTCGGAATGCAGTGGATCAGGTCCCGGTCATCAACATCGATATGGCCGCTGGCGTTTTCCATGATGCGTCGGACATCTGTGTCTTTGATCTGATGTCCCGAAACAGCCAATTCCACTTCAATCTGGGACGATCTCGGATTGCCGCAATTGATGTTGACGAAAACATTGTCAACACGCTCGTTGGCCATTTGTTCGGCGGCATCGACGGCAGCCCGTACAGAAGCTTCCGCCGCGTCCATGTTGACAACCTGGCCATTGCGCAAACCATTGGCGCGGTGGTGTCCAACGCCAGAGATCTGCAACTGACCTGCTTCGTTGGTTTGGGCAATGAAGCAGCAGACTTTTGTCGTGCCCACATCCAATGCGGCAACGACGCCGTTTCGGCCCGTACCCTTAGACACCTTTAAGTCCCTCTCTGTTCTTCAAAGGTTCCGTGCCCTGGCGGACACCCTTAGTGTTTGGAGAATGTTTGGTGGTTGATGAAACCGGCTCGTATCCGTGCAAAAGGCGGACAACCAGACGTCCCGGAATACGCAGGTCAAGTTCG
Source organism: Rhodospirillaceae bacterium (assembly GCA_965207985.1). GTDB lineage: Bacteria > Pseudomonadota > Alphaproteobacteria > Rhodospirillales > Rhodospirillaceae > CBDBND01. The sequence goes on along the minus strand of CBDBND010000034.1, from coordinate 653,592 downwards.
GCAATGGCGCTGTCCAGCAGGCCATGCTTGGCGTGAAGAACGGCCAGCCCGTCCCATGCCGCGCCGATGTCTTTTTCCGGCAGCTTGACGGTGACCCCACCCTCAAAGGCGTCGAGAATGATATCCCAGCGGCGCTGCCCGTGACGGACGGCCGCTTTGACCCGGATATGCAGTTGGGGTTGGCTTGAAAGGACGTCGTGGAGCGCGGCTGCATGTGCCGGCGCATCGTCCCCCACCACCACCATCATGTCGGATGGCAGTTCGGAAATGCCTCTGATGACCGCGCCATCTGCGGCAATCAGACTATACCGGCCGTCCTGTTGCCAAACGGCAAAGGCAAGGTGTTCTTCAAGGGTAATGTGCAAACGATTGGGTAGTCTGCGAACAATCATGGCGGACTTGACCCACGGCAGCGCTGTCACCTGTTGCAGTGCCTGGGGAATATCAATCTCAAGAATGGGTGTGCCATGTTCTGCTCCCAGAGCAGCTAACAATTCTTCAGGCTGCGTGTTGATGCGTCCTTCGACGGTGACCTGTTCCACACTCAGACCGACCGTCGAAAGCGTTTCTATGGCTTGCTCAGGGACACTGACGATCTGTCCAATATTCACCACCTTGGGCAAGCCCCACACAAGACCGCCACCCAAAAGGGCGAGCGTGACGACGTTAATGACTGGCTGGGTTATGCGTCGCATTGGGCGTTCTCCACCATCCACGACACAAGGTCGGCAAAGCTCATGCCGATGTAGGCAGCCTGTTCAGGAACCAGCGACGTCGGAGTCAATCCTGGCTGGGTGTTGAGTTCGAGCAAATAGATATTGTCTTTGTCGAGACGAAGATCAGCGCGGGTCACGCCCCGGCATCCAAGGGCGTGGTGCGCCGCGAGAGAAATCTCCAGCGCGCGGTCGTATACGGACGGCGACAATTCGGCGGGCAGGATATGAATAGAGCCGCCGTCCGCATACTTGGCGTCGTAGTCATAAAAGCCGCGTTCGGTAGTAATTTCGGTCACCGCCAGAGCCCGGTCACCGAGCATGGCAACGGTGATCTCCCGGCCCGGAATGTACCGTTCCACCATGATTGGGCTGTCGGAGGACAATCCCAACTCATCGAGCGGCGCTTTGTTGTCGCCTTCCCGGACGATCCGCACACCGACACTGGAGCCTTCGTTGATCGGTTTGATGACATAGGGGCGGGGCAGAGGGTCGCTTGCTTCGGCTTCCTCAAGGGTGACGATTAAGTCTTCGGCCACCGGCAGTCCGGCAGCGGTAAACATGGTCTTGGAAACGGTCTTGTCCATAGCCAATGCCGAGGCAAGCCGTCCGGAATTGGTGTAGGGCAGAGCCATCATGTCCAAGAGACCCTGGATGCAACCGTCTTCACCGAACCTGCCGTGCAAGGCGTTGAACACCACATCCGGAGCAGCGTCACGCAGGGACGACACCAGGGTATGCATGTCCCGTGTGACATCGATGGCAACGGTGTCATATCCCTTGTCCTGTAAAGCGGTCTCTGCGGCGCGGCCGGAGACCAGCGAAACTTCCCGCTCTGCGGAAAAACCGCCGTGCAACACGGCTACCCGTATGTTTTTCTGCGCGCCGCTCACGGTTGCCCCACTTGATGATGAACCGGAGCGTCGTCGTTGGTGTCCGCGACGCCAACCCGGCGGATTTCCCACGCGAGGGGAATACCGGTGACATCGCGAACTCGCCGACGGACCTCTTCGCCCAGATGTTCCAAATCGGACGCCGTGGCTGTTCCGGTGTTGACCAAGAAATTGCAGTGCTTATCCGAAACCGTCGCGCCACCATGCGTGAGACCGCGGCAGCCGGCGCGGTCGATCAGTTCCCAGGCTTTTGCTTCCGGCGGATTAGCGAAGGTGGATCCACCCGTTCGGCTCTGCACCGGTTGGGCGTCTTCCCGTTCAGCTCTGATTTCACGAATGCGGGCGGTAATGGTGTCCGGATCGCCTTTGATCCCTTTCAGTTCCGCACCGATGAACACCCAAGTCTCAGGAACGGCACAGTGGCGGTAGCCGAATCCCAATTCTTCCCGGGTCAGTTTTTTGACTTCCCCAGAGTCATCCATCGCCGTCGCGCTGATAAGTACATCTTGGATTTCCCGGCCATAGGCGCCCGCGTTCATCCGTACGCCACCGCCGATGGTGCCCGGAATGCCGGTGAGAAATTCAAGGCCGGCGATGCTGTTGTCCCGCGCGGTTGTCGCGACCGAGGCATCAACGGCACTGCCGCCACACCGTAACGTCACAACATCCGCTTCGATGGTGTTGAAAGCGCGGCCAAGCCTAATGGTAACGCCAGGAATACCCCCGTCGCGCACCAGGAGATTGGACGCCAAACCGATGACCGTGACCGGTACATCGTCGGGTTTGGAGCGCATGAACAAAGACAAGTCTTCTACGTCCGCCGGAACAAACAGCACTTCGGCAGGACCACCGACCCGGAGCCAGGTGGACTGGGCAAGCGGTGCGTATGCCTCGTATTGCCCGCGGACGGGTGGCAGGCGATCGATCAAACCGGGTGTTTTCTTTTGCGCTGCCATCATGACGCCAGATCCTGCTGCGCTTTGGCAGCGCGCACTTTTGCGAGGTGTTCGGGAAGAGCCTGAGCCCAAGCGGTGATATTGCCGGCGCCAAGGCAGACAACCAGATCGCCGGGCTCGGCAATGTCGTCAACCACGGCGGCAAGATGTTTGGGTGCTAACAGCGCGGTCACCTGGGTGTGGCCGTGGGCATGAAGCCCCTCGATCAGGCCGTCCCGGTCCATGCCTTCAATAGGTGTCTCGCCCGCCGGATATACGTCCGCAACAATGACGTGATCCGCATCGTTGAAGCAGGTGCAAAACTCTTCGAACAAGGACGCGAGGCGAGAGTACCGGTGAGGTTGCACCACTGCGATGACCCGTCCTGCGGCAGCGCTGCGTGCGGCCTTTAGGACAGCGGCGATTTCCACGGGATGGTGCCCGTAGTCGTCGATCACGGTGATGCCGTTGGCTTCTCCCACCTTGGTGAAACGGCGCTTCACACCCGTAAAGCGGGCCAAACCATCCACAATGATGGCGTCATCCACGCCCAATTCGACACCGACGGCGACAGCGGCCAGAGCGTTGAGAACGTTGTGATGTCCGAACATGGGAATGCGGATACCGTCGATCCGGCGTTCTCCACCGGTAACGCGATCGGATACGGCGACATCGAACTGCGCGCCGTCCATATCCAGCTCGACATTTTCACCGCGTACGTTGGCCAGAGGTCCGAGGCCGTAGGTGATGATCTTGCGGTCAGACAGATGAGGGATCAGTGCCTGAACTTCGGGATGATCGATACACAGGGTGGCAAAACCGTAAAACGGAATGGAATCGACGAAGGTACGGAACGCAGCCTTGAGGGCTTCAAAATCGCCGTAGAAGTCCAGATGTTCGGGATCGATGTTGGTTACCACCGCGATGGTTGCCGGCAAACGAATGAACGTGCCGTCGGACTCATCCGCTTCGACAACCATCCATTCCCCTTCACCCAAACGGGCGTTGGTGCCATACGCATTGATGATGCCGCCGTTAATCACTGTCGGATCGAGCTGGGCGGCGTCAAGCGCAGCGGCGATGAGGGATGTGGTCGTCGTTTTGCCATGTGTGCCGCCGACGGCAATGGCCCACTTCAGACGCATAAGTTCCGCCAGCATTTCGGCCCGGCGGACGACGGGCATCATCGCCTTGCGCGCTGCCGTCACTTCCGGGTTGTCAGCCTTAACGGCCGAGGAAATCACCACCACTCGGGCGTCACCGATGTTTTCGGCGCGGTGACCCACTTCAATACGAATACCGAGTGTCCGCAGCCGGTCCACATTGGCGTTTTCGGCGATGTCACTGCCCTGCACCTGGTAACCCAGATTGTGCATGACCTCGGCGATGCCGCTCATGCCGATCCCGCCGATACCGACGAAATGGATGACCCCGATATCGAGCGGCATGGTGCGCATTAGGCGGCTCCCCGCGCTTCTGCGTTATCGCCGTTGTCACCGGCCGCGGTTTCTTCGACAACATTGGCGAGACGGTCTGCGGCATTGGGAACGGCGAAAGCCTTGGCACCGGCTGCGGCGATGGACAGGGTGTCAGGTGATGTCAAAAGCACGTTGAGACGCTCGGCAAGACTCGCCGGCGTCAAGGTATCCTGCGACTCCCACCAGCCGCCGCCGGCGGTGGCAATGGCTTTGGCGTTGTCGGTTTGGTGATCGTCGGCACCATAGGGATAGGGAATGAAGATGGCCGGACGGCCCGCCATGGCGACTTCATTCACTGTCGATGCGCCTGAACGGGCGATAACCAAATGCGCTTCGGCGATGTGATCCGGCACGTCTTCGAAGAAAGTTTTCAACGTCACCGCGATATCGCAGGTATCGAAGGCCAATTTTGTCTGATCGATGATTTCGCTGCGGCATTGTTGAATAACCGAAATGCGCGAGCGCAATTCATCGGGAAGGCGTTTGAGCGCAGCCGGTACGAGATGGCTGAACACTGCCGCCCCTTGACTGCCACCCAATACGAAGAGGCGAATGTCGCCACCCTCATACGGCGGTTCATAGCTGCCGTTATGCAGATCGTTAAACGCTTCACGTACGGGCAGGCCGGTCCGCACCGGCGTTACGCCTGCGGGAACCATGCGTGTGTTGTCAAAGGTCGTGCAAATCATGTTGACGCGCCGGGCAAAGAGCCGGTTGGCGCGGCCAATAACCGCGTTCTGTTCATGGATAATGGTGGCTAAGTTGAGATGGGTCGCCGCCATCATGGTGGGCGCTGCGGCATAGCCGCCAAATCCCACCACCGCATCCGGGTTCATGTCTTTTAAGATCCGGCGCGCTTGGAACACACCAACGCCCAGGCTGAACGCACCGGTGAGACGCCCAAGCGCTCCATATCCTGCCAAGCCACGGGCGCTTATGACATGTGCATCTTGCTCTGACAGGAAAGATGAACTGTCGGCGGCGCGTTCATCAGTGATCCAGGAAATGCGGTGCCCCCGGGATATGAGTTCTTTGGCCAAAGCTTCTGCCGGGAACAGGTGACCTCCGGTTCCACCGGCGGCAACGGCAATGCGTAAAGAAGATCCCATCATATGCGCAGACCCTCCGCGTCACGGCGGCGGCGCGTCAGCCCGAGAATCATGCCCATGGCAATGGCCAGTGCGAGCATGGACGAACCGCCGTAAGAAATGAAAGGAAGCGTCATGCCTTTGGTCGGCATCATGTGCAGGCTGGACGCCATGTTGATGATGGCCTGCAGGCCGAACTGGGCGGCCAAGCCGCCGACGGCAAGCAAGACGAAAAGGTTATCTTGCTGCAGAACTCTGATGATCGCCCTGAGCACCAAGAAACCGAACAGAGCGACCACGAGAAGACAGAGCAGGACGCCGAATTCCTCACCGGCGACGGCAAAAATGAAATCCGCGTGCGCGTCCGGCAGAAGTTCCTTGACCCGGCCCTCACCCGGACCGCGGCCCAACAATCCACCGTTTTGAAACGCCTTCATCGCCTGGCTGACCTGGTAGGTGTCGCCTGACGATGGATCGAGGAAGCGGTCCACCCGGCTGGCCACATGAGGAAATATGAAGTACGCCCCGACCAGCGCGCCAAGCCCTGCGAAGGCAATGGCGATAACCCAAAAAATGGGCAGTCCGGCGATGAAGAACTGAGCGCTCCACACGCTAACCACGACCATTGTCATGCCCACGTCCGGCTGCGCCAGCAAGACGGCGCACACCATGAGCAGGCACCCCAGGGCAATCATGTTTCCTGGAAAACCTTGATTGGTACGTTGTTCGGCAAACATCCAAGCGGCAACAACCACAAAGAAGGGTTTGACGAATTCGGATGGCTGAATGGAAAGGGCGCCTAAACGGAGCCACCGCTGTGCGCCGTTGACTTCAGAGCCGATGACGATTGTCAGCACAAGGAGGACAGCACTGGCGATAAATCCGATTGCGGCAAGGCGGCGGATCCAGATGGCGGGCATCAACGAGATGGCCAGCATGAGGGCAATGGCAAACGGCAGGAAAATGGATTGCTTACGTACGAAGTGAAAAGTGTCGGCACCAATCCGCTCTGCGGCAGGTGGTCCTGCGGCCATGGTCAACATTATGCCGATGACCGCCAAAGTGCCCGCGGCCACCAATAGCCAGCGGTCAACCGTCCACCACCAACGGCTCACGACACTTGTATCAGTACGGGCAAAGGCTGTTGTCATGCCTGCTCTTCCGCCGATACGTGCGCTGTTTCCGGCCAGAGGTTGCGTACGGTATTGCGAAACGTGTCGCCCCGTTGCTCAAAGGACTCGAACATGTCGAACGAAGCGCACGCCGGGGAAAGGAGAACCGTGGCGTCTGCTAAACCGTCCGCCTTCGCCTTCGTGCCCGCCTCTGCAATTGCGTCTTCGAGGCTGTCGTGCACCGACACCGAAACGCCGTTCTGATTTAGAAGAGAGGCAAAGTCCTCGGCAGCCTCGCCAATTAGAAACGCGTGTTGAATGCGGTCGAACAGAGGCGTGAGGGTCGCAATACCTCCCTCTTTGGCCTGACCGCCGGCAATCCAGTAAATGTGCCGGTAACACGACAGAGCCTTTTCCGCAGCATTGGCATTGGTGGCCTTGCTGTCGTTGATGTACGTAACATCGCTTGATGCGCCGACAAACTCCTGGCGGTGAGGCAGCCCGGGAAATGTTTCAATTGCCGATGCGATGGCGTCACCGTCGACACCATGCCTGCGGGCCACCGCGTAACCGGCAGCTGCATTTTGCCAATTGTGTTGTCCAGGCAACGCTTTTGCGGAGGTTAGATCGGCAACACTTATGGGGTCGCCGTCCAAAGCGTCGAACAGCTTGCCCGCTTCTGCGTAGACGCCACGATCGGCACGCGTTGTTGAGGAAATGGGGATACGGTTTTGGGTGTCGGCTAAGGAGTCGTAGACAGACATGGCGCTTGAGTCGTCAATGCCAACAATTGCCGTCGCCCCCTGTTGCTGACGGGTAAACAATGTCGCTTTTGCCGTTACGTATCCCTCAAAACCGCCGTGACGGTCCAAGTGATCGGGGGTGATGTTGAGAAGGACGGCCGTTGCGCAGCTGAGATTAGGTGTCAGCTCGATCTGGTATGACGACAGTTCGAGAACGTAAATGCCGTCTTCGTCGAGCGGCTCTAGGTCAAGAACCGGTAAGCCCAAATTGCCGCCAACGGTGGCCATCTTACCCGCAGTTTTGAAGATGTGACCGATCAGAGCCGTTGTTGTCGACTTACCGTTGGTGCCCGTAATACCGATAAACGTGGCTTGAGGTTGCGCCGTTGCCAGCAAATCCACATCACACCGCAGATCATGACCGGCAGCGCGAGCCTTTTCGGCCAAGGGATGGGGCGCCGGGTGCGTATGCGGAACGCCGGGGCTCCAGATCACTGCGTCGAACTTGGACAAGTCGACGGACTCCAGATCGACGGCTGTATATCCATCAGACTGCGCTTGTGTGCGCTTGGCTGCGTCGTCGTCCCACACTTGGACATGGGCACCGCTTTCGGCCAACGCCCGCGCGGCCGATTGCCCCGATTTGCCGTAACCGACAACGAGCATGGTGTCGTCGCGATGGTGGGTGAGCGGGATCATGGGCATCTCACCTCAGCTTCAGTGTGCTCAAGCCCGCAATGGCGAGAATGCAGGCAATGATCCAAAAGCGAATGACGATGGTCGGCTCTGCCCAGCCCTTTTGTTCAAAATGATGGTGCAGCGGAGCCATGCGGAAGACGCGCCGGCCAGTGAGACGGTAGGACGTCACCTGGACGATGACGGAGACCGTCTCCAGCACAAACAAGCCGCCGGTAATGGCAAGGACGATTTCGTGTTTGGTAACCACGGATACCGCACCCAAAGCCCCGCCCATGGCAAGGGAACCGGTATCGCCCATGAAGACCATGGCCGGCGGGGCGTTGAACCACAGAAACCCGAGACCGGCGCCAATGATTGCGCCGCAGAAGACGGCCAGTTCACCAGTGCCGTGTACGAAGTGAACCTGCAGGTAGTCGGCAAACACCGCGTTACCAATGAGATAAGAGATGATGAGGAAAACACCGGCCGAAATCATCACCGGGACAATGGCAAGACCGTCCAAGCCGTCTGTAAGATTGACCGCGTTGGAGGCGCCAACCATGACAAAGGCGGCGAACGGGATATAAAACCAGCCAAGATCGATCAGCAGGTTTTTGACAAACGGAAGCGCTAGTCCCGTCGGTGTGATTTCCGTTGTTAGGGTGATGATCCAAAAGGCGACAACAAGGGCAATGACCGCTTCGGCGGTCATTTTGACACCGCCCGGTAGTCCGCGCGCATGCGACCGCGTCACTTTCAGATAATCGTCGACAAAACCAATGGTTCCGAAGCCGAGCGTGACAGCGAGAACGGCCCACACATATCCGTTAGACAAATCCGCCCACAGCAAGGTGGCCACGGCAATGCCCAGCATCATCATCATACCGCCCATGGTGGGCGTACCTTGTTTGGTGAGAAGGTGATTTTCCGGACCGTCCGACCGGATGGGCTGGCCGTTGGACTGACGGCTCTTGAGCCAGCGAATGATGGCGGGGCCGAAAATAAAAGCCATCAACATGGCCGTAATCACAGCACCCCCGGTCCGGAAAGTGAGATAGCTGAACAGGTTTAGGATTGCGAAGTCGCTGGAAAAATCGGAGAGCCAGTACAACATGACTAAATTTGATACCTCCCCTTATTCACCGTTGACCACGAATTGAGATGAGTGCGTGGTGCTTTCGCCGAGCTTCAAAAGCGCATCTACAACGATGCTCATCTTGCTGCCCAAGGATCCTTTAACGGCGATGGTGTCACCCGCTTTAACGTCGCGAATGAGGCGCTTGGCGATTGCTTCGGAATCGTTTACGTGATGGGTTTCCACCTCGTCCGGTAAAGCTTTGTGGAGATGAGCCATGAGGGGACCGGCCGTGTACACGGCATCGATGCCTGCGTCGCCAATGGGACCGGCAAGACTGGCGTGGAACGAAGGCGCGTCGTCACCCAGTTCGAGCATGTCACCGAGGGCGATAATGAAACGGCCAGTCCGGCGTGTGGCTGATAGTGAGTCAATCAATGCCGTAACAGACGCAGGACTCGCGTTATAGCTTTCGTCGATGAGAACGAATGAACCGTCCTTTAACGTAACAACGCTGCGTGCGCCCCGCCCCTTGAGGGGACGCATGTCATAAAGATCGCCAGCGGCGCGTTCAATGTCGCCGCCCAAGACAGAAACAGCGGCAAGAACGGCCAGGCTGTTGTGCGCCTGGTGTTTGCCCCTAAGACCAATTTCATAAACGATCCGCCGACCGTCGACATCAGCGGCGACACGGGTCCCGGTTTCGGTCACCGTCCAGGCAATCAAACGATAGGCCGCGCTGCGATCCGTGCCGAAACTGATGACCTGTACATCGTCCGACGACCGTGCAGCCTCGGCGAGGAGATCAAAATAGGGGTTGTCTACCGGAACGATCGCTGTTCCACCGGACTCTAGGCCAGCAAAGATTTCCGCTTTCGCCCGGGCAATGTCTTCAACGGACTTAAAGTGTTCCAGATGCACGGCTTCCACTGCCGTTATCAAAGCAACGTGGGGGCGAATCAATTTTGACAAAGGCTCGATTTCACCGGCGTGGTTCATACCCAGTTCAAACACGCCGTAGTCCGCTTGCTGCGGCATCCGCGCCAAACTCAGGGGTGCTCCCCAATGATTGTTGAGATTGCCGGTGGTCGCGTGGGTCTCACCTTGCCGTCCCAGGACCAAGGCAAGGGCATCTTTTGTCGTGGTTTTGCCAACACTTCCAGTGACCGCGGCAAACCGTGCCGATGAACGTGTGCGTGCGGCGGCAGCTAAGGCCTGCAAACCCTCTAACGTATCGTCGACAATAATAAGCCGGTCTTCGCTTACGGTCCCTTTACCGTCCGCTGGGATCTTGGACACCATGGCGCCAGAGGCGCCGCGATCCAGTGCTTCGACAACAAAGTCATGTCCGTCAAAGCGCGGACCTTGCAAAGCCACAAACAGATCGCCCACGGAAACGGATCTGCTGTCGATGGATATGCCATCGGCATCCCAGGTTCCCGAAGAACGGCCGCCGGTTGCCGCAGAGACGTCTTGGCATGACCACAGCGCCGTCATGGTGATGTCTCCACGGCTGCAATTGCGGCCCGGCTGACGTCGCGGTCGTCAAAGGGCACCGTGGTATCACCAATAATCTGCCCGCTTTCGTGTCCTTTCCCGGCCACCAGCAAAACATCGCCGGGTTCCAAATCAGTGACGGCCTGTCCAATGGCGTCTTCCCGGTCGGCGATTTCAACCGCACCCGGGCACCCTTCAAGAATTGCCTGCCGAATGGAGGCCGCATCCTCGGTTCTTGGATTGTCGTCAGTGACGTAGATGCGATCTGCATCTGCTTTGGCTGCCTGACCCATCAGTATGCGTTTGCCTGCATCCCGATCCCCGCCGGCACCGAAAACAACGGCAAGATGGTTTTGTGTGTGTGACCGAAGGGCTTGGAGGGCCGTCGTCAAGGCTGATGGCGTGTGAGCGTAATCAACGTAAACGCGGGCTCCATTGCGCCGGTTGCCGACATGTTCGAGGCGTCCAGGAACGCCGTGAAGATGGGCAAGAGCATCCGTCACCTGTTCGGCGGAGACATCTGTTGCCAAGGCCAGTCCGGCGGCACAAAGCGCGTTCATGACTTGGAAAGACCCGACCAGGGGCAGGGTAAACTTAGCCACGCACTCTTGGATTTCGGCTGTCACCAGCTGACCCGCGGCATCCACCTCAACAGACGTCAGCCGAAGATCCGTTCCCTTGTGACCATAGGTGAGGATGGTATGGCCGCGCTTTTTACAAGCCGAAACGATGGCGCTGCATTCCGGGATGTCTGCATTAATGACGGCCGTGCCCCCCGGTGCCATCACATCTGCAAACAGTCTCAGCTTGGCGGCGAGATAAGAGTCCATGGTGCCGTGGTAGTCGAGATGATCACGGCTGAGATTGGTGAACCCGGCGGCGCGAAGCTTGACGCCGTCCAACCGGCATTGGTCGAGGCCGTGGCTTGACGCCTCCATGGCCAAATGATCCACATCATGAGCCTGCAGATCAGCCAGATGTTGATGCAAGGTTACGGGATCGGGTGTGGTTAAGTTGCCGCTTTCCGCAACCGAGTTAGATTGAATACCGAGCGTGCCCAACGACGCCGCGTTGTGGCCTGCGGTTTGCCAGATCTGACGAAGAAAGTGAGCGACGGACGTTTTGCCGTTCGTTCCCGTCACCGCGGCGATGGTGTCGGGCTGGGCACCGTAGAAGCGCGCGGCGAATTGTGCAAACCGGTGTCGCGGGTTGGTGTCGGTGATAAGCGCGACCGCATCGGTGTCGAGCGTCGTTCCATCGACAGAAAGAACGGCCACCGCACCCCGTTCAATCGCGTCAGGGACAAAGGCGCGGCCGTCAAAATTCGACCCTGGCAAAGCGACGAACAAAAAACCCGCCTCGACAGAACGGGAATCCGCTGTCAGACCCTTGATGTCGATGGTGCTCAAGCTGTGCATCTCTGTGCCGGGGTCCTCTAACAAGTCACTGAGCTTCACGGTCACCCTCAAAGCCGGTACCGGCTGGGGCCAAAGCCATGTCTGCAAGGTGTGCGCTGGCTTCGATCAGCCCGCTAATAACCGGGTCCAAAGGTCCGTCTTCCGAGGGATAGACCCCAAGCATGGGGGCAATTTCAGCGATGATCTGACCGGCGGTCGGGGCGGCGTTCCAGCCTGCTGTCGTAAAGTTATAGGTCTCAGCCAGGCCCTGTGGTTCGTCGAGCAGAACCAAGACAACATAGCGGGGGTCATGGACAGGAAAGGCGGCGACAAATGACGCTCTGATCTGGTCCTGGCTATAGCCGCCCGCTTTTGCGAGTTCGGCTGACCCTGTTTTGCCACCGACGTAGTAGCCGGGCACTTCCGCTTGTTTGCCTGACCCTACCGTGACAACCAGACGCATGAGCAGCCGCATCTGTTCTGATGTGTGTTCCGATATGACCCGGCTGGACTCATCCGAATGGATGGAAGTGCGCTTGACCAATGTGGGACGGACAAGAATGCCACCGTTGACCATCGCACCCACGGCAGACGCCACGTGAACCGGTGTCACGGCAATGCCATGACCATAAGAGATCGTCACAGTGTTTATTTCGCGCCAGATCGTCGGAAAAATTGGCGATCCGACTTCGGGCATTTCAAGATCGAGGGGCGATAAAAGTCCGATGTTGTAAAGGAAGGACTGTTGCGCCTGCGTTCCTGCGTGCAGGGCGATTTTAGCAGCGCCGATATTGGACGAATGGATCATGATTTCTGGGACAGTGAGCCACCGCTTTTCTGCGTGATAATCATCGATTGTGTAGCGGGAAACAGTCAGCGGTGTGCGTGCGTCATAAACGCTGTCCATGCCGATGATGCCCATGTCCAGGGCCATCGCTGTAGTAAACAGCTTGAACGTAGAGCCCATCTCATAAAGGCCCAGAGTTGCACGATTGAACTTTGTGTTGCTGTCTGCGCGTCCGATATCTCTCGGATCAAAGTCAGGCAGAGATACCAGCGCAATTGTCTCGGCGGTTTTGGCATCCATGACGACGGCAGCAGCGCCGGCAGCCTTAAAACGATTCATTGAGGCCAAAAGAACGTCACGCACAGTATTCTGGACACCGGCGTCAAGCGACAGCATGAGGTGTTCTGTTGTGCTCGAGAGCCGCCGATCGAATGCAAGCTCGACACCTGCACTACCGTTGTTGTCAGGATCTGTCGTGCCTAAGACATGGGCGAACAGTGGTCCATAGGGATAAATGCGCCGGTGCGCTTCTTCAAAATACAATCCGGGTATGCCAAGGGCGTTGGCTTCGAGTTGCTTCGAGGGTGTCAGGTGCCGCCGTAGGTAAATGAATCTCTGATCCGAGGTCAGGCGGCGCAAAACATCCTTACGGTCGAGTTTGGGAAAGACCGTTAGGAGTGACGCCGTGGCTTCCTCGGCATTGAGGATTTTCGTCGCGTCGGCGTACAGATTGACTGTTGGCAGCATGGTGGCGATGGTGCGCCCTTGACGGTCGACAATATCAGCCCGTCTCGAGGGATCGCGTTCGCTTGCAGACACCTCGTATTGCGGGCCGGTTTCTAACGCACCGTTGAGCACCATGAGGTCGACGAGGCGAACGGATATGGAAAGAAAAGCAAGCGTAAACAAGCCCGCTGTGACGATCAGTCTTGCCTTTCCAATATCCATGGCTTCATGGGCTTCACCCATCAAAGTGATGCGTTTCTTGGGCGCCGCCTGCAGGTCCGCTCCTGGATATATGAAATCCACACGCGCTGAGCGCTTTGACCAGGGGCTCATGGGGCGGCTCCAATTGGGGCTTGATTGGCAGGTGCCGGTCGCTTCTCTTTCGCCGCACGCAACGGCAATGCATCAATCGTCACGATGCGCGATGGCGGCACGGGTGCCAGCTCAAGATGATCGATACCCAAGCGGCGCAGCCGGGCAGGGTCATTGAGAAAAGTCCATTCCGCTTCCAGCACATGAATGGCCTTAGTGTGTTTCTCAATTTCACTTTGGCGTTTTGCCAGGTCGTCTTCCAATCCTTGGACTTCGTATTTCAGTACAAAGAGTGCTATGGCCACCGCGAACACCAACCCAAACCACATGACATCCATCAAACTCATGCCGCGCCTCCTTGAACTGTCGTCAGCGGAGGAACAGCAGTACGTTCCGCGACCCTGAGACGCGCGGACCGTGCCCTCGGGTTGTCCTTGATCTCACGTTTGGTTGGTCTGATGGCCCTGGTATTGACCAACTGAAAGGTGGCTGTTTTGCGGCCTTCTTGAGGCGCCGGTATGTGCCGGGACGGGTTGGGCGCCTTGCCGCTGCGTTCGCGTATGAATGTTTTGACAATGCGGTCTTCTAGGGAATGGAAACTGACCACCGCCAGCCGTCCCTTATCTGAGAGCAGCCTTTCGGCGCCGGCTAAACCGCGTTCCAACTCGCCGAGCTCGTCGTTGACGTAAATGCGGAGGGCCTGAAACGTCCGTGTCGCCGGATCGATGCCATCCAACGGCCGACGTACCTCGGCCCTGATGGTGTCAGCCAAATGGATGGTGCGGGAAAATGGGCGGTTTTTCCGGGCGCGAACGATGGCGTGCGCCACCCGGCGAGCGTGCCGTTCCTCACCGTAGCGTTTGATGATGTCGCACAGATCCGCTTCAGGCAGCGTATTGACCGCGTCTGCCGCGCTCATACCCGACTTCTCCATGCGCATATCCAACGGACCGTCTCTGAGAAAGGAGAACCCCCTGGAGCGGTCATCCACTTGCATAGAACTGATGCCGAGATCCAAAGCGACACCGTCGATGTCTTTTATGCCGTTTTCGTTGAGGAGATCGGCCATTTCGCCGAAACGGCCATGAACAAGGTGCAAACGGCCCGGAAAGTCTTCCGCCAGGGCTTTCCCACGTTGCAAGGCTTCTGGGTCCCGGTCGATCGCCCAGACGGTACATTTGGCAGCATTGAGGATGGCGTTGGTGTAACCGCCCGCCCCAAACGTGCCGTCGACATAAAGTCCGCCGTCTTTGGGTGCCAGTCCGTCGATGACCTCGCTGAGGAGGACGGGAATGTGATCAGGATCGGTGATTGTGGCGGAGGGGGAGGACGCCGCAGGAGCCATTATCCCGACTCCTTCCTGGCATTGAGCAATGCCTCTCGTTCCGCCATAGCGCGCTCGAACATTTCTGAATGGGCGGCGTCCAATGCCGCCGGATTCCAGATCTGGAAGGTTCGGCCTTTGCCAACGAAGGCCCCTTGATCCGAAAGGTTGGCTTTATCGAGAAATTCAGTGGGGAGGACGATGCGGCCGCCGCCGTCAAAGAGAAGTTCGCGGGCAGAGGCAAAAATCAGATGGGCGATGGCGTCTTCATCGAGGCCCGGGACCGGCGCGTCCGGCAAAGACTCCACCATGGCCTCAATCCGATCGAGGCCGCAGCCTTCGATGCAGGGACCCGTAAGCGCCGGATAGACCGCCACACCTGTCAGGTTTTTCGCCTGCAATACGGTGCGGAATGGTGCTGGAACCGAAATGCGCCCCTTCGCATCGATCTTATTTATATAGGTCCCGATGAATGCTTTCATCGCCGGGCCACCCCTCAAGCCCACCTAACAAAATGTCAGGCCGCAGGCACGCGCCAGGCGCCTAAGGCCTTAACCTAAATGGTATGCCATGGGATTTTATGGGCGTCAATGGGATTATATAGTAACCTATTGGTTATGTTCATTTTTTGTTCTTTTTAGTCACATTATTTATGTGTCTAATTTCCTTAAGAAATGGGTGAATAAAAGCCAGATGGCCTGTAAGCCGGGTTCTGTCCCCGGGGGTTTCCGGGGGACGGCCATTCATCTAGGACGTCCGTTACCGGACGCCTCAAGCAACCGACCCGGACAGTGGCCTGGAAACGGACCTGTAGCGCCGAAACACTACGACTGCCCCTACTTGGTCTTGCTCCAGGTGGGGTTTGCCGTGCCGTGTCTGTTACCAGACACGCGGTGCGCTCTTACCGCACCCTTTCACCCTTACCGGCAGGCCGGAGCCAGCCGGCGGTCTGCTTTCTGTGGCACTTTCCCTGGGGTCACCCCCGCCGGGTGTTACCCGGCACCTTGTTTCCATGGAGCCCGGACTTTCCTCTCCCGGCCGAAACCAGCAGCGGCCGCCCGGCCATCTGGCTTGTTATATTTAGAGCAAAAACCTATTAAGTTCAATGGCTTAGAAAAGAACTTCCCGCACCCGCCGAATCAGGCACCTGGTCTCACGATCGGCCCGGCCAGTAATCGCAGACGGTCTGAAACGGCGCTGAAAGGCTGAGATGACGTCCTCTTCAGCTGTCTCCGGGTCGAGAATGGAGGATCCGCAAGAGGGATCGCCAGGTCTGGCGTATCCGATGGCGCTGAGATCACCCCAAAGATCTTCTGTTTCTTGTTGCCCACCATCATCAGGCCAAACGCCGATCCCCGCCCGGGCCAGTTCTGCCCAAGGAAATAGTTCTCCTGGGTCGATTTTGCGTCCCGGCGCAATGTCTGAGTGACTGCATATGCCCCACAAGGGGATCTCATGGGTGTCAATGAGGTCACCGGCCATGGCAATGAGGGTGTCGATCTGTGCCCGCGGGTACGGGCGGTAACCGAAATCATGACCCGGATTAACCAGTTCGATGCCGATGGAAGCACTGTTTACGTCTTCGATGCCACGCCAATAGGATCGGCCGGCATGCCAAGCACGGTGCTGATCATCGATTAGCCGGTATACCGTTCCGTCCTCGTCAATCACCACATGGGCGCTGACGTCCGATTGCGGGTCGCACAATCTGTCGATGGCCGCAGAGCAGGACTCCATGCCGGTGTAATGCACGACCAGCATGCTAATGCCATCCAGGTTGCCGGCCGGTTTGCGTTCACCGAAGTTTGGTGACGGCCGGTTAAGCACGGTCCGGGGCTTCACTGACAACGGATTGCATGGCAATGCGCCATTGGATGATGCCAACTCCGGTCAGGGTCAAGCCACCACCGACCGCTTTTTGCCAGGTCAATGGTTCGCCAAGTATGAGCAAACCCGCACTGACACCGACGAAGGGAATAAGCATGCTGTAAGGCACAACCGTGTTGACTGGGTAACGTTGGAGCAGACCGTACCATGTGCCGTGGGCGACAATCGACGCTGCGATCGCGGTGTAGGCCAGGGTGGCGATCAATGTCCAGCTACCAGAAGCCACTGCTTCAACCTGTCCGGATTCGAAGATCAATGACAAGACAAACACCTGCGGGGCTGCGAAAAGAGATAACCAGCCGGTGATGGCGAATGGATTCACCTCCTGCATACGCTTGACCAAGATATTGGACCACGCCCAGAAAGCGGACCCTATAACGAGAAGGAAGAAAGCTAGCGATGAGGCATGTCGCGGCTCCCCGGCCAGCAAGACGATACCCATAAAAGCCAAGCCTAGGCCTAGGCCGCGCCGCCAGCCGAACCGTTCTTTGAATACGATCCATGAAACTATGATCGAAAACGGCACGCCCAATTGAACCACGATAGCAGCGGTAGCGGCGTCAACGCCGGCGAGACCGACAAACATCAGTCCGAAGTGCCCAGTACCAAAACAGGCAGAGAGCACAAATAAATCCCACCAATGGCGGCGATCAACCGGAAAAAAGGGAATGATCAGCGCGGCAACCAACGCAAACCGTATTGCGCTGAACATAAGGGGAGGCACCACACCCACTCCGATCTTAGCGGCGGTAATGTTTAAGCCCCAAAGAACCGCCACCATGAGGGCGGCACTCGAATCCCTTGCCGTCATCAAACCCCCGTTTCACCAATGTAATCAGTGAGACTTAGAGGCTTAACGGCGGAGAGGCAACAAGGGTTAGGAAGCAAACGCGGTCAAATGGAGCCGAAGGCAAGCTGATCGCCTTCCGGTGCGAGGACCTGCCTTAGTTTGTTTATGGCACCCGCTTCAATCTGACGAATACGCTCCGCGGTCACACCATAAACTGAGGCGAGTGCGGCCAAGGTACGTGGTTGGTCCGTCAAGTAGCGCTTGGTCAAAATGTCCCGCTCACGATCATCCAACTGTGTAAGGCCACGTTTCAAAGCCTGCTTACGCAAAGTTTCAAGCTCACGGTCCGCAAACGTTTCTTCAGGGCTGGGTGCGTCGCTGGCGATGGTGTCCATGAGCGTTAGGGCATTTCCGTCTTCATCTCCCACCGGTTGCTCCAGCGACGGATCCACTGCGGATAAACGATGATCCATGGCCACAACATCTTCCGGAGAAACTTGAAAGTGTTTTGCCAGAAGCGCGATGTCGTTATCGCTGAGATAACGCTCTCCTTCGAGCTGCATCTCCCGCTTGGCTCTTTTTAAGTTGAAGAACAGTTTTTTCTTGCCAGCACTGTTCCCCACTTTAATGAGAGACCAGGTCTGAAGAATGAAATTCAAGATCGCAGCCTTGATCCACCAGCGGGCATAGGTCGAAAACCGAAATCCTTTTTCAGGTTTAAACCGCTCCACCGACTGCATCAGTCCGATATGGCCTTCGCTGATGAGGTCGTTGACCGCAATACCGTAACCGCTGAACTTACGCGCGATGCGCGGTACCAGGCGCAGGTGGCTTTCAATGAGACGGTCCAAAGCCTGACGATCACCGTTGGCTTTCCACCGGCGAATGAGATCCTTCTCTTCCGCTTCCGACAATACCGGAAAGGATCGCGTATGGCTGGCGTTGGGAACGCCTGCAAAAGCAGCGTTCCCGGACCTTTTGGATGACGATCTGGGTTTCGTGTTCATAGGGGTGTCTTTCAGCGCCAAGGACTAAAATAGGACTATTTTGGTACTGTTTTCAACATAAAAGACCAAATTAGTCCTATTTGTACGGAGTGCCTAACGGCCTGGATTTCCACTGATTTCCTATGGTTTTGGCATTTTCCGCAGCCTATGAGCCGAGTTGACCGCAAGGGCCAATCGCTTAAGTTACAGACGAAGCAGGATAAAAATTCTTGGCTGGCGCCCCTGGTCCCACAGGGGCCAGGAAATCGTTAGGGACCGATTATGACAGCTTACGCCGCTCCTTTGCGTGATATGCGGTTCGTCACCCATGAGGTGTTCGACGCCTCGACCACGCTTACGGCACTCCCCGGGTATGAAGAAGCATCTCAGGATCTGATCGACGCCGTTCTCGAAGAATGCGGCAAGTTGTGTGAAGGCGTGCTGGCGCCTCTAAATCAAAGCGGCGATGAAGAAGGATGCACGTTTGATGACGGCGCTGTCACCACACCGAAGGGATTTAAAGAAGCGTACAAGCAGTTTGCCGAGGGAGGCTGGTGCGGTTTAACGGCCAGTCCGGACTACGGTGGGCAGGGGCTTCCTGAAACCCTGCAGTATCTTGTCGACGAAATGGTTGGTTCGGCCAATGTGTCGTTCGGTTTGTACCCCGGCTTAACCCAAGGCACCATTGTCTGTCTTTCGGCTCACGGCACCGACGAGCAAAAAGCTCAGTACATCCCAAGACTGGTAAGCGGCGAATGGCAGGGCACCATGTGCCTGACCGAACCCCACGCCGGTTCCGATCTCGGTTTGCTACGGACCAAAGCGGAACCCAATGGTGATGGCTCCTACGCCATCACGGGGACAAAAATCTTCATTTCCGCCGGCGAACACGACATGGCGGAAAACTTCGTTCATTTGGTATTGGCGCGTTTACCTGATGCGCCGGCCGGCAGCCGCGGTATTTCCATGTTCGTTGTGTCTAAGTTTCTGATCAATGAAGACGGGTCCCTCGGTGAAAGAAATTTAGTCACAGCCGGATCAATCGAACACAAGATGGGCATGAAAGCGTCCGTCACCTGCGTGATGAATTTTGACGGCGCACAAGGCTGGATCATTGGCAAAGAGCACAAAGGCCTGGCAGGCATGTTCACTATGATGAACAAAGAGCGTCTGTTTGTCGGTACGCAAGGCATTTCCCAGGCGGAAACGGCCTATCAAAATGCGGCTGCGTACGCCAAAGACCGAATACAAGGCCGGGCGGCAGGCGGCGCAAAACAGCCCGATAAGGCTGCCGATCCCATCCTTGTCCATCCCGATATCCGCAACAAATTGCTCTATTCGAGGGCCATTGTGGAAGCGGAGCGAGCCCTTGCCATCTGGACCCAACTTAACGTCGACATTGCCAAGGCCCATTCAGACCCCGCGGTGAAAGAGCGGGCTGAGGATATGGAAGCGCTGATGACTCCCATCATCAAGTCTGCCTGTACCGATTTCGGCACCGAGATCACCAACGCCTGTCTGCAGGTGTTGGGCGGTCATGGCTACATCAGCGAATGGGGCATGGAGCAACTGGTCCGGGATGTGCGGATTACGCAAATCTATGAAGGGACCAATACCATTCAGGCGCTCGACCTGGTGGGGCGCAAGCTGAGCCTGCATGACGGCCGATTGTTCGAAAGGTTTCTTGAAGAGATCGATCAATCACTGTCGGCATTGGAAGGCCGTAACGATATGGCTGAATTTGTCGTACCCTTTAAGGAGTCTCTTGATCGCCTTAAGGCCACCACCGATTGGCTCAGATCCCAAGCCCATGAGGATCCGGACGCTCTTGGCGCTGCGGCCAACGACCATCTTCGGCTGTTTGCCTTGACGGCCTTTGCCTGGATGTGGGTGCGGATGGCAGAGACGGCACTGCGCAGCCGCAACGGATCTGACGAGTTTTATGACACCAAGCTACAAGTGGGACGGTACTTTATGAACCGGGTTTTACCGGCGACCGTGTCGCTTGAAGCCGTCGTCAAATCCGGGTCGGCTGACATGATGGCGGTGACAGAGGACGCTTTTTGACGTCAGGAGTTTCGTTTACCCGGCTCTCCAATTGCTGAGGCGAGGCCATTGCTTTTGAAACGGATAGCCATCGCGTTCGGCGGAATTCTCCTTCTCTCCGTCACCGTTCTGTTGGTGGCACCGTCCTTTATTGACTGGACCAACTACCGCACGGCGTTCGAAACGCAACTGGCAAACGCCACGGGCCGGACGGTCGAAATCCAAGGCGATGTCTCTCTTACATTATTGCCTCGGCCGGCTCTGCAGGTTTCTGGTGTGCGAATCGCCAATCTCGCTGGTGCGTCTTCACCCGATTTTGCGCGGGCGGAGCAGGTTTCGGTGAACCTGGCTTTCGGGCCGTTGTTAGGCGGTCGACTTCAATTCACCTCCATCGAAATCATCGAACCCGTCTTTCATATGGAAGTGATGGAAGACGGTTCAGCCACGTGGGATCTGAGGGCGCGAAGATCCAATACGGCTGCAGGAGGTGCCGCTTCCACAAGAGCACCTTTTGATCTCGGGGTTGACGCTCTCGTCATTGTTAACGGGAGCGTTGATTACCGCGACACGGGCCGTGGCCTTGAGCAGGATTTCACCAATTTAAATGTAGAGCTAGCCGCCGGGAGTACGTCAGGTCCGTTCGATGCGGTCGGTGAGGTCGCGGCCTTCGGTGTGCTATGGCAGATCGACCTATCCGTTGGTTTGCTCAGGCGCAATCGACCAAGCGCTCTCGTTGTCGTGTTGACCAATGAAGAGGCCGGAATAAGTGTCGACATCACAGGGTCGGTCACGCAGACAGATACAGCCCCCGTTATCGCTGGGCGCCTGTCCGTCTTTGGCGACAGCGGAGTAAATTCTTTGACGGCCCTAGGTTTTGTCTCTGACGAGCAAACTGTTCCCTTGGAGGTGGGCGAAAGTTATCGCTTGGAGAGCCGGTTTGAAGCAACCGGAACGTCCTTTCGTACGGAAGCTCTCTCAATCCGTTTGGGCGCGACGACGGCACAAGGGTCGGGCATGATTTCCTGGCGAGACGACCCTGTCTTCGACCTTAATCTTTCTTTGTCCCGTTTGAATCTTGAAGCCTGGAAGTTCGCCGCTATCCCAGCACCGACGCGGTATGCCGAGGGATCAAGGTTTTCCCCGGTCACCAAAGTTCACGCACAATCTCCCGCGAACGAGAGAAACATTCCTGGCGCTTTGCGAGGATCGTTCACGCTTGATATCGGTTTGATCGAATGGCGCGGTCAGGTCATGCGCAACGGACAACTGAGTGTCGTCCTTAATGACTCAATGTTTTCCATCGAGCGGTGGCGTATTTTCCTGCCCGGCAGTGCACAGGTCACCCTTTCAGGAACCATCGATGCAAAGAATGAAACTCCCGAATTCAATCTCGCCGGAAGAGCATCGTCCCGCGATCTCCGGTCCATGCTGGACTGGCTTGATCTTGCGCCATCTCCGGGGGCCGTTCCGCCCAGCCGTCTCAATTCCTTTTCGGTTACGTCAGATGTGACGGGAACGCCGGACAGACTGGTTTTCGATAACATCCAATTGACGTTAGATACCACCACCATTGAGGGGTCCCTACACGTTAATCCGTTTTCACCGCCTGTTATGTCCATGGATTTGTCGGCTTCCTCTTTTGATCTCGATTCCTATCTGCCGGCGTTGAATGAGTATTTGGGCTTGCGTGGGGTCGCCGCCGGTCAGGTGTCATACGAAACAGAAACGCTTGAAAATGATCAGACTGGTGCAAACAGCTTTTTAGCCAACCTCGATACGGACATTGATCTGACAATCGGCACCTTAACGGCACAGCAAAACGTCTTTCACAATGTCCAGTTTTCCGGAAAGGCGGAAGAAAACAGCTTTCTCATTGACGATTTAAACGTAGAAGACATGGCCGGTGCACGCCTTTCCATGACCGGCAGGGTCATTGAAATCGGTAGCCGCCCTCGTGCAGAGGACTTGAAAATCGCTTTTTCGAGCGACGATTTTGCTCGTTTAGACCGCACCCTCGGTTTGGATCTTCCCTCATTGGATCTCTTAACCGGCCCTGTGAGTCTGGACGCAACGATTTCCGGAACCTTAGATCAGTCCACGTTTGACGCGTCTGCATCTTTGAGTGGTCTATCAATCGCAGGTGCCGGAACGGCCATGTCGCTCCCTGGCTCTCCCGAAATCGACGCGACTGTAAATGTGTCCCATGACGATTACAGAGCGGCTTTGAGCGTATTGGGTGCGGTGGAGGCCGAACAGTCGAGCCCAACCGGACCATTTAATATGTCGGCGACCATCAAGGGTTCTTCGACCAAGGTTCAACTTGAAAACCTCCAAGCAGAAATTGGAGGCAACGGCCTAGTTGGACACATCACGTATGAAATGTCAGGCGAACGCCCCAGCCTGACCGGAAAGATCGAAGTTGCGACCTTCGACGTCGATGCGTTGATCCCTCCCGATCCGACGCAGCAGTTTGCTCGCGCCAGTCTGGGGCGCACCTCTACCAGCTCCGATGCCATTTCCCGGCGTTGGTCCGTTGATCCCATCGATCTGAGTTTTCTGACCACGTTCGATGCGGCTCTTGATGTCACCGCTGAGCGATTGCTGGCACGCGGTTTCGATATCGATCAATTCAACGCCCAAGTGTTTCTCTCTGACGGAAAGCTGTCTGTCATGGATTGGCAGGGCAATCTCTACGGTGGCCCCTCCAATGGCGATTTTACGATGACCGTTGGGCCCAGCTTGAACATAGAAACCCGGTTGATCGTAACCGACGCTGAGCTTCAGCGCTTGTCAGTGGGCCTGTGCGGATCGAGCCAGGCGCAAGGTAAAATGGCTTTGCAAGGCCGGTTCACGGCTAATGGGTCCAGTCCAGCTGGCCTTGTAGCGTCCCTCGCCGGTGAGGGACGGTTCGGCGCCACCGGTCTGGATGCCGGGGCCGACGACCAAGGATTTGGATTGGCCGTTGTTTTGGCGCCGGTCCGGGCGCTGTCTCAACTTGGCGGCGTGTTCAGCGGGGGAGTGACCGAAGGCTTTGCCAGCGTCGGAGCAGAATTCAATGGCAGCGAAGGTAAGTTTGCGTTTTCCCAAGCCACTCTAGAATCCAATGTGTATTCGGGCGTCTTTAGCGGAGAAATTGATTTACCCAGGTGGTGGGTTGACGCACGGGGGAGGGTCAATCTTGAGGTCAACCTCATCACCCAACTTCTTGGCAACCGCCTGCAGATGCCGTCCATCATCCCCATTACGGTGCAAGGACCGCTCGACCTGCCAAACGTCACCATGAACACCGGGATCGGCTCGCAATCAGAGCAGACCGACCAAACCCAACCATCTCCCGAGCCGGATCCGCAGGCATCGCCTTTGCGCCGCCCAGTCGACGTGTTTCAAGGCATTTTGAATGAATTGACGAAACCGCGTTAAGCGGTTTTGTGGGTCTTCTCTTCAATAGACTTCAGTACGAACACTCTGAGCGCGCTGGAAAGCCCGCCCGTGCGTGTCTTATCCACATCCGCGATGAGGGCGGGCAATGACACGTTACGTTGACGGGCGATGTCTTTGAGCGCATCCCAAAACTCCTGTTCCAATGACACGCTGGTGGGATGGCCGGCAATGGTGACGGATCGTTTTACAATAGCGCTCAAGGCGATCAGTCCGTCGGTCCCAGCATGGCGGACGGGACGACCCATTGGTCAAATTCTTCGTCGGAAACATGACCGGTTTTCTTGGCCGCTTCCCGTAAAGAGGTCCCTTCCTTATGGGCCAGCTTGGCGATTTCGGCGGCCTTGTCGTATCCGATATGCGGCGCCAGGGCGGTGACAAGCATGAGCGATTGTTCCACATGTTCGGCGATGACGGCCTCATTGGCGGTCAGCCCTTCGACACAGCGCTGAGCAAAACTCTCGGCCGCATCACCCAAAAGCCGGATGGACTGCAGCAAAGCCCCCGCCATCACCGGTTTGTAGACGTTCAATTCCAAGTGACCCTGCGATCCGGCCACTGTGATGGTGGTGTGATTGCCCATCACCTGCGCGCAGACCATGGAGAGGGCTTCCGCCTGGGTCGGGTTGACCTTGCCCGGCATGATGGAGGACCCGGGCTCGTTGGCGGGCAGACTCAATTCGCCCAGACCGGCGCGCGGTCCGGATCCCATAAGCCGGATGTCGTTGGCAATTTTCATCAAGGAAACGGCGACTGTATTCAACGCCCCTGAGGTTTCAACGAAAGCGTCGTGAGCCGCTAAGGCTTCGAAGGTATTGGGTGCTGGAAAAAAGGGCAGGTGGGTCATTTTGCCGAGTTCGATGCAAAACGCTTCACGAAACCCCTTTTTGCTATTGAGTCCCGTGCCCACAGCTGTGCCGCCTTGGGCTAAGGTGCAGAGCCGTTCCAGGACCCCATGAACACGCTCAACTCCTAGGGCGGTTTGCTTTGTGTACCCGGAAAACTCCTGGCCCAGGGTTAGAGGGGTGGCATCCTGCAAATGGGTCCGGCCGATCTTGATGATCTCGCTAAACGCCTTGGCTTTGGTGTCTAGGGCATCGCGCAGACGTTTCAGACCGGGCAGGAGCCTTTCGTTGATCTCGCTGACGGCGGCGAAGTGCATCACCGTCGGGAACGTATCGTTGGACGATTGCCCAAGATTGACATGATCGTTGGGATGCACCGGATCTTTTTTACCGCGTTCGCTGCCGAGCAATTCATTGGCCCGGTTGGCAATCACTTCATTGGCGTTCATGTTTGTTTGAGTGCCCGACCCGGTTTGCCAGATCACCAACGGAAATTCTTGGTCGTGTGTTCCCTCGGCCACCTCCGCCGCCGCCATGGCGATGGCGTTGGCGCGGTCTTCGTCCACCACACCCAACTCTTTGTTGGCGAGCGCGGCCGCTTGTTTTTGATAGCCAAAGGCGCGGATGATCGGCGTCGGCATGCGTTCCGTACCGATGGGAAAGTTTTCCAAACTGCGTTGCGTTTGCGCGCCCCACAACCGGTCCGCGGGCACTTCGATGGAACCGATGCTGTCCGTTTCCGTGCGTGTTTCGGTATTCATTTCAACCCGTTTCAGACCAGGCCGGTGATAAAGGCTTCAATTGCCTTAAGCGCGTCCGACCAATTTTGTTCTTCCGTCCGCCCCGATTTTTTTCTCGGTTTGAGCGAATGGTCCCCATCCTCAGCCCAATGATACTGAATCATCGGTGACAAGGAGAGGTTTGTTATCACGTCTTTTGATCCCATGGGATCACGGTCTCCCTGACAGACGAGCATGGGTGTCTTAAGGGTCTTAAGATGGTCAATGCGCGGTTTATCCGCCCGTCCCGCGCCATAAAAGGGATAGCCGAGCGCAATCAATCCGCTGACGTTGCTTTGATCCGCAATCAAGGTGGCCATGCGCCCACCCATTGACTTACCGCCAATGAACAGCTGTTTTCCCTTGTAAGACTCGATCACGGACTGCCAGGTTTCGAGGAGGATAGGCTGACGATCGGGCGGGCGTTTCTTTCCGGTTTTGCGCCGTTCGGCCATGTAGGGAAACTCGAATCGCACCACTCTGTGTCCGCGCTCCGCCAATCCCTCGGCGAAATGGTTCATGAACGGGGAATCCATCGCTACTCCGGCTCCATGGGCAAGAGCAATGGTTGTCGGCGCGGCTTCGGAACCATGAATCAAGAGGTCTGGGAGTGGCACAACTTAAATTTGGGCGAAAAAGTCGTTGCCTTTGTCGTCGACAATGATGAACGCCGGGAAGTCTTTAACCTCGATCTTCCAGATCGCTTCCATGCCCAATTCGGGATACTCCAACACCTCGACTTTTTTGATGGAATTCTCTGCCAGCCGCGCTGCCGCACCGCCGATGGAGCCGAGATAGAACCCGCCGTGTTTCTTGCACGCTTCGGTCACCTGTTTGGAGCGGTTGCCTTTAGCCAACATGATCATGGATCCGCCGTTGGCTTGCAGCAGGTCCACATAGGAATCCATGCGCCCGGCTGTGGTCGGTCCGAAAGAGCCAGACGGCATACCCTCCGGGGTCTTGGCCGGTCCGGCGTAATAGACCGGGTGATCCTTGACATAGTCCGGTAGGCCGTCTCCGGCATCGAGACGCTCCTTGAGTTTGGCGTGGGCGATGTCCCGGGCGACGATCATGGGTCCCGTCAATGAAATGCGGGTCTTGATGGGATGCTTGGTCAATTCCGCACGGATTTCGTCCATGGGTTTGGTGAGATCGATGTTGACCACGTCACCAGGCAGCTTGTCTTCCTTAACGTCGGGCATGTACTTGGCGGGGTCCGTTTCCATCTGCTCCAGAAACACGCCATCGGCGGTAATCTTGCCTTTGATCTGACGGTCAGCAGAGCAAGACACGCCGATCCCCACCGGACAAGAGGCACTATGCCGCGGCAGGCGGATGATCCGCACATCGTGGCAAAAATATTTACCGCCAAACTGTGCGCCAATACCGAGATTGCGGGTGATCTCAAGCACCTCTTGTTCGGTTTCAACATCGCGAAAAGCTTGGCCGTGATCGCCGCCTTGGGTGGGTAAGTCGTCGAGATACCGGGCCGAGGCCAGTTTCACTGTTTTGAGATTGGCTTCCGCCGAGGTGCCGCCGATGACAATGGCGAGGTGATAGGGCGGGCATGCGGCCGTGCCTAAGGTCTTGATTTCATCATCGAAGAACTTGCGCAGGCCGTAGGGATTCAAGAGCGCCTTGGTCTTTTGATAAAGGAATGTCTTATTAGCCGAGCCGCCGCCCTTGGCCATGAAGAGAAACTTGTAGGCGTCTCCACCAGTGGCATAGAGATCAATCTGGGCCGGAAGGTTGTTGCCCGTGTTCTTCTCTTCAAAGAGAGAAACCGGGGATAACTGCGAGTATCGGAGATTGAGCTTGGTATAAGCCTCGACCACACCGGCCGATATGGCATCTTCATCACCGTCGCCGGTCCATACCCGTTGGCCTTTCTTGCCCATGACAATAGCTGTGCCCGTGTCCTGACACATGGGAAGAATCATGCCCGCCGCGATATTGGCGTTCTTCAACAGTTCCAGTGCAACGAACCGGTCATTGGACGACGCTTCCGGATCATCCATGATGGACCGCAATTGCGCCAAATGACCCGGGCGCAGCAAATGGGAAACGTCTTTAAATGCCTCTGCTGTCAGAGAGGTGAGGGCGCTCAGGTCAACGGTGAGAATTTTATCGCCGCGAAAGGTGTCCACGGCGATCCCGTTACCCGTGACCTTTCGGTAAGGGGTTTGATCGGTACCCAGCGGGAACATGTCGGAAAAGGCGATATCAAGCATGGCCCTGCGTCCTTAATCGTGGCGGGCTGTCGTTGAGTGAGCTAAACCCGCCTATTTCTTCCTGAAGGCATCCAAGGTAACGACTTTACCGGTTTCTTGATCATCAGCCGGTTCGGAGTCTTCGTCCTCATCGTTGCGTGCCCGGTGTTCGGTCTTAAGTCTTTGCGTGACCAAGGCATTATCCAGCGGAGGCATTTCAAAGTCAGCGTCTTCTTCGAAATCCTCTCCGTCCTCGTCCATGTCGGAGGCGTCTTCTTCTTCAAATTCCACATGGAATTGAAGACCGAACTTCGCGTGAGGGTCGGCAAAGGCGGTTACCGCGGCAAAAGGCACATGGAGCCTTTGACTAACACCACTGAAACTGAGGGTGATATCAAAGGATTCTTCGTCGACTGAGAGGTCCCAAAACTGATGCTGCAAAACAATTGTCATCTCACTGGGATGCATGGCACGTAGAGAATCAGCCATCCGTACGCCCGGATGCGTGGTGTCAAAGGTGACATAGAAATGGTGTGACCCCGGAAGACCCTGCTCTTGGGTTATTTCCAGAGCTTGCCGTAGCACACCGCGCAAGGCGTCTTCCACCATGCGTTCATAACTCAGACTTGTCACACTTTCGTCGGTCACGGCTTTGATGCTTTAGAGGTTAAGAATCACCGTCCATTTTGGCGGGCACGCCGTTTAGGTTCAATGGCTCTCCAGCCTTTTTTGAACCATTAATTGAACGTTGGACACGGAGAAAAGTTGCGTCGAATCGCGTTAAGAGAAGAGTAGGGGGCTTCTGTTGCCCGGTGCCCCCCGAACCGCGCTTACCGGCAATTAAGCGGCAGCGGCGTACGCAACGTTGTCGTTGGCACTTATCAAAATGGCCCGATAACGGTGGTACCATGCCGGGAACAGCTACTGTCTTTACTACGCGCGTCGATCCTGTTTCGCCCCCAAAAGGTGTCTGAGACCAGCCGGTGAGACAAATATTGGTGGAGGCGCCGGGTACTGCCCCCGGGTCCGCATCGCTTATTTCACAGCAGGTTTAGCGCCATAGTCGCCGAAGCGACCCCTCTAATATAATGTCTCCGGAGTTAAATTGAAATGAAGGCGGTCCCCCGTCCGTGCGGGCTTGTCCCTTGCCCCAGCCCGTCTATAAATAGCCCATGCAGCAATATCTCGATCTCATGGTCCACGTGCTGGAGAACGGTGTCAAGAAAAGCGACCGGACCGGCACCGGAACGCTGTCCGTTTTTGGCTATCAGATGCGGTTTGATCTGTCCCAGGGCTTTCCGGCCCTGACCACCAAGAAACTCCATCTCAGGTCCATTATTTATGAACTCCTGTGGTTCCTGCGCGGGGATACTAACGTCGGTTATTTACACGACCATAAGGTGTCCATCTGGGACGAATGGGCCGATGAGAACGGCGACCTCGGCCCGGTCTACGGCTATCAATGGCGGTCATGGCCGGCGCCCAATGGGGAGTCCATCGATCAGATTGAAAAGCTCATCGCAAATCTGCGTACCAATCCCGATTCCCGCAGGCATATGGTGACGGCCTGGAATCCCGCCGATGTGGATTCCATGGCGCTTCCTCCCTGCCATTGCCTGTTCCAGTTCTATGTGGCGGACGGGCGCCTGTCTTGCCAGCTCTATCAGCGCAGCGCGGACATTTTCTTAGGCGTGCCGTTTAATATTGCATCCTACGCATTGCTCACATTGATGGTAGCGCAAGTCACCGGTTTAAGAACCGGTGAGTTTATCCATACGTTTGGCGACGCTCACCTGTATTCCAACCATCTGGAGCAAGCCCGTATCCAACTTGCACGGGAACCGCGCCCGCTGCCCACCATGGCGATCAATCCCGACGTTACAGACCTTTTCGCCTTTGATTACGGTGATTTCTCCCTCGAGCATTACGACCCCCATCCCCACATCGCGGCTCCCGTGGCTGTGTGAGGACGAAAAAATGGGAGGGGGGGCCGTCAAACTTTGCATGATCATGGCACGGGCCGAAAACGGCACCATTGGTGCCGATAATGCTCTGCCTTGGCACATTTCTTCCGATCTCAAGAATTTCAAACGCCTGACCATGGGCAAACCCTTAATCATGGGCCGCAAAACGTTTGAAAGCATCGGCAAGCCCCTTAAGGGCCGCACCAACATCGTCATCACCCGTGATCCGGACTGGAACGCCAATGGCACGATTGTTTGCCACGACTTAAAAGAGGCTGAGAAGTTGGCGCAAGATCAGGCCATAAAAGATGGCGTTGATGAAATCATCATAGCGGGCGGTGCAGAGATCTATGCCCGGTTTTTAAACGACGTGGACCGTATCTATCTGACCGAAGTCCATCGCCGTTACGACGGTGATGCTTGGTTCACCATGCCCGACAAAACGCAATGGAATGAAATTTCGCGGGAACGTTTCGGCCCCGATGACGAAGGAGAGCCATCCTACAGTTTTGTTGTGCTGGACCGTCGCACGTCCAATTAAAATTCAACCCATAGAGATCGTGGGTGCCGCCTTGGCGGTCCCTTGATCCAACTTTTCGATAACCCGATTGGCAATGGTTTGGTAAGCCTGGGCATGGGGACTTTCCGGATCGGCGATAACAATGGGAGTTCCACCGTCCGACGTCTCCCGGATTTTAAGGTCGAGCGGCAGGTCACCAAGGAAGTCGGCACCCAATTCCTCAGCCGTGCGTTTTGCCCCGCCGGAGCCGAAAATGTCCTCCCGGTTCCCGCAGGACGGGCAAATGTAATGACTCATATTTTCTATGACGCCGAGGATGGGCACCTCCACCCGGCGGAACATGTTGAGGCCTTTACGGGCATCCAATAGGGCGATGTCTTGCGGTGTGGAGACAATGATGGCACCGGACAATGGGACCCGCTGAGACATGGTGAGTTGGGTATCACCGGTCCCTGGCGGCATATCGACGATCATGACATCGACCTCACCCCAGGCCACATCGGTGAGCATCTGTTCCAGCGCGCCCATGACCATGGGTCCGCGCCAGACCACCGGGTTGTCTTCCGCCACCATGAAGCCGATGGACATCACTTTGATGCCGTGGTTCTCGAGGGGATAAACCTT
The DNA here is from genome assembly GCA_965207985.1 of Rhodospirillaceae bacterium. Taxonomy (GTDB): domain Bacteria; phylum Pseudomonadota; class Alphaproteobacteria; order Rhodospirillales; family Rhodospirillaceae; genus CBDBND01. The sequence continues at coordinate 622,745 of CBDBND010000034.1, read as the reverse complement.
TGAGCCGTCGGAATGAGGTTTTTGCCCTGCCAGACCCAGCATGCGCGGCATGGACGGGCCGAAGATATCAGCATCAAACATAGCCACGCGTTGTCCCAAAGCCGCAAGAGCGGCGGCAATGTTGGCCGCTGTTGTCGATTTGCCGACACCCCCTTTGCCCGAAGCCACGGCAACGATGGATTTGACCCCTGGCAACTGCAACGTCTCACGTCCGCCACCCGAAGATGCACCCGATTGTGGCGCTGTCTGTTTTTCCGCCGTCAATACGACGGTGGCGGAAATAACACCCGGCAGGTCGTAAACGGTTTTCTCCGCAGCTGCCCGTACTGGCTCCAACTTGGGGCCCTGTTCCGGCGGTACTTCCAAAGCGAACGCCACGTGACCGTCTTTAATGACGACGTCCTTGACCCAGTCGCGGGCGACCACATCCAGACCCCCAATTCCAGAATCAACCGTTTTTAACGCCTTAAAAATGTCGTCCCTGGTGACCTCAGCCACTCTTGAAACCTTTCTTTTCGTCCCCGATATCAAATGGGTATAGACCTGGCTCTTACCGGGTCCGGCGGTCGCGTTGCGCCACCCCGGCTCATACCCTATAAGGCCAGGACTCGCGGTTATGGGCCATCCTCACGATAACGGCCACTCAGCAGAAAAGGATACTCCAGTGCTGTGGAAACAACAAGGTAGCGGCCCATGGGGCGGTGGAGGCTCCGGCGGACCCTGGGGCGGCAATGGCGGCGGACGCAACGGTGGCGGAAATCCTTGGGGCGGCCGTTCCGGTGGCGGTGGAGGTGGCGGACAGCCCCCTCCCGATTTGGAGGAATTGCTGCGGCGCAGTCAGGACAGCGTCAGACGGTTCCTGCCCGGCGGCATGGGCACGGGACGGGGTATTTCTCTGGTGATCGCCATTCTTCTCCTGTTTTGGGGGATCAGTGGCTTTTATCGCGTGCAACCCGATGAGCAGGGCGTCGAACTTCTCTTTGGCCGGTATGCCAAAACCACCCAACCGGGACTGAACTATTGGTTCCCGGCGCCCATTGGTGAAGTGCAAACACCGAAAGTCACCCTGACCAATCAGATCACTATCGGTTTTCGTGGTGTTCCCAATACCACCAACGTTCGCGATGTTCCTGCCGAAAGCTTGATGCTGACCGGCGATGAAAACATCGTCGATGTGGATTTTGTCGTGCAATGGCGTATTCGCGATGCCGGCGAGTTCTTGTTCAACATCCGCACACCCGAGCAAACGGTCAAACTCGCAGCCGAAAGCTCAATGCGTGAAGTGGTGGGGCAAAATACGCTGGACTTCGTCACCACCGACGGCCGTGAGGTTGTCGGACAACGGGCGCAAGCGGTGTTGCAGGAAATTCTCGACAGTTACGTCGCCGGGATTAGCATCTTGGAAATCCGGGTCCAGGCGTCTAACCCGCCTCCGGAAGTGATTGATGCCTTCAATGACGTGCAACGGGCGAACCAGGACCAAGAGCGTTTACGCAATGAGGCGCTGGCTTACCGAAACGACATTGTTCCCCGTGCGGCCGGTGAAGCGGCGCGCATGACCAACAGTGCTGAGGCTGAAAAAGAACGTCAAATTCGTGAAGCACAGGGCCAGGCCCAACGGTTCAATGCCTTCTATGAAACCTATAAGGCCAATAAGGATGTAACTTCACAGCGGCTTTATCTGGAAGCAATGCAAGAGGTTTTTGGCAAGTCGGACAAATTCATTCTTGATGAAAATGGTGGTGGCCAGGGCGTCGTCCCTTATCTGCCCCTTAATGAACTTCAGCGGGGCCAAGCCAGAGGAGACAACTGATGAAATCAGGAAAGCTATTTGCTCTTGGCATCGCTGTTCTCCTCGGTGCCGTTGTTTTAACTGGAACCCTTTTTACCGTTCATCAAACCCAACAGGCGATCGTTCTACAGCTGGGTGAACCAAAGCGGGTCATTGTCGAACCGGGTCTGCATTTCAAAATTCCGTTCATTCAGAACGTTTTGTTTTATGACAACCGGGTTCTCGACCTGGATCCACCCAGTCAGGAAATGCCCCTGATTAATCAGCTCCGAATCATTGTTGATGCCTATGCGCGATATCGCATCATTGACCCCTTGAAGTTTTATCAGACGGTGCGTACGGAAATAGGGTTTCGCGACCGCTTCGGCACTATTCTCAATGGCAGCGTGCGGGACGCCCTGGGCCAGGCCCAATTGGCTGATTTGCTGACCGACAAGCGGGTGGAAGTCATGCAGCAGATCACCCGTGGTGTCAGTGATCGGGCTCCCGATTTTGGAGTTGTCGTGGTCGACGTGCGTATCGGCCGTACCGACCTGCCGGTCGAGACCAGTCAGTCCGTGTACAACCGGATGCGGTCAGACCGTATCGCTCAGGCCGCGCTGCTGCGGGCCCAGGGTCAGGAAGCCAAGGCCCGGATCGAGGCGGAGGCCGACCGCGAGCGCACCATCATTCTGGCGGACGCCGAACGGCAGGCGCAGATTTTACTCGGCGAGGGGGAGGCGGAAAGCCGCCGCGTCCTTAACGAGGCCCATGGCCAAGACCCCGAATTTTATGCCTTCTTAAGGTCGATGGAGGCCTATCGATCGTCCTTGGGTGACGGGACGACGATGGTTTTGAGTCCCGACTCAGAGTTTTTCCGCTTCTTTGATGCCTTGCCGGAATCACGCTGACGGTCGTTTCACGTCCAGAGATCGGACGCCGTTGTGAACACGCCATCGTGAGGCCACGATTACCATATCATTGGCCTACATTAAGAAACTGATAGATGGCCGGATATTGCGGTTGATATTGCTGTTGTCACAATCCATTTGAGACAACAATGACGATGAAGGCGTCGAGGGTAATACCGATGCGAGAAGGAGGCCCCTAATGGCCCTAATAAGAACAAGATCAAACGTCCAGACCGGACAAGACCGCTCTCATGTATTGGGATGGTGGACAGCTGCCATTTCTGCGGCTGTTTTGGTCCTAACTTTTTCTTCCCAAGAAGCGCTGGCGCAGAGGGCGCCGGAAACCTTTGCCGATGTGGTCGAAGATGTGGTGCCTGCCGTGGTCAACATTTCGACCACCCAGTTGGTTGAAACCCGCCGCCGTGGTTCCCGCAATATTCCGCAAATTCCGCGAGGCGGCCCATGGGAAGATATGTTCAGGGATTTCCTCGATCAATTTGGTGATCAATTGCCCCAAGACGAGGACCGCGACGGTGATCGCCCCCGCCGGCGGGCCCGCTCTCTCGGATCAGGATTCATCATTGAGTCAGACGGCCTCATTGTCACCAATAACCATGTCATTGAAGACGCGGACGAGATTAGCGTGGTGCTAGCGGACGACACCATCTTTGAAGCGGAAGTAATCGGACGTGATCCTCAAGGTGATCTGGCGCTGATTAAAGTTGAAACGGACCGGCCTCTACCCACTCTCAAATGGGGGGATTCGGACGATATGCGCGTCGGCGACTGGTCGGTCGCCATTGGCAATCCCTTCGGCATCGGCGTGACCGTGACGGCCGGGATCGTTTCCGCCCGTTCCCGCCAGTTGTCCAACGGCAGTGCCTATGATGACTACATCCAAACCGACGCTGCCATTAACCGGGGTAATTCCGGTGGTCCGTTGATCAACATGGATGGCGAAGTGATCGGCATCAACACCGCCATTTTCTCGCCCACAGGCGCCAGTGTTGGAATCGGCTTTGCCTCACCGTCAAATCTGGCCCGGGGTATTATTGCCGATCTGAAGGAATTTGGCCGTGCTCGCCGCGGTTGGCTCGGCGTGCGTTTTCAAGCTGTTTCACCGGAAATCGCGGAAAGTTTCGGACTGGATGAAGCGCAAGGTGCTTTGGTCGCGGAAGTGGTTGAGGACAGCCCCGCCGATAAAGCGGGTATTTTGCCTAATGACGTCATCCTCACATTTGATGGTGAACGGGTCGACGGCCAAAAGTTTCCGCTGATGGTGGCTGCGGTAGAGTTGGATACAGAAGTTGAGATCACTGTTCTCCGCGGTGGCCGGGAACGAAACCTGATCGTCGTCATCGGTGAATTGGAAGAGGAAAACCTTGTTGTTGCCTCACGGGGTGAAGCGCCCCGGCGATCCAATACACCGCAGCGCAAGGAGATTGAAGACCTCGGCGTGACCGTTGCAGAGATTTCACCAACCATCCGCGAACGCTTCGAACTCCCTGAAGAAATTTCAGGACTTGTGATCGTTGCCGTGGATGAGGAAAGTGATGCAGCCCGCCAAGGATTGCGGCGAGGCGATATCATTTCCGAAATGCAACAACAGCCGGTGGAAACAGCGGAAGATGCCGAGGAAGTGATTGCCGACGCTAAAAGCAAAGACCGGAAAGTCGTGCTGCTTCGCGTTCAGAATGGTGAGAATTTCCGCTTTGTACCGGTGCGGCTGGCTCAAGGTTAGGCACACTTCAATAGACATCCCGTTCCATGCGTGTCGACTTCTATCATCTTCAGAAATGGCCGCTGGAACGGGCCCTGCCGCAGCTTCTTGAAAAAGTCTGCCAGGCCGGCTATCGGGCCGTGGTCAGAGCGGCGTCCAAGGATCGTGTAGAGAGCCTGAGCGGCGTGCTTTGGACCTATGATCCCAATTCGTGGCTGGCCCACGGCACGGCAAAGGACGGGCATGCGGACAGTCAGCCGATTTGGCTCACCGATGACAGCGAAAACCCCAACAGAGCAAACATTCTTGTCCTAACGGACGGTATGCGTGCGGAAGACTTCGAGTCTTTCGAACGCTGCCTGGATCTATTCGACGGCAACGACCAGGACGCTGTAACGGCGGCCCGCGAGCGCTGGACAGCGGCGCGGGACGGTGGTCATGAATTGCACTATTGGCAGCAGACGGACCGGGGTGGCTGGGAAGAGAAAGCCCAAAGCTAAGTCCCTACCTGCCTTTCAGCCTGTTGCGTCCTCCCGGACCCTTGTCTATAAACCGCGCGGTTCTTGCCGCACCACTCGGTGTGGCCTCATTCCTCAGAGACGGTAACGGATAAGACTGTCATGGCACTTGAACGTACGCTTTCGATCATCAAACCGGACGCCACACGCCGGAATTTAACGGGCAAGGTCAATGCCATGCTGGAAGACGGTGGTCTTCGCATTATTGCCCAGAAACGCATCAAACTGGATCGGGAGAAAGCCGAAGGGTTTTACGCCGTGCACAAAGAGCGGCCATTTTTTAACGATCTTTGTACCTTCATGACATCAGGTCCTGTGGTTGTGCAAGTTCTCGAGGGCGAAAACGCGGTGGTCAAAAACCGTGAGATCATGGGCGCAACCAATCCAGCCGATGCCGACGAGGGCACCATCCGCAAGACGTTTGCCGAAAGTATTGAGGCAAATTCAGTCCATGGATCCGACTCGCCTGAGAACGCCGCTATCGAAATTGCATACTTTTTTGCGGACGATGAGATTGTCGGCTGACGGTTTGTAAGCGGCGGACGGGGCATGAGTTCATTACCCGACAACCCACGCCTTGGCTTTTTTGTCTCTCATCGTGGCAGCAATATGCGGGCCATTGTCGATGCCTGTCAGGACGGCCGTATCCAGGCCGAGCCTGCTCTTCTCATCAGCAACAACCGTAACAGCGCTGCTCTCGCCTGGGCTGCGGACACCGGGCTGGCGCATGTCCACCTCAGTGCCAAAGCGGCCGGATCAGAAGAGGCGCTCGATACAGCGCATGTGGAAGCGCTACAGGGGGAGCAGGTCGACCTTGTAGTCCTAGCGGGTTACATGCGGAAAATCGGACCGCAGATGATTGCGACCTATCCCAACCGCATCCTCAACATCCACCCGGCGTTGCTACCCAAATACGGCGGCCAGGGTATGTATGGCCATCACGTGCATGAAGCTGTCATCGCGTCCGGCGATGCGGAATCCGGCGTTACCGTTCACGTGGTTGATGGCAGCTACGACACAGGCCCGATTGTTGCCCAGACAAAGGTACCCGTTGAAGACGGCGATACGCCCGAGACTTTGGCGGCGCGGGTTCTAAAAGAAGAACACCATTTCTATCCCGCCACAATTGCGCGGATCGTTGCCCGTGATATCGACTTGGATGCTTTAGGCTAGGGTCCAAGCCTCATTCAGGCCGTGAAATTCAATTTGGCCATCGCTGACGCGCTCAATAACCGTGCCTAATTTGACGGACGCGGCATCTTCGCTCTTGAGGAGCGTCAGCGCTTGATCAACGTGGTCCTGGGCAACAAGCGCGACCATGCCGATGCCGCAATTAAATGTGCGCACCAAATCACTGGCGGATAACCCAGCGATGTGTGCCAGCCATTGCATCATCGGCGGCAAAGGCACCGTCTCCATATCAAGTCGAACGGCAAGATCATCCGGCAAAACCCTCGGGATGTTCTCGAGCAAACCGCCACCGGTGATATGGGCAAAGCCGTTCACCAAATCGGCGCGCACCAAGGACAGGCATGCTTGAACATAAATCTTAGTCGGGGTCAGGAGAGCGTCACCGAGGGAGCGATCCGTGTCGAACGGAGCAGGATCGCTATAAGAAAGAGCAGATTGTTGTACGGCTTTGCGGATAAGGGAGTAGCCGTTGGAGTGAAAACCGGAAGAGGGCAGGCCGATAACAACATCTCCCGCGGCAACGGACCGGGGCAGGAGACCGGTTCGCTCAACGGCGCCTACGGCAAAGCCGGCGAGGTCGTACTCAGTGTTGCCATAAAGTCCTGGCATCTCCGCTGTCTCACCACCGATGAGAGCACAGCCGGCATCCCGGCAGCCGGCGGCTATACCAGTAACAACGGCCGTGGCCTGCTCCGGGTCCAATTTACCGGTGGCGAAATAGTCGAGAAAGAAAAGGGGTTCGGCGCCTTGAACAACCAGATCGTTGACGCACATGGCCACCAAATCGATACCCACTGTGCTGTGGTTATCCGTTTCTTTGGCCACCAGGAGCTTGGTGCCGACACCATCGTTACAAGCGACCAAAAGAGGGTCTTCGTAACCGGTAGCCTTGAGATCAAACAGGCCACCAAAACCGCCCAGGTCGGAGTCGGCTCCCGTTCGGGATGTGGACCGGGCGAGGGGTTTGATGGCCTCAACCAGCGCGTTTCCCGCGTCGATATCGACCCCGGCGTCTTTGTAGGTTAAACCGTTGATACGGTGGCCATCGGCCTCGGAGGACTTAGAAATGTCGGCCTCACATTGCGCGGCAAATAGGAGCCGTACCATAGCCCAAGATGTTGGGGTTGCAACGCATTGGAGGGGTGTCCTTTCCCTTGTGGCGGTTCTCGGTGTCCTTTTTGTCTCTTGCGGTGGCGTGGCTATGGCGCAGTCGGATGTCTTCACCGTGCGCGATGTTGCCGTCGATACCAGAGCGAGAACGGCATCGGACGCGCGCACGCAAGGCTTGGAGCGCGGTCAAATTGAGGCGTTGGACCGCCTTTTCCGTAGGTTGGTTCCCCGGTCTTTCCATGGCCAACTGCCAAACCTTACCGCCCGGGATGCGATCGACTTGGTGCGAGATTTTTCCATTGCCAATGAACGGTCTTCGTCTGTGCGGTATCTAGCCGACCTGACCGTGCGGTTCCATCCTGAAATGGTGCGATCAACGCTGCGCTTTGCCAACATTCCCTTCGCCGAAACCGTTGGCAAACCAATCGTCGTCGTTCCGCTCTATCAAGAAACGATTGTTTCCGACCCCATTCTTTGGGAAGACCCCAATCCCTGGCGGGACGCGTGGTATCGGCTGGCCGACGCGGACGGTTTGGTACCGAGACAGCTTCCGTTCGTCGATCTCCAGGATTTGGCAGCCTTGCGTCTGGGTGACGTCATAGCCCGCGATCAGACACGACTCAGTCAGTGGGCGGGCCGGTACGGTGCCGACGATGCGGTCATCACAGCGGCGTCCTTGGTCGGAACTCTTGGTGCCGAATCTGTCCGTGTGACTCTCTACTTCACGCGCTCGGGCAAGGAACAACGCATTGATGTGCCGGCGTCTGGCGGTCAAACCTGGGCCGATCTTTTTGTTGCCGCTGCAGCGGAGGCCTGGGCCATGATCGAAGATGATTGGAAGCAAGAAACCATGCTTCAGTTCGGCATCACGGGGCAGATCACAGCTATTGTTCCTTTGAATAGACTTGAAGATTGGCTGGCCGTCAAAAATCGGTTGCTTCGCGTGCCGCTCATTGACCGCTATGACTTACAAGCAATGACAAGAGACCGCGCCCAGGTCACGCTGTACTACATTGGCGACGAGGAACAACTGGAACTTGCCATGGCGCAGACGGACCTCGCTCTCGTCTGGCAGGACGAAGCCTGGATCATTGAAGATCGAAGCCAAGAACCTGACACTGCGCCTGAACTGCGTGGTGCTGGCCCAGCAACGCCAATTCCCACGTCGTCCTCGGGCGCAATGACGTCACGGCCAGCACTATCGCCTCCTCCGCCAGCCTATCCGTCAGGCTTGTTTCAACGCGATCAGTCTGCCAACAGACCATAGCGCGCACCAGAGAACTTCAGCGGTGTCAACGCAACAGATTCCATTGGAACTCGGTCACCGGCCGACCTTGGGGCGTGCCGATCTGTTGGTGACAGACGGCAATCAAGATGCCGTGTCATGGATCGACCGATGGCCCGACTGGCCAAGCTATGCTCTTGGCGTGTTCGGTTCCGGTGGATGCGGAAAGACGCATTTGCTTCACGTCTTTGCGGCTGTCAGTGACGCGCTCGTTCTGAATGAAACCGACCTCAGCGGCTTGGATCCGGTGGCAGCGACTAGAGCTCATCGTGCTATTGCTTTTGATCTGGCGCACGGTCCGCTTGACGAAGAAGCGCTTTTGCATCTTCTCAACGCGGTCATGGAAGCGAGTGCCCATATACTTTTAGTCAGCCGAGAATCGCCGGCACGCTGGAGCGTTCAATTGCCCGATCTGCAGTCCCGCCTTAAAGCGATTTATTCCGTTTCCATACAGGCACCCGATGACGCCACACTGAAAGCTGTTTTGGCCAAACTCTTTCAAGACCGGCAGGTTGCGATCGCAAATGACGTAATTGACTATGTCGTTTCAAGGATACCGCGCACGTTTGCTGCGTCTCACCGTCTCGTCGAGGTTGCGGATCGTGAAGCGCTGGCGCAAAACCGCCGTATCACGGTTCCTCTCATTCGATCTCTCTTAGAACGGCCGGATATATTTTCAGAAAAAGATCAAGAACGTTCCACGTCGTAGTCACGCGGTTTATGAAATTCCAACAATTGGGCAGACTGAGGTTTCAAGTCGCGCCAAGATTCGCAATTCAATGAAAAGACGGCCAATGCGCCGGTCGGGTACTTTGCTCTGACATTAGCCAGCGCCTCAGTATCGTGTGGCGATTTCGGGTCCAAGAGGGTTTGAGCAAGATCCTCCATGGTCGGGTTATGGCCGATCAGAAGGACTCGGTCGGCGGTGTCTGTGCGCTTGAGTATTCGAAGTACCTCCGCAGTCGTGGCTAAGTACAAGTCATTCTCATATGCAATTGGCACGTCAGGCCAGACTTCCATAATCGGCGCCGCCGTTTGCCGTGTCCGTTCCGCCGTCGAAGACAAAATAAGGTCAGGTTTTAGGCCTTTGTCCAGCAGCGCGTCGGCCATGATTTTTGCCGCACGCTGACCGCGTTTGTTCAGAGGGCGGCTATGGTCGTCCAGGGACGGGTCGCTCCAACTGGACTTGGCGTGACGCAAGAGAAGCAATTGGAGAGCCATATGAGGTATCCCTAAATCGACAGGGTTGGGGGCGTCATGATACAGTCCCGAATAGCTAATTCATTGCAATTTCATGAATTTCCGCGGTGGCGCCTTGGAGTCGGGGGTCGGTATGTGGCCTCCTTGAAAATGTAGATAACGCCACGCGGTTAAGGAATTAAGTCGTGAGCCCAGAAGACGCGCAAACTGTTGTCGAACCACACGGCAAGCAAGCGATTGACCCAGAAAGCAGTGACAGATTTATCAATCGAGAACTGTCATGGCTTTCGTTCAATACACGTGTCTTGGAAGAGGCGGAAAATCCGCGCCACCCATTGTTGGAGCGCCTAAGATTCCTTTCTATTTCCGCATCCAATCTCGATGAATTCTATATGGTGCGCGTAGCCGGTCTTAAAGGGCAGGTACGTGCCGGTGTTACGCAAAAAAGTGCCGACGGTCTTACACCACAAGAGCAACTGGAAAGAATCAACACGACGGTGCGCGAACTTTTCAAGCATCAGGATTCCTGCTGGCAAACTCTGCAAACCGAATTGGCAGAAGAAGGGATCCATGTCGTTGCGCCAAAAGATCTAACAGGGACAGACAAGGCTTGGCTTGAAAGCCGCTTTATGGATCACATATTTCCTGTTTTGACGCCGCTTGCCATCGATCCGGCGCATCCGTTTCCTTTCATTCCCAACCTGGGTCTCTCTCTGATCCTTCAGCTGGTTCGGATCGAAAACGGTGAGGCCATGCGGGCTCTTGTTCCCATACCCGCACGCGTAGACCGATTCATTCGTCTTCGCGGTCAAAAAATGCGGTTCATCAAGCTCGAAGACATCATCACGCTGTTTTTCGATCGCCTGTTTCCGGGGTTCAAGGTGCTTCAGTCGGGCGTGTTCCGGGTCATTCGCGATAGCGAAATGGAAATCGATGAAGAAGCTCAAGATCTGGTGCAAAGTTTTGAAACGGCTCTAAAAAGGCGCCGTCGTGGAAGCTGTATTCGACTTAAGGTAGGTGCACGGCTGCCCGAAGACCAGATCAAGCTTATTTATGATGAACTTGAGGTATCGCCGGACGACGTTTTTAAGATCGACGGCATGATCGGCCTAGCGGACATAAGCCAGCTCATCACCGATGAGCGGCCCGATCTTCAGTTCGTACCCTATAACCCACGTTTCCCCGAACGGATACGGGACTTCGGCGGAGACTGTTTTGCTGCGATCCGTAAGAAAGACATCATTGTCCACCATCCTTACGAGTCGTTTGACGCGGTCGTTCAGTTTTTGCGTCAAGCGGCGCAAGATGAGAACGTCGTCTCCATCAAGCAAACGCTCTACCGAACCAGTAAGGACTCGCCGATTATCGAAGCGCTTATTGAGGCCGCCGAAGCGGGCAAATCGGTCACAGCGATGGTGGAACTCAAGGCCCGATTCGACGAGGAAGCGAATATTCGCTGGGCGCGTGATCTGGAACGTTCAGGCGCAAATGTCGTCTACGGTTTTGTCGACTTAAAAACCCACGCAAAAATTTCCCTCGTCACACGCCGCGAAGGCAACGCCCTTAATTCCTACGTACACTTCGGCACCGGCAACTATCACCCGGTCACCGCAAAAATCTATACCGACCTTTCGTTCTTTACCTGCGATCCGGGGCTTTGTCGCGATGCCAATCGGGCTTTCAACTACATGACCGGATATGCCCGGCCCGATGCCATGGAGAAACTGGCTTTGGCTCCTATTGGATTGATGGAAAAGATTGAAGACCTCATTCAAGAGGAAATCGAGCATGCCAAGGCGGGCCGTCCGGCAGCCATTTGGGCCAAAATGAATTCCCTGGTGGATCCCAAGGTGATCGACGCTCTCTATGAAGCGTCTCAGGCCGGTGTGGAAATGGAGCTGATCGTCCGTGGCATCTGTTGTTTGAGGCCGGGTGTTCCTGGTCTATCGGACACCATCCACGTCAAAAGCATCGTCGGACGTTTCCTGGAGCACTCAAGAATCTTTGTCTTCGGCAATGGCCATCCGCTGCCGTCCAGGTATGCCAAAATCTATATCTCATCGGCCGACTGGATGACCCGAAATCTGGTCAACCGCGTCGAGACATTTGTCCCCATCGAAAACCATACAGTTCACCAACAGGTCCTGGACCAGATCATGGTGGCCAACATAAACGATACGTTGCAAAGCTGGACACTTGGATCCGATGGCATTTTCGTCCGCGAACAACCGGGCGAGCAGCCCTTCAGCGCCCACGACTATTTCATGAACAATCCCAGCCTGTCAGGTCAGGGCAGCGCTCTCGAACAGGTTAAAAAACAGGTCGCCAAACTGGTTCCAAGCCGCCGCTAAACCTGCTATCAGCCCTCCCATCATTTGCCGAGTTGAGAGCCAGCGTGCCTGACGATACCGCGACCCTCGCCATTCGCCACAAACCCGTCGGCGTAATCGATATCGGATCCAACTCCGTTCGGTTGGTTGTTTACAGCGGCGTCATGCGGACGCCGATTCCCATCTATAACGAAAAATCCATTTGCGCCCTGGGACGAGATCTTGAATCCACGGGCAAATTGAACCCTGACGGCATCGACAAAGCCCTTTCGACTTTGAAGCGTTTCGTCGCACTTACCAAAGCCATGGGGCTTGATCGGCTTAACGTGCTTGGTACAGCGGCTGTGCGCGACGCTTCTGATGGGCAGGCTTTCGTAGAAAAGGTCAAAGATCAAACCGGTTTGTCAGTCAATGTTCTTTCAGGCAAACAGGAAGCAAAGCGGAGTGCCTTGGGCGTCCTCTGCGGCATACCCACTGCAGATGGGTTAGTGGCCGATCTCGGAGGTGGGAGTGTCGAATTGGTTGATGTGCGACGCGGCAAGTTCGACAACCATGCCACTTTGCCACTGGGAACGTTGCGGTTGGTGGCTGCAGCGCAAAATGATCCAGCACAAGGCAAAACTATTATCAATCAGCATTTTGAGCAGCTAGATTGGCTTCCTGGAGTGAAAGGCCGGTCTGTTTACGCCGTTGGCGGGTCATGGCGCGCACTTGCCCGCGTTTGTATCGCCCATATGAACTATCCCCTCCACGTATTGGATAATTTTACACTCACCCGGCAGCAGGCCGTTTCATTGTTTGGTCTGATTGCTCACTTAAGTCCAAACACCCTGGAAAAGATTCGCGGTGTTGATAAATCTCGCATGACGACGCTGCCACTCGCGGCGATGATGCTCGAGCGGATATTAGAAATCAGTCAACCTGAGAATTTGGTTTTCTCAATTTACGGTATGCGCGAAGGTCAGTTTTATAAGGACCTTCCAGATGGCTTAAAAGCACTGGACCCACTCATCAGTGTGGCGGAAGAACTTTGCCGGTCTGCCGGCCGCGACCCCCAAACCGGATACGAGAGCTTCGAATGGCTGGCGCCACTGATTAAGGATGAAACAGAATCGCAGTCTAAATTGCGGCTCGCCGCTTGTCTTTTGCGTGATTTCTGCTGGTCTGAACATCCCGACTACCGGGCAGAACAAGCCTTTCTTCGCTTACTCAGGCTGCCATTCATGGGGCTTGAACACGAAGACCGCGCCGGACTGGCGCTAGCTCTGTTCTACAGGTACCGCACCGATGACACCATTCCGACCATCGATCAGGCGCACGCCATGCTTGATGAAAAACAAATCAGTCGTATCAGGACAATAGGTCTTGGATTACGGCTGGCGTACGCGCTGACCGGAGGTATGCCCGGATTCCTGCAAAAGACACGCTTGAATCTAAAGAACTCGACCCTGAGTTTGTCTTTGCCGGAAAAGGAACCTGAGTTTCTATCAGGCTCGTTTCCCAAGCGGTTATCGCGTCTGGCTGAACACCTAGGGTGCGATTATAAGATCGAACACACTTAACCGGTGCTGGCGCTGCATTAAGGGCGCTCTAAAATCACCACCGTTGTGCTGTCTTCCGAAAGCGCTAAAGCCAAATGGCCATGTTTCAGTTTTATCGCATCCTCGCCAAAGAGATCCCGTCGCCATCCTGACAACGCGGGGACGTCGGCATGGTCATCCATGGCGATGCGTTCAAGGTCGTCAACTGTTGCGACAAGTTTTTGCGCTACGTTGTGGGCTTCACACCGTGCTTTAAGAAGGACTTTGAGTAGGTCTATGACCGATCCCAGTCCGGCCGGTTTGTCCGGTGGCCGCGCAACCCGCGGTAAAGTCGATTCTGGAGTCTCAAGGCCCTTTTCAATCGCTTCAATAATTCCCTTGGTATACTTACCGCGGGCAAAGTGCCTGGACAGTCTAGTCTGACTGAGCGCTTTTTCGGACGTGGGTGTCAGCGCAGCCAATTCAATCAAGACGTCATCCTTTGCCACACGGCGCCGGGGAATGTCCTGTTTCTGTGCGGTTCGTTCGCGCCAGGCGGCGACCTCTTTTAATACGCCGAGGAACCTCGGTCTTTTGTCGCGGGATTTGATTCGCCGCCATGCTTCGTCTGGATCCAACGCGTAAGTCTTTGGGTTGGTCAAAGTCTCCATTTCTTCGGCGACCCAATGGAACCGATTTGTCTTTTCCAATGTTTCCTTGAGTCTCGTGTAGATTTCACGAAGGTGGGTAACATCGGCGAGCGCATAGGTCAGCTGCTTCTTGGATAGAGGCCGGCGCGACCAATCTGTAAAGCGCTGGCTTTTGTCAATTTTTGCCTTTGCCAGTTTGGCGACCAGGGTTTCGTAGCCAACGGATTCTCCGAATCCGCACACCATGGCGGCGACTTGACTGTCAAACAGGGGAGCGGGAATCAAACCAGCCTTGTGGAAGAAAATCTCCAGATCCTGCCGAGCGGCATGGAACACCTTGATCACATCTCTGTTGCCGAAAAGGTCGTACAGGGGCGCGAGATCCAGATCAGCGGCCAATGCATCGATGCAATGGGCTTCGTCTGATCCGGCGATCTGGATCAAGCAGAGCAGGGGCCAGTAGGTGGTTTCCCGGTGAAATTCCGTATCGACGGTAACAAACTCCGCGGACGACAGTCGCTGACAAAGGGCTGACAGGTCCGCGGTCGAGGTTATTAACTCCATGGCTGTTTCATATCGTCTTGGCCGATGAGCCGCAACCGACTGCATCTGGTTATTCAGTGCCTTGACAAATGGCTCCGATCGGTGTGGTTTCTCGCCCAACCACCGGACCGTCCGGTTCGGCCGAAATTTCTTCCGCCTTAGGGTTTGGGAATGCACCGTTACAGAACGCATACGTGCGGCGATCTGCGCCTTGAAGACGCTGGTATTGAAGCGCGGCTGTCAGGCTGGGTTCACCGTAAGAGGGATCACGGCAACCTCTTGTTTGTCGATCTGCGGGATCAGTTCGGCATTACCCAATGCGTTGTCGACACGTCGAGCGACGTGTTCGCTATGGTCGACGAGGCGCGGTCCGAAACCGTACTTTGTCTGACCGGTAAGGTGGTGGAGAGGACAGAAGACACCATCAATGACCGTTTGCCTACAGGCCGGGTTGAGTTGCAGATCAAAGATGTTGAAGTTCTATCGGCGACCGATGTTCTGCCCATTCAAGTGCATGGCGACAGTGACTATCCCGAAGACCTGAGGCTCAAGTACCGGTACCTCGATCTCAGGCGTGACGAGATGCGCAACAATATCCTTTTGCGCTCGGAGGTGATCGCCAGCATCCGCCGGCGCATGATCGATGCCGGCTTTATCGAGTTTCAAACACCCATTTTGACCGCGTCTTCGCCGGAAGGGGCGCGGGATTTCCTGGTGCCGTCCCGGCTGCATCCGGGGCGTTTCTACGCGTTGCCCCAAGCGCCTCAGATTTTCAAACAGCTGGTCATGGTCTCCGGGTTCGACCGCTATTTTCAGATTGCCCCCTGTTTCAGAGACGAAGACGGCCGGGCTGATCGTTCGCCGGGCGAGTTTTATCAGCTTGATCTCGAAATGGCTTTCGTTACGCAAGAAGACGTGTTTACCGCCGTCGAGCCGGTCATCGGCGGCGTGTTCGAAGAGTTCGCCGACGGCAAGCCGGTGACCAAGGGACGCTGGCCGCAAATTCCTTATGCAGAGGCCATGCTCAAATACGGAACCGATAAGCCCGATTTGCGCAATCCCTTGTTGATCACCGATGTCACCGCGAGTTTTGCCAGCTCTTCCTTCGGCTTGTTCGCCAAGAACATTGAAAAGGGTGCCATCGTGCGGGCGATTTCGGCGCCGGGGTCAGCCAGCCAACCGCGTAGTTATTTCGACAAACTCAATGACTGGGCGCGCAGCGAAGGGGCAGGCGGTCTGGGCTATATCGTTTACGAGGAGGGCGGGGCGAAAGGCCCCATAGCCAAAAATCTCGACGACGATCGGGTCAAAGCTATTCAAGACACAGCTGGGATCGGACCGGGAGACAGCGTCTTTTTCGTCTGCGACAAGCCATCCGCCGCCGAGAAATTTGCCGGTGTTGTCCGCACCAAGATTTGCGATGAACTCGGTTTGCTAGACAAAGACCGTTTCGATTTGTGCTGGATTGTGGACTATCCCCTCTATGAAAGGGATGAAGCCACCGGCCAAATTGAATTCAGCCACAATCCGTTTTCCATGCCCCAGGGCGGCCTGGACGCCCTTGAGAGCAAAGACCCTCTCGACGTGCTGGCGCATCAATACGACATCGTCTGCAACGGGGTGGAATTGTGCTCGGGCGCCATCCGGAACCACCGGCCCGACATTATGGTGAAAGCGTTTTCCATTGCCGGATACGGACAAGAGGTGATCGAAAACCGGTTCGGCGGCATGTTCAACGCGTTCAAGTATGGCGCCCCGCCCCACGGCGGCGCCGCGCCGGGAATCGACCGTATCGTCATGCTGCTGGCGGACACGCCCAACATCCGCGAGGTCACGCTCTTCCCCATGAACAACCAGGCCGAAGATCTGATGATGCAGGCGCCCAATGAAGCGGACCCGAAGCATCTCAAAGAGCTTCACGTCAAACTTGACCTGCCCAAGGACATCGTGACCGAAAAATCACAGGCTTCGTCAAAAGAGGACAGCTAAGGCCTAGGGCTGATTTTACCTCTGAGCAAATTCCGGCTGCCGGCCGTAGTTGACCAGCATGGAGTGAAAGGCGTCGAAATATCGCACCATCAGTTCCACGTCACCCGGCGGAAATTCGGTGATATCCGGCGCGTCATTGATCTGTTCAAGCAATCTTTCGATTTAATCGATCTGCCAAGCCTTCAATTCTTCACTGACCGCCTGATTGCGCTGATAGTGCTCCATGAAATAGCCAAGGGCGCGATGCTGATCCGAGTTTTTCAAGAGTGAATTGCGCAGCATGAAAAGGTAGCTGATGAGATACTCCGCCCGTCCAGCATCCCATCCTTGGCGGGCAAATATGTTGGTTTGAACACCTCGGCGGATGGCGGCCTCTCCCGACCGGCTGCCGCCGATATTGCGATACTCGTTGAGGGCCTCATCGACCTCGCCCATGGCGACGGGCCAATCTTCAATGATTTTTTCAATCTCTGCGGGCGAGAAGGTGGCTTGGGCTGGAATCGCGTCATCACCTTCGAAAAGGCTCGCCCAATCAACCCCCACAATAATCACCGTCAGAATGGCGACGATCGCGCCCGTAAAGAAAAATCTGAATTGAGCTTCGCTCATGCCGGTAAGCCGTGAGGAAATGGAAAGGGAAAACCGGTCAGCCGGCCCCCATACGCACGTGGACAGTGTACCGCGTTCGGCTGCGCTAACCAATTAGGGAAAAGAAAAGGGCTGCAAACCCGAGAGAAAGTGTGTTTACCGGACGGCAATACCCAACTTTTTCTTGCGTTCCATTTTGATCTTGTACATCGCCTGGTCGGCAGCATTGAGCAGTTCGCTCAGTCCAGCCCGGGAGGTGTACATGTGAACGCCGCAAATGGCTTTGATGGGGATCTGATTGCCGTTCCAGGAGGCATAGGCGTTGTTGAGTTTCTTATACAGGTCTTGAGCCCGCTTCACCCCATTCCGTTTGTTGGAGCGGGGCAACAAAATGGCAAACTCGTCGCCGCCAAGCCGGCCCACATAGTCGGTTTCGCGCACCAGACCCATTAGAATGTTTGAGACGGTCTTCAAAACTTCGTCTCCGGCGGCGTGGCCATAGGTGTTGTTAATGGGCTTGAATTCGTCCAGATCGACAAAAATCATCACACCACCAACGCCGTGACGGCGAGCAATGGACAGTTCGTGTGACAACTGAGCCTCAAACCCCCGTTTGTTGAGCACGGAAGTTAACTCGTCGGTCGTCGCCATGGCTTCTAGTTCTTCGATGCGCTGGTCTTGCAACTTGAGATGATCGGAGACCTCTTGAACCAAGGTATGTGCGAGCTCGGCGATTTTGAGAATAGCCGTCTGTTCGGGAACCGCAGGCTTAACCTCTTCGGCGAAGCGGACAAAATTGGACAGCTTTGTATCCAACTCCGAATGATCGGTGGGGTCGGGATGGTCGTCTAAATTCTGTTTTTGTGTCTCGGCCATTGCTCAGAACTATCCATTCAAATTGACGAACGCCAACCGGCTCGGCGCCATGTTCTCTTTGGCTTGAACGTCAGTCAACTGTGCGTCATTGAAGGTATCCATGCTGGCTTCGGTGCGGTTATGAGACCGGATGGCGCGTCCGTTTTTCGGCCGTCTAGTTAGTTTAAAAGGGCGAGTGTACCCTTCGCATACGGTATTGACCCTATCTCTAATCCAGTGCAATGCTTCCCGCCCTTTGCTTGTGGGGAGCGCGAATGGAACACGTTTTTAAGCATGAGATCGTCTATAATTCTGAAGACGAAGCGACTGTTGAGGAAATTGCAATGTCGCTTGTCGCACACGCCAGGTTTGTGCGAGATGCAATCGCCGTTATCGAGGCTTGCCATCCCAACCTTGAGATATCAGAATCAAAAATACGGCTGGCGTCTTTATCACAGGAAAGCCCTCTTAAAGAGTTGCTTACCGTTGCGCTTGTGCTGGGCTTCCAGCAAGACCTGGAGGAAGAAGTGCCAGATTTTGTAAAGGCGATTACTGGTCTGGACATTCCAGATCAATACGACTCAATGGTTACCGTCTTTGTTATGGGTGTTTCTCTCTATGCAGCATTGAAACTTGTGGAAAGGTTTAGCAAGGGGAACAAGGCAACCGAACTTGATGAAGCATACAGAGCCGCAACATACGTGGCTGGCGATTTAATTCAGGTTGATAGCAGTAAGGTTGCTGAAGAAATAGAAGGGAAGGTGGGTGGCGGTAGGATAAAATCATCCGCCCGTGCGGCGCGTGATTTTTTTAAGATCGCGAAACGCCACAAAGCCAAGTCAATTTCATCTTCCTCACCAATTACCATTGACAAGAAAGCCCTGGATGAAATCCCTTCAGACCTTGATGAGGCACAACTTGAAGAAAATAGGGATGAGTATGACCTTGAGAAGGTGGTTGTTAAACTTAGAGCACATGATTTAGATCGCGACAAGTCGGGGTGGGCTTCAGTGGTCGAATCCGTCTCACCAGACCGCGTTAAAACTCACAGAGACCCATCAATCCCAGCAGCTTCTATTTTCACCAAGCCCTCAGTTGTAGCCGACGTTCGTGTTCACCTTATTGAAAACGAGGACGGCGAAATGAAACCAGACTTATATATATTATTGAGGATTTACGATGACAACGCTGCGTGAGGCCCGGAAGAGCGGCAAGATTGACCAGTTTATCGCCGAGCATGAAACTGATTCTCCCGGCGATATGGATAAG
This sequence comes from Rhodospirillaceae bacterium, assembly GCA_965207985.1. GTDB lineage: Bacteria > Pseudomonadota > Alphaproteobacteria > Rhodospirillales > Rhodospirillaceae > CBDBND01. The sequence goes on along the minus strand of CBDBND010000034.1, from coordinate 603,295 downwards.
CTAGATGCCGCTCTTAAACGTCTTTCTCCGGAAACTGGGAAAGCAAGTCAGGGAGCATCGAAGCCTGATCCTGGCGACGATTAAATCTAAACTCACACTCTTTCGCATACTTTGATAGATGCTTGCGGGAAACGCTGATGTGCGTTCCTTCAATGGTCCGTTTCAGTTGTGAAAAGAACCCTTCCACTGAGTTAGTCGTCTGACCATCATCACCGACATATTCTTCCGCCGCATGATTAACCGCCATGCGTTTGTAGTCTTTGGTGCGATCTAATGGGTTGTAGCCCTTGTGCTCGTCAGTATGAACTTCTGAACCCTTTTCAACATGCTCGCGAATGTGCGGCATAAGAGACTTGCTAGTGCGGTCAGGGATGACCTCTGTCACGACTTCACCGCCTTTTTCGAGCATTCCCATTACCACGGCTTTGCCCTTTCCGCCTTGTCCGCCTGGGCGGTGACCGCCGATATAAGTTTCGTCAACCTCAACTTGACCACCCAATGTTCCATCACCATCAACCAGTGCCATATGTTCACGGACCTTGTGACCAATCCTCCAAGCGCACTTGTACGTCACCCCAAGCTGGCGCTGGATTTCTTTGGCCGAAACGCCATTACGGGTAGTGGTGAACAAAAACATCACATAGAACCAATCTTGTAATGGTGTGCGGGAACCTTCAAAGATTGTTCCAACCATCGGATGAATGTGGTGCCCGCACCATTGGCAGGAAAACGCTTTCTCTGACTTAAGTGGATACCACTTCGCCGAACGTTCGCATTTGGGGCACACGTGGCCTTGATCAAACCGAACTTCAAACAAATGATTCAAGCACGTTTGATCGTCTGGGAAGGCTTGGAAAAACTGGCGGACTGTCGCGGGTTTCATGGCTGTCTCCTGATCGTGAGAACAGCATAGCGCCGCAATTACCGTATGTCAAGGGTATAGCCGCCTTTAAAAGGCATGCCGCTCAATGAAAAAACGTATTATTTTTCAATAGCTTATATAGTTGCGCCCAGACCGTAAAGCGCTATGCATGGCGGTTGTTCGACCTGCTCTGGCGACGGCGAAAACTGTGGTTTGGATCAGGATAAGCAACCCTGAGCGCGACGATTATCGTAGCCGGTCAAAACGAATTCGCTCCGACTCTTGCTGAAGTTGGACTGACCCGTAAACAGCGCGGAACCCTACATCGGCCACAGCCATGCCGCGCCCCTCGCGCCACCGGAATCCCCGTGAACAGGGGCTGCAAGTTTCGTCGTCACCGTGTCTGAAAAGACATATGGGGTCCAAAGATTAGGCACACGCTCATAAATCTCTTGAACGTTTGAAAGGCCCCCGCCGAGCACGATGACATGAGGGTCTATCACGTTAATGACAGAAGCCAACGCCCGGGCGAGGCGTTCGCAATAGCGGGCTAGCCCGTTTTGCGCGTCCGTTTCGCTCTGCCGTGCTGCCTCGATCACGTCTTCCGCCGTTGACCATCCCTGAGCAGTGCCGTCTGTGTCACGGACAAAGTCAGGTCCCGACAAAAAAGTCTCAATGCAGCCTTTGAGTCCGCAATAGCAGTCCGGGCCGGGCCGCTCTGCGTCCGTCGGCCAGGGTAGGGGATTATGACCCCACTCACCCGTAATGGCATTGGGACCGCGGACGATGTGCTTGCCGACCACTAAGCCGCCGCCGACGCCGGTCCCGAGGATGACCCCAAAAACGATGTCATTACCGGCACCCGCGCCGTCGACGGCTTCAGACAGGGCAAAACAATCGGCATCATTGGCCAATCGCACCGGACGGTTCAGCGCTTGTGCCAAGTCATGGTCCAAAGCTTTGCCGATCAGGCAAGTGGAATTGGCGTTTTTGACCAGACCAGACGCGGGGGAAATCGTGCCAGGGATGCCAACACCAATGGGAAGGTGTTCAGTTGGCAGAGGATCGAGTGCGCGTTCAGCGCTTTCGACCAATGAAACCAGTGTTTTGACGGTGGCGTCATAGTCACCGGACGGCGTTGACGTGCGCTCGCGGTGTTTGATGATCCCATCGTCGGACAGGGCGATCAGTTCGATCTTCGTCCCGCCGAGATCAATGCCAATGCGCATCCGTTTATCGTCCCCTACTGTCAATCCAATCCTGCGCAATCCTGGTATGACGATTGTGCAGGGTGTTTGCCTGTGGTTCCAGGGCTAAGGCTCGGGTAGCATCGCCTATCATTTTGGATACGTTTCATATTGAGTACGATGGACACCGATGTCAGAGCCAATCTCTCCCGTTGTCACAGGTTTTTTTGACGAACACACCTTTACCATCAGCTATCTGGTTCAAGATCCAGAGAACGCGGTCGGCGTTATCATTGACCCCGTCTTGGATTTCGAACCCAACGCTGCCCATACGTCGACAACGTCGGCCGACCAGATCTTGGAGATGGTGAGCCGGGAAGGACTTTCCATTCCTTGGATTCTCGAAACCCATGCCCATGCCGATCACTTAAGCGCGGCGCCTTACCTCAAAGACAAGCTCGGCGCTCAAATCGCGATCGGCTCCCACATCACAGAAGTACAGAAGACCTTCCAGAAGATCTTTAATCTTGGCCCGTCGTTCGTCGTCGACGGCAGTCAATTCGATCATCTGTTGTCGGACGGCGACACCTTGGCAGTCGGTTCACTGGAAATTTCAGCCATGCACACACCGGGTCATACGTCTGCGTGCATGACCTACGCCGTCGGGGATGCGGTCTTTGTCGGTGACACCATGTTTATGCCCGATTATGGAACGGCACGATGCGACTTCCCCGGAGGAGACGCTTCCGTGATGTACCGGTCCATTCATCGCATTCTTGAGCTGCCGCCCGAAACCAGGGTGTTTGTCTGTCACGACTACGGACCCGACGGTCGCCCCTTTGCTTGGGAAACAACCATCGCCGCACAGAAACATGACAACATTCACGTTAAAGACGGGGTGACGGAGGAAGAGTTTGTCCGTATGCGGACCGAACGTGATGCGACGTTAGAAATGCCGGCACTTATTTTGCCTTCGGTCCAGGTCAACATCGATGCGGGCCACCTGCCGGACCCCGACGACAATGGTATTTCTTACTTGAAACTGCCGTTAAATACGCTTTGATGTAATACAAACGCATTCGTGTCCGCACCCTTACGCTTCAGAGCAGAGTGCCGAGCTTAGGGCGTGAAGTAAGGTTTCTACTTTTGTGTTTTCGAGCGCGTAATAGATTGTTTGCGCTTCCCGGCGGGTCAGGACAAGATTATCCCGCCGTAAACGGGCCAAATGTTGCGACAAGGCAGATTGACTGAGACCTGTCGCCGCTTCCAATTCTCCGACACTGTGTTCTCTTTTGCTGAGACGGCACAAAATCGTCAGCCGATGCGGATTCCCCACAGCGCGCAGGATGACGCATGTTTCCTCTGCATCCCGCTCCAAAGGGCTGAAGTCAAATTCCGCCACACCGACCTCCCGGACAGAGGCTAAGTGTAACCAGCAAGGGCTTTCCGGCAAACCTCAGCTAGTGGTTCCAGCGACACCCTCACAGGACTAGAATGGTCCATCTCTAACGCTTCTGGGGGCCGGAACAGGGCATGAGCATCCTTTTCATCACAGACGAAAGCTTCCTGGATCACGATACAGGGGCTGGTCATCCCGAAAGTGCGGATCGCCTGCGCAGTGTGCGCAAAGCGCTCGACGACGAAGATTTTTCAAATCTGATCCGCCGGTCTGCCGAGGATGCCACCGATGCGCAAATGGCCGCCCCCCATTCCCCCGACCTCATCAATGCCATTCTCAATGCGGCACCGGAGGAGGGATACCGGCACATCGATCCCGATACGGTGATGTCTCCTGGTACGGACGAAGCCATCCGCCTTGGCGCCGGGTCAATGGTGCTTGCCGTTGATGAAATTTTGAACGGTCGCGTTCAGCGCGCTTTTTGCGCCATACGGCCACCGGGCCATCATGCCGAACGCGACCGGCCCATGGGTTTTTGTTTCGTCAATAACGTCGCCGTCGCTGCTTTTCATGCGCGCGCCGCTCATAAAGTGACACGCGTCGCTGCGGTTGATTTTGACGTTCACCATGGCAACGGTACACAAGATATTTTCTGGGATGATCCTGATCTTTTCTTCGCCTCCACCCATCAGTATCCCTATTACCCTGGAACAGGCGCGGCGGATGAACGGGGCGCTCACAACAATGTGGTCAATGTTCCGCTAGCCGCAGGAACGGATGGCAAGACGTTCCGAAAGGAATTTGAAAGGCACATCCTGCCGGCCCTCGACTCATTTGCGCCCGAATTGGTTCTAATTTCCGCCGGTTTCGACGCCCATAAGGATGATCCGCTTGCCCAGTTGGGTCTTGAAGAAGACGATTTTGTCTGGGCCACGCGCATGATCGTTGAAAGTGCGGATAAGCATGCGGATGGTCGGGTGGTTTCGGCCTTGGAGGGCGGGTATAACCTTCGCGCCTTAGGCGCCAGTGCCGCGGTTCACGTCAAAGCGCTGATGGACGAATAAACAAGAGTTTGATCAGAGGTTAAGGTAAATGGCTGAAGCGAAAATTCCCAAAGACATTGCCAGCAAAAGCTTTGAAGAGGCTCTTGATGAATTAGAGACCATTGTACGTGACCTGGAAGGTGGAGAGGTCAAGCTCGACGAGGCCGTCAAATATTATGAACGGGGCGCGTTGCTAAAGCGCCATTGTGAAGCCAAGCTGGCTGATGCCCGCATGAAGGTCGAAAAGATCACGGGTCTCGGCGATGGGATGAAACTGGAAGATGTGGATCCCGAATGACCCGGCTCGCGGCAGATGTATCTGACGGCGAGACGTCGTTCTTTGTTTCAGAGCTGTCGCGCGTCGCAGCGCAGGTCAATACAACACTCGAAGATCTTCTTCCCGTTTCTGACGGTCAGGAGCGGCGTGTCGTCGAAGCTATGCGCTACGCAGCGCTCGACGGCGGCAAACGTCTGCGTCCCTTTCTTGTTGTCGCAAGTGCAACACTTTTTGATGTCGACCAAGCCGACTCAATGAGGACAGCCGCTGCCATAGAAATGGTTCACTGTTATTCCCTCGTTCACGACGATCTTCCAGCCATGGACGACGATGAGATTCGCCGCGGTCGCGCCACTGTTCACAAGGCTTTCGATGAAGCGACGGCAATTCTTGCAGGGGATGCACTTTTGACACGGGCTCTAGAAGTTCTCGCCGAACCTGAGACCGAATCCGATCCCGCTGTCAGGTTGGCGTTAATACTGACTCTAACCAAAGCGGCAGGAGCTTCCGGGATGGTCGGTGGACAGATGCTTGATCTGATGTCTGAGGATGTCGATTTTGACGAGATTAAAGTTCAGCGTATGCAGAAAATGAAGACCGGATGCCTCATTACGGCCGCATGCGAATCCGGCGCCATTCTGGGTCGCGCCAGTGCGGACCATAGAAAAGCCGTCGGTCTCTATGGCCGTTATTTGGGTGCGGCTTTTCAGATTGCTGATGATCTCATCGACTTTGAAGGGTCGGCCGAAACGGCAGGCAAAAAGACCGGCAAAGACAAGACCGCCGGAAAGGCGACTTTTGTTTCCCTGAGCGGACCCGAACATGCTAGGACACGAGCGCAGACTTTGGCTAATGACGCTGTGGATGCCCTTACCGGTTTCGGCACGGCGGCTGACCTTCTTCGAGAGACGGCGGCTTTTGTCATTAGGCGGCAAACTTAATTACGGAGCCATTTCGCGTGAACCCGGTGCAAGACACACCTCTGCTCGACAGTATTTCAAGTCCTAAAGATTTGCGGGACTTGTCGATCGACGAGCTGTCGACACTCGCAGATGAGTTGCGCGCTGATCTCATTCATAAGGTATCGCGCACGGGCGGCCATCTCGGTGCCGGTCTTGGCGTGGTCGAACTGACCGTCGCTGTTCATCATGTTTTCAATACCCCTGAAGACCGGCTGATCTGGGATGTGGGACATCAAAGCTATCCTCACAAAATTCTGACCGGCCGGCGGGAGCAGATGCCGACCATTCGTCAAAAAGACGGCTTGTCAGGTTTCACTTCCCGTTCTGAAAGCGAATACGATCCGTTTGGCGCCGGCCACAGTTCCACATCGATCTCCGCCGGGCTGGGTATGGCCGTAGCCCGTGATCTCTCCGGTAAAGACAATCAAGTCGTTGCCGTGATCGGCGATGGCGCCATGAGCGCTGGCATGGCTTACGAAGCCATGAACAACGCCGGCAGTATGGACCGTCGGCTTATTGTCATTCTCAACGACAACGATATGTCCATCGCGCCCGCCGTCGGCGCCATGAGCGCCTATCTTTCGCGGCTCTTGTCGTCCAAGTCATGCCTGACCATCCGTGAAGCGATGAAGCAGATTGCCTCACACTTTCCCAAATCCCTGGAAGAGGCGGCGCGAAAAGCGGAGGAGTACACCCGGGGCATGGTTACCGGTGGTACGTTGTTCGAAGAGTTGGGCTTTTACTATGTGGGGCCTATCGATGGACACAAAGTCGAGCATCTCGTGCCGGTGCTCAAAAACGTACGCGACTCAAAAGCCAGTGGTCCGTTCCTCATCCATGCGGTGACGAAAAAAGGCAAAGGCTATGCGCCTGCCGAGGCGTCCGCCGATAAATTCCACGGTGTCGCCAAGTTCGATGTGGTGTCGGGTGATCAATCCAAGGCGAAACCGAAAGCCCCCAGTTACACTTCTGTCTTTGCCAAATCTCTCATTGCCGAAGCCGAGAAAGATGAGCGGATCGTCGCCATTACCGCGGCCATGCCGAGCGGTACCGGTGTCGACAAATTTGCCGAACGCTTTCCCGAGCGGACGTTCGATGTGGGTATTGCCGAGCAACATGCGGTGACTTTTGCCGGTGGACTGGCAACGGAAGGGTACAAACCTTTTGCCGCTATCTACTCTACCTTCCTGCAGCGCGCTTATGACCAAGTGGTGCATGACATCGCCGTGCAAAACCTGCCGGTCCGCTTTGCCCTCGACCGCGTCGGATACGTCGGCGCTGACGGATGTACCCATCAGGGCGCCTTCGATATCGCCTATCTCAGTTGTTTGCCCAACTTCGTTGTTATGGCGGCGGCCGACGAAGCGGAACTGGTGCATATGGTGGCAACAGCGGCGGCCCATGACACTGGCCCAATCGCTTTCCGCTATCCGAGGGGAGAGGGCACCGGCGTGGTATTGCCCGAAAAAGGTGAGGTCTTACCCCTTGGCCGCGGCCGCATTGTCCGGGAAGGCACCTCTGTCGCCTTGCTCAGTTTTGGCACCCGCCTGGCAGATTGTTTGACGGCCGCTGACGAATTAGCCGCCAAAGGTTTGTCCGCCACGGTGGCCGATGCCCGCTTTGTCAAACCCTTGGACCTCGATTTGGTTTTACGGCTCGCGGATGAGCATGACGTGCTGATCACCATTGAAGAGGGCGCACGAGGTGGCTTTGGTGGCCATGTGCTGCAGGCACTCGCCGCAGAAGGACGATTGGATCGTGGCTTGAAGGTACGCACCATGACCATGCCCGACCGGTTTTTCGATCACGCCAAGCCAGAAGATCAGGTTGAAGCAGCCGGTCTTAACGCGTCGGGGATCGTCGCCACAGTCCTTTCCGCATTCGGCCAGGATGCCGCGGAACAGCCCGCCCGCGCTTAACCAAAAGCGTGGCCGCGCAGGCGTTTCATGAGCGGTAAGTCTCAAAAGAAAATTCGTCTAGATCAGCTTTTGGTTGACCGTGACCTGGCCGAATCCAAATCAAAGGCTCAAGCCATGATCATGGCAGGGCTGGTGTATTCCGGTGAACAAAAACTGGAAAAGCCCGGACATCAGATTGCGCCGGACCTCGTTGTCGACGTACGCGGCAAAGGACACCCTTGGGTGTCCCGCGGCGGACTCAAGCTGGATCACGCCCTCGATCATTTTGATTTCGATCCCAGCGGCCTTTTGGCAATCGATATCGGTGCGTCGACCGGCGGGTTCACTGATGTCTTGCTGACCAACGGGGCCGACAGACTTTACGCCGTGGACGTCGGCTATGGCCAACTAGACTCAAAGCTGCGAAACGATGACCGCGTGGTTGTGCTTGAACGCACCAACGCCAGATACCTGACGTCAGAGCAGATACCTGAGCCCGTGGATCTCGTCGTATGTGATGCCAGTTTTATCGGTCTGAAAACGGTTCTCCCGGCAGCACTTGAACTAACCAAATCCAGCGCGAGGCTCATTGCTCTGATCAAGCCCCAATTTGAGGTGGGGAAAGAAAAGGTCGGCAAAAAGGGTGTCGTGCGCGATCCGGCCCTTCACCAAGAGGTGTGCACCGACATTTCCGACTGGCTCAATGCCATGGATGGTTGGACCGTAATCGGACTGACGGAAAGCCCGATCACAGGACCGGAAGGCAACAAGGAATTCCTAATCTGCGCCCGCAAGAATGCGGGCCCGTCCGTCAGCGGATAACGATCGGTTCAGCGAACAGCACGCTCGCTTCCGGGCCTTTAAGAAGAGGTCCGACCCAAGTGTTCAGTGTCTCTGACAAAGAAACGAACATTCGAATTGCGTTCGCCAAGCCAAAGGGCAGATCTCCTTCCTCCAGAGCATCGAGCAGGGCTTCCAAAGGATCCTTCGGCGGCGGATAAGGGACCAGGGAGACGAGGTCGTCTGGCGTCAATCCAATGGTCACTTTGGTGTGATCGATGGCATCGCTCAGGCCACCCAGCTCGTCCACAAGACCGAGGCGATGGGCATCCTGACCGCTCCATACCCGGCCCCGAGCGATGCGCTGCATGTCTTCCAATGGCATGGCGCGTCCTTGGGCAGCCTTGGTGGTGAAGTCATCGTAAATGGCATCGAGTGTGCGGTTCATCCGGTCCAATTCGGCTTCATTGAAGTCGCGTGTGATAGTGAAGATACCGCCGTTATCGCCGTAGCTCAGTGTTGCCCAATTGATGTCGAGTTTTTCGAAAGCTTCTTCCAGTACAAATTTGGTCGCGATTACGCCGATGGAACCCGTGATCGTGCCCGGTTGAGCAAAAATGGTGTCGGCCGCCATGGCGATATAGTACCCGCCCGACCCCGCCACATTGCCCATGGAAACGACAAAAGGTTTTTCCGTCTCGCGGGCTTTGATCACCTCACGCCAGACCGTGTCGGATGCAACGTAAGATCCCCCAGGGCTGTCGATGCGCATAAGAATGGCGTCGATGTCTTCGTCTTCAGCCGCGTCGCGAATGGCTTTGGCCAATGTTTCAGAGCCGATCACGGAAGAAGTGGAGAAGGGGCTGTCATCGGACTCGCCTCGCTGGATAGGACCAACGGCAGTAATAACGGCGACGGAATGGTCCGTATCGCGGGAGTCTTCAGGAAGGTCGTATCGTAAATAGCGACCGATAGAAACTTGTCTTGCGTCTTCAAACTCCTCTTCCAACCGTTGGTCAAATTCGTCGCGATAGGCGAGACGGTCAATCAGACCTCCGTCCAGGGCCTCTTGCGCCAAGAGCGGACCGTTTCTCATAAGGTCCCTAATGTCAGTTTCAGTCAAAGACCTGGACTCTCCAATTCCGCCGACAATCTGATCAAAAATGGAACCAAATAACGCATCCAACGATTCCCGGTTGGGTTCAGACATTTCTGAATTGGTTAAGTTTTCCGCCGCGGTTTTATATTCGTAGCGTTGCAGCGCATTGGCCCGCACACCAAATCTGTCAAGAAAGTCTTTCAGATAGGGTTGCTCGACGGTTATTCCGGTCAGACCCACGCCGCCCGACGGCTGGAGCCAGATCTCTTCAAAAGCGCTGGCAAGATAATAAGCCGTTGTTGCGTTGCCTATCTCTCCAATGGTTTCGGAATATAGAAATGACGGTTTGCCGCTCTCCCGGTAGTAAGCGACGGCGTCCCGCAGACCCTGTATCTGGGCCAAACCGAGGCTTTGACCGCTGACGGTCCCAATCACGGCCTTGATGCGGTCGTCATCCCGCGCCCGGCGCAATGCGACAATGGCGTCTTGGAAAGACGATCCTCTGGAAAAGCCCAAGCCCGATAGGTCGGGGCCTCCCCCATTTTCCGAGAATCCGGAATCGAAATTGAGAGTGAGGATCATACTGTCCGGCGCCCGGGCTGCCCGTTCTGGCAGGCCGTCTGACTGCAGCGCGAAATATGTCACCACGGCGGTCAGGATGAGGACGAGGAAACCGAGGCTGGCGAGCAAGCCGATGAGGAGCTTCAGAAAAATGCGCATAGCTGTTTCGATTCGTTAGAGGAGGGGAGAGTGACAGTTTACCCGCATTGGGCTTTTTGGCGTAACCAGTGATCGGCCAGAACCACGGCCACCATGGCTTCGGCGACAGGCACGCCCCGGATTCCGACACAAGGGTCATGGCGCCCTTTGGTCTGGATATCGGTTTCGTGGCCGTGAATATCAATGGTTTTACGCGGGCTCAGGATTGAACTGGTCGGTTTGATGGCTACCCGCGCCACGATCGGTTGACCGGTGGAGATCCCACCCAATATGCCGCCCGCCCGGTTGCTGAGAAATACCGGGTTGCCATCCTCACCACGGCGCATTTCGTCTGCGTTTTCTTCGCCGGATAGGGCCGCCGCTGCAAAGCCCACGCCGATCTCAACACCTTTGGCGGCGTTGATACCCATGAGCGCGGAAGCCAGATCCGCATCCAGTTTGCCGTAAACGGGTGCGCCCAGACCGACCGGTATGCCGTCAGCGACAACTTCGATGACCGCTCCGGCGGAAGACCCTTTTTTGCGGATGTCTTCCAAATAGTCCGCCCACTTTTCCGCTGCCGCCGCGTCTGGACAGAAGAAGGGATTGTTGTCCACCTCATCCCAGTCCCATTTGTCCTGGTCGATGGTGTGAGGACCCATTTGAATAAGAGCACCGCGAATGGCCACGGACTCACCCAGTGCGTCCGACAAAATCTTTCGTGCAATGGCTCCGGCGGCGACACGCATGGCCGTTTCCCGCGCCGACGAGCGTCCGCCGCCGCGGTAATCACGAATGCCGTACTTTTTCCAATAGGTATAGTCGGCATGACCAGGACGGAACTTTTCGGCGATGTCGCTGTAGTCCTTGGACTTGGCGTCTACATTGTCGATAAGCAAGCCGATGGGCGTGCCCGTGGTCACCCCGTCGAATACACCGGACAAGATACGAACCTGGTCCGGCTCTTGGCGCTGTGTGGTGAATTTAGATTGCCCCGGGCGTCGCTTATCCAGCCACACCTGAATGTCTTCTTCACTCAACGGCAGGCGCGGCGGCACACCATCGACAACGCAGCCGATGGCGGGGCCGTGACTTTCACCAAACGTAGTGAAACGGAAGAGGGTCCCGAAGGTGTTGGCAGACATAGTTCTGGCTATTCGCTCGAATTAAAGCCATCAAGCAAATCGGAAATTTCCTGCGACGATTCAGGAGACATCATACCGACCACATGGTAACCGCAATCGACGTGATGAACTTCCCCGGTCACGCCACTGGACAAATCACTAATCAGGTACAACCCAGCCCGGCCGACGTCGTCCAAAGTCACATTGCGGTGCATCGGGCTGTTGAGTTCATTCCACTTTAAAATGTAGCGAAAATCACCAATCCCGGATGCTGCTAATGTTTTCATTGGTCCGGCAGACAGGGCGTTGACGCGGACATTGCTCCGGCCAAGGTCTGTTGCCAAATATCGCACACTTGCCTCTAACGCAGCCTTAGCCACCCCCATGACGTTATAGTGGGGGATAACACGCTCGGCGCCGTAATAGCTCAACGTGAGAAGCGAACCGCCGTCCTTCATTAACGGAGCGGCACGGCGGCAAACATCCGTGAACGAGTAGCAGGAGATATCCAAAGTGCGCAGAAAGTTATCGCGCGACGTGTCAATGTAATGACCTTGGAGTTGGCTCTTATCGGAAAACGCGATGGCATGAAGGATAAAGTCCAAGCCATCCCAAGTGTTGGCTGTTTGCTCAAACAGCGCATCCATAGAGGCCGGATCCGTGACATCGCACGGCGCCACAAAAGCTGCATTGACGCTCTCTGCAAGCGGTCTCACCCGCTTTTCGAGTGCGTCTCCTTGAAATGTGAATGCCAATTCTGCGCCGTGTTCTGCAGCATGACGCGAGATCGCCCAAGCGATGGACCGATCATTCGCAACACCCATTACCAGACCGCGCCGACCAGAAAGCAATCCGGGCTGACCGCTCATGACGTCCTGTGTCCCGATGCCAAAAACGTGTTAGATTCCAGTCTGCTCGCACAAACTTCGGGCATCCTACACCACTGATCACCAAGGGCAAGGCTGGCGCCATGACCGGTATCGACAAGGCACAGGGGATCGACGTTGTCGTCGCCAAGGTCCAACCCGCCGTCATTAGAACACTTAGATTTTGTGGTTTTATTACCGACCGGATGAAGGATGATCAGGTCAACCGTGTCGCTGCGTCCTTAAGTTATACGTCGACCCTGGCTCTGGTCCCGGCCCTTGCCTTGGCGCTGGCCATACTCGCCGCCTTTCCTGCCTTTTCAGGTGTACGTGATGCGGTCCAGGACCTGGTTCTCAACAGTTTTGTGCCCGATACGGGTATGCGTATGGAAGACGCCCTGGAAGGCTTCATAGCGGCTGCGGGAGAGCTTACGACCATCGGTATAGCAGGCCTGATCGTCACGTCCGTGCTTTTGCTGTTGACCATAGAAAGCGCTTTCAACCGTATTTTCAGAGTGGCCCGGCCCAGACCAATCCTCGCGCGGCTGGTGGTATTTTGGACGGTCATAACCATCGGTCCGCTGCTCGTCGGCTTGAGTTTTTCTCTTTCCGGGTATTTCGTCACCATCCGTACGCTTCTGGGTGGTGAAGAACCCGGAACACTGACTGTGGTGCTCGGCACCGTCACACCAACAGTGATGACCGCCTTAGCCTTCGCCTTGATCTACATGGCGGTGCCGAACCGTAAAGTGCGGCTGATGGATGCGCTCGTCGGGGGTATCATTGCGGCGCTGCTGTTTGCTCTTTTACGGTTTGGGTTTTCATCCTTCATTGCAGGGATGCCCACTTACCAGGCGATCTATGGAGCGGTAGCGGCCGTTCCTGTCTTTCTCATTTGGTTGTTTCTTTCGTGGAACGTCATACTGGCCGGTGCCGTAATTGCGGCGGCGCTTCCTGACTGGCGGCGTTCCGAACACGAGCGGGCAACAGGGTCCGGCGGGCGTCTGGCATTGGCCATGGACATTCTCGAAGCGCTATACGATGTCGCCGGTGAAGGCCGTGGTCTGTCACAACGGGATCTGCGCAAAGCGGTGGCCGTGCGCGAAGCAGCACTAATGCCCGTGCTGGAAGAGCTACGCGGTGGCGGCTTTGTCACCATTGGGGAAGACAATGTTTGGCGTCTTGGCCGGGATCTTTCGCGCACGGCAATTGCTGATCTCGTTCATCTGTTGGGATACGGCGTCCCCATTACGCCGGATCTTATAGGTCAGTCCTCTTCCATAGACCGTCTAAGCGCGCTCTTGAAAGACGCCCAAGCCACCGAGAAACAAAGTCTTGGTAGACCGGTGGCTAGTTTGTTTGGTGATGACACTGCAGTCCGGGAAACGGGTCCGCGTATCGTCAGCGGATAATTGACGCTGTTCATACATTAAAAACGGCGGCCCATATGAGCCGCCGTTTTCATTGAACCGATTGATGTCGCGTATTTACTGACTGACAATCCGCCAGCTGCCATCTGCTTGACGGCAGGCCGTACCGTACCCTTGTTCCTGCTGGCCATCGATGGTGAATTCCGTCTGAAATTCGCGGCAGTACCGTCCAGAGTCCGTATACCCATCGCGAATGGGCGTGACGTTGCCGTAGTTGCCGCTGTCTGGGTTGTTCCAGACAATGGTTTCACCGATCGGCGCCGCATAGGCAAATTCCTGCGCTCTTTGCGCTTTCATGCGATCCAATTCATCCATGCTGCGTCCGATTCGATTGCCGACGGCAGCACCTAGCATTGTGCCCGCAGCGGTCGCGACAATGCGGCCATCGCCTTTGCCAATCGACGATCCGGCCCAGGCGCCTGCCGCTGCGCCGAGCAATGTTCCGACGGTTTCATTTTCCGTGCCGGTCGTCGTGCAACCGCTTAAGACCAAAGCCGATGCCAAGACTCCTGCAGAAATAGCGGTTTTAAACTTTTGTCCGTACATTTGTCCGCTCATGGTTTCCTCGTTTACCATTGGTGGCGTTTTCAATGGGCATGCGATTTCGAATCGCTGTGCCTTTGTCCTAACAACGCATAACACAGGGAAAAGGTGTCAAAATCAGGGCATTCCGGGGCATCGCCTGTTGACATCTTCGTGATCGCAGACCAAACCCATGAGCCATCTTTGCAGTGAATCTTGAGCCTTTTTGATGTCTGACCCAGCCCTGATTCCCGATGTCGACAACCCAATGAGTCTGTTTGAAGACTGGCTGAATGCGGCCAAGAAGACGGAACCCAACGACTATGACGCCATGAGCCTTGCCACGGCCACGCCCGACGGACGTCCTTCCTTGCGCATGGTCTTGTTGAAAGGCTTAGGTCCTGACGGATTTGTTTTCTACACCAATATTGAAAGCCGCAAAGGTCAGGAAATTGCCAACAATAAGAATGCGGCGCTGTGCTTCCATTGGAAGACATTGCGGCGCCAAATTCGAATTGAAGGCACTTTATCGGAAGTCAGCACCGACCTTGCCGACGAATATTTTGCTTCACGGTCCAGAGAAAGCTGTATCGCGGCCTGGGCGGCGGACCAATCCAAACCCATGGCTGACCGGGAGGAATTTGTATCCCGCTTTGCTGCAGAAGAAGCCCGGTTTGAAGGCAAGGAGGTGCCCCGTCCTGAACACTGGACTGGCTTTCGTCTTACGCCTTCTGTTATTGAATTCTGGCTTGATCTACCTCATCGCATGCACGACCGGCTGTGTTTTACAAGAAACGGTTCTTCATGGAGCCGGGAAAGGTTGTACCCTTAGGCATGCCCCATGATCCTGCTATATCCGCCGGATTGAATTCTCGACCGTCCCGTCTCATGCGCTTTGCGACCTACGCTGCCGTCAGCGTTGCCGTCGTCCTTATTCTGGTCAAGGCTGTTGCGTTTGTCTTAACCAACTCGGTCGCCATTCTGTCCAGCTTGGCCGACTCGGCCTTGGACCTGATGGCGTCTGTCGTCAATTTGTGGGCTGTCGGCCACGCCCTAACGCCGGCAGACGAAGAGCACAGGTTCGGCCACGGTAAGGCAGAACCGCTTTCCGGCTTGGCGCAATCCGCTTTCATTGCTGGCTCGGCTGTGCTGCTCATCGTTGAAGGCGTTTCTCGGTTTTCAAATCAGGAAAAAGTGGTCGCGGGGGACATCGGGATTGGTGTCATGGTTTTTGCCATTGTCGCCACTTTCTGTCTGGTCACTTTTCAGAAATATGTGGTCAAAAGGACGGGCTCCGTCGCCATCGGTGCGGATTCCCTTCATTACACCGGCGATTTGCTTCTGAACCTCAGCGTTATCGTCGCCCTCGTTCTCTCCACCTATGCCAACGTCACTTGGGCCGATCCTGTTTTTGCAATCGGCATAGCCCTGTTTCTTTTGTGGAACGCCTCTCACATTACGCGCAAGTCCATTGAAGTGCTGATGGATCGTGAATTGCCCGAAGAAGAACGGGCCGCTATCAAAGCGACCGTCATGAAGCATCCCAAAGTCTTAGGCGTTCATGAACTCAGAACACGCTCCTCAGGCGTTCAGACTTTCATCCAATTGCATATGGTGCTGGACCCGAATCTGACCCTACTGGACGCCCACAGCATTTCCGACCAGGTGGAAATGAGCCTATTGGCCGACTATCCCGGCGCCGACATCATTATTCACCAAGATCCAGATGGCATCGAAGAGTACCACCCTCCGGTCGGATCAGCGCTGGTTTAGAAACCGTACGACTCCTGTGGCCCCATCCTCCTTTTCCTTGCTACCATCCGGGACTTGCGGTTAGCCGGAAAGGGGGGCGCCGGTCGTGTCCGCCATTAAAAGTATTCTCGCCGTCGTCGGTGAACCGACGTCTGGACGGGCGTGCCTGCATACGGCCCTTCGGCTCGGGCAGCAGCTCGATTGCCATGTGGACGCCATGCACGTCTTGGCTGATCCCACCGCGGCTTTGCCCTTGGTGGGAGAGGCCATGTCCGGCGCCATGGTGGATGAAATGATGGGCGTGGCCGAACGGGAAGCCGGCCAGCGCGCAAATCTTACCAAGACGATGTTCGACGAAGTCACATCCGGAATCGATACAACCGGTAGCGATCGCTCAGGTGAAGGATTCCGCGTGGTCTGGATGGAGGAATCCGGCGTTGAAGAGCAGGTGATTGCCCTTCGGGGCTGCCGCGCTGACCTCATCGTTGTGAACCGCCCGACCAAAGAGAACGAAACAGCCGCCTTGATGTCTCTTAATGCCGCGCTGATGCAAAGCGGCCGGGCCGTTGTCGCCGCACCCCCACTGCCCGAGGATGGAACCGCGCCTTCAGGTCCGATCGAGCGGATTGCGGTGTTCTGGAACGACAGCACGGAGGCGACCCGTGCGGTCCAAGCGGCGGTTCCGCTGCTCGCCATGGCAAAAGAAGTCACCATTCTTCGCGTCGAAGAAGAGGAATGGTACGCGGGAACGGAAGACCTTGATGTCCATCTCACCCGCCACGGCGTCAAAACGGTAATCTCAAAGGTGCTGCCCCGTGAGGTACGGACGGGCCGTTCTCTGCTCTACGCCGCCCGTGATGACAGTGCGGAAATGATGGTCATGGGCGCTTACACCAGGTCCAAACTGCGGCAACTGATGCTGGGCAGCGTAACCGGTTACGTGATGGAACACGCCGTCCTTCCCGTCCTCATGTGCCATTGAGGCATTCATACAGCGTTTTAGACAGGCAGCGATCCCTGCTTCGGCTTGGGAGGTGATTGCTCAATCGCCTCCAGGGATTCTTCGTAAGGGATTAGGTTCGGTGCAAGATCGTCAAAGGAAACGTCCGGGTTGAGCCATTCGTGTTGAAGAGACTGCGGTAGGACTACGAGCATGCGATTGTGGATATGGGCGATGCTTGGAGCGGGGCTGCAGGTCAGAATGACGAAACGGTCTTCTTTATAAAACCCCGCCATGCCAAACACATCGGTGCCGGTTACACATATCCGCGTTTTGATTTTTTTGGAGCCGTCTTTACGCCATTCAAAATAGGCCGTCGCAGGAACCACCACCCTTTGATCGATCAGCGGTTTGAACGTCGGTTTCTGTGAAGCGGTTTCGGACCTGGCATTGATGACAAGTTTTTTTTGCCAGGGAACGTCCAGACCCCAGCGCAGGAAACTAATTTCACCGTCAACGCCGATGACTGGCATACGGAAAGTGGGTCTAACATCATTGGCGGGCTGGAAATCAACGAAGACGGAGTCATCGATCTTGAGACCAAAGCGTTCAATGATGTTACGCGGGGCAATATCAAGTTCATACCGCGCGCACATGGAGCCGGCTCACAACTCAATATAAATTTGGAGCGCGCGTTGTCGGGCGTTTAGCTTTCCCGTTCCCGGCCGGCTTCACGTCCCATAGCTTCTGCCGCTCTCTTGCGCGTACGCAAGGTGAGGCTGATGTTTGTGATCAGGACGTCATCACCCGGGCTAAAAGTAAGCGCTTTATAATAGTCCGCCAACGCCCGGTCATATTGCGCCCGGAAAAAATGAATGTTGGCGCGGTTGTTATAAAAACTCCACTCACGCGGCCGTTTTTCGATGGCTCTATTACAGGTATCCATCGCTTCGTCGTAATAACCCTGGCCGGTCAACCCGATGCACAGGTTGTTTAGAGCAGCGGGAACGTTGCGCGGTGTGAGTTCACCGGATCGCAACGCCTGCCGGGCCAGACTCACACCCTTGTCCCACTTTTCGCGGTCGAGGGCATGGGCGGATTCATTAACGAGGCCATTGCCTCGGCTGAACATTTGAGCATCCGCCGAAGATATTGCAGTTGCCGCCACGATCCCGGCAGCGGCCACACCAATTAGAAACCCACGCATTGTTTGCCTCCTAGCGCAGCTTGTCTTTTTCCCACCTTACCACATTCCCGCGTCCGGTCTCAAAGGTCTGTAAGCACGTTTAGGGTTCCGCGGGAGATCACAACCGCGCTACCCCGTACTCGAACTGCCGAAATCCGGCCAGATTCGATTTCCACATCCAGTTCCAAATGGCTCGGCCGGCCCATTTCGATGCCCTGATCGATAGTCCAATGGGCCTTGCCGTCCGGTCGCGGATCATGGGCCATAAGCCATCCCGCCAGCGCCGCCACGGCTGATCCTGTCGCTGGATCTTCGGCAATGCCCTGGGCGGGCGCAAACATCCGCGCCTGAATGGTGTTTTCGGCTGTGTTTGTGAACACAAACACACCGGCCGACGGATCGGCGCTCAAATGAGTTTTCCAAGCTCCTGCTTCAATTGAAGCACGGGCTAGAGCATCCAAACTGGTCAGCGGAACATACGTAAAAGGTGCACCACACGACCACAATGCCGGGTTGGTTGCGCCATAAATATCCTCAGTATCGAGACCTAGAAGTTCGGCCCACTTGTCTGCTGCGACAGTGCTTTCCATTTGCTCTGGCAATTTTGCTACGGAGAGTTCTGCCTCTAGCCCACCACGGCCATTCGGACGCACTTTGACAGAAACTACACCGACGCCTTCTTCGAATGCAAAGTCAGCGCTATCCTTCTTATCGGCTTCCGCAAGGGCTATTGCCGTCCCTATAGTGGGGTGACCGGCAAAGTCTAATTCCGCCTTCGGCGTAAAAATGCGGACCTTATGGGTGGCATCCGGATCCTCAGCGGGTAAAACAAACGTGGTTTCCGATAGGTTAAATTCCCGCGCGGTGGTTTGCATCTTTTCCGTGCTTAAACCTCTGCCATCGGGAATTACGGCCAACGGATTGCCGCCGAAGGGACGGTCTGTGAAAACATCAAGAGTGACGAAAGAAACGGTCAAAGTCGCTTAAAACTCCGGTGTAGCCTCCCGGTTTGAAACCATGAAGCAATTTACAAGGATGAAACCGAGGTTGATGCCCAAGCGTTCGGCATCGGGCTGGGTAAAGGTGTAGCCAAAAAACTCACCCGGCGAGCCGTCCTGGTTGCGCGAGGAAATGTACATGACTAGGCTATCGCGGGTGTAGGCGCCGATTTCGTTGTTCATTTGCCAATCCACATTACGCAGATTGATTTCGATGATGCGCGGCGGATCTTCTTCCGACGTAAATCGCGCCTGACCTCCCTGGTCGGTAATTTTTAGATTGTCGAACCGGGTAAACGGTATGTCACGGCCGCCCGATACCCCCGGCATGTCGGCATAACATGTGAAATCCCGCGCTCGTGTCAGTTTGTGGGGAACGCCGTCTGGATTGCCGAAAACCAGATTGCCGCTGAGATTATGGGCATATTCTCTGATCCAAAGCGCGTTCTCGCTCAACATCATTTCATAGTCGCCGATACGTTCACTTCGGTCGCTGCCTGTATAGCGGCAAGCATTCTCAGCCATTTTCCCATGAAACTGGCCCGCTTCGCGGCGCCAAAACACATCACATCCTTCCGCGTAGGGCGTATTTTGCGGTGTGCGGTCGGTCAATAAACTCAAGTCCAGGTGCGCGTTGTCATACCGGCCCTCGAGGTCGCCATTAGCCAAAAAGTAAATCCTCATACGAACGGCACCGGCGTCGTTGTCGGCCGAGAAGACATAGAGACGAAGGTGATGGGGGTTGTCGTAATCGGTGCCGTAATTATCGCAGACGAAAAAGACGTATTCGCCGAAAGCCGGCAAATCTGCACGCACGATCTTTGAATGAACGCGTTCGTGGCGCGCTTCCTCGCGCACGCCGAGGCGTCCATCGAAGTAAACTTGCTCCCGGTTGTCGTAGGTTCCCGGCAGCATCACCGCGATGACGGTGAGGTCACGCTCAGCTTGCGTGCCATCCTGGCCCTGGGCCAATCCGGCAGAAGGAAGGCACAGAATCAGAGCGCCTACCGCAAAACTCAAAATCTTGAAAACTGATGCCATTGTCCCTGTCCCAAAAAAGAATTCTTTGTATTGAGGTCTTATGAAATAAGCCGCCCGGGGTGATCGTCTGCGAGTCCGTTAAGCGCAATAATGTCCACTGGTTGCGCTTCGGCAAGTAGATCAGACAGCTCGGTTTCCAGTTCCGTCCAAGCCGAGACCGCTTCTTCATGGCTCGGCAGCATGGCCGCCAAAACGTGGCTGCCGGGCAGAAGACTTTCCAAACGTTCGATGGCTTCCGGTCCGTCGTCGATAAGAATGGTCGCGCCCCTGTTTTCAAGCGCTTTGCCAAGGGCGTCAGCAAACCGGCGCCAGCGGCCCGGACTTTCCGGCGTTGCCAAGGCGATCAGATAGCCGCGGCCGCCGGCAATCACACCAGTGTCTTCATCCAAGCCGGGCAGGGCGACGGCGGCGAAGCGCCCCGCGTTTTTTCGCGCACGGTAAGCTTGGCGGTAGGCCTCCGACCACCAAAATGCGGAAACGCTCTCAGGCGAGGGAAACCGCGCCAGCATGACCGCCAGTTTTTGCAATCCGCCCGACAGGAAGGTCGCACCTTCCGATTGTGCGCCCATGGCCAAACGGTAACCACCATGGGCTTTATAGATGGGCGGCAACTGCGCGTGGTAGGCGTCCATGCCGACGGGATCACTGGCTGTACCCATGACCAGCAAATATCCGGATTTCTGGCTCATTGGCCCGTACCCTGCCGTCCGGGTTGGAATCTTTCAACCCAGGCCAACTACACCGCTATCAAAGGGGCCGGTGTTGGCTTACCTTGAACCACGAGGTATTATACTTTGTAGTTCTAGGTATGAAGAAAAACGACACAGGAGCCAAAAATGGCACAAAGCAATCCCCCGTTTATGAGTGGAGTTCCCGAACTCTTGGTGTTGCGCCAATTGGCGCGGCAAGCGATGTACGGCTACGAATTGGCCAAAGCCATTCGCAATGCTTCACAAGAGGCCATTGTTCTCGGTGAAGGCGTCATCTATCCGGTGCTGCACAGCTTGGAAAAGCGCGGCGCATTAAAGTCTGCCCGCAAGACCTTCGATGGCCGCACCAGAGTTTATTATTCCCTTACGGCGCAAGGTCAAAAACGCCTCAAGAATCTGACCAATGAATGGCATCGCGTCCGAGGCGGAATCGAATCCGTCCTGGAGATCGAAGGATATGCCTGAGTATGATTTTATTTCACTCCGCGCACGTCTCTTAAAAGGCGGTATCTCGCCAAAGCACGTCAGCCGAATCCTTAGCGAACTGAAAGATCACTTCGAGGATTTGAAAAGCGAAGGGATAGGCCGGGGCCAGAGCGCAGAGGAAGCCGAGCGCGACGCCATGGCGCGCCTCGGCTCGGAAGACGCCGTTGTCGAGGGCGCGCTCGCTAAACCCGAATTGCAATCCTGGGCCGCCCGCTGGCCATGGGCCGTGTATGGGCTGGCACCTGCAGTTACGTTCTCGGTAGCCGTGACATTCTTGATTTTCGTTTTGGTAGGCATTGCCAAGGGTCTTCAAGGCTTCGGATTCTTAACCGACGAAACGCGTCATTTGACGCCATTCTGGCTGACAACATCAATTGACGTGTTTTTTCTCACTATCGTGTACGTCGTACCATTACTCATGGCTGCCTATATCTGCCAGCAGATCGCTATAAGGCGACCCCCTCTTGTCTGGCCTTGGGCCGGCTTGTTTCTTTTGTGTTTGTTTGGAGCCGCGCTCGACATTTCGGTGACATGGCCGAGAACGATTGATGCGCCGGGCCATCTGGGTGTCACTTTCGCGCTTGCACCACCTTTTCCTGACCGTGTCGAAACCGCGATTCGTGCTTTGATCAATGTTGGACTTGTTGCGGCATTCTTACAGTGGTGCCGACAGTCCCAAGCAAAATACTAATCAAAAATAGGCGTCTTACACGCTTTCCATGCAGACCCTGCGCCTCTAAACTCGCATTAATTTTGGGGGTATTGCAGGGTTTTCTGAGCGTTGGCCGATCACAAATCGCAAAGCGAAGACCGCTTTACCGTGGACGAGCCCGGCTGGCTTATGGTCCAGTTGGGCCGGTTACTCGACCGGTCAGGCTTGATCGTCACCAGCCTGCTCTTTTCCATTCCTGTGATGATTTGCGTCATTCTTGCGGTCGAAGTCCTCTATTTCATCTATGACATCAACCGCGAACGCATCCCGTTCTTTGGATTCGCCTACCTCCCGGTAAGCTTGGTGCTAACACCGCCGTTTGCTTACTTCCTGCTCAAAGTGGTTGACCGGGAAAGCCGCCTTCGCCGTCAACTAGAGCAACGAACCCTAGATTTCGAAAAAGCAGACCGCACCAAATCTGAATTTCTAGCGTCCATGAGCCATGAACTGAGAACGCCACTCAACGCGATTCTCGGTTACTCGGAGGTGATTCGGGATCAGGCGCTCGGCACCGGCAAAGACGACCTTTACCGTAAATATGCCGATGATATTCATCGCAGCGGCAATCATTTGCTATCCCTGATCAATGATTTGCTGGACGTTTCAAAAATCGAAGCGGGCCGGATCGAACTCGTTGATGAAACGGTTCGCCTGTCAGACCTTGTCGATCAATGCCTTACTTTGGTGGGGCCGAGTTTGGCCGAAAAGGGCATTACGGTTCTGAATGAACTGGTGGAGACGGACCTCAAGATATTGGCCGATCAGCGTGCCGCCAGTCAGGTCATCGTTAATCTGCTGTCCAACGCGGTGCGGCACAACCAAACATGCTCGATCTGGATTGAAGGCCACCATACCAGTTCCAGTGTTTATGTCGAAATCCGTGACGATGGCAGGGGTATTCCTCCGAACAGGATGAGTACCATTTACGAGCCCTTTACCGAGGGACGGTCCACCCGCGCCGGCGGTGGCGCCGGTCTCGGATTGCCCATCTCCAAAAGACTGATGGAAGCGCTTGGCGGCGACTTTCACCTTACCAGTGTCGTCGGTGAGGGGACGACCGCCATTCTGACCTTCAGAACGCCCTAAGTCTCACCTTTCCGTTTCTCGTAACGAAAAACGGCGGCCTCAATGGACCGCCGTTTTGTTTGTCACTGTTTTGGCGCTTTTAGAAGCGGTAGAGCACTTCCACGCCGTAGCGGGTCTTGTCAGCGGGGTGGATAAACGATCCACCGAACTGCGGCGCTGTCCGGGCGCACCGCGTTGGCCTTGATTTCGCTGTCCAACACGTTAAACCCGCCGTAGATGCTGAAATTCTCGGACAGAAGCGCATTGAACGCGCCTTCAACACCGTAAATATCAACATCGTCGATGTTGTTGACGATACGCAGCAGGCCGAAGGCACCGACGAAGAATTCGAAGAACTGCATGTCATCTACACTGACGTAGTACCCAGCACCTTCAACGGTGACCCGGCCGTCCAGGTAGTTGCCTTTGAAGCCGATTTCAAAGGCGCTAGCAGGCTGCTGAAAAACGATTTGGAGCGATCATCTCGGCAATTTTGTTTTCGTATGAGTCATTTTCCGATTCTATTTTTTCGCGGACGCCCATCCATTGATTCTTTCGTTTCGCGAGGTGGGCTCTCGGCCGAGTTTTTCAGCAGCCTGCTAGAAGTTTCTTCGCGGAAGAAGTCGTCAATGTCGACACTGGTGCCCAGGAAGTCATTGATAAACAAGTCAATGGTGGCTTCAGAACCTGAGTTGTTAAAGCCGCCGGACTTAAAGCCGATGCCCCAGTTAGCGAACAAAGTTGTTGTATCGGCCACATCCCAGGTCAAACTGATCTTGGGCTGTAGTTCTTCAAAGGATCGTTCTTGATCGGCAATGACACCGGCCGGGTTAATAGCCGGGTTCAAGCCGGGGTTGATGGGATCACCGCCCTGGAAGCCATCCGTAGGATTAAAGTCGATATAGGTCGACCGGGCGTCTGGTGGAACCAAGCTGTTGGTTTTCCGTTCCTCACGGTCGTAGCGCAGAGCTACCGACAGTTCGACATCGTCGTTGACGTCGTAGGCGATGTTGCCGAACACGGCATAGACCTGCGAGTCAAACGCATCATGGACCAACTGGTCGGTAGCGTTGGGCTGACCGGCCGGAATGAACAGTTGCGGCACGATGGTGGTGACGTCCTCGATACCGGTGTTGACGCCGACACGGCGGTTGAGATCAAGGAAATATGTGCCAACCAGCCAACGCAATTCCTGATCCGCCGGCGAGGCCAAGCGGATTTCTAAACTGATGTCATCCTGGAACCGCTCCTGGTACTGGGTGCCATCGCAGTTGGTCGGCGTATAAGGACCAAAAATGGATGATGCTGGATCAGGGCCGAGGAATTGTGGTCCCGGTAATGTCACACCAGCAGCATTCAGCGCGTTCACGCTAGCGATACAGGATGGCTCTTGGAAGAAGAAACCGAATGCCCCGGACGTCCCGTCGGCAGCAAAGGAGTTCTCGATGTCCGAATACAGCGCCCAGGCCGTCAATGAGCCCCAATCGAATTCAGCATCATACTTGGCCGATAGTTCGATGGCCTTTTGGTCGTTGTAAGGGTCCTGGTTGTTGACGAACTGGAAATTGTGGTCGTTGACGTCTTCGAACAAGAGCGGATTGCCGAACAGGTCAGCGAGGAAGCTGGCCGCAAAAGCGGCGTTAAAGGAAATCGACGCTGCATCCACTTCGCCGTACCGAGCCTTGAGGTCCAGAGTGGAGGTTTCAGAGGTTTCGAGAACGACCCGGCCTGAAACATTGTAGTTTTCGAAGTCGTCGACGTTTTTCTGATTTAAGGTTTCATTGAAATAAAACCCATCCGTATCCCGCCAATCCACTTGGACACTGGCAGACACATTGTCTCCCAAAGGGCCGCCCATATAGGCAGAGGCGTAATAACTATCGTCATTAGCGCCCGAAACCTTGAACTCACCGGTGAATTCGTCCGTAGGCGGTTTGGTGGTGATGATAATGGCGCTGGCTGCCGCATTACGACCGTAGATGGCGCCTTGCGGACCTTTCAGAATTTCAATTTGTTGTAAGTTAGCGTATTCGCGGTTCAACGCGGCTGGGTTGGTGTGAAGGATGCCGTCGATGATCAGCGCGAAGCTGTTCTCGGCGTCGCGTGCACCGTTGATACCGCGAATGTTGACCTGGGTATCGCCGACCTCGGCGGTATCGACGATTGTTACACCAGGGGTCAAGTTGATGAAGTCCTCGGCCCGTTGCACACCAGCCCGCTCTAACTGCTGAGTGGTGAAGGCGGTGATGCTAGCCAGCACGTCTTGCAGCGATTCCTCGCGCTGACGGGCGGTGACGATGATTTCTTCGATGGCGACCTGCTGTGCCAAAGATGGTGCGCTCCAACCGGAGCCCATCAACACGATGCTGGTCGAAAGTAAAAGTGTTTTCTTGAGTGTTGAACGGTGCACGTTGTCTCTCCTCCGTAACGGTTCCTTCATCTGGAACCCTTTGAACGGGTATGTCCGACGCTGTTGCTTAGCGGTCACCAAGCCGGTCAGAAAAGGGGAATACCCATCCGTGATACCCGGGGAAAGTACAAAAAAATCACGTACTTGCAACGTGAGAGCCCAGGTGTCAACGGCGGAGTAAAACCCAGCCAGGGGGCGGCGCAAAAGTCTACCACTTTGGAGCTGTTTTCGATGGGGGCAGAAGGTAGTGGCGGCCAGTCAGCCGCGCTCCTCATATAGCTGGCGGTTGACTGGCCGCCTTGGCCCCTTCGCAGATGCCGAGAATCTCCCGGTAGCCGTCGCCGTTAACTGCAATGGCCACCAGCAGCGAGACATTACGGACCTCGCCGGCCCACGTGCGCTTGAGGACGATCCCGTCGAGGTAGAGGTAAGGATGCTCGCCCGTGATCGGCCGTTCCCGCCAGGCCGCAATCTGGGCGTAAATCTTCTTATTGAGGTTGGAGACCGTCCCAGGGCTTACCCGCGTACCCCACAAGGCTTCGGTGATGTCCTCCACCCGCCGGACAGACACACCGGCAAGGTACATCTCCATCAGGGCTTCCTCGACCGAAGCCTCGCGCCGCCGGTAGCGCTCGATAATGGCCGTCTCGAACGTCTGGCGGCGCAGCTTCGGGACTTTCAGGGTCACCTCGCCCGCCTTGGTGTGAAGCTTCCTCTCGTAGCTCCCGGCCCGGGTGTCCCGGAGGGCCTCCGTGCGCTCGTAGCGTTCCGCATTGCACAGCCGGTCCGCCTCGGCGTCCAACAGCGCATTCAGCGTCTCCTCCACGCTGCCGCGCACGATCTTCCCCAGGTGATCCTGGATGCGATCGTCGTCAATCCTGATAACGTTCGACAACGGCTTCGTGCTATCTTCCTTCATGGTGGCTCCTTCGTTCTGGGTCCGTTGATTCCGCAAAACCAACCTAACCAGATCAGGGGCCACCAACCCAATAAATGTGCGAAAAACTTTCTACGTTATCTCAGCCTCCAGCGTGTTCGAGATGCGCCAAGCCAGCACCGTGCGGGTAAACCAATCCATGATGGCAACCAGGTACAGGAACCCCCGGCGCATCGGCAGGTAGGTGATATCCGTTGCCCAGACCTGGTTCGGTCTGTTCACACTCAGCCCCCGGAGTAGATACGGCCAGGTCTTGTGCCCCTTCGCTGGCTTTGAGGTGCTGGGCTTCTGGTAGATCGGCATCAGGCCCATGAGCCGCATCAGGCGGCGCAACCGCTTCTCATTGACGCAATGGCCTTCGTTCTTCAAATGCCACGTCATCTGCCGGACGCCAAAGAACGGCGTGTCCAGGAACTGTTCATCGATCTCACGCATCAGCGCGAGGTTCATCTCGCTCTCACCCTTGGGCGTGTAATAGAACGACGACCGGGAGATCGACAGCAGCGCACACTGCCTGCTGACCGATAATCCGGGATGACCCGGCTCGATCATGCCGCGTCTCACTTCACGCCCCAGGGCTTGAGCTGTCTGGACAAAAAATCGTTGGCCACAGCCAACTCCCCAATCTTGGCATGCAGTTCCTTCACCTGCGCTTCGTCGATCTCCGGTTGCCGGCGGCCACCACGGGCGAACAGGCCAGGAGCACCATCAAGCAGCGCACGCTTCCATTGATGAATCATCGTCGGGTGAACCCCGAACCGGCTGGACAGCTCGGATACGGTCTCTTCGCCCTTCAAGGCTTCAAGGGCTACTTTCGCCTTGAATTCCGGCCAGTGTTGCTTGCGTTTCGACATCTCTGATCTCCTTCTCTACGAAGACCAGAAGACAACAAAGTGTAGCTTACGTCAGTGTCCGATTCCCGGGGAGTAGCTCATACCGTAAGTGTGACGAGGGAGATAAATGTGTCTAGGACCGAAGTTGACCTTTATTATCTTAGGTTAAGAAGTAGAATCTCATTGGCACTAGCGGTGGGTGGAATCGTAACATCATCTTTTCTTGCGCACATTTTGAGGAGGCGGTGGCTCATGTGGTGAAGTTGGATTGTCGAGATCTAACGAACCACAGAGGAGACCACCACCATGACAGAGTATAGCAAGAAGCCCTTGGGCAACGTCGTTCAGATTGACGAGAAGCGGATCAACGACCACCTGGGCGAGCTGGTCCGGGGTACGGTTGAGGAGACGCTCAACGGCCTACTGGATGCCGAAGCGGACGCGCTGTGCGGGGCGCAGCGCTACGAGCGTAGTCCGGAGCGTACTGACTACCGGGCCGGCAGCTACGACCGCAAGCTTCACACCAAGGCCGGTGAGGTGACGCTGAAGATGCCGAAGCTGCGCAAGCAGGCGTTCGAGACGGCGATTGTCGAGCGCTATCGGCGGCGTGAAAGCTCGATCGAGGAGTCGCTGATCGAGATGTACCTGGCCGGTGTATCCGTGCGCCGGGTCGAGGACATCACTGAAGCCCTATGGGGTACCCGGGTATCGTCTGGAACGGTCTCGAAGCTCAACCAGAAGGTGTACAAGCACATCGAGGCGTGGCGCAACCGGCCGATCGAGGGTGAGTACCCGTACGTCTACCTCGACGGTGTTGTCCTCAAGCGCAGCTGGGCCGGCGAAGTACGCAATGTCTCAGTGCTCGTCGCTATCGGTGTTGGCGTTGATGGCTACCGTCGTATCCTCGGGGTAGCCGAGGGCCACAAAGAGGACAAGAGCGGCTGGAGCGGCTTCCTGCGGCACCTCAAGGAGCGTGGCCTCAACGGCGTGCAGCTGGTGATCTCCGACGCCTGCCTTGGACTGAAGGAATCCGTCCACGACTACTACCCCGAGACCGACTGGCAGCGCTGCATGGTGCACTTCTATCGCAACGTCTTCAGCCATGTGCCAAACGTCAAGGTGAAGGAAGTGGCCCGGATGCTCAAGGCCATCCACGCCCAGGAGAGTCTGGACTCAGCACGCGCCAAGGCCGCTAATATCGTCGACCAGCTCAAGCAGATGCGTCTTTCCAAGGCGGCCGACCTGGTCGAGGAAGCGATTGAGGAAACGCTGACGTTCTATCGTTTCCCGGATAACCACTGGGTACGTATCCGGACCAACAACCCGATGGAACGCATCATCCGGGAGATTCGGCGAAGAACCCGTGTGGTCGGCGCCTTTCCGGATGGTCAGTCGGCCGTGATGCTGTGCGCGGCCAGATTACGGCACATTGCAGGTACGAAATGGGGAACACGCCGATACCTGAATATGGACACGCTAAACCAACAACAACTTGAGCAACAACCGACTACCGCGTGAGCACCGCCAGATCATAAGTGCGCAAGATTCTTGACGCTACCCGTAAGCGGATCAATTGAGGCGCGATCAGTACTTTTTATGGGGAGTGGTAACACTGTATCTGCAACATCAAACTTGCAGGCGTTGAAATTTCTGCTTCAGGAATCGGGGCCGTAATTATAGCAACGTCAATAATTTGGGCCTATTTCTCATACCTCGCACGTCCGCAATATGCTCATAGTCTCCAAACTTCACGGAGGAAAGATGCGGATGGAAGCATCGAAGAGGAAAAATATGAAACTCGAACTTCAATAATTACGGCCCCTATCAAAAAGAATACCAATTGACGACTTGGCAGAATTCTCGACCAATTGAATGGTCATTTCCCATTGGCCCGCAATTTCGTCCCCAGGAGACACTTGAGTGAACAGACTCTAAATTTCGGTCCTGCGCCACCTACAAAAACCTACTTCAGCGTGACGTAGCGTTCGAAACGGGCGACCTCATTGTCGTCGACATATTTGCCGATCTCTCTGCGGAACTGATCCAGCGTGGTATAGGGGCGGTATTCCTCAAACTCATGCACCATGCGCCGGCTCATGCCCGGGATGGTCGCCAACGCTTCAGAACTCGCACTGTTGAGATCCAGCGGGATGAAAACATATTGCTCGAGCCGTTCAACCTCATCGTCGTCGACATATTTGCTGATCTCTCTACGGAACTGCTCGAGCGAGGTGTACGGGCGGTATTCCTCAAATTCATGGGCCATGCGTCTGGTCATGCCGGGAATGAGCATGATTTCCGCGTCGCTTGCGGTGTTGAGATTGATGGGGAGAAAAACGCGGCCATAGAGATCTTTGCGCTGGTCGGCGCTTAAGTCCGCAATCGTTTCATCGAAAGCGACCGCGCTGGCAAAGGGACGCTCAGAAACGACGGCCTCAGCGAGAGCTTCAGTCATATGGGGGAGAGCGGTCAGTTCGTCCTGGGTCGCCGTATCCGCGTACAGGAGTGCGTTGTTCTGGCCGACCTGGGCAAGGGCCACATCAACCAACAGAAGACCAGCCGCAAAGCCAGATAAAATTACGTGCTTCATATTCTTCGTTGCCTCCCTTTTAATCCTCATCTTCATGTTACGAGTTTGCAGAATATCATGCCGAACTGCCTCATAAATGCCCCTCTCTCATTGTGGATCGTTCTGGCGATTCCATGGTGCTACTTCATCATATTGTATGTGACGGGCGCGTTTACGTATGGGCAGTTCATTCTCGCGTCCGGAGACTGGTCTGCCTGGCTGCTGATGGCGACCCTTGCCATTACCCCCATCAAACTCATGTTCCCCAACAGCCGCTGGTCGCTCTGGCTGTTGCAAAGGCGCCGCTATTTCGGCGTCGCCAGTTTCATGTACGCGGCACCGCATGTGGGCGCCTATCTTATCCGGCTGCCAACGGATCGCGTCCTGTCTGAGATGGTCGAGCCGGGTATTATGACCGGCTGGCTCGCTTTGGCGATCTTCCTGCCGTTGGCGGTCACCAGCAACAATGCCGCCGTGCGCGCCTTGGGCCGGCGCTGGAAATCACTCCACCGCCTTGTCTATATCGCCGCAGTGTTGACCTTCGCACACTGGATCATCACCGCCTTCGATCCCCTGGTCGGCGCGATCAACGCGGGCGTGTTGGCAGCGCTGGAAGTTTACAGGGTGTGGAAGCAACGGATGAGCTAGGCTCGCCACCTGTTCCCGGAGACAGCTTCGTTATTAAGGTTGCATGCAACCATTTTTTCTCAGTTTAGAGTCAATGTGTCATGTATACGCTTGCGAAACTTAGATTCAATATACTGTATACGATATGAGTACAAATACGCTGGCATGGCAGGTTGAAAAAGTTTGTCTTGATGCGTGGCCGTCATTGCAAAGTGAAGTCGTAGGCGACTGGTGCTTGAGATACGCCGACGGTTTAACACGCCGGGCCAATTCAGCTAATCCGCTTCAAGAGCATACAAAGGATATTGAGGCCACCGTTCGAGAGTGCAAACAGCGGTATCGTTTGCGAGGACATCCAACAATTTTTCGTATTCCAACTCTAATTCACCCAAGTATTGAAAAGAGTCTCTTGAAACGCGGTTATGGAATAGAGGGAGAAAGTATTGTTTTGCATGAACATCTAAACGGAGCCGCGGTTGACGATGATCAAGAAGTAGAAATTGTAGAGACCCCGACAGATAACTGGTGTGGTTCAATGGCTGCATTGCAGAGTCATTCAAAGGAGACGGCTGCAATTTATCGTCAAATCGTAGCCTCTATCGAATTCCCAACAGCTTTTGCTTCCCTGAATGAAGGTGAGCGTGTCGTTTCACAGGCTTACGGTACCTTGCAAGATGATCTGTTATGCATTGAGTCGGTTATAACTGATTCCGGTTATCGTCAACGCGGCTTTGCCAAGAAGGTCCTTTCCTCTTTGTTCTTGTGGGGTTTAAAAAAGGGGGCCACGGGAGTTTGCCTTCAAGTGGAAGCTGACAATTCCCCTGCCATTACCCTCTACAGGAAACTGGGTTTAGACACAGAGCTCTACCAATATCACTATCTGCGTGAGCCTATCGCGTCTTAATGGTGAATTCAGAAACTTAACGAGCGACTGACGCACAAGGGAGCCTCACGCCAAGATGTGATTTCGTACAAACGAGGCGACTGCATCTGAGTCACAATCTCCTATCGTATGAGATGCCACTTGCTTGACTTCTGGTTTTGCATTCGCCATGGCGACGCTGGTCCCAACCATCGAGAGTAATTCAATGTCAGGAACGTCATCCCCAAACGCGAACGAGTGAGAACGGCGGTGCAAAATTAGACCACGGTAGCGCCGCCGTAATGGCGGTGCGGGCGGCGTAAAAGTCGTCCACTTTTGCCCTTCTTGTTTTGGCAGGGAGGGTTGGGAGATTTACACCGTGGAACTTTACCGGAAGGTCCGTCTGGCCTGTAGTGAGGGCATGAGCCAGCGGGAGGCAGCGCGTCATTTTGACATATCGCGTGACAGTGTTCGCAAGATGCTGTCGTTTTCGTCGCCGCCGGGGTACCGACGCGAGAAGGCGATCAAGCGACCCAAGCTGGATGGGCTCACCGAGATTATCGACGCGTGGCTGGAAGCGGATAAGGCGGTTCATCGCAAACAGCGTCACACGGCCAAGCGGGTCTTCGAGCGGCTTCGGGACGAGCATGGGTTCACCGGCGGCTATACGATCATCAAGGATTACGTGCGCGAGCACAGGCGACGCCGCCAGGAGATGTTCGTGCCGCTGGACCATCCGCCGGGGCACGCGCAGGCGGACTTTGGCGAGGCCGTTGTCGTCATCGGGGGCGTCGAACAGAAAGCGCATTTCTTCGTCATGGACCTGCCGCACAGCGATGCCTACTTCGTGCGGGCCTATCCGGCGGCGGCGGCGGAGGCCTGGATGGACGGGCATGTTCATGCCTTTACCTTCTTTGGCGGGGTGCCCCAGTCGATCCTGTATGACAACGACCGCTGCCTGGTCTCGAAGATCCAGCCGGATGGTACGCGGGTGCGCGCCACGCTGTTCAGCGGGTTACTGTCGCATTACCTATTGCGGGATCGCTACGGGCGCCCGGGCAAAGGCAACGACAAGGGCAATGTCGAGGGGATGGTTGGCTACGCGCGCCGCAACCACATGGTGCCTGTCCCCTGCCGGTGTGTCTGTCCGGCGGGTGGAGGACATCACCGAAGCCTTGTGGGGTACCGCAGCAGGGGCAGACAGGCCCATGCGGCCATAGAGCAGCTTCTACGTGAGCAAATGCAGCGGCTTCATCGTGCATATGGCGGGCTGAAAGTACGGACATAACCGGCTCCTGTATTTGATGCTAGAATCCTATCACACAGGGCTTGGTTTGTAAAGTATAATATCGCGATTATTAAGTAGCGAAGAAAACCAATAATAGAAAAATCTTTGTAAATCAACTTTGGGTCATAAAATTCTGTGTGACATCAATAATTTAGATGAGGAACATCGCAGGCATGAAAAGCCTTCTTGTCATGGACGGGAGGCCAAGTAAGCCTCCCTAGCACGCCCTAGGGCGTCGGCGATGTCCTGGGTACGCCCGCCGATTTCGGCGATGATCCGGCTGTTGGTACCGGCCGACGCCTCACGCCAGGCCGCCCGCTGCTCCGGTGTCAATTCATGAACGGTGAAGTTCTGTTCGTCCGCCATGCCGAGCGCGGTGGTAATCATCTGCGCCATGGCCGCGCGGATTTCCGCGTTGGAGGCGAACGTGTCCGTGACAATGCGGCGCAAATTGTCCGGCAGTCCTTTGAGCCAGCGTGTGTTGGCGACGAAAAAGCCGCCTAGGTAAAAATGCTGGGTGAGCATGTAGTGGGGCGCGTCGGGCACGAGACCGGTGCCGACGTAGGCCACGGTCGGCGTCAGCCCCCCTTCGATCAGTCCGGTCTGCAAGCCGGGAATGGTTTCCGGGCTGGTGATATAAATCACGTCGGCGCCGACGGACTCCAGGAACATGCGCGAGGCAATGTCCTGCGTGGACCGCAAGCGCACGCCGACGGCATCGCGGGGCCAAAGGATCGGTTTGTTGGCGTAGATGTTCTGTCCGCCGAGGTCGAGCCAACGCAGGATGGTGAGGTCCCGTTCCGCCAGCAGCGGCGCAAAAACCTCGACAAACTTGGTGTCGACCACATGGTCGAACTGTTCCTTGCTGTCGAATTGAAACGGTGCGCCGAGATAGGCCAATTCGGGCACGATGTTGGACAGCACCAGGGTGGACAGCGACGCCACATGAATACGGCCGCGCCGGATACCGGTGAGAATCTGTTCTTCCGGCCCGCCTTCGCCGTGGATGAGTAGGTTTGGCTCCAGCACGCCGCCCGACTCTTCGACCAGACGTTTTTCGTAGTCGTAAAACAGACCGGCGGCGATAGAGCCGGGGATGATGAACCCGCCGACGTTGACGTCTTCGGCCTCTGCGGCAAACGGCGCCAGCAATAAGGCCAGCACCGTGAGGATGTGTTTCACTTGGGCGTATCCAGCCACTCTGTAAGTGCTGCCGCGATCTCTTCCCCGCCCGTGTCAAACACATCATCGGTGATCTCCGGTATTTCGATGAGATCAGCCTCGGGCATCAATTCCTCGCGTGCCCGCAACGTTTCTGCGGTCAGCATCTCATGGGGCTGCAACACCAGGACGGGCTGCGTGAGTTTGGGGAAGCGGTCTTCCGGCGCGTAGGTCCACACCGCTTTGTAGGCGTACCAGGACTTATCGAGGGAGTGGATGTCTTCAAGGAAGATCTTAGAGGCTCTCTCCAAGGAGACCCCTTCGGACCGGTTGTTGACGATGATATGCCAGCGGCTCAGCACGAAGGTGCCGTCTTCTAGCAATGGCTTGCCCTCCGGCAGACTGGCCAGCCGCTCGTCGCGGTATTCCTGCGGGCGATAGGCAATGCCCGACATCACCACCCGGCGCACCAGGTCGGGGCGCTGCAGGGCGAGTTCCGAAGCGATGAACACGCCGGTGTGGAATCCGAACACATCCACCTTACCCTTGCCGTCTTCACCGTAGCCGAGCGCTTCCAGGGCGTCGGCCATGGCGTTGGCAAGGCCAACCATGTCTTGGGGTTCGTTCGGGCGTTCGGACTCGCCATAGCCCGGCGTGTCGAAGGCGATGGCGAGACGGCTACGCCCGACAGGCTCAACCAGCGGCCGGTATTCTTCCGCCGACTTTGGGTTCTGGTGGAAGAATACCACCGGTGTTTTGTCCCCTTGGCCGGAGGCGGGCCAAGCCGAGTGGTAGTGGATCTGCCCAAAGGGTCCGTCCACGTAGCCTTTTTTGTAGATGATGTCTTGCGCCATGGCTGATGTGATTGCACCGGCAGCAAAGACGAGTGCAACGAGCGTCCCGAAAAGTCTCATTTAACCGGCTCCCTGTTTTCGTTTTTAGGACGCCAGTGTAGCGGCTGCGGTGGCTTTGAAATAGAGATTCAGAATAGTGAAAGTTGGGCGGTGCGCTTGTCGCTCGGCACGCGGAATTTCGTCGTCGTCAGGGTGTGTGTGCGGGCGTTGAGGCGCAAGCGCTTTGCCGCCAGGCTAAACCGCTTGGACATAGCATCGGCGTATGGCCCGCGGCCAACCTGCCGGTTGCCCCAGGCCGGGTGGTAATCCCGCCCGTCATTCATGGAACGGATCAGACCCATGATCCGCCCGGCCCGGTGAGGCGCGCTTTCCGTCAGCCATTCCTGGAACAGGTCTTTCACTTCCAGTGGTAAACGCAGAACGATGTAGCCGCCTTTCTCGGCGCCCGCGTCATGGGCCGCTTCCAAAGGGGATGATTGAACCGGGCCAGCACTTCCAAGATGGAGCGGGTGATCTTCCGTTCCTTCTCCAACGGCTGATAGGGGTCCGTGTTGGTGCCCATGGCGATGACGCGAGGGCGGTACTTGGGTTTGCGCAACGCCGTTTCCAACAGGTCCGCCGCGTCGGGCTTGACGAAAATCTTGGTTTCGAAATCAAGCCCCGCCGACAGACCCAGAAACGCATGGGTCGGCCGGGCGAAACAATAAATGCAGCCATGCTCGCAGCCCCGGTAGGGGTTGATGGAGCGGTCGAAGGGAATGTCCGGCGAAGTGTTGCGGGCGAGGATGCTGCGGGTGGTGTCGCGCAGCACCTGGGTACGCAGGGGGTCGGGCTCCTGATCCAGGCAGTCCCAGCCGTCGTCGGCGGCGCTGAGGCGGTCCTTCTCGTAACGCCCGGCCCTGTTGGTGACCGCGCCCCGGCCCCGGCGCGCGCCGGGGTGCACGAAAGCTTGTTCTTTATTGTGGTCCCTGAGGTTTTGGACCGCATTTTCCATGCCTTGTCCCATCCCCAGACCCTAGCCCAGGCATGAGAACAAAACAAGAACTTTTGTTGAATGAAAATCGTTAGAGATGAGCCCTTATCGCCGCTGCATCCGAGTCTAAATCTGATCCCTCCCGTAACACGAGGTTGGCCGGACGAACGCCGTAACCGGCCCGGCGCTGTCAGGAAATTGAGCTATGAAACGGGAGCCGAAGCGCCCCGTTGCGCCGATGACAAGAACGCCGCTAGGACTTTGCGCTCGCACGTCCTGAGAGCGAAACGTGCTCTGCGACAAGGCAGCGGCAGCAATGAGCGAGCCCAAGACCCGGCGGCGGTTGATCATGGCGCTTTGCTCCTACCAGGTCCGGTTGCCGTAAATGTGCCGTGCGGCGTCTTCCAGATCGTCAGGGATGTAATCCAAATTCAGACCCGACGGGAACGGTGGCACGTACTTCTCATAGACCGGCATCACCAGCTCCTTGGGCACGTCGGGCAGACGGTGACGGCGGCGGAAATCGGCGATGGGAATGCGCGCGCTGATGAATTCTTCGTGGATGGTTCTGGCCTTGGCCACTTCCACCCCGCGTGGGCCGTAGATGCTGGTGCCGCCGACGCCGCCGGCATCGGGGAAGCCGGGCTGATCCGGCGACATGGATTGGTTGACGGTGATGGTGTAGTTGCCGTTGAAGAAGGACGACGACTGGGAGTCCACCTGGCTGAACCCGCCGGACGAAAAGCGGATGCCGATTTCCATGCCCTTCAAACTGATGGCCCGGTGAATGTCCGGGTCATACGGCGAGATCAACAGAGACAGATTGCCGATGTCCGTGCGCGCCACCGGCAGCACCGCATCTTCGCCGTACATTTCGATGTAACGGGGCAGGACGTCGTAAGCCGAGGTGGTGAACATGGTCCATGCCGGATTGAGGCGCACGTTGTGCTGCTTCCAATGATTGGCGGCAATCCCTCCGTCCGGTCCGATGAGGATGCCGTTGAGAAGCAGATGCCCGGGCCAGTTCTCTTCGTCGCGCACATAAGAGCCGAAAGCGATGTAGCAGCCGTATTCCTTTGCTTTCTCGCCGAGGGCTTCGGTTTCACGCCCCGGGACTTCAATGGCGACCTTAAGCGCTTCTTCCCGGGTCCACGGTTGCCAGCCCATGATCGGTTGTTCGTGGAAGCAAAGTAGATCTTGTCTACCAGGGATAAAGCCGTTGGCGGAGTCGATGAGCTCGATCATCTTGTCCAGGTTGGCACGCATTTGCCGTCGGGGATTGTCCGGATCGGCACCGACAAGCTGAGACTGAATGGCGATGACCTTGATGACGTCTTTTCTTAATGGCACCCGTTCGTAATTGCCGTCGGGGGCAACGCTGATGTCGTTGTCGACTTGCGCGTGCGCGTCGCGTGGTGTCGCGGTTGAACCGACCGCGGCGGCGGTGCCAATGGCGGTAGCGGCTGTTAAGGCTGAACGGCGTGAAAAGTTAGATTGGTCTGTCATTGTGTTGGTCCCCAAAAAAAGCGTCCTCGTGATGATACAAACGCGACTCTATCACAGTGTGCGCATTATAATATTGCTGCATTTGACAAGGTCGAAAGAAGGTGTTGATGCCCCGCCTCCAGGTTTCACTGCTTTTCGTCCTCACCTTAATGCTGGTGCTGTCCGCACCTTTGCATGCGTCTGACACATTCCGTGACTGTCAGGACTGTCCCATCATGGTGGTTATTCCCGCCGGTACGGGTGTGATGGGATCAACAATGGAAGAGGCGGAGCGGGAACACATGCCGATGATGGGCGCCAACGACATCTCCGCTTGGGAACGTCCCCGCCATACCGTCACGATTTCTCGGGCGTTCGCCATGGGCCAATATGAAGTCACCCGCTCTGAGTACGCGTTCTTCATTGCGAACTCCGGATACCGCCCACGCCGTGGCTGTTCCACCGTGACCGACCAGGGTAACAGTGCGGGAGAGAACAACGCATGGGATGATCCGGGCTTTCCACAGACCGGCGATCATCCCGTAGTGTGTGTGAGTTGGACTGATGCCTATGCGTATACGGATTGGTTGTCCCAATACACCGGGCAGACATACCGTCTGCCGTCGGAGGCGGAGTGGGAATATGCGGCCCGGGGAGGGACCGAAACGGCCCGGCATTGGGGAGACGGCATTGCCGATGCCTGCGCCTATGCCAACGGTGCGGATGAAAGTCATTTGGCCGCATACACGGGTCGCACGTTTCTTGACACCTATTTGGCGGCGGGTGGCGCGGTGCCTGCGAGACTGGAAATGGGTTTACCCTGTGACGACGGCTTTGTGGAAACCGCACCGGTCGGATCGTTCCGGCCCAACAGCTTCGGGCTCTACGACATGTTGGGCAATGTTTGGGAATCCGTAATGGATTGTCCCCATTTCAACTATGAGGGTGCGCCAGCCGACGGCTCAGCCTGGATGGATCCTGCCAGTTGTAATCGCGCGCCACCCAATTTCAGTGAGTTGATCCGGGTTTTTCGGGGCGGCGCATTCAGTTATCCCCCTTACGGGTTGCGTAGCGCCCGGCGCGGATGGGGTGGTCATGACCGTCGCACCTGGAATCGCGGTTTTCGCGTGGTCCGGGAGATGGACTGAAACTTAGAGTCTGGCCGGAAAAGAATCGTTTATTTTCATAACCTTGCTAGTCTACGGATGAAGACTTGGATGCTGGCGATCAGGAGCCAGGCAAGGGCGCTCTCGACGGTCGCCTTGAAGTCCTTCGCAAGGCGGCGGCTGCGCCCGAACCATGCGAAGGTGCGTTCGACCACCCAACGGCGCGGCAGCGCAACGAAGCCGTCCGCCTTGTCGTTGCGCCTGACGATCTCCAGCGCCCAGTCGCCGATCTTCTTCAGCGCCCCGGCCAGCTTAGGGCCGGCGTAAGCGCCGTCGGCGAAGATATGGCCGACCCCGGGAAACCACGCCCCCACCTCGGCGAGCAGCGACGGCGCACCGTCGCGATCCTGGATGTCAGCCTCGTGGACCACGGCACCGAGCAACCGCCCGCCAGTGTCCACCACGATATGGCGCTTGCGGCCCATCACCTTCTTACCCGCGTCAAACCCGCGCGGACCTCCGCTTTCCGTGGTCTTCACCGACTGGCTGTCGATCACCCCGGCAGTCGCGGCAGCGGCCCGCCCCTCGGCCTCGCGGGTGCGCGCCAGAAGCGCCCGGTTGACCTCCTGCCACGTCCCGTCGTCGCGCCACTTGTAGAAATAGTACTGAACCGAGCTGCGCGGCGGAAACTCGCCGGGCAGCATGCGCCACTGGCAGCCGCTGCGGGCCATGTACAGGATCGCGGTCATCACTTCCCGCATATCCGTCTTGCGCGGGCGGCCCAGAGCCCTTGCGGGCGGCATATGGGGTTCGATCACGCACCATTCGGTATCGCTCAGATCGCTTGCGTAGCGGTGCGCCTCGCGCTCATATTTCTCACGAGTGGCGTCAGTCCACATCTTGTTATCCTCCTTGCTGGCGAACACAACAAGGGAATCACAAGGGACTGATTCCACTCAATTCTTTTTCGGTCAGGCTCTTAGATGAAGCGGCGTCCGATCTTCTCCTATTTGAACTCGTAATTTTCGGTTTCATCGAAGGTCACGTTGAGCGTAATCACCGGAACCCTGCTGCGGTGAAAGGTCGAGTGATGCAGGGCGCGGCCATCAACATAAATGCCATCGCCCGGAGCGAGGCGGCAGGTCTGGCCATCCTGTTGGGTGATCTCCGCATGGCCCTGCATGGACCAGACAATGCGGGCGCCGTTGGTGAGATGCATTTCATGCGGCCCGCCGGGGAAGGGTTCCTGCGGTTGGCTCAAGGCTATGCCCCAATACGACGCGTCTTGCTTTTCGGAAACCCATTCCGTTTCGCTGACTTGTTTCATGGGGATTTCGAGTTCTGTGGTGATGGACCGGTCATTGGCGTCCATTCCCATGGCACAGATTTTCATTGTTCTATTCCTTATCTAAAAACTATTGGGCGTAGCCGGCACCGGCTTCGACGCCTTCGTCGCGTTGGACATTGAAGCGGGGCCTGGAGGGATCGAGCGGCATGTCGGTGGCGAGGAACTCGGAGTCCTCAAGCAGATCCCACCAGCCGGTTTTTTGATTCTCCTCGCGGATGGCATCGCCGGCCTTCACTTCATACTCAACGCCGTCTTCCGTGCGCAGCATGTGGCCTTTCCAGATGTAAGTCAGAATGTCCCGACCGTTGGTGCCGTGCGTTGTTTTGCCGCCTTTGTGCAGGATGGCGTGGCGGATGGAATTACCGTCGAAGCCATAGCGCTTGAGATCAAACTTGCCAGCCCCGTCCGGTGCGTTGGCGATGTCTTCCGGTGAGGTTGCGGTGACCGGCGTGTCGCCGTCCATCCATTGGGCGAGGGAGCGCAGAGGCAATTCGCTGCCCCGCACCACCGTGCTTGCCGGATTATCCGACGTATAGGGCACAACCCAGGTGGCAATCACCGTATCGCCGTCCGGGTTGTTATTGCGCAGAACACCGCTCGGCATGGAAATCGCATCGCCTTGATTGAGTTGCACGGTTTCGCCTGCGGATCCGACTGTGGCGGAGCCTTCCAGCATCATCAGTTGGGTTTCAAAGGTGATCTGATGAATCACAGGGCCGGCGTCTTTTTCAAAATACAACACCCTGAGCGCACCCATGGGGAAGTTGTATTCCTTGGCGGTGTAGCGGGTGGCGTGGTCGGGCGCATTGGCGACGGCCGCTTCGCCTTCGGCAATGCCGATACGCGCGCGTTGAGGTTCATCAGCGTCGCGCAGCGGGTTTTCCCATTCGGCGACGGGGTATTCCGACGCATCCTTTGCGGGAATGTGAATCAACGTGGTTTCTTGAGCATTGACAGCGCCAGAGAGCAAAACTGAAAACGCTAAGGCAATGGGTGTCTTCATCATGATGTGAAATCTCCCATGTCCGGCATCGCAATGTGCAGGGTTTGGCAAGGCTCCGTGCCGAGGACGCGGGTGGTGTGGCCTTGGCCCGTGGTGTCTTGCAGCAGCACCATGTCGCTGCATGCAAAATAGCGCCGTTCGCCGTTGCTGACGGTCAGTTCCATGTGTCCCGCCATGACGCACAAGAGTTCGATGTCTTCAACTCTGTGAAAGTCTTTGAAGTGGCCCGGCAGCATTTTGCCTACCCGCCAGTACTTGACGTCTTGCGGGCGTGCGCCGATGCGCCGCGCGTTTCCCGACTGCGGCAGATCGACCTCGCCAAAATAGGAATGGCCGTGGTCGTCCACGTAAATGGTGGTGAACTTCATAATATGTGGTCCCCTTGGTAACGCCCTTAATTGAAGGCTTGTTGCCAAGAGTATCGGCCAGACTTTCCGGTGCGGTCTACCCGCCCTCGGTTATCAAATCCGCTCCGTTCCGACAGGTGAATACTGTCTGACTACCTAAAGCGGTTTATCGCTAGACCAAAGCCTCGTATCGGGACGGAGACAGTAATAATGCTGTTCTCGAAACGTCTCGAATGCCGATGGAAGCCGTAAGGCTATCCTTGGCAGGAAAAACAAGAAAGTAGGTGTTGAACGGTTCGATGGATTTTATCGCCATCATGTTTTGAACGCCTTTTCTTACTTTGTCATCAATTAGAAAATCATCCAGCGCTATAGCAGTTCCTTGATGGGACAAACTGGCCATCACGGGTAAATCCTCTTCTTGAATCAAACCGTCGATGTGAAATAGGTCTACTTTGCAGTCTTTGCTTTGTAAGCGACTTAAGGCGTCAGTGCTTGATGTTTTAGGCATCGCTATGAATTGTGTACGAAACCGAGACGTATCCATCGCAAATTCGTTCGAGATATCACACGTGTAGATTTTGTTTATGTTCGCTCCGTTAGAATCCATTGCCAGGGCCATAGCACCACAGGATCGACCAACATATGTGCCGACTTCAAATACCGTACTCGGTTTGAGGTGGCGCGTGATGAGATACAAACAAAGGCAAGAGGCTTCTGTTATCGATCCCGTTTTGTAATCCATTTTATCGACGTCTTCGTCCAAGACTTGATTTAGTTCTCGCATGGCATTGCAGAACTCAGAAATCTCTGAATCGAAGTGCGTAAACAAATCGGACCAGATGACGGATTCACGCTGATCGTACGAAATGGTTATTTTTGCCAATTGGACTTATCCGGGCTTTAATCTGTCATCTTAGAACAATTAATTCACAAGGATTCTCGATCCTTAACCAAGCACAATTAGCGTCTTGAACCGATCGACAACTTCATTCCTTCTTCGCAGCCACCGCTTCCAATTCCAACAGCACTTCCGGCCGCGCAAGGGCTTTGATGTAAACCAACGTACCGGCCGGCACGCCGCCTGGATTGTGTTTGGCTCCGGCTTGGATGATGGCGCCGATGTCCGCAGGGTTGGTCATATAGAGATTGGTCTTGACCACGTCCGACCAGTCCATGCCTGCGTCACGCAAAGTTTGCCCGACTTTGCCATAGACGATGTCCGCTTGGGTCTCGGCATCGGGCGGCGTATTGCCGTCCGCATCGGTAGCCGTTTGCCCGCTGATGAACAGGATCCGCGAACCTGGCGGTATTTCCACGCTGCGCTGAGTGAACCCACCCGTAGGGTTGCGTGAAATGTTGGTGGTATGTCCATCCGCGAAAACCAAACTTAGTGAAACAAACGACGCGACGATGACGCCCATGGTCAACAGAAATCGTTGGCACAACATGAGTGGTCCCTCCTCTATGTGATGTGGAACGGCTGATTACCTGCCTTCCGTGTGCCGGTACCGTACGACAAAGTTCCTTACCAAGATACCGCGCGCCGGGCATTTACCGTTTCCTGGTACCGATTCACCTTGACTCTGACGTCTCACCCACCGCTAAGGTCTAGGTCAACAA
Organism: Rhodospirillaceae bacterium; assembly: GCA_965207985.1. Taxonomy (GTDB): domain Bacteria; phylum Pseudomonadota; class Alphaproteobacteria; order Rhodospirillales; family Rhodospirillaceae; genus CBDBND01. The sequence continues at coordinate 560,831 of CBDBND010000034.1, read as the reverse complement.
CCCCTCTGACCGGAGCGCTTTGATGGCCTTCCTAAAACCCATTCTCTTCTCCCTCGGTCTGCTCTGTGTAATCACCGGCACGGCCTCGGCCCAAGTGGTCCTGCATCGCGGCAACGGCACCGAACCGGATTCCTTGGACCCGCACCGCGGTACCGGCACCTGGGAAAACAACATCATCGGCGACATGTTTCTCGGTCTGACCACCGAAAACGCCAAGGGCGAAGCGATTCCAGGCTCTGCGGTAAGCTGGACCATCAGTGACGACGGGCTGGTCTACACCTTCAAACTCCGTGACGGCCTGGTCTGGTCCGACGGCGTGCCGGTTACCGCCAGCGACTTCGTGTTTGCGTTTCGCCGTATCATCGATCCTATGACCGCGGCCCAATATGCGTCGCTGTTGTTTCCGATTAAAAACGCCTACGCCATCAACACAGGGCAAATTCCGCCCGATCAAATGGGCATTCGCGCCATCGACCCGCAAACCGTGGAGATCACTTTAGAAAGCCCAGCTCCGTTCCTGCCCGAGCTGCTCACGCATTACACAACATATCCTGTTCCTCAGCATGCCTATGAAAGACACGGCGACGATTGGGTCAAACCGGGCAACATGGTGTCAAACGGCGCCTATGTATTGGAAGAGTGGATCTCGAACTCCCAGATCAAGGTGACGAAAAACTCTCTGTTTTATGATGCCGAAAACGTCGTCATCGATACCGTCTATTACTATCCCATTGAAGACAGCCGGACGGCACTGAAGATGTTTAGAACCGGTGAAATACATATGAACATCTCCACCAGTGGGTTTCCATCAACGCAAATCAAACAGCTTTTGGAAGAACTGCCTGAAGAGGCGCGGGTCTATCCCTATCTGGGCAGCTTGTATTGGCCGATGAATATGGCCAAACCACCGTTTGACGATGTACGGGTGCGTAAAGCCGTCTCCATGCTCATCGACCGTGACATCATCAATGAACGCATTTTTCCGGTTGGAAACATCACAGCCTACGCCTTCGTACCACCACAGACGGCCAACCATCAGGCCGGCGCCCAAGTCGATTTTGCCGACTGGCCCATGGCCCAACGCATGGCCGAGGCCAAACGATTGCTCAAAGAGGCGGGTTACGACGACGACAACCCGCTCGAGTTCGAATTAATTTTCCGCGCAGACTACGATCGGCAACGTGTTATGGCCGGCGCGGCAGCGATGCTTAGGAGGGCAGGCGTCATTGCTGACATCGCCGGAAACGAAACACGGATCGCTTATGGCCGCCTCCAGTCAGGCGATTACGTCATGGGCGATGCCGGCTGGGTGGCCGACTACAACGATCCTTACAACTTTCTGTATCTGCTGTTATGCGATGCCGGACCGATGAACTATCCCAACTACTGCAACCCTGAATACGATGCGTTGGTCCAACAAGCCTCATTGACGCTTGATCTTAAGGAACGTGCCCGGCTGATGTCGGAAGCGGAGCAAATCATGCTTAACGACCATCCCATCGTTACAATTGATTTCAGCACCCATCGCAATCTTGTCTCCAAACAGGTCATGGGGTTTGAAGACAATGTTTCCAACATCCACCGCACGCGTTTCATGTGGCTGGATGAGTCAGAGGCGAGAGCGGCTCAAAGATGACCGCTTATAGGTTTTTGATCGTCGTAGCGATTGCATCGATTGGGCTCACGGCCTGCGATTCTCAAACACAACAGGCTGGCGACGAACAACAAACCGAAACAGAGCGGTTCAACGCCTTCGTCGATGAGCGGTTTGACCTATGGGTCGGCCGGAGCCCCATGTGGCAATCCTATCTTGGCATCAAGGAAGATTACGGCCAGTGGGACGATCAGTCTCTTGCCGATGATGAAGCGGACTTAGCACTTGCTCAGGAAGACATGCGGTTGTTGAAGGAGTTCGATTTCGACAAACTCGATGCTCAGGCGGGAATTAGCTACCAACTGTTCGAACAGGGAGCGCAAGAGCGGATCGACCGGTACGAGTTTCGTCTCCATGACTATCCCGTCAACCAAATGTTCGGTTGGCAGTCCGATATCCCGGCTTTTTTGATCAATGTTCATCAGATTACCGACATATCCGATGCCGAGGCTTTCATTTCCCGCCTTTACGGTGTGAAACTTTTACTCGATCAGGTGACAGAGCGCATGCGCGCCGCCCAGGAGGCGAGCATCCTGCCGCCCGCATTTGTTTTCGCCCATGTACTGCGGGATGCGGCCAATGTCATCACCGGCAGGCCTTTTGATGATAGCGAGGAAGAGTCAACTCTACTTGCCGGTTTTCGTAAAAAGATCGCCGCGCTCGAAATCGACGCGGAAACACAAGCTGATCTCATTGACCGGGCCAGCCAGGCCCTAATGGAGTCGGTTGCGCCAGCCTTCACGGCTCTCATTGCTTTGGCGGAGCAACAGCAGGATTTGGCCGGCACCGATGACGGCGCCTGGAAACATCCCAATGGCGACGCTTACTATCAATACAAACTGAAGTATCTCACCACGACCGATCTCACGCCTTCGGAAATTCACGAACTGGGCTTATCCGAGGTGACGCGCATCCATAATGAAATGCGCGGCATCATGGCCCGTGTGGATTTTGACCGTTCGCTGCAAGAGTTCTTCACCTTCATGCGCGAGGACGACCAATTTTATTATCCCAACACGGACGAAGGCCGTGCGGCCTACTTGGATCGAACCAAAGCGCTCATTGCCGACATGGAGGGGCGCTTGGACAGTGTTTTCCTGACCACGCCGAAAGCTGAACTGGACGTCAAACGGGTGGAAGAGTTCCGTGAACAATCCGCCGGCAAGGCCTTTTATCAAGGGCCGTCGCCCACCGGTGACCGGCCGGGGCGTTACTACGTCAATCTCTATGACATGTCGGCAATGGCCACTTATGAGTTGGACGCGCTCGCCTATCACGAAGCCCTACCTGGTCATCACATGCAGATTGCGATTGCTCAGGAATTGGAAAACTTGCCTAAGTTCCGCAAGTACGGCGGCTTCACCGCCTATGTAGAAGGGTGGGGGCTGTATTCCGAACTGCTGCCCAAGGAAATGGGTTTGTATGAGGACCCCTATGCAGACTTCGGCCGTCTCTCCATGGAGCTGTGGCGCGCCTGTCGTCTCGTCGTCGACACGGGTCTCCATGACAAACGATGGACCCGTGAGCAGGCCATTGACTATCTGAAAGAGAACACACCTGCGCCCGAAGCGGAGATCGTCAAATCCATTGAGCGCTACATCGTCATGCCCGGCCAGGCCACGGCTTATAAAATAGGCATGCTGAAGATCCTAGAACTGAGAGAATGGGCGAAATCCGAATTGGGAGACGCCTTTGACATTCGCGCCTTCCACGACGTGATCCTGGTCAACGGCGCTCTGACGCTCGACGTTCTCGAAGAGCAGGTACAAATCTGGGTGGATCAGGTACGCACCTAGTCCAGTCCGCTCTAGAACATCATTTTTCCTTCTATCGATGTCGTCGACCCACTTGCTGGTATACTCAAAGGTATTCCGTAAGATGTTGAACGGCGGTTGGTAGGAATGGGTCAGGAAATTTCAGTAACGGATTTCTCACCGGAGGATGTCCGAGATTTTGAGAAGCACCTGAGAGAAGAGACCCATCTGCTTCGTCAATGGTTCGACGAAGACCGGTTTTCTCCCAAATCCAGCATCGCCGGATTTGAGCTGGAAGCATGGCTGGTCGATGACAACTTTCAGCCCGTGCCGGGCGTAGAAGCGTTGATCAATAAAATGGGCAGCGCCTTGGTCGTTCCCGAGTTATCGAAGTTTAATCTCGAACTGAACTGTCCACCGCAGCCTTTGGAGGGGAGTTCCCTTCGCCACTTAGAAAACAATCTGGCAGATATCTGGAGAAGAAGTCAAGAAGCAGCAAGGTCGCTTGGGATGGACGCGCTAATGATCGGCATTCTGCCGACCATTACTGCTGAAGACATGACCATCGAAAACATGTCGCCACTCAACCGGTACCACTCACTCAACCAACAAATTCTGAAAGCCCGCAAGGGGCAACCCATAACTCTTGATATCAAGGGTAAGGATCATCTGCATTCCGTGCATGAAGACGTTATGACGGAGGCAGCGGCAACCTCTTTCCAAATCCATTTACAGGTCCGTCAGAATGAAGGGGCTCGGTTTTTCAACGCCGCTAAAATTGCGACCGCCCCGCTTGTGGCTGTCAGCGCCAATTCGCCGTTTCTGTTCGGTCACGATCTTTGGGAAGAAACCCGCGTCCCGTTGTTTGAGCAGTCCGTCTCCGTGGCCGAATGGGACTATGCCGAGCGGGTGACCTTCGGTGTCAGTTATTTGGATGAGTCTCTCTTAGAGTCTTTTTCTGCCAACCTGACCCGTTATCCCGTGCTGCTGCCCCGGTGTTTTGCGCAGGGCCCGGACCTGATGAACCATCTACGTCTGCACAACGGGACCATCTGGCGCTGGAACCGACCCTTGATTGGTTTTGATGAACAAGGTGTTCCCAATCTCAGGATCGAACACCGGGTGGTGCCAGCCGGACCGACGGTTGTCGATTGCATTGCCAATGCCGCCTTCTTTTTCGGTCTCATTCACGCTCTGGCTCAACGGGAAGATCCGCCCGAATACGATGTGTCTTTCGCTTGCGCCCGGGACAATTTTTATGCGGCCGCTCAGTTTGGCTTGAGTGCCCCCGTTGATTGGATTGGAGGTAATACGATTACGCAGAAAGAACTGATTTTGAACGAAGCTTTGCCCATGGCCGAAGAAGGATTGCAAAGTCTCGAATTGGATGAGCAGGACATCGCGAAGTACCTGGGCATCATTCGAGAACGTACAGAGTCTGGACAGACCGGGGCCGTGTGGCAGCGGGCGTATGCCGCCAGGTACGGAAAACAAATGGATGATCTATGCGAAGCCTACAGCCGGTTGCAGAATCAAGGCCGACCCGTCCATGAATGGCCCGTGTGATGCTGCGTGAGTGGGACTCCCTGCCGTCCGGTATGCTCGATGCTTCACCGGATCAATTGCATCGTCTCCTCGGCGGGCCGTCCTTGATTCATCTGCCAGGCCGCCGGCAACCCCCGCTGTTTCTCTCTGTCCTGCTTCACGGCGACGAAACGACCGGCTTCACCGCAGTCCAATCACTGCTGCGCAAATTTAACTTGGAAAATGAACCAGACTCGTTGCCCCGGGCGCTTTCCATTTTCATTGGTAACACGGCAGCAGTCCACCGCAGCATGCGCCGATTGGAGGATCAACCCGATTTCAACCGGATCTGGTCCGGTGATCTATACGGTGATTGCCCTGAAAGAGACATGATCAGGCAGGTCACGGAGACGATGAAACGCCGGGGTGTGTTCGCTAGCGTAGACATCCACAACAACACCGGGCTCAACCCCCACTATGGTTGTGTCAACGTTCTAGATGAAAGAACCCTTGGTTTGGCTGGGCTGTTTTCTGACACGGTGGTCTATTTCCGCAATCCATCCGAGGTACAGTCGATCGCGTTTTCCAAGTTTTGCACAGCGGTCACCGTAGAGTGCGGCCAAGCCGGTGAGGTGGACGGAGTTCAGCACGCGACGAATTATCTGTGCCACCTCATGGACATTGAAGATCTCAGTTTGATTCCGGCTAATGAAGACGCATCGCTCTTTCACACCACGGCCATGGTCAAGGTACCGCGAGAATGCACGTTTTCGTTTGAGGCGGAAGATCAAGCGGCCGATATCGTCATCAACAGGGCGTTGGAGGACCGTAACTTTCAGGAATTACCGGCAGGCACTCCCTTCGCAAATATCAGAAATGGCAGTGGATTGTTGCAAATCATCGGTGAAGACAAGCAGGACCTGTCAAACGACTACCTTCAAATAGATGCTGGGCTTGTGACTTTAAATCGCGCGATCACGCTCTCCATGTTCACAACCAACGTCAACGCCGTCCGTCAGGACTGTCTCTGCTATTTCATGGAGCCCTATGCGCTTTGATAATCGTGTTGGTTGTGTCTAAACCATCCACAGATAAAGCGCCCAGTGCCATGCCGACGCTGATTTTTTTCTGTTTGGGCGTCACCAAGGGCTCCTATGGACGGCCGTTCGCCAGCAGCAAGGACCTAATCCAGCCTGCTCACCAATGATCGTGGTGTCTGATCAGGGTTGGCCACGCTGATGACTTTGACATTGTATTTCTTCCGTAACGCCGCTCGCCGTACTTCGAACGCCGCGGGGTCGATGCGGTGATCCCGGTACAATATGAATGCCCGCAATCCGCCCAGGTTTTTTTCGTCATCACCGAGCAAACCAAAATTTGTCCGAAAACGACGGTCGGACGTCGTAAAGTTAAAGTACATACGGTAGTTGTCGACACCGGTGTCCGGATTGGTGTTGAGGCGCACACCGTCATTCCTGCCGAGCATGAGGTAAACTGCGTTGGGGCCTTGAGAAGATCCCGCATGATCGATGACGATGTTGCCCAACGTCCCTCGATCATCGATCAGTACTGCTGTTGTTTTCACGACCAGCTCTACGCCTTCGCCGGGTGCCATAAGACCCTGGCCGTAACGCGTTGTCGACAATCCCGCCGGATAAAAACGGTGTTCTGTCTCGCGGAAAGTGCGGCCATCCAACTCAATGTGGACCAGACTGCTGTAGGATCTCACCTGGTACTCCATATTGGAGTCGAAGTATGTATTCTCGCTCTCCCACCACCCTTCCATTTTTTGCCAAAACGGAAAGTCAGTCAGAACTTTGCTGCCAAAATCGCCTGGAATTTGGGCCAAACTCAAAGGACTCATGACTAATTGCACAGCGACAAGCGCTAGTGTCAGATAGCGAACCATAATCGAAGCCTATGCGTCCAAGTACTCGACGACTGCTTTTGCTTTGTCATTGGTGTTGGCCGTAACCGGCAACACCAGATGCTCTGAATCTTGAACCAAGGCTGCCGCTTCCTCAACCGACACATGCAACGGGTCGGCGCGAGGAGCCATGCAGAAGGTGGGCACGGTCACCAGCGGCAGCCGCTCGTGGGTCTTATGACGGAACACCGCGTTGTAGCCCTTGTGGTAGTGGGGCAACGCCTTCATCACCTCGATGACGCTGTTATGGAGAACCTCAGGCGGCCAGGGCTCCTTGCCGAGATAGTGTTCCGCATCCCGTCTGTAGTGGGGGAAGTACACACCCATGTCTTTCAAGAAGTTCCACGCCCATATGAAATGGGCGCCGTTTTCCTGGGGTGAGATTTCGGGTGCGTAGTTGGCCAGCATGTCGGCAGCCAGCTCCGGATCGAACAGAGCGACGCCGTCGAACACCAGTTTGCGCACCCGGTCCGGATGGGCGATGGCGATTTCCATACCGATATTGGCGCCTGTATGACTGCCGTAGACGTCGACCTTGTCGAGGCCAAGGGTATCCCAAATTCGCACGACGCTATCGGCGTAATAGACCAAGTCTGGAACCTCCGGTTCGGGCGGAGCTGACTCTCCAAATCCCAGCGTATCGGCGGCGATGGCCAAGCGCGTTTCGCCCAGGAGCGCGACCAAACTTTCAAGCCCTTTGGAGGACCCCGGCCCGGCATGCATCATGTACAGGGGCAGAGGGCCATCATTCTTATGCTCACCGGCATGCCGGTAGTGAACCAATCCTTCTTTGATGCGAACAAACGCGCGGTCTACGTCCATCGGACCCTCTCCCTTATTCGAATGACTATCAGCTTTGGCGGGTTGGCGCAGGGCACCCAATGCCGCCGGTGTTGCGGTGGCAGCCGTTCCGCCGAGCATAGTGCGTCGTGTCAACATGGCTCCCTCGTCTGAATGTCCCATCCTGCCCCGTCTGATCCAGGTTTGCCACGGCTTTAAAAGCTGTACCCAATTCTCTTCAGAAAGGGCGCTCTATTTTGTCCATCCTCAAATATTTTCAGGAGGAACAGGTCTATGGTCAAACCTCCAGTCCATCTCAGGTAAGACACAAACCTCAGAATTAATCAGGTCTAAACCATGCGTAACTTCATTCTGCTCTCTTGCCAGATCGTCTTGTTGGCGGCGGTCTGGTGCCTCCCGTTGCAAGTGAGAAGTGCTCCTGTTCCAGCTGTTCAAGAGACCGACCTAAAAAAGCCGACCAGACCCAAGGTTGGTCTTGTCTTGTCCGGCGGAGGCGCTCGGGGTGCGGCTCACGTGGGTGTCCTGAAAGTCCTAGAAGAACACCATGTGCCCGTTGATATGATTGCTGGTACCAGTTTTGGCGCCATCGTCGGTGGGCTTTACGCTTCCGGATACTCAGCTGCAGAACTTGACGAGATCCTCCGTTCCATTGATTGGCAAGCGACGCTGAGTGGTATGGGCGCCGATATCGTCATCGTTGTCGATATAAGTTCACCTTTGCTACCCACAGACGACATTTCATCGTTAACGCTAGTGATCAATCAGCTAACGTTGATATTGACGAATCAGTCAACCACGACCCAATTGGCGACACTATCGGAGTCGGACATCGTTATTCGGCCTGAGCTCGCGGGTATTAGTGCTTTAGATTTTGAAGACACGCCTGTAGCCGTAACAAAGGGTGAAGCGTCGGCACAACAGCAAGTTCATAGACTAGAAGAAATCGCCCTAACACCAGAAGACTGGCGCATACACGTCGCCGAACGGCGCTCAGGTGATGCGAATGATCTTGTGATCGACTTTATTCGAGTTACCAACGAAACCGAGCTATCGGACGAGTTGATCACATCACGGCTGTCTTTGCGGGTGGGCGATACACTCGATACTGAGCAAATGTCAGCGGATCTCACAAAAATCTATGGAACGGAACTCTTTGAAGAACTCACATACAGTGTCGTTGAAGAAAGCGGCCAGACAGGTGTAGAGATTCGCGCACGACCACCAGCAAATGGAGAAAGTCATTTTCGTTTTGGGCTGGCTTTGCAGGATGACTTTGAAGGGGAGAACAGTTTTCAAGTGGCTGCCGGGTACCTGAACCCTGCCGTCAACAGTATCGGTGGAGAATGGAGAGTATTGATCAATCTCGGTGATACGATCGGTTTATCGTCTGAATTTTACCAACCGCTCGGACCAACTGACCGATACTTCGCCTATGCCAATGTTGCGGGGCGTAAATTCAACGCCAACATCATCGACAGAAATGGACGCTTTTTGGATCAGGTGCGTGTTTCAGAAGCTGCGTTGCAGACCGGTGCCGGTTTGAATTTCGGCCAATGGGGATCTGCTAGACTTGGGCTTGAACGGGCTTATGGAGGCGTCAAGGGTCGCATCGGTTTTCCAAGTGATTTCAGCAACTCTTTTGACAGTACCTCTCTCGCAGCGTCGTTTGAAGTGGATACGCTGGATAGCGTTTTGTTTCCCCGGTACGGCATGACGCTCGAAATCGACTACGAAAATGGTTTGTCTGAGCTCGGGGGTGACACCCGCGTCGATACGTTCTTGATCGGCAGCTATGTACCCAAGACGTGGGGCCGAAACACCGTCGGCGTCATTTCCAGGTTCGCCACGTCCTTTAATGGGACGCCTAATGAAACGAATTTGTTTCCGCTTGGTGGTTTTCTCCGCTTGGCGGCCTATACCCCAGGTCAGCTCACCGGCAATCACGGAGGAACGCTCGGAGCGGTCTACTATCGCAGAATTGCCGGTGGTCCCCGCTATTTGGCACAGACACCCATTTACGTTGGCGCCGTGATGGAAACCGGCAATGTTTGGAATCGGCGGGAGGATATGAGCCTCAATGATCTTCGTTGGAGTTCAACACTCTTTGTAGGAGCGGACAGCCCCGTGGGTCCGCTTTACCTCGGTGGGGCTATTGGAGACGGTGGGCAAGCGTCCGCATTCCTATTCATTGGTCAGCTGTTCTAACGTTCTCGTTCAAAAAAGACAGGCGGCTCAAAGAGCCGCCTGAGGTATCCCTTATAGGGACTTAGGGGTAAGGGGATGAGGGGAGGGTCGTTTCTTGTTCTTTCTTGGGGGAACTCGTTTCCTGGCCGACTTAGTTGCGCTTCATACGGCCGGTGTCACGGTCGATTTCGCGGCGGACGACTAAAGAGTCATCTACGGTAACGATTTCAACGGCGATGGTGTCATCGTCGACGACTTCCACGGACCCGACTTTGAGGCGGTCATTGCCGGACAGGATCAGACGGGACTCCGCCAACGTGCGGGCTTGATCGACAGTGAGGTTGAGATCAAGGTCGCGCGGACCGAGAGCCCGGGCGAGGGCGTTAAACCCGCCGCCGCGCCGGCGCGGACCCATGAAACCGTCACCCGGGCCACGGCCTCTGCGGCCGAACCGACGCTCGGCATCGGCAGGGCGGCCGGTGCGGGTGGAAATCTCAACAGTCTGCACGAGCGAGTCGTCTTGGGTGACGATGTCGACGGCGACGGTGTCGTCACCGGTTTCGTTAACGCCGCCCACTTTGAGGTTGGTGTTGCCCATCATGGCCAGACGGCCTTCAACGATGTCACGCACCTGGTCGACCGAGAGGTCCTTATCCACGTTGCCGTGGCGTTCCATCATGCGTTCGACCATGCGCTCACGCATCAGCTCACTGTCCTGGGCATAGGTTGGGCTGATGGTGGCCCAGCACACGAGCAGAACAACGGCCGTGATGGCGGTCTTGATAGCGTTTTCGATGATGAAGCTCTTATTCATTGTTTCGGTCCTTATCTCGGTCTTTAGGGTCTCGGAATGAAGGGTCCGTCCTCGAAGCTGGTTTCAGGGATCCGGTTCCTATGGTCCGGATCCCGAAGGTCTCTCTGGTCCTAAAGGGGGCAGGCTGAAGCGTAGGTCGAAGCCACTGTGGCCCAAGTGGTGAACAGAACCAGGGTGGTGATGGCTGTTTTCAAAGTCGTTTCCATTGTGCTCATCCTCTCTTGGTGTGGCCCCTCCAGGTGGTCTTTCGGGGCCGGTTGGTCTGCAACATTTGATGGGGCCACTATGGCCCTCCTATGTAACGGCCCGATGTCGCCAACCCCGGTACTGTGTAACCCGCTGTAACAGAGGGGCCCTCCGTTACCGTTTGTTGCCCGAAATCGTGGTTTTTCAGGGGGTCTGGCCTATATTATCCGCGCCATGACAAGCCCATCGGAAAGCGCCAAGCCTCATATCTTGATCGTCGATGACGACGCCGAGATCAGGGACCTGTTGTCCAAATTCCTGAGTAAGCACGACTACCGGGTGACCACCGCCCGGGACGGCCGGGAGATGAAAAAGGCCCTGGACGACTGGCAGATCGATCTCATCGTTCTCGACCTGATGATGCCCGGCGAAGACGGTCTGACCCTGTGCCGCAAGGTCCGGGCCGAATCCAACATGCCCGTCATCATGCTCACGGCCATGGGTGAAGACGTGGACCGGATCATTGGCCTTGAGGTCGGCGCCGACGATTACATGGCCAAGCCGTTCAATCCCCGGGAACTGGCAGCCCGTATCAAGGCGGTGCTGCGGCGGTTTGAACAGGGGGCGAAAATCGTCAACCCAGATGCCGACACGACCAACCGGTTCGCTTTTGCCGGCTTTGAGTTGGACTCGGCGACCCGGTCCCTGTACCAGAACGGCGAAGAAATTGATCTGACGGCTGGCGAATACGACCTTCTCATCGCCTTCGTCGAGCACCCCCAGCGCATTCTCAATCGGGACCAATTGCTCGATATGGCCAAAGGCCGCGCGGCCATTCCCTTTGACCGGTCCATCGATGTGCAGGTGGGGCGCCTGCGCAAAAAGATCGAGGAGGATCATAAGAATCCGATCCTCATAAAAACGGTCCGGGGCGGCGGCTACATGCTGACAGCTGAGGTCTCATATGCTTAGCAAGACGATGAGACGTTTTCTCCCTGACAGCCTTGGTGGCTGGGTGTTCACCGTGGTGGTGACGGCCGTCATTCTGCTGTATGGCACATCCTTAGCGACTTATATCATCTTTCGTGACGAATCGGCGGCAGCGGCCGCGGCCAGCCAGGCGGCTGATCAGTTTATTGTATTTAAGCGTGTTATTGAGCAAGCGGAACCACGCGAGCGGATATCTCTTATCCGCGCTCTCAACTCACCTGGTCTGCGCATGGTCATTACGCGCCGTCCGCTGGTGCAAGAGTCCGATGATGTTTTTACCTCCCGCATTGTTTTCCGACGACTTGAGCGAGAATTCCCGCGTGGTACGGAAATTCGCACCGACAGCCGAATTGTCGAGGCGGTTGGCGAAGAACGCTTTCCAACGCCGGAGGAAGTGCGGCGAGAGCTCCGGCGTTTACGCCGTGATGGCGACAGGATCTCACCGCAAAGCAGTGTGGTTCCCAATGAGCCACAAGAAAGTGCTGAACTGCAGAGCCAAAGGGGGCCTCGTTCTAATTTTTTTGCAACCGGCCCAATTGATCGAACTCTTCGCGAAATTCGTGGCTTTCGGCCGTTTGTGCGGGCGTCTGTGCAAGTGGGCGACAGTACATGGCTCAACGCTCGCGTGGACCTGGACCTCACCGAGTCCGGATCACGGACCCGCCCGTTTCTAATCACCACAATTTTGACCTTGGTCGTTGCCGTCATGGCCATCTGGGCCGTGCGGCGGACAACAAAACCCGTGTCCCTCTTCGCCACGGCGGCTGAAAATCTCGGCTTGGGTTTGAATGCAACCCCATTACCGGAGACAGGCACGGGTGAAGTGCGCAGGGCCGCGCGGGCGTTCAATACGATGCAGGACCGTCTTAGACGTTTCATTTCCGACCGCACCCAAATGCTGGCTGCGATTTCCCACGATCTGCGCACACCCATCACCCGTATGAAGTTGCGCGCCGAGTTCGTCGATGATGAGGAGCAGCGGGGGAAAATGCTCTCCGATCTCGATGAAATGGAAGCGATGATCAAGGCCACTTTGGCCTTTGCCCGGGACGACGCGGCCAACGAGCCCTCAGCACCCTCGGACGTGGCGGACATGCTCAAGAGCGCGGTGGCAGACAAGTCCGACGCCGGCCAACAGGTGACCTACGAGGGTCCTGACTCCCTTACTCAAACCGTCCGGCCTCTCGGACTAAAGCGCGCTCTGACCAATTTGATCGACAACGCTTTGAATTACGGGAACAGCGCACAAGTGCTGCTGTCCACGGGTAACGATCAAACAACCATTCTCATTGAAGACGATGGGCCAGGAATTCCGGATGATGTCAAAGAGCAGGTGTTCACCCCGTTCTTCCGTCTTGAGGGGTCGCGTTCGCGGGATACAGGGGGCACCGGCCTCGGCATGACCATTGCCCGTAATGCGGTGCGGTCCATGGGCGGTGATATTGAATTGCTCGACCGTCCTGAAGGCGGCTTGCGGGTCAAGGTGATGCTGCCGCGGCAGGAGTAGAGCCTGCGTCCAGCGTCGTGTTTACATCCAGCTGCCCCACGGGCCCGTTTCGTGTTCGCCCGTGAACAGGTGATTTGAATTTAAGTATTTGTCGACAAGTTCCATGGCCCAGGGTTCATCCAAATAGTCGAAATCGATCGGGCCGGGGCCCCGCCCCAGCCAGACACTGCCATTCTTACTCACTTGCGGACCGTGGGGAATGACACCGTCCCGGAAAATGTAGGTACCCGCATTCACCTTGCCCATTTTGCCCATGAGGTAATCACCGTCGAGGAGGATGAGTTCTTCCCATATGGAATGGCGCTCCAGCTTGGGGTCGAACCATCCCGGTGCCTGACGGACCATCAAGGTGTAGGCCTTGGTGTCCGGATCGACACGGATGTATTTCACACTGAGGCCGGGCGGCCCTTCCTCGGCGGGCCGGCCGGGGTGGGACGGCGGCTCACCCCAAGGCATGCCCTTGGCGTCAATGTCGTCGATACGCAGATCTGTGCGGGCACCGGAGCGGTCTTTATCCTCCTCGACAAAATTCGGAGGCCCTTCGAACATCATGAACAGCTCGCATCCGGTGGCAGTGGAAGACTCGCCCCACAGGCAACCGCCCGGCATGAAGGTGTAATGGCCGGCTTCCAAAACCGTATCGCCAATCCTGAGATCGCCTTTCATGATCAGCATTTCCACGTCGTGTTCGTAATAGCCGCTTTCCCGGCGGATCCATTGCGGAGCAAGGGAGCCAAAGTAAGACACCGCACCTGTTTCGTGGTCCCGGCTCAACTCGACGACCCGGAATCCGGTCGCGGTGTCGTTGTCAACGAGCGGAGCGCGTTGCATCTCCTGGACGACTAGAAACTCAATATGATCCCGAGCCACGACGCCCCTCCCGTCTTTCAACCCTTATTATTGTGGTGCAGGGGTGACTTCTGCCACCGACCACTTGCCTGTTGCCTTGCGAATTTCGGACAAACGTTGATATTCGGGGTCATTCCAAAAATCATTCATGGCCTGGACATTGGGGAATTCCACGATCACTAAGCTGGCATTAGGGATGGTGCCCTCCAATAGTTCGGTATTGGCCCGGGTGGAACTGACAATGAATTGCCCGCCATGTTTCCGGACCAAAGCAGGGGCAAAGGGTGCGTAGTCTCTTACGAACGTTGCACGATCGATGATGTCCACCAGGAACACAAGATACGCGGCTTTGCCGTCTATCAATGGTTTGACACCCGGAACGCCATCGACCTGCGCAATGTCCAACGCCGATACCGGGAGACGAATTTTTTTGGCCTCCTGATACTCTTTGCTCCACCAAAACCGTTCCGCATGGTCTTCCGACGGAAACTTGATCAGCATAATGCGTCCGGGAATCCAATCCCCTTCAATGACCCGCATATTTATCCCGTCAAGACCTAGAAAGGAGGCTTCGTAATTATTGTCGCGCAGTACAGGGCCAACTGCTTGGTTGTATTGCCGCTGTACACCAGCGTCTTTGTACCAGCCTGTGACGAATATGTACCCAGGGTCAGTCTCCGTGTCCGTCTGCGCGAAGACGCCAGTACTTAAGAAAACCGCACACAGAGTCATACCTATAGTTTTAAGTGTATTCATGTCACGCGCCCTTGATTTGTTTCTCAGTTCGTTTGTGCGATGGAGGGTGGAAAATGCCATTCGCCGTTTCGAAACTGAATGAGTTACTATGGTGCAGGCACGACTTCCGCCACCGACCATTTGCCCGTGCCTTTACGGATTTCCGACAAGCGCCGGTATTCAGGGTCGTTCCAAAAATTCCGCATGGCTTCGACGTTAGGAAACTCCACAAACACAACAGTGGCATTCGGAAGAGAGCCTTCGAGCAGCACGGCGTTCGGGCGCGAGGCAACGACAATAAATTGACCGCCGTATTTTTGAATGAGGGCCCGCGCTGGTGCGGAGTATTGCTCTCTGATGGTTTGCATGTACTCGATTTTGGAAAGGAAAACTAAATAGGCCGCTTCATCGGTCATTAAGGGCGTTACGCCCGGCACGCCATCGACCTGAGCGATGTCCACAGCTGAAATGGGAGCACGGATTTTCAACACTTCCTGATAATCGTCGCTCCACCAAAATCTATTGACGTGATCGCCAGAGGGAAATTTGATGAGCATGATGCGGCCAGGGATCCAGTCTCCTTCCAACACGCGCAGATTGACGCCTTCGTGACCAATGAACGATCCTTCGAATCCATACTTCCGCAGGACGGGGCCAACAGCGCGGCCGTATTCGCGGAATATTCCAGCATCCTTGTACCAGCCTGTGACGTAGATGTAGCCGGGTGGGCTTTCGCTGGTTTCCGTTTGGGCAAACGACGCTGTGCTTAAAAAAACAATGGCTACAATAGCGCCAAGACTCTTGAGTGCTTTCATGTCATCCCTCCTTTGCTTCTTCCGCCACGCCTTCGTGCAAGGGGGGCGGGAACAGGCCCTCCGCCGTCATTTTATCCATCACTTCTTTATAGAGCCCGCGCAATTGGGACTGATCTTCCATGCCGTTGCGGAACCGGTTGGGCGGGGTGAT
This sequence comes from Rhodospirillaceae bacterium, assembly GCA_965207985.1. Taxonomy (GTDB): domain Bacteria; phylum Pseudomonadota; class Alphaproteobacteria; order Rhodospirillales; family Rhodospirillaceae; genus CBDBND01. The sequence continues at coordinate 544,940 of CBDBND010000034.1, read as the reverse complement.
GGTCTTCTTATATTCCGTATACAGCTCCGTGCGCAGCTGGGCGATGACGTTGAAGCTGTTGTTGGAATGGCGATGCGCGCGCAACTGTTCGATGTCGATTAAAGCCCTGGTTTTCATGCTTTCACCCGAAGGCACGCATTCGTTGATGATGTTGCCGTAGTAATCGATGATTTTGGTGCCGCCGGCGTTGGTGGACTCTAAAAGTCCGCGCCGGCTGACCCAGCCGCCGGTATTGGTGGAGATGAGATAGCAATTGTTTTCCAGTGCGCGGGCCTGCTTACAGGCGCTCCAACCGGGGAAGTCGGGAGAGTCGGATGTGGGGTTCAACAAAATTTCCGCGCCTTTCATGGCAAGCATGCGCGCCACTTCCGGTTTTGTGATTTCCATGCAAGGGAACATGGCGATGCGGCCGATCTTCGTGTCGGCGACGGGCCAAAGCGCGTCCCAGCCTTCTACTTGGACGTATTCGTCGAGAAAATCATGAGGCGAAGGAGTGCTTAAGGAATGAAGCCGCCGGTATTTAAGAATCACCTCTCCCTTGGGATCGACGAGGAACGAGCAGTTGAAATAGCGGTTTTCCCACTTGGGGTCGTATTCGTAGGCATTGGCGCCGATATAAACATTGAAGTCGCGCGCGGCTTGGAACAGAGGTTCCAATTCCGGGCCCGGGATTTCCACGCAGCCAACGTCCTTCCAGTCGCTGGACTTGCGCCCTCGCCACGCGGCTGGCGCTAGGGTCAGGAACATTTCCGGAAATGTCACCAGTTTGACTGCGCCAAGCCCGTTGCCCAGACCCTTTTTCATAAGGTCCAGCGCCGCATCTAGGTTTTCCTTGATGACGGCGCGGCCCTCTTCCGGGCCGGACACATCGTGGCGGATAGGATTGACGATGGTTTGGCAGGCGAGGGCGAAATAACGGGGGATCATGGTGCGGCCTCAGCGATGGAAGGTTGGTTCAGAAGTGGCGCAATCTTTTCGTATAGCGCGTGACCCAACAGTCTATACGCTTCTGCGCTGGGATGGCCATCGCCAGGTATGCGCAAGGTGTTCAATTGTTCACGCGAAATGAGTTCTGAGACTAGTGAGGTGGTCCTGGAAAATCGGACAGTTGTTTAAGGTGTATTCCCCCGGTTACGGAGGAATACGAGATGACGAAGCGACGGAAGTTCACGCCTGAGTTCAAGGCGAAGGTGGCGCTGGAGGCGCTACGTGGCGACCGGACGATCCAGGAGATCGCGGCGCGCTATGAGGTTCACCCCAATCAGGTCAGCACATGGAAGCGCCAGGCCATGGACGGCCTGGGCGATGTGTTCTCGAACGGCGTGGAGGCGTCCCGCCGGGACATTGAGGCCGAGGTCCACGATCTTCATGCCAAGATCGGCCAGTTGACGGTGGAGCGGGATTTTTTGGCCAAAGGGCTCAAGCGATGAGCCGGCCGGAGCGCAAGGCGATGGTGCGCCGCGACGTTTCCGGTCTCAGCTTGAGCCGTCAATGCGAGATACTGTCGATCAGCCGATCATCTCTCTATTACAGGCTGCGGGGCGAGAGCCCGGCCAACCTGGCGCTGATGCGGCGCATCGACGAGTTGTTCCTTAAACATCCGTTCTATGGGTCCCGTCAGATGGCCCGTCATTTGCGCCGCGAGGGGGGTGTCGTCGGCCGTCACCGGGTTCGGCGCCTCATGCGCCTGATGGGGCTGGAGGCGATCTACCGGGCGCCGAAGACGAGCACGCCCCATCCCGAACACCGGGTCTATCCGTACCGTCTCAAGGGCCTCGCCATCGAGCGCCCCGACCATGTCTGGTGCGCCGACATCACCTACATCCCGCTCAGGCGCGGCTTCCTTTATCTGGTCGCGGTGATGGACTGGGCGAGCCGCCGGGTCCTGGCCTGGCGGCTGTCGAACACCATGGATGCCCGGTTCTGCGTCGAGGCCTTGAATGAGGCGCTCGACACCTCCGGCAGGCCGGAGATCTTCAACACCGACCAGGGCAGCCAGTTCACCAGCTTCGAGGTCACCGGCCGCCTCAAGGAGGCCGGGATCACGATCTCCATGGACGGGCGCGGCCGGTGCATGGACAACATCTTCATTGAGCGACTGTGGCGCTCTCTCAAGTACGAGGCGGTTCACCTGCACGAGCTGACCGACGGCTTCCACGCCGAGAGGGTCATCGGCGAATGGATCGGGTTCTACAACACCGAGCGGCCCCATTCGTCGCTCGGAGGCAAAACGCCGGCGGAAGCCTACGCGGCGGGGCAGCCTGTGGATATGTTGGACAAGACTACCGCCTTGCCCACATCCCCACAGGCCCAACAACAGCAATCAAATATGATAAACAGGATTCTGGCGGCATGATCAGACAGCGGAATACACCTTAGATAAGCCGTCAGACTGTCCAAACAAGTGGGACCACCTCATAGGACCATTGAAAAACCCGCTTCTTGAAGCGCAGAGAGCTGATGGTCGTTGCCCTCTTCCCTATCCCAATAAAGAATGAAAAAAGGTGCCGCCAATTCTCTGGTAAGTTTGTCAGCTGCTTCCCGGACTATGGCGGTGTTGATTAGGAGCGCGTCGGGGGTTTCAAAGAGTGATTTAATTTCACTAATTAATGCGCTTTCGCGAGATTGCATGAATTCCGTGTAATCGGACATGGTTCTGAATCTGGGACCCATGAAAACAACAGTGTTTGTTTCAGGGGACAGGGCATAACGTGGTGAAAATGGTCCCCAGGAGTTCAGACCTGCGGATCGCATAAAATGTGTTGGAATAGCTGTATATACGGTGGCTCTAACCTTTCTATCGCAGGCCTCTAAGTGCGTTTTGTCCTGAAGTATGCGTAAAATGTGATTTGGACCATATCCGGCAAAGCCAAAATTTATCGCGCTGATTGATTTTTCCGAAGCGACCGAAAATTGGTGAGGCATGGTTTCATGGTCAGCGACACCTTCGCCCAGCGTGTATGAGCCTCCAAAGAAAAGCACACAGTCTTTGTCCGGCTGGCTTTCCGGAACGTAGCGTCTTGCATGCTCATCAAATGAGTAAACAACGTCGTAAACGATATCTGTTGGAGAATCTTCCACATAACGTGCAACCCGAACTTGCGTTGACGTTGGCGCTCCAAAACCCAAAGTCCTATGCGACTGGTAAAACGCACTGCTGAATGACTGTTTTGTTCCGGCGTTTCTGGGTGTTGGCTGTGACAAAGTCAAATACGTTTCCGCCAATGTAAACATTAGAAAAATCGTGCCAAACAAAAGGACGAAAGACGTCCAAGGTTCACGGAAAGCTTTACTTTGTACCAACACAAGGCAAACAAAACTAACGGCCGCAAGACTTAACTCGTGTCTGTAGTTGGGCAGGTCCAAAGAAAATAATAGTGAGGTTAAAGCAACACCTATCAAGGCGAAGCCCAATACCTTCCTTTTCTGTTTTTGATCCTGTTGGTTAGCTTCTGCCACGTTTCACTCAATAAATTGCCGAGGTACAAGTACGTGTTCTCGGAGATTGGGACGATTGTAAATTATCCACACCTTATACGTAACTGTCCTTATCCATTTGTGATCCTGGCGGAACAAACGTACCGTCTTTGAGTTTGCTTTGGATGACTTCCATGCCCTTCTTAATATTGCCGAGGTCGCCAGGCGGCGGAGCATCAGACCACAAGCGCGCCGGCCACATGGTTTTGCGGGCGTATTGCCGAGCGTGCACTTCCGTTTGCAATTGGGCGACAAAGTTCATCTGCATTTGCGCGCGTTTTTGCCTCAGGCGTTCCAATTCGATGTCCGCCTGGATAATCACTTCACTGGTTGTCTCGCCAATATTGATCACCCGTCCGGTGAAATCGATGATCTGTGAGCGGCCGCGCATGCGGTCCGTCGGGAAGTCGGAGCCGAGGAACTGCCCCTGGTTGGCGGATATCAAATAGCAAAGATTCTCATACGCCCGGCTGCGTTTGCCGATCTCCCAACCGCCGACGTCTTCCAGCATGAAAGGGGCCCGGCCTTCCGAGGTGGGATGCAAAAGGATCTCTGCACCGTTGAGCGCCAGGCACCTTGCCATTTCCGGGAAATTGATGTCGTAACAGGTGAGGCAGCCCAACCGTCCATAAGGCGTCTCCACGACAGGGAATAACTGATCCTCCCCGTAGCGGTCGACGTATTCGTCGAGCACATCGCCGGGCTTGGTCTTGCCCGTAGGATCGTAATGCTTGTGGTACTTGAGGACGCATTCGCCGGATGGGGCCATGATGAACGCCGTGTTCCAATACCGGCCCGGCCAATCATCCATTATCTCCCAGACCATGCCGGCGATATAGGCACCCGCTTGCTTCGCTGCTTCGCCGAACCGCTCCATTTCCGGACCGGGTATGCGCACACAAATTTTTTCCCGGTCTTTTTCCGCGCGATTGACGCCGCCGGCCCCGGTCATGAAGAACTCGGGTAATACGTATATTTTAGCTGGGTTCCATTCTGCCAGTCTGAGAATCAAATCAATGGCGCGGCTGATGTTCTTTTCTTTGTGCTCCATCATCGCTTCGCCGCTGCGCGACGCATAAACGGGCCAGACGTTTGTCTGGACAGCCGCAGCCGTGAAAATGGGTACCATGGTTGGCGTCCCCCTCTTTAAAGCCCTACACTCGTACGTCAAAGGCATGGTGACCGGGATGCAAAGAGGCGACAAGACCAGATGAAACGATTGTTTTCTGTTGCCGTTCTGTGGCCGTTTCTCATGCTTTCGGGCGCCGAGGCAGATACCTTGCGCATCGGTGCCCCGGCTCGCACCAGCACATTGGGCAATCCTTACAACTCACTCATATCGGCAGTGACGCAAACCCCGTCGACCATATTCGATGCTCTGACTCGCATTGCGATCGACGGTTCCATCGTGCCTGAACTGGCTCTTTCCTGGGAGGCGACGTCCGATACCACATGGGTGTTCCGTCTACGCCCCGGCATCACATTTTCCAACGGTGAACGGTTCGATGCAGAGGCAGCAGCCAGTGTTCTTAACTGGCTCATCGGACCGGAAGGTCAAAGCGCCATGCTGTCGAGTGAATTAAAGGCGGTGGCGGGCGTGCGGGTCGTCGATGACTTGACCTTGGAACTTATCACGAGCGTGCCGGACGCTATTTTACCCAAGCGTCTCAGTCTGATCATGATGGTGGCGCCGCGCGCCTGGGAAACCTTGAGCCCGCTAGAGTTTGCCCAACGGCCCGTTGGCACCGGTTCATACATTATGGAAGACTGGGGCGAGGCCATTGGGCGCAGCTTGTTACGTGCCAACACTTCAAGCTGGCGTGCACCGGTTCATTTTGGCCGGCTAGAAGTGGTCTACCCGCTGCGGGATTCCGTTGTCCGCCGGCAGGCGTTGGAGTCCGGGGAAATCGATATCACGGTGCAGGTTGCGTTTGACGATCTTAAGGATCTCGAAGCCCAAGGGTTCACGACCCAAGTGTTGCAAGTGCCACAAATCCGCGCGCTGGGATTATCCAATCTTGGTGAGAAGGGGTCTCCTCTAAACGATATCCGGGTCCGCCAAGCGTTGAATTATGCCGTCGATAAGGAAGCCATCGCCCGGACGTTTTACTTCAATGAAGTGAACCCAGTGGGGCAGGGCGCCATTCCCGGCACCACGGGATACAATCCAGACATCAAGCCGTATCCCTACGACCCGGACCGGGCGCGAGCGCTTTTAGAAGAGGCCGGTTTCGGCGACGGCTTCGTCCTCGACGCAGAAGTGGAAATCGGCCAGGCCCAGGTGATTTACGAAAAGGCTTCGCAGGATCTTGCCCGCGTCGGTGTGACCATGAATGTGCGTGCCGTCGTCGCCAGCATCTGGTTACAAAAATATTTTTCCAGTGATTGGGGAGAGTCGGAAGTGCTCTCTGTTGTCTGGAACGCCGGTGCCTACCGGGACACCATCCGCGCGTTGGAACAATACTCCTGCCTAAAAACACAACCTTTCTTTTGCGAACCGTCCTTAGTACCCGCCATCGAAGCCACCGGGGCGATGTTTGACCCCTTGCAACGGGAGCGGGCGTTGCAGGACGTCATGGCCGAGATGCATGACCTCGCACCGTCCATCTTCCTCATCAGTCACGCCAACACGGCGGTGGCGCGGCCCGGTATTACCAATATCACCATGTCCGATCGGGGATTGGGGTATGAAAAAATGAGAGAGGAATAGGTGATGCAATTACAGCGGCCAATCCCTAACGCATTAATTTTGGCACTCGCTCTATGTCTCGGTCTGTATAGCTCTGTCTCAACTGCCGAAGAACACGAACCGGATTCGAGCAGCGCAGTTACACCGGCAACACCATATGAGTTCGCCAAGATGTATGGTGCGGCCTCCGAAGCCATGTCTGCCGAAGCCGTCGCCAGCTTGTACAGCGACGTACTGGTGAGCATTCCCCATACAGGTGACTACTCTCAAATGATTGGTTTTGAAGAGCAGCGGGCCGCTCTCGATGGTTTCTTCTCTGGACTAAAAGAACGGGGGATCACGTCATTGCGGCTCGCTGACTTCAGCATCAACCAAATCTCGAATGACTTCGCCTTCGCCCGCCTGCGCTGGGAACTGAGCACGAGCCCAGACGTGGTGGTGAACACCGTGATGTCGACCTACGTCATCCGTCGCGAGGAAAACGGCTGGCGCGCTGTCAGCATTCTCGAGATGGGCGGACCCCAAGCGCCCTAGCACTCACTCCCCGATGAGGCGCATGTCCGATAGGGGGATGGAATGTGAGAAAATGCGGCAGGGATGATTTCCTGTACTGGCTCCCGAACAACATCCGGAGCTAGCATAACCCTATCGTTTTTTAGGGGAGCACGTCATGTCCAAGAAGAGCCGCACCTACGCCAACGATCCTGATGGCACGCGATTACCCATTAAAATCGATTCCACGTCTAACGGCGAGTTTATGCCCAAACCCTTGGCGCCCCGCCACCGTGCCGCCAACCGCAAGGCGCTGCAGGATTGCGATACCGGTGCGCGTAAGACTGGGCAGCACCGCCGGGATTTTTTGGTCTCGGCTGCCGGTGCGGCAACGACCCTGATGGCTTTCAACGAAGCCAATGCCGCCGCCGGTCAACGTGGCAGCAAGTACGTGCTGCCGTGGGAAACCCGCTTTGAAGAGGCGGCCGCCAAGGAAGCCCTCGACGGTGACGAGTTTATCTTCGACATCCAAGGTCACCATGTGGGTAACATTGAATCCTGGTCTGAAGACTCGCCCTTGTATCCGGCGCGTCACAACTATCGGTTCTTCGCCCCGCAAGTGGGCTGCGATTATCGCGGCGACGATCCCGAAGTCGGTCAGATCCACTGTCTTACCGGCGAGGCTTACGTCAAAGAAGTGTTCATGGACAGTGATACGGACATCGCCGTGCTGTCTTTTGGCCCTGCACCTGACAATCAAATGCTGCCCAAGTATTCGGAAGGGGCGGAAACGGTGCGCATTGTCGAGGCACTCGGCACCACCCAGCGTCTCATGGTCCATGGCCGCTGCATGCCCACCTATCCGGGAGATCTGGAGGCCATGGAGGAAACAGTGGCCAATTGGGAAGTGTCTGCGTGGAAGACTTACACCCAGCACGGCCCGAAGGACACGGGCTTTTATCTCGATGATGATCTCGGTCAGACTTTTATCGACAAGTGCCGCAAGACCGGCGTCAATCGTATCGCCATCCACAAAGGATTGCCGTTCCTGCAATACGAAAAGAACCTGAAGTACGCCAGTTCTCGCGACGTGGGTCCGGCCGCGCGGCAACACCCCGACATGACCTTCATGATCTATCATGCCGGTTATGACCAGCGCGTGCCCGAAGGTCCCTACAGCCGGGACTCAGGTGCGGGTGTGGATGATCTCATTACCTCGCTCATGGACAACGGTTTCAGCCCGGACAATCCATCCAATGTCTATGCGGAAATCGGTAGTACCTGGCGTTACCTCATGCGCGATGCGGATCAGGCGGCGCACGTCATGGGTAAGCTGCTCAAATACGTGGGCGTTGACCGGGTGCTGTGGGGGACGGACTCGATCTGGTATGGCTCACCTCAAGACCAGATCATGGCCTTCCGCGCTTTCCAAATTTCCGACGAGTTCCAAGAAAAGTACGGCTATCCAAAAATCACCGATGAAATCCGTGCCAAGGTGTTCGGCTTGAACGGGGCGGAAGCCTATGACCTCTCGCCCGACGAAGTACTCAAACGTACGAAGGTCGACCCGGTGGAAAAAGCCAAAGAGGAGTACGCCGAGAATATTGATCCCAGTTATCTCACGTACGGGCCCAAGACCCGGCGGGAGTTCATGCGCTTCCTGGCGCAGGAAGAGCGGTAAGGGAAAGATCAGCTTTTACATTTACGACCGGCTCATCAGGTTGCGCTTAGGTCTGTATTTTCTTTAAACCAAGACCATGTTCGCTTTAATCCGTCGTCAAGTGACGTGGCGGGCGCGAAATTAAGTTCGGATTGTGCTTTGCTGATGTCGCACCATGTTTCGTAGATCTCTCCCGGGCGCGATTCTTTGTATTCAACTTCGATATCACGCTCTTCGCCAACGATAGTGCGGATTTTCGTCAATAAGTCGTTGATAGACGTTGGTTGGCCAGAACCAAATTGAATAATCCCAGTCACTTTCTTGTTGAGGGCTTTGATAATTCCGTCCGTCAAATCATCAATGTACAAGAAGTCTCTTTTTTGCATTCCATCACCAAAAACTTCCAGAGGTTGGCCATTCAGTATTCTTTTGAAGAAGTGAGCCACGACACTTCCTTTATGAAAGGAACCTGGGCCATAGACGTTAGAAAACCTCAGGGCGGACGTGGCCATACCATATGCCCCTGCAAAGGCCGAGACGTATCCTTCATTTGCTAGTTTTGATGCCCCATAAGGGGACAAAGGTCGCGCTGGTATGTCTTCATGAATCGGTGGTATCGCTTCTCCCAATATGGCTCCCCCCGTGGATGCGGTGACAAATATTTCAAGGGTCTTGCCTAGCAGAGCATAGCCGATGACGGCATAAAGCTCTGTATGGTAATGAAAAACCGATACTCGAAAAGTTCCAAACTTTCTGAAGCTCAGATTCGCCTTGTCGTGAAGTGCTTTGCCGCTGATCTCACGGCGCTGCAAACGGCCGCGATTTGCGGCGTAAATCGCAACACTGTGAACCGGATCTACCGCGGCCTGAGGGAGCGGATCTTCGCGGCTTGCGAAGCACAGCGCCCGTTCTTCGGCGTGGTCGAGGTCGATGAGAGCTTCTTCGGTGCCAGACGCGTTAAAGGCAAGCTCGGACGCAGAGCCTATGGCAAGACAGTCGTCTTCGGGATCTTCGAACGCGAAGGGCAGGTCTACACCGAGATCGTCCCGGACTGCTCAAAGTCAACGCTACAGGGGATTATTCGGGGCAGCATGCGCCACTGGCAGCCGCTGCGGGCCATGTACAGGATCGCGGTCATCACTTCCCGCATATCCGTCTTGCGCGGGCGGCCCAGAGCCCTTGCGGGCGGCATATGGGGTTCGATCACGCACCATTCGGTATCGCTCAGATCGCTTGCGTAGCGGTGCGCCTCGCGCTCATATTTCTCACGAGTGGCGTCAGTCCACATCTTGTTATCCTCCTTGCTGGCGAACACAACAAGGGAATCACAAGGGACTGATTCCACTCAATTCTTTTTCGGTCAGGCTCTTAGTGTGAATATCATCAAACTATATAATGTATCGATTGATAAGTGTTTGAACTCCGGTTCGCAAGTACGCAGAAGCAAATTGCGCTATCGGTTACTTCTTTTGAACTGGGTCTGGATTTCGTAGTAAGGCTTGTGTCGCCCATCATTTCCTCAGTAACGTAGCAGTCTATAGGTCTGTACTGTACGTGAGTCTTCGTTAAGAGCCGGGTGCTCCACAATTTATCTATGGATGCTTTTGAATGCGAGATATCTGTTTATACGCATTTTTCTCCGACGGCCTCTACGAGTTTGCGGAGACATTTGTAGATTCGCTTAAATTTCATCACGGAGAAGACCTTCACATCATACTTGAAACATTAGACCTTAACGACGAGCAAACTGAAAGGTTACGCACCTCGTACGAGAACCTTGACTTACGCAATAGACCAATCGACTTGTCACACTATACCGATTTGCTGGATGTCGGTGTCGAAACCATTCGCCGGTGGAAGCATGAGGTCGAAAACGTTGTAACCAGCAATGAGAATTACAAATGGAAAATTCTCATGTCTGTAGAGGAACGCTATCGTAGTGTGACCCGAATCGCTGCGGAAGCAAAAGCTGCAGGTTACGCGGGTCTCATTCACGCCGACATAGATTTGTATTTCCGTCGGCCACTGGACGATTTCATTGACATTGTCCGGTCACACGATGTGTCTATTTTTTTTCGCGAAGGAGCGCAGGAAAAATTCCGCGTTCTCGGTGCCTACATGGGCTTTTCATTAACTGAGTCCACCGCAGCATTTTTGAATTCGTGGGCAGCCCACATTGATTCTCTTAAGCCCAAAGAAAAACCACGAGGTTTCGGTCAAACGTCTTTTTATCGCGCCTATTTGGAACATGAAGGGACGTGCAAGTGGGGCCGTTTAGACCAGATTCCCAAAGGTCCTAAAATTTCCAAGAACCGAGATCCGGAAGCAGATATTTGGATTGGCAATAGCAATCAGGGGCGCAACCGGAAGAGTCGAACCGCCGCCATTTTTGCGGCCGACTTAGAGGAGATGAAACGCGATCAAAAATCATTCGTCGGATCACAATCATACCGACTCTATCACTATCCATCTTACTCGCGTGAACAGCGGTCGCCAGATTTTGAACAAACACTCTCAGTAATAAGGAAAAGCTGGGTTAAAGCTCTTGAAGAAGGGGCGAAAATTGACAAGGTGCAAAAACTAGACATTTTCTTTTTGTTTCTTACTAAAATAAATGAACTACTTCAGTTAAATCTATGCCAGTCAATGACAGATCTGGGTACCCCCAATCCGTACCGCTATATCCAATCTATTATCTTGAAGGATTCAGAGTCTCCGCGAACCTACGAAGGAGTATAGTCGTACTTTGGATTGAATTCCCTGACGCAGTTAACTTTTGACTCCGGTCAACAAACCCAACAAGCAACAGATGCGGTCTGCGTTGCAGGCTTGTTGGAATATTTTTCCGAAAAAGACATTCCATGGCTCATTAAGGAGGCTTTTGAGAATTGTATTCGTCTGTGCATTTTCATAATTGATTTGAACAAGGCTCAGCGCAAAAACGCTGATTGGTGGGAAGGAACGATTGGAGGTGTAGCCAACGACTTTCCCAGTATAAACTATCACGTTTTCACTGCGCAATCTGGTGATGACAAAAGACTTAAGGTGTTGGAGGCGATACGATGGAAAAACGAATGATCGAATTTCTACGATGTTGCGCCAATCGGATGGCAAAATTGGCGAAATGCAATGGACCATTGGCCATGAACGCCATTTCGAAGATTGCCGTTCGGGCCTCTGTTCTGGCGGCTGCATTTTTCTATTGTTCGGTGCGCATAAGTGACTTGGCAATCGCCGCCGGCCACGACTCCGTCGCCCAGTCCTGCAAAACTGCGGCCACTGCTTTCTTGGCGGCCTTGTCGGAAGACCAACGTGCCGAGGCCGTGCGGCCGTTCGACCACGCAGGCCGCAAGAAATGGACCAATTTGCCCGGCGCCCGGCACCGCGAAGAGGGGACACCGTTTGAAAACATGACCGAAGATCAGCGCAAGCTGGGTCACCGGTTGATGCAGTGTGGTTTGTCCAGCCAGGGATACCAGAAAGCCGTCGGCATTATGTGGGTGGACGACTATCTCTTTGAACAACTGCCTGACCCCGAAATTCAGGCCGTCGTTAATCGCGGCTACGGGTTTTATTGGCTTGGGATTTTTGGTGACCCGGAAGGGGATGCGCCTTGGGGTTGGCAATTGGACGGCCATCATCTCGGTTTGAACTTCACCGTGGCCAACGGCGAGGTGGAAGTCACGCCTGCTTTTGTCGGCATACAACCCAATGAGATACCGGACGGGCCTTACGCCGGCTGGCGCATCTTGGGCGAGGAAGAAGACAAAGCTCTGGCCTTGGTGAATGCGTTGGATGGCGCACAGCGCAGCCGTGCCATTCTCAGCGAAACGCTGCCCGAAGAAATCTTTACCGGGCCAGAGCGGGGTGATGCCCTTCAGGAATTCGCTGGACTCAAAGCTTCGGATATGACGGCTGAGCAACGTGCCATGCTGCATGCGCTCATCGAAGAGTACGTGGGCAACATGGAGCCCGAAGCGGCTGATCCGCTGCTTGCCCGCATCGCTGCAGACGGACCGGACTCCTTGCACTTTGCCTGGATGGGTGAAACGACAGCCGGCAGACCGTTTTATTACCGTATCCACGGGCCATCCGTGCTGATCGAGTTTGATCACACCCTCAATATTGGCCGCGTTCAGCAAGGCATTCGCGAACACGATCCCAATCACATCCACACCATACTGCGCCAGCCCGGCCAGGATTACGGCGCCGACCTCTTGCGGCGTCATTACGAACAGAGCCATAGCAATGATTAAACTCTTTTCTATCGCCTTATCGGTAGTTTTGCTGACCGCACTTCCTCAAGAGCTGTCCTTTGCTGCCGATACCCCGCGCATGAAAGGCATCGGCTGGGTGGTGATCCGTTCCCATGACCGGGACCGTCTGGAAGTGTTTTACCGTGCCCTCGGTTTTCAGGAATGGGCGTCGTCGGAAAAGATAATTGGCTTGCGCGCTGGTGGCGGTGCGGCCATGGAATTGGGTCATCTTGATCCTGACGCACCGAAAAATCCGCCCCGCACATCACGGGAACAGTCACCCGCCATGGTCATCTTTGGTGTCGACAATGTGGCTGAAGTGGTGGCGCGGGCTGAAGCCAACGGGGCGTCGTTTATCGAACCCTATGATAGCCCCGGTGGTGTTCCCCTGGTTTACATCGGTGATCCCGACGGCAATGTCATCGGCTTTGCTGAGGACGGTCCCATGTGGGGCAATATGGAAGAACTTGAAGTTCTAGGCATCGAGCCCACACCGGAACAATAAGGAGCAACAATGGCCATCACCCGACGCACAGCATTGGCGACAACAGCGGTCGTTGCCGCTGCCGGTACCGCACCGCGCGTAGGCGCATCTATCGATCTCACCGACCCTGCCAACAAACTGGAGCTTTACGCCCGCATGCGCGGCAACGCCGACGGGGAACTGGCTCTGTGGTGGTGGAAGGCTAATGTCTGGGCCAAGATGAACGACGACATTGCCAAGGTTGTCGCCCTGGTGGAGGGGCTAACCTTTCAGCGCGTCACCCGCAATGCTGACGGCACACTAGATCAAAAGATGACCGGCCGCGGCACCTTCCGCGACAAAGACACAGGCGCGCCCCTGACCCAGTGGGTCAACCCGGACAACGGCCACACCTCCGAGCCGGACCACATCGTCTCTCTTAACCATGAGACCGTTACCGCCGACGGCATGCATCGTGAAGAGAACGATCGCGTCTTGGCTTTTGAAGGCGGTATCAGCGATGCGCAGGTGGTCGGCAGCAATGTGTATCTAATGGAAAATTTCGTGGTGAAGTCACGCAGCCGTTTTCCCGGCCAAGTCTCGACCGGCTCGTCACTGACCGTGTTCACTGGCGATGCCGCCGCCATGGCGGATGATGATGCCGACTTCCGCCCGTGCAATATGAACTATCAGAACCCAGGCAACTTCCGGCCCTGGATGGGATACGACAATTCAAAAGGCATTCTCACCTGGCAGACCTACGGCCAGAAACTCCGCCGCGCAAAAGAGGACGCACCCGACGACATCCGTGCCTGGGTCGAAGACACCTATCCCGGCTTTCTGGACGATCCGCCGATTTGAAGGATCAAAAAAACCTTAGATGTACTTTGACAGTTCACCTTGAAAAAGTGGTCGTTGTTGTTCCAGCATTTCACGCAAGAACTCGCGGCACACGCGAACTCGGGCTGTATCGCGCAAATCCGTATGGCTTAGAATCCATACGCCCCACGTCGAAGGTGTAAGCACGGCATCCATACGCCGGAATTCTATTTCTGAATCTCCCATGAAACAGGGAATCCGACCAATCCCTACATGATTGCGGACGGCTGCAATCATAGGTCCCACGTCATCAACCCTCATAACGACGCGAGCGTTCGGAAAATACTTTGAAACCCATTCGGGGCGCTCCGGGTCCCCTTGGAACAATATGACGTCAACGGGTCCAGATGGATTTTTGAGAGTACGATCGGTTCCGTAAATGCCGTGGTGAAGATCGATGACCTTGCGTCCAATGAGATAGTCAGGCGGTTTCGGCGTCATTCTTATGGCGATGTCAGCCTCACGTGCTGCCAAGTCGACAAGCGCAGGAGAGGTGAGCAGCTGCACATCAATTTGCGGATACTTATCGGTAAATGCTTTGAGATTGGGAGCCAGCAAATATTCTGCGACCTGAGGCCCCACGGCGAGTTTCAACGGGCCGGCAAGAGCGGCATCCTTGCCGAATACTTCCCGGTCGACGGTTTGAACACGGGCCTCCATGGCGAGGGCGTGGTCGAAAATATTTTCGGCTGTCTGGGTCATGGCATAACCGTCGGAAAGACGGTCAAACAATCGCGCGCCGAGTTGTGCCTCTAGGGCAGTGATGCGGCGGGCCACCGTCGTGTGCCGCACACCCAATGATCGGCCCGCGGCACTGACTGAGCCTTCCCGTGCCAGGGCAAGAAAAAAGCGCAAATCATCCCAGTTCATAGGGCCGAAGGGTTCCTTTCCGGGCCGATTTGATATGTGTATTTATGCACATAAAATGTGCAAACTAAAATATATCTGTCTTTATTCGCACAGTCTAGGGTGCGCCCAGATTTACCAACAAACCCTGGTTCAACGTTGAAGGAGAAAACTCATGGGTGAAGTCCTGGTACACGCCAAAGACTACAAAGCGATCACAGAAACCCTGCGCCATTACATTGACGGCGCCGTCACTGGCAAAGGCGATGACATGAAACCAGCGTTTCACGAAGCCGCGACCGTATTCGGCTACGTCGGCCAAGACCTTTTCGCCGGTCCCATTGAGAATCTCTATGAATGGAACGACGACAACGGACCAGCCAAGGATTTGCAAGCTCACATTGCAAGCATCGACCTCAATGGCACGGTCGCCACCGTAAAACTCGAACTCGAGAATTGGACGGGCCATAGGTTCACCGATTTGTTCACCCTGCTCATGATCGATGACGACTGGAAGGTCATGAACAAGGTCTTCCATCTTCACGACTAAACACAACATTAATTAGGAGAAGCGTTATGAACATCACTGCCTTACGCCTGCCACAACCGTCCGTAAAAGCTCTCCACTCTATTTGGAAGGACCGTTCGACCAAAACCGTTTCACCACCGGTTGACCATCCGCGAACTCTTCAGGCTCTCCTGAAGTTTGGTGTGAAAGGTGGGGACAAACGATTTGTTTATGCATCGAAGCCCAGCGCCATGGCTTCTAAGTTTAGCGGGTCTTTAGCGTGTCATGCCGTGATGATCACCGACGGCCGCCCGGCCAGGGACACTTTTTCGCTCGACAAAGAAGGCTTTGAGTTACGAGCACATACTTCAAAAGTTCCAAACTTCTACAAAAACGAAAGCGTACAAAACATCTATTACCCAGAGGTCGAAGACTTAGTAAAGACTGCGACTGGCGCAACACGTGTGACCATATTTGACCACACACTGCGCTCAGAAAAACACGTGCAAAAAAGTGGAACGGATGTGCGCTCGCCCGTACATGTTGCCCATAACGATTACACGGTTCTTTCGGGACGCCAGCGCGTGTTCGATCTCATTGACGAGCACGAAGTCGAGGAATATCTCAGTCATCGCTACGCAATAATAAATGTGTGGCGTTCAATCGGCCGGCCGGTTGAGACTGGTCATCTTGCCCTGGCAGATTCCACGAGTATTGATCCTGAAGATTTTCTAGCTACCGATCTCGTCTATCCCGATCGTGTCGGCGAGATTTATCATATCGCCCACAATCCAAACCAACGCTGGTTCTACTTCCCAAGAATGAGTCGTGATGAAGCTTTGCTCATCAAGACCTTTGATTCTGCCACCGACGGGCGTGCGCGTTTCAATGCGCACACAGCGTTCGACGACCCTGAAGCAACCAATAAAACACCGCCGCGCGAGAGTGTTGAAGTGCGGGCACTGGTGTCGTTCAAGTCTTGATTTGACCCATGGAAAATAAAAGCAAAGAGAGTTCTCAATGTTTGACTCAATACGCAATGACAAAGTCGTCATCATCGGCGCCCGATCGGGAATCGGATTGGCGACCGCAAGTTTACTCAATGGAGCCGGTGCAGAACTGGTGTTGGCCAATCGAGACTTGGATGCTCTTCAAACCGTAGCACGGACTTTCAATATTAAGGCTCAGCTACACCATTTGGATGTAACCGATGAAGCAGAGGTTGAGCAGTTTTTTAGCGAGGTGGGATCTTTTGATCACCTCGTCGTGTCCGCTGCCGGAGCAACGCTCGGTCCTCTAGGCGAGTCAAAATCAGAGAACATTGCAGCGCTGGTGGACTCAAAATTTTGGGGCCAGACGTACGCAGTCAAATATGGTGCGCGCCAGATCGCCAAGACTGGATCCATAACGTTGTTCTCGGGCACCGTGTCGCAAAAACCCTTGCCAGGCACCTCAGCCTATGCGGCTGTGGGGTCAGCCATAGAAGCTGCGAGCCGGGTGTGGGCACTGGAGTATGCGCCAATTCGTATCAACACCATCGTACCCGGAATCATCGATACACCGGTTTGGGTCAATTTAGCCGGAAAGGAAGGAGCAGCTGCGCAGTTGGCTCAGACAGCCGAAATCCTGCCGGTCAAGGGGAATGGCCAGTCCTCGCGTATGGCCTTCATGGGCCACGTGTTAATGGAGAACCGCAACGGGCTCCTGGTCGGGGCCTGCCTGACCCGGGCCACCGGCACGGCGGAACGCGAAGCCGCCCTGGCGCTTCTCGATGCCCATCGCCCGGGACGGCGGCGGATCACGCTGGGCGCGGACAAGGCCTATGTCGACGTAGTTGATCGTTTCCTTTCTTCCGTTGAAGACGGATCGGCGTGAAACGGCTTTTAGCCTTTTGTACTGTCGCGTTCTTTCACATCGCTTCAGTGGATGGGCAAGAAGGCACTGTCGGAGCGCTCACCTTTTCCGGTGATCCATTCGATCAGTACCTTCAACGCTTTGCGGAAAACCGGCGTGAAAAATCGGTACCGGGTTTAGAAATCAAGCTGCTCATAAGGGGTGAGGTTGGGCCGGAGGAAATTCTAATGCGCTCGCTACGGCGTGGGCGTGTGCAGGTGGCGTCATTTACAGCCAGCGGTGTGTCCGCCGTATTGCCTGAATTCGATATTCTCCGTGCCCCTTTTCTGTTTTCGTCC
Source organism: Rhodospirillaceae bacterium (assembly GCA_965207985.1). Taxonomy (GTDB): domain Bacteria; phylum Pseudomonadota; class Alphaproteobacteria; order Rhodospirillales; family Rhodospirillaceae; genus CBDBND01. The sequence goes on along the minus strand of CBDBND010000034.1, from coordinate 527,478 downwards.
ATGGACGAAGTGGATTTTGTCCTCGACGAACACATCACCCCGTTAATGAAGGAGCTCTTGGCGGCGCAAGACCTTCACTTCTTTGCTTTCTCCGACGAAGGTTGGTTCAACCTCTATGGCCAGACGGCCCTTCCAACACTGAGTCCACACGCGGTGTACGCCTACGCGCCTTGCAATCACCGGCGTCGCAAGCCTTTATCAGAGCCATCGGTGCCGACATGATTCAGATTCCCTTCGCCGATGTTATGACTGGTTTGCAAACCGGACTCATCTCCGGTGGGGAAACCGGTACCATGATTTACGCAGTTGCCAGCTTGGACGATGAGGCGCCGCATCTGACCCTGACCCGCCACGCTTACTCAGCCGGTGTTACAGTGGCCCATAAATCCTGGTTCGACGATCTGTCACCAATGGTGCAAAAAGCAATTACTGATTCCATGCCGCCAGTGACCTTTATCCGTACAATCCTATGGGAATGGATCGTCAACGACCTGCAAAGATTGCGAATGCGTGGCGCCACTGTGCATGATCTGTCACCGAACCAGCGGGCCGTTTGGCAAACGGCCACTGAAAGGCACATTAACGACCTCATCAATCAGATCGGTGGCGAGGCTCAGACTTTCCATGACACAGTGGTCATCGGTGACCTTTGACGGCAATGTGACCGCGACAATCTCTGTAACGTATTGATAAGTAATAATAAAAATACCTCATGACCGAAACAGCGCGAATCCTGCAAAGGCCAAAGAATCAGCCATTTTATTGACTCCCGCCCGAACCCCCTTTACCACCCTGGGTGCGCGTCGCATTGCTTCTTAAGAATTTACGCAGCCGGTCCAATCTGCTCGCTTAAATCATCCCGGAGAGTGTGATCGTAACCCGGTCTTGTACCTAACCGTGCAGGGCCAACACGTGTGTAATACTGGAGAAACGAACATGCCGACCGGAACCGTCAAGTGGTTCAATCGAACTAAGGGATATGGATTCATCGAACCGACCGAAGGTGGAAAAGACGCCTTCGTGCACATTTCAGCTGTTGAGAAGGCTGGTTTGTCTTCTCTCAATGAAGGTCAGAGGGTTCAGTATGAACTGGTCCAAGGCCAGAACGGTAAAAGTTCTGCCGAAAACTTAGTCGTCGAATAATAATTCTGGATGGGGGCACCGCGCTTCGTAAAAGAGCGCGGCGTTCTCCTCCCAAAGGCTCACCAAGAAGCCAAACTCAAACAGGGACGTCCAGCTCCGCAGATCAACTGATCTGTGGAGTTTTTTTATGCGTCCGGATCGACCAGCACATCGATCAGGGTCGGGCGTCCGCTGGCGATAGAGGCTAACGCCCGATCAAAGGCTTCGGGCAGTTCTTGCGGCAACGCCACGGGTCCGACGCTGGCCCAGCCTTGGGCTTTGGCAATGGCGCAGAGGTCGGGCGGCGGATCATCCAGCCGCTGGCCCACCCATTTATTCTCTCTCGGACGGCCGCGTGCTTGCGCGACCCGGTCCTGATGCCGTTCGTCGTTCAGAAACGAGCGGTTGTTGTTGATGACGGCAAGCATGGGCAGTTTGCGCTGACCCGCGGTCCAAAGACTGGCCATACCTGAGAGCAAGTCGCCGTCGCCGGTAGCCAGAACCACCAGCCTGTCCGGATCAATGTCCTGCATGGCGAGTGCCGCTCCGATGGCAAAAGGCGGTCCGGCGCCGATGACCCCGCCCGCGTCAGCGCCCAAATAATCCAGCGGATGATCGAAGGGCACGGTCGCTGCTGGCCAACCGAACGGTAAGCATGCGTAACATGTTTTACGGTCTTCCAGAGCTGTTGCAGCCGCCTGCGCCAAATGGGTCATGGAGATGGTTTTGGAGTCAGGCAGGGTATGACTGCCCGGATGGGATGCGAAATCGGACGGTGAGTCCTTGGCGCCGAGAGCATTCAACAACGCCTTTGTCGTCGCATCCGGATCAGCCAGCAGCATGATATCCGTACGGGGCAGACCCAGGTAATCCATCACCGCACCAGTGTGGGCATATCGGTCGAGAGAGGCATGGATGACGGTGAGACTGTCGTCGTCGGCACGCCCTGCTGCTTCAACGATGGTTTTCAAGTCGAGCCAGTCCAGACTCAGTACTACGTCTGCCTCGCACAGCGCTTTTAAATGATCCTTGGTCTGGAACAACGGCAGCATGCCCTCACAAAGAGGATGGGAAGCCGGGAAGGCCGCCGCCATTTTGAGCGCGGTATAAACTTTGGCGTTCAAATGTTCCGCCAAAGCAATGCGCCGGTTCCAATCGTCTTCATTGCGCGAGACCCGCCCGGCCAGGATCACGACTTTGCTTGCGTTGCTCAATGCATCTACGGCGCGCGCAAGACTCTCGCCGTCCGGTCCCGGCGGCGCACCCACCGGAAACTTCTTCGCGTCCGGCAACGCGACCGGGCCTTCAAGCGGCTGTTCCTGCAGGGCGGAGTCCAAACACACATAGGTTGGCCCCATGGGGACGGTCGACGCCATGACATGGGCGCGTAGAACGGATTCTGCGATGGCTTCCGCCGATGCAGGTTGGTCATCCCATTTGAGATAGTCGCGCACCATGCCGGCTTGGTCGGCAGCGGTATGGATCCAGTCGATCCACGGGCGTCGCTTGGCCGCATCCACCGGGCCGGTCGCACCCATGATGACCATGGGCATGCGGTCTGTGTATGCGTCGAAAATATTGATGGCCGCGTGCATCACCCCGATGTTGGCGTGCAACGCCACGCCCATGGGTTTGTCCGTCACCTTGGCGTAGCCGTGGGCGATACCGACGGCGGCTTGTTCGGTCAGGCACAACACCATCTCTGGATTTTCGTTGCCGAGGTAATTGACAATGGAGTCATGCAGGCCACGAAAGCTCGCTCCGGGAACTAGACTGATGTATTTCAGCCCCACCCGGCGCAGCATCTCCGCCGCCACATCACTGGCCCATTCGATTTTCGGGTCTTGCGGTGGAACAAACTCTGACATGGTGAAACTCCAACCAAAAGATCAATAGCGCTCTAAATTTTATCGAACTGCTTTGCCTTCGCTGAAAGCGCTTTTCCTTTTAAGTTCAGTACACCAACGTTTACGGTGATCGCACCTTGCAGAGTATAGAACTTCTGCGCGCGCTTGTTTTTCTTTCTGATCATCCAATAGACGGCGCTTGCGTCTTCTTGCTTCGCCAATTTCGCTATAGCCGACATCATCTTGTCACCGACTCCAAGACTGCGTTTTTTCTTGGTGACGTATAAGTCCTGAAGCATCAGGTCGGGACGCCCCCTACTAATCTCGTGCGTCGGAAATAAATAGGCGTACCCAATGAGACCATCGCTGTCTTCGGCCACAAGCATCGTGCTCGTCTTCGCTCTTCCAAAACATGACTTCGCAACGACGGGTGATATCTGTTTCGGCAGTCTTTCACCATCTTCTCTGCACCACTGGCGGGCAAGTTTGAGGATGCCCGGCAAGTCCCGCTTGGTTGCGCGTCTTACTCTGAAACTAGCCCTAGCCATAAGCGTCACCCGTCCGCGCCGCGTCCGCCGTGGGCTTCCGACCAGCCAACGGGATTGCTGAGAAAGTCACGCACCCCGGCAATTTTATCCTTATCGAAGTGGTCGCCTTCTTCCGCTGCCGCCAGCACATCCGCCCAGGTGCACAAGTACAACAGCGAGACATCTTCTTTTTGCAGAGTGTCGAGCGCTCCAGGAAAGGCACCGTAAAAGAACACCACAAAGGTGTGATGGCACACTGCGCCGGCTTCCCGAAGCGTTTTGACAAATGCAAGCTTGCTGCCGCCGTCGGTGGCCAGGTCTTCCACCAGCAGTACCCGGGAGCCTTCTTCCAGTTGGCCTTCGATCTGGGCCATACGGCCGAAGCCCTTGGGCTTTTTGCGCACGTACTGCATGGGCAGCATCAGTGCGTCGGAGATCCACGCCGCGTAGGGAATGCCCGCCGTTTCGCCCCCGGCCACCGTGTCCAGATTGTCGAGCCCGATGGTCTGCTCAATTTCCTCCCGCGCCAACTCGGTGATGGTCTGCCGTGCCCGGGGAAAGGAGATCAGCCAGCGGCAATCGATGTACACCGGGCTCGCCCAGCCGGCGGTCAGAGTGTAGGGCTCCTCAGGCCTGAAGTTGACGGCCTTGGTCTCAAGGAGGAATGTGGCGACGGTCTTGGCGGCGGTTTGCTGGCGCGGGGTCCTGGCGGCTCCGCCGGGGCGGGAAACATCGGATGTCATTTATATGAAGATCTTTCAGCTGGCTTTACGAACGCATGATCCCTCTGTTTACTGAGTTGCCCGCCACGCCACAATGCCTTCTGTTTCACTGCCCGACGTCCATGACCCAATGACTGAACCCGCTGCACAATCCGTTTGGGCTTTGACCGATGACCGGCCCGGCAATAACGCCCAGGTGCTCGGCGTCACCGATGCGCTGAACACTACCGGTGGCTGGCCGGTGCAAGAGAAGGCCATCCGCTACACGGGCTGGGCACGGCTGCCCAATATCGTTCGCAGGGCGACATTGGCCGGCGTGACCGATAACAGCCGGGCTGTTCTGGCGCCGCCTTGGCCGGAAGTGGTGGTCGCCGCCGGACGCCGCGCCGTTCCTGTCGCCCGTTGGATCAAGAGACAGTCGCTGAGAGAGGGCGGAGGACGAACCCATCTTGTGCAGATCATGTTTCCCGGCCGGGTGGGAGCAACGGATTTTGATCTCATCGTCGTGCCCGACCATGATTTCAAAACCGGAGCGAATCCCCGCATCAAATCCCGGCCCAATGTCATGACCATGACCGGAGCACCGTCCCGTATCACGCCGGGCTTGTTGGCCCAGGAAACCGTGCGCTGGAAATCCAGCTTCTCCGATTTGCCGCGGCCGCTGATCGCCGTCATCGTCGGCGGGGCCACCCGGCGGCGGCCGTTTCCCCGCGCCCGCGCATTTGATCTCGGCAGCCGGGTAGCGGATCTGGTCAAGCAGACCGGCGGGTCCGTGTTGCTCAGTACGTCTCGGCGCACCGGGCGAACGGCGGAACTGGCCATGATGCAGGTTATTCCCGAACCGCGTCATGTTCATGTGTGGCAGCCTGAGGGGGAAAATCCTTATCTCGGATTTCTCGCTTTGGCCGACGTGATTGTCGTCACCGGTGATTCCGTCACCATGTGCGCGGAAGCCTGTGCAACGGATAAGCCTGTCTACATCTATGCGCCAGCCAAATCGGTCAGCGCCAAGCATGCGCGCTTGCACCAACAGCTGTATGACCTTGGGTACGCCAGACCGCTTGGTGACACGCTGGAGGATTGGTCTCACCCGCCGCTTAATCCTACGGCCGAGATCGCCCATGCAATCCGCGGTGTTTTGAAGCAAGCTGCGTCTTGAGGTAAATCCCGCCATGCCCCGTTTCTCTGCCAACATTTCCCATCTTTTTGCCGAACACCCGTTTCTGGAACGGATTCCGGCGGCAACTGAGTGCGGCTTTAAGGGAGTGGAGTGTCTGTTTCCTTATGATCAGCCGGCGGAAGAGGTCAGCGATGCTCTTGCATCGTCGGGACTCACCATGGCGTTGTTCAATGCACCGCCTGGGGATTACGCCGGCGGCGAAGTGGGATTGTCCGCATTGCCCAGACGGGAACAGGACTTCCGCGACTCCTTCGAAGTGGCTCTTAACTACGCCGAGGTGGTGGCGTGTTCGAACATTCATGTCCTCGCCGCCATGGTGGATGAAGACCAGTGGGATGCGGCCTTTGATGTGTACATACGTAACTTGGCGATGGCGGCCGACATGGCGGCCGAACAAGATGTCACTATTCTGATCGAGCCCATTGTCATCGACCGGTACTTTCTCATCCGACCCGACGATGCGGTGAAGGTGGTGCAAGAGGTGGGCGCAAAGAACCTCAAGATTCTCTACGACATCTATCAGGCGCAATTGGCGCAAGGCGCCATCGCCGACTTTCTCGACGCCCACATGGACCTCATCGGCCATATCCAGATCGCCTGCGTGCCTGGCCGTCATGAGCCGGATGGCTTGGGCGAGTTGAACTGGCCGTACCTGTTCGATCTCCTGGACGCCAACGGCTTCGACGGCTGGGTGGGGGCGGAGTACAACCCGCGCAACGGCACGCGTGAAGGTTTGGGCTGGGCGAAGGATTGGGGGATCAAGGCGACGTAAAAGGAATCACTCCTCCACATTCAACTCATCAAACGGCACCACGTCGGCGGTGACGGTGTAGCCCGTCACCCGCGCGGCCACGGCGTCGAAGGCCGGGTTCTGCCAGAGGAAAATACCCGGCGGGTTGTCGAATTCGTGGGCCAAGAGTGCACCAACCAAACGCCGGCGGTCTTCGGGATCAACGGCGCTTTCTGCTGCTTCGATCATGGGCACGGCGGCCTCGTCGCAGAAGTAAGGGGTCATCCACCGGCACGAACGGGTGCGGAAGCCGTGCATGGGATCGAAGCCGGTGGTCGACATGGCGAAAGCAACATAAGGGTCCGGGTAACCGGTCTGGTACATGTATTCGAGGTATTTGGCGAAGGTGGTGCGTTGAATCTCCATGCGCACACCAACCCGCGCCAGATCGGCGGCGATGAGCTGCTGTATTTCATCTGCATTGGCGTTGTTGCCGGCCATCAAAGAGGCCATGTCAAAACCGTCTGGGTATCCGGCGTCGGCCAGCAAAGCCTTGGCCTGTTCGGGGTCGTAGGGATAGGCGGAAATATCCGGATTGAATCCGAAGGCTTGCGGGTGCGTGATCTGCCCGGTGGGCGCGACGGCGCCGTCGAAAAGGACATCGAGCATGAGCTCTTTGTTGACGGCGTAGTTGAGCGCCCGGCGCACGCGCACGTCCGTCAGCGGTGACTCTTTTGCAGTGACAAACTGAAGGTAAATCACGTTCGGTTCGGCGTAGCTGACAAACCGTCCGCCAACGGATTCGACCACCGTTCTTTCGCCCGGTGCGATGTTCATAGCGACATCGAGGGAACCCGAAAGCAAACCCTGCAGCCGCGCCGCTTCGTCGGGCACGCTAATAAGGGTCACCCGGTCCAGCTTGGGCGAACGCCAAGTGGCGGGATTTTTGCTAAGCACGATGCGGTTTTCCTGCCAGGCCTCCACCGCGAACGGGCCGGCGCCGACGGGGTCGAGGGCGAATGCCTGCGGCCCCAGAGTTGCGAAATGCACCGGCGCAGGAATGCGAATGAAATCCAGATGAATGGGCAGGATAGCGTTGGGCCGGGACGTGGTGATCTCCACTGTCAGGTCATCCGTGGCCCGGGCGCCGACGACGTTGATGCGGGTGAGGTGGGTGCCCGTGGTTTCGCTTTTGCCCGTATCCGACAAAAGGTAGTTGATGGCGGCGACCACGGCGTCGGCGTTGAACGGCTCGCCATTGGAGAACACCACGTTTTCACGCAGGGTCAGAACCCAAGTGTTTTCATCTTCAACCATCCAAGACGTCGCCAGAGCGGGACCAACAGATCCGTCGTCACCGATGCGCGTGAGAGAGTCGAACACCGCTTGCAGGGGCAGGGTGCCCGGCAGGCTCACATTCTGATGGGGATTACCTAGGGTCGGCGGCAGCATGGGGCTGCCGATAGTGAGTGTTTTTTGCGCTGCAACCACCGTCGGCAACAGCAAAATAGCACCGAGGGTCAATGCACGAACGATTGTCAACAAGTCTGGTGGTTTCATCACTCTCAAACTATAGCGCGGCTTCGGGACAAGCCCTAAACTCGGTCTAAAGATATAACACCTGAGGGAACAATCTCATGATCACACTGCTGGGCAAGGCCAATTCACGCGCGTCGCGCAATCTGTGGGCGCTGGAAGAACTGGGGGTGGAATACACCCACGATCCGGTCGATTACCGAACCGGCGCCGTTAAGACAGATACGTTCCTCGCCATCAACCCGGGCGCCAAAATTCCTGCACTCACCGACAATACGGCCGATGGAGATGTGGCCATGTTCGAGAGCCTGGCCATAAACCTTTATCTGGCCCAAACCTACGGCAAGGGCAGCCTCTGGCCCGACGATGCGACTGGGCAGGCTCTCTGTTTGCAGTGGACGTTGTTTGCCGCGACGGAACTGGAACCGCCCGCCGTTGGACGTCTTATCGAATTCCTGTTCAAGGAAAAACCGGATGAGGCCGTTCTGGAAAAGTTGGCTGAAACAACAGCCAAAGTGATGGACGTGCTTGAGGCTTCCCTTTCAAACAGCGCCTATCTCGCCGGTGACAGCTTCACTGTCGCCGACCTTAATGTCGTCGGTTGTGCCGACTATCTGGTGCGGACACAGTTCGACCTATCCAACTGGCCAAAAACCACGAGCTGGTTGACTTCCTGTCTCGACCGGCCGGCTTATCAAAGGGTCAATGACATCAAGTCATCCGAGACGGCCGCGGCAGCCTAGGACCTATTACATATGATCAAACTTTACGGCAGCATCGTCTCCCGGGCGACGCGCAATCTATGGATGCTCGAAGAATTGGACGTTGCGTACGAACACATTTCTCTCGACTGGGGTAAGCAGGAAAACCGTTCGCCAGAATATTTGAACATTAACCCCGCCGGGAAGGTGCCGACCTTGGTTGACGGCGACGCCGTCATATCCGAGTCCCTCGCCATCAATCTTTATCTGGCTCAGAAGTACGGTACCGGCGGCCTCTGGCCCGACGATGATGCCGGCCGGGGCCGCTGTATACAGTGGTCCTTATGGGCCGCGGCGGAGCTGGAACCAGTGGCCTATACCCGTTTGCGCGAAGTGGTGTTCAAGCGGGAGGACGAGCGCGATCAGGATCTGCTGGAAGACACGGCCGAGCGGGCCGCACCCTTAATGACTTTGCTCGTTCAGTCGTTTGCAGGTGAGTATCTGACCGGGGATGTGTTTACCGTGGCCGACCTCAATGTCGCCTGCGTTATGGAGTACTTGGAGCGCACCGACTTTGACATGACACCGTGGCCGGGCGTGGCTGCCTGGTATGCACGGACCTATGGCCGCCCGGCCAACCAGAAAGTTCAAAACGCACGTGCGCCGGCAGCGGCGGAAATGATGAAACAGATCAGGGGGGCAGCATGATAAAACTTTACGGCAGCGACCGTTCACGCGCGTTGCGCAATCTCTGGACGCTCAAGGAACTAGGACTGGAGTACGAACGCGACGTCCGAGATCACGTCTCCGGCGAAATAAAGACCGACGACTATCTCGCTATCAATCCATCGGGCAAAGTGCCCTCCATGACCGATGGCGACGTTAGTATGTATGAATCTCTCGCCATCAACGTTTATCTGGCCATGACCTACGGCAAGGGAAGTCTATGGCCCGAGGACGCCGCCAGTCGGGCGGGTTGCTTGCAGTGGACATTATTTGCAGCGACGGAAGTGGAACCGCACGCCGTCGGCGCTTTGATAGAACGGATCTTCAAGCCTGAAAATTTACGCGATGAAGCGGCCGCACAAAAGCATCTGGAACAACTTCCCCGGCCACTGGAAGTGCTTGAAGGAGTGTTGAGTAAGCAGTCCTATCTCTGCGGCAACACATTCACCATTGCTGACCTCAACGTTTCCAGCGTTGCCGGGTCTCTGCGCATGGTGGCTTATGATTTTTCACCATATCCGAAAACATCCGGCTGGCTCGGTGCCTGCACGGGCCGCCCGGCCAACCAGGAAGTCATGGCCGAAGCAGGGAGAGGCTAAACTTCCTCAAGATTTTTGCGGAGGTGGCGGCAAGGTTGACGGAGAGGACGATTTCGCGCTGTTGGAGCGGAAGGAGGGCGGTAATGTCGAAGCCTGTTGCTCTTCCTGTTCGGTCGGCTTACTGACAAACGCCTTGGCCAAGGCAGAGACAAAATTGCCTGCGGTATATTTTAAATAGGTGCCCAGTTCAGGTTTGACAGCCGGGGGATCACTCTCCGGCTCTGGTGGTGTGCTGGTGTTTGCATTCTGAGACTCTTCCGTCTCCGGCGTTTCGGTTCCGGGTTCAGGATTCCGGTTGGCGACCTTGGTTGGCGGGAACCTGTGACGAAACAGATCATAATCAGATTTGTCATTAAACATGACGACGTAGGTCTTTTTAGACATATCATCAGACACGTCTTCGAGCTTGAACTTCCATTTGCTCTTGGCGTTTTTGCGCAGCCACAACTCGACCGTCGCCAGACGTCCGCCGGTGGTGAAGCGTGTGTTGTATGTGGCAGTGGCCATGCTCCGCGCTCCCTCAAAACCTGAAGCACCACTCCGTACATACTTAAAATTGGTTAACAAATTACAAGGGAGCAGTGTTTGATGGGCCAATAACGGCCCAAATTCACGCTAAGTCCCGTAATAAACGGTCACCACGTGCCTGGCTTCGGCGAAAAACAACCAACGTTCGATGACCACGCCGATGAGTGTGATGCCAGCGCCCAGCACCATGAGCACAGCGAGAGTGGGGAGCGGAACCAGGCTGGGCAGAAGCACCAAAGTGACCAGCGGGCCGCCCAATAGCAAAGCCCTTGCGTACGTGCGCAGCTTGTCCGCATGTTTGCGGGCAATGCGGTAGCCCATTTCTTTTAAGACAAAATTCTCTTCCGTATGGGGCCATTCGATGGTTTGCACGTCGGTGTTCTTGGCGCCCACTGCGGAACCGGGGTCAACGGAGGCAAAGGCCGTCTCTTGCCGTTTCCAGTATGCGTTCTTGATGATCGCGGCGGCCAAGGTGAGCACCAAACCCAAAACTTGAAACCGGGCGGGGTGAAAACCGAAACCTGAGGCAATGGCGGCGATGAGAGCAAGGCCGGTCAGGGGTCCCAGCACAAGGTAACCGGCTGTGGTCCAATCGGTGGCCCAGGCCGGAATGGGATTGAGGGAGCGGTAGATCATTCCGGTGGTGAACAACGTTCCGAGAGACGTCAGCACTGTGGCAAAGCCGGCCCAGAGCCAAAGACCGTCGACGGTTGCCATAACAATCCATCCGTATGAAAACAGCAACGCAGGCGCATACGCGACAATGGCCATGACGCCCTCGCGGGACAGCCAGGAGGATTTCCATTGACTGAGCGCCCGCCAGGCCCGTTCCGGATGGCCGAGGTGAAAGGTCGAAGCCAACAGTCCAATGGTTACGAGGACCAAAGCCGGAATAAGAAGAGCCACACCGAGCCAACGGTCCGTCGGCAAAAGGCCGTACGCGGCAAGTAAGGGGGCTAAGGCGAGCATGCCGTAGCCCGCCCCGGACGTGGTCGTAAAAAAGATGACGGACGCTGCAGGATGCACGGGCCGCTATCCCATCCGCTCGAGCATGCGGTCGACCCAGGCCAAAACGCCATCGGCTCCTTTGATGTCTTCCGTTGGAGAAAGAGACTTTATCTCGGCCGTACTTTTTTCCCGTTGCGGAAGATATTTGTTGGTCGGGTAGTATCCTAGTTCCGGCATGAGATCCTGGCCGTCGCGGGAAGCAACAAGACGAGACACATCCGATTGAGGATCGCTTAGATCGCCATAATGGCGCGCACCGGTCGGGCAGGTCAGTACGCAGGCAGGAACCCGATCTTCTTTTTCCAAGTTTTCGTTATAGATACGGTCAATGCACAGGGTGCACTTCTTCATTACCCCTTCGACCACGTCATACTCCCGCGCACCGTAGGGACAGGCCCAGGAACACAGTTTACAGCCGATACACTTGTCTTCATCCACCAGGACAATACCGTCGGAGGTTCGTTTGTAGGACGCACCGGTGGGACAAACGGTAACGCAGGCCGCATCTTCGCAGTGCAAGCACGAGCGAGGAAAATGCAGCGTGCGGTTCTCCCCATCCGGTGTTGATACTTCGTAGGTGTGCACCCGGTTGAACCACACCCCGTCTGCTTTGGCATCATAGGGGTTGGTGTCCGTCAGCGGGGCCATATGGCCGCCGGTGTTCCACTCTTTGCAGTTGGTGACGCAGGCTTGGCAGCCGACGCAGGTATCGAGATCGATGACCAAGCCGAGCTTGCGGTGCGTTCGTTCCGGCAAGGACGTCATGCGCCGGACTCCAAAGAGGGTTTTGTCTCAAACCGTTTGCCGAAATCGAGCACGGTTGGCCGTTGTTCTTCACCGGGCAATGTAGGGAGCGGATCAAACAGAGAATCCGTCTCCGCCGCTTCGGAGCCTGCGGCCTTGATCACTCGCACGCGTAAGTCGAACCAGGCCGCCTGGCCGGTAACGGGGTCGGAATTGGAAAGCCCCTTGTGAGTGCCGTCCAGGGTGTCGGGAATGATGTGATTAAGGAGAAACGCCTTTTTGACTTCCGGTACGTCAGGTGCGAGCCCCCAGGCGCCGGCGCGCTTGCCGATGCCGTTCCAGGTCCAGACTGTGTTTCGGTTGACGCCTTCGACAAGTTTGACCTGTCCTTTGACCCGGCCATGCCGGGACTCCACCCACACCCAGTCGTCATCGGCAATACCCAGCCCTGCGGCAGTCTCTTTGTGTATGAACAAGCGGTTCTGCGCCGTGATCTGACGCAGCCACGCATTCTGCGAGCCCCAGGAATGGTAGTGGTGCATGGGCCGTTGGGTGAGGGCATGTAAGGGAAAATCTTGATTGCTTTCCGCTTCGTCTTCCAACGGGGGAGACCAAAAGGGCAAGGGGTCGAACGATTGCTCGATGCGCGCCCGAAAAGTATCAGGCGGTTGGACAGAGCCGTGCCCTCGCGCCGCGTTGCGGAACTTTTGCACCGGTTCCGAATAAAGCTGGAAGACGATGGGCTCAGGCGATGCCAGGAAACCCATGCCGACGGCCCATTGCAAGTAGGCTCGATTGGCCATTTTGAAATACCGGGCATTCTCCGGCATTTCTTCATACCAAAAGCAGCCGTTTTCAATGTACCGGTCCAGCTGTTGCGGATTGACTGTGCCAATGCCGCTCGACTGCCCGTCCTCCCCGCGCCATCCGGCGAGTGGGCCGACACCGGGGGCGCGCTCGTGATAAACCAGGTAATCCGCATATCCACCCGGGTACTTGGGCGTACCGTCGTCATTGATGAACCCAGGCAACCCGAGCCGTGCTCCGAGGTCGAGTAGGACGGATTGAAAGGCGCGCACGTCCCGGTCTGGGTCGACAACCGGTTGGCGTATGGCATCACCGGCGCCGTCCGCGTCTCCGATCGGCCGGTCGAGAAGGGAGACGCAATCCCACCGTTCCAAATATGTGGTGTCCGGCAGAATCAAGTCGGCATAGGCAATGGTTTCCGACGCATAGGCGTCGGCGTAAATGATGTGGGGAATGCGGTAGTCACCCGTCTCAGGATCAATAGCCGTGAGCGCAGCCACCGTGCCCTGGACATTCATGGACGAGTTCCAGGCCATGTTGGCCATGTACATGAACAGCGTGTCGACGGGGTAGGGGTCCCCCGCCGCCGCGTCGGCAATGACCCGGTGCATGGCGCCGTGGGCCGAGAGGGGACTTTCCCAAGTAAAGGCCTTGTCGATGCGTATGGCGGCGCCGTCGGGACCCAGCAACAGGTCTTCGGGACCGTTGGGAAAGCCGAGCGGCATGCCTTCCAAGGGTGTATCGGCTCGTGGGGATTTGCCCGCGGGCAGCGGCCCCGGTGGAATGGGTTTGGGATAGGGTGTTTTGAAACGAAAACTGCCTGGCGTATCCACAGCGCCGATCATCATCTGCAGGAGGTGCAAGGCGCGGCAAGTCTGAAATCCATTGGAGTGAGCGGAAATGCCGCGCATGGCGTGCATAGCCACCGGCCGGCCGGTCATTGTGTCGAGGTGGTTACCTTGGCTGTCCGTCCAAGCAACAGGGAGGGTGATGGGATGTTCGAACGCCGCTTCGGCAATCTCCGCCGCGATGCGCTCGATGGCCTGCACGTCAATGCCGCATCGTTCGGCTACAGCAGCCGGTGCATAAGACTCATCTGAATACCGTTCCGCAATCAACTTAAATACAGGTATGGCGGTTATCCCATTTACAGTATGCGTACCATTCAAGGCTGGCTTTACATCTGCCGTGTCATGGGCAACGGCTTGACCCTGTGCGCGGTCCCAGACCAGAGGTGTGCCGGTTTCATTGCGAAGGAACAGTCCGTCTTGATCGGTTCCTGGTGCCTGCACCACCAGCCAGGCCGCATTGGTAAAACGCAAAAGGTAGTCGAGATCGATTTTGCCAGCCCGCAACAGGACGTGGACCAAGGACAACACAAACAGACCGTCGGTGCCGGGACGAATGCCAATCCAGTCATCTGCGATGGCAGCATAGCCCGTTCGCGCCGGGTTAATGGCAATGACCTTGGCACCTCGTTCCTTAAGCTTGCCGAGGCCGATTTTAATGGGATTGGAGTCATGGTCTTCGGCTACGCCGAACATGAGTAACAAACGGGCGTGGTCCCAATCCGGTTCGCCAAACTCCCAAAAGGAACCACCAATGGAGTACAGCCCGCCCGTTGCCATGTTGACGGAACAAAATCCGCCGTGGGCTGCATAATTGGGTGTGCCGAACTGTTTTGCCCACCAGCCCGTCAATGATTGGCTCTGATCCCGGCCAGTGAAAAATGCCAATTTCTTTGGATCGGACTTTCGAATGTCGCTGAGCCATCGGGTTGCCGTGTCGAGGGCTTCGCCCCATTCGATCTCTTCGAATTCTCCGCTGCCGCGCGGACCAATGCGCTTCAAAGGCTTCTTTAGCCGGGCAGGGGAGAGATGGTTCATGATCCCCGCAGCACCCTTGCCGCAGAGCACGCCTTTGTTAATCGGATGATCCCGATTGCCCTGGATGTAGCGGACCTGTCCGTCCTTGAGGTGAACCTTTATGCCGCAGCGGCAGGCGCACATGTAACAGGTGGTTGTCTTGACCGTATCAGCTACGGGAGGGGACGTATCTACGCCGTCATTCTCAGACAGGGCTTCAAGGGACATAAAAGTTCTTTCGCGCCGTGTCTGTGGATAAAAACGGCCTACCCCGGGGTTAGAATTTGGAATTTAGCCCTTCAGCGGCTCAGGTCAATCGGTCGATCTCGCCTTCACTGAGTTCTCCCGGTACCACGGTCACGGGAATGCCGAGCTGGCCCGCATACTTTCCCGTGACCGCTTCGACCAAAGGCCCAGGTTTCTCTCCGGGCGCTGAGCCGAGAACCAAGATCGAAATTTCCGGATGCTCCTCCACCAATGCAAACAACTCGTCACGGGTGTTGCCATTACGGACAAATTGAATGGGCTCCGCGCCTGAATCCTTGCGTATCTGTTGGGTGTGCCGGTTGAGAATGTTTTCGGTTGCTTCTTGCGCTTCTTGTTCCATCAGGTCGCCGACGAACTGCCAGTGCTGAAACTCCCGTTCCGCTTCCATATCAATCACATAAAGCAAGGCAAGTTTGCCGCCTGTATGGCGCGCCCGGTTACAGGTATAGCGGATGGCCGCTGCCAATTCCTCGCTGTCGTCAACAACAACGAGAAATATGCGATCGCTTTCGTGTCCGACAATGTTTTCTTCGGTGGGAACAACAATCATGGGAGCGCCGGCGTTCAGCCGCTTTCCTTATCATACCCGGCAGCATCCCAGGCCAAAAATCCGCCCTCCATGCGTTTGATCACGCCTTTGTAGTTCGCTTCGACCATTTTTTCAGAGGCTAATCCGCAACGTCTTCCTGAGCGGCAATGAAAAACGAGATGCTTGTCACCCGGGTCAGGCACGGTACTTGGATCAAACGTCGACAAAGGAATTAGTGTTGCGCCGGGAATGTGGCCTTCATCCCATTCATTCTGTTCGCGGACATCAACGATGACGGCGGATCCTTCATCGAACCACGTTTTTATCTGTTCCGGAGAGACATAGTAAATCTGGTCTGGTGGCAGGTCAGTCATAAATCAAACTCTATAGTCTAACTAAGAGCCTGACCGAAAAAGAATTGAGTGGAATCAGTCCCTTGGGCATTGTCAGACTTACTGGGCCGGAGCAGAAGTATTCCTAATGGAGGCCTCTCAGGTAGCAAGTTGCTGCCACTCGGCCAGGGCAGCGGCTCGAGCTTGTTTGAAAATATCGCGACGGTTGAGATGACGTTGGTGGTTGAAGTGGTTGTAGATCGAGGCATGGACGGAAGCGAATTTCTGCAGGGTCTTGATGTCTCTGAACCGCGCCATCGCCCCTTCTCGTCGTCGGAAGGGCTGGTGTGAGTTTTCGGCTCTATTGTTGAGCCAATGCTTGATCTCTTGGCGGTCCTCGTTGCCGATCACCTTCATCGCAGCCCTGTATGACTTTAGCCTGTCCGTAACGATCGTGGCCGGCCGGCCATAACGCTTCATCGCACGGCTAAGGAACTCAAGCGCAGCCTGTGATCCCGCCGTTTCGTGACATAGACCTCAAGAACTTCGCCTTCATGGTCAACGGCCCGCCATAGATAGTGTGTCTCACCGTTGATCCGGACAAACACCTCATCGAGATGCCAGCGCCACGGCGAATAGGATCCATGACGAACCCGGCGTTTCCGGGTCTCCGAAGAAAACAACGGGCCAAAGCGGTTCCACCAGCACCGCACCGTTTCGTAGGAGACGTCAATACCCCGTTCGTGAAGCAGATCTTCCACCTGTCTCAGGGACAGTGGAAATCTAACATAAAGCATCACAGCGAGACGGATGACCTCGGGCGAGCTATTGAAATAACGGAAGGGATTTTGCATCACTGAAGGCTAAGAGACCGCACCGGTCGACTCAAGGCGATTTACTCTGACAATGCCCGCGCATGACTCCGTCAAAGAGGCTGCAGAACGGATCGCTATAAGCATCGCTAATGACATTTTCGATGACTGGTCCAAGCCCGGCACAACGTAACGTACCCTTTTTGCTTTCCGGGATAGTCACGCATACTTAGCCTGTTTGCCTATAGAAAGACCGCGGATGCGGTTTTCGGAAGGGACAGGGCTATAAGTTGCGATCTTCCATCACAACCATTCAGTGATCGATTTGGTAACGCTTTAATGTTTCGTCTCCAAGCGTTTCCTTGAGAGGGTTTAGCCAACGTTCGAAATTTCGCCATTGTTCAATGCTACTCGTGAAAATAGGCTGTCTTACCTGATGCGCGCTGGGTGTTCGGATGCTACGCTCGGATTTGTAATATTCGACACAAGTCTGTTCAAAAGGCAGACCGCAAAAATCAAGTATCCTGTGTGCCTGTACTTCTAGGTTATCGACGACGTCCTCGTACTGTACGCGCAGCACGAAATCAGGCAAAACACGGTCCCAATGATCCATTAGCATGATATAATGTCGATAGTAGTCCCCTATCTCTCGCAATCCGTAGGAAAACTCTTGACCTTCGCCGAATAGTTGCTTGAAGTTACTGAAGCCACAAGCCATGGGGTGGCGCCGTGCATCGATGATCTTAGCATTTGGCAAAATCAGTTTTATCAACCCGATATGGAAGAAATTGTTGGGCATTTTGTCAATAAAGAACGGTGCTTTGCCCCGGTAGGCGCGAGTATCCTTAATGTATTGTATGCCGAATCTTCGAAAGTAACTGTCATCGATTTCCGTTAGAATTTTTGGATATCTTGGTGGCACTTCTCTGGCTTCAGCACGGCCGCGTAACCGTTTGGCCAAGTTCAGTATGTTGTGCAATTCCATCGTGCCATCTACTAACGAATGAGACGAAAGAATCTGTTCAATCAGTGTCGAGCCAGCTCTGGGGAGTCCAACGATAAAGATTGGGTCGCGCGCCTCTAATCCCAGGCCATGCTTCCTGGTAAACAAGGTTTTAGTGCACGTTTCGATCTGACTATTGACCCTGACCTGCAACTGTCTGCGGCTGAATTTAACTTGCCGCATTTTAGCGGCATTACCTTTTCTGTAATAGCCGAATGAACGGCCATACACCTGCCTATCTTCGTATGCCTTACCTAGGGCGAAGCATAATTGAATCCGGTCATGCTCTCTAGTTCCCGGGTTCGATTCCACATCAACCATCTGAGCAAGTTCTCCGTCTGTGAAAAGGTACGACTTAGTATTCGCTAAACTCCAATAGGCATTGCCGTGGTCACGTTTAATATTGAAAGCCTTTCGGTACAGTGCGAAAGCTTCATCCATATGACCATTAGACTTATATACGTGAGCAAGGGAAACCGGGAAAAAGTGATTCTTTGGGTGGTGTTTCATCAACAGTTTATAGCTTTGTATAGCTTTGTCGGTCTTACCGACCCCACTACAGGAAGAGGCATAAAGAGATTGTATGATATCAGTGTCATTGGGGTGATTGTTGAGCAAGTGCTCTGCCTGTTTGTGAGCCTCGGCAAATTTCTGCACCTTTAGTAGTACATTGACGTACTCTATCCGTGCGTTACGGTGGTCAGGACAGAACTCCACGCAGCTTTCCAGAAGAAATTCGGCTTCGTCGTAAATCTTGTTGCGGATTGAAATCTCGGCAAGAAGTCGTATGCCCTCCACATGCATCTTGTTGAAACGAAGAAAGCTCTTGCACAACCGCTCCGCTTCGCCCAGTCTGTCCTCATAAAGACAGCCCATCACCACGAGCAGTTGAACTGGAAGTGCTTCTAAAAAGGCAATTTTTTCCTGCACGGGCACCAACCTTGCGTGGTCGCTACTGTCGTTGTAGATTTTGGACAAGCATTTCCAGCTGTTTATCAAGGAAGGGTCCACAGTGGTTGCGCGTTCGAAAGCAGTGCGCGCACGCGTGTAATCTTGCTTTGCCAACTGGTTGTAGCCGAATTCCTGATGCACCCGACCTAATTGGGGCTTTAGATCCAATATTCGCGATAGAGTCGACAGCGCCAGCTCCCATTTGTGTTGATGGCGCTGCGCTACTGCAAGAGCGTATTGTGCTTCAAAATTGTTCGGCTCTGCGCACAACAAAGCGCACATCAACTCCTCGGCCTTGCCTGGATTGCCATTGAGTAGCAAATGCTGAGCTTCTAAAATTCTTGTTTGCGTTTCAGTCACAGTCTGCTTCTACGATGCGAGCACTGACAAAAAGTGGTCAAGTCTGAGTAACACTGGGTGTTTTTTGGGACATTGTGAGAGTGACTGGTTAGGAGCAAAAGAGGCCATAGTAGAGATCTTTCAGGCAGCAAATTGATGCCAAGTGGCCGGTGTGTCCGGTCGGGCTTGTTTGAAAATGTCTCGGCGGTAGAGGCGGTAGAGATGACCTTGGTGATTGAAATGGTTTTGGATCGAGGCATGGATGGACGCAAATTTCTGTGGGGTATGGACTGATTACTCTGAACCGAACTATTACCCCTTCCCTTCATTGGAAGGGCTGATGAGAGTTTTTCGCCCGATTGTTCAACCAACGCTTGATCTGTTAGCGACTCTAGGTGCCGATCACCTTCATCGCAGTCCAGTATGACTGACTGTAACCTGTCCGTGACAATCATGGCCGGTCGGCCATAATGCCTCATTGCACGGCGGTCCCGCCGTTTGGTATTGAACACCTCAAGGTCTTCTCGTTCGTGATCAATAACCCACCGTAGATAATGTAGAATTTACGGCAATACGTCAATCTGTACAGATAGGGTATTCGCCTGACAGTTGCCGCGTCTGGCCGGGGTCAGTTTAGGCGGCTTTTTTCGTTTTTTCCTCCTTTTGTTTTTTCGGTTTTGGCAGGCAGCGTTGGAAGACGTCCGCGGGGGTTCTGCCGTTCATGCCGCGGCCCTGGTGAGGCCGCTTGGTGTTGTAGGTGACGAGATAGGCATCGAGGTCCTTCTGCATTTCCTCGATGCTTTCGTAGAACTTCTTTCTGCCCATGACGCGGAAGTGCTCGTCGAGAAGCGTTCTGTGCAGCCGCTCGACGAATCCGTTTGATTGCGGCCGCCGGACCTTGGTCGTCCTGTGTTCGATCTCTTCGAGTTGGAGGAACAGCTCGAAGGGGTGGCGGTCGGGTCTGCCGCAATACTCCCTGCCGTTATCGGAGAGCATGGTACTGATGCGCGCTTCATGCGCCTCGAAGGTGGGGAGCACGTCATTGTTCATGACGTGAATCGCGGTGACCGGCAGTTTGTTGGGGTAGAGGCGGCCCCAGGCGTAACGGCTGTGACAATCGACGACGGTCTGCAGGTAGATCTTGCCGACGCCCTTGAGATGGCCGACGAAGAAGGTGTCGACGGCGACGAGGTCGCCGGTGTGGCGGGTCTCGATATGGCGTTCGCGGAACTCGGGGCTGAACCGTTCCAACAGCCGGACCTGTTCGTCCGAAAGCTCGATCCTGCGTTCCGCCGTGGTCTTTTCCAGCCTGAGCAGCCGCTCCTGCTTGGTCAGCAGGTTATGGCGGGACCACACGCCGCGCACCCCGCCCGATGAGACCTGCACGCCCTTGAGCGACAGTTCCTGGGCGACGCGGAGCGCACCGTGGGTGGGATGATCGAGGGCATGGGCGAGGGTCGCGGCCTCGACCTCTTCCGAGACCCGATTGGGGTGCGGGCCTCTGGCGCCGGGCAGCCGGTCGATGAGGCCGTCGGCCCCATAGGTCTGATAGTTCCTTCTGATCTCGTAGAACTGCTGGCGGGAATATCCCATGATCCGGCACGCCTTGGAGACGTTGCTCATCTCGTTGGCCAATTCCAGCAGGCTCAGCTTGCGTCGTGCTATCTTGTCGTTGGTGGTCATGTCGTTCTCCTGAAAGGTTGGATGTTGTGCAATAACAATCCTAACCCCTTCCAGAAGCGGCGTGGCCACCGCCGGCGCGCTTGACTCTTGCGGTCGCGCGCCGACGGATCAAACTGTCAGGTGATTACCGTCTCAATACAGTCAATCATACCCCTAATTCCTGCCCACCAGTTGGGGTGTCGGCTCTCCGTACTTCAAACTGAAAAACGTTCACTTGGGCTCGGCTCCGGGCTAATGTCGCCCTGCTATGAACAGGTTGCCCACAGCCAATCGAGCTAAGATTTTAAAGCTTTTGCTTGAGGGGAACTCCGTGGCTTCGACCCGTTCTCAGACGCGATCAAGATACCGGTCTAAAAGCCCACGATAGGCCCGCGGGCTGTCATTTGTCGCCGCCCGCCGTCAAGCGCTTCTGTTTACGCATCGGACAAAACCCATTTGGCGCACTGAGGTGGTCCCGGAAAATCGGACAGTTGTTTAAGAGTCTGGCCGGAAAAGAATCGTTTATTTTCATAACCTTGCTAGTCTACGGATGAAGACTTGGATGCTGGCGATCAGGAGCCAGGCAAGGGCGCTCTCGACGGTCGCCTTGAAGTCCTTCGCAAGGCGGCGGCTGCGCCCGAACCATGCGAAGGTGCGTTCGACCACCCAACGGCGCGGCAGCGCAACGAAGCCGTCCGCCTTGTCGTTGCGCCTGACGATCTCCAGCGCCCAGTCGCCGATCTTCTTCAGCGCCCCGGCCAGCTTAGGGCCGGCGTAAGCGCCGTCGGCGAAGATATGGCCGACCCCGGGAAACCACGCCCCCACCTCGGCGAGCAGCGACGGCGCACCGTCGCGATCCTGGATGTCAGCCTCGTGGACCACGGCACCGAGCAACCGCCCGCCAGTGTCCACCACGATATGGCGCTTGCGGCCCATCACCTTCTTACCCGCGTCAAACCCGCGCGGACCTCCGCTTTCCGTGGTCTTCACCGACTGGCTGTCGATCACCCCGGCAGTCGCGGCAGCGGCCCGTCGACGAGCCAGGGCGCATCGATTCGGTCGTGGCGCAGCGCGGCGAGGAAGGTCGCGGTGTGCCAGCGGCCATGTGGCGCCTCGCCGATCAGTCGCGCGCCCTTTGACCCCCAGCCCCGCAGGGGCGCCATGTTGGTCCTGGTCCAGGTCTCGTCGATGAACACCAGGCGCGTCGGGTCAACCCGGTCGCGGTACTTCAACCACTGAGCGCGGCGGCGCGCCACGTCACGGCGCCGACGCTCGCCAGCCACCAGCGTTTTTTTTATAGCTCAGGCCCTGCTCGTGAACGAAGGTCCAGACCGAACGGTAGTCCACCTTCAGGCCCCGATCCGCCAGCTCCCCGACAAGCCCATGAAGCGTGAAATCCCCCCGCGCCACCCGGTCCCGCAACCAGCGCTCGTGCGCCCCCCGGATCGCACGCGGCTTGTAACCGCCCATCCGGCCCGGCGCCGCGCTGCCCGTCCGCCGGTAGCGCGCCAGCCAGGCAACCGCCGTGCTCTCGCCGATCCCGAAATGCCGCGCCGCCGCCCGGCACGACATCCCGTCGCGCGACACAGCCGAAATAACCCGTTCTCGAAGATCAAGGGAATAAGCTCTTGCCATCCTTGCTGGCCTCCTTACCCAGCAAGAATCTTGAATCAGAAATCGAAAAGCTTGTGAATCCCTAAAATGACTCCGTCTAATCACATAAAGCTCTAGTGTCCTGATCTAGAAGTTTGCTAGAGTAAGTTCATTGGATGGCTTGGAGGACTGACTGGTGAGCAGGGTAGCGGTTGCGATCACGTTGTCGGGGGCGGAGCGGCGCGAGTTGGAAGGTCTGGCGGGCCGCCGCAAGACGGCTCAGGGTTTGGCGCGGCGGGCGCGGATCGTTTTGGCGGCGGCGGACGGGCTGGAGAACAAGGCGATCGTGGCGCTTGTGGGAAGCGACGCGACGACGGTCGGCAAGTGGCGCCGGCGGTTTGCCGAGCACCGGCTCGACGGGCTCTACGACGAGCCGCGTTCGGGGGCGCCGCGCCGGATCGGCGACGAGGAGATCGCGGGGATCATCGTCCGCACCCTGGAAGAGACGCCGCCCGGGGCCACGCACTGGAGCCTGCGCTCGATGGCCCGCGCGGTGGGCCATGCCCCGTCGACGATCCACCGGATCTGGCAAGCCTTCGGCCTTCAGCCGCATCGCTCGGAGACCTTCAAGCTGTCGGCGGACCCGCTGTTCGTCGACAAGGTGCGCGACAGAGACTGTCAGATATCTTGTGTAAGTGAGTTTGGTGGGTCCCATATATTGTAGAGGAGGACCGACCATGACGACATTGAGACCTGAACTTCTGGCCGAGCTTCTGGCCGATTACGAGACGCCGGAAGACCTTCTGGGCGATGACGGGCTGTTCAAGCAGTTGAAGAAGGCGCTCCTGGAGCGGGCGCTGGGTGCCGAGATGACCGATCATCTGGGCTACGAGAAGGGCGATCCGGCGGGCCGCGGCGCGGGCAACAGCCGCAATGGCCATTCGGACAAGACGGTTCTGACCGAGGACGGCGCGGTCGATCTGGCTGTGCCGCGCGACCGCAACGGCAGCTTCGAGCCGGTGATCGTGCGGAAGGGCGCGCGCCGACTGGACGGCTTCGACGGCCGCATCCTGTCGCTCTATGCGCGTGGCATGACGGTGCGCGAGATTCGCGGCCATCTGCAGGAACTCTACGGCGTCGAGGTGTCGCCGGACCTCCTCAAGCACCGCGTCGGTGATCCCGTCCGTGATCGTTTTGATTGCCGGCGGAAATAGCATGTGCAGGCAGCGCGAGGAGTCGGATTGAGCTGCGATCGACACTCGCGGGAATACTTTCACAGTCTCGATATCGACGCGGCCTATTTCAGCTACGGGCTCGGAGACGGCGAAGACGGGCCGTGACGCCGGAGAGGAATCCGGGGGCCGCTACGCCTTCGGCAGATCGATAATCATTTCGGTGAATTCGTCGGCTTCGGTTTCGACCCGGATGTGGCCGCCGTGTTGGCGGACGATGTCGCTGGAGAGCGCGAGGCCGAGGCCGGTGCCGTGGTCGGTCGGCTTGGTCGTGAAGAATGGATGGAAGATCTTCTCGACCAGCTCGTCCGGGATGCCGCCGCCATTGTCCCGGATGCGGATTTCGACGCCGTCCGCGGTGCCGCGGGTAGTCAGCCGCAACAGGGGCTCGTAGTCCGCGCCGCCTTCCTTCAGCCGGACGTCGTCCGGGTCGGACTCTTTCAGCGCCATGCGCTTCTCGTGGGTCGCGTAGCAGGCGTTGGTCACCATATTCAGGAAAACCCGGCTCAGATCCTGGGGGATCGCCTCGATCTCGCCGATTCCGGTATCCAGTTCCTCTTCGATCGTCAGGTTGAAGTCGGGATCGCTCGCCCGCGCACTGTGATAGGCGAGCTTGGCGTGTTCGGACAGCAGCGCGTTGATATCCGCCGGCCGCCGTTCGCCCGAGCCCCGGCCCATCTGGAGCATGCTCTGGACGATATTGTTCGCCCGCTCGCCATGCTCGTGGATCGTCTTGAGGTTGCCGGTGAGGTCGCCGGCGATCTCCTTGATGATTTCCGCGGTATCGTCGTCCGCCCCGCCGCCGTCCGCCCCGCCGTCAGCCTCCTCATCGCCGTCGCCGCCGTCTGCGGCGGCCGTTTTCCTGGCATTCCCGGCCAAGTTGCGGACTTCTTCCAGCAGTTCGTCCATCAGTTCGACCGAGACTTCCGAGAAATTCTTGATGAAATTCAGCGGGTTCTTAATTTCGTGAGCGACGCCGGCGGTCAGTTCGCCGAGCGCCGCCAGCTTCTCGCGCATGACGATCTGGTCCTGCGCCTTCTCCAGGTCGCCCAGCGCGGCCTCAAGCTGGCCGTTCTTGCTCTTGAGCTCGTCGGCCAGTTTCTCCACCAGGTTCAGCCGCTGGACTTCGAGGGCGTGGCGGCGGAAGACCTCAAGCGCCGCGGCCATCTCGCCGACCTCGTCGCGCCCGCCGATAGCGACCTCGGCCTCCAGGTCGCCTTCGGCCATGCGGCGCATGCAGTCCGACAGGCGGCCGAGCCGCCGCGAGAGGAAGCGGCCGACATAGATCCAGGACAGCAGCACCGCGCCGACCACGCTGACGGCGCTGATCAGCAGCAGGAGGTTGCGCCCGGTCAGGATCGCCTCGGCCGAGGCGAGGGTGGCTTCCCGCACGCTGACGCGGGCGGTTCGGACCAGCCCTTCGGCGGCGGCTACGAGCTCGACGGCAAGGCTGCGGTTACGCTCCAGGAGATCGCGTTGCCGGCTGTCTATGGCGAGTTCCCGGGCGCGTAGGTCGAAGACGTTTTCCGGCCTTTCGCCCAGGGCGATCAGCCGGCCGAACGGCTCGGTGAGCCGCGGACCGAGGGTGCCGTTGTCGAGCCGGGATAGGCGCCGCCTGATCCCGCGCGCGGTCGCCTCGAAGCTTTCCCGCAACGGCTCCAACAACGAGACATCGGACACGTTCAGCGCCGCCGCCAGGAGCTGGGTGCCGGTCGTGGCGTCGGCCTGCAGTTCCGCAAAGTGGCGGTACCGGGTGATCGCCGCCTGCGAAAGATGCTCGCCGGGCGGCGCCGGCGGCCGGTCGAGCTGGCGGTAGCCGGTCACGGCGTAGAACAGCTGGTCGTCGATCAGCGGAATCAGTCCGCCGATCAGCCGGCTGCGCAGCGCCGACACTTCCCCGAGTCGCGCCTGGTGCCTTTCGGCCAGTTCTAGGCGCCTAGCCATCGAAGCCTCGATCGCCTCGATATTGTCCATCAGGGCCTTACCGCTCCGGCGCAGCGATTCGGAGCGCGACGCATCGCCTTCGACACCGGTCAGCGCCTCGAGCTGCGTTTCGAAGGCCCTCCGGTCGTCGGCGATGCCGCCGGCGATGCGGGCCAGCTCGGCGGGCGTGGCGGCGGCGGTCAGGCGCGGCGCGGCGGCGACCAGCGCGCCGCTCTGCTGGGCGACGGCGAACGCAGCGGCCATTTCCGGTACGCTGCCCTCGTTCACCCGGTTCTGCACGTCGCCGACGCGGTCGAAGGAAATCCAGCCGACCAGGCTGGCGACGATCGTGAAGAAGACGGCACCCCCGATCCCGAGGTAGAGCTGAGTTGACAGGCTTCTGGGAAAGAAAGTCACCGTGCCGCCGGATCCCGGAGCGTGTCGACCGCGCGATAGCGGCCGTCATTGCCGATGACGGTAAGGAAGACGCGGTCCGATCCCTGGTTGTCGTTGGCGTCGTAGCGCAGTTTGAATCCGCCGATGTCGATCTCTTTCGGGGTCCGCAGGCGGGTCAGAAAACAGGCCCGGTCCGGTTGCGCGCCGCAGTCCTGCAGCGCGGCGATCGCAAGGCGGGCGGCCAGATAGCCTTCGAGCGAGACGAAACCTGGCTGTGTGCCGTTGCCGTGCCTGGCCAGCGCCCGGCGGTAGGAAGCGAGAACCGGCAGCCGGTTCCCGGTCGGAAACGGGACGACCTGGGCGACGTAAACGCCGGCGCCGGTCGGGCCCAGTTCGCGGCGCAGGGCGTTGCTGCCGACGAAGGAGACGGTCATGAACACGGGGTCGAAGCCGATATGCCGCGCCCAGGCGATAAACGCCGCCACCGGCCGGTAGGCGCCGACCAGCACCACCGCGCCGGGGTTGGCGCTGCGCAGGTCGAGCAGGGCGGTCTTGACCGCCGTCGTATTGCGCGGATAGACGCCTGTGCCGACCGGCTTCAGCCCCCGGCGTTCGAGCGCGCGGAGTACGCCTTGATAGCCATCCCGGCCGAAGGTGTCGTCCTGGTACAGCACGGCGATGCGGTCGATGCCGCGGTCGCCGATCAGGCGCGCCACCATTTCCTCCGTTTCCTGGTAATAGGAGGCGCGCATGTTGACGACGAGCCGCAGTTTCGGGTCGCGCAGGAACTCCGCGCCGGTGAAAGGCGCCACAAAGGGCACGCCGGCCGACGTGGCGACCGGTACTGCGGAGCGCGAGGTCGGTGTACCGACCGCGCCGATCAGTGCGAAAACCTTTTCCCGGTTCGCCAGTATCGCGGTGTTGGCAATGGCGGCTTCGGGTTCGTAGGCGTCGTCGAGCGATGTGAGTTCGAGTCGGCGGCCGTGAACGCCGCCCCGTTCGTTGATCTCGGCGAATGCGGCCTGGATGCCCAGCCGCATATTCCGGCCCAGTTCGCCCGCAGGGCCGCTGAAGGCGGCGGACTGACCGAACAGCACGCGGCCGGAGGAGACGCCCTGTTCCGCTGCGGCCGTAGTGGTCGCCGCACCCGGTGCCAGCAGCGGTAACGCGGCCGCCAGCAATGCCGTCGCCCACCGGCCGGGCGGGCGCATCATTCCTCTCTCCGCTTGACCAGCGTCAAACGGTTGTGGTCGCCGTCCCGGCGGTAGCGCGCCTCGTCCATCATCGTGAGCACCAGATGGACGCCGAGACCGCCGATGGCCCTGTCTTCGACGGAAGAGGTAGTGTCGGGTTCGGGCGTGTCGACGAAGGGGTCGAAGGCCCGCCCGCTGTCGGACATCTCAATGGTCAGCCGGTCCGCTTCGGACGTGAAATCGATTTGCACCGGCTCGCCGGGGCAGCCGCCGTAGTTGACGACATTGGTGAACAGCTCCTCGACGACCAGTTTCACCTCGAATTCCAGCTTCGCGGTCCAGCCTTCCCGCGCGGCAAACGCTTCGAGCTCGTTGTGGAGCTGCGCAATGTCGTCGAGCGTCGCCGACAGCCGCAGGGACAGCTCTGCGCTCACTCAGCTCCTCCGCCGCGCCTCAGCGTAAGGCAGGTGATGTCGTCGAACTGGGGCGCGCCGTCGGCGAACGCATTCACGGCCTTGAGGACATCGTCCGTGACCGTCCGGGCGTCGCGCGGCGGCGCTTCGGCAAAGACCTCGTACAGCCGGTCGAGCTCGAACTGTTCCCCCTCGACGTTTTCGGCCTCGGTGACACCGTCGCTGTAGAGGATCGCCGTATCGCCCGGTGCGAGCGTGATCGAATTTTCCTGGAAAATGATGTCGGGGAAGATGCCCAGCGCGATGCCGTCGGTGGTCGGCAACAGGCTCGGCGTGCCGTCGGCCCGGAAAATCACCGGCGGATTATGGCCACCGTTGGCATAGACGAAGTCGCCGGTCGCCGGATCGAAAATGCCGAGAAACAGCGTGACGAACATCGCCGTATCGTTGTTCTCGCACAGGAGTTGGTTGACTTCACGCAGGATCTTCGACGGATCGGACTGGCCGATGGCGGCGCCCCTGAGCAGCGTCCGGCTCGACATCATGAACATCGCCGCCGGAATGCCCTTGCCGGACACGTCGGCGACCGCCAAGCCGACCCGGCCGCCTTCGATCGGCAGCAGGTCAAAAAAGTCGCCGCCGACGTCGCGCGCCGCCTCCATGCTGGCGAAGATCTGGTACGAATCGGATTCGGGAAAGCTCGTCGGCAGGATCGATTGCTGCATCCGGTTGGCGAGGCTGAGCTCGTTTTCCAGCACGACCAGCTTGTCGCGGGATTCGAGCGCCGAGCGCCACAGTTCGATCGTTTCCAGGGTGCGCGCGATCGTGATCCGCAGGTCGTCGAAATCGATTGGCTTGGTGACGAAGTCGAAAGCGCCCCGGTTCATCGCCGTGCGGATGTTCTTCATGTCGCCGTAGGCCGACACGACGACCGAGCGCACATTGGGATCGACCGACGGGATCTGCTCGAGCAGGGTCAGGCCGTCCATCTCGGGCATGTTGATGTCCGAGAGGACCATGTCGATATCCTTGTGCTCGCGGAGCTTCGCCAGCGCTTCGATGCCGTTGCCGGCAAAGACGAACTCATAGTCGCCGCTGCGGATCTCGCGCCGCATGCGCTGGCGCACGAGCCGTTCGACGTCGGGCTCGTCGTCTACAACCAGAATTTTGTTAGCGCCGCGTTTGATATTGGCCTCCTAGCTGTGCTGTCGCGCGACATTCCCGGCCGGAAGCGGTTTGTTCGGGCGGCCGCGCCGTCTGCTGCGCGCGGGGGCCGAAGCCCCGGCGATGCCGGCGGTGGCTGCAGGAAATCGCGATCTCAAGTCCAAGTCCGGATTGACCTCGGCGCGTTGCGATCGGGGTGCCCGGGGAAATCCTGCGTCAGGCGCGAGCGGCACGGCCGGCGTCAGTTGTTCAGCGAATCGAGCGCGTCGGCTTTCGTCGCATGTATCGGCAGGATCTTATCGAACCCGCTGATTTCGAAAACCTCGCGAATCCCGTCGGAAAGGGAGCAGAGAAACAGTTTGGCGTCGCGGTTCTGAAGGGACTTGGCGGTGATCAGGATGGCGCGCAGCCCGGCGCTGCTGATGTAGACCAGTTTCTCGAAATCCATGATCACGGCGCGGTCGCTGTCTTCGATTGCGGTTCTGACCGCTTCCTCGAACTGAACGACGTTGGAGCCGTCGATGCGTCCCTCCACATCGGCGGACAAAACGCCGTCGATCCGTTCGGTCGTCACATTCACCATCGTTTACCCTCCGCAATGTCCCCGCCGTGCCGCACACCCACTGTTCTCGGCTGCCAAGGGCGACATTCAATTGCCTGAACCGGTCGCTTCGATCTCAATCGTCGTGTTCCGGAATAACGACGAATTCCGGATAAGCTTCGATGCCCAACTCTGCCACATCCTGGCCCAAATCCTCGGCCGCGGGCGCGATTCGCACGCCGACCGCTACCTTGAGCAACGTCCATATAGCCCATGAAGCGGCAAAAACGAAAGCGCCGATAGCCGCAATGCCGATTAGTTGTACGAGCAGATTGCCGCCGCCCGCAATGGAAACGGCCAACGTGCCCCAGATGCCGGCGAACAGATGGGCCGGTACCGCGCCGACGACATCGTCGATTTTCAGCCGTTCGAGCAGCATCAGGCCGACCACGACAATCGCGCCACCCACCCCGCCGATGACCACGGCCCAGTAGTGGTCGACGATGTCCGGCGCCGCGGTGATCGATACCAGGCCGGCGATCGCGCCGTTCAGGCTGGCCAGCAGGTCGACCCGCCCCAGCAGGGGCCGCGACAGGGCGATGGCGGCCATCACGCCGGCCGCCGCGGCGAGATTGGTGTTGGCGAGAATATTGCTGAGCGCCACGGCGTCGGCCGCGCCGCTGAGCGCCAGCTGCGATCCGCCGTTGAAGCCGAACCAGCCGAGCCACAGGATGAACACGCCCAGTGTGACGGCCGGCACGTTGGACGGCGGCGTCGACCTGACGGTGCCGTCGGACCGGAACTTG
Source organism: Rhodospirillaceae bacterium (assembly GCA_965207985.1). Taxonomy (GTDB): domain Bacteria; phylum Pseudomonadota; class Alphaproteobacteria; order Rhodospirillales; family Rhodospirillaceae; genus CBDBND01. The sequence continues at coordinate 497,680 of CBDBND010000034.1, read as the reverse complement.
CCCTTGCGCGCGCCGACCACGATGGCGCCGGCCAGCGCGGCCCAGCCGCCGGTCGAGTGGACGATGGTAGATCCGGCGAAATCCTTGAAACCCATTGCATCGAGCCATCCGCCGCCCCAGGTCCAGGCGCCGACGACCGGGTAGACGATCGCGGTCAGCACGGTGATGAAGGCGAAGAAGGACCACAGCTTGACCCGCTCGGCGAGGGCGCCGGAGACGATCGAGGCGGTCGTGGCGACGAACACCATCTGGAAGAACCAGTCGGACATCGTCGCCTTGCCGGTCTTGACCACAGCGGCGCCGGCTGCCGCCCTTTCCGCCGCATCCCCGGCGTTCAGCAGCGCTATTTCTTCTGCCGTGGTGCCGTAGAACAGCGAGAGCGATCCGAACCAGCCGCCTTCGGGCACGCCGACATACATGATGTTGTAGCCAACGAAATAGAACATCAGCCCGGCGATGGCGTAGAGGCCGATATTCTTGAGGCAGATGACCGAGGCGTTCTTGGTGCGGACCGAGCCCGATTCGAGCATGGTGAATCCGGCGCACATCCACATCACCAGCGCACCCCAGATGAGGAACGAGAAGCTGTTGAGGACGAATTGGGTCTCGTCGTCGACCGCGGCCCAGGCCACCGAAGGAGCGAGCAGAAGGAGCGCGGCGGCAGTCAGTATGGGCAAGGCGGCTGCCGGGCGGCGCGCTCGGACGCTGCGGCGGCAGATACTGTCGAAAATCATTCCGGCCCCTTTCCCTGTCGGCAATTTCCTGGAACGCAAAACGAGGAACCGGCAAACGAAACCGTCCGGTCCCGACCGGGCTGCCTCGATCTCGGCCACCGTAGCCAGGCGAATCTGCAACGCCGGCAATTAGATCCCGACAAAACCGGCGCTGTCAAGCGATGCCCCGGCCGGGTAGTGGGGGTGATGGCGCTCATTCGTGGCACCGATGGGCACGTTGCCAGTCTGCTCAGTCCGCCCCTGTGCAACCGCAACGCTATATGGAAAGTGCGGCCCCACCGGACCGTGAGGGGCGATTTCAATATCGAGTTGGAGTTCGAAAGGGGCCTCAGCGATGATTTTCGTGACGCGGCAATGTACGCGGCGAACCGGTGGGAGCAAATTATCGTTGCCGACTACCACGACGGTGGAGATATGCCGCCTTACGATGTGATGAATCCAAGTGGCGGGCGTCCTACAGCGTTTTCATGAGCGTTTGAATTGATTTGGGATTCCCAAAGGGTTGGATATTTGAGTCCTCTTTGTTTTTGGGAGGACACCTAATGAGCAACACTCTTTCGATGGATCTTCGGGTCCGTTTTAAGCAGCTGATGGATGGCGGTATGTGTGCAGCGGCGGCGGGCCGGTCTTTGCTGATCAGCCCTGCGACGGCAGCCTGCTGGGGCAAGAAGGTACGTGAGGGGCTGTCCCTAGAGCCTTTGCCGTCTGGCCCACAGAAGGGCCGGGGCAAACTGGATCCTTACGTGGCCTTTTTTGTTGAAGTGATTAGGGTCTGTTGACATTTAGGGGATTCCCAATGTCGCGGAAAAGTGATTCAAGCCTCCTTTTGCAAGGAGTGTTTGATGAAGTCAGAGCGTTTTGTGATCACGGACAATGTTTGGGAGAAAATTTGGCGTCATCTACCGGGCAAGGCGACGGACCGTGGCGTGACGGCGGCGGACAACCGCCTGTTTTTGGAGGCGGTTTTGTGGCGGGTGCGCGCAGGGTCGCCGTGGCGCGCTCTGCCCCCGGCGTTCGGCAATTGGAACAGCGTCTTCCAGCGCTTTCGCCGATGGGCGAAGAAGGGTGTCTTCGAGCGGCTGTTCGAGGAGTTGTCGGCGGAACCGGATTTCGAATATGCCCTCATCGACGCCACCATCGTCAGCGTTCACCAGAAGGCGAGCGGCGCAAAAGGGGGACTCAAAATCAGGCCATCGGCCGATCACGGGGCGGATTGACCACCAAGATCATCGCCCTGGTCGACGCACTGGGGTGTCTGGGAAGTAACGGACTTGCCGTCGAAGGTATGGACAGTGGTGTCGCCGACGGTGTGCGAAAAGCCCAGTTTGCCGTCGACGTTATGCACGGTGGTCGTGCCGAATGCCGGGTGGCTTCGGTGCTGCTCTCCCGTCCTTGCGCATCCTCCGCCATGGCGGCCCCGGTCCGGGCCCCTTCCTCAAACGCCCGGCCGTCCACCTCTCCCGGCGCCGGCGCCCCGGCTGCCCTGGTCCGGCCGCGCACGTCCCGGGACCAGATTTCATAGGCATCGGTTGTCTCTTCATTGTATAATGAGGCGAGTGCATCCCGCGCCGCCTGGAAATCGCCTCCCCTTCCACCGACAGGGCGATCCTCCAACCCCAAGGACGGTGCGGCGAAGCGCTCGGCGACGAAGGCGGCGGCATGCTCGCGCAGCACCTGGGCGTCCTCGACCGTCCGGGGCGATGCGAGGCGGACGGCACCCGGCACCCCGATCGGTCGTCCGTCCGCCCCTTCCCGTTCCGTAAGCCAGGCGAAGAAGGGCTGGCCCAGGTCCCGGTCGATGGACTGGGCCTGGGCCCGGACCTGGGCCGTCTGCTCGGACCGGCTTTCGGACTCCTGGCGGGCCAGCGACGCCCGGTCCTCGAACCGGCGCATGCGGGTGAGATTGGCATTGAGGCTTTCCTCCAGGCCCGCGGTTTCGCTATCCCCGGTGGCCGTTGAATGGCGCCTGGAGGCCTCCGAGACCCGGGACCACAGATCGAGGACCTGGTGGTTTTCCTCATAGTCCTTGAGCCGGTCCCAGGATTCCTTGGCGATGGTCTGGCCGCGCCAGCGCGCCGTGCCGTCCGCGCTTATCCGCACGGCCGCGCCCAGCCCGCCGCCGAGCCTGGCCTCGCCGGTGAGCATGGCGGCCTGGTCCTTTGAGATGCCGGCGGTCTCCGCCATCTTCTCGTAATGGGATTCCAAGGCCTGGACCTGGGCGCTTTCGCTTTCCGTCACCCCGCGCCCGTGGACCTCGCCGACCTGCACGTCATGGGAGTAGCGCTCCACCAGGGCGGTGGCGTCGGTATACCGGGTCCGATACACACAAAGTCCTAATGTACATTGCAAGCCGCCCTGCCGGTCACTGTCAACGCCATTTCAGGGATGCTCCCATATATCTTGCCCATCGCAGCAGCGATGACCCCGACGGGTACAGCGGAGAGTGTGAACTCTGTGGTGATTTTTGCCCCTGTCCCCGGCCGGTGGGCCAGGAATAATTTGCTCGCCCTCGTTACAGTTTCTGGAGACGCTGGTAGATGGTTGCCCGGATGCTCAGCGGTGTACGTTTGCGGAGCGCATCCTTAAGCAACCCCAGGTCATTAAGCAGGTGGTAGATGTCCGCTCCTTTTGGGTCGCGGTTTCCCTTCTGTTGCAAATAAGCCCTGGCGCCCAGAATCAAGACCATCCAATAGCCGTGAGAGATGCGTTTCGCCATATCTTATCCTTCCCCTTGTGTTGCACTTGTATGATATGATGCCACAAACACCAAGTGCGGATTGCTTACCTCAATCCATGATCCCATGATAACGCCGGTAAGCAATAGGTGCGACTGATTGCCGCACACTGATGGTTGCCACCGCCGCTTTTCCAAACGGCTACGCCGGTAAGACGTTGACAGTGACTGGCGGAATTACAAAATACAAGTTACCGGGCCAAGGCAAGGAACGGCTCGGGAACCATAACCAAAGAAAATCGGAGACGAACGATCATGGACGACACAACCCCGAGCGAAGATACCACCACCGAAAACACCTTGGCAGAGGATGCCCCATCAGAGGACGCCTCCTCCGAAGACACTTCGACGGAAGATGCCCAGGCAGAGGACGCATCCGCTGAGGATGCTTCTGCGGATGACGCGCCAGCCGAAGGCTCTTCGTCAAACGACGACTCATCCGAGGATGCTCCAGGGGAAGATGCTCCCGCCGAAGACGCCTCGACGGATGACGTTGCAGCAGACGATACCCCTTCCGATGATGCTCCATCGGAGAATGCCCCGACTGAGGGTCCGTCCGCAGAGGACGCTCAAGCGGATGACGCGCCAGCCGAAGATGCTTCATCGGAAGACGCCCCAGCAGAGGACGCTGCGGCCGAAGACCCATCCCCTGACGCCGCCTAAAGCCGGCAATTGCTAATTCGTCATATGGCGTTGGCGGCGATGCCCGGGGCGGCGAGGTGATATTTCACGTCGCCGCTCCTTACCCCCTCGACCACACCGCTCGCCCCGGCCTCCAGCATGCGCCAGAACGTGGTCAGGCCGTCCGCCTCCGGAAACCGGCGCCGCTACGCGGACGGTAACGATTTGAGAATCCCTCGCCGATTCAATTTCGCGCGAATTCGCTCTAGCTTCGTCGTATTTCCTGTCCACAAAAGTCAAGCTCATTGGCCAAGAACTCGTGGAACCCGTCGCAGGTTGGCCAACCGGCTTTGCACACTATTGACCCGATGTTGCTTTGGGTACCTGACTCCATGCGCTTGAACAACTTGCCGAAGTCATGCGATCTCCAGTTTTGGATACCATCCTTCAGCAATAGCATTTTGTAGGTTGACTCCAGCGCCTGCCCAAGGCAGAAGATTCCCGCGTTGTACTTTGCTTGCCGAAAGTGTCCAGCTTCGCGCAACGCGACCGCAGCCAAGAGCCTGAATTCCTCGGACATGAGATAGAGCCCGGATATGCGACCCGCATCACTAGGCGGCAATCCGGGTTTGAAGTTGGCGGTTTCTATCAACCACGTTGGAATATTCATGTGGGGTTTCCTCGTTCTACGGAGACGGGACACCCTTTCGGCCATTGCCTTCTTCCCGCTGTATCTAGACAGTGCGCCGTCTCGACCGTCGCCGGAGAATATCAAATTCCCTTGTCCCGCACCGGAGTCAGGCCAGGCCTGCCGCCCGCATGGCTGCACTCATCCGCCCGATATCCGTCATTCGTCAGCGAGCGTCGAGTTTCGGGTGGCAGGCTCCAGATTACTCGCGACAGTTTCCGCCCGTGGGCTGCCAATATCGAGCAGGGCCTCGCACACCGCGGCGGCGAGCCGTGGATGGCGCCGCGCACACCGTCCAAGATGAACGATCGCATCGTCGTCCCAGACTGCAGTGATCGCCTTGATAACGTCCGTCGACGGAGATCGCGCGAGTGCGTCGTAGAGCGGCTCCCGGGCTCTGACGTCGCCGCGCAGCCCGAGCGCGATCGCGGCCAGACGGCGATTCGCGACCGAGCGGTCGAAGAGGCCCTCGCGAAGACTGTCGACTGAAACGTCCGACCGGGCCGCAAGGGCGAAAGCTGCTCCGCGCACTGTGGCGTCTCCGTGGTCGAGGAGCGATTCGACGAAACCGGCGGGCAAAGTGAGCCCGGTTTTGGCGGCTGCCTGCAACGCGGCCGGCAACAGCAAAGCCGGCAGCGCCTTCGACAGTACAATCCGCCTAAGGGCCCAGCGCACCTCCGCACCGCCGAGACGCGCGAGGGTTTCGAGAACGGCGATCTGCTCCCGGAGCGGCGTCTCGATACCGAACCCGGCAAAGCGCCGCCAGAGCGCTTCGAGCGCCGGAACCGCCGCCTCCAGGGAACGTGAGACGATCTCCGAGCAAACCGCCTCAATGTGCGACGGTCCCGCTTTCGGGACCAATGCGAGCAGTTCGTCGTCCGTGAGCGTCTCCACCGGTGTCGCGGAGGATGAAGCCTCAGGCTTCGGGACGTGGCGAGGTGTCACCCTGCCGCGTTCGGCGAACAGGTCCGGTTGGTCCGGCACCGCCTCCCGGTCCGCACTCAAACGACCGGGCGGCGGTGGAACGGGGCCAGTATGCGACGGCTTCATCATTGAGGACCGGCGCGGATGTGCGGATCAAACACTCGAATGTCCTTTTTCGGTCGTGCACAGACGTCCGGCGACGTTATTATGAAGAGCAGGAGCGCATCGTTCTCGACCCGCGTATGCCGGAGGCCCTTTGCAGAATCCGAACACACTTGAACACTATTCCGGAAGCATCTAAACATTTTTCCGTCACACTTGAACACGGGTCTGGCTTAGGCTAGGGTGGCCGTTCCGGGTGCACGATTCTTCCCACGGCAAGTGAACGGTCGGCGGGCAGCTTGGGACTGACGAAACGCAGTCCAGGTTCCCTCCGGTCAATCGAGAATTCCCGCTTCCGTTTAGCGACGAAGCGAGGAATGCGGATCGATGAGGAGAATTGAAATGACCGCCCTAGAGCATAATCTGATTTGATTGAATCGTTGGAGGATTCACCGGGCGAGGGATTTGTGATTCAAGATGTGGGCCGGGTTGAGGAGGCTGGCATAGCTGTCGAAAGCCCTTTCTCTTGATCTTCGCAATCGGCTTTTATCAGCGGTTCCGGAGGGTATGAGCCATAGAGCGGCTGGTGCGCGTTTCGGGGTAAGCGCGGCGAGCGTGGGCCGTTGGTGTGCGCTGGAACGCGAACAGGGAGACGCCCGCCTATCCTTTCCGAAAACCCCATCCAAAAGGTACTTCGCTAGATCCACACCCTGTTAAGTGGATAAACTCTTTGGGAAAGACAGGCGCCAATTTGCCGCTTGATAGCTCTCAATAGCAGGTTCTACAGATTCGAGCCGTTTAATCTGACAATGTCCCTTCAGGTGTGTCGGGCAACCGCCTGTTTTTGGAGGCGGTTTTGTGGCGGGTGCGCGCAGGGTCGCCGTGGCGCGCTCTGCCCCCGGCGTTCGGCAATTGGAACAGCGTCTTCCAGCGCTTTCGCCGATGGGCGAAGAAGGGTGTCTTCGAGCGGCTGTTCGAGGAGTTGTCGGCGGAACCGGATTTCGAATATGCCCTCATCGACGCCACCATCGTCAGCGTTCACCAGAAGGCGACCCGCCCCTATTGCTACCGGCTGGAGCGACAGTTTGCACGCTAAGGAATGGCGCCCTTGCACCGCGCACACGAGAATTAGGGTACAAATTGATCGCTTGAGCCCACCGGCGAACTATAGTATGACTTAGTCATACACTGGAGATTCGAATGACAATCAAGACGACACTCAGTTTCACTGGTCGCCACCACCGTTACCTCTCGGAGAAGGTGGAAGAAGGCGTTTTCGCCACTCAGAGTGCCGCTGTGGCCAGCGCCATCGAGCAGATGATGCAGGACGATCAGGAGCGGGAAATCGCGCTTTCCGCCCTGGCCGAGGAAATCCGCGCACGGATGCGGACGGTGCGTTCGGAGTACGTTGACGACGAACAGGCGTTCTCGGCAGCTCGTGCCGCTGTGGAGGCGTCTCGCTGCAGATGACCTACAGTGTCCGCTTCCATCCGCTCGTGGCGCGAGACTTGGAGGTGATCGCTCAGTGGATCGTTGAGTATGCGGGAAGCGAAGTGGCCCACCGCAAGATCGCGGAAATTGAGCAGGAGATCGCGAATTTGGCACAAACGCCGCACATAGGATCAATCCGCAACGAAATTGCTCCCGGCCTGCGTGCCATTCCGGTGGGAAGAAGGGCGGTGATTGCGTTTACCGTCGACGACGATGCCAAGGAGGTTCTCATTCAATGCGTCACCTACAGCGGAGCCGATTGGGCGACACGTAGCCGCGGACGGATTCTTTAGGCGTATATCCGACCGATGCAACTGACCATCCTGTCTCCGGGATTCACAAAGGTCCGCGCCACACCTGTCTTTCCCGAATACTTTATCCGGAGACTTTCATGACGCAATCTTCCAAGTTTAGATAAGGCTTTCGACGGGAAACATTGATTATGAGTTCACTGATGAGAAAGTGACTGCACTTATCCACAATTCAGCAAAATAGTTGGGGATAACCCTTGTAGAGGCCACATTTTGTTTTGACACCAGAACTGGGTCTGTTCAGAGTTATGGCGTCACATTATTGAAGCCTTTGGGCGAGGCCGAGACCGCTGAAAAGTCTTTCGAGACAGGGACGCGATCGAGACACCGGTCTAAATGCCGACGTAATGGGATAGGCCCGCGGGCTGGTTGCCAAACCCATGATGAAGGCGCCTTCTGAATAGGAGAGGTAACTGGACCGCGGGCCGCTCCATTTAAGCGGGCCGTCATTTGTTGCCGTTGTGGTATTTCCCTTGGCTTTTCGCGAAAACCTCATCCACACTATGACATAGAGCCACCATACCCAGGTCAATCGAATGGGGTATTCAGAAGCGATAAGGTCATGAGCGACCTGGAAAAGATTTTCGATCCTGAATCCGGAATGATGAAACGGCCACATGATGTCCGGGCTTGTCCGGTGTGTCGGCCGGGCTTGGTCCTGGCCGGAGCCCGCCCTGAGAGGTGCGCCGCTCATGGTGGCCACGAAGACGGACCACGCCCGATAACCGGGAATGAAACTTTCGGCTTGGTCCGTGAGCGGTCACCATAATCGTATTGGAGCGGGTTGCCGTTGTCAGATTGGGGATTCCATTCGGGGCTTATGGCTTTTCCGGAATATAGCCGTCCGTTAGAGCCTGACCGAAAAAGAATTGAGTGGAATCAGTCCCTTGTGATTCCCTTGTTGTGTTCGCCAGCAAGGAGGATAACAAGATGTGGACTGACGCCACTCGTGAGAAATATGAGCGCGAGGCGCACCGCTACGCAAGCGATCTGAGCGATACCGAATGGTGCGTGATCGAACCCCATATGCCGCCCGCAAGGGCTCTGGGCCGCCCGCGCAAGACGGATATGCGGGAAGTGATGAACGCGATCCTGTACATGGCCCGCAGCGGCTGCCAGTGGCGCATGCTGCCCGGCGAGTTTCCGCCGCGCAGCTCGGTTCAGTACTATTTCTACAAGTGGCGCGACGACGGGACGTGGCAGGAGGTCAACCGGGCGCTTCTGGCGTGCACCCGCGAGGCCGAGGGGCGGGCCGCTGCCGCGACTGCCGGGGTGATCGACAGCCAGTCGGTGAGGACCACGGAAAGCGGAGGTCCGCGCGGGTTTGACGCGGGTATCCCCTCGGTGCGGTAGACTTCGACGCCGCCGGACCGCCCGGCAACCTCGCCCGGCTTCCAGACAACGGATGCTCCATCTTTACCCTCCAGCATCACCGCACCTTTTTCATGATCGGCGCCCGCGACGGCCAATTCATCGCCCTTGGCAACGCCGAGCCTCTTGTAGGGGCGATGGAACGCAACCACATCCCCAGGGCTGTAATTGGCAGTGAGCGCTTTCTCGGCGTTGGTATAGCCGTGGCTGACCAACCGCCCGCCGTTAAAGGCGGGACCGTGGATTTTGCCGTCGCGGGCCAGACGCTCGCGGATATGGCTATTGATCCGTTGCCGCAACTCATGCCGGGCGGGAGTCGAACCCGCTGGACCGCGACGAGAGGTTTCAGTTCATGTGCATCCTCCTCTCCAGGGCTTACCCTGGCGCAATAAGCATTCCGACAAGCCGTGCGACGGTGCCCTGTCGGGCGGATTCCAGCAACGGCTATACGGATAACGGAGGACGCGGCACCACCGATGTCCGGCCGGGCTTCTCTGCCGGCGCTCGCAGTCCTTGCCGGCGGCCTCCAGGACGCGGATGCGCCCGCCCTTCGGAAGCAAATGTCGCCCGTGGCCTCCCACGGGCTTGCAATCACCGCAGTCGAACGCTATCAATATGATAGCAATCTCGGGAGCAAACCGATGGCGACGATCAACGTGAGACAACTCGGCGACGATGTGGTGGATCGCCTCAAGCGCCGCGCCGAACTGAACAAGCGCTCGCTGGAGGGCGAGGTGCGCCATCTCCTGGAATGCGCTGCCGACGACGACATGGCGGCGAAGCGGGTCGCCTTCCTGGAGGCCTCGGACCGGCTGCGGGAGAAGACCAGGGGCCGCAAGCAAACCCCGGCGGAAGTGCTGATCCGCGAGGATCGCGACCACGGCCATCGCGACGACTTCTGATGCGCTTCGTGATCGATGCGAGCGTGGTGGTCAAGTTGCTGGTCGACGAGCCCGATTCGGATGCCGCGCGGGAACTGACGGCGAGTGGCGAGGAGTTGCACGCGCCGCGCCTGATGGTTTCCGAGGTTGCCAACGCGCTGTGGCGTAAGGCGCGGCTGGGTCAGGTCGAGCGCGCCCACGCAGATGCCGCCCTTGTCTCGATGACAGATATGCCGGTGCGCTGGAACGACGACGAGACCGTCAGCGCGGACGTTGTCCGTCTGGCGCTGGCCCTCGACCACCCGGTTTACGATTGCATGTATCTCGCGCTCGCGCACCGCATCGGCGCGACGGTGGTGACGGCGGACCATCGATTCGTGACGGCCGTTGCGCCGACCGAGCATGGCGAAACCGTCCTGACGCTGGCTGACTACGCGGGAACGCGATGATCACAAGATTTTTTCGATCATCGTCCTAACTGCGCATGCCAGACCAGGAAGTGACAAGGCTGGCCATAAAAGGACAAGCCGTTGATTTCATGCAGGGAATCTCCTTGTTCCGCCATTTGACAAGACTTGCTCGCAGGTTCAAACCTCCCTTGCAGGGTCACCGGATCCGGGAAGACAGGAGAGGTGCAGCAAGAATGAGGCCGGGGCGTGCGCACCTCAGATGGCCGTCGCACCGATACCACAACCGATCTTTTTCCAGATCGCGAGAATGGGGTCGGGGCGCACGCGCCTCGGATGAAGGCACCATACAACCTGTTGGTGGCTAAGACAAAATCCTGTCAGTTTCGATCGGTTCGAGAATTTCCTTGCAGCAGACAGTCTTTCGGTACCTTGCGTGTCCTGGCGAGCGCTGGCGTCCTCGATGATCTTGCGGGCCTTGGCTCCCTTGTGGCTTGAGAGGTTGGATGCGAAGAAGATGGTGCGCGCGCTTCTTGCCCACGACCGGGGCGAAACCACATCGTTCCACGCAGGCCGGACGCGGCCTGCGCTGGGCCGGGTGGCGTGTGGCCGAACCTCTGCCGGGCTGAAAAACGCCGAGCAAGAGAAGGGCTCCGCCTCCCGAACGCTGCGCCCGCAGCAAGCGGGATCGAGGGACAGGTCCGACGCTCCGTCGCTGAAAGACCTCCCGAATAAGAGGTGGGTATGCGCACAAGCGCGACCGATGCAAAGAGCGTCCGACCTGGCTGCAAAGCAAACCAACCGTCGAGCGGACCACCAACTTGGAAGGGGACCCGGCAATGCATTGAACCCAACCAGATTCACCACTTGACTGCGTGTGCCCTCATAAGAGAAGAGGGGGTCATTTGATTTCCTTTGTCAAAAGTAAAGCGCCTACCAGGGCACTGTTTCGCCGGTGTAGAGAATGTACTGACTCGTTGTCTCAGGTCCGAGGTTCTCGATGTTGCGGATCACGTTGGTCACGCTCTGTTCCGTCGTCATGCCGCGTCCGCCGTAACCGGCTTGTTGCAAGAGGCGTGTCTCGACCACGCCCGGGGCCAAGATGCCGACCCAGATTCCACGGTCCTTCAATTCCAAAGAGAGTGCTCGGTATCCCATGTTGATGGCTGTTTTCGACATCCGATACAGGTATAGCGCTTGAAAAAAAGGCGATTCACGGACGTTGGTGAGTGATGCCGTGCCCGACGTGATAACCGTGATTTTCTTCTGTTCGCTGATTGCCACATGCTCGAGAAACGCTTCCGCCATTTTCATCGGTGCCATGGCATTGGTGCGGTAGACCCGGGCCATGGACTCAAAATCGATGGTGCCGATCGTCTGTACGTCCCGGCCGCCGCCCAGAATCCCGGCATTGTTGAGCAATACATCGATGGGAGTGCCCTCAAGCTTGGCCGCTAAGGCGTCGATGGCCGCGAAATCCGTGACGTCCAGCGGTTCGACGGTGAGATTGTCGTACCGGGTGTCCAGCGCCATGAGATCGTCGTCGTCGTTCGGCTGGTGGCGATGACAGTCCAGCTTAGCTCCGCATACTGGCGCGCGAACTCCAAGCCGACCCCACGGTTGGATCCGGTGATGAGCACGGTGGCGGCCTGGGCAGCACTCTGAGCTGCCATCGACAGGGCGAACGCTGCAATCGTTAAGACGCGCATGGATAGTCTCCAGGAAAAAACTTCTAGAAGGGTTGGGCTGACCCGTCGTAACGGTAATACGCTCCGGAATCTGCGACGGTGAGGCTCTCGATGACGGAGATCATGCCACCAATGCTTTCCGACGGTTCAATTAGTCCGGGGAAGCTGACGTCGCCCATCTTTTCCACTTTCACCGTGCCGGGGGAAAGCAGTGCCACGGTCACACCGTCCTTCTTCAAATCACTGGCGATATTTTTCATATACATGTTCAACGCCGCTTTCGACGCTTTGTACCAATACCCGCCAGGCATATTGGGTCCCCGGAATCCAAAAGAGCCGGCAAGGGAACTGACCGCCAGAACTTTCTTCTCTTCGCTGGCTTTCACATGATCCGTAAAGGCCTCAGAGACTTTGACCGGGCCAAGCGCATTGATGCGCATGAAACTCTCCCACTGGTCATAAGCCAGGGTGCCAAAGGATTGCGGCGCGGGATTGCGGAAGTCACCCGTGATCCCGGCATTGTTAATCAGGATATCGATGGCAATGCCGTCCAGTTTTTCGGCGAGCGCATCAATCTGTTCGTGGTTTGTCACGTCTATGGTCTCAATGCGGACCAAGTCGGGGTACTGGTCACGCAAAGTGACAAGGGTCCGGTTCAGTTGAACGCCGATGGGTGGCGATCACGTCCCAGCCTTTGCCCGCGTACTGCTTCGCGAATTCCAATCCAATGCCGGAGTTGGCTCCTGTAATGAGAACTGTTTTGGCCTCAACGGAAGCGGTTGCGAAAACGGCGAGAACTGCCGTAATCAGTGAAAAGCGCATGGTCGTCCCCTTGATTAAGGCGTTTTCGTTTGGCCCGGATTTCTCACCACGGTTAGGTGCATCGGGGCTCTGCATGTGAGAAAGTACTTCTGCTTCAAAGACTTGTCCTATTGTGGAGGAACGCCCCGATGCGCACAGAGTGTAACCCGTCCTTGATGCGATTTGCACGCCTGAAGGGCCGCGATGTCGTGGCCGATTTCGCTGGCGGTTCGATGACCGTAACCGTTCGGGTTCCCTTGCAATTACCCACATCTTGGGTTTTGTCAGGGTTTTGCCGCAATGTTTTGCGTTTTTTGCGTAAATTGTGATTCCTTGTCCGGCACCGAATCGAGAATGAAGAGGTGTCAATCATGGAGGAACACTGGTTCGACGGGGAGCTTTCGGGCTGCCGTCTTGGCGACGGCCGGCTGGACCGTCGGCTTCGTCAATTGGTCGAGCGCATGGATGCCGGGCTCGGAGAAACGATACCTCTGGCCTGCCAGGACTGGACCAGCACGAAGGCGGCCTACCGCTTCTTCTCCAATGAACGGGTGAGCGAAGAAGAGATTCTTCGGGGCCATTTCGATGCGACGCGGCGACGCTTCGCCGCCACCGAGGGCTCGATCCTCGTTCTGCTCTAATCGGCCCGGCTGGCCTACGTCGTTTGGAACCCCAACGTGTTCGATGCCCTATGACCAAGAGTGGCAATGTGCACCGCCGAGCTCAAACGGGCAGCGGGAAGCGCGGCCTCATCGACGAAGTTGGCCAGATCGGCACCGGAAAATCCGGGCGTGCCTCACAAACGCCGGGCCCGCACAGCCGCGTCGCCGCAATCCAGCTTGCGGCAGAAAGCCTGGACCTCACTAAGGCCCTGCGGCAGGCTGGCGGCTTTCGCACAAGACAGAGGTCAGGTTGGCAGGTGCATCAATGCTTTTCGAGAAAGCCGGGCTCTTGGAGCCCCCTCATCGGCCCTGCGGCAGGCTGGCGGCTTTCGCACAAGACAGAGGTCAGGTTGGCAGGTGCATCAATGCTTTTCGAGAAAGCCGGGCTCTTTTTTCCCGCTTGTCACATCGTCTAAAGGGCCACTATGTGCCCCTTTCCGATGCCTGGTATTCGTCGATCGGCGTTGACAACCACAACAACCGGCATTGTACGCTGGGCATGGATATCGAAGTCAAACACGGTCGTGCAAGCACCGGCGACAGGCTGTGCTTTCCGAAAACACCATCCTCTTGAACTGGGTGTGAATCATTCAGGTCTAGAGCTTTATGTGATTAGACGGGGAGTCATTTCTGACAGTGACGGTTGGAGATGCGACGACGTTCAATTTTGCTGGGTTTCAGTAGGGATTCCGATCTCATTTTGTTCGCGCGACGCTTTTCGATTTTTCTGATTCTCGGCCGAAGCCTGCTAGAGCTTTATGTGATTAGACGGAGTCATTTTAGGGATTCACAAGCTTTTCGATGCAAGATTCTTGCTGGGTAAGGAGGCCAGCAAGGATGGCAAGAGCTTATTCCCTTGATCTTCGAGAACGGGTTATTTCGGCTGTGTCGCGCGACGGGATGTCGTGCCGGGCGGCGGCGCGGCATTTCGGGATCGGCGAGAGCACGGCGGTTGCCTGGCTGGCGCGCTACCGGCGGACGGGCAGCGCGGCGCCGGGCCGGATGGGCGGTTACAAGCCGCGTGCGATCCGGGGGGCGCACGAGCGCTGGTTGCGGGACCGGGTGGCGCGGGGGGATTTCACGCTTCATGGGCTTGTCGGGGAGCTGGCGGATCGGGGCCTGAAGGTGGACTACCGTTCGGTCTGGACCTTCGTTCACGAGCAGGGCCTGAGCTATAAAAAAAACGCTGGTGGCTGGCGAGCGTCGGCGCCGTGACGTGGCGCGCCGCCGCGCTCAGTGGTTGAAGTACCGCGACCGGGTTGACCCGACGCGCCTGGTGTTCATCGACGAGACCTGGACCAGGACCAACATGGCGCCCCTGCGGGGCTGGGGGTCAAAGGGCGCGCGACTGATCGGCGAGGCGCCACATGGCCGCTGGCACACCGCGACCTTCCTCGCCGCGCTGCGCCACGACCGAATCGATGCGCCCTGGCTCGTCGACGGGCCGATCAACGGCGAGCGCTTCCGCATCTATGTGCAGGACGTGTTGGTCCCAACCCTCAAGCCCGGCGACATCGTCATCATGGACAACCTCGGCTCTCACAAGTCCAAGGCCGTGCGACAGGCCATCCGCCAGGCCGGCGCCCGGCTCCTGTTCCTGCCCAAGTACTCCCCCGACCTCAATCCCATCGAGCAGGTCTTCGCCAAGCTCAAGCATCTGCTCCGCCTCGAAGCGCCGCGAACCGTCGAGGCCGTCTCAGCCGCCATCGGCAGACTCCTCGATACCTATACCTCAAATGAATGCGCCAACTATTTCAAAAACGCAGGATATGACCCAACCTAAAATCATACCGCTCTAGGCAGGTGGCAGTACCGATATCGCCGGATGGATAAGGTGACCGAAGGTGCTGACTTGGCCACCTGCCTCTTTCGTTTCCCCTGCCGTGCCGGTATATAATCCCGCCGCCTTTGACAGTTTTTTGGGGGGACGGCTGGAAACGTGGTCCATGGCGGAACTGTGACCCCTCCCTGCAACCTAAAAGGCAGGGATAGAAACCCTCCGCCCACGGATGCGCGCGCCAGTGCCTTACCCGTCACAGGGATCCTCATGGAGTTATGCTCCTGCTTTCGCGCGGGTCTTTATTCGGGACCTTGCGTTCGAAGCAAGGCGACTCCCGTCGCACCCCACAGCAGGGGCAACGCGGCGTCGACGATAATCCAGACGAGCGAGATGGTTCCCTCAGAGATGGCCGTAAACCCGGGGCTCAACAAGTTGAGCCAGTTCCACAGGTACATGATGCCGAAGAACAGGAGCCCGAAGAACAGCGTGTTGGCGATGAGAAAAGCCCGGGAAACAGGCGCATCGTCGCCCTCCTGGGCCACGACACGCTTGAACTGCCAAGCAGCGATCACGCCCAGAACGATGGCCAAAGCCATCAGCGGATTGAGAATAGACCAGAGCGGGGAGTATGGCTGGCCTTCAACGGAGACGTGATAAAGAGGCTCCACCACTGTGTGCACCGCTACCGCTATAGCCAACGCGATGAGATAGATACCGCCGATGCGATTCATCATGGTCTTCACTCCTGGTTTGACCGGCGGAATAAAACACGCTTCGCGAAGGTCCGCAATCCCGGACAACGTGGAACAGCAAGAAGAATCCTGTCAGATGTCAAGTATGGCGGTCGCATTCAATGCCTTGAGGATGGCATTGTCAGACTTACTGGGCCGGAGCAGAAGTATTCCTAATGGAGGCCTCTCAGGTAGCAAGTTGCTGCCACTCGGCCAGGGCAGCGGCTCGAGCTTGTTTGAAAATATCGCGACGGTTGAGATGACGTTGGTGGTTGAAGTGGTTGTAGATCGAGGCATGGACGGAAGCGAATTTCTGCAGGGTCTTGATGTCTCTGAACCGCGCCATCGCCCCTTCTCGTCGTCGGAAGGGCTGGTGTGAGTTTTCGGCTCTATTGTTGAGCCAATGCTTGATCTCTTGGCGGTCCTCGTTGCCGATCACCTTCATCGCAGCCCTGTATGACTTTAGCCTGTCCGTAACGATCGTGGCCGGCCGGCCATAACGCTTCATCGCACGGCTAAGGAACTCAAGCGCAGCCTGTGATCCCGCCGTTTCGTGACATAGACCTCAAGAACTTCGCCTTCATGGTCAACGGCCCGCCATAGATAGTGTGTCTCACCGTTGATCCGGACAAACACCTCATCGAGATGCCAGCGCCACGGCGAATAGGATCCATGACGAACCCGGCGTTTCCGGGTCTCCGAAGAAAACAACGGGCCAAAGCGGTTCCACCAGCACCGCACCGTTTCGTAGGAGACGTCAATACCCCGTTCGTGAAGCAGATCTTCCACCTGTCTCAGGGACAGTGGAAATCTAACATAAAGCATCACAGCGAGACGGATGACCTCGGGCGAGCTATTGAAATAACGGAAGGGATTTTGCATCACTGAAGGCTAAGAGACCGCACCGGTCGACTCAAGGCGATTTACTCTGACAATGCCCCCGTTAGGCACCGTATGACACCGTATGGCCCCGGCTGACCCCGCAGAGAAAAATAAGCCTGTCTTAATGTTTTGCAAAAAGCCTAACCGGTCCCTGGCTTCCGGCAAAGGTCTGCCCATGACTCAATGAGCCCAAGTTAATCTGCCTAAAAATTGATCTTTGTTTGAAGGGGGTGTGTGGGAATCTGATCAAAATATGATCAATCGTTCACGTCTCAGCCCGTTCCCTCCACCGCAACCCTTTGATTTTATTTACGAATACTCAAATCACAGAACCGGCATGGTTTTTGAAAGGGATACCGCAAACGCCTGCCGAACAGGTGATTCAAAGGAGGGATACTGAAAATGGCTGGAATGGATGTTTTCTTCGTCCTCATGGGGGCGATCATGGTGCTGGCAATGCATGCCGGTTTTGCATTTCTTGAGGTCGGCACCGTCCGTAAAAAGAATCAGGTCAACGCTTTGGTCAAAATCATGGTCGATTTCGCCGGTTCGACCATGGCCTACTTTTTCATCGGCTATTCGGTGGCCTACGGCATGGGATTCCTGGTCGGCGCACCCATTTTAAGTGGGGATGTGGGAGACGGATATGCTCCGCAGGGCTACGACCTGGTCAAATTCTTTTTCCTGTTGACCTTTGCTGCCGCCATTCCGGCGATCATTTCCGGCGGCATTGCTGAACGGGCAAGATTTTATCCACAGCTGGCGGCAACGGTGATTTTGGTTGCCTTGGTCTACCCCTTCTTCGAAGGCATGGTATGGAACGGCAATTTTGGCTTTCAGGATTTCATGGAAGCCAATTTTGGTGCGCCGTTTAACGACTTCGCCGGCTCCATTGTCGTCCACGCCATGGGTGGCTGGATCGCCTTCGCCGCGGTCATCATGCTCGGCGCCCGCAATGGACGCTATCGTGAAGATGGGTGCTTGCAGGCCATGCCGCCATCCTCAATTCCCTGGCTGGCGTTGGGGGCTTGGGCGCTGTCGGTCGGATGGTTCGGTTTTAATGTCATGAGCGCGCAAAGCGTTGAAGGGATCTCCGGTCTCGTCGCCATCAATTCTCTTATGGCCATGGCCAGCGGCATTCTCGCTGCGCTGTTTGTCGGCAAGAACGACCCGGGATTTGTCCATAATGGTGCCTTGGCGGGCTTGGTTGCCGTGTGTGCCGGGTCCAACGTCATGCACCCCGTTGGTGCCGGTGTGACCGGCGCTTTGGCCGGCGCTCTGTTTGTCTGGGGCTTCAACCAGTGTCAGAACAAATGGAAGATTGACGATGTCTTGGGAGTTTGGCCGTTACACGGCATGTGCGGCGTGCTGGGCGGGATTCTCTGCGGTGTGTTTGGCTTAGAAGCCCTCGGCGGCATGGGCGGTGTGACCTTCCAGTCCCAGCTGGTCGGTTCTCTGTTTGGCGTTGTTGTGGCCACGGCCGGTGGGTTCATCGTCTATGGCCTTTTGAAGAAGACCGTCGGCATCCGGCTGACCGAGGAAGAAGAATTCAACGGCGCCGACCTTTCCATTCATCAGATCAGTTCCACGCCGGAAGACGGCGTTCCTATCAGATAAACGGTACCCTCCTCTAAAGTGAGAGACGCCTTCCGGGCGCCCCCTTACTACTGTAAAGGTGGCGCCCGCTTTTTTCTGTGATTTTGAGATGGGTTATTGCTGATTGGAGGAGTCGATGTTCTCCACGTCCCGGTGACGGTATTGCAAAGCGATCATCAAGGCTTTCACCGGCCGCAAAGTAAGCCCGACGACGAGAGCAATAACCACCGGCCAAATCATGGCGTGCACCCAGAGAGGCGGGGCGTAGGTCATATCCACGTAAAGAGCGGCAACGGCCGCGAAAATACATAGTGGAAGCATAATGAAAAACGCTGGACCGTCCCCGGTATCGTGGCCCTCGAATCCCAAATGGCAGACAGAACATCTGTCTGCGACGGTGAGAAAGCCTTGAAATAGAGAGCCGCGTCCGCAACGGGGGCAGCGGGCCGCAAGAGCGACCTGAAAGAGCGGTGCTGCCGGTTTGTGATTGGGTGCTGGCTCGCTCACACGCCTTTCGACTAGCCCCTTTCGTCTTAGAAGGTGCGTACCGGCATGCCAAGCAGCCAGTACACCCAGACGAACAGGAACAGCCAGACCACGTCAACGAAATGCCAGTACCAGGCCGCCGCCTGGAAACCGATGTGCTTTTCGGGTTTGTAATGATCTTTTTCGGCGCGGGCGGCACAAACGATCAAAAATGTGGTTCCGATGAAGACATGGAGGCCGTGAAATCCGGTCGCCAGATAAAACGTGGATGGGTAAATGCCGTCTTGCAGCGTATAGGTCGCATGAACGTATTCATAAGCCTGCAGACCAAGGAAGAAGGCACCAAGGGCAGCAGTGGCCCATATCCACTTCGCAGCCTTCTTATTCATACCCGCTTCAACATAGAGATGGGCCCGCGTCACTGTGACGCCTGAGGTCAGAAGAATAACCGTGTTGTAAAACGGCAAATGCCAGACTTCGAGGACTTCAATGCCTTCCGGCGGCCATTGCAATGTGGCCGTTGAGAACCCAAGCGAGTGATGGAAAAAAGCCCAGAAGAAAGCGAAGAAAAACATCACTTCAGACGCAATGAACAGAACCATGCCCAGGCGCAAACCATGGCTGGTTTCTTCGCTATGGGCTTTTTCAACGACGGATTCCTTAATCACATCCCGCCACCACAAAACCATGGTCAGAATCACCAGGACAAAACCCGGAACGATTTTGTAAATGCCGTCGACCCCAAACAGCGGCTCTTCATGGAAATAGAACACGGCGCCGACGGTGAGCGTTAGTGCAGCTAAGGCGCCCACGGCAGGCCAGGGGCTCGGGTTGACCATGTGGTAAGGGTGTTTGGCCTGTGCACTCATAATGACTGTCCTCGTGCGTTACGCAGGGTGTTCAAGAGCCGCCCGCAAGGGCAACGGTTTCTTCAGGGACATCGTCCAACGACCGATAAAAGGTGTAGGACAATGTTATCGTCTTCACGTCTAAAGCCAACTCGTCTTCGAGAATGGCTGGATCAACATAAAAGGTAACCGGCATGTCAACAGACTGACCAGGTCCGAGTGTCTGTTCGATGAAGCAGAAACACTCGATCTTGGTGAAGTATTGAGCGGCCTTTATAGGCGTGACGTTGAAAGTGGAAATGCCCGTAACTGGTTGATCAGACAAGTTCGTCGCTTTGTACGATGCAACTTTTTGTTCACCCATTTTCAGCGTGACCGACGCCTTGACCGGTCTAAACGTCCACGGAAGATCACGGTCCACATTGGCGTCGAACCGGACCGTGATGTCTTCCGTAGAAATTTCCGTATCGACGCTTTCCGCAATTTGGGGCGTGCCGCCAAGGCCTGTGACCTGACAGATCAGCGTATAAAGCGGAACAAAGGCGAAGGCTAACCCCACCATTCCACCGACGACGGCGAAAGCCGTTACCGCGGTCCGGCGATTTCGTCGCGCGAGTTCTGCTCTATCAACCACGTTGCCTCGCGTGTCCTATTCAGCAGGCTGGGCTGCCGGAGACCCTTCGGTAAAGTCGGGCGGGTCTTCGAAAGTATGGAAAGGTGCCGGAGAGGCCACCGACCACTCAAGAGTCGTCGCCCCTTCGCCCCACGGATTGGCAACGGATTTTTTACCGGCAAGTAAGACCCACGCAGCCATTACCAGGAAGAACAATGTACTTGCCATGGATGCCCAGGCGCCCCAAGTGGAGACCATATTCCATTCAGCAAAGATATCCGGATAGTCGATATAACGGCGCGGCATGCCCGCCAAGCCGAGGAAGTGTTGCGGAAAGAACAGGACGTTGACACCGATAAATGTGGTCCAGAAGTGAACTTGGCCGGCCCATTCAGGGAAGGAGCGGCCAGTCATCTTGTCGACCCAGTAATAGAATCCCGCGAAGATCGCAAACACGGCCCCCAGCGAAAGCACGTAATGGAAGTGTGCTACCACGTAATAGGTGTCGTGCATGGCGATATCCATGCCGGCATTGGCAAGGACGACGCCGGTAACACCACCGACGGTGAACAGGAAGATAAAGCCGATGGCCCACAGCATCGGTGTCTTAAACTCGATGGACCCGCCCCACATAGTGGCGATCCAGCTGAAGATCTTCACCCCTGTTGGCACAGCGATAGCCATGGTCACCGCGACAAAGTAGGCACGGTAATTGACCCCCATACCCACAGTGTACATGTGATGCGCCCAGACGATGAAACCGACGAAACCGATGGAGGCCATGGCGTAGGCCATGCCGAGGTAACCGAAAACCGGCTTCTTAGAAAATGTGGACACCACATGGCTGATGATGCCGAAGGCCGGCAGTATCATGATGTACACCTCGGGGTGGCCGAAGAACCAGAACAGGTGCTGCCACAGGAGCGGATCGCCGCCGCCACGCGGATCGAAGAAGGCGGTGCCGAAATTGCGGTCGCAAAGCAGCATGGTCAAAGCACCGGCCAGGACGGGCATGGCAAGAAGCAGAAGAATAGCGGTAATCAAAGTGGCCCATACAAATAACGGTGCCTTGTGCATTGTCATGCCGGGCGCGCGCATATTGAGGATCGTGGTGATGAAATTGGTTGCGCCGAGTATGGATGACGCGCCGGCTACGTGCAGCGCCAGGATGGCAAAGTCCACGGACATATCGGGCTGGCCTGCCAATCCAGCAAGCGGTGGATAAAGCGTCCACCCGGTTCCAGCGCCTTGCCCCATGACGGATGACAGGATCAGTAGGATGAGCGCCGGTGGCATGAGCCAGAAGGAAATATTGTTCATGCGTGGGAAGGCCATATCAGGCGCGCCGATCATCATTGGCACCATCCAGTTGCCGAACCCGCCGATCAGCGCTGGCATGACGACGAAGAACACCATCAGCAGCGCGTGTGCCGTCACAGAGACGTTGTATAACTGTTTTTCCTCTCCGCCGATTGCCTCCGCCAGTTCGTTAAAGACCTGAACGCCTGGTTCGCCCAGTTCGAGACGGATCAAAAAGGATAAGAAACCACCGACAATGGCCGAGACGACAGCAAACACCAGGTACATGGTGCCGATGTCTTTGTGGTTAGTCGAAAACAGCCAACGGCCGAAACCTTTCGGCGCATGGTCATGATGGTCATCGTGAGCGTGGATCGCCGTATCAGACATTCTGATCACTCCTGAGGCAGGGCGGCGAGGCGATTGGTGTCGTCCGGGGCCGTACCGTTGGCGGCGAGCTGGTCTGCTCGCCAAGCTTCAAACTCTTCTCTACTGACGGCATGGACCACGATAGGCATGTAGGAGTGGTCTATGCCGCACAGTTCTGAACACTGGCCGTAATATTTTCCGGGTGTGCGGATGCGCGTCCACGTTTCATTGGTTCTACCCGGAACATTATCCAGCTTCACACCGAATGCGGGGATCGTCCAGGCGTGCAACACGTCGGTTGCGGTGAACAAGATACGAATGTCTGTGTTGACCGGCAGGAGCAAAGGTTCATCGACTTCCAGCAAGCGGTGCTGACCGGCAGCGTAGTCGATTTCATCGTCCAAGAGGGGCAGGGAGTCGAAAATGATTTCATCATCCGGGAATTCGTAAGTCCAATACCATTGATTGCCTATAACCTTCACCGTCACCTCGGCATCTTCAATGGTGTCCATGTAGTAAAGGATGCGATAGGACGGGATCGCAATGGCAACCAAGATAAGAACCGGAACGGCCGTCCAGATAATTTCAATCAGCGTGTTATGCGCGTTCTTCGACGGTATGGGATTGGCCTTCTTGTTGTACTTGGCCATCACCCAAAGCAAGAGAACCAGAACGAAACCGGAAATCAGGTAACACCAGAACAAAAGGTAGTTATGAAACCAGTAAAGTTCATCGGCGACGGGAGTCACCGGTGTTTGCAAATTCAGCTGCCAAGGTTTTGGAAAGGCTGGTGTCGGTAATTCTTGAGCCGAGGCCGAAATTGAGGCCGATATCGTCAAAGCCCATCCGGTTAGAAACGCGAATATGCGGGTCACACTCTCTCTCCCTTCCGCTAGCGTATGGACCATCGTTTAAGGGGCGAAGGCCTTGGATTCAACCGATTTCTCCGCGCTGACATGGCGGCGAAAAAGAGGTCAATTCGAGCCTACCCGGTGATGGTTCTGTCCGTTACCCCGTCACTGGTGAAAACAGTAAATTATACAGCGAGTTAGGTAAAGCGTGGGCATGAAAGGGCCTGACCCGAAACTGGGTTGAGAATGCTTCGCAATCAACGGCTTAGCTAGGGTCCGTCGATCCTGCAACGGCAACAAACCAATGACACCCTGTGCCGCCTGTGTTAGACAGCGCCGCTCCATCGGCGAGGGGTGCTCCATGTTCTTTTGGACACGTTTTTAACTGTCCGGGCCGGCAAGAACCAAGCAATGACGGAACCGAAACCAGACAAGAAACAATTGGTCCTCTTTGGCCTCTGTATCGGCGGTATCGCCCTTTTTATGTACGTCAGCTTCATCCTTAAGGTTGCGTTGGACGGACCTTAAACAGCCACAAGGTTTCAGCGGAAAAATTCACCATGTCAACGGCGACAATTCTGCCGCACGTCAACGCCGTGCTGAACAGTATTTCCACCCTCTTTTTGGTGATCGGCTTTGTTTTTATTAAATCAGGGCGTAAAGAGTCCCATCGCAAGGCTATGATCGGCGCCATGGCCGTATCAGCAGTCTTTCTGGTGTCGTATCTGACCTATCACTTCACAGCGCCCATTTTTGTTTTTCCCGGCACCGGATGGGCCGTTCCGGCCTATTACACACTGTTGATATCCCACGTGATATTAGCCGCCGTGGTGGCGCCAATGGTGGTGATCACGGCATGGCGGGCTCTCCACGGCCAGTTCGACCGCCACAAGGCCATCGCCAAATGGACATGGCCGGTGTGGGTGTTCGTCTGTGTTTCAGGCGTCGCCGTGTATGCAATCCTGTATCATGTCTATCCCGCACCCGTGTGAGACGCTGAGCCCGTAAGGAAACCCCATGGCGCAACCCGAGATGGATTTTCACTTGCCACCTCCGCCGGTGCACGGAATGGAGACGCCGGAAGCGGCCGTTGATGGTCACTTTGCCGGCCGGTTATCCGACGACCTGCGCTGGGAACTGAACGGTTGGGTCATCCTTCCCATTGTTGCATTGGCGATTGCTGGCTTGATGGCCATCCTGGTGGCGCTGCTCAGAGTGCCGGGGGTGGACAATATTCTTCCTTGGTCGAGCCAAACCTTTTTTGAAAAGGGGCTCATTGCCCATGTGACCTTCGCCTTTGTCATCTGGTACCTGGGAGTGCAAGGGGCCATGACCGTCCTGGCCTCAGCAGCGGCAGGCTCTCTCCCAAGAGGATATTCGTTTATCGGCCGTGTGGGTTTTTACGCCGCGGGTCTGAGTTTCGTTCTGATTTTGATTCCGGTGTTGTTCAATCTCGGTGAACCGTCGGCCAACAATTATGTCCCTGTCCTTATCCATCCTCTCTTTTTTGCCGGCCTGACCCTTCTCGCTTTCGGACTGGCGTTACCCGTTTTGCGACTCATCGTGCAGGTCGCCGGCCAGCGTACATGCGAGCCAACCGTATTTGCGATCGCGGCCTCAGGGGTCATTTTTCTTTTGGCCCTGATCTGCATTGGCGCCGCGTGGATCACCATGCCGGCCGGTATGCCGGCGGTAGACGCTGCCGAACGCGCTTTTTGGGGTCTTGGGCATATCATGCAATTTGCTCACACCCTGCTTCTGCTTGCAGGTTTCTTCCTTCTCAGCCGGATGTCTTTGGGCGAGACACCCCTCACCAACGGTTGGTTCAAAATCATGGCCGGTTTCATGGTGGCGGGGGCGGCCATCGGGCCGCTGCTCTACATCAGTTATGCGGCCAATGACCCGGCCCAAGTCACGGCGTTTACGGATCTCTATTGGTATGTTCTGCCGTGGCCGGTGGCCGCTGTGATGCTTGCGACCGGGTGGCTGTTTTTCCAGAGGGCCAGACCCGTACGCGACCAGACGCCCGAAGTGACCGGGCTTTGGGTGGCGTTCATTCTATTTAGTGTCGGCGGTTTGATCGGATTCTTTGAAAGTTCGGTCGATACCCGCACCCCGGCCCATTACCACGCCGAATTGATCGGGGTCACAATCGTCTTCATGTGTCTTTACTTTGCACTTTTTGTTCCCTTGCTTGATCGACCCATGCCGACCCGGCGCACGCGGACTCTGTCTTACGTTCTTTTAGGCACGGGCCAGATGTTCCATTCCATGGGTCTTTTTGCTGCGGGCCTGGACGGCGTCGCCCGCAAAGTCGCAGCTAGCGAACAAGGCCTGGACAGCGCGACAAAAATTGCATCCATGGCACTTATGGGACTGGGCGGACTTATTGCCGTTTTTGGCGGCGTTACCTTTGTTGTCATCGCTGGGCGCTCTATTCTATTGAACAAGGGACCCCTTGTATCGGATGCGGACGAATTAGACCCCCATTCGGCCGCTGATCCGGTATAATCATTGGCTGTGTAGGAACCCGTGAAGATGACACTGTCCCGTTACACTGAACTATTAAAGTTGCGCATCGGCGTCTTGCTGGCCGTCACAGCCATGGCCGGCTATTTCGCCGTGGCCGAAACGGTTCAGTGGGGTCCGCTCATCATCGTCGTTATTGCCATAATGCTGTGTTCCTCTGGCTCTTCCGTTTTCAACCACTTTTATGATCGAGACATCGACCGGAAGATGGACCGCACCCGCAACCGCCCGCTGGCGTCCGGAGCGATGGACGACCCGGCACGCGCCCTTTGGCTTGCCGGCGTGCTTCTGTTTGCCGGATGTGCCCTGGCCGCACTCGCCCTGAACTGGGTGGCGGCCCTGCATCTCGCCCTTGGGGCGTTCGTTTACATGGTGGTCTATACGGTGTGGCTGAAACGCCGGCATTGGATGAACATCGTCATCGGCGGGGCTGCCGGGAGCTTTCCGGTTCTCGCGGGCGCTGCGGCGGCTGATCCGTCGGCGTTCACTTTGCCCATGCTGATGGCGATTACTTTGTTTCTCTGGACGCCGTCTCACTTCTGGGCGTTGGCCATGATGATTAAAAATGATTACGCCAAGGCTGGTGTTCCCATGCTGCCGGTTCTGGTGGGAGATGCCAAATGCGCCCGCTACATGATGGTCAACACGGTCTTGCTGGTCATTTCCGCTGCGCTGCCTGTGGTGTTCGGCGCCCTCGGCCTCATCTATCTCGTGCTCAGCACGGTTCTCGGCGTGCGCTTCGTTTGGCTCAATTGGAAATTGGTTCAAGACCCCACCAAAATTTGGGCGCGGAAAGTCTTTTTCTTCTCCATGAGTTATCTCGCGGGGATCTTTGTCACCATCGTTCTCGACCGGCAGATTGCACTGCCCTTCTAATCGCTGCGAAAGGAGGCCATTCCATGCGCTTGTTTATCTCCGCTGCCGCCGTGTCGGCACTGTTAATATCAACGTCTGGTGCGGCGACGGAAATTCTTTGCGACGGCCATGAGGAAAATCTCAATACCTATCTGGACATGACGCGCATCTTGTTCAATGAACGGGACCACACCCGTGCGGCTGAGTTTTATGCCGACGAATTCATTAGCCACAACACGGACGAGGGAGGTCTTGGCACCAACACGCGAGACCCTGAACACATGCAGCGCATCTGGATCAACTCCAAGCGCAATTCGCCGGACCGCGTACTCACCAATGATCTCATCGTGTGTAATGGCGATGTGGTGATGGCGCGGGTGACCATGACGGGCACGCGGGTAACGGGACCAATGGAAGGCAACCCGCCCAATGGCCGCCGTTACGAAACCTCGGCCATCGACATTTACCGCTTCAAGGACGGCAAGGTGGTGGAACGCTGGGGAAACAACGACAGCATCGCCATGATCCGCCAACTGGGCTTGCAAGTGGATCTATCGCTGACGCCGTTACAGGATTAGTTAAACCTAGCCCTCACTCGCCCCGCATCCGTGCGATCAGCGCGTCGGCGTCCGGCGTGGCGTTGTCGATGTCCCGCCACACCCGCCAGCCTTGTGCGGTCTGATGCAGGAGAATGAAGAACCGTCCGCCATAGATGCTGGACTCACCGCTCTCTTTGGATGTGCTGTTGGCGGCATAGGTGCCGACGATATACGCCCAGGTGCCGTTGATGGCGATCTCTTCGATGTCGCTGTCGAACACCGTGGTGGAGCGTTGGAACGCCCCGCGCAACCGTTCACGCAAAATGGCCGAGCCTACATAGCTGGCATCCCCTTCCGACATGACGCGGGCATTTTCGTCGTAAATGTCGGCAACCGCATCGGCATCACCACGGCGGTAGGCGGCGAACCAGGAGTCGGCAATGCTCTGTATGACGGCATAGTCCGCTTCTGTTCCGCCGCTGTATTCGACAGCGCTTGCGGGGCAGGTAAAAACAAAAAGAGTAGCGGCAATTGCAATCAGACTTGTTTTCATGACTTCTTCCCTTCCCAATAAAACCCTTGGTTCGGATCGTTAAGGTAGGCTTCTTCTTCCGGCGTGTTTTCGCGCCCGAGCACTGCGTTGCGATGGGGGAAACGGCCGAACCGGGCAATCACATCATAGTGCTGTTTAGCCCAAAAGTAGGGACTGTTCTCTGCCTTGCCCTGCGGCATAGCTGCAGTGAGCTCGATGCTGCGCTCCTGAATAGTTCTATCTTCCGTGTGCTCGAACGGCAAATAGACAAAAAACCGTTGCTGTAAATTCAGTGTTACATCCTCTTTGCGCGCGACGATCTGTTGCGCAAATTCCAAAGCTTTACCATCGGTTGCAAAGGCGCGGTGGTCGTTGCGAAATAAGTTTCACGGAATCTGATCCAGCAAAATAATCAAAGCCAGGGCGCCGTCCCGTGACTCGCCCCAGGAGTCGAGGTCTCCTATGGCTGCTCGCTGATAGTCTTCAAGAAATTGACCTCTGATCTGATCGTCAAACGCATCGTCTTGGTAAAACCAAACTTCCCGCTCCGTGCCGAATTCGGCGCTTCCCGGTTCGCCAAACCAGAAGTCGAGAATGGCCTGTGCCCGTTCGGGGAGGTCTACCGAGGTCACAAATTCTTTCCCTTCGTAATGATTTGTGATCTGCACCGATTTCTCCATGGTATCCGCGCGTCCTCCGGGTTCATAAGGAATCTTCACGAAATTTTTAGAGACTGCCGCCATTTTTCTGCCATCTGGCTTTGATGCCATGGCCCCATGAATAAGAAACGGCACCAAAACGGGCGGCTTCAATGAGTGAAGCAACTATCGTTTTCCGTAATGTGTTCGGGTATATGGGGCGCGGGAGAGACACTATCGAGAGGGGCGGATCACAAGTGCGTCAGCGCGAAATCCGCGGTCAGCCTGAGGGCGTACAAGGGGCAGATCAAAGATTGCGCGATGATGGAAGGCTTGATCCAGCTATGGTCATGACGGAAAAGAAACCGCCCACCCGTCTTTGGGTGTTCATTTTGTGGCTTACTCTGATCGTCGGTCTGATCTGGCTGGCGACACCACAGCAGGCATCGTCGCAAACAGTCTACGAAATTGCTCCGGTGGCGCCGCACAAGACTGTGGATCCGTTCACCCTGTATCCCGATGGACTTGAATTTAACGTTTACCGCAAAGGCTCCCGCGTGGGTCGCCACAAGGTCAAGTTCAAGGAAAAAGACGGTCAATTGATTGTCGAAAACGAATTCAAACTGAAAGTTAAGATTCTTTTTGTCACGGCCTATAAGTTTGTCTTTGACGCTGTTGGGATCTGGGAAGACGGCAAACTTCTTTCCATGACAGGCGATGTCAACGACAACGGTAAAAAGATCAAGATTGATGCGTCGATTAAAGATGATGGCAAGTTTTACTCTACAGGTAAGAAAGGCGACTTTGTTGCCGATCAATGGGTCTATCCGACGAATCACTGGAACGTCGGTGCGGTCGATCAATCCGTTGTGCTGAATACATTGACCGGCGATCTTGCTCAGGTCGAAGTCGTCCGCCACGGTATCGAGACGGTGGAAACATCGGCTGGTCCCGTGTCCGCCGAGAAATTCGAGTATACCGGTGATCTTCGCGACACCTTTGTCTGGTATGACAGTGAAGGACGCTGGGTGCAGATGGTATTCACCACCAAAGCGGGGGAAACCATCCATCATGTCTGTAAGGAATGCGGTCTGGTTCAGCGCCTGGAACAGGCGTCCGCCCAAGGCCTGTAAAGCTCCTCTAGTAAAATCATTTAAGTGCAATGACAAACACGTTGTGGATTACCGGCGCCGGCAAAGGCATCGGCAAAGCGGTCGCTTTGCAATACGCGTCTGAGGGATGGACCGTTGCCATCAGTGCGCGCACCCAAGCAGATCTTTTCGACGTAGCCAAAGAAGCCACTGACAAAAGCTTGCCCGGACGCATCCATGCTTACCCTCTCGATGTCACCGATCACGATGCCACAAAAACTGTGTTTAAAACTATCGAGGGCGATCTCGGTCCATTGAACCAGATCATTTTTAATGCCGGTACACACATTCCAAATCCGCCAAGGAAATTTTCTGTTGCGCCGTTCCGCACTCTTATGGAGATCAACTATCTCGGCTCGGTAAACGGGTTGGATGCAGTTCTGCCGACGTTGATGGACCGCGGCTCGGGTCATGTGGCCGTTGTGTCGTCGGTGGCGGGATACGGCGGCTTGCCCGATGCCTCGGCCTATGGTGCGACCAAAGCGGCTCTCATTAATCTCTGTGAGTCTTTGAGGACCCAATTGGGGGATTACGGCATCTCTGTGTCCGTGATTAATCCAGGTTTTGTGCGCACGCCGTTGACCGACAAAAATGAGTTTCCCATGCCGTTCCTTATGGAGCCTGAGGATGCAGCCCGGGCGGTCTATAACGGCATGGCCAAGAAGAAGTTCGAGATCGCCTTTCCCCGCACTTTTGTCTTGATCCTGAAATTTCTACAGCTGCTTCCCTATGGCTTGTATTTCAAACTGGTGAAAAAGATCACCAAAGCATGACCGAGCAGTCTTTTCATCCGGCCGCGGCCTATGTGGCGTTCTACGAGGCTCTTTCCCCGGAGACCGTAGACAGAGTTGCCGACGTCGCCCATGACAACATTCATTTCAAAGATCCGTTCAGTGAGATTAGGGGTGTTGATGCGTACCGTACTCTTTTGGAAGAGATGTTTAGAGCGGCGCCGGACATCCGATTCACGGTACGCAACTGCGCCTACGACGGCGATGTCTGTTTTCTCAGGTGGACCAGCAAAGGGACCGTCAAGCGGCTAGGCAACGATCCTTGGGTTGTCGACGGCATGAGCGAACTTCGCTTTGCACCCGATGGCCGGGTGATCGAACACTTCGACCATTGGGACGCATCCACCCAGTTCTATATGCGTATTCCGTTTATCGGAACTTTGATACGCCTTATTCGGCGGCGCGTAGGGTCACATTGAGACTGGCTAAGTCCTCTTCCACCCGACTGAATGACAGAGTGACAACGCCAAGTTCCAGACCGAATTTGGAAACCTGCGCCCGGTTAAGCAGTACACCGTCGGGCATCAGGAACATCCAGTCGTCGAATTTGACTTCCCAAGTGCCGTCTCCGACCCTGAGATTCATGTCGTAAGTCCAATTGAGGGCGTTGCCGAAGGTCCGCCCTTGTGCCGTACCTATGACGTCACCGGCCGTGCCCGTGTAGGTGTTGTCGTCGATCTTGCGAATGGTCCAGACGCGACGATCTTTTTCTCCGTCGGCATAGTCAAACTCTTCATCCAGCGTCAAAGTTTCACCGTCCCACGTACCGGTTATGTCGACCACGAATTGCCGCCGTAGCTTGCCGAAGCGGTCATGAAACATACCCCAGGCTTTGGTCTTGCCCGCGAAGTAGTCTTCGAGAACGAAGCGTGGCTCTTGTCCTTTGAAATCTTCCGGTTTCATCGACGCACTGCACCCTGACAGACCAGTTACGACCAAAACCAGCGGCAGGAGGAAGCGAACCATATGGCTCTCCTATGCTGGCTGCCGGCGCCTCTCGAGGCGGCGGCGAATGAGTTCCTGTCGCGATCGCGTAATCGGGAATGTCCAGATCACCGCAATGGCCACAATTTTAAGTACGACAGGAACACCCGCGTAGATCACTGCCAGTGACTGCAAAGCGGCTGGAGAATTACCGCCCTCTGGCGAAAAACCCAGTATTTCCAGCACCGGAAAGGCGATACCCACGGCCAGGGCCAGGGCCAGTTTGGTGGACATGCTCCAAAGGGCGAAAAAGATCCCAGCCCGGGCCTGCCCGCTACGCAAGCGGTCAAAATCAACCACATCGGCTTGCAGGGCAGGGGGCAGAGCCAGATCAGCGCCCAGGCCCATGCCGGTGACAACGCAAATGACGGCAAAGAGAAAAATGTCACCGGGATCGAGAAACGGGACCCAGACAAACGCACAGCAGGTGGCGATCATGGCCCAACACCAAGCAAGATGTTTGCCATAGCGTTTGCTCAAAGCCAGCCAAAGGGGAATGGCAAGAACGCCGCTCAAAAAGTAAACCAGAATCAAGAGGCTTCTCTGGCTTTCGTCCGCTTGCAGCGCAAATTCCAAATACAGCAGAAACAAAGCTGCCGGAATGCCGTTGGCCATGCCGTTAATCAGCCACGCCGATAACAACCGGACGAAGGGTTTGTTTCCGGCCATGACTTTGGCTGCATTAATTGTTGCAGATACGGAAAGCGGTTTACGTGCCACTGTGCTGGTGATTTGTACTTCCGGCACGCGCCACAGAAGAACGGCGATGGCGGGTGCCCCTAAGGCGATGGCCATCCAGGATACGGTAGCCAATCCCTCGGCCTCGCTGCGGCCCATGCCGGTCATGACGGCGGGGACGGCACCGGCGGCGAGAATGCCCACCAAGGTGAGGCCCTCCCGCACACCCGTAATCCGTGACCTTTGGTGATAGTCGTCGCTAAGTTCAGCGCCCCATGCGGTGTAGGGCACGGCGATAAAAGTCCAGCCGATGTACAGAACTATGGCCCAAGTCAGTAGGTAAGCCGCGTTCACGTCCACTGGCGGCTGGAACAGGCGGACGAGGGCAAACCCGGCGAGTAGACCGCCAAGGAAGATCCAGGGTTTGCGTCGGCCCCACCGGGTCCTGTATCGGTCGCTGACCATACCGATTATGGGGTCCGAGATAACGTCCACAGCCCGCGCGCTTAAAAGAACGAGACCAGCTAAAGCCAATCCCAAACTCTCGGCATAAAGCGCAGGTAAATAGACAAACGCCGGAATAGTGGGCATAGCCAAAGCGAACGCCGGTGCGCCGTATGCAGCCAAGCGGGCTCGAGAGATCGGAAGCTCGGACACCATTCCGTCCTAAGGTCTAGTTGATTGAGTGAAACGAGAGTTGGAGTTTATACGCGGCGCAGCTTGAATTGGCCCACATTGATGGACTTCGCGCGGAATCCTCCCTCGCAATAGGCCAGGTACATTTCCCACATGCGGCGGAAACGTTCATCAAAACCTAGGGGTTCGATTTCCGACCACGCGGCAGTAAATCGCTGACGCCATTGCAACAATGTTTTTGCGTAACTCTCGCCAAAAGTCGTGACGTCGGCCAACTGCAAACGGGCGCGCTCAAACTCATTTTTCAAAGCGCCAATGGACGGCAGCATGCCGCCGGGGAAAATGTACCTTTGAATGAAGTCTGCACCGCGCCGATACCGCGTAAAGAGGGAGTCTTCGATGGTGATAATTTGAAGCGCGGCTTCGCCCCCTTGAACCAGGCGGTCGCGAATCATACTGAAGTATTGCGGCCAGTTGTCCTCACCAACAGCTTCAAACATTTCGATGGAAGCGATGCGGTCATATTGACCGTCAACATCACGATAATCTTGCAGACGCAGGTCGACCCGGTCCGAAAGACCGGCCTTTTGCATGCGTTCACCGGCAAATTTCAGTTGCTCTTCTGACAAAGTGAGGCCGGTGACGTGGCAGCCATATTCCTTGGCTGCAAACTCAGCGAACCCACCCCAGCCGAAACCGACTTCCAACACCGAATGATGAGGTTGCAATTGCAACATTTCTGCGATGCGCTGGTATTTTTGCTTCTGAGCCAGATCAAGGGGCTGATCGTCAGCCGTAAAATAGGCCGAGGAATACGTCATGGTGGGATCCAGCCACTGACGATAGAAATCGTTTCCTAGATCGTAATGTTCGGCGATGTTCTTCCTCGCACCACGTTTTGTGTTGGAACGGCTAAGGTGGGCGACACGATTCAAAAAACGATGCCAAAACCCTTCCAATTCATTGGTTTTGGTTGTCGGCCGGTTAATGACTGCCAGCTCTACCACCTTGGAAGGATCTTCGCTGTCCCAGTCACCATCGAGATAGGATTCGACAAATCCCATGTCCCCTTGGGTGAGCAATCTGCGCACGGCGCGCCAGCGGTTGATCACCATCGCAGCATCTGGTTCACCGCCCGGTCCCAACGTGTGGACCGACCCGTCGGGCAGGGTAAGAGCCAATCGACCGGTATTAATTTTGCTGAGTACAGAAACAACACGGCCTACCAGCGCATGCACGCCGCGCTCGGCCATGGTCCCTTCCTTCGCTTGTGCATCCCCGGTTGTTTGCATTGTTCTTTCGCTTATCCGGAGCCCGGTCTGGCGTAGGTTACCAGATCAGGCGGCGGTTCAGGTCTGGGAACAAGAGGAACGCCCTTTTTCCATAATTTTAAAGCTTCCCAATGAATGACGCCAATAACTTTGATCGTCATCAACGGATAGGAAAAAAAGGTCTTCACCATGGACCACGGTGTGATCGGACTGCGCTCCCCGCCAAAAGACGCGAATAACAATGTGCCCTCTTCATCTGTTTCGTGTATGGCGACGGTCACGTCGTCCGCTGGCGGCCGGATGCGGAAGTTGTAGGTCATCTCCATGTCGATAAAAGGTGACACGTAGAAACGCTTTTCGATGGAATGACGGACCAGTTCGCCCTCAGTCCGAGCGTCAAACAGATAGCAATGGCGCTGGCCAAAGGTGTTGGAAACCTCGTGAATAATGGCAACGAGAGTGCCGTCGGGCCGGTAGCAGAAATAATTACAAAGCGGATTGAAGACGTATCCCAGCATCCTGGGATAACAAAGCAGGCGAATCGGACCACCATCTATGGATAAGCCAGCGCTATCCAGGATGCCTTCCACCCATGGCCGCAAAGGCGCATCTGAGCCCGGTCCATGATCGCCGTTGTAAAAACTCAACAGCGACCATCTGTTATATCCAAAGCCATGGACGGATTTGTCCAAAGCTGAAAGCTCGTCAATATCAAGCAGCAGGGAGAAAACACTGTAGGTCAATCGGTGTTTCTTCGGGCGTGTGCGGCGGTGCATCACCGTTCCACGATACAGCGCTGACGAAAAGTGTTGCATCTGATTTAGGCAGCCTTACTGACAAGTTGTACTTGCGCACCAGCCATGCAGATGCGGCCGGATTCATTTTCAACCAGCCATGGTCTGCGGTCGCTTCCCAAAGCTTCAGCCACGGCTAGGCCCGATTGCAAACCATCTTCATGGAAGCCATAACCAAAATACGCGCCGCAGTACCACGTATGGTTTGATCCTTGAAGGTCCCACAGTGTTTGCTGCGCATTGAGAGCGGCTTGATCAAAGATCGGATGTTCATAGTCAAAATACTGCACCACACGGGAGGGGTCCGGTTCGCGGTGCGGGTTCAAAGTCACAAAGACGGGATAGTCCCGGTCAATGTTTTGCAGGGAATTCATCCAATACGTAAGGCACACCAACCGGTCATGATCGTCGGGTTCTGCCGATATGTAGTTCCAGCTCGCCCAGGCTTTACGCCGGCGTGGCATAAGTGACACGTCCGTGTGCAGAATGGCCTTATTCAATTCATAGCGGATCGATCCAAGAAGGTGCCGTTCTTCAGGCGTAGCATCGGAGAGCATGGCCAATGCTTGGTTGGAATGGGCTGCGATAACGACTTCGTCGAAGTCTTCCTGGTGTCCATCCTCCGTCGATATGACGACGCCATTTGAGGTCCTCGCTATTGCCGATACGCCGCAACCGGTCCGAATCTTACCGGCAAACTCTTCAGCCATGCGCTCCACGTAGGTACGGCTGCCGCCGGTTACGGTTTTCCACTTGGGGCGCATGTGTTTTTTGGTTTCGAGCAGGCCGTGATTTGAAAAGAAGCGGACAAATGCAGTGAGGGGATAAGACCTGATTTCCTCGAACGTGGCCGACCATATGGAACTGGCCATGGGATAAATGTGATCACGCAGGAAGCTGTCACTGTAACCCGCCCGGTTCAGATACTCGCCAAGGGACAGATTTGCATTTTCCGGGAGCTTGGCGTCTTCAACGCATTCCCGGTAGAAGCGCAGAATGTCCCATACCATGTTCCAAAATCTCGGGCGAACAAGGTTTCGTTTTTGCGCCAAAAGACCTTTTAGCCCTGAGCCGGAATACTCGAACTTTCCATCATTAACCGACGCTGAAAACGACATGCGGCTGTCTTCTGTGGCGACACCCAAATGGTCAAACAGCGCCGTCAAGTTTGGGTAGGTGCGTTCGTTATAAACGATGAAACCCGTGTCCACGGGAATGACGCGGCGGCCGCGCGGACCATCAAATTCCACATCGACCGTATTGCAATGACCGCCGATCCGGCTTTCTTTTTCAAAGACGGTCACGTCATGGGTCTTGTTTAGTAGCCAGGCGGCGGCCAATCCCGAAACGCCAGTACCAACAATTGCAACTTTACTCGGTTTACTGCCAGGCATTTACCATTCTCCCCTGCCGGGAAGGGTCCTTAACCTTTTGTTTTTAAAGAGAAAAACGTACATTACCGAACCCCTCTGGATGAGTTTTACTGATTTTCAGCAGACAGGTGAACCCATTAGAACCCTGTCTCACTGTGTCCGGGGGCGCCTGCCTCCGACCCTGCCTATACGCGTAGGAGCACTAGGCGGTTCACATAAAAAAATATGGTTAATGGCACAGTGATCCAGAGATTAGATCCTGGCGTATACACCAACATAGAGGGTAAAAAACGGGAGATTTTGGTGCTTGGTGTTCAAGAACAACTAAACGTTCCAACCGCGCCGGTCGTGTTTGAATTGAAAGCGCCGGCTTCTCGGCGGGACATTAGGGTTGTGACCAGTAAGAATTCTCCCCCAAAAGGTGGTCCCGATACCGCGGTCATGACAGATCTGTTGGTGGCTGTGGCTCAACATCAGGACAAAGAGGCGTTTTCCAAGCTTTTCGCCCATTATGCCCCTCGAATTAAGTCCTATCTCATGCGTCAGGGTGCATCCGAGGCATCGGCCGAAGAGTTGAGCCAGGAAACCATGGTGACTGTTTGGCGCAAGGCGGATCGGTATGATCCTGCTAAAGCTGCCGCCGGCACCTGGATTTTCACCGTGGCACGTAATCTACGGATTGATGCTTTGCGTAAAGAGAATAGGCCGAGCTTTGATCCCGAAGATCCTGCCTTTGTTCCAGAGCCAGAAACGGCGCCTGATACGGCCGTCGCTCTTGGCGAAACGCAGAAAAGGATCAGGGCAGCTATTGCTGAGCTTCCGAAAGAACAGGCGGAGGTCATCCGTTTGTCCTTTTTTGAAGACAAGCCACACGGCGAGATTGCCGAGGAACTCGACTTACCGTTGGGAACCGTAAAATCGAGACTGAGATTAGCCATGCGTAGAGTGCGATTGGCTTTAGGAGAAGAGCAATGAATGCAAGTCATCACCCCGGCGACGACCTGTTGGTCTCCTATGCGGCTGGTTCTCTGGATGAACCGACATCCATTCTGATTGCCACCCATCTGGCTCTTTGCCCTGTTTGCCGTGCTCAAGTCAGTAAAGCAGAAAGCATTGGTGGCGAACTGCTTAACGAAGTCGAACCTACCGATGTTCAACAAGACGCCTTAGATGCTGTTCTTGCCCGTTTGGAGGAAACTGTCGACGAGCGAACCGATGATACGGAACCGACAGTCGTTTCTGATGACGGTCTTAACTTGCCGCAACCGTTGAAACACTACGTCGACGGGTCGGTAAAGACCTTACCTTGGCGGTGGCTTGGCCCCGGTGTTCATTACGCGCCGGTTGCGCCAACCGCGAAGGGCCCGAAAGTTGGCATGTTGCGTATTGCCCCGGGGGCCAGAGTTCCCATGCATGGCCATAGCGGCAACGAACTGACAATGGTTTTGGCGGGCGGTTATACAGATGCCACCGGAAATTTCCGACGCGGTGACGTTGAGGCTGCCGATGACGGGTTGGTGCACCAGCCGATTGCCGATGCCGGAGAAGAGTGCGTGTGTCTGGTGGTGACCGAAGGTGACATGCAGCCAACCGGGTTGATTGCCAAATTGGTTCAACCGTTCTTCCGCATCTGAGTTCTGTGGAGCGTCTGGCTCCGGCAGCCCGACAGTTCCGTCAGAGTAGGAAAGCGCCACTAAAACTCACCGCTCTGCTATGAAGGCCTATTCTTTTTTAACGTCGGTGGCCAGTTCATAGCCGATACCGCGGACAGATCGAATAAGTGTCGGGTTGTCGGTCATATCATCCAATTTGCGCCTAACCTTGGTCACCAGCACATCAATACTCTGATCCATTGGATTCCAATCCCGTTGGTAAACGATTTGCATGAGATCGGAACGGCTCAACGTAGAGTACGGATTTTCAACTAAGGCCTGAAGCAATCGCAATTCGCTGGTCGTGAGATCAACGGATTCTCCGTCAGATCCCTCAAGGCATCGGCGTTGTCCATTAAGGACGCAGTTGCCAAAACGATAGACTGGTATTTCTAAGGTTGTCGTTTGGTCTTCGGTGGAGGATGAATTTAAATCGGCACCGCGCCCATCCAACCGCCGAAGAAGACTTCGAATACGCGCGAGCAATTCCCGTTCTTCATAAGGTTTTGTCAGATAGTCGTCGGCACCGATTTCCAGGCCGACCACACGATCAACAAGCTCAGATTTGGTTGTCAGAATAATGATGCCGAGGTCATAGTTTTTGCGAAGATATTTGGTCAGTTCGAAACCGTCCTCAACGGGCAAGCGGATATCCATAAGGACGATGGACGGTATTTCGGTGGCGAGGCAGTTACGCATTTCGTCACCATTTTCAGCCTCATCGACGACAAACCCTTCGCTTTCCAGGTAAGTCTTCAATGCTTGCCTGATGAACGGTTCGTCCTCAACCACAAGAATGCGGACGTCGTCCTGAAGTTCTGAAGCCGACATAGGTCGCTTAAATTCACCTTTAGGTTGGGTGATCTTTAGTGTAATTCTCTTGGTTTAGAAGAGCAAAGTCTAGCGTGTTGCATCAGATCGGCCAGCATAGCCTGGCCGTCTTGCGTCAGGAATAAACGCTATGAGTAAGGATGCAATCTACGAAAAACATGTGGCGGACCTGGGTCAATCGTACAAGGTTCACCTTGGTGAGATTCTTCACGGATTAAACGTAATTGATCAGTCTTTGACATCCGAACGTATCGAAGACTCCGTTGTCAGTGAACTGAGAGACACTGCCCATAAAATTGCCGGATCAGCAGGAACTTTTAAGTTCGATGCCGTTGCCGCCGCTGCCGAGAAAACAGAAATAGCACTTGTGCAGTTTGTCGAAACTGAGCCAGAAAAACGTACGACTGAAGAATTTAGAGTTGCGATTACACCACTGGTCGATGCTCTAAAGACCACTCTAAAAGAGAAATAAACAGCGCAGTGATCGTTAGGCCTCCACAGAGATCATCGCAAGGTCTAACTAGAGTGGACTCATCTAAAAAAGTCGACGGCTTCCAGTATTAGAAACAACGGTACAGGCCAAATAAAAGCCAAATAAGCCTGGCCGAGATAAAAAAGCGGCCGGGGACCGGGTTTGCTTTCTTCTGGCAATGCGCGGTCACGTATGACTTTTCGGATCATGAAGAAAAGGACTGCCAAGTATCCAGCAGTTAGACAGAGTCCAACAATGAGCCAAAAATATTCGGCCAAGAAACGTGCAATACCAAGAAGTGCGTCCATTAAACTTTGCTTTGCGGTTTGATTGGCGTTCGACAGGCCATATTTGAGCGTCTAGTTCAAACAGTATGCCTTCCAGGCGTATTTGTAGAGGTCTTGTAGCGACGTTGAAAATTTGCCGATATCGCAAACTGGCGAAGATTCAAGAATTACCCTTAGGCTTTTCTTCATAGAGTTAAGTCTTTCGGTATCACTCGCAAGTGCCACGGCCTTATCTATGTAGGCTTGTTCCGACTCACAAATCAGATCGGGTAGCCCAGCTTCCGCGGCGATGGCAGCACTTGCGCGTGCGGCCCAGCGATTACCGTTTAGGGTGACTACCGGCACACCCATCCAAATAGCATCGAGGGTGCTCATGGTGCCGTTATAGGGGAACGGATCTAGGGCAATATCGACAGAATTAAAGCTCGTCAAATGTTCTTCAAAACTCGTTTCTCCAAGAATGATCAAGCGGTGCGGTGGAATCCCGTTTTCTTCAAAAAGTTCAGTAACAGACCGCAGGGCATCATTGCGGGAGAGTCTTTGGTTTTTGAGAATAAGTTTAGCATCCGCCACGGCCGATAAAATTTTTGCCCAGCATTGGATGAGCCGGCTGTTCAACTTTGAAATGTTATTAAATCATCCGAATGTGATGTATCCGTTCTTCCTATGGGGCGAGTCTTCAACGGGACTCTTTAAGCTCGGAGGTTGAAAACAAAAGTGCAGATGAGGAAGCCGCAGAGGGCTTTCTACAAAGTGAGTGTCGTCATTTTCAGGAAGCACATGATGATCAGTCAAAATATAGTCTATTTCAGTAACTCCGGTAGTCGCGACGTAACCCAGCCAAGTCATTTGCACCGGTGCAGGTTTGGACCGGAACAGAGATAAACGATTGCCGTCCGTATGGCCGGATAAATCGACAAGAATGTCCGTCGTCAGAGTATTTGGGACAGCGGGGGTTGATAAACTAAGAGAGGGTTTGGCCCATCTTGGTTTTCAGTTTAGGCGGCGGTTTTGCGGTGCTGCAAGCGCCGTTGGTTGATGGTGTTTTGTTTGATTCTCTCCCTTTCGAGTAAGATGGTTTCGCCGCGCCCGAAGTAGACGTCGGCGGGCGTCAGATTGCTCAGGCTCTCGTGGTAGCGGTGGTGATTGTAGTAGGCGACGAAGCGCCCGATCTTGGCCTTGAGATCGCCCGGCAGGAAGTAGTTCTCTAACAGGCTGCTGAAAAACGATTTGGAGCGATCATCTCGGCAATTTTGTTTTCGTATGAGTCATTTTCCGATTCTATTTTTTCGCGGACGCCCATCCATTGATTCTTTCGTTTCGCGAGGTGGGCTCTCGGCCGAGTTTTTCAGCAGCCTGCTAACAGGATGCGGTTCTTCAGGGTCTGATGCCACCGCTCGATCTTGCCCTGTGTCTGCGGGTGATAGGGTGCGCCGCGCACATGATCCATGCCGTTGCCCGTCCGCTGCCGTTATGACGCCTCAAGTGCCGCCGGTTTTCCAGGAAAAGTGCACCATATGTGCACTATAGGGATTGTCGTTGGTGTGTATTAGTT
Organism: Rhodospirillaceae bacterium; assembly: GCA_965207985.1. Taxonomy (GTDB): domain Bacteria; phylum Pseudomonadota; class Alphaproteobacteria; order Rhodospirillales; family Rhodospirillaceae; genus CBDBND01. Next base: position 457,242 of record CBDBND010000034.1, on the reverse strand, counting down.
TATAAGTTATTGATTTATATGGTGCCGGAAGAGGGACTCGAACCCCCGACCCCCTGATTACAAATCAGATGCTCTGCCAACTGAGCTATTCCGGCCCGCGGATGAAATCGGCGAGACAGTATTGCCGGAGCCGTCAAAGGGCAAGGAAAGGTTGTGACTTGCCAACCACGTATCTGTCTTAGAGTCTGGCCGGAAAAGAATCGTTTATTTTCATAACCTTGCTAGTCTACGGATGAAGACTTGGATGCTGGCGATCAGGAGCCAGGCAAGGGCGCTCTCGACGGTCGCCTTGAAGTCCTTCGCAAGGCGGCGGCTGCGCCCGAACCATGCGAAGGTGCGTTCGACCACCCAACGGCGCGGCAGCGCAACGAAGCCGTCCGCCTTGTCGTTGCGCCTGACGATCTCCAGCGCCCAGTCGCCGATCTTCTTCAGCGCCCCGGCCAGCTTAGGGCCGGCGTAAGCGCCGTCGGCGAAGATATGGCCGACCCCGGGAAACCACGCCCCCACCTCGGCGAGCAGCGACGGCGCACCGTCGCGATCCTGGATGTCAGCCTCGTGGACCACGGCACCGAGCAACCGCCCGCCAGTGTCCACCACGATATGGCGCTTGCGGCCCATCACCTTCTTACCCGCGTCAAACCCGCGCGGATCTCCGCTTTCCGTGGTCTTCACCGACTGGCTGTCGATCACCCCGGCAGTCGCGGCAGCGGCCCGCCCCTCGGCCTCGCGGGTGCGCGCCAGAAGCGCCCGGTTGACCTCCTGCCACGTCCCGTCGTCGCGCCACTTGTAGAAATAGTACTGAACCGAGCTGCGCGGCGGAAACTCGCCGGGCAGCATGCGCCACTGGCAGCCGCTGCGGGCCATGTACAGGATCGCGGTCATCACTTCCCGCATATCCGTCTTGCGCGGGCGGCCCAGAGCCCTTGCGGGCGGCATATGGGGTTCGATCACGCACCATTCGGTATCGCTCAGATCGCTTGCGTAGCGGTGCGCCTCGCGCTCATATTTCTCACGAGTGGCGTCAGTCCACATCTTGTTATCCTCCTTGCTGGCGAACACAACAAGGGAATCACAAGGGACTGATTCCACTCAATTCTTTTTCGGTCAGGCTCTTAAACCATCAGCTTCTCTGCCGTTTCCACTCGTACATGGATATGGCCGCCGCGCTGGATATGTTCAAGCTGTCGATAGTATCCGCGATGGGAAGCCGGGCGGTAAAATCGCACTCTTTATGTGTGCCCGGCCGAAGCCCTTCCCCTTCGGAGCCGAAAACAAGAACGCACTTCTTCGGGAGATCGACGGCACGGAGTTCCGTCGCTGCTTGAGCATCCAATCCAACGCTCCAAAACCCATTCTTCTGACACGTGTTCAAAGCTCGTTTTAAGTTGGGAACCTGAACGAGGGGGACGGTTTCCATTGCCCCGCTGGCAGCTTTGGCCAAAGCGCCGGTCTCATCGGGGGCGTTACGACGGGTTGTAATCACGGCTTTTGCGTCGAAAGCGGCGGCAGAACGCAAGACGGCGCCCACATTGTGAGGATCTGTGACTTGATCAAGAGCGATCAACAATGACGGCTCGTCGGCCGCGGAAAGTTCGTCGAGAATATCGGTGAGGTCATGGGGACGCAAAGGAACGGTCAGCAAGGCAATGCCTTGGTGTGCGCGATCCGGTCCTAATATCTGATCTATATCTGAGCGGTTTACCGTTTCACGACTGTTGGACGTGTTTTGAACGGCGGACAGATCTCCTAGCCTTTTGAGAGCCTCAGCCGTGGTTAAGAGCCTCAGGAAACGGCGTTTTGGATTTTGCAATGCAGCGCGGACCGCATGAATGCCGTAAAGCCAATAGTCCGATGACGACGTGGCATGCTTCTGGCGGATCTTTTGCCGGCCTGCTTTCCGCTTAGAGCCTTGTCCTGTCGAGCTACGCTTCTTCTTATTGTTGGCGTTTACTTTGGTCACTCTCTCGTTACCAGCAGGATTGGCCGAAAAGCCCGGCTTTTAAGTTGACAAGATCACCCAAAATTCATACCTGGGTGCCCCCGCAACCAAGGCCAGCCTTGGAGTTCGGAGGGGTGGCCGAGTGGTTAAAGGCACCAGACTGTAAATCTGGCCGCGTAGCGTACGTAGGTTCGAATCCTACCCCCTCCACCACCAGTTCCTGCGTCTAGTTGGCGGGTATAAGGTTATACCGTGCGGGTGTAGCTCAATGGTAGAGCAGAAGCCTTCCAAGCTTACGACGAGGGTTCGATTCCCTTCACCCGCTCCAACTTTCATTTTAAGAATAGTGCCTTGTCTCAGCGCATGTTCCGATACTTGTATTGACACTGGGGCCTACCGACTAGGTGAGGGGGGAAATGTCTAAGGAGAAGTTTGAACGCACGAAGCCGCACTGCAACATTGGGACCATTGGTCACGTTGACCACGGCAAGACGACGTTGACGGCAGCGATCACGAAGGTATTGGCGGAGAGCGGTGGCGGAGAGTTCACGGCGTTTGACCAAATTGACAAGGCGCCGGAGGAACGCGAGCGGGGGATCACGATCGCGACGGCGCACGTTGAGTATGAGACGGAAGCGCGCCACTACGCTCACGTGGACTGCCCGGGTCATGCGGACTACGTCAAGAACATGATCACCGGAGCGGCCCAGATGGACGGGGCGATTTTGGTTGTCTCGGCTGCTGACGGCCCGATGCCGCAGACCCGGGAGCATATTCTCTTGGCCCGCCAGGTGGGGGTTCCTGCTCTTGTTGTTTACCTGAACAAGGTTGATCAGGTGGACGATGAGGAGCTTCTCGAGCTGGTTGAGCTGGAAGTGCGGGAACTGCTGTCCTCTTACGAGTTCCCCGGGGACGACATCACCATCGTCAAGGGCTCGGCCTTGGCGGGCTTGGAAGGCCGGGACGAGGAGATCGGCCGGGCCTCCATTCTTGAGCTGATGGCGGCGGTGGACAACGACATCCCGCAGCCTGACCGGCCCAAGGACCAGCCGTTCCTGATGCCCATTGAGGACGTATTCTCGATCTCTGGCCGCGGCACGGTGGTGACCGGTCGGATTGAGCGTGGGGTGGTCAATGTGGGCGATGAGATCGAGATCGTCGGCATTAAGGAGACGGCCAAGACCACGTGTACGGGTGTTGAGATGTTCCGCAAGCTGTTGGACACGGGCGAGGCGGGGGACAACGTTGGTTGTCTCTTGCGCGGCACCAAGCGGGAAGAAGTGGAGCGGGGCCAGGTTTTGGCCAAGCCCGGGTCGATCACGCCGCACACCAAGTTTGAGTGTGAGTGCTACATCCTGACCAAGGACGAAGGCGGGCGGCATACGCCGTTTTTCTCCAACTACCGCCCGCAGTTCTATTTCCGGACCACGGACGTGACCGGGACCATTGAGCTGCCGTCGGGGACGGAGATGGTGATGCCCGGAGACAACATCTCCATGAATGTGCACCTGATTGCGCCCATTGCCATGGATGAGGGCCTGCGTTTCGCCATCCGTGAAGGGGGCCGCACCGTCGGTGCCGGCGTCGTCGCCAAAATTATCGAGTAGGGAGGCCTCTAAGCGCTCGGCAAGGACACCTGCTCAGGGGTGAAAAACCCTTGATTTCCCTAGGCCGGGCGCGCTATAGACCGCCATCCGGTCGGCACAAGGGTGTCGGCCGGACCTGTTTTTTTGCGCCCACGGCAACGACCAGAACGAATTAACGTCAATTATATCAAGGCTTTAGGCAATTCTTGGCAGCAAATGCTGCGAGATTCAGGCTGGAAGGCATCGGTTTTACGGCGACCACTTTTTATAGGGGTGTAGCTCAATTGGTAGAGCACCGGTCTCCAAAACCGGGGGCTGTAGGTTCGAGTCCTATCACCCCTGCCAACGCCTGATCCGAAGCTAGACAACGTAATTGCTACTCCTTCGTTCCGGGTCCGCACTTGAAAGCGCTCAGACGCGTCGGATTCTTTAAAAATAATGGCAAATCCAACACCCGGTCAGTTTGTACGTGAAGTACGCCAGGAAATCTCAAAGGTGACGTGGGCCAACCGCCGCGACACCATAGTCGCCGTCATTTCCGTGTTTGTTTTTTGCCTATTTTTCGGGACCTACTTTCTGATTGTCGATCGGATCCTCAGTTTCCTTATGGCCTGGTTGTTAGGGTGAGGAACCGACGCAATGGCTGCTAAATGGTATGTCCTGCACGTTTATTCAGGGTTTGAGAGCAAAGTGGCCCAGTCCATACGCGAGCAAGCCGTGCAGCAGAGCATGGACGATGAAATTGAAGAAGTATTGGTGCCGACCGAGGAAGTGGTTGAAATGCGCCGCGGCTCTAAAGTCAACGCAGAGCGCAAGTTCTTCCCCGGCTATGTCTTGATTAAAATGGATCTGACAGATGAGAGCTGGCACCTGGTCAAGAACACACCGAAGGTTACGGGATTTCTCGGTGGGCAGGGCAAGCCATCACCGATTTCCGAAGCAGAAGCGCAACAAATTATGCGCCAGGTCCAAGAAGGGATCGAACGGCCCAAGCCTTCCGTCGTGTTCGAAGTAGGTGAGCAAGTTCGCGTGAGTGACGGTCCGTTTTCCTCGTTCAACGGACTGGTGGAAGAAATCGACGAGGAAAAAGCCAGGCTTAAGGTTTCGGTTTCCATTTTCGGTCGTTCGACGCCGGTGGAACTGGAATACAGCCAGGTTGAGAAACTTTAATTTTCTGCGGGAGGTGGTCTCCGAAAGCCCTCGGAGAACCGTACCGCGGACCCGGCGTGCCGAAGGGCATATCGGCACGGACGCTGAGGTGAAACATGGCAAAGAAAATTGACGGCTACATAAAACTTCAGATAGCCGCCGGTCAGGCCAATCCGTCGCCCCCTGTAGGGCCGGCGCTTGGTCAACGCGGCATAAACATCATGGAGTTCTGCAAGGCGTTCAACGCTCATACGCAGCAAATGGAACAGGGCGTTCCCATTCCGACCACGATAACCGTGTATGCGGACCGTTCGTTCTCATTCATAACCAAAACACCGCCGACCAGTTACTTCCTCATTCAAGCAGCAAGGAAAAAGAAAGGCAGTAGTGAGCCAGGTCGGGAAATCGTTGCGTCGGTGACAAAGGCACAGGTGCGGGAAATCGCCGAAAAGAAAATGCCTGACCTCAATTGCGCGACGATTGAATCCGCAATGTTGCAAGTCGAAGGCTCTGCCCGGTCTATGGGCTATGAAGTGGTGGAGTAACGGTCATGGCGAAACAAGGAAAACGGCTGTCGAACGGCTACGAAGGGATCGACCGGGAAAGCCAATATAGCGTCGATGATGCGGTCAAGATGATCAAAGAGAAAGCCACGGCCAAGTTTGACGAGACCATTGAAGTCTCGATGAATCTGGGGATTGATCCCCGTCACGCTGACCAGAATGTCCGCGGTGTTGTTGCGTTGCCCCATGGCACCGGCAAAAGCATGAAGGTCGCCGTGTTCGCCAAAGGCGATAAGGCGGACGCAGCTAAAGCCGCTGGTGCTGACATTGTCGGCGCCGATGATCTGGCGGAACAGATCCAAGGCGGGCAAATGGATTTCGATCGGGTTATCGCCACACCGGACATGATGGGTGTGGTCGGTAAGCTGGGTAAAGTGCTTGGACCGCGTGGTCTCATGCCCAATCCCAAGCTGGGTACGGTCACTCCTGATATCGAAACAGCGGTTAAGAATGCTAAGGCCGGCGAGGTCCAATTCCGGGCGGAAAAGGCTGGGATTGTTCATGCCGGTGTCGGTAAGGCCAGTTTCAGCGAGCAGCAGCTCAATGAAAATGTGAAGGCTTTTGTCGACGCCATCATGAAGGCGAAGCCAGCCGGCGCAAAAGGAACATATGTGAAGAAGATTTCGCTCAGCTCCACCATGGGGCCGGGCATAAAGATCGCGGTCAGCGACGCAACAGCGAGCTGACAGCAAAAGGCTTCCGGCGCGGCCGAATACGGTCGTCCGGAGGGCGGAACCCTTTGGGTCGTTTTGGGGGTTCCGCAGCCTGTCCGAGACTGGTGGCGTCCGTGGGGGAAACCCTCGGGCTTAAAGGTGAGACACCGCCATCATAGACGGGAGTGGATGGTCGTTACGGTTCAAGCGCGAACCTGCGGCGGATCGGCACTTCTGGGGCAGGACTTGAGCGGTGCTGGTTTGTTGTTTTGGTTTGACCAACACCACGTGCAACCGGTTTTGAGAAGCCTCGGCCAATCAAAACCATCGAAGCGGAGACGGATGTGAACCGAGAGCAAAAGCAGGAATTCGTGTCCTCGCTGAACACCTTGCTCCAGGACCAGACATTCGTTGCGGTCACCCATTACAAGGGATTGACCGTGGCGCAAATGGAGGACCTGCGTGGCAGGGCGCGTGAAGCGGGCGCCGGATTTCGTGTGACAAAAAATCGGCTCACGCGTCTTGCCCTTGCTGGAACAAAGTTCGAAGGCCTAAGCGATTTGTTTAACGGTCCAACGGCGATTGCCTATTCACAGGATCCGGTCGCTGCCGCAAAGGTTTGTGCGAACTTTGCTAAGGACAATGAGAGTCTGGTGATCCTCGGAGGATCCTTAGACGGAGAGGTCATGGACCAAACGCAGGTCGATGCCCTGGCTAAGTTGCCGTCTTTGGATGAACTCCGCGCCAAGATTGTCGGCATGATTTCTACGCCGGCGACGCGGATCGCCGGGGTGCTGCAAGCCCCCGCTGGCCAACTGGCCCGCGTTCTCAATGCCAAAGCCGAACAGGGCGAAGCCGCCTGATGCTGAACCGTATCGATAACCATTCGAAACCTATGGAGTGCCAATCATGGCTGATTTAGACAAACTTGTTGATGACCTTTCCAGTTTGACCGTTCTTGAAGCGGCAGAACTGTCAAAAATGCTCGAAGAAAAATGGGGCGTGTCTGCTGCGGCGCCGGTCGCTGTTGCCGCTGCCGGCCCGGCCGCGGGCAGCGGTGAAGCAGCTGAAGAAAAGACCGATTTTGACGTCATTCTTGCTGCCGTAGGCGACAAGAAGATCAACGTCATTAAAGAGGTCCGGGCGATTACCGGTCTCGGGCTAAAAGAAGCCAAGGACCTCGTCGAAGGCGCGCCGAAGCCAGTCAAAGAAGCCGCGCCGAAGGAAGAAGCCGAAGAGCTGAAAAAGAAGCTCGAAGACGCAGGCGCTACTGTGGAGCTCAAATAATTCGAGCCCCGCTTATTTATACGGGTCAAGGGGGCGGTGCTTATACGTGTCGCGTCCGAAACCCGTGCCTGGACCTATTTGTCTTGGCTGTGAGTTAAGACCGCATTGATGACTGAAGCCCCGGTTGGCCTCAAATGTCGATGCGTAAGGAAAATAGATAATTTGTGCCGTCCATTTGGTGCGGCTCAACAGTGATAGCGAGGATCGCTCATGTCGAAGTCATTCACCGGTCGTAAGTGGATCCGTAAAAACTTCGGACGTATCCCTTCCGTTGCACCTATGCCAAATCTCATTGAGGTGCAAAAGAGTTCGTACGATACGTTCCTTCGCTCCGATGCAACCGCCGCGGAGCGAGAAGTTTCGGGTTTGCAGGAAGTTTTTAAATCGGTTTTCCCGATTAAGGATTTCAGCGGCAAAGGTGAGCTCGAATTCGTTTCCTATGAACTGGAAGAGCCCAAATACGACGTCGAAGAATGCCGCCAAAGGGGCATGACCTATTCGGCGCCGCTCAAGGTCACGTTGCGCCTTGTGGTTTGGGACGTAGACGAAGAAACCGGGGCTCGTTCCGTCCGCGATATTAAAGAACAAGACGTCTATATGGGTGACATGCCGCTGATGACCGACAACGGTACGTTCATCATTAATGGCACGGAGCGGGTCATCGTTTCACAGATGCACCGGTCTCCTGGCGTATTTTTCGATCATGATCGTGGAAAGACTCATTCGTCCGGAAAGTTCCTGTTTGCCGCCAGGGTGATTCCCTACCGCGGGTCATGGCTCGATTTCGAGTTTGACGCAAAAGACTTGGTCTATGTGCGTATCGACAGGCGGCGCAAGTTACCGGTGACCACTCTTCTTTATGCCTTGGATGGCGGTGAGTCAGAAAAGCTGCGTTCGCAACGCGCGAAGCAAGGCAAAGAGGTCGAAGCCCACGAAATCAAGGGAATGACTTCCGAAGAGATTCTTCACTATTTCTACGATACGAAAACTTACACCTACGATAAAAAAGGCTGGAAAACGCCTTTCGATGGTGAACGCATGCGCGGCCTCAAACTGCAGTTCGATCTGGTTGACGCCAGGACTGGGCGTACAAAAGTGGAAGCCGGTGCAAAACTATCGACACGGGTTGCCGCAAAGCTGACCAAGGACGGTGTCAAAGACCTGCGCATTTCCACCGAAGAGCTTGTCGGGAAATTTGTTTCTGGCGACATCGTCAATTTAAAGACCGGTGAAATCTACGCAGAAGCGGGCGACGAGATCACAGAAGAAATGTTAGAGACGCTGATCGAAGCCAAAATCACCTCGATTGATGTTTTGGCCATCGACGGTGTCAATGTCGGACCCTATATCCGCAATACGTTGGCGCTCGACAAGAATGCCAGCCGGGAAGAAGCGCTGGTTGACATATATAGAGTGATGCGCCCGGGTGAGCCGCCGACACTTGATACGGCTGAGGCCATGTACCAAGGCCTATTTTTTGATGCCGAACGGTATGACTTGTCGGCTGTTGGCCGGGTCAAAATGAACGCGCGGCTGGAGTTTGAAACCAAGGACGTGCCCGACATCATCCGCGTTCTGCGCAAGGACGATATTCTCAACATCGTCAAAGTGCTGGTCGAGCTCAAAGACGGCCGTGGGGAAATCGACGACATCGATCACCTTGGCAACCGCCGGGTGCGCTCCGTTGGTGAGCTGATGGAAAACCAGTACCGGGTTGGTTTATTGCGCATGGAGCGGGCAATCCGCGAGCGCATGAGTTCTGTCGAAATCGACACGGCCATGCCTCATGATTTGATCAACGCTAAACCAGCGGCTGCAGCGGTGCGTGAATTTTTCGGATCGTCGCAGCTCTCCCAGTTCATGGACCAAACCAATCCATTGTCGGAAATCACCCACAAACGGCGTTTGTCGGCTTTGGGTCCGGGCGGATTGACACGGGAGCGTGCCGGCTTTGAAGTCCGCGACGTCCATCCCACTCACTACGGCCGGATCTGCCCCATCGAAACGCCGGAAGGGCCCAACATTGGTTTGATCAACAGCCTGGCGACGTTTGCCCGGGTCAATAAATACGGTTTCATCGAGAGCCCTTACCGCAAAGTTCAAAAAGGCAAGGTGACCAATGAAGTCGTTTATCTGTCTGCCATGGAAGAAGGCCGGTACAACATTGCCCAGGCCAATGAACCCATAAACGAGAAAAACGGCCGTTTTGAAGAAGACTTGATCAACTGCCGCCGGGCAGGCGACTTCGTCCTCATTCCGCCTGAAGAGATCGACTACATGGACGTCTCGCCCAAGCAGCTGGTGTCGGTCGCAGCGGCGCTGATTCCATTCCTCGAGAACGATGACGCCAACCGGGCTTTGATGGGTTCCAACATGCAACGCCAAGCGGTTCCGTTGTTGCAAACGGAAGCACCGCTGGTGGGAACCGGCATAGAGGACGTGGTGGCCCGCGATTCAGGCGCTTCGGTGACGGCGCAAAGATCGGGTGTTGTGCAGCAGATCGACGCCACCCGCATAGTCGTGCGTGTGACGGAAGAAACGGCGTCCTCTGCGCCGGGTGTGGACATTTACCGTCTGCAAAAGTTTCAGCGCTCCAACCAAAACACCTGCATCAATCAGCGACCGCTGGTGAAGGTGGGCGATATCGTAGCCAAGGGCGACATCATCGCCGACGGCCCCTCGACCCAACTGGGTGAACTGGCCTTGGGACGCAACGTCCTCGTCGCATTCATGCCCTGGAACGGATACAACTTCGAAGATTCCATTCTGATCTCTGAACGCATTGTCCGCGATGACGTCTTTACTTCGATTCATATCGAAGAGTTCGAAATCATGGCCCGCGATACAAAACTGGGCCAGGAGGAGATTACCAGGGACATTCCCAACGTCGGCGAAGAAGCGCTGCGAAATCTGGATGAGGCCGGCATTGTTTATGTCGGTGCGGAAGTTGCCGCCGGCGACATCCTGGTTGGCAAGGTAACGCCCAAGGGTGAAAGCCCGGTCACGCCGGAAGAAAAATTGTTGCGTGCGATCTTCGGTGAAAAAGCATCCGACGTCCGCGACACATCTCTGAAGGTGCCACCGGGAGCCACTGGAACGGTCGTTGAGGTGCGCGTCTTTAATCGCCGTGGCATCGACAAGGATGAACGCGCGCTTGCCATTGAGCGGATGGAGATCGAACAGCTCGCGAAAGACCGAGACGACGAAAAGGCGATATTGGAGCGGTCGTTCAATGACCGGCTCAAAGAACTCATCAATCACCGCAAGATCGTGTCCGGTCCGAAGTCCGTCACGCCTGGCAAAATGGTTTCGGACGAGATTCTCGACGAGCTAACCCCGGGTCAACAGCGGCAAATCGTTGTCGCCAACGACAAAATCATGGCCGAAGTGGAAGAGCTGAAAAAATCCTTCGAAGCCAGTGTCGCGCAGATCGAGCAGCGGTTTGAAGACAAAGTCGAGAAACTTCAGCGCGGCGACGAACTGCCGCCTGGCGTGCTCAAGATGGTGAAAGTTTTTGTCGCCGTAAAACGCAAACTGCAGCCCGGCGATAAAATGGCCGGCCGTCATGGCAACAAAGGGGTCATTTCCAAGATCGTTCCCATTGAAGACATGCCTTATCTGGAAGACGGCACGCCCGCCGATATTGTGCTCAATCCTCTCGGTGTGCCGTCCCGCATGAACGTGGGGCAGATTCTTGAAACCCATCTTGGCTGGGCCTGCCGCGGCTTAGGTGTACAGATCGGTGATTTGCTCGACGTATACAATGCTGGAAAGCCAGACAAAGAAATTCGGTCCTTCTTGAAGAATATTTATGGTGACAAGGATTACCGCACTGACATTCAGTCTCTCAATGAGGGCGAACTCATTGAGTTGGCAGAGAACATGCGCGGTGGCGTGCCTATCGCCACACCCGTGTTCGACGGCGCCCACGAAGCCGACATTGTCGATATGCTTGAGAAGGCGGGACTGGAAAAATCCGGTCAGGTGACCTTGTTCGATGGAACCACGGGCGATCCCTTCGACCGGAAAGTGACCGTCGGCTACATCTATATGCTCAAATTGCATCACCTTGTGGATGACAAGATCCACGCCCGTTCCATCGGGCCGTACTCGCTCGTCACCCAACAGCCGCTGGGCGGTAAAGCCCAGTTCGGCGGCCAGCGGTTTGGTGAAATGGAGGTGTGGGCGCTCGAGGCTTACGGCGCGGCGTACACCTTGCAAGAGATGCTCACGGTGAAATCCGATGACGTCTCAGGGCGAACAAAAGTCTACGAAGCGATCGTCCGCGGCGATGACACCTTCGAAGCGGGCATACCTGAATCCTTCAATGTCCTGGTCAAGGAAATGCGGTCCCTCGGCCTGGATGTGGAATTGAGTCACAGCGGAACATCGTAGCGGTCTCTATTCGGCTCACGACGTGAGCCTGTTTGCAGAGTTTAGAGGCCAACACGATTAGGGAACCTGAACTTACACAGAAGGTTCCAAGGAGAAGCGCAGATGAATGAATTGATGAAAATTTTCGGGCAACCGGCGGGTACGGAGTCCTTCGATCAAATCAGAATTTCCATCGCCAGTCCGGAAAAGATCCGCTCCTGGTCTTTCGGTGAAATCAAAAAGCCTGAAACCATCAATTACCGAACCTTCAAACCGGAGCGGGACGGCTTGTTCTGTGCCCGCATATTCGGACCGATCAAGGATTACGAATGCCTGTGCGGTAAATACAAGCGGATGAAATACAAAGGCATCATCTGCGAAAAATGCGGCGTTGAAGTCACACTATCAAAAGTGCGCCGTGACCGAATGGGTCACATCGAACTGGCCGCACCGGTTGCGCATATCTGGTTCATGAAATCATTGCCGAGCCGGATCGGCCTTTTGCTGGATATGACCCTCAAGGATCTTGAGCGCGTTCTCTATTTTGAAAGTTATGTGGTGATGGATCCTCGCGTCACACCGCTGCAGGAAGGGGAACTGGTCAACGAAGAGCAATATCAGCGTCATATCGACGAGTATGGGGAAGATGCCTTTGAAGTGGGCATCGGCGCTGAAGCCATCCGTATCATGCTTGAACAGATCGATCTCGAAGAACTGCGTGAAGAACTGAAAGTCGATCTGCGGGAAACGGGATCCGAAGCCAAGCGCAAGAAATTTGTCAAAAGACTCAAACTGGTCGAAGCCTTCCTTCACTCAGGCGCCCGGCCGGAATGGATGATTCTTGAGGTGGTGCCAGTGATCCCGCCTGAGTTGCGCCCGCTGGTGCCGTTGGATGGCGGCCGTTTTGCCACATCCGACCTCAATGATCTCTACCGCCGTGTGATCAACCGGAACAACCGTCTCAAGCGTCTTATTGAACTTCGTGCGCCTGAAATCATCATCCGCAACGAAAAACGGATGCTTCAGGAGTCCGTGGATGCGCTGTTCGACAACGGTCGTCGCGGCCGTGCCATTACCGGAGCCAACAAGCGCCCGTTAAAATCTCTATCCGACATGCTCAAGGGTAAGCAGGGGCGGTTCCGTCAAAATCTCCTGGGTAAGCGCGTCGACTACTCCGGCCGGTCGGTGATCGTGGTCGGACCCGAACTTAAACTGCATCAATGCGGCATTCCCAAGAAAATGGCGCTCGAGCTGTTCAAGCCGTTTGTCTATTCCAAACTGGAACTTTACGGCATGGCCACCACCATCAAGGCGGCCAAACGCATGGTCGAAAAAGAACGGCCGGAAGTATGGGATATTCTCGAAGAGGTTATTCGCGAACATCCTGTTTTGTTGAACCGGGCGCCGACCCTGCACCGTTTGGGAATTCAGGCTTTTGAGCCGGTACTCATCGAAGGCAAAGCAATCCAGCTGCATCCTTTGGTTTGCACCGCGTTTAATGCCGACTTCGACGGTGACCAAATGGCTGTGCACGTACCGCTTTCTCTCGAAGCGCAGCTCGAGGCCCGCGTCCTGATGATGTCGACCAATAACATCCTTAGTCCGGCCAACGGCAAGCCGATCATCGTGCCGACACAAGACATGGTGCTTGGGCTCTATTACTTGTCTTTGGAGCGCGAAGGCGAGCCCGGCGAAGGCATGGTCTTCTCTGACTTGGCCGAAATCGAGCATGCCTTGCAGACCCGCCAAATATCTGTTCATGCCAAGATTAAAGCCCGCTACGACACGGTGGATGAAAATGGTGAGCCCGTTTCCATGACCATCGATTCCACGCCGGGCCGGATGATCTTGTCGGAAGAACTGCCGCGCAATCCCAAAGTTCCGTTTGATCTAATCAACCGGCTGTTGCGCAAGAAAGAAATCACCGAAGTGATCGACGTGGTCTACCGCCACTGCGGTCAAAAAGAGACGGTCATTTTCTGCGACCACATTATGTCGCTTGGTTTCCGCTACGCGGCAAAGGCAGGCATCTCCTTCGGCAAAGACGATCTGATGATTCCTGACTCAAAAGAGAAGACGGTCGCCGAGACGGAAAAGCAGGTGAAGGAGTTCGAGCAGCAGTATCAGGACGGTCTCATCACCCAAGGTGAAAAGTACAACAAGGTTGTCGATGCCTGGTCTCACTGCACGGAACGGGTGGCCGAGGCCATGATGGGTGAGATTTCGAAACTGGAAGAAGGCCAGGACATCAATGCCGTGTACATGATGGCCCACTCCGGGGCCCGTGGGTCGGCAACGCAAATGAAACAGCTGGCCGGTATGCGCGGTCTTATGGCCAAACCGTCCGGTGAGATTATCGAAACGCCGATCATTTCTAACTTCAAAGAAGGGCTGACGGTGCTCGAGTACTTTAACTCGACCCACGGCGCCCGAAAGGGATTGGCCGATACCGCTTTGAAGACGGCGAACTCGGGCTATCTGACTCGGCGACTTGTTGACGTCGCACAAGACGCCATCATCGTCGACGACGACTGCGGCACCAAAAACGGCATCATGGCCGTGCCCCTCATTGAAGGCGGCGAAGTTGTCGTCTCTCTGGCAGAGCGCGTTCTTGGCCGCACCATTCTTGAAGAAATTGTTGATCCGGAATCCGGTGACATACTGTTCAAGAAAGGTCACCTGCTCGATGAGGCGGACGTGGAAATCATCGAGAGAGCCAATGTGGAACGGGTCAAAATCCGTTCGCCACTGACGTGTGAAGTGACTTCCGGTATTTGTGCTCGGTGTTATGGCCGTGACCTGGCCCGGGGCACGTCCGTGAACGAAGGTGAGGCGGTGGGTGTTATTGCTGCCCAGTCCATTGGTGAGCCGGGTACTCAGTTGACCATGCGGACCTTCCATATCGGCGGTGCGGCGCAAAGGGGCGCTGAGCAGTCCTCGGTGGAAGCGGCGTTTGAATCAAAAGTGAAGATGGTCAACAAGATCGTCGTTAAAAACTCCCAGAAGATTGACATCGTCATGTCGCGAAACTGCGAGATCGTATTGATCGATGCCAATAACCGGGAACGCGCCCGCCACCGCATTCCTTATGGCGCAAAGTTGTTTGTCAAAGACAAGCAGGCCGTTGAAAAAGGCACCAAGCTGGCCGAGTGGGATCCGTATACGGTTCCCATCATCACCGAGAAGGCCGGTATCGTGCACTACATGGACTTGGTTGAAGGCGTGTCCATGCGCGAGGTGCTGGACGAAGCCACAGGCATCGCTGCCAAAGTCGTGGTTGACTGGAAACAACAGGCGCGGGGGTCAGACCTCAAGCCGCGGGTAACCCTGCGTGACAAGGCCATGGACAAGGGCGGTAAAGTCCTGACCCTCGATAACGGCCTTGAAGCCCGCTACTTCATGAGTGTGGACGCCATTCTGTCCGTTGATCACGGACAAAAGGTCCATGCCGGTGACGTGCTGGCGAGAATTCCACGCGAAGGATCAAAGACCCGCGATATCACCGGCGGTCTGCCCCGGGTGGCGGAATTGTTCGAGGCGCGCAAGCCCAAGGATCACGCCATCATTTCCGAAGGGGAAGGCCGGGTCGAATTCGGTAAGGATTACAAATCCAAACGCCGCATCATCGTCAAACCGGATAAGGGTGATCCGGTGGAATACATGGTGCCCAAAGGCAAGCACCTGGCGGTTCAGGAAGGCGATTACGTTCAAAAGGGCGACGCCTTAATGGACGGCAACCCCGTGCCCCACGATATTTTGCGGGTCATGGGTGTTGAAGCGCTCGCTGATTACCTGATTAAGGAAATTCAGGACGTCTACCGGCTGCAGGGCGTGAAAATCAACGACAAGCATATCGAAGTGATCGTCCGCCAAATGCTGCAGAAGGTGGAAATCGCCGATGGCGGCGACACCACCTTCCTGGTCGGCGAAATGGTCGACCGGCTTGAGTTCGACGATGAAAATGCCCGCACCAAGGGAGACGGCGGCAAAGTGGCCAAAGGTCTGCCGGTGCTGCAGGGCATCACCAAGGCCAGTTTGCAGACCCAGTCCTTCGTCTCTGCTGCCTCCTTCCAGGAGACCACACGGGTGCTGACGGAGGCGGCCGTCACCGGCAAGGTCGACCGTCTCATCGGGCTTAAGGAAAATGTCATCGTCGGCCGGCTGATTCCGGCGGGTACAGGCTCGTTGATGAACGAGCTGAAGAGCATTGCCGCAGCCCGTGATCTCGAGTTGCAGGCAGCCAAAGAGGCCGAGCAAGCGGCCGCACTGGCGGCGGCAGAGGCTGAGAGCGCAGAAACAGCCGCAGAGTGAACAAAATACCCCTCTCCACGACCCTTTGACGGGGTCCGGAGAGGGGTGGTTTTGAGCCCGTCAGAATCCCGATTTTTCTTAGGATTCTGGGGTTGACGGGGGGTAGGGCCGCCCATATATTCCGCCCCGCTTTATCAGGCGCCCGGTGGTAGGCCCGGTTGCGGACTAAACGCGGGCAGCAACCTAATTAAGCGCATGACATAGGCCTACTTGGCCACGAAGAACATACGGCCGGCGTCAGCCGTCGCGCGGTGACCGTGCAACGGGGCTGAACACCGGTCTAATTGCTGCTTGCAAAGGTTCTATTTCGATCCTTCGCAGCAGCATCGTTGAATTTGAAGAGGGATCGGGCGCATGCCAACGGTCAACCAGATGGTGCGGAAGGGACGCACACGTCCTGTGAAGCGCAACAAAGTTCCTGCCATGCAGGCGTGTCCGCAAAAGCGTGGCGTGTGCACACGTGTGTATACGACCACACCAAAGAAACCGAACTCGGCTTTGCGCAAAGTGGCACGCGTGCGTCTTACAAACGGATTTGAGGTCACCAGCTACATTCCGGGTGAAGGACATAATTTGCAGGAGCACTCTGTGGTCATGATCCGTGGCGGTCGCGTCAAGGATCTTCCCGGCGTTCGCTATCACATCATTCGCGGCACACTAGACACACAAGGTGTGGGTGACCGTCGTCAACGCCGGTCCAAGTACGGCGCCAAACGGCCCAAGTAACAGGGAGCAGGAAGGGGATCGGCATACATGTCGCGCCGTCACGCAGCACAGAAACGTGAAGTTTTACCCGACGCCAAATACGGTGACTTGGTGCTCGCCAAGTTCATTAACTCGGTCATGCTTCAGGGCAAAAAGTCCACCGCCGAGCGCATCGTTTATGGCGCGTTGGATAAAATCCAATCCAAGTCCGGGCAGGACCCGGTCAAGCTGTTCCATGAAGCGGTCGAGAACATAAAGCCGGTCGTTGAAGTGCGGTCCCGCAGGGTGGGTGGAGCGACCTATCAGGTGCCCGTCGAAGTGCGTCCCGATCGTCGTCAAGCGCTCGCTTTCCGTTGGCTCGTGTCGTTCGCGCGCGGGCGCGGCGAAACAACCATGATTGATCGCTTAAGCGGTGAATTGCTTGATGCGGCCGCCAATCGCGGCGGCGCTGTAAAGAAACGTGAAGATACCCACCGAATGGCGGAGGCCAACAAAGCCTTCTCCCATTACCGCTGGTAATGCGGACAAGAATTAAGAGTTATTGAAAATGTCGTCTTCCAATACACCGTTAGATCGTTACCGCAACATCGGCATCATGGCTCATATTGATGCCGGGAAGACGACGACGACGGAGCGGGTTCTCTATTACACCGGCCGGTCTCATAAGATCGGCGAGGTTCATGACGGCAACGCCACCATGGACTGGATGGAGCAGGAGCAAGAGCGAGGGATTACCATTACCTCGGCCGCGACCACCTGCTTCTGGAACGATCACCGCGTCAATATCATCGACACCCCAGGGCACGTCGACTTCACCATTGAGGTTGAGCGTGCCCTTCGCGTTTTAGATGGGGCGGTCGCGGTGTTTGACTCCGTGGCCGGTGTTGAACCGCAATCCGAAACCGTATGGCGGCAGGCCGACAAGTATGGTGTGCCGCGTATTTGTTTCGTCAACAAGATGGACCGCATGGGTGCGGATTTTGAGCGTTGCATCGAGATGATGGTGGACCCTCTCGGTGCCAACCCGCTGGTCATCAATTTCCCCATCGGCACCGAAGCGGAATTTTCCGGCGTTGTCGATCTGATCACAATGAAGGCAATCGTCTGGCAAGGAGAGGATCTCGGCGCCAAGTTTGACGTCGTTGACATTCCCGACGATCTGCAAAGCCGGGCTGTAGAACTGCGTGAAAAACTTATCGAAACCGCCGTCGAAGTCGACGATGCAGCCACGGAGGCCTATCTCGAAGGCAACGAACCCGATGAAGCCACTCTCAAAGCCTGTATCCGTAAAGGCACCGTAAGCCGCACCTTTGTTCCGGTGCTATGCGGTTCGGCCTTCAAGAACAAAGGCGTTCAGCCGTTGCTAGATGCGGTGGTGGACTATCTTCCATCTCCACTTGATCTACCGCCTATCGAAGGGCTTGTGCCGGGGAGTGACGAAACAGTCGTGCGCAAGTCCGATCCCAACGAACCATTCGCCGCACTGGCCTTCAAGATCATGAATGATCCGTTTGTCGGGTCTCTCTCCTTTGCCCGGGTGTATTCCGGCAAGATCGCCAGCGGCTCCTTCGTGCTCAATACGGCCAAAGACAAGAAAGAACGCATCGGCCGCATGCTGCTCATGCACTCCAATAACCGGGAAGAAATTAAAGAGTGCTCGGCAGGCGATATCGTGGCCTTGGTCGGCATGAAAGAAACCACGACCGGTGACACCTTGAGTGATACGCAAAAACCGGTGGCGTTGGAGCGTATGGAATTCCCGGACCCCGTCATCGAAGTGGCGGTCGAGCCCAAATCAAAAGCCGATGTGGAAAAAATGGGCATGGCACTATCCCGCCTCGCCGCTGAAGATCCATCCTTCCGGGTGACATCGGACGACGAAAGCGGCCAGACGGTTATCAAAGGGATGGGCGAGCTTCATCTTGAAATTCTGGTCGACCGTATGAAGCGGGAATTCAAGGTGGAAGCCAATGTGGGCGCACCGCAAGTGGCCTACCGCGAAACCATCTCAAAGGAATACGACTGCGATTACACCCACAAAAAGCAAACCGGCGGTAGTGGCCAATTTGCCCGGGTGGAAATTTTGTTTGAGCCTCTTGAACCGGGTTCAGGAATCGAGTTTGAGAGCAAGATCGTCGGCGGCAATGTTCCCAAGGAATACATCCCCGGTGTGGAAAAAGGCGTGCGGTCCGCATTGGAAAGCGGTGTTATCGCCGGCTTTCCTATGACAGACCTCAAGGCGACCTTACATGACGGCGCTTATCACGATGTGGACTCATCAGTCATGGCGTTTGAAATCGCCGGACGCGCTGCTGTGCGCGAAGGGGTTCCACAGGCCGGCGCGAAATTGTTGGAGCCGATGATGAAAGTGGAAGTGGTGACGCCTGAAGAATACATGGGCGACATCATCGGTGATCTGAACAGCCGTCGCGGGAACGTTAGCGGTATGGATCAACGGGGCAACGCCCGTGTGATCAATGCCATGGTACCGCTCGCCAATATGTTTGGTTACGTGAATACGCTTCGGTCCATGAGCCAGGGCCGGGCGCAATTCACAATGGAGTTCGATCACTACGAAGAAGTGCCGAGCAACGTCTCGGATGAGATTAAGGCTAAGATTGCCGGGTAACCGGTCTGGGAGTCGAAAAGGAATAAGAGGCAGAAAGGGTTAGGTCATGTCTAAGGCAAAGTTTGAACGCACGAAGCCGCACTGCAACATTGGGACCATTGGTCACGTTGACCACGGCAAGACGACGTTGACGGCTGCGATCACGAAGGTTTTGGCGGAAGCTGGTGGGGCGGAGTTCACAGCGTTTGACCAGATTGACAAAGCACCTGAGGAGCGTGAGCGGGGGATCACGATAGCGACGGCGCACGTTGAGTATGAGACGGAAGCGCGCCACTACGCCCACGTGGACTGCCCGGGTCATGCGGACTACGTCAAGAACATGATCACCGGTGCGGCTCAGATGGACGGGGCGATTTTGGTTGTCTCGGCTGCTGACGGCCCGATGCCGCAGACCCGGGAGCATATTCTCTTGGCCCGCCAGGTGGGGGTTCCTGCTCTTGTTGTGTACCTGAACAAGGTTGATCAGGTGGACGATGAGGAGCTTCTCGAGCTGGTTGAGCTGGAAGTGCGGGAACTGCTCTCCTCTTACGAGTTCCCCGGGGACGACATCACCATCGTCAAAGGCTCGGCGCTGGCGGCACTTGAGGGGAAGGACGAGGAGACTGGCAAGAACTCGGTTCTGGAGCTGATGGCGGCGGTGGACAACGACATCCCGCAGCCTGACCGGCCCAAGGACCAGCCGTTCCTGATGCCCATTGAGGACGTATTCTCGATCTCTGGCCGCGGCACGGTGGTGACCGGTCGGATTGAGCGTGGGGTGGTCAATGTGGGCGATGAGATCGAGATCGTCGGCATTAAGGAGACGGCCAAGACCACGTGTACGGGTGTTGAGATGTTCCGCAAGCTGTTGGACACGGGCGAGGCGGGGGACAACGTTGGTTGTCTCTTGCGCGGCACCAAGCGGGAAGAAGTGGAGCGGGGCCAGGTTTTGGCCAAGCCCGGGTCGATCACGCCGCACACCAAGTTTGAGTGTGAGTGCTACATCCTGACCAAGGACGAAGGCGGGCGGCATA
This sequence comes from Rhodospirillaceae bacterium, assembly GCA_965207985.1. Lineage (GTDB taxonomy): Bacteria > Pseudomonadota > Alphaproteobacteria > Rhodospirillales > Rhodospirillaceae > CBDBND01. The sequence continues at coordinate 437,033 of CBDBND010000034.1, read as the reverse complement.
CGCCGTTTTTCTCCAACTACCGCCCGCAGTTCTATTTCCGGACCACGGACGTGACCGGGACCATTGAGCTGCCGTCGGGGACGGAGATGGTGATGCCCGGAGACAACATCTCCATGAATGTGCACCTGATTGCGCCCATTGCCATGGATGAGGGCCTGCGTTTCGCCATCCGTGAAGGGGGCCGCACCGTCGGTGCCGGCGTCGTCGCCAAAATTATCGAGTAGGGACTAAGAGAGTCGCGGCACCCAATTTGGGTGCCGTTTCTTTCGGGAATAAGCCGATGTTAGAGAATCAAAATATTCGTATCCGTCTCAAGGCGTTTGATCATCGTGTGCTTGATCAATCGACCCGTGAGATCGTGTCCACGGCGAAACGGACGGGTGCGCAGGTTCGTGGGCCTATTCCCCTGCCTACGCGTATTGAAAAGTTTTGCGTTAACCGGTCTCCCCATATCGACAAGAAGTCGCGGGAGCAGTTTGAAATTCGTACCCACAAGCGTTTGCTCGACATTGTCGATCCAACGCCACAGACCGTGGATGCGCTGATGAAACTGGATCTCGCTGCCGGCGTCGATGTGGAGATCAAGCTTTAGGATCGACTGATGCGTACCGGTCTTGTTGCACAAAAGCTGGGAATGACCCGCGTCTTTGACGAAGACGGGATGCACGTGCCTGTCACGGTCCTAAAAGTCGACGGCGTTCAAGTGGTCGCTCAGCGTACTGCCGAGAAAGACGGCTATTCCGCCATCCAGCTCGGTATCGGCGCGGCTAAACCCGGAAAAATGCCAAAAGCGCTGCGCGGTCACTTTGCCAAAGCCAAAGTGGAACCGCGCAAGAAACTGGTTGAGTTCCGTGTTGATGCGGAAAACTTGGTCGACGTGGGCGCCGAATTGTCCGCCGATCACTTTGTTGCCGGACAGTATGTGGACGTGGTGGGGACCTCCATCGGCAAAGGGTTTGCGGGGGGAATGAAGCGTCACAATTTCGGCGGCTTAGAAGCCAGCCATGGTGTTTCCGTCTCCCACCGGGCTCATGGATCGACTGGACAGTGTCAAGATCCGGGTAAGGTGTTTAAAGGCAAGAAGATGGCCGGGCACTTGGGCGATCAACGCGCCACCGTTCAAAATCTTACCGTCGTTTCAACCGACGCCGAACGCGGCTTGATCTTGGTCAGCGGCGGGGTGCCGGGCTCAGACAAATCCTATGTGCTGATCCGCGATGCGGTGAAGAAAGACTTGCCTGACGGTGTGCCTCTGCCGGCTGGATTGAAGGGGTCTGCAGGTTCCGCGGCTGATGAAAGTTCCGCAGAAGAAGCCCAGTCTGAAGAAGCTCCTGCTGGAGAAGCGGCAGTCGAGGCTGCTACGGATGCTGACGGGGCCGAAGCGGAAGATAAGGACGCCTAAGCCATGAAGTGCGACGTCATTAATCTTGATAGCAAAAACGTCGGCTCCGTCGATCTGGCCGATGCGGTGTTCGGTCTTGAGGTGCGGGAAGACATTCTTCATCGCGTGGTGCGCTGGCAGCTGGCCAAGCGTCAATCCGGCGATCACAAGACAAAAACACTCGGCGAAATCAGCGGCTCAACCAAAAAACCATTCCGGCAAAAAGGCACCGGCCGCGCCCGGCAAGGGTCTACTCGGGCCGGGCAAATGCGCGGGGGCGGCAAGGCCTTTGGTCCGGTCGTGCGCAGTCATGCTCATGCTCTACCCAAAAAAGTGCGCCGTCTTGGTTTGAAAACGGCCCTATCGGCGAAGGCGAAGGACGGCAATCTCGTCATCATCGAAGATGCGAAATCTGCTGATGGAAAAACCGCGCCACTGGCTGCCCAGCTTAAGAAATTGGGGTGGACATCGGCACTGATCATTGACGGCGTAGAACCGGACGACAGTTTTTACAACGCCACCAGAAATCTCATCGGTATTGATGTGATGTCTGAACAGGGCGCCAACGTCTACGACATTCTTCGGCGGGAAAAATTGGTGCTGACCAAGGCCGCTGTAGAAAAACTGGAGGAGCGTCTGTCATGAGTGCCGGTAAGCAGGAAGCAGAAATCCTCTATGACGTGATTCAGGCGCCGCTGATCACCGAAAAATCGACCATGACCTCTGAGTTTAATCAGGTCACGTTTCGCGTTCCCATGTGGGCGACAAAACCGCAAATCAAAAAGGCGGTCGAAACCCTGTTTAAGGTCGATGTCAAAGGGGTCAACACGCTGATTCAAAAAGGCAAGGTCAAACGATTCCGCGGCGAGATCGGTCAACGGAATACGACCAAAAAAGCGATCGTAACATTGGCTGAAGGCCAGTCGATCGACGTGACCACGGGACTTTAGTACGATGGCACTCAAATCCTACAAACCAATCACCAATGGCATGCGCGGTCTCGTGCTGGTGGACCGGTCCGATCTTTATAAAGGCGGTCCGGTCAAGGCGCTGACGGAAGGCCTGACCAAAAAAGGCGGGCGCAACAATCACGGCCGGTTGACCATGCGTCACATCGGCGGCGGCCATAAGCGCCGGTACCGCAAGATCGACTTCAAGCGCACCAAGTTTGATGTGCCGGCCAAGGTCGAGCGCCTCGAGTACGATCCCAACCGCACGGCGTTCATTGCGCTGATCAAGTACGAAGACGGAGAGCTTTCGTACATTGTCGCGCCGCAACGCCTAAAAGTGGGTGATACCATCGTCGCCTCCGAGCAGGCGGACATCAAGCCGGGCAATGCCATGGCGCTGAAGAATGTTCCGGTGGGCACCATCATTCACAATGTGGAAATGAAGCCTGGCAAGGGCGCACAGATTGCCCGCTCTGCAGGCTGTTATGCCCAATTGATCGGCAAGGACGGTGGTTATGCGCAACTGCGTTTGTCGTCCGGCGAATTGCGCCTGGTCCGTGGTGAGTGCATGTGCACCGTCGGTGCGGTGTCCAATCCCGACAATCAGAACAAGAAGCTGGGTAAAGCGGGCCGCAAGCGCTGGATGGGCGTCCGCCCGACCGTGCGCGGCGTGGTGATGAACCCGGTGGACCACCCCCATGGCGGTGGTGAAGGAAAGTCTTCGGGCGGCCGTCATCCGGTAACCCCGTGGGGTCAGCCGACCAAAGGCATGAAAACCAGGTCAAACAAGCGCACCGACGGATTGATTATGCGCAGCCGACATTTGGCAAAAAAGAAGCGTAAGTAACGGAGGGCGTACGTGGTTCGTTCAGTCTGGAAAGGTCCGTTCGTCGACGGTTATCTGCTTAAAAAAGCTGAAGCTGTCCGTGCGTCTGGCCGCAATGACGTAATCAAGATTTGGTCACGGCGCTCGACGATCTTGCCTCAGTTTGTCGGGCTGACCTTCGGCGTTCACAACGGGCACAAATTCATTCCCGTGCTCGTGACGGAAAACATGATCGGACACAAGTTTGGCGAATTCGCGCCCACACGCACGTACTACGGACACGCGGCTGATAAGAAAGCGAAGAGGAAGTAGCCATGGGTAAGCCGAGCAAAGAACGGCGCCTGAGCGATACGGAAGCCCGCGCCTTTGCCAAGTCGATCCGGACCAGCCCGCAGAAGCTCAATCTGGTGGCGCGGTCCATTCGCGGCAAGACGGCCGAGGCGGCCCTGGCGCAGTTGAGTTTCTCGACGCGGCGTGTGGCCAAGGAAGTCAAGAAGGTTCTCGAATCCGCCATCGCCAATGCGGAGAACAATCATCAACTCGACGTCGACAGTTTGATCGTGTCCGAAGCCTATGTCGGCAAAAGTTTAACCATGAAACGCTGGCGTCCCCGGGCCCGGGGCAGGGTCGGGCGGATCGTCAAGCCGTTCAGCAATCTCACCATCATCGTACGCGAGCGCGAGGAGGCCGTTTAATGGGTCAGAAAGTCAATCCGATCGGGCTGCGCCTCGGCATCAACCGTACGTGGGATTCCCGCTGGTTTGCGGGCAAGGACGGCTACGCCGACCTGCTGCATGAAGACATTCGTATTCGCAAGTATCTGCGTGACCGTCTCTCTCAAGCCGGGGTGTCAAAGATCGTCATCGAGCGCCCGGCAAAAAAAGCGCGAGTGACCATTCACACCGCCCGGCCCGGTGTGGTCATCGGCAAGAAGGGACAAGACATCGAAAACATGCGCCGTGATCTGCAAAAGATGACGGGCAACGAGGTCAGTCTCAACATCGTCGAAATCCGCAAGCCCGAAATTGACGCCCAATTGGTGGCGGAAAACATTGCCCAGCAATTGGAACGCCGGGTGGCGTTTCGCCGGGCCATGAAGAGGGCCGTGCAGGCGGCCATGCGCCTGGGCGCGGAAGGTATTCGCATCAACTGTGCCGGCCGGCTGGGTGGCGCGGAAATCGCGCGAACGGAATGGTACCGGGAAGGCCGGGTGCCGTTGCACACGTTGCGCGCCGATATCGACTATGGCGAAGGCCGGGCGAAAACGACTTACGGCATCTGCGGAGTGAAGGTGTGGGTCTACAAGGGCGACATTATGGAGCACGACCCCATGGCTCAAGACCGCCGCTCACAGGAACAGGCGGCCCGAAATTAGGGGTGCAGCTGTCATGACGTTTAAGGAAGGTTCGGGATGTTAAGTCCGAAAAGAACGAAATTTAGAAAGGCCCATAAGGGACGCATTCATGGTGTCGCTCAGTCTGGCAACCAATTGAATTTTGGTTCTTACGGCTTGAAGGCGATACAGCCCCAGCGGGTGACCGCCCGGCAAATTGAAGCCGCCCGGCGCGCCATGACCCGCCACATGAAACGGCAGGGCCGCGTCTGGATCCGCCTCTTTCCGGACGTTCCGGTGTCTAAGAAACCCGCCGAAGTCCGTCAGGGTAAGGGTAAGGGCACGCCGGAGTATTGGGCCTGCCGCGTCAAGCCGGGCCGGATTTTGTTCGAAGTGGACGGCGTGTCGGAAAACGTGGCGCGCGAGGCGTTTGCTTTGGCGTCAGCCAAACTGCCGATCAAAACCAAGTTTGTCGCCCGTATCGGATTGGAGGGTTAAGGCATGGCAATTGCTGAAGACTTACGCACCAAGACCGATGACGAACTGTCAGGCCGATTGATGGACCTTAAGAAGGAACAGTTCAATCTGCGTTTTCAACGCGCCTCGGGCCAGCTCGAGAACACAGCGGAGTTTAGCCGCGTGCGAAAAGAAATCGCGCAGATCAAGACCATTATGCACCAACGCCGCAGTGCCGCGGATGGCGTGGCCCAGGCGTAAGGAGAGACCGATGCCGAAGCGTATTCTTCAAGGAGTGGTGGTGAGCGACAAACCAGACAAGACCATTGTGGTCAAAGTCGAACGTCGTGTCCGTCATCCGCTTTATCAAAAGTTCATCAAGCGCTCGAAGAAGTATTCGGCTCATGATGCTGCAAATGCTTGCAAGATCGGTGACATCGTCCGAATTCGCGAATGTGCTCCGATCTCAAAGAATAAGACTTGGGAAGTTGTCGCGGACGCGGCGGAGTAAGGACGGACCAAGGTAGGGTTAAGGACGTAAAGCCATGATTCAGATGGAGACCAATCTGGATGTTGCCGACAACTCAGGGGCGCGGCGCGTTCAATGCATTAAGGTTCTCGGCGGCTCAAAGCGCCGGTCCGCGAGCGTGGGCGATGTGATCGTCGTGTCGGTGAAAGAAGCTATTCCCCGCGGCCGGGTGAAAAAAGGCGACATTCATCGCGCCGTTATCGTGCGCACGGCAAAAGAAGTCCGACGCGCGGACGGCTCGGCCATACGTTTTGACCGCAATGCCGCCGTGCTGATCAGCAAAACAGGCGAACCCATCGGCACTCGTATTTTCGGACCGGTTACGCGCGAGTTGCGCGGTAAGTCCTTTATGAAAATCGTGTCTCTGGCACCGGAGGTGCTGTGATGGCGAATAAATTCAAAAAAGGGGACAAGGTGATTGTGATATCCGGCCGTGACAAAGGTAAGACCGGTGACATCGTCAAGGCTATTCCCGAAACGGGACGCGTGATTGTGCAAGGTGTGAATATGGTTCGCCGGCACACACGTCCGTCCACAGCATCGGCAGGCGGCATCATCGAGAAAGAAGCCCCTATCCACCATTCCAATTTGGCGATCGTTGATCCCAAGGAAAACGGCGCGACCCGCGTCGGATTTCGCACACTCGATGACGGCACGAAGGTCCGTTTCGCCAAACGCTCCGGCGAAGTGATTGATTGAGGCACGCCATGACTGAACCGCGTCTGCGCGAACATTATAACGAAGTCGTCCGGCCGGCCCTGCTGGAAGCGTTCTCCTACAAGAACCCAATGGAGGTGCCGAAGATCCACAAGATCGTCGTCAATATGGGTGTCGGGGAAGCGTCACAGGACCGTAAAAAAATTGAGGGGGCGGTCGCTGATCTGACCAACATCTCAGGGCAAAAGCCGGTCATTACCAAAGCAAAGACATCCGTCGCGGCCTTTAAACTGCGGGAAGGGATGATGGTGGGAACAAGCGTCACACTGCGCCGGGCGCGGATGTACGAGTTCCTGGATCGATTGGTCACCATTGCTTTACCCCGGGTGAGAGATTTCCGCGGTTTGTCGGACAAGAGTTTCGATGGCAACGGCAATTATAATCTGGGTCTTAAGGAACAGATTGTCTTCCCCGAGATCGACTACGACAAAGTGGACAAAATTCGGGGCCTAAACATCACCATTTGTACGACGGCTAAGAGCGATGAAGAAGCCAAGGCGCTTCTTGAAGGGTTCGATATGCCGTTCAACAAACCTTCGTAACGCCGGGAGCAAGCTCACATGGCAAAGAAAAGCGCTGTAGAACGCAATAAGAAACGCCGTCGTATGACGGCAAAGAACGCCGACCGCCGGGCCAAACTTAAGGCCCAGGTGATGGACCGTACGGCGTCGCCCGAAGAGCGTTTTGAAGCGGTATTGAAGCTGGCCACGTTGCCGCGCAACGCATCGAAAGTGCGCGTGCGCAATCGGTGCGAAGTCACCGGTAGGCCCCGAGGCGTTTATCGAAAGTTCAAGCTTGGCCGCGTGATGCTGCGGGAACTGGCCTCAAAAGGGCAAATTCCCGGCATGGTTAAGTCGAGCTGGTAAGGAGACTGGACTGTGGCATTTTCCGATCCTATCGGCGATACGCTCACCCGTATCCGCAACGGACAACGCGCGCGTAAGGGTAATGTAACGGCGCCAGCGTCCAAACTGCGGGAAAATATTCTCAAGGTGCTGGAGCGCGAAGGATTTATCCGTGGCTTTGAACGCTACAATTTGCGTCCGGGTGTTGACGAACTTCGCATCGATCTTAAGTACAACGAAGGCGAACCGGTGATTAACCGGATAACCCGCGTATCCAAACCAGGCCGCCGGGTCTATGCGAAGATTAAAGATTTGCCGCGGGTCTATAACGGACTGGGCATATCCATCCTGTCCACGCCGCGCGGTGTGATGTCTGACCAAGAAGCACGCGACGCCAATGTGGGCGGCGAAGTGCTGTGTCAGGTCTTTTAGGGAGACGCGATCATGTCACGCGTTGGAAAAAACCCAGTTGCTATTCCTGACGGTGTAACCCTGAGTCAGGACGGTAACCGGTTGACCGTTAAAGGAAAGCGCGGCGAGTTGAGCCATCTCATGTCGCGCGAGGTGGAAACCATCATCGCCGACAACGAGTTAACGGTGAAACCGCGCAATGACACGACCCGTGCCCGTTCCATGTGGGGAACAACGCGGTCTCTGATTGAGAACATGGTCATCGGTGTCAGCGAAGGCTTCACCAAATCACTCGAAATACAAGGTGTTGGTTACAAAGCCCAGGCACAGGGAAAGACTTTGGTTTTGAGTCTCGGGTTTTCGCATGACGTCAATTACCCGATTCCCGAAGGTATAGAAATTAAGACTCCTCAACCGACGCAAATTGAGATTTCAGGCTCTGACAAACAAAAAGTCGGACAGGTCGCTTCCGAAATCCGCTCCTATCGTCCGCCCGAGCCTTACAAAGGCAAAGGCGTGCGTTACGCAGGTGAATACATCCTGCGTAAGGAAGGCAAGAAGAAATAAGGATTTGAACATGTCGTCTGCGCTCAAATTGTTCAATCGCCGAAAGAACCGCACCCGGTTCAAGATCCGTACACTGAAGGACGGCCGTCCTCGTTTGTCGGTCTTCCGTTCCGGCCGGCATATCTATGCACAGGTCATCAACGATGTTGAGGGCAAGACAGTCGTCGCAGCATCCTCGCTTGAGGGTGATGTCAAAAAGAGTTTTGAGAAAGGATCCAGCCGCGACGCCGCCGCTGCAGTGGGTAAATTGATTGCCGAAAGGGCCAAAGGCGCCAGCGTGACAGACGTTGTCTTCGACCGGGGTGGTTACAAATATCATGGCCGCGTTAAAGCACTGGCTGAAGCCGCGCGGGAAGGCGGCCTGTCGTTCTGACGGTCGCCAAAAGAAGGACAGAAACTATGGCACGTGCACCAGCAAACGCCGAAAGACGCGAACGGGACAAAGAAGACGATCTCGTTGATAAGCTCGTTCACATCAACCGTGTCGCCAAGGTCGTCAAGGGCGGACGCCGCTTTGCATTTGCCGCTCTTGTGGTTGTTGGTGATGCGAAAGGTCGCGTCGGTTTTGGATCCGGCAAGGCGCGGGAAGTGCCCGAAGCCATTCGTAAGGCGACCGAGCAAGCCAAACGCACGTTGGTCCGTATTCCTTTGCGCGAAGGCCGCACCTTGCATCATGACGTGAATGGCAAGTTTGGCGCTGGGCGCGTCATCTTGCGCGCCGCACCTCCGGGTACGGGGATCATCGCTGGCGGTCCCATGCGGGCCGTGTTTGAAACCATGGGTGTACAGGATGTTGTGGCCAAGAGCATGGGGTCTAACAACCCTTACAACATGGTCAAGGCCACATTCGAAGCCCTTAAGTCGCTCCGCTCACCGCGGATGATCGCTTCTAAACGCGGCAAGAAGGTGTCTGACATTGTTGGCCGCCGCGAAGATACCGTGGCCAAGGAGGCTTAGTGATGGCGGCGAAGAAACAGTCCGGTGCCACAGTAACCGTAACGCAAACCGGCAGCCCGATTGGGCGCCATAAGTCGCAACGGGAAACACTGAAAGGGCTCGGGCTTAACAAAATGCATCGTACCCGCACGTTGGAGGATACACCGTCCGTCCGGGGCATGATTGACAAGGTTAAGCACTTGGTCCGCGTCGACGCGGCGGAGTGAAAGCGGAGAATATCGGTGCCCCAACCGGGCATTAGGAAGGTTCGTTATGCAACTGAATCAGTTGAGAGATAAGCCAGGTGCCGCCAAGGCGCGCACTCGTGTCGGTCGTGGCACCGGCTCCGGCAAAGGCACCACGGCGGGCCGCGGCAACAAAGGCCAGAACTCCCGCTCGGGCGTGTCCATCAAGGGCTTTGAGGGCGGACAGATGCCTCTCTACCGGCGTTTGCCGAAAAGAGGGTTCAATCCGTTGGTCCGCAAAAAGGTCGCAGTCGTCAACATAGGCACACTGCAAAAAGCGATTGATGCGGGCAGGTTAGATGCAAAAAAGCCGGTGGACGGCGCAGCTCTCGAAGAGGCGGGACTGGTCCGCAAGTCGCGCGACGGCATCCGTCTTCTGGGCAAGGGCGAGATCTCGGCAAAAGTCAGTATTGCCGTCGATTATGCGACCAAGTCCGCGATAGAAGCAGTGGAGAAAGCGGGCGGGTCCGTCACGACGGCAAGTGGAGAACCTGCAAAAAAACCTTCAGAAGAGAAGGCACAAAAGAAAGCGCAAAAAAAAGATACTCCCGCGGAACAACCTGAAGAGGGTAGTGAGTAAAGTAGATGGCCTCTGCCGCCGACCAACTGGCTGCCAGCGTCAACTTCGGCGTATTTGCTAAAGCCACCGATCTGAAACGCCGCATCTGGTTTACCCTTGGTGTGCTGATCGTTTACCGGCTGGGTACGTTTATTACGCTCCCCGGTATCGATCCCCAGGTCATGGCCGATATCATGGAGCAGCAAAGCACCGGTGCGCTCGGTATGTTCGACGTCTTTGCCGGTGGCGCTCTGTCTCGGATGAGCATCTTCGCGCTCAATATCATGCCTTACATTTCAGCGGCCATCATCATGCAGCTCATGGCGGCGGTGAACCCGACCCTCGAAGCGATCAAGAAAGAAGGGATCACGGGCCGTATCAAGATGAATCAATACACCCGCTACCTCACAGTGGGAATTTGCGTTCTGCAGTCACTTGGTATTGCGACTGGTCTCGAGGGTGCCACCAGCTCGACCGGTGCGCCGGCCGTTCTTAATCCCGGATTGTTCTTCAAATTCACCACCATGATTACTCTCGTTGGCGGAACCATGTTCCTGTTGTGGCTCGGTGAGCAGATCAGCGAGCGGGGTGTCGGGCAAGGGGTGTCCATCCTCATCTTCGCTGGCATTGTTGCAGGTTTGCCGGGTGCGCTGGTGCAAACGCTTGAACTTGGCCGTACAGGTGCTTTGTCCCCTGTCATTATTGTAAGTCTTATTGTCGGTGTGATCGCAACCATCGCCATCATCTGTTTCGTGGAATTGGCACAACGACGGATTATTGTTCAGTATCCGAAGCGCCAGGTCGGCAACAAAATGTTTGGCGGGGAAAGTTCTCACCTGCCTCTCAAACTCAATACGGCCGGTGTTATTCCGGCCATTTTCGCCAGCTCGATTTTGCTCATGCCCATGACGGTTATAGGTCTGCAAGGCGCAGCGGTTGACCCAAGTGGGGAAGGTGGCTTCCTAAATGCCATCGGAGTGCTCCTTGGTCGCGGGCAGCCTCTCTATTTGATCCTCTACTCAGGCTTTATCGCCTTCTTTGCTTTTTTCTATACGGCCTTGGTCTTTAACCCAGCCGACACCGCTGAAAACTTGCGCAAGCAAGGTGGGTTCGTGCCCGGGATCCGACCCGGAAAAAACACCGCTGAATATATCGATTTTGTTCTGACGCGCCTGACCACGGTGGGAAGCATCTATCTGATTATCGTTTGTCTCATTCCTGAGATGCTGATTTCCAGGTTGAATGTCACGTTCTATTTCGGCGGGACCAGCTTACTGATCGTTGTCAACGTTACTCTCAATACAGTGCAACAAATTCAATCCCATCTACTGGCGCACCAGTACGAGGGATTGATCAAGAAATCCAAACTCAGGGGGCGCAATCGATGAGCGGTACCCGAATGATTATCATGGGCCCGCCAGGAGGCGGCAAAGGCACTCAGGCCAAACGTATCGAAGAGGCATTAAGTATTGTCCAGCTTTCTACGGGAGACATGCTTCGCGCCGCCATCGGGGCGGGTACGGAGCTCGGCCTTAAGGCAAAAGCCGTAATGGAGGCGGGAGAACTTGTCTCCGATGACATCATGATCGGCATGATCTCCGAACGCTTGGATGAACCCGATTGTGCCAACGGTTTCATCCTGGATGGATTTCCCCGCACTGTGGCCCAAGCAGAGGGTCTGGACACCATGCTGCAAGACAAAGGTCTGGCGCTGGACGCCGTTGTCGAAGTTCGGGTGCCTGACCAGAAGCTGGTCGATCGCATCACCGGCCGGTTCACCTGTGCCAAATGCGGTGAGGGCTATCACGATTCTTTCAAGACCCCTGAAAAAGAGGGGGTTTGCGACAAGTGTGGCAATACCGAGTTCTCTCGGCGCTCTGATGACAACGAAGAAACTGTGAAGTCCAGGCTCAAGGCGTACCACGAACAAACGGCGCCGTTATTGCCCTTTTACGAGGACAAAGGGCTCTTGCGTGTGGTCGACGGAGACCGGGATATGGATGTCATAACTACCGATATTAAAAGGATTTTTCAGGATTGAGGGCGAGTTGACAGAGGCAAAGGCCCGCCTATAATGGCGCGCTTTTCCGGCTGGGCGTAGCGCTCTCGAAAAATTTGACCGCAGAAAGGAGTACGGGCTTTGGCGCGTATTGCAGGCGTAAATATACCGACAAACAAGCGGGTTCCGATTGCGTTGACCTATATCTTTGGCATCGGTCGGACCCGGGCTGTGGACATTTGCACGAAAGCGGGCATCGATATGGCACTGCGTGTCAATCAGCTTTCCGATGAGGAAGTGATGCGCGTGCGCGACATCATCGACCAGGATTTCGTGGTTGAAGGTGATTTACGCCGGGAAACAGCCATGAACATCAAGCGCCTTATGGACCTCGGCTGCTATCGTGGTTTGCGTCATCGCAAAGGGCTTCCTGTTCGCGGTCAGCGCACACACACCAATGCCCGCACGCGCAAAGGCCCGGCCAAGCCGGTTGCCGGTAAAAAGAAAGTCACCAAGTAACGGAAACGTACACCTATGGCTAAGCCAGCGACACGGACGCGGAAGAAAGAACGAAAGAACATCAGTTCCGGCATCGCGCACGTTAATTCAACGTTTAACAATACCTTGATCACCATTACGGATGTTCAAGGCAATGCGATTTCATGGTCGTCGGCCGGTGGCCAGGGTTTTAAAGGGTCACGCAAGTCGACCCCTTACGCTGCACAGGTCGCGGCGGAAGACGCCGGTAAAAAAGCAATGGAGCATGGCATGAAAACGTTGGCCGTGCGTGTAAAAGGGCCGGGAAGTGGACGCGAGTCCGCACTGCGCGCTCTACAGACAGTTGGATTCAATATCACTTCGATACAGGACGTTACCCCCATTCCTCACAATGGGTGCCGGCCCCGCAAGCGCCGCAGGGTCTAAAACGATTTAGCCCTCACCATTCTTGATGAGGGTTTCGGCATTCCGGGTGTTCACCTCAAACGGGCACCCTTCACACTTATGAAAACGGGACTAAGCCGTGATACAAAAGAATTGGCAAGAGTTGATCAAACCCAACAAACTCAATGTCGAAGTCGGCGAAGATGACCGCCGCTCCGCCACAATTGTTGCCGAACCCCTGGAACGCGGGTTCGGAATCACCCTCGGCAACGCCTTGCGCCGCATTTTGCTTTCTTCTCTGCAGGGCGCAGCGATCACTTCGATCCGCATCGACGGTGTATTGCACGAGTTCTCTTCTATCAACGGTGTGCGCGAAGACGTCACCGACTTGATCCTCAATATCAAGCAGATCGCCTTGTCGCTTCATGCCGAAGGGTCAAAGCGAATGACCCTTTCCGCGCAAGGGCCGGGAGAAGTGACGGCGGGACAGATCGACGCACCGTCAGACATTGAAATCATGAACCCCGAGCTGGTGATTTGTCATCTCGACGAAGGTGCCAAACTGGAAATCGAAATGGAAGTGAGCACCGGTAAAGGCTATGTGCCGGCTTCTCAGAACCGCAAAGAAGACGACGCCATTGGCGTTATTCCTGTGGACGCCATTTTCAGTCCGGTTCGCCGGGTCTCCTATACGGTGGATAACACCCGCGTCGGCCAGGTCACCGACTACGACAAATTGTCCATGAAGGTTGAAACCAACGGTTCGGTCACGCCAGACGATGCCGTCGGCTTGGCCGCGCGCATTCTTCAAGATCAGCTCCAGCTGTTCATCAACTTCGAAGAGCCGTCTCAAGCATTCCACGATCGTCCGGAAGAAGACCTGCCCTTCAACAAACACCTGCTGCGCAAGGTCGACGAACTTGAACTTTCCGTCCGCTCAGCCAACTGCCTTAAGAACGACAATATTATTTACATTGGTGACCTGGTGCAGAAGACGGAAGCGGAAATGCTGCGCACGCCCAACTTCGGCCGCAAGTCTCTCAATGAAATCAAGGAAGTGTTGGCTCAGATGGGTCTTCATCTCGGTATGGAAGTCACCAGTTGGCCGCCGGAAAACATTGAAGACCTGGCGAAGAAACTGGAAGAACCGTTTTAAAGCATCGGCGTAACGCCGAACGGAGCCACGAGGGCTCCCCTTTCTGTACAGGCGACTGGCAGAAAGACGTGTTTGATCGGTCTCGTGCGCGAGACCCTGCTCGGTAAGGAGGAAAGCCATGCGCCATGGTATGAGTGGCCGCAAACTCAATCGCAAGAGTCAGCACCGGCGTGCGATGTTCGCCAATCTGGCCAATGCGTTGTTCAAGCACGAACAAATTGAAACCACGCTACCCAAGGCCAAAGAACTGCGCCCGTACGCAGAGCGTTTAATTACCCTTGCCAAGCGGGGGGATCTCCATGCCCGGCGTCTGGCCATGTCTAGGCTGCGCGACAAGACCATCGTGTCAAAGTTGTTCTCTACTCTTGCGGAACGGTATGCCGACCGCCCAGGCGGGTACACACGGGTTCTCAAGGCCGGCTTTCGGTATGGAGATGCTGCGCCCATGGCCGTGATCGAATTGGTTGACCGTGATCCCGAGGCCAAGGGTTTGGATTCCGGACCAGTCCCCGAGCGGCCGGTTGAAGAAGAATTGCCGGCGGAGGGTTAAGGGTCGGCGCGTTTCTGCGCGATTATCATGTTTCAGGGGGCGGGCTGTCGGGTCCGCCCTTTTTGATTATGTAAAATTCCGGTCCCAAGTCAGTTGCGGCGGAGAACAGAGATTCTATCTATACTGAGACTTGAGAAACACGGGAGCAGATCTTTGCGTTTCTACATTCCCATCATTGGTCTTGCCATTGGTCTTGTCATCGGCCTTCTTTCTTTTCCGCTGAGCCCGCAAGCCCAGACCGCACGTGTGCCGACGTCAGAAGGCGAAATCAAGCTCACTTTCGCACCGGTGGTCAAACGCACAGCACCGGCCGTGGTTAACATCTACACCCGGCGTGTTGTTCAGCAACGGGTGCCAAGTCTGTTTAACGATCCTTTTTTCCGCCGTTTTTTCGGTGACGATTTCGGTCAGCGCTTCGGCATGCCGCGCGAGCGTATCCAAAATTCTCTCGGATCCGGTGTCATCGTCAGAGACGACGGTATTGTCGTAACCAACAACCATGTCATCCAGAATTCCGATGAAATCACTGTGGTTCTTTCCGACCGCCGAGAGTTTGAGGCGGAAATCGTCGGTACGGACGAACGCACCGACCTCGCCGTTCTTCGGATCAACGACGCACCCGATGATTTGCCGGCCTTGCCCATCGGCGATTCTGACGCTCTTGAAGTGGGAGACCTGGTTCTCGCTATTGGTAATCCGTTTGGCGTCGGCCAGACCGTCACCAGCGGGATTGTCTCTGCCGTGGCCCGATCCACGGTGGGCGTGACCGATTTCCGGTCCTTTATTCAAACCGATGCGGCCATCAATCCCGGCAATTCGGGCGGCGCGTTGGTGACCGTGGATGGCAGTCTGGTGGGTATCAATACGGCAATCTATTCCCAAGACGGCGGCAGTGTCGGCATCGGGTTTGCCATCCCCACACCTATGGTCCGCGTTGTGCTCAATAGTATTCTGGAAGAGGGCCGGGCGGTGCGTGCGTGGCTGGGTGCGAGCGGTCAATCGGTTTCCTCTGAAATTGCCGAAGCGTTGGGCTTGGACCGTCCCCTCGGCGTCATTGTCAACAAAGTGTATGACAACAGTCCTGCGGCAGACGCCGGTATTCAAACGGGCGATGTTCTGACCCAGGTGAACGGCAAAGATATTCTCGATTCTGAAAATTTACGTTACCGGCTGGCCACACTGGTGGTGGGGGAGCAGGCGACGGTGGACCTCATGCGTGACGGGCGTCCACGCCAGGTCAGCGTACGACTGAATCCGCCGCCTGAAATTCCTCCCCGCAACGAAACCCAATTGCCCGATCAACTTCCGCCTTTCGGCGGTGCGACGGTTGCCAACCTCAATCCTGCTCTGGCGGAAGAATTGGGTATAGAACCGGAAGACGGCGTTATTGTTCTGCGTCTTAAACGTCGCAGTTTCGCCCGCCAGGCCGGTATTTCCGCCGGAGACTTGCTGTTGAATATAAACGGACGTGATATCGATAATGTCAGCAGTCTGGAATCGGAACTTAATCGACCGACCCGGCAATGGACCTATTCCATAAAACGCCGCGGCCGGGTCATTCAGCGTACCATTCAACTGTGAGCTCGCTGTTCAAAAATCTTGAACACACGTCTGCGCCGCAGCCTCCGGCGCCAGGGCAACCCCTGGCAGACCGTCTCCGGCCGCAAGATCTTGGCGCGGTTGTCGGCCAGGATCATTTACTCGGTCCCGATGGATCCATCGGCCGTATGCTGACCGCCGGGAGATTGTCATCCATGGTGTTGTGGGGGCCGCCCGGATGCGGCAAGACCACCATCGCCCGGCTTTTGGCCGGTCGGACCGAACTCCATTTCGAACCCCTTTCAGCCGTGTTCTCCGGCGTTGCCGATCTCAAGAAAGTGTTTTCTGCGGCGCGGGAACGGAACCGCATGGGGCAGGGGACGCTTTTGTTCGTCGACGAGATTCACCGCTTTAATCGTGCCCAGCAGGATGCCTTTTTGCCGGTGGTGGAAGACGGCACCATTACACTTGTTGGCGCAACCACGGAAAATCCGTCGTTTGAATTGAACGCTGCGCTTATGTCCCGTTGTCAGGTGCTGGTATTGCACCGCCTCGATGACGCAGCTCTGGAAATACTGTTGCAACGGGTGGAGCAGGATGCAGATGCAACACTTCCTGTTACGGAGGACGCTCGCAGTGCGTTGCGGGCCATGGCTGATGGAGACGGCCGTCATGTTCTGACCATGGCCGAAGAGTTACTCGCCCTCAATCCACAGCCGGACACTCCTCTGTCTCTGGCGGATTTGTCCAAGACCTTGCAACGCCGTGCACCCGTGTACGACAAGGACCGGGAGGGGCACTACAACCTTATCAGTGCAGTACATAAGTCCCTCCGTGGGTCCGATCCCGATGCGGCGCTCTATTGGGTCTCCCGCATGCTCGATGGCGGTGAAGACCCCAGTTATATATTGAGGCGTCTGACCCGCTTTGCGGTGGAGGACATCGGTTTGGCCGATCCTCAGGCCGTCACACAAGCCTTGGCTGCTTGGGATACCTACGACCGCCTCGGCTCTCCCGAAGGGGATCTCGCCATTGCTCAGCTGGTGATCTACCTGGGCACAGCGCCCAAATCGAACGCTGCTTATAGAGCATTCAGCCAAGCCATGGCGTCCGCCAAGAATACGGGCTCTTTGATGCCGCCTAAACACATTCTCAATGCGCCAACTCAGATGATGAAGGAGTTGGGTTACGGCAAAGATTACGCATACGACCACAATGCCGAAAACGGGTTTTCCGGCCAGCACTATTTCCCCGACGATATGCCGCGGGAAACCTTTTATGATCCGCCCGAACGGGGATTCGAGCGGGAAATCCGCAAACGTCTGGCGTACTGGCAGAAACTAAGAGACAAACGTAACACTGTTAAGGATGGAGAAGACTCATGAACTGGACGATCGTTGCTGTTGCGGCTGCCGGTGGTGCTATCGGATCGGCTGCGCGGTATATCCTTTCCGTCTTAATTCAACGCATGTTTGGTACGGGTTTTCCGTGGTGGACTTTTTCCGTCAACGTCATCGGGTGCTTTGTCATGGGTGTCCTTGTTGAGGCGATCGCTCTGCGCTGGTCAATGGGACAGACGGGTCAGGCATTTTTGACCATAGGTATTCTCGGCGGTTTCACCACCTTCTCCGCGTTCTCCTTGGACGTCGCCACGCTCTTGGAACGGAATGCGATGATGGCAGCCGGCGGATACGTTGCCGGTTCGGTTATTTTCAGCATCGGAGCGCTGTTTGCGGGAATGACATTGACCCGAGTGGTTTTGGCGTGAGTGGTGTCCAGCACCGAACTGTTGCAGATGATGAAGCGGATTTGAGACTTGACCGGTGGTTCAAGCGTCATTTTCCGTCACTGACCCACGGCCGATTGGAGAAACTATTGCGCAAAGGCCAGGTGCGCGTGAACGGCCGCCGGGCAAAATCCAATCAGCGCCTCGAACCCGGACAAGAGTTGCGTATTCCGCCGCTGCCCGCGTCCGATGCCGACAGCAAACCCAAACCATCGCGCAAACGGGAACCTGACAGTCACCTCATAAAAGAACTGACAAAAGGCATTCTTTATGAGGACGAGGACATTCTCGTTCTCAACAAACCGTCAGGAATCGCCGTTCAAGGTGGCAGCAGCGTGACCAAACACATCGACGGCGCGTTGGATGCGCTCAAGCGCGGCGCATCTGATCGACCGCGTCTGGTTCACCGGCTCGACAAGGATACGGCGGGAGTCCTGGTTCTTGGCCGGTCCGCCAAGGCAGCTGCAAACCTCACCGCTGCTTTCCGCAGGCGAGAGACCGAAAAGCTTTACTGGGCCGTGGTGGTCGGGCAGCCCGACGTTCCCGATGGAACCATCGAAGGGGCCGTTGCGAAGTCCAGCGGACCAAAGGGAGAGCGCGTAGCCATCGACACCGAGCAGGGCAAAGCGGCGGTGACAGATTTCAAAGTGATATCAAGTGCTGGCGGCAAGGTGACCTGGCTTGACCTGCGTCCCCGGACGGGCCGCACCCACCAGCTCAGAGTCCATTGCGCCGGCATGGGCATGCCCATTGTCGGCGACGGTAAGTATGGTGGCCGGGCCGCTTTTCTTGCCGATCTGCCGCAGGCCAAAACCCTGCATTTGTTTGCCCGCGCCATTCGCATTCCCTTGAAAGGCAGGCCGGATCTCACCGCCACCGCGCCCCTGCCGCCCCATATGGAAGAGACGTTCCGCTACTTCGGCTTTGAACAAGCTGAAGCGGAACCCCTCGACGGTAAGCCGTGACTCTTGCAACAGACCGCGTGTCACTGGTGATTCTTGATATGGACGGAACACTGGTCGACAGCCAAGCGCTGATTATTCGAAATATGCAGGCGGCGGCTGACATAATAGGCCTGCCCATTCCCGCTCCTGAGTCTGTCACCAGGATCATCGGCCTGTCTTTGGAACAGGCTGTTGCGCGTATTTTTCCAGATACGGATCCATCACAAAGAGATGCTGTGGCCAAAGCCTATCGGGAGGAGAGGCTGCGTCTGCGGGCGGAAGGTAAGGAAGACGAGTCCCTCTTTCCCGGCATACGGACCATGATCGAACGGCTTCGCGACGACGGTCATACCTTGGGTATTGCTACAGGCAAAGCACGGCGGGGTGTCGATCATTTCTGCGAGCGTTTCGATATGATTGGCTGGTTCCAGACGGTGCAAACGCCGGACACCAACCCAAGCAAACCCCACCCTGGGATGATTGAGTCTGCCCTTGCGGAAACCGGAGCGTGTTCAGAACACGCCGTGATGGTTGGGGATACTATTTTCGACATGGAAATGGCCCAGAATGCGGGGATACCTGGCATCGGCGTAACTTGGGGCAATCATTCCGTCGACATGCTTGAGCGTGCCGGTGCACGGCATATAGTAGAGACCGCTGACGACCTGCCGCAGGTCGTGGCCAAGATTCTCAAAGAAGGGGCGCATTCATGAAGCGGAACGCAATGATCACCGGCGGTGTGATTGTCGTCTTGCTGGCTGGGTTGTTCGTGGTTCTTTCCACCATTGACGTCAACCAATACAAGGATGTGATTGAAGAGCAGGCTGCAGCTGCGACCGGACGCACGCTCGCCATTGAAGGGGACATGAATCTTTCCGTGTCGTTTACTCCAGCCACCGTCATCAACGGCATCCGGTTTCAAAACGCCGAGTGGGGGTCGCGGCCGGACATGGCCATCATCGAGCGGGTGGAAGCCTCCGTACCACTGCTGCCCTTAATTTTCGGCAACATCTCGGTCAATCGGCTGGTATTGGTGCAACCGGACATCCTTTTGGAACGCAATGCGCAAGGTCAAGCCAATTGGGAATTCGCAACGGGAGAACCTAACCAGGAAGCAGAAACCGACTCTTCCGTCTTAGCCATCTCAGCCATAGACATTGACGATGCCAAAATGACTTTCAAGGATGCGCAAGGGGGCACGGATGTTGATGTTGCGCTGGAGCGTCTTCGCGTCGCCATCTCCGGTGCTCTGACCGCTCCCGACGTCAATCGCCTCGATCTGAGAGGTTTGACCGCAACGATCTCCGGTGATCAACCGATGGAAATTTCCATAACCACTCTCAACTTGGAAGAGTCGTCCGGCGGGACGGATGTTTCACTTGAGTCCGCCTTGGGCGGACAAGACATAGGTGCGGAAGGAACGGTCGGTGCTTTTTCGTCTTTCGCCAGTCAGTCCGGCACGTTTCCCATCGATATGTCGTTGTCCTATGGTGATTTGCAATTTGATACGGACCTGGACGTCACCTTTGACGGACCACGGCCCAAGGTTTCAGGCGCTGTCACGGCTGATATTTTGGATCTGACAACCTTGCCGCTCGCAGACGACGCGCCAATTCCGGAAAAACTTTTTCCCGCCGATCCATTGCCCATGGACGCATTCACGTCTGTCGATGCGGATATCTCGGTTTCCGTCAATAGAATCGTGTTGAAGGAAGATTTGGCGGTTACCAATGCTACGACGCAACTGTCGTTGGAGAATGGTAACTTCACTCAAACTCAGTCCGCTGAGTTTGGCGGTGGACGGTTGTCGTCTGACATGACTCTCACGGCGCCGCAGGGAGCGCTCTCTCTGGCCGCGAAAGCGGAGGGGATTACCGCCGAAACGGTTGCCCAAGAGCTTAATGCCACCGACGTCATTACCGAAGGGGCCATTGATGTAGACCTCTCATTGCAAGGCCGCGGTCAAAGCGTTGCCGCGATCATGGCGAGCCTGGATGGGTCGATTATGGGAGGCATGGGCGAAGCGCGCATCCGCAACGACGCCGTCAATCTTGCTGGGGTCGATTTTGCCGCACAGCTGTTTAGCAGCCTGAACCCTTTGACTGAACAGGAAGAATTCACAGTTGCTGAATGCGCGGTGGTGAATTTTCAAGTCACCGACGGTGTTGCCCGAACGGATAGGGGTATCGCTTTTGTCACTGACAAAATGGAAATTACGTCGTCAGGCAACATCGACTTCACGGAAGAAAAGCTGGACCTCAATCTTCGCCCCAAAGCCAGGGAAGGCTTGGGCGTCGGCATGGGCAAGCTGACTCAAGCCGTGAAAATCACGGGACCTTTGTCCAAGCTGGGTATTGGTGTTGACGTGGCCGGAGCGGCACGCACTGTCGGTTCGATAGTGGGCGCCTTTGCCACCGGGGGCGCTTCACTGCTGGCCGAAGGGGCGCTGGAGCGTGGTGCGGCAACCGGTGAAGCCTGTGAAGCCGCCCGGACGTGGCATCTTGCCGGCAACTGATGCACCCGCTTCCGAGGAGAAGCGCAAACGGGTCTATACAGAAGTATCGGTCATCGCGTCAGACGGTATGTTCGGCGTCGCGCTCGATGGCCGGCCTCTGCATACGCCGGGCAGAGCCCTGTTGGCGACGTCAAAGGAGCCGGTGGCCGCTGCCGTAGCCCAAGAATGGGACGTGCAAAATGATTTTATCGATCCTTCCACCATGCCGCTGACCAAACTGCTCAACACGGCCATCGATAGAGTCGCACCGCGGCGCAGCGACATACTGTCCCAGTTGGTGCGGTTTGCTGAAACGGACCTGCTCTGCTACCGGGCCGAGTCACCGGAGTCCTTAGTCGAACGTCAGGAAAAGGTGTGGCAGCCCGTGTTGGATTGGCTGGCGGCGGTACACAGTGTTTCTATGACGGTGGGGCAGGGGCTCATGCCGTTGCACCAGCCTGATGAAGTTACCAAGAACCTAGGATATGTTCTTTCACAAAGGGACGATCTTAATCTCACAGCCGTGCAAGCAACGGCCGCACTCACCGGTTCCATAGCTTTAGCACTTGCTCTGGCCGATCAGCACTTCTCCCACGTGGAAGTCTTTGCTGTGGCTCAATTGGATGAAACCTGGCAAATGGAAAACTGGGGCGAGGATGCGGAAGCGATGCAGCGGCGTGATGCGCTCGAAAAAGATCTACATGCGATTGAAAGGTTTGTCTCTCTTAGTCGGTAGCGTGGTTATTTGTCTTCGGCGCCTGGAAGTTCAACGGCGTGTTTCAACATCACCGGAACCAGCGCGATGCTGAAGGCAATGGTCAGCGGCATGATCCCGAACAGTTTGAATGCGACCCAAAAGTCGGTTGAAAATGACCGCCAAACGATTTCGTTTAACAACGCCAGTGTAAAAAAGAAACCGATCCAGGCTTTGGTCAGAATTGTCCAGCCAGTATCGGTCAATGCAATGGAAGAATCAAAAATCATCTTCAAGAAAAGACGTCCTGTCAGCAAACCAAAGGTGAGAATGGACCCGAAAAGAATGTTCACAAGTGTCGGTTTTAACTTGATGAAGGTGTCATCCTGCAACCACAGAGTCAGACCGCCAAATACCATGACGAACACACCGGTGATCAGCGGCATGGTCGGGATGGTACGGGCGATGGCGTAGGACAGGCTCAGGGAAATCGCAGTGGCGATCATGAACGCCATGGTGGCAGTGAAAATACCGAACTGGCTGTTGGCTAGGAAAAAGACCACCAACGGGCCGATTTCCAGGGTGAGTTTGAGGATCGGGTTCATAGCTCTGCTGTATACGGACCCCGGGGCTGTATTGTCCACATTCTGACCCGTTTTTTGGCTCTAAAGTGCGATTTTTAGGACATTTTTTTGTCTTCCACCGGCTTCCGGTATGGTATCTCCACTCTATCAACATTCCGTCATCGGAGCGGGGGCTCCGCCCAGCGGGAAAAAACCGGCTGAAGGGCCATAAGGGTTGGGGGAGTTCATGAGCGCGATCATCCAGAAACTGGAAGAAAAACGGGCTGAAGCCAGGTTAGGCGGTGGCCAACGGCGCATTGAGACCCAGCACAAAAAAGGCAAGTTAACGGCCCGTGAGCGGATCGACGTTCTCTTCGACAAAGACTCCTTTGAAGAATGGGACATGTTCGTGGAGCATCGCTCCACCGATTTCGGCATGGCCGAACAAAAGGTCCCCGGTGACGGAGTGGTGACGGGCTATGGCCGGGTCAATGGCCGTCCCATGTTTGTCTTCAGTCAGGATTTCACCGTCTTCGGTGGTTCGCTGTCGGAATCCCACGCCAAGAAAATTCTCAAAGTGATGGAAAAGGCGATGCAAGTGGGCGCCCCGGTGATCGGATTGAACGATTCTGGTGGGGCGCGCATTCAGGAAGGGGTGGCGTCACTCGCTGGGTACGCCGATGTGTTTCTGCAAAACGTCATGGCGTCCGGTGTGGTGCCGCAAACCTCCATGGTGATGGGACCGTGCGCCGGTGGCGCAGTATATTCACCAGCCATGACCGACTTCATCTTCATGGTGAAAGACTCGTCTTACATGTACGTCACCGGTCCGGACGTGGTGAAGACGGTAACCCATGAAATCGTCACCCACGAGGAATTGGGCGGTGCCATGACCCATGCGTCTAAATCCGGCGTGGCCGACGGGGCGTTCGAAAACGATGTGGAAGCCTTGCTGCAGCTTCGCCGTTTGCTGGATTTCTTCCCCCTCAACAATAAGGAAAAGCCTCCGGTCATCCCCACCACCGATCCCGCTGACCGCGAAGAGTTCTCCTTGGACACCCTTGTGCCAGAAAATCCAAACAAACCTTACGATATGAAAGAACTGATTCTCAAAGTGGTGGACGAGGGTGACTTCTTTGAAATCGGTGAACACTACGCCAAGAACATGATCATCGGTTTCGCCCGCATGGAAGGGCGCCCCGTCGGTATCGTCGCCAATCAGCCGATGGTTTTGGCGGGGTGTTTGGATATTGAATCCAGTATTAAAGCCGCCCGCTTTGTCCGCTTCTGCGATTGTTTCAACATTCCGCTGCTGACGTTCGTCGATGTGCCCGGTTTCATGCCCGGGACGGATCAGGAATACGGCGGCATCATCAAACACGGGGCTAAGTTGTTGTTCGCCTTTGCCGAAGCCACCGTGCCTAAGATCACCGTCATCACCCGCAAGGCCTACGGTGGCGCTTACGACGTTATGAATTCAAAGCACATCCGTGGCGATGTGAATTTCGCCTGGCCAACGGCGGAAATCGCGGTGATGGGGGCCAAGGGCGCGGTGGAAATCATCTTCCGCGAGGACATCGGCGATGCCAAAAAGATCGCTGCGCGCACCAAGGAATACGAAGAGAACTTCGCCAATCCGTTCCGCGTTGCCAATCTCGGTTTCATTGACGATGTCATCATGCCCCACGGCACCCGCCGGCGGGTGTGTAATTCCTTTGCCATGCTGCAGAACAAAGACGTCAAGAATCCGTGGAAAAAACACGGCAACATTCCGTTGTAAGGATTTGTCGTGGACCCCGAGATCAAAGTTGATGTCGGTGTTAAAGCCGAAGTGCCTGCGGACGTCGTGCGGCAGCAATCGGATGCATTGAATGATGCGTTAAGTCCGTTTGTTCAGGGGCTTGGTTATGTAGGTGACAAGATAAGGTTTATCAGGTTTCAGTCTGCAATGAAAATGCTGGCACGCGCAAAGGAAATAGCTGCTGCCGACGGACCTCAAATCAAAACTCCACCTCTCAAATTTCTAATTCCGCTCATTGAAGATGCATCACTTGAAGATGAGGACAGCCCCCTCACAGACATGTGGGCTCGCTTATTGCTCAAGGCGTCTGACGCAAGGGAGGTGGAGCCAAAATTGCATTTATATCGAAGCTTCTTACGGCAAATCGGCTCTAATGAACTACGTTCATTAGAAAGGAGTTGGCATGTGCTCAGCTCCTTAGTGACCGCGATGTTGGACCGACCAGGCGGCCCGTCCGACGATCGAATACAGGAGTTCGTTGCAAGAGCCCAAAAGCAGCTGGTCCATGACAAGGAAACGCAGATACTTAAACAATTAGAGTTCATGTATCAGCGCATCATGGATACCTTGCGTCGAGACTTGGGTTGGCTCTTAGAGTTTTACATATCGTCTTTTGAGCATGCGGATACGCCCGAACAAATAGGGGGACCGCTTTCAATGGGTATGCAAGAAGTTCTGGAGAATCTGGGAATTTCGCCGGTTGAAGCCGTTCTGAAAGCAAATGGTAGGCTACTATGGGAATTGGTCGGACCAGGTAGCGATTTGAATGGTGCTGGATGGGCATCAGGGTCTTCAAATCAACTTCTTCGTCATCTCGGTCTGATGCGCGACGTTAGTATATTTGCCGAAGGTCGAACATTTCATACTGACATCGTCAAATTCAAGTTTATCTTTCTCGTTCCAAGTCCATTGGGTCTGGATTTCATGCAAGTGTGCAAGCTAAGGATTGCAGAAAATGTGCAACGCTAAAATGAGTTCATGTGGGCTATCCAATGTTCAATAAAATTCTCATCGCCAATCGGGGTGAAATCGCCTGCCGGGTGATCAAGACAGCCCGCAAAATGGGTATCAAGACCGTCGCTGTGTATTCGGATGCAGACAAAAACGCCCTGCATGTGGAGATGGCCGACGAGACGGTGCACATCGGCGAGTCCGCTTCTGCCAAAAGTTACCTCAAGATCGACCGAATCATCCGGGCGTGCAAAAAAACCGGCGCCAAGGCGGTCCATCCCGGTTACGGATTTCTCTCTGAAAACAAAGACTTCCAGCTCGCGCTCAAAAAGGTGGGGATCACCTTTATCGGCCCCAACGCCAAGGCCATCGAGGCCATGGGCGACAAGATCACCTCAAAGAAATTGGCGGACAAAGCCGGCGTGTCCACCGTGCCCGGTTACATGGGCATCATCAAAGACACTAAGGAAGCGGTGAAGATCGCCCGGGAAATCGGTTATCCGGTCATGCTTAAAGCGTCTGCCGGCGGTGGTGGCAAGGGGATGCGCATCGCCCACAACGATGCGGAAACGAAGGAAGGCTTCGAACGCGCCACCTCGGAAGCCAAGTCGTCCTTCGGCGATGACCGGGTGTTCATCGAAAAATTCGTCGACCAGCCCCGCCATATCGAAATTCAGGTGCTGGCCGACAAGCATGGCAATTGCATTTATGTGGGCGAGCGGGAATGTTCCATCCAGCGCCGCCACCAAAAGGTGATCGAAGAGGCGCCGTCGCCGTTTATCGACGAGAAAACCCGCAAGGCCATGGGCAAACAGGCCGTCGCTTTGGCCAAGGCGGTGGATTACATCTCCGCTGGGACGGTGGAGTTCATCGTCGATGCCAAACGCAACTTCTATTTCCTGGAAATGAACACCCGTCTTCAGGTTGAGCATCCCGTCACCGAGCTGGTCACCGGCCTCGACCTAGTCGAATGGATGATCCGCATTGCCAACGGGGAAAAACTCACCGTCAAGCAATCAAGCGTGAAGTTCAACGGCTGGGCCATGGAAAGCCGCATCTATGCGGAAGACCCCTACCGTAATTTTCTCCCCTCCACCGGCCGCTTGGTCAAGTACCGTCCGCCGGAGGAAGATAAACACGTCCGCGTCGATACCGGTGTTTATGAAGGCGGCGAGATTTCCATGTTCTACGACCCCATGGTGGCAAAGCTGTGCACCTGGGGAAAAACCCGCAAGCAGGCCATCGCTCATATGCGCGATGCCCTGGACCGCTATTACATCCGTGGCATCAGCCACAACATTCCCTTCCTTGCTTCGGTCATGGGCAAGAAACGGTTCGTCGCGGGCAAACTGACGACCAATTTTATCGCCGAGGAATACCCCAAGGGCTTTTCCGATAAAGATTTGCCTGCAGAGGACCCCGTGCCGTTGATAGCGGTGGCCGCGCTCATGCATCATGCCTATGCGGAGCGGGCCGGTCAGATCAGCGGTCGCGAAAAGGGGCATGAGAAGACGGTCGCCACCAGTTGGGTGGTCGATGTGGCCGGCAAACAACGCTCCGTGGACATCACCGAATCATCTGTCGCCAGCGGTACGGTTAAGGTCGGCCGCCGCAAGGTCGACGTCTCCAGCACTTGGACCTACGGCGAGCCCCTATTCACGGGCATCATCGACGGCCACACCGTCTGTATTCAAGTGGATCGTAATGGCGTCAGTTACCGCCTCTCCCACAACGGTGCGCAGATGGACGTCGTGGTCTATACGAAGCGAGACGCGGAACTGGCCAAGCTCATGCCGGTCAAAGTGCCGCCTGATCTCTCCAAGTTTCTGCTCTCGCCCATGCCCGGGCTGTTGGTGTCCGTGGACGTGGAAGAAGGCCAGGAGGTCAAGGCCGGGGAAACTCTGGCCATTGTCGAAGCCATGAAGATGGAAAACGTGCTTAAGGCCGAGCGCGACGGCATCGTCAAAAAGATACCGGAAAAACCCGGCGCCTCCCTCGCCGTCGATCAGGTGATCATGGAATTCGAGTAAATGGGTTCAGGTGGGGATATCACCCCGTGATGAGCACGATTACTACAGTCCAACTTGTCATTACCGGGCGGGTACAAGGCGTGTGGTACCGTGGCTGGACGGTCAGCCGAGCGCAAGAGCTCGGTCTCGCCGGCTGGGTGCGCAATGTCACGGACGGTTCCGTCGAAGCCTTGGTCAACGGCCCTAAGGACCGTGTCGACTGGCTCATCGCTCTGTGCCGCACCGGGCCACCAGCGGCAAAGGTGGACACTGTGGACGTCCAAATCGTCGATCCACCGGGTAAAGGCGGCGCCTTTCCCACCTCCACGTTTGATCAGATCAGCACGCACAATCCTGCGGACATGTCCAAGCGCAAATAGCGGGCGGCGGTCTTAGATACATCTCATGGGCAACATTGCCCGATAAGCCTATCCTTAGTGTAACCAATGTCAGAAAGGATAGGAGCATGGAAGTTCATTCACGACGAACCACGCTGCGAACGCTCGGTGTTGGACTGGCGACGGCTCTCGCTGGCTCAAAAGCGGTCGCACAAACCTCGGACGCAACGCCGGCCTTTGCCGGACAACATCAGCCCAAACCGCTTAAATTCGATTCCGCTAAACTGGACGGGTTGTCGGAAAGACTGATCACCTCCCATTGGCAGAACAACTACATCGGCTCGGTCAATGCTCTGAACATGATCGAAAGCCGCCTCGCTCAAGTCATGCAGGATCCGGATCTTCATCCGCTGGTCTATGCCGGGCTGAAACGGGAGGAATTGCACCGCACGGACTCCGTCATCTTGCATGAGATGTATTTCGATGGGCTTGGCGGAGATGGATCGCCAGGCGGTGAGATCGAAGACGCATTAAGTGATGCCTTCGGGTCCTTTAATGCCTGGCAAGATGAGTTCACGCGTATCTCCCGCGCCCTCGGTGGTGGCTCCGGCTGGGTGCTGCTGTCGTTCAACTTTCACACCATGAGTCTGCACAACTATTGGGCGCCGGATCACATGCACAACGCGACAACGAGCATTCCCATGCTGGCGCTGGACATGTACGAGCACTCCTATCACATGGATTACGGCACGGCGGCGGCACGGTATGTGGACGCGTTCATGAAAAACGTGGATTGGGAAGTGGTTGACCGGCGCTATCAGCGGGTGCTGCGCATGGCGCGGGCCTAGGGTCTGTTGACATTTAACGCATGGCGATGATGGTTTCGACGAGGTTGCAGTTTGCGGCGTAGCTGATGTCGGTCTTGTCGTAGCGTGTTGCGATGCCACGGAATTCCTTGATCTTGGCGAAGTAGTTTTCGATCAGATGTCGCCAGCGGTACATGTGCTTGTCGTAGGCCGCCGGCCGCTTCCTGTTGGCGAGCGAGGGAATGACGGCGCTTGCGCCACGTTGGTCCAGTTGCTCTCGCAGCCAGCCGGCATCGAATGCCTTGTCGGCGATGAGGGCATCGAAGTGAACGTCGTCGATCAACGGCTGGACGCCCATCATGTCGTGGCGCTGGCCAGGGAGCAGCACGAAGCGGACCAGACACCCCAGTGCGTCGACCAGGGCGATGATCTTGGTGGTCAATCCGCCCCGTGATCGGCCGATGGCCTGATTTTGAGTCCCCCTTTTGCGCCGCTCGCCTTCTGGTGAACGCTGACGATGGTGGCGTCGATGAGGGCATATTCGAAATCCGGTTCCGCCGACAACTCCTCGAACAGCCGCTCGAAGACACCCTTCTTCGCCCATCGGCGAAAGCGCTGGAAGACGCTGTTCCAATTGCCGAACGCCGGGGGCAGAGCGCGCCACGGCGACCCTGCGCGCACCCGCCACAAAACCGCCTCCAAAAACAGGCGGTTGTCCGCCGCCGTCACGCCACGGTCCGTCGCCTTGCCCGGTAGATGACGCCAAATTTTCTCCCAAACATTGTCCGTGATCACAAAACGCTCTGACTTCATCAAACACTCCTTGCAAAAGGAGGCTTGAATCACTTTTCCGCGACATTGGGAATCCCCTAAATGTCAACAGACCCTAATCCTGTAATATCGAAGTGCCACAGACCGGGAGTTCATGATGACCCAACAATTTCTTACTTCACCGGCGTGCATGACCTATGCCTGTTCGGACCCCGCCCGCATGGTCGCTTTGCTGTCAGATGTGTTTGGCTGGGAAACTTTGTGTGCTGGCGTCATCGATACTCATTTGGAGTCCCTCTGGGGGATTGCCCCCGGCAGCGTCGGGGAAACGTTTACCGTGCTCCGTTCTCCAGGGTCCGACCGCGGTATGATTCGCGTCGTCGCTGGAGAAAACCGCAAACGCCCCGCATCCATGAGCACCCGATGGAGCGGTGTTGAGATCGTGGTCATGGAGGATATCGAAGGGCTTCATGAAAAGCTTGAAGCTCATCCCGATTTTGTCGTTGGGCGCGAACCCAAGACCATCGACTTCACCGACGCTGGCGCCAATGTTCATACCTATTTCTATGTCTATCCGCCGGGCGGTACCCATTTCATGCTGACCATGGCGAGAACGGAAGCCCGGGATTACAATTTTCCCTCTTCTCCCAATCCGGTCGGCCATATTTTCGATGTGCATTTAGATGCGGATAGAGACGGACCCACCCGCCGCTTTTATGAAGAGACGTTGGGCCTCGTCGCTGTCTTCGACGAAGACATGACGGAAGGCTTGTTCTATGAGACCTGGGATATTCCTGCGGGATCGCCTGCCACTTTGATTCTCCATAAGGGGGATGCGCCCAAGTACGGCCTCGATGGGATCGAAATGCGCCTCTTCGACAAAGCGGTCATGGATCCCCTGCCTGCCGTGGCGGACAGATTCGATCCCGGCAGCTGTATGACGACCTATGCCTGCACCGACATCGATGCCGTCTTCCAGGTCGTTTCCGAAAGCGATCTCGCTACCGTTCTTTCGGATCCACAAACCATTAACGTCGAACCCTACACCGGCGCATCTGTTTTCGTGTTTCTAGGTCCCGAAGGTGAGCGCATGGAAATCTGCGACAAGCTGTGGGGATAAAAGTCACTGGTTGGTCGGGCGGTATGACTACTCTTTAACCGCAAGTACCAAAAGTTTCCGGGTTATCACGCGGTATCGTCTCCTTGATCGCGTGCAGCAGGACTGGCCATAAACTGAGCAAATTGGACCTCAATGC
Organism: Rhodospirillaceae bacterium; assembly: GCA_965207985.1. Lineage (GTDB taxonomy): Bacteria > Pseudomonadota > Alphaproteobacteria > Rhodospirillales > Rhodospirillaceae > CBDBND01. The sequence continues at coordinate 406,739 of CBDBND010000034.1, read as the reverse complement.
GGTAAATCTCACGCAGCAATCGGTTTGCATGCCAGCCCATTGCGATCATAGATTGAATGAACATAAAAGAACTGGCAAAAATGACAGTCAAAACACCCCAGCGGATGACCTCCACGGTTTCTGTTGATTGATACACTTTGATAATCGCAAATACGAACGCTGCGACACTCAAGAATTGCAAGAACGCGGCATACCAAAGGGTCCAAGCCAGTGGGCCACGAAAAAGGCCGTGTTTCCCGAACGTCTGTTCAAGCAAGCCGGGTTCGTCACCAAATTTCGCAAAAATTTCTTGTTCCTCTTTCTCTAAAGCAGCTTTGATGTTTGCATCCATGTCATCAGTCACAAATCATCTCCTTTCGGTCTTTAGCGAATTTTTATTCTGGCATGCATGAGCCGGATTTTGATCTAGTCTGGTTCGAACCCCAACAAATCGCCCGGCTCGCAATCCAGCACTTCGCAGATTTTCTCTAAAGTCTGAAAGCGCACACCGCGTACTTTACCCCTGCGCAATAGCGACATGTTGGCTTCGGTGATGCCCACTTCCTGGGCCAGCTCCCGCGCCGTCATGCCGCGTTCGGCCAGGACCTGATCGAGGGTTACGCGAATGGGCAAAATCTTAACCTTACACGAAAGATTTGTTTTCTTCGGCCAGGGCTGCCGCTTCGCCCATGATCCAAGCGTTCACCAATACGATGACACCGGCCAGTCCCAGCCACACTTCGGTGCTGCCTATAGGGATAACAAGATGTCCCTGGCCTCCGGGTTGTCGGACAGTATCGATGGACAGTGCCAAAGAAAATAAGGCGTAACCGAAGGGGCGGGCGACGATCAGGGCCAATAGCGCGTAGGCAACTTTTTTTAGCTGCTCGGCAGCGATCTGCGTGAACACTGCTCCGCTCGCGTATACTTGAAAAAGTTGACGAAGAATCCAGAGTCCCCATATCAGCGGTGCTGAACTCACAATCATGGCACCGAACGATGCGATCCGCGCCAGGAGGGAAATGTCCTCCGCCTGCACTCCCATTTGTCGCGCGACGGCTTGGATGGCCAGAAATTCGGGTAAAAATAGCGCCAGTCCCAGTAGAAGAATCGGCAATGCGACGAATAGCACGCCACAAGTGAAAGCAATGCGGCCGCTAAACAGTTGAATGCGCGCTAAGCGCGGAGAGGGTTCATTCACGGTATTTTCTCGAATATGTTTATTGTTTTACGATAAAATTTATCGTAAAACAGAAAATATGTCGAGACTTAAAATATTTGTCCGGATGCTCTCAACTGGGGCGCTTGTGGGTCTTCTTGTTGCTTGTTCCGACCCGGCCCTGTTTGTTGCCGGTGGGGTGAAGAGCTGGTGCAAGCAGGATGTCCACTGCGGGCGGACCCATTCCGACCCTTCCCAGGGGCCGGAGCGCACATTGCCCAGCCGTTACGACCCGATCGGCCGTCCTCAATAGACCTATCCCAACCCCCATGTGAAACATGAGTCTAACCGCTTGGTGAAACCTACCCCTTTGAGGTCATAGACGCCCGGCGTTCTCTTCGGTCTGATGCGGGCAAGATCAACAAGGGGACAATGATGCAGACACATCCAACTCGCCGGACAGTGCTTGGCGGCGCCGTCGTCGGTCTCACTTTGGCCGGTCTAGGTCGTCCGGCCCATGCCGCGCTCAATCTGAACATCCCATCAGAGTTTCTCAACACGGTCCTGAAGATGCGTGGTGCCGTCGATGGCAGTGTGAGCCTCGGCTGGATCATGGGCCAGCGCTATGCAGTGATCGACGGCAAGTCGACACCCATGTACGGCATTCTCGCCAGCACCTTCGCCAACTACACCCGCATCGATGATGAGACATTCGAGATGCGCTCTTTTGAAGTGGCCTACTTTACCGACCTCGCCACGGGCAAGTTGCTGGAGACCTGGGAGAACCCGTTCACCGGCAAAGTGGTTGAGGTGCCGCAGACCCGCATGGGGCCCAGCGTGGTGCCGGTCAAGCCCGGTGGCTTCGATCTCGATAACGTGCCGTCCATGGCGATGATGGCCAGTGCCAATCACAGGTTCCGCCCGGCGGTGACTTTGCGCGATGACATCTGGATCACCGAAGAGATCAACATTTCCGGCGAGCCGCCCAACACCGGGCCATTGCCGTTTCGCTACAACGAAATGACCACCTACAACGCCAAGCTTTCTGATTTGGAAAAACCGGGCCTGGCCACCGTGCCCACGTCCATCCAATATCAAAGCATCGTCGGCTTTGCCCCATGGAATGACATGGGCGATCTCAACGCGCTCAACATGGGCCGAGGTTCTGGCACACGGGTCGCGCGGGTCGAAGACTTCCCGCCTTACTATTTGGAACTGACGGAAAAATACCACGCCGACGTCTTGAATGATCCACTGGCCATTCTTTATGGGCCGCGATTAGACCGGCGTGGATAAGCGAAAGAGGAAAGGACGACTTATGTTTGAGAGTGATCCCATGGTGCAGGGCGTGACCCGGCGGTCCCTGCTCGGCGGCATCGGTGCTGCTGGGCTGGCCGCGTCAGGCGTAACCCAAGCACAGGCCGCAGGCCATGAAAATATCCTCGACTTCTCCAAGCGGGAAGACCGGATGACGGCGCTGATCAAGATGCGCTGCTCGATGGACGACCGCATCGTCATGGGAGGCGTCAAAGGACTCTATTACGGCGTCGTCAACAACAAGATCACGCCGCTCTACGGTGTGCTCGCCGGCACCGTGGCCCGGTATAAACAAATAGACGAGTGGCGCTACGAGGGCGCCAGCTTCGAAGTGGCCTATTTCACTGAGTGGGAAACGGGCGAGGTCATGGAGACCTTCGACAATCCCTACACCGGCGAGACCGTAGAGGTGCCCCACACCCGCTTGGGCCCGAGCAAACTCATCATTGGGCTGGACGGCCGGGAAATTCCCTCGGACAGCCCAAGGCTGGCAGGCATGGACATCAACCACCGTTTTATTCCGCCCCGTGTCGAGCACGATACCGTTGTCCTGGTGGAGGAGATTCGTGTGGGCACGCCGGAAGACTTCTCTGGCCCGCAATTCCATTACAACGAAGTGACCACCTACCGCGCGCAAATGGCCGACCTCGCCAATCCCGACGTGATGATTGCCAACGACAGCACCCACTTCAACGGCATCGTCTCTTGGCGGCCTTGGCTCAAGATGGGCGATCATCGCGGGCATTTGTTCGGCACGGCCACCGGTGGCCGCTATGCTACTGTCGACGACTATCCGCCCTACTATGTGGAAATGACCAATAAGCATCATCCCGATGTGTTCGGCGACACGGCGGCGCTGTTGGCAGGTGAAGAGGAATAGCGCGAATCACTGAACGAGCGGAAAAAGAGGAGAGGGGACCATGAAAAACTTGCTGTCATTCTTCATCATGACGTGGGTCATGATCGGGTCCGCCGTTGCGGACAGCCACAAAGGTCTGACCGTCTATTCCTATCTCACGCCCACGTTCATTCAACCGGTGCTGGACGCCTTCGAGCATGAAGCGGGCGTTCCTATCACCGTGGAATATATGACCGCTGGTCAGCTTCTCGATCGCCTGGTCGAAGAAAATGATGCACCCAAAGCGGACGTGATCTTTACCATGGAGGCCAAGCGTTTGGCCAAGTTGGTGGACGCCAATGTTCTGCAGGCTGTGGACAGCGAAGTCCTTACCGGGGCTATTCCCGCCAAGTACCGTCATCCAGACGGATTGTGGTTCGGGTTGAGCAAATGGGTGCGCACGGCGTTTTATTCCAAGTACCGGGTCGACCCGTCAGATCTGCGCACCTACGGCGATCTCTCCGATGACAAATGGAACGGCCGGGTGTGTGTCCGCCCCAGCAACAAGATTTATGTGCAGTCCATGTTGTCCTCCATGATCGCCCATGACGGCGAGCGGTCAACGCGGCGGTTCGTCAAAGGGCTGGTCAATAACTTTGCCAGAGAGCCCATCGATCTCGATATCGTACAGATCCAAGGCATCGCCGATGGCATTTGTGATATTGCCATCGCCAACAGCTATTACTACGGTCGGCTCTTTCCTCAAGCCCGAGACCCGGAAACCAAACGCATTCTCGACGCAGTCGGCATGGTTTATCTGGAACAGGACGGTCGGGGTGTACACGTCAACATCTCAGGTTTCGCCATGACCAAAGCCATGGCCCACCGCGACGCCGCAAAACGGTTGATGGAATACATGGTGCAGCCGACGGTGCAGCGCCTGTATGCCGACGGCTCAAAGGACCATCCCATTCTGCCCGGCCTGAAACCGGATACGGCCCTAGCCGCGCTTGGAGATTTCAAGGAAGACGAACTTTCCATTCATGAACTCGGCCAGCACTACGACGTGGCGGAGAAGATCAGCCGGGAAGAGAACTGGCTGTGGGAATAAAGTAGTTTGAGTAAGGCGGTCTAAACCTCGTCTTCGAGAGTTACACCGAATGTTTTTTGGAATTCTTCTTTAAGCGCCCCGTCCACGGCCGTCATGTCAGCCGTTTTGCCCAGCGCCTTGAGGGACGTGACACCATGTTGCGACACGCCGCAGGGCACGATACCGGCATAGTGATCGAGATCGGGCTCAACGTTTAGAGCGACGCCGTGAAAGGCGATCCATCTGCGCACCCGCACACCGAGGGCACCGATTTTGTCTTCGCCTCCTAGACCATCGTTTCTATTGACCCAGATGCCGATACGGTCGGCCCGGCATTCGCCGACAACATCAAAGTGGGCGAGCGCGGCAATCAACCAGTTCTCCAGGGCCTGCACATAGGAACGCACGTCTTGTTTGTGCCGGCGCAGGTCGAACAGCACATAGGCCACCCGCTGGCCGGGACCGTGATAGGTGTATTGGCCGCCGCGTCCGCTCTTAAACACGGGAAAGCGGTCCGGGTCGATGAGATCCGAGGTTTGCGCGCTGGTCCCAGCGGTATAGAGGGGCGGATGTTCCAGGAACCACAACAGCTCCGGCGCCTCTCCCGCATGGATGGCGGCGACCCGGGCTTCCATGTCGGCTATCGCCTTGTCGTAGGGCAAAGGGGTATCGCTGAAGCGGAACGCAAAGGGGCGGGGAGAGGGATCGGTCATGGCGGTCTTATACGCCTGAATATGGGGTTCCGCAGCCCGTAATACCACCCGGCCTTGCGTTCCGGCATGTACCCCGGCTGCGTCCCGGGTTGCGCGGAAAGCCTGGGTTTGCTATCCCGCAGCCTCCTCAGGCGGGGCTCTCAACCCGCCGGGCCCTTGCCTTGAAGCATGTGCCCAGATGCGGTCGTGGCGGAACTGGTAGACGCGCAGCGTTGAGGTCGCTGTGGGAGAGATCCCGTGGAGGTTCAAGTCCTCTCGACCGCACCATTTTTACAAAAGACTCACCTAAAAACCGTCATGCGGTCCCGCCTATCGGTTTTCTTGTGGGCGGTCTTGGCCCCGAGTAAAACCCGCTTCAAGCATGCACGTATAATAAAGAGCAGAGGGGGCGCGCTTTGGCGGGCAAAACCATAGACTGCGACATTCTCATCGTCGGCGGCGGTATCGCCGGGCCGGGGCTGGCCTGTGCCGTGCGCGACCGGGGCTACACCATTGTCATGGTGGAAGCGGTGGAAAACCCGTGGGACACCTCACGCGGCGATCACATCCAACCCATCGTAGTGGAGATTCTGGAACGATGGGGTGCACTGGACACGTTTAAGGACCGTGGCGCTGAAATACGTCTCGGTACCTCCTATTACACCGCCGACGGCGACACGATCCTGGACGTCCCTTTAGAAGACCTGCCCATTCCCCACCCCCATTACCTGGTGTTCCACCATGAAATGATCGGCCAGGCCTTTATGGACTTGGCGGCGGAGAATCCCAACTTCCATTACATCGCTCCGGCGACGTCGAAGAATTTTGAAACCGCCGCCGACGGGTCCATCACGGCGCTGACCATCGAGGACCCCGACGGTGGGACAACCACCATCCACCCCAAGATCGTCATCGGCGCTGATGGGCGCGGCTCCAAGGTCCGCGACGCCGCCGGTTTCACCTTCGCCGAGGAACACCAGTACGTCAGCCCATTGGTCATGCTGCTCTGCCCCCGCAACGCGTCCGAGCCCCGTAACGAGGTCATGGCGTTTCTGGGTGCCAAGGGCATGACCTTCCGCATCGCGCGCATGAAGGACGGGTGGAAAATATCCATTCCCATCGACCGGAGCGAGACGGCTTGGTGGCGCAATTCTTCCGTGGACGACCGCAAGAAGTTTTTGTTCGAGCGGACACCGGCCATCGGTGAACTGGAAACCCACCTAGTCGGCTTCTATCCCTGCAAACTCGCCACCACGTCGGAATGGGCGCGGGGCAATGTGGTGCTCGCCGGAGACGCTTGCCATGGCCTCCACCCGGCCCACGGCCAGGGTCTCAACATCGCGCTCAGGGACATGGCGCGTTTTGTCGACTTCCTACCCGAGCCCAAAGACATGGCTAAACCGGAAACCGTGCGCAGCCAGCTTCAGGCCTACGACCAAGCCCACCGGCCGATCATGATGATGGCGTTGAACGCCAATCACGAGCGCGCCCTGGAGATGGACTACCGGGACCCGGACGCGATCATGGCGACCATTCCTTTCTATCAGGGCATCCAAGACAACCCGCAGATGTTGGAAGTGTTTAAATGGCTGACGGCCGGCTATCCGCCGCCCTCGGCCCAGGCGGCGGAGTGAGGAGGGGTGTCGGCCGCAAGCTGACCAACTCACCAACCCTGGACTTGGTCCGCTTTAAACGCCGAACCGGACGTGACTTGGCTGCGCGATCATGACTGCTGTTAGTAGCCATAAGCGGACACAGGGAGAATCCGAGGTGCCTATGCGATGTCAGGTTCGCCACAGTGCTTCAGTATTTCTGCTCTGACGGTGTCACGGAAATCGACGGCCGCACTAAAACCCTGCCCGGGACAAGGAATTGGCTCACCCACCGTCACAAAAATGCTTCCGCGACGCGGCAACCATTGGCTACCCCTGAGAATTGAACGGGTCCCGCTCAGCGATACGGGAACGATGGGCACGTTCGCTTCAGTCGCGACAATAAATGTCCCCATGTGGAACTTCATGAGGCCCGGAGACCGTGTAAAGGTTCCTTCTGGAAAGGCAACGATTCGAGCACCTTCTTGTGCTGAAGTGAGCATGGTGGCCGTATCCTCCAATCCACCGGCAACATCCGTGCGTCTGACGAAGAGCGTGCCGATACGCCGCAGGAACGTGCCAGCGAAGAACTGCCGCGTAAACTCTTCCTTTGCTACGAACACAAGTGTTCCTGGAATGGCAACGAGCAGTGCTGCGGCATCGATATAGCTCGCATGATTGACCGCGAACATGACACCCGTGGCTGGGATTTCTGTACCGCGACTCACTGTCACCGGTGTTGCGGTCATAAAGAAGAATAGTCGAGCGGCCTGGCGCAACACTTTCTGCTGTATGGTTTGCGAAGGTAGCAAGACGATCGTCAGCCAGACTGCTGCTGCGATCAGAGAAAGGACCAACCACCAATAGGCAGCATAGGCCCATTCCGAGATAAGTGACGTAATGCGTCGAACTTGATGGACGATAGCGCTGACACGCAGACGAGCCACCTGCCACCACAACGCTCTACTGCTGCGATGCAATGCGCCCAATCGATAGAGATCGCGAGCTGCCGACCGTCTAATCTTGCCGCTTGATGTCTTTGGTACCGAGCGCGGCGGCGCCAGCACGATATCATCAATCTTGGTTTCGATCAGTGCCTGGGTGGCGGCTTGGATCCTTCCGTATAAGGCCTCCCGCTCGCCTGAGTCTCTGAGGCGCGTTTCTGCGATAACAACCAGTTGTTCGGTCCCGCTGCGCTCGTCTTTTGTTGCAAAGGCCGCAACGCATCCCTTATGCACGCCGGGTACGGCACTGATAGCCTCTTCAAGCTCTTGCGGATAGATATTCCGTCCAGCACGGATGATGAGGTCTTTCACCCTCCCAGTCAGATAGACTTCGCCAGAAGCCACGAAGGCAAGATCGCCGCTCTCCAGCCAGTCACCGCTGTAAAGTGCCTTTGTCTTCTCTTCGTTATCGAAATACCCGCTGGTCGCCGAAGGACCTCTGAACTGCAGGCGGCCTTGCTGCCGCTCTGGTGCTTCGTGTCCGGTGTCGTCAACTATACGAATTTCGTGTCCCGGAAGAGCCTGTCCGCAACATACAAATTCAAGCGGCGCCGGATCGTCCGGCTTTGCGGGTTCCGCGTGGCCGAGACGGGAGAAAGTCTCCCGATCGATCCGCTCGATTATGGGCTCTCGGCCCAGCGGTGGCATTACCAACCCAACTGAGTTTTCGGCAAGCCCGTAAACTGGTGCCATCGCAACGCGGGGGAAGCCGTATGCAGCGAATCTATCCATGAATCGGCGTAGTGTATCGGGATGTATGGGTTCGGCTCCGTTCGCGACAAAACGCATAGAACTTAGATCGAGCCCTTCTATGTCGGACTCCCTGATTGTCGTCAGGCATCGCTCGAATGCAAAATTGGGTGCCGCCGTCAATGTCGCGCGATAGCGGTGCATCAGCCAGAACCAACGTGCTGGTTTGGCAAGGAATGCCAGTGGTGGCATAAACACCGCTGTGACACCGTAATAAAGGCTTCCGAGCCAAGCGCCGATCAATCCCATATCGTGATAGAGAGGCAGCCAGCTAACGAAAACATCCGATGACGTTGCTCCAATGTGCTGCCCCATCGCACGGATGTTCGACAATAAATTGGAATGTGAGAGTGACACGCCTTTCGGATCGCCGGTGCTGCCCGAAGTGTATTGGATCAGTGCCGATGATTCCGGCCCCACGGGCACCGGCGCTGACAACGCCACATCCTGACGCAATTCATCTACCGTGACGACGTGGTGGATTGACTCCACGATACCCTTGAGCAAAGCACTCACAGGACGCACCTGTTCGTTCCCAATCAAGATACGAGCACCTGCGTTATGTAAAATCTTTCCTTGCCGCCGAATATGCTCTTCCAACTGCTTTTGCCGTGCAGGTGGGTAAATGGGAACAGGAACACCTCCAGCCCAAAGTACGCCACAAAAGGTGAAGAAAAACTCCGTGCAAGTGGGAAGCATAATGCCCACCCGGTCGCCGGGTTCGAGGTCGCGCGCGAGCAGACCCCCGGCTATCGACATCGCTGCGGTCAGTAACTCACCATAGGTGACCGCCTGCATTGCTTCATCCGATTGCCACAAGTTCAAATGTATTCTATCGCTGTGCGCCTCTGCGTGTGTCGTCAACACCTCAATTAGCGTGCGCGATGCAAACGGTTCATCTATTGCTGTGCCCGTGACCGTTTCCCGTGTTGCCTTTTGAAGGCGCCGTCCCTGCCCATGCGCGTGGCTTTGCAACGCGTGCATCAAGTCGCGAGGCGTGTTCGCCTCTGCTATCAACGAATCAGGTAGCTCGATGTCAAAGCTGCGTTCCAAGCGCAACAGCAATTCTGCGCGCGTTAAGCTGTCAAACCCTAGATCGCTATCGAAGCGACTATCAGGAGTGATGGGGGGAAATTTTCGTTGCTGGTGGTGTATTTCCAGCAAAAGATCGCGCGTTACACCCAGAACCCGTTCCTCGGCGGATGGCGAAACCGGTGAGCCTGGCTGGACAAGGTTGGCTTCGGAGGTCAAGTGGTTACCTCTTATAGCTCGTCCTCAAAACAAATTTGGCGGACCAATATTAGTCTCTATCCATACGCGTTCCTACCGGTAAGATGGGTAGAGGAGATCACCCTATTGGCTGCTTATTGAGACGAAATAGTCCTCTTTTAGGATTGTTGTTGTCTTGGAAGAGGCGCATCATGGGATCAGCCACGTTGGAAACGGTATCACCTCTTTAAGCTCGGAGGAGACCCAGCCGACGCCTGACGGCACCTCCGGTCAACACGATGAAACGACTCTGTTCTCATGGGCGGGAACGAGAATTGTGGTGAGCCAAAAATAATACTGCTGCCGTACTGACTTGAGGTGATCCACACATTGTCCTTTCCATAGGAAAGGACCGGTATAAGCCCGAAAGGGGCAGGGAGATAGGATCATGAGTCAACTTTTCAATCGACGTTCGGCCCTTTGGGCAACCGGCGGAGCGGCTGCGCTTTCCATGGCCGGACCGACAGCGGTTCTCGCCGAACTAGCAAAAGCAGATTACGAACCGCGAGGCACGGACGGCATTCTTGAGCGTCTGGCCACCCTCAATCTCGAAAGCTATGACGAGTTCAGCACCAGTCAGCGGGTATGGATCACGTCCCAACTGAGCCGGGCGGCCAATCGACGAGCCATACAGATCATGCGCGCGAATGGCATCAACCCAAGGGACGAAATATCGCTGGAAACGGCTGTGGAGTTGCTGGAAGACGATCCCATCATCGCTTTCCGGAATCACAGTTGGCAACGCCTCCAGCGGCATATGTGGCACGAACTGCTCCGGGAATTCCACGGCAACTACGATGCTTACATGTCTGAGATGGAAGCCGCCGACAAGGCCGGTCCCGGTGTGCTGGAACTCAATCCAGGTATAGAACCGGAATACACCAAGCACGAAATCCACATGCAACCGGGCGGCTATACGGGTGATGAGTTCGCCGGCCACCTTTTTCACTATGGCACCAATAACTTCTACAACGGTCGTAACTATCAGGATGAAGTGCAAACCGATCTGGCCCAGGGTCTTCCCTTACCGGCTGATGGCAAGGTTAGGCGCATCCTGGATGCGGGGTGCAGTTGCGGTCAGCAGACCGTGGCTCTAAAGAAACGGTTCCCCGATGCCGAGGTTTGGGGCGTTGATATCGGCGCTCCGATGGTGCGTTACTCTCACATGCGTGCAGTCGACATGGGTGTCGATGTCAACTTCAGGCACGCCCTGGCTGAGGAGACCGGCTTCCCCGATGGCTACTTTGACATCGTAACCTCTTTCATCTTGCACCACGAGGTGACGGAAGATGCGACCTACAAGATCGTCAAAGAATCCGAACGCCTGCTCCGGCCGGGCGGGATTTACTACCCGGTAGACGTATACACCAGTCCCAACAGCAGGGCGGCGTTCGGCACGGCGATGGGTAGGATCAGCGCTTGGATGACCTACCGCTGGAACCATGAGCGGTGGTGGTACGATTGGCAGCGTGCTGACTTTTTCGGCGAAATGCGTCGGGTCGGCTTTGCGCTCAACCTGGACGGGCCCGAAGCCGAGCTCTACCCAGATGGCGGCTTCGGCGGCAAAAATGTTGTTGGCACCAAGCCCGCGTAGCCACGCCTACTGTTTTTCTCAAGGTAATGGGCGGTCCCACTGATGAGTGGGACCGTTCTTTTTTGAACGGGACCAGACGTTTCAAATTATTGCTTTCTGCTTCTCACGACTGACACCGAGTGACATACTGAACCATTATAATTCTGCCCAAGGGAGAAACTGCGATGACCACTTACAGGCTCATTGGTAAAACCTTGGCACCCGTTAGCAAACGTACCTTTTTGATGGGTGCTGCTGCCACCTTATCCACCAGCGTACTGCCCACATGGCGCCGCGCCGAAGCGGCTGACAAGTACGATCTCATCGTTGTCGGCGCCGGCAACTCGGGTATGCCGGCTGCCATTTTCGCGGCTGAGCGCGGAGGCAACGTGCTTGTGGTTGAGAAGTCGCCGGTGCTCGGCGGCACTCTGGACCGCTCCGGTGGAATGATGTCCGGCTCGGGCACGGTTTATCAGAAGGCCAAGGGCATCAACGATACCCCTGAGGACCACTACGCCGACACCATGCACATCAGCCGTGGCACGGTCGATCCGGTGATCACCCAGCTCTTCGTCAACAACGCCGGAGACAGCATCAACTGGCTCGCCGCCAACGGCTTTGAGCTGGCTGACGACAGTCAACCCGTGCTCACCATGGGCCACGAACCCTGGACCACCCCCCGCTACCACTTCGGTGAAGAGCGCGGCCGCGCTGTCCTTGCGGTCATGGAACCGCTGTACAAAGCCCAGGAACGGGCAGGGAAGATCACCAGTCTCATGAGTACCGCGGCGGTCGATCTGATCCAGGACAACTCCGGTGCCGTGGTGGGGGTCACCACCGAAGACGATAGCGGCCGCCTTGCCGACCACATGAGCAAGAATGTGGTGCTGGCCTGCGGCGGTTGTGCCTCCAACCCGCGCATGTTCGCTGACCTTCACGGCAAGGAGCTCACAGCCCAATTGGCCTATCCCTACAGTCAGGGGGCGGGGCTGACACTGGGCATGAGCGCCGGTGGCTATATCCGCGGCGGTGAGAAGTATCTGGCCGGCTTCGGCGCCATTCTTGCCGACAACAGCTATCCCAGCGACACCGACGCCCGCTTCAATGGTGCGCCTGATCGGCGTCAGCCGTGGGAGATCTACGTCAATAGCGACGGCAAGCGCTTCATGCGCGAGGATCACCCCAGCGTCGATTACCGCGAGCACGCGCTGACCGACCAGGCCGGACAGCGTATGTGGGTGATCTCCGACCAGGAGATCATAGACAAGGCGCCCATAGCCTACGGCGATTGGAACAAGAGGCAGCTGATGGACGCCTTTGACAGCCATCCCATGTTCGTCAAGGCGGAGACCCTGGATGCGCTTGGCGTCAAGGCGGGTATCAATCCGGTGAACCTCGCTAACTCGATAGCCAATTACAACCGGGCCATCGCCGAGGGCGCAACCGACGCTTTCGGGCGCCTTCACCGGCCCATGGAACTCACCACGGGTCCGTACTACGCGGTGCGCGTTACCGGCACGACGTTGTTATCCTTCGCCGGGCTGGCAGTAGACGGGCAGCTCCGGGTAACCCGTCCGGACGGCACACCGGTGCCCAACCTTTACGCCGCCGGCGAAGTGATCGGTGCCGGCGCCACTACCGGCAACTCCTACGTCAACGGCAGCATGGTCACGCCCGCCCTGACCTTCGGACGTCTGCTCGGCCAACGGATGCTGAACTTTAGCGCCTGAACTTTGGCGTTTGAACTTTAGCGTCTGACATTTCATGAGCCCGCCCTTCGGGGCGGGTTCAATGGCCGCGACACTAATCACCCCCCACGCCCCAGGGTTTGTAGCCGGGTGTCGTCGGCACATCGAGGATTTCGTCTTCAACGAAATACTGGAACTCTTCCGTCATCCAATGCTTGCGCGCCTGCCAATGGGCTTTGGTTCCCGGCTGATTCATGAGGTCGATCATCAGGCGTTTGTAGCTTTGCCAGAATTGGTCCTCCAATGTGCCTTCCCGCCATTGATAATACGAATTCTGCACCAGCCACCACGTCGAATTGAAGAACGGATAAAAAGTGGCTGTCTCAATGGTGCTCAGCGAGGAGGGGTTTTTCAATCCTTTGACGACTGTTTCTGTCAAGACCGGATCGCTGGCCATTTGCATCCACCCTTGGTTCAAACCTTCTAGAGTCTTTTGGGTGTTGTTGATGCGGATCGCGGCCGTGTTCTGCTTAAGCTGCAGAAACACCGCGATCAGGGACACGACCACGAAAACCATCCCGATGATTTCCGCCACGTAATATGTCTGCTCCAACGACCATCCGCCCATGGTTGCCTCCTCCGTCATCTGCGGGTCTGTAGGCAGTATAGGGTTAATTTTTCTGTTCGTTGGCTGGATTGGCGGCTTGCCGGGCCTTTTTCTATGTACATTGCGCTTCCATGATCGAGCCTTGCCGCTATCAAAGGACCAAATGTCATGACCTATCGTTCCCATGCCCGTCTTCCGCTGGACCGCCGCTCATTGTTGCGCGTCGCCATTGCCCTGACCGCCGCGACGGCTGTTCCCATACGCCGGGGGCACGCAGGCGAGGTGCTGGCCAGCACAGGGGAGACCGTCTACGTCAGCGAGGACGCGCTTAAGGATCTTCAGCGGAGCATTGCGGGCGCCGTCGTTCTGCCATCGAGCGCGAATTACGACGCCGAGCGGCGGCTGTGGAGCCCGGCCATCGACCATAAGCCCGCCATCATTGCCAAGTGTACGTCGCTGAATGACATTCAGGCGGCGCTGCAGTTCGCCCGCAGCCACAACCTGCTGACTGCCCTCCGCTGCGGCGGCCACAATTACGATGGCACCGGCATGTCCGACGGCGGCATCACCCTGGACCTCTCTCCTTACAGGGGTGTCGAAGTCGATCAATCGAAAATGAGAGCCTACGTCAAAGGCGGCTCGATTTTGCGCAATCTGGACGAAGCCACCGTTCCCCTGGGTGTGGCGACAACCGCAGGCGTGGTATCGCACACCGGAGTGGGCGGTTTGGCCACGGGCATCGGGCAGGGGCGCCTGGCGCGCCTCCTGGGCTATGCCATCGACAACAATCGCGGCGTCGAAGTGTTGACGGCGGACGGCGAATTGGTTCGCGCAAACGCGTCGGAAAACAGCGATCTGTTCTGGGCTGTGCGCGGCGGCGGCGGCAATTTCGGCATCGTCACCGAGTTTCAATTCCAGCTCTACGACTTTGATCCGCTGATAACATCCTTCTCCTTCACCTATCCGGTTTCGAAGGCGGCCGACGCGTTGAAGACTTTGTTTGAGCTTGGCGACCGGGTGTCCAATGAAATGTCTCTCTCCGCCGGTGTCCGCACAGGTCACGACGGTGTCACCACGTCCACCTTCGGCGGTACGTACAACGGCTCACCGGAAGCGGCGCGCAAGATTCTCGATCCTTACCTTGCCAAGCTTGGTGAACCGATCCGCACCCGCTTCGACGGCGTCGACTATCTGTGGCTGCAAGGCATTGCCGACGGCGACCTGTTGTCCAAGAGCGCCGTGTACTACCAGTCCGGTTTCTTCAATCGCGTCGATGAGAAGATTGCCGATGCGGTGGCCGACTACGCCACCAAACACACGTACCCCGGCGCCAAGGTTAATTTCAGCCACCAGGCCGGCAAGACCGCCGAACTGGCCTCTGACGCCACCGCCTATCCCTACCGCGACACCTTGTATCAATGCACGGTTGACACCAGCTGGCGGAATCCTGCGGACGGGCCGGGGCAGCGCGCGTACTGCGATGAGACCTGGAAAGCCATCCGACCCATGGGCACCGGTGGCTTCTACGTCAACTTGGCCATCGGCCCGACCGAGGCGGATGTGCGTGATGCCTATGGTCCCAACTATGCGCGGTTGGTCAAACTTAAGGACAAGTACGATCCGGATAATTTCTTCCGCACCAATGTGAACATCAAACCGTCACGTGCCACGTAACAAGTCGTCAAGTGCCACTTAATCAGACCTGAGTTCCTCAAAAACAATTCCGGTCGGTGCCATGCGGAAGCCGCTGATGCCCGGCCGCGTGGCATTCACATAAGCTGAATTGCTGATCCATATGGCCGGCGCGAGAGTGTGGAATTTGGCCATGATCGCCTGCATGGCGGTTTCCCGTTCGACCGGGTCTGCCATGACTTGGACCGCTTTGATGTCGGCGGTGACGTCGTCATCGCAGAAAAACGGGTTTACGCGCATACAGGAGAAGTACTCGTAGGGCCGAATGGCATCTTGAAAGGACGCCACGTTCCAGAACAAGCCAAAGGCATCAACATCGCCCCATTGGTTGGGAACGTATTTTCGCAAGTAGTCGGAAAACGGAATTTGCCGAACGGACGTCCGCACGCCAACAGCGGAAAGATCCTGTGCCACCTTCTGGAACATGGGAGGGTCCAGCGGCGTCAACGTGGCGACAAACTCAATATTGAGATCGAACCCGTCTGCATACCCCGCGTCCGCCAACAACACGCGTGCCCGGACGGGATCATAGGGATACGGCTTGAGCGCGGGATTATACCCGGAAATTCCCGGCACGGCGCCTTGGCTGGCAACGTCAATCCAGCCGTCAAATATCAGTTCGGTAATGGCTCGTTTGTCGACAGCATAATTGAGTGCCTGCCTCACGCGCTGGTCCTTTAAGGGGTGGTCGCCGTCCCGTACGTTTGGCAGAGCGATGGATTTTATCTGTGTGGTCGCCGTCACATAGGGGACGTATCCGTTTGCGGTCACATCTCCGTAATCATCTTCGCTGAGCCCCGTGGCGACATCCACTTGGTCGCTATAAAGGCCCTGAAGACGCGAAGTCTTGTCGCCGACAACGCGGTACTCAAGGTCTGTAAAGCTTATGGCTGCGCGCCAACTGCCGGCAAAGGCCGTGAGCCGTGCAGCCGTATTCCCCGGCCCCCAGTCAATCAAGCGATAGGGTCCGCTGCCAATGGGGGCGAGTGTGAACTCATCAACGCCCCGTTCCGTCCATGAGGCCGGGTCTACAATCATGACAAGCGAGAGGCGCTTCGGCAGAATGGCGTCGGGCTGGTGTAATTCGATTCGAACGGTCAACGGGTCGACGGCTTCGACGCCGGCAATATTGGTCAGCTCTCTGGCGACCAAGAGCGACGCAGCTTCTTCGCTCAGTAATATAGAAAACACGTCAGCAACGGACTCAGCGGTTAACGGCCTGCCGTTGTGAAAGGTCATGTTGTCGCGAAGGGTGAAGTGCCACGTCCGTGCGGTTGGGTTATCCCAAGTCACCGCTAAGCCAGGGAGCGGTCCGCCACGCCAGTCTAGGCGGGTCAGACCATCAAACATGGCCAACCATAATTCCGTTGCCGGTAATGCTGTCGCTGTATAGGGGTTCCCTAAACCTGGTGGGACGCCACCGGCTGCTATGCGCAACGTTTCCGCATGACTTGAAGTGAAAGCAAGACTCACACCAAACAGCGTCACACCAAAAAAATGACGGCCGTCTCGAGCGATCGAACGAATAAGACGAAGCACAAACGAAACCTTTGCAGAACCGCGCGTAGCTGATTTTACATAATCAGACGGGAGACAGTTAGCGATGTTATACGGTAGCATGACTAACCGATGCAAAACGCGTTAGAACTCCACCATGACTGAACCACAACAGGCTGATACGCTTCTTAAAAACGCTTATGTCGTTACCGTGGATCAAGACCGGCGTGTTTTTACGGACGGTTATGTCGCCTTTCACAAAGGCCGGGTGTCGGCGGTCGGACCGATGTCAGACTGCACGGTTGTGGCTAATGAGACTCTCGACTGTAGTGGAAAAGTCATACTTCCCGGGTTTACGAATTCTCACAATCACCTAATCCAGGTTTTTTTCCGAGGCTACAACGATGACCGCTGGCCGGTTCTCGACTTTCCGGCGGCGATTGCCGCACTGATCAAGCAGCAATCGCTCGTTGCGGGCCGTCTCGATGAAGAGCGTAGTTAGTCGATCCTGAAGAACCCGTTTTTCATACCACTACGAGCGTTAGATGTGTGCTGTTAGGTTCAGTCTGCCACGCCATCCGTCGCTTCCATCGGATGATTGACGCCGCAAGACGCGTTCCATGCAATCCGATCATGTCCCGGAGCAACGTAGCGCCCAAAATGCGGGCGCAATAAATTCTGAGCCGCTTCAGGATCAGTCTTAGGTTATGGCCGGCACAGGCCAGTGCCACATTCATGCGATCACCTTCAGTACCCTTGAGGTAATTGCGTCCCAACAGTCCATCCGATTTCAGATGGCCGATAACCGGTTCAATCGCCTGACGCCGTTTCAGTGACCGTTTCAGCCGTTGTGTTTTTATGCCACGCCGTTGACCCGAGATGTACACCCTTGATGCTTCCTCGCCATGGCCACGGTAGCCACGATCCACAAACACTTCTTCAACCACACAGCCTGTCAAACGGCGCACCTGCTCCAACGCTGTTGGCAATGTATGCCCATCAAAGGGATTCCCCGGCAACGCCATGCCGCCAACGATAAAGTTGCTCCTGTTTGTCGTTGCAATACTGGCCTTGACACCAAACTCATAACGCTTGTGGGCCTTGCCCTTGCCGATGCACTCCACCTCCGGGGCATGCAGGCTATACAGTTTGTTGCGATCCATCTTCTGTTGACTGAGCAGCCGCCTGGCCAGCGCCAACTCCCCGGCAAAAATCGCCTGCAACCCCTTATGGCCCGCGATCTTGCGCTCCGTGTCACGCACCACCCGGCCCAGATAGGTCTTGAGCTTCTTAATCTGACCACCCATGCGCCTCATCTGCCGGACGTGACCATAACGGTTGGCCCGCAACAGCGCCTCAGGGCCCTTACGGGCGTAGCTCTGCCGCAACACCACACCGTGTGTGTGGCACAGCTTGACAAGACGCACACGCGAACGGTTCAGCAATTTGCTGTCGGTGGGAAAGGCCACCGCCTTCTCCTGCACCGTGGTATCCACCGTCACACGCTTGAAGTCGTCGGGTTTGACCGTCTTGCTCCGAACACCCGCATCAACTGTGGCCCGCAGAATTTTCTCGCACCCTGAATGGCCAATGCGCCGTCTGAAACGCGACATGCTGCTGGGATCAATCGGCGGGTGATGCTGAAAATACACCTCGCCGCAAAAATGCTGCCAGTAAGGGTTCTCCACCCAGCGCATCACCACCTGGTCATCGGACAGACCATACACGTGCTTGAGATATTGAAGCCCCACCATCAGCCGCGTCGCTTTGGCCGGGCAGCCGTTGTCAGGGCAATACAAGACACCAAACGCCTCATCAAAACCCTGCCAATCGATCAACTCGGTGAGCCGATAAAGTTCGTGCCGTTGATCGAGAATGTTCTCAAGCGCGGTGCGGAAGAGATCTAAAGAAGGGACGTCATTGGCTGATGTGGGGCGGCTGATGTGGGGCGCATTTTTTGATCCGGAAATTGCAAGGAACCGGCCTTGCAGTATAGAAAATCCGGCGATTCCGAACCACCATTGCCAACAAAATTGATCCGCAATAACAGTCTATTACAGAGAATCTCCGCGTCTTTCAGGATCGACTAGTTACATCCTCTCGCGCCTCCATGTCTTGGAGCTCACCCAAGCGGGGTACGTCGGCAGCCACGACGAACACTTTACCAACGCCCGGTTAGAGTCTGTCGATTGGTCGTGGCGTGCGCTCGACGAGTCCGGGCTGCGCGGCTTTCTTTGGGGATTATATACTTGATTGTGCGTAGAGAAGATTAATCTTCGTCTTTAGGCGGGGGAGTATCGGCGCTTTTTGTCCGCCATACGGATCGGGGTTTTTGGTGGGCTAGGGCGAGGACCACTTCTTCGATTGTGGCCCCTTTGTAGCGCGGATTGACCACTGCGGGATCTTCGGTCTTTTCCTTTTCAGCCATCGCCCTGTCCCTTAAAATTCAGGCGCTGCCAGGCACCT
This sequence comes from Rhodospirillaceae bacterium, assembly GCA_965207985.1. GTDB lineage: Bacteria > Pseudomonadota > Alphaproteobacteria > Rhodospirillales > Rhodospirillaceae > CBDBND01. Next base: position 387,526 of record CBDBND010000034.1, on the reverse strand, counting down.
TACGAGCGACCCTATGTCGGGTCGCCCGTGAATACAAGACCGGCTTGCCGGAAATCAGCGGGAACCCACCTTGCTCGTGAGGTTGTTTGGCAGCCGTCCCGGCACTCCTGCCGGGCCGGAACCAGGGGGACTCACGATGGATGGATTAACTACGGCGGATTGGTGGATTATCGGCGGGGCTTTTCTAGCGTTATGCTTTTTAGTCAACGCATTCAAATCAGTGGGCCGGACGATTGTCGGGGATGACCGGGAACCTACCGACAAACAGATGCGCTACATTGAAGATTTACGGGATCAAATTCTAAGCGAAATGTCAGACGCTGAAATCGACAAATACGAAGACGCTGATTTCTATTTGTTTGAAACGCCTGGGTCAGTGGAAGAGGCCAGCGAAATGATTGATGGTCTGATACCGCTTGCTAAAAAGGTTGGACGGAACCGAGATTAGGTGCTTATGGTGTGTCGCTATGACCAATGATGATAAAGAGAAAATTGTTGGACGGACGTTTAGCGCCCACCAAGAGCAATGAGGTGGTCCCACTTGTTTGGACAGTCTGACGGCTTATCTAAGGTGTATTCCGCTGTCTGATCATGCCGCCAGAATCCTGTTTATCATATTTGATTGCTGTTGTTGGGCCTGTGGGGATGTGGGCAAGGCGGTAGTCTTGTCCAACATATCCACAGGCTGCCCCGCCGCGTAGGCTTCCGCCGGCGTTTTGCCTCCGAGCGACGAATGGGGCCGCTCGGTGTTGTAGAACCCGATCCATTCGCCGATGACCCTCTCGGCGTGGAAGCCGTCGGTCAGCTCGTGCAGGTGAACCGCCTCGTACTTGAGAGAGCGCCACAGTCGCTCAATGAAGATGTTGTCCATGCACCGGCCGCGCCCGTCCATGGAGATCGTGATCCCGGCCTCCTTGAGGCGGCCGGTGACCTCGAAGCTGGTGAACTGGCTGCCCTGGTCGGTGTTGAAGATCTCCGGCCTGCCGGAGGTGTCGAGCGCCTCATTCAAGGCCTCGACGCAGAACCGGGCATCCATGGTGTTCGACAGCCGCCAGGCCAGGACCCGGCGGCTCGCCCAGTCCATCACCGCGACCAGATAAAGGAAGCCGCGCCTGAGCGGGATGTAGGTGATGTCGGCGCACCAGACATGGTCGGGGCGCTCGATGGCGAGGCCCTTGAGACGGTACGGATAGACCCGGTGTTCGGGATGGGGCGTGCTCGTCTTCGGCGCCCGGTAGATCGCCTCCAGCCCCATCAGGCGCATGAGGCGCCGAACCCGGTGACGGCCGACGACACCCCCCTCGCGGCGCAAATGACGGGCCATCTGACGGGACCCATAGAACGGATGTTTAAGGAACAACTCGTCGATGCGCCGCATCAGCGCCAGGTTGGCCGGGCTCTCGCCCCGCAGCCTGTAATAGAGAGATGATCGGCTGATCGACAGTATCTCGCATTGACGGCTCAAGCTGAGACCGGAAACGTCGCGGCGCACCATCGCCTTGCGCTCCGGCCGGCTCATCGCTTGAGCCCTTTGGCCAAAAAATCCCGCTCCACCGTCAACTGGCCGATCTTGGCATGAAGATCGTGGACCTCGGCCTCAATGTCCCGGCGGGACGCCTCCACGCCGTTCGAGAACACATCGCCCAGGCCGTCCATGGCCTGGCGCTTCCATGTGCTGACCTGATTGGGGTGAACCTCATAGCGCGCCGCGATCTCCTGGATCGTCCGGTCGCCACGTAGCGCCTCCAGCGCCACCTTCGCCTTGAACTCAGGCGTGAACTTCCGTCGCTTCGTCATCTCGTATTCCTCCGTAACCGGGGGAATACACCTTAAACAACTGTCCGATTTTCCAGGACCACCTCACAAAGACGCACATTGGCTTGTATCTCCGCGCAAATGGAAGAGATGGCCGATGAAGTAGAGCGCGTCCTCAAAATGCTAAAGAATAAGGTTCATGGGGAGGTGTTGGACGGCTCACTACGAATCGCGGATGGTTCCTCGGATATGTTAATGCCAGTTAAGTGGCCTACTATCAAAGAGATAGATGCATTAATCGAACAACGTAAACAATGTATTCTCGACATTAAAAAAACCGAGAGCCAACTTAAAGACCTTGGTTTGGGTGAGTACTTATCAAAGCCCGATACGTAAGCCGCTTGCCGACCAGCCTTGCCACGGTTTCCATCATCTGATCGATGGTGTTGTATTCCCTCAAGCCGTGGCGTCCGGCAAACTGTTTGACGTACCGCTCCATGTGCTTGTGGCTTAGCTTATGGTAGACGCCTTTGTGTGCGCGTTTGAGCATGGACCAAAACGACTCAATGCCTTGCGTGTGGGCTTGGTTTCTCACGTATTCCCCGGCACTGTGTTTGACGGATTCATGGGTGCGGTTTTTCATGCCCTTGTAGGCGCTGGCGTCGTCCGTGTAGACGGTTGAACCATCGGCGGTGTGATCCGCAACGAAACCATGCAGGGTTTTGGCGTCCGCGCTTTTAACCACTTTAACGGCAACCTTATTGGTTTCCCGATCCTTGGCACCCACGACAATCGATTTACCGGAAACCCCGCGTCCCTTCATTTGGTTGCGTTTCTGCTTAGGCATATTCTGCCGCTTTCCGCCGACGTAGGTTTCATCAACCTCCGTTGGACCGTCGAATGTCGAGCCATGATCATCCATCCATGCTTCACGGATACGATGCAGCATGAACCATGCCGTTTTTTGTGTGACGCCTAAATCCCGGTGCAGCTTCATGGAAGACACGCCTTTTAGGCTTGTGTATTCCAGGTAGATTGCGAAAGCCCATTTCCGCAAGGGAACCTTGGACCCCTCAAAGATCGTTCCTATACGGACGGAAAAAGACCGGCGGCAATCTGGGCACCAATAAGGCATGACCCCCGGCGACTCTTTGGTTTCCACCCCGCCGCATTTGGGGCAAAAGCGTCCACCCTGCCAAACGATGGATTCAATCCACTTGGTGGCGGTTTCTTCATCGGGGAATTTGTCGGCCAACTGCATGAGGGTGATCCCCTCACGGTGTGCTTTGCCGGGTCCGCCTTTTGCCATGATTGCCTCCGCTCAATGTAGTATATATTTCTACCACCCGAGCGATGCACAATCAAGTATATAATCCCCTTTCTTTGCCGCTGTATCGTCAACAGCAACAAAGTGCCTGAAGCCGACCGGGAATCCGTCGACGACGGTTTACTGGAAGTCGAGCGGCTCAAAGCAAAATTTGACTCCTCCCGGATCGAAGTTGCCACCGGATTTCTGAACTACCAGTACCTCGAAGATCCTGAAGACATGCGCCGCATTACCGATGCCTGTGCGGCAAAAAATATCCGGCTGGACGTGGACATGACCGACAACTCTGGGGGCAAAGCCTTGCAGGCGCGTGGGTACAAAGGCGGTCAGATTGAATACTACCGGGACTTCGGTGTGCTGGACCGGCCGATGTATGCCGGGAAAGCTGTCCATGTCCGCCTGGACGAAATCGACATCCTCACAGCGCAGGACGCCCGTGTGAGTTTGGTTCCAATCCTGCGACAGTTTGATGCCGTCGGTCTCCCAGTTCATCACTTTCTGAGCCTTGGAGTCATTCCCGGAATCGGAACCGACGGACCTATGGTCTCAGACAGCCAAAATGTTTTTGAAGTCATGCGCCATATCATTCTCGCGCAAAATCTTGCCATTTTGCGGGAACGGCGGGAGGGCTTGCCCATACCCGAAGCCGAACATTGGGCGACGAGCGAAACGGTGATCGAAATGGCGTCGCTTGGCAGCGCGCGTGCACTGTTCATGGATGACGTCACCGGCAGCATCGAAGTTGGTAAAGCAGCGGATTGCGTGATCGCGGACCTCAATCGCGCGACTATGCGCCCCACACAACAAAACCTCCGCACTTTAGGTGTTCTGGTTTGGGCGGGCGCAGCGGATGCTGTCGACATGGTGTTTGTCGAAGGACGTAAACTTCTTGAGAGCGGCCGGTCAACCATCTGGAAAGAGGAAGAAGTGATCCGCGAGGCCGAGCGGGTCCTGGCGGAGATCGCAGAGGAGACGGACTTGCCGTCGTTGTTGGCCGATCGTGTCCCCGGCCACAAGCACAGGGGGTGGACTTATTACTAGAGATTACTGCTTGCCGGAACGGTTAGGGCGTGCGGCCGTTTGGTGATGCTTCAGTCAATATATTCTGTATTTTCCAACGGACAGTTCATACTCATGCTAATATCCGTTTTATGCCAAATTGAGCTTGATTGGCCCCTTCGGCAGAGGACCCAACATTATGACCTCTTTCGATCACCCGCGCCTTAGTCTCAGCCGTCGGTCGCTGCTCGGCGGTGCGCTGGCTGTTGCCGCACTTTCCTCGGCACCGCTGCGCCGCGCTTATGCGGGTGAGGCTGTGGGTCTTACCGGGGAGCGGGTTTTCCTCAGCGACCGCGATCTCATGGATTTGCAACGGAGCCTGGCCGGCCCCGTTATTCTGCCGTCGGATGCGAGCTACGATCAGGAGCGGCGGGTGTGGAGCCCAATCGTCGACAACCGTCCCGCTGTCATTGCCAAGTGCACGTCTCTGGATGACATACGCGCCGCGTTGCAGTTCGCCCGCAGCCACAATCTGCTCACCGCTCTTCATTGTGGCGGCCACAGCACCGACGGGATCAGCATGGCCGACGGTGGCCTCACTCTGGACCTGTCGCCTTACAGTGGGACCGAGGTCGATGTCGCCAATAAGATTGCCTACGTCAAAGGCGGGTCCCTGTTGGGCGATCTGGACAGAGCGACCTTGCCCCACGGTCTGGGCACCACGGCGGGTGTGGTCTCCCATACGGGCATCGGCGGGCTGGCCACCGGCATCGGGCAGGGGCGCTTGGCTCGCTCCCGCGGCTATACCATCGACAACATCCGCGGTGTGTCGGTAATGACTGCGGACGGCAATCATCTCCACGCTGATCCAACGGAAAACAGCGATCTTCATTGGGCGGTGCGCGGCGGCAGCGGCAATTTCGGCATCGTCACCGAGTTTGAACTGCAACTGCACGAGATGGACCCGACGGTGACGTCCTTTTCCTTCACCTATCCCGCCGATAAGGCGGAAGCGTGCTTCAAAACTCTATTTGAACTTGGCGACCGTGTGCCCAACGACATGTCTCTGGGTGCAGGGGTTGCCACAGACGGGCGCGGCGAGACCACCTCCTCCTTCAGGGGTACGTATATTGGAGCGCCTGAAGACGCGCGGAAGATCATCGATCCTTACGTGAAAAAGCTGGGCGAGCCCATCAGAGTCCGTTTCGACGGCATTGACTACGTCAGGCTGCAGTCCATCGGCGACGGCCCCGTTCATTCTGACGTCTACGCCCACAACGAGACGGGGTTTTTCAATCACGTCGACGGCCAAGTGGCCGAAGCCTTTGCCGAATACGGAACGAAATATCCCCAGGCGCACACCTCAATCGGTCTCAGTCAGCAGGGAGGCATTGCCAACCGCGTGGCGCGGGATGCCACCGCATTTCCACACCGGGATACGATTTATCAGTGCTTGGTGGGGCTCCAATGGTTTGACCCGAAAGACGGAGCTAAGCAGAGAAAATACGGCAAGGATTGCTGGGGCGTCCTTGGGCAAATGAGCGCCGGCGGGTTTTACGTCAACTCTGCCATTGACCCGACGGACGATGATATTCGCCGCATCTATGCGGAAAACCTGCCCCGGCTGGTGGATGTGAAGAGCAAGTACGACCCCACCAACTTCTTCCGCCTCAACGCCAATATCAAACCAACAAGTGCCACATAGAACGTGATGGTTGGTACGGCACAAGTCTAAAGGAGACTTGCCATGTCCCTCATCAATCGCCGCAAGCTGCTTGGAGCGTCAGTAGCGGCCAGCTCACTGTTACTGTCGCGCGCAAAAGCCTATGCAGATTTCGCTGGTGATGTTCAGTTGCGCGGCCAGATCGGCTGGCTCGAGCGCCTGCCGACCCGTGACATCGAAAGCGCGGAGGACTTTTCCACCTCGCTCAGGAATTTCGTGAATACGGACCTCACCCGCGCAGCCATGCGCCGGGCCCGCAATCTGTTCCGGGAAGCGGGGTACAGCGACATCGATGACATCTCCCGCCAAGCGTTTGCCGCGCTGATCGCGAACGATCCCATCATAATGTCCAGAACTCACGCCTGGATTGACGGCCAGCTGATCATGTGGGCGCGTCTGCAGGACGCCTTTCACAGCGACGCCGACCGTTATCTGACGGAGATGCAGGCGGCGGACAAAGCCGGCCCGGGGTCTCTCGAACTCAATCCGGACATGTATATTCCGCCCTATACGGCGCACGAGATTCACAACCAGCCGGGGGGTTATGTGGGTGATCCCTTCGCCGGGCATATGTATCACTACGGCACCAACAATCTTTACATTCACCGCAACGACCAGGATGCTCGGCATGCCGAGACCGCTAGCGTCGTGTCTGTGCCCGACGACGGCCGGGTTCGGCGTATCCTCGACCTCGGCTGCAGTTGCGGCCGGACGGCGACGGCACTCAAAGAGCGTTTTCCCGACGCCGAGGTGTGGGCCATAGACGTGGGTGGCCCCATGGTGCGCTACGCCCACATGCGCGCTGTGGATCTCGGCATCGACGTCAACTTCGCCCAGCGCCTGGCGGAGGATTCAGGATTCCCAAATAATCACTTCGACATCATCACCGCCAACATCCTGTTCCATGAAGTGACGACAGACGCAGCCAACGAAATCTTGGCGGAAGTGCACCGTGTGCTCAGGCCGGGCGGCGTCTTCTACCCCATCGAGCCCGTCTTCGTCTGGCCCCGGCCGCGCGATACCATTTGGAGCCACTATTTCCAATGGTGGAATACCCATTGGAACACGGAGGTCTGGTCCGAAGCCTACTGGGACTATGACTTCTACTCGGCCATGGAGCGGGCGGGCCTGGAGGTGCGCACCGACGGCAAGTCGCTGGTTCCGCGCAAAACGAACTGGCTTGGGGTTAAACCGGCGTAGGGGCTGGGACGTCCTCAGTCCTCTACTGTCCACGCACGGACAAATGCCGCGTCGCCAAATTCGGAATCATCGTAGTTGGCGCCGTTGACGGCCGCGTTGAACACAACCGGTCCGACTGCTTCTAATGGCGCTTTCCAGATGAAGTGCCAGGATGCGTGACCAGGTGCAGTAAGGGTTAAGCCTTGTTCACTGTGGTGAGCGAAGGTGACTTTACTAGCGCCGTCTTCAGTTAAATCCACCCGTGCGTCGCCTGCCATGAGTTGCCCAGCCTGTTGTCCTGCTCTGGAGTTGTCTTCAAAGCGGGCGGCTATTTGAAATCCAGCTCGCTCCATGGCTGCGTAGGTGAATGTTAGCGTAAGACCATAGCGGCGTCCTGCTTGGTAGCGCTCCGGTAGACCATTGAGGATGATTTGGGCCGCTCCATTGGGCGCATCCGTGTGGCATTCACGGCAGTCCGGTTCCCCGAACCCGCCGGTATGGCCCGGGAGTGGCGAGAGTGTGTTGGCTCCGCTTTCACTAAAGGCCAAGGCAACGGTCGCTACACAACAAAACAAACAAGAACGGACGAAGTGCCGCACCGTTTTCAAAAAGCTTGATTCAAGGTACTTATCTTAAGGTACCTGGGCGCGGCCGATGGTATGGGTGTCGGTACCGAACCAGACAGTGCGTGTCGGTGCATGATAATGCATATGGCGTACTGCGCCGCCGCCGCTTTTGATGTCAGTCACGCTGACGAAGGTCTTTGCCTTGGTGTCGAAGCCGACAAACGTATTGGGATCGGGGCCGGTTTCGGCAAACCAAACATTGTCTTTGTCGTCCACCGCCATGCCGTAAGGCCGGGACTCCTCACCGCCTGGCGCAAGCCATTCCTCGATGGCGCCGGTGACGGGATCGTAATGGCCGAAATATCCCTCGGCGTAGTCCACGTACCAGAGGGTGTCGTCGGACGTGGCGACCAGACGGCGGGGCCGAGCGCCGTCGCGCGGTAACACCACTTCCTCAAGTTTGAAAGTGTCAGGGTCCACCGTCGCCAATTTGTTGGAGCCGAACAACGTGAACCAGGGCCGGTCTTTGGAATCGACAACGATGCCGTAGGGACGGGCGGCCGGTGTGGGCACGGTGACCAGTCGCACGGACTCGTCGGCGACAGTCAGCTTGCCCGCCATGTTGCCGCGCTGGACCGTGAACCAGATGTCTCCTTTGCTGTCGAAGACCAGTGTGTGCGGATCGACCGCAGCGGGATCGGGCATGGGAATTTTCTCAATGGCGCCCGTGTCCGGGTCCACCGTGCCAATATGGGCGGCCCGGTTGCCGGCGTACCAAATGGTGTTATCCGGCGCGACAATGAGATTGTGAGGCCCTGTGCCGTCGTCGAGATTATGACGGCGGTACATACCGTTGTTTGGGTTGAGTACAGCGACATAATGGCCCGCCTGACCGACGAACCATACTTGATCCTCGCTGAAGGCAAACGGGTCTCTCGGCCGGGTGTCTTCCCAATTCACCGGCCACTCGGTAATGGGAATGGGTGCCATTTCGGCCTGTGCTGTCGTCATGCCTGTGGCCAGCATCAGACAAGCGACAAAGGTAGGAGAATGCATACGGATCATAGCGGACCTCATAGGTGGGCGCAGGGAGGATCGGTCAGTATAGGGGCCCAGTCCGTTTTCCGTCACGACGACCCTTGAGACGGTTGCAGGTCGAATGTGTACACTTTTGCCTTCAATACCAGGCAAACAGGGAGCTTGGCACGAGCATGGCAGACCTCAGCGGCCGTGTGGCCGTCGTCACCGGTGCGGCATCGGGGATTGGGCCCCATTTTGCAATGGCTCTGGCTGAGGCGGGGGCCGGTGTGGCGATCGGGGACATTGAGGACGGCGCGGCGGTTGCCGATGCCATCAATGGCTCAGTGGCTCGTTCCTCAGCCCTGTTTCACACTTTGGATGTCAGTGATTGTCCCCCGTCAGGACCAATGGAACAGATTAGGGTGATTGCGTAAGAGAGTGTTATTGGCTCATCGTCATCATTGAGGAGTGAACGATGAGAGACGGAACAGAACGATCCCAGGATGTTGCGGAGCGGACGGTCAAGAACATCCGCCGCAAGACGCGCAAGCGTTACAGTGCTGAGGAGAAGATCCGATGGAGTGGACGCCCCCTCCCGACGGCATCGCAATGTGCCATGTTGGCGGTGTCACCAACACCAACAGAAGGAGAAGGCGTCCATGGATCAGGCTACCATCATCGGGATCGATCTGGCGAAGCATAGCTTTCAGATTCACGGTGCTCGGGCTGACGGGTCCGTTGCATTCCGAAAGAAGCTGATCCGCGGCAAAGTGCTCGACGTCCTCGCTTCGCAGCCGCCCAGCGTGGTGGCAATGGAAGCCTGCGCGAGTGCTCACCATTGGGGTCGAGAAACCGAGAAGCTGGGGCACGAGGTCAAGCTGGTTCCGCCGATTTATGTGAAGCCGTTCGTCAAACGGCAGAAGAATGACACAACGGACGCAGAGGCAATCTGCGAGGCTGCACAGCGCCCCACCATGAGCGTCGTGGCCGTGAAGACGAAAGAGCAGCAGGCCCGGGGGATGCTGTTCCGCACACGCGATCTCCTGGTGCGCCAGCGGACGCAGACGATCAACGCACTGCGGGGTCAAACGGTCAACGAGACGGGATGGGGAAAACCAGCACAATGCAAGGGCGCTTTGAAGCCCGTAGATCCGATTTGGACCCGATCCGCGTATTTCCATACAGGCCAGCGGCGACTGAAGGCCGCACCAAAAGGCCGGATAGACGACAGCACCTGACCACATGCACCGAGCCGTTCCAAAAATCTCTTGCATCACCGGGGGCGTCCATAGACGCATTGTCCTGGCCGGACTGCGCGGCGAGGACCCGATTGCCGAGCTATGCCGCCGTGAGGGCATAGCCCAGGGGATGTATTACAGCTGGTCGAAGGAGTTCCTTGAGGCCGGGAAGAAGCGCCTGGCCGGTGATACGGCCCGTGAGGCCAACACGGGCGAGGTCAAGGAGCTGCGCCGCCAGGCTCACGACCTCAAGGAGGTGGTGGCCGAACAGGCCCTGGAACTGCGCCTTCTCAAAAAAAACATGATCGGGGATGGGGGAGACGACGCATGAGATACCCCGCCTCCGAGAAGCTCGAGATCATCAGGCTGGTGGAACAGTCGCATCTGCCGGCCAAGCGTACGTTGGACACCCTTGGGGTTCCCCGCACCACGTTTTACCGCTGGTACAACAGCTATCTGCAGGGCGGGCTTGAGGCCCTTGAAGACAGGCCGCCCAAGCCGTCCCGGGTGTGGAACCGCATCCCGGATGAGATCCGTGACCGGATTGTCCAGATGGCCCTGGAGAACCCGGACCTGTCGCCCCGGGAACTGGCGGTACGGTTCACCGATACACAGGCCTACTTCGTCTCGGAAGCCAGTGTTTACCGGCTTCTCAAGGCCCATGACCTGATCGCCAGCCCGGCGTTTGTGGTGATCAAGGCGAACGATGAGTTCAGGGATAAGACCACGGCCCCGAACCAGCTTTGGCAGACCGACTTCACCTACATCAAGGTCATCGGATGGGGCTGGTTCTACCTGAGCACCATCCTGGATGATTACTCCCGCTACATCATCGCCTGGACGCTGTGTACGACCATGAAGGCCAGTGACGTCACAGACACCCTGGAACTAGCATTGCAGGCCTCAGGCTGCGACCGGGTCGAGGTCCGGCACAAGCCCCGCCTGCTGTCAGACAATGGCGCGTCCTACATCTCTAGCGAACTGGCCGAATGGCTCGACGACAACGGCATGGATCATGTGCGCGGCGCACCCTATCACCCGCAGACACAGGGCAAGATCGAGCGGTGGCATCAGACCCTGAAGAACCGCATCCTGTTAGAGAACTACTTCCTGCCGGGCGATCTCAAGGCCAAGATCGGGCGCTTCGTCGCCTACTACAATCACCACCGCTACCACGAGAGCCTGAGCAATCTGACGCCCGCCGACGTCTACTTCGGGCGCGGCGAAACCATCTTACTCGAAAGGGAGAGAATCAAACAAAACACCATCAATCAACGGCGCTTGCAGCACCGCAAAACCGCCGCCTAAACTGAAAACCAAGATGGGCCAAACCCTCTCTTAGTTTATCAACCCCCGCTGTCCCAAATAATCTGACGACGGACACGGAACTGAAACCAACTTCTGCGTTTCGTCAACGTCGCTCCAAACACGTTTGAATGCGGCTAAGGTAGATTGAGCTTCTTCGTCTAGGGCACGTTTTGTTTCTAAAGCGATCAGCTGTTCCATATCGTGCTTGAATCTGAAAGCAGGAATCGTCAAGGCATCCTCAGAATTGAGGGCGGTTTGAGCTCGGAGACTTGCTGATTTGTGAAAGTGAGTCAGAGCTTTTTCTTCATCTCCCAGAGACATCCAGCAACGCGCTATGTAATTGTGCAGATCAGGGTTACTTGGGTTTAGCGGAAGAGCAGACTGGAAGTCGCGCAATGCGTCATCGTAGCGGCCCAACACCAAAAGTGTAAAACCGCTGTAAGCCAAAGCCTCGTAGTGCTTGTCGGATAGATCCTTAGCCTGTTCGAACGAAAGTAAGGCCTGCCGGAACTCTCCCTTGTCCAATAGTTTCCGGCCTTGTGTGACCAAGGTGTCAGGCGTCATTTTCGGCTCAATAAATTTATGAAACGCATGAGGTGAAAAAAGCTCCTACCCGTATTTTCCTGCCGTTCAAAACCATCATAGACAAAAGACTCAGCGATCCCAATCGGGACAGCGCTCGCCGCATGGACATGACGCCGTTGGGTCCAACTGCTTCCATCCGATATAGTTCTCAGCAATACCACATCGGAGGGACTCCATGAAAAGACGGACCATTCTCAGTGGCGCGGCCGCAGCGGCAGGCGCGATGATTTCCCAGACGACAATAAAAAAAGCGAGTGCGCAACCGATCATGCCGACGCCAGACTCCGGTACCGGAGGGGTTGGCGGCAAAACGGCCCAGGCGGAAGGGGCGACGGTGCTCATCACCGGGGCCAACCGGGGCGTGGGGCTCGGTTTCGTCAAGGTGTTTCTCGAGCGCGGGGCCAAAAAGGTCTACGCCACTGGGCGCAACCCAGACAACCTACCACCGGTCAAAGCATTGGATCCGGAGCGGGTTGAAACGCTGGTACTTGATGTCAACAATGAAGAGCAGCGCAAGGCTGCCGCCGAGGCGGCCACTGATGTTGCCTGGCTGATCAACAATGCCGCTTCGCCGGGCAGTTTTACCGAAGGGGAACGGCGCATTCTCGCGTCGTCGTCATTGGACGACAGCAAGTTCGTCATGCAGACCAATTGCTGGTCGCCGGCGGAACTGGCGCGGCTGTTCGTGCCAATTATCTTGGCCAATGGCGGTGGTGCCATCGCCAATGTTCTCTCCGTCGGCGCCTGGTTCTGCTTGCCCGAGTTCACCAGTTACAGCATTTCCAAAGCGGCCGCCGCCATCATGACCGCTGGTCTGCGCGCGGAACTGGACCGCGACCCTATTCTCGTTTCGAGCATTTTCACTGGAGGCGTGCAGACCCGCGCGTCGCCCGCCGGGTCTACAGGTGGGGTCACGCCGGAGGAACATGCCCGTGAAGTGCTCGACAAGATGGCTCGTGGCGATACGGATGTGTTCGCCGCCGGATCAGAACGCATGCGCCGGCGCATTCTCGATGATCCGCAGGCGTTCGAACGCGGCGTCATCGAGCGGTTCCATACCAATCCTGTCAGGCTTAATCCGTATTAGGGTAAGACCTGACCTGCACTAAGTATTGAGATGGCTGCTTCCGTCTCTGTCATCATCCCCGTCTTCAATGAGGCGGAGCGTTTACCGCATCTATTGAGCGTTCTATGCAGCGAGCCTGCCGTCAAAGAAGTGATTGTCGTGGACGGCGACAGCACAGATGAGTCCGTTCTTACCGCCCAGTCCTTCGATGTCATTGTGTTAACCAGCGAAACTGGCAGAGGCCAGCAACTGCGAGTGGGCGGTGAGGCGGCCACCGGTGACGTGTTGTGGTTTGTTCATGCGGATACCCGCGTGCCAGATGGTGCGGTTGCGGCCATTCTCGATTGTCTGGAAATAGTGCCCGATACATTGGGCGGCAATTTTCGCCTGTTGTTCGATGGGGACGATGAATTCAGTCGCTGGCTCGACGGGTTTTATGAGCGTATCCGGGCGCGGGGATTCTACTACGGTGACTCCGGTATATTCGTGCGCCGGACCGTTTACGAATATCTCGGCGGTATACCGCCCTTGGCGCTGATGGAAGACTACGCCTTCGTCAGAAAGCTCGAAGCTACCGGACTCACGGTCTGTATTAACGAACCCCCGCTGGTGACCTCGTCCCGTCGGTTTCACGGCCGCTGGAAATGGGCAATCGTTTTCCAATGGCTGTTGTTGCACGGTCTTTTCTATTTGGGTGTGTCCGATCGCGTGCTGGTGCGACTTTACGACTCCATGCGCCTTAAGCGTAATCCCTAACCTGGTCACAAGTGGCGTTCACTCCGAAGGCCAAGCTCTGAGTTTGATTTGTTACGGATGGCCGGAACCCTGTATGCTGAATAAAGTCAAAGACACCCGATGATCGGGCTACCCAGAGGAGGCCTGTCATGTTTCTCAATCGTCGCAAATTGCTAGGAGCGTCAGTGGCAGCCGGCTCACTGCTGCTTTCCCGTGCCAAAGCCTACGCCGACTTTGCCGGAGATGTTGAGCTGCGTGGCCAGATCGGCCGGCTTGAGCGTCTTCCAACACGGGATATTGAAAGCGCGGAGGACTTTTCCACCTCGCTTAGAAATTTCGTTAATACGGATCTCACTCGGGCAGCGATGCGTCGGGTAAGAACTCTCTTCAGGGAAGCCGGCTATTCCGACATAGACGACATATCCCTGATCGAATTGAATGAACTGTTATCAACCGATCCGATCATCATGGCTAGGACCCACGCTTGGATCGACGGTCAGCTGATCATGTGGGCACGTTTGCAAGATGCCTTTCACAGTGACGCCGATCGCTATCTCAGCGAAATGGCGGCGGCAGACAAAGTAGGACCCGGGTCTCTGGAACTGAATCCGGACATGTACATCCCGCCCTATACCGCCCATGAAATCCACAATCAGCCTGGCGGTTATGTGGGCGATGCCTTCGCCGGGCATATGTACCATTACGGCACCAACAACCTTTACATACACCGCAACGATCAGGATAAGCAGCACATCAACACGGTAAGCGCGGTGCCCGTTCCCGACGACGGTAAGGTCAGGCGTATTCTTGACCTCGGCTGCAGTTGCGGTCAGACCGCCACGGCACTAAAAGAGCGTTTTCCCGATGCGGAAGTCTGGTCCATCGACGTAGGCGGGCCGATGGTGCGCTACGCTCATATGCGGGCTGTGGATCTTGGCATTGAAGTGCATTTTGCTCAGCGATTGGCGGAGGACCATGGTTTCCCGGACAATTATTTCGATCTCGTTGTGGCCAATATTCTGTTCCACGAAGTGACGACTGATGCTGCCAACGACATCTTTCGCGAAACATTGCGCACGTTGAGACCGGGCGGAGTGTTCTTCCCCATCGAAATATCTTTCTCTCTGCCCTTGCCGCGCAAGACCATGTGGTCCCGATACAACACTTGGTGGAACACCCAATGGAACTCGGAAGTATGGCACACGGCCTACACCGAGTACGATTACGAAAGCGCTATGCGGCGAGCGGGCTTTGATGTACGCACCGACGCGCCGTCTCCGTATCCCCGTAAAAAGCACATGGTTGCGGTGAAGACGGTCTGAGGGATGGAATTTTAGTTACTCAGCTGCCTGCGTGCCGGGTATGAACGGACAGTAGTCCTCTTTCTCGACGAGATCGTAGGCAAAGATCATTTTGGCTATGCCGCAGAGCACGGCCATGATCACACCCAGTTCAAGCATTTCACCATCGGTGAGGTGTTCGCTGGCGCGGTCGTAGCTCTCGTTGGTGATGGAGCCCATGGGATTGGTCAGCACCATGACATCGGCCAAGGCCAAGGCCGCTTTCTCCCGGTCTGAGAAAGGGCCGTTCTCATAATCGTCGAGGCCTTCAATTTGTTCTTCGGGAACGCCGGCTTCACGCGCGCCCTTGCGGTCTGCCCGGTTGCAGTTGGCACAGCCATGCACATTGGCAAGGCGTAAACGCACCAGTTCAATGAGCTTGCGGTCCAGCGCGCTGCCGTAAAACAGGTTTTGATAGAATTGGGTGTGATACCAATTGAAAACATGCGGCGCGTTGCCCCAAACTTCGATACCAATGGATTGGCCGTGGAGTTCCTTGGCGTGGTCCCAGGCGGACTGCATATCCTTGGGCAGTTCGTCCCGGGGAATCCTTTTGAAATGGGGGTTGGGGTCCATGGCCGCAGCCTCCTCCTTTGCCAAAGCTTTCTCTCCATCTTACCCGGAGTGTCCGGCTACGTTCCATGACAATGGTCTGAGTAGAGCTTCTCTGTGTTAGCATAGGCGGAACAAAAGGGAGGGGATCATGAGTGCACATCCCGGATACCCATCACACCCCGGTCACCATCGTCTGCTGGCCTGTCCGAGCCATGACGAAGGTGCGCGGCAGACATTTGTGCGCGATCTTCGGTCCCATCTTGCGACAGAAGTTTATCCGGGCAACCGTTTGGCTTATGAGCATCGGGTGGAACCGGCGTTTAAGAAGTGCAACAACCGCGTGCCTAAGGACCGGCACGAAGTCCGCAAACATATGACCAGGGATCCGTACTATCAGTTTTGGAGCGCCATGCAACGCAACAGTCAGGAGCTGATGTGGGATTCCGTGGTCGATACGGTAGAGCGGTCCCTGCCGGATTTGATGGGTAAGGCGCCACCGCAAGACACTCAAGGAACTTTGACATTAAACCCAGATCTTTCCATGCCGGCTTATCTTACCTCTTACGACATCCACCTACAGCCCGGCGGGTATCACTCGGAAGTGTGCAACAGCGACCTCTCCGCCGGCGCGCTCTACGACGGCAGTCTGCCCATCTATGCCATGGACTCTCTGGGCGCACTTAATGACGACCTAGGGTGGACGACGGTGGAGTGCTACCGGGAACATTTTCCCGATCGTACGCCTAAGCGCGTGCTCGATCTCGGCTGCACTGTCGGCCATTCCACTTTGCCTTGGGCCGATGCCTATCCGGAGGCGGAAGTGCACGCCGTCGATGTCAGCGCGCCGTTGCTGCGCTATGCCCACGGCCGGGCCGAAGCGCTGGGCCGTACCGTGCATTTCAGCCAACAGAACGCGGAGCAAACCGATTTCGAAGACCGATCCTTCGACGTCATCGTCTCCCACTTCTTTATGCATGAAACGTCGCGCAAGGCGCTGCCGCGCATATTCGCCGAGTGCCGCCGCTTATTGGCGCCGGGCGGCGTCATGCTGCATTTGGATCTCGAACAGGACCGCGATCTCGACCCGCTGACCTCCTTCCTTATGGAATGGGAGGTCTACAACAACAACGAAAGTTTTATGGGGCAATTACGCAGTCTGGATTTGCCGGCCTTGGCCATTGAGGCCGGCTTCGACAAGGACAAGGTGAAACGCATATTGCAGCCCAGCCACAAGAGTTCGGAACAAACTGGCGATGGTTACGTGAACTTCTTCACCTGGCCCATCTTCACGGCGACGGTTTAGGTCTCTACAAATGAAACACCTTCTCTCGGCACTCATCGTATCTAGTTGGGCCAGCTCTGATCTTGCCCAGGAGTACACACCAAACGAGGTTTACCGCAGTGCCGATCGCGCGGCGTCCGTGGAAGACATGGGCGAGGGGGTCTATCTCTTCCGCTGGTGGCCGGGCTTTTATGTCAGCCCTTTCCTGGTCGGTGATGGAGAGGTGCTTGCCGTCGATCCCGTCAATAAAGAAGCGGCCGCGCTTTACCGCGATGCCATCGCTGCTGTTACGGACGCGCCTGTTACCAAGATCGTTTACAGCCATGACCATAGGGACCATATCGTCGGGGCTGACGTGCTGGCACCGGAGGCGGAGATCATCGCCCATCCGGGCACATTGGCGTCGCTGGAATGGCGCGGTGATCCGGATATTCCTTTGCCGCACACCACCATCGATAACGGCGATGTCGTCGAGATCGGCGGCAAAACTATGGGAGTCCACTACTTCGGCCCCAACCACGGCCAGAGCAACATCGCCATGACTTTTGAAACCGGCATGGGGTCCATGCTGGTGTTCGTCGACACTATGGAGATCGGTATCGTGCCCTACCGCACGTTGCCGGACACCAACGTGCACGGGTATATCAAGTCGCTGCAAGGGGCTTCAGAGTTGGGCGTGGATTGGGTGTTGGGCGGTCACTCAGGACCCGGACCGGGCGTGTGGATCGACAACTATCTCAATTACTTTCTCGACATGGAACAGGCGCTGATCAAAGCCGAAGCGGAAGTGACCGAACCGCCGTCGGAAACGGTGGAAGACGTCATCGCCCAAGGGGAGCGCTACACCGACGCTGTTATCGCCCGGGCCATCGACGATCTCCGGCCCAAGTACGGCAAATGGCGCGGTTTCGAAGCCTGGGCACCGCTCAACGCCCAGACCGTGCGCATGTACATCATCACAGGGAACTAAGGGGAAGCGTTACCCTCCGCTCTCCCGTTCCGGGCGCATACCGGGCAGACTCGTATCCATGGCGTGATAGATCTCGCCCATGCACTCCGCGTTATCCATACAGTCCAACGCTAGCACGGAAAGGTCCGTGCGTGTGATGCGTCCGAGGGTAGCGAAGTCCTGAGTCAAATAACCGGTGCCGGTGGGTTCCGCCGGTTCGAATTCCAACAAACCGTTGCGGATGATGGTGTAGCCGATGCCGCTGTTTTCCAAGGCCACTTCTGCTCCGCCCTTGTCACGCATGTTGGGGCTATCGGTGTCGAAACCCCTCTCGGTGAGAATGCGTTCTGCAGATCCGCGCACGCCAACGGAACTGTGAATAATAATTTGCTCCACCCCGCCCGCTGCCTTAGCGCCTGCAATAATGTTTTCCATGGCTTGGGTGTAAAATGGTTTGTCGGCGCGCATCTGGTCGCCGCGCCGGGCAGACGTGTCGATGATCACCCGGGGCTTAGCCTCTCGGACCGCGGCAATTACAGAATCAACGTCCATGAGGTCACCAACGGCGTAATTGATGTCTAATCCTTGCAAACGCTCTCGTGTCGAGGTCGGTCTTACGAATGCGGTGACGGTCTCGCCTTTCTCCACCAGCATGCGCACATGAGGTGCGCCCAGTTGACCGGTGGCGCCGAACACCAACACGCCTTCAGCAAAAGCGGCCGTTCCAATCAACACACCCGTGAAAACGACGGCTATGAATTTTAATGCATGTGTCATTTTTATTCTCCTTCACCGAAGCTTGGCGGGGGCCAAGTCAGGCTTTCATCTTTGTTATGATAGACCTTGCCATGACAATCGGGGTTGTCCAGGCATTCCATGGTGAACCGGGCGAGGTCGATGCGGGTGATGGGGGTCATCACCAGGCGGTCTTCCGTCTTCACCGCATTTCCGGATGCAGGTGTCTCATCGGGCCAGACCCGGCTGTTGCGGATGATGGTGGTGGGGATGCCGGAGGAAAAGAAAATCTCTTCCGCTGCACCGTGGTCCATCATCCGAGGTAGCAAGTTCGGAACGCGTTCCCACGGAACGTCGGGATGCAGGTTCATGTTGGATCCTGCCCCGACGGCGCCGTGGTGGATAATGTGCTGCACGCCCGCTTCTTTGGCATGCGTGCTGATGTAGGTGCTGCTGGTCTTGTAAAAGTCCTTCAGCTCCGTTGGCGCACGCACGGTGTTGATGACCACCCGGTAGGACTTGCCCTCAAATGCGTTAGCCAAAGACTCTTCGTCCAGCAGGTCGCCGACCACATAGTCCACGTCCAGACCTTCCAACCTGCTGCGATCAGAATTTGAACGAACGAAAACGGTGACGTCTTCCCCGGTTTCCACTAGCGATGCGGCAACCCGCGCTCCGAGCTGGCCAGTGCCGCCCAGCAGCAAAATGCCGTCCGCCGAGGCAGATCCGGCTGTGAAGAGAAAGGCTGTGAGGGCGCAAAAGGCGCGTACAAGCGTGTTCATCCGTGCGTCCTTTGTGGTCTTCTTTGGCAGAAGCCTACCACCGGTACTTGGGCATCTCATAGCGCCGCGGCCCTACTTCGGGGCTTTGCAGGGCCCTAAAATCACCTGTGATCTCTCCCGGCGACACGGTTTCATCCCAGATCACGGCAAAGGCCGTATTGCGGGCGGCGAGGCTCTCCAGCGCCGCCACCATGACCTGGGCGACGCGGAAGCGGGAGACATAGCCCGCCCATTGATAGTCCTTCCGGGGCAGAAGACGTACGCCCGGCCCTTGGCGGGGCTCGTCGCGCAATCCACTGGCACCGACGATGGTGTAAGGCACCCCGCTGTTCTTGAGATACTCCTCGCCCTTGGTTTTCCAATAGAGCACATAGCCCGTGCGTGGGATTAATCGGTGGTCTTCAAAGGGGCCCGTATTGGCCGCTGCCAAAATAATGAACTGTTTGACGTCATGCCGTTTGGCCGCATCAACGAGATTGCGCACGGCCAGATATTCGATGAACTGAGGGGAACCCGCTCCGACGATACCGCGGCCACCAAGGGCACTGATGACACGGTCTGTGCCGGAAACAGCTTGATCCACCAACGCAGGGTCCAGGGCATCAAAGGTGATCCAGTCCGCCAAGTCGCCGTACTGCTTTTGCGTCCGGTTTACGTCTCGTGTGCCGCCCCTGACGTCATACCCTTTGTCCTTAAGGAGTTTGACGGCCTCGATCCCCGTGCCCCCGGTCGCTCCGGCGACAAAAACCAGCTCCGCAGCAGACACAGACGGAGGTGTCAGAGCCATTAAAACCAATAGAAATAGGCGCATGGTCATCGGCCGGTTCTCTTCGCCTGAGTGAGGTCCAGACAGGTGGCAATGCCGCCGGCAGCCCGGCGGGCATCGGCCGTGGCATCCACTTGAAAGACCCAGGTGTCGATATCCGGGTAGTAGTTGAGCACTGTGTTGTGATCGTGGGCGAGGGTGCAGAAGAGGTTTTGGGACTCCAGAATGGGAACCTCCCGGG
This sequence comes from Rhodospirillaceae bacterium, assembly GCA_965207985.1. Classification (GTDB taxonomy): domain Bacteria; phylum Pseudomonadota; class Alphaproteobacteria; order Rhodospirillales; family Rhodospirillaceae; genus CBDBND01. The sequence continues at coordinate 367,375 of CBDBND010000034.1, read as the reverse complement.
CCGGCGCTCTCGCCGCGGTCAACGCGTATCGCCGTATCGGTGCATCGGCTGGATCTAACAGATCAATTTCCACCAGAGGGTCATCCATCAGCCACTGCTGATCCTGCCCCCATGCTGCGGCGCTCTGAATTATGACAGCCGAAAGGACCAACAGGGTCGTATGCAGGTTCGAAATAGAACGGTGAGTCATAACGGAAATCTTAATGTTCTTTCCCTTGCACCGCCATCCACCCTGGGGCACAAGGGGCTCCAGCGGGCAATAAGACCAGACTAAACAATACAGAAGACGTGTTCCGAGGAGGGCGCCATGACCAATTCACCCACATTCAAACGGGTCAACCTCTGCGTGGCGGACCTGGACAGGTCTCTTGCGGTCTATCGCGATATCCTGGGATTCTCGATCGATTATCAAAAGGACTCTAAAGAGGATTCCTATTCCTATCCTGTATTTAAATTTCCCAAAGAGGCCAAGATGCGCTTTGCCACTTTGAACTCCCCTACGCAGGAAAAGACTTTGGCGCTGACGGAAGTCAAAGGTATTGATCTGCCATCCATGCCCCGGCCACACATGGCGGCCACCGTCATCAATTGCCCGGCATTTGATGACGTGATGGAAAAGGTTGAAGCAGCGGGGTTGGAAATCGTCACGCCGCAAGTCCTTCCCGACCTCGATGGCAACCCTAAAGGCCGGGAAGGGGCTTTTGTCGACCCCGACGGTCATTTGATCGTGATCTATGCCTTGAACGATCAGTAGGCATATAACGGCGTGATCCCTGATACAGGTATCAGGCACATGTAAATACGGAAAATCTTGTCCATAGAGACAAGGAGGTGGCTTATGGCGCAGGCGGTTTATCACACCAATGTAACCACCGATCCTGATTCGCTTGATGAAACATTCGGTCTGCATCCAGCTTTTGTCGATGAAGTCGAAGATGCGCTCGTTGAAAAAAAGAACAAGCGGGTGAGAAGACTTGTTGCAGACCTTCATCCGGCTGATCTTGCGGATCTCCTCGAACACCTTGAACCTAAGCAATGCCGGCGATTGGTGACGGTTCTTAAAGATCAGTTCAACCCAGATGTCTTACCCGAACTGGACGAAGCCGTTCGGGATACGGTTATGAATGCCATGGGCTTCGAGGATTTCGCCGCCGCTTTATCCCAGTTGGAATCGGACGAAACCGTCTACATCACCGGATTGCTTGATCCCGAACAACGGGAAGCTGTGTTGTCACGCTTGCCTCAAGCGGATCGCATGCAGATCGAGCAAAATCTTGAATACGGCGAAGACACCGCCGGCCGATTGGGTCAGCGTGAACTTGTCGCCGTCCCCGATTATTGGACGGTGGGGGAGACCATTGATTACTTACGTGCTGCCCGCAGCCTACCGGACGACTTTTACGTGGTCTTCGTCGTTGACCCGCGACATCGCCCAGTCGGATTGGTCGAGCTGAGCAGGTTAGTGCGGTCCCGCCGCCCAGTGCGTATGCGCGATATTGTCGATCCCGACATGGAAATCATTCCGCCGGATATGGACCGGGAAGACGTCGCCTACCTCTTCAGTCAACGTGACCTGGTGACTGCACCTGTGGTTGAAAAATCGGGCCGTCTCATCGGTCAGATCACCATTGATGACATTGTTGACGTGATTGAAGATGAGGTGGAAGAGGATATCTTCAAACTGACGGGTGTAAGTGAAACCGACCTCTTTGATGCGGTCTTGGAAACAGTGCGCGGCCGTTTTACCTGGCTTGTCTTGAATCTCCTCACTGCGATTATCGCATCCGTAGTCATTGGCTGGTTTCAGCCGACCATCGAAAAATTGGTCGCACTCGCGGTCCTCATGCCCATCGTTGCCTCAATGGGTGGCAATGCAGGAACGCAAACCCTAACGGTTGCCGTCCGTGGATTGGCGACCAAAGACCTGGATGCCAGCAACGCGCTTCGCATTACGGGTAAGGAGGCGCTCGCCGGATTGATGAACGGTTTGTTGTTTGCCGTTATTTCCGCTGCCGTCGTCTACCTTTGGTTTAATGATATCGGCCTCGGTCTCGTCATCGCGGCAGCCATGATCGTCAATCTGCTGGTGGCCGGGTTGGCCGGAATCACCATCCCCGTAGCCCTCGACCGGCTGAAAATAGATCCCGCAACGTCGTCTGCGGTTTTTCTGACCACCATCACAGACGTGGTTCGATTCTTTACCTTTTTGGCGTTGGGGGCAGCGTTTTTACTCTAAACGACTTTTAAACCACTTCTAAACCACGGCGCTTTAGTATCCGTAACAGACCGACTACACTGCACCTCGCATAGAGCCTCGTGCCGGCATCCGTAAGAGCAAATCCATGGCACAAAAACCCCAGTATATCTATCCACCCAACACCCTAAAAAACAAAGTCACCGTCGATGCGGGTTCGGTCGATCTAGTTGCCATTGAACAGGCGGAACGGGCCATTATGGATATGAAGGGCGACTATCTGGAGTGGGTGGTAGAGGATATTGAAAAATTACAAGGCGCTTATGATAAGGCGGTCGCCGACTCTGCCAATCGTGCAGCGGCCCAAGAAGACATTTACGGCTTTACCCATGACATTAAGGGGCAGGGCGGCAGTTTCGGATATCCGCTGATGACCGCAGTGGGCAATCACCTGTGTAAGTTTATCGAGGGTGTCGATGGCACGCTGAGCGATGCCCAACTAGAAGTCGTCAAAGTCCATATTGATACCATGCGCTTGGTCATCATGGAGAAAATGGAAGGTGATGGCGGCAAGGCCGGTGAAAAGTTGCTCAAAGGTCTCGTGGCCGTGATCACAAAGATGTCGCCGGACTAAAAAGCCCGAACGTCAAAGAGGCTCCAACGGGGTCATTGCCTCGAAGCGCAAGTACGCATCTGTTCCATTTAGCAATACGCCGTCAAAGCCTAAATCCATCAGGCCGGCGAAATATGTGCCGACAATAGATCTCCAGCGAGGATGCCAGTATTCGACGGAAAACGTACCAGGCCGTTCAGGATGGCGCCCAACAATCCAGCTGGGATTACCCACGCCCCAGTTCCGTTCCCAGTAGAACTGGTCGTCTGACGCGTATGAGACATCAAGCCAAGCCAGGACCAAACGACGCGCGCCCAACTCTTTAAACTTCAAACTGTGAACTTCATCCACGGACAACGCTTCCGTGCCGTTAAAGAAAGCGTCGATAACAATGATGTCGTAGTTATTGCTACGCACCGCTAGCAGCCATTCCCCTTCGATCCATACGGCCGGGTCGCCGTTGTGACGAGCATATTCCGCGCATCTTCCGCGGTTTCTATGTTATCCGAGTTTTCATTAATGGGGCGGCGCACGGGTATGCGTTCGAACGTATCAATCCGATCAGCGTCGGCATGGCTGATCATAAGGGCGGCACGAGACTGTTCAAGCGCACTCACGGCCGCTGCGTCGCTGCCGCAATGCTCAATGGACATCATTTCCACGCCCATGGCTTGAAAGCGCTGCAGGTTTGGCAAGGGCAGGCCTTCACCGCAGAACTGATTGCTGAGAACAATCCCGTCGATGGCTTGGATAAAGCGGCGCATGGGGGAGCCCATGTCGACAATGGCGTCTTCGGGAATCATGGCGCCCGAGGGACGCTTCGCCTCGGCTAGCAGGCTGCTGAAAAAGTCTTCCTTTTGAGGCTTTGGAATGATTCTTTCTCTTTGTTGATTGCATGGAGGAAGTAATGCGTGGAGGCGACGATCGGACGGAGGGTCTTTTTTCTTATGTGAGCTGCGAGGCTCGTGTTCCGGCGACGCATCCGCTTCGCCTGATCCGTGGGCTGGTTGATGAGGCGCTGGAGCTTATGTCGCCGGATTTCGAGGGGTTGTATTCGAAGATCGGGCGTCCCTCGATCCCGCCGGAGAAGCTGTTGCGTGCGCTCCTGTTACAGGCCTTTTACTCAATCCGCTCGGAACGTCAGCTGATGGAGCAGATGGATTACAACCTGTTGTTCCGTTGGTTCGTCGGATTGTCGATGGACAGTGCGGTGTGGGATGCGACGACGTTCAGCAAGAACCGCGACCGGCTGCTGGATGGAGAGGTTGCGCGGAGGTTCCTGGCGGTGGTTGTGGAGCAGGCGCGTCGGCGCGGCCTGCTGTCGGACGATCACTTTTCCGTGGACGGGACGCTGATCGAGGCCTGGGCGTCGATCAAGAGCTTCCGCCCCAAGGACGGCGGCGACGAGCCGCCGGGGCCGGGGCGCAACTCGGAGAGGACCTTCCACGGCGAGAAGCGGTCCAACGAGACCCATGCCTCGACGACCGATCCCGACGCCCGGCTGTACCGCAAGGGGAATGGCCAGTCCTCGCGTATGGCCTTCATGGGCCACGTGTTAATGGAGAACCGCAACGGGCTCCTGGTCGGGGCCTGCCTGACCCGGGCCACCGGCACGGCGGAACGCGAAGCCGCCCTGGCGCTTCTCGATGCCCATCGCCCGGGACGGCGGCGGATCACGCTGGGCGCGGACAAGGCCTATGACGTGGCGGCCTACGTCGAGGCCTTGCGGGCGCGTCGGATCACCCCGCACATCGCCCGCGACGACCATGTAACCAAGACCGGCAAGCGGCGGCGCACCTCCATTGACGGCCGCACCATGCGCCATTCCGGCTACGCCGCCAGCCTGCGCATCCGCAAGCGCATCGAGGAGAGCTTCGGCTGGATCAAGACCACCGGCGGGCTGGCCAAGACCCGGCACAAGGGCATCAAAAGGGTCGGCTGGATGTTCGAACTGACCGCCGCCGCCTACAACCTGGTCAGGCTCCCCAAGCTGCTGGCGGAGCCCGTGCCATGACGGCACCGGTGGCCTGCCAGCTGATCGGCCGGTGGCGGATCGTCGAGGCCAACCTGTGGGACCGCGGCTATCTCGACCTCGACGGGCCCGCCGTGCTGGTCATTCGCGAAGATGGTCACGGCGAGATCGCCTTCGGCGCTCTGAACGCCAGCCTCGACCTGGAATACGGCCGATCCATCGTGTTCTTCACCTGGGCCGGCTTCGACGAGATGGACGAAGTCAACGGTTCAGGATCGGCCGAACTCCTCGACGACGGATCGTTGGAGATTGAGTTCGCCTATCATCTCGGCGATAAGGCCACCCTCAAAGCCGAACCAGCCACTTTTTCAGCAGCCTGCTAGTTCGTCTTCCTCTTCGAATAGAGTACGCGTTTGAGCGGATATTCCCGGACTTGAGACCAAAACGTTTTAATGAAAAACATCAAACAATCCTGACGGGATACGCACCTGGGGGATCAGTCAATTTTGATTCTGTCGGAGACGATGGGGGAGAGGACTTCCTCAACGAAGGCGTCGCAGGCGGCGAGAATTTCCTTCTCCTCTTCCGGTGTGGGTTTAAAGCTCTCCAAGTCGGCCCGGGTGAGGACGCCTTTTGCGTCCAGCTTGCGTTCGACGATGCCCAGTCTGTCCTTGAGCACGTAGGTTTCGCGGGCAAGCGCCACCACCACCTTCATGACCCGGTCGACGGCGGGGTCATCGTCGAGAAAATAATCCTTGGCCATCCCTCTTCCTCCGACCCACTTGCTGTACGGGCCGCGCTATATCCTAACGCCTAAGAGAACAGTCTGCACAAGCTCTGGCAGAAAGCCATGTTTTCCACCTCCAACAAAACGCCGATTTGATCGGGATACCCGCCTGCTCCTGTTTGCATCCTGCCCGCGCGCCCGATAGACTTTTGCCTAGGTCCCCCGAAACAAGAGCACTGCCATGGACTTCGAGATCACCCGCACGGAACAGGCAAAATACGATTTTGTCTCCGGACTGATGGGCTACAACTCTACCGGCATCGGACCTGGCATGATCAAGTTCTACGAGAAGAACAAATCAAAGCTGGGGTCAGACAAACCGCCGCTCGCTGACATCAAAGCGCTGATGGAACAATCCACGGCGTACAAGTTCGGGGCGTTCTTCGAATACAACAACCACGCGATGATGTTTGAAACAGTTTTAGACATTCTGGAAAAGCAGCAAGATGAGGTCATCACCTGGCTTGACACCTACAACGAACCGGGCGCGCTCGGTAGCCTGACCCTCAATCCAGACGTTCAACTGCCCCGCTACTACAAGAATGTAGAAATTCACACACAGCCGGGCAACTACCACGGCAGCCCATTTGCCGGGATCATGTATCACTGGATGATCGGGCCGTTTCTCTGTCATCGGGATGACAACGATGAAATGGGCTGGGCTTTGGCCAACGGCATTCCAAAAGGGGATTACAAAACCATCGTCGATCTTGGCTGCGCCATCGGCAAGAGCACTTTCCCCTATTGCGATCTGTATCCCGAGGCCAAAGTGTACGGCGTGGATTACGCCGCGCCACAACTGAAGTATGGGCATAAGTTGGCGGAACAACGGGGTAAAGCCGTGCACTTTGTGCAGGCGCTGGCCGAGGACATGCCTTTTGAAGACAACAGCGTGGACTTGGTGACGGCCATTTGGCTGTACCACGAGGTCAATCGCAGGGCGATGGATGAGATTGCCTGGGAAGCCCTGCGCATTCTCAAGCCGGGTGGCATCTTCGCCATCATGGAATCGCCGCCGTTTAAAGTGCTGAACGAAGACTATCACCCACTCTCGGAATTCTTGTTGGACTCCACCGGCCGGCGCATGGAGGATCCGTTCATTCCGCTGTTCTTTTCTTTGGACCGGAAGGAAATTTTGAATACGGCGGGATTCTCAGACGTGAGAGAGGAAGGCTTGCCCAACCAGCTCACCGGCTGGAGCACGGACGTGGATTACTTTTTCGGCGCTTATCCCTGGTGGATGACCATCGGACAAAAGGCGTAGGGCTACAAAGTAAAATAAGAGTATTTCTTTCAACCCGTTTCATCCAAACACAGGCTCTTTTGTTACCCCGGTGTGACCCAATGCGTGCAAATTTCACAGCCAAATGAGTCGAGAACGGGTTGAATTTCTGGAGCTTTCGAAACTCCTCCTGACCCCAAATCCTTTAGCTCCTGCCGAAGTGGGGTCACGTTCTGCGTAGCTCAGCGCCGAACCGGGGATAGGAGCGGAAACGCGTCTCGTCCAGTTTGCTGCCTATTGGTATTGGCAGCCCTCGGTGCCATGGTCCAATGACTTGGAAATACCTGTATTGGACGGCGCGCTTACAATCGATGACTGGGCGATGAAAAGGGGAAGTTATCTTTATCTGCCCACCGGTACACCGGTGCAAAAGATGACAGCACCCGAGGAGTGCACAGTTCTTTGGGTGGTAAATCCGGGGAGAGTTCAGGAACAGAAAACTCTGCCGCGTACGCTGCAGACGTTTGCGCCATACCTTGGGTCCCAGTTCCCGACTTCAAGGGCCGGACGGCCACGGAAACGGACTCTAAGGTGTTTTATAAGATGTTGCACGAGGATCCGGTAACAACGGCTTATACCCTACTCAGCTAAAAGGCTGCCGGTTGGTCTGATCCGCGCCTCGAAGCACACGAGACTTGGGAGGAACTGGTCTTACTGGAAGGAGATTATCTCATGGGCATGGCCGGTCAGGTCCTTCCTGGGACCTATATTTTCCGCGAAGGTGATGAACCCCACGGGCTGCAGGCAACCCGTACCGGTGCAGTTTGGTTTGCCCGCGGCAACAAGCTAATAGATTTTGATTTCTCGGACTCAGACGTCGGCAAAATGCAAGTAGAACTCTACTTTGCTAGCGGCAACTGGCTTGAAAACGCTAATTTGCAACCATGGGGTCGCTGGATCTGACGCCTCGGCCAGCCAAAATGCACTATCTGCACACGATTGTTGTTAGGGCGTTAGAAGAGCCTTCTTCTGTGGCCCACGCTAGCGCATCCGTAAATCCTAAGTTTACGCTTTTTACAGGTCACCAAAGGAACCTTACCGTCCCCGAGGGGCGTATTCACTTTGCCGGAGAGCACACCGCTCCGGACACTGAAGGATCAATGAACGGAGCGCTTTGGTCAGGCCAGCGGGTGGCGCAAGAAATCAGCACCCTCACCTCTTAAAAAGCTGTGGGAACGTGGATGGCGTAAACGGGACTCTCATTTGGGGGGGATCAGAGAGCACCAGTCACGCTGCGCCCTAAAGACAAATCTATGATGGTGACGCGCGTTTCCGCCCGTTTGTTGCTTCGGGCGGAAGGTGCCACACTTAGCTTGACCACAACCCATCTCGGTTATGGTATGCGATGATTCGCCATCCTCACGTTTTGCTGTGAGCGTGAAGTTCGAAACCGGCGTCTCAGCCAAACACGATGCAGGAGAAGAGCATGGCGCGACAACAGACCGAGAATGTCAGGGCATTCGATTTGGTGCCTCAACCTTGGCGACCGAAAGGCCTGCCCGACGGTATCGATATCCGAGTGCTTAACCAAGACGATGAAAGCGGAGCGGTGACTGCCGTTTTGGACATTCCCGGCGGCTGGTCCTGGAAAGGTTCCGGCTACTGCCTCGCCAATCAAGACTTGTTCGTTCTGAGCGGTGACCTTCGTATTGGCGAGCACATGCTGGAAAACGGCGGGTTTAGCTATTACCCCAAGGGCGTCGTGCAAGGCGGTTGGGAGTCGCGTGAAGGCTGCCGGCTATACGCTATATTCAACGACAGGCCGAAGTATATTGACGCCGATCGATCGACAACTGAAGCGCAAACCAGTCAGACTGTGCCGGCACTGGACACATGGGAAATGGACTGGTTCGATCCGCTCGCCGTGTCTAAGCCCTCCGTAGCACTTCCTCCCGGAATCTTTGTTAAGGTCTTACGGCAGGACCCTAATACCGGCGCCGCTTCCCGTCTAACGGGGTTGATGGCGGGCTGGCACGCCGAAGGTATCGAAGTACATCCCATACGAGAGGAAGGTTTTGTCATTTGCGGCGACGTCAATATTGGGATAGTGGGTGGTGAACCAGGGTATACGGCAACGGCCGGAACCTATTACTTGAGGTGGTCCCACTTGTTTGGACAGTCTGACGGCTTATCTAAGGTGTATTCCGCTGTCTGATCATGCCGCCAGAATCCTGTTTATCATATTTGATTTCTGTTGTTGGGCCTGTGGGGATGTGGGCAAGGCGGTAGTCTTGTCCAACATATCCACAGGCTGCCCCGCCGCGTAGGCTTCCGCCGGCGTTTTGCCTCCGAGCGACGAATGGGGCCGCTCGGTGTTGTAGAACCCGATCCATTCGCCGATGACCCTCTCGGCGTGGAAGCCGTCGGTCAGCTCGTGCAGGTGAACCGCCTCGTACTTGAGAGAGCGCCACAGTCGCTCAATGAAGATGTTGTCCATGCACCGGCCGCGCCCGTCCATGGAGATCGTGATCCCGGCCTCCTTGAGGCGGCCGGTGACCTCGAAGCTGGTGAACTGGCTGCCCTGGTCGGTGTTGAAGATCTCCGGCCTGCCGGAGGTGTCGAGCGCCTCATTCAAGGCCTCGACGCAGAACCGGGCATCCATGGTGTTCGACAGCCGCCAGGCCAGGACCCGGCGGCTCGCCCAGTCCATCACCGCGACCAGATAAAGGAAGCCGCGCCTGAGCGGGATGTAGGTGATGTCGGCGCACCAGACATGGTCGGGGCGCTCGATGGCGAGGCCCTTGAGACGGTACGGATAGACCCGGTGTTCGGGATGGGGCGTGCTCGTCTTCGGCGCCCGGTAGATCGCCTCCAGCCCCATCAGGCGCATGAGGCGCCGAACCCGGTGACGGCCGACGACACCCCCCTCGCGGCGCAAATGACGGGCCATCTGACGGGACCCATAGAACGGATGTTTAAGGAACAACTCGTCGATGCGCCGCATCAGCGCCAGGTTGGCCGGGCTCTCGCCCCGCAGCCTGTAATAGAGAGATGATCGGCTGATCGACAGTATCTCGCATTGACGGCTCAAGCTGAGACCGGAAACGTCGCGGCGCACCATCGCCTTGCGCTCCGGCCGGCTCATCGCTTGAGCCCTTTGGCCAAAAAATCCCGCTCCACCGTCAACTGGCCGATCTTGGCATGAAGATCGTGGACCTCGGCCTCAATGTCCCGGCGGGACGCCTCCACGCCGTTCGAGAACACATCGCCCAGGCCGTCCATGGCCTGGCGCTTCCATGTGCTGACCTGATTGGGGTGAACCTCATAGCGCGCCGCGATCTCCTGGATCGTCCGGTCGCCACGTAGCGCCTCCAGCGCCACCTTCGCCTTGAACTCAGGCGTGAACTTCCGTCGCTTCGTCATCTCGTATTCCTCCGTAACCGGGGGAATACACCTTAAACAACTGTCCGATTTTCCAGGACCACCTCAACTCTCGCCCCGGCGGGGTGCCTCACGGACCATTATCAAGCAAAAACGGTGAAGTTGGACTTGTACACAGCGACGGCATTCTGGCTATCGATTACCAGACTCATCCAGATGCCCGTAACCTCATTGCCAAACACCTGCGGACCTATCCTTGGCAATAGGCAGATAAGGGTCCTGTTAAGACTCTCCTTGCTTAGCCGCGGCTATGCTTGGTTGATAGGCAGTTTGTAGTGTCGGCGGCCGGTGACAGAGTACAAAGCATTGGCCACGGCTGCCGTGATGGGCATGACCGCAATTTCACCCACGCCGGTAGGCGGCTCAAAGGAATCGATGATGTGCACATCCATGTCCGGCATTTTGTCGATCCCCAGCACGGCATAGCTGTCGAAGTTTGTCTGCTCGACGCGGCCTTTGTTTAGCACCATCTCCTCGGCGAAAACTGAGGACAATCCGAAACTCGTACCACCCTCCATCTGAGCATGGATCACATCTGGATTGATGGCCGTGCCGCAGTCAACTGCCATGACCACCCGGTCAACAGTGTATTCGCTGTTATCACGCAGACTGACTTCAGCGACCTGGGCCAGGCAGGTCCCCGCGTATTCGCGCACGGCGATGCCGCGGCCACGGTCTGGTTTCATGTGCGTACCCCACTCAGCCCGCTTCGCCGCTACATCAAGCACGGTAAGCATACGCGAATGATCTCCTAGCAGATGACGGCGAAACTCCACCGCGTCTCGACCTGCCGCTGATGCAAGCTCGTCAACAAAGGTTTCCATTGCAAATGTTGTATGGGTCCCAGCGACCCCACGATGCCACAGCACTGGCACGTCGTTTTTCGTTGAATGAAGATCCACCATAGTGTTGGGGATCTGATATGGCAGATTGTTCGCGCCTTCCACGGACGATATATCCACACCATTGATGATGTATTCGAAGGACTCTTGTGTAGCGATCGACTGTCCGACGATTCTGTGCTGCCACGCCGTCAGATTGCCGTCGCTGTCCAATCCGCCTCTTAAACGATGAAAGTAGATGAGACGGTATCTTCCTGACCGCATATCGTCTTCACGGGTCCAAACCAATTTAACCGGAGCTTTTCCGTCAATTGCCTGCGCTATGGTTACGGCCTCGATGATGTGGTCCTGCGTGCCACGACGGCCAAAGGCACCACCAGCGTATTGCAGGTAGATCTTGATCTGTTCAGGAGACAACCCGGTTACGGCCGCCACCGCTTTTTGATCTCGTGTCTGCAATTGGGACGCGTTCCAGATCTCGCATATGGTGGGCGTTAATCGCACGACGCAGTTCATGGGCTCCATGGACGCATGTGCCAGGAACGGAAATTCGTAATCCGACTCTACGACCTTTGCAGCTACATCGATGGCCTGATCTGCATCACCGTCCTTCCGGGCAATGGCACCACGTGCTGTAGCGAATTGCCTGTAATCAGCTATAATTTCATTAGAGCTGCGCTTAAACGCTGTGCTGTCATCCCACTCGATGAACAAGCGGTCACGGCCTTTCTTCGCAGTCCAGAAATCACGTGCCAGAACCGCAACGCCCGTGGGAACGCCAACGACGTCAACAACACCCTCAATAGCCATAGCTTCGGTCGTATCAAACGACTTGAGTGTGGCCCCGAATAGTGGCGCGTGTGCAACGACAGCGGTTAGCATGCCAGGCAGTTGAACGTCCTGTGTATATCTCGCCGAGCCGCTGATTTTGTCCGCACCATCTGTACGCGCCAAATGCGTACCAATGAGACGAAATTCATTGGGGGTTTTTAAGATTACATTGTCGGGGACGGGTTGCTCGGCGGCCAGATTTGCCAGCTCACCAAAGCGTGCCCAGCGCCCGGACTCGCTATGATGTACTGTACCTTCCCGCACTGTGATCTCATTTTCGGCCACGCCCCATTTCTGTGCGGCGGCGACCACCAGCATTTGACGGGCAACGGCCCCTGCTTGACGCATAGGTGCGAAGGAACTGGCCATGGACGTGCTACCGCCAGTGGCCTGCTCCCCCCAAATTGAATCGCTATACAACGAAGCGTTGGCAGGAGCACCTACCACCCTTATTTGTGTCCAGGACGCATCGAGTTCTTCGGCCACCAGAGTGGCCAAGCCGGTATAAACGCCCTGACCCATTTCCACGTGTTTGGACAGAACGGTAACCAAATTATCAGTTCCAATGCGGATGAAGATATTAGGTTCGAAACTGGATGGACTAGGCAGCGATTCACTGACTTCAGTAGCAGCGTGGGCAGCTTCTACCAGCGCTCGGCCCTGAATGTGGACACCGAGAGTTAGACCCGCACCGGCCACCAAACCACCGACTAGAAACTCCCGGCGGCTGTGATTGGTAATCTCAAGTTTCGACACCTTCGATACTCATTTAAGTCGGAGTTCTGTTCGCTTCATCAAAGCCGTCGCGAATCGTGATAGAACATTGCGTTGGTCCAAAACATAATCTGAATGGACGCCCCTTGGCAGTTCAATCTTGGAATTATTGAGTTTATTTCGTATTTGGCTCGGTCTTTCGCTGTCAGCTATCTTGCGCTCCACTCACATATTTACTCTAATCATAATGCGTACTTAATAAAGACTATATCCGGTTGTAGTCCACGTCATAAGCTGCCTGAAACAAATTGTAGAGTTGTGGTCTACATTAACCAAATGAATCGGTATAGATTCACTCAGTCAATGTTTGGTCTGACAAAATAAAATGCTATTCGTAAAAAACTAGATCGCTTAATTGATCTAGTCATTTCCTCTAGGGTGTGGACTCAATTGATCCAGCATTTTATGGCGAAGAGTTGGATCATTGCGAGGAAGTTTTTGGCTGATTTCTCGAAGCGCGTTGCTAATCGGCGCATGTCTTTCATCTTGCAGAAGAACCGCTCGACGATGGTCCTTTGGGCATAGAGGTTTGGATCGTGCGGGATAGGATGACGCGCGTTGCTCTTTGAAGGAATGACAGCCAGCGCTCCTTCATCGGCGATCTGCTGCCTGATTTTGGCGGTGCCATAGGCCTTATCAGCGACGATGGCGAGCGGGGCCTTTTCCCAATCCAGGAAAGAGCCCATGGCTTGGCTGTCATGGACCTGCCCGCCGGTGATGTCCAGCCGGAGCGGGCGGCCCTTGGCATCTACGGCCGCGTGAACCTTACTTGTGCGACCCGCGCGTGAGCGTCCAATACCTTCTGCCAAGCCCCCTTTTTTGACCCTGCCGCTGCGCGGTGAGCCTTGACGATGGAACTGTCAATGAAGATCAGACTGTCCTCGCACTGCTTGGCAAGAGCATCGAAAATGCCTTGCCATACACCCCGCTCACCCCATCGGGTGTAGCGGTTATAGACCGTGGTCCGCGGGCCGTAACGCTCCGGTAAGTCCCGCCATGGGGCACCCGTGCGCAGAATATAGAAGATACCGTTCAAGACCTGACGGTCATCCTTACGCTGAGGACCGCGCCCCTGTTTGGGAAGAAGTGGGCCGATCACCGACCACTCCTCATCTGTCAAATCAAACCGTGCCACTCTTGCCTCCAATAAAAGAGGCTGTGAATCACACCTGCTTAGGTAAAATCAAGACATTGAATTGGGTTCACACCCTAGTCTGCACTCCAACGTCACATGGTCGAATTATCGGGGCTCACAGCATGTCCCATAGAACATGACTCCAGACAGTTTATACACAAATACAGTTCCAATTTCGCCGCCGTTTATCGGTTGAGGTAGTGTCCAGAATCTTTCGCACATTTGTTTTGGGCTGGTGGTCTGATCCGGTCAGGCGATCATCGTTTTTTCCTTGAGCAGTTTCATGTTGAGGTATCGTTTGGCGGACCATTTGGTTCCCGCGATGTGCCTCAACCTGGCCGCGGCCAGGTTGAGGGCGCTTTCGCCGTCCGGGAATGCGCCGACCGGGATTGGGTCCGCGTCGAACTGACCGCGGGAACGGAATACACCTTCGATCTGGAAGGCGTAGACACCAATGGCGGCACGCTGGACGATCCTTTCCTGGTTCTGCGCGACGGCAACGGGACTTTTCTTCAGCAGAATGATGATGGCGGCACGGGAGTGAATTCTCAAATCGTGTTCACGCCGGACATTTCCGCCACTTACTACTTGGAGGTGCGCGCGTTCGGCGATGCGACTGGCACGTATACGCTGAACTCCTCTCCCGGTGAGCGGACGGAAGAAGACGGCACCGGTGATGGAGATGGCGACGGCGATGGTGACGGCACCGGAGACGGCGGAGGCGGGTCCGAGCCTGGGCAGACCATTTCCGAAAACGACATGGATGTGGCCGGCGACACTTCGACCACGGCACAAATCTCCCCCAACGACACCTTCGAAGGGGATTTGGATCCGGTGGGCGACCGGGATTTCATCGCCATCGATCTGACCGCCGGCACCCAATACATCTTCGAAGTGCAAGGCGCCGATTCCGGTACCGGCCTCACGTTGCCCGATCCGTTCCTGGTGCTGCGCGATGCCAACGGTTGTTTCGTCGCCCAGGACGACAACAGCGGCACAGGGCTCAATGCCCAGATCACATTCACGCCGGAAACGTCGGACACCTTTTACTTGTCCGTGCGTAATTTCAACGGTGAGTCGGGGAGCTATTCCCTGGTCACGTCGGTCGGCGGCACCAGCCAGTCAATCGAAACCGCGTCCGGTGAAGGCTATGTCTCCGGCGCTGGCTTAGCGGGAAATAGCCCGGACTTCGAACAGTTGCAGATGGATGCCGATCTGTTCTGATTTAGATCGACCCACCGCCGTCGACGCGCAGCTGCGTGCCGGTCATGAAACGGCTTTCGTCTGACGCTAGGAACACCACCCCAGCGGCGACCTCTTCCGGCGTGCCCAGGCGGCCCATGGGATAGCGGGCTTCAACTGAGTTTATGAACTCCTCATCCGACTGATCGGCGGTCTTGTTCCTGTAGATCATCTCCGTATCGATGGCGCCGGGCAGCACCACGTTGCAGCGGATGTTGTAGTTCTGCTCGGCGCAGTGCAGGGCCACCGTCTTGGTCAGATTGACGATGGCGGCCTTGGAGGCCGAATAGGCGAGGGTGGGCGAGCGCGGCCGCACCGCTGCCATGGAGGCCATATTGACGATCACACCGCCGGAGTCCTTCATGGTCTCCACCGCCATCTTGCAGCCGAGAAAGGTGCTGGTGGTGTTGACCTCCAGGATGCGGTTCCACACGTCCAGGTCCGTGTCTTCGATAGTGCCCGTCTCCAGCACACCGGCGTTGTTGACCAGGATGTCTAGACGGTCATGGCGCACCAGGATCTGTTCCATCACCTCGCGCCAATGAGCCTCTTCGGTGACGTTCATGGGCGCGAAGAAGGTGGGCGGGCCCAGGTCTTCGGCCAAGGCAAATCCGGCATCTTCGTCGATGTCGCCAAGACACACCGTCGCACCTTCGGAAACGAATTTCTTGGCGATCTCTTTGCCGATGCCACGGGCGGCACCGGTGATAAACGCTGTCTTGCCGGATAGCCTGTTCATACACTGGTGTCCGTTTTCATTTCCTATGACGACGTTAACCCGAAGGATTTGCGCTTGCCGCCGTGATTGGGCATTTGCCCGATGCCGCCGCCGTCCACGTTGAATTCCACGCCGGTGATGTACTTCGCCGCATCGGAGGCGAGAAACGCACACGCATCGGCCACGTGTTTGGACTCGCCCCATTCCCCCATCCAGACACGTTGAGCAAGGGGCTCCTTGTAGCGTTCCGTGTCCGTGCCCATGCTGTCCAGAACGCCATCGGTAAAGGTAAAGCCGGGCACCACTGCAACGGCACGGATCCCGACCTTTGCCCCTTCCATGGCGGCAACGCGGGTGAGCGCGTTCTGGGTCGCTTTCGAAGGCCCGTAGATGACCCCGACGCCCGGTTGCTGCGCCGTCAAAGACGACATATTGAGAATGACGCCGTGGCCGCTTTTTTCGAGATGGGGCCAGCAGCATTTCATGCCGAGGAACGGCGCCTCCACGTTGATTCGCCAAAGAAAATGAAGATCGTCCAGGCTCAGCTTTTCAATCGGCCCGCCTCTGGACTCCCCGGCATTGTTCAACAGAATGTCGAGCTGGCCATGCCGGTCCATGCAGGTGTCGACGACCGTGTTCCAATCGTCTTCGCTGGTGGCGTCGTGACGCACGTAGAGGGCATCCCCGCCGCGCTCCAAGATTTGCCGTTCGGTTTCCTTGCCGCCGACCTCTCCGCGTCCGGTGACGATGACTTTGGCGCCGGCATCTGACAGAGCAATGGCGCAAGCCCGTCCAATACTGTCCGCGGTGGTTCCGGTGACGATGGCTACCCGGCCGTCCAATGCACCCACTGGCGCCCCCAATGCATCCCCCTGTGTTGTATACCGGCTAGTTGACCAGCGCTTTCAAGGCATCATGCCAGGCTTCCACATCCTCGTCATCAAACGGCCCAACGGAAGATTTGTGCGTGATTACACCGCTGGCGTCGATGGCGTACAGCCTTTCCGGAGAGCCCGCATACAATTTCAAGAGATCGTCTTCCATGGTGTCCAGCACCATGGGAACGGTGAACCCTTCCTCTTCGATGCAAAATTTTGCCACGGCGGCACGTTCGTCCAAGTCCTTGGGTGTCGGAATCCATACCGCCTTTTATGGTGGCCATGCTGTGTCGTCCTCAGCTGGTATTCGCTCTTGCCTAGCCAAGGAAACGGGGACTGTCACCTGGAAAGATGTCTCAAGCCTCTTCTGTGACCATCCACGCCGTCAGGCCCACAAGCGCGGCAACTAAAACAACAGAGGACAGGGGGTCGAAGGTCAGCCATTCCGGTGCCCTTAAGGCCACAGTTTCAAATACCGGCAGTGTTGCGGCCAAGCCGGACAGCTGCCACAAGGTCAGCGCACCAGCACCGATCATGGTGCCGACGATGACCAATGTGCGCACCCGTTGACGCTTGCGCATACGGGCCAGAACCCGATCGACGAAGGCCATGTCAATCACCGGACCGGCGGCTGCAGCAAAGACGGCGCTCAACCAATCGTCCCGTTCAGGCGCTTCCAGATTATTTTCCGTTTTATCGCTCATGTCTTTTATCCATTCCCCTCACGCTTTTTCTTCACCAAGAGCTTGCCGCATTTTTTGGCGACCCCGCAAAGCGTGGGATTTCACCGTTCCCAGCGGCATTCCGGTTGCCTCGGCCGCTTCGGAATGACTCATACCTTCGCCGAAGCATAGCACGATCACCGTCCGTTCGTCCGGTTTGAGCACGGCCAATGCCTTGTCCAAATCCATCGCTGCGGCTTCCGGCTGGCGCGTCACCGGTACCTCTTCCACAGCCAGTTCCGCCAATGCCGTCCGCGCTGTCTTGTCCTTGCGCTTGAGCTGTAAAAACAACGTTGTCGCAATGCGCGACAACCACGGTCCGAAAGACCCCGGCCCACGATAGGTGGACAGTTTGTCGTAAGCTCGAATGAACGTGTCTTGCGCCAAGTCGTCCGCCAGCATCTGGTCGCCCGCGGTCAAACGCAGCAACGTGCGCCGCACGCGCTCCTGATAGCGTTCCACGAGATCGCCGAACGCCGTCATGTCGTTGACGGCGAGGACGTGTGCGATCAGGTCTTCGTCTGATGCCGGCATGTGCCGAAAAGAGTCCGGTCGTTGCTTTATTCATCCTTGCTCGCGCGAGTCCACCTCCACAGCAGCAGGTAGGCGAGGCCCACCAGAATGGGAAATGTGGAGATCACCATGAAGAACACTGCGCCGCCGGGATCCTCACCAAAAATTCCCGCTAGCACTCCGCTGATAAACAGAGCTCCACCGATGCACATCAGAATCACCCCACGGCGCAAATCTCCGTGCTTGGGCGCGGCCGGTTCACCGAGAGATTGAATCAGTTCCGGCGTGAGTTGGGAGCCGCTGTTCAAAGCGGCACGAATGGTTTCCTGAACCTGCGACCGGGTCTTATGCCGGTAGTGCAGGAAAAACACGCCAACGATAGCGAGGCTGATAATGATAAAAATCGGGGCCATTTGTTCTGCATCCATGACAAACACATCTCCTTCGTTGCGGCACCAAGCTCAAAATTCTCGCCGCTTGTGGCGAATAGATGCGTCAGCATGCCGGATCGGATGCAATCCGTGGTCAAAAAACGTATGCAATCCGTGGTCAAAGAAGTTTCAGGCTGGGCTGAAAAAGCGCAGAAATGAGCCAGAAAAGTCAGCCTGCGCCGGCTCCGCCGTCGATGTTGAACTCACAGCCGGTGATGTATTTGGCGGCATCCGTGCACAGAAAAGCACAGGCATCACCCACGTGCTCCGGTTCACCGATTTCCCCCCAAGGTAGGCGGGCGGCGATGGTGGGCTTCATCTCCTCGTACTTGGGGCCGAGCACGTCAGGTACACCTGCGGTCCAGATCATCCCCGGATGAACGGACACCACCCGGATGTTGTGGGGTGCGCCCTCCAGCGCACCGGCGCGGGTGAGACCAAGCTGACCGCCTTTGATGGCGCCGTAGGCCGTGCCTTGGGGCATGCCTTTCTGGCCGACGATGGAACTCATATTGAGGATCACACCGCCGCCTGCTGCAATGAGTTGCGGCCAGACGTACTTCATGCCCAAGAACGGACCGTCCAAATCGACCCGGCGCAGGAACAGGAGGTCGTCATGGGTGAGGTCAGCGATGGCCTTGACGATGGCTTCGCCGGCATTGTTGATGAGCGTGTCAATGCGTCCGTAGATATCCAGCGTGGTCTGGACAACCCGCTCCCAATCCTCTGCCAAAGTGACGTCCTGACGGACGTACAACGCGTCTCCGCCCGCTTCATTGACCAGCCGTTCGGTTTCTTGGCCCCCAGTCTCGGTGCGGCCGGTGACCACCACCTTGGCGCCTTGAAGGGCCATGCTCATGGCGCAGGCCCGGCCGATGCTGGCCGCCGTGCAGCCGGTGATGATGGCAACCTTTCCGTCCAACGCGCCCATGGCGTTTCCCCCAGTCGTTCAAATGCAGCATGACAGTCTTGTCCGTTGGTCCAAACTGGGACAGCAAGTGTGGCCACTCTTCGGCTACGGTTTTCATGGGAGACCTGGTCCTACAGTGATACCGTTCGGGAGAATTTTTAATGAACCGAACGAGCAAATTTTTTCAGGGGGACGCTTCAAATGGTGAGTAGACGGGACGCTTTGTCCGTGGCGGCTGGAGCCACGGGCGCATTGATGGGTGCCAGCACAACCTCAGCCAATGAACAGTTGGCGCAAAACAATGGCACTTATCGGGCGTGGGAAATCGGCGACCAGACAGGCATAGAGTCCTTGCGTCTGGTTGAACGACCCATGCCCACCCTGAAACCGGGCGAAGTGCTGGTGCGTGTGGAAGCCACCTCCATCAACGCTCGCGATCACGGACTCATCTCAAACCGTTTTCCGTTTCCGCCGGGGCGGCGGCCCGATACCCGTATTCCTTTGAGCGAAGGTGGCGGCACAGTGGCGGAGGTCGGAGAGGGTGTTACCAAGGTCAAACCGGGTGACCGGGTCACGGCCTGCCACTTCTCCGCCTGGGTCGACGGCAAATGGGACCCGGAGCAGTCCTACATTGGCGATGTGGGCAACAACATAGACGGCTGGCTGACGGAAATGGCCGTGCTGCCCGACTACTCCCTGGTCATACTCCCGGACAACGTTTCCGCGGTAACGGCGGCTTGTTTTGTGTCTTCCGGCGTGACCGCCTGGCATGCCCTTTACGAAGTGGCCCAGGTCAAACCCAGCGACATTGTCCTGTCCCTCGGTACCGGCGGGGTGTCGTCCTTTGGCGTGCAGTTGGCCAAGGCCAGCGGCGCGACCGTGGTGGTCACCTCGTCCAGTGACGACAAACTGGAAGACATGAAAAAACACGGCGCCGACATCGGCATCAATTATCGCAAAGTTCCCAACTGGGGCGAAGCGGTGATGGAGGCCACCAATGGCCATGGTGCCGACATCGTGCTGGAAAACGTCGGCCGGGAAACACTGGATCAATCCCTCATGGGAACCGCCGTCAACGGCTACGTCGTTATGATCGGCACGGCAGGTTTACCTGAACAACTGCCGAGGATGCCTGGCTTCTACATGAAGAACATCACCATGAAGGCGATCAGCAACGCCAGCGTGCGCATGCTGCAGGACATGGCCGACGCCTATGGGGCTAACGGCTTAGAAGCCATTGTATCGGGCCGGATTCCATTCGAAGACGCACCGGAAGCATTTCGCTTTCAACGCCGGCACGACGGCATCGGCAAAGTGATCATCGATCACACATAATAGTTCACAGGAGACCTTTCCGTGCTCGACATTATGAAACGCGCCTTCGGTGGCGGGGACTCGCAAACACTGACCCGTCGCAACGCAATGATCGCTCCGGCGGTGGGGGCGAGTGCGGCGCTCGCCTCGTTCAGCTCGGCGCAAGCGTCCGGTCATGCGGAAACCACATACATGCCACCGTCGGAAGGCCGGGTGCGTTCGGAAATTTTCGCCTACAACAATCCCGTCGATAAATTGACCAACGAGTTTCGCATTTACCGCGATCTGGCCGACGAAGCAGACGTGCTGCTTTGGTATCACTTCACCATGTTCATTGTCGCCGAGGGCCGAAAGGTTGAGCCCGTGATCCGCTACGAAGGCATCGAGTTCTCCCACCACAAGCGGATCGACACCCACGTCTATCGGGTGCATGGGCACAACACGTCCTATCCCCGCCATCCAGTGACCGGTGAATTCATTGACCAGGTCTACAACCCCGTCACGGAAGAGATGATCAAGACGGAGCCAACCATCCTCACGGAGGACCCGGGCCCCAGAAGGGAAACATCCACTGGACCGTGCGGGAGAGGGATACACACCCACCAGCACTGTGTTCCGCATCGACGACGACATTGTTAAAGCGGAACAGATTCGCGTGCCGCCCGACAATTGGTTCACGCCGTTCATTGAGACCTCTCACAACTGGACAGCCCGCTCTCTGTTCGAGGACCCGTCCGTGACACGCCTGCCTATGGGCACCAGCGGCGGCTACGTTTTTCCCTATCCACGCTGGCTGCAAATGGGCGACATCCCCGGTCACATGTTCGCCATTTGGAGCGGCAAGAAGCTGGATGGCGTGCACCAACTGCCGGCCGAGTATTACGCCCGCATCGAGCGGGACAATCCCGAACTGCTGACCGTCGATCTGACCAAGTTTGAGAGTTAAGAGGCTGTCAGCGACTAAGCAGCCAACATCCCCCCATCCACGGGCAGGATGTAGCCGGTGATGTAATAGGCTTCGTCGGAGGCGAGAAAAGCCACGGCTTCTGCAATGTCATCCACGGTTCCCGCCCGTCCCAATGGAATCTGTGAGTCCGCCATCACCTCGCCGTCCGGCGTGCCCTCGATGCGCCCGGCCTGGACGCAGTTGATGCGGATGCGGTCCTTGGCTTCGCAGCAGGACAGCGCCGAGGCGCGGGTCATCATGCGAATGCCGTTGGCGGATGCGCAAAACGCGGCCTGGCCTGCGACGCCGACCATGGCCGTCGCCGGCGCCACATTGACGATGCAGCCGCCGTTGTCGAACTCGCGCATTTTCACCACGCCATAGCGGGTGGCGAGAAAAGTGTGTTCGATATTGTCCCGGTTGACGCTTTGGAACTGCTCCAAGGTGGTATCGGCAATGTTGGTGGGCTGGTCGTATTTGGCTTCGGACACGGTGACAATGATATCGAGGCGGCCGTGCTCATCCCCCAGCTTAGCCAAACCGCTTTCCCAGCCGTCCACGGTGGTGACGTCGAAATCGGCCTTGACCACCGTCGCACCGTCTTTTTCCAGCAGCGCTGAGATGGCTTGCCCCGTCGCACCGTCTGCATGGGTCACCAGGGCAACCCGGCCGTCAAATCTGGACATGTGCATCCCCTAAAATTCAGATCAGTATTACAGGTGAAAGTTCCTGATGATCCAAGGCGGGTAAAACCACCCTGTTCGCCTTTTGGCTAAAACTCTCCAGTTCAAGACTTCTGTCGCATCCGCTCGTATTGGGGAATCTCAGAGCCTGACCGAAAAAGAATTGAGTGGAATCAGTCCCTTGTGATTCCCTTGTTGTGTTCGCCAGCAAGGAGGATAACAAGATGTGGACTGACGCCACTCGTGAGAAATATGAGCGCGAGGCGCACCGCTACGCAAGCGATCTGAGCGATACCGAATGGTGCGTGATCGAACCCCATATGCCGCCCGCAAGGGCTCTGGGCCGCCCGCGCAAGACGGATATGCGGGAAGTGATGACCGCGATCCTGTACATGGCCCGCAGCGGCTGCCAGTGGCGCATGCTGCCCGGCGAGTTTCCGCCGCGCAGCTCGGTTCAGTACTATTTCTACAAGTGGCGCGACGACGGGACGTGGCAGGAGGTCATCATCTCGTCATATCTGTCTTCCCCCGCCGCTTGTATCACCGGCAAGGCGAGATTGACCCCGATGATGGGTGTATGGCCGCGATCAAACACGTCAACGGCGGCCTCGTTCAAACGGCGTAAATTGTCGGCACGTTCTTCCTCGGTCTTTGTGCCTGACTTGTACGGCCCGGCCACCATGATCCACATCGGTACTTAACCTCGTCCTCTGTACCCCGCCACGTCCTGGTCGGGAATCCACAATCCTTCCGGGGCTTCGCCGGTCTGCCAGAACACATCGATGGGAATACCGCCGCGGGGATACCAATAGCCACCGATGCGCAGCCATTTGGCACCGGTGGCTTCGACAATGCGTTTGCCGATCATCACCGTGCAATCTTCGTGAAAGGCGCCGTGGTTACGGAAGGATGTGAGAAACAGTTTCAACGACTTGGACTCAACGATCTTGTCCACCGGCACATAGTCGATGACCAGATGGGCGAAGTCGGGCTGGCCGGTGATGGGGCAGAGGCTGGTGAATTCGGGGCAGGAGAAACGCACGAGATAATCGGATCCAGCTTGCGGGTTAGGCACGGTTTCCAGAACCGCCTCGTCGGGCGAGGCGGGCAGGTCCGTCTTGTTGCCCAGCTGGGTCAGGGTTTCCGCGTCGTCGGTCACTTTGATTTTTCTCCTTGCTCACACCGTCAATGCATCATACCCCGCTTGCATCGGCATCGCTGGCAGGATAGGTGAGGGCGCCATGGATACACCAGCCGCTCCTCCGCAGCCAGCTTTGGACTTGCCCGCATCACCCTGCGTCGGCGTCTGCACCGTCGATCGCGAGACCAAGATGTGCATCGGTTGTCATCGCACCGTTAAGGAGATTGGGGCCTGGCGGACCATGACCCTCGATCAAAAGCGGGAGGTTGTGGCGGCCTGCAAAGCGCGTGGGGAAGCAGCTCAATCGCAGGCGCCAAAAAAGGGTCAATAACCCGTCACAAAGAGGCCTTCCGTTCGCCGGCAAAATGCCGATTCGAGCGGTCTAAATCTGATATTCGATTCGGCCAGGGCCGGCGCGCCTCGCCGGTAGGAGCCAAACAAGCCCCGACATCTTGTGTCGTGGGGGATGCGACCTACAATAGATAGGGTAAGACGGTGAGGCGATGAATCAGATCAGTACAAATCCGACCAACGAAGACGGATCAGCGGATATTCAGTCGGTCATCCCCTTCGTTGCGCCCAAGCAGATCGAAGACAAAAGCAACGATGTCGTGCTTGACGACGTTCAGGGCATTGTCTTGCGGGCCCTCTCTCACGCCCGGGCCTCGGGTCGGGACTATGTGGACCAATGCCGTCTGGCGGCAGACGCCGTAGTGGCCGTTCGCCCTGATCTTTCGCCGCAGGAAGTGCTCGATGCGGTGTTCCGTATGCGAGAGCGGGATACGGCGCTGGCCATAACCCAATCGGCTGCTTGAGCAGCGCTCACGCCTTTCGCGCCAGAGCAAAAATCCGCTTCATCAAGAAAAGTGTTTTGCCGTCCACTTGCTTGGGATAGGCGGCTACCATCCGTTTGCTGTAATCGGCGATGAAGTCTTTCTTGTCGGAGTCATTGAGGACGGCGAGATAGGGCGTTAGTCCCGTGCCCATAATCCAATCCACCGCCGGATTATCGCCTTCCAGAACATGGTGATAGTCGGTCACCCAGACATCCACCGACGAACACATTGGCGTCAGCAGATCGTAGAGCGGTTCCGGCGCCATGGGATTCTTATACATCCATACGCCTGCGAGCTTGTCCCGCCACTTGTCCGACTGCACGGTCGCGCGGATGCATTTTTGATAGGCCGCATCTTCCGTCACCGGAATCTGAAACGCCAGCCACCCGCCCGGCTTCACGGCGTTCATCAGTTGCGGCAATACTTGAGTATGATTTTCCACCCAATGCAGCACGGCGTTTGAAAACACCAGGGCGTAGTGTTGATCAGCCGTCCACGCGGCGATATCGCCTTGTTGCCAGGTGATGACGTCTTCGCCAAATGCGTCGCGGGCTTTGGCCAGCATAGTGTCCGACTTATCAATGGCGATAACGCTCCGCTCCGGCCACTTGTCCTTGAGTTGTTTGGTCACGTTACCCGGCCCGCAGCCAAGATCGACGATGGGTCCATCCACGTCCAGATGGATCTGTTCCATGAGATCGAGGGCAGGCCGCGCCCGATAAGCCTCGTAACGGAGATAAACGTCCGGATTCCAACCTTCTGTCATCAAACAAACTCACACGGCTCAAGCATTACGCCGGACGGCACCAAAACTGATACATCTCGGCAAAGGTGTCGGCATGGTTCTGCTCGAAGCGGTCCCAATTGTCCAGATTGGTCTGATGGCTGTCGTCGGGGAACTGTTCCGCATAGCGAATGGATGCCATGGGATTGACATGATCAAAGCCGAGAAAGGTCAACCGTTCGCCAGCCAACAGGTCTTTGATTTCCGGTGTCGTGAATCGATGTTCTTGAACGTTGAAGATTAGGTCGTGTAGTCCGCTGAGAACAAAAAACTCCGGGGTTTCCATGACACGCTTTGCCGCATGGTCAGACGGTAAGAGTCGAAGCAGGGTGCGGCCAGGCGCAATCCTTCCGCTGTATCCTTAAGGTCTTCGTCGGTAATTCATTGACGGGCAGCAACGACGGATGCATGGGCCCGTTCACTGTAGAGGGCAAGGCGCATGACACCGTCCGGCGCAAGACAACGGCAAAGCGCCTTCAAACCAGCAGCAGGATCGTCCATGTGGTGAAGCACACCCGAACTCTCGATGACGTCGAACCGCCGTTCGAGGGACGGCAGTTCCAATATATCCGCAAGCCCAAAGGCCACGTTGGCGATACCCAGATCTTTCGTCTTACCGTTGGCGAAGGTCAAACTGCTGGCACTTAAGTCCACCGCAGTTAAAGCGAGACCTTCGATCGATCTCGCAAGCTGCAAGGCTCCCCGGTCCGTGCCGCAACCGGCGCTCAATCCGTTTACTGATTCTTTGAAACGATCCAGCCAAGATTCTTTTGGAAAACGCTCTGCTAAAAATACGTACAGAGACTTTGCAATGATGGGAGAAAGCCGCTCCCAACGGGGATAGGGATAGGCCGCGTATTGAGATTGCACCTTAAGGGAGATCGCGTCGGACACCCGCGTCAAAGCCATCGGCGCTGGGATAGGGGACTCCGTAACGTGTCGGTAGGCACTCAAAATAAGTTGGCCATCAGTTACATTGGAAACGTTCTCCAACCATTGATCTTCTTCCTCAGACTCAGCCCAGGCAAAGTCTGTGCGTTCGGCTTGCGTAGAGAGCGCTTCGAAAAACATGCGATGCCGGTCGAGTAGGACGGATGTCTTTCCCTTAACCGCGTAAGACAATCCATGGCGGCGCAAACTGGTGAGAATGTCTTCCAGGTCGAGGCTAATGTTGATGGCCGTGTTAAGCACAGCGCGGATGATAGGGTCGGTGAGAATGCTATCAAAAACGCCGTCCGCCAGCGCGTGTTCCAAGACGTCGTCACCCTGATCCAAAAGATCGAGCCATCGGGACCGCATCGCGTGGTGTTCCAGAAGTGTCTTAACAACCAAGGCTAAGGGTTGGAGGTCGACGACGGGATCTTCGGTGCACCTTGCCAGGCCGTCTAAAACCGGTTGAGGCAATGTGGTGTACCCAACCGAAGTCCCAAGCGTTTCCAATGCTTTCTGGCGGTGGGCCGGCGTTTCCGGATCCAGGGCCATGAGAAAACCCGACAACGCTTGGCTTTGGTCTCCCGCATTGAGAGCGGTTAACCCACGATCAAACTCGGCTGCCGCGTCAGTCATGGCTGACATGTCGTTTGGTAAACCAGATCATGAAAAGAATGCCCACGATGGCAAGGCCATCAGCGCTGAGTGATCCGTGAGGCCACAGCAACACCACGATAAGGGCGGCCATTGCCACTCGTTCTACAAAGCTCAACGGACCTTCCAAATAGCCCTGAAGAACACCGGCAAAGGCGTAAAGAGCAATCGCTGTCACCACCGTGATCTGTAGAACTTCAATACCGGTTCCACCGATGAGTGGCGTCAGAGCCATAACCAAAGGAACCACGTAGAGGCCCTTAGCAAAAGCCCAGGCGGTGAAGCCCGTCGCAATGGGTTTGGTGCCAGCCAGGCCGGCCGCCGCATAGGCGGTCAGACAAACGGGTGGGGTGACATTGGAATCCTGTGACAGCCAAAACACGATCATATGGGCCGTCAACAACGACGCTGCGACGGCGCTTGCCGACAATCCTTGTTCTGCAATGGTTGGCTTGAGTTCGGGTGGAACGGCGGCCGAAAAGGCCAGGGCCACATCCCGGGACATGGGTTCCAAGAGCGCCGATGCCTGGTCCGGCATGAGCACCATAAAAACGGATCGCGCGCCATCACTAAGAGTGCCGGCCATCAATGTTTCAAGCAGTTTGGCATCCAGCATCAAGTCGGCCAATGCGGGCGCAGCGAGCGGCGCCAGCACCACATAGGCGGCGGTGACGGGAAGTCCCAATCCGAGAATCAACGAGGCGAGGGCGACCAGCAGCAGCGTCAGGATCAAGTTACCGCCGGACCAGGTGATAATCATCTGCGACACCGTCGGACCAAGACCCGTCGTGGTCACGGCCAAAACCACCAGACCCACCGCGATCAACAACACGGCGATGGAGGCCGCCGTCAGGCTGGCCTGTGCCAAGGTGTCGACAAGGTCTTTGACGCCCAAGGGACGGGGGCCGAACCGGGCACAGACCAAGCTGGCCAAGGAGGCGGCTCCGGCGGACCACGTCGGCGTAAACCCGGCAACGAGTAACGTTACCAGCAGGGCGATGGGCAACAGGACAGGCCAGCCTTTGGCGAGGCCTAAAGTTTCCGACGGTGTTTCTTCGCGTTTCAGACCGTACCGGAGCGCGGCGATGCGAACCTGAAAAGCAACCGATAAGAAATACAAAAACGCAGGCAGCGCGGCGACGGCGATGATGGTGAGATAGCTTTCCCCGGTATACGTCGCCATGAGAAAGGCGCCGGCGCCCATCACCGGGGGCATGAGCTGGCCACCGGTCGAGGCTGCGGCTTCAATGCCCGCAGCGGTGCGGGCAGGGAACCCCGACTGCTTCATTAAGGGAATGGTGACCACACCGGTGGATACCGTATTGCCGATGGCGGAACCGGAAACGGAGCCCATCAGTCCCGATCCAAACACCGCCACCAAACCCGGTCCGCCGACGAACCGTCCCGCCGCTGCCCGAGCCAGGGCGAGAATCACATCGGACGCGCCACTTTTGAGCAGCACCGTTCCGAACAGGATGAACATAAACACATAGGTCCAGGAGATCCGGGCGATGGTGCCGAACATGCCGTCGCCACCATAGGCAGCGCGATACAACACCGTTTCCCAAGTCAAACCGGGAAAATGAAAGACCCCGGGCACGACCCGTCCCCACCAGGCGGTGTAGGTCAAGGCGAGAACGGCAAGAACAGGGATCACCAATCCGGTGGTGCGCCGGGTCAATTCCAAAGCGCAGACAACGGCGAGGATGACAAACATCCAATCCGACAAAACAAAAGACTGTCCACGGGCATAAAAAGCGTCTTCTGCGAAGATGAGATAAACGCTGGCGGTCAAGACAATGACGCCCAACGCAATGTCGAACATCCGCGCCACTTTGCCCGTCCATGATTTCCGTGCCGGTATGACTAAAGCCGTCAGCAGACCGAGCAGGCCGAAATGGAGCATGGAGGTCCACAGCTCCGATAAGGGCGAAAAGGAATTGAAATAGAGATGCAGAACCGCAATCCCCGCGGCCCCATAAGTGAGCCAGAGAGGACGACGATTAATCTCTACGGGAGGAACTGCCGCGTCGCTCACGCTCAAGGACTTTCCGGCGGCAGCAACTCTGGCGGAATGGTTAGTCCGGCGTTTTGGTAATACCGCGCTGCACCCGGATGCACCGGTACTGGAAGTCCCGCGACCGCGTTGTCCAAGCTCATGGCGTTTGTCGCCTTATGAATCGCCCGCAGGAAGGGAAGATTGGCGTATACGGTTTCGACAATACGGTAGACGTCGTCTTCAGACACATCTTCGTGTACGGCGAGAAAATTAGGCTGTCCCAAAGTTTGTACCGGTTCATCCTGCCCTGGGTATGTCTCGGCGGGGATGACATAGCGCGCCCAAAGCGCATGGGGTGTGTTGGCTCTGATCATTTGCTCGTCGGTGAAAGACAGCAGCGCCAACCGGTCGCCCATGGCGGCGAACACGCGGGTCACGGCGGCCACCGGCGGCCCGGCCGGAAGATTGGCTGCTTCCAAAGTACCGTTCTGCAATCCGTCGGCGCTCGGTTCGTAGCCCTGGTTGACGAGACTGAAATCTTCATCGGGTTCGTATCCCAGACGGCTGAGCAGCGCGCGCCCCGATCCTTCCGTTCCCGAATTACGGGCGCCGATGGACAGACGCCGGCCTTTGAGGTTGTCGAAGTCCGATGCCGTTCCTGTCGTTGCCAGTGCTTTGCGCACGACCCAATGCTCCACATTGGGCCAAAGGGTGGTGACGGAGCGGAGGTAAGGTTGCGGCCCTTCGTTGACTAGACCACCGCTGCCGTCCCACGCCCAGGCACCATAGATGCCTTGCAGGATGGCAAAGCGCACCTGACTTTCCCGCAAAAGTTTGATGTTTTCCGCCGATCCCGCCGAAGAGATCGCCGACAAGGTGGGGCCGCCCTCCGCTTCCAGTCTGACTTTGGTCAATGTGGCCAAGGCCACGCCGACGGGATAGTAGGTCCCGCCCGTCGTCGCCGTGGCCAGGATGTAGGACTCCGCGCGTGCAGCCGGTGGCATCAGAGTGCCAAGCACTAAGGCCAGGACCGTGCTGCGCACGAAGGCCAGGACCGCGCCAATCGTTCTCAATGCGGACACTTTAAACATGGAAGGGCAGTGTAGGCCCCGCGGCGCATGGTGCAAGCATTGCCGCCGCGCTAGGCTCGACCCATAACAAACTGGAAACCGGTAATGGAGGGACGCCATGAACGATGCCACAGATACGACTGCTCAGTCGGCTCAAGACAATTACAAAGGGGTTTGGGACAACCGGGTCGGGTTCGGCACCACGCCCGCCCTTGTCGTTATCGATTTCATGAAAGGCTACACCACAGAGGGCTCTCCCCTGTTTGCCCCCGGTGTGGTCGATGCGGTGCAAGCAAGCCCGGAGGTCATTGAAGCGGCCCGGGCCAAGGGCATACCCGTGCTCCACACCAACGTGCGCTACAACCCCCATAATTTCGAAAACGGCGGCATCTGGACCGTCAAAGCACCGGTACTGAAATGCCTGGTGGAAGGGGATCCGCTGGCGGAAACCTGCGACGAGGTAAAGCCGCTTGAAACGGAAACCATGATCACCAAGCAATATGCGTCGGTGTTTTTCGGCACCAGTTTGGGCGCGACGTTGACAGCCAAAGGTGTGGACACGTTGATCCTGATCGGCTGCTCCACCTCCGGCTGCATCCGCGCGTCTGCCGTGGACGGCTGTCAGCACGGTTATCGCACAATCGTCGTTAGAGAATGCGTTGGTGACCGCCACGACGGGCCCCATGAGGCCAATCTGTTCGACATCAACGGCAAATACGGCGACGTGGTCTCCAAGGACGAGATCCTCGAATACTTCGACAGTCTGCCGCAGCAATAAATACAAATCGTTTTAGGGAAGGGAGCGCCATGACCAAGCTCACGCAAACCGCGCACTATGACTATTCACCCATCATCGACCGGGGCCCTTTGAAATTACCAAACGGCGCACGCGTTGCTGTGGTGCCGTTCATCAACATCGAACATTTTCCCGAAGACATTCCGGGCACGGCCCTGGTGCCGGGCACGGCAACGTTCTCGCCCGATCCGCTCAACTACGGCTGGCGGGATTACGGCAATCGGGTCGGTCTGTGGCGGATGATGGACATCATGGATCCCCTCGGCATGCGCGGCACGGTATGTCTGAACTCGGACATAATCCGCGAATACCCGCGCATCATCGAAGAGGGCCAAAAGCGCAATTGGGCCTGGATCGGCCATGGGATCAACAACGCGCCCGCCAACTTCCTCTCCGGCATCGAAGAGGACCGGGAAAAGGAAATCATCGGCTCCGTGCTGGAAGACATGGAAAAGACACTGGGCAAAAAGACCAAAGGCTGGCTCGGACCATTCCTGGTGGAGACCATGAACACGCCGAACATTTTGGCGGAGTTTGGTGTGGAATACCTTTGCGACTTCTGCGCCGACGATCAGCCGTTCAAGTTCAATACCAAGACCGGCAGCCTGATCTCCGTGCCCTACACGGTGGAGCTCAACGACATCCCAGCGTTCCTTAATTTGGGTGTCACAGGGGATGCCTTCGGCGACATGATCATCGATCAGTTTGATGTGCTTTACGAAGAAGGTGCCACCAACGCGCGCATCATGCCCATTTGCTTGCACAACTTCCTGGTGGGCGTGCCGTTCCGCGCCAAACATCTCAAACGCGCCTTTGAGCACATCGCCAAACACGACGACGTGTGGCTGACCACAGGCGACGAAGTCAACGACTGGTACCGCGAGAATTACCTGTAAGGGCAGCAAAAATGGCCCGCCCGCACATCGACTACTTTCACGCCCAGCAATTGCCCTGGGAAAAGGACGCCTATGCGTCACTTCCTGGTCTGCAAAGCAAAACCTTGAGCACGGATGATGAAACCGGCGCCTGCACCGTCATCCTGCACTATCCGCCTGGGTGGCGCATAGAGGGGAATTGGCACCTTCCCGAGGACGTGGAATTTTACGTTCTCGACGGCAAGATCGACATTAACAACCAGCCATACACCCTGGACTGTTATGGGTATTTCCCGGCCGGTTGGGTCTTGGAGTCCGCATCGACCGAAACCGGCGCCGACGTCATCACGTTTTTCGAAGGGGTGCCGGACTTTATCGAAGGCCGGCCGGATGAGGGGGAATACGATCTCTCGAAAGCCATTCCCTACCTCAACACCTACGACATGGAGTGGACCAAGGAAGGCCTCGACCCGGACTACGAATGGTTCACCATGCGCAACAAGATCCTGCGGGTGGAACCGGAGACGGGCGCCTGCACATTGCTGGTGGAGCAGGGCGCGCAACATCTGCCCAAGGACAATTTGGGCTGTAACGAAGCGCATCCGACCATCGAGGAAATCTTTATCTTAAGCGGGGAAGTGCGCTGTCCTTACGGCGTGCTTTCCGCCGGCATGTATCTTTACCGGCCGCCGGAGATTCGCCACGGGCCGTATTTCAGCCGGTTCTCCAATGTCATGTTGCTGCGGTTGTCAGGTCCGTTGGACAACCAATTTTCCGAGCCCAACACCGAATGCAGTCTTTACATCGACCCCAAACCACGCCTGCCCGACGAGTTGGCCCAGTACCGGGAGATGTATACGCCCGAGTTGTATTATACCGCCCTCACGCCAAAACCCGAAATTTGTCGTGGGTTATGAGGCTGAAATTGTCTGATACCTGGTCGCGGAATGTTCTCCATTCCCTTGGGATGGTTTCCCGCATGAATGCCAGGACGGCGTCTGCGAATTGCTTTTGAGTTGGGTAATGTCGGTTGTGGGTGACGTATTTGTGCAGGACAGCCCAGAGGCGCTCGATGGGGTTGAGATGTGGACAATATGGCGGCAGTGGGATCAAGTGGAGTCTACAGTCTGGCCTCGCCAGGAAGTTCCTGACGTCCGGCCCTTTGTGATAGGCGGCATTGTCCCATAAGACATGTATGAGACGCTTGTCGGGGTTGCGTTCTTCGATTTTGGCCAGAAGCTGCGCAGCACTCTTACCATCAACCGTGGTCGGTTCGACAAAGGGCGCGTCGAAGGTTTCGAGATTGAGCGCGCCGTGAATGTTTACACGCCCTCGCCCTGCCGTGCCGAGCACAGCGGGGTTCGACCCGGCCTTCACCCATCCAAAGGCAGGTTTGGACTGGTATTCCGGGTGCACCGCATCTGCGAAGTAGACGGCTTCGTCGGCGGGCAGGTCTCGCATCAGCTTCTTGTAGAGCGCAATGAATGCAGCCTGACTTTCAACTGACGCAACGCGCGGCAGGGCCTTGGGCTTGCGATACTCGAACCCCAGGCGGGACAACACCTTGAGGCACCCGCAGTGAGAATACTCCAGACCAAATTCAGCAGAGATGTAGGCTCTGATCTCAACCGTCGACCGGCAAAACCGTCCGTCAAGCCAGTCGCACAGTGCAGTTTCCTGACCAGCCGTCAGCCGGGAATGGCCGCCTTTCCAGCCATCAACCGCAAGCGACTCCCAGCCGTTCTCCCGGAAGGTCTTGTACCAGCCCCGAACCGTATCGTCGTCCAGGTACAAAAACTCGGCGATCATCTGACAGGATTTGCCATCATCCAGAAGAAGGATCGCATTCGCACGTCGCCCAACTCCATGATCTTCGCGATGACTGCGCACGCAGGCCTCAAGCTCGCGACGTTCCGGAGAAGTGAGAAAACCGGGATGGATCATTGGATTACCTGAATCGATCCAGTCCAGGACCTCAAGTCTTCATATTCGGGTTTTCAAGGACTCCGAGTATAGGGTTTTCGGACTCTTTTTTTCAGAACACATAGGGCCGCGTAAGTACCAGTGAGTCGGTCCTTTTCGACTCGCACACGTTAAGCAATAAATCTGGTCTACTTCGCAGGATACGTGCACACTTGAGCCGGTGATCATCCTAGGTGGGGGCGATGTAGGATGACAGCGTCTGACTATTCCGGTTCAGACATAATCGATAAATCTTTGCTGCACGCTATTGCCGCAGGCACCGCGCATCATATTGGATTGGACTTTCTAGACTCGCTGGTCGTTGCCCTTCGGGACAGCATGAAAACCAGCCTCGCTTTTCTCACCATCGGATTGGGAAAGCCTCCGACCCGGGCTCGTTCCATCTGCGCCTGGCAGGACGAAAACCAAATCGAAAATTTTGAATATGATCTCAAGGAGACGCCCTGCGAGTTGGTCTACCAGGGGCAAAGGATCGTCATTCCGTGCGATCTCGAGGTCCGGTTTCCCAAAGAAGCAAGTTTTCAAGGCTATGTCGGCGTCCCCTTGCGTGACCGTGACGACGTGGTTTCAGGGCATTTGGCGGTTCTGTCCCGCGAACCAATTGAGGACCAGGAAAATGCGGAAAACGTCGTTCGAATCTTCGGTATTCGAGCCGAAGCGGAACGGCGTCGTGTTTCCGCCGATGCGGAACGGGAAGCCTTGATCGAGCAACTCAAAACTTTGAATCAACGGCTTGCCCGGCGCTACGGCGCTGTGCACCAGGCCAATGCGTTTAAAACAAAGCTCTTGGCCATGGTCGCCCATGATCTGCGTAATCCCCTGGCCACAGTGGTCAATCAAGTGGAGTGGATTGAATCACAGCTCGAAGGAAAGCCCGACCAATCTGAAAAAATTCAAAAGGCCTGTGAAACTATACTCGCTGGCGCCGACCGTATGACCGGTCTCATTCGCCACACGTTGCAACAGACCCAAGAGGACAGTGCCACGTTCGATCTCGAAAAGTCTGAAGTCGAACTCGGACACGTGGTCCGTACGGCGGCTTCGGTTAATCAATCCACAGCGAGCTCAAAAGGCATTACGTTAACCGTGGCAGCGGTGGCAGAAGTTTCAGCGCTTTGTGATGAAGATCTCATTCTTGAAGCGGTCGACAATCTCATCAGCAACGCCATCAAATATTCTCATGCGAATACGGAAGTCGTGGTCGCCATCTCTACGACACCGTCACACTCGATCATCACGGTCCGAGATCAGGGCCAGGGACTCACAGAAGACGATATGGAAAATATGTTTAAGCCCTATCAAGTGCTTTCTGCCAAGCCCACCGGCGAAGAGGAGTCAGTGGGGATCGGCCTGACCATCGTCAAGTCCATTGTTGAAGCGCACGGCGGCACACTGGACGTGACCAGCGGGGGTAAGGGTAAAGGGGCGACGTTCGTTATCAATTTACTGAGATGAGCCTGACGAACTGATGCAGTACCGGGAGATGTATAAGCCGGAACTTTATTGACTTTCGTTGGCTTGATTGGTGCCACCGCCACCGCTGCATCCCGAGACAGCACCCAAGTTAAAGCACAGCCGATCGTCTTCGCCGGGCAATTGGGTGAGCGCCACAACGACACCAACGGTGGCAGCGGCGCCCAGCAGGAATGCAACCGATTGCTGGACTGGCCCCGGCCGACCGTTTTCCGCGCCGGCAGCCCATACAGTTGAATGCGCGGAACGGCCAGCCATACGGAGATTTGGCTGCAACCCGTTGAATGTCATCTCCGCCACCCGCGGCGCATGGATGGTCAGGGGCAGAACCGGCGAGTGATTGTCCGTGGAGACAGTAAAGGCAAAGCCGAATGCCGGCCGTTGCCGCGTTACCGTGGCACCTTGAAAGGGAAGCCGGAAAAAGGCCACCGCGCCAACACTGCGATCCTGCGACCAGAGTCGTTCGGCCATGACATTTTGGGCGGCAGCAGGGACTGCCAGACAAACCAACATAAGGGCTAGTGCCACACTCACAGGTCTCATTGATGGCCGTCTAATTCACAGTCAGTGGTCTTACAAAAAATTGTTCGGCCAGATCATCGTCCGCCACATGTGGGCGACCGGGCTGTTGTCGAACCCTAAACCTTCTTCCGGCTGACGGAAGTTGCGGCCGATGATGTCGATAAAGATGTCGAAGTCCACTTGAGCATCGGGGTCGAAGGAATACAGGTCGTTGACGCAGATCAGCCGCGCCGTCATGTAGTACTTGTGATCCTTGGCGTCTTCGTAAGCACGCAAGATGTAATCGCTCGGCGTGTAGTCTTCGCCGAACAGGCGGATATAGGACTGGGGGTACTCGTAGCCGACGGAGTCATCGGGAAAGAAGCGCAACGCCTGATGGGCGCGGATGGCCCAGCTCACTTCCTCGTCCACATAGGGCGCGACCAATTGCGCGCCCCAATAGCCATGGTCGGTCCGCACCAGCGCGCCGTTGGAGACGTCGTGCAATAGACAGGCGAGGATCACCTTTTCGTCATGGCCGTTTTTCAAGGCCAAATTGGCGCTTTGCAGCATATGACTGGCCGGCAGCCACCGCTGGCGGAAAAAATCCACCAGAGTTGGTTTCTCCGGCATGGGCGGCAGGCGCGGGTCGCTGCCCATCATCATACGGCTGCGGGTCGGGCTGACCGGTTTGCCGCTGACGGTGGTCATGGGGTGAGGTTGGGGCAGTTCGGGATAGGCCAGCCAGGGGCGGGCCACGCCCACATCGGCTTCCAGTTGCTCCCGGGCGCGGGCATCGAGGGACTCGATGGCTATGGCCTCCACCGCTTCCGCCTTGGCTTCCATGGACATGCCCGGGGCGAACGAGGCCGCCGCTGCCGTCGCCGTTGTCAGGAGAAAATCACGCCGTTCCATAAGCGCCTCCGTCTGTGATGCACCAGTATAGCGCTGTTTTTACACTGGCGTCTTTTCCGGTGTTGACGCCGGTGGGTCTTCTTTCAAGTCAAATTGGGTCAGCAGCAAAGACCCGATGACATTGCAGGTCGCGGGGATGACGGCGGCTAGAAGGAAAATGGCGACGATGGCGGACTGCGGTTGTTCCGGCGGCAGGTCGCCGCCCGCTGCGCTGATGAACCCGGAGGCTTCCAGCATAAATCCGGCCACCAGGGGGCCGAACGCCGCCGTGCCTTTTTCCACCATGCTGTAAATGGCGGCGAGGGTGCCCTCCTGGGCCACTCCGCTGGTCTTTGTGTTGTGTTCCATGGTGTCCGGCAACAGGGAAAAGCCCATCACCAACAGGCCGGCACTGCCGAAACCGATGACAAACAGCCTGACGTCCGTGACCCACGACGGTTCTCCCCCATAGGCACCGAGCCAGGATAAGGCGATGAGCGCGTAGGTGAAGCCCGCGCCCATGTATGTATTGCGTTTGCCATACCGACGAGCAACCCATCCCCAGAAGGGGAGCGATATCAGGGTACCGACGGTCTGGTATGCGCCAAAACGGATGAGAAAACTTTCGTCATCGGCCAACACATACCGTGCCAAGTAAAGCAGAGCCGCCGTCGTCGTCGCGGCGGCGACAAGCTGGAAAAACTTAACGGCGATAAAAATCAGAAACGGCTTGTTGCGCACAACGATGCGCAGCTGCGCTGCAAACGACTCCGTGGACGGCGTTCCCCGAACAACAACCGGTGTGTGGGCGACCACGGCGGCGCATCCCAACATGGCCGCCAGAATAATCAGCCCCTGAACCATGCCCATGCCCGCATACCCAGAACGCCCACCCCCGAATGCATCGATGAGCAAAGGTCCGAGAATGGACACATTCAATCCGGCTGCTGTCATGAAGGCGACGCGGTAGGACATCATGGTGGTGCGCTGCTGGGGGACTTCCGTAATTTCAGCAGGGACGGTCAGATAAGGAACGACAAACAGAGTGTATCCGCTGGCGTAAAGCAGCAACGCGAACAGGACATAAGCTTCGAGGCTGAGGCCAGAAAGTCCAGCAGGGGTTGAGAACAACAATGCATAAGCCAGTGCTGCGACCGGCGCGCCTACCACTAGAAAGGGAACACGCCGCCCCCACCGGCTTTCTGTGCGGTCGCTCCATTGCCCCACAAGCAGGCTGGCGACGATGTCCCACATGCGGGAGATAAAGATGAGCGTTCCGGCAATCGCCGGGCTAATGCCTAAGTATTCCGTGAGAAAGAACAGCACCAGAATGCTCATGGCGGCGAGCAGGGTGCTCGAGCCGACGGTGCCGCTCGCCCAACCGGCGGCAATCCAATTGGAAACGCCCATATGCGAAACGTCTATTCGGCCGCGACAAACTCGGGCGTGATCGTTTGTCCGTTGGCGTGTTGAATGGAATACATGGGCCGGTCCGTGCGGAACATGATGTAGTGCCCACCCATCTGACCCAACTGAATACGCATCTCGTCGTCCATGTAGGCCACATGCGACCAAAGCTTGGGTGAGGGCTTTAAGGTTGCGCTAAGATCGTCTGGACTATCGATTCCCGTTGCCGCACAGTACTCCTCCAGCGACATGCTGTCGTCAGCAGGCGCGATTTCGAATTTGTCGAACTCAACAAAGAACCGGTCCTCGTTTTCTTCACGCTTCTCAAAGCGTCCATAGGTGAAGTGGTGACTGTCGACTGCGGCTTCACCGATGAGATAGCGGGCATAAAAGTTATAGGCGCCGGAAGGCGGATCGATTTCGAGACTTGATCCCAGAAATTGGGCCGGCACGTCGGGCAGCCGCCCCATGGAAAAAACTTTCAGCGACGTCGTGACACCCACACCTTGGTCTGTGGCGCCGGAGCCCCCCACCAGTTTTCCCATGCTCCAATAATCACCGGCCCAATGGCCGCAGAACACGTCCGGATGATTGAGGGCGCCCGGATAGGGCGTCAGGGGCGTCAATTCGTCGATCAGTTCATTGATGCGCTGGGATTCCGGCGTACCGGAGGCGAACCCTTCTTTGCGGGTCTTGATGATGTCGAGCAGTTCACTCCGTAAATCTTCCCGCTGGCCCATATCCGCATTCCCCTGTCGATCTTTTGAGTTGCCCTTCTATGTTTTTTTTAGGTTCCAAGTAATCGTCAATCTCGTCAATGAATGTCGCATTATTCGCCGCATTAAGCTCGATAAATCGGGGCGGTAGATCATCCAGCCGGTCCACCACCCGGCCATACCCGCGGGTCATGGTGGTGCCTTCGATAGGCCCCATTTCCATCCATGGCCGCCAACTGACCATATTGACCTTTTGAACCGTGGTCGGCACGTGCGGTGCGTCGTTGGTTTCCAAATCGGCGCGATTTGCCGTGTACGTAAAGACTTCATGGAAATTCCAGGCCGTTGCATCTGTCGTCAAGGGCGGCATTTCCGCGTCAACGTGTTCGCTGAAGCGGAGATCTGAGCCAACGGGGTCATGAGCGATCAATTTGTGATCCGGTGCGACCGGAGAAGCATCGGACACCTCCCGCCGGAATTGAAAATCCGAACAAAGTTCATCATGCACCGGCCCGACCATGGTCTGCGGAACGTAAACGGTATTGCCAGTGAAAGGATTATCCCAGGTTTCTAGGAGTGCGCCGGATTCCAAATCGGTGAAGTAGGCGATTTCCACCAAACTCATGGTGTAACCGCTTAACTGGTTCTCGCGAAACTTAGTGAATACTTGCGACAGAACACTAAACAGCGGCGTGACCCGTCCCGCGATTACCCCGCTCAGCACACCCTCGGTCCAGCGAATTGTGAGAGCGCCTTCAAGACTCCCCATCATCCGGATCATAGTCTTCAGGCGTTGAGCAGGATCAGTCCAGTCCAGTCTCGTTTGCGAACGCGCATGTCGGTCTAAAGTCAGCGCTGCAATCGCCAACCCACAGTGCGCCCAACCTCCAAGAAAGGTTCGCCGTTTCATCTCTTCCTTCAACAAAAGTATGAAATTGCTTTTCTCACACCTTCGTCTTCTCCGGCACCGGCACGTCGCTGACGATCGCTGCCGGATTGGCGTAGGTCACAGTGAGCCAGACACAGCTCTGTTCCGTTACCGGACCGTCGCTGGCCATGCCTGCGACACAATTGGGTCCCCGCTCAAAATAGAAGTGTTGATGTGCCGTCACGGTCGTTTTGGATCCATTGGGTGCAGCATAAGCGTCCATACGCAGGTCGCCGTAAACCACCCAATTCAAGTCCAATCCGCGTTCGTAATACCAAGTCCGGGCGAACTCGGGGTCCTGATCAGCCGTCCAACCTGCCGGCAGCCAATTCAAGCGGGCAGCGAAACCTTGAGTATCGTCGTGGCTGAGATACTTGACCTTGAGACCGTTGACCTCGGGGTCGTCCTCCCATTCCATTTCACCGATGGTGTCGAGGATGCGCGGTTTGGTCCATTCTTCGACGCTTTTCCATTCATCGGTGTAGTTGGGCCGCGTTGGAATGGTGGTGCCCGACACCCGGCCTTCGGCCATGAGCAGGGCCGTGCCGCCGGCTTGCGACGGCAAACGGCCAGGGTCTGAGCCGTGCAGACCGAACGGCGGCCGGTCCAGCCAAAAGCCTTCCCGGTACTGCATCAATGAGCCCACTTTCTGCCGCGGGTCGATGAATTCGTTGTCGGTGAGGTCGCCGGACGTGATGTAGGCCCACTCATGGTAATGGTGGTAATGGGTCGGGTTGGCATACCAGCCCGGTCGGCACTGGATAATCCTCAGTTTGGATTCCGAATTCTCGTCGCCGAAGAGGAACTTGCGTTCGTATCGGCCACCGACGCTTTGCCATGGGAGCCGGTCTACGTCCGTGACCTTTAGGGGTGCCCAGGGCGCTTCGGCGTCGGTGAAGATGATAGGCGTGTGGTCATCCGCCCTGGCCGGTTTAGCTGCAACGGCCGCTCCAGCGACGAGGCCGGTGCCTAGTGCGACTCTGCGGGAAAGATTCAACGTCGAAGATGGATTTGACATGGTCTGCCCTCCTCTCTTTATGAGGAGCAGTGTCCCTCCCGCCGCTGTTGTGTGCAACGGGTCAAAGTAAAAGGGCGGGGACTTTTGCCACCGCCCTTACAGAAAAAGTAATGTCTGTTGGCTTAGTACTGGAACTTGAGCTCCAAGCCCCAACGACGGCCCTCGGCCAGTGTGGAGAGACGGGGCGCGCCGAAGGCGCCAAACGGCAAGGTGGTGTTCTGCTGCAGAATGGCCTCGTCGGAGAGGTTCTTGCCGTAGAAGGTCAGAGTCCATTGCTCGTCGAAGCTGATCAGGCTGACGGACGCATTGAACACGTCATAGGACGGCAAGGTGCCAATGTTTTTGTCGGTAAAGAATGTGCTTGAGCGGTGGCTGTATTCACCCCGAAGACTAAGCAGACCAAAGTTACCCAGTTCCTGATCAAATGTAGCACCCACTGTGTGAGTCCACTTGGGCAAACGCACGATCTTCAGATCAAGATCAGCCTGGTTGATGACACCGTCGCCGGTAAGATCGAAAGTGACATCGTCGTAGTCCCCTTCCAGATAACCGAGCGAGGCGTTGATGGCCAATTGCGGCAAGGGCAACGCCACCATATCGAGCTCGAAGCCTTTGATGGTGGCATCGGCCGTGTTCCGGATTCCTTGAACCACACCGACAATCGGATTGGCGACGTTCAATTCACGTTGCAGGTCTTTGAGGTCGTTGTAAAACGCGGCGCCGTTGAGCACCAATTGGCGGTCAGCCCAGCTCGACTTAAAGCCAACCTCGAAGGAATCCTGCTTTTCTTCGTCAGTTGGACCGGCGTCGAAGATTTGCGGTACGGTCGTACGGAAATTGTAACCGCCGGAACGGAAACCCTTGGTCCAATGGGCGTACACTTGGGCTTCATCGGTGGGATACCATTGGATTCCAACCTTCGGAGTCACGTTGCTCCATTTTTCTGCATCGGAAAAGTCGGGCATGCACTGATTGTTGGTTACGTCGCAAAAACCAAAACGGGACACGTTGGCGTCTTTCTTTTCTTCCGTATACCGCGCACCGGCAGTGAGTCTGAACGACGGGGTGATGTCGTAGTCTATGGTCAGAAAGGCGCCGTAGTTCTTATGGGCTTGGTCGCCACCAAGACCGCCGATGATGGTGCCAAAGGCGATGAAGCGGTTTTCCCGGTACAGGACGTCCTGATCGAAATAGTAGAGACCGGCGGTAAAGCTCAGTTGATCATCCAACTCTGCAAAATACCGTAGCTCATTGCTGACCTGATCCTGTTCTATGAACAAGTCACCGCGGAATAATGGGAGCGGACTGGCATCAATGTCGGAAAAGCCCTCCTGATCGAGATCACGGTAGCCGAAAATGTTGGTCAGTGTTCCTGGACCCACATCCCAATTCATTTCAACGGTCAATTGATCCCACTTAATGTCCACTTCGCCGGGCAGATCGATTTCCGCAAAAATATTGTCGGAAGTGACAGAGGGGTTGGCATCTAAAGCCCGTTGCGGCACGGCCCCATCGCCTTTCAGGTCGCCGTGTTCGTATATAAGTGTAAAGTCCACCCGATCGCTGGGCGTGAACACCAGGGTCGGACGGAACATGAGCGTTTCTTGAGCGCCCACATCGCGGGACGGATCGGCGATATTGTCGAAATACCCTTCGTCATCCTTGTAATAGAAACTCAATTTGCCGGCGAGTCTGTCGTCTACCAGAGACCCTTCAACCGCCGCCGAAGCGTTGTACTGCGGACCGGTTTCATAACTGACTTTGGCTTTGGCGCCGAACTCGCCGTTGGGCCGTTTTGAGCGCAAGAGTACGGCCCCGCCTGTGACGTTACGTCCAAACAACAAACCCTGCGGCCCGCGTAAGATTTCAACGCTTTCCAAATCAAACGTGTCTACAACCACACCAGCGGATATGCCCAAGTACACACCATCCATGAACAGACCAACCGTCGGGTCAATGGACGGAATGGAACTGACCAAACCAATGCCGCGGATGGAGAAGTTTTGCACACCCGGTGTCGTCCCCACTTGGTCGAGGGAGACGTTAGGGGCCGCAAAACTGAGGTCTTCAATGGTAATCAACTGCCGCGCATCCAAGGCGCCTTCGTTAAAGGCCGAGATAGCGACCGGCACATCCTGCAATTCTTCAGCGCGGTTCTTCTTGGTACCGTAGACCTGAATCTCTTCGATCAGTACGGCGGCCCGTCCGGCCTGTGCGGTTTCTTGCTGGGCAAGAGCAGAGCCCGTTGACAAACAGAACGCAGCAACGGATGTGGCGAGCAATGCTTTACGTTTCATCGACATAGATTTCCCCAATCCTCACACACCCATTCGTGCGGCCAGCCTATGCAGGGTGGTGCATGGCGGCTATGCGCAGTTTTTCTGAAACGATGGTAATAGAAAGGGGAGTTTGGGGCTAGGCGTTTATTTTCAAAGGCTTAATTGACGCCACGGTGTGGATTCCCCTTCTCAGCAGGCAGAGATTTGTTTACCCGTCCGGCCCGTAAGTGGCCTTCAATCCCTCTCCGATGGACATCCCGATAAAGAACTTCAATTTGGGATTGGCCCTGAGAGCCAAGTTGGCGTCGCGGTCGACAACAATGTCCACTACCACAGGCACGTCGGAAGCGAATGCCTGATCCAGAGCAGGCCCCAATTCAGCCGCCGTTTCCACTCGCAGACCAAGGCAGCCATGCGCCTCGGCGATGAGATCGAACCGGGTCGGATTAAGCTCTGTGTTCAACGGTCGTCCGATTTTATCCAGATGACCGGCCCATTCTGTTCCCCAAGCGGAATCGTTCGCGACAATGGCAATGGGATTGAGTCCCATGGCCTTGGCACTACCAATCTCATTGGAAAAATATCCAAAGGCGCCGTCACCGGTGACCATCACAACCCGCCGCGGATTCGTTTTGGTCTCCCGTGCAATGTCTCGTGCGCCGGCCGCACCGCCGACCATCAACGGCGTGCCGATGCCCATGGAGCCAAGGGCATAGTGATCGAGCACAGGCCCCTGTTGTAAACGCACGGTGGCGTAGATGGAGCTGAGAATCTGAGCACCGTCCTGAACCATCAAGGCATCGTCGGGCAGCCGCTTCATCAATTCGTGGCCGATGCGGTAGGGGTGGACGGGCCCGTCTGAGTCTTCGCGGCCCACCGTATCGATAAGGGCGATACGGTCTGCCAGCAGGGTTTTCGTCCACGGCTCTCCCGGCAGGCCGTCGAACCCTTTCGCTTTCAGTGAATCCGTCAGCTGTTCCACCGCCGCCCGCACGTCGGCGACGATGGGCACGTCGATATGGCGGTTGCGACCCAACTCTTCCGGGACGATGTCCACCTGAATGAATTTGCTATCGCGTTTGTAAGCGGGCGCTAAACCGAAAGCCAGGCGTCCCTTGAGCCGTGCACCGAGCACCAGCATCACGTCCGCTTCCGCACAGGCCGCTCCGCCAAGGCCGAAGTTGAAACTGCGTTCGCCATCTTCGGGCACCAGGGCGCGCCCCTGGGAATTGCCGAGAATGGGAATGTTGAACGTATCCACAAACGATTTGATTGCGTCGCCGGCACGGGAGGCCCATGCGCCTCCACCGGCAAGAATCAGCGGTGCTTTTGCGCTCGCGACCAGATCCGCCGCCCTGTCGATCATGTCCGGATCCGCGGCAGCACGGACAACTGCCGTTTGCGGCGGTTCCATGGCTTCGGCCGCATCCAATGCCGCTGCCATGATCGGTGTCGGCACCTGCAGCACCACCGGACCGCGGCGTCCGCTCATGGCTCGACTGATGGCTCTGGAGACGTATTCATGCACCCGGTCGAGGGCCGGAACGGTCCGCGCCCATTTGCACACAGACCCCACCATCGGCTGGGTGGGGTTGTTGATTTCGAAATCCGCTTCCACAC
This sequence comes from Rhodospirillaceae bacterium, assembly GCA_965207985.1. Taxonomy (GTDB): domain Bacteria; phylum Pseudomonadota; class Alphaproteobacteria; order Rhodospirillales; family Rhodospirillaceae; genus CBDBND01. The sequence continues at coordinate 323,303 of CBDBND010000034.1, read as the reverse complement.
CCTCGGGTCCGGCGTTCCAGCCCACCAGCACCAACACGGGTGAGCAGGCGTGGTAGGCGCTGGCAATAGCCGCCATGGCGTTGGGTACGCCTTGGTCGGCGATGATCAGCGCCACTCCGCATTTGCCGGTGACCCGGGCGTAACCATCCGCAGCCCCCACGGTGCCGTTTTCGCTCCGTCCCGGAACGATGGAGAATCCGTCCTGGTCCAGGGGATCGAGCAGATAGGTATGGGTGGTGCCGGCCAAGGCGAACACAGTGTCGATTCCGTGAGCCCTGAGGACGCGGGAGACAATCTGCCCACCCGTCAGCCTGGTATTGGAACCCGGCTCAGACATGCCGCTGCCCCTTTCCCAGAGTCGCCCCTAGAACGGCTTCACCTTACCGAGGAATGCGATTAACGCGACCAAGAACCAAAGGGTCAATGCCGCCCTTTTTGAGCGCACCAAAGCCTCGTAGATGATGTCGTTACCCTTTTCCACTTCATCGCCTCCGGCACGCACCATGCCAAAGCCGATAACCCAGTTGTTGATCTCTGTGCGTAGGTAAATCCCTAGAGACACGGCGCCGGCAAATAGGAAGATCTTTGCAGCCAGCCAATTGTCGGCGATGGGTGAGTCATTAATGAAAGACACCAAACCCATCACACCCATGATGGCAACCACGGCACACCGCACATAAATGTCAACGCGCCGTAGTTTGTTCGTCAACGGATGAAAGTTGTTGAAAAACATCCACCAATTTGCCGCCAGCCAGATCAGACACACGACCCAAATAGCCAGAAGGTAAATGCCGCCTATGGGAGACATGCCGAGTTCCCAGGACATCTGGAACCCGACCGGAAGGAGCAGGATCAGCGCGGTCCGTGGGCCCATGTCGCATTTAAAGAGCACGTCCATAAACCGGAACCGTTCGTCTATTGAGAGATTACGATCGGCGACATACTTGGCGGACATATAAACGCCCAGGTCTCCGCCGAGCCAATAGACAAAAAGCAGTGTGTGAACGTAGATCAGAATGTCATACATGGTCACGGCCATGGCCGGTTCCTCCCCTCTTAGCCCGGCCCTTGAGACCGGGGACGTGTTATGCCGTCATCATAGCGCAGAGAAACATCAGTGCCACCGGTCCGTCTTCTGATTAGAAACAGGGTTTCAAGACGACGTGTCGAGGGTGGTTAACTCGTATGTCGCTTTGAGGTGATCCCAGCGCAGTTTGACGAACGGCTTATGGGGGCCATGCACCCAGAACTGTATCGGCGGCCGGTCGGAAGCATGGGGAATGAGTTGGTAGGATTCACAGGTGAAGGTGCCCGCTGGGACGGTAACTTCCGCGTCGCTGAGGCGTTCTAGCTTCCGGTGTTGCACACAAATCAGGGGTCCCGAGGCGCCATGCCACAACGGTGATGAGGTGATGCAGTTGCGCAGGTCCTGAACCGGCGGTCCATTGGGGTCATGCTGGGTGGCGTGCCAGCCATCGAGAAAAACCGGATGAGGCGCGAAAATGCCGATGGGGTGTTCGAATGTCATGCGTTGAGACACGCGGCCTTCCGTTGCCGTTACCGCTTCGAGAGTGATCCAGTTGTCGCGGAAACGATACTAGCCTGACCCAAGAAACCCTCCGTGCTGACGCATATGGATGTAACCATCGCGGGCTTTGAACCCAGGGTCATAGGTGATGGTGACATCACGCCGCAGACCGACGTCGTCCAGTTCGCAAAGTGCTCTAACCGTGCGGACACCGTCTTCTTCGGCCGTTAGAGTTACCCACTCGCGGCCGCTTTCACCGCTGTCGTCATAGCGGTAGGTCAGGGTTGCGTTCACGCGGGCCGTTGTCTGTGTCATGCTTAAAATTCTGGCTCTCTCAATATGCGCATGAATCAAAGTGCTCATAGACGGCGCCGGGCACGGATGACATAGGTTTTAAAGCGCGTGGCACATATCTTCTACGTTCTTGGATTGCTGCTCATCGTTCTCGCCGGCGTCGAGCTTGTTCCAATGTTTGCGAATCTTACCGCCGGCAATCCCGACTGGATGGTTTTTGCCGGGTCTTCGATGCTCACCTTATTTCTCGGTGGTGCGCTCATGCTGGCCAATGCCCACCGGGCGCATCGGTTCACTATTCGCGAGGCCTACCTGCTCACGGCTTTGTTGTGGATCACCTTGCCTATCGCAGGAGCTGCGCCGTTCCTCTTCAGCGCGCAAAACATCGGTTTCACCGATGCCGTCTTTGAATCCGTCTCCGGCCTGACGACCACGGGGTCCACAGTACTCGTTGAACTTGACCGTTATCCGCCTGGCCTTTTGTTATGGCGGTCCATGCTGCAATGGACCGGCGGCATCGGCATCATCGTTATGGGCATTGCCATTCTGCCTTTGCTGCGTGTCGGCGGTATGCAACTGATGAAAACGGAATCGGACACCTCTGACAAAGTGCTTCCGAGAGCGAAAGAAATCGCCAAAGGGATCGGTGCCGTTTACATCACCCTGACGATTGTTTGTGCCTTTGCCTATGGCGCGGCCGGTATGACGCCCTTTGACGCTTTGAATCACGCCATGACGACCATTGCCACCGGAGGGTTTTCAACCCACGACGCCTCCTTTGCCTATTTTGACAATCCGGCGCTGCCGTGGGTGGCCATGGTGTTCATGATTTCAGGCGCGCTGCCGTTTGCGCTCTATCTGAAATCCATTGGCCGTGACCCTCTTGCGTTATTCAAAAACGGCCAGGTTAGGTTCTTTCTCGGTTTTTGCCTCTTTGTCATTGTTGTGTTGACCGCTTGGGTGATGCGGACAACAGCACTGCCGGTCATGGAAGCGTTCCGGCAATCCGCCTTCAATGCCGTCTCCATCATATCGACCACCGGGTTTACAACCACCGACTACACCCAGTGGGGAGGAGCCTCGGTTATTTTCCTGATCATCACCTTTGCCGGCGGGTGTTCCGGGTCCACGGCTGGATCGGTCAAAATCTTCCGTTATCAGCTGATGTGGTCGTTTCTAAAATCCCAGTTGAACCGTCTCATTCATCCTCACGGTGTCTTTCCGGTCACGTACGACGGTCACGAAGTACCATCGGACATCGTGTTATCCGTCACCGCTTTTCTTGGCCTCTATCTGGTGACGTGGTTTGCCTTGTCTGTCGCCCTTTCAGCAACGGGACTGGGATTCCAGACCAGCGTGTCAGCGGCGGCAACGGCATTGACCAATGTGGGGCCGGGGTTAGGACCCATTATCGGACCGTCCGGTACTTTTGGAGCGCTGCCTGACATCAGCAAATGGCTGCTGGCCGGCGGCATGCTGGTGGGCCGGTTAGAACTGTTTACCCTGTTCGTATTGGTGACACCGCGTTTTTGGCGGGATTTATAAGTATCGCCTGACCAATCAGGGTTCACTGAAGAGGTTGTTTGAGTGTCCGTTGCAATATCTGCCGAGATTGACGGTGGTGGTGTCGCGAACACGGCCCGATCTCGGCCGTCTTCGATGGCGTCTTCCAGGCCTTGCTCTGCTCGGCGCAAAACATCTGCACCGGTTTCGTCAACATGGGTCATCTCTGCCACACCTACGGAAACCGTGAAGTTGATGACTTCCCCATAGGCGTTAACTTCGAGCCGGCTTAGATCATCCACCATTCTCTTCGCCAGTATGAATGCACCGGACCCGGGTGTTTCGGGCAGGAGCGCGACAAAGCGGCGCTCCGACAAACGGCCGAAGCTGTCACAGTGACGCATGACCAGGACACAGTAGCCGGCGAATACACGGCAGACGGTGTGGGCAGCGTAGTCACCCCAGGTTTCTCTAATTGCGTCCAAGCCGTCTATTTCGAAGGCCAGGCATGAATAAGGCCCACGGTAGCGCCGCGCCCGCATGTACTCATTGCTGGCCAGAACCTGAATATGGGCGCGGTTTGCCACGCCGGACAGCTCATCGGTGGTCGCCCGCCGGCTGAGCTCCCACTTCAATGAAAACGCTTCACGGGCCGTCCGATCGGACAGGTACGCGACGGTCACGGCAATGCTTAAGGACGGTACCAGGTACCCGAAGGCTGCCACCAATCCTATGGATGCGTCTTGCAGAGGAAAAAGAAAAACAGCCGACAGCACTCCGACAATCACCGCCGCGGAGATGCTGGCTAAGGCGATAAGCAGCGTTGGAGAAAGAGCGGTCAGATAGACACAGAGCAAACCCATCAACAGGGCAAACCTGATATCGCCGCCCTCCGGCTGGACCGTTACACCGAGAGCGATATGAGCGGCGTAGGACAGAGCAAAAAGGATGGGAACCAGCTCGGACCGATCCTGCACAAAACGCACGTAAGTCAAGCCGAACAGAATGATGGTAAAGGCCAGTAAAAAGACGCTGTAGGATCCGATTGCGCTTGAGGCATCTCCAATGCGGGAACTCAGCCAAAACCCCGCCGCGCAATAGAGGGTGCCGCCGATCAAGACAAGCCATCGTTGCGCCGATTGAATGTCAGACGCACGGTCGACCTGGTAGGCCTGTTCCTTTTCTTCTCCAAAGCGGGAGTCAAAAATCATGCTCGGACCTCACTCTGCATAAGAGTAACACAGAGTGATGAAGGGACCAGAGGTACGCTTGGCCGATCAGAAAGGCTTTAATTCGGCCGCAGGGCAGAGATTTCCGTCGCCCGTGTGATTCGGCAGGTCAGCTTGGCTTGAGTCATGGCTTCAGATGCCTGCTGAAGCACGTCCACGGCTTTAATGCGTTTGGCATTGGGATTGTCTTCGTCATGGCCACGCGGAAAAGTGACCACACCAATGGCCGCGCTGATGTCGTGTTCTCCGTCAAACGTGCGCACGGGCTGGGCGAATACGGTAGCAATCCGGCGCGCGATCATCATTGCTTCGCCGCTGTCGGCCACCTGTTCAACTACGCAGGTGAATTCGTCGCTGCCGAGACGGCCCATGGTTTCTCCGGGCCATTTTAAACTTTTCAAGCGGCGGCCGATTTCCCGCAGGATGGCATCGCCAACTTTGAGGCCGTAGGATTCATTGATGAACTTAAGCCCGTTCAAATTGACATGCACCATAGCCCCAAGGCTTTGACCTTCGTCCGGCCTGGTCATGATTGCTTCAGTGAGTTTGTCCATGACCGCTTTTCTATTGAACAGGTTGGACAACGAGTCATGAAGCGCGGCTTTGGTTAGAGATTGTTCACGGTTGTGACGCGCAAGGGCGTAACGGATCGTCCGTTCCAGACCTTCCACCGTCATGTCACCTTTGACGATAAAATCGTACGCCCCACGGTTCAGCGCGCCGTCATCCAAAGAAGGATCTTCCATGGCGGTAACCACGATGAAAGGCACGTCGATTTCGCAGCGCCTGGCTTCGTCCATCAGGTCGAACCCTGTATTGGCGGCGAGGTAATAATCAGTCAGGCAAATATCGACACGCTCATGAGAGAGAATGTTCATGGCCGACGGCAGATGATCCGTGGTCATGATGTTTTTGCTTTGAAATCCGTTCGCTTCCAGGAAACGGCGAATCAGCGTCGCGTCCATGGCGTTGTCTTCAAAAACGAGGACTCGGAGGGATTCCGGAGGGAGGGATTGCGTTGAACTCATGTTTCTCCTCATACGAGTCTTTTGGCTCGTCTCATCGGCTCAATTTAGCCCGAAATGGTTACCGGTGGGTGAATCGTAATCCGTGCGATAACCAATGATCCTGACCATTAAATCTAGCGATTTTCAGGCTTTTTATCCATTTTCAATGGGTTAGCGGTGGGCCACCGCTGTGGCCGATGACAAGGCTGTTATGTCACCATGATGTGAGGCCGGTTTTTTCTCTGGCGTGAGACAGTGTCGCCCAGCTCAATACCAGATCAGAGGGCTCTCTGATCTCGTACAAGAGACAGGTAATAAATAGTCGATCCTGAAAGACGCGGAGATTCTCTGTAATAGACTGTTATTGCGGATCAATTTTGTTGGCAATGGTGGTTCGGAATCGCCGGATTTTCTATACTGCAAGGCCGGTTCCTTGCAATTTCCGGATCAAAAAATGCGCCCCACATCAGCCGCCCCACATCAGCCAATGACGTCCCTTCTTTAGATCTCTTCCGCACCGCGCTTGAGAACATTCTCGATCAACGGCACGAACTTTATCGGCTCACCGAGTTGATCGATTGGCAGGGTTTTGATGAGGCGTTTGGTGTCTTGTATTGCCCTGACAACGGCTGCCCGGCCAAAGCGACGCGGCTGATGGTGGGGCTTCAATATCTCAAGCACGTGTATGGTCTGTCCGATGACCAGGTGGTGATGCGCTGGGTGGAGAACCCTTACTGGCAGCATTTTTGCGGCGAGGTGTATTTTCAGCATCACCCGCCGATTGATCCCAGCAGCATGTCGCGTTTCAGACGGCGCATTGGCCATTCAGGGTGCGAGAAAATTCTGCGGGCCACAGTTGATGCGGGTGTTCGGAGCAAGACGGTCAAACCCGACGACTTCAAGCGTGTGACGGTGGATACCACGGTGCAGGAGAAGGCGGTGGCCTTTCCCACCGACAGCAAATTGCTGAACCGTTCGCGTGTGCGTCTTGTCAAGCTGTGCCACACACACGGTGTGGTGTTGCGGCAGAGCTACGCCCGTAAGGGCCCTGAGGCGCTGTTGCGGGCCAACCGTTATGGTCACGTCCGGCAGATGAGGCGCATGGGTGGTCAGATTAAGAAGCTCAAGACCTATCTGGGCCGGGTGGTGCGTGACACGGAGCGCAAGATCGCGGGCCATAAGGGGTTGCAGGCGATTTTTGCCGGGGAGTTGGCGCTGGCCAGGCGGCTGCTCAGTCAACAGAAGATGGATCGCAACAAACTGTATAGCCTGCATGCCCCGGAGGTGGAGTGCATCGGCAAGGGCAAGGCCCACAAGCGTTATGAGTTTGGTGTCAAGGCCAGTATTGCAACGACAAACAGGAGCAACTTTATCGTTGGCGGCATGGCGTTGCCGGGGAATCCCTTTGATGGGCATACATTGCCAACAGCGTTGGAGCAGGTGCGCCGTTTGACAGGCTGTGTGGTTGAAGAAGTGTTTGTGGATCGTGGCTACCGTGGCCATGGCGAGGAAGCATCAAGGGTGTACATCTCGGGTCAACGGCGTGGCATAAAAACACAACGGCTGAAACGGTCACTGAAACGGCGTCAGGCGATTGAACCGGTTATCGGCCATCTGAAATCGGATGGACTGTTGGGACGCAATTACCTCAAGGGTACTGAAGGTGATCGCATGAATGTGGCACTGGCCTGTGCCGGCCATAACCTAAGACTGATCCTGAAGCGGCTCAGAATTTATTGCGCCCGCATTTTGGGCGCTACGTTGCTCCGGGACATGATCGGATTGCATGGAACGCGTCTTGCGGCGTCAATCATCCGATGGAAGCGACGGATGGCGTGGCAGACTGAACCTAACAGCACACATCTAACGCTCGTAGTGGTATGAAAAACGGGTTTTTCAGGATCGACTAAATAGGCGGGCGCTCCCCATTTAAGAGCCTGCCGGTACAAAGGAGACCTTCTGATGCTTATCAAAATGGCGCGAAAATCAGACCCCAAGTCCAGCGAAATCACGCCCAAGGAGACCTATCTCAACCGCCGGTCTTTTATCGCCGGCTCAGGTTTGATCGCCGGATCCATGGCTTTGGGGCACGGTCTGACATACCGGTCTACCGCCGCTGCCGTCCCACCGCCCGGGATCAACGAGCCCCTGTCACCCATCCTCGACGGATACCGGAAGCTGGGCGAAAACGATGAGCTTAATTCCTACGAGGACGTGACCTCCTACAACAACTTTTATGAGTTCGGCACGGGCAAAAGCGACCCCGTGAATAATTCTGGACCATTCAATCCACGCCCGTGGGAAATCACGGTCGATGGCCTGTGCGCCAATCCGGGCACCATCGGCTTGGAGGATTTTCTCAAACCCCATGATTTGGAAGAGCGGATTTACCGTCTGCGCTGCGTCGAGGCCTGGTCCATGGTCGTCCCCTGGGTTGGCATATCCCTCGGCGATGTGGTCAAGCGTTTTGAACCCCTTGGGTCTGCCAAGTATGTCCAGTTTGAAACGGTGGTGCGGCCCGAAGAAATGGTCGGCCAGCGTTCCCGGCGCATTTTGCCATGGCCCTATGTGGAGGGCCTGCGTCTGGACGAAGCCATGAACGAGCTATCCCTTCTTGTGGTCGGTCTCTACGGCGAAGTTTTGCCCAACCAGAACGGGGCTCCCATCCGGCTCATGGTGCCATGGAAATATGGATTCAAATCCATCAAGTCCATTGTCCGCATGTCCTTTGTCGAAGACCGGCCCGACAACACGTGGAAGGTCGTCACGCCGAGCGAGTATGGCTTCTACGCCAACGTCAATCCCAAAGTGGACCACCCGCGCTGGTCCCAGGCCAGCGAGCGGCGCCTCGGTGGTGGTCTTTTCAGCCGTCGCCGCCCCACGCTCATGTTCAACGGCTATGAAGAAGAAGTGGGCGAGATGTACGCCGGGATGAACCTACGGCGGAGTTTTTAGGGTTCTGATAACATAAGACGGTTAAACGCCGCGCGAGCCGTGGATTCACATAAATCTTGTTCGCAGCAATGCATCCTCCCGGCAGATCACTGTCTCTGAGCGTTATGGACTAAGTACCCTGTGATGGGGCGTGTCAGGCGAATACCCTATCTGTACAAACTTGGGTTGGGAGTTTGCACAGAGTAATCGCTTTGGTCGGGCAAGTTCGGTGGCTCATAGCCGATGCCAGCATCGATGCGGTCCTGAACGCTTTTGTGAACAATAGCGCCAGGTGGGATTGGCCGGTCAACGGGCTTCCAAAAACGCCATTTCCAGTCATCCCAGGAATCATGCATTGTCCCCACCGGGTCTTGACTAAGTTTATCTTGCCAGCCGTCGTTCATTCTTAAGCGGACCTTCGGGTCAGATACTTTGTCCATCATCCATGCCATGGCGATATCCGAGAGCTGTCGTTCGGGATAAGAACCACCCACGTCTGAATGCACGCCGGGGAACCAAACTTGTTCAACGTGCTGATCAGCGTTCAGGCCGTCTTCCTCCCAGATGCTGACTAGAAACTTCTTTCGCTTCTCATCGATCGCCATTGCATGAAAAGCGTTTTTCACTTTTGGACTTAGAAGTCTGTTTGGGAACTGTTTGCCGAAAAAATGGCCTAAAGAGGCAACCGTGTCCCAAACCGCCAAACAATGGATATCAGGTGTGTTACAAAAATCTTGAGCGAATCCCTCAACAACATCTTTTTTGGTTTCGTAATATTTTTCCGTATACATTTTCATGACGTAGGGAATGAGATTTTTGTTTCCTCGTTCGAGTATCCCAAAGCATGATATGATTCCGGCCAATGTTCTTGCGGTAAAGGCCCCCCGGCTGAAGCCAAACAGGAAAATATCGTCTCCCTTGCTATAGTTCTCCATAAGATAGCTGTAACCGTCCTCTAGATTTTCCATGAGTCCAAGTCCGAAGGCCTGGCCCAGCAACGTTCCGGTTGTTTTAGCCGTTTTGCGAGCAATGGCAAACGCTAAACGTTCCCACGCCTGGGTCGTAAAACGCCTTCTGGCTTTCACTACGATCTATAGATTCGAAAACACCAACCACATTGGTATTGTTTTCGCCGTATTCGTTACCGGTGCCGTCATAGCAAACCACGATGTTGACCATGATTTCACCCCAACGCAAGTTTGATGGTTTTTAATTTAAAGTAGAAGTATAGAAGCGTTTCAATGAATATGTGTAGGCCCATTTTTTAGTTGGTGAAGGTAAGGGCAAGCAGTGACCCACCCCCGCAGTTACATCCTCCTACCTGGCCATGATCCTAACGCATTGGAGATCGGACTCAGGAGTACGGCCGATCTCGTTATTTTCGACTTTGAAGACATGGTGCCCGATGACGCCAAGGCCAAAGCCCGGTTGCGTGTGCGCAGCTGGCTGGAAACCGAGGACCTTGACTCTTCCGCCGTTGGGGTCCGCTTCAATGCTTGGCAATCAGGTGGAGACCGCACCGACCGAGCAGCCCTCTCGAGCTTAAATCTTGCGCATGTGCTCTTGCCCTAGATTGAGTCCGTTCAGGACCTTGACGACTACCGACACGCCATTGACGAGGCCAACCTAGGGTCGCCTGACATCCACGTCATTATTGAAACGCCTCCAGCACTGAAAAATTTGGACGACATTGCAGCGGCACAACCGGCATCGTTGTTTGTTGGCGCGTTCGATCTGGCCAAAGCGATGAACATAGAGCCCAACCCCAACACCAATGAGATTCTCCGCGCCCGGCGCGAGATCGCTGGGGCCGCGAAACGGGTCGGCATAGCGTCTTTCGACATGCCGTTTATCCATCTCACCGATAACTCCGGCTTAGACGAACATATCGACCAGTCAAAATACTTGGGCTTCACCGGAGGCGCCGCCGTGAACGGCGAACAAGCGGCCCGTATTAACGCCGCCTTCACCAGCGCCTAAAAATGCTCATTCCGCCGCGGTGTCCATCGCGTCCGCCGGGGCAAGCATGGGCACCGATGGCACGGGCCAGGTCTTGGCGCCACGGCGCGCCGGGCTGGGGATGGCGTAGGCCATGCGGTCCCGTGTGGCGTAGAGGGTTTTTAAATCCATGCGCCAACCACGGGCTTGCCAATCTTTGATCTTCCTTCGGTAAATCATGAGAATGTCGTCGGCCGGGACGATCATTTCGTAGGTGTCCACCGGCGGCGGCAATTCCGGAGAAAGTTTTTCCAGCACCACCCGGTCTTCTTCGGCCACGGCCCAAAGGCGCCGATGGAAGCGCTCATCCATTTCGGGTTCGGTGGCGGTGTTTCTGATGCTCACCAAGAACAGTTGGAGATTTTTTTCATCGATGGGCGTGGTGTAAAGGTAGAGCCGCATCTGCTTGTCCGGCCCGAAGTTGATCTCCGTCCAGGTTTGCGCGATGCCAACGAAACCAGAGCCGGCGTCCCGTTTGCCCTCTTGTTTAACCATTTCGCCGATCTTGCTGTCTGATGAAGCCGGCGAGAAAAATTCGGTCATGGCGCCGGCGCCCCAGTCGTCTTCCTTTATGTCAAACGCAGGCACCTGATAATCGGGCCGCTCCCCTTTGAAGCCCATGGTGCCGTGCACGTATTCCACATGGGACGGGTCCGCTTGATTTTCCACCAAGCGCTGGTAGTTCACCGTCCAGGCGTACTTGAGATGAACGGTTCTGTATCCGTCCTCGCCATAATTGGGAATGGGGGTGATCGGCGGGCGCTCGTCTTCGGGCAAGTCGCCCAGAAAGGCAAACACCAAACCGTATTTCTCCACCGTCGGGTAGGCGTCGATCTTGGCGCTTTCTGGTACGCCCGCGTCGGGTCCGAGGGAGGGAATGCGCTCGCAATCTCCTTCTCCATTGAACGTCCAGCCATGATACGGGCACTCAACGCAGTTGCCTTTGTGGCGTCCGTCGGCGAGCGAGCCGCCCCGATGGATGCAGATGTTGCTGATACACCGCGCTTTTCCATCGTCATCACGGAAGACGACGAAGTTCTGATCCAGCATCCGAACTTTGTAGAGCTCGCCCGGTTTAATGTTTTCGGCGAGGTCTACCGGATACCAGAAATTGATGAACATGGACGCTTGCCCTTAAGCTCTTAAGTATTCGCGTCCGGCACGCCGAACACCGATCCCTTGCCGCCCGGTCCACCGCGACCTTCCTCCCGTTTAGCGTCGATCACTTTCTTCGAGTACGACCACGTGTTTTCGTTTTCAGCGAGGCCTTGCCATTCCTTGGGTGCTTCCAAGTATTTGGGATAATGCTTTTCCGTGTAGTCGCGGATGTATTTGGGCAGTCCGTCCACTCCGTTCATTAACTTGAAGGACTGGGAGTGATAGACCATGTGGCCAAGCCGGTTACCCATTTCCATGAACGGCAGCCACATGCCGTTGCGCGCCCACGCCGTGTGGTTGGAGGCGGACGTCACATCCGGGTCGGCAACTTCGGATAAGCTGCTTGCGATCGCCCACAGTTCGCAGGACTGATACACATCCTGTTGTGAGTGCAAGGGATACTCCTTCCGGCTGATGGGATTTTCTTGAGCCCGGAAGACGTCGATCTGGAAGACGATACGATCGCCGACAATTTCATGATCAAACGGCGGTTCAATGAATCCGCCACTCACCCGGGAAATGCGGTTGACCGGATCATTGAGGATGTGAACAACCTCGACCGTACGGCCCGTGACCGGGTTGGTCCAGGTATCGAGAATTTCTCCGGTCCTGGGGTCCATGTAATACAGCACTTCGCGGTGATGGAAGTTCCACACCCCATCGCCCTGATAATCAAGGCGCGTGGCTCCGATGCCGTAGGTCTGAAAGGCGAGGTAGTTCGCCTCGCCGGGGACCCACATCCAAGCCTTGCCGCCGAAGCCGCCAATGACGTCTTCACCGGAGAGATCGCCCTGGATCTTCAACAGTGTGCGAAGGTTGGTCTCGGGATCCATGGTGTCGAAATCGGCTGGCACGTTGGCATGTGAGTCGGCGCGGGCCGTGAGAGGCCGCATCATTCCCACCGCCACCCCTGCCGCACCAAGACCAGCGCCACCCAACAGGGAACGACGGCTCATAGTCGAGGCGATCGGATTGAAGGTATCGGATAGGAGGGGCGGGCGGACCGCCGGATCGTTAAACGACGTATATTCGCTTGTGGTCATGTCTGTGATGTCCCCTTGGCCAAGTCGGTCTTATAGCTGGAGTCATATCAAGCATTTGCTGTGGCGGCGGGCGATCCTCCGCTCATTGTCCGGCTGGTGGGCGATCCTTTGGCCTCAGCCATTGCTCTTTTGTGTTGTCACTCCTTAGAGTCCGTCAAAACCAAGGAAAGGGGACGCATCACATGGCGCTCACACGGATTCAAAAATTACTGTTGGTCATAAGCATGGCGATGCCTCCATCGTCCCTCATGGCCGAGGCCGCAACGGTGACACTCTCTCCCGGCGCGTCTTTCAGGGACTGTGAAACCTGCCCCGAGATGGTTGTGATTCCACCGGGCACTTTCGAGATGGGTTCTGACCGCCTCAATCAGATGCGTGACAATGAAGTAAGACCGGAAGGCCCTATTCGGACGATCACCATTGCTGAGCCCTTTGCCGCGGGACAATTTGAAATCACCAAAGCGGAATACGCGCAGTTTATTACCGCCACCGGATACACACCGGCGCAAGAATGCATCACTTGGGGCGGACGCGACCCCGTACAGGGCGTCACCTGGTTAGATCCGAGCATTGGCCGTCCGCCGGCAGACGATGAGCCGGTGGTCTGCGTCGATTGGAAAGATACCAAAGCCTACGTGGAATGGCTCGCCGAAGAGACCGGGCAACCCTACCGGCTGTTATCCGAAGCAGAGTGGGAATATGTCGCCAAGGCGGGCTCTAAGGCCACCTGGCCCTGGGGCGAAGATGCCACGCGGATCTGCGAGTTTGGCAACGTCTTTGATCAAACCGGAACGCAAGAACCGAGAGCAACACTCAATTCAAATGCCAACGCCACCGCAGCCGACTGTGATGATGGCCATATGCTGGTGGCATCGGTGGGACAGTTTAAGCCAAACGCATTCGGCCTATACGACACCATCGGCAACGTCTGGGAATGGGTGGAGGATTGCTCTCTAACGCTCTATGCCGACGAGCCCGTCGACGGCTCGGCCTTTCAGGTTGACGGTCAATGTGAGAAGCGCGGTGTGCGCAGCGGCAGTTGGCGCTCGCGCTTGAGCCGGCAGCAACCGACCTTCCGGGGGCGCGATCCAGAGCACTGGGCCTACTATATGTTTGGTTTCCGGGTGGCGCGGGACCTGAACTGATTAGGTTCCGCTCACCAAACGAAAATCCTCAGGCTGTTTTCGTCCCCATCAACCCGTTCCAGAACGTGCCCGGTTTCGGTGCTTCGTCCGACACTTCAAAACCGGCGTCACGCATCAACTGGCCGAAGTTGGAGTCACGGTATTCTTCCGTCCACACTTCGTTGTTGTAAACGTGATCCCACCACTGATTAAAGCGGCCGGATGCATTGGGGAGCGCCTGGTCGTAAGTCTTGAAGTCGACAGGATAGAACACGCCACCTGGGCGGAGCACCCGATGAGCTTCTGCGATGATATCCTTCGCGGCTTCGGTTGTGACCTCATGGAATAATATGTAGGCCGTGACCACATCAAAGGTGTCGTTGTCAAACTTAGTATCTTCCGCCAACCGCTGCGCCAGATTGATGTCTATGCCCATTTCAGCGGCTCGCATATGCGCGTAGCGAAGCATGGGCGCACCCACATCGATACCCCAGATGTCCGCCTCCGGGAACCGTTCCTTCAACGCCACACACAGCTGACCGACACCGCAGCCGAGTTCAAGAACGCGGTTGACAGCGCCATCCGCCGGTGTGGGCATTATTTCTGCCAAAGAGCGGTGAAAGGTGTCTTCCCGATGAAGGTCAATGGTGAACACGTTGACGCCGTAATTGTAAACATAGCCGCCCAGGGGGTCGCCGATGTACCCGCCCGGCTGAATGTGAATGGCGTGCTTGGTGTATTCGGGTATGTCCAGATCGCCATCTAACTCAAGCGTACCCGGACCGGTCGTGTCCGCTTCTTCCAGTTCCGCTAGGTAAGCATCCCTGCTTGAATGGAAACCGTCGACCAGATTACGCCACATGATTTGTTGTGCCGTTGTTTTGCAGCGGACCTGGGTCCATACCGTCGGGTCGTCACCGATAGCAGCCAGAATGTCGTCCATGGGTGGAGCGGGTCTGGGATTCAAACCTGCGTCTTTGACCAATGTGTTGATCTGTTGAGTGCTCTTGCGTCCGAAATCACGCAACGACCATTTGCGAAAACCTTGGGTGAAATCCAACCGGCTTTCCAAATCCAGCTCCGGCAATCTCTCAAGACGCCCCAGTGGGAGCTTGCCCCGGATTTCGATGTCATTCTCAAGTTTGGCAGCAGGCGTCGCGGCCGATGATTTGCGCGCTCCAAAGGCTGAAGCGACTGCCGTTGCCACCGCTGCCGTGGTGCCGAAAAGAGTTCGTCTGTCAATCATGATTCGCTCCTTTCCTCATCGAGCTCGGGTGTCTTCATCGGTACCAGTGTTTTGCAGGAACCCGTAAACCCGTTGAATGAACCGGTCGCGTTGGCTTTCCCACGCCGCCATCTCGTCTTCAGATGGGCGGTAGTCTTCGATCATCTGTTTGGTGACCGCGCCGTTGTCTTCCAGCAACGTTTCAATGACGTTCATACGCCGTTGCAAGGCCCAAAACTCGCTGCCCAAGGCGATTACCGTCGACATCACATTGTCCAGAACTGGATTACCCAGAAACACGTCTTCGGCCTGAGGCGGAATGAAATCCTCCCGGTGGGTGACCGAGGTTTTTGCACCGTCTGCCATAATCAAATCCTGCCGTTTGTTGGATTTTGAGAAGGGTCACAGTAACGGCGCCGGGGAGACCATGCAGCGAGGGACTCAATACTGCTCGCCTCGTGAGCGAGCCTGTGTTGGTTCAATGGACCTAGAATCTGAACCGGACCGTAACCGTACCGGTATGGGCCGTGTAGCCGCTCGCTTTCTCGCCGTCGTAGTCAAAGGAAATGGTGGCGTGATCGTTTTTGTAAAACATACCGAGACCGACGGAAAACACGTCTTGGGTGAGGGGGCTGGCAAGGAGATTGAAGGGTGTGCCGTCGGCGGCGAACGCCACCTCCATGTTTCTCGTACCGCTCATGAACTCGCGCGTGTACGTGGTTCTGCCTTCGAATTGAAGAATGGAATCATCTTCTAGAATGAATTCGCGCCGGGCGGCGAAACCCAATCCGCCTCTGAGTGAATCCGTATTGTCCGAAGAGAAACTTAGATTAAGGCCGTCACCGCCATCGGTCTCCGTGTGAGACCCCTGGTGGAGCAACAGATAGCTCAGCCGAGCCGTCGGCACCAGGCTCCAGCTATCCCGTTTGACACCCAATGCCAGCTGCAAGGCGCTACCGAATTCATATCCATCCCATTTCCCCAAAACCGATCTGTCGAGGGATCCAAAAACCACACGCCGTTCACTATTGAAGGAGTCGTAGCCGAGAGTCACCGCACCCTGAAGATGGCGGTGGGCGCTGCCCATCCTGAAGTAACCGTTTAGCTGTGAACTGCTGAACTCAGTCGGTTTGTCCAATGAATTGAGTTCGTCCGGAAAGCTCCAGAGCTGGGTATAAGCGAGACCGGCGCGGGTGAGCCGGTCGAACTGCCGGTCAAAGCCAACGGCGATGCCCCCGGACCAGGTGGAGTAGCCGGGGCGTAATTCATCGGCTTTGCGCTTGGCGTAATGGCCCATGGTCTGTAGCCAAACGGTTGGGCGGTCGCGATAGAAACCTTGGGCTGGAACACGGTCCAAGCGCCGGTTGATGGCGCCGAATGCCATGTTCTGTTGATCGATTGCGGATTGGAAAACCGCATCACTGGTGTCTGGTAAGAACTGATCAAGCGCGCTTTCAAATTCGGGCTGTGCAGTAATGGAGGCGAGATCGGTGAACAGTTCCGAGTCCTGACTCAGTGCTGCACTTGATGATTCGTAAAACGTGCCGATGTTTTGTTCCAAACCCAGTTCTTCCGCCGATCGCCGGCTAACTTGGAGCAGAATCCTGTTTGGATCGCCGGGGTCCCGCACAACCGCCGTCGTATGCATGTACGATGTTTCCGCGGTTTGCGCGGTGTCGAACGTGATGTTGGTGTTGAGTTGCCCTGCCTGAACCAGAGTGAATGTCTGCTGATCGGTAATGACGCTGCGCAACACAGGTACGATAGTGGTTGTATCGGAAATGGATGCGGTATCCGTGGCGGCAATCGTGCCAGCACGGTTGTTGACGCCGTCCACTTCCACGCGCAGGGTTGACGTACCCTGAACATCAAGGGTTCTCAAGGATGCCGCTTCACCGGCGGTGATGGTCCAGTCGCTATCCCGCAAAGTCAAATCGATGATCGCGCCCGTTTCCACGAAACCGCCGTTTAACGTCGTGTTTGTGATGGAGGCTGTCTTATTGCCAGTTGTAAAGAGGAAGGAACCCAGGACGGTGGTATCCGCGAGTGTGACAACGTCGTCACCGCCCGCCATGGTAATTTCACCCGTAATGGAGCCGCCGGTTGATGTGAACGTATCGCTGCCGTCGCCGAGAAAAATGTCACCGATGATTGTGCCTGAATTGCTGAATTCAATGTCACTCGTCGACGTTCTGACATCTAGGGCGGTTGATATTCCTGTCGAACCGTCTTGAATGAGCGCGAAGACATCACCCGTGTTGGAAAAGGAGGTTAGCGAGCCCGACTGAACGATGATGGCGCCGGCACTTGAGCCCGATCCCATCGCGTCGGCCCGTATAACACCTGTATTGTCGATGCTTGTCAGTGTACCGCTTTCCTCAACAATAATAGCAAAAGCATCTCCGCCCATATCTCCAACAATGTTGTTGTTGACGTCTCCTGTTGAATCATTGGTAAGGGCAGTGATGTCGCCACTGTTTAAGATTTCGGGTACCGCCGCATGATTGCCAATGCGGATCGCCGTCGCTGTTCCATCGATAGTACCGGTCCGTATGTCGCCGCCATCATTGCGGATACCGCCAGCCAGGGTGACGTTATAAACGGTTCCTGAAGCCACCAAGCCTTCAATGACGACCGCTTCCACGTTTACACCTTCTTGGGTGCTGCCAGTGGTGATCAGACCTTGATTGAGTACAGCAAATGCGTTGTCACCGGATCCCACGGCACCGACAGTTATATTGTTCAGACGCCCGCTAAGGCCGCCCGGACGAATTTTGATCGCCTGTCCTCTTCCAACGACATTGATTTCCGCATCGGGGATCGAAAACGCTGGATCGTCAAATGAGAGAGTCTGTTCTACGAATTCAGGGACTTGGTTGCCCAAGATCTGCATGCCGCCGTTCACCGATCCTGCAATCCAGATACCCGCATCACCGCGCACTTCGGGAATAAAAGTGCCGTCGAACGTTCGCGCTGCGCCGGCCCCGATATTGATGCTACCCGAATTGGTGATCGTCCCCGTCAGGGACCCGCCCATATAAATGCCTACGCCATCCCGCCCGCTTGCCGCGATGGTGCCGGTGTTTAAAATCAAACCGTCCACGTCGTCATAAATACCCAGTGAAGTCGATTCCACGCCCACTGTGTTCAAAGTTCCATCGTTGAAAACGGAACCGAACATGGTGCCGTCAACCAAAATGGCTGCAGACGCGTTGCCACCAACTTCGATGCTTGCGCCTTGCGCATTGATGATGGAACCGGTTTGGGTGCCCGTTCCGGTAACGAGAATTCCAAAGTTTTCTACGGGCTGATTTTCTATGGGGCTGCCTTCGGCAGGTCCCAGTAATGTGATGACGCCTGCGTTGGTTATACTGGCATCGATGTCCGGTTCCGCATTGAGGTCGACGAACACGCCAATGCCATCTTCCTCTGTCTCCGTGCGTAAGGTTCCGAAGTTATCGAGGTCATGGTCGCTGTTGACAGTGACCGGGGTGCCCGACGTGAGATCAATGGCACCATTGTTTTCAATAATGATATTGCCAGGGCCGGTACCGTCTCCTTGGGCCGTCGACACAGCGGTGGTTTCATTGGTCGAGATGGTAAGATCGTCGGCTGATGCAAGACTTGGTGAAAGAGCTGTAAACGCAACCAATGCAAACAGCAGAGATTGGCGCCACGGGGACACAGACCACCCATCTTCAAAGCTTCGTTTAAGTCTCCAAACTACAAAATCAAACATAGCGCACGTGGTGTTTTTCCTACCGTTTCCACTGGCTTTTTCGCCATTCTGGAAAGGGTGACGCCCCACCGCATGCCACCCCTCTATTTTCGGGGCCCATGTAGACACGTGTTGATGCTGGGAAGTCAATCCACACCAGCCTGAAAACCTGAAATTGGGGCGCAAACGGTCCATTCAAGCATGAAAAAGGAGGCGAAATTGGGGCCTTAACGGCTATTTACCCGGGACGAGCGCCGCCGGCTTGTCGCTGTCGCCCGGCATGCGGCCCGGCGATTTCACCCGCACAATAATTGACGCCACACATATCACCCCATTGAGTGCACCGATCATCAGGAACGTGGAAACCGGTGACACATTATCGAACAGCCAGCCGCCGGTGACCGAGCAAAAGAGGATTCCGAGCGCGCCCATGATGTTGAATCCGCCAATTACGGCGCCCCGTTCGGCCAACGGTGCTTCCTGACCGACCAAAGCCTGTGACCCGAAAAAGGCCGAAATCTGCCCGATGCCCAAAAGAATCACAAAAGGAAGGGCTTCCGTCGTCGTGGGATCGTCGACAAATCCCATGCACAGGTACCCCAGCGCCGCCAATGCCATGCAAAAGGCGAGAAACCCAGTTCTGTTAAAGCGATCGATAAAAAACACAATCACCACGGTCCATAACAAGGCGGCTGTCTGTGCCGTGACAAAAGCCAGTGTCGCGTTGGTGGTGGCTTCGTCGGTGGGTAATCCCGCATTCACACTCGCCGTTGTGCCCCACAGGGTCAGAAAGGTGCCAATGATGACGAGGTCACCCCGAGCGATAAACGCAGCCCCGTAAGACAAAGCGATACGCGGATTGTTCATGCCCTGGTGTAAAGCACTAACAGTCAATTCCCGAACGGACGGTTTGTCTTCCTCCTTGGCAGGTGTTCCCTCTTTGAGTCCGAC
The DNA here is from genome assembly GCA_965207985.1 of Rhodospirillaceae bacterium. Taxonomy (GTDB): domain Bacteria; phylum Pseudomonadota; class Alphaproteobacteria; order Rhodospirillales; family Rhodospirillaceae; genus CBDBND01. The sequence goes on along the minus strand of CBDBND010000034.1, from coordinate 303,591 downwards.
CCAGAGCACCAATGTCGAAACGGCGCACAAACCGGCAACAAGCCAGTGAACAGCCTCGCCGGCCTGCGTGCCGTCCATACCCCCGGCTACAAATCGCTCCGGCAGCGTGCCGAAAACTAAATTGACAAAAACAATACCCAGTCCGTTTGCGGCGCCGACAATGCTAACCAGCTTGCCACGAGATTCCTCTTGCGGGTAATCGGTGACGATGGTCGCCAACATGCCTGTCGTCGTCGCCACACCGACAGCGTAAATGAGGCGGAAGATAGTGAGTTCAGTGACCGTATCTGCCGTCGGGTAGAGCGCGTACCCCAACCCCATCGAGAGAAAACCGAAAAGATATACGGACTTTCTTCCGATCCGATCCGCCGCAATACCCACCGGGCCGAAAACGAGTAGGGTCACGATCTCGGTCCAGAACACAAGGTTTCCGCTGATGGTACCTTGCTCTCCCGTTGGAACTTTTAATATTTCGGTCAGGACATAGGGTGTGCCGATGCCTATGAAAGTCAGCAGACCGATGGTGAAAAAGGCCGCGTACATGAGCGTCCAGGCATTGCCCTTGCCGATCTCTGGAGCTAGCCAAACCGGTCCAAACTTGCTGCAGGTCTGATCCACAGCCATAAATATCCCCTCACATTTACGTGTCTCACAGGGTTGTGTGTGATCACACTCTTTGCACGCGTCTGATGGTAGAGTACATGCCCGAGACCATGACTGATACCGTTCAAGAAAAAGCCTCAGTGGCAAAACGCTCCGGTCGAAAACCAATGTCGTTTTTGAAACCGGCGACCTTCTTTCTGTGCTGCCTTCCCCTTGTCTGGTTGATTTGGCGTGCAGTTACGGGAGATCTTGGCGCAAATCCCATCGAAGCCGTGACGCGGTATCTCGGAGATTGGGCGCTGCGGTTTCTATTGATTGCACTGGCTGTTACGCCGGTCCGCATCGTAACCGGCTGGACAGGCATTGGCCGTCTGCGGCGAATGCTTGGCTTGTTTGCGTTCTTTTATGTAGTGCTTCACTTGTCCAGTTACATTGGGCTCGACCAGTTTTTTTATTGGATGGGAATCTGGCAGGATATCGTTAAACGCGTTTACATCACTTTGGGCATGGCAGCTGTGCTCATGCTCATTCCTCTTGCCCTGACGTCGACCGACGCCATGGCCAAAAAGCTCGGTGGCAAAAATTGGAAGCGATTACATCGACTGGTCTATCCGGCCGGCGTGTTAGCGGTGATCCACTTTTTTATGATGATCAAGGCGGATTATACCGAACCCATCCTTTATGCCGTCATTTTGAGTTGCCTATACGGCATTCGCTTGTACAAAAAATGGACCTGAGCAAACTGTCGCAATGAGCGCGCTTTGTTCACCGTCCTGGCCATCCTTTCTTAACAGAATCTCTTCTGATCTCCGTGGTGTACGCATAGAAATCCGCATGCCGCCGTCATTAAGCCACGTCACTCTTATTGCAGCGCATACGATCGTAATCGCAGTCTTTTCACAGGGGATCTGAGCTGCAGCATTGACCATCGGAGGAATAGGCTCCCTATATTAGTTTTGATTCGAAACTAAATATACAGCGTCATACCTTTGGGGTCAAGAAGCGGGTTGGACCGGTTATTATTGCTGGTTGCGGCCTTGCGGCATCAGCGCATCTATGCTTTTAGCAGGACGGAAGTTAGACTTTTCTCGCACGAAAAGTGCGCCAATGAGGGATAGAGATGCAGCGTTTCGTGCCGGGAAATTTTCCCGTGCCGCATCGGCATTAGAATGGCAGGACGTAAAACGGTCGCAACGAAATCCAAATACAAAATGCCGGTCAGTGACATTGCCGCGCTGATTGGCGACGCCCTGTGTCTTTGTCAGGACACCATCATCACTGAAATAAATCAGGCCGGCCTCTCTCTTTTGGGGTTTCAGGGTAAGGATAGTCCCATTGGCAGACCTCTTTCTGACTTTGTCGCTTCTGATGAGAAGAAAAAACTGTCAAAAAACTTATCCTCGTTAACCCGCAATAAGACCGCTCAGCGTCTCGATGTGGCAGGCATTGACGGTCGGGTTTGGCCGGCTGACGTTAAGGCTGCCAAGATCGACGGTCCAAAAAAATAAAGATACGGTCTTGGTTGTACTGCATCCGGCCGAAGACGAACAAAAGCTCTACGCTAAAAAACTGGAAGAGGAAGTCGGCGAACGCACGGCAGAGTTAAGCCGGTTGTCTCATGAAACGCGGCAAATTCTTGAAGCGGCGAGTGACGGAATCATCGGGATTGACATAGAGGGACGGGTTACGTTTGCCAACCCGACGGCGGCCGAAATATTGGATCGCGACGTCCATGCCCTGAAAGGCATGTCCGTTGATGGTGCTTTTGTTTTGGGTACCGGGTCGGCTGATCCCGGCGCATCCTTGCCCCTAAGAGTCTGGCCGGAAAAGAATCGTTTATTTTCATAACCTTGCTAGTCTACGGATGAAGACTTGGATGCTGGCGATCAGGAGCCAGGCAAGGGCGCTCTCGACGGTCGCCTTGAAGTCCTTCGCAAGGCGGCGGCTGCGCCCGAACCATGCGAAGGTGCGTTCGACCACCCAACGGCGCGGCAGCGCAACGAAGCCGTCCGCCTTGTCGTTGCGCCTGACGATCTCCAGCGCCCAGTCGCCGATCTTCTTCAGCGCCCCGGCCAGCTTAGGGCCGGCGTAAGCGCCGTCGGCGAAGATATGGCCGACCCCGGGAAACCACGCCCCCACCTCGGCGAGCAGCGACGGCGCACCGTCGCGATCCTGGATGTCAGCCTCGTGGACCACGGCACCGAGCAACCGCCCGCCAGTGTCCACCACGATATGGCGCTTGCGGCCCATCACCTTCTTACCCGCGTCAAACCCGCGCGGATCTCCGCTTTCCGTGGTCTTCACCGACTGGCTGTCGATCACCCCGGCAGTCGCGGCAGCGGCCCGCCCCTCGGCCTCGCGGGTGCGCGCCAGAAGCGCCCGGTTGACCTCCTGCCACGTCCCGTCGTCGCGCCACTTGTAGAAATAGTACTGAACCGAGCTGCGCGGCGGAAACTCGCCGGGCAGCATGCGCCACTGGCAGCCGCTGCGGGCCATGTACAGGATCGCGGTCATCACTTCCCGCATATCCGTCTTGCGCGGGCGGCCCAGAGCCCTTGCGGGCGGCATATGGGGTTCGATCACGCACCATTCGGTATCGCTCAGATCGCTTGCGTAGCGGTGCGCCTCGCGCTCATATTTCTCACGAGTGGCGTCAGTCCACATCTTGTTATCCTCCTTGCTGGCGAACACAACAAGGGAATCACAAGGGACTGATTCCACTCAATTCTTTTTCGGTCAGGCTCTAAAGGATCTGCTCGCAAAAGGCCCCTATTACGCCAAACATGAAGCACGGCTCGCCCGCGGCGATGGCGTGTCCTTCGAAGCCGAGTATGACGTCGCCCCGATCTACGAAAAGGGCAAGGTCAACGGCTACGTATTATCCCTGAGCGATATATCCGAACGCAAGCAAACGGAAGCCCAGCTCCGTTTAGCCGCAACTGTTTTTGATCACACCAGTGAAGGGCTTCTCGTTGCCAATTCGGGTGAAAGGGTCACCAAAGTCAATCGCGCCTTTACCGCCATCACCGGGTATTCGGAACAGGATGTAATGGGTCAGCCCATCAAATCCGTCCTGTTTTTCGATGAAAAAATATATCGCGACACCATGGACGATTTGCATAAGACCGGCCAGGTGGAATGGGAACAATGGTGCAAGAACAAAACCGGTGAGAGATATGCCGCCCGGCAAGCCTTGTCATTGGTGCGCAATCCTGGCGGAGAGATTCAGCAATACGCTGCCATCATTAATGACATCACCGAGCGCAAACTCGATGAAGAACAGATCCGCTATCAAGCGAACTATGATCAGCTCACTGGTTTGCCCAATCGCGCTCTGTTCATGGACCGTCTCAGCCGTTTGGTGATCGAAAGCCGGCGGACCAGTACCAATATCGGTTTGATGTTCATCGACCTTGACGGCTTTAAAGCAGTCAACGACACCCTCGGCCATGATGCGGGCGATGAATTACTCAAACAGACGGCAGAGCGTCTTGGCCATTGTGTTCGTGAATCGGATACGGTCGCCCGTCTCGGCGGTGACGAATTCACCGTCATCATGCCACTCATAGAAAACATCGAAAGCACCATCGTGGTCGCGGACCGCATTCTCGAATCCTTGACCGAGCCTTTTGATCTCAGCGGCGAAGAAGGGCGCATTTCAGCATCCATCGGGATTTCCATCTATCCCGATCAGGCGGACGACGACAAACAGCTGCTGCACAACGCCGACGTTGCTATGTTCCATGCCAAGTCTCAGGGCAAGGCCAACTATCAGTTCTACCGGGAAGGATTGGAAATCGATGGTGTGCCGGAGCGGGACGCCCGTTAATTTCCTACGTTAAGGCCTTGCAATCCCAGTCCCGGTCGGCGAAAACCCGGGGCACTGAATTTGCGCCCTAGGCCCTTACCCGTCCCGGTTTTTCATGAACGATTCTTCACCCCCCGTGACCCACGCCGAAATGGCAAATGCCATACGGTTTCTCTCCGCCGATGCCGTTCAGAAGGCGAAATCGGGGCATCCGGGCATGCCTATGGGGATGGCCGACGTGGCCACGGTACTGTTTACCCGGTTCCTGAAATACGACGCCTCTGACCCACGTTGGCCCGATCGGGACCGCTTCGTACTCTCCGCCGGTCACGGGTCCATGCTGCTCTACAGCCTCATGTACCTCACCGGGTATGTCGATATGACCCTGGATCAGGTTAAGAATTTCAGGCAGCTGGGCAGCATCACCGCGGGTCATCCCGAGTATGGGCATGCCTCCGCCGCCGAAACCACCACCGGACCGCTGGGGCAGGGGCTCGCCAATGCCGTCGGCATGGCCATCGCCGAAAAGATGATGGCGGCCCGGTATGGGTCCGAATTGGTGGATCATCACACCTATGTCATTGCCGGCGACGGATGCTTAATGGAAGGCATCAGCCATGAAGCCATATCCCTTGCCGGTCATTTGCGTCTGAACAAATTGATTGTGCTGTTTGACGACAACAACATCAGCATTGACGGACCCACAGATCTTTCCGTCTCCGACGACCAGCTTGAGCGCTTTGAATCCTCCGGCTGGTCGACCCAAGCCATTGACGGGCACGACCCGGAAGCGGTTGCCGCGGCCATTCAAAAAGCACAAAAGTCTGACAAGCCGTCGCTTATCGCCTGCCGGACGACCATCGGTTACGGCGCGCCCACTCTGGCGGGAACGGCAAAAACCCATGGCTCACCGCTGGGTGAAGAGGAAATCACGGGAACCCGGGAAGCGCTCAACTGGTCCCTGCCACCCTTTGAAGTGCCCGAGGCCACTCTGGCCACCTGGCGTGCTGCAGGACAGCGCGGCGCCAAGGCGCGGAACGACTGGCAAGCGGCTTTGAACAAGGCTTCAGCTGAAACAAAAAAAGAATTTGAACGCGCACTGTCAGTAACCCTTCCGGAGGGATGGCAGTCTGCAATCACGCAGGTGAAACAAAAGGCCGCCGACGAGTTGCCAAAAGTCGCGACGCGCAAAGCCTCCGAAGAAGTGTTGAAGGCCTTAACCGGCGTTATTCCCGATCTCATTGGCGGGTCCGCAGACCTGACCGGATCCAACAACACCAAAGTAGGGCAAATGAAACCCGTCACCGCCGGCGATTTTTCCGGCAACTACATTTACTACGGCGTTCGGGAACACGGCATGGCTGCTGCCATGAACGGCATCGCTTTGCACGGCGGGTTTATTCCCTATGGCGGAACGTTCCTCGTCTTCACCGACTACTGCCGTCCGGCGGTGCGTCTTTCCGCCCTTATGGGTCAGCGGGTCATCTATGTCATGACCCATGACTCCATCGGTCTTGGCGAAGACGGACCCACCCATCAGCCCATCGAACATCTGGCCAGTCTCCGGGCGATGCCCAATGTGCTGGTCATGCGCCCGGCCGACTTGACCGAAACGGCCGAATGCTGGGAACTGGCGGTGGCGCAAACCAGCCGGCCGACCATCCTGGCGCTAACGCGGCAAGGCTTACCGGCGGCGCGGCAAACCTTCAGTGAAGAAAACCTGTGTGCCCGGGGCGGATATGTTGTGTCCGATTGCGACGGTGACCGTCAGGCCACGGTCATGGCAACCGGATCGGAAGTTTCCTTGGCGCTGGACGCCCAAGCCGCATTGAAATCAGACGGTATTCACGTTGCCGTGGTTTCGCTGCCGTGCTGGGAGTTGTTCGACGAACAGGACGCCGGCTATCGGGACTCCGTGTTGGGCCAAGGCCCGCGCATCGCCATTGAAGCGGCGGCCACGTTTGGCTGGGAGCGTTACGTCGGCTCCGACGGCGCCGTCATTGGCATGACGTCGTTTGGTGCGTCCGCACCCGCCGGTGACCTGTTCACTCACTTTGGCATTACCGCCGAAGCGGTTGTCGACGCAGTCAAATCCAGTTTGCAGAACACCTAAGTCATGTCCGTCAAAATTGCGCCTTCCATTCTTTCCGCCGACTTTGCCCGTCTCGGAGAAGAAGTCCGTGCCGTAGACGAAGCTGGCGCCGATTACATCCATGTGGACGTGATGGACGGCCACTTCGTACCCAACATCACCATCGGCCCCGATGTGGTGAAGGCACTCCGGCCTCATACCCAGAAGCCGTTCGACGTGCACCTCATGATCGATCCCGCCGACCCTTACTTGGAAAGTTTCGCCAAGGCCGGCGCCGACATCATTACCGTGCACGCGGAAGTGGGGAATCATCTGGACCGTTCGTTGCAGACCATTCGCAGTCTCGGCGCCAGAGCAGGGGTGTCGTTGAATCCGGCGACGCCCGCGGACAGCATCTCCTTCGTCCTCGACAAGGTGGACCTCATTTTGGTGATGACGGTAAATCCGGGGTTCGGCGGCCAGAGTTTCATATCCTCTCAGCTGGAGAAAATCAGCCGCATTAAAAGCATGATCGGTGATGCCCCGACCGAGCTCGAAGTGGACGGGGGAATCAACCCGGAAACGGCCAAACAATGTGTCTCTGCGGGCGCCGATGTTCTGGTCGCCGGAAGTGCGGTTTTTGGCTCGAAATCCTATGGGGAAGCCATTGCCGCGCTCAGGGGATAATTCCTCTAGGGCGGTATCTCCTCTTTTAAATACAATGACTTAGTGCTGATGGTGGGGCTGCCTATGGATCGTCAAAACGGCCCGTTGCCACTGTCACATTTGTTTAATAAAAGTGTCACAATCGTGTCACCGAGCGTCGATACTGTGTCCTGGCTAATAAGCCTGAATGGCAAATCTCTGTGGTGAAAACACCATCGAAATTGACTCGGAGTAAGACGTGAAAACAAAACTTCTCGCTGTAGCTTTGTTCACAAGCATGGGCATGGCTGGCGTTGCCGAAGCGCGCGATCAAATTCGCATTGTCGGTTCTTCCACCGTATTCCCTATTTCAACCTCCGTGGCCGAACGGTTCGGCCGCACGACAAGTTATCCCACGCCCATTGTCGAGAGCACCGGCTCTGGGGGCGGGCTTAAACTGTTCTGCGACGGCGTCGGCACCAACACCCCCGACATCACCAACGCCTCGCGGCGGATTAAAACGTCTGAAATCGAACTTTGTGCCGGCAATGGTGTCACGGACATCACAGAGGTTCGCATTGGTTTTGACGGCATTGTTCTGGCCAATGCCAAATCCGGACCGGCGCTTGACCTATCTCTCAAACAGCTTTTCCTTGCTTTGGCTAAGGAACTCCCCGTCGACGGTAAACTGGTCGCCAATCCTTACGCCAAGTGGAGCGACATTGATCCGTCCTTGCCAAACGCTGAAATCGAAGTGCTGGGACCGCCGCCCACGTCGGGCACACGTGACGCCTTTGTCGAACTCGCCATGGAAGCCGGCTGCGAAGACGTGGCAGGGGCTGCCGAACTGGGTTTGGACGGAAAAGCCTGCCATCTCATGCGCGAAGACGGCCGTTTCGTTGAAGCGGGCGAGAACGACAACTTGATCGTTCAGAAACTGGAAGCCAATCCGGCCGCCTACGGCATCTTTGGATTCAGTTTCCTCGATCAGAATGCGGATAAGGTGCGCGGCTCCTTGATCTCCGGCGTTGAACCGACCTTTGAAAACATCGCCGATGGCATCTACCCGGTTTCCCGCTCTCTCTACTTCTATGTGAAGAAAGCGCATGTGGGCGTCATTCCGGGTATCGAGTCCTATCTCGCAGAGTTCACCAGCGACAATGCCTTGGGTATGGACGGATACCTTTTGGACAAAGGTTTGATTCCCTTGCCCGATGACGAACGCAACAAGGTTCGGGAACAGACAACGCGGTTGACGAACCTGACCATGTAATTTTGGTCAAGGTCGTTTTGCATGGCCTTGAACCAACAAAAAGAACGTGGAGGGCAGACTGGTTCACACCAGTCTGTCTCCGTGTTTCAAAATTGAACGAAGTTTGTTGGGACACCAGTTGAAATGAGTATACCCGTTATCGTGATGGTCATCTTGCTGATGGCGTCTTATGGGTTTTACTCAGGACGGCTGAAATCTCTCCAGGCCGCGAACGGACAAAGGCATACCCTTCATTCCTTGCCCAACTACTACGGTGGCTACGTTGCCCTGTGGTGCGGTTTGCCGACGTTGACCTTGGTCGTTCTTTGGGCCGCCTTTGACAATGCGTTGATCACGTCTTTGATTCTCAGTGAACTGGATACGTTTACCCAAGGGATGAGTGTAGCAGAGAGAAGTCTGTTGCTGACCGACATCCGTAACCTGGCAACTGGCAACATCTCTTCCAGGTCCGATCCGCAAGTCATTGAAGCGGCGGACCGGTTGCGGTCTCTTCAAAGCATTAGCACTTTGGCCATGGCCGGATGCGCGCTGGCCTGTTCCGTCGGGCTGTTGGCGTTTGCCCGGACGAAAATTTCACCGTCGTTCCGTGCACGCAATCAGGTGGAGCGGATCATTACCGTCCTTCTGGTTCTGTGTTCCCTCATCGCCATTCTGACGACGGTGGGCATCATCCTGTCCCTGTTGTTCGAAACCATCCGGTTTTTCGGCAAGGTTCCCGTTACGGAGTTCCTGTTCGGTCTTGAGTGGTCTCCGCAAACGGCATTGCGGGAGGACCAAATCGGCTCATCCGGTTCCTTCGGCGCCGTGCCTTTGTTTGCCGGTACGCTCTTGATTGCCTTTATTGCCATGTGTGTGGCGACGCCCATCGGCCTTTATGCCGCTATTTACATGGCCGAATACGCCAACCAGAAGGTCCGGGCAGTGATCAAACCACTGCTCGAGATTTTGGCCGGAATTCCTACCGTCGTGTACGGGTTCTTTGCCGCACTGACCGTCGCGCCTTTTATCCGCAGGTTCGGAGAGTCCGCCGGACTTGATGTGGCGTCCGAGAGCGCACTTGCCGCAGGTTTGGTCATGGGAATCATGATCATTCCTTTCGCCTCATCCCTGGCCGATGACGTCATAACCGCCGTCCCCCAATCTCTACGGGAAGGGTCATACGGATTGGGTGCAACTAAGTCCGAAACCATCAAACGTGTTGTTTTTCCAGCTGCGCTGCCCGGAATTGTCGGCGGCATTCTGCTCGCCATATCGCGGGCCATTGGCGAAACCATGATCGTTGTGATGGCCGCCGGCTTGGCCGCCAATCTGACCGCCAATCCATTGGAGGCGGTGACGACGGTGACTGTTCAGATCGTCACTTTGCTGGTTGGTGACCAGGAATTTGACAGTGCAAAAACCTTGGCTGCTTTTGCCCTTGGTCTGGTCCTTTTCTGCGTCACTCTTGTGATCAACGTCATCGCGCTTCACGTGGTCCGCAAATATCGGGAACAATATGAATAACGGAAACCATCATGGTTGAAGTCACTCCCGATAAACGGGCTCACCGCACCACCGAGATTGTCAATGCGGGATTGAAACGGCGTCATCGGGCCGAATTCATTTTCAAAGTGTACGGCATTGCCGCCATTGCTGCCGCATTAGCCATGCTTGCCCTTTTGTTTATCACTATTGGCGGCCGAGCCTTTCCGGCTTTTGTGCAGACCTACATGACGCTCGACGTCACGCTGGACGAGCAGACCATCGACCCCGACGGCAGGCGTGATCCCGCCGTTCTCTCGACAGCAAATTATCAAACGCTCATTAGGCAAGCCTTGCGGCAATCGTTCCCGGATGTGAGCGGACGGCGAAACCAGCGCAACCTCTATCGCATCGCCAGTTCCAGTGCGCCCTACGTTGTCCGCGATCTGGTGCTCGAAAATCCCGGCCTGATCGGATCGACCATAAATGTTTCCTTTCCCTTATCGGCGGACTTCGATCAGCTCGCCAAAGGAAACATCTCCCGGGACGTGCCGGAAGACGACCGGCGCGTTTCGGACCAACAGATCGAATGGTTTGACGCTCTTCATGAGCGCGGCCAAATATCGACCAAGTTCAATACGACCCTGTTCACGGCAGGTGATAGCCGGGAGCCCGAGTCCGCAGGTATATGGGGCGCCGTTGTCGGCTCGTTCTACACCTTGCTGATCACGCTGATATTGTCCTTCCCCATCGGGGTCGCTGCGGCGGTCTATCTCGAGGAATTCGCACCCAAGAACAGATGGACCGATCTCATCGAGGTCAATATCAACAATCTCGCCGCCGTTCCGTCCATCGTCTTCGGTCTCCTCGGCCTGGCCATGTTTCTCAACTTCTTTGGTATGCCAAGGTCAGCGCCTGTGGTCGGAGGCCTGGTGCTGTCCCTCATGACTCTGCCCACGGTGATCATTGCCAGCCGCGCGGCCTTGATGTCGGTTCCCCCGTCCATCCGCGAAGCCGCTTTGGGATTGGGTGCATCAAAACTTCAGGTGATTGCCCATCACGTGTTTCCGCTGGCCGTACCCGGCATGCTCACCGGCACCATCATAGGTATGGCGCGCGCGCTCGGAGAATCCGCACCGCTGTTGATGATCGGCATGGTCGCATTCATTGTGGATATTCCGGGCGGTCCCATGGATCCGGCAACGGTCTTGCCCGTACAAATCTACCTCTGGGCCGATGCTCCCGAACGAGCCTTTGTCGAGCGCACATCGGCAGCGGTTCTGGTATTGCTTGCTTTCCTCATTTTCATGAACGGACTTGCCGTTTGGCTGCGCAACAAGTTCGAACAGCGGTGGTGAACATGAATCAAGACACAGCCATCGTCCGGCAGACCGCAGGCGTACCGATTGTTGACGACCAAGACGTCAAACTGTCCGCGCGCAACCTTTCGGTCTTTTACGATGACAATCAGGCCCTTATCGATGTGGACGTCGATATCGTCGCCAGTCAGGTGACGGCATTCATCGGACCGTCCGGCTGCGGCAAGTCGACCATCCTGCGATGCTTTAACCGCATGAACGACACAATCGACATCTGCCGTGTCACAGGCCGCATAACGCTCGACGAAGAGGATATTTATGATCCCTCCGTCGATCCGGTGCAGATCCGCGCCCGCATCGGCATGGTTTTCCAGAAGCCCAATCCGTTCCCGAAATCCATCTTCGAAAACGTGGCCTACGGACCCCGCATTCACGGCCTTGTTTCCGGTAAGGACGATCTCGAAGAGATCGTTCATTCCAGCCTGGAAAAAGCGGGTCTGCTTAAAGAAGTGAAAGACCGTCTCGACGAACCGGGGACAAGTTTATCGGGTGGCCAGCAGCAGCGTCTGTGCATCGCACGGGCCATCGCCGTAAGCCCTGAAGTGATTCTGATGGATGAACCATGCTCGGCGCTTGACCCCATCGCCACTGCCAAGATCGAAGAGTTGATTGACGAACTTCGCTCCAACTACACCATCGTTATCGTCACCCATTCCATGCAGCAGGCGGCGCGGGTGTCTCAGCGTACCGCGTTCTTTCATTTGGGTTACCTCGTTGAGTGTGGCGAAACAGAAACCATCTTCACCAATCCCGAACATGAGTTAACCCAAGGATACATTACAGGGCGATTTGGATAAGACCATGCCATACCAATCGCATACTCGATCAACCAGAATAGTTTCACAGCGTATGACAACCGCTCGAAGGCACAACGGAGAAGATGAATGAAGCCGACCGTACTGATCATTGAGGACGAAGCCTCTCTCGTCACAATGCTCCGTTACAATCTTGAAAAAGAAGGGTTTGATGTTGCGGAAGCCACCGACGGTGAAGAAGCGATCACCGTAGCCGATGAGGTAACACCCGATGTCATCATTCTCGATTGGATGTTGCCGCATATGTCGGGCATTGAAGTTTGCCGTCAGCTCCGGCGTAAGTCAGCCACGCGCGATGTCCCCATTCTCATGCTCACAGCCCGGGCGGAAGAAGTGGATAAGGTGCGCGGTCTTAACGTCGGTGCCGACGACTACATGACCAAGCCGTTTTCTGTTCCAGAGCTTCTCGCCCGAATGAAGGCGCTTCTACGCCGGGCCATGCCTGCGCAATCGAAAGGCCAGCTCAGCTATGGCGACATCGTCATGGATCTCGATGCGCATCGGGTCAATAGAGCTGGCAAGTACATCCATTTGGGTCCCACCGAGTTCCGCCTTCTGCAGTTTCTCATGGAACGTCCGGGCAGGGTGTATTCCCGCGAAGAGCTGCTCAATGCGGTATGGGGGCCGGACATCTACGTGGAACCACGAACGGTGGACGTACACATAAGACGATTGCGCAAAGCCCTTAACAAAAATGGCACGCCTGATTTTATTCGTACCGTTCGGTCGGCCGGGTACGCTTTGGATAGCGATGGCGCCCAATCCGCCGTCGGATGATTCTAAATGAAGGCTTACTCGCTGTCGTAAGTCAGCAACGTATGACAAGGCACGTCCAAACGCTCGCGGCCGTTTAAGAACGTCAGTTCAATCATACAGGCCGCCGCTTTGACGTCGGCACCCGACCCCTGCAACAACGTAATGGCCGCTTTCATGGTGCCGCCCGTGGCCAAAAGATCGTCGACCAGCACCACGCTTTGTCCCGTATTAACGGCATCATGTTGGATCTCAATGGCGTCTGTACCGTATTCCAGCTCGTAGGAGTGCGAGATGGTTTGTCCGGGGAGTTTGCCTGGTTTGCGGATCATGATGACGCCGCACCCCAGAGTGATGGCCAGCGGCGCCGCGACAAGAAACCCTCTCGCATCAATGCCGGCCACGTGGTCCGGTTGATAGGGCCTGATCTCATCAGCCATACGGTCAATGGCCGTTTTCCAGGCCTCGGGATGACCGATCAACGTTGAAATATCGAAAAAATTGATCCCCGGTTTGGGAAAGTCGGGAATTTGCCGAATGTGCTCTTTGAGATTCATTTCTTGGCCCGCAATGAAGTGAACTTGGCGGTCAACACTAGCGGTGCGCCTCGCGCTCATATTTCTCACGAGTGGCGTCAGTCCACATCTTGTTATCCTCCTTGCTGGCGAACACAACAAGGGAATCACAAGGGACTGATTCCACTCAATTCTTTTTCGGTCAGGCTCTAAGAATTGCAACCATTTATAGTGAAAAACGTTGATATCGAAACCAATTCGCCCTAAGATTTACACGCAATAGTTGATATCCGCTAAGTATCCGAAGGGCCGCTAAAGGGCTTAATTTCATTGTCTTAACAAGGCAAAGCTGTAGACTGCCGGGAAAGTTTTGTATGGCCTACAACCGAAACAAGATTAGATGTTTTTGTGATGGCTTGGTGAGTGTTCGATGATAACGCGGATGCTTGCAGATTTGGCGAGGACTTTGAGCGTGACGGTTGCAAAGCTCTCTATACGCGACGTTGAACGTCTTGCGGCGAATCCATCGTCGGAAGCACGCGCCGAAACGGCTGCCAAACTGGCGGGCGATTACGGTCGTGCATCTCTTACGCCGAAAGAATTGCAACTCGCACAAGAAATCTTTCGCTTGATGTTACATGACGCGGAGGTCCGCGTCCGTGAAGCGTTGTCAGCCAACCTCAAATCCAATCCACTCATCCCCCGGGACATTGCCATGTCCTTGGCCCGCGATGTGGAATCGGTCGCCATTCCCATGCTTGAGGCGTCGGAGGTTTTGACAACCGAAGACCTGATAGAAATCGTCCGCAGCCAAAATCCTGCAAAGCAAATGGCCATCGCCAATCGCCGCACGGTCCATGCCGATGTTGCCGATGCCTTAGTGGAGAACAGCGCCGTTGATGCTGTTGCCAAGCTTGTGGGCAATCCGGGCGCCCACCTTACTGAGCCCACCATTCATCGTGTGGTCGACCGTTTCGGAGACGAAGAAAAGGTACAGGAGCCGTTGATCGACCGGCCTGTTTTGCCTTTGACGGTGGCGGAGCGGTTGGTCACCCGTGTGTCCGGTCATCTCAGGGGCCAGCTTTTGGCCCGTCACAAGATTTCTCCGGACTTGGCAGCGGACATCATCTTGCAAAGCCGCGAAAAGGCGACAGTCGGCCTTGCCATGGATGCAAGCGACGAGGAAATCGAAGCGCTGGTCAGCCAGTTGGAAGCCAACAAGCGTCTGACGTCATCCCTTGTGTTGCGTGCCATCTGTATGGGCAACCTCAAGTTTTTCGAGCATGCGGTGGCCCGGCGCGCCGGTGTTCCCCTCGCCAATACCCGGCTGCTGGCCCACGACCCGGGCAGTTCCGGTCTGGAAACCCTGTGTAAACGGGCGGATCTGCCGAAGGAGATGTTCCCGGCCATTCAGGCAGCGCTGACCGTAATCGACGAGACAGACTTCGACGGCCAGGACGGGGAAGCCGAACGCTACAGCCGGCGTATCATCGAGCGTGTCCTTACCCAGTACGAAACGCTCGATCTGGAATTCGACGACGACGACCTGGAATACCTGCTGTCAAAACTCAGCCAGTTACCAGGACCAGACGCACACATACATTAGCGGCCTCGTCGTTTAACCGTTTACCACTCGCCCGTATTTTCCATTGATGTCCACGGTTCCTGAGCGGGCAGGGCGTTGCCCTTTTGCAGCAATTCAATTGAGATCTGATCGGGAGAGCGGACAAAGGCCATCCGCCCGTCCCGTGGCGGCCGGTTGATGGTAACCCCCATATCCATGAGGCGTTGGCAGGTTTCGTATATGTTGTCGACTTCGTAAGCGAGGTGGCCGAAATTGCGCCCTCCCGTGTAGGTCTCGGGATCCCAGTTGTAGGTCAGCTCGACGGCGGCATCTTCATTGCCGGGTGCGGCGAGAAACACCAGCGTGAACCGGCCGTTCTCGTTGTCCCAGCGCCTCAGTTCCGTAAGTCCCAACTTGTTGCAGTAAAAGTCGATGGACTCGTCCAGGTCCGTCACCCGGACCATGGTGTGAAGGTATTTCATGAGGGCATCACCCCAGTCGATTTGAAGCTTGAACGTTACTCCGCGCTTGCGGTCTGCACCTGATCGCGCAGTTCGGCGATCTCTTCCATGGATCGGGGCGGTTCCATCCATAGCGGCATTTCGTCGCGGACGATTTTGGTGATCAAGTCCGGCATGTCGTCAAAGCTTGAATACCGCCACGCCACCGCGCTGGACATGATTGGACCAACACCATAGGACACCCAGGTGTGCTGGTAGCGTTCCTGTTCCGTCAGACCTTCGCCCGGTTGGACGTAAAAATCTGAGTTTTCGAATTTGCCCGTTCCTCGCTCGAAGAAGACGGGATAATTGAACCACTGCACCCCATCGATGGTTTTGGCCGAGTAGTTGCGCATGGGACCTAAGGTATAGACGGAGCGGCCATTGTTGGATTCGACCGTATAAATAATGTCGTCACCGTCCAGTTCGTAAGTCTTGACTTGATGGGGATAGGCGATGGGCGCGCGCTCGATGCGCGCACCGGTTTCCGGATCAAAGAAGTAGAAAATCTTACGTGACAACTGCACAGCAATGTTCGGGTTGTCAGGATCGCGCAGGAGATGACTGGTATCAAAGCCGATCATCTTGGCGGTGGTCGCACCGTCGGGAAACGATTTCACCAAACCTTCCGAATACCAATAGACATCCGTCTCACCGCCGCCTGTGCGCATGGAAAGCCAGGATTCGAACAGATCTTTGTTAAAACCGTCGGCCGCCGCCTCAATGGCCAAAAGACTGAAACCTGCTGCCAGTAGGAGAGTGATCTTTTTCATTGCTTGCCTCCGCGATTGATGGACCCATTGTGAAAGGACCCAGGCCATCCTGCAACCACTGTCCCGAGGCCCCTTGTTGCTGACCACACCAGGGGCGATAACACAGGGGAGGAGAGGCGTATGCATACCTTTGCCAAGACCACTGCCATATTTGTCTCAGCATTTGTAATCAGCTCACTTTCCGGCGCTTTCGCCGAGCCGCTGCTGTTCCGCAACGTCACCTTGATCGACGGTACCGGTGCGCAAGCCCAGTCCGGCATGTCCGTTCTGGTCACAGAAAACAGAATAGCCGAAGTTTCTCGGACGAACATTCGAGCCGGCGAGAACGTCACTGTCATAGACGGACGCGGGAAGTATCTCATTCCCGGTCTGATGGACATGCATATACACCTGCTCGGCGCCGGAGCCTGGCGCGGCCTCAGTGTCGTTTCCGACAAACCAGTCGATTACGAACAAGGTTTAGCAGCGCTGCACGGTTTCCTTTATGCCGGCGTGACCAGCGTGTTCGATGCGGGCAACGACCCAGACTACATTTATGAAATGCGCCGGCGGGAACGGGCCGGAGAAATGATCAGCCCTCGTCTGTTCGTCACGGGCAAATTATTAAGTTACGAAGGCAGCTGGCTGGTACCCTATGCGGGCATGGCCACGCCCGACTGGCCCGACGCGATACCGGTCTTGGAAGAAAAGCTCAGCCGCAAGCCAGATATTCAAAAAATCACTTATGAACGCTTCGGCACTGGGCCGCGCACCATGGTCAAGCAAATGCCCAAGGAACTCATGGAGAACGTGGTCGACTATCTCAAAAGTCAGGGCGTGCGCACCACTATTCATATTTCCCATGAAGATCTGGCGCGCGATGCCATTGCCGCTGGCATCGAGACACTGGCCCATCCGGTCAACGTCGGCCACCATTCACCGGATTTCCCTCAGCTGTTGCGCGACAGCGGTGTGGTCGTGGCCACCACGCTCGCCGTTTTTGACGACATCGTTCGGTTGTCCCAATCCCCTGAGTATTTGCAAGACCCGCTTTACACGGCGACCTTGGGGCCTGTGGAAATCGCCACCCGCTTGGACAAAGGACGGTCCAATTATGAACGTCAAGGCTTACCGTCCTGGTTTCGCATCTTGGTGCCGTACGTTCAGCAGAACCTCCGTGAATTGCACGAGGCCGGCGTTCCTCTTGCCCTGGCCACGGACCGTTCCGACGGTGCGACCGTCCACCGGGAAATGGAGCTGCTGGTGGAAGCCGGCATTGCCCCCGCGGATGTCATTGTTATCGCCACCCTGGGTGGGGCCCGGTATCTCGGCATGGAAGATGAATTGGGCACAGTGCAACTAGGCAAGCTGGCCGATCTGGTTCTCTTAAACGCGGACCCATCCGTGGACATCGATAATGCCAAAGACATCGCCATGGTGGTGAAAAATGGCGAGATCATCGACCGGGCCTCTCTGTTGCTGCCGATCAATCAGTAATTCTCTATCGGATGTGTGAGATAACTGGTTAATGACCCAATCAACCCTTCCGCCCAACCGTCGCGTCTGGGCGCTGGCGCTGCCGATCATTCTCTCGAACGTCACTGTTCCCATTCTTGGGGCGGTGGATACGGCCGTCATGGGACATCTGGACTCGCCCGTTTACCTAGGCGCCGTTGCTATCGGCACACTGGTGTTCAATTACGTCTACTGGGGTTTCGGCTTTTTGCGCATGGGTACCACCGGCTTGACGGCGCAGGCGCTGGGGGCAGGGGACTCCGATGAAGTACGGGCAACGCTTGCCCGGGCATTGGCAACAGCATTTGGTCTGGGCTTGATCGTGTTGGTGTTGCAAGGGCCCATCATCTGGCTGATGCGCACCGCCTTTGACGCCAGCGCCACGGTCGAAGATTTCGCTGCCACATATATTGCCATTCGCATCTGGTCGGCACCCGCCGCTTTGATCAATTACGCCATTATGGGTCTGTTCATCGGTCTCGGTCGCATGCGCTTGGTGCTTTACGTGCAGGTGATCATGAACGGCTTGAATATCATTCTCGATCTGGTGTTCGTCATCGGTCTGGGTTGGACGGTGGACGGCGTTGCGTTGGCGACAGCCATATCCGAGGGCGTCGGTGTGGCTTTAGGGCTGTATTTCTTGATCGGTGTGCTTAAAGACACCGGGGGCCGGTGGAGTTCGTCAAAGATTCGCAATCCCGCGGCTTTCTGGCGGCTGGCGAGTATCAATGGCAACCTGTTTCTGCGCACTTTGTTTCTAATTTCCGCTTATGGCTGGTTCACCGCCCAAGGGGCGCGCTTCGGCGATGTCACGCTCGCGGCCAACGCGGTGCTGCTCACCTTTCTGACCATTGCGTCTTACGCCCTGGATGGGTTTGCCCATGCGGCGGAAACCTTGGTGGGCCAATCTATCGGCCGCCGTAATGAGGCCGAGTATCGCGAAGCCATCATTGCATCGACAAAACTAGCCGGTCTGGTCGGTATCTTGTTCACGGTGGTCTACTTGCTCGGCGGATCACTCTTGATTGCCGCACTCACCAGCTTGCCGGACGTAAAGGCAGAGGCGGCTCGCTATTTAGTCGATCCTGAAAGACGCGGAGATTCTCTGTAATAGACTGTTATTGCGGATCAATTTTGTTGGCAATGGTGGTTCGGAATCGCCGGATTTTCTATACTGCAAGGCCGGTTCCTTGCAATTTCCGGATCAAAAAATGCGCCCCACATCAGCCGCCCCACATCAGCCAATGACGTCCCTTCTTTAGATCTCTTCCGCACCGCGCTTGAGAACATTCTCGATCAACGGCACGAACTTTATCGGCTCACCGAGTTGATCGATTGGCAGGGTTTTGATGAGGCGTTTGGTGTCTTGTATTGCCCTGACAACGGCTGCCCGGCCAAAGCGACGCGGCTGATGGTGGGGCTTCAATATCTCAAGCACGTGTATGGTCTGTCCGATGACCAGGTGGTGATGCGCTGGGTGGAGAACCCTTACTGGCAGCATTTTTGCGGCGAGGTGTATTTTCAGCATCACCCGCCGATTGATCCCAGCAGCATGTCGCGTTTCAGACGGCGCATTGGCCATTCAGGGTGCGAGAAAATTCTGCGGGCCACAGTTGATGCGGGTGTTCGGAGCAAGACGGTCAAACCCGACGACTTCAAGCGTGTGACGGTGGATACCACGGTGCAGGAGAAGGCGGTGGCCTTTCCCACCGACAGCAAATTGCTGAACCGTTCGCGTGTGCGTCTTGTCAAGCTGTGCCACACACACGGTGTGGTGTTGCGGCAGAGCTACGCCCGTAAGGGCCCTGAGGCGCTGTTGCGGGCCAACCGTTATGGTCACGTCCGGCAGATGAGGCGCATGGGTGGTCAGATTAAGAAGCTCAAGACCTATCTGGGCCGGGTGGTGCGTGACACGGAGCGCAAGATCGCGGGCCATAAGGGGTTGCAGGCGATTTTTGCCGGGGAGTTGGCGCTGGCCAGGCGGCTGCTCAGTCAACAGAAGATGGATCGCAACAAACTGTATAGCCTGCATGCCCCGGAGGTGGAGTGCATCGGCAAGGGCAAGGCCCACAAGCGTTATGAGTTTGGTGTCAAGGCCAGTATTGCAACGACAAACAGGAGCAACTTTATCGTTGGCGGCATGGCGTTGCCGGGGAATCCCTTTGATGGGCATACATTGCCAACAGCGTTGGAGCAGGTGCGCCGTTTGACAGGCTGTGTGGTTGAAGAAGTGTTTGTGGATCGTGGCTACCGTGGCCATGGCGAGGAAGCATCAAGGGTGTACATCTCGGGTCAACGGCGTGGCATAAAAACACAACGGCTGAAACGGTCACTGAAACGGCGTCAGGCGATTGAACCGGTTATCGGCCATCTGAAATCGGATGGACTGTTGGGACGCAATTACCTCAAGGGTACTGAAGGTGATCGCATGAATGTGGCACTGGCCTGTGCCGGCCATAACCTAAGACTGATCCTGAAGCGGCTCAGAATTTATTGCGCCCGCATTTTGGGCGCTACGTTGCTCCGGGACATGATCGGATTGCATGGAACGCGTCTTGCGGCGTCAATCATCCGATGGAAGCGACGGATGGCGTGGCAGACTGAACCTAACAGCACACATCTAACGCTCGTAGTGGTATGAAAAACGGGTTTTTCAGGGTCGACTATCTATTGTGGGCAGCGGCGGTCCCCATTGTCGGCGTCTGGGCTTACCAATTTGACGGCATTTATTTAGGTGCGACTGCAACCCGTGCCATGCGTGACACGATGGCCCTCTCTCTGCTGGCTTTTTTGGCTCTCTCTTTTTGGGCCATGGCCCAATGGGGCAATCACGGCCTGTGGGCCACCTTTCTCCTGTTCTTTGCTTTGCGCGGGATTGCCCTCGGCTTGCTCTGGCCGCGGCAATGGCGATTGGCGACAGAGGGCCAGAGCGGCTGACGACCGAAAACCATCGGAACTATCGAAGGCCTTCCTTTTGGCTCTGTAAGAAAGCAATGGCGTCCGTAAACAGCACCTCGTCGCAAAGCACGCCGTCACGTATTTGACCCCGGTAAGAGCTGCAAAGATTAAGCGCGCCGATTGGATGTTCTGATGCCTCCATAAGGTGATCAAACGCAACGCCTTCGCCTTGCGCCAGATCATGCAAAACAAGAGGACTGGCCATACCGACACTTTCGATGA
Organism: Rhodospirillaceae bacterium; assembly: GCA_965207985.1. Classification (GTDB taxonomy): domain Bacteria; phylum Pseudomonadota; class Alphaproteobacteria; order Rhodospirillales; family Rhodospirillaceae; genus CBDBND01. The sequence goes on along the minus strand of CBDBND010000034.1, from coordinate 282,757 downwards.
CATCGAAGCCGGTAATGTTGTGCAAGGCGGTCAAGAGTTTAGGGCCAAACATCTGTGGCGAAGAAATTTGTTCCAAGCGTCGGGCCATGCGCATGATCGAATAAACGAGAAACTCCAAAAGTGGCGAGCCACGTTTGAACGTCAATACGGCATTATGGACCTGGCGATAGACTTTTAAGTCTTGGTCGTCGTCCTGTTGCACCCAAACCTGCCGGCCAACGGCGAAATCGAACGCGGGATCGATGTCAATGACGGCCGGTGCAAAGACAAAAACATCCGCGTCAAGCCACACAACCCGGTCGGCAAACCGTTCACTTTCCAACACATGCTTCATCCATTCCAGACGGGCAATGTCAGCCATCATTGGCGGATAGTCGGACAGCTTTGGTCGAATGGTGTTGGGAACGAAGTCGAATAACGCGTCGTCAATAAAGCGATAGGTCCATCCCTTGTCTTCTGCCCATGCGTGCGCCGAAGAGAGACATTGTGTTATCCATTCAGGCACGTCGCCTGTGTGAAAAGACTGGAGAAGGACGGTTTGCATCATCAACTCTGAGGGTGCCCAGTGATTGGGCAGGATGTTGGCCTATGCTACGGTGCCGTTATGGTCAAAGCGATTCCTATTGCAGCGTTATTCGTTTCCGTACTCTCCAGCGGTGCGTTGGCGCAGCCGGAAGTTGCCGTTGCGGGAATTACTTTTCCTGGAACGATCACCGACGATCAATGGAAAATCTTTCAAGCGAATGTCCAAGAGCAGGCCGATCCGCCCCTTTCGTTGAAAATGATGATCAGGGGGGAAGCGGGTTCCGAAGAAATGATGATTCAGGCCGCCCGCCGCGGCCGTATTCAGTTGGCAGCGCCTTCGACCGCCGGGTCAGCGTCCCTTGTCCCCGAATTGGCCGTGCTTCAATTGCCGTTTTTGTTCGACTCCACCGATCAAATGGACGCCATCTACGATTCCGTCCTGCCTGATTACTTTCGAGGCGCATTTGCGGAGCGAGGATTGGTGTTTCTCCATTGGATCGATAGCGGCTGGCTCGGCTTCTACGGCCAAGAATCCTATGCAGATCCGTCCGCTGCGGAAGGCGTAAAACTGAGAACGGCGCCGACAGAAGCGGCACGACTGATCGCACAGTCTCTCAACGCCGATGCCATTTACGTGCCTTATCCGGAAATCGTGCAAAGTTTACAAACCGGCCTGATCGAAGGGGGCATGACCAGCGACTATGCCTTCGTGACCGGCGGCATCGCGCCGGAAACAAAGGTGTTTACCCTGACCAAGCATGGCTATGACACCGGTATGATGCTGGCCAACGGGGAATGGTATGAGGCTTTGAGTTCAACCAACAAGAAGATGTTCTTAAGCGCCTACGGGGATACGTCTGACTTCCGAACCCGCAGCCGGGCTTATTCAACACAGGCATTGGCTGACTTGGATGAAAATGGCGTGACCCGGGTGGTTGCACTTTCCTCCCACCAGAGAGAACGCTGGATGTCGGCAACGAAAATGACCCATCAACTCCTGCTCGACCGTATCGGCCCGGATGCCGTTGCGTTATATGATCTGATCACGGACGCCAAATCGCATTTTGATCAAGGCAAAGGCTAAACCCGTTATGGCGAAACATGGCTAGCAGGCTGCTGAAAAAGTCTTCCTTTTGAGGCTTTGGAATGATTCTTTCTCTTTGTTGATTGCATGGAGGAAGTAATGCGTGGAGGCGACGATCGGACGGAGGGTCTTTTTTCTTATGTGAGCTGCGAGGCTCGTGTTCCGGCGACGCATCCGCTTCGCCTGATCCGTGGGCTGGTTGATGAGGCGCTGGAGCTTATGTCGCCGGATTTCGAGGGGTTGTATTCGAAGATCGGGCGTCCCTCGATCCCGCCGGAGAAGCTGTTGCGTGCGCTCCTGTTACAGGCCTTTTACTCAATCCGCTCGGAACGTCAGCTGATGGAGCAGATGGATTACAACCTGTTGTTCCGTTGGTTCGTCGGATTGTCGATGGACAGTGCGGTGTGGGATGCGACGACGTTCAGCAAGAACCGCGACCGGCTGCTGGATGGAGAGGTTGCGCGGAGGTTCCTGGCGGTGGTTGTGGAGCAGGCGCGTCGGCGCGGCCTGCTGTCGGACGATCACTTTTCCGTGGACGGGACGCTGATCGAGGCCTGGGCGTCGATCAAGAGCTTCCGCCCCAAGGACGGCGGCGACGAGCCGCCGGGGCCGGGGCGCAACTCGGAGAGGACCTTCCACGGCGAGAAGCGGTCCAACGAGACCCATGCCTCGACGACCGATCCCGACGCCCGGCTGTACCGCAAGGGGAATGGCCAGTCCTCGCGTATGGCCTGCCAGCTGATCGGCCGGTGGCGGATCGTCGAGGCCAACCTGTGGGACCGCGGCTATCTCGTACCGCAAGGGGAATGGCCAGTCCTCGCGTATGGCCTGCCAGCTGATCGGCCGGTGGCGGATCGTCGAGGCCAACCTGTGGGACCGCGGCTATCTCGACCTCGACGGGCCCGCCGTGCTGGTCATTCGCGAAGATGGTCACGGCGAGATCGCCTTCGGCGCTCTGAACGCCAGCCTCGACCTGGAATACGGCCGATCCATCGTGTTCTTCACCTGGGCCGGCTTCGACGAGATGGACGAAGTCAACGGTTCAGGATCGGCCGAACTCCTCGACGACGGATCGTTGGAGATTGAGTTCGCCTATCATCTCGGCGATAAGGCCACCCTCAAAGCCGAACCAGCCACTTTTTCAGCAGCCTGCTAAGTCGGAGTCCGGCATAAGAACCAACCGGTCTCTGGTGCGCGGTTTGCAAGTGCTTACCGAGATCAGCGCCAACGGGCCCATGCGCGCGTCGGAAGTGGCGCGCCGTGTCGGTCTTCCCAGAGCGACCGTCGTCCGCCTGATCGAAACGCTGATTGAAACGGACATGATCCGCCGCCATGAGGGCTCGAAAACCTATGAAGTGACGGAGCAGGTTACGCGTTTGTCCCACGGCTATGACCGCTGGAGTGCCCTGACCGACTCCTCCATTGCCGATATTTCGGCAGCGGCCAAGGAACTAACCTGGCCGCTGGTGCTGACCACGCCCTCCGGGCTGGACATGGTGGTGCGCTACAACACCGACCACACAAGCCCTCTTGCGCTGCAACGTTACAACCTGGGTTTCAGAATTCCTGTTTTCGATACGGCCAGCGGCATGGTGTTTCTCGCTTACGGCTCTACCTCGGAGCGGGACACTTATCTGCGATTGCTTGAGGCGGAGCAGGGCACGCTTGACGTCAACCGGGTGAAACGTTCTATCGAAGAAACTCTTAGCGACGGCTACTGCATCCATCACCGGGCTGGTAGCTTGGAGAAAGCGTTGGCGGTACCCATTCTTCGTGACGATACGTTCCAAGGGGCGCTGACCATGCGTTACATCCCGTCCGCGGTCAGCTACAACGAGCTGATAAACCGCTACGTCTCGCCCCTAACAGACTTGGCCGCGTCAATCGGCGCAAAGTTGTCGGTTTAGCTTCCTGCACCACCCGAAAACGTTTCGCTCTAAATCTCCGGCCGGGCGAGGTAGGTGTCTTTGTCCAGCTCGCCTTCGTATTTGGCAACCGTGAGAGACACTGTCAGATCACCTGTCACATTCGTTGTCGTCCGCATCATGTCGAGAATGCGGTCGAAAGGCAGAATGAACCCGACGATGATGGCGGTCTGCGCGCCAGACATGCCGATGGATTCAAGCACTGCGGCCAGGAGAAACAGAGACGCGGACGGCACCGAGGCGGTGCCGATGGAAACCAGGGTGGTGGTCAGGCCGATGATGAGATAGTCGGCCAAGTCCAATGGGATGCCGAAGGCTTGCGCCGCAAACAACGCGACAATGCCCACGTAGAGCGCCGTGCCGTCCATGTTGACGGTCGCACCGAGAGGAATGACCGACGAGCTGACAGGAAAGCCAACACCGTGGTTTTCTTCCGAAGCGGCCATGGTGACGGGAAGCGTCGCCGCACTGGATGAGGTTGAGTAGGCCACCAGCATGGGATCGATGGCGCCCCGGATAAAGGGATTGAGCGGAAGATTGACGACAAACCGGACGATACTGCCGTACACCAGAATCATGTGGGTAAAGCATCCCACATAAACGGCGATGGCGAGAATGAGCACATTGGCGAGGGTGGCCACGCCTTGCGTGCCTGCCACCCAGGCAATCAAGGCAAACACGCCGAAGGGCGCCAGCTCCATAATAATAAACGTGATCTTGAGCATGACCTCAGCAGCCGCATTGAAAGCGTCGCCCAGCACCTTGGCTTTGTCACCCGACAAGACGATGCCCGTGCCGATCATGATGGAAAAAACGATGATGGCGAGAATGTTGCCTTCGGCCAGCGCTGCGACCGGGTTGGTGGGAATAATGTTGTATAGCCTATCCGCAAGTGACATGGCCGGGCCGAGATCGCGCGCCTCTGCCCCGGAGAGATCAACGCCTGCGCCCGGCTGCAAAACAGAGCCCATGAACAACCCAATACAGATGGCCGCAGCCGTGGTGAGGAGATACAGCGCAAAGGCCCGCGCGCCGATTGAGCCAAGCCGCTTAGGGTCGCCCATGGATATGACGCCGGCGACAAGGGTGGTGAAGATCAGCGGCACCACCAGCATGCGGATCAGGCGCACAAACACATCGCCGATCCAGCGTATGGATTCCGCCCCGTCGCCCCAGATCAACCCGATAACGATACCGGCGATAAGCGCGGCAAAGATGCGCTTCCACAGTTTTATCTCGAACCACTTTTTAAGCATTCTGGATCCCCCACCAAAACGCGCCATTGTCGTGGTTTTGCCAATTGATGGCAATGTCCTAAAAAGTGCTGTTTTTCAAAGCGCTACTTGGGGGGCAGTTGGTTGGGATCAGCAGGGCGCGGGCCTGCTTTCGATTTCACGTGATTGCGTAACAGACTGCGAGCACGCACCGCAGAGGACTCCCAGGCAGCACATGACTACAGTATTTAAGGTCGGAGGTTCAGATTCCACTTCTTGCCGCCCCAGTCAGATACTAAAATGAAGGCATAGTCGGATAGTTCGTTATAGACAGCTCAGCATAACGGTTTGGAGACATAGGAATGGATGATCTCGAGCGACGCACTGTTGTCGTAGGAGCCGGCGCTGTTGCTGCTTTGGCGGTCATCGCACCATCTCAATTACAAACACAATCGACATTGAAAACAGAGGACTTGGATCCCGACCCCACACGCGAGACTACGCACTCCAGTGCGGAGCCCGGTCAGTATTGGGTCTGGTTTGGAGGGCACTGGGATCTGGTCGAGTAAGCGATAAGGTGGTTGTAGAGTTTAATTCGTTAGTGAGGACCTAACCCATGATGGATTACAAATTGCGTCAACACGGTCGCGCCACACTGGACTTTTTGACGGCTTTTGGTCCGGCGTATAGGCCGCTGATGGCCAAGCGGTCGGAAGTGTTGGCCCGATTAGGCGAAGAGTCTTTGGCCGACGATCTCGATGAACGCGCCGAACAAATTGAAAGTGCCCTCGAGAGAGAGCCGATGTTCCGGGCGGCCAGTCTGCTCGGAGAATGGGGTTCTGAACACCATGGCCGCATCGCCGCCGCGGCATTTACGGAAATCAAAGAAGACTTGGCGCCCTCGTTTGACGTCTTGTCCAAAGGCAATACCACGCTGAGACACGACCCAGACCTTGATGTTCCCCCGTATTGGCGCTTTCCGTTTCATCGCACGACGGGCGGATGGGATGGCCACCGCCATATGGGCTTTATCCATGGAGAATTGGTTCACCGCTATCTGGTCAGCAAGGCTGGACGGGCGCCGGCAGCGGGTGGCGCCGCTTCGGACATTTATGCAGACCGGAGGAATGCCGCTAAAGAAGCGCCGCGCCGCGACTACAAGCACGTTGTCGAAATAGGATGTGGATCCGGGCCTTACACTCTGCAACTGGCTGAGGTTTTTCCTGAGGCAAAAATTTCAGCCTGTGACATCTCCATCGCTCAGTTGGAGCAGGCTCAACGCAACGGCAACCTCGCTGGCCATAGTTGGGATTTGTTTCAAGCCGATGGCGCAAAGACCGGTTTGAATGACCAAAGCTGCGACCTTTTCACGTCTTACATTATTCTCCATGAGCTACCGGTGACTGCGATTGAAGCCATACTCCGTGAGGGTTTCCGCACGCTCGAGCCTGGAGGTGAACTACTGTTTGGTGACGTCGCACCCTACAACACCTTGAGCAAAGCTGACGTCTGGCGGACAGATTACAGTGCGCGAACGGGCGGCGAACCTTACTGGCGAGAATCATCCACCATGGACACGGTGGCCCTGATGGGAGAAATCGGGTTTGTCGACGTCAAATATTATGGGATGGCGCCGAACAACTATCCATGGATTACATATGGTAGGAGGCCTTCAATCTAATGTCTGAGCCAAAACTGTATCCTGCAAACGTTCGTCCCCGGCGGCGTAAAGCCTTCAAGGAAGAAGACATCGATAAATTGGGACAAGCCATTCTCACCTTGACCTCTGAGTTGTGGGCGTTGCAAGACCGCCAACTCGTGACCGAGGCCGTTTTAGAAATGCGCGGTATCGATATCAGCGAAGTTGTCGATACTTTTGTTCCCGGCCCCGAGTTGGAAGCGAAGCTCAGGAAGAAGCGTGAAAACCTGGTCAAAAAGGTAGCCCTCGACCTGTCAGGGGAATTTGACAGCGCGCTCGAATGAGCAGCATAGTCTTTTGGTTGTCGTAGCTCCTTTAAACCGGACAAAAAGTTGCTAGGTTTTTGTTTTGGAATTGGGCGGTAACAAGCCCCGCAACCAATGAGCGCCACTACGTCAATGACATGGTGGCGTTTTTTGTTATTCCCGCCGATTGCACTAGAAACGATACATGTATCTGGTTCCTTTTGACGTAAGATCGAAAGGTGTCGGTTCATTGAGAAGGATGTAGGTCCAGTTTCTAATGCGACTTCAAGCGAAAACAGCACTGATTACAGGCGCGGGCGATGGCATTGGCGCGGCAACGGCGCTCGCGTTTACGCGGGAAGGCGCGCAAGTGACAGCAACCGATCGTGACGAAAAAAAATTGAGCGGGCTTAGTGAACAAGGGATTCAAAGCGTAAAGGTATTGGACGTATCGGATGCCAAAGTCATTGAGGATTGTGCGGCAGTTTTCGACTCCCTTGATATTCTATTCAACTGCGCCGGCTACGTATCCTTTGGGTCCGTCGAGGACTGTACGGAAGAGGAGTGGGTCAAGTCTTTCAACGTGAACGTGGGTTCCATGTACCGCATGATCCGCGCCTTTCTTCCCGCGTTGAGGCAAGGCAGTGGGGCCAGCATCATCAACATGTCGTCCACCTCATCCAGTCTGCGGGGCGTGCCGAAGAGATTCGCATATGGCACGGCCAAAGCAGCTGTCATTGGCCTGACGCGTTCGGTTGCGGCCGATTTTGTTTCTGAAAACATCAGGTGCAACGCCATCTGCCCCGGTGTGGTGGACACGCCGGGCTTGCGCGAGCGCTTGTCGTCGGGGCGAGACTTCCAGGGCACTTTGGAAAGCCTTGCTGAGCGTCAACCCTTGGGCCGCCTCGGCACGCCTGAAGAGATCGCTGATCTTGTTGTCTACCTGGCTTCCAATGAGTCGTCCTATGTGACAGGCAGCGTGTTTGTCGCTGATGGCGGTTGGACGGGCGTCAGCTAGCCATTGGGAGTTGGCCAAGCAATCAATGTAAGGTGTCATTAATGAGTTCAATCAGCAGAGTGAAAAAATGGCTTACGTAAGAACGATCCTTATTGCAGTGTTGAGTCTGGTGGTGACCAACCAGCAGGGATATGCGCAAATGCAATCGCAAACCGACATCGATCAAGCGCGTGATGAAATCTGGGCTCTCGAACAATCCATCTATGCCAGCCGGGGCGAGGGCAACTTCCAACCCTATATCGACGGTGCATCGAACAATTATATCGCGCCGTTTCCCACCGGCGGCTGGGCTCCGGGTAAGGACGGTCTTCTAAGGACGGGGGGACGCCTTGAGGGCAATGCGAGCGAAAAGATCGACATGAACTTCAAAACGTTCACCCTGCATGACGATACCGCAGTGATCTATTACCTGAACAACAGAACCGTGCGCCCGGATGGCGAGGCGGTCGACGAGTGGTATGAAGTCATGCATGTGTGGGCGCGGGACGGAGACGGTTGGACGCTGGTGGCCAGCATGCCGCGTCTTGTGGAGGATTACAGTCCATAGAGCCTCCGGCCGTTTTGGTCGGCAATTTTATTGAGCACGCCGGTGTCAACATCCGTACGTTCACACAGAAGTTGGTGAGCCCGCACATCGGTGCCGATATCCGCATGGCTGAAGTCAGTGCCCAGAACTAGGTTGTCTTCCCCGGCGAACTTGAGGACGTAAGACAGATCTTCGTCGAAGGTACAGCCCACATACAAATTGCGTCCTGCAAGTGGGACGTCGCCCAGTTCCACATCCTGGCGCCAAGCCGTTTCTGCGCCTCTAGAGATTTCACGGAAAGCAAACGGTAGCCATTCGGAGCCAGCCTCGAGAAAACCGAAACGGAGGTCCGGAAACCGTTCTGCAAAGTCCGAGGTATATATGTTGACGAAGGCGGCTGCCATCGGCACGACGGAATGCATAATGGCTTCGGCGTTCTCGTAGACCGGACTGTTGGCGTTACCGATGTGAATACCGATGGCCAAGCCGTGCTTCTGCGCCTCTTCGTAGACAGGATAGAAATACTCGTCGGTGAGCAGCTTCTTGCACTCCAGCGCGCGCATCATGACGGATACGGCGCCATGTGCCGCCCCAAAGGAAATTTCTTCTTTGGCGGCTTCCATGTCCAACAGCGGCGGGACGAGAGACCAGCGAAGGCGCTCGCCCGACTCTTCCGAGCACTCTGCTAGCCATCGGTTGTAACTTCGGGTCAGCGCTCTTTGATGTGCTGCATCTGAAAATTGGGCCGCGAGGAAAAAGCTGGGAATGACCACCTGGACATCCACACCTAGGTCATCCATCCACTTTACCCGGCCTGCCACGTCATCGAGCAACCGCACGGCAGGAGATGGGTGTCTTGGAGGGCTTTCAACATTAATCCCACAGATAATGAGCTGACCGGACGGCATTTCCCAAAAATGACTGAGTCCCCGCCACTGAGATTGCGTGCCGTCTGTTTTCTTTTGCGTTGGGTGAAAGTGTTTTTCTTCGGGTTCGAGGTAAGACCACGCCCGCAAGCTTTCGATCACATGGGTGTCGCAGTCGATATATCCCAAAGCGTGCAGCCTTCCGTTTAAGAGTCGAACAGAAACACTAGGCCTCTGCAATGAACTCCTCAATACAAGGCAACAAAAAAAGGGGCAGGAGAACGAACTCCCGCCCCAAAAAGTGTGTTGTGGTTAACCGTTAGAAATTGAACCGAACATCGACACCGAAGGTGCGCGTATCACCCGGATAGACACGGTACTGGACAACACCGCTGGCAGGTGCACCTTCAGCGGTGAAAGGTACGGACGTAACGCGTCGGTTCCAGTCGCGGTCAAAGAGATTGTCCACCCAGACAGCGACTTCCACGTCATCGCTGACCACGCCAATGCGGGCATTGGCGAGGTTGATGTCGCCCTGGCTGGCGAAGTTCAGACCGGTGTTGAACTTGGCAGCTTCGTGAGAGAAGTCGCCGCGAATGTACATGTCAAAGTCCTGAAAGATTTCCGGAATGGTGTAGGTGCCGGAAATGGAGAACTGCAAGTCAGACGTGCGGCTGATGGTGTTGCCGCCAACTTCGGCCGAACATCCAGGGTCCGTGATGATGGTGTTGACGAACTCACCGCAGGCAGCAGTTGCCTCGCCTTCAATAAATCCATCTTTGTACTGTGGGTCCATCACCGCAATGGCTGTGCGGACTGAGAAGTCTTTCGTTACATTGAACGTCGTATCCAGTTCAATACCGATGGAACGGGCTTCGCCGAAGTTCTGCACGGCGGAGACCGGTGAATTGGCGACGGCCGTTTGCACTTGCAGGTCTTTCCAGTCCACATACCAAGCGGACACGGTGGCAACCGCCCTGCCATCAAACAACGTGGATTTGCTGCCGAGTTCGAATGTCCAGTTGCTCTCCGTACCAAAAGTTCGCTCCGGCAGTCCTTCTGCAACATTGGTGTTGAAGCCGCCGGTTTTTAGCCCGCGTCCCGCATTGGTATAGAACAGCTGATCGTCATTCATTTGGTAGTCGATGGTGAAGCGCGGGGCGAGGAAGTCGAAATTCTGTTCCTCACCGGTTGTGGAATTGACCAGGGTCAGTTTTTCGTCGGTGAAGCGCAGTTCCGCTGACGCCGTCAGCTGATCTGTAAAGTCGTAAGACAAGGACCCAAAAACGGCCGATGCTTTTGTTCTCACCACCCGCTGGCGTTCAAAGAAGGGGACCGGATCGCCGGTTGGATCGCCTAAAGGCAGGAAGAACACGCCTAAGGTATCAATATCAAAGCTGTTGTAGTGAAACCCGCCGAAAGTCCAACCCCACGGGTTGCCGTCATCCGGACTTGTAAAACGGAGTTCGTAGCTTTCCGCATCCCCTTTCGGCGTGGAGGCATCGATGAGAGCCTGGACGGATAAGCCGGGAATAAAGAATGGAATGTTGATGGCGTTCGGATTGGACGCCGTATCCACTTTCAAGGTGAACTCCGAGTCGGTGTGACTGAACAGCCCTGTCATGGTGGCAAAGTCGAAGTCGTGCTCGATCTTCGCGTAATAAAGGTCGGTTTGACCAATGAGGCCTTGCGCCCCCTCAGACAAATTGACTTCCTTGGCCCGCTCATGGTCACCGCAAAACAGGGTCAAGCGGGGCACGCCGAAAGGATTGACCGTCGGCGAACCACAATTGTTGTCTGCCGCGTCGGATAAGGCCAGGGCAGGCGTCTCATGATTAGGGTCTGTTGACATTTAACGCATGGCGATGATGGTTTCGACGAGGTTGCAGTTTGCGGCGCAGCTGATGTCGGTCTTGTCGTAGCGTGTTGCGATGCCACGGAATTCCTTGATCTTGGCGAAGTAGTTTTCGATCAGATGTCGCCAGCGGTACATGTGCTTGTCGTAGGCCGCCGGCCGCTTCCTGTTGGCGAGCGAGGGAATGACGGCGCTTGCGCCACGTTGGTCCAGTTGCTCTCGCAGCCAGCCGGCATCGAATGCCTTGTCGGCGATGAGGGCATCGAAGTGAACGTCGTCGATCAACGGCTGGACGCCCATCATGTCGTGGCGCTGGCCAGGGAGCAGCACGAAGCGGACCAGACACCCCAGTGCGTCGACCAGGGCGATGATCTTGGTGGTCAATCCGCCCCGTGATCGGCCGATGGCCTGATTTTGAGTCCCCCTTTTGCGCCGCTCGCCTTCTGGTGAACGCTGACGATGGTGGCGTCGATGAGGGCATATTCGAAATCCGGTTCCGCCGACAACTCCTCGAACAGCCGCTCGAAGACACCCTTCTTCGCCCATCGGCGAAAGCGCTGGAAGACGCTGTTCCAATTGCCGAACGCCGGGGGCAGAGCGCGCCACGGCGACCCTGCGCGCACCCGCCACAAAACCGCCTCCAAAAACAGGCGGTTGTCCGCCGCCGTCACGCCACGGTCCGTCGCCTTGCCCGGTAGATGACGCCAAATTTTCTCCCAAACATTGTCCGTGATCACAAAACGCTCTGACTTCATCAAACACTCCTTGCAAAAGGAGGCTTGAATCACTTTTCCGCGACATTGGGAATCCACTAAATGTCAACAGACCCTAACCTTGTTGCGGGCGGCAAACAGAGTGATCTGCGTATCTTCCGTGGGCTCGGCGTAGATTTTCGCGCCGAAGATGTCTTTTGTTTTCCAACCACCGAGACGTTTACCGGTGTTGATGTTGGGAATGGTGCCGTCGAATTCACTGAACCCACCGAACAACTGAACCGCGACAACATCACCGAGAGGGATATTGAAGTTGCCAGCCAGGTTATAACGGTCCCGGGTGCCGGCGGTCCCTTCGATGCGGCCGCCGAATTCGCCGAGTTCCGGTTGTTTGGTGACATAGTTGATAGCACCACCAAATGTGTTCCGGCCGTAGAGCGCGCTTTGTGGACCTTTGACCACTTCGATGCGCTCCATATCCAGAAGCCCGAATTCCAATCCTGAACGGTTGTTCAAGTACACACCGTCAATAAACACACCGACATTACCTTGCGGTGAGGTTTGGTCGGTCTGTGTCAGCCCCCGGATAGCCGGATTTTGAAACGCACCGTTGACGTCCTGGAATTGCAGGGAGGGAGTCCACTGGGCCAGGTCCTCCAGCGCGTTGATAGCCGACCTTTCCAGTTCGGCTTCGGTAAACGCGGTAATGGCCAGCGGCACTTCCAGCAAGGATTCCGTCCGCTTACGGGCGGTCACGGTAATTTCTTCAATGGCAACTTGCTGTGCCAGTGCCTCAGGCCCCAGCAATGCAACTGAGAGCGCGAATACAGAGGCAAATGTCGCCGCCGACCGGATACGGTGTGACTCAAATTTCATTAGATTTCCTCCCAACGTCGTGCGCCTAGATCCTCGACGCACATTCACCCCTTACTTTTTTCCATACCCATTATGACCGCCTTTCATTCCGTAGGCGAAGGGCAGGGACCACGACACGCTGCTTTGTAGGGAATTGTGACCTATCAGCCACAAGCAAATTTTCGCATATATTCATAACAAACTGTTATGAATTATTACCATCGATGCATACCGTTCGCGAAACCGTTGACTCCAGGTTTCTGAGCTAAGAATACCTGTAGGTTCGGCTCTTAGGCCCTAGCATGAATACGGAATCAAGAGGTCGTAAATGCCTAATATCCTCACCTTTTTGGTTGCCTGGTCCACTTTATTGCTGGTGCCGGGAGGGACCACCAGTGCGCAAAGTTTGATTGACGAGCGGCGCGCTTGGGTCGCCGAAGTGCAAGAGCAGGATTACTTCTATTGGGAACGGTTCTTTTACCGGCTGGATAATCCCGGTGAATTTCCCATGCCGCAGGAATGGTACCGGCCCAGCGAAATGGTTTTAGGCGAGCCCGGGGCACCGTTTCCAATCAGACCCGCCGGCGAACGCCACCTGAGTCAGGCGACTGTGGACGCCATCAACGACTATGTCCTGCCTCGCCGGACCGGGGTTTTATATGTCGCCCACGAGGGACAAGTTGATCATCAGGTCTTTGGCGAAGGGTTTCACGCCGGCAGTCTGGTCGCTGTCCGCTCCATCACCAAATCCCTCAACTCTTTGCTCATCGGTATCGCCATCGAAGAAGGGCACATCGGCAGTGTTGATGACCCTATCGGACGGTATTTGACCGAATGGGCGGACGATCCCCGCGGCGACATCACCGTCCGCCAAGTTTTGCACATGGCGTCCGGGCTTGAGACGGTGCCAATGATCATTGAGCCGGACAACAAAACCGTTCGCCTGGCCGAAAGCAGCGACGTTTTCGCCTCTGCGTTGGCCTACGATATCTATGGACCGCCCGATACAACCTGGTCCCTCAATCAAGTGGACACCCAACTGCTCGGCATGATCATCGAACGGGCTACGGGCAAACGGTTTGCCGTTTACTTGTCGGAAAAACTCTGGCGGCCCATGGGGCTGGACACGGCCACCGTTAACGTGGACGGCAAGTACGGCAACGCCCGCACTTTTTGCTGCATGCGCGCCCGGGCCATCGATCTGGTCAAGATCGGCCAAATGATGATCAATAATGGCCGGTGGCAGGATCAGCAGATAATCCCATCCTCATGGATTGAGGAAATGCTGAAACCATCACCCGCCAATCCCAAGTTCGGATTGCACACGTTTTTTGGCTGGGGTCCGGACGAAGACAAACCCGCCATTGCTCCTTTTAATAACGAGCCTTATCGGGTCGACGATGTTTTCTATTTTCTTGGAGGTGCGACGATTACCTTGTGGATGATTCCGTCCCAGAATCTGGTCATCTTTCGCTGGGGTGACGATCCGCCTGAATGGGAGGCGTCCAAGGTGCCAAATCTGGTGCTCGACGATCTCATGGCACGCGCGCAATAGGGCAGACAGAGTGCCGACAGGAAAAAGCCGGATGACACTAACCCGAAGACACTTCAATCAAGGTGGATTGACCTTAGGGGCGCTCAATGCCTTGTACGCTTTCCCTATCGCCGCATCAGCAACCGGCCATGACGTTGAGCTTGGCAAAGTGCTAGGCCCCGGACCGGCGGGCCGCTGTGACGACTATGCCGTTGGTGGCGGCGTTGTGCGCTGGAGCGACGACCACGGCAAATGGCTGATGTGGTACTACTGCCGTGATCAAGGGTTCGCCAAAGACGTGGCGCCCACGCTCGGCAGTGGCCGAATTGCTTTGGCCATGTCCGACAACGGCATTCGCTGGGACCGTTTCCATGGTCCTGGAACCGGCGGCGCGATCATGGAGCCGAGCGCCGATCCCGACGATTTCGATTCAACCCATATCGCTGTGCTAGATGTCACACAGGTCAACGACCGGTGGTACCTCTGGTATCTGGGTGGTGATCACGCCCAAATTGAAACACCCAACGGTCCCGGCCCCAAAGGTTACCGGATGCGAACCGGCCTTGCGGTCAGCAACGACGGTATTTCCTTTGAACGCATACGCGGCAACGCGCCCAACGGTGCGGCGCTGGATTTTCTCGGGTACACCTTCACCACCTGGCCCAACGGCATTCACGACGGTGATCGGTTTGTCCTGTTCTACACCACCGTGATTGCTTCGGAGATGCAGTTCGGCACCGAAGTGGCCACGTCCAAAGATGGCGCTAGTTGGGAAGTGCAGGGTCCCATTTCATGGACGGAAGAGCCAACGCCTTATGAAACCAAAGGCATCATGACCCGGCATGTGTTGGAAAATACGTTCATGGAGGGGAGACGCTGGCTGATGCTGTACACGGCGCTTGACGGTACACCGGCCATGGGCCGGTCCATCTTCGTGGCGGACAGCGACGACGGCATGACCTGGAGCCGCCTCTACGACGAGCCCATATTCGAAACCGGCGCGCCTGGAGCGTGGGATGACGGCGGCGTGGCCATTCCCCAACTCACCGTCAACGGCGATGAATTGAGACTGTACTACTTCGGTTTTCCCAAACCGGACAATCCCAACGCGCCGGACAAAGGCATTGGCCTAGCCATTAGCCCCGAAGGTGACTTGCGCGGCTTCAAGCGCGTGTCCGTTTAGGTCTTGTTGCGGTGTTAAAGAAAGGTCTTGCCGTCCTCGGCGTCTTGTTTGTCTCAGTCGCTGCCATCGGCATTTACGACTGGGCTATGTGGTACAACGTCTTGAGCAATCTTGGCCGCACCCAGCCGGATTTTATCGGTGCACTAGACAACTATCCGACTACGGAGGTGGTGCAGGGCGATCTAAGACAAGTCCTGCCTGAAGCCACGGGCGAAGACAAACGCTTTGCCGAAGCGATTGCTTATGCACAAGAGATGAATTCCGACTCCCTGCTCATTTGGCAGGGCGGTGCCTTGCGGGTGGAATGGTACCGGGACGGGCTCGACCGAAACATCCGGCCGGAAACGGCCTCCATGCATAAAAGTATTCTCGGCTTGGCGTTCGGCCTCGCAATTGCAGAGGGACACATAAAATCCGTTGATGACCCGGTCTCCCTCTATCTGCCCGAATGGCGCGATGACCCACGCGGCGCCATCACCATCCGTAATCTGTTGAACATGGCCTCCGGCTTCGTGCCCTATCCATTCAGCCAAAACCCCTATTCAGACTCGCGCCAACTGATATGGGGTATGCGGTTGGAGAAACTGATGCTCGCGCTTGAGTCCGTGCGACCGCCGGGCAGCTGGTTTTACTACGCCAACGTCAACAGCCAGTTGTTGGGCGTTATCTTCGAGCGGGCGACAGGCCGGCGTTACGGGGACTTTGTCTCCGATCGCCTGTGGCAACCTTTGGGCGCGGACGATGCCCATGTCTGGCTGGACCGGCCTAATGGACTGGCCCGCACCTATGCCTCTTTCCTCGCCCGGCCGCGCGACTGGCTCAGGCTTGGCTTGTTGATCAAGGACAGTGGGCGTTTCAACGGCCGTCAAATCGTTTCCGAAAACTGGATTACGGCCATGACTTCGCCGTCCGAGCGCGAGCCCAATTACGGCTATCAGATTTGGTTGTCCAACGAAGATGTGCGCAAACGGTATTACAATGAAGACCGCACCGGCATTGGATTCACGATTGCAGAGCCGTTTCTGTCTGACGATGTTGTGTATTTCGACGGCATCGGTGGCCAAAGGGTTTTCATCAGCACAAGCGATGATTACGTCATCGTCCGCACCGGTCCACAGCGGCTGGACTGGGATGAAGCGGTGCTGCCCAACGCGGTGGCAAGAGCAACGAGTCCTGGGTCTTAGGTGTTGTCCCGCTAGGCAAGTTTACGCCCCGGCTCGCCAGACCTCAGGAAAACATTCACCGTCTACAGGGTCTCCTTCGGTCACGTCTTTGAAATCCAAACCGGGAATGTTGAGCGCAAAATCGTGAACGTGCCAGCAAATATCGTCACCCGCCCAGCGGCTGGTGAAACCGATGCGCCTGGGTGCACCATCTTCCGCTGGTGGTGCGCCATGCACTGTATCGGGATGGATGAGGAGGGTATCGCCCGGGTCCATGGTGAAGGATATTTTTTCCCACTCGCCGGCAGCGACCAAAGCATCCCAGTCCGGCTGTTCGACGAAGCCGTCAGGCAATGGAGTGTCCTGGCGGACGTAAACGGACGGGCGGTACCGCAGGCCGGTGCGATGACTGCCTTTGAGGCAGGTCAGCGGTGCCATGTCTTCCGTCACCGGGGTCAATGCCACCCAAACGGAGGGATTTTGTTCGCCCGTGAACGGAAACGCTGAGGAGTCACTATGAAAAGGTGAGCCCGATAACTCCGCATTTTTGAAGCCGCTGTCCTGAATGAAGGTATTGTCGTACCAAAAGCGGAGCCGTGTAGCCCCGATGATCCCGGCGACCGTTGGTGCGATGCCGGAGTCCGTGGCGAATCGAAAAATCTCATCCACTTCCCGCCACATCCAGCGCACAGTGGTCCTGCCTGGTCCATGGCCGAAGTTCACCGTATTGCCTTCGCCTGGATCTTTTTTCAGGTATTCAGTCAGAGCGTTGTTCAGACGCTGGACCCACTCGTCGCTGACTAGGCCCGGAACCTTGACCACTCCGTTGCGGTCATAAACCGCCTTCAGGGCCGGAATGTCGTGAGACTGGGTCAACGGTGAGCTCCCTTTGGCCTATGATCTAGAGTCATGAATAGCGAAAAAATATTAGTTTGTATTCAGGTCTTGGAAATCTTTTAAAGTAACTGCTTCGAGAAAGATTATCCGTCTAGTCTTGGCCATATGCCAAGAGGAGTCTGAACACCGTGCAACGCTTCAAGGTCGATTCAAACGACATTGAAACCTACCGGGAAGAGGGTGCGACCTGTGTCAAGGGCGCTTTCACAGAGTGGGTGCCACGGTTGCTCGCGGCCCATGATCGGCTGCAAGAGCGGTTGGAAGTTGTGGCCGAAGAAACGCCCACTGGAAAATCCGCCAAGATCGAACATCCTGACGGCTATCCGCCATTAACCTATTCCTATGGCCAGGGCGGACATTTCGGCATCCGCCATGCAGCGTTCTTCGATCCTGACTTTAGAACTTGGGTAACGGACTCTCCAACGGCGGACATTATCGGTCAGGTGATCGGAGCGAAGACGCTTCAGTTTTGGTGGGACCATAGTTTTTGCAAAGACGCGGACGCACCGCCTTCGGCGGCCACACCCTGGCACACAGATGCGGGGTCGTTCTCTTTCATGGGTGAAATGCTGCCATCCTTCTGGATCGCAGCGACCGATGTGGGACCTGAAAATGCGCCGCTGATCACCGTTGCGGGCAGTCACAAGGACACACGCCATTTCCGGCCAGTATTCGGCAAGGAGGACGTAAAGGTCCTGCCTGAGAACTACGCTGAATTGGTGGAGATTGAAAAAGTTGTCAACGACCCAGCGACTACCATCAGAACCTGGACAATGGAGGCTGGGGATTGTCTCGTTATTCATCCTCGCACTTATCATGCATCTGCGGAGCCGCATCCTAAGGCTGGACGACGCATTGGTCTGACATCACGCTGGCTCGGCGACGACATCCGCTGGAAGTTACGCGAGATGACGTTTGAGTACCCCGATGACAAACGGTTCGATAACATCGTCCAAGACGCACCGCCATCAACGGAAGACTTTCCTATCGTTTGGCGCTCCACCTGAAGGAATTCAAGTCCTTGACCAGGACCAGACCATGACTGACTTCGAATACGAAATACCGCAACATCTCATTGACTATTACGCCGACCATGGCGCGGTCCAGCTGGAACAGCCGTTCGACTCTTATTGGATCGACGGTCTGCTTGATGGATATGAAGAAATCATGAGCAATTGGGAGGCCGGCTCGACGGATTATCCTGTCGTTAGGCGAAACGGGAACTTGGGTATCCAAAACGTCATTCTGCGCCATCCGTTTTACCGTAAGTGGGCCATCGAATCACCGGTGGCGGAAATCGTTGGACAAGTCATTCAGTCGGATACCATCCGGTTTTATTTCGACAATTTCTTTTGCAAGGAGGGCACGGAAAAAGAAGCGGCCACGCCGTTGCACCATGACGTCGCGGCTTTTGGGTTCAAAGGCACCCAACTGCCGTCCTTCTGGTTGGCGCTGACCGACGTGGACATGGACAACGCGCCGTTAATCACCGCGCTTGGCTCCCACAAGAACACCGGCTTCATGTTTCGCTCACCGGCACAGAAGTCCGGATTACCCTTGTTGGAAGGCTACCGCGAACCCACCGGGATTCCCGACTACCTCGCCGATAACGGCTACGAACTGAAATCGTGGCCGGTCAAAAAGGGAGACGTGCTCGTGGTCAACCCTTACACGATTCACGCCTCCCATCACCGCACCGGCGGTGCCGGAATCCGCATTGCTCATTCGTCCCGCTGGTTGGGCGACGACGTCACATGGCAGGGCAGCATTTATAATGAAATGGAAGCGTCCACCCATGACCCCCAGCTGGAAGTTGGATCCCCACCGTCGGACGAACAATTTCCCATCGTATGGCGAAGGAACGAAGGCAATTTGGCCCGCAAGACAGGGCAGTTCACCACCCACATCACCTTGGAACCGAAAAAGGGTTATCACGACACTTTGGATAAGGAGATGCCCAAGTCCCGCTATGTGGAAGATCTCAAGTCCGCATGACCGATAAAGTGATTAAAGCCTATGTAGAGACCACGCGTGGGCAAATTCACTATCGACAGGCCGGAACGGGGCGGCCCGTTATTTTGCTTCAACTGCTTCCCTTCGGTAGCCGCATGTTTGAACCGGTCATGCCGCTGTTGGCTGATAAAGGATATGCCTGTTACGCGTTTGATCTCATGGGCTATGGCCGTTCGGACGAACGCGATGGTGAGTGGTTGGTCGGCGATTTCTCTGACAACCTATTGGAGGCTTTCGACCGTCTGTCACTGCAACCGGAAATTCTCGTCGGTGGCCATTTCACATCTTTGATCGCTGCAGATATCGCTTTGCGCAGGCCTGATCAAATCAAAAAACTCGTCTTAGATGGAATTCCCGTTTGGGATGCTGATGAACGCCTGCAACGCTTCGCCAAAAATATAACCCCCGACCCTATGACCGAAGACGGGACGGCCGTTTTGGGTCTCTGGAAGCAAACGTATGGTATGCTGACAAAACTGGATCCAGACGCAAAACTCGCGTTGTCGTCTGAAAACGATTTTCTCGAATCGTTCGTTGCGTTTGTCAGGGCTACGTATAAACCCGGTACTGCCAAGGCGTTCTTTGAGTTTGATACGGATAAGAAATTGGCCGCATTATCCCAATTCGTTCTTATCGTCGGTTCGCCGACAGATACCCTGGCGGGCTATCATGAAGCGGCTATGAAGCTCGTCCCCAATGCCACGGAACATTTGTTTGACAAGCCTCATCCCTTGTATCGCATGACTGGCGATCAATCCGAGACTGACTTGCATGCGTATGCGGACATGCTGGCTCGGTTTATTGAGCAATCCGATGGTTGATACAATTTCTAACAATACATCCCCACGCTTAAGCGCCGAGGCACAAAAACAGCAAATAGAATCTCTACCTCTTTATATGAAAGCCGGTTGGGGGTTGGGGACCCTAAGTGTGGCCATAGGTCTGACCGCGCAAAACATGCTGGTACTCCGTTTCATGACCGATTTTGTCGGCATCGGCGCGGCCACTGCCGGTTTTATCATTGCCGTATCTAAAATTTACGACACGATCACCGATCCGGTAATGGGGGTCATCAGTGATCACACACCGGCTCGGTTCGGCCGCCGTAGACCCTATTTGCTGCTCGGCGGTATTTTGCTGGCTGTTTCAATGGTCGCCATCTTCAGCATTCCTTCCGCACTTGGGGAGGGTGGCCGTGTCATTTACATGGCGTCCGTACTTATTCTCTTTGCGACAGCATATACGATCTTCAATGTGCCTTACCTCGCTATGCCCGCCGAGATGACGCATGGATATGATCAACGCTCGGAGCTCATGTCGTATCGCATCTATGCGGTCGCGTTGTCGGGCATGCTGGCCTCGTTCGCAGGACCCTTAATCATCAGCGAGTTTGGCGGGGGCGAGGAAGGACATAGGATGATGTCTTACTTCCTGGCACCCATCATTCTCGGTGCGGCCATTGTCTGCTTTTTGGCCACGCGCAATGCACCGTTTACCACACGGCAAAACGAAAAAAGTGTCAATTTCATTGAACAGGTTCGACTAGCTGCACAGAACAGGCCGTTCTTTCTGCTCTTAGCCATCAAGTTCTGTACCCTACTCAATCTCGGTGTGTCTTCAATCATGCCGTTCTTCTTTACGTACATCTTGGAAATCTCTTACGCCTTTCTCGGCACCTTTGCCTTATGCACGCAACTGTCCCTCATGTTCAGTCAACCGTTGTGGCTGTGGGTCAGCGCGCGGATCGGCAAGCGAAATACCTACATGGTGGCCCTCTGCGTTGCCATGATCACGCCTTTGAGCTGGCTTTTGGCTGGGCCCGGTGAACCCTTGGTTCTCCTCTTTGGCCGCGCCGTCATTGCAGGATGTGCCGCCGGTGGTGTTCTGCTCATGGGTCAGGCGCTTCTGCCTGACACCATCGAATACGACTACTTAAAAACGGGGTTACGTAGGGAAGGGGTCTTGGCCGGTCTCTATACGACGGTGGAAAAGCTAGCCACCGCTTTGGGATTTGCAATGATCGGAACCTTCCTCGGTGCCATGGGGTATGTGCAATCGACCGGAGACGTTGACGTGGTGCAGCCCGAGTCAGCCATAACAGCGATTCGTTACGCTATCGCTTTCATTCCGTTTACGGTGGAAGTGATCTGTCTCTGTCTCTTGACTCAGTACACCCTGTCAAAAGAAAAGCTGGAAGAACTCAAGCTGAAACAACAAAACACTGGTTAGGAAAAATCAAAAACGCATACCTCCAAATTTACCCCCACTGTCATGCCCGGGCAGGCTCTTGATTTAGATTTCATCCCGCTTCCAGGAAGGGCGCGACCGCGTCGACCCAATGCTGCGGCTCGTCATAGGGCATCTGCGCGTGGCCGCCCTCGAAGGTGATCAATTCGAAGTCGGGCCGCAGCTCTTGGGCGCGCTTGTTCATCTCGTACAGCGTGTCCTCGGTGTAGGAGACGATCAGAGTCGGAGCGGCAATCCCGCGCAGCGCCTCGGTCATATCGTAAGAGAAGGCGGCGTTGTGGCCGTACCACTCGGTCTCGCCGGCCAGAAACAAGCACATCACCGACCACTGCACGCCTTCGAGCCAGGCGCTCTCCTGTTCGGTGTCCACGCCCACCGCCCGCAGCTGCCGGCCCTTGCGGTTGGCGCGCGCGTCGAAGCGGGCCTTGAGATGCGCACCGTCGTGTTCGAGCCAGCGGTCCCAATGGGGCCGTGCCAGCCGTTCGGCGCGTTCCTCGGCCGAATAGAACGGCACGCCGTCGAGCACCAGCCGGCTGACCTTGCCGGGATGCCGGGATGCCAGCGCCGCAGCGACGCCGGCACCGGTGTGATGACCGACCACGGCCGCCTGGTCAATGCCGAGCGCATCGAACGTGTCCGCTAGGTTGTCGGCGTAATCGTCCACGGTCGGCGGCGTATCGGGTGCATCGGACAAGCCGAATCCCAGGCGGTCGGGCGCAACAGTGGCAAACCCGCGCGCGGCAAACAGCGGCAGTGCCTTGGCGAACTGGATGGAAAACCATGGCGACTGATGCAGAAGCACCAGGGGCCTCCCACCGCCGCCCGCAGGCGACTGTGCGATGTAGTGCACCTGACCCATCGGCGTGGCGACGTAGCCGCGTGAGCTTCCCTTCATGACGCCGAGGCCCTGCCAACGACCGGCGGGATGAGCACCAGCGCTTTCTGCCGCGTGCGCGGCCGGGCCTGCCACGCCCGTCAACATCAGACCGGCACCGGCCGCAAGCGCACCGCGGCGTGCTGTTTTGGTGGTCATTTCAACCATGGCTGTATCCTCCCTGTCAGCTACAGAGTGCCCGAATCCGTTGCGTACACAATATGAAAATGTTGCAGAATCAGTTTCACATGTCCGCTTATGACCCAAAGCGGACATCGGCCTGGTAGACTACTGGCGCGGATGGGGTTGGGGCGATTACTGCCGCCCCCTCCGTGAAGACGGCTTTTTCTGCGAGTGAGCCGCTCGAGACGTAGCGCCACGAGTGACCAATAGGTAGGGGGAGGAATGTCTAGTTACACGGGTCCTTTCGAAGTCGGTTGTCCCGCTTGCAGCGCCGACGCTGCAATTTCGTTCACCCGCCGCGGTCTACTTCAGAGCGGCGCCACAGCACTCGGTCTCGGTGCACTGGGTGCAACGGAAGCCAACGCAGCGTCCGACGACAAGCCTACGCTCCCACGCGCCGACAAACCCTTGGTCATCGAGCCGAGCTGGGTGCTGGCGTGGGACGAGGGGGAGAGTGGGGGCGAATTTAAGCTGCTGCGGGATCACTCAGTCGTCGTGGAGCAGGGGCATATCGCGGAAATCCGGGACGGGCACCGCGTCGGAAATGATCAGCGGCTGCGCTGTCATGGTCAGCTCTTGACCCCGGGTTTTATCTCCGGCCACACACACACCAATATCGTTGACCTTGGCCGCGGCGTGGTGGGGCATCCGGGAGCGGAAAGGCCGGGCCGTCCAATGACGATTGGCGATCTGCTCGACGAGGATGATCGCACCCATCTGACCCTCTACCGTCTCGCAGAGTCTCTGCGCGGCGGCTGCACCACACGGTTCGAACAGGCCCTCAGCCTCGAGCAAGGCAAGGCTCATCTGGCGGCGGCGCAAAAGTACCAAACCCGCGAGTACCTCAGCGCGATGACGCCGGGCTGGAGTCGTTTACCCCCCATCTGGTATCGAGACGACGATCAAGCGCTATTCGACTCAGAGTCAGAAACCCTGGCGGAGATCGAAGCGATTCGCACGTGGTCGGTGGCGCACAACGTTACCGAGAACGGCCGCATTCAGATGCAAATGGGTCCCCATGCGCCCGATACGCTTACTCCCAAGGCTATGCAGGCTATTAGCGACGCCGCCAAAGAGCTGGGCAACGGCATCCATACCCATCTCTCGCAAAGTCCTCGCGAGATTAGAGAGATTCGGCGGCTATGGGGCAAGACACCCACAGAATGGATCGACGAGTTCGGCTGGTACGACGGGCCGTTGATCGTCGCTCACCTGCGCAGCGTCGATCCGGTGGCCGAGCTGCCCATCCTGGTAGAGAAGAAGGCCACGTTCGGCTACTGCCCCTGGCAGGCGGGCGTCAACGGTACTTCCGCGCCGCGCTGGTGGCCGGAAGCGCTGGCTGCGGGTATGAATACAAGCATTGGTCTTGAGTTTTCTGGCGACTACGTGGAGGCCATCAAACTTGCGGTCATGTACGGCGGCGCCCGTTACTCACTGCTGCCGCACCCCGATGTGAGCTCCGTTCCCCTGAAAAAGCCGAACATCTGGGATGCCATGCGCGCTGCGACCGTCAACGGCGCGGCTATCGTGGGCCGAGAAGACATTGGTCGTATCGCCGTCGGGGCCAAAGCTGACCTCGTGACGATAGACGTAACGGGCTTCCTAGTCGGTAGCGGCGCGGTGCCGCCGCAACCGGTTTACAACCTGCTCTTTACCAACGGCTTGTCGGTCGCGCACACGATGACCGACGGACAGCTTCAGATCTACGGCGGTCGTTTCGTGCTGGACGATCAACAACAGATAGCGCAGCGAGCGGGGGCCGTGATGCAGAAGATATGGAGCGAGGCCGAAGCCGCCGGTTGGTTTAACCCGACGACCCGGTAACCAAAGACATGCGCGCGCTGCCCGGCTTTTTACTGTGTTTTGTCGCGATTAAGCTTTACGCGCGCCACCACAGCACGTCACTCATGCCTGTCTAGGTCCGCTTTGGGAGAAAAACAAAGTGTATTGGGTGCAGAGTTTGACGTTAAGAATGGTCGGAGTGAGTGGATTCGAACCACCGGCCCCTACCTCCCGAAGACAGTTAAGAGCCGTTTGTTTACCTTGTGTTACGTGTTTTATGCCCTTTTCGTTCACGTTCAGCGCCTTTCAAAGTGGCTGTTTCTGTGACATGTCACAGAAACGATTAATCCCGCCGGCTCATGATCTCGGCGGCACTCCTCAAGTATTCCGGATGATGATGCCCATACGTTGACTCAAGCATGTCCATAGTGATGCCGAAGAAGCCGGATGCGGTCCATCGATCCATGCCCTTTTGCATCGCCCAAGTAATCGCTGTGTGTCTTAAGTCGTGTCGCGTGCAATGCTCGATTCCCGCTTCCTTGAGCGCAGTGGACCAAGAATGCTTGACGCCCGCCACGCGCTGCCCATCAACCTCGACAACGAACCGAGCACCATTCCGCTCCCAGCGGCGAAGATGGGCCAGCAGGGAACGTGGAATCGGCACAGGGGGTTGTCGCTTTTTGGTTTCTGCTTGATCGGCAGACCTCCGGTATATCAGACCCGCTCCTGTGTCGGCCCAACCGCCGCCGGTATGCGCCATGAAGCGCAAGCCCAAAATCGCCTCAGACCTTGTGCCGGTGTAGAGCGCGACCAGGATGAACCGCGCTAAGTGTTTTGCCTTTGGATTACGATAGGCGGATCTCAGAAGGCGGGCAGCTTCGTCGCGGGTCAGCCAACGATCACGGGCGGGCGGCTTGGCTGGCAATCTCACTTTGGGTGCAGCAGTCAGGTAGCCTTCTGCGTGACAAAAATTAATTGCCGCTTGAAGCACGCCGAGTTCTTTTCGGACGGTGCCTGGCTCCTGATCGCCAGCATCCAAGTCTTCATCCGTAGACTAGCAAGGTTATGAAAATAAACGATTCTTTTCCGGCCAGACTCTTAAGACTCCTTCCGCCGCGCCTGGCGTTCCTTGCGGTTGTCTTCAAGCACTGCCCTCAAGGCCTTGGGCGCTTCCTGATTTATCCTCAGCTTTTCAGCGGCCACCCACTGCTCCGCCACGTCTCGGTCGTATTCGTCAATGATTTTCCCGATAGGTGCTACTACTTCTATAAAAAGCGGGTGCCGTGCCTCGTGTGTCAGGTTCGCGAAAACGAGTGAGTCAATCACCCTCCGGCGAAATTTTGAGCGCTCGTAATGCGTGCGAGGCGGGTCAAAAACCCGCGCCACGTGGACGTCAATAAGCGCCAAGGTCTCGGCGGACACGCTGACGGCAACGGACAGTTCATCGGCGCTTTTGGCAGGTCTAGGCATAGGTCACCCGGAAATAAAGGTTTCTATCAGGGATATAGACGATGCCGGAAGGCAATACACTAAGTCAAGAGAAAAAGCACGAAAAAGGAGAATATTAATTTCGACTGCAACCGGACGTTTAAACGGCGAGCGGTGCGTTTAAACGGCGAGCACGGTTAACCGCGTTAACGGCTATCAGAACGAAACCATACCTAAAGCTACAAAACGGGACTGCGGTTGCTTATCGGACCCACGCGGGGGTGGTAAAATCCCCGCGTGCCGCGGCCTCGCGGCCTATCGTGAAAAGAATTGCCGTCAACGCGTGCGTCATGCTCGCGCCCAGGGTTGCAAGGGCATGGCGGTTGGCAAATTCCGCCCGAGACGGGTTCTCAGCAGCGCCCTGGATTTCACCTTGGCCCGCAACGGCCTTGGTTCGTCGGTATTTGGTCTATCGCCCCGACGTGTGGGCGCGTCTCGCACGGTGCAGCTCCGTGCCGGAAAATGACGTAGGAAAATTAGGTGAAGGAACGCGGAATCGGTCTGTTTCTGTGCAAATGCACAGTTATAGACGGTTTCTACAAATTGGAAATTTCCGCTAAGTGCTTGATTTCGTTTGGTCGGAGTGAGTGGATTCGAACCACCGGCCCCTGCCTCCCGAAGACAGTGCTCTACCAGGCTGAGCTACACTCCGTCCCTTAAGTGTATCTCATAGGCGCGCCTTGCACCTATGGCGGAGGGGCTTATACCGCCCGCTTGCATGGTGCGCAAGCAATGGCTCCCACTGAAATCGACCAATCCAACGCCGGCTAATAGGCCCGGTCGATGCAGAAATCGATGATGTCCAAAAGCGCCGCCTTGACTGGTCCTTTGGGGAAAATCCCCAGAGCATCCCGGGCGACGTCGGCATAGTGTTTGGCGCGGTTGACGCTGTCCGTCAGGCTGTCGTGCTTGGCCATCAGTTCCATGGCACGGCCGAGATCGTCGTCGGTCTGCTCCAGGTCCTGCAGACAACGCTGCCAAAAGGCGCGCTCTTCGGAATCTCCCCGGCGGAAGGCGAGGATCACCGGCAGGGTAATTTTTCCTTCGCGGAAATCGTCGCCGATGGTTTTGCCGAGCTCTTTTTGTTTGGCCGAGTAGTCGAGCACGTCGTCGATCAGTTGAAAGGCGATGCCGAAGTTAAGGCCGTAGACCTGCAAGGCTTCTTCTTCCACCTGAGGCCGATCGGCGACAACGGCGCCGATGCGCGCCGCGGCTGCGAACAGCTCGGCGGTCTTGGCCAGCACCACGTCCAGGTATTGGGCTTCGCTGGTGTCCGTGTCGTTGGTGGTGATCAGCTGGTGCACTTCCCCTTCAGCGATAATGGAGGACGCCCGGGACAGAATTTCCAAAACCTTGAGCGAGCCGTCTTCCACCATCAGCTCGAAAGCGCGACTGAACAGAAAGTCCCCCACCAGCACGCTCGGCTGATTGCCCCACAGCGCATTGGCGCTGGACTGGCCCCGTCTGAGGGCGCTGTCGTCGACCACGTCGTCATGCAGCAACGTGGCGGTATGGATGAACTCCACACAGGTGGCCAGCTTGATGTGGCGTTGGCCGGTGTAGCCGCACAGTTTTGCTGCCGCCAACGTCAGCAACGGCCGCAGACGTTTGCCGCCGGCCGCGACGATATGCCCTGCCAGTTGCGGGATCAGCGCCACTGGACTGTGCATGCGGTCAATGATGGTCTGGTTCACCGCCTTGAGGTCGTCGTCAACCAAGTCAACGAGCGCATCCAAAGGCTGAGATGAATCCTGCCGTCTCTTATCGAGCTGAACGACGGTGGCCAATGTTTAGTTCCCTTGGTGCTATCTCTTGATCGGTGACTTACAGGGGAAAGCCCCATCCATAAAATGGACAGGAGCAGCCCTGAGTCCGGGGTGAGAATAAGCGCCAAGCCAATCCGGGGCAAGCAGGCCAAGGCCTTAAAACTCTTGCCATTTTCGCCCTTACGCACCACCGTACCGGCATGAAAGAACTGATACGCAGCACCAATTTGGTGACCATTTCTGTCCTCAAGGCTGCGCTCACCGCCGAAGGAATTCTCTTCTTTGAGTTCGACGGAGATATCGCCAGCACCTATGGCGGCATTGATTCGTTTCCCCGGCGTCTCATGGTGCGAAGCGAAGACATCGGTCCTGCCACCGAAGTGGCCAAGGCGCTGTGTCCCGATCTCTTTCATTAACGCAACCTTTACCGGTGCAATCGACCACGGAAGCAGAGCAAATTTTGAGGCAGAGTGCGGCGCTTGGCCATCTCCCTTAACCTTCCGTCCGACACCCTTTAAAGTAATGCTATGGCATTGATCGATCATTTCAACGAATTCGCAGCCCGTGTCGGCGGCCCCATGGTGCGCGACGGCATGCCCCTGGTGAGTGTTGTCAGGCTGACCGGTGCCATCGGTGGTGCTGGAATGGGGCGACGCAGTCTTAATTTGGCGTCCCTCGAAATTCCTTTGCGCAAAGCCTTCGGCCAGCGTGGGGTGAAAGCCGTTGCGCTGGTAATCAATTCACCGGGCGGCTCGGCGGTGCAGTCGGCGCAGATCGCCGAACGTGTTCGCCAGCTCTCCGAAGAAAAAGAGGTACCCGTCTACGCCTTCATGGAAGACGTGGCGGCTTCAGGTGGGTATTGGCTGGCCTGCTGTGCCGATGAAATATACGCCAGCCCCATGTCCATCGTCGGTTCCGTCGGTGTCATCGCCGCCACTTTCGGTTTCCATGAGATGATCGGCAAGATCGGCGTTGAACGCCGTCTCTACACCCAGGGCGACAACAAAAGCCTGCTCGATCCCTTCCGCCCGGAAGATCCCGATGACGTCCGCCGCCTGGAAGAACTGCAGAAAGATATTCACGCTCAGTTCAAAGCCTATGTCAAAGAACGGCGCGGCAAAAAACTCAAGGGCACGGATAAATCCCTATTCAATGGCGACATCTGGACGGGGGAAAAAGCGGTCAAAAAAGGTTTGATCGACGGCCTTGGTGAAATGCGTGCGGTCATGCGCGAAAAATACGGAGAGAAAGTCCGCTTCGTCCCCGTACAGCGTCAGATGAGCTGGTTGCAACGGCGTCTCAACCGCGGTTTGGCTGCGCACGTCGGCGACGACGGCTGGGCGGGCGATCTCATCGCCGCCGTCGAAGAACGCGCTTTGTGGTCCCGCTTCGGCCTGTAAACTAAGCACACAATCCTCATGTTCGGATTTAGCTTTTCCAAAATTCTGTTCACCATTGTTGCGGTGTTCGCAGTCTTTTGGATTTTCCGGCAGATCAACCTCATAAGCGGCGGGGACTCGTCACCGAAGGTGAAGTCAAAAAAAGCATCGTCAGGCCAAGCCGATCAAAAACCGTCGGATGAGATTGAAGACTTGTCCGCCTGCCCGGCCTGCGGCGCTTACGTTGCCGCTGGGTCGAACCCGGGCTGTGGCCGGCCGGCGAAGGACTGCCCCATGCAGTCTTGAATGGGCAGCCCTGACAAGACTTTCAAACTGCACCAAACCCGCCATCAGCCTTGATTCACGCAAGTTCCACCGGTAGCGTGCGCCCGCTTACGGGGCGCTTCAAAAATCGCCCCTGAGAGCCGTCTTGTCACCGCGTTTTCGGATAACGTCATGGCCGCCGCCCGTTCCCAGGCCCCCAGTTTTCAACGCCTGATCTTGGATTTGCAGTCCTTTTGGGCGGAGCGCGGCTGCGTCATTCTCCAGCCCTACGACAGCGAAATGGGCGCGGGCACGTTTCATCCGGCAACTACTCTGCGCGCCCTCGGGCCGAAACCATGGAAGGCCGCCTACGTCCAGCCATCGCGCCGCCCCACCGACGGCCGCTACGGCGAAAATCCCAATCGATTGCAGCATTACTATCAGTTTCAGGTGATCCTCAAACCGTCGCCCGCAGACTCGCAGGAGATCTATCTCGAAAGCTTGGGCGCCATCGGCATCGACGTGCAGGCCCACGACATCCGCTTTGTTGAAGACGACTGGGAAAGCCCTACCCTCGGCGCCTGGGGTCTTGGCTGGGAAGTGTGGTGCGACGGCATGGAAGTGACCCAGTTCACCTATTTTCAACAAGTGGGTGGGCTCGATTGCGATCCTGTGTCCGTCGAACTGACCTACGGTCTGGAACGTCTCGCCATGTATGTCCAGGGAGTTGAAAACGTCTATGATCTGGCGTTCAACGATGAAGGTGTGACATACGGCGATGTGTTTCTGCAAGCGGAGCAGGAATACTCCGCTCATAATTTTGAGCACGCCGATACGGACATGCTGTTCCGCCATTTCAACGATGCCGAAACGGAATGTCAGTCGCTTTTAACAAAGCAGATTGCACTGCCAGCTTATGATCAGTGCATAAAAGCGAGCCACGTGTTCAATCTTCTCGATGCCCGGGGTGTGATCAGTGTTACCGAACGGGCGTCTTACATCGGCCGTGTGCGGACTTTGGCGAAATCCTGCTGTGAAGCCTGGCTTGAGAGCCAGGGCAGCAACGTCGAGTCCTGACCATGGCGGAGTTTCTCCTAGAGATCTTGTCTGAAGAAATCCCGGCGCGCATGCAACGGCGGGCGGGAGAGGATTTGTGCCGTTTGATCAGCGATGCCTTGTCCGAGGCCGATTTGACCTGCACCGATATGAAATCCCAAACGGGTCCGCGGCGTTTGACCCTTGTGGTGGATGGCCTTCCCACGGCCCAGCCCGATGTCACCGAAGAACGCAAAGGCCCGAGTATCGATGCGCCGGACAAAGCTATAAAGGGATTCCTCAAAGCCAATGGTTTCTCCTCGGTGGACGACGCCGAAATACGCGAACTGCCCAAGGGCAAGTTCTATTTTGCCGTCGTCGAACGCAAAGGACGGCCAACAAACGACGTTCTTAAAGAGATCGTCGAGAAAGCGCTTGCCGACCTGCCCTGGCCCAAGTCCATGCGCTGGGCGTCGGGACAAGCCCGATGGGTCCGCCCGCTGCACCGGATTCTCTGTCTGTTTGACGGGGCCGTTGTTCCGGTTTCCTTTGAAGGGATCACGGCTGCTAACAAGACCGTCGGTCATCGGTTCTTGGCGCCGGACGAAATCATGGTCAAAAATTTCGCTGACTACGAAAGCAAGCTGGAAGCGGCCAAGATCATTGCTGACCCGGCGCGCCGCCGGGACATGATTGCGAACGGACTCCAAACGGCGGCACAGAAAGAGGGGCTTACGGTTCCCGACGACCCCGCGCTCCTCGATGAAGTCACGGGCCTGGTGGAATGGCTGGTGCCGCTGATCGGCACCATAGACGACGCCTTTATGGATGTGCCGCCCGAAGTTCTCACCTCGGCCATGCGCAAGCATCAAAAGTATTTTGCCTTGGCGGACAAGGACGGCGCCTTTGCCAACCGGTTCGCCCTCGTCGCTAACATGGAAACTGGCGACGGTGGTGCCGCCATTGTCGACGGTAATGAGCGCGTGCTCCGCGCCCGTCTGTCAGATGCCAAGTTCTTTTGGGACCAAGACCGCAAGGAAAAACTGTATCACCGGGTCGACAAGCTGAATGAACGGGTGTTTCAAGCCGATCTCGGCACCGTGCACGACAAAATCCAACGCGTAGAAACCCTGGCTGCTGCTATCGCGGAACGGATTAACGGTGCCAGTCAACAATCTGTGCGCCGGGCTGCGATGTTGTGTAAAGCTGACCTATCAACGGGCATGGTGGGTGAGTTTCCCGATCTGCAGGGGATCATGGGCCGGTACTATGCCCAGGCCGATCACGAACCCGACGACGTGTGCGATGCCATCGCCGATCATTACTCGCCGCTGGGGCCATCCGATACCTGTCCATCCGCGCCTGTTAGCGTTTGCATCGCGTTAGCCGACAAGATCGACACGTTGGTCGGCTTTTTCGGCATTGATCAGAAGCCGACTGGATCCAAGGATCCTTATGCTCTTCGCCGCGCCGCGCTTGGCGTTATCCGGTTGGTTCTGGAAAACTCGCTCCGTCTATCTCTCAAGGGTCTGTTCACCGTCGCTTATCAGGCTTATGGCGCGTCGTTGAAGGTCTCCGTTGCAGACGTATCAGACTCATTGATGGCCTTTTTTGCCGATCGATTGAAAGTCCACCTCAAAGAGCAGGGTGTGGCCCATGACCTCATCTCAGCGGTATTTGCTGTGAAAGGGGAAGACGATCTGGTACGCCTGATGGCACGGGTTAAAGCGCTGGAAGAGTTTCTCAATACCGACGACGG
Organism: Rhodospirillaceae bacterium; assembly: GCA_965207985.1. GTDB lineage: Bacteria > Pseudomonadota > Alphaproteobacteria > Rhodospirillales > Rhodospirillaceae > CBDBND01. Next base: position 250,665 of record CBDBND010000034.1, on the reverse strand, counting down.
CACAAACCTTCTCACGGCATACAAGCGCGCAGCCAACATCGTTCGTATCGAAGAAAAGAAGGACAAGTGCGATTACCAAGGAAAACCCAACAAGAAGCGGATCAACGCAGCGGAAGGAGAAACGCTTCTCAGCGCTCTAGAGAAGGCGGAAACGTCATCCACAGCGGCGAACGCAAAAGAAGATTTTGTCGCATCCATGAAAGCGCTATCCCAGCTGCGTAAGCCGGTCGATACCTTCTTTGATACGGTGACGGTCAATACGGACAACAAAGACGAGCGGGTTGCACGGCTCAATCTGCTGTCCGAAATCGTCCGCACCGTGAATCAGGTGGCGGTTTTCTCCAACATCGAAGGCTGAACAGCCTGCCTCAGATTCCCCTTTCTTTCTGCCCAAATTGTAAGTATGCCTTCGGCCCCGAGGATGTAAGTTCATCTTAACTTACATGTGGCAGACTGCTTACATATCCGGTGGAAAGGCAGCATTTATGCGGGATTCAGCCCTTGAACGCGCCATTGAAGCGGCCGGCGGCACGGCAGCCCTGGCCCGGACCATCAACGTCACGCCCCAGGCCATCAGCCAGTGGAAACAGGTTCCGGCGGAGCGGGTGATTGCCGTGGAAGCGGCCACAGGTGAGGCCGTTTCCCGACAGGAACTGCGCCCGGATCTCTATACCAGCGGCGCCGGCGACTCCGCCGCCCCTTCGCCGCAAGCGGGCCAATGGGTGTACTTCTTCGGCGATGGACAAGCCGAAGGCAATGCGGACATGCGCAACCTTCTGGGTGGCAAGGGTGCAAATCTGGCGGAGATGAGCGCCATTGGCGTGCCGGTGCCGCCGGGCTTCACCGTAACCACGGGGGTGTGTTCTTTTTTCTACGAAAACGGCCGCACTTACCCTGCAGATCTGAAACAACAGGTCAGCGATGGGTTGACCAAAATCGAATCCACCATCGGCGCCAAGTTCGGTGATCCTGCAAATCCACTGCTGGTCTCAGTGCGCTCCGGTGCCAGGACCTCCATGCCCGGGATGATGGACACGGTTCTCAATTTGGGACTGAACGATGAGACCGTCGACGGTCTGGCTAAGCATTCCGGCGATGCGCGGTTCGCTTACGACAGTTACAGGCGCTTCTTTCAAATGTATGCCGACGTTGTTCTCGGCGTCGATCACTATAATTTCGAGGAACTGCTCGATCTCGCCAAGGATGACAAAGGAGTCAAACAGGATACGGACCTCGACGCTGATGACCTCAAGGCGTTGGTCATCGCCTTTAAAGAAATGGTCGAAACTGAAACCGGTGAGCCGTTCCCGCAAGATCCCCAAGATCAGCTTTGGGGCGCCATCGGAGCCGTCTTTGGCAGCTGGATGAATCAGCGGGCGATTACCTACCGTACCCTGCACAACATCCCCGACGCTTGGGGAACGGCGGTCAACGTCCAGTCCATGGTGTTCGGCAACATGGGAGACGATTGCGCCACAGGCGTTTGCTTCTCCCGCGATCCGTCCACCGGTGATAACGCGTTTTATGGTGAATACCTGGTCAACGCCCAGGGCGAAGACGTTGTCGCCGGCATCCGCACGCCCCAACAGATCACGCGTGCCGGAAAAGAAGAGCACGGATCCGACCTGCCGGCGATGGAAGAGTCCATGCCGGCCATGTACGCGGACTTGGTTGGCGTTCGCGAAAAGCTCGAAAAACATTACCGCGACATGCAGGACATGGAGTTCACCATCCAGAAAGGCAAACTCTGGATGCTGCAAACGCGCAGCGGCAAACGCACCGCCAAAGCTGCTCTCAAAATTGCCGTTGATCTCGCAACGGAAGGTTTAGTCACACGGGAAGAAGCGATTGCGCGCATCGATCCGGCCCAACTCGATCAGTTGCTGCATCCCACCCTTGATCCCAACGCCCCACGCACATTGTTGAGCCGAGGTTTGCCGGCATCGCCCGGCGCCGCTTCGGGCAAGATCGTATTCACTGCGGAAGAAGCCGAGGATTGGGTCAAGAAAGGTGAGCATGTGATTCTCGTGCGCCGAGAAACCAGCCCCGAAGACATCGGCGGGATGCACGTGGCCGAAGGCATCCTCACCACCCGGGGCGGTATGACCAGCCACGCCGCCGTGGTCGCTCGCGGCATGGGGACTCCTTGCGTCTCCGGCGCCGGTGAAATTCAAATTGATACCAAGGAAAAGTTTCTCAGAGTGGGTGACGAAATGCTGTACGAAGGCGACGTCCTTACTCTCGACGGCTCGACGGGAGAAGTCTTTGTCGGCCGGGTTGCCACCATCGAGCCAGAGCTGACCGGTGATTTCGGTGTGCTCATGGATTGGGTGGATGAGGTCCGCACACTCAAAGTCAGGACCAACGCGGAAACACCCACCGACGTCACCACAGCACGAAAATTCGGTGCGGAAGGCATCGGATTGTGCCGCACGGAGCACATGTTTTTCGAACCGGAACGCATCATCAGCGTGCGGCAGATGATACTGGCCGTTGATGAAGGGGGGCGCAAAGCCGCCCTTGACCGCTTATTGCCTCACCAAAGGGCGGACTTCAAAAAACTGTTTCAGATTATGGACGGATTGCCCGTAACCGTCCGCTTGCTCGATCCGCCTCTACATGAGTTTCTGCCTCACAGCGAAGTGGAGATCGCAGACGTGGCCGCGTCGGCAGGCGTGTCGGTGGAGACTGTTGAGAACGCCCTCCACAAGCTCAATGAACTCAATCCCATGTTGGGGCATCGCGGCTGCCGGCTTGGTGTGACCTTTCCTGAAATCTACGCCATGCAAACACGTGCCATTTTCGAAGCAGCGGTCGAAGCCAAAAAAGAAGACATCGAAGTCATTCCCGAAATCATGATTCCACTGGTCGGTACCAAAGCGGAATTGGATCTCATGAAAGAAGTGGTCGATCAAACCGCAGAAGACGTTTTTGCTACGACTGACAGGCGCATCGACTATGTCGTCGGCACCATGATTGAATTGCCGCGCGCAGCTCTCAAGGCGGGCGAAATTGCCGCCTCGGCCGAGTTCTTCAGTTTCGGAACCAACGATCTGACCCAGACCACGCTTGGCATGTCACGTGATGATTGTGCACCCGTTCTCGAGGTCTATGCCAAGAAGGGAATCTATGACCGCGATCCCTTTGCTACCCTTGACCAGGATGGCGTCGGCGAACTCATCACCATCGCAGTGGACCGGGGGCGGAAGACCCGCAAGGACATCAAACTCGGCATTTGCGGTGAACACGGCGGCGACCCGGACTCCATTCATTTTTGCCGTGCCATCGGGCTCGACTACGTGTCCTGTTCGCCTTACCGGGTGCCGGTAGCCCGGCTGGCAGCGGCACAGGCTGAACTTGCTCAAAAAAGCGGTTAATCACTCAGACGCGCTGGCGAGCGCCTTTCCTTTAGGAAGCTCCAGCACCTGAAGCAGGAAGAACCATCCACGGCGCTGGTTTAGGTGTGAGCCGTGTTTCTCCGGCCAGAAGAACGCCGTCGGTTGCTTTTTGCCATTCGGCCAGCCGTACCAGGGCGAGGCCGTGTGCTTGTGAAGAAGATTTCATTTCCCCGGCTTCTTTGCCGTCGACCGTGAGTTGCATTCCCGGTGCGGGTGCCGGTCCGTCAATGGCAACGGGCAGCAATCGTTTTTTGATCAGCGCCCGGTAATGGGTCCGCGCCGTCAGTTCCTGGCCTACGTAACAGCCTTTTTCAAAATCGATGCCCTTCAGTTCCTCAAAACCGTTTTCCAAAAGCAGCGCTTTTTCCACTTCCATGTCACGGCTGCCGTCGGGTACACCCAAAGCCGCTCTTATTTCATCGTAGTCGGCGATGTTTGCCTGATCGCATCCTGCGGTCTCTAGGATGGCTTCGATGTCTTTTTCAGGTCCAATGATGCGCGCACCCATATCGGCGTGGCGCGGATCCAAAAATAGAATGGATGAACCTTGAGATGTTGCGAACCCCGGTTCGTTCTTAAGATCCAATGCCGGCGCAACGTTGTCTCCCCAGACGGCAGCCACGCGATACTCGTCTTCCGGTTCGATATCGGCTTTTGCCCTCAGGCGGTAGCGGCGCAAGCGGGTGATCAAATCGTCGCGACGGTTTCGCTCGCATTCCAACAAGAAATGTCCGTCCTGTTTCGCAATCATGAATTCGTGGAGAAATTTGCCCTGGGGTGTGAGAAAGGCCGCCCAAATGGCATGAGATTCGGAGGCCTTCTCCACATCGTTCGAGACTAAGCCCTGAAGAAAGGACTCCGCATCGGCCCCCGAAATGCTGACGGCGGAACGATGATCAAGAAACGTGAAGTGCAGCTGGGGCATGGACTCGCCGTGACTATGGTTGGTCAAACGTGTAGCAGGGAATGTAGTCCCTGGCCACTCCAGGGCAAGGGAGGTCTGTTTACATGGCGCTTTTGGTCCGGTGGAGCTATAAACCGCAGCCATGAACATCGTGATGTTTGACGATTCGGTGCCCTTTGACGGATTTACCGCCGGGACCAAACCCTTAGGCGGCGCCGAAAAGGCGTTTGCCGCCCTGGCCGGCGCTTTGGCCAAGGCTGGGCATTCCGTTACTGCCATGAACCAGTGCAAGCACGCGCTGATGGCGGAAGGGGCCCGATGGCGTCCATTGGACGGCAACCGGCCATCGGAAGCCGATGTCCTTATCGCCATGAAAAAACCCGAACTGCTGGGCAGCGTGCGGCGCGTCGATACGCGCATCCTTTGGGTACCCGGTGATCCCAAGTATCTCGGCAATTCGTACAATGCTGATTTGCTCGCCTCTTACGCACCGCGCTTGCTGTTTCTTACCGAGCGACAGGCCCAATCTTACGGTGGCCGTCTATCTGCTGTTGTGGCGCCGCCGGGTGTGAACAAGGCGTTTTTCCCGGATCGGAAAGAAACCGATCCTTACCCCGACGCCAATCACCCAGCCATTCCCATGGAAGAGCCCGAGAAGGAAGAGGACGAAGAGGAAAAGCTGCCGCCACCCCATGCCATTGTCACATCACACCCCAAACACGGATTGGTGCCGGTCTTGGAATTGTGGCGGGACAAAATTAATTCCGCCATGCCGGAAGCGAAGCTCACCGTCTATTCCGCCGTGCTGGCGAAAGGGATGGGCGGTGAAGACGTTCCCGAAGACATCGCACCAATTCTTGACTTGGTTAAGGACTGTGCCGCCGCCAATGTTGAAGTGTCAGCGCCCAAGGGTGACAGGACCATGGCGGAAGCCTACCGGCAATCCCGGGTGCACCTCTATCCCGGTCATGCCAAAGACTTTGCCTGCTGGACTTTGCGCGACACACAAGCTGCTGGTGTTCCAGCGGTTGCGCGTGCACTCGGCGGCACGGAAGACGTCATCGACAATGGCAAGACCGGTTTCATCGTCCCCGATGATGAAGCTATGGCCAACGTGACGTTGCAGCTGCTTGGGGATGACGGGGTTTACAGTTCCTTCCACGAAGCGGCATCGGCCTCTGAACGCCGTAGCACGTGGGCAACGGCCGCCGACATCGTTGCGCAAATGTGGCTGTAATCTAAATCACGGCTGTGTATGCGTATTTTGTTCATCACGGCGACGCGCATCGGCGATGCGGTCATTTCCACAGGCCTTCTCGACCATCTGATTGAGCGCCATCCCGAGGCGAAGATTACGGTAGCCTGTGGGCCGCTGGTCGCCAGTCTGTTCTCGGCCATGCCACAGCTCGAACGGATCATAGAATTGGACAAAAAACGACTCGGACTTCACTGGCTGGCCTTGTGGTCTGATGTCCGCCACCATCGTTGGGATCTCGTTGTCGACTTGCGCCGCTCGTTGATCTCATACCTTGTGCCGACCAAAGATCGTGCCGTTCTCGGATCAGACGATCACCGCTCCCACCGCGTGGCATTGTTGAGCACGCTCTTCAATATCGACCCGCCCCGGTCGCCAAAGATCTGGATTTCTCCGGCACATGAAAAAGCGGCGGCCGAACACCTTCCATCTGGTCGCCCGTTTATTGCTGTCGCACCAATAGCCGCCCGCCCGGAAAAGACTTGGCCGCAAGACCGGTTCGGCGACCTCGTCGACCAGCTCATCGGCACGGACGGTCCCTTTTCCCGCCACGCCGTTTTGATCGTCGGCGCGGAAGAGGATCGCCAAACCCTGACACCCTTCGCCAACCGTTTCCCTGAAGAGACCAGAGCGATGCTGATTGGCTGTTCTGACTTGCCAGTGGTTGCCGCCGTTCTCCAGTCCGCTGCGGTGACCATTGCCAATGATTCAGGCGTCGCCCATCTCGCCGCCGCCGCGACGAGCCCAACCGTGACCCTATTCGGGCCCACTCAACCGGAGCTTTATGCGCCCACGGGCCCTAACGTCCTGATTGTTCAGGCTCAGACCCCTTTTCCTGGCCGCCAAATGTCCGATATTTCCGTCGAGCAGGTCTTCGCTGCCGTTGAGAGTTTTTTGAAATAACGGGGAACACCCTGTTATAAGGATCAGTGTCGACCAAGAGTGTGGGATGCACCTGACGGGGGTGGTTGCAGCCAATTCATGTCGGCAGAGGGGAGCAGCGTGCGCCGCACATGAAAGTCCTGCATGCAATGTCCGGCAATCCGTTCGGAGGAACGGAACTTGCTTTCGAAAGGACCGTTGCTGCCCTTGCGTCTGAAGATTTAGAGCAGCGCGTCATTATCAGGACCAATGCGGAACGCCGAAAACGGCTTTCTACACATGCCATTGAGCCAATTGAGCTGTCGTTTCGCACGCGTTTTGATTTTTCCAGCAAACGTCGCCTAAACAACGAAATCAGAATGTTTGGTCCAGATCTCATAGTCTCCTGGACTTCCGATGTTTCGGTGCAAGTGGAGGGTCAAACAGCAAAGCATTTGGCCTATATCGGTGAAGAATTTCCCGTCACAAAAATACAAGCGTGCGATCATCTTTTCGTTGCCAGTCAAAAGAGACTGGACCGAATTACAGGCGCGGGCTGGCCAAGTGAAAGAATAAGCCTGTTGCCGCTCATCATTCCTTTGGAAGAAAGTGCTCCCATCAGTCGCAAAGAGTTTTTCACACCTGATACGGCCAAACTCATTGTCGTCGTCGGAAGCCTCAGACATGAAAACGGGCTCGATATACTTCTGGATGCGGTGGCACGCATTTCAGGGCTGTATCTCTGGGTTGTCGGAGAAGGGCCTCTGCGCGAGGAGTTGGAAGATCGGGCCCTGGAAATTGGCATCAAGCCACGCGCCCGGTTTGTCGGGTGGCGTTACGACGCCGCAGCCCTTATCGGCGCTGCCGATTTGGTGGTCTGCCCGGCCCGGCAGGACGACGTCGGCAGCCACGTGCGCGAAGCCTGGGCCTGTGGCCGGCCGGTCATCGCCGCGGACAGCCTCGGCGCGGGCCTCCTCATCAATCACCGCGAGAATGGCGTGTTGGTTCCCATCGATGACCCTCGCAGTATGGCGGAAGCAATCAAATGGGTCATTCAAGACGAGAGTTTTTCACAAAGAATTGCCCACGCCGGACGCGCCGCTTTTGAGGACTCTCACACCCCTCTGCAACCGTTCCAAAGTACTTATCCACTTTCAAAAGTATTGTTAATGGTTCTGCGCAGAACACAGCCCAAACGTAACCGGGTTTAACTGAAGCATGTGTGGAATCGCCGGCGGGATGACAAAGAGGGGGCATCCGCCCTCCAAAGCTGTCCTCACTGCCATGCAAAATGCACTCCGTCACCGCGGTCCGGACGGGGAGGGTCTCTATGAAGGGGGTTCTGTCGGTCTGATTCATACACGCTTGGCGATCATCGATCCCGACCATGGACAACAACCCTTTGTTGCTGAAAACGGAACAGTTCTCATCGCCAATGGCGAAATCTATAACGACCCCTCCATCCGCGCAGATTTGAAAGACGCACCCTACAAAACCGGCAGCGACAATGAATCCGCACTTCACTTGTACAGCCAATTCGGCATGGACTTTGTTCATCATCTGCGCGGCATGTATGCGTTGGTTATTTACGATCCTGCAAAAGAATGCATTGTCCTGGCCCGCGACCCGTTCGGCATAAAGCCCCTTTACTTTGCTCAAACGGGGGATGCGTTCTGGTTTGCCTCGGAACCTCAAGCTTTGTTGTCGGTAGGTATCGTATCCCGCAAGGAAAACAGTCTAGCCCGCGATCAACTGTTCGCGCTGCAATTTACCTGCGGAACAGAGACTGCTTTTCAAGGCATTGAACGGCTGGAACCCGGCGGTGTCATGGTCATCAAAAACGGCGACATTGCAGAAAGCTTCAAGATCGACCCTCTGCAACACTCAATCGAAAGCAATGGCAATACTGTCGCTGAGTTTGATCGATTATGGATGGATTCAGTGGATGTGCATCGGCGGTCGGATGTGCCCTACGGCATCTTTCTGTCAAGCGGTACGGACTCCTCAGCGATCCTCACGGCCATGGCCCGGCTTGAAAGACTGCCCCTTGTCACTTTCACCGCCGGATTTCACGGCGGCACCATGCATGATGAACGCGATCAAGCGGCCAAACTTGCCCAGACGGTGGGCGCAGAACACCGCCCCATTGAAATCGGCGCGAGCGACTTTTGGGCGTGTCTCCCGGCTCTCGTCCAATCGCTCGATGACCCGGTTGCCGACTATGCGGCAATACCAACATATCTACTGGGCCAGGAAGCGGCGAAGTCGGTCAAAGTAGTTCTCACGGGAGAGGGAGGGGATGAAGTCTTTGCCGGCTATGGGCGCTATCGCCGGATCGGTTATCCATGGCCGTTTCGGCGGCGGCCGTGGACGCGCTCCCTTCTCGAAAAAACCGGTGTGTTGAGTTCTCAAGCGCGTGACTGGCGCGCTTCCCTCGATCAAACCGAACAGAACCTTGCGAAACAGTCTTTGTCATCCCTTCAACGCGCCCAGGCCCTCGACATCGCCCATTGGCTGCCCAACGATCTTCTTATCAAAGTGGACCGGTGCCTCATGGCCCACAGCGTCGAAGGACGGGTGCCGTTTCTCGATCCACCCCTGGCCCGTTTCGGCTTTGGTCTTGCCGATCAAAAGAAGATTCGAAAAAGGCTCGGTAAAATAATCATTCGCCGTTGGTTGGCTCAGCACCGGCCCGAATCCGATCCGTTTGCACGCAAAAAAGGGTTCTCCGTCCCGGTCGGACATTGGATTTCCGAGAAAGGGGCTGAGCTTGCCCCATTAATCGCGACACAGGAGGGTGTTGCAGCGTGCTGCAGATCTGATGCCGTTGAATCCCTCTTTAAGAATACCGGGGCGGATACAGCATTACCGAAATGGGCCTTGCTCTTTTATGCTTTATGGCATCAATGCCATATTAAGGATGTCGGCATGTCCGGGTCAGTTCAGGACATACTGGCCGAAGCCTAATAGCTGTCTACTCTGGGGCCGGTTGATAAGGAAATAGCGTGGCCGAAACTTACGATCTGGTGTTCACGGGCGGCACAGTCTGGACTCCCAATGGTGCGGTCGAAACCGATCTTGGCGTGCGCAGCGGCAAGATCGCAGCGTTCGGACATTTGCGGGGTGCGGCAGCGGAGACGGTCGATGTCAAAGGCCTGACCGTGTTGCCAGGGGTGATCGATAGCCAGGTCCATTTCCGCGAACCGGGATTAGATCACAAAGAAGATTTGGAATCGGGTACGCGGAGCGCGGTTCTGGGTGGCGTGGTGGCGGTGTTCGAAATGCCCAATACGGACCCGCCAACGACAACGGAAGAGGCCATCAACGACAAGATCGCACGTGCCATGGGGCGCGCCTGGACGGACTTCGCCTTCTTCGCCGGTGCCAGCCCGGAAAACGCATCAGAGTTGAAAAACTTGGAACGCTTGCCCGGTGTCTCCGGTGTCAAAATGTTCATGGGATCGTCTACAGGAACCCTTCTTGTTCCGGACGACAAAAACGTTCTTAGAGTTTTGCGGAGCGGCACGCGCCGAATGTCTGTGCACTGCGAAGACGAAGAGCGTCTTCAAGAAAGGGCAGGCTTGGTTAAAGACGGCGCTGCCGTGGCCATGCATGCGGAATGGCGAGATGTGGAAACCGCGCTACGTGCGACCACGCGTTTGGTCCGGCTCGCCCACGAGGCTGGCAGGCGGGTTCACACCCTTCACATTACAACGGCGGACGAGATGGCGTTTCTCAAAGACCACCGTGATATCGCCACCGTCGAAGTGCTGCCCCAGCATCTCACCTTATCTGCCCCGGAGGCCTATGAGCGTTTGGGAACCCTGGCCCAACAAAATCCGCCCATTCGCACAGCCGAACACCGCCGGGCTTTATGGCAGGCCGTCCGCGACGGTCTCGTCGATTGCATTGGATCGGATCACGCGCCCCACACGCTTGAAGAAAAACAACGGCCTTATCCGCAAAGTCCCTCCGGTCTCACCGGCGTGCAAACAATGGTTCCGCTGTTGCTCAATCACGTCCATGAAGGCCGGCTGACGTTGGAACGTTTTATTGATCTCACCAGTTCCGGGCCGGCGCGCGTTTTCAATATCGCCGGCAAGGGACGAATTGCCTTGGGGTACGATGCCGACCTCACCATCGTCGATCTTAAAGCCAAGCGTACGATTTCAAATGATTGGATTGCCTCGAAGTCTGGCTGGACGGCCTATGACGGTCTTTCCGTAACCGGTTGGCCGATCGCGACGGTGATCCGCGGTCTCGTCGTGATGAAAGATGACACACTCATCGGCCAACCCATTGGCGCTCCGGTCCGCTTTACCGAAACCCTTTAGGGTCCCGTCAAGTACCCACAGCTTTCGTCATTGGGAGACCGTGACATTACCCGGTCGTAGCGTGTGTCCGCCGCTTCGATCATGGGGTTGATGTCGATCCCGAGAATCAATTCCTCTCGTGCCAGGTTCAATGTCGCTTCGGCAAAGGCGGACCGGTAGTCCGCTTTTGAAACGTACCGTTCCGTAATCGCCGGACGGGGATCATTCAGACTTTCACGTTCAGGAATGGTGCGGGCGAAGGGAATAAAACTACCGAACCATCCTGACAATCTGTCCGGCGCACCGGTTGCTGCATTTTGCGGGTTCCAGCCTGTGTGGGTGCCCAAAGGCACGTCAATGTCGGGCAAGCGAATGCCGGCAATGTCCATGCCGTCCGTATCTGGTGCCGGCACCAAAGTCGTATAGGGAGCGCCGCGCACCGGCGGAACCCGGTCAACAATGCCGTCTGACTCAAAGCGTGGACCCAGATCAAGACGCGGCGGCCTCAAGTAATCGCTGGGGGCTCTCAAAAACGGCGCATCGGGAAACCGCTCGTGATAAGCGTCGAGGGTTATCAAAGTATCGTCGTCTATTCTCGGGTATCGGCTCGGCGGCGGTGAACGGTCCAAAGTGACCCAAGCATCAAGATGAGAAAGCAGAGCCCGCATCACCGGCCTGGTATCGACCGGACTGCGGCAATGGACGAGAATACCGCGCTTGTCCGGGACACCCATGACATGTTGGGCGCCGGCGATCACATACAGACGAACAGAGTCATCGGGCTCGATGTCAAGAGACCCATCGGTTTCGGTATGAATGAGAGAGGCAGAACGGGCCCAATAATCCGTTGACGTATTGACAATGAACAAGCGCGGCACTGCGTTCAAGGTACGTGCGCGATCGAGCAAACTGCCGGTCAATCCGAGGACAGTGTCATTCTGTTGCATGGTTGAGAACGGAAAATAATCAGTCGGAAAATCGAGGTTCCCATCATGCCGGGAGTGATTGGATGTCTGGGCGAAGCGGAAGTTAAAGCCACCCTTGCTGGCCGCCGCCGTATCGATAATCGCCCCGTCAAAGGTCATGCGGCCGTTTTCATCCACATGTAGGCCATGCCAGAGAAGCGTGTTCAAGACACGTCCCGATTGCGATGCACCAAACACCAAGGTGCTGACCGGCAATGATGCCCCGTTCTCGGTGAGGGGATTGGCATTACCTGTCGTATCCTCGTTCTCAAACCGGAAGAACGACAAGGCATCGCGAATGGCAGCAAGGCCCAGACCCACCACCACAGGATTGCGGGACTGGTACTGCAATCTGTAAGCCCGCCCGGGCTCAAACCCGTTTTCAAAGGTAATCCAAGTGGGATCGTTGAGTGGAATGCCGTCCGGTGTTGCGTTGATGGGCCGTCCGAACCGCCAGGATTGCCGAGGGATGGATGTGTATTGGGAGTCACCGGCATTGCGCACCGAGAGTTGCGCATTGGGATCATCCATCCGAACGGGCAAGTATCCGATGGACCCTTGTGGTATGTGCCGGACGCTGGTCGTTGGCGTCGTCGTTAAAATTTCGCTGACGATCTGTCCGGTAATCGGCAGACCGTCTTCCTGTCTGGCGATGGGCAGATCGATGGTCAGAGAATTTTGCCGGGGCCGCACGTCCCAGTTCCACCCCGTCCATAAGATCGAATAGCCCTGTTCGAGGAGAAAGCCATTGCCCATGTCTGCGGCCGAGCGCGCACCGTCTCGCCCCGTTGCATTGTTGAACCGGGACAGGGCCATCATGTTTCCCCGATGGGTGACGTCGTAGAGCAGGCGGTTGTTTCGACGTGACGGATCGAGCGGTGTGAGCAGAACAAAGTCACCCCGAAAATTCACGCGCCCCCGTTCGTCCTTGGGAGCCAATCGGAGATCAGAGATTTCACTATTGGCTGGGTTTTCGGGATCCACCGAATAATGCAGCTTGCCGGAAATGCGTATGTAGGTACCGACCCGGCCAAAGGCCTTTCCATCTGCGACGACGCTGCGGTCGTAGATCTCAATCCGATCAACAGCAGCAAGACTACCCGGGACGGCTAACAGATATGAGACAAAGAATCCTGCCCCGAAAAGAAAGCTCGACCACCAACCGTGACTATTTAACATGCTCTTTCGAAACCCTTTGCAGCGCACTGGCCTATAGTCCACATTCCCGGATTACCTGTCGATGTTTCTGTGAGGGGATTTTCTGATGATCGAGCTGTACAGCGTGCCCACGGCAAACGGCCAACGCGTCCACATCATGCTGGAAGAAACGGGGTTGCCCTACACACCTCATTTTGTCGATCTTCAAGGCGGTGAACATTTGGGCGAAGCCTATATGGCCAAGAACCCCTTCGGGCGCGCTCCATCCATCATCGATACCGATGGTCCGGGTGGAAACCCCATCACCATTTTCGAAGGGCTCGCCATTCTTCTTTACCTGGCGGAGAAGTCGGGCAAGTTTTATCCGGCAGACATCGCCGTGCGGGCAGAAATTCACACCTGGATGAGCGGCGTGGCGGCAAACTTAGGATCAGCTTTCTCTGGCCAATTCTGGTTCACGACTCTAGCGCCGGAGCACAGCGAAATGGCTATTGAGCGTTTTGTCTCAGAAGCCCACAGGGGTTTAAAGGCACTCGACACACATCTGAACGGCCGGAATTTCGTTGCGGGTGACGAGTACACCGTTGCCGACATCATGGCTTACCCCGTCGCAGCCACATCCGCGGCACGGCTCGATGGCGGTCTGGAGCCCTATGCCAACATTCAGCGATGGAGTGCGCCTATCGGTGAACGGGACGCGGTTCAGAGGGGAATGCGGTTGTTTACCGACAAAGCGCCAACAATCTGACTAAGAATCAACAAAAATAGCGCGCCCACATTGGGCGCATATTTCCCGTTTCCGTTTGCTTTCTTCCGAGAGAATTTGACTGGCGGTCTCGTCCGTCAGCATATATTCCCGCTGCGCGGCTTTCAGTCCGACCATTTCCTGATCTTCCAATTTTCCGTCCTGTAAAGCTAAATCTACGCGCCTGCGATACTCCTCCCGCCGGTGGTGAAGTTCTTCCGAAAAGCGCGATGCCAACATGCCTGCCGGCAGAGCAACCAGTCCGATGCCAAGGATCATAATCACCACACCGATCATCCGGCCAACGACCGTGATCGGCGTCACATCTCCGTACCCTACCGTGGTCAGCGTAACCGCCGCCCACCACATAGCTGCCGGTATGCTGCCAAAGGCTTGCGGCTGAATGTTTCGTTCAACCAAATACATACCGCTGGCGGCGATGATGATGAGAACAATGACAATGAATATGGCGCCCAGCATGGCAGGCGCTTCCGTGCGAATGACACGCCAAAGCACGACAAGCGGTGTGAAAAACCGAACCAGCTGAAGAAGCCGCAAAAGCCTGAGAGCAATCAAGCTCTGTGCACTGACTACGTCAAAGACGGCGAGATAGAGTGGAACAATGGCGACAAAATCAATAATGGGAAGTGGCGATAAGCAATATTTGACTCTCGCTCTTATGAGAGAAAGAGGTGCAAGATCCGGACGCTCAACACTCGACCACACCCGTAAGATCCATTCGATTGTAAATATCAAGGCGGAAACCAATTCGACCAGTCTGAACCACACCGTGTATTTCAAATTCAGTTCCGGAACAGATTGAAGGATGACAGCCAATACATTGATAATGATAAGCCCCGTTATGAACGAATTAACAACGACCGCAGACGTCGGCCTGGGTGGATCATTGGCGAAAAGAAAATAGGTGCGATGGCGTAGTGACGATGTCATGGCTTAATGGTCCTCACTCCTAGACCCCTTTCTTCGCCGGACCAGTATGGTGCGAGAGCGGAATCCGGGCTTTAACGTCGATCCATATCGTTCTAACAGGCTGCTGAAAAAGTCTTCCTTTTGAGGCTTTGGAATGATTCTTTCTCTTTGTTGATTGCATGGAGGAAGTAATGCGTGGAGGCGACGATCGGACGGAGGGTCTTTTTTCTTATGTGAGCTGCGAGGCTCGTGTTCCGGCGACGCATCCGCTTCGCCTGATCCGTGGGCTGGTTGATGAGGCGCTGGAGCTTATGTCGCCGGATTTCGAGGGGTTGTATTCGAAGATCGGGCGTCCCTCGATCCCGCCGGAGAAGCTGTTGCGTGCGCTCCTGTTACAGGCCTTTTACTCAATCCGCTCGGAACGTCAGCTGATGGAGCAGATGGATTACAACCTGTTGTTCCGTTGGTTCGTCGGATTGTCGATGGACAGTGCGGTGTGGGATGCGACGACGTTCAGCAAGAACCGCGACCGGCTGCTGGATGGAGAGGTTGCGCGGAGGTTCCTGGCGGTGGTTGTGGAGCAGGCGCGTCGGCGCGGCCTGCTGTCGGACGATCACTTTTCCGTGGACGGGACGCTGATCGAGGCCTGGGCGTCGATCAAGAGCTTCCGCCCCAAGGACGGCGGCGACGAGCCGCCGGGGCCGGGGCGCAACTCGGAGAGGACCTTCCACGGCGAGAAGCGGTCCAACGAGACCCATGCCTCGACGACCGATCCCGACGCCCGGCTGTACCGCAAGGGGAATGGCCAGTCCTCGCGTATGGCCTTCATGGGCCACGTGTTAATGGAGAACCGCAACGGGCTCCTGGTCGGGGCCTGCCTGACCCGGGCCACCGGCACGGCGGAACGCGAAGCCGCCCTGGCGCTTCTCGATGCCCATCGCCCGGGACGGCGGCGGATCACGCTGGGCGCGGACAAGGCCTATGACGTGGCGGCCTACGTCGAGGCCTTGCGGGCGCGTCGGATCACCCCGCACATCGCCCGCGACGACCATGTAACCAAGACCGGCAAGCGGCGGCGCACCTCCATTGACGGCCGCACCATGCGCCATTCCGGCTACGCCGCCAGCCTGCGCATCCGCAAGCGCATCGAGGAGAGCTTCGGCTGGATCAAGACCACCGGCGGGCTGGCCAAGACCCGGCACAAGGGCATCAAAAGGGTCGGCTGGATGTTCGAACTGACCGCCGCCGCCTACAACCTGGTCAGGCTCCCCAAGCTGCTGGCGGAGCCCGTGCCATGACGGCACCGGTGGCCTGCCAGCTGATCGGCCGGTGGCGGATCGTCGAGGCCAACCTGTGGGACCGCGGCTATCTCGACCTCGACGGGCCCGCCGTGCTGGTCATTCGCGAAGATGGTCACGGCGAGATCGCCTTCGGCGCTCTGAACGCCAGCCTCGACCTGGAATACGGCCGATCCATCGTGTTCTTCACCTGGGCCGGCTTCGACGAGATGGACGAAGTCAACGGTTCAGGATCGGCCGAACTCCTCGACGACGGATCGTTGGAGATTGAGTTCGCCTATCATCTCGGCGATAAGGCCACCCTCAAAGCCGAACCAGCCACTTTTTCAGCAGCCTGCTAAACCTTCTGCGGGAGAAATGCGAAGGCTTGATAGGTCCGCGTTTTTCGAACTGGTGTTCAAATCGTAAAGTCAACGCAGCCCATGGCCGAAAACTTAACAATCTCCGTTGCAGACCATGTCGCAACTCTGACGATCAATAACCCCCCCGTAAACGCATTCTCTCATACAGTGCGCAAAGCGTTTTGGGAGGCGATAGAGTCAACCGACAATGATAAAAACATCCGCGCGATCGTGATCGCCTGCGCGGGAAGAACCTTCAGTGCCGGCGCTGATATTCGCGAATTCGATGCGCCGGTCATTGAACCCGGATTGCCCAAACTCATCGACAAAGTCGAAGCGTGCTCAAAACCTGTTGTCGCTGCCCTGTTCGGCACAACACTCGGCGGCGGTTTTGAGTTGGCGATGGGGTGTCACTATCGGGTTGCTGATCCTAAGACCCGGGTAGGTCTGCCTGAAGTGCACATAGGCATCATTCCCGGAGCAGGCGGGACGCAAAGACTGCCACGTCTCATCGGAGCCAAAGCGGCCATCGAAGCCATTACAACCGGACGGCACATACCGGCTGACGAAGCCCTAGCTCTCGGCGCCATTGACGAGATTGCGGAGGGTGACATTTTGCAAGCTGCGCAAGCAGCCGCCGGGCGATTGGGCGCGCTCGGTGAAGAGCCTCAGCGCACGGGAAGCCGCACCGTCGAAGATGCAGATGTTGAGGATGGATTTTTCAAAACGGTCAAAGAAAGGCTCGCGAAACGCCACCGTGGTTTTGAAGCGCATCTGGCTGCCGTGGATATCGTTGAGTTGTCACTCACAGAACCGTTGGACGTTGGCTTGCAGAAGGAGCGTGAATGCTCGATGCGCCTCAAAGCATCGACACAATCGAAAGCGCAACGCCATTTGTTTTTTTCTCAACGAACCGCGCTGAAGATTCCCGATATTGCCAAAGACACGCCGCACCGAGCGATCCGTACTGCAGGGGTTGTGGGTGCAGGCACCATGGGGGCTGGAATTGCTCTCTGTATGCTTAACGCTGGTCTTCCCGCCACCTTGGTCGAGACACGCGAGGAGGCGCTTGAGGCGGGTCTGGAGCGGATTTCCAAAACACTAGAACGGGATGTCACCCGGGGCCGTCTGTCTGCAGAGAAATGTGAGGCGCGTTTAAACCAATTGACGGGTGTTCTGGACCTTAGCGCCTTGTCAGAAGCGGACTTCGTTATTGAAGCCGTGTTTGAATCTATGGATCTCAAAAAAGAGATTTTCGCGGCGCTGGATGGCATATGCCGTCCCGAGGCTATCCTCGCCACAAATACATCCACCCTCGATATCAATGTCATTGCGCAACAAACCCGGCATCCGGACCGGGTTATCGGTACCCATTTCTTTTCCCCGGCCAACATCATGAAACTGCTCGAAGTTGTGCGCGGCGATGCGACAGCCAAAGACGTTGTCGCGACGACACTCGCGTTTGGAAAGCGGATTGGCAAAACGCCTGTTCTTTCCGGTGTTGCCTTTGCCTTTATCGGCAATCGCATGTTGGAGGACTACGTGCGGGAATCACAAATGCTGTTGTTGGAAGGCGCGACGCCGGCACAAGTGGACTCAGCGCTGGAATCGTGGGGCATGGCCATGGGGCCGTGCGCCGTGATGGACCTCGCCGGACAGGACGTAAGTTATCTCACTCGGGATCAGAACCGGCATCATCTTCCGGATGACCCCCGCTATTACAGACCCGGAGACCTGATGAACGAGCTCGGTCGGTTCGGTCAAAAAACTGGACTAGGGTTTTACCTCTATCCGGACGGCAGAACCCGGCAGGACGACCCCGAAGCGGTGTCACTCATAGAAAAGGCAGCACACGAACTAAACGTTCCCAAAAGAAACGACATCAGTGAGCAAGAGATCCTTGACCGCTGCCTGTGCGCTCTCATTAACAGAGGTGCTCAACTGCTCGACAATGGAGTGGCGTTGCGGGCGAGCGACATTGACGTGGTCTGGGCGGCCGGATACGGCTTTCCTGCCTACCGTGGTGGCCCGATGTTTTACGGTGATACAATCGGCTTGGATGCGGTGGTGGAAGTCTTCGAAAGAAACGCGAACACCTTCGGTAACGATTATGGCTATTGGACCCCTGAACCGTTACTGCTCGACTTGGCATCACAAGGAAAGACGTTCGCTAGTCTCGATGCGGAGCGCACTAGGAGCTCATAAACATGGATTTGTTTGACCTCTCAGGAAAGGTCGCCATCGTTACCGGATCGTCCCGCGGTATTGGCCGGGCGATTGCAAAAATGCTGGCGGAAGCGGGCGCCAAGGTGGCCGTAACCAGCCGCAAGGCTGATGCTTGCGAGGCCGTGGCGCAGGAAATCAAGGCCGGCGGCGGCGAGGCCATCGCTGTCGCCTGCAATGTCTCCGATAAAGTGCAGGTCTCGAATCTTGTCAAGGAAACCCAAGCCCAGATCGGCGACGTGGATATCCTGGTTTGCAACGCGGCGGCCAATCCCGCTTTCGGGCCGATGGCGGACCTTGAAGACCGTGCCGTTGAGAAAATCTATGCCACCAACGTTCAGGGCCCAACCTGGATGATTAACTTGGTCGCGCCTCACATGGCGGAGAACGGTGGTGGGTCGATTATCCTGCTGTCTTCCATCGCTGGCATGACGGGCAGCAAAAATATCGGCGCCTACGCCGTGTCCAAAGCCGCAGACGCGCAATTAGCGCGCAACTATGCTGTTGAGCTTGGCCCCAAACACATTCGCGTCAACGCCATAGCCCCCGGTCTGATCAAAACGGAATTCGCCCGGGCGTTGTGGGAAGGGGAGGAAGGCAAAGCTTTCGCAGCACGCACCCCCTTGGGCCGGCTTGGCGAGCCCGACGATATCGCCGCTGTTGCGGTTTTTCTGGCGTCCGATGCGTCGCGTTTTATCACCGGCCAGGTCATCGTGGCGGACGGCGGCGTCCTGATCGCGGATCCGTTCTAGGACCACTCCATACATGAGCGAACTGCTGATACCCCGCCGGGACCTGGCGTTTCTTCTCTACGATGTGCTTGACGTTGGGTCCTTAACAAAGACAGCCCGCTACGCACAACACGACAAAACGGTCTTCGACTCCGTACTCGACACGGCTGAAGGTATCGCAAGGGATCACTTTGTGCCCCATGCTTCTCAAGTCGACAGCAACGAGCCCGAGTTTGATGACGGTTCGGTCATCATCATTCCTGAGGTCAAAGCGGCGCTCGACGCTTACGTCGCAGCTGGTCTGATGGGCACGACCTTTGATGACACCCTTGGCGGCCTCCAGTTGCCGGTCACCATCGGCCAAGCCTGTCAGGCCTTGTTCTCAGCCGCGAATATTTCGACGACAGCCTATCCGTTTCTTACCATTGGCGCCGGCAATCTACTCGCCGCCTTCGGATCCAATTGGCACAAGAAAATTTTTCTCGCTCCCATGATCGAAGGGCGGTTCTTCGGGACCATGTGCCTTTCCGAATCCCAGGCTGGATCGTCATTGACGGATATCACCACACGGGCCGAGCCGACTGACGAAGGGCACTACACGATAAAGGGATCAAAAATGTGGATTTCCGGCGGCGAACATAGCCTGTCGGAAAACATTATCCATCTTGTGCTGGCTAAAATTCCCGGCGGTCCTGCGGGCGTCAAAGGCATTTCCCTCTTTGCCGTGCCGAAAACCCGCGTCAACGAAGACGGTTCCCTCGGTGAAAGCAACAACGTTGTCCTCGCCGGTCTCAATCACAAGATGGGGTATCGCGGCACGGTGAACACGTTGCTCAACTTCGGAGAAGGCGGAGAGACCCAAGGATATCTCATCGGCGAACCGCACCATGGCTTGAGTTACATGTTCCATATGATGAATGAGGCCCGTATTGGTGTCGGGTTGGGTGCGGCGGCAATCGGGTACGCGGGGTACCAGGCCAGTCTCGCCTATGCCAAGGAACGGCCCCAGGGGCGACACCCTGAGACCAAAGACCCGGCCAGCAAACCTGTCGCCATTATCGAGCATGCCGACGTTAAACGCATGCTGCTGTCGCAAAAAGCGGCCGTAGAAGGGGTGCTCTGTTTGGTCTTGTATTGCGCCCGCTTGGTTGACGAACAGAAATCGGCGCAAGACGACGAAGAACGCCGGCGCCTGACATTGCTGTTGGATATTCTGACACCTGTCGCCAAGTCATGGCCTTCGGAGTTTTGTCTGGAAGCCAACAAGCACGCCATTCAAGTGCTCGGCGGTTATGGGTATACGCGTGACTATCCCGTCGAACGGCTTTATCGCGACAATCGCCTCAATGCCATTCACGAAGGAACGCACGGCATTCATGGGCTCGACCTTCTCGGGCGAAAAGTGGTGATGGAAGACGGTGCCGCGTGGACTGTTTTTGAAACCGAACTTCGCACAACGATTGACGAAGCCCGGCAATGGGACAATCTACAAGACTATGCAGACGCGCTGACCCGCGCTTTGGATCGTCTCAAAGCCGTAACGGAAAAACTAATCGCTTCGAGGGAAGGAAATCTCCGTCTCGCACTTGCCGATGCCACGCTCTATCTCGATACCTTCGGCCATGTGGTCATCGCCTGGATGTGGCTTAAGCAGGCCATGGCAACCAGCCATGTAGGTCAGGACCAAAGTTCTGATGACTCTGCCTTTTATGACGGCAAGAGAGCCGCTTGCCAGTTTTTCTTCCGCCGTGAATTGCCGAAGGTATTCGGGCAGGCGGATCTACTAGACTCCCTGGACGACACAGCCCTGACAACGCACCCCGACGCGTTCTGAGTTTTCATAACCTCTCGATGCCGTGTTACGATCGCGCTGAAGAACGGGAAAGAAAGATGGAATCCATTTTTCGTGACGATATGCGGACCCTGACCTATCAGGCCCTTACCCAGTAAAAGAAATTTGATGTCATTGAAAACGGCCTAGCGCCAGGGCGCTTCCGGTTCCAATTGCGCGATAGTCTGACGCCAGTCGTCGGAAGGCGGATCGTCGCCGTTCAACATGGCAAAGGCTTTGTTTTCAAGTGCGGGGTCGTTCAGGCTGGCCACGGCAACTGTCGCCACGTCTCCGATATCGATGTTGCGCCGGGCCATGGGAAGAGCCAAATAGTCCGGCCGCCGCATGATACGAATGGCCTTGGTTCCGCCAGGCTCATCGATAAGGCCTGCCGGTCCAACGATGGTGTAGGGCAGGCCGCTTTTTTTGAGGCGGTCTTCTGCTTTGGTTTTCCAGTAGCCGACATAACCAAACTGCGGGTAATCGGAGTGGTCGCGGGCCAAACCCGATGCACCAGACGATATCAGGACGAAATGTTTGGCTTTCTGTTCGACAGCATCGTCTACAAGATGACGGACACCAAGGTAGTCAACAAACTGTGCGCCGTTGGGTCCGGCAAATTCCGTATAGCCAATGGCGCAAAAAACGGCGTCCATGTTCTGTAAGGCCGCGCCAACGTCGTTGGGATTGCGGACGTCACAGGCCAGCCATTCGATCCCGTCTCCATACTGCTCCCGTGCCCGCTCTGGATTTCGGGTCAATCCCCGGACCGTGTATCCGGCGGCAAGTGCCTTTTCAGCGATGAGGCGTCCCGTTCGCCCTCTTGCACCGGCGATCACCACTGACCGAATAGACCCCTGCGCGCGAAGGCCCCGTGGCAAAATCGCCATACCGGTGGCGCTGGCGAGAAAAGTTCTTCGGGTGATTTTTGAAAGCGCGGTCATAGGCGGATATATTCTGTTATGTGGCAAGACGGTGACAGGTGGCCAAGCCACCGGCGGTCAGTTCCGCGTCTTCCGAAAATCCGATTTGAAAGACCCATTGATCCAACGTCGGCCAGTAATCAAGCATGACATGAGTGGCTTGACTGAGGGTGCAAAACCAACCCTCTGTGCCTTCTATGGGAACGATCTGTCCGCGCATGCCTTGACTGGTGAGAAAAAACCGCCGGATTGGCGCATCTTCCTCGTCCAAGGCATCAATTTCAGCAATGGCCGGCAAGTCCATGGGCATGGGGATGGTTTTCCGTTCCTTGTCTTCTGATACGTCCTGCGGCCAGGCTTTTTGCGGCCCGGCAGCCAGGACAAACAGAAGCACGGCTGCTGTGGTCATGCCCCGTGCCCAAGAATTATTGCCGATGCCCACAGACCGGTCTCCTAAGTCATTGAAACTATTTCAGAAGCTAGACAATTCGGAGTGAGGCGTAAAGACGGACCTGCTCGACTTCGCTGTGCCAAATGGCCAGAATTTGGCCCCAAAGCTAACTCAAGAATGCTTTGGAGCAACTCGTGAGCCTGAAGAAGCGCATCCTCTTTTTTGTCATCGGCATCGCAGTGGCGATCCTGACATTCAATTTGATCTTTCCGGCTGAGGCGCAAACGGAGTCTGAGAACGAAAAAATTCTCGCTGCGTTGGCGTCCTGGATTCACGGCCGGTATGACTCTTTCGAACAAGCCGAGAGGGATATTGAGAACGGGGTTCCCGACAACCTTCAGCACCGGCTCATGTACCAAGTGTTTTATCCTGTTGACGTACCGTTTCTCGACGGCGTGGTGATTTACCAGCAGTCGTCCATCGACGGCTCCGACGATCCGGACTGGGTGACGCGCAAAGGCTTTCTCCATTTCTTTGTTCATCCTGATACCGGCTTGGTTCATCAGCGAGAGCTGTCCTTTAAGAACGAGGAGAGCATCGTCAATGTACATCTCGATCCATCTCAGCTCGAGGGATTGACCCTTGACGACATGACCTGGAGCGAAGACTGCGATTTCAAACTCACCCTGGAGGAGGGAGGAATGGCGGTGTCCGGTCCGATGGATTTCGGCCCCTGCCGCATTTTCAACGACGGCGTCGGCAAGGACATGATTGCCGATGATAAAATCCGCATTACTCCGGATGAGTTTTGGTTTCTCGGCCGCTTTGTCGACGAAGACGGAAATGTCATGTGGGGTACGGAAAGCGATGAAATGAACAAACTCAAACGCGTCAGTGAATTGGGAGACGAAGGATAATGGTAGTGAAACTGTTTCGTTGTGTTGCTTTTGGTTTGGTTTTGTTGCTGACCGGTTCCGCTTTTGCCCAAGACGCGCCTTCCGTTGAAGAGGCTGTAGAAGACAGTGTTGAAGAAGCGCCGCAGGGAATCTTGGTCTTTGGCGGCACGCGGGCGACGGGATTGGAGGTGGTCAAAATCTTGGCGGGCCGCGGAGAGCAGGTCACAGTCTTCGTGCGGCCCACATCCGACCTCACCCAGTTGGAACCCTTAGGCGTCGAACTTTATACCGGCGATGCCTTGGAAGCCGACTCAGTGAAAGCCGCGTTCGACGCCGGATCTTATCGCGCCGTCATTAGTTCCCTTGGCAGCCGGACCGGCGACAATCCGGTGGACGACGTCGGTAACATCAACGTGGCTGAAGCAGCCAAAGCCACTGGCGTCGACCGTATGCTCATGGTCAGTTCCATTGGCGCGGGGGAAAGCCGTTCCGCCATTCCGTTCTTTGTGCGCTGGATCTTGGGTTCGGCCCTGGAGCGAAAGACCAAAGCGGAGAACCACATCATCAACAGCGGGCTGAATTACACCATTATCCGGCCGGGTGGTCTCGGCGATGGGCCGCCCACAGGAACGGGTGTCCTGGATGATGACCAGCAGAGTTTCAAGTGGGGGCGGATTCCACGCGCCGAAGTGGCCCGGCAGCTCGTTCTGGCGTTTGACAATCCAGACTCGGCCAATACCATCTATCATGTGTTTCCAGAGTAATATTTAAGCCAAGCTTATGACCGACGCCGTCGCACCAGGCCCCAAGTCGGGCCTATGGAAGCGGTATTACAGGCCGCCTTTTATCGGCATCATCGCGTTTTTTGCGGTTCTGCTCGCTTTGCCTTTGGCCCATGCCTTTGTCATCGCCGTCAGAGATCTCATTGGCTATGAAAATGCGGGCGGGCTTTTTCTCAGCATAGGTTTGGTTGCGGCCATCCTTCTGTTGATCGGAACGCGGCGAAACGAAGAGGTGAGTGGGACCTTACTTGGGTTTCTGGCCGGTATGCTGATCTGGGTCGGCTGGGCCTCCTACTCCTTCAAGTTCAACGAAGTGTCCTTGGGTCTGCCCATGCCCGAGGTGGCGCCCGGTGTGAAATGGCCTGCGCATCTTCTCTACATTCAAGGGTCCTTCGGGATTTGTGTCGCGACCCTGATGTTTTTTGTTTTCAACAAGAACAGCCGCTGCAACGCCTTTCGCTGGATACAGAAAACAGGCCGGCTCAATCTCGGTGAACCTGACTCAGGCCAAGGCCGTAATTTCTGCCGCATTACGTTTCTCGAAACCCTCTACATAACCTGGTTCTTTTACGGCGCGTCACTGTTCCTGGGTGATGCCCGGTTCCTCGGATACGACCATGTCGTGACCTATGGGATTGCGGTGCTTCTTGCCGTTTGGGGATGCTATCTGCTCTGGCGTTTGATGAAATTCACCCGGGTTATGGCGGCGATTCGCTATGCCATCCCGACCAAGGCGATCTTCTGGATTCCCTTTGGCGAGCTTGCGCCCCGCTACGGCTTTTACGATGAGGTGTGGCTCAAGCCACTGGAATATTCAGCGTCCATGTGGACGGTGCTGGCCGTGTTCATCGTCCTATTCCTGGCGACTGGCTTTCTCCCCCAGCGGCGTCAGCATTGAGCGGACCTCAAGTCGCCGCGTTTAAGTTTTCAATAATGCCGGCAATGCCCTGACCGCCGCCGATGCACATGGTGATAAGAGCGTAACGGCCGTTGGTGCGGCGCAACTCATACATCGCCTTGATGGTCAGGATGGCTCCGGTGGCGCCGACCGGATGGCCTAGCGCGATGGCGCCTCCATTAGGGTTGGTCTTGTCGGAAGGAAAGCCAAGTTCCTGGGCTACGGCACACGCCTGCGCCGCAAACGCCTCGTTGGACTCGATGATATCCAT
Organism: Rhodospirillaceae bacterium; assembly: GCA_965207985.1. Taxonomy (GTDB): domain Bacteria; phylum Pseudomonadota; class Alphaproteobacteria; order Rhodospirillales; family Rhodospirillaceae; genus CBDBND01. Next base: position 225,551 of record CBDBND010000034.1, on the reverse strand, counting down.
GTCGTCGATGGTGAGACCTGTGCGGTCCAGCAAGCGTTTCACTGCCGGGACGGGTCCGATGCCCATCTCGGAGGGATCAACGGCAGCGTGGGCATAGCCGACCAGGCGCGCCATCGGTGTGACACCCTGTTTCTCCGCAGTCTTACTTTCCATGAGCACCAAAGCTGCCGCCCCGTCGTTGATGCCTGACGCATTGCCCGGCGTGACCGACCCGCCTTCCTTAAAGGCCGGTCTTAATCCCGACAGACCGTCCATGGTGACATTGGCGCGAATGTATTCATCCTCTGTGAAGGGAACCGTTTCGCGCTTCTGTTTCACGTCGATGGCAAGGATTTGTTCTTTGAACCGTCCATCGGCCTGCGCTTTGGCTGCTCGCTGTTGGCTTTCCATGGCGTAGTTGTCTTGGGTTTGGCGGTCGATCTTCCATTTTGCGGCGACATTTTCGGCCGTAATACCCATGTGGCCGTTGCCGAAGGGATCGTTAAGGGACCCCAGCAAGGTATCGATCATGGCGGCGTCGCCCATCTTCTGTCCCCAGCGTTGCGCCGGCACCAGGTAGGGAGACCGGCTCATGCTCTCCGCTCCGCCGGCGATAGCAGTGTCGACGTCTCCAAGAAGGATCTGTTGGGCCGCAGAAACAATGGCCTGAAAACCGCTGCCGCAAAGCCGATTAACCGTAACGGCAGACGTTTCGATGGGGAGGCCGCCCTCAATCGCCGCCACCCGGGCGAGATAGGGATCCCGCGTGTCGGTTTGAGTGACGTTGCCAAAGACGCAAGACTCAACAGTCTTAGGATCAATATCTGCTCGCGAAACAGCTTCCCGCACACACACAGCACCAAGGGCCGTCGGCGGGTGGTCCTTCAAACTTCCGCCGAAAGCGCCAATGGCGGTGCGCACCCCAGACACGATGACAACATCTCGGCCGTTTTGCATGCCGGTCTCCTAATCGGTGTCTCAACACGTAAGCACAGAAAAAGGGCTTAAGCCTTCGAGCTCAAGCCCTAACACAAGTGGCGGGAGTGACGGGACTCGAACCCGCGGCCTCCGGCGTGACAGGCCGGCGCTCTAACCAACTGAGCTACACCCCCACATGGTGTGCACCCGCGCTCACAGCCAAAAAAGGACAGTGTCCTGCGGAAGGAGCGGGGTTGTAACAGGCCTGATCCGGGCGTGCAAGAGGTCCACATTGGTCCATACAGGCACCTATTCTGACCCGCTTGAAATGACGTTTTGATCATTACGAGACGGCTGTAGACCAAGCCAAAGGTGAACAATCATCAGCGCACACAGACCGCCTACGGCGTTGGCGAGACCGTCCCAGGGATCGGGAAAACGGCCCGGTGAAAAAAACTGGGCCAGTTCAATAAGGCCACCGTAGATCGTCACCATGAAAAAGATGGCAAGGCTGTGTATACGCCGCCACGCCAATCTGATGAAGACGGCCAGCACGGCAAAGGCGGCGGCATGCTCCAGTTTATCCCACAGTCCGCTGACCAGGGCCCGTTCGGCGGGAAGCAAAGACACGACGCCGATGGCGGCTGCCCAGGCTATGGCTGAAATCCTCCAAGTCATTGATTTATAATATGTATCCAAGTCAGCTCGCCTTTATTGAGCGGTCTTCGTCCTGTTAGCCAAAGCCCTTAATTACACTTTTTGGTTTAGTATTGGATTGGACAAACTTTTTGGTGGACGTTAGGGGTCGCATAACTTATTTTGAGTCCAAACTACATGAGGCGTGCACCCGGGGGTGGGTCCAAGACGGCATGCTGATGGAAACAGTGACAGCACATATGTCCGGTTCAGACTCTGGGCTCCAGGACGACGCGCAACTCCTCTCTCTTGCAGAGTCGGTCGGCAACATGGGGCATTGGTACTGGCATATCCAGTCCAATGTGGTGACGTGGTCTGACCAAGTTTATCGGATTTTCGGTTGCGACCCTGAATCTCACACACCGACGTTCGAGTCCTTTCTCGCTGCTATTCACAATGATGATCGGAGCCGGGTCTCTAATCAGTTCGGCCACGCCAGTAAAAATGATGAAAGCTTTGAATTGGATGCCCGGATCCTTACCCCTGCCGGCGCTACTAGAAACATCATCGCAAAAGGCCAGCCGGAAACGGATTCCGCCGGTACAGTGGTTGCTGTGTTCGGTGTCATCACGGACGTTACTGATGCGTTCAAGACACTGCAGGCGATCCGCGATCAAAAAGAGATGCTTGATCTGGCTGCGCGCGTTTCAAACCTCGGTCTGTGGGTTTGGGATCCGGATCAATCATGCCTTGCCTTTTGCTCAGAGCAGCTCGGGCGAATGTTCGATGTAGATCAAGCCCATCTCTTGAACCACGTCAACAATCCGGCTGCGTTTTCGGAGTTTATTCATGAAGACGACCGGCAGACATACAGCGATACGGTGAGTGATGGTATTGCCGACGCGAAATCCTACGAAATCGAATACAGAAAGTCTTCCGGACAAGAAACTCGTTGCTACAGAGAGATTGGTGAACCGCTAACAGACGAAAAGGGTGCGCTAACCCGGTACATCGCAACGGTTCAGGATGTGACGGATACCAAGAGGCGAGAGGCAGAACTCGAGAAGGCGCGCCAGGAACTTGAAGTTTTGGTTGATGCGAAAGATCAGCTGTTTTCCATTATCGGCCATGATCTCAAAAGCCCATTCAATAACATCATGGGTTTTGCTTCGCTGCTATCCAGCCCAACAATTTCACTGTCACCGGAAAAGGTACAAGAGTATGCGGCTCTCATTCTCGAAGCGGCAGAGAACACGACCGCTCTCTTAGACACGTTGTTGGCCTGGGCAGCGGTGGAAAGCGCGGACCTCCCATACCGGCCAATAGACATCAGCCTTGCCGAATCCCTCAATGCCAGTCTTCAACCCCTTGCGACACTTGCACGGGAAAAGGGCGTGCACATTGATTCCGCAATTGATGATCACAAGGTCAAAGCCGATCGCGATATGGTGCTGACCATTTTTCGCAATGTGATCAACAACGCCATAAAATTCTGTGAGTCGGGCGATAAGATTACGGTTTCCGCAATACTCTATGAAGAGCAGATCAACTATATTCTTATCACTGTCGCTGATACGGGTGTGGGAATGGATCCGGAAAAAATCAGCGCTTTTATCAACGGCCGGCGCATGCAAACAACCGCTGGTACCAGCGGAGAAACGGGATCAGGTCTTGGATTACGTATTTGCCACAATCTTGTTAAACGTCATGGCGGCACCCTTTGGGCGGACTCTGACCCCGGTAATGGTTGCAGTGTGTTCTTCACGCTTCCCAGAGCATGATCTAAACGACGCAATTTCTCTACGCAGTCATCATGGCTGACGCAACCGACCAGCTGTCTGAGGAGGTCAGTGCGGCATACCTCATTTGGGAGAATGCCGATCATGAAACCTGGTGGCTAGCCAGAAGCCACGACGACGATGCCATCTACATCATTGCCAAGGATTTGGTCACAGCGCATCTCCTGGTGTTAAGGCAAGCCAGTGGCAACAAGTCCTATAAGGTCATTGGTGCAGCTCCGATACGTTCGGGTGAAGACCTTTCGTCAGCAATCGCAGAAGCCAAACGTCTGGGTGTCAAATGGATCAGCAATCCAACCGCGCCTGCGCTCAAGAGTTCGGTGAGACCGTGGCGGTTTCTCCGATGGAGCAAAATTGGTGCGCGCGAAGTCCCGCTGGCTTTGGCATCACTGTTTATGGGCGTGCTCCTGGCCTTTTTTGTCTCAGCGTTTTTCATCATGGCCGATTTGGCCGGATGGTCCATGGTGGTTATCGGAACCATATTCGGCGCCTTGTTTGGCTGGGTTCTCAAGTGGGTCGCTGACCGTAAATTGGCAAGTCTCACCGGAGCACTAGAGCTTTATGTGATTAGACGGAGTCATTTTAGGGATTCACAAGCTTTTCGATTTCTGATTCAAGATTCTTGCTGGGTAAGGAGGCCAGCAAGGATGGCAAGAGCTTATTCCCTTGATCTTCGAGAACGGGTTATTTCGGCTGTGTCGCGCGACGGGATGTCGTGCCGGGCGGCGGCGCGGCATTTCGGGATCGGCGAGAGCACGGCGGTTGCCTGGCTGGCGCGCTACCGGCGGACGGGCAGCGCGGCGCCGGGCCGGATGGGCGGTTACAAGCCGCGTGCGATCCGGGGGGCGCACGAGCGCTGGTTGCGGGACCGGGTGGCGCGGGGGGATTTCACGCTTCATGGGCTTGTCGGGGAGCTGGCGGATCGGGGCCTGAAGGTGGACTACCGTTCGGTCTGGACCTTCGTTCACGAGCAGGGCCTGAGCTATAAAAAAAACGCTGGTGGCTGGCGAGCGTCGGCGCCGTGACGTGGCGCGCCGCCGCGCTCAGTGGTTGAAGTACCGCGACCGGGTTGACCCGACGCGCCTGGTGTTCATCGACGAGACCTGGACCAGGACCAACATGGCGCCCCTGCGGGGCTGGGGGTCAAAGGGCGCGCGACTGATCGGCGAGGCGCCACATGGCCGCTGGCACACCGCGACCTTCCTCGCCGCGCTGCGCCACGACCGAATCGATGCGCCCTGGCTCGTCGACGGGCCGATCAACGGCGAGCGCTTCCGCATCTATGTGCAGGACGTGTTGGTCCCAACCCTCAAGCCCGGCGACATCGTCATCATGGACAACCTCGGCTCTCACAAGTCCAAGGCCGTGCGACAGGCCATCCGCCAGGCCGGCGCCCGGCTCCTGTTCCTGCCCAAGTACTCCCCCGACCTCAATCCCATCGAGCAGGTCTTCGCCAAGCTCAAGCATCTGCTCCGCCTCGAAGCGCCGCGAACCGTCGAGGCCGTCTCAGCCGCCATCGGCAGACTCCTCGATACCTATACCTCAAATGAATGCGCCAACTATTTCAAAAACGCAGGATATGACCCAACCTAAAATCATACCGCTCTAGGCCGGTTCTTCACCGTGGTCTGCAGCGCCGTCGTAGGCGCTCTTGTAACCGTCTCATTGTTCTTTGTGTTGTTCGGCGCCTGAGCGGCGCAATCCTAATCCTCAGGCGAATAATTCAGATTTGGCGCAAGCCATCGCTCAATTTCGGAAACACTGAGGCCCTTACGGTCCGCGTAGTCTTCAACCTGGTCTTTTTCAATGCGACCGACGCCGAAATACCGGCTCTCCGGATGACTGAAATACAGACCTGATACAGACGCGGCCGGCCACATGGCGAAACTTTCCGTCAGCGACACACCGGTGTGTTTTTCGGCGTCAAGCAAGGACCAGATCAGCCCTTTCTCTGTATGGTCGGGGCAGGCGGGATAACCCGGGGCGGGGCGAATGCCCTGGTACCGTTCCGCGATAAGAGCGTCGTTGTCTAACGATTCATCGGGTGCATATCCCCAGATTTCTTTCCGCACCCGTTCATGCAGGCGTTCGGCAAAGGCTTCAGCCAACCGGTCGGCCACCGCTTTGAGCATAATGGCGCTGTAGTCGTCGTGGTTGGCTTCGAAATCTTTGACATGTTTGTCGATACCGAGACCCGCCGTGACGACAAAAGCCCCGATTGCGTCTTGTAAACCGGTTTCCTTAGGCGCAACGAAGTCGGCCAGGGCCAAGTTTGGCCGGTCGCGGTCTTGGCGGGACATTTGCTGGCGCAACGTATGCAGGGTTGAGATGATTTCGGTCCGGTCGTCGTCACCGTAGAGTTCAATGTCGTCTTCGACCGCATTGGCCGGCCAAAGTCCGACGACTGCTTTCGCCGTCAGCCACTTTTCACCGATAACCCGCTGTAACATGGCTTGGGCATCGTTGTAGAGGGTCTGCGCCGTTTCACCTGTGCGTGAATCATAAAAGATTTTCGGATAGGTGCCTTTGAGTTCCCAGGTGGAAAAGAACGGCGTCCAATCAATACGCGTTGTCAACTCGGCCAGATCGTAATCGTCGTACACCGTTAAACCGAAAGTACGAGGTACCGGCGGCGTATAGGTACGCCAATCGATCCGCCCACGGTTGGCGCGGGCTTCCGCAAGCGGCAAACGTGTCTTTTTTGTCTGACCCCGTTCATGGGCGTCACGCACAGAGGCGTAATCCTCCTTGATCGAGGCGACAAAATCCTCCCGCTGTGTGTGGGACAGAAGATTGCTGGCCACACCAACGGCCCGCGACGCATCGGTAACGTACACGGTGGCATTGTCGTACTTGGGCGCGATTTTGACTGCGGTATGAACCTTGGAGGTTGTCGCGCCGCCAATGAGCAGCGGCGTGTTCATGCCCAGCCGATTCATTTCGCCGGCCACGTAAACCATTTCGTCCAAACTGGGCGTGATCAAACCGGATAAGCCAATGACATCGGCGTTTTCATTGCGCGCCGTCTCAAGAATCTTATCGCAGGGCACCATGACGCCCAGATCAATGATGTCGAAGTTGTTGCATTGAAGCACGACGCCGACGATGTTCTTGCCGATGTCATGAACATCGCCTTTCACCGTGGCCAAGACGATCTTGCCCTTTGATCCAGAGTCCGCATTGGGATTCGCCGCCTTTTCGGCTTCGATAAAGGGGATGAGATAAGCCACCGCCTTTTTCATCACGCGGGCACTCTTGACCACTTGTGGCAGAAACATTTTCCCAGCGCCAAACAGGTCGCCGACCACATTCATGCCGTCCATCAATGGACCCTCGATGACGGACAGGGGCCTGTCTGCCGCCAGACGCGCTTCTTCGGTGTCGTCTTCAATGTAATCCGTAATACCGTTGACCAGCGCGTGGGAAAGACGGTCGTTGACGTCTTTCTCACGCCAGCTCAGATCAACCTCGCGTTTCTTACCTTCCCCCTTAAACTGATCGGCAATCTCGAGAAGCCGGTCCGTCGCATCGTCACGGCGGTTGAGAATGACATCTTCCACCCTTTCGCGCAGGTCCGGGGGAATATCCTCATACACAGCCAACTGGCCTGCATTGACGATGCCCATGTCCATGCCCGCCTTGATGGCGTGATAGAGAAAAACCGAATGCATGGCCTCGCGGACAGGATCGTTACCGCGGAACGAAAAGGAGATGTTGGAAACACCTCCTGAAATATGGCAATGGGGCAGGGTTTCCTTGATCCGTTGTGTCGCGTCTACGAAGGCCAAAGCATAGTCGTTGTGCTCCTCGATGCCCGTGGCGACAGCAAAGATGTTGGGATCGAAGATGATGTCTTCGGGTGGAAATCCAACCTCTTCGGTTAGGAGCTTGTAAGACCGGGTGCAGATCTCAACTTTGCGAGCTGCATTGTCCGCTTGGCCTTCTTCGTCAAACGCCATCACCACGACCGCAGCCCCATAGCGCTTGATCTTCCTTGCCTGGTCGAGAAACGGTTCTTTTCCTTCCTTCAGGCTAATGGAATTGACGATGGGCTTGCCCTGGACGCATTTGAGACCGGCTTCGATAACCGACCATTTGGATGAGTCGATCATGATGGGCACACGGCTGATATCAGGTTCCGAAGCGATAAGGTTGAGAAAGCGGGTCATCGCCGCTTCAGAATCCAACATGGCCTCATCCATGTTGACGTCGATGATCTGAGCGCCGTTTTCTACCTGCTGGCGCGCGACATCGAGCGCCGCCTCATAGTCATCATTCAAGATGAGTTTCTTGAATTTTGCTGATCCGGTGACGTTTGTGCGTTCGCCAATATTGACGAAAGTGGTGGAGGCAAAGCCCTCAGTCATGAAGCCAGCGCAAAGGGTTCTAATCCTGACAGACGCATTTTCCGTTCCATAGACGGAATGGCCCGCGGAGTCTTGCCGTCAACGGCTTTGACAATGGCACGTATGTGATCCGGCGTCGTACCGCAACAACCGCCGACAATATTGACCAGACCGTCGTCCGCCCAGGCGCCCAACAGAGACGCCATTTCCTGTGGTGTTTGGTCATAGGCACCAAACTCATTGGGCAGGCCGGCGTTGGGATGCGTGCTAATGCGGGTATCGGCGATACGCGACAATTCGGATATGTACGGTCTCAATTGTTCGGCACCCAATGCACAGTTCAAGCCAACCGAAAACGGTTCAATATGGCGCACCGAGTTCCAGAAGGCTTCAGTGGTTTGGCCAGACAAAGTGCGGCCCGATTGATCGGTAATTGTGCCCGAAATCATTACAGGGATACGGTCTCCATGGGCGTCGAAGACGTCCTCGATAGCGAATAAAGCCGCTTTGGCGTTCAAGGTATCAAAAATCGTCTCTACCAAGAGCAGATCGACACCGCCCTCCAGCAATCCTTCCGTCGCTTCCTGATAGGATTCACGGAGTTCATCGAACGACGTGTTGCGCTTGCCAGGATCATTCACGTCGGGAGAGATCGAGGCCGTACGGTTGGTCGGACCCAGAGCACTGGCGACAAAACGCGGATGGTCCGGGGTTCGAGATGTGTAATCGTCACAGGCTTTTCGGGCGATGCGCGCCGATTCAAAATTCATCTCGCGAGCGAACGTCTCTAACCCGTAGTCGGCTTGAGCGATTGACGTGGATGAAAAGGTGTTGGTCTCAAGAATGTCTGCACCCGCCTCCAGATAGGCGCGGTGGATCTCCTCAAGGACGTCCGGTTGGGTCAAGCAAAGTACATCGTGATTGCCCTTGAGGTCCTGGCTCCAATCCTGAAACCGTTCGCCACGGTAGGCCGCTTCGTCCAATTCATAAGATTGGATCATTGTGCCCATCGCCCCGTCGAGCACCAGAATACGGGCCGCAATGGCCTCAGAAAGGAGCTTCTGTCTGTTTTGACGGTCGGTGGTCATGGCGAAAGTCTTCGTATGGTCGAAATGGTTGAGTTGCTGAAAATCCAGCCACAGCTAGATTTGTTGTGTAATGAAATCCAGCTGATGATGCAAACAGCCAATATCCTGGATCTGTAATGAAAAGGATAACGCGGCGCCAACAAAATAAGAATTCAGGGATTTGGGGTTGACCAAGACTTGAAGTCCACAGGTTCTACGGGTTCTAACTTGGTCCGCTTGATTCCTACTCTGTGCTTATAATCAGGATCTCACACGCTAGGAGAACGTTATGCCTCAGCCGTCTCATGTTATGGCCCTCAAGACACCCACGCCTGATGATTTGGAAGCGACGCTCGACGATGGGATGAAAAAGTACCTCCGGGTCTGCCAGGAAAAGTTGGGTCTGGTGCCCAACGTGCTGCTAGCCTATGCCTCGCGTCCGGAAAAACTGAAAACCTTCGTTTCCTTCTACAATGAGCTCATGTTGGGAGAAAGCGGCCTCAGCAAATTGGAACGGGAAATGATTGCCGTGGTCGTGTCTTCCACAAACCATTGTTACTACTGTGTCGTTGCCCACGGTCAGGCGGTCCGGGAACTGTCGGACGACGCTGAACTCGGCGAAATGCTGGCCATCAATTACCGTGTAGCAGACCTGGAGCCCCGCCACCGCGCTATGCTCGACTTTACTTATAAGTTGACAGCGGCCCCCCATACGGTCAACGACGAAGACCGAGAGCGCCTGCGCCAAGCCGGTTTTTCCGATGATGAGATCTTCGACATCGCCGATACGGCCGGGTTTTTCAATATGTCAAACCGGGTCGCCACAGGCGTTGATATGATGCCCAACCCGGAATATCACAAACGCAACCGATAACTGGCATCCCTTAAGCCAGAACACCGCAACAACGGGACGATCACAATGCAGCTCAAAGACCCTACCCTCCTCAAGGACCAAGCCTTCATCGGCGGCCAGTGGATCGCCGGCGCATCAGGCAAGACCTTTGATGTCTTGAACCCGGCGACAGGGGACGTGGTCGCGGCCGTCGCCGATTGCGGGTCAGATGACGCCGTCAAAGCTGTCGAAGCGGCTGATGCCGCCCTCGGCGCTTGGCGTGATCTTACAGGTAAAGAACGCGCGGGCATTCTGCGCGCCTGGTTCGACCTGATCATGGCCAATCAAGACGATTTGGCGGTGCTTATGACCGCGGAACAGGGCAAACCGCTTAAAGAATCAAAAGGGGAGATTGCCTACGGTGGCAGTTTTATCGAGTGGTTCGCCGAAGAAGCAAAACGCGCCTACGGAGATGTTATCCCCACACACCAAGCCGGCAAACGCATCGTTGTCATCAAGCAGCCCGTTGGTGTCGTGGGCGCCATCACGCCTTGGAACTTCCCCAATGCCATGATTGCCAGAAAAGCAGGTCCTGCTTTGGCAGCGGGATGCACTTTTGTTGTCAAGCCGGCGGCTCAAACCCCACTGTCTGCTTTAGCCATAGCAGAGCTCGGAACCCGGGCCGGGACCCCCGCCGGGGTCCTGAATATCGTTCCCACGTCTAAGGCGGCTCCCGTCGGGGACGTTCTCACCGGTCATCCGCTGGTGCGTAAATTTACCTTCACGGGCTCGACCGGCATCGGCAAGAAACTCATGGCTCAATGCGCCGGCACGGTGAAAAAGGTTTCCCTTGAGCTCGGCGGCAATGCGCCGTTTATCGTCTTTGACGACGCCGATCTTGACGCTGCTGTCGCAGGTGCAATTGCATCCAAATACCGCAACACAGGTCAAACCTGTGTCTGCGCCAACCGATTTCTCATTCAAGACAATGTCTACGATGCATTTGCAGCGAAACTCGCCAAAGCGGTTGCTAATTTACGGGTCGGCAACGGTCTCGAAGAAGACGTGGATCAGGGTCCGTTGATCGATGAAGCGGCGGTGGAAAAGGTTGAGGCTTTGGTGGCCAATGCCACGTCCGGCGGCGCTCAGGTTCTGGCAGGTGGAGAACGACATGCTCTTGGTCGCACCTATTTCCAACCCACGCTGCTGACCGAAGTGACAGCGGATATGGATATGGCGCGGGAAGAAATATTTGGCCCGGTAGCACCTCTGTTCCGGTTCTCGTCCGAAGAGGACGCGGTAGAGCTGGCCAATGCCACGGAATATGGTTTGGCGGCCTATTTTTACGGCCGCGATATTGGCCGGATCTGGCGAGTCGCCGAGTCGCTGGAGTACGGCATAGTGGGCATCAATGAGGGAATTATCTCTACGGAAGTTGCGCCTTTTGGTGGAATTAAGGAGTCCGGCATCGGCCGGGAAGGATCCCGCTATGGGCTAGAAGAATATATGGAAATCAAATACTTACTGATGGGTGGCTTAGAAAGTTAAACTATTATTGTTTCGACTAGAAACGGCTTAAGTCCTGACGTTTTCCGGCATTTGTCTTGAATTTGATCGCAGTCTTCCTTATGAATGAGGCTGACGCAGAAGCCGTCAAGAAATTTTATTCGTCGCTTAGAAAGGGCGATGGCCATGACCGAAGTCGTGACAAACACCGCTGCATCATTGCAGCAAACGCTCGTAGCTGAACGCCAGCAACGAGCTTTTAGTGTGTCCGCTTCAAACTCGGACACAAACTCTCAACCAACACCTGTTTCTGTCCGGCCTGCAGGAGCTGCAGCGGCCGATGCGGTTGCGCGGGCTCCGAAGCCCGACCAGTCCCAGGCGGATAGCCGCCGGCAAGACCAGCCGTCGCCGGAACAGAAAATTAAACGGGTTGTTCCTGATCCGGCAGAAACGCCTCGGGCATCACGGTCTGAATCGCGCACCGAAGCCGTCAAGGTCGAAGTGAAAGATTTTGATGTGGGCCGAAGGCCTGCAGAAGTTGTCGGTACCCTGGACGTCGTTCAGCGGTTTGATAACAACTTGGACGGCCGGGTCGATCTTCTCGAGTCACAGCGCGCCGCCCGGGCCCGTGACACGTCGATCACCTTCTCAGCCCGCGGTGGTGCTCTATCGGAAACGCCGTCGGTTGCCGAGCAGGTTCAGGACCGTGAGATTGCCACGGCGGTATCGACGCCTGCGCCACAAGCGCCAGCACCGCAGCAGCCTGCACCTGCACAGCAGGCCGGGCAAAGCGCGGACCCCGGTGCACCAGCGCAGAAGATCTTTGACGATGCCCAAGTGGTTGCCGGCGGACCTGCCGAAGATGGCGCTGTGCCCAAGAAGCTTTTTGGCAGCGAAGAAGTAGCAAGCCAGGGCACATTCACTGACGGTGCGCCTGTCCAGCAGAAATTCTTTGGCGACGGGGTCGAGCTGGTTCGCGGCCGCTTCGCTAATGACCCAGAAGTGCAGCAGAAGATTTTCGATGATGCGGAACAGGTCACAACGGGTCGCTTCTATGAAGATGGGACCGGCGAGCAAAAGCTGTACGACAAGGTCGCACAGACGGAAACCGGTCGCTTCTACGACGATGAAGCAGGTCAGAAGAAATTGTATGACGATGCTGATGTGCCGCAGGTTCCCCAGTCAGGTGATGGAGAACAGGCTGAGCAAAGTCTTTATGAAAAGGCTCAGCAGGTCGAAGCACAGTCTGGCGGCGGTGAAACAGCAGATAAGCAGCCGAAGAAGATTTATGGTGAGCTTGACCTCTACGCAGATGTCGCCGGTCTAGGCGAAGAAACGGTTGAAGTCCCCGTGGTTGGAGTGGGTCCCGTCACCGCATAACCACATATGTTTACCTCAGAATGTGACTGCCTTTGGGCGCGGAACACTCCGCGCCCATTTTCTTATCGGATGACCGGCCATCATCCTTAGGCCTCTTGTGCCCTTCGAAGGCCTATGTCACAAGCAGCGTCATTCCGGTTTCTTCCAATTATTGATCCGTAGAGATTGCCGTGAGAGAAGCGCAAGGTCCTCTGCCTAAAGACAATATCCGCAAGCGTAGTGATTTTGACGTGCTGCGCTCTTTGGCACCGTTTCTCTGGCCGCGCGGAGATCTGGAAATCAAAACGCGGGTGGTGTTCGCGCTTCTGGCCATTGTTGCGGCGAAAGTTGCAACCGTGTTCGTGCCCTATTTTCTCAAGTTGGCCGTGGACGCCCTTGACGGTAATCCCTTGGCCCTGCCTCTATGGATCATTCTCGCCTATGGCGCAGCCCGCTTGTTGTCCCTGGCGTTTGGCCAAGTTCGCGACGCAATATTTGCCAAGGTCGGAGTGCGCGCGATCAGGAAGTCTGCACTCGCAATTCTGGAACATCTCCACCGCTTATCCCTTCGTTTTCATCTACAACGCCAGACCGGCGGGCTCTCACGTTCCATTGAACGCGGCACCATTGCTATTCAGAGCCTATTGTCCATCACCCTCTTTAACCTGTTTCCAACGCTGTTCGAAGTCAGCCTGGTGACAATCATTCTATGGGGTGCTTTTGACGGTTGGTTTGCAGCGGTGACGTTCTCCACCGTTCTAATTTACGTGGTGTTTACCGCCTTAACGACCGAATGGCGATTGAAGTTCCGACGCGAAATGAATGAGTTGGATAACAAGGCCAACACACGCGCGATCGACAGTCTTCTCAATTACGAAACGGTCAAGGCCTTCGGCAATGAGAAGCTCGAAACCGACGAATACGATACGGTTATGGGAGAGTACGAACACGCCGCCGTTCGCACTCAAGTCTCGCTCGCGCTCATGAATGTAGGGCAATCGGCGATTATTTCCGTCGGTGTCACCGTTCTCATGGTTATGGCGGGCTTCGGGGTGGTCAATGGCACCATGTCCCAAGGCGATTTCGTCATGGTTAATACCTATATGCTTCAACTGGCCCAGCCGTTGAACTTTTTCGGTTTTGTTTACCGAAACATCAAGCAGGCGTTGGTCGATCTCGAAAAAATGTTCGACCTTCTGGATGAAGTTCCCGAAATACAGGACAAAGCGGATGCCAAACCACTTGGTGTTTCGGGAGGTCGAATTCGCTTTGACAACGTGTCGTTCGCCTATGATCCGCGCCGGCCGATCCTCAAGAACGTTTCATTCGAAGTTCCCGAAGGCAAAACGGTGGCCATTGTCGGTCCGACCGGATCGGGAAAGTCGACCATAGGACGATTGCTGTTCCGCATGTACGACATCACGGGCGGTAAAATCACGATTGATGATCAGGACATTGGCGCTGTCACACAACAGAGCTTGCGTGCTGCCATCGGAATCGTTCCGCAAGATACCGTACTGTTCAACAATACGCTGGCCTATAACCTGGCGTACGCCAAGCCGGGAGCGAGTGATACTGAAATCGAAAGCGCGGCTCAAATGGCCCATGTTCATGAATTCATTCAATCTCTCCCCGATGGCTACGAAACGCTGGTCGGGGAGCGGGGCCTAAAACTTTCGGGCGGTGAGAAACAGAGGGTCGCAATCGCGCGCGTGATTTTGAAGGGATCTCCCATACTTCTTTTTGACGAAGCCACCTCTGCCCTCGATACGCACACGGAAAAGGAAATTCAGGCCAACTTATCCGAAGTCAGCGCAGGCCGGACAACGGTCATGATCGCGCACAGATTGTCCACCATCATTGACGCAGACGAAATACTCGTCCTGGAAGAAGGGGAGGTGGTGGAGCGCGGTACTCATACCGAACTCCTGGACCGGGACGGCAGTTATGCGTCAGCTTGGCGCCGGCAGCAAAAATCGTTTGCCGCAGAGGCGGAAGCCGGTGAGTTCATTGATGATTTCGCCGTCAGCCGTGAACCTCTGTTCGTTGAATCCAAAACCGCTTAGGCTCTCAATCGTCAAAGCTCTGCGCTAAATCCAGGCACCAGACCTTAACGGTTTTCGTTTGAGATAAATCATGGCAACAATCCTTCGGCTAGGGTGAGTCAAAGGCAAACCATGTGGGAGAAACATAGTGCCGAAAAACGATTCAACAGAAACGAGCCAGACCAAGATAAAGGGACGCAACCCGCATTTTTTTGATGACCCCAATACTGACCGTTTGCTGACAATGATCATGGAACTCGCCTCTGAAGTTTCCGTCATGCGTGACCGTCTAGACACCCACGAACGATTGGCGGCAAGTAAGGGAGTTTACACGCAGGATGATATAGAAGCGTTTCGACCGACGGACCAGGAAGCGGAAGAGCGGGCTGCGTGGCGCAGCCGGTTTCTCGACCGTCTCTTAAAAGGTCTTTATGCCAATTATGACAGCGGCCCTTCCGGACCATCCGATCCCTCGGCCAAGTAAGCCCTATTGAATGTATTTGACTGGCAGCGCCGTGGTGAACTTCAAGTCTTCCATAGCAAAGCTGGAGCTCACGTCTGAAAATTCGACTTTCTCGATCAGCGTTTTATAGACGTCGTCGTAAGCGCTGATGTCAGGTACGACGATCCTCAGTAAATAGTCGACCTCACCTGAAAGCCGGTAGGATTCGACCACTTCGGGGATTGAATCCACAGCAGTCTTGAATTTTTCCAGCCAGTCTATGGCATGCTGGCGGGTCTTGACGGCGACAAATACGGTAACACCGACGTTTAGTTTCTTACGATCAAGAAGAGCGACCCGTTTCCGGATCACCCCTTCGTCTTCCAGTTTTTGAATCCGGCGCCAGCAGGGCGTGGTTGAAAGACCCACATGGCTGGCCACCTCGGCCACCGGCATCATGGCGTCTTCCTGCAGGAGTTTGAGAATCTTCCGATCTTTATCGTCCATAGAACCCAATTATCGATTGTAGGAATATATTAGAAAGTTCTTCTCAATATTCTCCAATAAGAGCATCATATCGCAATCAATTTTTACCAGGATCAGGGTACTTTATTGCCGTCGCAAAGGAGGTCCTGACAGATGACTGCTTTTAAAAGACTGTTTTGCAATCATCCCGCATCGGTGAATGAAACCTATGTCGAGCACCTTTTGTTTGCCATTGGGTTCGGCTTGCGCATGCTTGTGGGGGGCTTAGCCTGCATCCTCCATGGTTTTCTGCCTTTTCTTTGTGTCTGCACGGGCAGCCAAAGCATCTGTGATCTCCATGACAGACTGCAAAACAA
The DNA here is from genome assembly GCA_965207985.1 of Rhodospirillaceae bacterium. Classification (GTDB taxonomy): domain Bacteria; phylum Pseudomonadota; class Alphaproteobacteria; order Rhodospirillales; family Rhodospirillaceae; genus CBDBND01. The sequence continues at coordinate 209,780 of CBDBND010000034.1, read as the reverse complement.
TGGCCGTCCCCATAATGAAGCTTTTAAGCAGGATCACGTTGCGCAGAACTAGTTTTTAGGCGCGCCTTGAAAAAAGCGCATCCAACGCTTTGAGATACTTTCTAAAAAATCCCTGCACGCGTTCGTAATTTTGCGAGCGTGCATGGATGGGGTGCGTTAACAGACGTTTTGCCGCCAATCGTGCCGACAAAACCTCCACAGCCCGACGGCTCGGCGTGCGTGTGACCCAGGATGGCAATGGCCCATCAAATCTCACATTTGGGCCAACTTCAGGGGATTTTCCCGACTTACTGTTCACGCAGCCGAACTCGGCCGACCGTTGTTATGACCGTGTCAAAGGATCCATCGTCAGCAAAAACTTCGATCCGGTCATTATTACGAAAGAGGTCCCGCGCCTCTTCGAAATAAGCCGATCGCCTAACCTCGGACGTGGAATCATCCGAAACGTAGTGCCATAGGGTGAAGCCGTCGGCATACGCCAGAACCGTGAGATCGTCAGGATTGAAGGCCATTGTGCATCCCTTGTTAAATAACAAGGGAATTATACAAGAAAATTTGTTATCCGAAACCTCTTTTCAGCCAGAGCGGGATCAAAAAAAGACGGTCAATCTCACGAGAACTGATCTAGCCAATACTTCGGCTCAGCCAGATCACCCGTCCCTCGATGGCCAGGTCATCATCTTTCAAACTTGTTTGGGACGGGTAATTTGGATTGTCACTTTTGACAATCAGCAGCTTGGAACTGGGCTGACGGATCAAGCGTTTGACCATGAGCTCGTCACCGTCGCTGTAGCGGATGACGTAAAGGCCATCCCTGGTACAGCGATCAATGGCACGGTCCACCAGGATGAAATCACCGTCCTGCAGGGTATCCCACATGGAATCACCCGCGACACGCATCACCGCCAAGTTTTCGGCCGATGACGAGGTGACGGACTTGAGCCAGTCCTGCCGGAAAACGTTGTGATACAGAGGTTGGGGGACATCCGCATTGAGAGCTCCCGGGCCGGCCGATGCTCTCGCGTCGTACACGGGAACCAGGGCATAGGCTTGCCCTCTCAATTCAAACAGGGCGTTTTCAGTTCCTTCTCCGGGATCGCCGGTCACATCCGGTTCGAAAGCCCATGAAGGTGCGGAATCATCGCGGGCTGTCGTTGGCCGTGACAAATGGACTTGGCCTTTGCCATGACGCAGCCATTCCAACGGCACATTCAGTGTTTCGGACAACTCGACAACATAGCGGGGCCGCTGAACCTTGCCTGACTCCAGCTGATCAATGGACTGTTGTTTGACGCCGATCCGGCGCGCAAGCTCAGCCTGGCTCCAAGTAAGCGCTAAACGGCATTGTCTGACGCGGGCGCCCAGAGTCATACCTGCCTACCCCTTTCAGCTTCGATCAGATTGCAAACTATCAAGTTTTAGTAGAATTAACAACATATATTGTTAATCCTGTGGAGACCTGTGAGGTTGGTGCACCACATGGGGCAAAAGGGCCTGATATCTCGTAATTTCTCTGGCCCTAGGGAAGACTTTGTTAATAGTCTGTGGATAACCTACCCCTGAGAGAAGGGGTTTGTTCGCTAACAAAATAAAGAGCCGATCATGGCGAAAGACGCACACACCGGCGCGGGGAAAGTCCGCGCGCCTGCCGGTCTGTCCGGGGCATCGAGCAAAGGCAGTGGAACGGAAAAGGACGCAGGCGCCAAGGCTGCGCCGGTCACACCTCAACCTGCACCACATCTGAATTTCTCGAAGTTTTGGAAAAAGGGCGGCTCACCGTTCGAGCGGACGCAGACCCTTATCAAACCAGCCCATGCTGCCTCAGAAGACAGCGCGACAACCGCAGTGGCTCCGGTCGCTCCTCTGAGTTGGGCCACCGCCAACCGGCCGATCACCGTCGGTGTGGTTATCAGTGGGTAGTGTCCAGAATCTTTCGCACTTTTTGTATTGGGCTGGTGGCTGATTTGGTCAGGCCGTGTTCCTTTGCTGCGTGAGTAGATTCATATTCATGTATCGTTTTAGGGACCATTTGCTTCCGGCTATGTGTCTTAACCTTGCTGCAGCCAAGTTGAGCGCCGATTGACCGTCAGGGAACGCTCCGACTACGCGGGTACGGCGTCTGATTTCGCGCATGATTCGCTCTAGCAGGCGGCTGAAAAACTCGGCCGAGAGCCCACCTCGCGAAACGAAAGAATCAATGGATGGGCGTCCGCGAAAAAATAGAATCGGAAAATGGCTCATACGAAAACAAAATTGCCGAGATGATCGCTCCAAATCGTTTTTCAGCAGCCTGCTAGTGGATTGTTGGTCTTGAGCTTGATCCAGTGCTGGTCAGGGAAAGCATAGAAACTGAAAGTCTCTTCAATGTGGCTCTCGACCAACTCGGCTGCCGTGGTCAGCTTAGTGCTCTTGAGAGAGAAGATAACGTCCTCGGCTTTCCTGGTCGCGGCCTCTCGGCTCTCCTGGGCGTGGATAGCTTTCAGCATGTGGGCAACTTCGCGCACTTTGGTCGAAGGAACATGGCTGAAGATGTTGCGGTAGAAATGGACGACGCAGCGTTGCCAGCGGGCCTTGGGGCAGACCTCCGCTATACTCTCTACCAAACCCAGACAGGCGTCAGAGATAACCAACTGGACGCCTGACAGCCCGCGCGCCTTGAGATGCTTAAGGAATGCGCCCCATCCCGCCTTATCCTCCTTGGCACCCTCAACGATGCCCAAGATCTCGCGGAAGCCCTCCTGGTTGACGCCGATCGCCACCAATAGCGAAACATTACGCACTTCGCCGGCCCAACTGCGCTTAAGGACGATGCCGTCCACATACACATAGGGATGATCGCCCGCAATCGGCTTATTGCGCCAAGCGTCGATCTGCTCATAGATTTTCTTGTTAAGGTTCGAGACGGTTCCTGGCGAAACCCGCGTGCCCCACAACGCCTCGGTGATGTCCTCCACACGCCGTACCGAAACACCGGCCAGATACATCTCCATCAAGGCCTCTTCGACCGATGCCTCCCGACGCCGGTAACGCTCGATGATCGCCGTCTCAAAGGTCTGACGGCGCAGCTTGGGAACCTTCAGAGAAACCTCGCCAGCCCGTGTCTGAAGCTTCCTCTCGTAACTGCCGGCCCGCGTATCGCGACGGGCCTCACTGCGTTCGTAGCGCTCAGCATTGCAGAGCCGGTCCGCTTCGGCGTCCAATAGCGCGTTCAGGGTCTCCTCAACACTGCCCCGCACTACCTTGCCCAGGTGATCCTGTATACGTTCGTCATCAATCCGTATGACGTGCGACAATGCCTTCGTGTTATCCTTTTCCATGGTGGCTCCTTCCTTCTGGAGTGGCTGATTGAACAAAACCAACCTAACCAGACCCGGAGCCACCAACCCCAAAAATGTGCGAAAGATCTTTTACGTGGTCCGAACTCTTTCTGCTGCTGCCGCCCGAGTTTGGCGGACTGGTGGCGGTTGGTCTCATGCCTATCGCCTTCCTGTGGCTATTAATCGCCTTTATCGATCGCGGCCGGCAATTGACCCAAGAAGGGGAAGCACTTCGCCATCACCTATCGAGATTGACCTACCCCGCTGAAGATGCCGCCGGCAATGTGGATGCCGTAACGGCGTCCTTGAAGCGTCAGGCCGATGCCCTGCTCTCTCATGTTCGTAATATGTCTGATGTGCTGAGTCAGAATTCGTCCGAATTGATGCAGGCCAGTGCGCGCATCACCAAGGAGCTAGAGTCCATCCGCCATGGCTTAGAAGAAACGGCCAACACGGCCATGGACGTGGCCGATCAGTCTGTCGACAAGACCAAATCAGTCCGCCGCGAAATCAGCGAGGAAGTGTCTGCCTTGTCCACTGTCACCGGCGAGGTGACCGATGCGCTGAAAAACTCACTCGATGCGTTGGATCAGTCCAAGGAAACCTTGCAATCTGTCGCATCCTCAGCGGGCATGAAACTTGAGCAAGCGGCCGACGTGTTCCGTGATCAGGCATCGACCATCGACAAAGCCGCTGATCAAGCCAGCGAAAAGATGGCGGTGGTCGGCGATGGTGTGCGCCAGCGGTCCGAAGAACTGACATCTTCAGCGGACGATGCGCAGTCCCGCCTGTCCGGTTTCCGCGAGAGCCTGCAAAAACTCATGCTCGATTTCGAAGACTCCACCAACCGCGGCGCGGCACAAGTGGCTGTGGCGAGCGAACAAATGCGCACGTCACTTGATGAATTCGGCCATACCTCCGAGCGCATTGCCGGTGGTGTGCGGCAGACCGGTGAAGGATTCCGCCAACAGCTTCAAAACCTCGGCAAATCCGCCGACGAAGCCGTTGCCCGCGTGGAAGTGGTGCTCAAGACGCTGCGCAAGCATGCAGAAAGTCTCGTCGAAGCCAACAATGAAATCACCGACCAAACGGCCAAGGCCGGGTACACCTTCAAACGGCAGGTGGATGAGCTGTTGGATTCCGCCAATCGGGCGTCAACCAGCGCCAAACAGCTGGATGATTCCCACGAAAAGGCGCAGACCGCCAAATTCCTGGAAGAAACCACGCATGTTATCGAACAGCTGCATTCGCTCTCTGTCGATATCGCCCGTATCTTCCAACCCTCGGTCGAGGAAGAATTGTGGAAGCGGTATCACAAGGGTGATCAGGCGGTGTTCCTGCGCCATATCACCAAAACGCTCAGCCGGCAGAAACTTCAGGCCATTCAGAAGAAATACGAAACGGATGAGAAATTCCGCACCTTTGTCATGCGCTATCTCAAGGAATACTCAGCTCTGGTCAAACACGCCCGGGCAACCGACCGCGCTGAGGTGCTGACGACCACGTTCTCAACGTCCGATATGGGCAAGCTCTACATGCTGCTGTCCAAGGCAATGGAAGGGGCTGCGGTCTCCGACGCCAGCTAGAGCCCTAGCAACCAATTCAAAAGCGGGCAGCCTGTACCTGAGTGCAGGCTGTTTTCGGTTTGATAGGGTCTTCTGTCACGAAACCTTCACGAACAGCTTGGATACGAGGTGTTGCCTTTGTCTGCACTGGTGAGGGACTCTCAGCCCATGACCGAGACAGTCCGCAACATCCTTTTTCTCTGCACCGGGAATTCAGCGCGCAGCATCATGGCCGAGTGTGCCTTGAACCGGGAAGGGCAGGGCCGTTTTCGGGGATTCAGCGCCGGCTCCCACCCCATCGGAAAAGTAAATCCTCACGCCCTGGACTTGCTGAGGCGTCAGAATTATTCCGTCGACGGTCTGCGCTCAAAAAGTTGGAATGAGTTCGCCGGACCCGACGCACCTAAATTGGATTTCGTGTTCACCGTTTGCGACAACGCCGCGGGTGAGATCTGTCCCATCTGGCCCGGGCAGCCGGTGACCGCCCATTGGGGGATCCCCGACCCAGCCGCCGTTACCGAAAGCGATGAGGCCGCCAAGAAAGCGTTCTTTGAAGCCTTTCGCCAGCTCAACAATCGCATTAGCATTTTTGTCAATCTGCCGTTCGAGCGGTTGGACCGGCTCACGTTGCAGCAAAAACTCAAAGAGATCGGAACGCAAAGCGATGGCTGAAAACAAAACCAAGGAAACGAGGGCCAGCGTCAGCGCGTTTCTGAAATCCGTGGATCATGACAAACGTCGGGAAGACGCCCTCACGCTCAAAACCCCGATGGACAAAGTCACCGGTTGGAAGGCCAAGATGTGGGGGCCGTCCATCGTCGGTTACGGCAAGTATCACTACAAATACGAAAGCGGACGGGAAGGAGACTCGCTCATCACCGGGTTCTCGCCGCGCAAACAGTCCATGGTGGTTTACATCATGCCGGGGTTATCAGAGTACGGCGATCTCATGGCCAAGCTCGGCAAATACAAAACCGGTCGGTCTTGCCTTTACATCAACAAGCTGGAAGACGTGGACATGAAGGTCCTGGAGACCCTCATCCGCAAATCCGTCGCTTTCATGAAAAAGAAATATGGGTGTAAGTGGCGTTAGCCTTCCTGAGCGTCCTGTGCGATCAGATCCCGCAAGATGGACCGGATGTCTTCGTGATCCCATTCCGCCGTGCCTTGAAGGCGGGCCACCTCCCGGCCTTGCTTATCGATAATTAGCGTCGTCGGCAGACCCTTCACCTTGGCGGCGCGGGCGAATTCCAAATCCGGCGCCACAAAAAGGTCGAGATTGGACCATTCGTTCTTCTCCATGAACGGCCGAGCGATGGGTTCGCCTTCCCGGTCCTGGGACATGGCGATAACGAGGAGATCATCCCCACCCATGTCCAGTTGAAGAGAGTCCAGGGTTGGCATCTCCCGGATACAAGGCGCACACCAGGTGGCCCAGAGGTTCACCACCACGACTTTGCCCTTGAAATCTCCCAGGACCACATCATCGCCGCTTCCGTTTTGAAACGGCACAGCCGTGGCCTGCTGCGGATCGTCAAACCACTCAAGTTTCTCGACACCGCTGATCGCGGCGCTAACAGGAAGCGCCGCGATCAGCAGGGCTGTGAATACAGAGCGGAAACGGTTTAGAGGAACGGACAATAGTCTTCCTTTTCAACCAGATCATAAGCGAAGAGGAACTTTGCCATACCGCAGAGCACGGCCATGTTGACACCCAGTTCCATCAACTGACCGTCATCAAAGTGAGCGCGGGCGCGGTCATAGATCTTTTGCGTCAGCATGCCTTTGGGATTGGTGAGCACCATGACATCGGCAAGGGCGAGGGCCGACTTTTCTTTTTCCGTGAACGGACCGTTTTCGTAATCTTCTAATTGTTCGATCTGCTCGAGTGGAACGCCGGCTTCCAAGGCGGCAATTCGGTCGCCCCGGTTGCAGAAAGCACAGCCATGCACATTGGCCAGACGCAACCGCACCAGTTCCATCACCCGTTTGTCGATGTTTCCCGAATGGTAGACCTTGCCGTAGTAGTCATTGAGGTACCAATCGTAGATGTGCGGCGCATTGCCGAAGGTCTCGACGAAGGTGGTGTCGCCATGCAATTTCTGAGCGCCGTCCCATGAGCGCTGCATGTGGGGTGGTAATTTCTCCCACGGTACGCGGCCTATGAACGTGTTGGGCATAGTGCCGAAGGTGGCCGTGCTTTCGTCCGTTGTCCCTTCCGCTGCCTCGGCTTTGGACCCGCCCGCCAGCGAGGCCGCCGTCGCACCGGTCAAGAAACCGAGGAAACGCCGCTTGGAAATCGCTTTTCGAAAGATCGATGTGACTTTACTCAGGTCTGCCATGTCAGACTCCCCAGTGTTTCACGGAGATAACGATCTGATCGGATGGTACCCCTCGTCTATAAGGCGTTCAATCAAATGTGGTGTCGGAAACGTCCGGCCGGAGGGAATGGTGGGCGATACTGGGATTGAACCAGTGGCCTCTCGCGTGTGAGGCGAGCGCTCTCCCGCTGAGCTAATCGCCCGCACCGGAAGGAGGGCTGTATACGGACCGGTTTTTGGCCCGTCAAGACAGGCCGCACCTGACCGGTTTGTAATGGTCTAAAGCCTGAAAACCGCCATTCTTTGCCTTTATTGCACCATGACCCCATGGCATTGTGGGCGCGCCTCGCCAAGGACTGCCGATCTGGCACACGGCCGGCACACGTTACAGCAGGAATGGTGCATGTCCTCCGCTCAGACCCTCGCCATCGTGCTGGCCGCTGGAATGGGCACCCGCATGGTGTCGAAAACTCCTAAAGTCATGCATGGGCTGGCCGGACGGCCGGTTATCGACCATGTTCTTGCCAGCCTTTCGGCGATGAACGTTGATGACATGGTCGTTGTCATCGGTCCTGAACTAGAGACACAGGCCGACCGGTTTTCACCACACAAAGTGGTGGTGCAGAAAGACCGGCTCGGAACCGGTCATGCCGTCAAATGCGCATTGGAAAAGCACGATGCCAATGACCAAACGGTTCTCGTCGTTTTCGGTGACCATCCCTTGCTCTCTCCCGAAACGTTGAAACGCCTTGTCGAAAGAAAAAATTCAGGAGCGGCCCTGGTTCTGCTGGCTTTCCGTCCGGACGATCCTGGCGTTTATGGCCGCCTCATTACCAACGGGGAGACAGTTGAACGGATCGTCGAGGCGCTGGATGCGTCATCCGATGAGTTGACCATTTCTCTGTGTAATTCCGGTGTTATGGCCGTGGACGGAAATCAACTGACCGACTGGATTGGTAGGCTGAATAACGATAATGCCAAAAAGGAATACTACCTCACGGACATCGTCGAACTTGCACGCTCAGACGGACAAACCTGCGTCTTCGTTGAGGGTGACGCTGATGAGTTTGCTGGTATCAATACACGCGCTGATCTCGCAATCGCCGAGCAGTTGCTGCAATCCCGCTATCGCAATGCCGCCATGTCAGCCGGCGTCACCCTAAGGGATCCTGACAGTACATTTCTCTCCTTTGACACGGCGTTTGGCCAGGATGTGGACGTAGGGCCGTTCACAGTGTTCGGGCCAGGTGTGACCGTCGGCAACAACGTCACCATCAATGGCTTTTGCCATTTTGAACAGGCGGTCATCGCAGACGGTGCGATCATTGGTCCTTATGCCCGGTTGCGCCCGGGTGCCCAAGTGGACGCCTCAGCGCACGTCGGCAATTTCGTTGAGATCAAAAACGCCCGCATTGAACAAGGCGCCAAGGTCAATCACCTAACCTATGTGGGCGATGCCCGCATCGGCAAAGACTCCAACATCGGCGCCGGAACCATCACCGCCAATTACGACGGTTTCAACAAATCTCACACGGATATCGGGGAGGGGGTTTCCATCGGCTCCAATACGGTCCTGGTGGCACCGGTTAAGGTCGGTGACGGTGCGATTACCGGAGCCGGGTCCGTGATCCGTAAAGACGTGCCTGCCGACGCCATTGCCGTCAGTAAAGCGCCTCAGGAGAACCGGGAAGGTACGGCGAAAAAATACAAAGCCTCCCGCAAGGCCATTAAAGACAAGAAAACCGAGGATCGCTAACCGGTGTGTGGGATCATCGGCATTGTCGGCGTCAATGAAGTCGCACCGTACTTGGTGGAAAGTCTCAAACGGCTTGAATACCGGGGATACGATTCCGCCGGGATCGCCACGCTCGACGGCAACGGGATTCAGCGCAGACGCGCGGAAGGAAAAATCACAAATCTCGAAGCGCGTTTGAAAGAAGACCCTCTCAAGGGGATCATCGGCATTGGCCATACCCGCTGGGCCACCCACGGAGCAGCCAACGAAACCAATGCCCATCCCCATTCCGACGGCCGCGTGGCCGTGGTTCACAACGGCATTATCGAAAACTTTCAAGAGTTGCGAGACAAGCTCAGCGCGGCCGGTCACACGTTTGAATCGGAAACGGATTCCGAGGTCGTGGTTCATCTGATCACCTCTCACTTGGATGCCGGGCTTGATCATGAGGCTGCGGCCCATGCAGCGATCAAGGAGTTACGGGGGGCTTACGCCTTGACCATTCTGTTCGCCGAACGCGACGACATGCTGATCGGCGCCCGCCATGGCCCGCCGCTGGCTGTGGGCTTCGGCGATGGCGAGATGTTTGTCGGGTCAGATGCGCTCGCATTGGCCCAAATGACGCAAAAGATCGCCTATCTGGACGACGGTGACTGGGTTGTGGTCAACCGTGATGGCATGACGGTGCGGGACGATAACGGCAACCCGATGAATCGGGAGGTGAGTCAAACAGCCCTTTCCGGTGCCCTCATCGGCAAGGGTGAATACCGCCATTTCATGATCAAAGAGATTCACGAACAGCCCCAGGTGATCGGCGATACGCTTACAGCCTTTATCAATGCGGGGGATAGAACTGCCGCGTTGCCTGAGATGCCGTTCGATCTCACCAGTGTGCCAAAGATCACCATTGTCGGATGCGGAACCGCATATCTTGCGGGCCTAATCGCCAAGTATTGGATTGAACAGATTGCTCGGGTGCCCGTTGATGTGGATATCGGGTCCGAGTTCCGTTACCGCGAGCCGCCCCTACCAGAGGGTGGGCTGGCGTTGTTCATTTCCCAGTCCGGTGAAACAGCCGATACTTTGGCGCCGCTGCGGTATTGCCGGGCGCAAGAGCAACATGTTGTGTCAGTCGTCAACGTTGCTGAAAGCACCATCGCCCGTGAATCCGACGTCATTCTTCAGACTTTGGCCGGACCCGAAATTGGTGTGGCTTCCACCAAGGCATTCACCACCCAATTGGCAGTGTTGGCGTGTTTTGCCGTTGGCTTGGCACGACAGCGTGGCGCTTTGACATTGGAACAAGAGCAGCAATTGATGACAGCCCTTACAGAGGTACCGGCAAAGATCGCTGAGTTTTTTCATAACGAAGATGACATACGCGAGATATCGCATTCCTTGGTTGAGGCGTCAGACGTTCTTTATCTCGGCCGTGGCCTTTCCTACCCCATCGCCATGGAGGGCGCGCTCAAGTTAAAAGAAATTTCCTATATCCATGCCGAAGGCTACGCAGCGGGTGAAATGAAACATGGTCCCATCGCCCTCATAGACGAGCAAATGCCCGTGATCGCATTGGCGCCATCCGACGGTCTTTTCGACAAAACGCTGTCCAATATCGAACAAGCAACCGCCCGGGGCGGGTGGGTCATTGCCGTCACTGACGCAAAAGGAGCGGAACGGGTTGGGACCCGGGCGGTGCAGATCATTCAAGTCCCCGATGTGGAGCCAATGATGGTTCCCTTGCTGTACGCTGCACCGGTTCAGTTGCTCGCCTATCACACAGCAGTCCTTAAGGGCACGGATGTGGACCAGCCGCGCAATCTAGCCAAGAGTGTGACCGTAGAGTGAACAATTCTATGGCAGGCGGGCCAAAATGGTCATAAAAATGTATTCGCAGACTCCTCAGAAGACCTTGAATCCAAAGGATTCGTTAACCACCCCCGGCTACACTGCCAGGGTATTGAAAGGGGTCAGCGGTACACCTAGAGCTTTATGTGATTAGGGTCTGTTGACATTTAACGCATGGGCGATGATGGTTGCGACGAGGTTGCAGTTTGCGGCGTAGCTGATGTCGGTCTTGTCGGAATTCCTTGATCTTGGCGAAGTAGTTTTCGATCAGATGTCGCCAGCGGTACATGTGCTTGTCGTAGGCCGCCGGCCGCTTCCTGTTGGCGAGCGAGGGAATGACGGCGCTTGCGCCACGTTGGTCCAGTTGCTCTCGCAGCCAGCCGGCATCGAATGCCTTGTCGGCGATGAGGGCATCGAAGTGAACGTCGTCGATCAACGGCTGGACGCCCATCATGTCGTGGCGCTGGCCAGGGAGCAGCACGAAGCGGACCAGACACCCCAGTGCGTCGACCAGGGCGATGATCTTGGTGGTCAATCCGCCCCGTGATCGGCCGATGGCCTGATTTTGAGTCCCCCTTTTGCGCCGCTCGCCTTCTGGTGAACGCTGACGATGGTGGCGTCGATGAGGGCATATTCGAAATCCGGTTCCGCCGACAACTCCTCGAACAGCCGCTCGAAGACACCCTTCTTCGCCCATCGGCGAAAGCGCTGGAAGACGCTGTTCCAATTGCCGAACGCCGGGGGCAGAGCGCGCCACGGCGACCCTGCGCGCACCCGCCACAAAACCGCCTCCAAAAACAGGCGGTTGTCCGCCGCCGTCACGCCACGGTCCGTCGCCTTGCCCGGTAGATGACGCCAAATTTTCTCCCAAACATTGTCCGTGATCACAAAACGCTCTGACTTCATCAAACACTCCTTGCAAAAGGAGGCTTGAATCACTTTTCCGCGACATTGGGAATCCACTAAATGTCAACAGACCCTAGACGGAGTCATTTTAGGGATTCACAAGCTTTTCGATTTCTGATTCAAGATTCTTGCTGGGTAAGGAGGCCAGCAAGGATGGCAAGAGCTTATTCCCTTGATCTTCGAGAACGGGTTATTTCGGCTGTGTCGCGCGACGGGATGTCGTGCCGGGCGGCGGCGCGGCATTTCGGGATCGGCGAGAGCACGGCGGTTGCCTGGCTGGCGCGCTACCGGCGGACGGGCAGCGCGGCGCCGGGCCGGATGGGCGGTTACAAGCCGCGTGCGATCCGGGGGGCGCACGAGCGCTGGTTGCGGGACCGGGTGGCGCGGGGGGATTTCACGCTTCATGGGCTTGTCGGGGAGCTGGCGGATCGGGGCCTGAAGGTGGACTACCGTTCGGTCTGGACCTTCGTTCACGAGCAGGGCCTGAGCTATAAAAAAAACGCTGGTGGCTGGCGAGCGTCGGCGCCGTGACGTGGCGCGCCGCCGCGCTCAGTGGTTGAAGTACCGCGACCGGGTTGACCCGACGCGCCTGGTGTTCATCGACGAGACCTGGACCAGGACCAACATGGCGCCCCTGCGGGGCTGGGGGTCAAAGGGCGCGCGACTGATCGGCGAGGCGCCACATGGCCGCTGGCACACCGCGACCTTCCTCGCCGCGCTGCGCCACGACCGAATCGATGCGCCCTGGCTCGTCGACGGGCCGATCAACGGCGAGCGCTTCCGCATCTATGTGCAGGACGTGTTGGTCCCAACCCTCAAGCCCGGCGACATCGTCATCATGGACAACCTCGGCTCTCACAAGTCCAAGGCCGTGCGACAGGCCATCCGCCAGGCCGGCGCCCGGCTCCTGTTCCTGCCCAAGTACTCCCCCGACCTCAATCCCATCGAGCAGGTCTTCGCCAAGCTCAAGCATCTGCTCCGCCTCGAAGCGCCGCGAACCGTCGAGGCCGTCTCAGCCGCCATCGGCAGACTCCTCGATACCTATACCTCAAATGAATGCGCCAACTATTTCAAAAACGCAGGATATGACCCAACCTAAAATCATACCGCTCTAGCGGTTTGGGAGCACTTTCTTGCGATTTCGGATTCCCATTTTTGTACGTTGGTGATTCTCGGAAGACAATGTATAGCGGACCTCACGGAGAGTCTTGTTGAATAGGCACGCAAGCGCGTAGCAGATCGGAGCAATGATATCCACATCATAGCCTGAACCGGTGGGCAGGGTCCTCGAAGGGATTACCTTGTCCATCGCGAACCCGGCGGAAAATCTCTCGGGCAAGATGGTCATGTGCAACCGAACGAAAATCTGTGTCCGTCATCACTCTGGAGAAGATTTCTTCGTTGCCCTCCATTCGTGCGATGAACAGCTCGTCGAGCATGCGATCCAGATAAGCGGCGAAGTTGGCGAAGTTATTGGCGCGAGCTGCTTCTGCGATGGTCTCGTCGTTCTCGGCAGAAATCCGTATCTGGTCGAAAAACAACTGGTCCGCCTCGTTGAAGTGGGTGCCGAAACGCTCGTTGAGGCGGTCAATCAAGCTCGAAAGCGCCACTTCTTCGTCCTTGGCGCGGGCTGTGCCGATATCGGTCGGTCCTTTAAGCGGATCGGACTCGCCCTCTGAGAGATCGATAGAGCCTTCGGACATTTGCTGCAAGCGGAAGAACCTTAGCCCAACCTCATCGTCCAGAACGAAGGCTTGGCCATCACCCGGTGGCGGGAGCTTCACCAGAAGATTCCTTACAAAAGCATAGAGGCGTTCAAGATCGCTGTCCTGATAGGGAATGATCTGAGACAGGAACGCATAGAGGTTTCGATAGGCTTTCAATTGGCCTCGAAACTTCTCCCGCTTTTCCTCCTCGTGATCTTGGAAGCGTTGAACAACAGTATCGAGGACGGCGTTCATCACTCGATGATCCGTTGCCGAATCCATCTGCTCCATCAGCTGACGTTCCGAGCGGATTGAGTAAAAGGCCTGTAACAGGAGCGCACGCAACAGCTTCTCCGGCGGGATCGAGGGACGCCCGATCTTCGAATACAACCCCTCGAAATCCGGCGACATAAGCTCCAGCGCCTCATCAACCAGCGCACGGATCAGGCGAAGCGGATGCGTCGCCGGAACACGAGCCTCGCAGCTCACATAAGAAAAAAGACCCTCCGTCCGATCGTCGCCTCCACGCATTACTTCCTCCATGCAATCAACAAAGAGAAAGAATCATTCCAAAGCCTCAAAAGGAAGACTTTTTCAGCAGCCTGCTAGAGCTGGTTCAGATACCTTATGAAAAACCCCGGGCCGCTGGTCCGGGGTTTTTTTTGCTATAGTGAAGCGATGAAACATCTCGCACATAAACCGATATCCAAAGCATGCCGGTTGGCGCTTTTTGCCTCCATACTTGTTTGCGCAACAGGGGGCGCTTCGACTCAAGACAAACCCGTTCCATCAATGGTCAACATTCCGGGCGGCGCTTTTATGATGGGCTCGGAACGGGGGCAGGCTGACGAACAGCCGGTGCACGAAGTTACCATTGGGTCCTTCCTGCTGGCTGCTTACGAAGTGACGGTCGCCGATTTTGCCGCCTTTGTTTCCGATACGGGGCATACGCCCGACGCGGGTTGCAATTGGTATGTGGACGGCGAACTCACTAAGGATCCCGGTCATTCCTGGCAGCAGCACAGCTTTCAGCAAGAGCAAAACCATCCTGTCGTTTGTGTCAGCTGGACGGACATTCAGGCATTTATTGATTGGCTCAACCAGGGGAGCGACCGGACTTACCGTTTGCCCACAGAGGCGGAATGGGAGTACGTCGCCCGCCTGCAGTTTCCCCACGGTACCTATACGGCGGCAGAAAATCTTTGCACGCAAACGAATACGGTCGACCACACTCTAAGAACCTCCGATACGGGTTTGTTCACCTTCGGTAACTCCCGCTTTTATGGGCCCGATGACGACCGCTTTTTCACCTGCGACGACGGGTATGTTCAGACATCGCCTGTCGGCACCTATGACGGCGGGGCCTTGGGTATTTACGATATCCTCGGCAATGCCTGGGAATTCATTCAGGATTGCGGGGTTGGGCCGTATCAGGAAACTCCGAAAGACGGATCAGCCCATGAGCCTGCAGACTGCGAGCGTCGTATCATCCGCGGTGGCGGCTGGAACACAGGCCCGGCGTTCATGACTGTGACCAACCGCAGCAGCATGGACCCCAACGGCCGCAATTGGGGCATCGGTTTCCGCTTAGCGGCAGATGAATAGGACTTAATCCATGACGACAACCCAATCCGTAACGCGCAGATCGGCCCTTGCGGTTGCAGGTATATCCGGTGCAGCGATCGCAATCACGCCTCAAACCGTGCATGCCACACCACGTCTGCCGAGTTCCAAATACGATTTGACCCGGCCACAGGATAACCTTGACGCCTTGATGCGTATTCAAGCCGATGCCAGCGGCGAGGTTTCCTTCATGTATGCCAAGGGCCGCGCCTATGCGGGACTCCCGGGCGGCCTTCCGCAATACATGACAGACATGCAGGCGGTGCGCGCCAACCGCATCACGCAAAACGAGGACGGCAGTTACGATCACTACTATTTTGCGTCGGTCTATGTGGTTGATTCGGACACTCAAGAATTCCTCACCGAATTTACCAACCCCATCAACGGCAACGTCGGGACACCGTCGGTACGAGGGGCGACCCTTTTGCGCATGCGCCATGGCTACAACGGGTCGCGCTGGGTGGACCCTGAGACGGGCATGGTCAATCCAAAAAACCCGTGGTCTAACAATGCCTTAGACCCGTTTCTCCTGGACTGGGGCGCGGCTGATGACGTCGGCTGGTGCTACCATCACACACCCTTCGTGGCACAAGGCGTGTCCTGGACCGACCACAACAAATGGCGGTTCAGTCTTCGCGATCTGGAAAGCGACGCGCCGTCCATTCCGGCAACATTCTCATTCCATGGAGAGGGACCTTACTGGCGTTGGACCGGATTGTCCGAAGGCTATCAAACCTATCAGATGTATGGCGCGAAGTGCGCCAGGGCAGAAGATATCCCAGGAGAGATATTGCAAAACATGGAACGGTTGCACCCCGAAGTTCTGAACGGGCCGCCCATTCCGTCCTAACTCAATCTCGCTAAGAATTTAACCGCGCCGCCGCGGGTCGACCACGTCCGGATCAATGGCGTGGAAAATCTCGTTGATGCAGTCCGCATTGTCGAGACATTCCATGGTCAGGCGGGCGAGGCCGTCGCGGGTGACGCCCCCCGCTTTCATTTGATCGGTGGTCAAATGGGCGTTGCCGGATTCCTGCACTTCCATGGGCAGAAGATTAAGATTGCGGATAATGGTGTAAGGCGCGCCACTTTCCATCAGATGCCGTTCCCCCATCCCTTTGGCCTCGATGGTCGGGCCCATGAAGTCCCAGCGGTCTGTTGGATAAATGGGCCGGCTCAAACCCGCGCCGACGGATCCGTGCAAAATCACTTGCTTGACGCTGGTTTCCTTAGCCCACTTTGAAATGTATTCCATACTGTCGATGTAAAAGTCAGGCGCAACCCCGCCGTCACGGGCCAGGGCATCGATGACGACGCGGTAGGGACCGGACTTCAAAGCCGCCTCCACCTCATCCTCGTTCAGCACGTCACCCGTTACGTAGGTGACATCAAGCCCTTGCAGCCGTGCTTTGTCGGAGGTCGGCCGCACCATCACGGTGACGTCTTCTCCAGCAGCGACCAGATCTTTGACGATTTCCGACCCCAACTGCCCCGTACCGCCAAGCACGAGCACGCCCTCATTGGCGTTTGCGTTATAAGCAGCGCTAAACAGTAAAATCACAAATACTGAACTGATAAGCCGTTGCATCTTGTGTCCCTTTTTCCGCTGTGTTGTGGTTTTCAGTCTGCCTTGCTCTGTGGTTGATATCAATCGCCTCCCGGCGATTGTCTGTCACACCACTCATTCCACGCGCCCCGCAATACATCTTCCAGCGCATGGGTGAAAGCGACCGTATCACACAAGGGGGATGCCAGAACTTCTTCGCTTAAACCCGTGCGCAGGGCGACAAGGCGGTCAATGTCCTTAGCCAAACCCACGGCTTTTTGAACATAATCATCTCTGTCTTGTGCAATCAGTTCCTCACGTCCCACTGATTGAAGAATGCTGGCGCCGACCAGGCCGACCCAGCGGTCTCCATGCAGAGTAATGACCGGGACACCCATGCAGAGGGCTTCAAAGGTAGTGGTCGTGCCGCCGTAGGGGAAGGTGTCGAGGGCGATGTCCACTTTCCGGTAGCCAGCGAGCATGCCTTTTCTCGTCTTATTGCCTTCAATCAAAAGCCTCTTTGTATTGATCCCCCTTTGCGCAAAACGTTTTGCCGTGTCGACTTTCACTCCATCATCATTGAACTGACGTGCCCGCAGTATAAGAATTGAGCCTTCAACCTCAGATAAAATCTCGGCCCAAGTGTCGATGGTCTCGTTGTTCAACTTGGCTAAAGTATTGAATGAACCGAAGAGGACACGTCGTTCTTTGGGCAAAGGCCGTGGGCCTAGATCGGGCAACAGGGTATTGGGTGGCGTCATGGATAAATAACAACCGGGAAGGCGGAGCGGCTTTTCGGAATAAAAGGGTTCGTCCGCGATCGGTACAATCGTTTCGTCGCAGATGATGTAGTCCATCTCCTCAAGTCCCGTGGTTCCCGAATATCCAATCCACGTCATTTGCAACGGCGCGGCGCGGCAACGGAAAACACCCAAACGATACCCGCGGGTCCAACCGGATAAGTCAATGGCGATATCAATCTCTAAGTCGCGCAAATATGCGGCAGCATTTTCGTCGCTGAGACCGGTGATTTGATGCCATCCGTCGGCCTGCATCCGTAGTTTTTCGGTCCGCTTATCTGAGCCGGCCATGGTGGTAACGAGATGAACTTCGAATGAAGTCCGGTCATGAGCCGCAATGACACCTTCCAAAAAATAGGCGACGGGATGCTCGCGAAAATCGCCGGAAACATAAGCAATCTTTAACCGCTTGTCCTTTTTTACCCGTGTTGCGATCTTGCGCGGTGCATCAACGGGCATGTGCCGCCAGACTTCTTGCGTCTCCGTCAAGAGATTTTCCAATGTCGTTTGCATTTCGCCCTGCAAGGCAAGAATCAATTTTCCGTGCAAAACTGAACTGTCTGGCTCGCTTGCCAATGCTGCTCTTAAGTTTTGAATTGCTTGATCGGCATATCCCATCTGCCGTAGCACTGACGCTTTAAGACCCAGCGCTTCCGGCCATTCCGGGTGAATTCTCAAGCAGTGATTCACTCCGTTTAAGGCCTTTGAGAGCTCGCCCAAGCTCTCCAATGTGAGCGCCCGCGAAAATAAAAAACCTAGATCTTCGGGTTGTAGAGAAAGGGCCTGTTCGATGGTCTCCAAAGCTTGGGGCAAAAGGCCGCTGTCCATCTGTATGGCGTAAAGAACAGCGTATGCAGTGGAGGCTTTCGGGTTTTTGCTCAGTACGGATCGAAGGTGCTCTTCTGCCTCTGACAGGTTTCCCAGACGCCGTTTACATTCCCCCAGACATATCAGGGCGTCTGTGTTTTGTGGATCGCGCTTAAGTACATTTTCAAATGCGTTTCGTGCTTCATCCAGGCGACCTCGTTCCATGGCGACCGTACCTTGGGACAGGAGACTATCAAAAATGTTTTGTTCGAACGACACGCCTCGACCATAGAAAATTTAGCCTATCGTCGAAAGATTGGATGAATTGGCCAGGAGGGTTTGTTTCCCCATGAAAGTCGGCCCCGACCGTTGCGCTTTAGCGCCGTGAAGGCTAAACCCTTCGCAACTCGACGTTTTCTTGAAGTTCAGACCGATGCCCGCCAGCCAGCTCGATAAAAAGTACAACCCTTCAGAGGTGGAGGAGGCCCTCTACGAGGAGTGGCAGGAGTCCGGCGCGTTTGCTGCTGACGTGGAGTCCAACCAGGCGCCGTATACCATCATGATGCCGCCGCCCAACGTCACCGGCAGCCTGCACATCGGCCATGCGCTGACCTTTACCTTACAGGACGTATTGATTCGCTACCGCCGTATGCGCAACCGCGATGCCCTTTGGCAGCCGGGTACGGACCATGCCGGGATCGCCACTCAAATGGTGGTGGAACGGCAACTGGCGGACGGGGGGATTCACCGCCGTGACCTGGGACGGGAAAAATTCGTCGATAAAGTCTGGCAATGGAAAGAAGAGTCCGGCGGCACCATTATCCGCCAACTTCGCCGGCTAGGCGCTTCGCCGGACTGGGCGCGGGAGCGGTTTACTTTGGACGAAGGTCTCTCCAAGGCCGTCACCAAAGTGTTCGTTCAGTTGCACAAAGAAGGCCTCATTTACCGCGACAAACGCCTGGTCAACTGGGATCCCAAACTGCATACAGCGATCTCCGACTTGGAAGTGGAGCAGCGCGAAACCAACGGTAAGATGTGGCACTTTAAGTATCCAGTTGAAGGCCGTGACGGCGTGTTCATCACTGTCGCCACCACCCGGCCGGAAACCATGCTTGGAGATACAGCCGTTGCCGTTCATCCAGACGATGAGCGCTATAAGAGTTTCGTCGGCCAGTACTGCGTGTTGCCACTTGTCGGCCGCAAAATTCCGATCATCGCGGACGAACACAGTGACCCCGAAAAAGGGACGGGCGCGGTAAAAATTACTCCCGCCCATGATTTCAACGACTTCGAGGTCGGTGCACGGCATGGCCTGGAACGCGTCAACGTATTCGATGAAAACGCGGTGCTTAATGAAAACGCACCGGTTAAATACCGTGGCATGGACCGCTTCGCGGCCCGCAAAGTCATTGTCGCCGACATGGAAGACGCGGGTCTGCTGGAGACCATCGAAGAGAACCTGATGGTCGTGCCCTATGGCGACCGGTCAGGCGTCGTGGTTGAACCCTGGCTGACGGATCAATGGTTCGCGGATGCCCATTCGCTTGCCCAACCTGCCATCAAGGCGGTCGAAGACGGCACGATCAAATTCGTTCCCAAACAATGGGAAAACACTTACTTCGAATGGATGCGCAACATCCAACCGTGGTGTGTATCGCGCCAATTGTGGTGGGGGCACCGCATCCCCGCCTGGTACGGACCGGACGGCGAAGTCTTTGTTGAAGAAACGGAGGAGGACGCAGTCGCGGCCGCCACGGCGCATTACGGCAAGGACGTAGAACTGGAACAGGATCCCGACGTGCTGGACACCTGGTTCTCTTCTGCCTTGTGGCCGTTTTCCACACTCGGCTGGCCAGAGGAAGCACCCGAACTGAAACGCTATTACCCGGGCGACGTCTTGGTCACCGCCTTTGACATCATCTTCTTCTGGGTCGCCCGCATGATGATGATGGGCCTGCACTTCATGGGAGAGGTGCCGTTCCGCGAGGTCTACATCCACGCCCTTGTGCGCGACGAGAAGGGTCAGAAGATGTCCAAGTCAAAGGGCAACGTCATGGACCCCTTGGAACTCTGCGATAGATACGGCACGGACTCGGTCCGCTTCACTTTGTCCGCCATGGCAGCACAGGGGCGTGACATAAAATTGTCGGAACAGCGCATCGCCGGATACCGCAATTTTGTCACCAAGATCTGGAATGCGGCTCGCTTTTGCGAAATGAACGAATGCAGGCCGTCAGCCTCCTTTGATCCTACCTCCGTGACCTCCACCTTAAACCGTTGGATCATTGCCAAGGCCGCTGAGGCCGGCAATGCCATTGCCCAGGCGCTTGAAGCGTATCGCTTCAATGAAGCCGCGGACGCGCTTTACCATTTCACCTGGCATACCTTCTGCGATTGGTTCCTGGAGTTCGCCAAACCGGTGTTTTACTTGGACGAAGGGGGCGACGACGAAGCAGCCAAGACCGAGACCCGCAACACAGCCGCTTGGGCACTGGATCAGATTCTCATTTTTGGCCATCCCATTATGCCGTTTGTTACGGAGGAACTTTGGCGCCGCATCGATGACGACCGGGGGACTTCACTCATAGCCGGCGAATGGCCGGATTATGCAGGTCTCGCAGCACCCGACGCTGAAACAGAAATGGATTGGGTGGTGGACCTCGTGAGTGCCATTCGCTCTGTGAGGTCTGAGATGAATGTGCCGCCAAAGGCAAAACTGACTGTGACCGTCAAGGATGCCGATGAAACCATTAGAGCTCGCCTCGGTGAGCACGGCGCACTGATTGAAGCCAACGCGAGACTGGATGCTATCAGTGCCGCTGATAGCGATGTCGATATTTCCGGAGCGGCGCAGGCCGTGGTGGGGCCCATCACGCTGGTCATGCCGTTGGCGGGCGTGATCGATCTTGATCAGGAACGGGCCCGGTTAAAGAAGGAAATCTCCAAACTCGACAGTGAGATCGGCAAAATCGAAAAGAAACTCGGCAACGAGGGGTTCCTGGCCAAAGCCCCACCGGAAGTGGTGGAGGAGAACCGGGAGAAAAAACGGTCCGCCGAAGAAGCCCGCGGCAAAGTCCAAGATGCCTTGAGTCGCATTGAAGCGGCTTGAGACCGTTGCCCCGCTTGCACGGGATTCCAATCGCCGTCAGACTCAAAATTGATGGCTGACTCCACACCCAAAGATCCGAAGACTCTTAAGATTCCAGAGCTGCGCAAGCAGGCGGAAGAGGCATTGGTTCAGGGCCGTCTTGAAGAAGCGCAAGCGCTGGCGCAAGCGCTCAGTCAGCGAAGAGCCATCGGCGCCTGGGATAAAGTGGTCTTAGGCAGAATTGCTTTGGCCGGCAATGACCCCAGACAAGCCGTGCAATGGTTCTCACAGGCTCACGACGACCTGCCGGATGAAGGATCGATCCTAGTCGATCTTGCTTCGGCCTGGGCTGCGCGCAAGAAATGGTCCACAGCCGCCGAGACATTGACGAAAGCAATTGATCTTCGTCCCACCGTTGCTGATCTGCATGAGCGGCACGCCATTTATCTCGGCAACATGGGCAAACAGGAAGAAGCCAGCTTAGCGTTGGAGCGGGCTCTGGCCTTGAACGGGACCCATCCCGGCGCATGGGCTCTGACCGGCGAAAGACAAATGGCCATTGGAGATTTCGCTGGAGCACGACAGTCTTTATTTGAAGGCAATTGAGTCTGATCCGTTCCACCGGTCTGCTTTGTCTAATCTCGCGCTTATCCATGAGCGGGAAGGGAATATCGAAGCGGCGCTCGAGACACTGAACAAACTCTGTGAACAATATGAAAATGACGCGTCGTTCATTCATCGCCGCGGTCTCATTCTTCTATCATTAGGGCACCTTGCTGAAGGGTGGGCTGACTATGGGCGCCGTCTAAAGAGTAAAGCTTACAAAAGCTGGCAATATGCGTTGCGGGTGCCGTACTGGCGGGGGGAGGATCTCTCCGACAAACACTTGGTGGTATGGACCGATCAAGGTCTGGGTGAACAGATTCTCACAACCAGCCTGTTACCTGACGTGATTTCAAAAGCGCAAAGGGTGGCGTTGGCCTGTGATCCACGGTTGGTTCCCCTGTTTCAACGGTCTTTTCCGGACGTGGATGTGGTTTCCTTGGAAGCCACCCGGGAAAAGGGCAAAGATATTGGTCCCGTTGACGTGCAAGCGACCCTCAGTGAGTTGGGGGCTGTGTTACGGCCGAGCGTTGATAAATTTCCCCGGTCAAAGCCTTTTCTCGTTGCCAATGCAGACCGTACGAGCAACTTTAGAAAGACGCTGGCCAGCGATCAGGACAGGCGTTTGGTCGGCATTTCCTGGCGCAGCGAAAATCCCATGGCAGGAGTGGAGAAAAGCACGTCGCTTACCGAGCACTGGAAACCAGTTCTCGATTGCGCCGATATTCGTTTTGTTTCTCTTCAGTATGGCGATGTGCAAAGTGAAGTGGCAGCAATGCACGTCAATGGATGCGATCTTATCGATCCGATGATTGACGCGACACACCAATTTGATGATTTTGCTGCCCTGACGGCGGCCATGGATCTGGTGATTTCCACATCCAATACCACTGTCCATGTGGCCGGCGGTCTTGGCGTGCCCACTTGGACAGTGCTGCCCAACGCTTACGGGCGGCCGTGGTACTGGTTTACTGAAGGTGACTTATCGCCTTGGTACGACTCTCTTTCTCTATTCAGGTCGCAAGGGGACTGGTTGCCAATTTTCCAACGTGTGGCAAAGGATCTTTCAGATTGGAAAGCCACATGAAAGGCAACCTGATTAAGGTGGCCGCTGTGGCAATCACGCTTTGCTCTGTTCAGCCGGTAGGCGCAGAGCCGTTCGGCAGCCTGAGCATGACCATTCGGATACTGCCACCCAGCCTGGGTTTGCCCTTCACCGCTAACGGTGCACCCAGTTCCTTTTATTGGCACGCCCTGTTCGACACTTTGACGGAATGGGACGTGGACGGAAATCTGGTTCCCGCTTTGGCCCTGTCATGGGAACTGCGCGACCCTTTGACCTGGGTTTTTGAGCTCCGGCCGGACGTGCGCTTTTCCAACGGCGACATCCATGACGCCGAGGCCGTTGCCGCCACCTTAAACTGGCTGGTGCAAACCACCCGCGGCAAAGGCACCTTTTGGGGACGGGAAATCAATACCGTAGCGCGCGCCGAAGCAGAGACCGGGTCAACGGTTGCCGTCACCACCGTGCGTCCCGATCCGCTCATTCCACAAAAGTTCTCGGGCGTGCATATCGCCCACCCCTCTGCATTCGTCAGTGACGACGCGGTGGACGCTTTCGCCCAAAACCCGATTGGTACCGGTCCTTTTGTTCTCGACGCTTGGCGCAACGAAAGGGGCCGGTCCCGTTTGCTTGCATCACCGGGTGCCTGGCGGCAGCCGGGTTTCGGGGAGTTTCTCCTGATCCCCGCGCCCGATTCCATGTCCCGGCTTCAGGCAGTAACCACAGGACTGGCAGATGTAACGGCGGCGGTTCCACCCGAGGTTCTTCCGGAAGCCGAAGCTGCCCGCCTGACAGTACACAAGCTGCCCATGACTGCAGTGACCACATTCATGTTTCGCACCGTCGGCAATGCGGGCTCGCCGGTGAACGATGCGAGGGTTTGCCGCGCTTTCAATTACGCGGTCAATAAGGAACTGATGGCCGTGCTTGCCGGTGGTGAAGTGTCACTGTCTGGCCAGGGCGCACCTACGTACGTGTTCGGATACAATCCTGATATCGAGCCCTATCCCTATGATCCGGATAAAGCCCGGGTTCTATTGGCCGAAGCCGGTTATGGCGATGGGTTGAACCTCACCATGACGACAACAGCCACGGACTCAACGGTGGCGCTGTTGGCGCAGCGGATCGCTCAGGACCTTGCCGCAGTCGGGGTCAATGTTGAAGTGCAGTCCACCACCGGCCAGCTTTGGCTGCAGATGTACACCATGGCGTCCTTCGAGACGGACATGTTCAATCTTTCCTGGGCCAGCGCACCGGTAAACGATGCATCACGGCCCTTGGAATACACGTCTTGCCTCAGAGTGCGGCCGTTTTTCTGCGATGAGTCCGTGGTGCCGCTGTTGCAGCGGGCACAAGTGGAACTGGATGCAAACAAACGGCTGGCTTTGCTGCAACAAGCGCAAGCTGTGGTGCACGATCTCGCGCCGGCGATTTTTCTTCATGAGAGCGTGATATACGCGGCCAGCGGCCCCCGCATCAAATCGCTTCCCTGGCGTCTGACCGTACCGGCGTATGATCTCGTGGAGTTGGCCGGATCATAGGCTGGTAGAGCCCTAAATCCCTGGCGTTTTGGGCTTCAGCCGCCTATGTAAGGGCCGCAAAATTGATCCTCTAAGAGACGCACCATGCCGGACGACGCAAAGAAACCCGTCTTTGATAAAGCCAAGCTGCCTTCCCGCCATGTGACCGAGGGACCCGAGCGTGCGCCGCACCGGTCCTACTACTACGCCATGGGCATGACGGAAGAAGAAATTCACCGCCCCTTTATTGGTGTGGCGGCCTGCTGGAACGAAGCCGCCCCCTGCAACATTGCCCTCAACCGGCAAGCCCAGGCGGTCAAGAAGGGTGTGCTGGAAGCAGGCGGCAGCCCGCGCGAGTTCACCACCATCACCGTTACCGACGGCATTGCCATGGGTCACGCGGGGATGAAGTCGTCTTTGGCGTCCCGTGAAGTGATTGCCGATTCCGTCGAGCTGACCATGCGCGGTCATTGCTATGACGCTTTGGTGGGGCTGGCGGGCTGCGACAAATCGTTGCCGGGCATGATGATGGCCATGGTGCGCCTCAACGTGCCGTCGGTCTTCATGTACGGTGGGTCCATACTGCCGGGCACATTCCGCGGCAAGGATGTGACCGTGATCGACGTGTTCGAAGCCGTCGGTCAGCATTCCGCCGGCAATATGAGCGCGGAAGATTTATTCGAGCTTGAATGTGTGGCTTGTCCCTCGGCGGGTGCCTGTGGCGGACAGTACACGGCCAACACCATGGCTTGTGTGTCTGAAGCCATGGGTCTGGCCCTGCCGGGTTCGGCGGGGGCACCGGCGCCCTATGAGTCGCGGGATCATTATGGTGAAGAGTCCGGTAAGGCGGTGATGAATCTCATCGCTTCGGGCCTGCGGCCCCGGGACATCGTCACTCTTGAATCGCTGGAAAATGCGGCTGTGGTGGTCGCCGCCACCGGCGGGTCCACCAATGGCGGTCTGCATTTGCCGGCTATCGCACATGAGGCAGGGATCAAGTTCGATCTCGATGATGTGTGTGAGATCTTCAAAAAGACTCCCTACATCGCCGATCTCAAGCCGGGTGGACGGTATGTGGCGAAAGACGTTTATGAAATCGGCGGCGTGTCGGTGATTCTTAAAACATTGCTCGATGCCGGCTTTCTGCATGGCGATTGCGTCACGGTGACCGGCAAGACACTGGCAGAAAACTTGGCAGACGTTGAGTTTCCTAAAGATCAGGATGTTGTGCGCCCTGCCAGTGATCCAATCTCGCCCACCGGCGGAGTTGTTGGTCTAAAAGGGTCGCTGGCGCCTCAGGGTTCTATCGTCAAAGTCGCCGGCATGAAAAATACTAAGTTTCGCGGCCCGGCCCGGTGCTTCGATTGCGAGGAAGACGCCTTTAAGGCGGTCGAGAACAAAGACTACAAAGAAGGCGACGTGCTGGTTATTCGCTACGAAGGGCCGCGCGGCGGGCCAGGCATGCGCGAAATGCTGTCGACCACGGCAGCCCTTTACGGCCAGGGCATGGGTGACAAGGTGGCCTTGATTACGGACGGCCGGTTCTCCGGCGCGACCCGGGGTTTCTGCGTCGGCCATGTGGGGCCGGAAGCGGCTGTGGGCGGGCCCATTGCCCTCATTCAGGACGGCGACATGATCGCTTTGGATGCGGACGAGGGGACCATCGAGCTTGAGGTCAACGACGAGGAATTGGCTCAGCGCCGGTCAGAGTGGGCGCCGCGGCCTCACGATTATCAGTCTGGCACCTTGTGGAAGTACGCCCAGCAAGTCGGCGACGCCAAAGACGGCGCGGTCACGCACCCCGGCGCTAAGGCGGAAACGCACGTTTACGCGGATATCTAGGTGGTCGCTTCGGTCACCACCTATCGCGGTTATGCACCCGGCCGGTTTGGTCAGATTCATTTTCGCGCTGCCAAGCCGGCGCAGGGAGACCCTAATGCGTGGAAGACGCCGCTGATCTGTCTTCACCCCAGTCCTATGTGCGGGGTGGTGTATGAGCGGTTTATCGAGGCGATGGGGCAGGACCGTCAGGTCTTCGCGCCCGATACCCCCGGCTATGGTCAGTCGGACCCGCCGCCTGAACCTGTCGGTATTCCGGACTTTGCCGGGGCCATGATTGATCTGCTGGAGGCGGAAGGGCTCGAGCGTGTCGACGTCATGGGGTACCACACCGGATCGGCGACGACGCTAGAACTGGCGCGGCAGCAGCCGGATCTGGCCCGGCGGCTGGTGATCATCTCGGCGCTGATGCACACACAAGAAGAATTCGCGGAAATCGCTGAATTTTTGGAGACGCAGGCGGCCATTCCCTTGGATGAACAGGCGGCCAAGCTGTCAGAGCGCTACGCCTTCTTTGAGGAGTTCTGGCCCACCGTTCCCAAAGGGGAAACCGGCTGGCGCGTTTTCTTCAACAGCCATGTTCAGGCGCCCATCTCCCATTGGGGCTTCCGCGCGGCTTTTGCTTACGATTTTCCAGACGCCTTAAAGGCGACCACTCATCCGCTTCTGGTGCTGAACCCGGAAGACGATGTCTGGGAGGTCACACCCCGGGCGGCACCGTTCATTCAAAACGGCCGCATCCACGACTTGCCGGGCTGGACCCACGGTTTTCTTCACATTCATGCGGATGAGACGGCGGCCGTGGTACGGGATTTTCTCGACCAATAGCCCCGCGCCTGCGCTATTTACATAGTGCGCTATGAACTAAAGCGCTTCCACCCAATCGATCATCCGCTGCCGCTCGCGAGCATCCGGCAAACGGCCCTGACCGGCACCGGCGTTGTCGGCCATGTTCCTCGGCTTGCTGGTGGCCGGAATGACGCAGGTGGCCGCCGGATGGGAGAGGATGAATTTGAGATAGAACTGTCCCCAGGTCGGGGCGAATTCCTGGGCCCATTCCGGGACGTCCATGCCGCGCGTCGCGCCGAAGAGGCGGCCCCGGCCGAAAGGAACATTGATCATGGTGGCCACGCCCCGTTCTGCGCAGACCGGAAGCAAACGGTCCTCAGCGCTGCGTTCTTCGATGTTGTACTGGAATTGGGCGAAATCGACCCTCTGGTTTTCCATCACCGGCACCAAGGCATCCTGGGCGCCGGGACGCCAATGGGTGATGCCAATGTAGCGGTACCGGCCGTCTTGCTGCCATTCCCGCATGGTGCCGAGCTTGCGGTCCGTATCCACCAGATTGTGCACCTGGATGAGATCGATGTTGTCTCTGTAGAGAAGGCCGAACGAGGCATTCAGTTCGTCCAGTCCTTCCCGTTCTCCTTCCTTGCGCACCTTGGTGGCGAGGAAAGAATCATCCGTAACACCAAGGTCGCGGCAGAGATCCCCGACCACGCCTTCCGAACCCCGGTAAGAGGGGGCGGTGTCGATGATGGTGCCGCCTTTATCTAACAGCGTTCTGATCACCTCTTTGCGCTGCGCCATGGCGTCATCGTCGGACCGGCTGACAATAAACGAGCTGGCCGTGCCCAGACCGACCACCGGCAGATCTTCACCGGAGGAGGGGATCTTTTTGGTCATCATGGTCTCTGCTGCCTTGGCACGAGGTGTTTGGGTCAAAGCTGGTACGGCTGCCACTGTCGCCGCCACAGTGAGAGTCTTGGAAAAGTCGCGACGGGTTATTGATTTTGTCGATTTCAGCTGCGTCATGGGGCTTCCTTATCGCCAATTTTGCGATTCCATATTTTTCAATCATTACAGGTCCGTAGGACTCCGGATTCAAGTGCTGTGGCAGGACCGATTGCCTGCCGGACCCGCAGCCACAATATAGCCAACTATTCTTCTCTCAGGCAGCACCAGACAGGGGTGTGATCAGAGGCCTTTTCCTGGCCCCGCGGATTCCGGTCAATGCCTGCGCTGTCGAGCCGGTCCGCCGCCTGAGGAGACAACAGCAGATGGTCGATGAGCAGGCCGTGATCCTTTTGCCAGGCACCGCGCTGATAATCCCAATAGGAATACTGGTGGGGCGCATGATTGAACGTACGGAAAGCGTCAGTAAGCCCGAGATGCTTGATCGCCTGAAAGCGGCACCGGCTTTCCGGCTGGGCCAGGGCGTCCTTGGCAAAGGCTTTGGCGTCATACACATCATCGTCATTGGGAATTACGTTGTAATCGCCGCCAAAGACATAGGCTTCTTCCGTATCCAGGCAGTTTTGAATATGGGTGTAGAGGCGATCCATCCAGGCCAGCTTGTAGCAGAATTTCTCACCGCCAATGGGATTGCCGTTGGGCAGATAGATCGATGCCACTCTGACGTTGCCGAACACGGTGCCTTCCATATAGCGGGCCTGTTCGTCGCCATCGTCTCCCGGTAGGCCACAGCACACATCTTCAATCGGAGATTTCGCCAGGATCGCCACCCCGTTGTAGGTCTTCTGGCCATGGCTTTCGACCGTATACCCCGCGTCCTCAAGTTCGAGCCTGGGGAAGGCTTCGTCCAG
This sequence comes from Rhodospirillaceae bacterium, assembly GCA_965207985.1. Classification (GTDB taxonomy): domain Bacteria; phylum Pseudomonadota; class Alphaproteobacteria; order Rhodospirillales; family Rhodospirillaceae; genus CBDBND01. The sequence goes on along the minus strand of CBDBND010000034.1, from coordinate 180,887 downwards.
GGTCTTGATTTCCTGCAGCAGGACCACGTCCGGGTCGAATTCTTTCAGCCAAATCAGGACGTTAGGCAGCCGTGCCTTAATCGAATTGACGTTCCAGGTGGCGATTTTGATCATTGGGGTGCTCAAAACTTAAAACGGATGCCTCATAGCGCAGGATTTCGGCTCTGAACAGACCGTTGTAAATCTGCAACGACTCAAAAAAATTGGTCCGGTCTAAAGTTCTAAGGGGAATGTTTTGTTCCCATTTTCCGCGAAACGGGGAAGACTGTACCCTGAGTTTACTGGGGTTCTATTTTGGGGGTTCACATCATGCGATCACACTGGATCAAGTCCACTCTAATGGGCTCTGCGGCATTCGCAGCAGTCGTCGGAACGGACTCGGTTTCTACTCCAGCATTTGCTCAGCAAATCGGTGCGCTGGAAGAAATCGTCGTTACCGCCCGTCGGCGCGATGAAAGTTTGCAGGACATTCCGCTGGCCATCACCGCCTTTACGGCGGCGGACATCGAAAACGCCGGCATCCAAGATCTTGGCGACCTGGCCTTGCAAACGGCCGGGATGCAGTTTTTCAACCGCCGTTCCGCCTTCCGGGCCGGCCGTGTTGACTCCCTGATCAACCTGCGCGGTGTGTCATCCGGTTCGTCCCTTGACCACTTGCAACCGACCTCGCTGTTTGTTGACGGCATCTTCGTACTGGGCACGGCCAGTTCCATCGGCCTGCAAGATCTCGAGCGGGTCGAGGTGATCAAAGGGCCGCAGTCAGCCTTCTTCGGTCGCAACACTTTCGCCGGTGCGATCAACTTCATCACCAAGAACCCGTCGCTGACGGAATACGAAACCAAGATCGACGCCCAGGCGGCGACCTATGAAAAGTTCGATTTCAATCTGCTGACCTCCATGCCTTTGGTGGAAGACAAGATCGCGCTGCAAGTGAATGCGCGCTTGTACAGCCGCGGTGGCGAGTGGACGGCGACGGACGGTGGTACGCTGGGGTCAGAATCCTCCAGTTTCATCAGCGGTGTGCTTTACGGTGAGCCGACGGAGAATCTTTCCTTCAAGGCGCGTGCCTACTACCAACGGGACGACGACGGTTCGCCGGTCTCCGGTCTCATCACTGGGGATGAGTTCAACAGTTGTGGCGGAACAACGCCGGTTGAGCGCTTCAATGACGAAGGGACCGCCAAGGAAACCTTCTTCCCCGACCGCATGCTTTGCGGTCAGCCGCCGACATTCAAAAGCGGTTTGATCCCGCTGTCCCGTGAGACCTCCTTGCGGCCATCCAATTTGGCCTTCGACCGGGTCGGCTTTGTGGTGTCCACCGGCGCCTTGTTGTTCGGCCCGCAACCGGATGCGCTCCGCGAATTCCTCATCGACGACAAGTTCGTCAAAAGCGTGCCCAGCATTGACCGCTTCGGCCTGGTCCGCGATCAGATCCGCCTGTCGTTGAACATGGACTACGATTTCACTGGACGTCTGGAAGGTTGGACCGCCACCTTCCTCGGCGGCTGGAACGACATGGGTCTGAACTTCCTGCGCGACTACGACCAAAGCGACGTCCAGTCCTGGTATTCCACCGACCCGAAATTCGGGCGGGACTGGAGCGTGGAAGCACGCGTCGCTTCACCGGTAGACAACAGACTGCGCGGCCTTATCGGCGTGAACTACTCGGACCAGGAGTTCATCACCAGCGGCGCCGGCGGATTGCTCTTGCAATCGTGCTTTACCATCATACCGGGTACGGCCCCTCCGGGCACGGCCCCTGCATGTGGCGGCGGACCGGGTATCTTCACCCTGCCGGCCACGTCGGGCAACGTCGCCAAGGTGTTGGGTATCTTTGGCTCCGTCTCTTATGACATCACCGAAGAGCTGACCCTCGATATCGAACTGCGTTACTCCGAAGACGAGCGCACCGCTGGTGAAGCAACCTTCTTCAACCAAGTCACCTACAAAGACTGGGTGCCCCGTTTCATCCTCAACTACCGGCCGACGGACGAGACCACGGTCTATATCCAGGCCTCCCGCGGGGTTCTGCCCGGCACGACCAATGGTCTGCTGGCCACGTGTAGCGAGGACACTTTCCTTCAGCCGTATACGTCTCCGGTCACAGGGGAACTGTCGACGGCATCCGAGTGTGATCAGATCCGTTCGCAGTTGTCTGAAGGACAGTTCGCGGCGGCGACGCCAACTCAGGAACTAGACGCGGCCGAGATCGGCTGGAAGCAGACGCTGATGGATGGCCGGGCCCGGTTTAACCTGACAGCCTGGTGGTACGAGTGGAAAAACCGGCCCTATGGGTTGACGATTTCCTGGGTGCGGGACTCCGAAGACCCGCTCCTGCGTGACCGCTTACCCAACCCATTCCCGAATACCCTAGGCGTCAGTGTCGGCGGCAGCTCCGAATTCTGGGGTCTGGAGTTCGAATCCGGCATGGCCTTCACCGAGAACTGGGATACCCAGCTCAACGTCAGTCTGCAGGACAACAAGATAACCGAACTGCAGAGCCGGTCCTCCATCCAGAGAAATGGCGGCTTCATCAACCTGAAGGGTCTGAAGACGCTGCGGTATCCGGGTGTCATGGCCAACCTGTCGACCACCTACCGGGACGCCCTCAACAACACGTGGGACTGGTACGCCAGGGCCGACTTCTCATACTCCGGCAGTTACTGGGGCGACGTGGACAATTTGGTCAGAGGTCCATCCTGGTTTGTCACCAACGCTCGTATTGGTGTGCAGCGGGAGGATCTCCGCCTTGAATTCTTTGTCCGCAACCTGTTCCAGGAAACGGCGTGGCAGACTGTCACTCAAGGTGCCCACTTCCAGCACCACACCTTTAATTTTGGTGGTTTCCGTGGTTCAACGGTTTCTCCGCAAGAGAAACGCACCTTCGGCCTCAGGACCAACATCACCTTCTAAGATCCCGTCACAGGGGAGGGGATCCCGGGCCCGGAACTGCAAAGTTCCGGGCCCATCTTTATTTGGCGTCCCGGAGCCTTACGGTTCCGGGCTCTTCTTTTTACAGGTAGCATGAGCGCCATGCACGCGTTGGTCCTGCTTTTTATAGCTTTAGTTCTGAACAATCAGACCCTTGCCCAGTCGGAACTCTGTGATCCTTACAGAAGCGGCGTGCGGCTCAGTTTTGACACCACAATCATCCCGCCCAAATACAATCACTCTCTACCCATTAACGATGTTCGTCAGCTCTACATGAGGCCGGGACAAAGCGTCGGCCAATCTCATACCAATGCCATCGGCATTACCTATGCCGAAATCGCCCTCTCCCTCGCGGCGTCAACCCGCTCCATCCCGCGGCGGCGGGGCGGCTACTGCGTTTATCTTGAAGAAGTGCGGGCCGATTTCGGCTTTGAAAAATTCGAGGTTTATATCGGCCGCGAATATCCCGTCGGCACGTGTGAATACCGCACCATTCTGGATCACGAGAACGAGCATGTGGCCATCAACAATAGCGTCGTCCGGGAATTCGGCCCCCGCATCCGCCGGTCCTTGGAGCAACAATTGGCGGTCATGCCGCCGTTGTTCGCGCCCAGTGTCGATACCGGCGCGCGACGGGCTATTCAGGAGTTACAGGAGCGGGTCGAGCCGGTCATATCCGAATTCAAACGAGAACAACGCCGGCGCAATGCCGCCATCGACACACCGGCAGCCTATGGCGTCCTGCAGGAGCATTGCTCCGACTGGGCCAGGTACCGCAATTTCTAAATCAGTTTAAAGCGAGAACGACGTTCCGCAGCCGCAGGTGGAGCTGGCGTTGGGGTTGGAGACCCGGAACGAGGACGCCAGCAAGTCTTCCACGTAATCGATTTCGGAACCGCCCAGCAGGTCCAAGGACATGTCATCGATCACCAGTTTCACACCGTGGAATTCAAACACCTTGTCGTCTGCCGTGGTCTCGCTATCAAGGCTAAAGCCGTATGAAAAACCCGAACAGCCGCCGCCGGAGACACTGAGGCGCAGCATCAGGCTGTCATCGCCCTCATCGTCGATGAGGCTCTGGACTTTGATGGCGGCCCGTTCCGTCAAGGCGATGGAAGGCGAAGGGCTGAGTTCGTTCATGGGTCACATCCTAAGGGTCGTGACCGTAATGTAGGCATGGCCGGGCAGGGCATCAAGCACGGGCGCTGATTGCCTGAAAAACCGGGCTCCTATAGGGTCCGCCCATGACTCAAGCCTTGCAGGGTCTTAGGGATTGCCTGACTCACGTTGCCGTCCAACCAGAACAGTCCCGGGGCCGTCTTCATCCCGAACCGGATGCCGAGACCCGTACGCCGTACCAGCGCGACCGGGATCGGATCATCCATTCGAGCGCCTTTAGAAGGTTGAATTACAAGACCCAGGTGTTTGTTTTCCACGAAGGTGACAACTACCGCACACGTCTGTCGCACAGCTTGGAAGTGGCGCAGATTGCCCGGTCCATCAGCCGATTTCTTGGTTTGAATGAGGATTTGGCCGAGGCGCTGGCTTTGGCCCATGACTTGGGACACACCTGTTTCGGTCACGCGGGCGAGGATGCCCTTCAGGTCTGCATGGCCGAATACAACGGCTTCGACCACAACGCCCAAGCGCTCCGCATCGTGACCAAATTGGAACACCGGTATTCCGCCTTCGACGGTCTCAACCTCACGTGGGAAACCTTGGAAGGGCTGGTCAAACACAATGGTCCATTGTTGGGGGCGGATGCAATGGCGCCCATTCCCTTGGCCATTCAGGAATATGTTGAAGACCATGATTTGGAGTTGGACCGCTTTGCCTCTGCGGAAGCGCAGGTAGCGGCCGTCGCCGACGACATTGCCTACAACGCGCACGACATTGATGACGGCCTGACGGCGGGTCTGTTCACATTGGATGACCTTTCCGACGTGCCCCTCATCGGACCCGTTGTCGCGGTTGTCCAAAAAACCTATCCCGATCTTGATCAACGCCGCATCGTCCATGAGATCGTGCGGCAGTTGATTGGGGAAATGGTCAATGACGTTTTTAGAGAAACCGCCAAACGCACCGAAAAACTGTCGCCCCAATCAGCCGGCCACGTTCATGATTTGGGCGAAACCCTGGTTGGCTTCTCAGATGCCATGACCGAGAACGATAAGGCCTTGAAGGGATTTCTGTTTCCCAATATGTACCGGCATGACCGTGTCATGCGTATGTCTGAACGGGCGACGCAGGTGGTGACCGATCTCTTTGAACTGTTCCACAATGAGCCGGACCAGCTTCCCGGCGATTGGCAGATCAATATGGACGGTCCAGGGGGGCTCAAGACGGCCCGCCGTGTCGCAGATTACATCGCCGGAATGACGGACCGGTTCGCCCTTGATGAGCACAACAGTCGGTTTGGAACTTTAGTGACATGAACGTTTTTGACTTAGTTCGAAACCAGATCCATTCCGTCATCGAACACGCCGCCCAGGACGGCGTATTGCCAAAAGATCTCAAGGCGGATGCGGTTACGGCTGAGGCGCCGCGAGACCCGTCCCATGGCGACATGGCGACCAACGCGGCCATGGTCCTGGCCAAGCAAGCGAGGATGAAACCGAGGAATCTGGCGGAAGGTCTCAAACCCTATCTGCAAAAGCTCGACGAAATTGTTTCTGTCGATGTGGCTGGCCCCGGTTTTATCAACCTCAAACTGAGCGATTCCGTTTGGCACGACGTGATTAGGAACGTTTTGTCTGTCGGTGCCCACTTTGGCGATTCCACCATGGGCGCCGATACACCGGTAAACGTGGAATATGTCTCGGCCAATCCCACCGGCCCCATGCACGTTGCTCATGCGCGGGGTGCCGTCTTTGGCGATGCATTGGCAGCCCTTCTGACCAAGGTGGGGTATGCGGTCACCAAGGAGTATTACATCAACGATGCCGGTACACAGGTGGATGCGTTGGCCCGGGCGTTGCACTTTCGCTATCTCGAACATCTCGGACAGAAAAGCGAAAACGACTTCGACGTCGCTGTTGAAGCGGGAGAGATGGAGTACGCCGGGACCTACCTCAAAAACACGGCCTCACACCTTGCCGAACGGGACGGGGACAAGTGGGCTGATCTCCCCGAAGCGCAATGGCTTGATCCCATCCGGGATTTCGCCATCACGCACATGATGGACATGATCCGCGATGACCTGCAGGTCCTTGGTGTTGAACAAGACGTCTTTCGATCCGAGCGCGAGATGGTCAATTCGGGAGACGTTGATCGCGCTATTGCGGATCTAGAAAAAGAGGGTCTGGTCTACACGGGTGTGCTCGAACCGCCAAAAGGGAAGAAACCAGACGATTGGGAGGCGCGTCCGCAATTGTTGTTTAAGGCAACCCAATTTGGGGACGACACCGACCGTCCGTTCAAAAAATCCGACGGCAGCTGGACCTATTTCGCTTCAGATGTCGCCTATCATCGAGACAAATTTGATCGCGGTTTCAAAGACATGATCAATGTGTGGGGCGCGGATCATGGTGGGTATGTCAAACGCATGCAGGCTGCTGTGAAAGCGCTGTCGAAGGGAGATGGACATCTAGACGTCAAAATTTGCCAGCTCGTTAAAGTCTTCGATAAAGGGGAGTTGGTGAAAATGTCCAAACGGGCGGGCACCTTCGTCACTTTGCGGGATCTGATCGACGCGGTCGGCAAAGACGTGGTCCGTTTCATCATGCTCACCCGCAAGAACGATGCGCCGCTGGATTTCGACTATGCCAAAGTGACGGAAAAATCCCGCGACAATCCTGTGTTCTACGTGCAGTACGCCCACGCCCGCATTTGTTCCGTGTTCCGGCATGCCGCGGAAGCGCTTGCGGATGTTGACCTGTCCAACGAGGCGTTGGCGGGAACTGATTTAACGCTTTGTGCCGATCCCGATGAGCTTTCCCTGATGCGCACCATCAGCGCCTGGCCGCGGACGGTGGAAGCCGCAGCCGAAGCACACGAACCTCATCGCCTGGCCTTCTACCTGTACGACCTTGCGGCAGAATTTCATGCCCTATGGAATCGCGGCAATGATAATGAGGAAATGCGTTTTCTCTTGCCCAATGATCCTGTCCGTTCGCTGGCCCGTCTCGCGCTTGTCCGCTCCGTCGCACTGGTGATAGCGTCTGGGCTGCATGTTTTCGGTGTTGAACCGGTGGAGGAGATGCGCTGATGCCAGACCCGATGCGTTTTCAGCGCACACCCTTGCGTCAAAGTGACGGAAAGGATGAGGGCGGTAGTTCCTTTACCGATCCTGTGTTCGATGATGACTACTACGGCCGGGATCAGGCCGGTGGGCGCGGCAGAACCATCGGTCTCGTCGTCGGTGTGGTGTTTGGCGCCGTCATCGCCGGAACGGCGGCTTGGTTCGTATTTGGTCCGGGAGGCGGCGTAAACCGGGGGGCAACGCCTCTCATCGTTGCCGAACCTGAACCCTATAAGGTCCGCCCGGAAGATCCCGGCGGCATGCAAGTTGAGAACCAAGACAAGCTCGTCTACGAGCGCCTTGGCAGTACGGCGCCTGAAGCTGGCGTGGAAAACATTCTCCCGCCACCGGAAAGACCGAGAGCACCGCAGCCTGCGAGTCCGGAAGCTCAAACTCCTGAGGTTAATGCCGCTGACAGTGGGCCCGATGAGAGTCAGTCCGCGTCCCCGCCTGCAGTAGCGGAAACCGAACCTGTACCAGCGCCAGAATCAGAGTCCCAACCGGTACCAGCGCAGCCAGCCGCCGAACCGACTGCTCCGGTTCAAGTTGAGACTGCACCAGCTTCCCAACCGGCGCCGGTGCAAACTCAGGAACCATCGGCACAATCACTCGAAAGCATGGTTGCGGCCCTGTCGGGAGATTATCTCATTCAAATTGCCGCTCTTCGCTCGGAAGAAGCTGCCCTCGGTGAATGGACCCGCGTTCAAACACGGTTGCCGGAGTTGCTGGGCGCCTTTGAGCCGTTGGTCGTGCGGGCCGATCTCGGTGAGCGCGGCATATTCTATCGTCTGCGCGCCGGGCCTCTGGAAAACAGGACTGCGGCCGATACGCTGTGCCAAGCGCTGGCCGCCGAAGATGTGGGGTGCCTCGTTGTCCGCAACGAATAGGGTTTCGCCCCGGCCATTGGCCGCCGTTTTTGGCTGTTCCAGCCAAACTCTGACAGATGATGAACGGGCTTTTTTCAAAGAAACCGATCCCTTTGGTTTCATACTGTTCGCCCGCAACATTGATACGCCCGATCAGGTACGGGCTCTCGTCGCAGACTTACGCCGTTGTGTCGATCGCACTGCGCCGGTTCTCATCGACCAAGAGGGAGGCCGTGTACAACGACTGCGGGCGCCTTACTGGAGGACGGCGCCGCCGATGCGCCATTTCGGCCGGCTGTTTGAACGCAATCCTGACCAAGCCGCCAAAGCGTTGCGTATGAATATGCAGGCGATCGGCGTTGAATTGACAGAACTTGGCATTGATGTGGATTGCGCCCCTTGTCTCGACGTTCCCGTACCCACTGCCCACGACGTCATCGGCGACCGGGCTCTATCCGAAGACCCATCTGTGGTCGCAGAGCTTGCGGTAGCGGCTTGTGACGGGCTCATCGACGCCGGCGTCGTGCCTGTGATCAAACATCTTCCCGGCCATGGTCGGGCACTGGTCGATAGCCATGAAACACTTCCGGTGGTGGAGGTGGCGGTTGAGGACCTCATCGAAACGGATTTTCACCCGTTTCGCACAGTCGCGGACCTTCCCGTGACCGCCATGACCGGCCATGTGGTCTTCACGGCAGTGGACCGCGACAGACCGGCAACCTTATCTGAAAAGATGATCAAAACCCTCATCCGGGAGCGGATCGGATTTTCAGGCCTACTTTTCAGCGATGATCTCGGCATGAAAGCGCTCAGCGGAAGTTTTCTGGACCGTGCGGTGCAATGCCTCGACGCAGGCTGTGATATCGCTTTGCATTGCAGCGGCGAACTGAGCGAAATGCGGCAAGTGGCAGCAGGCTGCACTGAACTGTCGGATCGAGCCGCGGCTGCGGCGGAGAAAATCGACGCGTACCGTGGTAACCCCCGGGTGGAGATCGATCGAACCGCCGTGGCGTTTGAGGTTGCCACTCTGCTCGAAGCAGCTACCTAAGGAAGCTATCGGTGCTCTACACCATCTCCACATGGGTCATACCGGCTATTCTGGCCATTACCTTGCACGAAGCCGCACACGGCTACGTGGCCAATTGGTTTGGCGATAGCACGGCCAAGGAACAAGGCCGGATTTCCCTTAACCCCATCCGGCATGTGGATCCGGTCGGTACGGTGATCCTGCCCTTGTTTCTGGCCGTGACCTCTCCTTTTGTTTTTGGCTGGGCCAAACCGGTACCGGTTGATTTCAGGCGTCTGCGCCACCCCAAAAGGGACATGGTCTGGGTGGCGGCCGCTGGGCCAGCCATGAACCTCTTCTTGGCTCTGGTTTCGACCAGGTTGCTTTACATTGTGCCGTCCCTGCCTGAAGCGGCCGGTGATTGGACTTTTGAGACACTCAGAAACAGCTTATTTCTTAACGTCATACTCTGTGTTTTTAATCTAATTCCTCTGCCGCCTTTGGACGGTGGCCGGATCGCCGTTGGGCTCTTGCCAGCCGGTCCGGCGCGGCGCTTGGCGCGGCTGGAAAAATACGGCATTGTGCTGCTTATCGGTGTCCTTATTGGCCTGCCTTGGCTTGGATCGCTTATCGGCGTACCTATCCGGCCGTTCGTTTGGGTCATTCTGCCCATTGTCGAAGCCGTTGTTTCAGCCATCGCTGTATTGGCTGGGCTCATATAGGGAAAGCATAGGGAAAACGACCGCCCATGGACGATCGTCCGCCGTTTGAAGAAGACGCCCATCCGGCATCGCCGGGGCCGGGCGGTTCTTCGTCAGATCTGGTCCTCAATCTGAGCGGATATGAAGGACCCATCGATGTTTTGCTCGCCCTGGCGCGGGAGCAGAAAGTCGATCTCATTCACATTTCTATTCTCGACCTGGCGGAGCAGTATCTTCAGTTCGTCGAAGAAGCGCGCACCCATTACCTTGAGCTGGCCGCTGACTATTTGGTGATGGCGGCATGGCTAGCCTTCCTGAAGTCGAAACTCTTGCTGCCCAAGGAAGTGGAAGAAGATCCAAGCGCTGCCGAAATGGCGGAGGCACTGCGCTATCAGCTCATTCGTTTACAGGCTATGCGGGATGCCGGTCAGAAGTTGATAGAGCTTCCACGCAAGGGACAGGCGTTCTTCACCCGTGGCGACCCGGAAGGGCTGCCTACAACGTACCGGTCTGTCTACGATATTTCGTTGTACGACCTCTTGCGTGGGTACGCACGCTCCCGTCAGGAAGCTGAAGCGGCTGCCCTTGATATCGAACCCATCGACCTCTATTCCATCGATGAAGCCATAGAACGCCTGCGCGACTATTTGCCCAATGTTCCCGATTGGACGACCTTGAACGCCTTCCTTCCAGCGGGACATATGTCACCCTTCAAGCGCCGTTCGGCGGTCAGTACGACCCTATTGGCAGCCCTTGAATTGGTCCGTATCGGTAAAGCTGACATCCGCCAAGATGGCGGTCTGTATTCACCCATTTACCTTAAACCGGCCAACCGGCCTGAACCTGTGGAGCCCTCATGACCGGTTCTGACCCCGCTGAACAATCGGAAGGTTTTGACCTCGTTGCCGACAACGATCAGACGGATGCTGATGTTGCCGATGAGGATGTGCGCCTGGTCGAGGCTCTGTTGTTTGCCTCTGCCTCGGCGGTAACCGAACGGAGCATCAAAGAGCGTCTGGGTGAGGATGCCGATGTGGCGGCGATCCTTAAAAAGATCAAGGCCATGTATAAGGGCCGCGGCGTCGAACTGACCCGGGCCGGATCTAGATGGTATTTTCGCACCGCCCCTGATCTTGGCGACCGCCTTAAACTGGAAAAGATCGTTCCCAGAAAATTGTCCCGAGCCGGGTTGGAGACTCTCGCCATCATCGCTTATCATCAGCCGGTGACACGCGCTGAGATCGAAGAGATTCGCGGCGTCATCATTAGCCGCGGCACCCTGGATATCCTCCTTGAAGAAGGTTGGATCAAACCAAAAGGCAAACGGCAAACTCCGGGACGGCCGACCACATGGGGCACCACGGAGGCGTTTCTGGATCACTTCGGTCTTGAATCTCTCAACGACCTACCGGGCGTAGAAGAACTCAAGGCTGCAGGTTTGCTGGATGCACGCCGGGGGGTCGCTTCCTATACGGCCCGTGCAGAAGAGGAGGACACCCTTCTCTTCGACACGGACGAGTCCGACGAAGTGCTCGAGCCGCTGATGGAAGACGACGGGCCACCTTCGGACAGGGCTTCGTAATATCCCAATAGCTCCGGCATCGTTCGCTAGCTTGCCAAAATCCCTATCAAAATGCGGCTTTTAGCCAGGTGAAAAGGCCGGATTCCCTTGCGAGCCCTTGATTTCGGCCTTAAGTAAGGCCCCAGGAGGGCGCGCCATCGGCCAGGATTGCGGCCATTCATGCTTTCTGCGATGATCTGCCCATCCTTCTTGCAAGAAAACCATGGAGAATCAAAGACATGGGTTCGTTTAGTATTTGGCACTGGATCGTTGTCCTGGTCGTGGTGCTGCTGCTTTTTGGCAAAGGCAAAATCCCCGCGTTGATGGGTGACGTTGCCAAAGGCGTTAAGGCGTTTAAGTCCGGCCTCAAGGATGACGAAGCCGAAACGGCAGAAACCAAGGCGATCGACAGCGAAGAAGGCAACGAAACCGCCATGGCGAAAGAGGAAGACGAAGCCTCCCGTGCCTAAGGCCGGGATAAGCACCGTCTTTCACCGTCCAGGCTTCTTATTTTGCAACGCATGAGGCAATAGTCCCATGTTCGATTTCGGTTGGTGGGAACTCGCGTTCGTCGCAGTATTGATGATCCTTGTGCTGGGGCCGAAAGAATTGCCCCACGCCATGCGGTCGATTGCCCGCTTCATGCGGAAAGCGCGCCGCTTGGCCTCGGAATTTCAAGGCCATATGGATGATCTCATTCGCGAAGCCGAGCTCGATGAGGTCAAAAACACGGTCCGCTCCATAAAGAATCAGGACATGAACAAACTGATCAACGAGACGGTAGATCCAGGTGGTGAACTGACCAAAGAACTCAACGAGACGACCAAAGAGCTTAATGACACGATGGCCGATGCCCGCCGTGAAATGAACGACATTAAAACTGCTGCGGGACCTTCACCCACTGCGTCCGTCAGTGCTCCAGAAAAGCAAACTGAGTCCAAGCCCCCGACGATCCCGGGGCCAGAATTGAAACCTTCGGAATCTGAGTCCGCGAAGCCGGCTTCTGAACCGGCAGATACGCCCCCAGCCGCTGCTGGGCCCGCGTAAACCGAATGGCGGAGAACCCCGACTCCCATACCATGCCGCTGCTCGATCATTTGATGGAGCTGCGCAATCGCTTGATGTGGTCGATCGTCGGGTTTTTGTTTGCATTTTTTGTTTGCTTTTATTTCGCACAGCCCTTCTACGATTTTCTCGTCACCCCGTTGGCGAAAATCATGGAAGAGGTCGGCGGTACCAACCGCATGATCTATACGGCGCTGACGGAAGCTTTTTTCACACAGATCAAGGTTGGATTTTTCGCCGCTGCTTTTATTAGTTTCCCCGTCTTCGCCACCCAGATCTGGCTGTTTATTGCGCCCGGACTTTACAAGCACGAAAAAGGCGCATTGGCACCGTTTCTCGTTGCTAGTCCCATCCTTTTCGTTATAGGCGCAGCATTTGTCTACTACTTCGTCATGCCCTTGGCGTGGCGGTTTCTTTTGAATTTTCAAACGGGGGTGGATGAAAGCGTCCTGCCAATAGAGCTCGAGGCTAGGGTTGGGGATTATCTTAGCCTGGTCATGAAGCTGATCTTTGCTTTCGGTATCAGTTTTCAATTGCCGGTCGTTTTGGTGCTTCTGGCCCGGGTCGGCATCGTCTCCGCCGATGGTCTTGCGGAACGGCGCAAATACGCCATCGTTGGCTTTTTCGTTTTTGCCGCCATTGTCACGCCGCCCGACGTCATCAGTCAGATCGGCTTGGCCCTTCCCATGTGGCTGCTCTATGAAATGAGCATCTATGCCTGCCGTATTGTCGAGCGGAAAAGAGAAGAGGCCTGGGCTGTGGATGCGGACGACGACGACTTTGACGATACGGATTTCAACGAGGCCTGATCAGGCCTTCCAATACAGGCCAATCCACTTAATTCTGCCGATTTTCAGCGCTATTGCTGGACGCTTTGCTTGGCGTTCCGTATAACCCGCGTTCTTAGTGAACGATCCCGGCCACCTGATTTCTCATGTTTGACCTCAAATGGATACGCGATAATCCGGATGCTTTTGATGCCGGGTTGAGGCGCCGGGGCGTGGACCCTCACGCGGCCCAAGTGCTCGACCTGGACAAACGTCACCGGGAGTCGGTCACGCGTCTGCAAAATCTGCAGACGGAACGCAACGACACCTCCAAGAAAATCGGTCAGGTTAAAAAAGAAGGGGGTGACGCCTCAGAGTTGATGGCGCAGGTGTCGGCCATGAAGGATGAAATGGCCACTCTCGAAGAGGTCCAACGGGATCTTTCAGACGAGATACGCACCTTGCTGTTGGGGTTGCCCAACATTCCTCATGCCGAAGTCCCCGAAGGGTTGACCGAAGACGACAATGTGGAACTGCGCCGTGTTGGAGAACCCAAACAGCACAATTTCGAGATCAAGGATCACGTCGATATTGGCGCGGGCTTGGGCGGTTTGGATTTTGAAACGGCGGCGTCCATGTCGGGTGCCCGCTTTGTCGTACTTTCCGGCGCTGTCGCCCGCCTCGAACGGGCATTGGCCCAGTTCATGCTCGATGTTCACACCCAGGAAAACGGATATACGGAAGTCAATCCTCCTCTGTTGGTCAAGGACGATGCACTTATTGCTACCGGTCAGTTGCCCAAATTTGGCGAGGACCAATACCGCACCCAGGATGGTCTGTGGTTGATTCCAACGGCGGAAGTGTCTTTGACCAACATGGCTGCCGGCAAAATTCTCAACGCTAACGACATGCCGATGCGCTTGACCGCCTTTACTCCGAGCTTCCGCCGGGAAGCGGGCGCCGCTGGCAAAGACACCCGGGGCATGATCCGCAATCACCAGTTCGAAAAGGTGGAACTGGTATCCATCGTGACGCCTGATCAATCAGAAGCGGAATTGGAACGAATGACTGAGTGCGCGGAAGGCATTCTGCAAAAATTGGAATTGCCGTACCGGGTGATGGCTTTGTCTTGTGGAGACATTAGCTTCGGTTCCCATCGCACCTATGACCTTGAGGTGTGGTTGCCCGGTCAGGACCGGTACCGTGAGATCTCGAGCTGCTCCAACTGTCAGGACTTTCAGGCTCGTCGCATGAACGCCCGCTATAAACCGGAGGAGGGGGCGAAAGGCACGCAGTTCGTCCATACCCTCAATGGGTCTGGCCTTGCCGTTGGCCGTACCCTCGTTGCGGTACTAGAAAACTATCAGCAAGCCGACGGCAGTGTGGCGGTGCCTGATGTGCTTAAGCCATACATGGGTGGACAAGATATTCTGTCTCCACCCGGTGATTGACGCCGCGCTTTCATGTTCACGCCCGTTGAAGATCTTTCGTCTTGCCGCATTTTGCTTTCCAACGATGACGGCATTGACGCGCCGGGTCTCAAAGTCTTGGAGGAGATCGCCCATAGTTTAAGCAATGACGTCTGGGTGGTGGCTCCGGCGCATGAGCAGAGCGGTGCCGGGCACTCCCTGACCCTTCACAAACCGTTGCGCCCCACGCAGCTCGGCGAGAAACGTTATATGATAGATGGCACGCCGACCGACTGCGTCATGGTGGCGGTTCAGCATATAATAGAGGGGAGCCCTCCCGACCTTGTGTTATCCGGGATCAACATGGGGGAAAACCTTGGCGAAGACGTACACTATTCGGGCACCATCGCGGCCGCATTGGAAGCGACGTTGCAAGGTGTCCCCGCGATTGCTTTGAGCCAGGCGATGAACGGAAAAGCCGCCTGGGAGACTGTGGAAAAGTATGCCACAGACTTGATTCGCTCCGTATGCAAGGCGAGTTGGAACAAAGACACTCTTATCAACATAAACTTCCCCGAATGCCCTACCGGCAAAGTGAAGGGAATCAAATTGGCGCGCCAGGGCAAACACAAAATCGGCGACGATCTGGTATTGCGGGAAGATCCGAGGGGCCGCCCCTACATGTGGATCGGCGCGCCCCGCATCAGCGACACGCAAACCGAAGGAACGGACCTTCACGTGGTCGCCGACGGGTACATCTCTGTCACGCCGCTTCGCGTTGATCTGACGGATCACGAGACCTTGACGGCACTGGCTCAGGTCCTCGAGTGAACCAGGATTCCCGCCGCATCCGTCTGATCATGGACCTGCGCAACTCGGGGGTCACGCACGTACGTGTGTTGTCCGCCATGGAGCGCATTCCGCGGGAAAAGTTTGTCGAAGAGTCGTTTCTCGACCAAGCCTGGGCGAACCGGGCTCTGCCCATCTCATGCGGACAAACCATCAGCCAGCCGCTGGTCGTGGGTCTTATGACTCAGGCCCTTGAACCCAATGACCGTCAAAAAGTGCTCGAGGTGGGGACGGGGTCCGGGTACCAGGCTGCTATTCTGTCGCGTCTGTGCCGGCGGGTTTACACCATGGAACGGCATCAGGACCTGCTTAAGACGGCGGAAAATCGATTTGCCGATCTCTCCCTGCATAACATTACAACACTTGTTGGTGACGGTTGGAAAGGTTGGCCGCACCAGGCACCGTTCGACCGAATCATGGTCACGGCGGCGGCACCCGTGGTGCCGCAGGACCTGGTTGCCCAGTTGTCCGATGACGGCGGTATTTTGGTTCTTCCCGTGGGTGACTCCTCGGCCATCAGTCAAATGATCGTCCGCGTCACCAAGACAAAGGCTCGGGTCGCCTCTGAACAGCTCTTTCCCGTCCGATTTGTTCCACTGGTGGAAGGGGTGCCTGAAGGCAAAGAGGACTGATGCTCCTTCGCAAAGACGTTTTGCAAGGTATTGTCGATGGATCCATCGATCGCGTGTTTCGCCGCTGGACCAAACCGACGGTGAAAACCGGAGGCCGGTTGCGGACCCGCATGGGCGAATTGTCCATCGACCAAGTAGACGTTATCGATATGGGTAAAATCTCAAGCAGGGATGCCAAGCGCGCCGGTTTTACTTCACTCGATGCTCTCAAGGCGTTTCTCAATTCCAGATCAAAGGGAGAAGTTTACCGCGTACAGGTGAGTTACCAAGGCGCGGACTCTCGCATTGCCTTGCGGCAACAAAGCAAATTGACCGCAAACGAACTGACAGCGATCGTCGAAAAACTTGACCGTATGGACAAGGCCAGCCGGCACGGCGCTTGGACGCGGAAGACCTTGGCGCTGATAGCTAAGCACCCGGCGCGTCTGGCCTTGGAATTGGCCAAAGAAATGAAATATGAGAAACCTCTGTTCAAGCGGAACGTCCGCAAACTGAAGGAACTGGGTCTGACCGAGAGTCTCAAGGTGGGGTACCGGCTTTCTCCACGGGGGAAGACAGTCATGGGTGCACTTGAAAAAGCCCGGAGCAGCTAAGGAAAACGTTAACTATCTTGCGGAAGTTTAAAACCGTTCGTATCGTTCCAGCCATGCATGGTGCACTAAAGACCATTGTTTTCGCTTTAGTCGGGATACTCCTCGTCGGCTGTGCGCCACGGTGGGAACCGCCGCCTAATTATCGCGGCGGCTTTTTGATTGGAGAACGGCCACCGCCCCGCACCGTCACCGTTCGCCGCGGCGACAGTGTCTACTTGATCGCCCGCCGTCATAACGTGCCGATGAAAACGATCATCCAGACCAATCGCTTAAGCCCGCCTTATATTCTGCAGCCCGGCCAGGTTCTCAGGCTGGCGGCTCCACAAACCTATATGGTCAGCGGCGGGGACACGCTCTACGCCATTTCCAGACGTTATGGCGTCGATATGCGCGCTCTCGCCCAGGCCAATGGCATTGAACCGCCCTATACCATCTTTCCGGGACAGCGATTGGCCGTTCCCGAGTCCTATACATTCGCATCATGGCCTTCCCAACCCGGTAGGGAGACTGGGCCGGCGCGCACCCTGTCCACACATGAAACACAGGCTCGGCGTCCGTCACCCCGGTCCGGTCCTTCCAGTGTTAGACCCGCGACCTCCACACCCCCGCCGGTGGCGCCACCGCCGCCGCCATCGCGGGCGGGCAGCCGCTTTATTTGGCCCGTTGATGGCCAGGTGGTCGCCAACTTCGGTCCCGCTGGCAAAGGTTTGCATAATGACGGCATCAACATCGCCGTTGATCGGGGTGCCACTGTTAGGGCTGCGGAAAATGGCGTCGTCGCCTATTCGGGCAACGAACTCCAAGGATTCGGTAATCTCCTGCTGATTAAGCACGCTGACGGCTGGATGAGCGCCTACGCCCACAATGATCGTCTTTTGGTGAAACGGGGCGACCGCGTGGAGCGGGGCCAGGAGATATCCCTAGCGGGGCAGACCGGGAGCGTGCGTAGCCCCCAACTGCATTTTGAGTTGCGGCGGGGCACGAGAGCAGTCGATCCGCTGGACCATTTGGTTCGCCGGCAAAGCTCTTAGCATTCGTATCACAGCCAAAACCTCAAGCCGGCTCCTGACATTCTTAGCTTGAGATGCGATTATGGCTGTTCCTATCCCTTTACCGGAGAACCAGTCATGTCAGACGACTTTCGGTCTTCCTTGATTAATCCGTCGATCAGCAAACGCACATTTTTGGCCGGCGCGGCCTCTACCTTTGCCCTGAGCGCGCAGACGTTTGCCACGCGCAAGGCGATGGCGCAGCAGGCTGAATGGGATTTGATTGTTGTTGGAGGCGGCACCGCCGGAATGCCCGCTGCGCTGTTCGCGGCGGAGCGGGGCGCTCGCGTGCTGTTGATCGATATCGCACCACAACTGGGCGGCACCATGGACCGTTCGTCCGGACAAGTCGCGGCGGCGGGTACGGTTTGGCAAAAAGAACAAGGCATCGAAGACAGCCCCGATGCGCACTATGACGATGTCATGCGCATTAACCGGCACACGTCCGATCCGCGGCTAACACGCCTGCTGGTGGACAATGCAGCGGACACGTTGAATTGGTTTGCTGCCCGCGGTTACAGCATCAGGGATGGACATCCGGTCGTCGGTGGTGGGCATGAGCCTTTCCTGACGCGACGGTACCAGTGGAGTGAAGACCGGGCGCGGGCGTTCCAAAACATCATGGACCCGATGATCGAAGAAGCCCAAGCGACGGGTCGCTTGCAGGTATTACTCGACACCGGTGCGGTTGATCTCATTCAAGACGAAACCGGCGCCGTCGTTGGTGTGATGACCGAAAACGATACCGGCGAACGCATGGATTACCGCAGCCGCTATACGCTTTTGACCAGCGGTGGCTGTGCCTCTAATCCGCGCATGTTCGAAAACCTCCACGGTGTTCCTCTCTTCTGCGAGGTGGCCTATCCGTTCAGCCAAGGGCAGGGCATAACTCTCGGCTTGGGAGCGGGTGGATATGTCCGTGGCGGCGATAAATACGCAACCCTGTTCGGAGCGGTTTTGGAAAGTGACTTCTTCCCAGCGCCGTCAATCGCTGGGGCCATGCTTGCACCGCAACGCCGGCAGCCCTGGGAAGTGTACGTCAACGTTCATGGTAAACGCTTTATCCGGGAAGACGAACCCAGTATCGCTCATCGGGAATACATGCTCGGTTTGCAGCCAGGGCACCGTCATTGGGCGATTTTCGATCAGGAAATCTATGATACGGCGTCGCCCTTCATCACACGTATGACACGCGAAGAAACCGACGACGCTTTCATCGATCATCCTATGTTCTCCAAGGCGGCGACCATAGCGGAATTGGGTGTAAAAGCCGGGGTCAACCCCTACAACCTCGAGCGCGAGATTGCGGTTTACAATGATGGCGTGCTCTACGGCAAAACTGATCCCATGGGCCGGGAGCATCGGCCGGTGCCAATCGCCAACGGCCCATTTTATGCCGTGCGCTTACAGGGATGGAACGTGATGTCCTATGCGGGTCTCGGCGTTGATGGCGAACTCCGTGTCACCCGTGAAGACGGCACGCCCATTCCCAATCTCTATGCGGCGGGCGAAGTCATCGGCAATGCCGCCACGTCTGGCCATGCACTGACCAACGGCATGGGTGTAACCCCGGCGCTGACGTTCGGGCGTCTGCTAGGGCAGCGGATTATTCCGCTCACCGCCTGATTACAAACGCTAGGGCAGGGTTATGGTTTTGCCCTGCTCACCGGCGAGATGTTGAACGAATTGCCAGGCAACGCGGCCGGAGCGAGACCCGCGGGTCACGCTCCATTCTTTGGCTTGGGCGCGCAAAACATCCTTGCCGCTGTTGAGGCCGATGTAGTCGGCATAGCCCTGCACGATGTCGAAGTAGGTTTCTTGGTCCAGGTGGTGGAAGCCCAGCCAAAGTCCGAACCTGTCAGAGAGTGAGACTTTTTCTTCCACCGCTTCGCTTCGGTGAATGGCAGCGGCCCGTTCGTTTTCGATCATATCCCGAGCCATCATGTGGCGCCGGTTTGACGTGGCGTAGAAGATCACGTTTTCCGGCCGGCCTTCGAGGCCGCCTTCGAGGACGGCTTTGAGAGCTTTATAACCGTCATCCATGCCTTCGAACGACAGATCGTCGCAAAAGACGAGACACCGGTATTCCCTTTGCCGCAGCACATCCAGCAAATCGGGCAGGGAAGGAATGTCCTCCCGGTGAATCTCAACGATGATCAGCCGGGTTTTTTCATTTCTTGCTTTGTTAACATCCGCATGCACGGCTTTGACCAAGGAACTCTTGCCGGTGCCGCGTGCGCCCCACAACAGGGCATTATTGGCCGGGAGTCCCTCGGCATGATTGCGCGTATTGGCCAGCAGTGTTTCCGTTTGGCTGGAAATGCCCTTAAGTAGAGAGAGCGGCGCGCGATTGACGCTGTGCACTGCTTTTAGCCGTCTACCCGACGGATCCCAGACAAACGCATCGGCCGACTGTAGGTCATCAGACGGGCTGTGGCCCGGAGCCAGGCGGTCGAGCGCCTCGGCAATGCGGGAGAACAGACGGGTGAGATCCTGATCCATCAAAAAAAGGTCCTAAAACCTTGAAACGCATGGGAAACGCTACCAAATGAGGCCCTGGCTGCAAGAGGAGAATGGCCTCAACTGATCCTTTGCATCCCCGGGTGCCCTGAGTATAGTCCGCCCACCATTGAGACCGGATCGGGAGAGTCCTTTATGTTTACTGCGCCAGCATATGCCCAGGCCGCCGGTGGCGCCGGTACAGGCAGTGCCTTTTCCGCCTTTATTCCGATCATCCTGATTTTTGTCGTTTTTTACTTTCTCCTCATCCGCCCACAGCAAAAACGGATGAAGGATCATCAGGCCATGTTGAATGCGGTTCGCCGCGGCGACAAGGTTGTGACCAACGGTGGCATCGTTGGGACCGTGACCAAGGTCCTTACGGACGAGCGGGAATTGCAAGTCGAAATTGCGGAAAACGTGCGGGTGAGAGTGAAACAAGACATGCTATCCAATGTGATCAGCAAATCAGAACCCGTTCCGGCGAACGAAGATAAGAGCTGAGTTTGAAGAACAAATAGGAGAGGCGGGGGCCCCGTCGTCTATAAGGACGTAGCAGCCCCCGGCGTTTCGAATGCTAGACTTTGGCCGCGGCAAAACACTCATCGTTCTTATGATCGTCGCAATCGGAATCGTATTTGCGGCTCCCAATTTATTTAGTCGTGACGACGCAAACAATTTTCCGGGGTGGTGGCAACCGGTAAATCTCGGTCTCGATCTCCGCGGGGGATCGTATCTCCTCATGGAAGTGGATACGGTAACGGTTGCGCAAGAACAGTTTACGGATCTTCAGGAAACCGCGCGCCAGGCTTTACGGGAAGCACGCATTGGTTATCGAAATCTTGCAGTACGTGGTGAATCCGTCACGCTTCAGCTTCCCAATCCAGACCAGATTGGAGAAGCGCGTACGCTCATCTTCGAGGCCAACAACGATGTGCAATTTGAGAACCTCGAAGGCGGCCGGTTGCGCATAACGTTACCCGAAGCGGCCATTCGTGACCGGCGCATATCCGCAGTCACCCAATCCATCGAGATAGTTAGACGACGTGTAGACGAGTTCGGAACAGCCGAAGCCAGTATTCAACGCCAAGGGGAAGACAGGATCATTATTGAGCTTCCCGGCATCGATAATCCTGAACGGATTAAAGAAATCATAGGTCGGACTGCCAAACTGCACTTCCACATGATGCCCCCTGGCTTTTCGCCAGGGTTTGTTCCAGCGCAGGATATTCCGCCCGGTGCGATGGTTGTGCCCGACGCATCAGGTTCTGGTCAGGGCTATGTGATTCAACGTCGCGTGGCGGTGGCAGGGGAGTTGTTGGTTGATTCCCAGCCGACCTTTCAGGACGGGCTTCCCGTCGTTTCATTTCGGTTCAACACGGCCGGAGGGCGGCGTTTCGGTGCCCTAACCGCACAGAACGTCGGCGAGATCATGGCCATCGTCCTCGACGGTCAGGTGATCAGTGCGCCGCGCATTCAAGCCCCCATTCCTGGCGGAAGCGGCGTCATTACAGGCAATTTTACGCTCGAAAGCGCGCAGGACCTGGCGCTCCTTCTCCGTGCTGGTGCGTTGCCTGCGCCTTTGACCATTCTTGAAGAGCGAACCGTCGGTCCCGGCCTCGGCGCAGACTCTATTGAAGCCGGAGCCTTCGCCAGCGTACTCGGACTTCTGCTGGTGGCCGGTTTCATGACTGTGGCCTATGGACTGTTTGGCGTGTTTTCCGTCGTTGCCCTTGCCGTCAATCTTGGACTAATTCTGGGCGCCCTCAGTGGCATTGGCGCGACGCTGACTCTTCCCGGTATTGCCGGGATTGTGTTGACCGTGGGTATGGCCGTTGATGCCAACGTTCTGATTTACGAACGCATGCGCGAGGAAATGCGGTCTGGGCGAACTCTGTTAAACGCCTTGGACTCAGGCTTCAAACAAGCCTTCAAAACCATTCTCGATTCAAACCTAACCACTCTCATTGCGGCCATTCTTTTGTTTTGGTTCGGTAGCGGACCGGTTAAAGGGTTTGCCGTTACACTTGGGTTCGGCATCATTTCAACGCTCTTTACCGTAACCATGGTGTCGCGCCTGATCATCGTGACCTGGGTCCGTCGCACGCGGGCAAGTGATCTTCCCATTGCGCCGCGAGAGAAACCGACGGGCCTGTTACGGCCGCTAATCACGGCGTTCCCTCAGGAATTCAAGGTTGAGTTCATCAATAAGAAGCACATCGCCATTGCGCTTTCTTCCATCCTCATCATTGCTTCAATTGGGTCGCTCGCCGTGCAGCGGCTTAATTTCGGCATCGATTTCGCCGGCGGTATTCTTGTTGAAGTAAGGGCGGATCAGCCTGTTGAGATTGGGGACGTGCGTGCGCAGATCGGCAGTTTGGGTCTTGGCGACGTCGCCATCACAACCTTTGGTGATACGGGTCGCGATGTATCCATCAGAATTCAACGGCAGGAAGGCGGCGATGCCGCGCAAATAGCCGCCTTGAACCTGGTGCAAGAAACATTGGGCGAAGGTTACGATTATCGGCGTACCGAATTGGTTGGCCCTAAAGTTGGCGGTGAATTGATTCAAGACGGTGCCTTAGCCGTGGCGTTAGCCCTGATGGCCATCTGTATATACATCTGGCTTAGGTTCGAATGGCAGTTTGCAGTTGGTGCAACACTCGCTTTGACCCACGACGTCATTGCCACATTGGGTCTGTTTTCCATATTCCAATTGGACTTCAATCTGACCACTGTTGCAGCCATCCTGACCATTGCCGGGTATTCCATTAACGACACGGTTGTCGCTTACGACCGCGTGCGGGAAATGCTGCGTAAGTACAAAAAACTGCCGCTGCCTGAGCTTGTGAACCTTGCTCTCAACCGCGTTCTGTCGCGCACATTACTGACCAGCTTCACGACCTTACTCGCCGTTATGGCTCTATTCCTCTTCGGCGGCGAAGTATTGCGCGGATTCAGCATCGCTTTGATCTGGGGTGTTTTGATCGGAACCTACTCATCCATCTATGTCGCCATGCCGGTATTGATTTACTTCAACCTTCGGCATGAAGACTTGGAAGGTGGGTTACCCAACGTGTCGCAGGTTCCCGAAGCCGAACGGGCCTAGCGCGGGTTCTTTTCCAAAGCAATGGACATCACGCGCATAGCACCGCGGGACAAACAGCATATTAAAAAATACGGGCCACAAGGCTTTGTCGTTTCAGGTGTCGAATTCCCTGGTCCGATTCTTGTGTTTGCCCAAGAAAGCCTCGCATGGGATGCGCTCAGTCCGCAAAGCCTGACCCTCTCTTCTTTTGATTTAATTCTTGAGCGATCAAAATCGCTTGACCTATGCCTTATAGGGACCGGCGACAAAATGCATCGGGTTTCAAAAGACATTAAGAATGCGTTCAAAGAGAACGGTCTCAACATCGAAGCCATGGATACCGGTGCGGCGTGCCGGACGTTCAATGTGTTGCTCGCTGAAGGGCGCGCCGTGGCCGCTGCTC
This sequence comes from Rhodospirillaceae bacterium, assembly GCA_965207985.1. Lineage (GTDB taxonomy): Bacteria > Pseudomonadota > Alphaproteobacteria > Rhodospirillales > Rhodospirillaceae > CBDBND01. The sequence goes on along the minus strand of CBDBND010000034.1, from coordinate 157,228 downwards.
TGTTTCCCACCGGCGTATGACGCGCAAAATAAAAAGGGGCCGGACGAGCCGGCCCCTTTTTTCGGCTAAAGGTGAACCCCTTTAGCAGGCTGCTGAAAAAGTCTTCCTTTTGAGGCTTTGGAATGATTCTTTCTCTTTGTTGATTGCATGGAGGAAGTAATGCGTGGAGGCGACGAGCGGACGGAGGGTCTTTTTTCTTATGTGAGCTGCGAGGCTCGTGTTCCGGCGACGCATCCGCTTCGCCTGATCCGTGCGCTGGTTGATGAGGCGCTGGAGCTTATGTCGCCGGATTTCGAGGGGTTGTATTCGAAGATCGGGCGTCCCTCGATCCCGCCGGAGAAGCTGTTGCGTGCGCTCCTGTTACAGGCCTTTTACTCAATCCGCTCGGAACGTCATGGGCCACGTGTTAATGGAGAACCGCAACGGGCTCCTGGTCGGGGCCTGCCTGACCCGGGCCACCGGCACGGCGGAACGCGAAGCCGCCCTGGCGCTTCTCGATGCCCATCGCCCGGGACGGCGGCGGATCACGCTGGGCGCGGACAAGGCCTATGACGTGGCGGCCTACGTCGAGGCCTTGCGGGCGCGTCGGATCACCCCGCACATCGCCCGCGACGACCATGTAACCAAGACCGGCAAGCGGCGGCGCACCTCCATTGACGGCCGCACCATGCGCCATTCCGGCTACGCCGCCAGCCTGCGCATCCGCAAGCGCATCGAGGAGAGCTTCGGCTGGATCAAGACCACCGGCGGGCTGGCCAAGACCCGGCACAAGGGCATCAAAAGGGTCGGCTGGATGTTCGAACTGACCGCCGCCGCCTACAACCTGGTCAGGCTCCCCAAGCTGCTGGCGGAGCCCGTGCCATGACGGCACCGGTGGCCTGCCAGCTGATCGGCCGGTGGCGGATCGTCGAGGCCAACCTGTGGGACCGCGGCTATCTCGACCTCGACGGGCCCGCCGTGCTGGTCATTCGCGAAGATGGTCACGGCGAGATCGCCTTCGGCGCTCTGAACGCCAGCCTCGACCTGGAATACGGCCGATCCATCGTGTTCTTCACCTGGGCCGGCTTCGACGAGATGGACGAAGTCAACGGTTCAGGATCGGCCGAACTCCTCGACGACGGATCGTTGGAGATTGAGTTCGCCTATCATCTCGGCGATAAGGCCACCCTCAAAGCCGAACCAGCCACTTTTTCAGCAGCCTGTTAGATGAAGTTCTGCTGAGCCACCATGCAGAAGAGCATGGGGACCGAAAGCATTGTGTTTGTGCGTGAGAAAAGCATCGCCGTTCTTGCCGCTTTTGCTTTGGTGTCCGCATCCGCTTCAACAATGCCCAGGGCTTTTTTCTGATTTGGCCAAATGACAAACCAGACGTTGAACCACATGATTGTGCCGAGCCACATACCGATGCCAATGATCGCGCCTTGTTCACTGATGGTGATGGCTTCGATCAAGTAACCTGACAGCATGGCCAAAATCAAACCGGTGATAATGGTGACCATGGCGCCCCACCGGAACCAGAACAAGGCTGCCGGAGCGATGACTTTGCTGACGGCCGGCTTTTGGCCGTCCGGAATGTTCGGCATGTTGGGTATCTGGACAAAATTGAAGTACCACAACAATCCAATCCACATCACGCCACTGACCACATGGAGCCACCGGAAAGCAAAGCTCCAAAACAACATGTCAAATTCCATGTTGCCGATGAACAGAAAGACCAGAACCGTCAATACCAAGCCGGCAATCACCGTATTGGTAAGCGATTGAAGAATGGCAGCCATTTTTCCTCCCCTATTTTGACCAGACCCATCTCTTGCGAAAGCGCAGAATTGCTTTGATACCGCGCCTTTTGATCGCCGCCATCTTAACGGTTTTCGACCCAATCGCAACGCGCCTCGGTTGAACGGATGCTCCTTTCGTGTGGTTATCGCAGGGCTTTCGCCGCGTCAAAGCCGCTGAGAATGGCGCTTTCGAGAGTGCAGGGGAGGCCGGTGTCGACCCAGTCACCAGCGAGAAACACGTTAACGAGGGACGTGCGAATCGCCGGCCGATGACGCGCGAACGCGGTGTCTTGAATGGGGGTTGCGCGGCGTTCGACGATGACCCGATGCGGGGGCGGGGTGTCGGACGGTGTTTCAAAAGTCCGGGCCACGTCGTGCCACAGGACTTTGGCAATTTCCGGATGGGCGAGACGGGCCAATTCTTTATCGGCACTCACGGTCACACTGACGCATTTGGATCGTACAAAGACCCAGTGCGCTTTACCGTTGATGACGCCGGTCATGCGCTCTGTCTCCGGTGCGCGATTTGGCTCCATCGCAAAATGAACATTAACGATGGGTGATGGACGTGGTGAAAACGCCAGGGAAAGAAATGGCTTCAAAACCGGTGCCCAAGGGGGCAGGGCGAGGACCACTCTGTCATCCGGCATTAGATCAATCGCCGTCCTGCGAAAGTTTAATCGTTTGATGGCGCTGTTATCGTTTACCGTATGGCTTTCGATCGCCAGTAGAGGGTAACCGTAATTTACGGTGATGCCTTTCTCTTGCAAGAGTGCCAAAGCAGGCTGGACAAAAGTCTCGTCGAGTGAGGTGCGGGGTACAAAAGCCGTCAAGCCTCCACCCGAACTGAGATGCGCGTGTCTTAGGGCGGCGCCCAATAAAAGAGCCGAAGATTCTTTGGGTGCCGAATTCATAACGGCGGTCGTAACAGGTGACCAGAACGAGTGCCAAGCTGGAGAACCAACAATCAATCGGTCGGCAACGGATTCGCTTCGCTTCGACGTCAATAACCGAAACCCGCGTATCAATTCCTTGGCTCGAGATTTTGGCGGCCGTCGCGCTGCAGAAAAAATCCACCAAGGAAGACGGCCGCGATTGGGGTGAACGGTCCATCGATCGCCAGTCGCCAGATCGACAAATGGAATACGGCCGTTTTCGCAAACCGGGACAAGAGTTTCCCGTGCGCCGATCAAGTCCAAATAGGTGAACACGGCAGGATTGCCGCCAAGGACGACATGACTGCCGTTGTCCAATACTTGATTGAGATGTGAATCGTAAAAGGACCTGCAGCGACCGCCTGCCCGTTTGGTCGCTTCATAGAGTGCGACCGCATGACCTTGTTTGACCGCTTTCACGGCGCAGGCAAGTCCAGCCACACCCGCGCCGACGATGTGCACAGTTCCTGGCATCATGCAGTCAAATAGGCACGAACAAGATGAAAGGCTTTTTCAGCGCTTGATAGCCTTGCCCGGGGCCTTGTGCTGCCGAAGCCGTTTTGCAAGCAGGGCGTCATAGAGTTTGAGCATGACCCAAGCCGGACGGGCTGTCGGTACGCCGTGTTGCCGCCATAGATCCTTAGCGGTGTCAAATTGCGACATGGCTCGTTCCAAAACCGTAGTACAGGCTTTCGCAAGTTGTGGATGGTTCATGACGGCTACTGCATTCCGTGTTTCAATCCCTGCGTTTTGCAAGACTTCATTGGGAAGATAGAGACGCCCGGCCGATGCGTCCTCATTCAGGTCTCTTAAAATGTTGGTCAGTTGAAGCGCCTCGCCCGTTACGTCCGCAAACTCTATGGCGTCTGAGCTGCGCCACCCCCAAACGGCGAGACACAATTGACCCACTGAACCCGCCACGCAGTTGCAGTATTGTTGCAATGACGACCATGTTGGTGCGACCACCGGGCCGTTGACATCCATCTCCATGCCGTCAATCAGGGCGTCGAAAGGCGCTCGAGGTAATTCGAATTTGGAAACGATTTGGGCAAGGGCGATGACCAGACTGTCTTCTTCTTCGTGAGACGTCGCGTCCTTCTCAAACAAATCATCTATGTGCGAACGCCATTGACTAAGTTTAGTTGTCTTTTCCTCAAACGAGTCTTGACTGTCTGCAATGTCATCCAAAGCGCGGCAATACGCATAAATGGTGAACAGAGCCTCCCGATGCCGTTGGTTTTGCAATCGCATGGGCCAATAGAACGAAGTGCCACGTGCGCGGATTTGCGCGGCGATCTCGTTGTGCATCGACTGATCGGTCACCGAATAAGACCTTTATAGAAGGCAAAGAGTCCTGCTTTTGCCCAATCCGCTTTCTTCAATGTTACTTTCTGAGCAAGCGGGTCTCGCTTTCGCAATCGGCCAAGCAGCGCCTTCGCGAGGGACAAACACATGGCCGACTCTGCAGCAAGGCGCCGATTCTTCAAGAGACGCGGGAGCGGCTCGGCCCGCGTGATGAGCGCTTCTGTCTGGTTAAGGACACGATTCAGGGTCGCTCTTACTGCCGGTGTGGCTTGAGGCTGCGCGAGATCACTTTCCGTTGCACCATCGTGCTTCAGCCATTCGATGGGGACATAACATCTGTGCAGCGCCTGCTGGTCTTCCTTTGCATCTTGTACGTGATTGAGAATTTGCAGCGCGGTGCACAAGGCATCGGATTCCGTTTGCCCGTGCGCTTCCCCATGCAAGGCCAAAAGAAAACGGCCGACGGGACAGGCTGAAAAGCGGCAGTAATTAATCAGATCTCCCCATGTCTGGCAGGACTGAGCGTTGGCGTCGGCACGGAAAGCCTCTAGGAGATCGGCAGCAAGCGCGATGTCCATGCCCCGCCGTTTCATCCGCTGTCTTAAATCATTTGCGGCGTCTCGATGGTCGGACGATAGCTCAGCCGTTTCCTCGTTCTCTCCGCGGAGCAGGGCCTGCATCTTGTTCAATCGTTCAATTCTATCCGCGCTTGAGAGATCAGGCGTGTCGGCAATGTCGTCGGCCAAACGGGCAAACCGGTAATAAGCGTATACGTCTGGCCGCAGGTGTGGGGCAATCAACAGACTGCCCACAGGAAAGTTTTCATCCTGACGCGTTTTCTGATGGGCTTGGGCGTTGGAATGGTCAGACGGCACGGGTAATCCTATATACGCTCGGCAGAAACTCGGAACGTTCCTCCGAACATTGAACATGCTGATCCAGTAAGAGTGCGGTAGTGTAGGCGAGGAGTCGTTACAGGGCCAATGACCGATGGCAGCAGCTGAACCCTTGTCTTATGAAGGTGATTTGGTCCGCCAGTACGACCGCGATCGGTTTCTGACATCATTGTTTGCGCCGCCGGCGTTGCGGCCGCGGTTGCACACACTCTACGCTTTCCATGTTGAAGTGTCTCGTATTCGGGAGACGGTGACCGAACCTCTCATCGGTCAGATGCGCATTCAATGGTGGCGGGATGTACTGGATGCTCTGAAGCAGGAGGAACCGCCTCCCAAGGGTCATCCCGTTGCGGAGCCTTTGGCGCTCCTTATTGAGCAAACAGATTTGCCTTTTGGGATGTTCAACGCCTTGCTGGACGCCCGCGCTCAAGATGTTGCAGAGGAACCTGTCGAAACGCTTTCCCAATTGAAAGAGTATAGCCACGGGACGTCTTCGGTCTTATCACTCTTGGCTCTTCGCTGCCTTGGAGTGTTCGATGACACTACGGAAGAAGCTATACAATGTGTTGGCATGGCTTGGGCGCTTACCGGCATCGTCCGTGCGGTGAGACACCATGCCTTAGCGGGTAGGTGTCAACTGCCGTCACGGATGATGGAAGAAGCTGGTCTCTCCCTTCAGGATTTACAATCACCCGAACGCTGTCACAAAGCGGTTCCTTTGCTCGAACAAATCTGTGGTGAAGCTCAAACGTCACTCGAGAAAGCACGGGCTTTTCGCAACCAAGTGGATTTGAAAGCGATGCCCGTTCTTCTGCAGGCAACCCTTGCTGACCGGTACCTGTACCAGCTCTCCCGCCACGGTTACGACATTTATCATCCCCGATTGATGACTCTAAGGCCGTCTATTGCACGGATGTGGCGGAACGGCTGGCGCAAGACCTATTAAACAAGAAAAGACCCCGGACCAAATAATCCGGGGTCTTCGAGTTTTACGGTTGATAAGGGTTTATTGGGCGCCAAGGGAGATGTTGGCAGGGGGATTGGCTTCCAGGCTGGCGTCGGCAACCGTCCGGATGATCGGCCAGTTGTGGTCTGCCCCGCGAATGAATCCCGGAATGTCTGTGACCCATTGGGCTTGAACGTCTTTGTTCAGGTTGAGGTAAAGCTTGCCGTCCACGATCCGCCAGGCGTTGGGATCGCCGGGGAACTTGCGGCCCATGGCCGTGCCGAAGGCGCAGAACCCGCCGTACTGAGGCGCATAGGTTTCAGGGTCGGCTTCAAACGTGTCTCTGTTGGCAGCAGATGCAAACCGATAGGTCACACCTTCATGGGTTGCGGTAAAGGCGCTATCGCCGACGGTTGGCTGACCTTTCGTGTGATACGCCACAGGGTCATGACCACTCACGCCGTAGCCATCTACCAAAAAGTGTTCTTCGGCGGCAAAAGCCGAAGAGACAAGACCAAAGGCCAAAACGAACGGGGCAACGACGGTGCCGATGAAGGATACTGTTTCTCCTATTCTCGATGTCATTTCTACATCTCCTTTCTTCAACGAACCGGGTCTGACCGGGTTTCGTCACTCATTAAGGTCTTGCGGTACTAACCAATAAAAATTATATAGTAGGTTTGATTAGAAAACGGAAATCACAACGGCGTGAGACGGATCCAGCTAAGGAAAGGCAATGAAAACAGCCGTTTTTGACCAAAAGACGCAGACGAGTTGGGCCCCCATTGTTCTGGGCAATCGTCTGTTTATCGACGTGGCCAACACCACCTATGACGGAGAGGGGGCGCTTACAGACCCGTTTGACACCTGGGAGAGTGCTCTCACATTTTTGCAGCTGGCTGACGGCGTAAGCCCGGATGACGCTCTTCGATTGTTTAAAAACGGCCAGGGAAAATCCCGGCATCAATTTCTCAGGTCGCTCAAGACATTGCGCAAAACCATGCAGCATTTGATCGACTCCGTCGCCAGTGGACGGAAGATACCGGACACCACGGTTGCCGACATTAACGCGGTTCTGCGGTATGCAAACGGAGGTGACCGGCTAGCGCAGATGAAATCCGGTTATACCATGGTCAAAGACTACGACTCGTTCTCGCCCAACCTGATTCTTGGCGCCATTGGGCGCTCGGCTGCTGATTTTCTCGTCAACGATCAACATGACCGGTTGAAGCGCTGCGCAGAGGAAGCGTGCCCGCTGTACTTTTACGACACGTCCAAGAACGGACGCCGGCGCTGGTGCCGTATGGATGTCTGTGGCAACCGGGCGAAAGTCAGTGCCTACTATCATCGTCACAAGGATGAATAGGGTTTTCAAGCTGCTTTGACGCTGAGCGAGTCTTGCCAGGATTGAAAATCACGCGACGCCCTCTGTGTGTAAGCACGCTTGCGGTCCCGGCCTTTCAAGCGGCGGCCGTTTTCGCGCAATCCCTCGGGTCCGCTCAGCTCTGGAAATAAACCGAAATTGATGTTCATGGGCTGATAGGTTTCCGCGTTGGCGCCGGCGGTGATGTGTTCGAGGAGTGCGCCGAGGGCCGTGGTTTGTGGCGGTGGAACGAAAACGTCCTGACGTTTTTCCGCTGCGCAGAACCGTCCGGCCAAGAGCCCCACCGCCGCGCTTTCCACATAGCCCTCGCAACCGGTGATCTGTCCGGCGAAGCGCAACCGGGGCAAGGCATTGAGCCGCAAGGTTTCATCCAGCAATTTTGGTGAGTTGATGAACGTGTTGCGGTGAATGCCACCGAAGCGGACGAACTCCGCGTCTTCCAACCCGGGGATTAGGCGGAACACATCTTTCTGTGCGCCGTACTTCAGTTTGGTCTGGAACCCGACCATGTTGTAGAGGGTGCCGAGGGCATTGTCCTGACGCAACTGCACCACGGCCCAGCAGCGATTGTCGGGAGCGTGAGGATTGGTCAATCCTACCGGCTTCATGGGGCCGAATCGCAAGGTCTCGCGCCCCCGGTCCGCCATCACTTCGATGGGCAAACAGCCTTCGAAGTAAGGGGTGTTCTTCTCCCACTCTTTGAATTCGGTTTTCTCCGCAGCCAGTAAGGCATCGAGGAACCGATTGAACTGTTCCTCATCCATCGGGCAGTTGATGTAATCGGATCCTTCCCCCTTGTCATAACGGGACTGAAACCAGGCCACATCGAAATCAATGCTGTCCTTGGTGACAATGGGGGCGATGGCATCGAAGAAGGCGAGGGAGTCTTCGCCCGTCAAATCACAGATGGCTTGGCTCAGGGACGGTGAGGTCAAGGGTCCCGTCGCAATGATAACGCTGTCCCAATCGTCAGGGGGCAGACCGGAGATTTCACCCCGTTCAACGGTGATCAGGGATTCCTGTTTAATGGCCGATTGCACAGCGGCGGCGAATCCCTCCCGATCCACGGCCAGGGCCGCGCCAGCGGGGACCTTGTGCGCGTCTGCGCATTTCAGAATGAGCGACTCCAGGCGCCGCATTTCTTGATGCAGCAATCCGACGGCGTTGTAGTCCGCGTCATCGGACCGGAACGAGTTGGAGCACACCAGTTCCGCCAGATTGTCGGTCTTATGGGCGTCGGTGGTTTGCACCGGCCGCATTTCGTGCAGGACGACAGGCACACCGGCCCGGGCGATCTGCCAAGCCGCCTCCGAACCGGCTAGGCCACCGCCAATAACGTGAACGGGGTTTAAAGAGGTCGTCATAAGCAGGGCATAGCTGGAGGTGAGTCTTATGTCCAGTAAACCTATATCTAGTAAAAGCGGGGGTGGCTCTTTCCATCCGTTTAACGCTATTACTGCGCCGGATCGGTACTAAGCGAGGAAATGGTGGAGCAGAAGTTTTTTGTCGTCGGGGGAGAATACGCCGACACCTCTTTCGAAAAGATCGTCGACGGTGAGGACCCGGAGGTCTATGGCCCGTTTCCAGAGCGGGAGGCCAAGGAATTCTGGCGCAGCATCACGGGCAAGACCGTCGATAACGCCATGGTGCGCTATTTCCTCGAACCCGCCGAGCAACCCAACAAGAAGATCTATTGGGTCGTTGGGGGAGAATACGCGGACACCACCTTCACGACCATCGTGGAGGGCCAAGAACTCGAAGTCTACGGCCCCTTCGAAAACCGGGAAGCTTTAGGGTTTTGGCGCGGCATCACCGCAAAGACAGTGGACGACGCCCTGGTGCGCTACGACATACGCGAGAACTGGGAAAGCAACTAACTGCTCATCAACCATGAGTACCGAGGAAACCGGGTCTGTAGCATTCCGTCAAAGCCAAGCCAGTGTCCGGACGGCCATCTAATAAACACAAAACTGAGAAGGAAGAACGGCAGAAGAGACGCATCGTAATAACCGCCGATAGCGAAATTAAAGAGAATAAAGAATCCGCCGAAGCTGGCCAGTCGGGTGGCAATGCCAAAAAGTAAACCGATTCCAACGGCAAGTTCCCCCAGAGTGACCACCCAGGCAATGAGAGGATAGAGCGGTAGGGCAAACTCGGTCAGATAGATCGTCGCAAACCCTGCGGGATCTAGTTCGGTCAGCCGTTGCAGAAAGACGGTTTCAAGGTAATTACTGCTCACCCAGTCTTTTTGAAGTTTGTTGATGCCGGCCAGCAGGAAAAACAAGCCGAACAGGAACCGGAACAGGATGTTGAGAACGATGCCGAAGAACTTGACCGGATGCTCTTTGATCCAACCCCAGGACCACGAAAACGAATCTATGGCGTTAACCGTTGTATCTGTCATCGGGCGGCAACCTGTTCTGTTTGCTCCATCCAAGGTTCGTTGGATGTAATCATGTGCACGGACTCGGGAATGCCAAGCCTTCGGCACGAACCAATCCGCTCACCGGACAATGCGTACCAATCTGAGGTATCCCGATCGATCCACGTGTTGTCGATCTCGATTTTGGCGTCAACCTCACTGAGATACGCCGTGGTCGGGACTTTGATCTTGGCCTGGTCATTGCCTGCAAACCGGTAAATGGTCGCTGGTCTGTTTTCACTCGTCACCGGGTCGAACCATACAGCGAAATAATCCCAGATGATGGCGATCTGTCCCCAGAACGTTTTTGTTTCGAAGTAGTACAGGGCAAAATCTTTGGTGGTCGTTTCACCACTCTCGTCGGTCTGGCACTGCAGATAGGCGACGCACATGGTGCAGAGTTCGCCGAATTGGCTCATGAGAAGTGGATAGTCGCCCCAGTCCGGAGTGACGAATTCCTGCTCTGTGTCCTGCGCCGAAACGGCCGGTGCTGAAATGCCAAGCGGAAGGGCGGTCATCAGCGTCCAGAAAGCGACCAATAGGCAACAACGGGTCATAGCTGTTCAATCCTCCTCGCCCTATAGTGCAATGTTCATGCACGTTTGAGAAGGGAAGGGAGCACAATGGCGCTGCTTTGGAAAGCCACGGCGATGCAGACCAACAATGTCATCGTCAATGGGGCGAAGACCCAGGACGAGGCCATGGCCATCGTCAACAAAAGCATTGACCGGTGGGAAGAACTCATTCAGTGGGCCGCGGGCCGCGGTGGCGGCATGAAGAATCTGGTGTTGTTCCCGGAGTTCAACCTCCAGGGATTTCCACTCGGGGAAACGGCTGACGAATGGATCGAAAAAGCCTGTTTTCAAATTCCCGGCTGCAAGGAGATCGAGCGTTTACAGTCCATCGCACAAAAGTACGGCATTTTTCTTGGCGCCAATGGTTACGAAGCTCCGCCGGAATGGCCGGGCCGCTACTTTAACTGTTCCTTTCTCATCGATCCTTCCGGCGATGTGATTCTCAAATACCGACGGGTGTCCACGGCGCAAGCGGCCTCGCCCCACGATGTGCTCGATGAGTATCTCGATAAGCATGGCATCGAAGGCTTGTGGCCGGTGGCGAAGACCGAAATCGGCAACATCGGCATGATGCCCTGCGGCGAAATACTTTGGCCGGAAACGGCCCGCTGTCTGATGATGCGCGGTGCCGAAGTCATTCTTCATCCCACATCTGATCATGGCCGTTCCGAAAACATGGCTTGGGAGTCTGCCAAGCGGGTGCGCGCCGCTGAAAACATGGTCTATTTCATTTCGTCTAATGCTGGCGCGATTGTCGGCTCGCCGCCCAACAACACTCACGCTGGCAATTCGAAGATCATCGACTATCAGGGTCAGGTGATGGTGGAAAACGGAGTGGCGGGAGAGTCCATCGGCGCGTCGGCAGTTTTGGATATGGATGCCTTAAGACGCGCCCGGTGCACGCCCACTGGTCCGTTTGGAGTCAATCGATTGGCACGGTTGCGATCGGAGGCCTATGCCCAGTTGTTCAACGAGGCGGAATTCTATCCGGTCAATCTGTGGGCGGATAAACCCATGGATTCCAAACAGCGCATTCAGGATGCGTTGATCGACGTGATTAAACGCAAAGTGGACGATGGTATTCTCGTTCCTCCTTCCAAAGGTCAGGCCTTGGAAGGCTACGATCTTTGGGGAAGCTGACACCCATGCCTGGGAGTAAAACAATGACCCGGTTATGCGGCCTGAGTCTCATCGCATTCTTTATCAGTGCGACGGTGTTGGCGCAATCAACCGTGCGCATGGCCACACCACTCCTAGCCATCGACGCGGATAACCCATACCGGGCGCTAACCCTGCCGTCATCCGTCAGCTCTCAGATCAGCTTTGATCCTATGGTGGTTGTCGGCAAGGATGGCCAGGTTAGACCGTGGCTGTTGACCGCCTGGAAAAGCGAAGGCTCAAAGATATGGCGCCTGACACTGCGCGCCGGTGTCCGTTTCTCCAACGGCGTGCCGATGACGTCCAATGCCGTCGTCGAGTCCGTTGCCCATATGAAGACTCCAAAAGGGACGACGGAAACTGTCGGCAGCAGCTTAGCTAACATCGACCGGACAGAACCTGTTTCTGATCTTGAAGTCGACATTATATTGAAACGCCCTGATCCCATGTTCCCTTGGCGCATGGCGATCTGGCGTTTACCGGAGCCCGAAACATGGAAGATTCGCCGCGGAAACCCGGATCAACCGCCGGCCGCCAATACAGGACCGTATATTCTTATTGATGGCGGGGATGCCAAATCCGTTTATGAAGCCAATCCTTTGGCTTGGAACCCACCGGCTGCGGACAAGTTCGAACTTATTCAACTGCCGGATCAAACTTCCCGTCTCCAAGCGATCAATGCCGATGCCATCGACATCGCGTTACAGATGGGTGTCGGCGACAGAGAAGTGGTGAAAGCCATTGGTGGGCAACTCGTCGACCGGCAAACCGCCCGCATCACCTACATGAGTTTTGCTAAGGAACATCTGCCGGAAACCAATCCGGTTCATGATCCCCGGGTGCGTTTGGCCCTCAATCACGGCATCAACCGGAACCGTATTTCTCAATTGCTTTTGGACGGACGGGCAAACCCCAGTGCTCAGCTCGTGCTCCCCGGCGCGCCGGGATACGTGGATGACATCACCATGTATCCGTTCGATCCTGAGAAAGCGAAAGCGCTGCTTGCCGAAGCCGGACATGGTGACGGACTGGAATTGGATTTTCGCGTTTCGGCGGCAGGCGCCGACGACATGCTGGTTTACCAGCAGATCGCCGAAGAGCTCCGGCAGATTGGAGTCACACTCAATCTGTTGAGTGCCATGCCGGCGCAAATGACCCGGATGATGTTCGGCGGCGATTTCCGCGCCGACATGTTCACCAACTTCGGCCGCGGGCTCGATCCACTGGGGGATTACAGGTACCGGTCCTGCCTCGGGCAGACCGGAAACTATCCGCCGTATTTTTGTGATGAGGAGAGCCTCAAATATGTGGAACAGGCTCAGCAGGCCACAGACGTCGAAACCCTCGACGCGTTCATGAAGCAAGTCACTCGGCAGGAGTACAAAAACCCTCCGGGTATTTTCCTCTGGCGTGGCATCATGGTGGATGCCCTAGGACCGAAAGTGGACGCGTTCGCGGGATACGGGGACTACTACGATTACATTCCCTATCATGCCATCAGGATCAGGGATCAATCATAAGATCAAAAAGGAGGGACACCCATGAAACGGAGGGTATTACTGAGCGGCATGGCTGGCATGGCGGCGCTTTCAACGGTGCCCTTACGTGGCCGATCTTCGGCCGCTGCTCTGCCCACTGCGATTGAACCCAAGAACCCGGATCACATCGGACTGCTGCACAAAAAATTAGTCTATTCCACCGATGATCGCCCCCTGATCTGGTGGATCCGCGGCAACAAATACGGATCCATCAACGGAGAGATAACACCTCTGTGGACCCTCAACGTCGTTCTATTTAAGAACGTTATGCAAAACGAAGACGGCACTATCGACGTACAGTCCATGGAGATCGTCTATAAAACCGACGTTGAAACGGATGCGCTGTTGAACGAGTGGCGCAATCCTTACAACGGGGAAGTCTATGAAGAAGTGCCGCTGATTATGGGCCCGCTTACCCGGCGCTTTGACAATTCGGGCCCCTTGAGCCAAAGTGCATTGCCTGGAGCCGAAATTCGTCGAAGTGGCCGTTTAGGTCCCGCCGAAGTGGCCGGTGACGACGTCTGGCTGCTCAGCGATGCTCATGTGCTCGTTGACCGGGAAGGGCAGGCCACTTTCCGCGCCCACGATCTTTCCACCTATCACGGTAAGGTGTCAGACGTTTTGAACCCGGATATCGCCTGTGCGCCGGCAACCATGACTGTCCACATCATTCAAAGCTGGCACCCTTGGATGAACATGGGCGATCGGGAGGGCACCTTGGTTACGCGCATCAGCGGGGCCAAGTGTTTTACTGTCGACGAAATGCATCCGTGCATCGCCGGATTTGTGAAGGACATTCACCCGGATATTGCCAGAGATTACGTTGCACGCTTGGCAGGACCGCCCGAGAGATTTGACCGGTAAATGAATGTCTTTAAAAGATCATGAGTGTTACGCTCATCACTGAATTGCTTGGTTCTGTTGGAGAGGGGAGGCTCATTCACGATGCGTAAGGTCCTATTGTTGAGCGCCGCCGTGTTGCTCGCAAACGCGTCTGCTGGCGGCGCGCAAGACGCAGCCGTATGTGCAACGCCGGACCAGGCCATTGAGGTCAAGGCTCTGTACTCTCGAAATTCTGGATTGATACCCGGATTGGCACGCCGCCAGATTGACGTTCCAGAAGTTGTCATTGCAAGTGCGATGCTCGCCGTCGAAATCGCCGGAACCTCTGGAGCCGGTTTTGTCGATATTTGGGCTTCCGTTACCGAGTGGAGCAGCGCAATGACGCTCATCTTAAAGGAAGGTCATGTCTTTGAGATCGACGGTGCCGTTCCAATGGGTAAAAGGTCGGAGCGCAGCAATTATTTCAATCTGGAGCCCGATGCTCCGTTCGGCGGGCACATTCGCGAGGATCAGCTGAGCGCGATCTATGGTATGGAGTTACCCGGCCGTGGTGGATCGAACACCCGTTCCATTCATTTCTTTGATCAATCCGGCACAACGGCATTCAGCGTCATCCTCGCTGGTGAACGCGGCACGCCGAACGAAGAAGACGTCGCCAAATTTGAGTCGACAATGGCTTTGATTCGAAGCATGGGACCGGTTTGCGTCATTTCATGACAGAGAAACGATTACACATTGCAACTCTATTCTTCGGATTCTGCGTCTTTAGCGGCTTGCCGGCGAGGGCAGGAAGTCCGGCCGATGTGGAAGACTTGATGGTATGGATGACCGGCCAGTTCAGTTCGGCAGCGCAAGTGGAGGAAGATTCATCGGCGCGGTTGCGTTACGTCTTTGGCACGCGCGTGGATATTCCTGCCGTACCCGGCGAGACCATGTATCTGGAATGGCACGCGGGTGCGCCGGATGGTCCCATCGACAGTCAGCGTATTTGGGCTTATGAGGCCAAGGGGAACGAGATCGAAATGCGTTTTTACACCTTTTATGAAAAGGCTGATGCTACGTTGACGGGTATTCTTTCATCACAAGACATTGATCGCGATGCCGTAGCTGCCCTGACCATGGACGATTTCCATACCTACCCTGACGAATGCACCTTCACTTTGGCCCGCATCGGCGATGTCATCGAAGGACAGAATGGGTATGGCGATTGCCGGATCTTCAATCGTTCTCTGGATGTGTGGATGTGGCCTGATGTGACTGTTCGGTTCGAGCCTGATCGCATATTTGAAGCGGGAACCTATGAATATGAGCGGGAAGACGGCGGGCCTGCTCCCGAAACGATGAGCGTGGTTCAGGATTTCCAGCGAGTAAATTAATTGTGTTGGCTTCCGGGCCGGTACTGACCACTCGAAAACACCAGCTAAACCGGGAAAACGCTTTGCAAACGTTGAAATTCATGCTTAGTCTTTCAACTAACTAGACAAAAACGGAACTTGTCAGCAGGCAACGTATTTAACTCCTTCACGTTGGCGGCTGGCATGAACAAACACCCGCTTAAAGACATTACAGACGCTCATCGCCAGGCCTATGAGCGCGATGGCGGTGTTTGCCTGCGCGGCATGTTCGATGAAGAGTGGGTCACACGAATGCGACGGGCGGTGGAAGACGCTCTTGAGCATTCAGACGATTTCATTCGTTTCGATGTGGGCCCTGGATGGGACCTGGGATTTAAAGTCTTCACGCAAATGTGGATGACGTCTGATGATTTTCGTGAGTTTGTGTTTGACTCACCCGTGGCGGAGATCGTGGGGCGGGTGACCGGCAACCGGGAGATTCGCATTATGCACGACTACGTCGCGGCGAAAGTACCCCGTGCATCATTTGTCCTTAAATTTCACCACGATATGTCGGTTTGGCCGGTAGAGGGCGAACAGATCCCTGCCATTTGGGTTGCGCTGACGGAAATCAATCTGGAAAACGGTGGAATGGAATTCATTGCCGGCTCCCATAGGTCGGGCGTCGTCTATTGGCCTGTCAGCCTTGCCGATAAAAAACCTGCGGACCGCGAACTCTGTCCAGACTTTGAGGCCCGTCGAGACGATCCGGACATTGAGGTTTTGTCGTTCGACATGGAACCCGGGGATGCGGTTTTGTTTCACGCCCGAACGGTCCATGGGTCACGTGAAAACAAGACCGACCGACCCAGGCTTGGACTCGCCTCTCGCTGGTTAGGGGATGATATTGTATGGCTTCACGGTCTGGAAAAGGCACCGGCACTGCCCGAAGTACCTGAACTTCCTGAAGGTCAACGACCAGACGACAAGTACTTTCCAAAAGTATGGTCGGCGTAATCACTGTGAAACTTAGTAAATGTTCCTAAGATCTGCGAAGGTTCCGCTACCTCTCGTCGTAACAGCGGCATGGCTGCATGTTTGGGTAGTGCGAAGCAACTAAAGTCTTTGCTTTCTGCTGTGGATATAAACACTTTGACAATGTACCGGTATCGAAGTTTGGGGAGGCACTACAAATGAAAAGATTGATTTACGCGTTAGTACTCGGCACCAGTTTTATCACTTTCGGTCCAGGCGCGTTTTCCCAAACAGATTTTTCAAATCTCGCGGACCCCGAATCCGTTGGGATGTCCTCCGAACGGCTCGAACGTTTGAGAGAAAAGATACAGTCCTACGTGGACAATGAGCAGATGGCTGGCCTTGTTGCTGGTCTTGCACGGCATGGCGAGCCGATCTTCTTGGAAACTTACGGTCATCAAAACATCGAAGACGAAATTCCCATGCAGGCGGATAGTCTTTTTCGCCTGTATTCCATGAGCAAGGCATTAACCTCCGTTCTCATGATGACCTTGTATGAGGAGGGATTATTTCATCTCTACGATCCCGTCAGCAAATACATCCCCGAATTTGAAGACGTTCGCGTTATTAAGTCTATTGAGGGCGGAACTGTCGTAACCGAGCCTGTGGCGGCGCCGATGACGCTCTATACGTTATTCACGCACACCTCCGGTCTGGCCTACGCTGAGCGTTTCCCGAAAGAGGTTGGATTTGATCGCTCAGAGATTCTGAAGCTGGACCAACCGATGTCCGAAGGCGTTCGCAACCTCGCCGAATACCCGCTGCTATTCCAGCCCGGAGAACGGTTTGCTTACGGATATTCTCATGATGTCATGGGACGTATTGCAGAAGTCATTACGGGCAAGCGGCTTGACGTTCTGATGAAAGAGCGGATTTTTGATCCGCTGGGATTTAAAGACACAAGTTTTTCCGTGAGCCAAGCCGACCAAGGCAGACTGGCAAACGTGTACGGCGTGGACAGCTCAAACACGCTACGGAATGTCACTGATTTTGTCCCCGCTGCAAGTGACTATCTTAACCCAAATAACGTCCTTTTCTCGGGTGGCGGAGGCTTGGTTTCAAGTTTGTCTGACAT
Organism: Rhodospirillaceae bacterium; assembly: GCA_965207985.1. Lineage (GTDB taxonomy): Bacteria > Pseudomonadota > Alphaproteobacteria > Rhodospirillales > Rhodospirillaceae > CBDBND01. The sequence goes on along the minus strand of CBDBND010000034.1, from coordinate 140,004 downwards.
TTACCGGTTGACTCAAATGTTGCTCAACGGTGGACAATATAATGGTGGTCGGGTTCTCTCGCCCTTTACCGTTGACTATATGCTCAAGGATCACTTGCCCGATACCATGCCGACCATCGGGAGCTTCTATGTAGAAGGTGTCACTCCGTTCGAGGGAAGCGAGATCTTTGAGAATGAGCCGGCCTTCGACAGATTGTTTGGAGGCTTACGGATGAGCTTGTTTTTTTTTGCCCGCGTCGTTGATGTTAGGGGAAGGCAAGCAATGGACTCGGAGGGATCGCTAACATATGGCGGGTTGGCCGGTACCTATAGTTTCGGAGATCAGGCCACAGGCTTGAACGGGGTCCTTATGGTCCAAAACGTCGGCACCAATGCGGACGCCAGCTTCCTCGACGAATTCAAAATCCTTGCCTTTCAAGCCATCACGGAGATGTAAGCCGACGCCAATTTTAAGGCATGGCGATCATATCCGTTACGCCTGGGTCTATTCCGCATTGGGATAGCAGAGTGGTGACCTGACCCCGGTGATGGGTCTGATGATTGAAAAAGTGAGCTACGCAGAGAGCCATCGGGCGGACGATATCGCGCGGATTAGTGATGGTTCTGTGTGGCAAGTCCGATTCAAGAATGTCTTCTGTCAAATCGTTGTCGGCCCAATCTTGTATAGCGGTATCGATGACCTCTCGTTCAGTCCGTAAATAGTCGAAATCGTTGAAAATGATCGCATTGTGTCCCATGGTGGGTTGCAATCGGTCAAATGCTAGAGCATTTTCTGATCACGCACGGTCATATCCTGCGGCAGTGAAGTAGTTTTGGCACTCGGTTTGGGTGACTGTGTCGATGGCGGTTGCAATGGCGTCGTGGAGGTCGTCGACGCTTCTGGCGGCGGCCTTTTTCAGAAGGGCCTTGAGCTTTGCGAAGGCCATCTCGATGGGGTTGAAGTCTGGACTGTAGGGTGGCAGGAAACGGAGTTCGATGTCCCCGGGTTTGAGGGTTGGGACCAGCATTTGCTCGACATAGGCAAGGACGGCGTCACCGTGCATTGCGCCGTCGAGCACCATGGGTGCGGTGATGCCGTCCGATCTGAGCGCGCCGATGAAGGTGGTGGTCTTCCAGTGGCCGTGAGGGATGGCGGCCTGGCAGCGCTGCCCGCGCGGCGCGCGGCCATAGCGCCGGGCCATCTTGGTCGATGCGCCGGTCTCGTCGATGAAGACCAGCCGCTCCGGCATCAGGCCGGGCTGCGCGGCCCAGGCCTGCCGGCGCGCCAAGACATCAGGACGTTGCTGCTCGCTGGCGTGCGCGGTTTTTTTTGAAGGTCATGCCGTGGCGGTCGAGCAGCCGCCAGACCGTGCTCAAGGCAACCCGAAGCCCGTGGGCCTCCTCCAGACAGGCCGCGATCTCGGCCAGGGTGATGTCCGGCGTCTCGGCGACAAGCGCCAGAACCTCCTCGGCATACGCTTCAAGGCGGTGCGAGCGGCGGTCCCCGCCTTGCGGCCGCGGCCGCACATCACCCCGCCGCCGCCACTGATCAACCCATTTGATCGCCGTCGAGGGCGCAACCCCAAAAACCTTCGCCGCAGACCGACGCGACATCCCGCCGTCCACCGCCGCAACCAACCGGTGTCGCAGATCATTCGAAAGAGGTCTCGTCATGCAGGCTGGCCTCCTTCACCAGCCCACATCTTGAATCAGAAAACAGAGACTTTGGGAATCCCTAACGATTCCGTCAGATCAAAAAACTCTCTAGCCCCTCCAAGGAGGGAGAATCCCATTCCGCCATCGCGAACCGTTCCAACCAAAGCAAATCCCCCCATAGAATGTGATTGAGGGTGCCGTGGATGGAGCCAAAAAAGGCCTGCTGGTCCTGTTTACGAACATCGTCGGAAAGTGTGTCTGCTGCCGCAAAAATCTTTTCGTTCATCCAGCTGTTGTAGCGGGCCATTGTCCGGGCGTGGGTCAAACTCATGGGTGTGACTCCCTAGGTTTTCTGCGCGTTAACCAATGATTCATTCTCTCAAAATCGCAACAAAATTACCGTTTCAATTAATAGCCTGTTTACTTTCCCGGGCCACGCTCGAATGCGTGAGGCAAGGTTTTTTCTATAGGGAGCTAAAGCCATGTTTGATCCGTATTCGATGTCAGAAGACAGCCCGCGTCGCAGCTTTGTGGACGTTGACGCCGAACTGGACAGTCTCGATTTTGAAGATGAAATGCCGCTTGGATCCGATGACCTGAACTATGCTTTGGGTCGCCCCTGCGACATCGACTTCGAGACCGAGTAACGGCGAAAACGTCTCGTGAACGGCGCAGGCCAGTGGGTCTGCGCTTTAGTTCATCTCACGCGCAAGTCGCAGCCCGACCCGGGCACTACGCAACCAAAACGGCGCCCAATCGCGTTTGGCGGGCCTAACATACCAAGCTTTAGCTTGCCACGCACCTCCGCGAATCAACCGCTCATCACAATTCTCCAGCGCCTCCTCACCGTCTTCCGGTGCGGTGTACATACAACCATCCACCCATTCCCACGCATTTCCCAAAATGTCATGGACGCCAAAACCGTTGGCAGGAAACTGACCGACGGGAGCGGTCAATGGAAAGCCGTCGCGGCAAGGGAACACATGATTATCCGGATCGTCCGCGTCTATTTTTAAGTACTGGGCTGTATCCCAATCGGTGACATTGGCATAGGTACACGCATTGCTCCGGTCCGCACCAGCAACTCCGTCCCAGGGACGGGCGGTTTGGGTGTGGTCTCTCGCCACGTATTCCCATTCCTCATCGGTGAGTAGGCGATAAGGCTGTCCGGTCTGCTTGCTCAGCCATGCTGCGTAGGCTTGGGCATCCGTAAAGCTCACACACAGGACAGGGTGATCGGGGTCTTGCTCGAAACCAGGATCAGACCAGGACCAAACGGTGTCCCGCGCACCCCAAATATCTTCTTCAAAATCCCAGGTGATGCATTCCCAGTCAGGATCGTAACCGGCGTCTGCGACGAACAAAGAAAACTGGGCCCGTGTGATTTCCGTCACGGAGATGGCAAATGCCTTTTCCACCACCGCCGATTGTTGCGGCGTTTCGTTCCGTGCATCCCGTTCTGGCGTACCTTCGCTCACTGCTTCTCCCGGCGGTGAGCCCTTGGTGTATCGGCCTGGGGGAATGACAACCATCTCGGGGCAGGTGGCGCAATCAAGAAATTTCTGCCCGGGCCCAGGAACGGTCTGCTGCGCCATTCCGTCGTTCGTCGCCACCTTAGTTGCGATTAGCAGGGCAAAGGAAAGGCGTAACTGTAGTCCCATTTCTACATCTCTTGGCAATCACAGAGATTACGATTAACCAGGCAAGCTCATATACTAAGTGTTGCTCGTCAATATTGAGACCATAAATAATAGTACAATTGTTATACTGACATCCCTTTAGTTCTTTCCACTATCTAGTCGATCCTGAAAGACGCGGAGATTCTCTGTAATAGACTGTTATTGCGGATCAATTTTGTTGGCAATGGTGGTTCGGAATCGCCGGATTTTCTATACTGCAAGGCCGGTTCCTTGCAATTTCCGGATCAAAAAATGCGCCCCACATCAGCCGCCCCACATCAGCCAATGACGTCCCTTCTTTAGATCTCTTCCGCACCGCGCTTGAGAACATTCTCGATCAACGGCACGAACTTTATCGGCTCACCGAGTTGATCGATTGGCAGGGTTTTGATGAGGCGTTTGGTGTCTTGTATTGCCCTGACAACGGCTGCCCGGCCAAAGCGACGCGGCTGATGGTGGGGCTTCAATATCTCAAGCACGTGTATGGTCTGTCCGATGACCAGGTGGTGATGCGCTGGGTGGAGAACCCTTACTGGCAGCATTTTTGCGGCGAGGTGTATTTTCAGCATCACCCGCCGATTGATCCCAGCAGCATGTCGCGTTTCAGACGGCGCATTGGCCATTCAGGGTGCGAGAAAATTCTGCGGGCCACAGTTGATGCGGGTGTTCGGAGCAAGACGGTCAAACCCGACGACTTCAAGCGTGTGACGGTGGATACCACGGTGCAGGAGAAGGCGGTGGCCTTTCCCACCGACAGCAAATTGCTGAACCGTTCGCGTGTGCGTCTTGTCAAGCTGTGCCACACACACGGTGTGGTGTTGCGGCAGAGCTACGCCCGTAAGGGCCCTGAGGCGCTGTTGCGGGCCAACCGTTATGGTCACGTCCGGCAGATGAGGCGCATGGGTGGTCAGATTAAGAAGCTCAAGACCTATCTGGGCCGGGTGGTGCGTGACACGGAGCGCAAGATCGCGGGCCATAAGGGGTTGCAGGCGATTTTTGCCGGGGAGTTGGCGCTGGCCAGGCGGCTGCTCAGTCAACAGAAGATGGATCGCAACAAACTGTATAGCCTGCATGCCCCGGAGGTGGAGTGCATCGGCAAGGGCAAGGCCCACAAGCGTTATGAGTTTGGTGTCAAGGCCAGTATTGCAACGACAAACAGGAGCAACTTTATCGTTGGCGGCATGGCGTTGCCGGGGAATCCCTTTGATGGGCATACATTGCCAACAGCGTTGGAGCAGGTGCGCCGTTTGACAGGCTGTGTGGTTGAAGAAGTGTTTGTGGATCGTGGCTACCGTGGCCATGGCGAGGAAGCATCAAGGGTGTACATCTCGGGTCAACGGCGTGGCATAAAAACACAACGGCTGAAACGGTCACTGAAACGGCGTCAGGCGATTGAACCGGTTATCGGCCATCTGAAATCGGATGGACTGTTGGGACGCAATTACCTCAAGGGTACTGAAGGTGATCGCATGAATGTGGCACTGGCCTGTGCCGGCCATAACCTAAGACTGATCCTGAAGCGGCTCAGAATTTATTGCGCCCGCATTTTGGGCGCTACGTTGCTCCGGGACATGATCGGATTGCATGGAACGCGTCTTGCGGCGTCAATCATCCGATGGAAGCGACGGATGGCGTGGCAGACTGAACCTAACAGCACACATCTAACGCTCGTAGTGGTATGAAAAACGGGTTTTTCAGGATCGACTATCTATTACGTTCAGTAATTGATGCCGTCTGATCTACCTCAAATCCTTTGTTCTTTCGCGACCTCAGATTATGGTGCGGATCACAACACCGTTTCCGCTCTTAAACTTGCGGCGGAAGCCGCTTCCAGCCTTGATCTTGATCAAGCCAAAGAAATTTTACTCCCTTTTGCTAAAGACAAAGACAATCCGGCCGCGGCGCTTGCATTGGCTGAAATTCTTCTGCATTCGGGGACCGCAGAACAAGCTTTGCCACTCCTTGAGCCGTGGACGATTAAATTGCCGGATCACCCCGAGGTCTGGATAGATTTTGGTATCGCCGCTTTGAATGCGAGACGCTTCGACAAAGCCATAAAAGCTTTTGAGAAAGTGATTGCGCTCAGCGCTGAAAACATCGAAGCGCAAAAATTTCTAGCCAGGGCGCACTACGAGTTAGGCCGGCCAAAAAAAGCGAAGTCTTTACTGGAAAAGGTCATTGAGAGAAGTCCAAACGATACAGTTGCCTTACAACAACAAATATTCATATATGCCGCGCTCGGAGAACGTAGCCCCGCTATCAAGATTGCGAAACGACTTCTTGAGTTTGAGCCTCTATCGGCGTTTGCCTTCTCTTACCTTGTAGACGAAGCCTTCAATGACAGTGCACCCTTCATTGAGCACGCAATATCCAATTTTGACACTTTAGATGAAAATGAATCCGCAACCCTTGCTTATGCATTGGGTCGATTTTACGAAAAACAACAAGACTTTGATCAAGCATTCGTCTGGTTTAAAAAGCAAACCAAAGACAAAAAAGCACCCGTTTTGGAAGCAAGACCGACAAAGAGGAAGGATCGTGGCGCAGCTTGGCTGAAAAGATTCGTCGAGATTTTCCCGCAGAACTCATAGAGCTGTGCTCAGCCTTCGGCTCAAACACCGAGGCGCCTATTTTTATTCTAGGTATGCCCCGCACCGGTTCGACGCTCATAGAACAAATGCTTGGTGCCCATCCAAACGTCTCGCCTATGGGTGAACGTTACGATTTAAGGCACGTAGAAAATCTTCTGATCAAGAAGGCAGAAACAAGTGGTCAAACGCTGCAAGAACAGTTCAAAACTCCAAAAGTCGTACAGTTCTTAGCAAACGAGTATTTGACACGGCTGAAAGCTGACGGCGCCACAGGATTACGCTTTACAGACAAAATGCCGCTCAACAGTAAGCGGATCGTACTAATTTCAATCTTATTTCCCCGCTCCACCGTTATTCACTGTCAGCGCGATCCACGGGATGTCGGATTGTCCATTTATAAGCGTCAATTCAATAACGAGTTGCCGTACACCATGAACTTGGAAGCCATTGCCCACCGGATTCTGGAAACGGACGCCGTCATGGCCTATGGCAGGGAAGTGCTGGGTGATCGGCTTTTAACAGTTCGATATGAAGACCTCGTAAAAGATTTTGATGGTGAGAGCCGTCGCATCGTCCGTCATACCGGCTTACCATGGGATGACGCTTGTTTGGAGTACTCAACACTCAATCGAGGTATTGTGACCCATAGTCAACAACAGGTCCGTCAACCCATTTATACGTCGTCTGTTGGAATTTGGCGCAAGTACGAAACCCAGCTTCAGCCGCTCATTGCTGCGCTGGAGAGAGAAGGGGCTCTATAGCCACTTTAGTATTCTTAATTCGCTCAACCTTCATCGTCCCCGCACCGCGCGGGTTTCGGAAATATCTGGTTCCGCTACCCGGCGCAAATGAATCTCAAAAGTATCCTCGAGGCGTCCAGCAAAATGTGGCACCCGGTACATGGCCGACATGCCTTCCAACACCCGTGATAGCCGTATCGGTCCGACGTCGATGGTTTCAAACCCGAGATCCTGCACCAAAGCCATCACCCATTGTTTGGCGGCCTCATCGTTGCCGGCCACCGGCACGGTGACTGGACCGTTGGCCCGGGCTGGATTGCGAACGACGTGAAACCCTACCGTATTGAACGCCTTAACCACCCGCGCATCGGGCACCATCGTTTGCACCATCTCGCCTGACGACGGGCCATCGATATATTGGGGCAGGCCTTCTGGCCCCTGCTGCACGGCATTGCCCGCATCGATGACCAACTTTCCTGCTAAATGCGGACGCAGGCGGGTCACCACGTCTTCAGCGGCCGGATAAGGAACCGCAAGAAAAACAATGTCTCCGTCTTTAGCGGCATCGATTTGAGTTTTAGCACTGGCGGACCTGGTGGTCCGATCCAACAAGGCCTGAATACGGTCGCTGTCTGGCGCACGTGATCCGTAAACAATCGTATGCCCAAGCTCGGCCAGACGCGGCCCCATGGACCCGCCCATCATGCCGGTGCCGATGATGGCGATGGTTTCGGCGCGGACCGATGCAAAGCTAGCGATTAACGCACACGCGAACGTAAGAAAAGTGAGGTGTTTCATGGGAGACCTCGATGAAAATATCAAGCCTTGGCCTGTTGCATGACACGGGCGAACCAAACACAGCTTAGCGCCATCATAACGCCGGCAACCAGGAACGGCATGCCGGGGAACATCAATACCGCGTCCTCTCTGGTGAAAAAGCGGAACAGCTGGGTCATGGTCAGCGGCGCAACGATTGCAGTCAGGCTGAAGACGGCGGTAATGGCGCCTTGAAGTTCTCCCTGAGAGTCCTCTGGCACCATCTTGGACATCAGTCCCCGGACTGCGGCCATGGCCAAGCCCATCATCGAACAGGGGATGACCCAGGCCATGAGGACGGTGCCGTTCGGCGCGAAGGCAAATCCAGTGAAACCGCATGCGCTGGCGATGAGTCCAAATACGGCGACTTTGGATTCACTGAATCGTTTGACGGCCCAACCGGTTAGCCCGCCCTGCACAAGCGCGACCATGACTCCAAAGGCTCCCATGGAGAGACCCACTTGCGCTTCGGTCCAATCAAACCTGAACAAGGCGTGGTAGGTCCAAACCGCCGGCATGGAATCATGGGCGATCTGGAACAGGATCAATGTGCCGAACAGTCCAAACACGACGGGAAATTTGCGCATCTGCGCAAAGGCGCCAAAGCCGTGAGCGCGCGCCCAGGTAAAGGGACGGCGTTTTTCTTTGGCCAAACTTTCGGGCAAGGCAAAGAAGGCGAACGAAAAGGCGACCAGGGCCATGCCCGCAGCGGCGAAGAACGGTACCCGTGGGCCCAATTCGCCCAACAAGCCACCGATCACCGGACCAAGGATGAAACCCAATCCCCAAGCGGCGCCAATAATGCCGAACCGGCCAGCCCTCTCATCCGGCGGCGTGATGTCAGCGATATAGGCGTTGGCGGTCACGAACGATCCGCCGGCGATGCCGGCAAGACCGCGGCCAATGAAAAGCCAGAACAACGTCGGCGCCAGAGCCATGATGAGGTAATCCAGACCGAAGGAGAACAAAGAGAACAGCAACAACGGGCGCCGTCCGAAGCGGTCGCTCAGGTTGCCAATGATGGGAGCGGAAAAGAACAAGATGACGGCGTAGAGCACCAGCAGGAAACCGCTGTATTGGGCTGCTTCGCTCAGGCCTTCGCCGGTCAGCTCCATGATCAGCGCCGGCGTCACTGGAATGATGATGCCGAAGCCGACGGTGTCGAGAAAAACGGTGATCAGGATCAGCAGAAAGGGGAGTTTGCCGCGCGCAGCCGTTGCCTCTGCGGTGCCCGTGTCTCCTGGTTCGGACTCGTGTTCTGCCATGGAGAGGGAGAAGAAGGGGGAACCGCGCTAAAGTCAAGCTGCCGGTTAAAATAACTGGCGCAACCTCATGATTGCCGTTCAAATGAACGACTAGAAACCCATTGAGACAACTGGTGGCACTCCTATGAATGTGTTTTGGTGTCCTGCACTGATACTTGGTTCGATCGCTAACTTGTCGGCGGCTGCGCGATCGGAGTCCACCTATGTTGGATTATCCGGTGCCACGGTCCTTAACAGTGGAATTATGGAGATCACTGGTGCCGCTCCGTTTGCCCGCGAGGAACTGTTTGAATATATACGCCGTCCAGACGGCGGCGTGACTTTACTCAATATCATGACCGCGAACGACGGCAGCTATCGTGTGCGTGTCCGCTATGACATGGACGATGCGTGGAACTATCTTTCGGCTTCCGGTGCGGGACTCTACGAAGGTGTACCCGTAGACATCAAAATGAAGCCAGTTGACAAGCTCGTTCAAACCACTGTTCGTGGTGAAGGCGTTGATCTGAATCCAACGTCTATTTGTGATCCCGATTGTTTCCTCAATATGAGCCCCAGTGCGCTTTCCATGTTTGTCATGACCCGGCACTACAGTCACGTACAAGGAGGCACGCAGACTTTTCAATGGGCCGGACAGGATCTTGACCGTGTCAGGACTCTATCTGGGGGTGAGGCGGATTTGACCTATCAAGGGGAACGCTCACTACAACGTGCGGCGCTGCCAGGACAAACACCACCGCAGGTCACCGTGAGGCACTACACGTTCGTTGAAAAACTACCGATACCCGATGGCGGTATCTTCACTTTAGACTTCGACCTGTGGACAGACGCTGAAGAATGGCCGCTCGGTTTTCGTGTCACGACGCCCGGCGGCGCGACCATCGGATTCCTCAAAGGCTGGGAGGACCTGCGCGATCAGCTGCTCAACTGATCTCCCGATTTTCATTGGCCCAGTATTGTGCAGCAGAAACAAGATCATCCGGGTCATATAGAATTATCAGCCCTGATAAAATGACGGTCGCAGTTTCCTTATCAATGGGCGGCGTGGCCCATACAGATTCGCAAAGACCGAACTCCACTTCTAGTCCAGTGTCGTATTTCGTACGTAACGATTGAATGAGCCCGTAGTCTTCCTGTTCAACGGATACAACAGTGCCAAATGTGTCAAGCCAGCCCCGATTGGACAGCCTGTTGGGCAAGTCTTTGCACAAAGTAATGATGTCAACGTCGGAATCTGCGTCAGCGCTGCCCCGCGCATAAGACCCACAAACGGCGACACCTAAAATGTCGTGACAGTCGGCAGCCCAGTTGGAAACATCTTTGAAAAGCTGGGCAACAGTTACTTGCCGTGTTCGGTGTTCCACATCATTGGCTTCAAAGAGAGCCGGGCTACGCGCGCACCGGCACGGTCTCACCCATCATCATGCCCAGGGTTAGAGCTGGCGTCAGCATCATGCCGGGCACGAAAGCATTGCCCAACGTAGAACCGGACCCCATGACCTCACCCACTGCATACAAACCTTTGATGGGCTCGCCGTTTTCGTTCACTGCCACCAGGTCCTCGTTGATGGCGATGCCGACGGCCGAGGTGACGGAATGGCCATGCTGGACGATGGCGTAATAAAGCGGCTTGGCAATGGGCAGGGGGAGATGTACCCGGCCAAGTGGGTCGGCTCGGTTGATGTTTTCGTTGTAGGAGGCCACCGTCTGTTTCAACCCGGCAGGGTTCAACTCAGCCTGCCGCGCCAACACTTCGAGAGAATCAGCCTTGTGAAACATCATATGAGTATTGAAATGGGCGGCCATCTTATCCTTGGACCAATCATCTTCAGGGAACGGGAGGGGTGATTTGTCGAAGATCTCCTGATCAAAAACGATGGTGTAGCGCAACCGCGGTTGACCGAGCAGAGCCTGTTCCCGTGGGCTGGCCATGGGTGTTTCTTCGTTGACGTAACGATCCCCGTGGTCGTTGACCCAAATTTCCCACGGCGCACGTTTTTGCGGTCGAGTCTCGAAACGCACGTAAGGTTTGGTCGGGAACGTATTTGTTTCCAAAACGGAACCCGAGCCGGGACGATGCAAATGCGCATTGCGCAAATGCGCGCCCACCGCACGCGCCATGACCAACCCGTCGCCCATGGCTTTGGGGTGGCTATTGTCGACAAAGGTGGGAAAGCCGACCAGTTCACGAAACAGTGGTTCGTTCATTCCATAGCCGCCGGTGGTCAGCAGCACATGACGGCCGCGGAAGGTAAGCACCTCGCCCTCGCGCTTCGCGCGCACACCTTCAACCACACCATTGTCCGAGGCGAGTAACTCCAAAGCCCGAGTGTTGAGCATGGGCACCACGTTGCCGGATTGTATGTCCTTGGCGACCTCTTTGCGGAACACGTCCAGGATAGCCACGCCAGCGCCTTCTGCCTGGTAATACCTGCGCCGCTGGTAGGCGTAACGGCCCGGCCCAGTGCCATCGATAAAATGACCGGGCCGACAGTCCCAGCCATGATCGTCGATCCAGTCGATGATGCGATATGCGTTTGAAGTCGTGAGGCGGATAATGGTCGGGTCTGCATTACCGTAGCTCATGCGCATGACGTCTTCGAAATGCATTTCCCAATGGTCGTCGGTAACTCCAAACCGCGCTTGAGTTTTGGTGCCCGCACCGGAAATCTCGCCACCGGCGGTATGGAGGGTCCCACCAATGTCGCCGTCGGCATCCATGAGCAGCACCTTGGCGCCCCGTCGGGCGGCGAAAATGGCCGCTGGCAGGCCCCCGGTACCGGCACCGATAACGATGAGGTCGTAGGTCTCCGCTTCGGCGGCCCGAGCCTGAGCGATCAGGGCCGAAGATGTCAGCAAGGCAGCGGAGGACGAAGCCAAAAATGAACGGCGGTGTAAGGACATGGTCGCGGTTCCTCAGATACAAATTCGCAATTGGTTCGGCAATCTACCACGGCTTTCGGCATCAGTTCACGCCTGGGATGTAGGCAAAACTTCACAGATGCTTGATCTGCGAACAGGCCCGGTATGCAAGGGAGAGCGTGTCATAATGGGCGGCATTACAGAGGAGGTGGCGTATGGCACAGGCATTGAAAGTCAACAAAGACGATGTGGAGTGGTTTGAGTTCGGTACGGGGCGCAAGTTTCACGGCTACCGCAAGCAGCTGTCACCCAATTCGACCGGTGCCAAGCTGGCCTGCAGCGTCTACAAGCTCAATCCGGCCAAGACGGCTTTTCCCTGCCATTACCATCTCGCCAATGGAGAAGCGATCTACGTGTTGGCTGGCATTGGCACAATGCGCATCGGACAGGACACTGTTGCGGTTGGCCTGGGAGACTACGTCGACTTACCCGTCGGCGAGGCCCACGCCCATGCTCTGACCAATACCGGTGAGGTGGATCTGGAATACCTCTGCCTGTCCACCATGGAAGAGCCCGACGTGGTGATTTATCCGGATTCCGACAAGATCGGCGTCATGGCAGGCACGCCACCCGGCGGCCCCAAAGAAGGACGTACTTTCCAAGGAATTATGAAAATTGAGCGAATTGACTATTACGTTGGTGAGGATGAAGCCTGAGAACCAGGACCTCAAGAAAGGGGTGTAAGGTTCGGACCGAAACGGTAACATGGGCGTAATCGCGGCATCGAAACAGGAAAGGAACCATGGGCAAGCAAGTTAATGGATATGACGTTACCGCCAACAAAGACAGCGGCGACCCGGGCTGGCATTACGATATCCGCCGGGGCGACGAAGTGGTTGAGAAGAGCGATCCGGAATTTCGCGATTACGCCAAGGCCATGAAGGCTGGCACCATCCACGCCACCGAACTGGAACCGGTCTCTGGCGATTAAACGCTACCGCGCCCGGTAAAGGTCCTGATAAAGGTGCCAAGCGGGCACTGTGTCGCGGCTGAACTCTTCCCGCGCTTCATAAATGTGACTCAAATTCACCTCGGCTGTGACAAAGCCTTCGTCGCGCCCTCCCATTTCCGCCAACACTTTCCCGGTGGGATCAACAATCATAGACGCGCTACCGGCCCAATCATCCGGTCCTTCCGCTCGCGATCCCGGTGCGTAAATATTGCGGGAGGTAGCGCCCGAGAGAAAGTAGACATGGTTCTGATACGCAATGGCTTGCTTGAGCGCCCGCCAGGGCACAGCGTCACTTTCCAAACTTGTGTGCAAAATCACCTCTGCGCCTTTTGAGGCGAGCAAGCGGGAGGCCTCCAAAACCTGTGCTTCGCCCTCCACGTAACAGGCGAGATTACCCACAGGTGTTTTGACGACGGGTAAGATGGAGTCCTGCCCGAAGGCGGCAAGGTACTGATCCATGATATCGCGGATGTAACTCACCCGGGGTGCGCTCGGCGCCTGTACTTTAGGCGAGCGCAGCACCAGACCCTCCGGCCCCATGATGAAGCCGGTATGGAAGTAAGTGGGTTCACCCAGCTGCGTTACTTTTTCCTGGGTGCTGGTGGCGACGTAGCAGTCGTGCCGCCGGCAGGCTTCGATAACCGGCGCCCAGATGGTCTGGTCCAGCGGTTTGGAAATGAGATCCTGCGCTACCGCTTCCATGGGCACGCCGGAAACCGCCCGCCGCGCCGAAGTATATTGCAGCACCGGGAAAACCACGATGCGGGGCTTGGGCTCCGACCGCATAGCCGTTTCGATGTGATCGACCATGGCTTCCATGTTGCGGCGGCGGATGTCCTCGAAGGCGTCTTCGCTGGGCGGCACCAGTACCGGAACGCGCATGACGGCGGCGTGGTAGGAGAGACGTGACCCACCTTCGTGTTCGTTTGCCTGTGCGGAATTCATGAGTCCCGATCCTCCCAATGCAAAAGCCGAAGCGGACTTTAACAATGTGCGTCTGTGCATGGAGATCCCCCTCTAGGGTCTGTTGACATTTAACGCATGGCGATGATGGTTTCGACGAGGTTGCAGTTTGCGGCGTAGCTGATGTCGGTCTTGTCGTAGCGTGTTGCGATGCCACGGAATTCCTTGATCTTGGCGAAGTAGTTTTCGATCAGATGTCGCCAGCGGTACATGTGCTTGTCGTAGGCCGCCGGCCGCTTCCTGTTGGCGAGCGAGGGAATGACGGCGCTTGCGCCACGTTGGTCCAGTTGCTCTCGCAGCCAGCCGGCATCGAATGCCTTGTCGGCGATGAGGGCATCGAAGTGAACGTCGTCGATCAACGGCTGGACGCCCATCATGTCGTGGCGCTGGCCAGGGAGCAGCACGAAGCGGACCAGACACCCCAGTGCGTCGACCAGGGCGATGATCTTGGTGGTCAATCCGCCCCGTGATCGGCCGATGGCCTGATTTTGAGTCCCCCTTTTGCGCCGCTCGCCTTCTGGTGAACGCTGACGATGGTGGCGTCGATGAGGGCATATTCGAAATCCGGTTCCGCCGACAACTCCTCGAACAGCCGCTCGAAGACACCCTTCTTCGCCCATCGGCGAAAGCGCTGGAAGACGCTGTTCCAATTGCCGAACGCCGGGGGCAGAGCGCGCCACGGCGACCCTGCGCGCACCCGCCACAAAACCGCCTCCAAAAACAGGCGGTTGTCCGCCGCCGTCACGCCACGGTCCGTCGCCTTGCCCGGTAGATGACGCCAAATTTTCTCCCAAACATTGTCCGTGATCACAAAACGCTCTGACTTCATCAAACACTCCTTGCAAAAGGAGGCTTGAATCACTTTTCCGCGACATTGGGAATCCCCTCAATGTCAACAGACCCTAGGCGCGGCCTGCTCCTGACGGTAAAATTAAGGGAATTATATACGAGAGTCCCAATTTTATCTTGCAATCCCTGAAAATGTGTTTACAGTAGAATCCCAATAGGGAGGGAGCACATGACACAGAAAGCACCAGGGAAAGCGTTTCGCAAGGGTATCAGCATCAAGCAATTGATGACAATGTTCCCAGACGAGGAAAAGGCGCGTCAGTGGATTGAAGATCAAATCTGGCCGCAAGGTCCGTATTGCCCTCACTGCGGATCGTTCAACGTACAGCACCCTATCAGCCACCGGACCATGACCCACCGTTGCCGGGACTGCGATAACCGGCCCCAATTCAGCCTCAAAACCGGCACCGTGATGCAGGGTACAAAGCTGGGCTATCGGGACTGGGCCATTGCGATCTACCTGGCAGTGACCAATCTCAAGGGCGTGTCTTCCATGAAACTGCACCGGGAGTTGGAAATCACGCAGAAATCAGCGTGGCACCTGGCCCACCGTCTTCGTGAGGCGTTCAACGGCGGGAATCCCGTGTTTACTGGCCCCTCGGAAGCAGACGAGACCTACATTGGCGGCAAGGAGAAGAACAAGCACTCCAAGAAGAAAAAACGGGCCGGACGGGGTGCCGTTGGCAAGACCGCTGTGGTAGGGATCAAGGATCGGGCAACCGGCCAAGTCACCGCGAAGATGACTAAGCAAACAGACGGCGAGACCTTGCGTAATTACGTCCACGAGAACACGGAAGACGGCTCAACCGTCTACACAGACGATGCCACGGCCTATAAGGGTCTGAAAAACCGGACCCACGAAACGGTCAAACACTCTGTTTCCGAGTACGTCAACGGTATGGCGCACACCAACGGGATTGAGTCGTTTTGGTCGATGTGAGGTGGTCCCACTTGTTTGGACAGTCTGACGGCTTATCTAAGGTGTATTCCGCTGTCTGATCATGCCGCCAGAATCCTGTTTATCATATTTGATTTCTGTTGTTGGGCCTGTGGGGATGTGGGCAAGGCGGTAGTCTTGTCCAACATATCCACAGGCTGCCCCGCCGCGTAGGCTTCCGCCGGCGTTTTGCCTCCGAGCGACGAATGGGGCCGCTCGGTGTTGTAGAACCCGATCCATTCGCCGATGACCCTCTCGGCGTGGAAGCCGTCGGTCAGCTCGTGCAGGTGAACCGCCTCGTACTTGAGAGAGCGCCACAGTCGCTCAATGAAGATGTTGTCCATGCACCGGCCGCGCCCGTCCATGGAGATCGTGATCCCGGCCTCCTTGAGGCGGCCGGTGACCTCGAAGCTGGTGAACTGGCTGCCCTGGTCGGTGTTGAAGATCTCCGGCCTGCCGGAGGTGTCGAGCGCCTCATTCAAGGCCTCGACGCAGAACCGGGCATCCATGGTGTTCGACAGCCGCCAGGCCAGGACCCGGCGGCTCGCCCAGTCCATCACCGCGACCAGATAAAGGAAGCCGCGCCTGAGCGGGATGTAGGTGATGTCGGCGCACCAGACATGGTCGGGGCGCTCGATGGCGAGGCCCTTGAGACGGTACGGATAGACCCGGTGTTCGGGATGGGGCGTGCTCGTCTTCGGCGCCCGGTAGATCGCCTCCAGCCCCATCAGGCGCATGAGGCGCCGAACCCGGTGACGGCCGACGACACCCCCCTCGCGGCGCAAATGACGGGCCATCTGACGGGACCCATAGAACGGATGTTTAAGGAACAACTCGTCGATGCGCCGCATCAGCGCCAGGTTGGCCGGGCTCTCGCCCCGCAGCCTGTAATAGAGAGATGATCGGCTGATCGACAGTATCTCGCATTGACGGCTCAAGCTGAGACCGGAAACGTCGCGGCGCACCATCGCCTTGCGCTCCGGCGAGTGTTGCTTGCGTTTCGACATCTCTGATCTCCTTCTCTACGAAGACCAGAAGACAACAAAGTGTAGCTTACGTCAGTGTCCGATTCCCGGGGAGTAGCTCAAATGACATTACAAATGCGTGTCGTATAATAGATGCGTTCTGGAAAACTGCCTGATTTGCAATGTTAGAAAGGACAGATTTTTGTCCAAGGAATCGCCCAAAGGAAATAATATTGTGGAACGCCCCACCATCCGTGTGAAGCCACACTCTTACCAGCCTACTAAGGCGGAGAAGGAGGAGCCGCTAATCCTACGCAAGCCCAATGGGCGGCGGCCTACACCGGAGGAAGTGGTCAGGACCGCGCTACGGCCCATGAACGTCATTGTTGATCCGGAAGCGTGAGGGCTTAGAACAGAAACTTGGTGGTAGGTTGGCGTCACCACACCCACCATCAAACGTCTGATTGTCCCGTCTTGGTCTGCCTACAAGCTGTGCGGGACGGTAAGTGCCTCTCGACAATTATAGCCGAGAGGACTTACGCATGTCTAAACAAATTTCAGACCGGCCGGACCGATTCAAGTTATGGCGTGAACCAGATGGCGTTTATCGCGTCGATGGGAGGGTTATCCCAGTTGCTGACAATAGCGCCAAGGAAATCAGCACAGTTAATGACGGCAAGCCGGTCGTTAGTGTCAAGCGCTTGTGCGACATGGGCGTAGGCGTCTTGGGGAGACAGCCTACTGTGGACGTAAAATAAGGAGTATTGGAACTGATAATGTTCCCCCAACTCTCCTATACGTTTTCTAACCCTGAGCTACTCCCTGATTATTGGACAGGTTCTGGTTTGATTTAAGCTACTTTCTGGGCCTGCTGATCGGTTTGGTTTTGCTCGATTGCCGTCCAATAGACCACGGCGGGCGGCCTGCCGCCAAGGGCGGAATGAGGACGCCTCTCATTGTAGAACGTGATCCATTTGCGGATACCCGCCCTGGCCTGTGAGCCGTTTTCCCAGGCGTGCAGATAGACGCACTCGTATTTGAGCGTGCGCCAAAGCCGCTCGACGAAGATGTTGTCGAGGAACCGCCCCTTGCCGTCCATCGAGATGCGCACGCCCGTCCGCCGAAGCCGGTCGGTCCAAGCAAACGAGGTGAACTGCGAGCCCTGGTCGGTGTTCATGATCTCTGGCGCACCGAACGTGTGGGTCGCCTCGTTTAACGCCTCGACGCAGAAGTCAGCCTCCAGCGTGTTCGAGATGCGCCAAGCCAGCACCGTGCGGGTAAACCAATCCATGATGGCAACCAGGTACAGGAACCCCCGGCGCATCGGCAGGTAGGTGATATCCGTTGCCCAGACCTGGTTCGGTCTGTTCACACTCAGCCCCCGGAGTAGATACGGCCAGGTCTTGTGCCCCTTCGCTGGCTTTGAGGTGCTGGGCTTCTGGTAGATCGGCATCAGGCCCATGAGCCGCATCAGGCGGCGCAACCGCTTCTCATTGACGCAATGGCCTTCGTTCTTCAAATGCCACGTCATCTGCCGGACGCCAAAGAACGGCGTGTCCAGGAACTGTTCATCGATCTCACGCATCAGCGCGAGGTTCATCTCGCTCTCACCCTTGGGCGTGTAATAGAACGACGACCGGGAGATCGACAGCAGCGCACACTGCCTGCTGACCGATAATCCGGGATGACCCGGCTCGATCATGCCGCGTCTCACTTCACGCCCCAGGGCTTGAGCTGTCTGGACAAAAAATCGTTGGCCACAGCCAACTCCCCAATCTTGGCATGCAGTTCCTTCACCTGCGCTTCGTCGATCTCCGGTTGCCGGCGGCCACCACGGGCGAACAGGCCAGGAGCACCATCAAGCAGCGCACGCTTCCATTGATGAATCATCGTCGGGTGAACCCCGAACCGGCTGGACAGCTCGGATACGGTCTCTTCGCCCTTCAAGGCTTCAAGGGCTACTTTCGCCTTGAATTCCGGCCAGTGTTGCTTGCGTTTCGACATCTCTGATCTCCTTCTCTACGAAGACCAGAAGACAACAAAGTGTAGCTTACGTCAGTGTCCGATTCCCGGGGAGTAGCTCACCCTGTCGTAGCTTTGCCCGGGACTCATTAAGTCGTAAGCGATAAAGAGATTATAGGCCATGACATTAACCTTTCTCAGGACACACAGGTTGCGTGCTGAGAATCGGAGTGCTATGTCGGGATTCTTCTTGCTACCGACATTTACCCCGACTTCTCGTCAAATTGAACGCCACCCTGTGTCCTAACATATCCACCCTGTGTCCTGACATATAGGGTGGCGTTCGTGTTTTGTACTTACAAGATATTGCGGTTGGAGTCTAGGGTCTGTTGACATTTAGTGGATTCCCAATGTCGCGGAAAAGTGATTCAAGCCTCCTTTTGCAAGGAGTGTTTGATGAAGTCAGAGCGTTTTGTGATCACGGACAATGTTTGGGAGAAAATTTGGCGTCATCTACCGGGCAAGGCGACGGACCGTGGCGTGACGGCGGCGGACAACCGCCTGTTTTTGGAGGCGGTTTTGTGGCGGGTGCGCGCAGGGTCGCCGTGGCGCGCTCTGCCCCCGGCGTTCGGCAATTGGAACAGCGTCTTCCAGCGCTTTCGCCGATGGGCGAAGAAGGGTGTCTTCGAGCGGCTGTTCGAGGAGTTGTCGGCGGAACCGGATTTCGAATATGCCCTCATCGACGCCACCATCGTCAGCGTTCACCAGAAGGCGAGCGGCGCAAAAGGGGGACTCAAAATCAGGCCATCGGCCGATCACGGGGCGGATTGACCACCAAGATCATCGCCCTGGTCGACGCACTGGGGTGTCTGGTCCGCTTCGTGCTGCTCCCTGGCCAGCGCCACGACATGATGGGCGTCCAGCCGTTGATCGACGACGTTCACTTCGATGCCCTCATCGCCGACAAGGCATTCGATGCCGGCTGGCTGCGAGAGCAACTGGACCAACGTGGCGCAAGCGCCGTCATTCCCTCGCTCGCCAACAGGAAGCGGCCGGCGGCCTACGACAAGCACATGTACCGCTGGCGACATCTGATCGAAAACTACTTCGCCAAGATCAAGGAATTCCGTGGCATCGCAACACGCTACGACAAGACCGACATCAGCTACGCCGCAAACTGCAACCTCGTCGAAACCATCATCGCCATGCGTTAAATGTCAACAGACCCTAGTGAGAATTGGGACTCTCGTATATAATTCCCAAAATTAACCCAGACAAGGAGGTAGCCATGACCCGAATGGTTCCCCAACCTGTGGCTCATCCCATGATGCCGCTGCCCGTCCACGACGAACACGCGCGTGAGGACTTCATTGTCGGACTCAAGCTCCACATGATGGAACACGCCTATCCCTATGATGAAGTGGTCTACGAAAAACGGGCCAAGCCCAAGTTCGTCAAAGAGCACGGCCGTGCGCCCAAGGATTGCGACGAAGTGCACTCCCTGATGATGAATGACAGCTTTACCCAGTTGTGGAGCGGCATCGCACGCAATTTACAGGAAATGCTGTGGGCCAACGAAGGGGACATTGCCGCGCGGGAACTGCCCCGGCTGTCTGACGAGGCGAAAGCACGCAGTGCATCGCCCAAAGGATCTCTGACGCTGGACCCGAACTTTACCATGCCGCGGTATGTGGACGCCGTCGATATCCACTGCATGCCCGGTGGGTATCAAACCAGTTTGGCGGACGACGATCTTTACGTCGGCGCCATGTACGAACGCGGCGCTTACTACTACACCACCGGCATGTCCGGCCGCCTACGCGAAGGCTCCGGCAAGGCCATCGTCGCCGCGGTGAAAGAATTCTTTCCTGATCTCGAACCTAAACGCATTCTCGACATCGGCTGCACCACGGGTGGCTCGACCATCCCGTTGGTTGACGCTTGGCCGGAAGCAGAAGTCCATGCCATCGATGTGGGTGCGGCGATCCTGCGTTATGCCCATGCCCGTGCGGAATCCCTCGACCGCACAGTGCATTTCTCCCAACAGAACGGCGAGTTCACGAATTTTGAGGATGATAATTTCGATCTCGTTGTCAGTGCGGGCATGTTCCACGAAACCTCGACAAAAGCAGCACGTAATATCCTAAGGGAAATGCACCGCGTGGTCCGTCCTGGCGGTGTCATCATGAATCAGGACATCCCGTATGGCGGCGCTTACAGCCTGCACGATCAGTTCATGCTCAATTGGGACTGTTATTATAACGCCGAGCCATATTGGCGGCAGTGGACGGCAACGGACCGTACTGAACTGTTGAGCGAGTGCGGCTATGAGCGCGAAAAGATCGTCGAAACCTGGGCAGGTCGTGACGCCGCCGGTAATTTTACCTTCTATGACGTGCCTTTTGACGAAGACTTTCCGGTAACGCGCGGTGGTATTGGCAGGGTTCAGTTCTTTGGCGCGAGGACGTAACGCCATTCGCAATAACCGGCGATCCTTACACCTGGCTCACTGATGAAACTGTTTTATTCGCCGGTTCATGATTTCATTCACAAATCCGTCGTCGTTGCGGGAGAGGTGGGCGTGTGGGATCAGATCGAACCGGTCCCCGTGTATCCGCGCATGGCCGGGTATTCCATTGCCTCCATCAATCCGCTGTCGAAAGTACCCACCGTGGCCCTGGAGGATGGACAAATTCTCTTCGGCAGCCAGACCATCGTTGAGTATCTGGATTCCATCAGCGCTAATGGTGTGCATGTCTATCCATCGCCGGGACCTCTGAGGTGGAACGCACTTGAACGTCTGGCCTTGGCCGACATTTTTTTCGATGTCACCGTGCGCATGACCCAGGAGCGGTTGCTCGATGAGCCCGGCCAGCATGTCATTCAATGGAACTGGCCCAAGCTGATGCGTTCTCTTGATCGTATGGACGAGGATGCCAAGGTACTTGAAGCCTTTGATATCGGTTGCATCGGCACCTTGCAGGCGCTGACTTACTTTGAACGTCAGTGCAAATTGCCGTGGCCACCACCGGCAGTGCAAAACTACGACTGGCGCGACGGCAGACCAAACTTGTCCACGTGGTTTGAGCAGGCGATTCAACGCCCATCCGTCGCCAACCACTACAACAAGCCCTTTGAAGGAGATGACTCACCTGAGTTTTGTCAGGCCAAGGTGGCCGAGGTACTGCGTGCCCAGGGCAAGGACCCAAGCACGGCCCAAACGGAGGTGGATTTCACCGCGCCGTCGCCCGAACGAGCGGCACTGCATTAGCAGGAATTCAATCTTCTATGGTCTTTGCCAGATCGTGACTGGCGCAAAGGACAACGGCACCACCTTCGCTGACGGTACCGGCGGCAAACTCGACTGTTGTTGTTTCATCCCAACGCAAAAAACTGCCTTCACGTAATTCGGCATCACTGGTTTTGCCGTCGGCGGTAATGCGCACTTTCAAGTCGCCCGAGATAAGATAAAGCCAATGAGGATCCGCGCTACCCTCAATCGTAATGTCATTGGGTGCGTCAGCATCAACAGGAACGTTCACCAGCACCGCCGGGCCGGTGCCTTCGGTACGGTCCGCCAGTGGTTTGAACTTCCAATGTCCGATGCCGGAATGGGTCTGCCACGGCTTGTCCAAGGTGGAAAACACATTGGCGTCGCGGAAGTTGGTGCGATCGCTGCGCCCGCGTTCATCGAATTCGACGGTGATGGTCTCCGTTGCCGCTTCCGGTTCGCCCAGGCCCGTACCCACGCCCGTGTTCCAATAGAGAATCTCCGAGCCCGTTTGCGAAAACGGTTCGGGAAAGCGGCCGTGAATGCTGAGCGGCGGACGGTCCATGAAGATGTGCCGTTTGAAGACGATAAGTTCACCGTCCATGTCCGCGCCGGTCTTAAATTCCCAGTGGGGAAAGTCCCCAGCCAAATGATAAGCCCGTTCCGTCACCGACTTGTGATAGTGGCGATGGGGCAGGGTACCGACGGCGGGGCCGTAGGCGGGCGGCAAATACCATTGTTTGATATGCCCGCCGGTGAGCGGCTGCACATGTAAGAGATAAGAGACGGCGCTTGAACCCGGGAATGGCCGGGTCGTCCTCCCAGTCCATGTCGGGTGTGTGCAGCAGGGTGAATGAACCGTCCATCGCGCGTCCTCCCTGGTCTATGATGAACACACCTGCCGTGGAAGAGAAGCAACAAACGGGATTTATATGACCCCATCGTCCGCACCCGCCACGGCGCACACCGCATCTTATCCGTCCGCCTGGCTTGCTTGGGGTTGTCCCCCGTCAGGACCAATGGAACAGATTAGGGTGATTGCGTAAGAGAGTGTTATTGGCTCATCGTCATCATTGAGGAGTGAACGATGAGAGATAGAACAGAACGATCCCAGGATGTTGCGGAGCGGACGGTCAAGGACATCCGCCGCAAGACCCGCAAGCGTTACAGTGCTGAGGAGAAGATCCGCATTGTCCTGGCCGGACTGCGCGGCGAGGACCCGATTGCCGAGCTATGCCGCCGTGAGGGCATAGCCCAGGGGATGTATTACAGCTGGTCGAAGGAGTTCCTTGAGGCCGGGAAGAAGCGCCTGGCCGGTGATACGGCCCGTGAGGCCAACACGGGCGAGGTCAAGGAGCTGCGCCGCCAGGCTCACGACCTCAAGGAGGTGGTGGCCGAACAGGCCCTGGAACTGCGCCTTCTCAAAAAAAACATGATCGGGGATGGGGGAGACGACGCATGAGATACCCCGCCTCCGAGAAGCTCGAGATCATCAGGCTGGTGGAACAGTCGCATCTGCCGGCCAAGCGTACGTTGGACACCCTTGGGGTTCCCCGCACCACGTTTTACCGCTGGTACAACAGCTATCTGCAGGGCGGGCTTGAGGCCCTTGAAGACAGGCCGCCCAAGCCGTCCCGGGTGTGGAACCGCATCCCGGATGAGATCCGTGACCGGATTGTCCAGATGGCCCTGGAGAACCCGGACCTGTCGCCCCGGGAACTGGCGGTACGGTTCACCGATACACAGGCCTACTTCGTCTCGGAAGCCAGTGTTTACCGGCTTCTCAAGGCCCATGACCTGATCGCCAGCCCGGCGTTTGTGGTGATCAAGGCGAACGATGAGTTCAGGGATAAGACCACGGCCCCGAACCAGCTTTGGCAGACCGACTTCACCTACATCAAGGTCATCGGATGGGGCTGGTTCTACCTGAGCACCATCCTGGATGATTACTCCCGCTACATCATCGCCTGGACGCTGTGTACGACCATGAAGGCCAGTGACGTCACAGACACCCTGGAACTAGCATTGCAGGCCTCAGGCTGCGACCGGGTCGAGGTCCGGCACAAGCCCCGCCTGCTGTCAGACAATGGCGCGTCCTACATCTCTAGCGAACTGGCCGAATGGCTCGACGACAACGGCATGGATCATGTGCGCGGCGCACCCTATCACCCGCAGACACAGGGCAAGATCGAGCGGTGGCATCAGACCCTGAAGAACCGCATCCTGTTAGAGAACTACTTCCTGCCGGGCGATCTCAAGGCCAAGATCGGGCGCTTCGTCGCCTACTACAATCACCACCGCTACCACGAGAGCCTGAGCAATCTGACGCCCGCCGACGTCTACTTCGGGCGCGGCGAAACCATCTTACTCGAAAGGGAGAGAATCAAACAAAACACCATCAATCAACGGCGCTTGCAGCACCGCAAAACCGCCGCCTAAACTGAAAACCAAGATGGGCCAAACTCTCTCTTAGTTTATCAACCCCCGCTGTCCCAAATAATCTGACGACGGACACTTGGGGTACCATGCTTCTCTTGGCCGGGGCGCAAATCATGTCCTTCGTCGACCGTTTCGTCCTCAGCCTGCTCATCACCCCCATCAAAGAAACTTTGTTGCTGAGCGACTTTCAGATCGGCCTGCTGCTCGGTCCGGCCTTCGCCATTTGCTTTGCCGTGTTCGGCGTGCCCATCGGCTGGCTGGCGGACCGCAAGAGCCGCACCATTATCGTCGCCACGGGAATTACCCTTTGGTCGGCCATGACCGCCGTCTGCGGCCTGGCCAAATCCTTCGCCATGCTGTTCACAGCGCGCATCGGCGTCGGTTTGGGGGAAGCGTCGCTCAATCCCTGCGTGGTCTCTTTGGTGGCCGACTTCTTCCGTCGCCATAAACGCTCCCGCGCCATCGGTCTCTATATGTCGAGCGCCTTCATCGGCGCCGGCGCGGCCTACATCGTCGGTGGCCAGGCGGTGCGGATCATTTCCGATCTGCCGCCGGTGGTGTTGCCGGTGTTCGGCGAACTGCTGGCCTGGCAGACGGTGTTCATTGTCGTCGCCTTGCCCGGCTTTCTCATCGCTCTGTTGCTGTTGATGACACCGGAACCGGTGCGCAAAGGCGAGGGCGACAAAACCCCGGACCCGAAGTCCTTCCTGCAGGCGGCCCAGTACTTTCGCCAGCATTGGCGCGCGTACATAAGCGTGTTTGTCGGCGCCGCCGGCACCACGGCTATCAGTGCGGCCAGTTTCTGGAGCCCGGCTCTGTTTGAGCGCACTTACGGTTGGGATGTGGACCGCACCGGTTTGGTCATCGGCCTGGTCATTCTCATCGCCGGTATCCCCGGCGCCAACCTCGGCGGCTGGCTGTCCGACAGGTTCACGCAGCACCGCGCCGACGGACCGTTGCTCACCTGTGTTATCGGCAGCATGGTCATGTTCCCCGGCTTTTCCTTCTTTCCCCTCATGCCGACGGGGGAGGCCAGCGCGGCGCTGTTGCTCATCGCCTTCTTCGGCCTGGCCATATGCACCGGCGTGACTCCTAACGCGGTGGCGGCGATTACTCCGGCCGGATTGAAAGCCCAGGCGGCGGGCTGGTTTTTCATGACCATCAACCTGCTGGGCTTGTTTCTCGGCCCGCCCCTGGTGGGTTTGGTGGCCGATTTCATCGCCACACCCAATGGTTTGCGCGACGCCATGGTGTCCACCTTCACGGTCATGGGCGTAGGCACCGTCGCGGTGTTCTGGTGGGGCCTTCCCACTTATAAAGTTGCAGCGCAACTTGCAGCAGAAAGAGAGTCCTGACATGTCAGACCAAACGGAAGTAGCAGAAGTCGAACACGTTGTCCGCCAAGTGTGGGAGCACTTTCTCGCCCAGGCACCGGACAAGATGCTGTCGCTCATGCACGCCGACTGCACGGTGTGGGATGTGTTTCAGCCCGATTTGGTCACTAAGGCGGATATGGAGAAATACGTTGCGGTGGATTACGAACAATCCGCCGCCCGGGGCAAGCTCACCTTTGAGCAAAGCAACTTTCTCACCACCGTGTGGGGCGACGCCGCCATCTGCCGCTTCAACTCCTATCATAAGTACGAACCGCCCGGCGCCCACGAGGGATACGGCCGTACCACCTGCGTGCTGCGCAAGTTTCCCGATCAAGGCTGGCTGCTGGTGCACGTGCACGAAGGCGAGCTGCCCGAGGACATCCCCCCGCTAGAAGAAAACTAAAGGTGAAATAAGAGGCCGTGTTCGACCGGGACTTTTACGTCACCCTGATTGAGCGGGACTACTTCGTCGATCCTGAAGAACCCGTTTTTCATACCACTACGAGCGTTAGATGTGTGCTGTTAGGTTCAGTCTGCCACGCCATCCGTCGCTTCCATCGGATGATTGACGCCGCAAGACGCGTTCCATGCAATCCGATCATGTCCCGGAGCAACGTAGCGCCCAAAATGCGGGCGCAATAAATTCTGAGCCGCTTCAGGATCAGTCTTAGGTTATGGCCGGCACAGGCCAGTGCCACATTCATGCGATCACCTTCAGTACCCTTGAGGTAATTGCGTCCCAACAGTCCATCCGATTTCAGATGGCCGATAACCGGTTCAATCGCCTGACGCCGTTTCAGTGACCGTTTCAGCCGTTGTGTTTTTATGCCACGCCGTTGACCCGAGATGTACACCCTTGATGCTTCCTCGCCATGGCCACGGTAGCCACGATCCACAAACACTTCTTCAACCACACAGCCTGTCAAACGGCGCACCTGCTCCAACGCTGTTGGCAATGTATGCCCATCAAAGGGATTCCCCGGCAACGCCATGCCGCCAACGATAAAGTTGCTCCTGTTTGTCGTTGCAATACTGGCCTTGACACCAAACTCATAACGCTTGTGGGCCTTGCCCTTGCCGATGCACTCCACCTCCGGGGCATGCAGGCTATACAGTTTGTTGCGATCCATCTTCTGTTGACTGAGCAGCCGCCTGGCCAGCGCCAACTCCCCGGCAAAAATCGCCTGCAACCCCTTATGGCCCGCGATCTTGCGCTCCGTGTCACGCACCACCCGGCCCAGATAGGTCTTGAGCTTCTTAATCTGACCACCCATGCGCCTCATCTGCCGGACGTGACCATAACGGTTGGCCCGCAACAGCGCCTCAGGGCCCTTACGGGCGTAGCTCTGCCGCAACACCACACCGTGTGTGTGGCACAGCTTGACAAGACGCACACGCGAACGGTTCAGCAATTTGCTGTCGGTGGGAAAGGCCACCGCCTTCTCCTGCACCGTGGTATCCACCGTCACACGCTTGAAGTCGTCGGGTTTGACCGTCTTGCTCCGAACACCCGCATCAACTGTGGCCCGCAGAATTTTCTCGCACCCTGAATGGCCAATGCGCCGTCTGAAACGCGACATGCTGCTGGGATCAATCGGCGGGTGATGCTGAAAATACACCTCGCCGCAAAAATGCTGCCAGTAAGGGTTCTCCACCCAGCGCATCACCACCTGGTCATCGGACAGACCATACACGTGCTTGAGATATTGAAGCCCCACCATCAGCCGCGTCGCTTTGGCCGGGCAGCCGTTGTCAGGGCAATACAAGACACCAAACGCCTCATCAAAACCCTGCCAATCGATCAACTCGGTGAGCCGATAAAGTTCGTGCCGTTGATCGAGAATGTTCTCAAGCGCGGTGCGGAAGAGATCTAAAGAAGGGACGTCATTGGCTGATGTGGGGCGGCTGATGTGGGGCGCATTTTTTGATCCGGAAATTGCAAGGAACCGGCCTTGCAGTATAGAAAATCCGGCGATTCCGAACCACCATTGCCAACAAAATTGATCCGCAATAACAGTCTATTACAGAGAATCTCCGCGTCTTTCAGGATCGACTACTTCGGCAATGTGATCAAGGAAGACTTGGAAGGCGTGCTGGCCTGCTTCACCGACGATGCGGAGGTGACCATTTATGATGGGGACAATGCGGTACGCAGAACCTACCGCGCGCCGACGGGCGATCAGCCCTCCATGGAAGCGTTCTATGAGGCGTTCTTCAAAACCAACATCACCGCCGTCGACGACTACGTCCACACCATCGATGTGGAGGCGGAACGCTGCGCGACGAATTTCACACTGACGCTCACGCCGAAAGCGGACAGCGGTTCCGGGACGGGCGAACCGCGCACCTTTCACAATTCCAATTTCTTCCGCTGCCGCAACGGCAAGATCTACGCCATGACGGTGTACTTCGCCCGTATCCGTTAACCGCCGACCTCCATCTCCGCATCGATGCCGTTGAAGATGCGCCCGTAACAGTCCTCGTTGAGGATGCAGGCGTTGGTGATACGGGCGAGATCGGAGCGGGTGATGCCGCCGTCGACGCTAAGGTCGGTCAACAGTTCGCCGCGGCCCGTGGGCGGGGCGGGTTCGTTCGGCAGGTTGCGGTTGAGGATGATGGTCGTTGCCAAGCCCATATCACGACCGTGTGTTTCCAATGCCAGTTCGGCCCGGGCGACATCGCGCCTGTAGTTGATGATGCGCGGGTCGCTGCGCATGCCCTCGGTCGGGACTTGGGTCAGCATCGCCCGGGCGCCCCGGGCGCTGTGGCGGATGACCTGGGTGACGCAGGCCGCCTTGGCCGCCTCCACCTGCGCCATCATGGAGGCGTGATAGAAACTCTCGCCGTCGTCAAAGCGGATGCCCGGATAGTTGGAGGCGTCGATCATCACCGCCGGTCGTGCCTCCATCACCGCCGCCATGACGCTGTCGGCGTCACGCAGATCGCCGATGACCACTTCGTAGTCCGCCTCTTCGATGCGCTCGAAGGTGGATGTCTCACGCGCGAAGACGATCACCCGCTCGCCCGCCGCCGACAACTGCTTGACGTGATAGGAGCCGAGGTTGCCCGTACCGCCGAAAACCATGACGCCGGAGTTGTCCGTGGTGGAGCAATTTTGGGCCAGGACAGGTGTGACGAATAAGAACACCGCCAAGGCGACGCAAAAGCGAGTCATCGATTAAGCCTCCAGAGGGTATGCACCAAGTAATCGCTCTAGCAGGCTGCTGAAAAACGATTTGGAGCGATCATCTCGGCAATTTTGTTTTCGTATGAGTCATTTTCCGATTCTATTTTTTCGCGGACGCCCATCCATTGATTCTTTCGTTTCGCGAGGTGGGCTCTCGGCCGAGTTTTTCAGCAGCCTGCTAGGGCGAACTCTAGTCAGCCGCAAAACAATAAAACTGTCCGGCGCCGCCGGTGGAGATCAGGTTCTCCTGGCTGCAGCCGCGCGACGGATGGGCGTCGATCCACGACTGGCTGGTGAAGCTGGTGATGCGGTCGTGGTGGCCCACATTGGCGCTGCCGTCTTCCCGGTTGCTGGTCCAGTTGGAGCAGGTGCGGTCGAAGGTGTCGGTGAAGGCGCGGCCGTCTTCCTTGGACCCGGTGAGGACGTCGTGTTGGTTGCGGGCTTCGACGCCGACGATGCGCACTTCGCCGGGAACGATTTCGCCGAACTCATCCACGGCGGTGCGGATGTTGATGTAGTTGCCTTTGCGCGCGAGCTCGAGAGTGTCGCCGAACAGTTGGCCGAGGTTGGCGGCGATGCGCACGCCGTTGGCGTTGTACCAGGGGCCCTGGCCGATGCGGTCCCGCCCGTTGATGGCCGGTTCCGTCGGCGTCGCCTGGGTCGAGAGGAAGGCGCGCCAGGTGCGGTTGGCCGCGCCCGCCTGGCCGGACTCTTCCGCCAGCTTCTGGCAATGGGCGTCCGCGCCGGCCAGGCCGCCGAGATTGGCGCCGTCGCCCATGCCCACGCTGGTGACGAAGAAGGACATCTCGCCCGCCGGCGGCCGCGGCGGAATCTGCGGCACCATGGGCGCGTCCTGGGCGAGGGTGGGGGTTGTGAAACTTGCAAAGAGAAAGGCTGAGGCGACGAGATGCTTTTTCATGGTGCGGTTCCCTGTGTTTGATCAGAGCGTTGGATTATTACCTTTGGTGGACAGAGCCTACCACGACTACACTCAGACGAAAGTTCATTTGCCTATGCAACAGAACAGAAAATTGGGGGACCATGCAGAAACTCAGACGGCCTTATGCGGGCCTGATCACGGCATTCTTGTTTACGTGTTCACTTTCTGTTGCAGATTCGGTTTCCGCACAAACCATAACGGCTGACTTAGCGCGTATGCTGGTGGGTGAGTATGACAGCCAACGTCAAATGCAAGAGGACAAGGCGAACAATGTGCCGCGCGAGATGGCGCACGCCCGAGTAAACCGCACGTTTGTTTCCACCGAAGCGCCTGCGGTGGGCGATATCGTTCTGGTTGGAACAACGGCCTATGCCGCCGATCCATGGATTTTCGATAGAGGGGAATTCATGGTCTGGACCTTTACTGAGAATACGGAGGAAAACTCTGTGGTGATGTCGCCCCGACGTTTCAAAGACCTGGACCGCCGTATTCCATTCGCCCGCGACGGAGAAAAGTTGGGTGGATTTACCCCCGACGATCTTGAAGCCGCTGTGAGCGGGGCCAACTGTGAAATCGTTTGGACGGCGAGCAACGACGGTTTTTCCGGCCGCAGGATAACGTAAAAGATCTTTCGCACATTTTTGGGGTTGGTGGCTCCGGGTCTGGTTAGGTTGGTTTTGTTCAATCAGCCACTCCAGAAGGAAGGAGCCACCATGGAAAAGGATAACACGAAGGCATTGTCGAACGTCATACGGATTGATGACGAACGTATACCCGCGTAGTCGGAGCGTTCCCTGACGGTCAATCGGCGCTCAACTTGGCTGCAGCAAGGTTAAGACACATAGCCGGAAGCAAATGGTCCCTAAAACGATACATGAATATGAATCTACTCACGCAGCAAAGGAACACGGCCTGACCAAATCAGCCACCAGCCCAATACAAAAAGTGCGAAAGATTCTGAACACTACCGGTAGGGCAGGTGCCCGGCGCTCTCCATAGTGACCAGCTCTGCGTTGGGCATGGACGCTGCGAGCGTGCGGGCGTGGGCCAGGTTGTCCGTATCGTCGTGATCGCCGATGAGGATCAACGCGGAGGTGTCGACTTCCGCAATGCGGCCGAAGGCGCGGGGCGGTGGCGTGTCCCGCGGACGCGGTTCAAACACCTGCGGGTTGGTGGCGAGTAAACCGATCAGACGCCCGCGCGCGGCGGTGTTGCCGGGCGCAACGACGTGTGGGTCCGCCGCAATCCACGCCAGCACCCGGGGCAGGTCTTTGGAGGCGATGAGTCGGATCAGCTCCATGTTGCGGTCGATGAACGCCTGGCTGTAGGTGATATCCGTTGCCCAGACCTGGTTCGGTCTGTTCACACTCAGCCCCCGGAGTAGATACGGCCAGGTCTTGTGCCCCTTCGCTGGCTTTGAGGTGCTGGGCTTCTGGTAGATCGGCATCAGGCCCATGAGCCGCATCAGGCGGCGAATCCGCTTCTCATTGACGCAATGGCCTTCGTTCTTCAAATGCCACGTCATCTGCCGGACGCCAAAGAACGGCGTGTCCAGGAACTGTTCATCGATCTCACGCATCAGCGCGAGGTTCATCTCGCTCTCACCCTTGGGCGTGTAATAGAACGACGACCGGGAGATCGACAGCAGCGCACACTGCCTGCTGACCGATAATCCGGGATGACCCGGCTCGATCATGCCGCGTCTCACTTCACGCCCCAGGGCTTGAGCTGTCTGGACAAAAAATCGTTGGCCACAGCCAACTCCCCAATCTTGGCATGCAGTTCCTTCACCTGCGCTTCGTCGATCTCCGGTTGCCGGCGGCCACCACGGGCGAACAGGCCAGGAGCACCATCAAGCAGCGCACGCTTCCATTGATGAATCATCGTCGGGTGAACCCCGAACCGGCTGGACAGCTCGGATACGGTCTCTTCGCCCTTCAAGGCTTCAAGGGCTACTTTCGCCTTGAATTCCGGCCAGTGTTGCTTGCGTTTCGACATCTCTGATCTCCTTCTCTACGAAGACCAGAAGACAACAAAGTGTAGCTTACGTCAGTGTCCGATTCCCGGGGAGTAGCTCAGTGCGCTACTGGTTGAACAACCAAGCTCGATTGCAAGTCCCTGGGCCAGAAAAGATTTGGGCACGCTTCAATGAGTTCATGGCATATAACTTTGATTATTTGATTGAAGAAGGTTTCTCAAAACATGACATTGATAACCTTCCCATTGATGAACTTATGAAACAGATTAAGAGGTGGGTAAAAAAGAACAGAGACTAGCAAGGCTTAAATGATTCCTACTTCCTCGTCCTCCCCACATACCCTTTCAGATACTGCCCCGTATAGCTGCGCTTGATCTTGGCCACCGCCTCCGGTGTGCCGGTGGCGATGATTTCGCCGCCGCCGTCGCCGCCTTCGGGGCCGATGTCGATGATGTGGTCGGCGGTCTTGATCACTTCCAGATTGTGCTCGATGACGATGACGGTGTTGCCCTGGTCGACGAGGTGGTGGAGCACGTCCAGCAGTTTGCGCACGTCCTCAAAATGCAGCCCGGTGGTGGGCTCGTCGAGGATGTAGAGGGTGCGCCCGGTGGCGCGCTTGGAGAGTTCCTTGGCCAGCTTGACCCGCTGGGCCTCGCCGCCGGAGAGGGTGGTCGCCTGCTGGCCCAGGTGGATGTAGTCGAGGCCGACCTGTTGCAGCAGCCGTAGTTTGTCCCGTATCGCCGGCACCGCCTTGAAGAACTCGACGCCTTCTTCCACCGTCATGTCGAGCACGTCGGCGATGGACTTGCCTTTGAACTTGATGTCCAGGGTCTCACGGTTGTAGCGCCGTCCCCAGCAGACATCGCAGGTGACGTAGACGTCGGGCAGGAAGTGCATCTCGATCTTGATGACGCCGTCGCCCTGGCAGGCCTCGCAGCGCCCGCCCTTGACGTTGAAGGAGAAGCGACCCGGCTTGTAGCCGCGGGCCTTGGCCTCGGGTAGCTCGGCGAACCAGTCGCGGATGGGGGTGAAGGTGCCGGTGTAGGTGGCCGGGTTGGAGCGCGGCGTGCGGCCGATGGGGCTCTGGTTGATGTCGACGATCTTGTCCACATAGGCGAGGCCGTCGATCTTCTTGTGGGGTCCGGGCAGGGCGCGGGCGCCGTGGAGGAATTTGGCCAGGGCCTTGTAGAGGGTCTCCAGAACCAGCGACGACTTGCCGCCGCCGGAGACGCCGGAGACGCAGGTGAACAGGCCCAAGGGGAAGACGGCGTCCATCTTTTTCAGGTTGTTGACCTCGGCGCCGAACACCTTGATGGCCTTGGCGTTCTGCTCGCGGCGCTGTTTCGGCGTCGGGATCTGCTTCTTGCGGGTGAGATAGGCGGCGGTCAGCGACTTGTCCGACTGCATCACCACCTCGGGCGGACCTTCGGCCACAACCTTGCCGCCGTGCACCCCGGCGCCCGGGCCCATGTCGACGATGTGATCGGCAGACTGGATGGCTTCCTCGTCGTGTTCGACGACGATGACGGTGTTGCCGATGTCGCGCAGGCGTTTGAGCGTGCCGAGGAGGCGGGCGTTGTCCCGCTGGTGAAGGCCGATGGAGGGTTCGTCCAGCACATAGAGCACGCCGGTGAGGCCGGAGCCGATCTGGGAGGCGAGGCGGATGCGCTGGCTTTCCCCGCCGGAGAGGGTGCCCGAGTTGCGGGAGAGGGTGAGGTAGTCCAGGCCGACGTTGTTGAGGAAGCCGAGGCGCTCGTCGATCTCACGCAGGATGCGCCGGGCGATCTCACGGTCCTTTTTGGAGAGTTTCTTTTCAAGGCCGTTGAACCAGGCGTGGGCGGTGTCGATGGAAAGCTCGGCCACTTCGCTGACATGCTTGCCGTCGATTTTCACCGCCAGCGCTTCGGGCTTGAGCCGGTAGCCGCTGCAGGCCTCGCAGGTCTGGCTGGTCTGATACTTGGCCAACTCCTCGCGGATCCAGGCGGAGTCCGTTTCCCGCCAGCGCCGGGAGAGGTTGTTGATGACGCCTTCGAAGGGTTTGCGGGTCTCGTACTTGCGGGTGCCGTCGTCGAACTTGATGGTGATGGGCTCGTCGCCGGAGCCGTACAGGATGGCGTCGCGCACCTTTTTCGGCAGCTTCTTCCACGGCGTGTCCACATTGGCTTTGAAAATGCGCGCGACCCCGCGCAAAGCCTGAAGGTAATAGGGCGAGGGCGGCGAGGCGTTGGACCACGGCGCAATGGCCCCCTCCGCCAGGGTCAGGGTCTTGTCGGGGACGACGAGATCCGGATTGAAGTGCATGCGCACGCCGAGGCCGTCGCAACTGGGGCAGGCGCCGAAGGGATTGTTGAAGGAGAACAGCCGGGGCTCGATCTCATCAATGGTGAAGCCGGAGACCGGGCAGGCGAACTTGGCGGAGAACACGGTACGGCCTTCCGCGCTCTCCTGGTCTGCGTCTTCGGCATAGGCGATGCCGTCGGTGAGGCCCAAGGCCGTTTCCAGGCTGTCGGCGAGGCGGCTTTCCAGCCCTTTGCGGACGACGACACGGTCGACCACCACTTCGATGTCGTGCTTGAGTTTCTTGTTCAGCGCCGGGACCTCGTCGATCTCATATAGCGTGCTATCCACCTTGACCCGTTGGAAGCCGGCTTTTTGAAGGTCTGCCAGATCCTTGCGGTATTCGCCCTTGCGGCCGCGCACGATGGGGGCGGTGATGTACAAGCGCGTGCCGGCGCCCATGGCCATGATCCGGTCGACCATTTGGGTCACGGTCTGGGCTTCGATGGGCAGGCCGGTGGCGGGCGAGTAGGGCACGCCGATACGCGCCCACAGCAATCGCATGTAGTCGTGAATCTCGGTCACCGTGCCGACGGTGGAGCGCGGGTTACGGCTGGTGGTCTTCTGCTCGATGGAGATGGCCGGCGACAGGCCGTCGATGGAATCCACGTCCGGCTTTTGCATCAGTTCCAGGAATTGCCGCGCGTATGCCGATAGGCTTTCCACATACCGGCGCTGGCCTTCGGCATAGATGGTGTCGAAGGCGAGGGAGGACTTGCCCGAGCCGGACAGGCCGGTGATGACGATCATGTTGTTGCGGGGCAGCTCGACGGTGATGTTCTGGAGGTTGTGCTCCCGTGCCCCGTGCACACTGATGAAGGGACTGAGATCAACAAAACCAGCCAGGTCGGAACGCGCCGTGCTCTGCTGTTTGGAGGCCCGCCGGGTGCGGGTGGATTTGGCCGGTTTGTTCAACGGTGTCGCCTGATCGGAACCAGATGTTCTCTAAATGTTCTTAGTTGTATGGGGTCTCTCTTTCGTTGTCCAGGGGAGAACCCAGCCCTGACCCTTGATATACGAAACCGATGTCTGGCGGGATGTCTATTTGAATAAAACCGCTGGTCTATGAGTGTTGCGCAAATGTGACCATCCGGTGGTTGTTTACTGACTCAGCGTTTTCCTAGCTATCCAAGACCTGACAAATCCTGGCATTGTATTTGGACCAAACGTCTTTTCTGGGGAGGGAAGCCGTGACTTTTAAATCGTTGAAACTTGCAGGAACATCCATTGCCGCCGTGGGGGCAATGATGGTCGCCGATGCGACGCCCGCCTTTGCGCAGCTCGCCATCGAAGAAATCATCGTCACCACCCGTAAGCGGGCGGAAAGCCTGCAAGAGGTTCCGCTGGTGATTACAGCGTTTACCGCTGATGATCTCGAGCGCAAAGGTCTCGACAGCATTGAAGATATCGCCCGCCTGACTGCCGGTGTCATCGTCGACCAAGGTGTGTTCCCGCAGGATGTGCGCATCGTCATTCGCGGACTTTCCCCAACCCGTGGCCGCCCCAATGTGGCGCTCTTACTGGACGGCGTCGACGTCACCAGTGAGGCGGTGCAATCCGCCGGGGGATCGCTGCTCATCAACTCCCGCTTGTTTGATTTAGAACGGGCTGAAATCGTCAAAGGGCCACAAAGTGCTCTGTATGGCCGGTCTGCTTTCTCCGGCGCCATCAACTACGTCACCAAGAAGCCGACCAATGAGTGGGAGACCAAAGTCTCAGTCGAAGTGGGCGACAATGGGCTCTATGAAGGCCGCTTTGGCACCTATGGACCCTTGGTCGAAGACAAGGCCCTCATCGGCCTGAACTTCGCCGCATGGAACCATGACGGCTTCTACGACAACACGACCACCGGCGCCGATCTGGGTGACTCAGACGGCTTTGGCGTGTCCATGTCCAATATCTTCAATTTCTCCGACGACTTCTCCTTGACCAGCCGGATCGAATACACCGACGATCACCTTGGCATGGCACCCACCGTGTTCGGCGGCACCAACGCCATCCTGCCGGTTCCGCCTTCTGCCTTCGGACCGATCACCATGCCGGGTGTTGTCAGTCCGTCCGTACCTTTTGTCACAGGCTTTACAGGGAAAGTGCCCGACGCCGACGACCTGCCGCTGCCGACCCTTTCCGAAGATCCGCTGACGGGTGAAGAATTCCGCGGCAGCGAGCGGCAGATTTTCCGCGCCGCCGCCACATTGGAATGGCAGCAGGATTGGGGCACCGCGACCTCCGTTACCCATTACGCCGATGCCGATGTCTTCCAGCGCATGGAAAACACCAACAAGGGCAGCTTCTTCACAATTAATTCGGGAACGCTGTTCAGTACCCGCACGGACACGGAGCTGTTCAGCCAGGAACTGCGCGTGCAATCCAACGACGATGAAAGATTCCGTTGGATGTTCGGCGGATTGTATTGGGACGAAGACATTACGCAGCTGTCCTATAACATCGCCTGCACCAACAATCAGCTGTTCCCCTTCCTGCCGTTCCTGCCCTGCGGACCGTTCTTCGCCGCCATCGGCTTTAATGATCCCAATACGTGGATCAGAAACACGGAACACTGGTCCGCCTTCGGCATGCTGGAATTCGATATAACCGATCAGATCACCTTCCATGTTGAAGGGCGCTATACGGACGAAAATCTATTCGTTGCAGGCCCGAGCGGTCCGCGTATCGTGGACGCCTTCGGTTTGGCCGGTCCGCCGCAGACAATGCCTCCGTCAACACCCCTTATACCTGCAGAGGATAGCGACAGTTATTTCACACCACGGTTCTCTCTGGAATACACGGCCAATGAAGACATCCTGCTCTACGGCTCCATCGCCAAGGGGGCCAAGCCGAGCGGCGTGAGCACCGTCGGCGCCGGCGCCGGTGGATTCGAACCAGAGCTGTTCGAATTCGAACGGGAGACCATGTGGGTCTACGAAATTGGCGCCAAGACCACCTGGGCGGATGGACGTTTCTTGGCCAACGTCGCTGGGTATTGGCAGGACTTCTCTGAGAAGCAGACATCGACACAGTTCCTGCGCTCCAATGGTCTGACCGGGACACGCACCGTGAACGCATCCGCGGCCGAAGTGAAAGGCCTTGAGATCGATCTCGGTTGGGCACCCACGGATGAGCTCAGTCTTTCCGCCGGGTACTCTTATATCGATGCCCAGTACAACGACTTTATCGTCAATGCCAGTGGTGTGAATGCCATTGCTGCGGTCGGCAACTGTGTGCAGGAATTTGTCGGGACGTTGAACACCTGCCGTGTTGACCGGTCAGGCAACACGCTGGAACGGACGCCCAAGCACTCGCTGGTGGTGGGCGCTTCATATACAGCTCCGTTAACCGGCGACATCGATTGGTTGATCGAAACGGACGTCACCAATCAGTCCAAACGATTCGAGTCCAATGACAACATCTTGATCCTGCCGGGCTACACCCTGGTGGATCTGCGGCTCGGACTGCGCGGTGACAACTGGGATGTGATCGCCTTCGCCAACAATTTGTTTGACGACGACACCGTGCAGATCGCCTTCAACTCGCCGGACTTTGACACCATCAATGTGGCCTTCTTCCCGCCGCCGTTCACTTTCATTCTGACCAACGTCTTGAGGCCGACGTTGCCGCCCAAGCGTCAGATCGGCGTGCGCGCCAGCTACAGCTTTTAGATCGAGCTTCTGCTTGATTGGGGGAGGGGCGCCTGACGAGGCGCCCTTTTCTTTTCGGCGCCATACTCAAGCGTACATGACGTCATAAATAGATTTGCCCCCCGTATCGAAACCCGCTTACGGTGCCCAAAGCATGTCCGAAAATAACCATCCTTGTCTTTATTGCGCCTACCCCGGTCCGCACTCAAGCATCAACGTTGATGAGCGCACCTATTTTTTGTGCCTTGCATGCGGCGCCTTCTTTCAAATCTTGGGAGAGAACACGTACAAGGGGCTGACTGAAACCGTTTACTCAACCGGGTCTTGGGGTGAAACGTGGCAGGACAGTATCAAGCTGCACGGTCCACGTTTACGTTCGTCTTTGGATTGGTTTCACAGCAACGAAGCGTTGCGGCCAAATGCGAAGTATTTGGATATCGGTGCCGGAGTCGGCATTGTCGAGCATCTCATGTTTGAAATGTTCGACACAACATCACTGGATATTACAGCGATAGAACCGGTGATGGAGAATGCTAATTTTCTGCAAGAGAAATATCCTGAGATCAACGTTATTGCGTCTGACATCGAACACATTACTTCGCCGAGTGATGAAGACAAATTTGACGTCGTAATCTGTTTCGGCGTGGATTATCTGTTCAGGGATCTAAACAAAGCTCTTCGTCGTGTCAAAGACATGGTGCGAAATAACGGTCGTATATTGATTGTCAGAGCCGTATTTCTGGACATGCCATGTTACTGGGGGGGGTAAACCGATTCGCACCTTCGAAGATCTGGTCGCGCCTAATCCATTGATTACTTTATTCATGTTCGAGGATCAGTATTTGGAATTACTAGGCCGTAATTTTAAAATCAATGCCAGGGTGACAGCTGAAGAAAAATACAACATTCCTACAATCGACAAACGCGTTGAGGGGCAATTCTTACTAGGGTCTGTTGACATTTAGGAGTGGATTCCCAATGTCGCGGAAAAGTGATTCAATAGGGTATTCGCCTGACAGTTGCCGCGTTGGCCGGGGTCAGTTTAGGCGGCTTTTTTCGTTTTTTCCTCCTTTTGTTTTTTCGGTTTTGGCAGGCAGCGTTGGAAGACGTGCGGGGGTTCTGATGCCGCGGCCCTGGTGAGGCCGCTTGGTGTTGTAGGTCGAGATAGGCATCGAGGTCCTTCTGCATTTCCTCGATGCAGAACTTCTTTCTGCCCATGACGCGGAAGTGTCGTCGAGAAGCGTTCTGTGCAGCCGCTCGACGAATCCGTTTGATTGCGGCCGCCGGACCTTGGTCGTCCTGTGTTCGATCTCTTCGAGTTGGAGGAACAGCTCGAAGGGGTGGCGGTCGGGTCTGCCGCAATACTCCCTGCCGTTATCGGAGAGCATGGTACTGATGCGTGCGCCTCGAAGGTGGGGAGCACGTCATTGTTCATGACGTGAATCGCGGTGACCGGCAGTTTGTTGGGGTAGAGGCGGCCCCAGGCGTAACGGCTGTGACAATCGACGACGGTCTGCAGGTAGATCTTGCCGACGCCCTTGAGATGGCCGACGAAGAAGGTGTCGACGGCGACGAGGTCGCCGGTGTGGCGGGTCTCGATATGGCGTTCGCGGAACTCGGGGCTGAACCGTTCCAACAGCCGGACCTGTTCGTCCGAAAGCTCGATCCTGCGTTCCGCCGTGGTCTTTTCCAGCCTGAGCAGCCGCTCCTGCTTGGTCAGCAGGTTATGGCGGGACCACACGCCGCGCACCCCGCCCGATGAGACCTGCACGCCCTTGAGCGACAGTTCCTGGGCGACGCGGAGCGCACCGTGGGTGGGATGATCGAGGGCATGGGCGAGGGTCGCGGCCTCGACCTCTTCCGAGACCCGATTGGGGTGCGGGCCTCTGGCGCCGGGCAGCCGGTCGATGAGGCCGTCGGCCCCATAGGTCTGATAGTTCCTTCTGATCTCGTAGAACTGCTGGCGGGAATATCCCATGATCCGGCACGCCTTGGAGACGTTGCTCATCTCGTTGGCCAATTCCAGCAGGCTCAGCTTGCGTCGTGCTATCTTGTCGTTGGTGGTCATGTCGTTCTCCTGAAAGGTTGGATGTTGTGCAATAACAATCCTAACCCCTTCCAGAAGCGGCGTGGCCACCGCCGGCGCGCTTGACTCTTGCGGTCGCGCGCCGACGGATCAAACTGTCAGGTGATTACCGCCTGTTTTTGGAGGCGGTTTTGTGGCGGGTGCGCGCAGGGTCGCCGTGGCGCGCTCTGCCCCCGGCGTTCGGCAATTGGAACAGCGTCTTCCAGCGCTTTCGCCGATGGGCGAAGAAGGGTGTCTTCGAGCGGCTGTTCGAGGAGTTGTCGGCGGAACCGGATTTCGAATATGCCCTCATCGACGCCACCATCGTCAGCGTTCACCAGAAGGCGAGCGGCGCAAAAGGGGGACTCAAAATCAGGCCATCGGCCGATCACGGGGCGGATTGACCACCAAGATCATCGCCCTGGTCGACGCACTGGGGTGTCTGGTCCGCTTCGTGCTGCTCCCTGGCCAGCGCCACGACATGATGGGCGTCCAGCCGTTGATCGACGACGTTCACTTCGATGCCCTCATCGCCGACAAGGCATTCGATGCCGGCTGGCTGCGAGAGCAACTGGACCAACGTGGCGCAAGCGCCGTCATTCCCTCGCTCGCCAACAGGAAGCGGCCGGCGGCCTACGACAAGCACATGTACCGCTGGCGACATCTGATCGAAAACTACTTCGCCAAGATCAAGGAATTCCGTGGCATCGCAACACGCTACGACAAGACCGACATCAGCTACGCCGCAATCTGATCATGGTCGCGCACTACTTCACCCTGGAAATATACCCGGAGACCTACGAACTCCGGTTCAATCCGCTTCCCTCATTGA
Source organism: Rhodospirillaceae bacterium (assembly GCA_965207985.1). Taxonomy (GTDB): domain Bacteria; phylum Pseudomonadota; class Alphaproteobacteria; order Rhodospirillales; family Rhodospirillaceae; genus CBDBND01. Next base: position 99,665 of record CBDBND010000034.1, on the reverse strand, counting down.
AGCCGAGCGGGGACCTGAAATTCCGTGTGGCCGAGCGGAGGCGTGAACTGCTCGCCTGAGGTGCGCAAGCGTCGAGGCGCTCGGAGGAAAGGCGGGGCCTATAGCGGCTTGCGCGCTAGGAAACAGTATAGTGGCGTGAAAATTCCGGCCGTGCCGCCCGCCACATAGGCTTTGGCAGTCCGGTCCATCAAGCCGACGACCTTTGCGGAGCCCTTCGGGAACACGCCCAGCGTCTCGGCCAGCCCTGCGGCTCCGATGAACGCCTTGCGGCCCAGTGGCGTCCGGCGCAGTGCACCGCCGAGCGTGCCGCCCCAGGCTTCCATCGGCCGGTACCACGGCGTGGCCGGGCCGTCCCCCGCAACCGCCCGGTCCACGCCCTCGACCATCCAGAATCCTGCCGACTCAAGTGCCCGGTCCACCCCATCCGTCGTCTCGATGTCCTTGAGCGCGATGCCCCGCATCAGGTCCTGCTTGATGGCCCGGTGCCGGCTGTCGTCCAGATCGAACCTGTCCGTCATGCACATTTCCTGGCCCCAGAACAGGGCGCCGGGTTTCAGCACGCGGTATATCTCGGCGAACGCGCCGGCCTTGTCCGGCGCATGGCATGTCGATTCAATCGCATAGCCCCGGTCGAAGCTGCCCTCTTCGATGGCGCTCATGTCCATGAAGTTGCAGGCGAGGCAATCGATCATTCGGTCGAGTCCGGCCGCCGCGTTGAGGGACCTCGCCTTGTCGAGCTGGATTTCACTGCTGTTTACCCCGACCACCCTGACGCCGGCCTCGCGGGCGACGCGGCGCATCGGGCCGCCGATGCCGCAACCGATATCGACCACCGTCATGCCCGGGCGCAATTCCAGCCTGGAGATCATCAGCCGCTGGTGACGAATTTTGGACTCCTCCAGGCTCTCGCGCGGCGACAGCGGCGCGAAGTGCAGGGATTCGCCCCATCCGAACACCATGAACTCGCTGCAGAGATCGTAATATTCTCGCGCGGTTTCGGCGTGGTCGTAATCCGCCGCCGCAGCGCCCTCGGGAGACGCCCTCGCGCCCCAATTCTCTAAATGCTGTACACGGCGGGCGACGTTAGAGCCGCGGTAAGAGGCTTTCAGTCCGCTGGACAGCCTGCGGATGTTCATGGCGGGCATCCTTTAATCTTCACAGCCGCCCTAGACCCCGCGGCGAAGGATCGGGCGAGAGGAGCGCCCGGCGGCCGGTCCATCCGGCGGCATGCCGCATACCGAAGACCACAATGCCCACAGCGCGTGGAGAGGATAATATGTTCATAGTAATTTGCAATGTAACGCTATACTTTTGTTAGTGGGTCTTGCCTAGCAGAGCATAGCCGATGACGGCATAAAGCTCTGTATGGTAATGAAAAACCGATACTCGAAAAGTTCCAAACTTTCTGAAGCTCAGATTCGCCTTGTCGTGAAGTGCTTTGCCGCTGATCTCACGGCGCTGCAAACGGCCGCGATTTGCGGCGTAAATCGCAACACTGTGAACCGGATCTACCGCGGCCTGAGGGAGCGGATCCTCGCGGCTTGCGAAGCACAGCGCCCGTTCTTCGGCGTGGTCGAGGTCGATGAGAGCTTCTTCGGTGCCAGACGCATCAAAGGCAAGCGCGGACGCGGAGCCTATGGCAAGACAGTCGTCTTCGGGATCTTCGAACGCGAAGGGCAGGTCTACACCGAGATCGTCCCGGACTGCTCAAAGTCAACGCTACAGGGGATTATTCGGGGCAGGGTCGATCCAAGCACCGTCGTCAACTCCGATGGATGGCGCGGCTACAACGGCCTCGTCGATCTCGGCTATGGTCACTTCCGGGTCGACCATTCCTGCGATGAGTTCGCCCGCGGCCCGGTTCACATCAATGGCATCGAGGGCTTCTGGGGCATGGCCAAGGTGCGGCTCGTAAAGTTCATGGGTGTGCCCAGACACACATTCCACCTCCACCTCAAGGAAACTGAGTGGCGCTTCAACCATCGGGCTTCCAACAAGGTCAGGCTTCTGCTACGTCAACCGCGAGAAAAACCGATCTGCTAGGCAAGACCCAAAATTAATTTTGTTCTCAAAAATATGGAAATGCCAGATCTCGTTCTATTTTCAATAATATTAACTTGTTAGTATAAATGGTCCAACAGCGCTCTGTATTCGATGGCTGTAATTGAACGCCTTATCACCCGCAGACACAGGGCAAGATCGAGCGGTGGCATCAGACCCTGAAGAACCGCATCCTGTTAGAGAACTACTTCCTGCCGGGCGATCTCAAGACCGGGATCGGGCGCTTCGTCGCCTACTACAATCACCACCGCTACCACGAGAGCCTGAGCAATCTGACGCCCGCCGACGTCTACTTCGGGCGCGGCGAAACCATCTTACTCGAAAGGGAGAGAATCAAACAAAACACTATCAACCAACGGCGCTTGCAGCACCGCAAAGCCGCCGCCTAAACTGAAAACCAAGATGGGCCAAACCCTCTCTTAGTTTATCAACCCCCGCTGTCCCAAATACTCTGACGACGGACACTTGGGTTCGCTCGTCGGTCTGGCCAGCAAGACCGCGGAGACGAAACCCCGGAACCATTCAGTGTTTTCCTCTCCGTCCTTGAGGAGAACACGTTCCAGGAGATCGGCCAATGCTTCGGTCCTCTCGTCCTCACCCTTGACCAAGCGAGCGTACAGATTGCTCATCACTGGAACCTCAACATCTAGACGCTCCTCCTACCGCCGAGAACGCAGAAGGAACTAGGCAAGGGCGAACACCTTCGCGATGCACGCCAAACCGTTGCTGAGGATGGCGAGAGCTGTAGCCATCGTCAAGCAGCCACAGGCCGTTCGGTGAGGCAGCACGCTGAATCTTAGCTATTTCGCCGATTTGCCACGAACGATCCGCCGCAATTGGCGGATTGACGGCAAGGATTGCCCTCGATGCAACATTCGATGGCAGTTGGAGCAAACCAGCGCGATGTCCACTAGCTTCGTCCTGATATTCCCTCGCAAGGTTGCCACCGGCACGGTGTGATGGGCTTCGATGAAGCCTTCACCAAGCGGGCCATACACCTCCTTGAAGTCGATGAAACAGACTTCACATTGCAGCCTGCCAGTCTCCTGCAGTCTCTTTGCCTTTGCCTTCCGGACGATCCCGGCGTCCCGCTCCAGGGATCGATGTTGCCGGTATTGCGCCCTGCCTTCGGGAAAGGCCGATTCGTCGTCCTGTGGAGCGATCGCTGAGGCCGTCCTATCCCGCCGATCGACTACATCGTAGCCGCGCGCAATAAAGTACTTCTTCGCCTCGACGGCGTTGAACCGGCCAGCGGGATGCTCGGACCCCGTCGCAAACTTGGCCGCGAGCGATATGACGTATTTGGGCGGGCATGGCTTTCCGCGAAGAATCACGTCGTAGCGGTACGATTGACGCTCCGGAGGCACGCCTTCAATTTCGATCATATGTGCCGCTTGGTCAAAATGTGTTTCCTCAAGACCACGTGGAATCACGAGTTATCTCCGCTAATTTACGACCTCATCAGTTTGGGGCTTGGCGATCTTGATGCTCGTCGTAGATCCCTTGTCAACGGCAGAACCATGTTGTTTCTCACCCCTGATGAAGCAGCTCCAGAGCCATACGAGCAGTGACCACAGGAATGCCGTCGGCCTCGCGGAGCACAAGCATGTGCTTCTTGTCACCGGAGATGATCAAGTCGATCCCGCCGGCAATACCTGTTGCCAATATCTGATTGTCCATGGGATCGGGAGACAGAGACACACTTGGCAGTTCATCAAGGATGACAGCACGTGTGCCGATGTTTTCAACTATGGCCGTTGTCTCATCGACGTGGAGGAACCTCTGGAGACGATCTCGGGAGAGGACATCGGTCAGTTCGCGAATTTGTGCGATGGACGTCACGAGTTCGATCTCGCCGCGCAACCATGCCTGATACAACCTGTCGGGAGGGGTGCCCTTGGTAATGAGTGCCGCGATCAGGATATTGGTGTCAAGAACGACCCGCACGCGCCGCGCTCACCTCCTTGTCGACCAGATCGAGGATGTCCTGTTGGTCATATTCGGCATTGCGCTGTTTCACTTTGTCAACGGTCAGATCCAGGATGCGCCGACGCACAGCTTCATCGACAAACCGCGACAGATCGCCCTTCTTGCCGCCGTTGCGGGCGAGAAAGGTACGGACTGCTCGATCCGTCTCTTCTGAGATGGAGAGGTTCCATCGGGTCATTGGCCATCTCCGCACATATGCGTATAGACACCTATACGACTAATCTAGGCCCGACGATCCAATCCGTCAATTCCTTGCTGACTTAGGCTGAGCAATATCCTTGTCAGGTTCGCCCAACAGGTTCCCGCCGATGTTCTCCGTGATGCGTGAGGCGGCGGTCTGCATGGAGTCCCGTGCCAAGTGAGCATAGCAGGCCGTGGTCTGCACCTGGGTGTGCCCGAGTAGTTTCCCGATCATGGTCAGACTCTCACCGAGCGCCAGCGCCCTGCTGGTGCAGATTTCACAAATGCCGGACACCGATTTCATTAAATACCGGACAGTGATTTCACTAAATACCGGACAGTAGATTGCGGCCTATTCGGGACGTCTCTTGCAGTGTCTCCCCGGGTGTCTGGTTGAGGTCGATTGAGGTTTTCTCCGATCTGGTTATCGGGGTCAAGTCATTGCCCGTGCTGAGGTGACGGATCCGCCGTCCAGACGAACACGATGATTGGGGCATGGTGCGCACGACGCGTGACCTCCACGAGTCTGAGCGGCGCGCGCGCCATGCTTGTCCTCGGTGTTGCGTTTCACTGCACGAACCGGTTTGGTGTTTTCTCCAATCCGTTTCATGTCCTGGGTGTCGCGTATTTCTTGCGCATGCTTTCACCCTTGAGCGTGATCCGGTGGGCGTTGTGAACGATGCGATCAAGGATGGCGTCGGCGATGGTCGGCTCGCCAACGATGGCGTGCCATTTGTCGACGGGGGCCTGGGCTGTGATCAGGGTGGACTTTCTGCGATAACGTTCTTCGCAGATATCGAGGATGTCGAGCCTCTGGCTGTCGTTCATGGTATGGGTGCCCCAGTCATCGAGGATCAGGAGTTGGACGCGGGCGAGCCTGTTGATGAGCCGTGGCCGGCTGCCGTCGAGGCGGGCCTTGGCGAGGTTCTCGAACAGCTTCGGCATGCGAATATAAAGCACGGAATGGTCAAGCCTCGCGACCTGGTGACCAAGGGCGCAGCCGAACCAGGTCTTCCCGGTTCCGGTTTCACCTGAGACGATTATATTCTCGTGCGTCTTGAGCCAGGCACCCTCGGCGAGGGAGAGAACGGTACGGCGATCGAGGCCGCGCTCGGCGGCGAAGTCGACATCCTCGATGCAGGCTTCCGGGAAGCGCAGCTTCGCGGCTCGCAGCCGGTTCGCGAGGCGCTTGTCGGCCCTCACCGTCTCTTCGCGGTCGAGCATCAGCGCGAGCCAGTCATCATGACCGAGTTCATTGGCCTGTTCGGCCAGATCGCGGTATGCACCGACCATGCCATGGAGGCCGAGGCGCTGCATCTGTTCAAGGGTCGGGTTTGTCAGCATGGGTTTTGTTTTCCTTTCACTTGTAGTAGCCGGGGCCGCGGATCTGTTGGTGTTCGGGCAGAGGCAGCGGGGGTTCGGGATCCGGCGGCGCCCGGTCGAGCCCGGTCTCGAGAATGGATCTGACCGAGGCATAGCTGGTGGTGTTGACCTCAAGCGCGTGCTTGCAGGCTGCTTCCACACGCGCGGGTTCATATCGCCTGACGAGGGACAGAACGCCCAGCGCGCGCCGATAGCCCTGTTCCGGATGGGGCCGGTCGCGCAGCGTGCGCTCGACGAAGATCAGGGTGTTTTTGCCGATCAGGCCCGCACGGCGCTTCAATCTTTCCGGGGTCCGATTGGCGTAGTGCCGGTGGTTCGGAGGCATGTGCGCCGGAACGGTGACGTGACTTCCCCGCCGGCGGGTTCGGACATGGCAGGCGACACGTTTGTGTTGGTGGAAGATCTCGACCGCCTTGTGGGTCAGGCGCACACGAACGCGGCGGCCGATCAGGGCGTGCGGAACGGAGTAGAAGGCATGATCGACCTCGATATGGTAGTCGAGGTGCACTTTTGCGCTTTTCCATTCGGCATACTCGAAGGGCCGCACCGGCAACGGTGCCAGCGTCTCCCGTTCAACCGCTTCAAACAGTTCGCGCCGGGAGCGGCCGACATGACGCATCGGCCGATCATTGAGGTCCAGCAACAGCTCGGCGATCGCCTCGTTGAGCTTGCCCAGCGAGAAGAAGCGCCGGTTGCGCAGACGGGCCAGGATCCAGCGCTCGACCAGTTGCACCGATCGCTCGACTTTTCCCTTATCCGTCGGTTTTCGTACACGCGCCGGGAGCACCGTGGTGCCGTAATGCTCGCTAAATGCCTCAAAGGTCGGGTTCAGCGTCGGCTCGAACCACAGCGGCTTGACCACCGCCGATTTCAGGTTGTCGCACACCACGCTCCTCGATACCCCGCCAAAAAACGAGAACGCGCGGCAATGGCTCTCGATCCAGTGGGCCAGACTCTGGCTGGGGCTGGCGATGGCAAACGTATAGGAGGACGCGCCTAGAACGGCGACGAAGATCTGAGCCACCTGGACCGCGCCGGTCGCGGGATCAATGATTTCCATCGTCAGCCCCGCATAATCGGTCTGCATCACCTCGCCGGCTTGGTGGCGATGGCGGAAGCGCGCGCTCGTACGCCGCTCAAAGGCCCGCAGCCCGTTGCAGAACCAAGTATACCCGTAGCCGTCGGGATGGCTCTCGCGGTACTCCTGCCACAACAGGGTCAGCGTCACCCCCTTGCGCTTCAGCTCGGTCGAGACATACGCCCAGTCCGGCTCCACCGGATCGCGCCGCGGCCGGCCCTTGCGGCCAAACAACGCCGCTTTCAGGACATCATCGTCGGCATAGGCCTCCGGCAACGGCCATATCGTAAGCCCCGCCTCGCGGGCCCGATACAAATACGTCGATACCGACGACTTGCCGATCCGAAGCCGATCCGCAATCTGGCGGACCGACAAACCCTCCGCGCAGCTCAGGCGCAGAATCGTTCGAACATCTTTCACGGTTATCTGTCTCGTCTGCTTCCGTTTTGGCATGCTCACCTCCGGCAAAAGCCGAAGCATGAGACGCTAAAACGGCGCACCCGATTAGAACGTTACAAGAGCCCGATACGCTGTCCGGTATTTAATGAAATCTACTGTCCGGTATTTACCGAAATCACTGTCCGGTATTTAGTGAAACCGACAGCTGGCAAAGGAGTGCCTGAGGTCATGAATTCTCACGTCCTCGAAGGTCTGCTCGCTTGCGGATGCGCCGCCAGGGGCGCTGAAGGTCGGTGAGGTGTGTGCCGGGCACCCCACAGCGTTCCATGCTCCGATCTTACACCACGATAGAGCATGGAGCCGCTGGCGACGGGGAGTCAAGGCACTCACTTTGCTTCTATAATCGGCTATGGCATGGTGCCCGACAGGGAGGAACCGCCATGCCTGGAATCCGCAAGCGCGGCCGCCCGGTCGACAAGCCGGAGCCCGATCCCATACCCGACGGCCTGGGGAATGTGTTGCACTCACTGGTGACTGGCCCGCCACGCGCCGAGGACGATTGGGACTACCTCAAGCAAAAGCCGACACGATGAGCATGAGCGGCTGCCAAACCGCGCGCGAATACGGAACGATATTCCGTGATGAGTTTCTGCAATGGTGTTTCATGGAAGGGTATTACACGCCCTTTCAGGTTTTGGTGGACCTTGGGCTTTTGGCGGTTTGCTTGGCGGTCGGCATCGCCATCATTGGCTATTATGTGCTCGTCTTGAAAGCGGCGCGGCGCAACGGGTGAGCCTCGCGCCGGTGGCACTTTCGTATATAAGCCACTTCTCGAAACTCCTGAGCAGAGGGAGCCAGCGGTGCGGCATGGCACGTGCGAGGGTCGGCGGAACGAACGCAAATGGGCATTGTTAGACTAACTGGTTTTAGGGGCAACTCTCTTGGGCCCTTGATTCCTGGGTTTAGGTACTGCAAGAAATTTCATAAGACCTCCCAGGTCATATTCGATAAAATTCTAAGCCATCACCTTTCCAAGTTGGATCTGCAAGAGATTTTGTTAGATGTGCACACACAGCGTCAGCATAAATCCGCGAACGTAGATATTCTCCAGGAGGGTTTGCCGGTTCTACCTCCCACCTACTCCCTAACTTTCTAAGAATTCTCATAACAATTTTGACATCTTCATCAGAATACGCGCTAATGACGGTATCACTTGGTAGCTGAAGCAGTTTCGGCACCAATACTTCTATCATTTGTTTTGGATAGTGCGCTGCAAGCAACCCTTCTTTATCGGAGAGGTCGACAGCAATTGGAATTTGTTTCTTACCGTAGTAACGACCATTCTGGTTTGAAGCTGCAAAACCTGAAGATCCTTGCCGCTTTAATCGTCTAGTCATTGCGACGTTGTATCTACACAGATGAAATTCTGATTTTTCAATGTGAGTCGCAGGTACGTTAATTGTTACATGGGGAAACCCAGCCGCGAGCTTTGCACAAAGAATTTTAGCCGAGGCATCAAGGGTAAGAAATACGTATTCCCCAAATCCTCGCGCTACATCTTGATGATTGGATTTTATACGAAAATGGAATTGCTGAAACCCAGCAGCACGCAGAGCGGGCTTGCTCATTAGTTGGCAGCTGCGCGCAATAAAAGGCAAATAATGCAATGGGGTAAAATGCTGGATCATTTTGGTTCCCCGGCACCCAAAAAGACTATTGATGTCGCCCCCAACTCTAGATTGATTGATACGGCATTGTTAGACTAACTGGGCCGGAGCGGAAGAAGCCATAATACAGGATCTTCTCCTCAGCACTGTAACGCTTGCGGGTCTTGCGGCGGATGTCCTTGACCGTCCGCTCCGCAACATCCTGGGATCGTTCTGTTCTATCTCTCATCGTTCACTCCTCAATGATGACGATGAGCCAATAACACTCTCTTACGCAATCACCCTAATCTGTTCCATTGGTGCTGACGGGGGACACCAATAGGTCGGGAGATTTCTCTTGCGCTACAGCTCAAGGCGTTGCGCTCGCGAGCCGCCGGTTCGTCTCCAACTTACAGATCTGATCGACCCAAAAAGATGTTCTCCGCTCGCGCGGGGATGAAGCGGCAAAACGCACCGTCAAACTATCGGGCGCCTTCCGGTGAATTCACGGTCGGACCTTGCGATTCCGCTCACCAGCACCGATATCCCTTATTTTCCAACCTGTCCATTCCGAAAACCTTGTATCCGTGGGCCTTCATAATGCAACCGTCCAGATGTGGATGAGGTTTTCGAAAGGGACAGGACCATCGAGCAGCTTCGTGAGCCCGCTCAAAGCATCGCAAACAAGACTGAGGAAATGATGAATCCCCTTGCGCCCGTGCCGACCCTCGCACACGATCCACAATAGGCTTCAACGTGGAATCATCCCCGATCCGGCCCCCCCGGTGCCACACGGGAGCAGACCGCACCCAGAGGGGTGATGTAATCCGCATTCCACTTGATCTCTGGATTGGCGGCAGTCTCTGATTATCATTTACTATCAATAGCTTACAATTTTTTGCTCTACGGATGAAAAGAACGGTCTTTCGGCGCGCGTCTTGAGTGTAACAACCTCTGGTCCAGAGACGTTTGCGGGCACTACGGAGGGGCTGTTTCGATCTCTTGCCGGTCACAGAATGATCCGGGTTCTTGAAGCAGGAACAGACTCCATTGTTTCCGTCGATGAATTTTCCAGAAGCGCTGTGCAGGGTCACAGATCGCTGCTTCTAGGCCGAAACGACGGGCTCTTTGATTTTTTTGATAATCGCCTCATTCAGATCGGTTCTGACCGCCCTAATGCTGTTCATGTTTCTCGGACTCAGCCATCCCGATTGGCCGTGGCACACGTAACTGGCATTGGACTTTTCGAATTCAATCAAAGCGAATGGGAAAATGCTGGTGACCTAAATTTACCGGCAATTGGAAGCGTCACGTCCCTGCATGAAACTTCAGACGGGCGCCTCGTGGTCGCCACATCGGATGGCACTGTTTTGATTTATGCACCGGAACAATGGCTGGAAGATGTTCCTGGAGCAAATCAGACTCCCCTCACCGCTTTTTCCAACCCGCGCAAACACAGACCTGATGTTACACCACTATTGGCCGGTTACGACGACAACGTTCATCTCTTTGTCAGCAGCAGCCCTTTGTTGTGGAATGCTCGACAAGAGTCCTTCTCGATAGACGTGCGATTGGCAACTGAACTCGGAATTGATGAGGCTTACTGGTACGCAGCTGGAAGATCAAAAGACTCGTTGTTAATTCAGTCAAACAAAGGAACGTTTTCTGTCGACGTTTCCGATGAACAGCGTGCATTTCAAAAACTTCCCGTCGCAGTAGATGGCGCATCGGCGGGGAAAGGTGTCTTCATTGATGAAGTTAATGACCACATCTTATTCGCAACTCCCCAGTCAATTGTTCAGCTGCCCATCAGTCAAACCGACCACCTTGGGCAACAGCGGGTCTTATCTGCGCTTTATGTGCGGCAGTTACTGGTTAACGGAACTACGATTTATTGGGGTAACGGCACTTTGCCGGTCGTCGACTTGGCGACGACTGAGACAATGCTGGAGCTTGATCTTTCCGCTATGGAATGGGACAGGATATGCGACGACTCCCATATGGAAATTGCACTCCAATCCAATCCTTCGAGAAAATACGATTGGCCTGTCGATGGTCAATGCCGCGCCAAATTCCAGGTGCCATCCTTAAACGCTCCCACCGATCAAATACTTTTGCGATTGAAGAAAGACGATAGGGTCATAACGGATACCATTTCTATAGACCTTAGTTTCCAACCCCCCTGGTTCTCTTCCATGGCTGTTCCCCTCATTTTGGGAGTTGGTTTGATCGTCGTCGCCTTTACTGCCGGTCTAACCAACCGCAAGGCTTGGCCGGAATTTGTCAGGCGTTACGTGGCACTTTTATCTGGGCTGCTAATCTGCCTTTCAGCGGGTATTGGATTCGGCATCATCGCACCGAGTGAGACGGTTTCGGAATTAGGATTGCAAGTCATCGGGCTCGCTGTTGCAGCTCTGCTATTGCCACCCGTGGTTGAGGGTGGCCTTCGCCTGACCGAACCCCGGACGGCGCTAAAACGATGACCGTGTGATCCGAATTAGGTTACGGTGTACAACGAAGCCGCCGCGATTGACGAAACGTCAATAAAGCGGTCTAAAATTCTACAGAACAAACAATCAACAGGGGCCGTATCCATGCCAGATGTCGAACTCTTCAGCTATGAAGCCTGCCCATATGCGCAGCGAACCCGGATGATGCTGATTGAGAAGAATATAGATTTTTCTCTTACCGAAGTTGATCTCTACAACAAACCGGACTGGTGGAAGGAACTTTCACCCTACGGCAAGGTACCCCTCATCCGCCACAATGGGGATATCGTCTACGAATCACGCATAATCAACGAATATCTGGAGGAAGTATTTCCCGACCCGCCAGTGCTTCCCAAGGATCCAATGCGCCGTGCCAAAGCGAGAATCTAGATTGATTTTTGCGACAGCTACTTGATGCCGGCTCTTCATAAGTTGATCACCGACCGTAATGATGAAGAAAAACAGGCGGAAAACAGAAAAACGATCACTGAAAAGCTCTTGTTTTGGGAGAACGAAGGTTTCCGCAAATTGAGCTATGGACCGTTCTTTATGGGGCGCGACATTACCCTCGTCGACCTCCAGTATATGCCCTTCATTGAACGGTTTCCGTGTTATGAGGAACTCTGGAGCGCCAAAATTCCTGACGAGTGCACAAGAATCCGTGACTGGATTTCAGTCATGCAGGACCGTGAAAGCCACAAGCAGACTGTAAACACTATAGAGTTTCACATGGAACGCTATCGGCGGTATGAAAAGGCAGCTTGATCTGACCCTAACGCCCACCGACTGACAATGTCCGTTCCCGTTTGCGCAAGCCCCGGCTTTTCGGAAGCCGTGGTCAGCGTATCAGATCTCAGTTATTGGATTTCCTTCTTTGCAGAGACGTTCCAATGGAAGGTCGTCCACCACGGTTCCGCTGACCGTAGACTTCTTGATTTTTAGCATTTGCCACAGTCCGTTGACGTCGAAGAAGTATTGGTCAGGGACCCGGACGCGGAAACGGACCTTGGCGCTATCCGGCTGGTCCGCTTTTCCAACATCGCTCAGCAACACGCCAGACCCAACGCTTATGCCTGGGATACAGGCGGCTTTTTTGACCTTCATATTCAAGTCCATGACCTGCAGTCTCTCTACGCTGATATGCAAGGCCGGGGCTGGATCGGGTACACCGAGCCCCAGCGGATAGAGGTCAGCGGTGTTGTTCTTGACGAGGTTCTCATCCGCGGACCGGATGGGATGGCCTTCGCCTTAATCGAAAGAGTGAGCCCGCCCTTCCAAGTCGTGGACGGCTATCGGCGCGCCAGCCCGGCGTGGAATGCGCCACAAATGGTGTCGGATTTTACTGCGGCCTACCGCTTTTTCGCCGACGGCTTAGGCTTCAAGCCGACCATTGAATCGGAAATCTCACCGCCGGCCGACGGACAAAACCTATATGGTTTGCCCTTGAGTGTCGCAAAACAAACAACGACGCAATTGACGTTCTTTCACCCCACCGGTCAGCGGGGCGCTATAGGGTCGATCGACCTTCTTCACTTGGTCGGGCTTGAAGGCAATCGGCATCAACAAACGACGAAACCGCCACACTTCGGATTGATCGCCATCCGATTTCCGGTTAACGGCGTGGCAGAGTATGCCGACGCTGTTATGGAAGCTGGCATTACGTTGAATTCCCCAATAACAGATCTTGACCTTACCCCTTTTGGAACAACGACGATATTCAGCGTCCGTTCTCCTGAGGGTGCCTGGATCGAGTTTTTCGAACAACACAACACGACATGACGAGTAGAGGGGCTTCCGGTTTCTTGGCTTTACTGTATGCGGTGATTCTATTCTCCGCGTCCGCGACTGGGGAAGAAGTTGCCATGGCAACGATGTCGCCAGAAGGTTCCCCAAGCAGATTCGTTTACGACCGTTTGCTCGAGACAATTGAGAGAGAAACCGGCGGTCTCTATTCAATAACGCCATTTTTCAATGGAGAGCTAGGACCCGAAGAAAGTTACTTCAGTGCCATGCGGCGGGGGCGCATTCAGCTTTCCGCCGTGTCGGGCCAAGGGATCGGCACTGTCGTTCCTGAATACGCGGTTTTGAGAGCCCCCTATCTTTTCGAGACCTTCGACGAATTGGCCTTTGTCTATGACTCGTTTCTCCTGGACGTACTCGCTGATCTGTTTTCGGCCAAAGGAATGGTTCATTTGCAGTGGGCTGCCAATGGCTGGGAAAACACTTATGCGCAAGAACCGCTTTTGACACCCTCTGACGCCGCCGGCTACCGCATCCGCGTTCCTCTTGAACCGAATGCCGCCCTGTTCTTCGGCGCCGTCGGTGCGGATGTCATACAGATTCCGTTTACCGACATCATACCGTCGCTGCAAACGGGACTGATCGATGGAGGGGAATCAACCACTTTGATGTATGTTCAGGCGTCTCTTTATTCGGAAGCGCCAAACCTGATACGTACGCGCCACGGATTTTCACTGGCAGTCTATGCCGCTAATAAAACCTGGTTTGACTCTCTCCCTGGCGACATTGGCACGCTTTTCCGCCACGCCTATATGGAACCACGCGTGGCTTTTCCCATTCTGTCTCGCCAGACCAATGCGTTGCTTGAGACCCTCTCAGGCTCGGAAATCACAGTTCACGACCTAACGCTGGATCAGCGCAAACAATGGCAAGCTGCGGCGGCCCGAGCGGTTGACAATATCTTGGCTCAAGTGGGGGGGCGGTCTCAGGAGATCTATGACCTGGTGGTTGAGGGGAAACGTGCCTATGCCCGCAATTCAAGCAATGATTCACCACTATGAGCACGGACGGGTTGGAACGGGCCGCGCCTCGTGGTTCAATGGAGACGGCTTAAAGCCCTAACGGCAAGCAACAAAATCGGGCAGAGGACGAAACTCTCGCTCGGCATTCAGGAGGGGACGTACCATGGCGGACGCAGGCGGAAAAGGTACCCGTTGTGTAGCTCTAGTGGGGCCGCAATCCAGCGGCAAAACAACACTTTTGGAAAGTATGCTTTTCGCCGCCGGGACGGTGCCGCGTAAAGGCAAGGTCCAGGACGGGACCACGGTCAGCGATACTTCTGACGAAGCTCGTGTCCGCAATATGTCGACGGAATTGACGCCCGTCCGTTTTACCTATCTCGAGGACCCGTGGGTCGCCCTAGATTGCCCAGGAGCAGTCGATCTTGTTCAGGATTCCCATCAAGCCATGATGGTTGCGGATGTGGTTATCGTAGTCGCAGATCCTGATCTCGAACGCATGGTTGCTCTTGGGCCAACCCTTCGGTTTTTGGATAACCACAACATTCCTCACATGCTTTTCATCAGCAAGATGGATAGCGCTACTATTTCCGTTAAAGATTTACTGTCAGCAGCGCAAGAACAGTCTCAGCGTCCGTTGGTTCTACGCCACATTCCTCTCATGGACGGCCAGAATATTAATGGCTATGTCGATCTCGTTGCTGAACGGGCTTACCATTACAAATTGGATGAACCCTCCGAACGTATTCCGATAGAAGATATTTCCTCTGACGAAGCAAGCGATGCGCGTCGGGAACTCCTGGAAACCCTGTCCGATTTTGACGACAGCTTGCTGGAACAGTTGCTTGAAGACATCGTGCCGGAACGGGACGAAGTATACAGACAAATCACCAAAGACCTGGCCGGTGACTTAATCGTTCCGGTTCTTTTGGGTGCGGCTGAACGGGAAAATGGCGTCCGCCGTCTTCTCAAGGCTCTACGCCATGAAACACCAAAGGCAACCGATACGGCCGATCGACTGGGATTGCCGGATAAGAGTCCGTTGGCGCAGGTCTATAAAGTCAATTATGCCCAACATGTTGGAAAATTGACGCTTATGCGCATGTGGCATGGCTCAATAAAGGACGGCGACACATTTGCCGGCCATCGGGTCAGCAACATGCAAGAAGGTGCTGAGCCAGGCTTGGCGAAATCAAAGGTCACAAGTGTTGGCGAAGGTGATGTTGTCGCGTTCTCCCGGCTGGACGAGGGTAAAGCCGGAGATCTATTTGATGAAAATGGAATTTCAGACGCCGAAACCTGGCCGGATGTCCCGCCGCCGCTGTTTGCCCAGGCGGTCTTTGCCAAGGATCGCAAAGATGACGTGAAGCTCACGGAATCCTTGCGCAAAATCTGCGAGGAAGATCCCTCACTAATTATCGAACAGAGTCCCGACACCAACGAAATGCTGCTCAGAGGCCAAGGTGATGTTCACATTCACATGGCTGTCGAGAGGTTGAAAAGAAAATTTGACCTCGAACTATCTTCGTACCGGCCCCAAGTTCCCTATAAGGAAACCATCCGCAAATCGACCAACCAACACACCCGCTTCAAGCGTCAATCCGGCGGGCACGGCCAATTTGCCGACATTAAGGTGGACATAAAACCTTTGCCCCGGGGATCGGGTGTGCAATTTGAAGACACCATTGTTGGCGGCGTGGTGCCGAAAAACTACATCCCCGCTGTTGAAGCTGGTGTGCGCGACAATACGACGCAGGGTCCTCTCGGATTCACAGTGGTGGATTTGCATGTCACCCTTGTAGATGGCCAGCACCATGCGGTTGACTCTTCCGACCAGGCTTTCCGCACGGCTGGACGCATGGCCATAACGGAAGGTCTGCCGGCCTGTGATCCGGTTCTTCTCGAACCGATCAACGAGGTGCAGATCGTTGTGCCGAACGCCTACACCTCAAAGGTACAGCGCGCCATCACCCAGAGACGCGCTCAAATCCAGGGATTTGATGCTCGTGATGGCTGGAACGGATGGGATCAAATCAACGCTCATATTCCGGCAGCGGAAATGCAGGATCTGATTACGGAAATCCGTTCCCTATCGTTGGGTATTGGTACCTTCGAAGCTGATTTTAGCCACTACCAGGAACTGACGGGCCGCGATGCGGACATTGTGGTACAGGCCCGTAAGGAAGCGCTGGATGCGAACTAATCGGATTTTGCGTCAAAATTAAAGACAGCAGAGTCCTTTTAGTCTTCGTGCAGGAGTGGCGGAGGGACTGGGACTCGAACCCAGGCAACCGTATGACCGGTTGACGGATTAGCAATTCTCCAAATGCCCTTTTTATCAGCTAGCGGCTTTTTGCGGCTATATCTATAACGCATTGATAAATAACTAATATTCTATCACTTTCCGTGCGCTTGCTTATGGGCGTTTGCGGCGTTATGTTGGCTTCGTGGTGACTCAGTGGTGACTCAGCGGCGATTCTAAGGAGCCTGACATGCTGACCGAAAAGCGCATTCGGGATGCTGTACCAGGGCCGAGGGCCTTCATTCTGTGGGACAGAAAGGTGACGGGTCTGGGATGCCGAGTGTTCCCCAGCGGCAAAAAGGCATTTGTTCTTTCTTACCGGACAGGAAACCAAAAGCGCTTAGCAACATTAGCCCGAGTTGGGGAAATCTCCCTTGCTGAAGCCCGAGAACGTGCAGGGCGAGACTTGGCCGCCATCCGGGACGGCGAAACTGATCCACTGAAACGACGCAGGGACGCTCGCGACGCGCCTACGGTAACCGATGGCGTGACCCGGTTTTTTGAGGCATATGCCCCACGCCGGGTTGCCGATGGGCGCATGACTAAACGCACCGTTCACGACTATCGAAAGCAAGCGGAACTGACCATTCTACCAGCCCTGGGGCGCATGAAAATCAAAAACGTTACTCGCCAGGATGTCGAGCGGGCCGTTGCTCCGCGTGCTCCTGTCCAGCGCAACCGGACACTGGCGCTAATCAGTCGACTCTTCAATCTGTTTGATGAGTGGGGTTGGAGGGCGCAAGGCACTAACCCGGCCCAGAGAATTGAAAGGGCAAGGGAACGGCCCAGAGACCGGGTGCTAGCACCCTCGGAGCTGACGGCGCTGGCGAAAGCACTGGACGAAATGGAGAGGCAGAATCCGTTCGCGGTTGCGGCGATAAGATGTGCAGCACTCACGGGTCTTCGTATTTCAGAATGCTTGGCAATGAGATGGTGTGATCTTTCGTTTGAAGACAGACGCGCAACGCTGCCAGCCACAAAGACCGGGCGGCGAGTCGTCCCTCTGGCGGCACCTGTCGTTGAACTGCTGGACCAGCTCCCGCGCGTAAATGGTAACGATTTCGTTTTTGCGAGCAATCGTGGTGGTGCAATGAGTTACGAAGGGACGCGCCGGATATTTCGGAAGACGTGCAAGATTGCAGGCCTAGAGGGTGTGCGTCTTCACGATCTGAGGCGAACGCTCGCGACCCGACTCGCTGCCTCCGGGGTAAATGCGTACATCCTACGAGATGCTTTGGGACATTCCACTTTGACCATGGCCAACCGGTACGTCCGTATGGCGGGTGACGCCCTTGCGGACGCGACCGAGCAAGCCGCACAAATCACTGCCGATGCGATGGCTGGTAAGGATCGGCGCGATGGCTGACTCCCTTATAGAATATATGGCCCAGCGTGTCCGTGAAGGGAAATTGAACCTTGATGACTTAGTAAGCTACGCGCCACACGTTTGGTGGGCTTGGGATGTGGTGGAAGCTGTTGCGCCAGACCGCTTATCCTTCGCCCGACCGAAGCGCCCGCGTGGTAGGTGGGAAAACGAAAACTTCATTCGAGATGTAGATATATTTCACGAAGTCGAATTTCGCCGAAAACTTGGCTGCTCACTGCGTGAAGCGTGCAAAATCACGGCTGGGTTTCAGAAACCTAAAATGACGACAGACGCCGTTATCAAAGCTCACGCCAAGGAACGCAAGCGTCAGAGTGTGGAAACAAATACCTGAAGATTTATTTCCACGGACAGCATCGGAAAATTTCTGCAAGCTCTGGCCACCAACGAAGAAGGTGGCCAATGTTCGACCCAAAAAAATTGTATTTCACCAACGACCCCGAGCTGCTGGCCCTTATGCCCTACAGCACTGCGGCGCACATGCGCTCCGATGGGCGTGGCCCGGCGTTCGTCAAAATTGGAAGCCGCGTTGCGTACCGCGGCGCTGATCTCAATTCGTGGCTGGACTCGCGGACCGTGAGGCCGCAACAGGCAGCCTAGCAAACCACGAGCCCGGCGCCGCCACAGCGCCGGGCTCGTGGTTTCCGCCGTGTCGGTCGGCGACGGTGGCTGCATTTGTGCTTGGAAGCAAAATGCAAGAGCAGATTACTCAGTCACGCCAAAAAGAGCAACAGGGAAAAGCCCTCGCGCTTGCGGGTTTTTCGCCCGATCAAACCACCGCGCTTGCGGGTGAAACGCCGGAAGACCGCGCGGCCTTTCACTACAAGCACTTGGACGCGCATTTGCGCAGCTCGGTAGCGCACGCTTGGCACCTTGGCGCGGCCCTGCGAGCGATGAAAACGCAGCTCGGCCATGGTCGATATCTTCCATGGCTCGACTCGCGACACGCCGAAGGGATCGGCCCGTCGCAACGGACGGCAACCAACGCGATCCGCCTTAACGAGAATTTCAAATTAGCAACGATTGCTAATTTCGATTCGGTGAAAGCCGCGCTCGACACGTTGCCGAAGCGCCGCCGCATTGCGCCGGTCAATGACGCTGAGCCAACCGCGCCGCCCACACCACAACAGACCATCGACACTTTGCAGCACGACTTAGCAACGGCCCAAAGCGCCGCCGAAGACTTGCGCGAGCGTGTTTCGATCATGGAATCGAGCGCGAGCGCTGTCGAACGAGATCGCTTCGACGTCGTGAACAATCTTCGCGAACAACTCAAAACGGCAAAGTCGCAAGTCGGGCTTTGGCAAAGCCGCCATGCAGAAGAAAGACGCGAAGTCAATTCGCTGCGGCGGCAGAACAAAAAACTCAGAAAAGAATTGGAGACTTACCGGCAAGCATGAGCCTAGCCCGCTCTGCCGTGATTTGACGCGATGAAAAGGCACCAGGAATCACGGTGGCACTAAACGCGCTTACTGGGGGATGAAACCAAAGGCGCGGTATGCTTCGACCAGGACGTCCAAGCCAGAGCGCGGCGCACGCGGCAATGGTGGGTCCAACGCTTCCGCCCTGCATGAAACCCATGCAGGACTCCGGTTGCGTTGACGTTTGGGGGGACAAGCGGGTTTCCGGTGTAGTCACTGAAAGTCCCTCACCTGTTGCATGACTACGTGACAATGGGTGCCGCACGCACTGGCCCGGCTCCGTCCGACAGTCCCGGCACGGTCACTCAACTGCACGCGGCCCCGGCTTCGTGTAGGGAGTGACCTTGTGCCAAGGGTCAAGCCCTCACCATCCGACATTAACTGAGAACTAACAGAGGAGTTAGGACGGACAATTGTTTCAGTAAAAAGCCGTTTATATAAATTGCGAAGTGAACGCCGAGTTGCAAAGAAGCGAGAGATTGTCACAACGTCCCCAGAGTGTTAGGCATGGAGCGTTGTATCAATCAGACGAGCGGAGAAAACAACGTGGATCAATTGGTAATTTTTGCAAATGAGCGGCTCGAAGAAATCAAAGCTTACATCGCCACTGTAAGGCCCGCTTTCTCAAAGGAAGAAAAATTACACAGGAAAGAGTTGATCGACGGAGTAGGGAAACTAATCAACCAAATGGGTATCTTCATTGATGACCTCGAAGACGAGAACGCCAGACTCGTAGAACGAAACGCATCTCTTTCAAAAGAAAATGGAAAGCTTAAAGCCAAAAAAGTTGTACAGGACCGCGAGATCGTGGATCTCAAAACACAACTCGAAAAGTTAACCAACAATGGGAACAAAGTGTAATTATGGCACCGCCCGGCTGCTGGAAAATGGGCCGCAGCGTCGGGGGTAGTCTCGAATCATATAGAGCGCCGTGAGCAAGCTGACTGATTACCTGTCCGGCCTGACCGTGACTCAAGGCCGATTGGCGGGCCAGCCCTTCACGGTTTTGCCGTGGCAGCGGCGTTTTGTGCGTCATGCGTTCAAGGGTGGCACGCAAAGTGCGGCGCTATCGGTTGCGCGCGGTAACGGCAAGACCGCGCTTTTGTCCGGCATTGCGTGCGCGACTCTTGACGGGCCTTTGATGGTGCCACGCGGTGAAACTGTCATTGTGGCGTCTTCATTTGAACAAAGCCGGATCGCGTTTGAGCACGTCTTGGCCTTCATGGGTGAAAAGTTGGAAGACAAGCGCCGTTGGAAAGTTTGGGATACGATCCAGGCAGCGAAAATCGAAGACAAGCACACCAAAGCGAAAGTCATTTGCGTTGCGAGTGATCCACGCCGGGCGCATGGCCGCGCACCTGTTCTTGTGCTTGCGGATGAGCCTCCACAGTGGCCGGAGTCAACGGGCGAGCGCATGGTTGCGGCTTTGCGGACTGCGGCGGGCAAGCAACCGCATAGCCGGTTTGTGGCGCTTGGGACCCGGCCTGCTGACGAAGGGCATTGGTTTGCAAAGATGCTTGCGGGCGGTAGCGATTACGCACAGTGTCACGCGGCAAGGCCGGATGATCCTAAATTTCAAAAGCGCACCTGGTTGAAGGCTAACCCGAGTCTGTCGCACATGCCGGACCTGGAACACGCGATAAGAACGGAAGCAAAGCAAGCTAAGACGGACCCGGCATTGTTGGCCGCGTTCGATGCGCTGCGACTCAATCTCGGCACAATGGACGTCGAAGCGTCTTTGCTCTTGACCGCTGGAACGTGGGTTGCGTGTGAGGGAGACGCGGATCGGCGCGGCGCTTGTGTGTGGGGGATCGATCTAGGAACGTCGGCAGCGCAAAGCGCAATAGCGGCATTTTGGCCGGAAACCGGACGTCTTGAAAGTGTGGCGGCGTTTCCGTGTGAGCCGTCTTTAGGTGAGCGCGGCCTCCGTGATGGTGTTGGCGGTTTGTATGTAGATTGTGCGCGGCGCGGTGAGTTAGTTACGCTAGGACAGAACTCGGCTGACATATCGGCGTTGCTTAGTGAGGCGTTACAGCGTTTTGACAGGCCGTCGTTAGTCGTTGCCGACCGCTGGCGAGAGGCCGAATTGCGGGACGCATTGCAGGCCGCTGGTGTGCCGGTTGCAACGTTAGAACTACGGGGGCAGGGTTTCAAAGACGGCGGTGAAGACGTGCGGGCGTTTCAGAGAGCCATTGCCGATGGCCGGGTGACTCCGCTTAAAAGTCTGTTGCTAAGATCCGCTATCAGCGAAGCGCGGACGGTTTCCGATCCGGCGGGCAACTCAAAGCTGAGTAAGAACACGCAAGGCGGACGGCGCAAGCGTGCGCGTGATGATGCTGCGGCGGCTGCGATCCTGGCGGTTGCGGCGGGCGTGCGAAGACCGGCCAAGCCTAAACCCCGATGGCGCTATAGGGGCATGGCGGGATAAGCCGGAATCATCTACAGATACACTCTTAACATTCAAATGCCCCCGGCGCGCGTCTTCCAGCTAAACGATTGACATGAGTGCATCACGTGGCAGGAACTGTTCAACGGGCGCGGTGAAGGAGAGTGAGATGGAATTTCGGCTGACTTACGCAGGCAGATTGCTTTCGGCCAATAAGGAGCGGTCGCTACATGTGCACGCCATACGAAAAGAGTTTCATAAACAGCTCAAGAGCCTCTGGAACGAACACCCGGTTTTGGGGCGCGGTTATGCCACAACTTCGGTCATGGGTACCACAATAATGAATGAGACTTTCAACGAAGAAGGGTTCTGTTGGAAGCCGATCGTTACTGAGAATAATGGCTTAATTTGCAAGCTAGACATCCTATTGCTTCGCAAGGGCCAACCAGGGAAGACTCTCTATGACATCGACAATCGTCTTAAGACCGTTTTCGATGCTTTGCGCATGGCGCAAAATGCCCAGGAATTAGGCGACAAAACAGATGGAGGGAAGCAAACACCAGGACCCGACGAAAATCCGTTTTACGTTCTATTGAAAGATGACAGTTTGATAACTCATGTAGCTGTTACTTCTGACATGTTGCTTGAGCCGGTCAAGGACGTAAAACTGGAGGAGTCGGCGCGACTTGTTATCAATGTCTCTGTCCGTCCTTACGACACTAGCGCTACCAACGTGGAGTTTGCCAGCTAAACCCGTTAAGGAACCTATGTGTCACTCCTCGTAATTTACATTCTAGACGCTAACAACGTGCCACCTTCGTCATGAGCCGCCACCACACCCAACTAAACTCCCGCCGCTGGTCCGCCGTCCGCCAGTATGTTTTCGAGCGTGACGGTTACAGGTGCGTTTCATGCGGACGTGGGGGGAAACTCGAGTGCGATCACGTCACGCCATTGCAAAAGGAACCGGGACAAGACCCTTACGACGTGAACGGTTTGCAGACGCTTTGCAGGGCCTGTCATATTGAGAAGACCAGGGCTGAGAACCGACGTCCGCTCACTGATGCGGAGCGTGCGTGGCAAGCGTTGGTGGATGAATTGTTGATTTCTCAAACTGCCTGACTTAGATTCCAGACGTTGCGGACGGTCAGGGTTGCCGCCGTTTCATCGTAACAAAAATGGAGAAAACCCCGCTGCGCAAATGCGCGGCGACTCTCTTTTTTTGTGATGGAAGGCAGACCATGACCGACGCCCAGAAGAGATTGCGCGAACTGCGCGAGAAACAATCCAAAGAACGGCAACGGATGGCCGAGTTGTCGCTCGTTGACGAGTTGTCAGACGAACAGCGCTCCGAATTGGACACCATTGAAAAAGGCACACCGGATTTGGAGCGTCAAATCCGTGCGGCCACTATCGCGCTTGAACAAGAAGAAAAAGAAAGCGAAGTCAAAACGACCGACAAGCCCGACGCCGAGCAAAGAGAACGGATGGAATTGCGTTCAAAGGCGTCGCTCACGAATTACTTAACCGCTGCCTTGTCAGGCCGACAGGTTGATGGTGCGGAGTCAGAGCTTCGCGCCGCTGCCGGGATCTCTGACGGCATACCGCTTGAGCTTTGGGACGTGCCCCAGGAAATTGAACAGCGGGCCGACACGGCAACCGGCGCACCTGGTACGGTAGGCGTGAACCTGGCTCCGATACAGCCAGCGGTGTTCGCAAACTCAATCGCCCCTCGCTTGGGAATCGAGATGCCGAGGGTTGCTTCCGGCACCTATGCGTCGGCGACAATCACCACGTCACTGACCGCCGCCGCTAAAGACAAAGGTGGTGCCGCTGAATCAACAGAGGCCGCTTTCACAGTATCAAGCGCGACGCCGAAGCGTGTCAGCGCTAGGCTTTCAATCCGCATCGAGGACATCGCGAGTGTGGGGCAAGCTAATTTTGAAAGCGCCTTACGTGAAAACTTGTCAGTTGTTCTGTTCGACGCACTCGACAAACAGGCAATCAATGGTGATGGCACCGCTCCTAACCTGTCTGGGATTCTGAAAGGTCTGACTGATCCGATGGCCCCGACTGCGGTTGCAAAATTTGATGACTTTGTTTCCGCCTTCGCCGATGGAATTGACGGTCTATGGGCAGCAACAACGAAAGACGTTCACATTGTTTGCGGACCGGCGACCTATCAACTATCCGCTAAGACATTCCGAGACGTTGGAACTAATAGCGGCCATCGTGGAGATATCAGCTTTGCCGATTACGCCATGCAACACGGCGGCGGATGGTGGACCAATAAAAGGATGCCGGATGCTGCATCCGACATCCAACAGGCCATCCTCTACCGTAAAGGTAGATCCATGCGCACCGCTGTCTGTCCGCATTGGAACATGGTCAGCATTGACGACATTTACAGTGGGAGTGCCAGCGGAACCCGACACTTTACCGCGCACGTACTACTAGGTGATGTGATCCTGGTCCAACCGGACGCCTACGAACAGGTTGCGTTCAAATTGGCATGATGGGCGATGAACGATTATCCGATCTTCGAGGCGGGCGTCCTTGAAATCCGCCGGAGTGGTGGTGCCCGCACCCTTCATGGACGTTTCAACTATGAATCCATGGCAACGATGAAAAATCGTGGCCATGTGCGAAAGGAAAAATTCGAGAGTCGGGCCTTCCGGTTTGCCATTGAACAAGAGCCGGAACGACGAATCGATATCCTTGTCGGCCACGACTTCGGAAAGCCGGTTGCATCGAGGCAGGCTGGAACTCTCAAAATCGAAGATAGCGCCGATGCTGTAACCTTTGAGGCCCGTCTACCCGATGATCCGCCGTCATGGGTGATAGATGCTGAGCGTGCCATTAGTGCAGGACTCATGACCGGACTATCACCTGGCTTCATTGTTCCGCCCAAAGACGTTGTACCCGATGCAGAGAGAATAGAACCGGAGCCCGGCAACCCGGACGTTGGCATAAGGGTTATCCGTGAGGCCGTGTTGCGGGAATTTTCTGTTGTGACATCACCTGCATACGAAGACGCGGCGGTGGATCTTCGCTCCAATGACTTTGTGCAGAGTCACGACAAACGGAGACGTCGGTTGTGGCTCTAGTACCATGGCCGGACGCTGGATCGGATCGTGACGCGGCGGTTGCGCAATTGCGCGAGGCCATACGGGGCCGTGCGAATGATTCAGACGAAGCCGCGAATCATCTCGGCATGGTGGGTGCTGCGATGGTTGAAGACTATGCCCCAGGCGCACCGCAACCGCTCAAAGATGAAGCGGTGATTAGATTCGCTGGTTATCTCGCCCAGTCGGATTTTGACTCAATCGCAAAAGAGTCCGTCGGCCCGCTGGACGTCGAGTATGCAACCAACCACGCGAACGCTTGGCGCAATTCAGGGGCTGGAATGTTGTTGACTCGGTGGAAGGTTCGCCGCGGCGGCGTGATCGGCGGAAGCGCCGCGCCGACGTCCCCTGCGCCCCCCACACCCGAGCCGCCCGCACCCCAACCGCCCGCACCGCCGACGATCCAAGCCGCCGTAGGATGGTTGAACGGCACGTCGTTCTCTACTCCGGGTCCTGACCTGTTCACGACAACGACAACAGCACAAAATCTCGGCCAGACTTTCGAGATCGACGGTCCCGATCCGGCCCCGACGCAGAGCGGCTTTCTGCTGGTTTGGGTTGCCGACCGTGGCGGATCGAGCGTGCAGATCAACACAATCACGGCGCTGATTCCATCGCCCGTTCCGGTGGGCGCGACGACCTTCGGGCCGTACTTGCTTCAAAACGTTCAAGGCACGTTGTTCCGATCAGCGCAGGCGGCCGTCGCGCTGTTGGGCAGCGGTAGAGTGCGGGTAGGTTTGTTATGAGATGGCCCTGGCAAAAGATTGAGAAACGCGAAAGCGGCGGAGATTTCAGCGATGCCGTTGTCCGTCTTATCGAGGCGCAAGCGGCTGGCACGGCTGCGGATGCGTCTTCAACGGCTGCAATCGAGGCCGCTGCCGGTGCTTTATCACGGGCGTTTGCCGCTGCAACGGTTTCGGGTCCGGCCTGGGCGCAAGAAGCCATCACCCCTCAGTTTCTCGCCCAGGTTGGACGCGATCTGATTCGCAACGGTGACAGTATGCACGTGATCCAGGTACGCGATCAGGCGCGGCTTATCCCTGCTAGCTCCTGGCATTTCGAGGGATCGCATGATCCTTCAACGTGGACGGTACGTGTCACGGCATATGGACCATCGACAAGTACCACGTGGAACCTTTCGCACAAGGCGGTGATTTTCGTTCGCTGGGGCGGCACACCGGGGCAACCGTATGTTGGAACCGGCCCGACAAGCTGGGCTCACACGACAGCCCGATTGCAGGCGGAAGCGGAACGGAGTCTAGCCGATGAAGCCAAGGGACCGTTGGCGCAACTGATAGCAATTCCCCAGGATGGGGGCGACGGCGGCGACTCCGATCCGTTGGCGTTGCTTAAATCAGACATCAAAGGCGCACGTGGAAAAGCCATTTTGGTTGAAACCACTCAAGCGGGCTGGTCTGAAGGTCGGGCCGCAGCACCGCAAAAGGATTGGTCGGCAAACCGGCTTGGGCCAGAACCACCTGATGCAATGGTGAATGTTTCCAAAGACGCCTTTGCCCGGATGTTGGCGGCGTGTGGGTGCAGTCCTGCTTTGTTCGATGACAGCGACGGAACCAGCAAGCGTGAGGCGCTGAGACAGTGGCATTTGGGCACCGTGCGGCCTTTGGCGAGACTCTTGGAAACAGAGTTAAGCGCCAAACTTGAAGCGGACGTGCGGCTTGTCTTCGACAACTACCCGCTCGATCTCGCCGGCAGGGCTCAGGCTTTCCAAAAGTTGGTGGCCGGCGGCGTGTCCGTCAACGAGGCCCTGGCCACAAGCGGATTGCTGGCGGGCGAATAGTGAAACCTTAAGAATGGGCGTCTTCCCTGACGTAAACCGCGATTCCCATGCCCTCGCGAATAAAGCCCGCCCAATGTTCCGAATCGCCGATCTTTGCCGCATCCACTAGCTGGGTCAAAGATTGACCAGACTCCATGAGTCTACGCAAGTCAGGCTCGTGCATAGTTCCATATTCTCGTATAGCCCGTTCACGATCGCCGTACCTGTCCGAGTAAAGTCTATCAAGTTTTTTGGCTAGCTCCTCAAAGCCTAACATTTCAAATTTCTCCTTGCTGACACATTGCTGACACGGCGTTCTCTGCGCTCTCTAGAAATCCTGTAAGTCATTGATTTTATTGGTGAGCCCGGTGGGACTCGAACCCACGACCACCGGATTAAAAGTCCGATGCTCTACCAGCTGAGCTACGGGCTCTCACAGCCGCTCAATATGGCGGCGCACCATAGGGAGGGCACCTTGAGTGGTCAAGCTTGCCCTGTCGATTGCCCGGCGCGTTTTACTCGGTATCGGCGTCAGCCGCCACCTGCATTTGGACAATGCGATCTGGATAAATGACCGAGCCGTTACGGGCCGGATTTCCTTTGCGGATTTGATCGACGAATTCCATTCCTTCCACCACTTGTCCGAAATAGGTGTACTGACCGTTCAGATGGGGGGATTCATCCAAAACAATGAAAAATTGACTGTTGGCAGAATTCGGAGACGCCGCCCGGGCCATCGATAGGGCGCCGCGCCCATGCTTGCCATCATTAAACTCAGCCCGCAGATCGGGCAAATCTGACCCGCCCGAGCCGTCCCCATTGGGATCCCCTGTTTGCGCCATGAAACCGTCTATGACCCGGTGCCATACCAGACCGTCATAAAAGCCGGCACGCGATAGTCGTTTAAGCCGTTCCACGTGATTGGGCGCAAGATCGGGCCGAAGAGCAATGACCACACGGCCGTACTCAAGGTCCAGGTAGAGCGTGTTTTCCGGGTCAAGTTCAGCTTGTTGCCCATTCGCCGTTGTTGTCATTGCGATCAAGGCCCCCAATACCCACATTTTTAAACTGTTCATGCCACTGTCTCCAAAACCGCTACAAGGATTGGCCGAGCCGCCGGTTTACCCCGTCGCGTCCGCGTTCTCAAGATGTCATGACTATTTGCTAGCTGAAAAGGCAGCCTTGATTTTCTGAGCCACTTTCGGCGGTACGAAGTGGGTAACGTCGCCGCCCAGTCGCGCAATTTCTTTGACCAGGCGCGACGAAATAAACTGGTTGCGTTCCGATGCCATAAGAAACAGCGTCTCGACCTTTTCGTTAAGCCGCGCATTCATGCCTGCCATCTGAAACTCGTATTCAAAATCTGACACAGCGCGCAAGCCGCGGATAATCACCCGGCCGCTTACTTCGCCGACAAAGTCCATCAATAGATTATCGAACGGTACGACCTCGATAACAGTATGGTCCGACTCTGGATCCAGAGCGTTGATTTGCTCTCTGCACATGGCAACGCGTTCATCCAGATTGAACAAGGGGTCCTTACCGATATTGACGGCGACACCAATAATCAGCTTGTCGACCACCTTAGTCGCGCGGCTGATGATATCCAAATGGCCATTGGTGATGGGATCAAACGTCCCCGGATATACACCGATCAGTTGCCTCGCTACGTTGTCAGCCATCTGAACCCTCGGAGCCCTGTTCCACGCCGACGTCTTCAGGATCGTCGTGGGGGAGATGAGCGACCGACGTTACCTTTTCGCTGTCAGACGTATCAAACAAGGTCACACCTTGTGTTGCGCGTCCGGCAATTCGGATTCCGTTCACCGTAATGCGGATGACCTTGCCCGCATCGGTAATCATCATCACTTGATCATCTTGTTTCACTGGAAAGGCCGCCACCACGTTGCCATTGCGTTTACTCGTCGCGATCGAGGTAACCCCTTGCCCGCCCCGTTTGGTGACCCGGTATTCATAGGCAGAAGTGCGCTTGCCATATCCCTTGCGGGTCACTGTTAGAATGAATTCCTCTTGAGCAGCCATCGTGGCAAACGTTTCTTCCGAAATGGTAACACCATTGCCGTTTTCACCATTGGCTTCCGTTTCACCGTCTTCTCCACCACGTAGACGGCGTGATTCCCTAATAAAGGCATCGCGCGTTTCGGTTTCGAAATCCACATGGCGCAGGATGGTCATGGAAATGACGTGATCGTCTTTTGCCAGTTTGATGCCACGGACACCTTTGGACGAACGCCCGGCAAAGACGCGCACATCCGGTACCGCAAACCGCACAGCCTTACCCGCACTTGTAGACAGCAATACGTCGTTGGACTCATCACAAACAGACACACCGATGAGCTGATCGCCCTTATCCAGCTTCATGGCAATCTTGCCGTTGCGCATGACGTTGGTGAAATCCGAGAGCTTGTTACGGCGGACATTGCCTGATGTCGTCGCGAACATGACATTGAGGTCGCCCCAAGCCGCTTCGTCTTCTGGCAAGGGCATGACGGTTGAAATGGTTTCCCCGTCTTTCAGCGGCAATAGGTTCATCATGGATTTACCGCGCGCCTGGGGTGTACCCAGCGGCAGCTTGTATACTTTGAGTGTGTAGACCATACCTGCCGTTGAGAAAAACAACAGCGGCGTATGGGTGTTAACCACATAAAGCGAGGTGACGAAATCCTCATCTTTGGTAGCCATGCCGGCGCGGCCCTTGCCGCCCCGCCGTTGCGCACGATAGGTCGAAAGCGGTACGCGTTTGATGTACCCCGCATTGGTTACGGTGCATACCATGTCTTCCCGCTGAATCAGGTCTTCAATATCGGTTTCAACTTCTTCTGAGGAGATTTCAGTCCGCCGCGGTGTGGCGTACTCTTCTTTCATTTCCAGAAGTTCGGTCCGCATGATGCCGTAAAGGCGGTCCCGAGAGCGCAGAATGTCGAGATAATCGACGATCTTTTCACCGAGATCCTTAAGCTCGTCGTGAATTTTGTCCCGCTCCAAACCGGTGAGACGGTGAAGGCGTAATTCCAGGATCGCCTTTGCCTGCGTTTCGGAAAGTTTGTACGTCCCTTCAACGACCTTGCGGTCTGGTTCGTCGATAATCTCAATCAACGGTTCCACATCAGACGCCGGCCAGTCGCGAGCCATGAGATCTTCACGCGCCTTTTGCGGATCCAGTGCCGCCCGAACGAGGGTGATCACTTCGTCCAGATTGGCCACTGCGATGGCCAGTCCGACGAGGGTATGAGCCCGGTTGCGCGCCTGATCCAATTCGTAGACGGTGCGGCGGCGGATGACTTCCTCGCGAGAGCCGATAAACGCGGACAGGATTTGCCGTAAGGTCAGAAGTTCCGGGCGTCCTCCGTTAATCGCCAGCATATTGACGCCAAAGCTGGTTTGCAGCGGGGTGAAGCGGTAAAGCTGATTGAGGACAACGTCGGCCTGGGCATCACGCTTGATTTCAACCACAACCCGGACACCTGAACGGTCGGACTCATCGCGCAAGTCGGAGATGCCTTCAATACGCTTTTCACGAACCAGTTCCGCCATCTTTTCGATCATCGAAGCCTTATTCACCTGATAAGGCACTTCCGTGATGACAATGGCTTCGCGGTCCTTACCCATATCTTCGATAGCCGCACGCCCGCGGATAACCACCGAACCTCGACCCGTGGCATAGGCGGCACGGCTTCCGGCCTGACCGAGAATGATGGCGCCAGTGGGAAAGTCAGGTCCAGGAACAATCTCTAACAGAGTTTCGTCCGGCATATTGGGGTCGTCGATCAGAGCACAACAGGCGTCAATCACTTCACCCAGATTGTGCGGCGGCACATTGGTCGCCATCCCGACGGCAATCCCGCCCGCCCCATTAACCAAGAGATTGGGGAACCGTGCCGGTAAGACCACCGGCTCGTGCACCGTTTCATCATAGTTGGGCTGAAAGTCGACGGTCTCTTTATCGATGTCATCCAGGAGACTGTGAGCCGCCTTGGCCAACCTCGCTTCGGTGTAACGCATGGCCGCCGGAGGATCGCCATCCATTGAGCCGAAATTGCCCTGCCCGTCGATAAGCGGAAGGCGCATGGAAAAATCCTGCGCCATGCGCACCATGGCGTCATAAATCGCCTGATCGCCATGGGGGTGATACTTACCCATGACGTCGCCGGTGATGCGGGCCGATTTCCGATAGGGCTTGTTATATTCAAACCCGTTCTCTTTCATGGAATAGAGAATGCGCCGGTGCACCGGTTTGAGGCCGTCGCGAACATCCGGTAAGGCCCGGCTGACGATCACGCTCATGGCGTAATCCAGGTAGGACCGCTTCATTTCGTCTTCGATTGTGACGGACGAAATATCGTGCGCCGGCGGGTCTTGAGTGGGTTCGCTCAACGGGTTTCTCGGGGTCTAACTCAGCCTAGAAATGCGCTCATTTTGTTGCGGCGCACAAAACCCTTGTCCGGTCGAATTCGGTCGTCTGGGGTCTCTGGCCTGAACAGTGTTAAGTTTTGATTTCACCGCCAAAATCTATCAGACAATACGGCCAAAAACCAACTTCATGTTATCGCTTCGCGAAGCCTCATTTGAACCAATTTTTTGCGCTGCAATAAAGGAAAAAAGCAGCCCTTTTCAGACGCTTATGGAGCCACTTTTTTGGGCAACGAAGGCAGCTTGTACAAGGCGGTTACGTCATACCCTCGGATGACAAAAGGTCCTGTGTGTTTTCGACAGAATCGGCGAATCCGGAGCGCTGGTGCACGACTCGGGCCGTCAGACCTTAGAATGGGATTTCGTCGTCCATGTCGTCTGGCGGGCCGGAATCCCATCCTCCACCGCCCTGATCGGAGGACCCATAGTCTCCTCCCCCGCCGTCGCCGCCGCCACCGCGGGAATCAAGCATGGTCAACTCGCCATTGAAGCCTTGAAGAACGACTTCGGTGGTGTAGCGGTCTTGCCCGGATTGGTCTTGCCATTTGCGGGTTTGCAGCTGGCCGGCAACGTAGACCTTGGACCCCTTTTTCAGATACCGCTCGGCGATGTCAGCCAAGTTGCCGAAAATCACCACCCGGTGCCATTCTGTCTTTTCCCTCCGCTCTCCCGTATTGCGGTCTTTCCAACTGTCGGATGTGGCGAGGCTTAAGTTGGCGACCTTGGTCCCGCTTTGGGTGGTACGGACTTCCGGGTCCCGCCCCAAATTGCCGATGAGAATGACTTTGTTGACGCTGCCAGCCATGGGGCGCTCCTTCAAGAAAATGTTCTGCCCCACGATACCCCGGGTGAGTCCCATGGCAAGAGGTAACCACCTGTGGATAACTCGGCTCACCTATCCTTGTCATATTGGTTGCCCGACCGCCCTCTAGTGGTGTTTACTGCAGCCGGTATTGATTAAGAAGCGCGGTAACCTAAGCGGCGCCAATAACACACGCGTAGGGACGTAAGAAGTGATGGATATGGCATCTCCTCGACTGGAGGCGGACGCCAGCGCCGAGACGGAGATTGAGCTAAAGCTCACCGTCTCCCCAACAAATCTGACGAAATTACTCAAGGTTGTCAGTGCATTAGAGGGCGTTGAACCAAATACACGCCAAACAAAGCGTTTGGTCTCGACCTATTACGATACCGACAACCGCCGGCTACGCCAGCGGGGATTGACGCTTCGAATTCGCGACAAAGCCGGAGACCTGGAACAGACCTTAAAGAGCACGGGGACTGCGGTTTCAGGAGTGATGGCACGACAGGAGTGGACGACACCGATTGATGATCTTGAACCGAATTTGGGCATCGTGGGTTCCCCGGCAGTGCATGACCGGATTGGGCTCATTCTCCCTCAAGAATTGAAACCTTTGTTCAAAACTGATGTCAGGCGCACCTCGCTGGTTGTTCATCACTCTATTGGCTCAGGCGACACGGCACGGGTGGAACTGGCTTTTGATAAAGGCCGGATTGTGGCCGGAAGGAACAGGCGTGATATTTCCGAAGTAGAACTCGAGCTGCTTCAAGGAACACGAACGGCCCTCTTGGATCTGGCACAAATCATTACCCATGCTGTTCCGACTGTTCTTTGCTTAAGCAGTAAAGTTGACCGGGGTTTTGAACTTGTCGATGGCACAGCACCCCAGGCAATTACGGCCTATTCTCTGGATTTGCCGAAGGGTCTCTCCGTCGAAGAAGGGATCGTCAGCATTCTTCGGTCGGCTATGGGCCATTTGATTATCAATCGGGCAGCGGCCGCCTCCGGTAAAGACATTGAAGGTGTCCACCAAGCCCGGGTGGCCATCCGGCGCATTCGGTCCGCTTTATCTATATTTCACAACTATCTTTCAAGAGAGCAGACCTCGCCTATCAAAAGAGACGTTGAATGGATGATGGATACACTCGGGCCGGCCCGGGATCTCGATGTGTTTCTTGATGAAATTGTACCGGCGGTCATGGCCGACCGGCCGGACGACAGTGAACTTTTAGCCATCGCTAAAGCAGCCAAAAAAGCGCGTACCGCGGCATACCGTAAAGTGCGTTCGACGTTGTCGTCTTCACGTTACACTAACATCGTTCTAGATTTGGCTCAGTGGATCGACCAGCGCGCATGGCGGGAAGATCATTCACTCGTAGATCTCCACAAACCACTCAAGTCAGCGGCTGGAAAACTATTATCCCGGAGTCACAAAAAGGTAATGAAGCTGGGCAAAGGGTTCAAAAAACTTAGTGCCGAAGAGCGCCATGAAGTGCGCATTACATTGAAAAAATTGCGTTACGCCGCCGAATTCTTTTCAAGTCTTTACGCTAAAAAGAAAACACAATCTTACATCGCATCCATGAAACGCCTGCAAAATGCTCTTGGCGCCGCCAATGATGTCGCCGTTGCCGAAGAGCTGACTCAGTCTTTGGTCAGGTCTGTACGGCGGGGCACCAAAGAGTCATTTGCCTTACAAAGCGGCGCTGGCAAGATTCTAGGTTGGCATAGTAGAGCTGCAGCTGACGCCGAAATTGATATGGTAGACCTTTGGCAAACATTTGCTGGCGGCCAACCTTTCTGGCGCCCTAGCTGAATCGGAACAAGAGACGATGCTGTCCGTTCTCGTGGCCAATCCCAAAGGCGGATGTGGCAAGACAACACTGGCGACCAATCTTGCCGCAGCATTTGCCAGCGGCGGTCTAAAAACCGCCTTGGCCGACGTGGACAAACAGCGGAGTTCCATCAACTGGCTCAAACTACGTCCTAAGGACGCGGTAGAGATCACGGGGCTGAACTGGTTCAAACATGAAGGAGACACCACCAAAGGTCTGCAGCGTCTGGTGATCGATGTGGGAGCCGGGATTGGTAAAGCCCATGTGGACGCACTATTGAAAGCGGCGGACTTGGTTGTCGTGCCGGTGTTGCCATCCGTTTTTGACGAAAAAACCACGGGCACCTTTCTGAAAAAACTCGATGCGTTGAAGCCGATCCGCAAAGGCCGCAAACCGGTCGCCATCGTCGGCAACCGCATGCGCAGCAACACCCGCGCCTCGGCCCGTCTGGAGAGTTTTTTGGAGGAGGTCGGGCACCCGGTCGTGAGCCGCCTCTCGGACCGCTCGGCCTATAGCGAGATGGCCTGCCAGGGCCTGTCCATCTTCGATAAACAGCGCACCTATTCCGACCTCATCGAGTCAGACTGGCTGCCGCTGATCCGGTTTATCGAAAGCCAGAGTTAGCCGTTTTCGATAGGCGCAATACCCAGCGACTTGAGCCGTTCGAGAGCCCGGCTAGGATTTTTGATGGGCTGCGGGTCTCGTGAATAGGCGTGATCCACCACACAATCGATTAGGGTCTGTTGACATTTAACGCATGGCGATGATGGTTTCGACGAGGTTGCAGTTTGCGGCGTAGCTGATGTCGGTCTTGTCGTAGCGTGTTGCGATGCCACGGAATTCCTTGATCTTGGCGAAGTAGTTTTCGATCAGATGTCGCCAGCGGTACATGTGCTTGTCGTAGGCCGCCGGCCGCTTCCTGTTGGCGAGCGAGGGAATGACGGCGCTTGCGCCACGTTGGTCCAGTTGCTCTCGCAGCCAGCCGGCATCGAATGCCTTGTCGGCGATGAGGGCATCGAAGTGAACGTCGTCGATCAACGGCTGGACGCCCATCATGTCGTGGCGCTGGCCAGGGAGCAGCACGAAGCGGACCAGACACCCCAGTGCGTCGACCAGGGCGATGATCTTGGTGGTCAATCCGCCCCGTGATCGGCCGATGGCCTGATTTTGAGTCCCCCTTTTGCGCCGCTCGCCTTCTGGTGAACGCTGACGATGGTGGCGTCGATGAGGGCATATTCGAAATCCGGTTCCGCCGACAACTCCTCGAACAGCCGCTCGAAGACACCCTTCTTCGCCCATCGGCGAAAGCGCTGGAAGACGCTGTTCCAATTGCCGAACGCCGGGGGCAGAGCGCGCCACGGCGACCCTGCGCGCACCCGCCACAAAACCGCCTCCAAAAACAGGCGGTTGTCCGCCGCCGTCACGCCACGGTCCGTCGCCTTGCCCGGTAGATGACGCCAAATTTTCTCCCAAACATTGTCCGTGATCACAAAACGCTCTGACTTCATCAAACACTCCTTGCAAAAGGAGGCTTGAATCACTTTTCCGCGACATTGGGAATCCCCTAAATGTCAACAGACCCTAATCACTTCAACAAAAAAGGCCACGTAAGGATCCAGTTTGCCCCGGCCCTTCTGTGGGCCAGACGGCAAAGGCTCTAGGGACAGCCCCTCACGTACCTTCTTGCCCCAGCAGGCTGCCGTCGCAGGGCTGATCAGCAAAGACCGGCCCGCCGCCGCTGCACACATACCGCCATCCATCAGCTGCTTAAAACGGACCCGAAGATCCATCGAAAGAGTGTTGCTCATTAGGTGTCCTCCCAAAAACAAAGAGGACTCAAATATCCAACCCTTTGGGAATCCCAAATCAATTCAAACGCTCATGAAAACGCTGTAGGACGCCCGCCACTTGGATTCATCACATCGTAAGGCGGCATATCTCCACCGTCGTGGTAGTCGGCAACGATAATTTGCTCCCACCGGTTCGCCGCGTACATTGCCGCGTCACGAAAATCATCGCTGAGGCCCCTTTCGAACTCCAACTCGATATTGAAATCGCCCCTCACGGTCCGGTGGGGCCGCACTTTCCATATAGCG
This sequence comes from Rhodospirillaceae bacterium, assembly GCA_965207985.1. GTDB lineage: Bacteria > Pseudomonadota > Alphaproteobacteria > Rhodospirillales > Rhodospirillaceae > CBDBND01. The sequence goes on along the minus strand of CBDBND010000034.1, from coordinate 64,122 downwards.
TTGCGGTTGCACAGGGGCGGACTGAGCAGACTGGCAACGTGCCCATCGGTGCCACGAATGAGCGCCATCACCCCCACTACCCGGCCGGGGCATCGCTTGACAGCGCCGGTTTTGTCGGGATCTAATTGCCGGCGTTGCAGATTCGCCTGGCCGGTGGCATGGGTCTTGGTGATTGTCTTTGTCATCTTCGTGGTGTTGGCATGGCAGTCGGGAAAAATCGTTGCCGCCGCCGCGGAAGAAGAAAAAGCGAAAATCATCAGCCGTGACGGGCTGATCGCCGAAATCATCATGGGCCGGAGCACGGTTAAAGCTTTGGCTATGGCGGATCATCTCCGGCCGAACTGGGAAGACAGCCAGGCTGAAGCCATCAAACAATCCATGGTTCGCGGCGCTAAGACGGATGCCTTCGTCAATGCAGGACATGGCCTCACCATGTTCACCACCGTGGCCATGACGACGGTTGGCGCTGTTGCCATCATGAATCAGGAATTGACCATCGGTGGCCTGATCGCCGCCAACATGTTGAGCGGGAGGTTATTGGGCCCCCTCAATCAGCTTGTTGGCGCTTGGCGAAGTTTTGTTTCATTCGGTCAATCCGTTGACAGGCTGGGAGAACTGTTCGCCGAGGAGGATGATAAGGCAAAGCGCTATACAGCTGGACCGCCCCAAAGGCCGCATCACGTTCGAAGACACGATGTTCCGTTATTCTGAAAACGGCCCCGCCGTGGTCGATGGGATCAAACTGGATATCGCACCCGGGGGTGTGACTGCCATTATGGGCGCCAACGGAAGCGGCAAGACCACACTGTTAAAGCTACTTCTTGGCCTCTACACGCCGGTAAGCGGGCGAGTGCTTTTGGATGGCGCCGATATCAAACAGTTTTCGCGTAAAGATTTGTCGAAATGGATCGGTTACGCCCCTCAGGAATGCATTTTGTTCAACGGAACGGTGCGGGACAACATCGCTCAGACTCATCCCGATGCATCGGACGACGACATCGTTCACGCATCCACTTTGGCTCAGGCTCACGCGTTGGTCGTTGATCTGCCCGATGGATACGGAACGCAAGTCGGTGAAGGCGGCTCTCTGTTGTCCGGCGGTATGCGGCAACGTATCGCCATTGCCCGGGCACTGGCCGGCGACCCTCCGGTGATCGTAATGGATGAGCCGTCTGGCAGCCTTGATAAAGATGCAGAAGCCAACCTGCGCAATACATTGTCAGAATTGGGCAAGTCTCATACGGTGATTTTGGTGACGCACAGTCCGGTTTTGCTGCAAGCTTGCGCGAACGTCATCATCATGGATCATGGCCGAATCACAATGGCAGGACCCACCCGTAAGGTCATGGAGACCATTGCTCAACAGCGGGCCGAAGCAGCGGGGAACGAGCAGAAAACAGTTCCTTTGAAAGTCACCAAGGTCGAAGGCTTGCCGCAGGCCAAGAAAGCCTGAGCAAGTGTGTGAAATGAAATACAGAGTGCGCATATGAGCCAACTCGACGAACTTATAGAACGCAACGACGCTCCAGGTTGGAGGCGCGTTGCTTACGGAATTATGTCACTGCTTGGCTTTTTCCTGCTTTGGGCTGGGTTTGCCAAACTGGACGAGGTTGCAATCGCCACCGGCGAAGTGGTGCCGCAGGGCCGTGTCAAAACCATCCAACACTTAGAGGGCGGCATCATCGATGAGATTCTTGTGCGCGAAGGTGACACCGTGCGCGAAGGCACGCCATTGGTCCAACTCGACCTGGCGGGAACAGTCACCAATATGGAAGAACTCCAGGTTCGCCTTGACGGACTCATCATCCGCCGGGCCCGTTTTGAGGCCGAAGCCAACGACGCCGACCTCGTTTTTCCGGATTACCTGCCAAGCTCAGTCGATAACGTTATCCAGGCCGAACGTGAAGCTTACGATGCTAGAAAACGGGAACTGATAAGCACACGCGCGGTGTTGGAAGGTCAGGTGACCCAGAGGTCTCAGGACGTGCGGGAAGTTGAAGCCCGGCTCAACGCGGTCCGCACCAATTTGGGTCTGGCCCAAGAGCGGCTGCGCATGTCGGCTGATCTTTTGACTGAAAAGCTTCAATCTCCCATGGAACACCTGCAAATCCAGAGTGAAGTTGAAAGTTTGGAGGGCGAGATCGCAACCTTGAACGAAGCCCTTCCCCGGGCACGTGCTGCATTGGCAGAAGCGGAGGAACGCGTCCTGGAACTGGGTTTGCGTTTTGCCCGCGAGGCCCGCGAACAGTTGGGCGAAACAGAAATAAACATCGCGCGCACGCGAGAACTACTTGCCACTGCAGCCGATCAGCAAACCCGCACGACAATCCGAAGCCCGATCAACGGTGTGGTCAAAAACATGCGCTACAGCACCATCGGTGGCGTGGTCAGACCTGGTGAGCCGATCCTCGACATCGTGCCTTCGGAAGACACGCTGGTGGTCGAGGCTCGGCTCAATCCCATGGACCGCGGGTTCGTCCAAGAAGGCCAAACAGCGACCGTTAAGATCGATACATACGATTTCGTCCGCTATGGGGGTATCGATGGGGAAGTGATCTCGGTCGCGCCGGATTCAACAATTCCAGAAAATGCACCACCTTATTTCAAAGTTGTGATTAAGACGGCGCAGCCTTGGCTCGGAGAAGAGGAAGAAGGCAATCTCATTTCACCGGGCATGGGTGCGACCGTGAACATTCATACCGGAACCAAATCGGTTATGGATTACATGATCAAGCCCGTGTTGAAGCTCAGGCACGAAGCCTTCCGGGAGCGGTAAAGAGAAAAAAAGCTAGGCTTGTGTTGGGTTTAGTGGCCCGGCGCCAAGATCATATGCTCTCGAGACACCAAAGCGCCTTCCCATTGTTCGCGCGCTTTCTGTTCCACGTCGCGCATAAAGTCGTCGTTGTGATCCGGGTCGTGATGGAAAATGGCAAGCTGTTTTACGTTTGCCATTTTGCATAGTCGAATCCCCTCTTCCCACGTGGAATGACCCCAGCCGATCTTCGCCGGGAATTCTTCATCGTTATAGGTCGAGTCATAGACAACGAGATCGGCCCCATCAATCAGCGCAAGGACATTTTCGTCTGGCTTGCCAACAATGTGTTCCGTATCGGTGACGTAGCAGATTGATTTACCGGCGTGTTCAATTCGGTATCCGGTCGCCCCGTTCGGATGATTTAACGGTTTTGTCTTCAGTTTTACGTCAGGATAGAGATCCCATTCTTCTCCGGCTCTGAAATCGACAAAATTGAGTTCGGCCTGTAGGGCTTCAAGGGGAACCGGAAAGGTCGGATTAGCCATTTGGTTGGCAAGCACGTTTTCGATGCCACCCATGTCGGAGAGATGACCCGCGTGTATGGAAAAATGGCTGTTGGACATGAACGCCGGTCCGAAAAACGGAAAGCCGTTGATGTGATCCCAATGGGTGTGGGTCATTAGAATATGACCCTGTTTTACCCCGTCCCGGATGAACTCAAAGCCGAGCTGGCGGATACCCGTGCCCGCATCAAGAATGATACGCTTTTCACCCGCGAATATTTCAAGACAGCTGGTATTGCCGCCATAAACAACGTGCTGTGGCGACGGACAGGCAATGCTGCCGCGAACCCCCCAAAACTTAACGGCCAGCGTCATCCGCAATTTCCACTTTAGCTGGTCTCCAGAGGGCGGCCCCGCATCCCTGCCGGATACCGCTTAATCCTTGTAACATGTTGCTTCTAAACACCGAAATAGAAAAGCCTTAAAAGGTTTCGACACAACTAAGATGCTAAATTTTTAAGAGAAAAATTCAACCTGGGCGACGGTTTTGCAGTTTATTCTCATACCATTGATAATTGATTCTAAGAGTCTGGCCGGAAAAGAATCGTTTATTTTCATAACCTTGCTAGTCTACGGATGAAGACTTGGATGCTGGCGATCAGGAGCCAGGCAAGGGCGCTCTCGACGGTCGCCTTGAAGTCCTTCGCAAGGCGGCGGCTGCGCCCGAACCATGCGAAGGTGCGTTCGACCACCCAACGGCGCGGCAGCGCAACGAAGCCGTCCGCCTTGTCGTTGCGCCTGACGATCTCCAGCGCCCAGTCGCCGATCTTCTTCAGCGCCCCGGCCAGCTTAGGGCCGGCGTAAGCGCCGTCGGCGAAGATATGGCCGACCCCGGGAAACCACGCCCCCACCTCGGCGAGCAGCGACGGCGCACCGTCGCGATCCTGGATGTCAGCCTCGTGGACCACGGCACCGAGCAACCGCCCGCCAGTGTCCACCACGATATGGCGCTTGCGGCCCATCACCTTCTTACCCGCGTCAAACCCGCGCGGACCTCCGCTTTCCGTGGTCTTCACCGACTGGCTGTCGATCACCCCGGCAGTCGCGGCAGCGGCCCGCCCCTCGGCCTCGCGGGTGCGCGCCAGAAGCGCCCGGTTGACCTCCTGCCACGTCCCGTCGTCGCGCCACTTGTAGAAATAGTACTGAACCGAGCTGCGCGGCGGAAACTCGCCGGGCAGCATGCGCCACTGGCAGCCGCTGCGGGCCATGTACAGGATCGCGGTCATCACTTCCCGCATATCCGTCTTGCGCGGGCGGCCCAGAGCCCTTGCGGGCGGCATATGGGGTTCGATCACGCACCATTCGGTATCGCTCAGATCGCTTGCGTAGCGGTGCGCCTCGCGCTCATATTTCTCACGAGTGGCGTCAGTCCACATCTTGTTATCCTCCTTGCTGGCGAACACAACAAGGGAATCACAAGGGACTGATTCCACTCAATTCTTTTTCGGTCAGGCTCTAAGACCTCGGCGGCCCATTCATTTTTGAATGGGCCGTTTCTTGTGCGGCTGTTGGAGCCCCAATGATCAGGTGGTGTTGGACCGGAATAGAGTTTCTGCAGTGAGGTCTGCTGTCGCAGGTTCCTCAGCCTGCACTTCCGGTTGTTCGGGCGGATTTGGATCTTGCGGTGCAGGTGGTTCGACCAACGTGTCAGCCGTCGCTTCAGGTTCCGGTGACGGTTTTGGGATCGTCGCACCGCTCTTTTTCGCCCTGCGCTCGGCCAAGGCAAGCGCTTTTTCCAAATCTGCTTCTGTGCATAAACCGAGCGTTACCGGGTTTTGAGGTTTGATATTTGCCATATTCCAGTGGGTCCGTTCCCGCACTGAATTAATGGTTGGTTTGGTTGTGCCCAGCAGTCGCGCAATCTGAGCGTCGGCAAGCTCCGGGTGGTGGCGCAACAACCATGAAATGGCATCCGGGCGGTCTTGGCGTTTCGAAACCGGAGTATAACGTGCACCTTTGGAGCGTGCTTTGGGCTTAGGTATATCTGTCTTGCTAAGTTTGAGCTTTTGTCCTGGTTTTTCTTCACACCGTTTGATTTCTTCTGGGGTGAGTTGGCCATTCGCCGTCGGATCAACACCAACGATTCCAACGGCAACTTCTCCGTCGGCAATGGCTTGAATTTCGAGTTCGTGCATGCCGGTAAAGTCGGCGATTTGCTCGAACGTCAGTGTTGTGTTGTCGACCAGCCAAACGGCGGTCGCTTTTGGCATAAGCGGCAAAGCCATGAAGTGTCCTTTCGGATGCGCTAGCGCGGCCCTGGGTTTTGAGGCGGTAGACCGACCCTATTTTCGGCGTTGGTATATCGGAAGAGGGGAGTCCGGGTCAAACCCGCATATAGGCTCGATGGCCTTAATTTCAATCAACTTCAAGCACGATTTTGCCCACGTGCTTACCATCCTCCATGGTCTGATGCGCCTTGGCCGCCTTCTTGAGAGGGAGCGTCTGATCGATGCATGGCCGATAAAGGCCACTTTCTATCCATGGCCAAACTTTTTCACGCACGGAAGACGCAATTTGGGCCTTCTCTGCATCCGCTCTTGATCGCAAGGTTGATCCAGAAATGGACAAACGTTTGAGCATGACAGACATGAAATCGACCTCCGTCTTAGACCCTTGGAGGAAGGCGATAAAAACCAGTCGACCGTCCTGTCTTAAGCACTTCAGGTTTTTTTGGATATAGTCTCCGCCAACCATATCAAGAATGACATCAACACCTTTTGAAGGTCGTCCACGAACGATCTCGACAAAATCTTGGTCCCGGTAATTGATGGCAATGTCTGCACCCAGCGTAGTACAGGCGTCACATTTTTTGTCACTGCCGGCGGTGACAATGACCTCACATCCATGAGCCTTTGCCATTTGAATTGCCGTTGTACCGATCCCGCTCGCGCCGCCATGAACCAAAACGGCATCGCCCTTTAGCAATCGGCCCCGCTCAAAAACGTTATGCCAAACGGTAAAAGTCGTTTCCGGCAGGGCCGCAGCCTCGACCAATGAAAGGCCGTTCGGAATGGGCAGACAGGCGCCTTCGTGAGCAACCGCATACTCTGCATATCCGCCCCCGGAAATGAGCGCACAAACAGGGTCTCCAGCGTTCAATAACGAGACATCTTTACCGCAGGAGACAATGTGACCGCTCACCTCCAGCCCCGGCAAAGGAGAGGCTCCTTCTGGTGGTGGATATTGACCCAACCGTTGGATCACGTCCGGGCGGTTAACCCCGGCGGCCGCCACCTTGATCAAGACTTGATGTGGCCCTGGAGAGGGCACCGGATGTTCACCAAAAACAAGAACGTCTGGTCCACCGGGTTCCCGAATGGAGATCCCTTTCATTGTTTTTGGCACACTCATCTTTTGATTTTACCTTGGTCCGGATTAGAGTTAGGTCGACTTTAGTAATGGGCAGAGGAGGCGTCCAGATTGGTCGACGTCTCAATTGCTAGGAAGGTCAGAGCGATGGATGATGAAGATCTTGAACCCCTTAAAAAGAAGGTCAAACCTCGGGATTTATCCATCATGTCGATCGAAGATCTTGAGGAGTATATCGACGTACTCAAGAACGAGATCGAGCGTGCTGAATCAGCCATAGCAGGTAAGAAGAGCGCTCGCCAAGGTGCCGAAGCGGTTTTCAAATCTTAGTGTGATCTCGTTTATCTAAAGGTCCGCGAGTTCGTCGCGGTGGGCGTCGGTCCAGGCAATTTCAAACAGAGGCTTCGGCTTTTCGATGCCTTTCATTTCGAACGCGCCCCTCGGCAGGAAACCAAATTTCTGCCCCTGACAGGCTTCCATCACCACTTCTGAAACCCAGGCGTGGCCGTCCGCCGCCTTGTCACAGATGCGGGCCGTCATCTGAACAGCTTGACTGAAGAAATCGTTTTCTTCCTCGACGGCTTCGCCGGTGTTCACGCCGACCCGAATTTCGACCTGAACATCTGGATTGTTCTGATTATGGGATTGTATCCCCTGCAACATTTGGATTGATGCTGCGACAGCGGAAGGACCGTCGGGGAAGGTAGCCATGATGCCGTCGCCCGTGTGTTTTACTTCCCGGCCTTGGTACTGCTGAATAGCACCACGAACGGCGTCGTTATGGGCACGGACAGCCTTCTGTGCGCCTGCATTTCCAAGTCTCTGCGTCATTGCCGTCGATCCCACGATATCGGTAAATAAGAACGTGTACATCGTCGGTACCGAAGGCCGCTTTTCAGGCAAGTTCCATTCCGTCAAAAGGCCACTCAGACCTGCGTTGGGGTTTTGATCGCCGTTCAAAAAGCTTGTCATGGCGTTGCCGCCAGCCTGAATCATCCCAGCGTAGCGCGGGTTCTTTCCATAAGTCGGGATATCATCGCAGAAAGATTGTGCCCGTTCCGCGTTGGTTCCAATGAGCACAAGTCCTTCCTTGAGCAGTCCTTGCATATTCTCTTCCGGAACACCACGGGTATAACAAATGGTTGAGCATGATCCACACATATAGAGGTTCATGCCAAACTTGCTGAACGTGTTGAGTTGCGGGTGATCAGCTTGGATGGATGACACCGCGTCTGTTAAAAAGCGCAAGAACTCCGGCTTAACAACGTCAGCGGGGCTGGTTTTCTTATCTGCTTCTTTCTTTTTCTTTTCTTCTTCCTTGGCTTTCTTTTCTGATTCTTTCTTTTTGCGTTCTTCTTCCTTTTTGGCGGCTTTTTCTTCTTCTTTTTCCTTCTTAGCCTTTGAATCCTTTATCTTCTTTCTTTTGCCTGTCTGACTTGACTTTTTCTCTTTCCAACATTTTATGCCCGAGAGGGCTAAAACGGGCCGCCCGCGCCGGACTTCATGCGCTCTGTATGGAATGCATCCAGTACATCGGGCCATTGGGCCATGCTGCCCAAAGAGTTTCCGCCGTTCACGACCGTGCAGCTACCAAATGCGCGACAGCGGTGTACTGGACATTCTGAACGATGCGCTTGTCGCGGCGGCGCGTATGCTGACGGGACGGGAGGCCACGCCCACCGCTGGGATCATCGACAGCCAATCGGTCAAGACGACCGAGAGCGGCGGCCCGCGTGGCTATGATGCGGGCAAGAAAACCAAGGGGCGTAAGCGTCATATCGTAACCGACACAGACGGATAGCTGGGGCTGATCACCCATGCCGCAGACATCCAGGACCGCGACGGGGCATCCATCGAATCGCGCAGGCCCTCGAAAACCATTCGAGCCTGACCCACATTTTTGCACGGTGGCTACTCAGGCGACAAACTTCGTGACGCAATGGCCTCAATCGATGGCCCGACAATCGAGATCGTAAAACGCCCACCCGATGTCACGGGCTTTGTCGTCATCGCCCGGCGATGGGTGGTAGAGCGCACCTTCGCCTGGCTCGGGCGCTGCCGTCGCTTGGCAAAGGACTGGGAAAAAACAATCGCATCGGCGGATTTCATCGCCGCCATCCGAAGATCCGCACGTCTTATTGCAAGAAAAACCGCTCAGGAGTTTTGAGTCAGACTGTTAGCCTTTTCCTTATCTTCTTTCTTTTTGTCTTTCTTTTTCTCTTTCTTCTCTTCCTGTTCGGATTCAAATCCGTCTGCGCCTAAGTCTGGAGCTTCGGCGTCATCTCCGTCATCCCCCAAGGTCGTGCGCATAGCAATTTCATCGAGATCCTGATCAGCAAGGCTTTTGGCTCCGGCAGTTGCTTTCGCTTGCGCCGGTTTTGCAGCGGGAACGGTTTTTGGTGGCGGACCTTTTTTTGCCTGAGGCTGGGACTTAAACGCACTCATAAGATTGAAGTGCTTGTTGAGATACATAAAGGCCGTTCCAAAGAACAAAAGAATGAACGTCCCGAACACAATCGGATTGCGATTACCCGGCGGAATCAATCCTGCTTCAAGCATCTGTATGAGAATGATCGCGATAGCGATTGATCCAATGACCGCAATCACCAAACTCATGCCAAATCCCATCAGGATTCTAATGATGGCATTACCGCCAGACTTTTTACGGGCTTTTTTCTTTTGAGGAGCGGCCTCTTTCCCTTTTGCCTGCCGTCCTGCTTGTCGAGATGGAGCGGGTGCCGAACGTCCGCCACCGCTTGGGGCTGACCGCGCTGCGGCTCCTCCGCCAGCCGGCGGACCGCTCGGTTTACCCCCTTTGGCCTGAGCGCCAAACATGGAGTCCGCATCGGCAATATTTTTAGCCCGCGATCCCTGGTAGGCCACAACCTCTTCGGTGGTATTGGTTTCCGCATGGAAGGTTTCGCGGATGACGCGCGCCGGAAAGCCGAGCTTGGTTTCAACCGACTTGGCCTCTTCGATGGCATCTTCCCGCTCGTTAGATTCATAGCGGGCATGGACGTGCCAGCGGCCGTCTTGGAAGTAGTAGACTTCGTAAGTATCAGTCGCTATTGCGCGCGCTCAACACCGAACTAAGCGGCTCTCCCTACCAAAGGTCGAAAATAGCACCCGTTGATCCCACCATTAAGGGGATTGATAGATAAGTTTGCCCCTTTCTTCAATAATATGCGGTGGAATTCCTAAAGCAGCCTTAACCCCAGCGCTGCTCGAGGGGGTCAGGACCCGGTTTCAGGGGCTGCGGAGAAGGGGGCCCACATCACTTCAACGGCATCAATCCGTTCTGCAATACCGCTGTGGGCTTTTGGGATTTTTGGACCGAAATGTACGTCGCTCTTGGTACAAACGTCGCGAATCAATACGTCACAGGCGATCTGACTCTTGCCGAGCCGCCGGCACAAGGTATCTGCCTGAGAATAGACATCCCCTGAAATGGCTGGATCAGATTTGTTCGGGTCGCTACTGATCAAGGCGATACAGGTTGGAGGTGGAGGTGACTCCGATGTCCGCAAGCGGTCCCAGTCCTGCTGGATTGAAATCGCTGCGGCAATGGCGGCGTCGGGATAATCAAAACGCGCAAAAATTCCTTTCCCCGTGTGCCGCACTTCTTCTCCATTGCAATCCGCGCACACCTTTCTGACTTGCCCGGTATGCCGGTTCATTGATTCTTCGTCGGCGGATGTCGGGTTGGGATTTGGTGGTTCGACGTAGGTTAAAAGAAAAATTTCACCAAGTGCCACGTCGCTGACATATTCGGACTCCCGCCATTGCTTGATGACGTCCCCTAATGCACCAGCCGTCCCATGACTGGTTTGAAGATTTTGCTTCATTGCCTGCTCACCGGCAGCCAAAAGCTCACGGTTTTTGCTCAGCTTTGAATTTTCTTCCAATTCAGACAGGAATGTTTCTGCGCTTCCTTCGTCATGTCCGATTAAAACGAGTGCTTCCTTGAGAATATTTGCTTCCGTTTCAGGTATGAGGCCGCGGAGACCGGCGAGCGCCGTCGTCGCTCCGGCTAAGAACAGGCTCATCCCCTGCCGAGACATAGTGTCGAGATGATCCTGGCGTTCACGCATGGCCAAAATCGCATCACCAAGGAAACGCATCATTATCAGCCGTTCTATCTCCAGGCCAACAAGCGCCGTAGTGGCGACGTCCTCGTCGCTATCCTCAGCTTCCTTATCAAGCGTCTGTACCTCCGTTTCTGTTTCAACCTGGTCCGCATCCCCATCGTTTGTTTCACTAGACTGATTGCTTTCCTCTTTTCTCTCCTTCGCAATAACTTCCTTCGGTTCAGGTGACTGAATAAGGGGTTGTTCAGATTTGGGTGCGGGTGCCGGTTGGCTTTCTACAGTGACATCCAGGTCACCTCTGCTGAGTTTAAGTTCCTGCTGTGCCAAAGCCGCCTCAGTTTCCCTTAAAAGTTCCGGCCGCTTAGGTTTGAAATCGGTCAGCGCTACCGGTTCGAGTTCAACTGACCGCTGACGTGAGGGCTTGGAAAACCTTTGCGACAGCATCTGACGCCAAGGCACCAGCGTGCGATTGAGGGCGAGTAAACTCAGGGCAAACATGGCCAGGTACCAATAGAACGTCATCCGCGCGCCGATATTGGCCGGGATACGGGCACCCAAACTGGCCAGGGCATCGAGCAGGAGCGCAAAAAATCCGGTGAGACCAGCAGCAAGTCCCAGACTCAATCCAAGAGCGAGAAATAAACGGCTAAAAAAGAACGCATCACTGACGGCAGGAAGTGACCCTAAAGGTGCGTATGCCCTGCCTTTGGCAAAGCTGGCGCTTTTATTTCCGGTAACACCGGCTCTTTTTGCATCTTTTCCGCGCTTGAGTTGTTTTTTTGCATGCCGGCTAACGTAAACCGTTACTTCTTCACTGTGGTTTTCGTCCGGATAATAGGTCTCACGGGTCACCTTCGTCGGCAGACCAGTGTTGTGTTCTGTCCGGCGGGCGTCGAGCAGCGCATCATCCCGTTCGGCACCGGGATAACGGGCATGGAGAGTCCACCGACCGTGTTCAAGGACATAGACTTCAAACTGAGTGATGGCCTGTATCGACATTATGGCATCCGGCAGTCTTCACACGACTAACGCACAAACCGGGCAAAGGTTCGGCAAAACCACAAAAAAAGCCGCCTTCGTGGGAAGGCGGCTACCATATGTTGTGTGTAATCGAAACTAACTCTTTAGGCCGAAATTCGAATATCGCTTATTGAATTTGGCCAATTGGCCGCCGGAATCCACCAGACGATGAACCCCCGTCCACGCGGGATGGGTTTTGGGGTCAATGTCGAGGCGCATGGTATCGCCTTCTTTTCCCATGGTACTGCGGGTTTTGAACTCGGTACCGTCCGTCATGATCACGGTGATTTCGTGGTAATCCGGATGGATGTCTTTTTTCATTGTCGGCCTCGTTTCACGGGTGGCCGGGTGTATACCCAACCGGCCACCGTCACGCAAGGATTACGCATTTCTATTTCTGGTCGAATTTGAGCTCAATGCGGCGGTTTCTGGCCCGTGCCTGAGCCGTCTCGGCCGCATCTATGGGCTGATATTCGCCAAATCCGGCTGCAGCCAGCCGGTCGGACGGGATCCCTTGGGAGGACAAATACCGCACCACGGAAAGCGCCCGAGCGATGGAAAGTTCCCAGTTGGAGGGAAAAATCGCCGTGCTGATGGGTACATCATCCGTATGTCCATCAACCCGCAATATCCAGTCCACTTCTTCCGGTATGTCCCGCGAAATGTCGACCAGGGTACGAGCGAGCTGGGCCAACTGCCGCTGTCCTTCAGGGCCGAGATCTGCTGAGCCACTGGCGAACAACACCTCAGACTGGAAAACGAACCGATCGCCCACCACCTGGATGCCGGGCCGGGTCCCGAGAATATCCCGCAAACGTCCGAAAAACTCGGACCGGTATCGCTGCAGTTCCTGCACCCGCCCAGCTAAAGCCCTGTTCATACGCCTGCCTAGATCAGCGATCTGCACGCGTTGCTCCTCAGACAATGCATCGGAGGCATCCAATGTTTCAGCCAGACGCGCCAGTTCCTGCCGGAGCGTTTCCAACTGCTGGCTCATGAGCGCCGCTTGTGCTTGCGCCTCAAGAGTCAAACGCCGCTCGTCAGCAATTTCACCTTCCCGTTCCACGATCGTTTCACCCAGACGTGCGATTTCCTCTTCCAAATCCTCTTTGAGGACTTCAAGAGCGCGGACATTTTGTTGAAGGAGCGCCAGCTGACTGCGCTGTTCTTCGATACGCCCCCGATCTTCCTCTGCCGCTTCCGCTGCGGCTTCTATGGCAACCCGCATGCGCGCTATTTCCGCTGCGTTTTCTTCTGCATCGGCTTCCAAAGCTTCTACTTGTCCTTGGAGGTCTCGGTTTTGCATGCGCAACACCGCCATCTCATCCAGTTCGAGAGTCGCGGCGCGAAGTTGATCGGACAATCGGGTCACATTGAGGGTGAGGTCGGCATTGGCCTGCTGTTCCAGTGCCAGCATTTCGCCGAGTTCGTTAACTTGGGCAGTCAGTCGTTCCAGAGCGGCATCGCGACCTGATAAGGCTTGCCCGAGAAAAAACTGGCCGAGAACAAACACCATCAAGACGAAAATGATGATGATGAGCAGGGTGGCTAAGGCGTCGACAAACCCCGGCCAGATGTCGGTGGTGCGGCGCGCGCGGCGGGCGAGGGTGGCCATGGCCTAGTCCAGTTTACCCGGATTGGTCCGCTGACTCGGCCCGGCCACTTGATGCCGCGACCGTTTTTGCCAGAAGTTTGATTTCCGCACGCAGATCTTTGATGAGCTGTTCCCGTCCCGTTGTCAGTTCCGACACAAGGCGGTTCAGCGATTGATCGATATTGCGAACGTGGCCTTTCACGCCGTCATCCTCATCTTGTGTCTGTGGTTGGGACAGCGCCTCTCCAAGCTCGGCGATCTTTTCGATCAACGGTGCAAGATCTTTTTGGTTTTCCGCCACCTTCAACAGGACCTGCTGTTCGGCCTTCATCTGGTCCGTGAGCAGCGCCAGTTTGTCATTCATGGTGGCGAAATGCTGGTTTGCGGCAATACGGCTTTCTTCGCTGCGGCCGAGGATGCGCTGCAGTTCGTCCAGGCTTTCAGCGGTCTGTTCTAGCAGCGCTTCCGTATAGGCGGAGACGCTCTGTTCTCCTTCAGACAAAGACGCGCCGGAGGATAGGCGGGTAACGCCAGACAGCCACTCTTCCAGGTCATTGTAGAACGCGTTCTGTGCCTGGCCCGCTTGCAGGTCGAGAAAGCCCAAGATCAGCGAACCGGCAAGACCGAAGAGGGACGATGAGAACGCTGTTCCCATGCCGCCCAGCGGCGCTTCTAAACCACTTTTCAGGTCATTAAAGACGAGTGCGATGTCGTCACCCGTGATCGACAAATTGCGAATAACGTCACCGACAGAGGCAACGGTTTGGAGTAATCCCCAAAACGTGCCAAGGAGACCCAGAAAAATCGACAAGCCGATGAAATAGCGGGCGAGATCGCGGGACTCTTCAAGCCTCGAAGCGATTCCATCCAGCAACGTACGCATGGCTTGCGCACTGAGTGTGAATTTTCCTCCCCGGTGTCGACTGTCCGACAACATACGGGCCATGGGAGATAAAAGACGTGGTCCGCTGACGGACATCGGCACTGGACCGTCATCATCATCGTCAGATCCCAATTGGTCTTTTTCGGCCCGATCCTGAAAGGTCTCAAGCCACTGGGATTCCGGCCCCAGCATGACGACCTGTTGAATATTCAAGAAAATGCCGACCAACAAAACGCCCAGTATCAACCCGTTCAGCATCGGGTTGGCCATGAAGGCATCGATGAGCGTGTTGTAAAGAAACGTTGTGACGACTGCTCCCGCCACCAGGAACAGGATCATGCGGGTCAGAAACCGGGTGGTATCAGTCATTGTCGCGCCAGTTGGCAGTCACAAAAGAAATGGGGACGGGTCAGCGTTGTTCCACCACAGCGTCCACACGGTCAGGGTCGCCTCCCTCGTTCTGATCACCAAGAGCACGAACCTCAATGCGCGTGCTTTGCACACCCTGATCCATCAAAAACTCCCGTACCGATAGGGCACGGCTAAGGGACTTACGCCTGACGCTGCTGGCAGAACCGTCTGTACTGCTCGCATAAGCCATAAGTTGAACCCGCAAGCCTTCATTCGCTTCGAGCTGGTCGACCAGGGCTCTAAGCGTTGCTGTTGCGCCGTCCGGCAATTCAGTTTGATCGGGAGAAAAAGTGATCGAATACGGACCAGGAACATCTACATCGGCTTCAGGGTCTGGAAGAGATGCTGTTTGCTGGGGCGGATCAGGTTCGGCAACAACTGGCGCATCATCTGACGCCATGGATGGTCCTGAGACCGGCATCGGTTCATCGGCTACGGCGGGTTCGGGTGACGCTGGTTCATCCAATGGCGCCGATGCGACGGGGGCAATCGGTGCTGGTGCTGGAGGCGGCGGTTCAGGCGCGGCCGTGACCGAAGTCGGCGGTGCCGCTGCTGCTGCGGGAGGTGGAACGGCGATGGTTGGTGCGGTGGCAACCCGGGCCGGTGCGCCCGGCGGTGGGCGCAGGACCACACGCGGGCGTTGCGGTGTAATGGGGTCAACCCCCGGCGGCGGCCTCAACACAATACGGCCACCCGTTCTTGGCGCAGCCGGCATGAGCAAACGGGGAACCGTTGTCATCGGATCAAGGTCGTCCAGCACCCCGAGGTTCACCGAGACCCCGCCTGACTGCTGAGCGTTACCAGCGCCAACAAAAAACATGGATGCGACAGCAACCATGCAACTGGTGACACACCATTGCCGCAGGATCGTGGAAGCTAAATAAGTCTCAGACATGCCAACGGGCCCTCAAATGTGGTGTGATCCCCCAGATTGCGCCCCATAAAATAGCGCAAAATGAGGCGAAACCCTACATCATGGGTGGTCCAAGGGACAACGGCTGTCTCCGGTTTGAATTGCCGTCCGGCCTGCCGTATCTCAACAAATGATGGCGAAAGTCAGGTGTTTTCGGTCAGAAGTATGGCAAGTGGGCGGTGAATGCGGGTATTCGCCGCGAGTATGGATGGACTTGCCAGACCGTCGCCCTTGCCAGCTATATCGGTGACAAAACCGCCGGCCTCCCGAACGAGCAAAATACCGGCGGCAACATCCCAGATCGCAAGGCCGCTTTCCCAGAACCCGTCAACGCGGCCTGCGGCCACGTAAGCCAGATCCAATGAAGCAGAACCGAAACGTCGAATTCCGGCCGAGGCGTTCATGACTGCGGTTAATTGCTTTAAGTAAGATGTGTGTTCGCCTCGTCCGAGATGAGGGATCCCCGTCGCCAGAACACAATCCGATAAGCGTTCCCGGGCCGAAACGCGAAGCCTCCGGTTGTTGAAGCTTGCCCCTTGTCCTTTTTCCGCGAGAAATAATTCATCAAAAACTGGGTTAAAAACCAGCGCTGCGGTGAGTTCACCGTGCTCCTCCAATGCGATGGAGATGGCAAAGTGAGGAATGCCATGAATAAAATTGGTTGTGCCGTCGATGGGGTCGACGATCCACCGCCGATCGGGATCCGCACCTTGGTCCTCGCCTGATTCTTCCATGAGAAAGCCGAAATCGGGCCGCGCTTTCGAAAGTTCGGCGCGAAGGATTTTTTCCGTCCGTAAATCGGCTGCGGTGACAAAATCACTCGTCCCTTTACGGGAAACCTGAAGATTCTCCACCTCGCCGAAATCACGCACCAAAGCCCGCCCGGCTTTTTCAGCCGCCGCGACCATCACATTGAGAATTGCAGAGCGAACCGCCATGGCGGTGGATTTTCAATCCTTAGCGCGTTCGACGTAGGTACCATCGTTCGTGTTGACGACGATTTTTGTACCAGCTTCTACGAACGGCGGAATCATAACTTTGATACCGTTTTCCATCACACCCGGTTTATAGGACGACGCGGCAGTCTGCCCTTTGACCACTGGCTCCGCTTCGACAACCTCTAAGGTGACATTCTGGGGCAAATTGATGCTGATGGGTTTGCCTTCGATGGTATTCGCCGTCACCGCCATACCGTCCTGCAAATAAACGGCCTTGTCGCCCAAATCGTCCCCGGAAAGCGAAAACTGGTCATAGGTTTCGGTGTCCATAAACGTGTATAGGTCGCCGTCCTGATAGAGGTATTGGCAGTCACGTTCACGGACTTCGAGCTTTTCAACGGTCTCCTGAGTACGCCAGCGGTCGTTGGATTTATTCCCTGAGGCAATGTCTCTCATTTCCACCTGAATAAAAGCGCCGCCTTTTCCCGGCTGCAGAAGTTCGATCTTAAGAACCGTCCATTGCTTTCCCTGGTGTTCGATCACCATTCCGGGGCGCATGGTATTGGCTTGGATTTTCATGACACTGCCGTGTTTCAAAGAATGCTGTGGACAAGAAGGCGCTTGCGTCCGCGGCGGGCTTTTATCAGGTTGCCTGTACCCGTGCAACGGGCCAACCACTAATCAGCGGCGAAGTTGAGAGGCGGATGGCCAGGAACAACCCAGAAGACGTGTGCGCACAATGACTCAGCCCTGGTGGGACAAGACTGTTTACGCGCCGCGCCGGACACATCTCGCCGTCCGGTCACAGGTGATGTCTGCGATCCGTTCCTTTTTTCAGGAACGCAATTTTATCGAAGTCGATACGGCCATGCTGCAATTGTCTCCCGGGCTCGACCGGCATGTCAGGCCGGTTCCCATTGAGCTTCGCAGCCCGTTCGAGCTGGCAACCCTGGCTCGTTATCTTCACACGTCGCCTGAATTCGCCATGAAGAAACTGCTCTCAGCAGGGGAAAAACGGATTTTCCAGATCTGCCGTGTTTGGCGGGATGCCGAAGACAGTGCCGTACACCAGCCCGAGTTCACACTTCTCGAATGGTATCGCACTGAGGCTGACTATTCGGCGCTTATGAAAGATGTTGAAGAGCTGATCGACTTCGTTTGCTCAATGACGAACCAGCCGCGCCTGCAGGCCGGAGACCATGCGATGCAATCAGGAGACGCGTGGGTCCGTATGACGGTTGCAGACGCATTTCTCGAGTTTGCCGATATTGATCTGCTGGCCACCATCGATGATGGATTTGATCCGTCTTCTTCCGCTCTCTTCGATGCGGTGCAGAAGGCAGGCATGACCTGCAACCCTACCGATTCTTGGGACGATCTGTTTCATCGTATTCTGCTAGAGCGCGTAGAGCCCAACCTTGCGACAAGGGGAGGGGTCTTTCTGACAGATTATCCCATTGTCGTCGGCGCGCTTGCCCGCCGCAAAAAAGATGATCCGCGTCTCGCCGAACGGGTGGAAGCCTATGTTTGCGGGATGGAACTGGCGAACGGTTTTTCCGAATTGACCGATCCCGTGGAACAGCGTCGGCGTTTCGAGCGGGATAGTGCGCTTTACTCGTCCTTGTATGGAACTCCGGCGCCCATTGACGAAGGCTTTTTATCGGCGTTGCAAGCGATGCCGCCGGCAGCAGGTATGGCCCTCGGCGTTGACCGGCTGGTCATGCTGTTGACCGGGGCGTCACATATACGCGATGTGCAATGGACGCCGATGGATTTGTTATCGACCGAATAAAAAACGGCGGACTGAAAAGTCCGCCGTTGGTAACCAATTACAGGTTTTGACTATTGCGGTTGCGGCAGGGCGCAGGCGGTCTCAACGATTTGCAGTGCGGAAATTTGAATGTCCCCATCAGCAATTTCTGCTGCTGCGAGCTGCATTTCCTGGCACCAGTACTCTTTGTTGGACTCACATTCCTGGCTCGTGCGCTGGGCAAATTCGGTATTGGTTTCCGATGGTTCCCAGGCCTCATAGTCCTCGCCAGTATCTTCGGCGATGTCGGCCAGCCGTTCTTCATATTCAAGCCGGTCTTTGCGGCGCTTGCGCGACGCTTCGATGGCTGCGCTCTTGGAGCATAACGCCGCACCCATAGCGCCGATCTTCCAGGACTCACCGCCAAGATCGCCGATGTTCTCGATACCATCGCAGGTCTTAGCCGATTGTGGCCCGCAATGATCCAGTTTGACCTTCGCTGGCGGTGGTGGAAGGTTCGGTGCTGTTGGGGCTTCCCCTTCCAGTTCTGGCGGCGGCGGCGGAGCTATATCGTCTGCCTCTTGGGCCAGGGCTGTTTGTATGCTGAAGGCGGTCATTGCGGCCACCAGTGCAATCCCGTAATTCATTGTCGTCTGCCCAGTTTCAGGTTCTCAATCGGCGCCACATTATTCGTTCGGATCAGAGAAGAAAAGACCTGTGGCACCAACTGCTGCCTATCATTGCGCCATACGTTCGCGGAACAGGCGCGTAGCGGCCACCGGTCCATGGGGATGGTCCCAGACGCCCGAAGAAACCGCCAGAAAATCTGCCCCTGCCGCGATGAGCGGCGCGCAGTTGTCCGGGGTAATGCCGCCAATGGCGACGCAGGGGACATTGGTGGTCTCTGACCACACTTCGAGGATCTCTTTAGGCGCGATGGTCGCCGTTTCTTTCGTCTTTGAGGGAAAAAACGCACCAAAAGCGACGTAGTCCGCCCCTGCATCCGCTAGGGTCATGGCCAAATGGCGGGAGGCCTTGCACGACACACCCACCGTCGCATCGGGCCCGACGATTTCCCTCGCATCCGCGTAAGGCATGTCGTCTGGCCCCACATGAACGCCGTCACAGCCTGTCTTAGCTGCCAGATCGGGCCTGTCGTTGAGAATCAGGGCGACCTCCGAGCGTTCGCAAACGGGGAGGAGGGCATCGACGGCTGAACACACAACGTCGTCGGCAACGTTCTTCAGCCGTAGTTGTAAACAGGCTACATCGCCGGCTTCAAACACTGACGGTAAATCAGCGGCAAACGCGTTAACGTCCGGCACAGTTGTTGGCGATATGAGATAAAGCCGGCAGGACGACGTATGCGTCACTCCTTGCCTTTATAAATGTTGATGAGGGTGTTGAGCATATCCATGGCCTCATCCTTTGGCCGCTGGAACGTATTCCGCCCAATGATCGACCCATTGCCGCCACCGTCCCGAATGGCGCGTGCTTCTTCGTACAAACCCTCCAGACCCTTTTTGCCGCCGCCGGAAAAAACAACGATCCGCCGGCCTTCGAAACAACTCTGAACAATGTGCTGAACCCGTTCCGTTAAGGTGCTGCGGGCGATACCCTGCTCCTCGTAAACCTTTTTCGCTGCTGGAAGCTCCAAGTGATCGGAGGGGAGTTTGACCTTGATGATGTGGGCACCGGCCAAGGCCGCCATGTGGGCCGCATAAGCAACGATGTCGAACCCGGTCTCGCCCTCTTTCGAAACGTAGGCACCGCGCGGATAGGACCAAACCACCACCGCCAATCCAACCGACTTTGCCTCTTCGGCCAGCTCACGCAGGTCCTCGATCATGTCGTAGGCGCGTTCTGAACCCGGATAGATGGTATAGCCGATGGCCGAACAGCCAAGACGTAAGGCGTCGCCGACGCTTGCCGTAATCCCCTGGGTCGGCGCGTCATTGTTGCCCATCAGGGAATTGGCGCTGTTGACCTTGAGAATGGTGGGAACGGAGCCAGCAAAGGAACTTGCCCCTGCTTCAATCATGCCAAGGGGCGCGGCAAAGGCGGACAAGCTGGCATCAATGGCGAGTTGCCAATGGTAATGAGGATCATAGGCCGGGGGGTTGGGAGCAAAACTGCGGGCAGGTCCATGTTCAAAGCCCTGATCAACCGGCAGAATGACCAGCCGTCCCGATCCGCCGAGCCGTCCCTGCATCAAGATGCGGGCTAAATTTGCCTTGGTCCCCGGATTATCACTTTCGTATCCGGCGAGAATTTTCTTTACCCGTTGGCTCAATTTCATCGGAAAGAAGTCCTTTTTTTGCTGCCCGCAAGGTCGCTGACATATATCGGCCCACCGCGGCCCTGAACAGACCCTATTGCGCGGGTTTCAACAAATAGGCCGCGTGGCCATCCGGTTGACGGCTTCTAAGCCGCCGCCTATGTTCCAGTGTTGCTTCAAGAAAAGGTCCTTACTCCCTTGAAAGATATTGCAATCTACAGGTTACAGCGGGTCGACAAAGCGCTTGAGCGGTTGAACGGAGCGGTGGCCCGTTTGGAAGCGGCCGTCCAGGCAGGAAACCCACATCCGGAGGCTGGGGCACCGGGCAGAAGTGACGACACTGCAGTCCTGGAGGCAGAATTAGCAGCTCTGCGTAGGGATTATGATGTTCTTCACACTGCGGCGAGCGCTGTCGCCACGCGGCTTGACGCGGCCGTCGACCGTCTCTCCGCAGACGTGGCGAAAGCAAGTTAGAGGACCTTCAGGCGCGCCATGGCACAGGTATCCATTACGCTGAGGGGCCGCAGTTATCAGATCGCCTGTGAGGATGGCCAGGAAGCCCATGTGGCGCGGCTCGGGCGCTATCTTGACCAACAGGCAGAGCAGCTGCTGCAAACCACCGGTCCGGTATCGGACACCATGCTGCTGGTCATGGTCGCTCTCCTCGTTGCCGATGAACTGTCTGATGCAGCGGGTGAGCTGGAAAATCATCGTCGCGGCGGCAAGGGAGAAGCCCGGATCGAGGCCGAGGAAGCGGTCGTGACCGCCATCGACGCCTTGGCGTCGCGGATTGAGAGTATTGCCGAACGATTGGAAGGTGCCTAAGTTCCCGCGCGGAGCTGCCGGGTGCGTTAGGCCGTGGTTATCCCTGGGGCGATATCTTAAGACCGGGAGCTGTCTCTTGTGGGGTCCTGGCCCTATAACGCGGCGCCCACCTTAACCCTGTGGCCCAAGGCGAGGTCACGTTGGTCGACGGCCACGGCGGCTCCATCCTTTCAATCATGCGAAATCTGACCCCATGACGTCTTCAGTCGCCGGTTCCCGTAACGACCAAACGCTGATGGAAGAAAAGGCCTCACTTCGTGAGGAGTTACTGGCACTCAGATCAGAGTTATGGCGACAACACCCAGACGCTTCACAACACCTCGCGGTTCAAATCAAACAAAAGGTATCGCAGTTCAAAGATAAGATCGTTGCCGGGTATTTGGCATTGGCCAGCGAACTTGATCCGTCACCCAGTCTTGAGACCATGGCGGCGGCAGGAGTCACGCTTGCGTTGCCGGTGGCCGAGGCGGCCCCATCCGCCATGACCTTTCGCGGCTGGGCGCCGGATGACGAGTTGGAACCAGGGGTACATGGAACCCGCCAGCCTGTCCTATCGTCTCCGGTGGTTGTTCCCCATGTTTTATTTGTGCCGTTGGTGGCCTTCGACCGTAAAGGACACCGTCTCGGCATGGGGCTTGGTTACTATGACCGGACCCTCTCGCACCTGCGTCAGTCTTATAACATAGTTGCCTATGGAATCGGATTTGATGGTCAGGAAGTGGACCGGGTTCCGGCCGGACCAATGGATCAAGGGCTCGATGGCATCTTCACACCGACCCGCTTCATTGCCGTGGAAACAGCGGTCTCTCCGTCATGAGGATCCTGTATCTCGGCGACATCATGGGGAAATCGGGACGCACGGCCGTGATCGAACAGGTGCCTGGATTGCGGCAAACCTACGACCTCGATTTCGTCGTGGCCTGTGGCGAAAACGCGGCTCACGGTTTTGGCATTACCATCAAAATCTGCGAAGCCCTGTTTGAAGCTGGCATAGACGTCATCACCACCGGTAATCATGCCTGGGACCAGCGTGAAATCATTGATTACATCGCCACCGAACCGCGCCTGCTGCGACCGGCCAACTATCCGGAAGGAACGCCGGGGCAGGGTGCAGGGCTCTTTAACTGTAGGGGCAATCGCCGCATCGCCGTGGTTCAGGTCATGGGCCGTCTTTTTATGCCGTCCATAGACGAACCTTTCCGCTGTCTTGAAGGTTTTCTCAAAGGCACGCAGTTGGGCAAAGATGCCGATGCCATTGTGGTCGACATTCACGGTGAGGCGACCAGTGAAAAGACAGCGCTTGGATATGTGGCCGATGGGCGTGCCTCGCTTGCCGTCGGTAGTCATTCCCATATTCCAACGGCCGACACTCGTATTCTACCTGCCGGAACGGCCTATCAGACTGACGCCGGCATGTGCGGGCCCTATGATTCCGTGATCGGTATGGATACAGGGATTGCTGTGCGCCGGTTCATTGAAACGCTTCCGGGAGAGCGGCTCGAACCCGCCACCGGACCATCGACGGTCTGTGGTGTGTTGGTTGAGACCGAAGATCAGACTGGCTTGGCGCGTGCGGTCCACCCCATTCGCATTGGCGGATTGCTTGAACCTCTGTTACCGCCGGGTGCCAACCCGCCTGCTTGACACCCCGCCCATCGGACTGCCATTGAACCCCTGCCGGAGCCCAAAAGGCCTCTTTATGGGCGCTTCATGGGCACCAAACACAACATCTGGTATAACGAGACACATTGGCTGCCGGGCGGAGCAGCCCCAAGGACGGTGCTATGGCAGGCCATTCCAAGTTCAAAAACATCATGTTCCGCAAGGGAGCGCAGGACAAAAAGCGCGCCAAGCTGTTCTCCAAACTGGCTAAGGAAATCACCGTCGCCGCTAAATTGGGCATGCCGGACCCCGACCATAATCCGAGGTTGCGCTCGGCCATTGCCGCAGCGAAAGCGCAGAGCATGCCAAAAGACAACATCCAGCGCGCTATGGACAAAGCCTCTGGTGGCGATGACGAGAACTACGAAGAAGCGCGCTACGAAGGATATGGCCCAGGCAATGTGGCCTTGATCGTTGAAGCGTTGACCGACAATCGCAACCGCACCGCCGCAGAAGTCCGCACCGCGTTCACCAAAAACGGTGGCACGATGGGAGAGACCAACAGTGTTGCGTTCAATTTCTCACGTGTTGGTTTGATCAAATATCCGCCTGAGGCCGGGAACGAAGATAAGATTATGGAAGCGGCCATCGATGCCGGCGCCCAGGATATAGAGTCATCAGAAGTGGGACACGACATCTATTGTGAGCCCGATGATCTTCACGATGTTCAAAAGTCTCTCGAAGATAGGTTAGGAGAACCGGAAAGCGCCCGTCTCGATTGGCGCCCGCTCAATACAATCGGTGTTTCGGAGTCCGATGCGCAAACACTTTTCGGGCTCCTGAACGCGTTGGACGACAGCGATGATGTGCAGCACGTTGCCGCCAATTTCGATATTGACGACGACGTCATGGCGCGATTGGGCGGATAGGGTTTTAACGGCAACAGAGGAGGGTGCCATTCGTCTTTTGGGATTAGATCCCGGCCTGCGGGCGACCGGATGGGGAATCATTGAAGCGGAGGGCAATCACTTGTCCGCTGTCGCCAATGGCACCATCCGTGCAAAAGACGATGCACCGTTGTCCGACCGGCTCCGTCATATTTTTTCGGAACTCAAAACGGTGATTGAGGCTCACCATCCCGCCGAGTGCGCCATCGAGGAAACCTTCGTCAATAAAAATCCAATGTCGACTTTGAAGTTGGGTCACGCGAGAGCGGCCGCTGTTTTGGCGGCTGCGGAACACGGTCTTCCCGTATTCGAATACACACCCAATGCGGTCAAGAAAGCGGTCGTTGGAACAGGGCATGCGGACAAAACTCAGGTCGCAGCCATGGTCAAAATGTTGTTGCCGGGAGCCGGCGCCGGTTCCGCGGATGCAGCCGATGCCTTGGCCGTTGCTATCTGCCACGCCCATCACCGTGGGACGGAAAATAAACTTGAACGCGCCATCGCCGGAGGGCAGAGCCGGTGATCGCCAAACTCAAAGGATTGGTTGATAGCGTTGGCGAGGATTGGGCCGTCATCGACGTGGCGGGCGTCGGTTATCACGTGTTCTGCTCGACGCGCACGTTATCCGCATTGCCGAAACCCGGTGAGGCCGTATCTCTCTCGGTCGAAACCCACGTGCGGGAAGATCACATTCATCTTTATGGATTTGCCACGTCGTCTGAAAAGGATGCCTTTCAATTGCTGACCAAAGTGCAAGGCGTGGGCACAAAGGTAGCGCTGTCTATCCTCTCGGTCCTCAGCGCCGACCAAATGGCTCAGGCCGTCGCGGCGCAAGACAAAACTCTGTTCACCCGTGCCAGCGGTGTCGGCCCCAAGTTGGCATCCCGGTTGATTACGGAACTTAAAGATAAAATTGGTGCCATTGCCGCTGTTCCATTGGTTGCACCCAAGACCAACGGGAAAGGCGCAAGAAAATCGGGTGACGATGCTGCCCAAGATCTCGTCGAAGATGCGGTCTCGGCTCTGGTTAACTTGGGTTATGGCCGGGCCGATGCTTTTGGCGCAATTTCGCGCGCGGTACACGCTGATACGGGCGCGCATACCTTAGACGGACTCATTCGCAGCGGTTTAAAGGATCTGTCGGGCGATGGCTGAAGACAGACTCATATCGGGCGCCGAGCAAAGCAACGATGCAGACGGAAAGTTGCGTCCCCAACGGTTGTCCGAATTCATCGGTCAACGGACCGTATGCGACAACCTGAAAGTGTTCATTACGGCCGCTTCTGAGCGAAGCGAACCGCTCGATCACGTTCTGCTGCATGGTCCTCCAGGGCTGGGCAAGACAACCCTGGCGCAAATCGTCTCGCGCGAACTCGGCGTCGGGTTCCGCGCGACATCAGGACCGATGATTGCCAAAGCAGGCGATTTAGCGGCTATTTTGACCAATCTCGAAGCCCACGATGTCCTGTTTATCGACGAAATCCACCGCCTCAATCCCGCCATAGAGGAGGTGTTGTATCCGGCGATGGAGGACTTCCAGTTGGATCTGATCATCGGCGAAGGACCCGCGGCTCGCTCCGTGCGTATCGAGTTGCAGCCTTTTACCCTGGTCGGCGCCACAACCCGCTCTGGATTGTTGACCACGCCGCTGCGTGACCGGTTCGGTATTCCTTTGCGTTTGGACTTCTTCGACTTGGCTGATCTCATCCGCATTGTCGAGCGAGGCGCGTCGATCCTTGGGTTTGATCTGGCGTCGGATGGAGCACAAGAAATTGCCAAACGGTCCCGTGGCACGCCGCGCGTGGCCGGACGTTTGCTTCGCCGTGTTCGCGACTTTGCGGCTGTGGAAGGGGTCACTCCCGTCGATGCTAAAGCGGCAGATGCCGCGTTGAAGCGATTGGAAGTGGACGAACTAGGTCTCGATGCCATGGACCGGCGATATCTCAGTTGCATCGCGGAGTTTTATGGCGGTGGTCCCGTCGGCATAGAAACTTTGGCAGCGGCATTAGCAGAGGAGCGCGACACGCTCGAAGATGTCGTCGAACCGTTTCTTATACAACGCGGATTAATTCAGCGTACGTCGCGCGGCCGCATGCTGTCAGACAGCGGTTACAAACACATTGGTCTTGCCGTACCGCAGCGTGATCCGGCGCAATTCGACCTATTGAATGGTGACGACGTATGACGGTACAGGCACCCCGGCCGACCTCGGGCGTGATGGACGGCAAGGTTCATCTCTTTCCCGTCCGCATCTATTACGAAGAAACAGATGCGGGGCGCATGGTGTATCACGCAGCCTATCTCAAATTTGCCGAACGGGCTCGCACCGAAATGATGCGTCTCAACGGTCTTGATCATCTTTCACTCATAGAGAATGACGGCCTGGTTTTTACCGTTCACTCAGCTGACATCCGGTATCTCAATCAGGCCAAGTTGGACGATGAGCTGATCGTGCGTACACGCGTTGAGGCAAGCGGCGGCGCCTCCATGACCATGAGCCAGCGGGTTTTACGCCTCGACGAGGCAGACATGAGTGATCCCATCGCTGAGCTTGATTTGCGTCTGGCGCTGGTCGACGAAGAGGGCCGGCCTAAGAGATTGCCGCCGCATTTGAAGACGGCGCTTGAAGAATTACGAGACGAAGAGGGTTAAAGCGGGATGGATGTAGAAACGGTCGGAGCTGTCGGCGCTGTGGCGGCGCAAACAGACTTCTCAATTTGGGGCTTATTCCTCCAAGCGGATATTGTCGTCAAAATCGTCATGGTGATTTTGATCGCCGCATCCATTTGGTGTTGGGCGATCATATTCGACAAAATTTTGCGCTTACGGTCTCTCACCAACAAAGCGGAGAAATTTGAAGAAAAGTTCTGGTCAGGGAGTTCCTTGGAAGAACTTTATGACCGGGTTGGTCCGCGTCCGCCTGATCCCATGTCATCCATCTTTGTTGCTGCCATGCGCGAATGGCGGCGGTCTTCAGCCAAAAACAAGGAAGGCAAACCGGATAACTTAGGCGGTCTTGGCCAGCGCATTGACAGGGTGATGCGCATCAGTCTTGAGCGGGAAATGGATCACTTGCAGAGCCGTATGACGTTTCTCGCCTCTACCGGTGCCGTCGCCCCGTTCCTCGGACTGTTTGGCACCGTATGGGGTATCATGAATACGTTCACCGCCATCGGCTTATCCAGTGACACAAGCTTGGCCACGGTTGCGCCTGGAATCGCGGAAGCATTGTTTGCCACAGCACTAGGTCTGGTCGCCGCTATCCCAGCGGTGATTGCCTACAATTCTATTTCGTCGGACATGAACCGTTATGCGCTGCGGCTGGAGAATTTCGCTGGCGAATTTGGCGCCATTCTGTCCCGTCAACTGGAAGACCGGAGCTGACCATGGGCATGTTCGTCCAACCCAGCGAGGGTGGGAGCGGGGCTCGTCGCAAACCCTATCGGCCCATGTCCGAAATCAACGTTACCCCCATGGTAGACGTGATGCTGGTGCTGTTGGTCATCTTCATTGTCGCTGCTCCGCTTTTAACCACAGGTGTGGATGTGGACCTTCCTGAAGCGACCACGCCCAATCTGCCTCAAGATAACCAAGCCCTGACCG
This sequence comes from Rhodospirillaceae bacterium, assembly GCA_965207985.1. GTDB lineage: Bacteria > Pseudomonadota > Alphaproteobacteria > Rhodospirillales > Rhodospirillaceae > CBDBND01. Next base: position 36,643 of record CBDBND010000034.1, on the reverse strand, counting down.
TGTCCATCAATCAGGATGGTATCTCTTTGCAGAACGAACCGGTGGAACTAGTGACACTCGGTGCAAGGCTTACGGCGATCACTGAAGCGAACCCTGAAGTCCGCATTTATGTGCGCGCCGACAAGAGTCTGGCTTACGGACAAGTCATGGATGTAATGTCTGAAATCTATAAGGCAGGTTTACGCAACGCGGCCTTGGTGACGGATCCGCCGGTCAACCGCTGAACCAACTATTGCGTCATGACCAAAGGTCTTTTCTTTTCAACCATTCTTCACAGCCTTGTAGTCATCATGGCTTGGGTAGGTATGCCCTTTATGAAACGCGGCCCTTTGGACGCGGATACGCCCATCGTTGTCGAACTGGTCACCATCGCCGAAGTCACGGCCGCACCGCCTCCAGAACGAAAGCCGGAACCAGAGCCAGAGCCAGAACCCGAACCCGAACCGGAGCCCGAACCAGAACAAGTCGCCGCACCCGAGCCACCAGAGGCTCAAGATCTGGTACCTCCCCCACCGCCCGAAGATGAGCAACTGGCGTCCTTACCGCCCGCACCTATAGTCGCCGTACCGCCGCGCAAGCCTGAGCCGCCAAAGAGAGATTCATTTCAGGAGTTGGTGAGCTTAGTAAAAGACTTGGAACAGGAGGTGGCGAGCAGACCCAAACCCGAAACACCGCCAACGGAAACCGAAGACCCATACGAACAAATACGAACCCTGCAGACCGCGGATTGCGCGACCTTAAGCGAACGGGATGCCATCAGGGCTCATATCGAACGGTGTTGGAGGATCGATCCCGGAAAAGAGGGGATACAGGATCTATCGGTAGATCTGCGAGTGGGCATTAATCCGGACGGCAGTGTGCGGCGCGCGGTGATCGAAGATACGGGCCGGTACTTCACGGACCCATCATTCAGGACATTCGCCGACAGTGCACGGACGGCGGTGTTAAGCTGCAGCAACATCCCAATCTCGCCACAAAGATACGAAATCTTTAAGGAAATCGTGTTTACATTCTCGCCACAGGGGCGGATCAATTAGTCTGACATTGCAATCTTTCAACGCCCGGCGTATCCCGCATGTGCCAATTGTTTGGCACTATTTAAGCGGGTAGGGGAGGGCCAAACCATCGTGCGCGATTGTTGGTTGTTAATTCATGGGGTGATAACCGCCGTTCTTTTGTCCGGCGCCGTACACGCCCAGGTCCAGATCGACATTACCCGGGGCCGGGTCGAACCCATGCCCATCGCGGTGACGAATTTCCCGGGCAGTGATGAGGACGTGGACAGAATTGGGCGCGACATCAGCGCCGTCATTTCCAATGATCTCGAACGGTCAGGTTTGTTCCGGCCGATAGACCGCAACGCTTTTATCCAGACTTTACCGTCTCTTGACGTTCAGCCCCGCTTCGCCGATTGGCGCGCGCTTGCTGCCCAGGCGCTTATTCAAGGAGAGGTGGAGGCGCAACAGAACGGACAACTACGCGTGGCTTTTCGCTTGTGGGACGTATTTGGCGGTCAGCAAATGATCGGCCAGGCTTACGTCACTCAGCCGGGCAATTGGCGCAGAGTTGCCCACATCATTGCCGATGCGATCTATACGCAGATCACCGGCGAAACCGGATACTTCGACACCCGTGTGGTCTATGTGTCGGAAAGCGGTCCTGGCGATGCGCGCATAAAACGGCTCGCTATCATGGATCAAGACGGAGCCAATCACAGATTTCTAACCGACGGCTCTGCACTGGTGCTGACACCCAGGTTCTCGCCGACAGCGCAGGAAATTACTTATCTGTCCTTCTTCCAAGACGTACCGCGGGTCTACTTGTTCAATATCGATACCGGACGCCAAGAGTTGTTGGGTGATTTTCCCGGTATGACCTATGCACCCCGTTTTTCACCGGACGGCAACAAGGTCGTTTTCTCCATGGCGGCGGACGGCAATTCCGAACTCTATGAAATGGACCTGCGGACCCGCAGAACTTTGCGCCTGACCAACCACCCAGCCATCGACACGTCCCCATCCTATTCTCCCGACGGCCGGCAAATGACGTTCAATTCAGACCGCGGCGGCAGCCAGCAGGTTTACGTCATGAATGTTGACGGGTCCGACCCTCGCCGGATTAGTTTCGGGGACGGCCGCTACGCCACGCCGGTATGGTCGCCGCGCGGAGATCTCATCGCTTTTACCCGCATTAGTCGTGGGACCTTTTACATCGGGGTGATGCAGCCCGACGGATCCGGAGAGCGGCTGTTGGCCCAAGGCTTTCTGGTGGAAGCGCCAACGTGGGCTCCAAATGGCCGTGTTCTTATGTATTTTGCCCAGGCGCCGACCCGTGCCGACGGGTCCGGGGGGCGAACACGGCTCTACTCGATCGACCTGACGGGCTACAACCAAAGGGAGATGGTGACGCCGCGGGATGGCTCCGATCCGGCCTGGTCGCCCCTTATACCCTAGCTTTTGGCCAGGGAAGTCCTCTCCCAATTTTGGTGGAACCTTATGATGACAAGTTTGTTTTTATGGCCGGAAGGCCTTGCGTCCCAACTGGCACCTGATAAAAAAGGTGCGAAAAATCGCTATTTTGTGCATAGTTACGTCAGTCTTGTGACCGAAGGGGAAGAAAAACAATGATGGTTCGTTTAATCAGTGCTGTCGCTGCGGCGGCACTTTTGGCCGCCTGCGCATCCGACTCAACGGATGACATGGGGTCAGATTCCATGGGCACGAGCCAGCCGTCGGCTGCGCCATCCGCTCCTTCGGGGCCGGCCATGGATTCAGCCGAATACTTCAATCAAGTGGTTGGCAATAACGTCTTTTTTGCGCTGGATCGCTATGATCTCAACGGCGCTGCTCAAGCCACGTTGCGGGGACAGGCCAATTGGCTCAGTCAAAATCCATCCAAGACTATTGTTGTAGAAGGGCACTGCGATGAACGCGGGACCCGTGAATACAACCTTGGTTTAGGCGAACGCCGGGCCAATGCCGTTAAGGATTACCTTGAGTCTTTGGGAGTGGCTTCGAGCCGTGTTCGTACCATTTCCTACGGCAAGGAACGGCCGGTCTGTGTCGCGTCCAATGAAAATTGCTGGAGCCGGAACCGGCGGGGCGTATCAGTCGTTCAATAGACAATTAGGAGAGTCACCGATCCGGTGATTTTCCTTTTTATGAGCGTTATAACGACGGCGTTGGAAAAACCTGACGCCGTCGTTTGCCATATTTCTGCCGCGTCTAAGCTTTAACCAGCACCCTAAAACTAAGCCGGTATCAAAGCTGAAAAGATGACCGCGATGAAACGACTGACTTCCCACAAACTGTCCGTCTCAGTTTTCACACTCTTGATCCTTAGCGTCTTGACCGTTTCCGCGTATGCGCAAACGCCCCTAGACGCGCGGGTTCTCAATGAGCGTTTGAATCGGGTCGAAAGCCAGCTTCGTGGCTTGCAAGGCCAGGGACCGGCCGTCCCTCTGCAAATGCCCTCTACACCGGAAGAAGCGGGCATGGAGGTTCAAACCCTACCTACAGATGTCGCCAGCCGCCTGCAGGTCAGATTGCTGCAACTGGAGCGTTTGGTGGAAACGTTGACCGGTCAATTGGAGGAAACCCGGTTTGAAGTGTCGCAAATGCGCGCTCAACTCCAACAATTCTCAAATGACATTTCCTACCGCTTGGCCGTGCTTGAACAGGCGGCCGGCGTTTCATCAGCGGTCGCTCTACCGGCAACGGGTGCCCAAGCAGGATTAAGTGACGGCATGAGCAACACGATGCCCGTTCCTGGGGCTCCAATTGGAATCCAGCAAAGCCAATCCCCTGTGTCGACACTTTCTCAGGCCGGCACAGTACCGCCATCCACCGCTCTGTCCGTTCAGGGAGCAGCACCTCAACAAGCGCCAAGTACGATATTGCCTGCAACGGAGGTCGGCCGTGTGGAACCGAATCTCAACATGCCAATGTCAAGCCCGGTCCAGCCCCAGCCACAGATGGCACAGCCACAGCTAACACAGCCGCAGCCGACGCAGCCGCAGCCGACGCAGCCGCAATTGGCTCAGCCTCAGTCAGCACAGCCTCAATTAATACAGCCCCAATTGGCTCAGCCGACACAAGCACCCGCAGGGACCCAGCTTCTGGCACCGGGTCAGGTTCAAACGGCGCCTGTGCAAACGGGTCCTGTGAATCAAGGAAACACGTTTGGCGTTATACGCACTGATGCGGAAGGTAACGTTTTGCCGCCTTCACCCGAGGCCGTGCGTCAGGCAGCTTTGTCGGCCAACACGCAACAGCCGGTGCAGGCTGCGCCTCCCGCTATCAGCGCCGCGCCTTCACCCGGACCGGTGGCGACCGATCAAATTGCAACTGCACCTAATCCGATGATGGCTATGACCGCTTTACCAACCGGCACGCCTAAGGAGCAGTACGACTACGCGTTCGACATTTTACGCCAAGCTGACTATGCCCGCGCCGAAACGGCGCTCCGGATGTTCCTGGACGCCCATCCGGCAGATACCTTGGCCGGCAATGCTCAATACTGGCTCGGCGAAACATTTTATGTCCGCGGCGACTTTGAGCAGGCCGCCGTCGAATTTCTGTCTGGCTATCAAACCTATCCCAACAGCAACAAAGCGCCTGACAATCTGCTGAAACTTGGTTTGTCCATGGCCCGGCTCGGGCAAACAGACGGGGCTTGCACAGCGTTGTCCCGCTTGGCGACAGAATATCCTGAAGCCAACGACACTATCCGCCGGCGCGCGCAGACAGAGCGGGCTCGCCTTAGCTGCAGCTAAACCATTATGGCGACGCCACAACAAACGCCCATGCCGCAACCCGGAACAGCAATTTCCGAAAACGACTTTGCCTCCATGATGGAGTCTTGTGGTCCTTTTGACTCACAGGAAACTTTGGCCATTGCCGTGTCGGGCGGTCCTGACAGCATGGCCTTGACGCGTCTTGCCCACACATGGGCAGAAAAATGCGGACACACTCTTGTCGGGTTGACTGTCGATCACAGGCTACGGGAGGCCGCCAAAGAAGAGGCGTACCAAGTGGCTGAGTGGTTTCGCGGCCTCGATCTCGACCATCACACTTTGACCTGGGAAGAGGGAGCCTCTGTCGGTCAACTAGACCGTAGCCCGCAAGCCGCAGCCCGCGATGCCCGTTTTTCCCTCATAAGTACCTGGTGCGATAGCCACGACGTTCGCTCGGTGCTGGTCGCCCACCATGCCGACGATCAGGCAGAGACCTTTTTGCAGCGCCTCATCCGCGGCTCGGGGGTTGATGGGCTGGCGGCCATGGCACAGGTGTCACTGCGGAATGATATCCGTATTCTTCGCCCGCTTTTAGACCGGCCTAAAACAGATCTCATCGCCACGTGTGAAAAATATGGACAACCATGGCTGAATGATCCTTCGAACCAAGACCATCAGTTCACCCGGGTGCGTTTACGGACACTCCTTGCCGAACTGGAAGAAGAAGGACTGGATCGCGACCGTCTGCTCGAAACGGTTGGACATCTGCAGCGGGCCAAAGACGCCATCGATAGCGCGGTGGAACACCTATCAATGACGGCAGTCATGCAGCAGTCTCAGGATAGCGTCCACATTGACCTCACCCATCTTTTGGCGGCACCCGAAGAGGTCGGATTACGATGCCTGGCCAGACATCTCGCACGGATTTCTGGGGCGGATTATCCGCCCCGGTTTGACAGCCTAATGCGCGTCTATCGGGCTCTTGGCACCGCCGAGTGGACGGACCGTACCCTCCACGGCTGCCAGCTGCGCCTCAAGGCCACCACTCTTACAATGTCCAAAGAAGCGCGAGAACGGCAGAATTCAGGGTGATTTTGGACTTATTGAGAGGAATTCGCAGTACTTTGCGCCAACTCAAAGACGTTCGATGACACATAGGTCATTGATCGCCGCTTGCTTTGTCAGGGCGCCACCTTATTTAATCTAGGCATAGAGCCGTTTCGGGATGCGGGTAGGCCGAAATTAAGGGTTCAATTAGAACGTCGCTAAGTGAGATTGTTGCCCGACGAAATCGTTAATGTGGTGAAAAGGAACGGGCGTGAACGTTAGCCGTAATCTTGTTTTGTGGGTCATTATTCTGATCTTAATCGTGGCCCTGTTTAACCTGTTTCAGGCGCCACAATCGCGCGTGCCGAGCCGCGAGTTGTCGTTTACGGAGTTTATGGCTTCCGTAGAAGGCAACGAGGTCAGCAGCGTCACCATTCAGGGCAATAACATTACCGGCAAGACCCGCGATGGGTCTCAATTCCGTACCTATGCACCCGAAGATCCCTCCTTGGTGACGACACTCCGGTCCAACGGCGTGGACATTAAGGCCGTTCCCCGCAGCGATGGCGAAACCACGCTGTGGAGCATCCTGATCTCCTGGTTCCCCATGTTGCTGCTGATCGGCGTGTGGATTTTCTTCATGCGCCAGATGCAAGGCGGCGGTGGCAAGGCCATGGGCTTTGGCAAGTCCCGCGCCAAACTGCTGACCGAACGGCAAGGGCGTGTGACCTTTGAAGATGTCGCCGGTATTGATGAGGCGAAACAGGAATTGGAAGAGGTGGTCGAGTTTCTGAGAGACCCGGCCAAGTTCCAGCGTCTCGGCGGTAAAATTCCCAAGGGTGTTTTGCTGGTGGGTCCTCCTGGAACAGGTAAGACGTTATTGGCCCGTTCCATTGCCGGAGAGGCGAACGTTCCGTTCTTCACCATATCCGGGTCAGACTTCGTTGAAATGTTCGTCGGCGTTGGTGCCAGCCGTGTGCGCGACATGTTCGAGCAGGGCAAGAAGAATGCGCCCTGCATCATTTTCATCGACGAAATCGATGCCGTCGGCCGCCACCGCGGTGCCGGCCTCGGCGGCGGCAATGACGAGCGGGAGCAGACCCTGAACCAGTTGCTGGTGGAGATGGACGGATTCGAGGCCAATGAAGGTGTCATTCTCATCGCCGCCACCAACCGGCCGGACGTGCTCGATCCTGCACTGTTACGCCCGGGCCGGTTCGACCGTCAGGTTGTCGTCCCCAATCCCGATATCATTGGCCGGGAAAAGATTCTCAAAGTCCACACACGCAAAACGCCGATTTCCCCGGAAGTGGACCTCAAGATTATTGCTCGCGGCACGCCGGGTTTCTCAGGCGCCGACCTCGCCAACTTGGTGAACGAGGCGGCACTGCTGGCGGCGCGAAAAGCCAAGCGCGTCGTCACCATGCTGGAGTTCGAGGAAGCCAAGGACAAAGTCATGATGGGGGCGGAGCGGCGCTCCATGGTCATGACCGAAGATGAAAAGAAACTGACCGCTTACCACGAAGCCGGCCATGCCTTGATTATGATGCACGCGGAGGGGCACGAGCCGCTGCACAAAGTGACCATCATTCCACGCGGACGCGCCTTGGGCGTGACCATGTTCCTGCCCGAACGGGACAAGTACAGCCAGTCGATCATGGAGCTTAAAGCCATGATTGCCAGTTTGTTCGGTGGCCGTGTCGCCGAAGAAATGATTTTTGGCGAAGACAAAGTAACAACGGGCGCGTCGGACGACATCAAACGGGCAACGGAGATCGCCCGCCGCATGGTGACCGAATACGGCTTTTCAGAAAGACTCGGACCGTTGCGGTACAACGCCGATCAGGAAGAAGTATTCCTCGGCCATTCTGTTGCTCAGCAGAAAAACGTATCCGACAAGACGGCGGAACTTATTGATCAGGAAGTGCGACTCTTTGTCGAGGAAGGCGAAGCAACCGCCCGTAAAATTCTCGATGAACACCGAGAAGACCTTGAAATCATCGCCAAAGGTCTCCTGGAGTACGAAACCTTGTCGCGCGAAGAGATCGACAAACTCCTGCGCGGTGAAACCATCGATAAGTCGGAAAAGCCGACCTCGCGTCCGCGTCCGCGTCCGCCAGGACGCAGAACCTCGGTCCCGACGACGGACTCGGGCGACGAAGAATCTGATTCCGGTGGACTTGAACCGGAGCCACAACCCAACACGTGACCAATACCGTCACGGGCCTTCCATCCCCTAAGGATCTGGAGACCGCTGACCCTTCGGCGGTTTACCTGTTGCCGCGGGCTTTTGTCACCGGCCCCTTAGCCGAACAGCTCATAGATGTCGGACAAGCCATGCGGCTCTGCGGAATGTCTCTCGGGTTTAGCGCTCTTGAGGTTGTTATAAGAGGTGCGGACTCTGTCGTCCGTCATACTGCGTCGGTTACGGCGTTTGATCCCTGGCGTTATGTTCTGCCAGTCAAGGTGAAGGATCATGTGGCGTCGATGATCGAAAATCTGTCGCAGCCTCGAGCCCCATTCGCCGGTCTTGATCTCAACAGCCCAAAGATTATGGGCGTCGTCAATGTAACACCCGACAGTTTTTCCGATGGTGGCGACCATTGTTCGCCCGATGCGGCCATCGCCCATGGACTTCGCTTGGCCGAAGCCGGGGCGTCTATTCTTGACGTGGGTGGAGAATCCACGAGGCCCGGCGCGGACCCTATCGACCCCGAAGAGGAACAGCGGCGAACACTTCCCGTGGTTCGAGGTCTGGCCGAGAAGGGACTCACGGTTTCCATCGATACCCGTCACGCATCGACCATGGCGGCAGCATTGGATACCGGTGCTGCCATCGTCAATGACGTAACGGCATTGGCAGCCGATCCGGACTCGTTGAACTTGGTCACCAAGAGACAAGTCCCAACCGTTCTCATGCACATGCAAGGCCAGCCAAGGACCATGCAGTCCGACCCGTCTTATGTATGGGCGCCGACCGATGTATTCGACGTCTTGGCCGAGCGGTTAAAGGCATGTTCGGACGCTGGTATGGATAAGAGCTTGCTTTGCGTCGATCCCGGGATCGGTTTCGGCAAAAATGACAATCACAATCTTACTCTCATTGACGCCCTTGCCCTTTTGCATGGGTTGGGCTGCCCGATCCTGCTCGGTGCATCGCGTAAGAGTTTCATTGGCCGTATCAGCGGTACAAAGGAACCGAAAGACCGCCTCGGAGGATCAATAGCCGCAGTGCTTGCCGGTGCAACGCAAGGCGTCCAGATCTTTCGCGTTCACGATGTAAAGGACACGTACCAAGCGCTTAACATCGCGCAAGCGTTGAGTAATTCGGATCAATGATTCGGTGCTTTTTTGAGGTTGTGGGTCGTAACGCCGGTTTGTGGTATCAAAGTGCGTTAAAGCGAGAGAAAATTTAACCCATGGCAAAACGACGGCTTTTCGGAACAGACGGCGTTCGCGGCACAGCAAACAGTGATCCGATGACCGCCGAGATGGCGCTCAAGTTGGGCATGGCCGCGGGTCATACGTTCATCCGTGGCGACCATAGGCACACGGTCGTCATCGGCAAGGACACGCGGCTGTCGGGCTACATGCTCGAACCGGCGTTGACCGCGGGATTCATCTCCGTCGGCATGGACGTGGTGCTGGTTGGCCCCATTCCAACCCCCGGCATCGCCATATTGACCCGTTCCTTGCGGTGCGACCTCGGGGTCATGCTTTCGGCATCCCATAACCCTTATCAGGACAACGGCATCAAGTTATTCGGACCCGACGGCTTCAAGTTGTCCGACGCTATTGAAAGTGAAATCGAAGAACTGATCGACAATGGAATGGATCATTTGCGGGCCGACAAAGAACATCTTGGCCGGGCCCGTTGGCTGGACAACGGAACGGGCACCAGCCGATATATTGAATTCGTCAAAAACACGTTTCCGCGCAACCTCAGGCTCGATGGTCTGAAGATTGTCGTCGATTGTGCCAATGGCGCGGCTTACAAGGTTGCACCCAAAGTCCTTTGGGAACTCGGTGCGGACGTTGTCGCCATCGGTGTCGAGCCAAATGGTTTCAACATCAACGATGACTGCGGCTCCCTACATCCCGAAAAAGTGTCGGCCGAAGTCATCGCCCACAACGCTCACCTCGGCCTTGCGTTGGACGGGGACGCCGACCGTGTCGTGGTGTGCGATGAAAAAGGGGCCGTCATCGATGGGGATCAGATTATGGCCGCCATTGCGACCCGATGGCAGCAAACTGGCGAGTTGGACGGTAACGGCATCGTCGCCACCGTTATGAGCAATCTTGGTTTGGAAAGGTATCTCGCCGATATCGGATTGGCGCTCGAGCGCACCCAAGTGGGGGACCGGTATGTGTCGGAACGCATGGAAGAGGGGGGCTACAATCTCGGCGGAGAACAATCGGGACACGTCATCTTGAGCCGTCATGCTACAACCGGTGACGGACTTATGGCCGCGCTTCAATTGCTGGCCATCCTGGTCGAAACAGGCAAGCCGGCCAGTGAAGTCCTAAGAAAGTTCACCGCCATTCCTCAGGTCTTACACAATGTACGGCTTTCTGAAGACACCAAAGCGGAAAATGTGTTGGCAGCTGATCAAGTCAAGCATGCGATCGCAGATGCGGAAAACCGCCTCAATGCGGGTGGTCGGCTTCTAATTAGAAAATCCGGCACGGAGCCTCTCATACGAGTCATGGCCGAAGGGGATGATGCGGATGAGATCAATGCGGTGGTGCGCGACGTCGCTTCGGTTATCGAATCGGCAGCTGTTTAATATCCCTGTTACATCAAAACGATAGGTCTCATCTGATGAAGGGGCGGGTGCTCATTATTGCCGGGTCGGACAGCGGCGGCGGTGCCGGTGTCCAAGCGGACTTAAAAACCATTACGGCTTTGGGGGCCTATGCTTCGACTGCAATCACGGCCGTCACGGTCCAGAACACCGTGGGTGTGAGCGATGTTCATCCGGTTCCACCTAAAACGATAGCGGGTCAGATCGAAGCCGTGCTCTCGGATATTGGCGCAGACGTCATCAAAACCGGTATGCTCGCGTCTTCTGACGTTGCCCAAAGTGTGGCGGACGGTCTTGACCAGCTCGCTCCGAACACGCCTCGTGTCGTTGACCCTGTCATGGTTGCCAAAGGCGGGCATAAACTCATAACCGATGAAGCTGTAGCGGTCCTAAAAGCCCGCCTCGTATCAGGCGCCGCGGTGATTACGCCAAATCTTCCAGAAGCTGAGGTTTTGACCGGGTTGGAAATCAAAACCATTGACCATATGGAAAACGCCGTCGATGCAATGCGTGCTCTCGGCGCGGACGCAGTGGTCCTCAAAGGGGGGCATGCCGAGAGTGAAGACGTTACGGACTTATTGATCACCAAAGAAAACGTGAAAAGTTTTACGAGTCCGCGCCTTGATACGACCTCTACCCATGGCACGGGATGCACTCTGGCCTCAGCAATCGCAACAGGACTGGCCCAAGAACTTTCAGTAGAAGCGGCGGTTGAACGCGCCCGCGCCTACGTCTTTGAAGCGATCAAAACCGCGCCCGGCTTCGGACAGGGGCATGGGCCGCTAAACCATGCGCATACCGTGCCCATGCCGTTAGAATAGTCCCATGACAGGTTTTGAACCGACGTTTCAGATGTGGGCGGTCTTGGGTCTGGCAGTGACACTGCTGACTCTGTACGTGACGCAATGGCTCTCCCTAGAGGTCAGCTCGCTACTGGTTCTCACGGCATTGCTTGTCCTTTTCCAGTTGTTTCCGCTCGCCGGCACTTTTGACGTCAATCTGCTCGGCGCTGAAACGTTGTTGGCGGGATTCGCCAATCCGGCATTGATTGCCGTGCTTGCATTGTTGGTTGTTGGCGAAGGCATGGTCAGAACGGGTGCTTTGGAGGGGTTTGGGGCTTGGATATCCCGTATTCGCATGCATCCCATTCTTATGCTCGCCGTGCTTCTTTTGGTTGTCGCGGTGTTATCGGCGTTTCTGAACAACACACCCATTGTCGTTATTTTCATTCCCATATTGCAGGCCTTGGCCGTGAAAGGAGGCTTGCCGTCAAGCCGGACGATGATGCCCTTGTCCTATGCCGCCATTCTTGGTGGGATGACCACGCTCATCGGTTCAAGCACAAACCTTCTCATCTCAAGTTCCATGAGCCAGCAAGGTCTGCGGGAATTGAGTTTTTTCGAAATCACACCGCTCGGTCTCATTCTTGCAGGTGTGTCCATCGCTTACGTTTTGTTTATTCTTCCGCTTGTTCTACCTGAACGCAAAAGTGCTACGTCCGGCAGTCCAAGTGGCCGGCAATATATTTCGCAGTTTGTTGTTCCCGCTGATTCCAATCTCATCGGGGAATCGGCCATGGCCGGTACGTTCAAATCTTTGCCCGATGCGACGATCAGATTCATTTTCCGTGGTGGTGAAACAATCCTGCCGCCGTTTGACGACTACATGATTCACGCTGGCGACACTTTTGTCATTGCGGCAACCCGCCAAGCGTTAACCGAAATTGCCAGCAAACACCCCGGTCTTTTTCATCCCCCGTTGCCCTACGGCTTGGATCTGCAGGAAACGCGGGTCAAGGAATACGACGAAACCGCCGTGCGTGATGAAGACGAAAAGACCGATGAACGTGATACGGTGATGGTCGAGGCCATGGTTACGCCGGCGTCACGCATGGTGGGGCTGACCCTAAAACAGTTTGAACTACAGCAAAGCCAGCGGGCGATCTTTGTCGGCATCCAAAGGCGTGCTCAAATGACGGCCACACGAATGACCGATATCCGCTTGCAATCTGGCGACGTGCTCCTTCTCAAGGGCCGGGAAGATCAGCTGGAGTCGCTTCGGCCGGAACGGGATGTTGTTTTGATTTCAGGAACCCGCGGTATTGTTCCCAATCGCGATCACGCCAAACGGGCGATAGCGATTTTCGCAGGCGCCATCGGATTAGCTGCTGCGGGATTGATCAGCATCACCATTGCTGCCGTTGCGGCGGCGACCGCTCTCATTCTGACCGGATGCATGAACCTGCGCCAAGCCAGCCGGGCTATCGACCGGTCCATTTATCTCCTTGTCGGAACGTCGCTCGCGCTCGGTACGGCCATGACAGCCACCGGCGGTGCCGCTTACCTTGCAAATGGGATCGTAAATCTGTTCGGCACCGCATCGCCGACCATATTGCTTTCGGTATTCTTCCTGGTTGTGGCCCTTTTTACCAATGTGCTCAGCAACAACGCCTGTGCTGTCCTCTTTACGCCCATAGGTATCGGTCTTGCCGCCAATGTCGGCATCGATCCCAGGATCTTCGCCATCACGTGCTTGTTTGCCTGTAACTGCTCCTTTGTCACACCTATGGGGTATCAGACGAACCTCTTGGTGATGGGTCCGGGTCAGTATCAGTTCGGCGATTTTGTCCGAGCGGGTATACCCCTTCTGCTGCTTGTTTGGCTTGCTTTCACGGTGATTGCCCCTTGGTACTGGCAGCTTTGATTGTCCAAAACGGCTGCGTTGACGCGACCCGGTGCCGCCCGTAGTATCCGCGCCCGCCGACCTGGCCGGCCAAGCCATTCGAACCTCAAATAAAGGAAAGCCCAGCGTCCATGACTGTTGCTGCGAAGCCGAACGCGCGCCCTGCCAATCCCAATTTTTCCTCCGGACCGTGTGCCAAACGTCCAGGCTGGACACCGGATGTTCTGTCCGGAGCTCTGGTCGGCCGGTCACATCGGGCGAAACCGGCGAAAGCGCGTATTCAAGAGGTCTCTGATCGGTCTCGGGCAATCCTCGGTATTCCCGACGATTATCACGTCGGTATTGTTCCTGCCTCCGACACCGGCGCCATGGAAATGGCCATGTGGTCTATGCTCGGCGCCCGTGGTGTCGACATGCTGGCTTGGGAAAGCTTTGGTCAGGGGTGGGTCACCGATGTGGTCAAGCAGCTCAAGCTCGACGATGTCCGCACACTCGGTGCCGATTACGGCGCCCTGTCTGACCTTGCTTCCGTCGACTTTAATCGGGATGTCATCTTCACCTGGAATGGCACCACCTCAGGCGTCCGCGTTCCCAACGGCGATTGGATAGCCGATGCTAGGGAAGGGCTGGTGTTCTGCGATGCGACATCGGCCGTATTCGCTATGGACTTGGCGTGGGACAAGCTCGATGTGATCACCTACTCCTGGCAAAAGATACTCGGAGGGGAGGCGCAGCACGGCATGCTGATTCTGAGCCCCCGTGCCGTGGAACGTATGGAGAATTACAGTCCGCCTTGGCCATTGCCGAAGCTCTTTCGCATGACCAAGGGTGGAGCCTTTAATGCCAGTATTTTTGAAGGGGCCACCATCAACACCGTGTCCATGCTTTGCGTCGAGGACGCTCTCGATTCTCTTGCCTGGGTGGACCAGATCGGTGGCTTGCAGGAAACCATTCGCCGGTCCGAAGCTAACCTGTCGGCGATCGATCAATGGGTCTCTAAGACCGGTTGGGTGGATTTTCTTGCGGAAGATCCCTCAACCCGGTCGTGCACATCCATCTGCCTGAAAATCGTTGCAGACTGGTTCACGGCGCTGCCGGAAGACGGGCAAGCGGCTGCCGCAAAAAAGATTGTGTCTTTGCTTGATGATGAAGGGGTGGCTTTTGATATCGGCGCCTATAGAGATGCGCCGCCAGGACTCCGCATTTGGGGCGGTGCCACGGTGGACAGTGCAGACTTGGACGCATTATGTCCTTGGTTAGACTGGGCTTATGACCAAGTCCAAAGCGCCCAATAAGGATAGCCGGATGCCTAAAGTTCTTATCTCGGACAAACTTAGCCCGCTTGCCGTCCAGATCTTCAAGGACCGCGGTGTTGATGCGGACGTCAAGCCAGGCATGAACGCCGATGAATTTAAGGCATGCATTGGCGATTACGATGGCCTGGCCATCCGCTCGGCGACAAAAGTCACGGCCGATGTCTTAGACGTTGCCACGAACCTGAAGGTGGTCGGACGCGCGGGCATCGGAGTGGACAACGTGGATGTTCCGGCGGCTACCCAGCGCGGTGTCGTGGTCATGAATACGCCGTTCGGCAATGCCATCACCACGGCCGAGCATGCCATTTCCATGATGACGGCCTTGGCCCGCCAGATTCCTCAGGCCAATACGTCCACCCATCAAGGCAAATGGGAAAAGTCCCGCTTCATGGGTGTCGAACTGTACGGCAAAACCTTAGGCGTCGTGGGATGCGGCAACATCGGGTCCATCGTTGCAGACCGTGCTTTGGGCCTGAAGATGAAAGTCATTGCCTTCGATCCATTCCTTTCACAGGAACGGGCCGTTGATATTGGCGTTGAAAAAGTCGAGTTGGAGGAATTGTTTGCCAGGGCCGACTTCATCACACTGCACACGCCTTTGACCGACCAGACCCGTGGTCTCATCGATGCAAAGGCATTGAAGTCGATGAAGCAGGGCGTGCGCATCATCAATTGCGCACGCGGTGGTCTTATCGTCGAAGCGGACATCAAGAAAGCCATTGAAGACGGCCATGTGGCGGGAGCCGCTTTTGATGTCTTCGAGGAGGAACCCGCTAAGGACAATGTTCTGTTCGGCATGGATCAGGTGGTGTGTACGCCTCACCTCGGTGCATCGACAGCGGAAGCCCAAGAAAATGTCGCCGTGCAAGTGGCGGAGCAAATGTCTGACTATCTCCTTACCGGTGCAGTCACCAATGCCCTAAACATGGCCTCGGTCAGTGCGGAAGACGCGCCACGCTTGAGGCCATACATGAAATTGGCAGAGCAACTAGGTAGTTTCGCTGGGCAAATTACCCGCAGCGGCATCCGCGCAGTGTCAATTGCCTATTCGGGAGCGGTGGCGGACCTCAATACACGCCCGCTTACGGCCGTCGCGGTGCAAGGGCTACTGTCACCGCTTCTCGAAAGCGTCAACATGGTCAACGCTCCCGTAATAGCCCGGGAACGGGATATTGAAATCAGTGAAGTCAAGAAAGACCGCAGCGACGAATACCATACCCTGGTGACACTTTCGGTGACGACGGAACGCCAAACCCGAACGGTTTCTGGAACCCTCTTCGGCGACAGCATGCCCCGCCTGGTTGAAGTCAACGACATCCATCTTGAAGCTGAAGTCGGTGCGCACATGCTTTTCGTCGTCAATGACGACAAACCCGGGTTCATCGGATCCCTCGGCACAACGCTCGGCAATGCCGGGGTCAATATTGCTTCGTTCCATTTGGGCCGGCCAACCGGGGGCGGGGACGCCATAGCCCTGCTCCAATTGGACCAGGGCATTGACGAAACGTTACTGGAAGAGGTGCGCAATTTGCCTCAGGTGCTTCAGGCTCAAACCCTTACTTTTTAGCGACTCCCGGCGGTTTGCCATTGCTCAATTTTATCCATACGGTTAGAACTCTGCCTCGGCCCACGGGTGTATTGCCCATCGCTTAAACCCCTGTGGGTGCAGCCAAAACAATCAGGCCACGCGTCATGACCGAAACAGCCAGCCCGACTCTGCTGCCCGAAGGCCTGCGTGACATTCTGCCGCCCGATGCGGCGGTGGAAGCGGCTCTGGTTGAGCAGCTCACTGCGTCTTTTGAGGCCAATGGTTATGATCGCGTTGCGCCGCCCCTGGTGGAATTTGAAAACACCCTGTTGGCGGGTATGGGCGCGGCGACGGCAGATCGTATATTCCGTATGGTTGACCCTGTCTCTCAACGCACGTTGGGTCTGAGGGCGGACGTCACCGCACAAATAGCGCGCATTGCTTCGACGCGGTTGCAAAATGCTCAGCGTCCACTTCGGCTGATGTATGCGGGCCAGGTTTTGCGGGTGAAGGGCCGGCAGTTGAGACCCGAACGTCAGTTCACCCAGGTCGGCTTCGAACTTATAGGTCCCGACAGCGTTGCCGCCGATGCAGAAGCAATTATTTTGGCAACAGAAAGCGTCGCTGGTCTAAACATTAACACTATAACCGTCGATCTCGCCGCACCGCCGTTGGTGTCGACCATTCTTTCAACCGAAAAATTTGAAGACTCCCGGCTCGAGGACTTGCTTGCAGCGCTTGATCACAAAGATGTCGCTGAGATCAAGTCAATCAGTGGTTCTCTTTCGGAACCACTTGTCGCGTTGGTTGAAGCGACAGGCCCGTTGTCTTCTGCAAAAGACCGTCTGGCAAAAGTAAAACTTCCTGCCGATGCCGCAGATCACCTTGAACGGTTATTCACCGTGTCAGACCGTGTTGCGGCGGAAACGCCATCACTGTCTCTCACCATTGATCTTGTGGAAAACAGAGGCCTGCAATACCACACTGGTGTGACGTTTTTTATTTTTGCCAAGGGTACAGCGAGAGAAATCGGCCGGGGTGGCCGTTACCTCATTGATCACGGTGACGGTAGAACTGAACCGGCAACGGGCGCCACATTATTCATGGACGGCCTTCTTACTGTGGCGCCTAAACCGGAACGCACATCTTGCGTCCTTGTTCCCTTTGGCACCAGCCGTTCTCAAATCAACGCCTTGCAGAAAGATGGGTACAGAGTGGTAACAGCGCTTAACGACAGTGAAGACTTGAAAGCAGAAGCCAAGCGGCTTGAGTGCACGCATGTCTTACTCGATGGCGCGTTAAACGAAGTTTCTGGAAAAGGGCAGGCGTCATGACGAATGTAGCGGTGGTCGGCGCCCAATGGGGCGATGAAGGGAAGGGCAAGGTCGTCGACTGGCTGTCGGAACGGGCCGACGTGGTGGTGCGCTTTCAGGGCGGGCACAACGCAGGCCACACACTGGTCATTGGCAATCAAACCTACAAATTGAGCTTATTGCCGTCAGGTGTGGTGCGCGGCAAGCCATCCATCATTGGCAACGGCGTTGTCATTGATCCATGGGCTTTACTTGAAGAGATTGACCGCCTGAGAGAACAGGGGGTCAACGTTGATCCATCAGTTCTCAAAATTGCGGAGAACGCCAGTCTTATTCTTCCCTTACATCAGAATCTGGATCTCGCCCGTGAGGAAGCCGCCGGTAGTGCGAAAATAGGAACCACAGGCCGCGGCATCGGCCCCGCCTATGAAGATAAAGTAGCGCGGCGCGCCGTACGCGTTTGCGATCTTACAAACAAAGAAACAATTGCCTTCAAAGTCGAGCGTCTGCTGGCCCATCACAATGCCCTTTTGAGAGGGTTGGGCAAACCGGAGATCGATGGCAAAGACCTGTGCCATAGCCTGGAGGAATTGGCGCCAAAAATACTGCCCTACCAGGAACCCGCCTGGAGCTGGCTGGACGAAGCGCGCAAAGAAGGACAGCGTATTTTGTTCGAAGGGGCGCAGGGCGCGATGCTCGATCTGGATCATGGAACCTATCCGTATGTGACGTCGTCAAATACGGTCGCCGGTCAGGCTGCGGTCGGGTCGGGCTTAGGACCCGGCGCCGTCGGATACGTGTTAGGAATTACAAAGTCCTACACGACCCGCGTCGGGTCAGGTCCTTTTCCGACGGAACTCACGGACGAAGTGGGCGACATTCTCGGCGAGCGGGGCAACGAATTCGGCACAGTGACGGGCCGGCGCCGCCGCTGCGGTTGGTTCGATGCGATCATGGTCGGGCAAGCCATTAAAGTCGGCGGTATCACCGGGATCGCCCTGACCAAGCTGGATGTTCTTGATACTTTGCCTGAGTTGAAAGTCTGCGTGGCCTATGAACTAAACGGCGAGAAGATTGACAGATTTCCCGCCGCCATGGCCGATCAGGACGCCGTCGAGCCGGTCTATGAAACCATGGAAGGGTGGCAAACAAGCACCCAGGGAGCCCGGTCGTGGGCCGAACTACCGGCCGCTGCGATCAAATACATTCGCCGGATCGAAGAACTCATCGATGCTCCCGTGGCCCTTCTGTCAACCAGCCCTCAGCGGGAAGACACAATTATGGTGCGGGACCCGTTCGCAGACTAAGTCTGATCGATGTCGGGGAAGGAATTCGGCCTGTTGGCGGTTAAGGCTTCGGTAACCCCAATATGTTGAGGTATGGTGCTTCCAGAACCATTATTAGGTGCGGATACCCGTACCTTTGCGCGCGAGGGTCCGACGCTCAATGGCCGAACAGGCGTTAGAGTCTGGCCGGAAAAGAATCGTTTATTTTCATAACCTTGCTAGTCTACGGATGAAGACTTGGATGCTGGCGATCAGGAGCCAGGCAAGGGCGCTCTCGACGGTCGCCTTGAAGTCCTTCGCAAGGCGGCGGCTGCGCCCGAACCATGCGAAGGTGCGTTCGACCACCCAACGGCGCGGCAGCGCAACGAAGCCGTCCGCCTTGTCGTTGCGCCTGACGATCTCCAGCGCCCAGTCGCCGATCTTCTTCAGCGCCCCGGCCAGCTTAGGGCCGGCGTAAGCGCCGTCGGCGAAGATATGGCCGACCCCGGGAAACCACGCCCCCACCTCGGCGAGCAGCGACGGCGCACCGTCGCGATCCTGGATGTCAGCCTCGTGGACCACGGCACCGAGCAACCGCCCGCCAGTGTCCACCACGATATGGCGCTTGCGGCCCATCACCTTCTTACCCGCGTCAAACCCGCGCGGACCTCCGCTTTCCGTGGTCTTCACCGACTGGCTGTCGATCACCCCGGCAGTCGCGGCAGCGGCCCGCCCCTCGGCCTCGCGGGTGCGCGCCAGAAGCGCCCGGTTGACCTCCTGCCACGTCCCGTCGTCGCGCCACTTGTAGAAATAGTACTGAACCGAGCTGCGCGGCGGAAACTCGCCGGGCAGCATGCGCCACTGGCAGCCGCTGCGGGCCATGTACAGGATCGCGGTCATCACTTCCCGCATATCCGTCTTGCGCGGGCGGCCCAGAGCCCTTGCGGGCGGCATATGGGGTTCGATCACGCACCATTCGGTATCGCTCAGATCGCTTGCGTAGCGGTGCGCCTCGCGCTCATATTTCTCACGAGTGGCGTCAGTCCACATCTTGTTATCCTCCTTGCTGGCGAACACAACAAGGGAATCACAAGGGACTGATTCCACTCAATTCTTTTTCGGTCAGGCTCTAAGAGTCTGGCCGATTGATCGGCATATCGCAGCCTTCCTTCGATCACGCTACGCCAAAGGGACCGGCACGCAAATCGATGCCATGAACGACGCACGTCCGGACCGGGCAACAACGGGCATGTTGAGTGTTCTTGCCATCGTACAATGGCGACTGGGACCCGACGCCGTGTATGGCCTGGCCAGTTGGGTTGGCGGTCTGATGGGGCCGATTATCAACAGCTATGAGAACCGCCAAAAGCGCAAGGAAATCGAAAAAGAAATTCCGAAACTGGTGCGTAAGGGCAATCTGCCCGAACTCTACAATTATCTCGACAATCCTGAAGAACGACAACGCGATGCGGAAGGATTTGCTTGGGCAAAAGCCGAATTTGCCGCCGCGGAAAAGCAAATTTACGAACTTCAGCACGGCCAAGTGGACCGGGACGAAAACGCACAGAAGATGGGTCGTTAGGCAGGAGCCATTGGCGCCGTCATCATCATGCTGATGACGTTTACAATCATGCTTATCGGCGAGGTGTTTTAGGTCATGAGCGATCCTGCAACGCCTCAAGCAAAGCGACCAATCAATAAGAGCAGAGTCTTTCTCTATCTTATGCTCGCGATTCCTATCGCGTTGATGATTATTCCAACTGTAATCGTCCTCATGTTCGCTCTTCTGCCGACCGGTGTTGCCTTTCTCATGGAGCGTGGCAAAGGCTGGTATGCGGGCGTCTGCGTTGGAGCGATGAATTTGGCAGGGGCAGCACCAACGCTGGTGGATCTCTGGTTTACGGGGCACACCATCGACGCAGCGTTCTCAGCTTTGACAGACGTATTTGCCTTGCTCGTCATCTATGGCAGTGCCGCCGTCGGCTGGGTGATCTATTCCACCACACCAAATCTCGTCTCCGCCTATATGGCAATGACCGCCGGGCGCAGAATCACTGCCCTTAAAGCGCAGCAAAAAGAACTGGTGCTGAAATGGGGACCGGACGTGGAGTCCGTTTACGAACCCGAAGAACAAGAGCGACCGGCACAACAACCAGAGCCGGCGCTCGGATAACCAATCAATCATTCCGCAGCCCTAAAGGCGTCAAGCAAAGCGGCAAAATCTGTCGGAACTTCTGTTTCAAATTTCAAGACCTCCTTCGTCACCGGGTGTTCAAACCCAAGCAGGCGCGCATGTAACGCTTGGCGGCCAAAGGACTTAAGTGCTGCTTTGACCGTATCGTCGACACCGCGTCTGACGCCCCGTCCGTACAGGGGGTCGCCGACAACACCGTGGCCCTTATGCGCCATGTGAACCCGAATTTGATGGGTACGCCCGGTTTCCAGCCGGCATTCGACGAGACTTGCGGTCAGTCCCAGCGCTTCGATCACGCGATAATGGGTAATGGCCTCTTTTCCGCCACGTTCGACCACGGCCATCTTTTTGCGGTTCCTCGAACTGCGCCCGATCGCGCCGGAGACTGTGCCATTCAGGGGTGACGGCACACCCCAAGTCAAAGCGCTGTAGCAGCGTTCAATGGCATGTTCGGAAAACTGTTTGGTCAATCCGCTATGGGCGACGTCAGTTTTAGCCGCAACAAGAAGGCCCGACGTATCTTTGTCCAGCCGGTGCACGATTCCCGGCCGTTTGACTCCACCGATGCCCTTAAGGCTGTCGCCACAATGGGACAGAAGGGCATTGACCAATGTCCTGTCCGGATTGCCCGCGGCGGGATGCACCACCAGTCCTGCCGGCTTATCAATGACGATCACGTGTTCATCTTCGAATACGACGTTGAGAGGTATCGACTGCGGGACGGGGACGTCCGAAACCGGAGGGGGCACCCGAAGCCTGATGACAGACCCTAGTTTGACCCTGAAATTGGGGTCTTCTATGGTCTTTTCATCAATCGAGACGCATCCGGATTCTATCAGCGCTTTAATGCGTGATCTGGACAGCGCTTGAACTTCATCAGCGAGCAAACGGTCAAGTCGTCGTCCCTGCTGATCCTGAGTGATGGAAAGTGTATGAGTTTCTTCAGACAAAAAAGGACTCCGCGACGTGTCCGACAGCACTGACCTGCTCACTGGTTTTACGCCAACCAGCACCATGGGGAAACTGGTCTGATGAATAGCGCTAAGATTCTGGTCTACGTCATGACTGGCATGCTTTTTGCGCTCCTTGGCGTACTGGTGGTCGGTCTGTCACTTGGATGGCACAAAGACGAAACGAGTGCCGTTTTGTCCGAAGCAACACCTAGAGAACGGATGTTCGATGTGTTGGATTTACGGCAGCCCGTTGGGACAGTAGTCGACCAAGTGGTTGAGATTGACGATCTAATGGCGCTCACGCTTTCTGGAGGGGGAGTGCCGCCACGGATCATCCTGATCGATCCCGCGACTGGCCGTATCATGGGTGAAATCGCCGTCAATGCGTCCGGCGCAAGACCGACAGTTCCTTGAGCACACAATGAGTCGTCTCATTCTGCCTAAGCACCTCGCGGAAACGGTCGTGCAAGAAGCATTGCGCGCATATCCTCAAGAATGTTGTGGTTTGCTTATTGGTCAAGGAACTGACCCCGTTGTCGTATCCGAGATCGTTCCGTCGGTGAATTTGGCACCTGAGCAGGACCGGTTCCTTATTGACCCCCAGCTGCAATTTGATTGGATCCGTAAATTACGGGCTACGGAACAGCGTATTCTTGGGCCTTATCATTCTCATCCTAATGGTCACGACAAACCGTCACGGCACGATGCGGACATGGCGCTGGAGCGTGGTCAAATCTGGATGATCGTTCCGGTTAGCGAAGCCAGCGCGGGTGGCATGAAGGCATATGAAGTCACTGCAGACGAAGGCACTTTTGCGCCTGTCG
Source organism: Rhodospirillaceae bacterium (assembly GCA_965207985.1). Taxonomy (GTDB): domain Bacteria; phylum Pseudomonadota; class Alphaproteobacteria; order Rhodospirillales; family Rhodospirillaceae; genus CBDBND01. Next base: position 13,981 of record CBDBND010000034.1, on the reverse strand, counting down.
TCTTGGAGACCTCCTGACGGTTCGTCTTCCAGGGAGCTGGCGTTGTCGGTGTCCCGGTCATCTGGCATGCTGGACGCTCAGGGAACGGAGGACAGCTGCCATGAACCACATCTTACGTAACGGCGTATTGGTTGCAGCATTGACAATTGGGTCGGCAACAGGCGCTTTCGCCCAGCAAACCGATTTCAGTAGAGTGGAAATCCGGACCGTTCCTGTCGCTGACGGCATTTATATGCTGTTAGGAGAGGGCGGTAACATCGGTTTATGCATCGGCGATGACGGCGCTTTCTTGATCGACGATCAATATGCGCCGTTGACGGATAAAATCGTTGCCGCCGTACGGGCGCTGACGGACCAGCCGATCAAGTTTCTCATCAACACCCATTGGCACGGCGATCACACGGGCGGGAACGAAAACTTCGGCAAGATGGGTGTCACAATCGTAGCGCAGGATAATGTTTATGCCCGCATGAGCGTTGATCAAACCAGTGCCTTTTCTGGCAACGTGATCGAAGCTTCTCCACCCGAAGCGCTGCCGGTAATCACGTTCAACGACGAAATTACTTTCCATATGAACGGCTACACGATTGTCGGCAAACAGATCGGCCCAGCACATACAGACGGAGATGCTCTCATTCATTTCGTCGAGGCCGATGTTTATCATATGGGAGACACGTACTTCTCGGAGTCATATCCGTTTTTTGATCTCGGTAGCGGTGGTAATTTCTTAGGTATGATCGACGTGGCCGCTGAGGTACTGGCTGCTTCCGACGGCGACACCAAAATCATTCCCGGTCACGGGCGCTTGGCGGACAAAGATGACCTCCAAGAGTATCATGACATGATGGTGGCACTACGCGACCGGGTCCAAGCCGGAATCGACAACGGCCAGACCGTCAACGCAATGCTTGAAGCGAACATTACCCAGGACCTCGACGACAAATGGGCGAGCGGCTTTATGGGCGCAGCCTTTGTTGTGCAGAACGTCTACAACAGCCTAACCCAATAGACCGTCCTGAGAGTCAGGAGAACACAATGAACACTTTATTTGACCGTCGCAGCATGTTTCGCACAGCCGGCGCAACAGGCCTTGCGCTGGCAGGGTTTACATTGGGCGCACCCAAAATGGCTCGGTCGTCGACCTACGGCGGGCCGGTGCGCTTGGTGGCAAACGAAAATCCATACGGCCCGTCCGTTAGCGCCCAGGAAGTGATGGCAAGATCGCTAGAGGACGGCTGGATGTATGCCACAACGGGCACGCGGCAGCTGCGGACGTTGATTGCCGAAAAGGAAGGGGTCGGCACGGACAATGTTCTGATCACGGCAGGATCGGGTGAACTCCTCAAAATGGCAGGCTTGCGGTTCGGCCAGTTGGGAGACATCGTCGCCGCCCGGCCCACTTTTTCCATGCTTGTCGCGTATGCGCGCAACACTGGCGCCACTGTCCATGAAGTGGGTCTCGATTCAGATATGGTGCACGACCTTGCGGCTATGGAGAGCCGGGTGACCGGCCAAACCAGCCTGGTCTATGTGTGCAATCCCAACAATCCGACGGGAACGCTTCTGGATGCGGATACCCTCCGGTCCTTCATCGATACGGTCGAAAGCCGGGCAACGGTTTTTGTCGACGAAGCCTATGTGGATCTTCTCGACGACCCTGAACACAACGCCATGATCGATCAGGTCAAGGCGGGTAAGAACGTTATTCTTGCGCGAACGTTTTCCAAGATTCATGGCATGGCTGGCCTTCGCGTTGGATACGCTGTGGCCCGGGCGGATCTCATCGGCCGGTTGCGGCCTCTGCAAATGAGTTTTCTCAACGTCATGGGGATCAATGCCGCCATCGCCAGTTATCAAGACATGGAATTCCAGGCGTTCAGCAAGAAAAAAATTCAAGAGTGCGTCACTTTAACTCAGTCTGCCTTTGAAGACGTCGGGCTACCGTATACGCCTTCGTCGGCGAATTTTGTCTTGTTCGATACCGGCGGGTCGGTGCGGGAATTTGCTGCCGCCATGCGTACTAAGAACATGCTCGTCGGCCGGTCTTACGCGCCCTATGATTCCTGGTGTCGGGTCAGCATGGGAACGGTCGAGCAGATGGCAGTTTTTGCCGAAGCCCTCAAGGATTACTACAAAGGCTAATACTATGACCTACCGTATCGGCATTATTGGAACGGGTGCGGCTCCGACGGGTAAAAACGAACCGCCGGCGCCCGTTGTGGAACTGGCAGGTTCCGGATTTACGCCCGAGCTGATTGAAACCCGTCTACGGACCTTTCCGATGACACCCTACGACCGGGGTCTGACGGCTTTAGCCTATGTTGACTGCACCGTCGAAGCCGAGAAAGCAGGGTTCGACGCTGTTTTTATTAACACCGTCGGTGATTACGGCATCGATGAAATGAAATCGGCCACGGACATGGTGGTGGTGGGTGCAGGCGAGGCCACCATGGCCATGTGTTGCAACGTCGGCAAACGCTTTTCCATCGTCACCATTTGGCCGCCAAAGCTGAATTTCATCTATCATGAACGTCTGCGCAGTTGCGCCATGGAAGACCGGTGCGGGTCAATTCGCAATGTCTTGAATGATAGTGCTGTGGAAGGGGTCGAAGGCGCCGCGGCGACGACGGTCAGTCTCAAAGATCAAAACGCAGACTTATAGACAGAATCGTTAAGGCCATCGATGCAGCTGTGTCTGAAGACGGCGCTGATACCATCATGCTCGGCTGTACCTGTATGGCGCCGGTTGGCCCGGACATCGCCAAACGCGCGACGGTCCCCGTGTTGGAATCCATGCGCACCGGATACAAGACCGTTGAAGCTTTGCTGTCTCTTGGTGTGCGCCACAGTGATATCGCTTTTCCCAAGCCCAACCCGGAAAATCTCGCTGCCGTCGGTGCTTTGGTGGCGGGGCAAGGGTCCATGGATCTGGGCGGTGATTGCGAAGTCTGTGTCGTTACCCAAGAAGCGGCGGAATAGGGCGGATCGGGTCGAGATAAGTATTTCAGTCCATGGCACATTCGGAGGACTCTGAAGCAGAGCCAACCCAGCCCGATTCCGCTGATCAAACGTCTCACATTCCCAATGAGAGATTGATCAAAGGGGTGCTCGCATCAACCATTGCGGCCAGCTCATTTACAATTCAAATTTTTCTGCCGGCCCTTCCATCGGTGCAAAACGCGTTTGATGTATCAGCCGCTCAAGTTCAACTTACTGTGAGCCTGCCGCTCGTCGTCACTGCTGTGGCGACGCTGCTGTATGGGCCTTTGTCAGACCGTTTCGGGCGCCGTCCGGCGTTGATTGGCGGGATGCTTCTCTTCTTTGTCGGCACGGTGATGTGTTTGTTAGCCACATCAATCGTTACGCTTATTCTTGGCCGGTTCATTCAAGCCGTCGGGGGTGCTGCGGGGGTCGTCATCGCGCGGGCAGCCGTGCTCGCCGGTCTCGTCGCCGTCATGGTCATTGCTCCTATGATCGCGCCCACACTGGGCGGTTTTTTGGTCGATGGATTTGGCTGGCGGGGCAACGTCGGAGCGACCGCTCTCTTTGCCGGGGCTCTTTTGGCGCTGGTGGTGTTCGGCATGCCTGAGACACACAAACCAGTTACCGGGGACTCCATTGGCGTTGCCAGCATGGCTTACGGGTTTCGCACACTCCTGTCTTCGCCAGCCTTCTGCGCATACACTTTTCAAAGCGCCTTCATGATCGGAATTTTTTATGTTTTCCTGGCAGCCGCACCCTACGCGGTCATGACCGTCATGGGGCTCAGCGGTACGGAATATGGCTTGTACTTTCTGTTTTCTACAGGCGGGTATTTGACGGGTACGATCCTGGCCAACCGAATATCTGAACGCGTCGGAATTGACCCGATGGTTCGTATCGGAACATCAACAGCGATCGTTACATTGATGATGGTCCTTGGCCTCGTGGCATTGGGAGTCTGGCATCCCCTTGCCATATTTTTGCCTATTACGGTCCTAGGTGTTGCCAACGGAATGTCTCTTCCCAATGCAAACGCCGGGGCTATCAGTGTCTATCCTGAACTTGCCGGCACGGCTTCCGGTTTGACGTCTTTTATTCAGTACGGGGTGGCTGCTTTGTTTGCGCAAGTATCGGGCAGCTGGCAGGACGGAACACCTTATCCGCTCGCCATTTGTATGCTTATTGCCGCCCTTGGCGCTTGGGCGTCTTTTTCCTATTTCAAACGGAAGGAATTGCGCAACGCCTAACGATGATTTCAGTTCATCCGTAGGCCGTTGCAACGCGAAATGTGCGGGCTTGATGCGTTTCTTCTGGAGCCTTCGGCGGGCTCGGCGGTGACGGCACGATATCAGCGAGTTGTCGGCTGTCCTTGAATGCTTTCCACCAGTGGCGCATGGACACGGCAAGTGGCTGGGCCATTTCTTGGCGGAAAACGACATCTTTGGTCAGATCTTTTGTCGCAGCATTGGTGGTCAGCTGAAGAAGTTCAGCGACTTTCTTCATGGCGATGTCGTGGGCTTTTTTGGTTTCACAACGTCTACAACTTGAAGCCGGTGAATCATGTCGAATACCAGATCGGAAATAAGCTGGTCCGTCCGTCCTCCTATGTCGTCGATGAGTTCGTTGATTTCCGCCAGCAATTCTTCAGCAATTTCTGATGGGAAGAGCGACCTAATTCTTGACGCTTCCATACCGACCAAGACGGCGTAAAAGAAGTGCTGCACAGGCTGTATCTCGAACACCCTTTTGCGCTCTTCGAAATCCATCGCGGTTTCTTCTAGAAAGTCCGAAAGCCGTTTTTCCCAGATGGGATAGGTCTTCTCGACGACGTCTATGACGTCATAAAGAAAACGTTTGACGGCTTGCCGGGGTGTCACGGTATGGCTGTGGGTGGAAGACATTACAATCACCACATGTTGTATATTCTGTACGGTATAAGAACGTTTCGACGCCAAATGTGGTTGCGATGTTCATTCCTGCACACCGTTGCCTGGTTCCGCGAGGAGCGGGGAAGTCAGCGCCTGGCGCTCCCATTTTCCCGCAGTTTTCTGCGGATCCCTCCCTTTTTTAGTAAATCAGCAGAGATCGCGAACGGGTGGGGTTGCTGGGGCGTTTACGTATCGGGTTTCGTATATATCTGCCGATGTAAAAGAACCTATAGTTCCGGCCTTAAACCTATATTTATGGGAACTGTCGACCATCGGCTCGGGCGGGTCAGGGGAAATGGAATGGACGCCTCCCACCCCCGATGTTCGGAGGCCGGAGGTTTAGGTGGACCCTCGCGGGCCAACGGCATCAATGTGCCAATGGGCGAAGAGCAAGCTCTTTGCAGGCAAACCGGAGGGTCCGAAATGAAGACTAACAGAACCGTCGTCGGGGTGGATACGGCGAAGCGAGTGTTCCAGTTGCACTGGGTGGACATGGAGACCGGCGAGATCGTGGCTCTGAAGCTGACACGAAAGAAGTTCCTCGCGCACTTCGCCAACCGCGCGCCGTGCGTGGTCGCGATGGAGGCGTGCGGCGGCTCGCAGCATTGGGCGCGTGAGCTTCGGGAGTTCGGCCACGATCCGTGGCTGTTGTGACACACCCTAGTTAGTCGATCCTGAAAAACCCGTTTTTCATACCACTACGAGCGTTAGATGTGTGCTGTTAGGTTCAGTCTGCCACGCCATCCGTCGCTTCCATCGGATGATTGACGCCGCAAGACGCGTTCCATGCAATCCGATCATGTCCCGGAGCAACGTAGCGCCCAAAATGCGGGCGCAATAAATTCTGAGCCGCTTCAGGATCAGTCTTAGGTTATGGCCGGCACAGGCCAGTGCCACATTCATGCGATCACCTTCAGTACCCTTGAGGTAATTGCGTCCCAACAGTCCATCCGATTTCAGATGGCCGATAACCGGTTCAATCGCCTGACGCCGTTTCAGTGACCGTTTCAGCCGTTGTGTTTTTATGCCACGCCGTTGACCCGAGATGTACACCCTTGATGCTTCCTCGCCATGGCCACGGTAGCCACGATCCACAAACACTTCTTCAACCACACAGCCTGTCAAACGGCGCACCTGCTCCAACGCTGTTGGCAATGTATGCCCATCAAAGGGATTCCCCGGCAACGCCATGCCGCCAACGATAAAGTTGCTCCTGTTTGTCGTTGCAATACTGGCCTTGACACCAAACTCATAACGCTTGTGGGCCTTGCCCTTGCCGATGCACTCCACCTCCGGGGCATGCAGGCTATACAGTTTGTTGCGATCCATCTTCTGTTGACTGAGCAGCCGCCTGGCCAGCGCCAACTCCCCGGCAAAAATCGCCTGCAACCCCTTATGGCCCGCGATCTTGCGCTCCGTGTCACGCACCACCCGGCCCAGATAGGTCTTGAGCTTCTTAATCTGACCACCCATGCGCCTCATCTGCCGGACGTGACCATAACGGTTGGCCCGCAACAGCGCCTCAGGGCCCTTACGGGCGTAGCTCTGCCGCAACACCACACCGTGTGTGTGGCACAGCTTGACAAGACGCACACGCGAACGGTTCAGCAATTTGCTGTCGGTGGGAAAGGCCACCGCCTTCTCCTGCACCGTGGTATCCACCGTCACACGCTTGAAGTCGTCGGGTTTGACCGTCTTGCTCCGAACACCCGCATCAACTGTGGCCCGCAGAATTTTCTCGCACCCTGAATGGCCAATGCGCCGTCTGAAACGCGACATGCTGCTGGGATCAATCGGCGGGTGATGCTGAAAATACACCTCGCCGCAAAAATGCTGCCAGTAAGGGTTCTCCACCCAGCGCATCACCACCTGGTCATCGGACAGACCATACACGTGCTTGAGATATTGAAGCCCCACCATCAGCCGCGTCGCTTTGGCCGGGCAGCCGTTGTCAGGGCAATACAAGACACCAAACGCCTCATCAAAACCCTGCCAATCGATCAACTCGGTGAGCCGATAAAGTTCGTGCCGTTGATCGAGAATGTTCTCAAGCGCGGTGCGGAAGAGATCTAAAGAAGGGACGTCATTGGCTGATGTGGGGCGGCTGATGTGGGGCGCATTTTTTGATCCGGAAATTGCAAGGAACCGGCCTTGCAGTATAGAAAATCCGGCGATTCCGAACCACCATTGCCAACAAAATTGATCCGCAATAACAGTCTATTACAGAGAATCTCCGCGTCTTTCAGGATCGACTACTTAGAGTCTGGCCGGAAAAGAATCGTTTATTTTCATAACCTTGCTAGTCTACGGATGAAGACTTGGATGCTGGCGATCAGGAGCCAGGCAAGGGCGCTCTCGACGGTCGCCTTGAAGTCCTTCGCAAGGCGGCGGCTGCGCCCGAACCATGCGAAGGTGCGTTCGACCACCCAACGGCGCGGCAGCGCAACGAAGCCGTCCGCCTTGTCGTTGCGCCTGACGATCTCCAGCGCCCAGTCGCCGATCTTCTTCAGCGCCCCGGCCAGCTTAGGGCCGGCGTAAGCGCCGTCGGCGAAGATATGGCCGACCCCGGGAAACCACGCCCCCACCTCGGCGAGCAGCGACGGCGCACCGTCGCGATCCTGGATGTCAGCCTCGTGGACCACGGCACCGAGCAACCGCCCGCCAGTGTCCACCACGATATGGCGCTTGCGGCCCATCACCTTCTTACCCGCGTCAAACCCGCGCGGACCTCCGCTTTCCGTGGTCTTCACCGACTGGCTGTCGATCACCCCGGCAGTCGCGGCAGCGGCCCGCCCCTCGGCCTCGCGGGTGCGCGCCAGAAGCGCCCGGTTGACCTCCTGCCACGTCCCGTCGTCGCGCCACTTGTAGAAATAGTACTGAACCGAGCTGCGCGGCGGAAACTCGCCGGGCAGCATGCGCCACTGGCAGCCGCTGCGGGCCATGTACAGGATCGCGGTCATCACTTCCCGCATATCCGTCTTGCGCGGGCGGCCCAGAGCCCTTGCGGGCGGCATATGGGGTTCGATCACGCACCATTCGGTATCGCTCAGATCGCTTGCGTAGCGGTGCGCCTCGCGCTCATATTTCTCACGAGTGGCGTCAGTCCACATCTTGTTATCCTCCTTGCTGGCGAACACAACAAGGGAATCACAAGGGACTGATTCCACTCAATTCTTTTTCGGTCAGGCTCTTAGAGATCAGCGGTCCAATCTGCGTTTCCGGATCCATCCCTGGGCCCATTTTCATGGCTTGAGCCATTTTTTTCATGCCCTCGATGAACTCATCGTGAATACTCCGATGAACGAACAATCGAGAGCCGCACATACAGTTTTGTCCTTGAAGAAAGAACGCTGAAAATACGGCAGAAGGTATGGTTCGCTCTAAATCGGCATCTGCACAAACAATGAAGGGAGACTTGCCTCCAAGCTCCAAGGACACTTTTTTAAGGTTGGAAGCGGATGCTTCAATAATTTTTGGGTCTTGCCTAGCAGATCGGTTTTTCTCGCGGTTGACGTAGCAGAAGCCTGACCTTGTTGGAAGCCCGATGGTTGAAGCGCCACTCAGTTTCCTTGAGGTGGAGGTGGAATGTGTGTCTGGGCACACCCATGAACTTTACGAGCCGCACCTTGGCCATGCCCCAGAAGCCCTCGATGCCATTGATGTGAACCGGGCCGCGGGCGAACTCATCGCAGGAATGGTCGACCCGGAAGTGACCATAGCCGAGATCGACGAGGCCGTTGTAGCCGCGCCATCCATCGGAGTTGACGACGGTGCTTGGATCGACCCTGCCCCGAATAATCCCCTGTAGCGTTGACTTTGAGCAGTCCGGGACGATCTCGGTGTAGACCTGCCCTTCGCGTTCGAAGATCCCGAAGACGACTGTCTTGCCATAGGCTCCGCGTCCGCGCTTGCCTTTGATGCGTCTGGCACCGAAGAAGCTCTCATCGACCTCGACCACGCCGAAGAACGGGCGCTGTGCTTCGCAAGCCGCGAGGATCCGCTCCCTCAGGCCGCGGTAGATCCGGTTCACAGTGTTGCGATTTACGCCGCAAATCGCGGCCGTTTGCAGCGCCGTGAGATCAGCGGCAAAGCACTTCACGACAAGGCGAATCTGAGCTTCAGAAAGTTTGGAACTTTTCGAGTATCGGTTTTTCATTACCATACAGAGCTTTATGCCGCCATCGGCTATGCTCTGCTAGGCAAGACCCTAATTTTTTTGCCAACTTCTGTCGAACCGGTAAACGCGACCTTATCAACATCCTTATGACTGGCTAAAGCGGCACCAGCTGTTTCACCGTAACCCGGCACGATATTGACGACTCCCCTTGGAAATCCTGCCTCTTGAATAAGATGCCCAACATAAAGTGCGCTGAGAGGTGTTTGTTCGGCCGGCTTCAACACAACTGTACAGCCCGTCGCAAGTGCAGGACCCAATTTCATAGCCAACATACCTAGCGGATAATTCCAGGGTGTTATTTGGCCTGCCACGCCGACAGGTTCTTTGCGTGTATAAGTTAGGACCTCATTGCCCGTCGGTGGTGGGTCAATTGGCAGGGTGTCTCCCGCTATTTTGTCTACCCAACCGGCATAGTAACGGAACATTTTTGCGGCAAGGGGAACGGCCATCGCGCCAGCGCGATTGATGGGCATGCCGTTGTCCAATATTTCCAATTGAGTGAGCTGCTCAGCATGCTGCTCCAGTAAATCAGCTAAGTGATGGATCATTTTCGCCCGCTGTGAGGGAGCCATTTTGGCCCAATCACTGTTCTTAAACGCATTTCTGGCTGCTTGGACGGCCAAATCTATTTCAGCTTCTTCGCCAGCGGAAACTGTCGCAATTTTTTCTTCTGTCGCCGGGTTGAAAACTTCAATCTCGGCCCGAGAACGAGGGGTAATCCACTGGTCGTCAATAAATAGCCCATGGGACAAAGACAGAAATTCATTGACGTCCCGTTCCGGGGCAGTTGGGGCCGAATCCGGCATGGCGCGCACCTCCTCATAAGAGTCTTTCCCTTTGATACCGAGCAATTCTGACCATTCAAGTCCGGCGCAGAAATAGTGTCCGCTCGTCGGGGATGAAGCGGTAACATGTGCTCTCAAGTGAGCATTTTTTGTTCCAGGATTTCGACATGAAAATTGCGTTTATTGGACTGGGAGTTATGGGTTTTCCAATGGCTGGTCATTTATCGACTGCCGGTCATGAGGTCCGAGTCTTTAATCGGACGACGTCTAAGTCAGAGAGATGGATAAAGGCATTTAAGGGAACGCACCATTTCACAGCCAAAGAGGCGGTTCACGGTGCCAATCTGGCAATTAGTTGCGTCGGGGACGATCCAGATGTGGAAAGTGTTGTTCTTGGTCAGGACGGAATATTAGAAGGCCTCGAAACTGGTGCCGTTATTGTAGACCACACGACGACTTCTGCTCAATTAGCAATGAGATTGTTTGAAACAGCAATGGCAAAAGGTGTGGGATTTGTCGATGTGTATTGAGACGGTAATCACCTGACAGTTTGATCCGTCGGCGCGCGACCGCAAGAGTCAAGCGCGCCGGCGGTGGCCACGCCGCTTCTGGAAGGGGTTAGGATTGTTATTGCACAACATCCAACCTTTCAGGAGAACGACATGACCACCAACGACAAGATAGCACGACGCAAGCTGAGCCTGCTGGAATTGGCCAACGAGATGAGCAACGTCTCCAAGGCGTGCCGGATCATGGGATATTCCCGCCAGCAGTTCTACGAGATCAGAAGGAACTATCAGACCTATGGGGCCGACGGCCTCATCGACCGGCTGCCCGGCGCCAGAGGCCCGCACCCCAATCGGGTCTCGGAAGAGGTCGAGGCCGCGACCCTCGCCCATGCCCTCGATCATCCCACCCACGGTGCGCTCCGCGTCGCCCAGGAACTGTCGCTCAAGGGCGTGCAGGTCTCATCGGGCGGGGTGCGCGGCGTGTGGTCCCGCCATAACCTGCTGACCAAGCAGGAGCGGCTGCTCAGGCTGGAAAAGACCACGGCGGAACGCAGGATCGAGCTTTCGGACGAACAGGTCCGGCTGTTGGAACGGTTCAGCCCCGAGTTCCGCGAACGCCATATCGAGACCCGCCACACCGGCGACCTCGTCGCCGTCGACACCTTCTTCGTCGGCCATCTCAAGGGCGTCGGCAAGATCTACCTGCAGACCGTCGTCGATTGTCACAGCCGTTACGCCTGGGGCCGCCTCTACCCCAACAAACTGCCGGTCACCGCGATTCACGTCATGAACAATGACGTGCTCCCCACCTTCGAGGCGCATGAAGCGCGCATCAGTACCATGCTCTCCGATAACGGCAGGGAGTATTGCGGCAGACCCGACCGCCACCCCTTCGAGCTGTTCCTCCAACTCGAAGAGATCGAACACAGGACGACCAAGGTCCGGCGGCCGCAATCAAACGGATTCGTCGAGCGGCTGCACAGAACGCTTCTCGACGAGCACTTCCGCGTCATGGGCAGAAAGAAGTTCTACGAAAGCATCGAGGAAATGCAGAAGGACCTCGATGCCTATCTCGTCACCTACAACACCAAGCGGCCTCACCAGGGCCGCGGCATGAACGGCAGAACCCCCGCGGACGTCTTCCAACGCTGCCTGCCAAAACCGAAAAAACAAAAGGAGGAAAAAACGAAAAAAGCCGCCTAAACTGACCCCGGCCAGACGCGGCAACTGTCAGGCGAATACCCTATCTGTACAGTCGATGCCCCCGTTTCGGGCGGCGAAGCAGGAGCGCAGAATGGTCAGCTCACAATTATGTGCGGAGGAAACAAGAATGTATGTGCGGAGGAAACAAGAATGTATGTGCGGAGGAAACAAGAATGATTTCGAATTTGCTATGCTTGTCTTGGAGGTTTATGCGCGTAGTGTACGCCATATGGGCGAGTCTGGTACTGGCCAACTAACCAAGATGGTGAACCAGATCTGCATTGCGGGGTTGATTCAAAGTCTGGCAGAAGCACTCAATTTTGGCCAAAAGGCTGGTCTCAATATGAAAGATGTTGTCGATGTTATCTCTAAAGGCGCCGCACAATCATGGCAGATGGAAAACCGCGCAAAGTCGATGCTAAAGGGAGAATTTGATTTTGGTTTTGCCGTCAATTGGATGCGCAAGGATCTCCGTATTTGCAAAGAACAAGCTAAGATCTTGGAAGCAGAAATTCCCGTCGTAGAACTTGTTGATCAGTTCTACTCCGAAGTTCAATCAACTGGGGGAGGGCGCTGGGATACCTCCAGCTTGATGCATCTGTTGGCAGACCAGCAATTGCAATGAACCAATTCGTTACTTTAATCGCTTTCTCTTATATCCTGCATTCTGACTGGCGGATCCGGATTGACGATTAGTGCTTTTTTTCTGAAAAACCTCAATATGGATGCTGGCCCCATGCGAGAGCCGCCTAAGCCGGAATGATTGAACGAGGTTTTTTCTGCATCCCTAAGTATGGCACCGGTTAATGTCGTATCCATCAAACTTACCCCTCCGGCGTCGATTTGACGGCCGATCTCCATAGCTTCAGCTTCATCTCCCGCAATCACCGCAGCCGATAATCCAAATTCTGTGTCATTTGCGAGTGATATGGCTTCGTCGACAGATGAAAAGGCCATGACTGGCATAATCGGCCCAAACGTTTCATCCTTCATCAGCGACATTTCGTGGGTGACATTGGTTACGACTGTAGGTTTGACATATTCCCCGCCATTTACGGTTTCCGACTTACCCCCCCGTTCTAATCTTAGCGCCCTTGCTTTCAGCATCCTCCAGTTGTCGGTTGATGATGTCGGCTTGTTTATCAAAGATGAGTGGTCCGATATTGCCAGTCCGCATCCCCTCGTCATTGAGGGCTAGATCCTCACTTTTCTCAACTAAGCGGTCGACGAACGCGTCATGAATCGATTGATCAACATATATACGTTCTATGGAATAGCAGATCTGACCCGTTGCATAGACCGATCCCCGCAACACCGCGTCCGTCGCCCGCTCAATATCTGCTGTTTTGGTAATGATGGCGGGGTCCTTACCGCCAAGTTCTAAGAAGGCCGGAATGAAGTTTCGAGCGCAGGCTTCAGCAACTTTCCGCCCCGTCGGAACCGAACCGGTGAAGCAAATTATATCGACGTTATCGATAATGTTCTGTCCTGTCTCGCCACCACCTGCAACATATTGGAGTACCTTTGCTAGTTCAGGTACGTCATTGATAGTTTCTTGTAGGGGTTCGATGAATCGCGGGGTAACTTCACTCGGTTTGATAATAGCAGTGCACCCCGCCAATAATGCCGGAATCGCATCAATGGAACTGAGCATTAGCGGAAAGTTCCATGGACTGATGACACCGAGTAAAGGGTAGGGGACCAGCTGTTGTGTCAGCTTCGTATTGGGCATTGTTGATGACTGCCCAACTATAAGGGCTTTCTCAATCACTTCTTCTGCTTTTCCGCACCACCCCCGAATACCCCAAATAACGGCGTCCGGCATTTCGCTGGAAATTCGCCAGCGCCCAGTGTCTTCTGCTTCTGCTTTAGTGATGGCGTCCCGATTTTTTTTTACCGCATCGGCCCATTCCAGCAGCACTCTGATACGCTCGGATAAAGGCGCTGCGCCCCACTCACTTTGAGCAGACCGCAATTCTTGACACGTTTGGACAATCTCCTCCTTGGTAGGGGGCGTGATATGAAAGTCCACTTCACCAGTGCGTGGGTTCCTAACTTGAATGGTATTAGGCCGATGGGTGTCCTGAGGCATTTTCGAGCATCCCGAATTCGCATAATCGCTGTCCTTTTACTGTCAAAACCGAGTTGAGAAAAGCGCTTCAACAAGCTTCGCTGGCCCTGAGGTGGTGTTTTCCTCAAAATAATAGTATGCTCTCGGCACTGCTGTCTTACGGGAGACAAGGGTAATGGGCGAATACGAAGAAACTGGTGGGCAGTCGGATCCGTTCGGTCAAACGGATGAGTCTCAAGCTGAGCCTCCCGCTGAAAGTTCCAGTGAAGATCCAGTTGAAGAAGCGCTTTACACGTCGTTTATGCAAGCGGCAGCAACAGGGGCTG
>CBDBND010000033.1:0-526163 GCA_965207985.1 Rhodospirillaceae bacterium | reverse complement strand
ACCCTGGCGAACCATATCAACAGTTTCAAGGAGTGCATCTGAGTCTTTTGAAGCGACTTCGATTTGAACGGCTTGACCCAGAGTCGGTCCATTACCCTCCTTTTGAATAAGCACGTTGATACCTGGAATTGCGCTGACACGGCTTTCAATAGTATTCAGTATTTCTTCTGCGGGTTTACGACTATTCCACGGCAGCAATTCAACCTGAATATCACCAATAAAGTCGGGCGCTGGAGCATTGGCACCGGCCCCAGGGGGGCGGCCGGTTTTGGCATAAATGAATTTGATTCCTTCCAGCTCCAGAACTTGGCGTTCAACCTCGCTAAGTAGGCGATCCTGTTCTTGAATGGATAGATTTCCGCGGGCGTGTATGGAAAGGGTAGCTGAAATCCGGTTCCTGCGGCGGGAAAAAGTATATGCCACCGCCGTATTGTGAGTAACCAATCTGAACAATAGCAAGGGTCACAATAGTACCGAAAATTACTTTACCGGGGTTGTCGATTGCGAGAGTGAGGAGCTTTGTATACGACTTTGACAAAACCGTATTTACACGGGGTATCCTTGCCTTTGGCGTGTTCTTATGAGCAAGGCTTGCACCGATAGCCGGAACAAAAAAGAGGGCAATAATCAAAGCAGCAGTCAAAACGCTTATTAGGGTTATGGGCAGGAATTTGAAGAATGCGCCTGTGTTTCCCGGCCAGAAAAGCAGTGGCAAGAAAACCGCCAGAGTCGTCGCTGTCGACGATATGATTGGCCACGCCATACGTTGTGCCGCTTTGACATAGGCTTCTTTGGGGTCGAGACCTTCTTCCTTCAAACTCTCCGCTTTTTCAACAACAACAATAGCACCGTCAACAAGAATTCCGACGGATAGAACCAGGCCAATCAACGCCAAGGCGTTGATGGTTACTCCCATAATCGCCAGAACAAGAATACCGGTCAGAAAAGAGCCAGGTATGGCGATGCCGACAAGCAGTCCCGATTGCAATCCTAGAAACGCGATGCAAATCGCCATCACAATCAAGACTGCGACAACAACGCTATTTTGCAGGCTTTCAAAACGGGAAACGATATTTTCTGTGTCATCGATGGGGAACGAAACTTGCAATCCTTCTGGCCACGTTGTTAGTTGTTGCTCCACGATTTTACGGGCGGCGGCTATCGTGTTGACCACGTTGGCTTCTGGCCGGCGGCTCACGTCAACGGTGACAGCAGGTTTGCCATTGATGCGGACGAAGCTTTGCCGGTCCTTGAAGGTGCGGCGGACATCTGCGATATCGCCCAATGTGACAACAGCGGACTCACTCGACTTGACGGGCACGGTGTAGATGTCTTGGGCTGTTTCGAGAACTCCTGGAACGGTAACAGCAAAAAGGCCATTGCCAGTGTCCAGATTGCCCGCAGCAATTAAACGGTTGGATCGGTTGAACACCCGAAACAGTTCGTCTTTGTTGAGGCCGTAATATTGGACTAGCAAGGGGTCGATAATGATTTCGATCTGTTCTTCACGTGCTCCAGCGACGGTAGCTTCTAATACAGCAGGGATTTTACGGATCTGATCACGCAAATCCCGAGCAAGTCTAAGGAGTGTGCGCTCCGGCAAGTCTCCTGACAGGGCAACGGCCAATACTGGGCGCCGTGTAAAATCGACTTGGCTGATGTTGGGTTCCAGCGCTTCGGTTGGTAGTTCCGGTCTTACCCGATCGACGGCGGCCCGCACGTCTTGAAGCGCTTGGTCTTCCCCGATGCCGGGACCGAATTCCAGAACAACGTTGGCACCGCCCTGATAAGCGGTAGATCGCATTTCCTTTACGCCCTCAAGATTCAGCAGCTCCTTTTCCATCGGACGTACAAGCAAGCGCTCCGCATCTTCCGGTGAAACGCCTTCCAGAATCACGGAGGTGTAAACCACCGTAATCGCCAACTGGGGCAGGGTTTCACGCGGCACATTTACGTATGCGGTAACCCCACTGAGGAACAAAACGATGAACGCAAAATAGATAATTCTGGCGCGCCGGGCCGCTAGAGAAATCAACCTGTTCATGAAGGCGCCACTAGCTCAATCTCATTGAAAAAACAAAATATTTCATGACTTTTTACGCCGGGAGGGCACCATTAGATCACCAACTTCTAGAAGTGGTGTTGCGTGGCAAATTTGCCGTGCGGAACGATGCTCCAGACGGCACTGTCAGAGGAAATGGTTGTGATCCAATTGGTGCTGTCTCCTAGCCTCTTGAAATGCAAAATCCCTTCCCTTGTTTAAATGTCCCGCCCGAGGTAATCCGTCTCGCGGTGATGCGGTATATTAGATTTTCACTGTCCCCGAGACAGGTCGAAGACCCGCTTCTCCACGAACGGGGTATCAACGTGTCATTCGAGCCGGTGCGGTATTGGTGGAACCGTTTTGGCCGTTGTTTTCTTCTGAGATTCGGAAACGGTGCCTTCGTCATGCGCCCTATTCGCTGTGGCGCTGGCACCTTGACGAAGTATTAATATCCCATCCCAGACCGGCGTGATCGAAGCGTGCATGAGAAAAATCCAGACGAACGCGTCTGACCCAGGGGACCGATGAGCGCGATACAAGCCAGCTGGATGCTGAGCCCGATCATGAGTTTGACCGGGTGCGGATAAAAGCTGTCGATCACCGTGGTATGCAGGCAGCGATAATGAAGCCCGTCGTGTATGTGTCGCATGATCCACGGGTGATGCCAGGAGCGGTGAAACCAGTAGTAAAGGACATCGTAAAGGATAAATGCAGAGAAATGCAGCTCCTGCATGGTCGACGAACGAGTCCTCGTCGCAAATGTATTTCAGCAAAGTTTCTGCGCTCTTGTGTCGGGTTCTCACAGAAAGGTCCGGGACCGTGGGTTCTGCGTTGGGCACCTGTTTCCAGCCCACATCAGAAATTTTGGGCTTGCTGCAGATTAGGAATTCGAGAGGTCAGTTGGCAAAGGACCGTCGCTCATTGCGGATAGGGTTGATAACGGCAGTTGGCTAAGACTGGAGCGTGAGTCTAACAAGTGCTCTCGGCCTTGGCCTGCCGTTCACCGTCCACGGATAGGCTGAAGTGTCTTACGTCGAGCCGGACGTTATCCAAGATTGAAACTCGTATAAGGTTGGATTGATTCGGCTATTACCAATCAACCCTGATCTTCGGATGTGTTTGGTAGGTAGAAGCTCAGTTGCTTCTTAATGCACAACGTGTCTTCCAGAGAGATTGTGTGTGGGAAACGCCGTTGGTTACCTGACTTTGTGAGGACTTCGAGGTCCGGATGGTCAAAAGCCGCCGAATGGATGTCGTCGCTATGGGCAGGCGTCTCATTGTAAATGCTGCGATAAAACTCTTGTATTCCGATAGCGTCACCATACTCGGAGACCAACCTCGCAATGTCGTCCGGCAACTGCTGTCGAGCGACTTCTCTTGCCACATTATCGAATAGGTATAGCGAACCGTTTTCATGGTCTGGGTCATATGACAGCATACGGAGCCCAGCACGACCGAAATGGGCCTGTTCACTGCTGTTCTCGTGGAGTACGTCGTTGTACACCTGACGAGCTCTGTAACTATTCGCGAAGTGCATGAACCAATTGTCCGTCGTCAGAGTATTTGGGACAGCGGGGGTTGATAAACTAAGAGAGGGTTTGGCCCATCTTGGTTTTCAGTTTAGGCGGCGGTTTTGCGGTGCTGCAAGCGCCGTTGGTTGATGGTGTTTTGTTTGATTCTCTCCCTTTCGAGTAAGATGGTTTCGCCGCGCCCGAAGTAGACGTCGGCGGGCGTCAGATTGCTCAACCGACCGCCACGGCGCAAGCGACGATCGCACCCGTGCTCGTCCCGCAAATCAGGTCGATTCCGCGGCCCAGATCCAGCCGCCCCTGACCGGTGCGCTTGGCGTGCTGCGACAGCAGACGGTCAAGAAAGGCCGCCGTGTAAATGCCGCGCATACCGCCGCCGTCCAGGCTCAGAGCCCTGAGAGGGGGTGCAGGGGCTTCGCTCATTTTCGTTGTCTGCGTCCTGCTTGAGACATCCGCACCCGAGCCGCGCCGTACGCACCCTCAGGCCACACCGCGCGAATCATATGTACGATCATCGATCTGTCAATGTTTGATTTTGACAATTGGCGTTCGATATAGGATAGTGACATCCTCACGCCACCTGTAGCGGTTTCTGCCGAGGGAGGAACGAACCATGGATGCTGAGACTCTGGGACGCCGATTGCGCACGGCCCGCGCAGCGCGCGGCCTCAGTCAGCAGGAGGTCGCCCAGGCATTGGGCCTTGCTCGAACGGCCATCACCCAGCTGGAAGCGGGCAACAGATCGGTCTCGACTCTGGAACTGTCCGCACTGTCAGAGCTCTATCTGCGCCGCGTCGCCGATTTCCTTCAGGACCCAGCCGAAGACGATGACGACGACGTTCTCGTTGCCTTGCATCGCGCGGCCCCCGGCCTTGAGCAGGATCCGGCCACCCAAGAGCAGGTGGCGCGCTGCGTCCATCTTTGCCGGGAAGGCGTGATGCTCGAACGTCTGCTCGGCGCTGAGCCCCGCTCCGGCCCGCCGAGATACGTGTCGCGTATGCCACGTTCTCCAGGCGAAGCCATCTCCCACGGCCAAGAGGCTGCGGAACAAGAGCGGCGGCGTCTCGGCATCGGGAACGCCCCCATAGCCGATGTCTCCGAACTCATCGCATCCCAAGGCATCTGGGCATCCGGGGTCGCGCTGCCGGACGGAATGTCCGGTCTGTTTCTCCGTCATGCCAGTATCGGCCTTGCGATTCTTGTCAATTCGACCCATCCCAGGGGTCGAAAGCGCTTCTCCTATGCGCATGAATACGCGCACGCTCTGCTCGACCGGGATCGCGACGTCACGATCTCCAGCACCGATAACTCTTCCCAACTGGTCGAAAAGCGCGCGAACGCCTTTGCCGCTGCCTTTCTGATGCCCAGGGGCGGCTTTCGTGATTTCCTGCGAACTCTCGATAAGGGTCTGCCAAGCCGCCTCGATCACGCCATCTTCGACGCCGCAAGCGGCGGCCACATCGAGGCGGCGCAGCGCCCTCCGGCACGGTCACAACGCATTACCTACAAAGACAACGCCATGCTCGCCCACCACTTCGGGGTCAGCTATCAGGCCGCGTCCTACCGTCTCAAGAGCCTCAGATACATCTCCGACAGGGAATGTAGGGGCCTCCTGGATCAAGAAGACTCCGGCCGCAAATTCCTGAAGGCTCTCAGTATGTTCAGCGAGGTCGGCGAACCGGAAAGGCGGAGATACTGGGATCGCGAGCTCCGAAGTGAAATTGCCCATCTCGCCATCGAGGCTTACCGTCGCGAGGAGATTTCGCGCGGACGGGTCCTCGAAATGAGCAAGATGCTGAGGATCGACCGCGACATTCTACTCAGTCTTGCCGAAGTGGCTCGAGGCAGGTGAGTGGTTCCCCAGAACTTGATCGGCCGGCGATTATCGTCACGGACGCCTCGGTCCTGATCAACTTTTTGCGCATCGACAGGATCGATCTGATCGCCGGCCACTCCCATACCTTCCTCGCCACCGACCATGTTGCCAACGAAATATCGGACCGATATCCCGACCAACAGCGACGCTTCGCCTCCGCGCTCGATTCTGGGTCCCTGACTCTCATTCCCGTTGCCGCCGCTGAAGAACTCCGTCTCTTCGCCTCCCTGTCAGCCACCGGACGCCTGGGAGCAGGCGAGTGTTCCGCGATCGCCGTCGCAGTCCAGCGTAGGTATTCGTTGGCCATCGATGACCGTGTCGCCAACCGGCTCGCGCGTCGTTTCGCTCCATCGCTCCACATCGTGACAACGCAGGATCTGGTCGTATCGATGATCCGCCAGAACTTGCTTGGCGTTGAGGAAGCCGATCACATAAAGCGCGAATGGTCTGATCGGCATCGCTTTCGCCTTAGTCTCGACAGCTTCGGCGACTTGTTGGAGTAGACTGTGTCGACGTACCGAATCTTGCCTTGTTCCTATCCCGCTAGCTGAATGACCCTAGCCGAACGCGACGGTCGCATCGCGAACATAGCGACATCATTCAAGAAAAAACCTGCTTGCCATCCTCGAACGAACTTATCCCCTGCTGCCTTCTGTTCCTGAGTTCAATCTCGCCCACGTTTTTCAGTTCCGTCCAATACTCGCCATTCAGCCCTTTCGGTCTATATTCTCTAAACCTGTAAATAGCGCTACCCTGATGGCTCGTTCCGCTTCTCGCCCTGTCCTCCATCCTCGGCCTGTTCTCATAAGCCACCGTCAAACGGAACTCCCCCCCAATCTCATCTATTGAATACGCAAACGTTTCGGAACGAGAATCATCTGTAAACAGCCGCATACAAAGTGACGATGCTGTCTGATCTATTTGCGCGTATCCTTCCACCGGTTTCATTTTCCTGTTTTCGCTCGGATCAATCCGTGCAGGACGAATTGTTACCTTCCACGCCCCCCCCCTTAAGTCCGGCGTCTTCGCCAACAGCTCCCGCAACGGCCACCAGTGCCATACCTTTTTCTGGTACATCCACGACAACCACATTGCCACGCCAATTGAGCTACCGAAGGGAAGCATGGCTTCCCATAGTGTGTCTGGCAATCCCTTCACAGCAGCCATCACGGCCCAGGTCACCGCAGCTACCAGGACTACGAGAATCACAAAGGGACGCTTCATCTTTGTACCGGTCCCAAGACGCAACCATGTTCAAAGCACCAGCCTCTCCCCGATGACCAGAACAACACTCTATCCACGGATTCCACGCGAGACATGGCCAGACCACTGTTAAATGCCGATCCCTTGTTCGGAAACAATGTCCCTTCAAAAGCAGGCGGATATAGCCGGTACGACCAGCCTGTTACCCTGTACTTGTTCTTGGCCGACTCCTGCCCACACATTATCGCTCCATCGTGAACCGACGGATTAGCTCGTAGCGCCGCTTGAAGTTTCGATACAAATCCACGATCAACTACATGACCGCATTTTGGCAGCGGGTCACGAACCATTGCCGAACAGAAGTCGGGTAGCCCCGGTCCTGTATAAAACACCATAATCCCAGTATGGGCTCTGCTTTCCGAGCACAGCCCATAGAGCAAAGTGCGATCAAAATGTGATATCGAGTTCTCCAAAATAGACTTACAATGCTCCCATTGAACTAATTTCGTTAGTTGCGGGACCCATAGACTACAAATCTCCGTTTTCTATTCTTCAGCATAGCGGGTCAACCAACTCTACGCCCATACTCTTGTCCATTTGTTGTGGCGCGTCTGTTATTCCACGACCTTCTTGCCTCATACGCGATGCAGCATCCAGACGGCTAGCTGCCCAGCCGTCAACCCACCGGCTCTCTTCGGTTTTCCCGGCGCCGCCCCGACAGAGCGCAGGGTTACCGTCATCGTATAGCAATCGGGCGGGTTCCATATTCAGTCTGCTTGAGGCGCCTCCAGTCGCGGCCTTCTCCGGTCGCACCGTCACGATCCCCCACCCCCATTCACGGTGTCCTTCAGCGTCTTCCCCGCCTTGAAGGTCGGCGAAGTGGTCGCCGATAGCGAAACGGCCTCGCCGGTCCTCGGGTTGCGTCCGGTACGGGCCGGTCGGCTTCGAGTGCCGAAAGTCCCGAATCCCGGCAGCCGGACAATGGTGGGCGCTAGGAGAACTCATATTGAATGGTCGCATCGACCACCGGATGAAATGGGAGAATGGATATACATGGAAGATGGGAGCAGCGCATTAAACCAGACCTATTGGCCACCATTCGATGGGGCAAACTTGAAGGGCGCTTCATTCCAAGAAGTATGCTTTATCAATGCGGATTTCCGTGGTGCTTTGAACATGCAGGGTCGCTTGCATTTTGGCGCCGAAGGCTTAAAGCGAATGCGTGTTCGACGACGATGAAGTAAGGAAAAGGGTCCAGGAAGCTGCAAAGTCGGGCACTCGATAGATTCAGTTCACGATTAGCAACTTGAATGGGACTGAACAAAGCCGCTCCGCGAAGTCAGCCTTTTGGATCTCGACCCCTATTGTGACGATGGGCGCGGCATCTACCAGGGTTTGCGTGTCGGGCTTTTTTGCGGGACCCTTCAAGTACCTGGGCGCGTTCGTCACCAACTTGCGAAGCATGCGAGGGCTGTGTCTTACGAAAACCTTATCCGCAAATCTCCATGACGCAACAATTGTCCAGGTGTGGATGAGGTCCTCGTAAGAGACACGGGTAAATGTCTTAGTGTCTAACAGGCTGCTGAAAAAGTGGCTGGTTCGGCTTTGAGGGTGGCCTTATCGCCGAGATGATAGGCGAACTCAATCTCCAACGATCCGTCGTCGAGGAGTTCGGCCGATCCTGAACCGTTGACTTCGTCCATCTCGTCGAAGCCGGCCCAGGTGAAGAACACGATGGATCGGCCGTATTCCAGGTCGAGGCTGGCGTTCAGAGCGCCGAAGGCGATCTCGCCGTGACCATCTTCGCGAATGACCAGCACGGCGGGCCCGTCGAGGTCGAGATAGCCGCGGTCCCACAGGTTGGCCTCGACGATCCGCCACCGGCCGATCAGCTGGCAGGCCACCGGTGCCGTCATGGCACGGGCTCCGCCAGCAGCTTGGGGAGCCTGACCAGGTTGTAGGCGGCGGCGGTCAGTTCGAACATCCAGCCGACCCTTTTGATGCCCTTGTGCCGGGTCTTGGCCAGCCCGCCGGTGGTCTTGATCCAGCCGAAGCTCTCCTCGATGCGCTTGCGGATGCGCAGGCTGGCGGCGTAGCCGGAATGGCGCATGGTGCGGCCGTCAATGGAGGTGCGCCGCCGCTTGCCGGTCTTGGTTACATGGTCGTCGCGGGCGATGTGCGGGGTGATCCGACGCGCCCGCAAGGCCTCGACGTAGGCCGCCACGTCATAGGCCTTGTCCGCGCCCAGCGTGATCCGCCGCCGTCCCGGGCGATGGGCATCGAGAAGCGCCAGGGCGGCTTCGCGTTCCGCCGTGCCGGTGGCCCGGGTCAGGCAGGCCCCGACCAGGAGCCCGTTGCGGTTCTCCATTAACACGTGGCCCATGAAGGCCATACGCGAGGACTGGCCATTCCCCTTGCGGTACAGCCGGGCGTCGGGATCGGTCGTCGAGGCATGGGTCTCGTTGGACCGCTTCTCGCCGTGGAAGGTCCTCTCCGAGTTGCGCCCCGGCCCCGGCGGCTCGTCGCCGCCGTCCTTGGGGCGGAAGCTCTTGATCGACGCCCAGGCCTCGATCAGCGTCCCGTCCACGGAAAAGTGATCGTCCGACAGCAGGCCGCGCCGACGCGCCTGCTCCACAACCACCGCCAGGAACCTCCGCGCAACCTCTCCATCCAGCAGCCGGTCGCGGTTCTTGCTGAACGTCGTCGCATCCCACACCGCACTGTCCATCGACAATCCGACGAACCAACGGAACAACAGGTTGTAATCCATCTGCTCCATCAGCTGACGTTCCGAGCGGATTGAGTAAAAGGCCTGTAACAGGAGCGCACGCAACAGCTTCTCCGGCGGGATCGAGGGACGCCCGATCTTCGAATACAACCCCTCGAAATCCGGCGACATAAGCTCCAGCGCCTCATCAACCAGCCCACGGATCAGGCGAAGCGGATGCGTCGCCGGAACACGAGCCTCGCAGCTCACATAAGAAAAAAGACCCTCCGTCCGATCGTCGCCTCCACGCATTACTTCCTCCATGCAATCAACAAAGAGAAAGAATCATTCCAAAGCCTCAAAAGGAAGACTTTTTCAGCAGCCTGCTAAGGCGCTTTCTAGATTGAAAGAGAATATCTGATACGGCAACTTTTTTTGCGTCTCATTGTGATTCCTATGATGCTTTGCTCAGGATTTGTTTCCGTTTGCCTAATCTGCGGCACGTTAGCTCACGTCTTATGCTGAACGACTATAAACTGTGCTGTAAATTCTTTCGCTGATATATCAGCGATGTTCCTCAAAGCTTCTTTTTCATTTGAAATTGGTTTGGGTTCTCGAACGGCAATTGGTTCTATCTGAGGTGCTTTTTTGCCAGGAATTGAGATTGGTTGTGTGTCTTCAAGTTCAGAAACTGGAGTGCCATATATATCCTCAGTACTGATTTTCGATCTTGCTGAGGTGATCTCTATAGATCTTTTAAGGGAGAAAACTACGTCTTGGATTTCATCGCGTAATGGGCGGTCTTTTGTGTCCAATTTTCTAGAGAGTGCCTTTTGCAAGTCATTGCTTGTAATAATTTCAATGGCTTTTGGCTCAGAACAAAGAAAAGCATCGACATGATCAAACGAAACATGATGAACATTCCCGTCTAACGCTCCGATCATAGACGGTTTAACAAAAACAGATCGCGCCGCAACTTCATTATCGTTCCAGGCCGCATTAATTTGCTTGAGGGTGTGAAATCTGGGCGCAACATAAAAGACAAACTCATTCTCATTCTCAAGCTCAAGCAATAACTCGTGTTGGTCCGATTTTGTGACTTCGGTAATACTGAAACGATAGAAAGGAATCTCGAGATTTAGTCTGTGGTGTCTAATCTCTC
The DNA here is from genome assembly GCA_965207985.1 of Rhodospirillaceae bacterium. Classification (GTDB taxonomy): domain Bacteria; phylum Pseudomonadota; class Alphaproteobacteria; order Rhodospirillales; family Rhodospirillaceae; genus CBDBND01. Next base: position 515,642 of record CBDBND010000033.1, on the reverse strand, counting down.
TTGCACTACGACGTTTCATGCAATCAGATCTTTTGAATTGCAAAAAAAGCGGTATCGCTGGCATATCCAGTCTTACGTCGTACCCTCCACCCGTCCGTCCCTCTTCGATTAGACTGGGAAAAATCGGTACATTAGTGACGTTCTTCCATCCAACGAGTTCATTCGTTAGCGCGAAACCATAGGTAAATTCTGAAATCTCAGGTCTAATGGAAAAATTTCCCTGCTAGTGACAATAAAACGTAAGGTGTAAGATAGTAATGTAGACTCGGTATAACTGTTCTGGTCTTGACTAGCAACGCCGATGAAAATCGGCTATCGCAGTTTTCTTCGTGGATCCAACTGTCTCAAAGCGGGCTACACTCGCCTTCGTCAATCTCGACCGTTCGGTCTTTGCCGCAAGCCATGTGCCTTAAACCGATGCGGAAAGTGCCATCCCTGTCAAGCAGGTTTGCACGGAAAAAGTCGGCTAAACACGAAAGGACGAGTCGCACTGAGACAAAAGACAGCGGTCGCCAAATCCATATACCGTGAACCCTCCAGCCGTGAAAATCATTCTTTGCCTTGCGAATCTTGGGGTAATCGGACGTCCATCGGCGACGGTTCCACCGTATTCTCAGGCAGTTCCGGCACTCATTGTGAGACATCCTGGCGGATTTGTTCGAGCTCCTCCTCACGGCCTGCGGCGATGAAGTCGCGCGCAAGGACCTGCGCGGTGAACAAGCAAGAATGGTACATGCGGATCTCTGCCACGTTATAAGGCCATTGCTTGTCTTCAATGACCCGTAAGGTGGACTCGATCAGCAAACGGCTTGGTGAGATGCCACACTGGTTAGCAGCAGTTTCGATAAGTTCCCACTGATCTTCTTCGACGCGTATGTGCTTGTTCAGGGTGTTTCCCATGGTGCTTTTTGCCTCCTTTGCGTCGTTTTCCTTTTCCTCTTCGGTCTAGTCCTGTCTCACAAGTGGAACAAGATCGAAGCTTTCATGCAAAAAACAATGCCGTACAGGATTGAGAACACCGTCATGAAAGGCTCTTTGACGGATGGAACTCATGTGCTTGCACTTAACGAAGCGTGGGTTTGACTGCGACGGTTTTGCGACGGCCGGAGTCATCCGTCCTATTTTGTCATAGCTTTGAGTGCGACGGTTTTGCGACGCATGAAATGAAAATATGCTATATCCCAAACCACCACGGGCTGGCCGTGCGGTCGGTTCAAATATTCAAAGCATTGATAGTGTTCATATTGCTTCTTGTGTTTCCGGTCCGTCGCAAGAGCGACGCACTTTTCCCGGCACGACAGAACTGCGACTAGGCGCTCATCGTCATTACTGGGCGCAGACGAACGCAGTCAATCGCAGCCATTGCTACACCTGCATCTTTGATGCGTCAGGTGTGAGAACCGAGCGCCTCTGGGCGTCCAACAGCCCTATATATAATGTATAGACATCTTGGGAATGGGCGCCGGTGAACCCGGCGGATTGGAGCCACCGCGGCGCTTGAGTGGCGGGCGGTGCAGAGCATCCTGCGGAAGACATCGGCACTGTTGTCCGCATTAGCGATTGCCGCAGTGCGGAGCGTGCTGCCGGAGCGTCCAGCGGCAAGGCCTGCAGTGGAATCGAAGCTCGTGCAGACGGCGGTGCAGAACGTGACGGCGATGGCGCCGTCATTGGCGCCGGCACCAGCACGAGCCTCAACGCGGAGGGTGCTACCAAGGAGACCTCCACCGGCATCCGCTGTGGTGCCGACAGAACCACGGAAGGATGTGTAGCGGCCAGCGATCAAGAACAGCCGCACGCGGGTCCAACCAGGTGCGCCAGGCTGCGCTGCGAAGCGATGCGCTCGATGCCGGGCCCACCGCCATGGACCAGGACCATGTCCTTCTACAACGGCGTACAGAACGCCGATCTGGCCGATACGGTTCTCGCATGGCGTCTGCACGCCGGAGCCGACTACGCGGTCAACCGGCGAATGTCGTTGAGGTTGCGGCTTACGTGGTCAGCAAGAGGCGACATGGAGGATACCGGGGCGTACGAGGTCCATCCGATGCAGGCGCTTGACCTGGCCTTCACCAACACCAATGCGTTCCGCGGCTCGCGCCGTTGGACGCTGATGCTAGCGATCCGGCGCGGGGTCGGCGGCTGAACCCGGCCGCGGTTACAGTCAACGCGAGACCCGGTCCGGCGGGCGGACGCCAACAGACGCTGCGGCTTCCGGTTCGGGCGCAAAAGCCGACGCCGACGCACATCCGGGGGCGATCGATCCGGAGTTATGACATGCTGCGACTACCATCAGAATGATTTCTCAAAGGATCGAATGGAGGTCGATATCCAGTTTGGCAGGTACGTCATTGTCGCGCATGATCTGTTTTGTGAAACAAATGAGTTTTTGTGTCTCCGAAATAATCGACGTGGGAATTGAGATACTCCGGATGAAGGAACTGGAAAAGGAAATGTCGAGCGTCGTTCCGTATTACGAACGGGACTCCCTCGACGCGCTGAATCGGGAACGCGGCATGCCGGCGGTGCGGCTCGTGTTGGTTGGAGTAGTATCGTAATGGAATGCCGGGACAGGCGTGGATCTCTCGGGACGGAAATTGGCGAACGACCGTGAATAATTGCAGTGATCAAGTCTTGTTCGCTGATCGATATGTTCGGCTTTTCGGGATCACTCAGTCGGTCATCACGTATCTGACACAAAACGATATAGAGATGTTGCTCCCTTTCTTGCTGGCTGGAGGAGGGCGCCTCGATTTGGGTCTCGATAGGGTGGCCGCCCTGCTCCCGGAGACGGCCACGCCGCACGCCCGCGATCATCTCATCTTGGTTCATCTTGCGGCGGTTGAGAGCCACCTGTACCGACACGGCTATTGCCCGACCGGTCATGTGGTCAGGATCATGGCAGGCAACTACGGAATTGCGCCCGAGGAGGAAAAGCAATCGATCATCCGGGACGAGTTCCCATGTGCGGTCAGCAGCGTCGCCAGCGCGGAGGAGTTGGATGCTGTCACTCCGCTAAAGCGCGTGACTGACGCGGAATACTCGGACCTGTACGAGAGACTGGTCTCGACTTGGGGAAATCCCCGGCAGAAGGAAGTGGCTGCGATGATGGACATCCGATTGGCGACGATCCACGACCTCCTTCCCCGACGCAAGATCGGCAGCGACTTCCGCCGAATAAGAGCCGGACGGGAGGAACCGCTTCCCCTCTACGTCCGGAATGAGTTGCACCACCCCACAATAGACGTGCTGTCGGAGTCGAAGGCGTTCCAACGGGACAAGAGCATTGGCTACGCCATCATGAATTCATGGCTATCCGAGGACAACTAACGTGCGGACGGCTGCTTTCGAAGATCACATCCAAGAAATGGGGGACCTTCAAAGTAAGGCGAAGCTCATATGCGCCCTGCTGGCACTATTGCTGGCAGCGCTTGGAGCGTCCGCGGCGAACGCGGACCGAATATCCCAACCTGCTTGCCGAAAGGGGGAGGGCGATCATCGGGCCGCCGCGAATCGAGAACTTGACCATGGCGCTTGCAGGCCACGAGGCAAATCAAATGAACCCATCCATCGAATTCATACGCGCGCTGCCGAAGGCGGAATTGCACATGCACATCGAAGGCAGTTTCGAACCCGAACTGATGTTTGCGATCGCGAACCGGAACGGCATCGAGATTCCCTTCGATTCGGTGGAGTCGATTCGAGCGGCGTACGACTTTCGGGACCTTCAATCGTTTCTGGACATCTATTATCAGGGCATGGCCGTGCTTCGCCATGAGCGGGACTACTATGATCTGACCCGCAGTTATCTCCTGCGGGCGCATAACGATGGCGTGGTGCATTCGGAGATCTTTTTCGATCCTCAAGGGCACACCGGACGCGGCGTCGCGTTTGATACGGTCTTGAACGGTATCTGGCGCGCAATGCGGGAGGGTGAACACGAACTCGGAATCACATCGCGGCTGATCATGTGTTTCCTAAGGCACCTGGACGAGGACGCCGCTGCCCGGACGTTGGATCGTGCGTTGGCCCATAGCGATCGGATCGACGGCGTCGGATTGGATTCGTCTGAGTTGGGCCATCCGCCCAGTAAGTTTGCTAGGGTCTTTCGCCGGGCCCGCGAAGCAGGATTCGTTGCCGTGGCCCATGCCGGAGAAGAGGGTCCGCCGACGTACGTGCGCGAGGCGCTGGACCTCTTGCGGGTTGTACGTGTGGATCACGGCAACCGGGCGTTGGAGGAAGCCGGATTGGTTCAACGCCTGGCCGCTGAAAAAATACCGCTGACGGTATGTCCGCTCTCGAACCTCAAGCTCTGCGTGGTTGACGACCTTCGTCGCCATCCGCTGAAACGGATGCTGGACGCGGGGCTGGTGGCCACGGTCAATTCGGATGATCCCGCCTACTTTGGCGGGTACGTGGTCGACAATTATGTGGCCATTCGAGATGCGCTCAATCTCACGGTGGAGGACATTGTGACGTTGGCGCGGAATTCCATTTCGGCCTCATGGCTCGACGAGCAGGACAAGGCGCGGCATTTAGCCGAAATCAACAGGATGGTGGGGGTACTCCCAAAAGCTGGGTCACATTGAATGCGATTTCTGACAAACTCTAGACGAGGAAGGAGGATGTCGGATGAAGCGCAAGCCCTACTCGGCAGAGCAAATCGTGGCTGTGGTAAGGCAGCACGAATCCGGGAATTTGAGAGGCGGATATTGCCCTTAAGCTCGGTATCGCGGCAGCAGACGTTTTTCTGCTGGTAGAAGCTGTATGGCGGATTGGAACCATCGGAGGTCCGCTAGCTTAAGCAGCTGCGGGAGAAGAACGCGCAGTTCACGAGTTTGGTGGTAGACCTGCAACCGTTCTCCTGTAATCCGAGACGTATCGGATGCGAAATTTTCTTTGGCTTTCACGGCAGGAAACTGATCCGTTGGCAGTGGAGGTCCGCGCAACCGCATGTCGAGAAATGCTGCAAGAATAGGAAATTCCTCGACTGCACCAACCAATGACACTATTGGGTCGATGATCACGCGGTAGGACGGAACTTTCGCAAAGACAGAAGCGCGAAGCAGGGCGCAACTGTTCACTCTAAGCCGCTTCCGAAATGCTTACGGCATATTCCGGTGAGAATAAAAGAACCATTAAAACAATTCTTTACGCGAATTGAAATCGAAATACTGCGTTTGTATCAATCAAGTGCTCCCATTATGAAGAGCCCATCAAGTGCAGAGTATCGTTTGTGACCGGCACGTCTGGATCGGTTTGTGGTCCGAAAAACCAGAATCACTACTTTGACGATTATTTGACAGACAGCCTAGCTTGAAGATCGTTAACCAACCAAGTCAGATATGAAACCTGTTTTTTCAGCTTTTCGTTTTCTGCTTGTAAGTCTTCGTCACTAACAGTGAGCTACTCCCCAATTGTTGGACAGGTTCTGGTTTGATTTAAGCTACTTTCTGGGCCTGCTGATCGGTTTGGTTTTGCTCGATTGCCGTCCAATAGACCACGGCGGGCGGCCTGCCGCCAAGGGCGGAATGAGGACGCCTCTCATTGTAGAACGTGATCCATTTGCGGATACCCGCCCTGGCCTGTGAGCCGTTTTCCCAGGCGTGCAGATAGACGCACTCGTATTTGAGCGTGCGCCAAAGCCGCTCGACGAAGATGTTGTCGAGGAACCGCCCCTTGCCGTCCATCGAGATGCGCACGCCCGTCCGCCGAAGCCGGTCGGTCCAAGCAAACGAGGTGAACTGCGAGCCCTGGTCGGTGTTCATGATCTCTGGCGCACCGAACGTGTGGGTCGCCTCGTTTAACGCCTCGACGCAGAAGTCAGCCTCCAGCGTGTTCGAGATGCGCCAAGCCAGCACCGTGCGGGTAAACCAATCCATGATGGCAACCAGGTACAGGAACCCCCGGCGCATCGGCAGGTAGGTGATATCCGTTGCCCAGACCTGGTTCGGTCTGTTCACACTCAGCCCCCGGAGTAGATACGGCCAGGTCTTGTGCCCCTTCGCTGGCTTTGAGGTGCTGGGCTTCTGGTAGATCGGCATCAGGCCCATGAGCCGCATCAGGCGGCGCAACCGCTTCTCATTGACGCAATGGCCTTCGTTCTTCAAATGCCACGTCATCTGCCGGACGCCAAAGAACGGCGTGTCCAGGAACTGTTCATCGATCTCGCGCATCAGCGCGAGGTTCATCTCGCTCTCACCCTTGGGCGTGTAGTAGAACGACGACCGGGAGATCGACAGCAGCGCACACTGCCTGCTGACCGATAATCCGGGATGACCCGGCTCGATCATGCCGCGTCTCACTTCACGCCCCAGGGCTTGAGCTGTCTGGACAAAAAATCGTTGGCCACAGCCAACTCCCCAATCTTGGCATGCAGCTCCTTCACCTGCGCTTCGTCGATCTCCGGTTGCCGGCGGCCACCACGTGCGAACACGCCAGGAGCACCATCAAGCAGCGCACGCTTCCATTGATGAATCATCGTCGGGTGAACTCCGAACCGGCTGGACAGCTCGGATACGGTCTCTTCGCCCTTCAAGGCTTCGAGGGCCACTTTCGCCTTGAATGCCGGCGAGTGTTGCTTGCGTTTCGACATCTCTGATCTCCTTCTCTACGAAGACCAGCAGACAACAAATCGTAGCTTACGTCAGTGTCCGATTTCCGGGGAGTAGCTCACAGGTAGCAAATAAAAACGACCGTCAGAACGCTGTATTATGGGTTTTCCATCACTCAGTCTGATGTTCCTCACACGGCCTATTTATATGGCAAGTTCCCATCTAGCGATGTTTTATCATAATCAGTACCAAATCCATCGTATGGTTGTTTGAGAGGAATTACATAGAAACGGTCAAATGTTGAAAAAGGAACGGCTAACTCCTCCAAAAGTTGTTTTGGTGTTTTGTTGGAAATAACAGCATAAGCAGATTCTGACAGTTCCACACAGTCATAACCTTTAATCTTCTCAAGCACCGTTTTTCGTCCTTTGTCGTTCACAATATTGTAAGCAACAAGATAGACTGCCATTTCATTTCCCCTTATTCAGCTTCAGTTTTTTCATCTTGAACCGCTTGAATGTTTCGCATCACGTGTAGTTATGGATGCATCTCTCCGATTGGCTCTGAATCCCCTTATCATTCCACAACGAAGAAAACGATGAAGACCAATGCAATCAAGAATATGGCTTTAGAAACTTCCTTTGCTCGTTGAGGAAATTTAATCTGATAGTGCGGTGCTAAGACGTGATGAAGCTTGGGCTTCAATTCTAGGGATTTTACCAATGACAAGAGCGCTAGAAGAGATCGTATCTGCTTACAACCGTTCCACATTGATTACCGACGCGGAGACGGTCACGCAAGCTATCAGTCGCATGGCGAAATGCATAACGCGTGAGTTGGAAACCGCCAATCCACTGGTGCTCTGCGTTATGAACGGAGGTCTAGCTTACTGTGGACGCCTACTCGGAAGCCTGCTCTTTCCGCTGGAACTTGATTACGTCCATGTGGCACGCTATGGTGATCGCATACGCGGTGGGTCGATCAACTGGTTAGCCAAGCCGCATCGCAGTCTTACGAACCGTCAGGTGCTCCTTGTCGACGATGTCCTTGATGAAGGCATCACGCTACAAGCACTTCGTCAATGGGCGTTAGCCGAAGGTGCAGCACGTGTATGGACTACAGTTCTGGTGCGCAAAAGTAAAGACCGCAATGCCGCGGTCCATGTCGACTTCAAGGGTTTAGAGTGCCCCGACTTTTACCTTTTTGGTTGCGGAATGGACTATCGCGGATACTGGCGAAACCTACCTGCCGTATATGCACTTCCGCACGATCAAGAAAAGACGGATTAACCGGGACATACGCAGAGTGTGCCAAGATCTTCCAAAATCATCCGTGTCTTCTCATCATATGGCTGTGTCTATTTCAACTAAGTCTGGACGGGCAATTCCACGTCTATGGTGTCGTTTAACTAAAGCGCTCCCATTGGGACCTTTCCCTTGATAGGGCCCTACAATTATCCATAGTGCCTAGCGTTTTAGAGAAGGAGACCATGTGCCGTACCTTATTTGCTTTTCTGTTTGGCCTCGTTTCCGCCGCACCCGCGGCAGCGCAGGCCTGGAATACCGTCAATGCCCAAGTTCTCTATGGTTCCAGCTTTGAACTGGGCCCCAAAAGCGTTTTAGAGAAGGAGACCATGTGCCGTACCTTATTTGCTTTTCTGTTTGGCCTCGTTTCCGCCGCACCCGCGGCAGCGCAGGCCTGGAATACCGCGGAGCGCACCGTGGGTGGGATGATCGAGGGCATGGGCGAGGGTCGCGGCCTCGACCTCTTCCGTCAGCCGGTCGATGAGGCCGTCGGCCCCATGCCATGCCGAAACTCTTACTATTGAGTGGGCCAACGGTTGGGCCTATGGCGACAACTTTACCTTTTTCGACATTACCCGCCCCCCTAGGTGGGGGCACCCATGTCTACGGGGAATGGGCGCCACGTTTGAGCTTCTCCAAAATCAACGGACGATCAACTGCGGGCGGACTGGTCCAGGACATGTTGCTGTCCGGAACTTTGGAAGTAGGGGAAGGTATTACCAATTGCCTGATTGGCGCGGCGGTAGATTTGACCCTACCGGGATTTAATCTCTTTCAAGTCAATGGCTATCTCAGGGAAAACCCGGACCTGAGCGGAACCACGTGGCAAGTCACCGTGGTTTGGGACGCCGCTTTGGAAACAGGACGTTTGAGGTGGGCCGTCCTAGGGTTTTTTGATTGGGTTGGCTCCGAGGGCACGCCTAGCACCGGTGCTTTCGAGAAAAGCAATTTCCAGGCTCAGCCACAATTGCTTTTGGACATGGGTCATCTCATGGGGCAACCGGACAGATTTTACGTTGGGGTGGAGTGGCTCTATTGGGACAACAAATTTGGTGTTGATGGGGTTAGCGATTCTGTTGTGCAAGCGATGATCAAGGTGACCTTTTAGCTAACGTATATTTCTCAAGGTGAGGTTTCAAGGCCGTGGTCAAGTCATTGTCAGATCACATCAACTGGCGAAATACCGCCCCTCTTGAACGAGACTCTAAACAGACTGCTGCGGATACGTATGAAATAAAGAAAACCAGCAAAGACCGACTATTTTATTTCTTGGCCGCTTCAACCTACTGAATGCACAGAACATGTCCGATTTGGAAAGGCAGTACCCTAGCCTCAGTATTTCATGGAAGCCCGTTCACGGCTCCACGGGCTTAGAAGCTGATTATGTAATTGCGGTTAGCCTTGGCTGCGGTAAACTCGGTTTTCCCACCGAAATGGCCGATGATCTTAAATTCCGGTTTCCAGCCCACTTACTCTGACAATGCCAGTCTGACAGTACCATGCAAAGGGGTGAAGTTCATTGGATTTCCTTAACCGTCAATTCAAGCTTGAAAAGAACGGGACGACGGTCCGGCGGGAGATAGTTGCCGGCTTCGCGACCTTCCTGACAATGGCCTACATCATCGTAGTCAACCCCTTGATCCTAAAGGACGCTGGAATGGATTTCGGCGCTGTTTTCACAGCAACGATTCTCGCCGCAGTGATCGGCACCGCGATCATGGGTCTGTGGGCAAATTGGCCAGTGGCGCTGGCACCTGGCATGGGTCTCAACGCCTTCTTCACCTACGGCGTGGTCGTTGGCATGGACCACACTTGGCAAACAGCGCTTGGCGCCGTGTTTTGTTCGGGCATCTTGTTCGTCATCTTGAGCGCAACCAAATTCCGGCAGTGGGTCATCGAGGCGATGCCGAAAAGCTTGCGCTTGGGCGTCGGTGCCGGAATCGGTTTCTTTCTTGCAATCATTGGCCTGCGCAACGCCGGGATCGTGGTGGACAGCCCGGCAACGCTTGTGCAAATCGGAGACCTTACGACCTCGACTACAGCACTGGCGTGCCTCGGCTACATCGTCATGATGATCCTTGATGCGCGCAAGGTTCCCGGCTCCATCGTGATCGGTATTCTTTGCATCACAATCATCGGTTTGATCACCGGTGATGCGATTTGGGGCGGAGGTGAATGGTTGCCGCCAAGCATTGCACCGACTTTTTTCCAACTCGATATTGCTGCGGTATTCGAACTTGGCCTTATCATTGTTGTGCTGACCTTCTTGTTCGTTGATTTTTTCGACACTGCGGGCACCCTGACGTCGGTCGCCAATATGGCCGGTAAAGTCGGTGAGGATGGCAAAGTCGATGGTATCGGCCGTGCCGTGTTCTCCGATTCTATAGCCACGACAGCCGGTAGTTTGCTCGGTACCAGCACCACGACGGCCTACATCGAAAGCGGTGCCGGCATCAAAGAAGGAGGGCGCACCGGGCTGACAGCAATCACGGCTGCAGTCCTGTTTCTTTTGTGCTTGTTTGTCGCACCGGTCGCGAAAACCATTCCTGATTGGGCTACGGCTCCTGCTCTGGTTTTCGTCGCCACATTCTTTGCCAAGAACCTCAAAGACATTGATTGGGAGGATATGAGCGAGTACGGCCCCGCGATCCTGGCAGCAGTGGTCATGCCGTTCACATTCAGTATTGCTAACGGTGTCGCTGTCGGCTTCACCGCTTATGTGGCCGTGAAGAGCTTAACCGGTAAAATCACCGGCGTACATCCGGCGGCGTGGCTGATCGCGTTTGCTAGCGTATTTTTTTTCATCAAGGATATCTAGTCGTCCTTTGGCGCGATTGAGATTTGAAAGAAGCGCTGAGGTCAGACTCTCTGCTCTGAGAGACAGATGCGGAGCGCTCAGGCACGGTTTCGGTTCAGCCGGTATTTCGCCAGGTTCTTAACCATCCCCATGATGACCCGCCCCGGTCCTTGCGCTGCCGGTCACGAACTCCGGTATCTTCCTCGAACCGTCTACCCCCCGGCCACCCCACTGTCCCGATCCGTCCGGGCGCACCGGAGATTGGCCGGCCTGCCCCGCTCTGCCGAGAGTGGCGTTTGGCCGGAAGTGGCATGGCGGGCGGCTGTCCAGAGAGAGGCCGCCGCCAGCACTATGGAGGCGACACCATGACCACAGCAATGGCGATGCCCGGCAACACGGCGGCAACGTTCTTGGTTCATTTCTTCGGCACTGGCCTTTCCGATGACAGGTACATCGTCGAGTGGTTCAAAGCGATGGCGGATTGCGGGTGTGGTAGCGCACCGTCATATTCCGGCCGCATACCCCGCAAATGGCCAGACCCCGCAGCAATGCCGGTCCTTCGGGCGGGGGGCTGCGGCGCGCCGCAGTGTAGGATCGCGCGTTGTCCCGAAGCTGGCGCTCATTCTCCGAAACCGGTCTCGTGCCGGCGGGCGCCAAGCTCGTCTGATCGCGAAACCACATCCTTCCACGCAGGCCGGCCGCGTCCGGCACCGGGCCGGGTGGCATGTGGCCGAAGCTCCTCCGGGCTGAAAGATGCCGACCAGGAGATGGGCCCGCCCCCGGAACGCTGCGCCCGCAGCAAGCGGGATCGAGGTCCGGGTCCGGCGCTCCGTATAAGAGTTGGGTATGCGCACAAGCGCAACCGATGCGAAGAGCGTTACGACCTGGCCGCAAGGCAAACCAGACGTAGATCCGAGCAACCCGGAAGGTGGGATCGTCATGCACTGAAACCAACCAGATTCTCCACTCGACTGCGTGTGCCCTCATAAGAGAGTTGGAGGTTGAACGGTCTCCAGCGTCAGGGAACGCCCCCCGCGCATGCGCAGACCGATCGTCACCTCGGAGCCGTCCCGGGTGAGCGTCGCATCCTCAATCAGAAGCCCGAGCAGCCGCTTGCGATCCGCGTTTCCGGTCTCGGCGGCGTTCCATAAGCGCCCGTTTCCTGATCCGATAAATCAACCCGCACCGTCTCTGTGGCCGTGCCTGCGTTATAAAAGCGCAGAAAGGATTGGCCGATTGTCTGTTTGGACGAGAATAGAACCGAGGGCAAAACCGCGGGCGTGAACGTTGCCGTTACGCTAGCACTTTCCGATAGCGTGACTTCACAGGTTCTATCATAGCCCGAACATGCTCCCGACCAGCTTTCGAAGGCCCACCCCGGGACATACTGCGCCGTCAACGTTACGACCTGATTTGTGTCGTAATAGGCACTGTAGGTATGGTCGCAATCTATCCCAGCCGGAGAATCCAATGTCAAAGACAAGAAGAATCAATGGAAAATTTGCTCAATGAACTTGCTCGAATTGCCAGCGCTTTGGAGAGGATCGAAAAATTATCAATCCTCTGAAACCCCTATCCAGGTAAAGTCATGTTTCGTCTACTGTTTGACATCATACAGACGTCGTTTTGGATCTTAGTGGCTATAGGCCTCTTAGAGTCTGGCCGGAAAAGAATCGTTTATTTTCATAACCTTGCTAGTCTACGGATGAAGACTTGGATGCTGGCGATCAGGAGCCAGGCAAGGGCGCTCTCGACGGTCGCCTTGAAGTCCTTCGCAAGGCGGCGGCTGCGCCCGAACCATGCGAAGGTGCGTTCGACCACCCAACGGCGCGGCAGCGCAACGAAGCCGTCCGCCTTGTCGTTGCGCCTGACGATCTCCAGCGCCCAGTCGCCGATCTTCTTCAGCGCCCCGGCCAGCTTAGGGCCGGCGTAAGCGCCGTCGGCGAAGATATGGCCGACCCCGGGAAACCACGCCCCCACCTCGGCGAGCAGCGACGGCGCACCGTCGCGATCCTGGATGTCAGCCTCGTGGACCACGGCACCGAGCAACCGCCCGCCAGTGTCCACCACGATATGGCGCTTGCGGCCCATCACCTTCTTAGCGGTGCGCCTCGCGCTCATATTTCTCACGAGTGGCGTCAGTCCACATCTTGTTATCCTCCTTGCTGGCGAACACAACAAGGGAATCACAAGGGACTGATTCCACTCAATTCTTTTTCGGTCAGGCTCTTAGTCCTGCTCTTGGGATGGTGTGCCGGATAAGGCCGTGTTCGGCAAAGCAGCCACTTCTCAGCACGGTCTTGAGACCCCCGCGGGACTGGCTCTCCCACGCGGGGGTCTCGCTTGGTGCAGGCAGGTGGGTAAACTCCTCAAAATCGGTCGATTTCGATTTCGGACCAAAAAAGAGGCCATTTTCGATCCCACGCAACAATCTGTCGCATCTTAAGCGCCGCTGAGTGCCCGACTCAAAGGTCCCTAGTATGATTGTCCCCCCGGATTCAGAGGGTTTTGGCTTCTTTCGAAGACTTCCGGTAGGCCGCGCGGCGACGCTCTTTGGAGTGCAGTCCAGGATCGTTGAGGCCGTAGCTAGTCGATCCTGAAAAACCCGTTTTTCATACCACTACGAGCGTTAGATGTGTGCTGTTAGGTTCAGTCTGCCACGCCATCCGTCGCTTCCATCGGATGATTGACGCCGCAAGACGCGTTCCATGCAATCCGATCATGTCCCGGAGCAACGTAGCGCCCAAAATGCGGGCGCAATAAATTCTGAGCCGCTTCAGGATCAGTCTTAGGTTATGGCCGGCACAGGCCAGTGCCACATTCATGCGATCACCTTCAGTACCCTTGAGGTAATTGCGTCCCAACAGTCCATCCGATTTCAGATGGCCGATAACCGGTTCAATCGCCTGACGCCGTTTCAGTGACCGTTTCAGCCGTTGTGTTTTTATGCCACGCCGTTGACCCGAGATGTACACCCTTGATGCTTCCTCGCCATGGCCACGGTAGCCACGATCCACAAACACTTCTTCAACCACACAGCCTGTCAAACGGCGCACCTGCTCCAACGCTGTTGGCAATGTATGCCCATCAAAGGGATTCCCCGGCAACGCCATGCCGCCAACGATAAAGTTGCTCCTGTTTGTCGTTGCAATACTGGCCTTGACACCAAACTCATAACGCTTGTGGGCCTTGCCCTTGCCGATGCACTCCACCTCCGGGGCATGCAGGCTATACAGTTTGTTGCGATCCATCTTCTGTTGACTGAGCAGCCGCCTGGCCAGCGCCAACTCCCCGGCAAAAATCGCCTGCAACCCCTTATGGCCCGCGATCTTGCGCTCCGTGTCACGCACCACCCGGCCCAGATAGGTCTTGAGCTTCTTAATCTGACCACCCATGCGCCTCATCTGCCGGACGTGACCATAACGGTTGGCCCGCAACAGCGCCTCAGGGCCCTTACGGGCGTAGCTCTGCCGCAACACCACACCGTGTGTGTGGCACAGCTTGACAAGACGCACACGCGAACGGTTCAGCAATTTGCTGTCGGTGGGAAAGGCCACCGCCTTCTCCTGCACCGTGGTATCCACCGTCACACGCTTGAAGTCGTCGGGTTTGACCGTCTTGCTCCGAACACCCGCATCAACTGTGGCCCGCAGAATTTTCTCGCACCCTGAATGGCCAATGCGCCGTCTGAAACGCGACATGCTGCTGGGATCAATCGGCGGGTGATGCTGAAAATACACCTCGCCGCAAAAATGCTGCCAGTAAGGGTTCTCCACCCAGCGCATCACCACCTGGTCATCGGACAGACCATACACGTGCTTGAGATATTGAAGCCCCACCATCAGCCGCGTCGCTTTGGCCGGGCAGCCGTTGTCAGGGCAATACAAGACACCAAACGCCTCATCAAAACCCTGCCAATCGATCAACTCGGTGAGCCGATAAAGTTCGTGCCGTTGATCGAGAATGTTCTCAAGCGCGGTGCGGAAGAGATCTAAAGAAGGGACGTCATTGGCTGATGTGGGGCGGCTGATGTGGGGCGCATTTTTTGATCCATTTTTTGATCCGGAAATTGCAAGGAACCGGCCTTGCAGTATAGAAAATCCGGCGATTCCGAACCACCATTGCCAACAAAATTGATCCGCAATAACAGTCTATTACAGAGAATCTCCGCGTCTTTCAGGATCGACTAGCTAGCGGCGGTGGCAACCACCGTGGATCAATCTTCAGACTCATCGTCGGAACGGCCTTGATGGAGAAAAAGGGGTATATTTGCTCATCCTGGGGTCGGGGCAATACTGCTCCGCGTGACGTCAGGGTCCAAGAGCAAGCTTTGGAAAGTGTCGTCAGCGCAGTAATAGGAGACATGCCTTTTCTTTGGCTCGCCATTGAGGATGAACCAGGCCCCGGCAGTCTCAGGGGATATATAGAACGGAACGCCATTGCGCTCTTGAGTAACTTTGCCAAGCCTCACATCGATGTATCCTCCCATTCATGGCTCGGGCAGTATTGCGACAGGGACCGCGTGCAGCGTTCCGGTCTTTGGAACTCAAATCACGTCGATGAGATCCATGAGCCGGCGTTTCTGGAGACTATGGCACGTCTCATCGGGCGTGTGGGGAGGCAGCCATGATTGTCGTCATCCAATGTGCTGCCAAAAAAAGACCAGACGCAGGTTATCTTCGCAGCCTCGATGGCCGAAAGGTGATGTTCGTTGCCAATCCCGGGATCGCGCCAGCAAGCGACGATCAGGTCTTTGCGCGGCCGGACGATCCTTCCGACTCCGACAATTCGTGGCGAACCGCCTTATACAAATATAACGCCAATCCGGGCAACAACCCTCTCGGCCTCCTTCCGGCCTGGCAACTCTATGAGAATTCGACCTACGAACTGTTGGCGAACCATTGCGGTTTGGAGCAACTGTATATTCTTTCCGCAGGCTGGGGCTTGATTAGAGCGGATTTCCTGACGCCGTTTTACGATATCACTTTCAGTTCCAGCGCTGATACCTACAAGCGCAGGCGTGAGCAAGACAAATATAATGACTTCCGTATGCTCCCGAATGGAATTGCTGAACCCATCATATTCTTCGGCGGAAAAGATTATGTCAGTCTGTTTTGCACCTTATCAGAGGGCGTCGAAAGATCTAGAACCATATGGTACAACTCCCTAAGCGCGCCGAGTGCGGGTGGATGTGAGGTCCAGAGATTCCACACGGCAACCAGAACCAACTGGCACTATGAGTGTGCCAAGGCTTTTGTCGCCGGTAGTCTAAGAGCCTGACTCGAAACTCGTTCAATGTTGACAATACCTTGCGAGTCTTCGTGTTGTGAGTCGAATGTGAGCGATGTTGATCCAAGCTTCGCTGGAGGCGATGGACTTGTCCCAGTCCTTTGCGAGCCTGCGACAGCGTCCGAGCCATGCGAAGGTGCGTTCGACGACCCACCGTCGGGGGAGGACTTCGAAACCTTTTGTGGTGTCGGAGCGTTTGACGATTTCGAGCGTCCACTTTCCGATCCCGCTCAGGGCAGCGTGCAGCTTCGGCCCGGCATAGGCGCCATCGGCGAACAGGTGGCGCAGCCATGGGCAGGCATGGCGTATGGATTTCAGCACGGCCGCCGCGCCGTCGCGGTCCTGGGCATCGGCTGCATGGACGACGAGACCGAAGAGCATGCCGGTGGTATCGACGACAGCATGGCGCTTGCGACCTTTGACCTTCTTTCCAGCGTCATAGCCGCTAATCCGGCAATGCACGGAGACCAGCGGTCAGTAGACATTGGTGTAACCCAGGCATCAGGCCTCCAGCACTACTAAGAAAAATGAGATGCTGGCAGGTTATATGGCTTGGCGCTGCAGACTGAACAAAAGGCTGCAAAGATGCCCAGGCTCTCGCAGCGGGTCAGTTGCAGAACGGTTAAGTAGGGAGGATGGCCATGTTTGATAAACTCAAACACCTTGACGGACACAGCGATGAAATCCACGACCTGATTGAAACCGTGCCACTAAACCAATTGCCGGACGCCGCCAACGCGAAGCATTATTGTCTCAAGTGTGTGGCCGTCTCCTTGCTGGAATGGGCCGCCTTTGCAGCGATACGTGCAGGCGCCACTGCCGGTGAGCTCACGGCCGCTGTGGCTGACGGTACCGTCATGGCTGAGGAAGAAAACGAACGGATGGAGACCGGGTTCATCCCTGAGATACGGCATTAGGTGAGCGTGTTAATCGGCGTTTAAATTTCAGCAGTCTTTAGGACAAACGGCACAGAGTGGTCACCGGTCCGTTCTTCGGTCGACCGCCTCAGTGCATTCTCTTTTGCCTCCGCGACGGTCCGAATTCCTGACGGCCGGCTGCGCCCCGGCGATTCATGCGAGCCTTCTCCGCAATGCTGCTCTACAAAGAGGGCGGCGCGGACGCGCGTGGAGACCGGTTCCGGTCCTTCGGCCAGGTGAACTGGCTCTATCGCCCGCGAACGGGAGCATCGACCGGAAGGAGCAGCCATGGCTGCTGGGACACAGGGCTCGATTTGGACGGGAGGGCGCAGGTCCGCCTTCGGCTGGGCACTCTACGACTGGGCCAACTCGCCTTTCACCACCGTGGTCACGACCTTTATCTTCGCCGCCTATTTCGCGGAGGCGATCGCGGCCGACAAGATCGCCGGCGCCTCGCAGTGGGCGTTCATGCAGGGTGCGGCCGCCTTCGCCGTCGCGATCCTGAGCCCAGTCCTCGGCGCGATTGCCGACCGCGGCCGGGGCCGCAAGGCATGGATCGTATTCTGGACGCTGACGATGGCCGCCGCCGCCACCGCCCTATGGTGGGGCGCGCCGGGCGCCGGCTCGACGGCGCTGGTGCTCACCGCCGCCTTCGTCGGCGTGGTCGCGTTCGAGATGGGGATCGTTTTCTACAACGCGATGCTGCCGGGTCTTGCACCGGCCAGCCATATCGGCCGGTTGTCCGGCTGGTCCTGGGGGCTGGGCTATATCGGCGGGCTGGCCTGCCTGGTGATGCTGCTGTTCGTGTTCGTCCAGCCCGGGACCGCGCCCTTCGGACTCGATAGGGAGGCGGCGGAGCATATCCGCATATCCGGACCGGTGGTCGCCATGTGGGTGCTGGTGTTCAGCCTGCCGCTGTTCGTCTTCACCACCGACACGCCGGGCGCGGGACTGTCCCTAGGCCGGTCCGTGGGCGCCGGGCTGCACGAACTCCGCGACACCCTGGTCAATGTGCGTCGGCACCGGAACATCGCGCGCTTCCTGATCGCCCGCATCTTCTACATCGACGGGCTGAACACGATCTTCGCGGTGGGCGCGATCTACGCGGCTGCGGTATTCGGCATGAGCCTCGAGGAAATCCTTACGTTCGGCATCCTGGTGAACGTCACCGCCGGCATCGGCGCCTTCGCCTTCGCTTGGCTGGACGACCGGCTCGGGCCGAAGCCCACCGTGCTGATCGGCCTCGCCGGCGTGGCGGCGTGCGGGGTTCCGATGCTGCTGACCGGGGACAAGACTTGGTTCTATGTCCTCGGCGGGATCATGGGGGTGTTCTTCGGGCCGGCGCAGGCGGCGAGCCGGTCGCTGATGGGCCGGCTCGCGCCCCAGGGCCGGGAGGCGGAGATGTTCGGCCTCTACGCTTTCGCAGGCAAGAGCACTGCATTCCTTGGCCCCTGGCTCTATGGCGTCGTGGTGCTGGCCGCCGGCCATCGCTGGGGCCTGGCAACGGTGATGCCTTTCCTGATTGTCGGTGCCTTGATCCTGCTGACGGTCGACGATGAGCCCTCCGAGGTGAACGGCACGGGCTGAGTGATCGCGGGTAGACGGCGGATGCCGGGCCGGCCCATCCGCTCATGGGCGCCAATTGACTTGTTGGTTTAGTGTGGTGAGTTTTCGCCGTTCCGAGCCGCGCCTAATTTGGTCAATTCCAAGCGAACAAACGTCTTAGTGCTTGAACCCAGAAAACAACCGCTCAAGAGCGTTCGCACTATCTATTTGCTCTGACAATGCCTCTTGATGACGGCGTATCGCCAAACCTTGGAGTTGACGCCCAAGAATTATGAACCGCGCATCAACCCGTTTCCCACCTGCGCTCTGGAGAACGGATGAGCTTCGTGCCACTCAGGTCGGGAATGCTGCTTGAGAGATGGAAAACACCTCTTCAAACTTAACTGTCATGAGACCCTGTCCATATCAGAATAATCCACTCCCGGGCGTCCCTCTTGGCAGGACGGACATTTTCTGTGGACAATCTTTATCCCCAGCTCTCCATAAAAGCGCCCGCAACTTCCGCAGCGCATGACGTATACGTACTGGCGGAAGTTTCCCTTCTTGCTGGTTCTCCGCATGACGGTTTGATTGTTCTTGTTGGTGAATCCTGAATGCGTACTTTTGGTCATTGCATCCCCTTTAAGGTTGCATTGTCATCCCCATGTATTGGGACTTATATGCTTTAATACCAAAACAGCCCCGTGAGGGAAGGAAAGGGTTGATGACAAACCCTATAAACCCCACGGGGCTGAATCGGTTGACTTCATGACCTATCGGCCAGGAAAGGCATGAAATCAACAATAAACTAATAGCACGGTTTCATATGGACAAAAGAATCAGGACCGTGAGGGCCAGGAAGGGTGAGGTGGCCTCGGTTCGTCGGACAGCTTGGCGGCTGAGTTAAAAGGCCTTCAGTTGCAGCCCAGGATCAACCATTACGGTGATCTTGTTGCCACTCCCGCCACTTCGTTCTTGAACAGAAAAGATGCGGGCTCAGTAGTATCCCTCTGAACGCTTCACGTCTCGGAAACGGGCTTCGTCGGCGCGAATACGGCGGTTTAAACCAAGTCGGGTAGCGGGAGGGCGTTCTCTCAATGCGCGAATCTGGGACACCTCACGCAATAGGGACTGTGTTCGCGAATCTGGTGCGCCTTGAATCTCGACGGAATACGTAAATTGTATGTCGGACGCTGATCGGGAGTCCGTTGTTTGCGCTGACGCGGGAAAGCAAAGTAACACCAATACCACTGTCGAGCTGATCAAATGTGAAAGATGAAGATAAAGCAAGCAGTATAAGGCCTGCTCAAACAACGTACGGGTCACGAAACCGGGCCAGGCCTTTTGTCTGACAGGACTGTAATTTCGCGCTGGGGGAACGGTATGTGGATGCCATTTTCCTTGAGTGCAATCCAAATCATGAGCATCAGATCGGCACCAACACGGTACTTGCCATCATCAATCGCTTCCATCCAAAACTCAACGAGTATGTCGATGCCTGACTCGCCAAATCCGGCAATCTCAGCATCTGGCCGCTCTTCTATTGGGATATCGTCACCACTCAATACCATGGGATGGCTGGCGACGACCTCTCGCACAACCGCAAACAGCTTCTCCAGATCTGTGTCATATAGACCGTGGTCCGCGGGCCGTAACGCTCCGGTAAGTCCCGCCATGGGGCACCCGTGCGCAGAATATAGAAGATACCGTTCAAGACCTGACGGTCATCCTTACGCTGAGGACCGCGTCCCTGTTCGGGAAGAAGTGGGCCGATCACCGACCACTCCTCATCTGTCAAATCAAACCGTGCCACTCTTGCCTCCAATAAAAGAGGCTGTGAATCACACCTGCTTAGGTAAAATCAAGACATTGAATTGGGTTCACACCCTAGACTTTTTATCTATGCCAAGAGCTTCAACAACAACCCACGTCCGAGACAGGTAATCCAATGATCCATCCCGGTTTTCTCACTTCTCCGGAACGTCGCGAGCTTGAGGCCTGCGTGCGCAGTCATCGCGAAGATCATGGAGTTGGGCGACGTGCGAATGCGATCCTTCTTCTGGATGATGGCAAATCCTGTCAGATGATCGCCGAGTTTTTGTACCTGGACGACGATACGGTTCGGGGCTGGTACAAGACCTTCCGGGAGAACGGCTGGGAGTCGCTTGCGGTTGATGGCTGGAAAGGCGGCCATTCCCGGCTGACGGCTGGTCAGGAAACTGCACTGTGCGACTGGCTTGACGGACGGTTTTGCCGGTCGACGGTTGAGATCAGAGCCTACATCTCTGCTGAATTTGGTCTGGAGTATTCTCACTGCGGGTGCCTCAAGGTGTTGTCCCGCCTGGGGTTCGAGTATCGCAAGCCCAAGGCCCTGCCGCGCGTTGCGTCAGTTGAAAGTCAGGCTGCATTCATTGCGCTCTACAAGAAGCTGATGCGAGACCTGCCCGCCGACGAAGCCGTCTACTTCGCAGATGCGGTGCACCCGGAATACCAGTCCAAACCTGCCTTTGGATGGGTGAAGGCCGGGTCGAACCCCGCTGTGCTCGGCACGGCAGGGCGAGGGCGTGTAAACATTCACGGCGCGCTCAATCTCGAAACCTTCGACGCGCCCTTTGTCGAACCGACCACGGTTGATGGTAAGAGTGCTGCGCAGCTTCTGGCCAAAATCGAAGAACGCAACCCCGACAAGCGTCTCATACATGTCTTATGGGACAATGCCGCCTATCACAAAGGGCCGGACGTCAGGAACTTCCTGGCGAGGCCAGACTGTAGACTCCACTTGATCCCACTGCCGCCATATTGTCCACATCTCAACCCCATCGAGCGCCTCTGGGCTGTCCTGCACAAATACGTCACCCACAACCGACATTACCCAACTCAAAAGCAATTCGCAGACGCCGTCCTGGCATTCATGCGGGAAACCATCCCAAGGGAATGGAGAACATTCCGTGACCAGGTATCAGACAATTTCAGCCTCATAACCCACGACAAATTTCGGGTTTTGGCGTGAGGGCGGTATATAAGAAAAATGCCTATCCAAATAAAACCAAAACAAAAGGTAAGGGTTAATGAGGCGCCCACCGTTTGAGATTTGCGGCACAGAGGTCAAGGCGGGTACGCAAGAGACCCTCAGTCTCGCTTTGCCCAATCTTTCCACCTATACGCCCATGACCATGCCGGTGCATGTGATACACGGACGCCGCGACGGCCCAATTCTTTTTGTCTCCGCGGCTATCCATGGTGATGAAATCAACGGTGTGGAAATTATTCGTCAAACGTTGCGCCGTCCGGGCATGAAACGGCTTAAAGGCACTTTAGTTGCTGTACCAATTGTCAATGTCTACGGATTTCATACACATTCTCGATACTTGCCCGACCGACGTGATTTAAATCGCTCTTTTCCCGGGACCCAACACGGGTCACTGGCAGCGAGATTAGCCCATGTGTTCAAAACTGAGATCGTTGATAACTGTACCCATGGCATTGATCTTCACACTGGTGGCAACCATCGTTTCAATCACCCCCATATCCGCGCCAATTTAGATGATCCTGAAACGGAGCGGTTGGCAATCGCCTTTGGTACTCCGGTGATAATCAATGCAAATCTGCGCGACGGCTCCTTACGCCAAGTCACAGCAGAACAAGGAATTCCCATGTTGTTATTTGAAGCTGGTGAAGCACTGCGGTTTGATCCCCTAGCCGTACGGGCGGGCGTGCGCGGTATCCGCAACGTCATGCGTGAAATTGGAATGCTCCCCAAACATAAGCGTAAGGCAGCGCCCGTTGATCCGTTGGAAGCAAAGTCATCATCCTGGGTACGCGCTCCACAATCGGGTGTGTTCCGTGCCACTGCCAAAGTCGGTATCCGCGTAAAACAGGGTGACGTGCTGGGAATTGTTGCTGACGCTTTTGGAGAGGCCGAAAGTAATGTGGTCGCACCGTTCACGGGCATCATCATCGGACGCGCCAATTTACCAGTGATTTCTGAGGGTGACGCACTGTATCACATTGCTCGCTTCGAGGATTCCACCGAGGTAGCCGACGCAATTCAAACATTCCATGAAGAACATCTCGAAGGCTTGGGATTGGGCGATTATCCAGCTGTCGAGTAGAAAGCATGGCATGCCAGGACCCTGGTATCAGCCAACACCAATGAATTAGGGGTAGGAAGTGTGGCGTTAAACGGGGCGGATCTGTTCATTTGGATAGGAATTGCAGTGTGCATTTCGCAGTCCGCGATCTTTTCGGGCATGAATCTTGCCTTGTTTAGTCTAAGCCGCCTCAGGCTTGAAATTGAACATTCAGCAGGGAACGTAACAGCTGAAAAAGTCCTTCAATTGCGGGAAGATTCCAATTTTCTATTAACAACAATCTTGTGGGGAAATGTCGGAGTAAACGTTTTACTTACTTTACTGTCAGACAGCGTTCTCGCAGGTGTTAGTGCGTTTGTCTTTTCTACTGTTGTGATTACTTTTTTCGGCGAAATAGTGCCCCAGGCCTATTTCTCCCGGAATGCATTAAAGGTTGCATCGATCCTTTCACCCGTGCTTCGTCTCTATCAGTTTATTCTCTATCCGGTCGCCAAACCTTTTGCTTTGATGCTTGATTTTTGGCTCGGCAAAGAAGGTGTTCATTACTTACGGGAACATGACTTACGTGAACTCATACAACGACATATTGATTTCGCCAGATGCAGCAGATATAGACCGTTTGGAAGGTCGGGGCGCGCTAAATTTTCTTTCGATTGACGATTTGCCAGTCGTATCTGAAGGCAGACCTGTTGATCCTGATAGTATTTTGGTGTTGGAATGGCGTGACGATGAGCCCGTGTTTCCTGAGTTTGAATCGTCAACAGAAGATCCATTTCTTAGTGCTGTAGATAGGTCGGGCAAGAAATGGGTGGTTCTTACTGATTCGGACGATGTACCTAAACTCGTTCTCGACGTTGATGGCTTCTTGCGTCACGTACGTCACGTATTTTTGCATCCTTCCAAAACCAAACCCATAAACTTCTGCCACAGCCCGATTGTTACAACATCAAAAGACAGATCACTAGGATGGGCTTTGTCCCGATTGAAGTACGCCATTCCATCAAAGGCTGACAAAGTCATTGTAGATGATGTGATCCTTCTGTGGGGTGAAACGCGGCGTGTTATTACGGGTGCGGATATTCTCGGTAAACTGCTCGACGGTATTGCGAATCGACGCGTTGTGTAACGTCATAGAAACATCGCTATAAGACTTACTACCAAGCATTATGAAAACTGGAAGATAGGAATGTCCACAGAAGCCCACATTTCTGCCCAACCGAGCTCAGAGCCTGACCGAAAAAGAATTGAGTGGAATCAGTCCCTTGTGATTCCCTTGTTGTGTTCGCCAGCAAGGAGGATAACAAGATGTGGACTGACGCCACTCGTGAGAAATATGAGCGCGAGGCGCACCGCTACGCAAGCGATCTGAGCGATACCGAATGGTGCGTGATCGAACCCCATATGCCGCCCGCAAGGGCTCTGGGCCGCCCGCGCAAGACGGATATGCGGGAAGTGATGACCGCGATCCTGTACATGGCCCGCAGCGGCTGCCAGTGGCGCATGCTGCCCGGCGAGTTTCCGCCGCGCAGCTCGGTTCAGTACTATTTCTACAAGTGGCGCGACGACGGGACGTGGCAGGAGGTCAACCGGGCGCTTCTGGCGCGCACCCGCGAGGCCGAGGGGCGGGCCGCTGCCGCGACTGCCGGGGTGATCGACAGCCAGTCGGTGAAGACCACGGAAAGCGGAGGTCCGCGCGGGTTTGACGCGGGTAAGAAGGTGATGGGCCGCAAGCGCCATATCGTGGTGGACACTGGCGGGCGGTTGCTCGGTGCCGTGGTCCACGAGGCTGACATCCAGGATCGCGACGGTGCGCCGTCGCTGCTCGCCGAGGTGGGGGCGTGGTTTCCCGGGGTCGGCCATATCTTCGCCGACGGCGCTTACGCCGGCCCTAAGCTGGCCGGGGCGCTGAAGAAGATCGGCGACTGGGCGCTGGAGATCGTCAGGCGCAACGACAAGGCGGACGGCTTCGTTGCGCTGCCGCGCCGTTGGGTGGTCGAACGCACCTTCGCATGGTTCGGGCGCAGCCGCCGCCTTGCGAAGGACTTCAAGGCGACCGTCGAGAGCGCCCTTGCCTGGCTCCTGATCGCCAGCATCCAAGTCTTCATCCGTAGACTAGCAAGGTTATGAAAATAAACGATTCTTTTCCGGCCAGACTCTTAGACTCACAAGACTTTGCCAGATCTCTTCCGGAACTGGTGGCATACACAACAAAACTGCTCCGTGAGCGATTGTGGCTGCAGGTGCTGGTTGGGATGATCCTAGGTATTGGCACCGGCATTCTTCTGGGGCCGGGTGTTGCCCTGGTAGAGCGGGGAATAGCAGAAGCAATTGGTAACTGGCTGGCTCTGCCAGGTCGGTTATTCCTGGCTTCTATCCAGTTTGTGGTCATTCCGTTAGTCGTCGCGTCCGTCATCCGCGGGATTGCTGCGGGTGAAGGGGGCGGGCAACTGGGTCGGATCAGTGCGATTACGGTCCTGTTATTTTTAGGCGCGACAATCGCCGCTGTCGCCATTGGGATTACGGTTGCGCTCCTAATTCAACCAGGATCCATGGTTGATAGCGTAAGGCTTCAGGCAAATCTGGGTGTGGATGCATCTCAACCTATCGCTGCCCAACCCCGCGCGGAAATGCCGAGTGTCAGCCAGGTTCCGGATGTCATTGTTGACTTTCTGCCCCGTGATCCACTAACGACCCTTGTCAGCGGTGACATGCTGGAGATCGTCGTCATGGGCATGATTTTCGGTATTGCCATGGTGATGACAACGGCTGAACAGCGTCGCCCCATTCTCGATATTTTGGCCTCCCTGCAAGCAGCCTGTATGGCCATCGTTACGTTGGTTCTTCGGTTTGCTCGCTCAGGTCACTTCTCGTGTTGGATTGGCCGCTCTGATCGGGACGGGCGTGTACGTACTTACGGTATTTGCTGGATTGCTGGTACTTCTTGCCCTGTATGTGGCGTTGGCGGGCCTATTGGGTAAAGACGGCATTGGCGGCTTCCTAAAGAAGGTACAGGAAGTTCAATTGCTAGCCTTGTCCACGTCCAGTTCCGCTGCCGTCATGCCTTTGTCTTTAACCGTGGTCGAAGAAAAACTAAAGGTTCGAGAAGCTGTTGCCCGCTTCGTTATCCCACTGGGCACGACCATCAACATGGGTGGTACAGCGTTGTATCAGGGGGTAGCAGCACTATTTTTGGCTCAGGTATTTGGAGTGGATATCGGCCTCAGTGGCATGCTTCTTATTGTCGTTACCGCGACCGGAGCGGCGATTGGATCTCCCGGTACACCCGGCGTTGGCATCGTCATTCTCGCTTCCATCCTGAGCGGGCTCGGTATTCCTTCGGCCGGTATTGCATTGATTCTCGGTGTGGACCGCATCCTCGATATGATGCGCACCACCGTAAATGTAACGGGGGACATCGCTACATCCGTCGTGGTGGACCGGTTCTTACCCCTTACAGAACCGGCAACCCAGTTAGCTGACACAAAATAGCTATGCAGAACTTCCAAACCGTTGGCGGGTTAATCGGTGGCATGGGTATCTTTCTCCTGGCCATGGAGAGAGCCATGGACATCACGGTGCAGCGAGACTAGCTGCTGAACCAGCGGGTGCAAGTCCCGCCGGCGCAATTCTCAGTTTGGCGCCGTAGCATATCCCACTGGTCCCGGGGCGACCCGAGGCCAGCGAGCTGGGATGTAGAAGCCATCATGGGCTGGGAAGGACACAGCGCCGTCCCGGTTCAGGTCAGCTAGGGTGGCGAGCAAACCGGAGGGCCGCAGCGAAAGCGAACGTTTGTCTGAAGCGGCGAAACAATGGCCCCGCCTGGAAGCTGACTGGCGGGAAAAAAATGGTGGACGCCAAGGGTGTCGTGGCGACCCGATGGCCAGAGCCGGTGCGGAAGAACTGAGGTGCACGCATCGGGTCCCCCGACGTATAGACGGTGGCAATCCGGGAAGGTTCAGCAGTGAAAGTCCGGAAGGTGAGGAGAACAGACAGGATGATGTGACCCTTGAATGTCAAGGACCGTATCCATAACCGGAAAAGGGAAAGGATGTGGAGTTCTCCTGACTGGTGGATGAGGCCGACTAAGCGTTGACGGGTGGGACAACATAACCCGCCCCGAGCGAGGGCCTCAGGGCTCAGGTGGCCGAGATGGAAGCGCTGACGCAGGCGGTGCGCAGTAACCGTCCGCAAATCGGGGTCTTCGGCTCGGCCGAAGGACGTGGCAAACGCAGGACGGCTTACGGGCATGGCCGGGTCAGCCTTAAGCGTCAGGTGTTCAGCGGAAGGCCACGTACCGAACTCGTCATGGGTGCCTGATGCTTGAAGCCGTACCCGGGAAAACCGGACGTACGGAATTTTAGGGGGGACGCTGGAAACGTGGCCTATGGCGGAACTGTGAACCCCACCTCGCAACCGAAAGGGCGGGGTTGAAAACCCTCCGCCTAAGGGTGTGCGCGCCAGTGTCCTACCCGACATCACAACCTCAAAGTGGCGGCTAGAACATCGGGCGGCTAATCTGCAACGTAGCCAGTGTCTTTGAGGTAGTTCCAGCATTCGTTTGGGTCGAAGAGTTCGCAACAGGTTGGCGAGACGGCACCGTAGCGCCGGTCTCCCGACTCACCCTCATAGGATCTCCGGACGAATACCGGAGTTTCTTCGTAGCTGCTGGATATGCACCATGAATAGTGGAAAATGCTGTGAGCGTGCCCTACGGTGGTCGCAAGACCCGTGCCAGGTCTCGTCTTGACTCGGGCAGGCCTCCTAGCCGACACCAGATGAACCGTTCACAACCCTTGAGCCGTTATATGCGTCGTTTTGCCCTTGCCCTTATGTTTGTTGCGTCTAGCGTCTCTACAGCCGTTGCGGAAAACCTCATTCGCTGGTCTTCCCAGGGTGATGCCATGACCATGGACCCCCATGCCCAGAACGAGGGCATGACCCTAGCGGTCAACAAACAGATCTATGAATCCCTGGTGCTCAGGTCCCAGACCATGGCTTTGGAGCCGGGGCTCGCCCTGTCCTGGGATTTAACGGACGATCCCACCGTCTGGGAATTTCAGTTGCGCCGAGGGATCACCTTTCACGACGGCCGTCCGTTGACCGCCGCCGACGTTGTGTTCAGTTTTCAACGGGCGCTCAATCCTTCTTCCGATATGAAAGAAATCATCGGCACGGTGCGGGAGGTGAGCGCCGTCGATGGACACACGGTGCGCATCGCCACGACCGGTCCCAACCCGATCCTGCCGCAGCAGGTGACGGACATCTACATCATGTCCCGCGGCTGGGCGGAAGAGCACGGTGTCACCGAACCGCAGGATACCGCCTCCGGCCAGGAGACTTATGCCGTGCGGCATACCAACGGCACGGGACCTTTTGTGCTGGATTTGCGTGAGCCCGAAGTGCGCACGATGATTTCCAAAAACGAGTCCTGGTGGGGATTGAACGCAGACAACCCGCACAATGTGGATCGTATCATTCACACTCCGGTGTCAAACGCGGCCACCCGGGTCGCCGCACTGTTGTCAGGTGAACTGGATTTCGTGCTCGACACTCCGGTGCAGGACCTCAACCGGGTACGCCGCACGTCGGGCCTCAAAGTCCAGTCCACACCGGAAGTCCGGTCCATTTTTATCGGCATGAACGTCGGCGTTGCAGAACTTGCTTCGTCTGACATCAAGGGCCGCAATCCCTTTGCCGACATTCGTGTGCGGCAGGCCATGAACATGGCCATCAACCGGGAGGCCATCGTCGCACGCATCATGAGAAACATGGCGGAACCGGCCGGAATGCTCCTGCCGCCGGGAGTTCATGGTTACACGGAAGAGATCAATGCTATGCCTCCGTTCGATTCCGAGCGGGCCCGTGCGTTACTCACCGAAGCCGGTTATCCGGATGGGTTTTCCGTTACCCTTGACTGCCCCAACGACCGTTACCACAACGACGAAGCCATCTGTCAGGCGGTGGTCGGCATGCTGGCGCGCATCGGCGTGCGGGTGCGTCTCGACGCCAAGTCCAAGACTCTCCATTTCCCCAAGATCCAAAACGATACGACGGACTTTTACCTTTTGGGGTGGGGCTCCGGCACCATGGACAGTCACTACCATCTGGACTTTCTCGCCATGCCCAACCGGGCGTGGAACCGCACGGGCCTCAATGATCCGGTGCTGTTTGATTTGATCGACGGCATGGCGGTGGAAACGGACTTGAACAAACGGGACCGCATGATCAACGACGCCTGGATGCGGCTCAAAGAGTCACAGGTGTACATTCCCCTGCATCATCAGCGGCTGGCCTGGACCATGAAAGAGTCTTTGAGCCTTCCCATCCAGCCCGACAATCAGCCCCAGTTCCGCCTGGCGCGGATCCGGTAAGCGTGGCTCATCCACTTAAGAAACGGTCCGTTAAGAAGCGCGCCGTTAAAAAACGCTCAAAATCAAAATACAGCGGCAAGACTGTAATCGGCTGGCGCGAATGGGTGGGCTTGCCCGACCTGGGCATCGACCAGATCACGGTGAAGGTGGATACGGGCGCTCGAACCTCGTCCCTCCACGCCTTCCGGATCAGGCCGTTCACACAAGACAACGCGCAGTACGTCAAGTTTTATGTTCACCCTTTGCAGCGCCGCCGCAAGCCGGAAATTGAATGTACGGCCTTGGTGGTGGACAAGCGGACGGTGACGGACTCCGGTGGCAAATCCACGGAACGCTATGTCATCCGCGCGACAGTGTGGCTTGGCGAAAAGCAATGGCCCATCGAATTGACCCTCACCAATCGGGATGAGATGGGCTTTCGCATGTTGCTCGGCCGTCAGGCCATCCGCCGGCGTTATGTGGTGGACCCGGGCCGATCGTTCGTCATGAGAAAAACGTGAGACAGTAAGAAGGAAGAGCGCTATATAGCGCTTTGAACCAAGCTGAAATTTTAACCGGCACAGGCCGCCCCAAGAGTCAAGGAGACGCCCCCATGAAACTGGTCATGCTGGCCCGGAACCCCGACCTCTATTCCCACAAACGTCTGGTCGAGGCGGCGGAGGAACGCGGTCACGATATCGAAATCATCAACACCCTGCGCTGTTATATGAACATTGCCTCTCACCGGCCTGAGGTCCGGTATGGGGGCGAAAAAATAACGGGCGTGGATGCGGTCATCCCGCGCATCGGCGCGTCCATCACTTTTTACGGTCTCGCCGTGTTGAGGCAGTTCGAAATGATGGGGGTCTATCCTCTCAACGAGTCCGTCGCCATCGGCCGGTCCCGGGACAAGCTGCGCAGCATGCAGCTTCTATCAAGAAGAGGCATCGGTTTGCCGGTGACAGCCTTCGCCCACAAAACCGGAGCACCGGAGGATTTAATCGATATCGTGGGTGGCGCACCTTGTGTCATCAAGCTTTTGGAAGGCACACAAGGCATTGGTGTGGTCTTAGGCGAAACCCAATCTTCTGCCAAAAGCATGATCGAAGCATTCGGCGGGCTCAATGCCAACATTCTCGTTCAGGAATTCATCAAAGAGGCCGGCGGTACGGATATCCGTGCCCTTGTTATCGGTGACAAAGTGGTGGCGGCCATGCAACGCACCGGAGCGCCGGATGACTTCCGCTCCAACCTGCACCGGGGTGGTTCCGCGACAACCATAAAGATCACACCGGAGGAGCGGTCCACAGCCGTGCGTTCGGCCAGGGCCTTGGGGCTCAACGTCTGCGGTGTCGACATGCTGCGGTCCAATCACGGGCCAGTGGTGATGGAAGTGAATTCCTCACCCGGTTTGGAAGGGATTGAAGGGGCCACCAACAAAGACATCGCGGGCATGATCATCGAATTCATTGAGAAACACGCCCAGCCCAACAAGACCAAAACCAAAGGCAAGGGCTGATGGCGCAACCGCCGTTGACAACTTACCCTATCCGCCGGCATTCGTGATGCAAACCGGGAGAACGGCTGGGAGACCAGCCATCTATGCGATTCCTTCCATCGAATTTAATGCTTATAGGCATTCCCATAGGTGCTTGCATGCCAGGCGCCGGACGAGGCATGAAACTGCCTTCACTTATAGAGAATGTAGCTTTACCGTCCTCGACTACCTTGGCGTCCTCATCATCGGAAGACGCTAAGACGGTCATCGCACCGGTCCCACTTCCCAAGGTAATGCTTTCAAAAGCGTTATCTTCGAAGGCAGGATGCATGACTTCCACGGTGGCTGATTTCACCACCGCGCTTGCATTAAGTTCCACCAATTGGCCAGCGTCCGCACCGGTCCCTAAGGTCATGGCTGAACCGTGCTCGAGCACTGATAAGCGTTGGGTAGTCGGGGGACAGGCTTCGGGCAAGTCCTGGAGAAGGTTATCCGCTTAACGCTTGGCGAAGAACATGTGGAACAGGGTGTAGACGTCTATGAGCAACGCCGTCTCAACCGCACATTCGCGCACATGGCCCGGCGAGCCAAGCACCTCGGCTACCAACTGGCCCAGATCGCTGAGGATGAAAAGAAACAAGGGCGGGCAACATCAACGGCTTAAGAAACTGATATTTGAGAGAACGTCACAAAATCTGCCGAGGTCTAATATTCCCCGAGCGCCGAACGCGTACGTTCGGACGGGCCGCGGAAAAGGCCATCCGCTTGGTGTCCTCTTGCGCGTGCCAGCGCCGACCGGAGCAAGGATTTTACCGATTCTCAACGGCAATATTGCCACTTTCACCCGCAGTGTGCGCGATTTATCCGACTCAGCCAAAACCTTATCTGGGAATTAGGGGAATTCGCTTGCGGGCGTAGCGGCCGGCGCCTATATGTAGAATTAAGGATTGGGAATTTCCCGGTCGACAGATGGGTCCTGGAGCTTCCGGGGCCCTTTTGTTTTTCCCGCATCGCGCGCTCACGGCAGTTGAGCCAATCCACCGATCTTGGGCCGGACGATCTCGAACGCCCGGTTGGGCTGTTCCGGGCGCAGATACGACAACGCAATGGGCCGGGCCGTCAGGTCTGCGAGTTGCAGGCCGACGGAATTCGCTGCCTTCGGTACGAACACCGGCTGGAAGTCGAATAGTCCGAAGTCCTCTCGGCCAGTGGCGCTGTCGTTGGCGGCGATCCGGCGAAACTCGAGTTCAAGCTCCCGGTCCTCATTCCGGCCTCGGCTCTCGAAGATTACGTGGACAGTCCTGCCGTGCTGCCCCTCGTCGCTCAACATGGCGTGCAGCCTCTCCATGCAGAAATGCAGTGCGAGCTGGTAGGGATTTCGGGTGTCGGCATATCTCGTTCGAAGGCCGCCCTTGTTGATGACGGCGGCGAATATCGTCATGGGCGCCGCTTGGACCAGGCGGTTCAGATCGCCATAAAACCGTTCGCGCAACTCCCTGTCGGTTAGCAGGATCGCAAACGGTCCCTTGCTCTTGCGGATGTCGTGTTCATGAAGGACGACCGCGTCGTGGCCCCAGAGGTCGAACTTGAAACGCTGAACGGCGGGAACGACGCCTGCGATGTAGTCAGCCTTGCGCATCGCGCAGAACACCAGCGCGAACACCAGGTATTGCGAATCTATCGCGACCAGCCCGTGATCGCCGCTCTCGTCCGCGTATATCACGAATTCCGAGAAATCCGACAACACGTTTCGTGCCATCCCCCATCATTGGTGCCTATCGCCAACTTATAGCCATTCGGTTTTACCGTGAATCATAGCCGGCGGCTTTGAAATAATTCTGGCACTCATCGGGATCGAACATGTCGCAGATTTCTCCGATTGCAGCAAAGACTTCGGTGAAGGTTCTGGCTCCGATCCTGCGAAGATGGGCTTTCAGCTTGGAGAACGCCATTTCGATCGGGTTCAGATCGGGTGAGTACTGCGGCAGATACCGGCTCAAGGGCCTGACGATCGAGCGGCCGAACCAAGTCTGGTGCGCCGACATCACCTATATCCCGGTCAGGTGCCAGTGGCGCATGCTGCCCGGCGAGTTTCCGCCGCGCAGCTCGGTTCAGTACTATTTCTACAAGTGGCGCGACGACGGGACGTGGCAGGAGGTCAACCGGGCGCTTCTGGCGCGCACCCGCGAGGCCGAGGGGCGGGCCGCTGCCGCGACTGCCGGGGTGATCGACAGCCAGTCGGTGAAGACCACGGAAAGCGGAGGTCCGCGCGGGTTTGACGCGGGTAAGAAGGTGATGGGCCGCAAGCGCCATATCGTGGTGGACACTGGCGGGCGGTTGCTCGGTGCCGTGGTCCACGAGGCTGACATCCAGGATCGCGACGGTGCGCCGTCGCTGCTCGCCGAGGTGGGGGCGTGGTTTCCCGGGGTCGGCCATATCTTCGCCGACGGCGCTTACGCCGGCCCTAAGCTGGCCGGGGCGCTGAAGAAGATCGGCGACTGGGCGCTGGAGATCGTCAGGCGCAACGACAAGGCGGACGGCTTCGTTGCGCTGCCGCGCCGTTGGGTGGTCGAACGCACCTTCGCATGGTTCGGGCGCAGCCGCCGCCTTGCGAAGGACTTCAAGGCGACCGTCGAGAGCGCCCTTGCCTGGCTCCTGATCGCCAGCATCCAAGTCTTCATCCGTAGACTAGCAAGGTTATGAAAATAAACGATTCTTTTCCGGCCAGACTCTTAGAGAAAAGGTTGGTTTCGGCTTACGGGGCCGTGTTCAGACCGCCACCAGCACGGAAGCCGGAGAGGTCAGAGAACAACCCGTCAACCGCGTTCCACATAACGTGCTGAACGTAACCGTTGATTCCACCTTCAACAATCAAGTTGTATTGTTCGCCGCTCACCGGGGTGTAACCGAGGTGGTCTTCCAGATTCTCAGCTGACACTTGGATCGCACCACCAGCCGGGATATCGTCTGAGTCCCATGAGCCGAGCATGTCGCCGGTCTCGGCGTCAATAACATGGATCGTAACCGAGCCAGCGTTTACGCCGTTGTTATGGATACGCACCCAAGATTGATAGCGGGTGCCACCATCGCCAGCGCTGGACTGAGCCATGTTCAATTCGGTCCTTAGACCGCCACGAGAGAAGGCGGGCAACGTACCAAAAGCTCCATCAGGTAATGCAATACTGTCACCAATAATGGTAGCAATGCAGGAACCGTTACAATCACTCTTTACGATGGGTCAGACGGCGAGAACCTGGGTTCCTGGACGTCGGATATGATCCAGCCGAAAGGCATGCTTCAAATCAGCGTGGTCGATCTTGAAAATGGTATTGGCCTCGATCCCAGCGGCATCGGTTTCTACACCATCGATATTGACGACCCCATCAACGATTATGTGCAGCTGGAACAGCATTATGTCAACGATAATCTGTTCACTGACTGAGCTACTCCCCGGGAATCGGACACTGACGTAAGCTACACTTTGTTGTCTTCTGGTCTTCGTAGAGAAGGAGATCAGAGATGTCGAAACGCAAGCAACACTGGCCGGAATTCAAGGCGAAAGTAGCCCTTGAAGCCTTGAAGGGCGAAGAGACCGTATCCGAGCTGTCCAGCCGGTTCGGGGTTCACCCGACGATGATTCATCAATGGAAGCGTGCGCTGCTTGATGGTGCTCCTGGCCTGTTCGCCCGTGGTGGCCGCCGGCAACCGGAGATCGACGAAGCGCAGGTGAAGGAACTGCATGCCAAGATTGGGGAGTTGGCTGTGGCCAACGATTTTTTGTCCAGACAGCTCAAGCCCTGGGGCGTGAAGTGAGACGCGGCATGATCGAGCCGGGTCATCCCGGATTATCGGTCAGCAGGCAGTGTGCGCTGCTGTCGATCTCCCGGTCGTCGTTCTATTACACGCCCAAGGGTGAGAGCGAGATGAACCTCGCGCTGATGCGTGAGATCGATGAACAGTTCACCTGCACGAGCTGACCGACGGCTTCCACGCCGAGAGGGTCATCGGCGAATGGATCGGGTTCTACAACACCGAGCGGCCCCATTCGTCGCTCGGAGGCAAAACGCCAGAGGAAGCCTACGCGGCGGGGCAGCCTGTGGATATGTTGGACAAGACTATCGCCTTGCCCACATCCCCACAGGCCCAACAACAGAAATCAAATATGATAAACAGGATTCTGACGGCATGATCAGAAAGCGGAATACACCTTAGATAAGCCGTCAGACTGTCCAAACAAGTGGGACCACCTCACCCAACGGTGGCCGAGGCGTTGCAAGAGCGCGCGCAACGAGGAGCTACGAGGGCAAGCGTCGTCATCGACGGCTCGCACCATGCCGAGCGCAGCGGCTACGGGGATACATGCGCCGTTCGGTCACAGCCGAGGGGTGGGAGAGAAGGGATCCGTGCCCGCCGATCATGGCCTTGTAGTCCAGAGCTTCGATCTCTTTGAGTGAACGCACCCAGTGATGAGGCGAATAATCTGAAAAGAAGCCAAGGGGCGCGCCGCCGGAGGTGACCAGATCGACAACAAAGATGTAGTCCCCCGGGTCGGGCCGCATCACCACCATGCATTCTCCGTGGTTAGGACCGAAGTAGAGGAGTTCCAGCGTCCGGCCGCCAAACTCCAGGGTGTAATCATCGGTGAACGTAATGTCGGGCATGACAACGTCAGGATGCGGGTTGTCGATGAATTCCCTGGCGCAGTTTTCATGGCTGATAAACGTCGCGCCTTCGTCCTTAAAGATTTGTCCGCCGGGCGCGTGGTCCCAGTGTTCATGGCTATAGACCACATACTTGACCGGCTGGTCGGTGATCTTGGCGATTTCCTCGCGCATGATCCTGGAATGCTCGACACTGACCGGGTCGGTGGCGATCACCCCTTCGTCGGTGACGATAAAAATGCTTCGGGTGCCCGTGTACCGGAACGCATAAAGGCCGTCGTCGATTTTTGTCGTTGAATGACCGGCCAGCATGAACCCGTTCCAAGACGGGTTCGGCGCCGGTTTCATCATTTCCTCAATGCTCGGCCCACCTTCCGCTGCGAAGACGGGTGGGGCAATGAACAATATGGCTATGGTCAAAAGAGCAGTCGTTCTCATGTCATTCACCATCCAATGTGATAGAAGGCCACGGCCCGCCAAACGTTTTCCTGTATGTCGGCATCGTAGCCACGCAAGTAATCAAACTGTGGGAGGCGCACAGTCTCGACGATTTCATCATTAGGGTCTGTTGACATTTAGTGGATTCCCAATGTCGCGGAAAAGTGATTCAAGCCTCCTTTTGCAAGGAGTGTTTGATGAAGTCAGAGCGTTTTGTGATCACGGACAATGTTTGGGAGAAAATTTGGCGTCATCTACCGGGCAAGGCGACGGACCGTGGCGTGACGGCGGCGGACAACCGCCTGTTTTTGGAGGCGGTTTTGTGGCGGGTGCGCGCAGGGTCGCCGTGGCGCGCTCTGCCCCCGGCGTTCGGCAATTGGAACAGCGTCTTCCAGCGCTTTCGCCGATGGGCGAAGAAGGGTGTCTTCGAGCGGCTGTTCGAGGAGTTGTCGGCGGAACCGGATTTCGAATATGCCCTCATCGACGCCACCATCGTCAGCGTTCACCAGAAGGCGAGCGGCGCAAAAGGGGGACTCAAAATCAGGCCATCGGCCGATCACGGGGCGGATTGACCACCAAGATCATCGCCCTGGTCGACGCACTGGGGTGTCTGGTCCGCTTCGTGCTGCTCCCTGGCCAGCGCCACGACATGATGGGCGTCCAGCCGTTGATCGACGACGTTCACTTCGATGCCCTCATCGCCGACAAGGCATTCGATGCCGGCTGGCTGCGAGAGCAACTGGACCAACGTGGCGCAAGCGCCGTCATTCCCTCGCTCGCCAACAGGAAGCGGCCGGCGGCCTACGACAAGCACATGTACCGCTGGCGACATCTGATCGAAAACTACTTCGCCAAGATCAAGGAATTCCGTGGCATCGCAACACGCTACGACAAGACCGACATCAGCTGCGCCGCAAACTGCAACCTCGTCGCAACCATCATCGCCATGCGTTAAATGTCAACAGACCCTAGTGAGACCCTCGTCTTTCGCCGCTTTCACCTTCGACATCAATGTTTCCAGGTATATACGCCGTTCTGTAATCGCTGAGGGATGCGACACCAGGGCCCCGTGCCCGTTGATCATGACCTTGTAGTCCAACGCTTCGATCTCTTTGAGCGTGCGAATCCAATGAGGAGGCGAGTAGTCGGGCATGACGCCGAAAGGAACACTTCCCGCCGTGACCAGGTCGACCGTAAAGATATAGTCACCTGGATCCGGACGCATCACCACCATGCATTTGCCGTGGTTTGGTCCGAAATAAAGCAGTTCCAGTGACCGCCCGCCGAATTCCAAGACGTAATCATCGGGAAAGGTAATGTCTGGCATGACAACATCGGGATGGGGGAACTCAATAAAGTGCTTGACGCAATTCTCATGGCTGATGAATGTCGCGCCTTCGTCCTTAAAGATCTGTCCGCCAACAATGTGATCCCAGTGTTCGTGGCTATAGACGACGTACTTCACGGGCTGGTCGGTCACTTCAGCAATAGCAGCTCGATAATGTTCAGCGTGCTCTAAGCTGACCGGATCTGTGGCAATGACACCCTCATCGGTGACAATGAAAATGCTCCGCGTTCCTTTGTAACGGTACACATACAGACCTTCGTCAATTTTGGTTGTTTTTTGGCCCGTGCGGATTATGACATTCCACGCCGGGTTGGGCGCCGGTTTCAGCAACTCTTCGATGCTCGGCTCACTTTCTTGGGCCACGGCCGGTGATAGCAGCAGCATCGACAATATTATAAATGCCAGGTTTGTTTTCATCATGATCACCACCCCATCGTGTAGTAGTGGTAAATGCGTTCGGCAGCGCGGCGCAGGTGTTCCTCATAGCCGCGCATCTCGCGGAACTCTTCCGGTAGCTCGATGGTGTCGTAAAGCGCGTCCATGCGCCGGCCCTCGGCGATACCGTCCCGCACTGCCTGCATCAGCGCTTCTATGTAACGCCGGCGCTGGATCATCGCTTCCTTGGGAGCCACAGGAATGCCATGACCGTCGACGAAGTCGGTCCAGCCGTCCATGGCCTCTAGTTCCTTAAGCGTGCGCACCCATTCCCCCGGGTCATAGTCAGGCATGAAGCCGAGGCCGACAGAATAGGGCGTGACAAGATCGTTGATGTAGAGCACGTCCGTTCCTTCCACCTGCATCACCAGCATGCAGTCCCCGTGATTGGGGCCGAAATACATGAGCTTCAGCGTTCTTTCCCCGAGGGTGATTTCGCTGTCGCCGGAAACGGTTGAGTCGGGCAGAATCAAATCGTCGTGGGGATGGCGCAGGAAGTGAGGAATGCAATTGGCGTGGCTGATGAAGGTGGCGCCTTCGTCTTTGAAGAGCTTTCCGCCCAATGCGTGATCCCAGTGTTGATGGCTGTAGATCACATATTTCACCGGTTGATCGGTGACCTCGGCGATAGCCGCGCGCATATCCGCCGCGTTCATCGTGCTCACAGGATCGGTTGCAATGACACCGTCGTCGATGACCACAAACAGACTGCGGGCCGAGAATGCGCCGTAGGAATACACCCCCGGCGCCACTTCCGTCGTTGACTTGGTGAACAAGTCAATGGATTGCGCTTGCGCGCCCAAGGCAAAGGCAGCGGCAAACAAAGTCAGGAGAATGGTGGTCAACACGTCACGCATGGTGAATCTCCATTTTTAAGGCGAGGCTGCTGTAACCCGTTCCTGGCGAACACAGGGAAAAGCGGGCATCTGCAGCCACACCAGGCAGTCATCAGACAATAAACGCCGGGCGTAGCATGTCCACGACCCGGTTTGATCGACGATCAGCTCATAATCGTTAAAAATATCGCCGATGTCGCAGGCCCGATGCCTCATGTGGGCGACAATGGCACTATTGTAACGGCTCACGTCGAGCATGCAGGCGTCACGGTCAAGCCTGACGTCATCCATAGTCAAGTTTTCAGCGCGGGACAGATCGGCGTGGGCGCCGTGCAAGGTTTCCATGTCATGGGGGTTCAACAACCGCAGCCGCACCCTGGACTCTTCCGTCGTGAAGGAATAGATGCGAATGCGGGTCACGGCAGCAGGATCTTTGTCCCTAAATTCCTCAAGATAAAAGAGCGTTTCGCCGAGTTCCGGATTGGCCAGGGGTTTGATGATGGTGGTCAGGGCAAACGCTTCGTCT
This sequence comes from Rhodospirillaceae bacterium, assembly GCA_965207985.1. Taxonomy (GTDB): domain Bacteria; phylum Pseudomonadota; class Alphaproteobacteria; order Rhodospirillales; family Rhodospirillaceae; genus CBDBND01. Next base: position 477,056 of record CBDBND010000033.1, on the reverse strand, counting down.
CCGCCATCATGACTCGCCAACTGAACCGCATTGGTGTAGGTGCCGGGCAATAAGCGGTGGATGTCCGCATAGAGGGTTTGGATTGAAGCCTCATTGGCGGCCGCACAGCCAATCCACAACAAAGCAAGCAGTCCGGACATAGCTCTCATTGCCGGGCTACCAACCCATCGTATGGTAGAAGAGAATGCGCTCAACAAACCGCGGCAATTGGTCCTCCATGCCTTCAAGGTGGTCGAAAGCGGAGAGATCGATGCTAGCCAGAATTTCCGGGCGCGGTGTTCTGTTCTCCAGCGCCTGTTTCACGCCCGTCAGCAGCGTGTTGAGAAACGCATGCTGCTCGGCGATCTGCGAAGCCGGGGCAATGGGAACACCGTGGCCGCCGATAAGACGATCGGCGCCGAGTTTGTCCATTTCCGCAAGGGTGTTGAGCAAGCCCCCGGGGTCATAGTCGGGCATGGTGCCGAAGCCGGTGTAATAGGGCGTCACCAAATCATTGACGAACAGCACCGTGGAGCCTTTGACCCGCATCACCACGTTACAGTCGGAATGGTTGGGGCCGAAGTAGAGCAGCTCTAACGTCGTTCCGCCGAGGTTGATCTCGTAATTGCCGGTAAATGTTTCGTCCGGCATGACCACCTCGTCATGGGGATTAAAGGTGAAGTGATTGACGCAATTGGCGTGGGAAACAAACGTCGCTCCTTCGTCCTTGAAGATCTGTCCGCCGAGAATGTGATCCCAATGCCAATGGCTGTAGACCACATACTTCACCGGTTGATCGGTGACCTTAGCGATCTCCTCGCGCATCACCGCGGCCGCCGTCGCATTGATGGGGTCGGTGGCAATGACACCATCATCGGTGACGACAAAGATGTTACGGAAACCGCCGTGGCGGAACGTGTACAGCCCCGGTTCCACTTCGATGGTGTCATGACCACGCAGGCCGAAGATGCTCATGTAGGGCGGTTCGCGTTTGTAGACTTCTTGTGACGCAACGCTTGCTGAGAAAAGAAATGCGGCGCTCAAGGCCGTTAGAATTCTGAACATGGCGATCACCATCCAATCATGTGAAACATGTCACCACCCAATCGTGTAGTAGATGAGAATGCGCTGGGCGTTGGCGGCCAAGTATTGGTCATAGCCCTGCAGATCACTGAACTGGGGCAGGGAGACGGCAGCGGGGATTTCACCGAAGGGCGTGCCACGATCGATCTCCGCTTTTACCGCATCCAAAAGAGCCTGTTGATATTCACGGCGGATGGTCACCGCTTCCCGCGGGGCTTCCGGTCCGCCATGACCGGGAATCATGCGCTCGAACGGCAGCTCTTCTTCAAGGTGTTTTAGAGATTCCACGAACAGCCGCGGATAGGAGTCATTCATCCGCCCGCCAGCGCCCGAGACAGCATAGGGCTGCACCGTATCGACGATATGCACGATCTTATGATCGGGGAAATACAAGTGAGTGCTGCAATCGGAATGGTTGGGGCCGTGGTAATAGAGTTCCGCCGTTGCATTGCCCACGTCGAGCACGTGTTTACGCTGATAGGAGCGGTCAGGAATGACCACTTCCGGATTGGGGTTGCGGTAGAGATGGGGCAGACAGTTTTCATGGCTCCAAATTTCCGCGCCTTCGTCTTTGAATACCTGCCCGCCGCGGACGTGATCCCAATGGCTGTGGGAATAGACGACGTAGCGGATCGGTTTGCTTGTCACACGGCGGATTTCTTCAAGAATCTGTTGAGCGGCCGGAATATTAATTGGGTCGCCCACTAAGACTGCTTCGTCGCCAACGAGAAAGACCGTGCGCCCCCCACCAGCGCTTACCGTATAGAGCCCGTCTCCCATGTCGGTGGTGACGGCGCTCAAAGTGCCGAAAGGAGTCGCCGGACCTGGTGAAAAAGACGAGGGCTCCTGCGCCGTCGAACAGGCCGAGAGTGTCAGGGCGGCAAGGAATGTTAGGGCAGGACATTTCATCATCACATGTCCCCTACCAGCCGAGAATGTAGTACGTGCGAATGCGCTCCGCATTGCGCGACAGCAGACGGTCGTAATTGCGCAGGTGCTGAAACTTGGGCAGGCGAATAACATTCGCCACGTCGGCGGAAGGTGTGCCCCGGTCCAATTCCGCTTTCACAGCGGCCATCAAGGCTTCGATATATTCCCGCCGTTCGCTGATTGCCCAGGGCGGCGCTTTGGGCGGACCGTGGCCTCCGATCATGTAATCGAACTCCATGGCTTCGATCTGTTTGAGCGAACGGATCCAGTCGGGCGGGTAGAAATCGTTGATCAAGCCGGAACCGCCGCTGACCCCGTAAGGTGTGACCAGATCAACCAGAAAGATGGCATTGATCTCCGGAATGCGCATGACAACCAGACAATCCCCGTGATTGCGCCCAAAGTAATGGAGTTCAAGCGTCCGGCCGCCCAATTCCAAATCGTAGCGCGGCCCTTCGAAGGTCATATCCGGCGGCACAAAGTCAGGATGGGGGTCACGGTGAAAGTATTTGACGCATTCCTGATGACTGACCACGGTCGCGCCGGCGTCTTTGAAGATCTGTCCGCCGCGTATGTGATCCCAATGTTGGTGGGAATAGACCAAATACGTGATCGGCTGGTCGGTGACCTTGCGGATTTCCTCCATATAGGCCTCAGCCGCTTCCGGGCTGATGGGGTCGGTGGCAATGACACCGTCATCGGTGACGATGAAGATGTTGCGCGCACCTTGTTTGGTGAAGGTATAGATGCCGTCGCCTAGTTGAACCGTCGTCGCCCGGCCAAAATTGATCGGTATTAGATCGGTGGCCTGGCCTCGTTCCTGAGCGTGCAGGTTAAATTCAAACGACCCAACTGCAACGCCTAGTACTAGGGCAAGCCCACTTGACCACCGGCCCATACGTCCCTCCCTGTCGTGCGCTTTTTTGGCGCATGTTCATCCGCCAAGACTTTCGTTGTGTCCGTCCGGCGACTGCTCATAATAGGCTTCAAAGGAAGGGCGGCAAAAGGGTCCAGACCGAACAAAGGGCCGGACATCTGCCGCTGTGTTCGTAGGGGGACGCTGCAATGGCAAAACCGGGTTACGCAGGGGCCATGCGCATGGCGACGGTGGGGGTCACGGATATCGAGCAGGCCCTCACGTTGTTTCGCGACATCATGGAGCTTCGTGTCGAACGGGAGGGGGACCTGCCGTCTGCGTTGCTAACGGCTTGGGGTCTCGGGTCCGGTACGACGGCACGCTTCGCCGAACTTTCCTGTAAGGGTTATCCGATCGGCTGGCTGCGGTTGGTGCAGTACACACCGGCGGCTACGGAAAAGGTGCGGCTGGATTTCGGCTCCGAGAATCCGGATTCCGGCACGGACGTCGGCTCCAAGGCCCTCGACTTTTACGTGGCAGACCCAATCGGTCCTTACGTGGAACAAATCGAACAAGCCGGGTACGCCTTCCGCTCGCCGCCGATGAAACACCAGATCGGTCCGACAACGAGTGAAGAGTGTTTGTTCTCCGGTCCCGACGGTGTGCCCATTCTCATCATGGTCGGTCATGTTCACGCAACCACGTCCATGCGGCCGGGATCGCCCGACGGGCCGTTTTCGGAAGTCCCCACCATCTCGGTGGTTGCCGGTGATCTAGACGAAACACGCCGGTTCTATGATGAAGGCCTCGGCCTGATCGCCGTCGGTGACGACGAAACGCCGGACGAGTACCGCAACAAAGTGGACGATCTCACCGGCGTGCCCCATGGCACCCGGGTGCACTTTTTGCTTTGGGCCGACGAAGGGGAGGCCAGCGGAAAAATCCTCTGCGTGCATTTCTATGACCGCACCGGCAAACGTCTGACCGGCCGCATGCAACCCGGTAAGCTCGGCTTTTCCTTGCTCACCCACGATACGGATGATCTGGACGCGTTGCATGGCCGGCTCGACGGCATGGGCTACGACATTGTTCAAGCGCCCACGTCCATAGAAGGCGACGGCGATGCCTACCGCATGATGCTGGTCAAAGGCCCCAACGAAGAGATGTTCGAGTTTACGGAACGGTGAGCGAAAGACACGAAATGGAAATCTGTCACGCCGAAGAAACCGATCTGGTTGAGTTGATCGACCTGTATCGCGATGCCATCCAGGTCCAAGGCGCCGAGCACTATTCGCAGGAACAAATGGAAGCCTGGGCCAATTCGGCAACGGAAGAAAGTTTCATGCGCTTTATCTTAAGCCCGGTCACCTAACGTGGCGGTGGACGACAGCGGACCCTTGGGTTTTTGCGGCTATGAACCAGACGGCCATATCGCCTCCCTCTACATCCGTTCCGACAGCTCCGGTAAAGGGATCGCCACGGCGTTGGTCTCTCATGTATTGGAAGAAGCGCGCGCCCACGGCATCAAGAGGTTCTTTGCCGAGGCCAGCGACTTGAGTGTGCCCGTGTTTAAAAAGTTCGGTTTCGAGACTACAGGACACGATGAAATCAAAGTGGGCGAGGAGCGCTTCACCCGTAATTTGATGGTGCTGGAAGATAAGGACTAAAGACGTCGGCTAAAGAGTTTCAATATACCAACGCGTCCACGCCTGCTACGACAGCCGCATAGCGCGCGCCTTTCCCTTTCCCCACCAGCAGCACGAAGACGGTCAGTCGGACACGCAAGACGCCAGCAGCAACGGTGAGGGCATCGCCCACCACCGGCAGCCAGGCCAGCAACAGGCTCCATTGGCCGTAGCGCTGCATCCACGTCTCGGCGCGTGCCATCTGTTCCGCTGTTGCCGGAAACCAGCGCCGGTTGCTGAACTGTGCGGCAAAGCGGCCCAAGCCCCAATTGATCACCGCGCCCAAGGTGTTGCCTGCCGTTGCCGCCGTCCACAACAGCCACCGGCTGAGGGACTCATCAGCCAGTGCAGCCGCCAACACCACTTCCGATGAAAAGGGGAGAACGGTGGCTGCAAGGAAGGCGCTGGTGAAAACGGCAAGCAAGGAAACGGTCATGAACTGCCGGGCTAAAGGGTCGCCATCGCAGAATCAAGAGTATGAAGAGGGGCTATCCACCCCAGTGCGTTACTGGCGCGGGAAGAACGGGTTTAATGGTGAGGGACCGCTGATGTCGATCGTGGGACCAACAGTGTACAAAGCGATAAAAACGCTTAGGACCAACACAAGCGTCACCATTAAAAAGGCGAGTCTCTGTATCATACCCTACTAACGCTTGAGCCGGCGTTTGGTTGCGGCTGAAAACGTAAAAGAACGGCGGCCGAACAAGCGGCCACCGTTCCCTGAACGCATCCTCGGTTTAGGATGTCTTAGCCGTGTTGTTAAAGAGGGTAAAGGTAGACAAAAGGTTAACCGGCCAAGGGTGAGAGCGAGAGGAACCTCGCGCTGATGCGTGAGATCGATGAACAGTTCCTGGACACGCCGTTCTTTGGCGTCCGGCAGATGACGTGGCATTTGAAGAACGAAGGCCATTGCGTCAATGAGAAGCGGATTCGCCGCCTGATGCGGCTCATGGGCCTGATGCCGATCTACCAGAAGCCCAGCACCTCAAAGCCAGCGAAGGGGCACAAGACCTGGCCGTATCTACTCCGGGGGCTGAGTGTGAACAGACCGAACCAGGTCTGGGCAACGGATATCACCTACCTGCCGATGCGCCGGGGGTTCCTGTACCTGGTTGCCATCATGGATTGGTTTACCCGCACGGTGCTGGCTTGGCGCATCTCGAACACGCTGGAGGCTGACTTCTGCGTCGAGGCGTTAAACGAGGCGACCCACACGTTCGGTGCGCCAGAGATCATGAACACCGACCAGGGCTCGCAGTTCACCTCGTTTGCTTGGACCGACCGGCTTCGGCGGACGGGCGTGCGCATCTCGATGGACGGCAAGGGGCGGTTCCTCGACAACATCTTCGTCGAGCGGCTTTGGCGCACGCTCAAATACGAGTGCGTCTATCTGCACGCCTGGGAAAACGGCTCACAGGCCAGGGCGGGTATCCGCAAATGGATCACGTTCTACAATGAGAGGCGTCCTCATTCCGCCCTTGGCGGCAGGCCGCCCGCCGTGGTCTATTGGACGGCAATCGAGCAAAACCAAACCGATCAGCAGGCCCAGAAAGTAGCTTAAATCAAACCAGAACCTGTCCAATAATCAGGGAGTAGCTCAAACTTTGAATTTTGCCATAGTCGCACCGCCAGTTTCACTCGATACCGTTAAGATCCCGGATCATGTTTAGATTACAATTGTCACTCACTCGGGAAAAACAATCCATTAGCTTGTGACTTTCGCGCAAGCTTCGATTGCGGTGGGACACTCCAAAAGACGTGTGTGGCCATTAGGGTAAAAACGATCAATGTCACTAATTGACTCGTGTTCTTTAGATTGAAGGTAGCGAAGGCAAAAAAATCCAACTCTCTCAAAGTCGCGCAGCCTGGCTTGATCTCTTGGCTTTGCTACACCCACCCTCTAGTGTCGCTTTAGGGAGGAGTTCGATGATCGCCTATCGGGCCTGCGCACTGAAGTCTGTTCGCTCTCCAACTAGTGACTGTAAGGACAAGCGGTTCGCATGGGCCGCGATGGTGATCGTTGATATCATCGAGCTTGAGGAGGGGTGATGCCTACTGTTCTCATCACCGGAGCCAATCGCGGCATAGGCCTCGGCTTTGCCAAGGTCTATCTGGAAGATAGCTGGCGCGTCATCGCCGCCGTGCGCGATCCCGACGGCGCGGATGATCTCAAATCTCTCGGCGCCGAACACGACGATCGGCTGTCCATTCATCCAATGGATCTGAGTGACTTCGAGTCCATCGAAGCGCTGGCCGAAGAACTAAAAGGCACCCCCATCGACGTGCTGTTGGCCAACGCGGCCAAAACCTTCAATCCCATGGGAGAGTTTGGCGAGACCGACTACGACGCCTGGTTCGATGCTTTCAAAGTCAATTGCATGGCGCAAATGAAACTGGCGGAATCATTTGTCGAGCACGTGGACACCGGCGATCAGAAGAAGATGTATTTCGTCTCCAGCCGCATCGGCGCCCAGCCGCCGGCTGGCTTGGTGCTGTTCCGCTCCTCCAAGACAGCGCTCAATCAGGTTGTAATGCAATTGTCCCTCATGCTCGGTCCGCGGGGCATCGCCGTCGCCTGTGGTCATCCTGGTTTTGTCAAATCCAAATCGACCTTGAGCATGGGCGTGTTTGAACCGGAAGAGAGTGCGGGCTATCTCAAAAAGATCATCGACGATCTCACCGTGGAAACCGCCGGTCAGTTTTTCGAACCGGACGGCTCAACCCTGCCCATCGTCACCCGTCAAATGAACCCAAAGGCCTTTGGTGCAAAAGACCCGGCTGATTGGGACAAGCAGGCCGAAAAGCGGGCAGAGGAGGAGACGGCCTAATGGACCCTCTCATGCTAGCGTTCATGATCCACGTGATCATCATCGGCTATCTGCTGGGGTCCGACTTCGTCGTCGATCAACGGACGTTCCTTTTTATGCGTGCCGCCGATGTGGCCCCTACCGAACGGGCTCGCCTGCTGCGCTCGCTCCTGTTGTCGGACCAGCATCCGCGCATGGGTCTGATTCTGTTCATTGCCACCGGCTACACAGTGGAAATTCTCGGTGGCTGGTCAAACTTCGGGCCGGACATGCTACCCGTCATCTGGGGCATCTGCGCCGTCTGGTTTATCGAGATTTGGGTCAGTTTCTTGAACGAGGCCAAACCTTGGGGCCGCAAACTGGTCACCGTCGACATGGTCTGGCGTTATGTCATTGCCGCTTACTTTCTCATCACCGGCGTGTGGTCCGTACTCGGCGGCGGCTACTACCCGTCCAGTTGGATGGGGATGAAATACGCGTTGCTCGGGGTGCTCATCGGCGGCGGGGTGACCGTGCGTTTCGCCGTGCGCGAACTTCAAGCCGCTTGGCCGGGATACATGGAAACGGGGTCCACGCCCGAGTTCGAGGCCGTTCTGCAACGCTGCCTCTATCGGGCCATCTATGTCACCTGGTCCATCTGGGGCCTCTATATCGCCATGACCGTTCTTTTGGTCACACGGCCGTTTTGAGGGGAGGGGATCATGCTGGATAACGACCCCGTCACCTGGATGCTGGTGCTGCACATGGCGGTGATCGGCTACTACCTGGGCTCCGATTTCGTCGTCAATCAAATGACGTTTTATCTCATCGCGTCTAAGGACGTGACGCCGGAGGTGCGCACCCGCATGCGCCGCTTCCAATTGCTCTGCGATCAACACCCGCGCATGGGACTCATTCTGTTCATCGCTTCGGGCCTGACGTTGGAAACCTGGCAGGGGTACACCATTCTTCCGGTCGCCTTTCTGCCCTGGCTATGGATCATCTGTGCTCTGTGGCTGGGCAACATCTGGGCGGGATTTCTACTGGCGGGCTCGCCGGTCAGCGACAACACCCTGGGCAAGCGTCTGGTGCAGATCGATCTCTATTGGCGCTACATCGTCGTCGCGGTGATGTATGTGGTCGCCATACAGTCGCTTATGGGCAATGGGCCATTCATACCCACGTGGCTTGGTGTCAAATACGTGCTGCTGGCGACACTCATGGCTGGCGGTGTGCTCATGCGCCTGTCGTCGCGGCCCCTGACCGCCGCCTGGGGCGACTACGCCGCCGGCGGTGATAAAGACGCCTTCCAACAGGTCATCGCCCGGGTCCAATACCGCAACATCTACTTGAACTGGGGCCTGTGGACCCTGTTCACGGCGATGATTTTGCTCAGGTTGTTCCAGCCGTTCTAATCAACCCGATCCTCCAGCCAGGCGATGACGTCGTCAGTAGTGCGTTTCTCCCATCCAATCAAAGAATGCGGCGCACCGTCGTCGTACCAGCGGGCATCGCCCGGCCCGCCTGCTGATCGGGTGAATTTGTTCAGGTAGGGCAGATCGACAAACGGGTCCAAGTTTCCGGCGATGGCAAGCACCGGTACGTTGACCTTGCGCATCTCCTTTGTATGCACCGTGTTGGCATCGGGCCCCCAATGGGACAGGAAACTCGCCGCCAGTTGGGGCCGTGGCCGCGGCTGACGCGGGGGCGCCGGGGGCGGACTGACGAACGGCGCGTCCACAAGCACCCGGTTACCGTCACCGGCAGCGACCGCCGCTTCCGCTTTAGCCACCATCCTGTTGTACGCGTCCTTGCCGAAGCCTGCCTCTGCCCAGGGCGGGGCATCCGCGGTGGGCGCGAGATAAACCATGCCGACCACCCGCGGGTCCTCCGACGTCACCTTGTAGCGGGTGATGCGGATACCACCCCAGCTGTGGCCGGCCATGACAAATCGGTCGTAACCGTTGTCCTCGAGCCAGTCGCCCCAGGCGGCAAAGTCGGGCATCTCGGATTCCAACGTGGTGCGGATGACATTAGCGCCGCCGCCGTTGGTCTGTGGTGCAAGACAGGCGTGTCCGGCTTGGGCGAGACGGACACAGAGCCAGTGATTGGAACTCCACATGATGTCGCCGCTGTAGCCATAGACCACCATGAACGCGGTCTTACCGGCACCGGAGCCGTCCGCCGGTGTGTAGAACACGCCCGAGCGTTCCCGTCCTTCCGCCGTCACCGTATCGACAAAGCGGGTGGTCACCGCCGGGCGTGGACCCAGGCCCAAATCTTCCAGCCAGTCGGTGGTGTCTTGGGACGCTTCCTTGCGCGCGCCTTGGAACAGGTGACCAACGCCGCCTTCGTACCAGCGGAAGTCCACGCTGGGCGCTTTCACCGCCGCGTCTCTGAGTTCTTCCATGTAGGGTATGGTGACGAAGGTATCTTCATCACCGGAAAGCAGCAGTTGGGGGACGGTCAGCTCACCGAACCACACCGTGTTGCGGGTCTGTGCCGCCGGGCCCCACCAGTTGAGCCAAGTGCGTGCGGTCTGTACCGACGCGCTTTCCCGCCCCAGTGGGGACGGATAGGACGGCTCGTAAACTTCGATGATGGTCTCATCGCCGCGTCCCTCTGAGACCATGGTGGATAGACGGTCGACCACGGCGAGATAGCGTTCGTGACCCATGTTGGCCCGCATCCATTCGGGCAGATCCCGGGTCGGGGCGTAATGGACCATGGCTTTCACGCGGCTGTCTTGGGTGTCCACCATGTAGCGGGTGACGCGGATCGATCCCAGACTATGACCGGCGAGGATGATGTCCTGTGCCCCCAATTGGGCGAGAAAATCCACCGCCGCTTTAACGTCCAGCGTTGCCGTCTCGAAGGGTTCGCGGCGATAGCTGCCCGCATCGCGCCCCGACGAGTGACGGGAGAGCGGGCTTATGGTGGTGTAGCCGAGCGATGCCATGTGCTCCGCCGCCCAGCGCGGTGCGCAACAGGCCCGGGCCGGATGGCCGCCCGGACCGCCGTGGTGGATCACCACCCCCGGATTGTGGGTGTTAATACCCGACGCCGGGTGCATAAGGATGGCCGGTACCCGCGCACCGTCATCGGTGAGCAAGGTAATGACGTTTTGGGTGATGTCTTGCGCTGCGGCTGGGCCGGCAACGAACGCTGCGGCCAAAACTATGCTTATGCTGAATCGTTTGAACATGGCGGTCCCTCCTGTTGGACGTCAGTCTACGTCGGGTCGTCCGCTTGATGCCATCCGCTTGACGCCTTCTCTTTGGCCCCTTAATCACCACTCAAACAAAATCTGTTTCAGGGATCTCCTATGGCTGAACGAACTGGTGCCAAAAATGCGAACCGCATTGGAGCAATAGACATCGTCGTCAATATCCGCACGCCGCGGGAATTTGAGGAAGGGCGCATCGCCTCGGATTCCACATTTCAGGAAAAAGTGCGGCAGGACGGCTCCATCCGCCAAGGTGTGGAGATCGAGGACTACATAAAAATGATGGACGAAGCGGGGATCGACCGCTCGTTTCTCATTGCTGTGCGTTGTGGCGACCTCAACGTCAAGGGATCGACCGAAGTCACCTACGAGCGCATCGCCGAAGTGACCGCCAAATATCCGGACCGATTCTCAGGCCTCGCCGGCATCGACCCGACCCGAGGCATGGCCCAGCTGGGGGAGCTGGAAACCGCGGTCAAGGAGTATGGGTTCGTCGGCGCCCATTGGTATCCCCATTGGTTCGCCATGCCGCCCGATGCTGCGCAGATTTATCCCGTCTATGCCAAATGCTGTGAGCTGGATATCCCCATCATGATGCAGGTGGGCCAGAACCTGATCTATTCCAAAGAGCGCCGCTTGCCCTCTGTCGGCCGCCCCATCACGTTGGATCAAGTGGCGATCGATTTTCCTGAGTTGCGACTCATTGGCATTCACTTAGGCACGCCCTGGGCCGACGAAATGATCGCCACGTGCTGGAAGCACGAAAACATTTTCATGGCCGGTGATGCCTATGCGCCGAAATATTGGCCACCTTCCGTGGTCCACTACGCCAATACCTATGGCCAGGATAAGTTCCTTTTCGGCACGGATTTTCCCGTCGTCGATCCGCGCCGGGCCATCAAGGAGATGGAGGAGCACAATTTTCGGGAGGTTCCTAAAACGAAACTGCTCCGCGACAACGCCATCCGAATCTTCAAGTTGCCGGATGCACCCGCCTTGGCGGAGGCCGCCGAGTAAGTCCTTGCGCTGGCAAAGGATTGCAGCACTCTTGCCCGTTCCCAGGCCCGGTGGTACAGACTCTAGGCCCTGATTCTGGGTCGTTTCTTTGGTTAGGCGTGCGCTTATGATTCCTGTTTCCGTTGCAGAGTCCACCGTTCAAGCTCTTGATGGTCTTGTCTCCAAAGATCCGCCAAACGGAATTGTCCAAGCGGTTGAACGGGTTAAGAAGGTCATCGATAACAACACCGCTGAAGAGGGGCCTATAACCCCATCGATTTTACGGAAAGTGACCTGAGTGAGGCGATCAAGGTCTTTGAGACCGCCGCCCGTAAGGACATCGATGGGTATGATCTGACGGTCCGGTCGGCCCATGCGACCTTCCGTGGTGGCATGAATCAGGCCCGGGATTCTGAAGATCGCACCAAATGCCGGACCACGCTCATCGTCGATTTAAGTGCCGAGGTGGCAAAGAAACTCTAGGCTCTCCCCGATTACGTGTGCCACCGAACGACTAGGGGTTGATTTTCCTACCCTGTCCCCCGTAAAAACCTTGTGGTTCAGTCGTTTACGATTGAACGGGTCCCCTTCCGGTCGGGAGTCGGAGGCCGGACCGGAACAACGATAATAAGACGCGTCGGAGATGAGGGATGGCAGCAACAGCCCGTAATGTTTTTATCTGTTTCTCACTTTTGCGCCCTGAAAAAGGGGGCGACGAAAAGGTGAGAGATGTCATTGAAGCGTTCGGTTGCTCCTGGGCGAAGCTGGGCAATGGGATCTATTACATGCACGGCGAATACGACGCTCAATACGTCGGCAACAAGGTCTGGGGAGCGCTCAACATGGACGACAAGTTGGTGGTGGTCGACAGCACCAACAACGATGCCCGTTGGTTCAACATCAATCCGGACATTTCCCAATTCCTGATGGACAACTGGCACGCCGGATAGTCCATCCCGTCAGGGTGAACAATCTAACCTTGCTTTATTTCTTCGCCGGGGGTTGACCGGGGTCAAAGCCTTGCGCTCTGCTTGTCCTTACATTCTGGGGAGAAAGGGGCGGCATGTTCGAGATGGTTTCAAAAGCGCAAATCCTCGACCCGGAGATCTTTGACTCAAAGGTCGACAGCAGGCGTTTGCGTTTGATCGATCTGCAACAACGATTGCGCGCCGAACCCTGTCCTGTCTTGATTCAGTTTGCAGGGATCAAAGGCGCCGGCCAATTGCAAGTGGCCAACACGCTGACTCACTGGATGGATCCACGGTGGATTCATGTCCACGCTTTCAGAGAGCGAACCAACGAAGAACGGGAACAGCCGCCTTATTGGCGCTATTGGCGTGCGCTGGCACCCGCCGGTTCCATCGGTCTGTACTTTCACGCCTGGTGGGATCGGGCCGTACAGAACCGGGTCGACGGTATTCTAAACGAAGAGGCTTACGCCGCTGCACTAGAAAAAGTGGAACGGTTCGAACGGGCCCTGGCCTTGGACGGCGCGCTCATGTTCAAGGTCTGGTTTCACTTAAGCAAAGAAAATCAAGAAGCGCGATTGTCCACCATCAATTCCGATCCTCTTGAGCAGTGGAGGGTGGATGATCGGGATATGGAAAAGCTCGAAAAGTACGATGCCTATGTTGCTGCGGCAGAAGTGGGTATCCGGGCCACGTCAACAGATGTCGCCGACTGGCATTTGATTGAAGGCAGTGATCGATGTCACCGCACCGCCGCAGCGGTGGATCTTTTCGCAGATGTTCTTCAAGCTCACCTTGATGCCCGAAATCCATCCAAATCGAAAAAGACAAAAGGGAAATCAAAGAAAAAAAGTAAGAAAGCAGGCAAAGGTAAGACGTCCAAGCCACAGATCGCGGCACCTCCTCAATCGCCCAAGGGAATTACCTCTGTTCTCGGTGATCTCGATATGAGCCGCGACGTCGAAAAAGACATGTTTGCTGAGACGCTTAAAATACAGGAAGCCCGTTTGGCGCCGTTGCAAGCCGAGGCGCGCGACAGGGGTATATCAACGGTCCTTGTTTTTGAAGGATGGGATGCAGCCGGCAAGGGCGGCACGATCCGCCATCTCACCCATGGCCTTGATCTGCGCGATTATCACGTCGTTCCTATTGCAACGCCTACCGACGAAGAACGGGCGCACCACTATCTGTGGCGTTTCTGGCGGCGGCTTGGCCGGGCCGGGACCATCACCGTTTTCGACCGCTCGTGGTATGGCCGGGTGCTGGTGGAGTGGATCGAAGGATTTATTTCAGAAACGGAACTTCAGCGCTCTTACGGCGAAATCAACGATTTCGAGGAAATGCTGGAGGACAACGGTGCCGTGGTGCAAAAGTTCTGGCTGCACGTCACGCCTGAGGAACAACTCAAGCGGTTCAAGAAGCGTGCCAAGGTCGAATACAAACAGTGGAAGCTGACGGAAGAAGACTGGCGCAACCGCGAAAAGTGGGACCTTTATGAAGCCGCCGTGCATCACATGGTCGAACGCACATCCAACGCCCATGCGCCCTGGCATCTCATTCCCGCCAATTCGAAACGATTTGCCCGGCTACGCTGTGTCGACCTTTTCATAGAAGCACTGGAGGAACGGCTCAGTCACGACAGGCGACAGAAAAAGCGGGCGAAGAGGAAGAGGTAACATTAGTTGGCGACCCGGGTCGCGTAAGCCTTCATGGCACCCGTCAGATAGGCAGTGAATCCCGGCTCGATCTGCTCAAACCGTTTCTCGAAGTCGGGATGAGAGAGATAGAGGTCCGCCAATCCTCCGTAAGCTTCAGGTGTGCAGGGACGGTCCCACATAAATGCCACCCAGGCCCTGTGGCGGTCGAGAAGGAGGTCCAGGGTCGCTGAATCTGGCGCTTCACCCTGACGCAATCCTTCTGCCAGGCCCTGCTCAAGTTCAAAGAGTTCATGCATGACCGACTCTTTTTCTTCATCGGTCATGCGCGTGAACGCCTTATTGCTATGTTCGATCTCCGTCTGAATACTTTCTCCGAACGTTTCAATCAGCCAGGTTTCGTAAGTGGACTGCTGCTCAGGCTCAAAACATGCATAAAGATCACTGTCCTTGAGGGTTTTTCCACGCGCCAGGTGAGCAAGCGTATGGTCGAGGGTTTTAATGAGAATGCCAAAACGGGCCTGCTTCACCGCAAGATCATTTTTCAAGGCTGACAATGTCGCCAATTGGTCATAATCGGGATCGTCCATCAGCGTTGTGATTTCACTGAGTGGCATACCGAGTGCACGATGGAACAGAATCTGTTGCAGGTGCAGCAGTTCTTCCCGGCCATACTGCCGGTATCCGTTGTCTCCAACCTCTGAGGGCTTCAGCAGTCCAATCGCATCGTAGTGATGCAATGTCCGGACCGAGACCCCAGAGAGCTGGGCTACCTGTTTGACCGAATATTTTTTCATGATTCCGATTTTGCACCTGGGTTGCAGTTAGAGCCGTGAATACCCCCTGACGTAACGTCAGGGTCAATGAAAATCTGACAGTGGGAGGCGCCCGTAAGGCTCAGCTGCTGAGTCGTGCCAGCGCTGCGGCATCCACTTCTTGCATGCGTTTCACATAGCCGCCCGCATACTGGGCTTTAACCGCAGCCACGGTCTCGGCCTTGGCGGTGCTCGGGTGACCGTCTTCAAACGGCGCCGCCGGGGCATATTCCATGCCGAGCTGGATCGATCGTGCCGTTTCTTCCCCGCGCAATTCGGCGGCCAAAGTGAGAGCGAAATCCAATCCAGCGGTGACACCACCTCCAGTAATACGATTTCGGTCTATGACCACCCGGCCCGTATCCGGTGTGGCCCCGAAGGCTTCGAGACGGTCGAGAGACATCCAGTGGGTTGTCGCCCGGTAGCCTTTCAACAAACCTGCAGCGGCCAGCACCAATGCACCGGTACAGATGGCCGTTACATATCGCGCGGACTCCGCCCGGCGTTGGAGATGGCTCAACAGAGTCTCGTCCTCCATGGCCCGAAGATGGCCGGGACCGCCAGGGACGCAAATCACATCCAGGGTTGGGCAATCATTCCACGTCATCGTGGCAATGACGGGCATACCACTCGTCGTAACCGGCTCCAGAGTGTGATTAACCAAATAAGTAGTGGCGTTGGGTAATCGGGTAAACACGTCCCATGGCGCAGCAAAGTCCAGCAGCGTGGCTTTGTCGAATAGCACCACACCGATGGTTAAGGGCGTATCATGCGAGACAGACATCGGGCACCTCCTGACGAATTGGTGAGTGCCCAGACGACCGGCATTAAGAGAAAATGCCGCGCTCCCCGGTGGTGCTCCACCCTCCCTCGTGTGCGTGCACAGCGATTTGTCGTCAGTCACGCGGCAGGAAAACCGTATGCGGTTACGCCAATGAACGCAACCCTTTCACGAGTTGCAGGTCTTAGTGGGTCTTTTCTTTGCCGGAAATATTCTCCCGCGCCATTTGAAAGGCTTTGGTCAGCGTGGTTAGGAGCTTGAGATCTTCCTGCGTCGGTGATTCATAATGGCCGGTGAGCTGCTCGACCTGTCCGGCAAAATTGAAGCAAATATCAGCCAGTGACTCTTCGTCGATTTTTTTGGCAGTGACTGCTGCTTCTTCCAAAGATCCCTTTAGCTCAACGATGTGGCTGCGCACCTCATCCGTCACTGATTTCGTCTTGTAGGCTTCGAGAATGGATTTACAAAGGTAGCCACAAGTTTGAGGGCAAATCCTTCCAACTGCGCGGCGCGCACCTGCTCCATGTGCTCGGAAACCGCCTTCTGAAGTTTGTTCTCCGGCCATTTCTTGCCTTCGATCTTGTCCTTCAGGGTGTTGAGCACATCGAATACGGGGATCTTTGAATCCCTTGGACACTGTTTGCGCCTATCTGGTCCGATGTAACCGGGGTTGGCAATGAACTGCGGCCGGTGATAAGCGAGATGTTCGATGCGTTGCATCACCGGTCCAGCGGCCAAGGGGTCCGTGATGACGTCGTCCACACCAGACCGCAAAGCGCATTGAAGACAATTTCTATTGTCCGGATCGATGGCGACAGAATTCACTGTAAACGGATTGTGTCCGAGGTCGTGATGACGGATGCGTTTGAGGATTGGAAAAAGTTCATCGTGAATGGTTGACGACGCCAGAACGATATCCGGCGCGTTCAAGGTCAAAGCAGTGATAAGTTTTTCACCTTCGGCGAATGCATGGAGGTTTCTTAAACCCATGCCCCGTAGCATGGAAACAAGCCCCTCGCGGATGGCAGTGTTCGGTTCGCCAAGATAGAAGTTGATGCTTTGAAGTGCGGTTTTCTGCAGCACGGTCAAGCCCTCGTTTCTTCGGGCAGCCCCTCTAAGCTGCGTGAGTCTTCGTACCCCAATGCCGGATGCACTTTCCGCACCAGCGCGTGTCTCACGGCACGCATGCCAAGCACCCCATTCAGGGCGCCTTAGCAATCCTTAACCGGTAGAGGAGGAAGGTTAACGAAATCTAACCAAGGCCAATGGTTTCGGCTGCGAGCAGAAAATTCACCCAAAATGGCCGTCTGGCGACCGTTGCCTAGGCCAGCCTAAGCCTTGGTTGTGACCGTCAAAGAGGGCTGGTCGGCCACGCCAGCGCCGATATCAATCCATGTCACTGTCGGCAAGCGCAGGTAACGTTCCGACAAAGTGCCGTATTTGATGGTTTGCATGACCTGAGAAAAGGACACCATGCGACCAGGCCGGCCAGAGTCGACGGCAAGCGGCAAGACCACGGCCTCCACCTCCAATTCCGACCCGGTACTGGCAGCAAATTCAATAATCAGACGAAAACCGCAAGGGACGGCATAGGCAATTTTGGGGAATTATATATTTGAGTCACATTTTTGTTGATTTTGCCTCTGACTTGGAGTACCTTTAAGTCACATTAAGGAGGCAATGACGTGGCCAAGAAAGCACCTGGAAAGTCCCATCGCAAGGGAATCACTCTACTACAGATCGCCGATATGTTCCCGACTGATGAGGCGGCTCGGCAGTGGATTGAAGAACTACGCTGGCCACAAGGCCCCTATTGTCCACAATGCGGCTCGTTCAACGTACAGTGCAATATCAAGCACAAATCGCAGACACACCGTTGCCGGGATTGTGCCAACAAGACGATGTTTACTGTCCGTGTCGGCACTTTGATGCACCGCTCACACCTGAGCCATCGCGAATGGGCTATTGGCCTGTATCTCTATGCGACGAATATCAAGGGCATTTCGTCCATGAAATTGCATCGGGAATTGGGCATCAGCCAGAAGTCGGCTTGGTTCTTGCTGCATCGTCTCCGTAATGCCGCTGAAACGGGCGAAGCGTTGTTCTCAGGCCCCTCAGAGTGTGATGAGGTCTATCTCGGCGGGAAGGAAAAGAACAAGCACGCCAAGAAGAAATTGCGGGCCGGCAGGGGTGCCGTTGGCAAGACCGCCGTAGTCGGGATCAAGGATCGGGCGACCAACCAAGTCAGAGCCAAAGTGGTCGAGGAAACTGATTCAGCGACTTTGCAGGGCTTTGTTCAGGATCACACGGAAGACGGCTCAACCGTCTATACGGATGAAGCCCTTGCATATCAGGGCCTGAAAAATCGCTCCCACGAAACGGTCAAGCACTCAGTTGGAGAGTACGTCAACGGCATGGCCAGCACGCAGGGCATCGAGAGTTTTTGGGCAATGCTGAAACGTGGATATCATGGCATCTACCACAAAATGTCCCCCAAGCATCTAGATAGATACGTGACTGAATTCGCGCATCGTCACAATATCCGTGAACAAGACACCATCGATCAGATGCACGCTATAGTGCGCGGGATGGCCGGGAAAAGGCTAACCTACGATAAACTGACCGCCGATAACGGCCTTAGTTCTGGCTCGCGCAGTTGAATCGACTTTAAATCGAGCAATATGATAAAACGCCAAAGTGCTCAGACGTGGGGTCTGAGCACTTTGTGAAAAACAGCGAGCTTCGGCTGGCCACGCCTCGGCTTTCCGCCTTTCTAGGTGCGAGAAAATAGCGTGTCAAGCGTAAATGCTCCGCTGAACAGATGGAGTGTGTAGGTGCGTTTGAAGGTCAATCTAAATAGCCGGATACTCTCGCCGGAACACGGAATTTATCTTGCCCGTCCAGGTAAGGGCTCGCGATTATTTGATTTTTTTACAGAGAGGCGGGTAATCGGGCCTGAGTTGCCGGGCGTGAAAATTGCCCGCGATTTTCCTGTCTCTGATCAGCCCGATCTGCTCGCCATGCTAAGGAGAGCAAAATCTATCAAATTCAAACAACCCGATGAAAGCCTGCCTGCATTGGAACTGGAGGCCTACTCGGATGAAACAATTCTAAGGTCAAGATCTGCTGCACAGCTTCAATCGATCCTGGAAGGCTATTTTGAGCGTGCACAACAAGGTGATCTAGGGTGTGAACCCAATTCAATGTCTTGATTTTACCTAAGCAGGTGTGATTCACAGCCTCTTTTATTGGAGGCAAGAGTGGCACGATTTGATTTGACAGATGAGGAGTGGTCGGTGATCGGCCCACTTCTTCCCAAACAGGGGCGCGGTCCTCAGCGTAAGGATGACCGTCAGGTCTTGAACGGTATCTTCTATATTCTGCGCACGGGTGCCCCATGGCGGGACTTACCGGAGCGTTACGGCCCGCGGACCACGGTCTATAACCGCTACACCCGATGGGGTGAGCGGGGTGTATGGCAAGGCATTTTCGATGCTCTTGCCAAGCAGTGCGAGGACAGTCTGATCTTCATTGACAGTTCCATCGTCAAGGCTCACCGCGCAGCGGCAGGGTCAAAAAAGGGGGCTTGGCAGAAGGTATTGGACGCTCACGCGCGGGTCGCACAAGTAAGGTTCACGCGGCCGTAGATGCCAAGGGCCGCCCGCTCCGGCTGGACATCACCGGCGGGCAGGTCCATGACAGCCAAGCCATGGGCTCTTTCCTGGATTGGGAAAAGGCCCCGCTCGCCATCGTCGCTGATAAGGCCTATGGCACCGCCAAAATCAGGCAGCAGATCGCCGATGAAGGAGCGCTGGCTGTCATTCCTTCAAAGAGCAACGCGCGTCATCCTATCCCGCACGATCCAAACCTCTATGCCCAAAGGACCATCGTCGAGCGGTTCTTCTGCAAGATGAAAGACATGCGCCGATTAGCAACGCGCTTCGAGAAATCAGCCAAAAACTTCCTCGCAATGATCCAACTCTTCGCCATAAAATGCTGGATCAATTGAGTCCACACCCTAGTCATCATTCCGTCGCGGAGTTATTTGCACGCCGCGGTTATAGGAGAGTTCACCCATGAGCCGTCGTTTATCAGGTACATTTCAGTCCCGGACAAGTTTGAGGGCTTAGACCTACCGGCCCGGCCGTATCGAAATTTAAGAACACTTCCAAAACGTCTTTTGCCTGGAGAAGTCTTAGCTCCTCTCAGTCATCCTGCGGCATTCGTGCAGGTAGGTAATACGGCCAAAAAAGAACTCTACGATCTGGCTTACAAGTCCTTCGTTGCTGATGATGAATACGTTAGCCAATTCTGGGTCACAAGTGATTCTTACAGTCTGGACAACGACTTACACCTCGCGGCATTCATGAAATTTGTCGCAGCAAATGTGAAGCTAGTGACACTTGATGGACAAGAGCATACAATGTCCTTGTACGAGGCGGCCTTTCAGGATTTAGGAGAATATGTACCGGAACTTAGGTCGAACGTAAATTCACCCGGCTACCTTTCTCTTCGATCCTCTTATATCACTCCATTGGTTGCCTCTGCTTTTTTGGCGCTTGCGTTGTCGGCAAACGCCGATGATATCAAAGAGGCAGCTGAAAATGACAGGATCATTTTTGGCAACACAGAGGCTCCTGCCGATGACCCATGTACTGCAAGTGTTCACCGATCTACAGTCCAACTGTTAAGAATGTTTGATCTTGATAAATGGGCTGATGCTTGTGAGGCCGCCCGGAAGGTTGAAGCCAATACCGGTTTGCGTTCAGGAACGACTGTTGACTCTGTGGGTGATGACGAATGAGTGCAAAAGCCCTACAAATCAAGAAGTTTTTTACTTGGCCTAATGGACTCACTGCATTAGTTGTCGGCGGGCTGGCTTTCTTTGCCGGTGATTACAAGTCCTTCACGGATGGTTCCAATACAATTTTTGAACGGCAAATGGCGGAGGTTGAAGCCCATATCCAAAATCTTGAAGAACCCTTGAGGCTGTTGTCTCAGCAAGCCAACGGTGGTCCAAAGGTGAGCGATAAGGTTGTCAGCGAACTAAGTTCGATGCTTACAAGACTTCAGTTAAGTGCTTATGAGGTAAAGATACTGGATCCGGCGATTGAACCTGAATTCGACGCCTGGGCTGAAACGATGAATAATCTCCAAGATTCGGCGAAGATCATGTCGGGTCCGCTCGACGCTAAGCCCTTTGTCGCGGCGGTGGACGCATTTTTCGAAGCTCAACAAAATTTCTTCGGCAAGGTCAGTACGGTACGCCGGGACTATTCCTGGTTCGGTTGATGCAGTAGACGCTTTGAAGCAAAAAAGCTGTTTGTCCATCTACAAAGAAATAAAAAGAATCTTATCCTCGGCAATCGTTCTCCCAAAAAGAACCAAGCTTAGCGAACCGAGCATCTTCGGTAGCGTCAAGAATCTTGCGCACTTATGATCTGGCGGTGCTCACGCGGTAGTCGGTTGTTGCTCAAGTTGTTGTTGGTTTAGCGTGTCCATATTCAGGTATCGGCGTGTTCCCCATTTCGTACCTGCAATGTGCCGTAATCTGGCCGCGCACAGCATCACGGCCGACTGACCATCCGGAAAGGCGCCGACCACACGGGTTCTTCGCCGAATCTCCCGGATGATGCGTTCCATCGGGTTGTTGGTCCGGATACGTACCCAGTGGTTATCCGGGAAACGATAGAACGTCAGCGTTTCCTCAATCGCTTCCTCGACCAGGTCGGCCGCCTTGGAAAGACGCATCTGCTTGAGCTGGTCGACGATATTAGCGGCCTTGGCGCGTGCTGAGTCCAGACTCTCCTGGGCGTGGATGGCCTTGAGCATCCGGGCCACTTCCTTCACCTTGACGTTTGGCACATGGCTGAAGACGTTGCGATAGAAGTGCACCATGCAGCGCTGCCAGTCGGTCTCGGGGTAGTAGTCGTGGACGGATTCCTTCAGTCCAAGGCAGGCGTCGGAGATCACCAGCTGCACGCCGTTGAGGCCACGCTCCTTGAGGTGCCGCAGGAAGCCGCTCCAGCCGCTCTTGTCCTCTTTGTGGCCCTCGGCTACCCCGAGGATACGACGGTAGCCATCAACGCCAACACCGATAGCGACGAGCACTGAGACATTGCGTACTTCGCCGGCCCAGCTGCGCTTGAGGACAACACCGTCGAGGTAGACGTACGGGTACTCACCCTCGATCGGCCGGTTGCGCCACGCCTCGATGTGCTTGTACACCTTCTGGTTGAGCTTCGAGACCGTTCCAGACGATACCCGGGTACCCCATAGGGCTTCAGTGATGTCCTCGACCCGGCGCACGGATACACCGGCCAGGTACATCTCGATCAGCGACTCCTCGATCGAGCTTTCACGCCGCCGATAGCGCTCGACAATCGCCGTCTCGAACGCCTGCTTGCGCAGCTTCGGCATCTTCAGCGTCACCTCACCGGCCTTGGTGTGAAGCTTGCGGTCGTAGCTGCCGGCCCGGTAGTCAGTACGCTCCGGACTACGCTCGTAGCGCTGCGCCCCGCACAGCGCGTCCGCTTCGGCATCCAGTAGGCCGTTGAGCGTCTCCTCAACCGTACCCCGGACCAGCTCGCCCAGGTGGTCGTTGATCCGCTTCTCGTCAATCTGAACGACGTTGCCCAAGGGCTTCTTGCTATACTCTGTCATGGTGGTGGTCTCCTCTGTGGTTCGTTAGATCTCGACAATCCAACTTCACCACATGAGCCACCGCCTCCTCAAAATGTGCGCAAGAAAAGATACGTTATCGCATCTTCGTTCCTTGCGCTCGTTTTCGTGCTCTATTTGCTCTTGAAAATCCGGTTTTTCAAGATCGTAAAGCAAATCCTGGCTTCGCCATACGGTGCAACTAAGAGAATTGTTGCGCATAAACTGAGCTACAGCCTCATATCCATATGGCCCGAATGCGATTAGGATTCCAGCAACCAGAATTGCTGCAAAAAACAGGTTTGAAGACATCATAAGTTGATGTCTTCGCATTTGAATAACTCGGCTTGGTAAGTTTCTGCCCGCTTAACCTGACGTTCAAGCCTCTCTTTGAAATTGTCCCGATCCTCCTTGCATTTAGCCAAGATTGAAGGATCTTCCTTGAACTCAACCAGGGCATTTGCCATCAAAGAATTGGCTCTATCGGCTTGACGTATAAGCCGTTCATTCAGATTGGCAATTTGCTTTTTGTAACCAGGGATCTCTTCCGCCGCTGTTTCAACAACGTTTTGAAAGAAAGAGATATCAAGCTCCAGATTTGAGATTTTCCGTTGATCTGCAAGAATCTTATTCGTTAAACCGGCCGATATGAGAAAAAGTATTGAAGACAAAGCAATGAGCCATTTCACGGGCTTTCCCCTTTCCGGTTGCACGGCTCGGCAGGTGCCGGGCCGTTGCAAACGCTTCTCGGTTTAGAGAATGTTCCCGCCTATTCGCCGAGCGCGAGGAGCTACCCCGTGCCGGGTCTAGGGCTGTTGTATTTAGCGGGCGACCCGACTTAGCGGGAGCCCGAGAAGCATTTGCAGGAATAAGGGTAATTCTTGACAATTGTGGTGTAAACTCCCGAAAATGGGAAAAGCAAAGGGAAATCATATGCCTAAGAAAGAATCAGAAACAAAAGCCCACATCCAAGAGCCCATTGATCTGAAACTCAAGCCTCACAGTCATCAGCCATCCAAGGCCGAACAAGAGGAAGAAATTGATATGCCGGGATGGTCCCTGGACCGCGTTCGGGAGACTTTTCTGCGGCCATTCGTTGTCAAAGCAGCCAAGTGATCCTTGGCCTAATGTGACTCAAGTATATAATTCCCCAATTTTGAATTTTCGAGCAATGCAATACGGATGCTGTCCGGCTGATCCAGACCGACGATCTCTCCGGTCTTGTCGCGTCCCCAACGCTCCACCAACGCCGTGCCCATGAGACGGAAGACCAAGTTGTCTTCCATAATTTCTGCGACATGAAGATAGGGCGCGTATTTCGGGTCGGCATGATCGAAAAAATCCGATTGCCTGGGCATCAAGGCACCATCGCTCTTCAAGGAATGCCAATGGTCCAGAAAGCCTTGGCAAAGTGGGGAACGAAACTTGACCATGACACCGCGGTGCTTGACCCACCGCTAAAAGATTGAACCCGAGTCTGTCTATTCTAGACCCGAAATCCAAGCTGTGAACATGAAAACGGAAACGGTTTAGGAAAGCCACGTTACAATTGGTTTGAAAATTTCAAGACTATTTCTGCCAACAACTCAGGGTGTTTGTCTAAGGCATCCCTATCACTGCCATCAAATGTTGTGCCTTGGCCATACTGAGTCTGTGCGACAACTGCGTCCGCATGTGCACCAAGATGGACTTCTTCTGGCGTGACCAATTCAAGCACAAGCATCGGAACCGTGAGCGTCGAAAGAACGGCTGCCAGATCAAATCCGTAATTGGCCTCGTACATCGCATCGATGCTCGCTGCGCCCTGATCTCGATCCTTCTTTTCATCTTCTGAAATATCCGTACGCGTAAACGGTTTTCGCACCAGTGCTTTAATCGCCACCTCCCGTTCCTCTTGGTCCAAGATGATGGAATGGGTCATGCCGCAGAGGATGAACCGGGACACTTTGTCTGTATGTTCCGCGGTTAGGGCGGCGCCGATCTTATTTCCGGTATGGAGACCGAATACCACTGCCGGTGCTGCATTGAGCGCATCGATGAGGTCGGACATGCTTTCAGCCAGCATGGGGATAGAGACACGGTCAGGTAGCGGATCGGATTCACCGAAGCCTAAGGTGTCTGGCGCAATTACACGATGGTGATCAGTCAGATGCGGTACTAACGCTTTGTAGGAACGAGAGGACTTTGGTGTTGCATGCAGCAGCAAAAGCGGTGCGCCGGTACCGGCTTCCCGATAATGCACGCGTCCGTGCCGCGTATCCGCGTAACCAGTTTTCACTAGAGTGACCGGAAGCCGTCAACCGTCACTGGGTAATGGGCCGTCCCAGATCATGGCTTCGATCTTGTGGCCGTCCGGATCAAAAACGAACGCGCCGTAATAGGGCTCGCCGTATTCGGGTCTGTATCCCGGTGGGCCGTCATTGGTGCCGCCGTTGGCCAGCGCCGCCGCATGAAAGGCATCGACCTTTTCTTTCGATGTGGCCGTGAAGGCGAAATGAATGCCGTTGGACGGCGCCCCGGCTTTGCTCTTGTCATAGGGCATCTGCACCCAGAACTCAGGAAAGGTCGTGCCATAGGCGACGGCATAGTCGCCATGGGCCATGATCCGCCCGTAGCCTAAGGCCCCCAGCACGGCGTCATAGAATTTGGTCGCCCGGGCCATGTCGTTGGTACCAATGGAGACGTGAGACATGATGCTTTGCGGTAAGTCTTCGGCCATGGTGCGCTCCCTCTTTTTGCCTCCTTTTCACCTCATACCCTGTTTTAGGTGAATCATCTCTTCCGTAATAGCGCAAATGGTAAGTATCCTGTTCGGCGAGGTAAACGAGTAGGAATGAACGATGCCGTACCAGTGCTTTCACATTTATTTCCTGATCACACTGTTGAGTGGTCTTTCCCAACAGGTTTCCGCGCAAGTCTCCGGCAAGAGCCTGGCTGCGCTGGTTGAGGACGCCGGCACCTACAGCCGCCCGGTCTCAACGGACTCGGAGTTGGCCCAGAAGTTCTTCGATCAGGGCCTGCGCTTGACCTGGGGCTACTACTTCCCGTCGTCCATCGCCTCGCACCAGGAGGCGCTGCGTCATGACGACCACCCCATGTTTGACTGGGGTATAGCGCTGGCCATCGCCCCCAACCCCAACAGCCGCAAGTTCAACGCGCCCGATGATCCCCGTGGCGAAGGCAAAAAAGCCATCATGAGAGCCATGGACCGCAAGGGGCAGGCGACGGAACAGGAGCAGGAGCTCATCGAGTCCCTGTTTATCCGCTACGATTCGGAAACCATTCCCAACCGGGCAGAGCGGGACCGGGCCTACATGGAGTCCGTGCGCGATCTCTTGCGTAAATATCCCGGCGACCCCGACATCGCTGCCTTGTATGCTGACGCGTTTATGTCCATGAACGCATGGAACTACTGGGATGAAGACTTTAGAGCCCGGCCTGGTGTGGAAGACGCGGCGCGCGTCATGGAAGAGTCCATGGCCCGTCATCCTGGTCATCCCGGCACCAATCATTTGTTCATTCATCTGATGGAGGCGTCACTCACACCCGAGCGGGCGCTTCCGTCTGCAGACCGCTTAGCCGCGACCATGCCCAACGCCGGACACATCGTTCATATGCCCGGCCATATCTATCTCCGGGTCGGTCAGTTTCAAAAGGCGATCCTGACCAATGAAAAGTCGGTGCTCGCGGATGACTTTTTTGCCAAAGCCTGGGGCGACCGCGCGCTACCCCGCTGGGGGTCCGCCAATAGCAGCTTTGCCACTCATAGCGGACACGCGTTGTCCTTCGTCCGTCACGGCGCCGCCAGGCAGGGCAATTACGCGCTCGCGGTGGATGTGGCGCGCCGGGCGGGGTCCGGATGGCGGCAACAGATGGCGGAATGGCTGATCCATAAAATGTTCGGCAAATGGGACGTCCTGTTGGCGCTCGACAATGAGAGAACCGACCTTGCCTACCGCGACGGCATGCTGGCTTACGTGCAAGGCAGCGCGCAGGCGAACACCGGGCGTATGGAGCAAGCCCAGCAGTCTCTCGCAACCCTGCGCACACTCATGACGGACGAGAGCCTTTCAACGTCTTCCCGATTCCTAACCAATTCACGAAGTTCCCTCTTGAAAGTCGCAGCCTTTGGTCTTGAAGGCGAAATCAAACAAGCATCGGGCGATTTTGACGGTGCCATTGCCGCCTTTAAAAACGCGGTCGCAAAGGAGGACTCCCTCGAATACATGGAACCCCCCAGTTGGACCCTGCCCATGCGCCATTACTTAGGTGATGCGTTGTTGAAAGCCGGGCACGCATCGGAGGCCGAGCAGGTGTTCCGCAAAGACCTCGTCTGGAACCAGAACAACGGCAGAAGTCTTTACGGCCTGTGGCAAAGCCTCATCGTCCAGAGCAAAACAGAAGAGGCGGCTGAAGTTAAAAAGAGATTCGATGAGGCCTGGCAATACGCGGATACGCAACTGACGGCAGCACACTTCTAAAGCAATGTCCGCCTTTGAGTATGGGCGGGCATCAAAAAAACCGATTCAGGGAGAAGCCGGTATGAACAAATTCAAACCAACCCACCGTTCCCGTCGGGACGTTCTGTTGACCGCCGTTCAACTGGCGGCGTTTGCTTGTGTTTCGCCGATTGCTCGCGCGGATTCCCATTCATTGAAAATCGGTACCATCGGTGCCGGCAATGTGGGCCGGGCCTTGGGTACCGTCTGGGTCAACAAAGGGCATCAGGTGAAGTTTTCCTCCCGCAATCCAGACTCGTTGCGGTCTTGGGTGGATGATCTTGGTCCGTCGGCCAGCGTCGGTACGGTAGAGGAGGCGGTGGCCTTTGGCGATGTCATTCTCCTCGCTGTGCCTTATGGCGCTTTACCGGACCTCGCGGCACGGTTTGCACCCGCCATGGCCAGAAAGGTGCCGGTCATGGATACCTGCAATCCCTTTCCCAATCGCGATGGCGACGTGGCCGTGGAGGCGATCGAAAAAGGGGCGGGCCGGTATATCGCTGAGCTGATGCCCGGAGCCCCCGTGGTACGCGCCTTCAATGCCATCAATTACCGGCGCATGGCCGCAGGCGGACGTCAGTCTGACGGCTCTTTGATGGGCATGCCCATCGCCGGAGACGGCGCCGAAGCCCTCGCTGTGGCTTCCGCTCTGACCCGCGATGTGGAGTACGAACCGGTCATCGTTGGCGACCTGGAGTTCGGTAAGCACTTGCGGCCCCGCCAGCCCCTGGCCGGCGAACTTGAAGTGGATGAAATCAAGCGCATCGCTGCGACGCTCGACTAGGTGGCAAAGGAACAGCAAATGAGATTTCAGGGGCAACTTTTTGGGTGCGCGCTTTCACTTGTCACCGCATTTTCCGGTTCGGCTGTGCTGGCCGACAGCCATGGTGGAGACTCAACCGAGGCGCGTTTGCGCGCCGCCATTTATGGCGAACACCGCTCGGAAGAGAAAAAAGCCAGGGACGTCTATCGCAATCCTTACGAAACACTGACATTCTTCGGTCTCGAACAAGACATGACCGTGTTGGAAATCAACGCCACAGGCGGGTACTACACGGAAATCATTGCGCCGGTCGTCGCCGAGTCGGGCAAGTATTATTCAACCATGTGGGATCGCAGCCTCAGCGAAGGGTCGGAGCGCATGTTCGACGAACTCGCAGACCTCATCGAAGCGAACAGAAGTTTATACGGCGACGCTGAGGTCGTTGGCATCCAGCGGGGCGATTTCGAGCCCATCGAACCCGGATCCGCCGACCTCGTACTGACTTTCAGGAACATTCACAACTGGATGGCCGGCGGCACCATCGGCGACATGCTGACGATGATGTACAACGCGGCCAAACCGGGCGGTCACCTGGGCATCGTCGAGCACCGCGGCAACCCCATGGTCAAGCAGGATCCCAAAGCCGAGAACGGATACGTCAACGAAGGCTACACCATCAAACTGGCGGAAGAGGCGGGGTGGCAGTTGGTCGCCACCAGCGACATCAACAACAATCCCATGGATGACAAAGACTACGACAAGTGGGTGTGGCGCCTGCCGCCGACGCTGCGCTATTTGAAGTTCGAAGGCTGGCCCGCAGTGGACGACGCACAGCGCGCTAAGAGCCTGGCCATTGGGGAAAGCGACCGCTTTACCCTTCTGTTCGTAAAGCCGGCGGGTTAAATTTGGCACAGGGGACGAGCGCAGGTTTCTGGCCCCCAACCGTCTGACAGGCCGTTGATTCACCCGTTACCGTGAGGAATTCATCAATGATAGACCGTCGCAGGATGCTCCAGACAGCCTTGGCGTATGGGTCCGCTCTCAGCGCACCGGCGCTTTTTTCCTCTTCTACCCATGCGGCCGACGTCGAGCCGCGTGGCACCCTTGGCAAGCTTGAGCGTCTGCCCACCATGAACCTGGAAAGCTATCACGAGTTCATGGTCAGTACCCGGGAATGGGCCACAGGTGATTTGATTGGGGCAGCGTCTCGGCGGGCGATCCAAGTCATGCGCGAAAACGGAATCGGTCCAAACGAAGAGTTTTCATTTGAAGCCGCAGAAGAGCTTTTGGGCAGCGATCCGATCATCATGTTCCGTGCCCATACGTCGCTGCGCATGCAGCGCCACATCTGGCAAGAGCTCCAACGGGAGTTCCACAGTAATTACGATGCCTACATGTCGGAGATGGAAGCGGCCGACAAATCCGGTCCCGGTGTGCTCGAGCTCAACCCCGGCATCGAGCCGGAATACGCCAAGCACGAAATTCATATGCAGCCGGGCGGATACGTCGGCGACCCGTTCGCCGGTCATATGTACCACTACGGTTCCAATTTCTTTTATGGCGGCCACAACGACCAAGACGAAGTGCACGTCGAATTGGCCGACACGGTTCCCATTCCCGCCGACGGCAAGGTCCGGCGCATTCTCGATGCGGGATGCAGCTGCGGCCAGCAGACCGTGGCGCTTAAGGAACGCTTCCCCGATGCTGAGGTGTGGGGCGTGGACGTCGGCGCGCCCATGGTCCGCTACTCACACATGCGCGCCGTCGATATGGGCGTGGATGTCAACTTCCGCCATGCCATGGCTGAAGACACGGGCTTCCCGGACGACTACTTCGACATCGTGACGTCGTATCTGCTTCATCATGAAGTGCCTGAACAGGCCACCTACAAGATCATTCAGGAATCAGCGCGCCTGGTGCGCCCAGGCGGGGTCTATTTCCCGGTGGATTCCCGCACCAGCCCCGCCATGCGGCGCCGGGAAAAGACGGCTCTCGCCCAAATCAACAGTTGGGTGCACCACCGCTGGAACCACGAACGCTGGACGCTGGAATACGCCAAGGCTGACTTCTTCTGTGAAATGGAACGGGCCGGCTTTATCGTCAACCCCGAGGGGCCCGAAGCGACACTCTATCCGTTCCCCGGCCGGGGTATGACGAACGTCGTCGGCATCAAACCGGCTTAAGTCGATCTCATTTAATTAATTGGGTGGGCCAGTAAGGACAAAACTGGGCACTGGGTGCTGGTGGTGTCAATTCCAGGCAAGAAATACCGCTTTTAGCCATATGCGGACAATAAGAGAGCAAAGGTGTAAAGATGCGACAACAAGAAACTAGAAGTTCATGAATGTAGCAGTGAAAAGAGCCGTTTGGACAATTTTAATCGGCGCCTTAACGGTTGCGTTGGTGGCGGTATCGTTGATCGTTTGGATGGGTATCACCAAGCAAGGTGTTCCGGGACCCGATGCAATGAGAGCTTTAGAGGCGCTCGAGAGCAATACTGCTGTGCAGTCAGAATATGGTGACATGTTTATGATCCGTCCCACAGCTGTGGAGCCTACTGCTGGATTGATTGTTTACCCGGGAGCACATGCCGATGTGCGGGCTTATGTGCAAGTAATGACTAAGATTGCCGAAGCGGGTTATCTCGTTGTAGCGCCAAAGATGCCTTTAGGTTACGCCTTCCTGGCGCCTGGTCGGGCTGAAGATGTTTACGAAGCCTATCCGAAGATTAAACATTGGTTCTTAGCCGGTCACTCTCTCGGCGGGGCAATGGCAGGACAATATGCTTCTAAAAATGGTGACAAGTTAGCAGGGCTGGCTTTTTGGGATGCCTTTCCGCCTGATTCCAGCAATCTTTCGAATTCTAAAGTACCCACTATTCTTTTGTATCGCGCGACACTACAGGGGGAACCCGAGCAAAAATTCAATGAGAAAAAACACCTGTTTCCGACAACAACTGAGTGGGTACCGATCCGAGGTGGAGACCATAAGCAGTTTGGATCAGGTCAAGGAGGTATGTTTGAAGAGTTTGGAAGATTCATTAGAGGCATGAGTGAAGAGGAGTGGGAGGCAACCCAATGGAAGCCAATGATTAGCCGTGACGAACAGCAAGCCATTATCGTCAAGGAGATGCTCGATTGGTTTAGACGAACTGTTGATGCTGAAGTAACGGATCAAGGAACACAATCAGGACCAGGGGCTTGATAGACAGCGTGTCTTTGACCGTAAATGATTGATTGGATTCAAGTGAGCAAACTCATTTCTCGTGTGGGGTAACCGTTGGGTAACATGGACGCTTCAATGGCGGACCGGTAAGGACAAAACTGGGGCACTGGGTTTTCGTAATTCGACCCCGTCCAAGGTGTCCTATTCAGCGAGCACCGCGGCAATCTGATCTTCCAGCCCTGCCAGCCCTGTGAAGCCGAAATGCCGATAGCGGACAGCGCCAGGGGCCGGACCCCGGAGGTCCAGAATCAACTTTGTGGGAAAGGCAAAGATCTCGTAAGGCTCTAACAATTCATCGCCCGAATACACAGCGTATGCGATGTCATGCTGGCGCACGAAGACATTGAGACCTTCCGGCGCGTCGGTGGCATTGAGGCTCAAGAACACCACATCCTGGCGATCCTTGATGCGATCGGCATAGATCGCCAGCTCGGGCAGTTCCTCTACGCAGGGGCCGCACCAGGTGGCCCAGAAATCGAGAATCACGAGTTTCCCGGTGAGGTCGTCGAAGCTGAGACTGCGTCCTTCTAAATCCATCAGCAGGAAGGGGACAGCGGGCTTGTCCACCGCATCCCAGATTATCTGCTCTGCGGTACCGGTACCCTCTGCCAACATCTGCTGCGGCAACCCGGCCACCAATATCGCCAGCAACCAGCCGACTGTTGTCAGTGTCCAGCGGCGTATGACGTCTCTATCCAGTTCAAATCCCCAGGGCTACTAATTAGGCAACGGATAGTCCAACTCGCCTGCTTCCACGGCCATCGTCAGCCAGTTCTCCCGCGGTGGGATTGGGCAATGGAACGCCGGTGCGTAAGCGCAAGGGAAGTTGATGGACGTGTTCAGATCAAGAACGATGGTATCTCCGTCCGGCTCCGGCGCGTTCATTAAGCGGCCTGCCCCGTATGTAGCCTTGCCCGATGTGGTATCTCGGAACGGGATGAACAGAACCTTGCTTTCAGCGCTGCCTTTATAGGCAGTCAACTGCACGGGCTCGCCGTCCTTGGTGAAGCGAATGGTGGCGTATCTGAGAAACGGCCGTTCGCCGGACCCCGCTGTCAGGACCATCACCTTTTTGACTTCGTCGAACCGCTCGAACTCCGCTTCAAACCGGTAGTTGGCGTCGGGATCATAGTAGAACAAGCCTTTATAGGCTTTCAGAGCATCCCGTTCGCTGTCGAATACCCCAAACTCAAGCCGTCCTTCATTGTCTTTCCATATCTGCAGGGCGAAGCGGTCCAGGTCAATCAGCGTCCCGCTGTTCAATTTGCCGGGTTCCGCCGGCTTGCCGCGGTACGAGGCCGAGACTGCCGGATCCATCGATTGCCACTGCCAATACTCGCCATCCGGGGTAATGACCAACTTAGAGTCCGCAGTCTCCGTTTCATTGTAAGTGATACCTGTATCGGACACATGCACGTAGAGTGGCTTCGGGCCCCCATATCTGTGATGGTCTATACCGGCCAGGGCTGTCGTGCGGTTGGCTGCAAATCTTTCGGCGCGGGCTTCTCTGGCGTCCAGCAGATCCTGTTTCCACTGCTGGATGTCCCAGTCGGATTGAGCAGCGTCGTTTGCGGCAGCGTTTCCTGATATCGTCATGGTCAACATCCCTGCGAAGACAAGCCTAACCAACCCTGTGATTTGATGGTTAAGGTTCATTGTCCTTCTCCCTCGTTCAGTGTCCAGCTTGAGTCTACTACCTAAATAACGCTCTTCGGTATTCACAAACGGCCGAAGATTCCAAATGGCACGCCTGCACCGTATCCATCGCGCCTGACCAATCTCTTACAGAGTGGTCCAATTGGTTTGAGAAAAATCGGTCGATTTCATGGTATTGCGGCTTTATGAGCAAGCGCAAGCCACTTTGGTGCGGGTGGTCAGCAACCGAAAGAATTATGAGGCAATTGTTAGCAGTTTTGTTAAAGGTTATAGCAACGTAGGAGTCCCCAGCACGACCTCTGACTTTCCAGTTTGAAAAGAGTTAGAGGACCGGTAAGGGCTCGAACTTCTAATCGAAAATCCCCACGGCCCACGTGTAAAACGCTTCCGGGAAGGGGCGTGGAGGTATAGACTCGTAGCATTGCCAAGCGCTGTTTTCTTGGTCCCCAACAGCCTGACATATCATTGATCCACCAGTTACCAGGAGGAGTCCATCGATGATTCAACGTCGCAGGATACTCAAGACAGCAATGGGATATGGGACCGCTCTTAGCGCCCCGGCGCTTTTTGCTTCGCATGCCAGTGCAGCCGACGGTACACGCCGGTTTGATTTCAGTCCGCGGGGCATGCAGGGCCGCTATGAGCGCATGGCCACCCTGGATTTGGAAAGCCGCATCGGCTTTACCTCCGAGTTCCGGGCGCTCAACGTCGCCAACCGAAGACGGGGAGATGCGCGGGCCAAACAAATCCTCAAGGAAAACGGCATCGCTCTGGACGCTCCCATGGGATGGAACCAAGCGGCCGACCTGTTTGAAGACGACCCGCTGCTCGCGATCAACGCCCATCAGGCCGTCGTTGTGCAGAAATATATGTGGGACGACTTGCAACGCCATTTCCACGAATACGCCGACGTCTATTTGGCGGAAATGGAAGAAACCGACGGCCTGGGGCCGGGGTCTTTGGTACTCAATCCGGACCTCTATCTCCCCAAATACACCACCCATGAAATCCATCTTCAGCCGGGCGGTTACGTGGGCGATCCGTTTGCCGGACACATCTACTACTACGGCACCAACGCCCGCCGGCGGCACAATTTCCAGGACATGCAGCACCGGACCCTAGCCCGCAACATGCCGTTGGAGCCTGCCGACGGCCGGGTGCACCGTGTGCTTGATCTGGGCTGTTCCATCGGCGGGTTGACCATGGGTCTCAAGGAACGCTTCCCCGATGCGGAAGTTTGGGGTTTGGATTGCGGTGGGCCTATGGTGCGTTACGCCCACATGCGCTCCGTCAATTTGGGGTTGGACGTGCACTATGTTCAAGCACTGGCGGAAGATACCAAGTTCCCGGACAACTCCTTTGACGTGGTTGCGTCCTACCTGTTCTTCCATGAGGTGCCGTCCTTCGCCGCCGAGGACATCATCAACGAGGTTGCCCGCATTCTAAGACCGGGTGGCGTCTACCACCCCTATGACGCGCGCAATTGGAAACAACTGACGTTTTCCGCCTATGCCCAATGGCAAAGCTATTGGATCTATCGCTGGAATTACGAGGTCTGGGCCAAAGAGCACCGGGAAAACGACTATCCCAAAATCATGGCGGACGCGGGTTTCGACGTCACTATCCGGGAGCGGGACGGCAGACTCAGGGCGGTCAAGCGGGCATAACGTCTACGTTTGAGTAAACGAGTCTCACCTCACTCGCAGACGTAGTTGTCGTCTCCGGGGGGCGGTAACTGACTAAAAGGTTATGCCTTTGGCCTTCAGCTTCTCGATCAGGCGCGGGTCCACCTTGTTTTCATGGGCGCGTTGAAGCTGGAACATCGCCGCCAGCGGCCCTTCGATCCAATGAAAGAACTTCCAGCCGTCTGCTTTTTTGCGCAAGAGGGCCGTCACCCTGACCTCGCCGCCGATCGTTTTCGGGTACAGTTTTTCGGTGAGGAAATAAATGCTCCAGTTCATGTTCCAAAACGCCTGGATGACGTCCGGTGCGATCGAGCGGGCCGTGACATCCCGGACCGTGATCACATGATCTGAGAACTCCGGATCGTTGGCGCGGAAGTATCCTTCCAAGGCTTGCCAGCCATGCACGGTGTCGATCTCTTCCGCGACATAAATGATGCCGTCGTCTTCCGCGTCCCAGAAAGAGATCATCCCGTCGGCGTCAAAGTCGTTCCACCGGCCCATGTAGTCGGTGAGGATCTGCTCAACAACATCGGTCATGTCGGTCATGGTCAAAGTTCCATTCTGGTCGTTGGTTTAGGCGTTGATAGGACGTGAAGCTATAGGAATGATAGCCTTCACGACACCAATCATATGGCGCGCGACTGTAGGCGCAGAAAGTCAACAAGGGCTGAGAAGGTTTGTCTGTCATGTCGAAAGTTGCTAGCGGGGACGTGCTGGTGCTGGGCGGAACGGGCGAGTTGGGCTCGGAAGTCGTCAAAGCTCTGGTGGCCGCGGGAAAAAGCATCACCGTGCTGGCCCGGCCCACCTCCAACCGGGCGCGGCTAGACGGTCTCGACATCTCCTATGTGATGGGAGACATGCTCGTCGACGCCGATATCGAGCGGGTCTTCACCGGCGCTTCATACCGGGCGGTGGTTGACGCCTCCAGCGGGCCCTATCGGGGCATGGAGGACGCAACGGAAGACCTGTTAGCGGCGCAGACGTTTTACGAAGACAGCCAGAAGATTGTTTCGAAATGGGCGGCGGCGACGGGTGTTCAACACCTGATACTGCACGGCACCGTCGGCGCGGGGGACAGTGCCCAACTGGTCAATGACGAGCACGTGTTCGAAGTGCAACGGCTTGCCCTGGCCTCAAAGAACGCAGCCGAAGAGATCCTCAAAAGCAGCGGCGTGCCCTACACCATCATCCGCCATCTGACGATTTTGCCCATGCCCCAGCGGGAATCCGGCAAGGCGCGCCTGTCAAAGGACCTGAGGGAGGTGGGCGCCATTACGCGGGACGGTCTCGCCCGGCTGACACTGGACTGTTTGGACAATGCGGACTGCCGGAACGAAATCTTTCACGCCATGGACGACGACGTGGCACTGCCCGCCGAAATCATCGCACTGTGGAAACTCGCGCTCAAACCTGAGGTCATGCCCGCTTATGTAAACGCCGAATGAAGTGATCGCCGCACCCACTCACTCACAAACGTAATCGTCCTCACCGAGGCGGCGGCAGTCATCGCTCCAGCCCCGTTCGCGCCAGTAGTCCACCGGGCCGATGTCCTGCACCAATTGCTTGAAGCGCTCGGTATAACAGGTTGAGCAAAACTGGGGGATTCGCACGATTCTTGTGTCCAGCGTTATCCCACCTACGCTGGGAAAGTGTGGTATAATGAAGATTGTGGGTTCCAGTAATCCACCTAAACCCCCAAACGGATCCCACAGGGCTCTCGTTTACGGTCTCCCAGTTTAAGAGCCTTTTAAATCAGTTGAGAGGCTATATGTCGAACCGACAGATGCTCTGTCACGTTGTGCCACTCCCCGACCGCGGCTGTTCAGGGGGTCTGCGGGGCGCGTCTCAGACACGTTCGACGCTCCCTAACATGGGAGTAAAACAATGAATAACAACGCCATTCGCGTAGGAACCTCAATTCCTCTAGCCATAGTCGTGACCATCGCTCTGTTCTGGTTGATGAACTATCTCATCACACATGGCATGGACGCGATCACGGAAGAGTTTCGCGGTGACTTGATCGACTTTACCCGCGTTGATCGGGACGAAACCATCCAAACAAAAGATCGAACCCTGCCTGACCGTCCCGACAAGCCTGACGCACCGCCTCCACCGCCGCCGATGAATCTCAATACCAGTACCGCCCCTGACTCAGGTGGCGTCGCCATCAATGCACCTGCATTGTCCCGTGGATTAAACCTCGATCGATCAGGACTTGCGACTCCTACAGACGGCGATGTGATTCCGTTGGTCCGCATCCCTCCGCAATATCCACAGCGGGCCGCGTCCCGAAGTATTAATGGCTGGGTTCAGCTTGAATTCACCATCACCGAGAGCGGTAGCGTCGAAGACATCATTGTCATAGCGGCTGAGCCCACTGGTTATTTCGAAAGGGCTGCGGAACGGGCGCTGGCACGCTGGAAGTACAAGCCAAAAATTGTCGATGGACGTCCGGCGCGTCGTTACAACAATCAAGTAGTGATTACGTTCGAAATGGAGGAGGAATGAAGCCATGATGCGCAAAATCGTTCCCGACGTTATCAGCGGACAGACCCTGTTCACCGTTCAGCCGAATGCAACAGTGCGCGAAATTGCCAAAATAATGCGAGACAATCGTATTGCCGCAATTATGGTTACGGATCTTGAAACGCTAGTCGGCATTATAACCGAACGCGATATGACGGTTCGTGTAATTGCTGATGGTGTTGATCCGGAACAAACGTTAGCCAAAGATATCATGACTTCTAATCCTGATACTTTGAATCCGGATGATACAGCCGCTCAAGCAATAAAGATGATGATCGAGCGCAACTATCGTCACCTGCCAGTGACAGATGGCGACGAGTTGGTTGGTATGGTGTCAGTTCGGGATCTATATGCGATATACAATCTAGAGCTGGAAGAAGATCTCAGAGACCGTAACGCTTTTATTTATGGCGAGAATTACGGCACAGCCTAAGAACTAAATGTCTGCAAACAGACGACAACGGTTACCAGGGTCCGACATCCAAAATACCCGAACCGCAAACAGAACATGATGGTGCTTCCTGAAAGAGAGTGCCGATGAAAATATCAGACATACTTAAGTCCAAGGGCAATCGCGTCGAAACCATGGGCCCCAGAAGGACGATTTCCGACATCGTCACTTTCACCAGCACATTGATGATCTCTTCGGAGAGACCGTCGGAGAAGTATTCCTGATCACCTGCTTGGGAGAGGTCGGCGAAGGGCAAGACGGCGATGGTCACTTCTTGTTCAGAAGAGTCCGCCACCGCCGGCGCAGGTGGTTCCCTTACGTAAAACCTGTCAAACAGGAGCACGGCCACCACCAGCGCCAGCACGGCAATGATGGCGCGGTCAAGCTTGCGCCCGGTCTGGGCTCTGATGGACTGCGCCGGTTCGACCTCGACCGTGCGCTTGAACCCCTCCGGCGTCAGCTCAAAGGCCCAGGCAAACAGACAGGCGAGAGGAAATCCGATGATGAGAACAACCAGAACAAAGCCGCCGAACCAGTCGGGCAGGATGACCATGGGCGTGATGACGGAGACAAGCTGAAGGATGAGCCAAGCGACCACCAAGTACGCGGCGGCCACCCGGAACACATTGCGGCGTTTCAGTGCGGAAAAGAACGTGCCCAAAAACCCTGCCTCCCCCGCAGGTTTTCCCCCAGAACACAACTATAGCAGGGTTTGAGCCTTATCTCACTCGGGCCTCACTCGGGGATGGTGAAGCTGGTTTCCTCCAGGTGATAGAAGGTATCCCAATGGTTGTTGACCATGGGGAAGAAGTCCCGCGCCAGCGCGTCCCATATGTATTCACCGTCGTGGCGGGCGGCCCATTCGTCGATGAGGTCCTGGGCGAAGTCGCTCACCCCCTCCCAGCTCTGCATGTGATGAACGAAAATGAGATTGAACTGCCCGCGCAGGAGGGATTCCAAATGCACGCTGCGGTCGATGCGGGTTTCGCCGGCGAGCAACTGGCCGGGATGGACGGGAAACAACTCGTCAGGCGGCCCTAAAGGAATGCGCGCCCCGCCGTAGGCTTCGATCTCCGGTTCGTCCTCTCCCGGCGGCTTCAAGGTCAGCATGGAATAGCCCCGGTAGCCGGGGATCACCCGCATCACCGGATAAAGCACGTCGTTATAATAGGCGAGGAAGTCTTCCATCTCGCCCTCTTTGACGTCCCAGTATTCGGTCACCCACACCTCCGGCGCTTTGCGAGGGGTGAGATCGAGCCCGTCCGCATCGTCCCCGGCCAATGCTGGAATCCAACAAAAACAGAAAATGAAACTGAAAACGCAAAACGCACGCATGGCGTTTACTCCCATTGAAGTGTCATTCAACTTGAGAAGCAGAGAGTCAATCAGTCGCCGGGGTTACGCAACAGCTGACGGGCCAGGAACGAACTAAAAAACTAGTTGAGATGCTGACGCTGCCACTGGCCAGGTGTGACGCCGACGCTCTTCTTGAAGGCCCGGTTGAAGGCTGCTTCCGACTGATAACCCACCTCCGCCGCGGCGCGGGCCACGTTTATACCGGGGCGCTCCAATGCCCGGGCGGCCAACTGCATGCGCCATTGAGTGAGGTAATGCATGGGGGAGTCTTCAACGAAATGGGTGAAACGTTCCGAAAACGCCGAGCGCGACATGCCGACCTGCTTGGCCAACTTATCGACGGTCCAGTCGGCGTCCGGTTGTCCGTGGATCAAACCCAAGGCCGAACCGATCTGCGGATCACGTAGGCCCGCCAGCCAGCCGTCAGATTCATCCGTCAGGTTGTCGATGTATTGCCGCACCGCCTGAACAAACATCAACTCGCTAATCCGCGCCAAAACGGTTTCGCTTCCGGGTTTTTGCCGTTCGTTTTCCTGAAGGGTCGCGCGAATGAGGTCGTGGACGAACGTCTGTCCCGATTTGGCGCGTTGCATGTGGAGCGCCTCCGGCAGAGCCTTCAATATGGGATTGAACGGGCGCACATCGCAGCCGAGATAGCCGCAAACAAAGTTGAAACCGTCTCCATCGCCGTCGAATTCAGTGATGCGAACAGGCAGCTTGGTATCGATCGGGCGTTTGTAGAGTCCATAGTTTGGTTCGGTGATCAATCCAGGTTCGCTGGCAAGGTAATGGACATCGCCTTGCGGATAGATAATGGCGTCGCCTGTTTCAACGCGGAACGGATTTTCCAGATGACTGTCGAGATAGGACCAGCACCAGCCGTCGAGCATGATATGAAAGGTGATGATGTGCTCCGCTTCGGGCATCACCTGGGCAAGGTTCTTGCCGTGCGGTGTGGCGGCGACAAAAGGCATGCGGCCACTTACATCAAAATAGAGAGCCCCGGTTAAGCGCACGCCACGCAAGACTTCCGATAGCACGTCCATCTTTCGTCTCCCCTGGAAGAAGTATCAAAGGACAGGTACGGCCGATCAATGCGTTGGCGACCGTCCTGGACGATCGAGCAAAAAACATGGACGTGCAATCATAGAGGCAAAGCAAAAGGGACGATACGGTTCCTGTTAGACTGAAGCGAAACAGGGGAAAACCGATGGACGCAACCGCAACCACACCCTTGAAAGAAAGCCTTCGCGGCGATGTCCTCGATGCCCATCACCCCGACTATGACGCGGTGCGGGCCCTCTTTAACGGCATGATCGACAAACGACCACGGCTCATTGCCCGCTGCGTTGATGTGGCCGATGTCATCGCTTCCGTTACATACGCCCGAGAGGCTGGACTGCTCGTTGCCATTCGCGGCGGCGGCCACAATGGCCCGGGTCTCGGCAGCTGCGATGATGGTCTGATGATCGATCTCTCTCTCATGCGCAGCGTGCGGGTCGATCCGAAAACCGCAACCATCAGGGTTGAGGGTGGATGCACCCACGGGGACATCGATCATGCCGCTCATCCTTTTGGCATTACCGTACCGACGGGCATCATGTCGACCACGGGCATTGGTGGCCTCTGCCTGGGCGGCGGGCACGGCTACCTCACCCGGCAATATGGCCTCACCATTGACAGCCTACTTGAGGCCGATGTGGTGCTGGCCGACGGCCGTTTGGTCACCGCCAGTGCAGAAGAGAATGAAGATCTGTTTTGGGCGCTGCGCGGCGGTGGCGGCAACTTCGGCGTCGTTATCAGCTTTCTGTTCCAGGGTCATCCGGCCAGCACGGTCTTTGGCGGGCCGGTGTTCTGGGACATCGCCCATGCCCATACACTTTTAGAATGGTATCCGGATTTCCTGCCGCAGGCGCCAGTCGAGCTCAACATGTTCGCCGGGCTTAAATCCATTCCGTCCATGGATCCGTTTCCGCTGGAGATTCAAGGCAAGCGCGCCTGCGCTCTCATCAATTGCTACAACGGAAACCAAGCGGACGCAGCACCGGTGTTCAAGTCCATGTATGACGACTTACCGCCGCCCATGCTCGACGCCATGGCGGAAATGCCGTTTCCTGCCTTGCAAGGCTTGTTCGATCCCATTCTAAGAAAAAGCGTCCGCATGTACTGGAAGGGTGACTACGTGTGGGAGCTCACAGATGAAGCCATCGAAGTTTACGTCGACCACGGCTCCAAATCACCGACGGAATTATCGTTGATCCATTTCTATCCCATCGACGGTGCCGTGCATCGCGTGAAGCCCGATGCGACAGCATGGAGTTGCCGGGACGCGCAGTGGTCCATGGTCATTGCCGGAATCGATTACTCACCGGAGAACGACACCGCTTTGTGCGACTGGGGTCGGGCCTTTTGGGAGGCCGCACATCCGTTCAATCCCGGCGGTGCCTACGTCAATTTCATGATGGACGACGAGGGCAGCGCACGGGTGAAGGCGTCTTACGGTGAGAACTACGCACGATTGGCTAAAGTTAAAGCCACGTACGACCCCGACAACTTCTTCCGGGTCAATCAGAACATCGAACCAGCGTAGATCGCATATTCAGCTGCTTAAAAACCGCAACACCTGGTGGGCGAAGGTGACGTCGCTTTCCGGGCGGTTCTGCACGCTACCGTTGGCGGCGATGCGCGCGGCGTCCTCGCCCCATTGGTATTGCGGGTCCCGGTCGCGATGAAACGCCAGCACGGGCTGCTCCACATCCGCCAGCAGCCGTTCCGCATTGACGCCAAAGGCTGCGCGCGCGGTCTCGTTGTAGTGGTCGAGCTGTTTCATGGTGTCGACCAAACGATTGTAGAAGCGCACGCCGTCCAGGTTCGGGTTGACCCAGCGGATGGCTTCGCGGGAGCGGTCGTACCAGGGCCATTTGAACTCCCCGTCGCGGAACATGTGCCAGAGCTCGGAAAGATGGCCACCGCCACGCAGAGGTTCGAGGTCGGGGGCGTAGTTATCGCGCAGGTCGTTGCGCTGGCGGCGGTCAGCAAGAAGGGCGCCGTCCAGAATCAAATCATGGACTTTGTCGGGATGCCGTACGGCCAAGGCGATGGCCAAGGGCGTGGACACGTTGATGCCCAGCACGTCGGGCTGATCGAGGCTAAGACCGTCAATGACATTGGCGATGTGATCGGTGACAGCGTTGCCTGAGTCTCCGTTTTCAAGCGGATCAGAGTCGCCCGTTCCCGGTAGGTCGATGGCGAACACCGGCCGGTCCTGGGCAAGGGTGCGTAACAGCAAGTCATAGGCGCTGGAGCCGCCGGGCACATCGGGCAGAACCAATAACGGACGGCCACCACTGCCATGAACCGGACCGACGCGGCGAACCAGAGTCTGGCCATGGTCGTGCATGACATAACCGTTGGTGAATTCACTCCCCGGTTTGGGATCCGCCAACGGGTCGGGTGGATTGAAATTGGAGTCACCTAAAGCCGCACCGTATTCACCGAACAGGGTCCGCCACCGCGCCCGCTGGATTTCCCGGTCCGCCGTGAGTCGTTCGATGGAAATGACGTCGGGG
Source organism: Rhodospirillaceae bacterium (assembly GCA_965207985.1). Lineage (GTDB taxonomy): Bacteria > Pseudomonadota > Alphaproteobacteria > Rhodospirillales > Rhodospirillaceae > CBDBND01. The sequence goes on along the minus strand of CBDBND010000033.1, from coordinate 434,906 downwards.
ACATCGTTGGGCACATAGTCGAGATGCACGTACAAGGGATCCGGTTCGATGGCCATCAGCACCGTCGGCACGGTAAGTTGACGCAGCACGGGTACGGCCCGGTAGCGCATGGCCGCGCCGTAGCCAAGAACGTAGTTGGGCCCGGATGAAAAAATGTCGATGCGCGCATTGTGCATGCTTGCGGCGTCGGGGTCGGTGCTGTTGTTGCGCGTTGCCGGTGACTTGTCATACCAGGGGAAGTTACGGCCGAAGTCCTTTCCCCGGGTCCATTCGTAAGCGATGAAGCTGCCGTCTTCATTGATGGTAAACGGGGTCAGGTAGTTCCTGATCCACACGTAGTCGATGGGGCCCGGCGGAATGGACAGGCCATCCATGACCAGTCCCGCCACCCGGTCGGGATGATCGACGGTGTATTGCAGGGTGATCTTGGCGCCGGTGTGCGAACCGAAGACAACACTGCGTTCAATACCAAGCGCTTCGATGGTTTCCGCCAGCACCCGGGCGAAGTCGGTGATTTCCGGCTGACCGTCGGGCATGAGCGGGGTGGAATTGCCGAAGCCCGCCGTGTCCAGAGCGATGACCGTGAACTGGTTGGAGAACTTTTCTATGAGATCAATGTAGGTACGCGACGAACTGGGCGAGCCATGCACGAGAATCACCGGCGGACCGGACCCGGCAGCGCGATAATGCATCTGGCCGTGAGACGTGTTGACGAAGCCCTTGCGGACAACACGGTTGCCGCCTTCGTGGCTGGCGGCCCAGGCAGCGCCGGGACCCATAAGCGCCGTGGTGGCGCCGCCCAGGGTCATGCCAAGGGCGGTGCGCCGCGTGGTTTCAATGAAGGTATATGGCTGCTTAGGGTCCGTCATCGTGTGCCTCCCTGTCCTTATTCTTGAGGCTCACGGTACACCCCGCCGGGCTGTTCCGTACAGGGGCTGAAAGGGGCATTTCACAATTGAGACGAATCAAGGTGTCGGTTCCGCGAACGGTGTAAGGAGAGGTTCGTGCGATACGTCAGCAATGAGGGGTCCACCATGAACCACAAACACCGAAAAGTGCTCCACGCCCTCTTTGCCCATCCCATCAGCTCCAACATTGCCTTTCGCGATGTGGAAGCGGTGTTTAAGGAGCTGGGTGCGGATGTCTCCAACAGCCACACCGGCAAGCTTCATGTGTCTTTGAACGGGCACAGCGCCAACTTCGGACACGTCAAGCACAGCCTACCCAAGAACGAGGTTACTCAGGTGCGCAAATTTATGGAGACCTGCGGCATAAATCCTGAACAGGACTATCCGCTGTAGGTCATCGTTCTATCGGGTACGGTTTACGGTCCGTAAATGACGATGGCAATGACCACCAGGACGATGGCACCCATGATCCAAAAGGGGACTCGGTCGGGTTTAGTGTCTTTTTTATCAGAGTCTTCCGGGTTGGACACGACGGATCTCCATCACAAACTTAAGCTATAGTGTCGGTTATACTCAGACATTGGGTCGGCGCAAGACCTCTAATTCACACGGTGGACATTCTGGGGGTGAAACCATGGCTATCAGAGCTCACATCGGCATTGCTTCGTTTGCTCTTTCCCTCTTTGTGCTGATTCTTTCCAGCACCGCACAAGAGACGGACACCAACACCAATATCGTCCGCAGCGCCAGCGGTGTGCACAGCTTTTACGCCGAAGACGGCAGCACCCTGCGCGGACGGGAACATTTTCGTCTTATGGCTCACGGCGACGGCAGTCGAACGATGATCCTGACCAAGGACATGTTCGACGTGGATCGACACTACAACATCGTTATGCATGTGGATGCGGCGTACCGACCGTTAGATGTGTTCGCCAGCTATTGGCAGCAAGACGGCTTCAAGGGATCCATTAGGGTTACCGTGGACAATGGCCAGCTTCATGCAGCTTCGTGGGGTCCCGGTGGCCGGACGGAACATGAGATGCAGGTGCCGGACGATATCGCCGTCATTACCCACGGCGAAGGCCTCAACGGGTGGAACGCTTCGGTGGCGGATGCCGACGATTCTCATTCCGGGGGACCGGTGGAGATGATCCGCACGTCCTATTTCATAAGTCCCGTTCGTAATGTTCCGGGTCCGGTTCTGGGCAGCCTCACGACCACGCGTTTTAGTCGCGTCGGTGAAGAGACCGTCACCGTGCCGGCAGGCACCTTCGAGACCATTCACTATTCCAGCGATGCCATGGACGTCTGGGCCATGAAAGGAGACCGCGTCATGGTGCGCCAAATCTTCGCCAATCGGGAGTACGTCCTCACCGAATACAGCGCAGACTAAGGATAAGGACGGGGCAGCGATCCAACCGCTCGGGTTGTGACCGAAACAAACTCTGTCCTGAAACAGTTGAAGGAAAGGCGTATCATCAGGGCAAGAAATTCTTCGGGAGAGCGATAATGATTATCAATAGACGCACGGCCCTTTCCAGCCTGGCTGCCACGTCGGCCCTGGCTGTTCCTGCCACGGCGCACGCGGCGGATAAACCGGTCGGCCACACCGCGCCCAAGCCGGAGATCGACGGCAAGGCTCTGATCAACCAAGACCGCGCTTATGACGTGATGGAAGAATACGGTCTGGCCGGGATCATCGCGCTCGATCCCATCAACGTCTATTACATGAGCAACATCAGGACGATTGGAACTAAATTTCTCACCGAATATCCGGGTTTTGCCACCATGGCCAATGATCCGGACATGCCCATTTATCTCATCGCTTCCACATCCGTGGCGTGGGATATCGCGAATGGGGATCGCGAAACGGCGGAACTCATGCCGTTTGGATTTAGCGGTTGGAACGAGGCGGAATTTAATTCAGACGGCTTACCCGTCGAGCCGCCCAATGGAGTCACCCGTGAGTATCACGTGCGTCAAGGTGTTGCCCTAACGGAGCGGGAAAGACGTTGGGCCGAAGCGCAAGAGAAAAATTTGGCCAATCTTGCGTCAAGCGCCGCCTGGGCCATGGCTCGAGCCCTCAAAGCCCAGGGGATCACCAAAGGCCGTGTCGCCGTGGACGACATGCGTATTGCCGCGTTTTTGGCCCGGACCGATCTCGTCGATGTGGAATGCGTCGATGGCTATGGCATTTTCCAGCTTATCCGCATGATCAAGACGGAACAGGAGCTGGCCTATCAGCGCATCGGCAGCTGGAACAACGGTGAGGCGTGTATGGCCACGGTCAACGCCATCGAGGCCGGTATGACCCATCAGGACATCGAACAGATTTTTCTCTACGAGTGCGCAAAACGCGGCAGCACTGTTGACAGTTTTATCGCCGGTTTTCCCGGCGGTGGATTTCCCGATGGCGTCATGGTCAAAGGCAAGCCGTTCCTGACCGACTGTGTCAGCAATTACAAAGGATATATGGGCGATATTGCGCGCACGTTCATCATCGGCGAGCCTAACAAAGAAGTGGAAATGCGCCGGCGGGCGAACCAGGTGGCGCGTGAAGCCGTCTTCGATGCCATCAAACCGGGGGTGAAATATTCCACCCTGCGTCAGATCGGTTTGGAGACCATGATCAAGGCCGGCATGCCCGAGTATGCGGCTTTTGTTACGCCCCATTCCGTTGGCTTGCAGCATGATGATAACCCGCGGCGTCTGCCGTCGTTCGGTGTGGACACCTTTGATCATGTGTTGCAGGAGAACATGGTGCTGACCGTCGACCTGCCCTATCTGGAAGTGGGCTACGGCTGCGGCCATAACGAAGACCTCTTCCGTGTGACCAAGACCGGCTATGAGCCGTTGAACACGGAGCGGGATTCGTTTGTCATATTGTAAAGAATTCCAAAAACGAGGAGCGCATCATGACTGATCACATGAAAATCGATCGCCGTCAGGTTCTCGGGGGTCTTGCTGCCACTGGTGTCGCCGGCCTCATTGCGCCGGTTGCATCAGCCGCGCCCACATTCTCGCTGACTGCCAGCGTACCGCCGCCGGTGCTGGGACCGCGCATGAACTTCGAGCAGGCCGATAAAATCATGGCCGAGCTCGGCCTCGATGCCATCGTTGTCGGCGCAGGCACCAATCTCTATCACGCGACGGGGCTCGACTTGACGACGACCAAAATGGGTCATACGCCTGCGGTCTATGCCCTTATCACCCGCAACCAAGATCAGCGCCTGTCTCTCATCGCGCCGTCGTTTCTCTACTATTACACCATCGCCATGGATCACCGGCATTCGGACTTTCCGGCCTATGTCTATGCCGGGCCGGGTGAGCAGGTGGAGGACGAGGAGCTTAGCCTCGACCAACTGCCGCTTTACCCAAACCTTGAAGAAGCGCCGTTGGATTTTATCGAGACCACGCGTCTGAGCATCATTGAACGCGCGGTGCGGGCGGAATCAGCCCGGCCCAATCTTAAATATGCTTTGGCCAATGCCTTGAAGGATACCGGTGTGGCAAAGGGCCGCATCGCCGCCGACGTTCCTCCGGTGATGCGCAGCGTTATGGATGCCGCGGAAGAAGCAACGGTGGTCAATGCTGACGACGCGCTCAGGCGTATCCGCCCGGTCAAGTCCGATGCGGAAATCACTCTTATGCGCTACGCCGCCCAGGCCAATGCGGAGGCCGGGCTCCAAGCGGCGGCCACTGTCCGCGCCGGCGCCGATGTGCGTGAATTGCGCGCCACCTACTTCGCCGCCGTCGCTGCACGGGGCATGCGCGGCGTATTTATGGTCATCGACCGGGTCAGTTCCCCCACGTATGAGGCCACACTGCGCGACGGCCAGTGTTTTTCCATCGACTGCGTCAGCGAATACATGGGTTACCACGGCGACTTCGCCCGCGCGGTCTATATCGGCGAGCCGTCCAAGCGTATGCAGAAGGTCTCAGAGTTGACTGCTGCGTCCTGGGATCACGTACGCGAGAACCTGCGGCCTGGTTTGAAGTTCTCCGAAGTGCGGCGCCTGGGCCAGGACTTCTTACGCAAGTCGGGTGCAGACTTCTCCATCTCGTTTACGCCTCACTCGGTCGGGCTTTATCACGCCGATCATGTGGGCAATATGGGCTCGCCGCCACGGGAAGACATTGTCCTCGAGCCGCGCATGGTGTTGAGCGTGGACTGCCCCATGGGTGCCACCGGCATGGGCGGATCATCCCATCTTGAAGATCTCATGCTGATTACCGAAGACGGGGCCGAGCCCATCAACACCATTGATACCAACGTGGTGCGGGTTTAGGACCGGCGCAGGTTTTTAGAGCCGGATTTTTTTCCTAACTTCTGTTCCATGTGGACTTGGAGATGCCGCCTTGAATGGTGTCATCTTCAATGTCCGCGGTCGTGACCCCTAAGACGATATCAAATTCACAGCTCAACTCACCGATGGGTGAGTCCGGGATGGGCATGAAGTCCATGGAAACGGTCTTCTTTTCATCTTCGGTGCGTCGGCTGTAGACGATGTCATCCTCATTCATCGGGTGACCCTTGATGTTCATCTCCGTGGTGAAGATGCGCTCACCGTTCTTGCTCACCGCAAAATGAATGTGCGGTGTGCGCATGAGAACCGTGCTGCCGTAGGGCACCGGCTTGATGGTGCGGAAATAGTAGCCCCCTGACGAATCCGTCAGGAAACGGCCATACCCCTGGAAGTTATGATCGTAATCGTCGCCGTAACGGCGTTTGTGTTCCGAATGCCGGTAAACGCCCTGGGTGTCACTTTGCCATAACTCCACATAAGCATTCCGTATCGGCGTGCCCGAAGGATCAAGAATGCGACCAGACAAATGGGTGATCTCACCGACGGCCGGTGTAATGGCGTCGTTGACCAGGATGAGGTCGTTGTCCGTATCCAACGGCATACTGTCGGGATAGAGGGGGCCTTCGCCGGAAGGACCAGTTGGGGTCAGCATTTCGGCAAATGCGCCACGGGTGAACAGATGCGGGCTGGCCGCAGCAAGGCCAAAGACTCCGGCGGACTTTAAAACCGTGCGGCGCGTTGCAATGTGAATGTGTTTCTTGGAACCATACGTCAGGGGATCAGCCTCCCTGACCAGGATTGATGGAACATTGATCTATCTTGGCACAGTATACCCTTCAGAATGATACCGGCGCTATCAGTTCGTCGCCCTGCGAGCGTGGTATAAGGGCAGCGTCAGGCACGTTGATACACGCTCTACGATCGATGATGACAACCCTGGGGGAACGCCATGCTGGTTAAGAGATTGATCTTACTGGCCGTATTAATCGGGTTGCCCGGACCGTCGGCCTGGGCTCAAGCGGAAGACAATAGTCTTTTCATCCGCAACATCACCCTCATCGACGGCACCGGTGCACCACCCCTGCCCAATGCCTCTGTGCTTGTGGAAGGCGAGCGCATCGCCGATATCACCATGCGGAACATCGATCCGCCCGATGGTGCTATCGAGATTGACGGGGAGGGCAAGTTCCTTATCCCCGGCATCATCGACAGTCATATGCATTTGCCCGGCGGGCGCACGGGGCCAGGCAACCGGGAAATGATCATGGATACGGAAGTCGGTTTGAAAGTCCTGCACGGCTTTCTCTACTCCGGTGTTACCGCCGTTTATGATTCCGGCAATCACGATAAATTCGTTTACAAAATGCGAGACGACGAACGGGCGGGGCGCATTGTCAGCCCGCGCATTTACGCCACCGGCAGTCTGGTTGCCAAAAAGGACGGCTATGCCTGCTGTGCCGGAGCGACCACCATGGACGGCTTCGCCGACGGCAAGGAAAAAATGGATGCTTTGTTCGCCGACAAACCGGATATGATCAAATTCACCCGCGACCGCCGCGGTATGGGCCCCAACGGTCAAAACCTGCCCCTGATTCCCGACGACGACTTCACCCAATTGATTCGCTACACCAACGAGAATGGCGTGCGCACCACCATTCACATCGCCGACGAACAAGCCGCGCGCCTGGCCATCGCCGCCGGGGTGGATGCGCTCGCCCACCCGGTGTTCTTAGCTGATGCCAGCACCGGCTTTGCCGACTACGTAGCGGAGCAAGGGGTGGTGGTGTCCTCCACGGCGCTCCTTTTCGGCGCCGTTGGCCGGGTAGAATTGGATAACTCCTTTTTCGATGATCCGCTGTTTACGGCGACGCTCACGGAAGAAGAACTTGAATTCAACAAAGTGACGGAACGGGACCGCTACGCGTCCTCCGGCATGTCTGGATGGATGCGCGGAGTCTTGCCCGCGGTATTGCGCAACTTAAAGCAGCTCCATGATGCCGGCGCCATTATCGCCATGGGCACGGACCGGGTGCTCGGCCCCATGGTACACATGGAAATGGAACTGCTGGCCGAAGCGGGTATTCCGCCGCTTGATGTCATCACCATGTCCACACTCAACGGGGCCAAGTACATCGGCGTGGATGGTGATCTTGGCTCCATCGAAGTGGGCAAGCTGGCCGACTTGGTGATCCTGTCAAACGACCCGACGGCGGATATCCGTAACAGCCGCACAGTCGAACGGGTATTCAAAGGCGGGCAGGAGATCGATAGGTCGGCCTTAGATTTGCCCGTCAACCGGCGGTGAGCTAGCGGCCTGACCTAAAAAGGCAACAATGTATCTCGGCACCCGGAAGACAGCGTCTGTTTGACTAGAGACTGTCCACATACGATTTGATTTCTGAGAACCGGGGCTCGATCTCTGCCATAAGAGCGTCAACGGCATTCCAATCTCCATCTTTGCCAGCCTGTTCCAAGGCCTGGCACGTGTCGGCAAGCACCGTTGCGCCAATCGTTTTTGATGATGATTTCAATTTGTGCGCTTCGTCGCTGACACCTAGCGCTTCACGGGCAGCATAGGCTGACTTTAGATCCGCAATGATTGTTTCTGTCGGCTCAACAAAAGACTGTAATAGTGAGTTAATCATTGCCTGATCGTCACCAAACATGTCTTTCATTATTTGAAGATCGAGAGGCCCATCAACAACAGTGGGGTCTTGTTCTTGAGCTTCTGCACTTCGTTCAGATTTATCGTCACGGGCTTCAGCCGCAACGCCGCCGTCACCCATCCATTTCGTTAGCGTCTGTTTGAGGTCTTTCATTTCCACCGGTTTGGACAAATAGTCGTTCATACCAGCGGCAATGCAGCGCTCCGCTTCGCCTTGCAGGGCGTTGGCCGAAATCGCGACGATGGCTGCAGGTTCACTTGATTGCTCTTCCGTTTCGCGAATTGCGTCCGTGAGCTGAAAACCGTCCCATTCCGGCATGTGGCAGTCAGTCAGCAAAAGGCCATAAGCCTTGCTCTGCCACATCTCGAAGGCCTGTTTGCCGTCGTCGACAACCTCACAGGCGTAGCCCAACATGGCTAGTTGACGCTTGATGATGTCCTGATTGATGGGATTGTCTTCGGCTAGGAGTATGAGCTTGCCCTGTTCAAGCGCTTCTTCAGGCGTGGGTGGAGTTACGGTTCGCAAGTCTTCGGCAACATCATGATGCAACACTTCAGGGCTGGCACGGCCGGCCGCTATGGCCACGGCCATGACAAACCCGGCTCGCCGGAGAGGATTTATATCCACCGTTGTTATTTGATCATCTTGAGAGATTAGGGTGTCTGAAAAACGCGGGTCGAAGCCAACGACAAGGCGCGGTGTCGTCGTAAACCCACGTTCAATCAAGTCGCGACGCAAGTTCACGATGAGTCGGGCATCCGATTGGTCGGGTATGACAACGATATCGAATGAATGGCCGCCACTCTTCGCGCTCTCTACAGCCTGTAGGGCAGTGTCAAAATCGCCCACAATTTCCGTTTGGCAATGCCAATGGTTCAAATAACGCTGGCAGGCTCCGCTTTGCGCTAAATCGTTCTCGATGATCAGTACCCGAAGATCGGCCAGATCCCCTGTGTCCGCTGCTTCTTCCTGTTTACTGGATGATACAAAAGGGATGGACGCATAAAAGGTTGATCCTTTGCCAAGCTCACTGTCGACACCAATCTCTCCTTCCATCATGTCGGTAAGACGTTTGCATATGGCTAACCCCAATCCTGTTCCGCCATGGGTGCGGGTCGTTGTCGAGTCCGCTTGACTGAATTCTTGAAACAAGCGGGCTTGCGCGTCTTCTGAAATTCCCATGCCGTGGTCAATGACCTGAAAGAGAACAGTATTCTTTTGTTCGTCGGTATCGCTTCGTTCACTACCTGGCGCGAGCTCAGCTTTGATAGCTACATTGTTATTTTCTGAGAACTTAATCGCATTGCTTCCTAAATTAATCAGAATCTGGCGAACCCTTACTGGATCTCCCATAACCCGTTGAGGAATTCTCGGATCGATGAAGGTAATGACACTGATACCCCTCTTTGCCGCCGTCGGAGCAAGGTTTTGGGCCGCACCTTCGACCGTTTCCAGAATCGAGAAATCAATGGATTCCAGATCCATTTTACCCGCTTCAATTTTAGAAAAATCGAGAATGTCATTGATGATGGTAAGCAGAGCATTGCCCGACTCGTTGATGGTCTGGAGCATACGGCGTTGGTCTGAATCGAGGGCGGTATGGCGGAGAATATCAGCCATGCCGATGACACCGTTCATCGGTGTGCGGATCTCATGGCTCATGGACGCCAAGAATAGGGACTTGGCCTCTGTCGCTGTTTCCGCAGCATCTCTTGCCACCTTTAATTCGGCATTTTGCTTGTCGATTTCCGACAAAAAGTAATCGACAGACGAAGAAATCATTTCCACTTCGTCACCGCTGCGGCGCACTGTGTCGGCATCACCACTGGATCGCTCAATGAGTTTTAGAGAACGATCGGCAATACTCGTGTTGAGACGCGTCAAGCGTGAGCTGACGTTCCACCTCAGGTAGGTTGATACAACGACAACGACGACCAAAGTTAAGCCTACTGTTGAAAACAGAATGACCTGCAAATCCTGAAAGGAATCATCTAGAAGCGCCGCGTTAGCATCTGCGAAATCCCGAATGGCTTGCAATCGGTTACGGCTGGCAAAATGGAACTCTGAAACGAGTGCGTTCACTTCATTGCTTAAACCACGTACTTTCGCGGCGCGTATCAATTCCGTCTCCAGATTCTTGAGTAATCCCGTGTCGGCTAGGGTGGCTTGGTCTAGTCGTGCTGCAATGCGGCTGAAGAAAGGGTCGTTGCGAACGGCCAGTGCTGCCGCTTCAAACGCAAGCCGATCGATTTCCTGGGTGAGGGTTTCTCTGGCCAGCAAAAGGTCGTACCGTCGTGTCACGGTCTGTAGGGACCGTGCTTCGTCTAAAGCTTCGAACGCTTTGGCAATCCAGGTCAGCTGGTCAACGGACTGCCTTGCGTCAACCGTATTCCCGTTTATGGAATCCCGTTTTTGGCGAAGATCAGCTCTTATTTCATTGAGACTGACTAGGGACTGATCCACGTCCAACCGGCTATTCAGACTCAACGTCAGTGCCTGTCGCATCTCATTGACGGCGTAATTCACTACGTCGAACAAGATCTGCAAATCTTCAACGTTGTCATGGGCCTCTAGCTGAAACAATGCGAGCTGTACACTATCGATAGCAGGACCGAGCTCGCGCTCGATTGCCCTTTGTTCCTGCCGGTTGGTCGAAAAGGCCAGTTGGTCCACCTGTACCGTTAATTCGTCCAGCGCATAATCCAGACGTGAGGACGCTGTAATGTTCGGTAGAGCCTCGTCAGACAAGGCGCGAACGATTCTCTCAAGCGTCGGTAAGGTAAATAGCGTTACGGCGACAATGATGAGCACCGTGACGGCGAGGAGCCCCAGACCCAGTTCAATCTTTGTGGCTAAACCAAATAATTGCCGGGTGGGTCGCACGGCCGGATTGCTTTGTTGCGCCTCGGTCATTTGCCGTTCACTGTTCCTGCACAATACGATCCATAGGCGCAAAGGTAACGTCGGTGCGGCCACGCAAGTTATTCATCACCCGTTCCCAAAGGATGAAGGTTTGGTCCTGGTATACCTTCAAAGCCGTCTCAAACATGGTGTAGCCGTCACCACCCTCGGCTATGAAACTCGGCATCGCCACTGAGAGAGCGGTATTAGGGTCGATCACAGCACCCCGGTAGCGCGCAAATGTAAGGCGCTCACCAGCAGGACGGTTCGGGTCATATCCGTAACTCAGTCCGGAAACTTGAAGAAACCTGCCGTCCAAATTCTCTACGTTACTGACACCATGTTCCAGCGCGTCAATCACTTGTTGGCCCGATAGCTCTACAATGACGAACGCGTCTGTAAACGGCAGCTCAGTCTGAATACTTCTTCGGGTGATAATTGTACCCGGTTGGTAAACGGTTGCGCCTCTGATCTGGCCACTGTTTATTAAAGCTATGTCGGCTCCTGTCTCTTCCCTCAGGATGTCTGCAACCAAGCTGGCAAATCCAGACTCCTGCGTTCTGACAAACGGTTCGCGGGTATCAAATTCGACATCGACGGTCGCAACGGGAATATTCATGATCCGGTCGAACCGTTTCAGGAGGTCTCCGATCATGTTTTGTGCTTCGCCGTCGGGATCGAAATCGGTTTGAGCCATAACGTCGCTCTGCCATTCCCACGCCCCGTCGTTAAGCGTTGCCGAAGCAAATAAGATGTCGCCGCGTTCAGTATCGATGTAAAAGTCCGAGTCCTCCTGTAACGGAAAGATGTCCGCCACGGGTTCGTCTTGAATGAAGGAGTCTACGCCTAGGTTTGCCTCTCTGAACGTCGTGATATCGGGGTCACCACCATCAAGGCAGACGATGATCAAATCGGCACCTTGATCTCTAAGTCTGGACACTTCTTCCCTGACCGCATTGATCGGATCGACGATCTGGGTGTACTCCGACGTAAATGTGTCCACCATGGAAGGGCTAATGGTCCCGATCAGGCCGACCAAGACGTTTCCAAGTTGGATCAATACCGACGGCAATACACCCTCCGCCCGCGACCCAGTTTCCCGATCAAAAGTATTCAGCGATAGAATGGGAAATGCGGCTTCACGAGTCCGAATGGTGACCTGATCCTCGCCATATGCGAAATCACCTCGGCTGGCGATGTAGGCGTCCGGAGCAAGAAGATTGGTCAGTTCAATGACGTGAACGGCTTTGTCGTAGTTGGACATTATGCTCGGTCCCAACGCGCCACCGCCGTGCAGGTAGATTATTCCAGGATGGTTTTCACGCAGGGCGTTTAACGCGCCGATGGTGTGCGCAATCGTGCCGGCGGACGAAGTGGTGGCCACATCCGGTAACGGAGCGCTGTAGGCAATGAAGATGTTAGGTGTTTCCGATGTCTCATCACGGACAGGGGTTTGCGCTGCGGCAGCTGTGAAAAGGAGGCAAAACAGCGCTTTTGCGATAAAAACCGGAGATATCGTGTGTTGTGAACCGTGTTCATAATTCTACGATCTTGCTGGGCTTTCCTTATTATGTGCGTCTGTCGGCAGCTCAATCGCAATCAGAGACAACTCTGACACGTAGCCCCGAGCGAAGATAAATAGATTTACCAGTTAGAAGGCTTTCCCGCTATAAAGTCATAGGTAAAGGGCGAAGCGGGTGACGGGGGGCGCTACGCGCGCGGATGGATGAAAGATCTTCCAGATTATAGCGATCGCCGGTTTCTCGTTGTCGACGACGAAGAGTTCATGCGCACGGTGGTTATGCAGGTCTTGCGCCAGCTCAGTGTCGAAAATATCGTGACTGCGGCTGACGGGTCATCCGCCTTGACCAAGGCCAGCGTTGAAAACAGACCGTTTGATTGCGTCGTTTGTGACTTCAACATGAAACCCGTTAATGGACTCATGTTGCTAAAAGCCATCCGATTGGGAAAGGCACAAGCATTTCCGCGCGAACAAGCCTTCATCATGCTGACGGGGCATGGTGAAACGGAAATCGTAAAAATCGCCGCTCAACTGGATGTCAACGGCTACCTTGTCAAACCCGTTTCTACGGAAAAGCTGGTCTCCGTGTTGGAACGGGTTTTTACCAAGGAGATTACGCCGAAGTCGCCAGAAGACTATTCCAAAGTTTCTCTGGGCGGCGCCGAATTGGACGAGTCCGGCAAGTTGGTAAAGGGATAATCGGCTTAAGGATTTTGCTCCTCCCGCCTCGATTTTTCCTTAAATCACCTTACATACTGATGGATATCCAGATGGTTTTGTTCCCGTATTGATTTAAGTAAAATCAATGACAGGCTGAATGAGAATGGGTATCTAGGCGTTCAATCCCTGCCCGTTGCAGCGATTTTGTGGCGGTGTCACACTGTTTACGAGACTAGGCGGCCATGACGATGAACCGACATTGGACCCTCCCTTTCCTTGGACTCTGCGCCCTGGCTTTTACCCTGCAAGGCGCGCCGGTCACCCATGCCCAGGAAGCCGGCGACGGTCCGCCACCGAGCGGAATTGTCGAAGAGCCTCAGCCAGGAGAAGACGGCAGCGGCCGGCGGCTCGGCAATTTGCCCAATGACCAAATCCGGCAGTTCCAGATGCGCCGGGCTTGCGAAGAGGATCTGCCAGAATGCGAAAGCGTTCGGTTACGCGGTGATGAGAGTGGTGGATTCAACGATTGAGCGTTCGCTTCCAGTCTTTGCGGAGGGGTCGCAACCAGATGTCCTTTTTCGGCTGTGCTCGTTTGTTATACCTGTCATAGCGTCCTCTTCCCTGGGTGGTTCCGACGAGTGTCCAACCGGATGCCTGGTAGACGGTGCCGGTGTAGCGTGGCGTTTCGACGAAGGTCTCGATCATCACGGGCGCGGTGTTGTAGCGCTCGGCCCAGTCCTCGGGCAGGTGGCGGCGGACGAGGGCAAGGGTGTGCGAGCCGAGGTTGGGGATCTCGATCCACGGCAGGATCAGGAACCTGGGGTTGTCGACCACCAGCGGCAGGTTCTTCTCGCGGAGTTGCGGTGTCCAGCCGATGAATCTGTCGCGCGGGGCGAGCTTCCATGCGGCGGTGGAGAATCCAAGCATGGCGAGCGGCCAGCCGTTTCGATCATGGACGGCGTAGCGCATCTGGGCGCCGACCAGGGGCTTGTAGCCGAGATAGTGGTAGCGGGCGACGAACTCGTTCCAGAGTTTCCCTTCGCGGGTGTTGCGCACGACGATGCGCATGTCGAGCGGTCGAACCTCGTCGAGGGTGCCCAGGACCGAGTACATCGTCGCCGTGAAGCCGGCACCGTCCTCGCTGTCCGAACCGAAGCATAATCGGCGCCCGATGACCGCGCTGCGCAGTTGGCGCTCCGCGACATTGTTGTCCATCGGGACCTGGGGATTGTCGACGAAGACACTCAGTCCCTCGCGATGCTTGAGCAGCGAGCGCAACGCCTTGCCCTGGCGCGCCTTGGCCGACAGGCCAGCCAACTCCGCTTCGGCCTGCACGAACAGTTCGTCGACCGCCTTCTTCAACTCGTCCTGCGCCGCGTCGAACGCTGGCGTCCGGCGTTCGATGCCGAGAACGGGGTCGTAATGCTTCAGCCGCTCCTTGTTCAGCCGGCAGAGCGACGCGAACCGCTCGATCCATTCCTCGCACCATTGCCTCAGCTTCGCCTGGCCGGCGGCGCACTCGATGAAGTCGCGCCTCTGGTGGATCCAGCACCAGCAGAGAATCACCTTGCCGTCGAGTTCGCGCGCCATCCTGCTGTAGGCGACGTAGCGGTCGCAGACCAGGAACACGGTGCCCTTGACCGAACCGAACAGCTTCATCGCGGCCTCGGCGCTGCGCGAGGGGTCGATATGGTAGTAGTCCGGCCAAAGCGCTGCCCACCTGTTCTCCGAGCCAGCCGAAGAAGCCGGAAGACTCTGCTCCGTTTGCCGTTTCCAAAGACTCATTTTCCATGATGCGGCCTCTTTCCGAGATGGATTTACATCATGCCGATGGCTTTGGGCAGCCATAGGGTAATGACCGGGAACAAGGTCAGGATCAGCAAACGGATGAGATCCGCTATGAGGAAAGGCCCTATGCCCGCGTAGATGGTGCTAAAGGGTACGTTTTTGGACATACCGTGCAGGACGAAGACGTTCAAACCGATCGGCGGCGTAATCATGCCCATTTCCATGACCACCACGTTGATCACGCCCCACCAGATGGGGTCGTAGCCCATGCCGGTGACCAATGGAAAGACAAAGGGCAGGGTGATGACCATGGCCGCGACCGTATCAAAAATGGACCCCAAAATGATGTACATGACCTCCAGCAGAAGAATGACGACCAACGGTTCCAAGCCCAGATTCTCGATAGACGTGACGATAATGTCCGGCAGTTGCGACAATGAAATGGCATAAGAGAAAATAGAAGCGCCGATGATGATGAGATAGATCAGAGCAGTACTCGCCGCCGTTTCCTTCAAGTTGTCGAAGAACAAACTGCGGCTGAGACGGCCGCGCAATGCGGTGAACGCTATGGCCACGGCGGCGCCGACGGCGGCGGCTTCGTTGACAGTAAAGATGCCCGAGTAAATGCCGCCGGAGACGACAAAGGCCAGAAACACAACGCCCCAGCTCTGTCCCAACACGCGGCGGCGATCCGGCCAGGGGACGCGCTCTGCGGCAGGGCCGGCCTCAGGAGCAACTGTGACGTAGGCAATCACCGACAAAAAATAGAGGAAAACAGCAATCAGCGCCGGGCCAAGGGCAGCGACAAAAAGCGCGGTAATGAATTGCTCCGTCAAGATGGCGTACAACACCAGCAGCAATGAAGGCGGCACAATCACCCCCAACGTTGACCCGGCAGCGACTGACCCTGTCGATAGCCGCCTGGAATAACCGCGGCTTTCCATTTCCGGCAAAGCAATGCGCGTCATTGTCGCGGTTGTTGCCAGTGAGGAGCCGCAAACCGCGCCGAAGCCAGCACATGTGGCCACCGTTGCCATGGCCAGCCCGCCACGACGGTGGCCGAGAAAAGCCTGAGCCAAACGATAAAGGTCTCCGGATAAACCGGCCGCAGCAGCGAAATTTCCCATCAGCAAAAACAACGCAATAACAGCCAGTTCTTCACTGGCAATGGCGGCCGAAGGTTCGATGCCGAAGAGCGCGATGGCTGGTTCAAAACCGATCAATATGCCGGTGCCGACGAACCCGGCAATGGCCATGGCGACGCCAATGGGCACGTGCAGGGCAATCATGATGAACATAGCGGCAACCACTAGACCGCCAATGACGGGGGGTTCCATACGCTAGACAGACTCCGCCTGATGTTCGAGAGGCTGCCCCTTGCGTGCCGCGCTGAAGGTTGCACTGACAACCCAAGTCTGAACGCCGACGCAGGCGATCATCAACAAGCTGGCCAATATCCAGACCGGCGCCACCGGCCACTCCAATGTCGACGTGGTCCGGTCGTTGGCTGTGTAATCGATGGAAAAGACGACAAACTGCCATGCAACGAGAATGAAGAAGACCAACATAAACACGGCGCCGATGGTATCGAGCCACGCATGGGCCCTGTTGCCGAGGAGTTTGCCGAGTATGCGAACGGTAACCGCGTTGCCCTTTTTGAGGCCGGCTGGAAAGCAACTGGCAATGACGATGGCGAACGCCACTTCCTCAATGTCATGCAAGCCCGGTATGCGCGGAAAGCCGAGATACCGCAAGGCGACATCGACCAACGTCATAAATGCAATGATGACTAAGCCTGTAAAACCGATCACGGCTGTTGTGTTCACGGCCCTGTCCAAAACGGATCCGGCTGAGTTTTTCGGCAAATCGTTCATGGGATCAGGACTGACGCTCCCGGCGGCGCAACTCGGCTAAGATTTCCTGCACAGCGTTGAATGTGGCTTCTCCCCCTTCGGTGCGGGCCATCCAGGCATCGGCAACCGGCTGCATGTAGGTACGCAAGCGAGCAAATTCCTCAGGGTTCGGCTCTACGGCAATAAGATGACCTTCTTCTTTCAGCCGCTTGGCTACTTCAATGACACGCAAATCATAGGATTGGCCGCCACGCACGGCGATCTTGAGGCCGCCGGCTTCTTCTAAGACCTGCTGCAGATCGGGGGGCAGTTTTTCCCAAGCCGACTTGTTCATTATTATGGCGAAGGCGACAGCGCTTAGTGGGGATGTAATGACGTAATTGGTGTGCTGGTAAGTTTGAAAGGTATTGACCGAAACCCAGCCTTGAATGGTGCCGTCGATGGTACCCCTGCGCAGGGCCTCCACCGCATCGGCCGGATGCATGGACTCCGGCACGGCGTTCAGGCGTTTGACGAAATCACCTTCCAGCCGCCCGGCAGCACGCACTTTCATACCCTGAATGTCGTCATAGCTGCTGATCGGTTTGGTGGTGTAGAGGTTGCCCGGTTCAGCTGTCCACAAACCGATGAGTTTGACGTCTTCATAACCTTTCAACAGACCGCGCTCATAGAGGCGCCACGCCAGAATGCTTGCTTCCGACGCATTGCGACTGAGGAAGGGCAATTCCAATACTTGGGTTTGAGGAAACTGCCCCGGTGTATAGCTCGGCTGAACCACGGTGACGTCACTGACCCCGGCCTTTACCAGATCAAATTGTTTGTACGGATTGCGGCCAAGGCCGCCGCCCCAATAGGTCTCGAACTTTATTCTGCCCTCGGAGGCTTTCTCTACGTCTTCGATCCAGGGTGCGAAGATGCGGGTCACCGTATGGCTCAGCGGTGAAAGGTAAGCGGAGGCTCTAAGGGTAACTCCATCGTCGCTTCGGGCTTGGCCGGGAACACTCAAGGTCACAACCAAGACAGTCAAAAGAGCTGCGCGTCGGAAAAGGGCTGAAATCACTAAAAACATTCCTTAAGGCTCGTGACCGCTGAACATTTCTTCCTCCTCGGTTCCTACAGGAACTTGTTTTTGGGCTGCGGAATCGATGGCCATACGGAAGGCCTGAGACAGTTTCTGGATCAAGCCAAGGTCCGCTTCCGACAGTTCATCGTAATGACGCTCCATGGCGGACACGTTTTCAGCCAAACTCTTGCACAATTCCTGCAACGATTTGTCATGCAATTGCCGGGCCATGGACCCTGCCTCACGGAGAATGCCGGTGAGTAAGGTGAGGTTGTCGAGGACGTCTTCCGTAACCTCTTCGTTATTGTAAGCATCAAGAATGAGATCGCATAGCGCGCCCATTTTCATGCTCTGGCTTGCCAACTGGGCTTCCACCACTTTGTTTTGCGACGCCTTAACAGCCTCCTGAAGTTCTCCCAGTTCAAAGGTTTTACCGTCCGCTTTTTCTCTTATGGTATTGAGGACATGGACCCGTGTCGCGCCCGGCTGCATGGGTTTATCCCCTTTGCGATCAGGGCCGACGTAATCGCTGGTGGCGACGAACGGTTGACGGTAGTAGGCGATTAAATGAAGCCGTTCATGAATCTTTTGCGAATCTAGCGGCTTAATCACGACGTCGTCCGCGCCTGCCTGAATGGCTTTGGCCGCATTCGCTCCGCCCCTTGGTCCAATCAGCATGGTGATAATGACAAAAGGATTGTGCCCCAGCTGATTGAACCGAATTTGCCTGATGAGATCGAAAACATCAGGGTCAAAGTTATCGGACAGCACCAGGAGGTCCGGCGGAACATCCGCCATGAGAGATCTTAGACTGCTTACGTCTGAATGGGTGGAGACGTTTTTGATCCCCTCTGCCATAAACAATTCGCGCAGTTGCTGGCGCAGGTGATAGTCCCTTTCGCCGACAAAAACGGTAATGGAAGCAAGATTGGTGCGATCCAGTTGTGGCATAGGTAAGTCGTACGAAGCCGTGGAATCCCTTGTTCCCGGCACACATTACCGACGAACCGGGCCATGATCGGCTATCCGCTCACCAGAGGCAAGGGACGCACCCAGGCTTAGTTGTGGATAACAGCTACGGGACCCACATCTGCCACCTGATAACGCCACGCTTTAACGCTTTCGGACAAAGGTCCTGGGTCAAATCCGCCCTTGCGTTTCAGGTTCTTGAGAAAGTCTTTCGATTCGGAGAGGTCTTCCCACACTTGAGGGAGGAAAGTGCTGCGCCGGCCCTCCTCGGCAATGACCAGTCCATCCGTTCCGGGACGAAGCTGCGCCATCAAATTATCTTCGCTTTCAAATTCAATCTTTGACAGCGGACTAAGAACACTGACGGACACCTCCAGATCCTCCAGTTCGTCTTCGGCTACGGTGGGAAACCGGGTGTCCCGAGCCACGGCGCCATGGGCATTGTCTGCAACGTTGACGACCAGAGGCTGCTTCGCCTGTAGGCTGCCGATGCATCCACGCAACATGCCATCTTTTTTAAGAGTGACAAAAGAAGCGCCATTGAGCTGCAAGGGTTTTGGATAAGAGGCCGGTTCAATCGCCAGTGTTTCGCCCTTAGACACCGCGTGTGTCACTGCGTCGGCAGCCAAAGTCAGAAGTGTTGCCCCATTTTCTTTGAGGACAAAAGGATCAGCAGTCGTCATAGACCACTCATGAAAAAGCCCAAGCGCCGTAACCAACGACGCGTTCAGGAGACCCAGCCGTGTCCGCCGAGGTCAGAAGGGCAATGCGCTCAGCCGATAGATTGTGGCGTCGGGCGACGGTGAGCAGGCCGGAAATGGGAATCCGTCCACAGGCTTGTTCATAGTCGATGGTCTGCCAATCCAGCCTTTCAATGGATTGCGCCGTTTTCTCATCCAGGCGTTGCGCTTGTTCTTGTGTCAAATAGTGGGACAGGTCCGAACTTATAACGATACGGGTCTCATCGCCGCCCCATAAAGCGTCCAGCACGGCGGCAACTTGATCGTTGGTGGCGTTGCCAACGGCGAATGGCACAAGCGTAAAATCGCCAATCAGTTCCTGAAGAATGGGAAGCTGTACTTCGAGGCTGTGTTCTTCCGCGTGCGGAGTATCATCGACCATGACGAACGGCAATGAGGTCACTTTGTCAATCGCGTCGTGGTCGATCTCAATGTTACCGAGCGGCGTCTCAAAAACGTCCGCAGCTGGAGCAGCCAAGCCCCGGATCGCGACCCGGTGACAAGGGCCCATGAGAATGATTCTTGTTATCGCATTTTTATCAAAAGAAAACCGGCTAAGGGCTTGAACGGCGGCTTCCCCGGAATAGATATATCCTGCATGAGGTACAATAACGGCTTTCGGCGACGCCGCCGGCGCTTCGCTATAAGCCCGGGCAAAGTCATTCACCGTCTGGGCTAGTGTTTTTGCGTCGCCCGGATAAAAGAATCCTGCCACGGCGGGCGGACGTATTTGCGGAACCGATTCAGTCATGGTGAGATCAGTATACTATGATTCCTGTGGCTAACCTTTAAACCCAAACAGGACCCGTATCTTTTACACTATACCACGAGGCAGACGAGGACAGCGGAATTGCAGCACGCCGACGTCATAGACGGGTTTCCCGGCCGCTACTGGCAGACGTGTTCTGACGGCAAGATTCAGTGCGATGTCTGTCCACGGGAGTGCCGCTTAAATGACGGCCAGCGGGGCCTGTGTTTTGTCCGCGCCCGGAAAGGTGACGAGGTCGTTCTGACGACTTATGGCCGGTCCAGCGGCTATTGCATCGACCCCATCGAAAAAAAACCACTCAATCATTTTCTCTCGGGAACACCCGTTCTGAGTTTCGGAACGGCTGGTTGCAACCTCACCTGCAAGTTTTGCCAGAACCATGACATATCCAAGTCGCGGCAAATGGATTCCCTGATGGATCAGGCGCCGCCGGATTTGATTGCCGAAGCGGCGGTCCAGACGGGCTGCCGATCCGTTGCCTTTACGTACAATGATCCGGTTATTTTTCTTGAATATGCCGTTGATGCGGCCAAAGCCTGCCGGGAGCGCGGAATTAAAACCGTGGCGGTGACAGCCGGATACGTTAAGCCAGAGGCGCGGCAGGAATTTTTCGCTCACATGGACGCGACCAACATCGATCTCAAGGGCTTCACCAACGGTTTTTATAAAGATCTCTGCACGGCGGACCTGGACGCGGTGCTCGACACCATTGCCTACGTGCACCAGGAAACCGATGTGTGGATGGAATTGACGACACTTCTCATCCCGGGCAAAAACGATGAGGACGACGAACTTAAAGCCTTAGCAGAATGGGTTGTGACAACCATCGGTACGGACGTGCCGTTGCACTTTAGCGCTTTTCATCCTGACTTCCGGATGATGGATGTTCCCTCTACGCCACCGTCCACTCTTTTTCGCGCCGTCGAAATAGCCCAGCAGGCCGGTGTCAATTACGCTTATGCGGGCAACGTGCACGATCGCAGGACCGGAACCACGTGGTGTAAATCTTGCGGCACGGCATTGGTTGAGCGTGACTGGTATGAGATTACAGAATGGGCGCTAGACGACGACGGTACCTGTCTTGCTTGCGGAACTGTTTGTGACGGTGTGTTTGACGGGCCAAAGGGAACCTGGGGCCGCAAGCGCCAACCTGTGCGGCTTGCCGACATGTACGCGACTTCTCAATGACGTTCGTTTGAATAGAATTGAACGCTTTATTGCGCCGCCGCCTGAGCTTCGGAATCTTCGCCGCCTTCTTTTTTGGCCTCTTCTTTCTTTTCTTTTTTTGGCGGCGGTTGGGCGGCTCCTGAATTCTGCTTTGCCATTTCAAAGGCTTTGGTCAGTTTCTTGATCAGGCCAATATCTTTGTCGTTGGGTTCTTTATATCTTTCAGCCATTTCTTCGACCTGGCGGGCAAGGTCGATACAAATTCCGGCCAATTCTGCTTCCCCAATGCCTTTCGCGGTTTTGGACGCATCTTCGAGGACTTCAACCAGAACCAGGAGATTTTCCTCCACTTCCGATGTGATGTTTTTCTCTTCGTAAGCCTTGAGCAGCAGGTTGCAGACATAACCGAGCCGGAGCCCATGGGAATCCAGTTTGGCCGCCATGACATCATTCATGCAGTGCTCGACGCTTTTGGTCAGGTCCATAGGCGTAACTTTCTTGCCTTCCAGTTTGGCCTGCAGCGTATTGATGACTTTCAGTTGTCTGATTTTTGACGGCCTGTCCGTGTTCCTGCGCCGTTCAGGCCCCACGTAATCTGTTGTTGCGATGAAAGGCAGGCGTTTTGTTCCCAATTGACCCATCCGCTCAAGCATGGGTCCGGGTGCCACCGGTTTGATTAAAACATCGTCCGCGCCAGCCAAAATGGCCTTTTTGATGGAGCGGTCCTCTTCGGGGTTGACCATGAAACTGATGACAACAAAGGGATTGCGCCCAATTTTGTGCATGCGGATGTCTTTGACGATCTGAAAGATTTCAGGATCTATGTCGTCAGTGACGACAATTAGATCAGGGGACCGCTCCCGCATGGCATTGAGCAGGTCTTCGATACGGGCGAATGTCCGCGTCCGGCGAAGACCTTCGGCGCGGAGCATGCCGCGTAACCCTTCACGCACCTGTTCGTTCGGTTCGCCGAGATAGATATCAAGTTCGGCCAACCTGTCTTTGTCAGTTCTTAACATTCACCATTTCCAGGAGGCCCGAGACCCCGCTCCCTGCCAGCTTCTGGCCTTATAGCTCAAAGCCGGTCAGCGGGCATCCTATCAGAAGGCCCCATAACCTCTAGTTTCATAACCGCTTAGAATGATAGCGACTCCAACGCAACTAGCTAGAGTAAAAGTTAGCTGTACATGCACGTTGTTAAGCTACCCTCGTTATCCGCCAAAAATAAACCAAATCATTGCTTTTTTTATATTTTTTGGTGAATTCGGCTGTTCAAACGACCGGCCTCGTCAAGCGCTTGGGTTAGGTTCTGTTTGCGTCAGCAATCGTCAAGTCGTGGTAGTTAACGATGAGGTTATAGGGCGCATAGCCGCGCACCCGGTTGCTCAGACCATCGAACATCACGGTGTCATGCAAATAGAGCATGGGCGGATCATCGTGATAGGCCTTCAGCAACTGGCGGACCAGGGTGAGCCGTCTGTCTGGGTCCCATTCGCCTTGTGCCGCTTGGGTGAGAGACCTTAAGTCGTCTCGGCAGTGCCATAGATTTCGCCTAAAGCAGTTTATAAAAGGCCTCAACGCGTCAAGGCTGGGCTTGGTGTTGAAATCCATGTTGAAGCCGTTTCCTTCCCAGGTTCCAAAGTTGAACTTCTCGATCATGTCCGGGATGGTGATTGAGCGTACCTCAAAGTCGATACCGACGCGCATCAGGTCCTGGCCAATGATTTGATAAATCGCTGCATCAGCGGCAGCACCTCCGGCAGCCAATTCGACCACCAGCTTGAACCCGTTTTCATAGCCTGCTTCGCTTAGAAGGGCCTTGGCTTTCTCGGGGTCATAAGTCCAAGCGGGAAGAGATGGATCCCAGCCAATGGCGTTGGACGGAGTGGCTTGTGTTGACGGGACCGTACCGTTTCTTAGCAGCGCCGAAATATAGGCATCGCGATTGACGGCGTAATTCAACGCCCGGCGCACTCTAGGGTCGGCGACGGGTCCGCCCTTGTCCATGATGAACGCAACACCCATGGCGCCAGCGCCGCGGCTGACATGGTGGGTATGGCCCGAGGCCGCCAGCGTATCCACTTCGTCCGGCCCGATCACCAAAGCAATATCGATGGCTCCGGCGAGAATACCCTGCGTCCGTGATACCGGATCTCCCAACTGGATGATGTCGAGTTTGTCGACACCCGGTGTGTTCCAACCGTCCCGAAAAGCGCTGAGCTGGATTCTGCCGGGGCCCCAACGGTCAACTTTGTAGGGTCCGGTTCCAACAGGGTCCAAGGCAAAGGCTTCTGCTCCCAGCTCACGCCAGTGACCTGGCGCGACAACGCGAATAATGCCCAGTTCCGCCGGCAGCATGAGGTTCGGAAAATGGGTGGTGATCTCCACCGTATGTGTATCGAGGGGACGCACGTCCGACACCGAACTGGCAACCCGCGATAGGGACTCTCTTTGCCCTGCCTCAGACGTCAGATAAGTCAGCGAATGAACGACCGCGTCCGCATCAAACGGCTCGCCATTGTGAAAGGTGACGTCTTTTCGTAGTCGGAAATGCCATGTGGTCGGTGTGACGGCTTCCCAGCTTTCCATCAGCCAGGGCCGCGCCACCGCATCAGACCCCACCATGGTCAGAGGATCGAACATGGCAGCCCAAGAATAGAGCTCCGATGAGCTTGTCGACCGGTGCACGTTGCCAAGCGCGGCGGGCAGCGACTGCACAGCGACGCGTAACTCCGTTTCAGCAGAGGCACCCGAGACGCAAATCAATGAGAGAACGATCCCACAGCTCAACCGTCTCAGCGCATTGCGCCAAGTCCTCTTGCCGTTACGATAGGTGCGGCTAGGAAAGATCATGGAGCCAGAGTACCGGAGGGACGGGAGACATGCACGAAATCATCACCGACTTCAAAAGGCCCGACAAAGCGCTCATTGAAAAAGTGTCCCGCCAGCACGTCGGCGTCGCCGGGCTTGAAGCCGGCCCCCGTCAAGTGGCCCATCCCGACATTAAGCCGCTGGATCCAACGTGGAAGATTTGCGGCCCTGCCTTTACCGTCCGGCCCGAGTATTGGGACGACAGGCTTATGGGCGAGCTGGCGCCCAAATACGCCAAGCCCGGTGACGTGCTCGTCATCGATGCGGGTGGTCATACGGAAATCGCAGCTTGGGGTATGTCCATGACCATTGCTGCAGCCAAGGCAGGTGTGGTGGGCATTGTCATTGATGGCAGCTGTATGAACTCGGCTTTGCTGGCCCGGGACCGTCCGCAAATTCCTCTCTTTGTGCGCGGGGTCTCGGCTACGGCTAAGGGCTCGGACCGGCCCGGATCGCTGAATATCCCGGTCATCTGTGGCGGGGTCATCGTTTATCCGGGCGACATCATTCTGGCGGACTCAGATGGTGTGGTGGTTTTGCCGCCCGAAAGGGCAGAAAAGATCGTCGCCGCGGCCGAGGAACACGACGACCGCTCACGCAGCGACAACAACCAGAACGTCCCCTACTACGAGAGGAAGAAGAGCGAGGACAAAGTGCGCAGTTTCCCCGATGTGGAGTGGAAATAGGGCCCTATACGCCGGTTGTCACTCTTCGCCTGCTTAAAAGGCAGAATGATGTTTTTATGCCCGAATTTATGCCCGAATTTATGCCCGAACTTTGCCAAACACCGTGGTAGGCTTTGGCTGCCGTTGCTGAAAGCCGAGGGAGCCGTGTCATGATCGCCATCACCCTTCCGTTCCTAAGCCGTACCCTTGCCATCGCCTGTATCAGTGCTGTGATCGGAATAAGTGCGCTGACAGCACATGATGCAGCGGCCGACGAAGTACCAAACCTGGGTGTTATTAATTTCCCCAATTCCGGGTCCGAAGCGGCACAGACGACATTCCTCACCGGCGTCAAAGCTTTCCATAGTTTTGAGTTTGAAGATGCGGGCGTAGCGTTTCGCGAAACGCAGGACATCGACCCGACCTTTGCCCTAGCCTATTGGGGCGAAGCGCTCAGCTTAAACCATCCCCTCTGGAACGAAACGAACCCAGAAGCCGCCCAGGCAATTCTAAAGCGGTTTGCGCCCACGCCCGAATCCCGATCACAAAAAACGCCGGGTGGGCGGGAACGCGGCCTCATGGAGGCGGTGGAGTTTCTTTTTGGTCCTGGCGACAAACTCAGCCGCGACCTTGCCTATTCAGAAGCCATGGGCCATTTGCACCAGCAATACCCAGAGGACGATGAGATCGCCACGCTCCATGCCTTGTCCATTCTGGGGACAGTCCGGCCGGGAGACAAAGGGTTCCGGCGGCAGATGCAGGCCGGCGCCATTGCCTTGCAAGTGTACGAACGCAACCCCAATCACCCCGGTGCGGCCCATTTCATCATTCATGCCTTTGACGATCCGGAGCACGCCATTCTCGCGCTGCCGGCGGCCAAGCGATATGCGGAAATTGCCCCGGATGCCGCGCACGCTTTGCACATGCCGTCACACATATTCGTTCAACTGGGCATGTGGGACGGCGTGGTGGCGTCCAACGACGCGTCTTACAAAGTGGCGCTGAATGACGTGGAACAGAAAGGCCATGCTCGCGGCCGGTCCGAATACCATGCCCTGCAGTGGTATCACTATGGGCAACTGCAATTGGGCAATATCGAAAAAGCCCAATGGGCACTCGACGAAGCTTTCCGGACCTTGGACGCCTATCCGACAGAGCGTGTCCGCAACGGCACCTTGATGATGTTGGCCCGTAACGTCTTGGAAACGGAACGTTGGAAAATCTTCAACCATGACATTCTAACGGATCGTGATGACGTGAACGCAGGCGTGCAGTTCGTTGCCGGTTTGAGTGCTATTCATACCGGTGACAAAGACATGGCTTACTCGTTTGTAGCCAAACTCACTAACATCCGCCGAAGCTACGAACAAAATCCGACGACGGCATACATGGCTGAAATAATTGCCGTCGGGGAAAGTGAACTTCAAGCCGCCATTGCACAGGCCCAAGGCGATATTGACGCTGCAGAGGATTTCCTTCTCAAGGCAACAGCCATAGAAGAGACTCTTAACGCACCCTCCGGGCCGCCTCTGCCCATGAAACCTGCGTTTGAAATGTATGGGGAGTTTCTCCTTGAACAGGGACGTCTGGAAGAAGCGGCGGTGCAGTTCAAAAAAGCGCTGGAACGCACGCCCAACCGTACCCAGTCCGTGCGTGGGCTGAAGAACGCCGAGAAACGGCCATCCGATACCGCGTCCCTCCAATAAAAAAAGACCCCGCCGGTGCACACGGCGGGGGTAAGTAGGGGGGAGGGGAACGCTATCGATTAGTATGGTTAGAAAGACTGGTAGAGGTCGTCCCAGGTCGGGTTCAGGTTTTCCACTAGGGCGACTGTTAGGTCGCGGTCACTGTTTTTGATTGCCGCTTCCCGGGACAGGGCCTGTTCCATCCGTTCGTAGGTTTCGAAATAGACCAGCCGTTCCGACGCCTTGGCGACGGACGACACACCGTTCATTCGGGTGCGGTATTCGTCTAGGCAGTGGGCGATGTTGTTGGTCACACCGGTGGAGAACACGTCCCTGTTTCCCGTGCCAATGATGTAGACATGGAAGTTCATGGCGCGCTCACTGTCTCTTGAGTTCACGGTCCATCTGAAACGCCTTGGAGGTCACCACGCTTTCCAAGGCACGGAGCCGGTCTTCCAAATGAGCGTAACGGTCCCGGGCTGAAGCAAATTTCTTTCGAACCGAACCAGGCCGGGCCGGTTTGGCGGCCTCTTCCATGGCCCGTAGATCTTCGTCCAATGCCTCCGGATCTTCCGGCATCGGGTCCAGGAAGAAAGCCAAGGCGACGTAGCCGAGAACAAAGATGGGCGTCCAAAACATGACGCCGATGAACCATCCCAAACGAACCCACTTCACGTTCCATTCCATGTAATGGGCCAGGCCGGCGCAAACACCCGAAATCCAGGCGTTTTCTTTATCCAAATAGATCTTGCCCCATTTCTTACTCATTGCACTTTGTCCTTCCAGTTCGGGTCCTCGGCATCGAGGATTTTTTCCAGGGCGTCTAAGCGTTGTTCCATTTTCTCTGCGACTTCCAAAAGTCTGTCCAACGCTTCTTCTTCCTCCGCCAGCAAGGTCTTAGCTTCCCGTTTCTTTGTCGAGTAGTGCATGCTGATCCAAATAGGACCCAGCACAGTTAGGAAGAGAATGGTTGGGACAAAAAGAAACGAAAGAATATCCATCTAAAAATTTCCTACTCTACTTTCTCTTTCCAATTTGGATCTTCAGCGGAAAGAATCTGTTCCAGTGAGTCTATCCTTTGCTCCATCTTGTCAATCTTATTCAGGAACTCCTCCAGGGCTGTACTTTCATCATCCAAGAGTGTTTTCGCTTCCCGTCTTTTTGTCAGGTAATGCATGACGATCCAAACCGGGCAGACAAAGATGAGAAAGAGGACGGAAATTGTGATCAAGAATGCAAAGGCTTGTCCAAATTCCATGATTGGTCATCCCCTCCTTTGGGTGTGGACGCCGGCTCATGAACCGGCGCCGCTGTTGTCTTCCTTATCTCCCGTTTTTCCGCTGCGGCCTAGGCTCTGTTTGAGCTTGTTCAATTCTTCCTCAATTTGAGATTCGGCTTCCAGCTCGGCAATTTCCTGCGCCAGGGTTTTCTCGCCACCCAGGTCGTAGGCTTCAACCCGGCTTTCCACGTCGTCGATTTTCTTCTCTAAGGAGTCGAACCGGGCCATGGCCGAATCCGCCCGGCCGTCATAGAGCGTCGCTCGTACGGTCAAGCGGGTTTGGGCCGTCTTGGTGCGGGCCAATAAGGTCTCCTGCTTGGCTTTGGCTTCGCGCAATTTGCCCTGCAGCTTGCCCACATCGGCATCCAGTTCGGCCAACCGGTCCTCAAGCATGCCGACGTCTTCTTCGATCACTTTGGCTGTTTCAACGGCTTTAGCCTTTTCCACTAACGCAGCTTTGGCCAAGTCTTCGCGGTCTTTTTCTAAAGCAAGCCTGGCCCGTTCCTCCCATTCCTGCTGGGCTTTGGCGAGGCGGTCCAGTTTCCGCGTTGCTTCTTTCTTTTCCGCGATGAGCCGGGCGGCGTCAGCACGGACTTCCACCAGGGTGTCTTCCATTTCCTGAATCATCAGGCGGATCATCTTGGCCGGATCTTCAGCCCGGTCGAGCAAACTGGTGAGGTTTGAATTCACGATATCGGATAGGCGGGAAAATATACCCATGATGGGTCTCCTCTTTGGTCGTGCGTTTGGGGTCAAGCGTTGGGGGTGGCTTCGAGCCGTTGCACCGGCTCCGTGGTCACATGAATGACGGGCAGCACAACGGAAGGCTGCACGCTAGGGATTGCACGCTTTGCCACGGGACCGTTTTTCAGCTTGGCGTCGAGAGAGGCGGTCAAGGCTGTTTGATGCTGGCTCATCCAGACATTCACGGTGTCGTCTGCTGCGATGACGGTTGAGGCTGTCGTTACAATGCCGATCGCAATGGCAAAAGCGATGAGCATTGTGAAAAAACGGGTGTCAGTCATGGTCGGGGTCACTTTTCTGTCTTTTCTCTGTCTTGTTGTCTGCCCGCTGAAATTAGGCGGGTTTGCCCTTAGCTACGCATATGCCGTGCCAACGCCTTTCAATGGATAAAATCCTTTAGAATCAGTCAGTTGACAAAAATCTGACGGATTCTAAATTAGCAATTCACGCCACTAATTAGCGTTATTGATAAGAAATTAGTAGAATACGCTAATGGTTGACCGACCAGCACCCATGGGCCAATCGCCAGCCTTCCTGAGCCATATGGATGATCTGTCCCAGGTGGCGCCGGTGGACCGGCCGGTCCTGATCATCGGCGAACGGGGCACCGGCAAGGAGCTCTCTGCCGCTCGGGTCCACTATCTCTCCGGCCGGTGGGACGGGCCTTTTGTCGCCATCAATTGCGCGGCCCTTCCAGAAAACCTGCTGGAAGCGGAACTGTTCGGCGTGGAACCGGGAGCATTCACCGGCGCGTCCCAACGCCGGGCTGGACGGTTCGAGCGGGCCGACGGCGGCACCTTGTTTCTCGATGAAATCGGTAACGCACCTTTGGCCGTGCAGGAAAAAGTCCTGCGCGTCATCGAGTACGGCGAGTTTGAACGTTTGGGCGGGTCCGACACGTTGGAGGTTTCGGTGCGGATCGTCGCCGCCACCAACGCCGACTTGCCCGCCCTCGCCCAGGCGGGAGACTTCCGCGAAGACTTGCTCGACCGGCTCGCCTTCGATGTTCTCACCCTACCGCCTTTGCGGGCGCGGACCGGCGACATTCCTTTGTTGGCGGAACACTTTGGCCGGGCCATGGCCAGCGAGTTGCAATGGGAGTCCTTTCTAGGATTCTCTGAAGACGCCGTGAAGGCTCTAGAAGCGCATCCGTGGCCCGGTAATGTGCGTGAACTTCGCAACGTCGCCGAACGGGCGGTGGCGTCCACCGAGTACTGGGACGAACCTGTCGGCGCGGACGCAATCGTGTTGGACCCCTTCGCCTCTCCTTACAGACTGGCACAACCTTCTGTTCACAAACCCTCACAGCAGACTGCGGAGCCTATAGCCGTTTCTCCGACCCCAGAACAACGGTCCCATGTCGGTGCGGTGCCGTGTGATTTCAAAGCGGAAGTGGCGGCGTTTGAGCAAACCCTTCTTCAAAACGCCATGGAAGCCTGCCGCCACAATCAAAAAACCGCGGCCCCTCATCTTGGCTTGTCCTATCACCAGCTGCGCAATGCACTCAGAAAACACGGTCTGTTGCCGGCGCAAACAGAAAGTGCGGACCCATGACCGGCTCCGACAAATACACGAAAACCAACTTGCGCAATTGGGAATGTCGGGTACCGCTTCATCTGCGTTCCTACCCGCTGGAGAAATTCAAGAAAGGTTGGGACCCCTTGTTTCCCATCGAAGCCGGAGAAATTGGCAACATAAAGGGGCTCAAAGTTCTTCATCTGCAATGTCACATCGGCATGGATTCTCTCGGGCTTGTGCGCCGCGGAGCGGAGGTGACGGGATTAGACTTTTCGCCGTCGGCCGTCGAAGCGGCGCAACTGCTGGCAGCGGAAACCGGCCTCCGGGCGAAGTTCATTCAAGGGGATGTCTATGACGCGGCGAATTTGATCAAAACGAAGTTTGATCTTGTCTATACCACCTGGGGCACCAATACCTGGTTGCCCGATATCACCAAATGGGCGGGTGTCGTCGCAAAAATGCTTAAGCGGGGCGGGCGTCTGTATTTGGCCGACGGACATCCGTCCATGCTGGTGATGGAGGAAGAAAAGGGCCAACTGGTGCACAAATATCCCTGGCGCACCGATCCAAAGTCACCGCTGCAGTTCGACGAAGAAATCACTTACACCGGCGAAGCCATGCCGGAAGAGAGCAGTGACAGTTATGATTGGGCCCATCCTCTATCGGCGATCATTGGCGGACTATTGAAGGCCGGCATGCGGCTGGATTTCCTGCATGAGCATGAAACATTGCCTTGGGCCTATGTTTCTTTGCTCGAGCCCGACCCGGACGAACCACGCTTGTTCCGCTTACCTGAGTTTATGCCCCAACTGCCATTGTCATTTTCCCTAGGGGCGACCAAGCGCTGAGCTTGAAAGCGTAATTACCGCTCAAAGTTTCTCTCGGTCCAGGCGACCACATCCGCCAACACCCGGTCTTTGGATTCCCGCAAACCATGGGAGCCGCCTTCGTACCAGACCGCTTCGGCATCGCCTCTGTGAGCGCGGGTGAAACGCCGAATGAACTCTTCCGTCATCAAGAGATCTTTTGTACCGGCAATGGAGAGACTGGGGCGGTCGAAGTCTCGCACCCGGTCGGTGTGCACCGCACGGGAGTCGGGGCCCCAATAATCCAGAAACTGATCGGCCAGCATGGTCACGCCGCTCCTGATTCCCCGCTCAGGATCGTAATCGTCGACCATGTACTTAACGTTGATGAGATGAGTCCGGCCTTCACCGCGTGCGACGGCTTCTTGGGCGTCCGCAACCACTTCCGCATAACGGTTCCGTCCCAGGCCATCGCGAACGCGGTGGGGCATGTTGCGGGTCGGTGCGAGATAAACCATACCAATGACGCGAGGATCGTTCGTTTCACTCATATAGTTGGAAATCCAGATTCCCCCCGCCGAATGACCTTCCATGATGACGCGGTCAAAGCCGCGGCTTTCGAGAAAGTCGATCCAATGACCCAGATCATCGGCCACGTCTTTAAGTTTCACGGCCTGGATGCCGCGGCGGCCGCTGGTGCGGGTTTCGGGCGCAAGTACGGTGTAGCCGGCTTGAGCCAGCCGCCAGCCCAGCCAATGATTGGAACTATGAATAATGTCCCCGGTCCAGCCATGTTTGAGAACAAAGGCGGGCTTGCTCGTGTCGGACCCGTTCTCTGGCGTATATAAAATGCCGGGGAGATGACGGCCGTTGGCCACACGGGTATCGACGATGTCCACGTGCACGCGGGGTTTCGGCCCGAGATCGATGTCACTGAGCCAGGCCACCATGTCATCGGTGGACTCATCCCACACCCCTTCAAAGAAATGGTTCACGTCTTGATAGGTGATGTGATCCACCTTGGGGCTGTTGACGGCCAACTGTTTGAGTTCTTCCATGCGCCCCGGCGGGACAGCGGTGTCGTAAGTCCCGGCCAACATCAAGATAGGCACCGTGTTCTTCGGCATCCAATCGGAGTTGTTGACCTTTCCTGCCGGTCCCCAATGGCTGAGGAACGCTTCGGCGCCGTAAAGGTACCCCCCGGCGAGATCGATCCACGTATCCGGTATCAAGGCCGTTACCGGATTAGGGTTAGGACTGAGATCGCGTTTCGGTCGTCCGGCCGCCACCGCCGCCTGAGCTTCGGCCACCAGCGCGTCGTAATTGGGATTGAGGCGGGCGCCGGCACCATCTTTTCCCGCCATATCCGCTGTCGGTGCAAAGTGAACCAGAGCCTTGACGCGCGGGTCCTGGGTGGAGGCCTGGTAATAGGTAATGCGGATCGAGCCCATGCTGTGTCCGGCGAGGACGAGTTCCTGCATGCCACGGGCTTCGAGAAAGTCGAGGCCTGTGTCGATGTCATAGACGATATCTTCGAACAGGGTTTGGAATTCGTCGCGAGAATGGCGATGCATCAGACTGAGCACCGTATAGCCCTTGGCGGCCAGTCGTTCCGCGGCAAAGCGGGGTGCTCCAACCTGCCGTGCCGGGTGACCGCCGAGGCCGCCGTGCACCATGACGATGCCAGGGCTGTAAATGTTCACACCCTCTTCCGGCATATAAAGGATCGCCATGAGTGGTTCATCGGGCCGGATCGGGTGAGGATCAGGCAGAGTGAGAATTTCCGTGCGGATACCGGTGACTTCTGGCACCTCCTGCGTGACAGACGGCGTGCTCTGCTGGGCAACAGCCGATCCAATTAGAAAACAGAAACTCAACACGAAACCGATGGTTTTCATGGCCTTACCCTCTCTTGTGTGTTGACCTCAGCTCTAGACGAGAATGTCGCTGATGACTTTTGATGTCTTTAGGGAACGCGTCCCCCAGCTATCTATGGAAACACCCATAAGCTGCATGGCGGTTAAACCGATACGAGTTGTTGGGGAACCATTACCGTGGACGTAAAGACCGGTTTTTATGCGACCGCCCGCTTGTCCCACACTCATGAACGGGACTTCATCTATTGAGTGGGTTTTCGCATCACCGGTTTCACTTCCCGCAATAATCAACATGTTGTCGAGCAACGTTCCGTCACCCTCTCTGATTGACGAAAAAACATCAATGAAAGTGGCCAGGGCATCCATGCTGCGTGTGTTGAACCAAGATGTTTGCGGCTGGAGACCAAGGGCAGGGTCAACACGTTCTTCATGGGAAAGGCTGTGGTGGGTCAGGCTTTCGCCAGGCCGGCGTAAATTCGAACCGGAATCACTGAAGACCACATTAAAGACTTTAGTCTGGTTACAGGCCACCGCCATAGCCAGCATTTTCGCGAAAGTCTCATGTGTCGATAAGACGTGTTCTATTTCCGCACTGGTTGAGCCGCTGAGCATGTCCGTATTTTCAGGGGCTGGAGGAACGCGGCACGCCTCATTCGGCGCCGGTTTTTGCAACTGAATATCGAGCTGGTTTTCGATCTCGCGGATCGACGTAAAATACTCGTCCAATTGATCCCTGTCGGATGCACCTACATTCTTGAGTAACTGCTGGCGTTCCTCTTTGACGGCTGACAGCACACTTTTCCTGACCAGGACTCGCGGGTCAGGTTTGAAGTCCGCATTGTTGGGATCAACAAAGTCAGGTCCAAACAACCGAGCGTATAGTTTTGTCGCAGACGTCTCTGCCGCCGTCCGCGTGTGCGTGCTGCGCGCAGAATAACTGTGGTTGGGATTACCCGTGCACGCCAGATCAACAATTTTTAGGCGCGTTGAAGTTCCAATTTTGTCCGCAATCAGTAAGTCAAAGGTGGTTGTAGGAACTTCGTTATCTTTATCCGGCGCTGAACCGGTCCGAGAGGCAATCCAGCCGCTCTTGTGCGGATAGTTGGACCGGCCATCCAACGGCATATTGAATTTTCCAAAGAAATTGATGACATCCGTGTGACGGTTCAGAGACTTGGGTTCACGTAAAAAAGTAATACCAGGGCTTGTGGCGGCCTTCTCCTCAACCCCGTGGCCTGGCGTATGCCCCAATCCCCAAAACCACGTTCCAAACCGAACCGGCAACGGTGCACCCGCAGCCAACGCCGTGCCTGAGTCATTCAACATACAATCGAGAAATGGCAAACCTACCGTCACAGCTGTTCCAGCCACGGAGCCTCTGAGGAAGGAGCGGCGATTTAATTGATTAGTGCTGCGAAGTCTCATAGCTCTCGTATTTCTTACACGCTTTGGCTGGTCAAGACGTTTGAGCAGGGTATCAATTCTCCGTTTTAGGCGTTCTAAAACACACCCTGTAGAGAAGGCAGGGCGTACATGATCGGCTTCATCCATTGGAATTGCCGATAGGTGGTGTAGTAGAGCTCCTGGCCCGGGCCAGGGACGTGTTTCAAAGTGTAAAGGGGAAGCCCTTTGTAGGCCCACTGCAAACCGTGATTCTTATTTTCAATGACGGACCAATAGCCAATGGCCGGTACCTTTGACTCCGCAACGACCACAGACCAATACTTATCAAGGCATTCCTCACCACAGTGATTGCCGCCCTGTATTGTGGTTGGCAATAAATTCTTGTCGATGACAACCATATGTAGGGTCTTGCCATCTGAGTCGGCATACAGGGCACCGCCATCCGAATGGATAACCGTGACCCAAGAGGGAACCGGCGGAGAGGATTCTAAAACCAAAGCCTCCCAAGCTCCGTCCGTACCCTCACCATTGATTTCGCCGCGCTCGGCGTCGCCTAAGAAACGGAACAGAGGTTTGCCGTGGTAAGCCCATTGATTCACACCGTCGTTTCTGGTGATGACGGAGAAATCACCGAAGTCGGATGCTCCCCACGGGGCCTCAAATGGCGCCCAGGTCTCCATACATTGACCAGAACACTCAAACGGCTCGGACGGATCGTTCCTGACATACAAAGTCATTCCACTCGACGTGGCGAGCACTTGGCCCAAAATGGTGCCGGCAACGGACATTTCCGGCGGCGTCAGCATCGGCTCAAATGCGCTTGTCCACCCATCTCCTTCACCGAAAGCCAAGCCTTTGTTGCTGTCACGCGCATACCGGTAGAGAGGCGATCCGGCGAGCGCCCATTGTTGGGTTCCATCCTCCCGTTCGATCAGGCTCCATTGGTCCGGTATCTCCTCCGGCGTATTTGTCACAAGAAGAGGAGGGTGTTTCTCTGCACAATCACCCGTGCATGTTGACGTGCCAGGTTCTCTTAAGTCGCTATCATACCGGTAAAGGGCCGAGCCTCCGATGTCGGTCAGAAGAACCCCGTGCCCAAGCTGAATGGTGGCAACTTCAATCGGATAGGGGCCCGCTGCCTGACTGCTGGCAACAGAACAGGTCAATAAACCGGCGAAACAAAGTCCCAGATGTTGAGCGTGCGTTTTCATCGTAAGTTCAACGTCTAAGCAAGAATGTCGGTGATGGTTTTCGACGTCTTAAGCGACCGCGTGCCCCAGCTATTCACCGACAAACCCATAATCTGCATGGCGGTGAGAGGAATCCGTGTCGTCGGATCGGCATTGCCCCTGATATAGAGACCGGTCTTGATGCGGCCGCCGGCCCGCCCCACGGTCATGAAAGGAACTTCGTCGATTGAATGGGTCTTGGCATCGCCGGTTTCGCTTCCGGCCAGGATCAAGACATTGTCTAGCAACGTGCCGTCACCTTCCCGAATGGATTCGAACAGATCGATGAATGTGGCCAAAGCCTCCATGCTGCGGGTGTTGAACCAGGAGGTTTGCGGCTGGAGACCAAGCGCCGGGTCGACACGTTCTTCATGGGACAGGCTGTGGTGGGTGAGGCTTTCACCTTCCTTGCGGAGACTGGAGAGGGAATCGCTGAACACCACATTGAAGACTTTAGTCTGGTTGCAGGCTACGGCCATGGCCAGCATTTTTGTGAAGGTCTTATGGGTGGCAAGAACCTGATTGATCTCCACCCCCAGCAT
This sequence comes from Rhodospirillaceae bacterium, assembly GCA_965207985.1. Classification (GTDB taxonomy): domain Bacteria; phylum Pseudomonadota; class Alphaproteobacteria; order Rhodospirillales; family Rhodospirillaceae; genus CBDBND01. Next base: position 398,973 of record CBDBND010000033.1, on the reverse strand, counting down.
GTTCTCTTGGATCTCGCTGCCTTCCGGCGGTGGAATCACTTGGCAGGCTTCGAGCGGTGCAGGTTTCTGCAATTGAATGTCCAACTGGTTTTCTAGCTCGCGGATCGACGTAAAGTACTCATCCAGCTGATCCCGGTCCGACGCACCCACCTGCGTGAGAAGCTTTTGGCGTTCGTCCTTGACCGCCGACAACACGCTCTTTCTGACCAGGACGCGGGGGTCTGGCGTGAAGTCCGCCTGATTGGGGTCGACGAAATCCGGTCCGAACAGCCGCGTATACAGTTTTGTCGGTGAGGCTTCTGCCGCGGTGCGCGTATAGGTGCCACGTGCGGAATAGCTGTGGTTGGGATTACCGGTACAGGCAATGTCGACAATCTTGAGACGTGTGGTGGTGCCTACCTTGTCCGCAATCAACTGATCAAAGGTTACGGCGGGGATTTCTTTGTCTTTGTCCGGAACTGTCCCCGTCCGCGAGGCAATCCAGCCGCTTTCATGCGGATAGTTGGACCGGCCGTCCAATGGCATGTTGAACTTGGCGAAGAAATTTATCTTTTCTTCGTGACGCTGAAGCGCTTCAGCCTCTCTCAGAAAGGTCATGCCCGGGCTGGTGACCGACTTGTCTTCGACCCCATGGCCTGGTGTGTGCCCTAGTCCCCAGAACCACGTGCCAAAACGAACAGGCAGGGGCGCACCAGCAGCCAATGCCGTGCCTGAGTCATTCAGCATACAGTCGAGGAACGGCAGAGCGACAGATACGGCGGAGCCGGCAATGGTGCCGCGCAAAATAGAGCGCCGGCTGAATCGGCCTTTGTTGTGAATACGCATGGCTCTCGTCCTTCAGGTGTATTCCTCTAATTGAGCGCCGCTGCATTGGCAGCGGTTTCTATCGTCTGATCGGTGGTATCGATCGGTGCGACGGCATAAAACGTTTTGCTGGTGGCTATGCGTTTCAGAAGAGATTTTACGCTATAGCCATCGTCGGCAAAATTCTCTTCCAAAAATGCCATCCATGGATCTCTCGGTGCCAGGGTTTGTCCACTGGCATAAGCGTATAGGCGATTAACCAAGCAGGATGCCGCTGCCGGATTGTCACGCATTGCCATGCCTAGACCCGTACTATCTTCAAACGCGATACCATCAAGGTCTCCGCTGGTATCAATGAGAACACCGTTTTCTGTCCGTTGAAACTGCCCCGCACCGTCAAAATTTTCCAATGCCAATCCGATGGGGTCTGTGATGCGATGGCAACCCGCGCAGGCGGCGTTGGTCGAATGCGCGGCCAACCGTTCCCGTGCAGTATTGGCGGTCGAATTGGGGTCATTGAAGCCGCTGAAATCCACATCCGGTGGCGGTTCGGGGACCTTTTGGCAGAGCAACATTTCGCGAATGGCGACGCCCCGCAATGTGGGAGAACTACGGCCTGGATGGGAGTTCAAAGCCAAAAAGCCGAGATGCGACTGGATGCCGATGCGCGTATCGTCGGCCGCAAATTCGTAAGGCTGCCATAAGCCTTTAGGAGCCTTTACTTGCACCTGATAGACCAGACCCAGGGTGCGGGTCATGAAGGTCTTTCGGGTGGTGAAAAGATCACGGTAATCCGCATCTTGATTGATTACATGGTCGGCAATGGTGCGGAGCGTCTGCTCCTTGGCGTCCCGACCGGCAGCGACGCCAAAGGCGGGATAAATGACAGAGTCCTTCTCCAAAAAATCGAATTCGCTGAATGAAAGCATGTCGCTAAAAAAGGCACGCACGCCTGTTTTGAGGCGGGGTGATGACATCATGCGTTCAACCTGCTGTTCGAGTCTATCGCCCGTGTGCAGATCTCCGTTTTCCGCAGCGCTCAACAACACATCATCGGGTGCCGTGTTCCACAATAGAAAACTGAGCCGGGTGGCGATGGAATAAGCATCCAGACGATCGACATCAGAGTTGTCGGGGTCGGTTTCGACCACGTCGGTGATGAATAGAAATTGCGGTGCCATTAACAGGCTGGCCAATCCCATCTCTAAAGCGGCGCCAAAATTACTAAGTGACTCGGTGGTCTCTCGAACAATACTGAGCCGGGCCTCGCGTTCCGTATCCGACAAGGGGCGGCGAAACAGCAGACGGCCATATTTTGTGATGAATTGTTCTGCGCAGATTTCGTCATAGGTCATTTGACTTGTGATCTCGCAGGGCACAAGGAAAAAGCGATTGGGTTCATCCAACACTTGTGAGGCTATGGACCGCGCCATTTCGTCGAACTGAACCAATCCGCCAGGGGTGACGGTGGCATCACGGGCACCTATCGCCAGCAAACCGTCTTCCCGGACGGGTGTATCAAAGCGTCCGGCAACGACAATGGATGAGCCAAATATATCGACAATGATGTTGCGGTACTGATCTTCGGTCAGCCGGCGCACATCCGGCGGTAAGCCTTCGGACACCGGTTCAGGGGCTTCACACGCGCTTAAACAAAGAGCGCATGTCACCGCCACAATGGTTGTGGAAAAATGAACGTTAAAAGGTGACCAACTCCTCATTCCACACCTTTTTCCTATTAGCGCCGGTCAGCTGCAAAAGCACCGGACCCTGAAGGAGCGTTTGCTACTTCCTCTTCGAGGTCCGGATGATTGATAAACGCACGCACTGCATCGAACTTAAAGGCCGACGACAGAGTGGTGCATTCTCCGGTTTCAGGATCTGGATGTCCGTCGGCCAGCTCATGGGCGGCGACATAGATGGCCGGGCAGCTGAACTTGTGACGGTTCGGAAACGACGTCAGTTGACCTCTCACGTAGCTGTAAAACTGACCGACCCCGTAATAGCCGTAAACCATGCCATTGGTCTTGCCGCTCTCAGGCGTGATGTCCAAATGCAGCTGCATGTCTTGGATCAGTTGACGGATGTATTGATAATTTCCGAAATGAGGCACATGGACGTCCGCAGAGTCCGTCTTCACAACACCGTCTTCAATCCTGCCAGAGACCGAATCACCGTAACGGGGCACACCGTCTACGTGGTCGATCTCGTAACTGGCAAAGGGCAGGACCTTGCCTTTGCTATCCAGCGAGAAAGCACCCGTCCCCCGGTAAAACGTCACCGTGACGTTGTCGTCATTTCGCATGTCGTCAACGCCAGTGATCTCAATGAGAATCTTACCCAACCCGCTGCTTAAGCGATGAGAATTGGCATTATTTTCAATGTGACCGTAACTCCGCCACGCCTGAACACAGCCCATGAGCCGGTACATTTGATTATCGATCCCAGGTTCGCCGTTCAGTCCGGTAAAATTCCTGTGTTTGCAAGTCTTGGCCGTCGCTTCGCCGTCCGTGTTGCCATCCAGGTCGATGCCGTAGCCATATTTGCCTTCGACGATTTGCATGGGCGGGTCGACGACCGAAGTTGGTTCGGCGCAGATGTCTTCCCCATTAGGGCCGCGGTAGTTGACGTGCCTGAGCTGGGTTATCAGCAGCTCCGGATAAGAGCGGCGTTCTTCTGGCGTTACGGTTGACTCCCAAACCTCGTAATTACCCGGGGCTGGCCCTTCCGGGCATTCGTCCATAAACATGGTTTCGTACATCGCCGTGTTCCATTTGGTCACGGCGAAACCCAGGGTCTTCTCCTGCGCCGAGGCTTCGCTGCCGAGCCCTATCGCGGCAATAAGAGAGGCCAAGAAAAGCGGATTTTTTGACGAAAAAGAGGTCATCGGAGGTCCGTGTTCTGAGGGGTCTTGTCCGGCATAGTAGCATGAGGGCCAGCGGCACTTCATCTCATAGTGGCGGACTTTCGTATCCGTTTTCGACAGGGGAGTGGAGGTCAAAAACCCTAGGAAAGCTTGATTTTTCGCCAAATCGATTTGCGATCCCGCACTTCTTCGTGAGGCGGTTTCACGCAGTCTCTTTTTGACGGACGATTGTTTATCCTCCGTGTAGGTTCAGGGAACGCAAAAAGCCATACAGCGAGGAGATACTCAACGTGGCCAAGTTAACAGCATTGCTTTACCGGAGCGGCTGCGCCGTGGCGGCTGTCCTCCTTCTGGGTGGTGGTTTGGCGGATGCCCAACCCTCCGCCTCTGACGAAGACGTATCCTGTCTCTACTTTTCAAACGACCCCAACGATCGGAACGGCCCACCTATCCACTTTCATGCGGACATGTCTGATGCGCCCCAGCGTTTACCGACCTATAGCCCGGGTGTGGGACGCGCCGAGTTCAAGCTCGAACGGGATACTTTGAAGCTGTCCTGGACGGTGACCTATAAGGACCTGACGACGGAACCGGTGGGATTACATTTGCATGGCCCCGTTCCGGCAGAAGGCACGGCACCGGTGATGTTTGATCTCACCTCCGACAGTTTCCGCTCGCCCGTAGAAGGGGAAAAGATTCTGACAGAGGGCGAAGTCGCTTATCTCGTGCAGAGTCTGACGTATATCAATCTGCATACGACACAATATCCGGAAGGAGAACTGCGGGGTCCGGTTCGGAGAATCCGGCCGCAGTGCTAACGATAGTTCCGGTCAAATGAATACCGGAATCAAGAACCAAAAAACTCAAGGGGGATGCATATGGCCGATGACTCCAAACTGAAATCCAATTCTATGGGTGTAACCCGGCGGTCCACGCTTTTGACCACAGCCGGCTTGGCCATTGCCGGGGCGGTTGCCGAACCGGCGAAAAAACCGGCTGTGGCCCAAGACACATCCGCCTTTTATCCGCCAGTGACGCCGGGCATAGACCCGAGGGGTACTAAAGTTCAGCCGTACAGCGCAGCCTGTGTGCAGTCGGGCGTGATTCCAACATTTGATGGGTCGGGAAATTTTCTACCCGATGCCCTCAAGCAAAATGTCGACACCATGTGCGACCTGATCAAACGCGGTGCCCAAGAACACGGTGCGCGCTTGATGTCGTTTCCCGAGTTCGGGCTGCAAATTCCCAGCGCCCCGATGACGGCTGCCCAATGGTGGCCGGGCACCATCCGCATCGATGGCCAAGAGATCGAACAAATCGGCAAAGCTGCGCAGGAGGCCAACGCCTATGTCGCTTTCAATCCCATCGAAGGGATCGATAAGTTTCCCGGTCGTTACTTTTTGTCGGGCACGATTGTCAGCCCTAACGGTGACGTGATTCTGAATTACAGAAAGCTTACCGGCCTCACCAGCAAGACCCGCCCGGGCGATCTTCTGTCCGCCTGGCTGGACCACTTTGGCGAGCACAGTTTGTTCCCGGTGGCTGAGACGGAGATCGGCCGGCTAGCTTGCGTTGTTGCCGGTGACATGAACTACCCGGAAATAGCGCGGGGTATGGCCTTGAAGGGGGCGGAAATACTTCTGAGCCCCACCGCATCTGCGACGTATCCTGCCGATCACAATTTCGACGTGCCGCTGAACACCACCATGACACGCCGGGTGCGCGCCTATGAGAACGTGGCGTACGTGTTCCTGTCCGACCTCGGGCCGGTGGGGGTTGATCCTCAGCCACCCTTTAGCCGGCGGCAGCCGTCGCAAATCATCGATTTTAAGGGCAACAAGTTGGCTGGCACGCAATCCGGCGGTGTGGAGTATGCAGTGGCGACCATTGATATCGATGCGCTGCGCCGTCAGCGCACATCCTTAGGCGGCTCAAACCTATTGACCCATCTGCAGATGCCGTTGCACCGGGATATGTACAACCGCACTGAATTTGCACCCGTTGACAATCATCTCGATGCACCGCTAGTCACAACCGATGAGCACAGCGCGGCGCAGCGGGAGACCGTCGCTCGGCTAGTCGAGGAAGGGATCCTGGTACCGCCAGGGATGGGGTGACATAAGGACCCAAGGAGAAATTCATGCTCAATCGTCGTGACTCTTTAGCCCTCGTTGGGTTGGCGTCCTCAGGGTTCATTTCTCCAGCTCGGGCGTCCCTCAACCTCGACCTCACCAAACCCGCTGATAACGTGTACGCCATGGTGAAAATCCAAGGCGATGTGTCGGGCAAGACCACCTGTAGCTGGGGGCAAGGACAGATTTTTGGTGTGCAGGACAACGAACTGGCCGTCCCCATGTTGCGTTTTCAGTCGGGGCGGATCGGCGCCCATCGGCGGCGAAACGACGGATCCTACGAATTTCGCTTTCGCGGCATGATTTTCTATCAGGATTATGAAACCGGTGAGTTCATTGATACCTACGTTAACCCTTACACCGGCAAGGAATGTACGGTTCGTAATTTCAGAACCAGCGCCGGATACTACTACATCACGGAGAAAGGTCCCCTCCCGCCCGAGGGCTTTGTCGGAGAGTCGGCCCACCTGCACGAGGACGGCTATGTCCTTCAGTGGGAGCGGGCGGGCGACTACGCTTTTGTCACTTCGGACGAACGGATCAAGTATCAAAGGCGCAGTGACAACGCTTGGCGTGTCGACAATGCCTTGCTTCGCTACGAAGTGAAGTGGGCTGACCTTAACGATCCGGAGTTGACATCCGTGGAAGCCTCAACCAGCTGGCAGACGCAAATTCAATGGTTTGAGTGGCTTGAAATGGGTGATCAGCCCGGCATGCACATGCAAGGCGGCAACGGTCATAAGTTCCTCAGTCTCGATCAACTTCCTGAAAGATTTGTCGCACGGGCTGAGAGCATGTTTCCCGGCTCTATTAGCGAGCCAATTTCTTGGGATAACTAGGAGTTCGGCGACTATGACGCCTGACCTTCTCGATGACTTGAAAGCACTCGATCCATCAAAACGCCAGTTCCTCGCCGGGACAGGTACAGCCTTGGCCCTAAGCGCTGTGCCGTGGACGGTCCGCAAAGCGTGGGCCCAGCAGGAATGGGATCTCATCGTTATCGGAGCCGGCACGGCCGGATTGCCGGCTGCGCTATTCGCCGCGGAGAGAGGGGCCAAAGTTCTAGTGATCGAGCGGGCGTATCGGATTGGTGGAACGCTGTTGATCTCCTCTGGACAGATCTCGGCTGCAGGCACAAAAATCCAAGCGCGTAAGGGCATTAAGGACTCGCCTGAACAACACTTCGACGATGTCTGGAAGAATAGCTTTCAAACGGTGGAGCCGGACATTGTACGGGTCTTTACACAGCATGCGGCAAGCACACTCGATTGGCTCACCGATCATGGGTTCGAGGTCGCTCCCGAACACCCCACGGTCGGTGGCGGCCACGAACCCTATAGCGTGCCCCGCTATCAGTGGGGCCCCGAAGGCGGCCTTTCCATCTTCAAGGCGCTTCAGCCGGCGGTGCAGAAACAGGCCGATGCCGGACACATCAAGTTCCTGGTCGGCACCAGCGCCGTCGACCTTATCCAGGATGCCGACGGGGCGGTTCGTGGTGTTGTCGCTTCTGACCACGACGGACGCCGGACGGATTATCGCGGACGCCACATCGCGCTCACTGCGGGTGGTTATTGCGCTAGTGCTGCCATGTTCAAAAACATCCACGGCATGCCGCTCTATGGGCGTCTCACCTGGCCGTATAACGATGGCAGCGGCACCAATTTGGGTCTCGGCACCGGGGGATATGGATGGTCGGCCGATAACCAACCTGTATGCAGCCGGGGAAATCATTGGCGCTGGGGCAACGACGGGTGCGGCTCTGGTCAGCGGTATGATGGCCACCCCGGCGCTTACGTTGGGGCAATTGATCGGCAGTCAACAGGTGTCGATCTAGCCCAAACTGTCCGCTGCTCGATTGTCGAGGATGAAGATCACTCCTTATTGAGCCACGCTTTCATGACTTCTGCGAACCGGTTCGGGCCGGTTTCGAAGACATCATCGCGAACGTCCGGAAGTTCGACCATCGTTGCATTCGGTAGGGCATCTCTGTGCGCCGTCCGGGTTTGTTCAAGAAGAAAATCGTGGGGCTGTATGATCAGGACCGGCTGTTGAATCATCGGTAACCGGTCCTCAATCGGATAGCGGAAGACCGAATCGAAAGCGAACAAGTACCGTTCCAATGGGTGGAGTGTTTCCAGGAAGCTCCGCGTCGCGCGCTCAAAAGACACACCAGTCGCCCTCTTTGTCACCATGATGTGCCAGGTTTTTATGACGTGGGTACCATCCTCCGGCATTTGAAAGTCTTGATCCAAGCTTGCCAGACCTGCGGAACGCTCATCGACACCATAGAAAATATCACTGAGCATCACCCGGCGCACGAGATCTACATGGGTGACAGCGAGCTCAACTGCGATAGTCGCTCCTGTACGGAAACCGAAAACATCGACTGTTCCAAAATCCGTGAAGGTTAGCTGAAGGCCGCCAATTGCTTGTGCCATGGCATTTGCGAGTTGAGGAATGGTCGGTGGTTCGTCTGGACCATCTGACTCTCCGTAGCCTGGTGTATCAAACGCAACAGCGATTCGGTCCGTTCCCAGCGCTTTCAATAAGATATCAAAGGACGCCGCTGATTGGGGGCCCTGATGAAACAGCACAACTGGTCCATGATCCAAGATGCCGGCTAGGGGCTGAGCGCGATGGTAGTGAATCTGTCCGAACGGTCCTTCGACGTAACCCTTTTTGTAGCTGACCGCAGCGCTATAGTGCTCGGTTACCTGGGACTCAGCCAAGCCCAAAGCTGGGACAAGGCAAATGCAAAGTCCCAGAGCAAATGCGGCTCTTAAAACGTACATTTCAAATCTTATTGCGTTGGATGTCAGTTTTTCGTTTTGACCGAACTTGTTTACCGTCGCTTAACGTACCACTTTGTTGGATCGTTTATTAATTTAACTTTGATCAACGGCTCATAATGGAGGATTCAATATGCTGACCCGACGCCGATTGAGTGGTTATTTCGCAGCGTTCAGCGCGACCCATGCTTTTCCCTCCAAAGCATTGTCTTCTGAACTTCCGTACGACCTGTCCAAGCCCGAAGACAACATTACGGTCTTTGCTAAGATTGCTGGCAGTCTCGACGATCGCACCTCGTACCTTCAATATTACGGCGAGATTTTCTCGGTTATTCCCAATCAAGTGCAGACCCGACTGATGCGCCTTAAGGGAATCGCCAAAAGCCGTTGGGTTTCGACGGGCGATCATACTTTCTTCCGGCGGAACTACGATCACGGACTGTTCTGTGATCCCGTAACCGACGAAGTGCTCCAGACTTATCAAAATCCGTTCACAGGAGAAGAGAATATTCCACTGCACTACAAAAGCGGTCCGCTAGAAGCGACGGTCGGTCCGGTGGGCGCAGACGGCCGCCCCTTTATTCTCCCGTGGCGGATCACGGGTGATCAGATTTCCCTCACACAGACCGCGTACGGCGAGCGGGACAATTACCTGCCTCCTGAACAGTGGCCAAAAGCGTCGACGGGTCCGAGACTCTATTTCAACACCAGTTCCACATACATTGCCGACGTGGACGACGTCGCCAACGAAAGCTTAGCCTCAGTCACCGCCGACCACTTCTGGACGTTTTTGACGCCCTTTCCCGCCTGGATGTTGGTGGGTGACATGCCGGGGTTCGCCTTGTGGCGCTGGGTCGCGCGGAAGATTGTCGACCCTGTTGAACTTGATCCCCTGATCGTCGCGGAGATCGAAAAGCGCGTGCCCAATTTCTTTACTGTCGAGCAGCCGTGGACAGACCATTACAACGGTTGGATACAATACACCAAAGAACGACAGCCAATTTCGGAGGCGTCACGATGAAACCAATGAGCTCAACTCATTCGCAGTATCGAACCGAATGGGACCTGTCCCGTCGGGGTTTTCTCATGTCATCGCTTGCGGCGGTTGCGACATTTCCAATTTCGCCAAAAGCGCAAGATGCTGATGGAGTGCTAAACTTCCCATCCCTCATTGACGAAATGCAGACCTGGCTCAAACTTCGCGCCAGCCTTGAAGACGACGATGTCTACTTCTGGTTCCGCGGCAAGCTCGACCTTGCCGTTCCCGGCGAAAAAGTCGTCACGTTGGTTCATTTGGACGGCGTCAACCGCCGCCAGGTCCGCCGCATTTCCGAAACGGAGCACCGCGTCACCTTGTGGGAAGGTGTGGTCTTCACCGATCCCGTGACCGGCAACATCACAGACTCGATCCTCAATCCCTTAAACAACCGTACCGTTGAACCTCTGCATTACCGGGAAGGTCCAATACGCATGGTCTTCAGCCCCCGCGGCCGCCACATCGTTCCCACCGACGACGCACCGGTGCCCAAAACGGTCAACCGTTTAAATCTGAGATGGACCGCGTCGGGGGATCACGTCTGGGCAGAACGGGAGACCTATGGCGAGTTCCCCCATCCTCTCGATGCCCGACAGTGGCCTTTGGAATCCTCAGGAGATTTCATTCGCGGGGCCTCGGTCAGTCTGTTGAAAGGCCGCCGGTCCGACTTGGAAGATCCAAGGGTCGTCAACGCCCCTGTCGAGTTTTTCTATCACGCCACGACCCAATGGCTGCCGTGGATGCTGATGGGCCAACAGCCCGGTTATGTGCTGTACAGGGGACAAGGGCGAAAACTGACAACGTTAGACGACCTTCTGCCGGCCGTGCGGCAACGGTTCGACGAACGCCATGGCCCGTTGTTCACGTCTGCATTGTGGCAGGAGCCAACGGGCGTTTTTATTGATCACGTCAATCAGCGCACGCCGGTGGTCAACTAACCGTGGCCCAACTCTTTCCTCAGACTTTTGCAGTGCTTGCGACCCTTCTGCTTACCACATCTATTTGTGCAGAAGATGTCGAACACCTGTTTGGAGGGCCAGGTAAGGACGGCGTACGCAAGATGATCCGCACGCAAGAAGGCGGGTTTGCACTCGGGGGATGGCAAGACCAGGAAGGAATACACGGCACAGGAACGGGATTGATCGTCTCCCTGGACCAAAACGGTTCGCTCATGTGGCAGTCAACGTTATCGACGAGCGGACGTAATCAAGTGTCCAGCATTTTGGAACGGCCGGATGGATCTTTTGTTGCTGTCCTCGAAGAGTATCCTGAGGCTGGCAATCCCGGTCAGGTCGTGTTGATTGAACTCACAAATGAGGGTCAAGAGATTGACCGTCATTTTGTTGGTGGTTCGGGGAGTGACGTCGCTGATGCCATAGAATCGACAGCAGACGGCGGTTATGTGTTAGCAGGCGAAAGTGCAGCTTCGCCGGATGGCAGCCTAGAGCGGTATGATTTTAGGTTGGGTCATATCCTGCGTTTTTGAAATAGTTGGCGCATTCATTTGAGGTATAGGTATCGAGGAGTCTGCCGATGGCGGCTGAGACGGCCTCGACGGTTCGCGGCGCTTCGAGGCGGAGCAGATGCTTGAGCTTGGCGAAGACCTGCTCGATGGGATTGAGGTCGGGGGAGTACTTGGGCAGGAACAGGAGCCGGGCGCCGGCCTGGCGGATGGCCTGTCGCACGGCCTTGGACTTGTGAGAGCCGAGGTTGTCCATGATGACGATGTCGCCGGGCTTGAGGGTTGGGACCAACACGTCCTGCACATAGATGCGGAAGCGCTCGCCGTTGATCGGCCCGTCGACGAGCCAGGGCGCATCGATTCGGTCGTGGCGCAGCGCGGCGAGGAAGGTCGCGGTGTGCCAGCGGCCATGTGGCGCCTCGCCGATCAGTCGCGCGCCCTTTGACCCCCAGCCCCGCAGGGGCGCCATGTTGGTCCTGGTCCAGGTCTCGTCGATGAACACCAGGCGCGTCGGGTCAACCCGGTCGCGGTACTTCAACCACTGAGCGCGGCGGCGCGCCACGTCACGGCGCCGACGCTCGCCAGCCACCAGCGTTTTTTTTATAGCTCAGGCCCTGCTCGTGAACGAAGGTCCAGACCGAACGGTAGTCCACCTTCAGGCCCCGATCCGCCAGCTCCCCGACAAGCCCATGAAGCGTGAAATCCCCCCGCGCCACCCGGTCCCGCAACCAGCGCTCGTGCGCCCCCCGGATCGCACGCGGCTTGTAACCGCCCATCCGGCCCGGCGCCGCGCTGCCCGTCCGCCGGTAGCGCGCCAGCCAGGCAACCGCCGTGCTCTCGCCGATCCCGAAATGCCGCGCCGCCGCCCGGCACGACATCCCGTCGCGCGACACAGCCGAAATAACCCGTTCTCGAAGATCAAGGGAATAAGCTCTTGCCATCCTTGCTGGCCTCCTTACCCAGCAAGAATCTTGAATCAGAAATCGAAAAGCTTGTGAATCCCTAAAATGACTCCGTCTAATCACATAAAGCTCTAGAAGCTTGGGTGATCAAACTGTCATCTGCGTTTCACATGGAATGGGAGTGGCGCCACGGGACTCCCGGGCGTGACCGCTTCAATGATCTGGTTCTGCTGTCTGATGGGACCATGGTTGCCGCAGGCAACAGCACTCAGCAGGTGTCCTTAGATACTTCGCCGCAAGAGCGGGCCTGGCTGGTTAAGCTCGATCCAAACGGAAACGAACTCTGGTCGTCTTACCCTGAAATAGACCGCCCGGCTTCTATCCGGGGTTTAACGCCAACACCGGAAGGCGGATTCGTCTTCGCCGGCTTTAGCAAACGGCCCAGTGATCGCACCTTCGACTCCTGGATTGGCAAGGTGGACTCCACCAGTGAGTTGGTATGGCAAAGGTCGATCGACCAAGGCGATGCCCACCGGGTTGCGCAGGCCTGTAGCGAAGGTGCGTTGACTGCTGCCGTCGATTTGGAATTCCTGCACCGTGGCCCGGGGCTCGGCTTCCACGGCGATGTTGCCCTGGGAGCCGACAGCGACGTAGAGGCGTGAGCCGTCCGGATGTAAAGCCACGTTGCGTGTCCAATGGCCCGAACTGGCTCCAATGGCGCCGTCGGCGGTCACTTGTTCCGCCGGACCAGCAGCCACGGTGTCACCCGCGGTATAGGGGATACGCCACACCGCTTCGGTATCACCCACGTAAAGGTGGGTGGAACTGAAGGCGAGGCCAAAGGGCCGGTTAAAGTCTTCGGCAAAGGTGGTAATGAGATCAGCGCTGCCATCGTTTGTGCTGTCGCGCAGAAGGGTGATGCGGCCGACGTTGGATTCCGCCAGGAATACATCCCCGTTGGGGGCGACCACCATATTGCGGGCATGGCTTAGGCCTTCGGCAAAAAGACTAGCGGCAAATCCGTCGGGCACGGTGAGGGTGGTGCCGGCAGGGCGGGCTAAGGATTGGGAGAAATTTGATGGCGGGGATGGGTTAAAGGGTTCGGGCAGGGCGTTGAGGTCGATCTCAATGGCTGTGCCAGGCGTCTGCTCAAAGGTCTGAGCATTCACGGGTCCGATAAGCGCTGTGATCAGGCTTAGGTTAATGAACAGATATTTTCCGTGCACGGCAGGGGCTCCGTCGGCGTCCTGAGAGATCATATTGAGCCAGGTACAAAATTAACGTTTGGGTCCCGGCGCCGGTTCCTTGAAATATGAACGAAATCAAGGACCCTGCTCTCATTCGATTCGCGTCGGGGTAATACCGCGACCCTTAATCACTTCAATGTAACGCTGACTAACCGGAATGGTCACGGACTCTCCGACAGTCAAAGTATGTGTCCGGCCTGATTCTTCAAATTTAGTAACAGCGCCCAAATTTACCCAATGGGACCGATGGACTTGCATACCGAGTTCCTTTGGCATTTCCCGCACGGCGTCACTAAATCTGTACAAGATCAGATCGTTGCCAAGTTTTGTGTAAACGCGCACGTAATGATCTTCGGCGGACAAGGCAATTACGTCCTGCCCCAACGAAGACGGTAGGCGCAGCAGCAATCCCGACGGAACGAGATTGGCCAACCGCTCAGTCGTGTCACGCCAGACGTTGGTGTTGGGATTGAACCCTGTCGCCTTACGAAATCGTGGATATCCGAGAATACGATCGAACAATAAATTGAACGTGATCCATACAATGATAATGACAGAGTTGGACAAAATGACAGCTCCATACTCCGGCAATGACCCGTAAAAGAAATTGAGCTCTGGGTGTTCTACGCCTGCAGGGAAAAAACCGACGAAAAAAAACTGCCAAAGGTTCAGAATCGCCCGTCCAAAGAGGGGCTGTAAGAGTCCGCCAAATAGCAGAATGAAAATGAGAGGTGTCTTTCCTTTCGGCGCGAGCCAAGCCGAAATACGAGTGGCTATCTCCAAGGTCAACCAAAGCCCAATGGCTGCTCCAAACCAATACAAAAGGGAAACCGGCCGAGAAAAATGACTGGCCCATGCGCCTGCGCCCATCCATCCGAAGGACACGGCAAATAAGGATGGCACCCCAATATAAAAGAGAAGAGCCAAATCCCGGTATGAGAGTAGTGGTCTTGCTGAGGCCGTTGCCGGTGCGTCAGTCACTTAGGGTCAGTCCCGGTTAAAACAAGGTCTTGATTTGTGATGCTCTCGAAACGAAGAATGTTCCGAACTCTAGCCAGAATCAAATTTTCGCGAAACATATTCACGAAGCGCAAGCATTAGAGGGCGAAAAATCAACGGCTTGAGGTTCAACCCTGATGGCCTGATGCCGTAGGGTCGGTGATATGGGGTAGGGACCCAGTTAACCGCAAATCGCCAAACACAATAGGAACTGGAGGTTATCTCATGCTCAACCGTCGGGGATCTCTAGCCCTGTTCAGCATGGCTGCGCCGTCCGGATTCGATCCCGGGGACCCAACGGACAACCTCGAAGGCTTTGTCAAGATCATGGGCGACCAGTCCGGCAAGCCCTATTGGAAAATCGCGGCCGGGCGCATCTACGCCTTGCGCGAGGGGGAGATGCCAATTCCCCTGGTCGGAGTCCACGGCCTGCGTTACCTCAAGTTTGAGCGCCAAGGTGACAGTTACATCATGAACAGCAGGGACTGGGGTTTTTATACCGACTACGCCACCGGTGAACTTTTGGAGAATTTTATAAACCCGTTGACCGGCGACACGGTTCACCCCGAACCCTTGCTGACCCGGTATACCTCCTGGCGCATGGGTCCAGATGGTCAGGATATCGAAGGATACACCGGCGAAGCCTGGCTCAAGGACAAACCATTGCTCATGCCGTGGCTGTTTCAGGGCGACAAAACGACAGTGACTCTGGAACTATTGGTCAAATACGGCAACGGCGGCTATGGCGCCGAGTGGGTTAACTTGACGACAGATACCTCATCGTTTTCCAATCCCGATATTACTGCGACGCCCATGGAGTTCAGCTGGACCGGCTATTCACCATGGATGCGCTGGCTGGAAATGGGGGATATCCCGGGTCGCACATTGTGGAATTCGAACGGTATCAAGGCGGCCGATCTGAGTGCTATAGACCCGGCTATTCGGTCCGTTTACGAAAACGCCTATCCAGGCTCGTTGGATAATCCGGAAACCTATGAAAGAACGGGCGGACAAACGTCGACAGAATAAGCATAGCTGCGGTGATGCTCGCTACAGCCTTCAACAAGGACCAAGATGACATAACCATGATGGAACGGCGGAAACTGCTTAATTCACTCAGCGCTGGTGCCGTGGCGTCAGCGGCATTGTCCCTTCGGGCTAAACCAACCATCGCAAATGATCACAAGGGCGAACGTGTTCCTTTCGATCCAACTGATACACGCGCAGCTTCCATGGCGGTGCTCAAGATGCTCGGATCCCAGGCCGATGAAATGGTCCGGCGCTGGTTCACGGGAAAGGTATACGCCTACTTCCCCGGCGAACCGGTGCGGGAATTGTTCTATTCCGACGGTTTCTATCTCGGCAAGTTTTGGAAGCAGGACGACGGGACGCACCGGTCTACGATCTACGAAATCACCTTCAAGCGCGATTTGGAAACCGGAAAACTCTTGGAGAAATGGGACAACCCATTTACGGGCCGGACCGACGAATTGATGGACTCCGTTGGTGGGCCACAGGAGCGGCTTTATAACGAATGGGGTTTTGACCGGCTCGATCGAGCGCGTGGTCCAGAAAATCCACGGAACTTTGACTGGACGATTGTTAACGACACGGCCTGGATTACGTGGGATGCGTTTCTTCGCTTCCGTAATCCCATTCAGCCGGATGTCTATCCCGAACACTCATCGGGCGAGTTTCTCAATCTGGTCAATCTCACTAACTATTATGCCAAGTTATCTGACCTCGAAGACCCGAATGTCTTAAACACGTCGGCGACCATGTTCTGGAATGCCATAGCCGGGTGGCAACCCTGGATGCGCATGGGGCAAACCCCAGGCACATTGTTTCATAAGGCCGTCGGTGTTCAGCTAGACAGTTATGAAGACATACCCCGTGAGGTCTTCGAGGCCGGTGAAGCAAAATACCCGGGGTGCCTTACTGAAAAGGTGCAATGGCCGGAGGGGCAGTACATGTGGGCCGACTTCGCTGGAGCAGACTTTTATGACGATCAAGTAGAGTAAGCGCAGCACGCACCACCGACGAAAATGGAGGCCATTTCATGCTCAACCGCCGCACGTTACTTTCCAGCGCCACTGCCGGTGTTGTCGCTGCCAAAGCACCCAAACCCTTGCGCGCGGCCACGCCCAAATTCGATGCCGTTGTCATCGGTTCGGGTCTATCCGGCCTCTACGCTGCCATGCTGCTGGAAGAACAGGGTCTGTCGGTCCAAGTGTTGGAAGGCCGAAACCGGGTGGGCGGTCGCGTTTACACACTCATGGGCGTTCCAGGCAGTCCTGAAGCGGCGGGAGAACTGATCGGCGGCAACTATGCCCGCATGATCGATACGGCCGAAAACTTGGGCTTGGAGTTGGTGGAGCCCAACCGTCTCGGTGCTGGACGTGGCTGGATCTATCGTATTAAGGAACAGAACATTTTACCGGAAGAGTGGCCGAGCCACCCTTTGAACACTCTCGGTGACGATGACCGCGAGCTCATGCCGGACCGCATGCTATTCGTTCTGGCTCACCGTAATAATCCGTTGTCCGGCCGGTCTTTGGAAGATTGGATCCTACCGGAGTTTCAGAAGTACGACATTCCTTTTTCCAAATACCTGCGCGAAACCCTTGGCTATAACGACGACATCATCAATCTCATGAACGTGGTGGTGCACACCGATCATGTGGACAACACTTCGGCTCTGCATGAAATCCGCCGTTACGCCGTCGGTGAGTTCAATCAAAGCGCAGCGCTGGCCCAGAATGAACGCCCAGCCTCACTGCAGGTCAAAGGCGGTAATTCTCTCTTGCCCTTTGCCATGGCGGAAAGTCTGGAAAACGGTGTACTGCTCAACAAGACAGTGCACACCATTAAAGACGACGGCGTCACAGTGACGGTATCCTGTATTGACGGCACCCAGTACCAGGCCAATCAAGTGGTCTGCTCCGTGCCTTATCCGGTGCTGCGTCACATGAAATTCTCACCCCGCCTGCCGCTGATCATGGAAAGCGCCATCGATGAGATCGATTACGGCATTTCCATCCAGGTGCATTTTCTCATCAAGAAAAAATTCTGGGAGGAAGACGGCTTGCCGTCGAGTATTTGGACGGACGGACCCATGGAGCGGTTTGCGGTTCTGTTCCGGGGTGACGACGACGAAGCTACATCCGCCATTTCCTTCGTCAATGGCAATGAAGCTTATAAGTATGACTATATGACTGACGCACAGGTGGCGGCGTATACATTGCACGAGCTTGAGCGAATCCGCCCGTCCATCAAAGGGGCTCTGGAGCCCGTCGTCGTACAGTCCTGCCATCGCGAAGTACACGGTGCTGGCGATTGGGTGTTCTGGCGTCCAGGACAGGTGACCAAATACGCGGGCAACATGCGCGCGCGCCATGGCAACGTTCATTTCTGCGGCGAACATACCGCACTAATGGAACGCGGTATGGAAGGTGCTTTTGAGTCCGGCGAACGGGCCGCTTTCGATGTCTTAGATTTGGTGGGGTAATCATGAAGATTCTTATTTCTGCTATAATTTTTCTTATGCCCAGTCTCGCAGCTGCTCAGGAAGCGTTGCCTATGGACCCAAATGCCCGGGATATCTTGATCCTGACTGACTGGTTCGAAGGGGAATTCGATAATGAAGAACAGCGGTGGTTCTATACCCGCAATGGCGGCGAAGGCGAGCCGCCCCACCGGCGTATGCATGCCATCCACAAGCGTTTAGACCTACCGCAGATCGGCGAGCATGTCTTTCATATCCAGCATTACTTGGACAACGATCCCGATAACGTCATGCGCCAGCGTATCGGTGTCTTTATCTCTGAACCGGATATGAACGCCATTCGCATGAAGCAGGGCTTTTATAGAGACAACGACAAGACGCGGGACGCCCATCTTGACCCAAGCAAGGTGGCGGACCTGACCATGGACGACATATTTTTCATTGAAGGGTGCGATATTTATTGGCGCCGGGAGGCGGACCAGTACGTCGCCAATATGGGGCCAAAGGAGTGTGCATTTGGAGAAGGGGATCTCTACCGCTACTCCGTGCATCGGTGGACTCTATCGGCTACAAAACTTTGGCTGGTGGACTCGTCCTTCCTGTTTTCCGACGATAGTTTGCATGTGGGTATGCCGGTGGATCAGCCTTTCCGCATGCGCCGCTCCAAAATCTTTAATTGCAATGTCACTTTCCGCAATGACGATGGCAGCATAGCCCGGAGTTTCGACAACATCCGCATGCACAGCCAAGGGGGTCTGGTGTGGTTCGAACCCGATGAAAACGGTGACGTCTATGGCATCCGTATGCGGGACAAAGAGTATCCGTTCTACAATGAGCAGCCGGACTTCTTGCTGTTCTCGCTCATGAAGCAGGGACAGGCTCGCATGTCTGGTTACGCATTGACGGATGTGGATGCCCGCAGGGTCGGCTTCAATCTCGGTTGGGCCCTGGGTCACTGTGCGAGAGATGGCTATACGTTCCGCCAACCGCTAGCGGTGCTAGACTAAACTCAAATAGACGTAGGTGTCGCGATGGGGAGGTAACACAATGACGGTCCGCCTTACGTAAAGACGGTTTCTCGCCGGTGCGGCCGGAACAGCGGTCACGGCCTCATTGGCTGGCCGCGCATCCGCCCAAAACACGATTTATGACGTCATTGTCGTCGGTGGGGGAACAGCGGGTATGCCGGCGGCGATCTTCGCGGCCCAGCGGGGAGCCCGTGTTTTGATTATCGAAGCGGCAGCCCAGCTTGGCGGCACGTTGTTTCTTTCTGGCGCGCGCATGAGCGCCGCCGGAACCAAGCTGCAAAAACAAATGGGCATCGACGACACTCCCGATCTTCATTTCGAAGACGTCATGCGCGCATCGAAAAACAAAGCCGATCCTGAGCTTCTTCGCCTCGCCGTTGATCACGCGGCACCTATGTTTGACTGGCTATGGGAGAACGGCCTTCCCATCGTCGACGGCACGCCCACGCCCCGGGAATCCGCCCATCCAAAGCAAAACCGTGCCCGCTACGTCTGGGCGCCCAACGGCGGTATGGATGTGCTTGAGACTTTGGACCAACAGATTGCACCCCATATCGCGTCGGGCCAAGTCGTGGTTCAAACGGAGACGGAAGTGACGGGCCTTGAAAAGGGTGCCGGCGGAAAAGTCACCCATGTTGTGGCGAAAACGGAAAACGGAAAACGGTCAGGGCATCGCGTTTCAAGGGCGGCACGTCATTCTTGCGTCCGGCGGTTACACCTCCAACTCGCAAATGTTTGAAGAATTGGAAGGCGCGCCCGATTACAGCGACAACACTTATCCCTACAGTCAGGGGATTGGCATAACACTTGGACTATCGGTGGACGGATTTGTTCGTGGCGGAGAGCATCATTTACCGAGCTTCGGTGCCATCATGCTGTCCGACGAGATTCCCAGCCCATTGATCTGAAGTCTAAGAGTCTGGCCGGAAAAGAATCGTTTATTTTCATAACCTTGCTAGGGTCTGTTGACATTTAACGCATGGCGATGATGGTTGCGACGAGGTTGCAGTTTGCGGCGCAGCTGATGTCGGTCTTGTCGTAGCGTGTTGCGATGCCACGGAATTCCTTGATCTTGGCGAAGTAGTTTTCGATCAGATGTCGCCAGCGGTACATGTGCTTGTCGTAGGCCGCCGGCCGCTTCCTGTTGGCGAGCGAGGGAATGACGGCGCTTGCGCCACGTTGGTCCAGTTGCTCTCGCAGCCAGCCGGCATCGAATGCCTTGTCGGCGATGAGGGCATCGAAGTGAACGTCGTCGATCAACGGCTGGACGCCCATCATGTCGTGGCGCTGGCCAGGGAGCAGCCCCGGCCAGCTTAGGGCCGGCGTAAGCGCCGTCGGCGAAGATATGGCCGACCCCGGGAAACCACGCCCCCACCTCGGCGAGCAGCGACGGCGCACCGTCGCGATCCTGGATGTCAGCCTCGTGGACCACGGCACCGAGCAACCGCCCGCCAGTGTCCACCACGATATGGCGCTTGCGGCCCATCACCTTCTTACCCGCGTCAAACCCGCGCGGACCTCCGCTTTCCGTGGTCTTCACCGACTGGCTGTCGATCACCCCGGCAGTCGCGGCAGCGGCCCGCCCCTCGGCCTCGCGGGTGCGCGCCAGAAGCGCCCGGTTGGATGTTCGAACTGACCGCCGCCGCCTACAACCTGGTCAGGCTCCCCAAGCTGCTGGCGGAGCCCGTGCCATGACGGCACCGATGGCCTGCCAGCTGATCGGCCGGTGGCGGATCGTCGAGGCCAACCTGTGGGACCGCGGCTATCTCGACCTCGACGGGC
Organism: Rhodospirillaceae bacterium; assembly: GCA_965207985.1. GTDB lineage: Bacteria > Pseudomonadota > Alphaproteobacteria > Rhodospirillales > Rhodospirillaceae > CBDBND01. Next base: position 378,421 of record CBDBND010000033.1, on the reverse strand, counting down.
CCGCCGTGCTGGTCATTCGCGAAGATGGTCACGGCGAGATCGCCTTCGGCGCTCTGAACGCCAGCCTCGACCTGGAATACGGCCGATCCATCGTGTTCTTCACCTGGGCCGGCTTCGACGAGATGGACGAAGTCAACGGTTCAGGATCGGCCGAACTCCTCGACGACGGATCGTTGGAGATTGAGTTCGCCTATCATCTCGGCGATAAGGCCACCCTCAAAGCCGAACCAGCCACTTTTTCAGCAGCCTGCTAGCGCCTCCCAGCCGAAGACCGCATCCACCTCTTCGGCCACGTAGATGATGCCGTCGTCTTCCGTGTCCCAGAAGGGAATCATCCCATCGGCGTCGTAATCATTCCAGCGGTCCAAATAATCATCGAGAATCTTCTGGACGGTGTCGGTCATGTCAGTCATGGCAAAGGTCCGGGTTCGGGTTTGTGAAGAAGCAGGTTTGGGAACAACGGCCGCTGCGGTAGCCGTGCCCATGAGGGTGCGTCTGGTCAAATCGGAGGTCATGGTTTCCACACACTGAGGACGGTGATGGCGGCGATGAATACCCACAGTCCCAAAAGAATGCCGGTGCCGTACTTATAAATGTACCAAATACGCTCTTCGTGTTCAGGCGTGGTACCGTCTTCTCTGATCTTTGCCCAGGTGCGGTAGAAATCGATAATGGAATAGCGGATGCCGACGCCGCACAGAATGACACCGGCAAAGAAGATCAGTTTCCACGCCAGCCATAAAGGCAACATGGTCGTCGTCGTGAGCGCGCCAACACCGATGATAGCCAAGCCAACCATGACAATGTAACGGATGGTCCGGTCGACAAAGCCAAGACGCAAACCAATTGGGTCTTTTCGTTTGTGGTGAATGACTTCGACAAAAATCAGCCAGACCACGGCGACTATGGCCGCCGCGATCGCCATGGTCTCACCGCCGGGAATGTAGCCATACAAGGCGGCGAGGATCGTACCCAGACCGATCTGCAGCACCAGGGCGTAACGGACGTGCTGATCCACGTCGAGCACGTGGTCCATGAGCTTGTTGCGTTCGTCGAAGGGCATGGAGGCAGCGCGGCAGACGTAGCGATAGCCGCTGTTGATGACGAACTCGGAGCCGAGCCAGTAGCCCAGGACAACGATATGCATGACCAAAAGTACTTCCGTGAGCATGGCGTCAGTCCTTCAGGTCGATTTCATGCATGTTGATGTAGGTTTCTCGCGGGCGGTAATTGAGCACACGGTTTGACAGGCCGTCGATCCCCGGCATGTCCCAAAGATAAATGCTGGTGGGTTCTTCATGGTAGAGCCGGACGAGTTCTTGGGTTTTGCGCCGGCGTTCCTCCAGATCAAATTCCTGTTCCGCGTCTTCGATCAGAGGCACCCATTCGGGGCGGCAATGCCATGGCGCGCGCCACAAACAGGAATGAATGCGCAACGGCCACAGCACATCCATGGAGGGCAAGTTGTTGTAATCCATGCTGAAGGCGATGCCCTCCCAACCACCTTGGCGGATCTTCTGGATATGCACCGGATAGGGAAACGGGACATAGGTGACGTCAACGCCGATCTTGGCCAAGTCCTGGGCGATTTGCAGATACCAGGCACCGTCGCCGGCCATGGCGCCGAGGGTCATGTCCGTCGGCATGTCGAAGCCGTCCGCATAGCCGGCTTCTGTTAACAACGCGCGGGCTTTGTCCGGATCATAGGGGTAGGCGCTGATATCCGGATGAAAGCCAAAGGACCCTTTGACCGCCGCCTGGCCCGACGGTTGCGTGGCGCCGGCCAACAGGGCATCGATGATGCGCTGCCGGTCGATGGCGTAATTCAACGCTTGCCGGACGCGGACATCGGCCACGGGAGAGTCGCCGACGGACATAAAGGTAATCAGTTGAACCCGTCCCGACGGGCGAAAGTGCAATCGCGCACCGACGGTTTCGATCAGGTCTGCGCTATCCGGCGGGATGTCGAAGGCGATGTCGATGGCGCCTGTCATCAATCCCTGTACCCGGGAGGTGACTTCTGGAATGGCGATGATTTCGATGCGGTCCACCTTGGGCGGACGCCACGAGTCAGGATTGGCAACCAAATCGATGCGGGTCATATCCCAGCGTGTGGCGGTAAAGGGGCCCGAACCCACCGGGGACATGCTGAAACCTCTGCGCCCCAATTCGGCCCATGGTTTGGCCGCCGGCATGCGCAGGCCGGACAGTCGCCTGGGCAACAAAATGTTCGGCTGTTTAGAGGTGACCTCAAGGGTGAGGGGATCGACGGCACGGGCGCTTTCCACATCGATAACCGATTGGGCGACCACCTCCACCAAACCGTCGCCGGATGCGAAATAGTTGAGCATGGCGGCAGCCGCGTGGGCGTCATAGGGATCACCGTTGGAGAAATACACATTTGGTTTCAAAAAGAACCGCCAGGTCAGTTCGTCGACAACCTCCCAGCGCTCGGCGATCCAGGGCTGAACCTCGCCGTCTTCATCAATCAGCGTGAGGGAATCGAAAACCGCCAGCGCCGGTACCACCGTAGGTGTAGTGTAAGAGCCAAAGGGGTTGCCCAAATCCTGCGGAAGGCTGACGACACCAATGCGCAGCACTTTCTCCGCGTGAGCAGGTGAGGCGGCAGCTAAGGTGAAGACACCCATGACGAGTATCAAACAAAGCGCCCTGAACAGATGCATTCTCTTTCCTTTTGTTTCGCGAAAGATTGTGCGGTGTCAGAGGAAGAAGCGCAATGACGCTTGTTTTGCACCCTCATTGTGGGCACCCTAACCGCCACTCAATACCCCGCACACCCTGAAGGCGGAGAGGGACGCATGAAACGCATACGCTTAGCGGCAACTGGCCTGGTTGCGGCTCTCACACTCTTTAATAGTCAGCTCGCCTTGTCTCAAACGGACACGTCCGAGGCAGGACAACGGCTGGCTGTGGTCAACCGCGATCCCTATCCCAGCACCTATGCGCCGCGACCCCACCCGGTGACGGCCTTGGTCGGCGCGACCGTGCTCGACGGCGCGGGCGGACAGATCGACAACGGCACTGTAATCATGGCCGACGGCAAGATCCTGGCCGTCGGCACAAACATCGCAGTTCCCACGGGTGCGGAAATCGTCAATGTCAGTGGCAAGTGGGTCACCGCCGGTATCATCGACATTCATTCTCATATTGGCATCGGGCCGGTTCCAAGCACGGAAGCGTCGGGCGATGTTAACGAATCCACGTCGCCCAATACCGCCCAGGTGTGGACGGAACACGCGGTCTGGCCGCAAGACCCGGCCTTCGGCCGCGCCATCGCCGGCGGCATCACCACCCAACACATTTCCGTCGGCTCGGCCAATCTGTTTGGCGGGCGTACGGTGGTGGTCAAGAACGTACCTGCGAGAACAACCCAAGGCATGAAGTTTCCCGGCGCCAAGCAGGGCCTAAAAATGGCTTGCGGAGAAAACCCGAAACGGGTCTACGGGTCCAAGAGCGGTCCCAGAACCCGTATGGCCAACTTTGCCGGCTACCGGGAAGGCTGGTACGACGCATTGCAGTACCAATACGACTGGGATCTTTATGACGCCAAGGTGCAGCAGGGCGACCCCGCCGCCAAACCGCCCAAGCGGGACTTGAAAAAAGAAACTCTGGCTATGGCCTTGTCGGGCGACATTCTTGTGCAAATGCATTGCTACCGGGCCGATGAAATGGCGCTGGTGCTAGATATGGCCAAGGAGTTCGGCTACCACGTCTCCGCTTTTCACCACGCTGTTGAAGTCTACAAGATCGCCGATCTGCTTGGAGAAGCGGGCACCTGCGGGGCTATGTGGGCAGACTGGTGGGGCTTCAAGCTGGAAAGTTTCGACGGCATCCGCGAAAACATCGCTTTGGTTGATGCAGCGGAGAACGGCTGCGCCATTGTGCACTCGGATTCCAACGTAGGCATTCAGCGCCTCAATCAGGAAGCGGCCAAGTCCATGGCCGCCGGCAACCGCATCGGCTTGAACATCAGCAAAGCGGAAGCATGGCGCTGGTTGTCCCTCAACCCAGCCAAAGCGCTGCACATCGACGATCAAACCGGGTCTTTGGAAAACGGCAAGATGGCGGACGTGGTGCTGTGGGATGGGGATCCGTTTTCCGTTTATACCCAGTCGGAACGGGTCTACATCGACGGCGTGCTCACCTTCGACCGCAACGACCCGGAGAAGCAGTTCCTCTCCGACTTTGAAGTGGGCTACGTGGAACAGGGAGAGCTGCAATGAGACTCCTGTTCGCACTTCTCATTTTGTCTTGCACGGCCTCTGCGCAGGCGGACTCCATCGCCATCATCAATGGCACCATGCACACCATGACGGATACCGGTGTTCTTGAAAACGCAACTGTTGTTATTGATGGCGATGAAATTATTGCCGTGGGAACGGATGTCACCGTTCCAAACGATGCGACTGTCATTGATGCCCAAGGCCGTCCCGTCACACCTGGGCTCATGAACGTGGTCACTAAAATCGGTCTGTTGGAAGTGGGGCAGGTGGCCGCGGCCGATGACTCCAATTCGACGATTGCGCCTTTTTCTGCTGCTTTTGATGTCAGTGCCGGGCTCAATCCCGATTCCGTGCTTATCCCCGTCACCCGGGTGGACGGTGTTACCCGTGCCGTCTCAGTGCCTTCCGTACGCGGTGGTGTCTTTTCTGGACTTGGCGCCGTTGTTCATCTTGGCATCGATGATGACATTATCGTGGAAGACCGAGCGGCCCAGTATGCCTCCTTCGGCGGCCGGGCCGCTGGTTCAGCTGGTGGCGCGCGGGGCGGACTTGCTGAGTTCATACGCCAGGCCTTCGACGACGCCTTGCATTACGACGACAACCGGCGGGACTTCGATCAGAACCGCACACGGGATTACGTTCTCCATCAGCGTGACCTTGAAGCCTTACTGCCAGTGCTCGAAGGCGACATTCCCTTGGTGGTGACGGTCAACCGCGCTTCTGACATGCGCGTGCTGATGGATATCGCCGACGATTACGGCATCCGCATGATTTTCTCCAGCGCCCGGGAAGGCTGGAAGGTGGCGGACGAACTGGCCGACGCCGGTGTCAGTGTCATCCTCGATCCCTCCAACAACCTGCCCACCAGTTTCGATAACGTTTATGCGACGCTAAACAATGCCAGCCTGCTGCATGAAGCCGGGGTAACCATCGCCGTTGCCACCACGTCGTTCAACGACTTCAACAACCCGCGCAACATCACGCAGATCGCCGGTATCGGCGTGGCCAACGGTTTGCCTTATGACGCCGCGTTGGCGGCCATCACCCGCAATCCGGCCGAGATGTTCGGCATCGATGGTGCCTACGGCACACTGGAGCCCGGCAAGGACGCCGATGTGGTGGTGTGGGAAGGGGATCCCCTGGAAGTAACCACGTTACCGACGGACGTTATCATCAGAGGCGCGATCATTCCCATGGACAGCCGCCAGCTGCGCCTGCGCGACCGGTACCGGGATCTGAGCGATGCGGAGCCGTTCCAGTTGAGATGAGGGCAAGTAAGGGGACGGGTGTAGAAGAGGTGTAGCGTCTATCGTGAACGATTAGCCGTTTGGTAGTGCTGTGATGACACTATCCACGTCTTTTTGCGTCCAAGAGGTATCGGCAACCAGTGCGGCAAAACCCGTGTCCAACAATGTCCGTCCGTCTTCGTCTTGCGGGTCCACTTCGATTGCCGCAATCAACGAGTCATGTGCCCAATGCCACTTAAAAGCGGTGTATTTCGACGCACTCACCACTTGCCCAATAATGGCAATGGCTTGGGAAGATGAAATCGCCATTTTACCTACGTATGGATTGAGCGGGTCTTCGTCCTCGATTTGCTCGACGTAGTTAGGATTAGGCACCACAGCCGCGCCATCCCACATGAGCGACGTGTCGACTTGAGCGCCAGGGACATAAGCACCGTCCGCAACCTCGACAAAGTGCGCCTCGGAGCACGACAGCACGACGTCGTTGCCGTGCTTGTCCTGCACGGTTGAGGTCCAGGTGATCGTGTTGACACTGCGACCCGCCGCCGCGTCCGCGGGCACTTCGTTGGGTAACTCTTTGGCCGCGCCGATAATCAAATCGTCACCGTCAACCGTGATCAGGATTAACCACTCCATTTTATATATCCTTCCATCGCGTGCCCCAGGGGATTTGGAGGCGTATGCAGGTGGCCTGTTTGTCAGTGTTACCGCTGGTCATGAAGACGTAAATCTGCCCATGGCCCTCGTTGTCGGCTGCGCCAAACTCCGATGCGATCCAAAAGACTTTGTCGATAGGTGTTGCTGCCGCCCCTGTGATGTCAGGCAACAGGCCGACAATGTTTTGGTCTGACTGATTCGAGTCGATCTCGTGGATGTTGTTCAAGCTACTGTCGACATTTCTGGACGAATAGCTCGGCTCTGGGTTGAACGGGATACTCCCCTCCACCAGTATCCTGCTCAACCGTGTCGTCGTCTGCCCCTCGCCCGTACCGTTGGGCAGCGACCAGATACCACCGCAGACACCACCAGCCACAATGAAATTAGTAGCGTTAGACTTACCTTGCGTTATGGTGGCGTTCCGGCTGTTGATGCGCCCAAGGCTCTGCACCTGGGAAGCCGAAGACGCAAACGTCTGACTGCCACTGTTGGTAATCAGCTTGTCCAGTCGGTTCGGATAGACCGCAGTGTGTCCAGTGCCTACAATTGTCGGGACCCCTTGGGTAATGACCGTGTAGGACGTGCCGCTGCGCTGGAATATCGTCATAGGGGTTTGAGTATTCGTACCCCCGTCCTCGTCCAGGTTGCCGGTCCAATAGTACTCGTTGTTCTGCGGGTCCTCGCACATATTGTGCGCAAGAGCGCTGTTGGCGCCGCCGCCGAGGTCGGTGCCGGTGTTGCGCGTGATGGTCAACGTCGCGCCGCTGCCTGAGAGCGTACAGTAGGCAAACTCGGGATAGTACGTCGCGTCGACAACGTGATCTGTATGAACCATCGTGAAGCTGGTCGCATTAGCCCGCGTGCCCACGATTTCAATACTGTCCGCCTGATCGGTGCCAGAGATAAGCGTGGATGTGATACCAAGCGTGATGCTGTCGCCCGAACGGGTGAACGGCACCATGAGCGTGTTGTTCGCCGTGGTCTGATTATAGACCGCGATGCCGATAGTCTGGCTGATCATGAAGATACGGACCTTGCTGGTCGCATTTGTCGGCGGGGGGCGGATTGCTGCTGTACCAAACGTTTTCACCTGCCCGTCCGATCCAAACGGAATAGCCTGCACCGCAAGGTCGTCAGTATCGGGCGAAGCGGCCGCGTACCCGATAATCAATGCATCATCGACCGGCGAAGCGTTCATGCTGGCAGGCCAAGTGTTGAAGTCGAACGACTGCCAGGCCGTATTGATGTTTTCGACGCACGGCCACCACATCTGACCGGTGCCCTCGTAGTCCCATCGGCCGTTGTCTTCGTCCCAGGTGAGGACACCACGCGCACCGGGTGCGAGAACGGCCATAATGTTGTAACCGCTGTCAGTGGAACGAACCGTTCCACCGGTGAAGTAAAACGGATAGCTGCCCTTGCTGATCCGCACGTTGTAGAAATCACCGTTCGCCGAACCATCCGGCAGGCGCTCTTTCACAAAGCGAGCCGTCGACTTGAAGATGTCAGGGACGGCGTTGTTTAGATTGCTCGCCGTCAGCGCTGTGCTGTCGGATGCGCGGGAAAAGAAATTCCCGTCCAACTGCATAAATACATCGGCACCGCCGCCCGCTAAAATTACGTCAGAAGTTGAAGGCATATTTTAGGCCCTTCCATATGCGTTGGTTTGCCATTCGGTTCCGTCGTAACAACTGACAATCAGGGCGAAGTCGGTATCGACGGTCATGGTTGCGGCGGCGGCTTGGTCTTCCAATTCAATGTTGGACCCGCCACCGTTAAGCGTTGTTTCTTGTCCCGACGTGGACACGCCGCCCGACATTTCAAAACAAATAACGAAGTCGCCTGCTTCCAGCGCTGCGCTATCAATGCCGGTTGACGGATACGTGACCGTTAAACTGTGAGCAGTCAGAAAGTTGATACTGTTGATTGCGGTGGTGGAGTTGGTGCTGATTTGCTCGAATTTCAATTTAACGCCAATCCATTCATCGGTTGACGCGTCTCGCGTCGCGCCGCTCAGCGCACCGAAAAACTGAATGGCGGTGTTTAGGAAACGCCGTGTGGTGTCAGAGGCGCTGTTGGCAATGGTGCCGTCACCGCTGGTCAATTGATTGGCAATGGCCGTGTCCATTTGGACTTTGTTGACGGCGTCGGTGTTTGCTGTGCCGGCGGTCAAGCCGCTGATTTTTCCGGCTACGGCCAGGCCCGTGCCAAACAATGTCGGTGCCGCGTTAAAAACATCGGTGCCGTCGCAATAAACCAGGGCATTGGCGCCGTCAGCTATGGCCACACCAGAACCGGCGCTGGTTTTAACCGTCACTTGATCGCCAGCAGCATTGAGCACCACATACCAGTGATCCACATTGGGCACGATGACATTGGCGGCACTGGACAGTGTGCCAGTGAATTTCAACACCCGATTCAGGCTTTCGTCTGCCGTGGTGTAGTTGGTGGTGGTGAGAGTCTTGTCGCCGGTGAGGGTGAAGCTCTCCACACCATCGAGCGCTTTGTCGATGGCGTCGATCACCTCGTTGAGCTTGGTGTCGCCCCAGGTGTTGACGTTGGTGCCGAGCTCCTGCTTACGCAGGCGGTTGCGGGTTGTCGGACTGTCAACCATGGGCACCCGCCCGCGTCACAGGCCATCTGTCACCCTTTTGCTCCATCTAGGGGACTCCCTTCTTTGAGGAGGGCGTGGCCGACCCCGGACGGGGTAACGGGGGGATCCGGGAGGGGCATCACGGAGCCGGCCACTGATGGGAATCCTCTCACCGTGATTTTAGTAAATCAACAATAATATTTGTTATTACGCCCTTGAAGGACCTGAAAGCCTTATGACCTGCGGCATTGCCAAGGCGGACGTGGGCTTTATTGTGAGTAAGAGAACGAATGGGTTTTGATCCAAGCAGGGGCGCGCCATGACCGACTCCCTTTCCGGCCAGAGCGCCGTCGTCGTCGGCGGCTCCAGCGGTATCGGCCGGGCCACGGCCGCCCGCCTTCGGGATCTTGGCGCGTCGGTCACCATCGTCGGGCGGTCTAAGGAGCGCTTAGCCAAGGCCCATGAAATTCTCGGCGCCGATGTGGTCACCGCTTCCGTCGACTGTACGGACGAACCGGCCACCGCCACCTTCTTCGAAGGTCTGGAGTCCGTCGATCACCTGGTTGTTTCCGTTGCCGCCAACGCCGCCATGGGGATGTTTGTTGATGTTCCGGTGCAGGGATTTCACGACACCTTTGACGGTCGCTTCTGGCCGTACCTCATCGCCATGCACCACGGCGCCAAGCGGTTGTCGAAGGTGCCTGCTTCCACAGTGACGGTCTCTGCTTGTGCACGTTCCACCGCAAACGGTTTGATGGCCAGTGCCGGGCCGGTGGCGCCCTGTTTGTTGAGGGTCACGGTATAAAGTGTGGTTTCAACGCGGGTGTCGTCCGTTTCCGGCGCCATGGCGGCGATCATCCAGGCATCGCCGACGATAGAATGGGTACAAAAACAGAAGGGACCGGGTGGTATGGTCTGCGTGTAGGTCACGCGGCCGTCCAGTGCGGTGTAGGCTTCACACGTGCCCTGTGTCTCGGTGAAATGATACCAACCCGTGCCGGTAAACTGTCCGCCGGTTTCGATGCGCACAAAGGCGTCGATCGGCCGCAGGTTTGAATCGACCGTAAGTACGGAATCCCGTTCCACATCCGGTGCCACCGCAATATGGCAGCTGGCCCGTTGCACCAAACGCCCATCGGGAAATTGGGTCATGGAAAAACGCTCACCGCCGCGCATGAGGTCTTCGTTGCCCGGAACATCACTCTTGTAGGTAATCGTTCCGCGCCGCGTTGGGCGCTTCGCTACCATGAGACCTATGCCGCTCCGTCAGGCCACACGTCATCGTCCAGGAACGGGCGTAAGAAGGCGGCCGTTTCCTCAGTGTGATAATCAAGAAAACCATGGCCCCAGTTGGGTAATTCCAAAACCTTGCCGTTGGTCAAGTATTCGCTGATGCGCCGGGTGTAGACCACCAGGTCGTCGTTGGTGTTGAGCACCAGAATGGGGGCGGTCACATCGGGAATGGTCGGAGGGTAGGTGTAAGCGAACGCCGCCGCATGACCCCAGTGTTTTTTCTCGCCCCCTTTGATGTGATCGGGAAAGGCGCGCATCAGGTCCGCCGGGGTCTGTTCCGGACCGCGCCAGCGCCATAAGCCGGCCCATTGTCTCAGCAGATGGGAGCCATCTTCCTGTGGTTCGTCCGGACTCCCCATGGCCGCGTTCTGCTTGGCCAAATCTTCTTCCGTGTAAATGGGTGCTGAGATGAGAACCAGATGCTTGATCCGCTCCGGTTGTTGGCGCGCCAACTCGACGCTGGTTTTTGAGCCGGTGTGGTAGCCCATGACGTCGGCTTCCTCGACCTCCAGCTTGTCCATCACCGCGCCCATGGTTTCGGCGAAGGTGCCGATGGTTGGTTGTTCCCGGGGTGGGTCGGACATGCCGTATCCCGGCGTGTCCGGAGCAACGGCGAGGCGGTCGCGGCCCATTTCCGCGATCCAATTTTCGTAGACGATGCCGGACACGGGGCTGAGGTGAAAACAAAAGAGAGGCCGGCCCGTGGGTTCCGGCGGCATGGCGATGCGCAGATGGATTTGGCCGTCCGGTCCGTCCACATACATGCGCCGCACCGTCGCTTTGTGTTCACTCATATCTTTGCCTCCCCTTCCTCTTTATCCAGGAACGATCGAACCAAATCTACTGTTTCATCCGGTCGTGTCTGCAAGAAGCCGTGACCCCAATCAGGCAAGTCCACGATCGTTCCCGGTTTCACATGCGGTGCCGCGCGCAAGGTTGAACCGTGCACCTCGGTGGCAATGTTATAGATCACCATGGGCTGAGTCAGGTCCGACAGCGCCTCTTCTAAATGGAAATTGAATGCCGCCCGCGGCGCCCAGGGTTTCTTTTCTTCCTCGGCGCGGATGTGTTCGGGAAACACGTGCATGCAGAGCTTTACGGTTTGTCCCGGTCCGCGGCCGTCGAACACCTGATGCCATAGAGGGATCAAATGGGAGCCATCGGGCTTAGGCTCAATGACATGGCCGAACCGGTCGCCCAGAGCCTTACGGTCCTCGTCGTTAATTACCGGCGCGGAAAACAAAACCAGCTTTCGCACGGTTTCCGGACGCTGCCGGGCCAGTTCTGCCGCGATCACTGAACCGGTGGCATACCCAACCAAGTCGAAGAGTTTGAAATCCAAGACATCGATGAGATGGGAAAAAGCTTTCGCATAAGCGGGAATATCAGGCGGTGTCGGGGGCGCATCCGACATGCCGTATCCCGGCGTGTCCGGTGCGACGACCACCCGGTCCGAACCAAGACGTCTGACCACATCTTCGAAGATGAGCCCCGATAAGGGGCTGGCGTGGAAGCAGAGCACCGGCGTCTTGTCTTGTGTAGCGGGCTCAGACCGGCGCAGGTGAACCGCACCGAACAAGCCTTCTACATATTCCTTACGGACTCGAACCTCAGACATTGAAACGTCCCTCTTTAGTCGTCAGTCGAGCAGGCTGGCATGGTTCTGTCCAGAGAGACGGGAGGGGTCTATGCTTTCATGGAGGAGGTTCTTAATGCTGAACCGTTTAATCCCACCATTTTTGGTCGCGCTCTCTACGCAGTCTGCTTTGGCCATTTCCGACGAAGCCAATCCGTGGCTGGCCATCGACATGGCCACCTGTATTGCGCACCGGGGCGCCGATTATGAAACGGATATCGGCGCCCCGATCGACATCCAATTTTCCGAAATGCAAGGCGGGACCGATGATTTGCCGTCCTATTGCCGCGTTGCCGGACGCATCGACGTCAATATCGGTTTTGAGATTCGCCTGCCGTTGACCTGGAACGGCCGCTTACTCACCGCCGGCTGCGGATTGCTCTGCGGCCAGGTGCAAATGCACCGCACCGACGACGCCCTCATTCGCGGTTACGCCGTTGCCCATACGGACATGGGACATCAATCCGAAAGTGTAGGTGACGCCACGTGGGCTTATAACAACCGCGAAGCGGAAATCGATTTCAATCACCGGGCCACCCATCTCACGACCTTGCTGTTAAAGTCAGTGGCAAAGCGTCACTACGAACGTGATGAAGCCGTATCCTATTTCCGTGGCTGTTCCACCGGCGGCCGCCAAGGATTGGAAGCGGCCATGCGCTATCCCGATGACTATGACGGCATCATCGCGGGCGCTCCCGCATCTGATGCCAGTTTTCCCAATATTCTCTGGGCCCTGGAACGGGCGAGTAGAGATGACGGGTCAAGCATCCTCACAGACATCGCTCTTTCCATTCTGCAGGGAGCCACGCTTGCGAATTGCGATGACGGTGACGGTCTGTCCGACGGCATCATCGCCGACCCGGAGCGGTGCACCTTTGACCCAGGTGAAATGCAGTGCCGGGGCGGGCAGACACGCAACTGCCTCAACTTTGACCAAGTTGAAGCAGTCCGCGCTTTATACCAGGGTCCACGAACTTCCGGCGGACGCCCGGTCACGTCCATGGGGTACTCGGTGGGCGATGAGCCTGGCTGGGCTCTCAATTTTATAAGCATCGAGGGAAACCCTCCCGGTGCCTATTTTACCAAGGTCAACTTCTTCCGTTACTGGGCCTACGATCCAGATCCCGACCTTGCCATTCCAATGTCAGATTTTTCTTATGACTTTGATACCGACCCATGGCGGATCGGCATGAACACTCAAATGCCCGCACCGGATGGCGGTTACAGCCTGGCCCGTTTTAAAGACCAGGGCGGCAAGCTGATTCTCTATCACGGCTGGAACGACGAAATCCTTACGCCTGCGTCGTCACTGGACTATTACGCTGAACAATCTGCGCTCCTTGGCGGCAAAGACGCCCTTGATCCGTTCTTCCGTTTGTTCATGATCCCCGGCATGCGCCATTGCGGCTCCGGTCCGGGCGCAGACGCGGTGGACTTTCTCTCCGCCATTGAATCCTGGACGGAAGGCGACGCCGCGCCGTACCGGATCACCGCTTACAAGCTGGGGCAAAACGTGCCCAACTTCATTCGCCGTCCGCGGTTTCCCGAAGATTTATCAACGGTGATGTTTTCAAGGCCGGTCTTTCCCTATCCGGACGTGGCCCATTACGACGGCAGCGATCCACCCGACCACGCCGCCAGTTTCATCCGGGTGACGCGCCCCTAGGCCTGATAGTTCGTGTTGTGTCCTGGGAAAGCCTCATGACCCTTGAGCATGTAATCCCAATAAAGAATTGGTAAGCCCGTCTTCTTGATCCACCAGTTGATGCGCCGTTCTTTGCTGGGGTTGAGCGGTAGTGTGGGCGTGACTTTGCCGCCATAAGTGAACTCGGCCATCATCACTTTGCCGTAAGCGGTGGTCAGCGGACAGGAGCCGTAGCCGTCGTAGCCCTCTTCGATCTCTTTCTGTTTGATCAGCGCGTTGATGTTGCGCACAACCACCGGTGCTTGTTTGCGCACGGCGGCGGCGGTCTTGGAATTGGGTGTGGAGCAGGCGTCGCCTAAACCGAACACGTTCGGGTATTTGGTCGACTGCATGGAGTGCTGATGCACGTCGACCCAACCACCGTCGCCGGCAAGGGCTGAATTTTTCACCACATTGGGCGGCCCTTGCGGCGGAACGGCGTGGAGCATGTCGAACTCCATCTCCACCGTCTGGCCTTCCTTGTCACCGCCGACCACGGCAAAGGTGGCACGCTTGTTGGCCGCGTCGATCTTGGTCAGATTATGCTGGAAGTGTTTGTGGATGCCGTAACTGTCGGCAACCTTGGATAACTCGGCAGCAAAATAAGGCACGGAAAACATGCCCGGCCCCTGGGGCAGGAAGTGAACGTTGCAATCCTGCAAGATGCCGCCCCGTTTTAAATAGTCAGCAGTCAAATAGGCAATCTTCTGTGGCGCGCCGGGACATTTGATGGGCATGGCCGGCTGCGCAAACAACGCCGTGCCGCCACGGGGAAAGGCTTTGATGGTCTCCCAGGTGTATTCCACCGTATCCGGGGAATAGTTGCAGCACACGCCGTTGCTGCCGACGGCGTCTTTGAACCCTTCGATGGCATCCCAATTCATCACCAAACCTGGGCAGACGACCAGAAAGTCGTACGTCACCTCACCGCCCTTGGCGAGGCCGACTTTTTTTGCGTCGGGGTCGATGCTGGCCGCAGAGTCCTGAATCCACTTCACATCTTTTGGAATGAGTTGCTCTTCGTCCTTGCGGGTTTTGGCCAGGCTGTATGTTCCGCCGCCGACCAGTGTAAACGCGGGCTGATAGTAGTGATCCTTGGATGGTTCGATAATGGCGATGTCGAGTGCATCGTCGTGATCATGGCTGCGCAAGGAGGCCGCAACGGTAATGCCAGCGGCGCCGCCGCCGATGATGACAATTTGGTGATGCTCTGCCATGGGGTGAGTCCTCGATTTTCTTGATTGGTGTGTGCTGTATCTTTAACCGGTTAGGAAAGGGGGACAAGGCCCCGGCTGTGAATTATGGTTGGGCCAGCTATGCAGTTTTGCAGTAAGGACTTTCATAACATGGTAGCGCTCCATCGGCTTGGGTTGAGTCTCATGTTCACGGCTTTTTGGACGACCAGTGTCTTCAGTCAGTCGCTCGAGTCGCAATTCAAGACCTTTCTATCCTGGTGGCCCGGCAGCTTTGAGAACACCCAAGGCATTGAATCGGTTGTTACTAGCGCTGAGGGTTTCGTCCCCATGCGGCTCTTTATTCGCGAGGTCGAGATGCCAGCCTTCGGGCAACACGTGGTTTACGCAGAATGGCAGGACGCCCGTGATCCAGACCGGGTCATCCGGCAGCGGTTCTACGGACTTGAAATTGATGAGCAACGCCAGGCGTTACGCCTCAACCTGCACATCTTTCCGCCCGATCCAGAATTCGTCGCCGCGACCAGAGGCGCTCACCTTGATCCGGCAAAAGTGGCGCACCTTATGCCCGGCGACATGGTGCCGTTGCCAGGATGCGACGTGTATTTCACATGGACAGGTGATCACTTCGAGGGCGCTATGGATCGCGGCGCTTGCGCCTTTCCGGCTCCGGGAACGGAGACTGATATTTATTCCTGGTCGCAGATGCGCCTGAACGAAACGTCTTTCGATTACTTAGACGGCTGGTTTCATCTTGACGGATCGGAATACCTTCCGCTGCAGAACGACTGGTACGTTTTTACCCGACGTTAAATCATTCCGCCGGTTGGCCGTCGTGGTGTTCGACAAGGCGCCTACCACCATTGAGACGGTCAGACGTGATCTTGAAGATAATCGGACTGAGCAGCAGGAGAGCCAGTAGGTTGGGCACGGCCATCAGCGCGTTCATGATGTCGGCCATGAGCCAGATGATTTCCAGACCGGTCAGCGCGCCCACCGGAATGGCAGCGCACCACAGCACCCGGAAGGGTGTTATCGCTTTCGGACCAAATAGATATTCCGCACAGCGTTCGCCGTAATAGCTCCATCCCAGGATGGTGGTGAAAGCAAACACCATGAGCGAAAAGACGACGATGTAATTGCCGAAAGGCAGGGCCCGTTCGAATGCCAAGGCGGTCAGCGTTGCGCCGTTCTCGCCGCTGGTCCATGCGCCGGTGATGATGATCACCACCGCCGTCATGGTGCAGACGATGAGCGTATCGATGAACGTACCCAGCATACCGATGGCGCCCTGGCGCACCGGATCGTTGGTTTTTGCGGCGGCGTGGGCAATGGGAGCAGAGCCCAATCCGGCTTCATTGGAAAAAATACCGCGGGCGACACCGAAGCGGATAGCCGCCATCACTGCCGCGCCGGCGAAGCCACCCGTCGCCGCCGTACCCGTGAAGGCGTCGGTGACGATCATGCCGAGCGCGGCCGGGACATCGGCGATGTTGATGGCAATGATGATGAGGCTGGCGCCCACATAAAACACGACCATGACCGGCACCAAACGTCCGGCAACTTGGGCGATACGTTGAATACCGCCGATCAAAACCATGGCGGTCAGAGTGAGGACAACAAAAGCGGTGATCCAAAGCGGGATGTTAAAGTTGGATTCAACAACATCGGAAATGGAATTGGCCTGCACCGTATTGCCGGCGCCAAGGCCCGCGGTGATGGCCAGCAGCGCAAACGCCGTGCCCAGCCAAGTCCATTTTTCACCAAGACCGTTCTTGATGTAATACATGGGGCCGCCAACATAGCGCCCGTCTTCGTCGATCTCCCTGTAATGCACGGCCATCACCGCTTCACCGTACTTGGTGGCCATGCCCACAAAGGCAGTGACCCACATCCAGAACACGGCTCCCGGGCCGCCAAGAAAGATGGCCGTGGCAACGCCGGCGATGTTGCCGGTGCCAACGGTAGCCGACAGGGCGGTCATCAAGGTTTTGAACGGGGAGATTTCACCGTCTCCCTCGGCTTTTTCGCTTGCGTCCCTACTAAAGAGAACACCCAGAGCTTCCGGCAGCCGTCGTATCGACATGCCTTTCAAGCCGATGGTGAGCAACAGTCCGACGCCAAGAAGCGGGAACATCATGACCAGCCAGACCCAGCCGCTGATGACGTCCAAAACGCTAGCGAAATCTTCCATGGATGATCCTCTGTCTTATTTGAGCCCCGTCCCCCTCAGGGCGCAGGGGATCATAGCGGTCCCGCGCCTTTGGTACAAAGGCTATGCCTTTGATGTTGAGGATGACGGCGGGTAGAGGTGATGCCGGCCCTGCACATCTTTAATCACAAGTGCGTTCTCGCTGCGGCTTTTCATGTACGAAGGACCGATGGGCACCTTTCCGAATCCGCCGGGAATGTCGAGTATGTACGTGGGCAAAGCGATGCCCGACAAACGGCCCCGCAGCGTTTTCACGAGCGCTTGGCCCCGTTCGATGGAGATGCGGAAATGGCCGGTGCCCGGGGCGAGATCCGGGTGATGCAAATAGTAAGGTGTAATGCGAGCAGTCACCATTTTACGAAACAGCGCCTCAAGGGTCTCTGTATTGTCGTTGACACCTTTAAGCAAAACCGTTTGTCCGAGCAGGGGAATGCCCGCTTCGGTTAGCCGTTGGCAGACAGAGAACACATCGTCTGTCAATTCCTTCGCATGGTTCGTATGAATGGCAATGTAAAGAGTTGCTCGACGTTTGCTTAAAACATCAATCAGTTGCTTGGAAATGTGTTCCGGTGTGGCGATGGGAACGCGGGTGTGAAGGCGTACGACCGCAACGTGATAGATGTCATCTAAAGAATCGAGAACATCGTTCAGTCGCTGCGGACCGAGAACAAGCGGATCACCACCGGTCAGAATGACTTCCCAAATGTTTTTGTCGTTGGCGATGTAATCATAAGCGGCTTCGAGGTCGTCCTTGCTCATGGTGTCACCACCCGGTCCAACCACTTCCCGGCGGAAGCAGAAGCGGCAATACACCGCACAAGCGCTATGAAGTTTTAACAGCACCCGGTCCGGATAGCGGTGAACCAAACCTTTCGCTGGGCTGTGGACGTCATCCCCAATCGGATCTGACAGGTCTTCCGGTCGTGTCACCAATTCATCCGCGCTCGGCAGCACCTGCCGGGCGATGGGGTCGTCAGGGTCTGCGTGATCGATAAGACCGGCCAAGTGCCCTGGCACAGCGACAGCATAGCGGGCTTCGATGTTTGTCAACTTTTCCGCGGCGTCTTGAGATAAGAATCCCTGGCTAACCAATGCGTCGACCGTCGACAGGGAGGTCTGTTGGGGCATGGTCTCTCTTGGCATCCATCGTATAGTGAGGGGACGTTTCCGTTCACGTCTGGAACAGGACCGGGGTCCCTTCTTGGCCCATCAAACCGCAGGCCGCAAGGTCTTAGTCGATATCAAAGGACGCACAATCCGGGACTTTTGACATGATCCTCCTCCAAACACCGTGGACGCCTTCAACCCTGGGCAACTCTGTGACCGAAACCATTCGCCAGGCCTTGGCGACAGAGGTGGAGCCAATGGGCACCGTCGTCGTCTTGCCACACGCCGATGGTGGTCCTGCCGATGCTGGTTCAGAAGACGACGTGGTTGCTGCGCTCTGCGACACTGCAAAAAATCTCGCCGTTCATCTCTGTGGGTCGGCTTATGTCAAAATCGAAAACGGCACGGTGCAAACCATCGGCTTTCTAGCAGGCCCGGATGGCACCCTGCAGTTGCGCGTGCCCAAAATTCTGCCGGACTTGGTTGAAGGATTTTCCGACAGCACGGCTAACACAACAGTGCCGGGAGACTTTCCCGTTGCCATGACCGGTGAAGGGCAGGTGGGGATTCTCTGTGGAGAAGACATTCTCTCCGTACCCATCACCCGTGCTTTGGTGACCAGTGGCGCAGAAGTTATTCTCAACCCCAGCCGGGAACGCACGGATTCCCGTTTCGACATTCGCCAGAAAGCGCGGCAAGCCCGCTCTTACGAAAACATAACGTATGTGGCATCGGCCTCGCCGTCGTCGGTTACGACCAACGGTGCGTCTGCCAAACTGCCGCTGGCCACATCCCTCAGCGAAATGTGGGGTACGCAAGTGCGGGCATCTGCGGATGAGTCCTTCATTGTCGCAGAAACGGATATCGAAGGTCTGCGCCGCCGCCGGCAAGAACCCATGGGCAATCTGCCAGCCATTGTACGCATGCGCCTCTACGCCCAAGGTTATGCGGACGAAGCCTCCAACGCGCCGCCCAGCCCGACAACGCGTGATGGATGGATTAGCGAAGGCAGGGAGCGGGTCAGTGCGACCGCCCAATCAGAGATGCCCGACAGTGACCGCATAGACCGGTATGACGTGGTGCTTGGTCAGACCATCACCCGCGTTGCCATGAAGCCAGATGACTTGTTGGAGAACCGTCAACGCAATCTGGAAAACGCACTCTACGTGGCGGCCCCGTTTTCCAAGTCTCCTAGCGTCAAACTGGTGGTGTTCCCCGAGTTCTTCCTCACCGGTGCGGTCAGCCAATTGGGCAGCCGGTCCGGCCATATCGCCGATAAGATCGGTATCAGCTTTCCCGGACCCGAAGCGGACCGCCTCGCCAAGTTTGCCCAGGACAACAACACCTATGTGGCCGGTGGTGTATTTGCATTCGACCCCACTTGGCCCAACCGGTTCTTCAATTCTGCGTTTATCTTCAACGACAGCGGTGACTTGATTCATCTTTACCGCAAGATTCACTGTGCAGACGCCTTCGGCCGCTTGCCCGACACCACACCGGGGAGCGTCTATACGGAATACGTCGACCGCTACGGCTACGACCACCTGTTCCCCGTGGCCGACACACCCTTGGGCAAACTCTGCACCGTCATTTGTTTTGATATGAATTTCGGTGAAACCCACTGGGCCATAGTCAAGCGTGGCGCGGAAGTGATCCTGCATCCCACCTCTGAACCCCATAATGTGCGCCGGAGGGGCTGGGACATCGCCCGTCACGTGCGTGCCTTTGAGAACACCGCCTATTTGTTGACAGCCGGTCACGGCGGTGAATTCCGCGGAGATGGACTGGGGTTCCCCGGGGCCATGCAGCGGGGCTACTCAAAAGTGGTTAACTTCGACGGCTCGCTGCAACGCGTGGTCGATGGCCCGGGAGCGGTGCCTCTGGTGGGCTCGCTGGACATGAAAGCCCTGCGCCGGGCGCGCGCCGACATCAAGGTCAATCTCGCCGCTTGGGACGACCCCAACGTTTACGCTCACAAGTACGCAGAAGAGCGGGGCCTGGCCAACGATCTCTGGCCCGACGATCCCATGGGCAATCCGTATGAGGATTTTGCGCAGATCAAAAAGGTGATCGAGATCTATAAGCGTGACGGTGTTTATATTCCGCCCAGCAATACCGACGACAGTCCGGTCATCGACCAGTCCATGCAGGCGGCGGTCTAGGGCGAAGACACAGAAACGGGCCTTTCTCGGAGGCTCGTTCGTGTCATACTCAGCCCATAACCAAGAACATAATCGGGAGACAGCACATGATTTCCAGAAGGTTTGTGACCGCCTTTGCCGCCTTGGCTCTAGGATTAGGCGTAACAGCCCAGGCCGATGCCGTTGAAGGACCGGTCCTCGTGTTCGGCGGTACCAGCGGCACAGGTCTCGCCGCGGTGCAGAACTTGCGGGCCGATGGCGTCGACGTGACAGTTTTTGTCCGGCCGACATCCAATACCGAAGCGCTTGAGCCTCTTGGTGTCAAAACGGTTGTCGGCAACGCCTTGAACGCCGACGACGTTAATCGCGCGTACGAGTCTGGTGAGTTCAAGAGTGTCATCAGCTCGTTGGGCGGCCGGCGGGGTGAACGGCGCCCCGATCTCATCGGTAATATGAATATCACTGCCGCGGCGAAAGAGTACGGCGTCAATCGTGTGATTCAGATCAGCTCTATGGGTGTGGGCGAACGACGCACGCCGGCCAAGCCTGGTGACAATTTCATGGTTGGCGTGATGTACATAAAGACTCTGGCTGAAGACGATCTCATGGCCAGTGGCCTGGACTACACCGTTATCCGTCCAGGCGGACTGCGGCGTGGTGAAGCGACGGGTACCGGCGTGCTCGAAGATTACGAACATCGGGGCAGCATCGACCGGCAAGAACTCGGTCGCTTAGTGGCTGGAATCCTCGATGATGACTCCACCTATGGCAAAATCCTGTACGCCTGGGATCCTGAAAAACCCCCGCTCGAAGAAGAATAGAACGAGCTACCGACACTCTGAACTCATAGAGGAGGGCCGCACCATGTTTCTCCTGCAAACCCCTTGGACTCCGAAAAGTCTTGGAGACGTTGAGGCCGCACTCAATCAGGCCAGGCAAACGTCCGTTGAGGAAGGCACGGCCATTGCAGTTTTGCCTCATGCGGACGGCTCGGAACATGAAGCCCATGCGGAAGGCGACGTCACCGTAGCGCTGGCTGGATTGGCCAAAGCGCATGATCTCATCATCGGTGCGTCTGCCTATGTGTCGGTAGATGGCGAGGCCGTGCCGCGCACGGTCGGGTTCGTTGTCGGTCCCGATGAGACCCTGCTGGCCCGTACGCCGAAAATCATGCCCGATATTTTGGAAGGGTATACGGATACGGCAGCGGACACTTTTCAGCCGGCAAAGTTTCAGATTGCCAAGACCACTCTTGGGCAGATCGGTGTTCTTTGCGGTGAAGATATCCTCGCGCCCCATGTGGTGCGCACCATGATGGTGCAAGGGGCGGAGATCATTCTTAATCCGTCGCGCGAGCGCTCCGACAAGTTGTTCGAAAGCCGTGTGGTCGCCCGGACGGCGCGGGCTTACGAAAATATTCTCTATCTCGGCACAGCATCGGCCACCACCGCCACCCTGAACGGTGCAACCGTGACCTTGCCCGAAGCGACGGCGTTGTATCACCCCCAAGGCGCGCCCACCAAAGTGCGTGGTTCGGAATCTTTCATGCGCGCTGACATGGACATCGAAAGAATGCGCAAACGGCGTATGGGTCCACAGCTCAACTTCCCCGGTATTGTGCGCATGAACCTTTATGCGCCGAGTTATGAAAAAGAAAAATCGGCGCCGAAGGCCTCACCGCAATCGCGGTCAGAATGGATCGTGGAAGGCAAAAACCGTGTCGCGGCCCAAGCCGCTGCGCCCAAGCCGGACGAAATTTCCGTTTACAGCGCCATGATCGGCCAGCACGTGGTGCACCAGTCCAACACACCGGAAGAATTGGTTGAAAAACGTCAGGCCAACCTGGATGACGCCTTCGATCTCATCCGCAACTACGGCGCCCGTGCGCCGAACCTTAAACTCATCATCTATCCCGAGTTCTTCCTTACCGGGCCGGTGAGTCCCTTGGGTCACAAGCTGGGTCACATCGCCGATAAGATCGGCGTCAGTTTCCCGGGGCCCGAAATGGATCAGGTGGCCGCCTTTGCCCAGGAAGTGGACGCCTATGTCTGCGGCGGCGTGTTTGAATACGATCCGGAATGGCCGGAGCGCTTTTTCAATACGGCTTTTATCTTTGATCCGTCAGGCAATCTCATTCACCGTTACCGCAAAATCCATTGCGGCGATGCCATGGGTTTTCTGCCTGATACCACACCGGGCAGTGTGTACGACCAATATGTCGAAAAGTACGGATACGAGCATTTATTCCCGGTTGCCGACACGCCCATCGGCAAGCTGGCCACCACCATCTGTTTCGACAACAACTTCCCTGAAACCTATCGGGCCATGGTGCGGCGTGGTGCGGAGGTGATTCTTCATCCCACCTCGGAACCTCACGGCGCTCACCGTATGGGTTGGGATTCCGCCCGCCGCATGCGCGGTTTTGAAAACGTGGCCTACGTTATCTCCTGCGGTCACGGCGGGGAGTACTTCCTGCCCGGGCGCAAATCGCCGAGCTCCCGCGCACGGGGGTATTCCAAGTTTATCGGCTTCGATGGTTCCATTCAGGCGGAGGCGGACACGGCAGGGCAGGTGCCCTTGGCGGGCATGATCGATCTCGGCGCTTTGCGCAAAGCCCGCGCCGATCTTCAAGCCAATGTGGCCCTGTGGGATGACGCTGTGGTTTATGCCGATGAGTACGCAAAGACGCCGCGGGGACTGCCCAACAACATCTGGCCCGACGATCCTCTCGGTAATCCCTATTACGGCGGCGTGCAGATCAAGAAAGTGGTCGAAGAGTATGTCAACCAGGGCATCTTTGTTGCCCCGGGCGCATCGGATGCGGTCAAGCCGGCTCAAGCCGCGGAGTAGGGGTCGCTCATGAAAAGATTTGTCGGGTTTTTCCTTCTTTTCACCATGACAGGCACCGCTGTGGCCGATGACATTCTTATTTTTGGCGCCACCCGCAACACTGGTCTCGAAGCAGCGAAACTCCTCGTCGCGCGCGGCGATACGGTGACCGCTTTTGTGCGCGAGACATCCGACGTTACAGCCCTTAATGAGTTGGGCGCGACCCTCGTGGTCGGTGATGCTCTGGACGCAGCCACGGTTAACGCCGCTTTTGAAGGACGGTCCTATGATGCCGTCGTTACCACTCTTGGTGGCCGGGTGCGCAATCACGAGGTCGATAGCCAGGGCAATATCAATGTTTTTGCTGCGGCGGAAAGGGCCGGTATCCGACGCGTCGTCTTTGTCACGGCCATCGGCTCGGGTGGCACCAAAGACGTGTTGGAGCCGAGAGCCCGGGAGTTTCTTGGGCCCGTTCTCGACGCCAAAACCATTGCCGAAAACGATCTTCAAAGCCGCGATCTGGATTGGTCCATCCTGCGTCCTGGCCAGTTGCCCGATGGGCCGGGCACGGGAACCGGTGTGCTCTATGAGGACCAGACCATGATGGGGCGCATTACGAGAGGCGAACTGGGCGCGTTGATCGTCCAAGCCCTCGATGACGACGGCACCATCGGTAAGATCTATCACACCATCGACAGTGAACAGATCGGTTCGTTCTCGTCTTTTGATTAACGTGACGCCCGGTAATCGGCTCTCGCTTCCAAAATCGCCTGATAGATTTCAGCCGAGCGCCCACCGGTACTTTCGATGATTTGATCTGCAACCGGTGCCGTTGCGTCCACCCACAGTTCTTTTTGGCCGGGCGTCAACTGGTGAATGGTGAAACCGATCTCGTCGGCCTGCTGCAGAAAGCTATTGGTTTCATCTCGGCTCATTTGCCGCGCGACGTCCATGGGCAACCAGCCATCAAGCACGATTTTTCGATGGGCTTCAGACAATGAATTAAGCCATCGCTCTGTGCAGATGAGCAGATTGGTCATGTTGAAATGACTCGTCAGGGTCAAATGCGGCGCTTCTTCGGCAATACCTGTGCTGGCGTAAAGAATGATGGCATTGCCACCGGCATCGACCAGGCCCGTCTGCAGCCCGATGATGTTGTCGTTGAAGGAGAGTTGGATGACGTCAGACGCCATCGCTTCTGCAAACAGTTGGGGCCCCAATCCGGTTGGGATTCGATAACGTAAGTCCCGCATGTCAGCCGGAACGAGGATCGGTGTTTTGCCGTAGACATGCCGGAACCCGACTTCATCCCAAGACAGCAACACCAGTCCGTTCTCGGCCAGCAGATCGCTGTAGATGTCGTATAAGACTGTGTCGAAAAGGTGGTCTGCCTCGGTTTCTGAGTCAAACAAGTACGGTATTTGCAATAAAGCCAATTCCGGCACCGCCGCGCCAATGACATAAGCCGAAAGGTTGGCAACCTGCACGCGGCCCCTCCGCAAAGCGTTGAAGATGGTTTCTTCACCGCCCAGTTCACCGCCGACCATGGGGGTGAGCTGGATCTCGCCGTTGGAGAGGTCGGCCAATCGTTCTTTGTACATCATCCACTTTTCGTAGCCCGCTGTGCCTTCCGGCACGCCTGTGGTGCCGCCGATCATCGGCACCTGCGCTTGGGCTGGTACGCCGGCAAGCCAAAGAAAGACAAGGACAATTGTTGTGATCAGTTTGTTCGGCAGGGTCATAAACACTTATCCATCGGGGAGCGGAATGAACTCATCCTCATCACCGGGAACCTTCGGGAATACCCCATCTTTCCATTCCTGTTTGGCGCGGTCGATGAGGTCTTGCCGGCTGGCCACCAGGTTCCACCAGATGAGGCGCTCACCATCCATGCGGGCACCGCCTGATAGCATCACCTTGGCACCGGTATCAGTGGTTACGGAAACGCTGGTGTCTGGTTTCAACACAGCCATCTGACCTTCGACCAAACCCTCTCCGTTGACCACAACCGACCCTTCGACAACATAAACCGACCGTTCTTCGAAATCGTCCGTGACTGGGAAATCAGCGCCTGCTTGCAGAGAACCACCGAGATAAAACATGGGCGAAAACGTCGTGACCGGCGACGTCTCGCCGTAAGCGGACCCGGCAATCAAATGAAATGACCCACCGTCCTGCTCGACCTTGGGCAGAGTGGCCGCCGGGTGGTGGTGAAACGCTGGGTCCGTTTCTTCATAGTCCTTCGGCAAGGCAATCCAGGTCTGAATGCCGTGCAGGGTATGGCCGACGGCGCGGGTGTCCGGCCCGGTCCGTTCGGAATGGACGATTCCCCGCCCCGCCGTCATCCAATTGACGTCACCAGGCTGTATGGGCTGATGAAAACCAAGACTGTCCCGGTGATGGATCTCTCCGTCAAAGAGAAAGGTGACCGTGGCCAAGCCAATGTGAGGATGGGCGCGAACGTCGATGCCCTGACCGGGGGGAAAATCTGCCGGGCCCATGTGATCAAAAAAGATAAATGGACCAATCATGCGCCGTTTTTCATAGGGCAACACCCGCCGCACCTCGAACCCGCCGATGTCTCGTTTGCGCGGCTGGATAATCAGGTCGATGGAATCTGTCTTTGACATCCAATGAGCCCTGTATACTGGATCAAGTTCACTGTGACCGGAGTTCCGCTCCATGAAAAGGGCTTTCCCGCGCCGGCTTTTTCTCCAGACCGGAGCCGCGTCACTGTCGGTTACGCAACTAAAAACGGCTCTTGCCGCTGAGCCAAAAGTGGATGTCTTGATCTTAGGGGCGGGATTTGCCGGCCTCAATGCGGCTATCACCCTGCAAGATGAAGGCTACAAAGTTCTCGTCCTCGAAGGATCCAACCGGGTCGGCGGGCGTGCCTATACAGGCGACGATGTAGAAGGCCAGCCCGAACTCGGCGCATCGCAAGTCGGACCTTATTACGCCCGTGTGCGTGACATAGCGGACCGCTTGGGTGTGCGTTTGTTGTCTGGGTCTAACATCTATGCGCCTTACGCTTTTTCCATCGAAGACGAGTTGTTCGCCGGCAACCAATGGTCTGCTCATGCGCTCAATCAAACAGCGGGAGAAGAACGATCCGTGCTCCCGTCCGTTCTGCTCGATCACTATTTTGAAAAAAACAATCCGCTAAAGGGCTTCGATGACTGGTTGGAGCCCCAATCTGCTGCCTATGACGTGCCCTTGGGTCAGTGGCTGTCCGACAGTGGTGCTTCATCACAAGCTATGAAGTTGATCAACGAAGGTCCCATCGATGCGGATATCTGGAACGTATCCGCGCTTCCGTTGTTGCATAACGATGCTCGCGGCCGGTTGTGGTTTTCCGGCGGCGACACGCCGCGCGATCTGGACCGGTTCCAGAAGCGTGGCGCCACCAGCCATCGCATCGAAGGCGGTACATCGCGGTTGCCGGAAGCCATGGCGGCACACTTAGGCGATGTGATCCGCTTCAACAAACTTGTCACCCGCATCGAGAGTTCGGAGCGGGAAGCGGAAGTGCGCTGCATGGACGGCTCCCGCTACCGCGCCACCTTCGTCATCTCGGCCATTCCGTTCACCACGCTCTCCCGAGTGGCCATCGATCCGCCACCTGTGGGCGCGCAAGCCGAAGCGATCCGATTGCTGCCATATCGGGCCAACTCTCAGGTGCATTTGAAATTTACCGGCGGTGCCTATTGGGAAGAGGACGGATTGGATGCCTCCATCTGGAGCGACGGACCCATTTCTCTCGTGCGCCAGAAGATTCTCGCCGACGGCAACCGGGAATTCTTGCAAGCCGTCTGTGTCGGTAAGAAGGCCGAGCGGCTCGACCTGCTGCCGCCACGGGAGCGTGGCGCGTTTGTCGTCCAAGAGATCGAACGACTGCGGCCATCCTTGAAAGGGCGGCTCCAGGTGACGGCTGTTCACTCCTGGTCCGAGTACCCATTGGCGGGCGGGTTCCGGCACTCCTTTTATCCCGGTCAGGTGACCCGGTTCGCCCAAGATATGATCAATCCCCATCACCGCATTCACTTCGCCGGCGAGCACACCCGTCGTCTGGAAATCGGCATGGAATCGGCCATGGAGTCGGGCGAACGGGCCGCCGTAGAGGTCTTGGAACGCCTGGCCTGACCCTGCTCTACAAGGGCACATCCTGGGATTTCCGCATTTGATGCTCGTTGCGTGAGCAAGGGCTGGTTTACAATGACCCACAGACATCCGGACTTGCGCATTATGGGCCCAACCCCGGACACAAAGTGACCGCTGCTAAAAGAAGAAAGGCCGCACCATGCTTTTCCTATCGCAAAAATCCTGGACACCTGATGATTTCGGCGCCTTGGCCGAACATGTCGACACCATCATGGGGGCGACCCATCGCTTTGAGGTGGTTGATCCCATCGAGCCGGTGATCCTTCTGCCCCATTCCTTGGGCGGTGAAGAGGCCCATGACCGGTCCGCTGTGATTAAGGCTCTCGGTGAACTGGCCGCAGAGAAGAATGTCTATCTGGCCGGGTCTGTGGCGGTTAAAAGCAAGGAAGCGGGCGTCAGGATCACGGTTGGTTTCTTGATTGATTCCGTCGGCAAAGTGGCCATCGAAACGGAAAAGATATCGCCCGAGTTGATCAACGGCATTGCCGCCGAACACACATCCGCTTTAGGACAGAAAAAGGAATTCCAAGTCGCCAACACTCCCATCGGTCAGGTGGGCATCCTGCCTGGGGAAGACATCTTGTTCCCCCATTACGCCCGCAGCCTGGTGTGGAAAGGGGCGGAGATTATTTTCAATCCGACGCAAGAAATTGCAGACGATCTATTTGATGCACGGCAAAACGCCCGCATTGCACGCGCCTTTGAAAACGTTGCCTTCATTGCATCAGCCTCTGCCGTCTCTCGTGGAGCCAACGGTATGGCGGTGACCTATCCTCGCGCCAGCGGCTTGGCGGACTGGAATGGCCGGCAGCTCATGGCCAAGTCCGACGAAGATTTCATCAAGGTCGACGTTTACATCGATAAATTGCGCCGCAAGAGGGCCGCCATCTTTTCCATTCAAGCGTTGCACTTGCGCGCCAATCTCTATGCCGACGGTTACAAAAAGATGATCAAGGCGCAAAAGAAAGCGCCTGCCGTGCCTAAGAACCGGGAAGAGTGGGTGGCCGAGTCCCGTGCGCGCTTAAAGCAAGCCAAGGCTGCCGAAGGCACGGGGCATGAGACGGAATACGACGTGCTGCTGGTGCAGTCCGTCAAGAAGATGATTCAGAAAACATCAGACGTCCATGCGCTGCGAACGGAAAACATTCAACGCGCTCTGATTCTGCCAGGTCGCACGGCCTCCAACCCCAACGTGCGGCTGGTGGCGTTGTCCGAGTTTTTCATGACCGGGCAGGGCGGGCACGGTTACCGCTCTCCCATTACGCTGCAGCGCTTGGCCATTCGTTATCCCGGTCCCGAAATCGAGCTGCTCTCGGAATTTGCCCTAAAGCACAAAGTCTACCTGGCTGGGTCCACCTTCGAGATCGACGACAAGCTGCCGGGCTTTGTCTTCAATTCGGCTTTCATTCTCAACGATTCCGGTGATTTGATTCACCGCTATCGCAAGATCCAATGCGCCGACGTCTGGGGCTCTTTACCGGACACCACGCCGGGAAGCATTTACGACCGTTACGTCGATACCTACGGCTACGACTTCCTCTTCCCGGTGGTTGATACGCCCATCGGCCGATTGGCCACCATGGTCTGCTTTGATCAGGCCCATCCTGAAGTGGCGCGCATGCTTGTTAAAAGCGGTGCCGAGGTGCTCATTCATCCGTCGTCGGAAGGCCATGGATCCGGCCGCCGCGGCTGGGATATCGCCCGCCAGACACGGGCCTTCGAGAACGTTGCTTACATGCTCTCGCCTCTGCCCGGCGGCGAGCAGTTCGATCCGGATTCCAAGTTCGAGCACACCAACCAAATGCGCGGTTACACCAAGATGGTGAATTTTGACGGCTCCATTCAGGGCGAGTTGGATACGCCGGGCGCCGCCGTGTTGTCCGGTACCATCGATCTTCTCGCTTTGCGGCGGGCCCGGGCCAATCCACACATCAATTTACCCATGTGGGACGACCCCCATGTCTATGCGGACGACTATGCCGCCGATGTGGGTCTGGAAAACAATCTCGCTTCCGACCCCATGGTGAATCCGTACCGCGGCATGAAACCGTTGAAAAAGGTGCTCGCCAGTTATTTCGAGCGGGGCATTTTCATTCCGCCGACTGTACCGTCGTCCCGGTCTTTGGCCGTGCCGGGTAAGGCTCAGCCTGACTTCGACAAGCCCAGCGACAAGGCGCCGCCGAAGGCGAAGACCTTGGCTGATGAAGAAAAAATGGACGGGGAATACATACAAGTCTGACTCTGGCAGGTCTGAGCCTGATTGAACATGCCATGAGGATGTTGGCCCCCATCGCCAAGCTGATTGTTGTTGGTTTGCTGGCGGTTAGTCCCGTCGGTCTCAGTCTTGCCCAGGAGTCTGAGAACGCCCTACGGGTTGCCGTTCCCGGACGCCCGCCCGGTCTCGGCAATCCCTATTCGACCATGCCCATCGGCGCGGTCAATCCTATGTACGTGCTCTACGATGCACTGACGCTTGTCGGTGATAAGGGAGAGATTCTTCCCGCTCTTGCGTTGTCGTGGCAACCGCGTGGCGATAACGCCTGGGTCTTTACCTTACGTCCCGACGTGACTTTCTCAAACGGCGAACCATTCAACGCTCAGACCGTTGTAGACGTTATTACATTTCTTCGAAGCGAAAACGCCGCCGGATATCCTGTTGCCATAGAAACAGCCGTCATAGAATCAGCTGAGGTTATCGATGATCTGACCGTGTTGATCAAAACCGTCCGACCCGATGCGCTGGTGCCCAAACGGATGAGTTTCGTCTTCATGATCCCCATGAAGTACTGGTCTGAGGTGGGGATGGACGAGTTCGGCCTTGTTCCGCATGGCAGCGGACCGTTCAAGCTGAAAGAGTGGGGTCAGGCCACAGGCACGTATATTTTTGAACGCAATCCGACGTCCTGGCGGCCGTCGGGCCATTACGACGAGTTGCGCTTTACCCCTGTGATTGATGTGGTCAGCCGGGCACAAACTCTCATCAGCGATCAGGTCGACGTGTCCTTCAAGCTAGGTCTCGACCTACTCACTGATCTCAAAGCCGAGGGGTATGAAACATTAGCGCGGCAAACTTATTCGGTTGGTGCTTGGGCTTTCCGCCAAATCGACCCCAACTCGCCACTGAGGGATACCCGCGTGCGCCGGGCGCTCAATCTCGCTATCGACCGGGAAAACATTGCCAAGACCATATTGACCGGTGTCACCGGCCCCGTGTCGCAGGTCGCTACCGAAGATGTCTATGGCCATAATCCAGACTTGCCACTGTTTCCTTACGATCCCGACGGCGCGCGCCAGCTGTTGGCGGAAGCGGGTTTTGAGGACGGTCTTGAGCTCGAAGCCATCGTGCGTAGCGATCCGTCCGTGCCCGAGCAGGTCCTTGTCGGCCAGGTGGTGGCTCAAAACCTCGCTGCCATCGGCGTCAATGTCCGCCTCAACCAGATGCCCGGCTCACAATGGCTGCGGCATTATTTTTCGGGAGACTGGGCCGGCGCCCAAATCTTAGAAACCAGTTTTAACAACACCATTCATGGCGATGTCATCCGCAGCATTGAAACCGCGTCTTGCCTGAAAGCCGGTGCCTTCTTCTGTGACGAAGAGATGTTGGAATTGATTGCAGCGAGCAACCGTGAGTTTGACGAAGATACGCGGAAAAAAATGCTTCAGGAATTGGTCACCGCACTCCATTACGATCCGCCGGCCATCTATCTGTTTCCTTATTTCGATACCCTCGCTTTTAGTCCGCATCTCAATCCCATGCCCATGACCGGGGCGCGTATCAACCTCGAACGCATCACACCACGCTCATGAATGTTCTTTTGCGTTTTATTGTTCCTTTGATCGGGATGGCCGTTTTGCCGCTCACCACTGTCAGTGCGGAGTTATCCGTCAACTTGGTCGAAGGGCATGGCGGAGTGCCCATCAACGTTGCTGAAACCGGCGAACGGGGGAAGCCAGGTTTTCTTTTCATTCACGGTAACGGTCAGAGTTACCTCAGTTGGCATCTACAACTTGAGTCCGACCTGGCCGATGATTTTCATCTCGTCGCTTTCGATTTGCGCGGTCACGGCAACTCGGGCAAGCCGTGGCGGGTAGAAGACTACAACCGTGCCTGCATCTGGGCCGACGATATAGATGCGGTGCTTGAGGCGACGGGGCTTGAAAAACCCATCATGGCGGGCTGGTCCCGCGGCGGTCTCATCGCCATGCACTATGTGCGCTGCCGTGGAACGGACGATCTTTCAGCTGTCGTCATGGTGGGATCGCGCGGGCGGCTGGTGGAGGTTCGCTTGCCGACCGAGGAGGCACCGTCGCGGGTCAGCCAGACACAGCTGGAAACAAACGACATTCGCCAGAATATGGCCGGCGCGAAGACTTTTAACCGCCTCATGACGGTCGAGGATCAAGGCGCTGAGTGGAACGAAGTGGCGACGGCCATGAACGTCATGGCGCCCCCCTATGCACGGCGGGCCATGCGCGCGCCCATCATCGGACCGACAGGGGAGGTTGAAACCGACTACGCGATGCTCATTGATGAAATCAAAGTACCGCTCGTCGCCATCCTGGGCGCCGATGATCCATTGCGGTCGTCACAGGATCTGGCGGATGCCTACCGCGCCGCCCGGCCCGACGTTCAAATTCATATGTACCCCCGTGTAGGCCACTCTCCGTTTCTCGAAGCGCCGGACCGGTTCAACGCCGACATGCGGGCTCTTGCAGAGCGCGTCTTTAACGACTGACGATTATCCTTATGGAGGGATCGATAATGCGACCAACCAATCTTGCCCGGCGAACGGCACTAGGTGTCGGGGCGACACTGGCGGCTGCGACGGTTGCTCAGCCGTTAACCGCAAAAGCCCTTCCCGATCGCATTGAGGATTGGAGCGAAGAGGACCGGGTGCATGCCCTGGTCAAACAGCAAGCCCGCACCGACGAAGGCAAAGTGATCTGGATTACGCGCGGCATCATCTACGGCTTTAAAGCGCCTGAGTCGCCTGTCCCTTTGGTGCGGTTCAAGGGGTGTGAGCAGCAATGGGTCAAACCTATGGGGCCGTCGGAGTACGTCCGCTATACGTCATTGCTGACCTACTATGCGGATGTGGAAACCAATGAAATCATCGACGGGTTTACCAATTCAATAACCGGTGAGGAGGTGACCTTCAGGCCCAATTGGAGCCGTTTGCCGGAAGGGTCGACCCTTTCCCGCAAGGGCGCGACCCTCAATATCGTCGATGACGCCTTTCCTGATTTCTATAAGGATCGGTCCATTTATGACGTGGACATGAAGTTGACCGGCGACACGGTTACCTTCCACGCCAAGGTCTATTGGCCTGAGCCGCTTGTCCGTCGGCCCTACAATCAAGACCAATCTTTCTTTGCAAAACTATCCGATCTTCAGGATGAGTCAGCAACGTCCGCGCCCGCGCACGGGTCCGGACACATTCTCATGCCGTCCATGCCCAACATTGGTATGAACGACCCTGAAATGGGTCAGGTCATCTGGCATGTGGAGTTTTATAAAGTGAAGTCTTGGGATGACATACCCGAGGACTATTTGACCAAAGCCCTGGCAGAATACGGCGAATATTTTGATGTCAATCCCATCAACGACACCGAGCCGTCCCGTCTGGCGCGCAACCTGGCCCGGCTTGGGTATCTAAAAAACTAGCGTTGCATGTCGTCGCGCACACAATCCTATTGGGAGACCGCGCCGCGATTACCTGCCGGGCATTTTGTCTCGGGTCTGGTCTATACGGACCCGGATATTTACCGGGACGAGATCGACACCATCTTTACCAAGACCTGGCGCTTCGCCTGTCATGAAAGCGAGCTGCCCGAGCCGTATGATTACCGGGTCATCGACCATGCGGGCCAATCACTCATTTGCATCCGTGGCGATGACGGCGACATCCGCACGTTCTTGAACGTCTGTTCCCATCGCGGGGCCAAACTTTTGACCGAACCTGCGGGCAGTGCACGGCTGATGACCTGTTTCTATCACCGCTGGACCTACGACAGCCGTGGTGCTTGCACCGGTATTCCTCGTCCTTCCGGTTACAAGGACGGTGTCGACAAGTCCGCAATGGGCCTGCGCGAAGTCCGCACGGCCGTAAAACTCGGTCTGGTGTTCATCGCCCTCGATGACAGTGCGCCCGACCTGGACACCTTTATCGGTGGGGCTTTGGAGCGCTTCGCAGAAATGCTCGGGACGACACCGCTTGAGGTGTTTCATTACAACCGCGCGGTGCTCGACTGTAATTGGAAAGCCTGGCATGAAACCAACATGGATCTCTATCATGAATTCATGCATGTGGTTTTACGCAAGACACAGGTAGACGCTATGCCTATGGAAGAGCGCCTTCTCATCACATTCGAAAACGGCCACGGCGGCAGTGGTGATGACTTAAAAGCGGCATATGAAGGGTACGACGCGTTCAGCGGTCGGGGCGGCGATGTACCGCCGCTGCCTGGAACGGACCCCGCAGACTTCCGTTTTGTCGATCTGTTTCCGTCCACTGCCATCATTGCCCGGGGCACGGTCGTCCGCATCGATACGGCAACGCCGTTGGGGCCGCATCAAACACTGTTGGAAATGCGTGGGCTCGGTGTCAAAGGCGAGTCCGAAGACCATCGCCGCATCCGCCAGCGCCACCACAATCAGTATTGGGGACCTTTCGGCCGCAACGTGCCTGAAGACATGTTCGCCACCGAAGCCTGCGCCGACAGTTTTCGCAATCAAGCCGGCCGCTATGAGTTGATCGCAAGGGACGAGAATCTCTCCGGTCAGGACGACGCCATTCTGCGTGCGTTCTATGGGAAATGGGCCAGTTACACCGGGCGGGATCCTGGCAATCCGGTTGGCAATCGGGTGACCTAATGGAAGACCTCAAGCGCCTCTTGCAAGCCGAAGCCGTACGCCCCCTCATCGGCCGTCTCAGTTTGGTGCTCGACGACGGCAACTTCGAAGCGTTTCTCGCCCTTTGCGATGATCGGTTCCACTACCGTATTCGTGTCTGGAGCCCAGAGCTTAAGAAACAGATGACCTGGCTGGAGCACGACCGGAATGGGATGGCGGAGCTGTTTAAAAGTCTGCCGGAGTATCTGCAACGGCCTGGGCGATTGCACCGTCAGGTGACCGTGGCCACGATCGATGAGTCAAATACGGAAGATTTTCTTGTGGTGATGAGCCCCTTCATCGTGCACCACACCGATCTCGAAGGGCAAACGCAGACCCTCGCGGTCGGTCGCTACATCGACATCGTCAACATGTCGGGGGAAAAGGTTCTGCTGACCGCACGTGATGTCATGCTCGACACCCGCGATCTCGGCATCGGCCTTCACGTGCCAATTTAGATTGGCTAACCTATTCGGACTGTCTTAGGGCTCTGCCGCTTTCTTTTTACCAACAACCGCCTTGAAAACCAGGTGGCCGACAATCCCAGCGGCCGCCAGTCCTATGACCACCCAGAAAAGATCCCAGGAAATGCCCTCAAGGATTCGTTGTCCGTAAACGTCCCTGCTGTACCGGAACAATTCCATTGCTGTCACTTCCTCTAATCGCACGCTTCACCAGGTTTTCCAGAAGCGGGATCTTAAAGTGGTTGTAGTTGAGCGGTGTCGCGCCCCGGGATGCAGCACTTCCGCCCAGTTCGGCGGTTTCTTCATCCTGCGCACCGCCCCGAACGACGTCTTCCACCACGGTCATGCGTTTGGGCACACATTCCACACCGGCACAGGCGATGCGGATGTCTTCGATCACGCCGCCGTTGATGATGGTCGAGCAGGCCACGTTGACCAGCGGGAAATCCCAGGTATTCCGGTCGGCGACTTTCTCAAAGTAGTACTCAGAGTTCGCCCACTTGGACGGGAGGCGAATGGCGGTGAGAATTTCACCCGGCTCGATCACCGTCATGCGCATGATGTTGACCGCCGGGCCGATGAAAAATTCTTCCGCCGGTACGGTCCGCTCGCCCGCAGAGCTGCGGATCACCATGGTGGCGTCCAAAGCAACAACGGCCGCCGCCGTGTCGGACGGCGTAACGGCGACACAACGGGACGCGCCAAACAAACAGTGTTCCCGGTTCATGCCTTCCGGCGTATCGGCGTAACAGGTGTTGCCGCCAGCCCGGTAACAATCAAGTCCGGCGCGGTAATACCAACAGCGGGCATCCTGACAGAGATTGCCGCCGATGGTCCCGGCGTTGCGGATCTGCGGGCTGGCAACCCGGCTAGCCGCTTCCGCCAACAGACCGTAATCGCGCAAAATCACCGGATGGCCGATGATCTCCGTCAGCGTGGTCATGGCGCCGATTTCGATGTCGTCTTCGGTTTCCCGCACGCCATGCAGTTCGGCGATACCGCCGAGATCAATCACCGCTTCGGGTCGCTTGGCCCGGTCCTTGAACCAGTCGTAACTGTCCTGACCGCCGGCCACTTTCCAGCCGTTTTCGCCGTACTTGTCCAAAAGCTCCAACGCGTTCTCGATATCGGAAGGCTGGAACAATGCGAATTGAGGCATCATATCCTTGTTAGACATTGCTGCATCCTCCCTATTGGCTGGCGATCTGGAGCGTCTTGTAGGACTGCGGTCGTCCCGCCAACGCGTTGATGATCATGTCGGGCAGAATGGGTGTGCGATTGAAATACACCCCGCCTAAGGCATCGGAGATGGCACTCAACAGCGCCGCTGCCGCGCACCCCATGAGGGGTTCACCGACACCGCGCACACCGATGGGATTAGTCGGGTCGGGCATGTCCACATACATGGCCTCCGTCACCGATGGCACATCCAGATAGGACGGCGGCTTGGTCTGATAGAAACCCACGTTGGCCGGCAGGCCGTTTTGCGGGTCGTAGACAATGCGCTCCAGGCCGGCCATGCCGATGCCCATCACAGCACCACCACGGATTTGGTGTTGCAGCCCCAGCGGATGGATCACCGTGCCGCAATCCGCGGTGCTCACGCAGTCGAGGATTTCGTATTTACCGGTCTCCGTATCCAGCTCGATCTTCATGAAGGTCGTGGCCAGCGCCAAGGTGAACTTGGTCATGGGCTCGGAGTCTTTGGCCACGCCGATCAAGCCCGAACCGGCAATCATCTCTACCGAGTTCTTGGTCAGCTGGTTGACGTCTTCGGGTACTTCCTGACCGCTGTACTTGCCGCCCAATTCGATGGCCCGTTGTGCGGCTTGGGCGAAAGTCATAGACGTGTTGGCATCGGATTGGGCAAAGACCATGTCGTCACCGACGTCGTAATCCTCAGCGTTGCCGCCCAGATCCATGGCGGCGATTTCAAGCAGGTGCTGCTTGGCCGCGACCGCGCCGACATAGTTGGAGCGGGTCATGGTGTAGGACGTGTTGCTGCCGAATTGGCCCAAGTTGAAGGGCAGGGCACGGCGGCTGTCGCCGCGCTCAATCACGCAGTTCTCCCAGGAACAACCAAGCACTTCGGCCACTACCCGCGCCGTGGCAGAGTGGGAATAGGTGCCCAGATTGCCGACACCGGAGTGGATGTGAACTTTGCCGTCCGGGGTGATCCGGGTGATGCCGTCGAAGCCTGCCCCTCCTGCCGGATGGAACGCCTGGCCGACACCGATACCGGTCACCTTAGTGCCGTTGCGCTGGCCGCTTTCGGTGATCTTTTCGGCGTAGTTGAACTTTTCAGCCCCAATGCGCAGGGCTTCCTGTAGGTAAGCGCTCGAAATGGGCGTTCTCTTGTCGCCATATAAGGAATCATTGTTGGGCGCGTTGATCTCGCGAATGGTCAAACGATCCACACCCAGTTCCTTGGCCGCCTTGTCCATCAAGGGTTCCATGATGCAGGCCAGTTGGTTCTGACCGGGACCGCGCTGTGCCCCCGTGATCGGTGTGTTGGTTGACACGGGAACGCCTTTCCAGCGCATAGCCTCAGGCGTGTACACCAGCGTCAGAGCTCCGCCGGCGCTCACATAGTCGGGGAAACCTTCGTTGGCTCCGCTTTGCTGCACGATATACATATCGGCAGCCAGAAGACGTCCGTCTTCACGGAAAGCCAGTTTGACGTTGCCTTGGAAACCGTTACGGCGGTAGCCCAAGTAGTATTCTTCCGCGCGTGTGATGCGCATCATACAGGGCTGTCCGGTTTTCTTGGACATCAATGCCGGAATAATGGCCACTGGATAAGCGCTGCCTTTGGAGCCAAAGCCGCCGCCGCAATATTCGGCGATCAGCACCAGGTCTTTGATGTCAATGCCGAGGAAGCCGGCGTATTGGGGCACGGTCCACGTGTGGCTTTGGGTTGAAGCATGCAGGTAGCACTTGCCGTTTTCCCAATAAGCAAAGCTGCTGCGCGGTTCCATGCTGGCGTGGGGGTGGCCGGCAATGACAAAAGTTTCATCAAGGGTCAACGCGGCAGAGTCAAAGCTGCCGTCCACATCGCCGTATTCCCATTCACTTTCCGGCTCGCCGCGCGGCAATTCATCTTCGCCGACAGACGCGAAGTCACGGGCCGTCCATTTGATTTTTTTGACCTCACCACCGGTGAAGGTCCGCACGGCGACGTTGCCATCGTCATGAGCATCCGGTCCGCCAGGGTAAAGGCTTGCCAGCGGATCGATGACGAACGGCTGGGGTTCGTATTCGATGTTGATGGCTTCAAGCGCGTTGGAGGCCGTAGTTTCATCAACGGCTGCGATCGCCAAAATCGGGTCGCCAACAAACTTCGGGTTGTTGGTCAGAATCTGAGATACCGGCGGCGCACGGTTGGGAACGTCCTCACCCGTTAAAATGTCTACCACGCCTTCCATCTTCAGTGCTTCTGACGCATCGATGTTGCGCACGATGGCATTGGGCATGGGGCTGGTCAGAAGTTTGACGAACAGCATGCCGTCAGCGCGGAAATCTTCGGCATATTTAGCTTTGCCGGTGACCTTTGCGCGGACGTCAGGAGGAGTGAAGTTTTTTCCGATGTGTTTGTAAGCCATGTCAGTCGTCCGTTCAGGTCATCTGCGACGCGCGCATGATGGAGTTGAGATAGTGATCGTAAGCGCCACAGCGGCAGAGATTGCCGGACATGGCTTGGCGGGCTTCTTCCCGTGTTGGACTGGGATTGGCCTTTAATAAGGCCACGCCCGACATCACTTGACCCGGTGTGCAGAAACCGCATTGGGGTCCCAGTTCTTCGATCATC
The DNA here is from genome assembly GCA_965207985.1 of Rhodospirillaceae bacterium. GTDB lineage: Bacteria > Pseudomonadota > Alphaproteobacteria > Rhodospirillales > Rhodospirillaceae > CBDBND01. The sequence goes on along the minus strand of CBDBND010000033.1, from coordinate 340,260 downwards.
GCCTGCTGCACCGGATGCAGCGTGCCGTCCGGCTGTTCCAGACCTTCGATCGTGGTGACCGGGCGGCCGCGCACGCTGTGAGTAAGGGTGGAACAAGAGTTATGAGCCATGTCACCGATCAGCACCGTGCATGCGCCGCACTCGCCCCGGTCGCAGGACAACTTGGTGCCGGTCAGACCCAGCTTGTAGCGAAGGGTCATGGCCAGGGTCTCGTTGGGCAAAACATCCACCGGTCGTTCCCTGCCGTTGACGTTGAGGGTGACGAGACGTTCCACCGACCCGGCTGCGGGTGTGGCATCGTCCGAACAACCGCTCAAGCCCGCCAGCATCAAACCGCCAGTTGAAGCCACGGCCCCCGAAGCGATGACACTCTTTATAAAAGTCCGTCGCGACGCAGGGTCGCGGTGTGCGTCAAACTCGAGGATCGGGTCCTCTTTGATTTCCAAATTCGCCATAAATCCCATCCCTTAGTCGGGTAAAATGATCAGTGTCGCAGCGGCTTAGTGCCCTGGTTGGAGGGGCAGACTTTAGCCAAATTCCCACAGATTAAGCCAGTTTAGACCCAAGACCGCCACGGAGCGAGCAAAAGCGGTAGTGCCTTGCGAACTGGCCCATTCTGACCCTGGCACAACCGGGTCTGACCCATTAGGTTGCCCGCGGCATATAAAAAAGGGGGCGCGCCAAAGACATGCCAACAGACCGTATCGTCCGCCATAAACTCGTCGACCGGCTGTTCCATTGGGTGATGGCGGCCACCATGCTGGCGCTGATGGCCACCGCCCTCTGCCCGATCCTGGGGATCGAGTTCGACTGGGTGCCGATCCACTGGATCGCCGGGGTCATCCTGACGGCCGTGATCTTGTTCCACACCGCGCGGGCCATCCTCCAGCAGGATCTCATGTCCATGTGGGTGGGGCCGGTGGAGCTGATCAAAGCCCTTGGTGCTGTTAGAAGCGGTGTCTTCCCAAAAACCGGCAAATATTCCATTGCCCAGCGGTTGATGCACAACACAGTGACCGTGTTCGGCCTGATCGTGCTGGTGACCGGGCTGTTCATGCTGGTGCGCATCGACACGCCCTTCTGGGAGCGTGACCCGTACCTTTTGTCACAAAGCACTTGGGGGGTTATCTATGTGCTCCATGGCCTGTCGGCGGTGATCTTTTTCGGCCTAGTGATGATGCATGTGTATTTCGCGTTACGACCCGAGAAACTTTGCTATACCCGCTCCATGATTCTGGGATGGATCACCCGATCTGAGTTCGACGAAAACCACGATGCCGCGTTGTGGCAAGACCTGGAGACAGTTGACACGGGTGAGGGGGAGTCATCGCCGTGAGCGATACCTTGGATTTCAGAGCCTGCGTCGACGCCATCGAGTCTGCCTATGAGTTCATGCTCGCTTACGCTGCGCAAGGACGGGACCAGGAAGGGGATAACATCCGCCCGCAGCTTGAATCGCTCAGTGCCGGCCTCGGCGCCATCGGTGATGCGGTCCAGTACGAAATCGACGCTGCTGGCGGAGAAAACACGGCTCAGATGATGCAATTCGCCTCCGTGCTTGCCGCCGATGCAGGCAAAGCCAAAGCCGCCGTCGACCTCACGCTATCGACACCGTCCATGGGTTCGCAGATTGTCGATAACCTCAACGCAACAATTCACTTGCGTGCGCTGCTCACATCCATCTTTCTCATCGACGAAGCCATAAAGGAAAGCCGTAAGAGTCAGTAATAGACCTTTGATTCACTCCGAACGTTCGTAGTGCATCCCTTGGACTAACTCGCACGGTCCAGAATAAAATCAGCCTTCACGATTCCATGGTCGGATACGGTTTTGTCGGGAGATCTAACGCGCGGATCATGTTCGTCGACGTGGTCATTCCACGTGCGCGTCGACTTGAATGACCAAATGCGATTAGGGTCTGTTGACATTTAACGCATGGCGATGATGGTTGCGACGAGGTTGCAGTTTGCGGCGCAGCTGATGTCGGTCTTGTCGTAGCGTGTTGCGATGCCACGGAATTCCTTGATCTTGGCGAAGTAGTTTTCGATCAGATGTCGCCAGCGGTACATGTGCTTGTCGTAGGCCGCCGGCCGCTTCCTGTTGGCGAGCGAGGGAATGACGGCGCTTGCGCCACGTTGGTCCAGTTGCTCTCGCAGCCAGCCGGCATCGAATGCCTTGTCGGCGATGAGGGCATCGAAGTGAACGTCGTCGATCAACGGCTGGACGCCCATCATGTCGTGGCGCTGGCCAGGGAGCAGCACGAAGCGGACCAGACACCCCAGTGCGTCGACCAGGGCGATGATCTTGGTGGTCAATCCGCCCCGTGATCGGCCGATGGCCTGATTTTGAGTCCCCCTTTTGCGCCGCTCGCCTTCTGGTGAACGCTGACGATGGTGGCGTCGATGAGGGCATATTCGAAATCCGGTTCCGCCGACAACTCCTCGAACAGCCGCTCGAAGACACCCTTCTTCGCCCATCGGCGAAAGCGCTGGAAGACGCTGTTCCAATTGCCGAACGCCGGGGGCAGAGCGCGCCACGGCGACCCTGCGCGCACCCGCCACAAAACCGCCTCCAAAAACAGGCGGTTGTCCGCCGCCGTCACGCCACGGTCCGTCGCCTTGCCCGGTAGATGACGCCAAATTTTCTCCCAAACATTGTCCGTGATCACAAAACGCTCTGACTTCATCAAACACTCCTTGCAAAAGGAGGCTTGAATCACTTTTCCGCGACATTGGGAATCCACTAAATGTCAACAGACCCTAGGGGAGTGGTCGTAAAACTGCTCCGACACAAGTATGTGATCTAGCGTTTCAAGCACGCCTTCATAGTTGTGGCTGTACCCCACGTCTCTAAGCGAATGATACTGTTGAAGCATGGCAGTGGAGTGTAAACCCCGGTCCCGTTTTTGAATTGAGGTTTGGCTCATACTCACGTGCTTGGCTTGGAACAATTGGTAAGGCGGCTGTCCTGTAATGATGGAAAGCGTATTGCTCAGCAGCCCGTCATTGAAGTCACCCATGACGACCACCGGCTTTTTGTTATCATCCATAATGTCGTTCAGGAGAATACGAAGGGCGGCAGCTTCCGCCGTTCGTTTTATTGTCGAGATCGCCGCCTCCAGTGAGCCCGCGTTTTTCATTATTTCGGGTCTATTTTTTTCTTCGGAATCCAAGGCTGTCGGCAGTTTCGCTTTTAGGTGTACACAGAAAACTTCTATCTGAGGCACCCGCCAATTCTTATGTTTTAGCGTGAGCTGCAGGATCGTGCGTGTGAAACGGTCAATATCAACTTCGATTTCGTCGTCCAGCCTGTCCCTATCGTCACTTCTTGTGCGCTTTCTTTTTAGGAGGATGAAGTCGTCCGGAAAAGCTTTATGAATTTTTTGGTCAACGACTTTCCATGGTTTTCGAACAGCGGCCGCAACCGAAATTCCTCCCCATTCTTCGCCGATGTAATGCAGTGAATAAGATGACCTGAGTCCTGCCTCAACGAACAACGTTTCCAGGCATTCTTTAGCCCACAATTCTTGAAACGCGATGACATCCGGTTGTGCTTCAGCCAGCATCCAGGACGACCACTGAATCTTATCGTCGTAGTCTGCTTTTTTTACTTTCTTTCCATATACGTGGCCGTTCGTAACCTGCAAATTGTAGAGATTAAATGTTGCGAAACTGACTTGCCTGACCATGGAATAGCCCCTCCCTGTTGCGAGCCTTCGGGCTCTCTGTTGTTTTCTATTTGCCGCCCATTTTATTGGTTGGCCAATTAAATTGAAGGTTTTTCTAAATTCCCGTATTAGTTTATGAACATTGTCAAGACTCGCCCAACATCGCACCATGCAGCCGATTAATTGATCTGGAAGATTGGCGATGGTTGACACACCGAACACCAACGATAGCGACTATCCATCCCCAGCCTACGCCTGGACCGTGGTGGTGATCCTTACCCTGGCTTATGTGGTGTCCTTCATCGACCGGCAGATCATGGCGCTGATGGTCGAGCCCATCCGCGCCGACCTGGGCATTTCCGACACGCAAATCAGCCTGCTGCTCGGGTTGGCCTTCGCCATCTTCTATACCTTGCTTGGCATTCCCATCGGCCGGTTGGCCGATCAGTACAGCCGCAAGAAGATCATCATTGCCGGGATCACCATTTGGTGTTTGATGACGGCAGCTTGTGGTCTGGCCCGCAACTACGTGCAGTTGTTCATCGCCCGTATCGGTGTCGGCGTCGGCGAGGCGGCCCTGAGCCCGAGCGCGCTGTCCATGATCAGCGATTACTTCCCCAAAGAAACCAGGGGCCGGGCGGTGGCTTTCTACACCATGGGCATCGCCCTCGGTGTCGGTATGGCCATGATCATCGGTAGCCAAGTGATCGCTTTTGTCTTCAACGCCCCGCCGGTGACCTTGCCGGTGGTGGGCACATTGTTTGCCTGGCAGACCGTGTTTCTCGTTGTTGGCTTGCCGGGGTTGCTGGTGGCTGTGTTGATGATGGCCGTACGCGAACCGGCACGCCGGGAACAAATGAAGCGCGTCGCCGAAGACGGCACCACCTCAAGTCATATTCCAATCACTCAAGTGGTGGCGTTCCTGTGGCAGCGCCGCAGCATGTACGGCAGTCACTTCGTCGGCATGTCGGTGGTCACCATTCTGGCCTACGGGTTCTATGCCTGGATCCCGACCATGTTCATCCGCACCTGGGACTGGACCATCCAGGACATCGGCATGGCCTATGGCATCGTCACTCTCATTTCAGGACCGTTGGCCGTCATCGCCGCGGCCAAGACGGCGGAGATGTTCGCCGCCCGCGGCTATGAAGACGCCCATATGCGAACCGCCTTTTGGGGCAGCATGCTTGGCGTGGTCACCGCTGTGGCGACGCCACTGATGCCCCATCCCTATCTGTCCGTGGTAATGCTGCTGCCAACGTCCGTCGGCGTGAGTATGGCGACGGCCGCCGGACTGTCGGCCTTGATGATGGTGACACCCAATCAGCTGCGGGCGCAGACCTCGGCAATGTATTTCTTCACCGTCAACATTCTCGGTCTGACCATCGGCCCGACCGGCATCGCTATGTTCACCGACTTTGTCTTCCGCGACGACGCCATGTTGCGCTACTCGATTTCGTCTGTGTCCATATTGGCCGGGCTCTTCGCCGCCGGTTTCCTGATTTACAATTTGAAGCATTACGCTGCGTCCTTCGCCGAGGCGAAAACCTGGGGCCAGGCAACGGCGTGAAGAAAATCTACTTGCCTTAGATGAAATGGCGGTGCCAGTGGAATTGAAGTACCAATTCTGCACTTAACAATATTTGGTAATTCCCATTTTCTGTCCTGATTTCTGCTCAATCTGTTAGGATAAATCCAAGATAATTAGGCACGTTGTACTCACTTGCGGGGTAGGATCTGAGCAAAGCGAAAGTCGTTTTAGGTTAGCTCACCGCCGGTGCCCCGCGGAGGCACAAATGAAGCGGTCAACGTCACTCTTTTGTTGTCTGGTTCTCACGCTAGCATTTGGCTTTACCGCTGCGCCTTTTGATACCGCGCAAGCACAAACGCTGCGCGCCGGTCCCATACGATCGACGGAGGTTGCGCCACAATCCTTTCTTCGCTTTTACAACACCGGTGCGACCGGCGACACTGTCGTCGTAAACCTATACGATCAAGCCACCGGCGCACCTGTTGCGCAGTGGACCAGTCCCAACATTCCCGGCGGCGCCCAACTCCAATTCAGCCTTGGCACTATCGAGTCCGACGCTGGCATCACCAATCCGCCGGACCTGTACACAATTGAGATATTCTCGGCATTTGACGGGTATTTCCAGCATGTGATCCGCCGTCCAGCCCAGAACACGCTGACCAATGCAAGCACCTGCTCCGCGGGGGTTACGGCCGACCCAAGAAGACTAAGCGGGGTCCATTCTGACCGATTGGGGTCACAGGGGTTTCCGAGTTCGGTGGTCATTGCCAACACCGGCACGGCGTCAGCCATGGTGACGCTGCGGGTCTACGACGCCCGCGACGGCGCCTATCTCGGCACCTACACCACCTCGTTTATCGCCGCGAACGCTCAATTCCGCGCCACTGTTGCCACCATCGAGTCCGACCTGGGCATCGTGCCGCCCGCCGGCATGAACTACTACGTGATCAAGGCCGAGGGCCCCTTCACCGGTTACCTACAGCACTTCGTTAACAACAGCCAGGCCGGATACAACGCCAATATGACCTCTGTATGCGAGATACCACTGGCCTCGACGCCCCCCATTTCGGCACCAACCTACGCGCTGCGCATCGGTCCCATCGTATCGACGGCGTTGGCGCCGCAGTCACTGCTTCGCTTTTACAACGCCGGTCCCGTTGCCGATACAGTGACCGTCACGCTGTACCATCAAGCCACCGGCATGGAGCTCGGGCAGTGGACCAGCCCTGCCATTCCCACTAACGCCCAACATCAGGTCGACATGGGCACCATCGAGACGGTCGCAGGCATCGGCGCGGCCCCGAACTTGTACGGGATTAAAATTGACGCAGCCATTGATGGCTATTTTCAGCATCTGGTGCGCCGCCCGGCCCAGGGCACGGTGACCAACCTGAGCTCCTGCGCTGCCGGAGTCACGGCCGACCCCAAGAAACTGATCGGAGTGAATTCTACTCTGTTGTCGGCCTTTCCCAGCTCGGTAGTGATCACCAACTTCGGTACGGTATCAACCTCGGCGACACTGGAGGTTTACAACGCCGATGACGGCACTAGCCTTGGTGTCTACACCAGCCCGATGATCGCGGCGTACGCGCAATACCGCGCTACCGTGACCGAAATCGAAAACGCGTTAGGCCTCACACCTGTACTAACGTCGACCCAAACCATTACGTAATCAAGGCTGACAATTCCTTCACCGGCTATCTTCAACACTTCGTCAACAACAGCCAAGCCGGGGTCGTCACAGATATGACGACCGTCTGTGCCATCGGGGTGCCACCGCTGGAGCCCGCGGCCAACTTCTACGTGTCGACGACGGGAGACGATAATAACAGCGGCACCTTCAACAATCCCTTCGCCACCTTCGAGCACGCGCGGAGTGAGGTCGAACTCCTTTGAGCCAAGTCAACGTTTACTTCCGGGGAGGAACCTATTACCTGCCCGCCACAATACAGATGACCAACACAGACAAGGGTACACAAAGCGCGAGAATCGTGTACCGCAATTACCCCGGCGAAACGCCGGTGTTCAGCGGTGGCATGCGTGTCTCTGGGTGGACCAACGTCTCCGGCAATAGATGGGAAGCAACCCTGCCTGCGTCCACGGTGTATTTCGAGAATCTGTTCTACAACGGCGAGCGCAAGCTGCGACCGCGCCTGGGCGCAGGTACCTTGGGGGACTACCAGCGGGTGTTTCAGCCGGTCTATCTGGCAGGAGCGACGTCGCCCGATGTGGACAACTGTCCAACTGAGGTTATGGGCAGCGGATGGCTGTGTTTCGACCGGTTCGAATACGACGCAGGAGACCCCATAACGGATGCGTGGACTAACCTCACGCCGCCGTCCGGCAACCGCTGCGGACTGCCTGACCCACCGGCGACGGGCGTCGCGCCGACCGGTGACATCGAAGTGCTGGTGTTCGAGAAATTCTCTGCGGCAAAACTCCGCATAGAATGCGTCGACACGGTGAATCGTATCGTCTACTTCACTGGACCGACAGGCGATCCGGTGTTTGAAGCCGATACCAGCGGCTTCAAACACCGGCCGTCGTTACCTCGTGGAAAACGTCGAGGATGAGTTGACGGAACCGGGACAATGGTTCCTGGATCGCTCGGCGTCTCCGTGGATGCTGGTTTACCTTGCTGATGCGGGTGAAAATCCCAACACAGACACGGTGGTCGCACCCCAATTGACCCACCTGCTTCAATCGTCGGATCTGCTACGCGTGACATTTCAGGGTCTGGGCTTTGAACACGACAATTATGTGGTTCCGGACGTGGGCGAGCCCGGCCGGGAAACCTTTCGCAAGATTACGCCAGCAATTTCGATTACGAACTCCAGTCTACTGACCTTCGACTCGGTGACTGTCGCACGCACCAGCGGCATGGGGCTGTGGTTTACCTCCTGTCTAGAGGGTGGCCAGGGCAGCCCTATCCCCGGCAACCCGCCCTGGTGCCAAGACCTCCAAGACAATGCAACCGTTTCCAACAACGTCGTGCGGAACAGCTTCTTCTATGACCTTGGTGCCTCCGCCATCGGCGTCGGCTTTCAGCAACGCACTGCGGATACTGATACCAAAGTGCCGTATGCCATGACCATCGAGAACAATGTCATTGCCGGATAGCATGTCGGTTTTGCAGGCTTGGGAGCGATAGATAGTCGATCCTGAAAGACGCGGAGATTCTCTGTAATAGACTGTTATTGCGGATCAATTTTGTTGGCAATGGTGGTTCGGAATCGCCGGATTTTCTATACTGCAAGGCCGGTTCCTTGCAATTTCCGGATCAAAAAATGCGCCCCACATCAGCCGCCCCACATCAGCCAATGACGTCCCTTCTTTAGATCTCTTCCGCACCGCGCTTGAGAACATTCTCGATCAACGGCACGAACTTTATCGGCTCACCGAGTTGATCGATTGGCAGGGTTTTGATGAGGCGTTTGGTGTCTTGTATTGCCCTGACAACGGCTGCCCGGCCAAAGCGACGCGGCTGATGGTGGGGCTTCAATATCTCAAGCACGTGTATGGTCTGTCCGATGACCAGGTGGTGATGCGCTGGGTGGAGAACCCTTACTGGCAGCATTTTTGCGGCGAGGTGTATTTTCAGCATCACCCGCCGATTGATCCCAGCAGCATGTCGCGTTTCAGACGGCGCATTGGCCATTCAGGGTGCGAGAAAATTCTGCGGGCCACAGTTGATGCGGGTGTTCGGAGCAAGACGGTCAAACCCGACGACTTCAAGCGTGTGACGGTGGATACCACGGTGCAGGAGAAGGCGGTGGCCTTTCCCACCGACAGCAAATTGCTGAACCGTTCGCGTGTGCGTCTTGTCAAGCTGTGCCACACACACGGTGTGGTGTTGCGGCAGAGCTACGCCCGTAAGGGCCCTGAGGCGCTGTTGCGGGCCAACCGTTATGGTCACGTCCGGCAGATGAGGCGCATGGGTGGTCAGATTAAGAAGCTCAAGACCTATCTGGGCCGGGTGGTGCGTGACACGGAGCGCAAGATCGCGGGCCATAAGGGGTTGCAGGCGATTTTTGCCGGGGAGTTGGCGCTGGCCAGGCGGCTGCTCAGTCAACAGAAGATGGATCGCAACAAACTGTATAGCCTGCATGCCCCGGAGGTGGAGTGCATCGGCAAGGGCAAGGCCCACAAGCGTTATGAGTTTGGTGTCAAGGCCAGTATTGCAACGACAAACAGGAGCAACTTTATCGTTGGCGGCATGGCGTTGCCGGGGAATCCCTTTGATGGGCATACATTGCCAACAGCGTTGGAGCAGGTGCGCCGTTTGACAGGCTGTGTGGTTGAAGAAGTGTTTGTGGATCGTGGCTACCGTGGCCATGGCGAGGAAGCATCAAGGGTGTACATCTCGGGTCAACGGCGTGGCATAAAAACACAACGGCTGAAACGGTCACTGAAACGGCGTCAGGCGATTGAACCGGTTATCGGCCATCTGAAATCGGATGGACTGTTGGGACGCAATTACCTCAAGGGTACTGAAGGTGATCGCATGAATGTGGCACTGGCCTGTGCCGGCCATAACCTAAGACTGATCCTGAAGCGGCTCAGAATTTATTGCGCCCGCATTTTGGGCGCTACGTTGCTCCGGGACATGATCGGATTGCATGGAACGCGTCTTGCGGCGTCAATCATCCGATGGAAGCGACGGATGGCGTGGCAGACTGAACCTAACAGCACACATCTAACGCTCGTAGTGGTATGAAAAACGGGTTTTTCAGGGTCGACTAGATAAAAATTGACGACAATTCACATATCAAAAGTCCCCGACATTCAAAACAGGTTGTGCTTTATCTTGTTTTTAAACAAAACTTGCAGATGACCAGATTATCCCGGCGTGCCTTTGGCCTAACCGCGACGGCAGCAAGTCTTCCGCAGAGCCCGAGGGCTCAGTCCACAAATACTTGGACATGGGGCAATCCGGAACGGCGTTTGGAGACCATGATCCGCATCATGGGTCGGATCGATGGCGGTATCGCCATTCGCTGGACCCATGGCATTTTGTCCGGAATCGTCGAGCAGGAAACAACGCAACTGCTCGGCGTGTCACAACAAATCTTTTCGCGCCATCACCGCCGGGCGGACGGCAGTTTTGATGCGGTCTATCTTGAGTTTGTTTACTTCACCGATCTCAAGACCAATGCGGTCCTGGAAGAGTGGGCGAATCCTTACACAGGCCGCGCGGTTGCCGTGCCCACGCAGATTTTAGGACCTACGCGTTTTCACATTCCACTGTCTCTCACCGTCGTCAACGAGCCCTACGCCATGGAGGGGATCGTCAACACCCATTGGCTGGAGCCATTGCCGGCTGCGGGTGGGGACGTGTTGTTTAACGAGCGCATCGATTCCTATGTACCGCCCATGACCAAGAACGGCATGCCTATCAAGTTCTATGAAGTCTTTGCCTTTCGCGCACCGCTTGCCGCCCTTAGCGGACAATCGTCTTCTCATGTTGATGCGACGGTAGACAAGGTCAACGTCATAAGCTGGCGGCCCTGGATGGACATGGGCGAGATCGATGGCGTAAGTATGTCCAGTGGAGGCGGACGCGTGATCGCAAACTATGACGACCTTCCCACTGACCTGGCGCAAAAAAACGAGACGTTTTTTCCGGATGTGGTCGACGAAATGGAAGACTATCTGACGCTCTAAGCGTTACGAGGCTGGTATGACCTTTGCTGCCCGGAAAGGATTAGGGAATAAATCATTTGAAAAACCCAATGCGTAAGTTTTTTGCCGCACCCCTAATCTGTTTTGCTCTGGTCGCCTGCGGAGAAAGCGGCGAGCAAAACGATCTTGTTATTGTCACTGGAGAAGAGGCGCGCGTCACTTTGAGTCATCCTACTGATCCTGCGAAGGATCTCTCGATCCAAATTGGATCCGAGGAAGGGGTCATTGTTCTTGATGCATCCGGAAACGTTCTCCATCAGACCAATGACGGTCGTGTGGTTGGCATAGATGTCCGTGATGGTTTTTTCATCACCATAGACAATGGAGACCCGGCAACTGCTTTTCCCATAACCGTGTTGGCTGCCGCCAATACCACACGGAACACGCTCGATGTTTATATGCTGGAACCCGATGACGGCGCGCTTTTGTTCATACTGGACGAGCCGGTTCCCCTGAATTTTGACGATCCGGTAGATCTTTGTCTCTTTCGCAGTGCGGAGTCAGATATTTTGTATGCCTTTGTCAGCACACGCGAAGGTGCCGTCAGTCAGTGGCAACTCTATGACTCCGGCCGTGGGACTGTGCGCGCGACTATCCAGCGCACATGGTCTGTCGGCCGGGCGGCGGGGCAATGTGCAACAGACGATGTCAATGGCTGGTTCGACGTCGTAGAGCCCGGCGCCGGTGTCTGGCGTTATGGGGCAGAGCCCAAGGACTCTTTCAACGATAGAACCTTGGTGCAGTAAACTTAGGTGCAGCGTTAAAGCCGCTCCGTCACCTCAATCGCAGCGCGCTGAACGGCGTTTCGTCCAGCTGTGCGACCCGTAATCATGGCCTCTGTTAAGTAAGCACCGTTTTGATAGAGGTGGGAAATAAACGAACCTAAGTTTCCTGCTTCATAAAGGCCAGGGATGGGATTGCCGTCGTAATCCAAAACTTCGGAGTCTTTATTGCGCTTTGCGCCACCTGACGTGCATACGATACCGCCTATGATTTCCACAGCGTAGAATGGCCCAGTCTCGATGGGACCTAGGGTATCGGGATGACGTCCAAACTCTTCGTCCACACCGGCCCTGCACGCCGCATTGTATTTTTCAACCGTGCGGATTGGCGGAGTAGCGCACCGTCTCATTGTAGAAACGACTATTGTCAGCCGCGATGTCGATCCAGTTGTGGTAGTCGGTCTGCTCCCGGCTTTGAAAGTCCCGCATGAACACCGTGTCGAGATCCGGTACTTTGATCGCAGGCCATATTCCGCCACTCGAACCGCGTGCGCGCATGTGCCAAAGATCAGCCCCGGCTTTTTGCAGCATACGGATGCCGTCGCCGGTGTTGTATGGCGTACCAAAAGGATAAACGTCAAAGCCAAAGTAATTGCGTTGCATATCCATATTATTCTCGAAGCCGCCCACGGCCATGACGACGCCACCACGAGCCCGGACTGCCGTCCGGTTGCCATTGCGTTCGACAATGACGCCGAAGACTTCTCCGCTCTCACAATCCTGCACAAGATCGACGGCCGGGCTCTCGTACCAAACCGTCACGGGACGTTTGTCGATATTCTTTTTGAGAGCTTCCCAAAGACCACCCGGTCGGGGAAGGATGGTTGACCCCCCGACGGCCTCTTCCGCCCCGAATTCAGGCATCTCCTTCGTCCCGGGACTGGTGACATACTCCTGCCGTGCTTCTTTAGCCCGATCCTTGATCCACGGCTCGAGTTCCAATAGCCGATCGGCCCAATATTCCAGCAAATCTTCTGGAATAGGATTGGCAGCGCTCATATTGCGTTGGTAATGCATCAGCGCTTGCTTGTTTGGCTTAGGTCGCCATAGGGATTGACCGGAGGCACGGGAATTGCCACCAGCGTGTTCTTCAGGCGCCTTTTCGAGAATCAACACTTTCGCGTTGGGATTGGTGTCAAGCGCTTCGATTGCAGCGGAGCATCCGGACAATCCAAAACCGGCGATGACGATATTGAATTCCTCGTCCCAAGATGTGGTATGGGAGGCGGCCTCCGCTGAACCGGCTGACGCTGCCGCAGCAGCTGCAGTTCCAACGACTACAGAGCGACGGTTAATCGCTGGCTTTTCACGTTTTTGCGTGGTCATGGCTTCGGCTCCCGTCGACTATTTTCTTCGGTGATATCGTAGCTAAAGTGTGAACCGTTCCATCGGGACTGTCTATTCTTCAATGTCGCTGCAATTCGTCAATTAATACTCAAATTCTATAGGTACGCCATGGATCCCCACACATTGCTTCTCTATTTCCACGTGGTTTTGTTTGTGTACTGGCTGGGACCGGACTGGGGCGTCTATGTCACCACTCATTACATTTGCAAACCCGGGCTACCCATCGACGAGCGGCGTCGTTTTCTCACCGCCATGCTGCGCATCGACCTGGTGCCGCGCTCTTGTCTGATCCTTTTGTTCCCGGTCGGGCTGACCCTGGCCGATGGTCTCGGCATGAGCCCTATCACGGGCGTCTGGCTGTGGGTTGTGTGGGCCGGGTTTGTGATTTGGCTGGTGCTGTCGTGGGCGGTCTACCTCAATAAAGGTCCGAACGACGGCAACACCTTCCGCGCCATCGACAATCGCATCCGCTGGGTCGTCGCCCCGGTCTTGGTGCTGGGCGGTTTGTACTCTTTGATCACGAATACGGGCTTCGGTTTCAACTGGCTCGGGCTCAAAGTGATGCTGTTCGGCGTTTTGGTGTTTCTCGGCTTGTGGTTGCGCTCTTTTGTCGCCGATCTGGTGATGGGGTTTCAGCGCTTAGGGGCCGAAGGCTCAACGGCGGACGTGGAAGCCATCTTCACAACCATGCTGAGCCGCTCAAAGAGAGTGGTTTATCTGTTTTGGGGCACCACATTGGTGCTTGCCTTTCTCGGGCTCGCCAAACCCTTCTAATCCCCGATCAGCCCGTCGATGATCCGTGCCCGTTCGGCCAAGGCCTCATCAGAGGCTTCGATCACATTGTCGCCGAGCGGGTTTGGCGCCCACACATGCGCTGACGGCAAGCGTGACAGATCGGGCTCGCGTACAAAGGTGCGTACCCTCACCTGCGGCAGTTTTTCGGCAAGGGGATAAGCCCAATAGGCGTCGAAGGCACGGTGCATGGTCGGGGCCATTTTTACCTGTTCGACGAAAGCGGTATGGAGAATCTCCGCACTCGGTAAGCCGCGTCCGCGCAGGTTCTCCGGACCTTTTTTGAACCACGGCAGATAGGTGTTGAGATCGCGCAGGCGGTTCCACAGAAACGCCACGTATAGCCCCGCCTGATCCGGCGTCACTTTGGGCACGTGGCCGTCCGCCCACATTTGCAGTTCTTCCCCTTCATGAAACACCATGCGGTTGAGGATCAAGGTGTGAAAGCGGTCCGGTTCAAGCAGAGCCATTTCCACGCCGATACGGGCGCTGAGGTTGGAGCCGAAGAAGGCGAAGGTCTCCAAACCGGTGACGTCGGCGAAGCGCAGCGTCGCATCGGCAAAATACGACAGGTCGGGTTTACCTTCCGGCGGCGGGGAAGAATCCCCCATGCCCATCACATCGGGCGCATAAACCGGCCGCAGAGATGCGAGCGCGTCCAGCAACGGCTTCTGAGTACGGGCCGAGTGGGGGCCGGGATGGAGGAAGAGGAGCGGCGTTTTCGTAGATGCTGCGGAACCGCCCTGCCAGTAATGCACTTGGCCCTCGGCGATATCGGCAAATCGGCGGCGCACGTCTCCCTCAGTGGCGACGGCTTCCGGTGCCGTGCTGGCAAGGCCTGGCACCGGGTCGGCCGTCGGCTGGGTGATCTCATGGGCGATGCGCCAAGCCCCGTCATCGCCACGGACCAGGGTCATGTAGTAACGGCCGGAACGTTGCGAAGCTGGACTGCCGTCTTTTGGCGTCATGGTCGAGGTGTAGGTGCCCTGCATGACGCCGCGCTCGCCATAAGCCTCCAAAGTTTCGGGTCTAACATCCATGCGCACGTCGAAGTCACCCAAGAACGCTCGATAGCTGTCGCCGACCTCCCGCCCACGCAGAGTCTCGGCACCCATGGGGTGATAAACTGTGTCTTCCGTTAAACGGCTGACCAACCCTTCCGTGTCACCGGCGTTCCATGCCGCGAAGAAAGCGTCATGAAAGGCGCGTACGGAGGCATCTTCCGCGCGCAGGGATGCCGAAATACTGAGAGCTACGATGAAAAAAGTTGAGATGAAACGGGACATTGAATTCGCCTCGTTGGGGCTGGAAAGTCATTCAATTTGCCATGACACAGCCCCAGCGCAAAGCGACCGAGCCTAGGCAATCTCAGGTTGATCCGAGTCAAGGCGGGGACCGTCATATTTTCGTAACAGTACGGTCATGAGAGTCTGTCCAAACGGTATGTGCGACACGTGTTTCGCCCCTGTGCTTGGTAGTAGGGGTGGCGACCTGTCGTGGAAAACCCTTACAGCCAAGCCGAATCAAGAAATAGAAATCAAGTTAAAGGCTTCGCCAGAAATTATTGAGCAAATCCAAACATCTGAACTGGTCAAAAACACAGCGATTACGAAACCTCAGGTCAAACGTCTTGAAACTCACTATTACGACTGCCCTTCATTTGCTCTGCGCCGTTCTGGGCTTACGCTAAGACTCCGGCGTCGTGGCAAGAGTTGGTATCAGACACTAAAAACGCACGTGGATGATCCAATCTGTCTGTTCCATCGCAACGAATGGACGAAAAAAATAGATCAACCAGAACCGGACTTGAACGTGATCCCGACGGAGGCTTGGCCCGACGGCGTCTGCCCCGTGCCGCAGGATGCGCTCACACGCTTGTTCAAGACAAAAATCCGGAGGACTCGCGCTGACCTTCAATGGCCTGATCCCATAATGGGCCTTGCGACTATTGAACTCTGTCTCGATCAGGGATGCATTCAGGTGGGTGATACCAGGGAGGACATCTGCGAAGTCGAACTTGAACTAAAAGACGGAACCCAAGCCGCTTTATTTGATTTGGAAGACCGGTTTCGCAAGGACTTTCATCTCGAATGTGAAACGTTAAGCAAATCAGACCGTGGATTTGTACGGTTGGGCCACGTCAGCAAGCACGAGGCCGCGTGAGTGGTGGGGCACCGGACTTGATTGTTGATCCTGCGCAATGATCTTGCCTCCCTAAGGCATCGTATATTTGTTATGTCTTTATAATGTATATTTTTGGGTCCCATTGAGGCGCATCAGACAGAGGGATTGCAGCCATGTTGATCAACAACTGGTACGTCGCCGCCAAATCCAACGAAGTAGAGGGGCGTCCCCATCGCGCCCGTATGTTGGGTCTCGATTTCGTCCTTTTTCGCGATGAGGCGGGGCAAATCTATTGTTTGTCCGATGTGTGCTGCCACCGGGGCGGCGCGCTGCATCGGGGAGAGACTGCCGGTGGCTGTATCGTTTGTCCCTATCACGGCTGGGAATTCAATGGCCAAGGACAGTGCACCAAAATCCCCGCCCTCGGTGATGACGTTTCCGTTCCCAAACGGGCTCGCATTGATTCTTATCCCGTCGAAGAACGTCTGGGTCTGATTTGGGTGTTCATCGGCGATCAGGCCGAGGCAGACCGTCCCGACATTCCCGATTGGTTTGCGCCGTATCTCGAAAATCCGGAGTGGCGGGTGACTCAGTACGCTTACGAATGGACCGATTGCAACTGGGAACGCGTTTGTGAGAACTCCGTCGATACGGCCCATCCGTCTTTTGTGCACAAACGGTTCGGTAGCCGCATTTCACCCGAGTGGACCAAGGTCGACATCGAGCGGACGGATCACGGCGCCAAATCCACGCGCGAACGGGCGGCGCCGGCGAAGAGTCAAAAGCGTGGCGGCATAGCAGAAATTCTACCTGACGATCGCAAGACCACGCGGGTGACGCTCGAGTGGAGTATGATTGCTCTTGTCGAAATGCTGTATCAGGAAATGACCACGGAGATCACTCAGGTGCTGTTTTCGGCCCGCACCCCAGTCGACGATCACTCCGTCCGGTCCTATGGTTTTCAAGCGCGCAATTTCTTGATGGAACCGGAATACGATGCCGAGCGACTGGAAGCTCTGTTTGAAGCCGTCAAAGAAGATCACGACATCGTGCGATTATTGAAACCGCACTTCACGGCGTCGTCCAAGTCCCGGGAAATGCTCATCGAGCCCGATGCCATGGAACTGACCTTCCGCAACAAAGTGGCCGAATGGCGGGACATGGGCCGTTACATCGATGGTGAGGCACTTGAGCGTATGAGCCAGCGGGATGTCTATGTGGCGCCGTCCCCGGCCCGCGGCGCAGACCCCAAAGGCTGGGTCCATCAAACGGTGCCCATGCTGCCGGGCAAAACGTCTGTGGCGGAAGCAGCGGAGTAATCGTTGTTACGGCCGCTTGGTGACGGATTCGTAAAGTACGAACAGTCCGTGGGTTTGATATCCCGTCACGTCCGGTTGCAGTGCTGTCAAATTGACCGCTTCATATAGAAACAGACCCATTGCCATATCGTGGCCGGCGCGCATGAGTTGTTGTGTGAGGTGGATCCGCCGTTCGAGGGATGGTTCGGCAATGGCGTCTTCAATGAGCGGCACCATGTCTTCATCGCAAAACCAGGTCTGAGGCCGGAGACAGGAATTGCCCCGAAGGATGCTCAATCCGTCCAGGGAGGGACTGAAGTATCCCAATGGAAAGGCCGAACCCGTCCATGACCCTTGCTGAAATTTTTCCAGGTATTGGGGCCGCGGGATGGGCTGAATACGCATGTCTACACCGACAGCCGCAAGGTCGATGGCGACTTGTTGATAGACGTTGAGATTCTGCGAAGACTCGTTTGACCCTTCCAAGGTGAAAGACAGTCCGTTCGGATAACCGGCCTCGGCAAGCAGACGCTTGGCACGGGCCGGATCGTAGGGATAAGGCTCAATGTCACCATTGTAGCCGACCGCCATTCTTGGGGCCGGCTGGCTAGCCGGCGTTGTTAGTCCGGCAAACAAGATGTCGATGATGGCCGTTTTATTGACCGCATAGTTCAGTGCCTGACGGACCCGGGGGTCTTGGAACCTGGGATCTTTCACCGTGTTGAGGACAATCGCCATAGCCCCCGGCACCGCCAGTTGGCGAATAGCACCACCGATGGCTTGAATGCCGGGCACCATGTCCGGTGCAACGCCGGTCATAATGTCAAACTCATCCGTCAGAAAGCCATTCAGTCTGCTTGTGGAGTCCGGAGCCGTCCGGAGCACGAGGCGGTCCATAAGAGGTGCTCGCCACGAAGTCGGCACAGCACTCAAGGAAACTTCATCACTGGTCCATCGGTCGACGGCAAACGGACCGGTTCCGATGGGTACTTCGGTGAAATCCAGACGTAAGGTTCGCTGCCACGAGTCCGGTTCGACGATGCGGAGCAGTTGAAGGTCATAGGGCAGGACCGGACGCGGTTCCGATGTGATGATCCGGATGCGATGTTGGTCAAGGACCTCGGCGCCCTTAATGAAGGACAGTGACCGAGTGACGGAGTCTCCACGGCCTTGCGGGCTGGTCAGGTACTTTATGGCTTCGACAACCGCATCGGCTTCAAACGGCCGGCCATTGGAAAACGCCACATCGTTCCGAAGCGTAATGGTCCACGCCGTGGGGCTATTCTGTTGCCACCCCGTCGCCAGCCACGGCAACAAGTCGCCGTCATCGGTTACGAGGGTCAGCGGATCGAGGATGGCGGACCACGTCCCAAGATAGTCAATAAGGGCAAAATGCGGGTTGCCCTTGGCCGGTGGCAAGCCGGTCAGACCTACCCGAACAGTGTCCGCTTTGGTCGCAGCCGCTAAACAGACAACAATCGCGACCACAACGCTAAGGCCTGTTTTCATTCCGCGTGCGTTCGGATCTTTCTGTCGCTTCATCACATTACGAGCACGGTACGGAGATGTTGGGCCGGTAAGGCGTGTATTCTTCCCGCCGTCCATCTTCAGACCAGATCAGGGGCACCAGCGGGCCCGAGGGTTTCGTTCCTTTCACCATTTCGCCGAAGCTGATACCGGGCAGGTTGATGCTCTCCGGCCGGGGGTTCCAAGTAACGTCATCGCCAAACCAGCGGGTCGATAGTGCAATCCGCCATTGGTCCAATGGATTGCCGCCCGAATAGTGGTAGCAGGACGGATGAATCAGCAGGCAGTCTCCCGGGTCCATGTCCCACGAGAGAACCGTGACGTCAGCGTCGTCGCGCTTCGTGTTGTAATCAATGAAATCGAGCCGGTCGGGCGGCTGAATCATCTGTGCGGCATTGTGGGTCCAGTTCCAATGCCGGGACTGCTGTTTGTGCGATCCAGAGACGCACTCCAGGCTGTTATCCTTGGTCACCGGCGTCAACGCCATCCAGAACGAGGGTACCATTTCACCGTCAACCGGGAAGGACATCTGATCGGTATGCCAGGGAGTCGCCTTGGTCGAACTCGGCTCCTTCGCCCAGATTTTCTCAAAAAAGAAACGGACTTCCTTGGACTGCATGGTCCGGCCAACGATCTCGGCTGCCGGCGACTCAAAAACGTACCGGCGGAACACTTCCGAGCGATGCCACAGATGCATATCACCGAAGTTGCCTGGAAGGCGGTCGAGCTTTCCATCCCGGGCCGCTTCCGCAGCGGGCAGCAGGTATTCAATCCACTCGCGTGAAAACATTCCGCGCAGACAGACAACACCGTCACGGTCATAGGTCTCGATATGGTCTTGTGAAACGGGTAACAGTGGCTTTTTGTTCATGTCTTCTGTTCTCATTTTGGAACAAAGTTACATTAATGGAATGCGGGCGCTGCGCCAGAGCAATCTCATTGGTCAATGCATCCCTTACACCGTTCTTTGTTTCTGCTAGCATTGGGCCAAGACGACCACCAGGAGGCATGACCCATGCAGCATGTGCCAAGCAAAAACCAGCTGACTTTGTCGCAAAGAGGACGGTCAGGATTGCAGTTTCTCGGCTCCCTCCAGCCCTACATGTCGAGCCGGGTGCGGGATATTGCCCGCACTGAGTTCGCGGAGGATCCGGAGGGGAAAGCGATCATCGCCGAACATGAGCGCGGCGGGTCCAACGAACCCTGGGAAGAGCGTATCGCCCGGTCAAAGGCCGTGGCGATGAAATCCACCGCCTTTAAGTTCGAACGCTTTTATCAACGCTACGTAGCCGAAGAGAATTTTGTCCGCGCCATTCCCGCCATCGAAGAAAAGCGCGACGAAGCGGAGAAATTGACCAAGACCGGTCCGCTTAAAGATTGCGGCGGTTCTTTAGAGTTGGATGAGGCCCTTCCAGTGCCCGACTACCACGACGGCGTGGAGTGGCATCTCGAGCCCGGCGGATGGGACGGTTACGACCTCTCGGGCCCGATGTTCATGAACGCCATTCATCCTTACGTGTTCAGCAGAGGGGGATGGGCCGGCGTCGAAGTCGGCGAGGACGTCACCGTTCATCGTGCCAATGCGGCGAAACTCCTGCCCAAGGATCACTACGACCGCATTTACGACATGGGTTGCGGCGGTGCCATGACCATGGCAGCCATTCACAAAGTCTATCCCGATGCGGAACTGGTCGGTGGTGATTTGTCCGCGGCCAACGTGACTAACGGACACAACTCGGCCCGTGCCGCCGGTATTCCCATTCACTTCCGGCAATGCGATGTGCGCCACACCGGCGAGCCCGACAACAGTTTCGATGCGGTAATGATGTATTGTCTGCTGCACGAAGCAACGGTCGGTGCCGGCAAGGAAATCATCAAGGAAGCCTTCCGCATCCTCAAACCCGGCGGAGATATTGTTATCAACGATTTACCGCCGTTCGCCGGCGTTCATCCGTTCCAGGCCGTCATTCTGGATTGGGAAACAGACAATAGGGGTGAACCCTACTTCACCGAGACCTGCGCGACGGAATGGAGCCAGGTGATGGCTGATACGGGATTTGTCGACATCAAGTCTTACAACACCGGACCGCAGGGCTACCCCTGGGTCGACGTCGCCACTAAGCCGGCCTAAACCGTCTGGTCGGGCACCTTGGCTGAGGCCGGAGAAAGCAGGGTGGCCACGGCCACGGCGATGAACACTAAGGCAATGCCTGCCATCTCCAGCGCGTACTCGCCTGGTTTCAGCCAGATCTCTTCGAACAAGCCCCAGAAGGAGGCGATCTCCGTGATCGTCCAATACACCGTGGCTACCGGGATGGAGTAGCGCACGGCGGCAAGCACCCGGGTGAACCGTGCCAAGCGCAGCACCAGATAGAACCCCCAGAGGGCGCTCAAAAAACAGAACGTGTAGGTAAACCAATGGGTCGGTCCGAGGAAGCGGGTGTCGACCAGGAATAGGGAGAGCACATAAAACGTCCACTGCACGTAAACCGTTTCCATCATGGTGATGAGGCAGTAGTTGCGCCCCGCCGCCGGATTGGGCTTGCCCAAGTTCATGTGGAACACCCGATGGAACCAGCGGAAGAAATTGCACTTGGAATCTTTGTTGAAAAAGAAAAACGGCGCGACGGCGAGAAGGATGCCAACGGAGCCCTGATAGAACAGCAGTTGAATGGGGAAGTAATTGTCGCTGCCAGGCACCTTCTGTAGGTCGGCGGCATTGAACTTCACCCCGAACTCGATCCAACCGATGAACATCATATGGGCGCCGATGAACCCGATCCAGGTGCCAAGCGCTTCCGTGTTGCGCGCAGCCGCGTAGTAAATAAGCACAAGACCAATGAGGCCGAAAATAATGCCGACGGTGTATTGGTTCTCCTCGCCCGCGAGATTCTCCAATCCCACCAGGATGGTGTGGTTAAGGGGCACAATGATGAACACAGTGGCAAGCGCCAGCAGGCCGACAAACGGCACGCGATACAGTTTCTTCAACATATCTGCGCTTCTCCTCTAAACGGCTTTATACCCATTATAGACTGTCTTTCGTTTTAATCAGCGAGATGCTGTCTCGCTATTTTCCGCGCACTTTTTCTGATCGCCCGCACCGCTCCATCGAGGGTGATAGTCACCCGGGCAATGGCATCGATATCCCGTCCCAGTTCGAACGGATCAAGGATCGACTTGCCGACGAATTGTGGCGCGAAGTCCTTGCGCTCGATGGAAAACGGTCCCCACGGTTCGCGGTGCTTAACAACGCGGATCGCGGTCAAAACGCCATCGGTTATCATTCCCACGAGGATGTCGATGGGGCCGCCGTACGCTCTTTCGTCCGGTTCCACTTCGGTGGTCAAAAAAACAAACCCGATCAGGGTGTTTTCACCTGTATCCGGATCGGTTTTGTAGGCTTTGTGGTGGAGGATTTCTCCACTCTTAGCGGCGAATACATCCGCATCGGGAAAAACTTGAATCAATAGGTCCTGTTCAACCTCTGTTACGGGTTGAATGGGCTCAACGAAGGTGACCCGGTTGTAAACTTCGATTCCGCCTAGCGTGAGTATGGCAAACGTTACCAGAGAGACGGCGACGTACAGACTCTTGGTGGCATAGGTACTGTCCATTAGGCTTTCTTGGCGTTTGCTCCGGCGACCGCATTGTCAAACACCCGGGTCATCATTGTCATCATCGCTTGCCAGCCGTGTTCTGTCTCCAACGGGATGCCGTTGAAGTTGGTTTGTTTGTAACTGCGTAGGGCGAGGTACTGAGATGCCGCATACATGACTAAAAGAAGAGCGGATATGTCAGGATCATCGAAGACGCCGCCGCTTTCGTACAAGTCTTCATGATGGCTGCCGGAATCTTCCTTGGCTGCCTCCAAGCCGGCGGTGAGGTCCGTTTCTCCCAGCAAAGATTGTGCCATAATCTGAAGGGCTATGGGTTTGGACCTGAGTTCGGTGGCGGATTGAGTCATGTAACTCCTGATAACCGAGATAGGATCCGCACTCTTGTTTTCATTGAGCGCGCTAAAGATATCGTCATCGCTGCCCCAGACCTTTGACTGCGCCGCCCAGGCTCGGACCAACCCGTCGAAGCCGCCGAAATATTTGTAGATGAGGGGTTTGCCCACGCCGGCTTTTTTAGCAACCGCGTTCACTCCGACTGCCGCAATTCCCTCCTGGGAGATGATCTCCTCAAAGGCGTCTATCAACGCGGCCTTGGTGGATTCGCGCTTTAGGCCCGCCTTGGAGAGGGGCTTTTCCTGGGGCGGTTGATCAAGAGGAGCCATGGGGTCTGCCATACGGTGTTTGTCAGGCTCAATTTCGCTCAGTTTTTCCCATCAAGCAAGAAAAAGTTACCACCCGGTAATTTTTTCTTGCACCCCCGGCTCAGCTATCGTAAAGGAAGGCTCGGACTTGGAGTGAAACCAGCTTTCCCCAGGGAGGATATTCATGCTTGGCAAGTACTACCGCCCGCCGTTTGTCGGCATCATCGCCTTTGTCACGGTCCTGTTGGCGCAACCGCTTGGTCACACCTTGTTTGTCCTGATGAAGGACATCTTTGGGTCGGCGGAAGAGACGTCGTTCTGGGCGAGCTTCATTTGCGGACTCATTGGTTTTGTCATGGTGTGGATCGGTCTGAAGAAACAAGAGACGGCCGCCACCTGGCTTGGCTTCGTCGGCGCCATCCTCATTTGGACCGGCTGGTTTGAATATTCCTGGGAACTGTTCGCCCATCTTCTCAACGTCCAGCCGCTTTATACGGCGAGCGGAGATTTGGCCATGAGCCCCGGCCTGCAGGTTATCCAAGCCTCGGGCATTGTCATGATTGCAACGACACTGCTGCTTTACTTCAACCGGGAAACCCGGTGCACGGCGTTTAAATGGATTCACCAACACGGCCACATGGATCCGGGCAAGGCCACCCCGGCCAAAGACCGCGACTACGCCCGCATCACCGCGCTGGAAACCATTTTCGTCATTTGGTTTATCTACGTGATCAATCTGACGCTCTATGACGAGCGTGTCCTCGGCGCCCAACATCCCGTTACTTATGCGGTGTTCTTCGGGTTCCTAATCTGGGCGATCTATCTCAACACCCGGCTGATCAAATACGCCCGCATGGCGCCGGCCGTACGCTACGCCATTCCAACGACAGTGATCACATGGCTTGACGTGGAAGTGCTCAGCCGATGGGGGTTGCTCGACGAGTTCTGGCTCTACCCGGCGGAGTACGCCCTGGAAATGGGCTTGGTGGTGGCGGCGTTCGTCGTCGCAGGTATTGTCATTTACCTGACACCGGAGCGGGGTGAAGAGAGAACCGCCTGAGAGTGATCCAGACTACGCTTTAGCTCCGTAAAGACTGGCATGATCCGACTGCTCACTTTGATGTGCCTTGCCGCCGGCCTCGTGTTGCCCAACACAAGTACGGCGCAGGACGCCGTGTTTCCCACCATCAACGCGCGTACCCTCAACAAAGATCGCATTACATTCCCAGACGACTTCACCGCTGCTTACAACCTCCTTCTTGTTTCTTTCGATCAAGACATGGCGGTACATATCGACGATTGGGATGCTGCTCTGACGACCCTACGCGAGAGTACCGAACAGATTCAGGTGTACAACACGCCTCTGATTCCCAACCCGGGCGCGCTGGTGCGGAGGTTTATCAATAGAGGCTTTCGAGGCATTTACGAAGACGAAACGCTGCGCGACCGCATCGTCATCCTTTATGTCAAAGAGAAAGAGGTCTTTCCTGCCCTCAACATCGGTGACGAGGATAAGGCGGTACCCATGGTCATTGTGACAGCTCAAGACAGCCGCATTTTAGGACGCGTGTCCGGTCTTGCCGATGAAAGGAATGTTGCCGTCGTGCAGGCGCTGGTTACGCCGGTGACTCAGTAACCGGGCCGGTCTCTTTCAGCGTCTTTTCATCCAATTTGTAGAATATCAGCAGAAAGGCGCTGAGCAGAGCCGCTGCGGCAGGAAACACGCCCAAGCCCATGTATATGCCCGATACCGCCGCGTCGGGCTGGGCCACCGTTTCCCCACCACGGGTTGAGACGTAGCCCATGGCCCCCAAGTAGGCGCCGAACAGCAAAGGACCGAAACCGGACGCGGCTTTTTCCATGGTGCTGTAGAGGCCGGCGTAGATGCCCTCGCGGTTAAGTCCGGTGCGGCGTCGGTCGTACTCCATAGTGTCCGGCAGAATGGCAAAGCCCATGACTAAGATTCCTGTCACCGCAACGCCAATGGCGAAAATGCGCGCGTTGACGATCCACTGTGCTTCCGTTGAGTCGGACAGCAGCCACGTGGCCATCACCACTGCGTAAAGCAAGGCCGCCGCCATATAGACGGGCTTCTTGGTGAATTTTTTCCGGCCCAGGTCCATAGAGGAATGGAAATCAATGTGGAGATGCTGAAATAGACGCCGAAGGCGAACAACAACTGCTCACTCCGTTGCAATACATAGATACCGAAAAACAGCAGCGCTGCCTGGCTGCTGGCCTGGGCGATGAGCTGGCACAATTTGACCGAGAGATAGATGAGGAAGGGCTTGTTGTCTGACACCATGGCGATCTGTTCCTGCACGCTGTAGGTCACCATTTCCGTGCGTTCGATCTGCGGCGTGTTGCGGGTGGCGTAAAACGCCCACAACATTGCGGCCATGAGCACGGCCCCTAAGATCCAGCCCATCAGGCTGTAGCCCTGTTCGGTACCGTAAGTACGCAACAGTACGCTGCCACCCAGAAACAAACCCAGATTGGCCGTGGTGAAAAACACCACGCGGTAGCCCATCAGGGATGTGCGTTCGTTGTAACTGTCGGTTATCTCGGCCGGCATGGCGAGATAAGGCACGTTGAAGATGGTGTAGGCAGTTGTGAACAGGATCAGCAGGAAGGCCGCGTAAAATGCCATCGCCGTTTCACTGGTGATGTCGGGTACGTTGAAGAGCGCGACGAAGGCGACGAAACAACTGATGGCGCCGAGAAATAGATACGGACGCCGCCGTCCCCAACGGGACCGGGTGCGGTCACTGATGTAGCCCATCACCGGGTCGGTGACGAGGTCATACATGCGCGCTGCAAATATGATGGCGCCGGCGGTGAACGCTGCGATGCCCAGGTGGTCGGTCATGTAGTTGAGGAGATAGGTGACCAAAACGCCGATCATGGTGGACGTGCCGTGGGCGCCGACGGCCCAGCCGAATTTCTGGCCGACCGTCAGCCGGGTCTCTGCGTTCTCCTCACTCATATAATTGGGCTCTCCCTTCGCCGCGCTACCATAAGCGAACTTTCGTGGCAGGCCAGAGGAAACCCGCTACTCTATGTTTCAACCGGATGGGGAGAAACCGATGCCCGACTACATCAAGATGATGATGCAAAACACGGACGCCTTTACCAATAAGGACATCGAAACGCTTAGCGGTAATCTGGCTGACGACTATGCATCCTTTCGCATGGAAGGGGGCGAAGCGGTCAAGCGTACGTCCAACAAAGAGGAAACGCTCGAGGTCCTGCAAAAGATGTTTGACGCCGTCCCGTTGAAGGAATCGCACTTGGACCGGATCATGGTCGTCGGGGATCACGTGGTTGCGGTAGAAAAAGACACCTTCGACACACCGGCAGGTGAACGCACCACCACCACACTCGGTGTTTACCATATTCAGGACGATAAAATTTGGCGCGCTTATAGTTTTCCGGTGCAGGAGGAGGAATGATCATGGTCAGCAGAAAGTTTTCGACTCTTACTTCAGCTTTTCTATTTTGCGGGCTGGTCGCTGCACCGGCATGGGGAGATAGTCATATGTCAGACGATGCCGTCCTAGCAGCAGTGAAACGTCAATCGGAAGCGTTTAAAGCGCGCGATGTGGACGCCCTTATCGCCAATATGAAGGACGACTTCACCGCCTATCGCATGTCAGACGATGGGCCGATGAGGGTCATTGAAGGCCGAGAACAGGCGGCGGAACGTCTGTCACGCACGTTCAGTCAGGCTTCGAGCTATTTGAGTTCGGAAATTCCCGAAACCCTCGTCGTCAAAGACCTAGTCGTCCAAGTGGAACTGGACACCTTTCAAACCGAAGACGGACCGCAAACCTTCACCACTCTGGCCATCTATCACGTCAAAGACGGCAAGATGTGGCGATCCTATAACTTCCGTCTACCGGAATAGGACAAGCTCTTAAGCCCAGGGATCGTCCACAAATCCGGGGCGGCGATCGTCGAGAAATGCCATCACCCGTTCGGGGATTTCATCCGTATTGGGGAGTTTACGCCCTACCAGTTCGAAACTGCACACGCCCGCCCGCTGACCCATGCGCATCCACGGATACCAGCCGCCGATGGACTGAAAGTGCAATGACGTAGGCACGAAATCATTGTCCAGATCAGCGACCTCAGCCTTATAGGTGGCCAAGGACGTCATGGTAACCACCGGTCCGGTATACTCTAATGTCTCAGTGCCTGGCTCCGGTTCGGGACGAATGAATTTTCTGATCAGCCGTTCTTGCGACCAGATCATCGGCCCCATAACGATGGGCTCGACGATGACTCCTTCCGCATGCCGCGCCCGGGCTAGCTCTTCCTCTGTAAATTCCTGATTGCCGTCGGCATCGAAGGAGAGGATCTGAGAGGATTTGAAATGCACGGGATTGCATTCGAGGCCGTTCATGGGATTGATCCATTCATCGGCCAGTTCACCTGTTTCCGGATTTTGCCAGAAACCACATTCGATCATCTTTTGGTCAACGCCGCCGTCGTCCCGCAAAGTCATGGTGTTGTAACTCAAGCCATCAACACGAAACAGTTGGCGGGCGATTTCTCCCTGGGCTTTTCCCCAATAGGCGCCGCTGTACGTCCACAGGCCATCCGAGCCGTCCAAATTGCCGCGCAGCTGCACGTAGAGTTTGTTCTTATTGATGTGGCCGTCGGCGCGGGCGGATGGAATGCCTGCCGTGCCTAAACCCAGAGCCGCCGTTATGCCGGCGAAGACTGTCCGGCGGGTGAGGGTTGGGAAAGGTGCTGTCCCAAATGGTGTTATCCCAAGTGTCATGGGTGTGACTCCTAAAAGAGCGCTATGACCGCGCCGATTAAGGCTCCGAGCGCGAGAAGGATGGATGCAATTGATGAAATGCCAAAACCCCGGCCCCTCTTTTCTGCTGCTTCATAATACCCACGGGCATACATGATGCGGCCGACGACAAATACCAAACCGAGAAGGCCGGCTAAGAAATCCCCCCAGGCGGCAGCAAAAAGCCACAGGGCGGGGAGATGGAAAATCATCTGCTCAACCATGTTTTGATGGACGCGAAAGATCCGCTGAAATTCCTCCGGCCCGTCAACGGACGGGGCTTTAATGTCATGCTTGGCACGCGCCTGGCCAACTTTTCCGAAGCAATAGAAATAGACACACAGGGCCAACATGGTCGCCAGCGCAGTGAGTGGGAACTGTTCGAGTATCATGGAAAACCTCTTGTTTAATTTGCCGTCTGCTCTGTCATTATGGACCATTATGTAAGCCTGCCGGGCCTCCGGCAATGGGGGAGACACCGATGCAAGACCGCACCAGTCCGTTGAAACGCGCCACCATCTTCTGCCGTGACATCGAGAAATCACTGGCTCTTTACCGGGATATATTGGGCTTCACCGTGGCGGAAGACAAAACCGTTGCCGGCCCCGCCATGGCCAAGATGATCAGCCTGGACGACTGTTCCATGCACATCTGCCATTTGCAGGCCCGGAACAGCGAAGACGGACTCATAGGGCTCTACGAAATCACGGCGGACGACGTCCCTGAAACCACCCCACCGCCACCCGGAATCATTCACCGTGGTCAAGTGGCGGTGGTGGTCAGTACCGACGAGCCGGATGCCATTTATGCGGATGTGGAAGCGGCCGGCTATCCCTTCCTCACGCCGCCGACCAAGTACGTAAAAGAAGAAGATTCTGAGTACATGAAAGCCGGCACCTACACAGAGATGATTTTTTATGATCCCGACGGTGTTTTGGTCAGCGTCTTGGGATACGAGCCAAAAACAAATTAAGCGAACGCTTGGATGAGGAGGCAGTCATGCGCGTTTTAATCATTTTCATTTCTCTTGCGGTTCTCGCTTTACCTGTTCAGGCGCAAACCTTTTCCAAAGGGGAACTGGAAAACCATTTGGCACTGATGATGGAATGGTGGCCGGGCGAATACGACAACCATGAACAAATTGTCCGCCAATCCGGCGGCGGCATCTCGGTGCATGTCTATGAGCCCATTTTCCGCATTCATTCCCATTTTGTTCGATTGGACCTGCCGGAACTCGGCGACAACGTCCTTTATGTCGAGGAGTACCTCAACGACGATCCCTCGAATATTTCCCGCATCCGGGTTTACGCCCTGTCGGTCGACGAAGCGGAACAAGCGGTGAAAGTGAAGCTGCACGCGTTTAAAAACGGCCATGACCACATGATCGGCGCCCGGCTCGATCCGGATCGTCTGGCGGCCATCGAAGCGGACGACCTGCGCCCGTTCTCCGACCCTTGTGATGTCTATATGCGATACGAGGGTTCCCAATTCAGAGGCGGCATGAAACGGGAATCCTGCGGTGATGACTCCTGGTTTGAATATCAAGTTGTGCTCGGCCCCAAACATCACTGGACCCGTGACCGCCTCATTAGCCGGGAAACCGGCGAAGTGACCTGGGACCAGACGGAAGGCGCCAATTATGCCTGGATCCAGATGACCAAAGCCCGCTGGTTCATTTGCACGGTCAACTACAATCTCGACGGGGACATGTTGAAGACGGAATTCCTGACCGAAATCGAACTCCATGATCAGGGCGGCAAGGCCGATATCGATTGGCCCGATGGCCGCACGCTGGAGTTTCAGTTGCACACCAGAGAGTTTGCGTCGCCGTCGGAGCGCGTGTTCCCCTTGTTCCGCGTTCACGAAAAGGGCAACTATGTGCCCATCGCTTATGCCTGGGCGGTCGACGATGCCGACCGGTGGGGTATTAACCTCGGCTGGTTCTACACCTTGTGCAGAGAAAAAGAACAGGGCGCGCCCAGGTCGTGAACCAGGAGATATAAAACCAACCCCATGGATGGTTCATCTGCCATTGATCGCGTTATCACCGAACTGCAGTCCCGGTTCGGTAAAAGGTGTACCGTCAATCACGATATTCTTGAACGGCATGGCCGTGGCGAGTCTTGGCATCCCGCACAACAACCACAAGCGGTGGTGTTTCCATCGTCGACAGAAGACGTGGCCGAAATTGTAACCTTATGCGCCGAACATCACGTTCCCGTCATTCCCTTCGGTGCGGGAACGTCTCTGGAAGGTCAGGTGCAAGCGGCAGAGGGCGGTGTTTGTATCGACCTGTCGCAGATGACCGACATCATCGCCGTTAACGCTGAAGATCAGGACTGTGTCATCCAGCCAGGCGTGACCCGCAGCAAACTCAATTCCTATCTGCGGGATACGGGATTGTTTTTTCCCATCGACCCCGGGGCGGAGTGCACCTTAGGCGGTATGGTGGCGACGCGCGCGTCGGGTACCAATGCTGTGCGCTACGGCACCATGCGCGACAACGTGCTGGCACTCACCATTGTTCTCGCCGATGGCTCGGTGATTCAAAGCGGTGGCCGGGCCCGCAAGTCGGCCGCCGGATACGATCTCACCCGGCTGTTCATCGGCTCCGAAGGCACCCTGGGGATCGTGACCGAGATCAGCCTCAGACTGCATGGCATTCCCGAAGCCACGGCCGCTGCGGTGGTGCCGTTTTCGAGCATTGACGCGGCTGTGGACACGGTCATTCAGGTCATTCAGGCGGGCATCCCCATCGCCCGGATTGAACTCATGGACGAGGTCAGTATCGATGCGGTCAACCGCTTTGCTAACCTGTCGTTAAAGGTAGAGCCCACGTTGTTTTTGGAGTTCCACGGCTCGCCGTCTGCGGTTAAAGAGCAGGCGGAAACCGTCGAAGCCATTGCCGGCGATCAAGGCGGCGGCACCTTCGATTGGTCCGACAAGGCAGAAGACCGGTCTCAACTGTGGCAAGCGCGGCACAATGCCTATTACGCGGGCCTGGCGCTCAAACCTGACTCGCAAGGATTGGTCACCGATGTTTGTGTTCCCATTTCCCGGCTGGCGGACTGTATTCGTGAAACCAAGGCCGACTTGGCGGACTGTCCTATGCCGGCGCCGTTGTTGGGACACGTGGGCGACGGCAACTTCCACGTTTGCTTCATTATGGACCCTGATGACAGCGGCCAGATTGAAGAGGCGGAGCGCCTCCATCACCGCATGGTCGAGCGTGCCCTTGCCATGGGCGGAACTTGTACCGGTGAGCACGGCATCGGCCTTGGCAAACGGGATCTACTCGTCGACGAGGCAGGGGATGCTGTTACCATCATGGCCAAAATCAAACAGGCTTTGGATCCGGACAACATTCTCAATCCCGGCAAGATGTTTGATCTGAATGATCCGCGCCTATGAGTATTTCAAACGTGTGCATTGTCGGTCCCGGGGCCATCGGCGGCATGATGGCGGTGAAGATGAGTAATGCCGGCTATGACGTGTCAGCCCTTGTCCGTCCTCATCGCGTGGACCAGCTCAATGAAAACGGTCTCACCCTCATTGACGGCGGCGAAACGTTTCATGCAATGCCGAAAGCATCCGCCCGCGCCGAAGATCTGGGACCTCACGATTTGGTGGTGATCACGGTTAAGGAAAATGCGCTTAAAGAGGTTGCACCTGTCATTTCCTCTCTGCTGAAGTCGGAGGCACAGGTGGTGCAGGTGACCAACGGTATCCCCTGGTGGTTTTTTCATGACTTCGACGGGCCGCTTAAAGGAACGCGCCTTGAAAGCGTCGACCGTGAAGGCTGCGTTTCCCAGCACTTCGATCTCTCCCGCCATATCGGCGGGGTGATCAACTGCGGCGTTTCCGTCCGCGACGACGGTGTTCTCGTTCATGATCACTCTAATCAGCTCTTTTTAGGCCGGCCGGACAATGATCCCAAAGGCCTAGAAGAGATCGCCGTGGTGTTTCGCAAGGCCGGGTACAACACGCAGATTGCCGACAATATCCATCAACAAGTCATGACCAAGCTGATGGCCAATGTCAGTTTTAATCCGGTGAGCGCTTTGGCCATGGGCACGATCGACCTATTGCGTGGAGACAAGTTCGTCTCAGAAACCTTGATTGGTCTGACGAACGAAGGGCGGGCTGTGACCGAAGCGCTCGGTCTAGATCCCGGGCCAGACCCCGCCGCCCGATTTAAGAAATCACAGAAAATTCCGCCGTCAAAAACGTCCATGCTGCAGGATGCGGAACGAGGCAAACCGCTGGAAATGGATGGCATACTGGCATCGACCATCGAAGTGGCTGATCTGCTGGACGTTGCCGTCCCGTTAACCAAATCCATGTATGGCCTGCTCAGAGTAAGGGAACAGACAACACTGGGGCAGACTGCCGAATGACATCGTCTCTTACGGACCGCCGCCTCCTTCCCCTGGCCGACGCCCTGACACAAGGGGGGTTCGATGTGTTGTCCGTGGACGTATTCGACACCTTGTTGTGGCGCCGTGTGCCCGAACCCAAAGACATCTTTTTTTGTCTTGGCCAATCGCTTCTCGATAAAAAATTGATCAACGGTGGACTTTCGCCGGGCGCGTTTGCCGAACTGCGAGCGTCCGCGGAAAAAGCGGCCCGCGCCACTCAAGAAAATCGAACCGGTTCCCGCGAAGTGCTGCTCACCGATATCTATGCAACATTGTCAGGCGATACTTGGATCAATGAGTCATCGCTAACAGAGGCATTAGAGACCGAAGTGGATCTGGAAACAGCGTCCATGGTGCTCGACCAGGATATGGTTGCTCTCATGGATGAAGCGCGAGCAGCCAACGTGCGCGTCATCCTGACATCAGACACCTATTTTACCTGCGAGCAGATTCATCGCTTTTTCACGGCTGCCGGTTTGGAAGATAAACACGTTCATGAAACACTCTACATCTCCAACGAACACGGCCGTCCCAAATGGCGGGACTTGTTTGACCTCATTCTTGACGAGCTCCAAGTCAGTCCGGAAAAGCTGGTACACGTTGGCGACAATGTGGATGCAGACGTTGCGCCCTGCGCAGCGCGCGGCATTTCCTATCTGTTCTATGACAAATGGTCGGCTCTCCCGCGCACGCGCGACCACGAACTTATCGTATCGCCGGATCAAAAAACGCAATGGATATGCACCGGGGGCGACGGAGGTCTGACGGGGCTGCGGTCGAGATTGGGTCATCGGGCTCCCTCGACAATTGAGCCGGAACACGAACCCTACTGGTCCTACGGCGCAGTCCATCTGGCGCCTATTTTCACCGCCTACGGCCGATGGGTGTTGGATACGGTGACGGATGCCGGTGACGACACGGTGTTCGGCATCATGCGGGAAGGGCGGTTTCTCAACCGGTTGATCTCGACCGTCGCTGAAAAGCTGGGCCGGACCATCGCGACCGAGGAACTATGGCTGTCCCGCCGCGCTGTCGTCCGCGCCGCTTTATGGCCCGACGATTTCTCTTACCTGGCCCAAGCCATCACCTACTGCCCGGGTCCCAACACTGACGACATTCTGCGACAGTTAGGTTTGTCCCGCGCTGATCTGGCCGAAACCTTTAAAGTTCCGGACGTTTTTGAACTGCATGCACCTGACGGTTTGGAAGCGCTGCTCACCGCCATCACCAGATCGCAGACGCTGCAACAAAAAATCGCCACGGAAAGTCAAAAGCGGCGCACCGCTCTGCTTGATTACCTGTCTCAACACGCCGATCTGGCAAAACTCAAAACTCTTTATCTTATGGATCTCGGCTATGCGGGGACCATTCAAACGGCGCTACACAAAATTTTCGAACGGGAGAATGTTTCTCCCGCGCTGACAGGTCTTTACTTGGCCATCAATGAACAAGGCCGCGAAAACAAAGGGCGGGGGGCCGACTTAAGGGCTTTGTACGGGGACGACGGATTGGCCGTTCCCTTTGTGCAAGAGCTGGAACGGACACCGGATGTTCTTGAACACGCTTGCATGTGCGAAGAGGGCAGTCTCGATACTTTTAATCCCGGTGGCGTTCCCGTGCTGTTGGACAATCAGCGAAACGATGCGCAACTCCAACAAATGAAGGCGCTGCAGGACGGACTCATTGCCGGGGTAAAGTCCATTATGGATTTACTTGGAGTGAACAGCGCCGCCGACCCCTGGTTTGTCAGTCACGCCGGTGAAATCATCCGGCAAGCCATGCTGCGGCCGACACGCCAAGAGGCAGATTCCATAGGGTTATGGCTGCATGAGGCCAATTTTGATCTGACGGACCAAAGAGCTTTGGCGGAGCTGCGCACGGATCCAGCCAAGTTAGAGCTCGGCAAAGGTGCTGTGTGGCTTAACATCGAACGGCATGAAGCCTATTGGCCGGCGGCGGCTCTAAAACGGGTCGCGCCTCATCTGGCCGATGCAGCGGCGGCGCTTAGAGTCTGGCCGGAAAAGAATCGTTTATTTTCATAACCTTGCTAGTCTACGGATGAAGACTTGGATGCTGGCGATCAGGAGCCAGGCAAGGGCGCTCTCGACGGTCGCCTTGAAGTCCTTCGCAAGGCGGCGGCTGCGCCCGAACCATGCGAAGGTGCGTTCGACCACCCAACGGCGCGGCAGCGCAACGAAGCCGTCCGCCTTGTCGTTGCGCCTGACGATCTCCAGCGCCCAGTCGCCGATCTTCTTCAGCGCCCCGGCCAGCTTAGGGCCGGCGTAAGCGCCGTCGGCGAAGATATGGCCGACCCCGGGAAACCACGCCCCCACCTCGGCGAGCAGCGACGGCGCACCGTCGCGATCCTGGATGTCAGCCTCGTGGACCACGGCACCGAGCAACCGCCCGCCAGTGTCCACCACGATATGGCGCTTGCGGCCCATCACCTTCTTACCCGCGTCAAACCCGCGCGGACCTCCGCTTTCCGTGGTCTTCACCGACTGGCTGTCGATCACCCCGGCAGTCGCGGCAGCGGCCCGCCCCTCGGCCTCGCGGGTGCGCGCCAGAAGCGCCCGGTTGACCTCCTGCCACGTCCCGTCGTCGCGCCACTTGTAGAAATAGTACTGAACCGAGCTGCGCGGCGGAAACTCGCCGGGCAGCATGCGCCACTGGCAGCCGCTGCGGGCCATGTACAGGATCGCGGTCATCACTTCCCGCATATCCGTCTTGCGCGGGCGGCCCAGAGCCCTTGCGGGCGGCATATGGGGTTCGATCACGCACCATTCGGTATCGCTCAGATCGCTTGCGTAGCGGTGCGCCTCGCGCTCATATTTCTCACGAGTGGCGTCAGTCCACATCTTGTTATCCTCCTTGCTGGCGAACACAACAAGGGAATCACAAGGGACTGATTCCACTCAATTCTTTTTCGGTCAGGCTCTGAGAGAAAAGTTTGGCGACACCGAAGCGTCCAACGCCGAGGATTTGCTTGGCACACTGTTGATCTGCCCCAATCTTGGTATTGGTTTTGACGAGCGACACCAATTGGTTGCCCCGTTGGTGGTCTCGGCAGCCGGACAGGGCGAAATTGTGTGTTCCATCAAATCTTATGGCCCCGAGGCCTATGACTCACTGCGCATCACTCTTCCTAAAGTTGCTTCTGAGGTTGCCCTTGAACAGTGCAGCGTGATGTATCGCGGTGAGCAAGAAAACAAGGAAGCGGATGTAACGGCCAGCATCACGTTTGAAGGTGAGGTTGAGGATGATAACGGCGTCAAACGCACCGGAGCCCAAGGCGCACGCCTTATCGTGCCGCTTCAATCCACCGTCCCACCATGGCCCCACGCCCTAGACCTGAGGCTGTCTATGACGTATCTCCCTATCGTACGGAATATTTAGAGATTGTCTCGTGGCCGCTGCTCAACAAAACCGCCTCAGCATGGTGAACGTCAATTTCAACTATGCGTCCTATCTCGAGGACTGCATGACGTCCGTCATCAATCAGCGCGGGTTTGAGCGGGTCGACTACGTGGTCATGGACGGCGGGTCAACCGATGGGTCCGTCGCCATAATCGAAAAATATGCGGATCGTCTCAGGTATTGGCAAAGCGAAGCCGACGACGGCATGTACCACGCCATCGAAGCGGGCTTTGGTAAATCCGATGCTGAGATCATGGGCTGGCTCAATTCCGATGACATGCTGGCACCTTGGGCCATTCAAACGGCGTTGGATATTTTTGATCAGCTGCCAGACGTGCAGTGGATCACGTCACGCTTCCCCATGCAGGCCCGCAAAGATGGCGTGGTGATGAAGGCCGACTTCGTGCCCGGCGTAGATCAATGGGGTTTTTACAACGGCGAGCACATCAAGTCGTCCGGTCTGCCCACGTCGGGATGGATCGTTCAAGATTCCACATTTTGGCGGCGGTCTTTATGGGACGACGTCGGTGGCGGCTTTGATCATTCCCTGTCACTGGCCTGTGATTTTGAATTATGGGCTCGGTTCATCGAAAAGACGGATTGTTACGTCGTGCCGGTTCCCCTCGGCATTTACCGCTTTCAAGGGGACAACAAGGCCATCGTCAGTCGCGATACCTATCGGGAAGAATGCGTCAGTGTGTTACAGCGCTACTCACCGATCATTCCCGAAGACGTCAACCGCCTCGGTGAACGGGTGTTCGCCAAACACTTAAGCGCGCTTGGGTTGGGTCATCTCGTCGATGCCGATCGGTCGCCTCACTACAAGATGGTGGTGTTTGATCACGGCGATGAGAAATATCATGCCGTTGAACTTTGAGTTCATTCACATCTGAAATCTAGCCGCCTTTGGTAAGGGCAACGATCGTCCCTGCAACAGCATCATGCATGAACTTGGTCGTTTCATTGTCGCCGAAACGCTCCTTTGCATCCACCGCCAGGTCGAGGGTGACGCCAAATTTGCTAATGCAAATGGCAAAGACCCAGGCGATGGCGTAACGCTCAAGAGATTCTACGTGGGCCCTTAAATGGTCCAAAGTACGGAAGTAGAGGGCTTCGCTTGCTGTCGGACTGCCACCGAACAGACCCGCGACCGGATCCGTCGCCTTGATACGCTGGCCAAAAGTTTTTTCAACCACATCCCCCCGGACACGGGGGAATGCCTGGATGTTCAACGCGGCCAGCCAGAACCCGGCTTGTGTCAACTTGCTGTGAATTTCGGTAAATGTCTCTTCACCTTGGTAAAACTGATCAAAGCCAGGCTCCACCTCCACGCACAAGAGACCGTTCAGGCGATCCGTATCAAGTCCGCTGAGAATGGTCCAGTCGCATCCCTGTGTATCGAGTTTCAGCCAGTCCAAATGAGAAATGTTTAGTTCGTCCATGGCTTCGGCCAAGGTCACAGCGTCAAAGGCAATCTCTTTCTGCACATCAAATAGATCGGCAAAAAGGTAATGCTGCAAAACGTCTTTATTGGGCGGCAGCATGCTTGAGCAAGCCGGTAAGGCTGTTAGATAAAACGGAACTGATGCGGGGCTGTCATTGCCTTTAACGATTTTGCCAATGACGTTATGGCTCAGGAAACCTTTTCCCAGTTCGGGATTCATATCCCGGGCGTCTGGATCAAAGCCGACAAAGTGACTGGCGCCTGCTAATGAACCCCAAAGAGGATGATCAGAGCCCGAGGCTCCGACATCAACGAGAACCGGTTCGGCCCCTGCACGATTGAGAAACCCGTGAATAAGAGAAGGGTCGATGTCTGGCATGGTTTATGGTGCCTTACCTGGTGGTTGTGTTCGAATACAGAGTACGTGAACGCTGCACCAGCGGCTACCAGCAATAGAGCGCAAACAAAAACGGCGGTCTTCAATGACCGCCGTTTCAATGTAAATGAAAATGAAACCTTAGATGCCGCAGGTCTTTTCCGCGCTGGTCAGGTCGTATCCGCCTTCATCCACATTCACTTGTTCGGCAACGCCATCGTTGACAACGATGGAAAATCGCTTGCCCCGCATTCCCAAGCCAAACCCGGAGGCGTCAAGTTCCAGGCCCAATGCTTTTGTGTAGTCTCCGTTGCCATCTGCCAGCATGACGATCTTGTCGCCGACACCGCGGTCCTTGCCCCAGGCATCCATTACAAAAGCATCATTGACGGCCATACAGGCAACCGTATCGAAGCCCTTGCCTTTAATGGCGTCGTAATTCTTCAAGTAACTTGGCAAGTGCTCATTGGAGCAGGTCGGCGTAAAGGCACCGGGTACGGAGAACAGCGCCACTTTTTTCCCCGAAAAGAGTTCTGCCGTAGACATATCCTTGACCCCGTCCGAGGTCATTACTTTGAAATTGCCTTCCGGCATTTGATCGCCATTGCTGATTGCCATTGTGTGCGTCTCCTTCCCATTTATTGACCGCGCGTCAGGCGCGCATGCGTTGCAGGCCTAACCTAAGCAACCGGGCTGGAATTTCAAATCCAGAATCGCTCCAGAGCCGAAAAAATTGAGAAGGAGCTAGTTCTTATACGTCTCGTGGAGGACGTAAATGCCGTCGTCGACTTCCTCGAAATAATCGGGAATATCAGGGTGCATGACCGGATCGCCGGTTTCATCTTCCAGCAGATTCTGCTGCGAGACGTAAGCCACGTAGTGGGAGGATTCGTTCTCGGCAAAGACATGATAGAAGGGTTGGTCCTTCCGCGGCCGAACGTTTTCCGGGATGGATTCCCACCATTCTTCGGTATTGCTGAACTCAGGATCGACATCGAAAATCACGCCGCGAAACGGAAACAGGCGATGGCGCACCACCTGACCAATGCGGAATTTCGCTTCCCTCGACTGATCGCCTGACAAATTCGCCGGCATGTCTGATCCTCTCTGGCCGTGTTTATTGGCCTTTTATTCACTAACGCATTTTAGCAAGGACGGTTGCCCCCTGCATATGACAATTCCGGTTGGACTTTTCCAGGGGGGCGGAAGTCCCTAAACTATTTTTTTGCCCAAGAAAACAGGGGGTTTCCATGCCCGACTCCTTTAGGAATGAGCCCGAGGCGCTGGAAATACCGGAAAACCGAGATTTTAGGTCTTATCACGCCTTTTTGAGGTCGTGCCGCAATTTTATGGAAGGCCCGCTCGTTCAACAGATGGGCGAGACCTATGATCGCGCGGTTGAACAAGAATCAACACCTAAAACCTTGGAAGATACTTATCCCATTCTCGACGACGTGCTGGAATTCCAGCTTTATTCGTGGTGCTTCCGTCATTCTCAACGCTTTAAGTATCACCGCCCCGACTTTGGCATTTTCGAAACCGTCAATCGCAGCCGCGGGCAAGTTATCGAGACATTGGAAAAAGCAGCCGAAAATGCCGGTGATGACTTACGATTGAACGAAGCTCTCACGCTACCTGACTATTACACGGCGGTGGATTTCCATCAGCATACGGGTGGTGTGTATTCCGACCCCGTTGATGGCCTGTCCTATGAATTTGGCCGCCGGACAACCAACCCTGCGCATCTGGATCCCAATCTCATCTACCGTCTTTCGTACAGTCAGTTTCCGGACCGAGCCTATGAAAAAGTTTTAGATTGGGGCACAGGCCACGGTGCCGGATTGGTGGAATGGCAAAAACTGCATCCTGAATCCGAATGCTATAGCGTTGATCTATCGGAGCCGTGTCTGAAACTTGCTCATAAACGGGCGCTTGAAAACGGTTTCCGTTTTAAGCTCTCCCAACAAGACCTGGAACATCTCGATTTCGAAGACGATACCTTCGATGCCATTTTTCACTTGTTCATGTTTCATGAGATTCCACCCAAAAATCTGAAAAACGCCCTTAAAGAGGCCTGCCGTGTTCTCAAACCGGGCGGCTTGTTTGCCGGACCAGAATTTGGCCAAGGCGGGGAATCGCCCATGCTTGAGGCAGTGCAGATGTCGCACGCCTGGACCAACAACGAAACCTACGCAGCGGCCTGGTATAAGTTTGATATGGAAAAGGCGGCACGCGACATTGGCTTCCGCAAGATCAATATTGAGCCGTTCAAGCCGTTTTATTCGGGTAAGGCGAAGAGGGGAAACAACGTTTCCTTCTGGCGGTTCTATCTCTTAGAGAAATAGAACTGTGCCAAAATCATCGTCTTTCAAAACGGTCAAGACGGGTCCGGTCACCGGCGAAGAGCCGGATTGGCTCCATGACCTGCCGGTCGACAACCTGGTGGGAGCCGTGACGGCACTGGCTGCGGAAGTTTACATTCTTCGCGAGCGGATGCGAGCGATGGAACGGGAACTGGTGCGCAACAAATCGCTTTCTCCCGATGCGGTTGAAGAGCACGAACCCACGGCGGGCGAGCGGGAAGCCGATCAGCAAGATCTTGATGCTTTTGTCAATCGTATCTGGTCGGAGATAAGCCGCAGCCGGACACCTGTCGCTAAGGTCGATCCGAGAGCTGTAGATTACTTCGACCAACCCGACGACTAGACAAGGTTATTTACATCTTCTCCGACCAGGCTTGGGCTTCCTCCGCCGCTGCTCGGTAATTTTTCAAGCCCCACATGATGAGCAGAATGGCCGGAATACCAACCACCAACGGCACGACCGCCATGGCATAGCGAAGCCGTGACGGATCACCCAGCATATCGGTGAGAAAACCAACGGAGGTGGGGCCGAGCATGAGACCGACCACATTGATAATCAGCCAGTAGATCGCTGTGGCTTGGGCGCGCACCTGGTTGGGGGCAATGTGCACGACGGCCGCCGCACCACAGGCCGACGCCATGGCACCGCCGAGCACAGACGGAATGTAAAAGACCATAGCGGAAACGCCTGTCGGCATCAGCGGATAAGCGACATTGGTGATGACGGTGAGAATCACGCCGTAGTACATGGCCCGCATGGGCCCGTCCTTGACGCCGTTCTTGGTCATACGGTCGGCGATCCAACCGCCGCCATTGGTGCCTATGGGGCCAAAAATCAGTGCCGTGATCCCTAAGGTGATGCCAATGGTGGCAATGTCCCACTCCCAGGTGCGCTGGAACAGGGCCGGGTTCCAAAATCCCGTGTAACCGACCAGTGTCACCACCGACATGCCGAAAAACAGGCTGCCATAGGCTTTCCAGCGCTGGCCGAGGAACGCCATGCTTTCCTTAAAGGGCAGATCCTCCGAGGTTTGTCCGCTGGCTTTCTTGACGGAAACCAGACCGCGCCTGAGCGGTTCAGCTTCGCGTTCGGGAACAACGGCATCACTCATAGCATCGCACCTTTGCGCAGACCGGTATCATCAGTGTTCCTTGCTCTTCTGCGGGATACAACATGAGTTTTTATTGAGCCGGTGCCGCAGCCTATCCTTCCGCTTCGATAACACTCGACCGGTAGCGTTTGAGATTGATGACAAGCAGCCAAATGAACGTCCCGACAACCGCACTCATGAGAGAAAGCCCATAACGAATGTCATTGCCGCCATCGAAAACGAGGTAGGACACGAGGGCCACCGATGTCGGGCCGATCATCAAGCCAAGAATACTGATCACAAACCAATAGACAGCGGCAACCTGCGCCCGCAGCGGGCGATAAGAAAGGAAATGACCTCGCCGATGGAGAGGTGTACCGTCTCTTTGCCGTCAATCGTGATCTTGTCGCGGCGATAGGGTTCTTTGACCGTAAACATCAAAGCGGCAACGATGAGCCCCGGCAGACCAACCACCAGAAACACCACTTACCAGTTGAGAAGAGGTCCGATCCCAGGAAGTGAAAACGCCGCATTGTCTGAAATCGAGGCGATGACCTGTCCGTCCAGCACCAAGGCTAGGGTCTGTTGACATTTAGTGGATTCCCAATGTCGCGGAAAAGTGATTCAAGCCTCCTTTTGCAAGGAGTGTTTGATGAAGTCAGAGCGTTTTGTGATCACGGACAATGTTTGGGAGAAAATTTGGCGTCATCTACCGGGCAAGGCGACGGACCGTGGCGTGACGGCGGCGGACAACCGCCTGTTTTTGGAGGCGGTTTTGTGGCGGGTGCGCGCAGGGTCGCCGTGGCGCGCTCTGCCCCCGGCGTTCGGCAATTGGAACAGCGTCTTCCAGCGCTTTCGCCGATGGGCGAAGAAGGGTGTCTTCGAGCGGCTGTTCGAGGAGTTGTCGGCGGAACCGGATTTCGAATATGCCCTCATCGACGCCACCATCGTCAGCGTTCACCAGAAGGCGAGCGGCGCAAAAGGGGGACTCAAAATCAGGCCATCGGCCGATCACGGGGCGGATTGACCACCAAGATCATCGCCCTGG
This sequence comes from Rhodospirillaceae bacterium, assembly GCA_965207985.1. Lineage (GTDB taxonomy): Bacteria > Pseudomonadota > Alphaproteobacteria > Rhodospirillales > Rhodospirillaceae > CBDBND01. The sequence goes on along the minus strand of CBDBND010000033.1, from coordinate 298,288 downwards.
TCGACGCACTGGGGTGTCTGGTCCGCTTCGTGCTGCTCCCTGGCCAGCGCCACGACATGATGGGCGTCCAGCCGTTGATCGACGACGTTCACTTCGATGCCCTCATCGCCGACAAGGCATTCGATGCCGGCTGGCTGCGAGAGCAACTGGACCAACGTGGCGCAAGCGCCGTCATTCCCTCGCTCGCCAACAGGAAGCGGCCGGCGGCCTACGACAAGCACATGTACCGCTGGCGACATCTGATCGAAAACTACTTCGCCAAGATCAAGGAATTCCGTGGCATCGCAACACGCTACGACAAGACCGACATCAGCTGCGCCGCAAACTGCAACCTCGTCGCAACCATCATCGCCATGCGTTAAATGTCAACAGACCCTAGTCCCGCTCCGATTCCAAGGCCCATGGAATAGACGCTGATGGCCCGGCCCCGCTTTTCGCGCGGAAAAAAATCGCTTATCACCGATGCGGCGCAGGGCTGCAGCGTTGCTTCACCGATACCCACCCCTACGCGGGCTATTAATAGCTGGGTGAATGTTTTTGCTAAGCCGCACGCACAGGTCATGATGCTCCAAATGGCCACACCAAGCCCGATGATGGTGCGGCGACTGCGCCGGTCGGCGATACGGCCGATAGGAATGCCTAGCGTGACGTAAAAAAATGCGAACGCCGGACCAAGAAGAAGACTCATCTGAAAATCGGTCACGCCGATGTCCCGTTGGATGGGTTCAACGAGCAAGGCCAGGATCTGCCGATCCAGAAAAGCAAAAACATAGGCCAGCATGAGCACGACCACCACGTACCAGGCATACGTTGGATTCGGATACGGGGGGTCGCGGAAAGTGGCCGTTGGCTGCGGGTCCGACATGCTCTTCCCTTTCATCGCACCTTTGACGGCCTGCTGGAGTAGAGGGGACTGTAGCTCTCGACCCCCCGAGCGGAAAGCAAGACCAGCCTTGTTCCCTCTCTCATAATTCGACAAAGTGTTATCTATTCACAGTGCGGGCAAGCTGTCGGTCAGGATCATAGAGGGGCAGTTTGGGTTCGGTGAGTCATCAGACACGCGGATCAAGGGACGCATGAAAAACATAAATACGCGATTCAAACTTCTGGGCAGTTGCCGTCATCGCCGTCAGCTCACTGATATTGGGCGTGGTTTGGCAAACCGTCTTGGATCGAAGTAGGACCGTCGAACGGTCTGAACAAGATCTCGGACAGCTCGCCAAACATTTGGAAGCCAGCGCTGAATTGACTTTTAATGCGGCCGCCCTTTTCTCCGACCACATAAGCACGATTACTTTAGGCAATCTCTCCGAAGACGGCGTTCCAACACCTGAGGCAAAGGCGGATTGGATCGATCTTCTAAGTGGTCAGCTTTTTGTCAGTTCGGTCGCCTTTATACGTCCCGACGGTTTTGCTCCTATCGTCTTGATTCGGCCGGCTGACGGGAAAATTCAATCGTTAGAACAAGGTCTTGATGTAAAAGATAGAGACTCCTTTCGTATACATCTCAATTCAGGAAAGGATTCAGTTTTTATTGCTGATCCGTGGCTCGGGGAACAACTAGACCGCTGGATCATTCCAGTGACTCGTTCCATTCGTGGCGCAAGCGGAGAATTGCTAGGCGTTGTCCTCGTAGGCATCCAGCTTAAGACGTTTCTAGACTTGTTTTCAGATGTTTTGCCCGCAGGCATTGCGTCAGTCGCCCTTTTCCACGACGACGGCCGAGTAATTTTCGGTTATCCAATGGCCGAAGAGCCTTTAGGTCTTTGGGCTGCAGAGCGGAGTTTATTTTCGACATATCTCGTTTCATCCCCTTTCGGAACCTACCAAGCCAAATCACCTGTAAGCGGAGAAGATCGTCTTATCAGCTATCGGGCGATCGAAGGTGTTCCAGTCGTTATCGCGGTGGACGCCGCTCTCGCCAACGTTCTCGGTCCCTGGCGTCAACGGGCGACCATATATGGAATCGCGGCATTAGGAGTTTCTCTATTTATCCTCGCACTAACAATCTGGCTGGACAGTCAGGTTCGCCGTGACGAGAAAACGCGCAAGACACTATTAGTGAGTGAACGCAGTCTAGAGAACTCGCAGCGCATGGCCGGTGTTGGCTATTTCGAACGTGATGTCCGCGCCAACTCCTATTCCTGGTCTGAGAACACTTATCGCATTCATGGTGTGTCGCCTGATACCTTTTATCCCGACCGCGACGCTACTCTGAGCCTAATCATTGATGAAGACCGTGAACGCATAGAAGAAAAAATTCATTATTACGAAAAACACCCCGGAACCGGTCAGATTGAATGCCGTATTCGCCGCCCCGACGGTGAACTTCGAAACATGGTTTACGAGTGGCAAATCATCACGGATCGTGATGGTTCACCTATAAAAGTCTTCGGTGTGGCCCAGGACATTACGGACCTGAAAGAAAAAGAAAACGCCATTCGGGAAAACGAAGAACGCTTACAGGATATCACCGAGTGTATCAGCGACTTCATTTGGGAAGGGGATAAAGACGGAGTTTTAACGCATTTTGATAGTGGTGCACGGGACACAAAAATCGATGCCGTGATTGGCGAAACGCGAGATGAAAATATCGATCACGAAGCAGATGGCGGAGATGCGTCTGAATTGGGCCAGGCAATGGACCAGCATAAGACTTTTCGCAATCTGGTCATTCCCTTTCGCAATAAGAAAGGTGACACGCGATGGATACGAATTTCCGGTAATCCTAGATTCGATTCCAACGGCGTGTTTATCGGCTATCGTGGTGCGGGCAGTGACGTCACGGAACAACGGACCCTGCATTTGAACAATATGGAAACGGCCAAAAGCGAAGCGCTGGCGCGCCTAGCCGGCGGTATGGCGCATGAGATCAACAACATCCTGCAGCCGGTGATGGTCTATTCGTCCATGGGGGAGTTGGATAAGGACGAAGAAGGACAGATCAAGAAATACTTTCAAAAGATTTTTTCAGCGACTGAACAGGCCATGCATATCGTTAAAGACGTTTTGACCTACGCCAGGGAGGGACGGGCGGATCGTACCAACATCTCCTTAGCGGCGACGATGCAGGAAAGCGTTGAGCTTCTTCGTCCTGCGATGGCAACAGGAATAACCGTAACGGTTGACATTGATGATGACGTCCAGGTCAACGCTCAGGACAGCGGATTGCAGCGCGTCATCCTAAATCTCTTGCGCAACGCCGCCGATGCTACCGGATCGGATGGCAATATTTCACTTCATATGGGACGCGTCCAAATCGGTCCGGATGACGCCCGGCAGAAAAATCTGCTGCCGGGTTCCTATGGTTATTTCACGGTTACAGACAACGGTCCGGGGATTACCGAAAAGAATCTGATCAAGATCTTCGACCCGTTCTTTACAACCAAACCCATTGGCGCCGGAACCGGATTGGGTTTGTCTGTCGTCACTGGATTGGTTCAGGAATGGGGCGGGGCCGTTGATGTTGAAAGCCGACCAGGCCGCACGGTGTTTACGGTTTACATTCCTGTTGATGGTGCTGTGAAGCAGGCGGCTGAATAGCCTTAATTTGGCTTTGATGCACCGGTAATGAAATAAGACTCGCTGAACCCAGGTGTTGCGTTGGGATCAATGCCGCGTTCCTGGATGAATAATCCCGGAACGAACTGGCGAAACGTGTGCTCTCTATCGAACCCAGAGTCGACGTAAAGGTCTTCCAGTGACATGTCGTATACGGTCAGCATGAAGGGTTCATTGTTGCAAGTCGCATCCCAATCCCTGAGCGATGCCTGATACGGGGTCAGGGCATCAAATTGAGGCGCATCGCAATGGACCATCACGCCGCCCGGTTTAAGCAGCCGGAAACACTCTTTCATTATGCGCGGCAATGCTTTCGACGACGTTTCATGAAGGAGGATGCGCGAAACGACGAGATCAAAACTTTCGTCTTCAAAAGGCATTTGTTCGGCATTGATCTGATGAAAATGAACATCCACACCCAGTGCGCAGGCCCGGGCATGGGCATACCGTAAACACGGCGCGCTGACATCGACGCCGTGAACGTCCGCTTCGGGAAAAGCCTCTTTGTAGGGCAGGGTGTTGCTGCCGATGGTGCAGCCCAGGTCGATGATCGTTTCTGGCTTGAGATTGGGAAACGTTTGTTTCAGCCACACCGCAATACTGCGCGCCGGGTCATCGTTGTTGATGCCCTGACTCCCCATATTGTGAACGGCAATGGTGCGGTCGTATTGCGCACCGACACCGACGTCGTCAGGCACGGTCTCCTTATGGTAGCCGCCCGGTTTGCGGTGGATGTCCGCCGCGGTTAAATAACCGGGCATTTCGAGGTCGGGATCCAATGTCAGAGAGCCGAGCGACGTGGCATGGGTTTTAGCGCGCTCGACCAACTGCTCTGCTTGGCGCGCAATCATATCTCCCGTCACCGCATACATGCGGTCCTGGTTGTCTGTGCGCAACCGGTACCAGACGCGCGACTCCGTCCTCTGGCGCATGGCTTTGGCGATCTCCCGGAACGTAGGTTCCCGACCAAGCCGTTCGGTTAGTACCGGCTCAACACTTTGCTCATAGATTGATTTAAGAGGCGGGCGGACCTTCGCCGCCAACTTGACGGCAAGATCGCGGCAGAATCCCTCCCGCGCGTCTTCGTCATGGGTCCCGGTAGGCAGAATGTCATAGGCGGGCAGGGGCAACATCGGCGGGTCTCAGAGTCTCAATAAGGTGTGGGGGCCGAGAACGGCTTATTGGCCAAATGTTCCAACCTTTCCGGCAGGTCGGGCTTGTAGTCCGGTGTCAAACTGAACGGATACTTTTCCTCACTCCATCTATTGACATGATGACCATCGAGAAAACGGATGACGCATAAATGTCCGTTGCGGGATCCAAACGGGCCATGCCAGATCTCCGGTGGTCTCCAGAAGTAAGCACCGGCATGCATGATCCCCCGCTCGGCGATGATATCTCCCGACAGCAAAAACATTTCTTCCACACAGGGATGGGCCAAAGCCCCTTCCGTCCAATCCTTAGGGTGAGTCTGGGCGCCCGAATTCAAAATCATGGTGGTGTCACCGCGCTCTTCGTCGTGCCTGAGAACCTTGTGGGCGATGCGCAGAAAATCCAGATCCTGATCGATGCCCTCGGTCGACCAGTTCACGTCATGCAGATAAATGTAAGGAATTGCTTCTTCCTGCGGATTGCCCGGCCCCTTATGGACGTAAGGGGCGGACGAGAAGAACGTCAAAGCAACGGCCCCATCGGGTGCTGACCAGCCTTCATGGGTAAAGCCGGCGGGGAGGTAACCATAGCTGTCAAACGGATACCGTTGGCTTGAAATCTCAAGATCGCCCTCAAGCAGGAGAAATTCGTGGGCCCCATCCAGGTGGCACGCTTCGGAAACGGACCATCCATTGGGATAACGCACGATCAGCGAACAGGCGCCGGTTTCGTCATCCATACTGAGGACCTTGCACTCGAGCGATGACAGCGCATCCGGCAAAATGTCCGTTTGCCAGTCTAAGTTTTGGGCGTGAATGAATTCGGTATGAGGTCGTGCCATCGTCTTGCCTCCCTATGCATAACCAGTATCTCATGAGCCAGGCCCGTGCCCAAGATCGGCATCGCAAACCTAATCCTGCATCAATCCATGCCTTTCGTGCCAATCCGCGAGACTTTCGCGTGGCCCAGTCTCAAAGTGGACGTCCTTCTCCGTTGCTTGCGGTTCAACCCAGTTTGCTTTGGAATTGAGCAGGATATGAAAACGCTCCGGTGGCGTTGGCAATGGACTGTCGACGGCCGAGGCAAACGGGTGAAACATTTCCGGGTATTTGTCCGAATACACCCATAGGCCGGAGCCGCATTTGCCGCAGAACCGACGCTCGGCACCGGATGTTTTCCACTCGCCGGTTTTCCGGTCCTTGACCCGGGCACGGTAAATGCGAATGTGTTCCTCCCCCTCAATTTCCAGGGTATCCGTATCTGCCCGGAGATTAATGGAATAGCCACCCCCTCCCTGGGTCTTACGACAAATGGAACAGTAACAATGCATGTAGGGATAAGGATGCCGTGACGTGCAGCGGAATTTTACGGATCCACAGCTGCAGGAACCTTCCATAAGCATGACTGTTGCCTCCTCTTGACTATGCTCCGCATCTCTTGCTCATGGATCGGAGCCCGTTTGGGGATCATCGTTTCAGACGTCGCTGGTTGTCGTCTTCAATATCCCGTAAAGTCGAAGTGTCTAGTTTAACCGGAATGAAGTGATGCTGACTCAGGCATTGGGAGAAATCATCAGTCAACTGGCACCCGAGATTGACCGCTGGCCGCGGCGGGAGCCCGGTCAATTGCTGGTGGCAAATAAACTTCTCAAATACGCGGACATGCACAGCTTTTACTATCATGCCCTGCAGATTTTCCGTGACCGGCTCTATCATTTCAGCTGCGGTACGGACTCTCCCCTGATCCTTGATTGCGGTGCTCATATTGGTCTCGCATCACTCTACTTCAGAGAAGTGTATCCGAAAGCACGGATTCATGCCTTCGAAGCAGATCCAGAAATTGCAACCATGTGTGTGTCCCCCGTCAGGACCAATGGAACAGATTAGGGTGATTGCGTAAGAGAGTGTTATTGGCTCATCGTCATCATTGAGGAGTGAACGATGAGAGATAGAACAGAACGATCCCAGGATGTTGCGGAGCGGACGGTCAAGGACATCCGCCGCAAGACCCGCAAGCGTTACAGTGCTGAGGAGAAGATCCGCATTGTCCTGGCCGGACTGCGCGGCGAGGACCCGATTGCCGAGCTATGCCGCCGTGAGGGCATAGCCCAGGGGATGTATTACAGCTGGTCGAAGGAGTTCCTTGAGGCCGGGAAGAAGCGCCTGGCCGGTGATACGGCCCGTGAGGCCAACACGGGCGAGGTCAAGGAGCTGCGCCGCCAGGCTCACGACCTCAAGGAGGTGGTGGCCGAACAGGCCCTGGAACTGCGCCTTCTCAAAAAAAACATGATCGGGGATGGGGGAGACGACGCATGAGATACCCCGCCTCCGAGAAGCTCGAGATCATCAGGCTGGTGGAACAGTCGCATCTGCCGGCCAAGCGTACGTTGGACACCCTTGGGGTTCCCCGCACCACGTTTTACCGCTGGTACAACAGCTATCTGCAGGGCGGGCTTGAGGCCCTTGAAGACAGGCCGCCCAAGCCGTCCCGGGTGTGGAACCGCATCCCGGATGAGATCCGTGACCGGATTGTCCAGATGGCCCTGGAGAACCCGGACCTGTCGCCCCGGGAACTGGCGGTACGGTTCACCGATACACAGGCCTACTTCGTCTCGGAAGCCAGTGTTTACCGGCTTCTCAAGGCCCATGACCTGATCGCCAGCCCGGCGTTTGTGGTGATCAAGGCGAACGATGAGTTCAGGGATAAGACCACGGCCCCGAACCAGCTTTGGCAGACCGACTTCACCTACATCAAGGTCATCGGATGGGGCTGGTTCTACCTGAGCACCATCCTGGATGATTACTCCCGCTACATCATCGCCTGGACGCTGTGTACGACCATGAAGGCCAGTGACGTCACAGACACCCTGGAACTAGCATTGCAGGCCTCAGGCTGCGACCGGGTCGAGGTCCGGCACAAGCCCCGCCTGCTGTCAGACAATGGCGCGTCCTACATCTCTAGCGAACTGGCCGAATGGCTCGACGACAACGGCATGGATCATGTGCGCGGCGCACCCTATCACCCGCAGACACAGGGCAAGATCGAGCGGTGGCATCAGACCCTGAAGAACCGCATCCTGTTAGAGAACTACTTCCTGCCGGGCGATCTCAAGGCCAAGATCGGGCGCTTCGTCGCCTACTACAATCACCACCGCTACCACGAGAGCCTGAGCAATCTGACGCCCGCCGACGTCTACTTCGGGCGCGGCGAAACCATCTTACTCGAAAGGGAGAGAATCAAACAAAACACCATCAATCAACGGCGCTTGCAGCACCGCAAAACCGCCGCCTAAACTGAAAACCAAGATGGGCCAAACTCTCTCTTAGTTTATCAACCCCCGCTGTCCCAAATAATCTGACGACGGACACAAAGCGGGTGCAATAAACGCCGAGCACACCAACCAAAAGACCGCACTGCCAATCAACATATAAACGATGAGGTCAGAAAGTGACTCTACTGTCATCGTCAACTCCTAAGATTTGACCGCATTTCAATTGGGCACCATCGTATATAATTCCCATCAAAATACCTTCCGTTCGCCTTAAAGACTTTTTGACCAAAGAAACAGTGCATCTCCTCAAACTCGATATCGAAGGGGCTGAATTCAAAGTCTTGGAAGACTGCGATGACGCCCTCGGTAACGTGGAACGTATGGTCATCGAACTTCATGTGCTTCGCCAGGATGAAGGGCGGGTCGGCACGCTTTTAGCGCAATTGGAAGATCAAGGGTTTCGTTATGTCTTTAATGATCTTCGTTATGCGACCTGGCTGGACTCGAAAACACCGACACCTTTTGCCGTCTGTCCGACGGAGCAGTACGTCATCACCGTTTATGCGTGGCAGCCATAAAAAAGATTAATCTGTGCTGGTAGGCGCTAGCTCGTTTTCACCGCAATAACGCCTGCATGGGCGTTGCCGTCCGGTTGATCGGGGCGCCCGGAAAACGCGGCCTGTTCCACCGTTAACCCGGCCTCCTTACAAACGCGGGCAAGGACATCTGGATCCATGGGATTAAGAAACCGTTTGATATTTTTTGTCCGCGCCGTTTCCGGAAGATAAATGGTGACATCGGGTATGAAACCCGGCCAAGGATCACCTTTCGCTTTACGATCTTCATAGGCCGCGGCGCCGGCTGCCCAGAAGCCGGTGTAAGGCGTGTCGACGGTTAGAAATAGTTTACCGCCGGGTTTCAACCAGCTCGTCATGGCATGCACGGACGCGATGACGTCTTCGCCGTTGAGAAAGTGCAGTGCGCGGGAGCATAAAATCGCGTCAAAGCTGTCGGGCTTGAAAGCGATGGAAGGCATTTCCGCAACGCATCCGCTGATTCTCTCGCGTGTTTTGCTGTCCACTTTGGACAGCAGGATATCCACATGGCCGAATTCCATATCGCAAGCGACCATACGCGCGCCTTGGTCTAGGGCGGCCAAAGAGGCAATACCGTAGGCGCAGCCGAGGTCGAGGCACCAGCCGCCCGATTGCCCCGCATAGAGCGTAAAGGCGGCGGACACGGGATCCAGTTCCGAGGACATGAATCCCTTGTCGTTGAGGGTCGGGATCATGCCCCATCGGGTCGCCTCGGGCATCTCTGGCACGGACCTGCTCCTCCCTTCATCAGACGGCAATTCGGGCTCCTAATTCTTGCTTTATCGGCTGGGTCGTTCCCTAATACGGCGATAAAGAGAAGGGGAAAAGCCATGATGGACAAATTGAAGGCCTGGTGGGCGCTGGATGAGGCCGCCGAAACGGCGACAACCGACAATCCCTTAGCTCCTGTACGGCCGGAACAGCGTCAGGAAACGCTACCCATGCTGACGTTGGCCTTCGGCTGGGGCTTTTTGATCACCGGTCTGTTGACCGGCGGACAATTGGGCGCCGGTGTTCCGTTTTGGCCCAACCTCGTGGTCGCCTCGTTTACGGGCAACTTGATCAATTTCATCATCGGCGGTTTGGTCGCCTACATCGGCTACAAGACTGCCTGCAATTCGGGGCTCCTTTATCAGTTTGTTTATGGCCGGATCGGCGTTTATCTCCCCGTCATCTTCCTTGCCCTCCTGACCACCGGCTGGCAGGCCATCGTGGTCGGCGCTTTCGGATTTGCCTGGGCGCAGGACTTCGACAGCCCAACGTTTTATACCGTAGCCATCTTTGGCGGCGTTCTTTTCACCGCGACGACCTATTTTGGCGTTAAGGGTATTGAATACGTCAGTGTTCCGTCCGTCGGCATACTCGTGCTTGTCGGGCTCTATGCGATTTATTTGAACGTCGATCAGGCGGGCGGCGGTGCCGCGTTTCTCGCCTTGTCCCGCGAAACCGCAGCCGCCAGTCCCATATCGTTCTTTACCGCCGTCAATCTCGTAGTCGGCTCTTGGATTGTTGGGGCCGTCGTCATGGCGGAGTACACGCGTTTTGCAAAAAAGGCGTGGGTGGCTTTGGCTATCCCATTCATTGTTTTGATCATCGCCCAATGGTTTCTGCAAATTGTCGGGTCGTTAGGAAGCGTGGTTTCCGGGTCTGCGGACTTCACCACCTATCTTCTCCAACAGGGCATGATCATTGGCGGGATTGGTCTCATCGGCATGAGTCTCGCCCTATGGACCACCGGTGATGCCAACCTCTATTTGCCGGTGATTCAAACCTCTGCCGTTTTCAAACGGCCGAAAAGGACCATGGTTGTAGTTTGGGGCACCCTCGGCACCATTCTCGGGCTCGGGCTCTATCAGTACTTCCTCGACTGGATCAATCTCTTGGCCGCTCTCGTTCCGCCGCTTATCGGTCCGTTAATTGTCGACTACTACATCGTTCACAAAAGGGAGTACGACGCAAACGATCTTAAACGGCTTCATACGTGGAACTGGCCGGCTGTGCTTTCTTACGCTGTTGGTGCGTACGTTGCCTATGGGGTCACTTACGGCGTGTTCGACCTGCCTGAAATTCTTATCCCGTCATTGTTCGGACTCATTGTGTCTATGATTGTCTACGCGGTGATTTATTTTGTTGCATCAGCAATGAACAAAAAGGTGGGCTATGCTGGCATATCCAGCGAGGCAACAGCGGCTGAATGAGAATCGGAGGTATTTGACAAGATGCGCGCACCGCCAATGACCCGGCACCGCAGTATGGTGACCCGTCGCACCGCTCTCTATCTGGCCCCCGCCGGTATTGCCGCGGTCGGGACTATGGGGATCCCGTTAGCAGTCAATGGGTCGACGCTCAGCCGGTCGATGCACAATGCCGGCGTGCCGATGCCCGTCGCCGAGCGAATCAGTGTCGCTGCCGTTCAAATGGGTGCGGGTGAGTCGAACGTCGGTCCATGTGTAAGGCGGATGGTGAAAGCCGTTGCCGACGCAAAGCTTCACGACAAGAATATTAGATTGGTTGCGTTTCCTAAAAACGTCATTCGTTTGCTCCATATGTCCAGCGGCGCCTATGGCACTCTTATTCAATGTGCTCATGCATTTGAGACTGTTCTGACGTTCGGTGCAGACGTCTATTTCGATGAGAGTGGCATCCGTCATAGAAACGTATCGCTCCTTTTGGAGCCTGATGGATCAATAAACGTTGCGGATCGGTCGAAGCCACTGGTGAAGGACACTGTGGCTGGTACTTTGGCACAGCTAAGCGGTTCCCCAGAGCCTAAACACAAACAAGAAATGATCGATGCGGGAGTGGATATTCTGATCCAGCTCCTGTCTGGTGATGACTCTCTATCGCCAAGACAAGACCAGTCAGAAAGGACCGGTTTCTATTCGGTGGAAGTGACAGAGGCAAAACCGTTTCTGGCGCCCAGAAGTCCAACAACCACCATATTTGACCGAAACGGCAGGGCGATGACCACGGCGGGCAGCAAATGGAATCAGATCATTATTGCTGCTTTGCCGAACCGACCAAAACCGGCGCTTAGCGTCTGAACAGGGGAGCCATGAAAACCTTTTACACATGCTTGGTCATGTTCGTGTTTATGGCTTGTGGAATTGCTGCAACGGCGCAAGACCGGAGTCACGGCACATTGGCCGCACCGCCCGGTCCGCTGCAGGGCAATACCCGCGGAGTCTACGCGGATGCGCCCACCGGTCAGATCCATATGCAAATGGTGACGCCTGACACCGATACCGGCAAAGCCCCGTTTGTGATCTTTCATCCCAATCCCTATTCCGGTGTGTATTTCTCTTATCTCTTAGAGGAACTGGGCAAAGACCGGGTGGCCATCGCGCCTGATACGCCGGGATACGGCAACTCCACCAAACCTCCAGCGCCGCTCACCATGGCGGAAATCGGTGAGGCCATGGCGACGGCACTGGAAAACTTAGGCTACGGGGAAAACGGTAAAGGCAAAGTCGATGTCTCGGGATATCACACCGGGACGTACATCGCCTCCGAACTTGCGGCCACCCGACCGGACTTGGTGCGCCGCGTGGTGTTGACAGGAGTGCCGTTTTGGCAAGGGGAAGACCTGGAAAGGCAGCAGGTGGAACTGCTCAAACCAAAACCCATTGACGAGGACGGCAAGATACTTGAAGAAAAATGGCGTTTTGCCGTCAAGGGCCGCAACCCCAATATTCCATTGGACCGCGCCTTCGATCTGTTTATCGAATCCCTGCAATCAGGCGCCGATGTTTGGTGGGCCTATAACGCCGTCATCGGATTCCCTGCCGCTAAGCGGTTCCAGCAGATCACCCAGCCGGTTCTATTATTGAACACGCATGGGGGATTGGCTGACGAAACCCGTGCCGTGCTCCCCCATCTCCAAAACGGACAGATTGTTGAGGAGCCCGGATTAACCCACGGCATTTACGACGTCGGCGTGCCTGTGCTGGCGCGTCATCTGCGCGCTTTTCTGGATTCCGACCTGCAAGGGTAGATCACGTTTAAGACTCAGCACAGCCGTCGGTGCGATTAAGCAACTCCCGTCGGCTCTACTCGAATGTGGTGAACCCTTCGGCCTGGCCGTTCATCTGAAACGACTGGTAATCGTTATTCGCCAGTTTGTAATACACGGCGCAACTTTCCCGACTGTCCCGTAGGGTCGTCCACGACGTGCAAATGGCATTGCCTTTTAGTGCCCAGGTGCCGACCGCTTCGCCGCGTCCGAAGGTGACTTTGGCAGACCCGTCGTCGTTGAAGAAAATCTCACCGGACCCCCCACCGACGCCGGTCCACGCACCCTGCTTACCGCCTTCAAGGAATTGCGCAAACTCGTCTTTTGACATGGGTTCCGCGCTCGGTTGGAAGAATTCCGTCCATTGTTTTCCGCCACCAGGGGTGCGGACTGCCAACATCTTTACTTTGCCGTAGGGCGCCAGGTTGACGATCTGACGTGGTGCGGCGAGGGAAAGGCCGCTGGCTAAAATACGGTCAGCCAAAGCGTCCAAGTCGGCAACGGGAAGGCGCGCGCTGGCTATGCCAATGTTAGGCGGGCGCACACGGTCGGAAAAATCATAGCCTGTGGCATTGGGAAAACTCCGGACTCCCATCAACTGTTCGCGGTCGTGGGGTTTGGCGCCGCCAAGAACGCTGTAGTTCAATCCCCTGGCGTTGTGGGGCAGGCTAAAGTCGTTAGGGCCGATGTCTTTGCTGGTATCGCCGCCGCGCGTACTCAGGTCCCGTGTCCAAAATCCGACGACCTCATTGTAGAACGAGGTCCAAGCCGCCGGATCGGTAACGATTTCATACCCCACCTCGATGTGGGTTGCTCCATCAAAGGGTGGCCAGCCGCTGAGCGGTGGCGACTGCCGTTCCTGGAAGGACACCATGAGATCATCGGGCCCTATCATGATCATGCTGACCCCTTTGACGTTGCCCGGATAGACGTAGGGTTCGGGCATGGCGCGGGTGTACCAGCCTAGCGCTCTTAGGCCGTCAATGACGTTTTCGCTGCTTTTCACCAGAACGTTGATATTGAGAAGACCACCTACATCCCACCACCGTGCGTCAGGGCGAATTTGTTCCTGTTCGATTCCCTCGATTTCAACCAGCCGGACAAACCCGTAATTCGACTGTGCATATCCCACCAGTACTTCATGGATGGGAGTATCAACGGGCAAACCCCGGGATTGGGCGACGGTCTTATCCGCCAGTCCTTCATGCTTGACCTTCCATTTGAGGACATCAGTGAAAGCCGGCAGTGTTAAATCCATGTCGGAAACAATGACGACGAATTCCTGAATTTGGGATTCGTCACCCGGCTCGACGGTGATCAAATGGCTATCCGCGTGGGCAAATCCATTCAAAAGAATGACAAATAGAATTGGCAAAATCGATTGAAAAGCAGCTTTCATTTTTTGTCCCCTGATATTTCTTTCGTTGAGGTCGTTTTATGTCACTTATCAATCCATGACGTCGGCGGCTTGTCTAAGGGAGTCTAAATTCGAAATGACAACTTTGTCCGTGCTTGGAAGGGAAACGCATTCCATCTCCTTCAATTTGGTGAAACACCGACTCACAGTTTCAATGGTGAGGCCGAGAAAATCGCCAATATCTTGTCGGCCCATGGGCAACTGAACCTCAGTGCCTTCGCTTGCAAAACCACCTTGTCTGAGTGCCAGATAGATCAGGAAAGAGGCAAGACGGCCAACGGCGCTTTTACGGCCGATGGTGAACGTGAGTTCCATCGAGCCGCGTAAAAACCGCCACGTCACTTCGTTCAAAGCGCGCCAAACCTGGGGATCATTAGCCGCACGATCCTCCAAGATACGGTGGTCGAGGCGCAGCAATGTGCATTTCGAAAGTGTCTCGACACCGATGCTATAGGTTTTTTCAAAGGTGATGCCGATAAAGTCGCCAGGGAAAAGAAAGGCCATGATCTGCCGTTCACCTGAAACACTGTAGCGGCTCATCACCAGAGTGCCTTCGGCTACGCAATACAGATACTGAGTGGGGTCCCCTTCCGCGAACAGTGGCGTATGGGCATCAACATTCAGGGTCTCTCCTTGTTGAACGAGATCGAGCAATACGGAAGGCGCTCTGAACAAAGGGTGCAATGCGGATTGTGTGGCCGGCGGTGACATTGTTTAACCCTGTGAACATGCCGCGCCGCCAAGAACGCAAAAGCGGGCACAGTGCGGATGGTTTAACGGTACGGATCCTGTGGAGTCCTTTATTTTCGGTCCGAAGTCAAATGCTTCGTCATAGGGCAGAAGAGTGCAAGCAACGACGGATGGCCTACTGCTTCCCTTGCGCTTCACGACCATCCTAGACGACGCACACATGACTGAGTGTGGATCGACGTCTAAGATGCCCCAACATTCCGTGGTAATTTCCGGAACGTCCAGGGTGGCATCCATTTCAGGAAAGAGCACCAGTTCGACCGGACTGTCCGCATCCAAATCAAGACCCAACCGTGCCAACAACATCTTATAGCCTTTGCGAGCATCTGGTTCGTCTTCTCCCATGTACATGCGACCGGCAATATGAATGCGAAAGTTATTGACCGACAGCCAGCGCAAGCCTTCGAGGGTCGGTTCCCAACTGCGGGGGCCCCGTTCCAGTTCGTGGCCGTCTTTTGTGTGGTGGTCGAGGGAGATACGTATTGTGAGGCGAGACCCATAGGCGGCGCCAATGTCCAACAATGCGTCGGACATTTTCATCATTGGCTTCATGGCGTTGGTTAGCACCATGACCTTAAATCCACGTTTGAGAGCGTCTTCCATCATGTCTGGCAAATCAGGGTTCATGAATGGCTCGCCACCCGTAAAGCCGATCTCGACCGTGCCCAGCCCGATGGTTTCTATTTCGTCCAGATAAGCGCTCACCTCTTCGGCACTGATGTATGCCAACCTGTTGTTCGTTGGTGAAGATTCGATGTAACAGTTCCGGCAGGTGAGGTTGCACAGAGTACCAGTGTTGATCCAAAGGGTGCGCAGCGTATCCAGCGCTACTTGGGCTCTAGATTTTCCGTCCGCGGTTATCGACGGATCCTGAAACTTTTCGGGCAAAAGGGGTAACGCTACCGTCATCGGGCTCTCCTGAGGTCACTATCGTAGCCGCCAATTCTGTGTTCTACAATTTCTAGGCGGGATGGCACCCGGCGAAGCCGTCTCACATACGGATCAAACCTGGATGTGTGCATGACTCCCGACCCCGCCGAAAGTCTCTTAGCTCTCTTTGAAACCGCATTACAGGCGGCGGATCCAGCCGCTGCTGTTCAGGCAAGCCTGCCAGAGCGACCTGCCGGCCCGGTGATTGTCGTCGGCGTCGGAAAAGCCGCCAGTGCCATGGCGTCAGGTGTCGAGCAGTCCTGGGGAACCGATCTGTCAGGCACGGTCATTACCCGCGATGGGTATGGTACGTCCACCAGGGCCATCACCGTCGTTGAAGCCGCTCATCCGATTCCCGACGAACGCGGCGGGGAGGCGACGAAGGCCATCATGTCGCTGGTGCAAAACGCTCCGTCCGACGCGCTCATCGTCGGACTTTGGTCCGGCGGCGGGTCATCTCTGTTGGTGCAACCGGTTACCGGACTGGCATTATCAGACAAGCAATTCATTACGGATGCGCTCGTTTCCTCGGGCCTTTCCATCCATCAAATCAACACGGTCCGCAAACACTTATCCGCAATCAAAGGTGGACGCCTTGCCCTACTTGCGGGCGACACACCCATGCATAACGTATTTGTGTCCGATGTCGCCGGGGATGATTTGTCGGTTATTGCATCGGGTCCTACGGTGGCGGATCCCACAACATGTGAAGATGCTTTAGACATTCTTGAGCATACCGGAATCGATGTTCCCGCTCCCATTATCGAAATGCTTCATGACGGCAGACTGGAAACGCCGAAAACCATCCAACATACGGTGACCAACCAGCTCATCCTTTCACCCAAAGATGTGCTATCGGCCGTTGAGCGCCATGCCAAAGCGCTCGGTCTCGCGGTGGTCAATGTTGGTGACTACGTTGAAGGAGAAGCAAAATCACTGGCAGCGTCTTTCGGTCAACAGGCTCTGGAAGCGGTTGGATCGATTGAGCAACCGACAGTCATTTTGTCGGGAGGGGAGGCGACTGTAACGTTGGATCAAAGAGGAAAAGGGGGTCCGAATTTAGAATTTTGTATGGCAATGGCGATCACATTGAACGCCCATCCGCAAGTATGGGCGCTGTCTTGTGATACGGATGGAACAGACGGCGTGTCTTCTTCAGCCGGAGCCATTGTGACACCTGATACCTTAACTCGTGCGAGAGAACACGGCCGCGATCCAGATGTTGATCTTCGCAATCACAATTCGGAACTCTTTTTTCATGCCGTCGATGGTTTGATTTCACCCGGTCCCACTGGGACGAATGTCAACGATTTCCGCGCAATTCTGATACTGCCGTCGTCCTAAGTCAGCGCATATCGTTCAACGCGCATTGGTTGCGTGCCAAGGGGGACCGTGCGTTTCATTGAGGTCTGGCCGAAAATCAGCTATTAACGCGACTGTCGTAGACTGTTGATTATCATTAGAAAAACAGTTTGGCGCCGTTCACTGCTCGGGGAATGTCAGAGTGTCGGAAGAAAAAGCATCCATTCTGGTAATGAAAGCCGCCGCGGAAGTACGACGTGCGGCGGAGCTTGATGAAAAGAAGTCGGCTGAATTGACAAGCGTGGCCGACTACCTGGAAAGCATGGTCTTCGAAGATGAAATGCATTACGAGCCAATCGAAGACGGTGCGGCGGCGGATAATAAGAAACAATCTTCACAGGTCAGTGAGATCGAAAAACTGGTCACACCTTTTAATGTGCGCCTGACGCGCTGAACGGTGTTTCGTCGGATTATTCTGGCTCTATCGAAAGAACCGGTTTCGTGCCACAATCAAAACCGATTGAACACACGACGGCTCGCGAACGGGCACAGTGACCATAACGGCGCAAGTGGCGCAAGCCGATGAATAAAGAAGCCCAAAATCTTCGAACGCGTGCAGATGCGGCCTCTGAAACCGCAGCGGGTCCGATGGCGACCGTATCGGGGTCAACCGCTCGCGCGCTCATCAATCTATCTCCTGCGCACCTCATCTTGATCGATGCCAACGATAAAATTGTTGACGCAAATGAGCGAACAGAACGTCTACTAGGCAAGTCCGCCGTAGAATTGCGCAATGCGGCACTGTCTGGAGTTTTCGAGGAGATCCTAAGCAGGGTTAAGGCCATTGGGCAGGAACGTGCGGAGCGCGGATTCCAAGTTCTTCACGACAAAGCCTGGTATGAGGCTCAAGTGTTCGAAACCGAAGAACGCAATGAAAGTGGTGCCGTTGAAACCTACCGCGTCATTCGCGCTACGGAAGTAACCGACCGGAAAGAGTCGGAGCTTGCGTTACTGGAAAGTGAGGCACGGCTCGAAGAGGCCACACGTATTACCAGGATGGGAACTTACAAACTGTATTGGGATACCATGAAGTCGATCTGGTCTCACCAGATGTATGACATTCATGGCCTCAACCCAGCGACCTATGACCCTGCTGTGCCCGGATACAACGAATACGTTCATCCGGACGACAAGCATATTGTGGAGAAGCTAGTTAACGATCTGGTTTCAGGTAACGAAGCATCTGGGTTTGAATACCGGATCATTCGCAATGACGGGCAGACCAGATGGTTACGATTGGATGGACGAGTCCTTTTTGATGCAGAGGGTAAATCGTACGCAACTTTCGGCACGATTCAGGACATCACGGATGCAAAGGAACGCGAACAAGAACTCGAGGAGCTCGTATCGCGCAACACGATTCTAACCGAAGCGCTTCAAGCTTCTCCCATAGGTGTTGCTATTCTCACTGCGGAATCAGAAGAGCCCGCAATCTTTTACGTCAATTCCGCTTTGGAGTTCATTACAGGATACGTAGAAGGCGGATTAATTGGCGCGTCGCTAATGAGTTTAAGGGGTGATGAAACCGACGAGATTTCCTTTGAACACCTCATAGAGTCGATCAAACGCAGTGAAGCCCAATCGTTTGAAATGACATTGCACAGGCAAGACAAAACGCCATTTCTCGCCCAGGTCGACGTTGCTCCGGTGGCAAGTATGCGAGGCAGCTATACCGTGGCTCATACGCTTATCGTGCGCGATATCACGGACGACAGACGCCGCGCTGATGCCATGATGGAATCGCAAAAAATGGAAGCGCTGGGTAAACTTTCAGGCGGCGTTGCCCATGAAATCAACAACCTCCTGCAACCCATCATCACCCTGTCGGACCTGGGTAAGGAAGTTTTAGACAAGCACGACGAAAAACTCCTTAAGTACTTTGACGTCATTGCAGGGAGTGGGCGCAAGGCACGGGAGGTTGTCCGTCAAATTCTGACGTTCTCACGTCAGGACGCGCCGGTTGTCGGTGCCCATGTGATCGCACCGATTGTGCAGGATGCCGTTCAGCTCGCGAAAAGCGGACTGGCGCCCGGAATCGACATTGAAACGCATATTCTCGTGGAAGATGCCCAAGTCCTCGTCAATCCGACCCAGATGTCACAGGTTGTCATAAACCTCATTCGTAATGCAGCCGATGCGATGGAAAGTGGTGGGACCATCAAACTATTGCTTGAAAGACTTAGCAAGCAGCAGGCGGAAACCCTCGAATTGCCGAATCGGGGACACCGGTGGCTGCTTCTTACCGTTGAAGATACCGGATGCGGAATATCTGAAGATACGCGCGCTCGTATTTTTGAACCCTTTTTCACGACCAAGCCCGTAGGAAAAGGAACCGGGCTCGGATTGTCGGTTGTCTATAGTATTGTCCTCAGCTGGGGCGGGTTGATTACTATTGACAGCGAAGTTGATAGAGGAACAACGGCGATGGTATACATTCCGGAGTTTCTCGCTTAAGCGCGATTTCCAGATTGCGAAGGAAAAACACTGTGCAGGTTCTCCTTGTCGAAGACTCGCCGGAAGTCAGCTTATCGGTCAGAGAAATTTTAAGCGGTGCCGGCCATGAGGTCGATGATGCGTCTAACGGTAAAGAAGCACTCGACAAAATCAACCAAGGTGACTTTGATTTGGTCGTGAGTGATATCTGGATGCCGGAAATGGACGGCATAGCGCTTCTCAAAGAGATTCGCGGCACCGGCAATGATATTCTCGTGGTTGTCATTTCGGGTGGCGCTCCCAACGCACCGCTCACCTATACAGCGCCTTTGGCGTCCACATTTGGCGCCAACGCCGTAATTTATAAGCCGTTTGAAAAAGAGGAACTGCTGAACGCAATTGATAGCGTTCTTGCCGGTGAAACGGTAGTTCAAGAAGAATAGAAGCCTGTCAAAAGATATTAATTCAACCGACTATCGAAAAACATCTTAGGCGCGAATCAATTCACGCAAAACGCGTTCCATATTAACGGCAAGCGCCCACCGATCTTTTTCATCAAGGCGGTCAACAGCATCCGCTAACGCTTGCAATGGATCTTGTTCGACCAGGGATTCCCCTTCCGGGGTCAAAACCAACCTATGTACGCGGCGGTCATTCTTATCGGCAATCCGTTTCAGATAGCCCTTTCGCACCAAAGCGGCAACGGTCTGAGATGCTGTCCCCTTGGTGGTGCCTTGAAAATTGGCGAATCCTGTAACGGTACGCCGGTCCGTCGTGGACTCCTGAAAATAGCGCAATGCCGCCCACTGTGCCGGATTAAGGCCAGGTGTGTAGCCTAAGTTATAACAGGCTTTGCCGACCTGCTCGATCAAGCGGGCTAGGCCACGGGAAGACAATTTAGGATCAGGACGCACTTGTGACAAAACGCTTTGCTATTCCCCCTTAGGACGTGGCAACTATAGCCTGAAGAAAGCATTCTGCAGAATAAAAAACCTTAGGTTTTGCTGTAGCTTGTCAAAGTTTGCCGTGTGGTGACTAACCGGTGGTCGGGCTACTCGGCGGTAGTTAGGCAGGGTTGAGCCAGCGTGCCAGATATTTACTCTTGGGTGAAACCTGTTTTGTGGCGTCTGGACCCGGAACATGCGCATAGCCTAGCTCTGGGCGCGCTGCGGATGGCTCCAATCTGGGCTTTGCCAGATCCTGGCCACGATGAAGGGCTTGCGGTT
Source organism: Rhodospirillaceae bacterium (assembly GCA_965207985.1). Taxonomy (GTDB): domain Bacteria; phylum Pseudomonadota; class Alphaproteobacteria; order Rhodospirillales; family Rhodospirillaceae; genus CBDBND01. Next base: position 277,578 of record CBDBND010000033.1, on the reverse strand, counting down.
TCCCTTTGGGGCCGGACGTTTCCATCACCGGTTGGCTTAGCAGCGGGATTTGACAAGGATGCTGCTGCCGTATCCCGGCTGTACAGACTAGGATTCGGTTTTATCGAAATCGGCGGAGTCACCCGACACGCGCAGCCAGGTAATGCATCGCCCCGGCTGTTTCGGTTGACGGAAGACCAAGCAATCATCAACCGGATGGGTTTGAACAGTGCAGGCGTTGATATCGTTGAACAACGGCTTTCACAGCTTGATGCCAACTCCTTTCCCGGACCATTGGCTGCCAATATGGGGCTCAACAAAGACTCAACGGACGCTGCCAGCGATTACGCTGCGGTAGCGGCACGTCTCGCCCCCCATGTGGATATGCTGACCCTAAACGTTTCCTCCCCAAACACACCGGGTTTGCGCGCCCTGCAAGATCCGGGCGCGCTTGGTTCTATTGTGGCAGCGGTTCGTGAAGCTCTCGCACAACAAAACCTGACCCGGCCTCCCGTCGTCCTGGTCAAAATCGCTCCCGATCTGACGGACGACGATATCTCCGCCATTGCCGCTGTCGCACTTGAACAAAATCTTGACGGTTTGGTGATTTCAAACACGACCATCGCCCGCCCGGACTCCCTGATCTCAAAGCATCGAAGGGAAGAGGGCGGACTTAGCGGTGCCCCCTTGATGAACCTGTCAACGTCACTGCTCAGAACCATGTATTCACGGACGGAAGGGCGCATTCCCCTTATCGGCGTGGGCGGCGTTTCATCCGGCAAAGATGTCTATGAAAAAATCCGGGCGGGCGCCAGTCTCATCCAATTGTACTCTGCGCTCGTTTTTGAAGGACCGGGATTGATTGCCCGCATTAAGTCGGATCTGCGCAATCTCCTCAAAGCCGATGGGTTTACTTCTGTCGGCGATGCCGTGGGCGCCGATCACCGAACGGAGCGCGGGACATGAGAACCTTGAGCGGACTCTCCGAGGTCTCTGATCAGCTCGATGGTTTAATTCTCGATCTCTGGGGTCTGATTCATGATGGGGCCACGGCGTATCCGGGTGTGGTGGAAACCCTCGAGGCGCTTAAGCAAGCCGGTCTTACGACCATTTTGCTGTCCAACGCTCCCCGCCGCAGCCGTTTGCTGGTGGACAGCATGACAGCCATGGGAATTGCACGCGATCTCTATGGCGACGTTTTTTCCTCCGGCGAAGCCACGTGGCAGGAATTGACATCACGGACTGATGATTTTTTTGCTGCCCTTGGCCAGCGCGCTTTTCACATTGGCCCAGAGCGGGACGTCAGTGTCCTTGAAGAAACGGACATCGAGCGTTTGTCGATTTTGGAGGGAGCCGATTTTGTTCTCAACACCGGGCCTGTCGAGTTGCACCACGCAGTGGATGACTATGCCGATGTTCTCCAGGAGGCGGCGGAGAAAAACCTTCCCATGGTCTGCGCCAATCCCGATGACGTTGTCATCCGCGAAGGTAAGCGGGTCATCTGTGCGGGCGCTATAGCCCGGCATTACGAAACACTGGGGGGTCGCGTGGCCTACCGCGGCAAACCAGATCCGGCGGTCTATCACCTGGCTGCCGAGAAGCTGGGGGTTAAAGACCACACCCGTATTGCCGTGGTGGGCGATGCGTTGGAAACAGATGTGGCCGGTGCCGAAGCCTCAGGGCTTAAAGCCATATGGTGCACCGGCGGCATTCATGCCGAGGTGCTGGGTGTTCGCTATGGTGAACCGGTCGACCCCGCCAAGGCCCACCAACTGGCACAGTCCTATGGGCGTGAACCATGGGCCACTATTCCTGGGTTTTCGTGGGCGTAGGGAGATCCACTCGCTTACGAAGGTACCGGGTCAGGAGAGCGAACACCGCCGGTCCGATCATGACGATCAGGGCAATACGCACCACATGGTGGGTGGTGACAAATGCGATGTCCTGATTGAGCGCCAGAGCCATAAGGCTCATCTCAGTGACCCCTCCCGGCGACAGTGCCAGCAACAGCGCCATCGGATTGACGCCGATTGCAGGCCCGACAACAAAAGCAATGGCGCCGCTTAACAGAAGCATGACAGCCGTAATGACGGCGGAAAGGATAATGGTGCGCTTTGTCGTGCTGAAGGTCAGCCCGGCGAAACGGGCCCCAACGGACGTACCAAGAACCACTTGCGCGGCGGCAACCAGCACACCGGGCGGCGACGAAGCGGTCAAGCCCGCAAGATGAATGGCCGCGCTGAAGGCCAAGGGTCCGGCCAAAGAACCGGCAGGCAAGGAAAACCGGTTGCCGATCCATAATCCGGCGATGCCGCAACCGATCAGCAGCGCTACGTCGGCGGGAGAAAGGGCTGTAAGGGCGGAGCCTGTGGTGGCCGGTCTTTCGTAGCGCGACATGGCGATGGGTTGACCGCCCACGGCCGCTATCGCTGTTGCTGCCATGGCACCCAACATCCACGGCAGGGGCAGAGATAAGAAATTGAACAGCGCGCCGCCCGCGGTTCCCAGGGCCAGACTAAAGATCAAACGGCGGGGTGTGGCGGCAACAGGCTCGGAATCCGCCAAATTAATGTCGCGAACAGTCACGGCGCAAACTGTTCGGCCAGAATGCGTTCTTCCAGATTGTGTTCAGAATCAAACAGCAGATTTATGGACAGGGACCGGTCTTCCTCGACGATAACTTCCTTAACATTGCGAACTTCCGCCCGGTCGGCGACGGCGCTGACGGGACGTTTCCCTGCCTCAAGAATTTCAAATTTGACCACGGCATTGTCGGGTACGATCGCGCCCCGCCACCGCCGAGGACGAAAAGCACTGATCGGGGTGACGGCGAGCAGATTGGCGCCTAACGGAAGGACTGGCCCATGGACGGACAAGTTATAGGCCGTGCTTCCCGCAGGCGTGCACACCAGTGCTCCGTCACAAACGAGCTCGTCCATGCGGCATCTGTCATTGATATAGATCCGCAACTTGGCAGCTTGCCTGCTTTCCCGCAGCATCGAAACTTCATTGATGGCCACGGCCCACCGCTCTTCCCCATCGGCGGCGATGGTGGTCATTTTCAGCGGATGAAGGACAACCTTGTCCGCATTGTCGAGGCGCTCCATGAGGTTGTCTTCGGTGTAAGCGTTCATCAAGAAACCCACAGTACCCCGATGCATGCCGAATACCGGTTTGGACAACGGCATGTACGTATGCAGCGTTTCAAGCATGAAGCCGTCTCCGCCTAGAGCAACGATGATGTCTGCATCTTCTGGAGAGACATCCCCATATCGTTGGCGCAGAGCTTCCAAACCCAACTGAGCGGGCTCGATTTTCGTTGCGACAAAAGCCACGCGTTTTTCACTGGTGCTCATGAGGATGCATACGTCTGAAGTTAAAAACCTAAAGCCGGTGCGCCGTGCCAGTATACAGAGTGGGGGGCTCTGTGCCTAACCGCCTGTCACACTCATATGGCGTGCCACGGCCGGGCGATTGTGACGCCGGTCAATGATGAAATCGTGTCCCTTGGGTTTACGGCTGATGGCTTCGTGAATGGCGGCCGTAAGAGACTCATTGCTTTCGCTCTGCCTCAGAGGCTGGCGCAGGTCAGCCGCATCGTTTTGGCCGAGACACATGTAGAGTGTGCCGGTACAGGTTAATCGCACTCTGTTGCATGACTCGCAAAAATTATGAGTCATGGGTGTAATAAACCCAATGCGCTTTCCCGTTTCGCGGCAGTTTGTGTAACGTGCCGGCCCCCCTGTTTGGAAATCCGTGTCTACCAACGTGAACTTTCGCTCTAGCTGCGCTCTGACCATGGAAAGCGGCAAATATTGTTGGGTCCGATCGCCGTCGATATCACCCATGGGCATGGTTTCGATAAAGGTCAAATCGAAATCTTGTTCGCCGCACCATGCGACAATATCGGAGAGTTCATGTTCATTGACGTCACGCATGGCAACGGTGTTGATCTTGATTTCAAGACCAGCCTTTTTTGCGGCATCCAACCCCGCAAGCACTTTGTTGAGATCGCCCCAGCGCGTGATGGTACGGAAGCGATTCGCATCTAGGGTATCGAGGGAGACGTTAATGCGCCATATGCCGGCTTCCGCCAATTGGTCCGCGAATTCAGCTAGGCGCGTGCCGTTGGTCGTCAACGTCAGTTCATCCAACGTTCCGGCCTTAACATGACGGCCAAGAGACTCAATCAAAGACAGCACATTACGCCGCACCAAAGGCTCTCCACCGGTAAGGCGAAGTTTGCGAACTCCAAGGTCGATAAAGGCGCTGCACAAGCGGTCCAACTCTTCAAGAGTTAAAAGATCCCGCTTAGGCAGGAACACCATATCTTCCGACATGCAATACACGCACCGGAGATCGCACCGGTCCGTCACCGATACGCGAAGATAAGTAATAGGCCTTCCATAAGGGTCAATCATGGTCATCAAATATCGTAAGGATACCCCATAGGGCAAGCATCAACGCTCGCCCTTATATGGTTCCTCACAGCTCAGCCTCAAGTTGAGAGTAAAGAAAACCGGCGTATTAGCCGTTGGGCGGCGGGTTGCAGTCTTGCTATGCTTCAAAAAGCACGTTCGAAAGGCAAATATCGGAAATGAACGATCCGCTTCAAGTAGCGCAATTGCTCTGTACCCGCCTGTGTCATGATCTGGCAGGTCCCTTTGGTGCCGTGTCTGCCGGTGTCGAGCTGATGGGAACGGATCCATCACTGATTGACGATGAGACACTTAATTTATTGTCTGGGAGCGCCGAGGCCGCGTCTCGAAAATTGAAATTCTTGAGAATCGCTTTCGGATGGGTCGGTAGCGGATCAACTTCTTTGGACCAGCTTGGACAATCCCTAGAAGAATATTTGATTGCGACATCGGGCCCGTCAGGAGGGCCGACACTCGTTTGGCCGGAGCCGAACAACCTCGACCCTTTCGGTCAAAGATTAGGCGATCAAGCCGCTCAGATTTTGGCAAACATCTCTCTTCTTGGTTTCGAAGTGCAGCCCGCTTGCAAGACGCTATCTGTTAAGGCTTCGCAGAGTGAGGAACAAACTTCCATTTCGGTTCTCAACAAACCGTCGCGAGACTCGGTAAGTATGCGGGAGGATATTGTTCGCTTGGTTGGCGATACTGATTCACCGGACATGTCGCCTCTGACTGTCCATGCTTATCTCGTTCGTGAACTGGTGGCTCTATCAGGAGGGCGAATCGACATAACGAATGGCGCCGACGGTGTGCTGACGACTGCATCCTGGACGTAGGGTTGCTCAAGAGGAATGCGATAGCCATAGGGCCAGCGATCCAACAATTTTGTGTCGAGCCGCAATCGGGTAAGTCCTCTCGCTTTGAGGATGGTTTGGAACACTCTAAAGTATTGAAACAGAAGTGCTGAATTAGGGTGTGAACCCAATTCAATGTCTTGATTTTACCTAAGCAGGTGTGATTCACAGCCTCTTTTATTGGAGGCAAGAGTGGCACGGTTTGATTTGACAGATGAGGAGTGGTCGGTGATCGGCCCACTTCTTCCCAAACAGGGGCGCGGTCCTCAGCGTAAGGATGACCGTCAGGTCTTGAACGGTATCTTCTATATTCTGCGCACGGGTGCCCCATGGCGGGACTTACCGGAGCGTTACGGCCCGCGGACCACGGTCTATAACCGCTACACCCGATGGGGTGAGCGGGGTGTATGGCAAGGCATTTTCGATGCTCTTGCCAAGCAGTGCGAGGACAGTCTGATCTTCATTGACAGTTCCATCGTCAAGGCTCACCGCGCAGCGGCAGGGTCAAAAAAGGGGGCTTGGCAGAAGGTATTGGACGCTCACGCGCGGGTCGCACAAGTAAGGTTCACGCGGCCGTAGATGCCAAGGGCCGCCCGCTCCGGCTGGACATCACCGGCGGGCAGGTCCATGACAGCCAAGCCATGGGCTCTTTCCTGGATTGGGAAAAGGCCCCGCTCGCCATCGTCGCTGATAAGGCCTATGGCACCGCCAAAATCAGGCAGCAGATCGCCGATGAAGGAGCGCTGGCTGTCATTCCTTCAAAGAGCAACGCGCGTCATCCTATCCCGCACGATCCAAACCTCTATGCCCAAAGGACCATCGTCGAGCGGTTCTTCTGCAAGATGAAAGACATGCGCCGATTAGCAACGCGCTTCGAGAAATCAGCCAAAAACTTCCTCGCAATGATCCAACTCTTCGCCATAAGATGCTGGATCAATTGAGTCCACACCCTAGACCAGGGATCGTTATTGGGGGGATTGGAGGCCAGGGTTCCATGCAGGAGCCGATGCACCTCTAATGAGCATGAATGAAGCGTTGCTTAGTGGTTGATGATTCACGTGTGATTCGCCGTGTGGCGAGCAGAATCGTCGAAGACCTCGGGTTCAAAGTTGAAGAAGCCAAAGACGGTGCTAAGGCCTTGGACGCCAGCAAAGTAAGCATGCCTGACGTGGTCCTGCTCGACTGGGCCATGCCCAATATGAATGGCCTGGAGTATTTGGAGGCCCTCAGGAAAATTCCAAATGGAGACACCGCTCGGGTTATTTTCTGCACCACGGAAAATGACGTAGAGCACATACAAAAGGCATTGGATGCCGGTGCTGATGAATACATCATGAAGCCGTTTGATAGCGAGATCGTTCGTGCCAAGTTTGAAATCATTGGTGTGCTCGATTGATGTGGTTTCTCCTGTCATACATGCGTAAAACACAACAGCCAGTAAAATGGGTGATAAATCTCGGGCGGCGTCATGAAGCCTGATGATTTTGAATTCATCGCCAACTTGTTAAACGAACGCTCCGGGCTGGTTCTGACGCGCGACAAATCCTATCTGTTGGAAAACAGATTGGCACCGCTTATCCGGCGGCGGCGTATGAAAGGGCTGGAAGACCTTATTGGTTATCTTCGTAACGGCGATAGCGGCTTGGCCGAAGAGGTTGTCGAATTAATGATGACCCTTGAAACCGCATTTTTTCGCGATTGGAAACCCTTCGAGCATTTCCGGACAATCACATTGCCCAATATTTTGAGAGTACGACGCGACAAGAAGACCTTTCGTATACTCTGCTGCGGCGTGTCCTCAGGACAGGAGGTCTACTCGCTAGCGATGTTATTGCGGCAGGCCTGCCTGTGCGCATGCTCATTACAGATTTTGAGAAGAAAGCCGATGATCAGTGGCAAATCAAAGACGTGCTGCGGGCGGGAATCGAATTCAAGCGTTGGAATATGATTGATGAGCTGTACCCGCTCGGTGCCTTTTATGTTGTGTTCTGCCGGAATGTTTTGATGTATTTCAGTCAGGATACCAAAATGCGTGTTCTCGGCCGAGTATCCCGCTTGTTGTCTGACGATGGGGCGTTGTACCTCGGTGTGCATGAAACCACGGCCGGAATCTCCAAGAACTTCATTGCGATTGAGCCCGACATCGGCGTGTTTGGCGTCAATCGTCCTGATCGTCCTATTTCTCAATCCATTGCCGTGGGCGATTGGAGTCACAGTTCCAGGACCAAAGCGGCGGAAGCGGGTTAGAGAGGTTTTTGTTACCCATCAGCCGCTTGTTTTCAATCAAGCTCTGTAAAGGCCACGTAGTCTTCCTTGAGATCAGGGTCCTGGGCTGACTTTTCAAGAATACAGTCGCCGATGACGAGGAGATCCATCCCCGTTGCCATGAAGCAGTGAAAGGCGTCTTCTGGGGTGCATACGATCGGTTCACCGCGAACATTAAAACTGGTGTTCACAAGCACAGGAATGCCCGTAAGCACCTTGAACCGCGAAATCAGGGCATGGAAGAGGGGGTTCGTCTCCCTATGGACCGTCTGTATGCGGGCTGAGAAATCCACATGGGTAACGGCCGGAATATCTGAACGGAGAGCATTGACCCGGTCGAGACCACGTCGCTCAAGATCTAAGCGGGACAACGGCAGACAATGGTCATTGGTGACAGGCGCGACAATCAGCATGTATGGGCTGTCTTCGTCGAGATCGAACCAGTCACTCACCTCCTCGCGCAGTACGGCGGGCGCGAAGGGGCGAAAGCTCTCGCGAAACTTAACCTTGAGATTAAGCGTCTTTTGGGTGGCCGGGTCCGTTGGATTGCCAAGAATGGATCGGGCGCCCAACGCACGTGGGCCAAATTCCATACGCCCTTGAAACCATCCCACCGCTTTGCTGTCGGCTAGTGCGCGGGCTGTCCGGTCGATCAATGTCTCTTCGTCCGAAACGGTTTCAAAAACGGCGCCGGCGGCCGTCAAACGCTGTTCGATGTCCGCCTGATCATAGGACGGACCGAGATAGGACCCGGCCATGCCGTCGCCTTGGGGTACCGGCGCGCGCGCTGCTCTATTGTGAAGGTGGTGGGCGACCAAGGCCGCTCCAAGCGCACCGCCGGCATCGCCTGCTGCCGGTTGCACCCAAAGGTGTTCGAAAATGTTTTGATCGAGGATTTTACCATTGGCGACACAGTTCAGAGCCACGCCGCCGGCGAGACAAAGGGCTTTTGCACCCGTGTCTGCTTGAATGCTTATGGCGAGGCGAAGTACGGCCTCTTCGGTGACCGCCTGAATGGACGCAGCGATATCCATATCCTTTTGGGTGATGTCACTTTCCGGATCGCGTGGTGGTCCACCGAAAAGGGCGTCGAATTTCCCATTGGTCATGGTCAGTCCGGTGGCGTAGTTAAAGTAACTCTGATCCAACCGGAAGGTCCCGTCGGGCTTAAGATCGATCAGATGGTCGAGGATGGTCTGGCGGTATTGCGGCCGTCCATAAGGGGCCAGCCCCATAAGTTTGTATTCTCCGGAATTGACCTTGAACCCCGTGTAATAGGTGAACGCCGAATAGAGCAAGCCGAGGGAATGGGGAAAATGAATTTCTTTCTCGACAGTCAAGGCGCTGCCGTTGCCATGCGCCAACGATGTGGTTGCCCATTCCCCCACACCGTCCATGGTCAATACCGCTGCGTCCTCAAAGGGAGAGGGATAGAAGGCCGACGCCGCATGGCTTAAATGGTGCTCAGAGAAAATGAGCTTCGCCGCCCAATCCACATCGGGATCGAATGCCTTGAGGTGCTGTATCAGCGTATCTTTTTGAAACAGTTTTTCTTTGATCCACACAGGAATGGCGCGCCGGAAGGAAGAAAACCCCCGTGGTGCAAAGGCGGCGTAGGTTTCAAGCAGACGTTCAAACTTCAGGAACGGCTTTTCGTAAAAGGCGACAATGTCCAGATCTGCTGGTTCTAACCCGCCGATCTCCAAACAGGCCTTGATCGCATGGGTTGGCAGAGAGGAATCGTGTTTCTTGCGGGTAAAGCGTTCTTCCTGCGCGGCGGCAACAATGCGGCCGTCGACCAAAAGGGCCGCGGCGCTGTCGTGGTAAAGGGCTGAAAGGCCGAGAATGCGCAAGGGGATACGCCTGCGTGTTTGACTCAGAAAATCGTGTAGATAAAGGGTGCCACAGCACTGCCGTGGGCCAGAACGATCAGCCCACCGAACAGCACCAGCATGATCACCATGGGCAGCAACCAGAACTTTTTCCGCACCTTTAGAAACTGCCAGAACTCGGAAATAAACGACATAAACCGGACTTAGAACTGTTGCGGAAGCGACTTGGGATCCGGCCCCGGCGGGTCACGTTCGATCCAATAACTTTCTGCGTCTGGATCACGCTTTAGCCGGAGCGGATCTTTTTTCGTGAGCCTCACATAAAGCCCTGTCGGGATCACCGCAACCACGTATACCAGCCCTAGAACAATCGGGCTCACGATAAGATGAAGGATCTGACCCAAGCCCAGCCATAGCCAGGTCAAAGGTGTTAAAGCGCGCGGCAAGGCCAGTGCAAGCACCACCAATCCACTGGCAATTCCCAAAGCCCATTCGCGGGGCGGTCCGTCACCAAAAAGAGGCCAGGCACCGATGAGCCCGAACACCACTGCAAAAAGCAGCCCAACGGACCGATTGGAGGCTCGCTGCGAGGGTTCTTCCCTGGACAGTGATTCGTGATGGTCTGAGGTCATGGCCAGACCTATAGCATGACCGGTCGTCCCATTAAGCAGGAATTGTGGATTGCTGCCACGTGTCTCTGTGCCAAACCGGCGCTACCCTTGGGGCAATCCGAAGCAGTCGCAAGTTAACCGGCAGCGGCTTTCGCTGGCGGTAAATCTTCAGCAGCAGACGTTTCGCGCAAGACATAGCCGCGGCCCCATACGGTTTCGATATAATGGTCGCCGCCGGTGGCGTTGGCGATTTTTTTGCGCAGCTTGCAAATGAAGACGTCAATGATCTTAAGTTCGGGTTCGTCCATACCGCCATAGAGGTGATTGAGGAACTGCTCCTTGGTCAGGGTCGTTCCTTTGCGCAGGGCCAACAGCTCCAAAATGCCGTATTCTTTGCCCGTCAAGTGCAGCGGCTCACCCTCGACTTCGGCAGTGCGCGCTTCCAAGTGAACGGTGAGCTTGCCCACTTCCACTTTCGGCTGCGCATGCCCTTTGGAGCGCCGGACAATGGCCTGTATGCGCGCCAACAGTTCTTCGCGATTGAAGGGTTTGGTGAGGTAGTCATCGGCGCCGATCCCGAGCCCTTGAACTTTCTTTGTCGGTTCGGTCAGGCCTGAGAGAATCAGAACCGGCGTTTCGACCTTCGAATTACGCAGCTGGCGCAGCACATCAAGGCCATCCATATCGGGCAGCATGAGGTCAAGCACCACGAGGTCGTATTCATACAACTTGCCGATTTCGATGCCGTCTTCGCCCATGTCGGTGGTGTCCACCACCCAGTCTTCTTTGCGCAGCATTGCTTCGATGGTCTGCGCTGTCGCCGGATCGTCCTCAACCAATAGAATACGCATGGCCGTCAGCCCCTTCCGCTCCAGTCCCGTCCTTAACAAACCTTAATATATCACGGCCGGCCCAAACAGACCAGTTGCCCCGCCGAGTCGCAGAATTCCGGGCTATCTCAAGTGCCCAACCGGTTGGGAAGCCTTTACCGGGCGTTAACGTCGAGCGGCTAGCATCGGCTTTCACGACCGTAAGTAGATCAGGGTCCCGGGGTGAGTGGTGAGGCTGGGGGTTCTGGCGTAGGGTCAAACAATGGCCAATGGAATGGGGCAAAGGGTCAGGTGGCAGTCAATATTTCAACACTGATCAACGATATGGACCGGTTGCCGGTGCACCGGATTTTCGGCCGTGTCTCTGCCGTGCAGGGATTGCTTGTCGAAGTCACGGGTGTTCAAAGCAATCTTTCCGTCGGCGACCGGTGCAATGTCATTGCCCGTAATGACTGCAAAGTCACTTGTGAAGTGGTCGGATTCCGGGAAGGGCGGGCTCTTCTGATGCCGTTCGGGCCCCTCGAAGGAGTCGGTCTCGGCTGCCGGGCTGAAATCGGCGAAAGCCAACCGGCGATCTTCCCCGATGATCAATGGCTCGGCCGGGTCATCAGTGCCATGGGACGTCCCGTCGATGATAAGGGGCCGCTGTCGTCAGGCGACGTGCCTTATCCCATCAAAGCATCACCACCTCCGGCACACACCCGAAAGCGCACCGGTTCCAAACTTGATTTGGGCGTGCGCGCGCTCAACACTTTCACCACCTGTTGCCATGGCCAGCGCATGGGAATTTTCTCGGGATCCGGGGTCGGCAAATCCACCATTCTTTCGATGATGGCGCGTTACACCAACGCCGACGTCACCGTGGTCGGACTGGTCGGAGAACGTGGCCGTGAAGCGCGCGAGTTCATCGAAGACGACCTCGGGCCAGAGGGTCTCGCCCGGTCTGTGGTTGTTGTCGCCACCTCCGACGAACCGCCGCTCATGCGTCGCCAAGCCGCTTATGTGACTTTGGCCATGGCCGAATATTTCCGTGATCAAGGCAAGAACGTGCTGTGCCTGATGGACTCCGTCACGCGTTTCTCCATGGCGCAACGGGAAATCAGTCTGTCCGTCGGTGAGCCGCCGGCGTCAAAAGGGTACACGCCGACGGTGTTTGCCGAATTGCCCAAGCTTTTGGAACGGGCGGGACCCGGCCGCAAGCGCACAGGGAACATTACCGGCCTGTTCACGGTGCTGGTCGAAGGCGATGACCACAACGAACCCATTTCCGACGCTGTGCGCGGCATTCTTGACGGTCATATCGTCCTCAATCGGTCCATCGCCGAACGTGGACGCTATCCGGCTGTGGACGTGCTCAAATCCATTTCCCGGACGATGCCGGCCTGTAACACTGATGAACAAAACGAAATGCTCGACCGAGCCCGCAAATTTATTTCCACTTATGAAGACATGGCTGAACTTATTCGTCTCGGCGCTTACCGCCGCGGGTCCAATCCCGAAGTGGACGAAGCCATGATCTACTATCCCCGGATCGAAGAGTTTCTGCGACAGACAAAAGAACAGCACACGGATCTGGACACCTGCTACCGACTCCTGAACGAAGTTCTCACACCTCCCGAGGCAGACCCGGTTGCCGCCCTGGAAGAGGATCTTCAGGCCGAAATCACAGAAGAACAGGCACAAGCCATTCTGGAATCTGGTGAGACTGTTCCTGTCCCGCAACTGCCGGCCGACCCGCAGGCCGCGGAGTAAGTGACCGGCCATGGCCACCAAAGAGATTGAAACACTCATCCGCCTGCGCAAGTTCGAAGTGGATGAACGTCAGCGGGCCATGGCGACGTTATTGCGTCGTGAAGAGAATATCTTGGGCGGCTTGGATGCCTTGGCTGCCGAAAAAAAGCGGAAGCGGCGTTTATGGAAAACGCGGGTATCTGGGAAGGCTCAACCTTCTCCGCCTATCTGGAACATTGGGACATCCGCCGCCAGCAGTTTATGGATGCCCTCGCCCAAGTGCGGGCTCAGATCGAGCGCGCTCGGGACGAACTGTCCGATGCCTACCGGCGGCTCAAGACCTTCGAGATCACCAAAGAGCAGCGGGACGAAGAAGAAGAGCGGGAAGAAAACCGCCTGGAGCAGATCGACTTGGACGAAATGGGTCTCGAACTCCATCGCCGCAAGCAGGACGCCCGGGTTTTGTAAGACAATCATCTCAATTTTAAGACGGACTTATCGAAAGGCTTGAAAAGCCTTCAGCGGCGGTTCTCAATGAGCGCCTTCGCCGAAGGATAACCCATGCTTTTACCGCTTACCTTTCTCTTGCTCGCGCCCGTTATTCTCCTGACCGTGTTCGACCGCATGCGGCCCGACAAAGACGTGTCCTGGCCGGTGCGGGGGCGAGCCGGTCTTTCTGTCTTTCTGTTGGCGACCGGTTCGGCGCATTTTGTCAGCGCCGCGGAAATGGCTCAGATGCTTCCTGTCGCAATACCTGGTGAGCGAGTTCAGACGCGATCCCAAGGGCTATTACACCATGCTCGGCGTGTCAGACACGGCGGATGCGGATGCCATCAAATCTGTCTTCCGTTCGAAAGCAAAACGGCTGCACCCTGACATCAACCCGTCGCCCATCGCGGCAAAACAGTTTCAACGCCTCAGCGAAGCATATGAGACGTTGTCCGATCCGGCGAAACGTACGGCCTACGACAAATCGTCTCCCGCCTCAAAAGCCAAAAAGAAATCAAAAGCGAGAACGGACACGGATGCGGAAACGCCCGGTCGCCGATCCCGGCCCCGTCCGACCGGCCGGTATTCGGCGCGCGGTGCAGGCCAAAGCCGGACTCATACATCCAAGAAACCAGGGCAGACACGAGAGGCACCAAAAGCCAATACAGAAAAAGGAGCCGGCACGTCTGCGCACACTCAAACAGAAGGCGCCATCAAACCGGAGGTCTGCCAATGCGGCAAAGTCACGGCGCAGCCCCGCTACGTCATTTTCGATATGGTCTGGGGCCGGGGCACCAAACTGACCCGCAAAGCAGTGGCCGGTGTGTTCTGCCGCAGCTGTGCCGACCGGGCAGCCTTGAAAGCCAGCTTTATCACCTGGGTTGCCGGTTGGTGGGCCTGGCCGAACGGGCCAAAGGAAACCATTAAGGCGCTTTGGAACAACATTCGCGGCGGCCGCAAGCCGGCGGATCGTAATACGCGGCTTCTGATGCGTCAGGCCACCCACCACAGTAGGAAAATCTGGTAGGGCACACGGATCAGCAAATACATGGGTCCATTGATATTGCCGCCGTATGGAATGCTGTTGGCCGCCGCCCAAATATTGGCCGGCAACACGGCAATGAGAAAAATCAGCAAGAGATAGCCTGTGAGACGCTGTAAACGCGGGATCCACATGCCGACAATGACAGCCAACTCACAGACGCCGGTAAAATAGATGATGGGCATGCGGCCGCTGCGCTCCGGCTGATTGTTTTCGCCCGCCGCGCACTGGACATATGTGGTCCAAATGGGTACGGGCACCCTCCACTGTTCCCGAAAATGCCTGTTCAAGGCAAACAAAGGGTTAAAGTCAGGTGCCTCTCCAGCCCTTCCAACCGGACCAAAACGAGAGATATTTCAAGCTCTTATAGTAATTCCCCGTGCTATGGAGCATGGCCTTTGGACGCCGCACCGCGCTACTCTGTGCGTTCACGTCCCGTCGCCCACTCACAGGAAAAGCACGATGGCTTTCTCGAAATTAAAAATGCTGATGGTGTTGACCGTTGCCCTCATGAGCGGATCCTTCACGCAACCGGCCACGGCCCAACAGCCGACTGTTCTAGTGACAGGGTCTAATCGGGGCATCGGTCTAGAATTCGTGCGTCAATACGCCGCCAAAGGCTGGTCCGTCATCGCCACAACCCGCCGACCCTTGCAGGCCGACCGGCTGCAACAGTTGGCGCGTCAATACGATACCATTGCCATTGAACTTCTTGATGTCACCAACAGCGATCATCTCAAGGTCCTAAAAGAAAAGTACGAAGACCGTCCCATCGACGTTCTAATCAATAACGCGGGCGTATCAGGCGATTTTCAAGGGCCCGGTCAAAGCTTCGGATCGTTGGACTACACCACCGTCGACACCTTCATGAGTGTCAACGCCATCGGCCCACTGCGCGTGACCGAAGCGTTTTATGACAACGTCAAAGCCAGCCGGCAGAAAAAGGTAATCGCCATCACTGCTTTGCTGGGTGTCCACAGTTTTAACTACGGCGGGTTGGACGGCGCCTATTGGTATAAGGTCAGCAAGGCGGCCATGAATGCGGCCATGTACAACCTGGCGCGCGAAGCCAAAGAAGACGGCGTCATCGTCACCATCGTTACGCCCGGCGAGGTGGCAGTGGAAAAGGTCGAGAATCCCGGACCGAGGTTCATCACGCCAGCGGAGTCCATCCGCGGCATGATTGATGTCATTGAGGGTCTCACCATGGAAGAGTCGGGAGCGATCCTAAGGTATAACGGCCGACGCTACGAATTTTAGCCTGCCTTCTCCTATTCAATAAGTGACCCACGACGTCTTTGAGACTCATCAAGGACGAACAAGCCCTAATGAGCCAGCTTCTTCAGAGCCTGACCGAAAAAGAATTGAGTGGAATCAGTCCCTTGTGATTCCCTTGTTGTGTTCGCCAGCAAGGAGGATAACAAGATGTGGACTGACGCCACTCGTGAGAAATATGAGCGCGAGGCGCACCGCTACGCAAGCGATCTGAGCGATACCGAATGGTGCGTGATCGAACCCCATATGCCGCCCGCAAGGGCTCTGGGCCGCCCGCGCAAGACGGATATGCGGGAAGTGATGACCGCGATCCTGTACATGGCCCGCAGCGGCTGCCAGTGGCGCATGCTGCCCGGCGAGTTTCCGCCGCGCAGCTCGGTTCAGTACTATTTCTACAAGTGGCGCGACGACGGGACGTGGCAGGAGGTCAACCGGGCGCTTCTGGCGTGCACCCGCGAGGCCGAGGGGCGGGCCGCTGCCGCGACTGCCGGGGTGATCGACAGCCAGTCGGTGAAGACCACGGAAAGCGGAGGTCCGCGCGGGTTTGACGCGGGTATTCCGGCCGTCGTCCAATCGGACTCTGGGGAAGTTCTCTTCACCCGCGCCGAAATCGAACGTGGCCAGAACGTCTGGCAATCTCTTGGTGGTATGCAGCAGGGGTCAATTTGGGGGCATGGCAGCTACTTGGCTCCGGACTGGAGTGCGGACTGGCTGCACAGAGAGGCCGAAGCTTTATTGGAATTGATTCCAATAGGCGGAGCGGCCTCGTTGTCAGCTGATTCCGATCAAGCAAATATTCAAAGAGAAATTGCGCTTGTCAGTCTGCAGGCGGAAATGCGCAAAAACACTTACCGGCCCGAGACGGACACGATCACCGTAAGCGCCGACCGAGCGCGAGCCATCGCTACTGTTGGTGAACATTACCGCAGGCTCTTTCAGGGCAGCGATGCTGCCGCCATGGCACTGCGAAAAGACTACGCATTTCCAGTGGGAGCGGTTCTGACAAACGGCGAGGCTGAAGCTCTTAATGCCTTCTTCTTTTGGTCCGCGTGGAGCACAGTCACCAACCGTCCAGATGATACCATTACATATACAAGTAACTGGCCGCACGAACCCATGGTGGGCAATACGCCCACGGCTTCGGTATTTCTGTGGAGCATCGTTTCCGTCGTTCTGCTTTTGGCAGGTATCGGCGCGTTGGTGTGGTACTACGCCCGGCAATACGATGTGTGGCGTGCCGACATGGAACCTGAGGATGGCTATTCCCAAAAGGACTTGCTGGCGGGTATCACAGTCACCCCGTCCATGCGGGCGACGGCAAAGTACTTCTGGCTCGTCGGCGCTTTGATCATCGTTCAGATCCTCTTAGGGATCGTCACAGCACACTATGCCGTCGAAGGGCAGGGTTTGTACGGCTTGCCCTTTGCGGAATACTTCCCTTATTCAGTCACGCGCACCTGGCACACTCAATTGGCCGTGTTTTGGATTGCCACCGCTTGGCTAGGGACAGGACTCTATGTGGGTCCACTGCTTTCGGGCCATGAACCGAAATTCCAGCGGTTAGGGGTTAACTTTCTTTTCATCAGCCTCTTGGTCATCGTGGTCGGCTCGTTTGCCGGGCAATGGGCTGCCGTACATCGCTTCATTACTGACATGACTGCAAATTTTTGGTTTGGTCACCAAGGCTACGAATACGTAGACCTCGGTCGTTTCTGGCAAATCTATCTCTTCATTGGTCTGCTGCTGTGGTTGTTGCTTGTCCTACGCGCATTGCTGCCCGTTCTTAAGGACAAGAAGGAAGGATCTTTGATCTACCTTGTCGTTCTCGCTGCCGTTTCCATTGGCTTGTTGTACGGCGCAGGCCTTATGTGGGGACAGAACACGCATATCAGCATCATGGAGTATTGGCGCTGGTGGGTCGTGCACCTCTGGGTAGAAGGCGTTTTCGAGGTCTTTGCGACGGCCATTGTTTCAACAGTGTTCGTTCGCATGGGGCTCCTGAGAGTCTCAGTTGCGACCGTTATGGTTCTGTTCGCAACAATTATTTTCCTGGGAGGCGGAGTTCTTGGTACGGCCTACCACTTGTATTGGTCGGGCACACCCCTATCGGTGATGGCTGTGGGTGCGACCTTTTCCGCTCTCGAAGTGGTGCCGCTTACCATTGTCGGGTTCGAAGCGTATAACCACGCCAAAATCGAAAAGAACGCGGTGTGGGAGTCCAACTACCGCTGGCCATTCATGTTCTTTGCAGCGGTGCTGTTCTGGAACTTGGTTGGAGCCGGCCTCTTTGGATTTATGATCAATCCGCCAATCGCCCTCTATTACATGCAAGGACTCAATTCGACAGCCAACCACGGTCATGCCGCTCTGTTTGGCGTCTATGGCATGTTGGGTATCGGGCTGATGCTATTCTGTTTGCGTGGCCTCACGGACGTCAGCCAGTGGAACCAGAAGCTTCTTAAAGTTACATTTTGGTCTCTCAATGTTGGCTTGGCTATGATGACCTTTCTGTCGCTTTTTCCGCAGGGGCTCTGGCAAACCTACGCCAGCTATTCGCAGAGCTACGCTTATGCGCGGTCGGCGGAGTTTATTCACAGTCCGATGATGGAAGCCTTTGTCTGGGCGAGGGTTCCTGGTGACATTGTCGTCACGGTTGGAAGCGTCACTCTCGCCTTGTTCATGATTCAGGCATTCAGAACACCAAAAGCTAGTGACTCTCAAGTTAGGGCAGCATCCGAGGCGACCTAAGCCGAGTCAGTTCTGTTATTGCCCAAAGCGTCTGATTTGGTGATGATCGGGATCCGATATCATCGCCAAGGAAGACGCCGTCATTGGATTTTAAGACGTTCTTCAAAGATCTATTCATTCGCCAGGACTCAAGGGAGGTCGGTGCAGACTCACCGTTCGCTGGAGCGGGTGTTGAAGCTGTCAATGCGTTTTATGAGCATTGGGATTCTTTACCAAAGGACGGGCTAATGCCGCACCTGAGGGATTACCTCGACCGTCCCCAGCCGGACCTTCAGCCCGGCGTTGCCATTGTCGATGTGCTTCCTGCCGGTCAATTCTCTGTGCGGCTGGTCGGAACCGAACGTGTCTCACTTTACGGAAAGGACATGACCCATCAAAACCCGATGGCCATGTTCTCAGACGAGGCAAAGGCGACAGTAGGAAACCTGGCCCGTCATACGGTCGCACAACCCTGCGGCAACCGCGGCAAGCAAACCATTCGCACCAATACCGGCAACGAGCGTCTCGGAGTAACAATGGCGCTTCCTCTCAAAGTCGATCATCCGGACGCCAAGTGTTTTGTTCACTTCCAGCATTTGCTTGAAGAATTGGATTTTGACGAAACCGCTGTTCAGATTTTGCGCATAGACGAGTACGAATGGATCGATCTCGGCGCCGGCATTCCGGCTTGATCCGAAGCTAGATTTCTTTTCGCTTGAACCAAAAAGTGTTCAAAGAAATGATCGGCCCGATGGGAAAGGCCTGGCGGATATTGTTCACTGTCGTGAACGCTTTTTCTTCAAATTCTGGCGTAAAAAAAGAAAGGATCTCCTGCGCCGGCTTCCGCCGGGGTCCGATCGGACGCCAATCGAGGAAATGGCGTTTGTTGAAGTGTACCAGTATGTAGTCACCGCCAGGGGCGATCCATTCCAGCAGCCGGTCTCGGTAAGCCAAACGGCCTTCGTCATTGAAGTTATGCAAGCATCCGCGGTCAACGATCAGATCAAACGGCGTGTCGGATGACCAAGTTGTGACATCCGCCTGTACAAAGGTAGGTGAAACACTGGCAGCCTCAGCCCGTTTTTGCGCCATGGCCAAGGCGTCGGCCACGAAATCGATCCCCGTGACGTCCCAGCCTTGGGACGCGAGGAAGACAGAGTCCGTTCCGGTTCCGCATCCGACGTCGAGGGCCCGGCCCGGTTCCGGTCTTTCAGAAACAGCGTCGGTGAGATAGTCCGTCGGGTCCGTATGGCTCCACGGTAGGTCTTCGGGGCTATTGGCGGACCCGTACAGCCGACGATAAACCTTATCGCTCACGCTCACGGTGCAGCCTCCCGTCACTCTGTCTGAGGGTGCGGCAGTCTAGCAGCGATCGAACCGAACCCAATGCATCGATTCAAAGGGAATAAGGACGGCTCACGTCCGCACCTGTTCGAAAGCCATATGAAGCTTGCCGATTAAATCCATCTGGGTGGTTGTCGGCTTTTCGTAATTTTCCGCCATGTCGCCGACTTGCTTCTCAAAGGACTTACAGACGGTTGTCAGCTTTGATTCACCAAGATCCCGCGCTGTGATAGCCGCCTGCCGGAGGCCTTGGCCTAAGAGTCTGGCCGGAAAAGAATCGTTTATTTTCATAACCTTGCTAGTCTACGGATGAAGACTTGGATGCTGGCGATCAGGAGCCAGGCAAGGGCGCTCTCGACGGTCGCCTTGAAGTCCTTCGCAAGGCGGCGGCTGCGCCCGAACCATGCGAAGGTGCGTTCGACCACCCAACGGCGCGGCAGCGCAACGAAGCCGTCCGCCTTGTCGTTGCGCCTGACGATCTCCAGCGCCCAGTCGCCGATCTTCTTCAGCGCCCCGGCCAGCTTAGGGCCGGCGTAAGCGCCGTCGGCGAAGATATGGCCGACCCCGGGAAACCACGCCCCCACCTCGGCGAGCAGCGACGGCGCACCGTCGCGATCCTGGATGTCAGCCTCGTGGACCACGGCACCGAGCAACCGCCCGCCAGTGTCCACCACGATATGGCGCTTGCGGCCCATCACCTTCTTACCCGCGTCAAACCCGCGCGGACCTCCGCTTTCCGTGGTCTTCACCGACTGGCTGTCGATCACCCCGGCAGTCGCGGCAGCGGCCCGCCCCTCGGCCTCGCGGGTGCGCGCCAGAAGCGCCCGGTTGACCTCCTGCCACGTCCCGTCGTCGCGCCACTTGTAGAAATAGTACTGAACCGAGCTGCGCGGCGGAAACTCGCCGGGCAGCATGCGCCACTGGCAGCCGCTGCGGGCCATGTACAGGATCGCGGTCATCACTTCCCGCATATCCGTCTTGCGCGGGCGGCCCAGAGCCCTTGCGGGCGGCATATGGGGTTCGATCACGCACCATTCGGTATCGCTCAGATCGCTTGCGTAGCGGTGCGCCTCGCGCTCATATTTCTCACGAGTGGCGTCAGTCCACATCTTGTTATCCTCCTTGCTGGCGAACACAACAAGGGAATCACAAGGGACTGATTCCACTCAATTCTTTTTCGGTCAGGCTCTAAGTCTTCTTTTTCGTGCCGCCGTTTGGCGGCCCACTGTACGTAAAGCCCGGTCGCCAAGACCGCGACAATGGGTCCGATGGATGCCATGGCGAGAATGCCAAACCCTTCCACCGCCGAGACCGCGTCGCCCAAGCCAAGCCCCATGGCCAGCACCAGCGGAACGGTCACCGGCCCGGTGGTCACGCCGGCGCTGTCCCAAGCCACATTGACGAACTCCTCGCTGGACAATGCGGTCAACACGATGGCGATCACGTAGCCGGGCAGAACAAGATAATGAATGGGGATGCCATAAATGATCTTGACCACACCGACGGTGATGCCGAAGGCGACGCCGAGGGAGACCGCATACATCAGCGTCTTTTTGCGGAACGCGCCATTGGTCAGGTTCTCGACCGTCAGTCCGAGCGCGTTTAAGGCGGACTCGGCCAAGGTCGCACCGAACCCGAGGATCCAGGCAAAGGCCAAGGCGATGGGAATGTCGACGGCATAGATGTAAAGCGGTGACTCAAGGATGCCGGAAATTTTTTGAAAGGCCGCCGGGACGTACTGACCCGACTGCGCGCCGAGAGCGGAAAGACCATAGGTTAGTCCGATATTGAACACGCACATGCCGACAACGCACAAAGTAAGGCCGTAAAAAACGATTCCGCGCTGCTGCAAAGTTGCTCGTAACAACACTTTAAAAATCAAAAAGAGAAACAGAACCAGCGGCACAATAGCGCGCACCCCGCCGATGATTTCCACTGTAGGTGTTTGCTCGAACCACGCCAGCTCTGATACTTGCGACGTTCCGGCAGTCGCTGCAGCGATAATATCTTCCGGGGTGACCGTCCACGACACGTAAAGTCCAAGCAGCATGACGGCGATGATGGGAAACAGAGAGGCGAGCGTGACGATGCCGAAGCCTGACAAAGAGGTATTTCCTTGACCGGCGGCCGAGGCAATACCGATCCCTAAGGACAGGACCAAAGGCACGGTCACCGGGCCGGTGGTTACCGCACCGCAGTCCCACGCCAAACCAAGGATGATCGCGAGATCAGAATCAAAAGAGATATACAAGGTCAGCAGCAACGTTGGGATCAGCGCCGCATAAATGTAAGGCTTAAGGCTCCAACCATAGAGGAACCGCACCGTGCCCAGCACAGCGGCTAAGCCCACACCGGCGCCCACCGCCAGAACCAAAGTACCGGCCCAGTCGGTCAGTAGCGTATAGAGATAGGGCGCTTGCTGCACATCGACCAACGCTCCCGCTGCTTGCAATGCACCGATGGCTGGTTCCGCAAGAGTCACACCGATGCCGAGAATGAAGGCGATAAGCAACACCAGCCACAAGGGCGACTTCTTCGGTAACGTATCGCCGATGATTTCGGCAAAGAGCATGAGACCGAGCTTGAGCCCTTCCATAAAAAGCATGAGCCCGATAATGACGGCGATGAGTCCAACAGTGACCGAAAGGCCGCCGTCAACCACCTGCCGTAGAACCAGCACTTGAAAGAGCGCAAGATAGAGCGCCAGAGGGACGACCGCTTTGAGTTGATCGTAAAAGCGTTCACCAACGTAGGGTGCCAGCAGACGATAAACATCTATGCCTCGGGTCTGCACTTTGGGCGGCACATAGGGAATGGGTTTACCGTCCGCCCCAACGGAAAGTTTTGGTGTCAGCAGGTTGTAGCTGACGGATTCTGCATGAACATCGACTTCGTGAACGAAGTCGACATAACGGATGGCTTTAGCACCGCTGAATGATTGCGAGGACCGATCTTGATCTGACGGCATATTTGTCTCGCTTTGCGCCTTTCGTTTCGAAGCCCTTAAACCTGTCGCGCGTGCGTTCGATGACCTTCAAACGGTTCAGCCAACACGTAACCTCAGGTTTCAATTGAAATCAAGCCAGAGTAACCCCGACCTAAGCTTATTCAGGCTTGGGCATATTGACAAATAGTACAAAACGGACCGATTTCTAACTGCGAGTTACCGGATAAGACGATTTCGAGTACAATCTCATTAAGTCTCAAGTCGGAAAAGGTCTAATTCCGATTGCAGCATGAAGAGAACCTTCACTACCACATTTGGCGCAATGCCAAAGACCGGGAGGCATGTATAAGAGATTGCCTTCCTTCATGGCAATTTGCGCAGCGACGTTTTCTGGCACATCGAGCTCAGGACCAAATTTAGGTGGATTGCCAATACTGGAGTTATCCCCCATCAAAGACCAAAGTTTGCTGCCTTGAAGCTGTAAGATAATAACGTCAAAGTCATCGTAATGCGGAGGCAGACTGCTGCAACCGGGCGGTGAATAGATGAGTATGATGCCGACGGACATCTTTATATCTCTCGCTAGGGTATGGCACACCGTCGTCAAGTCTTCGCGTTTCTCGTGGGCGCGCTTTACGTGGATACTGGCGCCATGTTTTGTCACTAGCTCCATTATTAGCCGTGAATCGGGCCGACCTAATTTATCTTCCGAGATCTTTTCGTAATATAGTGACGGGTCCGCATTTTTTCCTTCTAGCTTAACTTCTAGGTCATGCAACCCTTTTTCTTCCCGGTCTATAATTGCGAGCACATCTTCGAGTGACATGTCGAGAATGGAATGGGGACCTTCCCCTTCATAAAAATATGGCGCCTTCTTCAAATACGTTTTGAGAAACTCGGCAAGATCCTGGAGCCCAAGCAATTTTTCGAGGTAGGACATTATAAGATCGAATTCTTACCTTTTGATTTTAATGCGTCGGGAACGTGGTCTGGGAAACTCATATCCACTTTATTCTATTGGAGCGGGTGAAGGGAATCGAACCCTCGTCTAAAGCTTGGGAAGCTTTCGTTCTACCATTGAACTACACCCGCACACCCCGGTACCACGTAACCCCAGGATTGCCTGGAAATCAAGCTTTGCCGCGATATGGCGTGATCACATTGCATGACCGCATGATATGACCGAAAGTGCTGCCATGCTTGAAGATGTTGTTAATTACGGCAGCGTTGCTCTTCTGACCGGAGGCCTCGGTGCTCTGGCCTGGATCGATTTCAAAACGGGTTATTTGCCGGACCTTCTGCAAGTCGTATTAGCGCTCGGCGCTATCATCATCTTGGTCTTAGGCTCGCCCATCGGCATCAGTTGGCAGGGTGCTCTTCTCGGAGCGGTAATTAACGCCGCTGTGTTTTACGGTCTGCGGTGGACCGTCACCCGCGTCAAAGGCCGGGAAGCCATGGGTTTAGGGGACGTCAAACTGGTCGCTGTCGGTGGTTTGTGGCTCGGGCCATGGGCCCTGCCCTATATCATGGCCCTGTCCGGTCTTTTGACCTTGGCCGTTGTCGGTGCGGCATCTGCTATCAAACGAAAGGCTCTATGGCGGGGTGAAATGCCGTTGGGACCGGGTTTGGCAGTCGGCATATTGGCCGCTTATTTGGCAGCGCTGGCTGGTGTTCCTGGCATTGTCGGCCCAGCCGTTCTCGAACCCGGGTTTTAGATAGATCATGTCCGATGCATCGCCTCACATCGTTTGCTTTGCGCCGTATACGGACTGGTCCATTCACAGTGCGCGCCAAGTGACAATTTTGCACGCCCTGCGGCAGCACGGCGCGACTGTAACTTATGTAACGTGTGACGGCGTGTTCAGTGATTGCGATTTGTTTCAACAATCCACCGGCGCGAAACACGGACGTCAACCCAATTCCTGTCTGGTTTGTCAGGCTTCCGTGGCCTCCCGTTTGGCTGCCTGGTCCATGCCTTATCAATGGCTGGGAACGTGGCTGACGCCGGACGATCGAACGGATATAGGAAAGTGGATGGCTTCAATGGCGCCAGAAGATTACCTCACAGCGCGCCTGAAGAATTGGGACATAGGCGCGTGGGTGTAATCGTCCGTGCGCACACATCTGCGCTGCAACACTATGGACATGAATGACGACCGCGTGGCAGCGACGTACGGTAGCTATCTCTACAGCGGAGGTTTAGCGGCTGTTGGCCTCGATCGTTTGTTCGACAAGGAAAAACCCGATTTTCAACTCTTGTTCAACGGCCGTATGGCACCAACCCGAATTGCCCTTGAACTGGCAAAAAAGAAAGGCATCCGCACCATTGTTGAAGAACGCTCAGCCGTCTCAGGCCGCATGGTTCTTCTCGACGATGTTAACTGTCTCGATGTCTCTGATGTAGACAGGTTGTGGACCCAGTGGAAGGACATTCCACTGACGCCGAACGAGATGACAGAGATTTTTTCCGTTTTGGAGGAACGGCGGTCGGGCGGCAAAAGAGAAGTCAGTGTTTTCAGTCAAGGCCGACAGAAGCACGACGATGTGTGTAACCGACTGAAACTGGATACCTCCAAACCAATTTGGGTTCTCTTCACCTCATCAGTGGATGAAATCATAGATAGAGCAGGCCTCAAAAGCGTCTTCGCAACCCAAACGGAATGGATCGACAAGACGCTGGCCTACGTCAGAGATCATCCTGACATTCAGTTGGTAATACGCGTGCATCCCAATGTCGGAGGTGCGACAGCATTGGGGGAAAACCAAGAAGACCTAAATTACTATAAGGAACTCAAAAACACGTCACCAGGCAACGTAAGTATCGTTCAACCCGGTGATGACATTAGCAGCTACACGCTTGCAGAACTGTGTGACCTGGCATTGGTATGGTATTCGACCATCGGCATTGAAACGGCGGCGTTGGGTCGTCGCGTTGTGCGCGGAGGCGGGTTCATGCTGGAAGGACGAGACTTTATCGCAACGCCGGACTCCGCTGACCACTACGCCGGTCTTCTCGACGGGATGCGGCAACCGGCACGGTCTGACGACCTTCTCACCATCGCTGTCGGTGCCCTACGGTTCGCATACATTTGGTTTTTGCGGCGGAGTATTTCGTTTCCCATGGTCGCTCAACCGGAATGGTACGTCGGCAAACCGGTCTGGAACGCGCCCGCTGAACTTAAACCGAGTGTCGAACCTAATTTGGATCGCATCTGCGGCATATTCATGAATGATGATCCGATTCACCCGCCGCTAACAGACAAAGAGTCCAGATCCGCAGAGGCCGAACGTGGGCGCATTGCTGTGGCGATTAAGCCTTACATGCCTATACGGTGAAGCACATGAGAGTCGCCGTCATCACCCCCTACCACACCGAACCGCTCGACATGCTCAGGCGCGCCCACGACAGCGTGATGGCGCAGACACATGCCGGCACGCATTACATGGTGGCCGACGGCCACCCGCGGGACGAGATTGACACGTGGAATGTTCGCCACATTCGGCTGCCCGTGGAACACGGCAACAACGGCAATACACCGCGGGCGGTGGGAAGCGTCGATGCCATGGGTGGTGACTTTGACGCCGTTGCCTACCTGGATGCCGACAATTGGTACGAGCCCAACCACATCGCCAGTTTGTTAGAGCACCAGCAAAAAACAGGAGCCGACTTGGTCACGAGCGGCCGCATTATTCATGCTCTTGATGAAACGGTCCTCCTTCCTGAAGGGGAAGCTGATGACGGCACGCGCCATGTGGATACCAGTGCGCTCCTGGTTATGGCTTCGGGATTTGGAGCGCTTCCCACTTGGGCAACGATGCCAGATGAAATGGGCCCCAATTGCGACCGCGTTTTCTTTCACGCCGCCCTGGGCTTGGGGCTAGAGCATACGCATACCTCGGAGCCCACCCTTCACTTTACCAGCCGTTACAGTCCCCACTACCGCGTTGCGGGCATACCTGTTCCGCCAGACGCAACAGCCATGACTGAAATGAAAAGGTCTGAAGATTTCATTCGTGAAATGAGATACTTTGGATTCACGCACTTTCTCAATTCGAAAGAACTGATGGCTGCACGCGGCATGCGTGAAGCAACACCTGTTGTCTTTGTGATCATAGGTAAAGAGGAAGTCTTGGACCCTGACGATATAGCTTTGGTTGAATCACTAGAATCACAGATAGCCGATGTTGAAACGTATTTTGCAGATGCCGTGGAACTTCATTCGGAAAAGGAGATAACCGCTGAGCGACGGAACGTCTTCGTATTTGTTTTTGAAAAGTATATCGAGGACCGTGCCACCGTTGATCGTCTGAGTGAGCGGCCCGCAGATCTGAGATTCATTTATATACGGAGCGGCTCGAATATTTCGTCGACCAGCGTGGATAGGCTGTTGGATCGGCTCGCCTGGCAAATCGTTGTGGATAGTCCGGAATCAAAGGAAATTTATCACCAAAATAGCCGTTATGGCGCAGGTCATGTGATTATAGGATCGACGCAGCAGCAAAAAATAGGAGCTCTTACTGAGCGCCTAAAACTCGCGCTGAGATGACGAGCGACGCTACAAGGCAAAGGAACTGTCGTACCGCGCCTGTACGGACTCAAAATACGACTGGGTCAGACTGACGATTGATTTTCCTGCCGCTTCAGCCTGGGCAAGCAATGCAGCAAGAGTCAGTTCGTGATTCTCGTACTCTTGGGACATGTTCCATCCCACGAAAGGATGGGTGGCATAAATTGTGTCATCGCCGGAGAAACCTGGGACCGTAGGCTTCCAAGTTTGCTGTTCCTTTGTCTTGCCTTCAAGACCGTACAGATAAACTGTGTTTGATAGGGTCAGAGCCAAAGGTAGGGCCAAGCTTGTAACCACGTTCCATACGTCCGTGCTTATAAATCGGGATCGAAGATCAATATTGACGTCTCTGCTGGGAAACGGAACCGTTTCCCTCGGCATGAATACTGCTCTTTGTTTGCTGGCTTCTGAATGAACAGGGGCAATGAAAGGTTCGTAAATCTCCCACGTCACCAGCCATGAAGTGTCCTGCTCTAAAACAGCCGCTAGCCTTTCCCTGTATTTCCCCGCGAACTGGGAACATCCGGCCATGGTCGCATCCATAAATGTGACAACCACGGGCGTCTCACCACCTACAACATCATCCAAAAAAATCGCAGTGTTGGAGCAAATGAAAATGTTTGTTTGCAAGGCCAAGTTTTGAATTTGGTCTGATGTAGGCGGTTTACCGATAACAAGCGGAGGAGGCTCTCCATCTTTAACCGAAAACTGTGTGCATAAGTGTTCCAGCCGATCTCTATTTTTGGTGCTTTGATAGTTACCTAAAAGCATGCCAAAGATATCGATGAAATGCTGCCGTTCAAAAGGATTGTTGCTTACATCAAGATTATGAGTAGGTATCTGTCGTGCGTCTATGGCACTGGCCACTTTGATTACGTAATCGACCATTTGTTCCTTTTCAGCGTTAAACCCACTGCGGTTCCATAGCAAAACATGATTAATTCGGATGCGAGTTCCTTTCATTGCATTCTCGGATACCAATTCAAGATTGTTAGACATCAAAGATTGCAAACAAAATCGCACCTTGGGATCAAAATGCGTTGGAATATGAACTGCCAGGTCTTCGAAACTGATTTGCGGATTGACTGCTGGTGAAAGAATACACCAGATTTTAAAATCTCTATTCTGAAACGGATGTAGGTACCAGGCGAGACGGGCTAGAAAATCAGCGAGGGCACCCATACTGGAGAACTTTGGCAAAACAAAAAATTGTAGCGTCTCAGCCATTGGCGATTGTGCTCTGCTTATTGTCTAATACCGCAAAACCATTGTAGCGTCTCAGCCATTGGCGATTGTGCTCTGCTTATTGTCTAATACCGCAAAACCATTGCGGTCGGGGCCTGCCTGACCCGGGCCACCGGCACGGCGGAACGCGAAGCCGCCCTGGCGCTTCTCGAATCGCCCGGGACGGCGGCGGATCAATGACGTGGCGGCCTACGTTGGTTGAATTCAGGTATGCACTAGTGGAGTTCGGTAAACAAATCAATGCACGTCCTTTGTTTTAGCCCCTATGTCCGTTGGTCCCTCCACAGCGCGCGCCACGCCGCCATTCTTCATGGGCTGCATCAGCGAGGCGTCAAAGTGCTGCATGTCGCCTGCGACGCGCTCATGTCTGAATGCGACCTATACCAGCCTGCTAAAGGACCAGCTTATCAGCGCACCGCTTTGACCTGTGTGAAATGTCAGGCAGAGACCACCTATCTGTTGGCACGAAGTAAGCTGAACTTTCTGTGGCTCGGACGGTGGCTGATGCAAGATCAATTGAAGGATGCCCATGCCTGGGCGGCCACAACGAAAGACATAACCGGTGCTGTATATAACGACTGGCCCATCGGCGCCTGGGTCCAATCAAGTGTGCACAGCTATTACAGGTCGGAACGTCTTGATCTGAACGATGCACAGGTTGTGCAGACTTACAGAAGACATCTCGCCAGCGGAGCGGTGATTGCCTTCTGCCTCGATGCTTTGTTCGAACAGGAACAACCGGACGTCCAACTTCTATTCAACGGGCGTATGGCGCCCATGCGGATTGCTTTGGAGCTGGGCCGCCTGCGCGGTGTGCGCACCATCACGGAAGAACGTGGATTTGCACCGGGCTATATGAGATTGGTGGAAAACACTGACTGCCTTGATCCAAATCCTTTTTACCGGCTGTGTCAGGACTGGCGTGGCCGACCCCTAATCTTGGACGAACTTGAAGACCTAAGCGCTCTCCTGACAAATCACATCAACGGCACAGGACATGAACTGTCTCTGTTTGCGGCTCCAGTGAAGGATAAAGTGTCCCTTCAGAAACGGCTGGGACTAGATGAAGACAAAACCACTGCCGTCTTGTTCACATCGGCGACGGATGAATCACACAGCCAACCAGAGACGGCGGGATCTTTCGCAAGCCAACATGATTGGATCAGGTCGACATTAAGTTATTTCCGTCAACATCCCTCTTTGCAGTTGATCATCCGTGCCCACCCCAACAGTGGGGGCAAACGCGCTGTTGGAAACAACCAAGAGGAACTCGCCTTTCTTGATCACATTTCTTCGAACCACCCTGAAAACGTCACTCTCGTAGCGCCCGAAGACGACATCAGCAGCTACGATTTGATGAAAATCGCAGATGTCGGATTGATGTGGCACTCGAGTCTTTGTCTGGAAATGGCGGCATTAGGCAAACCGGTTTTGAGAGCAGGCGCTTACTAGGGTGTGGACTCAATTGATCCAGCATTTTATGGCGAAGAGTTGGATCATTGCGAGGAAGTTTTTGGCTGATTTCTCGAAGCGCGTTGCTAATCGGCGCATGTCTTTCATCTTGCAGAAGAACCGCTCGACGATGGTCCTTTGGGCATAGAGGTTTGGATCGTGCGGGATAGGATGACGCGCGTTGCTCTTTGAAGGAATGACAGCCAGCGCTCCTTCATCGGCGATCTGCTGCCTGATTTTGGCGGTGCCATAGGCCTTATCAGCGACGATGGCGAGCGGGGCCTTTTCCCAATCCAGGAAAGAGCCCATGGCTTGGCTGTCATGGACCTGCCCGCCGGTGATGTCCAGCCGGAGCGGGCGGCCCTTGGCATCTACGGCCGCGTGAACCTTACTTGTGCGACCCGCGCGTGAGCGTCCAATACCTTCTGCCAAGCCCCCTTTTTTGACCCTGCCGCTGCGCGGTGAGCCTTGACGATGGAACTGTCAATGAAGATCAGACTGTCCTCGCACTGCTTGGCAAGAGCATCGAAAATGCCTTGCCATACACCCCGCTCACCCCATCGGGTGTAGCGGTTATAGACCGTGGTCCGCGGGCCGTAACGCTCCGGTAAGTCCCGCCATGGGGCACCCGTGCGCAGAATATAGAAGATACCGTTCAAGACCTGACGGTCATCCTTACGCTGAGGACCGCGCCCCTGTTTGGGAAGAAGTGGGCCGATCACCGACCACTCCTCATCTGTCAAATCAAATCGTGCCACTCTTGCCTCCAATAAAAGAGGCTGTGAATCACACCTGCTTAGGTAAAATCAAGACATTGAATTGGGTTCACACCCTAGTTCCGCGACGCTGACTTTATGATCGGCGTAGAAAACCCAAAAAAATACGAAGCGACGCTGAGCTCACTCTTTACCGATGCGAAAGGTGATCCAAGTGTTGATCGTGCCGTTTCAGCCTGGCGAATGGCTTATTGCTGGTTCTTTCGTCAGTCCATCTCTTTCCCCTTGGTGAAACAGCCGGAATGGTATTTGGGCGAACCCGCGTACTCGACATTGGATGCACTAGCACCGGGTCGTGATCCGTCGTTAGCAGGCTGCTGAAAAACGATTTTGAGCGATCATCTCGGCAATTTTGTTTTCGTATGAGCCATTTTCCGATTCTATTTTTTCGCGGACGCCCATCCATTGATTCTTTCGTTTCGCGAGGTGGGCTCTCGGCCGAGTTTTTCATCAGCCTGTTAGACCGTATCTGCGCGTCAATCTGTGATGATACTCCTCTTTTTCCTGGCCCTGGAAAGGACCGCGCCGGCAACGCTGATAACGAGCGCACTTTTGTAAAGGCGTACGTAGAACGGCATGCACAAGCATGACCGGCAACTTGTCAGACACAATCAGGACTCTTGAAGAGCGCTTGGCAAACCATTCGGACGATGTGGCGGCTCTTCACGATCTTTCAGTTCTCTATCAGCGAACGGGCCAGTGGGAACACGCCTTTGCCATGGCGCAGCGCGTTTCGATGTTAGCGCCGGATTTTGCCGAGGGGTGGCTCAACATCGGCAATATTGAGGCCCGGCAGGGCCAAAAAGATGTCGCGTTGAAGTCATATCGCCGAGCGACGGACCTCGCCCCTGACAATGCCTTGGCTTGGTACAATATGGGCAACATCTTGGCGCAGATCGGCTACCGGTCTGAGAGCATCGATGCGCTGGAAAGAGCGCGCGGTTTGGCGCCCGAGAATGTGAATGTTCTGGCTAGCCTTGCACTCGCTTACAGAAAGCAAAACCGGGTGCAGGATGCCATTGCCACGTATGAGCACGCCCTTAAAACCGACCCGACCAACCATAAAATTCATTCAAACCTATTGGTGGCCCATCAGTACGGGCCATCCTCCACTGACGAGTCTCTCTATCGCACACATATGCGGTGGAACGAACTGAAATCGTCTCCATCGCCGCCTTGGCCAGCAGTTAAAGAAAAACGGCCGTTAAGGATTGGGTATGTCTCTGGTGATTTTCGCCAACATCCGATTGGGTTTTTTCTATCGGGCGTACTCAAGAATCACGATCCAGGGGTTGTAACGGCCGTATGTTTTTCGGACACCACCAGTGAAGATACCGTCACGCAAAACATGCGCGATTGTGCACATCAGTGGGTTGATACCCGCGGTATGAGTGACGATGCATTCAAGGCAACGGTTCAACAGAACGAAATTGACATATTGATCGACCTGTCAGGTCATTTTAACCACAGTCGATTGACGGTTTTTGCTGAGCGTGCTGCGCCTGTCCAGGCCACATGGGCTGGATACGTCGGTACGACAGGTGTTGCGTCCATGGATTGGCTGATTGCAGACAAACATCATGCTCCCGCTGGCTTTGAAAACTGGACGATTGAAAAAATCATTCGCCTGCCAAATACATATGTTTGTTACTCACCGCCTGAAAATGCGCCACCTGTTTTAGTTCTTGCCAGCGACTCATCGGGTGTCATAACGTTCGGTTGTTTCAACAACCTGGTAAAGATCAATGACGATGTAATTAGAGTTTGGGCGCGAATTCTAAACGCCGTTTCTGGAAGCCGTTTACTGCTCAAATGCCGAGACCTTGATCAACCTGATTTACGCCAGTGGATACACGACAGATTATCCGAAGAGAACATTGAAGACAGCAGAGTCGACTTGCGGTCCGGATCGCCTCACCACGAATTGTTAGAGACTTATAACGACGCAGACATCGCCCTTGACCCCTTTCCCTATTCGGGCGGCTTGACCACTCTCGAAGCGCTATGGATGGGTGTGCCGGTTCTCACCAAAACAGGTCAGACTTTTGCCGGCCGCCACAGCCCGGCCTATTTGTCAGAAATCGGATTGACTGACTGGATTGCGGAAAACGAGGAAGAGTATGTGGCTTTGGCTAAAACCAAAGCCGAAGGTAGAGATGCTTTGCGGTCCTCAAGAGCGTTGCTGAGGGAAAAAGTCTCTTCCTCTCCCATTTGTGACTCTGAAGCCTTCACCCGTACACTCGAATTGGCTTTTCAGAATATGTGGGCCTTCGTTTGTTCAGATGACGGCGTTACCGTTGCGCCCCGGGTCATCGACATTCATTCAGCCGTCTGACCCTCGCCCTCGTAGTGCCTCCAATACGACAGGCGCCAGTGTGTTGGCCATCAGTCCAGCGGCATAAGCATTGGGGTGAGGATCGGGAGGTGTCACCCAAAGCGCGTCCGGCGGCTCGTTTTGCACCGCCGGCAAAAGTGAAACATAAGGAATGCCGTGGCGTTGCGCTTCAGCCTGAATCTTTGCCGAGATATCCACGAATGGATAAGGACTGAGTTGGCGGAGTTCCGGGTAATCGGCCAGGAGCAGCGTAATACCGCGGTCGCGGCAAAGCGCCGCAAGGCGAGCAATCGAGGTCTTCATTCGCGTCCATCCAGGCGCGCGGTCTTCATATAGAGTGCGGTAGTAAGTCTTCCAATCCGGTCCGCCAAAAAAGGTGCGTCTGATCGTGTCACGGGCGCCAAACAGAATGACACCGCTAAAGAGAGTTCTTTCCAGCCAACCAACACTGTCATAAGGGGGCTGCACTTCTGCGTCATTGATAAAGACATTCAAAACAACAAGGTCGGGATTATAAGAGAGGCCATCTCGCTCAAACCAAGCCACTTCCATTGACGTATTGTAGTTGCCAACTCCGGCATTGATCACGTGGACGGATGTCTCAAACGAATCAGAAAGTACTCTCTCCAAACGTTGAGGTATGGTTTCCGATTGTGAAATGCCCCATCCGAAGGTTACGGAATCACCGAGCATGAGAATACGTGGAGTATCCGTGTCGCCGTTGAAACCTGAGTCATCTCTCAATCCTTCAGAATTTATTTGCACGTCAACGCCCATTAGAATGGCGTTGGAACTTGGTATGTGTTGATGCCCGATAGCCGGATCGGGAGAGACTTCTTTTAGATGAACGGCATACTTCCACATTTCCAAGTGGTAATGCATGCCGTTATCGACAACGGTGCGGCAAAGCACCTCGAACAAGAGCCCGGCCACAAAAAGCGAGCCCACAATTAGCGCACCGGATTCGACAAGCGACTTTAAGTTAGTCATAACCGGCGGAACGCTCCCGACTTACCATGTGGGTCTCCAACCAGGCGCCGATGCAGGTTGCGAAATGAGCGTGGTACTTGGCATTGGGATGACTGCCGCCGCCCAAAAGATAGTCTTGCGGTGCGGTCCGTTCATAACCACTGCAGTCAACCACCGCAAAATCCGCTTGAGCGAAAAGGTCGGAAGCGGTCTGGCTGTAATCCTCGAGTACGGCAATAACAAACGTACCGCCCTTTGCATTGACAAGCGCCGCAAATCGATCAAACACGCGCCGAGTAACGACCCGTCCTTGTTCCGCCGTGGCATAGGCAAACGATTGAAGCCATATGTGATGGAGCGTGGTGACCAAAGCAGAACGGTCTTCCAGTGGCCAAAGTCCGATGGTTTCAAACGGTTGGAATGTCAATTCCTCTCCACGTAAACGATAGTGAGGCGGCGCTACATACCGGCCTTGAGAATCAGAAATACTGTAAACCCAGGACTGATCGGACACGTTACGCGCGACATGTGAATCTGCAAACGTCACAATAAAGAGCGCGGGACTTTTGTCGCCGTAGAAATCTTCCAGCATGCGTTCGGTCAACATCAATGTTTGCACGGTGCCGTATCCGCCATTGCCGAAGTTTTCGATCCATAAGTCTGAAAATTGCTCGTGCAAAAGATACGGAAAGGACTCCTCATCGCGAACGCCGTAGGACTGTGCATTGCTGCCGCCGACGATCATCACCGGGATGCCGTCTTCAGGTCTGGCTGGGTCACGCCTCGAGGCGCGTCGGCCGTGACTCCAAAACGTCATCGGTACGGCACCCTCTTCAATGGAAACGGATACACCCTGTCGATTCATCCATCCGAGAGTCTGCTCAGGCACTGACCAAGTCGAGGCTGTGCCATCGACAAAGAAACGGTTCGGCGTAAGTGTCCGGGGCGAGTACCCAGCCAGCCTCAAGGTACCTTCAGCCATGAGCAACGACACTGCGATGGTTACCAAAAAGAGCGCTAGGTTCTTCAACATGATTTCCTTGGGCCCTGGTTGAGCGGCAATCGTCCGGCGGTTTTAATGCTACAGGGTTTATGCCTAGGCTCTGACAAGACGTCAAAAATGATTTGATTCTAAGGCCTTACTTCTTTGTCATCATCCCAAAAACTGGGTACTGCGGCATTGGCAGGGTTGAAGCCCGGCCTTACCATGACTGTCGCGGGACCAGTTAGTGGTCCGGAGCCAAACTGGCTCCGCCCCCATGAGCAATGTGAGCGCGCCCGATGCCTGAGTTTCCTGTGGATGTGGTGAGAACACCGGACGGCGACTATGCCGCTTCCCTTGCTGATTTAGAGAATGGTCCTATAGGACGTGGTGTCGATCCCTATGCCGCTTATCAAAATCTCGAAAAACCTGCTCAAAAAGCGCT
This sequence comes from Rhodospirillaceae bacterium, assembly GCA_965207985.1. Taxonomy (GTDB): domain Bacteria; phylum Pseudomonadota; class Alphaproteobacteria; order Rhodospirillales; family Rhodospirillaceae; genus CBDBND01. The sequence goes on along the minus strand of CBDBND010000033.1, from coordinate 242,462 downwards.
CGCAGCACTGCATGATGAAGACGACCTGCCGGAACCGTCTCCTGCAAACGATCGACCTGTCCTCATGTTTTCGGCGTCAGACATGGATGCCCTCCGAGTAGAAAACGCGAGAATGAAAGGGACGATCAACCAGGTGGGACAGAAGCACATGATTTGCTACAGCTGGACCAATGACGTCATGTTTCTGAACCCGTGAGACATGACGTCATGACTATTTCGGCTTCAACCGCAAACCAATTAGCGCCGCCGCTGGGGCAAATGCTCCAGGACAGTGGTCACATCTCAGAAACAGACCTTAAAAAAGCGCTCACGTTTCAACAACAGTTCGGCGGGCGACTGGGTGCTATTCTTATTCGTATAGGCGCAGTGGCGGAACACGATGTCCTCGACGCTTTGTCCCTTCAACTGGGATTTCCTGTCATTGATAAGGACTCCCTGCCAAACGATCCCACTGAGTACCTGTCCCTTATCAATGAAACATCAATTCCGGCCATTTGGTGGGTTGATTCGGAGGTACTTGTATGGCGCTCCGAAAAAGGACCTATCAACTGCATCAGCCGCGATCCGTTGGACCCTAGTCTACAGGAAACCGTTTACAACGAGTTTGAAGATGCTGCTGTTGAATGGTTACTTACGGCGAGCCGCGATCTTGATTTCGTTTTGGATCTGGTCCGACAAACTCTTATCGGGGATTCCTATGACGTCAGCGATGATGTCGCCCATCTAAGGGAACTTGCAGAAGAAGCTCCCGTTGTTGAACTTGTGTCTAATACATTGGCTCAAGCGGTCAGCGAAGACGCGTCGGATATCCATGTTGAGCCTAAGGAGCAGGAATTTGATATTCGATATCGCATCGATGGCGTGTTGCAAACGCGCTTGACGCTACCCCGCAACCGATTTGATGCAGTGGCTTCCCGCATCAAATTAATTTCTGGAATCGACATCGCTGAGCGAAGACTGCCGCAAGATGGGCGCATAGGCATGCGGATAAGCGGCAAAGACCTCGATGTTCGTGTTTCATCCCTGCCGGGCGTTTGGGGGGAATCCATCGTCATGCGCCTTCTGCTCAAGGAACAAAAGGACTTCTCACTTGATCGGATCGGCATGGCGCCGGATCATTTCGAAATATTCTCAACCCTGGTTAAGGAACCATACGGAATCATTTTGGTGACCGGCCCGACCGGTTCTGGAAAATCAACCACGCTGAAGGCGACACTCGAACACATCATCGACGGCAAGAAAAAAATCATTACGGTCGAAGATCCGGTTGAGTACAACATTCTCGGCGTCACCCAGGTTCAGACCAAAAGCGATATTGGCTACACCTTTGCACGGGCGCTCCGTTCCATCCTACGGCAAGATCCTGACACCATCATGATCGGGGAAATCCGCGATCTGGAAACGGCGGAGATTGCAGTTCAGGCGTCGCTCACCGGTCACATGGTGTTTTCGACATTGCACACCAATGACTCCTTGAGCGCGTTCACTCGGCTAATTGATATGGGCGTGGAGCCGTTCCTGGTCGCATCTTCCGTGCGGGCTGTGATGGCCCAACGGTTGGCCCGCAAACTATGTGAGGTATGCCGAACCCCAGCAACTCCGCCAATGCCCATTGCCCACAAGTACGACACCTTGAAACAAAGGTTCCCTAATTTAGTCACCAGTACCGCAGAGTGGTATCAGGCAAAGGGTTGTGACGACTGCCAGCATACCGGATACCGGGGCCGGTTAGGACTATACGAAGTTGCGGGTGTCAGTGATGCAATTGCCGACCTCGTCATGCAGAACCGGCCTGTACACGAACTTCACGACGCAGCCTTGAAGGACGATTTTCGCACCCTGCTGGAAGACGGACTCATCAAGGCAGCGCAAGGTATCACCTCAATTGAGGAAGTCATCCGCGTCGCAGGACAAGCCAACATTGAAGAGAACTGAACCGGGCACAAATCTGCCACCAAAGCCAGAATCAGACGTGTCTAGTAAGGCGAAACAGGCTCTCTCCAACCTGTTCGAACAAGCGGTGGCAGCGCATAAAGCAGGGCGATTAAGCGAAGCAGAACAAATCTATCGCAGCATCCTTGAACATCACCCAAAGGAGCCAGAAACACTTTATCTCCTTGGCACCGTGCTTGGTGCGACCGGACGAATAAGGGATGCCATTGACACGCTTAAGTTATGCACACAACACAAACCGGACCATTTACCCGCACTCACCGCTCTTGGAGTTTTGTACGCAAGAGATAAACAGCATGGCCAGGCGATATCCGTCCTTTCTCAAGCCACCGAAATTGGGGAGGATAAAATCGAACCATGGTTCAATCTTGGCAAGGCATATATCGATATTGAAGATTACGAAAACGGACTCAAAACGTTTCGTCGTGCCATTGATATTAAGTTCGATCATTGGCAAGCGGCGAACGGATACGGATTGTGCCTTTCCAAGTTAGGAAGGGCCGAAGAAGCGATCGATTTTCTAGCGGAATGTATTGAGCAGGACCCACAACAAGAAAGCCTGCGTCAAAGCCTGATCAAATGTCTTATCGAAGCAGAACAATATGAGAAAGTCCGCACGCACAGCCTAGATGCTTTGACAATTTGGCCTGAGAAAGCGCAATTCCATGCGTTTCTGTCGATTGCCCTGCAAAAAGAAGGCGATGAGGACGCCGCCTTAACGTCTCTAAAAAGGGCGCTGGAACTGGAACCGGAAAATGTCTTCGCATTAAATCTAATCGCCAACCACTTATACGCCCTTGGCCGCTGGAAAGAGGCAGAGAGCTACGCACAGAGTTCTTTGGAAATCGAGCCCCATTCGTCAAAGGCGCTCAACAACATGGGGCGAATTCGCCAGATGCGGGGCGATCTCGATGGTGCCGAGCAGTGGTTTAAGCGATCCATTGCGCAAGACCCCGATTTTGGGGACGCGTATAACAACTTAGGAAACCTATACCTTTATACCGACAGGATTAGCCAAGCGGTCGAAGCGTTTGATCAGTCCATTGAGCTCAAGCCTGACGTTCGTGGCTTTCGATTTAACAGGGCTGCTGCCGTTATGTCGAACGGCGAACCGGCTCCGGTTTGGCGTGATCACAGACTGAGATTTGAAAAACGGGACAATACGGTCATCGCAGAGCAGTGGCCGTGGGAATGCTGGAACGGTGAATCCTTGGACGGAAAACAGATTTTACTGTGGGCGGAACAGGGTATCGGTGATCAAGTGCTGTTTTCTCGGTATGCGCTGCATTTTGCAGCACAATCGGCCGGGAGCGTTCTGGTCTGCGATCAACGCCTTGTTTCGTTGTTCGTGAGGTCTTTTCCTGATTTACCTGTGATGACACGTGAAGAGTTGATTGAAGATTCATCCCTGATGGGATCGATAGACATTCATGGCGCCGTTATCGATGTATGTTGTGCCGCCATCAATCAACCTCTCGATGTACCAACCGCCCCTCTCTTAAAACCGGATGCAACTCTTGTCGAAACACTAAGAGAAAAGTATTTGACGCTATCCGGTGGCCGACCTCTGATCGGTATTTCATGGCGTAGCGGCGGTTCCCATCACACTCACTTTAAATCAACTGACCTGTCAGCATGGTCGGAGATTCTTTCGAATGCCGATGTTACATTTGTGAACCTCCAGTATGGCGATATGCGAAAAGAGATAGAGGAAGCCACCAGCGCCATCGGTGCGATGATTATTGACGACGAAACTGTAAATCCGATGGGTGATCTCAATCCTTTCGCGGCGCAGACTGCGGCGATGGATTTAATCATAACAACTTCAAACACAACGGCTCACATCGCCGGTGGTCTTGGCAAAGAAGTATGGAATATGACGCCCACAGGGCCGGGACGCCTTTGGTACTGGTTTACGGAAGGCGAAGAAACACCTTGGTATCCAAGTATGAAACTTTACCGGCACTCGTATACCGAACCGTGGGCCAAGGTCCTTTCGGCTGTAGGCCAAGATTTGGCCGCGGCTGTTCCTCGAATTACGCAATGACCCGACAGGTCATGAATGATCATGGTAGTAACAGTCGCCAAGTAAAATAAATTCTGATGAATCGTAAATCTAAGTCAGTAGAACGGTCATTTGCGGCCGCTCTTGAACACTTTCAAGCACAGCGATTTGCTGAAGCGGAAGCGGCATGTGCGACGGTTCTAAAAGAGAATAAAAATCATGCCGACGCCCTTCATTTAATGGACGTTCTCAATTCCAAAGCGGGCAAACCTGAAGAAGCCGTTACCTATTTGCAGCGTGCGGTCGCACTCAATCCTGATCGAACGGAAGTGCAGTTTAACTTGGCGAAAGGACTGCGCGATCTCAATCGGCACGAGGAAGCTTTTGAAACCTTTCAAAAGGTAAAAAATGTTTGGCGCGATCGAGCCGACGTGTGGAGCGAGCTTGGCATATCATTGTCATACCTAGGTCAAGACAAAGAAGCTGTATCAACACTTGAAAAAGCGATGCGTATTGGCAGTGAAAGCCCCGAACTTTTGACGTTGCTGGCGCAAATGCATGCCAGAAACAATGATTTTGACCTTGCTGAATCTGTACTTACGAAGACTCGCGAAAAATTTACTTCCTACTTGCCGGCGCAAATCAATTTTGCCCCTCTCAGAGAATCACAAGGGCGGATAAACGACGCTTTAACAGTTTACGAATCCATTCTCGCCAAGAACCCGGAAGAACCGGAAGCGCTGAAGCGTTATGCTCTGGCTCTTCTGTCGAACGTCGATGATCGAATCCATTCTCGCCAAGAACCCGGAAGAACCGGAAGCGCTGAAGCGTTATGCTCTGGCTCTTCTGTCGAACGGACAATTGAAAGAGGGTTGGTCTCTGTACACGAAAAGAGCTCTTTGGCTTTCAGGTCTAACGAGCCATGGCGCGTTATCTCTACCGTATTGGTCGGGAGAGGATCTGTCCGACAAATCTCTGTTGGTATGGACCGAACAGGGACCAGGAGACGAAATCCTGATGTGCTCCATGCTTTCCGATATAGAATCGACAACGGACCGGCTTGTGTTGGCGTGCAGTCCTCGAATGGCGCCGCTTTTTGCGAGATCTTTTCAGTGGTGTGACGTGGTTGAAAGAGACGTCACAAACCTGCCGGTCGAAATGATCGGTGAAGTTGATTTTCAGGCATCATTGACGGAATTGGGGGCAGTGTTGCGACCCGGTTTGGATCATCTCCCTAAACAAGACGCCTATCTTTTCAATGACAAGTCCATGACCGAACAACTCCGGGCCAAGTATGCGGACAACGATGACAATGTTCCGTTGGTAGGCATCTCGTGGCAGTCAGCAAATGTGGAAGCAGGACGGGAAAAAAGTTCAAAGCTGGAGGCGTGGAAAGAAATTTTGGCCGTCCCCGGATGTCGGTTTGTTTCCTTGCAATACGGTTCGTGCGCCAGTGAGATTGAGGACATGGAACAGCGGTACGGGATTTCCATCGTCCGCGACAAAACTGTGGATCCTCTGGTCAACATGGATGCGTTTGCAGCCCAAGTCACCGCCATGGATTTGGTTATTTCCACAACCAACACCACCGTACATGTGGCGGGCTCACTCGGCGTACCGGTGTGGACACTCTTAAAGGCGCAATCCGGGAACTCTGAAGACGGCATTGCCCTGATTACACGCGCCACCGAGGTACGGGCAAATTTCAGCGAAGCCTATTTCAATTTAGGGCACATCTATCAATCCCAGCACGCTTTTCAGCAAGCCATACACGCATACACGCACGCGGCGCACTCTAGATCTGAGTACGCAAGAGCGTGGGTTGGTTTAGGCACTGTTTATTCTGACCTAGGCTTTTTTCAGAAGCGCAAACAGCTTTCGAAAACGGACTGAAGAGTGATCCAGGGGAAATTGGTCTCCATGATGGCTTATGCCGTCTTTTCAAACGTCAGGGACAATTTGACGAGTGTGTGGATGCCGCCGACCTTGGACTGAAGCACCATCCGAAATCTGAGCAACTATGGATCCATCGCTCGGAAGCCTGCTTTGCTCTCGGAAGACTAAATGAAGGTTGGGAAGCCTATGCGTGGAGGTACGAACACCCTGACAATCCGAACCGGCCCCAACCGTTAAAGCTGCCCATGTGGAATGGGGAGGATTTAGCGGAGAAAACGATCTTAGTCAGAACGGAACAGGGGCCGGGTGAAACATTTCTCTTTTCGTCCATGCTGAATGACGTGATTCCGATGGCGAAACGATGTGTTGTCGTTACGCCAAATCGTATATGCCCTATCCTCAAGCGGTCATTTCCAGACGTCACAGTGGTTGGTGAAGAAAATCTCTCAAAAGAAACCGTTCAGGCCGACTACCAATGTTTTTTGCCGGATTTGGGAAAGTGGTTTCGTCAATCTTGGGACGCTTTTCCGACTCCTGCGCACCCTCACATCACCGCACCAACCGCTAAAACAGAGGAACTCAGAAAAGCCTACCTCGAACAGGCTGGCGATAACTTATTGGTAGGGATTACTTGGAAAAGCGAAGGTGTTGATATTTCGCATTACAAATCGACACTCCTCGTCGCCGCCGTCCTTGGGGCGGAAGCTCTTGATCGACGCCCAGGCCTCGATCAGCGTCCCGTCCACGGAAAAGTGATCGTCCGACAGCAGGCCGCGCCGACGCGCCTGCTCCACAACCACCGCCAGGAACCTCCGCGCAACCTCTCCATCCAGCAGCCGGTCGCGGTTCTTGCTGAACGTCGTCGCATCCCACACCGCACTGTCCATCGACAATCCGACGAACCAACGGAACAACAGGTTGTAATCCATCTGCTCCATCAGCTGACGTTCCGAGCGGATTGAGTAAAAGGCCTGTAACAGGAGCGCACGCAACAGCTTCTCCGGCGGGATCGAGGGACGCCCGATCTTCGAATACAACCCCTCGAAATCCGGCGACATAAGCTCCAGCGCCTCATCAACCAGCCCACGGATCAGGCGAAGCGGATGCGTCGCCGGAACACGAGCCTCGCAGCTCACATAAGAAAAAAGACCCTCCGTCCGATCGTCGCCTCCACGCATTACTTCCTCCATGCAATCAACAAAGAGAAAGAATCATTCCAAAGCCTCAAAAGGAAGACTTTTTCAGCAGCCTGTTAGAGATTCTTGCTCAGTCTGGGCAGGACCGCTGGATTTACGATTCTTCTGTCGATTCTATAGAAGATCTCGATCGTGCTGCCGCTCAGGTGGCCGCTGTTGATTGCGTTGTTACGATCAGTAATACGACCGCGCATCTTGCGGGCGCCATTGGAGCTCCTACAGCCCTTTTGGTTCCCTTAAACACAGGTCGCCATTGGTACTGGTTTAGAAACGAACAAGACTGCCTTTGGTATGACAGTGTAGAGCTATATGAATTCGACGGTCATTCTCGGCGGCAAGATGCAATACAAAATATTTCAAAGAAGATTAGAACCATGGAGCGCGTATGACTGATAAAAGCGCGCCCACCCGACATAGTACCAACAAATCATATTCGGATGCAGACCGTTGTCTTCGGTCAGGAGATTACGCACAAGCAAGGTCGTTGTTTGAAGAATTGCTATCCAAAGATCCCGACGACGGTATCGCCCTTAGCGGATTGGGGTTAGCGTTAGAGAATTTAGGCCATACGGTTGAAGCGGCGAGAACCTACAGGGAGGTTCTGGCCAAGGATCCCGATTCCTTCGATGCCCGCACCGCGTTGGGTGCACTGCTAATCCAGAATGGTAAACCGAAGAAGGCCATTAAGCACTTGTTGCGTGCCTTAGAAGTTCGCCCAACGTCAGATAAAGCCTGGTGCGACTTGGGTAGCGCTCAAAAGGCAGCTGATCAAATTAAACCGGCAATTAAGAGCTACCGCAAAGCGATCGACCTTAATCCTCAATCAGCTGTCGCCTATTACAATCTAGCCGTCTGCCTATGAGATTCCGGTAAAGATCTAAAAGCCATAGGCGTTCTTGAACAAGCAGCATCGAGTGGCGCCAATTCGGGTCACATCGTTAGCCTCATGGCAACAATTCTCTCTGACTTAGGACAGGTGGAAAAAGCGTTATCTGTACTCGAGAAATTCATTGCGACGAATTCTGAGAACGTTGAATGTCGTCAGGTGCAAGCTTTGATTCAACTGCGAGCGGGCCAGCTTGAAGAAGGATTTAAGAACTACGATTGGCGGCTGATGCCTGGTCAGAACAGCGTCGCGATCCGGCCATTTGCGCAAGCGCGATGGATGGGTAACGCGATTGATTCGAAAAAACTTCTGGTCTGGCTTGAGCAGGGAATCGGAGATGAAATTTTATCCCTAAATATGATGTCCGATATCTGCGAACGGGTTCAAAATTGTATTATTGAATGTGATGAGCGATTGGTTCCTTTAATTCGCCGGTCCTATCCGGGCGTAGCGGTTGCGGCCCGGACAGATCCTCCAGACTCACAGACACGAAATGCGGATCTTGTCTGCCCCGTTTGGTCAACGGCTCAATTTTTGCGGCGAGAATGGTCGGACTTTCCAAAACATAAGGGGTATTTGAAACCGGACGAAGAAACAATTCTGTCCGTTCGCCAGCGTTACAAATCGATCGCTCAAGACAGAAAGTTAATTGGTCTGTCATGGGCAAGCGGGGTTAAGGGGGGACAGTTCAAAACGCCACCACTCGACTGTTGGTCACCGCTCTTCGATTGGGACGATATTCTTTTTGTAAGCCTTCAATACGCTCCCGCGACGGCTGATATCGAGAACTTGAATTCCTTGGGACGCGGTGAAATTCACGTCGATCCAGATATTGATACGACCTTGGATCTGGATCTGTCCGCAGCCCAGATTGCAGCACTGGACGGTGTTGTTTCCATAAGCAATTCAACGGCTCACATGGCTGGCGCCATCGGCATTCCTATTGCATGTCTCGTTCCGGAGGGACATGGCGGATTTTGGTATTGACATCGCTCAACAACGGATAGCCCATGGTACCCATCGATGGTTTTGTGCCGACAGTCAGAGCCAGGGCACTGGACATCCGCAGTTCAGCAGGCGTTGACCTGGATGAATGAACTTGTTGGTTAGAGTCACCTCTTGCCATGGCCTTTTCTATAGGCTTTAAGTCGCTCCAGAAGCTAAATATTCCGCTTTTCTTGTAGGCTCACAGGCCGTTCGTTTTGGAATTTGCGCAGATGATCCGAATTTTTGTTGGCTTTGATAGCCGAGAAACCGTCGCCTACCATGTGCTGTCGCACAGCATATTGAGCCGCGCTACACAACCTGTCGAAATTGCGCCGCTCATTCTATCCCAACTGAAAGACATATTCTGGCGTGAATCTCATCCGTTTCAATCGACAGATTTTTCTTTTTCACGTTTTTTGGTCCCTTACCTTTGCGGATATGAAGGCTGGGCCTTGTTTTGCGATTGCGACATGCTGATGCTGGACGATGTCGCCAACCTTTGGAATGTACGAGATGAAAATTTCGCTGTGCAGGTGGTTAAACACGATCACAAACCTTCGGAACAAAAGAAGTTTCTAAATCAACCTCAAAGTCAGTACGAAAAAAAGAACTGGTCCAGCGTGATCCTCTTCAACACGCCCAAGTGTAAGGCACTAACCGTGGACTATGTGAATGAGGCTTCGGGCCTCGAACTGCATCAGTTTAAGTGGCTGGAGGACGACTCTTTGATTGGCGATCTGCCGCCACAGTGGAACCATCTTGTCGACTATGACCCGACCGTACCGGCGGAAGAGGTTTCCTTCCTACATTTTACCGAGGGGGGACCGTATTTTGATGACTATAGAGAGTGCAGTTACGCGGATCTCTGGTTTAAGGAAAAGGAATTAATGAATTATGCCGGGCACGACCATCATGCCAGGTAATAAGTCTTGAAACTCATATCAAAAGTCACCGGTGACATATGGCCACTGTAGTCCTAGAGCGACTACAACAGGTATGCGTCTATGCCAGCATCTCAGAAACCACCCGCCCTTCCTAAAATCGATGAAGGACAAGTGCTCGTTCAAGCCGTATCGCTTCACAAAGCGGGTCAGCTTAAAGAGGCAAAGAATCTTTACCGTCTAATTCTCACTCAGAATCCGCGCCATGCCGACGCATTGCACCGCTTAGGTACGATTGCTCTCCAAGTTGAACAGTTCGAAAAGGCGGCTGACTACATAGGCCAAGCCATCGTCATCGGGCCCGCCACGGCGACAATGCACATCAATCATGGAGCTGCGTTAAGGCAAGCGGAGAAATACGATGAAGCACTTGCCGCCTATAAGAAAGCGATCGAGCTAGAACCAGAAAATTCCGATGCTTACTTCAATCAAGGCAGAGCGTTTCAACAAAAAAACAATTTGATGAAGCAATAAACGCGTATCAGAAAGCCATTGATCTTAACCCAAGAGATGCGGACGCCTGGACAAATCTAGGTACCGTGCTCACAAGGCTATGGCGATTAAATGATTCATTTTACGCTTTCGAAAATGCGCTTCGCGTAGATCCAATTAAAATTGAAGCATACAGAAACATTGGTGCCGTTCTTACGCACAAAGACTTATACGAACTGGCAATACCAATGTACGACAAGGCTCTATCCATTGACCCTGAAAACGTGCCTGTTCGTTACCGGAAAAATGATACGTTGCTAAAGATGGGTCATCTCCGTCGTGCCTGGGAAGATTTTGACGTCAGGTTTCCGCATTTTGACCCAGAGCGATTATTGCAATGGTCTGCACAAATTCAGAAATGGGATGGAACTTTTGACAAAAGTAAGCGAATCCTATTTTGGACGGAGCAAGGTATTGGTGAACAGATTTTGGCTCTGCGAAGTTTTTCAGATTTCGTTGGTGCCGGGGGGCAATGCATTATTGAATGTCCTGATCGACTCGTTTCTATTTTTAAGAGGTCGTTTCCAGACATTGAATTCGTAACGGAGTCTGAACGAGACGCGTATCTGAGTGATACGTCAAAACCGATTGATTTTCAGGCACCTGCTCTGAATCTTCTTAGTTTGTATGCGGGGTCAATGGATGAAATACCTGCGCAGGATCACCCGCAGACACAGGGCAAGATCGAGCGGTGGCATCAGACCCTGAAGAACCGCATCCTGTTAGAGAACTACTTCCTGCCGGGCGATCTCAAGGCCAAGATCGGGCGCTTCGTCGCCTACTACAATCACCACCGCTACCACGAGAGCCTGAGCAATCTGACGCCCGCCGACGTCTACTTCGGGCGCGGCGAAACCATCTTACTCGAAAGGGAGAGAATCAAACAAAACACCATCAACCAACGGCGCTTGCAGCACCGCAAAACCGCCGCCTAAACTGAAAACCAAGATGGGCCAAACCCTCTCTTAGTTTATCAACCCCCGCTGTCCCAAATACTCTGACGACGGACAGTCACCAGTGGGAATGGTTTCTCGACCGCCATCACACAAGGAGGGCAGGCAACCATCAACAATACGGCGTCGCCGGCCTTCTCGACGATTGGCACGAATACAAACCATTCCTTGGGTACTGTGGTTACGACCAACACGGCAACGGTAGGTACGGACTTGAGTTCGACGCTCGCCTCAGCTGCTGCGGCTTCATCCGGGATGGAATTTACCGTCACGCACGGTGTTCTGACCGACGCCGCGACAACGTCGCTTGACCTCACAGAAGATGGTACCGTTACGTCAAGTATTGTGCCTTCAAACTTCAACGGCAGCGTTGCCTCATTCAACATTGCTGATGTTGTGGGAACGTTCGACCTGACAGTGAACTTCGACGGCACAACGGCTATTAATGCCTGGAATGCTGGAACCCTCGACATCACGTTCTCGCCGGGTTCGGTCAACTTGACGGCTCCTCCGTCGGCAAATGGTTCGCTGGCTCTGTTCACCAGAGGTGGGTTCCAGACCCAGATCAACACGGCACAGTCCTCCGCTGGCAGCGGGGCCGACCTGTTCCAGTCTTTGATCCGGGTGGTCAACAATGGCACGGTCGGCGGTACTGTTACCCTTACGGTCCGTGACGATTCTGACGGCAGTATCTAGTCGATCCTGAAAGACGCGGAGATTCTCTGTAATAGACTGTTATTGCGGATCAATTTTGTTGGCAATGGTGGTTCGGAATCGCCGGATTTTCTATACTGCAAGGCCGGTTCCTTGCAATTTCCGGATCAAAAAATGCGCCCCACATCAGCCGCCCCACATCAGCCAATGACGTCCCTTCTTTAGATCTCTTCCGCACCGCGCTTGAGAACATTCTCGATCAACGGCACGAACTTTATCGGCTCACCGAGTTGATCGATTGGCAGGGTTTTGATGAGGCGTTTGGTGTCTTGTATTGCCCTGACAACGGCTGCCCGGCCAAAGCGACGCGGCTGATGGTGGGGCTTCAATATCTCAAGCACGTGTATGGTCTGTCCGATGACCAGGTGGTGATGCGCTGGGTGGAGAACCCTTACTGGCAGCATTTTTGCGGCGAGGTGTATTTTCAGCATCACCCGCCGATTGATCCCAGCAGCATGTCGCGTTTCAGACGGCGCATTGGCCATTCAGGGTGCGAGAAAATTCTGCGGGCCACAGTTGATGCGGGTGTTCGGAGCAAGACGGTCAAACCCGACGACTTCAAGCGTGTGACGGTGGATACCACGGTGCAGGAGAAGGCGGTGGCCTTTCCCACCGACAGCAAATTGCTGAACCGTTCGCGTGTGCGTCTTGTCAAGCTGTGCCACACACACGGTGTGGTGTTGCGGCAGAGCTACGCCCGTAAGGGCCCTGAGGCGCTGTTGCGGGCCAACCGTTATGGTCACGTCCGGCAGATGAGGCGCATGGGTGGTCAGATTAAGAAGCTCAAGACCTATCTGGGCCGGGTGGTGCGTGACACGGAGCGCAAGATCGCGGGCCATAAGGGGTTGCAGGCGATTTTTGCCGGGGAGTTGGCGCTGGCCAGGCGGCTGCTCAGTCAACAGAAGATGGATCGCAACAAACTGTATAGCCTGCATGCCCCGGAGGTGGAGTGCATCGGCAAGGGCAAGGCCCACAAGCGTTATGAGTTTGGTGTCAAGGCCAGTATTGCAACGACAAACAGGAGCAACTTTATCGTTGGCGGCATGGCGTTGCCGGGGAATCCCTTTGATGGGCATACATTGCCAACAGCGTTGGAGCAGGTGCGCCGTTTGACAGGCTGTGTGGTTGAAGAAGTGTTTGTGGATCGTGGCTACCGTGGCCATGGCGAGGAAGCATCAAGGGTGTACATCTCGGGTCAACGGCGTGGCATAAAAACACAACGGCTGAAACGGTCACTGAAACGGCGTCAGGCGATTGAACCGGTTATCGGCCATCTGAAATCGGATGGACTGTTGGGACGCAATTACCTCAAGGGTACTGAAGGTGATCGCATGAATGTGGCACTGGCCTGTGCCGGCCATAACCTAAGACTGATCCTGAAGCGGCTCAGAATTTATTGCGCCCGCATTTTGGGCGCTACGTTGCTCCGGGACATGATCGGATTGCATGGAACGCGTCTTGCGGCGTCAATCATCCGATGGAAGCGACGGATGGCGTGGCAGACTGAACCTAACAGCACACATCTAACGCTCGTAGTGGTATGAAAAACGGGTTTTTCAGGAACGACTAACTAGGGTGTGGACTCAATTGATCCAGCATCTTATGGCGAAGAGTTGGATCATTGCGAGGAAGTTTTTGGCTGATTTCTCGAAGCGCGTTGCTAATCGGCGCATGTCTTTCATCTTGCAGAAGAACCGCTCGACGATGGTCCTTTGGGCATAGAGGTTTGGATCGTGCGGGATAGGATCGCGCGTTGCTCTTTGAAGGAATGACAGCCAGCGCTCCTTCATCGGCGATCTGCTGCCTGATTTTGGCGGTGCCATAGGCCTTATCAGCGACGATGGCGAGCGGGGCCTTTTCCCAATCCAGGAAAGAGCCCATGGCTTGGCTGTCATGGACCTGCCCGCCGGTGATGTCCAGCCGGAGCGGGCGGCCCTTGGCATCTACGGCCGCGTGAACCTTACTTGTGCGACCCGCGCGTGAGCGTCCAATACCTTCTGCCAAGCCCCCTTTTTTGACCCTGCCGCTGCGCGGTGAGCCTTGACGATGGAACTGTCAATGAAGATCAGACTGTCCTCGCACTGCTTGGCAAGAGCATCGAAAATGCCTTGCCATACACCCCGCTCACCCCATCGGGTGTAGCGGTTATAGACCGTGGTCCGCGGGCCGTAACGCTCCGGTAAGTCCCGCCATGGGGCACCCGTGCGCAGAATATAGAAGATACCGTTCAAGACCTGACGGTCATCCTTACGCTGAGGACCGCGCCCCTGTTTGGGAAGAAGTGGGCCGATCACCGACCACTCCTCATCTGTCAAATCAAACCGTGCCACTCTTGCCTCCAATAAAAGAGGCTGTGAATCACACCTGCTTAGGTAAAATCAAGACATTGAATTGGGTTCACACCCTAGTCATAATCCATGAAGATCGGATTGTCACCGGGATACCGCCGGTCAAATTGCCAACTAGCGCCGGTACGGTTTTTTACCCGCCTATCAACCACCCAAAAAATGACGCGGATAAGGGCAGAGCACACATTTTAGGGTTTGCGCGATTGAGCTCTAGTAAGTGTTTTTTCATAAAGGATAAATTTCTCGGTTTTTGACCAAAAGTTTTTAGTGTCCCAAGCAAGAAGCTTGTCATGGGGTGACGCAGTAAGTATTAGGCCCTATGTGTAGGACGAGGATAATGCCCTTATAGGCATTTCTCTTGGTCAACATCGATCTATTGTGAACACCGATACGTGAAAGCCGTGAACGACGCATCTTTGTTTTTCCCTTTTTGGACAGACTAAATTGACAAATTTGGAACCGTCAACAAAAATTCAGACGGCGAGATTTTTGCCTCAGACTGTCCGCAAGCAAAGAGGAAATCGGAATGAAAAATTGGTTAATAGTTTGCAGCATGGGAATGTTGCCGCACTTGGCTATAGCTCAAGACCTAGAACAACAACTAGGAGATGAAATAGATTTTAAGGCAGACGTTATGGCTCAAGTTATGTATATGGACGGGAAAAAATCGTTATATGAGGATAATGATTATATGAACGCTTGCGTTTCTTACGCATACGCTGTCCCCGTCAGGACCAATGGAACAGATTAGGGTGATTGCGTAAGAGAGTGTTATTGGCTCATCGTCATCATTGAGGAGTGAACGATGAGAGATAGAACAGAACGATCCCAGGATGTTGCGGAGCGGACGGTCAAGGACATCCGCCGCAAGACCCGCAAGCGTTACAGTGCTGAGGAGAAGATCCGCATTGTCGGCCGGACTGCGCGGCGAGGACCCGATTGCCGAGCTATGCCGCCGTGAGGGCATAGCCCAGGGGATGTATTACAGCTGGTCGAAGGAGTTCCTTGAGGCCGGGAAGAAGCGCCTGGCCGGTGATACGGCCCGTGAGGCCAACACGGGCGAGGTCAAGGAGCTGCGCCGCCAGGCTCACGACCTCAAGGAGGTGGTGGCCGAACAGGCCCTGGAACTGCGCCTTCTCAAAAAAAACATGATCGGGGATGGGGGAGACGACGCATGAGATACCCCGCCTCCGAGAAGCTCGAGATCATCAGGCTGGTGGAACAGTCGCATCTGCCGGCCAAGCGTACGTTGGACACCCTTGGGGTTCCCCGCACCACGTTTTACCGCTGGTACAACAGCTATCTGCAGGGCGGGCTTGAGGCCCTTGAAGACAGGCCGCCCAAGCCGTCCCGGGTGTGGAACCGCATCCCGGATGAGATCCGTGACCGGATTGTCCAGATGGCCCTGGAGAACCCGGACCTGTCGCCCCGGGAACTGGCGGTACGGTTCACCGATACACAGGCCTACTTCGTCTCGGAAGCCAGTGTTTACCGGCTTCTCAAGGCCCATGACCTGATCGCCAGCCCGGCGTTTGTGGTGATCAAGGCGAACGATGAGTTCAGGGATAAGACCACGGCCCCGAACCAGCTTTGGCAGACCGACTTCACCTACATCAAGGTCATCGGATGGGGCTGGTTCTACCTGAGCACCATCCTGGATGATTACTCCCGCTACATCATCGCCTGGACGCTGTGTACGACCATGAAGGCCAGTGACGTCACAGACACCCTGGAACTAGCATTGCAGGCCTCAGGCTGCGACCGGGTCGAGGTCCGGCACAAGCCCCGCCTGCTGTCAGACAATGGCGCGTCCTACATCTCTAGCGAACTGGCCGAATGGCTCGACGACAACGGCATGGATCATGTGCGCGGCGAACCCTATCACCCGCAGACACAGGGCAAGATCGAGCGGTGGCATCAGACCCTGAAGAACCGCATCCTGTTAGAGAACTACTTCCTGCCGGGCGATCTCAAGGCCAAGATCGGGCGCTTCGTCGCCTACTACAATCACCACCGCTACCACGAGAGCCTGAGCAATCTGACGCCCGCCGACGTCTACTTCGGGCGCGGCGAAACCATCTTACTCGAAAGGGAGAGAATCAAACAAAACACCATCAATCAACGGCGCTTGCAGCACCGCAAAACCGCCGCCTAAACTGAAAACCAAGATGGGCCAAACTCTCTCTTAGTTTATCAACCCCCGCTGTCCCAAATAATCTGACCGGACAACCGCAACGGCCGCGATATAACCCAGCGTCAGCGTGGGGTGATGGTGATCGATATGTATCCGCTGTCGTCCGATGAGGTGCGCGACCGGTTTCCCAAGGTTTATCAACACATCGCCGAACGGGTGAAACCGGAGCGCGAGGCCAAAGTAGGTCGGTCTGTCGATATGGCTGAATATGCCAAGAAGTGGTGGCTCTTCGGCAAAGTCAGGAGCGAACTACGACCCGTTCTGGAACCGCTTGACCGCTATATCGTCACTGTCGAAACCTCGAAACATCGGTTTTTCCAATTTCTGGATGCAAATGTTCGACCCGACAACATGCTGGTCTGCATAGGTTGTGAAGTGGCAAGCATTTTGG
Source organism: Rhodospirillaceae bacterium (assembly GCA_965207985.1). Taxonomy (GTDB): domain Bacteria; phylum Pseudomonadota; class Alphaproteobacteria; order Rhodospirillales; family Rhodospirillaceae; genus CBDBND01. The sequence continues at coordinate 225,506 of CBDBND010000033.1, read as the reverse complement.
CGATTCTTTCTTCAAGGTTGCACGTATCGTGGATGCTGTTGCTAGGAGGGACACTCGAAGACCGGCCGCGATACACCAAAACCAGGATTTTCGACCCATTTCCTGCGGCGGCTGACCAAGAGCTTCAATTGGATATCACTAACCATCTCGAAGACCTCGGGGAACGTCTCGACTCCTTCCGCAAAGAACGTATCGCTGAGCACACATTCCTCACAATGACATCGCTCTACAATGTGCTGGAACGAATAAGAGAGCTGGAGAACGACTGTGACGTCCCGCCACTTTCGTCGAAGGAGCGCGATATCCATAAGGCTGGGTTGGTCTCTGTCCTCAAGGAAATCCATGACGACATTGATCGCACAGTGTTCCAGGCCTATGGCTGGGACGACCTTGGCCTGGCGTTGGTCGGCAAGCCTGGGGCGACCGCACCGTCGCTGCACAAGACGCCGCAACAGGAAGACGCTGAGGAAGAGGTGCTTGCCCGACTGATCGCTGTTAACCGGGAGCGTGCAGTGGAGGAACGGCATGGTAACGTCCGGTGGTTGCGGCCGGACTATCAAATTCCCAAACTTGGCCACAAGATTCAGAAATCTGAACTTGGCAAGCAGGCCGAGGCCAGCCTATTGTTGCCGAAGCCGTCCGATGACAAACCGGCTTGGCCTAAGGATAGATTAGACCAGATCGTTATCGTGCGTGAAATGCTGGCCCATGTTACTAAACCCTTGGTGTCGGAAAGCCTGAGCGCCGCCTTCCGTGGTCGTAACACGGTGCGCCGCAAGAGGCGGATAGAGGAAATCCTGCAGACCCTGGTTGCAGCAGGCGTTGCTCAGCAGAGCAGTGATACCGGGCATCAAGCCAAGCGGTACTTTATTCTCCGCTGAATGAACATGTAGTATTCCTAACCAAGAGTTAGCACAGCTTTTCCGTCAATTGCACATTCGGGTCAACGACAACGCGTCGAGAGGCTATGGCGGCGGAAGAGGCTGAAAGAGCTTGCAAGGCATCCCAAGAACATATGGCTCAGGCATGTTGACCCATTCGCCTATCAAGCCAAAACACTTAGGGGCTCATCAATTTGTCGCCCCGGTAAACTGCATCTATAGGCGTATCACCCAGAGAAACATTCAAGAAGGGCTGTGCGAAGTTGGGTCTACGGGACTGTCGTTAATGGAATACCCCTATAGACCTGATTTCCTATTTGTCCCGCAAATTGTGAAGGACCTATAGAGGGGCGAAGCTTATAGCTGGGGCCGTGGTAGCCTAACTCTAATAGTCCCGTTTGTTCCCATCACTTGGGTGGGCTAAAACGTGGGGTGAAAGGTCCATTAAGGACAATATATCCTTATATTTCAACGTATTAACTAATATACATGGTGCCGCCGGGAAGAATCGAACTTCCGACCCCACCCTTACCAAGGGTGTGCTCTACCCCTGAGCTACGGCGGCATATGTGCAAGATCAACAGGCTCTGGGAGCGGGCGCGGACCATGCCATAAGGCCCTAACCGGTGCAAGGCAAGGGGCAGACGGGCGTGCTTCCTGTTTGCAACCCAACCGGCTCTTGCTAAGAACGGGGTATGCCATCGCCACCGACACAGAAGCCGGGCTCTCATACCCAGTCGTCCAAGGCACAGGAGCGGCAGCAGCGCTCGGCGGCGGCGCTCAAGGAAAACCTCAAACGTCGCAAAACCCAGGCGCGGAGTCAGGCTGAAGCAGAAAAGGTCAAACAAGCCGAGCAGGCAGAGACATCGCAGTAAGCGTCTGCCGCTGCTTGAGGGACATCACCCCCTGGGCTACAAGAGGCCGCGCTGGTTGAATTCGGTATCGATTGTGTTGAGCCGGCTTCAGGGCTCCCCCGTTGGGGAGAAATTGAGAGAGGAACGTTCTATGTCCGTCATGCCCGACAGCTGGATCAAAACCATGGCGACGGAGCATGGCATGATCGAGCCGTTTACGGACCGGCTCGCCCGGGAGGGGGTCATTTCCTATGGCCTTTCCTCTTATGGATATGACGCGCGGGTGTCCGACGAATTCAAAATCTTCACCAATGTGGACAACGCTGTGGTCGACCCCAAGGATTTTTCCACTCAAGGCTTTGTCGATCGCAAAACAGATACCTGCGTTATCCCGCCCAACAGTTTTGCCCTTGCCCGCACGGTTGAGTTCTTTCGCATTCCCCGTGACGTGCTGGTGATTTGTCTCGGCAAGTCCACCTACGCCCGCTGCGGCATCATTGTTAACGTCACGCCGCTGGAGCCCGAATGGGAAGGCCATGTGACGCTCGAGTTTTCCAACACCACACCGTTACCCGCGCGTGTGTATGCCGATGAGGGCGCCTGCCAGTTCATTTTTCTAAAAGCGGATAGTGAGTGCGATGTGTCCTATGCCGACCGCAAAGGCAAGTACCAGGGCCAACAGGGCGTCACGCTGCCGAAACTATAAAACTCCGAAACCTACCGTGCCTCAGTTTCTCCATATCTACGCCAAAGTCTTTATTTAGGACCTAACCGATGGACGCCATTCGCATTCACGGCGGGGTACCGCTCAAAGGCGAGATTCCCATTTCGGGAGCGAAGAACGCGGCGCTGCCATTGATGACAGCCAGTTTGCTCACCGATGAAGCGTTAATCTTGAGCAACGTGCCGGACCTGGCGGACATCACCACCATGGGTGAGTTGTTAAGCCAGCACGGCGTTGCGGTGGAACGAGGCGAAGACGGTCATGCCGTTACGCTTCATGCCAAAGCCATCACCAGTACCGAAGCGCCCTATGACGTAGTGCGCAAAATGCGTGCCTCTGTTTTGGTGCTGGGTCCTCTTTTGGCGCGGGAGGGTAGGGCCCGGGTCTCTCTGCCCGGAGGCTGCGCTATCGGTACACGTCCGGTAGATCTGCATCTCAAAGCCTTGGCCGCCCTCGGTGCGGAGATCGACCTGACCGGCGGTTATGTGGAGGCGAGATTACCCGCAGGTCAGAAACGTCTGATCGGCGCGCACTTCACCTTTCCCATGATCACCGTCGGCGGCACGGAAAATCTGCTCATGGCGGCCGCCCTGGCGGACGGAGTAACGGTGATCGAAAACGCCGCCCGCGAACCCGAGATCACCGACCTGGCCCAATGCCTCATCGCCATGGGGGCGTCCGTATCCGGCTTGGGCTCGGGGACGCTGACCGTTGAAGGGGTCGACACTCTCCATGGGGCAGTACACCGCGTCGTTCCTGACCGTATCGAAACCGGAACCTATGCCGTCGCTGCGGCCATCACCCGGGGAGAACTCACACTGACCAATACCCGTGCCGATCTTCTCGACGCGGTTATCGATGCCATGCGGCAAACAGGCGTCACTGTGAAAACAGAAGATCACTCCATCACCATCACGGCGGACAACGGTCTGGTCGGTGTCGATGTGATGACGGAGCCGTACCCCGGTTTCCCCACCGACATGCAGGCCCAATGGATGGCTTTGATGACCACCGCCGAAGGCGCGGCCATGGTGACGGAAACCATTTTCGAAAACCGGTTCATGCACGTGCCCGAACTGGGCCGCTTCGGCGCCGACGTCAACGTGCACGGCGCCTCGGCCATCGTCCGAGGCAAGGCCGACCTCTCCGGCGCACCGGTGATGGCGACGGATCTGCGCGCATCGGTCTCACTTGTCCTCGCTGGTCTTGCGGCCAAGGGAGAAACCACGGTCAACCGGGTCTATCACTTGGATCGCGGGTACGAGCGGCTTGAGGAAAAGCTGGCCGCTTGCGGTGCGCGTATTGAGCGGGTCAAAGGCGCCTGATTTAACGCCACTGTGACCTGATTCCCCTTTCCCTCTTGCCACGATCACGTCACGGTAGCTGTTCGTGATCGAGTTCATTGGAGGGACGCCATGCTCAACGACCTGCAACAAAAATGGTGTGATGAAAAACCGGCTGACTATTCCGACATTTCTGCATTGTTTCTGAATTGCACGCTGAAAAGATCACCGGAGCTGTCGCATACGGAAGGACTTTTCCGCATCACCGAAGCCATACTCAAAGAGAATGGCGTTGCCGTCGAAACCATTCGTCCGGTGGACTACGACCTTGCTTTTGGTGTTTACCCCGACATGACCGAGCAGGGCTGGGATAAGGACGATTGGCCGGCCATCTATGAAAAAGACAAAGCCGCCGACATTCTGATCATCGGCTCAGCCATTTGGCTCGGCGAAAAAACATCCGTGTGCACGCAAGTGATCGAGCGTCTTTACGCCTCCTCCGGTGATCTCAATGACGCTGGTCAATATGCTTACTACGGCAAAGTGGGCGGATGCCTGATCACTGGCAATGAAGACGGTGCCAAACACTGTTCCATGAACATCCTCTACTCGCTGCAGCATTTGGGCTATGTAATTCCGCCTCAGGCCGACGCCGGGTGGCTGGGGGAGGCGGGTCCGGGGCCGTCCTATATGGATGAGGGATCAGGTGGCCCGGAAAACGATTTCACCAACCGCAACACCACCTTCATGACCTGGAATTTGCTTCACCTGGCCAGGCTGCTCAAAGACGCAGGCGGTATGCCGGCCCACGGCAATCAGCGCTCCTTGTGGGACGCCGGATGCCGTTTCGACATGCCCAATCCGGAGCACCGCTAAACCGCCAAATATGGCCCGAACCCTGGTGTTCGGGCCGCTCGCGTGCTACACGCCCCGCCGGTTAACCAGCTTTATTGATAGGTCGCCAGTCATGGCTCAGGACCCGTTGACCATCGCCCTGCCCAAGGGCCGGATCATGGCGGAAGCCCGCCCGCTTTTGGACGCGGTCGGCATTCACCCGGAGTCCGCCTTCGACGACGACGATGCCCGCCAACTGGAGTTTTCCACCAATCTGGATCACGTCACCATCATCCAGGTTCGCTCTTTTGACGTTGCCACCTTTGTCGCTTTCGGGGCCGCTCAGTTGGGCATTGCCGGTAACGACGTTCTTGGCGAATTCGATTATCCCGAAATCTATGCACCGTTGGATTTGGGCATCGGCAAGTGCCGGTTATGCGTCGCCCAATCGAAAGACTTAGGCAGCAACTTTGATCTCTCCCGTTTGTCCCACGTGCGGATCGCGACCAAGTACCCCGAAACCACGAGCCGGTACTTTGCCTCGCGCGGCGTTCAGGCGGAGTGCGTCAAACTGAACGGCGCCATGGAACTGGCGCCCAAATTGGGGCTCACGCCCCGTATCGTCGATCTGGTATCGACCGGAAAGACCTTAAAGGAAAACGGTCTCGTCGAAGTTGCCACCATAGCTGACGTGTCCTCCCGGCTTGTCGTCAACCGGACGGCTCTCAAGGTCCGTTCCGACGAAATCAACGGCTGGATAGATAAATTCAGGAGCGCGGTCCATGCCAACGCGTCTTAACGCGTCGTCGGCCGATTTTGACGCTCAATTCGAAACACTTCTTTCGGCCGGACGCGAAGAAAAAGCAGATGTGGATGGCGTGGTCGCCGACATTCTCGCTCATGTTAAAACCCGCGGCGATACGGCCGTGCTCGAATACACGGAAAAGTTCGACCGGCTCACTTTGAAGCCGGATGGCTTGCGGTTTTCACAAGCCGATATTGAAAACGCGCAGAGTGCCTGTGATCCGGACTTGATCCAGACCATGGAACACGCAGCTGCGCGCATCCGGGATTATCATCAGCGTCAAATGCCGTCCGATCTTCAGTACGACGGCGATGATGGAGTTTCGCTGGGGTACCGGTGGACTGCCGTTCATGCCGCCGGTCTTTACGTTCCCGGCGGAACGGCCGCTCTGTTTTCCTCGGTGCTGATGAACGCCATCCCAGCCCGGGTCGCCGGTGTGTCCCGATTGGTGGTCACCCTGCCCACGCCTGACGGCAAAACCAATCCCTCCATGCTTGCCGCCTGCGCCATTGCGGGGGTGGACGAGATTTATCGTATCGGCGGGGCTCAAGCCATCGGCGCGCTGGCTTTCGGAACCGAAACCCTTCAACCGGTCGACGTCATCGTCGGACCCGGCAATGCCTATGTGGCATCGGCCAAGAAACAGGTGTTCGGAACCGTCGGCATCGACATGGTCGCCGGACCGTCCGAAGTGACGGTGGTGGCCGACGGCAACAATGATCCCAATTGGATTGCTGCTGATCTTTTGGCCCAGGCGGAACACGATGCGTCTTCGCAGTCCATCCTCATCACCGATGATGCAGGCTTTGCCGACCGCGTCGCCGAAGCGGTCGAAAGCCAATTGAGAACGTTGGACCGGGAAGAGATTGCCCGCGCCAGCTGGGAGCATCACGGCACGGTGATCGTTGTTCCTTCACTGGACGACGCACCGCCCCTCGTCGACCGGATTGCGCCCGAGCATTTGGAGCTGGCTGTGGAAAGTCCTCAGGCATTGAGTGATCGGATCCGCAACGCCGGCGCCATTTTTCTCGGCCGCCACACGCCCGAAGCGGTCGGCGATTACATCGCCGGTCCAAGCCACGTTTTACCCACGTCGGGGACCGCGCGGTTCTCATCGGGCCTGAGCGTTATGGATTTTCTCAAACGCACGTCTTTGATTGCCTGCACCGCAGACGGCTTAAAGTCGGTTGCCAAGAGCACCGTGACCATGGCGGAAGCGGAAGAGCTTGGCGCGCACGCACGTTCCGTCTCCATTCGTCTTAATTTGGAGTAAGGGCATCGTGTCGTCCGGATCCAATGACGACCGGTCATCCGCACACAACGCGCCGCCCGGTTCACCATCGCAGAACTCCATCATCAAAATCAGTCTTGATGAGGACTCCTTCTTGCGCCGCCGTCCCGAAGTGGAGCACGAACGGGAGGTCGCTCTCTTCGACATTCTCGAACGCAATCACTTCGAGCTTGTTGGTGACGATGCAGTACCTGGGCCCTATCACGTCAATCTTGCGATTAAAGAAGACCGGCTTGTTTTTGTTCTTTCGTCGCCTGACGACGCCCCGATTAAGGAAATCGCTCTCCCCATTCGCGCGTTCCGGTCGGTGATCAAAGACTATTTTCTTGTTTGCGAGTCCTATTTCGACGCCATCAAGACCATGTCACCGACGCAGATCGAAGCCATCGACATGGGGCGGCGCAGCCTACACAACGAGGGCGCTCAAAAACTTGAAGACCGGCTCAGCGAATACGTCGACCTTGACCATGCCACGGCGCGGCGTCTGTTTACGCTGCTTTGCGTTTTGCACATGCGAGGGTAGAAGGTTATGGATTTCCTGCCTTCGTCGGTCCTCTTTTGCTGCACCCAAAACATGGTCCGGTCACCCATGGCGGAAGGCATTATGAAGCGGTTTCACGGTGATCGTGTATTTGTGGATTCCGTCGGTGTACGCGCCGGAGACATTGATCACTTTATGGTTCAGGTGATGGACGAAATCGGTGTGGACATGAACGATCATGAGGCAAAGACATTTGATGATCTCAAAGACGACTCTTTTGACTATGTAATTTCGCTGTCGCCCGAAGCGCAGCACAAAGCCGTCGATCTCACCCGCTACATGGCCTGTGAGGTACTGTTCTGGAACACCTTTGATCCCACATTGGTGGAAGGCTCCCGGCAGCACCGGCTCGATGCCTACCGAGAGGTGAGGGATCAGCTGCAAACACGCATCCTGAACATCTTTCCTGAGCTGGAAGACGGGGCATTTTAGCAACAATGTTGCGGAATCCCGGCTATTTCCCCGGAAAACCCTTGACCCGGGACGGTGACTGCCGTTCTTTTGCCCCCACTGCGGAGCCGGCCTTCCGGTTTCCCGGTTTGGATCAACGTGATGAGGATGAATGGCGAAAGAAGACATGATTGAGTTTTCCGGAACGGTGACGGAAATCCTTCCCAATGCCATGTTCCGGGTGAAGCTGGATAACGAGCACGAAATTCTCGCTCACACGTCCGGCAAGATGCGGAAGAACCGCATCCGCGTCCTGGCTGGCGACCGGGTCAATGTGGAAATGACCCCCTACGATCTCACCAAAGGGCGCATCACCTTCAGGTTTAAGTAACCCGGTCCGGCGCATGCGCGCTTGACCACGATCTCATCGCCCCATCGTGGCGTTCATCCTCGCTTCCGCTTCGCCCCGCCGTCTCGATCTTCTAAAACAGATCGGCCGCACGCCTGACGACATTGTTCCGGCTGACATTGATGAATCTCCGCTGCCCGGTGAACGGCCGGCGGACTTGGCGTTGCGCTTAGCGGTTATGAAAGCGGATATGGTGTCCGCCGATAATGCCAATGATGTTGTGCTCGGTGCTGATACGGTGGTCGCCTGCGGCCGGCGTGTTCTCCCCAAGCCCGTCGACGACAATGAAGCGCGTCAATGTCTCCAGCTGTTGTCGGGGCGGCGCCACCGGGTTCATGGAGGGATCGCCGTTGTCTCACCCGATGGCCGATGGACGCGGACCGTCATGACCCAGGTGGTGTTCAACCGACTGACCGATGGCGACATCGCTGCTTATCTCGATACGGGTGGATGGCAAGGCAAGGCCGGTGCCTATGCCATACAGGGACGGGCTGGGGTGTTCGTCAAGCGTATCAACGGGTCATACGCCAATGTGGTCGGTTTGTGTGTGCAAACGGTCGAGCCTCTGTTGAACACCTGCCTCGGCCCGATGTCCCATGCCGGCGATTGACACACTCCTCATTGATCGCAGTCCCGGTGAAACCCGGGTGGCGGCCTTGTCTGACGAGCGTGTCATTGAAATTCATTTTCATCATGCCGGTGACCTTAATGCTGAGGCCATCTATGCCGGTCGCATCGGCAAAATTCTGCCTGATGCCAGTGCGGTGTTTGTCGACATCGGACACCTTATCCCTGCGTTCATGAATTGCGGTTCCAAACCGCCTCCCGAAGGAAGCCTTGTGCGGGTGCGCATTATCCAACCGCCGCGCGGTGCTAAAGGGGCCAAGGTCGCACAGACAGAAGAGAGTGGGGGGACAGACCCGGACAAGCCCGGGTTGGTCACGCCTGCGCCCCATCCTGTTGGTTGGTGTATGGCACATTACGGCGAGACCATCAGGCGCGTAATCGTCTCACCCAATGATACGGATGGTCTTGTCAAAGGGTTGCTGCGCAACGACGTACCGGTCACGCCATGGAATAAAGGCGAAGATCTGTTCGCCCGCCATGGTGTGGATGATGCCATTGAACAGGCTTTGGACCCCTCTGTTCCTATTCCCGGTGGCGGTTCTCTCATTGTCGAGCATACCGCTGCGCTTACAGCCGTTGATATCGACGCCGGACCGTTACCGGCGGCAAAGGCAAACCTGGCGGCGCTGGACGTTATTGCTCAGCAGATCAGATTGCGCGCCATTGCCGGCCCAGTCATCATCGATCTTATTCCGTCCAAAGACCGCGCGGCGTGTGTTGAGAAAATGAAAAATCTGGTTGCCGATGACCCGGTGCCAACGCGCATCGCCGGTCTGACGCCGGAGGGCCGTATGGAGTTGAACCGCAGACGGATGCGGCCGTCTTTGTCCGATCTCCTGCTTGACCCGGTCAGTGTACGAGACCCCACCCTTGACGCGGTTGCTTATGACGCGCTGCGCCGCTGTGTGCGTGAAGGATTGGCGGCTAAGTCGGCTCGCGTTTTGTTGGAGGTTCATGAGGATGTGGCTGCGCTTCTTCAAATCCGGCTGCGGCCCGCACTTGACGACGCCCGGTCCGTCCTCAAAAGTGAGATTGAGCTTAAGGGGAAGTCCGGCGTGCCGCGCAGTCATTTGGATGTGCGGGGCTAAAGGGGGAGAAGGATCGGCTCATGGCAGGGCAACAAGAAAAGAAAGCCACAGATCGTCCTGAAAATGATCGCCCCGACAGCGTCCGTGTCACCGCCGGCAAATGCGCGCGCTGCGGCAAGCCGGTGGTGGCCCGCTACCGGCCGTTTTGCTCGGAGCGCTGTTCCGATCTTGATCTGGCAGGCTGGCTCAGCGGCAGCTACCGCATTCCCACCGAAGAGGCCCCCGATGGCACGGCTATAGACCCGGCGGAAGAGGACAACGAAAGTCTATAAAGATGCCCCGGTATGAAGCGTTGAAGAGGCTTCCCCCGTGCGCTGGACAGGGCCGAAACTCTCTTCTATAAAGCCGCCGTCCCGCGCCGGAGACGGCATTTCCAGGGTAAGCCCCCATGGAGCCCAGGTAGCTCAGTTGGTAGAGCAGCGGACTGAAAATCCGCGTGTCGGTGGTTCGATTCCGCCCCTGGGCACCATTTTCTGTAAGAAAATGTGCCCAAATTAAAAGTGTTCGAACGAAGTTCGAGCGGCACCATTCTTTTCAATGACTTATCGAAATTCGCCTAACAGCCCAATTGCTCCGGGGTAACACCAGGGGTAACAGCGGAGTATTGTTGAAATGTTAGGGTGTGTTCTGGAGTGAGATCGAAAGAGTGGATCGATCAGAAAAGGCTCTACTCGCCACGAAGTCAATAAGGAGACGCTGTGATGAAGTGGGTTGACCCCGCAGTGCGTTGATCGTCTGCGTCCGCTGGCGCACCAGGAGATCGCGTGTGCGGAACAGCATCCCCCGGGCCTGCTGCTCTTTCGTCTTCACGGCCACGACGCTCATGGTGGGGCGCTGTGCAGCCTCGCAGATTGCCTCTGCGTCCGTTGTGTCATTCTTCTGCCGTTTGACGAACGGCTTCACATAAATCGGCGGAACCAGCTTGACCTCGTGCCCCAGCTTCTCGGTTTCTCGACCCCAATGGTGAGCACTCGCGCAGGCTTCCATTGCCACCACGCTGGGCGGCTGCGAAGCGAGGACGTCGAGCACTTTGCCGCGGATCAGCTTCTTTCGGAATGCAACGGACCCGTCAGCCCGAGCACCGTGAATCTGAAAGCTATGCTTCGCCAGATCGATCCCGATGATGGTAGCCTGATCCATGGACGCCTTCTCCTTCTGTTGGTGTTGGTGACACCGCCAACATGGCACATTGCGATGCCGTCGGGAGGGGGCGTCCACTCCATCGGATCTTCTCCTCAGCACTGTAACGCTTGCGCGTCTTGCGGCGGATGTCCTTGACCGTCCGCTCCGCAACATCCTGGGATCGTTCTGTTCTATCTCTCATCGTTCACTCCTCAATGATGACGATGAGCCAATAACACTCTCTTACGCAATCACCCTAATCTGTTCCATTGGTCCTGACGGGGGACATTTATCTGCGGCGCGTACGATCAAGGAGAGCAACGAAATCAACTTGGCGCTCGGCAATGCGGTTGTCGCACCCACGGATCTTCGCGATGTTGCTGAAGTTATACGCTTGGTTTTGACGGACGATGCTCACCTCAACCAGAGTTATGACCTCACCGGACCGGAAGCGCTATCGTTGGCACAAGCGGCCGAAAAATTTTCAGGCGTATTGGGTCGGGAAATTAAGTACGTGCCTCAGTCTGTAGACGCCTTTCAAGACATCTTGAGAAAAGTTGGCCTGCCCGAGTGGCGCGTGAATGCTGTTGGGGACGAATTCAGACTGCTCAGTGAAAAGGCCAGCATGCAAACGACCGATACAATGCAGCAGATCTTGGGGCGAGCACCGACATCGGTGGAGCAGTTCGCCAAGGATCACATCGCCGTTTTTCAAGGATAGCGTTAACGCGACCCTGCCTCACTTGACTTAAGACGTTCGGTCAGGGCTTTACCGATCCCGCCAATGCTCCTAGCCTCAATGTGGAGAAGGATGCTGGAGGAGGGAAGGCGAATGTCGTTGGGAAAGACATCTATTCTGGCCAAGGTCGCAGCGTTTTTTGGCGTTGTTGCATTTATTACGTATGCGCACGCTCAAGACGAAACACCCGAACCTCAAATTCTCATTCGAAACGTCGCAATTTGGGACGGCACCAGCGATGAAGCGGTGCCAAATCAGAACCTTCTCGTGGAAGGTCATCTGATCAAAGCGATTGGCACCGAAGTCAGTGCCAACCCATCCGCTGAGATCATCGACGGCTCGGGCCTGTTTCTCATGCCCGGCATCATTGATGCCCACACCCATCTGGCATCGCCGGTGAGTCCGTTGCTCAGAACGCAGGAAGACGCTTTTTATATTGCGGCGGTGTCACTGCGGGTGGCAGAGATGTACCTGATGCGCGGCTGGACCACCATGCGCGACGTCGGTGGTCCGTCGCAAGGATTGGCCCGCGCCATAGACGCAGGCCATGCCATTGGACCGCGAGTCTATCCTTCGGCTTCCACCGTCTCGCAAACCAGCGGTCATGGGGACCGGCGTGCCCGGACGGATCCGCATCCGAACATGACCGGAATGCGTAATCCTGCATCCGAACGGTATTCCATGATTGCCGACGGCCCCGACGAGGTGCGCCGTGCCGTGCGGGAGTCTTTGCGCCAGGGCGCGGTGCAAATCAAACTGACTGCCGGCGGCGGGATCAGTTCTGATTTCAACCCGCTTGATTCCCTGCAGTTCAGTTTAGAAGAACTGAAAGCCGCCGTGGAGGCAGCAGCGGACTGGAACACTTATGTGACGGTCCACGCCTATACGGATGGGTCCGTCAACCGGGCGCTCGACGCTGGGGTCAAGGTGATCGAGCATGGACATCTACTGTCTGAGCCGACCCTTCGCCGCATCAAGAGGGAGGGTGCTTATCTCTCGTCCCAGTCTTTTGGTTTCGTGCGCGAATTTCGGACGAACAGTAATTCTGCCCGCGCGCGCAAATCTCAAATGGTCATGGATGGCGTCGACGCCATGATGACGACCGCCAAACGCATCGGCCTGCCGGTGGCTTTTGGCACAGATTCCTTTGGATCCCTTGAGACCTACCGGCGCGGGATCAAAGAATTCACCTACCGCAAACGCTGGTTTGACTCGCTGGAGATTCTAAAGCAGGCGACAAGCCACAATGCCAAGCTGCTCGAACTGACGGGACTGCGAAATCCCTATCCCGACGGACCGCTTGGGGTGATTGAAGAAGGGGCCTACGCGGACCTTCTCTTGGTCGACGGCGATCCGCTGAGCGATGCGTCCATTCTTGAGGACCACGAAAACACCATCAAACTCGTTATGAAAGACGGTCACGTCTACAAGAATACTGTTACGCCTTGACCAATATGTAGCTTAGCAACGACGCTGCCTCTTCCCTGAGCGGACGAAAATCCGTTTCTGAAGAGTGCCTCCGTCTCATAAAAAACGAACACCCACCGACCTTTCGGATCGGTTCTGCTTGTGGGTACATCCGCCAATGGTGGTATGATGATCGTACCTTAACCGGCAAGTTGAAACCGTGCTTCATGGCCGTTGAGAAGAAAACAGAGGAGAAACGCCCATGGTAGATCGCCGTACTCTTTTCGCTGCGACAGCCGCCGTTGGATCATTCATCAGCACCGCCTTTACCGGGCGCAAAACCCAGGCCGCGACTTACACAAGCGTAAATCTGTCACCGAAGGGCGATATTGCACCGCGCGGTGTTAAAGGCCGGTTTGAAAGAATCCCGGACCTCGATCTTGAAAGCCAGCAGGACTTTGTCACGGGCTTTCGCAAGTTCCAGCAGCGCTTCCGGCCGATCGTGCAAAAACGGATCAATCGGATTTTGGTCAACAAAGGTCTTGATCCCAAGGTCTCGCTGAGCATGGAAGAAACGTTAAAGCTGGTGGAAGACGATTTGCTCGTCCAAACCAGCGGCCGCACGTGGATCAGCAATCAGCAGCTCACCTGGAAGACCTTGCAGGACTACTTCCACGCCAACGCAGATACATACTTCGACGAAATGGAAACCGCCGACACCGACGGCCCGGGCACGCTGGAGCTAAACCCGGATCTCGATATTCCCAAATACATTCAGCATGAAATTCACATCATGCCGGGCGGTTATATCGGCGACCCCTTCTCGGGTCATGTCTATCATTTTGGCGCCAACAGCTTTACCGCCGGCGTGTCCGCATTGGGCAGCAATGAGAAGGATCAAATTCAGACCCGCATGGCCGACCGCATGCCGGTGCCGGAAGACGGCAAGGTCAAGCGCATCCTCGACATGGGTTGCGGCTATGGGCGCTGGTCGGGCGCTTTGAAGGAACGCTTTCCGGATGCCGAGGTTTGGGGCATTGACGTGGGCGGCCCGCTGGTGCGGTTTGCGCACATGCGGTGCCGGGACCTGGGCATTGACGTCAATTTTGCGCAACGCCTGGCAGAGGACAGCAAATTCCCCGACGATCACTTCGATATCGTGACCTCCTATATCGTCAATCACGAAGTGCCGGTGGAATTCAACAAACAGATCATCGCCGAGGCCTACCGGGTGACGCGGCCGGGCGGGTATTTCTATCCTTTGGACTTCAAGACCCGCGGTAGCAAAGGCGATGCCTATAGCATGTATCGCCGCTGGTGGGATCACCGCTGGAACTGCGAACCCTGGTCACCGGACTTTGTCGCCTTTGATTTCGACAGTGAAATCGAAAAGACAGGTTTCATAATCAACAGAGAAACCCGGCCGGTGCATCCCATTTACGGTGCGCGCCATGCGGTGAAGCCGGCGTAAGGCATTTCGATCGAAATTAGTGCTCCATTTGACGCGCTTCGGTATTGTCTAATGTGAGGGGCAGATGTCTTCGCGCGTCGTTTCTGCCAATCGCCGCAGACTGCTGCAATTCCTTGCCGCCAGTCCCCTGGCCGCGCCGGCCTTTCATGAGGCGTGGGGTGCGGAGCCGGCCAATTCGTTCACGCGCTGGCCTGATCCCGCGATTTGGGCACCGTTCGACCCAAAGCTGATCATCCAAAGTCCCGCCGAGGCCAACAACGTGTTCGATTTCGAGCTGGCCTGCCGCGAGGCGGTACCGCCTGCGCATTTCGGCTACCTGACCGGCGGGGTTGAAGACGGCGCCTCAATGCGTGACAACCGTGACGGATTCCAGAACTTCCAGCTGCTCCCGCGCCGTTTGACCGATGTGAGCACGATCGACATGCAAGTCGACCTGTTTGGTACCACCTGGGGCAGCCCGGTTTACGCCTGCCCGGTCGGCGGCTGCATGGCATATCATCCCGACGGTGAGCGTGCGGTCTCGATCGCCGCGCGCGCCGGCAATCACATGCAAATGCTGTCGACCTTCGCCAATACCTCGATCGAGGAGGCGATTGAAGCACGCGGCGCGCCGGTGGTGTTTCAGCTTTACGCGCGCTGGGGTTACGAGGTGGCCAAAGAGATGTGCAAGCGCGCCGAAGCGGCCGGCAGTGAGGCCGTGGTTGTGACAATCGATCGCGTTGCTAGCCGAGTCATGGAAGCACAAGAACGGCTGGAGCGCCTCGACGACCGAGCCTGCGCGGACTGCCATGACCGCAGTTCGCCGCAGGCGGCCAACATACGAAAGGTCCATGTGGCAGAGCTCACTTTTACAGCCGCAGACCGAGCCTGTGAGCCGTACGTACTGACCTGGGACGTGATGCGCCGCCTGCACGACGAAACCAAGATGAAATTCCTGGTCAAGGGTGTCATGACCGCCGCCGACGCCGAATTGTGCGTGGAGAACGGCTTCGATGGATTGGTTGTCTCCAATCACGGCGGCCGTGCCGAAAACTCGGGGCTCTCGACCATCGAGGCCTTGTCGGAAATCGCACCGGCGGTGAAGGGAAAAACTCCCATACTGGTGGACAGTGGTTTCCGGCGCGGTTCCGACGTGGTCAAGGCGCTGGCTATGGGCGCGACGGCCGTCGGTATCGGCCGTCCTTATCTATGGGGCCTCGGGGCGTTCGGCCAGGAGGGCGTGGAGCGCGTGCTGGAAATCATCCACGTCGAAACGCGTTCGGTGATGGCACAGTGTGGTGCCGCAAGTGTCAAGCAGCTGACGCCCGAGCACGTGCGGCATATCTGAAGGCGAGAACAGAATCAAACTCATCATGAAGGATGGTCACGTCTACAAGAACACGCTTGCGCCTTGACCCATCCTTAGCGTCACAACGGCGTTTAAGCGGTCGCTTCGTCGTTGTCTTGATAGATTTCAAAGAAGCCGATGAATCCCGCGTTCTCTAAGTGCGTGAGAATGTCGGATCTAATATTACTGAGCCCTAATGAGCCGCCGAGCGGTTTAAGCTTGCTCGAAATAAGCATCAGGACTCGCAGTCCAGCGCTTGAAATATAGGTCATACCGCTGCAATCAATAACGATGCGTCGTGCCCCGTTATCAATGACGTCAAAAACGACTTCACGGAGGTCGGGCGAAGTCTCCGTGTCTACCTTGCCTTCCAAACTAAGCACCAACACATCATTGATACTGTTTTTCTGCAGATTCAACACACCATGTTCCTGTTCACAAGACGGAATTCCATCCTTCCCACACTATAGTTTTTCAAAAAACGAAATAAATATAAAACTGAATCTTTGGCCGTGTTTACTATTTGACAGCCGTTTCGTTCTGCCGCCGCGCACTTCATAATATTTGCAAAATCTGGTGCCGACCAAGAACCAAAATAGGCACACCTGAGCGAAGTCACGTCGGAAGGTGTTCCGGGAAGATAAGCCATGGAAAAAGCCACAGAACTCAAAGCGCAATTGACGGATTGTAAAAAGGCTTTGGCTCAATGTAGGGAAGAACTCACGGCTCTCAAAAGTGGACCAGAGCCTGGGGGGCAGTCTCACAGCGACACCTTATTCCGGTTATTGGCCGATAACGCAAACGATCTAATCACGCTGAGCGACCAAGACGGTGACGTATCTTACGTTTCTCCGTCGGCGGAACGAATGAGGTGGTCCTGGAAAATCGGACAGTTGTTTAAGGTGTATTCCCCCGGTTACGGAGGAATACGAGATGACGAAGCGACGGAAGTTCACGCCTGAGTTCAAGGCGAAGGTGGCGCTGGAGGCGCTACGTGGCGACCGGACGATCCAGGAGATCGCGGCGCGCTATGAGGTTCACCCCAATCAGGTCAGCACATGGAAGCGCCAGGCCATGGACGGCCTGGGCGATGTGTTCTCGAACGGCGTGGAGGCGTCCCGCCGGGACATTGAGGCCGAGGTCCACGATCTTCATGCCAAGATCGGCCAGTTGACGGTGGAGCGGGATTTTTTGGCCAAAGGGCTCAAGCGATGAGCCGGCCGGAGCGCAAGGCGATGGTGCGCCGCGACGTTTCCGGTCTCAGCTTGAGCCGTCAATGCGAGATACTGTCGATCAGCCGATCATCTCTCTATTACAGGCTGCGGGGCGAGAGCCCGGCCAACCTGGCGCTGATGCGGCGCATCGACGAGTTGTTCCTTAAACATCCGTTCTATGGGTCCCGTCAGATGGAGTCCCTGACTGACAAACTCAAGACACAAGCAGAAGAATTATTGGCTTCGCAGCAGGAATCACAAAAAACGCTCGAAGAACTCGAAAAAAGCGCGCGCATAAATCAGCTTCTTACTGAAAACTCAAACGACTTTATCGGGATTCTCGATGTAAACGGAAAATACAATTACATCTCTCCTTCATCTGAGCGCGTACTGGGATATAAGCCGGAAGAATTGTTAGGAAGAGAAACGCTGACGGATCTGGTGCATCCAGATGACCGGGAACAGCTGCTTACGTATAGAAAGACAGTGGCAGAAGGCAAGAGACCAAATCTCGCGCCAATTCTTATTCGAGTTATAAAAAAACAAGGTGAAGTACGCTGGCAAGAAATTTCGGTTTCATATGTTCCCAATCTAGACGGAAAAGATACGGCTGACATCCTCGTCGCAACACACGACGTGCATGAAATAATAGAGAATCAACAAGCGCTGGAAACATCCCGCAAGCAGTTGCTGGCGCAAGCCAAAACGATGGCTCAAGACGTAGAGCTAGCGAAGACAATGCAAGAGGCAATTCTGCCTCGGGATTTTCCCGTCCATCCAAACTACGAAATTAGAGCTTTTATGAAAGCCGCTGGAATGGTTGGCGGCGATTTTTATGACTACTTCGATCTTGGCGGCAGCCGGATTGGCTTGGTCATAGCGGACGTGTCAGGAAAGGGAGTGCCTGCGGCTTTTTTCATGTCGATGACCCGTGTTGTCATGGAGACGGAAGCGCGGAAAGGGTTGGATCCCGGTGAAGTCTTGGTGGAGGTCAATAAACGACTGCTCGAACACAATCCGGTCAGCCTTTTTGTTACGATGTTCTATGGCATCATTGATCTAAAAACAGGAAATTTTATCTATAGTAATGGCGGGCACAACAATCCCTTTATTGTTCGCGACAATGAAAACGTGGAAGAGTTGAGGCCGACAAAGGACGTGGCGATCGGTGTTGTCGAGAGTGATAGCTATGTCCAAGAAGAAGTTAGCCTTCTGCCCGGAGACACCCTATTTTTATATACAGATGGCATTACAGAGGCTTTCGATAAGAACGAAAACATGTTTGATGAACTGCGCCTTATCAATAGTTTGAAGAACAAGTACGATTATCCATTGGAAACTTTTCTAAATACTGTTCTTGAAGACGTTAGGGACTTTGTAGGTGGAAACGTTCAGTCGGACGATTTGACCTGCATTGCATTCCGATACAAAGCAAATGCTTAAGTGGGGCAAGACTTTGTCCATATTGAAAGGAAAATAGTCCATGGTCTTCCATCACGTCGGTGTGAACGTTTCCGACTTCAACAAGAGCCTAAAGTTATATGACGCATTGTTGACCATTCTAGATATCGAGAGTTACGACCTGCCGGGTCACATTGCAAAAGCATACGGTACGACGACGTGCAGTTTTAGGATCGTTCAAGACGATTCTAGAGAACTGTCTGTCAGTTCCAGCCATATCTGTCTGACCGCTCCAAACGAACAGGCTGTAAGAGACTTCTATGAAACAGGGACCACGATGGGAGCGGAAGGGGTTTTCTCACCGAGCGAATACGAAGACTGGGGATGGCGTCATCTCACGGCAATGATTAAGGACTTCGATGGCAATGCGATTGAAGCCGTATATGTGGATAAGGGCGATAGCGGATAAACCATGTCAAGGCGATACGTTCTGAATGACTGGGGCTTACGGAAATCGCTTTCGGTTTTCCGTTTGCCGGCGCTGATCATCGGACTGTCGGTCGCATTAACACCCCTATGTGCACACTCAACTTCCATTCATGTTACGTCGTCAGCGCCTTGGCGGGCCTACGCAGATCCTCTGGCGGATGCGACCGGTTCCGCCCTGCTGCCGGCCGTCTTTGACGGGCTCACAATCGTTGAAGCCGATGGGACGGTAGAACCAGCTCTCGCTGACTCCTGGCAAAACGATTCTGGCACGGTGTGGACATTCAAGTTGCGTCCCGACGTTTTTTTCAGCGACGGCACACCCCTTGATGCAGACGCCGTTGTGGATTGCTTGTCCATGCTCATCGGGACTGAAGGGCAGGTCTACGCGCCTTATCTTTATACCAGCGAGATCAGCGGGGTCAGGGCGCTTTCCGATGACGAGGTTGAGATCACCACCCGCCAAAACGATTCCCGCCTGGACCGCAAGCTTTCCAACGTCAGTATTTTTAGCGTCTCTGCACTTCAGCGCCTCGGACGGACTGAATTCTCCAAACACCCTGTCGGCACCGGTCCGTTCACGCCCGAGAGTTGGTCAAACGACGGCACCCGCGTGGTCTTGAAAAATGCACCAACGTCCTGGCGTGCGTCCCGTCAGGTGGAACAGGTCGAGATCGCCGTTGTCCCCGATGCCACGGCCCGTCTGCAAAGCATTCTTTCGAGCGGAACAGACGTCTCCGCCAATCTTGATCCTGATCTCATTCCGACCATCGAAGAGGCAGGGCTTAACGTCAGTGTCAGGCCAGGGCCGCTTATTCTGGCCATCGCTTTGCGCACCTCGGAGGGCGCCGCGGAACCGCTCAAAGACAGGCGGGTTCGTTTGGCGCTCAACTTGGCCGTGGACCGCGAGAGTATCTCGCAACATCTTCTCCAAGGGACCATGGTGCCCGCGACACAACTGGCAACGCCCGAAACCGTCGGTTACGACCCGTCGCTCGAGACTTATGGCTACGACCCCGACCAAGCGAGGAAGCTGTTGGTCGAGGCCGGATATGCAAACGGGTTTGACTTGGCTGGCACAGTCATGACCGGCCAATTTCCCGCTGATTCTTTGATCTTCCAGCAGGTTGTCCAAAACTTGGATGCCATAGGCGTGCACGTTGTTTTAGGCACCCTGCCTGTTATCGAATTTATCCGTCGGCGTAGTGCAAATACGTGGCCGGGCACTGACATGCTTTCTACTCTTCTTGGGCACTACAGGTTTGGAGACATCAGTCGGGCGGCAGAACTGCTTTCCTGTACCGATCCTATGTCAACATTTTGTGATCCGGAGACGGACGAGTTGCTTTACAGATCACATCAGGAAATGAATCCGGCCGTACGTGAACAATTGCTTAAATCCGTCAATGCACGCCTAAACCACCTCGCACCTCTTCTTATCATCTCGCAGTATTCCGCCATCGACGCGCTGTCCAAACGAATTTCCAAGTTTCCCATGTTTCCCATGGGTAAGATGAGGTTTGAACAGTTCGAAATTGGCGAATAACGAAAACGCTTACACGGATATCCCATGAACCGCGATTTGCTCATCACCGTGACGGAGGACGATCGGGACATCTATCGCCGTGACGGGGTGGTGTTGATCAAAGGTGCGTTTGATTCCGATTGGGTCGAGTACCTGCTTGCCGCTTGGGAACGCTTGCGCACTTTGAATTCGGACGAGACTTATGGACTTCCAGAAGAGTTTCTTGCGCAAGACGCCCACTTGAAGGAAGAGATCCTCGCTATCAAGAGCGAGCATGCAGAGAGCCGTAAACTTTACACCGAGCAGGCGGAAGGTTTCATTCGCTGCAAATACTTGCGCTGGTGGGTACCCGAGTTTCATAAGTTCGTAATAGAGTCTCCTGCGGCCGAACTCATTGGCCGGGTCATAGGCGCCAAGGAGGTGCGTTTTTTCTTGGACGCCATTTTCATGAAAGAGCCGGCCTGCCAGGAAAAAACCTACTGGCATTCCGATCAATCGGCCTGGCCCGTCAGCGGGGAGATGACGCCGACCATGTGGATGCCGCTGTATCCGGTGAGCGCAGACCTCAGCAGTCTTGAATACATTGCCGGCAGTCATACCGAAGCAGACATGTCATGGCCCAATACGTTGAACGCCAAGAAACTGGGCCGTCCGCATGACCGTACGGAATATATCGACTATGAACGGCGGCGGTCGGACCCGTCAGTGCGCTTCATAGCCTATGACATGGAGCCCGGTGACGCGGTCATCCTTCATCCGGCCACATATCACGGCGGCGGTGCCAATCTGCATCCTACTCAGCCGCGTATCGCCGTCAGCACACGCTGGTTCGGCGACGACATTCGCTGGGACCCGCGGCCGGAGTGCATCAATATACCCGGCATGCCTATGGATGCCATGGAACCGGGACATCCCGTGACCCGAGACGACATCTTTCCTGTGGTTTGGCGGGAAAGGTCGAAGCTCAAGAATTCTCAATAGTGCACCGCACTTAGTACAAAGGCGCACATGCAACAAAACAGGGTCATTCTCGATACAAACGAGGTTGCGTGGGAGGGCGTTGAAAATTCAGGTATTTCCTCAAAAGTTCTCAATTCACACACACCACGCGGCGGTCAAACGCAGCTGTTGCGTTCACACCCGAGGCCCAGCGCTGAGATTACCGACCGCAGGCCCCAGTTTCATCCCGTCGACGAGGAATTCTTATGCCTCGACGGCAGGTTCACCTTGGAAGGCAGCCATTGGCTGACACCCATGAGTTACGTCTTTTATCCGGCGGGGCTTGTTCATGGATTTAACGTTGATGTTCCCGGCGGGTATGAGGTGTACATCAGAAATTCCGGTCTCCTTGAAACCGAACGGGTGGAAACGCCGGTTCAGAACAGCCTTTATTTTGTCGACGACTTTGCCAATGGCCGTCGGAACATCGTTATCTCCAACTGTTCGGACTTAATCCGTGACGCTATCCAATCCTCACGCATATCCGTCATCGTTTTACGTGAGGAGGAAGAGCGCGGAGAAGGGGCCTTCATCATTGCTTTGCCTGACAACGGTCTCATCAGCGCTCGGATCTCGGAACAGGACGCCTACGTAGAACTGTTTGTGTTGCAGGGCCTGATACAGCGGGGAGGTCAAGAGTCGATCGGAAAACACGGCTACCTCTCTCTTGCCGCTGCAACCGACCTGCATCTCAACGCAGTCGGGACGTCCGTCGTTCTTCTCAACACTGGAGGTGAAAAACTGGCGAGAGAAATCAAAGGCCAAGCGCACACGTTACTGACGGCGCCCAACCTTTATGCTGATGGTTGAACAGTGCCAAACCGAGTGCTTTGGTTGCACTTCAATTAAATTAGTGAAAACCGAATTAAGGTCTGAAACGGCTGCCCAGACTACTACCGGAAATGGCGGCAATAAACCAAAGCCAGCCATGTAGGCTCGTCGAACTGATGCCGCCGAAATAGGCGCCAATGTTGCATCCGAAAGCGATACGCGCGCCGTAACCCAACAGGAGTCCGCCGATCACGGTTGCAGCCACGGACCTCCATGGCAGACGAAATGAGGGTGCGAATCCAACAAGCAATGATAAGCCGATCACAGCGCGCAAACGACACAGAGCAGGGACATGAAATGACATCAAATTTACCCTGTGCCGCGGGGGCTTTGTTTGTTTTTCATTGGACACCCTACAGCAGGATTGGCCCAAGTGCGTTTGGTAAAAACTCACCAATGGCTACTATTGCAAAAGCAGCACAAAAGGTCAGCGGCAAAACGCTGTAGATCTTTAAAAAAGGAACGTCTACTGAGTCGGTGCTGGGGAGCCCCAAAGTCCGGCCAATCTATAGGCGCCATCACCATCTTTGACGACGACAACACGTTCATAAAATTTGCCCACACGATAGGTGTTTAAGAACGTAATAGCCCAGATATCGCCCTTGAATCCGGTTTGGGCATCTTCTTGGGAGTAATTTACATCAACGATTCTACTGTCAGTCAGGTTGCCCATAGGTGTGCGCCCAATAGACATGTTTGCTAAGAAGGAATCTTTAGTCATTGTTTGGCTAAAGACGATACTCATCTGTTTGTCCCAAACTTGATTGAACTGCCCTTTTGAAAGGGCAGACATTATTCCTTGTGCAGCTGCTGTTGCATCTTGACGTTCGTCAGCTAAGGGCTCTTCCGCAAACAGTGTAAGCAGCCCAAAAACAAAAACGACGGCTGATAGGTAACGCAAAGACATGGAACTCTCCTTTGTTATTCCATCGCTGAGACAAACGGATTTCTATTTAGGGAGATAACGATTTAGGGAAATAATTAGTACCTGAAAAGGTCTCGAATGGATTCTGAGAAGAATCAGATGTGCAGGGAACTTCTTCCTTCTTGAATACTGGTGGAAACTTTGAATAGTCGGTGAAAGTTATTGTGCAGACTTCCTGTGTTGAAATTATCGTGCGCGGATTATAATACTGTATGGTTGTGAGCTACTCCCTGATTATTGGACAGGTTCTGGTTTGATTTAAGCTACTTTCTGGGCCTGCTGATCGGTTTGGTTTTGCTCGATTGCCGTCCAATAGACCACGGCGGGCGGCCTGCCGCCAAGGGCGGAATGAGGACGCCTCTCATTGTAGAACGTGATCCATTTGCGGATACCCGCCCTGGCCTGTGAGCCGTTTTCCCAGGCGTGCAGATAGACGCACTCGTATTTGAGCGTGCGCCAAAGCCGCTCGACGAAGATGTTGTCGAGGAACCGCCCCTTGCCGTCCATCGAGATGCGCACGCCCGTCCGCCGAAGCCGGTCGGTCCAAGCAAACGAGGTGAACTGCGAGCCCTGGTCGGTGTTCATGATCTCTGGCGCACCGAACGTGTGGGTCGCCTCGTTTAACGCCTCGACGCAGAAGTCAGCCTCCAGCGTGTTCGAGATGCGCCAAGCCAGCACCGTGCGGGTAAACCAATCCATGATGGCAACCAGGTACAGGAACCCCCGGCGCATCGGCAGGTAGGTGATATCCGTTGCCCAGACCTGGTTCGGTCTGTTCACACTCAGCCCCCGGAGTAGATACGGCCAGGTCTTGTGCCCCTTCGCTGGCTTTGAGGTGCTGGGCTTCTGGTAGATCGGCATCAGGCCCATGAGCCGCATCAGGCGGCGAATCCGCTTCTCATTGACGCAATGGCCTTCGTTCTTCAAATGCCACGTCATCTGCCGGACGCCAAAGAACGGCGTGTCCAGGAACTGTTCATCGATCTCACGCATCAGCGCGAGGTTCATCTCGCTCTCACCCTTGGGCGTGTAATAGAACGACGACCGGGAGATCGACAGCAGCGCACACTGCCTGCTGACCGATAATCCGGGATGACCCGGCTCGATCATGCCGCGTCTCACTTCACGCCCCAGGGCTTGAGCTGTCTGGACAAAAAATCGTTGGCCACAGCCAACTCCCCAATCTTGGCATGCAGTTCCTTCACCTGCGCTTCGTCGATCTCCGGTTGCCGGCGGCCACCACGGGCGAACAGGCCAGGAGCACCATCAAGCAGCGCACGCTTCCATTGATGAATCATCGTCGGGTGAACCCCGAACCGGCTGGACAGCTCGGATACGGTCTCTTCGCCCTTCAAGGCTTCAAGGGCTACTTTCGCCTTGAATTCCGGCCAGTGTTGCTTGCGTTTCGACATCTCTGATCTCCTTCTCTACGAAGACCAGAAGACAACAAAGTGTAGCTTACGTCAGTGTCCGATTCCCGGGGAGTAGCTCACATCACGACTCCAAAGGATGTCGTATTTACTTTTAGAGCGTATCTGGCCAGGTTCGACAGCGATGGAAATGGGGTGTCAGACCCTCTCCGTATTCCAGATTTTGTCTCCTAAGAAATAGGAGCCTTCAATGAAAATTGAAAAGTTCATTTCTTTTTTGATTTTGGTAGCGTTGCCCATTGCGTCTGTCGGGGCTCAGACACCAACTGCCGGGCCGCAGACCGCCGAGGAGGGTTTTGAGCCCATCCGTTTCATGGCCGGGTCGTGCTGGCAAGGGCCGCTGCCCGGCTTTGTCGCTGACTCCACCGGTGTTGGCCCGCGCTCCGTCACCCATTGCGTGCGCTGGCGCTTGGAGAACAACATCCTAACCGACACCCTCTACTTGGATGGCTTGACCCCGCCGGTGCGTGGCGAGACCAACTACTATTGGGATCCCGACACCAAGGTGCTGCGTTACATCTTCTGGTCCATCGGCGGTTCGTTTTCCACCGGTACCATGACCACTGATGGCGAAACTCTGGTTTTCGACGATAAGCGTTTGATCGGCGGCAGCCGCGGCACTGTGCATTTCACCACCACCTGGACACCGGACGGTCCCGATGCCTTTATTCAGAACCGCCAACGTCAGAATGCCGACGGCAGCTGGACCAACAGCGAGGAAGGCCGGTTCGTGCGCCAACCGATGCGCTGAGGCTGCCCGTCTTTCTATGACCCTGTGACAATCGTGGAGGCTTCAGGACGGGTTGGTTTTTATTCCCGCCAATACTCAGGCTTATCTAGCGCGACGGCACACTTCACTGTTCCGCTTACAGAACCGAGTACACCTGGGCGAAGCGCTTGGACCATCCAAGCATCCGCGTTTTTTTCAGGAATCGGGTAGGGCGCGTCCAACCCCAAACGGCCGGCGGGTTCGAACCCACGTCTCGGATAATAACTGGGATGTCCAAGGACAAATACCAAATCCACGTCCGAATCCGATAGTTGCCCCAATCCTTCTCTAATAATTTTTTCCCCGACACCCTGTCCTTGTGCATCGGGAACAACGGCAAGGGGCGCGAGTATTCTGATGACGCTCTTACTATCTGAATCGTCTAGATGCGCTTTGGTAAACAAAATATGCCCAAGCGGCTGATCGTCATCGACAGCGATCAAAGATAAAATTGGTTCTGCACTGGAGTCATCCAGCAAATCTTTGACGAGGGTCTCGATCTCATCACGGCCGAAGGCCAAATTGTGAACCTTCAGGATGTCAGAGAGGTCAGAACTTTGAGTTTCCCTAATATGCAATGGGGTGCCTCCAACAATGTTTTTCAGGTTGGTGCGACGGGCGTATAGTATGTCCGCTCTTCGCCTTTTCAGGGAGACATATCATGAATCGACGCATGCTACTCGCGAGTACTGCAGCTTCACTCATGTTGCCCTGGCAAAATGCTGTGGCCGACGGTCATAAGGGCCGGGTGCTCATTCTCGGTGCCACGGGCCGCATCGGACCGTTCATCGCCAAAGTGATTCGTGCTGATGGCTACACGGTGCGGGCAACCACCCGCAATGTGGCGCGAGCCCGGCAACGGTTCGCCCATACCGATTACGAATGGGTTCAAGCGGATGTGCGCGATCCGCGCACTCTGGTCGAACCCATGAGGAACGTGGACTATGTCATCTCTTCCATCCGCTCGTCCCAATGGACAGGGCCGTACAGTCCCGAGATGGTGGATTATCACGGCATGCGTAATCTGGTGGACGCGGCGATCACGGCGGGGGTGAAACATTTCGTTTTGATTTCCACAGCAACCTCCGGTCCGCAGGTGGATCAGAGCAAGAACCCAGCCAAAAACTACGTGCGGTATTGGAAAACCAAGGGCGAAGAATACCTGCGCGAAAGCGGCATGAGCTATACCATCATCGCGCCCGGACGGGTTCCGGAAGAAGACGGCGGTAAAATCCCGTTCATCCTGCTGGATCGAAAAGACTATTACGTCTCGCGCATTACCGCGGGCGATATCGGCCTTGCGTCCTTGGATGCGCTGACCAATCCGGACGCCCGCGGCAAGGCCTTTGCCATGCGAAACGAGCCCAGCGTTCCCCTCGGCCATTGGCGTACTCAATACGCGGCCATGCCAAGCCAGTAGGAACGCGCAATGAAGATTAATAAATATATCGCGCTTTTCATGGTTGCCGGTTTGTTGGGCTGCGCCACTGACGTATCTGACCAACAGACCGATGACCCTTATCTGCAAGCGGTGCGTGATATCGATAACGACCTGCCGCCGGACATCATTCGTGATTGCGCCATCTGCCCCGAGTTGAAAATCGTTCCAACCGGCAGCTTTGTCATGGGCGCGCCCGCAAGCCAGGTCAACGAACTTCCATGGACCCGCCAGATCGAAGGTGCGCGCATTTTGTGGGAGTCTCCGGAAAAACGTGTGACCTTCGCCAAACCGTTTGCCATCGGGCGTTTCGAAATCACCCGCGATCAGTTCGCGGAATTCGTTCAGGCCACCGGTCACCAAACCCAGCCCCATTGCGTGGTCTGGGCCGGAGGCTGGAACCGGGGCGAGAATGGCATGTCATGGGTTGATCCCGGCATTCCCCAAAGATCCGATCACCCGGTCGTCTGTGTTTCAAAAAACGACGCCGAAGCCTATGCGGCCTGGCTCACGGACATGACAGGACGCCAGTACGCGCTGCCAACAGAGGCCCAGTGGGAATACGCCTCACGTGCCGGCGCCAGATCCCAGTATCCCTGGGGCGATGACGGGGATGAGGCGTGCGCGTACGGCAATGTGGCCGATGTGACCATGGCGGCTGCCCATCCCACCCGCCCAAGTCAATCCTGCAATGATACCTATCTCTACACCGCGCCTGCCGGTATGCACGATCCCAACGCCTGGGGTCTCTACGACATGACCGGCAATGTGTGGGAGTGGGTCGCCGATTGCTGGACGCCCAATCACGACGCCCTGCCGGCCGATGGTTCGGCGGTGAACACGGGGTTTTGTGATGAAAGTCCCTTGCGCGGCGGCGCCTATGGCACCGGACCACTGTTCACTCGGTCCTCCGTGCGCGGCGGGCCCGATCCGCGCACCATGCGGCAAAGCTGGATCGGCTTCCGGGTTGCCGCCGAAGTGGACTAGCCAACGCCATCAACGGTTTTCGCGACACGCTTACTCTGCCTTCAATAGCGGGATTACCCGTGAGCGCGTGAACACCGTAATCAGGACGATGTTGGCGAGAAAAGCACTTAAGACGGACGTCATGGCGATACCATTGACGCCCCACATCATCTGCATATCTGAGACTATGAGCAGGTAAACGGCGATGGCGCCGAGGCAGCCGAACAGGTTCATGTGCGGGCGCATATATGTCAGGGGCACTTCCACCAGCTGCATCACAGCGTTGATCCAGCAGCCAACGGAAAGAATCATCAACACCGGCCAGGCATCCTCAAATCCAGGACCGATCAAGCGCAACAAATCTTCACCGAAGAAGAAAAACACGGCGACTACGGGGAGTTGCAGCAGTACAAGGCGGACACCAGCCGAGCGCAGCTGTCCCATTAGACGCGAACGGTCTCCGTTGCTGACCGCGACGGACACCACTGGCATGAGCATGGGGTAAAAACTAAGCGCTACCTTTTCGACAATGGTCAAAAACTGCTGCGCCATACCGTAGAGACCGACGGCGGACGTAGAGAAAAAATATCCAACGGCAAACGTATCAAGGCGTGCGACCATGACGCGGGAAAGGTCATGCAAGCAGGTGTAAGACGAGTTTTTCAGGATCTCCGTAAACAGGGTCCTTTGCAAACCGCCGAAAAACACCGCGCCGCCAAAAAGCCGGTAACACTGAACGGCTGAGACCAAGGCGGCCAAGCCGAAGGCGCAGAGGAAGGCATAAATCAGGCCGGCGTGCGCCAAGCCGAAGAGGAAAAAGACCAAGCTCATTACCGTCAGGGTGATGGGCTCGACAAAACTGCGCACAGCCACTTCATAGCGCATGATCCGGCGGGAGAGGGTGGCTGACAGGAACACATCGGTCAGGGAAATGAAGGGTATGGCCCAAGCCAAAACGATCAAGTTGGACGCCGCTTCCGGCGCGGAAAAAAAGGCAAGCACCACCGGTGCAGTCATCTGAATGATGGCCATAAGCAGGACGGAAAGTCCCGTGGCAATCAAAAACGCGTGGCGGATAACCTTTGGTGTTTCTTCGCTGTGGGAGTCGATGAAGCGAAAAATAGTCCGTTTCAAACCGAAGAACGAAAGCAAGGCCGTCGTTTCGACGATGGCCGTCAACAAAACGTATTCACCGTAAGAGGCTGTACCGTAAAGGCGTCCAGCGATCAGCAGAAACGGAATTCGCGCACAGAGGCGGGCGAGAAATCCAAGGATATTCAGCGTGGATCCCCGGCGGATGTCCTTGCGGTCTTGCTCAATCCCGTCCAATGCAAACGGAGCCGCAGTCGATGCTTTGGACTCTGTCATGACGTTCGTTCGAAAACTTGTATTACGCGGCGGCTTGGACGGCTTTGCTGCGGGATCTTCGGTTCAATATGACCAGCCCCACCAAAGCAAGATTGAGTACGACACATTCGTATACGAAATACCAAAGCGGCATCCCGCTCAGGCAAAAGATCAGTATGGCGATGGTTCGGTTGTTGGCGCTGAGGATGGACCAGGCGCGAACCGTATCCTTAAAGGCATCCCGGTATAGCGAAGGGATATCAGACGACGGTTTCTTTTTAGCTTTGTTCAACAGATCATTCGTCACCATGGACGATAGTGGGCGGAACGGCGCCTGCACGGCACCATAAAGTGTTGTGACCGTTTGCGTCAGGCCCGATCTTCCGTCTCTACGAGCGTTTTCTATCACCTTTTCGGAGAATTGGTTGGACGTCCACGCAATGTAGGTTTCCCTTTGCATTTCAAAGGCGGCCGCTTGGTCGACATGACTCAGGGCGGCAACAGCGATCAACACCCAAATGACGGCGCCATATGTACCGCTCAAAGACAAACCAAGTGCCGTATAAACGAAGATAAAGGTAAGATAGTCGCAGGCGCCGTCGATGATGAATCCGGCGGCTGAGACCTGGCCTGTCTGTCTTGCCAGTTGTCCATCGGCGCCATCAAAGATGTGCCAGCCGACCATGAGCGCAAAGCCCAATAGACAAGCCCACGGGTTTTCGTAGTGGTAGTAACTCCAGGCCGCCAGCAGACCGCAAAGCGCTCCCATGCAGGACACCGCATTGGGTGTGATCCGCAAGCGGATAAACAAAGGAATGAGGGCCAAACTGATGCGGTGAACGACGTATCGGTTGCTCGCTTCTTCAATCTCAGCATGCCTTAAAACAGATGCTGGATTTGATTGTCCCTCAAGGCCTAAATGACTCTCTGCGGCATGGATCTGTGCTTCCGATGGGGACACGGTTTCCTCCGCTATACCGCAATGTCTGACGGCTGGCTCATGGCCTGCTGGGCCAGCCCTAGCAAAGCCGGAGTATCAACGTCGATCCAGGTGCGATCGCCGATATCACAGCAGCACATTAACTCCGCTGCCGCAAGGACCCGCACCCCGCCGGACAGGGAATCGTCATCATGAACCGCGATACTCTCTTCAATGGCACCAAACAGACCTGGTGTGCACCAAAACACACCCGTGTCAAAGCCGTTGAAGGCGGACAGAGATTTGCCAATTTCGATGATGCGGTCATCTTTGCACAGAACCTTGGTGACATCGTCGATATCCACATGAGGGTTGTTCAAGCGAAAATCCACACCCAGACGAACGCCATGGGGTGGCAAGGCGTCCGCACGCACGCTTCTCAGAATATTCGGGTCGATGAGATGGTCCGCCATCAATACATGAAATGGGCCGCCAATATGATCCTTGGCTGCCAGCACCGAACGTCCGTTGCCCAGATGCCAGTCGGTATTCTCAACACAGGTTAAGGAACAAGGGAGCCGGTGAGACAGGTTTATGATAAATTTTTGCAGCGGTGAGCCGTTGTACCCCGTCACCACAATAAAATCATTCACGCCGCCATCCATGGCATTGAGGATGACCCGCTCAAGCA
Organism: Rhodospirillaceae bacterium; assembly: GCA_965207985.1. GTDB lineage: Bacteria > Pseudomonadota > Alphaproteobacteria > Rhodospirillales > Rhodospirillaceae > CBDBND01. Next base: position 194,772 of record CBDBND010000033.1, on the reverse strand, counting down.
GCGCGGTTCCCTCAACGGATACCATAGGTTTGCTTGCGCCGACGGCTCGCATGCGCGTGCCTTGCCCGGCGGCAAGAATGACTGCTTTCACTACGCAGCCCCTTGCATGTGCAAGGACGATATGAACCGCTCGGTCATGTCGAAGGCGATGTCGTCTTCATGTTGAATGGGCGGATGTTTGCAGAAATACGCTGACGGTCCTTCCAGGACACCGCCCATGCCTGCATCCAAGGCCAGCTTGCAGCAACGGATCATGTCGATGGCCACACCAGCCGAGTTGGGAGAATCTTCTACGGAAAGCCGCAGTTCCAAATTCATCGGCACGTCGCCAAACAGACGGCCTTCTGCCCGCATAAAGCAGACTTTATTGTCCTTTTGCCACGGTACGTAATCGCTGGGTCCGATATGAATGTTGTCTTCTTCCAGCCGTGTTCCCGCAACGGACTGTACGGCTTCCGTCTTTGATATTTTTTTCGAGGTCAACCGGTTCCGTTTGAGCATGTTGAGGAAATCCGTATTACCGCCGGTGTTGATTTGATAGGTGCGATCGAGATGTACACCGCGCTTACTAAACAAACTCGTCAGTACGCGATGCACAATGGTTGCACCCAATTGAGCTTTGATGTCATCACCAATGATAGGCAGATTTGCAGCGGCGAATTTTTGACTCCACTCTGGATCACTGGCGATAAAAACAGGAATGCAATTGACGAAACCGACGTCGGCCTTCAATGCGCACTCCGCATAAAACTCAGTGGCTTCCTGCGAACCCACCGGCAGGTAATTGATGAGAACCTGTGTGCCGGAGTCCTGGAGTGTTGTGACAACCTCGTCCATGGAGGGTTCTTTGACATCCGCCATGACAAACGTGCGTGAGGGCTGGTACTCGGCCATGTGCTCGCCCATGCCATCCAGGGACCGTCCCATGGACACCGTGACACCGGTCGATGGCACGTCGGGGGCAAAGACTTCTGTGCAGTTGGGGGGCGCAAAGATGGCTTCCGCGACATCCTGGCCAACTTTTCTCGCGTCGATGTCGAATGCTGCGACGACCTGAATGTCTGACACAGAATAGGGACCAATGGAGTCGTGAAGAACGCCGGAGCAATCGCTCAAAGGGCGGTTGGAATAGTAGTGAACACCTTGGATCAGGGAGCTGGCACAGTTCCCCACGCCCACAACCGCAATGCGGATTTCTTCGCCCCGAACGGACTTGACCATGTTCATCTTAAACCCCTTTAATTTTATTTGTTTGCCGCACTGCGCTTAACAATGGTACCCCCTCGGCAGGCGGAGAACGTTACAGGAACGTGTGGGGATGTCTATAGAGGTTCGCGCCCCCACGAACCGTCTACCGAGTATAGACGCTTGTATTAGGAAGACGCCATGGGGCGGATTGACCTCTACATCCTTAAGCAGGTTTTTCCCGTCATGGTAATCACCCTGTTTATCAGTGTCGTTGTGCTTCTGCTTGAAAAAATGCTGCAACTTTTAAACCTGACCGTGGGGTCGGGTGTATCGTCCTTCGTCGTCGTTCAGATGATCGTAAGCCTATTCCCCAACTATATCCGACTGGTTTTGCCGCTCGGTCTTTTCTTGGGCGTTCTGCTCGCATTTCGCCGCATGTCCATGCAACTTGAATTGCAAGCCTTCCATTCGGGAGGATTTAGCCTGGCGCGTCTCGCCATGCCGGTTAAATCCCTTGCCGTGGTCGTAACCATATTGGGTTTGGGGTTGACGGGATACGTCGAGCCCCTCGGCCGGTACGTTTATCATTCGCTCCATCATCAAGTCACCAATGGAATTATTGAAGCGGGTATCGGTGAAGGAATTTTCATTGACACACCGAACGGGTACACCGTTCGTGTCGATAAGTCCCGCAATGCAGGCATGGCATTTTCAGGTTTTTTCGGATACCGCGAACAAGACGATGGAGCGTTTGATGCCGTGACCGCCAGCCGCGGCGAAATTGTCGAGAATGATCAAGCTGGCAACCGAACCATCGTTCTGTTCGACGGTGAACAGGTGTCCTGGACGGGCCAAGGAGAAAGCAGCAGTTCTATGCGTTTTGCGGTTTTGGAAATGCCAATGGCTCTTGCGGAAGACCGGCCTTATCCGCCGCGGGGGAGTGATGCCCTTGCACGAGCTATTTTATGCCTATGGGCGCAGCACCTTGCGCTGGCTCGGTATAGACCCAGGCCCGACCAGCAACCCCGTTCAGATTTTGGCCGATACCATTTCGCAAGAGATGCTAGCCGCTGAATTTCATGGCCGGCTGATTTATGCGTTGTCGATCCTTGTCATGCCGTTCTTTGCCATTGGCACACCACGGTCCAACCGGAATTTGGGATTAATACTCGGGCTTATTGGACTGCTCGCCTACCAGAAGACGATCGAATTTGGACAGAAAGTCGCCGCTGTTTCCCAGTTGCCGGCTGGTCCGTTTTTATGGGGCAGTTTTGCCGTGTTTTTCGGTTTATCGGTGTACTTTTTTGTCCGCACGGATCAAGCCGCCGGCAGGACACCGTTTCAGGAATTCGAGGCCTATGTCCGGAAATGGTTGAGGCAATTTAGAAAAAAATCCAACAGCATGGCGTAACGCGTATTACTGATCGGCCAGATGCGCGTCCGCGCTTCTCCGCTCCATGCTGTCATAGGATTGCCATTCCAGTCGGTACCGTACAAGAAAACCGAAATGATCTGACAACGGCACGTCCGCGGATACGTGATCCAAAACGGTTTTGGCCACAACGGGTTTGATCGTCATGCTATGGCCGGATCTGAAAGCCTGCAGGTCCTGGCTCGTCAGCCACGGCGCGTCGGGCCGTACATCGATCTCGCATAGGGTTGTGCCGCCGACGGCTTGGCATGTGTTTTTGACAAAGGCGGCCCCTTGAAAGAGTTTGGCGAGGGGGACAAAACGTTCATGGGATCCACGGATGTTGAAGTCACCGCCAATGATTGCGGGATGATCCTGTTCGGTTGCACGTATCCAGAAGTCGGCCAAACGCCTGACTTGGCGTTCATGGGCAAAGTGGGTTTCGGCCTTTGGTACGTCGGCCGCGTTGGTCGAATTCAAATGGGTGGTGATGACATCCACCGGATGAGGAGCGCCGGGCAGGATGATTCTGGCCAAGACGGCGCCCTTGTTGGCCAGACAGTCGTATCCTGCACAAGCCGTCTCGCCAAAAGCCATGCGTTCGATGCCGACGATGGGATAGGCACTGAAAATGTGAAGACCGCTGCCGGCCCAAGCGCCAATGCCTTCTCCTTTCCACCATTTCCGCTGGCGTGTATCAGGCAGACACTCACCGCATGCAAAGGCATGGGAGGACAGGGCCGAACCCGCGCCTGTGATCCGTTCGGAGAATCCCAGAATATCGGCAATGGTTTCCGTGTCGTCGATGAATCCTTCCTGGATGAGAACAACATCGACCCCTTCACCGTCCAGCAAAAGATCGCGGATATGATGCCCGATCATCGTCATGGTCTCCGCCCGGTTCTGCGAGACCGGCCATGGCAATCCAGCCACGTTGAAGGACAGGACGGAAAGGTCATAGCTGTGTTGGTTGGGTAGAATCGGCGCAACACGGGCCATGCGGGATCGCTCAGAAGGCTCGGCAGGTAGATCCAGTTCACTGCTTTGACAAGCAAAAGCAAACACAAAAACCGCCAAGGCGCCGACAAACAAAATTCGAAAGACCCACGTCATGAGAGTCAGAACTGGCCGGCTGTCTGGAAGTTTATCTTTCAACGTCATGGCATCGGCATCAGTATGGAGACCTCACAAACGCACTTAGATGAGCAAAAGTCAGTCGTCAGGTCCCATACTGAGGACGTCCCCTGTTACGGGGTCGATGATGACTTCCACGTCCCCGTCAGCCGTTTCCACATCAACGTCATAGACCAACCGTCCGTCTTCCCGGTCCAGTTCCGCTTCAACAGCTTCGCCCCCGGCGTGCTGTTCGGCGATGACAATGGCTTGGCCGATGGTGATGCGCGGAGTCGAGCCATCTGCCAGCCGGGCATAAGACACATGGGTTTCGCCGGAGGATGCGGCGATGGCATGCAAAGCAATGGCCGTTCCGGCAACGATTTCTAAAACATACGGAAATTTCATGGTGGCCCCGCTCTTTGCACGTTTTGCTAGAGCTAAGACGGTCCGGTAGGGCTTCGACCTCCATTGAAATCCACGATTTCCCATATCCGCGTGACGTGATGGAGGTCTTTGGCCGCAGGCAGCGTCTCACCTCAGATGGTTATTTAAATGGCACTCGGGGGCGCGATCATGCCGTTAATGATTAACACTCAACCAAAGCCATACTCCGCAATTGTTATTCTTTTGTTCCTGGTTTTAAGCGCAACGCCCACAGATGCTGATGAACTCCCGCAAATGAGCGCGCTGCCAAATGATTCATGCGAAGCGGCACGCTTTTCCATTGACCTTACCGTCCATAATGTCCGCAAGGCCGAAGGTCTTATTACGGTCGACGTTCACGATGGAAATCCTGATGGGTTTCTTAATAACGACGGGCTTGTCGATCGTGTGCGGACTCCGGCGCAAGAGGACACCACCCGGGTCTGTATTTCTGTGGGTTCGGAAGGCACATACGCTATCGCTGTGTATCATGATCGTGACGCCGATTTTACGTTCGATAAGAATTGGCTCGGTTTACCGCGCGAACCTTATGGGATTTCCAATGACCCGCCGATTCGTCTCGGTCCGCCGCCCCACAGTGCAGCGGCTTTCGCTGTTGTCGGATCATCCACGCCGATCAAAGTCACATTGCGCGGTAAGTGAATCTCGCAACGGGTTCAGTCAGCCAAAACAACTGTCAGAAACGCGTTCAAACCGTCAATGTAATGTTGGCCACTTAAGAGAAAACCTTCGTTGTGTCCGCCACGAAGTTCGAGAAACGACTTGGGCTCATGGGCCAAGTTAAAAAGCATTTGGCCTTGGTCGAAGGGGATGATTTCATCATCCCGGCTGTGGATGACAAGCACAGGTGAGGACACTTTTTGTAGACGTTCAGCGTTGGGATAGATGATCCGGGTCAACCAGCGTACCGGTAGCCAGGGATAGATCTTAGCCGCCAAGTCAGGCACGGAGGTAAATCCACTTTCCACAATCAACCCGCCGGGGGTGTGTTCGCTGGCAATATAGGTGGCGATGGCGGCACCCAAAGACCGTCCAAAGACAATAATTTCAGCATCAGCGATAGCACGGTATTCTGTCAGATAGCGCCACACCGCATCTCCGTCCTTGTAGGTGCCTTGTTCAGATGGCGATCCATCGCTTTCGCCGTATCCGCGGTAATCAAAAATCAGGACATCGAGTCCAAGATCGTTGAAGATTTTTATGGAATCCAGCCGGTGGGACATGTTTCCCGCATTGCCGTGACTGAACAACACAACGCCGCGTCGGTCATCCGCCGGTATGTACCAGCCATGAAGCCGAACGCCGTCCTCCGCAACGATATCGACGGACTCAAAGGCCAGCCCAATGCTGTCAGGGCCTCGCTCAAGCGTGCGTGAAGGCGTGTTGGGGAAGTAGATGAGTTTGGCTTGAAAGATAAAAAGCACGACAAGCAAGAGCGCATAGGCAGCGGCGATCGTGCCAAAAAGGGACAGAATGTTGTTGATCTGCATTCGCTCTGTCCGGCGGAAAATTTCAAAGCCAAGATGAGAAAGTGTATCCTGCCCACAAAATCTGCGATAGTTTTCAGTCCAAGCCATTCAACCGGCCTATATTTTGTTAGAGATTCTGGGGATTTGAGTGACAAAAGCAGACGATAGCGCTGAAATGGCGAAGGTCCTTCGCAAGGCGCGGGACAACGTGGTTCACATCGCCAAGAAGGAGTTGGAAAAGAAATCACCCACAAAAATGTAGAACTGCTGGATGCCAATCTGATCTGGATTTTGGAAACGCGCCAAGCTTTAAGAAAAAGCAGGTCAGGCATTGATCTGGTTGATCTCGACAAACAGTTCGCCGACGATCTCAATGATATTGTCTTGCCAAAACTGGCGGACTGCATTCGTGAAACCATACCCGTACGGGGCGAACGATCGGATATCGGTGTTAGCGACGCGACGGATGGCATCGTCTTTCCCCTTCTGACCGTGTTCCTGAGTATTCAATCGAATGCGATCAAACTCTGCGGAAATAAAGTCGGTGAAGTCGAAAATCAGAAACTGGCCGGCCGTCTGGCCGGACTGTCCACCTACTACAACAAACACATCAAAGCACAGCTCGAAACCGGAGAGACTCCGGACATAGCCGGCATAACCATTGATCAACTGCGGCTCGACATTCTGCGCTGGATTCTTGAAGAGCTTAAAGTGCAGTCCGCCATCAAGGCTGTCAAAACCCATGCCAATGCCACGGCACGGGCTGCCATTCGTAGCGCCGAGGAGATCGTCAACCGCTATTTCTCTCATCGCGGGTTGGAGCAGGAATTTGATTTCGCGACCGTTCTGGCCAACCTCGATGATATTGTCAGTCTCATCAACAGAATTATCGAGGCCGATGAAGAAGACCGCAGAGAAGAGGCCGGGTTGGCAACATCACTCGGTGCTGACGTGGTTGGGAGTTTTGTCAACTCCATCGGCAAGACCCTGCTCGCTGTCTTTCAAGATTTAGAGCGCAAGCTTGAGGACGACACGTTGACGCCCCAGTACATGGAAGCGCACATGAAAAAGGCGAGCAATATTTATCAGTTCTGCCGGATCGTCGATCAAAGATTCAGCAAGCAAGTGCTGGTTGCTGTCAATAAGATCATCGTTACGAAGTCCCAAAAGCTCTCTAAAGACCTCATCAATATGCGCGACATGGGTGACGACGTTCCCCACATCAACACATATCTTCAAATGATCAAGCAGTTTGTAGATTCGTTGACCACTCAACACAATTAACTCACTGAGTCGGCGTAACCGTTCTCGATAACAGTTCTCTTAAAACTTGTATGCAAAGAGCGCTTGCGGCGCGAACTCGTTGGTGGTGCGATCGCCCAATTTGTTGAACCAGATGGAAAACTCCACACCGATGAAAACCTTGCCCGGTGTGCCGTTGAGGGCTTTGCCCACATCCCAGCGAATTTGCTCCTGATTGAGCACGTGAGACACCAGTTTATTGCCGAAGGAGTCCCGCCGCGCGTCGATGTATTCCAGATGTCCGTTTATGGCGAAGTCGTGATTGCCGATGGAAAACGGATAGCCCCAGTTGAAGTCGATCATGAAGCTGTCGCCCTGCTTAGGCGCACCGCCCTTGGCGACACCCGCGGTGTCGTCGATGTAGGCCGTGATGTCGAGGTTGGCGAAATCGAAACCGGGCAAGTCCAAGCCAAGGCGGATGCCCGGTAGGTACTTGAGAACCTTCGCATCCATTCCCCAGTTGATACCGGCAATTAGGCCAATGTCATTGACGATGCCGACACCGACCTTTTCGCCGGTGATTTTCCCCAGGCTGAAGTTGGAGTAGTGCTCGGCGTAAATGTCCCAGTTGTTGTAGAACGGCGTTGTGCTTTCAGCGAGGTCGATGAAAAAATAATTGTCGCCGTAGGTCCAACCGTCCGAGTGTTCAATAGTAAACACCACGGTGGTGTGGTTGCCGCCACCGGCAAAGGCGGGTGTATCAATAACCCCGAAGTTGGATTGAAACTCGGTGATGGTCCAATCAAACGCAAGAGCGGGCAGGGCCGAGATCCCAATCCACCAACTCAATAAAACTGAAATCCCCCGAACCATACTGGGACAGTTTTGCCTGTTCCGTCGTGCAAGGAAAGGGGCGGTAGGCGGTTGCGGCGCTTTGTTATGCCTTTACAGTAGTCGCCCATGCACCGCTGGGGAGTGGGTTATGAAAGTCTACGAAATCGGCGACTACACCAAGGGCTTTAATCTGCATGTGGTGGAACGGCCCGAGCCTGTTCCCGGTCATGGCGAGGCGGTCATGCGGGTTCGGGCGACCGGAATCAACGCCCGCGATCTTTCCATAATGGAGGGCGCTCTGGGCAAAAACGTTATGCCCTATACCCGTGTGCCCTTAAGCGACAACGCCGGCGACATCATTGCCGTAGGCCCCGGCGTGGACAATGTCAAGGTCGGCGACCGGGTGACCATGACCCACTATTGGGAATGGCTCGATGGCGACTGGCATGGCTCCATGGCGGAAAAGGATTATGCCTCCACCATCGATGGCTTTCTCGCCGAGCAGGTGGTGGTACCTGCCGTGGCATTGATCAAGCTGCCGGACAGCATGAGCTATGAAGACGCCAGCACCCTGCAAAGCCCAGGCCTCACCGCTTGGAACGCCGTGGTCGAAGCAGGCGCGGCCAAGGCCAGCGACACGGTGCTGACTTTGGGTACCGGTGCGGTGTCCGTCTTTGGAATGCAATGGGCCAAGATGCTCGGTGCCCGCTGCATCATGACGTCGTCCAGCGATGACAAAATAAAACGTTTAAAGGAGCTGGGCGCCGATGACGGCGTCAATTACCGCATCAACCCGGATTGGCCATCCGAAGTGCTACAGCTCACAGACGGCGAAGGCGCGGACATCATTCTCAATAATGTGGGATTGGGAGAGCTTGAAAACTGTCTCCTGGCTGCCGCCTCCAACGGCCGCATCATGCATATCGGCGCCAACCCGGTGGTCCACAATCAAGGCCCGCAGGAACCGCCGTCCCTTTCCAAACTCCCTAACATCATCATCAAGAACCTGACCATAAGGGGCATCATCGTCGGCAGCCGGCGCATGTTCGTCGATCTCATCCAAGCCATGGTCACCAATGACATCAGGCCCGTCATCGATCGGGTTTTCCATTGGGACGACATCTATGATGTGATTGAGTACATGCAAAGCGGCGAGAAGATCGGCAAGATCGTCATCCGCGTAAACTAAGAAGATACAATTTAGTCAGAATTGGAAGAAGTTATTCACGCTCAGTAAAGCCGTCTCTGCCTATCCAGGCTTCGATAATTGTTAAATACACTGAGGTTGAAATAACGTTTTATTAAAATGCCTAATCATTCAAAGTCGATTTTAGGAATACATCAATCTGGACATATAACATCTGCTGCTCTGGTTAGCGAAGGAAGTATTATCGCGGGCCAGGCTGAAGAACGCTTTACGCGGCTCAAGACTGACAAGAGTTTTCCAACGCATGCGATAGACTTTTGTCTCGACTATGCAAATCAAGACTGGAATTCGATCAGTCATGTCGCTGTCGGTTGGAATCCTGGAGAGAATGTCGCCATTAAGTATCGAGGCGGTTTTTCCGATTGGATGCGATATCCGGGCGAATGGTTATCCTCTGTACCAAATCACATTCTTACTCATGCAAAGTGGCTTCCGTCCACTACGATTACAAAATTTGATCTTTCCGGCACAGGACACAATGAATCGAACTCACCTGAGATCCATTTCGTTGATCATCATACAGCACATGCAAGGTTCGCATCCGCTTCGGCCAGTTTTTCTGAGTCTGCAATTGTTGTAGTTGATGGATGGGGAGAACAGAAAACGACGAGTATCTTTGACCATCAAAACGGAGCGCTTCGATTGGTGGAAGCTGAGGTGTTCCCAAACTCAATTGGAGCATTCTACGCCGCTGTGACCGAGTTTCTCGGTTATCGGGCATTTCTGGATGAATGGCGCGTTATGGGGATGGCCGCATATGGAAATAAACAATCTTTTCCGGAAATGGATGGATTAATTAATCTAATTGAGAACGGTTCATATGAAGTCGATCTAAAATATTTTGATTTCTACAACTTTGACCGGTCAACTCATGTTTCACAACACTTCAATAAACTCTTTGGCCCGTCTAGAAAAGGAAACGAACCGCTACACCAACACCATTTTGACTTTGCGGCAGCTGCTCAGCGCGTGTTTGAAAAGACAATGAGCCACGTTCTCATACGCGCATACAAGTTGACCCAAAGAGACAATGTTTGTCTGGCAGGTGGGACAGCTTTAAACTGCTTGTTCAACGCTTCAATTACTGCGAATACACCGTTTCAGGAGTGTCATATTTCCTTTGCTCCTGATGACAGCGGAAATTCTATCGGTGCAGCCCTAGAGTTGACATATCGAAAAGACGGAACGATTGGCCACAATGTTTCTACGTCAGCATTGGGGCCTGAATTTAGTGATGAAGAGATCGGAACGACGCTGGAGTCCTACAAGGTAAGGGCAAGACAGCCGGAGTCTCTTTTGTCCGAAGTGGCCGATTTTCTCGCCGAAGGAAAAGTAGTAGGTTGGTTTCAGGGTCGCTCGGAATTTGGCCCTAGAGCATTGGGCCAGCGGTCTATATTGGCCAATCCGAACACCCCTGGAATCAAAGACAAAATAAACAGGAGCGTCAAACATCGGGAATCCTATAGACCCTTTGCTCCATGTATACCTCTTGAGAACGAACGAGATTATTTCACCAACATGCCAGACGGTGGAGTTCCATTTATGGAAAAGGCTTTGACCTATCGAGAAAATGTCAAGAAGCAAATTTCTGGATGTGTCCATGCGGATGGTACTGGCCGCGTACAAACAGTCACCGAAGAAGGTCAATCGTCGCTATTCAACTTGTTAAAAGAATTTGAAAACAGAACAGGCAGTCCAGTGTTAATAAACACATCGTTTAATCTCAATAATGAACCAATGGTTTTGACGCCCGTTGACGCAATTAGAACGTTCTATTCGAGCGGCCTTGACGCTATGGCCATCCAAGGATTCCTGCTTGAAAAATAGAGTCAGCTGTTTCTTTTGATATGGATTGATAACTGTTGTTCTTTCCCCGTGATTGCCACGTCTATTCTTAGAAAACGTAATGGACTATCTAAAACAACTGAAAAATTGCATTTCAGCCATGTCGGTAAGGACCTGCCGAGGCCCTCGAGGCGGAGATTATCGCGTTTGAGAAGATTATATCCTCCCAAGAATCTACTGAGGTCTTTAGGGCTTGCTACAAACAGCTTAAGGTGCCGTTGCAAGAGTATGGATATCAGATTGGGTCTCAACTTCCTGATATTACAATTGAGCCCACGTCACCGCCCACTGTCGGATTTTTCCTGAGAAATGACAAACTGGTTGCGCATCACAGAAATGTTCAAATTTTTTTACAAGGAAAGCCCAACGGCATACAGCCTATAGTTTATGTCCGGCAAAGGGAAACGAAAGCTTTTGACTCTCTTTGCGAAGTTCACGTGATCGAAGGTCATACCGAACTCGAGATGTGGAAGGATCTCAGAGCCAAATCAATCCAAGACTCTGTATCCGCCATGCTTTTTGTACATCCGATTGGACTATCATTCGCATCGTCTATGGGAGTGGCTCCCAAACACATTTGGTGGTGCATGAAGTATCATAGTTTAGAACTGCCAACGATCGACGGGAATTTAATGAGGTGGTCCCACTTGTTTGGACAGTCTGACGGCTTATCTAAGGTGTATTCCGCTGTCTGATCATGCCGCCAGAATCCTGTTTATCATATTTGATTTCTGTTGTTGGGCCTGTGGGGATGTGGGCAAGGCGGTAGTCTTGTCCAACATATCCACAGGCTGCCCCGCCGCGTAGGCTTCCGCCGGCGTTTTGCCTCCGAGCGACGAATGGGGCCGCTCGGTGTTGTAGAACCCGATCCATTCGCCGATGACCCTCTCGGCGTGGAAGCCGTCGGTCAGCTCGTGCAGGTGAACCGCCTCGTACTTGAGAGAGCGCCACAGTCGCTCAATGAAGATGTTGTCCATGCACCGGCCGCGCCCGTCCATGGAGATCGTGATCCCGGCCTCCTTGAGGCGGCCGGTGACCTCGAAGCTGGTGAACTGGCTGCCCTGGTCGGTGTTGAAGATCTCCGGCCTGCCGGAGGTGTCGAGCGCCTCATTCAAGGCCTCGACGCAGAACCGGGCATCCATGGTGTTCGACAGCCGCCAGGCCAGGACCCGGCGGCTCGCCCAGTCCATCACCGCGACCAGATAAAGGAAGCCGCGCCTGAGCGGGATGTAGGTGATGTCGGCGCACCAGACATGGTCGGGGCGCTCGATGGCGAGGCCCTTGAGACGGTACGGATAGACCCGGTGTTCGGGATGGGGCGTGCTCGTCTTCGGCGCCCGGTAGATCGCCTCCAGCCCCATCAGGCGCATGAGGCGCCGAACCCGGTGACGGCCGACGACACCCCCCTCGCGGCGCAAATGACGGGCCATCTGACGGGACCCATAGAACGGATGTTTAAGGAACAACTCGTCGATGCGCCGCATCAGCGCCAGGTTGGCCGGGCTCTCGCCCCGCAGCCTGTAATAGAGAGATGATCGGCTGATCGACAGTATCTCGCATTGACGGCTCAAGCTGAGACCGGAAACGTCGCGGCGCACCATCGCCTTGCGCTCCGGCCGGCTCATCGCTTGAGCCCTTTGGCCAAAAAATCCCGCTCCACCGTCAACTGGCCGATCTTGGCATGAAGATCGTGGACCTCGGCCTCAATGTCCCGGCGGGACGCCTCCACGCCGTTCGAGAACACATCGCCCAGGCCGTCCATGGCCTGGCGCTTCCATGTGCTGACCTGATTGGGGTGAACCTCATAGCGCGCCGCGATCTCCTGGATCGTCCGGTCGCCACGTAGCGCCTCCAGCGCCACCTTCGCCTTGAACTCAGGCGTGAACTTCCGTCGCTTCGTCATCTCGTATTCCTCCGTAACCGGGGGAATACACCTTAAACAACTGTCCGATTTTCCAGGACCACCTCATAACGTCCGTACCAAACTTTACTGAGGAAGCGCAAATAGACGGGCGATCTTGGAGTTGCTGCCATGGCGTCATTCCGAATTTGTTTGACCCGTCCGTAACTGCAGAGGCAGCAAAGATCAGAAAGAAATTCAACGGGCCTATTTTAGGGTGTCTTGGTAGGCATCAGAAGTTATTAGATCGTAGATACGCAGCCGCGATAGGAACCGTTCTGAGAGCCTGTCCCGATGCTCATTATCTTTGGTCAGCCAGACAGATTCCTAAATCCTTTGTCTCCAGCTTGGAAGAAGAAGGTGTGGCTGACCGGTGTCATTATATCGGTTGGGTGAACACTAAAGTCTATGCGCAAGTTTTTGATGTTTATTTGGATAGCTTTCCCTTTGCTTCCGGTCACACTGCTTTTGAAGCCATGGCTGCGGCGAAACCTCTGGTGGTCCTCCTAACAAAGGAGAGTCTTGAAACATCTACCGCGACTGCAGTTATGCCAGTCTATTCGGGTAAAGTCGGCATCGAAGAAGAACAACAAGATATTCAAAAAATCTTTGCTGGGACTCTTCCCTATTTTTCAAACGTTGACGACTATACGGATCATGCCATTAAGCTCGTCAAGGACCTCACATTTAGGAAACGTTGCGGGGAAGCCGGCAGGGTGTTCGCTCGGCGATATATGGAAGATGTGCCACGGCATGTTCGACAGACAACCCGGCATATTTTGAATGTCATTCAAAGCTAGATAGCCGATAGACTTCAGAATATTGCCAAAGGTATTGTGTAAGACAAAAAGCGGCGAGAAGATCGGCAAGATCGTCATCCGCGTGACATAGGATGATCACTAAGACGGGACACATCATGGATAAATGCACAACCGCACTTGGCGCATTGATAACTGTTGTTCTGTTAGGGGCGACAAACGGGTTCGCCCAGCCCAGCGCAGGACCACCGCCGGCACCGACCTACTATGAGGGCGAGGAACGAAAATATTTCGTTGGCAATGCCGGATCCTTTTATCCCGGCACGGAGATCGGTAGCACCGCTCCGGCGGAAGTCACGGCGGCCATAGAGGTGCTGGTGGCGGACTTTGCCTCCCGCTGGACGGCGGACAAATGGGTGACCATTCCCGAGCTGTTCGATCCCGATGAAGAGCCCTACATGCTGCTCGCCCATCAACCTGATTGGCTGGTCGGTTGGGACGAATTTAACGGCTATTTTTCAAAGGATCAGAAAACGCCAGTGAAAGATATTCCGGAGCAGGCGCCGGACGGCATTCAACAAATCGAAACCAGCCATTACGAGTACCGATCAGAAGCCGAGCTGGCAGCGATGATGTATACAGCTGACCGTGTCACCATTAGGCAGGTCGATGACGGTCTTGCCATTGCCATTTGGTACGTTGATTTCCAATACAAACCCCATTTCATGCCGCCCAAGGGGGAGCATTTCAAAGCCAATGCCGTGTTCCGCAACACCGAGGATGGGTGGAAGTTCATCCATTACGGCGAGGCTGCTATGTCGACCATCATGTACATGGAGCGTCTCTACCGTAGCCAGGTCAGCCCTCAGTTCCTGGAAGTCTTGGCCGATCAACCGGCCCAACCGCCGCGGTTTTAGGGGAGACGGACCATGAAAGCCATTTACGCCTTGTTCGCCGTTGGTGCGTTTATGTCGTCTCCGGCATTTGCCCAATCCATATTGCATAGCGAAAGCACGGCACCAGCAGATGTAGCCGCAACCATTGAAGAGATGGTCTTCGAATGGGCTGACATGTTTAACCGTGGTGACTGGCGACAAATACAAAGCAATTGGGATCCCGACGAGGAGGCGCCTTATTACTTAGGCGAAGAACGGGACCGCTGGGTCTCCGGCAAGGCCGGTCTGGACAGTTATTTCAATCCTCCGGGGCAGGTTCTCAGCTTGATGGAAAGTGTCCATATCAAACCTTACCGCCTTCGTGTGCGGCAGGTGTCAGACAGCATTGTCATCGCTACATGGGACAATAATCTGGATTTCAAAGTTAGAACGCGTCCGCCCATCAACGACGACTATCGGGTCAACGCCGTGTTTCGCAAAAAGCCCCAAGGCTGGATGTTCATTCATTACGCGGAATTGGCCATGGCGCCCATGACTTATGTGGAACACCTCTACCGCAAGACGGTATCGCCCGGCTTTCCGGAAAACGCTATGCCCTACGAGCGGACGTCCGACCGGTTGAAGACTCCGCCGGACTTTGACAGACGATAAGTAGGCGTTAGCCGCTTTCTTTTCCGATCATTCCACCACCGTTGGTTCTTCGATGCGTCCGCCGCCGTGGGAAAGACCTCGTGCGTATGTGATCTCCAGCCAGGTGGCGCCGTACACACAGGTCACCGGACCATCGCCATAGCCCCAAATGGTGCGCGGCGGCTGGTAGAAGAAGTAATCGGCTTTGACGTCCACCGGTGTGCCCTCGTCATCTTCGTCTTCAAACTGCCAAACTTTCATCTCGCCAAAGATCAGGTAGCGCATGACCTGGGCATTTTCGTAGTAGGTCTTGCTGCCTTCCTCGGGAGGCACCCAGCCCGGTGGAATTTTGATCAGTTGGGCGCGGAAGCCGCCCTGCCAGTCGTCGCTGAGCCATTTGACATATCGGCCCTCTACAGTGCGGTCCGGCTCCCATTCCAGGTCACGGGCGGTATCCACCAGCCACGGCGGGTTGAATTGCTCAACCTTTCTCCAATCTGGTTCATAGGGATCGGGGCGCACATTGCGATCAATACCGAAGTGATCGCCCATGCTGAGGTCGCGGGGGATGGTGACAAGGCTACCGTCGCCTTCTTCAAAGATGAGCAAGTAATAAGGGGTTTGCGGCCGAAGCCCGCCGCCGGTGATCCAGTTGACGCTGTGAATGGAGAAGGGCGGGCGGTCGAGCCAGCCCCCTTCCGGTTTCCAGTGCATCTTACCGTTGAGCTGATAGGGGCTGATGGCCTCATACAGAACCGAATCCCCTTTTAGGGTGTAGCCCCATTCATAGTACGAATGATAATGCGGTCCGCCCTGGGGCATCCGGGTGTTCCACGCCGGCGGAAAGATCGTCCACACCAAGAAGCCCTCTTTGTTTGGACCGACGAAGATGGTCTTGGACAAGGTGCCGTAACGGGGATTGTCGTCCACTTCAAAGGCATTCACGTCGACGATCTGGATTTGGTTCCACTCGTTGCCGCCGTCGTCAAGCATACCGACGATTTGCTGCGAAAAGGACTGCGCTTGCGCGCCAGTGATCATCGCCAATGCCGCGGCAATCGCCGCACAAAACTCTAATCTTGAAAACATGGATCGTCCCCTATCCCAAATGACGCTTTTGTTCAGTGGGATGATAGCCACTTGTTTACCCTCTGGGCTACCATCCAAAAACGGTTTGTGGTGCCGGTCCTGTGGTGAACGAGGGGCATGATCATGAGTGCGGTTTTCAAGTGACCAGCCTTTGGGGAGAGATATGAAAGACTCTGCCGTATCCATCCATCGTGACTACGTCGATGGCCGGTTCGGTCAGATACACCTGCGCATCGCCAGCCCTGACCTGGCCCAGGGCCGGCCGCTCCTGTGTTTCCACCTGACCCCATTCTCTGGGGTTATCTATGACACCTGGCTGGCGGAAATCGGCAAGGACCGGCTGACCGTTGCAGTGGACACGCCGGGCTTCGGTAATTCCGACGTCCCGTCTTCGCCGCTGTCAATGACGGACTATGCCAACGCCATGCCCCTCCAGAAACGACCGTTCCTCGTCGTTCAGCACCAGCACCGCCAAGGGGCGTCCCATACCGCGTGGCATCGTGATGACCTCCATGCTCACACCCGCACGGACACAATACAATGATGCCTACTTCAGTTCCAGGTGACTAGGCACTAGGGTCTGTTGACATTTAGGGGATTCCCAATGTCGCGGAAAAGTGATTCAAGCCTCCTTTTGCAAGGAGTGTTTGATGAAGTCAGAGCGTTTTGTGATCACGGACAATGTTTGGGAGAAAATTTGGCGTCATCTACCGGGCAAGGCGACGGACCGTGGCGTGACGGCGGCGGACATCTGGCCGAGTTCGGCGTCATCGCTCCCCAGGGGCCGGTTCATGTCCACCGGCTGGCCCTGGCGCTCGAAGCCCCGGAGCCGGAACTGCCGGAGAAGGTCCGCGAGATGGGCCGGCTTCTGCTCGAACGGATCGCCGACCTCGATGCGCAGATCAAGGATCTGGAGAACGAGATCTCTGCAAACGCGCGTCAGGATGAGGAGGCGAGACGGCTGATGACCATTCCCGGCATCGGCCCAATCGGCGCGTCGGCGATACAAGCCTTCGCGCCGCCGATGGAAAGCTTTCGCCGCGGCCGCGACTTTTCCGCTTGGCTGGGCCTTGTGCCGCGCCAGCACACGACGGGCGGCAAGCCCAGGTTGGGCAAGATGCCGAAGATGGGCCAGCGCGACCTGCGCCGGCTGCTCATCGTCGGCGCCATGTCCGTTATCCAATGGGCGGCCCGTCGACCGGAAACCGCAGACCCTTGGTTGGTCCAGATACTGGCGCGCAAGCCGAAGATGGTGGTTGCCGGCGCACTGGCCAATCGAATGGCGCGTATCGCCTGGGCGCTGATGACAAACAAGGAGAGTTACCGCGGTCCTGCGCCGGCTGCCGCCTGATCGGGTTGCAGTCGCGCCGGAAGCCGTCGGGGAAGTGAGCAGGTCGGAGGACGTGTAAGGGCAAACGGTCAACGAGACGGGATCGGGAAAACCAGTTCAAGCACGCGGAGCTCTCAAGACCGTCGGCACGATTTTGGACCCGGTCCGCGCATCTCCATAAAGGCCAGCGGCGTGTGTCCTGCCGCATCAACAGGCCGGATAGACGACTGCACCTGACCACATGCACCGAGCCGTTCGAAGAAAATGATTGCATCCAGGGAGGTGTCCATAGAAGACATGGATCGTTTAATCCTTGTCCGCCCCTCCGGCTTCTACCCAAAGCGGATGGGGAGTTTTAAGTTTTCCCTGAGTCAGCGCAGAGACAATCTTAAAACGCTCAGCCCGGACAAGTGGTTGCCCGGGTCTTGAGTGTTATTTAGCCGGCGTTGGTCGCAGTAGAGCTTGCCACTGCCGTACCCGTGACCGCAGAATCGTTGCCTTCGACGACGCCAAGCGGGTCGTAAGTCACGGTCGGGAAGACCGAATCCAAACCCGGGCTACAATGACGTTTCGCAAGCACTTCGCTGATCACTTGCCGGTAATCGGTGGTGACCCTTAAATCACCGTTGTCCCAATCTTGTTCCTCAATGCCCGGCCATTCGCCGAAGATCTGGCCGCCATTGGCATTGCCTGAGAGCACCATCATGGTTGTTCCCGAGCCGTGGTCCGTGCCGGTACTGGCGTTTTCAAAAACGCGCCGTCCAAATTCGGTCATGAACACCAGCGTAATGCGGTCACAGTAATCGGCCATGTCGTCCCAGAACGCTACGAGGGACTGTGACAGTTCATTGGCGTTATTGCGGAACTCATTGATCAGATTGTTGTGGTGATCCCAGCCACCGTAATCGACCGTTGCGACATCCAGGCCCACATCCATCTTGATCAGCGTTGCAAGATTGCGCAGGGATTGAGACAACGGGCCATTGGTATACGCCGGTTCTTCGCTGCCGTCGTCCACGTCGATCTGATCGTCAAGCTCATCAAGCTTGGTTTGCACGGTATCAATTGCCTCCAGTGTTTGCAGGGCAACCTGCTGATAGGCCATGCCACCGGTGGCGTTGAGGGCTGAAATTACGTTGGCGTTGGCTTCGCCGCCGGAGACGTTGAGATTATTCACGTCGGGAATGCTGACGGCCTGGGGATAACCCAGCAAAGAAATCGGTTTGTTGGAGTTGGTCGAAACGGTTGAGAGCAGAGGCCGCTCTGCCGTCAAAGACTCAATATGCCGGGTCAACCAACCGTTTGACAGGGCGACTTCATTGTCGGCGAGGCCGCGCTCCATCATGTCCATGGATTTGAAGTGGCTGCGGTTTTCCGTGGGCACCCCGGACGCATGGATAATCGCCAGGTCTCCTGACGTGTAGAGGTCATCCAACGGGGCCGCTTCGGGATGAAGAAAGAAATCTACGCCCCCAATCCCGTTGGCCATGGGAATGCCGGCGTCTTCACCGCTGGTTTGGACTGCAATGTTCGGCCGAACGTCCTGATAAGTCCCAACATCGGCTGGTGCGACCAGTTGAAGGCCATCCGTACCGCCGCGGGCGAAAAGAACGACGAGGATGTCTCCCTGCGTCGATCCCTCTGCTGCCATGGAAACGCGCAAGCCAGGGCACATGGACGCCATAAAAGCACCGCTCGACGCGCTTACGAGAAGGTTTCTGCGGGTGAGTTTCATCGGTTTTCTCCTAACGGTACGAGAATTCTTCGCTGGTGGCGATATGACCGACCAGCCGAGTGAATGTGTATTCGATGTCTTCTTCATCGCCGAAGTCTATTGCCATGATAACGCCCTGAAAACCGGTTGCGTCGTCAATCAGGGCGTTGGTCACTTTAGCGGATGGCTCATAGCCGATCATCCGGCCCAGCCAGTATTCGACCACTTCCGTTGCCGAACCCTTAACATCTTCCGGTGTCTGTTCGGTGAAGTTGTTGGCTATTTCGTCCAGGAAGAACAGCCCCAGACTGTAGTTCCAAGACGCCAGGTTCGCCGAGGTGGATAGCCAGTGTTCATCAAAATCAGGCCGGCCATCTGGTGTGGGCCAGGTGAATAAACCGTCATCCAGCGGACCAAATAACCAAGCCATCCAGGGATGGGCGTTCACCACCGTATCCGTAGTGCGGTAAAGGGCATCAGCCGCTCGAAAGGCCGCCGCAATTTGGATTGCGGGCCTTCGCCGATTTCCGGTCCGTCAAGCAGAATGGATTCCATCACCTTTTTGATTTGGTCGGGGTCCTCCAGGTTCGCCATCCATGTGTCCACGGCGCGGGTGTGCACGGCTTCCGGCGGGTTTTCGCCAAAGATCCGCACCAACAGCTGTTGACGATAAATTCTGCCGTGCCGGGGTGTTTGGCGGCGATATCGATGACTTCGCGGCCTTGTTCCATGGGTTCTGTCAAATTCTGAAGCGGTACGCCCATGAAAGACCCGGCTTCGGTGCTGTCTTGAGCTTCGTTGTAAATAAAGTTACCGGTGATCAGCAGGAACACACCAAAGCCTTCCTCAGACCGCTGGCCGACCTCGACCGTCCAGCCGGATAGGGCCTTCGATGCCTCAATAATGTCCTCATCCGAATACCCGTCGGCGTCGACACCGATATTGTTGCCAAGACCAAGCGGTAAATTCTTAGAGCCTGACCGAAAAAGAATTGAGTGGAATCAGTCCCTTGTGATTCCCTTGTTGTGTTCGCCAGCAAGGAGGATAACAAGATGTGGACTGACGCCACTCGTGAGAAATATGAGCGCGAGGCGCACCGCTACGCAAGCGATCTGAGCGATACCGAATGGTGCGTGATCGAACCCCATATGCCGCCCGCAAGGGCTCTGGGCCGCCCGCGCAAGACGGATATGCGGGAAGTGATGAACGCGACAGCATTGTCCAGATAGAACAACATTGATGTCGACGCGGCATTGGCTTCCAGCATTTCCCTGAAATTGCCCAACGCATAGGGCCGGATGTGCAGGCGGTCATACACGAGCAGGGTTGCGGAGCCGAACTGGCTGTCTTCACGTCCGATGTTGAAATGCATGTGCCAGAAATCGACCATGAATTCGCGGATCTGGTGTTCCGCGTGTACAGCTCGGATCCAGCTGGCCACCGTGATTTCTTGTTGAATGCGGTTGAGTTCAGCGAAGGAGACAGTCGAACCCGCGTCCACGGCAAGCGTGAACAGGGTTTCCGTGTCCGCATTCAGATAGTTGAGGGGTCGGTCTTCGTCCACATCGTCCCAACCGCCGACCTCGTTGTCTTGACCCCGGTAACTGATGTGCATGGTCTGTGCGGCCAGGTGAGCGGCCAAGGCATCATCGTCTTCAACAGGGGCGTTGAGTTGCTCTTCCACATAGGCTTCCCAACCGATGGACTGGACGAACGACAATCCCCGTCCGATTTTCGTTGTGCGTGTCGATGAAGGTGCGGATGTCGGCCTCGAGCTGGCGGGTCGAGCGGTGCACGCCACGCTGCAACTGCTTGCGGGTCAACTCGGCGAACCAGCGTTCGACCTGATTGAGCCAGGAGGCGGATGTTGGCGTGAAATGGACGTGCCAGTGCGGCCTCCGAGCCAGCCACGCCTTGACCGCTGGCGCCTTGTGAGTGGCGTAGTTGTCCATGACGATGTGGATGTCGAACCCGTCGGGGACATTGCGGTCGATCACCTTGAGAAAGTCGAGGAACTCCCTGGCACGGTGGCGCCGGTAGCACTTGCCGATCACGGAGCCGGTGGCGACGTCGAGCGCGGCGAACAGCGAGGTAGTGCCGTGACGTTTGTAATCGTGGGTGCGGCGTTCGGGCATGCCCGGCAGCATCGGCAGCACGGGCTGGGTGCGGTCGAGCGCCTGGATCTGGCTCTTCTCATCGACGCAGAGCACCAGCGCCCGGTTCGGCGGCGACAGATAGAGCCCGACGATATCGCGGACCTTGTCGACGAAGAGCGGGTCCGAGGACAGCTTGAAGGTCTCGGCCCGGTGCGGCTGCAGGCCGAACGCGCCCCAGATGCGCCGGATCGTCGTGTGCGACAGTCCGGTCTCCTGCGCCATCGAGCGCAGCGACCAGTGGGTCGCGTCGGCCGGGGTAGTGGTCAACGTCCGCTCGATCACCTCGGCGATCCGCTCGTCCGCGAGGGTCCGCGGCCGTCCTGGCCGGGGGGCGTCCGACAGGCCCTCCAACCGATCCTGCACGAAACGGCGGCGCCACTTCCCCACCGTGTGCTCGTGCACGCCAAGCTCGGCCGCCACCGCCTTGTTGCCCACACCGTCCGCGCAGCGCAGGATCATGCGGCACCAATCCGCCATCGAGCGTGCAATCCGGTGTCGCCGAACCTGACCCTCCAGAAACGACCGTTCCTCGTCGCTCAGCACCAGCACCGCCAAGGGGCGTCCCATACCGCGTGGCATCGTGATGACCTCCATGCTCACACCCGCATGGACACAATACAACGATGCCTACTTCAGTTCCAGGTGACTAGGGTGTGGACTCAATTGATCCAGCATTTTATGGCGAAGAGTTGGATCATTGCGAGGAAGTTTTTGGCTGATTTCTCGAAGCGCGTTGCTAATCGGCGCATGTCTTTCATCTTGCAGAAGAACCGCTCGACGATGGTCCTTTGGGCATAGAGGTTTGGATCGTGCGGGATAGGATGACGCGCGTTGCTCTTTGAAGGAATGACAGCCAGCGCTCCTTCATCGGCGATCTGCTGCCTGATTTTGGCGGTGCCATAGGCCTTATCAGCGACGATGGCGAGCGGGGCCTTTTCCCAATCCAGGAAAGAGCCCATGGCTTGGCTGTCATGGACCTGCCCGCCGGTGATGTCCAGCCGGAGCGGGCGGCCCTTGGCATCTACGGCCGCGTGAACCTTACTTGTGCGACCCGCGCGTGAGCGTCCAATACCTTCTGCCAAGCCCCCTTTTTTGACCCTGCCGCTGCGCGGTGAGCCTTGACGATGGAACTGTCAATGAAGATCAGACTGTCCTCGCACTGCTTGGCAAGAGCATCGAAAATGCCTTGCCATACACCCCGCTCACCCCATCGGGTGTAGCGGTTATAGACCGTGGTCCGCGGGCCGTAACGCTCCGGTAAGTCCCGCCATGGGGCACCCGTGCGCAGAATATAGAAGATACCGTTCAAGACCTGACGGTCATCCTTACGCTGAGGACCGCGCCCCTGTTTGGGAAGAAGTGGGCCGATCACCGACCACTCCTCATCTGTCAAATCAAACCGTGCCACTCTTGCCTCCAATAAAAGAGGCTGTGAATCACACCTGCTTAGGTAAAATCAAGACATTGAATTGGGTTCACACCCTAGCTGATTTGGTACATGACCTCACATCAACCAGATATGCGTTTGAGCGTGATTTTGAAGTTCACTATTCCAGAGCACAAATCATAAGAAAGCAGTTACACACAAAATCGTACGAAAAGTACGTCCAAAATCTTGTCAATAAACACAATGAAGGAAAGAGGCGACGAGCCTCATCTAAATGAGAAATTGGTAAGAGCCTGACTCGAAACTCGTTCAATGTTGACAATACCTTGCGAGTCTTCGTTTTGTGAGTCGAATGTGAGCGATGTTGATCCAAGCTTCGCTGGAGGCGATGGACTTTGAGGTGGTCCTGGAAAATCGGACAGTTGTTTAAGGTGTATTCCCCCGGTTACGGAGGAATACGAGATGACGAAGCGACGGAAGTTCACGCCTGAGTTCAAGGCGAAGGTGGCGCTGGAGGCGCTACGTGGCGACCGGACGATCCAGGAGATCGCGGCGCGCTATGAGGTTCACCCCAATCAGGTCAGCACATGGAAGCGCCAGGCCATGGACGGCCTGGGCGATGTGTTCTCGAACGGCGTGGAGGCGTCCCGCCGGGACATTGAGGCCGAGGTCCACGATCTTCATGCCAAGATCGGCCAGTTGACGGTGGAGCGGGATTTTTTGGCCAAAGGGCTCAAGCGATGAGCCGGCCGGAGCGCAAGGCGATGGTGCGCCGCGACGTTTCCGGTCTCAGCTTGAGCCGTCAATGCGAGATACTGTCGATCAGCCGATCATCTCTCTATTACAGGCTGCGGGGCGAGAGCCCGGCCAACCTGGCGCTGATGCGGCGCATCGACGAGTTGTTCCTTAAACATCCGTTCTATGGGTCCCGTCAGATGGCCCGTCATTTGCGCCGCGAGGGGGGTGTCGTCGGCCGTCACCGGGTTCGGCGCCTCATGCGCCTGATGGGGCTGGAGGCGATCTACCGGGCGCCGAAGACGAGCACGCCCCATCCCGAACACCGGGTCTATCCGTACCGTCTCAAGGGCCTCGCCATCGAGCGCCCCGACCATGTCTGGTGCGCCGACATCACCTACATCCCGCTCAGGCGCGGCTTCCTTTATCTGGTCGCGGTGATGGACTGGGCGAGCCGCCGGGTCCTGGCCTGGCGGCTGTCGAACACCATGGATGCCCGGTTCTGCGTCGAGGCCTTGAATGAGGCGCTCGACACCTCCGGCAGGCCGGAGATCTTCAACACCGACCAGGGCAGCCAGTTCACCAGCTTCGAGGTCACCGGCCGCCTCAAGGAGGCCGGGATCACGATCTCCATGGACGGGCGCGGCCGGTGCATGGACAACATCTTCATTGAGCGACTGTGGCGCTCTCTCAAGTACGAGGCGGTTCACCTGCACGAGCTGACCGACGGCTTCCACGCCGAGAGGGTCATCGGCGAATGGATCGGGTTCTACAACACCGAGCGGCCCCATTCGTCGCTCGGAGGCAAAACGCCGGCGGAAGCCTACGCGGCGGGGCAGCCTGTGGATATGTTGGACAAGACTACCGCCTTGCCCACATCCCCACAGGCCCAACAACAGAAATCAAATATGATAAACAGGATTCTGACGGCATGATCAGACAGCGGAATACACCTTAGATAAGCCGTCAGACTGTCCAAACAAGTGGGACCACCTCACTTGTCCCAGTCCTTTGCGAGCCTGCGACAGCGTCTGAGCCATGCGAAGGTGCGTTCGACGACCCACCGTCGGGGGAGGACTTCGAAACCTTTTGCGGTGTCGGAGCGTTTGACGATTTCGAGCGTCCACTTTCCGATCCTGCTCAGGGCAGCGTGCAGCTTCGGCCCGGCATAGGCGCCATCGGCGAACAGGTGGCGCGGCCATGGGCAGGCATGGCGTATGGATTTCAGCACGGCCGCCGCGCCGTCGCGGTCCTGGACATCGGCTGCATGAACGACGAGACCGAAGAGCATGCCGGTGGTATCGACGACAGCATGGCGCTTGCGACCTTTGACCTTCCTTCCGGCGTCATAGCCGCTAACCCCGCCTGCCTCGGTGGTTTTCACCGTCTGGCTGTCGATCACACCTGCACTCGCGCACCCGCATGGCCAGATGGAAGCGGATCGTGTGCCACACCCTGTTGTCGCGCCACTGGTAGAAATAGCGCTACACCGTAGAGACCGGCGGGAAGTCCTTGGGCAGCTGCCGCCATTGGCATCCCGTCGAGGCCATATAAAGAACCGCATTCACGATCTCGCGCAGATCGGTCGTGCGCGGGCGGCCGATACGGCAAGGTGACGGCATGAACGGCTCGATCAGAGACCATTCATCGCCGGGCAGATCGCTTGCATATCGCGGGCAGTCCCGCCGATACTCCCGGCGAGCGGTTTCGGTCCAGGGCATAGGTGACTCCGTTCGGCTTCCAAACGAACTGAATCACAAACCCTTGAAACCGCTCAACTCTTTTCGGGTCAGGCTCTTATGGGACAATGCCGCCTATCACAAAGGGCCGGACGTCAGGGACTTCCTGGCGAGGCCAGACTGTAGAATCCACTTGATCCCACTGCCGCCATATTGTCAACATCTCAAACCCCACATCTCAACCCCATCGAGTGCCTCTGGGCTGTCCTGCACAAATACGTCACCCACAACCGACATTACCCAACTCAAAAGCAATTCGCAGACGCCGTCCTGGCATTCATGCGGGAAACCATCCCAAGGGAATGGAGAACATTCCGTGACCAAGTGTCAGACAATTTCAGCCTCATAACCAATTGACAACCCTTTTCCTGCAATCACGAAAACTAAAAGCTGTAGCTAAATCCGAGTTCGACGTAACTGTCGCGGCGGGACGCATATAGAAAATCCTCCTCGCCCACATTGAGCAGGACCATCGCATCAAGGTGCACGGTCCAACGGTCCAGCAAGCGCCTATTGAACTCCACGTACACGAAGTGGGAGTCATGGTCCATGTCAGTGAGCATGCCGCCGACGAGTTCGGCGTTTTGAACGTCGTTGAAGCCGACTCGGGTGCCGAAGAACAGATCGTTCTGAAACCGGTTGGTCGATCGGTTGCGCCGGTCGTCGTAGTTCCATTCCGTGAGCAGGCTCAGGTCGATGGTGGTTCCGAACACGGAATAGAAACTGTACTCGGTACCGAAAACGAAGGCGGCAAAGTTCTCCTCCCGCCCGGTAATGTTGAGCGCGCCTCGGCGGTAAATGGACTCGAGCTTGAACAGCCAGGAGCCCGCTATGAGCTGAGCATCCATGCCAAACTGACGAATTTGAACGTAGTGCGGCGCCAGGATTGGGGCACCGCCATCGCTGATGGCGAGCTGCGGATAAGGCTCCCGGCTAGTGCCGTCAAAAGCGCTCAGGCCGAGTTCTAGCGGCCCGAAGCTGCCGCTGTAACGGGCGGCGATGTCCCAATGCCACTTGCCGGCGCCGCTCCCATAGGTGGCGTAGTCGTCGTCCAAGACGACCGGCAGCCGCAGGCGACCGCGCCGCCCCGAATAGGTGAGCCCTCGATGATAGGTCATGCCGAACAGCTCCAGCGCCCCCCATTCGCCCGACCAGGTGACGTGGGCCATGGGTTGTCCTTGCCGCACCTTTTCGTTGGGGTGCTCAATGAGGTCGATCTGGTTGATGATGTTGACTAGGTTCTGCGATTCGGCGACGCCCCAAAAGACGCGATCAGCGCCTAGGCGCAGTTCCCATTGGTTGTCCCCAATGTCGCCAAACAGCAGCAGATAGGCTTCACGCACGTCGAAGTGGGTGCGCTCGGAGTCCCCGGCATCGTAGCGAAAGAAAGGCACGAAGGTGAAGATGCGGCCCGCCGCGTCTTCCAGATGCAGCTCCGGCTCCGCTACGAAACCGCCGGCATGGGAGCGCTGGCCGGGATAGGCGGCGGACTTGGGGTACCATCGGCTCTCGATGCCCAAACTGCCGGTCAACTCGTGAAGGGCAATCCAAGGGGCGGCTGCGGAATCCTCTTCGGCTTCGAGTTGGTCCACGGCAAAGACGCGCGGCGGCGGGGCTGGCGGTTGTTCCGGCTTCGGTGCGTTCGGCCCAGGGCACTCCGTTTCCTCGGTCTCGGAGGGCTGGGCATGAGCCACCTCCTCTGCGACCGGGCGTGCAGTGGTTCCGGGCGGGGCGTCCGCCCAGTACCAGGCGTCATGCATGTCTAGGAGCTTGGCCAGCTCCACCCAGGAGCGGGCTCGGGCCTCATCGCCTTCCTCCGCCGAAATGACCCGAAAGATTCGCCCATCCGCAGTCTCAACCGGAACCACCCGAACTGACAGGGCAAGCAGGCTGGTAAACCGCTCCTGCTCCCGCTGCGCGTTTTCAATGCGGCTGAATCTGCCGAACACCTCGGAATCCGCCAAGCACCCGGAGGCAAAGGATATAGCCAATGCCGCGGCGCTGAAAAGGGCCGGCCAACGAGGCGCACAGGCCGCTGGGTGCCGGGCGCCGGGCATTACCGAATCCGTCTTAGGCTGGTCTGGGTGAAGTCGCCGTCGTTAAGGTCGGTTCGAAACTGGTGGTCGGACCAACTGAGAACCGTACTCTTGCCTGTTAGGTGATTGACCATCTCCATCTCGTGGGCGTACCAGAACTCGTCCAAGTACTGATGGTAATTTCCAAAGGTGAGGGTCTTTAAGTGGTCGCCCTTGCGATCATAGTACGCCACTTTCCAGAGGCGCGACGCATCCCGGTCCTGCCAAACCTCATGGCGGCTGTAGCCCGACTTGGTATCGGTGGGAAAGCGTTCGTACACCGCGCAGGTCAGGCCTTGGGCGAGCGGCGCATTCGCGCCAGCGACCTCCGTACAAGGCTCATCGCGCAAGTATCGGTAGGTGTACTTCTCCACTTCCTGGGCGCTCATGTCCTCGTAGGCGAATTCGCTACCCATGAAGGAGCCAGAACGGTTGGCGGAACTGATGCGCTTGACCCTTCTTAAGGCCGGCAAATAGAGCCACTGGTCATCGGCGGATGTCTTGTGGCCGTGAATCAGAAAAGCGGTTCCCTTGACATCCCGGGGCTCGTCGAAAAGGAACATGCTCTTGTCTCCGTCGCCGGCCACCTCAAGCACCCGGATCCGAATTTGCCGCTGGCTTTCCCTGCCCTGCTTGTTGCGCAGCACCATGACTTGGCTGGCTGTGAAGTCGCCGAACCCGCGTTTGCTGTCACGCGCTTCGGTGGCGAGCTGCAACCCCATGTCTTCGGCGCTAGCCGAGTGACCGAGGACCGGTGCCATCAAGCCCATCGGCAATGCCAAGGCGAGCAGCCAGCGGACGACTCGAGAGTGACGGGCATCCATCAGGTCTTTCTCCTATCAATTGCCATCAACAGGGGCGGAAGAAGCAGGAAATCGCAGAGCAAGGCGAAGACGATCGTAATGGTGACGAGCAGGCCGAGGGCCCAGCTGACTTCAAATCCTGACGACGCGAACACCAAAAAGCCCAACGACAGTACCACCGTCGTGGTCCACAGCGCCCGGCCCACCTTGCGGAAAGCGTCACGCACTGCATCGGCGGCGCTTTTGCCTTCGCGGCGGGCGCCGCGATAGCGGCTCAGAAAGTGGATCGTATCGTCCACGATGATGCCGAAGGCCATGGCGGTGAACACCGACGCGGGAAGCCCGGCCCGCCCCACCATGTAGCCCCACAGGCCAAAGGCCATGATGGCTGGCAGAAAATTGGGCACCAGGCTGACGAAGCCCAAACGCACGCTCTTGAACACCCACATCAGGATGAACGAAATGAGCGCCATGCCGATGGTCGTGCCGCGCAGCATGCTATCGATGTTGCGCTCGGAAAGGTGGGCAAAAACGATGCTCACTCCGGACGCCTCGCTCGCCATTTCAGGCGCGTTGGCCTGCAGCCAGTCTTGCGCCCGCGCATCGAGTTCGCGCTGCTCCTGGGACGACAGGTAGCCGACCACCACGGTCATGCGGGTAGCAGACTTGCCGACGTCAATGCGATTGTTGAGATCGTTGCCGAAGGGCAACGATAGTTCGTAAAGCAAAAGGTACTGGGCCGCGAGGTCGGCATCCTCAGGCAGGCGGTAGAAGGCTGGGTCATCGCCGTGCATGTTCTTGTTCAGGCGCTTCATGATGTCCGGGAACGCTTGGACATGCGCCGCCTCCGGCTGTTCGCGGTACCACTCGGCAAAGGCGTCCACGGCTTGCAGGTAGCCGATGTCCGTGATGCCCCCTTCGCGCCCGGCCTCCAGAGAATACTCCAGGGTTTCCATGCCGGTGAGGTTTTCGATGACGAAGTCCGTGTCGCGCCGGAACTGGTAGCGTTCATCGAAATACTGCGTCCAGTTGTCGGTCAGTTCGATCCGCGGAATGCCCATGATCAGCACGGCGGCCACCAACGAGAACAACCAGAAGCACAGCGTGCGTCGCTCCACAACAACATCTGCCAAACGCTCGAACAGGTCACCCTCTTGCTTGCGCGCCTTGGGCGGACGCAACGGCAGGACGGAAAGCAGGGCCGGCAGGAAGGTCACGGAGTAGGCGAACGCGAACAGCATCCCCATGGCCACCAGATTGCCTAGCACGCGAAACGGCGGCGAATCCGAGGCATTCAGGCTGAGAAAGCCAATGATCGTGGTCACTGTGGTGAGAAAAACCGGCCAGGCGTTGCTGCGCAGCGAATCCGCAATGGCCGCTTGCCGGTCGAGGCCGCGGCTCAACCCTTCGAGCACGGAGGTGACGATGTGGACCGAATGCGCCACCACCATCGTCATGACGATGATGGGCACGCCCGAGTTGGCGGCATTGAACACGGTCCTGACCCAACCCGCGAAGCCCATGGTTGAGTTGACCACGAATATGAGCACCGCGACCACCGACAGGGTGCCAAGCGCTGAACGCAGAAGAATGGCGCTGGCGGCCAAGATGACGGCAAAGACGATCGGGATGAGCCTGGACAGGTCGTCCTCGGTGGCTTGGCCCGTGGCCCGATGGAAGATGACGTCTCCGGTCAGGTAGTACTGGAGGTTCGGGTGGGCTACGCGCGCTTCGTCGAGCAGGGCCTTGAGGTGCGCATCTACCTCGTCGGCAGCCGCATCGGGGTTGTCAGGCAGAGCGAAAGTGACCAACATGCCGGCCACCCGTCCGTCCGGGGAAACCAAGCGCCCGGTCAGCTCAGGCGCAGCGCGCGCAATGCTCTCAACCCGGCGCAAGCCCGCATCGTCAAGTAACTCCGCGCCATCGACCAAGGGCGCGACCGTCAGGTCGTCTTCGAACGCTTCGCTGTGGGAGTAGTTGGTGAGCGAGTCCACCCGAATGGACCAGGGCGTGAGCCAAGCGGCTTCGGTGAGCTCCTCGATCGCCGCCAAGGTTTCGCGTGTGAACACGGTGCCTTGCCGGGGGGCTATGGCGACCAGCGCCATGTTGGATGCGGAATATTCGTCCTCCAAGGCATTGAACGCGAGAAGCTGTGGATTGTCCTCGTCGAACAGAGCCCGGTAGTCGTTGGTGATGCCGATGAATTGGGCGCCCGCGGTCAGGGCCAGCATGGCCAGCGTCGCGAGTGCCATTACCACCCACCGGCGGCGCAGCAAACCATCAATGTAACGGTCAATCAACAAGGTCACCACTCACTCGACTTCTCATGGCGAAAGTGGTCGGGCAGCCGATAGCTCACCCCCCCCCCTTCATCATAGGTTGACATCGACAGAAGCTGGACGAAATTGCCCCAGCGGATTGAGTTGCGTTTCCAAAGCCGTTGCAATCGCTGCGATGTCCGAAAGGCCCAAAGCGCGCCGAACGTCCAACTCTTGGGATATTCAAACGCATCCGCAAGCTGGTTGCCCAAAAGCGCACGGGACAGGCGGTATTCTCATCGCTTATGTCCGCGACTGCCGGCACCGCCCTGATCAGCGAATTCACCATGGTCGCGGAATCGCCATTCGCAGGGGGTTCGCATAGGTAGCCGATGCGGTAGATGGCGTCCGCCTCGGCCCGTCCTTGTAGAGAATCGACTCCAGAATGCCCATGAGGTAGCCCGCGTAGCGCCAAATCGCCAGAACGCTGGCCTTCTCCTCCTCGGTGAAGGCGGCACCCAAGTCCTTGGCGTAGTGCAGCAGGCTCTGGGAAAAAATGGAGATGGCGAAGCCGAGGTTGGCGGCGCTTAAGAGCGTGCCCCAAGCTGTGTAGTCCCAGTCGTCCGATTTGGCCAGCAGGAGCCTTACTTGACTGTGGACGAAGCGCACCCTGACGGAAGTTGCCCACCCATCGCCGCCTCTTTGCAGGCCGCCCGGAAATGAAGATCTCGGTCACTTGGCGAATGTTCTGCCGCAGGCGCCGATGGGTGCTCCGCACTCGAGTGGTGATGTTGAAGGACTTGGCGATCAGCGTCGAAAAGCCCTTGACCAACACGCCCGCCACGAAGACGGCAAGCATGAGGTCCGAATTCGGATTGAAGACGCGGATTCCCGGGCGAAAGTCCTTGAAGTCCAGCCAGGGCGGTGGCTCCTCCAGCGTCTCGAAAAAGTCCCTCAATGGCTGGGGCGCCTTGCGCAAGCCGTCGTCGTGATGAACGCTTGCGGCAATGAACTTGTGCAGTTCGTCGCGGGGCAGCGAAGTCAGCTCTTCCAGAACGGGGTCGAGCTCCGGGTCGCCGATGAGCGTGTGGGCAATGTACTTGTCGGCGAATGCTTGGTTTTGCGATCGGGCCTTGGCGTAACCGCTTTTGTAGGCGGAGGGAAACTGCATGGGCTAAACGGCGCCAACCATCTCTACAGTGACTAAGATGCAGCAGACGGGCACCAGACAAACGGAGCGCACGAAGCAGTGCTTCGGAAATCCAATCATCTCCCAAACCCCAAACGGGTACGGAGCTGGACTGTAGCAGATTGCTTGGCTGATGACATCTTCGGCGTCATGCTCTAGCGGCAAAGCGGCTGGTTCCGCATCGAAGCGACCGCGTTAACACGTAAAAGAGCAGATTCAAGGCCTGGTCCGAGCGGGCGAGGGCGCTGGTGACCAAGACTGCCGAGCGCACTTGCCGGCGGGAGAGCTTCACGTCGCTGCCATCGGTGTAGCCGGGGTTCGCTTTGATGCGGCGCAAGGTGAACACCGCCATGCCCGAGGCCCATAGCAGGAACCGGCGGATGCCCGTTTCGCGCGCGGGAATCAGCAGCGTGAACCGCAACGCTGCTAGGAGGTGGTCTCGGGTCATGCCCACAAGGACGAGCAAGCCGGCGACAAACTGAGGATTGGAATGCCTCGACGACAAGGTTGACAAGTCTGAGCCCACTGCCAGGAAGACGTCCCGGGGCAGCCAACAGACCCCACGTCGGCGGTCTTCCCACATATCCTTGAGGATGTTGACCATTTGCAGGCCCTGCCCGAACGAAGTGGACAAGCGGAACAACTCCTCCCGCCGCTCCTCAATGCGCGGCGAGTAGTCGCACAGCAACTTGGTAATGGTCTCGCCCACCACGCCAGCCACATGGTAGCAATAGCGGTTGAGCGTCGGCACGTCGTTCAGGCCCTCAGGCGTTGCCTTGCGCTGAAACTCCGCCATGCCCAGCGACATGATGCGTACGCAACGCTCCAGAGCCTCCCGTTGAACCGGACGAAGACCATGCGTGACGCGGATGACTCTAGGGGTGTTCGCCACCAATTCCCGCTCGGCATCTATGGTGGCAGCGGACAACAGTGGGCCGAGGTCACCCGCGAAGGCCCGCGCCGGCGTTCTGCCCTCCACAACTTCGACAAAGCGATTCAGGAAGGCCTGCTTGTCCTGCGCTGAAAGCGCGGGTTCGTCTTCGACGGTGTCAGCTATGCGGCACAGGAGATAGGCGTTGCCAATCGCTTCGGAAAGCGGATCAGGCAGTTGGGGAATGGTCAGTGCGAAGGTTCGCGACACCTTGGGCAGCATTTCTCGCTGGTATGCAAGGAGAGCCGCGCATTCCCTTGTCAACGCTTGGTTCATGTTGCCTATTCGCTTCATGCCTCCGCCAACACGTCTGCCAACCTAGTGACCATTCCCAAGCCGGCGCACTCAAAACCATACCGTTGCCAACCGCCCGAGCACGTTGGAAATTGGCTCCCGCTTCACTTCGTCGCCTAGCCAAGCATCAACCTATTGCGACTTTAAACTGCGCTGGATATTTTACGCTATTCGCTAGTTAGGGTCTCTGTCAACACTCCCCTCGATTCCCTGATAGGCGCCGATTGCGTGATAGATGCGGTTCAGGATGCGTGTTTTCGGGCCGGCGCTTCCCAAGCCGGTGCGAGGGTCTTCTGCGGAGGGTTATGTCGACCGGCTTCGCCGGTCGGTAGGCGGGTTTTGCCGGTCTGCGGACGAGCGGGCAGCGCCGGGCCTGCCGGTTTCGGTCGGGGATAGGGGATCGACACCGGGGCCTGCTATTCGAGCTGGACGGCAGCGTGGTAGAGCCAGTCGAGACGGAAGTTGGTGCGCGCCAGGTCGATCCGCCATCGCCGGCCGCTGCGCAGCAGCATCTGCGCGATCTGCCCGCAGATATAGAAGGCCTGGTTGGCGCGGAACTTCCGGCACGGCGTGTGATGCAGGTCGAGGTCGATGAGCGGCCCCTTGAAGGCGTTCTCCTGGCCCTGCTTGCCGCGGTGACGCCGCACCAGTTCGTCGAGCGGCAGGTCGTCGCGCGAGACCAGGATCACGGTGTAGACGGGCAGCAGAAGGGACTGGCCCCGGTCGCGGCAGCGTCGGATCCGCGCCACCGCCAGCGTCGTGTTGTCATAGAGGATCGATCGCGGAACCCCGCCGAGGTGGACCCAATAAACAGGGATCTCAGCACGACACCGGCCAAGATCAATAAAACAGCGCCAATGATCTGACCGCTGACGCCAGAAAATATGCCGTCAAAGAAACTGCTCCAAGACATCTGCCTATCATGCCGGTTTCCATCGTCGCATCAAGGCGCTCGATTTCCCCATTTGCATAAGAACCGTCACTCTGTGGCCGCATCAAGATATTTTCCGCTCCGCCAATTGCAGACATGATCTGCCCCGGCTGCGCACGGATACGCTGGAGTGCGATTTAACCTATGCAATGACCTATCGGCGTTATCTTGACGCAGGCGGCTTTCCCTTGCAAACAGCATCCATGACCCGTTATTTCATCGAAAGGGACGGAGTAATGAACGACGGAACTAAAATCCGCCTTTCCTCCGTTGAGAAAGCGGTGGCCAATGACAACGGCACACCGGAGGCCCGGCTTGAAACTGCCGTACTGATCCTCGCCCGTCTCATTGGACGACAGCCATTTTGCACAAGCCATGTGCTGATCTGTCGAAGAAATCCCCGGAGTGTCGGTGTTATCGGCGGCGAGTTCCGCAATCGGGACGGCTATAGGTACGCCGCTATTCTGACGGCGATGCGTTCGGCGGATTTGCCGATGGTGTCGCGATCGAGATGCGCATAGCGCGCAGTCGTCTCCGCCCGGCGGTGACCGAGCAGCTGGCCGATGATGGGCAAGCCTTCGCCGAGGGCGAGCGCCCGCGAGGCGAAACTGTGCCGGATGTCGTGGATGCGCACGTCATCGAGACCGGCCCGCGCCCGGATGCTCCGCCACGCGCCGTCGATGTCGGTCATGTGCGTGCCGGGCCTGGCGCCCGGTACGACCCATGGATTTCCGGGGAGGCGCGGAAGGGCGGCAAGCACGTCCACCGCGGACGGCGACAGGTGGACCGTGCGCGAGCCCCTCTTGCCGTCGACGATGCGCATCTCGGCCCTGTCGAGATCGACGTGCTCCCAAGGCAGGGTCATGATCTCGTTCTTGCGGCAGCCCGTCAGCATCAGCAGCCGGATCGCCGTCACCGCGCCGGCCGATATCCGGCTGCCATTGCCGGAGACCTCGCCCAGCACCTGGCCGAGGCGGGCGAACTCGGCCTCGGTCAGGAAGCGTTCCCGCTTGCGCTCGGGGTTCTTCGGGATGGCCTGGCAGGGATTGTCGCAGTCCTCGGCGAGCATCTCCCAGTCGCCGGCCAGCACATACATGTGGCTCAGGGTGGCGACAACCATGTTGGCCATGGCCGGAGTCTCGCACAGGCTCTCGTGCAGCGCCATGACGTGTCGGCGCTCCACCACGGCGAGCGGCAGCGTGCCGAGGGCCGGCAGGATGTGGCGGTTGGCGTCGCACAACAACTCAAGGGTCCAGCGGGCCCGCCCGGGCGGTGGCTTCGAACAGGCCGTCGCGATCGGCAGGGCCTCTTCCCGGCCGGTGAGCTTGCGCGCGGCGCCGGCTCGCGGCGCCTCGGACAGGGACAGCTCCAGATTGCCTTCGACGAAACGGCGTTTGGTACGCGTCACCGTCGACAGGCCGCAGACCACCCGCCCGGCAATCTCCGCATCCGTTGCCCCTTGATCCGCGGCCAGAAGGATCTGCGCCCGCTTCAGACGGCGGGCGGGCTGCCGCCCGCCCGCCAGCAGGGCTCTCAGTTCGTCACGTTCCGATTGGTGAAGTTCCACTCGATAGCGTATGTTCATCAGTGCCTCCGAAGGTTGGATACACTGATTGAATCAAACTGCCGCACCCCGCAAGCCCGCCGGGGTCACCGACAGGCAGGGCCAGTACCTGGCCTTCATCCACGCCTATACGAAAATCAACGGAAGGCCGCCCGCCGAAACCGATATGCAGAAATACTTCCGCGTCACCCCGCCGACCGTGCACCAGATGGTGCTCAATCTCCATCAGGCCCGCCTGATCGAACGCATCCCCGGCAAAGCACGGAGCATCCGCGTTCTCGTCGAACACGAACTGCTCCCGGAGCCGAAATGAACACACCTCAAACCGTCAAAACCTCTGTGACACGACACTAGGGTCTGTTGACATTTAACGCATGGCGATGATGGTTTCGACGAGGTTGCAGTTTGCGGCGTAGCTGATGTCGGTCTTGTCGTAGCGTGTTGCGATGCCACGGAATTCCTTGATCTTGGCGAAGTAGTTTTCGATCAGATGTCGCCAGCGGTACATGTGCTTGTCGTAGGCCGCCGGCCGCTTCCTGTTGGCGAGCGAGGGAATGACGGCGCTTGCGCCACGTTGGTCCAGTTGCTCTCGCAGCCAGCCGGCATCGAATGCCTTGTCGGCGATGAGGGCATCGAAGTGAACGTCGTCGATCAACGGCTGGACGCCCATCATGTCGTGGCGCTGGCCAGGGAGCAGCACGAAGCGGACCAGACACCCCAGTGCGTCGACCAGGGCGATGATCTTGGTGGTCAATCCGCCCCGTGATCGGCCGATGGCCTGATTTTGAGTCCCCCTTTTGCGCCGCTCGCCTTCTGGTGAACGCTGACGATGGTGGCGTCGATGAGGGCATATTCGAAATCCGGTTCCGCCGACAACTCCTCGAACAGCCGCTCGAAGACACCCTTCTTCGCCCATCGGCGAAAGCGCTGGAAGACGCTGTTCCAATTGCCGAACGCCGGGGGCAGAGCGCGCCACGGCGACCCTGCGCGCACCCGCCACAAAACCGCCTCCAAAAACAGGCGGTTGTCCGCCGCCGTCACGCCACGGTCCGTCGCCTTGCCCGGTAGATGACGCCAAATTTTCTCCCAAACATTGTCCGTGATCACAAAACGCTCTGACTTCATCAAACACTCCTTGCAAAAGGAGGCTTGATGAGGTGGTCCTGGAAAATCGGACAGTTGTTTAAGGTGTATTCCCCCGGTTACGGAGGAATACGAGATGACGAAGCGACGGAAGTTCACGCCTGAGTTCAAGGCGAAGGTGGCGCTGGAGGCGCTACGTGGCGACCGGACGATCCAGGAGATCGCGGCGCGCTATGAGGTTCACCCCAATCAGGTCAGCACATGGAAGCGCCAGGCCATGGACGGCCTGGGCGATGTGTTCTCGAACGGCGTGGAGGCGTCCCGCCGGGACATTGAGGCCGAGGTCCACGATCTTCATGCCAAGATCGGCCAGTTGACGGTGGAGCGGGATTTTTTGGCCAAAGGGCTCAAGCGATGAGCCGGCCGGAGCGCAAGGCGATGGTGCGCCGCGACGTTTCCGGTCTCAGCTTGAGCCGTCAATGCGAGATACTGTCGATCAGCCGATCATCTCTCTATTACAGGCTGCGGGGCGAGAGCCCGGCCAACCTGGCGCTGATGCGGCGCATCGACGAGTTGTTCCTTAAACATCCGTTCTATGGGTCCCGTCAGATGGCCCGTCATTTGCGCCGCGAGGGGGGTGTCGTCGGCCGTCACCGGGTTCGGCGCCTCATGCGCCTGATGGGGCTGGAGGCGATCTACCGGGCGCCGAAGACGAGCACGCCCCATCCCGAACACCGGGTCTATCCGTACCGTCTCAAGGGCCTCGCCATCGAGCGCCCCGACCATGTCTGGTGCGCCGACATCACCTACATCCCGCTCAGGCGCGGCTTCCTTTATCTGGTCGCGGTGATGGACTGGGCGAGCCGCCGGGTCCTGGCCTGGCGGCTGTCGAACACCATGGATGCCCGGTTCTGCGTCGAGGCCTTGAATGAGGCGCTCGACACCTCCGGCAGGCCGGAGATCTTCAACACCGACCAGGGCAGCCAGTTCACCAGCTTCGAGGTCACCGGCCGCCTCAAGGAGGCCGGGATCACGATCTCCATGGACGGGCGCGGCCGGTGCATGGACAACATCTTCATTGAGCGACTGTGGCGCTCTCTCAAGTACGAGGCGGTTCACCTGCACGAGCTGACCGACGGCTTCCACGCCGAGAGGGTCATCGGCGAATGGATCGGGTTCTACAACACCGAGCGGCCCCATTCGTCGCTCGGAGGCAAAACGCCGGCGGAAGCCTACGCGGCGGGGCAGCCCGTGGATATGGTGGACAAGACTACCGCCTTGCCCACATCCCCACAGGCCCAACAACAGCAATCAAATATGATAAACAGGATTCTGACGGCATGATCAGAAAGCGGAATACACCTTAGATAAGCCGTCAGACTGTCCAAACTAGTGGGACCACCTCATGAATCACTTTTCCGCGACATTGGGAATCCACTAAATGTCAACAGACCCTAGGCGCCAACCTCACTGTTGAGAACTGCCTGGTCAATAGAAATATGGTCGAGGGTGGGAAAGGCCAAGAGTGCAACACCCCGTATCCGCCGACGTCTACTTTGATCGTGGGCAAACCATTTGGCTGAAGCGTGAGAAAAAGGAGGACATTCGAAAAACGGCGTTTGCAACTTTCTAAACCTGCCGCTTAAACTAAAACTGAGGATGAACCGAACCCTACGTAAGTTCGAACCCTCAGCTGTTCCAAAATTTTCGACGACGGACATGGTAAACCTTTCGCGGAGTGTTTTGGGTGCGGTGCGCGATCTTGCGCCTATTATCGTGATCATCGCCTTTTTTCAGATTGTCGTTTTGCAGCAGCCCTTCCCCAATCTGGGGGAGATCCTGGTTGGGGTGGTTTGCGTCGTTGCCGGGTTGGCTCTGTTTGTTCACGGCCTGGAAGACCCGCCCCACCTGTCCCTCGACGTGCGTGCGCGTGGCGACACTCTCGACGAGGTAGAAGATGAGGTACCCCCGGGCGGCCTTTTCGCAGACGAACACACGGATGTCGTGTATGGAACTGACGCGAATATCAAGTCATTCCAGCCCACATGGCCAAAGTGCTTTCACTACACATTCCGCGATACGGTGAAATCAACTCCCGGTATTGAGCGATTTCAATGACTTGGAACACCCGGTCCAACTCAAATCGGGCGGTTACTGTTCACGTTGGGTAAGAGTGGATGAGGTTTCCGAAAGTGCCAGGAGATATTTTGGTAGTAAGGCATATAATTTCATTTGCCAAATGCCCGGACTGCCTAGAACCTGAGCGCAGCCGTAATCCAAAGTTTCTCACGGTTGTCAGTTACGTTGGGTCCGCTGTACTCTGCGTATTTGATTTCCAAGGATAACCATTCCGAAACGTCGGTCGAAATCAGCAAGTCGACTTCACTGCCGAGGCTAATGGAGCCGTTCTCTGACTCATAGTCATGATACCAGGCCGCCAACGTGACACTGCGAAAAATCTTATACCCCGTGTTGAGCGTAACATCCGCCGTCAGATAGACATCCTCAACACCATTCACAGGGGTGGTTAGAAAGACATCAGCAAAGCCTTGAAACTTGTGTAGCGTAGCCAGAGGTGTTGCAAATCCACGCAAACCATCTCCTTCCAGCACTTCGTATCCGCTCCGTATATTGATCTTGTCCGTTGAAAGCCCCGCCTCCAGAACGTAGTAACCTAGGCTGAGGTCAACAGGGTTGGCTTGGTAGTCGGTCTGGTGCGCATAGGCCGCCTTGTAGGTGAAGGAGAGCCCTTCGCTTAAGCTTTGCTTTCCTGTGAGCATCGTACCCATGGTTTTGTTGGAAAGCGCCGGTGCCTGATCTAGATCGATGAAATAGGCGTAAGCGGCAATAGTCCCAATGGGAAGTTGATTGTATGATGTGTTAACAAGATGAACGTCACCCTTATAATTTCCAACGGGACTATCATCGCCGAAAATTCGGTGGGTTTTGAAGATATATGAATAGGACGCCGTTAAACCTTCAAGTTCCCGACTGACCAAATGTAAGGCGTCGAATGTTTGTTCATTCTGCCGAAATCCCACATGGCCTACAAAACGCCCGTCATCCAGTGATATGCGTTGCCTTCCAGCGGTAAAGGTTGTCTTGGATGTGGTGTAAGATAAATGTGCCCGATTGATTTCCGTCGTCTCTGGGTCAGCCACTATGGGTAGAAAACTTTTGCTGTTCGTGGTGCTGTTATAACGGTCATCGCCGATGTTCGTCACGTTCTCGAATTCGATAAGGGCCATAAATCCATTGAACGTGTCAGACTGATAGCCAATACGTGAGCGTAGTGTGGAGGCATAGGCATTGCGTCCAAAATCGTCCTGGTCGACTATCTCATACCTGTAGCGAAGGTCGATAATCGGTGTGCCATCTCGAACAGCTTGTGCAAGTGTGTCGGCGGCGAAAGTCGCTTTGGACAAGGCGGTGACTAAGAACACAAGCACCAAGAGCATCCGAACGGAGCGGGCACCATGGCCACACCTAAAGCCAGTAAGAAATTCGAGCATCATGGCGGAGTTATCCGAAACTCTTGCTTGTATAATGCTTAAGCTAAGGTTGCGCGTCAAACAATAACATCGGCATTGGAATTGTCATTACTTTGCACTTTGATGCCATCGGCCCGCGAGGGTCCAACCCTATCGCCTTTGAACATTGAGCTACTCCCCAATTGTTGGACAGGTTCTGGTGTGATTTAAGCTACTTTCTGGGCCTGCTGATCGGTTTGGTTTTGCTCGATTGCCGTCCAATAGACCACGGCGGGCGGCCTGCCGCCAAGGGCGGAATGAGGACGCCTCTCATTGTAGAACGTGATCCATTTGCGGATACCCGCCCTGGCCTGTGAGCCGTTTTCCCAGGCGTGCAGATAGACGCACTCGTATTTGAGCGTGCGCCAAAGCCGCTCGACGAAGATGTTGTCGAGGAACCGCCCCTTGCCGTCCATCGAGATGCGCACGCCCGTCCGCCGAAGCCGGTCGGTCCAAGCAAACGAGGTGAACTGCGAGCCCTGGTCGGTGTTCATGATCTCTGGCGCACCGAACGTGTGGGTCGCCTCGTTTAACGCCTCGACGCAGAAGTCAGCCTCCAGCGTGTTCGAGATGCGCCAAGCCAGCACCGTGCGGGTAAACCAATCCATGATGGCAACCAGGTACAGGAACCCCCGGCGCATCGGCAGGTAGGTGATATCCGTTGCCCAGACCTGGTTCGGTCTGTTCACACTCAGCCCCCGGAGTAGATACGGCCAGGTCTTGTGCCCCTTCGCTGGCTTTGAGGTGCTGGGCTTCTGGTAGATCGGCATCAGGCCCATGAGCCGCATCAGGCGGCGAACCGCTTCTCATTGACGCAATGGCCTTCGTTCTTCAAATGCCACGTCATCTGCCGGACGCCAAAGAACGGCGTGTCCAGGAACTGTTCATCGATCTCACGCATCAGCGCGAGGTTCATCTCGCTCTCACCCTTGGGCGTGTAATAGAACGACGACCGGGAGATCGACAGCAGCGCACACTGCCTGCTGACCGATAATCCGGGATGACCCGGCTCGATCATGCCGCGTCTCACTTCACGCCCCAGGGCTTGAGCTTTCTGGACAAAAAATCGTTGGCCACAGCCAACTCCCCAATCTTGGCATGCAGTTCCTTCACCTGCGCTTCGTCGATCTCCGGTTGCCGGCGGCCACCACGTGCGAACACGCCAGGAGCACCATCAAGCAGCGCACGCTTCCATTGATGAATCATCGTCGGGTGAACTCCGAACCGGCTGGACAGCTCGGATACGGTCTCTTCGCCCTTCAAGGCTTCGAGGGCCACTTTCGCCTTGAATGCCGGCGAGTGTTGCTTGCGTTTCGACATCTCTGATCTCCTTCTCTACGAAGACCAGCAGACAACAAATCGTAGCTTACGTCAGTGTCCGATTTCCGGGGAGTAGCTCACCTAGGGGAAATCCAAAATCGATTCAAACTATTAAAGATACTACAGGCGTTCCAAGTGAGAGTTTTCCAAATGTGACTGTTGAATTGGGTAGGCACATTGGTCGCTCAACGCTGACCACCGTGGCTGCTGGATGATGCTTGACCCAACTTGAACAGTGCGATTTCAAAGTAATCATAGATCAACAGGTTATGCCGGCGCCGCCGGGTGTCTTCACTGCATTTCGGGGGTGTGAAGGTTCAGGCGGGGTGTTTGTGCCAGTTGGGCGGAAGCGCGATGCCGGCGGCCTGGAAGACCCGCCCCACCTGTCCCTCGACGTGCGTACGCGTGGTGACCCGCTTGCCATCGTTCTCGATCGTCGCCTCCTGCAGACGGTCGAGATCGCGGATCAGATCGTCCCAATCGACGCTGACCTCGTGGGATCGGCAGAGGCCGGCCAGTTCCTTCTGCAGCACCAGCGCGAGGAACGAGCAGAAGTCATGGCCCCGGATCGCCGCGTCGCAGGAGTGGTAGATCGGCCGCGTACGCAGCTGCACCTTCGCCCGTCTGAACAGATCGTCAACCAGGAGCAGTTCCCTGTACCTCAGCACCGCATTGAGCGGCGTCATCGTGGCGTTGGTCCTGAGCACGAAGATGCCGTCGAAGCGTGCCTCCTCGGCCAGCTTGCCAGCGTCGATCTCGAACGCCTTGCCGGTGTCCGTACTGCGCAGATAACGGCGGTAGCCGCTTTCCCTCGCGGACACTCTCGACGAGGTAGAGATATCGGTGCCCCCGGGCGACCTTTTCGCAGACGAACATACGGATGTCGTGTATGGAGCTGACGCAAATATCAAGTCATTCCAGCCCACATGGCGAAAATGTTCTCACAACACATTCCGCGATACGGTGAAATCAACTCCCGGTATTGAGCGATTTCAATGACTTGGAACACCCGGTCCAACTCAAATCGGGCGGTTACTGTTCAAGTTGGGCTTGAGTCATGAAAGGCGGACAATTTCGTAGCTGGAACTCTATTGGACGGATTAGCCGGTGTCTCATTGGAGAAACGCGAATAATTTTCGCAATAATGAACATATCGGTAGGGACATGAGTTAGATTAGCCGCATCAAATGAGGATTGCCGATCAATGATAACTAGACGTCTGTGCATCGGATATGGACTGGCGTTGCCCTGGCAGAAAACCGTTGTTGCCCAAACCGATCCGACCGATTCGATTCGGGGCGATTTGCATAGCGTGAAAGCGTGGGCTGATGTGGGCGATGCGGGTGTCAATGACCGCGAGTTTGTGCTTGGTATGTCGGCTGCCTTCTCCGGACCTTCCCGAGGACTAGGAATCGAGCTGCACCGGGGCGCAAGCGCCTATTTCGAGCATATAAATCGGCAAGGTGGTGTGGGTGGCCGTCAGATCAGGATCAAGACTTATGACGATGGCTACCAGCCAGATCCGGCTGTAAACAACACCATGACCTTGATGTTAGAAAACCGGGTATTCCTCCTGTTCGGCTATGTGGGCACGCCGACCGTGACCCGAGTGCTGCCCATACTTAAGAAGTTTCAGGAACGAGAAACGTACCTCTTCTTCCCGTTCACGGGAGCAGCGCCACAGCGGGAGCCTCCATATGGCGATTTCGCCTTCAACCTGCGTGCATCCTATGCACAGGAGACCGCGGGCCTTGTGGACAATTTCGTGGCGATAGGCCGCAAACGCATTGCCGTCTTCTATCAAGCCGACGCCTATGGACGCAGCGGCTGGTCGGGCGTCCGGACTGCTCTCGGTAAGTATGGCGATACTGTCGTCGGCGAGGCGACCTACAAGCGCGGCGCTAAGTTCACCAGCACTATGCGGGCACAGGTGGACATAATCAAGAGAGCCAGAGCCGATGCAATAATCTGTATTGGATCCTATGAGGCTTGCGCAGCCTTCGCACGCGAGGCGGTCGATCTAGGCCTTTCGGTTCCCATAGCCAATGTGTCGTTCGTCGGCAGCGAGAATCTGCTTAAGCTACTGATTGAGGCACATGAGGATGCAAGGCCGTATACACGGTTGCTGGTAAATTCGCAGGTGGTGCCAAGCTACGAGGACATCTCCATCCCGGCGGTCCAGGAATATCGGGACCTGATCAGCCTTTATGATCCCCAGGCGCCGGAGGAACTAGTCAAGGAGCCGTACAGCCCGTTCCCCTATAGTTTCGTCAGTATGGAGGGATTTCTGAATGCGAAGTTGGTGGTCGAGGTTTTGCGGAGGTTGGGCGACAACCCCTCGCGGCACGGACTTGAACAGGCAGTGTTCTCCATAAAGGATTTCGATCTCGGTATCGATGAGCGGGTTTCTTTCGGACTCGACCGTCGGCAAGGGTTGCAAGAGGTCTACTATACGGTGGTCGAAGACAACCGATTCGTCACCCTGGAAGACTGGAGTGAGCGTTTCTCATAGAGCGGAATGGACTGGCATGAAAGTCAAGAAACTTTTTCAAAAAACCTTGTTCGGTGTCTTCTCCCTGTTCGGCATGATCGGGTTGTCGACATCGATTCTCTGTGTCTACACCGTCGACACCCACCTCTCGGAGGAATACGTCAACAACAGCCGGGGCATCGCCAAGACAATTGCCGATGCGAGCGTGGATATCCTGCTGAACCGGGACCTGTCGGCATTGCAGTCGCTGATCGATCAGTTTCTAGAGATTCAGGGTATACGCTA
This sequence comes from Rhodospirillaceae bacterium, assembly GCA_965207985.1. Lineage (GTDB taxonomy): Bacteria > Pseudomonadota > Alphaproteobacteria > Rhodospirillales > Rhodospirillaceae > CBDBND01. The sequence continues at coordinate 150,928 of CBDBND010000033.1, read as the reverse complement.
CATATACATCACAGACGAGGCGGGGGAATTCATCGCGCACACATTTGTACCGGGCATTCCCGAAGAAATCCTAAACGGCGGCTCCATCGGTGAGGTCGCGGTGGAACGCCACTTACCGGGAATGGGAGACTTCGTTGAAGTCGGCAGCCCGGTTCTGGCAGGCGTCGCCGGAGCTGTTCATGTCGGCATGGATACGAGCCTCATCTCGCTCAAGATTCAGCGGGCAATCGGGCAGCAGGTGTATCTCATCTCTGTGATCTTCGTCGTAGGCGTGTTTGCGGCAATCTGGTTCGTCAATCTCGCCGCCAGGCCAATAGGCGAACTGCTCAACTACGCAGTTGCGCTTGCACGCGGAGAAGGCGATCCGGCGAAGGCACCGGTATTGCACCGGAACGATGAGGTGGGACAACTCGCACGGCTGTTTTTGTATATCGCCGACAACGGATCGACCGGTGTCGCGGGGCAGCGTTACAGAATCACAGAGGTGCAGGGCGAGTAAATTCGATGGCTACCGCCCACCCGCACCTGCCGCGTTCTGTCATAGTGTTGTTGTGTACAACCCTGCAGGTTTGCTTGGGGACGGTATATGCCTGGAGTTATTTCCAGACACTTCTGGTGCAGAAACTGGGCTGGACGTTTACGGAAACGGCCTGGGCTTTCAGCATCACTATTTTCGCGCTTGGCATGTCCGCAGCCTGGGCGGGCGTCGCGTTACCCAAGCTAGGACCACGGCGACTCGCCCTCATGGGCAGCCTGATGTTCTCGGGGGGTTATCTGATCGCGGGCCTCGCGCTGCGCCTGGATGAGTTGATACTTTTCTATCTGGGATATGGCGTCATTGGTGGTGCCGGAATTGGGCTCGGGTATGTCACACCGGTGGCGACGGTTGCAAAGTGGTTTCCCGATCGCAAGGGATTGGCGACCGGTATTGTTGTGATGGGCTTCGGCATCGGTGCATTACTGCTCAGCAAGGTGTTGGCGCCCGTGCTGGTGCTGCAAACCCGAGGCGAACTACCAGTGCTTTTTGTTTCACTCGGATTAATCTTTGCTTTCATCCTTGTTCCGACCAGTCTGCTCCTCAGGGACCCGCCGCCCGGATTCGTTCCAGGCGGCAAGGCAGGAGCGAGCACCGTGACCGATACGCTTGCTAGGTCTGAGGAGCCCCCCCTGCGCGCTTGCCTATGGTCATCGGAATTTCTGGTCATGTGGTTTGTCTTCTTTTTCAACATCTCAGCAGGAATCGCTGTCATCAGTTTTCAGTCGTCATTGCTGCAGGATGTCTGGGGACTGGCTGATCCCTCTATAGAACCGGAGCGACTTGCTGAGTATGGCGCGACGCTGATAGCGGTCAGCTCGCTCTGTAACGGGTTGGGGCGGCTATTGTGGGGAATCCTATCCGATCGCCTGGGTCGCGTCAGGGTCTTCCGCATCCTTCTGGCGAGCCAATTGCTAGTATTCGGAATCCTTATGACCGAACGGGACCCGATCATCTTTTCGATACTGGTATGTTATGTCCTCATGTGCTTCGGCGGCGGTTTCGCCACCGTGCCATCGTTCGTTCTTGATGTATTCGGCAATAAGCGCATGTCGACCATCTACGGCGCTATGCTCACAGCTTGGGCGGCGGCCGGGATATTCGGGCCGCTGTACGTGGGGTCGCTTAAGGACCAGTATCCCGACCAGGCGGTGATGTACTGTTTCCTGATTGGAATCCTGATTCTCGGCCTCGGCTATGTCTTCACCTACCTGTTGAGCGACGACCGTTTCCGTGCCGGTCGGCCCACGGTTGAAGACACATTAAGCCAGTTCGGTATCGTGCGGGCAACGCGTTGAGTTTCGACCGGCGTTCAGGCGTGCGGCGAACTTTCTATGCCGCAAACTAAGCCACACTTGTTTGAGCGTCTGGCCTCTGACTGTCTGAGCAGGTGCCTGCCAGTATAGGCGGTTGGGCCAGGATATATTACTGAGCGGCTACGGCATTGTCAGAGTAAATCGCCTTGAGTCGACCGGTGCGGTCTCTCAGAGCCTGACCGAAAAAGAATTGAGTGGAATCAGTCCCTTGTGATTCCCTTGTTGTGTTCGCCAGCAAGGAGGATAACAAGATGTGGACTGACGCCACTCGTGAGAAATATGAGCGCGAGGCGCACCGCTACGCAAGCGATCTGAGCGATACCGAATGGTGCGTGATCGAACCCCATATGCCGCCCGCAAGGGCTCTGGGCCGCCCGCGCAAGACGGATATGCGGGAAGTGATGACCGCGATCCTGTACATGGCCCGCAGCGGCTGCCAGTGGCGCATGCTGCCCGGCGAGTTTCCGCCGCGCAGCTCGGTTCAGTACTATTTCTACAAGTGGCGCGACGACGGGACGTGGCAGGAGGTCAACCGGGCGCTTCTGGCGCGCACCCGCGAGGCCGAGGGGCGGGCCGCTGCCGCGACTGCCGGGGTGATCGACAGCCAGTCGGTGAAGACCACGGAAAGCGGAGATCCGCGCGGGTTTGACGCGGGTAAGAAGGTGATGGGCCGCAAGCGCCATATCGTGGTGGACACTGGCGGGCGGTTGCTCGGTGCCGTGGTCCACGAGGCTGACATCCAGGATCGCGACGGTGCGCCGTCGCTGCTCGCCGAGGTGGGGGCGTGGTTTCCCGGGGTCGGCCATATCTTCGCCGACGGCGCTTACGCCGGCCCTAAGCTGGCCGGGGCGCTGAAGAAGATCGGCGACTGGGCGCTGGAGATCGTCAGGCGCAACGACAAGGCGGACGGCTTCGTTGCGCTGCCGCGCCGTTGGGTGGTCGAACGCACCTTCGCATGGTTCGGGCGCAGCCGCCGCCTTGCGAAGGACTTCAAGGCGACCGTCGAGAGCGCCCTTGCCTGGCTCCTGATCGCCAGCATCCAAGTCTTCATCCGTAGACTAGCAAGGTTATGAAAATAAACGATTCTTTTCCGGCCAGACTCTTAGCCTTCAGTGATGCAAAATCCCTCCCGTTATTTCAACAGCTCGCCCGAGGTCATTCGCAGCGTTGTGATGCTGTATGTGCGATTTCCACTCTCTCTGAGACAGATCGAAGACCTCCTCCACGAACGCGGCATTGATATCAGTTATGGAACGGTAAGGTATTGGTGGAACCGCATTGGCCCATTGTTTGCCGCCGAGGTCCGGAAGAGGTGGATAGACCGGCGCAATTGGTCGAACTGGCGCTGGCATTTTGATGAGGTGTTCGTTCGTATAAGCGGGAAGACACATTATCTATGGCGTGCATAGGGTAAATTAGTTTATTTCCACGTATTCAGATGTAACATATCGCGTTGTTTTGATTATATTATTCTGACTTCTATGCAAAATAATTGAATATCCTATTCCGCAACCCGTAATCATTTTGAAACCGGATTCATTCAAACTCCTGCACATTCCTGCGCACGTTTGTCGTGGCCGGGTAGGAGGGGTCGTTGCCGAGCCCCTCCCCCCACAGACCCGAGCGTGCGCGATTGACGCACTCGGTTCCTCACCTGACAGGTTCGCTCAAGGAGTTTTGCCATGAGCGCACGACCTTGACCGACGGCAGGGGATATCGCTTGAGGGTTTCGTTCATCCGGTCCCAGTTCATTCGACGCATGCGGCTGCGGCGTGCGAGCCACTTCCGCCAGGTACGAGCGACCTGATAGCGGAACCACTCCAGACGTTTGCCGTTGCCTGCAAGACCATAGTATGCGCAGTGGCCTCGTATCACCCGAGCAAGATAGTCATGCTGCGCCTCAATCGGCAGATGCCGGTTGTTCTTGCACCAGTCATGCACCGATTTCAGCGTGCGGGCAAAACAGCCTTTCGCCGTGATTTGGCGAACGACGTCCTTGCCTTGCATCGATCTTCCCCAGACATGGGTAAAGCCGAGGAAGTCGAACGTCGTGGCCGATGCCATCCAGTGGCGCCCGTAGGGACGCCTCCGACGGAAGTCCACATAGCGCGTCTTGGTCTCATGGAGCGTGAGCCCGTATCGACCGAGACGTTTGCCCAACACGTCAAGCAACCGCTTGCCGCTGTGGCGGTCTTCGAGAGCGACGACAAAATCATCGGCGAATCGCACCAGCTGGCTGTTGCCGCGCAAGCGCGGTCTCGCCTCGTCCTCGAACCACTTGTCCAGCACATGGTGCAGGAAAATGTTGGAGAGAATCGGCGAGAGCACCCCACCTTGGGGTGCGCCAACGACCGGCCTGTGCACGGTGCCCTCTTCGAGCACCCCCGCTTTCAGCCATTTGTCGATCATGCGCCTTACGACGCCGTCCTTGATCCGCAGGTCGAGGAATGACCGCAGGTGAGTGTGCGAGATCGAGTCGAAGTAGGACTGTAAATCCGCATCGATCACCCACCGTTGGCGCTGCTCAATGATGCCCTTGCGTAATGTGTCCAGGGCATCGTGAGCCGACCGCTTGGGCCGGAAGCCGTACGAGCACGGGAGAAAATCCATCTCGTAGATCGGCTCCAGCAGCATCAGGATTGCCCACTGCGCCACCTTGTCTTCGAACGTCGGAATGCCGAGAGGGCGCTTGGTGCCGTCCGCCTTGGGGATGTAGTGGCGTCGCACCGGCGGCGCGAAGTAGCGGCCCGACTTCATCCGGCCCAGGAGGTTATCAAGATTAGCCTCAAGGTCCTTCTTGTAGTCGGCAGCCCTCACGCCGTCGATGCCCGTCGCCCATCCTTGCGCGTCAGGCGGTACGCTTCGCGCATCCACTCGCCGTCGATGAGGTGGTGCAGGGACGTGAACACCCGATCCGGATGCTCCCTCGCCTGTTCGGCTATCCACTGCTGTCTCGTGTACGTGTTGGTGGAACTCAGAGTTTCCTCCAGCGTTTCCCATCAGTGGGTCTGTTCAGGTGACGCCCCGCTTCCCTCCAGCGGGTCCCGATGGTCACGGTTCCCCGCCTTCAGCGGTACTATCAGAGCGCTACGACTTCCTGCCCCCGCGTGGCCTTCGGCTTATTGGTTTCGCCAACCGGCTCCACGAGCGCCTGCCGGGGTTCGTGTTCGCCCTGTGGGGCGCTCCCGCCGCCGTGCAGGTCCGGCGATAGGCCGGGGTCTGGATTGTTCACGCTGGCAATCCCCTTTCCAGCGTTCTTGCCCGCGGGCAAGAGCAGGATCTCCCAGGTTCCCTGGCGATCCATCCCGTGACTTTGCGACGATCCACGACCCCGGACGACCCGTTGCGCCTCGCCTGTAACGACGCTTCCGGTACTGCCCCCACAGGTTTAACAATGAGGGCGTCATCGCTTCACCGATTTCGAGGCTGCGCGCCGCTTCGTCACCTGCTGTCTACGCTTCACGACGGGCGTTGCCGCACGCCATGCAAGACTCGCTTCCGGCTGGCGGGCTGCGCCTTTGCCGGGCGGGAGTCGAACCCGCTGGATCGCGATGAAAGGTTTCTAGCTCATCGCTTCCTCCTTTCCAGGGCTTCGCCTGGCGCAATAATCCTTCGGTCGAGCCGTGGAGAAGACGACAATATTAGCGATTGAGAGTTGTCTGCCAATCGCGTCGGAAGGGCCGGAGTCAGACATCCTTGCGGGGTTTGTCGTAGAGCTTTTCCCGGTCGTAGCGCTCGCGTCCTTGGGTGGTCCCGACATGGATCCAGCCCGATGCCCGATAGACGGCGCCGGTGTAGCGCGGCGTTTCGACGAAGGTCTCGATGAGCACCGGCGGCGGGATTATGTACCGGCGCGGCGGCGTAAAAAGTGTACCACGGGCGTCGGCGGCAGCTTGTCCCGGTAGTCCATGGGAGAGCCCGGCGCGTGGGGCATTATTCCACCGCCGTTAATACGCCCTTTTGTCGTTGCTTCAGTGTCCCGTAGGTTAGGTCATCGGCGGTCCAGCCGCCTTGATTCGCCTCAATGGAATGGTTCATCTCCGCTCCCAGCTGGACGTTTGGTTGGGATCACCGGAGCCTTTGTACCGGGCTACGTCCGGATAGGCGTAGACCGGGCGGGTCTGATCGTATTCCGACGGATCCAGCGGAAAGCGGGCTGTTGGTGGGCCGGATCCTTGCGGCACCCAACGGTGGACGATGATCTCTTCTGGCGCCTGACCGTTCTCCACCCACTCTTCCAGAGCCGACAGCCAGTCCACGTGCGAACCGCCCGGGCCGCCCATAGTGCAGTGAAGCATGCTCGGCACCATGAACAGGCGGAAGAAGTCCTTGGTCTGGTCCGGACCGCCCATGGTGCGGGTGGCGGTTTCGTAATAGTCCACACTGATGCCCGGCGGGATCTGATCGTCATCCCAGCCGTGATAGAGAATCAGCTTGCCGCCGTTTCGCTTGAATTTCCGCAAGTCCGGGTTCAAGGCGTTGTAGAGACTTTCGGTCAGACCCATGCGCGGCGGGTCCTTATCAAAGTCGTATGTGGACGCCGGCGTGCCGATGGGCGGGTCGTAAAAGAACGGCATGGTGGTGGCGAATTCCTCGCCGAAGGATTGCGGCCCTTCCAACCAATCGCCCACTTTACCTTCCTGAATGAACTCCGGCGTCCAGGTGTACTCCGAGCCGCGAGACATGCCGAAGTACCAGGGGTTGCCGTCCGCGTCCGTTGCGCCGGAGTAGATCTTATTGACCACTGTAACTTCGTCAGCGGTCAGGCAGTCGTCTCCACCGCGGCCCCTCCGGCACTGAATCTCTGACGGCTCCCAATCGCATTGGGTGGGGTCTTGCAGAATACCGTCTTCCAATCCATCGGCAGCGTCACACTTGTCCATCACCGCCTGTCGAATTACCGGCAGTTTCTTTGGACTCAAAATTGGTTCGCCGTCTTCGTCCAGGTTGGCCAAGGGATTCCAAACCACAAACAAAAGGCCGTCACCGTTTTCGTCGTAAACCGGCGCACCGGCAATGATGCCGTCAAAGTCCCGCGGGAAGCGTTGTGCCTCCACCATGGCTTGGCGGCCGCCGGTGGAACAGCCCATGAAGTAGTTCTTCTCGGCGCGGCGCCCGTAATAGAAATCGATGATCTCCTTCGCCGCCACGGCAACCGTATGGGTAGAGCGGAAACCGAAATCGATCTCCCCTTGAAGGTTGTTATAGGCAAACAGCCAACTGGCGCCTTGATGCCCCATATCGGTGACAACGACTGCATAATTGCGGGCCAGACCAGGGTTGGCCCGTTCGGTGTAGAGCGATCCGCAATACCCACCGCAGCCCAACATAAGAAACTTGCCATTCCACGTGTCCGTCGGCATGCGCAACTCGAAGCCGGTGTTGGGTGCGATCAAGCCGCGTACCCGGCAGGCTTCCGGCAAGCCGTCCGCGGCGGGATCGACTTGGGAGCGAAGAATGCGCGTCGGCGCATCGGGAATGGAGACCAGAAGATGTTCAATCTCCGCGCCCAGCCCGCTCAATGCCAGACAGCGTTCCGCAGCATTTTGCGCGGTGGCTGGGAACGTTACGAAAAGTGAGAATACAAATAGGATTCTTATGATGATGGTAACCATACGCCCCTCCCGTTGTTTGACCAAGCGTAGCCCACAAACCGCAAGATTGAGAATGGTCATCTGACGATAGTTTTCACCAGCGAACGGACACTTCTCGAGGGAACTTACGGTGCGCAAACCCGGAGTACTTATTGGCCCCCGCCGAAATTGGCCGAGCCCATCGGCTTGGGATCCAACGGAATCGACGCAAACGAGGATTGCCACGTTGCCGGCGGGGTTTCGTCGTCACCGATGATTTCAATGGTCTTGTTCAGTGCATTGGGATTGTCGAGGGAAGCAACCATCACGGCTGCCGCATCAGCCCGGGCGATGTAACCGAGATCGCAAGAGCCCATGACACCAAAGTTCACCCCACGCTGCCACCTTGGCCCACTTCGCAGCGCGACCGGTCGGATCACCGTATACGGCAGACCGGAATCCCTCAGGTAATCTTCACCCAGCCACTTCCACACCAGCACGTTGTTCACGGCCACATTGAGAAAATGCTCGGTCTTGCCTGCACTGGCCGCACTCATGAGGACGAACTGTTTGACGCCGTAGTCCTTGGCAATGCCGACCATGTTTTTGACACCGCGATAGTCGACGAAATCAGGCGCATTGGGTCCCGACCGTGAAACGGACCCGATGGTGGAAATCACATAGTCCGCACCGGTGAAAGCGGCGCGGATTTCGTCCAGTTCCTGCACATCCATGGCCACCCATTCGATATCTGTGCCGTAGCGCTCGGTGGCTCTTTCCACATTGCGTGTTGTCGCACGGACATCGACGGTACCGGCCATTTGAAGAACTCTGACCATTTCAATACCCGACTGGCCGGAACACCTGACCACGACGACAATATCTTTGGCAAGAGCAGGTGAGAGTGCAATTATAAATGCAATAAAAGACGTCAAAATATTGTGTCCATATATTCACTATTAATTGTCATAGTAGGACAACTATTACTTTAATGATGCCAAACAGGCTCTTGTTTTGTTGGCCTTCACGAAGGCTTCCAAATCCTTGGGGTCGATACGCTTTTGGCATCCCACCTGAACCCAACGCAGTTCCTAGTCGTCGATCATACGTCATGGCCGCCAGCAAAAGACTTACCTTATAGAGTATTCATCTTTTGTCTGGAAAGAGAGGGCAGAATATCTTCGCGCAGAATCTCGCCAGGATGCAGCGGTTCAATGGAAGCGTGTTTCTTAACCATCAATGATAATCCTCTATGTCCACCTCTACCGCGCCTTCCCAGGATCGGCAGCGGAAAACCTGGCTTCGGGATCAATTGTTTTTGGACCCTTTTTCCTCAGCCTGGGTGTCCTATGAGGCCTGGTCCCTGGCCAATGCTCCACCAGTGGTCAGTTTTTGATGTGCGAGCGGCAGGCCATGGGCCAGGAAGGACATTCCAGAGAACGATGTCAGCCTAATTGGATTATAGAGGATCGAATTCTACTTCAATCGCATAAGGTTTTGGGAAGGACAGCCGCTATGGTCAATTCGAACGGACAATGAGTATGCGCATAAGAAATGAAAGAGCCGCTTCCCTTCGGAAGCGGCTCCTTTTACTAGAAGTGCTGGGCGAATCTCAGGCTTGCTTTATGCCTATAATGTTGCGCACCCGGCGGACCCCGTAACTGTTGACTGAACCGTCACCAGTATCACGGTTGAGTAACATGCCCGCGCGGCGCACTTCGCCTTCGAAGTCCGCGTTTTGATATTCGTAGAGCCAACGTTCGTGGTTCCAGCGATAGGTCATCCAGTCGCGGACCCGGCGCCACGCCCGCTTGTCCTTCGCTCTGCGCGACGGGTTGGTGTAGAAGTCGACCGGATAGTAGACTCCGCCCGGACGCAACAGGCGGGAGGCTTCTTGGATGATGTTGTAGGTCGCCTGTTCGGTCACTTCGTGATGCAGAATGTACGATGTGACGACGTCGAAGTAGCCGACGGGGAAGCCGGTGTCTTCAGCCAAGGCGTGGCGGAAGTTGACATCCACATCCATATCGACTGCGCGCATATGGGCGTACCGCACCATCGGGCCACCGACATCCACGCCCCACACTTCTGCATCGGGATAGCGCTGCTTCAAGGCCACGACCTGCTGGCCGCAACTGCAACCCATATCCAGGATGCGCTTAACCTTGCCGTCCTCAGGAATGGGAACGGCGCGAGCCAAATTACGGTGCAGTTCATCCTGGTAGTTACGGCCATTGAAGAAGTTATTAGTACCGTAGTGATAAATGTGTCCGGCAAACTCGTCGCCCGTGTAACCGCCTGGCTGCATGTGGATTTCATGCTTGGTGTACTCGGCCTCGCAGCCTGGGTTTATTTCCAGCGCGCCCGGACCTGCGTTGTCGGCGGCTTCCATTTCCGACATGTAGGCGTCGTAGTTGCCGTGGAACTCTTCATGAAGCCGTTGCCACATATGCATCTGCAGACGCTGCCAGCTGTGATTGCGGAATTGGATGACCGGGTCGTCCTTCAACATTTCTATGGCGGTATCCCGCGGCACTTCGTCATCACGGCCGTAACCGTTTGCCGCCAATATCTGCAGCGCCCGCCGCTCAGCTTGTCTGGTCAGCTCCGTATTAATCCACACGCGGGTGCTGGTGCTCATCTCGTCATAGCTTTCCAGATTGAGCGTCGGCAGCCGCTCAAGAATGCCGTCTGTACCCCGGGGTTCCACGTCTGCGCTCCCGAGCTTAGCCAGAACCGCTGTCGGAGCCGCTGCGGAAAATCCGATGAAGCCGGTCAAGCCGAGGGCTGTCCGCCGGTTAAAAAATTTGCTCATGGATACATCTCCCTTATCCGTGCCTGTTAGCGCATGCTGATATACCTCTCTTCACTCTATCATGCGCTTATCGTCACAAAACCTCAATGAAAGTGCGTCTTTTTCAGGGATTGTGTTTGAACCGCGTTCTTTTGTAGAACGGGACAAAATAGATATTGGGACCTAAGGCGTTATCGCAATTCTTTAAGATAACGAATCAAGTGCTTCATTTGTCACAGATCATTCCGCCGATGATTGCGGCTCCTAAAGGGTAACCGGATAAAGCTAAAGATTGTATTTTCGTAGAAACACTATCAAATACTGAGCAGTCATAGCAGATATCATGCCGGTCCCTTAGACGGTGAGCAGGCGGCAAAGCTCCGGCCCCTGTATATAAAGATCATGGAGCGCCTGTTCCGAAGCCTCAAAGACTGACCACGCGTTGCTAGCCGTTTGGACCACAACATCAAAACGTCTTCGCTGCCCTCGTCCTCGCGGTTTTATAGTGGTCTCATTGAGGCCGAACCCTAGAAGTTGACGTTGGTACGAATACCGAAGGTCCGTTTCTCCTGGGGAACAACAACTATTCCGTGGAAGCCCCTGAAGTTGAAGGTGGGCTGGGTAAAATCGATCCTTGAGGAAGCGACGGCCCAATCCCGCGTTTGGAACAGATTGCGTACAAAGAATTCAACACGGAGATCCTCCCGCTGTATGCCGATGCGGGCGTGAGTCAACAGGTAGGAATCAGCCTGGGCCAGGTTCTCATCTTCGGTCCAATATTTGCCGTGATAGATAAAGTCGGCCCGGCCGTACCAATCCCAATCTGTGGTCAACGCCGCCCTATAGGTGGTGGACAGATTACCTTGCCAGCGGGGATAACGGCTGATCTCAAGTCCCTTCAGGTTGGTGAAGCCGGTCAGTTGGTTCTTGGATCGGCTGTCCAACTCCACGAACTTGTTGTCACTCCAACTGACGTTGAGTTGGGCGTCCCAATTTTCGGTGATTATAAGACCGGACTCAAATTCACCACCCCACAGCTTCTGAGTGCCGGGAACGCTCACGCCGAGTGAGTTGGCAAAGGGATTGGGCCTGCGGTCCCGCTGCGTTGGATCTTCGGCGTCCCGCACCCAGACGACGCTGAGACCAAAGGGCCGGTTCTTCCATTCATAATGCCAGCCAGTTAGGTTGAACCGGAAGCGACCGTCGAAAAGGGTCTGTTTCCACCCCACCTCAATGGCATCAAGCTTTTGCGACGGTGTTGAGCCGGCCGCCTGCCCTTCCGGCAATTGCGAAGCAATCTGAGAACATTCGGATGCGGTTGATGGTTGGTTCGTGAATGGGTCGGGATAGGGCTCGATGAACTCCTCTGGACTGCAGATAGCCACCAAACCGTTGGTTGTACCCGGCAAGTTCCCCCTCGACGCCTGGATGTATACGGTCGTGTTGTCGGATGGCTTGTAGCTGAGGATAAACCGCGGCGTTAACTGCTTGTATTTGTCGGTGAAGGAAAATCCAGCTTGGGAGACGGTTCGTTCGTCCTGCAGATAGCGCGTCTCGATATCGAAGGTGATTTCATCTGTGAGATCATATGAGGCAGAACCGTACACGCCCCAAACCTTGGCGGTATTGCCATTTGTAGGAGGCGTGGTCGTCAGCACTGGGCCAACAGCGAGTGATTGGAAATTGGCCGTAATCACCAAGCCGCCGGAACCGCTTGTGACGAACTCCTGGTCGTAGTAAGTAGCGCCCAGTAACCATCTAAATCGCGTGTCCTGCGGCGAGGTGAGGCGGCCTTCCAGGCTCCAGTCCTGCGCAAATTTCGGATCAAGACCATACCACTGCGAAGTGTCGTGCTGATCATAGTCGCGCAGGAAGTTCATGCGCGTATCATTCCAGCCGCCAAGAAAGCTTGCGGTGTACCCATCCAGGATTCCACCCGTGAACTCATAGTCTGCGTTCAAGGCAAGCCGGACTTGGTTGCGCACCATGCCGAAATCATCCAGGTCGGGCACGTTCTTCTTAAGAAACCGATCACCCGCGTCGCCGAGCATGTTGTCGATGATGAAATTGGGCACCGGGCCACTAAAGGGCACGAAGACGGGGTCGGACAGAAAACCGCTTCGATCCTGAAAAAAGACAGGAGGTTGCAAAGTAGTCTCCCGTGACAGAAGTCTGCCGCCGGGTTCATTAAAGCCGAACTCTGGCACCTTGCCGCAGATGTATCGCGTTGGGAAAAAGGTCTCGATGGCGGTGCCATCTTCGTTATAGCGTTGAACGGATGTCCCTGTGCAGGTGTCTGCAAAACGGCCTCTGATGAGCCCCGCAACTGGCGAACCGTCATCGTCCTTCTGATAATAGGCACGGAACTTGAAGGAGAGATTGTCCGTCGGCTCACCATATAAGACACCGCTAACATAGTTGGAGCGCTCCCTGCCCAGCTCCCCGCCGTCGGTGGCGACCCACTCAGCACCCCGGTGATATAGCCGAGCATTGAGTTGATAGGCCAGCTTACCCGATATGATTGGGCTGTCCGTCGTCAGATTATTTGGGACAGCGGGGGTTGATAAACTAAGAGAGAGTTTGGCCCATCTTGGTTTTCAGTTTAGGCGGCGGTTTTGCGGTGCTGCAAGCGCCGTTGATTGATGGTGTTTTGTTTGATTCTCTCCCTTTCGAGTAAGATGGTTTCGCCGCGCCCGAAGTAGACGTCGGCGGGCGTCAGATTGCTCAGGCTCTCGTGGTAGCGGTGGTGATTGTAGTAGGCGACGAAGCGCCCGATCTTGGCCTTGAGATCGCCCGGCAGGAAGTAGTTCTCTAACAGGATGCGGTTCTTCAGGGTCTGATGCCACCGCTCGATCTTGCCCTGTGTCTGCGGGTGATAGGGTGCGCCGCGCACATGATCCATGCCGTTGTCGTCGAGCCATTCGGCCAGTTCGCTAGAGATGTAGGACGCGCCATTGTCTGACAGCAGGCGGGGCTTGTGCCGGACCTCGACCCGGTCGCAGCCTGAGGCCTGCAATGCTAGTTCCAGGGTGTCTGTGACGTCACTGGCCTTCATGGTCGTACACAGCGTCCAGGCGATGATGTAGCGGGAGTAATCATCCAGGATGGTGCTCAGGTAGAACCAGCCCCATCCGATGACCTTGATGTAGGTGAAGTCGGTCTGCCAAAGCTGGTTCGGGGCCGTGGTCTTATCCCTGAACTCATCGTTCGCCTTGATCACCACAAACGCCGGGCTGGCGATCAGGTCATGGGCCTTGAGAAGCCGGTAAACACTGGCTTCCTCGCGGCTGACGCCGGCCTGGGTGAGGGCGAGCAGCACCCGTTGTGAAAACACCAGTCCGCCCATAGCAGTGAGATTCTTCTCGATGGCGTCGGGATAGATCACCAGCTTTTCGATGACGCCGGTAAGCCGGGCCAGGTTAAAATCCAAGGTGATCATGGCATCCGGGTCGATCATGCGTTCCACGGAGGAGTGGGAAATATCCCGCTCGTGCCACAGGGCCACGTTTTCCATGGCTGGCACAGCGTAGCCCCGCACGATGCGGGCAATGCCGGTGAGATTTTCCGTTGCATATAACGCGGGATATTGGTCTGGCGGGTGGGACGGTTGACAAAATGTGCACGAGCATTGTTAAAAGTAAAATGCCTTGAGCCAAGTAGTGCGGTCGGCATTATCAGAGTAACTGGTTAGGCCAACTCTCCTGGGTCCTTGTTTCCTGGGCCTGGGCACTAAAGCGTCGATTTTGAATGTTGGATCGATGGTCTTCCCAATCTTTGCGAATTGTGATTCCTCCTTAATTCGGGAGGATTTTCCATGCCAGCAGCACTACCATCAGCGCTTCGAGCGCGTTTCCAACAATACATCGAAGAGGGCTTGAGCGGTCGTGCCGCCGCGGCGCGCTTGAAAATATCCGCTGCATCCATTGCAACGGGGGTGCGGTGGCACCGCAAGGTGCGTGAGACAGGGTCTATCGAACCCGAATTACAAGGACGTCCCCGAGGTCATGGCAAACTTGCCCCTCATCGGGAATTTCTTGAAGAGTTGGTGGCGCAGGACGGCGACATTACTTCGTACCAGAACTGGCCGGAGCCCTTCGTGACGCAATGGCCTCAATCGATGGCCCGACAATCGAGATCGTGATGACGGGCTTTGTCGTCAGCGGCCACCTTCGGGGTTATCGTCCATGCTGCATCCATTGGGCGTTTCCTAAGAAAACTTGGCTACACGTATAAAAAAATCGTTGATCGCAACCGAGCGCTTTCATACTCGGGTGAAGCGTCTGCGTCAGGACTGGTTCCGGCACCGCATCCCGGCCATGCAGGCGCAGCCTCATCGTCTTGTGTTCATTGACGAAACATCCGTGAAGACAAACTTGACCCGGTTGCGCGGGCGAAGCCTGCGCGGTAAGCGATTGCAAATGAGCACGCCCTTTGGCGCATGGGGAACGCAGACATTCATTGCGGGTTTGACCCATAACAGTCTAATCGCACCATGGGTGATCAGCGGAGCTATGGACGGCATGGCATTTGCCGCCTACATCCGCGACGTTCTCGCACCCGAACTAGAGCCGGGAACTGTCGTCATCTGTGACAACCTCGCGGCGCATCGCAACAAGGATGCCGCAGCCGCGCTCAAAGCGAAGCGCTGCTGGTTCCTGTACTTGCCACCACATTCCCCCGACCTCAATCCTATCGAACTGGCATTCTCAAAACTGAAAGCTCATTTGCGACGGATCGGTGCCAGAACATTCGACCAGATGTTCGACGCCCTTGCACAAACTTGCGATCTATTCACACCAGAAGAATGTTGGAACTACTTTTGTGAAGCTGGATATGGATCAAACTAAAGGCGCGGTGCTTTAAAACATGGGTTCGCTTGGAATATACCAAGTACAACGCCGCTTGACGCGGCGCAGACTCAACTCACAAGACTAACAGATCAACCTAGTCTGACCATGCCGTCACCGCTGCCGGTTGAGCAAGACTTCTATGTTGAATTCGCGGCACTACCGTTCATTAGCGTGACCACGACCTAAAACAGTGCCTTTGACTTAACGCATAAAGTCGGCCGCGGGATGGGCTCTGGGTTGACTGTGCAGATAATCTATGTGCCGCGCGAGGGCAGCATCGATTTTGGTAAGGAGACCCGGTTGAAAATGGATGGAACGCAGAACAGGTACGTCTTGCATATAGAACTTGGTTTCCATATCCATCATATCCTCGGCCCAAGCGTGCGCATCTTCCACGGCCTGTGGAGAGCCATCCCCTTTATCCGCCACGACGACAAAATACATGTCTGTCCAGCCCGGACTTGGAATGACTTGGGCCCCGAACAGACCGAACCAGCGCTCGTCTAGCTCCGCGCTTAGGTAAAGACAATTGTTGCCGTAAATGGCTAGATGTGAGTTGAAGGACTCACCGTTCCAGAACTCGGACTTCTTCCGGTATTGGGCACAATGATCAGACCATTGAATATCCCTTTCCGGATCTACCTTTTCGTATTGCAGGTGATGCAAGGAGACCAAATGCTGGAAGTCCAGGGAGTTGGTCATTACCACCCATGGGTCCACGGGTAAGGCGGTTCGCTCCGGATCGTCTGGGTAGTGGTCGATTTGACGGGTGATCATGACGAGATCGCTGTCGTCGTAATGGACGTCACCCGCCATTGAATGGAAGTCGGGAAAGTCCCACAGAGGATTTTCACCGTTGAAGACAAACACCAAGCCCCATCGCTCTTGGACCGGATATTGGAACAAACAAGCTCCCCGTGGCGGTGGGTCGCCGGCACCCGTTTTTACGCAGGTACCCGACGCATCGTATTCCCAATGGTGATAGGGGCAGCGAATTCGTCCCTCGACCATATCCCCTTCCTTTAGGTTGGCGCCAAGGTGAAGGCAATAGGGCGCGAACACTCGGGGGCTATTGTCCGATGCACGGATGGCAATGACCTCACCGTTCAAAAACGGACGGGTAAAGATTTCACCTGCTTTCAATTCCTCTGATAGGCAGATTGGGTACCAGTTCTGGCTGAACAGGCCGTCCTCACCCTCACGTGGCATGAGCTTCCAAATTGGCCGTTGGCGGACAGCAGCGGAAAGATGGATATTGTCGTCCATGATAATTTGTCCCGTTTTCGTATTATGGCGCTTTGGTTTGTTCATCTTATTTTATCTGGGCTGCGATGCTCCACTAGGTTTTGTGGTTGCCTGTCCGGCGCTGGTTATCGGCGTTTAAATCTGTCCTTGGGACGCTATTGTGAAAGTTACAGGGGTAAGCCTGATGAGCATCCGTAACGGGAAATCAATCGCTTTGCGCCAGACCGCATGGTCTCTTGTTGTGGTCCTCAGCTTCATAGGCGCCATGGCTGCCGGTGCGGAGACTGTAAAAGGGCGGGTCGGCGCCTTTGCACCACAGGACACGCCCTGGGAACGGCAGTGGTTGCGCTTGATGGAGGCCACTAAGCAGGCAGGGCTGGAACTGGACTATTTCATCCGGGGCGAATTGGGCAGCCAGGAGGCCATGATTCCAGCAATAAAACGCAATCGGCTTCAGGTGGGCGGCATTTCTCTCCAAGGCATGGCAACTTTGGTTCCGGAACTCACTGTAACCATGATTCCATTTCTCTTCGAGTCACCGGAAGAAGTTGACTTCATCTACGACAATTTCCTGTACGAGCCTGTTAACGCCCTTCTGCAGGAACAAGGGGTAACTCTGATCCGGTGGCTAGAATCGGGCTGGTTCAACATTGCCGCTAACAGGCCAATCCTGACGCCATCAGCCTTCAAGGGTGTCAGAATTGGGGGGTCTCCCAATTTTGCGATACAGCGGTTTCTTATCAGCATCGGTGCCGACGCCGTCCCTATTTCTTCTGTTGATATGGTTCAGGCTTTGGAAACAGGTTTGATCGACGGAACGATCAAGCCTACGGCTATGGCTTTCACCTTTCGTGGATATGTCACGGACTTCATGGTGGCAAATGTTTCCTACGACACTGGAGGGTTACTGGCGAACATGACATGGCATAAGGACCTTTCGGACCGGCATAAGTATGCTTTGCGCTATGGCATGGGGACCGATGACAAGGTGCGGCGAGATATCCGCGACCTTGTTACAAAACAACTCGGAATCATGCAATACGAGGGTGTAACAATCCATCGTTTGACACCTGAGCAACGTAGGGCTTGGGTTCGGCAAGCGCAGAGTGGGCATGAGGCAACTATTGAAGCCGCTGGCGGCAGAGCAGAGGAATTCTATGATATTTTGCTTAGGGGAAAGGCTGCATACAGAGATCGAGGCCGCTATGAACCCCATTAGGAAAGTTTGAATAGGCGGCCACGCCTTAACGACGCCTTGAGTACAGAGACACTCATTTGAGGTGACCTAATACGGCTAGATTGGCCCGGCCAAAGTGAGAGAGTCTGGCTTATTCTGAACCCTGGAGAGAAGAAGGCTGGTGTGAGCTGGACGAAACTAATGGACGGGACAACCGTTTGTAGTTCGAACCATTCAGGATTAAGACTGCGGATTCGTATGACTTTTTGATAGGGTGAATGTTGTAATGCTCTCCACGCACCCTCTTTGGAGGTATAGAATTATGTCAAAAAAGTATATGGGGCATTCTTTAAACTGCCCTCCTTTTTTCAGTTACTACGCTTCTTGCCGGTTTTGCATACGCCGGAGAACCTTTGGGCCGAGGCACCTCCATCGACGATTGGGAGGGTTGGGGGACTATTCTTAAGAGCGGAAAGGGTTATGCCTCGACGGCCTATGGGACAGGTGCACTACCGCGACATCGGGCCACGCGATACCAAGCATCCCATCGTTTTGTTGCATCAGACACCCATGTCGATGATCCAATTCGCCGAGATCCAGAATGCGTTTGCCGAAATGGGCATTCGCGCCATTACGATGGACCGTCCCGGTTACGGACTGTCCGATATGCCGCCTGAACAGCCGACTAATGAAGAGTATGCCGACAACCTGGTGCCGGTACTTGATCACCTTGGGTTGGACAAAGTCATCATTGCCGGCCACCACACCGGTGCTCAAGAGGCAGCCGCGTTTACCGCCAGACATCCCGACCGGGTCTCTGCCATCGTCATGCACGGCGCGGCTCAACTGACCCAGGAAGAAGCGGACGCCTATCTGTCTTCACCTGGTCGGGACCGGACTCCGCGAGCCGACGGTTCCCATATAAGCCATCGTTTCAATCCAGAGGCACCGGCGGAACGCCAGGGTATTCTCAATGCAAGACAATGGTTGATGATCACGTCTTACATACAAGGACCCGACATCGGCCATTGGGCCGCGTTCCATTACGACATGCTGCCCGACCTGATGGCAATCAACGTGCCCGGCCTGATTCTGACGGACACCAAGGACCCCGTTAACGTCATGGACAAACGGATCGTCACTACCCATCGGCCTGACTTCAAGTACATCGAGTTTTCACAGGGCGATTTGCTTGAGTTCATGGCCGAACCCAAGCGCTGGGCCGAAATCGTTGCCGACTTCATGGCGACAGTGGAAGCACAGCAGGATACGGCGAGTATCGATCGCTAAAGTCTATCACCTAAGGGAATCGTTAATACTAAAATTCAACGGTAAACCAATTTGGGGAGGCCGATATGACACGCGTCACAAACTCTGATAGTCCGTTTCCTCCAAGTTGACAACTCGGAAGAATCATAAAGGACTGAAATCATTCAACTTAGTTTTCGGTTGGGCTCTAAGGGAATCGTTAATACTAAAATTCAACGGTAAACCAATTTGGGGAGGCCGATATGACACGCGTCACAAACTCTGATAGTCCGTTTACTTCTAACGTATCCAAAAGAACTTTCCTTTCCGGCGTTGGAGCTACCGCGGTCGGGTTGGGATTGGCTTCCAAAGCTGTTGCCGCAGATGACGCGGAAAAATATGACTTGATCGTCGTTGGTGGCGGAAATTCCGGCATGCCAGCAGCCATTTTTGCGGCCAAACGGGGCGGGCGTGTCTTGATCATTGAAGCCGCAGCCCAATTGGGTGGAACTTTGTTCCTGTCGGGCGGGCAAATGAGCGCAGCGGGCACAAAGCTACAAAAGGCACAAGGTCTGAAAGACTCTCCAGAAGAGCACTACAACGACATCATGCGTATCAGCAAAAACAAAGCGAACCCGGAGATTGTCCGGCTAGCCGTCTACAACGCCGCCGAGACCTTTGACTGGTTGACCGACAACGGCCTTGAAGTTCATCCCGAGCACCCGGTCACGGGCACCACCCATGAACCTTACAGCCGGCCCCGCTATGCGTGGGGGCTCGAAGGCGGTATTTCAATTCTCAATATCTTAGAAAAACTCATTCAGCCACATATCGACAGCGGTGCGATAACGGTCCGAACCAGCACCGAAGTCATTGAATTAATCCAAGAGGGCAACGGCGCTGTCACCGGGGTGGTGGCTCGCGGCGATAACGGCAAGACGACACGCTACAGCGGACGCAATATACTGCTGTCTTGTGGCGGCTATGCGTCGAACCCCGAAATGGTCGAGGACCTCGAAAATCACACGGATTACGGCGACGTATCCTATCCCTACAGCCAAGGCGCCGGTATCACCCTGGGCACAGCGGCCGGAGGGTATGTGCGTGGTGGGGAACATCACCTGCCGTCCTTCGGCAGCATCCTTCAGGATGACAATTTTCCGAGCCCACGGCTTGCCCGCTGGGTTTCTTATCCGCCTCACCGTCAGCCCTGGGAAATCTATGTCAACGTTAATGGTGAGCGGTTTCTGCGCGAAGATATGAACAGTCATGACGTTCGCGAACATGCCTTGGTGAGACAGCCCGAAGAGCGCTGCTGGGTTGTTTTTGATGAAGCTATTCTAAATGAGGCGCCGCCAGGAGTGGGTGGTTGGACCCGGGAAGAAATCAAGGATGCTTTTGAGTCTCAGCCGATGTTCTATCGTGCCGGCAGTATTGAGGAACTCGCTGATGCTACGGGAATCAATAAGGAACGTTTAGTCAAAACGGTTGCGCGCTATAACCAAGGCCAGGATGGCGGTAAGGATGCCCTGGGCCGGGTGCATTTGCCGCTGCCCATCGCCGAAGCGCCATTCTATGCCATCCGTATTCAGGGCTCACAGCTCATAGGGTGGGCGGGGCTTGCAGTCGATGCCCATCTGCGTGTGATCCGGCAGGACGGTACCGCAATTCCGAACCTCTATGCCGCCGGTGAATTACTCGGCACGGACCAGTTCATGGGCCGATCCTATTGTGGCGGTATGCTGGTGACTCCCGCTCTGACTTTCGGCCGCCTTTTGGGCGACCACATGCTCAGCTTCGACACTTAGCCGTAATATTTGAGTGCCGACTCTTTCGTTAAAGTGTCTCTAAAGTCACCTCAAACAGACAAAAACAGTGAGAGTAAAAATGGAAGAGCCGCTCCGAAGGGCGGCTCTTACAAATGTAATGTCACCGCACTCTAGGCCGATTTGATGCCCATGATATTGCGGACTCGTTGGCGGCCGAACGGATAGGACATGGTGTCCTTGGGGTTGTCCCGGTTGAGCAGCATGCCAGCGCGGCGGATTTCGCCCTCGAAGTCAGCCTGCTGATACTCATAGAGCCAACGCTCGTGGTTCCAGCGGTAGGTCATCCAGTCGCGGATGCGCTGCCAAGCTCGAGGGTCGTTCGCCTTGCGGCTGGGGTTGGTGTAGAAATCGACTGGATAATAGACGCCGCCCGGCCGCAGGAGGCGTCCAGCTTCCTGGATGATGTCGTAAGTGGCCTGCTCTGTCACTTCGTGGTGCAGGATATAGGAGGTGACGACGTCGAAGTAACCATCAGGGAAACCGGTGTCTTCAGCCAGGGCGTGACGGAAGTTGACATCTACGTCCATGTCCACGGCGCGCATGTGAGCGTAGCGCACCATCGGCCCGCCGACGTCCACACCCCACACTTCCGCATCGGGATAGCGCTGCTTCAAGGCGACAACCTGTTGACCGCAGCTGCAGCCCATATCCAGGATGCGCTTGACCTTGCCGTCCGCGGGTAAGGGAATAGCCCGGGCCAAATTGCGGTGCAGTTCGTCCTGGTAGTTTCGACCGTTGTAGAAGTTGGCCGTGCCGTAGAGGTAAATGTGTCCGGCAAACGGATCGCCGGTGTAGCCGCCCGGCTGCATGTGGATTTCATGCTTGGTGTATTCAGCTTCGCAGCCGGGGTTCATTTCCAGCACGCCGGGGCCGGAATTGTCGGCCGCTTCCATTTCCGACATATAGGCGTCGTAGTTGCCGTGGAACTCGTCGTAGAACGCCTTCCACATGTGGTTCTGCAGCCGCTGCCAAGTGTGATTGCGCACCTGGATGATGGGGTCGTCCTTCAGCATCTCAATGGCGACATCGCGGTCGAGGGGGTCGTCGGTGCTGTAACCATTGGCCTTGAGAATCTCGTGGGCCCGCTTTTCCGCAGCTTTGGTCAACTCGCCGTTGATCCACACCCGTGTCGAGGTGCTCATCTCGTCGTAGGCTTCCAGATTAAGCGTCGGCAGGCGTTCCCACACACCGTCCTGGCCGCGGGGCTGTACGTCGACACCGTTCTTGAGCTTGGCCCAAGCGCTAATGGGCGCGCTTAACGCCGCTGCCGTGCTGCCCGCAAGCACCAAGGCCATGCGGCGGCTGAACAATTGACTCATGGTTGACCTCCTTAGTTTGCGCCTCAAAACCGAGACCTGATGTCTCAATGCGATGTTCTCTGCGGCCAGTCGGCGCGGTCCCTTGATCATGGCCAACAATGCCATGAAGAACATTCCTATAAACGATATCGTCCCAAACGGACGACAGAGGATCCGCTTTCATTTCAACCGGATAAAGTTTTTGGAAGGAACAGGGGTGTCTGGTCCGCTTCGTGCTGCTCCCTGGCCAGCGCCACGACATGATGGGCGTCCAGCCGTTGATCGACGACGTTCACTTCGATGCCCTCATCGCCGACAAGGCATTCGATGCCGGCTGGCTGCGAGAGCAACTGGACCAACGTGGCGCAAGCGCCGTCATTCCCTCGCTCGCCAACAGGAAGCGGCCGGCAGCCTACGACAAGCACATGTACCGCTGGCGACATCTGATCGAAAACTACTTCGCCAAGATCAAGGAATTCCGTGGCATCGCAACACGCTACGACAAGACCGACATCAGCTACGCCGCAAACTGCAACCTCGTCGCAACCATCATCGCCATGCGTTAAATGTCAACAGACCCTAGTCCATGCACGAAGATAGATTCTTTCGTTTTCTTGTCCAGAGTGGGTTTCGATTAAAGATCCGCTTACAGCGGTGCTCTAGTCGGTCCGCTGGTTCCTCGTTGCTCAGAACAATGGCCGCCCTAGAACGGCCATTGCTACGCGCCATCGCTATGACCTCCAATGCCATAACACAATGGCCAAGCCACAATTAACCTTACTTCAGTGTCAGAGGACTAGCGGCTATTTTACCCGCTCATTAACCGAGCAAGGCCCCCGGTCAACCTTGCGGGGGAGGCCCGAAAAGCAGAGAATTTCGACATCTCACACACAACTGGGAGACCTTAGGTCATGGCAACCTCAGAAAGCGGCCGCAAGCATTACACGGCCGACTTCATCAAATCGGACACGGACCAGGCCGTGTTCCTCGGCAATCCGCTGATGGACGACATGATGACCTCCATCATCGCCCTCGGCGCGGAGGTGTGGGCCAACCGGCGCCGCGTCCGCATCATCGAACTCCTCATGGAGAGGGAAGGCGCGGTCACACAAGAGATGGTCGAAGCCTACGTTCCCACCGAGGAAGAGGAAGCGCAGCTCCGCAAAGAGCGGGATGCCTTCATCCAGATCACCTACGGCCACATCGCGAGAGACGGCGAGGACAAGACCGCGCTAGCCCGCGACGCCATCACCAACGAAATGTAGGCGGGGAGGGACAAACCATGATTAAAAGACGGACTCTGATGAGCGCCACTGCGGCAACCGCTTCGTTTGTGGGCGCCATGTTCTCCAACCGCAAGGTTTCCGCCAAGACTGCGAACACCTTCAAGGACGCGGACCTGCAGCCCCGCGGACAGATTGGCCGTTTGGAACGGCTGCCCACCCAGCACCTGGAAGGGCAGCACGATTTCATCACCGGTTTCCGCATCTTCGCCAACCGGGACATGACCCGCGCCGCACGGAAACGGGTTTCCGACATCATGCGAGCCAAAGGCATGTCTCCCGTTGACGATCTGCCAATCGAAGCGGTGCTTGATCATGTGGCTCATGATCCGTTGGTTGCCGGCAGTGCGCGCATGTGGCTTTCGGCCCAGCAGATCAACTGGCGGACTCTCTACAACGAGTTCCACGGCAACGAAGACGCCTATCTCGCCGAAATGGAAGCGGCGGACGCCTCCGGCCCTGGCACGCTGGAACTGAACCCCGACATGGACATGCCCGAGTACACCCGCCACGAGATTCACATTCAGCCGGGCGGCTATGTGGGCGACCCGTTCGCCGGGCACATCTACCACTACGGCACCAACAACTTCTTCCAAGGCCGCAACGACCAGGACGAAATGCACATCGGCATGTCGGGCGCCATTCCACTGCCCGAGGACGGCCGTGTGGAACGCATTCTCGACCAGGGCTGCAGCTGCGGGCAGTTGTCGGTGGCCATCAAGCAGCGCTTCCCCGGAGCGGAAGTGTGGGGCATCGATATCGGCGGCCCGATGGTGCGGTATGCCCACATGCGCGCCGTCGATCTGGACGTGGATGTCAACTTCGCCCAACGCTTGGCGGAGGACAGCAAGTTCCCCGACAACCACTTCGACATCGTCACCAACAACATCATGTTCCATGAAGTGGCGATGGAAGCGTTTCCGAAGGTGATGGCAGAGACCTTCCGCGTGCTGCGGCCGGGCGGGGTCTTTTATCCGATGGATTTCTTCACGGGCAATCCGGCACCGACCAACGTCTATTCCAAGTACCGCCAGTGGTGGGACAGCCGCTGGAACGGCGAACCCTGGCGCCTAGCCTATGCCGAACTCGACTTTGACGGCTTCAACCAGATGATGCGCGACGCCGGCTTCGAGGTGAACGAAGACGGCCCGCCGTCCCGCCGCGGCGCCAAACGCAACGTGGTGGGGACAAAACCGGCGTAGATATTGAATCGCCGCACACTTGTGACAGCCCTGACAGGAGTGACCTCGTTCCTCCTGTCGGGGTTGTCTTTGAGTAAAACTAAGGCGCAATCGGTGAACGACTCGCAAAAGCGCGAACCGCGGGAAGACGTCTCCGTCTGTTTCGACAGCGCCACGGTGCTGTCAGTGCCGTTTCGGGTGCGGGAGTTGCCCGAGGGGCTTATGCACCGGCCCTTGCGGCGGTTGGACGACGGCTCCCTGCGCAGCGCTATCCTTGAGATTCCGAACGGCTGGTCCAGCGGCGGCAACACCCAACTGAAACAGCGCATCCAGCTGTACGTGCTGTCGGGATCACTCCGCGTCGGCGGCCGCGTTTTTGGTAAAGACACCTATATCTGTCATCACGATGACTTGGTCTTGGCAGAGTTCGGTTCAGGTGAGGGGGCTGAAGTATTAATCGTTTGCGACGGACCGCCCGCGTTCAAGCTGACACCAGATGCCGCTGACGCTCTCGCCATCGTGGTGGAGGATGTGACCTCCGGCGGATATCAGCGTCTGTGGGAAGACCCGGTCACCGGCGCGACCATGTCTTTTCTCCGCGTCCCGCCCGGCTGGACCAGCGAAGGGCCCGAGTATCACCCCTGCCAGGAGGAGATCTTTTGCCTCACGGGTGACATCGCCCCGGATCGAATCCGCATCCTCCGGCCCGGCTGGTTTCTATGGAACCCGGCCTACGGGGTGCACGGCTACGACCTGCACTCCACCGCTGGCGGCACGGTGCTGGAATGGCACGACGGCCCCTGGGCCAAAATCATCTATGATGGGTGAGGAGAAATTGGATGAGTGATAAGAAGCAGGTGGTGAGGGCTGTTTCTGTCTCTTCCGAAAACGTTCGTGCTGGGGTCTAACGGACCAAATTTTTTTGACTGGCAGTATAGGAAGAGAATTGACCGGGTTGTACGTTCAGCTAACCTCAACCTTTTAAGATGGAAGCAAGTCGTTATTAAGCTTATGTGGACAGGGTTTTCGAAAGGCACAGGGGATTCGTAGAAGCGCCGAACGCTGTCCCTTACGAAAACCTTATCCATCAGTCTTTATATAAAGAAACCGTACCTGGCGTGGATGAGGTTTTCGCAAGGAACAGGTTTTCGAAAGGGACAAGCCCAGAAAGATCAGTTTGATCTGCGCGCCACAACCCGTCGCCGGTGCAGGATCAATCCCGCCGCCCAGATCATGATCGTGATTAGTGCTAGAGAAAGACCCCAGACCTCGCCCCAGGCCAATACGCCGAAATAAAGGACTGGCACAGCCACATACATACCAATAGCGACCCGCAGGGCGCTTGCCATGGTTACCGCCGTCAGTATCCCGCCCAGGCGCCTATGGAGAATGACGGCAACACAAACAAAAGAGATAGGGAAGGTAGCGCCGAACCCAGTTCCCACGGGCCCCATGGCGTCCGACGCCACGACCACGGTGGCGACAAACATTCCTACCACCATCGCCCTTAGGGGTAGGTCGAACCATGGACGGACCACCGCAGGAAGCGGAATGCTCATAGGCATTCTCTTGCGTGTAAGTAACAACGATGCCACTAGCACCATCGCGTTCATGGTCGCTGCCGAGACAAAGGTCCAATCAATCATGCCAATGGGTACCGCCAAAACGGCCCACACTGCCAAAGCGCCGCACAGCATTGTGAATGTGTTTGTGCGAGGAGAAAGCAACACCAGAGCCACGATAAATGGGGCGCCGGCGCTCATGCTGGCGAAGCTGTTCAGTGCACTGGCAGCGACAAAGTCTGGTTCAGCCTGCATGGCCACCATGACATAGGCGGGTCCGGCGGAAACTGGAAAAGTCGCAAACAGGGAGCCCCAGAATGGTCCGCCGCGCTCCGCCAAATAGGTGGCGGCCACAACTACGCTAGCGGTGGCAACCACCTTGATTAGAAGGGAAATCAAGAATTCGTCCACGGATCACTCAGTTTGCGATGATCCTTAGCGGCACTGTCAGAGCAAATGGGCTTGAGCTGCAAGGTAAGGTCTCCTAGCTTCCGTTGATGCACAATCCTTTCCGTTATTTCAACAGCTCTCCCGAGGTAATCCGCCTCGCTGTGATGTTGTATGTGAGATTTCCACTGTCCCTGAGGCAGGTGGAGGACTTACTCCACGGAAGATGACCAATCCGAAGCGCACGGGAACACCGACCAGGGAGATACGCCAATGAACGTCTTCTTCCCAAGAACCTTGTCCATTGGCACTTGTGCTGCAAAACGTTTCGATCCGGATGGAGTCTTCGGAAATGACACAGGAAATTCACTGGGGCCGCCTTAAGAAAAAGGCATGACGACCTTTTTCTCAACGTGAGAGATATGGTTGCGGCACTGGCTAAGAACCTTCCGCCCGACCGGACTGATATGGTGTTTCCTTCAAATCAGGTCTGGATAATCTGATATTAAGCGGTCTTTGAGCCGGTTTGGAATTTCATCGGGATCCGCCAGTTTGCGGCCCTTCAATTGCCAAATCTGCAGCCCCGGCGCGTCGCCCATTTTCAACCAGGGAAACCAAGGATCGGTTTCCTGGTATGCTAGCGTCGCGGGAACAAAAGTCCCCTCGGGCTGCAGGACATCGTCGATACGAGCTTGGAACGTCGCCAAGCTGTCGACTACACGGAACTTGCCTTCTTCCCGTTCTTCCCTTCTCCCCTCTAAGGAAGGGCTCAACAAGGTGACGCGGGCGGAAAAGTTTTCCTCGACCCAAATCACGTCGCCAGAAACCTCAACCGGCCCGATGGCTCCGGACACGTCCATGGGTATGGATGGATCCGGACGGACAACCGCACCATCACGCGTAATGCCCTGACCAATGGTCATACGGTAAGGTTCAGGCATGGTTTGGGCGCCAGTGATCGGATTGGTCCAGGAGTCCATGATGGCCCCCGTTTCGATGTCGGCAAAGTACCCCGCCTCTTCCATAACCTGAGTCACTCCTCCGTCGGGGCGTGCCATGATTTGATTCCAGCTCACCCCAACAACACGGAATAACGGCTTGGCCATCTCTCCATACTGCTTGGCGTATATGAGTCCAGAGATCCACCACAGGGCTTTGGGCCTATCGATCCCACTCGATCGGATGCGGGCATAGATGACTAATCGATTGGCGGGGTCACTCAAGGTTGCCCGATCGATGGCGGCCAACGCCTTACGATTGAACTCTGGTAGAAGCGCTGCCGTTGCACCACTTAAGAGCACCGTTCGCCGAGGAAGTTTGCTTGGATTGCCGTTCATTTCTCTTGCCGGCCCCTTGATCATTCAAGCCACGGGCAAACAGAAGCCCAAATAAAGAAAGGGGTCAATGGCCCATTAATCACAAGTTGAGCATCCACAGGTCAATCAAGCGCCTGCCGGCACATCCATCTTCCTCGTCCGGGCTAAGCTACAAAAACCAGTTTTTGCGTCCTGAATTCTCTAAACTCTAACTGACGCGAACACTCCGCATGATCCTTTACACCCCCAAAATGTAGTGGAGATAGCCGGCAGCACCGACGTAACCTCGGAATCGCGCTGTTGAAGTTGGGCCAATGTCGCGTAGCCGGGCGTTTCACGATCTCGATTGTCGGACCATCGATTGAGGCCATTACGTCACGAAGTTTGTCGCCTGAGTAGCCACCTTAGGCAAAAATGTGGGTCAGGCTTGAATGGTTTTCGAGGGCCTGCACGATTACGACGGATGCCCCGTCGCGGTCCTGGATGTCTGTGGCATGGGTGATCAGCCCCAGAAAGTTTCCGTCTGTGTCGGTTACGATGTGACGCTTACGCCCCTTTGTTTTCTTGCCCCCATCATAGCCACGCAGACCGCCACTCTCGGTCGTCTTGACCGATTGGCTGTCGATGATCCCAGCGGTGGGCGTGGCCTCCCGCCCCGTCAGCATACGCGCCGTCGCGACAAGCGCATCATTCAGAATGTCCAGTACACCGCTGTCGCGCATTTGGTCGAAACATTACTGCACGGTCGTAAACGGCGGAAACTCTTTGGGCAGCATGGACCATTGGCAGCCCGTGGCCGTGATGTACTGGATCGCATTCCACACAGAGCGCATGCAAGTCCGGCGCGGGCGGCCCGTTTTAGCCCTCTCGGGCATAAAATGTTGGATCAAAGCCCATTCCGCGTCGGTAACATCGTTTGCATAACGAAGTCCGCGACGGTCATAGTCAGGGCGGGTGATTTCAGTCCAAGGCATAACTTCCTCCAAGTTGGCAGCTCGGAAGAAACATAAAGGACTGAAATCATTCAACTTAGTTTTCGGTTGGGCTCTAAGAGACCGCACTACTTGACTCAAGCCGATTTAGTCTGACAGTGCCGTTTCTATTGCTCTGTGCCGACCGTGATTGATCTATCAAAGCGTAACAGTGTTTGCAAAATCAGAGGACTAACATGAATACACTAAGAAGACTGGTTGCCGGGATTGCGATCTTGGTTCCTTTCATTTTTCTACCACCAGCCCATGCGGAAAGTGGCGGTATGAATAAAGCGTACGAATACGCCGGAGAAAAATTCACGATATCTAAACCGGAAAACGGTCTAATGGCGGTGAATGGTATGGGACTAACAGCTTTTATTACAATACACGAAGCCACTGGAATGTACCGGGAACACCTGAAAGGGTGGGGAGCAGACCATTCTACTTTGAAAGGGGCCGTGGACGGGGCATGTCAGCGAATTCTGAATAGGGTCAAAAAACCTTCTGAAGCTGAACTTCTTAAAGGACTTGATGAATTCTATGAGACCTTAAGGTGAAAACGGCGCCATGCCGGGGAATTGGTGCAAAGTTACCGAGGACGGCCGCGCCATTCTGCATAAGGCCAATCTTTCGCTGACGGCCGATGAGGTTCTGATCGAACGGGCGCGCAAGGATGGGGGCACGGGCGAATTGTTGAGCGGCCGGGCCGACGAGCTTCCCTTGAAATTCAAGAAAGCCACCGAGTATGAATGCTACGTTGTTGTCATGCACGAGTCCGACGATGAGATGACAATCATCAACCCGTTCTTTATTGACGATGGCGGCGGTCAGTACTTCTTCGAGACCAAGGAGTCGCCCCTGCGGCAAATGGAGATCTTTTTGCGCAAGTCGCTCCACGCCTCAAACTCCGGCGAGAACTTCCTACCCATGGTACACATGTTTCTCTACCCGGACGGCACCAAGGATCGTCTTGCCTCAAGCTGGGCACATGAAGACAGCGGTATTGTCGGTTTCGCCTCGCCACGCGTGGCCAACGCAGGCTGCAAACTGACGACACTGGCCCCGGATTACGTCGAGGGCCCGTGATTGGCAAATAATGACGTGATGACTGAAAGCCCCAGTTCCAGACGTAACAGACTCGATGCGCTTATTTTCCCGAAAGGGAAAGAAAGCCTGACTAGATTGATAGAGTCGAATTCCGTTGGGCACTTCAAAAGCAATAACACCGAACCGTTTGATGACTTGCTGGGTGGGAGGAAGAGGATATCACCGTTCGGGAAGGCCTGGAGTTTCGGCGAAACCGTATCGAGGAGGCGGTCGGGGAGTGGTTCGACCCGGACGGGCTGAAGATGGTGTTACTCCTGGGGCCGGGGCGGCGGTATCCGAAGATATACCGGGCGCTGCGCAAGGAGAGGGATTGGGTGAGGGTCCCCCAGAAGCAGCCCAAGCGGGGCAGGCGGGCCTAACCACCACTACGGCATCGAGAACCGAAGGGCAGATCTTCGCAAGCCAACTCAGGAAGACACGGTCCAGCCGTGTGTGCGCCATTTTCACGGGTAAGCACTCCGAAGAGTGTTTTTCGGTCTAATTTCTCAAGTATTCCGATTATTTGCCTAACTTGATGTTTCACTGCAAGTGCGGGTATGTGAACTGGAAATGGGCTATTTCGAGGGTTGGAGCGAGCCTATGCTGTTACGCGCAGTTTTGATGGCAATCACTGTTTTTTCATTAGCGGCGTGCGGATCCAGTTATGACGTCATGGGCGCACGGGACCTTGCCAATCGGGGCACTGAATTTCATCTTGCCTTGCAAACTCAGTATGTGGACTTAGCCGCTGCAGAGAAAGCGGAAGCAGACTGGGAAGATACCAAAACTTTCATTCAACGGGCCCGCCGGGCTGCTAGCGGGGAGACCTTTCCTCCCGAGGCCATAACAGCCAGGAATCTAGCAGAATACTCCATAAATGCTCTCAGAAACGCCCGCGCACGTTTGATGGCAGTATTGACTGATCAGAACCGAGTCCGCTTACCAGTGATGACCGCCATAGCTCAATCCAGTTTCGATTGCTGGATGCAGGAACAGGAGGAAGACCGTCAACCTGAAGACATTGCCGCCTGCCGGTCCAGTTTCAACACGGTACTTAGGGCTCTGGAAGCGGAGGCCACGGAATCTGAAACTGTAGCGCCCGCGCCTATACCAATCATTCCGAGCCAATTCTGCATCCTTTTTGATTTTGATTCCGCCGAGCTCACTATGGAAGCCCTGCAAGTGGTTGATCAGATCTCACGGGCCCATCAACGCTATAACCCTGCCACAGTCCTTGTGTATGGCCATACCGATCAAGCTGGCCCGAACAATTATAACCTTACATTGTCCCGGCAACGGGCCGAAGCGGTCTATGATGCATTGGCCGCTAAAGGTATTCCTCAGAACAACATGCAAATTGAAGCTTACGGCGAAGAACGCCCTGATGTGATTCGACCCGACGGTACGCCAGAACAGCGTAATCGCCGCGTTGATGTGATGTTCGAGAATGTCCCCCGTCAGGACCAATGGAACAGATTAGGGTGATTGCGTAAGAGAGTGTTATTGGCTCATCGTCATCATTGAGGAGTGAACGATGAGAGATAGAACAGAACGATCCCAGGATGTTGCGGAGCGGACGGTCAAGGACATCCGCCGCAAGACCCGCAAGCGTTACAGTGCTGAGGAGAAGATCCGCATTGTCCTGGCCGGACTGCGCGGCGAGGACCCGATTGCCGAGCTATGCCGCCGTGAGGGCATAGCCCAGGGGATGTATTACAGCTGGTCGAAGGAGTTCCTTGAGGCC
This sequence comes from Rhodospirillaceae bacterium, assembly GCA_965207985.1. Classification (GTDB taxonomy): domain Bacteria; phylum Pseudomonadota; class Alphaproteobacteria; order Rhodospirillales; family Rhodospirillaceae; genus CBDBND01. Next base: position 119,530 of record CBDBND010000033.1, on the reverse strand, counting down.
GGGAAGAAGCGCCTGGCCGGTGATACGGCCCGTGAGGCCAACACGGGCGAGGTCAAGGAGCTGCGCCGCCAGGCTCACGACCTCAAGGAGGTGGTGGCCGAACAGGCCCTGGAACTGCGCCTTCTCAAAAAAAACATGATCGGGGATGGGGGAGACGACGCATGAGATACCCCGCCTCCGAGAAGCTCGAGATCATCAGGCTGGTGGAACAGTCGCATCTGCCGGCCAAGCGTACGTTGGACACCCTTGGGGTTCCCCGCACCACGTTTTACCGCTGGTACAACAGCTATCTGCAGGGCGGGCTTGAGGCCCTTGAAGACAGGCCGCCCAAGCCGTCCCGGGTGTGGAACCGCATCCCGGATGAGATCCGTGACCGGATTGTCCAGATGGCCCTGGAGAACCCGGACCTGTCGCCCCGGGAACTGGCGGTACGGTTCACCGATACACAGGCCTACTTCGTCTCGGAAGCCAGTGTTTACCGGCTTCTCAAGGCCCATGACCTGATCGCCAGCCCGGCGTTTGTGGTGATCAAGGCGAACGATGAGTTCAGGGATAAGACCACGGCCCCGAACCAGCTTTGGCAGACCGACTTCACCTACATCAAGGTCATCGGATGGGGCTGGTTCTACCTGAGCACCATCCTGGATGATTACTCCCGCTACATCATCGCCTGGACGCTGTGTACGACCATGAAGGCCAGTGACGTCACAGACACCCTGGAACTAGCATTGCAGGCCTCAGGCTGCGACCGGGTCGAGGTCCGGCACAAGCCCCGCCTGCTGTCAGACAATGGCGCGTCCTACATCTCTAGCGAACTGGCCGAATGGCTCGACGACAACGGCATGGATCATGTGCGCGGCGCACCCTATCACCCGCAGACACAGGGCAAGATCGAGCGGTGGCATCAGACCCTGAAGAACCGCATCCTGTTAGAGAACTACTTCCTGCCGGGCGATCTCAAGGCCAAGATCGGGCGCTTCGTCGCCTACTACAATCACCACCGCTACCACGAGAGCCTGAGCAATCTGACGCCCGCCGACGTCTACTTCGGGCGCGGCGAAACCATCTTACTCGAAAGGGAGAGAATCAAACAAAACACCATCAATCAACGGCGCTTGCAGCACCGCAAAACCGCCGCCTAAACTGAAAACCAAGATGGGCCAAACTCTCTCTTAGTTTATCAACCCCCGCTGTCCCAAATAATCTGACGACGGACAAACACTCTCATTTGGGCTTCCTTTCTAAAATTAGGGGAGCGGGCGTGGGTCCCGCTCCCCCAGCCCTGGCTTGTTGGGTCAGAAGGTTGGGGCAGCTGCCGGGTCATTGGCCTAATTGTGCTCATCAGAATTCCCGGCCGTTTCAAGTGCAAACTTGTCTTACCCCGTCCAACCGTCCACATCGCTCCTTCCAGGGCGTTGAAAAGACTCCCCGCCGACGGTGGCAACCGATCGGTCAGGCTAGGACCATACAGGCTTCGACAGAGTTCGTTCCTATCAATACTGATAGGTAGCGGCGAATAAATTTCGGGCTGCCGTATCGCGGGACGCCTGAAAACGCCTTGCCACCGTATCGGCCAGCATGATCTTTTTTGGCAAATGTTCCACGCATTGAACTTGCTACCGCCGTTTTCGAGAATAGACCCGCCCGATGCGGCCGTTCCGCGAATTTTGTGTTCTTTGCGAAAAGTCCATCCACACAGGATTGTAGGCGTGTTAGAGACTTTTCAAGTGAATGATGTTTTCGCAAGGGAGAGTGTGAGGATTTGCGTAAGTGGCTTGGTTCTGTCTGTTATGGGAAATATTATGAAAGCGGACTATCAACGGGTTCTTTTTTCGGCCATTTGCCTATTCTCATCTGTTCATATAACGCAAGCCGCAGAGCCATATGCAAGTATAGGAGTGGGATTTGCAGCAGAGCGAGTCGACGCTAGCGCAAGCGGCATAAATCATCCCACGCGCTGCGATCGTTTACTTTATTCTGATCCGTTGACTGCTCCAGGGGACGCAACGTGCACGGATAATACTGTTCGGCATATTTCGAACGGTTCCTTTAAGCTTGGTGAAGCACTCGTGGGTTCCGCCAGTCTTGGAATTGCCTGGGATAAGGCTCGTATAGAAGCTGAATTCCTGGGGCGCACTCATGGTGGCGACACCGTGCTCTTGAGCACCCGTAATGATAACCCAGCCTTGGAAGGCAAGGCTAGTGAATGGAGTTCCGACAACCCTCCCTATCATAGAATTTCAGACTTCCGTGCCCAACAATTGTTTCTCAATGTGTACTACGACTTTGTTCTAAACTCGTTTTGGACACCCTACATCGGTGCGGGCGTGGGCTTGGCTCGTGTGAGAACGAATTATACGGTCTCCTTTCAACGCCGAACACTCGCCGATGGTTATGTGGCTGCAGCTGGTGGAAATCCGGATCAGCCGGAAGAGTGGCAACTAGCAGCGGCTGGAACCTTAAGCCTTCTCGACACTAAACTAGGCGAAGAGACATTTGGTTACCAAATCGTCGCAGGGATGGAGCGAGCGCTGTCGGACCGTGTTTCAACCTTTCTGACAGTTCGTTGGACTTGGTTCGACGATATGAGCGATAAAGATGTATGGGACTCAATTCGCAGTCATCGTCCCGTACAAGCCGACGGCATTACCCCATTCGAGACGGATCAAGCGTTGAATGGTGTTGGTGGGTTTGCTGCAACAGTGGGCGTCCGCTATAGTTTTTGAAACTGTAGCTTCCATTCAGCATTGTCAGACCAAATCGACTTGAACCGGGAGGTTGAGTCTCCCAGCCTCCGGTGATGCAAAATCCCTTGGGTTATTTCAACCGCTCGCCCACGGTCATCCCTCTTGTCGTTTTCACAAAATACCGGACTGTTCCTTTCGAAAACCACATCCGCCGCTTTTTGTGATGTCATTCTTCCAGATGTGGATGAGGTTTTCGGGAGGGACAACCTGAATTTAGAGGTGTGCTAGAATGATAAAGAGCGCAACCGGATTAATTTCATACATTGTAGGACTTGTGTCTTCAAAGGCTGAAACCAAAGGCAAGCCCCTACCTTCTATCATCACCGCCGATCTGGTGATTGAGGGTAGTCTCTCAAGTAACGGCCCAATACAAATCGACGGGAAGGTACGGGGCGATATAATGTGCAGTAGGTTGATTATCGGACATAGTGGCGGAGCGGTCGGAGAGGTGACGGCCGAGACAGTTTGTGTGCACGGCAAACTCTCTGGCAATATACGGGCCACATCGGTCTTTCTTGACTCTACAGCGCATATGATTGGTGACATCGAATACGAGACTCTCGGTATTGAACCGGAAGCATTCATGCATGGGCACTGCACACCCGTCGTCGAGCAACAAACCGTGGCGTCGTCGCCCCATCTTGTGACGCTCGAGAAAAGTCTGAACGGAAGCGATGAAGAGCATACAACCGCGTCGCCCATTGACGGGACTGATTAGGCTACCGCCGCGGCGAGCGCCCGGGGGAAGCGTGCAGCGAGTCCAGCTGCTGAACTTGCAGGTGGAAGTCCCCGCCGGCGCAGTTCTCAGTTTGGCGCCGTAGCATATCCCACTGGTCCCGGAGTGATCCGGGTTCAGCGAGCTGGGATGTAGAAAGCCGCCGGGGGCTGGGAACAGGAAACTGCCCCGGTCCGGTCAGCCAGGGCGGCGAGCAAACCGGAGGGCCGCAGCGAAAGCGAACGATTGTATGAAGCCCCGAAAAGGTGTTCCCACACGGAGCTGATTAGTGGGGACAGACGAGGATGCCAAGGGCCTGCTTCCTGCCCGATGGCCAGAGCCGATGCGGAAGAACTGAGGCGCACGCATCGGGTTCTCCGGGATCAAGACGGTGGCAATCCGGGATAGTTCAGTTGTGAAAGACCGGAATGTGAGGAGGACAGACAGGATGGTGTGACCCCTGCATGTCAAGGACCGCGTCCATAACCGGTTACCGGGAAAGGACGCGTCATCTGCGATGACTTCTTCACCAGTCTTAAGTTGTGCCACGATATCGGCGTATTCTTCACGCATGCTCAAGACCCTCGCTCATGCCGGAGTAGGCGCTGAGTCTGCGGGAAACGCCTTCTTTATGGCGCCAACAAGTTCATCCATTGTTTCCTTCAATTCGGGATTGGTGATGTCCTTGTAGGCCCCGTATGCTAGACCCGCGGCAGCTACGATTGGCCCGATAAAGCTAGCAAGTACAGGGCCAAGCAAGGGAATAGCGGCGATCAGCATGTTGATGAAGGTCACCACGATGAGCGCAAACGTGATCATCGGAAATGTTGCCGCGAGTATGATTGCGATCTCGACTACCTTCCTCCCGATCCCGTAAACCTGACCTCCAACTTTAACGGTAGCTTTGAGCAGGTCGTTCAGAATCACTTTGGCTTCTGCCGGAACATCCAGATTACGGATGTAGGATATGATTCTACTGTGCGATACATGCTCACTATTGATATCATCCAGGGTGTTCGTGTCATTACTTACACTTTGTGATGTATCGGTCATATCGTAGTTCTGAGGTTCATCATGCTGCTTCGTGACAATTTGCGAGTACCCTTTTTGTTGTTTGGTGATGGCCGCTCTTAGTGAATCAACGAAGAAACCTGCGCGAGGGTCAGTGTCGCTTTTCACTAGACTGATAATTTCTTCGTAACTAAGCCTGACATCAAATTTATCGCAACCGGGCACCTGCATATATTGCTCAGGCGCGAGCAGGGCCGTTTTCGCCTCAAAGATGGACTCATCCTTCAGCCAGTCTTCCGCACGTTTTTGATAGCTCTCTGGATGATCGTGCTGAAATTCGGTGTCAATCTTGTTGTCCAAAAGAAGCAGGAGATTTTGTTGGTTACATTGGAAGACAACCATCAAGTCTGCCTCGCCATGGTTATCTGTAACCGACAATCTTGCAAATTCAAAAACAACACCAGGCCGATCCCACATATCCGCAAACTTACGCTGGAGGGCCACATTTGCATAAAGCTCGGAACAAAGTAGCAATTCGATGTCACGTTCCCTAAGCCAGTCGTAGGGTTGCCGCTCTTTGAGATCATCTAGCACCGTAGTCTTCATGTAATTCTCCTCTGAAGGTTCCTGTCCAGGACAAAACATGTAACGCACGGTGGTTTCTGACCATGTCTGACAAAAACTCTTGGAACTCAAGAGTTGTAAATTTAAGTGACTGATTGACCCTAGACGTGGTCTACTCTTTCTTATTCAGTTTCGCGCATTGCTCACATAGGGGCCTGTCTCCGGTGCCCGCACGGCCGTGTTTGACTTCGATGTCCATGCCCAGCGTACAATGCCGGTTGTTGTGGTAGTCAACGCCGATCGACGAATACCAGGCATCGGAAACGGGCACATAGTGGCCCTTTAGACGATGTGACAAGCGGGAAAAAAAGAGCCCGGCTTTCTCGAAAAGCATTGATGCACCTGCCAACCTGACCTCTGTCTTGTGCGAAAGCCGCCAGCCTGCCGCAGGACCTTAGTGAGGTCCAGGTTTTCTGCCGCAATGTCAAGCGGCATCCCGCCTTTTTCTGGCGCTAACGTTGGCCTGCACTGTCAGATCAACAGGGCTGGGACGGAAAGAGCCACAACAGAGAATCTTCAGGCCGCAAGTTGACGTTTTCCGGCCCGTGCAAAGACCACGGCAACAAGGAACGAGTATGGATTACCTCACAAGAGACGTTCAGTTTGCGCGTCCAGAGTTCTCCGGCCGGAACCGGCTCGGGCCCATGACAGGGCACACCTGTGCCTAGGCTGAGTGCGTCAACCCATTAGAGCCTGACCGAAAAAGAATTGAGTGGAATCAGTCCCTTGTGATTCCCTTGTTGTGTTCGCCAGCAAGGAGGATAACAAGATGTGGACTGACGCCACTCGTGAGAAATATGAGCGCGAGGCGCACCGCTACGCAAGCGATCTGAGCGATACCGAATGGTGCGTGATCGAACCCCATATGCCGCCCGCAAGGGCTCTGGGCCGCCCGCGCAAGACGGATATGCGGGAAGTGATGAACGCGATCCTGTACATGGCCCGCAGCGGCTGACCTCCTGCCACGTCCCGTCGTCGCGCCACTTGTAGAAATAGTACTGAACCGAGCTGCGCGGCGGAAACTCGCCGGGCTCCGCCTTCGACAATGGCTTTCTTAAGCGCGTAAATCGCATTGACACTCATTCTCCCCTCGTACGCGGCGAAGATGGCCAGAAGCGTGTGGTCGCGTTTGTTCAGTGAGCCCTCTCGCATGGGCCAGATACTTGGGCTTTGCGTTGCACACAGATCTCCATTTTCGTCCCATTCCAGTTGCCCACCCTCATCAAGTAAAGGCATGGAATAAGGCTGCACTGAGGGCATCCACGTCGGGCGGTAGTCGAGGTGGTAGAGGTTGAAATGCGGCATGATAAGAGCCGCCGGCGCATTTTCATCTCGCGGTAAGAAAGCAAATGTCGTGAAGGGCCGGCCCATCCATTGTGTGATCCCTCCATGGCTGGACAGATAATAAATGTTGAGGGGTGTCGAAGCGACCAGACCCCCAAGACCGTTGCGGTCCATCACATCGTAGGCCCGTTCCCTGTTGACCAGGCGGTCGGCAGCTTTCGTATGTTTGATGAGCTCTAGTTTGGTCCATCGCTCAAAAGTCAAATCATTGACACCGGACTGGCCGCGCTGCACGCCAGCAGAGGCGTCCTGACGAGAAGGGGGAAGACTTCCCTGTCCTTTCGCCTTTTCACTGTTTCTCATGTCGTGATCCCTCCGCTCTGGCAAAGTTTTGTTAATCCGTCGGACGCTCTTATCATCCTGCGGGTTTAACGCAGCTCTAGTTCTTCAATGGCAATACCCTGCGGCCTAATGGGCAAACCTCCTACCCGGTCAGTCGCAAGAACCCGGTTAGACATGTTCGCCAGCCAAATGGCTGGGTAATCCTTCACCACGTCAGCAACCAGTGATTTGAGAGACCCGGTTCTACGGTCGAGGTTCATGTCACGCTCAACGGTACGCAGCCTTTGGGTCAGCGCCTCGTTGCACACAAAGGGACTCGGCTTGTCGCAGGACAGGATGCGCAATGGCCTGGCAGCGTCAAAAAACACGCTACCGTCGGATATGGCCAACAGCAGATCGGTGTCACCCCAGTCCCCGGTTTGCCATTTGGAAAAGAAGGTCTGGATGGTTGACGGATTGAGATGAAGCGTGACACCCACCCGCGCCATGTCCTGTGCGATCAATTGCAGCATTTGCAGGGCTTCTTCTGTTGAGCCGTTGACAAATTCTGCGTCCAGACTGAAGCCCTCTGCGTAGCCCGCCTCGGCGAGGAGCATTTTCGCCCGATCCAAATCATACGGCATGGCCGGCAGGCTATCATTGTAGCCCAGGATTTCCGGTGTAACCGGTTGGTTGGCGGCTTGAACGTCACCTTCATAAATAATGTCGGCGATGGCTTGACGATTGACCGTATAACTCAAAGCCTCCCGCACCTTGCGATCTAAAAGCGGGCTTCCAGTATTTCCGACAAGGCGGTAAACTAGCATGTAAACTTGAAACGTTGGATTTTGGAACGATACCAGATCGGTACGCTCCTCCATTTCAAAGGAACGGCTTGCGACTTCCACCAAATCGACGACGCCGGACAGCAAGGCCTGAGAACGCGCCACGGCATCGGGCATGACAATCATTTCAATTCGAGTCACGTCACGGGCAGGACGCCATGAATTCTCAAAGGCCTCGAGGGTTATTCTCGCATTACCCCGCCCCCAGTCTTTGAGACGGTAAGGACCCGTTCCTACTGGCGTGCGAGAGAAAGCAGCCGCCCCCAGATTCGTCCATGCACCGGGTTCCACAATCATCAACAGGGAGAGACGTTGTGGCAGAATTGGGTCGGGCGTGTTCGTCTTGATTTCGAGCGTCAGATCACCAATCACACGCGCGGATTCAAGTGTTTGAATATTGGGATAAATGTAATAACCGCGGGCCACTTCCGTGAGAGCAAGATTGATGGCCTCGGCGATTACTGACGCTGAGACCGGCTGGCCGTTTTGAAACTGAACATTCGGCCGGAGGCGAAACTCCCAGGTCGTATCAGAAGTGGAACGCCAGGATACGGCAAGGCCCGGTTGTAAGGTTCCTGTCTTGTCGAACACAGTCAGGCCGTCAAAGATTAGGCTCCAAATACCGGACGACGGCTGCGCGACGCTTGTGAACGGGTTACCGAGTCCAACCGGCCCTCCTGCCCTCGCAATACGCAGTGTCTCGGCAAAGGCCTCCGGCTTCCAAAGGAAGACGATCACTGCCAGCTGGAGCAAAGCAAAGCCGAAACAGGCCGCCGCGCTGGCTAGTCTATGCGAGCCCATCAGTCACATCCCAACAACGATTTGTCCGTTTTCCACCGTCTTGCCTTTGCCCTCGATGGTGACGCGGTGCATGACCCGTCGTTCATTATCCGCGTCATAGGGACGTCCCCGATGCAAGGCGCGCCGGTTATCCCAGATGACGAGGTCGTGTACGGCCCAGCGGTGGCGGTATACAAATCGATCTTCGGTCACAAAATTCAGGAGTTCGGTAAGCAAGGCCTCTCCCTCGTCGCCGGGCATGCCCTCGATCCGGTATGCATGGGCCCCGATATAGAGGTTTTTCTTTCCGGTATCGGGGTGGACACGGACTATGGGTTGATACGCCGGAGGGAACTTCGCCCGTTGTTCTTCGGTGACCTGGCCATACCCTCCGCGCTGGCGTGAATGAAGCAGACTATGCTGGGCGATGAGCCCTTCTAGTTTGCGTTTCTTTTCGTCAGATAGAGCATCGTACGACGCGGCCAAGTCAGCAAACTCTGTTTCCCCGCCATCCCGGGCGATTTCTGTTGCATGGAGCAAAGAGGCTTGAGCGGGCACATCCCGAAAAGACAAGTCCGAATGCCACAGCTGGTTGCCCAGCGCAAACATGTATTTTTCCGAGTCTGTTCCGGCGATTTCACCGTCCGCATTGAGATTGGACACATCATCTACGGCCGCCGTATTGAGTCTGAGTTGGGACGGATCGCCAACCGGCAAAGACCAGATTTCACCGAAGTGCTGTGCAAAGGCGAGATGTTGTTCGATGGTCAAAGCTTGGCCCGGCAGAACCAGCACACCATAGGAGAGAAAAGCGCTGTATATTTCAGAGAAGGTTTCCGGAGCAATGGGATGGCGAAGGTCGAGGCCACGAATTTCAGCCGCGAGCGTATCTGTAAGAGGGCGTATGGAGAGCGTCATCATTTACTCCCTTTGCATAGAGCTACAGTTCACGCTGCGGCTCCCTTAAGCACGTCAACCGCGGCGCGGCCCGCCAAGCGTCCATAGGTCGTCGCCGTCAACAACCCGTTGCCGGATAAATAGCCGGCCGCTGACGGACCGGAAATTCCCCGTGCAGCTCCGCCTCCGGCAAAAAGATTGGGGAAAAGGTTCCCGTTCTGCCGTTTTACACGTCCGTTTTTGTCGACACAGAGTCCGCCTTGGGTATGGAACAACGCGCCGTTCACCTTTACGGCCTTGAACGGACCGGTTAACAGTTTGTTGCGCGTAAAGTCACGCCCCCACGTGTCTTGGTGAGATCCAGAACAAAGGTCTTTGAGGCCGTCTAGCGTTTTCTTGAGCGTGTCAGGTAAACCGGTCTTACGACACAAGTCGTCAGCGTCCTCGGCGGTGATAACGCAGCCTGTTTTCAGTGCCTCACGGTAATCTTCGTATTCCTTCAGTCGCTCGTGGATCTCTTCATCATAGAGGCTCCAGGCAAAACTCCCAGGTTGGGCCACCACATGGGCCGCCTGTTCAGAATAGCCTTGTTCTTCGTTCGAGAAACGCAAACCAGCTGCATTCACCTGTATGCCGCCGAGCGTGATGTGCGCCCACATAATCGAGACCCCATGGCTACCGGCAACGGAGCCGTGGCCTTGATACGAACCCACGTCCGCCACCTTAGCACCGAGCGCAAGGCCCCAGTTCAGCGCATCCCCTTTGTTGCCGGGATGACCAAAGAATATGGCACCCTGTATTTCGGGAATGTAATGTTCGACCAACTCGGCGTTTCCAGCAAACCCGCTGGAGGCCAAGATCAACGCACCGCAGCCAATATCTTCTGTTGATCCATCTGAGCGGCTTGCGCGGACGCCCATAATGCGTCCATCACCGTCGGCGAATAAGTCAGTGACTGGAACTTGGGTCATCACATCCACGCCGGAACTTGAAATGGCGTTATGCAGGGCCCCCATGAGTTCGGCACCAGTCCGGTTAGGCGTTCCATGCATGCGGCGTTTTGAATGGCCAGGAAAGTCAAATGAGTCCACGAAGGACAGGGGAACATTGTGGCGGTCTGTCAGCCAATACAGAGTAGGTACCGACTCCCTTGCCAAATGACGTACCATATCCCGATCGGTCTCACCGTGTGTTTTATGGAGGATGTCTTCCACAAACTCTTCGGTTGAATCCTCAATTCCGCACGCCTTCTGAAACCGTGTCCCTCCCGCCGGAATAAGTCCGGTAGACATGGCCGTGCTGCCCAGCGCCGTGGCATCGCGTTCCAAAACTAGGACGTCCCCTTTTGCGTCGCGCACGGAAAGGGCCGCACACAGGCCACACCCTCCGCCACCGATGACGACCACATCCACATCACCGACAAAAGCAGCGTCTTGCGGCGTCAAGATTCCCATGTGCCTCTGGCCTCAATACCCGACTGTGCGGTCAATGACATTGAGCGGAGGCTTACCGTTCTCAATCCGTTGAATATTTTCACGGACATTCGGTCCAAGCATCCGTGGATGCGTGACCGTCGATACATGAGGGGTCATGGTGACCTTTGGGTGCGACCAAAACGGATGGTCTTCCGGAAGTGGTTCTTTCGCAAAAACGTCGAGCACGGCACCGCGAAGTTTTCCCGTATCCAGCGCGTCAATGAGGTCCTCGTCGACCAAACAGGCACCACGTCCGACGTTGATAATGACGGCATTGTCAGGAAGCATGGCAAGGGTATGTTTGTTCAAAAGACCTCTTGTCTGGTCAGTCAAGGGCAGAAAACAGACGACAAACTCAGAAGAGTTGAGGAAGGTGGGCAGTTCATCCTTGCCGGTGAAACTCTTAATACCCTTTTCCTGTTTTTGGGTTCGGCTCCAACTTTGCACCTGAAACCCAACGTTTATGAGCTTCCGCGCCGCATCAAGGCCCAAAGCGCCAAGCCCCATGATCCCGACCGTGACATCAGACGCGGCCACTTGCTGGATCGGGCTCCACTTATGCTCCTTTTGTGAAACTTGATACGCATCGTGGTGACGATGAAACCTAAGTATGTGAAACAACACGTATTCAGACATGCGCGCGGATAATTCAGGATTGGTTAGGCGGCACAACGGAACGTCACTTGGCAACGTACTGTCTTCAATGAAGTGATCAACACCGGCGGAGGTGGCGAAAATGGCCTTGAGGTTGGGATATTCAGCCAGCGAATTTGGTTCCGGCTTCAGCGTGATCACGTAACTGACCTCTGCAGGGTCGTCGATCTCCTTGGGCCACTTTTTGAGTGTGTGCTCAGGCAACCCCTCAAACAGGGCGTCCATCCACCACTGCGGAATCATCTCTGGCAGGTGGAGTGCGATTACGGTCATATTTAAATCTCTGTCTGCTTCGTCGAGTGGCCGTTTGATCTAGACTCTGCGAAAGATCGTTATCCAAAGCAGAGGCGGGCCGATATGTCATCAGCGGCTGCCCACTAAGCCCGGTATCCGAGCATTTATTTCATTATTGGGGTCGTCACATCCGTCCATTGTTACGGTATGGCTGAGCTACTCCCCGGGAATCGGACACTGACGTAAGCTACACTTTGTTGTCTTCTGGTCTTCGTAGAGAAGGAGATCAGAGATGTCGAAACGCAAGCAACACTGGCCGGAATTCAAGGCGAAAGTAGCCCTTGAAGCCTTGAAGGGCGAAGAGACCGTATCCGAGCTGTCCAGCCGGTTCGGGGTTCACCCGACGATGATTCATCAATGGAAGCGTGCGCTGCTTGATGGTGCTCCTGGCCTGTTCGCCCGTGGTGGCCGCCGGCAACCGGAGATCGACGAAGCGCAGGTGAAGGAACTGCATGCCAAGATTGGGGAGTTGGCTGTGGCCAACGATTTTTTGTCCAGACAGCTCAAGCCCTGGGGCGTGAAGTGAGACGCGGCATGATCGAGCCGGGTCATCCCGGATTATCGGTCAGCAGGCAGTGTGCGCTGCTGTCGATCTCCCGGTCGTCGTTCTATTACCTGCCGATGCGCCGGGGGTTCCTGTACCTGGTTGCCATCATGGATTGGTTTACCCGCACGGTGCTGGCTTGGCGCATCTCGAACACGCTGGAGGCTGGAGCTGGCCCGCTGTGAATGGATCGACCGGCGTGAGAACGTTATCACTCTCGGGCCGAGCGGGACCGGCAAGACCCACGTGGCCCTGGCCCTGGGGCTCGCAGCCTGCCAGAAAGGGATGACCGTCAGCTTCACTACCGCCGCAGCTCTGGTCAACGAACTGATGGAGGCGCGCGACGAACGCCGCTTGTTGCGCATCCAAAAGCAGATGGCGAAAGTCAAACTGCTGATCATCGACGAATTGGGCTTTGTTCCCCTGTCCAAGACCGGGGCGGAACTCCTCTTCGAGCTGATCTCCCAGAGATACGAGCGAGGCGCGACGCTGATCACCAGCAATCTGCCCTTCGACGAATGGACCGAGACTTTCGGCACCGAGCGGCTCACCGGCGCGCTCCTCGACCGCCTGACCCATCACGTCAACATCCTTGAAATGAATGGTGAGAGCTACCGCCTCGCGCAAAGCCGCGCACGTAAGGCAACCACAAGCTCCTGATCAAAAACCACCCAGACTTGGCCCTCACGGGCCAAGGCGGCCAGTCAACCGCCAGCTATATGAGGAGCGCGGCTGACTGGCCGCCACTACCTTCTGCCCCCATCGAAAACAGCTCCAAAGTGGTAGACTTTTGCGCCGCCCCCTGGCCGGGTTTTACTCCGCCGTTGACACGGCCTCTCGGAGACAGGATAAAACCGGACAGATCGAATGTTACATCGACCGGACACATCGCGTGTTAGCGACAAGCGCCAGAAACCGTCTTGCCAAACGTTGATGGGCCGACTTACGCTGTTGATGGGCTATGGTTGGCCCATCAACTCAACCCGCGCCAGACTCTACTCATAGGCGCTGGACCATATAATGGGGGCAGGCCAACACTTGGGTATAAGGAGCAGCTACATGAACAAGCTACTGATTATAGGCGCTTTAATTTTATTTGTGCTCAACGAGCCCTTGCCTGCCGAGGCGAAGGGAAGTGTCGAGCAGCCTTCAGAGCATGATGGAAGCCAATATACCATAATAGCACCAATTTTTAGAGGGGAAGGCAATAACTACTCATACATACGCCTAGGAAATGGCAACCTTCTTGGCTTGCCCACCACCTTCAATGTTACTGTGATAGGTTCTCCTTCGGGCGAAAGCTACGGAACAGCGGAATTCGAGGTCGCAGCGTGGGCCTCACCTCAGTACTCCATTGATGACATTTTCGATGAAATCGGTGTTTCGGGACTAAGGGACGGTGACGATACAATTTCACTTTATGTGCAAAGTCCCCATCAGAACAACCTACCGACATTTCAGCATGTCGTATGGAATAGCATGACAGGTTTTTTCGAGAACGCCACCCGTTGCACCTTTCGGGAGGACGTGGACTACTCACTCATAAATATGGCACTTACCAACGTCCATACGTCGCGTATCGCCGACTATCCAGCCACAATCTTCTTGCACAATTACGCGGATTCTGCGGGTACATATCGTGGCAATGTCTTTGATGCCAACGACGGCACCCAACTGGGTACAGTAAACTTCGATATGATGGCCAATGAGACCCGTGCGATAGATTTTTCGGAAATTGCGGCAGATATTGGTTTTGTTCCAGAGTCTAATCAGTTCCACGTCAATATCGTCTTTCAACAACCGGCAGATTTCGATAATTTCTCTCTTCTGGCGCAGCAGGGCATTCGCAACCTTCAATTGGATGCCTACATCAACATGTCAGTGGCATGCGTAGTAAATCCCTAACTTATATTTTTGTGGCCTGTGACTTCGATTCAAGGACACACTAAGGCCCTTGCCGCATTTGCAGGTAGCCGAATAGCCAAGGCATTTCGAGCGCCAGACAAACGACGATTTGGTTCGGGGGATGTGAGTATCGCTTCATGGCCTGAATTAAGGCGTGCGGTCTGTATTGCAGCGAAGGCCGGGATCCTTTTACTGACGTCAATCGAAGTAAGTGCGCAAATTATAATCCCTGAGATTGTAGTAACCGCGCGCAAGCGTGAAGAAAACTTGCAACAGGTGCCGCTTTCCATCACAGCCTTCACTGAGGCGGTACTAGAGCAAGCCGGCATCCAAAACCTTGATGACCTTGCCCGGATCACTCCTAACTTGACATTCACGCAAGGCCCGGTCGGTCGACGTGCGGTGCCTGTGTTACGCGGTATCGGCTTGATCGATACCCTAGGGTTCGATAACCATGTTGGCTTGTTTATCGACGGCGTCTACGTGTCGAACCGGTCAAGCCTCAACATTGCCATGTTCGACCTTGAACGAGTAGAAGTGGTGCGAGGACCACAAAGCTCACTCTATGGCCGCAATACTTTTGCAGGTGCCATTAATTACATTACTAAGAAACCAGCAGATAAATTTGAGGGAAAACTGACAGCCACTCTCGGTCAATATAATGATCAAAGAATAATGGCTGCTCTCAGTTTTCCGATCATCGAAGACAAACTCCATTTAAGGGTTTCCGCCAGTTACGATCATAACGACGGCACTTACAAGAACGGAATTTTAGAAGGGGGGCTCGGCGGGCACAAATACAAAACGGTATCTGCTTCCTTTCACTGGATACCTAGTGAAGACTTTGAAGTGAACCTCAAAGGGTATTATACCGACGACCTTATCGATAGCGCTCCAGTCACCACCATTCCCAACAATGCAGGCGTATTGCAATTACCGCCTCCTTATCCAACTCTGGCGTTTTACTATGTTGGCCAAGTAACCGGTTTCGGGTCGCGGAACCATCCCGGTCTTTCTGAAGAGGCATTTGCCCAGGATCGAACACTGCGCCGTAGCGATCTGACCATGATGTACGATTTTAAGGATTTTACTCTGACATCGATTACAGCATATTCCAAACTGGTCAATACGACCTTTGAAGATTTTGACCGTACTCAGGGCGGTGAGAATGACGGCCAGTTCCTGCAGTTCGGCTATACGACGGTTCCCATGCTGCAGCCAGCATTTTTTCCTAACCGACCGCTCGGCCAGTCCGGCCCGATAATCAGCTTGCCTTTCCCTACGGCGCCAGCGGTTACAGTTGCGCCAATTGAAGTACCTACTTTTATCAGTTTTACAAGTGCCCCGACCGAATATTGGTCGCAAGAAATACGGCTAACATCGGACGTTAGCGAAGAGCTTCGCTGGCTGACCGGGGTATACTTTTTTCGTAGCCGCGACCGTAGAGGTATTGGCGGCACATTCGATGTCAGTGCGGCACCTCCGGAGGCCACGTTTTTTGTCACCTATGCCGGACCTTTCTTTCCCGCCTTTCAAGGTCCGGTGGCTCCCCAGAGCTTGTTTCACCGAGGAGCCGTTGTGCGTCGTGAAAACCTAACCCGAGATAATATTGGCGCACGTCAAATTTCCATTTATGGTCAAATGGCTTACGACGTGACTAATCAATTGACGGGTACGGTGGAATTGCGTTGGACGCATGAAAACCGATTTAGCCTCGCTCTGTACGACTTCTTTTACGGAAGTGGAGTAGTCAACGTCCGTACGGATACGTCGTTCAATTTCTGGAATCCGCGCCTTACATTGCACTATCAAGCCGATGAAGATTTTATGATTCATGGTTCCATTGCCAAGGGCTCCAGATCGGGCGGCATCAATCCGGGATCGTTTTTGTTTCCTGGGAGCGAGAGATTCCAAGAATTTGATCCTGAGAGCAATTGGACGTTTGAAACTGGTGTAAAGTCCTTGTGGTCCTCCGGAAGGCTGCAACTGAATGCGTCCGCCTTCTATATCGACTGGACGAACATTCAATTTCGAACGAGCCTTGCTGGTGGAGATTCATTCTTTTCCTTTACGCAAAACCTAGGCAATATTACAGCAAAAGGATTTGAACTTGAGTTGACGATGCGTCCAATCGATCAACTGAGTATTGTCCTCGGTTATGGACACTCTAATCCCAAGTTTGAGGAAGGTTCGGAGGATACCAGCAGTGCTAATCTCTGCACCAATATGGTATTGTTCGGATCAGATTGTACTATCGAACCATCAACTCGCGATTTCCGTGGTGCCGACATCAGTAACAATCAACTGGCACGGACCTCGAAGCATACGTTTTCCACCAATATTCTATATTCCGATTCTATAAGCATTGACTGGAGCTGGTACCTTCGCGGCGACCTCAGCTATCGATCTCGGCAATGGAATGACCAAACTAATTTGTATTGGGTTGGTAACCAGGTTCGGGTCAATGGTCGCATAGGCATTGAGAAAAAAGCTGTTGATGTCAATCTCTGGGTCACCAATTTGTTCAATAATAAGACGCCTGACGAGGCTTCTGACGTGACGTCCAACTTCAATACTCTCCGCCAAGTGGTTATAATTAAAAACACTGAACTACGGAAGTTCGGTATTTCGGCGACCTATAGATTCTAAGAGCCCAACCGAAAACTAAGTTGAGTGATTTCAGTCCTTTATGATTCTTCCGAGTTGCCAACTTGGAGGAAGTTATGCCTTGGATTGAAATCACCCGCCCTGACTATGACCGGCGCGGACTTCGTTATACAAAGCGATGTTACCGACGCGGAATGGGCTTTGATCCAACATTGGTAGTGTCCAGAATCTTTCGCACATTTGTTTTGGGCTGGTGGTCTGATCCGGTCAGGCGATCATCGTTTTTTCCTTGAGCAGTTTCATGTTGAGGATAACGTAGAAAGTTTTTCGCACATTTATTGGGTTGGTGGCCCCTGATCTGGTTAGGTTGGTTTTGCGGAATCAACGGACCCAGAACGAAGGAGCCACCATGAAGGAAGATAGCACGAAGCCGTTGTCGAACGTTATCAGGATTGACGACGATCGCATCCAGGATCACCTGGGGAAGATCGTGCGCGGCAGCGTGGAGGAGACGCTGAATGCGCTGTTGGACGCCGAGGCGGACCGGCTGTGCAATGCGGAACGCTACGAGCGCACGGAGGCCCTCCGGGACACCCGGGCCGGGAGCTACGAGAGGAAGCTTCACACCAAGGCGGGCGAGGTGACCCTGAAAGTCCCGAAGCTGCGCCGCCAGACGTTCGAGACGGCCATTATCGAGCGCTACCGGCGGCGCGAGGCTTCGGTCGAGGAAGCCCTGATGGAGATGTACCTTGCCGGTGTGTCTGTCCGGCGGGTGACCCCTTGACCGGCGCGTTTACCGAGAGCTTGCCATGCCGCGGCCTGTGAAGAACGGGTTCGGGAACCACACAACCTCGGTCCGCACCTGGGCCTGGGTCGTCACATGCAGCGCTAGCTGGCGCCACCCCGCTAGCAACTCGTCATAGAGCGCAGACGGGTGGCCCGAGACCATCACTTGGCAGGGCAGACCCTTAAGCAGCTCTAGCAGCGCGACGTGGTCGGCCTCCTCGTACTCGAAACCAGTGGTCAGACGGGTTCGGCGGCGGCGATGCGCAGCCGCCCGCCGTCGGCGGAACGGGGCTGGCGGATGACGATGTCGATATCGCGCCCGAGCGCGTTGAGCAAGCGGAACAGGCGCTCCAGCGAATACTCGCGGAAGTCGCCCCGCAGCAGCCGCGATACGTCGGGCTGGGACAGGCCCATCAGCCGCGCAGCCTCGGTTTGCGTCAAGCCGCGATCGCGCACAATGTCATCAATGCGGCTTGCCAGATTGGCTTTGACGAGGTGGGCGTCGGCGTCGGGAAAGCCAAGATCGGCGAAGACGTTGCCGCTGCCGCGTTCGACGGTGGTGTCGGTGGGTTCCATGGCGTCAGTCTCCACGGTGTGTATCACGGTAGTGCCGCTCGGCGGCGCGCAGGCGGCGGCGGACTAGGTCGAGCTCCTGCTTCGGGGTCGCGATGCCCCGCCTCGCCTTCTTCTGGAAGGCGTGCAGGACATAGACGACGGTCTCGAACCGGACCGTGTAGACGGCCCGGAAGGTGTCGCCGTCGTGGCGCGCAACGATCTCCACGACGCCCGAACCGAACCCCTTCAGCGGCTTCGCGTCCCGGTGCTGGCGTCCGAGCTGGGCGCGGTAGATCCCAAACCCCATGCGGTCCCGCACCGGATCGGGGAAGCGCTTCAGATCCGCTTTGCTCGAACCCATCCATTCGACTGGTTTCAACATGTCACTGTCGACCTCGCACTATAGGGGTTTCACCATAGTGGGGCAAGTCGAGTAGCGCCGGAACTCATCGCGGATGCCGCCGGGTCGGCTTCGCGGCAGAGAAACCGCCTTAATCTTCAGGACCAGCGGGCGAAGATGATGGTAATCTGTTCCATTGGTGCTGACGGGGGACACCGGATTGAGTCGGAGTACTTCTATCGCGATTCCGAATACGATCAGACAACGGACATCATGTCCGGCGACGGCGGAGGCGGCTCAATCGCCGATAAACTCGGCGGAGAGATTGCGCGGGCTGAAAATCGAATAGGCAGCATCACCTCACACAATCTGTTTGCAAACCTGTATGTCGATTTGTTCAGCACCAGCCGCTTCACCCCTTACGTCGGCTTGGGAATAGGCGTCGGCTTCACCGATATGGATTACGGTTCCCTATGGGCACGCAACCACAGAGTTCGCGATGATGCAGGAAACCTGTTAATTCGGACCGGCCAAGACTGGGATAACGCGGAGCAGATCCGGCAGAACCTGGCCGGAACCACAACCAGTGAACAGACCGTGTTGACCGACAATCTGTTCGGGCACCAACTGCTATTTGGAGTGGACTACGCGCTTACCCAGTCCGTCTCCTTCGGAGTGAAGGGGCGCTGGGTCAGGTTCGAAACCTTCCGGGATAGCGGCAGTTGGGATCGCCTGCGAAGCCACGACTCCAACCTAAGGCTGGATGGAAGCGAACCAGTGGTCTATCAGGTCGAGACCAAAGACATCGAGTTTTTCGGCCTAAGCGTTAACCTCAAGTACCACATCTAGGGGCTGGACTGTCCATCACCCTTCGCCACCCAGCGCCTACGTCTCTGAAGAATCAATATGTACCGCAGATAGGGATGTAGATGAGATTCCTCTACGTGAAGCTGCAATTAAGTTTTTTGAGGAAGTTGAAGAGATTCCGCGTTTCCGCGACACGCTAGAAACACTCCGAGAAAACCCAAAGAAACTACATTTCTTAGCAACTGAGATGCTTCTAAACTTTGCGGAAAAGAAAGACCTTCCCCTATATGCCGACAAAACTCAAATACAAAGATCAAGGGAAAGGGCTCTCGACATCCAGGCCCGCCTCCTCACTCCGGCCAACATCTTGAATCACAAATCCAAAGCCCTGTGAATCCCCAAAGATTCAATCAGGTCAGATAACGCTCTAACAGGCTGATGAAAAACTCGGCCGAGAGCCCACCTCGCGAAACGAAAGAATCAATGGATGGGCGTCCGCGAAAAAATAGAATCGGAAAATGGCTCATACGAAAACAAAATTGCCGAGATGATCGCTCAAAATCGTTTTTCAGCAGCCTGCTAAATCCTATTCGTGGTTATGGCCACCAAAACGGGCAAACTCCGGCGTGATGGCCTTGTCAAAGAACAACCCATTCAAAAACAGCTTGTTGGTGCCGAACCACCAGGACCGGAAGTTGGGATTGTCCGTAAACAGGATCACCGTTCCCTGCCCCCGCCGTTCAGCCAGGACTGCCGCCGAACCGGCGACCTTGTCCACATTCTCGGCGCTGGCATAGCCGCTGATCAGCGGGTTGTCGGTGTATTGCACCACCGTGCCGAAGGGATTCTTTGAGCGGCCGAGAATGATGCGATTTTCCCTGTAAGTGGCGAGGTCGCGTGACCGGTAGCCGAAGCCGATGGGATGGGTGGTATCCAGATCCGCCCGGAAGATGGTGCCACGGATGCGCTGGGCCTGTTCGATACTCTCCTTGTTGGCGTAATCCTGACGGTCAGGCAATGGTTCACTCTTTTCTTGGTCTTCGTTCTCTTCTTCATCCTCCTCTTTGTCCTTGATCGGCGCGCCGAACCCGACGATGGCGAAGTCGTCGATGACCTCCACATCGACAAACTTCTTTTCTACGGCCCACAGCGCACCGCGCTTTATGGCGATCAGCGTGCCGCCGCCGGTCACCCATTCCCCGATTTGCTTTACTTGGTCTTCGTCGAAGCCGCTGTAATTGCCCTCGGGCAGAACCAGGTGGGTAATGCGCGACCAATCGATGTTTCCAAATGCGCCTGCATCGCGCATCACCACGGGGATTTGCATCCGGTGGTCCATGAGGTGCCAGAGCTCACCGGCATCGTAGAACTGGATCGGTTCGCCTATGGGCATGAGAATCTGCGGCATCTCGAGCGGTATGGCGTAGTTGCCGCCGAAATCAATACCGTCTGCCGTCCGGCCGGTAATGGCCGCATACACTTCAATGCCATCCTGCGCCGCAATGATGGTCATGATGTCAAACAGATCATCGGAGCTGAGCGGTTGACCGTCGCCCACGGGAATGATGACGGCGCCGCGGCGCATATCGACGTCGCCTTGGGTGGTCATCATGGTGAACGGCCTAGTGCCGACCCGGGCGTGTCCCTCCGCTTTCAAGATGCGGGCCAAGGCGCGCGGGGCGTAGTATCCGTCCCAGGCAAAGACATAGGCATAGGCCGCCCGGTCTGGCGGGTTCTGCGCGGGAAACGCCGGGTCGACGCGACTCCCCAAAAGATCATCACCGACCGAGGAAAGGTCTTCGTAGTCGAGCCCGAAGGCTAAGGGTTTGGTCCAGGTTGTCGCGTCGTAAAACACCACATCACCAAATCGCGTGCGGGTTTCAAATATGGCGCGAATGACCCGGTAGGACGGTTGTGCAGTGGGGATAATATAACTGTCGTCGGAGCGGTAGGTTGTCCCCCCTTCCCGAAGCGTGCTCCCGAGCCGGTAAACGGCGATGTCGAGACGGTCGAGCATCTCGATAAAATGGAACATACGGGCCGGATCGCCCGGCGCTTTGAATACATACCCTTTGACCCGGTCGGAGTTGGCCGCTTGCCGCGTCATTGCGGCAAAGTCTTTTTGGAATTGCAGAAGGGTCGTTCGCAAATCCGACGACGCCCTGACCATGGACAGGGCGATGCGGAAATGACGCCGCACCCGGGAGGCGAAGGTGATGTCGCCATTGGGGCTTTCCGCCAACAAGCCTTCAAACCCCCGGTTTTCAAAGAGGAACGCCACACTGCCGTTGAACAGCGGATAGTTGGAGCCCATGGCCGGGTTGTAGTCGTCAAATAATTCTTCGGAGAAATAGAGATCCTGCTGACTGTCCAGGTATTCCTGGGCGTAGGTGCCGACGGTACGGGTGAGTTCCGTCGTCCGATCGGGAATGTAAGGATTGCGCTGGGCCGGGATGCCGGGGCTGAAGAAGTACGTGGAATCGATATTCATTTCATGGAAATCGATCAGCACATTGGGTTTCCATTTTTGATACTGCGCCCCCCAAGCCTGCGCTTCCGGCTGGGTACGGGCCACCCATTGACGATTGAGGTCGAACCAATAGTGATTGGTGCGCCCCCTCGGCCAGGTGCCGTTGTGTTCCGCATGCTGCAGATTGGCGACAGGGACCTCACCGCGGTAAGTGTTGAGAGATGTGGACGCCCGGTTATACCCGTCTGGATTGAGCACCGGCACCAGCAGAACGACCGTGTTTTCAAGTTGGGCGACGGTTGCCGGATCCGTCGCCGCTGCCAAGTGATAAACCGTCAACAGCGCCGCATCCATAGAGCTGACCTCGTCGCCATGGACACCGAAACCCAGCCAAGTGATCGCCGGCATTTCGTCGGTTACGGTTTGGGTGGAACCAGGGTCGCTAAGCGCCAGGTGTTGCTCTCGGATCTCGTTCAGCCGGGCAAGATTTTCGGGAGAAGAAACAGTCAGCAGCAATATGGGCCGGCGCTCGTGCGACCAGCCGATGGTTTCAAGTTGAACACGGTCAGATGCATCGGCGACGGCGCGCATGTAGTCATTGAGGGTGCCGGGACGGGAGACGTAATCCCCGATGTCATAACCGACAATGTCAGCGGGAACCGGAACATCGGAATCGTACGTCGCCCCATCGGGGACAAAGTAGTCAAGGCCCTCGCCCAGCGCCGGTGTGGTCGACACCACCAATACGGTCAAGCCGCATGCAACCCACGATACTTTCACGGCGTCCCCTAAACCATTGGTTAACACAGACAAATCTGTCCCTAAATCCGGGCCATTTCGCCCGGCAGCGGCGAGACTAACGGTATAGGAACGGTAAACGGAAGGGGATTATTGACCTTAACTTGACAAAACCAGCCACAAAACAGGGCACAAGAACCAAAACAGCCCCATGAGGAGAGGAATGAGCTGATGACGAACCCATAAACCCCCACGGGACTGGTTCGGATGGCTTCATACCTATCGGCCACGAAAGGTATGAAACCAACAGCAAGCTCATAGCACCGTGCTTGTGTATTTTCGTGTATTTATGTGAGGTTCTATTCTGCAACATAATAGAATAGGGAATTACATACCTAAAGCCATTCGGTTTTACCCAGAAACATAACCGGCAGCTCTGAAATAGTTCCGGCACTCATCGGCGTCGAACCTGTCGCAGATTTCTCCGATTGCAGTAAAGACTTCGGTTAAGGTTCTGGCTCCGATCCTGCGGAGATGTGCTGTGAGCGTGGAGAACGCCATTTCGATCGGGTTCAGATCGGGTGAGTACTGCGGCAGATAGAGGAACCAACATCCGTTGGCCTGCAAGGCATCGGTTGCCTGCCCGCTTCGATGTGTGGGCAGAATGTTGGCAGATCTAGAAGTCGGTCGTGAGCGTGAACGTGACTGTCCGCGGTGCGCCAATCCAAGCGCCCTGACCGGCGATACCGGCGAGGTAATCCACGTCAAACACATTATTGACCACGAGGCTCATGTCGATGCTATCCAATGAACCTCTTAAATCTGCCCCCGATACGCCAATATAAATGTCGGTGGTGATATAGTCGTTCGTGGCCCAGGTGTTATCGAAACGAACAAATCGGGAGCCCGTGTACTTTGCCGACACCCCGGCTCGGTAAATGCTTTTTTGCCAATCTGCCGAGACCACAAACATGTGTTCCGGCTGATTAACCACCGAATTGCCGGGCGTGATGCCAACCTCTGAGTCGACTAACTCATCGCCGGTTCCCAGGTACTTTGAATGGTTGTAGGTGTAGGACGCATAGAGTGACAGTGCATCACTGACCAAAGCCTCACCTGAAAACTCAAACCCGTTGGACTCAATCCCGCCGGCATTAAAATAGGTGCCGTTGGTGCCGATGAGGAAGTTGGGTCCCGATACCCCTTCGTTGTCCAGGAAGATGATACGGTTGCTGAACTTGATGCGGCAATAGTTTAAGGACGCACCGAACCGATCACCCCAGTAGCGTAATCCAATGTCATAGTTTTCCGCCGTTTCCGGCTCTAGGGTGCCAAAGTCCGACGCCGGACGTTCGAGGATGTTGTCGGAGAAGGGTTTAAAGTTCTCCGCAAATCCGGCGAACAGTTCAAACCCGTCCGCCGCCACCCACACGACGCCGCCCGAAAACAAAATCTCGGAGTCGGAATTGACCTTAATATCTTGGGTATCACCAAACAGGTCTTGGCGCTCCAGACCCACCAGAAACTGCTTGACACCAAAGATAGCGGTGACCG
Source organism: Rhodospirillaceae bacterium (assembly GCA_965207985.1). GTDB lineage: Bacteria > Pseudomonadota > Alphaproteobacteria > Rhodospirillales > Rhodospirillaceae > CBDBND01. The sequence goes on along the minus strand of CBDBND010000033.1, from coordinate 95,577 downwards.
GACCGAATGTAACGCTGTCTTCCAAATACCACTTGAGTGTGGTTTGTGGGTATTTCCGATCATATTGCGTCCAATACGGTGGATCGTCGAACTCAGCGCCGGGAATCCGGGTATCCGTTATCTTGTGCCAATCCCTGTGTTCGTGACGGGAATTGTCCTCATACCAGATGCCGCCGCGAAACACATTCTCCGTGTCGCCAAACATGGCCGTGTATTCAAAGTCACCGGTGATACCATAGCGTTTCTTGCCATAGTGGGTGTGCCGGTAGGACTGCACCGGAATGGCACCGGCCGGATGGCAGGCAGGGTCACTCTCCGCCCCGGCACCACCATAAGGGAAGAGAATAGAGGAAACGCATCCTGGTGTTGGGGTAAGGGCAAGGCCAGTGGGATCGACAAAGTAGATCCGGTTAAGAAAACCGCCGCCATGTACCGTTGGTCCGCCTAGGAATGCGGATTCGGGATTGCCGATGCCGTCATCGGTGACGTTGACCAGATAGGGGGCACCCAGTCGCCACGGCCATAGTTGTGATGAGTGTAAGCGGCGGTGTTCAATGCCAGATCTTCTGACACGATAAAGTCCGCCTTGAGATACGCCAGCAGATTCTCGCGCAGCGTCGACCACGCCGGACGGTACAATTGGTCGACGTAAGGCAAACCGGTCCATTCCGCCGTCAGCCGGTCCCATTCCGGATTGCCGGCGAAATCGGCAGGGGAGAACAGCCGCTGGTAGTTATCCTCGTGGGTGTCGTCGTATGAGAAATAGGCAGCGAAGTCGACTTCACCGGACACGGTCGAGGTGACCTTCGCTGCGATATGATCCCGTTGATTTTCTGCCACAGCGTTGACCCAGTCCGTCGCCTCCTGGTGGGAAAGGGAAATCCATGCATAGGTATCGCTGTTGAACAGTTCACCGGTGTCATAACGAAAGTAATAGCGTTGGGAATCAAACTCCCCAATGGTACCCACCACCCGCAAGCGTTTTGCCGTATCTGGTCCTTGCGTTAGAAAGTTCAGCGTACCGCCCAGTGCTTCATTCGATTTTGAGGCGATATCGGCGGTTCCTTGGGATACTTGCACACCTAGCAGGTTGCCGGTGTCGATATATCGGTTGGCTTTCGCGCCGCCGCCATAGTTGGAATTGCCATTGGGTATGCCGTCGATAGTGATTCCAATCTGCTGCTCGTCCAAGCTGACCTGAAACCCACGAACTGAGATCGTGGTTGACCAGTCGTCAAATCCAAAGGTGTTGCCTTCCTGGATCGATACGCCCGGCAGATTGTCGATAACCGCCAATGCGCTGGTCAGCGGGGTTTGCTGATGGGTCATTTGTTCCGTGACAACGGAATTATTGTAAGTCCGAGACGTTGCCGTGACGACGATTTCTTCTAAGGCAAGGGTAAGTGGCTGATTTCCGGCATTTTGTGCGTGGGCCAACGGCGCGGTTAATCCTGCCACGGCAAATAAAACAAAAAGCGCTATTGTACATTCGTAGTGGTCTGGCATGGTGGGACAGACTGACACAAGATATAGCACCCGAGCAGAACAGGCCCGAGCATACTAGATCTAGTCCTCCCGAGACCCACCCTTGTCTGACTTGACAGAACGGGACTTAGCTGAGTCTATAACCAAGTCAAAGATGGCTGACACGTCTACGGAGTCCTGAATATCACTTAAATATTTCATCGGACTAAACCCCTCCTCAAGTTCAAACATCTTTTCCATTTCGTGCACCACGTATTTATATGAGGTAGGTAATGGTGGAAGTGACGGTTAATTTGTATTTGCCACTCGGGTTTTGGTTGGGGAATTTTTTCAAGTATCCTTGGGCTACTGCTTGGAGTAGAGCATCATATTCTTTATCGTTTCTGACAGTTCTTGTCCTCTTTACCTCCGTCTTTCCTGTACTGAGATCAATCATTTTGGCTGTCTGCTTTAGTGCGATGATTGGTTTCATAAATTATGATACCCGCCAATTCCGTAAAACCGGTAGCATTTTGGGACGGCTTAAAACTTGGGTAGTGTCCAGAATCTTTCGCACTTTTTGTATTGGGCTGGTGGCTGATTTGGTCAGGCCGTGTTCCTTTGCTGCGTGAGTAGATTCATATTCATGTATCGTTTTAGGGACCATTTGCTTCCGGCTATGTGTCTTAACCTTGCTGCAGCCAAGTTGAGCGCCGATTGACCGTCAGGGAACGCTCCGACTACGCGGGTACGGCGTCTGATTTCGCGCATGATTCGCTCTAGCAGGCTGCTGAAAAACTCGGCCGAGAGCCCACCTCGCGAAACGAAAGAATCAATGGATGGGCGTCCGCGAAAAAATAGAATCGGAAAATGGCTCATACGAAAACAAAATTGCCGAGATGATCGCTCGGCCGATCGTTTTTCAGCAGCCTGCTAGTGGATTGTTGGTCTTGAGCTTGATCCAGTGCTGGTCAGGGAAAGCATAGAAACTGAAAGTCTCTTCAATGTGGCTCTCGACCAACTCGGCTGCCGTGGTCAGCTTAGTGCTCTTGAGAGAGAAGATAACGTCCTCGGCTTTCCTGGTCGCGGCCTCTCGGCTCTCCTGGGCGTGGATAGCTTTCAGCATGTGGGCAACTTCGCGCACTTTGGTCGAAGGAACATGGCTGAAGATGTTGCGGTAGAAATGGACGACGCAGCGTTGCCAGCGGGCCTTGGGGCAGACCTCCGCTATACTCTCTACCAAACCCAGACAGGCGTCAGAGATAACCAACTGGACGCCTGACAGCCCGCGCGCCTTGAGATGCTTAAGGAATGCGCCCCATCCCGCCTTATCCTCCTTGGCACCCTCAACGATGCCCAAGATCTCGCGGAAGCCCTCCTGGTTGACGCCGATCGCCACCAATAGCGAAACATTACGCACTTCGCCGGCCCAACTGCGCTTAAGGACGATGCCGTCCACATACACATAGGGATGATCGCCCGCAATCGGCTTATTGCGCCAAGCGTCGATCTGCTCATAGATTTTCTTGTTAAGGTTCGAGACGGTTCCTGGCGAAACCCGCGTGCCCCACAACGCCTCGGTGATGTCCTCCACACGCCGTACCGAAACACCGGCCAGATACATCTCCATCAAGGCCTCTTCGACCGATGCCTCCCGACGCCGGTAACGCTCGATGATCGCCGTCTCAAAGGTCTGACGGCGCAGCTTGGGAACCTTCAGAGAAACCTCGCCAGCCCGTGTCTGAAGCTTCCTCTCGTAACTGCCGGCCCGCGTATCGCGACGGGCCTCACTGCGTTCGTAGCGCTCAGCAGATAACGTATCTTTTCTTGCGCACATTTTGAGGAGGCGGTGGCTCATGTGGTGAAGTTGGATTGTCGAGATCTAACGAACCACAGAGGAGACCACCACCATGACAGAGTATAGCAAGAAGCCCTTGGGCAACGTCGTTCAGATTGACGAGAAGCGGATCAACGACCACCTGGGCGAGCTGGTCCGGGGTACGGTTGAGGAGACGCTCAACGGCCTACTGGATGCCGAAGCGGACGCGCTGTGCGGGGCGCAGCGCTACGAGCGTAGTCCGGAGCGTACTGACTACCGGGCCGGCAGCTACGACCGCAAGCTTCACACCAAGGCCGGTGAGGTGACGCTGAAGATGCCGAAGCTGCGCAAGCAGGCGTTCGAGACGGCGATTGTCGAGCGCTATCGGCGGCGTGAAAGCTCGATCGAGGAGTCGCTGATCGAGATGTACCTGGCCGGTGTATCCGTGCGCCGGGTCGAGGACATCACTGAAGCCCTATGGGGTACCCGGGTATCGTCTGGAACGGTCTCGAAGCTCAACCAGAAGGTGTACAAGCACATCGAGGCGTGGCGCAACCGGCCGATCGAGGGTGAGTACCCGTACGTCTACCTCGACGGTGTTGTCCTCAAGCGCAGCTGGGCCGGCGAAGTACGCAATGTCTCAGTGCTCGTCGCTATCGGTGTTGGCGTTGATGGCTACCGTCGTATCCTCGGGGTAGCCGAGGGCCACAAAGAGGACAAGAGCGGCTGGAGCGGCTTCCTGCGGCACCTCAAGGAGCGTGGCCTCAACGGCGTGCAGCTGGTGATCTCCGACGCCTGCCTTGGACTGAAGGAATCCGTCCACGACTACTACCCCGAGACCGACTGGCAGCGCTGCATGGTGCACTTCTATCGCAACGTCTTCAGCCATGTGCCAAACGTCAAGGTGAAGGAAGTGGCCCGGATGCTCAAGGCCATCCACGCCCAGGAGAGTCTGGACTCAGCACGCGCCAAGGCCGCTAATATCGTCGACCAGCTCAAGCAGATGCGTCTTTCCAAGGCGGCCGACCTGGTCGAGGAAGCGATTGAGGAAACGCTGACGTTCTATCGTTTCCCGGATAACCACTGGGTACGTATCCGGACCAACAACCCGATGGAACGCATCATCCGGGAGATTCGGCGAAGAACCCGTGTGGTCGGCGCCTTTCCGGATGGTCAGTCGGCCGTGATGCTGTGCGCGGCCAGATTACGGCACATTGCAGGTACGAAATGGGGAACACGCCGATACCTGAATATGGACACGCTAAACCAACAACAACTTGAGCAACAACCGACTACCGCGTGAGCACCGCCAGATCATAAGTGCGCAAGATTCTTGACGCTACCATTGCGAGGTGTGCTCATATCCGGAATATCCTAAACTCCGCACATAATATGCATACCTATGATAAGAAAGGTTCTAAGGGCAAGATTTCCTTGAAGAAGAAAGCCCTTAAATGAGGAATGGAAGGCATTGTCAGACTAAATTAATTTGTTAGTCTAGTGAGGTGCATTTTCGCCGTTCCGAGCCACATCTTGCTTGGTCAATTCCAAGCGAACCAATGCTTCAGTGACTAAACCCGGGAAACAAGGGCCCAAGAGAGTTGGCCCTAACCAGTTACTCTGACAATGCCGACGTAATCAGTCGTCAGAACCTAGTTACTGTCAAGCCAAATAATACAGTGCGAGAAACCGCCAAAATAATGCGCGACAATCGAATTATAGTTGGACCTCAATCGCACTGTATGGTGAAAAGAAGCTGGAATTCCTGCGCCGTTTTCTGCCCATCGAGAAGGGGACGCCAAGCCATGATCAATTGGGAATACTATTTGCCCGTCTGGATATGGAAGCGTTCCAACGGTGCTTCATCGCCTGGGTCACAAGCTTGCATGAACCGCTTGAAGGGGGTGTCGCCGTTGACTGTAAAACCCTTCGGCGGTCATTTGATATGGGCTCCAACAAGGCTGCCATTCATATGGTTTCAGCTTGGGCCTGCAATCAGCAACTCGTTCTTGGGCAGCGCAAAGTCGATGATAAATCCAATGAGATCGCGGCGATTCACGAATGGCTGGCATTGCTGACGCTCAAGGGGGCTATCGTGACCATTGACGCAATGGGATGCCAGAATGGGATGCCAGCGCAAAGTCTGCCAGCAAGTCATGCTCAAGACGCAGATTATGTAATCGGCCTCAAAGGCAATCAGGGCTACTTACACGAGGATATCGAACTGTTTTTCGAGGAGCATCCGCACCGGGGGATCGGCGCGGCTTTCATCCAGAAAAGCGAAACCCTTGATGGCGATCACGGGCGCATTGAAAAACGCCGTTGCACGGTCTGCTCAGATACAGAATGGCTCACAAAGCGCCATAACCGGCCGGGCTTGAAGGCCGTGATCATGACCGAATACAGGCGTGAAATCAGGGGAAAAGTCAAAACGGTTCGGCAATTTTACATCTCATCGTTCAGTGATAGCCCTGAGAATATGGCACGCCACATCCGTAATCACTGGCAGGTGGAAAACAATTTGCACTGGGTCTTAGAGCCTGACTCGAAACTCGTTCAATGTTGACAATACCTTGCGAGTCTTCGTTTTGTGAGTCGAATGTGAGCGATGTTGATCCAAGCTTCGCTGGAGGCGATGGACTTGTCCCAGTCCTTTGCGAGCCTGCGACAGCGTCTGAGCCATGCGAAGGTGCGTTCGACGACCCACCGTCGGGGGAGGACTTCGAAACCTTTTGCGGTGTCGGAGCGTTTGACGATTTCGAGCGTCCACTTTCCGATCCTGCTCAGGGCAGCGTGCAGCTTCGGCCCGGCATAGGCGCCATCGGCGAACAGGTGGCGCGGCCATGGGCAGGCATGGCGTATGGATTTCAGCACGGCCGCCGCGCCGTCGCGGTCCTGGACATCGGCTGCATGAACGACGAGACCGAAGAGCATGCCGGTGGTATCGACGACAGCATGGCGCTTGCGACCTTTGACCTTCCTTCCGGCGTCATAGCCGCTAACCCCGCCTGCCTCGGTGGTTTTCACCGTCTGGCTGTCGATCACACCTGCACTCGCGCACCCGCATGGCCAGATGGAAGCGGATCGTGTGCCACACCCTGTTGTCGCGCCACTGGTAGAAATAGCGCTACACCGTAGAGACCGGCGGGAAGTCCTTGGGCAGCTGCCGCCATTGGCATCCCGTCGAGGCCATATAAAGAACCGCATTCACGATCTCGCGCAGATCGGTCGTGCGCGGGCGGCCGATACGGCAAGGTGACGGCATGAACGGCTCGATCAGAGACCATTCATCGCCGGGCAGATCGCTTGCATATCGCGGGCAGTCCCGCCGATACTCCCGGCGAGCGGTTTCGGTCCAGGGCATAGGTGACTCCGTTCGGCTTCCAAACGAACTGAATCACAAACCCTTGAAACCGCTCAACTCTTTTCGGGTCAGGCTCTTAGACGTCACCCTCCGCCAGGATGACTGCCGTATCAGAACTGGAAATGCCGCAGCCAATTTTGCCACAATCAGTCATGCAGCGATGAACGTATTGCGCCGCGTACCCGGCAAAATGAGCCTGCCGCAAAAACGCCGCTCTGCCGCCTGGGATGACGACTACATGGAGACAATCATCCGGCAATGATATTCAGTCGATTGCCCTGACTGAAACATCCGAGATGGTGTTCTTCACTTCACGATGGAGTATTATGTCTTCTTATGTTCCGAGCCATGTAGTCTGACAATGCCAGGTAAACAGCAGGAACAACAGGAAGATCACCGATTGATCGCGGCCCTTGCGGGGTCTTCCCACCATGCCTCCAAGAAGAAACCGTAGAGTGGCGTGTTCTCCGGACGGCCAAGCGCCTTCCGATAGGCAACGCGATCATCCTTGAGGTGGTAGAGGGGGATAAAGTGGTATCCCCACAGCAGCACACGATCCATCGCTTTGACATTATAAACGAAGGATTGGCGGTCCTGAGCTTTAGTTATACGATCAATGAGCTCATCGACGACGGGATTCCGTACCCCAGGATAATTGCGTGTCGCCTCCTCTTCGGCCGCCGCACTTGACCAATAGTAGGCTTGCTCGTTACCTGGCGAAAGCGACACTCCCCAGTGGTAGATGATCATGTCAAAATCGTAGGTATTAAGCCGATATTGATACTGCGCGGTATCGACGGTACGGACCCGGGCTACGACGCCCAGCCGCTTGAGATTTCGGGCAAAAGCAAGCGCGACCTTCTCGTTCTCGCGATGCAATAGCAAAATCTCAAATGTCATCGGCAAGCCATCGGCCGATCGTTCGAGCTGCCCCTCCCTTACGGTCCACCCGGAGTTGTTCAGCAAGCGGCTTGCCGCCAGAAGATTGGCGCGTATACCTCCACCAGCGCCTGGCGGAGAGTAAGAGTTCACGAATAGCTTGGCCGGTAACCGCCCGCGAAACGCCTCAAGTAAATCCCGCTCCGGTCCTTTTGGAACATCGCCCGAGTCAAGGTCGGAGTTATCAAAGATACTTTTTGTGCGTACATACGCCCCGTGAAGAAGGTTCTTGTTGACCCACTCGAAATCGAAAGCGTAAGCAAGCGCGTGACGGACGTTACGATCAGAGAAAACCTGTCTTCGTGTATTGAAGACGAAGGCAAACATCCCCGAAGGTCGGCCATGTGGCAAGAGTTCAAGCCTGACGCGACCATCGGCCACCGCGGGGAAGTCGTACCCAGTCGCCCAGCGTTGCGCCGAGTGCTCATTGCGGAAGTTGTACTCACCCGCCCTGAAAGCCTCCATCATAACGTCGCCGTCGCGATAGTAGTCGAACCAAATGCGGTCAAAATTGTATTGGCCGCGGTTAATCGGTAGGTCACGTCCCCAATAGTCAGGATCGCGGCGATACTCAATGCTGCGACCGACATCTACACCTGAAACACGGTAAGGACCGCTGCCAAGCGGCGGATCGAGCGTTGTCTCTTCGAACTTAGTCGTCGCGTAGTAGGCCTTTGACAGGATCGGCATCAGGCCAAGAATCATTGGTAGTTCGCGGTTCTGTGATTCGGCGTAGAAGACAAACCTTACCGAGTGCGAATCCGGTCGCTCAATGCGTTGGACCTGGTTGTAGTAGAGCTGGTGATTGGGCAGACCTAGCTCCTTAAGGGTCTTCCAGGAGAAGACGACGTCTTCAGCGGTGACTTGGGCACCATCATGAAAACGTGCCTCCGGCCTTAGTTTGAACGTGATTGCGGAGCGGTCGTCCGGCACCTCGATCGACTCTGCAATAAGCCCATAGAGCGAGAACGGCTCATCCTGAGTCCGCTTCAATAGGCTCTCGAAAATTAGATGGTGGCCTTGCGCCGGAACGCCCTTGATTATGAAAGGGTTGAGGTTATCGAAAGTACCAGTTACCGCACGCCCCAACTCTCCGCCCCTCGGAGCCTCGGGATTGACGTAATCCAGATGTTCGAAATCCGGGCGGTATTTGGGTGACCCGTGCATGGCAATGCCGTGAGTCTCGGCGGCCACACTAGAACTGCCTACCAGCAGCAGCACCCATGCCAGACAACCAACCCTTGCGCCGAGCACACCGCCGACAACTTCTCTTGGCTCCAAACCGGAGATGCGGCTCTCTGGGCCAGCTTGCTCCTCCTGGTGCTTAAGGGACGCTCGGTTCAAGGGTTGCTCTAGCACTTCGCCCGTCACGACATGCAAAAGGAACATCAATGCCGACGCAGCTATACTCGATTTCTCCAAAACAACAAGCAAAATCTATGGGACCCACCAAACTCACTTATACCGCCCTCACGCCAAAACCCGAAATTTGTCGTGGGTTATGAGGCTGAAATTGTCTGATACCTGGTCACGGAATGTTCTCCATTCCCTTGGGATGGTTTCCCGCATGAATGCCAGGACGGCGTCTGCGAATTGCTTTTGAGTTGGGTAATGTCGGTTGTGGGTGACGTATTTGTGCAGGACAGCCCAGAGGCGCTCGATGGGGTTGAGATGTGGACAATATGGCGGCAGTGGGATCAAGTGGAGTCTACAGTCTGGCCTCGCCAGGAAGTTCCTGACGTCCGGCCCTTTGTGATAGGCGGCATTGTCCCATAAGACATGTATGAGACGCTTGTCGGGGTTGCGTTCTTCGATTTTGGCCAGAAGCTGCGCAGCACTCTTACCATCAACCGTGGTCGGTTCGACAAAGGGCGCGTCGAAGGTTTCGAGATTGAGCGCGCCGTGAATGTTTACACGCCCTCGCCCTGCCGTGCCGAGCACAGCGGGGTTCGACCCGGCCTTCACCCATCCAAAGGCAGGTTTGGACTGGTATTCCGGGTGCACCGCATCTGCGAAGTAGACGGCTTCGTCGGCGGGCAGGTCTCGCATCAGCTTCTTGTAGAGCGCAATGAATGCAGCCTGACTTTCAACTGACGCAACGCGCGGCAGGGCCTTGGGCTTGCGATACTCGAACCCCAGGCGGGACAACACCTTGAGGCACCCGCAGTGAGAATACTCCAGACCAAATTCAGCAGAGATGTAGGCTCTGATCTCAACCGTCGACCGGCAAAACCGTCCGTCAAGCCAGTCGCACAGTGCAGTTTCCTGACCAGCCGTCAGCCGGGAATGGCCGCCTTTCCAGCCATCAACCGCAAGCGACTCCCAGCCGTTCTCCCGGAAGGTCTTGTACCAGCCCCGAACCGTATCGTCGTCCAGGTACAAAAACTCGGCGATCATCTGACAGGATTTGCCATCATCCAGAAGAAGGATCGCATTCGCACGTCGCCCAACTCCATGATCTTCGCGATGACTGCGCACGCAGGCCTCAAGCTCGCGACGTTCCGGAGAAGTGAGAAAACCGGGATGGATCATTGGATTACCTGAATCGATCCAGTCCAGGACCTCAAGTCTTCATATTCGGGTTTTCAAGGACTCCGAGTATATCGCTTTAATTTTATTTGTGCTCAACGAGCCCTTGCCTGCCGAGGCGAAGGGAAGTGTCGAGCAGCCTTCAGAGCATGATGGAAGCCAATATACCATAATAGCACCAATTTTTAGAGGGGAAGGCAATAACTACTCATACATACGCCTAGGAAATGGCAACCTTCTTGGCTTGCCCACCACCTTCAATGTTACTGTGATAGGTTCTCCTTCGGGCGAAAGCTACGGAACAGCGGAATTCGAGGTCGCAGCGTGGGCCTCACCTCAGTACTCCATTGATGACATTTTCGATGAAATCGGTGTTTCGGGACTAAGGGACGGTGACGATACAATTTCACTTTATGTGCAAAGTCCCCATCAGAACAACCTACCGACATTTCAGCATGTCGTATGGAATAGCATGACAGGTTTTTTCGAGAACGCCACCCGTTGCACCTTTCGGGAGGACGTGGACTACTCACTCATAAATATGGCACTTACCAACGTCCATACGTCGCGTATCGCCGACTATCCAGCCACAATCTTCTTGCACAATTACGCGGATTCTGCGGGTACATATCGTGGCAATGTCTTTGATGCCAACGACGGCACCCAACTGGGTACAGTAAACTTCGATATGATGGCCAATGAGACCCGTGCGATAGATTTTTCGGAAATTGCGGCAGATATTGGTTTTGTTCCAGAGTCTAATCAGTTCCACGTCAATATCGTCTTTCAACAACCGGCAGATTTCGATAATTTCTCTCTTCTGGCGCAGCAGGGCATTCGCAACCTTCAATTGGATGCCTACATCAACATGTCAGTGGCATGCGTAGTAAATCCCGAGAGTCGGCGATCAAATTCTGATGAATCAATCAAAGCGTATCTGAGTGCTCCGGTGGAGGCGGGGGATGCGGTGGGACTGGTTGCCGCGATCGTCGATGGCCAAGGTATTCGCGCCATTGCCTCGGATGGTCTGCGCAAGGCGGATTCGTCAGAGGAATTTCTCGTCACGGACTTGGTCCACATCGGCTCAAACACCAAGGCGATGACCTCAACCATGCTGGCTACGCTGGTTGCCGATGGCACCTTTGACAAGGGATGGGAGACGACGGTCGCTGATGTATTTCCCGAATTACTGAACGATATTCACGGCGATTATCATGAGGTAACGCTCTGGCAGCTGATCACCATGGCCGGAGGAATCAAAGGAAATGCTGCTCAATGGCGGTCACATCGGGATAAAGACATCATCAAGCGCCGCCGCGCCATTCTACGCGACAATCTCACCGAGCCCCGTGCTGCCGATATTGGCGAATTCATGTATTCAAATCTCGCGTATATGGTCGCTGGTTCAATGGCTGAGAAGATCACCGGCAAAAGCTGGGAGATGCTGATGCAAGAAAGATTGTTCGAGCCGCTCGGCATGTCCAGCGCCGGCTTCGGTGCGCCAGGAACTCCGGAGCAAATAGATCAGCCTTGGGGACATAGGCGCGACAACGAGACCGGCCAATGGATTCCAAATCAGATTGACAATGCGGAGGCTCTTGGCCCGGCCGGTACCGTGCATGTTTCCATTCAAGACTACGCTAAGTTCATGGCTTTGTATTTGCTGGAGGCGCCGCCGTTCATACTGAGCCGTGAGGATTTGGACCATCTTATTACGCCAACAGCTGGGAACTTCTACGCCGCAGGATGGATTACTAGAGCCCCGGATTGGGCCGAGCGCACCGTGAGAATGCATACTGGCAGCAACACATCATGGTACATTGCATTGTGGATCGCTCCCGCAACCGGCAAAGCCTATGTCGCGGCTACAAATTCTCGTGCCCGTGAGCCCGAGTTTAAAGACACTTCTGACATATTGGAACGGATTATTGAGCAGCTCGCCAACCACGAGCCTAATTAGACCGTTTGGCTGGTCCGGTTGTTTTATAGCCAATCGGTTTTACCGTGCAACATAGTCGGCGGCTTCGAAATAATTCTGGCACTCATCGGGAATGAACATGTCGCAGATTTCTCCGATTGCAGCAAAGACTTCAGTAAAGGTTCTGGCTCCGATCCTGCGAAGATGGGCTTTCAGCTTGGAGAACGCCTTTTCGATCGGGTTCAGATCGGGTGAGTACCGCGGCAGATAAAGGAACCAACATCCGTAGGCACGCAAGGCATCGGCTGCTTGCCTTCCGTAATGGGGCGTTCCCCGTCAAGAACGACTTTTAATAGTCGGCCGTCCCAGCTCGGATTCTCGTTCACGAGCCACGGCATCTGGGCCAGATTGTTTGGCTCCCGGTGGGGTCAGGATGTCCCGGAGGCCGTCCAGTTACGGTTCGGAGAAGGAGCGATCTCCAATGTGTCCGTCGCCAGGCTCTCGCTTCCGTTCGTGGTCAGCCCGAGGGCTGCCGACGCTATGCCTGGTCCAAGACGATTCCCAGGTGCCGACCTGATTAGCGTACCCGACATCGAGGAGGCGGTTCGGTGAACAAGGCAGGCAACGTGCATCATCGGGAACCGCGTCCCGGCGAGGGGACACTGGTGGATCGCCACCTTCAGGCGCGACTCTTTTCTCCTCTCTTTTCTGATTGCCGGTGGGATGCAGCCGCGCCTATACCGTGCGAAGCGCCATCGCCTCGGCGCGCATGAAGCGGAACACGGTGCCGTCCCGCCACATCGTGTGAAGCATGACGCCGATGCGCCGGGCCAAAGCGATGGTCGCGCGCTTCTTGCTGCGGTGCTCCGCCAGACGTACCGCCCAGGCCTTCAACCAGTTCGGGCCGCCGTGGTGCAGCATGACTGTGGCCGCCTGGTAGAGCGCCGTGCGTAATCCTGCGTCGCCGCACTTGGTGATGCTGCCGACGAAATCCCGCTCGCCGGACTGGTCCCGTCCCGGCGTCAACCCCACCCAGGGACCGACATCCTTCGATCGTCTAAACCTCCCAGGATCGTCGACCGCGGACTTGAAGGTCAAGGCGATGACGTGGCCGACGCTGGGCATGGTCATCAGAAGGCGGCACACTGCGTCCCCGCCGGCGAGGTTGCGGGCGAGATTCTCCGGCCCGGCAAGCTCGCGGCGCAGCGCCTTGCGTGCGCGCAGGATCGGCTCGGCCGCGGCTTCGAGCATTGCGTTGCCGGCGATCAGCTCCCGGACACGGACGTCGTAACAGCCCTTGGAGACCGGATCGACCCTGAGGCCGAAGTTGCGCGGCAGGCCGCGCAGCGAGAGCTCCATGTTGATGATGGCGTCCTTGATGGAATTGCGCGACGTCAGCAGCGCCCGCATCTCCTGCGACGACACCGTCCACATACGTCCATACAAACTCGAATACGAAGATCAAGGGAAAGGGCTCTCGACATCCAGGCCGGCCTCCTCACTCCGGCCGACATCTTGAATCACAAATCCAAAGCCCTGTGAATCTCCAAAGATTCAATCAGGTCAGATCACGCTCTAATTTTAATATGGAATCTAATTCAGGAAAGCTTGGCGCTTGTGAGACGGTGAAGATGGGTTAGGCGTTCGCCAAGACGCTGCTTCAGGTCCACGGGCGGAAGCGAAAGCGAACGTAAAGCGTGCGGCCTTTGATATCATGCACAAAGCCGTCGTACCCGGGCCGCAGGTTGTAGCGATACACGCCCGGCCGCCCACTGGGCAGTGGCGGCGGATCCTCGTCGGTCAGGTTCCGGACGCCAAGGAAGAGCGTCACCTCACGGGCGTCGAATAAGTCGTCTAGAACGTAGCTGTAGTTCGCGTCCAACGTGGTCCAGGCGGCGATTCTCGGCAGCGACGCAACCTCGTCGTTTTTGTACGAGTCCACGTACCGAAGGGTCAGGCCAGCCGCGTGGGGACCGCGGCGCCAGGCGGCGCCCAGATTGAAGCGCAACTCCGGCGTGGGCGCGAAGCCGTTGGTGTCGTTGCGATTACCTAGTTGGTCGTTGAAGCCCACACCGGACGGATTCACGTCGAAACGGGTCAATAAGGTAGCGTCGGCGCTGACGCGGATGTCGCCGAAGATCGATCCAAAATCGGCATAAGCATTGACGTCAAGTCCCTGACTGCGGACCGCCCCAACGTTGTCGTAGTCGGTCGTCACGACGCTGAGTTGTCCCGAGGAGTCCCTTTGCACGCGGGGATCGTCGGGGCGGCCGTCATCACGGCAATCATCGTCCACGATCGCCTGGAAGCTGCGCCCCTGCGCGATAACGCTCTGGTAGTCGAGCGTCCAGTAGTCCAAGCTGACAGCAGCATTGTCGAGGGGCCCCAGGAGAACGCCGAAGTTGGCCGATCGCGCAGTCTGTGGCTTCAATTCTCCGCCGCGCAGCACCGTTGCGACGGCGAAGTTGTCGCCACGGTTCACGATCTCACCTGATGGTGCGACGGAGCATCGGCCTATACCCTGCCCGTTGAAGCGAAAGGGGTCGGTAAGCGTGCGGGAACTGGTGTTACCCGCTGCCTGGAAAACGCTGGGCGCCTGGAAGGACGTGCCCCAGGAGGCGCGCAGCGAGATACGGTCAGTAACGAAGAACTGGGCCGCGACCTTCGGATCCGTTGAGCCACCGGCCTGATTATACTGCTCGTGGCGTGCGGCAAGCTGTAGCTCCGCGCGGTTGCCGAAATGCATAAGACTCTCGGCGAATACCGCCCATACGCGCTGATCCGCATTTACGGGAAACTCTCGGACCTCCCGCGGACCTTCTGCGGAAATGTTGAGCGGGTCTGGCCGGTACGCGTAATGCAGTTCGCGATATTGCCCGCCGACGGCCAGGGTCACCGGTAGGCCGCGCCACTCGAACAGGTCGCCCGTTGCCACGAACTCCGCCACGTTTTGAACGCTGCTTGCGGACTCAATCCGCAGGCCCTCGAACCTGCTGAGCGTTTCGGCATCGTTAGCTGCACGTCGGCCAGCCAGCGCTGGCACCAACCCATCGTCCTCTACGGTCTTGGGCGTGACCAGATCGGGCGCCACCAAGCGCGTGCCGAAAGGATTCCACAGCCCTTCGACAACCGCCCGGGCAAACTCCGCGGCTATCCAGTGGCGTTCCGCGTTCACCGAAAGGTCCGAGCGTGCACGCGAGAGATAGCCTTCGCCAGTCCAATCGCCAGGCAGGGCGGCCTCGAAACCAATCATCACCCTCAGATTGTCGAATTTCCGCAACTCGTCGCCGGAGTTTTCGCCAGCGGCCTCCGCGCCCAGCGGCCGTCCGAAATAGCCGACTGGGACTGCCTCATGGACCTCGGGATTCCAATTGGAGGGTGCAACGTAAGTAAGAACGCCGTCGTTGTCCGGATCGGTCCAGAAGTTGAAAGGATGATTGGCGGGCACAAAGAACTCGTTTGTGCGCTCGACGTTGCCATTGAACAATAACATGTTGCCGACGCGGTCCTTCACCTCATTAATCGAATTGCTGACCTCGGAAAAGAGCGTCAGGGTTCTGGTGAGGCGGATTTCGGCCTCGGCGAAGAACTGCACCCGTCGTTCGGCGGCGACCATCGTACGCTGGTCAGAGAAATCCATCCGGCACAGGGAACCACTCGGATAGCCGCCGCCAGCCCTGCAATCCGGGTCCGGCAAGCGAGGAGCGTCAATGCCGCCAAACTGAAACGGGGAATAGGTTCCGTCGGGATTGGCTACAGCGCGACGGAAACTGCCGGGCGAGCCCCGACCCGAATCAAAGGAGCCATCAACAATGTCGCCGTCTCCATCCGGGTCGATGACCCGGGGAATCAACCAGTCGAAGTCGGTGCGGAAGTTCTCGTCCTGCGCAAGCCAAGCGCCGTAAAGGCTGACGTGGCCTCTCGACATCCCGACACCAGAAGCAAATCCCAGATCGTAGGCCCTATTGCTGGCGTCCCGGTAGCCACCGCTAATTTCCAGCCCTGTGAATCCCCGCCGGGTTACGATGTTGGCGACACCAGCCACCGCCTGTGAACCATAGGTGGCAGAGGCCCCGTCGCGGAGTATCTCAACACGCTCGATCAGCAGCACCGGCAGCGTGTTGATATCGAAGAAGCTCTGACCCACGTCGTTTGAAACCGGCGCAATACCGGCTCTGCGACCATTGATGAGTGCCAAGGTGGAGGACAGCCCCACGCCACGCAAGCTGAATTGTGAAACACCCTGTAGGTAGTTCTGCTGCGTGGCGAGGTAGGAGCCGGTGTTAGCCGTCAGGCTCGCCAATATGTCCACTGTTTGGGCCGCACCGACCGATTCGAACTGGGTCGCATCCAGCGTCTGCACGGGCGCCCGGCCCTCGTAGACGACCTGCCGTTTGATCAAGGAGCCAACGACCACGATTTCCTCGATCACCGGCTCACCAGCCTCGGCGCTGCCTGGGCCTTGTGCAAAAGCAGGAAATGGCAATAGAAGCGCGATGACAGGCCACAGGGCTGCCTGCTTCCCGCACGAAAACCTGCCGCTCACACCTGACCCTCCGCAATCATGCCGCGCAAGGGTACTGTCAGAGTAAATCGGCTTGAGTCAAGTAATGCGGTCTCTTAGTCGGGTATGACCCTTCATGGTTTACCGAGGGACGAGGAGGTGAGGTGAGGAATGGGCAGTAGCGGTATCAGCGCGTCGCCTCCGCTGCGAAGCTCCCATGCCCTCTGGGGACGCCAAACCGACCGATACGCCCGTGAAACAGCCGATCAGGGGCTCGTTGGCTTCGATAACATCTTGCGTTGAGGCAACGCGCCTGAAAGAAATCATTGTCGTTGAACAGTTGCTCGGCGCAGACGCTTAGAGTGGGTGAACATGCTTGAGCGCAACAGTAGCATGCGCGGTGGTGGAGCGGCTGAAGGCTCTGGAACGGATCTCGGAACGTCTTCCGGCGATGTTCGAGGATACCCCGCGCGAGCAGTGGACGCCGGTGCCCGAGCCGAGCGCCGAGTGCGGAATCAGGGTTGGATACAGCGACGCCGTGTCGTCGGATGAAGGGCAGGTGAGACAGTGCGCAAACCCGGCGTTTGATAGCACTGGCGGCGATCTATGACGGACGCTTTAGTCCAGGTCAGAATTGGTATCCAACGCGAAGATACCAGGATCCACCTTCATAGTTAGCTGCGCTGCGTCGCGGATACTGCAGGCCGACACTGAGACGGTTGGCGTTGGGAGATCCGATTTCGTCTATGAAGGAATCGAGCACGTTCACCGCGCCGGCGGCAATGGTGAGACCTTCTTTCACCTGGTACGCCAGCTCGACATCAAAGTAGATGGTTGAGCCGATCTTCGCCGTTGGATTGACTGCGGCTTTGATGGTTCCACGTTCGTCGAAATGGCTGCCGTAGAAATTGGCGCGTGCCATGAAGTTCCAGTTATTTGCAAAAGTCGTGTTGGTGCTCAGAACAAAGCGGAAGTTTGGATAGTTGTTCTCGATATCCTCGACGATAGAATCCGCAACCGGCTGAATGCCGCCTACGGACCTCTGGCCAGTCACGGAGATGTCGTTGTAGTTCGCTGCCAATGATGCAACAGTCATGACATCTCTCGACCACTCAATGTCCGAGGTCACCACCACATCAATACCCTCGGAAACGATATCAAGCGCATTGGTGTAGAAGGATATTGTCGATCCCGCCAAGGTCGGATGAGCGATATCGCCGGTGCGATAGATTCTGTCGTCCACCTCTACCCGGAAAAAGTCGGCGGTCAGGTTTAATGCGTAGCCAATATCCATGGTGAGGCCGATACTATAGTTGGTTGATTCCTCTTCTTTAAGTGGCGCCCCACCGACGGCAATGGCCAAATCACTGGCGGGCGGCACCAGACCTTCAAGGGTTTGCAGTCCGGTCACGCCGTCAAATGTCGTAATGGTAGTGCGGAAATTAGATTGGCCGGGTGTAGGGGCATGGAATCCGGTTGAAACGGCACCCCGCAAATTGAGGGTGCCGGTCACACTGTACCGGGTCGCCAGCTTCCAATTGAGCGTACCTCCGAAGTCCGAGAAGTCTTCGTAGCGCAACGCCCCTTGCAACAACCAATCGGGCGTAACGTCAAACTCTACGTCCGTATAGAGTGCATAGTTGTCCCGCTTAAATGTCCCAGAATCCTGAGGCTTGTAACCCCCGAAGCCGTTTGACCCTTCGCCCAAGAATGAATTGGGTTCGCCTGGGATGACGGTGAATTTCTCTTCACGCCACTCAGCACCAAACGCTAAGTTGACTTGACCAGAAATTGGCATTGAGAAATCTGCGTTGAGATTGGCCTCTTCTTGTTTCAAAGCCCCGACATCAAAATCCCGTTGAGCAGGCTGACCGTTGGTGAGTCCGAGTGACGGATTCAGTGTGTTGTTGAGGAAGTAGTCCAATTCGTTTGAACCCACTCCGACGCTTACGTCATAGTAGACATTAGGTCCGAGAGTGCCGCTCACACCTCCAACAACGCTGTAGTCAGTTTGTGCTCCTTCCAGAAACGGAGTATAGCCACCCAGCAGACCGGTAAATCCTAGGGCGTTCAGTGTCCGGATCGTGGGGTGTGTGGGAGGCCGATAGAAGAAACGGTACCGGCCGTCAGCATCGGCGTAATTGCCAAACAGATAAACCTCGGCATCGTCGCTGAGATCGAAACCAGCCGACCCAAAAAGGCGAAAAGCATCGGTCTGAGGGCGCCCCCACGACTGCACCAATGGTTCGTCGCCATACGGTGCGTCAGCCCCAACACCTTGGACGCCGGCATCAATGAGCGCTTGCGCGTCGGGCCGTTGGACACCTCGGGAAAGACCGTCGTTCTCCACATATTCTGTGCTGATATTGAAATAACCGGTATCGCTTATGGACAAGCCGATGTTGCTGGCAAATTGATAACTTTGTTCGCCTTCGTAAAACTCGCCATATCGCGCCTCTGCCGAACCGCCTTCGGATGCACGTTTGGTGACAAAGTTTATGACGCCGGCAATGGCGTCAGCACCGTATTGAGATGAGGCGCCATCACGCAAGACTTCAACGCGCTGCAGGACAATACCTGGAAGCATGCCGATATCCGGACCATGGGCCCCGTTACCCGCAGCGGGTGCAAACAATTGCACTAGCGCGGACCTGTGTCGTCTCTTGCCGTTGATGAGTACCAACGTGTGATCAGGTGCCAAACCGCGCAAGGATGTCGGACGGACAAAGGCGCTGCCGTCCCCAGTTGCGGGAGTGGCTGTATACGAGGGAACCAAGGCTCTCAGGTTGTCCGTGAGATCAGCTGTGTTGGCCAGATTATTGAAGTCATCGCCCGAAATAGTATCGATAGGAACGGGTGAGTCTGCCGCCGACCGAGGTCTGAAATTACGCGAACCGACAACAACAATTTCTTCGACCAGTTCAGCGGCTTGGATTTCCGAACCTTGCTGAGCGACTGCGGGGTACCCTGACACCATAAGTGTTGCAAATGAAACCAATGTCAAAGGTGCGTATTTGATTGCTGTTATCTTTCCCCGGTGGTTGGCATGACGACCGGCCATAAAATTCTCTCCACGTTGATCCATTTAATGCAATTAATGGACTAGGATCGCATCCAAGACTTTCCGCGTTTTGGGCGGGAGTCACTGGCCGAGTTTGGCAGGCCTAAGCCAGACAAGACATGTTTTTTGCGAGCTGTAATCCCCGATAGGAAACAAGGAAAAGCGACTGAGCGGATCTGGTCTGACAATGTCCTCCGGCATACGCCTAGTAGCGCACCGTGGCCCGGGCGTAGACGAGCCGGCCTGAGAAACAGCGAGGCCCAGTCGGCGAAGAGTGTATTTGATTCTGATCGAATCTAAGATTGAACGAAAGTTTTGCTACCCCGCCTTTCTGCGCAATATTAAACCGCGCTGGCCAGCCACAAAGCAGCTTTAGAAACATTGACAAGCTCAATCTTTGACATACATAGCCACCCTTGGGAAAGGAATATTTCTGCAGCGGTGTGGCTTTCGATTGCCGGTTAGGATTTTCGTTAACTAAAGCGGCGAGAGGACTGGTGAAGCCCGCAGGCACAACGGCGTAAGGTAAAATTCAAGGATCAAAAGGGTAGCGCAAAAAATACAAGCGGTCGGTCCGCTTGCGTGCCAGTTGGTCATGATAACAACAAGGAACAAAGCCCATGATCAACAAGACTTTCTTCTTCAGTGTGCGCTTTCGACAAGGGAACTTCTTGGCAGCTTATTTCATGGCCTGCCTTATGGTGAGCCCGTTGAGCCCTGCGTTCGCCAAAGAAATTCCCCATGATCTTATGGTGAATCTCAATAGTCTAGCAGTGTCTAAATCGGAATTCATCTGCCTAGCCCTGAATGATTACTTCGAAGCCCGAGGCGAATCGTTGGTTGGGCGTCTTGCTGTCGCCAAGGTGGTCCTCAACCGCGCCATGGACTCGCGTTTCCCTGCAAACCTTTGTAGCGTAATCAAACAGAACAGAGCCCGCACTCTGCATCGCTGTCAATTCTCCTGGACCTGCGACGGTCGATCCGACACACCACGCAACCGTATCGCCTGGTACCAATCACTCAAACTGGCCGCTGCTGTACTGCAAAAAGATTCTAACATAGACGATCCAACCAACGGTGCACTTTGGTATCATGCGGTGTTTGTGCGTCCGCCGTGGTCCAATAGGCTGGAAGTCTCTGGGATTATCGGTGGACATGTGTTTTACGGGGATAAGAAAGCCATGCACATAGGCTGGGATCGGGAATCGGACGATTCCATGATGCGTGACTTGAACCGATTTGCCCAATGGATCGATTCCCGTGCCCCACAGTCGACAACCATCGTTAGCCGCTAATACCAACGGTCATTGAGTTTATACTTGGTGTGCCCATTTGCGCATGCCGATCGACGTGATTTTGTCGACATGATTTTCGAGGGCTTGTCGATGAGCTTGTTCCAGGCGTGGCATGCTGTATCGATGATTTCTTCGTACGGCTACGTCAGACTAATCCTTCCGTTTCCGCGACGGTGTAAAGCCAAGTTGTTGTAGGCTACTATCGGGTCAAACATTCCAACTATAGGTTTGCCTGGGCTGCGTTTTACATCAACGGCATCCAGGGCTCTGTGGATTGACACGGGCGCGGGTTGCAGAGTACACGGGAGTGAACCGGCTCAACTTCAATCTTCACCTCAAAGAACTGGGTGGCGCCTCAATCATAGTCATTTCGGGCACGGTCAGGGCCATGCCACCATTCCTTCTGTTGGAGATGAGATTCTTCCGTCCAGCATGGAACAAAAACCAAATTATTTCTTTGTTCTAAAGACTCATATGACATGGCATCGCCGCTTATCGGCGGCTCTGGTTGTAGCCGGTGTGTCGATCATCTCCGGAACAACTGGCGCAGGCGATTTCTATCTGCGGGGCGGGATCGGTCTTGACTGGACGGCCAAGACCACGTTTACCGATACGAATTGTGCGAGCCCATCCCCTGCAGCGCTGTATGGCTGCGGCACGGGTGGCGACGGTGCTCCCTATCGGTCTGTCGGCGACTTCGAAACAGCAGTTGCTTTGGAAGCCGGAATTGGCTGGGCTGTCACGTCCACAGTGCGCCTGGAGGGGGTGATCGGATACCGTCCAGACTTGACCTTCGAAGGCCGCGCCAATTTTCTGGAGCCCGGCCGCCGGCAATTGGTTACCGCGGATCTGTCAACACTGTCCGGCATGATGGCCACCTATTTGGATCTGCCTGGTCTAGGTCTGCCGGAACTGGGCCCATTCGCCCCTTTCGCCGGGGCCGGAATAGGAATTATCCGCACGAAGATCAGTGAGACGCACATGACATTTCCGAGAACATCAACCATCGTACCTGGCGCGCATCGGTCCGATGTGACCTGGATGGCAACAGCGGGGGTTGCAACAACGCTGGGCGAGCGCACGACGTTCGATCTAGCCTGGCGCTATACGGATCTCGGCGTTGTAAAGACCGGCCGGGGTGAGGGCCGTGTCGTGTGGCATAACGGAAGTCGGGAGCCTCTCTTGCTTGACCTGGCCCCGACGCGGGCGAAGCTCAGAAGTCACGGCCTTTGGCTATCGCTGCGTTATGCGTTCTAAGACAAAACCAAAGAGTAATGGGCTTTGATCGGGCACTGCGCAACGGGAGACTACGATTTCGGTAATCTGGTGCGTCTCGCCGCCCTTATCCGCGAACCGGCGGCACAAAAATCGCCCTTCCACCGGGACCACAGAGCCCTTGACCATTTCGAAAGTCATTGCTTCCAAGGGTTGCCCACCGTGCGTTTTTGTATTTCCGTAAGCTGCGGAGCAGAATATGTTTGTTGTGTCGGCAGTTCACGTTGACGTGCTTCTATATGTGGTGCTCCCTCATGTCAGTTAACTATCGCGGGTCCTCGTCGCTATTGATGCAGGCGGTCCTGAATGCGGCCGTTCGGCATTCGCCGAGTATCCCACCTGTACGTGTGCCTAAAGACTTATCCGCCACCAGCACACCGGTTGCGCGGCCGTGCTGACATATCCCGGCCTCGGAAGGCGATGTACATTACGGTCGGTGCCCTCCCCGACACGTTCCTCTAGGAAACTGACGACGTGCTCAGTCCACCGGTCTCCCGTATCTCATGTCCTTCGGTGCTGGCCGACAGTCTGCCTTCTTGCAACGGCGCTGTGCGTGGGCACGGCGTCCATCTCCGCCACCGGTTCGGAACCGGAGAATGCAGGCTACTGCGAGTTCACGCCCGCGTTGGACACCGACAGGGGCGTTCCCGGACTGATCGTCGGTGCCGATGTCCTACTGCCAATAGGGTTAAGTCGGGGCTATGGGGTGCACATCCGCTTCAACGGAGACATAGGAGCGGTTTCGGACTTCGACGCTGTACGAGTCGAATATCCCGAAGCGGCGGTTCTTGATTGCCGCGGCTGGGCCGTATTGTCGCCGGGCTTCGTCAACGCCCATGAACACCCGGCCTATAGCCATGCTTTTCCCGATCCGAATCTGAACCCGGGCTATATCCACCGCGACGAATGGCGTCTTGGCCTCAAGGGCAAGGTGAAACTGCCGTCTCCACCGCGTTACGAGTTCGATCCCGAGGACCTGCGAACAACCGCGATTCTCCTGGCCATGGAATTGCGGCACTTGCTCGGTGGCGCGACCACGATCGCGGGGTCGGGTGGTGTGCCGGGCGTAATTCGCAACATCAACCGTCAAAGGCAACGTGGCGACCTCGCGCTCTATGACGCGGAGGCGGATCTTGCAACTTTTCCGTTCTCGTTTCAGGTCATTAAGGACCTGGAGCAGGAATGTGCAGGCGGTCCAGACTACCGGTTTCCGCTGGCGCCCGGCGGCGATCTGGTATTCATGGCCTATGTTCCACATGTCGGCGAAGGCAGGCGTGCCAACTGCGCGGCAAGGACAGAGATAGAGCGCTATCTGAAACGTGTGCAACGCCGCGACCGGCGCTATTCGCTGGTTCACGGTATAGCCACGGATGGGGAAGACTACGCGCTGATGCGCGAATATGATGTGACACTGGTATGGTCGCCACGCTCCAACCTTGCCTTATACGATGAAACCATCGATATCGCGGGCGCACTGGAGCAAAGCGTTCGCATCGCCCTGTCGACGGACTGGTCGCCGAGCGGATCTTTCAACATGCGTGAGGAGATCAAGTGTGCGAGACGGGTTGCGGCGGACGCCGGCGCAGTGTTGTCGAATGAGACGTTGTGGCGCATGGCCACCACAAACGGAGCCTACGCGCTGGGTGTGGAGGACCGTTTCGGCGCCATAGTGCCTGGGCTGCGGGCGGACCTGATCCTCGTCAAATTTACCGGCGGGGATGCCTACGATGCGGTATTGACCGCGACGGACGAAGATATCCTGGCGACTTGGATCGACGGCCGGGCAGTTCTACTCTCCGAATTCCTGGACGAAGGGTTGAAGGGCGGCGAATGCATCAAATTGGCTGGCGCGGCGCCAAAGGTATGCGGCGTGCTTGGCGCATTCGGGCTGTCGGCGGAGGGTTTTGGCGAACACATAAAGGACGCCGTGCCCTTGAACGATGTCAGACGGCAAGCCCCTTGTGAGGTGTCGCGTTGAAGAAGCTCTGAAGCCCGTCACCGGGGGGCACCGGCAGAGGAATCTGCGTCTTGTCTTGAGGCCTCCTGAAAGCCTTATCGTCCGATCTTCATGAGGCAAAAGGACAGTTGTGTATGAGATTTTTGAATATTGTAGCCTCAACCTTTATCGCGACGGGATAAGGGTATCGAAAGGTACAGGTCATATTCTTTTCAAGCGCTTTAGGTAAACGGAAGGTACAAGTCCTAAATTTGATTAACGGCAACCCGCTCCAATACGATTATGGTGACCGCTCACGGACCAAGCCGAAAGTTTCATTCCCGGTTATCGGGCGTGGTCCGTCTTCGTGGCCACCATGAGCGGCGCACCTCTCAGGGCGGGCTCCGGCCAGGACCAAGCCCGGCCGACACACCGGACAAGCCCGGACATCATGTGGCCGTTTCATCATTCCGGATTCAGGATCGAAAATCTTTTCCAGGTCGCTCATGACCTTATCGCTTCTGAATACCCCATTCGATTGACCTGGGTATGGTGGCTCTATGTCATAGTGTGGATGAGGTTTTCGCGAAAAGCCAAGGGAAATACCACAACGGCAACAAATGACGGCCCGCTTAAATGGAGCGGCCCGCGGTCCAGTTACCTCTCCTATTCAGAAGGCGCCTTCATCATGGGTTTGGCAACCAGCCCGCGGGCCTATCCCATTACGTCGGCATTTAGACCGGTGTCTCGATCGCGTCCCTGTCTCGAAAGACTTTTCAGCGGTCTCGGCCTCGCCCAAAGGCTTCAATAATGTGACGCCATAACTCTGAACAGACCCAGTTCTGGTGTCAAAACAAAATGTGGCCTCTACAAGGGTTACGCAACTCATTCCGTCGCGCCGAGCCACCCCGCGACGATCGCCGTCAACGCCAACCATTGAGCCATCGGAGGTGTCATAGACCGTTACTTCGACGGAACCGGAGACAGCCCCATTATTCACGATCCGAATGACCGATTGGTAAAGATCGGCACCGTTGCCATACGAGTTCCTGAGGTCATTCAGGTGAACATTCAAACCACCTCGGCTGATGCCTGCAAGCCTGCCGGTTGCGCCAGGAGGAACGGTCAAAGCGTCAGCAGCGGTATCTTTGAAAGTTACTGTAGCTGTACCACCTCCCCATGCAGAAATCCTGGTACTGCCGTCGAAGGTCAGCATTATTGCTTCACCGGTAGTAGGAGTGGGGCGTGTCGGGGGATCGGCTTCGAAAGCACTTTCATTAACCGTGAATGTTGCTGCCCAATCCGTAATGGTCTTAGAGTCTGGCCGGAAAAGAATCGTTTATTTTCATAACCTGGATGCTATCAGGAGCCAGGCAAGGGCGCTCTCGACGGATGAAGACCTGGATGCTGGCGATCAGGAGCCAGGCAAGGGCGCTCTCGACCGTCGCCTTGAAGTCCTTCGCAAGGCGGCGGCTGCGCCCGAACTCGCCGGGCAGTATGCGCCACTGGCAGCCGCTGCGGGCCATGTACAGGATCGCGGTCATCACTTCCCGCATATCCGTCTTGCGCGGGCGGCCCAGAGCCCTTGCGGGCGGCATATGGGGTTCGATCACGCACCATTCGGTATCGCTCAGATCGCTTGCGTAGCGGTGCGCCTCGCGCTCATATTTCTCACGAGTGGCGTCAGTCCACATCTTGTTATCCTCCTTGCTGGCGAACACAACAAGGGAATCACAAGGGACTGATTCCACTCAATTCTTTTTCGGTCAGGCTCTTAGGAGGGGTAGCAGTGGAATCCGGCACTTTCATACCGTGAAACGTCACTTCCTTGAACGCGCCATCTGCGAACGCAGGGTGGCTTACAGATACTGTCGCCGATGACACAACTGCGGATGTATCGACTTCTATCAGATTAGTGCCAGGGACTTGTCCATTAGCATCATCAGTAAACGCAGTCGTGCCGCTGATATTAAGGAGCCCCGAGTTTCCGGCGATATTCACATATCCAATCGTACCTGATGCAGTAGACCCGGTAGCATGCCGAATTTTAGAGAAGGCCGGAGAACTTTCCGGGTCCACATGCAGAGCCGCCTCCGTGTTCACTAATGCCGTTGCCGAGTGCACACTACGGTAAATGGCAGCGGCAGCAGATGTGTGAACATCATCATTTGTGGCAGCGTCTCGCAAGGTGGCGGTCAAGGTCACTGTGTTCCCCGCGGTGGCCAAGCTTGTAGCCTTTTCAACCGAAAGATCAGTGATCTGCACAGCAATAATGGCGGCTGTTTCGGCATTTGTATTACCGCAAGAGCTTAGGACCACACGGTCTGCGTTCCGTGGGAAATTGGTGCATGTTGCGGCTGTTTCTATGGTCAACACGCCGTCAGCATTGCGGGTATAACCCTGCGCCGTAACCGCAGCATCGGAGAACTCAGCCCCACTGATATGCAATTCAAGATCAAAATCATATCGGACAGACCTTGGAAACTCGATCCAAATACCGGTTCTGCCTGTTGTAGCATCGGCTAGATTCAATAGAATAGCTGCTCTATTATCGCCAAAGGCCTGGGCCGAAATCATCTTCGCTGAGTAATCACCCAACTTTTCGGCAACATCATCATCGTTACCAGCAATCCCATCAGGTCCATCATTTCCCGCTGTGTAGCCTTTAATCTCAGCGCCGTGAGTTGCAGACGCCATCCCAGTGATGAGGAACGGCACCGCGAGCAAAGCGCACAATATCTTGAGTCTTAACACCGTGTTCTCCTTAACTAGCGAATCAAACGACGGAAGCTCCCCCCGTCTGAGGGAAAGGAACCATAATGCGGGAGTGTTGCAGGCGGCGTCCTGCATCGAAGTAAAGGAGATGTTTGAATAGGTTAGGGAGACTGCTCAGGGACCATAGAACCTCGAGTCATCACTATCGCAACACGGCGTTACAGGAGCTGCAACAGCGCGAAGATCAGTCCGAGTAACCGACACAGACGGAAACCTGCTGGGGCTGATCACCCATGCCGCAGACATCCAGGACCGCGACGGGGCATCCGTCGTCATCGCCCGGCGGTGGGTGGTAGAGCGCACCTTCGCCTGGCTCGGGCGCTGCCGTCGCTTGGCAAAGGACTGGGAAAAAACAATTGCATCGGCGGATGCGTGGACGCTCTTCGCCGCCATCCGAATATCCGCACGCCTTATTGCAAGAAAAACCGCTCAGGAGTTTTGAGTCAGACTGTTAGACGCAAGCTCCTAGAGAAGCTTGACCAGCGCGACGACCAGGCCGCCCTGGGCGATCAGCGCACCGAACATCCATTTGAGAAGATCAGCCTTTACCGCTTCGATTTTCGCCTCGACCTTCGCGATTTCGGTCCTGGCTTCCTGCCGCAACGCTTCCATGCCGGCCGTGGTCTCTTGCCGCAACGCTTCCATGCCGGCCGTGGTCTCTTGCCGTAGCGCTTCCATGCCGGCTTCGATACGGGCAATATCGGCTTTGGTCGCGAGGTTGGCGTTGAGCAGTGCGACATGCTCCTCGGCCAGGGTCTCGGCCTGCTTCACGGTGAAGCCGCTCTCCGTCAGGCGCTTGACGAAGCGGTGAGTATCGAACGCTATTGCCTCAGTCATGGCTCAATGATAGGAGCCGCGCAGGCGCTCGACAAGGACCATCGGAGAGACCGCACCCAGGCTCGCGGAGAAACGTGGTTCGGGTACTCCTTCGTTGTGGGGGACTTCCACCCCCTACCATTTGCCGGTTTGTCTGACAAACCAATCCCTCCGCGCCATCCTAGCCTCGTAACGATCGCGCTAATGCGGGGAATGTGGGCGCCGAGACGCCGAGAAACTCCGCCGCCTCAACTTGACTGAGCACACCCCGACAGGTGCGCCCGTAAACCTCTTCGAACTTCATCAATCTCAGTGCTTGTGCCTGTTCTGAGGACGCGCGTCCTCAGCCCCGCGATGACGTGCATCTGGTCGTGGTATCCCGCCAGCTCGCTGGGCCATGTGCGCGAATTTGCGGTTGAGACAGCGTCACTCGTAGACCTCCACACCCTGTTCCACATGTTCTTCGCTAAACCTTAAGCGGATAACCTTCTCCAGGACTTGTCTGGAGCCTGTCCCCCGAGCGCCGAACGGTTACAAGTGGCGACAGTGTCAGGTCGCGGACTGACCCTCGTGCTGTTGAAGCTGTGAGGCGCTTGCAACAGGATATTGGTCTTATTTGTGCGCTTAGGAAGAGAGAATAAGCCAAGTTCGAATGAATCCGAATGATCGTACGTTAAAGAAAAACAAGTTAAACGACATAAAGCGCCATCCGGAGTTTGTGCCGGGGCGTCGTCTTCAATTGAAAGGATTCCTTTGTTACCATATGGGGTCGCCTGATATTCAATCGGATAAAGAGTTGTTTGCAAAATCAAGAGCCGTTTGGAAGGCTATGAACAGCTATACACATGGCTCCTACTGGCAAATTGCCAATTATCAATCCGAAGAATCACTTGCACCGAATTTCGATGACGATGTAGTGAGGGAGGTAATTCTGTTTGCCAACTGTTGTGGCTGTTGGGCCGCGATAGGAACATGCGAAATTGCTGGCAGAGAAGACAGCGCCGACAAAATATTCAACTAATGCCTAGCTGTAATTTACTACCTCAGATGTCATATCAATAGTCGTTGTTAGATGTGCCGTTCAGGAATCTGTGTCGGGTATTCGAGGGTACGGGCCGGGCACCGCTCGGGCTGACGGACGAGGATATCGACGCGCTGTTCGGGCCGACGAAATCGGGCTCCCCAGCCGGACCATGAACGCGGTATAAGAACACGCAGGAATGAGGAGATTGGAAATGGAGCAGACGGCGGAGCGGCGCTGGCACGAGGTCTGGAGGGAACAGTGCAAGGCGGCTGAGTCAATCCGGCTCCAACACGGCGTTGCGTCGGCCTTCGACTATGTGGTGGGCGAGAAGCTGCTCACCTTCGCGGAAGCAGCGGAGGAACACTCCGAATTCGCGCGGGCATTGCCGCAGTTTGTCTCGGAGATCAGAGGCATGTTCACGCCCGAGGAAATCGAGGAGCATCTGGCGCGGGTCGAGCGTGAGCGTCTCCAGCGGGCCATGGACGCGATGGACGTCTACGATCCGGAGCTGGACGACCTTGGCGCCTCGGCGACCGAGACGCGGCGCTTCGAGTTCGTCAAGGAGCTGCTCGCCGCTCCCGCGCTAGGGACGTCTTGAAACCCGGTGACGGCCGGCAGTCGGGATCGCCGGACCGGGAGGTCCTGGCCGGGCCGGTCGAGCGCGTCACCTTCCACAATCCGGAGAACGGCTTCTGCGTGCTCAGGACGCGTGCGCGCGGCCATCGCGACTTGGTCACCGTGGTCGGCCACGCCGCCACGGTGGCCGCGGGGGAATGGATCACCGCCTCGGGCGAATGGGTGAACGACCGCACCCACGGCCAGCAGTTCAAGGCGCGCTTCATCCGCACCGCCGCGCCCTCCTCGGTCGAGGGCATCGAAAAGTATCTCGGCTCCGGCATGATCCGGGGTATCGGCCCGGTGTACGCCCGCAAGCTGGTCCGGGCGTTCGGGGACAAGGTGTTTGATGTCATCGAGGCGGAACCGGAACGGCTGCGGGAGGTGACCGGCATCGGCAGGGTACGGGCGAAACGGATCACCGACGCCTGGGCCGAGCAGAAGGTCGTCCGCGAGATCATGGTGTTCCTGCACAGCCACGGCGTGGGCACGGCGCGGGCGGTGCGGATATTCCGGACCTACGGCGCCGACGCCGTCGAGGTCATGACGGAGAACCCCTACCGGCTCGCCCGGGACATCCGCGGCATCGGCTTCGTGACGGCCGACGCCATCGCCATGAAGCTCGGCATCGAGAAGACGGCGATGGTCCGGGTCCGCGCCGGCATCGGTCACGCGCTGGCCGAGGCGATGGACGAGGGCCATTGCGGCCTGCCGGAAAAGGAGCTGGGACCGCTCGCGGCCAAGCTCCTTGAGGTTCCGGCGGACCTGATCCGTACCGCGCTGGAACTGGAACTGGCCGATGGCACGGTGGTCGCGGACACGGTGGAAGACACGCCCTGCATCTTCCTCGGCGGCCTGCACCGGGCCGAGCGCGCGATCGCCGGGCGCATTCTCGACATTTCGGCCGGCAAGCCCTCATGGCCCCGGATCGATCCTGACAAGGCGCTGCCCTGGGTGGAGCGGAAGACCAGGCTCGCCCTGGCGCCTGGCCAGGCAGATGCCGTCCGCACGGCGCTCGCCTCGAAGGTCTCGGTGATTACGGGCGGGCCGGGCGTCGGCAAGACGACGATCATCAACGCGATCCTGCGCATCCTGTCGGCCAAGGGTGTCGACATCCTGCTGTGCGCGCCGACCGGGCGGGCCGCGAAGCGGATGAGCGAGGCCACCGGGTTCGAGGCGAAGACCATCCACCGCCTGCTCGAGGTCGATCCTAGGACCGCAGGGTTCAAACGCGATGGCGAGAACCCGCTCGACTGTGGCCTGCTGGTGGTCGATGAGACGTCGATGGTCGATGTCCTGCTCATGCGTTCGCTGCTCGCGGCAGTCCCCGGAGAAGCGGCGCTGCTGATCGTGGGCGACGTCGACCAGCTGCCCTCGGTCGGGCCAGGGCAGGTGCTGGCCGACATCATCGCCTCGGGCGCCGTGCCGGTGGTCCGCCTAACGGAAGTGTTCCGCCAGGCGGCGCGGAGCCGGATCGTCACTACGGCCCACGGCATCAACCGGGGTGCCATCCCGGACCTCTCCCGGCCGGAGGGCGAGAGTGACTTCTATTTCGTGGCGGTCGAGGACCCGGAGACGGCGGTGTCGCAAATCGTCGAACTGGTGAAGACCCGCATCCCGCGGCGCTTCGGCCTCGATCCGGTGCGCGATATCCAAGTGCTGTGCCCGATGAACCGGGGCGGCGCAGGCGCCCGCTCACTCAACGTCGAGCTCCAGACGGCCCTCAACCCGGCGGGCGAACGCAGGGTCGAGCGCTTCGGCTGGACCTTCGCGCCGGGCGACAAGGTGATGCAGGTCGAGAACGACTACGACAAGGAGGTCTACAACGGCGACATCGGTGTCGTTGCGGACGTGAACCCGGAGGCGGGCGAGCTGGCCGCGTGCTTCGAGGGCCGCGATCTGCTCTACGGCTTCGGCGAACTCGACGCGCTGGTGCCGGCCTATGCGGCGACGGTGCACAAGAGCCAGGGCTCGGAATATCCGGCGGTGGTGATCCCGGTGCTGACGCAGCACTACGCGATGCTGAAGCGGAACCTGCTCTATACCGGGGTCACGCGGGGCAAGCAGCTGGTGGTGCTGGTGGGGCAAAAGAAGGCGGTAGCCATAGCGGTGCGCAACGCCTCGGGACGCCGGCGCTGGTCGAAACTGAACGAATGGCTGACCGGGGCGAATGAGGGTCCGCAAGGGGGGATCGAGTGCGATGCACAGTTTCTTCGAGAGCCGCCGTTGACCGGCACCGTGCCATATGGGTAATCGGGAACCTATGACACCCTCTGGCGCGCTGTCGGAGACATCTGCGAACTCTTCGACCCAAACGAATGCTGGAACTACCTCAAAGACACCGGCTACGTTGCAGATTAATCGCCCGATGCTCTAACGGAAAAAGGGCCGCGAATTGTGATACGCGGCCCTTGGAATATTTGGGAAGGCTTTGGGATGGGTTACATACCCATGCCGCCCATGCCCATGTCGCCCATGCCGCCACCACCGGCGCCCATGGGAGGCTCTTTCTTCTCGGGAATTTCGGCAACCATGGCTTCGGTCGTGATCAACAGACCGGCAATGGACGCCGCATCCTGCAAGGCTATCCGAACCACTTTGGTCGGATCGATGATGCCTGCTTTGACCATATCGA
Source organism: Rhodospirillaceae bacterium (assembly GCA_965207985.1). Taxonomy (GTDB): domain Bacteria; phylum Pseudomonadota; class Alphaproteobacteria; order Rhodospirillales; family Rhodospirillaceae; genus CBDBND01. The sequence goes on along the minus strand of CBDBND010000033.1, from coordinate 63,608 downwards.
CATACTTGCCTTCCTGGGCATCATAGCCGGTGGACGCGGTTTTCGCTTCCTCCACTTTGCCGGAAACTACAGCACCGTCCTCGCCAGCGTTTTGGGCAATTTGCCGCAGCGGCATGCGCAAAGCGCGGCGAACGATGTCGACACCAACCTGCTGGTCATGGTTGTCGACCTCGACCTTGTCGAGCGACTTCACTGCCCGCAGCAGAGCCACACCGCCGCCCGGAACGACACCTTCCTCAACGGCAGCGCGGGTGGCGTGAAGGGCATCGTCAACGCGATCTTTCTTCTCCTTCACTTCGACTTCTGTCGCACCGCCGACGCGAATGACGGCGACACCACCGGCCAATTTAGCCAGACGCTCTTCGAGCTTTTCACGGTCATAGTCGGACGTGGTTTCTTCGATCTGACGGCGAATCTGTTCGCAACGGCCGTTGATGTCCGCCTTCTTGCCGGCGCCGTCAACGATGGTGGTCTCTTCCTTGGTGATGTCGATGTTCTTGGCCTGGCCAAGCATGTCGAGTGTTACGTTCTCAAGTTTGATACCGACATCTTCAGAGATGACCTGGCCTTTGGTCAGCACAGCGATGTCTTCCAACATGGCTTTGCGCCGGTCGCCGAATCCAGGGGCCTTGACGGCCGCCACCTTGAGGCCGCCGCGCAGACGGTTGACCACCAGGGTGGCCAAAGCCTCCCCTTCAACATCCTCGGCAATGACCACAAGCGGCCGGGAGGTCTGAACCACGGATTCAAGCAGCGGTAGCAGCGGCTGTAATGAAGACAGTTTCTTTTCGTGAATCAGCACATAGGCGTTCTCGTACTCGCAGACCATCTTTTCAGCGTTGGTGATGAAGTACGGAGACAAATAACCCCTGTCGAACTGCATGCCTTCGACCACGTCGAGCTCGGTATCCAAACCCTTGGCTTCTTCGACGGTGATGACGCCTTCCTTGCCGACCTCCTCCATGGCCGCGGAAATGATCTCACCGATATCAAGGGAACCGTTGGAGGAAATAGTGCCAACCTGCGCAATCTCTTCGCTTGTTCTCACTTTCTTGGACTGGTTGGCGAGGTTATCGACAACAGCGATCACCGCCCGGTCCACACCGCGCTTAAGGTCCATGGGATTCATGCCCGCTGCGACGGCTTTCGCCCCTTCACGGACAATGGACTGCGCCAGCACGGTCGCAGTCGTGGTGCCATCGCCAGCGATATCGGCGGTTTTGGAGGCCACTTCCTTGACCATTTGGGCACCCATGTTCTCGAACTTGTCTTCCAGCTCGATTTCCTTGGCCACAGTGACACCGTCCTTGGTCATCCGCGGTGCACCGAAGGTTTTATCCAAAACTACGTTTCGGCCCTTCGGTCCAAGGGTTATTTTGACTGCATTGGCCAATGTGTCGACGCCGCGTAACATACGGTCGCGGGCATCGGTCGAAAATTTGACGTCTTTCGCCATTGTTCTGTGTATCCCTTTTCTTGAAGTGTGTCTGAGGGGAGCCGAGGGTTACTCGATCACACCCATGATGTCGGATTCCTTCATGATCAACAGCTCATCGCCATCGATCTTCGCTTCCGTGCCGGACCACTTGCCAAACAAAATGCGGTCGCCTTTCTTAACGTCGAGCTTTTGCATCTTGCCGTCTTCACCACGTACGCCAGGCCCAACAGCAATGACTTTGCCTTCCATGGGTTTTTCCTGAGCAGTGTCGGGGATGATGATACCCCCGGCAGACTTGGTATCTGAGTCCAGGCGTTTGACCACAACTCGGTCATGCAGCGGCCGAAATTTCATAGATGATCTCCTTTATGGCCTGTGTGCGGCCCAAATTTCGTTTTTAAATGCAGGAAGATAGGCTATTCCATTAGCACTCTCTTCCAAGGAGTGCCAAGTAGGTAAGAGGTCCTGAGGTGCCTGTCAAGCGGCAGCGAGCATTGGAAATGCGGCCCGTCAAAGGGAAACTTAGAAACGTGCGGTACTTTGAGGCTGTCATTTCGGAAATCTCATCAACACTTGGGTGGTTTGCGTCATCAAAACCCGCGGATAAGGTTTTCGGAAGGGACACCTGTTGGACACAGCCTTATTGAGTTTGTTGGGTGAGCAGGAACTCGCGATAGAGGACATCGCCGTACAACTCGACGCCATTCTTTCATCCTCACTCTGGCAGCGGCGACTTGCCCGTCACAATCAAGAAACACAAAACCTTCTCAAGTCTGGTTTAGTGTCACGTGCACAGGTGATCTGGTCGAATAGTACCGCGCCTCAACGTCGAGGCTATTTCTTGGCAGGTGTTGGTTTCAGCACGCGCCAACAACTTGATGCAGTTGCCCAGCAAGCAAACGAGTTGCTCATTCAGGCGAACGGAGCACTTTTGAATCAAGAGCAAGATACCTTCATCGATACGACTGTAGCTCTTGCGGAAATACTTTTTGGGATTCATCCATTTGTCCCTGATCCGTTTCCAGAAGACTGGTGCGAGATATTGGGTCGTTGGCTTCGAGGGGAACCAATTGCGCAAGATGGTATCCGGTAGACCGGATCGAATTTACCACCGCGTACCAGCATGCGATCGCCGGAGCCGAGATCGATTGCCTCGCGGTCGAGGCGCTTGTTCCAGGCGTGTTTGTGCCGGTCGGCGAAAAACAGGAAGAGCCGTTTGACCTTCACGCTCTTGCAATCGGCAAGAAGTTTGTTCAGGCGTCTCGGGCTCAGTGCCGCCAGTCCTTCGAAGAGCTTGTCCGTGACATTGAAGCTTTCCTTTTCGGGCAGTTCGTCGAGGAGTCTCCAGTATCGCAGTCGCGTCGTCCTGTTCCTCACCTGAATTGGAATAGCGTGGACAATCTGTTCAGTGATCTTTCCGGCTTCCGGGCTGGGGCACTCACCGGTTCACCGTAAGCTTTTTCCAAAAGCCCTTAACTCAAGGCCCCCACGCCAACCGGGGGCCTTTTCTTTTGGGCGATCCGATTTCGATTGAAAACATGACCGGGCCGTACCAGGCGAACTTCGTCAGCCAGCCGGTTGCCTGCTGGTGACCCTGAAGAACCTCGCCAGGCCGCGCGCCTCTTCGAGCGCCATTATATCAGCATATCAGCCCGGATTTCGTCCAACGTCCGCATCAGCTGCGGCTTGTAAAAATAGCGGTTGAAGCTGATTTCGTAGCCAATCTTGATGGTGTCGGGCCGATACCAGGCGTCCGCGGCGTAGGGCAGGACTTCGCGTTTCAGGAAGGCGTCCAGTGCTCGCCAGCCTCTTCGTTGTTCTCCTCGTTGAAGCGACGCACCAACTCCTCGAAGACCTACATCGCGAAGCGGCGAGCTGGCCCGCATCGCCGACAGCATTGCCGCCGATATTCTCGGTGGCCGCTACAGGCCAGCAGTGACTTAACGCATACTTATGGCTTCCTAGAAGGCCATACTCGCCCGGGTGTTTACGTCATGAAAAGCGGCGGTTTTCGAAAAGGACAGGCACCAACGTATTGTCTGAAAATCCTTTATTTCAGCCATTTACCCTTCTAACCATTTACCCTGGCAAAGTCGAACAGATGAACAACGCAATTGCAGTGAGTTTTATACTCAGGCATTCTTGATGGCGTGGCGAATGCCGAAGCCGGGCAGCGCCGCCTTGGCCTATTTGTTCATGGTGAAGCCGGCTTTGACCAGTTCGCCTTCGAAATCGAGGGTGTGGTACTCACTGCTCCAGGTCCAACCGAAAGGGCTCTATGCGCTGGAATAAACGCATCCATAAGGAACGCAACGTCATCGAGCGCATGATCGGTCATCTCAAAGTTAACGGCGCCATCGCTATGCGCTATGACAAGCTGGCCCGATCCTTCCTCGACGCACTATTTCTCGCCGCAATCCGCAAATGCCTGCGCTACGCAACTCTGTAAACAGTACTAGGTACGAGCGGCGGGATAATTTCAATCGGGTTATCTTGCAGATAAAATCGGAGGCATGAATGAGTGTTCAAACTCAACTTTCAATAGATGTCGAAAAGCATGACAAGGGGCTTATCCTATGTGTTAATGGGCGTGTGGACGGCACCAACGCGAGCATGCTTGACGAAGTTGTTCGCGATCAATTGGAAGCTGGCCAATCGTCGCTGGTATTCGACTTCACGAACCTGAGCTATATTAGTAGTGCGGGTTTGAGAGTGCTGTTGGTAGCGGCGCGCGCGTGTCAGTCTAGGGACGGTAAGTCCGTCTTCTGTGGCCTGTCGAAAATGGTGGCCGAGGTTTTTGAGATTAGCGGCTTCGACAAGATTTTAACTGTGCTGGCTAGCCGGGATGAGGCGCTTGAATCTTTCTAAGCCGGTTATACGGTCGTTAACTTTATCGCCATGGCCAAAAATCGAATATTGATGGTCGACGATGAGGAAAACCTTGAGCTATTGGTGAAGCAGAGGTTCCGCAGACGTATTCGCGCAGGCGAGTACGATTTCCTCTTCGCTCACAACGGCCGGGAAGCGTTGACCATCCTGGAAGGTGTCCGTCGTCAGAGTATTTGGGACAGCGGGGGTTGATAAACTAAGAGAGGGTTTGGCCCATCTTGGTTTTCAGTTTAGGCGGCGGTTTTGCGGTGCTGCAAGCGCCGTTGGTTGATGGTGTTTTGTTTGATTCTCTCCCTTTCGAGTAAGATGGTTTCGCCGCGCCCGAAGTAGACGTCGGCGGGCGTCAGATTGCTCAGGCTCTCGTGGTAGCGGTGGTGATTGTAGTAGGCGACGAAGCGCCCGATCTTGGCCTTGAGATCGCCCGGCAGGAAGTAGTTCTCTAACAGGATGCGGTTCTTCAGGGTCTGATGCCACCGCTCGATCTTGCCCTGTGTCTGCGGGTGATAGGGTGCGCCGCGCACATGATCCATGCCGTTGTCGTCGAGCCATTCGGCCAGTTCGCTAGAGATGTAGGACGCGCCATTGTCTGACAGCAGGCGGGGCTTGTGCCGGACCTCAACCCGGTCGCAGCCTGAGGCCTGCAATGCTAGAGCTTTATGTGATTAGACGGAGTCATTTTAGGGATTCACAAGCTTTTCGATTTCTGATTCAAGATTCTTGCTGGGTAAGGAGGCCAGCAAGGATGGCAAGAGCTTATTCCCTTGATCTTCGAGAACGGGTTATTTCGGCTGTGTCGCGCGACGGGATGTCGTGCCGGGCGGCGGCGCGGCATTTCGGGATCGGCGAGAGCACGGCGGTTGCCTGGCTGGCGCGCTACCGGCGGACGGGCAGCGCGGCGCCGGGCCGGATGGGCGGTTACAAGCCGCGTGCGATCCGGGGGGCGCACGAGCGCTGGTTGCGGGACCGGGTGGCGCGGGGGGATTTCACGCTTCATGGGCTTGTCGGGGAGCTGGCGGATCGGGGCCTGAAGGTGGACTACCGTTCGGTCTGGACCTTCGTTCACGAGCAGGGCCTGAGCTATAAAAAAAACGCTGGTGGCTGGCGAGCGTCGGCGCCGTGACGTGGCGCGCCGCCGCGCTCAGTGGTTGAAGTACCGCGACCGGGTTGACCCGACGCGCCTGGTGTTCATCGACGAGACCTGGACCAGGACCAACATGGCGCCCCTGCGGGGCTGGGGGTCAAAGGGCGCGCGACTGATCGGCGAGGCGCCACATGGCCGCTGGCACACCGCGACCTTCCTCGCCGCGCTGCGCCACGACCGAATCGATGCGCCCTGGCTCGTCGACGGGCCGATCAACGGCGAGCGCTTCCGCATCTATGTGCAGGACGTGTTGGTCCCAACCCTCAAGCCCGGCGACATCGTCATCATGGACAACCTCGGCTCTCACAAGTCCAAGGCCGTGCGACAGGCCATCCGCCAGGCCGGCGCCCGGCTCCTGTTCCTGCCCAAGTACTCCCCCGACCTCAATCCCATCGAGCAGGTCTTCGCCAAGCTCAAGCATCTGCTCCGCCTCGAAGCGCCGCGAACCGTCGAGGCCGTCTCAGCCGCCATCGGCAGACTCCTCGATACCTATACCTCAAATGAATGCGCCAACTATTTCAAAAACGCAGGATATGACCCAACCTAAAATCATACCGCTCTAGTTCCAGGGTGTCCTTGACCGTCCGCTCCGCAACATCCTGGGATCGTTCTGTTCTATCTCTCATCGTTCACTCCTCAATGATGACGATGAGCCAATAACACTCTCTTACGCAATCACCCTAATCTGTTCCATTGGTCCTGACGGGGGACATATTTCGGGATCATCTTTAAAACGATCTGAAAGCTGTTCACAGTTCGCAATCGCCTCTGCCAGACGCTCCGGTGTAGTCGGAGGTTCCTTCAATGTGAGGACAGCTTTCAACAAAGCGTCTCGGTCAGACATCAATCGTCTCAAAAATGCAACACGGATGCATCAAACGTATACAAAGCATCGAGTATTGCAAAGTCGCAACGTCTGCTTACATCTATGGTTCGATTAAGAAATTACGGATCGCGTCAAGCGTTTCTGACAAACCGCTACGACTGACCGGTGTAACATCTGGAAACGCGCTTAAAAGCCGGGACGGCATACCCGGATCAAGCAGGACAAAAACACCCCGGTCATTTTCGTGGCGAATAAGCCGGCCAAAGGCTTGCTTCAAACGCATGCGGGTGATGCGGTCATCATAAGTCCGGCTACCAAACGCAGCCCGGCGGGCCCGGTGGAGGATATCCGGACGCGGCCAGGGCACCCGGTCAAAAACGATGAGTCTCAAGGCATGACCGGGTACATCAACGCCATCGCGGACGGCGTCCGTCCCGAGCAAACAGGAATTCTTTTCCTCTCTAAATATGTCGACAAGGGTAGAGGTCGGTAGTGGGTCGATATGCTGGGCGTAAACGGGCAGCCCTGCCCGTTCCAAGTCCTCTTGGATGAGATCGTAGGTTTTCCTGAGACGCGCAATGGCGGTGAAAAGTCCCAGGGCGCCACCGTCCGTCGCGAGAAACAAATCCCTGAAAGCCTGGGCCACATGAGCCGGTTCGTTTCTCTGAACATCGGTGACAATGAAGACTCGGGTTTTTTCAGCATAGTCAAACGGGGAGGGCAGGGCGGCTTCGACGGGCGTACCAGCGATGTGAAAGGTTCCAACCTGTTGCTTTGCCCCTTCCCATCCTTCTGTTTCCTCGCATTCCGCATCACGCAAGGTGGCCGATGTGACAACGACCCCATGGGCCGGGTCCAGAACCGAGCGGGCAAACGGCAACGTCGGGTCAACCCAATGGCGGTGCAGGCCGACATCGACATCGTGCCCGTCAAACCGCTCTATGCCGAACCAGTCAACAAATTCCGCTGGTGTTTCCTGTGAAAGAGCGATCAGCATGTCCCTCCAGGCTGCCAAGGGAACGCTGGCGCGCCGCTCCAGACTGCGGCACAGACCTTCGATCTTCGAACGGGTAGCCGAATCCAGGTCGTCTGAGACCGTCTCCAACTGCGCACTCAAGACTTTGATCAAGCGTTTCACCGGCTCGGCGAGACGGCTCAGCGCATGCTCCAGTTCCACCGCCGCCTCCAACAGTCCATCAATGGGCTCTTCGGTTTCCGTTTGCAGGCTGTAATGAGACTCTTGACCCGCGCGTGTGTAAACCTGAGTGCGGGCTAAACTGAGAAACTGTTCCGCCGGTCCGCGAGGCTGGCCTTGTTCCAATCGTGTGCGCCATCCCGGTGCGGGAAGAGCGCGTGCCGCTTGGAGGATTGCGTCTAAGGCCGTTGCTGCTGTTTCACTGTCGCCAGTGTCGAGTTCTAGAAGCTCGCTCATCCGCCGTTTAAGGCCCCGTGATCGGGTCGGCCGCCCGCCGGCTTCAGCGCCGGTCAGCCAGCGGCGGAGGTCAGCGGTTTCCGCTGCACTTAAGTGAGCAGAGAATGCGCTGTCTGCAGCCCCAAAAACGTGATGGCCTTCATCAAACACGTACCGGGTCGGATAGGTATTATCATCAAGCCCACCCATGGCTGCCTGCACCATCACCAGAGCGTGGTTGGCAACAACGATATCCGCTGTTCGCGCTTTACGGATCGTTTTTTCAACAAAACAGGTCCGGTAATGGGGGCAAGCCGAATAAATACACTCGCCCCGCCGGTCGGTTAGCGACAGCACGCGTCCGGTTCCGAACAAGTCCGTCAACCAAGAGGGAAAATCCCCACCAACCATGTCACCGGACCGGGTGTGGGTGATCCATCTGGCGATAAGCCCAAGGGGAATGAGAGAGGCGGGGTCTGTTCCCGACCGGTTCAGCGCCTCTTCGTAATTGAGCAGACAGAGATAGTTTTCTCGTCCTTTGCGCACGACAATGCGTTCATCTTTGTCGGCCTTGTCAGGAAAAACGTAATCCAGTTCTTGTTCCAGCTGGCGCTGCAGGTTGCGGGTGAAGGTCGAGATCCACACCGGCCCTCCATTACGTTCTGCCCAAACACTGGATGGGGCCAAATAGCCGCGGGTTTTTCCAACACCTGTACCGGCCTCAGCCAGCACCACATTGGGCTCGTCTGGCGCCATCTTCGCCCGGAACGCATGGGTGAGAACGCGTGCGTACGCCTCTTGCGCATCCCTCACTTCCGCTTCAGCACCGAGGATTTCCCGAAGCCTGTCCTGACTTTCTTCTGGTGTGACAGGTGCATTGCCGGGAGGCGGCGGCGGCGGCCGGTCTTCAAAAGGCTCTAAGCGCGACCAAACCCGCAAGGACGATAAGCCGATACCTGTGTCGTCGCCTTTTTCTCCGCGCGCAGCCAGGACAAAAGGACCCCAAGCCCAACCCGCAGTACTGAGGGCATGGGCTATGCCCATCGCCGACGTCGCGTCAGATTTCGCCCAATGACTTACCTTTGTCAGCAAGGCATGGGAGCACTCAACTAGGGTAAACGCCTCATCTTCGAGTGATTGGGGTACCGTGAATCCTAAGGCTGCCGCCAAACCCTTTGCTGTCGGCAAGCAATAGGCGCCCGGCTGGACAAAGGCAAACAGCTCGAGCACATCGAAAGCCGTTGGTCTCTTGAAACCAATGCGCGCCGCCGTCGCCCGCGCATGACACAGGATGACCGTCTCGTCAAAAACGCCTGATCCATCCGTGGGCTCAACGTGGCTGATCTCCCCATCTGGAAAGACCAAAAGACCCGACCGGCCCCGTGTTACAAGTACGGGCGCGTCCGGCAGCAGAATGGCTCCGGGGTCAGTCATCAAAACCGTTTGTCGAGTAAGAGGGAAGGGTCTTGGTCGGCATATTTATCCGTTAAAATGAGTGAACCGGTATACCGTTTGAGTCTCACATTTGCCACAGTGCCGAAGGCTTGACCGTCACCAGCGACAGCCCTAGGGTGCGCGGCTTTTGAATCCGGAAGAGTGTGAATGAACGACGTCCTTGCCATCGCTCGCGAAGCCATCGCTCGCGAAAGCAAAGTCTGGCCCATTGCAGAGGCCCGCGCGCTGCTCGACGGTCGTTTAAATGAGTCACCCAGTGACAAGGGATATGTACTTTTCGAAACCGGTTACGGCCCCTCGGGTCTGCCCCATATCGGTACCTTTGCGGAAGTGGTGCGAACGACGATGGTGCGTAACGCGCTCAAGCTGCTTGCACCGGAGCTGTCCTCCCGCCTTATCGCCTTCTCCGACGACATGGACGGGCTGCGGAAAGTGCCGGACAACATTCCCAACAAGGAAATGGTGGCGGAACACTTAGGGAAGCCGCTGACACGTATTCCGGATCCCTTCGGAACCCACGAGAGCTTTGGTCATCACAACAATGACCGGCTCAAGGGTTTTTTGGATTCTTTCGGATTTGACTACGAATTCAAGAGCGCGACGGAAAGCTATGCTTCCGGAGAGTTCGATGGGGCTCTCCTCAAAGTTCTTCACGAATACGAAAAAGTCATTGACGTCATCCTGCCCACATTAGGGCCGGAACGCAGGGCCACGTATTCTCCCTTTCTGCCCTTGTGTCCAAATACGGGAAGGGTTCTGCAAGTTCCCATCGTTCATCGCGATGCCGATGCCGGCACGATCGCTTATGAGGATGAAAACGGAAGCAAGGTCGAAGTGCCCGTTACTGGGGGTCATTGCAAGTTGCAATGGAAGTGCGACTGGGCCATGCGCTGGTACGCTTTGGACGTAGACTATGAAATGTCGGGCAAGGACCTGATCGATTCCGTGCGTCTTTCCAGCAAGATTTGCCGCATCCTCGGAGGCAAACCACCCAACAATTTAACCTATGAACTCTTCTTGGACGAAAATGGTCAAAAGATTTCCAAGTCAAAGGGCAACGGCTTGTCGGTGGAAGAGTGGTTGACCTATGCAACGGTGGAAAGTCTGGCTCATTTCATGTTTCAGAAACCCACTGCGGCCAAGCGGCTTTACTTTGACACGATTCCCAAGTCGGTTGATGACTATCTGTCACACCTCGATGCGTTTCCAGATCAGGACCTGAAGGAACAACTGTCAAATCCGGCTTGGCATATCCATAATGGCGATCCGCCCGAGGAAAAGGCCCACCTCAGTTTTTCGATACTTCTTAATCTTGCCAGTGTCTGCCACTCGGAGGACCCAAAGGTCTTGTGGCACTACATCACCCGCTATGCGCCGCAAGCGAACCCCGAAAACGATCCTCTCTTGGATGACTTGGTTCGTCATGCCATCGCCTATTATCGGGACTTTGTTCTGCTCAATAAGGCGTTTCGCAAACCTACGACTGAAGAATCAAATGCGTTCGAAGAACTAAAAACAAAGTTAGAAGATTTTGGTCCGGGGGCGGTGGCTGAAGACCTGCAAACGGCCGTCTATGAAGTAGGCAAAAACCATGCCGATACGTTTCCAAAGCTGAGAGACTGGTTCAAGGCGCTGTATCAGGTTTTGCTAGGGCAGGATCAAGGGCCCCGCATGGGGTCTTTCATCGCTCTGTATGGCGTGGATGAGACGGTCGCGTTGATCGGACGTGCGATTGACGGAGAAGACCTGGCAAACCCGTAAAAGAGATACGAATGGCTGTTATGCGCCGGAAATCGTCATCAAGGCGTCGTCGGCGTCCCGTATCACCTTTAATGGTACCGTCATCGGCGGCATCGGTCCCGAATACTCCAGAGTATTGAGCAGGTCAGGCGTTGAAATGCGACCGTCTTTGCCGATAAAAGCCGCTTTCAGCACGGCGATTGAATAAACCACATCGCCCGCGACCAATTTGTGTTCAAGATAAATCCAGCGGTCGTCGCACCCGGCGATGCGGGTTGTCACGTCCACTTTTTTAAAGGGCGGAACCGGACGGCGGTATCGAATGGACCCGGATCCCAAGACGGGCATGAGCTTGTTGGCGCGAATCTTCTGCCAGGCGCCGTTGCGGATCATATGGTCGACCCGGCTCAAATCCATGAAGCTGAAGTAGCGCGAATTGGTCAGATGCAGATTGACGTCCAGGTCCGTCGGGAAAACCCGGAAGGTGAGATGGGATTCTTCCAGGATTTCGCATTTCGGACGCCAGCGCGCCGATAACCACATCCAGACCAAACGGAACAGCAGGTTCATGGCAGGTCAGCGTTTTTATGCGGCCACGGCCGCACCGAACAAATTGTCATCCATATCCATGATCGACTCTCCGCCGGCCATGATCATGGAAAACAGAGCGCCGGTTTCCGGCAGCACCCGTTCATAGAAAAAGCGCGCAGTTTTGATCTTGCCGGCATAAAAACCACTGGTGTCCTCGTCCTTTTTCTCTAGGGCCAGCTTGACGGTTTTCGCCCACATATAGGCCAGCGCCACATGTCCGAACAGGGTGAGGTAGTCGGTGGCCGCGGCTCCGGCTTCGTCGGGGTTGCTCAATCCTTTTTGGGCGATGACGCCGGTTGCCTGCTGCAAACGGCCGAAGGCTTTGGCCAAACCCAAGATGAAGGGCTGCATGGCTTCGTCATCGGCATTGTCTTCAATGAACGATTGCACCGGATGGAAAAAGGCGCGCAGGTACCGGCCGTAATGAGCGCCCATCTTGCGGCCGACGAGATCAAGGGCCTGAATGCCGTTGGTGCCTTCGTAGAGCTGAGTAATGCGGGCATCGCGGACGAACTGTTCCATGCCGTGCTCGTGGATGTAGCCGTGCCCGCCGTAAATCTGCACACCGAGGTTGGCGATATCGAACCCCTTGTCGGTGCCGTAGGCTTTGACCACCGGTGTAAGCAATTGAACGAGATCATCCGCTAGCTGGCGCTCGGCTTCATCCTCCGCGTTCTCCGCCTTATCCAGATGGATGGCAATCCAAACGGCCAAAGCGCGAATGCCTTCGGTTAGGGATTTCATCTTCAAAAGGTTCTTGCGTACGTCCGGATGGACCAGAATGGAATCCGCCGGCTGATCAGGAGACTTCGCCCCTTTAAGAGCCCGGCCCTGAAGCCGCTCCTGGGCATAGGCCAAACCGCCCTGGTAAGCCGCTTCGGCAAGACCAAGACCTTGAATACCCACACCCAGCCGAGCCGCGTTCATCATCGTGAACATGGCGCGCATGCCCTTGTGGGGCTGACCCACAAGCCAGCCGGTGGCATCGTCGAAATTCATCACACAGGTGGCCGACCCTTTGATGCCCATCTTGTGTTCCAGTGATCCGCAGGCGACACCGTTGCGCGGACCGACGCTACCGTCTTCCTTGGGCAGGAACTTAGGCACGACAAAAAGGCTGATGCCTTTGATGCCAGCCGGTGCATCCGGCAACTTGGCAAGAACAAGATGGACGATGTTTTCGGTCAGGTCGTGTTCGCCCGCCGAAATGAAAATCTTTGTGCCGGTGATGTTGTAGCTGCCGTCCTCTTGTGGGTCCGCTTTGGTGCGAATGAGACCCAAGTCCGTGCCGCTATGAGGTTCGGTCAGACACATGGTGCCCGACCAGGTGCCTTCAACAAACTTGGGAAGATACAACGCTTTTTGTTCGTCCGTACCGTGCAGATTGATGGCGTTGTAGGCGCCTTCGGTCAGTCCGGGGTACATGCCGAATGACATGTTGGTGGAGCAGATCATTTCCTGGATGAGAAAATGCAGCGCCGCGGGAGCTCCTTGCCCACCATAGTCCGGGTCCGCGGCAATGCCGGTCCAATCTCCCTGGGTGAACTGATCGTAAGCCTCTTTGAATCCCTTGGGCGTGCGCACCACACCGTTCTCCAGCACGCAGCCTTCCGTATCGCCGCTGAGATTCAACGGAAACAGAACTTCGGCCGTGAATTTCCCCGCTTCCTCAAGCACCGCATCCACGACGTCAGAAGTGAAATCCTCATAGGCCGGTATTTCTGCCAGCGCATCTCCATCCAGGAGTTCGTGATAGACAAAGCGCATGTCCCTCAAAGGAGCTTGGTAAACAGCCATGGTCCGTTCTCCTGTTCGTGCGTCAATTACGTAAAGGCTTGCCGGTATCGAGCATGTGTTCCATACGCGCCAGCGAGCCATTGGTTTTGGCCAGGGTCATGAAATGGGTCCGCTCCAACTTCAGCAGATCTTTCTCCGAAAGCTTTTCCGTCATGTCCGTCTCGCCGCCGGTCAGCACTTCCGCCAAGGCACCGGCCACCACCTGATCGTGCGGTGTGGCCATGCCCTTAAGCGCAAGATCATGCAGAGCAAGCTGCAGGGCAGCCCGCCCGGTCGAACCGGGTAGCACGAGTTCTTGCTCTTCCGGCGGGGCATAGTCGACCGCCAATGCGAGCGCTTTGGCTTTGGCATCGGCGAGCAGACGGTCCCGGTTCATGGTGATGCCGTCGGTTTGCTGAAACAAACCCATCTCCATGGCTTCGGTTGCCGATTTCGCCACTTGGGCCGTGCCGATCATTTCGAAGGCTTTGGCGACCGCTGGCATAGGGCCACGCGGCAGGCGCGGATGGTTCTGCAGGCGCAATAACACTTCCTTGCAGCCGCCCCAGCCGGGGATGATGCCAACGCCCACTTCCACCAGACCGGTGTAGGTTTCCGCATGGGCCTGGACCGCGTCCGCGTGAAGCAGAATTTCGCAACCGCCGCCAAGCGCCATGCCCGACGGCGCGGCGACAACCGGGAAGGGGGCTTGTTTCAAAGACATATAGGTTTTCTGGCCGTCTTCGATCTGGCTTTCGATTTCAGGCCATAGGGCAATGTTGGCCGCAAACAAAAACAGTCCAAGGTTGGCACCGACGGAAAAATTGCTGCCGTCGTTATAGATGACCAGCGCCTTGAGGGAGTCGTCGCCTTTGATGAGTTTGATGGTCTTTTTGTAGAGCGCCATGATCTCCGGATCGAGACTGTTCATTTTCGACGTGAACTCGAAACAGAGAACGCCATCGCCGATATCCCAAACGGACGCAGAGCCGTTTTTCAAGACAGGCTCAGAGGTGAGCTTGATATCCGAAAGTCTGAGCACGCCATCGGGGCAGGGCACATTTTCGTACGTGCCGTCCGTGGCGAGGAATTGGCGCACGCCGTTTTCAACACGGTAGAACCCGCCTTTTTCGGCAGCCAGAGTAAGGAGCGGAGGTACATCAATATTTGCGGCTTGCAACTTTTCAACAAACCAAGCCGCCCCCATTTTATCGACCAGTTCAAAGGGACCTTGCTTCCAGCCATAGCCGTCCTTCATGCCCGCATCCACGTCGACAACAGTGTCAGCAATTTCCGGAACGAGAGAGGCAGCGTAGGGCAACGCGTGGGAGACCAGAACCCAAGCAAACTGACCGCCAGGATCTTCATGTTCGACCAGCGCCTTCAATCCACCTTTCTTGGATGCGGAAAGGCTTTCCAGGCTGGCCTTTTGTGACGGCGCGTAGGTGGCATTGTTGAGATCAATGCTTTCCTTGATGCGTTTACCGTCCGCCTTGTTGAGCCGGTAAAACCCGCCAGGCCCTTTGCGGCCGATCCAACCTTTCTCCAGCATGGTTTTGACCACTGCAGGCTCCGAATGGATGTCCCGGTAGGGGTCGTTGTCGGGCAAGCGTTCCAGCATGGAGGCCGCCACGTGGGGCATGAGATCAAGGCCGACAAGGTCGAGGGTACCGAAGAACCCGGATTTGGGAATGCCGAACGGCCGGCTGCCGACGGCGTCGGCTTCATCCACCGTGAGACCTAAGTCCATGGCGCCTTTGAGGCCCAGCTGGAACCAATAAGTGCCAATGCGATTGGCGACAAATCCCGGTGTACCCTTGGCGTGTATCACGCCCTTGCCGAGATGAATGTCACAGAAGGTCTCGATTGCTTCGACTGCGTCAGGTCGCGTTTCATCGGAAGCAACGATCTCAAGCAGGCGCATGTAGCGGGGCGGATTGAAGAAGTGGGTAATCATGAAGTCGGGCACCAGGGCTTTGTCCATGCCACCCGTCAACTCATTCAACGGAATGGTGGACGTGTTGGACGACAGAACCGCATCTGGTTTTTTGACTTTTGCGATTTTGCTGTAGAGGTCCTGCTTGATATCGAGCCGTTCGATCACTGCTTCGACGATCCAATCGCAGTCGGCGAGCCACTCCAAGTGGTCTTCAATATTGCCCGGTGTGATCAGTTTGGCGGCTCGCTTGGTCATAAACGGCGCCGGATCCGTCTTGAGCATTTTCTTGACGGCCCCTTCGGCGATGGCGTTGCGGTTGTTCCCCTCCTTGGGAACAATGTCGAGCAGGACAACGGGCACCCCGGCGTTGGCGATGTGAGCGGCAATGCCGGCGCCCATCACACCGGCACCGATAACCGCCGCTTTGTTAATACCGGACATCACACCGCCTCCAAAACGGTGGCGATGCCTTGTCCGCCGCCGATGCATTGGGTTGCCAGGGCGAGATTTTTACCCTCCCGCTGCATCACCTGCGCGGCCTTGCCGGTGATCCGCGCGCCGGTTGCACCGAGCGGATGCCCCAGCGCAATGGCGCCACCATCAATGTTGGTTTTGCCCAGATCGAGGCCGAGATCCTGCACCACCGCCAGAGATTGAGCAGCAAAGGCTTCGTTGAGTTCGATGACGTCGATGTCGTTCAATTTGACGCCGGCGCGGTCCAAAGCTTTGTTGGTGGCATTGACCGGTCCGATGCCCATGATCTCCGGTGCACAACCGGCGACGGCAATGGACTTGATACGGGCCAGAGGTTTGAGCCCATGCGATTTTGCATAGTCTTCGCTGGTTACCAAGGTAGCGGCCGTTCCGTCGGTGAGCGGAGAGGACGTGCCTGCCGTTACCGTTCCGTTTTCATCGAACGCCGTGTTCAAATCGGCGAGCACCTCCATGGTCGTATCCGCGCGAATGCAACCGTCTTTGTCGACCGTTCCATCTTTGGTTTCGATAGCCACGATTTCGTCATCGAACTTGCCACCAGCTTGCGCTTCTGATGCCCGCTTGTGACTTTCCACGGCGAACGCATCCTGCTTTTCGCGAGTGATCTGATACTTTTTGGCTAAGTTTTCGGCAGTCTCTCCCATGCTCATGTACGTCGCGTGTCCGGCGTCCACCAATTTGGGATTAAGCATTGGGTTGAAACCGGGCATAGGCACACGGGTCATGCTTTCTATCCCGGCACAGAGAAAAGCGTCACCCGCACCGAGGGCAATGGCGCCTGCCGCCATATGAACCGCCTGCATGGAGGAGCCGCAGAACCGGTTGACGGTGGTGCCGCCGATACTGTTGGGCAGGCCAGCGAGAAAGGCGATATTGCGCGCAACGTTGAGGCCCTGTTCGCCTTCCGGAAAAGCACATCCGACAATGAGATCTTCCAGGGTGTCCGGATCAACGCCTGTGCGTTCCACCAGCGCCTTGACGACGTCAGCAGCCAAATCGTCGGGGCGGACTTTGGTCAAGGCGCCTTTGTTGGCAAGCGTAAATGGAGAACGGGCATAACCCGCAATAACGGTACCTGTCATTGGTCCGTCCCTTTCTTAGAGGTTGTTATTGTTTGGATTGCGTTTGTTTTATGGAAAGTGGTCTCCGGATCGATACCTTTTTGTTGCAGCGCATCTGCTGCATCACGATCAATCCGATCGAGTTCTTCAAGTGCGGCATGGATATCCTGCAGCTTTGCCCGAAGGTCATCCGCTCTTTGGCGGGCCATTCTGCGTACGTGGTGCAATTGGCTGATGTGATCGGGGTCTGCGTCATAAAGATCCAGGTACTCGGCAATCTCGTCCAACGAAAAGCCGAGACGTTTGCCCCGCAAGACCAGTTCCAGCCTGGCCCGGTCTCTATAGGTGTAAACCCGGGTCGAACCGGCCAGCTGTGGCTGAAGCAGACCACGGCTTTCGTAAAAACGGATGGTCCGCGCCGTAACACCGGCCTCGTCCGCCAACTGGGTTGTGCTGTAAAGACGATCGTGATGAGCGGGATGCGTGTCGTGTGCAGCTTCTGTCATGCGGCGCTCTCTTCCGTGGCGGGACTGCCTTCTTCTTCCGCTTTGAGTTCTTTCTTTGAAAGTTTGCCGATGAGTGTTTTCGGCAACTCATCGCGAAATTCCACCAACGTCGGCCGTTCAATGGCGGACAAACGTTCTTTAAGGAAGGTGTTGAGCTCTCTTTTGGTGAGCGTTTCCCCCTCCTTGAGTTTGATGAATGCTTTAGGTGTTTGCCCCCGGTATTTGTCGTCAACTCCGATCACCGTTACTTCAGCCACGGCCGGGTGTTCATGGATCGCTTCCTCTACGTTGCGCGGGTAAATGTTGTAACCGCTGGCGATGATGATGTCCTTGAGGCGGTCCACGAGAAAAATGTAACCGTCTTCGTCCATGTAGCCGATGTCACCGGTACGGAAAAAGTCACCGACCATGACCTTCTCTGTTGCTTCCGGATTTTCCCAGTACCCTTTCATCACTTGGGGACCGCGCACACAGACCTCACCTTTTTCATGAAGTGTCATTTTTATCGTCGGGTCTTCGAGGGAGCGGATTTCCACCTCCGTACCCGGCATCGGGATACCCACGGACCCTGCCTTGTTCTCTCCCGCCGTTGGATTCGTCGTTGCCACCGGTGCCGTTTCGCTCAGACCGTACCCTTCCACCACCACACAGCCGGTAATACGCTC
Organism: Rhodospirillaceae bacterium; assembly: GCA_965207985.1. GTDB lineage: Bacteria > Pseudomonadota > Alphaproteobacteria > Rhodospirillales > Rhodospirillaceae > CBDBND01. Next base: position 45,675 of record CBDBND010000033.1, on the reverse strand, counting down.
GAATTCCCGTTTGACTTCCACAGGCAAAGGCGCACCGCCCGAAATGCACAACTTAATAGAAGAGAGGTCGTACTTTTCCACATCCGGAAACGAGTTGATGGCTGAGAATATGGTGGGCACGGCGGGAAAGAAGGTCGGCTTTTTTTGATCAATGGCGCGCAGACAATCCTTCAGATCAAAGCGCGGCAGCATGATGATGGACGCGCCGTAGCGGAGGGCGCACATCAAAACAACCGTCATGGCAAACACATGGAAGAATGGCAGGGCCGCGAGAAAACGTTCCTCTTTAACTTTGCTTTTGTCATACCAAGATGAAACTTGAATGGCATTGGCGCTGACATTGGCATGCGTCAGCATGGCAGCCTTTGGAATGCCCGTCGTACCACCGGTATACTGAAGGACGGCGATATCGTTTTCGCTGTCGATTTCGGCGCGTGAATACGACGCGTCATTTTCAATCAGATCTTCGAACCAAACTTGTCGGTCGTCATCTTCTACCCGCGCCAATGTCTTGCGGCGAAAGACATTGAATAGGACCGCCTTGCGCCAAGGCAGAACGTCGGTCATGGAGCACAACAACAATTTTTCGATGTTATTCCGTTCCACCGTTTCCCGGGCTTTCGGATACATGACTTCCAGATCCATGGTCACCAGAATGCGCGGCCGTGAATCCTGTGCCAGCTCATCGAGCTCCCGCGGGGCATACAGAGGATTGATGTTGACCACCACTCCGCCGATGAGCAGCACGGCGTGATATAGAACCAGGTAATACGGAGTATTGGGGAGCATCAACGCGATGCGGTCCCCTTTGCCGATGCCCATTTCTTGCAGACCTTTGGCGGCCTGGCGGACCATTTCTCCAGTTTCCCGGTAGGTCCAAGTGCGGCCGAGAAATTCCATGCAATCCCGTTCCGGGTAAGCGGCAACACTGCGCTCAAAGGCGGCGTAGGCCGGTTCCGGCTCGACGGTCACGTCCCAGTCGACAAAGCCAGGATAGCTGTTTAGCCACGGGCGGTCTGGCGAAGGATTGGCAGGCGTGTCCATTAAAACTCCAAAAAACGGTCTTGCGGCCAATGATGGCCTTACCCCTAAAGTTAGGGGAAATATTTTGCAGTTCAATGAAAAATAGTAACGTTAACGTCAATTTTTCGTAACAGCACATGCTATCGGATTAAATGTCAATAAATCAATGAGTTATAAGAAATGTGGACATCGGGTCTTGGCCCAAAGGACCGATATCCGCGTCAGCCGCTATCCAGCAAACTGCTCAACTTGAGTGCAATCCCTTTGGAGCCGAAGACTTTGAGCTTGCCCATAGTGAAGGCGACCATGGGGTTGAGGTTACCAGACATCAGTTTCTGCATGTTGTCCGGCGACAGCACCAGGGTCGTCTCCGCGTCGTCGTCCTCCGGATTGGCGGTGACAATCACCTCGTCGCCCGTGGCATCCAATAAAATCTTGCCGGCATCCTCCAGATCAAACAGCACTGTATGGTTCAGTTCTCCCAGGTCCGCCGCTTTTTCCTCAACGTCGCTGACAAGTTCATCAAATTCCACTGGTCTGTTCTCCTTTGGGGTCAACCGGTGACACGATCGTGGTGTCAAACAAAGACATCATGGTCCGTTCTTTTCTCGCGGCTTTGTATAGACGCAGTCATACAAATTGCGAAGTGGTTTGCAGCTCCCAGCGACACAAAGTGCTCTTTAGAAACACCACAGCATGGTCGGGCCGGTTGACACGGTTGGTCAATCTCTTTGGCTCCCCTAGGGTCCCACCATGCGCGTCCTAAAATGGATTCTGGCGACTCTTGTGGCACTGATCGCGCTGCCGATCATTGGCTTTGCTATCTTGTATGCCACCGACCCTACTTACTATGGCCGGATCGCCACCATATTTTTCATTGATCCTGTCAAAGATGTGGACTGGTACGAGCCTTTGGAACGGGTTTCGGGCAATCCTGGCCCGCCGCTGCCGCAGGCCGAACCCTCCGAACGAACGATCTCCGAGTCCGCATGGCAAACCGCGCGCGCATACGCAGAGGAGACAGAATCCGTCGCTCTTGTGGTCTGGCACCGCGGCGTCATTCAATATGAATACTATGGGCCCGGGTTCGACCGGACATCGCGCACCGATCCGGCATCGATGCACAAGTCCGTCGTTGCGCTAGTGGTGGGTGCTGCAATCGCTGACGGTTCACTGTCTTCTGTTGACGAGCCGGCGGCGAGCTACCTGCAAGAGTGGACCGGCGATGAACGAGCGAAGGTAACCATTCGTCACCTGCTGCAGATGACCAGCGGCCTATACCGCGACCCTTTCGGTCCAAGCCCCTTCGGCGATACCATGAAATTAAATCTCGGAACGGAGATCAAAGACCTCACGTTGTCAAAACCCGTCCGCCGACCGCCCGGGGAGGAATTCGACTACAACAATTTCAATCCGCAAGCGCGCGGCATTGTTCTCGAACGGGCGACGGGCCAACGCTATGCCCAGGTGTTGTCGGAAAAACTCTGGTCAAAGCTGGGTACGAATGACGCTTACATTTGGCTCGATCACGAGGGTGGATTACCACGCACATACTGTTGTCTCCAAGCCACGGCCGAAGATTGGGTGCGCGTGGGGTTATTACATTTGAACAAGGGCCGTGTTGACGAGGTTCAAGTGATCCCCGAAGACTGGATGAACGCAGTCGTAACCGGGTCGGAACAGGGGCCCAACTACGGCTACCAGACTTGGCTCGGAACACCGTATAAGGCTCAGCGCGACTTTGGGCCGTATGTGGGCGCTTACGGGCGGCATGACGAACCCTACGAAGCAGAGGACGTTATTCTCTTCGACGGTGCCGGGGGCCAGCGAGTCTATATTATCCCCTCATACGACATGGTTATCGTTCGAACCGGCACCGGCGGAATAGACTTCGCAACAGGATCGTTTCTGTGGGAAGATTCATTTATTCCCAATACGCTTATGCGTGGTGTCTTGCCGGACAGCTAACACCGCGAAGGATGAGTAGAAAAATGGTTCATGAACCGCCATTGAGATTGTCAATAATCCTAAAGGGGGTTGGCGCGGCCCTTTTGGCCATGACGGCATTGACCACAGCCGCTTTCGCAAACGAATGGGAGTACGAAAACCGGCTGGCGACATTCGAGCGCGCAACCTCCATGACCAATATGGCGTGGTACACGCCAGTGGTTGAAGTCAAACCAGGTTCGGCGGAACCCATCGTCGCGGTGGTTCCCGAAGAACGGACCGTTCCAAAAGAAACCATCGACGCCGCCATTGCGTTTGCGGAAGAGACCAAATCCATGGCGTTGCTCATTTGGCACAAAGGAGCCCTCCAACTCGAATGGTACGGTCCCGGGTCCGATGAGACGTCCTATATGGAGTCCGCGTCCATGCATAAGTCGGTCCTCGCGCTGCTGTTTGGCATTGCCATCGAAGAAGGCTTTATCGAATCCGTTGACGAACTGGCCGCGAACTATCTGACGGAATGGCAGGGCGACGACCGGTCCAAGATCACTATTCGCAATATGCTGCAAATGGCTCACGGATTGGCCCGCGCCGCAGGCGGATCCGGTCCGGATAGCGACAACATGAAACTAAACTTGGGGAACGACTGGGGCGGTATCGCGCTCAAGTCACGCGCCGAAGATCCGCCGAACACCATCTTTGCGTACAGCAGCCTCAACTCTCAGCTGCTGGGTCTTTTGCTAGAGCGGGCCGTCGGCATGCCCTATGCGGAGTACTTGGAAACCCGTCTATGGTCAAAGGTTGCGGAGAGCAGTGCCTGGGTTTGGCTCGATCGGCCTGGCGGTTTGGCAAAGACATCCGGGTCTTTGTTTACACCGGCCCGTAACTGGTTGCGGCTCGGTCTGTTGCACCTGAACGGTGGCAAGGTCGGTTCCGAGCAAGTGGTGTCTGAGGCATGGCTGTCTGAAATTAAATCACCGTCGGACAACAATCCAAACTATGGGTATCAGACATGGCTCGGAACGGAATACACCGCAAAGCGGGACTACGGAAAAGGCGTGCCCTCCTATGTGCCCCAATCCGAACCATTTGTGGCCGATGATGTGGTTTACTTTGACGGATCGGGAGGGCAGCGGGTCTATGTCATCCCCTCTGAAGATTTCGTGATCGTACGCACGGGAGAAGGCGGATTTGATTTTCAAACGGGCGCTTTCATGTGGGACGAGTCTGTTCTACCCAACCTTGTTATTCGCGGCATCCGAAGCAGCGTTTCTGCCTCTAAAACGCCTTAGTTTTGTATCGAAAATAAGACTGTTCAAATCCGTCTTCCTGACGGTGCAATGCCACTTAATCCTTGATTTTTATGGCGTTAATTGACCGTTTACCGGAATCACTGATACTTTCCACCGGGAGAGGGCTCGCAAGGCGGGGATCGGGTCTCATAAAAAATAGCCTGACTCCATTACATTGGTCGGGCTTGAGGATTTACTGGATGGCAAACACGGCTGCCCAAACGACGGCTGCGCAGGGTGGTGGGACTCCTGGTCAAGGGATCAAGAGCCTGAACGACCTGATTCGCGATTTGGGTAAGTGGCGCGAAACGCAAGAGGCGGGAATCAATTTCATCGTCGTCAGTGTTTCCAGTGCCATGCCAGAAACCAAACGCACGCCCGCTCTCGTCGACCAGATCAAAGACGCTGTTCTTGCCACTGCCTCACAGCGAGGCGGCAGAGGATACGTCCTTTCGAAATGCGATTTTGGACTTCTATGCAAATTAAATGAAACCTCTCTGGTGGGTACGGTGCGGGACCTTAAGGTTGAGATGTTGCGCACCTTCGAACGGCATTTCCCGGGCAGTTTTGGAACCATTGATCAGACGCGTCTGGTTTTGAGCTACGAGTTGCAAGGCAACTACCGTTCCGCGGCCGACCGTGTCGCAAAATATGCTGAGACGGCGCAAAAAGCAGCGCAATCAAAAGATGGTGGGGAGAAAAAACTTCGGCCACTGACTCAGGCGGACATCGACAACGTCATGAAAGCCTACCAGAAGTTTGGCGCGGAGAAATTTATCAAAACCTTTGTCCGTAGTCAGGATGTTGTTATGGCATCGGACGGCGAGGCGCCCGATCCCGTGATGACTGAGTATTTCATCAGCATGGATCTGTTGCGCAAACCTTTGTTTGTCGACGTTGAAATGAGGGGTAGTGGCCGTCTGTTCAACGAATTTACGTTGGTTCTTGATCAGATTCTGTTGCAAGCCTTTGACGACCTGCATGTCGGTGACAACCGTATCTCCGTTAACCTCAATGTGGAAAGTGTATTTACCGAGGCTTTTGAGAATTTTATAGAAAGAACCTCTGAAGAGGTCATGCAGCAGGTTGTTTTCGAATTCCGCCAGTCGAATATTGTTGAAAACTTTGATGAGTTTCAGGTCGCGCGGGGTTTGATCAGAGCTCGCGGTGCCCACATCGCTGTTGATCAGATTTTCCCGCAAACGGTGGGCTTGGTTGATCTCGATTTTCTTGGTGCGAGCATGGCCAAAATCCACTGGCGAAATGGCGCCGAGGGCATCTTGGCTGAACGGGAAAAAGCGATCATTGCGCTGATTGAAGCCGGTGTTCTTCCCGTTTTGATCCGGGTTGATCAGGAGCACGCCCTTGAGGTCGGAAACAGCATGGGCATCACCATGTATCAGGGCTTTCTCATTGACGACATGCTCAAAGGAAAGCAACCCGACTCCGAGTAACTTTCTACTCTCTTAGCAATGCATGGCCAATTTCGCGGTTGACCGCCAGGCCCCGTTGATGCCTTCCTTAGGCCTCATGCGCATTCAAGCAAAGCTCTTCCTTCTTTTGGTGGTGATTGCGGTCCTGCCGCTTGCCGCTTTGAGCTGGCGCTCACAAGTGGCGACGCAGCGGTTAGGCATGGCCATCGCCGATCAAGGGAGAGTGGCCGTGTCCAGCCAAGCAGAAGAGCAGCTTCGCCAGGCGGTCTACCTTGGCAATACCATTCTTTTCCAAGAGCAGCGGCTCATTGAGCTCACCCTGAAACTCCAAGCGACGGAAGTGGAGCGCCTTCTGCAGCGGCAGGGGTCTGGAAATTCCGAACCGGTTTATTTCAGTTCCGATTTTGACGATCCATCGCAATGGCCGCCGGGCACGGCGCCCTCGCAAGAGCATCGCCAACGCGTCGAGGACGGCACGGCACAGCCTTTAGACGTATCACTGGATCATCAATCTTTTTTCATCCCTCAAGGTGTAGACCGTAGCGATATCGCATCAAGCCTTCTGCGGCTGTCGCCCTTGACCACGGCGTACCAAGATCTGGAAGAAGAAAACGAAGCGCTCATTTTTTGGCAATATACGACTCTTGAAGATGGCACCCATTCTGTATTCCCGGGTCATGGTGGTTATCCTGACACCTATGATCCGCGTGAACGGGCTTGGTACCGTTTGGCCAAGGCGGCCAACCGGCTTATATGGACCCCACCCCTGATTGACGCGACCACCGGTCAGCTTTTGCTCACTGCAGCTTTACCCGTTTTTGAAGACAGCGGTGAATTTGCCGGTGTGACGGCGATCGACGTGCAAATTCTTTCGGTCCTAACAGGCTGATGAAAAACTCGGCCGAGAGCCCACCTCGCGAAACGAAAGAATCAATGGATGGGCGTCCGCGAAAAAATAGAATCGGAAAATGGCTCATACGAAAACAAAATTGCCGAGATGATCGCTCAAAATCGTTTTTCAGCAGCCTGCTAAATCGCATACAAAACCAACTGCAAGTCGACGAACAAGCTGAAGGATTTATTATTCGTCTCGCAACGCAGGATGGTGCCGTCTTTATTCCTGGACTTTCCGAAGGGGAACCAGGACTCCTGATCGTCGCTTACAGCGGATACCAAACGAATGATGCGGATTGGGCAACCGAGATAGAATCTCAAACTCTCATGGCCGAAAACTCGGTCGACCTTGAGTTGTTGATTGAAGACCTAGAAGCGCAGCGGGACGGATTGTTGCGGATGCCCTATCAGGGCCGTGATTCTCTCTGGGTCTATGGGCGGCTTCAACGGGTTGGTGCGACCCTGCTGTACATCCTGCCCTATGAAGATATTCAGATGGTCGCCGATGAAGCTCAACAATTTATTCGTGAAGCCACCGACGAACAAATTCAAATCGCCAGTGTCGCCTCCATCATGCTTATCGCACTCGTTGGTGCGCTTGCTGTCTTTGCCTCCCGCTCCGTAACCGGTCCCCTGCGTGATCTCTCAAAAATGGCGACGCATCTGGCCAACGGTGATCTCAATGCCAAAGTTGAAGTGCAAGGCCGGGACGAAATCGGTGACGTTGCGGAAGCCTTTAACGTCATGGTGCCGCAACTCCGCGAAAACATGAATGTCCGTCAAACCATGGCAACTGCCTATGAAGTGCAACAAAACCTGTTGCCCAAGAATGCACCCGTTCTAGAAGGACTCGATATCGCCGGCCGCAGTCTGTATTGCGACGACATCGGCGGAGATTATTACGACTTCCTGAACTTACCGGCTGCTGGATTCGGGCCGCGCGTGGGAATTGCGGTCGGTGACGTCACTGGTCATGGTGTGCCTTCAGCACTGACCATGACCACCGTCCGTGCACTGTTGCATGCCAAAGCCCATGAAACCCTTTCCCTCGCTTCGGTTATCGACGACGTCAATGTTCATTTGACCGAAGGTGCTACGGCCGGCCGTTTCGTCACACTCATCTATATGGTGATTGAACCATCAACGCGGACCGTTCGATGGGTCAGTGCTGGCCATGACCCTACCATCGTCTTCGAGCCGGTAAGTGAGTCATTCAGCGAACTTGAGGGAGAAGATATCCCTCTCGGCGTGAAAGGCGATTGGCATTTCAAAGAAAGCCAACGGGATGAATGGTGTGACGGTGCCATTATGGTGATCGGCACAGATGGCATCTGGGAAGCACGCAATGAAGAAGGAGAAATGTTCGGTAAGGACTCCTTGCGCGATGTCATTCAGCGGCATGCACATCGGCCCGCCGAAACCATTTGTGAGGCCGTGTCTCAGGCGTTGGATGCGTTTCGCGGCACGACGCAATACAAGGACGACGTGACACTGGTCGTAATCAAGTTTGCTCCTTTGGACGAAACAACCAAATCATCGCCGGCATGACTCTCCATCTCATCAAACTGGCTGTCGGGATAGAAACGCTCGATCACCTCAAGGAGCGTCAGGAGCGCTTCAAGAACGAGGCTGGAAACTACCGCCACAGGACACGCATGTTTCCCAAGCGCGCCGATGAATTAATTGACGGCGGATCCATGTTCTGGGTGATCAAGCGGCTGGTTTTGGTTCGGCAATCGATCATCGCGCTTCATAGAGAAGCTGATCGAGAGGGCCGTAAATTCTGTCTCATCGAACTGACACCCCATCAGGTTCTGGTCGACCCGCAACGCAAAAGACCCTTTCAGGGCTGGCGCTACCTCAGGCCTGAGGACGCCCCACGCGATCTTGCTGACGGGTCTGGGTATATCGATCCGGATATGCCTATCGACATGCGCGTCGAACTGGGGCGCATCGGCCTCATTTGAGAGTCTCGCGGTTCCCTCACATGATTTCCGGATGCTCATGCTGGGGCTGAAGGCATTTTTCAAAGGCCGTCGCGGCGTCAGCTTCGTGATCCCAGAACTTGGCGATAATCCGTCGCCCCGTCAGGCCATTGGTCTCATCGGTGCACAGCCAAACCGCCGGCGGAACGATAATGTCACCGGGTAGAATCCGATCCGACCGGGTTCCCACTTCATCAGGGACCATTTCCTGAGAAATAAAATCCGTATCCGAAGCGCCGCCCGGTAGAAGAATGTTCACATCCACATTGTAGTCGCTCAGTTCCCGAGCCCAGACGATATGCGCTGTTTCAAGGCCGGCTTTGGAAGCGCCGTAAGGCGAAAGGCCGGTTCCGATCATGGTGGTCAGGCTGGTGGAAATGCTGAAGACCTTGCCGAACTTTCGCTCCATCATGTGCGGCGCCGCCGCTCTCGTCATCTGAAATGACCCCGTCAGGTTGGTATCAATAATGGCGCGCCACCCCTCAATGGGGACGTCCCAAAACTTGGTTGTATCGGGGCCTCCAGTGATCTTGTATTCCCGGCTGCCGCGTCCAGCGTTGTTGATCAACACATCGATCCGGCCAAAGGCCTTTATCGTTTCGTCGACCGTGCGCTGACAGTCGTCCCAGTCTCTTACATCCGCCTTGACGGTGATGCAGTGGTCCGGACCGGCAACCTCCTCAGCCTTGGCATAAACCTCTTGCAGTTGTTCGGGCTTGCGGGTTGCCGTCAGCGCCACCTTGGCGCCCCCTTTCAGCAACTCTTCGGCAATGAACCAGCCGAACCCCCGGCTGCCGCCGGTAATAAGCACGACCCTGTCTTTCAAGGATGAATGCAGAAGATCAGACATGCTCCCCTCTCGTAATTCTTTATTAAATCGCCTATCCAGGTACTGTGGCGTGACGATGTCCCCCTGTCACCTTTAGCAGCAAAGGCCAGCACCTTTAGGATCACGGTGTGAACGAAACCAACTGAAAAATGAGTGACGTTGAAAAATTGAAAGCAGAGGCAGATACCGCCTTTCGCACCGGTCAGTTGGACTCAGCCCGCACCCTGTATGAAAAGGTCATTGCAGAGCGTTCTGAACACGTCGCCGCGCACAACAATCTGGCCATGGTTCTGCGGCAATTGGGAGAACGCAGTGCAGCCGAACATCATTTCCGCAAAGCATTGGAACAAGATCCTGATCAAGCCAATGCACTGAGCAATCTCGGTGCGCTATTGGTCGAGCAAAACCGATTGGACGAAGCTGAGCCTCTGCTTGATCGCGCGTTAGAACGTACACCCGAAAGTCCAGGTGGTTTCTATAACCGTGCTTTACTTTTTCAAGCGCGCCGGGATTTGGAACGCGCTGCTCAGGATTTGCAAAAGGCGATCCAATTAAATCCGTCCTTTGCCAATGCCCATGTCAATTTAGGGACGGTGCTGCGTCAGCTTGGGCGCACAGAAGAATCCATGGTGACAACGCGACAAGCCCTGGCGCTTGATGCAACTTCTTTTGAAGCCAATCTGAATTTAGGCGCGGTTTTGTCCGAACAAGGGGATATTCAACAGGCGTTGCACTACTGCCGCAAAGCGCTTGAACTTGACCCTGAGTCGCCCGAAGCCAATTACAACTACGGCAACGTATTGCTCAAAATTCCCGAGTTTGAAGCGGCCCTGACGCACTTCGACAAAACGCTGACCCTCAAGCCAGACCACAAACAGGCGGCCGTCAATCGCGCCAAGGCCTTTTGGGCCTTGGACCGCCGTGATGAAGCCTATGCGTCTTTAAATTTAGCACTGGAGATCGATCCCGGTTTTGCTGCGGCCCACAGCAACATCGTGTTCAAGCATCAGTACGACATTGATCAGACACCGCCGTCTTTGTATGCCTTGGCACGGCAATGGAACACGGACCACGCTGCGACGGAACCCATTCCTTTCAATCGACCAATCAACCGCGATACTGAGCGGGTCCTGAACGTGGGGTTCCTATCGCCACATTTTTCCAGGCATCCGGTCGGCTACTTTGTCGAACCAGTCGCCAAACACCATAACGCTTCTGCCATGAAGCTTTTCTGTTACGCCGATGGCCAGCGCCGTGACGACATCAGCGAGCGGATTCAGTCCTACACGGATGTGTGGTGCGACATTGCCGGAGAAGGTGAGGACGCTCTCCATCGTCGCATCCAAACCGACGCCATAGACATCCTTGTCGATCTCGACGGGCACTCAGGTCCCAATCACCTTCCGCTTTTCGCCCGCCGCGCAGCCCCGTTGCAGGTGACCTGGGCCGGCTATGTGGGAACGACCGGCTTGGACTCAATGGACTATCTCATCACCGACAACCGTCAAACGCTTGTGGAAGACATCGGGCTGATGGCGGAAAAACCCGTTTACATGCCCGGCAACTACGTGTGCATTGAACCCATTGACCAAGCGCCGGACCTGGGCCCAATCCCCAGCGAGTCTGCCGGTCACGTTACATTCGGTTGTTTCAATACCCTGGATAAGGTCAACGAGGCTGTTATTGAGACCTGGGCTGCCTGCCTGCACGCGGTGCCTGACAGCCGGTTGAAACTGATTACCTTTGATCTCGGCGACGAAACCGTCCGGGCACGCATTGCAGCGCAATTCAAAAAACATGGCATCGATAATGACCATCTCACTTTGACTGGCCGGGTTTCACACAAAGATCTTCTTGCCGCCTACAACTCCATCGACATTGCACTCGATCCGTTTCCCTATTCCGGTGGACTGACCACTTTGGAAGCGCTGTGGATGGGGGTTCCAGTTGTGACAAAAAAAGATGGAGACCGCTTCGCCTCCCGCCATAGCGTCACGCACTTGACCGCTGTCGGCCTGACGGAAACCATTGCAGATACCGTTGAAGACTACGTGAAGCGCACCACTGACCTCGCTGACGACGTCACCCGGCGCAAAGAGCTAAAGCAAACGTTGCGGGATCGCATGCGCCAATCCCCTGCTTGCGACGGAGCAGCATTTACGCAGGCATTGGAAAAAGCGTTTCGGATCATGTGGCGCCGATATTGCAACGGCGAGGAACCGTCCCCCATCACCGCAACGGACTTGCACTAAACCGCAAAGAGCGGCGGCAGAATGATGAGCGGGACGCCAATGCCCAACAGCACAATGCCGGTAATTTTGTGTTTGTTGATGGGTTCATGCAGAAGCAGCCAGCCCAGCAACAGGGCGGACAAAAGCCCGACGACCCGTTTGAGGGATTCTACAACCGCAATCAAAGTCAACTGATAGGCGACGAGCTGACACCCATAAGCGACGCCGGCGGTAATTGATGCCAAGGCGGCCGGAACCGCTGCGGACCGCACGGTCGCCATCGTCGACGTTTTCTTGAACCAGAAGAGATAGACAAGGATAGCCGCCGAAATCAGACACACTTGGATGAACGCATGAGTCGCGGCTGAGGACAGTTGAACACTGGTCTTGTCCAACGGCGCCGTGGCGGACCATAAGACCGCCACCGCCAGCATGTATCTGGCTCCCTTGTCCCGGCCGAAGCGGAGAAACACGGCGCTAAAACGGGGGTTGTCGTCGGGCAGATACAGCCACATCAACCCAATGACGCAAAGCCCTATGGCGGCAATTTGCTGCAAAGTCGGAATCTCGTTCAGGGCGAGGGTGCCAAACACTGTGGTCAACACGGGGATCAGGGCTAGGACCGGTACGGTCAAACTCAGCGAACTCACCTGCATGGCCATAATGAACAAAAGATTGGCGAACAAGCTGGTGACTGCGGTGGCCAATCCAAAGGGCCAGTACTCTGGTGTAATCTCAATCGGACCCGCCAACAGCATCCAGGCGCCCAGCAACGGAACCTGGCCAACAACGAAGACCCCCAACAGCATGACGGGCGGAATGGAGGCCGTCGCCACTTTGCGGAAATAGTTGCTGGCGGCAAAACACACCGCACAGGCCATGGTGAGGGAAAGGGCTGGAACGGAAACGGCTAACATTCTACGGCGTGGAGAGACTCACGTCCTTGTGATGAACATCGGCTGCGCCTGCCACAAAATGGCCGCAGCGGTGAAGTGATATGGCGTCCATCGCACCTTCGCATGGGAGAGCGACATGAAGCTAGCCGCCATTGGATTCCTGCTTGCCTCTGCCACAACAGCCGGCACGGTGATGTCTGCACAAGCCGCCGAAACCACATCCTCAGGATCTTCCGTCGTCTATGTCGGCGGCAGTCACAGTGGTCGAGCCACCCTTGGAGCACCCCTTTATGCGGGCCCCAATGTCATCGTCATCGGCGGAGGGCGGACCTACTACGGCAAACCCCTGGGGTATGGAAGACGTGGCTATGGCGGCTACGGCTATGGTTCCAGGCGCGGTCTCGGGTTCGGCTACAGCTATGGCTATCGATGGCGCGGACCCCGCTATGGCTACAATCCCTATCGGGGAAATCCTTATAGTTATGGCAATCGGTATGCTTATCCTCGATATAACTACGTCATTCCGCCCCCGCTCTGGCGTTTTGGTGATGACCGTCGTCCTTACGGCCGGGAGCGGTATGACCACAGACCCCGCCTAACCATCCTTGGGGCCACCTACCGGTCCATCGACGGCCGGGCGTGTGATGCCTTTTCCTTCGTCCACCGCCGCTGCGACGGGGAAGTGTCCTGCTCAGTGCGGTCAAACAACAACATCTGCGGCGATTCTGACCGGGGCCGTCTCAAGGTGCTGGAAATCGTCTATGCCTGTGGGGACCAGCAACTGCGGGCCAATGTGCCTGAAAGGTCACGGTCCAACCTTAGATGCCGCTGATCCTTCGAAATTCACCAAGCTGACGTTGACCTGACCGTTTCGCGCCCCCATGTTGAAGGGGTCATGGAAGCCATCAAAACGCGTGTGATGGACTGGCTCCGCTGGCTAATGGCGGAAATTAAGCGCCTTGTTGCCCGGGATGCGGCAGATACGCCCTCTCCACTGCCCCTGCGCATCGGCGCTGCCGTGGTTGCCATTGTGGTGATTTACTACGGTGTCGGCATGGCCTGGTACAACACCATTGCCGATGATCTCGAGTTTCAACCCAGCGAACAGTACGCCGTCAATGGCGGGTCGCAGGCGGTTGCGACTGCCTCTGCGCTGGTGGATCGAGAGGCGGACCGCTGGTCGCCCAACAAACCATGGCTCCATCCTGCCGCTGGCCTCGACAACATGCCCAATTATCAATTGGGCATTCTCTACGCCGCGTCCCGCTTCGCCATCGAAATGGGGGACGTCCTGGGCCGGACTCGTGGCTCTTCTGCCATCGACCCTGACCTTGATCGCGCTGCCGGCCTTTTGAAGTACGACGGCACGATTTGGTACTGGGGGTCCGGCAATTTTGTGCCCACCGCCACTGCCGATTCCCAATACCGCCAGGGTGTAGGAGCCCTTGTTGATTACAACCGCCGTCTGGCGGCAGGTGATGCCACCTATGACCGGCGTGCCGACAATCTTATCGCCTTTCTCGACCGGGTGGCCGCTGACCTGGGCTCCGCTTCGGCCGCGTTGGATGAAAGGGCATTGCAATCCAATGCCGGATATTTCGATACGCGCGCCGATGATGTGTTCTACAACATCAAGGGCCGGCTCTATGGCTATGCCCTCATTCTGCGTGATGTGGGTAACGACTTTGGCCCGGTCATTGCCGAAAAACAGGCCAGTGCCATTTGGGATCAGATGATGACGAGCTTGCGCACGGCTGCGGCCATGAACCCGCTCATCGTCTCAAACGGCAGCCAGGACGGTCTGATCATTCCGTCCCATCTGGCGTCGCAAGGGTTCTATCTTTTGCGGGCGCGCACCCAGCTTCGGGAAATCACCGACGCCCTTGCCAAGTAACGCGATCCCGTAGTTGACTCCTGTCATCTACCGGTAGCCAATTTCCCTACCTAATCGAACGTAGAGGCTTGCGATATGTCCAAAGTCGAAAAGACAGATGCCGAATGGAAGGACCAACTCTCTTCGGAGCAGTACCACGTTCTTAGGGAGAAAGGGACGGAGCGGGCGTGGACCGGTCCTTACAACGACTTTAAGGGCGATGGAGTATTTCATTGTGCGGGGTGTGGCGCGCCGCTGTTCGATGCCGACACCAAATTTGATTCCGGATCGGGCTGGCCCAGTTTCTTTGAAAAAATCAAAGACGACGCTATTGATGAGCACCGCGATGTCAGCTTTGGCATGATTCGCACTGAAGTGACTTGCGCCAATTGTGACGGCCATCTCGGCCATGTGTTTCCCGATGGACCGAAGCCGACAGGATTGCGCTACTGCATCAATTCCCTATCCATCGTCCATGAAGACGATATGGACAAGGAATAGGTACCGGAATCCCGATCATGAAAATCGTCCGTGCCGCCGACCAGGAATACTCGCCATATGCCGTTGAGCACGGCGTCAAGGGCATTGAACGGGCTGATTTATGGCGCGATGGCCAGGACGTTTCTTTCGATCTCTTCCGAATCAAAAAAGGCGCCGACTACGACGAACACACCCACGACAGCTGGGAAATCATGTTCGTCGTTTCGGGTAAGATAAATCTGTCAGGGGAAATCCTCGGCCCGGGTGACTTCGTTTTCACCGAGCCGGGTGAAAGCCATGTCGCTGAAAACCTTGAAGATACGGTGGTTTTGCTGGGGTTCGGCAAGCATTACGACTGACCAAAACGCTTGGGAAAAATTCCCAGCTTTCAACACTCCCTGACTCGCAAATAATTAACGATCCTTTGTTCTGGTTGAGGCGTTAATCTAGGCACAGCTACGAATCAGCGGATAGAGACAATGGTAGAGCACGTACGGCAGGAGCATCACGACGGCACTGAGCACGACCATCAATACGACGACGGCCCCAGACTGTGTCCCCCGTCAGCACCAATGGAACAGATTAGGGTGATTGCGTAAGAGCCTGACCGAAAAAGAATTGAGTGGAATCAGTCCCTTGTGATTCCCTTGTTGTGTTCGCCAGCAAGGAGGATAACAAGATGTGGACTGACGCCACTCGTGAGAAATATGAGCGCGAGGCGCACCGCTACGCAAGCGATCTGAGCGATACCGAATGGTGCGTGATCGAACCCCATATGCCGCCCGCAAGGGCTCTGGGCCGCCCGCGCAAGACGGATATGCGGGAAGTGATGACCGCGATCCTGTACATGGCCCGCAGCGGCTGCCAGTGGCGCATGCTGCCCGGCGAGTTTCCGCCGCGCAGCTCGGTTCAGTACTATTTCTACAAGTGGCGCGACGACGGGACGTGGCAGGAGGTCAACCGGGCGCTTCTGGCGCGCACCCGCGAGGCCGAGGGGCGGGCCGCTGCCGCGACTGCCGGGGTGATCGACAGCCAGTCGGTGAAGACCACGGAAAGCGGAGGTCCGCGCGGGTTTGACGCGGGTAAGAAGGTGATGGGCCGCAAGCGCCATATCGTGGTGGACACTGGCGGGCGGTTGCTCGGTGCCGTGGTCCACGAGGCTGACATCCAGGATCGCGACGGTGCGCCGTCGCTGCTCGCCGAGGTGGGGGCGTGAGGAGTGAACGATGAGAGATAGAACAGAACGATCCCAGGATGTTGTGGAGCGGACGATCAATCCGCTATAACCCCTTCCCAACGCTTCCCAGAAAGTACCTTAAATGCGCGATAACTGAGACTTTTTGGTTATAGGCGGTCTTGCACCCGCCCGTCGAATCTCGTACAATCCTGAAATAAGTAGATGGTGAGATAGGGAGTCTATCAAATGCCACATGGCCGTAAGCCTAAGGGCAAGCATCCCGACAAGAAGTTGTCGCCAGCTTTCGTGCACAAGACCACCAAACCTGGCCGGTATGCTGACGGCAACGGCCTGTATCTCAAGATCGATCCATCGGGTGCACGGCGATGGGAGCAAAGAATTGTCATCCAGGGACGGCAACGGACGCTGGGTCTTGGCGGGGTACAGCTGGTAACGCTGGCAGAGGCTCGCGAAAAGGCACTTGCCAACCGCAAGATCGCGCGCGCCGGTGGCGACCCCATGGATCATCGGCGGCAGGTCAACATACCAACCTTCGAGGCGGCAGCTGCGGACGTCATTGAGCTGCACCGCCCGAGCTGGCGCAACGCCAAGCACGCCGCACAGTGGGACAGCACGTTGCGCACCTACGTCTACCCTCGCCTGGGCAAGCGCCGGGTGTCGGATATCGATACGGCAGAAATCCTCAACGTGCTCACGCCGATCTGGCATAAGAAGGCGGAAACCGCTAGACGTGTGCGTCAACGCATCTCGACGGTCATGAAATGGGCCGTGGCCAAAGGTTTCCGGCAGGATAACCCCTGCGGCGATGTCCTCAGTGCTGCGCTTCCCAACAACAGGGACAATGGCAAGAGACACCTTCCGGCCCTGCCGCATGGAGAAGTTGGTGGAGCCATCCAGGCTGTACGCGCCTCCGGCACCGGTGCGGTTGTCAAACTGGCCTTTGAGTTCCTGATCCTTACAGGCGCACGATCCGGTGAGATCCGGCATATGACCTGGAGCGAGGTCGATATGGACGCGGCCATCTGGACCGTTCCGGCTGAGCGGATGAAAGCCGGACGCGAACACCGCGTCCCCCTGAGCACCCGGGCGATGGAAATACTGGGGGAAGCACGGCAGCTCAAAGGCGGAGGTGGTCTCGTCTTTCCAGGAGCCCAGCCCGGCAGGCCGTTTCCCGAAGCGACGCTGCCCAATCTGATGAAAGACCTGAGTTTGAACGGCGTGCCACACGGCTTCCGGTCGAGTTTCAGAGATTGGGCGGCGGAATGCACCAACACGCCCCACGCGGTCATGGAGGCGGCACTGGCCCATACCATCCGCAACAAGGCGGAGGCCGCCTATGCGCGTTCCGATCTGTTCGAACGGCGTCGTAATTTAATGGAACAGTGGGCCGAATACTTAGCAGGCAGCCCTGAAACAAAGGTCATTCCGATGGCCCTACAGAGGAGTAAGGCAGATGCGTAAGAGGGAGCGGCTCGCCGCAGAAAAGCGTGAAGAACGAAAAGAATGCTTCGAGGAAATCAAGATGGCTTTGGACGTCGTATTCACGCACCCCGTGTTTCAGCCCAGTCTTGAAATCGCATTGCGGTGGCCAAGCCTCAAGGAGGAGCCAGAACAACGGAAGCGCCTAATCAACGACATGGTTCAAGTAAAAGCCGAATACTGTCTAAGCGGAGATCCCAACATCGGTAGTTCAGCGGCATTAGAGTGCAAATGGCTGGTAGAAATGGTCGATTGGTTGGATCACGTCTCCCTAGTCCTGGTACGAACCGTAAAACAGTGTCGGGAAACCGGGGAAGCGGTGCCCCAGCCACTTAGGCTGTGGGCCGAAAGTCTGGGAGTTCCGATACTCCAGAAGCCTGGACCGAGCCTCCATTCGCAAGACTTTACGGCTACGCGCAACTTTATAATCGCCTTTGCAATCTGTTGTGCGGATTGGGCGCAAAATAGTCCGTATTGGTATTGTAGTGAGAAGTTGAAGGTCGGGCGCGGCTACTTAGAATATGAATCACGGGAGGAAAAGTGGAGAGAGTCATTCTCGATATGCCGTGCAGTTGCCGAAATACTTGAGGAACGCTATGTCTGTCCGTCGTCAGAGTATTTGGGACAGCGGGGGTTGATAAACTAAGAGAGAGTTTGGCCCATCTTGGTTTTCAGTTTAGGCGGCGGTTTTGCGGTGCTGCAAGCGCCGTTGATTGATGGTGTTTTGTTTGATTCTCTCCCTTTCGAGTAAGATGGTTTCGCCGCGCCCGAAGTAGACGTCGGCGGGCGTCAGATTGCTCAGGCTCTCGTGGTAGCGGTGGTGATTGTAGTAGGCGACGAAGCGCCCGATCTTGGCCTTGAGATCGCCCGGCAGGAAGTAGTTCTCTAACAGGATGCGGTTCTTCAGGGTCTGATGCCACCGCTCGATCTTGCCCTGTGTCTGCGGGTGATAGGGTGCGCCGCGCACATGATCCATGCCGTTGTCGTCGAGCCATTCGGCCAGTTCGCTAGAGATGTAGGACGCGCCATTGTCTGACAGCAGGCGGGGCTTGTGCCGGACCTCGACCCGGTCGCAGCCTGAGGCCTGCAATGCTAGTTCCAGGGTGTCTGTGACGTCACTGGCCTTCATGGTCGTACACAGCGTCCAGGCGATGATGTAGCGGGAGTAATCATCCAGGATGGTGCTCAGGTAGAACCAGCCCCATCCGATGACCTTGATGTAGGTGAAGTCGGTCTGCCAAAGCTGGTTCGGGGCCGTGGTCTTATCCCTGAACTCATCGTTCGCCTTGATCACCACAAACGCCGGGCTGGCGATCAGGTCATGGGCCTTGAGAAGCCGGTAAACACTGGCTTCCGAGACGAAGTAGGCCTGTGTATCGGTGAACCGTACCGCCAGTTCCCGGGGCGACAGGTCCGGGTTCTCCAGGGCCATCTGGACAATCCGGTCACGGATCTCATCCGGGATGCGGTTCCACACCCGGGACGGCTTGGGCGGCCTGTCTTCAAGGGCCTCAAGCCCGCCCTGCAGATAGCTGTTGTACCAGCGGTAAAACGTGGTGCGGGGAACCCCAAGGGTGTCCAACGTACGCTTGGCCGGCAGATGCGACTGTTCCACCAGCCTGATGATCTCGAGCTTCTCGGAGGCGGGGTATCTCATGCGTCGTCTCCCCCATCCCCGATCATGTTTTTTTTGAGAAGGCGCAGTTCCAGGGCCTGTTCGGCCACCACCTCCTTGAGGTCGTGAGCCTGGCGGCGCAGCTCCTTGACCTCGCCCGTGTTGGCCTCACGGGCCGTATCACCGGCCAGGCGCTTCTTCCCGGCCTCAAGGAACTCCTTCGACCAGCTGTAATACATCCCCTGGGCTATGCCCTCACGGCGGCATAGCTCGGCAATCGGGTCCTCGCCGCGCAGTCCGGCCAGGACAATGCGGATCTTCTCCTCAGCACTGTAACGCTTGCGGGTCTTGCGGCGGATGTCCTTGACCGTCCGCTCCGCAACATCCTGGGATCGTTCTGTTCTATCTCTCATCGTTCACTCCTCAATGATGACGATGAGCCAATAACACTCTCTTACGCAATCACCCTAATCTGTTCCATTGGTCCTGACGGGGGACACTTTGACATCATGGATAGGACCGATCCGGCCAAGGTCTTTAGTCGGTCGCCCCATGTCAGGCGACTAATCGACACTTTGTTAGAGAAGGCAACGTGACGATATGCGTTGCTAGGCAGACGACGGAAATTTGTGTCGGATCACGAATACCGGCAAATAAGGTAAACGAAAGGGACAGGGCCTAAAATCGGAAATGTAGCGTTTGCGCCAGGTGTAGTACGTGGCATCGCTGATCCCGGCCTTCCTACAGGCACTTTCAGCGTCACTGCCGGTGTTCAGGTCCAGTTCAATCCGCCACAGCAGATTCAATATATCTTCGTCCGAGTACCGCTTCCGCGCCATTTCCGCCCCTCCAAAATCCAGACCAAATGCTAAGCAACACTTGGCCCAGTTTTAAGGGGGAAGGACAACAAAGCCAGAACCTTTGCCTAAGAAGCCTGGACAAAAACTCGATATTAGATCGTTGATGGTCGCTGGCAGCACTTCTTGAGAGGGATTCCTATAGCTCTTATCCATGGCACTGAAGGCGTCATTATAGATGAAAAAAGAGCTAGCAGGCTGCTGAAAAAGTCTTCCTTTTGAGGCTTTGGAATGATTCTTTCTCTTTGTTGATTGCATGGAGGAAGTAATGCGTGGAGGCGACGATCGGACGGAGGGTCTTTTTTCTTATGTGAGCTGCGAGGCTCGTGTTCCGGCGACGCATCCGCTTCGCCTGATCCGTGGGCTGGTTGATGAGGCGCTGGAGCTTATGTCGCCGGATTTCGAGGGGTTGTATTCGAAGATCGGGCGTCCCTCGATCCCGCCGGAGAAGCTGTTGCGTGCGCTCCTGTTACAGGCCTTTTACTCAATCCGCTCGGAACGTCAGCTGATGGAGCAGATGGATTACAACCTGTTGTTCCGTTGGTTCGTCGGATTGTCGATGGACAGTGCGGTGTGGGATGCGACGACGTTCAGCAAGAACCGCGACCGGCTGCTGGATGGAGAGGTTGCGCGGAGGTTCCTGGCGGTGGTTGTGGAGCAGGCGCGTCGGCGCGGCCTGCTGTCGGACGATCACTTTTCCGTGGACGGGACGCTGATCGAGGCCTGGGCGTCGATCAAGAGCTTCCGCCCCAAGGACGGCGGCGACGAGCCGCCGGGGCCGGGGCGCAACTCGGAGAGGACCTTCCACGGCGAGAAGCGGTCCAACGAGACCCATGCCTCGACGACCGATCCCGACGCCCGGCTGTACCGCAAGGGGAATGGCCAGTCCTCGCGTATGGCCTTCATGGGCCACGTGTTAATGGAGAACCGCAACGGGCTCCTGGTCGGGGCCTGCCTGACCCGGGCCACCGGCACGGCGGAACGCGAAGCCGCCCTGGCGCTTCTCGATGCCCATCGCCCGGGACGGCGGCGGATCACGCTGGGCGCGGACAAGGCCTATGACGTGGCGGCCTACGTCGAGGCCTTGCGGGCGCGTCGGATCACCCCGCACATCGCCCGCGACGACCATGTAACCAAGACCGGCAAGCGGCGGCGCACCTCCATTGACGGCCGCACCATGCGCCATTCCGGCTACGCCGCCAGCCTGCGCATCCGCAAGCGCATCGAGGAGAGCTTCGGCTGGATCAAGACCACCGGCGGGCTGGCCAAGACCCGGCACAAGGGCATCAAAAGGGTCGGCTGGATGTTCGAACTGACCGCCGCCGCCTACAACCTGGTCAGGCTCCCCAAGCTGCTGGCGGAGCCCGTGCCATGACGGCACCGGTGGCCTGCCAGCTGATCGGCCGGTGGCGGATCGTCGAGGCCAACCTGTGGGACCGCGGCTATCTCGACCTCGACGGGCCCGCCGTGCTGGTCATTCGCGAAGATGGTCACGGCGAGATCGCCTTCGGCGCTCTGAACGCCAGCCTCGACCTGGAATACGGCCGATCCATCGTGTTCTTCACCTGGGCCGGCTTCGACGAGATGGACGAAGTCAACGGTTCAGGATCGGCCGAACTCCTCGACGACGGATCGTTGGAGATTGAGTTCGCCTATCATCTCGGCGATAAGGCCACCCTCAAAGCCGAACCAGCCACTTTTTCAGCAGCCTGCTAGAATGAATTCTCTGACGTCCCATCTCAACAATTCAAAACCTGGTCGTGCGGTCAAGACGAACGCAGGGTCTCGGCTTCTGGCATAAACGGAAAGTTCTTCAATTGTCTCCCGCATGCGATCCCGGTAATTGGGAACCAATGCCAGTGGTGTAACTCCGTCGGTCAAGCGGGGATTGGACAGAATGAGATCATCTTCCTGAGCGAAAGACAGGTTTATTGGTCCTGTCAGGGCCATGCACACCATCGCGCTTAGGACTATCTTGAAACTGTGTCTCAACAGGTTTGCTCCACAACGTAATCTGCAATTGCCAGGCTAGACGTTAGTCCGGGGGATTCGATGCCGTAAAGGGCACTATACCCTCGAACGCCGGTTTCTTGAGGGCTTTGAATGACGAAATCATGGGCTGGTTCGTCCGGAGCCTGGATTTTCGGACGAATTCCTGCGTAACCGGGGCGTAAGGACCCATCGGGGAGGCCCGGCCAATATTTGCGGATCGCCGAATAAAATAGATCCGCTCGGCCAGGGTCGACGGCGTAGCTGATTGCGTTGACCCATTCCACGTCCGGTCCGAAACGGCCCTGGCCAGAGAGATCCAGTGTGTAGTGAAGCCCAAGGCTCGCCGTTCCGGGGAGTGGGTAAATGAGGCGGGAGAAGGGTGCTTTGCCTGACAGATAGAAATAATTGCCCTTGGCATAGTGCAGCGGCGGTATAGACGCTTTGTCGACACCGTCCAGATCATGACTGACTTTTTGAGCTGCAAGACCGGCGCTATTGATAACGGTGGTGCAGGTTAGGCTCATGGATTCAACGCCGCCGACCTCTAGGACAAGTCCTTCTTTTACAGATCGCCCCCGCATGACCGGGCTGTTATAGGCAACGACCGCACCTTGAGCCTCAGCATCGCCCTGCAAGGCGAGCATTAAGCCGTGGCTGTCGACGATGCCTGTTTCCGGAGAGAGCAAAGCGGCAGAACACGCCAAGGCCGGCTCTAATCGTTTAACTTGATCTTTCTCCAGCCACTCAAGAGGAACGTCATTCCGCCCTGCGTGCTCCTGGAGGTTTCTGAGACCTGCCAATTCGCTTTCATCTGCGGCAAAAACCAATTTGGTTGTTTTGTGTGCGGTAACACCGTGGGTTTCGCAAAAGGCGTATAGCTGACGGCGCCCCTCCACACAAAGCTGCGCCTTTAAGCTCCCTTCAGGATAATAAATACCGGCATGAATGACTTCACTGTTACGGGAGCTGGTCGCAGTTCCGATTGCATCTTCGCTTTCAAGAACAACAACTTCTCGGCCAGCTATGGCCAAGGCCCGCGCGACAGCTAGTCCCACCACACCGGCGCCAATTACGGCACAATCGACGCGATCAGACATAAGCTTTCGTCAGGTTCATGGCGGGTGGTATCGTCATAGGTATCAGCCAAAAAAAAAGGAGCACATCCATCTCAACACGGTTAAACGATATCATAAGGCATGTCTGACAAACCCCTAGCACCCGGCAATGTAAGCAAAGATGTTGCAGCCTTTCTCGATACGGCGGCCAAAACACCTGTGCAGTCTCAGCAACCACCGGGAAGATTGATCTTCGCCATGGACGCGACGGCCAGCCGTGGACCCACCTGGGATATGGCTATGAGTATTCAAGCGGACATGTTTACGGAGGCCGCTTCCCTCGGAGGGTTGGAGGTTCAGTTGGTATTCTATCGCGGCTTGGGCGAATGCCGGTCCAGTGGCTGGACCAGGGATGCAAACGAGTTGGGCCGTCTCATGAGCAAGGTGGGATTCATGGCTGGCCGGACTCAAATTGAAAAGATTTTGCGCCACGCACTGACAGAGTCATCTAAGGACAAGGTCAATGCGCTCATCTTCATTGGCGATGCCATGGAGGAAAATATAGACCTCTTGGCTGATGCCGCTGGTCAATTGGGTTTACGGGGGGTCCCGGTGTTTATGTTTCACGAAGGCGGAGGAGAACCTGCAGCTTCGGCCTTCAAGCACATCGCAAAAGTGTCGGGCGGTGCCTATTGCCCGTTTGATTCCTCCAGCCCCGGTGCTCTGCGCGCCCTCCTTCGTGCCGTCGCTGCCTTTGCGGCAGGAGGAGTCAAAGCCTTGGAAGATTTCGAGCGTAAGAACAAAGACGCTACTCTTCGTCTTACAGACCAAATGACAAAGCGCTGATCTATGCTGCCTTCGGTCATCCTTGGTCTGGGTCTGTTGATCGCCGTGATCATGTTGATGCGCTGGTACGCCAGCGCTGATCCCAAAGATCTTAAGCGCATTCTCAAGCTTGCCGCTATATGGGGCCTCGGTTTGATTGCCCTGTTTCTGGCTTTGACCGGCCGGCTTGCAGCGGCATTTGGTCTGATCATGGGAATCGTCGCCTTTGGCTGGCGCGTTCTCAACATGGTGGCCATGGCCCAGCAACTCAGGGGCATGTTTGGCGGCATCGGCGGGTTTGCAGGTGGGTTCGGCAGCGCCCAAGCCACCAGCGGTCAGTCTTCTCAAGTCGAAGCGCCATATCTTTTCATGACTCTGGATCACGACACAGGGAACATGGACGGCACCATTCGTGCGGGCCGGTTTCAGGGACGTGCGCTTTCGGCCATGCCCTTCGACGACCTGCTTGCATTTCATGAAGAAGTGTCAGGAGATGCAGATTCCCTCGGCCTGTTGGAAGCCTACTTGGATCGGGCCCATGTTGGCTGGCGCGATCATGCGACGTCTGGCGAAACAACTTCAGGGTCGGGAACACGCAGCACAGGTGGTCCAATGACCACCGCGGAAGCGTACCGCGTCCTCGGTCTATCACCCGGCGCCAGCAAGCGGGACATCAAAGCAGCTTACCGTCAATTGATGGCAAAGGTTCATCCCGATAAGGGCGGATCGGCCTATTTGGCAGCCAAGATCAACGAAGCGAAAGACCATCTCTTAAACGATTGAAAGATGGCCTAGGTTTCCAGGGGATGAGTGTTGCAACCCCTAGCCCCACATGGCACAAAACGCCGTCGTCGGTGCACCGCAGATTTTCGCTGCGACTGTGTTCTGGACAAAACGCAAGGAGCAGAGGAATGGCGGGACGAGTGCGAAAGGCGGTCTTTCCCGTGGCCGGACTTGGCACGCGCTTTTTGCCCGCGACCAAAGTCATCGCGAAAGAAATGCTTCCCGTTGTCGACAAACCGCTCATTCAATACGCGGTCGAAGAAGCCATCGCATCCGGGATTGAATATTTTATTTTTGTGACCGGCCGCGGCAAGTCTGTGCTCGTCGATCATTTCGATCATGCACCGGAATTGGAAGCGTTGTTGGACGAACGTGGCAAGGGGGACATGCTCAAGACCCTTTTGGCCTCAATGCCCGAACCAGGCCGCGTGTTTTCGGTACGTCAACAGGTTCCTTTAGGGCTGGGCCACGCTGTCTGGTGTGCCCGCGCCAACGTTGGCAATGAACCCTTTGCCGTGCTTTTGCCAGACGAATTGCTGATGGCCGATCCGCCCTGCCTCAAACAATTGATTGACGTCTACGAAGAGAAGGGTGGCAATATCATAGCTGTCACGGAAGTTCCCGACGAACACACCAACCGGTACGGCATTCTCGATGTTGACTCTGATGACGGCGCGGTGGCCAAAGCAAAAGGCATGGTGGAGAAGCCCGATCCGTCGAGTGCTCCCTCACGTCTCGCCAATATTGGCCGGTATATTCTCGATCCGTCCGTGTTTGATCTTCTGGAAAAGCAACAGGCCGGATCTGGAGGAGAAATTCAGTTGACCGATGCGATCGATGCCATGGCCGGTTCCTTGCCGTTTCATGGTGTTCGTTTTTCGGGCGAGCGTTTTGACTGTGGAGACAAAGTTGGATTTCTGGCCGCCAATGTGGCTTTCGCTTTAAAGCGCTCAGATATGGCAGACCGTGTGAGAGACGCCATTGGTGGGCTTTTTTCTTAGCGATGACCAGCTAAACAAGGATTTCTTGCAGCCATGCGCATTGCAATGATTGGAAGCGGATATGTGGGGCTTGTCTCCGGCGCCTGCTTTTCCGAATTTGGCATCAACGTCACCTGTATTGATAAAGAACAAGACAAAATAGAAGCGCTTAAACGCGGCGAAATCCCCATCTTCGAACCCGGTCTTGATCAACTGGTTAAATCCAATACGGACTCCGGACGTCTCTCGTTTTCAACGGATCTCGCATCCGCCGTTAACAGTGCGGATGCCGTTTTCATTGCGGTCGGGACGCCCAGCAGGCGCGGGGACGGCCATGCAGACCTATCTTATGTGTATGCAGCGGCGGAAGAAATCGCCCACGCTATCAACGAATATACGGTTGTCGTCACCAAATCGACGGTGCCGGTGGGAACTGGCAGGGAAGTTGAACGCATCATTCGCGAGACCAGTCCCGATGCTAACTTTGATGTTGTTTCTAACCCGGAATTTTTAAGGGAAGGATCGGCCATATCCGATTTCATGCGCCCCGATAGAGTGGTCATCGGTGCGGAAACGCCGCGGGCCAAAGCGGTAATGCGCCAGTTGTATCGTGTCCTATATCTGATCGAAACACCCATACTGTTTACATCCATCGAAACGGCTGAACTTACCAAGTACGCGGCCAATACGTTTCTTGCGACAAAGGTAACGTTCATCAACGAAATTGCGGATTTGTGCGAAAAAGTTGGGGCCGATGTACACGACGTTGCCAAAGGCATCGGTCTGGATGGAAGGATAGGGCGCAAGTTTCTGCATCCCGGTCCGGGATACGGGGGGTCGTGTTTTCCCAAGGACACACTGGCGCTGGTCAAAACCGCTCAGGAGCAAGATGCGCCGTTACGTATTGTTGAAACGGTGGTCGACATTAATGACAAGCGCAAATCAGCCATGGCGCAAAGAATCATTGACGCCTGTAATGGGTCGGTTGACGGCAAAACTGTTGCAGTTCTTGGTCTGACTTTTAAGCCCAATACGGATGACATGCGCGACAGCCCATCTCTAGCCATTCTGCCTGCTCTTATCAAGGCGGGCGCTAAGGTGCGCGCCTACGACCCTGTAGGCATGTCCGAAGCGAAAAAATTAATGCCCGATATTACCTACTGTGACGACGCGTACAGCACGATGGATGGTGCTGACGTTTTAGCCATCGTTACGGAGTGGAATGAATTCAGAAGCCTCGATTTCAACCGGGTTAAAGAACTTTTGACAACCCCCATACTTGTAGACCTGCGTAATATTTACGCACCCGACGACATGGCGCAGGCCGGCTTCATCTATCACTGCATTGGGCGGCCGACGGGCAACAGGGGTCCTCAGTGACGCTCAAATCCCATCGGTTTCACCCGACCGTCCTCAGGGAATACGATATACGCGGCATTGTCGGGGAAACATTAACAACCGATGACGCCCATGCCCTTGGCCTCTCTTTCGGTTCTTTAGTGAGAGAAGCAGATGGTCGCAGAGTCTGTGTCGGATTCGACGGCCGACACAGTTCACCAGATATGGCATCCGCTCTGGTTGAAGGATTGGTTGCTACCGGGGTCGATGTTGATCAGATCGGCCGCGGACCAACACCGATGCTCTACTTCGCTGCTTTAGACAGCGCTGCCGACGGCGGTGTCATGGTTACCGGTTCCCACAATCCGCCAAGCCACAACGGGTTCAAGATGATGCTGGGCGGTAAATCGTTTTTTGGCCAAGCCATTCAAGACCTGGGCCGCCGGGCTCAACACGGCGATTTTGTGAGCGGTGAAGGGAGAGCTCAGCAAACCCCTGTCTTTGATCGTTATCTCGACAGGGTGGTGAAAGATTTTGAGGGCGGTCGCAGCCTCAAAGCGGTGTGGGATCCGGGAAATGGCGCCGCCGGCGAAGCGGTGTCAGAAGCGGTTAAACGATTACCGGGTCTGCACCGCGTCATCAACGGAGAGATAGACGGGTCTTTCCCCAATCACCATCCCGATCCGACGGTCCCTGAAAATCTCACTCAACTCATGGAAGCGGTTTCCGAAGATGGCGCTGACGTGGGATTTGCTTTCGACGGTGATGGAGACAGGATCGGTGTCGTCGACGGACAGGGCCATATTCTCTGGGGCGATCAGATTCTCATGATTTTGGGGGAAGACGTGCTCAAGGCCCATCCCGGCGCGCCAATCATCGCCGATGTCAAAGCCAGTCAGGTCCTGTTTGACGAAATTGCCAACTTCGGCGGACAGCCGGTCATGGCCAAGACTGGACATTCTCTCATCAAGGCTAAGATGGCCGAACTTAAAGCGCCGCTCGCAGGCGAAATGAGCGGACATATCTTCTTTGCCGACCGTTATTATGGGTTTGACGACGCGCTCTATGCAGCGGTTCGGCTGTTCTCCATTTTGTGCCGCAGTGAAGACAGTCTTTCCGATCGATATGCGCGCATGCCCAAGGCGTTTAACACGCCCGAACTACGGTTTGATTGTGATGATGAAAGAAAGTTTGCCGTCATAGAAGAGGTAAAGGCACGCCTGCGTGATAGTGGTGCCGACGTCAATGATGTGGATGGCGTGCGGGTGCGGGAAGCGAGCGGCTGGTGGCTCCTTCGGGCGTCAAACACCCAGGCGGTTCTGGTGGCGCGCTGTGAAGCTGAGAGCGAAACGGCCTTATCCGAGATTAAGGACAAATTAGCGGATCAGCTTGCCCAAAGCGGGTTGGCTTTACCCGATTAAGGACTCTCAGTCCTGATTCCGCTGGGCCAGTTGCACCACTTCAGGAGTGACCACCAAGCATTCATGGGGCGGGCGCTCCATAATCCGGCACGCGGCCCGTGTTTCCGCTTCTTTCAGACCCATAATCTGTGCCCGGTAAAGCTCTTTCCCGCTGACTACGACCGGTTCGATTCTGCTAAAAGCACCGGCAAAGGTTTGCCTGATGAGAGCCGTTGCTTCATTGGCCTTTTGCTGCGCTACGTAACTGATGGAAAAAGCGCCAATCTGGACCCCCCATGCTTCCGACCGCAACAGGGCGAGGTCCGGCTTGGCGCGCGGTTTGACTGTGACCTGTGCAGGAACCAATTGGCCATTGGCGCGGGCAATCATCAGCGGTTTGCGAGCCGGGTAGGGGGGCAAACCATATTCTGCAGCGTCGAGGAATCCCTGGTCCATCAGAGAAGACAAATGCCAGTCCCGTTGCCGGGCTGACTTACCGCCAAAAACAACACCGATGAGACGATGATTGTCGCGCTTCGCAGAGGCGGCCAGGTTATAACCCGAGGCACTGATGTATCCGGTTTTAAGCCCATCCGCGCCGGCATAGCGCTTCATGAAATCATTGTGACCGCGGATGGTCTTGCCCTGAAAGGTGAATCTGGAGCGCCCAAAGTAACTGTAGAACTGGGGGAAATCGTTCATAAGCCGTTGGGACAAAATCGCCATGTCCCGCGCGGTGGAAAGCTGGGCTCTATTGGGCAGTCCTGACGCATTGCGGAAATTGGTGCGCGTCATCCCTAGTTCTTTCGCTTTTTTGGTCATCATCCTGGCGAACGACCGTTCTGTCTTGCCGATATGTTCCGCCACGACCACGGCGACATCGTTGGCCGAGCGCACCACCAAGGCCAAGATGGCGGTTTCCGCCGTGATTGTGCTGCCGGGAGCGAGCCACATTTTGGATCTTGGCTGGCGGGAGGCCCGCGCCGAGACCCGCATTTTTGTCTTCAGCGACATGTCGCCCTGATCGATCTGATCAAACAGCATATAGAGCGTCATCATCTTGGTCAGAGAGGCGGGATAGTTCCGTGTATCGGCGTTGACCTCGTGGTAGATGCGCCCGGTTTCAGCATCCATGATAATCGAGGCGTACTTGGCAGCAGCGGGCCAAGCCGTTGATAAGTAAAGGAAAACAGCTGCGGCGGCCGTCAGTGACCAGCGCAAAATACAGCTGCGTTTCATTGCCAGATTTAGATCAACCAATCCCCTGAGCCCGGACAATTGACGCCGTGTGCACCCCCAGAAGGTATCGCGGGCTGGTCCAAAGTGTCCAGCCATCTCTTTGATTCTCAACATTAATTAAGGGTCGTTAAGAAGTGGTTTACGAATTTAGGTGTTTCTTAAGCCAGTGAGTTAACAGTTTTCTGATAGGTAAGACCGTACGGTTTAAGCCCTTTTTTTGCCCGCGGGCGGTCACCATATTTGGTATCATTTGCATCATGGACCATAGGGAAACGATGACGAAACAGGACCTTTTGCTCGTGCGCCGGCCTCCAACCGCTGCCGTTGATGATGACGGCGACGATAATCGGGGCAATGAAGGCGGTCCCGAGACCGGTGTGGTCATCAAGACCCGGCCGAAGGTCAAGAAGCCGTCCATGTATAAGGTTCTCATGCTCAACGACGATTACACGCCGATGGAATTTGTCGTCCATGTCTTGGAGCGTTTTTTCAGCAAGAACAGCGATGAAGCGACCAAAATCATGCTGCATGTTCACCAGAAAGGGGTCGGGGTCTGCGGCGTCTATACGTATGAAGTTGCCGAAACCAAAGTGACCCAAACTATGGACCTTGCACACAAACATCAACACCCGCTGCAATGCACACTTGAAAAGGAATAACCGCACCCCTCGCGTTGGAAAGGTAATCAACCGGCATGTTGTCTCAGAACCTTGAAAAGACTTTACACCAAGCTCTCGCCCTTGCTGCCGAGCGGGAACATGAATACGCCACGCTAGAGCATCTCCTGCTCGCGCTCTGTGGCGATCAGGATGCCGTGGCCGTCATGCGTGCCTGCAATGTGGAAGTCGAAGAGCTGTCCAAGGTTCTGACCGGATTTCTAGACGAGGATTTGACAGAGTTGGTGACTTCGGAGTCCGTCGATCCCAAGCCGACTGCTGGGTTCCAGCGGGTCGTCCAACGCGCCGCCATTCATGTCCAGTCGTCCAACCGCGAAGAGGTTACCGGCGCCAATGTGCTGGTGGCTCTGTTCTCTGAGCGTGAAAGCCACGCCGTGTACTTCCTGCAAACCCAGGACATGACACGGCTTGATGCGGTCAATTACATCTCCCACGGCATCGCCAAACGGCCGGGAGAGTCCCGCACGCGGACGGTTCATGGCGCTGAGTCCGACACTCGGAGCGGCGACGAAACGGTCAAGAGCGGCCAGGAGGCGCTGCAAGCCTATTGCATCAATCTCAATCAAAAGGCGGAAGACGGAAAAATTGATCCGCTTATCGGCCGGGAATTGGAAGTGGAGCGCACTATTCAGATCCTGTGCCGACGGACAAAGAACAACCCACTTTACGTCGGCGATTCCGGGGTGGGTAAAACGGCCTTAG
The DNA here is from genome assembly GCA_965207985.1 of Rhodospirillaceae bacterium. Lineage (GTDB taxonomy): Bacteria > Pseudomonadota > Alphaproteobacteria > Rhodospirillales > Rhodospirillaceae > CBDBND01. The sequence continues at coordinate 14,652 of CBDBND010000033.1, read as the reverse complement.
CCGAAGGACTGGCGCGCCGGATCGTCAACAAAGAAGTTCCTGCCGTCCTGGAAAATGCCGTCATTTTCTCCCTCGACATGGGATCATTGCTCGCCGGAACGCGATACCGGGGGGATTTCGAAGAACGCCTCAAAGCGGTCATTGCCGAGCTGGAGCAAACCGAAGGGGCTGTGCTTTTCATTGACGAAATTCATACCGTCATCGGCGCCGGCGCTACGTCCGGTGGGGCTATGGATGCATCCAACCTGCTCAAACCGGCCTTGGCGTCCGGAACGCTCCGCTGCATCGGGTCAACCACGTACAAAGAGTTCCGCAATCATTTCGAAAAAGACCGGGCTCTGGTACGCCGCTTCCAGAAAATCGATGTGGTCGAACCGTCCATTGACGACACCATTAAGATTCTCAAAGGCCTCAAGCCCTACTACGAAGAACATCATCAGGTGCGTTATACGGCCGATGCCATCCGCACCGCTGTCGAATTGGCGGCCAAATACATCAATGACCGCAAACTGCCTGATAAGGCCATCGATGTCATCGATGAAACCGGTGCGGCGCAAATGCTGGTGCCTGAAGCAAAACGCCGTAAGACCATTTCGGTGAAGGAAGTGGAAGCAGTCGTCGCCAAGATGGCCCGCATACCGCCTAAATCTGTTTCCCGGGACGACAAGAAGGCGTTGCAGAATCTCGAACGTGATCTCAAAACCATGGTCTTCGGCCAGGACAAAGCAATCATCGCCCTGTCCAGTGCGATCAAGCTGTCCCGCGCAGGGTTGAGAGAGCCCGAAAAGCCCATCGGCAATTACCTGTTCTCCGGCCCCACCGGTGTTGGTAAGACCGAAGTGGCGCGCCAACTGGCCGCCAGCCTGGGCATCGAACTCCATCGCTTCGACATGTCCGAATACATGGAACGTCACTCTGTGTCCCGGTTGATCGGCGCGCCGCCCGGATATGTCGGATTTGATCAGGGCGGTCTGCTGACCGATGCGGTAGACCAGCACCCGCATAGTGTTTTGCTGCTCGATGAAATCGAAAAAGCCCATCCCGAACTGTTCAACATCCTCTTGCAGGTCATGGACCACGGCAAATTGACTGATCACAACGGCAAGAGCATCGATTTCCGCAACACCATTCTGATCATGACCACCAACGCTGGGGCGTCGGAATTGGCAAAAAATGCCATCGGTTTTGAGCGCGCTGACCGGGAAGGAGAAGATCAGGAAGTAATCGAACGGATGTTCACACCAGAATTCCGCAACCGCTTGGATGCGGTGATCCCGTTCTCCGCCCTGTCTCCAGAAATCGTCGGCAAGGTGGTGGACAAGTTCGTCATGCAACTGGAAGCGCAGTTATCGGATCGCAATGTGGTCATCGAGCTGACGCCCAAGGCGCGGTTGTACCTGGCCAACAAGGGCTATGACAAAAAGATGGGCGCGCGGCCGCTCAGCCGGCTGATCCAAAACGAAATCAAGAAGCCGCTTGCCGAAGAGCTGTTATTCGGTGAACTGGTCGGCGGCGGTCTTGTCAAAGTCGGTCTCAAGGAAGGCAAGTTAACGTTTGACTTAGAAGCACCGGTCAAGGCCACGCCACCAAAGCGTAAGAAAAAGAAAAAAGGTTCTGGTGGGTCTTCACGTATTCCTGAAACGGTGAAGTAAGTCCAAATCTTTCTTCGGTTATTTCGCTGATAAAAAGAGAACCCCCCACCAAAGGTGAGGGGTTCCCTGCGCGATGGGTTCGTCCGGGTAACAATATGGTCCGGACGAAACCTGTCGGACTGGTTAGCACGCGTAGTACATGTCGAACTCGACCGGATGCGGTGTCGAATCTAAACGCAATATCTCTTCTCGTTTGAGTTCGATATAGCCGTCGAGCATATCGTCGGTGAAGGCGTCTCCCTTCTTCAAGAAATCCCGATCCGCTTCTAAGGCATCAAGGGCTTCGGCCAGGGATGCGCAGACCGTGGGCACGCCTTCAATTTCCTCCGGCTCCAGGTCATACAAATCCTTGTCCATTGGATCGCCCGGATGAATCTTATTTTCAATACCGTCGATACCGGCCATGAGCATGCCAGCAAACATCAGATATGGATTGCCCGACGAATCTGGGAACCTGACTTCCACCCGTTTGCCATTGGGGCTGGACACGTGCGGGATACGGCAAGAGGCTGACCGGTTACGAGCGGAATAGGCCAACAACACTGGCGCTTCAAACCCCGGCACCAATCGCTTGTAGCTGTTGGTCGTCGCGTTGGTGAAAGCGTTCAATGTCCGGGCGTGTTTAATGACGCCTCCGATGTAATACAACGCCGTTTCGGACAAATCCGCGTAGCCAGAGCCGGCAAAGATATTCTTACCGTCTTTCCAGAGGGACTGGTGGGTGTGCATCCCTGACCCGTTATCATCGACAACCGGCTTGGGCATGAATGTGCAAGTCTTGCCATAAGAGTGGGCCACCATCTGGCAAACGAACTTGTAGACTTGCATGTTGTCTGCGGTGCGCACCAGAGTATCGAACTTGAGACCCAGCTCATGCTGAGACGGCGCCACTTCGTGGTGGTGCTTCTCCATGGACAATCCCATTTCGGTCATGACGGAAACCATTTCCGCACGGATATCCGTGCCGCCGTCCACTGGCGGAACCGGGAAGTATCCGCCTTTGGCCTTGGGCCGGTGGCCGTAGTTGCCTTCCTCATAGGGCCGCCAAGAGTTGTAGGGCCCTTCTTCCCCGTCGATCTGATAGGCCATGAGGTTTTGTTCGGTATTGAAACGAACGTCATCGAAAACGAAGAATTCCGCTTCAGGACCAAAGTAGGCCGTATCCGCGATGCCGCTGGACTGCATGTAGGCTAGGGCTGCGTTAGCGACACTGCGCGGGTCCCGATTGTACGGCTGTCCCGTTGTAGGCTCGTGGACATTGCAGAACAGAATGAGCTGAGGCTGAGCCGTGAAAGGATCCATAACGGCGGTAGAAAGATCGGGCACCAAGTTCATGTCCGATTCATGGATATCCTTCCATCCGGCGATGGAGGAGCCATCAAACATGATGCCTTCTTCCAGCGTGTCCTCATTGATTGTGCTGACGTGCTGGGCAGTGTGCTGCCATTTCCCCGCGGGGTTGGTGAAACGGAAATCGACGTACTTGACGTCGTTCTCCTCAATCATATTCAAAACATGTTTAACGTCCGACATTGTTTTTTCCCATCCTTGCAAGTGTGGAGTAGAGATTTACTGCTCTATGGAGAGACAGTTTCAACCGGACAAGCGTCGCGCACATGGCTCGTCCTGTTGAGCGTGTGAGGGGCTGGGTTCTCCTTAGACTGCTTCGCCGCCCCTCTCGCCTGTACGGATGCGAATGGCATCCTCAATTCCGTATACGAAAATCTTGCCGTCGCCGATACGTCCCGTATGGGCTGCCTGCTGTATGGCTTCAATGGCACGGTCGACCATATTGTCTTCAAGAACCAGTTCAATTTTCACCTTAGGGAGAAAATCGACCACGTACTCGGCCCCACGGTAGAGCTCCGTGTGACCCTTCTGCCGACCAAAACCTTTGGCCTCGGTCACAGTAATGCCCTGCAAACCGACTTCATGGAGAGCTTCTTTGACCTCGTCCAACTTGAACGGCTTTATGATGGCCTCGATTTTTTTCATGCTCATAGTGTCACGCCCGTCCTGATGCGCCCATCTCGCTGGTGCGTCGCCGATGCGATAGAGAAACCCACACAGTCATGCCGGTCCTAGGTCCGGTGGCTGCTCTTGTCTTTACCCTATCCAAAATCCGTGCCAATCAAGAAAAAGGCACAGATATAAATGAATTCAATGAGTTATCCGGAGCCCGCAGCCGTCGACCGGCCACGGCTTGCTCATATCCCCGGCAAAGTGATTAAGTTTTGTGCAGTTTCCCGAGCAGTGTTGGGAATAGCACGGACAGTGGGTCCTCAAAGGCGGTTTTCTTGACTGTCCCGGGATTAGGGCGTACACGACGCGCCGTTGCGGCGGGTGTAGCTCAGTTGGTTAGAGCGCCTGGTTGTGGTCCAGGAGGCCGGGGGTTCGAATCCCCTCACTCGCCCCATTTATCGGCTATCCCTAACTTTTACACCCCCCTTTTCGCGCCTTCCAATTCATAGACGGTATTATAATACCTACTCCTCAAATATCTGTTTTTAAGGCCTTTTCTCGGTTGACATTGCCTTTTGGCTGCCATAAAGAACCGCCTCTTCGTTAACGTCGGCGCTAATCCCACGGCATATGAGACCGGCCGCAACAGGCCCAAGAGGACGCCATGAAGACCTTCTCTGCCCGTCAAAACGACGTTGAACACAAATGGTACATAGTTGATGCCGAAGGGGTGGTTCTCGGCCGGATGGCTGCCCAGATTGCCAACATTCTGCGCGGCAAGCACAAACCCATGTACACCCCTCACATTGATGCCGGCGACAATGTCATTGTCATTAATGCCGCTAAGGTGCGGATGACTGGCAACAAACTGGCCAACAAAACCTATTACCGGCACACAGGTTATCCAGGCGGCATTAAGAGCCACACAGCCGGTCAAATCATCGGCGGCAAACATCCCGAACGCGTCGTTGAGAAGGCCGTTGAGAGAATGATGCCGAAGGGTCCGCTTGCCCGCCAACAATTCAGAAAATTGAAAGTCTACGCGGGGGCTGAGCATCCCCACGAGGCCCAGAAACCAGAAGTGCTCGATATTGCCGCACGCAATGTTAAGAACAAGAGTAGCGCCTAACAATGGCGGAGACAGCAACCTCATTGGAAGATCTTAAGGACGCCGTCACTGAGTCTGCCGCGCCACGGGAACCAAAGAAGGACGATTTAGGGCGGTCCTATGCGACAGGTCGCCGTAAGGACGCTGTCGCCAGGGTTTGGATTAAACCAGGGAGCGGAAAGATCACCGTCAACAACCGGGACCTTGAGAATTACTTCCCACGCCCTGTATTGCGGATGGTCATCAATCAACCATTCCAAGTGGCAAATCGGGAAGGGCAGTTTGATGTGGTTTGCACCGTTTCCGGTGGGGGTTTGTCGGGGCAGGCTGGCGCCGTGCGCCATGGTATTTCTCAAGCACTGACGCTGTTCGAGCCGGAACTTCGGCCAATCCTTAAGAAGGGCGGGTTCTTGACGCGTGATTCCCGCGTCGTCGAACGCAAAAAGTACGGCCGCCGCAAAGCCCGCCGCAGTTTCCAGTTCTCGAAACGTTAAGGACTGTCGTTAAAAGTTTCGATAAAGGGGCTGCACCATTCGCGGCCCCTTTTGTTTTGTACAGCAAAGATTATGGACGGCACTTAGCGGCGATCTATCATGGACGGTACGGCCATTCCCGCTGTTGAGTTTAACTTGATATTGTTGGTTATTGAGACCGGATGTCTAACGCATGAGCGAACATCAAGACCTCATTACAAGGCTGACAGAGGCATCGGAGCGGTATAGAGCGCGGGATTTTGATGCCGCCCAAGCGCTATGCCAGCAGTTGCTCGAGGAGATACCTAATCAGCCAGATGCCCTGAATATGACCGCGCTGATCGCCCGAGCGACCAAAAAATGGGGTAGGGCGGAAGAAATTGCACGCGAGGGCCTTCAGGTCCATCCGGAGAGCGCGATACTGCACAATACGTTAGGTCTGATTACCCTCGACCAACGTCGTCTTGACGAGGCGGAAACGCTGTTCCGCCGTGCAGTCCAACTCAAGCCGGAACATGGTGAGATTCAAGTGAATCTAGGGCGTGTCTTACATGAAATAGGAGCATTTGACGAAGCGAAGTCAGTGTTAACAAAAGTCATTGATCGCTTCCCTTTGCCAAACGCCCTTATTTTACGCGCGGCAATCTCCATAGAGTGCGGTCGCTTTGACGCGGCGTCTGACGACATAGAGGCAGCAGCAAGCATGAACGCGAATCACGGCGAACTCTGTAACGCCAAGGCGCTCCTCGCATTCGCACAAGGACGGCTGGACGACGCTTACGGCTTTTTTGATCAAGTGATTAGAGATGCCACCGACGTGGCCGATGCAAGAGTAAACCGCGGTGTGATCCGCCTTCTTCAGGGCCGGATCAAAGATGGATGGGAAGACTATGCCATGCGCCACAAACGGCGCTGGGCAAGGTCCGTCAAACGGCCATTTCCTTATCCGGATTGGCACGGAGAGGATCTGTCAGGAAAAACGCTTCTCGTTTGGGGTGAGCAGGGGCTCGGCGAAACAATTCTGTGCGGGTCATTGATTCCGCACCTTTTAGGAGAAGCCGGGCATTTGGTGCTGGAATGTAATCAACGTCTGGTCCGCCTGTTCCAGCAATCCTTTCCTGAGGCAAAAATTGTTGTGCAAACCGATCCCCCAGGGGAGGCGTTAAAGAAGGTCAGCGTTGACTATGTATCAAGTGCCTTTGATGTGTTGCTGCATAGGTGCCCCGACCTGAGCCAGCAGGGAATCCCATCGGCTTACCTGAAAGCCGATGAAAATCAGGTCCACCAATTGCGAGACAAGTACAAGTCTGTAACAAACGGCAAGTTTCTAGTCGGTCTGTCTTGGGGCAGCCCAAAAGCGGCAAACGCCCGCATGAAGGGCGTCGCACCGGAAAACTGGTCTGACCTGTTAAATGTCCCCGATGTTGCTTTCGTGAATCTCCAATATGGCGCGGGCAGAGAGGCAATGAACGATGTTGCTGCCCAAAGCGGTGCAACTCTTATCTCCGACCCGGACATCGACCAGGACAGTGATCTGGACCAAGCAGCAAATCAAATCGCAGCGCTCGATATGGTGATAACCGTTTCCAACACAACGGCTCATCTCGCGGGCGCTTTGGGACAACTGACCTGGGTTATCTTGCCGCCCATTGGGCCGGGGTCTAGTTGGTATTGGTTTGTTGGCCGGGAGGACTCGCCCTGGTATCCCCAGGTTCAACTTTTCCGCCGAGATTATGGCGCCGGCAATGACGCCGCGTTGTTACGTTCCCTGGGCTCCGATCTAACAGCACTGATTAGAGGATGAGAAAGGCGTTAGCGGTTTCACCTTCATCCCAGTTGGTGTAAAGGAGGGCCGCCGCTGATAAGGCCGGCGGTAAAGCTAGCGAGCAGACATCATGGATCAGCCCATTCGCATTGCCATTTTGGGAGCCAGTGGATACACGGGTGCAGAATTGGTGCGTCTGCTCGCCGAGCACCCCCATGCCGCCATGACGGTGTTGACAGCTGACCGCAAAGCAGGTCAATCGCTGGCCTCTGTGTTTCCCCATCTTTCCTGGCTTGACTTGCCTGAGCTTGTGTCGATCGAAGATGTGGGGTGGTCGGACGTCGATTTTGTCTTTTGTGCCTTACCCCATGGCACAACTCAGGACGTCATTGCCAGTCTTCCAGCTGATTTGAGAATTGTCGATCTGTCCGCCGACTTCCGGCTTGCGGATACGGCGCAATACACGGAGGTCTACGGGCATGCCCATCGTGCTCCTGTGCTGCAGGAAGAAGCCGTCTATGGGCTGACGGAACTTGCCAGACCTGCTCTCGCCAATGCGAGATTAGTCGCTAACCCTGGTTGCTATCCCACATCCGCCTTGCTGCCGTTGGTGCCTTTGGTCAAAAACAAGCTGATCGATACCGATGACATCATTATCGATGCCAAATCCGGTGTCTCCGGCGCCGGCCGGGCGGCAAAGGAATCCTCGCTTTACGCAGAAGTCGGCGAAGGTATTCACGCCTATGGTGTTGGTTTTCATCGCCATGCGCCGGAAATTGAGCAAGAACTCGGCCGGGCCGCAGGGAAAAAGGTAGTGGTCAATTTCACGCCCCACCTGATGCCCATGAACCGGGGCATTTTGTCCACCATTTACGTGCGTGAAGTAGGCGACAACAACACCGATACCCTGCGCGAGGCTCTGGCTGAGGCGTATCAAGATGAATCGTTCGTCAAGGTTCTGTCCGAAGGGGTGATACCGCAAACCAGGCATGTACGCGGTTCCAACCATTGCCTGATAAGCGTTTCACCGGATCGCATTGCAGGCCGGTCGATCATTTGTTCCGTTGAGGACAATTTGGTCAAAGGCGCTTCCGGTCAGGCCATTCAGAATATGAATGTAATGCTCGGGTTGCCTGAGGCTACGGGACTGACCCAACCGCCCATGTTTCCGTGACCGACATACCGTGACTGACACTGTGTCCCGTCCGTGTATCCTGCCCTGGAACGGTGTGCACCCGACCATCGCCGACGATGCTTTTATTGCTCCGAACGCGACTGTCATCGGCGATACGGAAATCGGCGCACTGTCGAGCGTCTGGTTCAATGTGGTCGTGCGGGGCGATGTCAATTACATCCGCATCGGTGAGCGCACTAACATTCAAGACAACACGGTTGTTCATGTGGCGACGGACAGCTATCCCACGCTCATTGGCAATGACGTACTCATTGGGCACACAGCCGTCATTCATGCGTGCACGCTGCAAGACGGGTGTTTCATCGGCATGTCGGCCACCATTATGGACGGTGCCGTGGTGGAAGTGGGAGCCATGGTTGCCGCCGGTGCGCTGGTGCCACCGGGTAAGACCGTCGGCGCCGGTCAGCTTTGGGCCGGCGCGCCCGCAAAATACCGGCGTGACCTGACCGACGAAGAGAAAGCGGCGTTTCCGGTGCAAACCCAACGCTATGTGGACCTTGGGCAGCAGTATCGCGCAACGATATCCAACGGATCATAGCGTCATCAGGCTGTCATTTGCGGTGACTTGGGAAACCCTTACTATGTCCTTCACGCCCGTCTGCGCAATTGATCGGCATATGACACGTTTTATCTCTGCAATAGTCACGCTCACATTTTTTGCACAGGGATTGATCAATCCCGTGCAGGCGCAGGAGGACTGCCCCCGTGGGACGTTGGACGCGCGGTACTGTGACCGTGACCGTGATCTCATCGCCGACCTGCCCTTGGATGAAAGCGACTGGATCGATCCACCCACTCTGATTTTTTCCTATACGCCTGTCGAGGACCCAGCCGTCTATGAACAGGTCTGGAATGGATTTATCGAACATCTCGGACAGGTGACAGGAAAGCGTGTCATCTTTTTTCCCGTGCAGAACTATGCGGCGCAATACGAAGCCATGCGGTCAGGGCGATTGCACGTCGCGGGCATTAACACGGGCGGAACCCCGGTGGCGGTCAACTGTGCCGGTTATGTGCCGTTCACCATGATGGCGGGTGAGAATGGTGTATTCGGGTATGAGATGGAGCTCATCGTCCCCACTGATTCCCCTATACAAGCCGTTGCCGATCTCAGAGGGCGCACGCTTACGTTTACCTCTCCGACGTCAAACTCGGGCTTCAAGGCGCCGTCGGCCATTCTCGAAGCCGAGTTTGATCTCATAGCGGAGAGAGATTTCGCGATGGCCTATTCAGGAAGACATGAAAATTCCGTTCTTGGCGTTGCCAACAATGATTATGAAGTGGCGGCGGTGGCGAATTCCGTCCTGGGCCGGATGATCTCCCGCAATACCGTCAATGAGGCGTCTCTGCGTTCCATCTACAAGTCCCAAACCTTTCCTACGACGTCCTACGGACACGCCTACAATCTCCATCCAGCTGTTGCAGAAAAGATAAAGCAGGCCTTCTTCACCTTTCCGTGGGAAGGTTCAGACCTAAAAGAGGAGTTTAGGGGAGAAGATCGTTTTGTTGCCATTTCTTATAAGCACGATTGGCAAATTATCAGGACCATCGACCAAGCGTCTGATGTGACCTACGACTGTCGGTAAATCTACAATTTCTTTGTCTTGTAACCGACTAAGCCGTTAAAGGGAAAATGCCTTGGACGCTATAAGTGTTACGATCATAGACATGATGTGACTTGTAATATCTGACTGGACAGAATTTTGTGTTCAAGCGGGAACGTTGCCGCGCTTTCTACGATCATTGGGACTCGCTTCGCGGCGATAGACCCTATCCAACCTTGTCTGAATTTTTAGACAATCCCAACGTCGCATGCGCTCCATGCACTTATATTGTCGACATAGTCGGAAATCGCCTTAATACGAGGTTTTTTGGTACCCAACTCGTTGAATCCCGCGGCATAGATTTGACCGGTAAGGACTATGTGGAAGGTCAACCCAATAATATTGGAGATGCAATTGTTTCGAATGTCATCAAACTCATTGCTCATCCGTGTGGACTTCACGCTATGAATATCTTCACATCTACCAAAGGCCGTAAATTTGTCTCCGAGGTAGTCGTTTTACCTCTTGGTGACGATAATCAGTCTACCCAGGCAACGGGTATAAATGATGTTCACAATATGATTGGTTACGACGAAACGGTGAGCGGTTGGCAAGGTGCACTGGAAATTGAGGTGGTCCTGGAAAATCGGACAGTTGTTTAAGGTGTATTCCCCCGGTTACGGAGGAATACGAGATGACGAAGCGACGGAAGTTCACGCCTGAGTTCAAGGCGAAGGTGGCGCTGGAGGCGCTACGTGGCGACCGGACGATCCAGGAGATCGCGGCGCGCTATGAGGTTCACCCCAATCAGGTCAGCACATGGAAGCGCCAGGCCATGGACGGCCTGGGCGATGTGTTCTCGAACGGCGTGGAGGCGTCCCGCCGGGACATTGAGGCCGAGGTCCACGATCTTCATGCCAAGATCGGCCAGTTGACGGTGGAGCGGGATTTTTTGGCCAAAGGGCTCAAGCGATGAGCCGGCCGGAGCGCAAGGCGATGGTGCGCCGCGACGTTTCCGGTCTCAGCTTGAGCCGTCAATGCGAGATACTGTCGATCAGCCGATCATCTCTCTATTACAGGCTGCGGGGCGAGAGCCCGGCCAACCTGGCGCTGATGCGGCGCATCGACGAGTTGTTCCTTAAACATCCGTTCTATGGGTCCCGTCAGATGGCCCGTCATTTGCGCCGCGAGGGGGGTGTCGTCGGCCGTCACCGGGTTCGGCGCCTCATGCGCCTGATGGGGCTGGAGGCGATCTACCGGGCGCCGAAGACGAGCACGCCCCATCCCGAACACCGGGTCTATCCGTACCGTCTCAAGGGCCTCGCCATCGAGCGCCCCGACCATGTCTGGTGCGCCGACATCACCTACATCCCGCTCAGGCGCGGCTTCCTTTATCTGGTCGCGGTGATGGACTGGGCGAGCCGCCGGGTCCTGGCCTGGCGGCTGTCGAACACCATGGATGCCCGGTTCTGCGTCGAGGCCTTGAATGAGGCGCTCGACACCTCCGGCAGGCCGGAGATCTTCAACACCGACCAGGGCAGCCAGTTCACCAGCTTCGAGGTCACCGGCCGCCTCAAGGAGGCCGGGATCACGATCTCCATGGACGGGCGCGGCCGGTGCATGGACAACATCTTCATTGAGCGACTGTGGCGCTCTCTCAAGTACGAGGCGGTTCACCTGCACGAGCTGACCGACGGCTTCCACGCCGAGAGGGTCATCGGCGAATGGATCGGGTTCTACAACACCGAGCGGCCCCATTCGTCGCTCGGAGGCAAAACGCCGGCGGAAGCCTACGCGGCGGGGCAGCCTGTGGATATGTTGGACAAGACTACCGCCTTGCCCACATCCCCACAGGCCCAACAACAGAAATCAAATATGATAAACAGGATTCTGGCGGCATGATCAGACAGCGGAATACACCTTAGATAAGCCGTCAGACTGTCCAAACAAGTGGGACCACCTCAAATCTCATGGATTGACATTGGTTACTCTGTGCCTGGTGACCCACCCAAAGCGAATTAACCGTTTCAAAAGAACGAGATCAATGGCAGGTCCATTGCCTCCTCGCGCTGCCCAGGCGATAAAGGGCCATGCCCTCATTGCGCATCCAAAATCTGACCAAACAGTACCCCACCGGCGACCTTGCGCTGGAGGACGTCGATCTTGACGTGCCTGAAGGCCAGGTGATGGCGTTGATCGGCCCGTCCGGAGCCGGCAAAAGCACCCTCATTCGTTGCGTCAATCGGCTGGTCGAGCCCACCACCGGTTCCATATTTATCGGAGACGACAACATCACCACCATGAAGGCTCGCGCTTTGCGCCGGTGCCGCCGCCGTATGGGTATGATCTTCCAGGAATATGCTCTCGTCGAACGGCTTACTGTGATGGAAAACGTTTTATCGGGCCGGTTGGGTTTCGTGGGATTCTGGACCAGCTGGTTCAGACGCTTTCCGCGCCAAGACATTCAAACAGCGTTTTCGTTACTTGAGCGTGTTGGATTGACCGGAATGGAAGATAAACGCGCCGATGCCTTGTCGGGCGGGCAGCGGCAACGGGTCGGTATCGCCAGAGCCCTCATACAAGATCCGGACCTTTTACTGGTGGACGAACCGACGGCCAGCCTTGACCCGAAAACGTCCCGGCAAATCATGCGGCTGATCACAGAACTCTGTAACGAGCGTAAACTCACCGCCGTGATCAACATTCACGATGTTCCTCTGGCCAAACTCTTTGCAGAGCGTGTGGTGGGACTACAAGACGGACGGATCGTCTATGACGGAGGACCGGACGGTCTCACACCTGATGCGTTGACGCAGATTTACGGGGAGGAGGATTGGACAGCCGTCGAAAGAAAATTTGAATCCTCCGATCATGAAAAAGATCCGCCAGACATTCTCGATCAAGACCGGTTGGCGGGAGAGGGGTGATGGCAACTCCGTCCATCACGCCACAGATGGCACTCTGGCGCCGGCCACCGTTGATCAAGAGTCCGGCATTGCGGTGGACCCTTGCCCTGGTCGTGGCGCTCTATTTGGCGGCCGCCTTTGGCACCCTTAATGTGGATTGGGGCCGGGTTGCGGAAGGCGGGCCTCGCGCCTTGCGATTTTTCGGTGGCTTCTTTCCACCCGATTTTCTCTCCCGCTGGGACGCCATTCTGGATGGGCTGCTGGAAAGCTTGTGGATGTCCGTGGCCGCGACAGCCCTCGGCGTTCTCATTTCCATTCCCATTGCCATCGGGGGTGCGCGCAATGTCGCGCCCATGCCCGTCTATCTGTTCTGCCGTTCCCTGATGGCGGTGTCGCGGACATTCCATGAAGTTTTGATCGCCATTTTTTTTCGTCAAGCTTTTCGGCTTCGGACCTTTCGCCGGCCTGGTTACCCTGACGTTTGCAACCCTCGGGTTTTACGCCAAGCTTTTGGCGGAGGACATTGAAGCCATCGATCCTCAACAAGCGGAAGCGATAAAGGCCACCGGCGCAGGCTGGCTACAATGGCTCGATTTCGCCATTCGCCCCCAGGTGCGGCCACGCGCTATAGGACTGGCGGTCTATCGCCTCGACATCAATTTCCGGGAATCTGCCGTCATCGGCATCGTCGGTGCGGGAGGGATCGGTGCGACCTTGAACACAGCCTTTGACCGTTATGAGTTTGATACGGCTGCTGCAATTCTTTTGGTGATCATCGCCATTGTCATGGCCGCCGAATATGCGTCCGGGCATATACGCAAGATGGTGCAGTGATGACCGTTAATAGAGATATCAATGGGCCTGTTTGGCGGCTGCGGACCCGGCGGCAAGATTGGTTGGTGTGGGGCGGCTGGCTGGTCGGTCTTAGCGCTGTGATTGCTTGCCTTTCTTTCATTTCTGAAAAGACCATATGGGCGTTCGTCTTAAGCGCACCGCAGGAAGCAGCCGACTTGGGCGGGCGCATGATTCCTCCCGATTGGGCTTACAGCAACACGCTATGGCGCCCCTTGTGGGACACTTTCAACATTGCCACATTGGGGACGGCCCTGGCGTTGATTGTGTCGGTTCCCGTGGCATTCTGTGCCGCACGCAACACGACACCCAGCGCTATCTTGGTGCGTCCTATTGCCCTGTTCATCATTGCTGCCTCACGTTCCATCAACTCGCTGATCTGGGCGCTGTTGCTGGTGGTCATCGTGGGACCCGGTGTGTTCGCCGGCGTGCTCGCCATCGCGTTCCGGTCCATTGGGTTCTGCGGCAAACTCCTGTATGAGGCCATCGAAGAGATCGATGTTGAACCCGTGGAAGCCGTCACAGCGACGGGCGCCTCTTCCGGTCAAGTCTTGACCTACGGTGTGGTGCCACAAGTGATGCCGGCCTTCGCTGGAATTTCAGTTTTCCGCTGGGACATCAATATCCGGGAATCGACGATTCTTGGCCTTGTTGGGGCCGGCGGCATCGGCCTGCAATTGAATGCGTCCATCAACAATCTGGATTGGTCCAGAGTTGCCGTCATTCTGATTGCCATTCTGGCAACGGTGATCGTATCTGAATGGATTTCAGCGAAAATCCGCGCAGCGCTGACTTAGCAGGCTGCTGAAAAAGTGGCTGGTTCGGCTTTGAGGGTGGCCTTATCGCCGCGATGATAGGCGAACTCAATCTCCAACGATCCGTCGTCGAGGAGTTCGGCCGATCCTGAACCGTTGACTTCGTCCATCTCGTCGAAGCCGGCCCAGGTGAAGAACACGATGGATCGGCCGTATTCCAGGTCGAGGCTGGCGTTCAGAGCGCCGAAGGCGATCTCGCCGTGACCATCTTCGCGAATGACCAGCACGGCGGGCCCGTCGAGGTCGAGATAGCCGCGGTCCCACAGGTTGGCCTCGACGATCCGCCACCGGCCGATCAGCTGGCAGGCCATCGGTGCCGTCATGGCACGGGCTCCGCCAGCAGCTTGGGGAGCCTGACCAGGTTGTATGAGGTGGTCCCA
>CBDBND010000032.1:0-582337 GCA_965207985.1 Rhodospirillaceae bacterium | reverse complement strand
ATTAATAAACCTTATTGGAATATTCGTCTTTGGAATGGGTATTTCCGCCGCGCCGCCCGTATTCAGTGAAACTTTTCGTGTCGGCGCACTGAGTTCACCCGGCGACCCTTTTGATGTTTTATGGGCCAGGTTTGCCGACCGTGTGGATCAGGAAAGCGGTGGGCAATTGACGGCGGATCTGTTTGTCCGCGGTGAAGTGGGTGGCGAAGAAGCGCTGATGCTGGCCGTGCGCCGCGGCCGTATCGAGGTTTCCATTTTCACATCGTCGGGCCTGTCGGCCATCATTCCCGAAATGGCTCTGCTGATGGCGCCTTTTATGTTTTCCGGACTTGAAGAAGCGGATTTTGTTTTCGATCACTATTTATGGGAGCCCATGCACGGGCTGGCCGCCGAAAAAGGTTTGACGGTCTTGGGTTTGGCCGATGAGGGATTCTTGAGCGTGTTCAGCGTCAGCCCATTGAGAACGCCGCAAGACTTGGTTGACTATCGCATGCGCTCCCGGCAGGTGCCGTCTTCGCCTTTGTTTCTGGAAGCCCTTGGTGCAGACGTGGTGGCCCTCACCTTTCCCGAGCTCATTCCCGCGCTGCAAACGGGTCTGGTGCAAGGTGCAGAGGCGGGCACCATGACCTATGCCAGTTACGGTCTCGCGCCCGTGGCGCCCTATTTCACCCTGACCCGGCATGCTTATTCGTCGGGAATCTACAACGCCAACGCGGCGTGGTTTGAAAATCTGGACGAAGACCTGCAAGGCGCCGTGCGCCGCGCCATCCCCGCAGCGGAAGAGGTACGCCGCATGATCCGGGCACGCAACGCAGCGGATCTGGAAGCCGCGGCCGCGCGTGGTGTGCACATTTACCAGCCCAGTGACGAAGAACTGAAGCTCTGGCAGAACGCCACCCGCACCGTCGCAGCACGTCTCATTGAACAGATTGGCGGCCAGGCGCAGACCTTTTATGACGTCATCATGGAAGGTAAAGCGGCTTTTAAACGGACACGTGCCAATGACAACTGACGGCGCTTTGGACGACTTGTGTGACAACACGTTGCATCTCTACGGTCAGATGATGTCGCCTTTTGTCGCCCGGGTGGTGTTGGTCGCCGGAAGTTTAGGTTTGGACCTCCAACCGGAGCCGGTGCCTGGCGGTGACACATCGTCAGCAGAATTCCTTGCCATCAATCCCATCGGCCGCGTGCCGGCATTGGTGCATGGTGATGTGTGGCTGGCGGAAGGGGAAGTGATCTGCAGTTACCTGCGCGATCTCTATCCACAACAGGATACGGAACGCGACGACCCCGCCGGTGCAGCACGGGGTAGACTGATTGCCCGCATAGTCGATCTTTATCTTATGGGATCCTACATCCCGCTTATTCCGTTGCGGCGGCAGGAAAACCCCGATCAGACGTTGATCGATACACAAATAGGCGCCTTCAAGGACGGCTTGTCGGTGCTGGAAGAGGTGCTTTCCCCTTCGCCGTTTGCCTTGGGCGACTCGCTTGGCCACGGGGATTGCGCCCTGGCCCCGGCCATCGATTACCTCTCATTGATGATGCCGCACTTCGGCATTACAGATCTGACGGACGGATATCCCAAACTGAAGCAATGGTGGCGGTTCGTGCGCGATCGGGAACCGTTCGTGCCCGTGTTTGAACAGGCCCATGCCGATCTGCGTGCCTACCGTGTCGAGCATGGACTCCCGCCGCTCGAAGGGCTTTAGAGCGAGACCTCTAGCCGCACGAGCCTGAGTGTGTAAGCTACCGCTCAATAAATTTGGGAGGGACGCATGGAACACACCACCAGTCGTGGGCGCATTCGCTATACGTCAAAAAAGAAAGAGATTCTCGATCAGGACCGGGGCGGTGAAACCTACATTTACACCACCCACCTGGACGGTTCCCGAGTACTGCGCGCCCATTGCTCCATCGACGAAAATGAACCGCGGGTGCTCAGAGATTCCGTATGCACGCTGAACAAGGATTTCACGCCCCGTTACGGCTTCGTGCAGATCACGGTGGATGAAGAGTTTGTCGGCTCCTCCTGGTTCCGCTTCACCGACACCATGGCTGAATGCGAAGGCTTTACGGTGAAGGAAGGGCGCATCTCCCAACAGATGGAATTGGACGTGCCGCCTGCGATTTTTGGCACCCACCCCATTCAGGCCGATGCCATGCACTGCAACATTTATACGCTGGAGCAAGGTCCCGGTCAGTACCGCGCGCCCTTACATCTCATGTGCTCGTTCCATCACCGCGGCGCCGACGGGCCGCTGCTGATGATGAAACGCAACACTTTAGTCATCAATTACCTCGGCAAGGAAGAAGTCACCGTGGCGGCGGGAACGTTTGAGGCCCATCACTTCAGTTACGGCACCAACACCGATGACGATTACATGGGCACGGACAAGCACCCGCCCTATCACACCTGGACGGCCACGGACGGTAACTACGTCATGCTCAAGGCCTACTGCACGGGGTACATGCAGACCTATTACGAACTGGTCGAATACGAAAAACGCACCAACTACTTCTAAGGTTATGATTCTAAAGTTATGACAACCGCCACCACCATCACCGAGGTTCAGGTCGAACTGTTACGGCTGCCCCTTCCGCGGCCCATGCTGTCGGGTTCGGCGGGCGGTGCCACCGCCAAGCCGGTGACCCACATCAGCATGCCGGTGATTTTTATCACCACTGAAAGCGGCCTGCGCGGTCTTGGCTATGCTTGGTCCCACATGGGCGGCTCGCTGGCGACGCGCACGGTGCTGGAGCACGATATTAAACCGCTACTCATGGGTCAGGACGCCCTCAATCACGAACGCATCTGGAAGCAGGTCGGCAAGAAGCTGCAGGCGGTGGGGCGGCGCGGTCTGGTGGTGCATGCCCAAGCGGCGACGGACTTGGCTTTGTGGGATATCAAAGGCAAGGCCGCCGGTCTGCCTCTTTACAAACTTCTCGGCGGCATCAGCGACGACGCCCCGGTGTACGGGTCCGACGGCGGCTGGCTCTACATGAGCGTGGAGGAAATGTTGGATGCCTTCCGCGCCTACCTGGATCAGGGGATGATGGGCGTGAAGATGAAAGTGGGTCATGACGACGTCAAAGTCGACATCGAGCGCGTTACCGCCGTGCGTAAAGCTTTAGGCGACGACGTCTGGCTCACCGTCGATGCCAATCAGATGTGGAACTACCCGCAAGCCTTGGCGGCAGGGCGCGCCTTCGAAGACTTGGGTGTCGGCTGGCTGGAAGAACCGCTGGACTGCGAGGACATCGCCGGTCACGCCCGCTTGGCCGCTGATTTGGACATTCTCATTGCCCTTGGCGAGACCTTGGGATCCCGTTTTGAATTTGATGCCTATTTGAAAGCAGGGGCGGTCGACGTCTTACAGCCGGACATCATCCGCATGGGCGGGATCACGGAGATGCTGCGCGTCGCGGCGCTGGCCGACGTGGCCGGGTGCCCGCTGGCGCCTCATCACATGATGGAATCCACCATCCACGTGGTTTGCGGCGTCATGGCCGGCGCGCCTATCGAACACATGCCGTGGATGGAAGCAGCGTTCACCGAAAAGGCCAACTTCGAGAACGGCCGTATGCGTCCGCCGGAGGGGCCGGGTCTTGGCCTTGAGATCACCGACGACACGGTAAAGAAATACCGCGTCGAAGATTAGTTTGGGGATTATATCTCAACATTGACTCACGTGGGGAAACCGTCATGATGGGGGGATGCGCAGCCCGATCATCGGAATATTCGCAGGCGGGGCTTGGCTCGCCGTGAGTTTCTTTATTGAAAACCTATTTCCTCTGGGCGATTGGCGGTGGCTGATAGCAGCACTGTTATTCGTTGCCGCTGCCGGGGTTGCTTGGTGGTGGCCCAAGCGTGGGAGACAGACGCACACTGAAGATGACGAAATCCCTTTGCGAAAAGATGTGATTGATCGTGACGCGGGCGTGGTATGGACTAAAGATAAACGCGGCTATCCAATCGCAGCGACGAGTATCGAGGATATGAAGGGCGGGAAACTTGCACCTTCACCTAGCCCAACGCCGCCCGCCGAAAAAGCAGAGCCTTGCTCCACAGACATGATTCCTCTGCTGGACGCAATCGAATGGGTGTGGGGAGAGCATCGCAGGGGAATAAGGCGGATGGTAGGGACGGAATATGAAGGCTCTGGAGTTCACAGGATGCTCTTTAATATGATGTTTGACGGGCAAGAGAATTCTGTCCCTCTTTTCGGTGCAAAGCCGCCCCTAAGAACCCTAGACATCATTAAAGATGCGTATGATTACGATGTGAGCGAAGACTGCACTGAAGCCGTCTGCACCTGGGATGAGAAGAAAAGAATCACGAACCTGCAGGTTCGCCGGAATGATATAAAACTTTGGGTCAAACGGTTTGATCGAAAGTGACCGCCAACTGGAAAAACCGCTCACTGTTCGTTGCCGACAATATCCACATTATGCGTGGCATGAACAGCGAGAGCGTTGACTGCATCGCCACGGACCCGCCGTTCAATGCCAAGCGCGTATTCAACGCGCCATTAGGTTCCAGGTCCGCCGAACCCATTAGGTTCCAGGTCCGCCGAACAGCGTTTCGATGACAATGGCTGAATGGAGGGCCAAGCAATGACGGAAGACGAAAAATATGTCGAATTAGGCAAAGATTTGGAACTCGCCAGAGAAACGGCGGAACTTCTTCGCATAAACCGTGAAGTTGCTAAGGCACATATAAACGACTTGTTGGCCTGTGCGACAGCGTTGAATAACGAAGAAAACCTCCCCGACAGAATACCGAATTATGACGAAATTAAGGAAACGTTCGACAATATTGAGTCTGCTCGGAAAACACTGGAGCGCCTAAACGCCACAGAGAACGGTAAGCTGTAGGAGAAATGGAATGGACGCCTCCCACCCCCGATGTTCGGAGGCCGGAGGTTTAGGTGGACCCTCGCGGGCCAACGGCATCAATGTGCCAATGGGCGAAGAGCAAGCTCTTTGCAGGCAAACCGGAGGGTCCGAAATGAAGACTAACAGAACCGTCGTCGGGGTGGATACGGCGAAGCGAGTGTTCCAGTTGCACTGGGTGGACATGGAGACCGGCGAGATCGTGGCTCTGAAGCTGACACGAAAGAAGTTCCTCGCGCACTTCGCCAACCGCGCGCCGTGCGTGGTCGCGATGGAGGCGTGCGGCGGCTCGCAGCATTGGGCGCGTGAGCTTCGGGAGTTCGGCCACGATCCGTGGCTGTTGCCCGCCAAGGCGGTGAAGCCTTTCGCGACCGGCAACAAGAGCGACGCGCACGACGCGCTGGCGATCTGGACCGCGGCGCAGATGCCAGGCATCAAGACCGTTGCCGTGAAGAGCGAGGAGCAGCAGGCGATCCTGGCGCTTCACCGGATGCGCCAGCAGCTTGTGAAGTTCCGCACCGCGCAGATCAACGGGCTGCGCGGCCTGCTGACGGAATACGGCGAGGTGATGCCGCAGGGCCGGGCGGGGATGTGCAAGGCAATGCCTGATGCCTTCGCCCGGGTCTCGGAGCGTCTGCCGGCGATGGTGATCGACACGCTTCGCGAGCAGTGGGCGCGGATCGCCCGTCTCGATGAGGAGATCGGCGAGATCGAGCGGCGGCTCGGGGTGTGGCACCGCGGCAATGCCGACAGCAGGCGGATCGCGGAGATCCCCGGCGTCGGCGTGCTGACGGCGTCGGCCGTGGTCGCCGCGATGGGCGATCCGGCGGCCTTCCGGTCGGGCCGCGAGTTCGCCGCCTGGCTCGGCCTGGTGCCGCGCCACGACGGCACCGGAGGGCGGGTCCGCATGCTTGGCATCTCCAAGCGCGGGGACAGGTATCTCCGGACACTGCTGATCCATGGCGCCCGCGCCGTGCTCACCAACGACAAGTCGCCGCCCGAATGGGCTGTGCGCCTTGCCGAGCGGCGGCCGTTCAACGTTGCCACTGTGGCGCTGGCCAACAAGACGGCGCGCACGATCTGGGCCCTTCTGGCCCATGATCGGGCGTACCAGGCGGACTTCGTCAGCCAGCCGGCATAGCCGCGGCTGACGAGGGAAAGAACGACGAACCGAACTAGGAGGTGGCCGCTGAAAGGTTGCGCAAGGCACGACAAGGAGTGATGGCATACAGGTCGGACCGCGATCCGCTAAGCCTGAATGTTCGGTGGGGCGAGAAGCCCACAGGAGAAATGAGGCGCGGATCGGCAGATTCCATCAGGGCCAGCGGGCACCAGGTCCCGCATCAACAGGCCGGATACAAAACTGCAATCTGCCTGCCCGTCACACCCAAATCGGTCCTTGCGTCCCGGGAGGCGTCCATACAAGTCAGACATGGAAAGAGACATGGTTCTGATCTACAGAATCCTCTCCTACGTCGAGGCGAATGAGAACGGCGACATGGACCTTCCTACTATTGAGGGCTTCAGTCCTAAGCAAGTTTCCTACCATGTGGGGTTAGGGGAAGAGGCTGGTTACCTCAAGATTAAGAGAGTTAGTGGTCGCGGCCGCCCCGTGTCGATCACACACTTGACCTGGAAAGGTCACGAGGCGTTGGCGCATTTCAAAGACGGCGACATGGACTATCGTTAGATCATGAGGACTTACATCCCCCGTTAGGAGATAGGCTATGCCCTACAGACCCAAGCTTGACCCGAAAGTAGACTTGAAAGGCGCGACCCCCGAGACCTTGGCCCGCGCCCTTTTCCGGCGAGTGGAGCCTTTACGGCCTTGCGCCGGAGGAAAGCCCATTGTCGGAAATGAGACTTCTGTAGAGAAGCCTGCGACCGACAAGGCGGGCGACGGTGTCACGCATTTGGACGATAGTGTCTGACTCGCGGATATTGTGCTTGGACGCAAACTCATTGACGTACCGTTGAAGATGCTTGGGGCTGATCTTGTGGAACGTGCCCTTGTGGGACCGCTTGAGCATGGACCAGAACGACTCTATGCCATTGGTGTGAGCCATCCCGTTGACAAACTCGGAAACGCTGTGCTTGACGCTCTCATGCGGGTTGGGGATGCCGTGGTAGGCTTTGGCGTCGTCGGTATACACAACCGCGTCAGGCTCGGCATTCTCGGCCACAAAGCCGTGAAGCGTCTTGGCGTCGGTTTCCTTCACCACCTTGGCGTTGACCTTATTCGTGGCACGGCATTTGGCCCCTACGACCGCAGTCTTGCCGACAGGACCCCGGCCCGTGTTCTTAAGGGCCTTGCGCTGGGCATTGCTCATATTTTCCCGTTTCCCGCCAAAATAGGACTCATCAAATTCCACAGGCCCATCAAACGGCCCGTCGCCATCGTCCGCCCAGGCTTCCCGGATGCGGTGGAGCATGAACCACGCCGCTTTTTGCCCGATCTTCAGGTCCCGGTGCAGTTTCATGGACGAAACAGACTTGAGGCTGGTCAGGCAGAGGTAGATGCCAATGGCCCACTTCCGCAGGGGAATCTTGGAATTGGCCATGGGGGTATTGGTGCGGACGCTGAAATACGACCGGCAGTCGTTGCAGAAATAGGGCATATACTTGTGCTTGGCATGGCTGGTCTTAAAGCCGCCGCACTTCGGGCAATGGCGCTCATCGCCCCAGATCGTTTCCTCAAACCACTTGGTTGCCGCTTCCTCAGTGGGAAACATGTCCATCAATTCAATCAGGGACATTCCCTCACGGTGCGATTTTCCAGGTGCTTTCTTAGTCATTTTCTTCCTTCCTTTCATGCTAGGAAACTAGCAGATTAGAAAGGGTTTGTCAATGTTTGGATATAATCCCCATTAGTTTCACTATTTGGGAAACAAATTGCGCGGTGCTCTATTGAGCGCCTGGAAACTTTCTCCACACACGGTGTTGATCAAGGCCTGATCGTCCGATGACATGGACTGGCGTTTGTCGGCGCTGTCGGCAGTGAACGTGGTTGAGTCGCTGTCGTCTTTGGAATGGAACTGAAACTGCTCGAGCATGTCGTTTAACACGGATCTTTCGGGCTCGAACGCTAACCCCCGCGTGACAATGTCGGCGAAGCGTTCGGCTTTGAGGTCCGCATAATTGAGCCACGACAGATTTGACATGGACGATGCACCGACGGTTTCAAAATATCGGGCGTAACACTCCGCCAGATACGCCACGTCGCCCATGGCCAAGGTGTCGTCTATTGACTTACCCGTCAGGAATTCCGCCTCTCGCGTTCCTTTGGCGTGCAACACCGCCGTGGTTTCGTTCATTACCGACGCAATCACCTCGACGGGATCGCGGTACAAAAACAGCGCCGGCACGTCGGGATAGGCGGCGGCGATGAAGTCCGCATAGAGCACGTTCCAGCTGATGAACTTAATAAAAGCCGTATCTTGCTGCGGCCTTCGCGGCCGCGTCATGGCTTGCACCAGATTGCGAAACATGGCGAGGGCTTCGGGCGTTGTGTCTAAAGGTTGGCGCCAGTCGTCCGTCAGCGTCGCCCAAAAGCCCCGTTGCAATGGCGAGCCCTGAGTGATGACCACGTGCGTGTCTGAACGCGCCAGGGCTTTGGCCACCAGGGTGGAACCGCAGCGGGAGATGTGAAAGACGAAACCGCGCAGTCGAATACCGCCGTTGACCACACGGTCGTCTTGCAAAATGTCGAAGCCGGTGCGAAAGGCCTCCCCCACCAAACCGTTTTCAGCAAGATGCTTGACCGTGAATAGGTACTGCCATTCGCGGAACGGGTGATCGCCGAGGTCCGCCCAAAGTACATGTCCACCGTCCCGGTGATCAATGGCCACGGGCACCATGCCGGGGGTTTCGGCAATTCTGCTCAGCGCGTCTTTGATGGGAACTTCGCGGTCGGTCTCAGGGAGGAGCGCGCCGACGACCTCATGATCCGGCAGGGCAAAAATGGCCTGCATACGGTCTTTGGCCAACGGTTGTGTCGTCACTTAGGAACCCCCATCGCCCCGGTCGCCCCCCGGCCTTGCAATCCCTCGGCGCCTGAGGCACCAAGCGTTCTAGCAAGTTCACGGCTGATGGGGAAACAACCGTATGCGGGGCAGGAACGAGATCACGCCCACGGAAGCCTTCGGCACCTGGGTGGCGGAAACGCCCGATGATTGGCCGGAAGAGGCCCTCCATTCCGCCAAACGGGAGTTCATCGACGTCCTCGGGGTGACCGTGCCCGGTGCGGTGGACGAGTCCGCCCTGGGCGTGTTCGCCACAGTGAATGAATGGGGCACCGGGCCCTGCACCGTTGTCGGCCAGAGTACGACCCTGGCGGCCCCTTGGGCAGCGCTCATCAACGGCACCGCCGGTCATGCCCTCGATTTCGATGACAACTTTGATCCGCCCAAAGCCCATGCCACGACGGTCTTGGCGCCGGCCATCCTGGCACTGGGAGAGCAGGAAAACGCCTCCGGCCATGCCTGCCTGGATGCTTACATCGTCGGCCTGCAGATCATGGGCCGGGTGGGCCAGGGGGTGAATCCCCTGCACCGCAATCGCGGCTGGCATGCCACTGCCACCGTCGGCGCCGTCGGCGCGGCCGCCGCCTGTGCCCGGCTGTTGAAACTGGATGCGTTGCAGGCGGCTTACGCCATTTCCTTGTCCACCAGTATGGCGGCGGGCTTCATGTCCCAGTTCGGCACAATGGCCAAACCGGTGCACGCCGGCCTCGCTGCCAAGTCGGGGATCGTTGCTGCGTCCATGGCGCAAAGGGGCGTCACGGCGGGGTTAGGCACCTTTGACGGACGCACGGGCATGAACCGGCTTTGGGTCGGCCCCGATTACGAAGAACAGCGCGACGCGTTGACCCATTTCGACCACGGCCAAAACCTCCGCTTTGAAACGGAGCACGTGGGCGAGCCTCTGTTGATTTTGGAACATGCGTTCCGCGTCAAACGCTTCCCCAATTGCGGCAGCGCCCACCGGGCCATGGACTGTTTACAACTGCTCATGGAGGAACACGCGTTCGGTGCTGATGATGTGAACAGGGTCGTCGTCCACGCCCCCAAGGTGCATCTCAACAACCTCATGCATCACGATCCGCAAGACCCCATGGAAGCCAAGTTCTCCATGCAGTACGGCCTGGCTTGTGTCATGCATTCAGGCAATTGCACCCTTGGTGATTTCACGCCCGACGCGGTGATGCGCCCCGAAGTGCGCACCCTGTTCAGCAAGGTGGAGCTCGACCCCATCGATAAGCTGGAAGGGGAAGTGACCACGGTGGTTGAAGGTCATCTCTCTTCCGGGGACGTGGTCAAAAAAGGTCTCGACATGCCGCTCGGCAGCAAGGCGGCGCCGTTCACCGACGCTCAGTATTGGCTCAAGTTTGATGGATGTGTGGACGGCTTGATGACGTCTGAACAATGTCAGCCCCTGCGCGAGGCTTTGGAGTCGATGAACACCTTGGAGTCAATCTCCACCCTCATGCAGCCCCTGCGCGCACCCTTTGCCGAGGACCGCGGGTGAGCCAACAAAGGATGAGCGCACAAAACGTCACCGCTCTTGTGATGGCGGCGAGCCGTCGCGGGCCTGCGGACTCCGTCGCCCAGTTGCAAAACAAATCCCACAAGTGCCTGGTCGAGATCGCCGGTCAGGTCATGCTCGAGCGGGTGGTGCGCGTGCTGTTGGACAGCGGCTGTTTCAACCGCATCGCCATTTCCATCGAAGAGGAAAAGGTCATCCGCAGCGTGCCTCAACTGAGTACCTGGATCGATGACGGCACCATCGTGGTCACCCCCAGCCGCGGCAATCTGGCGGGAAGCGTGCTCGCCGCCGTGGAAGCGCTGGATGATCCCCTGCCCCTGGTCATCACCACTGGAGACAACGCCTTGCACACCCCCGAGTTGATCCGTGATTTCGTCACCGGTTTTCTAACGCACACGGAAGACGCCATTTGTGGCTTCACCTCGGAAGAGGTGGTGCAACAACAGTTTCCGGACTCAGGTCTCGCCTATCACCGCATCAAGGACGGCGGCTGGTCGTCGTGCAATCTGTTTGGTTTGCGCAATGAAGCCTCGCTGATCACGGCGCACATCTTCGAAGGCGGCGGCCAGTTCGGCAAAAAGCATTGGCGCATTCTCAAGGCCTTCGGGGTGATGCCGTTCATCCTTTACAAGATGAAATGGGCGACTCTGGACGACATCATCGCCCGCATCGGCAAGAACCTCGGCATCACCGCTTCGGTGGTGAACCTGCCCTATGTTTTTGGTCCCATCGACGTGGACAACCCCAAGTCCTTTGCTTTGACGGAAGCGGAACTGTTGCGGCGGGGGAAAAGGTCTGGTTCGGATTTTTGATGCGAGAAATGGTACGCGGGTTCGAAAGCATTCGAACCCATTGTTTCTTTAGGGCGGCCATTTCTTTCCAAGAAATGGCGCGCCCGAGAAGATTCGAACTCCTAACCTCCTGATCCGTAGTCAGGTGCTCTATCCAGTTGAGCTACGGGCGCCCCATCGCTGACGGGAGCGGTTGTGGTACTCAACCGCCCCTCGCCTGTCCAGGGAAAATCAAGGCCCTGCGGGGCGTTAGCGGCCGTTCAAAAGCCAGGGGTGCCGACCGCCCTGCCCGGCCTGTGGGTAAATGCGGCTTGTTCCCCCATGCCTCTTTGCGTACACTCGCCCCCGGCTTGGGAGGAAACCAATTTATGTTTCTGCCTCAATATGTTGGGGGTAACCGTTGAGAGCAAACGGTGACCTCTCTTGCTATTGTGATAACGATCAAGACAAGCAGGCTGGTTAGGGAAAGGATGGATGTGATGGGGCTGTCCGTACGTCACATATTGGCGCTGGGCGCGATGCTGGGCTTGAGCGGATGTTCGTTCGCCACCGACGCCTTGTTCCCGATTTTCGGCGAAGATGAAGAAGAGGTTGCCGCTGCACCGGAAGCGGCACCTGCACCGTCAGGCACCGCCACCGAATTCCGTCCGGCTCCCGTGGCCCAAGCGCCCGTGTCATCCGTCGGTATGACCGCCATGACCACGGGCACCTTCGTCAATCAGAAGGTCACCCAATTCACCGGCGAGCTTGACCAACTGCGCCAGACCCTGAACGTGCGCAACAATCAGCTCGAAGCCATTCGCTCCCTGACGGTGTCCAACGCCTCGGCCTATCACGGCATGGTCGGCGGCATCAAAAGCCGCCTGCAAGTGGGCACCACGCCAGGCAACCCCAACTTGATGAGCCAATGGCGGTCATCGCAGGAACAGCTCAACCGCATCGAAGGCGACATCTCCAGCATGAATCAGCTGGCTGCCCAAGTGGCCGCTGATTCCGCCATGTCGTCGTACCTGCTCGACAGTGTGCGGGCGGCTTTTGGCTTGACCGGTGCGGTCGATGAAGACCACCGCCGCCTGCGTGGCTTGCAAGACGAAGTCAATCAGACAACGGTGACCATTGACCGTCTGCTCGGCGAACTCAACACGGACATCGGCCGCCAGCAGCAGTTCGTTGCCAACGAACGGGAAAATCTCATGGAACTGGCCGGCGACATCAACGCCGGACAACTATACCGCTCGCAGCAGACGACCCCGTCAGGGCCGCAGATGGCCTCCGCCGCGCCGGGCGATTTTTCTCAACGGCGGCCGCTGGTGGTGATCCGTTTCGATCGGCCGGACGTGGCCTATGAACCGGCCCTCTATCAGGCCGTAAGCCGGGCGCTGGAACGCCGCCCCAACGCCATCTTCGATCTGGTTGCGGTCAGCCCGGGGTCCGATAATCAGAATTTGACCTCCGGCTCCGCCCGCCGCAACGCGGAAGGGGTGTTGCAGTCTCTCGCTGGCATGGGTCTGCCGTCGGACCGGGTGATGCTGTCGGCCATGGCGTCGCCCACGGCGCAGTCGGCCGAGGTCCATATCTACGTACGGTAAGTGGGCCGCTAACCTGTCCGTTAATCTTCGGACAGTTCTCCATCTGGTGCTGGCAACACGGCAACGTTGTCGATCAGACGCGAGTTGCCAAGGGTGGCTGCAGCCAGCAGTCTGGCTTCGGTATCGATGCGGGTGATAGGCGCCAAAGTTTCCGCATCTCGCACTTCGACGTAGTCGACGGACGAAAAGCCAGCCTCCAGTAACGATTCAGTGACTGCCGCACAGCGGGGTTCAATGTCTGCGCCGGCAGCGATCTCCGTCGCCGCTGCAGTCAATTCCTTATACAGCGTTGGCGCGATGCGCC
This sequence comes from Rhodospirillaceae bacterium, assembly GCA_965207985.1. Classification (GTDB taxonomy): domain Bacteria; phylum Pseudomonadota; class Alphaproteobacteria; order Rhodospirillales; family Rhodospirillaceae; genus CBDBND01. The sequence continues at coordinate 569,210 of CBDBND010000032.1, read as the reverse complement.
GTTCCGCAGCGCTCAAATAGGCGTTGCGCGACGACAGAGCCAGGCCGTCGTCCTCCCGCACCGTCGGCACCCCGACGATGTCGGTGGGAATGTTGAGGTCCTTTACCAGGCGCTTGATGACGATGAGCTGCTGATAGTCCTTCTCGCCGAACACGGCCATGTCCGGCAAAGCCTGCAGCAGCAGTTTGGTGACCACCGTGGCAACGCCTTGAAAGTGGCCGGGGCGATGATCGCCGCACAGCCCCTGACTGACGTCGCGCACCGATACGCTGGTTTGAAAACCGTCCGGATAGATAACGCCGGCGCCGGGCCGATAGAGCAAGTCCACGTCCGCCTGATCGAGCAATTCCCAGTCATCCGCTTCAGGGCGTGGGTATGCCGTCAGGTCTTCTTCCGGTCCGAACTGGCTGGGATTGACGAAGATGGAGACCACCACAGCATCGGCCAAGGCCTTGGCCCGCTCGACCAAAGCCATATGGCCGGCGTGGAGCGCGCCCATGGTCGGTACTAAAGCGACGGATTGGAGCGCACCCCGCCACGACGCCACTCTGCGGCGTAGGCTGTCGACATCGCGGACGACGTGAAGTGATGTACCAGGGTCGGGCATGGATGGATGAATCCTATATCAGGATTTGTCGACACCGTAACAATGGTCAAGCGTTGGGAACTTACGAGCACGCACATCTTCGCCGTATTGTTCGACCGCAGCCGTGATTTCCTCGCCAAGATCGGCATACCGTTCGACAAACTTAGGTTTAAAATCCTTAAACAGACCGAGGATGTCTTCGGCGACAATGATCTGACCGTCGCAAGCGGGCGACGCACCAATGCCGATGGTGGGAATAGGGATTTGTTCCGTAATGGCGCGGGCGACGGGTTCGACGGTGCTTTCGATCACCACCGCAAAGGCGCCAGCTTCGGCGACGGCATGGGCGTCTTTTTGAACTGCTTCTGCACCCTCTTGCGTGCGCCCCTGCGCCTTATAGCCGCCAAAGGCGTTGACCGATTGCGGCGTCATGCCGACATGACCCATGACGGGAATGCCGCGAGCCACCAGGAAGGCGATGGTCTCGGCCATCACTTCACCGCCTTCCAGCTTGACGGCAGCGCAACCGGTCTCGGCCATCACCCGGGACGCGGTGGCGCAAGCCTGTTGCGGCGATTCCTGATAGGACCCGAACGGCAGGTCGACAATGACACACGCCTTTTGCGACCCGCGCACCACGGCAGCGCCGTGATTGATCATCATCTCAGTGGTGACGGACAGCGTCGACGGCAAACCGTAAAACACCATGCCAAGGGAGTCGCCGACCAGCAACACGTCCACATGGTCGTCCATCAGGGTGGCCATGGGGGCAGAATAGGCGGTGATGCAAACGATCGGCGTGGCCCCCTTGCGAGCCAGCAAATCGCGGGTGGTGATCTTTGGATTTTCGGGCGCAGTCGTGCTCATGGCCGACTTTCCTTATGCGTACCTGTTGCGTGCCTCTAACGACTTTTGTTGGTGCGGGGTTTAGACCATTTATGCGTGAGATGGTAGAGGCACTGCCGCCATCGGCGGTCCTCTACAAAGGCACACGGACGGCAAATGCCGTGCCAGAGTCAGTCGATTCTTTAAGAAAGATATCTCCGCCCTGTGCCCGAATGGCCTCCCGGGAAATGGGTAAACCCAGCCCAGAGCCTTCCGAGCGGGCGGACCCGGCAAAGGGCACGAATAGGTTCTCCTTGGCTTTGTCGGGCAAGCCGGGGCCGTTGTCATGGATGGTGATGCAAAGGCTGTGAGGCGGTTCCATTTCAATATTGACGGTCACTTTTGAGGCACCGGCTTCGGCTGCATTACGAATCAGGTTTTCCAAAGCGCGGCGCAGCAAATCGGCGTCCGCCGTGATTTCAATTTCATCGCTGGCGTGCACAGCGAGTTCGCAGCTCTGCATGGCCGGCGCCATGGCTTCTTTGATCTCATGCAGCAAGGGAATGAGATTGACCGGTTTGAGTTCAACTTGCGGAGGTCCTTCTTTGGCGAAGCGCAAAGTTTTTGTCGAAAGGTGAATGGCCCGGTCGATGGCTTTGACCAACCCGGAGGTAATGCGCCGCACTTCGGGGTCTTCCGACTTATCAAGCCGGTCAGACTCCAGCATGGCCGTGGCTAAAATGTTTTTGAGATCATGGGAAATCTTTGTCACCGCCGTGCCAACGCCAGCGAGGCGTTCTTTTTGTGTCAATGCCGTGCGCAGTTGGGTCTGCATATCGGCCAGAGCTCGCTGAGCGATGCCAACCTCGTCCTGCCTTTCACCCGGTGTCATGATCCGTTCGGGATCTTCCGGTGCAGCTTGAAAGGCAATCATGTTTTCTGTCAAACGCCGCATGGGCCGGACCGCAAGCCATTGAATGCTGAGGTACACCAGCGCGGCGGTAACGACTGAAATGAACAGGCTCAGCAGAAAAATCCGCTCGCCGTAATCAATCAGCTCACGGCGCAGGGGTTCTTCCGGCAAGATCACTTCGACAATGACGTTCGGGTCCGACGGCGAAAAACCGGTCACACCGATGACCATGTCCTTGGGCTGGATCATGCAGGACAAGGCATCCCAGATAAGGGCAAAAAAACCTTCGTCGCGGATGTCAAACAGCAGCGGAATGCGGGCGGGCATGTCCGGCCCGAGGGTGCGCGCCGGCATGCCGGGCCGGATCACCGTCATGCCGAGAACGCCGGCCTGGTTGAGCAGGCGGCGCTGCAGTTCGGGATCGACCATGTCCGCCGCTTCCAAGGCTGTGAGTGTCAGGTGCGCCGCTTCCAGTTTCATTTCCAGGTACTGAACGCGGAAGCGTCCGATGGAGGGTGCGAAGATCAGAACTTCGCACAGCATGATAAAAGCGATGGTCAGCCAGAGCAGACGCGCAGACAGGCCGGACAACCAAATGGTCTTGGCACGCGCCTTGGTGTGCGCCTTAACGTCGTTCTGGGCGTCGTTCGGGTTTGGGACGGATGTGTCGACCATGACCCGATTATCCAAACTTGGACAGCAAACGCACCACCTTGCGGGTGCGCTCACTGAAAAGTGTTGGCGTGTAATAGGCGCCAGCCGCCCGCTTAGACACTTCACCCAGTGTGGGGTAAGGCGCGATCATCCCCGCCAACGCGCCGATTTTCAGCTTTTGCGATAGGGCGAGAATCCAAACCTGGATGAGTTCTCCGGCCTGAGGGCCGGCAATGGCACAGCCGAGGATGCGGCCGTTCTTTGCTATCACCGCTTTGACGAGGCCTTCGGTTTTCCGTTCTGCCCGCGCACGATCGTTCTCTTCAAACGGCCATGTGACAACACGAATACTGTCGCCATGTTTTTCTCTGGCCTCGGCTTCGGTCAGGCCGACCTGGGCCAGCTCCGGGTCCGTATACGTCACCCACGGCACGGCTGTGTGATCCGCCTTGGCCGGCAGCCGGAATAAGGCACTGCGGATGACAATGCCGGCGTGATATCCGGCGACGTGTGTGAACTGCAAGCCGCCGGCGCAATCACCGATGGCGTAAACCCGTTTGTTCGAAGTCTTGAGCCCGACATTCACTGCGATGCCCTTCGGTGAATAGGTGATGCCGGCCTCTTCCAGCCCAAGACCGTCCACCGTTGCCTTGCGTCCGACGGCGACCAGCAAATGAGAGCCGGTGACGGTCTGTTGGGCTCCCTCTTTTTCGTAAGTAACCGCAACGCCGCCGTCGGACGGCGCGGTGCGGACCACCTTCGCGCCTTCGACAACGTCGATGCCGTCTTTGATCAGCTGTTCGCGCACCAGGGCGACCAGATCGGGGTCGTCTTTGGGCAGCATAGTGAAGGCTTCGAGGACGGTCACCCGGCAGCCCAAGTGCCGGTGGGCTTGCGCCAGTTCACTGCCGATGGGGCCGCCGCCGATAACGATGAGATGGCCGGGCGCTTCGGTCAGATTAAAGATGGTTTCGTTGGTCAGGTGCGGTGTTTGCGCGAGCCCTTCGATGGGCGGCACCAAAGCGCTGGATCCGGTGGCGATGACAAACCGCCTTGCCTGAATGGTCTGCCCATTGACCTCAATGGTGCGTTTTGACGTGAACCGCGCTTCCCCTTTGATCACCGTGACCCCAAGACCTTCGAACCGCTCGACAGAATCATGAGGTGCGATGCCGGCGATGACATCATGAACGTGATCGTGCACGGCCTGAAAATTCACATCCGGCGCCTGGCCGTGAACGCCAAAGGCGGCTTGGGCGTCTTGGCCGTGCGCCGCATGCCCCGCCGCCAGCAAGGCTTTCGAGGGTACGCAGCCGTAATTGAGGCAGTCGCCGCCCATCAGCCCTTTTTCGATGAGAACGACGGACGCCCCCATTTGTACGGCGCCGGCGGCCACCGACAGGCCACCGGAGCCCGCACCGATGACGCAAAGATCCGGTTTGAGCACGTCAGTCATTTGCGGTCCTGCGAAACTTTTTGTAGGCGACCGGAATCAACGCCAGCGCTGCAAGACCGAGCAGCGGACCGATGACATTGGGCTGCAACAGAACGGCACCCGGATCCACATCACCGCCGGCGTCGAACACGGCACCGACACCGCTGCCCACCCAGGCATAGACAAAGGAACCAGGAATGATGCCCAAGGCCGTTCCGGTGACATAGATGCGCAATGGCACATTCAGAAATGCCGGTACAAGATTGACGATGAAGAAAGGAAACAACGGCACCAATCGCAACACCAGCATGTAACTCAACGCGTTTTCCTGAAAGCCTGCGCGCATACGCTCGATGGCGCCGCCGGCTTTCTGCCTCAGCATGTCACCCAAGACATAACGGGCGAGAAGAAACACCAGAGTGGCGCCAACGGTGGCCGAAAGAACGATGAACACCGTGGCCGGTCCTGCGGAGAAGATGAAGCCGCCGGCAATGGACAGCCACACCGCCCCGGGAATGGAAAACGTCACCGCGACCACATAGATCAGAACAAAAATCACGACGGCAGCGCCGTAGTTGCGCTCCACGAACTCGAGAAGCGCAACGCGGTTTTCCCGAAGCGCCTCCAACGACAAGAAGTCCTGAACACCGGTCGCAAGCAGAACCACAATCAGGACGGCAAACACGGCCAACACTGCAAGCCGTTTCCAAAGCGGTGTTTTCTTCTCAGGCGCTGTGGAGACGTCAGCCGTCTCAGGTTCGGGTTGGCTCATAACTTGCAAAACAATGATGGTCGCCGGGCGATTTCGGAGTCAAAGAGGTCAAAGAAGACGCGCCAAGGCGATACCACTTTGACGTCTCTCTGACCACTCAGGTCTACGTGAGCATAGGCCCAGAAGCGCTTGAAAACAGGCAAAAAAATCAAGGGTCTTGCCTAGCAGAGCATAGCCGATGGCGGCATAAAGCTCTGTATGGTAATGAAAAACCGATACTCGAAAAGTTCCAAACTTTCTGAAGCTCAGATTCGCCTTGTCGTGAAGTGCTTTGCCGCTGATCTCACGGCGCTGCAAACGGCCGCGATTTGCGGCGTAAATCGCAACACTGTGAACCGGATCTACCGCGGCCTGAGGGAGCGGATCCTCGCGGCTTGCGAAGCACAGCGCCCGTTCTTCGGCGTGGTCGAGGTCGATGAGAGCTTCTTCGGTGCCAGACGCATCAAAGGCAAGCGCGGACGCGGAGCCTATGGCAAGACAGTCGTCTTCGGGATCTTCGAACGCGAAGGGCAGGTCTACACCGAGATCGTCCCGGACTGCTCAAAGTCAACGCTACAGGGGATTATTCGGGGCAGGGTCGATCCAAGCACCGTCGTCAACTCCGATGGATGGCGCGGCTACAACGGCCTCGTCGATCTCGGCTATGGTCACTTCCGGGTCGACCATTCCTGCGATGAGTTCGCCCGCGGCCCGGTTCACATCAATGGCATCGAGGGCTTCTGGGGCATGGCCAAGGTGCGGCTCGTAAAGTTCATGGGTGTGCCCAGACACACATTCCACCTCCACCTCAAGGAAACCGAGTGGCGCTTCAACCATCGGGCTTCCAACAAGGTCAGGCTTCTGCTACGTCAACCGCGAGAAAAACCGATCTGCTAGGCAAGACCCTTGTATTTTCCATGTTGACGACGGGTTGTCCTATCAAACCGATCAGCCCTTTGACGTGGTCATAGCCGCTGCGGTGCATGGCTGGCTGGATATACCGTTTTCAGACTTTTGCAGCCGCATTCATGCGCTGACCGCGGCGGGTGGCGTGGTCTTGTGGGAAAGTCAAGGACGGCGGTCGACCACGGAAATCGAAGAGGGTTTTACCGATAAGGTTTCCACATTCACCCAGTCCGGTTTTCGTGTGGAACGGGACGGACACCTTTGTGACGACCGGGTCGGCGTTTGCCTTGATCATCGCGGCCATGGTGCTGGGCGGCGCTGCGGACTTCTTCTTTAATTTGCCGACGGCGCTCATCGTCATTGGCGGTACGGTTGCGGTGACAACGATGTGCTTCAGCTTTACCGACATCGGTCATACGATGGCCACGATCGGCTCCACGGTGCTTTACCGGGAGCGGGATGCACGGGATACCGCCTATACGATGCTCGAATTGGCAGACTTTTGCCGCCGTAATGGCGCTCTCAAACTGCAAGGCGCGCCCCTTCTCCGCTTCGCAAAGGAACCGTTTCTGCATAAGGGTTTGAGTCTGGTGATTGACGGCATGAGCGAGAAAGACATGACCGAAATCCTTGAACAGGACCTGGCCTCGACCACGCAACGACACATGCGGGCGGCCAGTGTACTTCGCAAAGCGGCGGAGATCGCTCCAGCCATGGGTTTGATCGGCACGCTCATCGGGCTGGTGCAGATGCTCGGGCGATTGCAGGACCCAGACGTGATTGGTCCAGCCATGGCCGTTGCCTTGCTGACGACCTTTTATGGGGCAATTCTCGCCACCATGGTGTTCAATCCCCTGGCCTCGAAGCTGGAGCGCAACGCCACAGAAGAACATGTTATCCATAACCTGTTTATGATCGGCGTGGTTTCCATTGCCCGCAAAGACAACCCGCGGCGCCTGGAAATGCAACTCAACAGTGCCTTGCCTCCTGAGAGCAAAGTCCAATATTTTGAGTAACGGGTTTGACCCTGATCGTCCCACGCGATCGGGTTTTCGGTTCGGAAAGGGTAGGTCATGCGTCTTCTGATCATCGGATCGTTAGGAGGTCAGATCGGCGCGGCCAGCAAGATCGCCGTGGACCGGGGCGCGCAGGTTGCCCAAGCGGACACGGTCGACAGCGGCCTTAAAGTGATGCGCAGCGGCCAGGGTGTCGATCTTGTTATGGTCGATGTCCATATGGACGTGGGCGAACTTTTATCCGCCATGAAAGCGGAACGGCTGAATTTCCCCGTTATTGCCTGCGGTATAGAAAACGATTCCGAAGCCGCCGTGGCCGCCATCAAAGCAGGTGCCAAGGAATACGTTCCGCTGCCGCCCGATCCGGACTTGATCGCTGCCGTGTTCGAAGCCATTACCGAAGATCAGGATGAACTGATCTTCGAAGACCCGGCCATGAAGAAGTGCGTGGAGATGGCCGAAAAGGTCTCGCGTAGTCAGGCCGGCGTGATGATTGTCGGCGAGTCCGGTACGGGTAAGGAACTGATTGCCCGCCTCATTCACCGTAAAAGCAATCGCAAGGATAAACCTTTCGTTGCCATCAACTGCGCTGCCATTCCCGGTGAACTTCTGGAATCAGAATTGTTCGGCCACGAAAAAGGGGCGTTTACGGGTGCCGTCGCCAGACGTATCGGCAAGTTTGAAGAAGCCGATGGCGGAACGTTATTGCTGGATGAAATCTCCGAAATGGATCTCGGCCTGCAGGCCAAACTCTTGAGGGCCATCCAAGAGAAAGAAATCCAGCGCATCGGCTCCAACGCGACGGTCAAAGTGGACGTGCGCATTCTCGCCACGTCCAATCGCAATATGGAAGCCCAAGTCAAGAACGGAGCCTTCCGCGAAGATTTATACTTCCGGCTCAATGTGGTTAGCGTCGCCATACCGCCACTGCGTAGTCGATCCAGCGACATACCCGTATTGGCAAAGCACTTTCTCGGCCGCTACGCGGAAGAAAACGATATTGCCATCAATTCGATTGCCGACGAAGCCATGGCCCTGCTGGGAGACCATTCCTGGCCGGGGAATGTGCGGGAGCTTGAAAACACCATGCACCGCGCCGTCCTTCTCGCAACGGGCAAGCAAATTAGCGCCGACGCCATCATGATTACCGGCGGGAAAGAGACTCAGGACGGCGATGTGGATACCTCGAGCCTTGTCGGCAGAACCGTGGCCGATGTGTAACGGGATCTTATTATCGATACCCTTAAACACACCATCGGCAACCGCACCCACGCGGCTAATATCTTGGGGATTTCAATTCGGACTTTGCGTAACAAGCTCAATACCTACGTGGATCAGGGCATTGCCGTGCCCTCACCCGGCGAAGGCCAAGCCTAGCCCACGACGCGTCCTTTAACGGGACTTTCTCTTCAAAACTTGTGTAGTCTCACGTCCTGTCCGCATCCGCTGCGATGAATGGGAGACGTGCGATGGCTCGGCCATGGATCGAATTTCTCTTTGCCCAGAAACTCCCGTGGGAAAAGGGCCTCTATGGAAACGCCCGAGACGATGTGGACAGTAAGGTCCTCAGTATCGATGAGGCGGCGGGTGATTCCAGCACCCTGATACGATACCCAGCCGGTTGGGAGCGCGCCGAACCGGAAGCGCTTTCCACCGAAGAAGAACTCTATGTTCTTGAAGGGTCTCTCGAGATCAACGGGCGGACTTATAAACGCGATTGTTACGCTTGTTTCCCGGCCGGCTATGTGCGCCGATCCGCGCGGTCTGCCAATGGGTGCGTCGCTCTAACGTTTTTTGATGGTGAGCCACGAACGTCTGACGACCTTTCTAATACGTATGATCCCGAAGACCTGATCGAGTTCATCGACACCTTTGACATGAAATGGGACTCCACCACCGCCGACCCCACCCTTGAGTGGATGGGCAACCGGCGCAAAGTATTGAAGTGGGACCGGGAGCACGATCAAAAACAGACCTTTCTGTTCACCACGCCGCCGCACATTTATCCGGAGAACTGGGCCTGCCCGACTCTCACCCATCCTTGTGTGGAAGAGTCTTTCATGATTTCAGGCGAGATCACCGGTCCCTACGGCAAGATGACGCGGGGCGCCTATTTCTGGCGGCCCGAAGAAAAGCCCCATGGCCCGTTTGGGACACGGGGCGGGGGGTTTTCTTTGATCCGCTTCAAATACGGCAAACACGTCAACGTCTGGGGCAAAGACGACGTGCCCTACAATTTTGATTTTCCCTACAAGCCGGAATTGCCTGATCACCTTGCCCATCTGGGCGATGCGCCTTACGAGGGCACGGATCCGTATTAGGCCGACGACTCACATCGCTGCGGATATATCATCGACGCGTTCGTGATGTTCGACGCCCGATAACGCGCGAAAAAGATCTTCTGCCCCGGCTTGTCCCAGGCTCGGTTCCACCACACGCATGAATTTTCCTTTGAAAATGTCATCCGGCATGGGCGTGGCCGGACTGCCCCACGTGTCGTTCATGGTTTTCGTGCGGGAGAAGTCACCACGGGTAGTCTTGATCTCCACCCAACCCTCGACCGCTGGCAGATCCAAGGCCTGAAAGGCTGTGGTGGCAGGCGGGTGTTCGACAATTTCCACCTTATCAGCCGTGGCGTGACATTTTTGATCGGCAATGCGTGCGTCCGTGAACCAGTCCGGCCCCGGTGGGATGCAGTGGATCACCATGGCAAACGCCCACGCCGTTGAATAGATCGCCTCCCAATAGCGGGAAGGATGGGGATTGTTCTGGTGGGGCATGAGGTAGACGTCGGGCAGACCGGTCTTGAGTGAGATGATTTCTTCCGGCTGCAGGTCGTTCTCTTCCACCAGTTCCTGGATCGACTGCATGACCATGTGGCAGCCGTGGCTGGTGGGCCAGGGTTTGAGAAACAGGTTGGTTTCCGTGTGGTGAAAACGGTTTGTGGGACTGGCCAAAGCGTCGAGATCGTATTCGTCTTCCATTTCGTCGATTTCATTGGGAAGACTCTCGAACCCGTGGGCCGTCATCAGTGCGGCCTGAATCCCGAACCGGGCGGTGAAGTAATTGCCCATGCCGAGGGCGGTAATGCGTTTGTCGATTTTCGGCTTGGTGTAGTTGATGGACTTGATAGGGAACTCCCAGGCCAGGCTCAGCGCGCGGGCGGTGTGGTCCTGATCGAAACCGAGGAGGCGTGCCGCAATGGCTGCCGCGACCATGTTGTTGTAACGGATGTCGGGGCCTGTCCTTGAGGCGTGAAAGAAGCGGCAATTCAGATCATGGCCGATGGCCATGGCGGTGAGCATCTCCTGGCCTGAACAGTTCACCCTCTGAGCAACGGCATGAGCGGTATGGGTCACCAGGGGGCCGGGATGCAGGCCAGGCCCGGAATCCTCGAAGTCGGTGTTGCGACAGACCTGAGCATTGACCGCCGCGGCCAACTCACAGGACACCCGGTCTTTGGTGCCAATGAGGAGGGCGTCTGGCGGTCCGGCTAGCCCCCTGGCATAGGCCGCCAGTTCCTGGCCAGTGAGGCGGTGGCCCATGTAGGTAATGCCCACATGATCGACAAAAAGACGGATAAGCCGGTCCATGGCAGCACGGGGAACATCGTCGAAAGTGGTTGATACGATTTCCTTAGCAATCGTCTGGGTGACCGACATAAACGTATATTCACTTTTTACGAAGGCCCGGTGATCAGTTGGAAACCGCGGTCTGTTGCCGGGTGTACGCCGCCTTACCTTCCTGAATGACGTCGTAGAGACGTTGTGCGTTGCTACCGGACCGGTCGATGATCATTTTTGCCAAATGGGCTGTTTGATCTTTCCAGGCCTGCCGCTGGGACGGGGTCAGGTCAATGACGTTGTATCCCTCGGCAATGGCTTGGTTCAAATACGCGTCATTGGCTTGGGTGAATAGATCCCGATACCAGACATCCGACGGCACCGCGGTGCGGAAAATATCTTGGTCTTCCGAAGACAAGTTCTCAAACCACGCCCGATGGGCAATGGTGATGGCGTTAAGATAGGCATGGCGACTGAGAGTGAAGTGTGGCGCATATTCGCCGAAGCCGCCGGTTACAAACAATTGCGTGCTTTGCTCCCCGCCGTCGATAAGACCAGTCTGCAACGACGGCAAGACGTCCGAAAAAGAAATTTGCACATAATCAGCACCAACCGCTTGAATGAACATCAGCGCCGCGGCGTCCACGTTGATACGGATACGCTTGTTCTCAATGTCTTCTGGCACACGGATCGGTGTGGTGGAATAAAAGTTGAGCCAGCCTGCCGACATCCAGTCAATCATGACCATGTCTTTGCTATGCAAAAGTTCTGCGACGGGTTGTTTCAAATGGTAATCCAGAATGAAACCCGCCTCTTCCATACTGTCGAACAGAAAGGGCGCACGGAGGATGTCGAGTCCCTGCTCCACCAGAGAGATCCCGCTGGTCGAGACGCCGGCCAAATGAACCCCGCCCCGCCGCAACCGGTTAAAGAGGACCTCTTCCGGCCCGATCTCACCGCGGATAAACAGTTTTGTGTCGATCCGCCCCGCGCTTTGGCGCTTTACGGACTCTGTAAAGCGCTGCCAGTAGACATCACCAGGGGTGTCCGGCGCTGCCCGCCCGCCGACAACAACTTCACCGCTTTGTGCCCGCAGGTCGCCGGTCGGCTGTATGCCCAAGATAGCCAGGCTGATCGAAACCAGGATTGTTTTTGCATTCATAGCCGCAGCCTAGCCGGAGTGGCAGAGCAGTGGCAATGCGCAGACGCCGTTTCAGGACCACATGCGCCTTTACGCGCTACTCCTTAGCCTCGCAGCTGTTCGGCGATGGTGCGGGCACATGTCTTTAGCTCAGCAAGATATTGATTGACGGCTGCCTTTGGGCGCATGGCGGAATCAAAGTAACGCAAACTCAGTGACCCGAAAACGAGGTCCCGTGAGCGAATGGGTACCGCCAATGCGCTAACGGCATCCCTCTGTCCCGGTACCAATGCATATCCTTGCGCTTTTACTTTGTTGAGCGTTTCGTCCAGCAACTTGGGCCGGTCTGACAAAAAGTCATCGGGCGGCCGTACCGCTTTGGAGACAACTTCCATAATCGTTCTTCGTTGTTGCTCGGAACAGAAAGCAAGATAGGCCTGACCTGCTGCTGAAGAGAGCAGCGGGAACCGGAAGCCGGCAGGAAACCGGTTGAGCACCAGCGGGCTTTCATAGTCGGACGTTGCCCGTACCAGCATCGTTACACCGGACACCGTACTCACTGAGATGGGCCACACCACTTGCCGTCCCAGTTCACCGATGGCCGGTCTCGCAATTCGGTCGATCCAGGCTTCGTCATCGAAACCGTCTGCCAGATTGCGCACGGATTCCGTGAGCCAATATGCAGCGGATTCGCTTTCTTTGCGCAAATACCTTTTGTGACGCAGGGTTTCGAGCAAGCGGTATACGATGCCCCGGTTGATGCCGGTCCCCGTCGCGATATCACCGATTGAAGCGCCGTTGTGCATGTTCAAATAGGCCAGCACATCAAGGCCCCGATCAAATGCCTGCACGTGTCTTTTGTCGGTCATGATTTCTCTTGCTTCTCTGCTCGTGATGTCAGCACGCATTGCGTGCAATAGCAAGTGTTCGGTCAGACCCGATGGCTGCCCATGCTTTGATTAACGGAGAAAGGTAAGACCATGGCACAAACCGGTTTTCGCAAAGATACTGTCACAACCGGCTTTGCGGACCTTGAGGTCCTCGCCGGCGGAACGGGTTCTGCGCTCGTGTTTCTTCACGGCGAGGAAGGCCAGAGGGGCTGGCTCGGTCATCATGCGCACTTGGCCGACACGTTCTCTGTCTTGGCACCGACGCTGCCCGGTGTTGGAAAATCTAAAAGGCCGGATTGGCTTGAGTCCGTTCCTGACATGGCCAAAGTTTTGTTGAGCGCCCTGGATGAGATGAAGGTGGGAGCTTGTCTTCTCGGCGGCGCATCCATGGGCGGATGGATCGCAGCGGAAATGGCGTCCATGGCACCGGAGCGGTTCGACGGTTTGGTGTTGGCAGGGAGCCAAGGACGGCCAACCGGCCATCTCGACACGCCGGATCTCTTTCTCACGCCCTACCGCCGCTACATCTCGTTGGGCTACGCCGACCCCGATGGCGAGCCGTTCACGTCGCTTTGGTCGGATGACCCTGACGACGAAGCCGTCGCCCATGATTTAGAGATCTGCGAGCTGGCCGCCCGGCTTGGCTTTAAGCCCTATATGTATGACCGCTCCTTGCTGCCCAGCCTGGCCCGGTTTAGAAACCCCGCGCTTTTGGTTTGGGGCGAACAAGACATCATCACGTCTGCTGTTATTGCTGAAGAATTTAAGAGTGGTTTGGCGCAAGCCGAAATCAAGACCATTGCCAACGCTGGGCATTATGTCCATCTCGAACAACCAGAGCTTTTTGCCAAGGCAGTGGCAGAGTTCGGTGCCTCTGTCTCCAACAAGGAGGCTGCGTAGCTATGGTTCAATTCTCTTATTTTGTGAATCAGCCATACCTCGGCTACCCCCATGAAGCCGCTGCCGAATACGGCGCGGTGATGCTTAAGTTCTCCAACAAGCACTTTGATCCGGAGCGTGCGGCCGAGCTCTACGAACGTTATCACCGAGAATTCAAGATGGCGGAGGATATCGGTTTTGATGCCATTCTTGTCAATGAGCATCACAATGCGCCGGCGGCGATGTCTCCATTACCTAACGTTTCGGCCACGGTGTTGGCTAAGATCACCTCGCGGGTGAAAATTTTCATCGGCGGCAACATCCTGCCCGTCAATGGCAATCCGGTCCGGCTGGCTGAAGAGCTGGCCATGATCGACCTCATTTCCAAAGGCCGTCTGATTTCTGGCTTTGTCCGTGGCGGCGCCGTTGAGTCCCTCGCCCATTCGGTCAACACCTTGCACAACAGGGACATGTTTACCGAAGCCCATGACCTGATCGTCAAAACGTGGACCCAACCGGGACCGTTCGTCTGGGAAGGTAAGTTCTACGATTACCGCTGTGTGAATCCCTGGGTCTTACCTTATCAGAAACCTCATCCGCCGATCATGATCCCCGGCTCCACCAGCCGCGAGACCGTCGAATGGGCCGCCAAGCGGGGGTATCCCTACATCGCCTTGGCCACACGTTTGGACGCGACCGATCAGATGTTCGATTACTATGACGACGTGGCGCGGGCGCACGGTCACGAGGTAACGCCTGGGCATCACGGCTACATGATGCGGGTCCATGTGGCCGAAACGGACGAGCAGGCCCACGAGGAAGGCAAGGCCCTATTCGGCGGCCGCATTGCTCAGGTCACCAGCATGACGGATATGAAAATCCATCCCGATGTGGGCGCGTGGATGGCCCCTCCCGGATACGTGAGTAGAGAAGCGGCCCTCACCCGGCGGAAGTACATGGGAGGCACACCCTATGCCTTTTTTGCCCAAGGGTATGAGAAAGCTGTCGAAAGCACCCAAGTCGTGGTCGGCAGCCCCGACACGGTGGTAAAAAAACTGGACGACCTGCGCCGGCGCTTTCGCGTTGGACACCTGGGTGTGGCACACTTCCCCATCGAAGAAGAAGCGATGACTGAACGGACCATGGAACTTCTCGGTGAACGTGTTTTCCCACGACTACGAGAGCTGGCTGACGCGGACGCATAGTAGACCTTTCGTCTGCATCATTTCTCTTCTCATTGTTTTTCTTGGCTTTGGGCAATGTTGTGCGCAATCCAACGCTTTGCGCGTGGGTACACCAGACATACCCCCGTCCCTCGGCAATCCCTACACGGCCATGGGTGTGCCGGCGAGCCACTTTTGGGGCAGCCTTTACGACGGTCTGACGGCCGTCGCCTCGGACGGTTCCATTCAACCTGCGCTCGCGGCGGGTTGGGTTCAAACAAGCGCAAACGTGTGGGAGTTTACGCTCCGTACCGATGCAACGTTTCACAACGGACGGCTTTTCGAAGCAGCATCGGTCATAACCACACTCAACTATTTGCGCAGTCCCGAAGCTGGTCAATTCCTGGTTGCCAACGAAGCAAGAAATATCGCCGGCGTGCGAGCGCTTGATGAATTCACCATCGAAATCACGACGACGAGCCCGGACGCTGCTCTCCCCCGCCGGATGAGTTTGATCATGATGATTGAACCTGCGTCTTTGACCGCGTTTGGGATGGATGCTTATGCACTCGACCCTGTCGGTACGGGACCGTTTAAGTTTGAGAACTGGGGCCGAGGCAACAGAACGGCATTGATGTCCGTGCATCGAGACTCTTTCCGCCGTTCTCAGTCGGTTGAAATCTTGGAATTCATCGAAATACCGAATGGCGTCGCACGTGAGCAGGCTTTAATTTCCGGGGAAGTTGCATTGGTTGTGAGCATCAATCCGGATTCCGTGGCGGTGCTGCGCAGCAATGGCATTGCCATTCAGATTCATCAACGCTCGCAGATTCTTTCCATCGCCCTGCCGAATACATTTTCACAAGCATCGCCTTTGAATTCTCCCCTGGTGCGCCAAGCGCTCAATTACGCTGTCGACCGGCCGTCCATTGCTGAGTTTATTTATAGCGGCATGTCGAGAGTGGCCAGTCAGGGTGCCATTGCCGGGACAGTCGGATTTAACGCCAAACTCGCACCCTATCCTTATGACCCCGAGCAGGCCCGCCAGTTGCTCAGCCAGGCCGGTTATCCAAACGGCTTTTCACTGTCTCTGGCCGTTTTGCGTGCCGAAGGATCCGTACAGGAACTGGCCTATCAACAAGTGGCGCAGGACTTAAACGCTGTCGGGATTGAAACAACGCTCACCGCCTTGGATGGCGCTCGATTCTTGCGCCATTTCGTCGGCAACCAGTGGGACGACTATGACGGATTTTCCTTGCTTTGGAACAATGAACCCATGCGTGACGTTGCCCGGTCCCTGGAATACTTCTCCTGTTTGAGACCTCGGGCTTTCTTTTGCGATGAGGCTACGACGGAGGCCATTGCCGCGACAGGGCGCATGAGCGATCCGGCAGAAAGGGAACAGGCTTTACAGGACATCATGGCCAGCATGCAAAACGTTGCGCCGGCAATCTGGCTGGTCGATCTGCCGGTGATAACGGCAGCAAATTCATCGGTCGATAACATCGCTTTTGGCCCGTCAGGCTTGGCTTTTGAAGCCATCACGATCAACCGTTGACCTCTTTACTGCCCATGACCTGTGCTCTCGGTTTACGGACATGATCTATCGCATTCTCGCTGACGGCGTTGTCGCTCTTCATCTCCTCTTCGTGATCTTCGTTGGACTGGGCGGGCTCCTAACGTTTCGCTGGCCAAAATTCGCCTGGATACACGTACCGGCATTTCTCTGGGGCGCCGCCACGGCGTTGTTCGGCTGGATTTGCCCTTTGACCTACCTGGAGAACGATCTCAGACGGATGGGGACGCAACAAGGCTATAGCGGCGGCTTTATCGAGACCTACCTGCTGCCCCTGCTCTATCCGGATTTGCTTTTTGCCGGAGGGTTTCCGCGTGGTGAGTTTGTCACTCTGGGAATACTTGTTCTGCTTTTAAATGCGGTGGTCTATTGGCGGGCGGTTACCCGGGCAAAAAGTGGCTGAGGTCTAATCTTTGGGTTTCAGGGAGTCGGATAACGTAGAAAGTTTTTCGCACATTTATTGGGTTGGTGGCCCCTGATCTGGTTAGGTTGGTTTTGCGGAATCAACGGACCCAGAACGAAGGAGCCACCATGAAGGAAGATAGCACGAAGCCGTTGTCGAACGTTATCAGGATTGACGACGATCGCATCCAGGATCACCTGGGGAAGATCGTGCGCGGCAGCGTGGAGGAGACGCTGAATGCGCTGTTGGACGCCGAGGCGGACCGGCTGTGCAATGCGGAACGCTACGAGCGCACGGAGGCCCTCCGGGACACCCGGGCCGGGAGCTACGAGAGGAAGCTTCACACCAAGGCGGGCGAGGTGACCCTGAAAGTCCCGAAGCTGCGCCGCCAGACGTTCGAGACGGCCATTATCGAGCGCTACCGGCGGCGCGAGGCTTCGGTCGAGGAAGCCCTGATGGAGATGTACCTTGCCGGTGTGTCTGTCCGGCGGGTGGAGGACATCACCGAAGCCTTGTGGGGTACGCGGGTAAGCCCTGGGACGGTCTCCAACCTCAATAAGAAGATTTACGCCCAGATTGCGGCCTGGCGGGAACGGCCGATCACGGGCGAGCATCCTTACCTCTACCTCGACGGGATCGTCCTCAAGCGCACGTGGGCCGGCGAGGTCCGTAATGTCTCGCTGCTGGTGGCCATTGCGGTTACGCAAGCGATCTGAGCGATACCGAATGGTGCGTGATCGAACCCCATATGCCGCCCGCAAGGGCTCTGGGCCGCCCGCGCAAGACGGATATGCGGGAAGTGATGAACGCGATCCTGTACATGGCCCGCAGCGGCTGCCAGTGGCGCATGCTGCCCGGCGAGTTTCCGCCGCGCAGCTCGGTTCAGTACTATTTCTACAAGTGGCGCGACGACGGGACGTGGCAGGAGGTCAACCGGGCGCTTCTGGCGCGCACCCGCGAGGCCGAGGGGCGGGCCGCTGCCGCGACTGCCGGGGTGATCGACAGCCAGTCGGTGAAGACCACGGAAAGCGGAGGTCCGCGCGGGTTTGACGCGGGTAAGAAGGTGATGGGCCGCAAGCGCCATATCGTGGTGGACACTGGCGGGCGGTTGCTCGGTGCCGTGGTCCACGAGGCTGACATCCAGGATCGCGACGGTGCGCCGTCGCTGCTCGCCGAGGTGGGGGCGTGGTTTCCCGGGGTCGGCCATATCTTCGCCGACGGCGCTTACGCCGGCCCGGTAGTGTCCAGAATCTTTCGCACTTTTTGTATTGGGCTGGTGGCTGATTTGGTCAGGCCGTGTTCCTTTGCTGCGTGAGTAGATTCATATTCATGTATCGTTTTAGGGACCATTTGCTTCCGGCTATGTGTCTTAACCTTGCTGCAGCCAAGTTGAGCGCCGATTGACCGTCAGGGAACGCTCCGACTACGCGGGTACGGCGTCTGATTTCGCGCATGATTCGCTCTAGCAGGCTGCTGAAAAACGATTTTGAGCGATCATCTCGGCAATTTTGTTTTCGTATGAGCCATTTTCCGATTCTATTTTTTCGCGGACGCCCATCCATTGATTCTTTCGTTTCGCGAGGTGGGCTCTCGGCCGAGTTTTTCATCAGCCTGCTAGTGGATTGTTGGTCTTGAGCTTGATCCAGTGCTGGTCAGGGAAAGCATAGAAACTGAAAGTCTCTTCAATGTGGCTCTCGACCAACTCGGCTGCCGTGGTCAGCTTAGTGCTCTTGAGAGAGAAGATAACGTCCTCGGCTTTCCTGGTCGCGGCCTCTCGGCTCTCCTGGGCGTGGATAGCTTTCAGCATGTGGGCAACTTCGCGCACTTTGGTCGAAGGAACATGGCTGAAGATGTTGCGGTAGAAATGGACGACGCAGCGTTGCCAGCGGGCCTTGGGGCAGACCTCCGCTATACTCTCTACCAAACCCAGACAGGCGTCAGAGATAACCAACTGGACGCCTGACAGCCCGCGCGCCTTGAGATGCTTAAGGAATGCGCCCCATCCCGCCTTATCCTCCTTGGCACCCTCAACGATGCCCAAGATCTCGCGGAAGCCCTCCTGGTTGACGCCGATCGCCACCAATAGCGAAACATTACGCACTTCGCCGGCCCAACTGCGCTTAAGGACGATGCCGTCCACATACACATAGGGATGATCGCCCGCAATCGGCTTATTGCGCCAAGCGTCGATCTGCTCATAGATTTTCTTGTTAAGGTTCGAGACGGTTCCTGGCGAAACCCGCGTGCCCCACAACGCCTCGGTGATGTCCTCCACACGCCGTACCGAAACACCGGCCAGATACATCTCCATCAAGGCCTCTTCGACCGATGCCTCCCGACGCCGGTAACGCTCGATGATCGCCGTCTCAAAGGTCTGACGGCGCAGCTTGGGAACCTTCAGAGAAACCTCGCCAGCCCGTGTCTGAAGCTTCCTCTCGTAACTGCCGGCCCGCGTATCGCGACGGGCCTCACTGCGTTCGTAGCGCTCAGCATTGCAGAGCCGGTCCGCTTCGGCGTCCAATAGCGCGTTCAGGGTCTCCTCAACACTGCCCCGCACTACCTTGCCCAGGTGATCCTGTATACGTTCGTCATCAATCCGTATGACGTGCGACAATGCCTTCGTGTTATCCTTTTCCATGGTGGCTCCTTCCTTCTGGAGTGGCTGATTGAACAAAACCAACCTAACCAGACCCGGAGCCACCAACCCCAAAAATGTGCGAAAGATCTTTTACGTTATCGCCGGCCCTAAGCTGGCCGGGGCGCTGAAGAAGATCGGCGACTGGGCGCTGGAGATCGTCAGGCGCAACGACAAGGCCGATGAGGTCATCGCCAAGCTCAAGGGCATGCGGCTATCGAAGGCCGCCCAACTGGTGGAAGAGACCGTCGATGAGACCGTGGTGTACTACGCCTTCCCGGACGAGCATTGGCGGCGTATCCACACCAACAATCCGCTTGAGCGGCTGATGCGCGAGATCAGGCGGCGGACCCGCGCGGTCGGCGCATTCCCGGACGGCGAAAGCGCCCTCAACCTGGCCGCGGCCAGGTTGAGGCACATCGCGGGAACCAAATGGTCCGCCAAACGATACCTCAACATGAAACTGCTCAAGGAAAAAACGATGATCGCCTGACCGGATCAGACCACCAGCCCAAAACAAATGTGCGAAAGATTCTGGACACTACCGGGAGTCGCTATAAAGCCTGAGAGACTTGGGCAAGAGTTGCAAGTCTTCATGGTCTATTGCCCGTCCATCCCACCAAATCATCGTATCCATCCCAACGACAAATATCGTGGAGTCCATGCCCTGAAAAATTGGCCCGTCCCAATGAGGCTTATACAGAGTATTAATGTCGTTGTTCTTAATGTTCAGGGTTTCGTATTTTTCTTTGACCACGAAAATAGCGTTTAACGTCGTACAACAGGCAAGCTCATACCCCTTTTCCTTGCCCAACAGAATCATGGCCAATAGGGAGTTGCCCTGATTGACCTCAAAAGACTTGGCTTGAACGAAAATGATATCGTTCGGAATGGTCGGGTTAATCTCTATGACGACGATTTCAGGCCTGAAATTTTTTAAGCCTTCCCAGACATGATAGTCGTTGCCATCGATATCGATTGAAAGTAGACCAAAGTCATGAGGTACAAGGGACTGTTCAAGGATATTGTCCAGAATATCAGGCCCTTCGAAGTGCACGAAGCGATTGACCGTTTGGACGTCCTCACGGTCTGCGTATTGTCCCTCCAATTCCTGAAACCGGTCCGCATCACCTTCCAGAAAAAGCCCTGACCACCCTTTGTTTTTGACCAGGTCGTAACAATTGGACAGGGGTTTCCCGTCCCACGCGCCAAATTCGACGCAAAACTTGCGTTCCGGTTTGATCACTTCGATGATTTTCTCGATGATGCCGTCTTCACCCGTCTGAGAGGTAACATCCCGTTCGTATTTCAGATACGGAGAGTCCAATTTGAACATGGACACCTGTTTCATTTGCGCTGGTTTGTCGCGGGCATCGGATGACATAAAGGTTTCCTTACGGAACTGGAAAAAGAGCAGCCGTTGTTACCAATGTGAAAGGCTTGCTTTGATTAAATAGTCGATCCTGAAAGACGCGGAGATTCTCTGTAATAGACTGTTATTGCGGATCAATTTTGTTGGCAATGGTGGTTCGGAATCGCCGGATTTTCTATACTGCAAGGCCGGTTCCTTGCAATTTCCGGATCAAAAAATGCGCCCCACATCAGCCGCCCCACATCAGCCAATGACGTCCCTTCTTTAGATCTCTTCCGCACCGCGCTTGAGAACATTCTCGATCAACGGCACGAACTTTATCGGCTCACCGAGTTGATCGATTGGCAGGGTTTTGATGAGGCGTTTGGTGTCTTGTATTGCCCTGACAACGGCTGCCCGGCCAAAGCGACGCGGCTGATGGTGGGGCTTCAATATCTCAAGCACGTGTATGGTCTGTCCGATGACCAGGTGGTGATGCGCTGGGTGGAGAACCCTTACTGGCAGCATTTTTGCGGCGAGGTGTATTTTCAGCATCACCCGCCGATTGATCCCAGCAGCATGTCGCGTTTCAGACGGCGCATTGGCCATTCAGGGTGCGAGAAAATTCTGCGGGCCACAGTTGATGCGGGTGTTCGGAGCAAGACGGTCAAACCCGACGACTTCAAGCGTGTGACGGTGGATACCACGGTGCAGGAGAAGGCGGTGGCCTTTCCCACCGACAGCAAATTGCTGAACCGTTCGCGTGTGCGTCTTGTCAAGCTGTGCCACACACACGGTGTGGTGTTGCGGCAGAGCTACGCCCGTAAGGGCCCTGAGGCGCTGTTGCGGGCCAACCGTTATGGTCACGTCCGGCAGATGAGGCGCATGGGTGGTCAGATTAAGAAGCTCAAGACCTATCTGGGCCGGGTGGTGCGTGACACGGAGCGCAAGATCGCGGGCCATAAGGGGTTGCAGGCGATTTTTGCCGGGGAGTTGGCGCTGGCCAGGCGGCTGCTCAGTCAACAGAAGATGGATCGCAACAAACTGTATAGCCTGCATGCCCCGGAGGTGGAGTGCATCGGCAAGGGCAAGGCCCACAAGCGTTATGAGTTTGGTGTCAAGGCCAGTATTGCAACGACAAACAGGAGCAACTTTATCGTTGGCGGCATGGCGTTGCCGGGGAATCCCTTTGATGGGCATACATTGCCAACAGCGTTGGAGCAGGTGCGCCGTTTGACAGGCTGTGTGGTTGAAGAAGTGTTTGTGGATCGTGGCTACCGTGGCCATGGCGAGGAAGCATCAAGGGTGTACATCTCGGGTCAACGGCGTGGCATAAAAACACAACGGCTGAAACGGTCACTGAAACGGCGTCAGGCGATTGAACCGGTTATCGGCCATCTGAAATCGGATGGACTGTTGGGACGCAATTACCTCAAGGGTACTGAAGGTGATCGCATGAATGTGGCACTGGCCTGTGCCGGCCATAACCTAAGACTGATCCTGAAGCGGCTCAGAATTTATTGCGCCCGCATTTTGGGCGCTACGTTGCTCCGGGACATGATCGGATTGCATGGAACGCGTCTTGCGGCGTCAATCATCCGATGGAAGCGACGGATGGCGTGGCAGACTGAACCTAACAGCACACATCTAACGCTCGTAGTGGTATGAAAAACGGGTTTTTCAGGATCGACTAAATAGGCTACGATATTTGGTAGCGTCCTAAATAAAAATTCGGAGGCCGAACCTATACTTTCTCATTTGAGAGAATACCGATCCGGCCTCCGTTAGCTCTTTGTATTTGACAGCTGAATGGTTAGCTGGCGTCTCCCGTCAGATTGAGCCAAATGCTCTCCCGGTCAAGCAAGTCCTTCATGTCCTTGCGGGTCTGCGGCAGTTGTTCGAGCGGCAGATCCAAGTGATTGAGCGGCAGCTCCTGTTGAAACTGGTCAAAAATGAGCCGTACCATTTCGATCGGATAGCGGGGCAACCGGCGATCTTTGCGCAGTTCGGCGATGTTGAGCTCGGCTTCGATAACCGCTTCCTTGTCCGTAGGTTCTTGCGCGAGTATTTCTCCCCCAGGTCCGACGATCAGAGACTTGCCGCCAAAGCCAGGCGGGAAGTTAGGATTGGATGGAAAAGTAATGTTCGACATAGCCGAATAGTAGTCGTTGTAATACGCGATCGACTGTACGTCGTGAGTGGAAAAACCGGTGGCTGTGCGTAGCATGATTTCCACACCGCGCATGGCGTAAGCGGCAAAGACAAACGGATCGATTTGCACCGTGCTGACCGCGATGTTGCCGTATTCCGTTTGCAAAACGAAAAATTCGTTTTCAACACCATATTTGGCACGGAATTTGTCACGCACGTTTTCAATGGTGGTGGTTGGAATTTCGCCATCGTCATTACTGTAGCGGGTTGCATTGCGCGTCTTCCAATAGACGTGCTTGATCTCTCCGTCACGGCCGATCACTGGGTTTAGGCTCAAGATATGACCCGGCCAGTCCGGATCTGTGGCGTAGCTGCCAAAGGCGACATAGGTGTCACAAGCCTTGGCCATTTCACCGATGGCCTCCGTCTCCGGTCCTGGAATCTCAATCGTGAATTTGAGTTTCTCGTCGCGGGAACCGGACGAGTAGCCGGTCAATGGAAACTCGTTGAAAAGGATGATGTCTGGCTTCTTGCCTTCGGTGCAGGCCTTGTCGATCCAATAACCCATGCGCCGGACGTTCTCATCCAAACCCTCCCGAACGGAGGGTGCGTTTTGCAGCAAGATGGGCTCGTTTTGCACCACCTTGAGCACGACCACGTCCTTTTCCAGTGGCACGGTGGGATAGGTGCCGTCCGGGCGGACCAATTGAGGCATGTCCTGAGCAGAAGCAATGTCCGCCAGTGCGATACCCAAAGCGCCGGCCAAACCGACCAAGGTTCCAAAAATGTTTGGTTTCATGTGCGTTTCTCCCTTTTAGGGCTGGAAATGGCACGTTCCGTGCCTTCAACAGCTTTCTTAGTTTTCCGGAACCTCGTTTGGATTACGCCAGTCCGGTTCCATCTTGGGTTTCAATTTAACCAGTAGTTTTAAGCCTCTACCAGTAGAAACTGTTTGCTTTCGGAGCCCTTTCCCCGTGAAATACCGCCAAACCGCATCCATTGGGGGGAGTCAGCGGAAAACATGTCTAGTCTCTATGATCTCATCGTCATCGGCAGCGGTCCGGCGGGAAAACGGGCGGCCATCCAGGCGG
Organism: Rhodospirillaceae bacterium; assembly: GCA_965207985.1. Taxonomy (GTDB): domain Bacteria; phylum Pseudomonadota; class Alphaproteobacteria; order Rhodospirillales; family Rhodospirillaceae; genus CBDBND01. Next base: position 545,281 of record CBDBND010000032.1, on the reverse strand, counting down.
CCAAATTCGGCAAGGATGTTCTCGTTGTTGAAAAGAATTTCCGCATCGGCGGTGTCTCTGTCCATACCGGCACCATTCCCAGCAAGACCCTGCGGGAAACGGTCATGAACCTGACTGGCTGGAAGGAAAGGGGATTTTACGGCCGGAACTACCGGGTGAAAAAAGACATTGCTGCCGACGATTTAAAAACACGGCTGCATATCACTCTCGATCACGAAGTTGAGGTCTCAGAGTCTGGCCGGAAAAGAATCGTTTATTTTCATAACCTTGCTAGTCTACGGATGAAGACTTGGATGCTGGCGATCAGGAGCCAGGCAAGGGCGCTCTCGACGGTCGCCTTGAAGTCCTTCGCAAGGCGGCGGCTGCGCCCGAACCATGCGAAGGTGCGTTCGACCACCCAACGGCGCGGCAGCGCAACGAAGCCGTCCGCCTTGTCGTTGCGCCTGACGATCTCCAGCGCCCAGTCGCCGATCTTCTTCAGCGCCCCGGCCAGCTTAGGGCCGGCGTAAGCGCCGTCGGCGAAGATATGGCCGACCCCGGGAAACCACGCCCCCACCTCGGCGAGCAGCGACGGCGCACCGTCGCGATCCTGGATGTCAGCCTCGTGGACCACGGCACCGAGCAACCGCCCGCCAGTGTCCACCACGATATGGCGCTTGCGGCCCATCACCTTCTTACCCGCGTCAAACCCGCGCGGACCTCCGCTTTCCGTGGTCTTCACCGACTGGCTGTCGATCACCCCGGCAGTCGCGGCAGCGGCCCGCCCCTCGGCCTCGCGGGTGCGCGCCAGAAGCGCCCGGTTGACCTCCTGCCACGTCCCGTCGTCGCGCCACTTGTAGAAATAGTACTGAACCGAGCTGCGCGGCGGAAACTCGCCGGGCAGCATGCGCCACTGGCAGCCGCTGCGGGCCATGTACAGGATCGCGGTCATCACTTCCCGCATATCCGTCTTGCGCGGGCGGCCCAGAGCCCTTGCGGGCGGCATATGGGGTTCGATCACGCACCATTCGGTATCGCTCAGATCGCTTGCGTAGCGGTGCGCCTCGCGCTCATATTTCTCACGAGTGGCGTCAGTCCACATCTTGTTATCCTCCTTGCTGGCGAACACAACAAGGGAATCACAAGGGACTGATTCCACTCAATTCTTTTTCGGTCAGGCTCTTAGAAAACCAGTTCATGCGCAACTCGGTGGATACCGTGCAAGGAACGGCAAAGTTCGTTGATACGCATACAATCGAAGTAGAGAGCGAAGACGGTACAACGCATAAATATACCGGTGAAAAATTTGTCCTGGCTGTGGGCACGAAGCCCTTTAGACCACCAGAGGTCGCCTTCGATAACCTTCAGATCATCGACAGCGATGACATTTTAAGACTTAAGCGTCTTCCCCGGACACTCACCGTTGTTGGCGCTGGTGTGATTGGTGTTGAATACGCCACCATTTTCAGCACGCTTGATGTTCCGGTGACGGTGATCGATCCACGCGAACCTATTCTCGAATTTCTCGACACGGACCTGACGTCGGACCTGATTCATCAACTCAAAGACAGGGGTGTGACCTTCCACATCGGTGCTAGTGTGGAGTCCGTGGAGAAGGACCCCAAGGGCCGGTGTATTGTTCATCCCGACAACGGCCGCACGGTCAAGACCGACATGGTGCTCTATGCCGCCGGACGCATGGGGGCAACGGATACTCTAGGGCTAGATACCTGTGGCATCGAGCCAGACAAACGCGGCCGTATCGAGGTCAACCCGGGCACGTTCCAAAGCTCCGTCGATCACATTTTTGCCGTCGGTGATGTCATAGGCTTCCCCGCACTGGCATCGACGTCCATGGAACAAGGCCGTCTTGCCGCCTGCCATGCCTTCAATGAAGCCGTGACGGAACCGCCCAAGTTCTTTCCTTATGGCATTTATTCCATTCCGGAAATGTCCACCGCCGGCGCTACCGAGGAAGAGATCAAGGAACAAAAGATTCCTTATGAAAATGGCATCGCCCGTTTCCGGGAGACCTCCCGTGGTCAGATCATGGGCATACGCAACGGTATGATGAAAATGATCTTCTCCTTGGAAGATCGCAAATTACTGGGCGTGCACATTATCGGCGAAGGGGCAACAGAGCTTATCCACATCGGCCAGGCGGTGATGCATTTCGGCGGAACGGTGGATTATTTCGTTGAAAGCACGTTCAATTATCCGACCCTGGCTGAGGCGTACAAAATCGCAGCCCTGGATGCCTGGAACCGCATGTCCTAATCGGGGATTGTAATTCTTATAAAAACATTGGGAGCCGCCAGATGAAACGTGTGGCCGCCGCCAGCTTTATTGGCACCGCCCTAGAGGGCTACGATTTCCTTTTGTATGCCAGCGCGGCGGCTTTGGTCTTCGGCCAGTTGTTCTTCCCTGCTGAAGATCCGTTGATTGGCACCCTGCTCGCCTATTCCACTTTTACCGTCGGCTTTATCGCCCGGCCAATCGGCGGCATCATCGCGGGACATTACGGCGATAAAATCGGCCGCAAGCCCATGCTGGTGCTGACCCTTATGATCATGGGTGTGGTCACTATGCTGATCGGGTTCATGCCTACCTATGCACAAGTTGGAATTCTAGCGCCCGTTCTCCTTACCCTGTTGCGTTTTATTCAAGGGCTTGCTTACGGCGGTGAATGGGGCGGGGCCATTCTTATGGTGGTGGAATACGCCCCAGAGGATAAGCGCGGTTTCTGGGGGAGCTTGCCTCAAGCAGCTGCTCCGGCTGGGTTTTTGCTAGCGACGGCGGTGCTCAGCGCCTCCATTGCCATTAGCGGCGATCAGTTTCTTGTCTGGGGTTGGCGCATTCCGTTCATCCTCGCCATCCTACCGGTGCTGGTGGGGCTTTACATCCGCTTAAAGATTGATGAAACACCGGAGTTTAAACAAGTCCGGGAACAAAAGGCTACAGCCCAAACACCAGTCATCGAAGCCTTCAGGGCTCAGGGCAAGCAAATCCTATTGGCCACCGGCACCTTTGTTCTGGTTAGCGGCCCCTACTACATCATTATTTCTTTCATGCTTGCCTATGGCACTACAACACTCGGCATCGAACGCCAAATCATGCTCAACGCCGTGCTTGTCGCGTCTTTTATCCAAATCTTTGCCTGCATCGGTTTTGCTTCGTTATCCGATAAGGTTGGCCGCCGGCCGGTATTGTTTGGAGGCGGCATCTTCATGCTGTTCTATGCTTTCCCCTTGTTCTGGATGGTCAACACAGCCAATCCATTGATCATTGGTCTGGCCCTGAGTCTCGGCCTCCTGGCTTTCGGCGCTTTATACGGCCCCATCGCCGCGTTTTTTGCCGAACTGTTCGCCTCCCACGTGCGTTACACCGCGGCGTCGCTTGGTTATCAAGTGGGGCAGGTGTTTGGTGGCGGTTTGGCACCGTTCATTTCCACCGCTTTGCTGGCGGCAGTGGGCGGGGCTTATTGGCCAGTGCCAATTTATATGATCGTGCTGACCCTCATCGGGCTTGCCAGCATTTGGGGGCTCTCAGAAACGCGCCAAAGCGTGCCAGCAGACATTCAAAATTAAGGCGTATTGATGTTGGGGTTATGGCCCCGGTTGGTAAAGCCTAAGAAGTTGTACTCCGGATCGGCGATGTAATGGATCGACACGCCAGCCGTGGGATGGGTCCAAGTGTCGATGACAGGGCTGCCGTTGGCCTTCGCCCGGGCCACCACTTCGTCCAACTGATCCGTCTCAAAGATGCCGATCACCCCCTGCTGGGTGCGTGACGTCTTGGGACCGGACGGCTGTGTGTTCGGATCCATCTTGATGATTTCCAACGAACCTTGACGGTTGTCCAAGTAGAACACCACGCCCTGGCCCGGAACTTCCCGGCCTCTGACGAACCCGAGAGCATCGTAATATTCCGCAAGTTTCATAGGCTCGGGCGTGCGCACAATGACAGTGGCGATGATGCTGTAGGTCAGCGGTCCTTGGTTTGCCGCGGACGGTTGGGACCAAGCTTTGGTAACTAATCCAACACTTAGGCACAGAGCCAAAAGACAAGCGTTTCTAATGTGCATAACTTCTTTTCCTATGCATGGGCCTCTGCCCGCTCTTGTCCCATAAGAGACACCGTAACGGTGATCACCACAGCGATGGGCAGTGAAATGATGGTTGGATACTGGTAGGGGAAGATCGGTGAGTCAAAACCAAACACGGACACCCAAACCGTTGGTCCGAGGATGATTCCCGTGACGGCCAAAACCAGTCCGGTGGTCCCTCCTGCCAATGCTCCCGCCGCCGTCAGCGGACGCCAGAAGCAGGCGAGAAACATCACCGGAAAAGTGGAACTGGCGGCGATAGACAAGGAGGTCACCACCAGGAAGGTGATGTTCTCTTCTTTGAAAGCGACACTAAGGGCGATGGTGAATAGGCCAAACAGAAGGGCAGCGATGCGAGATACTTTCAACTCTTCCGCTTCCGTTTGCTCACCTTTGCGGATGACCATGCCATAAAGATCGTGGGAGATGGCCGCGGCCACCGCCAAGGTTAGCGCTGAGACCACGGCCAGAATGGTGGCGAACACCGCGGCGGCACAAATGCCTAGCAACACATCGCCACCTAGGAGATGGGCCAGGTATAGGGGCGCCATGTTGTTGCCGTTCTGTAAAAGCGCCGGACCGGCGGCGTATTCGGGATGGCCGCTGAGCATGGCGATGGCGCCGAAGCCGATGATGAACAGAACGATATAAAACCCGCTGATCAGGGCTGTGGCCCAGGCGGCTGAACGCCGCGCCTCGATGACGTTGGGCACGGTAAAAAAGCGCATGATGAAGTGGGGCAATCCGGCAATGCCGACGGCCTGGGTTAGGGCCGCCGAAAGCGATGCCCATACGGAAGTAAAGCCGCTGGTTTCGAAAATCTTCAAACCGTTGGGATGTTTTTCAACGGCTGTTGAAACCAGCTTCTCCACACTGAAATCAAAATTGGCCAGCACACCCACGGCTAGCGCCAGACCAAGCGCCCACAGGAATCCTGCTTTGACGATCTGTACCCAGGTGGTGGCAACCATGCCGCCGAACACCACGTAGGTGATCATCAGCGCGCCTATCAGGAAAAGTGAGAAGACAAAGTCGACACCGAAGAGGAACTCGATGAGCAGACCTGCTCCCACCAGCTGCGCCACCATGTAAAGAATGAGAATGATGACCGTGGCCCCGGCGGAAAATACCCTGAGCGACGGCGCCTTCAGCCGGTAAGTCAGAACGTCGGTCAGTGTGTAGCGGCCCATGGTCCGTAGCCGGTCGGACAACAGGAACACGAGCACCGGCCAGCCCATGGCCGCGCCTATGGAGTAAATGATGCCGTCGTAACCGACGGTAAAATAGATGCCGGTAATGCCGAGAAAAGTCGCAGCGGAAAGGAACTCGCCGGTAAACGCGGCACCGTTCTTAAAGCCGGTTAGCCCGCTATCGGCGGTGTAAAACTGACTGCGGGACCGGCTCTGCTTCGCCGCCCAGTGGGTGATGCCGAGGGAAATAGCAACAACCAGCAGGAACATCGCAACGGCGGCAACGTTCACAGATTTTCATCCAGCTTGTTGTTCCATCTCGTAAAGACAGCGGCGACCACAATCAGAAAGACGATGATGAACCCGCCAAGGACGATGCCTGTCGTCATAGAACTTCCAGACGAAACGGGTTCGGTGAGGAGCGAGGGTGCCAAGGATATGGCGACCATTAATCCGAAATAGGTGGCCAGGGTCACCGCCGTTGCCACCCAGGCGACCACCATATGGCGCTTCGACCGGGTGTCCGGTTCAGGCTTGTCCCTGCCGGGAGAAAACGGCGACTCTGACACGGGATGAAGGGTTGGCTAGGCCGGCTTCACGCCTAGTATGTTGTGCTGCCGGCGCCAGGCGGCAGGCCCCTCTTCCGTGGTCTCAAACCCAACTGCGCGCATGACGCCTGGGAAATCGACCGAACGGTATTCTTCCCGCCACACCTCGGTGTTCCAGCGATGGTCGATCCATGAGAAAAACGTTCCCCAGGCATTGGGCGGCCGATGGCCACCAGTGTGGAAATCTATGGGGAAGAACACACCGCCCGGGCGCAGCACCCGGTAGGCTTCGGCGATGATCTGTTCTGTCGCTTCCGCCGTCACTTCGTGATGGATGAGATAAGAGGTGACGATGTCGAAATGATTGTCGGGGAACTTGGTGTCTTCCGCCAGGCGCTGAGCAAAGTTCACACCTACATTCAAGTCGACCGCCCGCATATGGCCGTAACGGATCATGGGCGCAGCAATATCCACACCCCAGACCTCGGCTTCGGGAAACCGCTCCTTCAATGCCACGGTCAACTGGCCCATGCCGCAGCCCATGTCGAGAATGCGATTGATGCGTCCGTCTTCCGGTGTGGCCACCTGGGACCCTAAGCGGGTGTGGTGCTGATCCTGTTTATTGGGGGTCGATCGGACGAAATAGAAACCGTTGGTGGCGTAGTGATACACATGTCCGGCGAACGGGCTGCCCACATAACCGCCGGGCTGCATATGGATTTCATGGGAGGTGTACTTGGGAATGGGCTGATCGGGATTCAACTCGAGAGAGCCCGGCCCCCGATTGTCGTAAGCCTCCATCTCTTCCAGATAGAGATCGACATTGGCGTCGAGGTCCTTTCTCAGATTCATATGAAGCAGGCGCTTGGCATCGAGAAAAAGTCGGACCTGTGTATTGATGAGCGGATCGTCCTTGACCAATTCGATGATCCGGTCCAGCGGCACGTCTTCTCTGGGATCGAGGCCGTTGGCTTTGAGAATTTCATTGAAACGTCTCGTCGCAGCCGGTGCAGCGGTGAATGTCCGCAATTTGCGCATGCCGACAAAGTAGTCATCACGGGATTCCACATCCAGTCTGTCCAGCCGTTCCAACCGGCCAGACATACCGCGGAGTTCCACGTCGAAGTCGTGGGTCTTGGCACGCGCCGGGCGCCCTTTCACAGTTGAGGCAACGAAAGCGCCAAGCGCTGCAGTGGCTTTGAAAAGTGTTCGGCGGTCGGTCATGGTCCGTCTCCCGCGGTTTTGATCGATGGAATCAACTTACCAACAACACCAGATGATGCGCCTGTCTGCCGGTTCAGACAATGCCCATAGTTTTGCACGGGCTAGGCCGGTTTCACACCCAGCACGTTATGGCGCCGGCGCCAGGCCGGCGGCCCCTCCTCCGTGGTCTCGAAGCCGACGGCACGCATGACGCTCGGGAAATCCACGGAATCGTACTCTTCCCGCCAGACTTCGTTGTTCCAGCGATGGTCGATCCACCTGGAGAATCGGCCCCAGGCGTTCATCGGTCTCCTGCCACCGGTAATGAAATCGATGGGGAAGAACACGCCGCCCGGGCGCAGCACCCGGTAGGCTTCGGCGATGATCTGTTCCGACGCCTCCGCCGTCACTTCGTGATGCATGATGTACGATGTGACGATATCGAAATGGTTGTCGGGGAACTTGGTATCCTCGGCCAAGCGCTGGGCAAAGTTCACGTCCACATCCAGGTCGACGGCGCGCATGTGGCCGTAGCGGATCATCGGCGCGGCGATGTCCACACCCCATACTTCTGCCTCGGGAAACCGTTCCTTCAACGCAATGGACAACTGGCCGATACCGCAGCCCATATCGAGGATACGGTTGATGCGGCCGTCTTCGGGTGTGGCCATTTGCGAACTTAAGCGCGCGTGATGCTCGTCCTGTTTATTCTCAATGGCCCGGGCGAGATAAAACGCGTTGGTGCCGTGATGGTAAACCAACCCGGAGAACGGACTGCCCACATAACCCGCCGGCTGCTGATGGATCTCATGGGTGGTGTACTTAGGAATCACCATCTCCGGATTAAGCTCAAGCGTACCCGGCCTTCGGTTGTCGTAAGCCTCCATCTCTTCGAGATAGAGATCGGCGTTGTTCTCGTATTCCTGCTTGTAGTTTTTGTGCGCCGTACGTTTGGTGTCGAGAAAAATGCGCACTTGCGTATTAATCAACGGATCATCCCTGACCAACTCAATAATCTCGTCCAGGGGCAGGTCTTTTTTTGGATCATGGCCGTTGGCTTCAAGAATGGCGTTGAAGCGTCTCATAGCCGCTGGCACGGCGGTGTCGCTCCGCCACCGGCGGATACCGATAAAGAGGTCGTCACGAGACTCCAGATCAAGCTTGGGCAGCCGTTCCAGCCGCCCGGAAGTGCCGCGCAATTCCACATCGAAATCAGAGGTCTTAGCGCCCACCGAGCGCCCTTTCACGCTTGAGGCGATCAATGCGCCGAGCGCGGCGGTGGCTTTGAAAACTGTGCGGCGGTCGGTCATTGACTGTCTCCCGCGGTCTTGATTGATGCGATCCTTCACACCCTCAGATCGGATGATGCGCCCCTCCTTCGTCCCAGGCAATACCATCAAATCTGGAAGGGCGCAGGCCGGTCGAATTCGCCCCAGCGGGGCTCCAGCAGCTCGGGATGATCCCGCTCCATCCGGTCCAAAAACTCCCGCGGCAGCTCTTCCGGACCATTGATTTTGCGGCCGTCAAAGAACCCGGTGAGATGGCCTTGGGTATGGTCCGCCAGCATCTTCAGCCAGGGCGTGTACTCAAAGGCGTAGTGGCCCGCGAATCGTGTCGGCAGAGAGGTGATGGATTCGTCGGCGTAGAGTTCAAACGGGGTCCAGGCACAGGAATTCTCCACATGGGTAGCCGGCCAGTCGGGCGGCGCCGTGCGGATGCTGTCGAACTTAAGCAGATCGTCTTCAATGCGGAACTGCATGAAGTGATGCTGGTAGGTGCCGTCGCCGGATAGATTGCGGAATCCTTGAGGGCTGGCCACCGTACCGGGATCGTGAAGCAAAAGGGTGATGGGCACTTCAACCCGTTCCCCCGTAATCGGATTTTCCACTGTGTCGATGAAATCACAGGTGTTCAGATCCCGCGGGAAGGACACATTGTGGGCATGGATGCGGTAATTGTAGTTCCCCATGTTGCGGAAGTAGCTGAACTCCATGCCTTCGTAACGCATGAACGGCACCGGCCGCCGGTCGCCTGGGATGATGAAGACGATCCAGTTGTACCAGGTCAGGCGCGCGCCCTGGTCTTCCACCAAGTCCCGTCCCATACGCAAATAAGTGCGAAATTCATCGATGGGATCGTCAAAGGTGAGAAACTCCGACACCACTTGGTTGGTTGGCGGCTGATGGGAGCGCTGGGCTTGAGCCAGTTGCGGCGTCGGCATCATTCCGGCCGTGCCGGCGGTAGCCGCAAGGGCCTCGCGTCTGGTGGTCATGGGTCCTGCTCCTTTCGTTCAAGCGAAGAACCGATGGCCAAGCCTAAGTTTATTTGCTCCTCAAAGCCACGATTGGGTCAAGACGGGCGGCGCGCAGAGCGGGGAAAGCGCCGAAGACCACCGCGATGCCGAGGGAGATGAGGAAAGGAAAAACAGCCGTCTGCCAAGTCAACGCCATGGACCAGCCGGTCAGCTGGCTGCCGATGAGGATAATCCCGCCGCCTAAGAGGATGCCCGTCACACCACCCATGACGGCAAGCAGCACCGCTTCGGTCATAAACTGTATGAGAATGTCCCGAGGGAGGGCTCCAACGGCGATGCGCAGTCCGATTTCAGCGTAGCGTTCGCGCACGGACAGAAGGGTCACAGCAAGCAGTCCGACACCGCCAAGACCTAATGCCAGCACGGCGAGCCCAATGGTGAGATCGCTGAACGAACCACTTACTTCCTCCTGGGTTGCCAGCAGTGCGTCTTGGTTCTGAATTTCAAAGTCGTCGCGATAGTTGGGACGATCATAGCCATGTTCGTCACGCAGCAAAGCAGCGATGTCGGTGGTCGCTACGTCTATGGCCGGCTTGGACACCGCCTGGACAAAGATGCGCGACAAATGATCAGTGTTGAGCACGCGCCGCAGGGCCGTTGTGACCGGCACGACAATTTGGCCGTCATCGGTGGTGCCGTCGGGATTAAGACCCTTCTTTTTGAGAATGCCGATGACCGTGAACGGCACATTGCCAATGAGTACCGTCTCCCCCAGCGGCCATTCACCGAAGTAGAGGTCTTCGACGACATTGGCACCGAGAATGGCGACACGGCGGCGGTTGGCGATGTCCTCGTCGTCGATAAAGCGCCCGGCAATCACCTTAAAATTCTTGGCTTCGGAAAATTCCGGCGTGGTACCGAGAATGGTGAAGCCTTGGGACAGCCGGCCGACCCGCAGGGTGCGACCACCGTCCGCAATGGGAGCGGCCCGCTCAACACTGGTTAAGGCACTGATCCATTTCCAGTCATTGAGGGTCAGGGTTTCATACATTTGACTGGCGCCACGCAGAGCGTCGGTTTCCGTACGCGCGGCGTTTACGGCCAGCAGGTTCTCGCCCAGTTGTTCTATGTTTTTCTGGAATTCCCGTTCGGCACCGGCACCAGCACCTATAAGGATGGCCACGGCGGCGATCCCGATGGCGACGCCACTGATGGACAGCAGCGCCCGCAACCGGGAGCGATTGATGGCCCTAAAGGAGAAGCGGAGGTTTCTTGCCCACCACATGCGGTGCTCCGCTTCTCACCCGGACTTTTAACTTTAGCCTTACCGAAGGGCGTTGACGGGATCCAAGCCTGACGCCTGCTTGGCCGGCATGAACCCGGCGACAATGCCGACGACAACGGCGGCACCGAGACCCAGCGCCAGCGACCCGATGGTCACCACCATGGGCACGCCACTCATACTGCCATAGGCCACAGCTGCGATTATTCCTATTCCAGCTCCAAAAAGACCGGAGGTCAGCGCCACCACCACTGTTTCGGTGAGGAACTGGAAGTTGATCTGACCGTCCTCGGCTCCGACCGCTTTGCGCACGCCGATTTCGGGCACCCGCTCCTTGACCGCGATGAGCATGATGTTGGCGATGACGATGGCCGCGACCAGTAAGGCCACGCCGGCGGCGGCTGGCAGATACTGCAGCAGCACCCGGTTGGCGTTGCTGACGAGATCCTGCACCAGTTCTGGGGTGATGAGGATGAAATCGTTGGGTTCGTTTTCAGAGAGGGAATGACGCTCGCGGAGGAGAACCTTGATCTGTTCCGCGGCTTCTTCCACACGATTGGGATCGTCAACAATGACACGTCCGGCGAACAGGTGATCCACATTCATCAACCGGCGCATAAGCGTGGTCACGGGGACATGGATTTCATCATCCTTGTTGAGTCCGTGGGTGTCGATGCCCTGAAGCTCAAGGATACCTTTGATGCGCAGGGGAACGGTTCCCACCTGAATCTGTTTGCCGATGGGATCTTCCTCACCGAACAGAGCTTGTGCTGCATTGGCGCCGATGACCGCCACTCGGGAGGCTGAGTTTACTTCATCAGTAGTGAAATATTCGCCTTCCATGACCCCCCGCTGCCAAACGGGTTCGATCGGCACGGTATAGCCGTAAACTCCCATTTGTCGCGTGGTGCCTTGATAGCGGATGTCCTGCTCACGGCTCCATTGCATGGCGCCGGTTATTACGACACCGTCCACCTGACTCTCAATCGCTTCAAAGTCTGCTACCTTGAGAGAGGTAATGGGTCCATCCATGCGCGGTCCCATGTGTCCGCCACCGGCCACCAGGTTGATGGTTGCCGTGGAAAAGGTGCGATTGACCGTATCCATCATCGCCTGTTCGGCGCCGACGCCCATGGCGCGCATAAACACCAGGGCGGTCACACCGACGATAATGCCGATAGCCATAAAAAACGTGCGCATTTTGTAACGCATCATCATCCGCGCACTTCCTGCGAAGAGAAGTTTCGTATTCATGCCACATCTCCCATTTGAGATTCGTTAGAGGTTGTTGCACTGGGTGTAACATCACGCAATTCACTGAGACGGCCGTCATCGATGCGCACCACACGCTTAGCGCGCTGGGCAAGACTTTCATCGTGGGTAATGACGATGATGGTCCGTCCGCCGTCGTTGAGTTTTTGAAACAGGTCCATGAGATCCTCACCGGACGCTTTGTCGAGATTGCCGGTGGGCTCGTCCGCGAGAATGATTTCCGGGTCGGTGACCAGGGCCCGGGCGATGGCCACCCGCTGTTGCTGCCCGCCGGAGAGCTCCTCCGGATAGTGTTTCAACCGGTCGCCTAAGCCGACCTGCTCAAGGGCGGCGATGGCCCGTTTTTCGGGGCTGTCCGCATTGGAGTAGATCAATGGGATCTCAACGTTTTCGATGGCGTTGGTGCGGGGCAACAGATGAAACTGTTGAAAGACAAAACCGATTTTCTGATTGCGCAGCTTGGCCAACTTCGACGAAGACAATCCAGAGACGGATTCCCCATCCAATTGGTAGTCGCCGGAATCGGCATGATCCAGGAGACCTAGAATGTTCATTAAGGTCGACTTGCCAGACCCAGACGGTCCAACAATGGCGACGTATTCCCCTTCGCTAATGTTGAGGTCCACGTCCTTCAACACCTCAAGCGGCCCTTCATCGGGCCGTGGGTAGGTCTTACAAATCCCCTTCAACTGAATCACAGGCTTCTCCTTTGCCCCCAAACGCGTCTCTTAGCTCTGTCCTCAACTGGGATTGAGCTGGATAAGGTCGCCTTCCCTAACACCGTCGACAATTTCCACCCGCTGGTCCGTTCGCCACCCGACCCGGACCGGCTGTTCGATCCAATCACCATCCCGTTCCACCACTAGCATCGGCTGTCCATTCTGGCGCCGTAGAGCGGTACGCGGGGCGGTCAATACATTTTCCCGTTGTTCCAGCTGCAGCCGGACATGAGCCGTCATTTCCGGCCGGAGGATGCGGCCTTCCTGACCATCGAAATCCAGAACAACAACGTAGTTAACCACACTATTTTGTAATTCCGCTTTAGGATTGATGGCCGTCACCGCCGCTTCAAAGTCCGTATCGGAATAGGTATCCACTTCAAAACGTGCATTCTGACCGACAAACACGCGGCCAATGTCGGTCTCATCCACATAGGCCTGAACTTCAAGGCGATCGAGGTCGACAATGGATACGAAAGTGGGCGCGGCAAAACTCGCCGCCACCGTCTCCCCTTCCCGCGTTGTCACGTCAGCGATTACCCCTTTGATGGGCGCGCGGATTTGCGTGTATCCCAAATCGATTTCCGCAGACCGCACCTTGGCTTGATTCAAAGCTAAGCGTGACCGTGCCACGTTAAGGTCACGGATGGCCGCTTCGAGGTCCGCTTCGGGGCTGTACCCCTGGGCTGCCAAATTCTGTTTGCGTTCGAGATTGCTTTCAGCGAGCGAGACTTCCGCTCTCGACAGCTCAACTTCGGCCTTGGCTTGTTCCAGCAGCGCTTCGAAAGGTGTGGAATCGATCTGGGCCAGAAGCTCTCCCGCTTCGACCCGGTCGCCCACTTTCACCGGCAGGCTTTCTACAATGCCTGAGACCCGTGAGCCCACGTTGATCTCTGCACCAACGACGGGACGAATGACGCCGGTGGCGATGACTTCCCGGGTCAGCGTCTCGCGGCTCACTTTGGCTGTTCTGATGTCAGCCTGGGCGGGCCCCGCGGCGTCGTCTTGCCATAGAAACAAGACGGTCACGACGACCGCACCGGTCACCAGCATCACAATCCATCTCAGACTGATCGGCATAATCAGGAATCCGGTTGAGGGTCAGGGAAGAGACCCATGGCCTTGAGTCGAAAAACAGTGGGACGGTGAACCACCACTATCACCTTCTAATACACAGTCTAATGGCCAAAGCGGCCGCCGCCAAAATACTGGATACCCTAGGAAAAGCGGAACATCAATAAAATTATACACTCATGTCTATTTTTAGACTATGATGTTCAGCAGGACCAAACCGATGCTTGATCATCCAGAGACACAGACCGAAGCGCCAAAAAAGGGCAAGGTCGCCCGCCGGCGCAGTCGTACCAGGGCAGAATTGCTGACCGTGGCCGCCGATAAGTTTCTCGAGTTCGGGGTTGAGAATGTCAGCGTGGATGACCTGATTGACGCAGTCGGCATTTCACGGGGCACGTTTTACAGCTTGTTTGACAGCCGCGACGATGTGATCCACCAACTCATTCAGCCGGTTTTAACCAAAGGGATCGATGCCCTCAAAGGTATACAAAACGTAGATGCCCGCGCTCGGTTACGGGGGGTCTTAAGCGTTTATGTCGATATGTGGACAGAAAATGCGCAAGCTCTCATTCTAGCATTCAAGCTCAACAAACGGTTCATGCAGATGTTTGAGCCGGAACATATGATGTTCTCAAACCTCACGGAAAAGCATCTCAAGACCGTGGCCGAGGGCGGAATCCTTAAATTCGATGATGACCTCATCGCTCGTCGTCTCATTGGCCGGTGCGCCATTGACGTTTTGACGGTGCTGCAAGACGAAGAAGACTTCGAAAACACCTTCCTCTCCGTCATGGAAGACATGCTGGTTAATTGAGGATGAACTACTGCGGTGTCCATTCGCCTTTGATGGACACCCGGTGCATGATGCGCGGTCCTTCATAATCGGGAATACCACGGTGCTGAACCGCCCGATTGTCCCACAACAGCAGACCGCGGTTGCTCCAACGGATACGGCATTGAAACTCCGGCCGGGTCGCGTGTTCGAACAGGAACGTCAGGATCGACTGGCTTTCGTGCGGTTCAAGATCTCTGATCTTGGTTGTCCAGGCTTGATTGACGAATAACATTTTGCGGCCCGTCTCGGGGTGTGTACAGACCAACGGATGCTCTGACGCGAGTGGCATGCGCATGATGGCTTTGCGGGTATCTTCGGTTTCGAACAATCCGGAACGCAAACCGTAGGCAACCACATCGTGCACAGCGATAAGACCCTCGAGGTACTGCTTCATACGGTCGGACAACGCTTCATAAGCGGCGTACATGTTGGCAAACAGCGTATCGCCGCCGGACTCGGGCACGTCGATGGCATAGAGAGCGCCGCCGAGGCTGGGCTGGGGCTTGTAGCTGTGATCCACATGCCAAATGAGATTTTGCGTGGTCAGTTTGTTCTTGCTGATGCCTTTTAGAATGTGCACACCGGGATGCCCTTCGAGGGGCGGAATGAACCGTTCCGTTTCAAGCTCTCCGAAAGAATGTGCAAGCGCGATCAAATGGTCAGGCTCGAGATCTTGTTCCGGAAAGTACAAGACAAGATGGTCAAGGAGAGCGGCCTTAACTGCGGCAGCGGCGCTCTCATCCAACGGTACGCTGAGGTTCACACCATGCACTTCGGCGCCCAGCGCACCGGTCATCGGTCGAATGCCTAAATTTGCTGAGCCACCCTCTGCGTCGGTTTGGATCGGAACAGCGTCATCCATCTGTTTAGGACCTTGAGTCGGTTGCTGGCTCGTTCACGCCAACGTCGTTGGGACAGTACTTGTAGTGCATGGGGCAGCGGCGGTTGCCGATGTCGGAAACCGGCTGTCCTTGCCCGATGGCATGGCGCACCAGATCGCCGAGACCGCGGATAAAAGTGCAGTCGGCAGCCACCGCCGAGCAGCGTGCAAAAAAGGGCACGCCCGTCTCGTCGGCCAACTGGCGGAGCTCGATATCGATTTCCACTTCCGTTTCCACGTGTTCGGAGACAAACGCGATAGGGGCAATGACCACCGGCACGCCGTCTTGGCCGGCCCGAGTGACTTCATCCTCCGTATAAGGTCCGATCCACTTCACCGGGCCGACCCGGCTTTGATAGCAGGTCACCCAATCCAAACCCGGCCGGTTCAGCGCTTCGACGATGGCCATGGACGTCTGCTCCATTTGCCACTGATAGGGATCACCGGCGTCGATGGTCCGTTGCGGCAAGCCGTGGGCGGACAGCAGCAACCGCGGCGCGCCGTGTTGCATCGCTTGATCGAGCGCTTTGTTGATGTTGGCCACGGTGGCATCAAGAAAACCGTGATGCAGCGGATAACAGCACACCGAGTCCTGCGGAGCGGTCAAACCCTGACGGTTGGCTTCTTCTTTGAATGCCTTCACGGACGTGCCCGTGGTTGTGGTGGAGAATTGGGGATAGAGCGGCAACAAAAGAACGCGATCGGGGTTGAAGGCTTTAATCTTGGCCACGGTCTCTTCGACCATGGGATGCCAATAGCGCATGAACACGAACACTTCGACGTGTTCAGCAGTATCGGCGATTTCCTCCTTCAACGCCTTGGCCTGTTCCAACGTGGCCGGAAGGAGCGTGGACCTGCCGCCCACCAGATCGTAGATCTCTTTGCTGGTGGGGGCGCGGCGCCAGGCGATCAACCGGGCGATGATCCAGCGCAATGGATTGGGTACGCGCATGATCGCCGGGTCGTTGAACAGGTTGAGCAGGAACGGCTTAATCGCCTCGGGGGAATCCGGTCCACCCAAGTTAAAAATGACGACGGCAAGCTTCTCAGCTTTGTTGGTTGGCGTGTGTCCCAAAAGTATCCCCTTGCATAGGGCTACAGTTTTTACCCGAAACACAATACCTTAGCCCTTTCCGAACGGCCAGAGAGGTCAGCTGCCATGCTTTGGACCATCGCCAATACCTTGCACACCCTCGCCGCCGTCATCTGGGTCGGCGGTATGTTCTTCGCCTACATGGCCCTACGGCCTGCCATGGGTGGACTGGCCAAAGAGGATGCCCTCGCCTTGTGGCGCCGGACTTTACAGCGGTTCCTACGCTGGGTTCTGGGAATGGTTATCGTGCTCTGGATCACCGGGATATATCAGATGTTTTTCGTGCTGTCGGGGTTTGGCAAGGCAGGACTGCATGTGGACATCATGTTCATCGTCGCCATTGTCATGACCCTGCTTTTCTTTTGGCTCAATCACGGGCCGTTTCGGAAATTCAAACTCGCGGCCGATGCCCGGGACTTCGAGACCGCCGGTACAGTCATTGAAACCGTGCGCAAGATCGTCGCCACCAACCTGACTTTGGGTCTGATAACGATCGTGGTGGCTTCGTGGGGAGCAACGGACTAAGGCAGGACGCTTATAGACGCTTGGTCATGTATACTTTGTTTTCAGACCTTTCCGTTTCAATCCATCCTAGATGTTCGTATAGAGCAACGTTTTCCGGCATCGCCACATGAGTGCTGAGCTTCAGCGTCAGCAGTCCACGATTTCGGCATTCCGTTTCCGCGCGTTCGACCAATCCGCGCCCAAGACCCATCCCTGAACATCTTGGATGAACAGCCACATTGGTCGAACGCACCTTCGCATGGTTCGGGCGCAGCCGCCGCCTTGCGAAGCTGTGCCGTCCGCTGCGGCCGTATCGCTGGCCGTAGCCTCTGCTGCTGTGGCATCTGCTTCACCGCCGCCCGCTGGAGCGTCGTCTTGGGTGTTTTCCGCCATACCGGTCCCCGAGTCCTTTTACGAACTCTTGCAAATCCAGTGTTTCAGCGGGTTTCCGGCCTGTCCCGGGCGTCTTGGGAAGCCCGTCTCCTACGGCTCACACTGTGCCCTGGGGACCCTTAACAAGGTGTTTAGATAGGCAAAAAATGCCCAGTTTTTAGGGCCTAATTTGTTGCCCAAAAGCGGATCAAAAACAGCTCCTCTGCGGCTGTACGCCGGCCTCAGCTTCAAACTGGCGGGTGAGCCATAAATACTCAATATTTTTCAATAGCTTAGCTTCTTACGAGAACTCGAAAATGCCACATGGTGCGCTCAAAAGGATGAGGTCATAGTCAGAGCATGGTGAACTGGATAATTAGACGGGCTCAGATTGAGGACGCTACACAGTTTGCGGCGTGTATTGACGCTGCTTACGAGAGCTACCGTTCCCAACTTCCCGATCTGCCAGACGTCTCGGCAGGCGTAGTCGAGGACATAAGACATAACCTTGTGTGGGTGGCTGAGATAGGCAAGGAAATTGTCGGCGGTCTGATTTTGATTCCTAAGAGTCTGGCCGGAAAAGAATCGTTTATTTTCATAACCTTGCTAGTCTACGGATGAAGACTTGGATGCTGGCGATCAGGAGCCAGGCAAGGGCGCTCTCGACGGTCGCCTTGAAGTCCTTTAGCTGCACCTCAGGCCCCGGCAGAACCGGGAGCGGATTTCGGTGCCGCTTTCGACCGGTTCGGTGCGGCGGTCAAGCGCGGCGACCTCGGTTTCGCTCTTGGCCTGGTGCTGATCCTCGTCGTCCTGATCATGCCCATGCCGCCGTGGCTCTTGGATGTCTCGCTGGCGCTCTCAATCACATTATCTGTCCTCATATTGATGACGGTTGTGTTCATCAACAAGTCGCTCGAATTCAACTCGTTTCCGGTCGTGTTGCTTATCGCCACCATGCTGCGCTTGGCGCTCAACCTGGCATCGACCCGTTTGATCCTATCAAGAGGGCACGAAGGAACCGATGCCGCGGGGCAAGTGATTGAAGCCTTCGGCGGCTTCATTATGGGTGACAACTTCGTCATTGGCGTCATCGTCTTTGCCATTCTGGTGATCGTGAACTTTATGGTGATCACCAAGGGTGCAACCCGTATCGCGGAAGTTACCGCGCGCTTCACTTTGGATGCGTTGTCTGGCAAACAAATGGCCATCGATGCGGACATGTCAGCCGGTTTGATCGACGAAATGCAGGCCAAAGACCGGCGCGAAGATTTGCAAAAGGAAAGTGATTTCTTTGGTGCCATGGATGGTGCGTCAAAGTTCGTCCGCGGCGACGCCGTTGCCGGCATTCTGATCACAATTATCAACATTATCGGCGGCATGATCATCGGCATGGTGCAGAATGATCTGACCTTCTCCGAAGCGGCCGATACTTATACGCGGCTGACCGTGGGTGACGGACTCGTCACGCAAATTCCGGCGCTGGTGGTCTCTACCTCCGCAGGTTTGATGGTCTCAAAAGGCGGCCTTAGTGAAAGCACCGATGTTGCCCTTGGAACCCAATTCACACGCTATCCCAAAGCCCTGGGCATGAGTTCGTTCCTGGCTCTCAGTCTGGCAATGCTGCCCGGTACGCCGGTTGGACCCTTCTTGTTTCTGGCTTTTGTCACCGGATCGGCGGCTGGCTGGGTGACCTTCCAGAATAAGCGCCGGGCCGAACTGGCAGCCGAACTCGATCAACAGCTCGACACGGCCGAATTGGCAACCGCCGAAGAACCCATTTCCTCGGCCATGCGCATCGACCAGGTACGCCTGGAGCTGGGTTATGGCCTGCTGAGCATGATCAACAACGACAACCATCGGCTTCAGTCCAGGGCTATCGATGAAGACGAGATCGTAGGACCGCATCATCACATCGACCGCTTGCGGCTTGCGGCAACATGTCAGGTCCGCGCACCTGATTGATTTCCACTTCGAGAATGCTGGTGAAGGCCGTGAGCTGTTCAACGGCGCCGGCCCGGACCGTATCCGTGGTGATCACCCCCACCGGTCGGCCGGCAAGGCGGGCTCGGGCGGCCAGCTTGGCAACGGTGATGGTTTTGCCCGATCCGGGCGGGCCCACCAGCATAAAGGGCCGCGGTGCTTTCCGTTCGGGCAGAGGCGCAAAATCACAATGATCTTCCAGAGCGGCTGCACAGGCCATGGTCGGCGAGCCGACTTCAACGGAGCGGGCGGTGACGATCATCTTTTCAATCAGACGAGGTGGAACACCATGATAAGTCAGGGCTTCTCGAACCCGTTCCGCAAACGGCGTTGAGTCTTCGTCGGCCAGTGCCTTTGCCACGTCATCATCGCTGCCGGGTTCTTCAAGGGCTGCGGTAATGTGCACCCCTTGGCCGTCAGAAGACCGTTGGGTGGAAACGATGATCGCGTTTTCGCCCAACTCTTCCCGAACCAATGACATGGCCTCGGCCATGGTGGCAGCTGTGTAAGACTTTAAACGCATTGCTTACGACCTATTGCGCCCCCGTCGCTGATGCCGTGCCTTAGCGTACCCTTTTTTCACGGGCTTTTACGAATCAGAGTTGCGTAATCAGATCTGCCCGACCGTCTTTATCTTCGCTTTCGGATGAATCTCATTCTGAGACATGACGACCGTCATCGGTCTAAAGCGGTCGATAATCGACCGGACATAAGGCCGAACCGTCGGCGAAGTGAGTAACACTGGTGTTTCTCCCTGCATGGCAAATCGTTCAAAGTTTTGCCGTACCGCGGTGATGAATTCCTGAAGTCGGGATGGCGCCATGGAGAGTTGCCGTTCTTCACCTTGACCAATAAGAGCATCCGAAAACGCCTGTTCCCATTCAGGCGACAGAGTCACCAATGGGATAACGTCTTCTTCGTCGGTTTGAGAATCCGAAAGTTGCCTAGATAGTCGATCCTGAAAAACCCGTTTTTCATACCACTACGAGCGTTAGATGTGTGCTGTTAGGTTCAGTCTGCCACGCCATCCGTCGCTTCCATCGGATGATTGACGCCGCAAGACGCGTTCCATGCAATCCGATCATGTCCCGGAGCAACGTAGCGCCCAAAATGCGGGCGCAATAAATTCTGAGCCGCTTCAGGATCAGTCTTAGGTTATGGCCGGCACAGGCCAGTGCCACATTCATGCGATCACCTTCAGTACCCTTGAGGTAATTGCGTCCCAACAGTCCATCCGATTTCAGATGGCCGATAACCGGTTCAATCGCCTGACGCCGTTTCAGTGACCGTTTCAGCCGTTGTGTTTTTATGCCACGCCGTTGACCCGAGATGTACACCCTTGATGCTTCCTCGCCATGGCCACGGTAGCCACGATCCACAAACACTTCTTCAACCACACAGCCTGTCAAACGGCGCACCTGCTCCAACGCTGTTGGCAATGTATGCCCATCAAAGGGATTCCCCGGCAACGCCATGCCGCCAACGATAAAGTTGCTCCTGTTTGTCGTTGCAATACTGGCCTTGACACCAAACTCATAACGCTTGTGGGCCTTGCCCTTGCCGATGCACTCCACCTCCGGGGCATGCAGGCTATACAGTTTGTTGCGATCCATCTTCTGTTGACTGAGCAGCCGCCTGGCCAGCGCCAACTCCCCGGCAAAAATCGCCTGCAACCCCTTATGGCCCGCGATCTTGCGCTCCGTGTCACGCACCACCCGGCCCAGATAGGTCTTGAGCTTCTTAATCTGACCACCCATGCGCCTCATCTGCCGGACGTGACCATAACGGTTGGCCCGCAACAGCGCCTCAGGGCCCTTACGGGCGTAGCTCTGCCGCAACACCACACCGTGTGTGTGGCACAGCTTGACAAGACGCACACGCGAACGGTTCAGCAATTTGCTGTCGGTGGGAAAGGCCACCGCCTTCTCCTGCACCGTGGTATCCACCGTCACACGCTTGAAGTCGTCGGGTTTGACCGTCTTGCTCCGAACACCCGCATCAACTGTGGCCCGCAGAATTTTCTCGCACCCTGAATGGCCAATGCGCCGTCTGAAACGCGACATGCTGCTGGGATCAATCGGCGGGTGATGCTGAAAATACACCTCGCCGCAAAAATGCTGCCAGTAAGGGTTCTCCACCCAGCGCATCACCACCTGGTCATCGGACAGACCATACACGTGCTTGAGATATTGAAGCCCCACCATCAGCCGCGTCGCTTTGGCCGGGCAGCCGTTGTCAGGGCAATACAAGACACCAAACGCCTCATCAAAACCCTGCCAATCGATCAACTCGGTGAGCCGATAAAGTTCGTGCCGTTGATCGAGAATGTTCTCAAGCGCGGTGCGGAAGAGATCTAAAGAAGGGACGTCATTGGCTGATGTGGGGCGGCTGATGTGGGGCGCATTTTTTGATCCGGAAATTGCAAGGAACCGGCCTTGCAGTATAGAAAATCCGGCGATTCCGAACCACCATTGCCAACAAAATTGATCCGCAATAACAGTCTATTACAGAGAATCTCCGCGTCTTTCAGGATCGACTAGATAACCGCGTTCTTACGTGCTCGCTAATTTGCATGACATTGCGTGTCGCAGCACAAGCTTCGGCAACTCCCTCCAGAATGGTGGGAAGGTCGCGAATGGAGATCCGCTCCGAAATAAGGTTCTGCAAGACCCGTTGAATGCCGGCAACGCTGATTTGGCTGGGTACGATTTCAGCGATGAGTTTCTGCTGTTCTTTGTCCAACTCATCAAGCAGTTTCTGAGTTTCGCTGTATGACAACAGTTCTTGCATGTTGTCACGCACAACTTCGGTGAGATGTGTGGTAATCACCGTTGGCGGATCGACCACTGTATATCCGCGGAAGAGGGCTTCTTCCCGGTTGGCGGGGTCGATCCACAAAGCCGGCAGACCGAACGTCGGTTCGCGGGTGCGTTCGCCCGGCAGGGAGATCTCTTCGCCGCGTGGATCCATCACCAGCAGCATGTTGGGCCTGAGATCGCCGCGGCCAGCCTCCACCTCTTTGACATAAATGGAATATGAGTTCGCCGGCAGCTGCATGTTGTCCTGAATGCGCACGGACGGCATGACAAAACCCATGTCTGTGGCCAAGGCGCGGCGCAGACTCTTAATCTGGTCCGTAACCCGTTCAGCCACCACGACATGGATTACCTCAAAGCGCTCACCCGGAGCGCCGACGTGGAACCCATATTGGTGCTAGCAGCGGGCGGTGATGCAGGCGAAGCGGCTGACATCGGTGAATCCTTCTCAGCCTGCGGCGCGACCCGCATCCTCGCGACCCGTTTGGACATGACCCGCCGCTTAGGTGCCATTTTCGCCGCTGCCGATGCGGGTCAACTGATGTTCAGTGAAGTCAGTTTGAACCCGCATGTGGCGACGGGACTTTGCGCCATCAATCCTGTATCCATGGCGCGTATGATTTTGCCGCCAGACGAAGACCTGCAACCGGCACGCTTTGAAGAAAGCGGCTCGCCTGAACCCCCCCCAGGGAACAGCATAGACCCAAGAACTGAGGTGTCTTGATGAATTCTGATTTGCCGCCGTCTTCACAACCGCCCGCCGGAGATCAAACGCCGACCCTTGCCGGGCAGCCCGCGGTTTCTGCCCGCCGTGGCCGCATTGTCGCGGTGGCATCGGGTAAAGGCGGTGTTGGCAAAACCTTTTTCTCGATCACGTTAAGTCATGCCTTGGCCCGCCGGGGAAATCGC
The DNA here is from genome assembly GCA_965207985.1 of Rhodospirillaceae bacterium. Taxonomy (GTDB): domain Bacteria; phylum Pseudomonadota; class Alphaproteobacteria; order Rhodospirillales; family Rhodospirillaceae; genus CBDBND01. The sequence continues at coordinate 522,266 of CBDBND010000032.1, read as the reverse complement.
GTTCTTCTGTTCGATGGTGACTTGGGACTGGCCAACGTGGATATCCAACTGGGCCTGATGCCCCACTATGATTTGGGCAGCGTCATTGCCGGCAAACTGTCTCTCAATCAGGCGTCGATGCATTACGAACAAGGGGGCTTCGATGTCATTGCCGGTCGGTCCGGATCCGGCAGCTTGGCCAACATTCCATTGTCCCGTTTGCAGATCCTCGGCGAAGACTTGTCACTGATGGCGTCCCGCTACGACCGGGTCATTCTCGACCTAGGTGCAGGTGTGGAAAAATCCGTGCGTCAATTGGCCCGAAGCGCCGATACGGTTCTCGTCGTTACCAGCGACGAACCCACGTCCCTGACCGATGCTTACGCTTTTGTCAAAGTCACGGCCCTTGAGCGCCCCAATTTAGACATTCGCATCGTCGTCAACGCCTCCAATTCGACCCGGGAAGGGGAGCGGACCTATCAGACACTGTTCAAAGCCTGCCAGGGGTTCCTCAAAATTTCTCCTCCCTTAGCCGGGATCGTGCGCCGGGATGCCCGGGTGCGCGATACCATTCGCAATCAGACTCCTATTTTGACCCGGTCACCGACCTCGGAGGCGGCCATTGACGTGGAGGCGATCGCCGAAAGGTTGATCGCGGAGTAGCGTGTCTACGGTTCCACCACCGGGTGTCCAGACACCACAGCCACAGCCGGCAGCGGTCCAGACCGCAACGACTGCGGTTATCAGGGAGCCCACCATAGAGCTGCTTCGTCAGGCGGCGGGCACGCGCGTCGAAGGAACCGTCTTGCCGCCACCCCAGCCCTCGTCGGCTGGTGGCCGCGCCGCTGTTCAAGTGGCTCAGACTGCGGTGAATGTTGCGCGTTTAGAAGCGGCGACCGCGCAAAGGGTGTCTACCGCACAAACCCAACCACAAACGCCGCCGCCTTCGCCTGCACCTTCAAATCCTGCACCACAACAGACGCAAGCACCTACTCAGCCACAAGCGCCTGCTCAATCACAGACGCCACAGCCTGCGCCACAACCCGCTCCTCAGACACCGCAACAAGCGCAATCACAGCAACCGGCGCCGCAAACACCACAACAGAGTCCGCCGCCACCGCAGCAACCATCGGCGCAACCACAACCGTCATCGTCCCAACCACAAGGACAAACACAGCCACAGCCGGGCCAATTTAACGCCGGGCACCATCGTCAATCTGGAAGTGATCACTCAGTCTGCCCCGCGGGCCGAAAGTGCCGCTGCCGGTGCACCTACCGCCGCGCCGCCACCTGCTTCCGCGGGAACGTTGCCATTCGCAGCCGGTGCGATGACCTGGCCGGCGTTCACGGAAGCTTTGCAGGTTCTGCAACGGGCCGACCCTCAGGCGGCACAGATGCTGGCCAACACATTGCCCGACGGTGGACCAAGATCCGTCGTTGCCGCCTTGTCGTTTTTCCAAGCCATGCGCAGCGGCGATCTGCGTCAGTGGCCGGGTGACAATAACCTTCGTGCCTTGGAGCGGTCCGGACCGCGTGGCGCTCATTTGGCGCGGGCAATCTCGGGCGAAGTGGCACAACTAAGTGCGCAGACTCGCGAGACTTCAGGGGAGTGGCGCTCCACACCTATTCCCTGGAAAGCCAACGGACAGGTGGAGAAAATCAATCTCATCACCCGGCGCGAAGAGTCTGCCGATGATGAGGATGACAAAGCCACGCAGGGCAACGGCAAGGGACTTCGTTTTCTGGTGGATCTAGATTTGTCTCGCCTCGGTGAGCTGCAGTTGGACGGCATGATCCACGAGGATTCAAAAAACTTTGACCTGGTGATACGCAGCCACGAAGCGCTGGACGAAGACATGCGTCGCGATCTGACCGGCCTGTTTGTTACCACCAACGAAGCCGTAGGCCTTAAGGGTGGCCTTACTTTTCAGGTGACGAAAAAATTTGCCGATCCCATCACTGCAAACGAGCCCAAAAAACTGGAACGGGATGGTGTGTGGGCTTAGCCCACTTACGTTAAGCGTCGGACGGCGCGGTATCCGCATCTTTGGCATTCACCTGCGGCACTGCGCTCCGCCGGGTGACAATCCAGACCGCGATCGGTACCAACACCACCGCCAGAATCACCGGTGCCTGCCAACTCGATGCAGACACAGCGACGATGGCTACGCTGATCATCATCATAACCACAGCTGCCGCTTTCGCCGGCGGCGAAATGACCCGATGAAGGTGCCAGGCTCTCAAGGGCGGGCCAAACTTCGGATGAGTCCACAGCCACCAGCGCAAACGGTCGGGGCTTTTGGTGAAGGCCCACAATGCCACAATGAGAAAAACCGTGGTGGGCAGACCGGGCACAAACGCACCGACAATACCAAGCCCCATACAAACCCAGCCTAAGGCCAGAAACACCGGGCACAGGCGAGAGTGAGTCAACGGCGGCGGGGGAACGTCGTCCCAATTGTCAGGCCCGTTCGCGGTCATTTTCAATCCTTGCGGTTGAGCCCGAGGGTTCTAGCCCAATTGACGGTGCGGATAAAGGGACTGCGGCTTGGTCGCCAGTGGGTTCTGCGACAATATCCCCAGTTTTTGTAATCCTATATGACCGGTCACGACACAGTCAGATGGCTTGCGATAAGGGGTGTTCCCGGTCAGTCTTTGACCGCGTAAAAGGTTAAACAAAGAAACAGGGGGAGACCACCCGTGGCCGGAAGGACCGTTACCGCCGAACCCAACCGGGACGGCATTCGCGTAAAACCCCTCAACTTTGAAGTCTGGTGTGAGCCCAGCATCAGCCGGCTCAATATCTATACCCTTCTGTACGCCTCGGCCATGACCATCGCCAGCTCAGTGTTCCTGAGCGTCAGTCAGCCTTATGTGTTCAACGAAATTCTCGGCATTCCTCAAGACGCGCAAGGCACCCTGTCCGGCGACTTGGTCTTCTACGCTGAAATCGTGATCATTCTTTTGATCAGCCCCTTGGGGGTTTTGTCAGACCGGATTGGCCGGCGTCCCATTTACGCGGCCGGGTTCTTTTTCTTGTTCCTCGGTTACATGCTTTACCCGACAGCGCAAAGCGTCGAAGAGCTCACTTTATACCGCATGGTGTTTGCCATCGGTGTCGCCTGCAACACCGCCATGATTGCCACCGTGCAGGCGGACTATCCACAGGATCCGTGGCGCGGCCGGCTCATAGGCGTCTGTGGTTTGTTGCAGGGTCTCGGTGTTGTGGCGGTTGTCTTTTTTGGTACCAAGATGCCTGCCTTTTACGCAGGGATGGGCGCTGATCCCGTATCCGCAGGTCAGTTCGCATTTTGGACCTATGCATCCATTTGCCTGATCAACTCCGTTATTCTCAGGCTTGGATTAAAAGGCGGTACGCCGGTGGCGCGCCGGGAACACGAACCGGTGATCGATAAGTTTAAGATTGGCATCGCTGCGGCACGGAATCCTCGCATCGCTCTCGCCTACGTCGCGGCCGGTGTATCGCGGGGTGATTTGACGGTGGTCAGCACCTTTTTCTCTTTATGGCTTGTTCAAGCGGGCATTGCCAACGGCTACACAGCAGCGGAAGCCTTAGCCGAAGGCGGTAAATTTTTCGGCGTGGTTCAGATCGTTGCTGTGCTGTGGGCGCCCTGCGCCGGTGTGATCATCGACCGGTTCAACCGTGTCACCGCGCTGTGCATCGCCATGGGGCTGGCTGCGGTTGGATATCTCTCCCTCGGCGCCATCGCCGACCCCACCCAAAATGTCATGTACCTCGCCGCCATTATCCTTGGTATGGGCGAAGTGAACGCCGTGCTGGCCGCGCAAGCCCTCATTGCCCAGGAAGCGCCCAAGGAACACCGGGGCGCCATCATCGGTGTGTTCGGATTCTTTGGGGCCATCGGTATTTTAAGCGCGGCTAAGGTTGGTGGATTTCTGTTTGATACATGGATGCCGGCTGGGCCTTTCGTCATGATGGGCATCGCCAATGCTGTGCTGTTGTGCATCGCCTTGTCGGTCCGTTTTGTGGCGGGAACGCCGGCGATCCAGGCACAAACAGTCGAAGCGGGTGAGTAAGCCAAATGTCAGCCCTGCAAACCCAATCTATCGAGATCAACGATGCATCCATTTCATACCGTCGGGGTGGCAGCGGCCAACCGCTGTTGTTTCTCCACGGCGCCGGCGGCGCGGGCACGGCGCTCGCCTTTATGGAGGGTTTCACCGAAAGTCATGATGTGATCGTGCCCGACCATCCCGGCTTCGGCGCCAGTGATTCACCGGACTGGCTTGAGACCATTCACGACATGGCTTTTTTCTATTTGGATTTTCTCGAAGCGCTGGACCTCAAGAGCGTCCACGTCATCGGCCAATCCCTCGGCGGCTGGATCGCCCTGGAGATTGCCGTCCGTTCGACGGAACGGATCGATCGTTTGTCGCTGTTGGGCGCGGCGGGGATCAACCTCCCCGACGTCGCCATGGGGGATCTGTTCAGCTGGGATAAGGAAACCCGCTTCCGCACCATCATTCACGACGACGCCATTGCCGAAAAACTGCTGGCCATGCCGACGACGCCGGAACAGGACGCCATTGCTGCCAAGAATGAAGAAACCACCAGACTGCTGTGCTGGAATCCCCGCTTCCATGACCCCCATTTGCACAAATGGCTGCACCGCATCACCGTGCCCACCCAAATTATCTGGGGCGCCAACGATCCGGTGTTTCCGCCGCCCTACGGCGAAGCCTTGGCCAAACTCATACCGGGCGCGCAGCTTTCCATGATCGATGCCTGCGGCCACCTGCCGCAGATCGAGCATCCAATTGAGCTGACAAAGTTGATATTGGCGTTTACCGCCTAAAGTTCCGGCAACGTCGACTCCAGAGGCTTGACCTCTTCCCAATCCGCTTCCACTGCGCCGGCGGGCCACATGCGCAACAAGATATTGTCCTTGCGGAGGAAGTGATGCCAGATGGCTGCCAGCAAATGCAGGCTGAGGATCACACCCCCGGTGTAAATGGCGTAGCGGTGGATGGTTGCGAACGTGCCGTAACCGAGAGGATGCTCCAAAGGAAATTGGGGCATGATGGGCGGAACGACATCCCAGACGAAGAACCAAATTTCAGTCACACCGAACTGCTCCGTATCGCCGAGGACGGAATTGGACGCCCAGCCCGACAACGGTATGAGAAATAAAAGGGTATAAGAGCCTGACCGAAAAAGAATTGAGTGGAATCAGTCCCTTGTGATTCCCTTGTTGTGTTCGCCAGCAAGGAGGATAACAAGATGTGGACTGACGCCACTCGTGAGAAATATGAGCGCGAGGCGCACCGCTACGCAAGCGATCTGAGCGATACCGAATGGTGCGTGATCGAACCCCATATGCCGCCCGCAAGGGCTCTGGGCCGCCCGCGCAAGACGGATATGCGGGAAGTGATGACCGCGATCCTGTACATGGCCCGCAGCGGCTGCCAGTGGCGCATGCTGCCCGGCGAGTTTCCGCCGCGCAGCTCGGTTCAGTACTATTTCTACAAGTGGCGCGACGACGGGACGTGGCAGGAGGTTATCGGTGTTGCGGTCCATGGCGGGACGCCCTCCTCTGCGCTTTTCCGGCGCTATGGTTTCCGGCGTGGGTCGGAAAAGCAAGTCACCTCATGGAGAACCGGCCAGCGGTCATTGCTGAAGGCATCTGTGTTGGCCGTTAAAGGGCGCGGTCTAAGGTGCCCCACAATTTAAGGAGGGATGCATGTTGCCACCGAATTTTGTCACCGATCTCGCTACCGACCGCAGGTCCGTCTTGAAGGGGCTTGGTACTGCTGCTTTTGGCGGGCTTGGCTTTGGACTGGGCGCCGGTCTGATGGCGTCAACCGCACGGGCCGCCATACAAAACCGCCCGGGTGGACTGGATTACTCCGACCCCAAAGATAACCTCTGGGCCTTCGGCAAGATCTGGGCCGGCTACGACCAACCGGTGATCGGCGGGTTCTACGGCCTGATGTACGCCCGTATCGGCAACAAGCGCATGATCCCTCTCTTTGGGTATGAAGGCACGGGCTGTTTGCAAACCCAGTGGGATCCGGACGGCTTCCTCAACATCAAGTCGCGGGAGACCGGCTACTTCACCGACTTGGAAACGGGCGATGTGCTTGAGACCTGGGACAATCCCTTCACCGGCGAAACGGTGGAGGTCTATCACTTCTACAACAACCTGTTGGGCGGCCGGCTCGGCACGCAGATTCCCAAATTCGTCATGGGTGAAGTGGGCGACGCACCGACGCTGATGAACGAAGGCACCGTGTTCCCCGATGAGAACGGCGAATATCCGTTCATTCTGCCGTTCGATCAGTTCGGTAACGATCTCCTGCTCTCCTGGGACTACACCCACGAGTACACCAACCCGGTTGCACCGGAAGACTGGCCCAAGTCGTCCACCGGCAAGACCATCACACCCTCGGAGCATTTTGTTTTTTATGTGGACCGGGACGAACTGGAAGACCGCAGCATCCCAGCGTCCCGCTTCCGCGGTGGGTTCTCGCGCCAATGCAATTGGTGGCCGTGGATGAAAATGGGCGGGCACGAATACGAAGATGGCATCATCTTCGGGCGCATGTTCAGCCATAAAGGCCTGCCGGGCGCGCAAGCGGTACGGCCCAAGGTGCTGGCCTACATCGAAAAGCACGCGCCGGAATTTCTCACCCTCCCCGACGACTGGCCCATCCGCAACGACCGGGTGGGCACCTGGGAAAGCTACCGCCAGGACATCCCGCCGGAAAATCCCGATTACGAATGGAAGGACCGGCGCAAGGACGACGTCATCCCGCCGCCGACCGGCCAGGCCGCCAACGTGGGGGCTGGGATTTAGGGGCTTCCTTTCCTTTGGCTTGATTGAGGTACACTGGGTCTCCCACTAACGGGAGACCCGCCATGACCGACGTCAACCGCCGCACTTTTCTCGCCGCCTCCGCTGCCGGCGCTTTGTCCACAACAGCTGGCACAGCAACCGCTGCGACCAAACCCACGTCCGTCGATCCCTCTACCTGGACGGAAGAGGAGCGCGTCTGGGCCATCGCCCGGCAAGGGGGCGCGGTCACGGAGCAGACCATCATCTGGCGCACCCGGGGCGTGCTTTATGCGTTCAAATATCCTGAGTCCCCGGTTCCGCTGGTGCGGTTCAAGGGCTGCGAACATCAGTGGTGGCGGCCACAGGACGACGGATCGTTCATCCGCACCAAGTCTTTCGTTACGTTTTTTACCGACCACGAAACGGACGAGATGCTGGAGGAGTTCACCAATCCCATCACCGGCAAGACCACCGTGCCCCGGCCCAACTTCAACCGGGTGCCGGACGTTCAAGTGCTCTCACGGCGGGGCTGGTCCCACAACATCATCGAGAAGGTCTTTCCCGACTACTACAACCAGTTTTCCGTCATGGACTTCGACATCAATGTGGTGGGCGACTCGCTGGCCTTTCATTCCAAGACCCGCTGGCCCGAGCCGCTGGTGCGCCGGCCCTATAACCAAGACAACACGCACTTTGCGCGGCTGTCGGACGTGATGGACGACAGCCTGGACTGGGTGCCGTCCCATGGCGCGGGGCAGATCCTCATGCCGGAAATGCCCAACGTAGGCATGGACGACCCGGAGCTGGGCCAGGTGCTGTGGCATGTGGAGTATTACAAGGTCCAATCCCTGGACGATCTGCCGCGCGATTATGTGGAGCGGGCCCGTGCCGAGTATCCCAACTTTGCCACCGATCCCGTCAACGACACGGGCGAATCCCGTCTGGAGCGGCGGTTAAAACGCGCGGGGGTGTGGAAAGACTAAGCTGCCGCATTGCGGACAGGCCCGCTTGACGTTTTGGCCCTAATGGGGCGGGCCGTCATGTTACGATCGAACTTGTATTTAAAAGGAGACAGGAATGCGTTCCGCTTTTCTGCTCGGTCTGCTGACCGCCGCTTTGATATCTGGACCAACGTTGGCGCAAGACGACGAACCGGATTTCGTTTTCTTCGGCTTGATGGACGAATACGGCCGGGTGCCGGCGGACAAAGTGGCCGATCATTGCGCCGGGTCGCCTCGCGCATTTTCCGTGGAAACCCGTGACCTGGTGCATACGGAACCACACCAGCGTGTGTGGTTCACCGGACGGCAGATCACCAATGTCAACGCCAACCCGGGAGAATGGAACGGCGCTTTGTACAAGCCCTTGTGCCCGGGCATCTATAGTTTCTCCGTCAACTATGAAACCAGCGTCGACAACGGCGGTACCGACGGCGAAGTGACCGTGCACTTGCATGCCTGGCACAAAGGCGGGCGCGACCGGCCCGGCGAGTTGACGGCACTGGCCATCAAAGCCTCCGGGCAGGATCAGGGCGTGGGCCATGCCAACGTGGTGGTCGAGATGGCCACGGGAGACGAATTTTCATTGTTCACACTTGCCGAAGACAACGCGCCGCGTCACTTCAAGCGGCTTCAATTGACGGCCTATCGAGTGAATCACGTGCACGACCTTGCCCGTGATTTCGACACCAAAATCTGGGATGAAGAACGGGCCACCGCCGACGCTGTTCCGGGAGCGATGCCTTGATGCGCTTTTTTTCACTTTTACTGTTCTTTGCGTTTTACGCAGGCAGCGTTTCAGCGCTGGATACAGCCGTCAGAGACCGTTTGTTGGCAACCCCGCTCACGTCTGAATTGGGGGGAGAGACCACGCGGCCTTTGGCCACCTCCGAAGCCTTCACGTTCATCACCGCCAATGCGCCGGCGGATGTGAAGGCCGGCTGGACGTTTGGCAATCAATTGTTCAACACCATATGGCGCCCTGCTCCCGGACCGCAGCCGACCACGGACGGTCTCGGCCCGACCTTCAACCGGGAAGCCTGTTCCGATTGCCATATCAACAACGGCCGGGGTCTGCCGCCTTCGCCCGACCGAGGCATCATGGAATCCATGCTGGTGCGCTTGAGCGTCCCGGGGGAAGACGAACACGGCGGTCCGAAACCCGTCCCCATCTACGGAGACCAGTTGCAGGACCGGGCCATCGAAGGCGTCCCTGCCGAAGGCAGCGCCTTCATGGACTGGGAAGAGATACCGGGCACCTATGGCGACGGCACGCCCTACTCATTGCGCAAAGCCACCATCCGTTTCGAGGACCTGGCCTTCGGTCCCCTGCCTGACAACCTGATGACCTCGCCCCGTGTGGCCAATGCCATGATCGGACTTGGATTGTTCGAGTTTGTTTCCGACGATCTAGTCTACGCCCTTGCCGACCCTGACGATGAAGACGGTGACGGCATTTCCGGCCGAGTCAACGTGGTGTGGGATGCACGTGACAGCAAAATGGCCACCGGTAAGTTCGGCTGGAAAGCCAATATGCCCAATCTGACCAACCAGAACTCAGGAGCGGCGCTTGGCGATATGGGCATCACCACACCGGTGCGGCCGGGAGAGAACTGCGACGCCGCTCAAGAGGCCTGCCTCGATAAAGCAAAGGCTCATGCGGACGAGGTCGAGATGTCGGGGGCGTTCCTCAATCAGCTCAATGTTTATACCCGTCGTCTGGCCGTGCCACGCCAGCGGGGACCTAACCTGCCGGAAGTGGTGCGCGGTCAGGAACGCTTCATGGAAGCAGGATGTCAGTTCTGCCACATGCCGACCATGGAAACGGGAACGGACCCGCGCGGACAGGACTTGGCCAATCAGACCATCCATCCTTTCACGGACCTTTTGCTACACGACATGGGTGAAGGCCTGGCCGATGGCCGCCCGGATTTTCTCGCCAGCGGTTCCGAATGGCGCACAGCCCCATTGTGGGGGATCGGCCTGACGGAAAAAGTGTCTCGTGTTGCGCGTTTCTTACATGACGGCCGGGCGCGGACATTGGAAGAAGCCATTCTCTGGCACGGCGGCGAAGGGGAAGCTGCGAAAGAGGCCTTCCGCACCATGCCTGCAGATGCCAGAGCGGATTTAATCAGTTTTCTGAATTCGCTTTAGCGCTTTAACGCAAGTTTTTGTCGCGCGCGATTTACCGCACGTCTTTATCGCATGAGTTTTATCTCACGGTAACCGTATCACCGTCGGCGCAGACGGCGCGCAAAACATTGCCAATGGTGTCCGGCCTTTCATCGGCGACGGCAGAGAGAAACGCGGCAACCAGGCGAATGGTCCCCGTCTTTTGATCTTCGGGTGAAAGGGATGCCCCGCCATCCATCTCATTCAGATCAAGTTCACCGTCCCCATCCGTCCAACCAAAGTGATTGGCGCCCTGTTGCACCACGAATGCCGTTGGCGCGGTGTATCGGGCGACTGTCTTTGATACTTTTTCGGGCGGTGCGATGCCGTCAGCGTCGCCGGCAAGAAACATCACCGGAAAACCCTTGGGCTTGGACAAAGCCCCTTCGTTTTGCCGCCAGGGAATGGTGGTGCTCATCACGTCTGCCTGGAGCGTTGCCCCCAAGATGACAGCGCCGTGCAGATCGACGGGCGGTTTATAGCCGGCGCCAACACCGGAGCGGGGGTCGGCCATGGCTTGGGCGGGATCCATGTACTCCAACACAATGGAACCACCGAGTGAGTGTCCAATTGCGAACGTTAATCCGCTTGCAGTTTCATCGGACCTGTTGTCCGACCATGGTATAGCCAGAGTTTTAATCATCTGATCGATGGTGACGTAGGCTGCTTCTCTTTTTACCGTCGGATCATCCGGTGCCGGGTGCTCAAGCATGGGTGGGTCAGGGATCAAAACCGTAGCCCCTTCCGCTGCTAACGGATCGGCCAGCCATCGGTAGCGTTTGGCTGCGCAATTGGCGCCGGGAAGGATCAGAACACGGACATTACGATTATTGTCCACCGGAGGGGCGAACATCATGACCTGAAATGTGGCACCGTCGCGGTCAATCAAGGAATAAATGTCGGCCATGGTCCAACAAGGTTAAGCTGTTGCGGGAGCATCAAGCCTTTTTGTCGCTTTGAGCTTTTCTTCGGTCAAGTCGTATTGCGTCAAGCTAAGGGCGCCAAGCACACCGGTTAACGCTGGCAGACCTGCAGCGCAGATATAGACGGCCAAGATTGCGCTGTCCGGCTGCTCGACGAAACCTTCCGATGACGCCACATAGCCCATGCCCCCGAGAATGGCCCCAGTGACCGCAGGGCCGAAGGCAAAAGCGAATTTTTCGATGGTGGTGTAGACGCCGGCATAGACCCCTTCCCGGCGCAACCCCGTTAACCGGATGTCGTATTCCATGGTGTCAGGCAGCATGGCCTGACCCATGAGCAGCGTCGCACCGCCCAGGAAACCCAGCAAGATGCCGCGCAGGATGGTGAACCCATAAGGTTCGGCGGGTGTGGCCAACAACCAGGTGAGATTGATGACCACCGTCACCAGCAACGCTGCAATGAACACATTGCGTTTGCCGTGGTGCTTGCCATAGCGGAGCCAAATGGGCTGAGAAACAATCATGGCGGTATAAAAAGCAAACCAATACCAGCCGAAGCTGGTCAAGCTGGCACCGAGTACCAGCGGAAAGAAAAATGCCTTCGCCGGATTGCTCAAAGCTTGCCCCAATAAACCGCAGAGCTTGGCCAGCATGAGCCAGAGGAACGGCCGGTTTTGCACAAGCAACCGAACCTCAGCCTTGAACCCGATCGGCGCAGCCTCAACTTTATGTTTAAAGGGCGCATCCTTGGTGAAGTAAAAACACGCCACGGATGACAACAGGACGGCCCCGCCCATGATCCACGCCATGCCTTCGAAACCGGCCCGTCCGCCGCCGAAATAGTCGATGATGATTGGGCCAGCGAAGTATCCCACGTATCCGGCGGCTGCGATGCCGTAAACCCGGAAACTCATGAGATAGGCACGCTCGTGATAGCCCTCGGTCATTTCTGCAGGCATAGCCAAGTAAGGCACATTGAAAATGGTATAGGCCGTGGCATAGAGCAGCAGAATGAGCGCCATGTAGATGGCAGCGCCATTGGGTGTGTTGAAATCCGGCACGTTAAACATCAGGACCATGGACACGGCGAGCAAGAAGGAGCCGATCAAAAGAAAAGGTCTGCGACGACCGATCTTTGTATGAGTGCGGTCAGTGATGACCCCCATGATGGGGTCGGTAATACCGTCGTAGATTTTTGAGAGGCCCATCAGCAAGCCCGCAACACCGGCCGAAATCGCCAGGTAATTAGTCATGAAGCTGAGAGCAAACACGCTGATGAGGCCGAACATCACGGCCATGCCAAGACTACCCACACCCCACCCGGCGCAGACAGTTAGCGACAGGGTACGTTCGTCGGCTTCTTGGACAACGCCGGTGGCGTCGGCGGTTTCCGGCGTCGTATCGGCCATAATAGAATTCCCTTAGCGCTGGCCCCGTTCGACCAGGGATTCGACGGTGAACTCCACTTCCCACGGCGCTCCGGCAACGCGGCGGACAAAACGATCCCGTTCGTCATCCAGTTCTGAGGCGAAGTCTCCATCCGGCGCATAGTCGTTGATGGCTTGACGGTCGACCACGCCTTTCTCCTCCAGGAGTTTTTCAAGAATGGTGACACGGTCACGCAAAATCCAAAGTTCAGACATAAGTTCCGTATTGATGCGCATGAGCGCATCCATTTCTTCCGAACCGGTGATGGGATTCGGTGGCGGCTTGGTCATGACGTCCCTCCGATTTATATTTTGGGTCTTGCCTAGCAGATCGGTTTTTCTCGCGGTTGACGTAGCAGAAGCCTGACCTTGTTGGAAGCCCGATGGTTGAAGCGCCACTCGGTTTCCTTGAGGTGGAGGTGGAATGTGTGTCTGGGCACACCCATGAACTTTACGAGCCGCACCTTGGCCATGCCCCAGAAGCCCTCGATGCCATTGATGTGAACCGGGCCGCGGGCGAACTCATCGCAGGAATGGTCGACCCGGAAGTGACCATAGCCGAGATCGACGAGGCCGTTGTAGCCGCGCCATCCATCGGAGTTGACGACGGTGCTTGGATCGACCCTGCCCCGAATAATCCCCTGTAGCGTTGACTTTGAGCAGTCCGGGACGATCTCGGTGTAGACCTGCCCTTCGCGTTCGAAGATCCCGAAGACGACTGTCTTGCCATAGGCTCCGCGTCCGCGCTTGCCTTTGATGCGTCTGGCACCGAAGAAGCTCTCATCGACCTCGACCACGCCGAAGAACGGGCGCTGTGCTTCGCAAGCCGCGAGGATCCGCTCCCTCAGGCCGCGGTAGATCCGGTTCACAGTGTTGCGATTTACGCCGCAAATCGCGGCCGTTTGCAGCGCCGTGAGATCAGCGGCAAAGCACTTCACGACAAGGCGAATCTGAGCTTCAGAAAGTTTGGAACTTTTCGAGTATCGGTTTTTCATTACCATACAGAGCTTTATGCCGTCATCGGCTATGCTCTGCTAGGCAAGACCCAATATTTTTTATGCGGGTTTGGTACCCAGGTTGATCCAAGGATAGCCTTGCGAGCCCAGTCCAAAGGCTTTGGTATCAACAAATCCGATGTCTTTCATAACATCGACCCATTCCATCGCACAGGTTTCTGAGAAGAAGGGCTCCCCTCTGTTATCCGTGTCCTAATCCAAAACAACGGCTTGGAAAGGATGGACTTGAGCAAACGGTGGTGGATCGTTGACGATGATGTCACCGCCCGGTTTGAGTATGCGAAACGCTTCTTCGAGTGTTTCCTTACACACGCTGACCGGCATCTCATGGAAGAGGGCATAACTCACAACAGCATCGACACTGTTGTCTGGCTCGCGGGTATCACGGGCATCACGCTGTTTGTAGTGGATGGGAATACCCATAGCCCGGGCGGCATCATGGGCGTTTTTTAGCAACGCCGGCGACAGGTCGCTGCCCATGAGTTCGGCCTCGGGATAGTTCTTGTGACAGGCCGCCAGAGTGTAGGCTCCACCACAACCCATCTCATAGATTCGGTCGTAGTGATCCTTCGGCAGGTGCTTGGTCACTTCCACCCGTTGATTGCGGATGTCGTCACCCACTTCCACGGCGGCATAGCCGCCTTTACTGAAGACGTACCGTCCGATGCCCGCCATGAACATGGTGCCAGCTAAGTCGTACCCGTCCCAGCCGCCGGGCTCCAGATGCCATTCCACACCTTCGTAGTAATCGGGGATGGGAACGCTGTCATCCAGTTCCAAGGAACCACCACAATCTTTCACCGGAACATTGATGAGTTTTTCCGCTTCATCCCGTTTCTCTTCTACGGCAGGAATGGCACGGACAAAATTTTCTTCGGCTACATAGCGTTGATAGAAACGCTCATGCTTATAGGCCGTGGATTTTTCGGCCACAGCCTTGGCCCGGGCGATCCGATCCGGCCATGGCTCGTTGGATCCGCCACGGTCGTGTTCATCGATAATTTTTGCCCCATCCGGATCGGTTTCAAAGTCCGCTTTGGCCAAGCTTCTGATCCGGCTGGACGCATAGGGTTGGAGCGATCCTAGAAACTGGAGGCCTGACCGGCCCCGTTGAGATAGTTCGAGCATGGGTTTCATCCTTGGTTGAGACCGTGGAAAGCGTATCTAAGAGATTATGTGGCCTCCCCCGTTTCCCCTTCAAGGCTTGGGGGAGGAACCGGATGGACCTGTTCTCCTGGTGATTAATCCGGGTTTGTGCGCCCTTGTCAGGGTTAGAACGCCTGGCAGAAAACCCGTACCGAAGGGATTTCCCTGCCTATACACTAAAGGACCGGTGCGAGCTTGACGCTTATACTGGGAAGAGCGAAGAACGCAGGGCGAGGGAGGGGCAATCGTGAGCACCAATCGTTGGGCACCATTGATATCTTTGATTCTGGGATTTGGTCTGGCGGGCTGCGGTGAGTCGGAAACGGTCAATGCCATCAACGTCAGAATCGTTGAGATGGAAGACTTCACCTACACCGCAGGATACCGCAACGGCTGCCGATTTACTGTGCAGATTGTGAACAATACAGAGGACCAGCTGGAAAAACTGGAAGCAGTCGTCACGGAGGATGGCGAGCGCTTGTTTTCCGTAACCGCTGAACTCCCGCCCATGGGCGCCTCTCAACGGACTCATGATGTTCAACAGAACCGTCGCTGCAGAGAGATCGGCAAGACGCTCGATCTACGCAAGAGCAAATGCACCATGAGCACCATCTCTGAGGAAGAGTGTTTCGGCTTTCTCGCGCTTGTTCCCGACGCTTAACCTGTATTGCTTCAACCCGCAGATGTTATGAACAAGTCACCGTCATCCATTGCCGCCGCTGTCCTGGGAATAGCGCTTCTTGGCTTAGTTAGTTATTGGACGATTGATTGGTGGACAACGGGCCGGTTCACCGAAAGCACCAATAATGCTTACGTCAGAGCAGACATCACCACAATCAGCGCGCGGGTTGAAGGCTACGTGGACGATGTTCTGGTTGACGACAATCAAGAAGTGAAGAAAGGCGATCTGCTTGCCATGATCCAGCGGGACGCCTTCCGTGCCCGCCTCGCCCAGGGCAAGGCTGACCTGGACAAGGCCGTCGCCGCCGTTGAAACCATTTCCGGCCGCATCGGCTTGCAGGACAGTCTTATCCAAGAAGCGCGCGCTGAACTAGAAGCGATGATTGCGGATCATGAATTGTCAGTGGTCGAATTGGAACGGGCGGAAGGCTTGGTCGCGGACAACGTCGCATCCATTCAGCGTTTCGATATTGCCAAGGCTGAAGAGCTGCGCGCCCGGGCACGGATGGCCGGCTCAAGGGCCAATCTTGCTGCCGTTCAGCAGGAACGCGATGTGCTTGAGATGGAACGCCTTGCCCTCAACGCGGAAGCGGAAGAAAAGGCAGCGGCGCTCGAACTGCTGCAGATCGACCTGGATCACACAGAAGTGCGTTCACCCATAAACGGCATCGTCGGTAACCGATCGGTTCGGCTGGGACAGTTTGTCCGGCCCGGGTCTCATCTTATGGCAGTCGTTCCGACGGATGCCCTTTGGATCGTTGCCAATTTTAAGGAAACCCAACTCACCGCCATGGAAGCCGGGCAGCCAGCGAAAATAGCCGTCGACACATTCCCTGATGTCGTTCTCGACGGCACAATAGACAGCCTGTCGCCGGCAAGCGGGGCTGAGTTCAGTCTATTGCCTCCTGAAAACGCAACCGGAAATTTCTCCAAAGTTGTGCAGCGCATTCCCATCAAGATCACACTCGATGGAGATCATCCTTTGCATCGAAGTCTTAAGCCCGGCATGTCGGTGGTGGTGAGCGTGGATACGCGCTCCGGCAAAACTGGAAACGGAGCCCTGGCCTCCGGCCGCGACTAAGCCATGTCCGACACCGTTGCCGCCGTCAACGGAATCAGCCCCGCGGGCCGTGTGGTCGGTCCCGCCACCTCCGATGACTCCGTCACCTGGCGCCACTGGCTGGGATTTTCGATCATTCTCGTAGGCCAGTTCATGTCCGTGCTCGACATCCAAATTGTCGCCAGTTCGCTTGGAGAAATTCGGGCCAGTCTCGGCGCGACCGTCGAAGAGATCGCCCTCATTCAGTCGTCGTATCTGGTGGCGGAAGTGATCATGATCCCCTTCTCCGCTTGGCTCGCCCGGCTGTTTTCCATCCGCTATATGTTTGCTGGGTCGGCGGCATTCTTCATCGTCGGCAGCCTGTTGTGTGCGTCGGCGTGGAACCTGGAATCCATGGTCGTGTTCCGGGCGTTTCAGGGATTTTTTGCCGGCGCCCTCGTGCCGCTGTCATTCGCCACCATCTTTTTCATGTTCCCGCGTTCCAAACACGCCATTGGCGTCGCCATTGCCGGGATGATCACCACCACCGGTATTACATTGGGCCCTGTGATCGGCGGTTTCATCACCCAGGCCTTGTCCTGGCATTGGATTTTCCTCGTCAACATCGGCCCTGGCCTGCTGGTTGTCTTCGGTGTTTGGGCTCTTATCGATGTAGACAAACCCCAGCTGCATATTCTGCCTCAGATCGATATCCCCGGCGTTGTCTTGGTGGGAATTTTCCTCAGCAGTTTGATCATTCTTTTTGATCAAGGTCCGGAACAGGATTGGTTTGACTCAACGACGATCGTCCGTCTCACCCTGATCACCGTCGTCAGTGGCGGCTTATTTGTTTGGCGCGAACTGACCTGCCGCTTTCCCATGATCCAGTTGCGATTGATGAAAGATCCGACGTTTACGGCCGGCTGCATATGTTCGTTCATTCTCGGTGCTGCCATCGTCGGCTCGGCCTACCTGACACCCGTCATGCTCTCCACCGTTCGCGGTTTTAACAGCCAGCAGATCGGCTCCATCATGATGTTCAACGGGGTGGCCCAAGTCTTTCTTGCCCCACTAGCCAGCATGTATGTCCAACGTGTTGCCGGGCGCATTGCGTTGGCTTCGGGCCTGACCATACTCATCGGTGCTTTGATCTGGCACGGCTTCATGACCAATGAAATGGGATTTGACCAACTGGTTATCCCCCAGTTCCTGCGCGGATTCGGCATCATGCTCTGTTTCATGCCGATCACGATTATCGCCATCGGCAGCGTGCCGCTTTCTGAAGTGCGCAATGCCAGTTCCATTTTCAACCTGTTCCGAAGCCTTGGCGGCGCCATCGGTTTGTCCTTGGTCACTACGGTGCAGGAAGCGCGCTTTGACTATCATCGGGAACGCCTGGCCTCATTGGTGTCAGAGGGCAGTGTTCGGTCGACTCAATTTCTTGAAATGATGCAGCAACGCATTGAAGACATGTACGGTACGGTACGCGACCCGGCAGAAGCGGCTCTGCGGATTTTGGACGCATTTGTAGAGCGCGAAGTCTGGGTGCTCACTTTTAACGACATGTGGATAGGGATGGCGCTGTATTGCGGCCTGACATTCTTGTTCATGCCGCTGTTGCCGGACCGCGCCCGTCCACAAGAGACCGTTACGCCAACCCCAATGGAGGGAACCCCATGACCGCTGCCCTGCCGGAGACCGATGGACCGTGTGCCCTTTGCGGTTCAACACATAGCCACGATGAAGACACTGTTGCGCCGATCAGCCGGCGGGAGGCGTTGACGTCCGCTGGCACGGTTTCAGCTGCTCTCGCTACTGGACTGATGACGCAGCAGGCCAAAGCGGCCTCTCATGAAGAAGGCGAAATACCATCGGGCGAATTCGTCATCGAAGCAGGCTGGGTCCTGACGGAAGTGGCTGGCAGACACGAATTGCTCGGCGACGCGTCAGTTTTGGTATCAGGGGATCGGATTGCGAAGGTCAGCGAAGAACGCATCACTGGCAATTACACCCGGATCGATGCCCGTAAGCAGCTTCTCGTCCCCGGGTTCATCAGCGGCCACACCCATGCCTGCACGGCCACGCCGATGCGGGGATTGATCGAAGGCGGGCGTCGCCCCAACAACCGCCGTCCGCAAGAATTGGTGGAAGCTCTGAGCGACGATGATCTCGACAAACTGACCGCGTACAACGTCGCCGAGCTGTTGCACGGCGGCACCACCACCCATCTGGAAATGAGCCTTAGCCTCCGTCAGGCGCAGGCTTATGTGCGGGTGGCCGAAGCCTGGGGTGTGCGCGGTTATCCCGGCGGCATGATTCCTGGGTCCGCTATTCTCGGCCCGATCTGGGCGCGGACGGACGATCAGGTGCTGTTCGATGCGGAAGACGCCATCCTCCAGGAAGTGGCCGACAACTTGGCTTATGCAAAAAGCAAAATGAATGCGAGCGACGGCCACATCATCCCGATGATGACCCCTCACGCCACCGACACCCATACGCCGAAGACCATGGCGGCGATGGCTGACGCGGTGAAAGAATTGGGCACTGGTTTACACATTCATTTGTCCCAATCGGGCACGGAAACAGAACGCGTGAAACGATTGTGGGGCATGACCCCGACCCAATGGCTGGACAGCTTCGGCTTGCTCGAAGGTCCCGGGTTTGGCGCTCACATGGGCGGATTGGACTGGGATGTGGACCCGGCCATTCTCATCGAGCGGGGCGTGGTTTTGCCCCACTGCCCGTCGGCTGGCGGCGCCGGTGGCTTTAGCCAGATATACCCGGAAGCCTTGGCAACCGGCATGCAGGTCAACATCGGCATCGATACCCACTCCAACGATTATCTGGAGAATCTCAAACTGGCGGTGATGTACGGCCAAGCCCGCTATGTCCTGCAACGGAACAACGGTTCGCGGGCGGTGGCTTATCCGACCATCTGGACGGCCATGCGCAACGCGACGCAAATTCCTGCAGCCGCCTTAAAGCGCGACGACATAGGGCGCATCACCGAAGGTGCCAAAGCGGATCTGGTGTCCATTGATGTTTCCGGACTGCTGGTGGGCAGCGGCGCCCTGCCGCCGGAACCTCTGAACAATCTGCTTTACGCCAACGGCCTGATGGTCCGCCATGTCATGACGGACGGACGTATTCAGATCTATGACGGACATTTGGTAAGTGACGATGAACAGCGTGTTGTAGAAGAAGGCGGACAGGTCATGGCCGCCATTTATGACCAGTTGCGCAGCGAAGACTGGTTCGTCCCCCTGCCGCGGGAATAGAAACCCTCACCCATTGGCGAAGGGTCGTCGACGGAGTATTAAAAGGTGACAGTTTCATTGCATCCGGTTCGCGCTGGTTATCCATAGAGTTTTTTGTGAGCGCTTCTCCCCACCCCGTTTACCCCCATCTGTTTTCGCCGATCACCATCGCCGGGAAAGCTCTGCGCAATCGCGTCGTTCATGCCTCCATGTCGCTGCGGTACGTTGGCGACAGCAAGGTCAACGACGCCAGCATCACCTATTACAAAAATCGCGCCTTGGGCGGCGTTTCCATGGCGGTCACCGAACCCATGGGCACGACGCGCTGGAACATCGCTCCGCGGCGCATTCAGGTTTTTAATAAAGGCAACGAAGACGGGCTGAAGAAATTCGCCGATGTGGTCGGCAACGCCGGCTGCCACATGATCGGCCAGCTTCAGGATTCCGGCCGCGGCCGTCACGAGGGCGGGCGCAACATGAACGCCGTCGGTCCGTCCTCCTTGCCTGACGATCTCAGTTGGACCATTCCCCACGCCCTGACCACAGACGAAGTGGACACCATGATCGCAGACTTCGCGGAATCTTCGGCTTGGTTGTACCAGTGTGGTTGGAGCGGTGTGGAAATCTCGGCGGGGCATGGACATATCTTCCACCAGTTCATGTCGGCCCATTCTAATATCCGCGAAGACAAATACGGCGGCGACCTGGACGGCCGAACAAGAATCGTCACGGATTTAATGTCGGCCATTCGCGAGCTTGCCGGCAGTGACTTCATCATCGGTATCAAACTGCCCGGCGAGGACGGCGAACCGGGCGGTATCGACTTCGAAGAAGCCAAACGCATTTCCAACGTCGTCGCCACCAACGGCAATGCGGATTACGTCACGTATTGTTGGGGGTCTCATTCAGAGACTTTGTTCTGGCATTTGCCCGATCTGCACGGCGACCGCGCGCCGTTCATCGAAAAGATCCGGGAGATGGCGGAACCCTTCGGCGACACCCCGGTGGGCGCCCTTGGTTTGATCACCGATCCCAACGAAGGGGATCACGCCATCGAGTCCGGTGCTGCCGATCTGGTGATGATGGGACGGCCTTTGGTGACCGATCCCGCCTGGGCCAAGAAAACGATGGAGGGCCGGGAAGCACAAATCCGCTACTGCGTTTCGGGAAATACCTGCTGGAAGCTCATCATCGACGGCGGACGGCTGCAGTGCGACAACAACCCCCGCGTCGGTCAGCCGGACGAAGCCGACTGGTGGCCCTCACCGGCGGAGAGCAAACGCAAAGTGGTGGTGGTCGGTACTGGCGTGGCCGGCATGGAAGCCGCCTGGATCGCCGGGGCACGGGGGCACGACGTCACCGTCTTCGGCACCTCGGGCGAAGTGGGCGGCAAGGCCCGCCTGCACGCCGAACTGCCGGGCGGGGAAAACCTCTCAAGCATTTACGACTATCAAAAACTCAGCGCCGACCGGGCAGGCGTGACCTTCGAATTGGGCCTCACGGCAGCTGCTGAAGATGTTCTTGCCCTTAAGCCCGATGCCGTGGTCCTGGCCACCGGGTCCACCATGGCTTGGCCTACGTTTCTGCCCGAAGAATATAAAGACGAAGGTATCTTCCTAGACTTGCGCGACATTATGGCCGCGCTTCTAGAACATCCCTCACCCCAGCCGGGCACGGCGGTGATTTACGATCACGATCACACCAAGATGACCTACGCCGCCGCCGAGTGGATGTCCGACAAGTTCGACCGGGTGGTCATTGTCACGCCGCGGGACCGCATCGCCTCGGACGAAGCCTTGGTCAACCGTCAGGGTATTTACGACCGGCTTTATAAAAGGAAGGTTCAATTGATCACCAGTTGCGAACCGTCAGCCGACTCTGCTTTTGAAGACGGTCAGGTCACAGTCGTTAACGCGTTCAATGGTGAGGAACAGGTCATCGACGATGTGAGTTTGTTCACTTATGCCACTCCACGCATACCCAATGCTGACATGGTTCCGGCACTGGAACAGGCTGGTATTGAGTATCACCTTATCGGCGATGTTTACGCCCCGCGGGTGGTGGTGGCCGCCACCGCAGATGGAAACCGGGTTGGGCAGCTGGTTTAAGACGATTGCTTAAACCGGTTTTGGTGTCCGCGCGGTCATGAAATCCCGGTAGTTGTTGCGCACACCCTCCCAATTATCGAGATCGAACATCTGCGGCGCTTTGAGGCGCAGCAACGCCATGGGTTCGGACGGAATTTCCTCGATGCCGAGAAACTTCATGCCGAACCCGCGGGACAGGGTGTAACCGGGCCGCCCCGCCATCTCCAGCCACGGCGCCCAGGTGACGTTCTCCTGATAGTGATTGAGGGCGCGCACGGCTGGCAGGTCGGCATTTTCCAGATCGTTAAGCGCTGCCTGAAAGGTGATGAAGCTGTGCCAAGTCACCGTCGGTCCGGAGGATTCCTTAGGCCACTGTTCCGGCGAAATCGGATTGGGAAATGAGAAATGCGAATGCACGGGCACCCAAACGGTCCCGCCCATCACCGTCCAGTCCATGAAGACCGGCTTGATAGTCGCTTCGGGTCCCGTGTCCGATCCTTCCGGCGTCACCGTCACGTCGATGGGCCCGATGAGATAGGTCATGGGCTCCACCACATCGCCAGTGAATGGATTCTCGAACGTCTCAAGCGTGTCCCATTCGTCGAACGGTGTGTACACCGCACATTCATGCATGCGGTAGGTGAAAGTGGTGTCGTCTTCTTGCCGCCACTTGGTCACGTTGTAATTGATCATGCTGTAGAAGCGGACGATTTCGTCTTCGTCCGGGTTGTAACCGTAGACCCAGCCGCGGGAGACCCGGTGCATGGTGGTGCCGTCTTCCAGCGTGCCGCGCATCTTGATGGACGCCCGCATTTTGGAAACAGGATCGGACAGATCCAACGGCTCTTGGGCCGAGGCCGGTGCACCAATTTCCAGATTGGGCAAGGCACCGAGGCCCGTTGCCATTCCGGCGCCGGTGGCAAGCCCGGCGGACAAAAGAGTGCGGCGATCGAAAGTATCCGTCATTGCTCAGCCCTCCGCTCTTTTGTCATCGAGGGGAGGCCTTGGCTCTTGCGTGCGCAGGTACCAAAGAAATTCGTTCTGAAATTCGGTCCAGTTGTCCCGGTCCAGGACCTCAGGCACGTATTTTTCCATGCGTTTGACGCGATCAATGGGAATGTCATCCCACCGCACCTTCTTGCCGTAGCCCCGGGCGACGAGGCGGCCCGGCCGCTGCCCCATCAGCATCCACGGCTGCCAGCGGATGTTTTCCTGATACCAACTGTGGGCCATGGCCTGAGTGATGGCAGGATTTTCCAGGTCCCGCAGTTTGACGGCAAACATGATGAAGGAATCCCAGCCGAAGGTCGGCCCAGCGGAGGCACGCGGCCATGCGTCCGGTTGCAAGGGGCTGGGATACTGAACGGAGGAATCCGCCGGCATATAGACCGTGTCCCCTACCAACTGCCAATCGAGAGCTTTGGCGATGATCACCCGCTCTTCGTTTTCCGCTCCTGCATCCGCGTCAACGTCTCTCGGATCATGGGTGGAGGTCATCGGGCCGATGGCATAGTGGTGCACCTTCACCGCCTCACCCGTGTATGGATTTTCCCACTCCTCCATCACCTCGTCGGTGCCGAACTTCATATACACGGCGGTCTCGAACATGCGCGAGCGGATGACCCCGTTGTCGTCATGGGTCCATTCGGAGACGTTGTAGTTTTCCAGGGAACAAAAGGGTGTGTATTGGTGTCCGTCGGGATCATAGAGCCATACATGACCGGTGGAGACGCGGTGAACGGTTTCTTTGGCCAAAGTGCCTCTGGTTTTTAGGCGCGATTGGAAACGCACTTTTGGATCATTGAAGTCCAAAGACGTTTGAGCCTGGGCCAGGCTCGTCCCCATCATGGGAAAGGCCATACCGAGCCCGGCAGCAAGACCGCCAGTGGTGCCCAACATATCGCGTCTGTTCATTGCCTCATTGTTCATGAGTGCCCCCGTTTTTATCCGTTCAACTGCAAGCCTACGCGCGCCTAGCAAAAGCAGCCAGTAGGGATTTCAGTTTTTCTTCGGTAATGAGGTCCAGCGCCTGTTCAACAGTCATCCATTCCCGAATACGCGCATTTCTTTCGGGATAGAAATCGAGAACTTGCGTAATGGCCATAGGATAAAGCCGAACACGGCACAGTTCGCCGCCCCGCTCCGGCTGCTTTCTGTAGGAATACGATCCGAGACTGCGGGATTCGATGGTGCCCAAAACACCCGCTTCCTCGAACGCTTCGAACGAGGCTGACTGATGAGGCGACATTCCGGGTTCCAAATTGCCTTTGGGGAAAATCCAGCGCTTTAATGTCTTGGACTGCACAAGCAACAACCACAGATCGCCGTCGCGAATCTGATAGGTCAGCGCTCCTGCTTGCCTGATCCTCGCGATCCCAATCATTTCTATGGATAACTCTGAATGGCCATTGACCGCGCTGCATGTACATCGTTACAGAGGATTGAAATATGACAGTTTTATGACTGTCTCCCAACACCGTTCACGAATACACCCACCACCTTTTGATGGCGATCCCGACATAGTCACTGGCAAATTCGTCAGCCGTTGGGCCAAAGCCCGCAAACGAAAACTGGTGCGCCGCCGTCATCTCGCCACCTGGCTGATTACCGTTCCGGCTTTGGCTTTGGTCGCCGCAACGATATTGATCGTCATCGATACATTCCTCTAAGACACTGAATCTGCGCGACCAAGGTGATTGTCCGTACAATATGACCAGCGTTCACAATTGAGTGTGTCCGGCAGGTCTACGTCGACAGATGGCGGCAGCGGTGAAATGATGTGGACCTACGCTGACAGGGGGAAAAAGCCATGAACGCCATACGCACCACCCTCTTTTCAGTTTTCGCCCTGATGCTCGCGTCCACGGGCATAGCAGTTGCCCAGGAATCCGACGCCCGCATACAGGCGGCCATTGACGCTTATAAAGCGGAACTGGAAGCCGAAGCTGGTGCCAGGGCAGACGCCCGCGCCCAGCGGGTGGCCGTGGATCTGATCATGGACCCGGGCACGCCGGTGATCGGTAACCCGGACGGCGACGTGGCCATCATCGAGTTCTTTGACTACCAGTGCCCCTTCTGCAAGGCGGCGGAACCGCGCCTGCGCAAACTGGTGAAAGAAGACGGCAACATCCGTTGGGTCATTAAGGATTTTCCGATCTTGAGTCCGGTCTCGCTGACGGCAGCTAAAGCTGCACTTGCGGCCGACAAGCAGGGCAAGCATGAACCATTCCATAGCGCGTTGATGGATCACCGCGGACAGCTCACCGAAGAGCGCATGTGGAAGATTGCCGAAGACGTCGGTATCGATACGGATCAACTCCGGGTCGATATGGAAGCGCAAGAGATCGCCGATCAACTCATCGCCAACATGAACCTGGCCCGTAAACTGCGGGTGGTGGTGGTGCCTGGCTTCTTCGTCAACACCAACACGTTGTCCGGCCTGACCAATGAAACGGTGACGGCGGACATCAATTTCGATGAAGAGGTCGCTAAGGCTCGCGCTGCCAGTCAGATGTAGGCCTTCGAGCCGCGGTTGAATGGCCGAGCGTTTAATGCAAGAAGAGTGTTTCGACCTTCAAGGGTTTAGTCATTTTGCATCGCAATAGCGGCCGAGAGAGCAAGCAGCGACTGATATTGACTCTGAGCATCGAACTCGGCTTGGGATAGCTCCAGCAATTTGCGGTCTATCAGCGGCTGGGCCGCAGCTCGCCAAGCTAAACGTTCTTGGTCCGTGGGCACGATGACCGTGTTGCCCAATTCTTGCACTAATTCCCGCCCTATTTGCTCTTCCCGATCCCATTCCGAGGCAGCGCTGAGGGCGACAGCTTTTCCAGACATACCACGGACCACGATTTGAAGGTCTTCCGGCAAGGAGTCCAGCGCGGCCGCGTTCACGAAAAGGCCAAGGACCGATACAAAGAAGTACATTTCGGTATGGTGATTGGCTTGCTCTCCGAGATTGAATATCCGCATGGCCTCGTAGGGCCAAATCGTTCCATCGATCATTCCATCTCTCAACAAACCGAACACCTGGGGTGCGAGATAGTCTGCAATCGGATCCGATCCTAAAGTCGACAGTACATCCCTTATGTACTCGGTCGCTCCTCGCATCCTAAGACCTTCCAAATCCTGAGGCACTCGAACAAGCTTGTCTTTGGTATGGATCAGCGACGGTGCATTCGTTTGAAGAACTGCGACATGAAGCCCATGTAAGTCACGAGCTACCGAGTCGTTAGACTCAAGCACTGACATAGTAATTTGTGTGCCATGCGTGGCCGAATTGGTGACAAAGGGAAGCTCAATAAGATCGAGTACGGCGCTTTGCGGAGCAGGTCCGAAACCGATCTCTGCAACACCATCTCTAACGCCAGGGGCAACTGCACCCAACCTCAATAACGAATTGTTTGGATAGACCGTAACATTTATGCGTCCGTCAGACCGACGCTCGAGTTCATTAGCCCAGTTCGACAACCACCCTGCCGCAAAGAAGTGCTCTTCTTGAAGATAGTGTGCAAATCTCCATTCGTACTCAGCAGCACCTACAGTTTGAGTGCTAAAGATTACGGCAAAGGCCAAAGTCGCTCTTTTGAGAAGTAATCTTGGCAGTCTCAACATTCTAGAACTATCTTTCATCAATAGTGGGTTATCCAAAATTGCCTAAGAGCAAGGCGATCTATAACCAAAAGCGGGCATAATATGGCCCCACCGAAGCGTATACGGTGAAACCTTCTTAATCATCTGGTGCTGGCGAAGAATTCAGTCCTTGGAAACCCGGCATCATAGTGTCTTCACAAGGGAATTTGACGCTCAACGATTGCGCCAGCATCACCGGTGCTGGAAAGTGAGGTATTGCGTGACCTGCGCGGGCCGCTTCGAAAAGTGAATCGATAATCTCAGGGATGTCGATCAAGGCGGGTCCGCACCAGGTATAGCCGTGGTACCGCCACATGTTGATTGGCACGCCGTCCACATCAACCTGTGCGCCAGCGACAAAACCGTTGATGAAACCTTCGCACCGGGCCTTTTGCGCGTTATCCCCGCTGCGGCAATCGCGCCCGAGCTCAAGGCCCTGGTACGCGAACGCCGACGCCAAGAGCGGCAACGAGGCTATGGCGCAAAGCCAAGAGAAAATCAGAAGTCTCATGTGTTTGAGTATCCTCAGGTTTGACTCCCTGCTCTGTAACGGCTAATTGTATGTTATACAATACGATTAGGGAAGGACATGGCATGGGCTCGGTCGGTCAACGATGCGGAAATCGTCAAGATTATGGAAGCGGCCAACATACCGTTGACCGCCTATGAACTCATAGAGCGTCTGCCAGACCATCACCGTCCTTCTCCGCCCGTCATGTACCGGGCTCTTGACCGGCTCAACGCAGAAGGCCGCATTCACCGCATTGAAAGTCTCAGAGCCTGACCGAAAAAGAATTGAGTGGAATCAGTCCCTTGTGATTCCCTTGTTGTGTTCGCCAGCAAGGAGGATAACAAGATGTGGACTGACGCCACTCGTGAGAAATATGAGCGCGAGGCGCACCGCTACGCAAGCGATCTGAGCGATACCGAATGGTGCGTGATCGAACCCCATATGCCGCCCGCAAGGGCTCTGGGCCGCCCGCGCAAGACGGATATGCGGGAAGTGATGACCGCGATCCTGTACATGGCCCGCAGCGGCTGCCAGTGGCGCATGCTGCCCGGCGAGTTTCCGCCGCGCAGCTCGGTTCAGTACTATTTCTACAAGTGGCGCGACGACGGGACGTGGCAGGAGGTCAACCGGGCGCTTCTGGCGCGCACCCGCGAGGCCGAGGGGCGGGCCGCTGCCGCGACTGCCGGGGTGATCGACAGCCAGTCGGTGAAGACCACGGAAAGCGGAGGTCCGCGCGGGTTTGACGCGGGTAAGAAGGTGATGGGCCGCAAGCGCCATATCGTGGTGGACACTGGCGGGCGGTTGCTCGGTGCCGTGGTCCACGAGGCTGACATCCAGGATCGCGACGGTGCGCCGTCGCTGCTCGCCGAGGTGGGGGCCAAGTCTGGGTGGTTTTTGATCAGGAGCTTGTGGTTGCCTTACGTGCGCGGCTTTGCGCGAGGCGGTAGCTCGTCGATCCTGAAAGACGCGGAGATTCTCTGTAATAGACTGTTATTGCGGATCAATTTTGTTGGCAATGGTGGTTCGGAATCGCCGGATTTTCTATACTGCAAGGCCGATTCCTTGCAATTTCCGGATCAAAAAATGCGCCCCACATCAGCCAATGACGTCCCTTCTTTAGATCTCTTTCGCACCGCGCTTGAGAACATTCTCGATCAACGGCACGAACTTTATCGGCTCACCTGCACGAGCTGACCGACGGCTTCCACGCCGAGAGGGTCATCGGCGAATGGATCGGGTTCTACAACACCGAGCGGCCCCATTCGTCGCTCGGAGGCAAAACGCCAGAGGAAGCCTACGCGGCGGGGCAACCTGTGGATATGTTGGACAAGACTACCGCCTTGCCCACATCCCCACAGGCCCAACAACAGAAATCAAATATGATAAACAGGATTCTGACGGCATGATCAGACAGCGGAATACACCTTAGATAAGCCGTCAGACTGTCCAAACAAGTGGGACCACCTCAAAATGCTCGTTTTAAAAAAAAGCGATTAGAAGTTCAAATGAATTGGTATGCTAGCTTTACACTCATAGTCGTTGGCGTGTTAGCGGCCTCAAACCTTTGGGCAGAATCAATCGATAACATCCAGTCCGCTATTGAAGCGCGACGGGCTGCAGCCATTGCCGCTTACAATGCCGCCGATGTGGACGCCATGGTGTCCAACTACACGGAAGACACCTGGCACATCTCGCCCCGCCGTCCACCGGTGCAGGGCCGCGAAGCGCTCAAGGCCTATTTTGCACCGGCGATGAAGAGCTATCTCAGCTCCCCGACAAGCCCATGAAGCGTGAAATCCCCCCGCGCCACCCGGTCCCGCAACCAGCGCTCGTGCGCCCCCCGGATCGCACGCGGCTTGTAACCGCCCATCCGGCCCGGCGCCGCGCTGCCCGTCCGCCGGTAGCGCGCCAGCCAGGCAACCGCCGTGCTCTCGCCGATCCCGAAATGCCGCGCCGCCGCCCGGCACGACATCCCGTCGCGCGACACAGCCGAAATAACCCGTTCTCGAAGATCAAGGGAATAAGCTCTTGCCATCCTTGCTGGCCTCCTTACCCAGCAAGAATCTTGAATCAGAAATCGAAAAGCTTGTGAATCCCTAAAATGACTCCGTCTAATCACATAAAGCTCTAGCAGGCTGCTGAAAAACGATTTGGAGCGATCATCTCGGCAATTTTGTTTTCGTATGAGCCATTTTCCGATTCTATTTTTTCGCGGACGCCCATCCATTGATTCTTTCGTTTCGCGAGGTGGGCTCTCGGCCGAGTTTTTCAGCAGCCTGCTAGATCCTTGTCGCAGCTCCGGCGGGCATTAAATTTTTGATTGCGACTCGAAAATGATTTGACAATCCTCAATCATAAGTCGATAAGAACTTATGAATTATCAACCAAAATCCATAAAGAGAGTTGATATCACGCCGCCATCCCGGAAAAAGACCAAATCTGCCAAAAAGCCGGACCCCAACAAAAAAGACGGTCTTGAACGGACCGTATGGATGGGCCTCATCGCCGCTTGCGTGGTCGGTGTGGGACTCTGTGTCGCCCTGATTCCGGCTTTTTCCGATGAGCCGTTCAGTCTTATCGTCCTGGGTGTCCTATTTGCCGGCGCTGCTTTTGCTGCGGGAAAGCAGCTCTAAACGTCTGAACGATTAAGTGAAAAAACGTTTTAATCCAGCGTCAATCCGATCCTGATTCCGATCAATTGACTGTGGTAATGAACCCGGTCCCCGGCCTGGGCCGCAGCCCGCACCCAGTCGGTGCCTGCCGCCCAGGCGCCGCCCTTGGGCGAACGCCGGTCGCAGTCGCCGCCGTCTTCCTCGTACCAGGCGCTGCCGTCGGTCGGGATGTTCGACATGTCGTCATGACCGCAGTCGTCGGTCCATTCCCAGGCATTGCCGAGCATGTCGTACAATCCCCAAGGATTGGGTTCGAAGGATCCCACCGGCGCGGTGCGTTCATAGCCGTCGTCGCAGGCAAACACAGGCGCATAGTCGTACAAGCGGCGGAAAGTGGAGTCCGCCACGTTGGCATACGTGCAGGCATCCGCGTTGGCCGGGCCCCAGAACCAGGGGCCGCGTGTGCCGGCCCGGGTGGCGTATTCAAACTCCGTCGCTGACAACAAGCGGTAGGGCTTGCCCGTGATTTCCGCCAGCCAGGCCGCATAAGCAGAAGCATCGGCCCAGCTCAAGCAAATGGCCGGGTGATCTTCGGTCTGGTCGAACCCCGGTTTGTCCCATGTGTGTTCAAGAACAAAGCCGAGGATCCGATCGAAGGTCCAGGTGTTGCAGCCGATGCGCGGCGCTAGGTGGATGGATTCATACCCGGTAGCCTCGATAAAAGCCCGATACTGGGCGCGGGTGATTTCAAATTTTGAAACCGCCAGCGTATAGCTGATGGTGACGTCACGGATTGGGCCGTCACGCCCCTTTCGGTTGGCAATCCAAGGTTCCGACCCCAGCACTGCCGTGCCCGACGGAATCACTACCATTTCGGGACAGGTCTCGCAGTCTTGAAACGTGTCCCCCGCCGATTGAGCGACTGCTCCGGAGCTGCCCAAGCAAATCGTCACAACTGCGGTCAAGTAAATTTTTCGCATCCGCGCCTCCCTTCTTTGTCTCAACTCTATGAAGCTCCACACAAAAGCGCAAAGGTTACCAACGGTTACAGGGAAGGACTTGCCATTGACGGTGGTGATTGGCTCAGATAGGGGCAATTCAAGAGAGGAGGGACGCACATGTCTCACATGCGTTTAAAAGCCGTTGCCGGTGTTGTGGTCACTCTGGGCCTCGCCAGCGCTGCCCTGGCTCAAACCACGGAAAAGGTCGTCCATACGGACGAAGCCTTTCCCTATTACATGATCCCCAATATTCCATCATCGGCGGAGGCGTACTTCGCGCCGGACAGCTATCACATGATTGCGCAAACCAAAGATCCGGATGCGGCCAAGTCGGTGATGGGAACCACCGGAAGTCTGACCTACACCTATTCGATTGACGGCACGAACTTGCAGAGGGCCAACGACCGCGGCCAGGACGCGTGTTCCTACTTCTTCCCCGATCAACAACGCATCGTCTGGACCTCAACCCGGGACCGCATGGACTTGCCGTCGGGCAATTGGTCCAACCAAGACGAATATCCGCAAGGGGCCGAGCTCTATAGTTCCGACATTGACGGCAGCAACCGTGTTCGCTTGACCGATAATGAATACTACGAAGCGGAAGTGTCCGTTTCCCCCAACGGCGAGTGGATCGTCTTCGGCCGCATGATCGACGGCAAGATGGATCTGTGGCGCATGCGCCCCGACGGCTCCGACGAACAACAGATCACCTTCTCCGAAGATTGGCAGGAAGGCGCGCCCTTCTATATGCCCGACAACGAAACCATCATGTTCCGCGCCTGGCGCAAGTCCGAATACGGCAAGATCCGCCCGACACCCATGACCGTATTCACCATCAAGCACGACGGCTCGAACTGGCGCCGCTACACTTTCGATCGGGATATGAACTGGGCGCCCTATCCGGCACCGGACGGGCGGCACTATATTTTCGTGCGCATTCAGCCGCCCAACAATTGGGACATCTATATCGGCGATCTCGCCGGCGGTGAACCGCGGCGGCTGACCACCTACGAAGGCTTCGATGGCCTGCCTTCTTTATCTCCGGACGGCACCAAGGCGGCCTGGGCCCGGTCCACGGAAGGCTTCATGCGCGGCATGCGCACCCACATTATGGACGTCTCGTCCCTCGGCATTGGGCCGGAAAACTACAAGCCCCTCGATCCCACTTGGGGCGAAGCCATGCAGGACGATTAAGTTTCACCGTTACCTTCAGAAACGCCCGCGCCGCTCGCCGGTGCGGGCGCTTTTCTTTTGCGCTCCGCCCATAGCGCGGCGATAAGACCTATACCGAACAACACCAGGGACATGCCTTCATCGCGGAGCTCGAGCATGTTGCGGCCGCCGGGACCGTCGACGGCAATGCCATAGATCCGTCCAACAAAAATAAACGCCATCATGATGGTGACCAGGGCCAAGCCCCATTTGGTGCGCTCCCGCTTGAGCGCGCAAAACAAACAAATCACTGCAATGGCCACCAACTGTCCGCCGGTCCCTGCGCGCACGGTGGAATAGGCCGCCGGGCCGTTGAGGGCGAAATCGAGGATTTCCATGCGGGTCGGTTCAAGAACGAACCCCACGCCCAGCATGGCGTAAAAGTAGGCCGCCAACAGCAGCATGGCGGTGCTGACGTATTCCGCTGCTCTGATGATTCGCATGCCAAACCTCCGCGCTCTCTTCTTTCCAAGCTCAGTCTAACGCAAGCACGCCGGTATTCTTATGAAGTAATCTCGGTTAGCATTTGGCCAAATATATTCAGGGAGCGCGCATGATTACCGACCACACCGGGCTGTCCGTTACCGCGGCCACGCAGGAAGCGGCAGACACTTTCGACCGCACCCTTGTCGCCTATCTTCGTTTCGGCAACGACATCGGCGATTTGCTCAAATCCACCTACGCCGAAGACAGCGAAATGGTTCTGGCCAACGTGCTGCGCGGTTACTTCATGCACATGATGGGCATGCGGGTGCTGGTGCCGAAAGCAAACCAAGCCTTGGAAGCGGCGGAACGCAGCGCCGGAGAGGCGACGCCACGGGAAAAATTGCATGTCAAAGCGTTGAAAGCCTGGTGCGATCTCGATCTCGCCGGCGCGACCGCGGCCTGGGAAGAGTCTATCCAGGAATATCCCTTGGATGTGCTCGCGGTGAAGATGTTGCACTACACCCATTTCTACATGGGCGATGCCGCCAACTTGCGCGATTCCGTCGGCCGGGTGTGGTACGCCTGGGAAGGGCGGGAAGATTTGGCCACTTACGGTTACATACTGTCCTTGCGCGCCTTCGGTCTGGAGGAAACGGGCGACTACGGCAAAGCGGAAACTCTCGGTAAGGCCGCGACTAATCTCAATGAAGCCGACGCCTGGGCGGTGCATACCGTCGCCCATGTCTGCGAAATGGAAGACCGCCGCCAGGATGGCCTCGCCTGGCTGGAAGCCAAAGGCAATTACGACAATTGGAACAACTTCCGCTATCACCTGGCCTGGCACCGCGCTTTGATGCTCTATGAGATGGAGCGCTACGACGATGTGCTGGCGTTGTACGACGACGGTATTTTCGATCCCAAGTCGGACGAATATCTCGATCTCACCAACGATATTTCCCTCTTGGCGCGGCTGGAGCTTGCCGGGGTGGATGTGGGCGACCGCTGGCAGGCCCTCGGCGAAAAAGCCAAAGGCCGGGTGGACGACAAACTGCTCGCCTTCGTCGATGCCCATTTCATGCTGGCCCTGGCGGAAACCGATGGTGACGCAGCCGAAGCCTATCGCGCGTCCATCGACTCTTATCGCGACGACCACGACGATACCTATGCTCATGTGGCCCAAGGGGTCGGTCACGATCTTTGCGCCGCGCTGGCGGCCTATAAAGCGAAAGACTTCGATGGATGTGTCAGATTGTTAGAGCCCGTGCGCTATCACGTCAGCGCCATCGGCGGCTCCAATGCGCAAAAGGATTTGTTTGCTCTCATTCTTATCGATGCGGCCATCCGCGCTGAAAACTGGACCCTGGCCCGCACCTTGTTGTCGGAGCGCACGGCCCAGCGGCCCAAGAACGTGCGCGCTTGGCGTCAATTGGCCCATGTGCTCAAAGCCATGAGCGATGAAGACGGCGCGCAACGGGCAACCATCAAGGGCGATGTGGTGGCATTTGGATGACGGGTGGGACAGCGCATGTCTGAAGAAGGCAGCAAGAGCGAAAACGCCGAACAGGCCAGACGAAAGTTCAGCCTTTCGAGAGCATTTCGCCGCGGCGCCATCTGGATGGAGAACTCCGCCCTGTTCCTTTACCTGCGGGGCTTAAGCCGGGCCGGCATTATCATCATTGCTCTCGGTTTTTTTTATCGACATGGATCAACGGGAGGCGTCCACCCGGTTCCGTGCCTGGCAAACGTTGACCACCGATGCACCAGGCAACGTGGGCAAAGCAGACGCCATGGCTTACTTGGTGTCCATGGGAGAACCCCTCAACCGCATCAGCGCCCGCGGCGCGTACTTGGCCGGTGCGCAACTGACCGGTGCGTCCCTCGACGAAGCGGATTTGTCCGATACGGATTTAACCAATGCCCAGTTGAATGGCGCGACACTGATCGAAACCAAACTCAATGATGCTGTGTTGGTCAGCGTGAATTTCAGCGGCGCTTTTCTCGATAACGCTTCACTTTCTGGTGCGCGGATGATTAGGGCTAACTTCACAAATGCGTCTCTGGTGGGTGTTGATCTTGGCAACGGAGCCCTTGATGCGGCGACACTGACCAATGCCGATCTCAGTCAGGCTGGTTTAGAAAACGTTTCTTTCGGCGGGGCCACTCTGACGGGCGCAAATTTCAGGGGTGCCAACATCTCGGGCGCTAAGTTCGACCGTGTGACCGGACTAACGGCGGCGCAGTTGGAACAGGCTTGCATTTCTAAAGGAAAGCCTCCGGCCGTTCTTCCCAGCGGACCGGCGTATGACGGTCTGCAATTGACAGAGTGCTCCGCTAACTAACTTCCCGCCTGTTCAAGAATAGCGAAGTATTTCTCGGCGAGACGTTCGTAATTCTCGAGACGCCACTCAAACGGTACGTGAAACGTTTGACGTCCCTCCGCATATTCGTACAGCGCCGTTCCGGGCGTATGGGCGAGGGAATAACCGCGCTCCTGTTCCAGAACCGCTTGGCCTTCGGGTGACACGGCCCATAAGCCCCAGAGAACAGCCGCGGCAGGATGGGGCGTGTCCGCCATAACGAAGGCGCCTGACGACGTCAGAGCGAGGATATCCATGTCCGGATGATCGACGGGCGCGCCGCGCCTTTTCTGCATGAAGATATCCGTGCCGATGGCGATGGGAAATTCCCCAGCCACAACGCGGGCACGGATATCCGGATAGCGGGGCAGCATCTTGGGATTCTGTTGTGTCACCAGGCCGGTTAAAAGACGCGCCGTGTCTTCTTCGCCGAGCGCATAGGTCAAGGCGATCCAAGGCTCGGGCGTGCGTGACATGACGATCCGGCCGTGCCACTTGGGGTCCAACAGATCCCAATAGGTACGGGGGTGGTCCGGCGGTTTCACGCGGCCGGTATGCACAGTGATCATGGACCGGTGACTGTCGTGGGTACGCAAGCCCAACCGGCCCATGGCCAGGGAAGGGTCGGCGCCATAGACACCGGTCCAATCCACTTCTTGCAATGCGCCCGTATTAATTAGTGCGATGACAATGCCGGTCCAGAACACGTCGATGCCCGTGGGTACACCCGAGCGGTAGGCCAAAGCCACTTCCGACGCTTTTACCGGATGCAGCCCGCCGGAAATAGTCAGGGCGATGTCGGTGCCATACATGGCGTTGAACGATCTTTCGAAATTACGCACCTGACGGGGATTCAACGTTACGCCAAAGACATGCAGTTCGCCTTCAGCTTCGGCTTGGGGAATCAACGCTTCGACTGCGGGCGGAAAATCCGTAGCCGATACGTCAACTGCGATGCACCAAAAGAGCAATGACAAGAAAGCGATGCGCATGAGCTAAGTGTAGTCCACGGAGGCGAAGAACCAAAACGTCAACGCTCTCCAGCACCAAGGCCGGGTTCGGCCATGCCCGTGAGCTTGCGGGCGGTAAGAGCCAAAATCACGAGCACGACAATCATGTAAAGCGCAACGGCGGCGGCGCTGGCCGTCTCGCCGTTGGTCTGTAAGTCAAAGATCAAAACCGAGACCAAAGGTGTGTTGCCGCTGTTCATGATCAAGGGGAGGGTCAGATCGCGCGCGGCCAGCATTCCCACCATCAATGCGGCATAAAACAACGCCGGCGCCATCAGCGGCAGGAACACGTTCGTAAACGTGTGCCAGCGTGTTATCCCCGCCACCCAAGCCGCTTCTTCCAGTTCGGGGTGAATTTGAAGGGCTGCGGCATTCATGGTCCGTGTGCAATAGGCGAGCATGCGCGTGCCCATGGCCACCATGATCAGCCACAGTGTGCCGTACAAAGGCAGCCACTGATACAGTGCGATGCCCATCACCTGAAAAGCGGTGGCGGTGACGATGGCGGGTACGGCCGGGGCGAGAAACACCAATGCATCAGCCCAGGGCGCAATCTTGGAGCGGCTGCGGGTGACCACCCAGGTCAGGCAGATGGCAAAGGTCAACGCCATGACCACCGTGCCCACCATGACCAGGGCGGTGTTGGTCAACGGTGCACCCAGATAGGCGAACCCGTCGAGAAAACCGTACAGGGAAACGGACTCCAACGCATTCATGGACGGCGGCTGAAGGAAGGGCACCAGGGCAACCCAAATCAAAGTCACCACCGGCAGGCCCACGGTCATCACCACCCATAGAATAACCCAGGCTGTGGCTAAGCCATGCCAAGATCCCAAACGCACGGGCCGGGGTTCCCGCCGCTTGCCGCCGAGTACGGCAAACTTGCGTGCCTGACGCAGGAAGCGCACGTAGAACAAAATCGCCACGGCGCTAAGGCCAAAAAGGACAACGCCCGCGGCGCCGGCCAATCCGTAGTCGGGCAATCCGTCAAAGGCATTCAATGCTTCGTAAATGGTCAGCACCAGCACATCGCCGGGCGGCGCGATGATGGCAACGAAGTCGAACATTTCGATGGCGACGACGAAATAGAAAATGCCGACGGCCAACACGCCCGGCGCCAGCAAGGGCAACACGATCCGGCGAAAAGTTTGCCAAGCCGGAACGCCGGCCACCCGCGCCGCTTCTTCCAGACTGCCGTCGAGATTGCGCAGCGCCGGGATCAGCATGAAGGCCGCGCCCGGCACCAGCACCAAACCCTGCAAAAGGCACAGCCATTTGAGCTGATAGACGTTGAAGGCGGCCTCGCCGGTGTAGTTGGTGCGGCCAAGGAGTTCGTTGATCACGCCAGCGGAAGGATTGAACAGCCAGACATAGGCCATGGCGGTGATGAAACCGGGAATGGCCAGCTTGGCCGCCAGCAACGTGAACAGACCCGTTTTCCATTTGAAATCGGTCCGGGTCAGCAGCCAGGCAAAGGGTAGGGCGAACAGCAAGGTCACAGAAATGGTGCCGAAGCCCAGAGCCATGGTGCGCGTCATGGTGGCCGGCAGTCCGGGATCGGAAAACAGGCGTCCGTATGCTTCCGTGGTCCAGCGGTCGAAACGCGCTTCAATGGTGAAACTACCAACCACGTTGCCGGCCAAAGACACGATTACAAGAGTCAAACCCAGAAGCGCGCCCCCATAGATGACGCCTATTGGTGTAATGCGGGTCATGACTCGGATTCGGTCCTTGAAGGACGCACGGCGATTGACCGGTCAGGAGGCAACTGGACTTTGATTTCGGCGCCGGTGCTCATCAGTGCCGAATGATGGGTGGCCACGTCCAGCGTCGTTTCGCCGGCGGTTAAGGTGTAGACCATGCGGTCTCCCTGAAAACGCCGCGCCGTCACCACGGCCGTCAAACAGGTTTTAGGGTCGGCGTCATCCGCCGCAGGCGCGACCACGTCGGCGGGGCGGATGCCCAAGAGGCAGCGGGCACCAACGGACAAACCGGCTTCGTCGGTGGTCATGGCCTGGAAGGTCCCCAGCGCGGTGCGCACCAACGCCGTACCGTGACCGTGCTGTACGATGGCGCCCGCGATTAAATTCATGTCACCGACGAAACGGGCTACATGTTCATCGACAGGCCGGTGATAAATGGTTTCCGGATCACCCACCTGGATGACGTGGCCCGCATCCATTACGGCAATGCGGTCACCCATCTCCAAGGCCTCTGCCTGATTGTGGGTGACATGCACCGTGGTGAGGTCGAGTTCATGCATGAGTGTGCGCAATTGTCCGCGTAGTTCCACTTGAAGACGGAAGTCCAAGTTGCTCAACGGTTCGTCCATGAGCAGCACACGGGGCTGCAAGGCAATGGCGCGGGCCAGACCGACCCGTTGCTGTTGGCCGCCGCTCAATGTCGTGACCGAGCGGTCACGCAGATGAGCGATACCCAACAGTTCCAACACCTCATGAACACGATTGGGAACATCAGCGCTGGCCAGACGCCTGCGCCCCGCTTTCAGAGGAAACGCCACGTTGTCGTATACACTCATATGCGGCCACATGGCGTAGGACTGAAACACCATGGCCAGCGGCCGGTCTTCCGGTGGTGTGAACGTTCCATCACCGGCGTCGGACAACACCGTGCCATCGATGGTGATGGTTCCTTTGACTGGCACTTCCAATCCGGCCAGACAGCGGAGCAGGGTGGTCTTGCCGCAACCCGACGGGCCAAGCAGGACAAACACCTGGCCGGCTTCCACATCGAGATCAACACCATCGAGGGCGGTGATGGTTTCCCGTCCCAGGCGATAGGTTGCGGTTAGACCGCGTACGGTAATCATTTGAGCAAGTCTTTCATGGTTGCGGCGATGCTATCGGCCCTAACGCATCAGGGGCAATGGTGCTTGCCAAATTGCCCGGCCTTGCGTCCACACGCCGGCAGTTCCAGACTGCCCGCGCCATGATGAAAGCGTTTTCCATATTCGTCGTGAGCGGCGTTGTTTTTCTGACGCCTGCACTCGCACAGGAGATAACCGTCAAACGCGGCTATGTGGACAGTTCTTTTGGTCAGGTGCATTACCGCATTGCGCAGCCGGTTCAAAACACCACCAAACCGCCGCTGATTTGCTTTCATCACACGCCCGGTTCCAGCCGTCACTTCGATCCATTCATACGCATCATGGGCCGTGATCGGACTGTCATTGCTTTCGATACGCCCGGCTACGGCCAGTCCGAACCTCCTCCGACGCCCGTACCCTTGGAGGGCTACGCGGCCGCGCTCGGGGATGCCGTTGCCGCGCTGGGGTACGGCGGTGAAGAAACCCCAATCGATGTTCTTGGTTATCTCACGGGATCCCTCATTGCGACGGAACTTGCCGTCACCCGGCCAACCATGATCCGCCGTCTCATTCTCGTTTCTTCCCCGGTCTGGACAGCAGAAGAGCGTCCGGGCCGCATGGAACGCTGGGAGCAATTTGAGACGTGGAGCGACGACGGGTCGTATGTTCTCAATGCATTGACGACAACGTTGACCCAAGCCAAGTCCGAGCCGCCCCAACTGACGGATTATCGTTTGGAAGGGTTTGTCGACGGCATTCTACCTGGAGCCGACTGGGATTGGGCCGAGCGGGCGGCCATCCAGTATCCCACCATCGACAAACAACCGCTCATTCGTCAAAAAACTTTGGCGTTGGTGATGCATGATTTTCCCAATGACGCGGCTTTTCGTGCGAAAGACATCATTCGTGACGTGGAAGTCGTCGACTTTCGCCGGGTCGACCGGTTTGCGTTCAAACAGATTCCCGGTGAAATTGCCGAAGAAGTGATTCGATTCCTGGATTCACCGGATTGAGGACACAGTATGCGTTCGTTTTCCGTTAGAGATTTCACCACACAGGTCCGGGGATATCCGTTGTTGATCTTCGGCGTTTGTCTCCTGGGCTGGACTCTGACCAATTTGGATCAGTCTTTGTTCGGCTATGCGGTTCCGGGCATCAGAAACGAGTTTGGACGGGATTTGGATGAAATCGGCTGGATCCTCACCGCGTCATTCATCCTTGCGTCAATCTCCGCCGTCATTATGGGCAGCCTGGCCGACCGCTACGGCCGCAAGATCATCTTTGTCGGCACCCTCTCGGCGTCAGCGCTGCTCGTCGGTTTGCACTTTTGGGTGCCCGATTTCATCACTCTGGCGGTGTTGCGCACGGTCGGTTTTGCCGTGTCCATCGGCATCGCCCCTATTGTTGTTACCTATACCTCTGAAGCGGCCCCCGCCCGGTACCGCGGATTGATGACCGGATTTTTGCAATGCGGGTATCCCATCGGCTGGTTCACGGCGGCAATGATTGCAGCCCCTCTCATGGCCAACTTCGGCTGGCGGGCGATTTTTCTGCCAGCGCTTTTTGTCGTACCCATCGCCTTGTCGCTATGGCGATTTCTTCCAGAGAGCCGGCGGTTTGAGGAAACGCGTCAATCGCGCATTAAGGCCAATCCGGAAGAAACCTGGAGCCATCGCATTCGGGCTCTGTTTGCCCCCGATATGCGCAAACGCACGGTGTTGTGCTTTACGCTGTTTTTTATGTCGGGCGGTGCCTATGCCGGTACGGCGTTTTACTTCCCGTCATTTTTCAACGAAGTGCGAGGCTATAGCCCAGAGACGGCCACCCTGGTTGTCGGTGTTGCCTACGGCATCGGAATACTTGGCTATATCGGGTCCTCATTGGTGGGTGAGTTCGTCACCACCCGGCGCAACACCATCGTCATCTGGAATTGGCTCGGCGCTTTGGCCATGTGCGGCTTGATTTGGATTCCCACAACCTTTGCCGGCGATATCCTCTGGTTCAGTCTTATGGCGGCTTTTTTCTATGGCTCAAACGCGGTCATGGGGACTTTCCTCACCGAGCAATTTCCCACCCACATGCGGGCAACAGGCGTCGCCATTGCGGGAACCTTCGGCATCAACACCGGACATATCCTGTTTCCGCTTGCCGTGGCTTGGGCGGTGGACCCCCTCGGATGGGAATTGGCCTTCGCCTTAGCCACCGTCCCGCCGCTGCTACTTTGCGGGTTTGCGGCTCTCGGCATGGACAACATGCGCTCAGGCCAGGACATCGACGAAGCGTTGATGGCGCATAACTGATGGCATCCCCCCTCAGCATCGCCGTTCTCGGCGTTTCGTCATTGGAAACGGCCCGTGCTTTTTATGGCGAGGTGATCGGTTTGGACGCCAGTGCAACAGAAACCTTTAGCGGCGCTGCGTTCGAAACCCACTGGCAACTGCCGCAAGGCTCTTCGGCAGAAGCGATTCTGTTTTCTGCAGGCGCGTCAAAAGTCGGCCGGGTGCTGGCCATCGACTTTCATGCCGACGACCGCAAACCCATCGCCCAGCCCGGGGACCGCACGTACCGGGGTTTGTGGAACCTGAATTTCTATGTGGACGACATCCGCGCCACCACCAAGGACCTGCAGGCCAAAGGATATCCTTTCTGGTCAGAACCGGTCGGCTACGAGGTCAGCGCTGCAGCAGGCCAGCCGGTGGAAGTCCTGTTCGACGGACCGGACAATCTTGCCATCAATCTGGTGGAGCTGACCGGCGATGAAAGCACTGCTGTCGGCAAACTGCGCGCCGTTGTCGATGCGGAAGGCAAAACCAAAACCGGTTTCACCCAAGTGGCGACAACGTCCCATTCCATCACCGATCACGACAAAGCCATGGCGTTTTACACCGAGGTTCTCGGCCTGCATGTCATCATCGACGATGTGCTCGATAAGCCAGAGACCAATCACTTTCTCGACCGGCTAAAAAATGCACACACCCGCGCAACATTCGTTGCCAGCGATCACCCCTTCGGCAAGATCGCCTTGTCCCATCCCCTCAATTATGAAGCACCGTCAAAAGGGGATCTCGCCCGAGCGCCCAACATCGGTTATCTGGCTCAGGGGTTTTTGGTGGCGGATTTGGACACGGCCCTTGAAACATGTGCCGCCATTGGCGCTAACGTGTATTCAGAACCGGTTGAGATTATTCTCCCTGGCGACGGATCGCGCCGCGCGGCCATGGTGCGCAACCCGGGCTCCGGTGCATTGATGGAATTGATCGAAGAGACGGCATGACACAGACGATGCGCGCCATACAGATGGACGCTTTCGGCGGACCGGAGGCCATGGAACTGAGGGAGG
The DNA here is from genome assembly GCA_965207985.1 of Rhodospirillaceae bacterium. Lineage (GTDB taxonomy): Bacteria > Pseudomonadota > Alphaproteobacteria > Rhodospirillales > Rhodospirillaceae > CBDBND01. The sequence continues at coordinate 480,795 of CBDBND010000032.1, read as the reverse complement.
TTCCTGTCCCTGAGCCTGGCCCCGGCCAGGCGCGTCTGCGTGTCGCCTATGTGGGCATGAACCCGTTCGATGCCATGGCCCGAGCCGGCAAGATCACGTTCATGCCGATTGCCTTTCCGTTCACCCCGGGACTGGAGCATACGGGCATTGTCGATGCGGTGGGCGAGGGTGTGGATGCGTTGCTCATGGGCAAGCGGGTGATTTCCCGCTCCAGCTTCGGCGCCTATGCGGATTACTCCATCGCCACCGATGCCACGCAACTTTTGGATTTGGATGACCGCATCGATCTTAAAACGGGCTGCGTCTATCGCGGTTGCTCGACCACGGCCTGGTACGCCCTTTACAAGGCCGGCCGTCTGCAGCCGGGCGAGACCTGTCTCTTGCATTCCGCTGCCGGACCCATTGCCATCATGGGCACGCAGATCGCAAAGAGTGTGGGGTGCACGGTCATTGGATTGGCCGGTGGAGAGGAAAAAGTTTCGTTCGCCAAGACGTTCGGCGCTGATCACGTCTTCGATTACACCACCGATGACTGGGTTGACGCGGTCAAAGAGGCCACCGGCGGGCGCGGGGTGGATGTCATTGTCGACGGCAATGGCGGACCCAACGCGGCTCATAACATCGATGTGCTGGCGCCCATGGGCCGGCTTGTTTACATCGGCGCCACCTCCGGGCCCATGCCCGAGCCGGTGGACATTCCCACCCTCATTTTCAAGAACATCAGCGTGGCGGGAATGAATGTGGCTCCGATAGAGGATCCACCGGATAGCGACTCCGCCCGCACCATCATCGACAATGTAGCCACAGGTGTGTGGAAGGTTCCCATCACCGAAGAAGTGGCATTGGAAGAGGTGGCCGATCTTCACCAGCGCTTGGAAACCCGACAAGTCAGAGGCCGGGCGGTGATCCGCGTCGGCGGTGATCTGGACGCCGGCGGTTGAACCAGCGCACCATGGTCCCGTGTTACGACTTCACAATCTCCAGCCTTTAAATCTCGCTCCGGTCTCACTCGAGTTGCCCGACGGCGCCTGTTTGGCCGTTACCGGTCCGTCCGGGGCGGGGAAGACCTTGTTGCTCCGTGCCATCGCTGATCTGGATGTGAACGGGGGAGAGGCGGAAACCCAAACGTTCAAGCGGTCTGGCGTGCCCGCTCCTCGATGGCGCCGATCCGTGGCTTATGTGCCGGCGGAGTCCGGATGGTGGGGCGATCACGTGGCCGATCACATGCCAGCCGATTCGACGGTAATGACGGTGTTGGCAAATCTTCTTTTGGATCCTTCCTGTTTGGATTGGCCGGTCACACAACTGTCCACGGGTGAAAAGCAACGTTTGGCTTTGGCGCGGGCCTTGCAAAAAGACCCCGAGGTTTTGTTGCTCGACGAACCCACGTCGGCCCTGGACGCCGAGGCGACCGCAGCGGTTGAGGCCGTTTTAAAAGGCAAACTTGCCGCCGGCACCACGCTCATCATTGTCACCCATATTCAGGAACAGGCTGCACGCCTTGGTGCACGCATGGCCCATGTGGAAGACGGTGGCGTTGCTGTCGATCAGGAGAGCGCACCGCTATGAATTACATCGCGCTCAGTGTTTCCGATCTCGCTATCGGCGCCATTTTGATTTTGGCCAACGGTGTTCTTTCCGTTGTGCTGGGTCTGAAACTGGAGCGCACTTTGACCATCGCCACCTTGCGCATGGTCATTCAGCTTTTGCTCATCGGATTTATTCTCACCACGCTGTTCGCTTTGGCGTCGCCCTGGTGGACCGGCGCCATTGCCTTGGTCATGGTGGGCTTTGCCGGATATGAAGTGACGGCGCGTCAGGAACGGACCTTGCAAGGGCTTTGGTCATACGGTCTGGGCGCTTCGGCCATGACCTTTGCCTCCATGCTGGTCACGATCCTTGCTCTGACCACGCAAATTCGCCCTGACCCTTGGTTCGATCCGCAATACGCCATTCCCATCCTTGGCATGATCCTCGGTAATTCCATGACCGGCATTGCGCTGTCCTTGAACACACTCACAACCGGCATGACCCGCGACCGCACTGCCATCGAAGCCCAGCTCTGTCTTGGCGCGACCCGCTGGCAGGCGTGCGGTCCCGTCATGCGGTCGTCCATCCGCAACGGCCTGATGCCGTCCATCAATGCCATGGCGACGGCAGGCCTCGTCGCTTTGCCGGGTATGATGACCGGGCAGATTCTCGCCGGTGTCCCACCCACCGATGCGGTGCGTTATCAGATATTGATAATGTTTCTCATTGTCGGCGCCACGGGCCTAGGCGTGCTGATTACCGTTTACGGCGGTTTAGCTCTGCTGTCGGACGAGCGCCATAGGGTCCGTTTGGACCGTCTCACTCCAGCCCGGTCACAAGACCGCTAAAGACCTCACTTTAGAAAATTTTACCCTTTGTCTGGGCCTAGTTGGTCTTGCCTCCCCGCCAGAATCCCGCTACCTGTCCGGTTCAATAAGTAACAAAAGTCTTGGGGACGTTTTGACACCTGAACTTCTGGTGTTGGTGCTGACAGCGGCATCCATCGGCTGCGTGCATACACTGCTCGGGCCGGATCACTATCTGCCCTTCATCGTCATGGCGAAAGCCCGGCGATGGTCCTTTGCCAAGGCCCTCGGCGTCACCAGCCTATGTGGCCTGGGCCATGTGGCCAGCTCGGTGACTTTGGGGGCCATAGGCATTTCCATTGGCGTGGCCGTCGGCAATTTGGAACTTGTCGAATCCGTCCGCGGTGATTGGGCGGCTTGGGCTCTGATCGCGTTCGGCGTCACGTACTTTGCCTGGGGCATGAAGCGGGCCATCAAGGACCGGCCCCATACCCACGCGCACCATCACGGTGACGGGATCATGCACACCCATGAACACACCCATCACCACAGTCATAGTCACGTTCACACCGCTCCTCATGGGGCCACATCGGGTTTTGGTCTGACGCCATGGGCCTTGTTCGTCATTTTCGTTCTCGGGCCCTGCGAGCCGTTGATCCCGGTGTTGATGTATCCGGCTGCCGCGGCCAGTTGGGGTGGTGTGATCGTCGTCTCTGCTGTCTTCGGCCTGGCCACATTGGTGACCATGACGGCGCTGGTGGCTGCCGGATTGGCGGGTTTACGCAAGGTTACTTTGGGGCCGGCCGCCCGGTTCAGCCATGCCGCCGCGGGCGGCGCTGTGGCGCTGTCCGGCAGTGCCATCGTCTTTTTAGGATTGTAAGGAGTCAGCGGTTAGCCGGTTTTCAGCCCCGGTTTTCTTGCTATAAAGGATGACCGATAAAAAAGGAGGGACGCTGTGACAGTTGGAAGTCAACTCGTTAAAGGCAATCTCCGGCCAGACATGACGGCCGAAGAAAAAACGTGGTTCGACGAGGAACTGCAAGACCAGATCGCGCGCTACGAAACGATCGTTCAGCAAATGGAAGATTTAGCGGACGACCGTGAGAAGTGGGTGAACGATTTTCTGCACCGCATTCAGACCCGTGGGTTTCACTGGCATGCGGAAAATCGCCGCGTGATTCCCAAGGATGAAATCCGACCCCGCGACGGCCGCCCCCTACAGGTCGTCTACTAAGCCGAGTTTCAGGTCACACCGTTTGCAGGCGCACCCGCAACAACGGATGCTGCACCTAAGTTAAAGGAGACGCACAATGCCCCGCCCACATATTGAACCCTTTGTCGACCGTGACGTCGGCTTCAAGAAAATGACCATGGCCGGCATGCCCAACGGCATGCAGTACAAGACTTTGAGCATGGACACCGATACCGGTGCTGCCACCATGACGGTGCAGTACGACGCCGGTTACAATTCACCGCCTGGCTTTTGCTACAACGATTACGAGCTGTTCATTCAGGAAGGCTCGTTGAAGATCGGCGACCAAGTCTGCGGTAAGGGCTACTACTTCTTCATTCCGGCCGGTAAGGCCATGCCCGCCATTTCAACAGATGAAGGCGCACTTTGCCTGGTCTTTTACAACCACGGCCCACCCAGCTTTGAAGAGTCCGACGCCAATCACGACGATTGTGATGAGACGAACTACGCCAGCGTCAGCTCCTATGACGGATTGGACTGGACCGGCAACGCCTTATACCCGGCCACAGCCCCCGGCTGTCTGCTCAAAATGCTGCACTATGACACCAAGACCCACGGCATGACGTTCCTGTACTGCATGGTGCCGGGCTTCTGGCAGGACAACATCAGCTATCACGACTGCGCCGAGGAGGCCTATCACATCTGGGGTACCTCTTTCATGATGCAGTTCGGTGATTTGCCCACCGGTGGCTACTTCTGGCGCCCGGCCTACATCAATCATGGCTGCTTCGCCTCAGAGAAAGGCATTCTTGCCATCGGCCGTACCGATGGTGACTTGCACAATCACTTCCATCACGATCCGTATTCGACACCGCAAGAGAACGCGGAACGAGCAGCCGCCCGTTTGGCCCGCCAACGTCCGGCCATGTACAAGTGGATCCTGACCCAGGAGCACAACCACATTCCGCATGACTTTGAGCATCCGCACGACCATTCGGATCCCATGAAGTCGGGCCCGGCGCAGATGATCAATCCCGATGGGAGTCACTGGCCGTAAAAGAATTGCAAATGGTTCGCAGATAAGCCCGGCATGTGACCTGCCGGACTTTTCTTTTGCCTCCCACTGATCGGCTGCGCTACCGTTTGGGAAATTAATAGGAGACGCCCATGGCCCGCCCCCATATCGAGCCCTTTGTCGACCGCGATGTTGGTTTTAAGAAAATAACCCTGGCCGGCATGCCGGGCGGCATTCAATACAAAGCCTTGAGCATGGATACGGATACCGGTGCGGTGACCATGACGGTGCAATACGACGCCGGTTTTTCACAGCCGCCAGGGTTTAGTTATGCCGAATACGAATTTCTGCTGATGGAAGGCTCCATGAAAATCGGTGATCAAGTGTGGGGCAAGGGGGCCTATTTCTTTGTGCCGGCCGGTGTTCATCTGCCGGCGTGGTCGTCGGATGAGGGGGCGCTGGCCCTCATCTTCTACAATTTCGGCCCGCCCAGCTTTGAAGAATCCGATGCCAATCACGACGACTGCGACGATCCCAAACAGCTCAAGATGATCAACGCCTATGAAGGTTTGGACTGGATGATGACAGCACGGCGGATGCCGGGTGTCGCCCCAGGCTGCGGCGTCAAACCCTTGCGCAATGATCCCAAGACCGGCGCGTCCACCTTTCTTTATTGCATGGTGCCGGGCTTCTGGCAGGACAACATCAGCTATCACGATTGCGCCGAGGAGGCCTATCACATCTGGGGCACGTCCTGGATGATGCAGTTCGGCGACTTGCCCACCGGCGGCTATTTCTGGCGCCCGGCCTACATCAATCACGGCTGCTTTGCGTCGGAGAAAGGCATTCTCGCAATCGGCCGCACCGACGGCGACCTGCACAATCACTTTCACCACGATCCATACTCAAATCCGAAGGAAAATGCAGAGCGCGCCGCCGCCGTCTGGGCCCGCCAGCGCCCGGCCATGTACAAGTGGATTCTGACGCAAGATCACAACCACATTCCCCATGATTTCGAGTATCCTGACGATCATGTGGACCCGATGGTGTCCGACGTGGCTCAGATCATCGAGCCCGACGGTAGCCATTGGCCTTGAGCATGCTTCGCATGACGGCCTTAATTAGTCGATCCTGAAAAACCCGTTTTTCATACCACTACGAGCGTTAGATGTGTGCTGTTAGGTTCAGTCTGCCACGCCATCCGTCGCTTCCATCGGATGATTGACGCCGCAAGACGCGTTCCATGCAATCCGATCATGTCCCGGAGCAACGTAGCGCCCAAAATGCGGGCGCAATAAATTCTGAGCCGCTTCAGGATCAGTCTTAGGTTATGGCCGGCACAGGCCAGTGCCACATTCATGCGATCACCTTCAGTACCCTTGAGGTAATTGCGTCCCAACAGTCCATCCGATTTCAGATGGCCGATAACCGGTTCAATCGCCTGACGCCGTTTCAGTGACCGTTTCAGCCGTTGTGTTTTTATGCCACGCCGTTGACCCGAGATGTACACCCTTGATGCTTCCTCGCCATGGCCACGGTAGCCACGATCCACAAACACTTCTTCAACCACACAGCCTGTCAAACGGCGCACCTGCTCCAACGCTGTTGGCAATGTATGCCCATCAAAGGGATTCCCCGGCAACGCCATGCCGCCAACGATAAAGTTGCTCCTGTTTGTCGTTGCAATACTGGCCTTGACACCAAACTCATAACGCTTGTGGGCCTTGCCCTTGCCGATGCACTCCACCTCCGGGGCATGCAGGCTATACAGTTTGTTGCGATCCATCTTCTGTTGACTGAGCAGCCGCCTGGCCAGCGCCAACTCCCCGGCAAAAATCGCCTGCAACCCCTTATGGCCCGCGATCTTGCGCTCCGTGTCACGCACCACCCGGCCCAGATAGGTCTTGAGCTTCTTAATCTGACCACCCATGCGCCTCATCTGCCGGACGTGACCATAACGGTTGGCCCGCAACAGCGCCTCAGGGCCCTTACGGGCGTAGCTCTGCCGCAACACCACACCGTGTGTGTGGCACAGCTTGACAAGACGCACACGCGAACGGTTCAGCAATTTGCTGTCGGTGGGAAAGGCCACCGCCTTCTCCTGCACCGTGGTATCCACCGTCACACGCTTGAAGTCGTCGGGTTTGACCGTCTTGCTCCGAACACCCGCATCAACTGTGGCCCGCAGAATTTTCTCGCACCCTGAATGGCCAATGCGCCGTCTGAAACGCGACATGCTGCTGGGATCAATCGGCGGGTGATGCTGAAAATACACCTCGCCGCAAAAATGCTGCCAGTAAGGGTTCTCCACCCAGCGCATCACCACCTGGTCATCGGACAGACCATACACGTGCTTGAGATATTGAAGCCCCACCATCAGCCGCGTCGCTTTGGCCGGGCAGCCGTTGTCAGGGCAATACAAGACACCAAACGCCTCATCAAAACCCTGCCAATCGATCAACTCGGTGAGCCGATAAAGTTCGTGCCGTTGATCGAGAATGTTCTCAAGCGCGGTGCGGAAGAGATCTAAAGAAGGGACGTCATTGGCTGATGTGGGGCGGCTGATGTGGGGCGCATTTTTTGATCCGGAAATTGCAAGGAACCGGCCTTGCAGTATAGAAAATCCGGCGATTCCGAACCACCATTGCCAACAAAATTGATCCGCAATAACAGTCTATTACAGAGAATCTCCGCGTCTTTCAGGATCGACTTATTAGTAGCGCGAACAACAAGCGAGATGCCGAAACCTTCAGTTTAACAAACTGTTTACAATTTAACATTTTTTTACACTAAGACTGCGGAACAGCACCAAACGACGCCGTACTATGCGTTAAAAGCACGGTGTCGCTTCCCTCTTTTGGTTGATCGACCCCGGGTAGAAAAACATTAGGTACTGGAATTAGTGAAGGATATACCAATGGCTCAAACACAAACGGCTGTCTCAGCCACACCCCGGGAAAGAACCGGTCCAGCCAACCGCGCCAGCGAAATTGATCGTCATGTCGGATCGCGCATCCGGGAACGCCGCATCATGATGGGCTTAAGTCAGCAGCAGATGGCCGACATGATCGGGGTCACCTATCAGCAGGCTCATAAGTACGAACGGGGTATCAACCGCATCTCTGCCGGCCGCCTGTATGAAATTACCCAAGTTCTGGCCGTTCCCATCAGCTATTTCTTCGACGGTTTGGATGACAGCGCGGAACAGCAAATTGCGCCGCGTCAACGGATGTGCCTTGAGCTGGCGCGTAACTTCTCAAGCATTGACAATGAGCGCCATCAGGAAGCCCTGAGCCAGATGGCACGCGCCTTGGCGACAGCGGACTGAGTACAGCGGTACGTTTCTGTCCACATTTGTCGTCGTCATTACTCGTCTATATCGACGACAACGCGAAATCCTATGGTGTAACTCCATAGAATGGGTGCGTTTGGCTTGCGCGCGGCAGACGTTGACAGGATGGGGACGTAATACCAGTCCCCGCCCCGCGTAACCCGCGCGGTACACTCTCGGGGACTTGAGTCGGCTGGTGGAGCGCCTTCTAATGGTGAATGCCGCTCCACCCAACAATCAGCCACCCATTCAGAGACATTGCCATTCATGTCGTAGAGACCGAAACCATTGGGTGCAAACTGAGCCACCGGAGCGGCTTTCCTGCCGCTCCAGTCAGTCCCGCAGTTACGGCAATTGGCGTTTCCTTCACCCACCGCTTCGCCCCAGGGGTACCGGGCAACCGTCCCGGCCCGGGCGGCATATTCCCATTCCACCTCGGTCGGCAACCGGTAGGGCTTGCCGGTAATTCGTGATAACCAATCCGCATAATCGTTAGCATCGTGCCACGACACATTGATCACCGGCTGGTGCCCTCGGCCCCAGCCATGATCGTTCTCGATTGTTTTGCAGATGCCGGCGTCAACACAGGTCTGATACTGCGCAAACGTGGTTTCGGTTTGAGCGACGGCGAAGGGTTGTGCAATGGACCGATCGTGCGCCGGTCCGTAACTTTCCCGTTGATCGTCGGCGCCCATGATGAACCTGCCGGGAGGAACGACGGTCATAACAGGACAGTTGGGACAATCCTGAAAGGAGTTGGGTGCGAATTGACTGGCTTCCGCTTTAGGAAATCCGAATGAGAGGAGAATGATTGGCAGCAACCAGCTCATACTGCAGCCCACTCAGTCCGCACATCGGCATCATCTTCCTCCTCTAGAGCCCGTTTTTTCATTGCCCGAGCTTTTTCCGGCGCAAGGCGTAATAGAGCCCAGGCGGCCATTGCCCGTACCAGAGGAGAATCATCCCGGCAAAGGGGTATAACGGCATCCGCAAGCTTTGGATCTTCGCTATTTCCCATGGCAATGAGCACATTACGGACAAACCGGTCCCGACCGAGGCGTTTGATCGGCGAACCCTTAAACATGGCGCGGAACTCAGCATCGTTGAGGGAAACAAGGTCGGACAACAACGGACCATCCAATGCCTCTCGTAATTCTAAGGCTTGCGCAGATGCTGTTCTTGAAAATTTGTTCCATGGACACACGGCAAGGCAATCATCACACCCGTAAATGCGATTGCCCATGAGGGGGCGGAGATCGCGGTCGATGTGACCTTTGTGCTCGATGGTCAGATAGGAGATACAGCGTCGGGCATCGATTTGGCCGCATGTCAGAAATGCCTCTGTCGGACAAACATCGAGACAGCGGCGGCACGATCCGCAATGATCCGTCTCCGCCGGATCGGGCGGCAATTCAAGAGTGGTCAAAATTTCGCCGATAAAGAGCCAGGATCCAAAGTCCCGGGAGACCAAATTGGTGTGTTTGCCTTGCCAGCCCAGACCGGCTGCAGCAGCCAGAGGTTTTTCCAGAATGGGTGCGGTATCGACGAACACCTTGACGTCCCCACCGGCATGATCGATCAGCCACCGCCCAAGGGCTTTCAGTTTACGTTTAATGATGTCGTGGTAGTCGCGGCCGCGGGCATAGACGCTGATGAAACCGCGGTCAGTGTGTTCAAGCAGGGGCAGCGGATCATGACGCGGTCCATAGTTGAGACCGAGCAGGATCGCTGTCTTTGCTTCGGGCCAAAGGGTTTTCGGATCGCGGCGACGCTCAGCCGTATTGGACATCCACACCATATCGCCATGAAAGCCGCCGGCGATAAAGGCATCAAAGTCATGAGAAATCCCATCGTCGAGACGTGCCTGCGTTACCCGTAAGGAATCAAACCCCAGCCGGTGCGCTTCGTCCTTTAATGACGTTTTTAGATTATCGAGATCGTCAGAGGGGATCGATGTCACCCCGAGACCAGTCCGCGTGGAAGGTCCGGGCAAAGGTGTCGAGGGTTCCGGATCGGATTGCGTCACGGAGATCCGCCATGAGTCGTTGATAGAACGCCACATTATGCCAGGACAGCAGCATCATGCCGAGAATCTCATCCGCTTTGATCAAATGATGCAGATAGGCGCGGCTGTAATCCTGGCTGGCAGGACATTTGAGGCTTTCGTCCAATGGTCTGGGGTCATCCGCGTGCCGCGCGTTGCGCAGGTTCAACGTTCCGTAACGGGTAAACGCCTGCGCTGTCCGCCCGGAGCGGGTCGGCAGCACGCAGTCGAACATATCGACCCCCCGTTGTACGGCACCAATGATATCGAGTGGCTTACCCACACCCATAAGATAGCGGGAAGCGGTTTGTGGCAGGTGGGGCACGGTTTTTTCAGTTATCTCGAACATCAGATCCTGGCCTTCACCAACGGCAAGGCCGCCGATGGCATAGCCGTCGAAGCCGAGGTCTGTTAGCGCTTTGGCAGAGTCCGCCCGTAGGTTTGAATACACCCCGCCCTGGACGATTCCGAACAGGGCATATCCGGGCCGCCGCGCAAAAGAAGTACGGCAGCGATCCGCCCAACGCATGGAAAGCTTCATGCTGTCCGCCGCTTCCTTTTCCGTTGCCGGATAGGGGGTGCATTCGTCCAGCACCATTGTCACTGTCGAATCCAACTGGTGCTGAATAGCGATCGCGCTTTCGGGCGTGAGGTGATGGCGGCTGCCGTCAAGGCGAGACTGAAAGGTGACACCGTCTTCGGACAAGGTGCGGAGTTTGGCCAGCGACATCACTTGGAACCCGCCGGAATCCGTCAGCACGGGGCCTTGCCAGCGCATGAATTTGCGCAATCCCCCGAGAGCAGCAATCCGGTCGGCCCCGGGCCGCAGCATAAGGTGATAGGTGTTGCCGAGAATCATTTGCGTGCCGGTGGAGGCGACCGTCTCCACCGTCATGGCTTTCACCGTCCCTGCCGTTCCCACTGGCATGAAGGCGGGCGTGTCCACTAGTCCGTGGGCCGTTATCAGCTGCCCCGTCCTGGCCATGCCATCCGTCGTTTCCACATTGAAAGCAAACGACGGCGTGCTCACGGACCTTGTTCCCGTTCCAGCAGACAGGCATCCCCGTAGGAGTAAAACCGGTAACCGTTGTCGATGGCGTGTTGATAGGCGGCTTTCATTTTTTCCAGTCCGGCGAATGCGGAGACAAGCATAAACAAGGTGGACTTTGGCAAATGGAAGTTTGTCATCAGGACATCGACTGCATTGAAACGGAACCCGGGGACAATAAAGAGATCCGTCAGACCGCGAAACGGATTGATATGTCCGGTCCCGTCTGCAGCCGATTCAATAAGCCTCAGACTCGTGGTGCCAGCCGCGACGATACGCTGACCGTTTTCTTTTGCTTGCGCTAGCTTTGCCGCAACATCGTCACTGATTTGGCCCCACTCATGATGCATAACGTGATTATGTGTGTCATCCGCTGTCACAGGCAAAAATGTGCCAAGTCCGACATGGAGCGTGAGATAGGTGATATCAATGCCACGGTCTTTCAATTTTCCCATGAGATCGGGTGTAAAGTGCAAACCTGCCGTCGGGGCGGCAACGGCGCCGTCATGTTTGGCATAAACGGTCTGATAGTCATTGCGGTCTTGGGCATCGTCGGGCCGTTTGACGTAGGGCGGCAGCGACGTGTGCCCATAGTGTTTGAGTGCCTGAGTAAACTCTTGGTCACTACAGTTGAAACGCAACTGAACGGAACCGTCTTCAGTCCGGCCGACAACGTGAGCAACAAAGTTATCTCCGATGATAATCCTGTCTTCTGCCTTGAGGCGCTTGGCGGGCTTGGCCAGTGACAGCCATGTACCGTCGTCCTGCTGCCGGTAGAGCAAAAGCTCAACCGTAACGGTTTCCCGGGTGCCAAAAAGACGGGCCGGTATGACACGGGTATCATTTAAGACCAGCACATCGCCCGGTTTGAGCAAGTCCGGCAAATCACCGATACGGTAATCAGCAAATCCCTGTGGCGTAACATTAAGTAGTCGAGCAGTCTCGCGCGGGACAGCGGGCCGGTCTGCAATTCGGTCTTCGGGCAGCACAAAGTCGAACAGATCGACACGCATGGAAAGTCCACTGATACAGTTGACGTACTAACGCCACACTCTTATCGCCACATTCGGGCTGTACGGACCGTCTTATAGACCGCCAGCCCTCCGATTGGAATGATCGGGCCGGTGTCGTTACAATGATCGAGACGGAGGAAGGATATTGATGGCGTGTTTTGGGTATTGAACAAAATTGACCTGTTGCTGGGCGCCAGTATTGCAGCATGCGCGGCTATGGCCGCGTCTCAGACTCAGGCCATCATAGATCAGTACGTGCAGCGGCTGGGTGGTCACCTCGATGAAGCCAGGTTAAATCTCGATCGCATCGTAAACGGTGTACGCTATCAGACCATGAGTGAAGCCGTCCGCAGTGAAATCGAAACAGACGCAAGGTTGCGGGTGGAAGAATTGAACACAGCTTATACGGCCATTGTGGAATCCGGTGTCGTCACCCGGCCGTTGGTTTTTTTGCGTCACGCGGACGACGCCATCCTCACCGCCACCCTATCCAATTTTGTTCCAGCAATCCCATTAGACGCCAATGCGCTGATCTATAGTTTTATCGGCATCGTTATAGCCCTAATCGTTTATGAAACGGTCAAACTGCCACTCAAAATCGTAATCGGACAGCCGCGCCGGCGGCGATTCAAGAAACGGGGATCTATGATATGACCCTTTTTTTGCCCTTTCCAAAACGTGGCAACCGCACACGATGATCGAGTTACTGACGTCCCGTACGCCGAACGGCCATAAGGTCTCCATTGCATTGGAAGAGATGCAACTGCCCTATTCGGTAACGCCCATCAAATTGCAGGACAAAACGCAAAAAGAACCATGGTTTATGGCGCTCAACCCCAATGGCCGCATTCCCGTGATCATCGACCACGATGAGGATGATTTCGTTGTCTTTGAATCGGGAGCCATGCTCGTCTATCTGGCTGAGAAAACGGGACAACTCATACCGGATGATGTCAAAGGCCGGTCGTTGGTGATGCAGTGGCTGATGTTTCAGATGGGCGGCATCGGGCCGATGATGGGTCAAGCCAACGTGTTCTACCGGTATTTCCCCGAAAACATCCCCGCCGCCATAGACCGTTATCAGAACGAAAGCCGGCGGTTGTTTGAGGTGCTGAACACGCGGTTGAAAGACAACCAGTGGCTGGCCGGTGACTATTCCATTGCCGACATCGCCAATTGGGCGTGGGTGCGTACACACGAATGGTCGGGCGTGTCCATAGACGGACTAACCCACCTTCAACGCTGGCACGAAGAGATGGCGGGCCGGCCCGCCTGTCAGAAAGGTGTAGAGGTGCCCGAACGTCGTGAGGACATGCCGAAAGAAGAACTGATCAAGGCCGGTCAAAGCATGGTGACCGTGTAAGGTTTACTGGCGGTGTAGCAAAACCGTTGGTTTTTAGGCCGGCCTGTAGTCGGAAACGGCTTTGACCTGAAACGTTCTCTGCGCACCATCATGTTCCGTGATTGACACATATTCGCCTGTCTGAAACCGATGAAGCGAGAGCCGGAAGATGGGCTCGTCGTCATCGTCGCCAGGTTCATAGGAGAACACCCACCGGTCGTCCCCGAGATTGAGGAGAAGACCATGCTCGTCCTCAAGATCGTCCTCAAAACGGCGTACCGAACACAGTTCCTTCTGATCGGGCCAGGATTCGGCATCGAGGCTGCCATCAGCCGTCAACGGTGCATGGAACTCGTAACCGTGATTGGGGTTGCCGTCAGGATGATCCTCGACGATGGTTCGGGCCAATTCGAGCCGCACTGTCTTTAAACTCACGCATCGTCTCCATGAACACACGTTTCAAACTAGTGAGACGGTACGATGGTTTCATTCTGCCTTACTTTGATCGGAATCAACATAGGTCGAGAGAGCAGATGTCGCAATGCGTCAGTTGCCCAAGGCACATTTGGCAGACATATCGGTCAACACATTGGAAATCGTGTTGCGCACCGTGTGTTGCATGTGTCCGGTAAAGGACTCCTGCATTTCGATGTTGATATGGGTTGGCAAATTGCCAGCGGAGTCGGCCAAGGTATTGTTCTCATTGGGTTCGAGCTCAAGATCCTCAACCAATTCGGCGATGGTAATTTCTTGGGCCGCGCCGGCGTCAATGACACCACTGTTCCAAGTACCAAGCCGTTCGCCCGTACTTGCGTTGTATATATCAAGCGTCGCGCTGTCCCCTGCCGTACCCGAGTTATAGATACGCACTGACGACGGGTATTGGACGACATTGGGGCTGTGAACATTCAAGAGGGAGCGCTCGCCTCCGTCCACCCCATCGGCACAACTGGTCATGTTTGAAATGACGCCTGCGTTCCTCTGCCAAAGAACGTGCTGCATGGATCCTTCGAATTCCGTTTCAACGACCAGGTTGTAATAGGTGCGCTCATCCGTGGCGATGGCCACGTCCGCAGCGGCTTCCGATTCAAGTTTTGAAACGTTGAACTGAAATGACGCATGGGCCGGGATATTCGGGCTTATCCAGCGCCCAAGACGTGCGCCGGTTTCGGAATCTCTCAAGGACACGCGGGCCCGTCCGTCTTCATCGGAGCTGTTGTAGAGGCGAATGAACGACTGACCAACATCGGTCGTCCGTGAGCCAATCACATTGTTGAAGACGCGGACGTTGATGCCCTGCAGCGTCAAAATAGCCTGATTGACCAGAATACGGGGTGTGTCGAATTCCAGGTCCAGTTTGGTGACTGGAATGCCTGATCTTGTCAGTGCTTCGTCTATTTCATCAACCGTCGCCTCGGGAAAGGCGGACCGGATCACGGCAATGGCGCCGGCCAAATGCGGCACTGCCATGGAGGTTCCGCTGCGTGTCACCAATCCACCGCCGGCCCGGGCTGCCCGGATGCTGATCCCTGGGGCCATGAAATCGAGGTGGGACGACACATTGGTAAAAGCGGCAACGACGGATTTATCGTTGGTCGCACCGACGGAAAGGACGGAGGAAATACAAGCCGGCGCATTAATGGCGTCGTCGTAGCCTTCGTTCCCCGATGCTGCGATCGTGGCCACACCTTTTTCCCGCAGCATGTCGACAACAACCTTACGAGGATCAGAATCGCACGGCCCCATGTTTTCCCCGCCGCCCAAACTGAGATTCACCGCCACGACGTTGAAGTCTTCCGCGTTTTCGTTGACATAGTTGAGCGCATCGAGGACCGCCAGGGAGTCCGTCAATTCACACGGAGCAGGATTTGGGGAACAGTCTTCGTCGTCTGTGACTTCGGAGAACACGTCGATGGGCATGAGGTTGGCAGCACGGGCAACGCCATAATTGGTGCCGTCATTGCCCACGGCAATGGAAGCGACATGGGTGCCGTGATCGCACCGGTTTGAATCGGAAGGGCAGTTGGACGCTGCACCAAATCCTATCTGTGGTGTGATCCCGCCCGGGCATTGGCTAAACGTGTCCGTACCGAACGTGGCCGAGAAGCAGGCCTCTCCAACAACTTTGTTGGACAGCATGGCATGTGAGGTGTCAAACCCTCCGTCGATCACCGCAATCGTTTGATCTTGACCTTCATGGCCAAGCGCCCAGGCATCTGTCACGTCGATGGATGGCGTAGACGATGTCAACGCCGGCCTCACTTTGACTTGGGCTTTGCGCTCGATGGTAACCGGATAGACACCAGCCACTTCGGACAAGGTCATCAGCGCACCCAAACGTTCGCGATCCAGTTTCACACCAACGAAAGGCAAGCTTGAGAACGAGCGATCGATCACAATATCGCTTTCAAGCAAAGCGGAGTCGAATGATCGGCGCATGGAGCGAACCGCGGCCCGTTGGTCAATGACGGAGACAGCGCCTTCCCACCGACCCGGTTGCAACACGTCCTGCATGCGCACGATGACGCGGGCCTGACCCGTCGCGTCCAGCTGTTTCATGATGTCTTCCAGCTGAGCATGAGCGGGGACGGCCACAATGACACCGGCGAGCATGGCTGCACCAAACCGGGCCATACCCTTTCCGATGGTCATGAAATATGTGGTCCCAAACGCCATGATCGTCACACGCTGCTTTCTTCTCCGGCGATAGCCTTTATCTGTGTGGCCTCCTCTCGATTGGCAACACCCTATTAAGCGATGGCGCAAATGAGAAAGGCGCGAGACAGCCTTGCCATCGCGCGCCAACCGCAGGTCAATTGTTCGCCGACCGCGGGGCCGGTTTCGCATGTGATCTGCGACACTATGGACCATGAACTGCCTTCTTGTCCATAAACGCTTAGGTTTAGGCGGTGGATGCCCCGTTAAAACAAGGACTTAGCGGGTTTCCCTTAATTTTGGGTTATGGCATTTAGGGGACCGGCGGGGCGATCTGCCACTGAGCAGCAAAGGATTCGCGGAAAATGGCGGAAAAGCAAGGGTTTTGAGTGGTTTAACGCGCTTTGCCCGGGGCCTGATGGCGCTGCCGCTGGTCAGCGATGCTGGCGTTTATGTGCTGATAAATGGCCTTGCGTCCCTTTTTCCGCTCCTGGTGATCCCGGTCATCACGCGAACGGTGACGCCCGAAGACTACGGCATTTATGCGCTTTTTCTGGTCGGCGTGAATCTGCTCATGCCCCTGGTGGGGCTCGGCATGGAAACGGCCTCAGGTCGCCGCTATGTGGACCGGGGTGAAACCGACTACCCCGCGTATATCGCCACCGGACTGTTTCTAACCGTCATTCTGGCGATCCTCGTCTTTATTGCTCTGCGCACTTTGGCGCCGACATTGACCATGGTCGTACCGGTACCGGGATCATGGTTCTGGGCTTGGATACTTGTTGCGTGGGCGCAAACTATTGTTGGCCTGGTCCTAGTTCTCAATCAGATGGCCAATCACCCCGTCCGCTTCGGTGTCTGGCGCATTGGCAGAGCTTTGGTGCTGAACGGGCTTTTGTTGGTGTTCGTCCTTTCCGGATTGGCTGGGTGGGAAGATCTGATCACCGTCTTGATCATCTCCCACGGTGGTGTCGCCGGCGTTGGCTTGCTTTGGTTGTGGCGTCAACACCTCTTGGCACTCCGCGTCGGCAAAGACCATCTCTCACACATCGTCCGTTATGGCGCGCCTTTGGTACCACACATGATTGGCGCTGCTTTGGTGACTGCAACGGATCGCATTCTGTTGGTCAATCTCATCGATGAAGCGGCCGCTGGCATCTACACCATTGGTTACCAGGTGGGTCAGGTGATGTTCCTCATGTCCCAATCCGTCAACCGTGCATGGACGCCGTGGTTCTACGAACGTCTCAAGGATGGTTCTGCGAACGCGTTACTGACCGCCACCAAAGCGGGATACACGGTCGCCGGTGTGTATCTGGCGTCGGGTGTGGGGTTTGCCGTTGTCGGCTGGTTCGCCCTGCCGTGGATCTTCGGCGACGTTTATGCCGCTTCGACGCCGGTGTTTGTCTGGATCGTTGCCGCCTTCGTCGCCCAGGGTTTGTGGGCATTGACTGCGTCTTATCTCTACTACAGTGAGGCCACCGGATGGATTTCCATTTCCAGTGCCGGTGTCGCCCTTTTCAATGTGGGCTTGACGTACGTTCTGATTCAGACCAACGGCCTCATTGGCGCAGCGCAGGCGACGTTTATCGCCTATGCCCTCGGGTTTGCCGCCATCGCCACGGTGACGGCGCGCCGTGCGCCCTTACCCTGGCGTTTGCGCCAATCCTAGCCTCACCGGGTCCCGCAACCGGTCATAGGGAAATCCGTCTAAGTCGATGGGTCCGAGGATGACCCAAAAACAACTGTACATGATCACAGGCAACAGAATCCAAACAACGAGTGAGCGCAGCTGGGGCATGACGCGTCTGATCCAAATCACCAACGGCAATGTCGCCATCAAGCCGAGAGTCAAGATGCCGTTCATGGCGATGGTTAGACCATCGTCACTTAACCGCGGATGAAACAAAATCCAAAAAACCGCGAAGACAAACGCGGCCATGATTTGCAACGACCGGCGGATATCTTCCTTTGTCATTAGACCGCGTAAGTCTTCGGACAGGGACAAAGCGAGGACCGCAAAACCCAGCCCGACCCAAAGCATGCTGTAAGGCAGGATGAAGGTTGCAAAGATGGAGGTGGACGGGGGACCTGCATCGCCCACACCGGATGTGAGAGGAAGGGACAGATAAGGAAGGCTCCATCCAAGTCCGGCAATTATCAATGCAAAGAAGATAGTGCCTGTCCTGTCGCTCGTGTTCGTGCCTTGGCGCAATGCAAATATGACGAGCAATCCTACAGCGATGGCGGCGCCTGTTGCGTCGAGGGCTGTGAGCACAACACTGATCAAACCTAAAAGAATAAGAACCCTCGATCGAGACCGGCCCTTTGATGAAGCAACAAGATCCAGGCCGATGAGAGTCAAAAGAGCGACCAAAGCGTGAGGAAGGGGTTGGGTGAAAACAAAAGCCGCAGGGGGAAAAAGCAAGTAACCGAGGGGAAGCGCCGCACCGGCAATATCGTCGCGGCTCCATCGGGCGGTAAGCCGGGCCATCAATAGAACAGCCGTTAATGCACAAAGGGCGGAAACAAACCGCGGTCCAATCCAAGAAGGCCCGAACAGGGCAGTCCAGCCTTCAAGCCATGCGGGATCGCCGATGTAGACCAAAGCGTCTGCATATAAGAGGAATAGGAGGAGGTGCGCGGCAAATAAAACGAAAATGCCGATCAATAACAGGCGCGCACTCGTTTGCCCGACGATATGAAAAATGGAACCATCCCCTTACAAAGGTGAACCCGTGTTGGCGCTTTGCATTCACGTCTTGACCGCAGCGCGTTACACTGAAACCACGAATGTCAAACGTTTACCGCACCTCATGACCCCACACCATCTTACACCAAGACCGGCCGGATACCGCGTAAACGCGGGGCGACCCATACATGCACAAGGGAAGAGCGGCAAGACGTTATGACTTGGACACAAAACATGCGTGAGAAAATGGTGGTCGCAGGTCTTCTTGCTGTTTCTTTGGGGGTTTATGTCACCACTGCCTACGACATTGTCTTTCATGCCCGCACGTGGATCGACGAAGTCACTTACATTGTAAAGTCCTGGAACTATGTGACGGGCCGGGTCGCGCCCTATTCCGCCGAAGACCCAACGTGGTACATGCCGATCTATTTTTATGAGCTTGGCGTATGGCAGGTTTTTGCCGGGCGGGGATTGATCGAAAGCCGTATCTTCAACGCTGGCCTTGGATTGTTGAGCGGCCTGCTGGTTTTTGTTGTAACCCGGCGCATAACCGGAAATCTCATTGCCAGTGCCATCGGGACCGCCGTTTTCTTTACCGTGCCCGCTGTGACGTTCTATTTCGCAACGGCGACGCCCATTGCGACGGTTTCTTTTTTCTTCCTTATGAGCCTTTGGTTGGCCGTTTCCGGGTTGGGGCGCAACTCTTTGGTCAACACGTTTACATTGGGACTGGTTTTTGGCGTTTTATACTTTATCCGCCAGAATATGATTCTTGTCATTGTCGCCCTTGCCCCACTTTATATAGTTGGGTTGCGCGGATCGCGATTGGTTCACAGTCTTGTCCTTCTTCTGGGCATTTGCAGCGTGGCCACACCGCTCCTCCTGATCTTCCCCGAAGGATTGATGTCCTACGCCGTCAGACTACCGTTGGTGACGCCTTTGCTTTCCGAGCTCAATCTCTTCAATGACCCACTCTTGGACATCCAAAGCAGCACCACGGGCAATGTCGGGCTCGGCCTAGCTCTCGGTAACATTTCTATACCAGACATTCTTGACGCCTTCTTACTGCCTTATGCTGGACTGACGTTTGCGGCACTCACGGTTTTTGTTTCAGCGCGAAAGTCTTTGCGGATTTTAATGATTGCACCGATCGTTTTCTTGTTTCTGGTCGTTACACATTATGTTGGGTCCCTGGACTACTGCCAGACTTGCATTCTGCCCTATACGGCGTCTTTTGCAGGGATCGGCGCACTGTGCGCAGGATTGGCGGCTGCACTGGTCATGCACGTCTCGCGAACACAGTGGCTACCGGATACGGCCTTAACGCTTCTGTTCATGGTCGTTGTCATCAGCCTTAACCAGGCCGCGTCGGGTTTGGCCACCCGCGTCGAATACCGCTTTTATCCGGCTGCGCAACTAGCCGAAGCCCGGCCCATCTCTGAACGGGAAGAGACGGAACAACTGGCCGCGTTCCTTAGAAACAACACTGATCCGGAGAAAGAGATCCTGCCGATCCATGACCTGGTGACCGTGCCCTATGCTCTTTTTTTGGCGGACCGGTCTTTTCCGGTCCAGGGATTGAATTTACGCCACAGCTATCGTCGGTTTGCGCCGGACCTGTCTGATACAGAACGTGACAGGATGCTGACTGTTCTTGCAGACCAAGGATTGTGGACGGATGAGATTTTAGAGTCTTGGATAGAGTCAGACATTGACGTCATTGTCTTTCAGGTGGACCCCCGGGACCGTGACTCACTGCTGGAGACGCGCATTGCACAGACGTTTACCCGAACCGCGTCGACAGGATTTCGCGGTTGGAACGTGCACATTTACCAGCGAAACGAAGATAGCCAAGACCCAAACAACGTGGGTGAGCAACGGTGATGCGATCAGTGGAGACTTTGAGAACCATGCTCTCCCGTCTCCGCATGGCCATGCTGGGATACCGCTATGATTATGACCGCCCCACCAATGAACGGATCATCGCGTCAATATTCGAAAATCTGAAGGACGCATTGAACGACCCCGACGATGAGCGGAGACGGCTCGTCCGAACACTTGCCCAATACCGGGCTCAATTGGCTACGCGTCCGTTGTTGAGCAAATGGATTTTTGAACTTGCCAGTATAGCCGCACTGCCCTTTTTTCTTTTGACTTGTTGGCTGGCTTGGCAATTACAAGGAAGAACGAAAAATGCCGAAACTATTGACGGCTTACAACTGGTTTTTGCCGGCCGATGGCGTCGCAATCCTGAAATTTTTGTCGTCCCCGAAGAGTTAAGGGAAAAGGTAATCGTTACCCAATCGCTTGTTCGCCACCGGCTTTCGAGTACTGACGCCCGGTTGATATCACGCCTTTTGGTCTTGTCTTTTGGCCGAAGCACACCTTTTCCTTTCCAGCTCGCTCTCAAATGCGCTGTCGACATCGCTGCCGTCAGGGCTGCGATTAGCTGTTATTCGCTTAGCTTCATTCTCGTCTATTGGGAATTTAGCTGCAGTCTGTCCGCCATAACGCAGGCCATGGCTGCAAGCGGGATCGAAACGCATAACGTGATGCATGGGGATAAACATTTCTACGCCAAGCATGCTTTCTTTGAAGTTCACCGTTGTTACTGCTGGAATAGTTTTTATGCCGATCTGTTTCGCGAAGAATACGCATCAGCGGATTTTCGGTTGTTCACCAATCCGGGATTTATTTTGAGCGAAGAGGAGAAGAGTTATCAGGCCCTTCACCCAGCCACTGGCATCGGTGTAGCTGCACCTCACCTCGCCACCTTGGCAAAGGGTGATCATGAGACTGAAGAAGCGGCGCGTCTCTTCGCCAACACATTGAATGCCCTGACCTCGGAACACCCGGTGACCATTCGGCCACATCCGTTTTATCAATCGAAATTCAAGTCCTTATCGACACACCTGTCAGACAAAGTAAAAATTGAGCATCCGTCAGAGAAGTCGGCCCGCATGTTTTTACTCGATCATTTCGTCATTGTCGGCACCGCCTCGACCCTGCTTCTCGAAGCGGCACATCTCGGCCGAAACGTTGTCATTGTCAACACCCCCGTCATGCGGGACGTCGAGTCCTACCACTTTCTCTACGGTATGAAGAACGTATCTCTCTGCACATTGGATACGCTCAAGGATGTCATCAAGACGATTGACGATGGCGCACCGGTAGGGCAAACCGGCCCATCGCCGGAACAAACGATTGAAACGGCCTAATCGCGATGCCCGTACCCGAATAAGAGTCTGGCCGGAAAAGAATCGTTTATTTTCATAACCTTGCTAGTCTACGGATGAAGACTTGGATGCTGGCGATCAGGAGCCAGGCAAGGGCGCTCTCGACGGTCGCCTTGAAGTCCTTCGCAAGGCGGCGGCTGCGCCCGAACCATGCGAAGGTGCGTTCGACCACCCAACGGCGCGGCAGCGCAACGAAGCCGTCCGCCTTGTCGTTGCGCCTGACGATCTCCAGCGCCCAGTCGCCGATCTTCTTCAGCGCCCCGGCCAGCTTAGGGCCGGCGTAAGCGCCGTCGGCGAAGATATGGCCGACCCCGGGAAACCACGCCCCCACCTCGGCGAGCAGCGACGGCGCACCGTCGCGATCCTGGATGTCAGCCTCGTGGACCACGGCACCGAGCAACCGCCCGCCAGTGTCCACCACGATATGGCGCTTGCGGCCCATCACCTTCTTACCCGCGTCAAACCCGCGCGGACCTCCGCTTTCCGTGGTCTTCACCGACTGGCTGTCGATCACCCCGGCAGTCGCGGCAGCGGCCCGCCCCTCGGCCTCGCGGGTGCGCGCCAGAAGCGCCCGGTTGACCTCCTGCCACGTCCCGTCGTCGCGCCACTTGTAGAAATAGTACTGAACCGAGCTGCGCGGCGGAAACTCGCCGGGCAGCATGCGCCACTGGCAGCCGCTGCGGGCCATGTACAGGATCGCGGTCATCACTTCCCGCATATCCGTCTTGCGCGGGCGGCCCAGAGCCCTTGCGGGCGGCATATGGGGTTCGATCACGCACCATTCGGTATCGCTCAGATCGCTTGCGTAGCGGTGCGCCTCGCGCTCATATTTCTCACGAGTGGCGTCAGTCCACATCTTGTTATCCTCCTTGCTGGCGAACACAACAAGGGAATCACAAGGGACTGATTCCACTCAATTCTTTTTCGGTCAGACTCTTAAAGAACGATCTTGCGGGCACAATGACAGTCGGATTGGCGCGTCCACAGGGGCTTAGGACCCCATACCCGCCTCTGGACAACAAAAGGGGGATGTGGATGATGCCGCCAAAACCCGGTGACTCTCTCGAATTGCTGGACCACGGAAAGAAAAACATCAAAAAGGGACGCAGCCATGCCGCTGACCGGTCAGGACACCCTGAAAACCCGCCGCACACACGAGGTCGGAGACAAGAGCTACGACTACTTCAGTATCCCCGTAGCCGTTGAGGGTGGCTTGGGTGATGTCTCGCGGCTGCCGTTTTCGCTGAAGGTATTGCTAGAAAACTTGCTCCGTTATGAGGACGGGTCTTCGGTGACCACGGACCACGTCAAGGCCTTGGCGGATTGGCTGACCAACAAATCCTCCAAACAGGAAATCGCCTACCGCCCCGCCCGGGTGCTAATGCAAGACTTCACCGGCGTGCCCGCCGTGGTGGACTTGGCGGCCATGCGCGAAGCTATGCAGGCGCTCGGCGGCAATGCCCAGCAGATCAATCCGCTGTCGCCGGTGGACCTGGTGATCGATCACTCGGTGATGGTCGATGCGTACGCCTCACCTGATGCCATGAGCAAAAACATCGACCTCGAGTTTCAGCGCAACCGGGAGCGCTATGAGTTCCTGCGTTGGGGTCAGATGGGCTTTGACAACTTCCGGGTGGTGCCCCCGGGTACGGGCATCTGCCATCAGGTCAACGTGGAGTATCTGGCTCAGGTGGTGTGGACCGGCGAAGAAGACGGCAAGACCATCGCCTATCCGGATACGATGGTGGGTACAGACAGTCACACCACCATGGTCAACGGCCTGGCGGTGTTGGGTTGGGGCGTGGGCGGTATCGAGGCGGAAGCGGCCATGCTGGGCCAGCCTGTGTCCATGCTCATTCCCGAAGTCATCGGCTTCAAACTCACCGGCAAACTGAAGGAAGGCACCACCGCCACCGACCTGGTGCTCACCGTCACCCAGATGCTCCGCGCCAAAGGTGTGGTCGGCAAGTTTGTCGAGTTCTACGGTCAAGGGTTGTCGGGCTTGTCGCTGACCGACCGCGCGACCATCGCCAACATGGCACCGGAGTATGGTGCCACCTGCGGCTTCTTCCCCATCGACAGCGAGACTTGCCGCTATCTGGACTTCACCGGCCGCGATGCCGACCGGGTGGCCCTGGTCGAAGCCTATGCCAAAGCCCAGGGCATGTGGCGGGAAGACGACACGCCAGACCCTGTGTTTACGGACACACTGGAATTGGACCTGTCCACCGTCGAACCGTCTTTGGCCGGACCTAAACGGCCCCAGGACCGCGTGCCCTTGTCGGCAGCAGCGGAGGCGTTCAACGGAGAGCTCTCAAAGAACTTCGGCCATGATGCACCCGCTTCTTCGCCCGTCGCCGATCTCTCCGGCGAAGGGGCGAAAGACACATTGACCGACGGCGATGTGGTCATCGCCGCCATCACATCGTGTACCAACACCTCCAATCCGTCGGTGTTGTTCGCAGCCGGACTGGTGGCGCGCAAAGCCCGGGAGAAAGGACTCACCCGCAAGCCCTGGGTCAAGACGTCGCTGGCACCGGGAAGCCAAGTGGTTACCGACTATCTCGACAAGGCGGGCCTCACCGCCGACCTGGAAGCGCTGGGTTTCCACACCGTGGGCTACGGCTGCACCACCTGCATCGGCAACTCCGGTCCTCTGGATGCCAACATCTCCAAGAGCATCAACGACGGTGATCTGGTGGCCGTCTCTGTGCTGTCGGGCAACCGTAATTTCGAAGGCCGCATCAGTCAGGACATCAAGGCCAATTATTTGGCCAGCCCCCCCTTGGTGGTGGCTTATGCCATTGCCGGTTCCATGTGCATCGACATCACCAAAGATGCCATCGCCCAAGACAGTGACGGCACTGATGTGTTCCTCAAAGACATATGGCCGTCGCCAAAAGAAGTGGCGGACTGTGTCGAACATTTTCTCACCAAGGAGATGTTCGAAACCCGGTATTCCGACGTGTTCAAGGGCCCTGAAGAGTGGCAGGCGGTCAAGGCGGAGCCCAGCGAGACCTATGCTTGGGAAGGCCCGTCCACCTATGTGCGCAACCCGCCTTACTTCGAGGGCATGAGCACCACGCCGGCGGCCATTGAAGACATCATGGGCGCGCGGCCCTTAGCCGTTCTTGGGGATTCCGTGACCACCGACCATATCTCCCCCGCAGGCGCCATAAAGAAAGACAGCCCGGCCGGTGCCTATCTCATCGGCAATGGGGTCGAGCAAAAGGACTTCAATTCCTATGGTTCCCGGCGCGGCAATCATGAAGTGATGATGCGCGGCACCTTCGCCAATATCCGCATCCGCAATGAAATGGTGCCCGGCGTGGAAGGCGGCATGACCAAGTACCATCCGGGCGCCATGGTCATGCCCATCTATGACGCGGCGATGAAATATCAGGAAGACGGCGTGCCCTTGGTCGTGGTCGGCGGCAAAGAATACGGCACCGGCTCGTCCCGGGACTGGGCCGCCAAAGGCACCAATCTGTTGGGTGTTAAAGCGGTGATTACGGAAAGTTTCGAACGCATCCACCGCTCCAACCTCATCGGCATGGGCGTGCTGCCGTTGCAATTCCCAAAAGGTGTCGACCGCAACACCCTTAACCTGGACGGCACGGAGCTGTTCGATGTCACGGGTTTGGACTCACTTACGCCGCGCGGTGATGTGGATGTCAAAGTGACCCGGCCCGATGGAACAACGGAGTCCTTCAAGGCGCTCTGCCGTATCGATACGGATGGTGAACTGGACTACTACAGAAATGGCGGTGTGCTGCACTACGTCTTGCGCAATCTCGCCGCTTAAGAATGTAAGCAACGGTCACCTATGACCGACCCCGCCGTTCCCGGCGTCACCCGCCATTACGTCACCATCGGGCGGCGGCAACTGCACTATCGACGTGCAGGGACCGGCCCGCCGCTCATTGCCTTGCACCGGCTACCTCGCTCATCGAAGGATCTACTCCCTTTTCTGTTGACCGCCAAAGACGACTTCACCGTCATCGCTCCGGACATGGCAGGGTATGGGAACTCTTTTTCGTTTGAAGCCAGTCCCGACTCCCTCGCTGCTTATGTGGAAGACTTAAACGCCTTCCTCGACGCTCTCCGTCTGTCTCAGGTCCTGCTTTACGGCGAACAGGCAGGAGCGGCTTTGGCTCTGTCCTTTGCGGTCGAAAATCCGGGCCGTGCGGCCGCAGTGGCGGCCTGGGATTTGGATCTACCGGGGGCGCTTGATCTTCCGCCCAGCGCTAAGAACCCCTTACCGCCCTTTGAACCCCAATGGGACGGCAGCCATCTGGCCTGGCTGTGGGCTATGCTGCGCGAACAGACGGCTTTCCATCCTTGGCACACCCCGGCGCTTAACACCCGGGTTGATGCTGACATGCCGGATGCAGAAGAACTGCAGAACCGCGTGGTGCAGTTTCTCACCTGTGGTCGGCACGGGCGTGGTTATGAAACAGGATACAACGCCGCTCGGACGTTCGACGCCGCCCGCGTGCTTCAAGACATCGATTGTCCCACATTGATTACCGCCCGGCAGCGGCATGGCGGAAACGATCCTTGGCGTGGTGTGGGCCAGGTGGCGGCAACGCTGACCAATGCAACAGCGGCCGAATGGGATGGGGCCACCAAAGAAAGTCTCTCGTTTCTCGCAGATCATGTGCCGTCTTCTGACGTGCCCGCACCACCAGCTGTCAAACCCATTCATAATGTTTTGTGGCATGACTTCGTCTCCGTTGACGGTGGCCAACTTCATTTCCACTACAATTCCGACGGCGACACGGTTCCGCTGCTCGTGCAACACGACGCCGCCAGTTCCATACAAACGGTTCAACCCATAACGGAGTCATTTATCGGCAAACGGACAGTTTTTGCTTTTGATATGCCCGGCTCTGGGGAATCCGACCGCATCATTCCGACAGAAGGTGTCGAGGTTGACGCCTATGCGGCGGTTTTGGATCAGGCGCTTGAAAACCTTGGTCTCAACGAAGTTGATTTTTACGGAATGTGGGGCGGCGGGTTCGTCGGGCTTGACCTTTCGTCCCTGCCGTCATCGCGTGTGCGCCGTCTGGTAATGAGCAACGTGTTCCAGCACACGGGCGACGAACAGAAAGAGGTCATCGCCCACTACACCCCCGACGTGTCACCGGTTTGGCACGGCGGTCACTTGCTGCAGTGCTGGCACCAAATGCGCGATCAGGGCATCTACTACCCATGGTTCAAGCGCAACCGGGAGGCCGTGATCTGGCGCGAGCCTTTTCTAGCCACCGAGATGGTGCATGAACGGGTTTGTTCACTTCTGAAGGCCGGCAACATGTACCGCACCGCCTATCAGGCCCACTTTGTCTATCCCACGTATGAAAAACTGGCCCAAAGCCCGGTTACCACGCTTTTGGCCACCTCGGAATGGGACCCCAACAACCCCCATACCATGGCCGCGGCCGAAGCGGCGCCCAATTGCCGTTTTCAGTATCTCGACGATGATTTCAACCAATGGGGTGTGAGCTTTTTGCCCTTCCTGGAAACACCCAATCCTTGAGGAACCGGTAGAACTTTGATTTTTCAGGGTTCATCCCATCTGATTCACCAATGTTAATAACTCCGCCCGGAACCTGGGGAAAGCGGGGGCAAAACAGGCAACCTTTTCAACGGAAACGCGTTTCTTTTCATGGATCATGGGGAAAGTTTCGACTATGATCTAATCGTCGCTTGGGGAAGGGACCGCACGATGAAAAAGAAACCCCCCGAGCCAGACACAAAGGCTGTGAAGACCTTCGCCCTCGGAAGGCTTTTTCGCTTTTGTCTTGCCTTGGCTCTTTTCGCTTATTCGCTGTCTATGGGCGGCGCTTAGGCGGCTGATGATCAAGATGGTCAGCTTCGCATTACCAAGGCAGATCTGTTGTTCGGTCTCGGGCGTCTAAACGATCTCTCATTTGACGTACAGGTCCGTATGGGAACCTTGGGTGGTTTGTACCGTTCGGACTTTGCCGCATTTCCCAAGCACGACGGCTTTCTCAAAGCCGATGCGGATCGGGTTCGCGCCATTGAAGGCGAGTACAGAAAGAGCGCGCGCGGCCGGCCTCTGGTCGGTGTTTCCTGGCGCAGCTTTAAACGGCAGTCCGGATGGCAAAAGTCCATCCCCCCTGACCAATGGGCCCCTTTGCTGGCGCGGGACGATATCCTTGCCGTTGATCTGCAGTATGGAGACACGGCAGAAGAACGGCGAGGGGCGGAGACGCAAGGCATCAGTCTTTTCCATGACGATGAGATCGATTCCATGAAAGACTTTGACGCCGCAGCCGCACAGATTGCGGCTATGGATATCGTTGTATCCACCAGCAATTCGGCCGCTCATCTTGCCGGCGCCCTCGGCAAGCCGACGATATTGCTATTACCCAAACGATTTTGGCAGCATTGGTACTGGTTTCCCGAACGCACGCCCAATCCCTGGTATCCAACCGTCACCGTGGTTCAGCAGGAAAAACCAGGTTCTTGGTCGGATGTCATCGATCACACCCGAGTTTTATTCGATAGATTCCTTAGCCAAAAAGGCTAAGCCAAACCCCGTTCCATGGCGAGAGACAACCGCCGGGCAAAGGCACTTGGATCTGGAATTGTCTCTCCTTCCACAATCCGTGCCTGATCAAGCAGCAGGTGGGCAGCCTCCTCAACCACCTCATCGCTTTGATCCGCAAGTCTAAGAATAAGGGAATGCTCGGGGTTCACTTCCAATATGCGCGGGATGGAAAGCCCCTGTGCCTGTCCATGCTGTTTCAACATGCGTTCCAGATGAAGGCTCATGCCGCCCTGTTCTCCGACCAGGCAAACCGGGCTTTCCCGAAGTCGGGTCGACGGCCGCACTTCTTTTACGGACTCCCCAAGCGCATCCTTGATCTTTTTCATCAGGCCATCGACGATTTCGTCGGATGGGCGTTCTGTATCGCTTTGTTGTTCGGCCTCCTCTGCGTCTTTGCTGCCTTTAATAGAATCCAGATCGTCAGCGAATTGAGCAGCGGACCGAAACGGATGTTTTTCAAACACACCCACTGACGTCACCCAAAATTCATCGACAGGATCGGTCAGCAAAATGACTTCCACATCCTTGGCCAAGAACCCTTCCAATTGGGGTGAGCGCTTCATCGCGGCCGCATCTTCGCCGGTGATGTAGTAGATGGCGTCCTGTCCCTCCTTCATGGCGGACACATAATCTATCAAACTGCGCCAGTCCTCTCCTGCGGATGTCTTAAACCGGCAGAGACCGAGCAATTCATCTCTCCGGTCAAAATCCTCGTACAGACCTTCCTTGAGAACCGACCCAAAGGCCGACCAGAATGTGGCGTATTCATCTTTGTTTTCACTCTTTGTCTTTAAATCTTTGAGAAGACGTCCCACCAAGCCCTTTTGAATTTTCTTGAGCTGAGGATTGTCCTGAAGCATTTCCCGGCTGACATTGAGCGGCAAATCAGGGGAATCAACAACACCTCTGACAAACCGTAAGTAGGGAGGCAACAGACCCTGTATGTCATCGGCAATGAACACCCGGTTGACGTATAGCTTTACCTTGCTCTTGCGCTCCGGTTCAAAAAGATCGAACGCCGGGTTCGAGGGAATAAACAAGAGGCTTGTGTATTCAATCGCCCCTTCCGCGCGGAAGTGAACCGTATGCCATGGCTCGTCAAAACTATGAGCAACGTGGTGGTAAAACTCTTTGTATTGGTCCTCCGCAATTTCGCTCTTCGGTCTCGTCCAAAGGGCTGACGCTTCGTTCAGCGTTTCTTCTTTACTGTCTTCTTCACCTTCGACGGGATCGAGAATGACCGGCAGGGCAATATGGTCCGAATAGGTTTTCACGACGGACTTTAGACGCGGCACTTCCAGAAACTCCGACGCCTCTTTGCGAAGGTGCAAAACGATCTTTGCACCGCGATCCACGT
The DNA here is from genome assembly GCA_965207985.1 of Rhodospirillaceae bacterium. Classification (GTDB taxonomy): domain Bacteria; phylum Pseudomonadota; class Alphaproteobacteria; order Rhodospirillales; family Rhodospirillaceae; genus CBDBND01. Next base: position 450,957 of record CBDBND010000032.1, on the reverse strand, counting down.
CGTCCGCCTCACCGATGCGATAGCTGCCCCGCCCGTCAGACGACCAGTGCCATCCTTGAGCGTCTCCAGCCTTTCGCGTGTACACCTCTACCTTTTTGGCGACCATGAAAGAGGAATAGAACCCAACGCCAAACTGTCCGATGAGAGAGATATCCTTGGAAGCATCCCCGGTGAGGGATTTAACAAATTCCGCCGTCCCCGATTTGGCAATGGTTCCTAGATTCTCAACCAATTCGTCCCGGTTCATGCCCAATCCGTTGTCGCACACGGTGAGCTGCCGGTTCTCCTTGTCCAACGCAATACGAATAGAGAATTCGCTCCCGCCCTCTTCAACCAGAGAGGGGTCTGTCAGAGCGGCATAGCGCAGGCGGTCGCAGGAATCCGACGCGTTTGAAATAAGCTCTCGGAGGAAGATTTCCGTGTTCGAGTAAAGCGAATGGACGACAATATCCAGGAGTTTGGCGACTTCGGCTTCGAAGGAGAGTTTTTCTTCACTCACTGATAGATCTCCCAAAAATAGGCGCAATCCCTTACCGGGTCTGTCCGGTGTTCACAACTGCGTCCATATCGTGTGCCCGATGGGCTACGGCAAGGGTCTGACACAACCGGAAAGGCAAAAATTTCAGTATTAAATAAGGGTCTTGCCTAGCAGATCGGTTTTTCTCGCGGTTGACGTAGCAGAAGCCTGACCTTGTTGGAAGCCCGATGGTTGAAGCGCCACTCAGTTTCCTTGAGGTGGAGGTGGAATGTGTGTCTGGGCACACCCATGAACTTTACGAGCCGCACCTTGGCCATGCCCCAGAAGCCCTCGATGCCATTGATGTGAACCGGGCCGCGGGCGAACTCATCGCAGGAATGGTCGACCCGGAAGTGACCATAGCCGAGATCGACGAGGCCGTTGTAGCCGCGCCATCCATCGGAGTTGACGACGGTGCTTGGATCGACCCTGCCCCGAATAATCCCCTGTAGCGTTGACTTTGAGCAGTCCGGGACGATCTCGGTGTAGACCTGCCCTTCGCGTTCGAAGATCCCGAAGACGACTGTCTTGCCATAGGCTCCGCGTCCGCGCTTGCCTTTGATGCGTCTGGCACCGAAGAAGCTCTCATCGACCTCGACCACGCCGAAGAACGGGCGCTGTGCTTCGCAAGCCGCGAGGATCCGCTCCCTCAGGCCGCGGTAGATCCGGTTCACAGTGTTGCGATTTACGCCGCAAATCGCGGCCGTTTGCAGCGCCGTGAGATCAGCGGCAAAGCACTTCACGACAAGGCGAATCTGAGCTTCAGAAAGTTTGGAACTTTTCGAGTATCGGTTTTTCATTACCATACAGAGCTTTATGCCGCCATCGGCTATGCTCTGCTAGGCAAGACCCTTAAATAAAAGACCCAATCCGGCGTTGTCGAATCACGCTGTTCGCGCAATGATAAGACGAGGTACGGTGATACAGGAGGGTTGAATGCAGATTCCTGTACAAATCGCGTTTCATGGAATCGATAAATCCGATGCTGTGGAAAAACGTATTCGCGATCGCGTCGGAAAACTTGAACATTTCTTCGACCGCATCACAGGTTGCCGCGTGGTTGTGGAAGCCCATCACAAAAGCCATTCAAACATGAATAACAACGCAGCCCCTTTTCATATCAGCGTTCATCTGTCTGTGCCGGGCGAAGACTTGGTCGTGCGCAGGGATCCGAAGGAAACGAAATCGCACGAAGATATTCACATCGCCATACGCGATACCTTTGACACGATGGAGCGGCGCTTGAAAGACTATGCAAACAAGAGAAAGGAGATTGATCGCAGGCAAGAGGCATCGGGTTCTACAGCCTGAACCAGTACGATCAACGCTTCTCCTAGGGTAATGCGGATTTTAAACCGTTGACTCAAAATTCAGACCGGCGCGAGCATCCTGTCACAGCCGTCCTCGGGCCCACCAATACGGGAAAAACCTATCTCGCAATGGACCGGATGCTCGGTCATGCCACCGGTATGATCGGATTTCCCCTGCGCCTTCTCGCCAGGGAAAACTATGATCGCGCGGTTGCTGAAAAAGGAAAATCTGCGGTCGCACTGGTCACAGGCGAAGAAAAAATCATTCCCCCCGGGGCACGTTATTTCATTTGTACCGTAGAGAGCATGCCCATCGACCGTGAGGTTGCCTTTTTTGGTGTCGACGAAATCCAATTGGCAGCGGACAGAGAACGCGGACATGTGTTTACCGAGCGGCTGTTGCACGGCCGGGGAAAGGTCGAGACCATGTTTCTTGGCTCCGACACCACCCGCGCTGTCATCCGGCGTTTGGTGCCTGAAGCCCAGTTTCTTTCTAGACCGCGGTTCTCAAAGCTCACCTACAGCGGCCCAAAAAAGCTTACCCGTCTGCCCCGCCGGTCTGCCGTGGTGGCGTTTTCCGTGTCCGAGGTTTACGGCATTGCTGACCTGTTGCGCCGTCAACGGGGCGGGACCGCCGTGGTCATGGGAGCCCTAAGCCCGCGCACCCGAAACGCGCAGGTGGCGCTCTACCAGTCGGGTGAGGTTGACTATCTCGTCGCCACCGATGCCATCGGCATGGGCCTCAACATGGACGTGGATCATGTTGCCTTTGCCTATTTGTCAAAATTCGATGGCCGTTCTCCGCGCACGCTCACCGCACCGGAGCTTGCCCAAATCGCTGGCCGTGCCGGACGGCATATGAACGACGGCACGTTTGGGGTGACCGCTGATGCACCTGCCTTGGATGCCGAGGTGGTAACGCGCATCGAAACTCATGAGTTTCAGCCGCTCAAATCCCTTCATTGGCGCAATACGGATCTCACCTATGTCACCGTGCAATCCCTGCTCGCAGGATTGAACAAAGGACCCTCAGAAAAAGGATTGATCAAGCCTCCGCCCGCCGAGGATCAGCTTTGTTTGGAACTTATGGTTAAAGAAGCGGACGTGCGCGACCGCGCCAAAGGTGCCAGCCGGGTCCGTCTGTTATGGGATGTGGCGCAGATTCCTGACTTTCGCAAGGTCAGGCCGGAAAACCATGCCCGCTTGCTGCAGCAGGTGTATCTCCATTTGACAGATCCTGAGGAACGGTTGCCGGAAGACTGGGTGGATGACCAGGTCAAACGATTGGACCGCCGGGACGGCGACATTCACGTTCTCATGGACCGGATCGCAGCCATACGGATATGGACCTATCTCGCTAATCGCGCCGGCTGGATGGAAAACCCTAGAGTCTGGCAAGAAAAAACGCGTGCGGTCGAAGACCGCTTGTCCGACGCTTTGCATGAAAAACTGACCCACCAGTTCATCGATCGGCGCACTGCTCACCTGGTTCGCAAACTCAAAGGGGACGAACGCCTGATCGCTTCCGTCGATGACGACGGACGGGTCGATGTGGACGGACATTTTATCGGACACATGAACGGTTTGACGTTCAAAGCGGATCGAACGGGAATAAAGACCGCTGACCGTGCTGTCATAAACGCCGCCGATGCAGCGCTCATTCCGGAGCTGGCGAAACGGGTACAGCAAAAGCTCGACTCCGAAGATGACGCGTTTTCGCTGGATGACGAGGCGCAAATCTTATGGCGCGACGCGCCCATTGCCCGGCTTGTTGCGGGACCTCAAATACTCACGCCCAGTGTTGCTTTGAAAGCCGACCCGCGGATTGAGTCTCCACTGATGGAAAAACTAACCGACCATCTTCAAGGATGGGTCACACGTCATATTGCCGCCACACTCAAGCCGTTGGGCGAAGACCGCGAAGACCGCAGAGAGCCGGTAAGTGGTGCAGCGCGGGGTCTGGTCTATCAAATCACGGAATCTCTTGGGTCTCTCAGCCGGAAAGGCGTTGAAGCGCAAATCAAGGCTCTCAGTGAGGGGGACCGCAAGTCTCTTGCAAAACGGGGTGTGCGCTTCGGTTTGGATTTTGTCTATGTTCCCAATGTTCTAAAAGCGAAACCGGTTCGTTTGCGCGCTTTGTTGTGGACTGTGCACCATGAGCCGGATCCAAAACCCCCATTTCCACCGGCGGGACTTGTGTCCTTTCAGACTGAGAAAAACGTACCAGCGTCGTTTTATCTTGCCTGCGGTTTTAAGCCGGTGAACGGAACCGCCTACCGGGTCGATATGGTGGAACGCTTTGCGGCCGACGTCCGGCACCTCATTCGGGAAAAAGAAAAAATTCTACCCCCCGCACATCTCTCACCCCTCGGAATCGGCGCGGAAAACGCCATTGACCTTCTCAAGGCGCTCGGCTTTGCGGCGTCCCTGGATGACAACGGCATCACTATTGCGGCAAAACGCAAGATCAAAAAGACCAAACACAAAACACAGTCAGCGAAAAAGAAACCCTCAAAACCAGTCAATCCTGATTCACCGTTTGCCGTCCTAAAGGACCTGGTGCCCCTTGAGTGAAACACTGAGAATTGACAAGTGGCTCTGGTTTGCCCGCTTTAGCAAGACCCGGTCCCTTGCACAGTCTCTTTGTGTGGATGGCCGCATCACCATTAATGGAGAGACCATCCGCAAATCCAATCAGCTGGTTAAAGTTGGCGATACGATTACCGTGCTCGTCGGGCCAACCAAACGCACGGTGACCGTCAAAGCTCTGGCCGAGCGCCGGGGCCCTGCACCGGAGGCGAAACTATTGTACGACGAACCAACACCCGCTGAGCCTATGGGAATTGACGAACGCGATGTCCCGTTTCACCGGCCCAAAGGCCAAGGCCGGCCGACCAAAAAAGACCGTCGTGCGCTTGAAAACCTGATCTTTGGAGAGGAATCAGATTGATCAAATCACGGTCTGTGTTTCTTGATATAAGAACTCGTCTGAATTCACAGTCAGGCTAAGTGATCATTATGTTGGATGCTCTTAAGAAGTTCCTTTCGGAACCTGACCTACCAGAGGATGCAACAACGACAGATGCATCGGTAACCGTTGCCGCCGCTGCACTGCTGGTCGAGGCGGCCTTGGCGGATGGCACTTTTGATGCAACAGAGCGCGATCACATCAAGGATGTATTGTCTCATGTCTTTGCGTTATCGGAAGAAGACATTGAAGCGGTGATTTCCGATGCGGAAGAAATGGTGGCTGAGAGCAACCAGCTTTACGGGTTCGCCAAAACGGTCAAAGACACGCTTGATTACGATCGCCGGGTGGAGCTGATGCAGATGCTCTGGGAAGTGGTTTATGCGGACGGCCAGCTTGACGACTTTGAGGCAAATCTAGTACGTCGAGTCAGCGGCTTGCTGTATGTTACCGATCAAGACAGCGGCCGGGCACGTAAGGCCGCGTTGGAGCATCTCGGGCTCGATCCCGGGCGCTAATCTTAAAAGGGTTCAGGTCAGGCTGAGCTATGGTGGAGGGGTAATTTATGACCTACGTCGTTATCGAGAACTGCATCAAATGCAAATTCATGGACTGCGTCGAAGTGTGTCCGGTGGATTGCTTTTATGAAGGCGAGAACATGCTCGTCATTCACCCTGACGAATGCATCGATTGCGGCGTTTGTGAGCCCGAATGCCCGGCGGAAGCCATTCTTCCCGATTCGGAGGACAAGGCACAAGAATGGCTAGAGTTAAACACAGAATACGCGGATAAATGGCCAAATATCACCGCCAAAGGTGAATCCCCAGCCGATGCCGAAGATTGGAACGGCAAGGAGGGGAAGAAGGAACATTTCAGCTCCAACCCGGGCAATACGGGCTGATTCAGCACTCCAAAGGAGGTGTTTTACACAGCCTGGGAGGCCCTTAGCGGCCTGATTTAACCATGTCTTTTGCGCCACAAATTTGGTATAAGTAATTAATCCGTCGGGAGAACCGGCGGATTATTTTTTCGCTGACCCGCGAATCATTGTGCACTGCAAAAAGCCACTTATCCACATCGTGCGCAATTTTGTTACCAAGGCCGCCCAAGACCTTCAAGGGGGCCGCTTAGGGTCGGTGATCGGATGACCGGGACCTCGGGAGGGCCAAACGGCCCTTTCTTCTTCCTCAGCCGCTGGGGGGCGGCCGGTGCCGGGGCATCCATCATTCAAACTGGAGCGAGAGAACCAACGCATGCCAAAAAAGACCACGTCCAATAGCAAAACCAGACGCACCAAGGACGCCAAAAAAACAATGATTTTCTCCACCGGCGATTTTGTCGTTTATCCGGCACACGGAGTCGGCAAAGTCACCGATATCGAAAAACAAACCATCGGCGGACAGGAAATCGAACTGTTTGTCGTCAGTTTCGAACGGGATCGCATGACCCTGCGCGTGCCCGTGGACAAAGTTGAGAACTCGGGTCTGCGCAAACTGTCGACCCGGAAGATTATGGATCAAGCGCTGACCACCTTGAAAGGCCGTGCCCGGGTGAAGCGGGCCATGTGGAGCCGCCGCGCGCAGGAATACGAAGCCAAGATCAATTCCGGCGACCCGGTGTCCATTGCCGAAGTGGTGCGCGATCTTCACCGCAACACCAGCCAGCCAGAGCAGTCTTACTCCGAGCGCCAAATCTACGAGCAGGCGCTGGAACGTCTCGCCCATGAAATGGCCGCCGTTGAAAAGATCAAGCCGGAAACGGCGACGGCAAAATTGGAAAAACTTTTAAGCGCGGCGTAAACGAAACGTGCGAAAAAGATGACAAGACGCCCCGGTGCCGACCGGGGCGTTTTTATTTGCGTACTCCGACGGGCCGGATCATTCTCCGCACATGAATTCTTTCAAGCTAACCATAGTTCGCATGTTCTTAGTTGTTGCCGCAGGCGTGCTCGCCATCGGACTGGTAGTGTCCAGAATCTTTCGCACTTTTTGTATTGGGCTGGTGGCTGATTTGGTCAGGCCGTGTTCCTTTGCTGCGTGAGTAGATTCATATTCATGTATCGTTTTAGGGACCATTTGCTTCCGGCTATGTGTCTTAACCTTGCTGCAGCCAAGTTGAGCGCCGATTGACCGTCAGGGAACGCTCCGACTACGCGGGTACGGCGTCTGATTTCGCGCATGATTCGCTCTAGCAGGCTGCTGAAAAACTCGGCCGAGAGCCCACCTCGCGAAACGAAAGAATCAATGGATGGGCGTCCGCGAAAAAATAGAATCGGAAAATGGCTCATACGAAAACAAAATTGCCGAGATGATCGCTCCAAATCGTTTTTCAGCAGCCTGCTAGTGGATTGTTGGTCTTGAGCTTGATCCAGTGCTGGTCAGGGAAAGCATAGAAACTGAAAGTCTCTTCAATGTGGCTCTCGACCAACTCGGCTGCCGTGGTCAGCTTAGTGCTCTTGAGAGAGAAGATAACGTCCTCGGCTTTCCTGGTCGCGGCCTCTCGGCTCTCCTGGGCGTGGATAGCTTTCAGCATGTGGGCAACTTCGCGCACTTTGGTCGAAGGAACATGGCTGAAGATGTTGCGGTAGAAATGGACGACGCAGCGTTGCCAGCGGGCCTTGGGGCAGACCTCCGCTATACTCTCTACCAAACCCAGACAGGCGTCAGAGATAACCAACTGGACGCCTGACAGCCCGCGCGCCTTGAGATGCTTAAGGAATGCGCCCCATCCCGCCTTATCCTCCTTGGCACCCTCAACGATGCCCAAGATCTCGCGGAAGCCCTCCTGGTTGACGCCGATCGCCACCAATAGCGAAACATTACGCACTTCGCCGGCCCAACTGCGCTTAAGGACGATGCCGTCCACATACACATAGGGATGATCGCCCGCAATCGGCTTATTGCGCCAAGCGTCGATCTGCTCATAGATTTTCTTGTTAAGGTTCGAGACGGTTCCTGGCGAAACCCGCGTGCCCCACAACGCCTCGGTGATGTCCTCCACACGCCGTACCGAAACACCGGCCAGATACATCTCCATCAAGGCCTCTTCGACCGATGCCTCCCGACGCCGGTAACGCTCGATGATCGCCGTCTCAAAGGTCTGACGGCGCAGCTTGGGAACCTTCAGAGAAACCTCGCCAGCCCGTGTCTGAAGCTTCCTCTCGTAACTGCCGGCCCGCGTATCGCGACGGGCCTCACTGCGTTCGTAGCGCTCAGCATTGCAGAGCCGGTCCGCTTCGGCGTCCAATAGCGCGTTCAGGGTCTCCTCAACACTGCCCCGCACTACCTTGCCCAGGTGATCCTGTATACGTTCGTCATCAATCCGTATGACGTGCGACAATGCCTTCGTGTTATCCTTTTCCATGGTGGCTCCTTCCTTCTGGAGTGGCTGATTGAACAAAACCAACCTAACCAGACCCGGAGCCACCAACCCCAAAAATGGCGAGCCACCGGACTTGCACCCCAAAAGGCTGTAGCGGCTGTGCGAATTTGAGGATCTTGATTACGTTATTGGCATCGGACTTGCAGCGCCTTACGAAAAGGCTGTAGCGGCTGATCAATTATCTGATCCTACTGCTCTGAATTTGATGGACCGCGTTCACGTAACCACCGTGATTGACGGTGATACCCTTGGCCTTGAAGACGGCCGGGAAGTCCGGCTCACCGGCATTCAGGCGCCCAAATTGCCTTTAGGCCGGGCCAATTTTGAACAGTGGCCGCTGGCGCCTGAAGCCAAGCAAGCGTTGCAAGAGCTGGCGGTCAACCGGACTGTGGATCTTTTTGTCGATGAAAGATCTGAAGACCGTTACCGCCGCATTCTCGCCCATGCGGTGCGTGACGATGGCGTCTGGCTGCAGGGTGCCATGGTCGAGCGCGGCTTGGCCCGGGTCTACACATTCGCCGACAACCGGCGCATGGCAGAGGCGCTCTATCAATTGGAAAAAACAGCGCGGCAATTCAGACGGGGACTTTGGAGCCTAGATCATTACGCCGTCCGGCCCTCGCGTCCCGATGATCTGCGCAACGACATCGGTACCTTTCAGATCATCGAAGGCCGGGTGATCGATGCGGCCAAAGTGCGGGCGCGTACCTATCTCAATTTCGGAGACAACTACCGGACCGACTTCACTGCCTCCATCGAACGGTCCGTATGGCCCTTGTTCGACGAGGTGGATCGCGATCCACTGGCTCTGGAAGGGCGCATCATCCGGGTGCGTGGTTGGCTCCAAGACTTTAACGGCCCGCTCATCGACATCACTCATCCTGAGCAAATCGAAATCGTGGATGAGCGTATGGCCCCATCATGATGTTGTCTTCGCTGGACCACGACAGACTCAGTCGTTGCCTGTCCGTCATCGATCATGCCTTGGCAGGCACACAGGCAGCGCAACGGACATTTCGACGTATCGCCGGCACATTGCAAATGTGTCCGGGTCTGAAAGCGGACTCATTCGCACACCACGATAATGCTGTTGCCCTGGCGCAGGCTTTGGGCATGACGACCGTCCATGAAGCGCCGTCCCAGTCCTTCAGTTGGGACGGCCAGGCGGTTCGCACGGGCACGGAAACGGCGGTGTTGCTCCATGAAATCGCCCATTGGCAGATCGCCCCACGGGAGCGCCGGTGTCTGCCCGACTTCGGTCTCGGTGCCGGACCAGAGACGGGTCTCAAAGCACAGGCTGACGCCGCACGCTGTGTGGATGACACCACCAAAGAACGGGAAGAAGACCAAGCCTCGCTTCTGGGCATCCTCTGGGAGGTGGAGCTCGGTGGCCCGGCCCTCATCGCCTTCTGTGAACAGAATTGGCTGGAACTTTACGACCGCCCGAGAACGGCCGAGCATTTCATTTCCGTCTTCTCGTCTCTCCAGTCTCGTGGTTTGATCAACGAAGACGGACGTCCCGGCATGGCCAATCCCACTTCCGCTGCCGCTTGAAAAGGAACTCTCCCATGTTTGATGCACGCTTCGCTTTCGCTGCCCTCATCGCTTTGTCCTTCACCCAACCGGTTTTCGCCGAACCGAAGCAATTGGATGTAGCCTGCGACAAACCGGTGATCATGTTGGTGATCGGCCAGATCGAGAATTCAGAGCCCATGCGCACATACGGTGCGCAACTGCGAGAGTTGAACACCTATCCCGAACAGCAGGGTTATTATCAATTCACGGCACCGACGGAAGTGTTCGAAGGGGAATGGCCGGAGAACCGGTTCGTCATCGGCGCCAAGTTTCCCTGTGCCGAAGCGGCTCGGGGATTTTGGTTCTCAGACGACTATCAGGGCATCCGGGATCTGCGCGCAGGCGCTGGTACCCTGACCATTTCCGTTCATCCCATTAACGATCCACCGGAACACATCACCGGCGCGAAACCGAAGCGGCTGTTCGCCCAGCAGGAAACCCAGCCGAACCCGTAACTCTTAACCCCAGCGCCCGGCGCCGTAGAAACGCTTGGCCCCATCCTGCATGGTTTCCGGCAGGCCCTTGAGGTATTCGCCGGGCGCGAAGTTGGCCCGGTAGGCATCGAATACGGGCCGGTATAGTTCCATTTGCCAATCGGGCAAGCGATGGCGTTCGCGGTAGGACGCAAGCGGAATGCGCGCTCGGACGATTTCCTCGAACGGCCCCCAAGCCTTGGCCATGGGCGTTCCGTTGGGCGCGATGATCTGTGTCACGCCCCGGCCGCCTGCCGCATCAGCGAAGTAGCGGTTGCCCGGGCTCACCGAGTTGGACACCAGCGCCGTGTAGTAGTTGTTGTACCGAGACGAGATCAAGGCATCGTCCACCGGATTGGAGCCTGTGGCTTGGCGTACGCAGATCTCACAGCCCTTCAAGGCCATGGCCGAAAACAACAGCGGATCATACTGCACCCCGGTGATGCAGATGTTGCCGACTTCCGTCCGCGCCACCGGAATGACTTCATCCCAGCCGTACATTTCCACGTAGCGGGGCAGCACGTCGTAGACGGTGGACGTGATCAATTCGAACGCGGGATTGCGGCCATGCCCGCCGCGGGCTTTCCAATGCTTGGCGACGATCTCCCCACGGGGGTTCATCAGCACGCCGAGCATGAGCACATGATCCGGCCAGTCCGGATCGCGGCCGTAACAACCGAAGGTGATCCACAGGTTGTACTCCCGCGCCTTGGCGGCCAGCACTTCCGTCTCTTCCCCCGGCAGGTCGATGCACACAGCCAGCATCTCCTTGCGGGTCCAGCCCGCATACCCGGCGATGGGAAACTCATGGAAAGACAAAAGGTCAGTCGGCCCGGCCCAATGGGCGTGTTCGTCGATGAGCGTGGTCATGCGCCGCAGGTTATCGCGCATGCCCGGTTTGGGATCGGCCGGATCCACCGGCAACACCGGGTGCTGAACCAAGGCATAGTCAACAGTGGTCTTGGCGAGAGGAACGGTGTCATAGGTGCCGTCCTGGCGTACCGAGACCTCATCCGTTCCCGGCGCGGCCGCCTGGGCCGACGGAACAAAGCCCAACGCCGGCACCGCAGCAGCGCTGCCTAAAATGGTGCGGCGTGAAAATGCGCTTGGTTCGTTTGTCTGTTTCTTCTTCATGAGTTTGTTCCTTTGATAACTCAGGAGTCCTGACGCAGCTGGTGCTAGAGCCGCCGGTTCTGAGGCGTGTCGAGATCGCATTGCACGCGGATCCATCCCGGGTTCATACCGATGCGGTCATCGCCGGGTTGCGCCCAGGCGTAGACCAAATCCGGATCCGGTTCGCCACCGTCGTGAATCTTGATGACGAAGGAATCCCGCTGCATGCCATAGGACCAGCGATTGCGCATGGAAAGAGTCATGGCCCGACCGTCCGGATAGGTGAAGCTGAACACGCCGCCCTGGTCGTGAATACGGACGTAGTGTTCCGTGTACTGACGCGGGTCGCGCGGATTGTCTGGATTGGTGGGAAAGTCGATCATGCACTGGAACCAGCGGGCACGGCGGAGATCGTGCCATTGGAATCCGGCAACGGCTTCGATCTCTTCACCCGTGGCTGCGTTGACGAAGTGGTCGCGAAAACTGTAGCCGTCTTCCCCTACACGCAGCTGATATTCCGAATAGCGCCGGTCTTCGCCTTGGCCAAACGCACAATCACCACGCTTCATGCCGCCGGAGAGAACATACCCGTCCCGTTTGAGAAACACATCGCACCCGGCCAATGTGGTCGTGTTATCCCGGGTGATGCCGTCGAGTATGGAGGGATCGTTATGGGCGTCCAGCCCCTTCTGCCGGTCATCGAAGAAATGCAGTTTGATGCGAACGGCGTTTTCGTTTTCGTCGGCGGAAAGTTCGTACAGCCTTTGCCGGAAGATGGAAGCGGGGTTGTCGTCTTTGTACTCTTCAACGTACAGCACGTAGGGCCCGAACGCCGGCAGATCGACACGTCGGATCTGTCCATGGACCCGCAAGTGCGCACCAGAGTCATAGGTGGGTTTGCCGACATCGGCATCATGCTGAACCTGTTCCCGGTTGTCGTAGTCCCCGGGCCATACCGCCATAAGGTATTCCAGTTCCCGCTCGAGCAGGGTGTAGCGCCGCTCCTGCGCCTCGGCCACGCCCATGAGAGCGCTGACTCCCAAGGCTGCTAGGGTTGTAACACTCTGATTCATATCAGGAATCCGGCCTTAGCCAGTCCTGGAACTTGGCCATCTTTTCCGTATCCAAATCGCACTGCAGACGGATCCAACCCGGGTTGACGCCGATGCGGTCGGCCCCCGGCTGACCCCAGGCATAGACCAAGGTCGGTCCTGTCTCGTCCCCTTCTTGAATGACGATGACCAGTGTCTCCCGCTGCATGCCGTAGGACCAGTTGTTGCGGAAGGTGAACACCATGTCCCGGCCGTCACGATACTCGAAGGGATAGGTGCCGCCCTGGTCATGGATACGCACGTAGTCCACCGTGTTAATGGACCGTCCGCCGTCTTCATACGGGAAGTCGATCATGCAGCGGAACCAGCGAGCCCGCTCCAGCTGATGCCAGGTAAAGGGACCGAACTCGTCAAGAGTTTCGTCGGTGTCGTAGTACTGGATGCGGTCGCGAAACCAATAGCTGTCTTCGCTGACTCGCAATTGGTAATCGGAGTACCTGCGTTCATCACCTTCCCCGAACACGCAGATTTTGTGTTTCATACTGCCGGCCAAAGCGTCCACATCGCGGCGCAAGAACACGTCGCAGCCGTCAAGCACGGTGGTGTCGTCGCGGGTCAGGCCATCCAGCAGGGACGGATTGTCGTGAGCGCCGAGATATTTTTTGCCGTCCCTGAAGAAGTGCAGCTTGATGCGGATCGCCTTTTCTTCCTCATCGGCGGAGAGCTCGTATAAACGCTGGCGAAAAGTATTAGACGGATCGTTGTCTCTATACTCCTCCACATAAAGCACGTACTCACCGAAAGCAGGCAGATCGACCCGGCTAATCTGTCCGTGCACGCGCACCACACCGGTGGCTTTGTACTCTGTCTGACCGACGTTGGAGAGAAGCTGGAGTTGTTCCCGGTTATCGAAATCACCGGGAAAGATCTCCATAAGGTATTCCAGTTCCCGTTCCATGAGGGTGTACCGGCGTTCCTGGGCGTCAACCGGTCCGGTAAACGCCAAGGCCGTCGTCAAAACAGAAAGAAGGATACCTCGTTTCATAGTCGCGTCCCCTGATCAGATTCTTCATTGCTTGAAGCCTAGAAACTTCGTGAGAGCCTGCCAAGGCGGTAAAATTTTCTAACGCGTCAATCCGTAAACGCCAGGTCTTCAAAGGCAATGATGTTGTTTTCCATAGAAAACCCGATGACGTTTTGCTGCATGCCGGCGAATTGAGCGGCCTCGAACATGTAAACGGCGGGATATTGCTCCCGGTACCAGGCCATAATGTCCCGGCGCATCAACTCCGCCTTGTCCGCGTCCCACTCCACCATGGCCGCCTCGATACGCGGCATGATGGTTTCGTCACAGTACCAGGGCTCGCGGCGCAGGCAGGAATGAAGCCGCAAAGCCCGCAGGCTGTCGAGGGACGGCCAAACCGGCCAGTTCATGGAAAAGGAGTCGATGTCTTCCGGCCATGTGCTGCGGCTGAGATAGCGCAAGAACTGTTGGATGGGCAGAGCGCGGACTTCCATATCGATCCCCAAGGCCGCGTACTCATTGGCGATCACTTGCATCACCGTGGCGCCGACGCCGATGTTCCCGACCACCACGGCGGTGAAAGAAAATCCGTCCGGATAACCGGCTTCGGCCAACAGTGCGCGCGCCTTCTCCGGATCATGGGGAATAGGCGGCAGGTCGGGGTTGTAGCCGAAGGCAGCGCGGGGCACGGGCTGGTTGGCCGCCACCGTGGCGCCTTCCAACAACACGTCCGTCACCAGGGAGCGGTTGGTCGCCAGGTTCAAGGCCTCGCGCACACGGACGTCTTGCAAGGGCGAGTCCGGATTGCGGGTGAGGATGAACGACAGCCCGGCGGTCTCCGCGGCGATCCACTGTTCCACTTTGAGACCGGCGTTTTCCATGACGAGCCTGTCCTCGGCGCCAAACTCAATGGCCAAGTCGATCCGTTTGGTTTGCAACGCCTGTATGCGCGCCGATTTATCGGGAATGGCCAGCACATGAAGGGCGTCCACCGTAGGCGCGCGCCAGGAGGTGGGCACAGCTTCCATCTGCACTTCCGTCGCTTCCCAGCTGATGAGGCGGAACGGTCCGGTGCCTGTGGGCTCGCGGGAAAACCCGTCGCGACCCAACCGGGTCCATTCGTTCGGCTCTACCACGGGAAGAATGGACAGCGACCGCATGAGCAAAGGATCGGAATCGATGGTGGTGATTTCCACCGTGGTGTCGTCGATGACACGCGCGCCTTGCAGCAACGGAATCTCCCGGCGCAGGCTTTCTACCAGAGAGTCTTCGCTGGCCATGTAGTCGACGGCAAAGGCAACAGCTTCTGCCGTCATGAGTGTGCCGTTGGAAAACGTCACATCGTCGCGGATTTTGATGATCCAGGTCTTGGTGTCCTTTGCTTCCCAGGAGGTGGCCAGCCAGGGCAGGAGATTGCCCGCGCGATCCAGCCGTGTGAGGCCGTCGAAAAGGGCCGGGGTGAAATAGATCGTGGGCGTCGCACCGGTGCGCATGGGATTGGCGAAATAGAGGGGCAGGCTGGACATGCCCATGCGCATGACTGTTTCCGCGGATGCGGAAACGCTGCTGGCAAACATCAGAAAGACAGAAAGTATTAATCGCGCCACGTCAAATCCTATGGTTCGATGTCCAGCGTATCGTAACTGATGAAACCGTGCACTTCGTTGAAACCTGACACACCTGGTGCCAATCCGGCAAAGCGTGGTTCCGGCCAGAGAAAGATTGCCGGTGCCTCTTCTCGGTAGCGTCTGACGATCTCCTGTTTTAACGCGACGCGTTTGTCCGTGTCCTGCTCCACCAGCGCCTGTTCGATCATCTCACTCAGCTCAGGATCGCAATACCAAGGCGCGGGGCGCAAACAGGAATTATTGCGCAGAGGGCGGATCGTATCGACCGGCGGTTCCGTGCTGTAGATCATGCCGAACCCTTTGCCGTGCCATCCGCCCCGTTCGAAATGATCAAACAGATGGGCAAAGGTTGCGGGCACAACGGTCATGGTGACCCCAATGCGCTGGAGATCATTGGCCACCTGCTGATACATGGCCCGGCCAACGCCCGTGGCATCGATTACCGCTTCTATGGTGAGATCAAATCCATCGGCATATCCTGCGGCCGTCAGCAGGGCTCTCGCCTGGTCCGGGTCATAGGGGATGGGTTCGAGGGTTGGGTTATAACCTTCCGCTGCAGGCGTCGTCGCCTGACTGGCCGGTTCCGTGATCCCGCCAAGCAAACCATCGATGATGGTCTGGCGATCCACCGCCAAGTTCAGGGCTTGGCGAACGCGTACGTCATCCAGCGGGCTGGGTCCTTCCGTTAGGACAAAGGAAATGGTGCGCACCGCTTCGCTGCGCCAGCCGCGAAAAGTTCCACCTACATTTTCAACAAATTCACGGTCGTCCGGTCCCAACCCTAAGGCCACGTCTACCGATCCGGACACCAATGCTTGAAGACGCGACGTGGCTTCGGGTACGGCATAAAGTTCAAGCGCATCCACTTGGGGCGGGCGCCAAGACTTTTCATGAGCCGCAAACGTCACTTTCGTGGCGCCGAACTCTTCCACCTTGAAGGGTCCCGTGCCGATGGGGTTGAGGGCAAATTCATCACGGCTCACTTCGTTCCAAATTTCCGGTTCGACCATGTGCAGTACGGGAAAAAAGCGGTGCAGGACTGGAACGGGATAGTCGGTCTGGATTTCGACGGTGTAGTCGTCGAGGGCACGGGCACTCTTGAGAAACGCCATTTCCGTCGCCACCGCTTCGCCGGAGCCAAAACGGTTGGAGAGAAAGGTCACCGCTTGCACAACGGCGTCCGCGGTGAAGGGCCGGCCATTGTGAAAGACCGCATCGTCCCGCAATGTGAAAATCCACGTTGTTGGATTGGATTGCTGCCATGACGTGGCCAGCCACGGGTGCACAACACCATCAGCGTCGATGCGTGTCAGGCCATCGAACGTGGTGGAAATAGTGAACAGAGTGGGCATGGTCATCACCCGATAGGGATAGCCGAGTCCCGGCGGCAGTTCCGGAATGGCCAGACGCAATGTTTGGGCCGCGCTGTTTGCAGCGATCAGAAATAAGAAAGCCGTGGCAAAGAGACAGCGCCGCATCAGTCGTCAACAAAACGAATGTTTTCGTAATCGACAAAGCCGTGCACTTCTGAAAACCCACGCACATTGGCCCGCGTGCCGGCGAAGCGGACGATCTGATAGAGATACAACGCCACCCACTCTTGACGATAGAACCGCATTACTTCGTGGCGCAGGTCCAATCCGCGTTGCTCGTCAAAAGTAACCAATGCTTCGTTGATGGCGGGCATAATGCGTTCATCGCAGTACCAAGGATGAGTCCACAGGCAGGAATGGTTACGCATGGGCCGGAGCACATCGACGGTGGGTTCCGAAGCAAAGGTGACGCCAAAGGCATCGCCGTTCCAGTCCCCCTCCATGACACTGCGGATGAGCTGGGTGACGGGGAACACCCGGATCTCCATGGTCACGCCGATGGCCGCCAAGTCCTGGGCCACCTTTTGATACATGGCCGCATCATTGGCGCCCGAGCCGATCACGCCCTGCACAACGAAGGTGAAACCGTCCGAGTAACCTGCCTCGGCCAGTAGGTCCTTGGCGCGCTCAGGATCATAGGGAATGGGCGGCAGGGATGGATCAAAACCGTATGAGACCGATGCCGCCGGCTGTGTGGGCAGTTCGGGGATACCCTCAAGCAAGCCATCAACAAGCGCGCGACGATCGACGGCAAGATTGAGGGCTTCGCGCACTTTCACGCTATCGAGCGCATTGCCCTGGCCGTGGTGGAAGTTGATGGCCCACATGGCCGCCGTCGGCCAGCTCATGGCGATACCGCCGGCATCGGCGATGGCGTTGGCCTCCTCCGGGCCGAGAGCGATGGCGATATCCATCTGATCGGCCATCACCGCCTGGGTGCGGGTGTAGGCTTCGGGTACGGCAATCTTTTCCAGGCGTGCAATCGTGGGCTTACGCCAGGACGTCGGCACCGCTTCGTATTGAATACGCGTGGCGCCGAAGTTCACCGGATGATAGGGCCCCGTGCCGATGGGCGCGCGGGCAAAACCTTCTGGCCCCAGCTGTTGCCACTGACCGGGTTCGACCATGTGCAGCAACGGCAAAGTGCGCGGCAGATGGGGAGTGGGGGTATGGGTGGTGATCTCAACCGTGTGCTCATCGACGGCGCGCGCGCCCTGCACAAACGAGAATTCACGTGCCACGGCCTCACGCACCGCGTCATCGCTGATGAGGTAGTCGATCACACTGACGACGGCTTGGGATGTAAATGGCACGCCGTTGGAAAAGACGACATCATCACGCAAGCGGATGATCCAGGTGAGGTCATCTGTGGTGTCCCAGTCCACCGCCAGCCAGGGGATGAGATTTCCCGTTCTGTCGATGCGCGTCAGGCCGTCGAAGGTGGCCGTCCAGGTGTAAATGTGGGGCGTGCCGGTATTGCGGAAGGGGTTTCCCAAGGTGGGCGGCAGGGCCGTGGTGCCGATGCGGACAACGTCCTGGGCCAACCCGAGTGGAGCCCAAAGAAAAACAAGGACGGCAGCGGTGCGTATGAACAGGCGCATGCACCGAGCCTACGCGCAGCCCTGCGCCAGCACAAAAGAAAACGCCCCGGCGAACCGGGGCGTTTTCCTAAAAGGTTATGTGTTCGCGTTCTAGAAGTTATAGGACGCGCGAACGCCGAACTGACGCAGGTCCGGACCCGTCAGAGCAATACCTTGCTGAGCGGTAAACTCGAACGGGAACAGACCACCCTGGTCGGCCGAGAAGTCTGACCAGCGCTGGCCAACGGACCATGTCTTGTCGTTGAACAGGTTGGTGACGAAAGCCTCGAGACGGAAGTCCTCGTTGGCAACACCAACGCGCAGGTTGGAGATGATCCGGCTGTCGACCCAGGCAAAGTTTTGTTCGTCGACGAACCGCTTGCCGGTGTAGGCCGCGTCCCAACGCAGGAAGTAATCCCAATCGTCAGTCAGCGCATCCGTCCATGTTCCGGCAAGGGCGCCGGTCCACTTGGGTGATTGCACCGGACGGTTGCCCGAGCAGTCCAGAGTACCATCCGGGGCCGGCGGTGCGAAGTCGTCGGTGAACCCGCAGCTGAACACCTGGAACTCGGCATCGGCAAAGGCGATTCCGGTATCAAAGGTCAGGTTTTCGGTCGCAGCGAAGCTGCCTTCGAATTCGATGCCTTTGAACTCGGTATCAAAACCACCGACCGTCAGGTTGGCCGCGATCTGCGTGCTGTCCGGGCGGGTGATGGTTTCACCGGTGCGGGTTTTCTGGTTCTTCCACTCCATGTAATAGGCGACGAGTGAGAAGTTGATCCGGTTGTCCATGAACTGCTGTTTCCAGCCAAGCTCAAAGTTGTCGAGCTTTTCTTCCTCAACGAACAGCGGACTGTCGGGACGGGCCGCGGCGACCAAGAGTACGTCAGCAATCGGGCGGTTGATCAAGTCACCGTTGAAGAACCCGGGCGTGTTGCCGCGGGAGAACGTGAACCACACATTGGTTTCATCGGTCGGCTGGTATTGCAACGTGATACGCGGCAAGAAGGTCTTGTTGGTATCACCCAAACGGCCACCGCCCACGTCGAAGGCCTGGAAGTCAGTCGGAAGGGCAGAGACATCAAAGTCACCGGCGGCAGCTTGCACGGTGATTTCGTCACGCTGCCAGCGCCATTCGAAATCAAGCCCGATTTCGTCGGTGAAATCAAAGTTCAAAGAGCCAAAGACCCCCAACGTTTCGTTGAACGTGGTCGGACCAGTTTGCAACGGCGGGAAGAAACATGGACAAAGCCCGTCGCTCGCCCGACCAAACGCTGAATCCAGATCAAAGGATGCGAAAGGTACGGTCAAGCCACCATCGCCACCGACGATGACTTCACCGCCCTGGTACGTGGCTTTGAAACTGGCGTCAAAATAGGAAACACCCAAGGACCAGGTCAGAGCACGATCCTGGTCGGAGGTGATGCGGGCTTCCAACTGCCACCAGTCGTTAGAGCTGGGATCCCGCGACAGCCAGTTCTGCACCGGGCTGACGTCGAAATCGCGGATGAAAGCCAGATCTTCTTCCGCATAACCGACGAGCAGAGTTGCGGTCGACCCACCGAAGAATCCGTCGCCGTCGATGTCGTAGTTGGCTTCACCGGACAGACGCAGCTGATCACGCTTCAAGCCAACGTGATCGAGGAACGGAATTCCAGGTACTTCCGGGACGATCTCGTTCCAGAAGGTGATCCATTCCGGATCAACCACTGTGTTGGAATCGATCAAGTCCAAGCGTTCGGGAATAGGTCCGCAGACCCAGTCTGTAAGCGGCGCGCCATTGGGACGCAGAATTGTCGGCGAGGTGATGCCCTGTGAGAAACAGTTGGTCACATTGCTGGTGTTCATACCCCGCAGACCCAGAGGACCGCTAATCATAGCCTGAGCCGGTGCGCCGTCTTCATCGCTGGCGAACAAGGCGTTCAGCTTAACCGTCAGATTGTCCGACGGCGTCGCGTAGAGGGTGCCCATGAGGGTGTCGGTGCTTTCCTTACCGAGGGCGCCGCCGTCACCAGCCGTGAACTGACCACCGGTGCCATAGCCGCGTACATAGACGCGATAGGCCAAACGGTCTTCAACGATGGGACCAGAGTGCGAGACGCTGATGTCGTAAGACTGGTCTTCGGCATATTTCGCCGTAACCCGGCCTTCATATTCATCCGTGCTCGGCGTTTTGGTGATGAAGTTCACCGCACCGGCAAAGGTCGACCGGCCTAACCAAGCCGAGGACGGGCCCTTCACAACTTCGACCCGCTCGAACAATTCGGAGCCAAGACTGGACACACCGTTGGACATATAAATACCGTCCAAGAAGGCGGATCCGGTTTGCCCGAAGGGCTCCTTGATTTCCGAACCGAGGCCGCGGAAGCGGACCGCCGTGTACACACGGCCGGGCTCTTGCACACCCTGTTCTTCAAAGTTTAAGCCTGGAGAAAACTTGGCGATGTCTACCAAGTTGGTCAGACCCTGCGCATCCAATTGCGCGGAGGTAAAAGCAGTGATGGCGAGCGGAATGTCCTGCAAGCTTTCAGTTCGCTTACGGGCCGTCACCACGATTTCTTCGAGAGCTACCATTTGCGCTTCCGCAGCGAGCGGCAAGGCCGTAATCGCCATGGTGGCAAGCGCAACGCCTCGAAGACCGAGTGTCTTGCGTGTCATTGGGTATGTCCCCCTTCAATGGGAAAGTCGTTTGGTTAACCAAAACTCCGACCGTGATTAGACGCATCGTTCTGAGCGTCCAAAAGCCCCCCGGGATGGCCGGAGAAGAGGCCAGACTACCCAATTCCCCGACCCGGAAAAGGTCTAAGTCTGTGTGTCCAGACAAGCCAGCGGCAGTCGCGTCATTTCTGCAACACTTTCAAAGCGTTCGACTGAATTGGATGAAGCCTGCGAAGCTCTTTTTTAGCGAAAAACAGCCATTTTTAGCTAGATTCCCAGGCGCTGGACAGCGTCACCTGCGATTCAGAGCGATCAATGTGTGATTCTTGAAAAAAGGGAATAATTTTCTAAGGGTCTTGCCTAGCAGAGCATAGCCGATGGCGGCATAAAGCTCTGTATGGTAATGAAAAACCGATACTCGAAAAGTTCCAAACTTTCTGAAGCTCAGATTCGCCTTGTCGTGAAGTGCTTTGCCGCTGATCTCACGGCGCTGCAAACGGCCGCGATTTGCGGCGTAAATCGCAACACTGTGAACCGGATCTACCGCGGCCTGAGGGAGCGGATCCTCGCGGCTTGCGAAGCACAGCGCCCGTTCTTCGGCGTGGTCGAGGTCGATGAGAGCTTCTTCGGTGCCAGACGCATCAAAGGCAAGCGCGGACGCGGAGCCTATGGCAAGACAGTCGTCTTCGGGATCTTCGAACGCGAAGGGCAGGTCTACACCGAGATCGTCCCGGACTGCTCAAAGTCAACGCTACAGGGGATTATTCGGGGCAGGGTCGATCCAAGCACCGTCGTCAACTCCGATGGATGGCGCGGCTACAACGGCCTCGTCGATCTCGGCTATGGTCACTTCCGGGTCGACCATTCCTGCGATGAGTTCGCCCGCGGCCCGGTTCACATCAATGGCATCGAGGGCTTCTGGGGCATGGCCAAGGTGCGGCTCGTAAAGTTCATGGGTGTGCCCAGACACACATTCCACCTCCACCTCAAGGAAACCGAGTGGCGCTTCAACCATCGGGCTTCCAACAAGGTCAGGCTTCTGCTACGTCAACCGCGAGAAAAACCGATCTGCTAGGCAAGACCCTTTTCTAATTTCATCGATCCAATGCGACGATTCTCCGCAAGTGGTCAGGCAATCCGTAGGATTGAGACGGACCAGAAAAGCGAGCTTTGGGTGCTTTTTCTTGAAGCGGCGTGACAGGTCTTTCTTACGGTGTGTCGGCCTCCATTCTTTTAAATCACCGCGCAAACGACCGACGACTAAGAACAATCAAGTGAACCGGGACGGTCAGTTAATAAATTGGCCAATGCTGGTGAAGAATCGTTTCAGAGATGACACACTCCCGAGGTCAGTGCCCAACAATAGGTTCTCTCTTCCTTAGCACCGGTAGTCCAGTCGTCTAATTTCTTGCACCAGGAGTTTTTCGCAGACAGGATCGCGCCATGAAGGAAGATACCAAAATCATTCATGGCGGCGGTAAACACGGCACCAAGCACGGCGTGGTCAACACACCCGTGTACCGGGCCTCGACCATCGTCTTCCCCAATACCGACGGCATGATCGAGGCGGCAGACGGGGCGCTCAGGGAAAAAAAGAAGGTCTTGTTCTATGGCCGCAAGGGTTCGCCAACCAGCTGGACTCTTGAAGAAGCCATCACCGAACTGGAACAGGGGCATGACACGGTGCTGGCGCCATCAGGTCTTGGGGCAGTGGCCACCACCTTGCTGGCATTCCTCAAGTCTGGTGACCATCTGCTCATGGTGGATTCCGTTTACGAACCCACCCGCAACATTTGCGAAGGCGCTTTGGTCAGGTTCGGTATTGAAACCACCTATTACGATCCGCTCATCGGCGCCGGCATAGGCGATTTAATAAAAGACAACACGTCCGTTGTGTTCATGGAGAGCCCGGGTTCACACACTTTCGAAGTACAGGATCTGCCGGCCATCGCCGAAGCCGCCCATGCCAAAGGGGCAATGGTCATCATCGACAACACTTGGGCCTCACCTCTGTTTCATAAGCCCATTCCTCTCGGCGCTGATGTGTCCATCCAGGCGTGCACCAAATACATCGTCGGCCATTCGGATGTGCTGATCGGCAGTATGACGGCGAACGAGGAACATTTCGGCAAGCTGTATCAAACGCGCCAGCAGCTCGGTGTCGCCGTCGGTCCCGACGACGCTTATCTCGCCACGCGCGGATTACGTACCTTGGGTGTGCGGCTGCGTCAGCACGAGCACAACGCCATGATCATTGCTCAATGGCTGCAAACGCGCCCGGAAGTGAAGCGGGTGCTTTATCCACCTCTGCCGGACGACCCGGGCCATGCGTTGTGGAAACGGGATTTCACCGGCGGCAGCGGATTGTTGGGGGTGGTGTTCAACGAAACTTCCCAAGACGCCGTGTACGCCATGATCAACGGCATGAAGTTGTTTCCCCTGGGCTATTCCTGGGGCGGTTATGAAAGTCTGATGTGTGCCTCAGCACCGAAACGGGTGCGTACCGCAATGGACTGGACCGAGCCGGAACCCGGTGTTCGCCTGCACATCGGTTTGGAAGACCCTGATGATCTCATCGTTGATCTCGATGCCGGATTGGAACGCTTCAACTCTGTGCTCAAAGACGGATAACACGCCCCGATGACCAAACACGGGTCATGACCAAACGCGGACCCCAGGCCACGGCCGACACTGCTGTGCGGGACGGCTTTGCCCTCCATCAAGCCGGTGATCTGAAAGGCGCGGAACGTCAATATCGCCGCGCGTTGAAGAGGAACAAACACCATGCCGATGCCTTGTATTTGTTGGGCAGCGTTCAGGTTCAGACCGGTGATCTTAAAAAAGCGGAAAAAACACTACAGGCTGCCCTGGCCGTGCAGCCGGACAAACCGGATGCTCTGCATAATCTGGCCCGGGTGATGATGGATACGGACCGGTTTGCCGAAGCGGAACCTTTGCTTGAAAAAGCTTTGGCAAGACAGCCTGAACACCCCTCTTTCTTGCGCAATCTGGGTGTTGTCCGCCTACAGCTGGGAAAACCGTCGGCCGCTGCCGACGTACTCGGTCGTGCCACCGCCGTTGATCCATCGTCGGCCGAGACCTGGTGTGACCTCGGCATGGCGTTAAGCCAAAGCCAAGAAAACGCACGTGCCGAAGACGCTTTCGAACGGGCTCTGACCTTAGAGCCGGATCATCCCCGCGCCCGTCACAACCGGGGCCACCTGCGGCTGAGGCAAAAGAACTTTGCGCAAGGGTGGTCGGATTACGAGTTCAGGCGAACGGACCCCAGGTCCGGATTTGAACCACGGCCGTTCGATCTGCCTTGGTGGTCCGGAGAAGACCTCTCGGATCAAACCCTTCTTGTATGGGGAGAACAGGGGCTGGGAGATCAAATTCTTCATGCTGGATTGCTGCCCGGCCTGATGCAGCAGTGCGGTCATGTGGTCTTTGAATGCGAACCGCGACTTGTCCCTTTGATGGCGCGGTCGTTTCCGTCGGCAACCGTCGTCGCAACCTCACTACCGCCGCGACCGGACATCGCGGCCGCGCGCCCGGGTATGCAAACGGCGAGCGGCAGTCTCGGTCAATGGCTGAGACGCGCCCCGGACTCTTTTGTCACCGCGCAGCCCAGTCTGAAGGCAGACGATCAGAAAACCGATCATTTTAAAAGGTTGCTGCAACACCGCCTTGGCACCAATTCATGCATAGGCATTTCCTGGAAAAGCGCGCGCGTTGGGTTTGGCGCTTTCAAGTCTTCGGAACTTTCGACGGACTGGAAACCTGTTTTCGCGTCAGGACAGGAATCGGCTTTTGTTTCACTGCAATACGGCGAGGTGTCTGGTGAAGTGGAAACCTGCCGGCAGGACCTTGGCGTTGATCTCCACACCATCGATGACCTCGATGTCACTCATGACCTGGATGGGCTCGCCGCCTTGATTGCGGCCCTTGATTTGGTCATCACCACCTCCAACACGACGGCTCATCTGGCTGGCGCTTTGGGTGTGCCCACCTGGGTTCTGGTGCCCCGCGGACCCGCACAACTGTGGTATTGGTTCGACGGCGATGAGAAAAGTCTTTGGTATCCCCATGTTACTCTCTATTGGCAGGAGACGGCGGCCGTGTGGGACGAACCGATGATACGTGTCTCTCAAGACTTAGGCCTGTGGCTGCATGACAAAGCCAAAGAAGCGGTGTCATGAAAGCACTCTCTATTCTCACTTCATTTTTCATCTCATTATTCGTCGTTGGCAGCAGCGCACCGGCGCTTGCAGACAAACACTTGCGCATTGCTTTGTTCGCTTTTCCGCCTGCCGGGGGCAATCCCTTCACGGGCACGGCCATTCCGTCCATCCTCACGTTGCCGGCTATTTTCGATGGACTAACTCACCTGAACAGAGCCGGTGAACTCAAACCCTGGTTGGCGACATCCTGGCAGCAGGAAGACGCCCTGACCTGGCGCTTTGACCTGCGCCGCGATGCGGTGTTCTCCAACGGTGAGCCCTTTAATGCCGATGCGGTTGTCTCGGCTTTCGACTTTTTGCTTTCGCCTGCGGCTACCTCCATGGGTGTCGCCCGCGAAGTGGAAATCATTGAACGGGTCGAGGTGCGGAACCCCTATACGGTTGCTTTTGTCACCAAGCGGCCGTCTCCCATTTTGCCGCGGAGATTGGTGGCCGCCCGGTTTCCCGCACCTGGTCATTGGCAGTCAGTGGGCGTCGCGGGATTTGCCACCAATCCCGTCGGTACAGGCCCTTTTAAAGTAGAGACCTGGCAAGTTGGGCATATCGACCTGAGTGCGTTTGAAAAGTCTTGGCGGCCGCCCCGTGTGGACCGTGTCTCGCTCTTGCGCTTGGCCGAACAGGCCAGCCGCGTTCAGGCTTTGCAGTCGGGTGGAGCGGACATCGCCGTGTCGCTGAGCGCCGATGACCGGGAGGCCGTTGCCGCAATGGGCGGCACGCTTGTTGAAAGCCGCGCTGCGGGGATTGCTGGAATTACGTTTGTGACCGTCAAAGAAGGTCCGATGCAAAACAAAAAAGTGCGTCAGGCCCTCAACTATGCCGTCGACAAAGAGATTATCGTCGAACAGCTCATGGGCGCAGCAACAGTCGTCGCCAGTCAACCTGTTCCCCCTGGCACCCTCGGTTACGACCCGACACTTAAGCCCTATCCCTACGATCCCGACAGGGCCAAGGCGCTGTTGGCGGAAGCGGGATTTGCCGATGGCTTTCCCTTTGTCATCGAGGTGACGTCGGGCGCAGGCGCGAATTCCGATGCCTATTACACAAAAGTGGCCGAAGATCTCCGGGCTGTCGGCATCGATGCTGAACTCAGAGTGATCACCACCCAACGGCTGGTACAAAAAGTGTACTCCGGAGAATGGGACGGCGATGCCTTTGCCATGTCCATGGACACCATGCCCACGCTGGATGCGCTCCGGCCGTTTCGTCTGCACTCTTGCCTGTGGGTGGCACCCTGGTACTGCAATCCCGAGGACACACCGCTGATCAAGGCCGCTGAGTCAGAAATGAATCCGGAGAAACGACTATCCCAAGTCCAGTCTCTGCTGCGCCGGTATCACGACGATCCACAGGCCATCTATATGTTCCAAATGGTGGGATTCACCGGTCTGGCTCCCCAGGTGCGCAACTTTGCCAGTGACTATGGCGTTTACAATTATCATGCCGTCGATTTGAGTGACTCCCAATGAAGGACCATCTTTTTCGTTAGCCGGTCAACTGCCGTTTTCGGTGTTTTTTCAGCGCGAAAAACCGTATAAATGACACAGAATTCAAGTATCCGGGTCCCCTTAGTGGGACCCGCAAGTGTGAGAGGGCCCTCTCCATGAACCTGCAGACCAAACCGTCCACGGGGGACACCCAGGACGGCGCGTCCCTGACCGAAGCGGATTCAGAGTCTGTTACCGTTCGCTTCGCCGGCGATTCAGGGGACGGGGTTCAGCTTCTCGGCGGCCAGTTCTCGCAAGCAACAGCGTTGGGAAAAAACTCTCTCGCGACCTTTCCTGATTTCCCTGCCGAAATCCGTGCACCCGCCGGCACCACGTACGGGGTGTCTGCGTTTCAGATCAAATTCGGTGCACGCAAGATCCGCACCTCCGGTGACGCCCCTGATGTTTTGGTGGCACTTAACCCTGCAGCATTAAAAGTCAATTACGAGCAGGTTCTGCCCGGTGGCATCATCGTAATGGACACGGGCAGTTTTACGGAACGCAATCTCAAGAAAGCGGGTTTCGAAGTGGATCCCCGCGAAGACGGCACCCTCAAACAATTCCGCACCATTGAAATCGATATTTCCCATCTGACTCTGGAAGCAACCAAGCCCTTCGACGTCACCCAAAAGGAAGCATTGCGCGCCAAGAACTTGTGGACGTTGGGTTTGATCGATTGGATGTACGGCCGCAGCATTGATGCGACCGAACAGTTCATCACGAATAAGTTCGGTGCCGACTCTCCGGTCGCCCAAGCCAACATCGCCGCCCTGAAAGCGGGGCACGCCTATGGTGAAACGGCGGAAGTCTCCGGCGATATTCCACGTACGGACATGGGCGAGGTCCAGTTCACCCCCGGTGAGTATCGGCTTGTCAGCGGCGCTGAAGCGTTGTCTTGGGGTCTGGTCGCCGGCTGCAAGCTGGCCGGGCTCGACATGACCTTCTGTTCTTATCCGATCACGCCGTCGTCTCCCATCCTGCACATTCTCTCCCGGCTGAAGAATTTCGGTGTCACTACGTTCCAAGCGGAGGATGAAATCGCCGCGGCCTGTTCCGCGCTGGGTGCGTCCTACGCCGGCAACATGGGCATCACCGCCAGTTCCGGTCCCGGCGTTGCTTTGAAGACAGAGGCCATCGGTCTTGGCATTTCAACGGAACTGCCGATGATCATTATCGACACTCAACGGGCAGGGCCATCCACTGGCATGCCGACCAAAACGGAACAGTCGGACCTGTTCTTGGCGATTTGGGGACGCAACGCCGACGCGCCCATGCCGGTGATCTCTGCCCGCTCGCCCGGTGACTGTTTCGATGCGGCCATCGAGGCGGTGCGTATTGCCACCAAATACATGACGCCGGTCTTTCTATTATCCGATGGTTACATCGCCAATGCTGCCGAGCCTTGGCTGATTCCATCCATGGACGATTACGATCCGTTTCCCGTTTCCTTCCACAGCGAAGGGGATGAATTCGCGCCCTTTGTCCGTGATCCGGAAACGTTGGCGCGGCCGTGGGCCAAGCCGGGGACACCGGAATTAATGCATCGCATCGGTGGCATCGAAAAAGAAGACGGGTCCGGCAACATTTCCTACGACCCCGCCAACCATCAACGCATGACCGATTTGCGCGCGGCCAAGATTGACGGCATTGCCAAAGACATTCCGCTGCAGACGGTAGAGGCGGGCAAGGAAGGCGGACGCCTGGCCGTGGTTGGGTGGGGATCCACTTATGGACCCATCAACCGGGCCGTCACCCGTATGTTAGCGGAAGGCTATGACGTATCCCATATTCACGTTCGCCACATATGGCCACTGCCATCCAATTTGATTGAACTGCTGCACGGATACGATGAAGTGCTCGTGGCAGAAATGAACAACGGTCAAATGTTAACCTTCTTGCGCAGCCAGTCGCGGCGACACATACAGGCTCATCTCAAAGTGAACGGTCAGCCGCTCACCATCACTGAAATTCAAAACGCCATTCGCGAGCGTTTGGACAAGTAAACCGTAGGAGCAAGACCGCATCGGTCTTTGAACACACACATGAACGTTCAGGTCGAACCGGTAAAACTGAAGCCAAAGGATTTCGCTACGGACCAAGAAGTCCGCTGGTGCCCCGGTTGCGGCGATTACGCCATTCTCAAGGCGGTGCAAATGGCCTTGGCCAACATGGGCGCACAGCCGGAAAACACGGTGTTCGTTTCCGGTATCGGCTGTGCTGCGCGTTTTCCTTATTACATGGAAACTTACGGCTTCCATACCATTCACGGCCGGGCGCCGGCGGTGGCCTCCGGCGTCAAACTCGCCAATCCGGACCTGGATGTGTGGATCGTTTCCGGTGACGGCGATGCCATGTCCATCGGCGGCAATCATCTCTTGCATTTGCTCCGCCGCAATGTGGATGTGCAGTTTCTGCTGTTCAACAACGAAGTCTACGGCCTAACCAAGGGGCAATACTCACCCACGTCCCGCATCGGGCAGAAGTCACCCTCCACACCGCAGGGCTCTGTCGATGCGCCAATCGATGCCTGCACGTTCGCTCTTGGATGCAATGCCCGCTTTGTTGCCCGTGGCATCGACATCCAAGCTAAGGAACTGGGCGCTCTGTTTACCCGTGCGCGCGAACACAAGGGTGCTTCATTTGTCGAGATTATTCAGAACTGCATTGTCTTTAACGACGACGCGTTTGCTCATTTCACGGAAAAAGCTGTCGCCAAAGAAACCCAACTGCACCTCAAGCACGGCGAAAAGATGATTTACGGCGCAGACGGCAACAAAGGCCTGCGTATCAAGCCGGGCACGTTCGAGTTGGAAGCGGTAACCATCGGCAAGAACGGCGTCAGTGAAGACGATATTCTTGTTCATGACGAAACCAATCGCACGCTGGCCAACCTTCTGGTCGGTATGGAGCAGCCGGAGATGCCTGTTGCTCTCGGAGTGATTTATTGCGATCCCGCGCCTTCCTATGAGCAAGCGGTGAGTGAACAAGTGGACGCTGCATTGGCGAAGGGCGCTGGCGATATGGACAAACTTTTGCGCAGCGGCAACACCTGGACCGTCTCGTAACATCAAGATGAAACGTAGGTCATTCCTCAAGAACGCAGCAGTGGGCAGCACGGCTGCGGCCTCAAGCCTGTCCGCCCCGGCCTTGTCTCAGGGCTTACGTGAATGGCGCATGGTGACCAGCTGGCCGAAAGGCCTGCCGGGTTTGGGCACCGGCGCGGAAAGATTGGCCGAACGGATCACCGCGTTGACCGGCGGGCGGATCACGGTCAAAGTGTATTCGGCCAACGAACTGGTCCCTGCGCTTGGCGTGTTCGACGCCGTTGCCGAAGGCACCGCCCAATTGGGGCATGACGCCTCTTATTATCATCTCGGTAAATCGGAAGGCTGCGCCTTCTATACAGCGTTCCCTTGGGGCTTCACCGCCAATGAGATCGAAGCCTGGGTTGGTTACGGCAATGGTCAAGCCTTATGGGACGAACTCTATTCGCCGTTCGGCATTCGCGGGTTCCTCGCCGGCAATACGGGTACGCAAATGTTCGGCTGGTTCCGCGAGGCCATACAATCCATCGATGATTTCCAAGGTTTGAAATTCCGAGCACCGGGCAATCAGGGCAAGATTTTACAGAAGCTCGGCGCTACACCCGTCGTTCTGGCTGGCGGTGAAATCTTCCCGGCGCTGCAGTCGGGCGCCGTC
Organism: Rhodospirillaceae bacterium; assembly: GCA_965207985.1. Lineage (GTDB taxonomy): Bacteria > Pseudomonadota > Alphaproteobacteria > Rhodospirillales > Rhodospirillaceae > CBDBND01. The sequence continues at coordinate 420,881 of CBDBND010000032.1, read as the reverse complement.
GACGGTGCAGAATGGGTTGGTCCCTACAATGATCTCTCCCTCGGCTTCTATCAGGTGTGCAAGTACTACTATTCCTACGGCTATCACGAACCGGGCGCGGCTTTGCAGCTCACCATCAACGAAGAGGCCTGGCAGTCCCTGGACACAGAGTTGCAAGCCATCGTCAAAGCGGCTTGCGATGCCGCCAATCAGGACATGCTTGCCGAGTATAACGCCCGCTCCGGACCGGCCTTGCGCACATTGGTGGAAGAACACGGCGTGCAAGTCAAAGCGCTTCCGGAAGATGTTCTGTTGGCCTGCGGTCGGGCCGCCAACGACGTACTCAACGAAGTTTATGAAGGCGGCACACCCATCGTGCGCCGCATCGTCGAAGATTTCTTAGCCTTCCGTAAAGACGTGCTGCCCTGGACCCGGGTGGGTGAGTTGTCTTTCGTCAATGCCCGCCGTTTGCCTTTTGAATTCGGACTAAGAACGTAACGGCATAGCATCGCCATGAAAAAAGCGTCTTCAGCGGTTTCTAAAATCGCCCGACGTCACTGCCTTCATGCAGCTGCTGCGGGTGCGGCGTTCTCGGTAGTGTCCAGAATCTTTCGCACATTTGTTTTGGGCTGGTGGTCTGATCCGGTCAGGCGATCATCGTTTTTTCCTTGAGCAGTTTCATGTTGAGGTATCGTTTGGCGGACCATTTGGTTCCCGCGATGTGCCTCAACCTGGCCGCGGCCAGGTTGAGGGCGCTTTCGCCGTCCGGGAATGCGCCGACCGCGCGGGTCCGCCGCCTGATCTCGCGCATCAGCCGCTCAAGCGGAGTGTTGGTGCGGATACGCCGCCAATGCTCGTCCGGGAAGGCGTAGTACACCACGGTCTCATCGACGGTCTCTTCCACCAGTTGGGCGGCCTTCGATAGCCGCATGCCCTTGAGCTTGGCGATGACCTCATCGGCCTTGGCGCGGGCCGCCGCCCGGTCTTCCTGGGCATGGATGGCCTTGAGCATGTGGGCCACCTCGCGCACCTTGGTGGAGGGCACGTGAGAGAAGACGTTCCTGTACCAGTGCACCACACAGCGCTGCCAGCGGGCTTGCGGATAGACCTCGGCGGCACTCTCAACCAGCCCGAGACAGGCGTCGGAGACGATCAGCTCGACGCCTGAGAGGCCTCGGCTCTCAGAGTCTGGCCGGAAAAGAATCGTTTATTTTCATAACCTTGCTAGTCTACGGATGAAGACTTGGATGCTGGCGATCAGGAGCCAGGCAAGGGCGCTCTCGACGGTCGCCTTGAAGTCCTTCGCAAGGCGGCGGCTGCGCCCGAACCATGCGAAGGTGCGTTCGACCACCCAACGGCGCGGCAGCGCAACGAAGCCGTCCGCCTTGTCGTTGCGCCTGACGATCTCCAGCGCCCAGTCGCCGATCTTCTTCAGCGCCCCGGCCAGCTTAGGGCCGGCGTAAGCGCCGTCGGCGAAGATATGGCCGACCCCGGGAAACCACGCCCCCACCTCGGCGAGCAGCGACGGCGCACCGTCGCGATCCTGGATGTCAGCCTCGTGGACCACGGCACCGAGCAACCGCCCGCCAGTGTCCACCACGATATGGCGCTTGCGGCCCATCACCTTCTTACCCGCGTCAAACCCGCGCGGACCTCCGCTTTCCGTGGTCTTCACCGACTGGCTGTCGATCACCCCGGCAGTCGCGGCAGCGGCCCGCCCCTCGGCCTCGCGGGTGCGCGCCAGAAGCGCCCGGTTGACCCAAAGGATTTCCCGGCGTGGGTGCGGGCATTGAACGCATGGCGGAAAAGATCACGACCATGAGCGACGGCCGCCTGACCATTCAAGTGTTTGCCGCCGGTGAATTGGTGCCCGCGTTCGGCGTGTTCGATGCGGTGGCTGCCGGTACAGCCCAAATGGGAGGCGACGGATCCATTTATCATGTGGGGAAGTCGGAGGCCTTTGCCTTTTTCACCACCTTTCCCTGGGGCATGACCGTAAACGAAATGGATGCGTGGATTCACTTCGGCCAAGGGCAGGTCCTTTGGGATGAACTCTATCGTCCCTTTGGAGTGCGCGCCTTCGCCGCGGGCAATACCGACCCGAACATGTTCGGTTGGCTCAAACAAGAACTACAAAGCGTCGATGATCTCGACGGTCTCAAGTTTCGCGCCACCGGAATTCAGGGCCGTGTGCTGTAAAAGTTGGGTTTGGTTCCCGTGGTGCTGCCCGCCGGAGAAATCTATCCGGCCCTGCAATCGGGTGCCATTGACGGGGTGGAATGGGTTGGCCCCTATAATGATCTCGTCTTAGGCGTTCACCAAATCTGCAAGTATTACTACGCCCACGGGTATCACGAACCCAGCGCCACTGCTGAACTGATTATCAATGAACAAGCCTGGCAATCGCTGCCGCTCGACCTCCAGAACATTGTCAAAACCGCAGCCGCCTCGGCCAACCGCGGCAGTCTGGCCGAGACCAACGCCCGCTCCGGACCCGCTTTGCGCACGCTGGTGGAAGACCATGGCGTGAAAGTCAAAGCGTTGCCGGACGACATTCGGTAGTGTCCAGAATCTTTCGCACTTTTTGTATTGGGCTGGTGGCTGATTTGGTCAGGCCGTGTTCCTTTGCTGCGTGAGTAGATTCATATTCATGTATCGTTTTAGGGACCATTTGCTTCCGGCTATGTGTCTTAACCTTGCTGCAGCCAAGTTGAGCGCCGATTGACCGTCAGGGAACGCTCCGACTACGCGGGTAGGGATGATCGCCCGCAATCGGCTTATTGCGCCAAGCGTCGATCTGCTCATAGATTTTCTTGTTAAGGTTCGAGACGGTTCCTGGCGAAACCCGCGTGCCCCACAACGCCTCGGTGATGTCCTCCACACGCCGTACCGAAACACCGGCCAGATACATCTCCATCAAGGCCTCTTCGACCGATGCCTCCCGACGCCGGTAACGCTCGATGATCGCCGTCTCAAAGGTCTGACGGCGCAGCTTGGGAACCTTCAGAGAAACCTCGCCAGCCCGTGTCTGAAGCTTCCTCTCGTAACTGCCGGCCCGCGTATCGCGACGGGCCTCACTGCGTTCGTAGCGCTCAGCATTGCAGAGCCGGTCCGCTTCGGCGTCCAATAGCGCGTTCAGGGTCTCCTCAACACTGCCCCGCACTACCTTGCCCAGGTGATCCTGTATACGTTCGTCATCAATCCGTATGACGTGCGACAATGCCTTCGTGTTATCCTTTTCCATGGTGGCTCCTTCCTTCTGGAGTGGCTGATTGAACAAAACCAACCTAACCAGACCCGGAGCCACCAACCCCAAAAATGTGCGAAAGATCTTTTACGTTATCCGACATTCTGATGGCCTGTGCCGAAGCGGCCAACGACGTCCTGACCGAGATCTATGACGATGGCGATGATCTCGTTCGCCGTATCGTCTCTGACTATCTTGCTTTCCGCCAAACTGTGCTGCCCTGGACTCGTGTTGGCGAACAGGCGTACATGAACGCGCGGCGGCTTCCGTTTGACTTCGGATTAAGAGTCTGAATTAAGAATCGATGATTCTACCGTCGGCCAGCGCCGTCACGTCGATCTCGATCATCAGTTCCGGCAATGCGAGAGACTTTACTTCTACGATGGTGTCCGCCGGGTAGGGCGGCGTGAACCACTTTTTCCTAAGCTCCATGATCTTGGGAAAGTCGCTCATATCGGTGAGATAGATCACCACCTTGACGATCTGTTCCATGCTGGATCCGCCGGCTTCGAGCACGGCCCGAATGTTCTTAAAGGTCTGGTCTGCCTGCGCATCGAAGTCGCCAACCCCGACCAAATTGCCTTCGGAATCGATGGACGCCTGGCCCGACATGAAAATGAGATCACCCACACGGTAGCCCTGGGCGATGCGGAAGGCTTCAAAAGGATCCGGGTCGGTCTTGATGCGTTTGGCGTCCGTCATGAGCTACCCTGCTTTTACTGTTTTGGGAAAAGGTTATTGAACTGATCCACCTGGGGCAGAGTGTCCGGATCGGGTTCGTCTGCGAAGAGGTCCCTGAAATCATCCGTGGAAGACGGACCGTCCGGCACGTCCGAAGCGGGTGCACCCGTTAGATCTGCCGGTGCCGCAGCAGCGTCAACGCCGAACAAAACGTCGGGCAACCAGGTGGCCAAGTCCGGCACCAGCCAAAGCAATCCGATGCCGGCCACCTGCAAACCGACGAAGGGCACCGCACCTCGGTAGATGTCGAGAGTCTGAATCACCTTGTCGGCCACCCCGCGCAGATAGAACAGGGCAAAACCGAAGGGCGGGGTGAGGAAGCTGGTTTGCAGGTTCATGCCGATAAGCACGCCCAGCCAGATGGGATCAACGCCTAAGCGAATCAGCACGGGTGCGGCAATGGGCACGGTGATGAAAATGATCTCAAACGTGTCGAGAAAGAATCCCAGAACGAAGATCACCAGCATGACCACCAGAACAGCGCCCGCCGTACCACCCGGCATGGCCGCTAGAATGTCGTAGACCAATTCTTCACCGCCCAAACCGCGGAACACCAAACTGAACACCGACGCCCCCAACAAAATGACGAACACCATGGAGTTGATCATCAGGGTTGAGCGCATGACTTCTTTCAAGACCGGTAACGTCAACCGGCCCTTGAAAGCGGCCAGGACCATGGCCCCAACAGCGCCAACCGACGCGGACTCTGTTGGTGTGGCAATGCCCGCCAGTATGGAGCCCAGCACCGCCAGAATGAGGATCAGCGGTGGCACAAGGGCGACCAGTACCCGGCGCGGCAGACCCGCCCGTTGTTCCGCCGACAGTTCCAATGGCGGGCACGAGTCCGGATCGGCAACGGCGCGGATGACAATCCACACCATGTAAAGGCCGACCAGCATCAGTCCGGGCAGCACGGCGCCGGCAAACAGTTGTCCGACGGACAACGGCTCTGGCGAAAAATTCCCCATAGACAACTGCGCCTGCTGGTTGGCGCCCTGCAAAATGTCGCCCATGAAAATGAGCACCGTCGATGGCGGGATGATCTGGCCCAAAGTTCCCGAAGCGCAGATGGCGCCGGTTGCCAGCTTCGGGTCGTAACCGGCGCGGGTCATCACCGGCAGACTCAGCAGGCCCATGGTGACAACGGTGGCACCGACGATCCCCGTGGACGCGGCCAGCAATGCGCCCACCAAAATGACCGACAAGCCGAGCCCGCCTCTGACCGCACCAAACAACTCACCCATGGTGGTAAGCAGCTGTTCGGCGATCTTGGACCGCTCCAACATGACGCCCATGAACACGAACAAAGGCACGGCCACCAACACCTCGTTGGTCATGGTGCCGAAGTAGCGCACGGCGAGGGCTGACAGCAGGCTCGGTTCGAATAAGCCCGAGACAATTCCAATAGCGGCAAACATCAACGCGGTCCCCGCCAACGTAAAGGCCACCGGGTAGCCGGCGAGAACCACCAAAACAGTGACGACAAACATCAACGCGGCGAGGACTTCTCCCATCAGGCGCCGTCCTCAATCGCGTGAGAAGCGGCCGCTTCCCGATCCGGCGAATGATCGTCCGGGCCCGTGAGATACAAAACGCGTCGGGCAATGAGAGCCAACCCCTGCAGAGTGATGACCAGACAAAACACCCAAATCATGGTCTTGAGAACAAAAAGTCCCGGCATGCCATCGGTCTGCGACGACGGTTCGCGGATTGACCAAGAACTCAAAATGAATTGGGTTGAGGTCCACGCCAGGACAGCCATCCAAGGCATGAGAAAAACAACGGTGCCAAGAATATCAACCCAAGCCTTTCGCTGCGGCGAAAAACGGGTATAGGCGATGTCCACATTGACATGGCCGTGATGCAAAAAAGTGAACCCGGCCCCGACCATGAAAACCACAGCGTGTTGCCAGACATAGAGTTCTTGCATCCATGGAAAGCCGATGGAAAAACCGTAGCGCAGAACGACAACCAAAAAACAAGTGAGAACACAGCCGACGGTTAGCCACGCCACGACTCGGCCGATCCATTCATTGATGGCATCAACCGTGGCGACAAAGATTTCCAATCCATTCAGCAACGCGGTTCCCCCTCTAAACGTTTCTTAACAGCCCGTGACTGATGAGGCCAGTTTGCCGCCGTCGGGGCATTTCGGGAATGCGCTTAACCCTTTGTGACAGCCGCATCCCCCGTCTAGAATACCCGTCTCGTACACCGGCGCAGCCGTCAGGGTTTGTTTATGGTTCAGTCATTCGACGATCAGGCAATTGAGGTCGTGAATTACCCCAAGGGGACGACGCTGTTTCGCCAAGGCGAGCCGGGTGATGCAGCCTTCATCATCAATTCCGGATCGATCGGCATCTACCGCGAAGTCGAAGACAAAAAAATGCCGCTGGCAACTTTGCGCAAGGGCGAGCTTTTTGGGGAAATGGCGGTGATCGACGGCAGTCCGCGCATGGCCACGGCTTTCACGTTGGAAGACTGCACACTGACCATGATCTCGGTTGATCTCATGACCGAGAAAATGAAAAAGACCGACCCCTTTATCAAAGCACTCATTTCAATGCTGCTCGGCAATCTGCGCAGTGTGCACGACAGTTACACGCCGAAAGCACGGAGCCTCGTTGACTCCGTCAGTACGCTTTCGCGTCAGTCCGAGGCATTAACCAAATATTTGACTGACAATGAGGATATGGAAATACCGGTCGACGTCGCTGCTAAAGTCGGTGAGTTGAACTCAATAGTTGCTTCGTTGTCGGACATGGCAGAAAAGCACAAGGACAAGGACCGCCGGACAGACGCCATGCCGCCCAACGATCCTCCCGGATAGCCAATAGTTTCTGTAAACGCCCTTCACTCATAAGACGGAATGTCGGCCCAGCCGTAGGCCACTTCGTCCAGTTCCGCACCCGCATATCGAATGGACCGGCTGGACACCACTTCGCCGCCCAAGTGTTTGTAAAACCCCGTGGCTGGGTTGTCCTTCAGCACCCAGACAGCAAGACCCTGCAGTCCCTGTTGCGCCAGCCGGTTGCTGGCCGCCATGAACAGCCGCCGGCCATGGCCGCCCCGTTGATATCCAGGCAGGATGTAAAGACTGGAGATTTCCGCTTCGTGCCCCGGCACCACCGAACGGATGGGACTGCCGGACACGAACCCGACGATTTCCCCTTCATCGTTTTCGCTGACCAGCACGACCAATTCTTTGCCGCCATGTTCCATGATCCGTGCCCAGTTGATGGCGCGGCTCTGCAGGGTCAATCCGTCCATATAGGCTTTGGGAATGATACCGGTGTAGGTCGCGCGCCAGGTCTTGATATGCACATTGGCGATGCTAGCGGCGTCTTCTGCGCCGGCGGGGCGAATGGTCAGCATTAACGTGCTTCTATTTCATGCAAAACGAGCGTGCGGTTACGCCTGCGCACGTTGGTGAGTTTGGGCGACACGCCGATCACTTCCGCTTGTGCGACAATGAACAGCGATGGCGCGATCTCCTTGTAACGGACGGCCAGTTCTTTCAGAAGCGCCGTGCGTTCATCCGGTGTGATGGCAACATTGGCCTGTTCCAGGAGCGGCACAACGGTCTCGTCACAAAAATACGGCGTTGCCCACAGACACGAGTTTTGCCGCATGGAGCGCAACGGATCACCAAAAGGCCGTCCTTGATAAGAGGAACCGAACGCATCAACACCGATGCGGTCACTCCCTTGGATCAATTTCTCGTAATGCAGCTGGAGGGGTATGGCGTGCAGGGTGACATCCAAGCCGATGGCACGCAGATCTTCTGCGACCTTTTGATAGATGGCGGCGTCTGCGGGAATGAAACCGCCGACCACCACGTTAATGGTGAAGGGAAAGCCGTCTGCATATCCCGCCTCTTTCAAAAGTGCTTTCGCCCGGTCCGGATCATAGGGATAGGGGGTGACGTCTTTGTTATAAGCGGTCATTCCGGGGACGGCGGCCTGCGCTGTCGGTTGGGTAATGCCGCCGGTCAAACCTTTGGCGATACCTTCCCGGTCGACGGCGTAATTGAGGGCTTGGCGCACACGCCTGTCGGCCTGCGGGGAGTCCGGGCGGCCCGCCGTAATGAAAGCCAGCGCCATCACCTACGAAGTGGGCGACGCCATCACCTCCAGTCCGGCACCGCGCAGCATGTCCACGTCGTCGAAGGCGATGCTCTCAACCACATCCACCTGACCGGTTATGAGAGCCTGAGCACGGCTCACCGCCTGCGGAATGACTCTGACGATGATCTCATCCACTTTGGGTGGTCGCCATGAAGGTGCAGAAGCCCGCATCACCAGGTTCTCACCACCGCTGGGCCAGACATCGACCATGAAGGATCCAGTGCCAACGGGTGTGCGGGCAAATCCCTCCGGACCCAGTTGCGCCCATGCCCGCGGTTCGACGATGTACACCGCCGAAGCGCGGACCGGGAATATGGCGTCCGGTTGTCTGAGGCGTAAACGGACGAGGGACCGAGAGGGCGCTTCGACGGAGTCAACATTGAGAAATTCCTGGCCGACCATGGAGATCGGGCCCATGTCCGTCCGCAGCCAGGCGAACGTCGCCGCCACAGCTTCTGCGGTCAGCGGAGTGCCATCATGGAAAACAATGTCGTCGCGCAGGTCGAACCGCCAGGTCAGGGCATCTTCCTGGTGCCACGCGGTTGCGATTGCCGGCTGCAGGCTGCCGTCTTCCTCCATGACGGTCAGCGCATCGAACAGGCCCGACCAAAGCATGGTGCCTGACGGTCCCACCATGGTGAACGGGTTGCCGTCTGAGCGCGGCATTTCCACCATGCCGTAGCGAATGGTCTCGGCGCCGACCGATATGTCGAAGAGCGCGCCAAACAACCAGGTTACAACAACAATGAAGCGAACAATGCGGCCCATGCCGTTGACCCTACCTGTCCCTCGTTTCACTGTCCAAGGCGTGGTTGTTGCGGGAGACCGGCATGACGGCGCCGTGATTGATACGCAATATGGTCTTGGACACACCAACGCTGTTGGCGAACCAACCACGCCACTTATTCAAAGGGAACCGCCTCATGATCGTCTCATCCGTCGACCGTGTACTTCTCGACCGCCGCCGCGCCTTAGGCGCCGGTGTTGGACTTGCTGCCGCCGCCGCAGGCTTTGCTTCAACCTCCGCTCGGGCTGAGTCCAACGGCTTTGCCACCGAGCTGGATTTCGGCGGCAAGTTTGATCCCATGAAGGCGGAACACAATACGCTGGCCTTCTGCAAGCTTATGTCAGACACCCGTGACGGGGTAGAGACCTGCGGCTACTTCAAAGGCAATGTGCTCGCCTATGTGGGTCCGACCAAGCGGCTGGAACCGTTGTTTGGCTACGAAGGCTTCGGCATGACCCGCACCTTCCAGGTGGATGACTACGCCTGGCAGAAGCTTCACAAAGAGGTGGCCTACTACACCGATCTCAAAACCGGTGAAGTGATGGACGAATGGCACAACCCGTTTCTCGATGAGACGGTCAAAGTGGTGCAAGTCCACAATGATGTCGTCAACTCACGGTGGGCGCCGACTTATTCCTTCGGCGTGGGTCCGTCCAAGGTGACCTATCCGTTTATGTTCCCCTGGGTGGTGATGGGCGATAACGCCATCGTTGACTTTGGCGTCAACACCACTCACCGCGCCGTGCTGCAGCCGGACGAATGGCCGCGGGAATCCCACGGCGAAATCACTCAGGTGATGGAAGCGATCCAGGTGCATGCACGCCTGTCCGACCTCATGGATCCCAAACAGACTCGGGTGCAGGCCTCAGGCTCGTGGCAGCGCATTGCACCGTGGCTGCCGTGGATGCTCATGGGCCGGCAACCAGGGCATCTGTTCTATAAGACTGTGACCCGGCGCATGGCCGAAGGGGTGGACGGCCTGCCCCAGCACATCAAGGACTACACGGAAGCCAACTATCCCGATTATTTCACCGCACCGACGGAATGGCAGGAGCCCAACGTCTCCAGCTACGAGGTCTACGAGCGGGAGATGGATCCGCAACCGTTTAAGGAAGGGGTGTAACGCTTTCTTCGTTTGTTTCACGAACCGCAAGAATCGGGTCGCCCAGGAGTCCCTATCGGCCTAGGGTGAGGCCATGCCCAAAGACACCTCACCCGACGTTTCCGAAATGAATGCAGAGCTGGCCCGAGACTATGCACGGGTCGAGCAGGCCATCGCGTTTCTGATCGAACATCAGGAGGACCAGCCCGAGCTGGATGCGGTGGCGAACCAAATGGGCGTAAACCCCTTTCATGCCCAGCGTGTTTTCACCCGTTGGGCCGGTGTCAGCCCCAAGAAGTTCCTGTCTTTCCTCACCGTCGAGCAAGCCAAGCGCAGGCTGGAAGAGTCTGCCAGCGTGTTTGATGCCTCTTTGGATGTGGGCCTGTCCGGTCCGTCCCGTCTACACGACATGATGATCACCGTCGAAGCCATGACGCCCGGCGAATACAAAGCCCAGGGGGCGGACCTCGTCATCCGGCATGGCGTTGCTGCCACGCCATTTGGAGCAGCGCTGGTGATGGTCTCTAAGCGGGGCTTGTGTGGATTGGAGTTTCTCGACGATGACGAAGCGGAACTTTTGCAAGATGCCAAAGCCCGCTGGCCTTTGAGCCGTTTCTTACAAGACGCTAAAGCTGCTTCAGCAGTGGCATCCCAAGTGTTTTCTGGTGGTGAAGTGTCTGTTCTTCTCAGTGGCACACCGTGGCAGCTTCAGGTGTGGTCAGCGTTGCTGCGCATTCCGCCGGGCAAGATCGTTAGCTACGGCCAGATCGCAGAAGCCGTCTGTACAAAAAAAGCCTCTCGGGCGGTGGGCACAGCGGTGGCTGCCAATCACATCGGCTACGTCGTGCCCTGCCATCGGGTGCTCAGGTCTACAGGTCTGTTTAAACGTTATCGTTGGGGAGCACCGCGCCGTTGGGCCATGCTGGCGCGGGAAGCGGCGGTGCAAGAATTAGCCTAAGCCCTTGATATAAAAAATATATTTCGACCCCTTGACCCCAAGTTTTGCCATCTTAAATGAAGGCTGACGGGCGCCGTTTTCGGGTCCGTCACTTGGCTTAACCAGGCGTGACCACTGCGGTGCGTTTTGGGGCCGCAGCAGTACGCCGAACGATATTGCTCAAGGAGGATATCAATGCGTTCACTCGATTTGACCCCGCTTTTCCGGACATCCGTTGGGTTCGACAACCTAAACCGTGTTTTCGACAATCTTAGTCGGTACGACGAAGCCCAGTTGTCTTATCCGCCCTACAACATCGTCAAAGACTCTGAAGACGACTATCGCATTACCTTTGCCGTCGCCGGTTTCGGTGAAAACGACATCGACATCGTCGTCGAAAACAATGCGCTGACCGTCAAAGGTAAAGTTGCTCAGGACAATGACGAAGCCACTTATCTCCATCGTGGTATTGCCGGCCGCTCCTTCGAGCGCCGCTTCCAGTTGGCCGACCATATCCAGGTCACTGACGCCGTGATGGAAAACGGCTTGCTTCATGTGAACCTTAAGCGAGAAGTGCCTGAGGCATTGAAACCCCGTTCAATTGCCATCACATCTGCTTCGTCTGCCAAACAGATCGAACAGAAAGCAGCTTAAGGGACAACCTTAACCCCTGATCCGCCTGTTCCCCTCGGGCGTGGTCAAACTGGCCCCCGCGGTTAGCCCTGCGGGGGCTTTTGTTTTACGGTTCATGGACTCTATTTGATTGGGGAGAGCACCATGGCCCGCAAAGAAAACGTCATTTCCATTTATCCTATGAACGAAGAACGCTTCGGCCTCAGCTATGCGGTGAGGGCTGGGAATACGCTTTACCTGTCTGGTCTGCTGGCCGCTGACGACGATTTTAATTTAGTCGGTGAAAACGACATGGAGGCACAGATCCGCTGCATCTATGAACGCATGCAGTTTGTACTCGGGAAGTGCGGCGCCGACTTACGCAATGTGGTCAGCGAAATCAATTTCACCACCAATACGCCGGAACTGAGCAAGGCGTCCTGGGTGCGGGCAAAGATCTATGAGGATGCCGGTGCCGCCATGCCCGCAGCCACGGGCGTGACGGTGGCCGGTCTCTATTTGCCCGGTGCCATGCTGGAGTGCCACGCCACCGCTGTGTTGGACTGATTCTTTTTGGAGACCTGCTATGCCGTTCTATGAAATCGTCACCGATTTTCAGCGCCCCGATCCCGCGTTGGTGGACCGGGCTCGTGGTCTGTACTTTTGTATCATCGGATGCCGGGTTGGCCCCCGATATGTCATGGATACGGGCATTAAACCCTTGGACAAGGACTGGCGCATTTGCGGCCCTGCCCTGACAGTGCGGCCGGAAGAGACCGATGACATCTATATGGCCCAGCTGGCCGGTAAGTACGTTAAACCCGGAGATGTGGTGGTTATCGATGCGGCGGGAGATAATCGTGCGGCGTGTCTCGGCGCCAGCATGGCCAATGGTCTCAAAGAAATGGGCGCCACCGGTATCGTCGCTGACGGTTACATCCTCACCGCCGAAGTGCTTCGTAAACGGGAGGGTATTCCCGTGTTTAGCCGCGGCACCATCTCCCGCTCCAACGGCACGGAAAAACCCGGCTGGATCAACACCCCCGTTATTTGCGGCGGTGTTATTGTCCATCCCGGCGATCTCATTGTCGGTGATGAAGACGGTGTGGTTGTCGTGCCCTTTGATCACATCGAAGAGATCGTCGACCTGGTGGAAGGCAAAGGGAACGACCGGGAAGGGGCGATCCGGCCCCTGGACGGCAACATCCCGCCGCGGGATCCGGTGGATCGGCCGTATTACCAACGCTCCGGAGCAGAAGACAAACTGGCGAACCTCAAGGATATTAAGGTCAGGTGACCACACTCACGTCAAACCAATCTCAGCCAATCGTTGTTCGAGGAATGCCTGAGCCGTAATCGGGGTTGTGTACCGGTCGGGATTGTCTGCCGTAATGCAACTGGGAAGAGTCTTGATTTCTATTTCCGGTGCAAAGTGCAAAAAATAGGGCATGGAATAGCGCGATACTTTGGCTGCGTCTCCTGCGGGCCGAACCACGCGGTGGGTGGTGCTGGGCAAAACATGGTTGGTTAGCCGTTCAAGCATATCACCAACGTTACAGACGATCGCACTGGCGTCGGCGTGCACCGGCATCCATGCGCCGTCCCGGCGGAGAATTTCCAAGCCTGCTTGATCAGCACCAACTAGAAGTGTGATGACGTTGATGTCTTCATGAGCCGCGGCCCGTTCGCCAGCGTCTTCCGTGTCGCACGGGGGATAATGCAGCAGGCGTAAGATGCTGTTGCCGCCGGCCACTCTCTTTTCGAAGAAAGTCTCTTCCTGTCCCAAGTAGGTGGCCACGGCTGCCAATAACTTCCGGCCCAGCGCATCCATGGCTTCAAAAAACGCCAAACAATTGGACCGGAACGTGTGCAACTCTTCGGGCCATAGGTTCAGGGGCATGGATTGGGCCAGAGGGTGGTTGGCGTCAAACTCTTGACCCACATGCCAGAATTCCTTGCGGTCGGGAATGGTAGCGTCCTTGGCTGTCTCCACGCCAAAGGGAGTGAAGCCGCGTTGCCCGCCTCCGCCTTGCACGTGGTAGTGCATCTTTGTCTCCAACGGCAGGGCGAAGAAATCGTGCGCCGCTGACAAACAATTCTCGATGATGGCCTCTTCGATGCCGTGGCCGACAACGGCGACAAAGCCTGTTTCCGTCCACGCTTTGCCCAAGCTAATTCCAAAACGCGTCAAATCATCGTCAATCTTCTGTGCATCGACGATGGGAATGCCGCTGGCCAGACTCATGAGCGTCCTAGTGATGGTCTACGTGTTGGTCCGTTAAGAGTGATGGTGCCCTCCGCCGGACTCGAACCGGCACGCCCTTTCGGACAACGGATTTTAAGTCCGTTGCGTCTACCAATTCCGCCAGGAGGGCTCTATCGACCTTAGGTACCCGCTAACACTGCTGTTCGCAATGTCATTTGCGGGGTCATTCCTCGGGAATGAGCGGCAAGCTGTCGTCAGTGGCGTGAAAGGTTTTATTGAGACAGCGTTGTTGGCGCAGACACCCCACCGCCAGCCGGGCGGCGTCAGCCCGGGTGATGGGCCCAGCACGAGATCTTCGACCATGGTGGCCGTTCCCGTTTCCGGTTTGTCGTGCACAGTGCCCAAGCGGACGAACGTGTAAGGCGTTCCACTGGCTCTGATGATCCCTTCCGCCGCTCCCCGGTCTTCGTAAGTCCGCCGGAACTGTTCATAAAATTGCGGCGGGATGGGCGCTTTGCTGTCACCCGCACCGGTAGCGCTGAACAGGATCATGTGCTTGAGCCCTTTGCCTTTGGTGGCTGCGTCGATGTTGCGTTCCCCTTCCACATAGGGGCTGGTTTCGCCCGTCCTCAGCGCCACGGTGTTGATGACGGCGTCAATGTCATGGCTTTCAAACGCAGACTTCACACTGGCTGAGTCCAAAAGATCACCCACCACATAGGTGACATCCATCCCTGCCAAGCGGCTTCGATCCGACGTCGGGCGGACAAAGACCACGACCTCTTCGCCCTTGGCCAACAGGTCTGACACCACCTCCGACCCGAGCCGTCCTGACCCGCCGAAAACCATAACGCCGGCGGCCAAACTCGCATGAGATAAGAGCATTGAAATTGAAGCGATAACCAAAGCCAAAACGTATCTTGGTTGTGCAAACATAAGTCTAGAACTCCAATTCTTTATCCACGCTATAGGTCGTCTCTTTCGATTCTATAGCGCTCACCACTTTCACCATGGCCATGTTGATTGCGTCTCCGTCTGTGCCTTTGGCAACCACTGTGAGTCCGATCTTGCCCGATCGGAAAAAAGGATAGCTGCCCAAGTCAACGTCAGGGTGGTCGGATTGAATGGCCGTCAAAGCCTCGGCCAAGTCTCCTTCGCCCAATTGCGCTTCCACATAGCGGGACAAAACGGGTGCACCATGCGACAAACCCGCTTCGACGGAATCGAACATGGCGCGGGCAATGATCGGTACGCCGGCCATAACAAAGACGTTCTCCAATCTAAAACCAGGGGCCGACGTCACCCGTGTTTCAATGGGGTCCGCACCTTGGGGAAGGTCGGCCATTTTAAGGCGGGCGGCGTTGAGTTTGTCGCCGTAGTAGCGCTCCATTTTTTCCACTGACGGCTGATGCCGTTCCAAGCCGACACCGAAGGCCTTGGCCACTGAAGCGGTAGTAATGTCATCGTGGGTAGGGCCTATGCCGCCTGTGGTGAAGACATAAGTCATTCTGGCCCGCAACGTATTGACGGCATCGACGATGTCGTCTTCCACGTCGGGAACCACACGGACCTCTATTAATGGAATGCCGATCTTTCCCAACGAAGACGCAAAGAACTGAATGTTTGCATCCCGTGTCCTCCCGGAAAGAATCTCGTTACCGATGACAATCAGCGCAGCGGTGGGCGTGTCGGTCGTGCTGGGGTCGGGCATGACGGCACTCTAGGGATGTGCCCTAAGGGCCGCAACGCTATCAGAGATGTTTCTGTAACACGGGTATGAGCGGCTCATCCGCCGGCGGCATGGGATAGTCCGGCAGGTTGTCTGGGGTCACCCAAGCCATGGCCTGCCCGTCACGCGCGATCAACTCCCCTGACCAGCGGCGGCACGTATAAAGAGGCATAAAAAGATGAAAGCTTTCGTATGCGTGCGACGCAAACGTCAAAGGCTCCAGATCATCAAGGCTGACACGGAGTCCGAGCTCTTCCTCCAGTTCCCGAACCAACGCCGCTTCCGGTGTCTCACCGTCTTCCACCTTGCCACCCGGAAATTCCCACAAACCGGCCATGGATTTCCCTGCCGGACGTTGCGTCAGCAAGACGTCGCCACGGTCATCGATCAATGCCACGGCGCTGACAGTAACAACGTTGGTCACGGTATCCTTACGGTTCAGGTCCGGTAAGAGCCGTTGATATCGATGTAGCCGTGGGTGAGATCGCAGGTCCAAATGGTGGCCCGGCCGGCACCCACACCGACATCAAACTCAATAAGGATTTCACGGCCTGTCATATGGTCCGCCACCGGCGTTTCGTCATACCCGGCAACTGGCTCTCCGTCGGCGGTGATCTGATGTCCGCCAATGGCAATAGTCAGTTTGTCACGATCGGCGGCTTCGCCGGCTTTGCCGATGGCCATGACGATCCGCCCCCAGTTGGCGTCCTCGCCGGCGATGGCTGTTTTGACCAAGGGCGAATTGCCCACGGCCAATCCGATGCGCCGTGCCGCACCATCGTCCTCGGCGCCCGTAACCCGGATTTCGACAAACTTCTGCGCTCCTTCGCCGTCCTTCACCACTTGTTGGGCGAGGTCAATCAGCAAGGCGTCCAGACTGTCTCTGAAATCTTTCAACCGGTCGTCGTCCCATGCCGTGACCGGCTTATGTGCTGCTTTGTTGGTGGCGAACAGGAGCAGCGTATCGGACGTTGACGTATCGCTGTCCACCGTAATGGCGTTGAAGCTTTTGTCAGCGCCCCGAGTGATGAAGGACTGCAACACCTCGGCTGGCAAAGTTGCATCCGTCATCACATAAGCCAGCATGGTCGCCATGTCCGGCGCAATCATGCCCGAGCCTTTGGCAATACCAGTCAAAGTGACCTGCACGTCATCGATCATGGCTTGGCGCGAACACCCTTTGGGAAAAGTGTCCGTCGTCATGATGGCCGAGGCAGCGTCTTCCCAAGCGCTATCTGCAAGGTTGCTTTTGAGATCTTCAATCCGAACGGTGATCCGCTCCTCCAAAAGATATTCGCCGATGGTGCCGGTTGAGCAAACGAAGACATCGCTGACATCACAAGACAGAGAGTCGGCAACGGTGATTGCGGTTTTTTCCACCGCTTCCATTCCTTTGTCGCCCGTGAAGGCGTTGGCATTGCCGGCGTTGACCACCAGAGCCCGTGCGCTGCCGCTCGTTAAGGCGTTGCGACACCACACCACCGGCGCCCCGGCCGTTTTGGATTGGGTAAAAACACCGCCGACAGTGGTACCCCCATCAAAGACCGCCAGCATCAGGTCCAACCGCCCCTGATAGCGGATACCGGCCTCGCAGGCGGCCAGACGTACGCCCGCTACCGGGGGCAGGTCCGGAAAACGGTCCGGTTTGAAGGGCGAGGGCGCGAAGTCCATGTCTATCACCTTAGAAAAGTGGGCCGTTTCATGGCACACACCGCCCTTTCCGTCCAGATTCCCTACCTGCCATCCCACACCAGAGGCCTCGCAAAACCCCGTGTTCACTGCTTACCGGCCTAGGGTCTGTTGACATTGAGGGGATTCCCAATGTCGCGGAAAAGTGATTCAAGCCTCCTTTTGCAAGGAGTGTTTGATGAAGTCAGAGCGTTTTGTGATCACGGACAATGTTTGGGAGAAAATTTGGCGTCATCTACCGGGCAAGGCGACGGACCGTGGCGTGACGGCGGCGTCCAGCCGTTGATCGACGACGTTCACTTCGATGCCCTCATCGCCGACAAGGCATTCGATGCCGGCTGGCTGCGAGAGCAACTGGACCAACGTGGCGCAAGCGCCGTCATTCCCTCGCTCGCCAACAGGAAGCGGCCGGCGGCCTACGACAAGCACATGTACCGCTGGCGACATCTGATCGAAAACTACTTCGCCAAGATCAAGGAATTCCGTGGCATCGCAACACGCTACGACAAGACCGACATCAGCTACGCCGCAAACTGCAACCTCGTCGCAACCATCATCGCCATGCGTTAAATGTCAACAGACCCTAGCTCAACCCCAGAAATCCATTGTCCTTCCGTTGACAGGGCGGGGGCGGGTTTCTATGTCTTCCCGAGCGTTTCCTTAAGGACATGCCTCCCAGAAACCCGGCTAGAGGGACCTATGCTCGGTGCTATCACCAAACGCCTGTTTGGGACACCAAATGACCGTATTATCAAGGAGTTAAGACCCCTCGTTGAGGCGGTCAACGACCTTGAAGCCGATATCGAAGCATTAGACGACGACGCTATACGCGCCCGGACCGATTGGCTCAAATCACGGGTTGCGGATGGCGAAACTCTAGATGACGTTTTGGCCGAAGCTTTTGCGACGGTGCGCGAAGCCGCCAAAAGAACACTCGGGCAACGTCACTTTGATGTTCAGATCATGGGCGGGGTCGTTCTGCACCGTGGTCAAATCGCTGAAATGGGTACCGGTGAAGGCAAGACTCTGGTGGCAACACTCCCGGTCTACCTCAATGCCCTCGAGAACAAGGGCGTTCACGTCGTTACCGTCAACGATTATCTGGCCAGCCGCGATGCGGACTGGATGGGTCAGATCTACCGATTTCTTGGTCTGACCGTTGGCTGCATCCAATCAGGTATGGACGACAACGCCCGCCGCGCTGCCTATGCCTGCGACGTGACCTACTCGACCAACAATGAACTCGGGTTCGACTATCTTCGCGACAACATGAAGTACGCAATTGCTGACATGGTTCATCGCGACTTCAATTTCGCCATCGTCGATGAGGTGGATTCCATTTTGATCGACGAGGCGCGAACACCGCTGATCATCTCCGGAGCCTCAGAAAACACAACGGATCTCTACACGCGTATTAACAAGATCATTCCGCTGCTCGTCGAAGAAGACTACGAAAAAGACGAAAAAGCCCGCTCCATCACCTTGACGGACGAAGGTGCCGAGCATGCGGAAGACCTCTTGCGCGAACATAAGATATTGGCCGAAGGCTCACTGTACGACCTGCAAAACATCACTCTGATTCATCACGTCAATCAGGGTTTGCGGGCCCATCACATGTTCCAGAAGGATGTGCATTATCTGGTCAAAGATGACCGGGTGCATCTTATCGACGAATTTACCGGCCGGATTATGGAGGGCCGCCGACTGTCCGACGGCCTTCATCAGGCCATCGAAGCGCGTGAAGGCGTGACCATCCAGAATGAGAACCAAACCTTAGCGTCGATCACTTACCAGAATTACTTCCGCATGTACCCCAAGCTCGCCGGCATGACGGGTACGGCCATGACTGAAGCGGAGGAATTGGATCAGATCTATGGTCTCGAAGTTGTCGCAGTGCCTTCCAACTTGCCGCTGATACGCGACGACATGGACGATGAGGTCTACCGCACGACCGAGGAAAAGAACGAAGCCATCATTGAACGGCTTAAGGAATGTCATGAAAAGAAACAGCCGGTTCTCGTCGGTACTGTTTCCATTGAAAAATCTGAGGAACTCGCTGCGATTCTTAAGAAGCAGGCGAAAATAAAAGCAGAAGTGCTCAACGCTAAGCAACATGAGCGTGAAGCGCACATTATTGCGCAGGCCGGGATTCCGGGATCGGTCACCATCGCTACCAATATGGCCGGGCGCGGAACGGATATACAATTGGGCGGTAATGCAGACTTCATGATCCAGGATGAGGAAAACAAAAAAGGCAGACCCCTTTCTGATGAGGAAAAGGAAAAAGTCCGGTCACTAGTCGCGGAACGGAAACAGGTGGCATTGGATGCGGGTGGATTGTTCGTTCTGGGCACTGAGCGGCACGAAAGCCGGCGCATAGATAATCAGCTTCGTGGCCGGTCCGGCCGCCAGGGTGATCCCGGGGCTTCGAAGTTCTTTCTCTCCCTTCAGGATGATCTCATGCGCATCTTCGGTTCCGAACGCATGGACGGCATGCTGCAGCGTCTCGGTCTAGAACACGGCGAGGCGATCATCCATCCGTGGATCAACAAGGCCATTCAAAAGGCGCAAGAGAAAGTCGAGGCCCGTAACTTCGATATTCGCAAAAATCTGTTGCAGTACGATGATGTGATGAATGACCAGCGCAAAGTGATTTTTGAACAGCGTATGGAAGTTATGTCATCCGATGATATCTCTGACTATGTGGTCGATATGCGCCACGACGTCATCGAAGACCTTGTCAGCCAAGCTATTCCCGAACGGGCGATGATTGAGCAATGGGATTTGAGCCTTTTGCATGAAGAAAGTCTTCGTCTACTCGGACTTGATTTGCCGTTCAGCGAATGGGCTAAAGAAGAAGGCATTGCAGACGAAGAAATGCGCGATCGCATGACTGCCGAATCAAATCGCAAAATGGCGGAGAAGAATGCCAATGTGGGTCCCGAGTTGATGCGCCGCGTCGAGAAAAGTCTCGTCTTGCAAATGGTCGATGCCGGTTGGCGTGATCACCTGCAGCAGCTCGATTACCTCCGCGGGTCAATTTACCTGCGGTCCTACGGTCAGAAACAACCGCTCTTGGAATACCAAAAAGAGTCCTTTCAAATGTTCCAGGACATGCTTGGCTCTTTGCGCACCCGGGTGACGGAAATTTTGTCCAGGGTGGAGATTCAAGTCGAACCTACGCCCGAAGATCTTAAGCCTGTGGGACCCAAGGGCCTTCAGTTGGGGCGCCCGCCAACGCCAGAGGAAGCCGAAGCCCGGGAACGCCGGATCGAAGAGATCGGCCGCCAGCGGTCCATGCCCAGAATCCGCCCCGAAGAGCGCAATCCCAATGATCCCGCCACCTGGGGCAAGGTTGCCCGCAACGAACCCTGCCCCTGCGGGTCGGGGAAAAAATATAAGCATTGTCATGGACTTGTGAGCGCTCAACCGGAAACGGAAAAGGTTTGAAACCCTACCTCCCCGTTAAGCGTTTTTTGACTTAGAACGCCTAAACCCATAGGCTCAGTACAACCAATAGGGTTCATTGTCCTCTGACCGACATCCCTGAAGGGAGCCGATTATGGCTATCGAACCGACCTTAGAATCCGCTGTGACCGCTCAGCGCGCCAACCTGCTCAACAACATCGGCAACGCGGCGCAGGGTAGTCAAGCCAACGCGACACAAACGACCGTGAACAACGTTTCCGATCAAATTCAAGGCCGGGACGACGATGACGAAGACCGCCGCCGGTCGACACCTCCCCCGGGACGGGGCGGCAATCTCGATATTTCCATCTAAAAGTCACACCAGACACTGAAGATGCGGGGCGCCGCCTATGCGCCGCCTTTTGTTTTGTCACACACCGTCCCGCAGACTTGGTTGCCACCCATTCTGTCCCGGTCCATGCTCTCGCCATGACGGTCATTCCAGAAAAATCGGAAAAGGCGAAAGGCCCTTCCGTAGAACGAACGCCCGAGGGTGACGACCGGCCCCGCTTGGTCTGCGCTGACTGCGGCTTCATCAACTATGTCAATCCCAAGGTGGTGGTCGGCGCGGTTTCGACCTGGGAGGATAAGTTCCTTCTGGTCAAACGTGCCATTGAGCCGCGCCAAGGCTACTGGACCATTCCGGCGGGATTTCTTGAGATCGGTGAAACTGTCGAAGCCGGCGCCGTGCGGGAAACCTGGGAAGAAGCCCGCGCCCATATCGCCATCGATGCACTGCTCGGCGTCTATAGTATTGTTCGCATCGCCCAAGTGTACCTTGTCTTTCGTGCCCATATGACGTCAGCCACCTTTTCCCCTGGGCCAGAAAGTGAAGACGCCAAACTGTTGGCGTGGCAGGACATCCCGTGGGATGACCTCGCCTTTCCCAGTGTGCGCTGGGCGTTGGAGCACTTTGATAATGCCCGCGAGCATCAGGCCATTGTCCCTGCGCGGGAACCCCCGGCCATCCATTGGGAAAGATAGCCGAGAACGATAGGAGCGCATCATGAGAGAGTTTTTAGTCGTTGCCGCCGCTGTGCTGGGATTCACATCGCCGCTGCTGGCACAGGATCAGCACCCCTTGCAGCGGGACCTCATGATCATTGCTGAGTTGTTCCCCGGTACCTATGACAACAATGAACAGGTCTATTTCAACAACCGGCTCAACCTGCCGGAAGACGTACGCCATGACCGGGTCCGCTCCGAAGTACGGCGCATTCCCAACGACCGCTTCGGTGAATACGCCTTTTTCATTCTCGACTACTGGTTCGAGCAGGACCGTTGGCATCCACGCATTTATTCTTTTCATATAGACGAAGAAGAAAACGCCATCCGGATGAAGCTGCATGCCTTCGCCGGTTTCGACCGAACACCCTATCTCAATGCCCACAATGATTTGTCCGCGCTGGATAGTCTGTCCCTTGGCGATCTCACCAACCTGCCCGAATGCGATCTGTTCTGGCGGCCTCTCATTCATGGCTACCACGGCAAGATGAAAGACAAGGCCTGCGTTTATGAAGAGCGGGGCGAGACGGCGTACGCCGACTATCAGATGATGCTCGACGACCGCGCGCTATGGAAAGGCAACGTCATCCGCCGCCTGTCCGACGATGTGCAGATCAATTCGGAGCCGGAAGTGGTGCACAAACAGCTGCGCGCCCGCTGGTTCACCTGCAACATAGGGTTTTCGGGTGAAGGGACGTCCGGCAATTTCTCGGGCATACGCATGCACGATCAGGGCGGTGAATACTTTGTGCCGCAACCGACTGACGACAAACCGGACCGGGAGATCGGCATCCGTCTGCGCAACGTGGATTGGGCCATGAACAACACGGCCAACGGTTTCACCAACGATGTGTTTGTTATGTACGTGGTGGAACGCTCCGGCGGGCAGGACCGCAACATTACTTATTCCTGGGGCGCGCCGGAAGAAACCAGTGTCGGTCTGAACCTGCAGTGGATGATCACGTCCTGCTACATCACACCGACCAGCGAAACCCGTCCCTATCTCAAGAAACTTCCAGCAGGCCCTTGGCAAAGTCCGCCGTCGTAAAGGGACGTCTACTTCGGATCAGGACCGAGATAGAATAGCAAGATTCCAACAATAAGAACTGGCAAATGTGGAAGAAAAACGTGTGACCAACTCATTACGCTAAGAAAGCCCCTAAACGTAAATTCATCCCAAGCGGCTTTCCAACTTCTAGAGAGTTTTTTGATCTGACGGAATCGTTAGGGATTCCCAAAGTCTCTGTTTTCTGATTCAAGATGTGGGCTGGTGAAGGAGGCCAGCCTGCATGACGAGACCTCTTTCGAATGATCTGCGACACCGGTTGGTTGCGGCGGTGGACGGCGGGATGTCGCGTCGGTCTGCGGCGAAGGTTTTTGGGGTTGCGCCCTCGACGGCGATCAAATGGGTTGATCAGTGGCGGCGGCGGGGTGATGTGCGGCCGCGGCCGCAAGGCGGGGACCGCCGCTCGCACCGCCTTGAAGCGTATGCCGAGGAGGTTCTGGCGCTTGTCGCCGAGACGCCGGACATCACCCTGGCCGAGATCGCGGCCTGTCTGGAGGAGGCCCACGGGCTTCGGGTTGCCTTGAGCACGGTCTGGCGGCTGCTCGACCGCCACGGCATGACCTTCAAAAAAAACCGCGCACGCCAGCGAGCAGCAACGTCCTGATGTCTTGGCGCGCAGCCCGGCCTGATGCCGGAGCGGCTGGTCTTCATCGACGAGACCGGCGCATCGACCAAGATGGCCCGGCGCTATGGCCGCGCGCCGCGCGGGCAGCGCTGCCAGGCCGCCATCCCTCACGGCCACTGGAAG
The DNA here is from genome assembly GCA_965207985.1 of Rhodospirillaceae bacterium. Classification (GTDB taxonomy): domain Bacteria; phylum Pseudomonadota; class Alphaproteobacteria; order Rhodospirillales; family Rhodospirillaceae; genus CBDBND01. The sequence goes on along the minus strand of CBDBND010000032.1, from coordinate 397,438 downwards.
ACCACCACCTTCATCGGCGCGCTCAGATCGGACGGCATCACCGCACCCATGGTGCTCGACGGCGCAATGCACGGTGACGCCGTCCTTGCCTATGTCGAGCAAATGCTGGTCCCAACCCTCAAACCCGCCGACGCCGAACTCCGTTTCCTGCCACCCTACAGTCCAGACTTCAACCCCATCGAGATGGCCTTCGCAAAGCTCAAGGCCCTTCTGAAAAAGGCCGCCGCCAGAAGCGTCGACGACCTCCACGACGCCATTGCAACCGCCATCGACACAGTCACCCAAACCGAGTGCCAAAACTACTTCACTGCCGCAGGATATGACCGTGCGTGATCAGAAAATGCTCTAGAAATTTGGAGCGGTGAAAGTTGCCCGATTTCACTTCGGAAATAGGATTCGATTTCTTCAATTCTTTTTGTGTAAGCACGCTGAAACAATTTCCAGAGAGCTTCAATAGCCCAAAACAACAATGCACTTCCTGCCGATAGAATGAGCAACTCTTTAGTCTTGTATGCATAAGCGGCACCAATCCCCGCCATGCTGACGGTCACGCTCCACGCTTTGATGGTTAGCGCTTTAGAATCGAAATTCTCGAACATCTCTTCGAGTAAGAAATATTCCTTCTGCAATAAATCGCGGTCGTCGTTTTCCATGGGAAAGGCCACCTAATTCAATTGCTAAAGCGGTACGCTCAAGCTTCTAAACGTCCAGCAAGCCCTTGGCAAAGTCCGCCGCCGTAAACGGACGCAGGTCATCCACCCCTTCGCCGACGCCGACGTAATGGACCGGTAGGCCAAACCGTTCCGCCAGCGCCACCACCACGCCGCCCTTGGCGGTGCCGTCCAGTTTGGTCAGCACCAGACCGGTGACGCCTGCCACGTCCTTGAACACGTCGACCTGTGAATGGGCGTTCTGACCGACGGTGGCATCCAGCACCAGCAGCACCGCATGGGGCGCGGTATCGTCCACTTTGCCGAGGACACGCACCACTTTGGCCAACTCGTCCATGAGGGCATCCTTGTTTTGCAAGCGCCCTGCCGTATCGACGATGAGAATGTCGTCGCCCCGGCCTTTGGCTTCCTCAAGGGCGTCAAAGGCCAAACCGGCCGCATCGGCCCCGGTCTCCCGGGCGATCACCGGTGCGCCCGTACGCTCGCCCCAGATCTGAAGCTGCTCCACGGCCGCGGCGCGGAAGGTGTCCCCGGCGGCCAGGGTCACCGTCAGTCCCTGATCGCGGAACTGTTTGGTCATCTTGCCAATGGTGGTGGTCTTGCCAGCGCCGTTGACGCCGACCACAAGAATCACAAACGGTTTCTTTGAGGGATCAATTGCCAACGGCAAAGCCACAGGTTGAAGCATGTCCGCGATGTCCTGTGAAAAGGACAGACGGATCTCTTCGGACGTGACCTCCTTGCCGAACCGGGTCTTGGCAAGATTACCGGTGAGTTTTGCCGCTGTCGCAGCGCCCACATCGGCGGTGATGAGCAACTCTTCCAATTCTTCCAGAGCGGCCTCATCCAAAGGGCGCTTGGTCAGCACATCGCCGATGCCAGTCACCAGCTTGGACGAGGATTTACGCAGACCCGCCGTCAGCCGGCTGAACCAGCCTAGAGAGTCAGCCTGGTCTGGTGGTGACGGATCTGACATAGGATTAAGCGGCGATAGAGTGAGTGGCGATCAATGCACCGTCTGTCACATCGGTTACAGTGACGTCAATCAAAGCACCGGCACGAAAGTCCGGTTGCACGTGCACAGGCACATAATGTTCGCTCAGACCCATGCCGTTCTTTTCAATCAGCACAGAGACTGAACGGCCAACCTGCCGGGACAGAAACTGAGCCATGGCTTGTTCGCCCACGGCACGTAATCGGGCCGCGCGGGCTTTAATCACCCCCCGGTCCACTTGCGGCATGCGCGCCGCCGGCGTGTCCTCCCTGATGGAATAAGGAAACACATGCAGATGCGTGAGCCCGGCTTCTTCTACAAGGGTGACCGTGTTCTCGAACTGCGCGTCCGTTTCGGTCGGGAAACCGGCGATGAAATCGGCACCGAACACAGCATCGGGCCGGATGCGCCGCACCCGCTCGCAGAACCGCAACACGTCGGCGCGCAGATGACGGCGCTTCATGCGTTTTAAGATGATGTCGTCGCCCGACTGTACGGAGAGATGAAAGTGAGGCAACAGACGGCGCTCATGTTCAATGACGTGAAACAGATCGTCATCCACTTCGGCCGGGTCCAACGACGACAGCCTGAGACGGGGCAACTCGGGAACGGTGTTCAGCAACAGGCGCACCATTTGCCCAAGCGTCGGCCGCCCCGGAAGGTCGGTGCCGTACCCAGTGATGTCCACGCCCGTGAGCACAATCTCTTTGTGGCCCGAACGGACAAGGGCGCGCACTTCGTCGACCAGCCGTCTCATGGCAACGCTGCGGTTGTTGCCCCGGGCAAAGGGAATAATGCAGAAGGTGCAGCGGTGATCGCAGCCCTGTTGGATTTGCACGAACGCCCGCGTTCTTTCACCGAAACTTGAGGCATAGCCTTCGGCCAAATGTGACGCCGTCTCCCGCACAGCCATGATGTCGCTGATCAGCACCGGCACATTGTTTTCGGCAGCAAAGGTTTCAGCTTTCACCTTGTGTTCGTTGCCGACCACCCGGTTTACTTCCGGCATGGCCGCATAGGCCTCTGGATTGAGCTGCACGGCGCAACCGGTGGCGATGATTTCCGCCTCAGGGTTTTCCCGTCGCAGCCGCCGCAAGGATTGCCGGCCCTGGCGCTCCGCTTCACAGGTCACAGCGCAGGTGTTGACGATAATGCAGTTGGTCCGTCCGCCCGCGAAAGCATGACCGCGCATGACCTCTGACTCATAGGCATTAAGCCGGCATCCGAAGCTGACCACACGCAGGTCCTCATGTGGGTCCTGATGATTATGCGATGGTTTGGTCACAGCAACAGGTCTCCGCGGAGGACGCCTTCATAACTATACGACACCGGGCCTGTCATGATGACATGGCCGTCGTCCTGCCAAGTGATCTGCAAGTCCCCGCCATCCAAAGTAACCGTCACATCGCGCTCCGTCAGCTGCCGCCGCGCGCTGGCAACGCCTGCGGCACAGGCCCCGGTACCGCACGCCTGGGTGATGCCAACGCCGCGCTCCCATACCCGCATGCGCACATGATCGCGATCCAGAACCTCAACCACTTCCACGTTGGTTCGCTTGGGAAACAGAGCGTGGGTTTCGATCATCGGGCCGAACCGTTCCAGATCAATCCCTTCGGCGTCATCGACAAAAAACACAACATGGGGGTTGCCCATGCTGACCGCGACCGGATTGCGCAAGGGGCCCACAACCAAGTCCACATGCTCGGTATTTTCTTCCATGGCGAGGGGGATATCCTGCCAATCCAGTTTGGCTGCGCCCATGTCGACGGCAACCTGCCCGTTGTCCGCATGAGAGGCAGAGATTGGACCGGCCAGAGTCTCTAGGACGATCGTGTCCTTGCCTGTTTCGGCCATCACCACGTCTGCGATACAGCGCGCCCCGTTGCCACAAGACGAACTGACGCCGCCGTTGGCATTACGAACAGCCATGAAGGCGTCCCCGTCGCCTTGCGCCCGTTCGATAATCAACAGTTGGTCGAAACCCACACCCGTGCGCCGGTCGGCCAAGGTCTGGACCTGGGCATCGGTAAGCTCCATGGGCCGCATGCGCGCATCCAGGACAACGAAATCGTTGCCCAGTCCGTGCATCTTGCGGAAGGGCAGGCCTTCTTCTGAATAGCGGCTGATCATGGCCGCCTTATAGGAGCGGTAAGGGCTCAGAGTCCAGCCAATCCCTTGACTCTTAAGGGGGAACCCCGTACACTGCGCCCGTCCTGTCCGCTTGGGCTGGGCGAAGGAATTCAACACCTTTGGGCATCCTGCTCCCGAGGGGGTCCGCCAGTCCGCGAGGGTTCGCGCACTGGCGCGTTACCGCTTTGGGTCCACGGATCTCTCAGGATAGGAGCGCAGATCGACGCATGTTTGATGGCTTATCGCAAAAGCTGGGCTCGGTTTTCGATGCGCTCACTCGCCGGGGGGCGCTGAAGGAAGACGACGTCCGTGCTGCCATGCGCGAGGTGCGCGTTGCCCTGCTGGAAGCCGACGTGGCCCTGCCGGTGGTCAAGGACTTCGTCGAAACCGCAACGGAAAAAGCCGTCGGCGAACAGGTCATCCGGTCGGTCACCCCCGGGCAAATGGTGGTCAAGATTGTCCACGATTGTCTGGTCGACATGCTGACCGGCGAAGACGAAACCGCAAGTGAGATAAATTTCAAAGCCGCACCCCCGGCGCCCTTCCTCATGGTCGGGCTGCAAGGCTCAGGTAAGACCACCACCACCGCCAAGATTGCACGCTATCTGCAGACAAAAGAAAAGAAGCGGGTGCTGATGGCATCGCTGGATGTCTATCGCCCCGCCGCCATGGATCAGCTCGCCACCTTGGGACAACAGGCCGATGTCATCACCCTGCCCGTCGTTGACGGCCAAAAGCCGGTGGACATCGCCAAGCGGGCCATGGACGAAGGCCGTAAGGGCGGCTTCGACGTGGTGCTGTTGGATACCGCCGGCCGTACCACCATTGATCAGCAACTCATGGACGAAGTGGCGCAGGTACGGGATGCGGTCTCACCGGTGGAAACGCTTTTGGTGGCCGATGCCTTGACCGGCCAAGACGCCGTTGCCACGGCCACCGCCTTCCAGGAAAAGGTCGGCATCACCGGCATCGCCTTGACCCGAGTGGACGGAGATTCCCGCGGCGGTGCGGTTCTCTCCATGCGCGCCGTCACCGGTGTGCCCATCAAGGTCATGGGTGTGGGTGAAAAGACCGACGCTCTTGAAGCTTTTCATGCGGAACGCATTGCCGGACGCATCCTCGGTATGGGCGACGTGGTCAGCTTGGTGGAAAAGGCGGCCGAAACCGTCGATGAAGAGGAAGCCGAGCGCCTGGCCAAGCGCATGATGCAGGGTCAGTTCGATCTTAATGATCTGCTCGCCCAATTGCGGCAGCTGCAAAAGATGGGCGACATGAAAGGAATCCTCGGCATGCTGCCGGGTGTCGGCAAAATGGCCAAGCAGCTCAAGCAAGCCGACGTGGACCCGATGATGATCAAACGTCAGGAGGCCATTCTCCTGTCCATGACGCCGAAGGAACGCATCCAGCCGGCTCTCATCAAAGCCTCACGCAAGAAACGCATCGCCGCCGGGTCCGGCACCAGCGTGCCTGACGTCAACCGTCTGCTCAAACAACACCAGCAAATGGCGGCGGTGATGAAAAAGATGAAGAAACAAGGCCTGTCAGGTCTGCTTTCCGGCGGCGGAATGCCCGGTGGAATGGCGCCAGGAGGATTGCCCGTGGGCATGCCGCCCGGCGGTCCTTTTCGCGGGCGCTAAACAGAAATGAATCACAAGGAGAAAAATATATGAGTTTGCGTATTCGTTTAACCCGGGGTGGGGCTAAGAAGCGGCCTTTCTACCGGATCGTGGTGGCGGATTCCCGTGCGCCACGGGACGGCCGGTTCATCGAAAAGCTAGGCACCTATAACCCATTGCTGCCGAGTGATCATGAAAACCGCGTGACGTTAATAGAGGACCGTATCCGCCATTGGTTGGGTCAAGGCGCAACGCCGTCGGACCGGGTGCACCGCTTTCTGGCCAAGGCCGGCATTCTCGAAGCCAAAGCCATTCCCGAACAAACCAAAAAGAATCTGCCACGCGCCAAAACCCAGGAACGTTTGAAGGAAGCGGAAGAGGCGGCCAAGGCGGCGGCCGAAGCAGCGACTGCCGAAGCTGCGAAACCGGCTGAAGAAACGCCTGCCGAAGAGGCTCCTGCAGACGCGGCGGTTGAAGACGCTCCGGCTGAAGACGCGCCCGCAGAGGCAGCTCCGGCTGAGGAAACTCCGAAAGAAGAGGCGGCGGCTGAACCTGCCGCGGAGGACGCTCCTGCAGAAGACAAACCATCTGAAGAGGCTTCAACTGAAGAGTCTGTGACTGAGGAAAACAAGGAAGAGGAAAAGGCCGAGGGCTGAGGGTGGTTCCTCCCGGGATGCAAGCCATGACGGACACAGGGGCCAAAGGCAAACAGGCGCCAACACCTGAAGGCAAAGTCTGTCTCGGTGTGATTGTCGGTGCCCGCGGTCTAAGGGGGGACCTCAGGATCAAGAGTTTTACCGAGGACCCCGCAGACATCGCCGCCTATGGTCCGGTCGACACCGATGACGGACAAAGCCTGACGCTCAAGATTACGGGAGAAGCCAAAGGCGTTGTCATTGCCCGGTCAAAGGGTATTGAAGACCGCACCCAAGCGGACACCCTAAAGGGGCAACGGCTTTATGTGGCGCGGGATGCTTTGCCCGAAACGGATGAAGAGGACGAATACTATCACGCCGATCTCATTGGACTGGATGTGATGGACGAAACGGACGAGATATGTGGAACGGTCATAGCTCTCTACAATTTCGGCGGCGGCGACATGATCGATGTGCGCCGGCCCGACGGGAGCACTCTGCTGCTGCTCTTTACACCAACAGTGGTGCCTGTGGTCGACGTTTCCGCCGGTCGGATCGTTGTCGACTCAACGGCCCTCGCTCAAGCGGAAGCCGCACCCGATCCGCCCGAGCAGGAGAACCAAGGGTCATGAATCAGAGCAACCCGTTCCAGGCTGTGGTCCTGACCCTGTTTCCGGACATGTTCCCCGGACCCCTCGGCGCATCCCTCGCGGGCAAGACTCTCGAGGACGGCCTGTGGCACTTGGAAACGGTGGACATACGGGACTTTGCGAGCGATAAACACCGCTCCGTTGACGACGCCCCTTTCGGGGGTGGCGCCGGCATGGTGATGCGGCCCGATGTTATAGATGCCGCCCTCCGCCACGCCCATACCAACGGCCGGCCGTTGATTTGTCTCACTCCGCGCGGACGCCTGTTCGACCAGGTCCTGGCGCGAGACTTGGCCGCCGCAGATGGGGTGACATTGGTGTGCGGGCGCTACGAAGGCATTGATCAACGGGTGGTCGACGCCTGGGCCATGGAAGAAGTCAGCCTCGGCGACTTCGTCCTTTCGGGCGGTGAAGCCGCCGCCATGGCCGTGCTCGATGCGGTCATCCGGCTGTTGCCCGGGGTCATGGGCAGCGCGGAGTCACTGGCGGAGGAAAGTTTTGTCGAGGGTCTGCTGGAATACCCTCACTTCACGCGACCGGACGTTTGGGATGGTCGCCCGGTGCCCGAGGTTCTTACATCCGGTCACCACAAAAATATTGAAGCCTGGCGGCGGGACCAGGCAGAGACCATAACCCGCTCGCGGCGGCCCGACCTTTGGGACCGGTATGCCGCTGCAGGGATGAACAAGAAAGGTTGAAGACCATGGACACACTCCAGGAACTCGAACAAGAACAGGTCGCCAAGTTGAGTGAAGGCAAGGAAATTCCTGACTTCACGCCGGGCGATACGGTGCGCGTTCATGTCAAAGTGAAGGAAGGCCAGCGCGAACGCATTCAGGCCTATGAAGGGGTTTGCATTGCGCGCAAGAACGCCGGTGTGAATTCATCATTTACCGTTCGCAAGATTTCCTTCGGCGAAGGGGTGGAACGGGTGTTCCCGCTTTACGCACCCATCGTTGACCGCATCGAACTGGTACGCCGGGGCCGGGTTCGCCGGGCCAAGCTGTATTATCTCCGCGGGCGCCGTGGCCGATCGGCTCGTATCGCCGAAGATACGGCAGCGGTGCATAAGGCCCGGGAAGCTGCCAAGGCTGATGATGCAGACAACGGCGATACCGAGAGCTGATCGCTCTTAGCGTTTCGCTTGACCCGGTCACGCAAGCCAATGGCTCAGCCGCGCACTCTGTACGACAAGTTGTGGGACAGCCACCTCGTTCATCAGGACGAGGCCGGCAACGCCCTGATTTATATCGACCTGCACCTCACCCATGAAGTGACAACGCCGCAGGCCTATGAAGGATTACGACTAGCCCAACGCAAGCTACACCGCACCGACAAAACCATCGCCGTGCCCGATCACAACGTGCCCAGCACGCCGGACCGGCTGGAAAAAATCGAGGACCCGGAAAGCCGTCTGCAACTGGAAACCCTGAAAGAGAACTGCGCCGACTTCGGTGTCGAATACATTCCCATGGACGATATCCGCCAGGGCATCGTTCACATCATCGGACCAGAACAAGGCCTGACTCAGCCCGGCAAGACCATCGTTTGCGGCGACAGCCATACGGCGACCCACGGCGCTTTCGGGGCTTTGGCCTTTGGTATCGGCACCTCCGAAGTGGAACACACTTTGGCGACGCAAACCCTTGCGATGAAAAAATCCAAGAACATGCGGGTCAAAGCAGAAGGCACGCTGCCCATCGGCACCACGTCTAAGGATTTGATCCTGGCCATCATCGGCCGTATGGGCACGGCCGGCGGCACCGGCCATGTCATCGAGTATCAGGGGGAGGCTTTTACCGACCTGTCCATGGAAGGGCGCATGACGGTCTGCAACATGACCATCGAAGGCGGCGCCCGGGCAGGGCTCATCGCGCCCGACGAGAAGACGTTTGAGTACATCAAAGGCAAGCCCCGCACACCCAAGGGTGCGCTATGGGAAGCGGCTGTCTCCCATTGGCGGACATTGAAGTCGGATGACGATGCGGTTTTCGATAAGGAAATCGTGCTCGCCGCTAAAGACATCGTTCCTCACGTCACTTGGGGCACGTCGCCCGAAGATGTTTTACCGATCACGGCGTCCGTGCCGGCACCGGAAGACTTTGACGATACGGACAAGCAGTCCAGCGCCCGCCGTTCGCTCGAGTACATGGGCTTGGAAGCTGGCACGCCGTTGGAACAGGTCTGCATCGACAAGGTGTTTCTTGGCTCCTGCACCAACGGCCGCATCGAGGACCTGCGTGCCGCCGCCGAGGTGATGAAAGGCCGCCGTGTGGCGAACGACGTCATTATGCTGGTTGTTCCCGGGTCCGGTCTGGTCAAGCACCAGGCGGAAGAGGAAGGCCTGGATAAGGTTTTTCTTGAGGCCGGCGCTGAATGGCGCGAACCCAGTTGCTCCATGTGCCTGGGAATGAATCCTGATATTCTGGCTCCAGGTGAGCGTTGTGCGTCCACCTCAAACCGTAACTTTGAAGGCCGGCAGGGCCGCGGCGGACGCACCCATTTGCTCAGTCCGGCCATGGCTGCGGCGGCCGCGGTGACGGGACATCTGTCCGATGTCCGTAAGGTTGTGTCCGAATGAAACAGGCACTTGAAAAGGTCTTGGCAGGTGACGGTTCGGGAGGAAAACCGATCCGCGTCGACGTTGAAGCTTTGTGGAAAAAGGCCTCAGACGGCAAAGAGGGAGACGGCACGAAAAAGTCCTATGACCCGCAAGAAACACTCGACGACATGGGCGAGTTTGCCGTGATCTCCGCCTGGGCACGGAAAAAGGGCAGGAAGGGTTAAGGCATGGACAAGTTCACAGTGCTCACCGGCGTTGCCGCGCCTCTGCCCATGGTCAATGTCGATACGGACATGATCATGCCCAAACAGTTCTTGAAGACCATCAAACGCACCGGTCTTGGAAAGGCCGCCTTTTTTGATATGCGCTATGACGAAAATGAAGCGGAACGTCCGGAGTTCATTCTCAATCAAGATCCCTACCGCAACGCCAAGATTCTCATTGCCGGAAAAAACTTTGGCTGTGGCTCTTCGCGGGAACATGCGCCCTGGGGACTTTTGGACTTTGGTTTCCGCTGCGTCATTGCGTCGAGTTTTGCAGATATTTTTTACAACAACTGTTTTAAGAACGGCATTCTGTGCATCACCCTGCCGGAAGAGCAGGTCGAGGCACTGAGCGGGCAAGCTGATGGCGCAGAGTTCACCGTTGACCTGGAGCAGATGGAAATCAAAGCGCCGAATGGAGACGTCGTGTCCTTTGAACTTGACCCCACCCGTCGTCACAATTTGCTCAATGGCCTGGACGACATCGCGCTGACACTCCAGCATCTGTATAAAATCAAAGCCTTTGAAGCCAAACAACAGGCAGAACAGCCCTGGCTTTATAGCTGAACGTTTTCGTTTTCCATGGGCACAAAAAAGATTCTCATTCTAGCCGGCGATTGTATCGGCCCAGAAGTCGTGGCACAGGCCCGCCGTGTGCTGGACTGGCTTAATGACACCGGCGCGGCGTCCTTTGAAGTGGAAGACGGACTGGTCGGCGGCGCATCCTATGACGCCCACCGCACGCCGCTGACCGACGAGACCGTCGACTTGGCCTTGGCCGCCGATGCGGTGCTGTTCGGCTCCATCGGCGGACCCCAGTGGGACGAGGTGGATTACGACCTTAGGCCGGAAAAAGGTCTGCTGCGGCTGCGGCAAAGTATGGGACTGTTTGCCAATCTGCGCCCGGCCATCGTCTTTGACGCCCTGGCCGGAGCCTCCTCCCTCAAGACGGAGCTGGTCAAAGGATTGGATGTGATGATCGTCCGTGAACTCATCGGTGGCGTCTATTTTGGCGAACCCCGAGGTATCGAAGACTTAGGCGATCACGGTCAGCGCGGCTACAACACCCAGGCCTATTCCACCGAAGAAGTGGTGCGCATTGCCCGGGTGGCGTTTGATCTTGCCCGTAAACGGGACAACCGTGTGTGCTCCGTGGATAAAGCCAACGTCATGGAAAGCGGTGTTGTCTGGCGGGAGGAAACCACCATGCTGCGGGACGCCGAGTATCATGACGTCGAACTCAGTCACATGTTCATCGACAACTGTTCCATGCAGTTGGTCCGCGCGCCCAAGCAGTTCGACGTGATCCTCACCGATAATCTCTTCGGTGACATTCTCTCCGACCTGGCCGCCATGCTGACCGGGTCGCTGGGCATGCTGCCGTCGGCCAGTCTCGGTGCGGTCAGTGAGGACGGGCGCCAGCCGGCGCTCTATGAACCGGTGCACGGATCGGCGCCGGACATCGCCGGACAGAACATCGGCAATCCCCTGGCACAAATTCTGTCCCTGTCCATGATGCTGCGCTATTCCTTCGACATGGCGGAGCAGGCGGACCTAATCGAAAATGCCGTGGAGGCCGTGCTGAGCAAGGACATCCGCACCATCGATATCGCTTCAGACGGAATGACACCCATCGGTACCAAAGAGATGGGGGACGCGGTCCTGACGGAAATGGAAGCGCTGGCAGGCTAGGAAATGACCCCAGCGTTTTCCAGGTGCGGCCGGAGCCGTCCGGTGAGCCAAAGCCCGAATATGCGAAAATCGCTGATTAGCGACCAGCCGGGGTAGGTAAAGGTCGCCGGTTTGTTTTCTCGATGAAAAAGTGCGATGCCCAGGCAAAGCCGTAGCCGGCAAAGGGCATGGCGACAAACCACCAGGGACTTGAGACAATGCCCAACCCAGCGCACACCAGGACCAAGGCCGTCCCTACATAGTGCCAGGCCCGGGTCGCAACCCGGCTGTGCTCTTGCAGGTAATAAGGCCAGAAGGCGGCGTATGCGGTCAGTCTTTCGGTCATGAAAATCTTAAGGGTTTTCTTGTTTTGTCAGGCCCAAGGGAGTATTGAGGCGCCCCACAAGCGTGCCCCGGCTTCATACTGGTTCGCAAGTGGATTACGCGAAAGGGCGTTGAGCGCAAGAGAGACCCATGTTGGACGATTCAAGCAGACGGCCGGAAAACGGCGGGTACACGGTCGCGGTGGTGGGCGCCACCGGCAATGTCGGCCGTGAACTGCTTGCCACGCTGTGGGAACGCCGCTTTCCGGCGAAGCGCGTGATAGCGCTGGCCTCGGCGCGGTCCACGGGGACGGAAGTGTCCTATGGGGAGGACGACGTTCTTAAGGTTCAGAACCTGGCGGACTTCGATTTCACCGGTGTAGATATCGTTCTCTCGTCTCCCGGCGCATCCGTATCGGCTGAGTACAGTCCGAAAGCGGCGGCAGCCGGCGCGGTTGTCATCGACAACACCTCCCACTGGCGCATGGATTCGGACGTGCCTTTGGTGGTGCCCGAGGTGAACCCCGAGGCTATCGGCGGATATACTAGGAAAAACATCATCGCCAATCCCAATTGCTCAACCATTCAAATGGTGGCGGCGCTCAAACCCCTGCATGATGCCTTCGATATCGAACGGGTGGTGGTGTCCACCTACCAGTCCACCTCTGGGGCCGGCAAAGACGCCATGGACGAACTGTTCAATCAGACCAAAGGTATCTATGCCAACCAGCCGGTGGGGGAGTCCCAGCAGGAATTCACCAAACAGATCGCCTTTAACGTTATCCCTCACATCCAAGGTTTCATGGATGACGGTTCGACCAAAGAAGAATGGAAAATGGTGGCCGAGACCAAAAAGATCGTCGACCCCAAGATCAAAGTGCATGCCAATTGTGCCCGTGTGCCCGTGTTCATCGGCCATGCGGAATACGTCAATATCGAAACCAGGAATCCCATTGACGACATATCGGCATCCAATATTTTGAAAAATGCGCCCGGGGTTACCGTTGTCGATCACCGTGTCGACGGGGGGTACGTCACGCCGGCAGAGGTGCCCGGCGAGGATGCGGTGTACGTCTCCCGTATCCGCGTCGATTCATCGGTGGAAAACGGACTGTCCTTCTGGTGCGTGTCTGATAACTTGCGCAAGGGTGCTGCGCTCAACGCCGTTCAGATCGCAGAAGTTCTGGTGCGGGATTACCTCAGCGTCAGCGGTTAAGCGTATTAACCAAGCGCGTTAAACAGTACAGCCAGGCCGAAAGCTAGAGCTTTATGTGATTAGACGGAGTCATTTTAGGGATTCACAAGCTTTTCGATTTCTGATTCAAGATTCTTGCTGGGTAAGGAGGCCAGCAAGGATGGCAAGAGCTTATTCCCTTGATCTTCGAGAACGGGTTATTTCGGCTGTGTCGCGCGACGGGATGTCGTGCCGGGCGGCGGCGCGGCATTTCGGGATCGGCGAGAGCACGGCGGTTGCCTGGCTGGCGCGCTACCGGCGGACGGGCAGCGCGGCGCCGGGCCGGATGGGCGGTTACAAGCCGCGTGCGATCCGGGGGGCGCACGAGCGCTGGTTGCGGGACCGGGTGGCGCGGGGGGATTTCACGCTTCATGGGCTTGTCGGGGAGCTGGCGGATCGGGGCCTGAAGGTGGACTACCGTTCGGTCTGGACCTTCGTTCACGAGCAGGGCCTGAGCTATAAAAAAAACGCTGGTGGCTGGCGAGCGTCGGCGCCGTGACGTGGCGCGCCGCCGCGCTCAGTGGTTGAAGTACCGCGACCGGGTTGACCCGACGCGCCTGGTGTTCATCGACGAGACCTGGACCAGGACCAACATGGCGCCCCTGCGGGGCTGGGGGTCAAAGGGCGCGCGACTGATCGGCGAGGCGCCACATGGCCGCTGGCACACCGCGACCTTCCTCGCCGCGCTGCGCCACGACCGAATCGATGCGCCCTGGCTCGTCGACGGGCCGATCAACGGCGAGCGCTTCCGCATCTATGTGCAGGACGTGTTGGTCCCAACCCTCAAGCCCGGCGACATCGTCATCATGGACAACCTCGGCTCTCACAAGTCCAAGGCCGTGCGACAGGCCATCCGCCAGGCCGGCGCCCGGCTCCTGTTCCTGCCCAAGTACTCCCCCGACCTCAATCCCATCGAGCAGGTCTTCGCCAAGCTCAAGCAAAGCGCCGCGAACCGTCGAGGCCGTCTCAGCCGCCATCGGCAGACTCCTCGATACCTATACCTCAAATGAATGCGCCAACTATTTCAAAAACGCAGGATGCTCGGCGCAGGCGGACGCTGATCTGTGCCAGAAAAATCCACCACAGCATCGAGCCGAAAAATACGCCGGACACCAATCCGCCTCGAAGCGCCGCGAACCGTCGAGGCCGTCTCAGCCGCCATCGGCAGACTCCTCGATACCTATACCTCAAATGAATGCGCCAACTATTTCAAAAACGCAGGATATGACCCAACCTAAAATCATACCGCTCTAGGAACAAAACGCCGGAAAACCGGTTCACCCAAAACAATCTCGTTTCAACAAATCGGCGCAGGCGGACGCTGATCTGTGCCAGAAAAATCCACCACAGCATCGAGCCGAAAAATACGCCGGACACCAATAGAACGCGATTGTCCCTTTGACTCTTGTAAAAAGGGAAATTAGCATGTTCGTATGGCAAAGGGATTGCGAGCCGCTCTCACGATTGCCGATCTTGGAGCGTTGGCCTGGACAGCAAGCGAATATTGGCGTGGATTCTGGGAATCTCCAACAGTGATCGGGAGTTTTCTTTCAAATCCAGAATACGCTCATAGCATTCATATCGGGTTAATGACTGCGTTAGTCGCCGCTTTATTGTTGCTCCAAAAGGAGATGACCTTAAAAGTCATTAGATGGAAAGCACGCAAAGAAGAAGATAAACGAAAAGAAGCCATCCGGCTCATGCAGCGTTACTTAAATACATATTCTCTGAGCTACTCCCTGATTATTGGACAGGTTCTGGTTTGATTTAAGCTACTTTCTGGGCCTGCTGATCGGTTTGGTTTTGCTCGATTGCCGTCCAATAGACCACGGCGGGCGGCCTGCCGCCAAGGGCGGAATGAGGACGCCTCTCATTGTAGAACGTGATCCATTTGCGGATACCCGCCCTGGCCTGTGAGCCGTTTTCCCAGGCGTGCAGATAGACGCACTCGTATTTGAGCGTGCGCCAAAGCCGCTCGACGAAGATGTTGTCGAGGAACCGCCCCTTGCCGTCCATCGAGATGCGCACGCCCGTCCGCCGAAGCCGGTCGGTCCAAGCAAACGAGGTGAACTGCGAGCCCTGGTCGGTGTTCATGATCTCTGGCGCACCGAACGTGTGGGTCGCCTCGTTTAACGCCTCGACGCAGAAGTCAGCCTCCAGCGTGTTCGAGATGCGCCAAGCCAGCACCGTGCGGGTAAACCAATCCATGATGGCAACCAGGTACAGGAACCCCCGGCGCATCGGCAGGTAGGTGATATCCGTTGCCCAGACCTGGTTCGGTCTGTTCACACTCAGCCCCCGGAGTAGATACGGCCAGGTCTTGTGCCCCTTCGCTGGCTTTGAGGTGCTGGGCTTCTGGTAGATCGGCATCAGGCCCATGAGCCGCATCAGGCGGCGAATCCGCTTCTCATTGACGCAATGGCCTTCGTTCTTCAAATGCCACGTCATCTGCCGGACGCCAAAGAACGGCGTGTCCAGGAACTGTTCATCGATCTCACGCATCAGCGCGAGGTTCATCTCGCTCTCACCCTTGGGCGTGTAATAGAACGACGACCGGGAGATCGACAGCAGCGCACACTGCCTGCTGACCGATAATCCGGGATGACCCGGCTCGATCATGCCGCGTCTCACTTCACGCCCCAGGGCTTGAGCTGTCTGGACAAAAAATCGTTGGCCACAGCCAACTCCCCAATCTTGGCATGCAGTTCCTTCACCTGCGCTTCGTCGATCTCCGGTTGCCGGCGGCCACCACGGGCGAACAGGCCAGGAGCACCATCAAGCAGCGCACGCTTCCATTGATGAATCATCGTCGGGTGAACCCCGAACCGGCTGGACAGCTCGGATACGGTCTCTTCGCCCTTCAAGGCTTCAAGGGCTACTTTCGCCTTGAATTCCGGCCAGTGTTGCTTGCGTTTCGACATCTCTGATCTCCTTCTCTACGAAGACCAGAAGACAACAAAGTGTAGCTTACGTCAGTGTCCGATTCCCGGGGAGTAGCTCAAAGTGATGAGAACAAGAAGTCCAAAAGGCAATGGTCAACAGGATTTGACTGAGAATCTAGGAACTTTTAACCTCGTTAGACACTATTAAGCCGTTTCTCAAGTTCTTGGAGCCTATTCTCTGCATCAAGACGGCGGTTCTGAACATCGGCAATGTCAGCAGGCGTGGGAAGAGTCGAGAGATCGTTGTCAAAAACAATCTCACCGTCTGTATTCAAACTAAGGGAATCTTTAGCTGCAATGCTGCTTTGCGTCTTCGAAAGAGCCTGAGTTATGCGGTCCAGTTTGTTTTCCAGACACACGATGGTCCGGCGAAGCTCGTTACGTTCGCTAACCATAACGCCAATTTCGTTATTTTTTTCGTTCTCTGTCATGTTTTGATTCTCTAACAAAGCAAGGGAAAAGTTTCAATGTCCCGCGGAAAATATCTGTCTCTTGAGGAAGCCCGCCAGAGCGGACAACTGGATCAATTTGCCAAAGAACATCCGTTGGAGAACAAGGATGGCAAATTCGAAAAGGTAATAGGCCATATCGTCAAAGGCTCTCAAAAAGATCGGCAAGCATCCGCTCAGGATTCTTCCGGCGATTGTAGCGATACTCAAACTCCTTCAGATACTTCTCAAGGTGCTGCTTAGAGACATGGACATGAGTGCCGCGAACCGACAGCTTAAATCGAGCCCAGAAGCCCTCAATGCTGTTCACATGACAATCCCCATTGACGTACTCACCGGCGCCATGATTGACCGTCTCATGATCGTATCCGGCCGTTCGAAGGCCCTGGTAGGATTTCAGTTCATCCGTGTGAACCGTGCTGCCTTTTTCCACGTTTTCATTGATGATCGGTTGAAGCGTCCTTTTGCGGACGTTGGGAATCACTTTCGTCATAATGTCACCGTCACGTTCAACCATGCCGAAAGCGACTGTCTTGCCCGGAGCGCCACGCCCGCGCTTACCGCCCCGCTTCCGTCCGCCGACGTACGTTTCATCGATCTCCACTTCGCCCTTGAGAGTATCCTCACCGTCCGCTTCCGCCATCAGCTTGCGGATCTGGTGCGCCATGCGCCAGGCCGTCTTGTAGGTCACGCTCAACTGGCGTTGCAGTTCCTTGGCGGCCACGCCATGGCGTGTCGTTGTGAACACATAGATCGCGTAGAACCACTTCTGCAAAGGCGTGTGAGAACGATGGAAGATCGTGCCGGCCATGGGGCTGATATGATTGGAACACCAGCCACACTCATAAGTCGGATGGCCCTTTCTGCGATGATATTTCCCGTGCTTGCCGCACTTGGGGCAATCAAACTTCTCTCCGTACATCTGGTTCATCAGGTAATCCAGGCAGGCATCATCATCTGGAAACTGCCTGAAAAAGTCCTGGACGTTCTTAACTCTGAGCATTCTTTCCTCCGATTTATGGGAGGAAATCTAGCATGACGGCTTACAAGAGTCAAGGGGATAATCGCGTTTTCTTTTTCGCTATAACGTCCTTGCAACGGGACGGAACACGCCCCACTGTTTCCTCAAACAAGACCCTATATCAAAGAGGACGCCGTTATGGTCGAGAAACTGTCGCCCGACGCCCGCAGCGCCGCCCTGGCCGGTCTGGCCCATTGGATGGAAGTGGAGGGCCGGGACGCCATCACCCGCACGTTTCGCTTCAAGGATTTCAATGCCGCCTTCGGTTTCATGACCCGCTGCGCCTTGAGGGCGGACCAAATGGACCATCATCCCGAATGGTTCAATGTCTACAACCGGGTGGAAGTGACGCTCTCCACCCATGACTGCGATGGTCTCAGCGAGCGGGACTTGGAACTGGCGACGTTCATGGATACCGTGGCTGATTAAGCGATGGTGTTAGTTCCGTAGTCACCACTTATTCTCCGAGGCTCCTGTAGTCGCCAATTGTTCTCCGGGGTTCCTGTAGTCACCCAATGGCTTCCAGCGCAATTCCTGTCCCTCAAGATCACGGAGTTATGACACTTTAACCGTCGGGCCGCAGAGTATATTGGGCTCATAGGGTTCACTGCCGGGGGGACGTGCATGGAGAAGGGAAGAGGAGTTTGGTTTCCCGCCGCCGTGACGCTTTGCTCCATCTTAATTTTGAGCGCGGTCTCCGCGATCGCAGAAGCTCAGCAATCGGACCAGACACAAGACCAATCCCCGGCCGTTCAACCGATCCAGATTGAACGGAACACCGGACAAACGGAGTCCGAAGACGGGGCGACGACCATTACCGTATACGATGCGGAGTTCTTCGCGCCTTACAACCCCATCTATGTGGAAGACATGCTCAACCGGGTTCCCGGCACGGAAGGGCTCGTCGGTGGTTTCGGGAACGAGGATGAAGAACGCCGCGGCCTGCGCGCTAATACGGATCAAATACTCATCAACGGCAAACGACTGACTGGAAAAGAAAACGCCAGCGGCCAGTTTCTCGGGGCTCTGCCCGCCAAATCCGTCGAACGCATCGAAATCATCACCGGTAACGTACGCGAGCTGGACGCCGACGTGGGCGCACGGGTGATCAACGTCATTCTCAAGGACGATGCCGGAACCGGCAGCGGCACCTATTCCGTCGGCGTGGTTTACAATTGGGAAGGTCAGAAACGCCCGGTGCCGAGGATGTCTTACAGCGGCACCAGCGGCGGTTTGTCCTATTCGCTGAGCCTGCAGATCAGGCCCGCCATCGCCCCGTTCTTCGTGACGGACACCATTACCAACGAGGCGGGTGGCACGCTCAGACTCATCGATGAATCCCGCAAGCGCGATTCCGAGCAATACACCGCTCGTACGACGGTGTCCTACGGCTGGGAGGGCGGCCAAACCCTGCAGCTCAACGGCTATGTCTTTTATGTGCCGCGCGACAATACAGACACCACGCTCACGTTCGAGCCCATCACCCTTGGCAACATAGCGAACGGTTTGCGTGAAGTGCGCGGCATCGCCGAAGACATCAACGGTCGGGACCTAACCTATGAAATCGGCGCGGACTACACCCAGCCACTGTGGAAAGACGCCAAGTTCACCGGCCTGTTCATTCGCTCCACCACCGATGTTCAGCAAGACACCAATAATTTCTTTCGCTTTCCTAATACCGACCTGGATCCTCTCGGTGGCGACATCAAGGACGAAAAGGCAACGGAAACAATTCTCCGTGGCACAGTGGACTGGGCGCTGACCGATAAGCATAGTCTGGAACTGGGCGTTGAAGGGGCCATCAACACACTCAACAAGGACCTTGATTTCTTTGTTCTCGACGATGGCGAACGGATCGACGTGCCCGTGTTCAATTCCGATCAGAAGATTACCGAAGACCGGGTCGAAGTGTTCTCCACACACAGCTGGAAACCGGTTCCGGCCTTGGAAATTCAAACCGGACTCGCAGCTGAATTCTCCTGGCTGACGCAAACCGGTTCGGACGTCGGCGAAGAACGGTCCTTTCAGTTCGCCAAGCCCAGTTTGGACATCTGGTACAACACCGATGAATCAACGCAGATCTGGTTTTCCTTTCTGCGCGACGTGGGCCAGTTGGACTTCGATGATTTTGTCGCCACGGTGAACCGGGAAGACGACGAGGTGTTGGCAGGCAATCCCGAGCTGGCGCCGGAAAAGTCTTGGGATTTCGAAATTGGGGCCGAACGGCGCTTTGCCGAAAGCGGTGGTGTGCTCAACGGGCGGGTGTTCTACCGGCGTATCAACGATGTCAAAGATCTCATTCCTTTTGGACAGGCGGACTCACAACCGGGCAATCTGGGCAGCGGTAATCACTACGGCTTTGAGCTGGACAGCAGCCTCAGGCTCAAGAGGTTTACCGGCTTGGATGCGGTGCTCAGTACAACCTACCTGTGGCAGGACTCGGAAGTCACCGACCCCTTCACCGGCAATCGCCGCCGCATCGGTAACCAGCCAAAATACGAGCTTACCGTTGCCGGGCGTTATGACATTCAGGCCTGGGGCCTGTCCTTCAATTTCAACTGGATCAAAAAAGGCCCAACCATCGAAAGCGATTTCAACGAGTTCGACTTCAAGACCTCAGGTCATGACCTGCGTATGTTCATGGAGAAGAGTTTTGGCAACGGCTACATTTTCCGCGTGTTTACGGGGAATATTTTGAACGCCCTGACCACACGCACGCGCACCCGATTTCTCACCACCCAGGCTGCGGGGACCATTCAACAACTGGAGTTCCGTCGCCAAAGGCAAACCCGGTTCACGGGGGTCAGCGTCCGGGGAACGTTTTAACTCTTCACGTTTTAGCTCTTAAGGGAGGCCGCGCCTGGGTCCGGTGGCAAGGGCGGGGCGGCACGTACCCGGGCGCCCCGGATGACGATATAAAGGGTCGCGCCGACGATGACCAAGGCGCCAATCAAGGTCCAAATACTGGGCCGTTCCTGAAACAGAAAAAATCCTGCCGTACTGCCAATGATGATTTGCAGGTAATCGATGGGGCTTATCACTGTCGCTTCACCGAGGGTGAAGGCGCGGATCAGGGAGTACTGCCCCATGCTGGCGACGATGCCCAACCCAATTAGAAGCATCAGTTCTCCTTCCGTCGGTGTACGCCACACCAAGGCCGCCGGAACGGCCGACACCAGAACAGTGCCGATGGAAAAGGACAACATGATGGTCACCGGCGCATCGTAAGGCGCGATTAATTTGACCGTGATCAGCGCTGCCGCCACGGCAAAGGCAGCAAGCAGAGCGGCGGCAAACGCCCATTGGAATTCCATGGTGCCCGGCTGGAGCATGATCAGCACGCCGCAAAACCCGATCACCGTCGCCAGACCGCGGCGCCAGCGCACCACTTCGCCCAGAATGACGATAGCGAGAAGGATCATGAACAGAGGCCGGGTGAAAGAGAGCGAAATCGCCGTGGCCAGTTCCAAATTGGCCAGAGCATAAAATCCGCTGTTCATGGCAATGACAGCGCAGATCACCCTAAGTACATGCAAACCCGGTTTGCGTATTTTCAGGGACCGGACTCCGCTTTGCATAAGCAGGGGAATGACCACCAGCACGCCGAAGAGACAACGGAAGAACACAACTTCAAAGGTGTGCAACGTTTGTCCGGCGTATTTTATCAGCACGGCGGTGGTGGCAAAGAAGAACACGCCCGACACCATCCATGCCGCGCCACGCAAATTGTCGATGGGTAGGGACGTCTCAGCAGATGAAGGAGAAACAGAAGGAACGGTCAACGGGTTTCCGATAGTCGATCAAGAATGTGTAATATCGTGCGATCTAATAAGAGCAATGTAGCACAGACGACAACAAGCAAAGATCGGCTATTCGTACAAGGGACTCATGGGTGTCGCAGACGGATAAATCCATTTCCGAGATAGTGTGGACGGCGCCGCAGAAGCGGATCGATGCCAGCGCCATGACCCGGCTCATGCGAGAGCTGAGTGAGCATCACGACGCCCCGGGAAAGGATGACCGGACTTTTCACCGCTGGACCGTTGAGAACTTGGAACAGTTCTGGTCGACCCTTTGGCAAGACTGCGGATTCATTGGTGATCCCGGTCCCACCGTTGTCACGGATCCCGACCGCATGCCCGGCGCCCGCTGGTTCCCACTGGCTCACATCAACTACGCGGAAAACCTGCTGCGTCGACGTAATGCCGATGACACAGCCATCCTCTTCCGCCGCGAAGATGGTTTCACATCAGCACTCACCTTTGCAGAATTATGCGCTCAGGTTTCCCAATGTGCACGGGCTTTGGCGGATGCGGGTGCGGGTCCCGGTGACCGGGTCTGCGCCTACATGCCCAATTGTCCCGAGGCGGCAGTGGCCATGCTCGCAGCGGTTTCTCTCGGCGCGGTGTTCTCGTCCGCCTCGCCCGATTTCGGCGTGCGCGGTGTGCTCGACCGCTTCGGTCAGATCGAGCCCAAAGTTCTGATCGCTGCCAATGGCTATGTTTACAACGGACGTGTCCATGACCGTATGACCATGGTGCAGGATATCGCCGCAGGACTTCCCACAGTTCAAAAGGTGCTGTTGGTGCCCTTTGCTGACATGCAAACGGATGTAACAACCGTTTCCCACGCCGTGCTGTGGCCGGAGGTTCTCAGTGATTATATGCCGTCCGATCTGTCGTTCACACGCGTGCCCTTTGACCACCCGCTGTTCATCATGTTTTCCTCCGGCACCACCGGTGCGCCCAAATGTATCGTCCATGGTCACGGCGGTACGTTGCTGCAGCACATCAAAGAGCACCGGTATCATCTCGATATTCGGACGGGCGATCGCGTGTTCTACTTCACCACCTGCGGCTGGATGATGTGGAACTGGTTGATGTCGGCTTTGGCCTCCGGCGCGATCCTTTGCCTATACGATGGTGCTCCGGCCTATCCTTCCATGACCACGCTGTTTGACTATGTGACCGAAGAAGACATTTCCTTTTTCGGTACCTCGGCAAAGTTTATCGACGCCTTAAAGACCGCCGGTGTATCGCCCGGTCGGACCCACGACCTGTCCTCCCTACGTACCATCGGTTCGACGGGCTCGCCCCTGTCACCGGACTCCTTTGACTATGTTTATGCGCACATCAAAGACGATGTTCATCTCGCTTCCATCGCTGGTGGGACAGACATCATCGCTTGTTTTGTCGGCGGCAATCCCCGCCGGCCGGTGCGGCGCGGAGAAATACAAGGACCGGCCCTGGCCATGGACGTGGCCATATTTGACTCCAACGGCAAGCGCGTCGTCGGCGAGGCGGGTGAACTCGTATGTGCCAATGCTTTTCCGTCCATGCCCATCGGCTTTTGGAACGACCCGGACGGCAGCCGTTACCATGCCGCTTACTTTGAGACCTTCCCCAATGTGTGGACTCACGGAGATTGGGTGGAAGAAACCGAACACGGCGGTTTCATCATTTACGGCCGGTCCGATGCGACACTCAATCCCGGCGGGGTTCGTATCGGCACGGCGGAGATCTATCGTGTGGTCGAAGGCATGGATGGCATTACCGAAGCCTTGGTGGTCGGCCAGGATTGGCAAGACGATGTGCGTATTGTTTTGTTCGTAACGTTGAACACCAACCGAGAGCTGGAGGACTCGCTCATCAAAGAAATCAAAACCCGTATTCGCCAAGATTGTTCGCCCCGTCATGTGCCCGAAAAAATCTTGGCAGTGACGGACATTCCCCGCACACGGTCGGGTAAGATTTCTGAACTGGCGGTGCGCGATGTTCTCCATGGCCGCCCGGTGAAAAACACCGAAGCGCTGGCCAATCCAGAGGCGTTGGATCAATACAAAGACCGTTCGGAATTGAGGGAATGACCATGCGCGGCTATTTCGGTATCGGCGTGGAAGGGATCAACAAACCGTATAACGTCGGCAATGTGTTCCGCACCGCCCATGCGTTCGGTGCGAGTTTTGTATTTACGGTAGCGGCCACGTACGAACGGGATTCCGGCGCGCGCACGGACACCTCTGACTCGCTCGGGCAACTGCCCTTCTATGAGTTTCCAGACCCAGCCAGCGTGGCGCTACCCAAGGGCTGCGCTTTGGTCGGTGTGGAACTGGATAACGATGCGGCGGACCTGCCCAGCTTTCACCATCCGACGCAGGCGGCCTACGTGCTGGGACCGGAGCGGGGCAGATTGTCACCTGAGATGATGGAGCGGTGTGATCACTTCATTCGCATTCCGACGCGCTTCAGTTTGAATGTGGGTATTGCCGGTGTTTGCGTCATGTACGACAGGCTGGTCTCCCGCGGCCGCTTTGCACCGCGGCCGGTGTCACCGGGCGGGCCAACCGAAGCGCTCGAACCCCATGTGTTTGGCGACCCTGTGTTGCGCCAGGAGTCCATGCAGTCTTTCCGCCGCCCGCCACCGCTGGCCGAGGTTGCCGCGGCGGAGCGGGACGGGCTTGACGATAGCTAGGCGACTCGGCAGAAACTAAGGGGTTGCGTCCGGGTCACAAGATCAACACAATCCCCTCCGACGCTGTGGTTTACTTGGCGAAAGCAAGGAAAAGAAGGGAGTTCCACCGAATGCGCGCGCGTAACGCATTGCAGGCACTCATTATTTCATCGGCCATCCTATTTGGCGCCGGGTCCGTTTCCGCCCAAGACGTCACTGTCATCGGTACCCACGGGGCATGGACCGCCTATTCCTACCAAGAGGATTCCGGCATCGTATGCTACATGGCCAGCGAACCCACCAAGGCCGAAGGTAACTACACCCGCCGTGGTGACATCTTTGCGCTTGTCACCCACCGGCCCAGTGAAAATTCCGTCGACGTGGTCAGCATCGTCGCCGGGTACCCCTATCAGGAAAACTCCGACGTCAATATCCGCATCGGTTCCAGTGCCTTTGATTTGTTTACCCATGGCGAGCGGGCGTGGACCCGCGACGAAGGCAGTGATAAGGAAATGGTTCAGTCCATGATCCGTGGCAACACCATGGTGGTCAAAGGCACCTCGGGACGGGGCACGTTGACGACAGACACCTATTCTCTACGCGGTTTCACCGCAGCACATCGGGACATTTCCCAAGCCTGCAACATCACCAGCTAAGACGTCCCTCAAACGCGGGCGGCCAGCATTTGGGTAACCAGCCCCGGTTCACCATCGCCGATGGGTTGCCCGGCTACGTCTATGAGCGGCCGTATGCCGAGGCTGTTGACGAGAAAAGCCTCTTCCGCGCGCTGCAGATCATCCACCGCCAACACTGCCTCTTGACCGCGAAATCTGGTCAACAGGTCTTTGCGTACGGTGTTTGGATGGGCGCCCTCAATTTCCGCTGGTGTGATCAACCGTCCATCGATCAAAAGGAACACGTTTGCCTCAATGGCTTCCGCCAGCCGCCCATGGTTATTCAGCACCAGCGTTTCTTCAACTCCTTGGTCCGACGCTTCGTCGCGCGCTGCAGCGACAATAGGGTCATTGAGTGTCCATACGCCTTCGAGCGGTATTTTTGCATCCCGTACGACCGAACTGGAAAGAACGGCACGAACGGGATCATTCACCGGCAAGGGTTCAGCGGTCATGAACAAAGATGGACCTGGTGCGACGGATTGCACGCCGCCATCTGAATCCGAACCTGCGGTCACAGTCAATCGTACAGCGGCACTCTGCATGTCGTTTGCGGTCAGTAATTCTTTAAGTCGAGTCGCAATGGCTGCATCGGTGGTCGGCACGGTTAAAGACTGGGCTGCAGCTCCGGCCCGTAAGCAATTCATATGCGAGTCAAATCGCTTCACCGTTCCGTTCTTGATCCGCAAGTATTCGTAAACCCCGTCGCCCAATATGGCTCCAGGATTTGAGACATCGATCTCCGTTTCATCGGCGTTGAGCAGGGAACCGTTCAGATCACCAAACATGCCGCATCCAACGGTCAGGACGGCAGCACGCGGTCAGGCGGACGGTGGCCATCCGCGAAGGCCTTAATGTTGATCACAACCCGTTCGCCCATGGCGACCCGGCCCTCCAACGTTGCTGAACCCATGTGGGGCAGGAGGGTGACGTTTTTCATCTCTAACAGTTTGGGGTTGACCGCCGGTTCGTGCTCGAACACGTCAAGACCCGCACCGGCCAACAGACCTTCTTCAAGTAAGCGGATGAGCGCGTTTTCATCAACGATCTCACCGCGGGCCACATTGACAATGTACGCTTCGGGACGCATCAACTTCAAACGCCGTTCCGACAAGAGATGAAAAGTCGCCGGCGTGTGGGGACAATGGATGGAGATGACATCCATACGGGCCAGCATCTGGTCGAGGCTCTCCCAATAGGTCGCTTCCACTTCCGCTTCGATCTCCGGCAGCAGCCGGCGCCGGTTGTGATAGTGCACGGTCATGCCAAAACCGCGGGCCCGCCTGGCGACGGCCATACCGATCCGCCCCATACCGATGATGCCCAAGCGTTTGCCCGATACGCGGCGGCCGAGCATGTGGGTCGGACTCCATCCTTCAAAACGGCCGTCCCAAATCATCCGCGCCCCTTCCGCCAAGCGGCGGGGGACAGCGACAATCAGAGCCATGGCCATATCGGCCGTGTCCTCGGTTAAAACATCCGGCGTGTTGGTGACGGTCATTCCCGCCGACTGGGCTGCGGCCACATCAATGTGATCCGTACCGTTGCCGAAATTGGCAATGAGTTTCACGGCCAAATCAGGAGACGACAGAAGGTCGGCGTCCAGAGTATCCCGCAACGTTGGCACCAGCACGTCATGGGTTTTCAGTGCCTGAAGCAACGCCTCGCGATCGAACGGCGCATCATCGGCGTTCAGCTGAACATCGAACAATTCCATCATCCGTGTTTCCACCACACTGGGCAGTTTTCGTGTCACGATGACGGACGGTTTCTTGAGGGTCATCCGGGTCTCCCGCCGGAAAGGTGCCTTCGTCTACCAGCCGTATCCACCCTTGTCCAGAAGGCAGGCCGCAACAGTGTTCGTCGTTGCCAAATCGATCAATTCGGGGCAAGACACGGGGCATGACTGGTCAAAAACGGTGCGTATGGGTGTGACACGCCACGCCACAACTTGGCTCATTGCTTTTGCTACCGTGTGTTCGGTGATGGTCTTGTCGGCCGGACCTAACTTTCAGACCGCTGCACAAGAGCTCGGTCGTGTGTCGTCGCTGCCAATCCCGCGTTTCGTTTCTCTGCGTACCGACCCGGTCAATCTGCGTACCGGTCCGGGCACGCGCTATCCCATCACCTGGGTGTACCAACGCCGTCTACTTCCTGTTGAGGTCGTCGACGAGTTCGATACCTGGCGGCGCATTCGCGACCCGGACGGCGAAGAAGGATGGGTTCATCAGAGTATGCTGTCGGGCGAACGCACCGGCCTCGTCTCCGGTGATGTGTCACCCGTCTATAAAGGGTCCACCACCGCCAGTACCATCGTCGCTCAGATTTCCCCCGGCGTTGTCATCCGTGTGGAACGCTGCCCCGAACAAATCGAGTTTTGCCTTATCGAAGCGGACGGCATCGAGGGGTGGCTTAGACGTGGATTGTTTTGGGGTCTTTACGACGGTGAAACCATCGATTGACGAGGCGAAATTGTCAGTCGTCAATCGAAATCCTTGATCAGTTCTTCCCTGATGTCCTGTTGCAGCACGACTTCATGACGGTAGTTGTCGTGCTCGATACCGAGCGTGATTTGTGCCTCTCCGTTCTTGAAAGCCGCTGCACCTTCCTCGTCGAATGGAAAGGTGATGAAATGCACGGCTGAGGTTTTACCCTCTTCCGTCGTCCGGTCGATGTCCCCTTCGGGTACACCCATGATCCGATGTCCGGCGACGTTCAAAACAATGCGGTCTTCAATATGACCCAACGTGGCCAATGTTTTACGGCGCCTGGCTTCGTCTTCGATTTCAATCAACATGGTGGCCACCAGCTCCCGCCCTTGGGGTATGAGCGGATTGTAGGCCTCCAATTCATCTGCGATTTGTGCCTCGCCGCCTTTCTCGATGTAGAGCATTTCCTGAACTTGAGCCCACATGGTGTCGTAATTCTCGAAGTGAAAGGTCAGGAACGGTCCCACATGCACACGCCGTTTTGCCTTTGTGGCAATCAGCGCCTTGCGGTGGTCGTGGCGGATCTTGCCGTACGCATCGAGCGGCATGAGATCTGCAGGCGTGATAGCGCGTTTTGAATCCGTCATCTTCATTCAGGCTAAAGCTCTAATACCCATAAGCCTTTGCCAGCACCTGTATGGGATGCTGCGACTGTTCCGCCCGTGGTGCGTCGTCACCCAGGGCCTCGAAACCCTGAACAATGTGCTTGCCGGCCAAAGGACATTCGGAACAGACATAAGCCGGCTTGGCATCTGCGACCTTGCGCACGGTCTGGCGGGCAAACTTTGTCGCGACGTCGAAGTTTTCTTTCTTTATGCCCCAGGAGCCGCCGTGGCCAGAACAGCGTTCCACCACCGACACGTTTGCGTCTGGAATGGCGCGCAGTATTTCAGCTCCCTTTGGCCCCATGTTTTGGGCGCGGGCATGGCAAGCCAAATGGAGGGCAATGGGTCCGTCGACCGCCTTCAAGCCTTCTGCCAAGCCTTCCTTATTGGCAATGCCGGCGACGTATTCGGAAATGTCGAACACGGACCGGGCGAGACGCTCAACATCTTCGTCGTCCGGTACGATCAACGGCCATTCGAATTTCATCATTAATGCGCAAGACGGCACCAGCACAATGATGTCAACGCCGTCGTCCACATAGGGTTTGAGCGCTTGTGCCGTCGCTTTGGCCTTGTCGGCAACCCGGGCGATATCGCCCTGCTCCAATTGGGGCATGCCACAACAACCGGGATAAACAACCTCTGTTTCAACACCATTGTGGGCAAGGACGTTGAGCGCGGCAGTACCGATGTCCGGATTGTTGTAGTTGGCGAAACAGGTGGCGAAGACAACGGCTTTGCGGCCATGGCCCGGCGCGTTCTCGTTGACGGCAGGCGGCGCGCCCTTGGCCCGAGCCGCGAATGTCTTACCATGGAACTTAGGCAGCTCCGCATCCCGATGCGCACCGGCGACGGCTTCCAGCACAGGACGGGTCAGGGCATTGCCCCGCTTGGAACTCCAGTTGGCCAGTCCCGCGACCCGCCCCGCCGCACGGCCGTTGCGATCGGTCTCGGTGAGCTGCTTATCGAAAAATGGAATGCCGTTATGGGCTTTTTCCGCCGCGCGATAGCGCAGCATCAAATGAGGAAAATCGATATTGAATTCGTGCGGCGGGACGTATGGGCACTTGGTCAAAAAACACATGTCGCACAGAGTGCAAGCGTCGACCACGGATTTGAAATCGGCGCTGTTCACACCTTCCACTTCATCGTCCTGTGCATCCACCAGATCAAACAAGCGGGGAAAGGAATCGCACAAATTGAAACACCGCCGGCAGCCATGACAAATGTCGAACTGACGGCGCAGTTCCGCATCCAGCTTATCCGCATCAATGAAATCCGGATTTTGCCAGTCAATAGGGTGACGTGTCGGGGCGTCCAGACTGCCTTCACGCATGGCTGGGGCTGATCGTTCGATTACAAAGGAAAAAGAGGGCCGGAGAAATGATCAACCGGCCCCCGCGTTCAAAACGGATCAGGTTTCGAGCGTGTCCAACGCTTTCTGGAACCGTCCGGCGTGGGATTTTTCGGCCTTCGCCAATGTCTCGAACCAATCGGCAATCTCATCAAAACCTTCTTCCCGCGCGGTTTTAGCCATGCCCGGATACATGTCGGTGTATTCGTGGGTCTCGCCAGCAACGGCAGATTTCAAATTGGCAGAGGTATCGCCAATAGGCTCGCCGGTGGCGGGGTCGCCAACGGTTTCAAGATATTCTAGATGGCCAAACGCATGGCCGGTTTCGCCTTCCGCAGTGGAACGGAACAGAGCCGAGACTTCGTTCTGACCTTCCACATCCGCTTTTTGGGCGAAATAGAGATAACGACGATTGGCCTGGCTTTCGCCGGCAAATGCGGCTTTCAAGCTTTCTTCGGTTTTGCTGCCTTTGAGATCTGCCATGTGTCCCTCCTGGGCGTGAATGCATTCATGTTTTTTGGTGTGCGGAGCCCGTACCCAACGCACGGAGACCGCTCATCTTCCATTCTAAGGGGGCCTCAGAGCGCTGTCAAGCACTTTAGAATGATTCTAATGTTAAGGGAATTGCCGGAAAGGACGGGAAAAGACGGATTACCCGTCGAGCCGGATCACCACATCCACCCGAGAGACTTTCGTGCCGTCCGGTGTTTTTGGCATGCGGCTGATCTTCACATGATCCTGGCCAATGTCTTTTAGGGTACCGGACTTCTCAAAGTAAAAATGATGATGCTCTTTCGTATTGGTGTCGAAATACGACCGTGTGGAATCGATCGAGATCTCTCTGAGAAGGCCTTTGCTGGTAAAGGTGTGAAGCGCGTTGTAGACGGTGGCCAGTGATACCTCCACCCCAGCGTCCTGTGCCTCGGAATACAACGATTCCGCTGTAATGTGGCGGTTACCCTGATCGAAAAGAAGGCCGGCCAGAGCCATACGCTGCCGGGTTGGGCGCAAACCCGCCTGACGCAGCAAAGCCATAAGCCTGTCCGTTTCGGTCTGGTCCTTGCCGGTAGGTCCCGGCCCTGTATGCGGCGATGAAGCCATGGGTGGATCGCACTCTAACAATTGCACTTTGAAATCATTCTAACAAATACCGCCGATCGGACGAAGCCCTTTTGCAGTCATGTGTCTCTGGCCAAGAGGGAACAGTGGTGGTGAACCGGCGATGCGGTCGAGGACGGGGGAGGGGAAGGGGCGCGCACCGCCGACTCACCGTGTGGAGCACGACGCTCCACCGTCATATCACGGGCGAAATGTGTCGAATTTCAGGCCTGGACCTGACAATTCTGTCATCAACTTTTGAGCTAAAACCGGTCCTGGTGCTGACTTTTTGGTTTCACAACTTTGTGAACAGACCACGGCTGCCACGGCGGAAGACCTTTCCGCGACCGCCGGTTCCCTTGCGCCACGAACGGGATCGGGTGTAAGTCGGGCTCATGTCAGATCAGAAGATGCCCCATCAAGCCGTTTACAGGTCGGCTTATCTTACCCGTTTGGCCATAGGCGCCGTCGCCGCCGTCGCCATAACCTTTGCCTTGGGCGTGCTGGTGATGTGGATGAACGGTTTCATCGTTGAAGACGAACCGAGCACTGCTGCCCTGACACCATGTATTTTTGGCGAGCAGGAAAGCAAAGCGCCGGACGACCCCTTCGCCAAACAAACCGTTGCCTTTGACTGCATTTCACCGGAAGAAGAAAAGCCGCTCTTCGTTCAATGGTTTGATCAGATCCTGTCGCGCCGGTCCGACGATGCCGCCACTTCCGGAGCGTCTGGCGGGTGACAGACGAACCAACTCAGTTATTTTCTCAAAGTCACTCCGGTCAATTGACCAAACTTGCGGATAACGGCACGGCCAACAGGGCGAACCGGACAGTTGCCGTTCTCGCCTTCGGACAAGCGTTGTCCATGACAGGTGCTGGCATCGTCATGCTGGTCACCGCGCTGGCCGGCGCCTATCTGGCTGAAGACGACCGATTGGCAACCTTGCCCTTAGCCGTTCAGTTTATCTCCACAATGGCGGCCACGTTTCCTGCAGCGCTGTGGATGAAGCGGGTCGGCCGCCGGGTGGGTTTTACCGCTGGCCAGTGTATTGGCGTGTGTGGCGGACTCCTCAATTGCTATGCCCTGCTGGAAGCCCGCTTCGATTTGCTTATTGCCGGGTCGTCTTTGCTCGGCATGCACAACGCGTTTTGGGGATACTACCGTTTCGCCGCCGCCGAAGCGGCCGCACCTGAAAAACGGGCGAAAGCAATCTCCTGGGTGATGGCAGGTGGTGTTTTGTCGGCCCTGGCGGCACCGGAATTGTCAAAAGCAACACGGGAGCTGTTCTCTCCCGTGCTGTTTGCAGGTTGTTATGCCGCCATCGCCGCCTTGGCCGTTTGTACAGCCGTGCTAATCCAGACTGCGTCGCTGAAAAAGCCCGTCGCAAAACACGGCAGCGAAACCAATGCCGCACGGCCTCTTAGTGAAATCGTTCGCCAGCCCATATTCATCGTCGCAGTTCTATCGGCCATGGTCGGGTACGGCGTAATGATCCTCGTCATGAGCGCCACACCTCTTTCCATGGCGGATTGCGGCTTTGCCTTCGAAGACGCTGCGTTCGTCATTCAATGGCATGCCTTGGCGATGTTCGCGCCGAGTTTTGTCACCGGATCGCTGATCAAAAAATTCGGCGTGGTGAAAATCATTCTGACGGGGATCGCCCTCAATATTGTGTGTATGGTCTCCAACCTGTCCGGTATCGAGCTGATGAACTTTTGGCTCGGCCTAACCGCTTTGGGATTGGGTTGGAACTTTATGTTCATTGGTGGCACGGCATTGTTGACCGAAGCCTATCGTCCGAGTGAGCAAGAAAAGACCCAAGCGGCCAACGATTTTCTCGTCTTTGCCACCATTTCCGTCGCGACTTTTTCTTCTGGCGCGTTGCAGAACAGTTTCGGCTGGACCGCTGTCAATGGCGCTATGGCACTGCCATTGCTGCTCGCCGCTTCAGCGATGTTGTGGCTATCTCAACAACAAAGACGGCTCGCTTCAGAAACGGCGATGGGCAACATAACAGCAAAGGATGATTAAGTAGTCGGAGTCGTCAATGCGTTATTCGACTTCTTCGTCCGATGTCGGTTCTGCAGGTGCGTCACTGATAATCTCAACCTGCGTGGCCATGGGTCCTTTTTTACCGTCCTGCACATGCATGCGTACGCGCTGACCGGATTCCAGACGATCGAGGTTGGATCGTTGTAACGCGCCGATGCCGATAAAGATGTCGTGACCGCCGCCTTCCGGAACACCGAACCCATATCCCTTATCGGCGGCAAAAAATTTGATTTCACCGTCCAAGACGGTTTCATCCCCTTCCGGGAGGTCATCAACGACGGTGGAATTGTCAACGGTTTCAATAGCGGTGACTTGCGGACCCTTCGGTCCCTCGGTCAAATCGCACACAATGGTCGCGCCTTGACGCAAAGTTCTCAGCCCCGCCTTGTGCACTACAGAGACGTGGAGAAACGCATCCGGGGTACCGTCGGTCGGGGCGACAAAACCAAAGCCCTTGGCCGGATTAAACCACTTTACTTTGGCAGTCACGCTCGGACTGTCGGACCCGGCCTGGGGAGACGATTCCATAAACGCTAGGTACCTTTGATCGAACCCGGGCCGATCTGCGACTCTATCGCAAATTATGGCAAAGGCCAATTAGACCCCTGAAAAATAAAGAGTTTTCAGGTACTTACCCTTTGACATTCGAGTCGTTTATACGCGTCTAAAGAAGGCAAAGACTTCCGACTCCGAACCGTCCAAAAGTCCATTTCGACGATAAATCCAGCCTTTTAGTGCTCTTCTATGTGCTCTTCACCCGATCAACTGCGGAGTGCCATTTCGATCTTTGCGACTCCCGCCAATCCTGTGATGTGGTTGGCTCGAACACCCGATCGACTTTGCGCACATTCACAAAGTCATCAAAGGATCCGTAAACTCCATGTCCCAGTCCGGCCAGCAACGCTGCGCCCTGTACTGTGGTTTCCAGATATTGCGGCCGTTCCACCGGGACACCGGTAAAGTCTGCTAGTGTTTGGAGCATCCAATTGTTCGCGGTCATACCGCCGTCGACGCGCAACGTTCCAAGCGTTTGTCCCGTATCGTTAGCCATGCACTCAAGCAAATCGAGAACCTGAAAACACACCGCCTCCAAACCGGCGCGCACAACATGGTGAAGCGTTGTGTCACGGGTGAGACCCAAAATGGCACCACGCGCATCCGGATCCCAGTGCGGCGCACCCAGTCCAGTGAAGGCGGGAACGAAAACGACATCACTATGACCGGCTTCATCGGCCATGGCCTCCGTATGAGCGGCGTCCTCGAACATTTGCATTTCGTCACGCAGCCATTGCACAACCGTACCGGCGTTAAACACGCTTCCTTCGTAGGCATATGTTGTTTGACCGGTGAGACGATAAGCGACGGTTGTCAGCAAACGATGATCGGAAACCGGTGCGTCCGTCCCCGTATTAAAAAGAACAAAAGCGCCTGTGCCGAATGTACTCTTCGCCAGTCCGGGAGAAGAACAGTTTTGTCCAGCCAGCGCGCCCTGTTGGTCACCGACCATGGCTGTCACGGGAATGGCTGCCCCGTAGAGCGACGGCTCCGTTTGGCCAAACTCACCGGCCGTGTCCTTCACTTCCGGTAATACCGCGGTTGGAACACCCAGCTCTTCAAGCAAATCCTCGTCCCACTCTTGATCGTGAATGTTGAACAGCATGGTGCGCGAGGCATTGGTCGCATCGGTGGCGTGAACCGCCCCTCCGGTCAGGCGCCATAACAGAAACGTGTCAATGGTGCCGAATGCAAGGGTGCCGTTCTCGGCTTTGGTCCGAACGGCTGGATCGTTGTCTAAAATCCATTTGACCTTGGTCGCCGAGAAATAGGGGTCGGGAATAAGCCCTGTCTTTTCCTGAATGGTGGTTTCCAAACCGGACTCGATCAAAGCACGGCACTGGTCAGCACCGCGGCGGTCCTGCCAAACAATGGCGTTGCCGACGGGCTGTCCACTGTTCCGGTCCCACACAACCGTTGTTTCCCGTTGGTTGGTGATGCCGATGGTTGCTACCGCTTTCGCCCCGCCGATCTGTTTCATCACGGCGTTTGTTGTGTTTAAGACCGTTTGCCAAATCGCTTCCGGGTCATGTTCAACCCAACCGTCTTTGGGATAGATTTGGTTAAACGGTTCCTGCGCCACAGCCACTGGTGCACCGTCAACAGAAAAAGCCACGGCGCGTGTCGACGTGGTTCCCTGGTCAATGGAAACAATGTACGGGTCGCCGTTTCCGTCTGCAGTCATGGAGCTACACCACTGGTCTCTGTCGTCTTCAGGCGGTCTTCGACCGTCGCCAAATCTTCCGGGGTATTGATGTTAAAAAACGGATCTCCATGTGACACCGGCCACTCCACCCCAACGGTTCTGATTTTTTCCAACACACGGTGAACAGCCTCGGCGTGATCTTTGATTGATGTTGCTACGGTTTTGCACATCGCAGGTTTCCAAGCAGCAACGGTATGATGTACCTGACCGCCCGATGTGGCCACGGCAACATCGGCGTGCACATCGGGTGAGGTCAAGCGATCAACCAGATCGGGCGGCAGAAATGGTATGTCCACGGGTACGGTAATAAGCCATTGAACGGTGGGGTTGAGGGTTTGGCTCCATGTCAGGGCCGCGGCAATACCGCCCAGTGGTCCGCGATCCTCTGCGGGAATGTCTGTTAGGACGGGCAGTGCGTAAGCGTCTGTCCATGTTGTGTGCCGGCGCACGCAGACCGCACACGGTCCCGTTTGTGGTTTCAGGGAGTCCAGAACCCGTTCAAACAGGGTCCGGCCACCCAGAGGAATGAGGGCCTTGTCCCGGCCACCCAGGCGATGGCCGTCTCCTCCGGCAAGAATGGCTCCGGCGGTGGGTGAAGGCATGGCGTGAGCATGGGTCCCCTGACCTTTGCGGTCAACGGGGCATCATGGTGATGCGCTTACGCGACGTTGCTGACGTCTCCGTCGTCCGGCGAAGTGCCGTCAAGGAAGGCGTCCCAATCAAACGACTCTTCGTTTTCCGTGATATTGAAACTTTGCGCCCAGACCGGATCGGCAATCTGTTTCTCGCTGGCATCGCGCATTTGTTTTTCGGCACGCAGCAGATTGCGTTCGGTGACATTGGCCATGCGGCCGGCACCGTGTTCACCATAGACCGTGAGCGCTGCTCGGAATGCTTCCGAAGATTGGCGCATGTATTCCCATTCGCCCGTGTGCTTGGCCAGCAAAAACAAGGCCGAGCCCAACGTGTTCTGGATGGCAGCCCATTGCAAGGGGGGGCGGTGTCGGGTGTGCGTACTTGTAAGGCGGCGACGCAGGAGCGCACGGCATGGTGCAACACGGGCACGCTGCGCACATTGTCGCCATAGACCTGAAGAATCTGCGCCAGCGTGTTCATAATCTCCGACCAGCGGATGGGATGGGCGTACTTGTCGAACACCTGGCGTGACGCCTGACAGGCTTGTATGGCTTCGCGTAAAGCGTCGTCGTCGCCCTCGGCCATGTCGATTTTGTAAAGCACACCACCCAAGCGGTATTTCATCATGCCCCAGTCATAGGGTTGATACTTGCGCGAGATGTGGACCAAAGATTTGCGGTAGGCGCTGGCGGTATCTTTAAGTGTCTCAATGTCATTGGTCCGCTCGGCAATGATTTGCAGCGTTAGACCGAGCTGCTGATGCAAGTATCCCAACGTGCGTTGATCTTCTGCCGGTGTGCGTTCCACCGCACCGCGCCAGGCCTCGACGGCCGTGTGATACCAGGCGCGGTCCCCCGACAGCTGCGCCGTAATCGCCGCCACATTGCCGTAGGCGCAGAGAATGCTTGCCTGCTCGTGGTTTTCCATCGCCATGGAGGGTTCCAAGCCCAAATTCTGTGCCGCACTGGCAATGGAAGGCAGCGCCGAGAGAAGGATGCGTCCCTGGGCGATGCTGCGCGGATCGAAAGCCGACAAGGCAACAGAACGGATCAGCGGTACCCAATCGTGATAAAAATCGACGGGGACGGTAAGGAAGTGATGAGGACGGAATCGCCCCGGTCGTTCTCCGGGACTGGACGCCAAGGCGACAAAACGCAGATAGATGGAACGCCCCGTTTCATCGACAACCGACCACACCAAAAGATCCGCATTGAGTTCCGTCAACCGCCGCCGGCCTTCCTTTGTCGCCCGCTTCAATGCTTCGTCGTTGGGCCCTACCGGGTCGTTGACCACCAAACCCGGCACCATACGAGCCAGATTGCGGTCGACCGTCTCCACACGAACCCCCGGAATTTCGCTGAACGCCTCAACGATCATGCCGTGCTGCATGTCTTCATAATCGTCATGCACTTTGCTGACGATGATGAGCACGTCGTCGGGTGAAGGCGCTTTACGGTGCCGACTGGGTCGGCGCGTGGGATCTTTGACCACGGCGTCGATCATTTTTTCAAACAGTGTCGGCTTGCGTTCACCGATCAGATTGGACGGCAGTGGCCGGCCGGTTCTGGCGGGACGTACGGCCGGGGGCGATTCGTCGGGAGAAGGAACCGGCACCGGCAACCGCGCACCCTGCACGGCCGCCTTGATGGCATCGCCACGGGTCAGCGGGTCATCGTTCTTGCGTAAGGTCTGCGCCAGTTTTGACATGACCTTGAACGCAGTGTCTGGCTCCATTTCGACCCGGCGCAAAAATTCGGCGCGCGGAATGGCGTTG
This sequence comes from Rhodospirillaceae bacterium, assembly GCA_965207985.1. Classification (GTDB taxonomy): domain Bacteria; phylum Pseudomonadota; class Alphaproteobacteria; order Rhodospirillales; family Rhodospirillaceae; genus CBDBND01. Next base: position 360,883 of record CBDBND010000032.1, on the reverse strand, counting down.
AGAATGACTTTGGTTTTTGCCCGGGCGGAATTGTGCCGCGGGCTCTTGTCAAGAATGCCCATTTCGCCGAACAGGTCACCGTCCGACAATTGGGCATGGATCACCGGTCCTTCCGGCTCCTTGCCGATCAGTTCGATTCGGCCCTCGAGAATCTCGTAGGCCCAGCGGCTTTCTTCCCCTTCGTGGTAAATGAATTCGCCAGCTTCAAATGATTTTGTAACGGTTTCCACCGCGCCGCCTCCAAAACGAGGCCCCGTCACACCAAGGGGGACCTTTCCTGCAATGGTCCCCAGTCTGGTCCGAGTGCTATTAATAATCCTTAAATAGCGGCCGCGGATTCATCAGATTTTCCCCCAATCCCGCAAAAAAATTGCCTCAAGGATAAGTCTAATCCTCACCCGGGAATTTAGATGTATACGCATCTATTGCGTTTCAGGCGGTAGATGGCCTAGTCCTGCCGCCGATTCCAGTGCTGGCAACAGGGCTTGCACCACAGGACTAGAAAGCTGGCGGGCAACGCGGGTTTGCGCCGTTTGCCACAGGGGCAGGGCCTGATCCAAAGCCCGTCGGCCTTCGCCGGTGAGGCTGACCAGTTTTATCCGGCGGTCTTTGACGCCCGGGGAAAGACTGACCAATTCCTCAGCCAATAGGGGCTTCAGGGTGCGCGATACGGTGGTGGCGTCGCTGACCAAAGCGTTTGCTAGGTCCCCCATGCTGACCGGACCCTGCCCATTGACCACCATCAGCACGCTGAGCTGGGTTGCCTTGAGACCAGTAGGCGCCAGGGCATGATCGTAGACCTGGGTGATGGCCCGGGACGCTTTGCGGGTATGAAAACAGAGGCAGACTTCAAGGGCTTGGCGGGCAAAGTCGCTGGCTGGTCCAGGTTCATTCATAGATTATTTGTATATACATTTAATTGTTTGGCCAAGCAAAATCCGGCAGTAAACTCTTATAAAATCCAAGGATCTGTCGGCAATCCGGTTTAATGGGAACCGGCAGGCTCTGTTTTGATGGCGCCGGCGTAAAGGCGCGCCGAGTGGCCTTGATATCCGTCTTGCGCGGGCGGCCCAGAGCCCTTGCGGGCGGCATATGGGGTTCGATCACGCACCATTCGGTATCGCTCAGATCGCTTGCGTAGCGGTGCGCCTCGCGCTCATATTTCTCACGAGTGGCGTCAGTCCACATCTTGTTATCCTCCTTGCTGGCGAACACAACAAGGGAATCACAAGGGACTGATTCCACTCAATTCTTTTTCGGTCAGGCTCTGACGCCTATGAAAGCCGCTGGACTCAACCCGGCCAGAAGAAAGCTGTGTCATCTGCACCCGAATGGTCGGGCGAACCATATCATATAAGGACCGCACACTGCTCCTTTACGGTGAGCAAGGATTTGGCGATGTCATCCAATTCGCCCGTTTTATTCCGCAAGCCATAGAGCAAGGTGGAACTGTCGTCATTGTCGTCCGACCAGAACTCGTCACGCTGTTGCAGTCCCAATTCGACGGGGCGGTGACCGTTATCTCCCGGGAGGACGATCCGCCCGATCACGATCTGGTGCTGCCCATCCTTTCTTTACCCCGTGTGCTCGGCATTAAAAAAGCGGATGTATCACCGGCCCCCTATTTCCGGGTTGCTGATAGTTCTTTCCAACTGCCACCTCGACCGGCTCCTGATGCAAAACGTATTGCCCTTGCCTGGGCCGGCAGTCCCACCCAGAAGAATGACCGCAACCGGTCCTTTTCTTTGATGGATATGGCACCGATTTTTGCCTGCGCTGAGACCGCGTTTTATTCCGTCCAGAAAGGCCCGGCAGAGTCGCAAATCAACGACAGTGGACTGGACTATCTCATCACCGATCTGGCGCCAGATCTGCAAAACTTTGCCGATACGTCTGCTGTCCTGTCGCACATGGATCTGGTGATCAGCTGCGACAGTGCGGTCGTCCATCTTGCCGGTGCCTTGGGCAAACCCGTCTGGATTGCGCTTTCGGTCTTTCATGATTGGCGCTACGGCATTTCCGGCGACATATCACCATGGTACGGCTCAGCCGAGGTCTTCAAGCAGTCTCAGCCCGGTGATTGGGCGGGCGTTTTCGACCGTATGGCCGATGCTTTGAGCCAGTGATATCTATTAAATGGCCTTAGTTCATTTGCGGCGGATCAATCACACCTGCTTAATCCACTCGCAGAATGGACAAGACCACCGCTTCATTAAAAACCCGGTTGAGCCAAGGTATAAATTTTAGGACCAGTTAAAAAAATAGATCGTTCAGGAGACCGCCATGCCCGATACCGCTCATCAAAATGACGACCTTCAAGACGTCCTCGGTCACCGCGCGAAAATTGGCATTCTCGTTCCTGCGACCAACACAATTGTCGAGCCCGAAATGGCGGCCATGCAACCACCCGGCGTGACCAATCATGTGTCGCGCATGAGCCGGGTGAAACGCCCGGCCAACGATATGACAGCCTACAAAAAGTATCTGGGCGCGTCCGTTGATATGGACGCGGCTATTGATGTGCTCATTGCCTGCGAACCGGACATCATCGTTCACGGCCATTCCGTCGACAGTTTGGCTAAAGGGCTCAGCGGCGCGAATGCCATGCAGAAGCATATGGAAGCCATGAGCGGCGGTATTCCCGTCATGTTACCCGCCCATGCCTTGCTCAAAGCCCTCGACCTCCTGGGCAAGCCCAAGAATTTGGGAATCCTTACCCCCTGGATGCCGCCTGCGGACGAAGCCTGCAAAGCGTTCTTCTCTGAGGCCGGCTACGACGTTCTCGCCATCAAGGGTTTGCAACACCCCACACCGTTGCACATCGCCACGGCCACCTCCGATGTGCTCAACCAGGCGGTCGACGAAATCAACGTCGATGGTGTGGAGTGCATCATCAAGGTGGGGACCAACTCTTCCATGTCGTTTTTGGTCGAAGAGATGGAAGCGCGGCTGGGCAAACCGGTACTCACCGTCAATGTCATCACCTATTGGACTGGATTGCGCCAATTGGGCATCGACGACCGCCTTCAAGGGTTTGGCCAACTGGCCGCCAACCACTAAGGCTGCTAAACAAGACATTCATTCATACGGTATCAGGGAGACGGCCATGTCCGCCTATCAGGTTGCCCTCGTCAAAGTCACCGAACGTACCCCCGGGTTTTTGGAGTACGTGGAAAAGTCGGCGCAGATGTTGGCCGATCGCGGCACCGAGTATGTCATCCGCGGACCGGCGAAAACTGTTCTGGAAGGTGATTACCTCAAGGGCCGTGCGGTAATCGTCTCGAAATGGTCATCGCTAGAGGCCATCGATGAATTCTTTGGTTCAGACGAGTACCAAAACAATACCAAGCCGCTACGAGAAGGATCCGGTGTGTATGACATCGCCTCCTTCGAAGCTGTTGGCGACTAAAAGGGATTGGGAGAAACTTTATGGCTGGTTATCTGGTTGCCATTGCGCGTATCGACACCATGACCGACGATCTCAAAACGTATATTGAGAAGGCTGCCCAGCTTTCAGCGGAATATGGCGGCGAATACATCATTCGTGGCCCTGCGGTCACCGTGCGGGAAGGGGACCATCACAAAGGCCGCAGTGTTGTCATTTCTCGTTTCGACAGCGTCGAACAGGCAGAAGCCTTTTACAATTCCGACGCTTATCTTAAAGAGATCAAACCTTTGCGTGACGGCACGGGAGAATATGACGTCGCCATCTTTGAAGGCGCTTAAAGCGTGCGCGCCCTATTAACTTTTATATTTACTTTGAGTCTGGGCATCGGCTCTGCCGCGGCCGAGACCGTTTGGAACGTTTCCTTATGGGGCCCGAGCCGTCCGGTTACGGTGGCCATCGAATATTTGGCCGAGGAGATTGAAACCCGGACGGACGGCGCGTTGCGTATGGTGCTTCATTTCGGTGAAGCCATTTCACCGGCGCGGGAAAACATTGACGGTGTTGCTTTAGGCGTATTTGAAGCGGCGCACATTTGTCCCTCCTATCATCCCGGTAAGACGCCGGCGATGGGGGCTCTGGAACTGCCTTTCATCCCTTTTGAGGACATCCGTTCCTCCCATCGGGTGGCCCTTAGAGTACATGAGCATCCTGTTATCGAACAAGAGCTCGACCGGTTTAACGCTCGTGTGCTGCAACACGTCATTGCGCCGCGTTATGAATTCATGGGCCGCGGTGAACCGCCGACGGATTTAGCCGGTTGGCAAGGCAAGCGGGTACGCGCGCCCGGCGCCGTCGGCGAAGGGGTCCGTGCCCTAGGTGGGCGGCCCACATCGGTGGCGGCCCCTGAAATCTATACCAGTCTGGAAAGGGGTTTGTTTGACGCTGCCGCGCTGCCGTTCTCCTATACCTTCGCCAGCTACCGCATTCATGAAGTGGCTGAGTGGTACACCTTTAACTTGATACTGGCCCACCCCAGCTGTGCCATCATCGTCAATAAAGACGCTTGGTCTGCTCTAACAGAAAGCCAGAAACAGACCATCGAGGACATCAACGTTGAAGCGTACGAAATTCAGTTTACGGCCCTGGATGAGGCTGACCGGCAATGGATTCCGGAGTTCGATAAAAGAGGTTTGATGCGCATTCTTTACGACGAGGAAATACGCAACCGCTTTAGTGAAGAGACCGCCCAACCCCTCTGGGACGAATGGGTTGAGCGCAATCAGCGGCGCTTCGCGGCCCGCGAGTATCTTGACTTCATTTTAGCTGAAGCGGCCATTGCAAACGCGGCGGACGATTGAGGGTATGCCGCGTCAAGCCATCGGTTCCGGAGCCACTTTGCCCGACGGCACGCCCAATCCTATAAGCCCCGCTGTGCGCGCCGGTGACTTTGTTTTCATTTCCGGTCTGATGCCCAAAGGCGCCGACGGGCAGATGGTTGAAGGCGACATTACCGTCCAAACCAAAACGGTTATGGACCGGCTTGGAAAGGTCTTGGCTGAAGCCGGATGTTCTTTTGACGATGTGGTGAAATGCATGGTCTGGCTCACGGATGCGGGAGACTTCAAAGCCTTTAATGAGGCTTACGTGTCGTACTTCACAGGGGCACCGCCCGCACGCTCGGCGGTCCGGTCCGATCTTCTGCTGCCCGGAGCGCGGCTAGAGCTGGAAGCAATCTGCTTCAAGCCTCAATAAAAACCAATTGGGCAACAGCCTTCTCTGACATCTCCTCGAATATGTGAAACACTGACGTCATGCTGCTTGCTTTGCACCGTCTATGGACTCGCATTGAAGACGTATGCGCGATTGTCGCCGCCGTCTTGATCGGTCTTGCCATGGTACTGACGGTGGCGGAAGTAATCGGCCGCCGCTTGTTCAACGCACCCATACCCGGCGTGATCGATATGTTCGACCTCGGCATGGCGGCGATTGCCTTTTTGGGCGCATCCCAATGCCAAAGGGTCGGCGGTCATGTCCGCATGGAACTGGTGATCCGCCGGTTGTCCGGCCGCGTCCTGTGGGCCATCGAAAGTGTAACCGTAGGCGTCGCGTTGGTTTTCGTGGCAGTAGTCACAATTGCTAGTTTTGAAGGCGTCATATTCTCCTTTGACACCGGCGATTCGACCATGGACTTGCTGCTACCGGTATGGCCATCCAAAACGCTGGTCACCATCGCCCTTGGCGTGCTCACCGGCAGACTGCTGTTGCAATGTGCGGACAGCGTGCGTTTGACCATTAATCCAAAGGCCGAACCGGTTGCTGCTCTTCCGGTCGCATCGGTGATCGATCACGCAAAGGAAGAGATCGAAGAAGCGCTTGGTGATGAAAGCGCAGACAGCATTCAGAGTGACGAAAGCAAGACGCCATGACGGCCGACCCCTTCACCCTCGGCGTCATCTCCGTCTTTGCCCTGGTTGTCCTGGTCGTTTTGGGCATGCGCGTGGCCTGGGCTGCTGGGACGGTCGGTCTTGTCGGATTGATTATCCTCCGCGGCTGGGACCCGGCCACAGGTCTGGCCGGTGTGCTGGCCTATGCCGAGACCGCACGCTACTCCCTCTCTGTCTTGCCCATGTTTATCCTCATTGGCCTGCTGGCCTTTCATGCCGGATTGACCCAAGGCGCTTTCGCGGCCGCAAGGGCTTTTGCGGGGCGTTTGCCCGGCGGATTGGCGGTCGCCACTGTCTTTGCCACGGCCGGCTTTGCTGCAGTCTCCGGGGCGAGCACCGCCACTGCCGCTGTGTTTACCCGCATTTCCGTGCCCGAAATGCTCAAAGCCGGTTACGACCCCCGCCTCGCGGCCGGCGTTGTCGCAGCAGGGGGGACGCTTGCCTCCCTCATTCCACCCAGCGCGATCTTGGTGCTGTACGGCATCATCGTTGAGGAGTCCGTCGGTGCGCTTTTACTGGCTGGGTTTGTCCCCGGTATTCTCTCAGCCATTCTCTATGCCACGTTGATCGTCGTCCGGGTCAAACTCAAACCCGATCTAGGTCCACCGTCTCTCGTCGCCGTGCCATTATTGGAAAAGTTTCGTGCCCTCGGTCAGGCCTGGGGCATTCTTGCAGTCATCGCCGTGGTGATTACCGGCCTTTACACCGGCTGGATGACGCCGACGGAAGTGGGCGGTGTGGGTGCGGCTCTCGTTCTTCTCATGACACTGACCAATCGCCGGGCCGACAAGCGCCGCATCGCCGACGCTTTTGTCGACACCGCCCGTTTGACGGCGATGATTCTCGCCATCGTCTGGTGCGTGCTGGTCTTTGTCCGTTTTCTTGGCTTCACCGGGTTGCCCGGTGCCCTTGCCGAATGGATCGGCAACCTGGAAGTACCCCGCATGGTCATACTCATCGCCATTCTCTTGACCTACATGATACTCGGCATGTTCCTCGATGGGCTCGGCATGCTGCTTTTGACCATGCCGGTGGTCTACCCGGTCATTTTATCCCTCGGGTATGACCCCATTTGGTTCGGTATATTGGTTGTCAAGATGATCGAGATTGGTTTGGTCACTCCTCCCATCGGCCTCAACTGCTTTGTCGTTAACGGCGTACGGCCGGACATCAGTCTGGAGACCATATTCCGTGGCGTTGGACCCTTTGTCATCATGGACATTGTCACCGTTGGCATCTTGATCGCCTTGCCCGACCTCGTATTGTGGCTGCCCCGACAAATGAATATGGGTGGCCTTTAAAGCGGCGATATGGTCCGCCATGTAAATGACGACCAAAACGTTTAAGCGCAGTGCGACATGAAATTCGTTTCCTACGAGTACAGCGAAGGGGTGAAGATCGGCGCCGTCATTAACGACGGTATTACCGATCTGTCAGACGCTGGCCCCAGTCTCAAGGCCGTGCTGGCGACAGGCCCGCTGGATAATCTCATTAAGGTTGCGCAACGACGTTCACCCTCCGTGGATCTGGATCACGTGGTTCTGCACCAAGTGATTCCCGATACGGAGCGGATCATTTGCGTTGGCAGGAACTACCGGGACCACGCTCAAGAAATGGGTGGCGATCCGCCTAAGGTTCCGAGCCTTTTTTTACGCACCGCGCATTCTTTGGTCGGTCATCAACAGTCCGTCGTCAAACCGACGGTCTCCGATCAATACGACTTCGAGGGTGAGCTCGCCGTCATCATCGGCCGCGGCGGACGGCACATACCCGCCGAACATGCCTTAAGTCATGTTGCCGGATATTCGTGTTTTCTCGACGGCACCTTACGCGACTATCAAAAACACTCTTTTACGGCGGGTAAGAACTTTGATTCGTCCGGTGCTTGCGGTCCATGGCTCGTTCCTGCTCAGGAAATCCCCGATCCGCAAAATCTACGCTTGCAGACCCGGATCAATGGAACCGTCATGCAAGACGCATCCACCGCCGACATGATTTTCGGTGTGGCGGAGATCATTTCTTATGTGTCCGCCTTCACCCACTTGGAGCCCGGTGATGTTTTGGCGACAGGCACACCGGCTGGTGTCGGTGCCGGACGAACGCCACCCGTCTGGCTTGAGCCTGGCGACAAGATCGATATCGACATTGAAGGCGTTGGTGTTCTGACCAATGTCGTCAAAGCGGAGACGGAAGTCTGAAAAGTTTGTTTCAGAATGTTTTGGTGAGCGGCCTGATGATCGCCGCATTGGCATTCATGGCTGTGCGCGCCGATGCCCAATCGATTCCCCCATCCATTGTGGTGGGCGTTGACTCTCACATTGAAAACCTAGCGCCCCACCGCGCCACCACATTTGCAGATCACGTTCTTGCCCAAACCCTGCACCGTGGTCTGGTCCAATATGATGGCAATGGTCAGATTGTTCCCGGACTGGCGGACCGCTGGACGGTTTCGGGTAACGGCCGAACCTATACCTTTTTTTTGAAGCCGACCCTTAGGTGGTCTGACGGCACGCCTCTTGGGGCGAAGGACATCGTTGCCGGATTAAAACACGCACTTGCTCCGACGACCCGTGCTCCCTTTGCCGCCAGGTTGTTTCCCATTGTCAATGCTGAAGCAAATACTTACAGCACTCCTCGAGAGGCGAACGCCCTCGGCGTTTCAATTTCTGAAGACGGTTCGATCATCATTCGCCTGTCAGAACGCAGCGTCGGATTTCTGCACACGCTCGCTCACCCCGTTGCCATGCCGGTCCCGGCATCCAATCCCGATGGGCTTGAGGATGGCAAACTGACCTCCGGCGATTACACCGTGCGCCAACAGACGGACGACGGCGACATTGTTCTTCAACCGGTTGGGTCAGGACAAACGCTGACTCTTGTTCCCGTTGAGTCGGCAACGCAGGCTTGGTCGCTGGCGCAAGACAAAGAACCGTTTCTTACGGCAAACATGCCGATCGTTTCGGTTCCCACTGTGGGTGAATATGCCGACCATGTCAGACGAGATGACGGCGAAGCTCTGTATGCCTACGCCGTCAACATGCTCCGGCCGCCGTTTGACACCATTGATGTCCGTCATGCCCTGGCTATGGCCATACGCCGTCCCGCTCTCATGCGGGAAGTGCGCATTGCAGGCGCTCTGTCGGCCAACCAATATATTTCACCGTCCATAATGGGGGGGCTTGCCTCTTATCGGATTCCCTTCGCACCATTGACCTATGAGGAGCGCGAGGCTGTCGCTGCCGCTCTCCTTTCCGAACTCGGGTTTGGCCTCGACAATCCTTTACAGGTTTCTCTTCGTATTCCCTCAGGTGATATTCATCGCCGCATTGCCGACGTGGTGAGCGACATGTGGGCCGCTGCCGGGATCCAAACGGATATCATTGAAGCGCCACTTCCCGATCACTGGGCGGCGCTCGACCACGGTGACTTTGACGTTGCTTTTATGGCTTGGCCCGGCCCGCGGGACACACCGCTCGGAATTTTAGAACCCCTTAGCGTGGCCGGCGGTCCGTGGAATTTTCCCCGTTATGGCTTTGCAGACTTTTCCGACCGGCTGGCCCGTGCAGCGGAAGAAAGCGATCTAGACGACCGGTTGGAATATTACCGGGAAGCCGAGAAGGCCATTATCGAAGACCAAACCATCATTGCTTTGTTTTTCTATTCGCCGCTGGCTTTTGTTTCTCCCGCCCTTGAAGGATGGATCGCCAATACGGGCAATCGGCATCCGTTGACTACCCTTTCATTGAAAACACCCATTGACGGTCTCGACCTGATCCGGCCGTCACTGCCCCAATCGGTGCCTTCCTTTGGCGCCGACCCTTAATGTGAACCAATGAAATTGAAAGACAGGCTTGTTTTTATGGGGCCAATCATGGACTTAGCAGGTCTGGCGCAGGGCTCACCTGATCGCTATGGTCTTTTGTAAGACTATCGACGCACTGTCCTTGGGGACTTTTCTTTCTTTATGTGGGCCTACTTTGCACGCCGAGTCTTGATCGCCATACCCACCCTCTGGGTGGTCATTACCGTGGCCTTTTTTTTAATGCGCCTTGCGCCGGGCGGGCCCTTCGATCAGGAAGCGCCTCTGCCGCCGGAGATTATGGCCAACCTCAAGGCGGCATATGGTTTGGATCAGCCCTTGTGGTGGCAATACACCAATTATCTCGGCAATTTGCTGCAGGGGGATTTCGGACCGTCCTTCAAATATAAGGATTTCACCGTCACCGAACTCATCGGTCAGGGATTTCCTGTCAGTGTGCAAAACGGTCTCGCCGCTTTGGCTTTGACCATCTTCATCGGTATCCCCCTCGGCGCTTTGGCCGCACTCAAACAAAACAGCGGAACGGATCACGCGGCCATGACGGTAGCCATGACCGGCATTGTTATTCCTAACTTCGTTGTCGGTCCGCTGCTCGCCTTGATCTTCGGAATCTGGCTGAGGGAAACCGCCTTCGCTTTGCCTGTCGGCGGCTGGAACGACGGCGCTTTTAAAAACCGCATCTTGCCCGTTGTTTGTTTGTCTTTGCCATTCATTGCCTACGTGGCCCGCATTACCCGGGCCAGCCTGATTGAAACCATGCGGACCAACTATGTACGTACGGCCAGGGCCAAAGGTTTGCCGTTCCGCATGGTTGTGCTGCGCCATGCCTCCAAGAGTGCGATGATTCCAGTGGTGACTTATCTTGGGCCTGCCACGGTTTTTCTGCTGACCGGTTCCATGGTGATTGAAACCATCTTCTCTCTACCCGGCATCGGCCGTTATTTCGTTCAGGGTGCTCTTAATCGCGATTACACCTTAGTCATGGGCGTTACCATCCTCGCTGCGTCGCTGGTGATCTTTGTCAATCTCATGGTCGATCTGGCCTACGCTTGGCTTGACCCGAAGGTGCGCTATGAGTGACACCCCCGTCTCAGCCAATACTTCGGCCAATCTCCGCGTCGCTCATTCCCAAGCCCTGGATAAGGCGGCAGACGTGGAAGGCCGCAGCCTTTGGCAAGATGCCTTCCGGCGTCTTCAGGCCAACCGGGCGGCCATGGTCAGCGCCATACTGTTGATCGTCATGGCAGTCGTTTGCTTTATCGGCCCCTTCTTCGTGCCTTGGTCCTATGAGGAGATTGACTGGGATCTCTTAGAAGCCACGCCACCCAATTTTGAATTGGGCCACTATTTGGGAACGGACTCTCTCGGCCGCGATCTACTGGCGCGCATTCTGCAGGGCGGCCAGGTGTCATTCCAAGTGGGCGTATTGGCGACGGCGGTGGCTTTGGTCATCGGCGTGACCGTCGGGGCATTGGCCGGTTTTCTCGGCGGCCGGGTTGATCAGATTCTCATGCGGTTTGTCGATGTCATGTACGCCGTTCCGCTCATGTTCTTCATCATCATTCTGATGGTGGTGTTCGGCCGAAACTTTTATCTCATGTTCCTCGCCATCGGGTTTGTCGAATGGCTGACCATGTCGCGCATTGTGCGCGGACAAACGTTGACGCTAAAGAACAAAGAGTTCATTGAAGCCGCCCGTGCCTCCGGCGGTTCGTCAGCCAGCATCATCATCCGCCATATCGTCCCCAACGTGCTGGGTGTGGTCATCGTGTATGTCACCCTGACCATTCCTCAGGTCATCCTGCTAGAAAGTTTCCTGAGTTTCCTCGGTCTCGGCGTTCAAGCTCCCATGACCAGCTGGGGTGCGCTCATTGCAGAAGGAGCCCAGGAAATGGAAATCACGCCGCGCACACTTATTGTGCCGGCGGTGTGTTTGTCGACAACGCTGTTCTGTTTCAATTTCTTGGGCGACGGGCTGCGCGACGCCCTTGACCCCAAGGACCGGTAGTCCGTGACGCCCGTTCTCGACATCGATCGGCTTACGGTCAGTTTTGATACGCCGGACGGCACAGTCCATGCGGTCAACGACGTTTCCCTCTCGGTGGGAAAAGGCGAATGTCTCGGTCTGGTCGGAGAATCCGGTTCGGGCAAAAGTCAGACGTTCATGGCAGCCATGGGGCTGTTGGCAGACAACGGGACTGCGAGTGGCGCCATTCGTTTAGACGGAACAGATCTTCTTTCCGCCGATGAGAAAACTCTTAACACACTGCGCGGCGAACGCATCGCCATGATCTTTCAGGATCCCATGACCTCGTTGACTCCGCACATGAAAGTAGGGCGGCAACTGTCCGAAGTGCTGATCGAACATCGAGAGGCTAGCAAAGAAGAAGCCCGTAGCCGTGCCCTGGATATGTTGCAACGGGTACATGTTCCCGAAGCGGAACGACGCTTGGACATGTATCCCCATGAACTGTCTGGCGGCTTGCGGCAACGGGTGATGATCGCCATGGCGCTGATGTGCAATCCCGCGGTGCTCATCGCCGATGAACCGACCACAGCCCTGGACGTTACCGTTCAAGCGCAAATTCTCGATCTCTTGATAGAAGTGAAAGAAACGTTGGGAACCGCCATCGTGCTCATCACCCATGATCTCGGTGTCGTCGCCGGGCTGGCTGACCGGGTCGCCGTCATGTACGGCGGGCGGATCGTCGAACAGGGCAGTGTGACCGATATTTTCAACAGCCCCACCCATCCCTACACGGAAGGACTTCTGTCTTGCACGCTGCGGCTGGATGAAGACATCGAATCCCTTGTCACCATTCCGGGCCAACCGCCTAATTTGCAGAACCTTCCCACCGGTTGCAGTTTCCATCCGCGTTGTACTTATGTATTCGACCGGTGCCGGGCCGAACGCCCCGAATTGATTTCAACCGGTCAACACCGCGCCAAGGCGTGTCATCACGAGTCTCTGGAGGCAGCGGAATGAGCGAAACGTTTCTCCAGGTCCGCGACCTCAAGGTCCATTTTCCTGTCCGTACAGGCGGCATTGTCTTTGGTGATTACAGTCCTTTAAAGGCCGTCGACGGTGTCAGCTTCAATCTTAATCCCGGGGAGACCTTGGGTGTGGTCGGGGAATCCGGGTGCGGCAAGTCCACTCTCGGCCGGGCCGTGTTGCAGCTTATCAGTGCGACAGACGGAACTGTTTCCTGGCTGGGAACGGACCTGACCGAGCTGCACAAACGGGATCTCATCGCCGCGCGGGAGAACCTGCAAATTGTCTTTCAGGACCCCCTGGCCAGTTTGGACCCGCGCATGACCGCCGGCGATATCATCGCGGAACCCTTGCGCAACTACCGGCCGGATATGACCAAGGCCGAACGCCGCGCGCAGGTCGAGTCCATGATGGAACGGGTTGGCCTCTTGCCACGCATGATCAACCGCTATCCCCATGAGTTCTCCGGCGGACAATGCCAGCGCATTGGTATCGCCCGGGCCATGATTCTTCATCCTAAGTTGGTGGTTTGCGACGAGCCGGTTTCAGCATTGGATGTTTCCATTCAGGCGCAAGTGGTGAACTTGCTCATGGACCTTCAGCGGGACCTCGGTCTGTCTTTGCTGTTTATCAGTCACGATCTCGCCATCGTTCGACATATCAGCCATCGCGTGATGGTGCTGTATCTCGGACGCATTATGGAGTTGGCCGCCAAGAAATCTCTCTATGCAAAACCGCTGCACCCCTATACCCAAGCTCTGTTGTCTGCCGTTCCCATTCCCGATCCGGAAAAGGAACGGGCCAAGGACAGAATCCTTCTGACCGGTGATTTACCCTCTCCATTGAATCCGCCGTCCGGCTGTGTCTTTCGCACCCGATGTCCGAAAGCGGATTCCCGTTGTGCCGAAGAGATTCCGAAATTGGAAACCGCTGATACGGGACATGACGTGGCCTGTCATCACTGGAGAACACCACCGTCATGAGCGGGTCAGGTGAGCCGTACTATCGTCTGCATGATTTTTGCTGCACAAATGTGCGGTCGGAGACCCATCCGCGTGGTTCCTGTTCCCGCAAAAACTCCGTTCAGTTGCGCGACTACATGAAAGCCAAGGCCAAGGAGATGGACCTCGGCCGGGTACGAATCAATGCATCAGGGTGTCTCGACCGCTGTGAACTGGGCCCGACCATGGTGATTTATCCAGACGGCATCTGGTACCGCTACGAAACCGAAGCAGACGTCGACGAGATCCTCGATCTCCACATCACCAAAGGGCAGGTGGTCGAGCGGCTCCAGCTTAAGTTTGAAGACGGGCCTAAGTAGGATCTGCCAAGTCTGGAAACAGGTCCAATGCGTATCGACTGGCCGATTGCCGTGCCATGGTCATAAGATCCACCGGACCCTCCATCAAATGAATATAACGCCAGCCCTCGTCGGTCTTGCGCAATACGGCCGTCATGCGCACGTCGGCGGAGATGGGTTTTGAAGCCTGTCCTTCCGCCTCGGCCATGGTGGCGATCCAACGGTTGTTATAGGTGGCCAGAGCAATCCCATCGCTGAGCAGCCGGATGCGGATGTTGGTCGCTTTCGAGACCAGGCTTGCCATGGTTTTCCGCGAGTGTGACCAATAGCCGTCAAGCATCTCCCAGCCGATCAGAGGTTCTGGCGCTTCTTCGGGGCAAAGGATGGGCGTCTCTTCGTTGGCATCCCACAGGGCTTTGCGAGCGGCAAAATTGAACCCTTCTGAACAGGCCACGTACGCCCGAACGGTTTCTTCCACCGCTTTGGCTTCATCGCTCATGCGGGCAGCCCTTCGGCGGCAACGGCGTTATAGAACTGTCTCAGTTCCACCAACGGTGCCAGCGGCGCTTCTGAATATTGAGACAGTTTCCAGTCCCCGTTTCTTTTGCGCCATACACCGGTGACCCGGCAGCGTCCGCCGACGGGGCCCCGTTTATCCGCAACTGCCCAATCGAGCACATAGAAGGTCAAGCCGATGCCTTCACCGAAGTCCTTGGCAATCACCGTCTCGGGCCGATGGCGGATCGTCTCGAAGGTGTCACACAAAGTGGTGACATAACCTCTGACTGCCGCTGCGCCGGTCATTGGGCTTTCTTCTTCCGCCGCAAGATAGGAAGACTTGGGGTCATCGGCGTCCCAGAGCGACACCACGGCGCTGACATCGCCTGCGCACCAAGCCGCCACCCATTGGGCTACTGCGTTTTCTAATGATGCAGTGTCACTCACGGCTCAAGCTCGATTTCGTCGTAAGCAATCACTCCATAATCCTCGCGGAAATTTTTTACGCGCGGTCCAAGGCCAGAGAAGGCAACAATTTCGTGCATGTAAATGGTCGGAGCCTGTTCGTGGTAATAGCGCATGATGTCTTCGGATAGGGCACGGCGTTTGTCGATGTCGGATTCCTGTAGGGCTGCGTTGATCATTTGGTCGACAGTCTTGTTGCAATACCAAGGGTTGCGGATAATGCAGGAATGCAGACGAAGAGGCCGCAACGCATCACCCGTGCGTTCCGCGCCAAAATTCATACCGAACGCTTCGCCGCGCCAATCCCCTTCCTGGATGCCCCGGATCAACTGCGGTACGGGAATGGTCTGCAACGTCATGACCACGCCCACCTTGAGCAAATCGGCGGCCACCCGCTGATACGCTTCCGCCAGAGACGCGCCTCCACCGACAGACACTTCGGCCGTGAAGGTAAATCCGTCCGGATACCCTGCTTCGGTAAGCAGGGCACGGGCACGGTCGGGATCGTGGGGATAGGGTTTGACAGACTCGTCGTATCCGAACACACCCGGCACCGTCGGCTGACTGGCTGGCTGGGTATGACCGCCGAAAAAAGCATCGATGTAGGCTTGCTTATCGACGGCGTAATTAAGCGCTTGACGCACGCGCACGTCTTGCAGTGGATGATTTGGCGACAACTGCGGAAAAATAATGCTGACGCCGAGCACTCCGGCATTTTTTAAAACCATGCCCTTACCGATACTTGCTTCCAGGGTCAGCGTGTCGTCGTAGCTCAAAGCAATGACGATATCGGCCCGTTCAGACAAAATGGCCTGCACCCGCGTTGATTGATCGGGCAGCTGGAGAATCTCAAGGGCGTCCACTTTGGGCGGCCGCCAACCTTCGGTGTGAGCAGTCAAACGCGCCGTGGTTTCTCCCCATTCAACCAGTTTGAAGGGTCCCGTACCGACAGGTTCGAACGCAAAACCCTCCGGGCCAAGACGGGTCCATTGACCTGGTTCGACGATGAGCAAGGATTCCATCAGGGCCGGAAGCAAAGGCGCCGGCGTATGGCTGCGGATCAGCACCGAATAGTCGTCTACCGCTTCGGCACTGGCGACGATGCCCAAGTCTCTGGCCACGGATTCGATACGGCCTTCGTCGCTGGTGAGATAGTCCACGGCAAAGACAACGGCATCGGCGGTAAAAGGTTCTCCGTTGTGAAACACCACGTTCCGGCGCAGGTCAAACTGCCAGGTCAGGTCGTCCACACGCTGCCAGGACGTGGCAAGCCGCGGCTGTACCACGCCCTCTTCAGATAAAGCCGTCAGACCCTCGAACATGGCCCGGAAAGTGTAGATGGTGGGAAAGCCGGTTCCCCGGTAGGGGTTGCCCAAGGCCGGTGGCAGGGTGACCACGCCGAGGCGGAGCGTCAACGGTTCTGAGTCTTTCTGCTGTTGTCCCGTTTGTTCGACAACGGAGACCTGAGGCGCACCGCCCGGCCCAAGTCCAAAATAGAGCCCGGCCACAGCGAGTGCGGCGACAACGCAAAGCGCAACGACCCGTTTCACGTTCATGCGGCCCCAACATTTATTGTCTTTGGTTACGGTAAGACTACCCGGTCTTGTCGCCTTGTGGGCAGAGTTTTCTTAAACGACGGAGGCAGCGCCCCGCAATTCCGCAATCAGTGTCTTACAGGTCGGGAGATGATTTTCTTCTGTTTCGAGAATGGCCAGAAAAGCCTGGCGTTTAAAAACGTTGGCTTTGACGTTTTTGGTCATGCCTTCGATGCGTGCTGCATCCATAACGATGTCAATGAGCCGCTCCGCCGCATGCAACCGGCCCCATAAATAGTCGTTTTCCCGGTAGGCGCGGCTGAAAAATGCGCCGAAATGGTTGAACTGAAGCCCCTTCAAACAAGCCTCAGCACCATCGGGACGCAACGTTGGGGCATCGTCCGGGCTGAGCCGATCAACGTGAATTTCGTTGAACTCGTCCAGGTCCCGCCAATTTGTGACAGAGAAGGTCAAAACATCCCATGCGGCAAAGCCGATATAGGTCTCCAAGATTTCGCGCCGCACTTGGTTCGGCAAATGCTTGGTCAGTTTGGCGAGCACGTCTTCCGCGCGGCCGGCGTGGCTTTCGAATTTAAGAACCTCTCCCACGTCATCCAAGACGGCTTGAATGTTATCGACGATCTTGTCACTGACAGATGCAGAAGTGGGATCGGAGCCAGCGATGATGTCGGTCACTTCCCGCACCAATGTTTTTATCCGTTCTGCCATCTGCGCCGGTATGTTGCTTGCCGCCTGATCCAGCGGTGCCATCAGATCCAGCGTGTCGTATAGGCCAGCCTTGAGGTTATCCAATTCATTGGTGGAGAGGGGATCAAGGGCGCGTTGGCCCGCTTGGGAATAAAGATCATTGATGGTGCGGATAGCGAAACGCAAACGTCGCTGCCGGTAACGGGCATCAAAGTCGAGAAGAAATCTGATCCACGGGGGATCAGGATCTTCCGTATGCAAAGAGTTGGAAAGCGCAGCCTTTGATGGGCTTATGAGTTTTGCATTGGCCCAAGCATTGACCGCCGCTGCTACGTGTTTACGATCGCCGCTCTCTTGGCCATAGCCGCACAATACGACGAGCATATCGATCACCTCGTCGATGACTGAAGCCAGTTTGAGCCTTAGATACCCATCATAGGCAAAACCCGTTTCCTCACGGGCTTGGGCGTTCGCTGCCAATCGCAAGCGGCCTATGGTCGGACCATCCACCGGGTCGTCTAACAGTGAACCGGCCACGTTTTCGACAATGGATTGAATGTGCGACCGTGACGCATCGATCACCGCCTGCAAGCGCCGCACTTCAATATTGTACGCATTGACCCAAGCGAGATCTTCGTGAATGGGTTCGTTTCGGGGAATATCCGATAAGGCGCCCTTCAAGGTGCGGAAAAATCCCGGCACCAATCCCCATTCTTCGTTACTGGGGCCGCGGGGGTGGGGGTCAATGTAAAGCAACCGACGATCAACCTGCCGATAGGCCGGGCGGCCACCAATGGCGTTGATTGCCTGAGCGAACGGTTTGTTGACCAACACGCTGCCGTCCACAAAAGCCGCTTCTGCGGGATTCATATTGGCCGTCAAATAGGGGCGGAAATTGTCGTAGAGGAAATCCACCCTGTTTTTCCAGACAATCCCTTTCCCTTGGATCAACTGATCACATTCCCCCAGTTGGGCCGGCGGAAAAGCGCCCGGAAAAGACGAGGTCGCCCGTGAGGCAAAAGCCAAGGCCGGGATATTGTCACGGTCGAAGTCAGAGCTTTCCGTTCCCGCTGGCCATTGGCGGTAGTGAAACTTGATGATCTGCCGGTGTTCCCGCTCAGTCACTGTCGGCGGATCATGAATGGGCGTCTCTTTGCTGAAGCCAAAAAAATCGGTCACCGTGACATACAGGTCCAGAGCCAAACCTGTCGGTAATAAAGACCTGTACCGGTTCAACGGATCACCCATGGCCGCCATGCCGTCAAACAACACCCGGGTCAGCTTGGCGCCGTCAAAGGGGGGCTTAAACCAGCGGGACCGTAAGAAGGTTGAGAGTTTGCGCTTGAATTCTTGATCACCGCCAAGAATTTTCCGGTACCAGCGGATGACCACCCAAACCACAGGGCGAAAAAATATTTTGCTCCATGGTCCCGCCTGTACCTTTTCGGTCATAAGTTCGGTGACGTCCATTTCCTTGAGCCAAAACGAACGGACGGGATCAAACTCAAGGTCGTGGGCCAGAGCGCGGGCGAGGATGATGCCGTTAATGCCACCAGCAGACGCGCCGGCAATGATATCGACGACCACACGCAGGTCTAAGTCGGGCTCGAACGCATCAAGCAGGCCTGCGTAGGCATCTTCACTGTCCCGCACATCTGTCCTGGTCGTTTTATCGTTGTCATCACGCAGGGCATGACGGTCGCGGGATGCGCGCACAAGTTTGAGAATTTCTTTGGTAACGCCGTGCATGTACACAGCTAGCGAAACGCCGCCGTAAACAACGAGCGCGAGCCTCAGCTCCTTTTCCTTCACGCACCCTCACGCAACTATACAGACAGGGCCATTTACCGCGTAGCGGTGGCCTTAACCCAATCCTACACCGAAAAAGGAAAGTCCCTTAGAGAAGGATGGCGTACCTATTCAGCCGGTGTGCCGTCGTGAACCGTATCGTCGCTAAACCGCCCGCGGCCGGGATGACGTTGTTCCAATGCGGCCAGGTCCGCAGCTACGGCTCCAGGTGACCGTGTTCCCTGAGTCATCAGCATGTAAAAAACGGGTACCACAAGAAGGGTAATGAAGCTGGCAAAGGCAACACCGGTGAAAATGACCACGCCGATGGCTTCCCGGCCTTCCGCGCCGGCGCCCGAGGCCAGCACCAAAGGTACGGACCCCATGCAGGTGGCCAGGGCCGTCATGACGATGGGCCGTAGCCGGATTTTGCAGGCTTCAATCAAAGCCTCGCGGAATTCATAGCCGGCGTCGCGCAGCTGATTGGCAAACTCGACAATCAGAATGCCGTTTTTAGCCGCAAGACCAATGAGCACAATGATACCGATCTGCGAGTAGATGTTGAAACTGAGGCCAAACAGCCAAAGGCCGGCCAGTGCCCCCGTCACGGCCAAGGGTACGGTCATCATGATGACGAAGGGGTGGATGAAACTTTCAAACTGGGCCGCAAGCACCAGGAACACCACCAGCAACGACAGTGCGAAGAAGACATACATGGCCATGCCGGATTCCTTGTACTCCCGTGACTGCCCGCTCCAACTGACCCGCGCCGCTTCCGGCAACCGTTCTTCCGCCACTTGTTCAAGCCAATTGATGGCATCGCCCATGGCATATCCAGGTGCTGGCGTTGCTAGCACCGAGATGGACCGCAAACGGTCGTATCGGTTGCGGGCGCCAGCGTCGGAAATTTCTTCCACGGTGACGAGGCTGGACAGGGGGATCAATTCCCGCGTTGTGTCCGATCGGACATAAATATTGGTCACGTCGGTCGGTGTGCGCCGGTCTTCGTCACGCCCTTGCAAAATGACGTCGTATTCTTCGCCGCGTTCGACAAAAGTAGTGACCCGGCGCGATCCCAACATGACGGCAAGCGTCTGCCCGATGGTGCCGATGGACACGCCGACGTCAGCAGCGCGGTTCTGATCGATCTGAATGCGCATTTGTGGCCGGGTTTCGTTGTAGTTGGAACGCACACCGAAGAGACGTGGGTTTTCCCTCATGGCTTCCAACATGATGTCACGCCACACCACCAACTCTTCATAGGTGGAGCCACCGAGGACCAAGTTCAATCCGCCGCCCCAACGGCCATGACCAAATCCGCCTTGCGATCGTGGTATGATTTGCGCTCCAGCGATGTTGGCCAGCTTGCCTCTCAGTTCCCGTGCGATCTCGTGAGTGGTCTTATCCCGGTCCTCCCAAGCTTCCAGCCGCATCATGACGCTGCCCGAATTGGTGGCTTGACCGGCCACGCCCATGCCCATGGGCATCATTTGCAGCACCCGTCTGGCAACGCCGGTCTCAACGTAATCCTTCATCAGGATCTCAGCGATCATCTGACCTTGACGGTCGGTGTATTCCAGAGAGGCTCCTTCAGGCGCGCGCACCATGATGCTGACACTGCCGCGGTCTTCCGGTGGTGTGAATTCCTGTGGCAGAAGGACAAAGAACCCGACAGCGCTGGCCATGATGGCGAAGAACAACGCCAGCACCGCAAACGGATGATCTAGACCGATGTTGAGTGTGCGGCCGTAGAAATCCTTCATCCATTCGAAGGCCTTGATCGATCCGCGTGCCACCAATGTGTTATCGAGCTCGTCTTTGAGAATCTTCGAGCACATCATCGGCGTGAGAGTCAGTGCAACGAACATGGAACACAGCACAGCCGCGGCCATGGTCACGGCAAACTCCGTAAACAACCGGCCGGTTACGCCCTGGGTGAGGGTGATGGGGACAAACACCGCGACCAGCACCAGGGTGGTGGCGACGACGGCAACGCCAACCTGACGGGCACCGCGATAGGCGGCCAGCAAGGGCGGCTCACCCCGTTTGATGCGGCGGTGAATGTTTTCCAGCATGATGATGGCGTCGTCCACCACCAGTCCGATGGCGAGAACAAGGGCGAGCAGGGTGAGAATGTTGATGGAATAGCCCATCGGCCAGAGGACGATGAAGGTGGCTGTCAAAGATATGGGTACGGTCACGGCTGGAATGATGACGGCGCGTACTGTCCCCAAGAACAGATAGATCACGGCAAGGACCAGCAGCGCCGCGATGCCCATAGCGATGCCCACTTCGCGCAGGGCTGCGGTAATGAACACAGACGAGTCCTGATTGATAACAAAGCTCATACCCGTCGGCAGCGTCGACTGAACCCGTCTTTGCTCTTCCCGGATAGCCTGAGCCACAGCCAGTGTGCTGGCACCTGGCCGTTTGATCACGGCGAGGCCGACGGCATTCATGTTATCAGTACGGAAGTTGGAGGCCGTATTGGCAGGGCCGATCACCACATCCGCGATTTCCCCAAGGCGAACTAAGTAGTTGTTCTCACCCCGGGCGATCACCATCTGCCGGAAATCTTCCGGAGAATTAAAATTACGCGCCGTGCGCAAATTGAAATCCCGGTTTTCTGATTCCAACAGACCGGCACCAAGCTCCACGTTTTCACGCCGCAGGGCGTTTTCCACATCGACGATAGTGAGCCCCCGCGCGGCCATGGCGCGGCGGTCCAACCAAACCCTGAGCGACTTTTTCCGTTCTCCACCGACCCAGGCGTAAGCAACGCCTTCAATGGAAGTAAAGCGATCGAGGATGTAGCGGTTGACGTAATCGGAAAGCTCCAGGCTATCCATCTGCGGATGGGAAATGTTCATCCACATGATGGGTTCTGCGTCCTGGTCCGCTTTGCGGATGGTCGGCGGGTCTGCATCGTTCGGCAATCTGCGCGTCGCCCGGCTCAAAACATCGCGCAAGTCGTTGGCAGCAGCATCGATGTCGCGTCCCAACTCAAATTCGACGCTGATCCAACCCATGGCGTCGCGGGCGGAAGAATTGATTGATTTAATTCCTTCCACACCGCTGATCTGATCCTCGAGCACTTGAACAACTTTGGTCTCAACGATGGCGGCAGACGCACCGGGATAGGTCGTGTTGATGGAGACGATGGGAGACTCAATGTCAGGGGCTTCACGAATGGGAAGCTGCACCAACGCAACCGCGCCAAACACAACAAGCAAGGCGCTTGCCACGGTGGCGACGACGGGGCGTTTAATCGAGAAATCCGAAAGGATCATGGTCGTTAAGCCTTTGCCCTAACCTTGAGACGGAACGGTGGCAGCAGACGGCGTGCCACTACGTACATCGACCTCGTTGAGCAGTCGCACGTTGGCGCCGTCGACCAATGCCGTATTGCCTTCGGTGACGACCAAGTCGCCCATGACGAGGCCCTCCAACACTTCAACACTGCCCGGCCGGCGACGGCCGATGGTGACAGGAATGCGGACAACCGTATCGTCATCTTGGACAACAAAAACGAATTGCTGGTTTTCAAATGGAACCAATGACTCTTCAGCGATCATCAGACTTTCACGCCGATCTTTGATGAGATCGACAACCATCAGCATACCCGGCCGTAAACGCTGATCGTCATTCTGAATTTCGGCGCGAATGGCAACCGATCGAGTCATGGGGTCGACGCGGGTATCGATAGACGTCACTCGGCCTTTGAACACTTCACTAGGGTAAGCAGGCGTCACCGCTTCGATGTCCAGTCCTTCTCTCAAGGTTGCCAAAAACGTTTCCGGGACAGAGAAGTCCAATTTGACGAACGACAAGTCATCGAGGGTGGTGATGTTTGTTCCCGGCGACACCAGCGCACCGTTACTAACCCGCCGTGTACCCAATCGGCCGGTAAACGGAGCCTTGATCGTGTAGTCGGCTAGACGGGCTTGGGCCGCGGCGACATTGGCTTCCGCTTTTTTGACAGCGGCTTCTTGTTCATCATACCGCGCTTCTGACGTGGCGCTCGCACGCGCCAACCCTGCAATTCGCTCAAATTGTTTCCTCTGTTCATCCAGGTTGGCCAGTTCCACTTGCAGCCGTGCGCGTTGTTCATCTTCATCGAACTGAACAAGCGTGGTTCCCGCCTCAACGTATTGACCATCGTCAAAGCCAATGGATTCAACAATGCCTTGCACTTTGGCGGTAACGACAATGGACTCATTGGCTTCAAGCGTACCAATCGCTTCAAGACGATCTGCAAAAACTTCCATCCGTGCCGGCATGGCAATGACAGGTTGCGCTCTCACACCGTCGAAACCACCACCTCGGCCGGCCATACCTCCGGGTGCAGCCCCGTCTCCCGGCGCAACATAGGTCGAATAGCCGTAGTACAGGCCAATGGCCAAACCAACGGCCACCAGCAGCCCGAAAAGGGGGCGAAACGCAGTCATATCGAAATCCCGGACGAACTTAAGGGTGCGATTTCACTAAAGCACCCTTACAAATCAATGGTTTGTCCCGCTTATACATGGTGTGCACGGGCATTGCCAAGAAAACGAAGTGACAAATGGTAACACCAAGAAGAGCAGAAAACCCTGCTTTTCGAAGATTTTCAACGCCATCCTGCTTGGCCGTGAGGTCAAATTTTCGTGAATGTGCTTCGCTAGACCTCACAATTGGCTGTCTTCACAGGGCTAAGGTGTCCTCGTTATGATGACCACAATGCAAATCTCGCTTTTTCAAGACCTTCCGGGGTCCCGTGGTGGATTGGTACGGTTTCTGATCCCTTTGATAGCCCTGACGATGGTTTTCGTCGTCGATGCGAGACCCGTATTTGCCCAATCCAACCCTTTCGGGGTCGGTCGGGAAGCCCCGGCCGATGAACAAGCGACCCAGGAACGGCCACGGGCCTCTCCATTTGGCAACCGTACTGCCCCGCAAGAGCCCCCATCTGAACCCTTGTTTGTCATGCCGGCACCGGTTCGAGCTGTGTTCCGTCAAGTCGCGCAATGGCAGCGCGAAATCAACAGCTATCTGGCACGCCAACTCCGCGAAACCGGAAACCAAGGCGGCATGACCGCAGCATTGACGGTGATCTTTGCAAGTTTTGTTTATGGCGTGTTGCATGCGGCGGGACCGGGTCACGGCAAGCTTGTGGTCGCGTCCTATTTTACCGCCCGCGAGGCGCCGCTTAAAAACGGGATCCTGATGGGTACCGTCATTGCGCTCACACAAGCCATGGTGGCCATTCTCATGGTCGCGATCCTGGCCATAGCGCTCGGCGGCAGCCAATTGGAAATCATGGACCGGACGACCCTTTTAGAACTGGCAAGCTACGGACTTATTTTCGGCATTGGTCTTTACATGACGTACGCGACGCTGACCGGCAAAGCGACGTGCGGACACGACCATGGCGGTCACGATCATGGCAGTGATGAGAATGATCATGGCCATGGTCATGAGCATCACCATCACGACCATGGACATCACGGCCACAGTCACGGACCGGACCCTGACGCTAAGGACACATGGCTGGCGAGAACCGCCGCCCGTTGGCTCGGGCCTCAAGGGGAACTCATCGCCATCGGCATGGTTTCCGGCGTCAGGCCATGTACGGGGTCCATACTGGTGCTGCTGTTCGCCGTCGCCAACGGCGTGTTTCTGCTCGGTGTTATCGCCTCGTTCATGATGGCCGCCGGTGTCGCCATAACCATTTCGGCGCTGGGCATCGGTGCCATCGTGTTGCGCAAAACAGTCGCCGGTGAAGACGGAGAGGAACAGTCCCAAACTCGCGCGCTTTTAGGAAAGGCCTTGTCTCTTGCAGGTTCGCTCGCTGTCGCTTTGCTGGGCGGGCTGCTTTTCGGTGGCGCGCTGGAACGCACCGGCTTTCTTACCTAGCCGTATACGCGGTTGCTTAACTGCCTGAACAGGTCAGCCAGACTTCCTGGGGAATGAGAAAAAAGGACTGGCTGGTGACTTCATTGCCTTGACGGAATTCAAAGGCGCATCCCAGATCATCCGCGCCCGCCACGTTTACGGGCGTATCACCGCCAAGGATGAGATCCACATAGATTGTCGGATCATACACGCTCAAACCGATGGCCTCGGTTGTTGGGTCCATGGGCTCCGCTAAAACAAGGTCGAAGGTAAACACCATCTCCCCTCTGTCGTCGCCAATGACAAAGTTCTCGACGTCTGAAAACAACTCTTCAACGTCCGATGATTCACTACGCACGTGGGTGAAGTACCCAAAGTCTTTCAAGCTGGTGAAAACCTGATCCTTCATGGCTTGGGTTTCAGCCTCATCGAACGTGCCGTCCGCATTGGTGTCAAAGTCAGCGCCGAGCACTTGGCTAAAAAAGGCATCAAACTGCCACCGCATACCAATGCGCGTCAGTTTGGTGTCTTCGATTTGAAAAGACGCAGCTCCCGTCACCCAAACATGCGGGTGAGACAGCGCTGTCTGAGCGGCCATCGTTGACAAGCAGGTTAATATGATAAAAAGACTTGTTCTCATAACGGCACGGTACCGATGCATTGAAATGGGCTCAAGTATGCGCCGTGTCAACAAGGTCAAAACGCCCTGCTCGCCCGGCGGTGACAGCCGTGGAAAAGCGTTGCAATTGACCCTAACTCTATGACAATTCATCACTAAATGTGAGTAGAGCGTCTCAGCGAAGACCAAGGAGCGGCAGCCATGACCAACGATCCAGACCGCGAAATCATGCTTCACCCGACCCAGGATGAACTGGCCCGTCAGGCATTTATTGTTCAGTTCAAGCAGAAGGTGAACCTGGACCTGCAAACGGACATTCATGACTTCTTTGCAGAAAATGTTACGCCGGAACTGGAATCTGAATTGGGTGAGCCGCTCGATGATTTGAATCGCGATCATCGCAAAGCAGCCAAGAAACATCTGTACAGCGAGCATCTGTTCCAAACTTGGGAATCGCTCACCTGGATTGGTCAGGACATGATGTGGAACTGCATTGATGAGACATTGGACCACGACTTGCCGCGGATCGACGCGGCTGCGGCGGAAGTCGTCAACCGCAAAGACAAAAAGGGATCTTTGACACTTAATCCCGAGTTAGATCTTCCTCCTAACATTGCCAAGGTTGAAATCCACCGCCAGCCAGGTGGATTTTGTTTAGAACGCAACGGCGTTGACTATGACATTTTGGCTGGGGCCCGTTATACGGGCGCGGGAATGATGTATGGTGCCGGCAAGGGTCGCGGCGCGAAACCCGGGTACTCCGCCGCTCACTTCTTAATTCAAGAACTCGAAAATCAGTTCGGACCGCAAAAACCTAAACGTATTCTCGATATTGGCTGCGGCACCGGATTAAACACCACGACATACACGCAGACCTATCCTGATGCTGAAGTCTACGGCATTGATGTCGCTGCGGGATTAATGCGTTGGGGACATGTACGCAACGAAAGTGAGGGTAACCCCATATACTTTGTTCAAATGAGAAGTGACGATATGGACTTCGACGATGAATCGTTTGATCTGGTGGTCTCCACCATCTGGGGTCATGAGACCACCCCGCAGATTCTCAAAGACTCCCTTGCGGAAATTTGGCGCGTGCTCAAGCCGGGCGGCATCTCGTTCCATATGGATGTGCCCATTCAGCCCGGTTACCACGACCTGGTTGATCAGGTCCTCAACGATTGGCAAATCAAGCACAACGGCGAACCCTTCTGGATGGGCTGGGCAGACTCCGATCTCGACGCCCTAATGTTAGAAACAGGCTATGCGCCGGGCTGCCAGTTCGCCGGCTACCGAAAACGCACCCAAGGTCCTGGGCACTGGTTTGTCCATGGGGCCCAAAAGCCGGCTTAAAGCCGCTCTTACATTTTGTTGAGTGCCAAAAAAGAACCCCGCCGAAAGGCGGGGTTTCAAGTGAGGTTACTGGAACTTGTCAGCAGTCGTCCCGCCCAAATGGGCGCGACACACGCCTAGAGCGGTATGATTTTAGGTTGGGTCATATCCTGCGTTTTTGAAATAGTTGGCGCATTCATTTGAGGTATAGGTATCGAGGAGTCTGCCGATGGCGGCTGAGACGGCCTCGACGGTTCGCGGCGCTTCGAGGCGGAGCAGATGCTTGAGCTTGGCGAAGACCTGCTCGATGGGATTGAGGTCGGGGGAGTACTTGGGCAGGAACAGGAGCCGGGCCCCGGCCAGCTTAGGGCCGGCGTAAGCGCCGTCGGCGAAGATATGGCCGACCCCGGGAAACCACGCCCCCACCTCGGCGAGCAGCGACGGCGCACCGTCGCGATCCTGGATGTCAGCCTCGTGGACCACGGCACCGAGCAACCGCCCGCCAGTGTCCACCACGATATGGCGCTTGCGGCCCATCACCTTCTTACCCGCGTCAAACCCGCGCGGACCTCCGCTTTCCGTGGTCTTCACCGACTGGATGGATGCCGGCGAAGCCTTTGGCGTGACCGAAGCGCTTGTTTCCAGAGGATATTCCGAAGACCAGATCGCCAAACTGTGGTGGGGCAATTTCGCCCGGATATGGCGGGCGGTGGAGGCTGCCGCGGTCCGCTGAGGCGTGTTTGACGCAGTGCAGCAAAAGGCTTAAATTCAGTGGGTTAGATCGGTTTCCCGACCCTATTTCCCCTCTGGGTGTATGAGGGGGACCCTCAATGGGAGCGCCGTCGTGGAGTCAAGCCCGGCTATGGATGACACCCTGCTGCCCTTGGCGAGCGATTTCGCCGAGGCGGACCGGGACGCCTGGATGGCCTTGGTAGAGAAAACCCTCGGCGGCAAACCTTACGAAAAACTGACCAGCACCACCTATGACGGCATCGGCATCAAGCCGCTCTACACGCCAGCGGACGGCAGCGATTCCAATGACGATCCACTCGCCTTAAGACGTCCTAACACAGCTGACGGTGCCAACGGATGGGACGTGCGCTGCTTGTCATCCCATCCCGACCCGGCGGAAGCCAACCGGCAAATCTTGAGAGACTTGGAAAAGGGTGCCACATCCATCTGGCTCAAATTGGATCCGACGGGCCGAAGCGGCACGGTGATCAAAAGCCGCGCCGATATGGAACAACTCCTTAGTGGCGTTTATCTCGACCTGGCACCGGTGATGCTGGACCCGGGCGGGCCGTCTTTACCCCCCGCTGCCTTCCTCATGCACGTGCTCACTGAAAACGCTGTCGATGCCGGGTCCTTCAAAGGCAACTTCGGCGCCGACCCTCTCAGCACATTGGCTGCCGTGGGCAAGGTGATCGTGCCCATGGACACGCTGTTGGGCCGTATGGCTGACCTCGCCTGTTATGTGTTGCGCACTTATCCCAATGCACAGGCCTTGAACATCGCGACCACCGTGTATCACTCGGCCGGTTGCTCCGAAGCGCAGGAACTGGCCATTGCCATGGCCACGGCGGTTGAATATTTGCGTCACACCACGGCGGCGGGCTTGTCTATCGACGACGCCTGCGCGCAAACCGCGTTCACCCTGACTTGCGATACGGATGTGTTCCTGACCATCGCGAAACTACGGGCAGCGCGCGTGCTTTGGGCGCGGATTGTAGAAGCTTGTGGCGCCAGTGGAGACAACCGAAGCACAACCATGAGCGCCGTTACCGCGCCACGGATGATGAGCCGCCGCGGTCCATGGGTGAACATGCTACGCGGCACTGCCGCCTGTTTTGCCGCCGCCATCGGCGGTGCGGACTCCGTCACCGTATTGCCCTTTGAAAGCGCCATCGGTTTGCCCACCCGTTTCGGCCGCCGCATCGCCCGCTATACCCAGATCATTCTGCAGGAAGAGTCTTCATTGAACCGGGTTGTGGATCCGGCTGGTGGGTCGTGGATGGTGGACTCTTTAACCCAAGACTTAGCTGAAAAAGCTTGGGCTCAGTTTCAGGACATCGAGCGGCAAGGAGGTATGGCAAAGGTTCTGGCCGACGGATCATTGGCAGAAACAATCGCCGAGACAGAACTCGCCCGCGCCGGGGACATCGCCACTCGGAAGGCACCGCTCACCGGCGTCAGCGAGTTTCCCAACATCGCCGAAGGGCCGGTCGAGGTTGATGCGCCCGATATGGGAGCCATCGTGGCAGCCGCAGACGAACGGGCGGCGCAGGCGAAAGGTGGCGCCGGTGATCTGCCCGGCCATGGCGACGGCACGTTGATGGCAGCCTTGGTTAAGGCAGCGGCTGATGATGCCTCGTCCGCCACCATTGGCGCGGCTTTGAAAGGAACACCGACGGAGATCGCACCTCTGCCCCAACACCGTCTTGGCGAAGATTTCGAAACCCTGCGCGATGCCAGTGATGCGTGGTCCGAACAGTATGGTCAGCGCCCGCGTATCTTCCTTGCCAACATGGGACGCATTGCCGACTTCACCCCACGGGCGACCTTTTCTAAAAACTTTTTCGAAGCCGGTGGTATTGAAACTATTGCCGGCGCCGGTGGTGCCGAAGCAGCCGATATCGCCAACGATTTTAAGGAAAGTCAGGCCAGTGCTGCCGTGCTGTGTTCCACGGACGAAATTTACGCCGAAACTGCAGCCGACCTTGCCAAGGCGTTGAAGGATGCCGGCGCCGCTTTCGTCGTCCTTGCCGGACGTCCCGGTGAAAGGGAATCTGCTTTGCGCGATGCGGGGGTTGATGATTTCATTTATGTGGGGTGCGACGTTTTGACCGTGCTGCAAACCACCCATGTGCAATTGGGAGTGGGCCCATGACTCAAATCCCCAATTTTGCCGATGTGCCGTTGGCAACGGACACACAATCACCGTCGCAGTCCTCGGGTCAGGATGCGAATGGTGAATGGACCACCCCTGAAGGCATTGACGTCAAAGCGGGGTACGGGCCAGACGATGTCGCGGACCTGGATTTCCTCAACACGTTGCCGGGTCTGCCGCCCTTCCTGCGCGGCCCTTACCCGACCATGTACGCCACCCGGCCCTGGACCATCCGGCAATACGCGGGGTTCTCCACGGCGGAAGATTCCAACGCCTTTTACCGGCGCAACTTGGCTGCCGGTCAGAAAGGTCTGTCGGTGGCGTTCGATCTTGCCACTCACCGCGGCTACGATTCCGATCATCCACGGGTCCATGGCGACGTAGGCATGGCCGGTGTGGCCATCGATTCCATTTACGACATGCGCACTTTGTTCGATGGCATTCCCTTGGACCGCATGTCCGTCTCCATGACCATGAACGGCGCTGTGCTGCCTGTGCTTGCGCTCTACATCGTTGCGGCGGAAGAACAAGGCGTCACACCGGAACAACTTTCCGGCACCATCCAGAACGACATTCTCAAAGAGTTCATGGTGCGCAACACATACATCTTTCCGCCGGAACCTAGCATGCGCATCATCTCCGACATCTTTTCTCACGCTTCGGCAAAGATGCCCAAGTTCAATTCCATTTCCATCTCCGGCTATCACATGCAGGAAGCCGGCGCGACGGCTGATCTGGAATTGGCTTACACCCTGGCGGACGGCGTGGAATATGCGCGGGCCGGCCAGAACGCCGGTTTGGACATCGACGCCTTTGCTCCGCGGTTGTCGTTCTTCTGGGCCATCGGCATGAATTTTTTCATGGAAGTGGCCAAAATGCGCGCCGCGCGCTTGCTTTGGGCCAAGCTGATCAAACCCTTCAATCCGAAAAACGATAGATCCTTATGCCTGCGCACCCATTGCCAGACCTCCGGCTGGTCGCTGACGGCACAGGACGTCTACAACAACGTCGCACGCACCTGTATCGAAGCCATGGCGGCGACCCATGGCCACACCCAGTCGCTGCACACCAATGCGCTCGACGAAGCCCTGGCATTGCCGACGGACTTCTCCGCCCGCATCGCTCGCAATACCCAGTTGTTCATTCAGCATGAGACAGGCACCTGCCGCACGGTCGATCCGTGGGGCGGCAGTTTTTACGTCGAACGCCTAACCCACGACCTCGCCAAACGGGCATGGCAACACATTCAAGAGGTGGAAGAACTGGGTGGTATGGCCAAGGCCATCGAGGCGGGCTTGCCCAAACTGCGTATTGAAGAGGCGGCGGCCCGCACCCAAGCGCGGATCGATTCCGGACGGCAAACGGTGGTTGGGGTCAACCAATACCGCCTGGATGAAACCGAAAATATCGATGTGCTCAAGGTGGACAACGCCGCCGTACGCGCCTCTCAGTTGGACAAATTGAAGAAACTGAAGGCTGAGCGGGATGAAGACGCCTGCCAATCTGCACTTGCAGCCTTGACCAAGGCAGCCGAGACCGGCGACGGTAATCTATTGGCCTTGTCTGTCGACGCGGCCCGGGCCAAA
This sequence comes from Rhodospirillaceae bacterium, assembly GCA_965207985.1. GTDB lineage: Bacteria > Pseudomonadota > Alphaproteobacteria > Rhodospirillales > Rhodospirillaceae > CBDBND01. Next base: position 329,647 of record CBDBND010000032.1, on the reverse strand, counting down.
GCCACGGTGGGCGAGATCACCGGCGCCATGGAACAGGTGTTCGGCCGCCATGTGGCGGAGATTAAATCCATCTCGGGAGTTTATCGCAAGGAAGTGGGCAGCTCAGACGCAACAGTCGCCAAAGTGGTAGAGCTTGTTGCCGCCTTCGAACAAAGCGAAGGGCGGCGGCCTAGGATTCTCGTTGCCAAGATGGGACAGGACGGTCACGACCGCGGCCAGAAGGTTGTTGCCACTGCCTTTGCCGATTTGGGTTTCGATGTGGACATTGGCCCTCTGTTCCAGACACCGGAAGAAGCGGCACGCCAGGCCGTCGAAAACGACGTACATATTATTGGCGCCAGTTCTTTGGCGGCAGGACACTTGACCTTGGTGCCCGCATTGAAAGCGGAATTGGACAAGCTTGGACGCAGCGACATCATGATTGTCGCCGGCGGGGTCATCCCGCCACAGGACTACGATGAATTGAAGGAGGCCGGAGCGGCGGCCATCTTTGCCCCGGGAACGGTGATCAGCGAAGCCGCCGTCGATCTATTGGAGGCGCTTAGCCGAGCCTTAGGCCACACCTCCGCAGCAGCGGAATAGAAGTACGACATGGCCGACGATACGCCGACATCCGCTGCCGGCCGTTCGCGATTGACGGTGGACGACTACGTGGACGGTGTGCGCTCCGGCAGCCGTGCCAAATTGGCCCAGGCCATCACATTGATCGAAAGCCGCAAGCCGGACCATCAACAGCAGGCGCAAGAGGTGCTGCTGCAACTCACCCCTGACGCCGGTAAGTCCGTCCGTGTCGGTATTTCCGGTGTGCCGGGCGCGGGCAAGAGCACTTTCATCGACACCTTGGGCACTAATTTGACGGACGCAGGCCATCTTGTGGCCGTCCTTGCTGTCGATCCATCCTCCACCCGCACGGGCGGCTCCATCCTTGGTGACAAAACCCGCATGGCCCGTCTGGCTGTGAACGATAACGCCTTTATCCGACCGTCGCCCACGTCCGGCACTTTGGGCGGCGTGACGCGGACCACGCGGGAAACCATTCTTCTCTGCGAAGCAGCGGGGTTTGACGTGATTCTGGTGGAGACGGTGGGTGTCGGCCAGTCGGAGGTGGCGGTCTCGCAGATGGTCGACTTTTTCATGGTGCTGCTCGTCGCCGGCGCCGGTGATGAGCTTCAGGGCATAAAGAAAGGTATCTTGGAAATCGCCGACATGATCGCCCTGAACAAGGCCGACGGCGACAATGAAACCCGCGCCAAGACCTCCGCCGCGGAATATCAACATGCCCTGCGCATCATCACGCCTAAAGACAAAGAATGGGTCCCGCCGGTTGTGACCGTGAGCGCATTGGAGAATCGGGGTCTCGATGATTTGTGGAACCGAATCATGCAACGTCATACGCAATTGTCGGAAGGCGGCGGCCTCGTGGACATGCGGCAGAACCAGCAAGTGCAGTGGATGTGGTCCATGGTGGAAGATCGTCTGCTGACAAAACTCAGACAGCACCGCGATGTCGAAGCTTTGTCTTCTCAGTTGGAAGCGGACGTGGGGTCCGGCAAAGTCACGGCTGCCCAGGCTGTTGAGCAAATTCTCAAAGCGTTTGGTATTTAAGGTATGCCCTCGCCCTCCGATTGCGCCGATTGTTATGTACTGACCATCCGCTGCCCTGACACGGTGGGCATCGTCGCTGCGGTGTCCACGTACCTCTCGGAACACAACGCCTTCATCACCGAGTCTTCCCACTTCGGGGATCCGGATACGGGCCGGTTTTTTATGCGCACCGTGTTTCGTTCCGCCGAGGATGAACCCTTGCCCCGGGGCGCCATCACCAATGGCTTTGCCGGATTATCAAAAAATTTCTCCATGGATTGGGATTTGTACGATTCAGCTGAAAAAGTAAAAACCGTTATCGCCGTTTCCAAGTTCGGCCATTGCCTCAACGACCTACTCCACCGCGTCCAGATCGGGGCTATTCCCATCAAAGTGGTTGCTGTGGTTTCCAATCACGATACCTTCCGGGACCTGGTCGAATGGCATGACATTCCCTTTCATCATTTTCCTGTCGCTTCGGACTCAAAGCCCGAACAAGAGCAACAGATCCTATCTGTCATTAAGGACACGGATGCGGAACTGCTGGTGCTGGCCCGATATATGCAAATTCTGACGCAAGACTTTTGCGATCAGCTCCCGGGCCGCATCATCAATATCCACCACTCGTTTCTGCCTGGATTCAAAGGGGCACGGCCCTACCACCAGGCCCACGCCCGGGGGGTGAAGATCATTGGAGCGACCGCGCACTATGTCACTTCGGACCTGGATGAAGGGCCGATCATCGAGCAGGCGGTGGAGCGGGTGGACCATATGATGACGCCGGATGATCTTATTCATCTGGGCCGGGATATCGAAAGCACGGTGCTTTCCCGCGCCGTGCGCGGGCACGGGGAACGGCGGGTGCTACTCAATGGCATGAAGACGGTGGTCTTCCGCTGATACTCCTGGGTAAAGTTTGACCAACTCAAATTTGAATGGGGAATTCCTATGCGCTTGGTAACGGGACTCTTGGTATTGGCGTTCACGTCAACGGGATGTGCGACGGCGGAGACCACGGAAGAGATGATCGCGCGGGCTCGGGGCATCCATGATCGGGTGATCTCCGTGGACACCCATGTGGACATTCCGCCCAATTTCGCCACAAGCGCCTACGACCCGATGAGACCCGGCCCCCGCGGTCAGCAGGTGCATATCCCCACCATGATCGAAGGTGGATTGGACGCCACCTTCATCATCGTCTTTGTCGGTCAAGGACCGCGCAACACTGCCGGGTATGCCAAAGCCCTGTCAGATGCTTTTGTGAAGTTCGCCGCGATTCACCGTGTCACCAAGGACATGTATCCGGATCAGATCGAACTGGCGCTGACTGCCGATGATGTGCGCCGCATTAGTGCAGTTGGAAAAAAGGTCGCCCTTATCGGCATCGAGAATGGCTATCCCATGGGATTGGACCTGCGTCTGCTGGATCATTTTTATGATTACGGCGCGCGCTACTTCGGATTGGTCCACAACGGCCACAACGATCTCGGCGATTCCACCGTACCCAATCGCCGGCTTAACGAACCTCCGGAGGAGCACGGCGGCTTGACGGATCTCGGGCGACAAGTGGTGCGCCGCCTCAATGAACTGGGAATCATGGCCGATGTCTCTCATTCCTCAAAGCAAACGGCTTTGGACATCATGGCCGAATCCAAAGCGCCGGTGATCGCCTCGCACTCCAGTCTCAAGGGCGTCTACGACCACCCGCGCAACATGAGTGACGAAGAGCTCATGGCTATCAAAGAAACCAACGGTGTTGTGCAGGTGGTCGCCTTCGACAGCTACCTCCGCGCCGTGCCGCAGGAAAAACAGGACGCCATCTCCGCTCTTTGGGGCGACATGGGCATCAGCAACTTTGGTGATTTCCGGGCTCTGGATGAAATGGCCTTGCAAATCTACGACGCCCGTATGGCCGAGATCGAATTGGAGTATCCCCGTGCCGGTGTCAAAGACCTGGTGGACCACATCGACTACGCCATCGGTAAAGTGGGCATAGACCATGTGGGCATTGCGTCGGATTTCAACGGCGGGGGCGGTATCGACGGCTGGTCGGACGCGTCGGAAACTTTCAATGTCACATTGGAATTGGTCCGCCGCGGTTATACGGAAGGTCAGATTGCCAAATTGTGGGGCGGCAACCTCTTGCGCGTGCTCGCCGATGTGGAAGCTTATGCAGCGCAGTTCAAAGGCTGAGTAACGCCTGCGCTGCGATCTGGCGAATGGATTCGCAAAAGCGGTTCTAGGCGTGGCGCTGTTGAGTTTTCTATCCGCGTGTACGCCGACCTACAAACCCATGGGTCCGGCCACCACCGAACCACGCATTGAAGACAACACCTTTATTGCCCGCGACGGTGTACGGCTGCCCGTTACGGTGTGGGGTCCGCGGGATCAGCCGGACATGATTGTCATCGGGGTGCACAGTTTCGGTGAATTCCGTGATGCCTTTACCTTGATCGGGGCACACTTGGCCGAAAAGAACATTGCCCTTTGGGCCTATGATCAACGCGGGTTCGGTGATGGACCGCACCGGGGCCTGTGGGCCGGCCGGGACACTCTGGTGCAGGATTTTCGGGATTTTGTTGGTGCGGTAAGCACCCACACTGGGTCTTCCATACCCATGATTTTCATGGGGGAGAGTATGGGCGCTGCGGTGGTTTTGGCAGCAATGGCCCAGGACGACACGTTAGCGCCGCAGTCGCTCATTTTGTCTGGTCCTGGCGTGCGCGAGAGCCGGCCCAATCGCTATTGGTACAACGTGGGTCTGTGGCTGGCGACGCGAGTGGCGTCCGGTTACGAGGTGACTGTGCCCCGCGCTTACGATGACCGGTTGGATGACTATCACGCCCGACGCTGGGCCGAAGATTCTAAAATCATCGAAAAAGTGAGAGCCGATACCTACTTCGGACTGATCCGTCTGAGTGACCTCGCATCAAATACGGCGGATGCGGTTTCAGTTCCGACGTTGGTTTTGTTTGGCACCAAGGACAGCCAAATCCATCAAAACTCTGTGTGCGCGCTGATGAAACGATTGGGATCAAACGGAACCTTGCGCGTGTTTGATGGCGCGCCCCATCTGATGTTTCAGGTGCGCGAACAGGACGACGTCCTGTCCCTCATGGACGACTGGCTGATTGAACCGTCGAGCGTCTCCCAATCGGGTTTGAACAAATTGTGTGTGTCTTAGTCCATCAATTCGATTTCGTGATAATTGATATGACCGTGCAGCTGGTGATAGCCCATCACCCGGTCAGATAAACCCACATACTCGGGCGTTTCATAAAGAAAGATCGCAGGCGCCGTCTCACGGTAATAGGCCATCAGTTCGTGCCGGAGCTGAATACCGCGTGTTTCATCCCATTCCACTAGCGCTTCGTCGATCTTGGGCTGAATGGCCCGGTCGCAATGCCACGGTTGCTGGCGCTGGCAGGAGTGCATGAGCAGCGGCCGCAAGGCGTCGAAGATGGGCCAGGCCGGCCAAATGGTGGCGTGGGCGTTGGCGCCGACGTGGTCCGGATCCCGCAGCACGGCTTCCAGATAAGCGGCTGCCGGCATTTGCCGGATCTCCATGGTCACACCGATGCGGGCCAGGTCCGCGGCCACTTGTTGAAACACCAAGGACTGCGCCCCCATGCCCGTCTGGGTGATCATTTCAAAGGTAAAGCCATCGCTGTAACCCTCTTCCTCTAGCATCGCCTTCGCCCGATCGGCATCAAAAGGGTACGGTTCGAGGTTTGGGTTGTAGCCATAAGCCTGGTGCGAAACACCTTGGGTGGCAGGCGTTGTCTTGCCGTCGAGAAGATTGTCGATGATCGCTTGTTTGTTGACCGCGTAGTTGAGCGCTTGGCGCACGGTCACGTTTTGAACCGGATTATCGTTGGTGGTGATAAGAGAGACGGCCGTAACCGACGGGTCGAGCCAGGAATGGAGCACGGCGCCGCCAAGCTCGATGGTTTCTTGCGCATCAGGACCGAGGGTTAGCGCAACGTCCACTTGCCCCGCCAGCAACGCCTGTACCCGGGCAGAAATGGTGGGAAGCGCATAGACCTCCAGCCGGTCATATTTAGGTGCCCGCCAAGAGTCCCGATACGCGGAAAAGGTGATTCGTGTGGACCGCCAACTGTCGACTTTGAAAGGTCCGGTCCCGATAGGGTTTTCCGCATAGCCTTGGCGGCCAAGGGAAGCGAACGCATCGGGCTCGGCCATGACCAGAGAACCGGCAAAGCGGGGCATGATGGGCACGGGAATGGCGGTAATGATCTCAGCGTTGAGATCGTCAATGACGCGTACGGATTTTAAAAAGGGGATCTCCCCGCGCACACCGTCCCGCGCCGACTCAGGACTGGTCAACCAATCCACGGCGGTGATGAGGGACCGGGTGGTGAGCGGTTTGCCGTTGGAAAACGTCACACCATCCCGAAGAGTGAAATGCCAGGTCTGCTGGTCCACGTTCTCCCAGGACACAGCCAGCCAGGGTTGCATGGTGCCGTGCTCATCGAATTTGATGAGGCCGTCATAGAGGGCGCTGGTGGTAAAGACGGTTGGGCGGGCTGTGGACGCAAAGGGGTGACCGAGAAAAGGCGGCAAGGAATCGACGGCGACGCGCAAAGTCTTCTCCGCAATCGCGGGTGCGCTCATACCCAGTGCCAATACTGAGACCATGAGACACCGGAGCGTTAGGGTTCGGGGCCAACGTAAATGATGATTTCGGTCTGGAAAGCTATGGCCGGAAAAGGACGGGCTGCCTGTTTTAACGTGATTGGGGGGAGTCCAACCCTTGATCAGCATCATTGAAAACCTTGGTTTAGTCATCCTTACTGTTATCAAGGTATCAGATAAATCGAACCGGCCGACACTCAGATTTCCCAGGGAGCAGCACGACAATGAACGCGAAGGTGAACAGCAAAAAAGACCTCAATGAGGGTCTGGACTACGTCAAAGATCTCCCGGGATACGACCGCGGTCATCCTCACTATTTCAAGGACCCCATGATCGACCATTTGCTGGAAATCAGTTTGCAGCTGGCTGGAGAAATTTGGGTCAATCGGGACCGGCAAATGGTGATCGAGTATTTGCTCGCCACCGAAGGCAAAGTAACCCCGGACATGATCGAGGCGTTTAAACCGGATGCGGACATGAAAGAAGCCATGCGCAATGCCCGGCGCGTGTTCACTCAACGCATCTTCGGCTTTCTCTACGATGAGTCCGATCAGGCGGGCTCGGCAGATTTCCTCGGCGGCGTTCAAGAACAAGACTAGACCACCTCAGCCGGTATATACCCCCGTCTTCTCCGTCCCATCTTAGATCGCCGACCGATCCTACAAGTCTGTGCGGTTTCAATGAATAACCCTTTTAATGCTAACTTTATTTAATTCCTCAATGGCCTCAATGATCTACATCCACGCTTTCCCGAGACAATAGAACCCAATGACATTGGAATACTCTTTATACTGTTTTTGAGATGGGTAAAAAAGGGTAGTAAAGGCAGTCGTTCAATTATTGTAATGCTATGAATACGATCAAGCGTGCATTGAGATTAATAGAGTCCGGCGCATTCGACGAAGCGGAAGAAATAGCCGACACACTTTCTTCAGACTCAGCGAATGCCGCAGCCGCACATGAAATACGCTTTCATATTGCCCTCGCTCAGGACCAGTGGGAATTGAGCAAGCGACATGTGATCGACACGATCCGTATAGACCCTAAGCGGAGTGAGTTGTTGCTGCAGCTGGCTAAAAAAGCGTTGCAAAAGAATAAACTTGGAGATGCCTTCGATGCAGCAAATGCCCTCGCAATAATTGAACCAATGCATCGAGTGCGCGCTTATGCTTTGCTGCTCCGTGAATTCGCTGCATTCAAAATGAACTCGCCAAATCTTTCATTTAAGAATCTTGAACATGCAGCCGACATGTTTCTGCAGCTTTGGGACGATTCCGAACACGATCCTAACTACCCAGACCGCAAAGGCTTACTCGGTTATCGCTTCTGTTTGTGCGCCGGGTTGATTGGCTCAAATGAAAGAGCCTTACAAGCGTTGAAGCTGATCTACCCCGAATCTCAGGTGATTAGAGGTGCAAAGTGTACAGATAGGGTATTCGCCTGACAGTTGCCGCGTCTGGCCGGGGTCAGTTTAGGCGGCTTTTTTCGTTTTTTCCTCCTTTTGTTTTTTCGGTTTTGGCAGGCAGCGTTGGAAGACGTCCGCGGGGGTTCTGCCGTTCATGCCGCGGCCCTGGTGAGGCCGCTTGGTGTTGTAGGTGACGAGATAGGCATCGAGGTCCTTCTGCATTTCCTCGATGCTTTCGTAGAACTTCTTTCTGCCCATGACGCGGAAGTGCTCGTCGAGAAGCGTTCTGTGCAGCCGCTCGACGAATCCGTTTGATTGCGGCCGCCGGACCTTGGTCGTCCTGTGTTCGATCTCTTCGAGTTGGAGGAACAGCTCGAAGGGGTGGCGGTCGGGTCTGCCGCAATACTCCCTGCCGTTATCGGAGAGTGTCCGTCGTCAGATTATTTGGGACAGCGGGGGTTGATAAACTAAGAGAGAGTTTGGCCCATCTTGGTTTTCAGTTTAGGCGGCGGTTTTGCGGTGCTGCAAGCGCCGTTGATTGATGGTGTTTTGTTTGATTCTCTCCCTTTCGAGTAAGATGGTTTCGCCGCGCCCGAAGTAGACGTCGGCGGGCGTCAGATTGCTCAGGCTCTCGTGGTAGCGGTGGTGATTGTAGTAGGCGACGAAGCGCCCGATCTTGGCCTTGAGATCGCCCGGCAGGAAGTAGTTCTCTAACAGGATGCGGTTCTTCAGGGTCTGATGCCACCGCTCGATCTTGCCCTGTGTCTGCGGGTGATAGGGTGCGCCGCGCACATGATCCATGCCGTTGTCGTCGAGCCATTCGGCCAGTTCGCTAGAGATGTAGGACGCGCCATTGTCTGACAGCAGGCGGGGCTTGTGCCGGACCTCGACCCGGTCGCAGCCTGAGGCCTGCAATGCTAGTTCCAGGGTGTCTGTGACGTCACTGGCCTTCATGGTCGTACACAGCGTCCAGGCGATGATGTAGCGGGAGTAATCATCCAGGATGGTGCTCAGGTAGAACCAGCCCCATCCGATGACCTTGATGTAGGTGAAGTCGGTCTGCCAAAGCTGGTTCGGGGCCGTGGTCTTATCCCTGAACTCATCGTTCGCCTTGATCACCACAAACGCCGGGCTGGCGATCAGGTCATGGGCCTTGAGAAGCCGGTAAACACTGGCTTCCGAGACGAAGTAGGCCTGTGTATCGGTGAACCGTACCGCCAGTTCCCGGGGCGACAGGTCCGGGTTCTCCAGGGCCATCTGGACAATCCGGTCACGGATCTCATCCGGGATGCGGTTCCACACCCGGGACGGCTTGGGCGGCCTGTCTTCAAGGGCCTCAAGCCCGCCCTGCAGATAGCTGTTGTACCAGCGGTAAAACGTGGTGCGGGGAACCCCAAGGGTGTCCAACGTACGCTTGGCCGGCAGATGCGACTGTTCCACCAGCCTGATGATCTCGAGCTTCTCGGAGGCGGGGTATCTCATGCGTCGTCTCCCCCATCCCCGATCATGTTTTTTTTGAGAAGGCGCAGTTCCAGGGCCTGTTCGGCCACCACCTCCTTGAGGTCGTGAGCCTGGCGGCGCAGCTCCTTGACCTCGCCCGTGTTGGCCTCACGGGCCGTATCACCGGCCAGGCGCTTCTTCCCGGCCTCAAGGAACTCCTTCGACCAGCTGTAATACATCCCCTGGGCTATGCCCTCACGGCGGCATAGCTCGGCAATCGGGTCCTCGCCGCGCAGTCCGGCCAGGACAATGCGGATCTTCTCCTCAGCACTGTAACGCTTGCGGGTCTTGCGGCGGATGTCCTTGACCGTCCGCTCCGCAACATCCTGGGATCGTTCTGTTCTATCTCTCATCGTTCACTCCTCAATGATGACGATGAGCCAATAACACTCTCTTACGCAATCACCCTAATCTGTTCCATTGGTCCTGACGGGGGACAATCGGAGAGCATGGTACTGATGCGCGCTTCATGCGCCTCGAAGGTGGGGAGCACGTCATTGTTCATGACGTGAATCGCGGTGACCGGCAGTTTGTTGGGGTAGAGGCGGCCCCAGGCGTAACGGCTGTGACAATCGACGACGGTCTGCAGGTAGATCTTGCCGACGCCCTTGAGATGGCCGACGAAGAAGGTGTCGACGGCGACGAGGTCGCCGGTGTGGCGGGTCTCGATATGGCGTTCGCGGAACTCGGGGCTGAACCGTTCCAACAGCCGGACCTGTTCGTCCGAAAGCTCGATCCTGCGTTCCGCCGTGGTCTTTTCCAGCCTGAGCAGCCGCTCCTGCTTGGTCAGCAGGTTATGGCGGGACCACACGCCGCGCACCCCGCCCGATGAGACCTGCACGCCCTTGAGCGACAGTTCCTGGGCGACGCGGAGCGCACCGTGGGTGGGATGATCGAGGGCATGGGCGAGGGTCGCGGCCTCGACCTCTTCCGAGACCCGATTGGGGTGCGGGCCTCTGGCGCCGGGCAGCCGGTCGATGAGGCCGTCGGCCCCATAGGTCTGATAGTTCCTTCTGATCTCGTAGAACTGCTGGCGGGAATATCCCATGATCCGGCACGCCTTGGAGACGTTGCTCATCTCGTTGGCCAATTCCAGCAGGCTCAGCTTGCGTCGTGCTATCTTGTCGTTGGTGGTCATGTCGTTCTCCTGAAAGGTTGGATGTTGTGCAATAACAATCCTAACCCCTTCCAGAAGCGGCGTGGCCACCGCCGGCGCGCTTGACTCTTGCGGTCGCGCGCCGACGGATCAAACTGTCAGGTGATTACCGTCTCAATACATGCAAAGGTCTTGGAAACCACCAACATAAAAGACTGGTGCAAGAAAAACGAGATATCGTTTTACGTAATAGAAGAACCCTTCTTGGTTGCGGCTCATGACGATATTGGAAATCCTGATGGCTTCGAATTCGAAGTTGATGAAATTAGCTTAACCTCAATCCCAAGCGCCGAAGTGATTACGGGTTGTGACTTTATTATAGCGCCGGACGGATATGTTCTTAGATAACGTATCTTTTCTTGCGCACATTTTGAGGAGGCGGTGGCTCATGTGGTGAAGTTGGATTGTCGAGATCTAACGAACCACAGAGGAGACCACCACCATGACAGAGTATAGCAAGAAGCCCTTGGGCAACGTCGTTCAGATTGACGAGAAGCGGATCAACGACCACCTGGGCGAGCTGGTCCGGGGTACGGTTGAGGAGACGCTCAACGGCCTACTGGATGCCGAAGCGGACGCGCTGTGCGGGGCGCAGCGCTACGAGCGTAGTCCGGAGCGTACTGACTACCGGGCCGGCAGCTACGACCGCAAGCTTCACACCAAGGCCGGTGAGGTGACGCTGAAGATGCCGAAGCTGCGCAAGCAGGCGTTCGAGACGGCGATTGTCGAGCGCTATCGGCGGCGTGAAAGCTCGATCGAGGAGTCGCTGATCGAGATGTACCTGGCCGGTGTATCCGTGCGCCGGGTCGAGGACATCACTGAAGCCCTATGGGGTACCCGGGTATCGTCTGGAACGGTCTCGAAGCTCAACCAGAAGGTGTACAAGCACATCGAGGCGTGGCGCAACCGGCCGATCGAGGGTGAGTACCCGTACGTCTACCTCGACGGTGTTGTCCTCAAGCGCAGCTGGGCCGGCGAAGTACGCAATGTCTCAGTGCTCGTCGCTATCGGTGTTGGCGTTGATGGCTACCGTCGTATCCTCGGGGTAGCCGAGGGCCACAAAGAGGACAAGAGCGGCTGGAGCGGCTTCCTGCGGCACCTCAAGGAGCGTGGCCTCAACGGCGTGCAGCTGGTGATCTCCGACGCCTGCCTTGGACTGAAGGAATCCGTCCACGACTACTACCCCGAGACCGACTGGCAGCGCTGCATGGTGCACTTCTATCGCAACGTCTTCAGCCATGTGCCAAACGTCAAGGTGAAGGAAGTGGCCCGGATGCTCAAGGCCATCCACGCCCAGGAGAGTCTGGACTCAGCACGCGCCAAGGCCGCTAATATCGTCGACCAGCTCAAGCAGATGCGTCTTTCCAAGGCGGCCGACCTGGTCGAGGAAGCGATTGAGGAAACGCTGACGTTCTATCGTTTCCCGGATAACCACTGGGTACGTATCCGGACCAACAACCCGATGGAACGCATCATCCGGGAGATTCGGCGAAGAACCCGTGTGGTCGGCGCCTTTCCGGATGGTCAGTCGGCCGTGATGCTGTGCGCGGCCAGATTACGGCACATTGCAGGTACGAAATGGGGAACACGCCGATACCTGAATATGGACACGCTAAACCAACAACAACTTGAGCAACAACCGACTACCGCGTGAGCACCGCCAGATCATAAGTGCGCAAGATTCTTGACGCTACCTCGAGGGGTAGTGTCCAGAATCTTTCGCACATTTGTTTTGGGCTGGTGGTCTGATCCGGTCAGGCGATCATCGTTTTTTCCTTGAGCAGTTTCATGTTGAGGTATCGTTTGGCGGACCATTTGGTTCCCGCGATGTGCCTCAACCTGGCCGCGGCCAGGTTGAGGGCGCTTTCGCCGTCCGGGAATGCGCCGACCGCGCGGGTCCGCCGCCTGATCTCGCGCATCAGCCGCTCAAGCGGAGTGTTGGTGCGGATACGCCGCCAATGCTCGTCCGGGAATCTGGGCGTAAATCTTCTTATTGAGGTTGGAGACCGTCCCAGGGCTTACCCGCGTACCCCACAAGGCTTCGGTGATGTCCTCCACCCGCCGGACAGACACACCGGCAAGGTACATCTCCATCAGGGCTTCCTCGACCGAAGCCTCGCGCCGCCGGTAGCGCTCGATAATGGCCGTCTCGAACGTCTGGCGGCGCAGCTTCGGGACTTTCAGGGTCACCTCGCCCGCCTTGGTGTGAAGCTTCCTCTCGTAGCTCCCGGCCCGGGTGTCCCGGAGGGCCTCCGTGCGCTCGTAGCGTTCCGCATTGCACAGCCGGTCCGCCTCGGCGTCCAACAGCGCATTCAGCGTCTCCTCCACGCTGCCGCGCACGATCTTCCCCAGGTGATCCTGGATGTGATCGTCGTCAATCCTGATAACGTTCGACAACGGCTTCGTGCTATCTTCCTTCATGGTGGCTCCTTCGTTCTGGGTCCGTTGATTCCGCAAAACCAACCTAACCAGATCAGGGGCCACCAACCCAATAAATGTGCGAAAAACTTTCTACGTTATCGGTCGAGGCTGGCGTTCAGAGCGCCGAAGGCGATCTCGCCGTGACCATCTTCGCGAATGACCAGCACGGCGGGCCCGTCGAGGTCGAGATAGCCGCGGTCCCACAGGTTGGCCTCGACGATCCGCCACCGGCCGATCAGCTGGCAGGCCACCGGTGCCGTCATGGCACGGGCTCCGCCAGCAGCTTGGGGAGCCTGACCAGGTTGTAGGCGGCGGCGGTCAGTTCGAACATCCAGCCGACCCTTTTGATGCCCTTGTGCCGGGTCTTGGCCAGCCCGCCGGTGGTCTTGATCCAGCCGAAGCTCTCCTCGATGCGCTTGCGGATGCGCAGGCTGGCGGCGTAGCCGGAATGGCGCATGGTGCGGCCGTCAATGGAGGTGCGCCGCCGCTTGCCGGTCTTGGTTACATGGTCGTCGCGGGCGATGTGCGGGGTGATCCGACGCGCCCGCAAGGCCTCGACGTAGGCCGCCACGTCATAGGCCTTGTCCGCGCCCAGCGTGATCCGCCGCCGTCCCGGGCGATGGGCATCGAGAAGCGCCAGGGCGGCTTCGCGTTCCGCCGTGCCGGTGGCCCGGGTCAGGCAGGCCCCGACCAGGAGCCCGTTGCGGTTCTCCATTAACACGTGGCCCATGAAGGCCATACGCGAGGACTGGCCATTCCCCTTGCGGTACAGCCGGGCGTCGGGATCGGTCGTCGTCCGCTCGTCGCCTCCACGCATTACTTCCTCCATGCAATCAACAAAGAGAAAGAATCATTCCAAAGCCTCAAAAGGAAGACTTTTTCAGCAGCCTGCTAGACTTGATGACATTTGTTTGAGTCTTTCTAAGAACGAGCAGCCTTAGGTATTTGGAATCCATTGAGTCCCTGCTCGGACCCGAAGCATATGTGGTGAATGAATCAAAGCGCTTTGTACGAAGCTACGGTTAATGCTTTCGAAGCTGCGGGTCAGTTTGCTAAAGCGTAATCGTAACAATATTCCCATTTTCCACAGGCCATTCTGTCCACATTGAGCCCAAGGTTTCTGAATTGAAGCCACATATTTTTGAATGAGCCGATTCGTTGATCTACCGGCATACTTTTGACGAGCACGACGCTCTACCCATAGCCTTTTGAAAAGCCCAAGGCGCTTAGATTTGAGAGATGGATAAAAAGATGGGTAGCATGCCGACTAAAATCATAACCAACTGTTTAATTATATAGGGTCTTGCCTAGCAGAGCATAGCCGATGGCGGCATAAAGCTCTGTATGGTAATGAAAAACCGATACTCGAAAAGTTCCAAACTTTCTGAAGCTCAGATTCGCCTTGTCGTGAAGTGCTTTGCCGCTGATCTCACGGCGCTGCAAACGGCCGCGATTTGCGGCGTAAATCGCAACACTGTGAACCGGATCTACCGCGGCCTGAGGGAGCGGATCCTCGCGGCTTGCGAAGCACAGCGCCCGTTCTTCGGCGTGGTCGAGGTCGATGAGAGCTTCTTCGGTGCCAGACGCATCAAAGGCAAGCGCGGACGCGGAGCCTATGGCAAGACAGTCGTCTTCGGGATCTTCGAACGCGAAGGGCAGGTCTACACCGAGATCGTCCCGGACTGCTCAAAGTCAACGCTACAGGGGATTATTCGGGGCAGGGTCGATCCAAGCACCGTCGTCAACTCCGATGGATGGCGCGGCTACAACGGCCTCGTCGATCTCGGCTATGGTCACTTCCGGGTCGACCATTCCTGCGATGAGTTCGCCCGCGGCCCGGTTCACATCAATGGCATCGAGGGCTTCTGGGGCATGGCCAAGGTGCGGCTCGTAAAGTTCATGGGTGTGCCCAGACACACATTCCACCTCCACCTCAAGGAAACCGAGTGGCGCTTCAACCATCGGGCTTCCAACAAGGTCAGGCTTCTGCTACGTCAACCGCGAGAAAAACCGATCTGCTAGGCAAGACCCATTATATAAAATAAGGATATTGGCGGAGGGAGTGGGATTCGAACCCACGATACGGTTCCCCGTATACACACTTTCCAGGCGTGCGCCTTCGACCACTCGGCCATCCCTCCAGGGCTGAAGCGGGCGGAACCTAGCGTAGCGGCTCAGGGTGCGCAACGGCCTAGGTATTGGGTTTTTAGTCGAAACTATGAAAAAACGCTTGAAATTGTAGGGGCTTGGGGAGTATATCTCAGGTTAAGGGGGAACTTAGCGACTCAGGGGCAAGTTGTAGCAGTGTTAATCGGGCGTGTTTTCGGTTGGATTTTGATCTGTGTCGCCATCGTTATGGCCTCAGGTGAAGCCGTCAAGGCCCTTGGGACCGGCACTTACAATGGTCTCGCCACCGCTGATGTTTGGGCGCTCTTGTGGGGACATTCTCCCGATTTTCTTGAAGGGAATTTGACCGGCGATGTATGGCGGTTTGCCGCCGCTATTTTGATGTCCATGCCGGCATGGGCCGTTCTTGGCCCCATTGGTGTGATCTTGGCTCACGTCTGCCGGCGCCGGCCGTCGCGAGGGCGTTTGTTCCGCACCGCCTAAACACTCACAGGTTTTCCACAAACTTTTCTACTCTGCCGGACTTAAGCTTCCGGCATTTTTAATGCCTGTATAAAAGCGCTCTGCGGAATGTCGACGCGACCAAACTGGCGCATCTTCTTCTTCCCTTCTTTCTGTTTATCGAGAAGTTTGCGTTTGCGCGATACATCGCCGCCGTAACACTTCGCCGTGACGTCTTTGCGCAAAGCACTGATGGTTTCACGGGCGATGACCTTGCCGCCGATCGCCGCCTGAATGGGGATCTTGAACAGGTGGCGGGGAATCAGCTCCTTCAATCGCGAGCAGATTTGGCGGCCCCGGCTTTCTGCCTGAGAGCGGTGCGCGATAAACGAAAGAGCGTCAACCGGTTCCGCATTGACCAAGATGCTCACTTTGACCAGATCGCTCTCCAGGTAGTCTTCCATTTCATAGTCGAAGCTGGCGTATCCCTTGGAAATGGATTTCAAGCGGTCATAGAAATCGAAAACGATTTCGTTGAGGGGCAGGCGGTAAATGGCCATGGCCCGGTTGCCCACATAGGTCAAATCGATTTGCTCGCCGCGCCGTTCCGTGCACAGCTGCAGGACGGGGCCAAGAAAGTCATCGGGCACCAGAATGGTCGCTTTGACCCAAGTTTCCTCCATGGCCGTGATCTTGGTCACGTCGGGCATGTCGGCGGGATTGTGTAGCTCCAGCGTTTCATTCGATGTGGTGTGGATGCGGTAGACAACGCTGGGTGCCGTGGTGATCAATTCCAATCCGAATTCGCGGGCGAGTCGCTCCTGAATGATCTCCATATGCAGCAAACCGAGAAAGCCGCAGCGGAAACCGAACCCAAGGGCTGCGGAACTTTCCGTCTGATATTCAAAACTGGCGTCGTTGAGATGCAGTTTGGCCAGGCTGTCCCTTAAGTCTTCATAGTCAGAGGCATCGACGGGGAACAGACCGCAGAACACGACGGCCGTGGACGGCCTGAATCCTTCCAAAGGCGTTGCCGTTTGCCGTTTTTCTTCCGTGATGGTGTCGCCGACCTGGCAGTCGGCCACGGATTTGATACTGGCGTTAAGGTAGCCGATTTCGCCCGGACCCAACTCCGCCTGACTGACCCGCTTCGGCGTGTAGACACCGACATCGTCCAGTTCATAGGTGGCGCCGTTGGACATCATGCGGATCTTCATGCCTTTGCGCAATTTGCCTTCGACCACGCGCACGAGAATGACCACGCCGAGATAGGAGTCGTACCAGGAATCGACCAGAAGGGCTTTGAGCGGCGCTTCCGGGTCGCCTTCGGGTGGCGGCGGCAACCGCTCCACCAGCGCCTCCAGCACGTCGGGTACGCCTTCGCCAGTCTTGGCCGAAATCTCTAGAGCATCGCCGGCATCGAGACCGATGACGTCTTCGATCTGTTGTTTGATCCGGTTCGGTTCCGCTGCGGGAAGATCGATCTTGTTGAGAACCGGAATGATCTCATGATTGGCATCAAGGGCTTGGTAAACATTTGCCAGGGTCTGCGCTTCCACGCCTTGGGAGGCGTCGACGATGAGAAGCGAGCCTTCACATGCCCGTAAAGACCGGCTCACTTCATAGGCGAAATCCACATGACCCGGCGTGTCCACCAGATTGAGGACGTAAGTGTATCCATCCCTGGCCTTATAAGAAAGACGAACGGTCTGGGCCTTGATGGTAATGCCCCGCTCCCGTTCCAGCTCCATGTTGTCCAACACCTGCTCTTTCATCTCGCGGTCGGTCAACCCGCCACAAATCTGAATAAGCCGGTCGGCAAGGGTGGACTTGCCGTGATCGATGTGCGCGATGATCGCGAAGTTTCGGATATGCGCAGACTCAGTCATGGCGCTGATGAACTTTTCTCAATTGCGTAACTGTCCGCCGACGGCCTTTTCCACCGCGCTGACAATTTTTTGTGAGACGGCATCAATGTCAGAGTCTGTGAGGGTGGATTTAGACGGCTCCAATCTCACAGCAATAGCAACGGACTTCTGATCTTTGTCTACGTTCTCGCCGACATAGACATCAAACACGTCAATGGTGGTGATGAGGTCTTTATCAGCGCCCCGCACCGCGCGAACGATATCTTCAACGGGCGTGGTCAATGCAACGACGAAAGCAAAGTCCCGTTCCACCGGTTGAAATGCGGACGGGGTGAATTTTTTTCGCGCCGGACCGCCCTTGCGTTTTTGCGTGGGCAGCCGGTCAAGGAACACTTCAAACCCGGCCATGGGGCCGGCAACATCGAGTTTCTTATGTACGGCGGGATGAATCACACCGAATTCGGCCAGCACAGTCGGACCCAGTTTGAGCACACCGGATTGACCCGGATGATACCAAGACGGAACGTTCTCGCTTTCACCGGTGCCCGTTTGCAGTCTCGCGACGGGTACACCTGCCGCTTCGAGCGCGGCCAGTGCGTCGGCTTTGACGTCAAAGGCATCCACCGCTCGGGCAGATGTATTCCAATGCCGTGGGGTGTTTTCTCCACTACGCAGCCCACCGGCCACAAGGGACTGTTCACCCGGGGCCGCCCCTTCGAAGCGGGGGCCGATTTCAAACAACGCGGCGTTGGCCATGGCCCGGGCTGCATTGCGCCCGGCGGCATGTATCAAATTCGGTAAAAGAGAGGGGCGCAAAACATCCAGATCAGCGCTCAACGGATTATCCAGGGCCACCAACGGCGCTTGGGTTCTAAAAACCTCTGCATCGTCTCCCGACAGGAAAGACCAAGTGGTCGCTTCCTGCAAGCCGCGGTCCGCCAGAGCACGGCGCACAAACCGGACCCGGCGTTGCTCGGCCGAGTAGGACGGCTTGACGACGGCCAGGCGGGGCAAAGAGGCAACCGGAATGTGATCGTATCCATGGATGCGCAAGACCTCTTCAATAAGATCGTGTTCGCCGCTGACATCCCGCCGCCAGGACGGTGCAATTACAGACCACGTGTCCGCGTCATCGACACTGACGGTAAAACCCAATCCTTCGAGAATGGCCTGCACTGCTTTTGGCTCGATATCCACACCGCCCAGCTTGGCGATTCGGCTGGGTCGCAAGGTTACAGTGTTCGCCAAGTCCGGCGCTGCGCCGCCGACCACGACATGGGACGCCTCGCCGCCACAGATCTCCAGGATCATGCGGGTGGCGATTTCAGCTCCTTCCTCGGTGGATGTCGGGTCCACACCGCGCTCAAAACAGTATCGGGCATCCGAAACGATGCCGAGGGTGCGGCCGGTCCGGGCAATGTTGACCGGGTCAAACAGAGCTGCCTCAAGAAACACCTCAGTCGTGCTTCCAGTGCAACTGGAAGGCTCGCCACCCATGACACCGCCTATGCCTAGTGCGTTTTTTACATCGGCGATAACGACCATGGAGTCTTGCAATGTGTATTCGGTTTCGTTGAGAGCCAGAAGGTTTTCGCCTTTGCTGGCCAAGCGAGGACCCACGTCACCATTCAATTTTGCTGCATCGAAGACATGCAGTGGCCGGCCCAGATCCACATTGACGTACTGGGTGATGTCGACCAAGGCGGAGACGGGCCGTAATCCGATGGCCGTCAGCCGGTCTTTCAGCCATTGCGGGCTCTCCCCGTTTTTGAGACCACGGAAGGTCCGGCCGACGAAATGGGGACAGAGATAGTCCTGACCTTTCGGAAGTCCCATTGAAATCTGTCTTGGGCTATCGAAGGTCCCTTTGACCGGAGACGTGTCCATCGCTTTAAGTTGACCGACACCGGCAGCGGCCAGATCACGGGCCACACCGCGCACGCCAAGGGCGTCTACCCGATTGGGCGTCAGCGCGATGTCGATCACCGGCTCGACGGCGAGGGCTTGGACGGCGGGCGACCCCACTTCCACATCATCTGGAAGCTCGATGATGCCGTCATGGTCTTCACCCAATTTAAGTTCACGGGCGGAGCACATCATGCCGTGGCTCTCCACGCCGCGGATCTTGCCGACCTTGAGCACATCGCCGCTATAGGGAATAACGTCACCCGGTTTGGCGAAAATGCCTTTCAGGCCGGCCCTTGCATTGGGCGCACCGCAGACCACCTGCACTTCGTCTTTTCCTGTGGTGATACGGCATAGCTTAAGCCGGTCCGCATCGGGATGCTTCTCCGCATGTACGATTTCGGCAACGACAAAGGGCTCTAGCTCAGCCGAGGGATCTTCAACCCCTTCCACCTCGAGACCGATGGCCGTCAACGTATCGGTGATGGTGGTGAGATCAGCGTCCGTATCCAAATGGTCTTTGAGCCAGGACAGAGTGAATTTCATCGGCTTAGCCCTCCTGAGAGGGAGGGAACGTCTAGCTGCGAAAATCCGTAATGCCTAAGCCAGCGCAGATCCGCATCGAAGAAGGTGCGCAGGTCGGGAATGCCGTACTTGAGCATGGCCGGGCGCTCTACGCCCATGCCGAAGGCAAAGCCCTGATAGATCTCTGGATCCAGGTTGCAGGCTTTCAAAACATTGGGATGCACCATGCCGCAGCCGAGGATTTCCATCCACTCGCCACCGGCACCGATTTTTAGTTCACCGTCCGACCAGGAACAGCCAATGTCCATTTCGGCGGACGGTTCGGTGAAGGGGAAGAAGGACGGCCGGAACCGGACGGGAAGGTCATCGACCTCAAAGTAGGCTTTGACGAATTCGATCAGGCAACCTTTGAGATGCCCCATGTGGGTTTCCTTATCGATGACCAAGCCTTCGACCTGATGAAACATCGGGGTGTGGGTCATGTCGTAGTCACAGCGGTACGACCGGCCCGGTGCCAGAATACGGATGGGCGGTTCGGTCGATTGCATGACCCGCACTTGTACGGGCGACGTATGTGTCCTCAACAGTGGACGCGATCCGTCTTCCTGTGGCGGTAGAAAAAACGTGTCATGCATTTCCCGGGCCGGATGGTCGGGCGGGAAATTCAGCGCAGTGAAATTGTGGAAATCGTCTTCCACATCTGGCCCTTCGGCGACTTCGAAACCCATGGGGCCGAAGATGGCGACAATTTCTTCGATTGTCTGGCTGATGGGATGCAGCGAGCCGGTTTGTTCGGGCCTAACGGTCAAGGAGACATCGACGGTCTCGGTGGATAGGCGCGTGGTCAAATCCGGGTCTTCCAGGTCAGCCTTGCGCGCATCGATGGCGTTGGCGATGTCCTGTTTGAGAATGTTGAGATCTTTACCGGCCGTTTTTCGGGCTTCCGGGTCCATATCCCCGAGCCCCTTCATCAATGCCGTAACGCGCCCTTTTTTGCCAAGGGCGGTAATGCGGGCATCCTCAAGGTCCTTGAGGGATTGCGCCTCAGCAATCTCTTTCAGAAGCTCGTCTCGGAGAGGGTCTATCTGGTCCATTGTTGTGTCTCGTACCGAACAAAGGTGAGTTCAAGCTGATCCGGGGGCGGCCCTTTGGCAGCCCCCACCGAGACAATCCTTTGACAGGGTGGCTCGGCGCCGTGTCCGGCGCCGGTGGTCTTAACCGAGCGCCGATTGAGCCTGTTTGACCAAGCTCGCGAAAGTCTCGGGCTCACGGACGGCGATATCGGCCAGGATTTTACGATCCAATTCGATACCCGATTTCCGGAGCCCGTCCATAAATCGCGAATAGGTCAAACCGTGTTCCCGGGCGCCGGCGTTGATCCTCTGAATCCACAGGGCACGGAAATTCCGTTTCTTAACCCTGCGGTCCCGATAGGCGTATTGCAGGCCTTTTTCGACCTTCTGCTTGGCCACCCGGAAGTTTTTGGAATTGCGGCCCTGGTATCCCTTGGCGGCATCCAGAACCTTTTTGTGACGGGCATGGGTCGTCACGCCCCGTTTAACGCGAGACATGGGACGCTTCCTCTACGACGTGCCGTAAGGGAGGAATTTCTTGACGATCTTGGCGTCGGAATCGGCCAAGACGAAAGAGCCCCTCGACTTACGTTTCATTTTTTGAGATTTCGATCCGAGGCAGTGGCGCTTGTAGGCAAAGTTGCCTTTGAGCTTGCCCGAACCCGTCGTTCGGAAACGCCGTTTGGTGGCGCTTTTGGTCTTCATTTTGGGCATTTCTCTATCCTTGTGTTTGCGTTGTCCAACGGCGAGGCATGCCCAGGCGCTCATTCAACTTGTCAAACGGCGCCTCTTGCCATGCCGTTTTTGGCCTGCCCTGCAGGCACCCCCACGGCACTACCAAAGGGCACCGCCATAAGGAAGGCGGGGTTATACAGTCTGAAAGACCGATAGGCAAGCATGTGAGCGGTCCAAAAGGGGCCGAAACCGGCCAGTTTTAGCCGTTTTTACCCTAGCGGGGGGCCATCACCATGACCATTTGGCGCCCTTCCATCTTCGCTTCTTGTTCGACCTTGGCGATTTCGTCGGTGTCGGCTTTAACCCGGTTGAGCACGTCCACGCCCAGTTCCTGGTGCGCCATTTCCCGTCCTCTGAAACGAAGGGTCACTTTCACTTTGTCCCCGTCGCCAATGAAGCGGCGCATATTGCGCATTTTCACATCGTAATCGTGATCATCAATATTCGGACGGAGTTTGATCTCCTTCACGTCGATGATTTTTTGCTTCTTTTTGGCTTCGTTCTTTTTCTTTTGGGCTTCGTACTTGTACTTGCCGTAATCAAGTATTTTGCAAACAGGGGGGTCTGCATTGGGAGAAATTTCAACGAGGTCCAGACCAGCATCGTCTGCATGGTCGAGCGCTTCACTGACGGTGACTACACCAATATTTTCTCCATCTGCCCCAATTAATCGTACTTTCGGTACATCGATGTCTTCGTTGACGCGTGGTCCATCCTTGGACGGTGGCGTCGTCACAACAGGTCTAGGTATGGATGGCCTCCTTTTTTAGTTAGCAGATAGCTTGAGGACCGGACCGTCGTTGGCAACAGGCCGACTTCATGCAGACCTGTTTTGTGTCTTCTGGTTCCCCAAACGTCCCTTTAAGAGCCGGGCATTTCCGCCTCGCCGCTGAGTGTATCGGCTGCCTCCTTAAGGGCAAGGATTTCTTGGGTTTTTCCGCCCAAGCGGCGCAAAGCGACGGTATTCGCATCGGCCTCTTTTTGGCCGACAACGACGATCACGGGGACTTTGGCGTGGGAGTGTTCGCGGATCTTGTAATTGATCTTTTCGTTGCGGATATCGAGCTCCACCCGGAGTCCCTTGGCTTCCAGGGCCTCTCTTACGCTCTCCGCATAGGCATTGGCGTCGGACGTAATGGTCGAGACAACGGCCTGGACCGGAGCCAACCATAGGGGCAGCTTGCCCGCATAATTCTCAATCAAAATTCCGATGAACCGCTCCAAACTGCCGAGAATGGCGCGATGCAGCATGGCCGGCCGGTGCTTTTCGCCGTCCTGACCCACATAGGTGGCATCGAGTCGCTCGGGCAAAACGAAGTCGAGCTGGATGGTGCCGCATTGCCACGTCCGGCCGATGGCGTCTTTGAGATGGAATTCAAGTTTTGGTCCATAAAAGGCGCCTTCGCCGGGCAAAATGGTGTAGTCGAGTCCCGACGCCTTGACGGCATCCTCCAGAGCAGCTTCGGCGCGGTCCCACACGTCGTCTTCGCCGGCACGCACCTCGGGCCGCGTTGCCAGTTTCACTTCCAAGGTGTCGAAGCCTAGATCCTCATAGACGGATTGAAGCAAAGCACAAAAAGCCGTTGTTTCTTCGGTGACCTGATCTTCCCGGCAGAAGATGTGCGCATCGTCCTGGGTCATTTGGCGCACCCGCATGAGACCATGCAACGCGCCGTGGGGTTCGTTGCGGTGGCAACAGCCGAACTCGGCCATGCGGATGGGAAGATCCCGGTAACTCCGGATGTCGTTCTTGTAAATTTGAATATGAGCCGGACAGTTCATGGGTTTGATGGCCATGAGCCTGGCATCGGACGACACGACGGGTTCGTCATCTTCCGTACTTGGAATTTCATCGGGAACGACAAACATGTTTTCACGGAACTTGGACCAATGGCCCGATTGTTCCCAGAAACGGGCATCCAACAGCTGGGGCGTTTTAACCTCGACGTATCCGGCTTGCGTCTGCCGCATGCGAATGTACGTCTCCAAGGCGAGCCACACCGTATAGCCCTTAGGGTGCCAAAAGACGGACCCCTGGGCCTCTTCTTGCAGGTGAAACAGGTCCATCTCCCGGCCGAGCTTGCGGTGGTCCCGTTTCTCGGCTTCCTCCAACATCAACAGATGGGCTTTGAGCTGTTTCTCGTTTGCCCAACAGGTGCCGTAAATGCGCTGCAGCATCTCGTTACGGTGATCGCCGCGCCAATAGGCGCCGGCCAATTTCATCAGTTTGAACGCCTTGCCTAGTTTGCCCGTGGACGGCAGATGAGGCCCGCGGCACAGATCAAGCCATTCGCCTTGACGGTAGATGCGGATTTCTTCGTCCGCCGGCAGGTCTTGAATGATTTGTGCTTTGTATTTCTCACCGGCGTCGCTGAAAAATCGAACGGCGTCATCGCGCGTCCACACCTCGCGGACAATTTCTTCGTCGCGGTCGACGATCTCGCGCATGCGCGCTTCGATCTTTTCCAGATCGTTGAGGGAAAATGGCTCCTCGCGGGCGAAGTCGTAATAAAACCCGTTTTCGATGACCGGTCCGATGGTGACCTGCGTACCTGGAAACAGTTCTTGCATAGCCTCTGCCATGACATGCGCCGCATCGTGCCTGAGAATGTCCAAGGCCTCATCATCCTTGGCTGTGATGATGGCGACCTCCGCATCTTCGGAGAGCGTTGTGGACAGGTCCTTAAGGTCGCCGTTGACCCTGATGGCCAAAGCCGCCTTGGCCAGTCCCGGGCCGATGTCAGCCGCCAGCGCAGCGCCGGTGACCGGCTCTGGGAACTCCCTTTTACTCCCGTCTGGCAGTGTTAAGGCGACCATCACTCACTCTTGTCTGCGGCATTATTGAAGAAGCGCGGGCAATCTAAGTCTAAGAGCCGACAAGTCAAGGTGACGTCCCGCTCTTGAGGGCCTGGACAACTTCCGCGGCGGTGATGGACGCCAGATTGTGACGGCGAAGGATAGTGACATCGGGACCGCGGTGGCCGGACAAGGCCGCATCCGACCCGGGATCGTAAAGCACCACGCTTTTGCATCCTGCTGTCGCAATCAGATGCATGGTGCCGTTATCCGTCCCCACAGCTGAGACCGCCGCCCAGGAAAGAAAGACCACTTCCACATGGGAGGCCTTGCCGCACAGGTCGACCGATTCCGAGACGACGTCCTTGACCGCTTCGGCAATGTCCGGGGCCTCTTGCTCGCCGACCAGAACAGGGCGTTGCCCTCTGGCGAAGGCGATTTCGGCCATATCCGCGAACCGTGCCGGCGTCCATTGGGTTTGGTTCGCACCACCGGGATCCACGGCCATCAAAACGAACGGCTCGCTTAGAGAAATGGGCAGGGAAAACGTTCCCACCGCGCGGGAGACCCACGCCAGGCTGACCGGCGGGTGCTCCAGAATACCGGCGGACTCCAGCTGACTCATAAGCCGGTCACTGGTGTGCATTTGAAGACGCTCTTCGCTCTGATGCGGCAGTGAGCAGCCCTTGGCCGTGCCACTCCAGGGTACGGGTTCGTCATGCCCCATAAGCTGCCGCCACGTTTTTGAAAACGTAAAAACCCAGCCGGTGCGTTTTGACGTATCGAGGTCGTAGACGCGAACAAATGGTCTTGAACGAATGATGGATCGGAGACCAAGAATGGATCCGGGGTCAGTCTCAATGCGATCGAAGTAAGGGGCGGCGGTCGCAAAGTCGACAACCGATGAATTCGCAACAACGGTGATTTCCGCCCCGGCGTGGTGCATACGGATCGCCGAGAAGGCGCCGAGGGACTGAACAAAGTCACCAATGGGTCCCGTGCGGATGACGAGAATTGAAACTCTTCCGTCCTTATCTTCCGGAGGATTCATCACGACCTTGTCACGTCTTGCTGACAATGCGCGTCAATGACCTGCTCATAAACGTCGAGTGTCGATTGCACCATATTTTCAAGACTGAACCGTTCGGCGACATGATCGCGTGCCCGTTCCGCAAGCAGCGCCCTGTCTTCCGCATTGAGAGACAAGGCCCGGTCCAACGCCTGGGCGAGGGAGTTCACATCACCGGGTGTGAAAAGCCATCCCGTCACACCGGGCAGCATAACTTCTGGCGCTGCACCGTGAGCCGGCGCCACCACCGGCCGGCCCATGGCCTGCGCCTCTGCAACGACCCGGCCGAAGGCTTCCGGTCTGGTGGAGGCTGAGACGACGGCATCCGTTACCATATACGCCGCCGCCATATCGCGGCAGTTGTCGATAATCTGCACATGGCCGCCGAGCCCCCTGGCCGCAATGCGTGATTCAATCCTGTCCGGATAAGATGAATTTGCAGCGCGGGGCCCGATTAGTAGGCATCTCCAGTTGCCCGCAAGCCGATTGTCCTTTTTCAAATGCGCAAGCGCGTCGATCAGCAATAAATGCCCTTTCCAGTTCGTCAGCCGGCCGGGAAGCGCGATGACCGGCCCGTCATCGGGCAGACGCCAGTCTTTGGCCAAATTGATGATTCGGGCGGACGTCACTGCGGAAGGATCAAACTGTTCCAAATCTATGCCGCGGGGAATGGTCTTTATACGGCTGTCGTCTATTCCATACTCGTCAGACACATGACTGTGGATGAAGTCTGAGATGGCGATAACGGAAACACCTTTTGTCATCACACGGTTATAGAATTTCTTCATACCGAACGGTCCAAGACCATAGACGCCATGGAACGTGGTGATGAACGGACAGTCGGTTTCCTTTGCTGCGTTAAATGCGCTCCAGGCCGGCGCGCGCGAGCGCGCATGCACGATATCGACCGCATATTTCCTTATAACTTCCGCCAGACTTGTCGCGTTTTTGCGGATGACAAATAGGTTCTTGGAATTTAAGGGCAGCGTGATGTGTTCAGCGCCGGCGCGTTCCACTTCCCGGACTCTTGCCCCTCCGGACGATGCAACCAAAGCCCGCCAACCGGATTCGACGAGTGCTTTGGCCATGTTGATGGCCCCCCGCTCAACACCGCCCGTACCGAGTTCCGGCAAGACTTGCAGGCACGTTTTTTCATCTCGGCTGGATAATTTTTCAAAGGTGGTGTTCGGCACGGCTATGGCTTAATTGTTCTCAGCGATTAGACGCTTTTCGGCCCCGGACCGGACCATTGACCTCTCAACATCACATCCTATCACGCTCCGATGGCGCCACAATTGCTTACGACAGAATTGACGGTGCCAGTCCGGGTATTGTTTTTCTTCACGGCCTCAATTCCGATCGCGGCGGCACAAAAGCACAGGCCTTAGCGAATCACTGCCGAGAGTCGGGGCGTTTGTTTGTCGCCTTCGACATGTACGGCCATGGCGACTCTTCAGGAACCTTTGCCGATGGAACCATCAGCCGCTGGACCGAAGACGCGCTTGCCGTCTTGGATCATATGGATCCCGGTCGGCACATTTTGGTGGGATCCAGCATGGGTGGCTGGGTCATGGTGCGCGTCGCACTGCAACGCGCCGACAAGATCGGCGCTTTGATCGGGATCGCGGCAGCGCCGGACTTTACCGAAGACCTCATGTGGGCTTCTTTAACGGAAAAAGAAAGAACAGCACTTGAGAAACAAGGCTATTTAGAGCAACCGAGCGAATACGACGAAGAGCCCTATATCATTTCTAAAAAGCTGATCGACGACGGCCGAAACTGTCTCGTCTTGCGTGATACAATAGAAATCTCTCACCCGGCCTGTTTGATTCATAGTCAAAAGGATGAAGACGTACCTTGGCAAACCGCCTTGCGTCTCTCGGAAGCCCTGGCGAGCGAGGCTGTGCAAGTGGTGCTGGTAAAGGACGGCGACCATCGTCTGTCAAGACCGGAGGATCTTAAACGCCTCACTCAAACAGTGGATCACTACGCTCAGATGATTGCGGAACGACAATGACAAATTCACCAGACCCGGCGGTTAAACGCGCGCTGTTGGTTCTAAACGACGCCCTTGAACGGGACCCGCAAGCGCTTACTCAACTCGTCAATGCGCGCATCACCTGCAACGAAAAGCTGACCAAACACGCCACCGTGCAAACCGGCGTCTATGCCGACGAATACAAGGTCGGCGTGCTCGGCCTGATCAACGGCATATTAGGGTACAAACTCGGAGGCATCGGTGCGGAAGGGGATGTAGACGCGCGTTCGGGCCGCTTTCTTCGCATCCGCCGGTTCGTCCATACCAAAGCAGGCATTGATGAACTCACTTAAACGCTCAGTTTCAGTCAGGTGGAGTATGGCTTTTGTCGCACTCTGCGTTGTCGTGGCGGCGCCCTCTGTGGTTCGGAGCCAGGACGAGTCACTCAACACGGCCATCATTGCCGATAATCAGGAAGACACTTACCGCCGCTGCCTTTTGGCCGCCGACCGCGACCCGGAACGAGGGCTGGACATGGCGATGCGATGGGGCCGCCTTTCCGGCGGCGAACCGGCAAGCCACTGCGCCGCCGTGGTGCTGATCGGATTGGGCGATGCTGAAGAAGCGGCCCGCAGGCTAGAAGCCCTCGCCGCAGAGTCGACCGGAAGGGTGGACGTGCGCGCGGGTTTGTTGAATCAAGCCGCACGGGCGTGGATGAGTGTGGGCCGACACGAACACGCTTTGGAGATTCTCAACAATGCCATCGGTTTCTACGACAAGGAGGTCGGCTTTTTCTTTGACCGTTCCCTCTGTTATGCGGCGTTGGGAAACTATTGGCCCGCTGTTGATGATCTCAATCGCGTTCTTGATGCGGAACCGGACTCCATCGAAGCGCTCGTCTTAAGAGGGAGCGCATACCGGCACCTGGACGTCACGGACCTGGCAGCCGACGACATTGACCGGGCGCTCCAATTACAGCCGGACAATGTGGATGCTCTCTTAGAACAAGGCCTCTTGGCCCAGCAAAACGGCGCAACCTTTGAAGCCAGACAGGCGTGGATGCGCGTCCTGGCCTTGGACCCGGACTCCTCTGCCGGTGATGCGGTCAGGCAGCATCTGGAACGGCTGGACGTGAGTGTCGATGCACCGGTTCCCTAGAGCTTTATGTGATTAGACGGAGTCATTTTAGGGATTCACAAGCTTTTCGATTTCTGATTCAAGATTCTTGCTGGGTAAGGAGGCCAGCAAGGATGGCAAGAGCTTATTCCCTTGATCTTCGAGAACGGGTTATTTCGGCTGTGTCGCGCGACGGGATGTCGTGCCGGGCGGCGGCGCGGCATTTCGGGATCGGCGAGAGCACGGCGGTTGCCTGGCTGGCGCGCTACCGGCGGACGGGCAGCGCGGCGCCGGGCCGGATGGGCGGTTACAAGCCGCGTGCGATCCGGGGGGCGCACGAGCGCTGGTTGCGGGACCGGGTGGCGCGGGGGGATTTCACGCTTCATGGGCTTGTCGGGGAGCTGGCGGATCGGGGCCTGAAGGTGGACTACCGTTCGGTCTGGACCTTCGTTCACGAGCAGGGCCTGAGCTATAAAAAAAACGCTGGTGGCTGGCGAGCGTCGGCGCCGTGACGTGGCGCGCCGCCGCGCTCAGTGGTTGAAGTACCGCGACCGGGTTGACCCGACGCGCCTGGTGTTCATCGACGAGACCTGGACCAGGACCAACATGGCGCCCCTGCGGGGCTGGGGGTCAAAGGGCGCGCGACTGATCGGCGAGGCGCCACATGGCCGCTGGCACACCGCGACCTTCCTCGCCGCGCTGCGCCACGACCGAATCGATGCGCCCTGGCTCGTCGACGGGCCGATCAACGGCGAGCGCTTCCGCATCTATGTGCAGGACGTGTTGGTCCCAACCCTCAAGCCCGGCGACATCGTCATCATGGACAACCTCGGCTCTCACAAGTCCAAGGCCGTGCGACAGGCCATCCGCCAGGCCGGCGCCCGGCTCCTGTTCCTGCCCAAGTACTCCCCCGACCTCAATCCCATCGAGCAGGTCTTCGCCAAGCTCAAGCATCTGCTCCGCCTCGAAGCGCCGCGAACCGTCGAGGCCGTCTCAGCCGCCATCGGCAGACTCCTCGATACCTATACCTCAAATGAATGCGCCAACTATTTCAAAAACGCAGGATATGACCCAACCTAAAATCATACCGCTCTAGCGCCTAAAAATCAAGATCGGCGTAAACAGGCGCTGGTGTTATCCCCGGGAAATGGTCCGACAGCAGCGGGCGGACGCTCGGCCTAGATTTAAGACGCACATACCACTCTTTTGCCAGAGGATGGTCGGCCCAAGGCACATCGCCCGTGTAGTCGACAAGCGAGATATGCGCGCCGGCGGCCAAGTCCGCCAGCGTCAGGCTTTCCCCCGCCAGCCAGCTGCGCCTGTCCGTCAACCAGGCAATGTAGTCAAGATGGGCATGGATGTTTTCACGACCAGCCCGCAGCGCACGGGAGTCTGGTGCCGCCCCTTGGGTGATTCGATTGAAAAGTTTTTCGCCTGCGAGAAATTGAGTGACTTCATTGTTGAACTTCAATTCGAACCATTCGATCAGCCGCCGTGTTTCCGCTTTAGCCTTAACCGTGGTGCCGATCAAAGGGACTTCCGGGAAAACCTCTTCCAGGTATTCCGCAATCACCATGCCGCCGGCAATGACGCCGCCGTCTTCATCGACCCACACGGGCACGTCGCCGGCGGGATTAAGAACAAGAAAGTCTTCTCGCCGCGTCCAGAACGGTTCTTCCCGTTCCTCCACATCGATATGTTTTTCCATTGCCGCCATTCTTATGACGCGGGACATGGTGGAAAGAGGATGGTGGTAAAGCGTGTGCATAGGTCTGTTTTAAGGTACCGGCATTTAATCCAACACAACAGAACGGTTAATGGGCCAGCTGTTCTCCGCCCTTTACCCGCAGGTCCATGGCCGCGGCCAGGAGAGACTGCGCATAGGGATGTTGTGGAGCGTTAAATACGTCGTCGGCCGGTCCGCTTTCCACAACCTTACCCTCTTTCATGACCAGAATATGGTCGGCAAGGGCTCGGACCACACGCAGGTCGTGACTGATGAAGAGATAACTCAGAGCGAAACGGGTTTGCAGGTCACGCAACAGATCGACGGTCTGTGCCTGGATGGAGACGTCAAGGGCACTGGTGGGTTCGTCCAGAACTAAAAAATCCGGCTGCAGGACAAGAGCACGGGCAATGGCGATACGCTGCCTTTGACCACCGGAGAACTCATGGGGATAGCGGTCGACGATGTCAGGATCGAGGTCGACCGCTGCGAGTGCGTCTTGCACCCGGCTGCGGCGGTCGTCTGTGTCTTGTGCCAGTCCGCGCACGATCAAGCCTTCTTCAACAATTTGACTGATGGAAAGCCGTGGGCTGAGCGAGCCATAAGGATCCTGGAAAACGATCTGCATGGACCGCCGCAGGGGTCTCAGGTCATGCCTGGATAAGCCGTCAATTCTTTGGCCGGCGAATTGAATTTCCCCGGTGCTGCTGATCAGACGTAACAAAGCCATTCCCAACGTGGTTTTGCCCGACCCGCTTTCGCCCACCACACCCATGGTTTGGCCGCGTCTGAGCGTGAAGGACACACCATCGACGGCTTTGATATGACCGACGGTGCGCCGGACAATGCCTTTCTTGATGGGAAACCAGACCTTGAGGTCATCCGTTTCAATCACAGTCTCAGCCGTTTCTGGCCGCTCTACGTCGACGATCGTCGGTTGGGCAGCCAACAGTTTCTGTGTGTAGGGATGCTGCGCGGTTGAAAAGATCTCCTCCACCGGACCCTGCTCGACGATTTCTCCTTCCTGCATGACACAGACCCGGTCGGCGATGCGCCGGACGATGGAGAGATCGTGGGTGATGAACAAAACGGCCATACCCAAGCGGCGTTGCAGTTCTTCAAGCAATTCGAGAATCTGCGCCTGAATGGTCACATCCAGGGCCGTGGTCGGCTCATCGGCGATGAGAAGATCGGGGTCGAGGGCCAATGCCATGGCGATCATCACCCGCTGGCGCTGACCGCCGGAGAGCTCGTGGGGCAGTGCGGTGAGTCTTTTTTCAGGATCAGGTAGCCCAACCATGGTCAGCAGTTCGATGACCCGTTCCCTCATCGCTTCCCGTTCCAGACCTCGATGCACCTCCAACACCTCGCCCACCTGTTTCTCGATGGAATGCAGTGGATTGAGGGACGTCATCGGTTCCTGGAAAATTATTCCGACACGATTGCCGCGGATTTTTCTAAGTTCTTTCTCATCGGCGCCGATGACCTGCTGGCCAGCAACGGTAACGTGCCCTGTAGGGAACCTGGCGGTGGGCGGTAGCAGTTGCAAAGCCGAGAGGGCGGTGACGGTCTTGCCCGAACCGCTCTCACCAACCAGCGCCAAGGTCTCCCCGGGGGAGACGTCAAAGGACACACCTTTGACGGCGGTCACGTCTTCATCGGCTTGTACGAACGTGACCGTCAGGTTGCGGACGGAGAGGACGGGCGCTTGGCTGTCCGTATGGGATGCCTGATCAGTCATGAGGCGTCCCGTCGGGGATCAAAAGCGTCCCGCACCGCCTCGCCGACAAAGACCAGCAGGGTCAGCATGCCGGCCAAGGTGAAAAAGGCCGTCAAGCCGAGCCACGGCGCTTGCAGGTTTTCTTTGCCCTGCCGCAATAGTTCACCAAGAGAGGGTGAACCGGGCGGCAGACCCAGACCAAGGAAATCCAGCGAGGTCAGTGCGACAATGGACCCGGAAAGAATGAACGGCAGGAAGGTGATGGTTGCGACCATGGCGTTGGGCAGCACATGCTTGGCCATGATCTTGGCATCGCCCATGCCAAGTGCCTTGGCGGCGCGTACATAATCGAAATTACGCGCGCGCAGAAATTCCGCCCGCACCACGGCAACCAACGCCGTCCAACTGAAAAGAAGAAGAACGAGCAGGAGCGTCCAGAATCCCGGGGCGATGAGGGATGAAACGATGATGAGAACAAAAAGCTGGGGCAGCCCGTTCCAGATCTCGATAACGCGCTGAAAGATCAGGTCCAGCCAGCCGCCGAAATAGCCCTGGACGGCGCCGGCCGCGACACCAATGACAGAGGCGACAAGGGTCAGAGTCAGCCCGAAGAAAAGGGACAGGCGAAAGCCGTAGAGCACCCTTGCAAAAACGTCGCGGGCCTGATCGTCGGTACCGAACCAGTTGACCGCCGAGGGCGGCGACGGCGCAGGTACGCGCAGATCGTAATTTATGGTTTCGTAACTGAATCGGACAGGTGGCCACAGCATCCAGCCGGACTCGTTAATAAGACTTTGCAAATACGGGTCCCGGTAGTTGGCCGCCGTTGCGAAATCACCACCGAAATCGGTTTCGGTGTACTCGCCCAAGACCGGGAAATAGAGGTCGCCTTCAAAGGACAGAACAATAGGCCTGTCGTTGGCGATGAATTCGGAAAAAAGCGTCATCACCAGAAGGAAAGAAAGAATACGGAAAGACCACAGCCCGCGTTTGTTTGAGCGGAAGTTGGTAATCCGCCGTCGTTGCAAAGGCGTAAGCCAGGTCTTTAGTGCCCCTGCTTCCTCGGTCATACGGACTGCCCCTCGAACTCAATGCGGGGATCGATGGCGTGATAGGCGATGTCGTTGATCAGATTGAGGATCAGACCAATGAGACTAAAGACGAAAAGCGTGCCGAAGACGACGGGATAATCGCGGTTGATGATCGATTCGAAGCCGAGCAGTCCGAGCCCATCGAGGGAAAAGATCACCTCGATGAGAACGGAGCCCGTAAATAGCATGCCGATCAATGTGGCTGGAAAACCGGCGATGACGATCAGCATGGCGTTGCGGAACACATGGCCGTACAGCACACGGTTGGGGGCCAATCCCTTTGCCCGCGCCGTCAGCACATATTGCTTGTTGATCTCATCGAGAAAGGAGTTCTTGGTCAGCATGGTCAGAGACGCAAATCCGCCGATCACCATGGCCGTGACGGGCAGAGCCAGATGCCAAAAATAGTCGATCACTTTGCCGATGAGACTGAGGTCTTCCCAATTGTCGGACGTGAGGCCGCGCAGGGGAAACCAATCCAGATACCGGCCGCCGGCAAAAACAACGATGAGTAAAATGGAAAACAAAAAGGCGGGAATGGCATAGCCGATAAACACCGCATAGGACGTGGCGACATCGAAACGGGAGCCGTCCCGCACGGCCTTGGCAATGCCGAGAGGGATGGACACCAAATAAATAATGAGAGTGGACCAGACCCCAAGAGATATAGAGACGGGCAGTTTATCGATGATCAGGTCAACCACTCCTTGGGAACGGAAATAACTTTCGCCCAAATCGAAGGTGGCGTAATTGCGGATCATCAGTAAAAACCGCTCCAGCGGCGGTTTGTCGAACCCAAATTGCCTTTCGATCTCCTTTATGAAGGCCGGATCGAGACCTTGTGCTCCACGGTAGGTGCTGTCGCTGGAAATGGAATCCGCGCCGGAGGAGGAAATACGCTCGGTCGCACTGACATCAAGACCCTGAAGTTGGGCCAGGACCTGTTCCACCGGTCCGCCGGGGGCGAACTGAACGATAACAAAATTGATGGCGATAATGCCGAGCAGCGTTAAAGGGATGAGCGCGATACGGCGGAGAATATAAGCGGCCATGAATCCCTTGGTACGCTGTTACAAAATACAATTACGGCCGGTTGCGCCGCCGGAGGTTGCTCCACAAAAGCAAGAGAACCCCGACGACAGCGATGGAAACGAGCAAGACAGTGTTGTCGCGCTGATTGGCGCTTTCGGGGTCGGAGGCAATGTCATCCATCGAAGCCATATCATTCGCATCCGACGTTTGCCCCCCACCGGACGCAACTACGGCAGATTTGGTTTCGTCGTACCACCAGGCATCAATGACAGGGCCTTGCAACGGCGTTTTGTCCGGCACGCCAAATTTATTCCAATAGGCGATCCGGTCGACATAGGAGGTAAGTTCAGGAATGGTGTAGTAATTCCAAAGCAAGATACGGTCGAGCGCCCGCGTGTGGGCAACGAGGTCTTCCCTCGTATCAGCGACAATCAGCTCCTCGATAATTTCATCGATGGCAGGGTTTTTGATTCCCGCATAGTTCCTGCTTCCCGTGCGATCGGCTGCGGACGTTCCCCAAAACTCACGCTGCTCATTGCCGGGAGACAGGGATTGAGCCCAGCCGCCAATCATCATG
Source organism: Rhodospirillaceae bacterium (assembly GCA_965207985.1). GTDB lineage: Bacteria > Pseudomonadota > Alphaproteobacteria > Rhodospirillales > Rhodospirillaceae > CBDBND01. Next base: position 295,146 of record CBDBND010000032.1, on the reverse strand, counting down.
TCGAAGTCATACTCGGCAATACGGTTGATGAACTGAGATGAATCAACCACGCGCACCGTACCTTCAATGCCCAGGCGTTCGAGGTTGCGAATGTAAGGATTGATCCACTGAGCCAGGTTTTGCGCGGCGATGAGGAACTCAATGGTAAAAACTTCACCAGTCTCGGCATTAACTCTCTTGCCGTCTTGCTCCACCCACCCGGCGTCCGTCAGCAGTTGATTGGCGAGAATGAGGTTTTCGCGAATGTTGCCGGACCCGTCCGTTTGTGGCGGTGCGAACTCCTGCGTAAACACTTCGTCGGGAATGCGGCCGCGGTAAGGCTCCAAGATTTCCAACTCCCGCGGGCCGGGCAATCCGGTTGCCTCCAATTCGGACCCGTCAAAAAAACTCTTGGTCTGCCGGTAAGCGCCATAGGCAATGGTACGGTTGGTCCAGGCGAAATCGAACGCATGGGCCAGGGCGCGGCGGACTTGCCGGTCAGCGAATTTTGACCGGCGAAGGTTGGGAACGAACCATTGAGTCTGATTGGGCATGCCGTCTTCGATTTCCAACCTAACCACCTGTCCGGAATCCAGAAGGTCTTCTCGGTAGGCATTGGCCCAACGACTGGCCGAGTTTTCTGAACGAAGGTCGTATTCTTCGGCGTTAAACGCTTCCATGGCCACTTCTTGGTCGAGATAGTATTCAAAGCGGATCTCATCGAAGTTGTGGAAGCCACGTTTGATCGGAAGGTTCTCCCCCCAGTAATTATCAATGCGTTTGAAAACAACAAACCGGCCGGCTTCAAACTGGTCTATGCGATAGGGTCCGCTGCCTAGGGGTGGCTCTAATGTCGCTTCTTCAAAATCCCGGTCTTGCCAATAGTCTTTAGACAGAACCGACAATTGGGCAAGGATGCCGGGCAACTCGAAATTGTCCCCGGACTTGAAATTGAAGCGTACGGACCGGTCACCGGTTTTAATCACCTCCTCGACGTCGCCGTAATACAGGCGAAAGAGCGGCAAACCTTTTTCCCGTAGCGTGTTGAAGGAAAAGATGACGTCTTCGGGCGTGATCGGCGATCCGTCATGGAAACGGGCTTCTGGCCGCAAAACGAATTCGGTCCAGGTGTTGTCTTCGGCCACCTCAACCGTTTCACAAAGCAAACAATAAGAGGTGTTGGGTTCGTCGGCCCCGTTCGCCATTAGGCCCTCGAATAAAAAGCCGGCACTGCCGAGATAAGAAAGTCCGGCTGCGTAATCGCCTTTGACAATGAAAGGATTGAAGGAATCAAAGGTGCGGAGACCCATGAGCCGGAGTGTGCCGCCCTTGGGCGCATCGGGATTGACGTAGTCCAAATGCGTAAAATCAGCGTCGTGTTTTGGAAGCCCACGAAACGCGAGGGCATGAACCGGCTTGCCCTTTTCGATGGCCGTGACTGGAGAAGGTGAAAGAGTCAAAGAGACGAGCAATGCGGCAGCAAGGCCCATCCCGATAAGAGGTTTGCTTAAGAGGTCCACGTCACGAAGTCTCCTGTGAAAGGATATCAACGGCGGCGGTGTGTATGGCGTTGTCACCAGAAGCCAGTACTTGCCGGCCTGCGGTTCCACTTAAAGGCCGGCCCTGCCAATCGGTGATGACGCCGCCTGCGTTCTCAATGATGGGAACGATGGCGCCAAATTCGTAAATGTTGAGTTTCTCACATACCATATCGGTCCATCCGCTGGCCACCATACCGTAGTGGTAACAGTCGGTACCGCCATAGCGCCGCTGTTTGACAGCGTTCGTGAGCCGGTCGAGAGCGGCGAGCTCTTCAGCCTTAAAAAAGTCTGGTGCTGTGGCATAAACCGTTGCCTGATCCAGCGAAGGGCACCGCCGCGTCCTTGCCGCCGTGCCGTTTAAGGTTGTCGGCAGACCCGCCCCGCCGCACCACCGGTCTTTGAGAACCGGCTGATCGACCAGCCCAAACCAGGGTTTCCCGTCCCGGACCAATCCGACAATGGTGGTGTACAAGGGCACGCCGTTGATGAAGGACAGCGTTCCGTCGATGGGGTCGAGTACCCAGACGTAGTCGGCATCCGGCCGATCCTGGCCGTATTCTTCACCGATGATGCCGTGGTCGGGAAAGGCGGCCTCGATCATGGCGCGAAGGGAGGCTTCCGTATCCCGGTCCGCCTTGGTGACGGGAGTCTCGTCGTCTTTCTCTTCAATGGAAAGAGGGGTGCGGAAATAGGAAAGGGTGATCTCAGAGGCGGCGTCCGCCAAACGCTGCGCCAGTGCGACGCACTCGGCGGCAAGGGTCTCGTCTGTCATAGACGGCTTGATTACGGGGTTTCCGTCGCCTCTTCAGCGGCCCCTTCAACAGCCTCTTCCATGGCGCCGTCCATGGCACCCTCAGCGGCTTCCGCCGTTTCTTCAACGACGGGATCCAAAACCACTTCCGGCGGATTTTCCGTTTTACTCATGAGGAACTTGATGATGGAGGCGCGGTCCTTTGGCTTGCGCAATCCGACGAAGGACATAGTGCCCTGGGGTGCGATGTTCTTGGGATCTTCAAGATAGGCGTTGAGGGTGTCGTAATCCCAAACCGTGGCGCCGGCGAGGATGGAGTCCGACAGTTTAAAATCGCCCCGGTCACGGCCCTCAAGCGGTGCACCAACGATGTTGTAAAGATTGGGGCCGGTGCCGTTGCGTTCCCCTTGATCGAAGGTGTGGCAGGACTGGCATTTCTTGGCGACCTTAGTGCCGTCCTCGACAGTTGCACCAGCGATCAGCGGCTTCACGTCCTCCAGGATATCTTCCATCTCGAACGTACTGGTCATGCCAAAGCCTTCCGGCACTTCGATTTCATAGCCGAAGGTAGTCACCCCTTCAGCATCGGGAACGAGAAAGTGGCTGGCTTCATTGGCGCCGATGGTCAGCCAAACGGCAGCGAAACCCGCCAGCATGGCGGAGTTGGACTTGAACTTGTCGGGCGATGGTTTTTCGGCCATTTTCTGGTCCCCAGCCGGTAACGGTGGCCTTCCCTTAGCGGGTTCGGCGGTGAATCTCAACAGGCATGCCTGTATGCCCGGCCATTATCCCGGCTGACGGCAAAAAAGTGAAGCCTTTCCGTGGTTTGGCCCCCATTTACCCGTTCATGCGAGGGATGGTTCAAAGGCATGGCAGATAAAGAGACTTTGGTCGTCATTCCGGCCCGTTTGGCGGCCTCCCGCCTGCCGGACAAGCCCCTGGCCATGATCGGCGACGCCCCCATGATCGTCCATGTCTGGCGCCAGGCCGTGGCCGCCGACGCCGGTCCGGTAATCGTCGCCTGCGGTGACAAAGCCATCGCCGAGGCCATCCGGGCCGAGGGCGGCACCGCCGTCATGACCGCCCCTGAGTTGCCCAGCGGATCGGACCGGGTGTGGGTGGCAGCCCAGACCTATGACCCGGACATGACCTATGACCGTGTGGTCAACGTTCAGGGGGATCTGCCCACTCTCGAACCATCGCTGGTCAATGCGGCGGTCGATGCGCTGACCCAGGGCGGGACCGATATGGGCACCCTGGTGGCGGAAATCACAGATCCCGACGAGCTCGATGATCCTCATGTGGTCAAAGCGGCGGTCGATTTTCCGCCCGGTGAGACGGTTGCGCCCGCTTTGTATTTCAGCCGTTCTCGGATTCCCTCCAGCGATGGCCCTGTCTACCACCACATCGGGATTTACTCTTACACCCGCACCGCCCTGAAACGATTCGTTGCACTGCCGCCGGCCGGTCTGGAAATCAGGGAACGGCTCGAGCAGTTGCGTGCGCTCACCAACGGCATGACCATTTCGGCAGGTCTCGTTGACACCATTCCCTTCGGTGTCGATACTCCCGCCGACCTTGAGCGGGCGAGAAAGATTTTGGCCCCTTAACACGCTCTCAGTTTATTAATCATGTCCAAATCAGTTTCTCACGATCAGGCTCACACCGTTGCCTTCCAAGGAGCGCCCGGCGCTAATTCTCATTTGGCCTGCAAATCCGTCTATCCGGACATGGACTATCTCGCTTGTGCCGGATTTGAGGATGCCTTTGCTTCGGTGACGGACGGCCGCGCCCGCTTGGCCATGATACCGGTGGAGAATTCCGTGATGGGACGGGTTGCCGACATTCATCACATTTTACCGGAGTCGGGCCTGCACATTGTTGGCGAGCATTTTCAGCGCGTGAATCATCACCTCATGGCACCCGAGGGCGCAACACTGGATGGTCTTAAACAGGTGGAGAGCCAGCTGCCGGCTTTGGAACAATGCCGTAAGTTCATCCGTGAGCACCGGCTAAAACAGTTTGCCACTGCAGATACAGCCGGAGCGGCGGAAGACGTCGCGAAGCGGGGCGACGTTACCGTTGCCGCCATCGCGTCTTCGCTGGCGGCGGAAATTTACGATCTCGAGATTCTAGCTTCGAACATTGAAGACGCCGAACACAACACAACGCGCTTTATCATCATGGCCAAAGACCCTCAAGTGCCGGAACAAGGTAGTGGTACGGTAGTGACGTCGTTTGTGTTCCGGGTACGCAATGTTCCCGCCGCCCTTTACAAGGCCATGGGCGGATTTGCCACCAATAGCGTCAACATGACCAAGCTGGAAAGCTACATGCTTGGCGGCCACTTCACGGCAACTCAATTCTATGCCGATGTGGAAGGACATCCCGACGACCGGCCACTCAAACTGGCGCTGGAGGAACTGGAATTCTATTCCCGCGAAGTCAAGATCCTTGGGTCCTACCCGGCTCATCCATATCGACTGGAAGCCGCCCCGGAAGACGACGAGGAATAACGCGGGGACTTATTGCGCGGAGGACGTTTACGCAGAGGTGCGCCAGCGTTCGATCAGCATACGCGCGATGGAATGTTTATTGGGCAAATTGGGCCCCGCTGAGTCGTCCCCCATCTCCCCATAGGACTCTAAGTCTTGTCGGGTCACCCAGCGGATATCATCCAGCTCATCGTCGTCGGGTCCAAAATCCGTATTGAGGGCCTCGGCGGTGAAACCCAGCATCAGAGAAGACGGAAACGGCCACGGCTGGGAGGCGATGTACAGGATGTTTGTGCATTCAATGCCGGTTTCTTCCTTCACTTCCCTAAAGACGCACTCTTCCAAGGACTCGCCCGGCTCGACAAAACCGGCGACGACGGAATACATGCCTGTGGGCCAGCGGCTTTGCCGGCCGAGCAGACATTTGTCACCGTCGGGATGAACCACCAAGGTAATGACGGCTGGGTCGGTGCGCGGAAAAATCCGATGGCCACACGTCTCTCTACTGCAAATGCGGATGTGGCCGCCCTCATGGGGTTTGGTTGGCGCCCCGCACCGCCCGCAATGGACATGATTCAAATGCCAAAGCACCATACCCCGGGCATAGGCGAGGAGCGCCGCCTGATCGGCATCGAGAGCGCCGACCCGGGGATGGAGCGGTTCGAAGACGCCGTGACGTTCGAGTGCGTTGGGCAACACCTCCCCGGTCAGGGGCCAAGCAAACCACGGCGTTTTGTCGGCGAGACCGAGAAAAATCGGATCAAGCCCTTCAGCGTTTAACTCCGCGATGAGTGTGCCGTCGATCCATGCCGCATCATTGCCCGTCGCAGTAAACAAGTGATGGCCGTTCCACACCGGTAGGACACGGGAGGCGTCGGACTTTAATAATGCGTCGATGTCCGCTACTGCCGGACGCATCGCTGCGGCGCGTTCGATCTTCACACCCGTGTAGGTCAGCCGCCAATGAAAGGGAGAAGTGCTCAAAGGAACCGTCGTGTAGTTAGCTCAATGGCCACAATGATAAGGATGGCCGCTCAAAATACTATGGGCACGGTACAATTGTTCGGCGAGCATGACACGCATCAGCATATGCGGCCACGTGACGGCACCAAACGAGAGTGTCAGATCAGCCTGCTCGAGAATGTCGTCGGGCAATCCGTCTGGCCCGCCGATGACAAAAGCAATGTGAGATGTGCCGTCGTCACGCCAGTTTGAAATTTTCTCCGCCAATTGCTCGCTTGTCAGAGATTTACCGCGCGCATCGAGACAGACCACCTTTGCGTGATCTGGAATGACCGCCTTGAGTCTCTCGGACTCCTGCCCAACGTCAGATGCCCTTGACTTTGCTTTTTTGAGATCAATTTCTTTGACGTCCACTGACCAGGGTAAGCGCTTAAGGTAGGACTCCATAAGCGTTCGCTCGGGGCTGGCCTTCATCCGGCCCACCGCTGCGATCACCACCTTCATGAGAGGGCTTCTGCTTCAGCGTTTAGAAGCAAATCTAAGCCGGCACCTTACGGACGGCGGCGAGGTCTTCGTCGGGCGAGAGGGGCGACAAACCCCAGATCTTTTCGATGTTATAGAACGCGCGCACTTCCGGGCGGAAGAGATGCACGATGACATCACCGGCGTCGATGAGAACCCAGTCGCAAGTGGCTTGTCCCTCTGTTTTCGGCCGTATGCCGATGTCTTTTAATCGCTGAATCACGTGATCGGTCATGGCATTGACCAGTCTGGCTGAATTACCGGATGCGACAATCATGCGATCTGCGATGGAGGTTTTTCCGACAATGTCGATAACGACGATGTCTAGGGCTTTGTCATCCTCTAAAGATGATTGGATAAGTTCGACCGTTTGCTCCAGGTCGACCGGAGGACGCTTTGAACTAATGATCAACTCCCTTTTATGGCGCACCCCTAATCACACTAACGGGATTGCCGGATTTCCGTTGACGATGCACCGTGCCGTTTGAGTGCGAAATACACCCATCGAGGCCGAGACGATAACCACAAGGCTTGCGCCTGATTGGCCCGAAGACGGCGCGCTGCAAACCGCCGCGCTGCTTTTCCAAGCACCGCTCTATAAGAATAGGGAGAACGGTCAAAAACTGCAACGTGAACGGATCGAAAGATTTTTGACCATCGCGACCACTCGGGAATTTGAATGAGGTTGTCCGCGCCCATAAGCCAAACGAACTGTGCCGTGGGAAACCGTTGCTTTAGCAAAAAAAGCGTTTTCCACGTCCGGCCCGAATGGAGGTGCCGTTCTAAATCCGTCACTTGAAGCCAAGGAAATCGGCAAGCGGCACGGGCCGCTGATAATCGTTTGGACAGCGGCGCCATATCCGCCGTTGGCTTCAGTGGATTCTGCGGACTGACCAGCCACCACACTTGATCCAAACCGAGACGTTGCTTGGCGAGCCGGCTGATATGCACATGACCGTCATGGGCGGGATTGAACGATCCGCCGAGCAGACCAATGCGCATGCGGCGGCGGTCTCCCCACGGTGATGGTGCAAACACGCCGGAACCGATGCTTAAGGTCGCACCGTGCCGTCGCCGCGCACCTTGTACTTGAAGGTGGTCAGCTGTTCGACACCGACGGGACCGCGTGCATGCATCTTGCCCGTCGCTATACCGATTTCCGCACCCATGCCGAATTCTCCCCCGTCGGCAAATTGGGTGGACGCGTTGTGCATGACAATGGCGCTGGACAATCCGTTCATGAATGTCTCTGCGGCGGCGGGATCATTGGTGATGATCGCATCCGTGTGTTCGGAGCCATGTTCGGTGATGTGTTCGATGGCGTCTTCAAGACCAGTCACGGTTTTTATGGAAACAATAGAGTCCAGGTATTCCGTATCCCAGTCTTCGTCAGTGGCCGGGACAACGGCACCATTGAGGGAAGAGACTGCATCGTCGCCGCGCACTTCGCATCCGGCGTCAATGAAATCTTTGATGATGGGCGGCAAAACGTCTGCTGCCACGCCTTTGTCCACCAGAAGCGTTTCCATGGCACCGCAGATGCCGGTGCGCCGCATCTTGGCATTGAGGGAAACCGCACGGGCCATTTCCGGATCGGCGTCCGCATGGATATAGGTGTGACACAAACCCACCAGATGTTGGAACGTGGGCACCTGGCTTTCCCGCATGACCCTTTCCGTCAAAGACTGGCCGCCGCGGGGAACGATGACGTCAATGGCGTCCGTCATGGTCAGCATCTTGCCCACGGCCGCCCGGTCCGTTGTCGGCACCATTTGGATGCAATCCTTAGGAAGGTCGGCTTGTTCCAAACCTTGATGCAAGCAGTCCAAGATTGCACGGGAACTGTGAAAGCTCTCGGACCCACCGCGCAAAATGCAGGCGTTGCCCGCTTTCAAACAAAGTGCACCCGCATCCGCCGTCACATTGGGGCGGGATTCATAAATCACACCGATAACGCCGAGCGGCGTGCGCACCCGTTCGATTTTAAGACCGTTGGGCTGTTCCCACGCAGCGATGGTTTCTCCGACAGGATCCTTCAGTTCAACAATCGCTTTCAGCCCATCGGCCATGGCTTCGATACGGCTTTGGGTCAGCTCGAGGCGATCCATTAGAGCGTTGTTTAGCCCCTTGTCGCGCCCCCCATCCATATCGATTTTGTTCTTTTCGATGATGGTCTCTGCGTTGTCCAACAGAGCGGCGGCGGCAGATGTAAGCGCGTCGTTCTTCTGTTCCGTCGACGCGTTGGCCAAGACCCGGGCGGCGGCTTTCGCGCGGTGACCCACGTCATCCATGATCGCGTCGATCGAGGACGTATCGTCGGCTTCGGTCGTATGTCCTGCACCATCCATGGTTTTTCTCCTCACCGCCAGCCACATTCTACGGTCGGCACACTTTGCGTCCCTTGGCCTGTTATTTTCCCAACACCAGATCGTCGCGGTGGATCATTTCAGACCGGCCCTTGTACCCCAGTATACCCTCAAGGTCCCCAGAGCGGCGGCCCTTGATCAGCTGCGCGTCGTCAGAGCCGAAAGCGCACAAACCCTTGCCGATGACGGTGCCGTCTGCATTGACAACGGCAACAGGATCCCCGCGTTCAAATGCGCCTTCAACGGCAACCACGCCGGCCGGCAATAGACTTTTCCCGTTTTCAAGAGCCCGCACGGCTCCATCGTCAATGACCAACTTGCCTGTCGGCTTGAGCGATCCGCCGATCCAGCGCTTGCGTGCCGCCCGCGGTTCTGCGGCGCTGACAAACCACGTACAGCGGCTACCGTTCTCTAATTGGGATAGGGGATTCTCAACCGATCCCAGCGCAATCGCCAAATGGCTTCCCGCATCCATGCAAATCTCCGCTGCCATGAGTTTGGTTACCATGCCGCCTGTGCCGTGGCCGGGGTTGGCCGTTCCGGCCATGGCAAGAATGGTCTCATCAACCCGTTCAACCATGGGAACGTGCTCGGCATCGGGGTAGAGTGCAGGATCGCTGGCATACAGACCATCCACGTCGGACAGCAGAACACAGACATCGGCACCGATCATGGCGTCCACCCGCGCGGCCAGACGGTCATTGTCGCCGAAACGGATCTCCTGCGTGGCCACGGTGTCGTTTTCATTGATGACGGGAATGGCGCCGAGACGCAGCAAGGTATCCAACGTCGCCCGGGCATTGAGATAGCGCCGCCGGTCTTCCGTATCATCAATGGTCAGCAATACCTGGGATACGGTGAGATCATGCCGTGCAAGGGACTCTTGATAGGCTTGTGTCAGGCGTGTTTGACCGGTGGCCGCCGCAGCCTGTTTTTCCTCTAGTTTCATGCCGCCATCTTTGAGCCCGAGAGGACCACGGCCGACCGCGATGGCGCCCGAGGTAACAACAATAACCTCCTGGCCACGTTTGCGCATGGCGGCAATGTCATCGCAAACGGAGTCCAGCCAGTCGCGATGCAAGGCGCCGCTGTCTTCATCGACCAAAAGCACCGAGCCGATTTTGATAACCACACGGCCGGCCTGTTTGAAGTCGGGAGGTGTCAGGGCGCCCATGACGAGACCTCCGTTTGGCTGTCTTGTTCTCCCGCATCCTCTTTCCGGACAGCGCTTTCCAAAGGACAAGCTGCAAACAGGGTACGCAGAATCTCTTCCCGACCATGACCGGACACGCCGGATAATTCATGAACGGCATCAACACCCGCGGCTTGCAATTGCTCTTTGCACTGACTCACTTGGTCGCTGTCAATGGCATCGCATTTGTTTAAAGCGACGAATTCCAGTTTGTCGGTCAGTCCAGCGCCATATTCGGAGAGTTCATGGCGCACCGTGTTGTAAGAAGCGGCTACGTCCTCTGCAGTGCTGTCGATGAGATGCAGCAGCACCCGGCAGCGCTCGATATGACCGAGAAATCGGGTGCCCAAGCCGGATCCCGTATGCGCCCCTTCGACCAGACCGGGAATGTCGGCGATGACAACTTCACGGCCATCGAGAGACGCCACACCCAAATTGGGATGCAGGGTGGTGAACGGATAATCGGCAATCTTGGGCCGTGCCCGGGTCACGCTGGCAAGGAACGTAGACTTACCGGCGTTGGGCAATCCCACCAAACCGATATCCGCGATCAACTTAAGACGCAACCAAACCCAGCGCTCGTCCCCGGGCTGACCGGGATTGGCTTTGCGCGGTGCTTGGTTGGTGGAACTTTTGAAACGGGTATTGCCCCAACCGCCGTTGCCGCCTTCGAGCAGAACGATTTCCTCTCCGGCCTGGGTGAGATCGGCCAGTATGGTCTCTCTGTCGTCGCCGAGAATTTCCGTTCCAACGGGAACGGGAATGCGCAGGTCGGACCCGCTTTTGCCCGTGCGGTCGCTGCCCTGGCCGTCGTGGCCCGGTTTGGCTTTAAAGTGCTGCTTGTAGCGAAAATCGATCAGGGTGTTGAGATTGGGCTCGGCATAGAAAACGACGTCTCCACCGCGCCCACCGTCTCCGCCGTTGGGCCCGCCGTGCTCGATATACTTCTCACGGCGGAAAGAGACGCAGCCGTTGCCGCCCTTTCCGCTCGCCACATATATCTTTGCCTGGTCGAGAAACTTCATCGTTTGAATGCCAAAAGTATTGTTCCAAAGAAAAAGGGGAATGGACGTCCATTCCCCTCACATATCCTTGGTCGGTCACGAACGTCTCGGTGTGAAACGTCAGCTTGCCGGGTCAACTGAAACGTAGGTGCGGCCCTTGGCCCCTTTCTTGTAACTGATCTTGCCGTCTTTAAGCGCAAAAATCGTGTAGTCGCGGCCAAGGCCGACGTTGTCGCCGGGATGCCATTTGGTGCCACGCTGCCGGACAATGATATTACCGGCGGTTACGGCCTGCCCACCATACTTTTTGATGCCAAGGCGTTTGCCGATGGAATCACGGCCGTTGCGCGAGCTGCCGCCGGATTTCTTATGAGCCATGACGTGTTTTCCTTATCAACTGTCGGTGGCAGATTACTTTGCTGCCTTTTTCGCGGCGGCTTTCTTCGTCGTAGCCTTTTTCGCTGCCGCTTTCTTGGTTGTGGCTTTCTTTGCGGTCGCTTTCTTTTCCGCAGGCTTCTCAGCTGCCGCTTTTTTAGCTCCTCCGGCACCGATGTCGGTGATCTGGACCACGGTCAAATCCTGCCGGTGGCCATGGGTGCGCTTATAGTCCTTACGGCGCTTCTTCTTGAAAACGATAATCTTGTCACCGCGGGCTTGCTCGACAATCTTGCCCTTAACCGTCATGCCCTCGACGGTGGGCGTGCCGATTTTGTCACCGACCAGGAGCACGTCGTCAAAGGTCACGGCGGCACCGGCCTCTCCGGGGAGATGCTCCACCGTGATGACGTCATCCTTAGCGACACGGTATTGCTTACCGCCTGTCTTGATGACTGCGTACATGACCGGCCTTCCAAAAACGAGAACGGCGGGCGCAGGCCCGCTCGGTTGGCGGGAATATACGCACGCCCCCTGGCGAGTCAACGGCTTTGGCCCGAAAACGGTGCAAAAGGGGGCGGTTTTCCGGGTCTTTCAGGGCAAATCGGCGCAAATCTGGCCGATTGCGGGCGGTGCAGCCTTCCTGTAGGGTCCGCGCCGTTTTCGACCAATACCCCCTTGCGGAGAGGTGCCGGAGTGGTCGAACGGGGCGGTCTCGAAAACCGTTGTGCGCGCGAGCGTACCGTGGGTTCGAATCCCACCCTCTCCGCCATTTTCCCGAGCTTTCAAACTAGAAAATTTGGTGAACATCTTCAGTTTTGCAAACGAATTGCAAACGCTGCTTACCTGACAATGGGATCCAAGACGGATCCAGCGGCTAATCCCCGCAGTCTTCCGTGAAGAGAAATTGTCTCCGCCTCGGTTAAGCTGGCGATACAATCTGCCGTTATACGTGCTGACGATTTAGAGGCGGCAGCTTCAAGTAAGTGTGAAAATCGTTTCGGTAAAAATGTTTGTTTTCCAGATTCTATTTCTTCGACTAGGTCCTGAAATAGCTCGGAAAGTATCCGCTCATAGCCCCTCTGCTGTGCCGCCAGCGACGGGATACCAATAATGTAGTTCCTGGTTATTTGTTTAAGGACTCTAATTTCGTCCTCTGCAAAATGCTCGATTAATACCTTTCGTTCGTCGGTCTCAGAAGCAACTTCTGCGCTCAACTTGATGGCTTTCATGTAACGACCGATATTAGGCACATACTCCAGGAATAGCTTTTCAAGAGTGTGAAAAGACTCCCTTAAACGGCCTTCCGCATCTTTCGGAAGTTCCGAGCCGGCTGCTTGTGTCCAGGCATTCAGCGCTGTCTGAATTAATGACTCTTTGTCAGTCGCATCTTCCCCGAAGATGTTTAGCCACGGAATAGCTTGGCACCTATGAAAATCTTCGAGATCTATGGACGGAATAAGCAATATCATCAGCCCAGTCCATCAACTCCGCTTCAGCTGTTTTGACATGTTGGGCTAGCCCTTGGCGCGCCCATTGGAAGTCATCTTCTTCGCTTTTGTAGACTCCCCATTTTTTATGCTGAGGAGTGCCAGAGGCACCACGAGTCCATGGATATTTCAAAACTGCGGCTAAGGTCTGTTGACATTTAGTGGATTCCCAATGTCGCGGAAAAGTGATTCAAGCCTCCTTTTGCAAGGAGTGTTTGATGAAGTCAGAGCGTTTTGTGATCACGGACAATGTTTGGGAGAAAATTTGGCGTCATCTACCGGGCAAGGCGACGGACCGTGGCGTGACGGCGGCGGACAACCGCCTGTTTTTGGAGGCGGTTTTGTGGCGGGTGCGCGCAGGGTCGCCGTGGCGCGCTCTGCCCCCGGCGTTCGGCAATTGGAACAGCGTCTTCCAGCGCTTTCGCCGATGGGCGAAGAAGGGTGTCTTCGAGCGGCTGTTCGAGGAGTTGTCGGCGGAACCGGATTTCGAATATGCCCTCATCGACGCCACCATCGTCAGCGTTCACCAGAAGGCGAGCGGCGCAAAAGGGGGACTCAAAATCAGGCCATCGGCCGATCACGGGGCGGATTGACCACCAAGATCATCGCCCTGGTCGACGCACTGGGGTGTCTGGTCCGCTTCGTGCTGCTCCCTGGCCAGCGCCACGACATGATGGGCGTCCAGCCGTTGATCGACGACGTTCACTTCGATGCCCTCATCGCCGACAAGGCATTCGATGCCGGCTGGCTGCGAGAGCAACTGGACCAACGTGGCGCAAGCGCCGTCATTCCCTCGCTCGCCAACAGGAAGCGGCCGGCGGCCTACGACAAGCACATGTACCGCTGGCGACATCTGATCGAAAACTACTTCGCCAAGATCAAGGAATTCCGTGGCATCGCAACACGCTACGACAAGACCGACATCAGCTACGCCGCAAACTGCAACCTCGTCGAAACCATCATCGCCATGCGTTAAATGTCAACAGACCCTAGTCCCCGTGGTGTCTTCCGTTCTTCATCAGGTCTGTAATCGTTGCGCCGCAACCACCATCCAAACCGTTAACGCCCCGGCGGCAACGAAACCAAGAGCCGAAATCCAAACAGGTAGGGCATATGTGCCGATGACGATATCGAATCCCATGATAAGTCGGACCGCGTGACCAATGGCACCGAGAGCAAAAATGACACCGGCGGTATAGAGCGCAGGTTTTTGCTTAGCTGATCTCCTTATTGCCGCTGATACTCCAGCCAAAAAATCAACACATGATACCAGCGCGTTCGGTTTCGCATTGCGGCTGATCGGACGGATTATTGATCACCATTAACTGCTGACTCGACAGTTCAAACCCGGCTTCCGGAAGCGGGTTGACATACATTTCGATAAACCGTGCGTCCTGCAATTCGGATATGGCTGTAAGGCCTTCGTTCGCCGCATCCTCTTCCGCCATTGTGCAGTTTACGGGCACTTCTATGACGTCACCCGTGTCCAGCGTGTCCGTGCGGGCTCGGAACAGTCTGACAACCGTTCCCCTAACTCTGCATTCGCCAGGCAACATGTCCGGGACGTCGACGCCAAGGACTTCGATTTGGAGATGGAAATTGGCTGTTAGTCGCGCGGCGTAATTGGGTTTTGGTGCACTGTTGGCTGGCAAGGCCGTGAACAGAAAGGCGACGCAGACCAATGCAGCCAAAATCCAAACCCAGTGCCAGCGGGAATCAAGCATGACGGCCTCCCTCGGTAGGACAAATGAGTGCCTTAATTCACTGTGGTTTAATTGAAGCTAAATCTTACTCGAAAGCCGGTTTCCGTCTGTGACTCAAGTCAAACGCGGGCTTCAGTTGCCGGCCAACCGGTCCAGTTCCAGCTTGGCGCCTTGGTATTCGACCAAGTCTTGGCGCCCTTCGGCCACGGCAGCCTCAAAACTCTGCCGGGCCAAGTCGAGCTGACCATCCGCCAAGGCCAATTGCCCCAGTGTGAATTGGGTTTCCGTGCGCCGGGCGGCGGACTCCGCCGGATCGCGCGCTGCTTCACGCAAGACCACTTCTACGGTCACTTGACCTTCCAATCCGTCCACCAGGGCGCCGGGCCAGATGGTCGGATCGATGCCATCGGTCATGGTCTTGAGCACTGCATCCGCATCCTCTTGGCCGGACCGTTTGGCGGCAATGAAACGCCAGATGGCATCGGCAGGACGCGGCTCGGGTAAGGAATCAAAATCGGCGAGGGCGCTGTCGAACTCCCCAGTGAGGACACGCGCCTGAGCGCGCCGCCGTAACGCCAATTCCGACTGCGGATTTTCACTCAAGGTGACGGAAAAATCTTCGATGGCTTCGGCCGGTCTGCCGAGGGCCAGCCGGGTCAGTCCCCGGTTGAGACGGGTATCACCATCGTTGGGAAAACGCGCCAGTACCGTATTGAAGTCGGCTTCCGCCAATGCATATTTCTGTTGCGCGAACCGGGCGCTGCCACGGAACAGGCTAACCCGTTCATTGCTCGACACCGCTTCCAAAACCTGATCAAAGTCTCTTTCCGCTTCTTCTGGTTCGTCATTGAACAAGTGAGCGACACCTTTCGCTTCCCGCGCTTCCAGATCATCAGGGCGGGCATGCACAATCACTGCATAATCGGCGATGGCGGCGTCAAAATTTTGAACCTGACCGTGGGCGGCGGCACGGATCATGCGAATTTCAAGATTGTCCGGTGTCAAAGCGAGGAGATCGTCAAACGCGCGAATGGCAGCGGCCGGTTGTCCGGACCGCAAGCGCGCGGTCCCGAGCAGACTGAGGCTGATACGATCGTCCGGATCAAGGGCCACAGCCTGCTCGAATTCGCCAACCGCGGCTTCCGCATTACCTGAACGCAAAAACGTCCGGCCGCGGACCCGGTAAGGACCGGGATCATCCGGGTTGAGGCGGCGCACTTCCGCCAGGTCGGACATGGCAAGGTCGGTCTCATCAAGACGGAAGAATATGTCGGCGCGTATAAGAAACGCTTCGCCCGACGACGGATCATTGCCGATGGCCATATCCAATTCGTCAAGCGCGTCGTCCATGCGGCGCATGCTGCGGAGCAAGCGGACACGCGTCAGTCGTGCTTCCGTATCACCAGCGCCGAGAGCAATGGCGATATCCACATCCGCCAGGGCGCCGTCGAGATCGCGCTGCGTTCGTCTGAGTTCGGCGCGGGCCAGAAACGCACGGGCCTTCAACGCGTCTTCAGTTGCGACATCTTGAATGATTTCGGTGCAGGCCGTCTGCCGCGCGGTGTTGTCCAGGTCCGCAGAAAAACAATCCAGCGGCGCTGCCGCACCCTCTTGAATTGACACCGCAACACACCAAATGAGTCCGGCTATGGAAAGCGTGGTCATCACTTTGGGCGTTGTCAGTCTCTTCGTTTTGATGTTTGCCGCTGTACGCATTGCAAAAGGGTCTCGATCCAGTATGGCGCGCAAGCATAAAGCGGGTCTTATTCTCATGTCATCGCTGCTGTTCGGCATAGGTCAACCTTTTGATCAACCACCACCTCGCGCAGAAGACGCGCGAAACAATACGCTTGATAAGAAAGGAGAATCGGCAGGGTCGAAAAACGAAACCGACTGACGGTCGTCAGTGCGCATCAGCCCAGCTGGGGCCGGCGCCGGCGTCCACCACCAGAGGCACGTCCAAGTGCGCGGCGTTTTCCATCACCTCTTTGACCACACCGATGGTGTCGTCCACTTGCTTGTCCGGCACTTCGAAAATCAACTCGTCGTGCACTTGCAGCAGCATCTTGGCGGACAATCGGGCCTTCTGTAATGCCGATGGGATACGGATCATCGCCCGTTTGATGATATCGGCCGCGCCACCCTGGATAGGTGCGTTGATGGCGGCCCGCTCCGAAAAACTCCGCATATTGGGATTCTTGTCATTGATGCCCGGGGTCATGCATTTGCGTCCGAACGGTGTGGTGACGTAGCCCTGTTCCTTCGCTAATGCCTTGGTTTCATCCATGTAGGTTTTGATCTCGGGGAACTTTTCGAAATAAGCGTCGATGAAGTCCTTGGCTTCCCCGCGCGGGATGGACAGCTGGCGGGCCAAGCCGAAGGCCGAGATGCCGTATATGATGCCGAAGTTGATGGCTTTGGCTTGGCGGCGGACCATCGGGTCCATGCCGTCGATGGGCACGTCGAACATCTGCGAGGCCGTGGCGGCGTGAATGTCCTCGCCGTTTTTAAACGCATCTTTGAGCGCTTTAATGTCGGCCACATGGGCCACAAGCCGGAGTTCAATCTGGCTGTAGTCGGCGGATATCAGGGTCTTACCCTTTTCGGCGGTGAAAGCGGTGCGGATCTTGCGGCCCTCGTCCGTGCGAATAGGGATGTTCTGCAAATTGGGGTCGTTGGAACTCAGCCGCCCGGTGGAGGCGACGGTTTGTGAATAGGTGGTGTGCACCCGGCCCGTGTCCGGATTGATCTGATCCTGCAGGGTGTCGGTGTAGGTGCTTTTGAGTTTGGTCAGCTGACGCCATTCCACTACCCGCGCCGGCAGGTCGTGGCCTTGCGCGGCCAAGTCCTCGAGAACATCGGCGCCAGTGGCCCAAGCGCCGGACTTACCGGTTTTCTTTCCGCCAGGCAGGGACATTTCATCGAACAGGATTTCCCCCAATTGTTTGGGCGAGCCCACATTGAACTCCCGTCCGGCCAGCTTATGAATTTCGCTTTCCAGATCGGCGGCGCGGACGGCGAAATCCTGACTCATTTTCTTCAATGCCTTGGCATCGACACGAATGCCCTCCGCTTCCATGTCCGCCAGCACGGGGATCAACGGCCGGTCAAGGCGCTCGTAAACGGTGGTCAAGCGGTCCTCCACCAGGCGCGGTTTCAAAACCCTCTGTAATCGCAAGGTGATGTCTGCGTCCTCTGCGGCGTAATCGGTTGCCTGGTCTAACGGAACCCGATCAAAGGTGATCTGGTTTTTGCCTTTGCCGCAGACATCTGAAAATTTGATGGTGGTGTGGCCGAGATGCAGCTCGGCCAATTCGTCCATGCTGTGCTTATGAGAAGACCCGTCGAGCACATAAGAGAGCACCATGGTGTCGTCCACGGGCGTGACATCGATGCCAACTCTCCGCAGCACATGCATGTCGTACTTGATGTTCTGTCCGATCTTGAGGACGCCGGGGTCTTGCAAAAGCGGCTTGAGTTTGGCGATCACTTTCTTCAGCTCAATCTGCTTGGGCGCTTCTTTCTCTTTACTGTCATCGCCTAGATCGAGCGCGCCCTGATCGCCGCTGCCGGTGTGGCCCACCGGGATGTAACAGCCCGACCCCGGTTCCACCGACAAAGAAATACCGACGAGATTGGCACGGAAGGCGTCAAGGGCGTCGGTTTCGGTATCGACCGCCACCACGCCGGCCTTGGTGGCGCGATCGATCCAATCGTCAAGCGCCTTTTCATCTTGGATCAGATCGTAGGTACCGTCTTTAACCGCGGCCGCCTGCTCAGCCGGACGTAAAGCGGCTTCAAGTTTCGGCGCGGATTTCTTTTCCCGTTTTTTGAATTCCACTTCGGGCGGCGTCACACCCAATTTTGCCGCCACTTTGTCTATGGTCGATTTGAATTCCTGTTCGATGAGGAAAGCAAACAGGTCATCGGGAACGGGCGGTTTCCAGCGGAAGTCTTCCAACGTGTTTTCTACCGGCACGTCGTCCTTGAGTGTGACCAGCTGTTTTGAAATTCGCGCTAGGTCTGCACTCTCTATTAAGTTCTGCCGGCGCTTGGGCTGTTTGATTTCTTCCGCCCGCTCCAGCAGCGTTTCCAGATCGCCGTACTCTTCGAGCAGCTGAGCAGCGGTCTTGACGCCGATGCCCGGCACACCGGGGACGTTGTCGGTTGAATCGCCGGCTAGCGCTTGTACGTCGATGACCTTTTCCGGCAGCACACCGAATTTTTCCACCACCTGGTCCGGTCCGATAAGGCGCTGTTTCATGGGGTCCAGCATTTCAATGCCGTCGCCCACCAATTGCATAAGGTCTTTGTCGCCGGAAACGATGGTGACTTTGAGACCCTGTTCTTGGCCCAAGCGGGCATAGGTGGCGATGAGGTCGTCGGCCTCGAACCCTTTCATTTCCACACAAGCGACGTTGAAAGCGCGGGTGGCGTCACGGACCAACCCGAACTGGGGGATCAAATCTTCCGGCGCTTCATCCCGGTTGGCCTTGTACTCCGGGTAAATGTCGTTGCGGAACGTTGTCCGTCCGGCATCGAAAATCACGGCAATGAGTTCCGTTTCGCTCTCGTCGAGCAAATCGTCCATCAGCTTCATCAGCATATTGGAAAAGCCGAACACGGCCTTGACAGGTGTGCCGTCGGACCGGGTCATGTCTTCCCGGATGGCGTAATAGGCGCGGAATATGTAACCGGAGCCGTCGACCAGAATCAGACGATCTGCTTTGGGGGCGGCTTTCGCTGCCTTGGCCATGAAGGGCTACTCGGACGCCGTCGCGGACGCGTTTTTCAGTACAAAGCGCTTGCCGCAATAGGGGCAATCGATATGGCCCACTTCCGGCTTGATGTTGAGATAGACCCGCGGATGGCCGAGCGCGCCGCCGCCGCCGTCACAATCCACCGCTGCTGTTTCAGTTTCTACGGTTTCAACCGGGTCTGCCATGGTCGGGCCTCGCTGCCAGGGTCAGGAATGGGTCTCTTTCTATGGCCTGCGAACGAGGAGGAGGCAAGCCCCGTTGACCGAAACCCAATGCCGGTGATACCCAACCGCCTCACCCGCCCGGGGAAAGACCAACCAGCCGATCCTATGCCTGATACCGCCAAACCGCTCCCCTCTGCCGCCGAAACTGCTCCGGTTCTCCCTGAATTGGCGGTTGATATTAAGAGCCTGACAAAAATCTACGCGGGCGACAAAACGCAGGAGCCGAAGCAGGCCCTCACCGAGGTTGACCTGCAAGTTCCCCGCGGCGCGTTCTTCGGACTGCTCGGCCCCAACGGGGCAGGCAAGTCGACCATGATCAACATCATGGCCGGTTTGGTCAAAAAGACCTCTGGTACGGTCCGTCTGTGGGATTTCGATATTGAAACCCACGAACGCCAGTCCCGTTGCGCCATTGGCATTGTTCCCCAGGAACTGAATCTGGATCCCTTTTTCTCTCCTCGTGAAACATTAGAAGTGCAGGCGGGTCTCTATGGGGTGCCCAAAGCCGAACGGCGCACCGAAGAGATTTTGGACTCTGTCGGTCTATTAGAAAAAGCGGATGCCTATTCCCGCACGCTCTCTGGCGGAATGCGGCGCCGTCTTTTGATCGCCAAGGCGATGGTCCACAGCCCGCCTATTTTGGTTCTGGATGAACCGACGGCCGGCGTTGACGTTGAGCTTCGCCAAACTTTGTGGCGGTCGATCCGGGACATGAATGCGCGCGGCACAACCATTCTTTTGACAACACACTATCTAGAAGAAGCCGAAGAACTCTGCGACCAAATCGCCATCATTAATCACGGCCGGGTTGTCGCGTGTGACACAACGGATCAGCTTCTCAAGCAGTTGGACAATAAAACGGTAGTCCTGATTCTGTCGAAGCCCCTAGACCGTATTCCCGAAGAAATGGTTCGCTTCGAGCCGCGCCAGCCCACACCGAACCAGCTGGAAATCACCTATCGCCCGTCGTCCACCGCCATGCTGGATATTTTGCAAAAGGCGCAGGATTGCCAACTGCCCATTGCGGACATCGTCACGGAAGAAGTGGATCTGGAAGACATTTTCTTACAGCTGACACGTTCAGAGCCGGAGACACAGTGAGATCAGTCTGTCTGATACTGACCTTGGTTTTGTTGTCCGCTTGTGCTCCCCGTGTTGCGCCCCCCGGTCCAGGACCAACCACACCCGTTCTTGACGACACCCAGTTCATCACCTCTGACGGTCTGGCTCTGCCGGTTCGGCAATGGATGCCGGAGGACGAACCCAGTGGACTCGTCCTTGCCGTGCATGGATTCAACGATTACAGCAAGGCGTTCGACGTCGTCCCCGACGCCCCCGGCGTGGGGCCCACGCTGGCACGCGCCGGCTTTGCCGTTTTTACCTACGATCAACGTGGCTTCGGCCGCGCTCCCCATGCTGGCCTGTGGCCGGGCGAAGAGGTGCTGGTGAAGGACTTCAGCGATTTTGCCCGTGTTCTTGACCAATCCTATCCTGATCTGCCGGTCTACGCTCTGGGTGTCAGCATGGGCGGCGCGGTGATTACGGCAGCCATGACGTCGTCGGTGCCGCCGCCCGTAGACGCCGTGGTGTTGGTGGCACCGGCTGTGTGGAGCCGCTCCACCATGCCGCTCGCTTACCGGGTTTCATTGTGGATGGGAGCCCATTTGTTTCCCAATGCCAAACCGTCGGGGCGCGGTCTCGGCCGTCAGGCCAGCGACAATATTGAAATGCTGCGTGACAATGCGCGTGACCCTCTGTTCATAAAGAACACGCGCATCGACAGCATTTATGGTTTGACCAACTTGATGGATACGGCTCAAGACAACATAGGGCGTCTGCCTGTTCCGACGCTTTATCTCTACGGCGCGAAAGACGAAATCATTCCCAAGAACGCTACGCGATCTGCGGCGGCTAAATTTATGGAAAGTGTGTCAGCAGGACGCTTGGCTTACTACGATGACTCCTGGCACATGATGCTGCGCGATCTGCAGGCCACGGTCATCCTCGGTGACATTGCGGGTTACCTCGGCGATCCCGGTGCCGGCTTGCCGTTAGGGGCGGAGGCCAACGCGTTCGCCCGTCTAAACGCCGCAGAATAGAGCGGTTTTTGGCGTTACCACGGGCTGCGAAGCGATAGACAGCCCACGGACCTTTGGGTATGGTCCCGCCCGCTTGCGCGCCCGTAGCTCAGCTGGATAGAGCGCTGCCCTCCGGAGGCAGAGGTCTGGGGTTCGAATCCCTACGGGCGCGCCATGTTTTCAATGGCTTAGCTTATTCCTGCCTCTCACAACTAAATTTTCCCCACTAAATCCCCACGTATTTCGTCTCTATGGTATAGCTTTGTCTTCCTTCTGTGGATACAGAGACCTTCAAGTAGGTTGATCATCCTCAGGAATTGTGGCTTAGGGGGTGCACATAATCAATTCCCGGTTTCCACTTTGTGTCCGTCGTCAGAGTATTTGGGACAGCGGGGGTTGATAAACTAAGAGAGGGTTTGGCCCATCTTGGTTTTCAGTTTAGGCGGCGGCTTTGCGGTGCTGCAAGCGCCGTTGGTTGATGGTGTTTTGTTTGATTCTCTCCCTTTCGAGTAAGATGGTTTCGCCGCGCCCGAAGTAGACGTCGGCGGGCGTCAGATTGCTCAGGCTCTCGTGGTAGCGGTGGTGATTGTAGTAGGCGACGAAGCGCCCGATCCCGGTCTTGAGATCGCCCGGCAGGAAGTAGTTCTCTAACAGGATGCGGTTCTTCAGGGTCTGATGCCACCGCTCGATCTTGCCCTGTGTCTGCGGGTGATAGGGTGCGCCGCGCACATGATCCATGCCGTTGTCCTTGACCGTCCGCTCCGCAACATCCTGGGATCGTTCTGTTCTATCTCTCATCGTTCACTCCTCAATGATGACGATGAGCCAATAACACTCTCTTACGCAATCACCCTAATCTGTTCCATTGGTCCTGACGGGGGACTGAGGTGGTCCCGGAAAATCGGACAGTTGTTTAAGGTGTATTCCCCCGGTTACGGAGGAATACGAGATGACGAAGCGACGGAAGTTCACGCCTGAGTTCAAAGCGAAGATTGCGCTGGAGGCGCTACGTGGCGACCGCACGATCCAGGAGATCGCGGTGCGCTATGAGGTCCGTCCCAATCAGGTCAGCACGTGGAAGCGCCAGGCGATGGATGGCTTGGGCGAGGTGTTCTCGCACGGTGGATGCGCGGTTCTGCGTCGAGGCCTTGAATGAGGCGCTCGACACCTACGGCAGGCCGGAGATCTTCAACACCGACCAGGGCAGCCAGTTCACCAGCTTCGAGTTCACCGGCCGCCTCAAGGAGGCCGGGACCACGATCTCCATGGACGGGCGCGGCCGGTGCATGGACAACATCTTCATTGAGCGACTGTGGCGCTCTCTCAAGTACGAGGCGGTTCACCTGCACGAGCTGACCGACGGCTTCCACGCCGAGAGGGTCATCGGCGAATGGATCGGGTTCTACAACGCCGAGCGGCCCCAGCCGAGCGGCCCCATTCGTCGCTCGGAGGCAAAACGCCGGCGGAAGCCTACGCGGCGGGGCAGCCTGTGGATATGTTGGACAAGACTACCGCCTTGCCCACATCCCCACAGGACCAACAACAGCAATCAAATATGATAAACAGGATTCTGACGGCATGATCAGAAAGCGGAATACACCTTAGATAAGCCGTCAGACTGTCCAAACAAGTGGGACCACCTCAGACATATTGGAAACACACCCCCTTAAAAGGGAAGACACTCCACATAAATATACGTACGGCTCTTGCCCCTATCCCAACCAGTCGCCTAGGCTAACCCTATCCCACTGATAGTCTTCAATTGGATCGTGATGGAGAAAACCAATGCGCATGTTTGTCATCGCTCTAGCATCGACCTTGGTCACCACTGCCGCCTGTGCACAAGAGGAAGAATGGCAGCGTGAGTCAGCACCTGAAGGTGCGGTTGCGTACCTCATTTCACCTGCTCATGGTGAAGTTGTTTCTAGCCCCTTTACTGTCAGGTTCGGACTAAAGGGAATGGGCGTCGCTCCCGCGGGTGTTTTTTATCCAGATACGGGGCACCACCATCTCGCCATTAACCGTGAAGTGACGAACTTCAATGAACCGCTCATTACTGATGAACCGGATTTGCTACATTTTGGCAACGGTCAAACTGAAGCCGTTGTTGAGCTAGCGCCTGGGGAATATGTTTTGCAGATGATCCTCGGTGATCAGGATCACGTGCCTCACGATCCACCCGTGATGTCGGAAAAGGTGACCATAACGGTGCAATAGTCCGGCCCGGCCGTCATGGGCTAAGGTCTTAATATTCCACTGGGAAACCAGCCTTTCTCTGCGGTTTTGGACCTGCAGGTTGCTTGCGCACTAGGGTCTTTGCGTATAGGGTTCCCGGGAGAAAAGGGCTGATAATACCGCCGGTTCTAGTGTTCCGTGTGGGGGCGTTCGGTCGGTCTTGAGGTCCGCACCGAAACGGGGTCGAGTAAGCGCATGAGCGTACTTTACAAAGCGCTTCAAAAAGCAGCGAAAGAAAACGAGCAGCAAGCCGCAGCTCAGGCGGAAGTTCCTGAGGATGCGGGACCTAACGCCTTTGATACGGATCGCATGGTGGCAACCGGCGCTATTTCGGCCGGGCGCTTTGGCCGGCTTGGCGCCAATTGGCGGCTGCCCGGCATTGCTGCCGCGGTGGTCCTTGCCGTTGTTCTTGTCGCTGCCTTTTTCCTGGTGGACACCGAACAGCCTGCACCGGTTCAAGTCGCTCAACAACCGGCACCCGCACCGGCACAGCCTGAGCCTCAACCCCCGGCGCCGGCAGAGCCCGCTGCACCGGCGGCAGAGGCGCCGCAATCACCTTTGGATGTTGCGCGGTCAGCTGCGCCTGAACCGGAACCCGACGTCGCAGCCGTGCCGGAAGCAACTCCGGAACCTGCTGAAGCACCCGCGCCGCCGACAGCCGAACCGATCCCCGAGCCGGCTCCCGAACCGGTTGTGGCGATGACCGAACCGGAACCTGCGCCGGAACCCGTTGAGCCCACTGTTGCGGAACCCGCGCCCCCACCACCGGCCCCTGTGCAACAGGCCGCAGCACCGAGCCCACCGTCGGCGGCACCAACCCAGTCAGAACCCATGCCCCAACTGGACCCGGATTCTCCGGCGCGTGTTATAAGTCCGCCCATATCAATCCGGCGGGCGGAAGCGGAATTCGCGGGTACGGTCGCTGGCGATATGATCCAGGTCAGAGAAGTTTCGCAAGAGGCCCAGGACAATGTTACCGCGGGCTACAATGCCCTCGTTCGCGGTGATAATGGCGCGGCCCTGAGCCTGTATAGCGCTGCCCTTGAGAATGAGCCGACCAGCATATTGGCCCTCCTTGGACGCAGTGCCGCCCTGCAGAAAATGGGCCGATTAGATGAAGCCCGCGGCGGATATGAAAACGTCCTTCGGCTGGATCCGAGTAACCGCGAAGCGCTCGCAAACTTGACCTCTATCTTTAGTACTCAGGCCCCCAACGATGCGTTGAGCCGACTGCTCGACCTCGAACAGGAATATCCCCGCTTCAGTCCCGTCAAAGCGCAGATTGGATTGCTCTATGCGCGAATGGGATCAAATGACCAGGCATTGCGATACTTAAGTCAGGCTGCGTCGATGGCTCCCAGCACAGTCATGTACCATTACAACTTAGCTGTCTTGCTGGATCGCATGGGACGTAACGAACAGGCTGTTGTGTCTTACGAGCGCGTACTTGCTGGTATCATCAACAGTGGTGTGGCGTCGGACTTGTCCCGGTCAGACATTGAGCGCCGCGTGCGCTATTTGAAGACGTTGTAGTCGTAGCCGTCCGGAACGGCCTATGCCTTATCTCGCGCATTTCGGCCTGAAGGAACATCCCTTCACGCTTACGCCCAACACCAATCAGTACTTTCCGATCGACAAACACGTCGAAATTATTCAATCAATCCAGTTCGGTATTACTCGCAACACTGGCATTCTGAAGGTCGTCGGTGATGTCGGGACCGGCAAAACCATGTTGTGCCGTTTGCTTTTGCGCAAACTCGTCGGCTCCAACGATGCCGTTGCCTATCTCAACGCTCCCCAATGTGATCCGGAAAGCCTCGTCGGACTCGTCTGCGCCGAATTTGGTCTGGAATCTGGCACGCGGACTCAGATGATGCAGTCGCTCAACACCTTTTTGCTTGAGCAGCATGCAATTGGCCGAAATGCGGTCCTGATCGTCGATGAGGCGCAGGCCTTGGCAGCAGAGGGACTGGAGACCATTCGCTTGCTTTCCAATTTGGAAACCGAGCGGCACAAGCTCCTTCAAATTGTCCTGTTCGGACAAAGCGAACTTGATGACCTCTTAAGCCAACCCAACTTGCGCCAGATTAATCAGAGGATCGGGTTCTCTTTCAGCACTGGTCCGCTGACCATGGATGAGGCCATTCACTATATGAATCATCGGCTCGAAGCGAGCCGCCTGGAAGGCATCGAGTTTCCCATTTTTGATGAAGCCGCCGTAAGGCTGCTAGTCTCAAGTGCCCAGTTTATCCCCCGTGTCATCAACATATTGGCCGATAAGGCCTTGCTGGTTGCTTATGGCGAGGGGTCAATTCAGGTGACGGAGCAGCACGCCGAAGCGGCCATTGATGACTCACCGCAAATTGCGCAACCCGTGCGGTTTCACCGCAGTACGACCCGGCGCATTCTCATGGGGGTGATCGCGCTTGAAATGGCCGCCGTTGTTGCCCTTTTCGTACTCAGTCCCACCTTGCAGTTCTGGGCAAAAGATACGTTCGAAAAAGCCGTCTCCGTTTTCTCTGACTCCCCGTCCGGCACGCCTTAGGTCCGTGCAGGCTTTGGAGCTCGTACCCGTTCCAATCCTCCACGGCGCAAGCCTGCTCATTGGGCTCCTGTGTGGAAGTTTTGTTACAGCGTTTTCCTACCGGCTGCCCCGCGGGGAGGACTTCGTTTTCGGCCGTTCACGGTGTCCTAAATGCGGGCATGATTTAGCTGTAGTCGACCTTTTCCCTATTCTGTCGTGGCTGGTCAATCGTGGCCGGTGCCGCCACTGCCAAGCGTCGGTATCTGTGCGCTATCCCCTCATCGAATTCACATGTGGCGCGCTGTTTGTTGCCGCATCGGTGGTTACGTTGCCCGAAGATCCAACACGTGCGGTGTTACTTTGGCTTGTCGTTATCGTTCTTTTGACCCTTTCCATCATTGATTTGGAGCACGACAAGTTGCCCAACGCGCTTGTGGTATCTGTGATCGGTTTAGCCCTGGCGATTAACGTCGTTGATGGTCGCTCGCTGTCCCTGACGGCTGCGGTTTGTTTGTCTGCGTTTGTCCTTGCCTACCATTCACGGTGAAAACGTCGTCTTGCGTATTCTCGACAAATCGCAAGCCTTGGTCACGATCGACAAGCTTGGTTACACAGAACATAACTTTGCCTTGATCGATAAAATGACCAAACGGCCCGAAGGGATCATCATTGTTACGGGGCCAACAGAGTCAGGTAAAACGACCACCCTCTATGCCATGATCAGTCACGTTAATTCACTTGATCGCAACATCATGACTTTGGAGGATCCAGTCGAATACGAACTGCAGTTGATCCGGCAGGCACAGGTTCGGGAGGGCAGCTCTCTGAGCTTCGCCGACGGGATTCGCACTCTCATGCGGCAGGACCCTGACATCATTCTCGTCGGGGAGGTCCGTGACTCTTGAACGGCGACGATGGCTCTCCGTGCCGCCATGACCGGTCACCAAGTGTATACCACACTGCACACCAACGATGCAGCCGGATGCATTCCCCGTCTTATTGACCTCGGTCTAAAACCAAGTTTGATGGCTAACAATGTCATCGGCATCATTGCCCAACGCTTGGTTCGCCGTCTGTGCGAAAAATGTAAAGAGTCAGGACCTGCGACCGAAGAAGAATGCAAACTGCTAGGTATTGATCCGGCCAATCCACCGACCATCTACCGTGCTATTGGCTGTGATGACTGCCGTAAGTCGGGTTATAGGGGCCGGGTCGCTATTTCCGAAATTCTGCCGTTCAATGATGCGGTCGATGAATTGGTCTTGCAGGAGGCGCCGCTCTCCCAAGTCAAGACCGCCGCCAAGGAAGCGGGTTTCGTGCCGATGGTTTTCGACGCCACCACGAAGGTGTTGGAAGGCCAGACCAGTCTCGATGCTGCTATAAAAATCGTCGACTTTACCGATAGGCTTTAAGCCATGCCCCAATACGCTTACCGCGCCATCAACAATGCCGGACGCACCATTCGCGGCAAACTGAGCGCCAACAATGAGACCGACCTTTACCAGCAGCTTGAAGCGGTCAATCTCGTTCTTATTGACAGTAAGGCGATCAAAGAAAAGGGTCTTGGTACGGCCTTATCGAGAGGCATATCCAATCGCGAAAAGATCCAGTTCTTTGTCCATCTAGAGCAGCTCCAGGCAGCCGGGGTGCCACTGATTGATTCGCTCACCAACGTACGCGACAGCACGGATACACCTCGCCTTAGAGACTTGACGTCTGAGATACTGAGTGACGTCAGTGAAGGGGTTCCACTTTCTCAAGCCTTCGAGCGGCATCCAAAGGTGTTTGGCGAAATGTACGCGTCGTTGATAGCGGCGGGAGAAGAAAGCGGTAATTTGACGGCGTCCTTCCAGCACCTGACAAATCACACCAAATGGGAAGATGCCATCAGACAGCGCATTAAGAAAGCTGCGCGCTATCCTATCATCGTGCTTTTCGTCATCTCTCTCATGTTGGGCTTTATGATGACGTTTGTTGTGCCGGGCATTGTCGAGTTCTTGAGATCAAACAATCAGGACCTTCCGCCTATAACCTTAGCGCTGATCGCCACTTCGGACTTTTTTGTTTCAAGCTGGTACATCCTATTGGGGACGCCAATTGTCATTACGTTAGCGCTCTGGTCTTTTATACGGGCATCCGACAAATTCCGTTATGCGTTTTCCTGTCTGTGGCTCCGCGTACCCATCATGGGCGATCTCACCCAAAAACTGGCCTTGTCCAGGTTCTGTCACTTCTTCGCAGTGATGTTTCAAAGTGGGGTGCCTATTCTTCAGTGTCTTGAAACTGCGCAACGTGTTGTTGCTAACCGTTGCCTTGAAGAGTCCATGAAGGTCGTACGTGAACAAGTGCAGAATGGTGAACCGTTGTCTGACGCCATGAGAAACTCAGGCCAGTTTCCAAGTCTCGTCCTGAGAATGGTGAAAATCGGCGAAGACAGCGGTAATCTAGGCGGTGTTCTCGGCAACGTTACCGATTTCTACGACAAAGACGTTGACGAGGGTATCGACGCCATGATCGGGCTGATTGAACCGGCCATGACCGTGATTTCGGGCGTAATAATGGGATGGATCGTGATCGGCGTTATGGGGCCGATTTATGACAGTTTGGGCAATTTGGGCGTATAAGCCACTATTGCCAGTGAGGGGGTGGGACGCATGGCGAGAGGCCAATTCGTTCTGAATATTGGAGATGACAATGTCGTTCTTTCGCGCATTGTCAGCAAAAAGGTTGTCAACGCATGGCTGGCATCACCTGATCCGCAACTCGCGCATGAGGAACTGGGTGAGGCTTTTGCCGAGGACAAGAAAGCTCCCGTATCCGTCATTTTCGATACGCTGGACCAGTCGCAGCAAGAAGAAGAGATTCCAAAGGTCAATGTTCTGGACCGGCGTAAAGTTCTAGCCCGCCATATCAATATGGCCTATCCGGGTGTCAACTTGCGAGGCGCCCGTCTCTTAGGTGATGGCGAAACCAAAAGGACACTGCGTTATGAATTCGCGTCCGTTCCCTTGGACGGACGCGTGCCTGGCTGGGTGGATTTCGTTGAAAGTCTTCCTAACGATACCCGCGGTTTTTATACAATCGCCTCAGAAAACGTCGATATTATTGAAGCTTTGCTTCCTGAAGATATACCCGAGGTCGAAGAGGGGAATCACTGGCGCCATCTGATCGGCGTCAATGTCACTGGCGGATTTCGCCAAATCATAGAGAAGAATGGCCAGCTGTGTTTGACCCCCTTAACGGCCGCACCTCCGGAAGAAACGCCGCCGGCAGAATTTGCGGACATGATTTACCGCGATTTTCAAGCCACGGTAACGTACATCAAAAGGTTAGGATACCTGGCAAGTGACACTCTTGATCTGGTGGTTATTACCTCCGAAGAAAATCGTGAGGCAATGAAGAATTTGGACTGGGGCATTGCCAGAACCGCCGTCATCAAAACGCCTCACGAAGCCGCTACCGACCTGGGCCTGGGATCCATCGGCCGGGAGGATTAGCCTTTTAGCGACATATTGCATGCAGCATGGTTCTCGTCCAAACGGGTGCCGAACTTGCCTCTGACCCGGTCGGTCGCACTCGGAGATGCCAAGGACGATTTGCGCGATTTGGCGTTTGCGATATCACCGTATGCTGCTGCGGCTAGGGTCTGTTGACATTTAGGGGATTCCCAATGTCGCGGAAAAGTGATTCAAGCCTCCTTTTGCAAGGAGTGTTTGATGAAGTCAGAGCGTTTTGTGATCACGGACAATGTTTGGGAGAAAATTTGGCGTCATCTACCGGGCAAGGCGACGGACCGTGGCGTGACGGCGGCGGACAACCGCCTGTTTTTGGAGGCGGTTTTGTGGCGGGTGCGCGCAGGGTCGCCGTGGCGCGCTCTGCCCCCGGCGTTCGGCAATTGGAACAGCGTCTTCCAGCGCTTTCGCCGATGGGCGAAGAAGGGTGTCTTCGAGCGGCTGTTCGAGGAGTTGTCGGCGGAACCGGATTTCGAATATGCCCTCATCGACGCCACCATCGTCAGCGTTCACCAGAAGGCGAGCGGCGCAAAAGGGGGACTCAAAATCAGGCCATCGGCCGATCACGGGGCGGATTGACCACCAAGATCATCGCCCTGGTCGACGCACTGGGGTGTCTGGTCCGCTTCGTGCTGCTCCCTGGCCAGCGCCACGACATGATGGGCGTCCAGCCGTTGATCGACGACGTTCACTTCGATGCCCTCATCGCCGACAAGGCATTCGATGCCGGCTGGCTGCGAGAGCAACTGGACCAACGTGGCGCAAGCGCCGTCATTCCCTCGCTCGCCAACAGGAAGCGGCCGGCGGCCTACGACAAGCACATGTACCGCTGGCGACATCTGATCGAAAACTACTTCGCCAAGATCAAGGAATTCCGTGGCATCGCAACACGCTACGACAAGACCGACATCAGCTGCGCCGCAAACTGCAACCTCGTCGAAACCATCATCGCCATGCGTTAAATGTCAACAGACCCTAGGCTCGTTGGCTGCATTGGATGGATCGGTTTCACGTTGTTCGAAACGTCGAACATAAATATAGAAAATCAGAGACTGCAAAACGAATTGAACATGGCCAGGTCAACGCTGACGCAGGAAGAGGCTAATCTTGCCACGCTTCCTTACGAAGCGGCCAGCATGCGTAATGTCTTTGACGTTCTTGATTCCATGAAGTCGGGTGAAGTCGATATGCTGCCGGTCCTTAACGGACTATTCCGGTCGCTGGAAAATGACGCCGTTATTCTTAATTTGGACTTTACGACGCAGTCCGAAGCAGCCGGAGGACGGCGCGGCGGAGGCGGACAAGCGGTCTATATTGTCAATGTGACCATGAAACTGGATTCTCTCATCGCCACCGCAGATGAAGCTGTTCAAGTCGCCGCGGCACTAGAGACACGCGTGCGGGAGAACTTTGCCGAGGGATATGAAGTTGAAATGACACTTGAACCTGTAGCGGCCCAGGCCGAGGAAGGATTGTCAGGTGGGTTATTCTCCGAAGAGCTTGATGATATGTCCGATGGACAAGCCGTTACTCAAGAAGCTGAAGCGTTCTACACAGGCTTTCGAATTGCGAGGATGGGACGATGAAATGGTCTGAAGTTCCAATACCTGTCCTAATATCCGGCGGGATCATTGTTTTTTTCCTGATTGTTTTTCTCGGATCCTTTCCCTTCTTAACGGGTGCTCGGGATGAGGCGCAGAACCAGAACAATCGTTTGCAGAACGACTTGCAGTCCACTAATGCCTCTATTGACCGGGCGAGAAATGACTACGCGTTCGTAGAGGACAACGAGCGCCGGTTTGAAGAAGCCATGGCCAGTGATGAGATCATGCCGCACACGCGCCGTGCAGCGGCACGGCAGATACAAACCGTGGCCATCGAAAATGGCTTGATGTCGCTCAACTATAATTTTGCTCTTGCTGCCAGCCCAGATCAGGGCCGTGGCCAAGGCGGCCCCTCAGCATCGGACGCTTATCGGCTCCAAGTAGAAAATTTGTCTCTCGAAATCGGCGCTGCGCTGGACCGGTCTGTGTATGCCTTTATCGAAGAGTTGGTACGTACGATTCCAGGCACTATCGTTATCAGGGAGTTTCAGGTGGGGCGGGCTGAATCGATTTCAACGGAAATGCTAAATCGCGTTGCCCAAGGTCAGAATTCAGGAATTATAACCGGCACCGTACGGTTTTCTTGGCGGACAGCCCAGGCAAACCGGGAGGCTGAACAATGATGAAGCAGACCTTGCGGCAGTTTTCCAGTATTGCATTCAGCCTTGTAATCGCGCTTGCAACATCTGCGGGAGCGCAAGAAGCTGATGACGCCGACGAAGGTGTATCTGAAGCAGAGGCAAGTGTTTTTGGTGCGGCCAGTGTTCCCGACACATTGATGTTCACGATTGACGAGCTAAACGAAATTCAAAGCCGTATCGCGGGAGGGGACGTGACCGAAGAGGTGCTCAGAACTGAAGCGATTGAGCAAGCAAACCTTTTTCTCTCTTCCATTGTCTATTTTGGTCCAGAGGCTTGGACCATATGGGTCAACGGCGTGCCTATCGGTCCGAATGTGGAAGTCGATTCCTTTGAGGTCGTGAATATCAGTTCCGCACAGGTTGAAATGATTGTACCGCTCAGCGCAGTTGGAATGCGGCCGGTACGTCTGGAACCAAATCAGACATTTATCAGTCAGACAG
Organism: Rhodospirillaceae bacterium; assembly: GCA_965207985.1. Classification (GTDB taxonomy): domain Bacteria; phylum Pseudomonadota; class Alphaproteobacteria; order Rhodospirillales; family Rhodospirillaceae; genus CBDBND01. The sequence continues at coordinate 262,746 of CBDBND010000032.1, read as the reverse complement.
GCGTCATTCTTGAAGGGCAATGGGATTAGAACCCTCTGATGACACGCCCCTACACTTGGAAGGGGTGTCGGCGTCTTACGGCAAGACCGAAATCATCAAAGACATAAGCTTTACACTCAAGCCAGGTGAGGCGTTTGGCCTTATCGGGCTTAATGGGGCCGGGAAAACGACGTTGATCAGAGCCATTCTCGCGCTGGGGCAGGCCACCGGCGTCGTTGAGTTTTTTGGCCAACCGAGTTCCATGGCTTCTGCACGACAGAAAATGATTTACCTTCCGGAAAAGTTTATGCCTTCCGCCCAACTTACCGGGTGGGAACACCTGACGCTGCTGCTGCGTTATTTCTCTCAGACTGTCGACAAGCCCCGTGCAGAAACGATCGCCGAGGGGCTGGGATTTCAGGTATCGGCACTGAACCAGAGGGTTAAGACCTACTCAAAAGGCATGGGGCAAAAACTGGGGCTTATCGGTGTCCTTTTGGCCGATGTCCCTCTCATGATTCTCGATGAACCCATGAGTGGTTTGGACCCCCGCTCGCGGGTCCTTCTCAAGGATCGCCTTTTGGAAGCGAAGAAAAGTAAGCGGACCTTATTCTTCAGCTCTCACATATTGGCCGATATCGAAGAAATCTGAGACCGTATCGGCATCATTCATAACGGCGGTTTGATATATTTAGGTGCGCCCTTGGAGTTCATAGGCAAATACGGATCGGCAAACTTGGAGCGCGCTTTTCTTCAGTCGATTGAGCAAAGCGAAGCCGCTTAAAAAAATACGTCCTGAAGTTGTTCGAATCGGTCCGCTGTATTGCGTTACAAGGACAGCTTTGACGTGTCGACTTCTTGCAAGCCTCCGCCTTCTCCGCCCGCAATTGATTCCTGCTTCATTTTGAGCTTGAGATCGCCGGCATTGTCGGCTTCGCCAATGGCGGTTTCTTCACTGATATCGCCCGCTTTCCAAAGTTTGAGCAAGGCCTGATCGAACGTTTGCATACCGCTGGGCTCGTTCTCGGCCATGACCAACTTGAGTTCTTTGACTTCGCCTTTGCCGATCATCTCTTTGATGTAACCCTGGTTGAGCAGGATTTCGAGGGCTGCCGCGCGGCCACCGCTTTCTTTGCGTACTAACCGTTGAGAAACAATGCCACGAAGGTTTAGAGAGAGATTAAGCAGGATCTGATGATGCATTTCCTGCGGGAAGAAGTTTACCACCCGCTCTATGGCCTGGTTGGCATTGTTGGCATGGAGCGTGGCCATCGCTAAATGGCCTGTTTCTGCGATGTTGATGGCATGCTCCATGGTCGTCATATCGCGGATTTCACCGATGAGAATGACGTCTGGATGCTGCCGCAAGGTATTCTTGAGCGCGGCGTCAAAACTGTCCGTGTCCACACCCACTTCCCGGTGTGTGACCAAACACTGTTTGTGTTCATGAACGAACTCCACCGGGTCTTCGATGGTGATGATATGTCCCGGCGCGGAATTGTTCCGGTGGCCGATCATCGCTGCCAGCGTGGTCGATTTCCCTGATCCGGTTCCACCGACAACAAAGATCAGTCCCCGCTTTTCCATCACTAGATCGCCGAGGAGCGCCGGCAGCTTTAACTGCTCCAAGGTTGGAATTTCGGACCTGATGATGCGGGCGACAATGCCCGGCATTTGCCGCTGCCGGAAAAGATTAAGGCGAAACCGGCCGACGTCGTCCATGACCAGTGCCATGTTGAACTCGCCGGTTTCGTCAAACTCGGCTTTCTGTTTATCGTTTAGAAAGGACGAGATGATGCCGTCCACATCGTCTACTGACAGGGCGTCGCCCTGAAGGTTTCTAAAGCCTTCGTCCCCGCGCCATGTTGGCGGGGCATGGGCCGTGATGTACAGGTCTGATCCACCCGGACCGGCTAACTCCTTAAGCCAAGATTCAAAACGAGAATCGACCATTGATGCGTCTCCCTATCGCCGAAAAGACGGGGCCGTTTTCGGCCCCGTAACTGTTATTTGTTCGTATCGATGACCTTTAGAAGAAGGACTTCGATTTCTTTGGTGCAGCGTCTGCCGCAGGTTTGGCTGGTTCTGGCGCGGGCTTTGGCGCAGCTGGTTTGGCAGCTGCGGCTCCACCGCCGCCGGACTCTTCTGCTGCATCGCCATCATCCTTGGTCATTGCCGCCGCTTCGGCTGCTTGTTCGTCATCAATCAGCCCTTCGTCTTGAAGTCTCTTCAAGGCTTCTTCCATGGTCTGCATGCCGTAGCGTTGGCCCACCTGGATCATGGAGTAAATCTGCGGGATCTTGGCTTCTCGGATGAGGTTGCGTACGGCCGACGTGCCGACCATGATTTCGTGAGCCGCCACCCGTCCGCCGCCCTTCTTCTTGAGAAGAACCTGACTGACCACGGCCTGCAACGAACCTGCAATCATGGCGCGGACCATCCCCTGTTCACCGGCAGGGAACACGTCGATGATCCGGTCAAAGGTCTTGGCCGCGGAACTGGTGTGCAGCGTTCCCATGACCAAGTGACCTGTTTCAGCCGCCGTCAGGGCCAAGGAAATGGTTTCGTGGTCCCGCATTTCGCCGACGAGAATGACATCGGGGTCTTCACGCAAGGCGCTCTTAAGGGCGCGGGCAAAGGAATCCGTATGCCGGCCCACTTCCCGGTGGTTGATAAGTGCGTTCTTTGCCGAGTGAACAAACTCAACGGGGTCCTCAATGGTAAGAATATGACGGTCCGTGGTTGCGTTCATGTAGTCAATCATGGCCGCCAATGTTGTCGATTTGCCTGATCCCGTCGGGCCGGTGACCAAAACCATGCCCCGTTCCGTTTCAGCAAACCGTTTGAAAATATCAGGCGCATTGAGTTGTTCTAGCAGGCTGCTGAAAAAGTGGCTGGTTCGGCTTTGAGGGTGGCCTTATCGCCGAGATGATAGGCGAACTCAATCTCCAACGATCCGTCGTCGAGGAGTTCGGCCGATCCTGAACCGTTGACTTCGTCCATCTCGTCGAAGCCGGCCCAGGTGAAGAACACGATGGATCGGCCGTATTGCGGTACAGCCGGGCGTCGGGATCGGTCGTCGAGGCATGGGTCTCGTTGGACCGCTTCTCGCCGTGGAAGGTCCTCTCCGAGTTGCGCCCCGGCCCCGGCGGCTCGTCGCCGCCGTCCTTGGGGCGGAAGCTCTTGATCGACGCCCAGGCCTCGATCAGCGTCCCGTCCACGGAAAAGTGATCGTCCGACAGCAGGCCGCGCCGACGCGCCTGCTCCACAACCACCGCCAGGAACCTCCGCGCAACCTCTCCATCCAGCAGCCGGTCGCGGTTCTTGCTGAACGTCGTCGCATCCCACACCGCACTGTCCATCGACAATCCGACGAACCAACGGAACAACAGGTTGTAATCCATCTGCTCCATCAGCTGACGTTCCGAGCGGATTGAGTAAAAGGCCTGTAACAGGAGCGCACGCAACAGCTTCTCCGGCGGGATCGAGGGACGCCCGATCTTCGAATACAACCCCTCGAAATCCGGCGACATAAGCTCCAGCGCCTCATCAACCAGCCCACGGATCAGGCGAAGCGGATGCGTCGCCGGAACACGAGCCTCGCAGCTCACATAAGAAAAAAGACCCTCCGTCCGATCGTCGCCTCCACGCATTACTTCCTCCATGCAATCAACAAAGAGAAAGAATCATTCCAAAGCCTCAAAAGGAAGACTTTTTCAGCAGCCTGCTAAGAGTCTTTCAAAATCCCTGGCAAAACCAGGGGCGTCGCACAGAGCCGAGGAGCGCATGCGTTCGCGCAGGGACTGACGTAAGTCTTTAAGGCTTTCGCGCTTTTCAGCAAACCCGACGGCTTTTTCCACGTAAGCCTCAATGTCGTTCGCGATCCAGTCGTGCAATCCGATGGTGGAGAGGAAGCTCGCCGAGTGACGGTGACAGAAAGCAACGCCCGGCAAGGCCAGAACCGGCACGCCCATCCAAAGGCTCTCGCAGGTGGTGACACAGCCAGACCAGGGAAACGGATCGAGCGCGATATCTATGTCATGATAATTGGCCATATGGTTGGTCTGCTCCGTTGGCGGACGAAGGATCAACCGCGACGGGGAAACGCCGTGGGCAAGAAAAAGAGCGGCGAGCCGGTCCCGGGTGCGGTTTTCAGACAAAGCAAAGTGTTTGAGTACCAAACGGGAGCCGGGCACAGCATTGAGAATGCGCGACCAGGCCTTAACGGTCGGACGGCTGATTTTCGTAATGTTGTTAAAGCTGCCAAAAGTAACCGTGTCATCAGAGCCGCAGGGCAAGTTGTTAACAGGCGGTGCATCGAACGGCGGCGTATAAACTCCGTAGCTATTGGGCAGCCGTATGGGCGTTTCGACAAAATGAACGTCGTTGTCCGGCGGCGTTTCAGTCTCATCGGTGATGAAAAAATCAATCGCGCCAAGTCCGGTGGTGCCGTGCTGTCCGCCAACCCATTTGGCCAGAACGGGCGCCGGCTTGCGCGCCATCACCCCAAGACGGCTGCCAGCGGAGTGGCCCGCCATATCGATTAAGATATCAATACTTTTGGCGCGAATGAGTTCGGCCGCCGCTTGGTCGCTCAACGTAGAAATGTCATGGACTTCCTTTGCCAGAGCAAAAAACCGGTCGGTGTAATCGTCTTTGGAACCGCCGCTTGAAAACAGATGAATTTCAAACCGGGATTTATCGAGATGTTCCAGAGCGCCGAGAGAAAGAAACCCGACGGCGTGACGGCGAAAGCGGGATGATAAAAATCCCACGTTCAACACGGTACTCGATGTTTGCGAACGGACATGAGTAAACGGCTGAACCTGTGCTGCATGCCGTTCAGACCAGATCATTGCGTGTTGTTTTAGCTCGGCGAGGGAGATGTCGGGTAAGGCGTACAGATTGCGCAGAAAAAAACTGTCGCCTTCCCTATCAATTCGGTCTTCACCAGCAGCACGACGGAAGTTTTCATCTGCAGCCTCGGCTTGGCCACTCCGGCTAAAGGCAAGAGCCAGGTTGTAGTGAAGATAATCTTTGGTGCAGCCGAGTTTGGCGGCTTTTTCCAATGCAAAGGCTGCCTCAGCCGGAAAATCATCCTTTAAACAGTCCATACCGGCCTCGTACAAGGCATCTGCCGCCGCCTTTTGTGACTCAGACCCTTTTTGTTGGGTGCGCTCTGTCAAAGTGAGGAGATGGGTGATCAACGGCGCCTGAGGGGCCGTTCCCTCAAGGGAGGGGGTGACGTGAGGGCGCTTTCCCCATGAGAAAAGTCTGGAGAGAAATGCGGGCAAACGTGTCATCCTTCGACTGTCGGTCGGGTCGGTCGGGAACGCGTCGACCCCGGCCGAACGGGCACCATCCTACATCTCAACGACACCATGGACGATTGGAAGGATGTGGTCATTCAGACCCACAGCGCGGTAACAAAAGTGGTTACGGATTATGCGTCTGAGTTTCCTGCCTTGGCTACGCATCTTGCATCGGGGCATGTGGGTTGCCGTTATCCGCGGATCGAGCGGGTGGATCCGGGTCAGTCATTCGACTGGCACGCCGATAACGCCAACAATGACACGGCCGAACGTGTTTTGGCGTGCTTACTATATTTGTCAGACGTCGCCGAAGACGGCTACACGGAATTTGCTCACCAAAACCTCAAGGTTCGCCCAGAGGCTGGAAAAATTGTCATTTTTCCGCCTTTTTGGACTCATCTCCACCGGGGTGTCACACCTAAAGTGACGACCAAATACACCATGTCATTCTATTGGTCTTATCTGGAGGATAAGGACTCGTTGCCGCAGAAACTCACCTGGCGTCAGCGGTTAACTGGACGGCTGTAAAGCCAATCATCTGTCAGAACACCAGTCGGGCTAATCTTCAAAAAAGGCTTTGACCTTGTTGAAAAAGCCGTGGGCCTCCGGGCTGTAGGTTTTCTGGTCGCTGTCTTGTTCAAACTCGCGCAGCAGATCCTTTTGCTTGGTCGTGAGATTGACCGGCACTTCAATGGCGGCTTCGAGGAACATGTCGCCCCGTGCCGTCGAGCGCAAAACGTTCATGCCCTTGCCCCGCAAACGGAACTGATGGCCGTTCTGACAGCCGTGGGGAATGGACACGCGGACCTTGCCCCCTTCGATGGTGGGCACTTCAATCTCACCGCCCAGGGCGGCGGTGGTCATGGACAAGGGTGCGCGCATGTAAAGGTTGGCGCCATCCCGCTGGAACAGACGGTGTGGTTTGACGCTTAAGAAAATATAGAGATCACCCGGAGGAGAGCCGTGCATCCCCGCCTCTCCTTCTCCGGCGAGGCGAATGCGGGTGCCGTCTTCCACGCCGGGGGGAATGGTGACTTCCAGGGTTTTGTCTTTGCGCACCCGGCCGGACCCCCGGCAGTCATGGCAGGGATCGGTGATCACTTTGCCTGCGCCGCCACAAGACGGGCAGGTGCGCTCGACCGTAAAGAACCCTTGCTGACTGCGGACTTTGCCCGCCCCATTGCAGCTGGAACAGGTGTCCGGAGCAGCGCCGTCCTTTCCCCCGGTGCCGTTGCAGGATTCACAGGTGGCCGAGGACGGTACCGTGATGGTCGCTTTCTTGCCGTGAAAGGCGTCCTCCAAAGTCACGTCCATGTTGTAACGGAGGTCCTGACCCCGGGCTTGAGCCCGGCCACGGGAGCCACGCCGGCCTCCCATGATGTCGCCGAACATTTCATCGAAGATGTCGGCAAAACCGCCGCCGAAATCGAAACCACCGCCGCCTGCCCGCGGACCGCCCTGCTCAAAGGCCGCATGGCCGAACTGATCGTAGGCTGCCCTTTTTTGTTCGTCTTTTAGAACTTCGTAGGCTTCGTTGATGTCTTTAAACTTTTGCTCGGCATCTTTGTCGTCCGGATTTTTGTCCGGGTGATACTTCATGGCGAGCTTGCGATAGGCCGTTTTCAACTCATCCCCTGAAACGCCTTTCTTGACGCCGAGCACGTCGTAGAAGTCACGTTTGGCCATCACGCACCTCTACGCAATACAGCCGGGCCGAGTCCGGGTATGCTTTTGAAAAGGTCATTGAACCGAACCAAAACAACAGCGCAACGCAGAACGCGTCAGCTCTTGTCTTCTTCTTTGTCGTCGACTTCTTCAAAGTCGGCGTCAACCACTTCGGCATCATCAGCGGCATCGTCGCCGGCAGCATCACCGGTACCATCATCACCACCGGCTTCGCCCGCCTCACCGGCGGCCGCCTGCGCTTCCTGCTCGGCCTGATACATGGCTTCGCCCAGCTTCATGGCCGCCTGCATGAGCGCTTCCGTCTTGGCCTTGATGTCATCGGCATCTTCGGACTCAAGCACGTCTTTGAGCTCTTGCACTTTGGCTTGGATGTTTTCCTTGTCAGCGGCGTCGACCTTGTCCTCATGCTCGGACAACGTCTTTTCCGTAGTGTGAATCAAACTGTCAGCTTGATTGCGGGCGTCCACCAGCTCACGCTTCTTTTCGTCTTCATCGGCGTGGGCTTCGGCATCCTTGACCATTTGATCGATGTCGTCATCAGACAGACCACCGGAGGCCTGGATACGGATTTGCTGTTCCTTGCCCGTGGCTTTGTCCTTAGCCGAGACGTTGACGATGCCGTTGGCGTCGATATCAAACGTCACTTCAATCTGCGGCACGCCGCGGGGGGCTGAAGGGATGCCCATGAGATCGAACTGGCCGAGCAGCTTGTTATCGGCCGCCATTTCGCGCTCGCCCTGGAAGACGCGGATGGTCACCGCTTGCTGATTGTCCTCCGCGGTCGAGAAGGTTTGGCTCTTGCGCGCCGGGATGGTGGTATTGCGGTCGATCAGCCGGGTGAACACGCCGCCTAGGGTTTCGATGCCGAGAGACAATGGCGTGACGTCCAGCAACAACACATCTTTGACGTCGCCCTTGAGCACACCGGCCTGAATGGCCGCACCGAGGGCCACCACTTCATCGGGATTCACCCCCTTGTGGGGCTCGCGGCCGAAGAAGTCCTTCACCGTTTCCTGCACCTTGGGCATGCGGGTCATGCCGCCGACGAGAATCACTTCGGAGATTTCGTTGGGCTTGAGCCCGGCGTCTTTGAGCGCCTTCTTGCAGGGATCGACGGTGCGCTGAATGAGATCGTCCACCAGCGCTTCCAGCTTGGCCCGGGTCAGTTTGATGTTGAGGTGTTGCGGCCCTGAAGCGTCAGCCGTAATGAACGGTAGGTTCACTTCCGTCTGGCCGGAACTGGACAGTTCGATCTTGGCTTTTTCCGCACCCTCTTTGAGACGCTGCAAAGCAAGCCGGTCTTCGCGCAGATCGATGCCGTTTTCCTTTTTAAACTCGTCGGCCAGATAATCGATAATGCGGGCATCGAAGTCTTCCCCGCCAAGGAAGGTATCCCCATTGGTGGACTTCACTTCGAACACACCGTCGCCGATCTCGAGAATGGAAATATCAAACGTGCCGCCGCCCAGGTCATACACGGCGATGGTGCCTGAGGCTTCCTTGTCCATGCCGTAAGCAAGAGCGGCCGCCGTCGGTTCGTTGATAATGCGCAACACATCCAACCCGGCGATTTTGCCGGCGTCCTTGGTGGCTTGGCGTTGAGAGTCGTTGAAATAAGCGGGGACGGTGATCACCGCTTCGGTGACGGTATCACCGAGATAGCTTTCCGCCGTTTCTTTCATCTTCTGCAGAATGAAGGCGGAGATTTGCGACGGCGCGTATTTATCGTTGGAGGCTTCCACCCAGGCATCGCCGTTATCGCCCTTGATGATGGAGTAAGGCACCAGACCCTGATCCTTCTTGACCGTGGGGTCGTCGAAGCGCCGGCCGATGAGGCGCTTAATGGCGAACAGGGTGTTTTCCGGGTTGGTCACCGCCTGGCGCTTGGCCGGCTGGCCGACCAGACGTTCGCCAGCATCGGAAAAGGCCACCATGGAAGGGGTTGTGCGCGCGCCTTCGGCGTTTTCGATCACCCGCGGGTCGGACCCCTCCATCACGGCGACACAGGAATTGGTGGTCCCAAGGTCGATACCAATAACTTTGCCCATAGGGTTTTATCCTTCTTGTTGAGGCGGATACCTCCGGCCCGCTGGCGGCGCCTGGGGACATCCCCCAAAAGTAAAAATGGGGAGGAAATCCATGGTCTGAACCACGACCCGGTTCCCCCTCCAGGGTCGCTGGGTATATAGGGGGTGGACGTTTCCCCCGCAACGGGGAGAGCGACTCTTTTTTCCCCGGCTTCGGACTGTTTTGGGGCCATAATTGCGGCAAAACCGTTCACCCAAAATAGGACAGCAATGACCATCGCAGATAATCTAGGGTGTGAACCCAATTCAATGTCTTGATTTTACCTAAGCAGGTGTGATTCACAGCCTCTTTTATTGGAGGCAAGAGTGGCACGGTTTGATTTGACAGATGAGGAGTGGTCGGTGATCGGCCCACTTCTTCCCAAACAGGGGCGCGGTCCTCAGCGTAAGGATGACCGTCAGGTCTTGAACGGTACCCGCGTAGTCGGAGCGTTCCCTGACGGTCAATCGGCGCTCAACTTGGCTGCAGCAAGGTTAAGACACATAGCCGGAAGCAAATGGTCCCTAAAACGATACATGAATATGAATCTACTCACGCAGCAAAGGAACACGGCCTGACCAAATCAGCCACCAGCCCAATACAAAAAGTGCGAAAGATTCTGGACACTACCGTCCACACCCTAGATGAACTGGAAGGCAAATGGGCGGACATTGAGGGATGGTGCAATCCCGCATCCTTTCTCATATGGCGGTATCTCTTAAGAAAACAGCGGGAATTCAGCTGTTTTGGGCATGTCATGGAAGTGGGCGCATGGATGGGCAAAACCGCATCTATCCTGGCAGCCCATGCGGATGCAACTCAGGAAGAAAAAATCATCCTCATCGACATCCAGATAAAAGCACCAGAAATTGAAGCGGCTTTAAAGTTGGCGGGTCTGAAAAGCCTCGAATCCGTCCATCTGCATGAGGTGGATTCAAGAATGATTTCCACGGATGATTTAGGCATAAAACCGCGGTCAGTACGATGGTTTCATATCGATGGAGAACACAGCGGACCTTCTGTCATCAGTGATCTGGATTTGGCACACCAGTTGACGAAGGAGTCAGGCATTGTCGTTGTCGACGATTTCTTCAAGGGTCTTGCCTAGCAGATCGGTTTTTCTCGCAGGTGACGTAGCAGAAGCCTGACCTTGTTGGAAGCCCGATGGTTGAAGCGCCACTCGGTTTCCTTGAGGTGGAGGTGGAATGTGTGTCTGGGCACACCCATGAACTTTACGAGCCGCACCTTGGCCATGCCCCAGAAGCCCTCGATGCCATTGATGTGAACCGGGCCGCGGGCGAACTCATCGCAGGAATGGTCGACCCGGAAGTGACCATAGCCGAGATCGACGAGGCCGTTGTAGCCGCGCCATCCATCGGAGTTGACGACGGTGCTTGGATCGACCCTGCCCCGAATAATCCCCTGTAGCGTTGACTTTGAGCAGTCCGGGACGATCTCGGTGTAGACCTGCCCTTCGCGTTCGAAGATCCCGAAGACGACTGTCTTGCCATAGGCTCCGCGTCCGCGCTTGCCTTTGATGCGTCTGGCACCGAAGAAGCTCTCATCGACCTCGACCACGCCGAAGAACGGGCGCTGTGCTTCGCAAGCCGCGAGGATCCGCTCCCTCAGGCCGCGGTAGATCCGGTTCACAGTGTTGCGATTTACGCCGCAAATCGCGGCCGTTTGCAGCGCCGTGAGATCAGCGGCAAAGCACTTCACGACAAGGCGAATCTGAGCTTCAGAAAGTTTGGAACTTTTCGAGTATCGGTTTTTCATTACCATACAGAGCTTTATGCCGCCATCGGCTATGCTCTGCTAGGCAAGACCCTTCTTCAATTATGCATTTCCACAAATAACCTTTTCTACCGTCGAATACTTGAATAGATATCGGGAAAGATTTGTTCCTTTCCTGATGGGTTTTGGCAAACTCTATTTATGCCGGCCAAGTACGGCGTTCTGGTACAAACAGCACCTCGCCATTCAAATCGTGCCAGAGATGGAAAAATCGGGGCATGTTTTAACCCTCATGAAAAGTACCTATCCGGAAGATTTGGATTGTTTTTCGCTACTCAAGTACAAGGAGTTTGGTCCAATACGCGGCCCCGATTGGGATAAAACAAACATCATGTTTTCCCGGCGGTTCAATCTTGAACAGCTTGACGAATTGACAAGGAATTCAAGGAAAGACTCTCAGGATTAGTGCACGTGCTTTTTGCCCCTGAGCTGCCGGAAGGGACTCTTCATCGAAGGGCGGCTGTCACCACTGATGATCAAGCGAGACTGCTGGCCGCTGTCCGCCGGATCGAGACCAGAGCCCCGTTCCGCCAGGCCCGGACCAAGTCTGGCGGGCTTTACTCGGCGGAGATGACCAACTGCGGCACCGTCGGCTGGTGGAGCGATGCCAAGGGCTACCGCTACACAGAGACCCAGCCCGGCTCGGGCGCGCCTTGGCCCAAAATGCCGCCGACGTTTTTGCAACGTCTTACGGAGATTGTCGCCGGCACACCCTGGCCCGATTTTTCCGCCGATGCCTGCCTGATCAACCACTACGGCCGGGGCGCCAAGATGGGCCTGCATCAAGACAAAGACGAAGCGGATTTCAATCAGCCCATCGTTACGGTGTGTTTGGGCGCAGCAGCGGATTTTTTGATCGGCGGGTTTGAGCGCTCGGACAAACCCATTGTCTTTGTCGTTGAAAGCGGCGATGTCCTTCTCATGGGCGGGGACAGCCGCATGCGCTTTCACGGTGTGCGAAAGATCTATCCCGGCACCAGCCCCTTGCCCGGATTGGACGGCCGCATCAGTCTCACTTTTAGAAAAGCGCTTTGACCGCAAAGCCCTTTAATCGTCAGGAACACTTTCATGCGCCGCCGCTCCACCACCTCCGGTTCACCTTACGAAGACACCATTGGCTTTTGCCGGGCGGTGCGTGTGGGCAATCACATCTTTGTCGCCGGGACCGGCCCCATTGGCGAAGACGGAACAACCGCCGCACCGGGCGATGCTTACGGTCAGGCCAAACGCTGTCTTGCCATCATCGAAACAGCCATCGCCGATCTCGGCGGATCACTGAGCGATGTGGTGCGCACGCGCACCTATCTGATCAACGTCGAGGATTGGGAAGCGGTCGGCCGCGCCCATGGTGAGATGTTCAAAGACATCAAACCGGCGGCGACCATGCTGGCGGTACACAAACTCATCGGCGACGACTGGCTGGTGGAGATCGAAGCGGAGTGCATAGTGGAGGAGGGTTGAAGGCGTTGGAATTCAAAGGTGGCTTGAAACAAGACTAATATTAACGCTCTCACCAGTTAGGTTTCGTCTCGGCAAACTCGCGGTGGGACGGACGGATCACCCTCTACATGATAGATATAAGAATCTTCGCGCACAGCTCTTGCAATCCCGTTGTCAGTCTGACGGCGATCTAAAAGGAAAGCCAGCAAGCGTTGTGCAGCTTCGCGGGGAAAAGTGAACTGATGTTGACCGGAAGGTTGTATAGCAGCGATTGCTATACCGAATGCTGGACGGGCTGGTCTAAGAGTCTGGCCGGAAAAGAATCGTTTATTTTCATAACCTTGCTAGTCTACGGATGAAGACTTGGATGCTGGCGATCAGGAGCCAGGCAAGGGCGCTCTCGACGGTCGCCTTGAAGTCCTTCGCAAGGCGGCGGCTGCGCCCGAACCATGCGAAGGTGCGTTCGACCACCCAACGGCGCGGCAGCGCAACGAAGCCGTCCGCCTTGTCGTTGCGCCTGACGATCTCCAGCGCCCAGTCGCCGATCTTCTTCAGCGCCCCGGCCAGCTTAGGGCCGGCGTAAGCGCCGTCGGCGAAGATATGGCCGACCCCGGGAAACCACGCCCCCACCTCGGCGAGCAGCGACGGCGCACCGTCGCGATCCTGGATGTCAGCCTCGTGGACCACGGCACCGAGCAACCGCCCGCCAGTGTCCACCACGATATGGCGCTTGCGGCCCATCACCTTCTTACCCGCGTCAAACCCGCGCGGACCTCCGCTTTCCGTGGTCTTCACCGACTGGCTGTCGATCACCCCGGCAGTCGCGGCAGCGGCCCGCCCCTCGGCCTCGCGGGTGCGCGCCAGAAGCGCCCGGTTGACCTCCTGCCACGTCCCGTCGTCGCGCCACTTGTAGAAATAGTACTGAACCGAGCTGCGCGGCGGAAACTCGCCGGGCAGCATGCGCCACTGGCAGCCGCTGCGGGCCATGTACAGGATCGCGGTCATCACTTCCCGCATATCCGTCTTGCGCGGGCGGCCCAGAGCCCTTGCGGGCGGCATATGGGGTTCGATCACGCACCATTCGGTATCGCTCAGATCGCTTGCGTAGCGGTGCGCCTCGCGCTCATATTTCTCACGAGTGGCGTCAGTCCACATCTTGTTATCCTCCTTGCTGGCGAACACAACAAGGGAATCACAAGGGACTGATTCCACTCAATTCTTTTTCGGTCAGGCTCTAAGATTTTGAGCTCGTTGGGTGTCTGGATCTTCTATTGCTGGATCGACCGTATTAATTCCGTCGTCTATTGCCCAGTAGACAACTCCTGCAGCAATAACTCCGACAGAAACTGCAGTGACAGCGATTAGCTTGAAATTCATTGTTCCACTAAGTGGCGTCCCCGCCGCTCTCCCCAAAATTGTCTTTCTGACCTGATACTATCATAAGACAGGCATCATAAGGTAGGGCGACGAAGTCTCTAAGCCAGTAATAGGTTCATTTTAATATCCCCAAATGAACCCGTTCATGTCGCACTGGGCGCGCTGAGGTTTTCACACCGAGAAGCGCAAACAGAGCCTGGCACCGAACAACGTGATAGGAACTGGTACAGACTGCTATGGGACCTTGAGGCTTCCCGTCTGCATTTATCATTCGAGTGCAATTTACGACCGAAGAAAACGTATCTTCTGCTTGGTCTTCTACAACGATGCGAACGGGGTTACAGCCAAGAGAAATTAGTAGGTCGCGCATCACGTTTGCTTCTGGTGGACCAAAACGTCCTTGGCCACCAGTCACGATAATTTTTGAGTCCGAGTCTTGTTTTGCCGCATCCCAAGCACCACGCACCCGCCGGGCAAGGGTGCCGCTTGGTGTTCCGTCGGGGCGAACTGCTGCACCAAATATCACATAGTAGTGATGTTTCACCCGTTAAACCTAAACGTTATGTCATCCCCGGCAAACCACCTCGAAGGCTTCCACCGTCACCGGCATGTCTTGGGCGAAGGATTTCCCGCGCGCGGCCAGTTCATTGGTGAAGAAGTCGACATGGATGGGCCGCCAGATTTCCAACGGGCGTACGGGCGGGCCGTCGACGGCGGTTTCGTTTTCAGTGATCTGATTGAACGGCAGGGTCATCAGCATGGTGGTTTTCAAAACCGCCGCCGGCGCACCCTTTGAATCCGTCAGCACCGAATAGCCGCCGACCACCGGCGTGATCGAACGGTCGCCCTCGTACATCCACGGCGAGGTAAACGTACCCGTCTTATCGCCGGCGAGGATCAATCGGGTGATGGCCTCGGTGGTTTCCGGCGTTCCGCCGATGGAGCGCACTCGATAGTAGCCATCGGCTGGTGGCGTCGACAGGGTCGGCAAACAGGATTGCCAAAACTCTTCAACGCTTTGCGCCAAAGCCGCAGGAGGGGCTGTCAGCGCTAGGGCAAGGACGGTGAGAAGTGCGCGCATCATTGCCTCGCCGAATAGACCAACTCAAACGGCTCGACGATGATCGGCATGTCGTCGGTGCAGCTTTTGCCGTAGTTGGACATCAATCCGTTCCAGTAGTCGCGATGCAAGGGCTTCCACACCGCCAGGTCTTGCACCGGTGGGCCGTCCATTTTGGTTTCCTTTTCGCTGATGTCGCCAAAGGTGGTGTTGTACGTCTCGCCAATGCGGACAACCGCTTCCGGCGTACCGTCGTAGCCGGTGAGAATAATGGGCGTACCCGGTTTGGTTTCGGGATGACCCTCCGCTTCCATCACCCAGGGCAGACTGAAGGTGCCGACCTTTGTGCCGTCGTTGATGAAGTCGAGAATAAGCCCGGTGGTTTCTTCGTCGATGCCGATGGAGCGGACCTGATGATCGTCTTGAAGGTCAGGCACCGCTGCTTTGGCCTTGGCCCAGAATTCATCGAGAACGGCGTCGTCCGGCAGGGCCGGGCCTTCGCCAATGACAATAGAGCGGGTCATGATTTGTGCGTCCTTCGTTGTTTGTTCAGCGTGGTGATTTTCAACTTGGATCCAGCACCACCATACCGTAATCGCCGATGCGTACGAAGCCGAGAGACTCATAGGCCTTCTGGGCTGAATAATTATCGGTCTCGGTAAAGAGGATGGTCTCCGCCACCCCTTCGGCTTTGGCGTCCAATAGAGAGCCGGCGACGACGGCGCGGCCATAGCCCCGGCCCCGTTGATCCTCAGGCGTGAACACGCCCCCTACCTGGACCACGTCGGGTAAGGCGGCGTTGAACCCGGTCATGGCAACGAGATGGTTCTCTTTTTCCCCTGCCCCTTCCAGCACCCACAAGCGCTTGTCATCGATCATACCTGCGAGCATTTCCTCATTGGCGGTATCGTCGATGGCATGCTCTGCATAGCCCATGGTGTGCAAATCGTACTGGCGGCGCCATTGCACCAGTGTTGTCAGGTCACGCTCTTCAGCACGGCGATAGGACACTTCACCTAATGTAAGAGACTCCGGTACCGTCATGGCGGTGAGGTCGAGCGCATAAAGGAATTCCGGAACCACCTTGCCCAATCGCGAGCGGTCTAGATCCAGTTCGGGCTCCGCCGCTTTGACTTGATCCCAAGGTCCAATGATGCCGCTGATGGGCCGGCCGGAGGTTTTGGCGAGCGCTTGCGCCAGTTCCACCGGAACGTTTGGCGCTTGCAGGATGATGTTGTCGTTCCAGTAGTGGGCGCCAACATCGGTCACCACGTTGCCGTCAAAAGCACCTATGTAGAGGCCGTGAAATCTGTCCGGGCCGTCTTCAATGCCGCTGGTGAACAGATTGGCGCGCAAGAACATGGACGATGCCCGGTGTTTCTCTAAAAACGCATCGACAGCCGGGCGGTCGTCCGGTGAAAGACGGCGCAGGTCCGCCACGGCTTAGGACGGTATGGGGTAGATCTGCTCGAAGCGCTCCACCTCGACGATCATGTCTTCGCTTGGTGTCATGCCGTGTTTGGCGAGGAGCTCGGTCCAAAACGGCCAGTGCACCCCTTTCCACGCCTCCACCTTGCGCATGGTAGGGCCATCAACGGCGACATGGTCGTCGGTGACATCCTTGTAGGCCACCGGTGTGACCTCCACGACCTTGACGGCTAGATGCGGTTTGCCGTTGAAATCCACCATGACGGTTATCTGGCCAACCTTAGGCGCGTTCACCGGGTCGAGGTCGTGCAGCATCTTGAGACCGAAGGTGCCTGACTTGTTGCCCGTTTTGATGAGGTCAAACAGCATTTCCGCCATGTCCTGATCAGCGCCGAGACTACGTACGCGGTAGTCGTCTCCCGCACCGGGATGCACTTCTTTTACTTTTTCAAAGAAGGCGTCTGTTTGTTCTGTCTTCTCCATACGTCCCTCGATCTTTTATTTACGGTAGAGGCGGATACACCACGTCGAAGTGTTCGACCATGACAATCATATCGCCATTGGGCTCTAACCCGTAGGGCTCTAACCCGTAGGGCTCTAACAAACGGGTCCAATAGGGCCAGTGAATGTTTTGCCAGACCTCGAGTTTGCGTGCGACGGGACCTTCGACGGAAATATGGTCTTCGGTGATGTCTTTGTAGGCGACCGAGGTGATTGTGGTGGTTTTGATGGCGGCGTGGGGCTTGCCGTCCATATCCACCAGCACGGCGACGCTTCCCAGCGACGGCGTTATGGCCGGGTTGCGGTCCTGCAACATTTTGATCCCGAAGGTGCCGCACTTTTCCCGCTCTAAAATAAGACCGATGATGATGTTGACGGTCTCCGCATCACCGCCGATGCGCCGCACCCAATAGTCGTCGCCGACATCAGCGCCGGACTTTTTGGCTTTGGTCCAAAATGAGTCGGTTGCATCCGATTTATCCATGACCGCTTATCCGCCCCTGTTTACCTGTCTGTTCCCTTAACCGCCCGTATAGGTGTAACGCCAGACCGTATCACTGACATCGTCTGCCACGAGTAAAGAGCCATCTGTCGCGACGGCCACACCGGCGGGACGGCCCCACACCCGGGCGCGGTTTTCACCGCGAGCCCAGAAGCCCGAGGAAAACACCATGTATTCGTTTTTCGCCCGGCCGTTTTCAAACGGCACGAAAGCGACGTTGTAACCGCGGGGTTGGGCCGCGTTCCATGAGCCGTGCATGGTGACGAAAGCGCCGCCGTGAAACTCTTCGGGAAATTGATCGGCGGTGTAAAAGGCAATGCCGATGGGCGCCGAGTGAGAGCGGAACAAGGTATCGGGCACGATGGCGGCGGCGACCAGGTCGGGACGCCGGTCGAAAAAGTTGGGTTGGGGGTGGGAGCCGAGATAACTGTACGGCCAGCCGTAGAAGCCGCCGTCTTGCACCCGGGTCATATATTCGGGCACCAATTCGTCGTGCAGGCCGTCGCGCTCATTGACCACCGTATAGAGATCGGTGGTGCCGGGATAGAATTCCACGCCGATGGGGTTGCGCAAACCAGTTGCAAACGTGCGTTGGCCGGAGCCGTCGAGAGCGAACTCCTGGATGGTGGCCCGCGGCTCCGGTTCGACGGCGATGTTGCCGCGGCTGCCGATGGCCACATAGAACTTAGTGCCGTCGGGATGGAGCACTACGTTGCGGGTGAAATGCCCACTGGGGTCGCCCAAGGCGCGGCGTCCGGTCACCTGTACGGCCTCTTCCCGCGCTTCTCTATCTCCCGGTGCGTACGACAAGCGCCACACAGCGTTGAGATCACCCACCAGAATGAACCCGTCACCGATGGCAATGCCGTGGGGCCGGCGGAACCCATCGGCAAACTCGCTGATGATGTCAGCGTTGCCGTCGCCGTCGGTGTCACGCAACAACGTGATTTGATTGATGCGCGGTTCGCTCAAAAACACCGTGCCGTCAGGAGCAACTTTGAGATTGCGCGCATCCCTCAAACCGGCGGCAAAGATATTGACGGTGAATCCCGGCAGCACCGTGGGCATGGCCCAGGCCGGTTTGGGGATGGTGCGCGGTGGATTGGCCGGGCTTGGCGGATCATAGGGCCGCGGCAAAGACGCCACGTCGATGGAGATAACCGTGCCCGGCTCTTGCTCGAACAGCTGCGCCTGTGCGTTTGCAGAAAAAAGAAGGGCCGCGGCTAAACCAAAAAAGGCGTTAGCCTTCATAGGTGATTCTCCACACCGTGTTGCCCACATCATCGGACAACAAAAGAGATCCGTCAGGCGCGACCACCACCCCGGCCGGGCGGCCCCAGACTTGGGAGTTTTCCGCATCGCCGTTCCAGAAGCCGGAGGCGAACACTTTGTATGACCCATCCGGCTTGCCGTCATCGAACGGCACATAAACAAGGGTGTAACCGCGCGGCTGATTGGCGTTCCACGAGCCGTGCAGGGTGACGAAGGCACCACCGCGATACTCCTCCGGAAACTGCTCAGCCAAATAGAACTCTAGATCGATGGCCGCCGTGTGAGAGAGGAACGGCACATCGGGCTGGATGGCAGAGGCGACAAGATCAGGGCGCCTGTCGGCAAAGCCCGGCTGCGGGTTGGAACCCATATAACTATAGGGCCAGCCGAAAAATGCGCCTTCCGGCACACGGGTGAAATAGTCGGGCACCAGTTCATCGCCCAAACGGTCCCGTTCGTTGACGACGGTGTAGAGGTCTTCGGTACCGGGATAGAACTTCACTTCCGTTGGCACCCGCATCCCAGAGGCAAAGGTGCGGCCCGGCCCGCCGCTCATGGGAAACTCCTGAATGGTGGCGTGGGGCAGGGGGTCTTCGTCGATGTTGGTGGCAGATCCGATGCCGACGTAAAACTTTGTGCCGTCCGGATGCACAGCCACATTGCGCGCCCAGTGCCGGCGCATGTCGGTGGGACCAAGCGCGCCTGGAGGCGTCAATAGAACACTGGAAGACGGACCAATTCTGCTTTGCGGATCGTATGAATATTTGCGCACGCCGGTCTTGTCGCCGATGAGCACGGCGCCATCGATGAAGGTAATGCCGTGGGGCATATTGAGATTGTCAATGTAGGTGAAACGGTCATCGGCAACTCCGTCGCCGTCGGTGTCGCGCAAAACGGTGATCTTCCCGGCCCGCGGTTCGGCAATGAACACATCGCCGTTGGGCGCGACCTCCATGTTGCGGGCGTGTTCCAGACCTTCGGCAAACAGCGCAATGGAAAAGTTATCAGGCACCAATGGCACGTCGTCTGCCGTGCGCGGCCGGGGCCGGGAGAAGTTGAGCTCGCGCGGTCGCTGGCCCGTGTCGGGATTGGGTTTGACCAAGGCGTTGAGATTGATGCGCAGGGTCTGACCGACGGTTTGATCCAAGGGCGCGGCTTGTGCGGAAACCCCAAAGGCCATTGCCGCCGCAACACCCAGTTTCACACTCTGTCCTAACATACGCCCCACTCCTCATCTTAAAGGAGCAGGAGTCGTGACACGGCCTTAAGTCCAGTTCAAGGCAGGCTCGGCTCATGTACTGAAACGTGACCGTTTGTTGTGCGCTTAAACTTCCGTGTTGATACCGTTTTCGGTGTCGTCCGAGGCATCAGACGACCCATCGGAGTTTACTTCACGTTTGGGCCCGCCCTTGGAGACCACCACCATGGCCGGGCGCAACAGACGGTCGGCCATCATGTAGCCTTCCTGCACCACCTCAACCACCGTGCCCGATGGCACGTCCGTGCGCTCTACTTCCTGCATGGCTTGATGGTGGTTGGGATCAAAGGGCTGATCGAGAGAAACGAATTGAGACACGCCCTGCCCTTCCAAAACCGTGGTCAATTCCTTGGCGGTCATTTCAACGCCGACGGCTAAGTTTTTGACCACGTCGTTTTCTGCGCGAAGTTTGTCCGGCGCCGCCAGAAGCGCGCGCTCGAGATTGTCCGCCACCTGCAGGAGGGATTTGCAGATATTTGACGTGGCGAACTTGGCATTATCGGAAATGCGTTTGTCGGCCCGCTTGCCCGTGTTTTCCGCTTCGGCCAAAGCGAGCAAACGTCCTTTGTGTGCGTCTTCAAGAGCGGATTTTAATTCGGCGATGCGCTCTTCCGCCGTTGGTGGTTGTTCTTCTTCTTCTTGCGCCGCATCGTTTGCTTCAGCGTCATCGGAAGCAGACGCTGGAGTATTCTCCGGCGATTCGGTCTCAGCAGGGACAGCCGCTTCCTCTTCTTCTTCCGCTTCGGGTTTGGGATCGCTTTCACTCATATATGTAACTTCCTGGCCAAACTTTCCTGACCATCATGTTTGATCCAATAAGCGGCCCACGACCTTGGCGGTGTAATCCACCATGGGAATGATGCGGGCGTAGTTAATGCGGGTCGGACCGATGACGCCGACGGCGCCGACGATTTTTTCCTGACCGTTCTTAAAGGGTGCCACCACCATGGAACAGCCAGCGAGGTTAAACAGTTCATTCTCCGCACCGATAAAAATCTGCACCCCTTCCGCATCGCCGACAAGATCGACAAGTTTGATCATCTGCTCGCGCGTTTCCAAAGTCTCGAACAAGTGACGGACACGTTCCAAATCTTCCAGCGCAGTAACGTCGTTTAAGAGATTGGCCTGGCCGCGGATGATGAGAGAACCACCGGCGCTTTGATCACCCGACCAGGTGGCCAGTCCGTCCGCCACCAGTTTGGCGGTCAGCTCGTCCAGCTGAGCGCGACGCTGTTCCAAGTCCACCAAGATGTGATCCTTGGCTTCGCTGAGTGTCCGTCCGCCCAGTTTTGCTGAGAGGAAGTTTCCCGCTTCGATCAACGCCGAGGGCGGCAATCCGACGGGCACTTCGATGACGCGGTTTTCCACCATGCCGGTTTCAGACACCATCACCACCAAGGCCCGGCCCGGCGCCAGGCTGACGAATTCGATATGTTTGAGCGCGGTCTCTGATTTGGGCGCCATCACCAGACCGGCCTGATGGGTCAGGCCGGACAGGGTGGTCGAGGCGCCTTCCAAAACGTCCTGTACGCTTTTGCCGGCGGCGGCGCATTGGGCTTCGATTTCCTTGCGCTCATTGGAATCAAGTCCTCCCACCTGCAACAGACCGGAGACAAAAAGGCGCAAACCCACTTCCGTCGGTAAGCGCCCAGCGGAGGTATGCGGAGCAAACAGAAGGCCGGCAAATTCCAGGTCCGACATGACGTTGCGGATGGTGGCTGGCGACAGCGAGCCATTGAGCTTGCGGGCGATGGTGCGCGACCCCACTGGCTCGCCCGTTTCCACATAGGCATCGACAATGTGGCGGAATACCTCCCTGGACCGGGCGTTGAGCTCGGAAACAGGGTCTGCGCCGGTAAACGGCAGGTCGGAGCGGGTGTGGGCCATGCCCGGCTATGTAAGCAAGGGGGGCCGGGCCGTCAATGAAGGGCCGGGGTGTGGTCTGTTCCCGACGGCCCTTGTTCGGGAGGCCCGAGAGCGGGTATTGAGGGCCCGCGTTGCTTTTGACGTTGCCACTGGAGTTTGCCAATGCGCCCGTCCGGCCGGTCCCCTGATGCGCTTCGCCCGGTCAGTTTTGAACTGGGTTTCGCCAAGCATGCGGAAGGGTCGTGCATGGTGAAGTTTGGCGACACCCATGTGCTTTGTACCGCCAGTGTGGAAGAAAACGTACCGCCGTGGATGCGCGGGTCGGGTAAGGGTTGGGTGTCGGCCGAATACGGCATGCTGCCCAGGTCCACCAACACCCGCACAGATAGAGAGGCTGCGCGCGGCAAACAGTCGGGCCGCACTCAGGAAATACAACGGCTCATCGGCCGGGCTTTGCGGGCCGTGACCAAAATGGACGGCTTCGGCGAAGTGCAAATCCGCCTCGACTGCGACGTGCTCCAGGCCGACGGCGGCACCCGCACCGCCTCTATCACCGGTGCTTATCTCGCCTTGCACCGGGCTTTTGAGACCATGGTTCAAGTGGGTGCCATCAGTGAAGTGCCATTGAGCGAACCCGTGGCGGCGGTGTCGTGCGGGCTCTTTCAGGGCACGCCGGTTTTGGATTTGGATTACGCCGAAGATTCCAATGCCCAGGCCGATGCCAATTTTGTCCTCACCGGATCGGGAAAGATTGTCGAGGTGCAAGGCACGGCGGAAGAGCACCCCTTCACCACGGAAGACTTTCAAGCTCTGTTGGACCTGGCGCACAAGGGCTGCAGCGAATTGGTGGCGCTTCAATTGGCCGCTCTCAAAGACGTATAGATGGGCTTATGAGCCATCGGAAATTCACCGGCGGGCGCTTGGTGGTGGCCAGCCATAATCCCGGAAAAGTAAGAGAAATCAAAGAGTTACTAGAGCCCTTTGCGGCCGACGTGATCTCCGCCGGGGACCTCAGTCTGCCCGAGCCGGAGGAGACCGGCAGCACCTTTGTCGCCAACGCCGAGCTCAAGGCCCGGGCCGCCGCCGAAGCCTCCGGCGAGATCGCCCTTGCCGATGATTCCGGCTTGGCGGTGAACGCCTTGGATGGCGCGCCTGGGATTTACTCCGCGCGCTGGGCCGGGCCTGGCAAAGACTTCGCCATGGCCATGACAAAAGTGGAATCGGAATTGGACGAAACTACAGACCGCTCGGCCAAGTTTATTTGTGCCCTTACGCTCGCCTGGCCCGACGGCCATATGGAAACCTTTGAAGGCACGGTGACCGGCTCGCTTAGTTTTCCACCGCGGGGAGAACGCGGCTTTGGCTATGATCCCATCTTTGTTCCCGACGGCTATGACGTCACTTTCGGAGAAATGGAGCCCAAAAAGAAACACGCCATGAGCCACCGCGCCGATGCCTTTCAAAAACTGGTGGCCGCCTGCTTCGCATGAGCGCGTCTCGACCAGACGGAACAGACATCGCGCTTTATGTGCATTGGCCGTTCTGCGTGTCCAAATGCCCTTACTGCGATTTCAATTCCCATGTGGTGGAAAGCGTCGATCACGGTGTCTGGCGCGATGCCCTGTTACGTGAACTGGCTTTCGAAGCGGAACGCTGTGAGGCCACACGTTTGCAATCCATTTTCTTTGGCGGCGGCACTCCGTCGTTGATGGAAGCGGAGACAGTCGCGGCCATCATCACGGCAGCCAAAGACCATTGGCAGCCGCACGACGATCTGGAAATCACTTTGGAAGCCAATCCGGGTACGGTGGATGCGGCGCGGTTTGAGTCCATGGAAAAAGCTGGCGTCAATCGATTGTCCTTAGGCGTACAAAGCCTCGAAGATGCGCAACTCAGATTTCTCGGACGCACACATTCGGTGGACGATGCCCTGCGCGCGATCAAACTGGCCGGTGATACCTTTGCGCGTTTGTCCTTCGATCTGATTTACGCGCGGCCCCATCAAACGGAAGAGTCCTGGCGTGATGAGTTGTTGCACGCGCTTGATGTTTTGCACGACGCCGGGGGACGACATCTTTCTTGCTATCAATTGACCATCGAAAACAACACGCCGTTCAAAACGGCGTACGTGCAAGGTGAGTTTGATTTGCCGGATGAGGATGACAGTTCGTCTTTATTTGAAACGACACAGGAGGCCTTAGACCGCGCTGGCCTCCCTGCTTATGAAGTTTCCAATCACGCCGCAATTGGGGATGCGTGCAAACACAATATGCATGTGTGGCAAGGAGGTCTGTACACCGGCATCGGCCCTGGCGCGCATGGCCGGGTACGAGTGGGCGATACCATTCACGCCACCCGCTGCCACAAACCGCCGGCTTTGTGGCTGAAGAAGGTGCAGACGGAAGGCCACGGCACTCAGGAGGACGCAGTGGTCTCGCCTCAGGACCGGATCATAGAACTAGTGCTGGTTGGGCTGCGCCTGAGCGAGGGCGTGGACCTGGGCGCGCTTAAGCAGCAGAGCGGCCTGGACCCTTTTAATGTGATCTCTCAAGAGGCGCTAGAGTCCCTTGAGTCTGAAGGGCTTATGGTCCGCTCCTCAGACTCATTGAGAACCACTGAGAGGGGCCGATTGGTGCTCAACGGCGTGTTGTCTGCTTTACTCGGATGATGGGCGTGATTGCCCTTTTGCCTTTCTAAGGCCAAGCCATCAATGGCATTGCAGAAGGGCTGAGCAGGAGGAACACCCATGGCCGTGATCGACGCTGATACCCATGTGGTCGAAGACATCATGATTTGGGACTACGTGTCCGACGCCGATGCGGCATACAAACCGGTGGCCGTGACCTCAGATGAATCTTCAAACTTGGCGTACTCCTCAGGCGGCAAACAGTTTTGGCTCATCGACGGCCAGCTCTACGGCCGCGGCGGCCAACCGGGCCCTATGTATGCAGAGGGCACCAGAACATTGGCTGATCCCACCGCCCGCATCGCTGACATGGACCGCTTCGGCCATGACGTTCAAGTCATTTACCCCAGCCTGTTCTTAAACCTGTACCCGAAGAACGTCGCCGCAGAACGGGCTGCGGTTCTTGCTTACAACAGGTGGATGGCGGACGTGTGCGCATCGTCGGAGGGACGGCTGCGTTGGGTGGTGCTGCCGGTTGTGCGTGACATGGACACCTCTCTCAGTGAAATGGATTTCGGACGGGCCCACAGCGCCTGCGGTGTTTTGCTTCGCGGTTACGAAGGGGATAGCTCCCTCGACGATCCAGACCTGCACCCCATATACAAAAAGGCCTGCGATCTGGATCTGCCGGTGTGCGTTCACATCGGCAATGCCAGCCCCAGCTATGCGGCCATCACCAATTCAAAGGTCGGCAAACGCAATGTCCTTGGCAATTGTATGCCCACATTGATTGCTTTTGCTGCTTTAACGTTGGGCGGCACGCCAGACCGGTTTCCCGGTTTGCGCTTTGGTTTCATCGAAGCAGCGTCGGAATGGGTCCCTTTTGCCGTGCGCCGCTGCCGCAAGATGCTGTCTCACTACGACATCCGCGATACCACCGAGACTTTGTTTGCCGACAATCGGTTTTATGTCACCTGCGAAGCCAACGAGGACGTGAACTATGTGGCGGAGGTTATGGGACCGACAGTCTTTACCCCATGCGCCAGAACTCCTGCTTGTGGCATGCGCCCTACTATTGCGATGAAGAGGCCGTCCCGTTCATCGAGCAGGCCTTGGCGGAATCCGACCTGGACCGGCGCGAGCGTCTGTCCCGGGCGGTGATGGCCCGCGCCCACGCGCAGGCTCAGGCGCTGTTTCTTTATGAGACGGTTTCTTTCATCGGCGTCGGACCGCGAGTGAAAAACTTCCGCGCCGATTTCGCCTTCATCCGCTACGAGATGATTGAAGTAGCGGAGGAGTAAGCGCTTCTACTTCACCGCGGAAATCATCAGCCAGGAGCGGTGCACGCCTTTTGAAGGCCCACCCCACTGGTCGTTGCCCCGTTCCGCCTTGGTGGTGGCGTCTTGGTATCCCACTTCGATGTCCTTGAAACCGGCGTCTTGGCACAGCTTTTTGTAATCCGCGGTCAATGCGCCTTTCCAGAAGGGCTCGTAGTTGTACTGAATTTCGTAGTCGCCGCGAATCTTGCCCCAGGTGTCCATTTCCGCCAGGACGGCCGGCACTTCCAAATGCACCATCTTGCCGCCCGGCTTGAGCAGGCGGAAGCACTCGTTGATCACATTGGGAAGCGCTTTGCCCGAGGTTTCGTGCAGCACCGCCGAGGAGGTGATGAGATCGAAGCTTTCGTCTTCGAAGTCCGTGCATTCCGCGTTCTGTTGGGAAAAGTGCACGGGGATGCCCAACCGTTCGGCGCGGGCGTGGGCGTAGCGCATCATGCCGGCGCCGACATCGATGGCGCAGGTTTCCGCCTCGGGGAAGTAGCTGGCGATGGCGCAGGTGGAATGACCGACGGTGCAGCCCATGTCGAGAACGCGTTTCGGTTCACCGTCTGGCCAGCGGGCGAAGTAGTGCGAGACGATGGTGTGGCCGCGCACATCGTTCATGTAGCCACCGTTGCGGCCCATCTGATAGACCACGGCGCCGCGATCGAACACCGCACCCTGGCGCACGTCACGCTCGCCGTAGGTGCCGTGGTAGTTACCGGGCATGCGGTGAATGTCCTGAGCATCGATGTAGCGCGGCACTTCGAAGTCCGGATTGATGCGCACGGAGCCTTTTGGATTTTCAATCTCGGCCTTGTCCATGAGGTCATCGATCTGCCGATCGACGCAGGTGCCGACCGCATCCCACATCATGTCTTGGGCGACGTAGTTCATGGTCAGCCATGCCTGATAAGCCGGCTCCTTTTCCATCTCCTTGCGCAGTTCCGTGTGGTTGCGCGCTTCGCGGCCCTCGCGTTCCTCGAAGTCCGGGCGCACTTTCTTTTCCAACAGCGTCTTCACGCCGGGATCGACCTTGGAGAACAGGAACGCTTTCATGTCGACGATGGCCAGCTGTTCGGCGATCTCATCGTGGTTGGATTCCGGCATCATGGGATGGGGGCGATGGGCATCCATGGGTCAGTCCTTTCCTTCATAAACAACGCCTAAAACTCAGACGTCGTGTTGCCTTACACGCGTCAAACGTCGTCGAATTCCTTCATGAGCGTATCGTAATCTTCTTCGCTGTCCGCTTCCAGCCGCGCGGCATCGGCGCGCAGCGTGCGGAACACCTTATGCATGATCCGGTCGCGCAAAGCGTTGCGGTCCTTGAGCGCGGCATCGTCCGCATTGAAAGCCTCCACGTCGGCGGTGGAAAAGCCGCCTTTGGCCTCGGAAACCCGCTCGTGGGTATCGAGCCGCTCGCGCAACACCGACACTTCCACGGTCAGCGCCATGACCATGGCCATGAGCTGATCGTTGGTCGGGCCGTCGTGAAAGGGCACCGGTCGTCCCTTGGGAATCCAGACTTTGGCTTTGGGGTCTTCCATACCGGGGGCGGCAACCATGGGCGTCTCCTCTCTTAACCGAGCGTTTAGCTCTTATCCGTTTATGTAGGGCAGCATAGGCCAGAGACCAATGATGTGAGTCAACGAAATCCGAACTGGTCACCGCGCAGCGTTCACTTTTTTGGCAGTTTTGCAGGCCTTACCCGCTGATCTGCACGCCTTCGCCGATGTGCGCACCGGTCTCGATGCAGCGCAGGCCCGCGCTCGCCACATCGGCCCGGGCGATCTTCCATTTCACTTTGGTCGGTGGTGTGAGGCCGGTCCACGTGGTGTAGGTCCCCTTGGGTGGATCGGAGGTCAGCATGGGCGGGCGCAGGATGGTCCAGTCAAGACCGTTAGCCATGAGCACCTCTTCCTGCAGGGTCTTGTCGGGGATGATGTGCTTGAGAATGTACTTGGCCACGGCGCGCACCCACCAGGGGCCGATGCCCGCCGTATCCGACGCCCCCATGGAACTGACGGCGACGATGCGTTTCACGCCCGTGCCCTTCATGCCGTCCACCACCGCTCGAGTGACACGCTCATGTTTATTGTCCGGTTCCTTGTTTGAAAAACCGTAAGCAGTGAACACAGCGGTGACGTCAGACGTGCACGCGTTCCTCACCGCGTCCGCATCGAACAGATCGCCGGAGATGGTTTTGAGATTGTCGTGTGGTGTCAGCTTGGACGGATCGCGCACGAAAGCAGAAACACGGTGGCCGTGGTCTAACGCCTGCTCGACGAAAGCCTTGCCGGTACCGCCGGTGGCGCCGAAAACCAGAAGGTGATGCATTGATTGATCGTTCATCTATACGCGCACTTTAGTTTAGCGCACCCGCGCCATCAGTTCCGTGCGTTCGCCCGCCGGGCCGAAAAAGGTGGCGGTGGTATAAACGTCGTAGAGAGGCGACGGCGGTGTGATGAAATCCACATTGAGATCATCGAGAGAGTCCGCTTCAAAAGTGGTCATAGCCACGCCGGGGGGCATTTGATCCGCCGGGCCGGGACGGGGTCCGAACTCAGGTCCGTATTCGTCCAACTCCAGTTTATTGCCCCGTTCGGACGCGACGAGAACCGATAGTTTGTAATTGTGCTCTGCCGGCAGGCCTTGGGCGTTGGATAGCGCTTGGATGGGGAAGGAGAGATCGCCTTGATCGCCGAGCGTGAACCTATCCAAATAGAATTTTTTCAGCGCAGCCAGGTCCGGCGCCGCCAGCACCATGATGAACACCCTATCGATCAGCGTCTGCGGTTCAGGATGGTTGGAGACGGCGCGATCGCCAACATTCCCGGTGAGATAAAGGACTTCTTCACCAGGGCCGACCACCTGCATGGCACGGATGGGAGAGTCCGCGGTTAGCGCACGCGGCAAACCGATGACGCGGAAGGGCGAGCCCTCCAGTTTTTTCATCACCGCATCTACGTCGGCGACAGTGATTTCGATGGCGGCCCAGCCATGGGTGGTGAGTGTTTTGAACTCCGGCACCGGGTCGATCTCCACCGCCCGCACAAAGACGTCTTCACCGCTCGCGGGACCGAGAACAACGTACGGCCTTTGGGCGGAGGTTGGCGCCCCCCATGACGCCGCCCAGGCTTCTGGCACCCGGCCTTCGTCTGCCACCTGATAGTCGAGCCACTGGGTGTACCAGGCTTTTACCTGGGCCACGTTCGGCGCGCCGATGGTGGCCATGGTGATGCGTTTGAGGCGGGCGGCTTGTTCCATGGGGGCGGCGCGCATGTCGAAGGCTCCTGTCTGATCGCCCTGGGCAATAGCGGAATGCGGGCCCGCCAGGCTGGCGGCAGTTCCTATAAAAACAGCGCGAAAAACAGCGCGTCGGCTGGGTTTATAGACATTCATGGCCTTACGCTAGCGGCCTTTGAAGGTCTCGACGAGCGGGTCCTTCGAAATCTTTACCTCTGTTAACATCAATCCTGAGCGAAAGAGCCCAAGGCTCTGAGTCTTAACAAGAAAAAGCCCTTTATTAACGGCCCCTTTACCTTTGGGCGCGACCCTGAACGGGTGAGGGAAATCGGCCGCAGTCGGACAGGTCCGGAAGCGGCACGGTTCAGTGGTGCTGAGTGGGGGCGCATGTACAACAGCCGTCTTGATGGGCTGACCGACTATCCGTTTCAGCGTCTCAACGAGCTGCTGGTGGACATCACACCAGGCGGTGAGCCCATTGCCATGTCCATCGGCGAGCCCCAGCACAACGCACCCGACCTTGTTGTTGAAGAGTTGAACCGCCACCGCGACGGCTGGAACAAATATCCGCCGACGGCCGGAACATCGTCTTACCGAACAGCGGTGGCCGATTGGTTGACTCATCGGTATGGCCTCAAACAAGGCTGGATCGATCCCGACAAGAATGTCTTGCCGGTCGCCGGCACGCGGGAAGGTCTGTTCATGGCCGCCATGCTCGCCGTACCACCGGATAAAAACGGAGGGCAGCCGGCAGTGGCCCTGCCCAATCCTTTTTATCAGGTCTATGTGGGCGCGGCGGTAATGGCCGGTGCGGAGCCGGTGTTTGTTCCCGCCACGGAAGCAACCGGATTCCAGCCCGACCTTTCCACATTGGAAGCAAGCGTTCTCGACCGCGTCGCTTTGGCCTATCTGTGCAGCCCGGCCAACCCGCAAGGGTCGGTGGCCGATCTCAACCGTCTGGCCACGACGATCACGCTGGCCCGTAAGCATGATTTTGTTGTCGTCGGTGATGAATGTTATTCGGAAATTTACGCCGACGATCCGCCGCCCGGATTGCTGCAAGCCTGCGCCTCTCTCGGCGACGATCTCACCAACGTTCTGGTTTTCAATTCCCTGTCCAAACGCTCAAGCGTACCCGGCTTGCGCACTGGTTTTGTCGCCGGCGATGAAAAGCTCATCAAGCGTTTGCAAACCTTGCGCGCCCACGGCGGCGCCGTTGTGCCCTTGCCCTTGATGGCGGCGGCCACGGCCCTATGGGGTGATGAAACACACGTTGAAGAAAACCGCGCGCGGTACCGCCAAAAGTTTGACGACGCTGCCGACATCTTTGGCTCCCGGTTCGGGTTTGCCAAACCAAAGGGCGGGTTTTTTCTTTGGCTTGATGTGGGGGACGGCGAAGCCGCCGCGCGCACTCTGTGGCAAAAGGGCGGCATCAAAGTCTTGCCGGGCGCCTACTTAAGCTGCCCCGATGCAACCGGTAACAACCCCGGTGAACACTACATCCGCGTTGCGTTGGTGCACGACCGCGTCACCACTGCCAACGCCCTTTCCCGCATGTTTGAA
Organism: Rhodospirillaceae bacterium; assembly: GCA_965207985.1. Classification (GTDB taxonomy): domain Bacteria; phylum Pseudomonadota; class Alphaproteobacteria; order Rhodospirillales; family Rhodospirillaceae; genus CBDBND01. The sequence goes on along the minus strand of CBDBND010000032.1, from coordinate 232,447 downwards.
ATTCTTTCAGAAGAGGTTTGACCAGAAAAGGTTTGATAATTATGGCCAGCACCGCAACACGCGTCGACACCGGACCCTTCTTGCCACCCACAATGGTGGCGGCGATGAAACGCTCCCTCTGGGCCATGGCCGGTTGTCTGATTGTCGGTATCGCCTTGGCCGCGTTGACGGCCCTTGCCACTTATCATCCTGACGATCCGTCTTGGAACACGGCAAGTGACGCAGCAGTACTCAACTGGCTGGGACAACCGGGTGCGGTGTTTGCCGATGCCATGCTACAGGCGCTCGGTTTGGCGGCGGTGGTGCCGATGCTGGTGATCGCTGCCTGGGGCGGCCGGGTGATGTGCGCGGAACCGGTGCCTTGGCTCTGGCTGCGCACGGTGTTGGCACCGTCCGCCGCCCTGATGTTGGCCATCGGTCTGGCCGGTGTCGCCCAACCGGCCGGCTGGGTTCTGCCCTCTGGATTGGGTGGCTTTTCGGGCCGGCTGTTGTTCGATGTGACGGCGTTGAAACTGAGTGCCATCGGTGACGGCGAAAGCGTGCGCTGGCTGTTAACGGCGCTGTGTTGGTTCTGCGGATTGGTCTTGTTCCATTGGCTGTGGACCGTGCCGTTGACCGCTTACACCACGGTCGTTGCCTGGTGCCGACGGGAAGCGCGCAGCGCCGGCGACTGGTTTTTGAATCTATTCGGACGGATCCGCGATGAGCATGTCGAACGTGCGCAATTAAAAGCGAGCCGCCGTGCAGCAGAACGGGTTGAACCCATCATCGATGAAGACGAAGACGATTACGATGACGTCATCCCCGAAGATGATTTTGATATTGTCGATACCCGCGCCTCAGCTGCCGCACGCAACGCATCAAAGGGAACCGACATCGTCGTGCCGCGCAAACCGTCGGCCAAGCCCTCCAAAAAAGAACTGGCCGCACGGCAGGGATCGTTGCTACCGGCAACACCGGAAGGATTTGAAACACCACCCTTGGACATTCTCACTCTGCCCCGGGTGGAAACCCAAACCCCGATCGATACGCAATCCCTGGAGAGCAACGCCAAGATGCTCGAAGGCGTGCTGCAGGACTTCGGTATCAAGGGCGAGATCGTCAAAGTACGCCCCGGCCCGGTGGTCACCTTGTACGAACTGGAACCGGCACCGGGCACCAAAACCGCGCGTGTTGTTTCTTTGGCCGACGACATTGCGCGCTCCATGAGTGCGGTGGCGGTTCGCATCGCCGTGGTGCCGGGCCGCACCGTCATCGGTATTGAACTGCCCAACGAACGGCGCGAAACAGTTTATTTACGCGAAATGCTTTCGGCCGACGCTTGTGACCGGTTCGATGGCAAGCTCACTTTGGCTTTGGGCAAAGACATCGGCGGTGCCCCCATTTATGCAGACCTGGCCCGCATGCCTCACTTGCTCATCGCCGGCACCACAGGGTCGGGTAAGTCGGTGGCCATCAACACCATGATCATGTCGCTTTTGTACCGGCACACGCCGGACGATGTACGCTTGTTGATGGTCGATCCCAAGATGCTGGAGCTTTCCGTTTACGACGGCATTCCCCATTTGCTTGCCCCGGTGGTCACCGAACCGACCAAGGCGGTGGTGGCGTTGAAATGGGTGGTGCGCGAAATGGAAGACCGCTACCGCGCCATGAGCCAACTCAGCGTCCGCAATATTGCCGGTTACAATCAGCGCCTCAAAGAGGCGGCCAAGAAGGGCAAGAGTCTAACCCGCACGGTGCAGACCGGGTTCGATCCAGAAACCGGCAAGCCTGTCTATGAAGAGCAGGAACTCGACCTCACGCCACTGCCCTACATCGTTGTCATCATCGACGAGATGGCCGACCTGATGCTGGTCGCCGGTAAAGACGTGGAAGCGGCGGTGCAACGCCTGGCCCAAATGGCCCGGGCCGCGGGCATTCACGTCATCATGGCGACCCAGCGGCCGTCGGTGGATGTCATCACCGGCACCATTAAGGCCAACTTCCCGACCCGTATTTCCTTCCAGGTCACCTCCAAAGTGGATAGCCGGACGATCTTGGGCGAACAGGGCGCCGAACAACTGCTCGGCCAGGGCGACATGCTCTACATGGCCGCCGGCGGGCGCATCACTCGCGTGCACGGACCGTTTGTTTCCGATGAAGAAGTGGAAGAGGTGGTCGGTCATCTGAAAGATCAAGGCCAGCCGTCTTATCTGGAGTCCGTCACCGACGAAGACGCCGCCGACGTGTCCGACATTCCGGGTTTTGCCCAACTCAACAACCCGGTGGGCGGCAACACGGACTCAGGTGATTCTCTGTTCGATCAGGCGGTGGCCATCGTTGCGCGGGAGCGTAAGGCGTCCACCAGTTTCATCCAGCGCCATTTGCAGATTGGCTACAACCGCGCGGCCCACATCATCGAAGAGATGGAAGCGCAAGGCATGATCGGCAAGCCCAACCACGTGGGCAAACGGGAAGTGCTGCTGCCGGAAATGGCGGGAATGTGAGGGTTACGCGCCTCTAACAAATTGCCGATTGATTTCCCGGCTTACCGGATTTGCTTTTTCGCGCCTCTGGGCAGGCGTATGATGGCGGCTGGTTTTTCACACGTCTGTCCAAACAGAGGTCCGCCATGCTGCCGGTGATCGATCAGCCCTTTCCCCATGACCTGATGCCCTTGCCTGACCACGACGAACACGCCCGGGAAGACTTTGTCTGCACGCTCAAGCTCTATGCCACGGAGCACCTCTATGCCAACGATGAGCTGGTCTACGAAAAACGGGCCAAGCCCAAGTTTGTCAAAGAGCACGGCCGCGAGCCGGAAGACTGCGATGAGGTCCATCACTTGATGATGGAGGACCCGTTCACCCAATTCTGGAGTGGTCTTGCACGCAACCTGCAAGAAGCCAATTGGTACAACCAAGGCCGGGTGGCGGAACGGCAAATCGACCGCCTCGAAGCGGCGGCGAAAGAAAAAAGCAAGGAACCTCTCGGCAGTTTGACTCTCGATCCGGACTTCGACATGCCCAAGTACATCGATGCCGTGGACATTCACTGCATGCCCGGCGGTTATCAGACCAGCCTGTCTGACCAAGACGTCTACGCCGGCGCGCTCTATGACCGGGGCGCCTACTACTACACCAAGGGCATGGTCGGCCGGTACGGACAGGGCGGCGGCTCGGCCATTGTCATGGCAGTGAAGGAACTGTTCCCCGATCTCAAGCCCAAACGCATTCTCGATGTGGGCTGTGCCATCGGCTGGTCGACGGCACCGCTGTTGGAAGCTTATCCCGACGCCGAGGTTTACGGCATCGATGTGGGTGCGGCGATCCTGCGCTACGGCCATGCCCGCGCCGAAGCTCTCGGGCATAAAATTCATTTCCTTCAAATGAGCGGCGACGACATCAAGTTCCCGGACGGTCATTTCGATTTGGTGGTCTCGGGCGGCGTGTTCCACGAAACGTCCAACAAAGGGGCGAAGAAAATGATCGCGGAAATGAACCGCGTCACCGCACCGGGCGGGGTGTGCATGAACTACGACATCCCTTACGGCGGCGCTTACAACTTGCACGCCCAGTTCATGCTCAATTGGGACTGCTATTACAACGCCGAACCTTTCTGGCGTCGGTGGACAGCCATTGATCGCACCGAATTCATGGCGGGCGGTGGGTTCGACCGCGATGCCATCCAGGAATGGTGGGCGGACCGGGATCACCACGGCAATTTCACGCTGTTCAAGGAACCGTTCGACGACCTGCACACGTCCGCCCGCGGCGGCATCGGCCGGGTGCATTTCTTCGGTGCACAAAAGGCAGCTTAAAATTGTTTATACGTTTTGGTGGAAAGGCGGCGGTCGCGCCGCCTTTTCTATTTCTATGCGCGGGCGGCTAAGACGTCCTGGACTTTAGCGGCGCAGTTCTCCGCGCTGTCATCACCGTCATAGTCCTTTTGGAAATGGCTCTGTACGGACGGCCGTTGCACGGCGGTATCGAACCAGACCGCCAGGGCGTCATGGCCGGCGCGCCAATCGAAATCCTGCGGCACCGGTCCGGGTACGTACTTGGGTATGCACAGTTCCAGATAGGTCAACGCATGAAGGAACGAAGCATCGCCGATGTCGAAGGTGTGGTCCGTTTTGGCATCTGCATTCATCATCGCAAGACAGCGGCCCACCTTGGGAAACGCCCAGTCGATGAACTTGGGCCGGGGCTGTTTGTCGTCGGAAAAATCATTGTCGGTGGTGAGGAGAGTGGTGACTTCGAACAACGTGTCGGCCAGGGCGAGCCGGCGCAGCGCATCCCACCGCTCAGGGCCTGGAGAGGGATAGAGGGCGCGGCCGGCGGGAGCAAGACTGTCGAGATATTCAACGATGCACTGGCTGCCGAACAAGGCCGTGCCATCGTCAAGCGTCAGGGTGGGCACTTTGTTAAGCGGGTTGATGGCGGTGATGTCGTAACCATCGCGAAAGGGATAGACCGCCACGGGTTCGATCTGGTCTGCGGCTCCGACCTCATGGGCGGTGATCAGCACTTTGTGAGCGAAGAGATGTATGGGCGTATAGAACAGTTTCATAGCGGTCCCCTCATATGGATTTTGATTGAGTTTACGCGGCTTGCGTCTCTATTTCGATGCAGCTTGCGCTGCTGCCCCAATGCCGCCATAAGCAGGGACCATGATCGGATCCATGAAAAACCGGCTAACAATAGTGAGCACGCTCGTCTGTGCGCTGGGTTTTGTTCCGGTCGCAAGGGCACAGCCAGCGGAGCCCGATGACGCCGCGTTCTTGGAACAGGCGGCAGCCTATTTGAATGACATCGATACGCTGCAAGCGCGCTTCTTACAGATTGACGGCCGCGGCGGTGTGGCCGAAGGGGACCTCTATATCGACCGGCCGGGCAAGATGCGCCTGGCCTACGATCCGCCCACGCCCATTCTCATCGTCGCCGACGGCTATTATGTCATTTACGTCGATTTGGAATTGGGTGAGCCCAGTTACCTCGATATAGACGATACGCCGGCGGCGTTTCTGCTTGAGCCCGAATGGTCTTTTACCGACGAAGACGTGACGGTGAAAAATATTGAGCGTTATCCCGGCGTGGTGGAAGTCACCGCTGCACGCGCCGACGACATCACCGCCGGTGAATTGACTTTCGTGTTTTCCGAACAGCCTTTGGAGCTGCGCCAATGGCGGGTCCGGGACGCTCAAAGCCAGGAGGTCACCGTCACCTTGTTCGAGACCCAAACCGGTCTCAACCTGGACTCGGACCTGTTCGAATATGAAGAGGACGACGTCTTCGCCGACGACTGACGGGCCAAAAGAAGGCTCTTGAGACCTCCGTTCGACTTCACCTGTTTTTTGAGCGGATGCTGCTAATGCACTGAGCCGTATTGCCTTTCTCCATCAGTGTTATCTCCGTCGTGACCGCATATCTGCCATGCAGGAATGGCGCTTTTATCTCCTGCCTGATCCGCCCATAGTCCTTTACATGATCGCCGGGGCTGCAACGGTTGCCGGCGCACCGGAAGTAAAACGGTTTCCCCTGCCGGATCCGGTGAAACTAAAAAACCGCGCCCGATGTCCCCCCAACATCGGGCGCATTTTTTTTCGTATTTTTGAACCGAGGCATTCTTCTCCTGTGTCTCTACGCGGGCTCGGCTATAATAGGGGTGATGACTGCGCCACCATCCCGTTGCTTCACTCTGATTTCTTGGAACGTCAACTCCATCCGCCGCCGCCTCGAGCAGCTCACCCAGCTGATCAACCGGTGGGACCCGGATGTGATTTGCCTGCAGGAACTGAAAGCGGCGGAAGAGGATGTTCCCGCCTTGGCCTTTCAGGAATCCGGGTGCAGCCATTACGCCATGAGCGCGGAAGCGGGATACAACGGCGTCGCCATTCTGTCGAAACATCCCCTGACCGACATACAAACATTCACGTGGGCGGGCGGTGATGATGCCCGCCATGTGTTCGCACGGATTGAGAGCGATGGGCACGACGGTCTTGCAAAGGAAATCGGGGTCCACTGCGTCTATGTTCCGGCGGGTGGGTATGTCCCGGACCGGAATGCCAATCCTAAGTTCGATTATAAGCTCCGCTTTCTTGATGCACTGGCCGATCACTTTGCCGGTGCCTACGGGTTCCGTGATCCCATGGTATTGGCCGGCGACCTTAACGTCGCACCCCTGCCAGCGGATGTTTGGGATCACGGAAAACTGAAAAACGTCATCACCCATACGGAGATTGAGGTGGCTACGCTGGAACGCTTGAAGCGGTCGTTGAACTGGATCGATACCCAACGGGAAATGATCGGCGATGACGATCCCGTCTTTACCTGGTGGAGTTACCGCGCCGCTGATTGGGAACAGGTCAACAAGGGACGCCGGTTGGACCACATTTGGGTTTCCCCGGGCCTTAAAGACCGTATTGCCGATGTGGAAGTCCTGACCGCCGTGCGCCATTGGCAACCGCCTTCAGACCATGCGCCGGTGCGCTTAGTTCTTTCCGTCGGAGAAGGTTTTGATTTGCCTTTAACCTAGGTGCTGGCAGATCCGGGATATAACCTGAGGAAATACGCGATCATTTCGCCGTTATAGATTAAGAATTAAAGATAGAATATGCAGTGGTTAGATGAAGAACGTAAATTCTGGCGTAAGCGTCAAGAGCGTTCGGATTCAATGTTGGATCTTTATTTTGAGGTGGTCCCACTTGTTTGGACAGTCTGACGGCTTATCTAAGGTGTATTCCGCTGTCTGATCATGCCGTCAGAATCCTGTTTATCATATTTGATTTCTGTTGTTGGGCCTGTGGGGATGTGGGCAAGGCGGTAGTCTTGTCCAACATATCCACAGGCTGCCCCGCCGCGTAGGCTTCCGCCGGCGTTTTGCCTCCGAGCGACGAATGGGGCCGCTCGGTGTTGTAGAACCCGATCCATTCGCCGATGACCCTCTCGGCGTGGAAGCCGTCGGTCAGCTCGTGCAGGTGAACCGCCTCGTACTTGAGAGAGCGCCACAGTCGCTCAATGAAGATGTTGTCCATGCACCGGCCGCGCCCGTCCATGGAGATCGTGATCCCGGCCTCCTTGAGGCGGCCGGTGACCTCGAAGCTGGTGAACTGGCTGCCCTGGTCGGTGTTGAAGATCTCCGGCCTGCCGGAGGTGTCGAGCGCCTCATTCAAGGCCTCGACGCAGAACCGGGCATCCATGGTGTTCGACAGCCGCCAGGCCAGGACCCGGCGGCTCGCCCAGTCCATCACCGCGACCAGATAAAGGAAGCCGCGCCTGAGCGGGATGTAGGTGATGTCGGCGCACCAGACATGGTCGGGGCGCTCGATGGCGAGGCCCTTGAGACGGTACGGATAGACCCGGTGTTCGGGATGGGGCGTGCTCGTCTTCGGCGCCCGGTAGATCGCCTCCAGCCCCATCAGGCGCATGAGGCGCCGAACCCGGTGACGGCCGACGACACCCCCCTCGCGGCGCAAATGACGGGCCATCTGACGGGACCCATAGAACGGATGTTTAAGGAACAACTCGTCGATGCGCCGCATCAGCGCCAGGTTGGCCGGGCTCTCGCCCCGCAGCCTGTAATAGAGAGATGATCGGCTGATCGACAGTATCTCGCATTGACGGCTCAAGCTGAGACCGGAAACGTCGCGGCGCACCATCGCCTTGCGCTCCGGCCGGCTCATCGCTTGAGCCCTTTGGCCAAAAAATCCCGCTCCACCGTCAACTGGCCGATCTTGGCATGAAGATCGTGGACCTCGGCCTCAATGTCCCGGCGGGACGCCTCCACGCCGTTCGAGAACACATCGCCCAGGCCGTCCATGGCCTGGCGCTTCCATGTGCTGACCTGATTGGGGTGAACCTCATAGCGCGCCGCGATCTCCTGGATCGTCCGGTCGCCACGTAGCGCCTCCAGCGCCACCTTCGCCTTGAACTCAGGCGTGAACTTCCGTCGCTTCGTCATCTCGTATTCCTCCGTAACCGGGGGAATACACCTTAAACAACTGTCCGATTTTCTAGGACCACCTCATTTGTGACCCGCTTTATGAGTTCAAACTTCTCTTTACCTCCATCGCTCCAGAAGATTGAATTTTCGTTTGCCTCCAATGAAAAAAGAGACTCGTCAACAACTTTGACCTTGGGCATACGTTCAGTCCTGATCAAATACTTGTAGACGATAAAGAGCGCATTTTGATCAATGCCCCAAAATAGCTTACCTCGACGCAAAGCATTTGTGAGGTAAGCAGCAACCAGTTTGGCAAACCTTAATCCTTCTTTAGTATTGTTCATTACGGTAAAGGCGGCTCGAATCTGGGCTCTTGCACCCCACATGCCTGGGACTGGACAGAGGCCAATGTCATGCCCAGCCGTGGCCGCAAAAAATGTCCTCCGGATCCTTTATAAAAAGGCCGTCTACGTCCGTGATGCAGAATGGTCCCCCCCCTGAACTCAGCGCCTGAAATAGACGTACATAACGAACGGCGTGAAAATATAAGACCCTCTGTTTTGGAGGTTTGTCGCCAAGACCACTCTTTTCAAATGAAAGACCGCATTGGACATGCTTGAACCGAGATAGAAACTCCTTGGTCTTCGCTAAGTCCAGACTTTCCCCATCCATGATGTGAATTTGCGCGCGTGACGAAACGCCCACGGCCTCAAGAGACAAAAGAAGTGGGGCTGTAAAACGGTAAAAATATTTTGGATCAGAACAGAGAAAGAGGGTGCCAGCGGATGACGCAGGCAAGACGATAGACTCAATGACTGGAGGCAACTCCGCTTCAATGTCTTCTACATTCACACTTTCCAGATAAGTCCCATCCGTGTTGTTGATATATAAATTCAGATGAGCGGGATCTTGCGCAATCGGCTTGAGTCTTTGTACGTGCGCTTCTAAGTCATTCCAGTTGTCCTGACTAACATCGTAGAGTGCAAGCGTAACGAGTGCCTCTACATCATCTCCGTTTGTTGATAGACGACGCTGGGCCACATCAACAAGCTTGTCGCGTTGGTCCGTTGCGTAAGTGATATGGAGATCGTCAAGGCTCGTGGCATGAACTGGTGACAAACCACGTTTCATGCGTTCGTGCCGCTCCGAGTAAACCGCCCAATATTCAAAGGCCAATAATGCATCAGGCGACATTTCATCGATCGCTTCGCATAGTTTTTTGAGATGGCCTAGCACATCGTCAGGAGACACTGTCCATAGGAGATCGCAGTACCTTAGGGTGCAAGAAATTTGAGTGGGATCTAATGCAACGACCCGGCTGTAAGTTGTCATTGCATCTGAGAGCCTGACCGAAAAAGAATTGAGTGGAATCAGTCCCTTGTGATTCCCTTGTTGTGTTCGCCAGCAAGGAGGATAACAAGATGTGGACTGACGCCACTCGTGAGAAATATGAGCGCGAGGCGCACCGCTACGCAAGCGATCTGAGCGATACCGAATGGTGCGTGATCGAACCCCATATGCCGCCCGCAAGGGCTCTGGGCCGCCCGCGCAAGACGGATATGCGGGAAGTGATGACCGCGATCCTGTACATGGCCCGCAGCGGCTGCCAGTGGCGCATGCTGCCCGGCGAGTTTCCGCCGCGCAGCTCGGTTCAGTACTATTTCTACAAGTGGCGCGACGACGGGACGTGGCAGGAGGTCAACCGGGCGCTTCTGGCGCGCACCCGCGAGGCCGAGGGGCGGGCCGCTGCCGCGACTGCCGGGGTGATCGACAGCCAGTCGGTGAAGACCACGGAAAGCGGAGGTCCGCGCGGGTTTGACGCGGGTAAGAAGGTGATGGGCCGCAAGCGCCATATCGTGGTGGACACTGGCGGGCGGTTGCTCGGTGCCGTGGTCCACGAGGCTGACATCCAGGATCGCGACGGTGCGCCGTCGCTGCTCGCCGAGGTGGGGGCGTGGTTTCCCGGGGTCGGCCATATCTTCGCCGACGGCGCTTACGCCGGCCCTAAGCTGGCCGGGGCGCTGAAGAAGATCGGCGACTGGGCGCTGGAGATCGTCAGGCGCAACGACAAGGCGGACGGCTTCGTTGCGCTGCCGCGCCGTTGGGTGGTCGAACGCACCTTCGCATGGTTCGGGCGCAGCCGCCGCCTTGCGAAGGACTTCAAGGCGACCGTCGAGAGCGCCCTTGCCTGGCTCCTGATCGCCAGCATCCAAGTCTTCATCCGTAGACTAGCAAGGTTATGAAAATAAACGATTCTTTTCCGGCCAGACTCTGAGAATTTCAAGAGCTTCTCCTGCACCTAGCCTTTCCAGATAAGAGTTTTCGTGGTTTCCCATCCATGACTTTCAATATCAACTAGACAGGCGAGAGCGTCTTCAAATCGTTCGACAGCCAGAAAAGCTGCAACGAGTTTGACCAGAGTTTTGTAACTGGGTTGCTTTTCTGCGGCATACGCAAGATGCGGAATGGCTTCTACGACCTTTCTCGCCCGTAGCAGCCCAACTCCTTTTTCAAAACGCAAATCTATTTCGTTGTTAGGGGGCATGACTGGGCGAGCTTGCTTGTTCGACAGAATTTAGTCGATTGAATATTTTCAATATGACTCTAAAGACTATATCTTGAATCAATTTCCCGTCGACCCCAGCTTAGGTTGCCGCGCCTGGTGCGTACTTAATCCAATGTTGCTCTTGACTGAGGCCAGTTTGCTTGGCGAAACCAAATTTGGGTCACTCAGGTGCTCAAGGATCTGATTATCGACTTTGAAAACTTGGGCGCCTTACACCATTGGCGCCCTCTTGAACTCCTGGTCTTCGCGCCCCATCCTTTACGGTATAGAAATACACCTAAACTGACGCACCCACTCTTCTCCTGAAAGGATCATCAATGCCCTCCGACCCTGCCCAATGGCACGGCACCAATGCATCTGCGTGGCACGGCACGACTATCTTGTCTGTCCGTAAGAACGGAAAGGTGGTTGTGGCTGGGGATGGCCAAGTGACCTTCGGCCAGCAGGTCATCAAATCCAACGCCAAAAAAGTCCGCACCTTGGCGGACGGCGCCGTCATCGCTGGATTTGCCGGTGCCACGGCCGATGCCTTCACCCTGTTTGAGCGTCTCGAAGCCAAGCTGGATCAACACCCCGGCCAGCTCACTCGGTCATGCGTGGAACTGGCCAAGGATTGGCGCACGGACCGTTACTTACGCCGGCTTGAAGCGATGATGGCGGTGGCGGACAAAGACACCTCCCTGGTCCTCACCGGAACCGGCGACGTGCTGGAGCCGGAAGACGGTCTCATCGGCATCGGATCAGGCGGGTTTTATGCCTTGGCCGCCGCCCGGGCGCTGATGGATCGGGAGGATATGGACGCCGAGGCGATCGCCCGCAAAGCCATGGGCATTGCCGCCGATATTTGCGTTTACACCAATGACGCGCTGGTCGTGGAAGGTCTCTAACGGTTATGACCTCTTTCTCTCCTCGCGAAATCGTTTCCGAATTGGACCGCTTCATCATCGGTCAAGACGACGCCAAACGGGCGGTTGCCATTGCCCTGCGCAATCGCTGGCGGCGCCAGCAGCTGCCGGACTCCCTCAAAGACGAAGTGCTGCCGAAAAACATTCTCATGATCGGCCCCACCGGCGTGGGCAAGACTGAAATCGCCCGGCGGCTGGCCAAACTGGCTCAGGCCCCGTTCATAAAAGTGGAAGCCACCAAGTTCACCGAGGTGGGGTACGTCGGACGGGATGTGGAGAGCATTGTCCGTGATCTCATGGAAATTGCCATTCACATGACCCGGGAACGTATGCGCAAACAGGTCACAGCCAAAGCGGAAATTGCTGCGGAAGAACGGGTGCTGGATGCCTTGGTGGGGGAGACCGCCGCTCAAAGCACACGGGACAGCTTCCGGACGAAACTGCGCAACGGAGAATTGAACGACAAGGACATCGACATCAGTGTCACCGAAACCGGTGGCGGCGGCATGCCGACCATGGAGATCCCGGGCATGCCGGGGGCACAAGTGGGCATGTTGAACTTAAACGACATGTTGGGGGGCATGCTCGGCGGCCGCCAAAAATCCAAGCGCATGTCGGTGGCGGATTCCTATGATGTGCTTCTTCGTGAAGAAAGCGACAAACTTTTAGATGAAGACCTCGTTGTGCGTGATGCCACGGAAGCGGTTGAGAACAACGGCATCGTCTTTCTAGACGAGATCGACAAGATCGCTGCCCGCAGCGATGTCCGCGGCGGCGAGGTGTCCCGCGAAGGGGTGCAGCGCGATCTCCTGCCGCTGATCGAAGGCACCTCCGTTGCCACCAAATACGGCACGGTAAAGACCGACCACATTTTGTTCATTGCCTCCGGCGCCTTTCATCTCGCCAAGCCTGCGGATCTGCTGCCCGAACTGCAGGGTCGGCTGCCCATCCGCGTCGAACTCAAGGCGCTGAGCAAAGACGACTTCGTCCGTATTTTGACGGAGACGGAAGTCAGTCTCATCAAACAATACGAAGCGTTGATGGGAACGGAAAACGTGACCTTGGATTTCGCCAACGATGCCGTCGACGCAATCGCCGCCCTGGCAGCGGAGATCAATCAGAATGTAGAAAACATCGGTGCCAGGCGCTTGCACACGGTGATGGAAAAACTGTTAGAAGAGATAAGTTTCACCGCAACGGACCGCGACGGAGAAACCGTTCCCATCACCGCAGAGATGGTGCAATGCCAGGTGGGGGATTTGGCCAAGAAGGGCGATCTTAGCAAGTTCATTCTTTGAAGAACGGAATCGCGGCCTAGAGCGGTATGATTTTAGGTTGGGTCATATCCTGCGTTTTTGAAATAGTTGGCGCATTCATTTGAGGTATAGGTATCGAGGAGTCTGCCGATGGCGGCTGAGACGGCCTCGACGGTTCGCGGCGCTTCGAGGCGGAGCAGATGCTTGAGCTTGGCGAAGACCTGCTCGATGGGATTGAGGTCGGGGGAGTACTTGGGCAGGAACAGGAGCCGGGCGCCGGCCTGGCGGATGGCCTGTCGCACGGCCTTGGACTTGTGAGAGCCGAGGTTGTCCATGATGACGATGTCGCCGGGCTTGAGGGTTGGGACCAACACGTCCTGCACATAGATGCGGAAGCGCTCGCCGTTGATCGGCCCGTCGACGAGCCAGGGCGCATCGATTCGGTCGTGGCGCAGCGCGGCGAGGAAGGTCGCGGTGTGCCAGCGGCCATGTGGCGCCTCGCCGATCAGTCGCGCGCCCTTTGACCCCCAGCCCCGCAGGGGCGCCATGTTGGTCCTGGTCCAGGTCTCGTCGATGAACACCAGGCGCGTCGGGTCAACCCGGTCGCGGTACTTCAACCACTGAGCGCGGCGGCGCGCCACGTCACGGCGCCGACGCTCGCCAGCCACCAGCGTTTTTTTTATAGCTCAGGCCCTGCTCGTGAACGAAGGTCCAGACCGAACGGTAGTCCACCTTCAGGCCCCGATCCGCCAGCTCCCCGACAAGCCCATGAAGCGTGAAATCCCCCCGCGCCACCCGGTCCCGCAACCAGCGCTCGTGCGCCCCCCGGATCGCACGCGGCTTGTAACCGCCCATCCGGCCCGGCGCCGCGCTGCCCGTCCGCCGGTAGCGCGCCAGCCAGGCAACCGCCGTGCTCTCGCCGATCCCGAAATGCCGCGCCGCCGCCCGGCACGACATCCCGTCGCGCGACACAGCCGAAATAACCCGTTCTCGAAGATCAAGGGAATAAGCTCTTGCCATCCTTGCTGGCCTCCTTACCCAGCAAGAATCTTGAATCAGAAATCGAAAAGCTTGTGAATCCCTAAAATGACTCCGTCTAATCACATAAAGCTCTAGCAGGCTGCTGAAAAACGATTTTGAGCGATCATCTCGGCAATTTTGTTTTCGTATGAGCCATTTTCCGATTCTATTTTTTCGCGGACGCCCATCCATTGATTCTTTCGTTTCGCGAGGTGGGCTCTCGGCCGAGTTTTTCATCAGCCTGCTAGCTCAGATGAGAGCCCTTGCCGTCCAATAGGTTGCCCCTGCGGCCAGGTAGGCCAGGGCAAACAAGTAGCCAAACATAAACAGGGTCCAGCCCCAGGAATTGGTCTCCCGTCTTGCCACAGCAAGGGTCGACAGACATTGAGGGGCAAAGATGTACCAGGCGAGAAAAGCCAAGGCTGTCGGTAACGACCAAGCCGATTGCAGAACACCGGTCAAACTGGAAGCAATGGCATCCTCCGAACCGCTCAACGAATAGACCGTACCCAAAGCGCCAACCGCCACTTCTCGCGCCGCCATGCCGGGAACCAAGGCGATGGAGATCTCCCAGTTAAAACCGATGGGAGCGAACAACACTTCCAGACCGCGGCCGATGGTTCCTGCGGCGCTGTAATAGATGTCCGCCCGGGCGGCGTTGGGCGGCGGTCCGGGAAAAGAGGCCAAGACCCATAACACGATCATGGCTGAGAAGATGATGGTCCCGGCGCGGCGAACAAACAGCCGTCCCCGCTCATACAAACCGATGAGCAGGTCGCGCAGGCGGGGAATTTGGTATTTCGGCAACTCCAAAAACAGCCGCGGTGGTGCGCCTTTGGCCAACGTCCGCTTCAAGACGGCGGCAACGATCAACGCGCTGACAATGCCCGAGAGATAAAGTCCGAACATGACCAGACCCTGCAAACGAATACCGGCATAAACAACAGTGTTGGGAATAAACGCGGCAATAATGAGTGTGTATACGGGAAGGCGCGCTGAGCACGTCATCAGCGGCGCGATCATGATGGTGGTCAAGCGGTCACGTGGATTATAGATGGTGCGCGCCGCCATGATACCGGGGATGGCGCAGGCAAAACTCGATAACAAGGGAATGAACGCGCGCCCGTTGAGGCCGACCATGGTCATAATCCGGTCCATGAGAAAGGCTGCGCGTGCCATGTATCCGGACGCTTCCAGGGCCAAAATGAAGGCAAATAAAATCAAAATCTGCGGCAGGAAAATCACCACACTGCCGACGCCGGCAAGAATTCCGTCAACGATCAAACTTCGGAACAGACCATCAGGCAGGGTTTGTAAAACCAGCTGCTGCGAAGTGATGATGCCGGCATCGATCCATTCCATGGGCGCTTCCGCCCAAGCGAACACAGCCTGAAAGATCACGAACAACAACGACAACAAGATCAAAACCCCGGCGATGGGATGGAGGACCACCGCATCCAGCCGCCGGGTGAGTGCATGTTCCAGGCCCTCGTTTGCCGTGACAGCACCGGCAATCCGTCGCGCCTCTTTTTGCAGTTCGCGCACTGACAGCGAAGAGCCGTTGGACAGAGTCTCAACGGGATAATTGCGCCACAGGTTGGACCATGTGTCGGCAGAAAACGAAGCCACTAGGTCTTGAATACCGGCGCGGCGCACAGCAACTGTGGGTACGACTGGCACGCCGAGTTCTTGGGCCAGGCGTTGATGATCGATTTCGATGGAATCCCGTGTCGCCAGGTCCATCATGTTCAATGCCACGACAATGGGTTTGCCGAGGTGTTTGAGTTCCAGAACAAAGCGAAGATGGGGCCGCAGGCTGGTGGCGTCGATGACACACAAGATCGCATCCGGTTCGTTTTCCAATTGCTTCAGTCCGAGCAACACGTCTCGAGTGATGGCTTCATCGGGGCTTTGTGGCGTTAAGCTATAGGTGCCAGGCAAATCGATGACATCAATGGTGCGGCCATCGGGAGCTGTAAATGATCCGGCATGACGTTCGACAGTCACACCAGGATAGTTGCCGACTTTTTGCCGGCTGCCGGTGAGAGAGTTGAACAGGGAACTCTTTCCGCTGTTGGGATTGCCCACCAAGGCCAAACGAAGCACACCGGCCATGGCTAACCCGTCCGATCTGCCGTGTCGGGCTGTGGTGAGGCTTCCGGTTCAACCAAAACGGCGGCGGCATCGGTGGACCTGAGGGCAATGAGCCGTTGATTTACACGCACAGCCAGAGCGCCGCCCAAAGGTCCTTGGTGTCGCACTTCCACGCGAGCGCCTTCTTCGAAACCCAGGTTGAGAAGCAATTCCTCAAGCGAGGTCTCACCGCTGGGTGGCCCGAACTTCGATCCGCCAATCCGGACGATGCGGCCGCGGCGGCCGCGGGGAAATTGGTCCAGCGAAACAAGGGGTTGAGTGGTCATCGGGTCCCGTTAACTTATTGCGAATGATTCGCATTCTTAATAGTAGAGAATGGTCAGGTCCAGGCTTTTTTGCGACTCATTCTCAATTAAAAAATATCGGATTTCTCGGCGTCTGACTTTGACCCGGGTCAATCTCGGGGATCGGTCGTTAGTCAGATTGCGAACACAGCAGCAATAAAAGGCGGTCTATTTCTGTCTCGGTCAATGCGCCGAGCCGGCTTTCGAGAAGGTTGGCCAGCTCGGTGGCCTTGGGACTCAGCCCGCCCGTATCCAGAGTGATCTTGGGGCGTGACTGTGCAGCGAGACGTTTCAAATCTTCCGCCTCATCCCAAATCAGATTCAGATGGCCGCAAATTTCCAGAACCAGACCGGGACCGGGTTGCCCGCGCCGTCCGTGTTCCAATGCGGAGAGATAAGCCAGCGAGACATTGAGCTTGGCTGCCAGTTCTTTTTGGGTCATCCCTCGGGCAGCCCGCAACGCCCTGAGCCGAGCTCCGAAGGGGGTCATGACTCTCTGGTCCTTAACTTGCGCATGAGAATGTAGAGGGCACCGTCGCCGCCATCCCTTGGCCGTGCATGTGCAACCGACAACACCATCGATCGAAACGTTGGTTCATTGAGCCATCTCGGTACGGCTTTCTGCAATCGTTCCCGGCCATCTTGAGTGCGAATGCCTTTACCAGTGACAACCAGAACGCACCGAGCACCGGCTGATTGAGCAGCATTTAAAAAACCAAGCAGACGCCGGTGAGCCATTTCCAGTGTTAGACCGTGGAGATCGAGACGCAGATCGATGGCTAACCGGCCACGGCGCAACCGGTCCGCCGTGCGGCGATCGGTTCCTCCATTGGTTCCAATTTGTAGGTCGGGCAGATCCTCAGAAGATGGGCTGTTTTGGGCAGTGGCTCTCGGCCGCAGCTGGCTGTTTGCACCTCGGTGACGTTTAACGATGGGTGCGTCGAATTGTGATTGATCAAAACGGCTACGGTCGTGTTTTTTTGGTTGAGGGTTTTTTTGTTTCACACCGGACATGGCGTTCGACCACAACGCCCGCTCGGCATTTGTCACAACACGTAAAGACTTCTTTTGACTCATGAAGTGGGACAACCGATCAGGTGATCGCTGTTTGTAAACTTACATGTCGATGTTGTCTTCGCGGACAATGCCGGCATTATGTAGCAAACGCACCTTAACCCATCTGTTTTCATACCAAAACACGCCCTAGTTTCGGGGGCATGGAACGCCCTCATACAATCTCAGGACTAATAGATAAACGTCGTGAAATCTTGGGCGAAATTGAATGCTTGCAGGCTAAACTAAAAGAACTAATCATCGATCTTGACCATATAGACCACGCAATCCACCTATTTTGCCCAGACCTGGACTTATCCCTGGTCAAACCCAAAAGGTTTCCGGCACGCTACGCCGCACCACGTCAAGAGATGCAAAGGTTTGTACTGGACCTCCTGCGAGCCACTAGTGAGCCGCTTACATCGAAAGACATTGCCTTAGAGGTCGTGAAGGAACGCGGGATTAACGCCAGCGACTCCAGGGCTGTGGGCTTAATACGCAAACGCGTAGGGATGTGCCTCTACAGGCTACGCAAAAAGGGGCGCGTGAGGGACGTGCCGACTCCAGGAAGCTATAAAGGATGGGTGAGGTGGTCCTGGAAAATCGGACAGTTGTTTAAGGTGTATTCCCCCGGTTACGGAGGAATACGAGATGACGAAGCGACGGAAGTTCACGCCTAACTTCCGTCATGTTAAAAATTCCTTTTATTATCAACAGCTTGCGCCGTTTTCGGCAAAGGTTGGACAACGAGGTTGGACACGTTTGTTTGCCCTTGGTTCTCACGCTCCGCTGCGTTGCGGGCAAGCCGCTCACGATTGGCCGCTCGCGTATATCTCTGGGCCTCGCCTGTCGTTGCATGGGCCAGGAATGCGGCGATTTCATTTTCAGATGCGCCGGACTCAGCCAGTGACCGGGCGCGGGCCTTCCGCAAGCCGTGAAGCGAGCATCCCTTTAACCCCGCCGCAGCGCACCACTTGGCAAACGCATAGCCGAGGCCCTTTGCCGTGAATGCAGCGCTGCGCCCGGTTGCGATTAAGATGAATTGACCAGACGGGAGCGCCTTCAATTCCGTATCGAGTGTCGCGCTTATCGGTAAACCGATGGCAGTGATGCCGGTCTTCTTTCTCGTGTATGTGATCGCGCCGCTCTTGATGTGCGCCCTGGTCATGGTCGTAAGGTCTACGCACGCCGCCGCCGTCGAGAGGGCTAACTCAAGCACAAGCCGTGCCGTGGTGCCGGTGGGATGGTACAGCCTGTATTGTTCCACCTGTGCGTCTGACCAGGAGTGGAATCCTCTGCTTTGAAATTTCATGCTCGCAGCCAACCGGGCGGGATTTGGTCGGTTGAACAGCCCCAGGCGGGTTGCGTGATCGAACAGCGTGGACAGATCGGCTCGGATTTTGTTGGCTGTTGTCTTGGTCGTCTTCGCCATCAACCGCTCGACGTGAGCCGCCGTCATCTCCGAGTAACGCGCTTTGCCTATGGCTTCGCGAAGCCAGTTCAAGCGGTGTAGCTTTTGCTTTCGGGTCGTCTTCGCTAAAGATTTGAATGCGAGCGATCCCATGTAAGACTCAATGAGGTAGGAGAAAGTGTCGCGCCGGGTCTGGGTGCCACGCTCGCCATTGAGTGCGGCAGCGTATTGCCGTTCAAATTCGGGACTGCCAAACTCAGCATTGATATAAGTCGAAATTTTGCGGCCTTTCAGCGTAAGCCTGAGTCGATAGCGCCTCTTGCCGTGCCTGTCGGTAACTAGCGTTACGCCCTTGTATTTCTTTTTGCGTCTCATTCGATTTGCTCAATCAGTTCATCGAGATCATCGATATCATCGCTGCCGCCGTCTTCCGTCTCGGCTCGCACGATGATTTTACTTCCGTCGCGTCCGGTGATTTCAATTGTGGTTTTTGTGTAGCCTGCATTGTGCGTAGACCGGAACATGCGCGTAAGTTCAGCCTGGCTGAGAGTGGCTCGGCGCGTTGACACGTCAGTGGGCCGTTGGCCGGGTAGATTCCACGCCAGCGAGCAGGATCGGGAAGGAGTCACCATCGACAAACTCAATCGTCATAGTTTCGTTAGCGGTGGCGAAGGCGATGCCCTTGAGCTTTTTTTCCGGCATTGCCCGTCCAATAAATTGCGCTAACACTGACACCATGCGATCGCGCGCCCGCTGCTCCATGACGGGCGCGGCCTCTTGGGGCGATAGCCACGCGCCACGCTCATGTGCGTCTTTTAGGCACATTAGGCCGCGGTGAATCGCGTCCGCCATGGTGTGCCGCGCGCCGCTTCGGCTTGTCAGTTCGTCGCGTAACTCAGCGGCCAAGGCGTGCGTTTCACCCCGTAGCATAACGGGTGCGCGATTTTTGGCTTGTTTTTTGGTCATGTCCTCTTCCGCCATTACAGTTACACCAAAAAAATATATCAACCGATAGCGCAAAGCAAGCCCTTCGCATCCACCGCTTTCACGTGTTTTTTTGGTTTGCAAAAAGCCGAAAAAGGGGTCAAGTTGACCCCTTTTCCAAATCCTCTGTATAGCGCGGAAAACTGCGAAAAATGGAAAAGTTTGTTTGCCGAAAAATACCGCGTCCCACACCTATTAGGAGTATTTCCATTCAGCCGTAAGTCCGGAAGCAATGCTGACACAACAAACGCCGTCGATTGGTCGGCTGAAATATCTTCTTGCAGTTCGCACACGGTCGCGGCGGGCGATCCTTGTCCGGCGTTTCTATCGATGTCGCTGGTTTTGAATCAATTTTACTCGGCATCGGCCAACAGCCCCGCCGTAACCAACGCCTCGTTGACGCTCACGCCGCCGGCAACGAGTTTTTGAAACGCTTGCGCTCTGCCGGCGAGATCGAGCGGATAATTATCGAAGACAAGCCGGACGTCGGTTTCAAGTTTTGCGCTTAACTCTGTTTCAAGTATCCGAGCCAATGGCCTATCTTCTATATTCTGCGCACGGGTGCCCCATGGCGGGACTTACCGGAGCGTTACGGCCCGCGGACCACGGTCTATACCCGCGTAGTCGGAGCGTTCCCTGACGGTCAATCGGCGCTCAACTTGGCTGCAGCAAGGTTAAGACACATAGCCGGAAGCAAATGGTCCCTAAAACGATACATGAATATGAATCTACTCACGCAGCAAAGGAACACGGCCTGACCAAATCAGCCACCAGCCCAATACAAAAAGTGCGAAAGATTCTGGACACTACCCGTTATCGCTGGTCTTCTTGAGTGTGCGAACTAATGCTTCGCCTAAATGTCCCGCGCTTCCTGTAACCAAAATCTTCATGGATACAAACTAGCCGATGAACAGGAGTGTACGTCGCGGCAAACTTTTAATGGTTCGGCGTACTTTACTGGGATGTGGGTACCTCTGCATTAGGCACATCGCGCTGGATCAGATTCACCAGGATGCCGTCGCGGTCGAAAAACAGGCTTTCATAGGATTGGATATCCGACCCTTCCCGCGGGAACAACACGATAGGTTCTGAGACGATGGAATAGCCCGCCGCTTTGACTTTGTCGTTGATGCCGAAGATGTCCGAGGTCAAAAACACCAGCGCCGGGTCGCCGGTTTTGACATTGGTGCGGGGCGCGGGCGGTGGCGGATCGTCACCGACCAGTTCAAATATGCCTACGTTGGCGAACACGGAGTCGCCCGACTGCAGGATTGCAATTCTAACAGTGGCGTCCTGCACACCAAGGATCCTATCCCACTCTTCGCTTTGGAATGTGCGTTCCATGCGGGGCCGCAAACCGAGGATGTCGCGGTAGAGTTTGAGGGACTCATCCACATCGCGCACGAAGTGGGTGGAGCGCATGAGGGGCGTAAGAATGAAACCTTCGGGAATGTCTGGTTCTTGAGTCATGGCGGGGGAAGCACTCCAAAGTGAAAATATGAGACACGTGAGCAGTAAGCGTTTCATGGCGGTGTCCTCAATTTAAAAGCTTTCAGAGAAGCTCATGGGTTGTGGTTCAAAGTTGGCGGCGTCGTTTTCATCGCCGCGGCCTGTGTAGCGCGCGCTGTTGGGATAGTCGTAGATGGGCCGGGTTTTGATCACCGTGTCCGGGTCCAGCGGCCAGGCGCCGGCGCCAGGATAGGAGATATCACCGTCACGGCGGTAGCCCATGACCACACCGGGGGCATCACCCTCTTCCACCCAGGCCTGGATTTCTGAAATCCAATCGAAGGTGTCGACACCCGGTCCGCCGCGGCAGTGGTTCATGCCGGGAATGAGATAGAGGCGCATGAACTCGTCCGTCGCCGCTTCACCGCCGGTGATGCGTTCCACTTTTTTGAAATACTCGATCAGAGGTTCCGCATTGAGCATGTCGTTGAGGCCCTGATAGGTGATCAGTTTGCCGCCGCGGCGCTTGTAATCGGTGAGGTCGGGATTGGTCGGCGCTTGAATAATCCCTTTGGTGAACAGCCGGGGGAAATCGCGGTCCAAATCAAAGGTGCCGGCGTCATAGGTGGGGCCGGGATCGTAATCGAACCAAGTGTAGCGCAGACGGTCCTGCGCCAAGGTCTCAAAGGTGCCCACCTCACCGGCTTCGTCAAGAATGTAGCGTATGAGCCCGCGCTCACCGCCCTTGGGCACGCCCCAACTGACCCGCAAGCCCTCAGACAAAAAAGCACCGGTGTAGAGACGTTCCATGGACGCGATCTGATCTCCGGTCAAACAGTCGTCGCCGGATGCACCACGCCGGCATTGCAGCACGGAAAGATCCGGTTCGCAGGCCCATGGGTCGTCGATGACCCCGTCCTGCAGACCGTCGGCGGCATCGCATTGGCGCATGACCTCGTCGTGGATCATGGGAATTTGGCTTTGACCGAGAATGACCCGGCCGTCTTCGGCCAGATTGGTGAGCGTGCGCCAAAAAATGTTGATGTAGGCCGGCTCAACCCCCGCCGGCGCACCGGCAATGATGCCGTCGAAGTGCCACGGGTAGCGTTGCGCCATGAGCAGGCCCTGACGGCCGCCGGTGGAGCAGCCGCGCAAGTAGGCAAAGTCAATGCCGGTGCCGTAGTAGGTTGTGACGATGGCCTTCGACGCTAACACCGCTTTGTGGGTGCCGCGATAGGCGTAATCCACTTCCTGTTCGAGATTGTTCAGTGCCCATTCGCCGGACCGCATGATGACGTTGTAGTTGGGCCGTCCGCCGGTCCACTCTTCCGTCGCCAGCGGGGCCGAACGGCCCATGTCGGTGATGGCGACAGCGGTGTTGCGCGACAACGGATCGTCGCCGTTCTCAATCATGCGCACGCCGCACAGGGTGCCACAGCCTTCAAAGTGGTAGCGGCCGTTCCAGTCTTCCGGCAGACGCACCTGCCAGCCCACTTGCGCGGCGGTGTAGCCAATGACATCGCAATAGGCAGGCAAGCCGTCAGCGGCGGGGATGTAGCGCGTGCCGGTGATCTGGCTGGGCGCATCATTGAGGGCGGAGAGGCTGTGACCGGCGAGATCGCGGCAGGATTGTTCGTCGGCTGAGGCCTGGCCCCACAAGAGCGCAGCCATAGAAATGGCGGTAAAGGCCGTGCGGATCATGGTCATGGTAACGTCCCCCCTTTTAACCCTCTTTTGAGGGCAGTATAGGCCCCTGCAACCGCCGGAGAACCCAGGTTTCTTGCGGGTTCTCGCTAGGAGTCCGATTTCCCCTTAAACGTGTGGTGTGGACAGGATAGTCCGCTTATATTGCATTTATGACCACGATTTCGGGCGTCTCTGCCCGCGCTCATATCACCGCTGCCCTGGCCGCCACCAAAAACATGGCGGGTCCCATTCGCCATGCCCAGGCGCTGCAGGAAGAACGGGATGCCTTGGCCAAGGTGGTGACCGCTGCCCCGGCCATCGACGGCAGCCGGGAGAACCTGTCGGTTACCGACAGCTTCGAGGCGGACGACACCTTCGCTCACACCGAAGGCCAGAAAGTGCGCGGCGGGCGCCTGGATCTCATTGTCTAGCCTGATCGTCTTAAGCCCAAGACGATCAACCGTCGCTTGGTCACTCCGGTAAATTGGAAATCCCGAAGCTCGTCGTTTCCGTACATACTTAGAGTCTGGCCGTAAAAGAATCGTTTATTTTCATAACCTTGCTAGTCTACGGATGAAGACTTGGATGCTGGCGATCAGGAGCCAGGCAAGGGCGCTCTCGACGGTCGCCTCGAAGTCCTTCGCAAGGCGGCGGCTGCGCCCGAACCATGCGAAGGTGCGTTCGACCAGCCGCTGCGGGCCATGTACAGGATCGCGTTCATCACTTCCCGCATATCCGTCTTGCGCGGGCGGCCCAGAGCCCTTGCGGGCGGCATATGGGGTTCGATCACGCACCATTCGGTATCGCTCAGATCGCTTGCGTAGCGGTGCGCCTCGCGCTCATATTTCTCACGAGTGGCGTCAGTCCACATCTTGTTATCCTCCTTGCTGGCGAACACAACAAGGGAATCACAAGGGACTGATTCCACTCAATTCTTTTTCGGTCAGGCTCTTAGAGCAGAGTAAAAACGGGGCATGCCGCCATGCTGATGAACACGTGGTACGTCGCAGGCTATTCCAAGGACGTCACCGACAAGCCGGTCCACACCAAAATGTTGGGACACGACTTCGCTCTGTTCCGCGACGAGACCGGCAAGGTCAATTGCGTTTCCGACATCTGCATCCACCGCGGCGGCTCCCTGTCCCGCGGTATCGTGCACAAAGGCTGTATCGAGTGTCCTTACCATGGCTGGCGTTACCGGGGCGACGGCACGTGCTCTGAAATCCCGGCCCACCCGGACGCGCGCATTCCCAAGCGGGTGCGCATCGACAGCTATCCTGTCGAGGAGCGCTACGGTTGGATCTGGGTGTTCCTCGGCGACATCCCCGAGAGCGAACGCCCGCCCATACCGTCGTTCCCCGAATACGACGACCCGGACAGACGCGCGATCAACGGCACCTTCACCTGGAACGCCAACTACGGCCGGGTGCTCGAGAACGGCGTCGACTTTGCCCACGCGGCTTTTGTCCATCCGTCATTCGGCAACCGCGACGAGCCGGCCATCAAAAGCTATGAAGTCACCACCGGCGAATGGTCCGCCAAGGCGCGCATGGGCATGCGCCCGCCGCCCTATAAAGGATTGTGGCGGGTCAAGCGCGATGAAAAGGCCGACGTCATTGCCGAGCCCGAGTGGCACATCGGCGGCATGTGCGTCATCTTGCGTTTGGCCATCAGCGCCAAGTGGAACAGCGCCCTGTTGGACGTCAACACGCCCATTGACGAGAACACCACGCTGACCTACTGGCAGTTCTCGCGCAACTTCTTCACCCATAAGTTCTTCGACAACAACACCTACGAACGGACCATGGAGATCTTCATTCAGGACCATGAGGTGCTCAATCACCTCAATCCGGTGGAGCTGCCGGCCTCGTTGCGGGACGAGTTCTCGGTGGAGTCCGACGGCATGATGGTTGCCTTCCGGCGCAAGCGCCAAGAGCTCTATGCCCGCGGCTGGGGCGTCGACACCCAGACCTATGAAGACGAGTTCGGCGACCGCAAGGCTGCCGTCATTCCCAGCCCTGTGCGGGGCGAAGACCCCAAAGGCTGGGTGCTGCCGGAAGTGCCGCGGCTTTCCGAGACCGGCGAGCCGCTCCCACAAGCGGCGGAATAATTTTTAAATAGGCTTGCTGAACTTCACTTATTTTACCGCGCGAAATTTCACGACAAACCGACAGGTATGATCGCGCAGGCCCTTCTCGAAAGGGATTTTGTCGCGGGTGTCGGTGTCGTTTTCCAGACAGTCGGACTCGTCCACCAGTTCGAAACCGTTAGCGGTGACTTCATCGACAAGCGACGACTTTTCGATGCGGTGGCATTCGTGGGCGTCGTCAAAGCCCTTGCCGTCCCGCGCCGCGTGATCGAGCACGCCGAAGGTGCCGCCGGGCTTCAATGAATCATGGATGATATTGAGCAGGGCGGCGCGGTCCACATCCATGTAACAAACGTCGTGATAGGTCATAATCATGAACACGGCGTCGAGATCGCCGGGGATGCCCGGCTCGGCCACTTCGCCCACCAGCGCCGTCATGTTCTTTAAGTCATACTCCTTGATGCGCTCGGCGATGGGGTTGATCCCTTTGCGCCGGGCGATGCTGGCCGGCGCGTTGTGGGCATAGACATGACCGTCTTCGCCGACGGCCGCCGCCAGCAAACCTGAAAAATACCCGCCGCCCGCTTGCAGCTCCGCGACGTGCATGCCCGGCTCCACCCCAAAGAAGGCGAGCACTTGGTCCGGTTTGCGTCCGGCGTCTCGGTTGCGTTCCTGCTCGGAGCGCTGGTCGCAGCCACAGGCGGCTTCGATATGCGTAGGGATTTGGTTCATGTACGTTTGTATGGACGCCTCCCGGGACGCAAGGACCGATTTGGGTGTGACGGGCAGGCAGATTGCAGTTTTGTATCCGGCCTGTTGATGCGGGACCTGGTGCCCGCTGGCCCTGATGGAATCTGCCGATCCGCGCCTCATTTCTCCTGTGGGCTTCTCGCCCCACCGAACATTCAGGCTTAGCGGATCGCGGTCCGACCTGTATGCCATCACTCCTTGTCGTGCCTTGCGCAACCTTTCAGCGGCCACCTCCTAGTTCGGTTCGTCGTTCTTTCCCTCGTCAGCCGCGGCTATGCCGGCTGGCTGACGAAGTCCGCCTGGTACGCCCGATCATGGGCCAGAAGGGCCCAGATCGTGCGCGCCGTCTTGTTGGCCAGCGCCACAGTGGCAACGTTGAACGGCCGCCGCTCGGCAAGGCGCACAGCCCATTCGGGCGGCGACTTGTCGTTGGTGAGCACGGCGCGGGCGCCATGGATCAGCAGTGTCCGGAGATACCTGTCCCCGCGCTTGGAGATGCCAAGCATGCGGACCCGCCCTCCGGTGCCGTCGTGGCGCGGCACCAGGCCGAGCCAGGCGGCGAACTCGCGGCCCGACCGGAAGGCCGCCGGATCGCCCATCGCGGCGACCACGGCCGACGCCGTCAGCACGCCGACGCCGGGGATCTCCGCGATCCGCCTGCTGTCGGCATTGCCGCGGTGCCACACCCCGAGCCGCCGCTCGATCTCGCCGATCTCCTCATCGAGACGGGCGATCCGCGCCCACTGCTCGCGAAGCGTGTCGATCACCATCGCCGGCAGACGCTCCGAGACCCGGGCGAAGGCATCAGGCATTGCCTTGCAC
Source organism: Rhodospirillaceae bacterium (assembly GCA_965207985.1). Classification (GTDB taxonomy): domain Bacteria; phylum Pseudomonadota; class Alphaproteobacteria; order Rhodospirillales; family Rhodospirillaceae; genus CBDBND01. The sequence goes on along the minus strand of CBDBND010000032.1, from coordinate 206,092 downwards.
ATCCCCGCCCGGCCCTGCGGCATCACCTCGCCGTATTCCGTCAGCAGGCCGCGCAGCCCGTTGATCTGCGCGGTGCGGAACTTCACAAGCTGCTGGCGCATCCGGTGAAGCGCCAGGATCGCCTGCTGCTCCTCGCTCTTCACGGCAACGGTCTTGATGCCTGGCATCTGCGCCGCGGTCCAGATCGCCAGCGCGTCGTGCGCGTCGCTCTTGTTGCCGGTCGCGAAAGGCTTCACCGCCTTGGCGGGCAACAGCCACGGATCGTGGCCGAACTCCCGAAGCTCACGCGCCCAATGCTGCGAGCCGCCGCACGCCTCCATCGCGACCACGCACGGCGCGCGGTTGGCGAAGTGCGCGAGGAACTTCTTTCGTGTCAGCTTCAGAGCCACGATCTCGCCGGTCTCCATGTCCACCCAGTGCAACTGGAACACTCGCTTCGCCGTATCCACCCCGACGACGGTTCTGTTAGTCTTCATTTCGGACCCTCCGGTTTGCCTGCAAAGAGCTTGCTCTTCGCCCATTGGCACATTGATGCCGTTGGCCCGCGAGGGTCCACCTAAACCTCCGGCCTCCGAACATCGGGGGTGGGAGGCGTCCATTCCATTTCTCCCGGTGATACGCTCTTTGTTTATAGAATAACGCACAATAAATCGGAGGGACCACCATGCCCGCTACAAATCAAGGCGCGGACTTCAACCCGCTGAAGGAACTGGGCCGGGAGCGCCGCCGGCAGATGCAGATCCGCCAATCCATCAAGGGCGCCATTGAGCAAACCGAGCCCGGCGACGACAGCCTGGCGGCTCTGTTCGAAGCCTGCGCCGCCTACATTGTGGTCTCCATGGGCCGCCTCGACCTCACCGACATGAACATCCACGACCTGCTGCGCGCACGCGTCCCCCGGGGCAATGCGGAAGTGCATGACGGTTTGGATGTCTTGGCTGAGCGGCAGGAAAAAGCGCGGGCGGAAATCGCCGCCCTGGAAGCGGCCTTGAACGCTTATCGTGACGGCGGACGTTCCGACTATGCCGCCTTCGATGCCGCCGTGCGTCACAATCACGACATCATGACGGCGATGATGACGCCGCGCAAAAACCCCTATCAGAAATACACCGATGAGTTGTTTTCCATGGACGACTGGGCCGACATCGCCGAGGCCAACGACGATACCGTCGCCACCGAGCACACACTGTTCGACGCGGTGACGGCGGCGGCGCCAGACAACTTAAAACCTGACTCCTTCTCCGGTACCCATGGGATGAAGCCACAAGAGATTCCGAAGAAGGGATAGCTTTACTATGCGAAGCGCATTAATTGCCTACTTCCTTTTTTCTCTGAGTTTGTCGTTACTTCAAACTGCCAGGGCGCAGAGCTCAGATTCAACAGGTGATTGTGCTGCTCTAGTCAAAGCAGACTTCTCATTCATCCCCGACGCGCCAACCCAAGTTATTTCTTCGATCTTCGTTGAAGCCACTGGCGACATGCCTGCCTATTGCAAAGTCCGTGGTTATGTTTCTCCCCGAGTGGGAATCGAGCTTCGATTGCCGCAGTCAACCTGGAACGGCAAATTTTGGAAAGTCGGAAATGGCGGTTCCGGAGGGCGGATCAACGGCTTCTCGTGTATCAATCATGTGCGGCGGGGATACGCCTGTCTCGCGTCAGATATGGGCCACACATCCACGTCTCAAGACAACAAGTGGGCCTATAACAATATTCAAGCGGAAATCGACTTTGGCTATCGAGCGACCCATGTCGCGACATTAGCGGGCAAGGCCATCACGGAGCATTTCTACGGCGGACCCCCGCGCTATAGCTACTTTAGTGGTTGCTCCACGGGAGGACGGCAGGGACTTATTGAAGCCCAAAAATTCCCGTGGGACTTTGACGGTATCATTGCCGGCGCCCCACCCATCGATTGGTCATCAATTGTTGTTCGTAATACTTGGGCTTCTCTTTCAAATGAAGTAGCCGACGATCAGTACATTCTTGCTCCTGCCGACCTTGACCTCGTTCATGGCGCGGTACTTGAACAATGCGACATGCTCGACGGTGCAAAGGACGGAATCATCGGTAACCCCCTTGCCTGTGACTTTGATCCGAGTGTTTTGCGTTGCCAGGCACAGGACGAAGGGTCGTGCTTGAGTGAGTCACAGGTTGAGTTCATGATAGAGTTATATGTCGGTCCCAAGGATGAAAACGGTCAAACGATTTTGGCTGGAAGTGTCGTACCGGGCGGCGAGCCACAACTTATCAATTTCATCTCCTTTCAACCTGGTGACGCACCCCAGAATCCTGGAGACTTTTGGCGATATTTGGCGTTTTGGCCCGATCCGGGCTCAACGTGGAACATTGCTGATTTTGACTTGGTCCGCGATTACAAACGCATGGGCTTGATGAACAGCATCAATAGCGCAACCAATCCTGACTTGAGACGATTCAAGCAGGAAGGTCACAAGCTACTCATGTGGTCCGGTTGGAATGACTTTGCCATCCCTGCCTACGAAATGATTGATTACGCGGAGACGGTCGAACGCACCATGGGAGGACGCGAACAGACTCAGGACTTTTTTCGTCTGTTCATGCTGCCAGGGGTAAGTCATTGTCTATTTGGACCGGGAGCTTATGCATTCGATCATGACCGGGCGATCGAAGCCTGGGTCGAAGATGATAGACCGCCCGACAGGCTCATAGCCCATCACATTAAACCGGAGGCCTTTAAGAATTATCCAACGGGACTTCGGTTTCCGCTTTCGCCTGAGGATGTGAAATTCTCCCGGCCAGTTTATCCCTTCCCAATCACTGTTCGTTATGCAGGACCTGGCTCAGTGCAGGACGCGGCAAATTGAGAAATGGTTAACTAGCGATCTGGTGAGAAGTTCAATTAAGGAATCAAGGACACGCCCGCCATGAGCAACGCACCAATTCACAGCATCAAGACCCATCCCATTCATCTTGGCCTTGGCGCAACCGTCATTCCTCAACCTGCGTTTACGGGAAACATGGACTGGTACATGGCCTAAGGCGAACGGCACGCGGTGTGGATGGCAAGGAGGGACGCTTGGTGGCCCAGCACACCTTCAACGGACCCTGGCCCACATGGGAAATGCACCCGCATGGGGACGAACTCGTTCTGTGCCTCAGCGGCACCATGACGTTGCATCAGGAAGCGCCCGACGGGGCCACCGCAACCGTGACGCTCGGCCCCGGCGAGTACGCCATCAACCCGCCGGGCGTCTGGCACACGGCGGACATCGACGGGGAAGCGACCGCGCTGTTCATCACGGCGGGTGAGGGCACGGAAAACCGGGAACGATAGCGCGCAAAACTAGCGTCCTGCCGTTTTTACTTCCACTTGCGGCACCCACCACACTTTGCCCGGATCAAGCGCGCGAAAAATGCCTTCATCGACATCAGCTGCCGTACGCTGAGTTTTGAATTCCTCCAGGGCCACGTTGTATCCATCATCGGCCATGGGAAAGGTGTTGAAGTGATGGGCCAGGCTGAAAGCGGCGTCGAGATCGCCGTGCGCCTTGATTGCGTCGCGGGGGTTCATGTGGGGATAGTTCATGAACCATTCGGGTAGGTAGGCGCCGATGGGCAGGATGGCCAAGCGCGGCCCGCCGAATTTTTTTGCCGTGGCGCGGAAGTAGTCGCCGTTGCCGTATCCGGTGTCGCCGGCGAAATAGATATCCCCGCCCGGCGTTTGAATCACATAGGCCGCCCATAGGGCTCTGTTGTTGTCGCTCAGTGTGCGTTGCGACCAGTGCTGCATGGGTTCCAGGTCTATGGTCACCGCGTCGGATAGGGCAACGGGGTCTCCCCAGTCGTATTCCTCAACGCGGATGTCACGGTCGTGGCGGCGGATGGTGCGGGCATTGCCGAGCGGCACGATCACCCGCGGGTCGGAGTAGTCCGACAGTCGGCTCAAGGTCTCCAAATCGAGATGGTCGTAGTGGTTATGGCTGATGATCACCGCGTCGATGGGCGGCAGTTTTTCAAACTCCACGCCCGGAGCGTTGACGCGTTTGGGCCCCATAAAGCCGAAGGGGCTGGCCCGCTCCGACCAGGTGGGATCGGTGAGAATGTTGAGCCCAGCCGTCTGCAACAACACGGTGGCATGGCCGATGAAGGAGACCCTTAAGCGTATTCCGTCCACCCGCTCCGGTGGGGTGTCTTCTGACTCATTGTCAACCCAGTCGGGCCAGAACCCCTGGTCGCGATTGCGTTGCCAGCTGAGAAAATCACCGAAGCTCCTGGGTTGTGGCTTGCCCGGATTGAAAAAGTGGACACCGTCGAAGTGATCGGACTCAGGCCCGTCGTAATAGACCGTCGCGCAAGCGACGAGCAAACCGATGAGGCCCAGGGCGAAAATTCTAAGACGCGTCATATCAACAGAGTGATTGGTGGCGGTGGTTCCGGCGCATATAATGCCACGTACGCAAACCATCCCTCGAATTTTATTTATCGCGGCCGTCACGGTGTTTGTCGTCAGCGCATATGGCAGCGCCTATGCCGATGAAAGCGATACCGCAGATGACACCCGGCGCATTGAAGCGTTGATGGAGATGCTGTCGGGCAACTTCGATGCCGGCCGGCACCGGCACGAGGAACGGCTCAGCGGCATCGCCGAGGACGACCTCAGCATCTGGGCCAGCCGGAGCTTCGCGCCCATGACCGCGCCCGACATCGGCCCCTATGTCATGCTGTCCGCGTCCTACAACCGCTATGATGGGGAATGGGTCTTCGATCCTTACGAGTTTCTGGTGTGGACCGTTGAGACCATCCCCGGCATCCTCGACGGCATCAAGCCGGGGGGATTGGTCAATGGCGTTGGCGGCGCTGCCTGTCCCATCCGCTGGTCCAAAGCGGATGACGGCTACCTGGGCATTTCAAAAGATTGTCTCGTTATGTCCGTTTCGCAATTGAAGGTGCTCAATTGGAACTGGTCTTATGATTTGAAAGACGACCGGTTGGAAATTGAGCTGGCCGGTCGTGACAAAGACGACGGCACGTTTCTGTTCGGCACCCGGGAAGGCCGACCCTCTGTACCGTACCGCTTACACGATATCTCGGAATACGAAGCAGCCCGCGCCATGGTGGAAAACCCGTTCAGCGACGCGGATCTCACAGCGGCTGCGGACTTACTGCACGCGGTTCTAGAAATGTCCCCTAACCATGACGGTGCACGCCAGATGCTCGATGATCTACAAACCCAATTGGAAGACGTGAACGGCGATTAAAACTGGAACGCACGTAGTTCATTGGGGTGACATGGGCTGTGCTTCAACGAAATAGACAGCTTGTTCGTCAATAGGACCATTCTCGTCGCGGGCCATCTCATAAGTATCAAGAAAATCAGTACACATTGCTTCCGTTGTAGTTTGGGGAACAGACTCAAAAACGTGCGACATGATCCCAATCATTTGGGCAAAGAACCTTTGACCGTCCGGCATGGTCTCCCGCCAAATTTCCTCTCGTATGGAAACCTGCTCAAATCCTGTTTGGTCCAACGCGTGCAGACAAGCTTCGCGCGAACCGAGGAAACCATTGGGATCAGTTAGAGTGACGCTATGTTGCTGCGCAACTTTACGAAAGAGGTAGGGCGCGAACATAGTTCCCGCTTGGAATACCTGAAAAACAAGTCGGCCCTTTGGCTTTACAACGCGCCGGAATTCATGAAGAACATCTACAGGATTTGCGAAATAGGAAAAAGCAGACACACACAGGATGAGGTCTACGCAGGCATCATCAATTGGCAAGGACGCAACGTCAGACTTAATTGGTATGAGAGTTTCTGCGTCCATTGTTTTTGCTAATCTCAGTATTTCTTCTGATATGTCAGCCAATATAAACGTGCCGTTTTTTCCAGCATGGTCGAGTAGTTTTCGGCTTGCGAGCTCTGTCCCCGCAGCCGCGTCTAAGCAGACGCCGCCGGGCGGCAATGCGCATTGACTTACTGACCGTTCCGCAAGCCAGTGGTGAAGTGCGCTCTGATCGTATGTGGCCGCCCTTTCATTAAACATTCGTGCGATAACAGGACGAGGGGGCGGCCAGTCGGGTTGTGAATCTGTCAAAACCGGAACTTACCCGCCGCCCACTTTGCATAACCGATGAGAAAGGCGGTCACGGCAAGCTGAACAAGATTGCCGATGACGGCGTCCATGGGTGCGGACCGGACGAAGCTGTCCATGAGGGTCACCACAGCGCCCGCGAACGAGGCGATAAAAACCGGATAGGCGAGCGCCCGTTTCAACAGGAGCAGGACACAGCCAAAGGCGCCACCCAAAACAGCCAGGGCAAAACCGAGTGTCGCCCAGAGCGGGCGCGTCTCGATGAACGGTCTGATGGTCTCAGGCATGGTTGCGACGGTGTCCGGGTTCATCTGCATCATGAAGTTGACGGCGCCCACGAGGTTGTACAGCAGCGTGATGCCGCAGATGATCCAGAAGCTTTTGGGAACAGCGGTTTTGGGTTCTTCACTCATCCTGCTTTCCTCTCACCGCCGGGCGCTGCGGCCCGCCGCCGCCACCTGCATGAGCGCCCGTTCGATTAGAGCTTGGGCCGGCATGTCAGTGGATTTGGCCTGCAGTTCCGCCGTGGTCAGCAGGTCCAGACCGCGCGCCAGAAGTGTCGTGTTCCAGCGGTTGGCTTGGGCTTTGAACTGGCCCTTACGCTTGAAGAACACGGGCGGGCGCAGTTTCATCATCGCCTTATCCAGTGAACCGCCGCCCTTTCCTCCAATCTGGTCACGGAGGCCGATCACTTGGTGCAACCGCATGAGATGGCGCGATGCGGCAGTGAGCACGGGAATGGGGCTGGTGCCTTCCGCCATCATGCGTCCGAACACTCGCTGCACCATGGGCTGGTTACCATCGCCCATGGCGTAGACCAAATCATCCAGGTCCAGCGCGGCGGTATCGCCGACGCAGGCCATGACGTCGTCGAGGGTGATCGTGGTGCCGTCATCGTCTCCTTTGTAAAGCGCCAGCTTTTCCACTTCCTGACGGCTGAGCGCGCGGTCGCCGCCGAGATGATCCGTCAAATAGGCCGTAGCGTCGGCATCGATGGACAATCCGTGTGTCTTTAAGGTCTCGCGGATGACCTGATCGAGGGCGCGGGCGTCATCGGTGTAACAGGGCAGCGCCGCTGCGTTGTCCGCCGCCTCGAACAGTTTGCGCAAAGACGAGCGCGGACCGAGATCGCCGCCGGAAAAAACCAGCAAAGAGTCTCCTTTCGGATCATCGAGAAATCCTTCCACGGTCTTTGATATGCCGTCGCTGGCATCACGGATACGCACCACCCGCCGGCCACCGGTCAGCGCCATGGCCGCCGCTTCGTCGGCCAGGCGGGCCGGGTCGGACTTCAAAGTGTCGCTGTCCAATTCCGTGACGCGAAACGGATCGTCGTCGCCTTTCAGGACCGACTGCATCAGCGCGTTCACCCGCTCGCCGATAAGGCCCACATCGGGGCCGTAAACCAGAACGGCGTTGATGGTGTCGTCGGGGTTTTTGGCAAACGTGTCGGCGCGACCCGCTTGGACTTTCATGACTTATCGCAACGCCTGTTGCGGCGCAGTCTGAGGCGCAATGGGATTGCGGTCGAAGAAGACGGCCAATCGCACACGGATTTCATCGCTGATTTGTCTCAACGCCCGGGTTTCGGCGTTCCGCTCCGAGGCAATGGTGGCGTATTGGTCGTCGAGAATGTTGTAGGATACGGTGGAACGCACCCGGTCGCGCAACAGCCGCTGGGTGCCGTCCCACAATACGAAGTTGGCGGTAAGGATGAGATTGGCCCGCGAGGTGGTGGAATCCTTGCGCACGCCGAGCTCCTGGGTGCGGGACGACAACCGCACTTGCAGATCGAAGCGATTGTTGCTGAGTCCACTGGGGTGCAGTTTTTCGTTGAGCTGCTGGCGCAGCACCATGCCGCGGCGCTCGGCGATGGGCCGCACATCCACCTGAGCAAGCGCCGCCACCACCGTGTCCGACGTGGTCACGCCGCGGCTGCCGTACATGGGCGTGAACCCGCAGGCGGCCAGTGCGAGGGCAGTGGTCAGGGCGGCAACCGTGAGGACCAGAAAGCGCATACCTTTGTTGGACCGCAGACCCGCTAGCGTGTCAAGCGCCGGTGGACCTAATTGGCTTTGAATGGTGTCAGACCCTAATTATCCCACCACCACGTTGACGATCTTGCCAGGGACAACGATGACCTTGCGCACCTGCTTGCCTTCCAACTGGGCCTGCACGGTTGGCAGTTTCAGAGCTTCCGTTTCGCAAACATTGTCGTCTGCGCCGGTAGCCACATCGATGGTGCCGCGCATCTTGCCGTTGACCTGCACCGCCAGGGTGACGGTGTCTTCCACCAGCAGCGCCGGGTCGTGTTCCGGCCAAGGCTGATCGGCAAGCAACCCCTCACCCCCCAAGGCACTCCACATCTCTTCAGTGACGTGAGGCATGAGCGGATTGGCCAGCCGCGCCAAGGTCTCCATCGCAAACCGCCGGGCGGCACTTGCTCCTTTGGTCGTATTATCCAGGTCAGCGATTGAATTGGAGAATTCGCGGATGAACGCCACGGCGGCGTTATAGCGGAATTCTTCCAGCGCCGCCGTCACTTGGGCGATGGCTTTATGAGCCGCCCTAATCAAGTTTGCGGCAGCGTCGTCCAGATCGGTGAGAGGTGGAAGGCTGCTGGCTTCGGAGTCGGTTTTCCCCATCTCTTGCTTGGACGTCTCCGACGTCAGCCTCCACAGACGATTCAAATACCGCCATGCCCCTTCGATGCCGGCATCGGTCCATTCCATGTCCCGGTTGGGTGGTGAGTCCGACAGCATGAACAGGCGCGCTGCATCGGCACCGTAGGTGTCGATGATCTCCGCCGGGTCCACCGTGTTCCTTTTCGACTTGGACATCTTTTCAGAGCGGCCCACGTGCACGTGGGTATCGTCGGTCAGACGCACGTAACGCCCGTCGTCAAACCGTTTGATTTCACTCGGCGACAACCAGGCGCCGTCTTCAGCACGGTAGGTCTCATGGCCGACCATGCCCTGGGTGAACAAGCCGTCGAACGGTTCACTTAAATCCAGGTAGCCGCATTCTTTCAGCGCTCTTGTAAAAAAGCGCGAGTACAGCAGGTGCAAGACCGCGTGTTCCACACCGCCGATGTATTGATCCACCGGTAGCCATTGACTGGCTGACTCCTTGCTAAAACCTTTCGCCTCATTGTCAGCGTCACAAAAGCGGGCGAAGTACCAGGAGCTTTCAAAAAACGTATCGAAAGTGTCCGTCTCCCGCTCGGCGTCTTTGCCGCACGATGGGCACTTTGTTTTCTTCCAAGTGGGATGGCGCGCCAGGGGATTACCCGGCTCGTCGAAGGTAACGTCGTCGGGCAGGGTTACCGGCAGATCATCGTCGGGCACGGGTACGGCGCCGCAATCGTCGCAGTGGATGATGGGAATGGGGCAACCCCAGTAGCGCTGGCGGGACACCCCCCAATCACGCAGACGGTATTGCACCACCCCTTCGCCTAAACCGTTTTGTTTCACTTTGTCGATGGCCGCCCGCTTGGCCTCTTCCACCGGCAGCCCGTCCATGAACTCGGACTTTACGGCGATGCCGTCACCGACGAAGGCGTCAAAGCCCTCTTCCAGCTCTTTTATGAAGGCGTCTTGATCCGCGTCTTTAGGAACGATGACACAGATGACAGGAAGATCGTATTTGCGGGCGAAATCCAAGTCCCGCTGGTCGTGACCAGGGCAGCCGAAAATGGCGCCGGTGCCGTAATCCATCAGCACGAAGTTGGCCACGTACAAAGGCACTTCCCAGTCGGGATCGAACGGGTGTTGCGCGGTGAGTCCGGTATCGAAGCCTTTCTTTTCCGCCTTCTCGATGGCCTCTTCGGACGTGCCGAGGCGGTTGCACTCGGCGATGAAGGCAGCGAGGTCGTTATTGTCTGCCGCCAACTGAACCGCCAAGGGATGGTTGGGCGAAAGAGCGCAAAAAGAGGCACCGAACAACGTATCGGGCCGGGTGGTGAAAACCTCCAGAGGCTCGGGGAATACGCGGCCGTCGGGTTCAAGAATATTCCAATTGACCCGCGCGCCTTCGGAACGGCCGATCCAGTTGTGCTGCATCAGGCGCACTTTGTCGGGCCAGCGTTCGAGGGTTTCGATGGCTTCCAACAGATCTTCGGCGTAGTGGGTGATTTTCAGGAACCACTGATTGAGCTTGCGCCGTTCCACCGGTACGCCTGAGCGCCAACCCTTGCCGTCCACCACCTGTTCGTTGGCCAACACGGTGTTTTCCACCGGATCCCAGTTGACCCAAGACTCCTTGCGGTAGGCCAGTCCCGCCTTGAGAAAGTCGAGGAACATTTTCTGTTCGTGGCGGTAATACTCCGGCTCGCAGGTGGCGGTCTCCCGGCTCCAATCCAAGGACAATCCAAGCGGCGTGAACTGCTCGCGCATGTCGGCGATGTTTTGCTGGGTCCAGGTGCCGGGATGCACTCCCCGCTCTAACGCGGCGTTCTCAGCCGGCAAGCCGAAGGCATCCCAGCCCATGGGGTGAAGTACGTCATAGCCCTGCGCTTTGCGGAAGCGGGCAACCACGTCGCCCAAGGTGTAGTTGCGCACATGGCCCATGTGCAATCGCCCGGAGGGATAGGGGAACATCTCCAGCACATAATATTTGGGCTTGGCACCGTCTCCCTTCGCAGCAAAGCAATCGGCGTCCGCCCATGCCTTTTGCCAGCGGGGCTCCACCTCTTTGAAGTTGTAGAGTTGTGTGTTTTGAGCGTCAGCCATGGCGGCAGGCTAAGGGAAACAGACGGGAACTGGAAACAGAGAGTGCGGGGTGCGGGTCAGCCTTCTTCGGCCACCGCCTGCATGCGCAGCTGCCGGGCGCGGGTGAGCACCGCTTCTTCGAACTCGCCAGGCACATCGGCGCCGACCGGCGCGTCGGTCCAACGGCCGCTGACACCTTCGGTCTGACGGAAGACGGAGACTTTGAGGCCATCGGCGCGGAGTGAGCGGCCGAGAATATAGACATTGACCTTGAAGCGTTCGCCCGGGGTTTCCGGCGGCGCATACCAGTCGGTGATGATGACCCCGCCGAACGGATCGGCCGAGGCCAGGGGCATGAAGGAGATGGTGTCGAGCGAGGCCCGCCACAGGAAGGCGTTGACCGCCACCGCCCCTTCGGTGCCGTCGGATTCCGACTCTCCGAACAAGGTGATGCCGAGGCCCTGCTCCTCCGGCGCGTCGGACCGGAATTCCGGCGAGGTGCGGAAGGACGAACCGTCGTTGTCGTCGCTGGAGCAGGCGGCCAGGAAGCAAACCAATACACCGGCCATTGCCGGGGCGAGGTAGCTGTTCTTGAACCTCAACAGGGTCATTCCCTTGCCTCACCAATCGTTAATCGCACGGCCATGCCAACCTGGCAGACCGGAAGGGGAGCTTTATAGCCGGACCTGCCCCTCAACCTCAATGGCGGCCGTCTCCTTGCCACAGAATTAGCGTCATCAAACTGTCATCCCAGCAGCGGTAAAACCGTCACGCAGAGCCTGTAGCCTAGGATTAAGGTCAAAGTTAGACCCTTCCAACCCCTCAGACCCCCGGGGCACCACAGCCCGGGGCTCTCCCCCTCCGGGAGGCGGCTTCATTCCGCCTTCCTTTTTTTCTTACGGCCCCGCGATATCGCTGAAAGCCCGCAAGGGATTCACGTTGCTCCGCCGATGTGAGATAAACGTCAGAAAAGTGTCACGAAACGCACGCCGTTCTGTCACGGAACGGACCTATGTTGGGACGCAACCGATTAGTCGAAGTCAAAGATGACGAGGTTGTGACTCTATGTTGACACTGTTTCGAGTGCGCGCTGCGCTCACACTCCTTTTTGCCATAGGATTTGCCGTTCCTCATACCACCCAAGCCGCCGAGCAGATCAAGCTCTCGGTCGGCGGCAAGATGGAGCAGTACTTTTTTATTATGGACGCGGATGAGCTGCCCGGAGAGAACCTCAACTCCACCGGCGCGCTCTCGGACGTGGAAGTCTACTTCTCCGGCAGCACCGTGCTTGACAACGGCGTGGAAATTTCCGCCCGCATGGAATTGGAAGCGGAACACAAGACCGGCCGCGATGCCGACGAGCAATGGCTCGATATCAACAGCGCGTTCGGAAAATTACGCGTCGGCGAGACCGAAGGGTTCAACCATAACTTCACGTTTGAAGCCCCCTATGTGGCGTATGAAGACGACGAAGTGGTGGGCCGTGTGGTGCCGCGCCGCATTGCCATTAACGCCAAAGAAGTTCTGACCTTCGAGCGTTTTACCGGGACCGCCTTTCAGGTGGGTTATGAATCCCCGTCCGTTGCCGGACTGACTGTCGGTGTGAACTACTTTCCTACCACCACTCAAGGGGAAGACGGCTTTTTCGACAAAGCCTCCATCGACCACAACGCCTGGGAACTTTCCGCCGTTTGGGAAGGAGACATGGGTGGCGCGACCCTTGGTCTTGCCGGCGGCTATTTCAACAGCCAGTCCCGCGCCGGCGGTACGGACGGCGAGCAGGCCTGGAACGTCAGCACCCAAGTGGAAATGGGCGGGTTCACTGTGGGCGGCGCTTATATCCGCTCCACCCCGGAGGATGATCTGGATTCCAGTGCCTTCAGCATCGGCGCCACCTATGAAGTGGGCCCGGTTGGGTTCGGCACCTCCTATTTCCGAGTGCGGGCCGACGCCACACCCAATGCCCTGGTGAAGGACAAACTGGATCAAGTCAAAGCGGAGGCGTCCTACATTCTCGTCCGCGGCATCAAACTGGGCCTGACCGGTTTCTGGGCCGGCCAGGAACCAGCGGGCGGACCGGACTTTGATGACGTGGGTGTCATTAGTTCTGCGGTTCTTCGCTTTTAGCGCCCTTTATCTGACCGACCTTTGATATGGTGCCCGCCCGAATGAAAACGGGCGGGTATCCTTTTGAATAGTCTCACCAAAACATCCGCACCTGATGACGACGTCCTGAAACCGTTCATGGGCGATTGGCTGCATGGCCGTGCGCAGGAACACCCGGATGCACCTGCGACCATAGACCTCACCAAAAACGAAAAAGGGGAAGCGGAAGAAGGACGCACCACCTACGGTGAGATGCATGATCGCTCACAGCGCATTGCGTCCGTGCTGGCGAACACATACGGCATTAAAGCCGGCGACCGGGTCATGGTGCTCGGCTACAACGCCGGCGATCTCTATCAGATCCTCTTTGCCTGCTGGCGTTTAGGGGCGGTGTACATGCCGGTGAACTGGCGTTTGGCGCCGCCTGAAGTGGCCGCCATTGTGGCCGATGCAACCCCGTCTCTGATCATTGCTGATTACGACTTTGAACCGCTCGCTTCGGGTCATGATCTTCCCGTGTGGGAACGGAACGAAACGTCAGATGAAAAACCGTTTGAAACCGCGATCGCGTCTACCGCGCCTTGGCAAGACTTCGTTGCCTGCGATCCCGATGCCATGACCACGCTGCTTTACACCTCAGGCACCACCGGCCAGCCCAAAGGTGTGATCAGCACTTGGCGCATGCAGGCTTTGGCGGTCAACCAGGCACAGCATGTCAACTTGGGGCCGCACACCAAAACCCTGACGGCAGCGCCCATGTTTCATACTGCGGGATTGAATTCCTTTTCTCTGCCGCTGTTCCGTTACGGCGGCCTGGTGCACATCATGCGCCAGTGGGATCCAGACCTTGCACTCAGATATCTGTCCGACCCCGATATCGGCATCACCCACACGTTGGGCGTGCCGGTGCAGTTTCAAATGATGACCCAATGTGAAGGATTTGCCGATGCAACGTTTCCGACCGTGGAGCGGGCCGGCGCCGGCGGCGCGCCGGTAACGGAGGAATTGCTGACGACGTTCCAGAACAAAGGCATGACCTTGTGCAATTCCTACGGCATGACCGAAGTGTTCGGCGTCGCCACCCTGCCGCCGGAAACGGTGTGCACGAAGTTGGGCGCGGTGGGCTTTCCCGTCACCGGCACGGAGCTTCGCATTGCCGATGGGGCCGACCGGCCCATGGGAGCCAATGAAGTGGGTGAGGTCCAGATTAAATCCCGCGGTGTGACACCGGGCTATTGGCAAGCTCCGGACCTGACCGCCCAAGCGTTTACATCCGATGGATGGTTCAAGACCGGCGACATGGGCCGGCTCGACGAAGACGGCGCCCTTTACGTGGTCGACCGCAAGAAAGACATGTACATCTCGGGTGGAGAGAATGTTTATCCGGCGGAAGTGGAGAACGCGCTGGCCATTTTGCCGGAAATCGCCCAGTGCGCGGTTATCGGTGTGCCCGACGAGCAATGGGGCGAAGTGGGCCATGCGGTGATTGTCCTTAAAGACGGCCAGCAACTCGATGAGGAATCGGTCCAAGGCCGTTGCGCCGATCTGCTGGCCAAGTACAAAGTTCCCAAGCATGTTTCCTTCGTTGATGAGATTCCGAGAAGCGGCCAAGGCAAAGTGCTGAAGAACGAATTGAGAAAACGCTATGCCCGATGAGTCCCGCAATCCCGCGAACGCCTCGGTGAGTAAACGGGTCGCCGCTATCAAACAGCGGCTGACCGTACCCGCCTTCGCCGCGCCCATGTTTCTGGTTTCGGGACCGGAACTGGTCATCGCCGCTTGTAAGGCTGGCGTCATTGGATCCTTTCCCACCATGAACGCCAGACCGATTGAGGTTTTGGAAGAGTGGTTCGAGCGCATCACCTCCGAACTTGCGGAAGCGGAAAAACAATCGCCGGGTAAAATCGCCCCCTGGTCCGCCAATCTTATTGTCCACCGCACTTTCGAGCGCTTTGAAGAAGACTTGGCCTTGGTGCAAAAGTACAAACCGGACATCGTTATCACCGCGTTGGGTTCACCTCGGCGTGTAACCGAACAGATACACGACTACGGCGGATTGGTGTTCGCCGACGTCAACTCTGTGATGTATGCGAAGAAAGCCGTGGAGTCCGGTGCTGACGGTCTTGTATTGGTTTCTGCCGGAGCCGGCGGACATACGGGGTTTGTCACTGGCTTTTCTTTTGTCCCAGCCATTCGCACATTTTTTGACGGACCAATTATTTTGGGCGGCGGCATTGTCGATGGCGCCGGAATTCGCGCCGCCGAAGTGCTCGGCGCCGATTTCGCCTATCTCGGCACCCGCTTTATCCCCACCAACGAGAGCATGGCCAAAGACAAGTACCGCCAGATGCTGGTGGACTGCACAGAAGAAGACCTCATCCTCACCGCCCACTTCACCGGCGTGCCCGCCAACTACTTGCGCCCCTCCATCGAAGCGGCGGGCATCGATACGGAGAATCTCGGCGTGCGTAAGGAAAAGAGATTCGACAGCCGCGGCAGCGAAAGCGAAGCCAAAGCCTGGCGGGACATCTTTTCCGCCGGTCAGGGTTTGCGGGCCATTACGGAGGTCACATCCGTTGCCGATCTCGTCGCGGAGTTAAAGGCGGGGTATGACGCGGCCAAAACAAAACCGTGATGGAATATTTATGACCACCATCACCCCTCCGCCGATCAAGGTCCGGGAGCTGCTCGGCGGCAGCGACGCGAGTTTTGATACGGACACCGGCATCGGCCGCCTCCGCTACACGCCGAGCGAAGGGCTGATGAATCCGGTTGGGACAGTGCTCGGCGGTTATCTCGCTGCCATGCTCGATGACGTGGCGGGGTTGGCGACCTGGTTCGGTGCCGGCGAACGACCGTTCGCCACAGCACAAATGTCCACCTCATTCCTGCGCGGCGCCAAACTGGAGGACGTCCTCATCGGCGAAGCGCAAGTCACCGGCAACGGAAAACGCCAGGCGTTTGTCGATGCCAAACTGGTGCGCGATAGCGATGACCGCGTTATTGCCACGGCCACACTGGTACAGACTTTTTTGGATTAGACGCCTTTTTGAACGTCAGACAGGGTCGTATGCGGCATGATCGCGTCGGGATCCACGTGCATGTGAATCACGGTAAAGGTGTCGGCGTCTAATGCGCGTTTCAAAGCCGGCCAAAATTCTTTTGTCTTGCGCACCGTTTCCCCCACCCCGCCCATGGATTGCGCAATGGCGGCGAAGTCGGGATTGACCAAAGTTGTGGCAATGTCCCGATGAGGATACATCCGCTCCTGATGCATACGGATGGAGCCGTACATAGCGTTGTCCATCACCAATACGATGATGGGTGTATGGTATTGCCGCGCGGTAGCCAGTTCGTTCATGGACATCATGAAACAGCCGTCCCCGGCCATGGCGATGACCGGCCGGTCGGGATGCACCAGTTTGGCGGCGACGGCGGCTGGGATTCCATAGCCCATGGCGCCGCTGGTGGGACCGAGGTAGGTCCCGTAGTGCTTGTGCAGATAAAAACGATGATGCCAGGCGGTGTACGTGCCAGCCCCATTGGCGAAGATGGTTTCATCGGGAATATGATCGGCGAGAGTAGAAAAGATCGCCGCCAGGTCCACGTCTCCCGGTGTGTGCACCGGTGCCGTAAACGTCTCATAGTCTGCACGAGCGGCGGCGGTCCATTCGGTCCACCGTGGATCGGCGATGGGGGACATCGCGGCAAGTTTTTTGACCACCGGTGCCACATCCGCGGCAATGGCCAGCGCCGGCTCAAATACTTTTCTTAATTCATTCTTGTCGGGATGAATATGAAGGAGGGTCTGTTTCGGATGCGGTGAGTTCAACAGCGTATAGCCGCTGGTGGTCATGTCGCCGAGACGCGGACCGATGGCGAGCAATACGTCTGCGTCACTGATGATCCGTTTCAATTCTGGATCGATGCCGATGCCCATGTCACCGGCATAATTGGGATGGGTGTTGTCAAAACGGTCTTTACAGCGGAAGGACGTTACCACCGGCAGATGATTGGCTTCGGCAAAGGTTTGCAGATGGGCGCAACTTTCCCGTGACCAGCCGGGTCCACCGGCAATGACCAGCGGATGCCGGGCGCGGGACAGCTCCATTCGGATGGAGTCAATGTCTTCCGCACTCGGGGCAAGCCGGGGAACCGGAACAGGGTCAACGTCCTTCACCACCGCTTGTTCAAGCAGCATGTCTTCGGGAAGGCCGATGACCACAGGGCCGCGGCGTTCCGTTTGGGCGGCGAGAAAAGCGTTGTGAACGACGGTCGCCACGTCTTTCACGTCATCAATGACAACCACGTATTTGGCCAACGGATTAAAAGTCTGCTCGATGTCGATTTCCTGGAAGGCTTCCCGGCCCACATGAGCCCGTTCCACTTGACCGACGAACAGAACCATCGGGGTGGAATCCTGAAACGCGGTGTGCACAGCGATGCTGGCGTGGCAGGCGCCGGGACCACGGGAGACAAAGGCCACCCCGGGCCGGCCGGTGAGTTTGCCGTACGCCTCGGCCATATTGGCCGCCCCCGCTTCGTGGCGGCAGGCAATGGTGCGGATGAAATCCTGTTTGTCGTAGAGCCCGTCGAGCGCGCCGAGAAAGCTTTCACCGGGCACACAGAAGATCAGATCGACGAAATGCCGCCGTAAAGTTTCGGCGAGGATTTGGCCCCCGGTCCGTGACGCGTCCATAAAGACCACAGTGCAATAAATTAGGGGCGTTGTCAGGCGGGTGCGTTACAACAGGACGTCATCAAGGTGTGGATGAAGTGATGAGTCTGATAAACGATATATTATCCCGGCACGTCGAAGCCGGCATCGCGGATGGCTTCTTCGATTTGGCCTTGCATGATCACCGCAGGGTCGAATTCCACTTCCACGTTGGCGCCTTCTAGAGACGCTGACGCCGATGCAACGCCGTCCCGTGCGCTGAGGGCTTTTTCTACACTGGAAGTACAGCCGCCGCAGGTCATGCCTTCGATAGGAATGAGAACTTTTTCCATAACCAAACTCCCTAGATCCCCCTGAAACGCTTCCGAATTCTAATCTAATACCGGACGCCAGCGGCGAAGCAACAAAGCATTGGTGACCACGCTGACGCTGGACGCCGCCATGGCCGCCCCTGCCACCGCCGGGCTCAAGTATCCGAGCGCCGCCAGAGGAATGCCAATGATGTTGTAGATAAAGGCCCAGAACAGGTTCTGTTTGATCTTGCGCCAGGTGGCTTGGGAGATGCCAAACGCGCCGGCCACCAGCCGGGGGTCCGGGCGCATGAGGGTGATGGCGGCCGTTTCCATGGCCACATCCGTGCCTGTGCCCATGGCAATGCCGACGTCCGCTTCCGCCAAGGCGGGAGCATCGTTGATGCCATCGCCGACCATGGCGACCACATGATCATTGTTGCGCAAATCTGAAACAGCATCCGCTTTGTCTTCGGGTTTGATACCGCCTTGGGCCGCGTCTATGCCGACGGTCGCAGCCACTGCTTCGGCAATGGCGTCGGTATCGCCGGAGAGAAGATGGGCCTGGATACCGAGGCGATGCAAAACGCCGACAGCTGTTTTCGCTTCTTCTCGCACCGGATCAGCGAGCGCGAACAGAGCGACAAGGATACCGTCTACCGCCATCCAGACCACCGAGCGGGATTCCCGCTCCCAGGCTGCGGCCTTTTCATCGCCGGCGACTACGGCCACATGCTGACTTTCAAGAAACAGCCGGTTGCCGAGAAGAACCGAGCGTTCATTGACGGTTCCGGAGACACCCTGACCGGTAATACTTTTGAAATCGGACACGGAGCCGAAGTCCACGCCCCGCTCGTCGGCCAATGTGACAAAGGCTTTGGCCAACGGATGTTCGCTACCGCTTTGCACCGCGGCGGCAAGAGACAACACCGTGCGTTCGTCCTCCGCCAGCACAAGGGAGTCGGCAACGGCGGGATGGCCGACAGTCAGGGTACCGGTTTTATCAAAGATCACCGTGTCGACCTGATGAGCGCGCTCGAGCGCTTCCACATCTTTGATGAGAATGCCGGCCCTGGCGGCCGCCCCAGTGCCGGTAACGATGGCCGTCGGTGTGGCCAGACCAAGGGCGCATGGGCAAGCGATAACAAGAACGGAGACAGCGGCGATGAGACCTTGTTCGACTGTACCGCCGGCGATCAGCCAGCCGGTAAAAGTGACAACCGCGATGGCGATGACGATCGGCACGAACACGGCGGCGACCCGGTCCACCAATCGCTGCACCGGCGCTTTACCGCTTTGGGCATTTTCAACCAGGCGAATGATTCGCGCCAAAGTGGAGTCTTCACCCACACGAGTGGCGCGGACGGTGAGCAACCCGGTGCCGTTGATGGAACCGCCGGTGACCATGTCGCCAATAGTTTTAACGACCGGCAAACTTTCGCCGGTGAGCAGAGCCTCATCCAATTCCGACGTACCCTCTTCCACAACGCCGTCGACGGGAACTTTTTCACCGGGGCGGATGAGAACGAGATCGTCGGTGGCGACCTGTGCGACGGGCACGTCGACGAAATCGTCGTCGCCGCGTTTCACCCGTGCGGTTTCGGGGCGCAGATCCATGAGCGCGCGGATCGCCGCAGTGGTGCCCCGTTTGGCGCGGGCTTCCAGCACTTTGCCCAAAAGCACCAGGGTGATGATCACCGCCGAGGCTTCGAAGTAGAGCTGACCGGTTGCCGCATTGCCCAGCGTCAGCAGGAGATAAAGGCTGTAGCCGAAGGCCGCGGTGGTGCCCATGACCACCAGCACGTCCATGTTGCCGGAGCCGGCGCGCAGCACCTTCCATGCGCCTACATAAAAACGCGCCCCGGCAATAACCTGAACCGGCAACGCCAAGGCCAGCTCTGTCCATGGCGAAAGATGGAAACCGGCCCCGGTAAAATGCGCACCCATCTGCGCCACCAGGGGCGCGGTCAGAACAATGGCAAAGGCGAGGATGAGGTAGTCCTTAAGCAAACTTTTCTGCCGCGCGTCATTTGTGTCCGTTTCGTTTTCAGGAGAGAGCCGTCGGGCGGTGAAGCCGGCCTTGGTCACCGCTTCCGCCAGCGCATCGAACGTCACCGTGCCTTGAGGGGCGGACACGGTCGCCTGTTCGAGTGCGAAGTTGACCGTCGCTTCTGAAACACCGGGAACGCGGGACAGCACTTTTTCCGACCGCACCGCACAGGCCCCGCAGGTCATGCCATCGATGGCAAAGGCGAATTCTTCGTCGGGCACAGCAAAGCCGGCCCGATCCACAGCGGCGATCACATCACCCGGTGATACCTGATCGGCATCGACGGAGACGTCGGCCTGCTCGAGAGCGAAGTTGACCGAGGCGGTCTCAATGCCCGGCACCCGCAAAAGCGCCTTTTCCAGCCGCGTGGCACAGGCGGCGCAGGTCATGCCTTCAATAGGCAGGCGCAGGGTTTCCGAGGCAGCACTGTGGGCAGTATCAGGCATGGACGTCATATAAGGCTTCTAGAAACTGGAAGGTCAATGAAAGGACCTTTCACGGCTGCGTGACGGGATCCACGGGATGTACGGTCCAGCGGGAGTCTACGCCCGCCGGCGGCTCGAAGCGGAAGGGCACGGCGTTGGCGCTGCGGGCGTCAGGCAAGGCGCAGAGCATCTCCGCCATGACCCGGAACACGCCGCCGTGGCTCACCAGGAGAAGGGGCCCGGAGCGGTCAAGGAGAGGCACTAGGGTGGTCATCACCCGTTCCATGAAATCATGCTCGGCCTCCGCCCCATCGCCCGGTTCGCCGCGGTACCAGCCGGGGTTCCAGGGTTTGCCTTCGAAGGGGCCGAAGGCCCGTTCCATCAGGCCAGGATCGGTGTCCAGCGGCAGGGAGAGGACACCGTTGAGAATCTCTGCCGTCTCAAAAGCCCGTTTCAAAGGGCTGGCGATAATCGTCGCGATGCCCTGGTTTTGAACCAAGGGCAAAGCCAGCCGGGCTTGTTCCCGCCCGGAGTCATTGAGGGGAATGTCGGTCTGGCCTTGGGCCAGGTTGTCCCGGTTCCAGTCGGTCTCGCCATGGCGCAGAAAGAAAAAGCGCCGCTTGGGGACGGCGGTGAGGGCAGTGACGAGATTCATGACAACTGGCTAAATAGATGTATATAAAACTAATTTATAAAATAAAAACAAACTATTAAGTTACTCTATTCCCTATCGGTCGACCCGGATGCGCCGACATCATCGGCCTTTGGATCAAGCTGGGCGGTTGGCTTGGCTGGATCTTCGCTGTGCCCTTCCTGCCAATGTCCCGTCTTGGCGTCTGCCTCCCGCATGGTTTTTTCGATGCCGTGATCCACCGGAGCAGGCTCGGGCTTGACTGTCTTAGGGGTGCGTTCCAAAGCACCGTGGCTGCCCACATCGTCCGCTTCAGGATCAGGATGAGGCGACGGGTCGGGCCGGTCACCACTATGATCTTCCCTGAGGAGCTGGACCTTGCCGTCCCGTTTGGCCAGCGCTTCTTCGATATCAAGCACGTTGGGATCGCGGCTAACGGCTGACGATTTGGTCGGTTTTTTCATGGTCAGGCGTTCAACCAGGTCATCCAATTGTTCCAGGTCCGAATAGGCCAAGGACAACACGCCGCCCTGTCCATCGAAGGCGATGTCCACCTTGAGCCCGAGCGCTTCTTCGAGACGGGCTTCAAGGGCGCGGGTGTCCGCATCCTTGGCCTGGCCTTTGGTGCTCGCTTTCTTGCGCGGCCGTCCGGTCTTGCCGTGTTTTTTGACCAACGCTTCCACTTGGCGCACCGACAGGCCTTTGGCGACGATCTTACGGGCCAAGACCGTAGCGTCTTTGACCCCGAGCAAAGCGCGGGCATGACCTGTGGTTAAGCGGTCGTCGTCGAGCATGGCTTTGATGGCATCGGGCAGCGCCAGCAGGCGGATCATGTTGGCGATGTGGGTGCGGCTCTTGCCTAGCAGATCGGCGAGCGCTTCCTGGGTGTGACCGAACTCTTCCAACAGACGCTGGTAGCCTTCCGCCTCTTCGATGGGCGTGAGGTCGGCGCGCTGGAGGTTTTCCACCAGGGCCACTTCCAACACTTCATCGTCGTCCAGGTCTTTTATGAGGGCCGGCACTTGATGAACCTGCGCCCGTTGGGCGGCGCGCCAGCGCCGCTCTCCGGCGATGATTTCATAACCGCTGCCGACCTTGCGCACCAACAGAGGTTGGAGCACCCCTTTGTCGCGGATCGATGCCGCCAGCTCGTCCAGCTGGGCTTCGTCGAACACCCTGCGCGGCTGCAGCGGCGAGGGAAACAACTGGCCGATGGGCAATTGAACCAATCCCTTGCCAGACGACCGGACGGAGTCAGTCGTGTCGTCAGCGCCCTCTTCGGCGGCCTCATTAAACAAGGCGTCCAGGCCGCGGCCCAGGTTCTTGCGGGATTTGGGTGGTGTCATGATGGCGGTATCAAATGTAGCGGTCTCAGGCGGCTTGGGCGTGTTCGCGTTTCAGCACTTCACCGGCAAGATTAAGATAAGCCTGCGCGCCTTTCGACTGAAAATCATAGAGTAAAACCGGTTTGCCATGAGACGGCGCTTCTGAGACGCGCACATTGCGCGGGATCACCGTGGTGTAGACCTTGTCGCCAAAGTAGCCGCGCACATCGGACTCCACCATGTCGGAGAGGTTGTTGCGCTTGTCCACCATGGTCAGGACAATGCCTTGGATTTCCAAATTCGGGTTGAAAGACTTTTGCACCCGCTCAATGGTGCGCACCAGCTGGCTGACCCCTTCCAGGGCGAGAAACTCCACCTGCAAAGGCACCAGCACTGCATCGGCCGCAACCAAAGCATTGAGGGTGAGCAGACCTAGGGACGGCGGACAGTCAATCAACACATAGTCGTAAGCATCGGTGATGCCAGTTATGGCCTGGTGCAGTTTGTTCTGCCGGTCGTCCACCTGAACCAACTCCAGCTCGGCGCCGGCCAGGTCCACCCCCGACGGCACGACGGAGAGATGGGGCACGGACGTCTCGATGGCCGCGCTGGCCACATCCGCTTCCCCCATGAGCACGTGGTAGGTGTTGGTGGTCCGGGCCTTGGCGGGAATACCCAGGCTGGTAGAGGCGTTGCCCTGAGGATCCAGATCAACGATCAGCACCTTCTTGTCCACGGCGGCGAGAGCGGTGGCCAGATTGACGGCGGTGGTGGTTTTGCCCACCCCGCCTTTTTGGTTGGAGACAGCGAGGACGCGTGGCGAAGCGCCCGTTTTAGACCGATGGGCTTGAGGGGGATTGGAATCGATCGGTCTGGACACGGGACACCTCGCGCACGCACAACACACTGCCTCGTGGATCGGTGGTGCTGGGCGTCCGATCCAGGCGCATTTTCCATATTTTGTGTGCTTGCGTCAATTCATCCGCAATATGTTGACCCTTTAAGTAAATGTGGCAGGTGTGGGGACCGGCGAAGCGCTGGCCATAACCGATCAGTTCATCTAGGGGCGCCAGGGCCCTGGCGGTGACCACATCCGCGGGAAAGGGGTTGATGTCTTCGATCCGGGTGTTGTGGACCGTCACAGTCACATCCGTGGCTTCGGCCGCAGAGCGCAAAAAATTGGCTTTTTTCCCTGTGGATTCAATGAGATGGACGTCAGGCACCCCGAGCATAGCGAGCACCAAGCCGGGAAATCCGGCGCCGGAGCCCAAATCCACTAGGGTTTTGGTGTTTTCCGGCAGAAAATCCATAATTTGAGCGGAATCCAGCATATGGCGGTGCCAAATCTGAATTTCCGTCGATTTGGCGATGAGATTCATCCGCCGGTTCCAGGTCTGGAGCAAATCAACAAAAATCTGGCATTTGGCCAATGTTTCACGTGAAACACCAGTGGCCGCTTGAAAATCGTCAGCCGTAAAGGAGGCTTGTTTCACGTGAAACATATCTCCTTGTGATTATTGAGCCCAAAGACTGATTGGGCGATGGTCCGTGCAGGAGGTCCTACCATGGCTGTAAACTACCGACCAATGGAACGTACTGATGTTTCTGGGTTTCGCACTCTACAAGCGGCCTATCATCAGGAGCTTTTGAATTTTGACGGGGGTCCCGCGGAAGAGGTCATCATTCGAGACGGCTTTGGTGAGCGATTCAGGGTAATATTGGCAGAAATGGTGGATATTATTGGATTTGCGGCCTGGGCTAAGCACTATGACCTCCACCATGGTCTGGTGGTTGGGGAAGTGCTGGATATGTATGTCGCCCCAGGTTACCGGGGCTGCGGAATTGCGGCGCAGCTCATTGCAGAGACTGCCGCCGCCATAAAAACCTGCGGTGGAACTTTTGTCAAAGGACAAGTTTTGACCGGTGAAGACCATACGGCCCGGTTCTATGATCGTATATCTCACCAATTTCCAGGGGCGGACTGCTACGTTAGCGGCCGTGCTTTTAGATCACTGGCAGATTTGGCCGGTGTGGATGTGCGGACGCTCCTCAAATCTTTACTACACAAGGATTGGAACAAGGAGCCTTAGGCGCTGCCAGTGGTCTGGATGAGCAGGATGCCCACGCCGGCCAGGGCCACGCCCATGGCTGCGTCCAGTCGCCGTCTTTGGGCCAACAGGCGGTCACGGAACAGGGGTCGAGCCAGAACCGTAGCCAAGAGGGAAAACCAAGCCAGGGTCAGCAAGGGCATGCCCAGAACGATGACGATCAGAGGGCCGGTTTCGGGCGTGCCTTCGGCCAGGACGGCGGTGAGGCCCACCAGAACGATGGCTGCCTTGGGGTTGGCCAGATTGGTGGCCAGGCCGAGCAGGAAAGGTCCGGTAGAAGAGGGAGCAGGCTCATCCGCGGATGTCTCTGAACCGTTACGGATGGCAGCGGACAGGGCCCGGGCGCCCAGGTAGATCAGCAGCCCGCCACCGACATAGCGCACCGCATCCCAGATCACAGGCGCTGCAGCCATGATGGTGCCCAGTCCAGCGGCGGCGGCCACCACCCACAGTCCCACACCCAGGGCGATCCCGGCAGCGGCGGGAATGGCGGTTCTTGCCCCTCGGCCCAGAGCCAAAGTGGTGACCAGAAAGAAATCGGGACCGGGACTGATCAGGCCGAGGACAAAGGCGCCGTAGACTGCCAAGAGAGACGCCAGATCGGGCATCATCGAGCTAGTTTCACGTGAAACGTCAGGCGCTTCGAGCCAAAGGCGCCGATGGGTCTCGCGCCGGAGGCGCGGATGGATCCGGTTTACGCACGTGGCGGAGAAGGGCTGTCAGGGCGGCCGGTGTCACTCCAGGGATGCGGGCCGCCGCGCCCAGGGTGGCCGGCTTGGCGGTGGCCAGTTTTTGGTGCACTTCCGTGGACAAACCGCCGATGGCGCCATAATCCAAACTTTCCGGAAGGGCCAGGGATTCATCACGGCGGAAGGCCCGGATATCGGCCTCCTGGCGCTCCATATAGCCCGCATACCGGCCCTCGATCTCCAGCTGTTCCCGCACATCGAGGCGGGTCCCAGCCAGCTCGGGCCAGAGGGTTTCGAGCTCCCGCCAGCCGATATCAGCATAGGCCAGGAGATCAAAGGCGGAGCGCCGTACTCCGTCCTGGTTGACCTTGAAGCCCTTGGCCGCCAACGCCGCCGGGGTGGTCACCAGCGTGTCCAGTTGAGCTTTGGCTTTGCTCAGGGCTTCCTTTTTTGCGGCAAAGGCCTTGGCCCGTTGTGCACCCACACAGCCTGCGTCTAGACCCTTGTCCGTCAACCGCAGATCAGCGTTATCGGCCCGGAGTTTGAGCCGGTATTCGGCCCGGGAGGTGAACATACGGTAAGGCTCAATGGTGCCCCGGGTGGTCAGGTCATCGACCATCACCCCCATGTAGCCCTCGGCCCGGTCGACAGTAACGGGGTCCATCCCACCAGCCTGCCGGGCGGCATTGAGACCGGCCAACAGTCCCTGGGCACCGGCCTCTTCGTAGCCGGTGGTGCCGTTGATCTGCCCGGCGAAATAGAGCCCTGAGACCTTTTTGGTCTCGAGCGTGGCCCTCAGTTCCCGCGGGTCCACATAGTCATACTCGATGGCATAGCCCGCCTGCAGCATGACCGCGTCTTCCAGACCGGGGATGGTCTTGAGCAAAGCCAGTTGCACGTCCTCGGGCAGGCTGGTGGAAATGCCGTTGGGATATATCGTGTGGTCGTCCAGGCCTTCCGGCTCAAGAAAGATCTGATGGCCGTCCCGTTCGGCGAAGCGCACCACCTTGTCTTCGATGGAGGGGCAATAGCGCGGCCCGGCGCTTTCGATCTGGCCGTTGTAAATGGGCGCCCGGTCTTTGTTGGCAAGAATGACGGCATGGGTCTCAGGCGTGGTCCGGGTGATGTGGCAATGGATCTGTGGCGTCGTGACAGCGTTGGTCAGGAAAGAGAACGGCACCGGCGGGTTGTCGCCGGGCTGTTCCTCCAGAATGTCTGTGTTGATGGTCCGGCCGTCGAGCCGGGGCGGCGTGCCCGTCTTCAGCCGGCTGACAGAAAACTCTAACGATTTCAATGTTTTAGAGAGTCCGTAGGCGGCTTTTTCGCCAATCCGCCCAGCCGGAATGCGCTCTTCGCCGCGATGGATGACACCGCTCAGGAACGTGCCTGTGGTCAACACCACCGCCGCACAGGCAAACCGTTCCCCGCTCGCTGTGATTACCGCCGTCACCCGCCTGGTATCAGGATCGATCTCCAGGTCTTCCACGGCGGCAGCATGGATGGTCAGGTTTGATTGTTCCGCCAACAGGTTTTGCACAGCCTGCTTGTATAGCCTGCGGTCCGCCTGAGCACGGGGACCGCGCACTGCCGGACCTTTGGAGCGGTTGAGCATGCGGAACTGGATGCCGCCCTGATCGATGGCCCGGCCCATGATGCCATCGAGGGCATCGATCTCGCGCACCAGATGACCCTTGGCCAAACCGCCGATGGCCGGGTTGCAGGACATCTCACCGATGGTCTCAAGCTTGTGGGTGAGCAGGAGTGATCGCGCCCCGGTGCGGGCCGCAGCCGCGGCGGCTTCGGTGCCGGCGTGGCCGCCGCCAACGACGACGACGTCATAGCTCTGCTTCGGATCAGCGGACATGAACGAAAGACGCTCCTAAATTTGCGCCTTTCTATAGGCCCTTACTCCTTCGCTGCAAGGTCTTCCGCCACAAGGTCGTCCGGATCGCGACGCATGGCCATGGGAAGGAGGGCAAGTGAGGCAAGGCAACACAAGACCACCACGCCGGCGACGATGAGCGGACCGTCAGGCAGGGTCGGGGCCACCAGTTGTGTGCCCACCGCTGACAATCCCATGCCGGTAAACATCATCAACCCGCCGGCGGAGCCCGTGTGTTTTCCGGCGAAGGCCTTGGCCTTGGCAAAACCGGGGCCGCCGCGCAGTCCGAGACCGATGGCCATGGGCACCATGGTTACGGTGAAACTAACCGCGTCCATCAGGGCGGGCGTGATGATCACCAATGATAGGAAAAGAACAGCGCTCAGCATTTGCAGCCACGCGCCGATGGTGATGATGCGGTCGATGCCGAAGCGGTCACTGAGCACGCCTGCGGTGTTGGCAAAGACGACAAAGAAAATAATCAACGTCACTTGCATGACGACAAACGCCGTCGTGGTGTGGCCGAGATAGGTCACCAGCAAATAGGGCGTGGCCATGATGTAAATGATGAGACCAGCGAAGGCCAAAGCGTGGCTGACTTGGTAGCCCATGAACCGCCGCGACACCATCAAGCGCCAATAGCGCACACGGGCGGGCGGGCGATCGGGATCTAGAGGCGGCGCCGACGGCAATTTGAAAACCTGAAACGCCGCCATGGTGAAAACGGCGATTGCCGCCATCACCCAAAA
Source organism: Rhodospirillaceae bacterium (assembly GCA_965207985.1). Classification (GTDB taxonomy): domain Bacteria; phylum Pseudomonadota; class Alphaproteobacteria; order Rhodospirillales; family Rhodospirillaceae; genus CBDBND01. The sequence continues at coordinate 178,382 of CBDBND010000032.1, read as the reverse complement.
GGTGGACTCCCAATCGAAGACCACCACCAGCCACGCCCCGATCACGGGTGCGATGGCGGGAAACACCGCTTCCATGGATGAGACAATGGAGGTGAGACGCACCACCAAGCTGTCGTCTCCGGCCTCACGTAACAAGGCCGGAGCCAATGCCGTTCCCGCGCTGGCGGCAAGTCCTTGAACCGCGCGCATAACAATCAACGCCGTCATGGTCTCGGCCAGGGCGCAGGCCACGGACGTTACGGCAAAGGCCGCCAAGGCCCATGTCAGGATCAAGCGCCGGTCATAAAGATCGGCCAGGGTGCCGAACACCAATTGGCCGACGGCGAAGGTGGCGAAAAAGGCGGCCAGCGTATACTGCGCGCCGGCAGCGTCGCCGCCCAGCGCCGCGGGCAACATGGGTATGGCGGGCAGATACAAGTCCGTCGCCACCATGGACGAACCGGCAGCGAGAAACACGGGCAGTGCTAGCAACAAAATCGCACGGTTCATTTTTCTAACTGCACCACTGCCCAAAGATTCGCAGCGTGTCCTATAGCAGAGTCTTCGCCATGGGGTGATTTAATTGGGAGATTTATTTGCTGATTTATTTGCCGGACTTATTTGCCGTGCCTATTTTCCGATACAGAATTCTGCGAACACCACATCGAGCAGATCTTCTACATCGACGGTGCCGGTGATGCGCCCCAAGGCACGGGCCGCCAGTCGCAAATCCTCTGCTGCAAGCTCTGGTAATTTTGCCTTTTGAGCGCGGCCGAGGGCCGCGACGCAGTCCTCCAAGGCATGACGATGGCGGGTGCGGGTGATGGGCGCGTCTTGTCCAACTTCGCAAAGTTCTTTTACCCGTTTGGTCAACTCGGTGAGGAACAGCTCTAAGCCGAACCCGGTTTTGACAGACAGGAACAACGTGGCTTTCCAGTCTTCTGCCACATCCAATTCTTTTTCCCGCGCCTGATCCAACAGGTCCGCTTTATTGATCACCACCAACGTGTCCGCCGTAATGGTAGCGCGGGCGGCGTCGTCCCGTTCCGGATAGACCGCGCCGTCAAACAGGGCGATGACCAGGTCGGCGTCTTCCGCCCGCTGCATCGCCCGCCTCACCCCTTCATCTTCAATGGCGTCTTGTGTGGCACGCAGACCGGCGGTGTCGGCCACCATGACCGGATAGCCGTCGAGATCGAGATGCACGTCGATGACATCCCGGGTGGTGCCGGCGGTTTCCGAGACGATGGCCGCGTCCCGCTTGGCGAGAAGGTTGAGCAGGCTCGACTTGCCCGCATTGGGAGGGCCGATGATGGCGACGTGAACACCATCCCGTAGTCGTTCGCCCCGCATGTCGTCGTTGAGATGGTCGGCCATGTCCCGTGCTAAGTCTGCGACCGTCTGCCACAGGGCCGTTGTCGTGTCTTCCGGCAAGTCCTCGTCGGGAAAATCGATCACCGCTTCCAAATGGGCGAGCGCTTTGATCAATTGATCGCGCCATGCGTCGTAGCGGACTTTCAGGGCACCGCCCATTTGCCTCAGTGCCTGGCGGGCTTGGGCGCGGGTTTCGGAGTCCACCAGGTCGGCCAAAGCTTCCGCCTGAGTGAGGTCCAGCTTGCCGGCCTCGAAGGCTCGGCGGGTGAATTCGCCAGGCTCCGCCGGACGCAGACCACCGATGCCGTTGAGCGCCGTCAGCAGGCTTGCGAGCACGGCGCGGCCGCCGTGAATGTGGAGCTCTGCCACGTCTTCGCCGGTGAAACTGTGTGGGCCGGGGAACCACGCCACCAAACCTTCGTCTAATACGTCGCCGGTTCCCGGATCACGCAGTGTGGCCTGGCTGAGATGACGCGGCGCAGGACGATCAACACCAAGACGGCTGAGCGCCTTTTCCGCTTTCGCCCCTGAAATGCGGACGACGGCCACACCGGCCCGGCCCGGGGCAGTGGCCGGCGCAAAAATAGTGTCGTCTGCCGTCATCAGGGATTTTTTTAGCTAAGACTTTTTTGCGGACCCGTCTGCGGCTCCGGCAGCGAGGGAGGACCAAAACTTTTTCTGCATTGCGGCCAAGCCCTCCGTATCCAGAGGAAAAAGCGTTTTCATCATCTGGTCAGGATTCATCGCCTCGGCCGCCGCAGTCATCTGGCTACGCATTTGGTTCATCATGTCCTCTTGCAAAGGGGCGACATCGGGCAGGCCGAGAAAGGCGCGGGCTTCCTCTGGGGTACAATCCACATCGATGGTCACTTTCATGACGGCGTCTCCATTGAATCCCTGGGGGTGAGGTCTACAGTAGAAGGTGAACCTCCCGAACGGAAATAATTCTGTTCCGTGCCCTGTCAGGACGCCCCATGACCAATCCGGAGACTTCTTCGGAGAGCCGAAACCGTCTCACTGATGAAACCAGCCCGTATTTGCTTCAACACAAGGACAATCCCGTCCACTGGTGGGCGTGGAGTGACGAAGCGTTTGCAGCGGCCCGGGCTGAAGACAAACCCATTTTGCTGTCGGTGGGCTATGCGGCGTGTCATTGGTGTCATGTGATGGCGCACGAGAGTTTCGAAAACGACGCCATCGCCGAGACCATGAACCGGCTGTTCATCAACATCAAAGTGGACCGCGAAGAACGCCCGGACGTGGACGCCATCTATCAAAAGGCACTGGCGTCCATGGGCGAGCAGGGCGGCTGGCCTTTAACCATGTTTGTCACACCTGAGGGAAAACCCTTTTTCGGCGGCACCTATTTTCCTCCCGCCTCCCGCTGGGGCAGGCCGGGGTTTCCTGACGTCTTGGAGCGCATCGCCGAGGTCTACAAGACCGACCGCGCCACCGTGGAAGACCAAGCCGGCAAACTTACAGATCATCTCTCCCAAACACGGGACGGGGAACTCAAAGAGGACTTGTCTTTGGTTATGCTGGATGACGCCGCTGAACATCTGGCTGAACATTTTGATCCGGTCAACGGCGGCTTGCGCGGCGCGCCAAAGTTTCCCATGGCCAACGTATTCGCTTTTCTCTGGCGCGCGTATTACCGCTCGGGTGATGCGAAGGTTCGCGACCACGTTACCGTCACGTTGGATCGCATCTGTCAGGGCGGTATCTACGACCACTTGGGTGGTGGGTTTGCGCGTTATTCCACCGACGAGATCTGGCTGGCACCTCATTTCGAAAAAATGCTTTACGACAATGCCCAACTCGTCGACCTGTTGGCGCACGTGTGGCTGGACACCAAAACGGATCTTTACAAAACCCGCATCGAAGAAACCGTCGGCTGGCTAGAGCGGGAAATGATGGGCGAGAACGGCGCCTTTGCCGCCACCCTGGATGCGGACTCCGAAGGAGAGGAAGGCAAGTTCTATGTCTGGTCGGAAGCGGAGGTGGATGAGGTGCTGGGTGATGCCGCGCCTTTGTTCAAAGATATTTACGACGTTACCGCCGAAGGCAATTGGGAAGGCAAGACCATTCTCAACCGTATCGATAGTGCATCGCGCACGGTGTCGGATAACGAAGAAAAAATTCTAGCCCAGTGCCGGACAAAACTGTTCGACGCCCGCGCGCCCCGTATTCGGCCGGGCCGGGACGACAAGGTGCTGGCCGACTGGAACGGTCTCATGATTCAGGCTTTGGTAAACGCCGGCATGATTTTCAAACGCCCCGAGTGGATCGACCTCGGGCGCTCCGTCTTTGAAGCCATTGTCTCCACCATGACATGGATGGACGACAATGAAGACGGGGACAAAAGCACACGTCTCGCGCACTCCCTCTGCGGTGGCCGCTTGCAGCCGGTGGACATGCTCGATGATTACGCCAACATGACCGCAGCAGCCCTGGCGTTGTTTTCAGCAACAGGAGAAGACGGATTTTTGAGCCAGGCCATTACCTGGGCGGATTTGGTGCATGATCTCTATTGGAACGAAGACGGCCACGGCTATTTCTTTACCGCCAAGGATGCAGAGCATCTCATTGTGCGCACCACCTCGGTCACCGACACGGCAACGCCATCCGGTAATGGCACCATGCTGCAGGTATTGGCCCGGTTGTTTCATTTCACCGGGGACGACCGTTTCCGCATTCGCGCTGAAGCCCTGGTTAAGACCTTCGATGTGGATGCCATGCGTCACTTTCCTCATACCTGCGCCTTCCTCAACGGCTTTGAAAACTTCATCGACGGCTTGCAAGTGATCGTGGTGGGCGACAGGACGGATGACAGCGTAAAGACATTGCTTGAGGCCGCTGTGCAAGACCCTCATCCCAGCTTGACCGTTGCAACGGTGAACGACGCGTCTGCCTTGCCGACCAGCCATGCCTCCGTCAGTAAAAGCAAAGTTGATGGCCAAGCGGCCGCTTACGTCTGCCGCGGTCCCGTGTGCCGGCCGCCGGTGACCACGCCTGAGGCTTTACAAGAAACCATCAACGCCTAAGAGCCCTCACCCATGCCGCACCTGTCCTTTCATTCGCCCATCGGCGATCTCACCGTCTCGGAAGAAGACGGTGCCTTGGTGTCGGTGGATTGGGGCTGGGGCCGGGATCAGGAGCCGTCTGCTTTAACCGACGACGCACGGGTGCAGATCGAGGCCTATCTCGAGGGGCAAAGGTCGTCGTTTGATTTACCGCTCAACCCTACCGGCACTGAGTTTCAGCAACGGGTGTGGCAGGCCATGCAGGAGATTCCCTTCGGCGCGGTGGAGACCTACGGCGCCTTGGCCAAGCGGATCGGCTCCGCCGCCCGGGCCGTGGGCATGGCCTGCGGCGCCAACCCTCTTCCCATTGTGATCCCCTGCCACCGGGTGGTGGCTGCGGGAGGCCGACTTGGGGGCTATTCGGGCGACGGTGGTTTGGCTACAAAGCGGGCCTTGCTCGTCCTTGAAGGGCGGATGGTGTGAATATCAAACGTGACTACCAAGCCTGAATAACAAGCCAGCTCCGACGTACGGTCGAGAGCGTATCACCGGGAGAAATGGAATGGACGCCTCCCACCCCCGATGTTCGGAGGCCGGAGGTTTAGGTGGACCCTCGCGGGCCAACGGCATCAATGTGCCAATGGGCGAAGAGCAAGCTCTTTGCAGGCAAACCGGAGGGTCCGAAATGAAGACTAACAGAACCGTCGTCGGGGTGGATACGGCGAAGCGAGTGTTCCAGTTGCACTGGGTGGACATGGAGACCGGCGAGATCGTGGCTCTGAAGCTGACACGAAAGAAGTTCCTCGCGCACTTCGCCAACCGCGCGCCGTGCGTGGTCGCGATGGAGGCGTGCGGCGGCTCGCAGCATTGGGCGCGTGAGCTTCGGGAGTTCGGCCACGATCCGTGGCTGTTGCCCGCCAAGGCGGTGAAGCCTTTCGCGACCGGCAACAAGAGCGACGCGCACGACGCGCTGGCGATCTGGACCGCGGCGCAGATGCCAGGCATCAAGACCGTTGCCGTGAAGAGCGAGGAGCAGCAGGCGATCCTGGCGCTTCACCGGATGCGCCAGCAGCTTGTGAAGTTCCGCACCGCGCAGATCAACGGGCTGCGCGGCCTGCTGACGGAATACGGCGAGGTGATGCCGCAGGGCCGGGCGGGGATGTGCAAGGCAATGCCTGATGCCTTCGCCCGGGTCTCGGAGCGTCTGCCGGCGATGGTGATCGACACGCTTCGCGAGCAGTGGGCGCGGATCGCCCGTCTCGATGAGGAGATCGGCGAGATCGAGCGGCGGCTCGGGGTGTGGCACCGCGGCAATGCCGACAGCAGGCGGATCGCGGAGATCCCCGGCGTCGGCGTGCTGACGGCGTCGGCCGTGGTCGCCGCGATGGGCGATCCGGCGGCCTTCCGGTCGGGCCGCGAGTTCGCCGCCTGGCTCGGCCTGGTGCCGCGCCACGACGGCACCGGAGGGCGGGTCCGCATGCTTGGCATCTCCAAGCGCGGGGACAGGTATCTCCGGACACTGCTGATCCATGGCGCCCGCGCCGTGCTCACCAACGACAAGTCGCCGCCCGAATGGGCTGTGCGCCTTGCCGAGCGGCGGCCGTTCAACGTTGCCACTGTGGCGCTGGCCAACAAGACGGCGCGCACGATCTGGGCCCTTCTGGCCCATGATCGGGCGTACCAGGCGGACTTCGTCAGCCAGCCGGCATAGCCGCGGCTGACGAGGGAAAGAACGACGAACCGAACTAGGAGGTGGCCGCTGAAAGGTTGCGCAAGGCACGACAAGGAGTGATGGCATACAGGTCGGACCGCGATCCGCTAAGCCTGAATGTTCGGTGGGGCGAGAAGCCCACAGGAGAAATGAGGCGCGGATCGGCAGATTCCATCAGGGCCAGCGGGCACCAGGTCCCGCATCAACAGGCCGGATACAAAACTGCAATCTGCCTGCCCGTCACACCCAAATCGGTCCTTGCGTCCCGGGAGGCGTCCATACAAACGGAACATGGTCAAAGCAATCGTGGTGCAGGAAACGGGCGGTCCGGAAGTGCTGCTTTCCGGTCAGGTGGATCTGGACGATCCCGGCCCTGGTGAAGTGCGTCTGCGTCAGACCGCCATCGGCGTCAATTTCATCGACATCTATCACCGCTCCGGCTTGTATCCCATCAACCCCATGCCTTTTACGCCCGGCATGGAAGCGGTCGGCGAAATTGAAGAGGTGGGCGAGGGCGTCACCGATTTTCAGGAAGGCGACCGGGTGTGTTACGGCAACGGCCCCATCGGCTCTTATGCGGAAGAGCGCATCATGCCGGTCAACACCCTGGTCAAGGTGCCCGGACAGCTTAACGACGATCACGTGGCGGGTATGATGTTGCGCGGTCTGACCGTGTGGTACCTGGTGCGCAGTCTCTACACCTTGAAAGCCGGCGAGACCGTTCTCTTCCATGCCGCCGCCGGTGGTGTGGGTCTTATTTTCTGTCAGTGGGCCAAGCACATCGGCGCCACCGTTATCGGCACAGTGGGCAGTGCGGAGAAGGCGGAGCTGGCGCGGGAGAACGGCTGCTATTCCACTGTGCTCTACAAAGAACAGAACTTCGTCGAAGAAGTGAAAACCCTGACCGACGGCAAAGGGGTTTCGGTGGTCTACGACGGTGTCGGCAAGGACACTTTCATGAGCTCGCTGGACTGCCTGGCCAAACGGGGATTGATGGTCTCCTTCGGCAATGCCTCCGGGCCGCCGCCGGCTTTGGAAGTGGGCATGCTCGGGCTGAAAGGATCTCTGTTCGTCACGCGCCCGACCTTGTTCGATTACACCGGCACCCGGCCGGAATTGGAAAAGGCCTGCGCGGATTTATTCGAAGTGGTTACCTCAGGCGCAGTCAACATCGAAGTGGGACAGAGCTACGGTTTGGACCAGGCCGCTCATGCCCATGCGGACCTGGAAACCCGCAAGACCACGGGCTCGACCATCCTGCTTCCGTAAATGATAGGAACGGGCTGAGGTGAACCAAACGTCGGATGGTGTTACTGATTCATCCGATCGAAGAAATCATCGTTGTTTTTGGACTCTCGCAGTTTCTCGAGTAGGAACTCCATGCCGTCCTGGTTGCCCATAGGATCGAGGATACGGCGCAGCACCCACATCTTTGACAAGGTTTTCTGATCCACCAGAAGTTCTTCCTTGCGCGTCCCCGATTTGGTGATGTCGATGGCGGGGAAGATGCGTTTGTCGGCGAGCTTTCGCTCCATGACGATTTCGGAATTGCCGGTGCCTTTAAACTCTTCGAAGATCACTTCATCCATGCGGCTACCGGTTTCAATCAAGGCTGTCCCAATGATGGTCAGGGAGCCGCCTTCTTCGATGTTGCGGGCCGCGCCAAAGAACCGCTTCGGCCTTTGTAAGGCATTGGCATCAACACCACCGGTGAGCACTTTGCCTGAGGAAGGCACGACCGTGTTGTAAGCCCTTGCCAGACGGGTGACGGAATCCAGCAGGATCACCACATCGCGCTTGTGCTCGACCAGACGCTTGGCCTTCTCGATCACCATTTCAGCCACTTGAACGTGGCGGGACGCCGGTTCGTCGAATGTGGAGCTGACGACCTCGCCATTGACGGTGCGGTCCATGTCGGTGACTTCCTCAGGCCGCTCGTCAATCAGCAGCACGATGAGATAAACCTCGGGCTGATTGGCAGCGATGGAATGAGCGATGTTTTGCAGCATCACCGTCTTACCGGCGCGTGGAGGCGATGTGAGGAGCGCGCGTTGGCCTTTACCCAAAGGAGAGACGATCTCAATCACCCGGCCGGTGAGATCTTTGGCTTTGGGATCCTCAATCTCCATTTTGAGTTTTTCATCGGGGTAAAGGGGGGTAAGGTTATCAAAGTTGATGCGGTGTTTGATCGCTTCGGGCTTTTCAAAATTGATGGTGTTGACCTTGAGGAGAGCGAAGTATCGCTCGCCATCCTTGGGCGCACGGATCTCGCCTTCCACCGTATCGCCAGTGCGCAGGCCGAAACGTCGCACCTGACTGGGCGAGACATAGATATCATCAGGACCGGCCAGGTAATTGGACTCAGGTGAGCGGAGAAAGCCGAAACCGTCTTGCAGAATCTCAAGCACGCCATCGCCGACGATGGCCTGCTCCTTCTCAGCCAGCTGTTTGAGAATGGAAAACAGCATGTCCTGCTTGCGCAGGTTCGATGCGTTTTCAATACCCATCTCCTCGGCAAAAGCGAGAAGGTCGGGTGGTGATTTTTGTTTTAGTTCTTTGAGATGCATGGTCATGAAAGCTCAGATGCGGTGATGGAACAGGGGATGAGAGAACGATCTTGGTGGGGAACCTGACTCAACCCGGAAAGAGATTTGGAAAACGTTAGAAACCGAGGACCAGAAAAGATCACAGGAGGGACTGGGGCGGATGTGCTCCGAAGGCGGTAAATCGTTAACGTATCGTGCGTCGCAATGTCAATTCATTATTGTGTGACACTTTCTAACAGTCGTTTTCAGAAAACCAAATAACATCTTCAATACTAATATTCTTAAATAAAGATGTAGTTGTTTTTGGGCTTGTGAGTCGGGGGGATCAAAAACAATGCACAGGCTATTCAGACGTCAGGCTGCCGCCGCAGTCGAAGTTTGGAACCTGTGGATTCTTTGTGATTTTCGCTTCAAAAGGCGCTGATTTGCTTGGGTAATATGGGGATTTATCTCAATTTTCTTGGGAGATAAGTGGGGGTAATCCAAAGTGCTCCGGATATGCCGGTTCTCAGGACATGTCTTTTCCCGCGTTGGCAAAGAGGGGAATGGAAGGCTAAGAAAGGGCATTGAATCTCAGGCGTCGGGGATAAGGCGAGAGTTATCCCCAAAGTTCAATAATAGTGCCCGTAGTGGTGAAGAGCCCTTCTGTGAGCGAGCAACTCTATAATTTGCATCTTGTCTCTGACTCTTCCGGCGAAACCGTCAGCGGGATCGCCCGGGCGTGTTTGGTGCAATATGACGAAGATGCCGTCACTGAACATTTCTGGTGGCTGGTCAGAACAACTGGGCAAATCAACCGGGTTATCGACGGCATTAAAGCTGCGCCAGGCCTTGTCATTTTCACCCTGTTGGATCCCAACATCCGTAGCCTGTTGGAACAAGCCTGCCGGGATCTGGGAGTTCCCTGTGTCTCGGCCTTGGACCCGGTGATGGATGCCTTGGCCAAGATGTTCCAGCGCGAAGGCGGTCACGAAATCGGGCGGCAGCACAATCTCGACGAAGAGTATTTCGACCGCATTGAAGCCATGCATTACGCCATGGCCCATGACGACGGCCAAAACCTCAATGGTTTGACGGACGCTGATATCGTTCTCATCGGTGTATCGCGCACATCGAAAACGCCGACGTGTATGTATTTGGCAAACCGGGGATTCCGGGCCGGAAATATTCCTCTGGTGCCAGGCGTTGAGTTGCCCGAAACCGTGCTTGAGTCTGAAAAGCCGTTGTTCGTCGGACTTACCCGGGAACCGAAAAGCCTGGCGGACATTCGCCAAAGCCGCCTCCGGTTGATGAATGAGAACCGCGGTATGGACTATGCTGATGTGGAACGGGTCAAAGAAGAAGTGGCATCGTCCCGGCGGTTATTCCGCAAGCATGGCTGGCCGGTGATTGATGTGACACGGAAATCCATAGAGGAAACGGCCGCGTCCATCATTCAGCTCTATAACGAACGGCATGCAGCGCAATGACGTCCCTTTCCAATACCGTTCCCACGGTCATTCTTGCATCGGCCAGTCCCAGCCGGGCGCATCTGCTCACCCACGCAGGTCTGAAATTTACGGCCCAACCCGCCGGTGTGAACGAAACGGCGGTAAAAGACGATCTGAGTAAGAAAGGCGCTCAGGCGTTGGATGCTGCTACTGCCCTGGCCGAGCTCAAGGCTGTGACCGTCTCCCGTGACCAGCCGGAAGCGTTGGTCATTGGAGCGGATCAGATTTTGGATCTTGACGGGGAGTGGTTCGATAAACCAAAGGATCTTGATCACGCCCGCCGTCATCTCGAAACCCTGAGAGGCAAAACCCACACCTTGGCAACGGCCACCGTGGTTGCGCTTGATGGTAAGCAGGTGTGGCAAACTCATGTCTGTCCGCAATTGACCATGCGCGCCTTCACCGATGAGTTTCTCGATCGTTACATCAGCACGGCCGGGCAAAAGATACTGTCTTCCGTCGGCGCCTATCAGCTGGAAGGTCTAGGAGCGCATCTGTTCAGCCACATCGAAGGAGACTTTTTCTCCATTCTCGGCCTGCCTCTCATGCCTTTACTTGATTTTCTCCGCCAGCGCGGGGCGGTGCCCGCATGACCATGACCGGATCCGCCAAACTGGCCGGTGTCATGGGCTGGCCCATAGCCCATTCCCTGTCACCACGCTTGCACGGCTATTGGCTTCAAACCTACGGGATTGATGGCGCTTACCTGCCTCTGGCCGTAGAGCCTGAAAACCTTGCTCATGCGCTTTCGGCCCTGCCCAAGCTCGGCTTTCGAGGAGTCAACGTCACCGTTCCCCATAAGGAAGCGGCGTGGCCGATCATGGATACGGTTGACGAAACGGCGCAGCGCATTGGTGCGGTGAACACGGTATGCGTCACTCCCGACGGTGCACTATCCGGCACCAATACGGATGGGGAAGGCTTTCTCGCCAACATCACATCTCAAGTTCCTGACTGGGATCCAACCGATGGGAACGCCGTGGTGCTCGGCGCCGGCGGGTCGGCCCGGGCCGTCGTCGCGGCTTTGGTCACGGCCGGCTGTCCGTCGGTGACGGTGGTCAACCGCACGCCTGAAAAAGCTGAAGATCTGGCTGGTCACATTGGCGGACCGGTGCAGGTACAACCCTGGTCAGAGCGGGCGCACTGTCTCGACGGTGCCGCCCTTCTGGTCAATACAACCACCCTCGGTCTTGAGAACCAGCCTGACCTGGATCTAGACCTTAATGATCTGCCGGCCGAAGCGGTGGTTACCGATCTAATTTACGCGCCCCTTGAAACCCCCTTGCTGAAAGACGCAAAAGCAAGAGGCAATACGGTGGTCGACGGTTTGGGTATGCTGTTGCATCAGGCCGTGCCCGGGTTCGAAATGTGGTTCGGCCAAAAACCCGAAGTGACAGACGAACTCCGTCAGTTCGTTCTATCCTGAGTTTGTCCGTGTATTTACAAAACCGTTCTCCATGACTTCAGCCGGACCTTACCTGTCTTACCGGAACGGCCACCAGCGGCGCTGGCCTTTTGTGGTCATCGGTCTGACAGGCTCCGTTGCTATGGGAAAATCAACGGCTGCGGCCATGATCCGTCGCATGGGCATTGCCGTATTTGAAGCCGACGCCGCCGTTCATCGCCTATTGGGACCACAAGGGGCCGCCCTAGATGCGATCAAAAAACGGTTTCCCCGTGTAGTCGGCAAAGAGGGTGTAGACCGGCAAAAACTTGGCGCCCTGGTGTTTAAAGACAAAACGGCTCTTGCTGATCTGGAAGCCATTTTACACCCTCTCGTGCGGGCAAACCGGCATCACTTTCTCTATAGCTGCGCGCTCAGGCGTGCACGCCAGGTGGTCTTGGACATCCCGCTGCTTTTTGAAACCGGGGCTGACCCACAATATGACGCTGTCATTGTGGTCTCCGCTCCGTTTTTGCTGCAGCGGCAAAGGGTGATGGCGCGCCCCGGCATGACCGAGGAGAAATTCGCCGGTATTTTGAGCCGCCAGTTGCCGGACCGGGAAAAAAGACGCAAAGCAACCGCGACGATACCGACAGGATTGGGGTATCGTGAAACGTGGCGTTTGTTGAAACAGGCTTTAGCCAAAAGCCGTAAGTCAACCAAAAGAAAGTGAGCTCATATAACGATGCGTGAAATCGTTCTTGATACGGAAACCACCGGCTTAGATCCAAACTCCGGTCATCGCATCGTCGAAATCGGATGTGTGGAATTACACAATCATGTTGCAACCGGCGAAACGTTTCACACTTACATTAACCCTGAGCGGGATATGCCCGAGGAAGCCGAAGCGGTTCACGGATTAAGTTCAGACTTTCTCTCCGATAAGCCAATGTTTGCCGATATCGTCGATCAATTTCTCGACTTTATCGGCGCATCACCTGTCATCGCTCACAATGCTGCGTTTGATCTTGGTTTTATCAATGCGGAACTGACAGGCGCAGGCAAACCTGCGCTCTCGGCAGAAAAAGCCATCGATACGGTGCAAATAGCCCGCCGCAAGTTTCCCGGTGCCCAAGTCAATCTCGATGCGCTGTGTCGGCGGTTCGACATCGACCTTTCCGCCCGGGTCAAGCACGGCGCTTTGCTTGATGCGGAGCTGCTTGCCGAAGTCTACCTTGAACTCATCGGCGGTAGGGAACCTGGTTTAGGTCTTTCGGCCGCATCATCCAAATCCGCGGGCCAGAGTGATCGCGCCGGGTCTGGTCAAAGAAAAGTGCGTGAACCGCGACCGCATCAGCCGAGCACTGAAGAACAGGCGGCCCATGCCGCGTTTCTACAAAAGATTCCAAACAATTTGTGGATTCAATAAGGACCTTAACATCCTTCGGATGTTACAGATTCTGCCCAGCGACCGGTCCGCCGGTCATCCGTGCCATAGCTTCTGAACGCATTTGATTTTCGCGCTCTTGGTCTTCTTCCGTCGCGTACTTACGGCGGTACAGGTCCATAAAATCGATCAACTGCAACATCAGTGGCGGAAACCCGCCCTGAGTTGTCGTGTCTGCAACGATCTGGCGAACAAAGGGATACATTTGCCGTGGTACTTCGATCAGGAGTACCGGTCGTATATATTCTTCGGGCAGATCGCCAATAACAACCACGCAGCCGTAAACAACTTCCAAGATAAAAGCAGGTTTCTCACCGACGGTTGCTTCCAGATGAAGCGTGAGCGTGACCTCGTAATTATTATCCTTGAGTTCCCTCATATCGCATTCAATGGAGATGGGAATATCCGGTGCGGTCTGACGGATGTCCTGAAAGATTTCAGGTGCGTGTGGCACTTCGAAAGAGAGATCTTTAATGAACTGGCCGACAAACTGAATCGGCGCAACCGGCTGCTGATCAGTAGTGGAGCCGTTGGTCGTGTCGTTCATAAATGCTCCTTATAACCGGGCGATCGCCCGAGTCGGCAATTCAACGGGCCGGGGAGGTAGCATGGATCATGCGGACCGACAAGCGCCCGGCCTGATAAGGCCGAGTTCACGTCTTTCCTGAGGTGTACCGATGGGGAAGCGATGGCTCGTCCTTAGGTGTAACGTCTCTATATTCACCATCCATGTCATACGGTTCACTGGCTCCGGTGTTTCGGCGCTGGTTCTGGCTTTCGTTCACCACGATTGTGACTTGGGTTATGCGAAATAACCGCTGAAGCAAAAGCCGTCGAAATAACGGTACGAAAAGCAGCAATCCGGCGAAATCTGTAACGAATCCAGGGACTAGGAGTAAAACACCGGTCACCAACAAACAGGCTCCATCAAATACAGCCTGAACCGGAAGCTCTGCCCGATCGATTGCATTTCTCACCTTTAACATCGCAGAAAACCCCTGGTGGCGCATCATCAGCACCCCCGCAGCGGCCGTGAGCACCGTCAACAGAAGCGTTGGTCCGATGCCAATAAATCCGCCTACTTCAATGAAAACGGCAATTTCCAAAAAAGGGAGACCCAGGAGGACAACTATGATGACGAGGGCCATGCTTGCCCTAGCTCCTTGAAGTGCCTATGTTCGGCTCAGTGGCTGATGGTATTGGTCACGTAATGATCGTACCGCTCAGGGTCAACTCCTGGTCTAGAAATTAAAACAGCACTTAACCGGGGTCGGCATCAGCGCACGCAACGGAACGGGTCGTTCAGGCGGGCATGGAAGGCTTTCAATTCATCGATATTATACTGCTGGCCATGGTGGCAGGGTTTTTGATCCTGCGCCTGCGCAGCACGCTTGGGCGGCGCACTGGGCACGAACAGCGCCCTGATGGTTATAACCGCAGCGACAACGTGGTCAATTTACCGCTCCGCAGTGGCGCAGATAATAATCTCCCATCCGCCAGAGACATCGACCCCGCCTATCAGGGAACGCCGTTTGAGGAAGGCCTCACGCAGATCACGCTGTCTGATCCTTCCTTCTCAGTTCCAGGCTTTCTCAATGGCGCCGCTAAGGCGTTTGAAATGATCGTGACGGCTTACGCCAAACACGATACCGACACGCTCAAACCTCTTCTTTCTGACGACGTTTATGCAAATTTCGCGGCCGCCATTCAGGACCGTGAAGACCGTGACGAACAGATGGAAACCGAACTTGTCGTCATTAAACCAGCAAAGCTGGAAGCCATTAACGTCGACGGCCGCACAGCCAATATTGCGGTCCGCTTTGAAAGCGAGCAAATAAACATCATTAGAAACAGCGAGAGGGACGTGGTGGACGGTGATCCTGAACAGGTCGAAACAGTGACCGACATCTGGACCTTTCAGCGCAATCTCGCCAGTGCGGACCCCAACTGGCTATTGGTTGCAACCCGCAGCGTAGACTGACTTGTCACCACAGGTGACGCGGTCCCTTCTATCAAAGCTGATTCACTCGAAAAGCGCACCGCTTGCCGTAATCGCCTTTGTTGGATTCTCGTGCGGTCTTTTATTTGCGGCGCTGTTCTTTCCCGCCCGAATTGAACACGTTGAAGTGCGCGTTCCCGCGCCTGTGGAGCCAATAACAGCACCACAGCCAACAGAAATTGATACACCAGAAGTCGTATACCGTTCTGTTGCGTTCGATGCTCTGCCCGGCTGGAACCAAGACTCCTTTACCGATGCCCTTCCTGCCCTGGTTAACGGGTGTGCCGCCTTTTCCAAACTGGACGATTCAACACTCGTCGGACCTCAAACATTAGCGACAACAGCGCAAGACTGGAAAACGCCTTGCGCCACATTAGCAGCCGCTAACATTGCAACGGATGAGGATTTGAGGTCATTCCTGCTTAAACACTTTTCTGTCTATGCAGTGGAAGGGTCCGATGGACCCGACGGTACTTTTACCGGCTATTACGAAACCTCTCTGCGCGGCTTATTGACAAGGTCCGAAGAATTCGATGTGCCTCTCTTCGCTTTGCCCGGTGACTTGGTGGAACTGGACCGGCGTGCATTTGGTCTTTCCAATGATACGCCGGCGGTGATCGGGCAAGTCAGCGGGCGGCGTCTGGTGCCCTATGACACGCGGCTGGATATCGAAGACAGTTCTGAATTTACCGGCCGCGCAAACGTCCTCGTATGGGTCGACGATCCGGTTGACGCTCATCTTTTGCATATCCAGGGATCGGGACGTGTGCGATTGCCCGATGGTAGCGAACGGCGGATTGGCTATGCGGGCAACAACGGTCACCGGTTCCGCGGCATTGGCAGTATACTCTTGAACGCCGGAGAACTTGGTCCCGGTCAGGGTTCCATGCCGTCGGTGGCCGAATGGTTGCGCCAGAACCCGGACCTGGGCCGCCGCTACATGCAAGACAACCCGCGCTTTATTTTTTTCCGCTGGATCGACGGCCCAGGACCCATCGGCGCCTTTGGCGTACCCTTACCGCCGGGCCGCAGCCTGGCGGTCGATCCCCGGTTTATCCCTTACGGCGCACCGCTATGGCTTGATGTCAGGGGGCCTGACGGCGAGACCCTGAACAGGCTGGTGGTTGCGCTTGATACGGGCTCGGCGATCCGTGGTGCAGTGCGGGGGGATTACTTCTGGGGTGCTGGAGACCAGGCGTTTGACAAGGCCGGGCGTATGAAATCAACCGGGCGTTACTTTCTGTTTTTACCCAACACCATTGCCGTTCCGTCTCATTTGACAGGAAATTCTTTATAGTTCTGTGAGACGTTGGTACAGCATACCCATTGGGTCAGCCGGAAAAGGGGCCGGAGCAAACCATGGCCACGGAAGGAGGGGGGAGTAAACGGCGCGATCGAGCGCTCTATGGTCGTCTCATGGAATCCTACCATGCTGACAGACTCAGCATTTGTGTGGATTTCGACCGCCTCAACGCCCCCAAGAGCCCGGTATTCAGTCCGTGGGAAAACGTTGCTCCCCTCCTGATCGTCATCCTTCTGGCCATGGCCGTGATGCTTCTTTTTGATCTCCTGTTTGGCACCGCCGCGATGCTGCTCGGTGTTTTTGCCTATCTGTTTCTTGTCCGGCCTTGGATTTCGCAAAGGGTTTATCGCCGTGCTATCGATGCCGCGACCGATAATCTTCACAACTGGAATATCCTTTGGAAACTCGGTGATCTCGTTCTCACACTCAATTACATGGACAAGACCCGTTGTGTTTCCCCGGACGGAGATTGGCGCGCCTTTGTGACACGGTACTTGCCAGAAATGGAAGTGGACGGTGCGGACGTCTATTCCGATTTTAAATCGCAGCCCAATGAAGAGTCGCTTAAGGGCATTGTCCGGCATTATGTAGCAAACGCACCTGGCGTTGCTATTGCCTTTGAGCGGATTGGCAAACATGGAGCATATAAGTTACTCTCAACTTATGGGTGAAGGAGACCCCTTAATTATATTGGGTCTTGCCTAGCAGATCGGTTTTTCTCGCGGTTGACGTAGCAGAAGCCTGACCTTGTTGGAAGCCCGATGGTTGAAGCGCCACTCAGTTTCCTTGAGGTGGAGGTGGAATGTGTGTCTGGGCACACCCATGAACTTTACGAGCCGCACCTTGGCCATGCCCCAGAAGCCCTCGATGCCATTGATGTGAACCGGGCCGCGGGCGAACTCATCGCAGGAATGGTCGACCCGGAAGTGACCATAGCCGAGATCGACGAGGCCGTTGTAGCCGCGCCATCCATCGGAGTTGACGACGGTGCTTGGATCGACCCTGCCCCGAATAATCCCCTGTAGCGTTGACTTTGAGCAGTCCGGGACGATCTCGGTGTAGACCTGCCCTTCGCGTTCGAAGATCCCGAAGACGACTGTCTTGCCATAGGCTCCGCGTCCGCGCTTGCCTTTGATGCGTCTGGCACCGAAGAAGCTCTCATCGACCTCGACCACGCCGAAGAACGGGCGCTGTGCTTCGCAAGCCGCGAGGATCCGCTCCCTCAGGCCGCGGTAGATCCGGTGGTAGTGTCCAGAATCTTTCGCACTTTTTGTATTGGGCTGGTGGCTGATTTGGTCAGGCCGTGTTGCGGTACAGCCGGGCGTCGGGATCGGTCGTCGAGGCATGGGTCTCGTTGGACCGCTTCTCGCCGTGGAAGGTCCTCTCCGAGTTGCGCCCCGGCCCCGGCGGCTCGTCGCCGCCGTCCTTGGGGCGGAAGCTCTTGATCGACGCCCAGGCCTCGATCAGCGTCCCGTCCACGGAAAAGTGATCGTCCGACAGCAGGCCGCGCCGACGCGCCTGCTCCACAACCACCGCCAGGAACCTCCGCGCAACCTCTCCATCCAGCAGCCGGTCGCGGTTCTTGCTGAACGTCGTCGCATCCCACACCGCACTGTCCATCGACAATCCGACGAACCAACGGAACAACAGGTTGTAATCCATCTGCTCCATCAGCTGACGTTCCGAGCGGATTGAGTAAAAGGCCTGTAACAGGAGCGCACGCAACAGCTTCTCCGGCGGGATCGAGGGACGCCCGATCTTCGAATACAACCCCTCGAAATCCGGCGACATAAGCTCCAGCGCCTCATCAACCAGCCCACGGATCAGGCGAAGCGGATGCGTCGCCGGAACACGAGCCTCGCAGCTCACATAAGAAAAAAGACCCTCCGTCCGATCGTCGCCTCCACGCATTACTTCCTCCATGCAATCAACAAAGAGAAAGAATCATTCCAAAGCCTCAAAAGGAAGACTTTTTCAGCAGCCTGCTAGTGGATTGTTGGTCTTGAGCTTGATCCAGTGCTGGTCAGGGAAAGCATAGAAACTGAAAGTCTCTTCAATGTGGCTCTCGACCAACTCGGCTGCCGTGGTCAGCTTAGTGCTCTTGAGAGAGAAGATAACGTCCTCGGCTTTCCTGGTCGCGGCCTCTCGGCTCTCCTGGGCGTGGATAGCTTTCAGCATGTGGGCAACTTCGCGCACTTTGGTCGAAGGAACATGGCTGAAGATGTTGCGGTAGAAATGGACGACGCAGCGTTGCCAGCGGGCCTTGGGGCAGACCTCCGCTATACTCTCTACCAAACCCAGACAGGCGTCAGAGATAACCAACTGGACGCCTGACAGCCCGCGCGCCTTGAGATGCTTAAGGAATGCGCCCCATCCCGCCTTATCCTCCTTGGCACCCTCAACGATGCCCAAGATCTCGCGGAAGCCCTCCTGGTTGACGCCGATCGCCACCAATAGCGAAACATTACGCACTTCGCCGGCCCAACTGCGCTTAAGGACGATGCCGTCCACATACACATAGGGATGATCGCCCGCAATCGGCTTATTGCGCCAAGCGTCGATCTGCTCATAGATTTTCTTGTTAAGGTTCGAGACGGTTCCTGGCGAAACCCGCGTGCCCCACAACGCCTCGGTGATGTCCTCCACACGCCGTACCGAAACACCGGCCAGATACATCTCCATCAAGGCCTCTTCGACCGATGCCTCCCGACGCCGGTAACGCTCGATGATCGCCGTCTCAAAGGTCTGACGGCGCAGCTTGGGAACCTTCAGAGAAACCTCGCCAGCCCGTGTCTGAAGCTTCCTCTCGTAACTGCCGGCCCGCGTATCGCGACGGGCCTCACTGCGTTCGTAGCGCTCAGCATTGCAGAGCCGGTCCGCTTCGGCGTCCAATAGCGCGTTCAGGGTCTCCTCAACACTGCCCCGCACTACCTTGCCCAGGTGATCCTGTATACGTTCGTCATCAATCCGTATGACGTGCGACAATGCCTTCGTGTTATCCTTTTCCATGGTGGCTCCTTCCTTCTGGAGTGGCTGATTGAACAAAACCAACCTAACCAGACCCGGAGCCACCAACCCCAAAAATGTGCGAAAGATCTTTTACGTTATCCGATAACGTACGTGGTCTAGACATAAAAGCGTCCCAGTACACGGACTTTGTAGGTTCCATTGTCAATCGCGATTTCGTTCGTGATTGTATGTCTTCGTCCGATATCGTCATACATACGGCGACGCTGCATAAACCTCATGTCGGCACTCACTCTAGGCAAGACTTCATAGACACAAACATTTCTGGAACGCTCAATCTTTTAGAAGAAGCGGTCGCAGGAGACTGTAAGTCGTTTATTTTCACCAGCACGACCAGCACGTTCGGTGACGCCATGCGACCCGCAGACGGGGAACCCGCTGTATGGGTGACAGAAGACCTTGAACCCATACCCAAGAACATCTACGGCGCAACAAAGATTGCCGCGGAGGACCTGTGCAATATTATTTATCGCAACACGGGACTTCCCTGTGTTGTTCTGAGGACGTCGCGCTTTTTTCCTGAAGCGGACGATGACGAGGGCAAACGCAATGCGTTCGGTGCGGACAACCTGAAAGTGAACGAACTGTTTTTCCGTCGCGCTGACATCGCGGACATGGTATCCGCGCATCTCATGGCCATTCACAAGGCACGCGAAATTGGGTTCGACCGGTTCATCATAACAGCGACAACACCCTTCCAGCGCAGTGACACGAAGGACCTTGGGTTGGACGCGCGGGCCGTACTCAAACGCTGCGTACCTGGTTATGTTGCAGAATACGATCGAAGAAATTGGCAGATGTTCGAAAAAATTTCGCGCGTTTACGATAATTCGCACGCACGAAACGTGCTTGGCTGGGAGCCCAAGCACAATTTTGAAGATGCGATTTGTCGCCTCAGAAAAGATATGGATTACAGAAGCGAACTTGCCATAGAGATTGGATCAAAGGGCTATCACGACGACGAATTTGAAAATGGCCCCTTTCCTGTCGGAAACTTCTAGTACCGTGTTGAACTTTGAGAGACTTAATATCCCAGCCCGACTAGACGCCCCTCAATTCAGAGTGAGAGGCGTTTGCAATTAAGCGCCGAGCACTTCTGATTATCTATGTACAAAGTTTTCGCCGCGCCAGACGTGCGCCGCGTTTTTTTTCTCCCATATGCATGGTTGATACAGGTTGATCTTTCACACTGCTGACTGGGAGAACACTCATGGCCAGAGCAAAAAAAGAATCAGCTGCCGTACCGGCGGCCTCTTTTCACGATCCATTTTCCGCGATGCGTACGGAACTTGAACGCATGTTCGACAGGTTCCCGTCATCGGGATTCATGTCTCCGTTTTTCCGAAACGGCTCTTCTTTGCTGGGCGATGCCGGCAAGTCGATCATGGCACCGCAGGTGGACATCAAGGAAACCGACAAAACGATTTCCATTGATGCTGAACTGCCCGGTCTGGGCGAGGACGACGTGTCCCTGGACCTGTCGGACGGACTCCTGACTTTGTCGGGGGAAAAGAAATACGAAAAGACCGACGACAAGGAGCACGTCCATACGGTCGAACGGTCCTACGGGCGGTTCCAGCGCAGTTTCCGCCTGCCGGAAACGGCCGACCAAGCCAAGATCAAGGCGGAATTCGACAAAGGGGTCCTGCACGTTTCCATCCCCAAAAAAGCCAGCGCGGCGAAGGCCTCCAAGACCATCAGCATCTCTTCGAAAAGCTGACCCTTCGGGCCCGGTTCCAGGGCGTTGGAGCCGGGCCTCTGTGTTTGACCGCGCTTGCTCGAGTCGTTTTAGGCTCCGTCCGGACCCTGCAACCTTTAGTGACCATGGCCCGTTTCTATCCGACCTATGGTTTTTCGGTCACAGTAAGGGTCTGAAAAGGCTGGGAATGTGAGCGAAATGTCACAAGGTTGAACGGTTTGCGAAACTTTCACATTCCCTCCCTTGACCCCCTCCCAGCCCAGGCGCACTTTTGTCCAGGTTTACGTTTGAGGTGCGAGCCATGCCCATGGCGAGGCCAAGCATATTCCGGTTCAGTCTGATCACCGCGTCGGCGGCCGCCTTCTTGGCGTCCACCGCGTACGCCTCGGATTTGACTGTGGGCGGTGGCTGGGGCCCGCTTGATCAGCAGGACCCGACGGAACAGCAAAGCTCCTTGGCTGAGGATTTGGCGGTGCAAGCTGAGGACATGCCGCTGGCCCTTGCCACCTCGACCAACGCCCTGTCCGATTCCGCTCTCACTATCGGCTACACTTTGCCCGCTCTCGGCACGTTTACCGTCGACGTCTCTTCGGCGGATGTCTTGCCCAGCGAGACTGTAGCGACATCGCTTAGCCGTACTGACGAGGTCGACGTTTACGGCGCCTATTCCACCTCTCTGCTCGGCGGGGAAGTGGGCGTGTTCGGCGGATATACGGACAGCCGCAGCGCCTTTACCTTGGAGCCGACCATATCCCGGACGGTGGGCGCGTCGGTCGGTTACGCCGGTTTCTATCTCCGCGGCGCTTATGAAGATGCCGGCCCCGACGGACTGCTCGAAGGCCGCCGGGCCTGGCAGGCGGGTCTCGGCTACGGCTCCGATGATTTTGATGTCCGCGTCACTTACGTTCAGTCGGCGTTCCTGCAGGGCAGCCCGACCGAGCTTGAAGGCAAGCAGTGGATGATCGGCGGTCTGGTGCAGCTGACGCCGTCGATTTTGCTCAACGCCAACGCCTTTATCATCGATCGTGAATTGGTCGTGCCCACGGTCGAACCACCCGGCGCTGGCGCCCGGGTCGGCGTGCAACTGCGCTTCTAGAGCTTTATGTGATTAGACGGAGTCATTTTAGGGATTCACAAGCTTTTCGATTTCTGATTCAAGATTCTTGCTGGGTAAGGAGGCCAGCAAGGATGGCAAGAGCTTATTCCCTTGATCTTCGAGAACGGGTTATTTCGGCTGTGTCGCGCGACGGGATGTCGTGCCGGGCGGCGGCGCGGCATTTCGGGATCGGCGAGAGCACGGCGGTTGCCTGGCTGGCGCGCTACCGGCGGACGGGCAGCGCGGCGCCGGGCCGGATGGGCGGTTACAAGCCGCGTGCGATCCGGGGGGCGCACGAGCGCTGGTTGCGGGACCGGGTGGCGCGGGGGGATTTCACGCTTCATGGGCTTGTCGGGGAGCTGGCGGATCGGGGCCTGAAGGTGGACTACCGTTCGGTCTGGACCTTCGTTCACGAGCAGGGCCTGAGCTATAAAAAAAACGCTGGTGGCTGGCGAGCGTCGGCGCCGTGACGTGGCGCGCCGCCGCGCTCAGTGGTTGAAGTACCGCGACCGGGTTGACCCGACGCGCCTGGTGTTCATCGACGAGACCTGGACCAGGACCAACATGGCGCCCCTGCGGGGCTGGGGGTCAAAGGGCGCGCGACTGATCGGCGAGGCGCCACATGGCCGCTGGCACACCGCGACCTTCCTCGCCGCGCTGCGCCACGACCGAATCGATGCGCCCTGGCTCGTCGACGGGCCGATCAACGGCGAGCGCTTCCGCATCTATGTGCAGGACGTGTTGGTCCCAACCCTCAAGCCCGGCGACATCGTCATCATGGACAACCTCGGCTCTCACAAGTCCAAGGCCGTGCGACAGGCCATCCGCCAGGCCGGCGCCCGGCTCCTGTTCCTGCCCAAGTACTCCCCCGACCTCAATCCCATCGAGCAGGTCTTCGCCAAGCTCAAGCATCTGCTCCGCCTCGAAGCGCCGCGAACCGTCGAGGCCGTCTCAGCCGCCATCGGCAGACTCCTCGATACCTATACCTCAAATGAATGCGCCAACTATTTCAAAAACGCAGGATATGACCCAACCTAAAATCATACCGCTCTAGTCACCAGATTTTACAAAGCCAATTCCGGCAATACCCGCGCCGCCTAGAGCCATGATGGTCTTGACGTGCGCCCGGGTCATGCCGCCGAGCGCGTAGACGGGGCAATTAATGGTTCTGACAAAGGCGGCAAAAGGCAATCGACCAATCGGCCTGCGCTCAGGATGGCTTTCGGTTCGTTCCACCGGGGACAACAAAACGGCGTCCACGTCTTTGCGGGAAAGTCGCTGCCGCAAGAGTGCGCCGTGGGCCGAGGTGGTGATAGTCCCGCCACCGCGCCGCCACAGACGGACAGGCGCCATCGTCATTCGTTTCATCATGCCTTCCGGTATGTGGACGCCGTCCGCGCAAACACGGCGGGCCAGCCGCCAATCGCCGGCGACAAGAAAGACAATGCCCCGATCCCGGCAAATACGCGATAGACGTCGCGCAAGAAGATCCCGGTTGGGCTCGTCGTAGTGCCGTAAAATGAACCCCCAGCCGGACGGCAATGACCGTACCACCGCAATAGGGTCGGGCAGACGGCGCGGATCGGTCATGACAAAGTAAATGGGCAAACGGTTTTTTTGCCCACGTTTTTTGGTGGCTTGCGTCGTCGTTTTTATAATGCGGCGTCTCATGGGAGCATTGTAGGTAAGGGAAAGACCCGTGTCTGTGGCGGACAATCTCAACACTGTAACCAAGCGCATGGCACTTACCGCCGAAAAGGTAGGCCGGTCCGCATCCGATGTTGCGCTTGTCGCCGTCTCCAAAGGTCATGATCAGGAGCGTATCCGCGCTGCCCTGGAAGCAGGCCATCGCCTGTTCGGAGAGAACCGGGTTCAGGAAGCACAAGCCAAATGGCCCGCACTGAAATCCGATTACCCCGATGCCCGGTTGCATCTCATCGGACCGCTGCAAACCAACAAAGCCCACGACGCGGTCGCCTTGTTTGACGTCATCGAAACCGTGGACCGCCCTAAACTGGCGGCCAAGTTGGCCGAAGAAATGGCATCGCAAGACCGCTCTTTGCCGTGCTTCGTGCAGATCAACACGGGAGAAGAACCGCAAAAGTCCGGCGTTATGCCAAAGGAGGCGGATGCTTTTATCAAGGAATGCCGCGACATCCATGGCTTAGACGTGCAGGGTCTGATGTGCATTCCGCCGCTGGATGAAGAATCCGCATTACACTTCGCGTTCTTGCGGGAAATCGCTAAGCGCAACGATGTGCCATGTCTCAGCATGGGCATGTCGGCGGATTTCGAGACAGCCATTGAGTTGGGCGCCACCCATGTCCGTCTTGGCACAGCCGTCTTCGGCCCGCGTCCGGCTAAGGCTGAGGCGGATTGATTTCAATCCAGGTTGGTTCTGTGCATTTGGCAAGAACCTCGATCAAATGATCACGCTGTAAGGCGACGCAACCTTGCGTCGGTGCATAATCGTCGCTTGCCACATGCAGAAAGACGGCACTGCCCCTACCGGGAACCACGGGATCATCGTTATGTCCGAGGACGACAATGACATCGTAGAGAGAGTCTTCCCGCCACAGGTGTTCTGCACTGCTGGGATAGGGGTGCGTCACCGGTTTGTTGTATTGACGGTCATCAGGATCATCGCACCAGCCGTCCGTTTCTGTCATGGGTTTGGCAGGCAATCCTGTCTCGGGAGGGTTTAACCTGTCGGCCCGGTAAAGAATGGAACGCAGCGGAAAACGCCCGGCCGGGGTTTTGCCGTCCCCTTCTTGTTTTTCTATGCCCACACCCCCGCGTCCCAGGGCGCAGGCATAATCGTTGCCATTGCAATGAAGATGTCCGCGCGCCCGATCAGCGTCGTCAGCAGTGACAATGAGATCCATCAGAAAAGTGTATCACCCAATCCGGCGGGACCAGGGTTTATCCGGTAGGCCCCCGTCCTTGACCGGATTGTAGAGTCTGCAGTTTGTCCATGGCGTCGATCATGGCCTTATCGAACCAGGCGGGTATCCTTGCCGGTGGACTCCTCGATGATGCCGTCGACCATGGCGACGCCGAGACCGATGGGCCCGGCAATAATCGCACTGCCGATCATTTTCGATGCCGGCTTGATCTCATCGCCCGTCATTTCCCGGTAGATGGTGTTGACCACAGGGATGTGCTGCAGGGGATTGATGACATCGAGCAAATCCCAGAAGGAAAACCCTTCGTCATCGGTGCGTTTGCCCTTAACGGTGATTTCTTCGATGCCGGCCGGAAGCTGGGGGCCGACCGGGTAGGTGGACAGGGACTGTAGATCAGAAACGTTGGTCATAGCGGCAAAGGTCCTTTTGCTTAAAACAAGCAAATTCCGTGCCGCCGATGAGGCCCTATCCGTCAATGGTTTAGCTGGTGGGAGCGTTGCGCAAATGTCCCAGGCGGCAATTATTGCCGGGAAAGATTGACCAGGGGAGGAGGGCGGTGGCCCTAAAAAAGGTGGTCTTAAAACAAATGACCGGAGCGCTTAGCCTTGGTTTCCAGATAGGACCAGTTGTGCTGGTTGGACGGAAAAACGTGGGGAACCCGTTCGGTCACGGCAATGCCGTGCCGGGCCAAAGCGCCCACTTTGGCGGGATTGTTGGTCAACAGCCGCACCTGATTGATGCCCAGGCGTTCAAGCATCTGGACGGCCGGAAGATAAATCCGCTCGTCATCGTCGAACCCGAGCTGTTCATTGGCATCGACGGTATCGAACCCGCCTTCCTGTAATTCGTAGGCCCTCAGTTTGTTGACCAGACCGATGCCCCGGCCTTCCTGGGCCAAATACAACAGCACGCCAGAGCCCCCTTCGGCGATGGTTTCGATGGCACCGCGCAGTTGGTCGCCGCAATCGCATTTCAGCGACCCCAGCAAATCGCCGGTAAAGCATTCCGAATGCAAACGGGTGAGCACAGGGGTGGAAACATCCGGCTCGCCGATGATGATGGCCAGGTGTTCAACGCCGCCGTCCCGCGGCCGGAAAGCAATGATGCGGGTGTTGTCGCATCCGGCGAGAGGGACCCGCGCTTCCGATACGGGCTCTAAGCTGTCGGCCTGCAGCCGATCGTAGGACGTCACTGCGGTTGCGGTGACAACCACACGGCCGTTGGCTTTCGCCCAAGCGACCGCATCATCGGTTTCAATCTCGGCGACGACAACGGCGGGAAGAAGCCGAGCAATTTTTGTCAAACGCACGGCGGTATCTTCAGCCGAGTGCAGCGCCACCGCTTCGCCTGAAAGGCCCGGCAAGGGGACCGGTCCGGGATCGGTCTTGGGATCGATGAGCGACAGAATAGCAGCCGGATCAAATC
This sequence comes from Rhodospirillaceae bacterium, assembly GCA_965207985.1. Lineage (GTDB taxonomy): Bacteria > Pseudomonadota > Alphaproteobacteria > Rhodospirillales > Rhodospirillaceae > CBDBND01. Next base: position 151,973 of record CBDBND010000032.1, on the reverse strand, counting down.
CGCTTTCGGAGTGCAGAACAACAGTCGACGCGCCGGGATCGGCGACACCAAGAACGGCAGCGCGGCGGCCCGTCACAGCCAACCGGACAGGCCCCACTCCCGGGCGGGAGAAAAAGGGTAACGGCCCAGGCTCGAGTGTTTCCGATGGCCGGGCCAGGACGGCCCTGTCGTCGGTGGTGATGACCACGGCTGAGCCCCGGCGGATTTCCGCAACGGCCCGGTCCACCGTTTCCAGAACGGTGGTCACGTCAAGATTCTGCTCGCGTTGCGGGTCGGCGCTCATGTCCCTGTTATAACTGGTTTTTCTTCCCTTTGCATGGGGCCGATGTGGGCCTTTATGGGACGGAATGCAACCGCATAGTCAGGGCCCTGTCCGCGCCTTGGCCGAATGCGGTGGCGCCTGGCAAGGTTTTCCGTAAACTCCGGTGTCCGCATTATTACGCCTAGAGAGGATTGGTATGGCTTCCGGAAAATCGCTGCTTTTGATCGACGACGATGACATGTTGCGCCGTTCTTTGGTGGAGCAGCTGGAAAGCCAGGAAGACTTTGAAAGCATCGTCGAAGCGGCTGACGGGGCAACCGCCATCGAACTGGCTAAACAACAAGTCTTCGACGTCATTCTGCTCGATATTGGTCTGCCGGATATGGATGGGCGCGACGTATGCCGGACCTTGCGGGAGTCCGGGGTGCGGTCACCCATTATCATGCTCACTGCTGCGGATTCCGAAGACGACACGGTGACCGGGCTTGATGCCGGGGCCAATGATTACGTCACCAAACCCTTTCGCATGGCTGTTTTGCTCGCCCGGGTGCGGGCCCACCTACGCCAGCATACACAGTCCGACGACGCCATTTTTACCATCGGTCCTTATAAGTTTCAGCCGGCGGCAAAAATGCTGCTTAACGACGAGACGGAGAAGAAAATCCGCTTGACCGAAAAAGAAACAGCCATCCTCAAGTACCTCTTTCGCGTCGGCAACAAAACCGTTGCTCGCGAAACCTTACTTGATGAGGTGTGGGGTTATAACGCCGGCGTCACCACCCATACTTTGGAAACACATGTTTACCGGCTGCGTCAGAAAATCGAACCGGACCCTTCCAACGCTCAACTACTCATCACCGAACCCGGCGGTTACAGACTTAACCCTTAGCCGGCATACGTGATCGTTTTAATCACGTAGCTTTCCAAAAAAGATAACGGCGGCACATTAACGGCCGCCGTAAATGGACCATCATTTGGGAGATGGAGCGCTGCTGATCTATTCCCGTTTCGACATATTGACGAGCAGGTCGAGAACGTTGCGGCGCAATTCACCGCTGTGCAAGCGCCAGTAAGCGCGGACCAGTTCGAGCGTTTCCGTCCTCTGTATGGGGTCGTCGTCAAATCCGGCCTGGGCTTCAGAGAGCCCTTCACCGGTCCGGGGCTGCGGCGTGGCGCGTCCCGACGTTACGTCGTCGCCAATGTCTTCAAAGAAGTACGAGATAGGACAATCAAGCACACGGGATATGTCATAAAGCCGCGATGCACTAACCCGGTTATGGCCACTTTCGTATTTTTGCACTTGTTGGAACGTAACGCCGATATCACCGGCCAATTGTTCCTGGCTTATTCTTAAGAGTGTGCGGCGGAGTTTCACCCGCCGTCCAACGTGAATATCGATGGGATCCGGAGATCCCGCCCGGGCACCCGGGGGTCTGCCTCTGCGGTTTGCTGCCATGGTGTTCACTGCTGCTGGTTCCGTTGATCGTTATTTTTATATTTTTCGTTTTTTGTAATTGAGCCTATTTCATAGACTTGCGGCCATCTTAACTTCTCGCCTCAGGCGTGTCCTCCCCAAAAGATTCGAAATCCATCCGATGAACCCTCGAAAAGCCTTGGTTGACAAAGGGTTTGGGTGATATCGCCCTGAGGTGGAACCACAAGTGGCTTTGCCTGGGGTGACCTGCTAAAAGGTCGCCGAATTATGTGATGAGGGGCATCGCCATGCGCGAGGCAACGGTAAACAGATCAACCAAAGAAACAAAGATTTCCGTGACGGTGAACCTGGACGGAATCGGTCAGTACAAGGTGAACACCGGCATCGGCTTTCTCGATCACATGCTGGAACAGCTTTCTCGCCACAGTCTTTTGGATCTGACGGTGAAAGCCGAAGGTGACCTGCACATCGATTTTCACCACACAACGGAGGACGTGGGCATTTGTATCGGAGAAGCCGTCGCTGAGGCGCTCGGTGACCGGACAGGTATTACGCGTTACGGCTCGGCGGTTATTCCCATGGATGAAACGTTGACCGAAGTGGCGCTGGACCTGTCCAACCGGCCTTATTTGATTTGGAAGGTCAATTTTTCCAAACCGAAACTGGGGGACATGGATACGGAACTGTTCAAGGAATGGTTTCAAGCCTTCGCTCAATCTGCCGGCGCGACATTGCATGTGTGGAACAAATATGGCGAGAACAACCACCATATTGTCGAGTCCTGTTTCAAGGGATTGGCCCGATCTTTGCGCACCGCCCTTGAGATTGATCCGCGCAAGGCCGACGCCATTCCTTCAACCAAAGGCAAGCTCTAAAACAGCAAACTCTAAACAAGCGTGTTGATCCTTTTGGGTCTTGTCTCCTTTCGCCGCCAGGCAATGGACCTATGAACATTGTCATTATTGATTACGGATCCGGGAATCTGAGATCCGCCGCCAAAGCCTTTGAAAAGGCGGCAGCCAACGCCGGGCTTTCGGTCACAGTGACCGTGACCGCGGATACGGACGCCGTTGCCAAGGCGGACCGTGTGGTGCTCCCCGGTGTCGGCGCTTTTGCCGATTGCCGGGCCGGGCTCATGGCCGTACCCGGAATGGCCGACGTGCTTATGGAAACCGTCATCACCAAGGCACGGCCATTTTTCGGCATTTGTGTCGGCATGCAGCTCATGGCCGACAAGGGCTTTGAACATGGAGAGGCCGACGGGTTCGGCTGGATTCCCGGAAGCGTTCGCGCCCTTGTGCCCGCCGATGACGCCGGGCCCGGTGGGACCGGCCCACGCATTCCGCACATGGGTTGGAACGAATTGAACGTTGCCCAAGCCCACCCGGTTCTGGAGGGTCTTGGTGAGGCGCCGTATGCCTATTTCGTGCACAGTTATCAGCTTGAGTGCGCAAACGAGGCCGATCTTTGTGCCACTGTGGAGTATGGCCAGACAGTCACCGCCGCAGTCGGCCGGGACAATCTGTTCGGTACCCAGTTCCACCCTGAAAAAAGTCAGGCCGTGGGTCTGACATTGATCACCAACTTCCTCAGGTGGACGCCTTAGCCATGGGGCAGATCGTTTTATATCCGGCCATCGACCTCAAAGACGGCCAGTGCGTGCGTCTGGCCCAAGGGGATATGAACCGCGCCACCGTGTTCAATGACGACCCGGCGGCGCAGGCACAGACCTTTGCCGCTGCCGGAACGTCTTGGATTCACGTGGTCGATCTCAACGGCGCCTTTGCCGGCAAACCGGTCAACGCGGCTGCCGTGAAGGCCATCGTTACGGCCGTGGATGTCCCCGTCCAACTGGGTGGCGGCATCCGGGACATGGCGATGGCGGAACATTGGATCAAAACCGGGATAGCCCGCCTGGTGTTGGGCACGGCGGCAGTAAAGGACCCCGACTTCGTGCGCACCGCCTGTGACGCGTTTCCCGGGTGTGTGGCGGTCGGCATCGACGCGCGGAAAGGCCATGTGGCCGTGGAAGGCTGGGCGGAGACCTCCGATATCACGGCCACAGATCTTGCCAAGCGGTTCGAAGACGCCGGCGTCGCCACCATCATCCACACGGACATTGATCGCGACGGCGTGCTCACCGGACCCAATGTGGACGCTTCGGCTGCATTGGCCGAAGCCGTGGCTATCCCCATCATCATTTCCGGCGGAGTGTCTTCACTGGAGGACCTCAGCACCATCAAATCAAAAGCGGACTCCACCCCAGGACTGAGCGGTGTCATATCCGGGCGCGCTCTTTATGATGGCCGCATCGACCTTGCCGAGGCGCTTACTTTGTTGGCCACCTGAAAAATCATGCTGACCGTTCGCATCATTCCCTGTCTCGATGTCAAAGACGGCCGTGTGGTCAAAGGCGTCAACTTCGTTGATTTGCGCGATGCCGGAGACCCGGTCGAGCAGGCCAAAGTCTATGACACAGCCGGAGCTGACGAGCTTTGTTTTCTCGACATCACCGCCAGCCATGAAAACCGCGACACTCTTTTAGACGTTGTCTCCCGCACGGCAGAGCAGTGCTTCATACCGGTGACCGTAGGCGGCGGCGTACGCACTGTAGAGGACATCCGCAATCTGCTGTTGGCCGGTGCCGATAAGGTTTCCATCAACACCGCGGCGGTCAAACGGCCCGAGTTCGTACGCGAAGCGGCGGAGAAATTCGGCAGCCAATGTATCGTCGTAGCCGTTGATCCTAAGCAGGTGGCCGCGGGGCGTTACGAAATCTTCACCCACGGTGGCCGCGAGCCAACAGGCATTGATGCTATCGAATGGGTGCAACGCATGGAAAACTACGGCGCCGGTGAAATTCTCCTCACCTCCATGGACCGGGACGGTACCCGCGACGGCTACGACATTCCGCTGACCCGGGCCGTGGCCGATGTGGTCTCCATTCCGGTGATCGCGTCCGGGGGTGTGGGCACCCTTGAGCACATGGTCGAAGGGGTACGCGATGGCCACGCCACGGCGGTTCTTGCCGCTTCCATCTTTCACTTTGGCGATTACTCTATAGGGCAAGCAAAGGCACATCTTGCGGCTGCGGGCTTGCCCATGCGCCCCGTGAAGCCAATGTCGGGAGAAGCGGCATGAGTAAGAAAAAAGACAATTCAAAAACCGATGCGGCCATTCTTGACAGGCTTTATGACGTGCTGGTGAGCCGCAAGGGCGCTGACCCCGAAAAGTCTTATACGGCGAAAATGTATGCCAAAGGCGTCACCAAGATCGCTCAGAAAGTTGGCGAAGAAGGCGTGGAAACAGCGCTGGCTGCGGTTGCGCAAAGCAGGGAAGATTTACTCGACGAAAGCGCAGACCTTATTTACATGCTGCTGTTATTGTGGGCTGCCAAAGAGGTAAAGCCGGAAGAGGTCTACGCCGTGTTGGATTACCGGTTCGGCACACCCGGTATCCGCGACAAAGACAAAGCAAAAGACATCGGAGGGGACAAATGACCGCTTACGATGACGACAACATCTTCGCAAAAATTTTGCGCGAAGAGATTCCCTGCACCAAAGTCTACGAAGACGATCACACCTTGGCCTTCGAAGACATCAACCCTCAAGCACCCGTGCACGTTCTGGTCATTCCCAAAGGCAAGTATGTCTCCATGACCGACTTTGCCGAGAAGGCGTCAGACGCAGAGATGGGCGCTCTCAACCGCGCCGTGCTCAAAGTGGTAGAGGAAAAGGGCTTGAAAGACGACGGCTACCGCATCCTCGCCAATGCCGGCCACAACGGCCACCAAGAGGTGCCCCATCTTCATATTCACGTGTTCGGTGGCCGGCGTCTCGGCCCCATGCTCAGCGGCTGAGTTCAGACCTCAATTAAAGTCACACGGATGATCCGCTGAGTTCGGCACACAAACGATTGACGTGGTGAGGAAGGCGATACCGTCTCCGATGGATGTGGCGTCGATGGCCGGTCCGTCTTCACCGAAAGCCGGCGTGCGCCAAATGCGGTTGAGCACATAGAGGGCCGACTGCCCTTGAATGGCCTTTGTGTATTGGGTTTCGCCGACGCTTACCTCAGCTGTACTGGCCGCGTTGAGATAGCGGCAGCCGAGAGTCCAAAACGCCGAGGCATAGCCGTTGTTGAGCCCCGACTGCAGCGGTCCTTCAATCACACCGGTGCAGCGGTTGCGGTTCTGACCTTGGGTGCGCCGTTGGATGGCGTCCAGCGGCAGGTCGTTCAGATTGTGATAGACCTGCAGGATGATCTTGTCTTGCCATGGCCTGTTGACCTGATTGGCGGGCACATACTCGACGGTCTCGATGGGTCCGTTTTCCCGGAAGATTTCTACCCAGTCCGCCGGGAACAGAGGCATCACAAGCCGTTCTTGAGCCAGGGGCTTGCGGTCCGGCGTCGGCTGAGCGGACAGGACGCTTGGCTCGAGACTGAGGCACAGGATCAGCATGACCACGACGGTCCAAACTCTGAGACGTCCTGATCTCATCCCGTAAGTCATCCCCTATCCTTTCAAAGGGGCCGGGCCCAGGCAAGCCGCCCACGGTTTGGATAGGGTCTGGCCGAAGGCTCTAGAATGGTCGACTCTCAACCGGCGTCCTCCTACAACGAGTTTAACAGTTGCTCTTGAACCAACAATCCTGAAGCTCACGGAGGCCTCCGGTCATGGACACCGCCGCACCTGAAACCACATCGGATTTGGCCAATGTTGCATCCACAGGTCCTTATGATTCCTTAAGGGAGTTCATCGCCGCCATGGAAGCCCATGGCTATCTCCTGCGCATTCCCGTAATGGATCAGGATCAATACGAGGCCACCGCTTTCGCCTACAAGCTGGTTGACCGTAAGGGCTACAACACGGCTCCAGCGTTTCTCATCGAACGAGTGAAAGTAGACGGCGAATGGATGGACGGCCCGGTGCTGGGCAATCCTTACGGACCGTGGCAGGCGGAGGCCCTCGGCTTCGGCGTGGAGACCATTACCGACGATTACATCGAGATGTACCGCGCCGCCATGGGCAAGGTCGACGCCTTGTGCAAACGCGGCGTTCCCAAGATCGATCCCAATCCCGTCGACAACGCCGCCGCCCCTTGTAAGGAACACATTCAACTGGGCGACGACGTCGACATTGAAAAATTCCCGTGGCTGAAAACCAATCCTGCGGACGGTGGACGCTACATCAACTGCGGCTCGGTGATCATCGAAGACGCCGAGCTGGGCCGCAACGTCGGCACCTACCGCTGTCAGGTCAAAGGCAAGAACAAGATCGGCGTTAACCCGGAGCCCTTCCAGCACGGCTGGACCATGCTGATGAACGCCCAAAAGCGCGGCGAAAAGTCCGTCAACGCGGCCGTGGTTATCGGCGCCGATCCCATCGTCTTCGCCATGAGCAGCTCGAAAGTGGCCGGGCCCGGCCAGGACGAACTGGCCTTGGCCGGCGGTTTCCGCAACAAGGCGGTGGACGTGGTCAAATGCGAGACCAGCGACATTCTCGTTCCCGCTCATTCGGAAATCATCATCGAAGGAGAGATCCCTCTTGACCGCGACTTCGAAGAGGAAGGGCCCTTCGGTGAAATGTACGGCTATCTCGGCCTGAAGAAGGACGAAAACTTCTTTATGAACATCACGGCCGTGACCCATCGCACCAATCCATGGACGATCAACAACTACACTGGTGTGATGCGTGGGTTCCTGACTTCGCCTATGTCGGCCACCGCACAGATGCGTTTCAAGATGATGGTGCCCGGCTTGAAGAGCATGCACATTCCCACCGACGCTACCGGTTACACCATCATTGCCATTGACAAGAAACAGGCCGGGGCGGGCATCGCCGCCGGGCAGATCGTTGCCGGCAGTCTGAACATCGCCAAGGTGGTGATCGTCGTTGATAAGGACGTGGATGTGCTCAACTGGACCGACGTGCTCGCCGCCGTCGGCTCCCGCTGGCAGCCCCATCCCGCAACATTGATCGTGCCACAGCAGATGGGCATGCGTTTGGATCCGAGCGCGCCGGTGCGCGGCATGTCGAGCAAGGTCATCATCGATGCCACCCGCCAGTTGCCGGAAGAAGGCGGACCGGAGTCCTACCCGCCGCTCAATCGCACTCTATTGGAGGATATGTGCCCAGAGTCTTTCGACTTGGTGGACGGCAAGTGGAGCGACTACGGGCTTTAGGGCCTCGGCTCAGTAATACCATTTCAATCTGATGGCGCTGTAGCGGTGGCCCTTGGGCTGGCCGTCGAATTCCTTTGATTGCCAGATTTCTGCAAAGGTCAAAAAGAACCGCTGCCACTGCAGAGTAACGCCGTACCGCAGTTTGGCGACAAAATGCTTTTGCGGCACGGACGCACTGTTCCGAAAAACAGTGCCGTCGAGAAAAATGTTATGGGCCACGGCACTGCCGTTGGCGTTGATAAAGGCGAACCATGTGGCTTTGTCGTCCGCGCTCCAATCGCCGCGCAAGGGATCATCTTTCATATTATGGCCGATGCGGGTTTCCAACCCCGCCTTCGCCCGCACAGCGATGGTCCCGGCCTGGCCTTCCATAAACGGGCGCAGTCGCAAGTGTGTGCCCAAGTCGTTCAGCCTCCACTCCCGCCACCCGGGCCATTCCCGTTTGAACTTCACCAGGAAGGCGGGCTCGTCCGGCAACTGGTTGTCCCACTCGTTGGGTCGTTCCACGCCGATGAACTTATGCCAGTTGATTTGCACCACCACCGCGCCAGACGACTCACCAATCACACCGAGCTGTAGTTCCAGAGTGTCATAGATCTGACGCTGTTGAAGTGTGTGGTCCCTTTGGAACGTCAGCGCACCGTACAGGTAAACGACCGGCGAAATTGTTTCCGATAAAGGATCAATGCGGTCTTTCATAAACTTGGGCTGCCCACCGCTGTAATCGAACACAGTGTAAAGAGAGGCGTATACGCCGGTGTGACCGAAGAAAGGACTTTGCAGATTTAACGGCGCAAAAAACGCCTCTTTAATGTAATCCGCGTAAGAAAGACCCCGATATTTTTCGATAAGCAATGCCAGCAGCATATAGTTGGTCTGGTTGTATAGTCACCGTTCCCCAGGCGCGGCGTCTAAGGGTCGATCCGTTAAGATTGCGATGACGTCGTCGGCATTATCTGCAACCGTGCCCATGGAAAACGGGCTTATTACATTATCCGGCAAGCCAGAGGTATGGTTGAGCAACTGGCGAACGGTGACAGGCTTCCAATGTTCGGGAATATCAGCGAGATGGGTGCCGATCGTGTCGTCGAGACTCAACACACCCTCTTCTACCAACGTCATCACAGTGACCGCGGTGACGTTCTTGGAATTGGAAGCAATTTGAAACGGCGTCTCAGGGGTGACGGGAATTTGCGTCTCAAGGTCCGTCACGCCAAGGGCTGCAATCCGTTCAATGCTTCCGTTTTTTATGATCCCAAATGCCAGGCCAGGGATTCTGCGTTCTTCCATGCGGGTTTGGATAAAAGCATCCACCGCGTCCGTATTGTTTTGCGCTGACACGGAAGATTCATAAAGGATCAAAACGGCGGCAAGCGACAGCAGACGATTCAACTGAGCCACCTTAAGCCCCCAGCTTTTGGTTGGCCTGTTCATCTTGTTGCCAATCGTCCACATCCACTTTGCCCGCCCGTTCATTCAGACGCTCCATCAGTTCGATACGGTTGCCGAACGGGTCGAACACATAGAAGCGGGCGACGCCGTCCAAAGGTTCGCCTTCCTCGATGCGGTAACCGAGATCGCTCAAGCGCTGGCGCAAAGCATCGAGGCCTTCCACCATGAAGGCCGGGTGGGCTTTGGTGGCCGGGCGGAAGGACGGATCGACGCCGAGGCGCACCCGCAACGCCCCGCTTTCGAACCACGCCCCGCCGTTGGCTTTCAGATTGTCGGGCTTGGGCACTTCGGTGAGGCCGAGGGCGATGCCGTAAAACTCCCGCGCCTTCTCTTCCTCTCCGCGGGGCATGGCGAGCTGCACGTGATCGATGTGGGTGAGGCGGGTCATGGCAAATTTATTTACGCGTATTTTGCCGGTGAATGAATGTGTTTCTTAATCCGCCGGAACTTTACACCGGCCGCCGCCGATGCCGCGCGCGTCCCATCCCACACGTCCGCTGCTGGCGTCGGACCAGGAGCTGGCCAGCGGGTGTTCCCGGTCGCCGTTTTCATAAACCCAAATCTGCAACAGCGGCACGAAGTTGCGTCCGGACCGGGAGGTCCACATGGACCGCCTCAACAGAACGTCTATTTTCCGCGGCTCCGCCTCTTCCGTCATCAGCGTATAGACATCACCGCCGTCATGCATGGTGAAGGGATTGATACTCGTCCTGGTTTCCCCGTTCCCATGAAGGATGCTGATGAAGCATTCGTACCAGCGCACCTTCTTGAGACGTAGGGGCACTTCGTCGGCACGGCCGCGCACGAGCGTTGTGTTGGTCTCGTCCCGGGTCGCGGCGAGCATCCAGTACTCGTCAGGCGTCAGATGATAATCGCCGCGCACGAACACCGGGCCGTAGTCACTGTCCATTGCGCACCAAGTCCCATCCATGGCGCCGTACACGTAACCCGGGCCCTGACGCCAATAGACCGGGCAGGGAATGGTCGCTAATTCGTCGTCGGTTTTGATGGCTCCGGCACGTAATTGATCCCCATCCATGTCTTCGGGCGGAACCCGGTAGCGGTCCAAACGCACGGCGCGCATGGTTTCATCTACGCGAAAGGCGAACACGGCGTGTTGCATCGGCGCAGACGGGTTGGCGCGGTCCTGCATGGTGACGAGAAACTGCACGCTCTCGCTCTCACCATTCTCCATCTTGCTGACGTCGATATGAAACCACTCATGCAGTCCGTCGTCGCCGGCACCGAAAGCGCTTTCCACAAACCGTTGCGCCTCGTTGTCGTATTGACCCGGCAGCCAGTTCTCGATGTCCGCCAACACGAACCGCGCCTCCGTGACGGACTGCGCGTTCGCTGAGGAAATCGAAAGAAAGGCAGCGGCAAATATCGATAGTGATTGAATCATTCGGTTTTCCCCTACCAGCGTTCGTCGAGCCGGTGCAGGCCCGCTTCACGGGCAGCCTGGTAGGCGCGCAGCAGCTCGCTCGTGTAAAGACCGCGATTGATGTCTCTGTACTTGCCTTTGACATCCTCAGGTCCCACTTGGAACTCGGGCCGGTACTGGCCCATGACGTTGATATAGGTGTCCGGCGAGACGTCCGTGGCCAGCCATTCAAAAATGGCGCTGGCTTCGTCTTCCTGGCCTGGCATGACCAGGTGGCGCACCAGTACGCCGCGCCGGGCGAGACCATCGGGGCCGAAACGGAGCGGTCCCACCTGGCGGTGCATTTCCAAAATGGCCTCCCGCGCCCGCTCCGGATAGTCCTTGGCCCTGACCAGGCGCTTGGAATTGTCATAGGTCCAGAACTTGAAGTCGGGCATGTAGATATCGATGAGACCGTCGAGCAGCTTCAAGGAGGCAAGCGCGTCATAGGCGCTGGTGTTGTAGACGATGGACAGGTGCAGACCCCGGGGCACGGCCGCGGCGATGGCCTCAATGACCTGGGGCGCGACGTGTTCCGGGGTGACGAAATTGATGTTGTGACACCCCTTCGCCTGAAGGGCCAGCATCTGGTCTGCGATTTCCTCCGCCGTGCATTCGCGCCCTTGCTGTTTTTGGGAGATGTCCCAGTTCTGGCAAAACACGCAGCGCAGATTGCACAGACCGAAGAAGATGGTGCCGGAACCGTTCCAGCCCCGGAGGCAGTCTTCCTCGCCGAAGTGGGGAAAGACGCTGGAGACGATGGCATGACGCCCGGTGTGACAGACGCGGGTCTCGTCCTTAAGCCGGTTGACGCCGCAGTTGCGCGGGCAGGCGCGGCAATCCTCCAATTCCGCCAGGGCCGCTTCCACCCGCGCCGGAAATTCTCCGCGCCGGTAGACCTCCATGTAGGCGGGCTCGAAGTCTTCGACAACGAAGCGGGGGTCCGGTGGGGGCGGGTCGTGAGCGGCGAACATGGCCTGTCCAGTATATCAGCGTCGTCCAATGAGCCTAAGGACTGGCGGTCGCGGTTCTATTTGGTGGCAGGAAACTGAACGCTTTCGTCATTCATCCGCTTTGAATTGCCGTAAAGTTACCACGTACAGTGGGGTGCAAATCCCTAAAAATGGAGCCCGTTGTATGGACAAACGGAAAACGACAGGACAGAGCCCAGGAACGGGTTTGGTTCGAAGCGTTCGAGCAGTATTGCGATCGTTCGTTGCTGCCCTTGTCGTAGTCGCAACGATTGCATCTCCATCGCAGGCCCAGCCAACCGAAGGCGCGACCGTACTCATCATTGGGGCAGACCGGGAGATCGGTTCGGTCTTAACTCGCGGCTATGCGGAACGGGGCTGGTCTGTCATTGGGACTGTGCCGGATCCGACTACCGCAGGGAACGCGCGAACGCTTGCGCAACAGTTTTCCAACATCACCATCGAAGTGCTCGACGTTACGGATTTCGCAACCATCGACACACTGTCCAAAACTTACCGGAACCAACCCATCGACATTTTGATTTATGCTACGCGCCTTCCTGTCGGCGAAGCACCCGGGGGCATGGATGCGCAGAAGCTGGGCCAGTTTAATTATGACACGTTCCACGAAGCCTTGATCGTCAACGCCGGTGCGGCCCTTAAAGTCATTGAGGCTTTTAATGATCAAGTAGAGGCTAGCTCGTTCAAAAAGATCATCAAGATATCAAGCGCAACCGGGTCCATCGGCACGCCGAGAGACTGTATCCGCTGCGGCAATTTTTTCGGCAGAGCCAGTCACGCAGCGGGCAATATGCTCATGCGGCGGCTCTATCAGTATCACAAGGGGAATGAAACATGCGTCGTCATCGGTATCCTCGATCCTGGTCCGGTCAGCATTGCCGCCATGGACTCTCTCGTGGCCGACAACTTTCCCGCCGCGTTGATAATACCCGTTGAAGAAAGTGTCGCCGGCATGATGCAGGTGATTGACGGCCTTGACGAAACGACGAACGGATCGTTTTTCAATTATAAAGGCGAACACGTGCCGTGGTAGTTGGGAGACCTTTAGGTATGGATCTATCTTGTGAAACCCGGAGACCTGAGCTCCAGAAATCTGACATTTCATTTTTAGGCGGAAGCGTGGCCAAGTGTATATGCCGTGTGGTCCTCCCCGCACTTATGCTGAGCCAAGCGGCTTGCACGTCTGGTGAGGTCCCGACAGTGCCCAGCGAAAAACATGACTACGACTCGCTCATTCGCGCGACGCAGGCCGCATTTAGGGATCGCAATGCTGATGTGGCCGTGGAGGCCTTTGAAGACGATGGCGTGTTTTACCGCGTGACCGAAGACGGCGTCGTTGAGTTGATTCGGGGTAAAGATAATCTGCGGCGCTCCATGAGAATGATTTTTGCCGCCGAGAATGGATATGTGGATTCAAAAGCAGTCCGATTGGGTCTCATTCAGAATATTCTCGTCATGTATCACGAAGACCGATACGAAACGGAGGACGGGTTTAGAATGATTCCCCGCGTCGTTGTCGTTGAACACCGCAACGGCAAACGCTGGCGCGAATGGGAGTTCAGCCCCAAAGATCAATAGGTACTCAATCACCATGTAAAGGCAAAGGGAGGCGTTGATGATATCCAATCACGGACTGGTTTCGTTCTTAGGAAAGTGCACTGCTTTTGCAGTCTGCCTCTTTGTCTTCACGGCCGGGTTTGCGTCCGCCCATGGTGCGGGGGAACCGTCCGGCACAAAAATTATCATCATTGGCGCCACGTCGAGGACGGCCGACGAATTGATCCCACAGGCGCTGTGGCGTGGGCATGAGGTTATCGGTGTGGCCCGCCGGCCCCATGCGGTCAGGCATGCGGCGCACCCCAATCTGACCGTTCTGAAAGCCGACGTCAGAGACCCAGAATCTCTGGCCAAGGCATTTGCTGGCCACGGGGGCGCTGTTGTCGTATCGGTTTTCGGCTCGCGCGCTGATCCGATGGAAGAGATTGCCGAAACCGATCTTATGGCGGTCGGCATCAGCAACATCATTCAAGTCATGAAAGCCAACGGAAACACAAGGCTGATCACAACCAGTTCAGCCTCCGTTCAGGAAATGCCCAAGTTCGGTTACGAAGCCGATACCTCACGGCCCGAGAACCTGACGGTGCGGTCCGGTCTTTGGTATTACCTTAAGCGCGGCCTCTACAACGACATGATGGAAATGGAGCGGATTGTCCGGGAGAGCGGTCTCAACTACATCAATTTGCGGCCCGGTCTGATTCTCATCGAACCCCCGTACGGAAATATTAAGATTGCGGTTGACGTAGACGCGCCGGGGCAAAGGGTCATCACCTACGCTGATTTTGCCGCTTTCATTCTCGATGCTGTCGAGACCGATCACTATGACCGCACGACCATCGGTGTCTACAGCGACCGGCCCATCGAATTCAGCGATGACGGGATCAACCCCGAAGCGCTGATGGCCCGTCAGGGGGAAATCAACCGGAGAATTCGGGAAGAACTGGCTGCCGGCGAAGGACAGGAGTGACGGCAGTCCGATCTACCTGCATCAAGTACGCCAAAGGGCGTTAGCGGCGCGCCGGGGCCATCTTCGTAACGTTGTCTGTCTTCAAAGTCCCCAGTTTGGTTTTCCATGCGCCAGCGGGTCCTTCAAGGTCGCTGTACAGTTCAAAGGTTTTGTTCTCGCAGTCGGGGCTTGTCAGACAGTAAACCGCCACCTCCGCCACGTCCGCCCGCGGGATCCGCCGTTGATTGGCCATGGCCTTGATTTGCAGCACGTCGATCCCGGTCACGCCGCCCGGGTCGTCACTGAGATTGCCTGGGCGTAAAACGGCGGGTGCCAGTCCGCTGTCCCGCAGATAGTCTTCGCCCAGCCACTTCCAAACCAGGACATTGTTCAACACGTAGTTCAAAGGGTTGTCGACGTCCCCGCCGGCCCCGGCGGAGGAAATGAGGACGAAACGTTCAACGCTGGCGTCAACGGCCGCGTCAACCATGTTGACCACTCCTTTGCCGACGGTTTGCGTTCCGCGGTGCGCGGCAGTTTGTTCGAAACACCGGAGCCCACATTCACCGGTCAAGTGGCCTTCCGCGGATTGGCCCCGGCAGACAAAGCCCGTCCGTTCATGAGCGTCGCACCGGCGGCGGTGACCATGGCCTGCATGGCTTTGATGATGTTGGCGGTGCCGGTGGACAACAGATCCCTGGGCTGGCTCTCGGCGTAGGGGTTCCCGTGTCATCCAGGGTCAGACCGGCGATCAGGGTCCGCATGCCGGCGACGCTGTCCTCCACCTCCACCGGCGCCTCCGGTCCACCCATGTCGGTCCTCACATGCCCGGGACAAAAACTCACAACGATGATGCCGCGGTCCTTCAGCACCATGTCTTACCGCCGCATCGCCCCTGGAAGAGAGTAAGAGCCTGACCGAAAAAGAATTGAGTGGAATCAGTCCCTTGTGATTCCCTTGTTGTGTTCGCCAGCAAGGAGGATAACAAGATGTGGACTGACGCCACTCGTGAGAAATATGAGCGCGAGGCGCACCGCTACGCAAGCGATCTGAGCGATACCGAATGGTGCGTGATCGAACCCCATATGCCGCCCGCAAGGGCTCTGGGCCGCCCGCGCAAGACGGATATGCGGGAAGTGATGACCGCGATCCTGTACATGGCCCGCAGCGGCTGCCAGTGGCGCATGCTGCCCGGCGAGTTTCCGCCGCGCAGCTCGGTTCAGTACTATTTCTACAAGTGGCGCGACGACGGGACGTGGCAGGAGGTCAACCGGGCGCTTCTGGCGCGCGGCTATGAGGTCACCGGCCTGGCCCGGCGTCCGGAGGCGGTGGGCTTCGCGCACGAGCGGCTGACGCTGGTGAAGGGCGATGTGTATCTCGTCGAAACTCTGGAAGCGGCGTTCCGGGGCGACGAAGTGGTGATCTCCATGGTCGGCCCGCGGGACAACCTTTCGACGCTACGACGGAACCCCTATCGCCTGGTAGCGGGACGAAGGACTTGGTCCCGTCCGAACTGCCGGACGGCCTTGCGCGCGGACTCCACCCTAAGCTCTGCAAACGTTGTGTCTTCCTCGCCAACGGCTTCCACATTGGCGGTCCATACGGTTTCGTAAGCCGAGGTTCGCGCCCTTCCACTCTGGGACCGGACCAATCCAAAACGGGACTGCATCACCGGCACATCGTAAGTGTAGTCCCCAGTTCTATATC
Source organism: Rhodospirillaceae bacterium (assembly GCA_965207985.1). Taxonomy (GTDB): domain Bacteria; phylum Pseudomonadota; class Alphaproteobacteria; order Rhodospirillales; family Rhodospirillaceae; genus CBDBND01. The sequence continues at coordinate 136,013 of CBDBND010000032.1, read as the reverse complement.
CTGGCGTCTCGACGACAACCGGAACGGACCGGCCGTTTCTTTCCTGACTCATAACTTGCCTGCTTCCCTGACGGTCGGTTTCAGGAACATAGATGGTGACGTACTGCTGGCTGACGATCTCCATGGCCAGGACAAGATCTGAGGTGACTTGGGGATCCGTTTGTTGAGTTACCGGCGTGACACCGATGTTCGAGAGCTCCTCGGCCATGGCTTGTGCGACCCCGCTGCGCGCCGGTTCGGCCAGGGCGCTGAGGTCGATGTGCACGTGGGAAGCGGCAAGGCCGTTCTCATAAGCGGGTGCAATGGTGCTCCATACGTCGGGATCGGCGGCACAACCCACAAGCGGCACAGCCAGCGCCAAGACAGAGAGAGGTTTACGCCACGCCATGATCCTTGTCCCCCACCGTGGCAGGATATAGGAAGCATCAAGATCGCAGTAAACGTTTGAAATGCGGCAGTACTAAGACAGGCGCGCACAATGCCGTGAACATGGCCTGTGATTGGGGTAGAACGGACCTGGGAAGCACGGTTTATTCTCCGAGGGGGCGGACATTCCAAGGCAGAAGTTTTTCGATGAAATGCGGGACGGACGGCGCATCCGCTCTCCCTACGGGGACTATGCAAAATTCCTGCGCCGCCGTACGGCATTGGACCGCATTGCCCAACGTCATGCTCAAGCGGACGACATGTTCCGCCGGCTCGGCATTACCTTTGCCGTTTACGGACAGGAAGAACAGGACGAGCGGTTGATCCCCTTCGATGTCATTCCGCGCATCATCGCTAAAGACGAATGGAAGCGGTTGTCCAAAGGGGTGTGCCAAAGGGTCACGGCTCTCAACACCTTTATTCACGACGTTTATCACGGCCAAGAGATTTTCAAAGCCGGTCAAATGCCTCGCGCGTTGTTGAAAAACAACAAAGAGTATTGCGCCAAAATGAAAGGCGTCGATCCGCCCGGCGGTATCTACACCCACATCTCAGGCGTCGATCTGGTGCGCACGGGTGAGGATGACTTCTACGTTTTGGAAGACAACCTGCGCTGCCCGTCTGGCGTGTCCTACATGCTGGAAAATCGCAGCGTCATGTCCCGCCTGTTCCCCGACTTGTTTGACCACATGCCCGTTGCACCCGTGAGCCACTACCCGGCGGAGCTGCTGTCTGTGTTGAAGTCGGTGGCGCCTGCAAAAGTGCGTAATCCGGTCGCCGTCGTGCTGACGCCCGGACGATTTAATTCGGCCTACTTTGAGCACGCGTACCTCGCCGATGAAATGGGTGTCGAACTGGTGGAGGGGCGGGATCTTTATGTGCGCAAAGACAAAGTGTTCATGCGCACCATCGAAGGGCCGCAGCAGGTTAACGTGATCTATCGGCGGATCAACGACGAATTTCTCGACCCCAAGGCCTTCAACAAAACATCCATGCTGGGCGTGCCTGGTCTATTTCGAGCCTACCGCCGCGGCAACGTGACCATCGCCAATGCGGTGGGCAACGGCATCGCCGATGACAAAGCGGTCTACGATTACGTGCCCGACATGATCCGCTTTTATCTTAAACAAGAGCCCATCCTGAAGAATGTTCCCACCTATCATCTCAAATCGAAAAAAGACCGCGATAAAGTGCTCGATCAGCTCACCTCCATGGTCATCAAAGAAGTCCACGGCGCCGGCGGTTACGGCATGCTGGTGGGACCCCGGTCGACAAAGAAAGAGCGGGATACTTACGTCCGCAAGGTCATGGCCAGGCCCGGCAACTACATTGCCCAGCCGGCGCTGGCCCTGTCCACCTGCCCCACCTTCGACGGCAAGAAGATTGACCCCCGCCATGTTGACCTTCGCCCCTTCGTGCTCATGGGCCGGGACGGCCCGACGGTGGTGCCCGGCGGGTTGACACGGGTGGCGTTGAAAAAAGGGTCCCTGGTGGTGAACTCGTCCCAGGGGGGCGGTACCAAGGACACGTGGGTTTTGAGTCAATGATGGTCCTAAGCCGATGACTTTGCTGTCCCGCACCGCCGACAATCTCTACTGGCTCGGCCGTTATATGGAGCGGGTGGAGAATACCGCCCGTAGTCTCGATGTGGCCTACCGTATGAGTCAGTTGCCCAGCGCCAGCTTGGCGCCCAACGCGGAATGGATTGGCCTATTGGAATCCCTCGGGCTTCAAAACGCGTTTGACGACCGGTTCAAGAAACTCACGCCGGCCAAGGTCATCGCTTACCTGACCGTCGACGACAAGAACCCCTTTAGCATCAAGAATACCTTCCGGGCGGCGCGGGAAAACGCTAGGGCGGAACGCAACTCTATCCCGACAGAGGTGTTTGAAAGTCTCAACGCGACGTGGTTGGAACTCAAACAACTTACGTCTCAGTCCCTCAGCGAGGAAGGCTACAGAGCCAACTTCGATTGGATCAAAGATCGCATTCATGCTCTGCGCGGACTCCTCATCGGTGTCATGCTGCGCACGGAGGCTTATGACTTTTACCGCATAGGCACATTCATCGAACGGGGCGACAACACGGCCCGCCTTGTCGATGCCAAGTTTCACTTTTTATCGACACAAAATCCGGAAGACAAAATCGAAGACTATTACCGCTGGGGCGCCTTATTGCGATCCCTCTCGGCGTTTAAATCCTATCGTACGGTTTACAGTGACGCAGTGCGGCCAATGAAAGTCGTCGAACTGCTCCTGCTCAACCCCGACCTTCCCCGTTCCATTCACCACTGCACAAAACAGGTGCAGGACACGCTCTTGGATCTTGCTCCGCGGGCGCAATGCACGCGTATCGCCAAACACCTCCACGGGCAGTTCGATCACGAGACCATCGAGCCCCTTCTCAAGAAGGACGATCTGCATAAGACGCTTGAAAATTTCACCTCGTCTACGGCGACACTCTCCAGTCAAATCGCCGAAGACTTCCTGCTTGCGGCATAATCAGGACGAGGATTAAAGCCGTTGACGGGTGGCTGACGGCTAGCTGACTGGAGCCGGTCCTGATATAAGAACCCCGCTTATATATCAATAAGTTACTGGATCACGTTTTGCAGCGGCTGTCGGTCTTTCACACCACCACCTACCGTTATGCGCAACCGGTGACCTTCGGTGAACACCGGATGATGTTGCGCCCCCGGGACAGCCACGACCTGCGTCTTTTGGACTCAACACTGAGCATGTCGCCGACCGCTGAGTTGCGCTGGATTCACGATGTGTTTGGAAACTCCGTGGCCGTCGCCACGTTCTCAGACTTAGCCGATACGCTCAATATTGAATCGACGATTGTCATTGAACGCTATGCACCCGTTACTTCCGGATTTCCCATCGAGTCTTTTGCAACGACACTGCCGTTTAGTTATCCGGCCAGTGAAGTGCCAGATTTAGGGCGCACCATTGAGCGTCATTACCGTGATCCGGATCGCAAGGTCACCGAATGGACACGGCGGTTCATGAATAACGGGATCGGCAGTACGAACACGGAGGATTTTTTACTCAAGGTTTCCGGTGCCATTCGAGAAGAATTCGAATACGTGCAACGTCATGATCCGGGTGTGCAAACGCCGGTGGAAACACTTGAGCAAAAATCAGGGTCTTGCCGGGACTATGCACTGTTCATGATGGAAGCGGTGCGCAGCGTCGGCATCGCTGCGCGCTTTGTCAGCGGCTACCTCTATGATCCGGCTATCGACGGCGGACCCAGCGATGTCACCGGCGCCGGTTCAACCCACGCCTGGGTCGAAGTGTATCTGCCGGGCGCGGGGTGGCTGGAGTTTGACCCAACCAACGGATCGTACGGCACCCACAATCTGGTGCGCATCGCCGTGGCCCGGGACCCGTCCCAGGCCATTCCCATTTCCGGGACATTCACAGGTGAGACCGGTGACTTTCTTGAAATGGCTGTCGATGTCACGGTTAAGGCTGAAACGGATGTCACTAATGCCAGTGTAGCATAACCACCGCCGGCATTCTTAATCATTAATGTGATGTACTACCGTTTGCGGGAAGGGAATGTCGATGCCCTCCCGATCAAAGGCTTCCTTAAAGCTCTTGGTCAGATCGAACTTCACGCCCCAATAGTCGCCCGCATCGACCCAGACGCGCATAGTGATGTTGACCGCACTGTCGGCCAGTTCGCTGACGGCAAAGAACGGCGCCGGATCTTTATGGATCCGGTCATCGCCCTCAACGATGTCCTTCATAGTCTTGATGGCATGGTCGATGTTGGAGCCGTAGCCGATACCCATAACCATGTCGACGCGCCGGGTGGCATTGCCGGAGAAGTTCTTGATGGTGCCGCCCCAGACGGCACCGTTGGGCACGATCACCTGCACGTTGTCGCCGGTGGCCAATTCGGTGGTGAACAAACCGATGGCTTTTACCGTTCCTGAAACGCCGGCGGTGTCGACAAAGTCACCGATCTTGAACGGCCGAAAGATAATCAGCATGACGCCCGAGGCGATGTGTCCGAGCGTACCCTGCAGCGCGAGGCCGATAGCCAAACCCAAGGCGCCGAGTAGGGCGACGAAACTGGTGGTTTCCACCCCGAAGCGGGACAGCACGGCGATGAGGGTAAAAGCAAGAATGCCGTACTTGGCGATGGAGGCGAAGAAACTGCCCGGCGTGGTATCGATCCGCTCAGATCGTTCCGCCGCCCGGCGGATGGCGCTGGACACCCAGCTGGCGGCAATCCAGCCGACGATGAAAATGATGATGGCGCCCACCACCGATAAGCCGTACGAGGTGATGACACCCATGCTGATGTCAATTGCTTGGGTCAGTCTTTGCTCAAGATCTATGGCTTCCCCGTTGGTCATGGTTTTGAAGAATGGGTGACATCAGCGAGAAAATTTCAGGGTCAGTTCGTTCTTAGAGCCTGACCGAAAAAGAATTGAGTGGAATCAGTCCCTTGTGATTCCCTTGTTGTGTTCGCCAGCAAGGAGGATAACAAGATGTGGACTGACGCCACTCGTGAGAAATATGAGCGCGAGGCGCACCGCTACGCAAGCGATCTGAGCGATACCGAATGGTGCGTGATCGAACCCCATATGCCGCCCGCAAGGGCTCTGGGCCGCCCGCGCAAGACGGATATGCGGGAAGTGATGACCGCGATCCTGTACATGGCCCGCAGCGGCTGCCAGTGGCGCATGCTGCCCGGCGAGTTTCCGCCGCGCAGCTCGGTTCAGTACTATTTCTACAAGTGGCGCGACGACGGGACGTGGCAGGAGGTCAACCGGGCGCTTCTGGCGCGCACCCGCGAGGCCGAGGGGCGGGCCGCTGCCGCGACTGCCGGGGTGATCGACAGCCAGTCGGTGAAGACCACGGAAAGCGGAGGTCCGCGCGGGTTTGACGCGGGTAAGAAGGTGATGGGCCGCAAGCGCCATATCGTGGTGGACACTGGCGGGCGGTTGCTCGGTGCCGTGGTCCACGAGGCTGACATCCAGGATCGCGACGGTGCGCCGTCGCTGCTCGCCGAGGTGGGGGCGTGGTTTCCCGGGGTCGGCCATATCTTCGCCGACGGCGCTTACGCCGGCCCTAAGCTGGCCGGGGCGCTGAAGAAGATCGGCGACTGGGCGCTGGAGATCGTCAGGCGCAACGACAAGGCGGACGGCTTCGTTGCGCTGCCGCGCCGTTGGGTGGTCGAACGCACCTTCGCATGGTTCGGGCGCAGCCGCCGCCTTGCGAAGGACTTCAAGGCGACCGTCGAGAGCGCCCTTGCCTGGCTCCTGATCGCCAGCATCCAAGTCTTCATCCGTAGACTAGCAAGGTTATGAAAATAAACGATTCTTTTCCGGCCAGACTCTGAGAGCGGGAATGGCTGCCCAAGGTGGAGATGGAATCGTAAGGATTGCCCAGGCCGATGGGGCGGCTGGAGGCGCCCACCCGCAGCGTCACCGCGTCGGCAGCACTGCCGAACACCAGGCTCGCAATCACAAGGACAGCCGGGCCGATCGTCATGTTTATTCCGTCTCTTTACTGAACGTTTCCTCCCAGGCTATCACGGATGCGCCATGCACACCCATCGATCGATCATACACAACGTCATCAAGACACTTTGCCTTGTCACAACACTGGCCATTGGCGTGGTCGCAATATCAGGACCCGTGGCTGCGGACTCCGTAGTTCACCGCGGCAACGGGGGCGAGCCGGACAGCCTTGACCCGCACAAAACAGCCAACGGCTGGGAAGCCAGTATCGCCATGGAACTGTTCATGGGGCTGACCGCTTTCGGTCCCGCCGGTGAAATCTTGCCCGGCATGGCGCACAGCTGGTCCGTGTCCGACGACGGCCTGACTTATAGGTGGCATTTGCGCGAGGGATTGGAATGGTCCGACGGCACGCCGTTCACGGCCGCCGATTTTGTCTATTCCTTCCGCCGCCTGTTCGATCCGGATACGGCATCCTCCTTTGCCTCGCTGCTTTATCCCATCAAGGGATCACAGGCGATCAACACGGGCGCAGCGGCGCCAAGCACCCTCGGTGTGCGGGCTGAAGGCGATCTCACTCTGGTGATGGAGCTTGAGCATCCCACACCCTACTTGCCGCAAATCCTCATTCACCGGGGTCTGCCCGTGCCAAAACATGTGGTGGAAACGGCCGGTCCCCGTTGGGCCCGCCCGGGCACCATCGTCGGCAACAGTGCGTTCCTTCTTGAGGAGTGGATTCCCCAAACCCATGTGCGGCTGGTACCCAACCCGAGATTCTACGATGCGGACTCCGTGTCTCTCGATGCGCTCTACTTTCATCCGACGGAAGACCTTGGCACCGCCATCGACCGTTTCCGCGCCGGTGAAATCGACGTGGTGCCGGCTGTCCCACGCCAGCGCATACAATGGATTGAGGACAACATACCCGAGGCGCTTATGGTGCATGCGTCCCTCGGTGTGGAATTTCTCATCTTTAACGTCAATCAACCGCCTTTTGATGACGTGCGGGTGCGTCAAGCCTTGTCCATGACAATAGACCGGCAAGTTTTGACCGAGAGCTTTTTAAGAGGCGGGGAGACCACCGCCTATTCCCTGGTGCATCCCGCTGTCATGGGAGATCTCGGGCCATATCTTCCGTCCGTGTTGCATGGCAGCAGCGCTGAACGCCTTGAAAGAGCAGAGAACTTGCTGTTCCAACTTGGCTATAGCCGGGAAAATCCCTCAAGGTTCGGCTCCGTTACAACAATCAGGACATCGTGGCCGCGACCATCGACGTGGTTGCCCGTATGTGGAACCGACTCTTTATTGACACTGAACTGATCGGCTCCGACACACCCACGTTGTATGCCGATACGCGCAGTGGCAATTTCGAGATTGCCCGCGCCGCCTGGTATCCGGAAGCCGTTGACCCTTCAACGTATCTCTATCTGTTGAAATCAACATCAGGACCGATGAATCAGTCGGGCTATGTCAATCCGGTTTTGGACGCGTTGTTGGACCGCGCCGACCGTACGGTCGATGTGGACGCGCGCCTGGCTGTTTACCGGGAAGCGGAGGAAGTCGCGGGCGAAGACCAGCCGCTCGCACCTCTTTTCTATTATGCATTCCGGAATTTGGTTTCGCCCAAGGTTCAGGGCTGGCAGATCCATAGCCGCAACACCCACCCCGGCCGCTTCTTGTCGGTCAAACAAGACGGACCGCGTTAGCTGCCTTCGCCTGTGTAAATCACCCCGTCGGGACGAAAAGCCTTAAAGGCGAAGGCAAAGGGAATGTCGTGGACGGCGTCTTCCAGTGTGCCGTCTGCGCTGCGCCTGAGGACGATGACATTGCCGATGTCCCGGCCGCGGCGGATGGACGAGCGGTCCAGCGGCGAGTTCTGGCCGGGCTCCCAGGCGATGATTAGGTCCTCATGTTCAATGCGCTCTTGCGCCCGCACATAGTCCAAGGCCCAGGCTTTATTGCCGATGGCAACCACCCGCGCCAAAGGCGGGACCGGTCCGTCGTAATCCCCGTCGTAAAGAAACGGCTTGCGGCTCGAGTCGTAGCGCTCATAGGGGTTGCGGCCGTAGTTGCGCCTGCGCGGTTCGCGGGGAATCAACACCATGCCGTCGGGATAGCGTTCGACGAAGCGGGAGAAGGATTCCATGCGCGCCGGATAGGTTTCCAATTCCGTTCCCAGCATGTCGCCGACGATGGATACGCCGAGGAACTGCTGCTACCAGCTTTCGGTCTGCCGGTCGTACATGACCATATCCGAATGGCGCAATTTTCTGGACACACCGAAATCCAGCACCCGCTCTCCCACCGTGCGCTTGAACACAATTCCCGAATTGCACAGCGGGCAGTAAGTGATGGCGAGAGGAACGCCGTTGAACTCGTCGTTGACGATCTCATGCCACATCAATGTGGAGACCGGATAGGCCCGGGCGTCGAGACCGACGACCACGCTGATCACCGGCTCATCCGGCCCCAGCCAGTCGGAGTCCTTGAGCAACATGGGGGCAGGCACGAATTGCGGATCGTCGATGGCCGGAATGCCGTCCTTGCCCGGCCCGCCGGAGCGGATCTCATTGAAGTTGATGGAGGTGCGGGTGAAATCCGTGTTGGGCCATTCCCGCGCCCAGCGCTTGGGATTGGCCTCAGCCAGGCTGGCCGCCAAGGTCACACTGACGGCGACAATGAAACCGATGATGGAGAGGACGAGGGCGTTGTCCGAGCGCATGCCAGTATGATTCAGGCGCTTGTTCACAAGAACAACACACGTCCTCGTGAAGAGTGTGGGATCGCTCACACGAAACCATGGCTAAGCGGCAGGTTGTCTGTTACGACCAATAAAAAAGGTCTTAGGTCAGCAAAGTGTCATCCACGATTGCCCATGAGTCGGCATCGAACGTGGCTGTGACATAACCCTCGGTGCTGCTGTCCGTCCCTGCGGTTCGGGCGGAGCTTGCGGTGGTGAACGTTGTAACCTCGCTTACCAGATTCGACAGATTAAGAACGCCGCCGCTGCCAATATTGGCGCTGCCGTACAGCACATAGGTCTCACCGGCGCGGTCGTTTGCGTTGGGGCTGCCACCGGTGGCGCCGATGATCAAATCACTAAACCCGTCGTTGTTGACGTCTCCCGCTGCGGCGACGGAGAACCCGCTGTCATCACCGGCATCAATGCCGTTGATGACAAAACCGTTGCTGCCATTAAGCGCGGACAGTTCAATGACACCGGTTGCACCCACATCGAGACCGCCAAAGACCACATAGCTTTCTCCGGCATCAGTGTTTCCGGCGGGATCGGCCGACGCGGCCCCGATGATCACATCATCAAACCCGTCGCCATTGACATCACCCGCCGCAGAGACGGTAAAGCCGCTGCCGTCCCCGGAGTCGATCCCGTTGATGACGAAGCCGTTGGTGCCATTGAGAGACGACAGTTCAACGGCACCGGCGGCACCTAGATTGGTCGCACCGAACACCACATAACTTTCCCCCGCATCGGCGTTGCCGTTGGGATCACCGCCCGAGGCGCCAATGATGAGGTCATTGAGACCATCGCCGTTGACATCCCCAGCGCTGGACACCGAAAAGCCTGCTTCATCTCCGGCATTGACGCCATTGATGACAAAACCGTTGGTGCCGTTGAGCGTAGACAAGTTGATGGTGCCGGTGCCGCCTAAAGCGGGAGCACCGAAGATCACGTAGCTCTCGCCGGACCCGTTGCCGTTGGGATCACCGCCCCTGGCGCCGATGATCAGGTCGTCAAAGCTGTCACCGTTGACATCCCCGGCGGCGGACACCGACCAGCCGCTATAGTCCCTTGCGCCGATCCCGTTGATAACGAAACCGTTGAAGCCATTGAGCCCAGACAGTGCAATGGCACCGCTGCTGCCAATGTCAGCGGCGCCGAACACCACATAACTCTCGCCGGAGTCATTGCCGTTGGGATCGCCGCCACGGGCACCGATGATCAGGTCATCGAACCCGTCGCCGTTGACATCCCCCGCGGCGGACACCGACCAACCGCTGTAATCTCTGGATCCGACTCCGTTGATGACGAAGCCGTTGGTGCCGTCGAGCGCGGATAGATTGACCGTTCCGGTGCCGCCAACGTTGGTTGCACCGAACACCACATAGCTTTCACCGGACTCATTGTCGTTGGGATCCGCATTTCTAGCCCCGATGATCAGATCATCGACGCCGTCGCCGTTTACGTCGCCCGCATTGGAGACCGAAAAGCCGCTCTGGTCTCCCGCATCGATACCATTGATGATAAAACCGTTTGTCCCGTCGAGCGCAGACAAATCAAGTGTGTTGCTGGGGCCAATGGCGGTGGTGGTGCCAAAGATCACTATGGTTTCGCCCGCATCAGAATTGCCGTTGGGATCCGCATTCGCGGCCCCAATCACAAAATCATCGATACCGTCGCCGTTGACATCTCCCGCCGGGGATACCGAACGGCCGCTTTGGTCCAAAGGGTCGGTCCCGTTGACAATAAAACCTTCGGATTCGTCTATACCGAAGATCACATAGCTTTCGCCCGCCGCGGAGTTGCTATTGGGATCAGCGCGCTCCGCGCCAATGATGACGTCATCGATGCCGTCGCCATTGATGTCTCCCGCTCCCGAAACCGAACCACTGCTATCGCCGGAGTCTATTCCGTTGACGACAAAGCCGTTGGTGCCATCGAGGGTGGACAACTCGAAGGTGCCGGTGCCGCCAAGAGTGGCTGAGCCGAAAACCACATAACTTTCCCCGGCACCTGCGTTTCCACTTGGATCGCCGCCATTGGCCCCAATGATCAGGTCAGCAAAGCCGTCACCGTTGACATCGCCCGCAGCGGATACCCGTGATCCGCTGTAATCCATGGCATCGATCCCGTTGATGGCGAAGCCGTTGGTCCCATCCAGGGCTGACAATTCAAAAACACCGCTGCTTCCGATATTAAGCCCGCCGAAAACCACATAACTCTCACCTGCTCTTGAGCTTCCGTTGGGATCAGCCGCATAAGCACCGATGATGACATCATCGAAACCGTCCCCGTTTACGTCCCCTGCAGCAGATACCGAAACACCACTGTAATCACCAATATCAATGCCATTGATGACAAAGCCGGTGGTGCCGTTGAGCGCAGACAATTCGACAACACCGGTACCGCCGACATCAGTTGCGCCGAAGACCACATAACTCTCGCCGGACAAATCACCATTGGCATCGGCGTTTGATGCTCCAATGATGACGTCATCGAACCCGTCTCTGTTGACATCCCCGGCGGCGGAAACCGACATGCCACTTCCATCCCCGGCGTCTATACCGTTGATGACAAAGCCATTGGTGCCATTGAGGGCCGACAATTCAACGGTGCCAGTGCTGCCCACGTTTTGACCGCCAAAAACCAAGTAGCTCTCACCGGCGCCGGAGTTTCCATTGGGATCCCCACCATTGGCTCCAATGATGACGTCATCGAAACCGTCGTTGTTTACATCTCCTGCCGCGGAGACTGAAATGCCGCTGCCGTCCCCCACATCGATGCCATTGATGATAAAGCCGTTGGTTCCGTCTAAATCCGATAACGCGACGACGCCGGTGGCACCGATGACGGAACTGCCAAAAACCACGTAGCTTTCACCGGAGCTGGTGCTGTTGGGGTCTGCCAAACGTGCGCCGATGATCAAGTCGTCGATGCCGTCGCCGTTGACATCACCGGCCGCAGAAACCGAAAAGCCGCTGCTATCACCAGAATCGATCCCATTGATGATAAATCCATTGGTGCCGCCGAGAGCGGACAACGCGATGGTGCCCGTCGTGGCAATGCCCGAGCTGCCGAACACGACATAGATCTCACCTGCATCGGTGACTGCGTTGGGGTCGCCACCCCTGGCGCCGATGATCAGGTCACCGATGCCGTCTCCGTTGACATCGCCCGCAGCGGAGACCGAAAGGCCGCTATAGTCCAGAGCATCAATCCCATTAAGGACAAAGCCGTTGCTTCCATCCAAGTTGGCGGCATCGATAGAGCCGTCTGTTTGATCATCGTTCGTGAAACTCGCGGAAACGGCGTACGAACCGGTGTCATTACTTGCTGCAATGGAACGGGCTTCCAGCCAATAGGTGCCCGACGTTGTGGGGGTGAACGTAATCCGCGCGTTATCACTGGTGCCGCTGTTGTCGTCTTGGCTGATGAAAGCGCCGTTGGCATCGCGCAACACCAGGAAAGGGTCGGTAAGGGTTCCCGCGTTGGTGGGAGCGCCTTCCATATTGAAGGTATAGGTGCGGCCTGCGACCAGCTGGACTTGGAACCAGTCTCGGTCCCCGGTTTCTTCCAGTTCACCCCGGACGGCGGCATCGCCGGCGATCGTTCCTGTACTTGTCGTATTGCCGGCAAAGTCGTCCGTGTGGGACGCCGGCCGTTCAAATTGCCGGGTCTGCGAGTGGTCTACGGTGTCGTCGCTGGGTCGAAGTAAAAACAAGGTCATCCCCCCAAGACGGCTGACCAACTAAGGGTACCATGCCTAAATCTCTATGAAAAACTAACGCCCCATTGCATAGCCCTGCATACCACGGGCGTTGGCGGCGCCCCGCAACATCTCTCCATCCAACGCACAGGCGGACAGCCGTCCCTCCGACCATGCCGGCGCGAGGGCAATGTCGTGTCCGCGGCGGTGCAGGTCTTTGATGGTGTCTTCGGAGAAGCGGCGTTCCACCACCACACGTTTGGCGAATGCCTGACGCGGATAAAAAGAACTGGGCCAGTGCTCGCTATGGAACGCCGGAGCGTCGATGGCCTCTTGCAAATTCATGCCGTGATGGACATGACGGAGGAAGAACACCAAGGACCATTGGTCCTGCTGATCGCCGCCTGGTGTGCCGAAGGCCATGTAAGGTTTGCCGTCACGCAAGGCCAATGACGGGGTCAACGTGGTCCGCGGCCGTTTGCCCGGTGCGATGACGTTAGGCGAGCGTTCATCCAGCCAGAACATCTGAGCACGGGTGTTGAGACAAAAACCCAGCCCCGGGATGGCCGGAGAGCCTTGCAGCCAGCCGCCGCTGGGAGTGGCCGAAACCATGTTGCCGTGCTTGTCGATCACATCCAGATGGCAGGTGTCGCCACGGGTCGCGCCCGTTTTGGCGACGGTGGGCTCGCCTGCGCCAAACTCGCCCAGGTCTTGTGAACCGGAGGGAGATGAATCTCCGGTGACGATGACGCCACCGTATCCTTCTATGGCTCCCGGCCGTAAATCGGCGGACGCCGCCTCACCGATCAAAGTGCGTCTTTGATCTGTGTAGTCCGTGCTCAGAAGAGTCTCGATTGGAACGTCCACATGATTGGGATCGGCATAGAAGGCTTCCCGGTCGGCGAAGGCCAGCTTGGAACATTCCACAACCGTATGGACAAAGTCGGCACCGTTCGGATCCATAGCGCCCACATCAAAACCGTCAAGCAATGCCAATTGCTGCAGAAACACAGGACCCTGACCCCAAGGCCCGGTCTTGCACACGGTGGTGTCGTGATAGTCGAAGATGACCGGGTCTTCGTAGGTGGCCGACCACTTGGCCATGTCATCGCCGGTCAACAGACCTCCATGTCTCTCACCGGAGGTGTCCATGGCTTCTGTGGATTTACAGAACCCGTCAATGGCTTCGGCGATAAACCCTTCCCGCCAAAGTTTACGTGCTGACTCGATGACTGTGTCGCGATCACCGCCACTCGCGTTTTCCACGATTCGTTTGTAGGTGTCGGCCAGAGCTGTATTGCGAAAGATTGTGTTCGCAAGGGGAAGTGCTCCATTGGGTAGAAAGATGTGTGCAGACGAGGGCCATTCGTTTTCAAATAGAGGTTTAATGCGGCCAATCACGTCGGTGGTAATGGGCGAAAGGGGATGTCCGTGCTCGGCGTAGTGGATGGCGGGCGCGAGTATGTCCGCCAGCGGCCAAGTGCCGTGATCCCGGAGCAGGAGCATCCATGCATCGAAAGCGCCCGGTACAACCGTGGCCAAAAGCCCCGTGCCGGGCACATGTTCCAGCCCATAGTCTTTGTACCGTTCCAAAGTTGCGGCCGCCGGCGTCACACCCTGGCCGCACAACACGTGAACCTTTTTTTCTCCGCCTTTGGCGAACAAGACAGGCGCTTCGCCGCCCGGGCCGTTCATGTGGGGTTCTACCACTTGCAGAGTAAAGCCAGCGGCGACGGCAGCATCGAAGGCGTTGCCGCCCTGCTCCAGAACGCTCATGGCTACACCGGTGGCGATCCAGTGGGTTGATGCGGCGACGCCGAACGTGCCGGTAATCTCAGGACGTGTTGTAAAGGATAAGGGATTTACCAACCGATGACGTAGTGCCACACCACCCGCTCCACGTGAAGTTTGAAAAAGCGGTCGTAACCGTCCCAATCGCGGTATTGGGGCAACTCCAGATTAGCGATCACGTCGAAAATGCCGGTGCCACGATCCAACTCCGCTTTCACGGCGGTCATCAGATCGGACCAATAACCGAGGGTTTCCTGTAAAGCTTCCCGCCCGACCGTAGCCGACCGATGCCCTTTGGTGATGCGGTCGAAATCAAGCGTCTGCACTTCCGTCAAGGTCCGCACCATGTCGGCCGGATAAAAATCGGGAAGGCCCCTAAAGGGCAAAGACCGTTCCCTAATCATGTCCACGATGAACACCAGGCGATGCTCCGGAAAGTGGGTGATGGTCATGCAGTCGCCGTGATTGCGCCCGAAGTAATGGAGATCGATTTTCGTTCCTTCAAGGGGCACGGTGAAACGATCTGAATAGGTGACGTCCGGCGGAATCGCATCGTCATTAGGCACGTAGTCAAAGGTATCCACGCAGTTCTCATGGGAAACGATGGTTGCGCCGTCGTCCTTAAAGACTTGTGCGCCGCTAATGTGATCGTAATGTTCATGGCTGTAGATCACATGGCTGACCGGCTTGTCCGTCGCCTCCTTGATGGATGCCTTTAGAGCGGTCGCCGCCTCGACACGAAGCGGGTCAAAAACGACAACGCTGTCTTCCATTTCCACCCACAAAGACCGGCTACCCCCGTAGCGGAAAGAATAAATGTTCTCCGCAATTTCCGTGGTGTCAGAGCTGGTTAAGATCTGCGCCGCCGATGGTGTTGGAAAACACAACACGATGAAGACAAGTGCGGTGATATATTTAGTCATTGCAGTCCCTCTGTTCTAATTACAGTGCATCAAGAAAAGCACGCACAGGTTCAGTTAGCGCGAACGGTTTGGACCGGCAGGTGAAGCGTGAGTGGCCCGGCTTACCAGCCAAGGGCGTAATACCACATGACACGTTCCACATGCAGCTTGAACCAGCGGTCGTAGTTGCGCCATTCGCGGTATTGCGGCAAGTCAACTGTTTCGATGGCATCAAGCGCGCCGGTGCCACGATCCAGTTCCGCTTTGACAGCCGCCATGAGGTCGGACCAATAGGCCAAGGTGTCGTCAAGAACCTCCCGGCCGACGATCGCTTCACTATGCCCTCTGGTGATGCGATCAAAATCCAGTGCTGAAATTTCCGTCAACGTGCGTACCATGTCGGCGGGGTAATAGTCCGGCAAACTTCCGAACGGCAACGATTTGTTGGCCAGCATGTCGACCATCATCAGCAAGCGATGTTCCGGGAAGTGCGGGAACACCATGCAGTCCCCGTGGTTGCGGCCAAAGTAAAGCAACTCGATTTTGGTGCCGGGAACCGGGACCTCGTAGTCGCCGGAGAAGGTGACATCCGGCGGGATCGCCTCTGGATCCGGCGCGTAATCGAACGTATCGCGGCAATTCTCGTGAGAGATGATCGTTGCCCCTGCATCTTTGAAAATCTTGGCCCCTTTGATGTGGTCGTAATGTTCGTGGCTATAAATCACGTGGCTGACCGGCTTGTCGGTGGCCGCCTGTATTGAGTCATAGAGAACTGCGGCAACGGTTGTGTTGAGCGGATCGATCACGATGATGCTGTTGTCCATCTCCACCCATAGGGACCGGCTGGTGCCGTAGCGGAAGGAATAGACGTTCTCGGCAATCTCCGTCGTGTCTGTACTAGTTAAAACTTGCGCGGACGGTGTTAATGGAAGGCACAACAAAACGAATAGTAAGGCGGTCACGAATTGAGTCATTGCAGTCCCTCTATTTCGTTTATGGCGCATCAAGAAACGATCGCACGTGTCTTGCCATCGCAACCGGATTGGATCGGAAGGTATGATGGGAATAATCGGGTAAACGCAGCAGTTGCGCATTGGCAATAAGCTCCGCTGCGCCCGCCGACGCTTCGGCCCGTTCGTCGCTTAACGCAATCACCAAAGTGGGCTGGGTGATGTCTTTGTATTTTTCTTCTGAGGCATAGGCCAACGCCGTCATGCCGCCCTTGAGATAGTCCTCTCCTGCGACAAGGCTGTCGGCGAAATCGGATATCGTCTGGTCCACGGTCTGTTCCGGATCACGGGAGGCCAAGGCTTGCGTCAGCCGGGTGATGTAGAAGTCGGACCCTTCGTTTTTCCAACCCTCTTCGACACCACCTTCCAATTCGGCTTTTAAAGCCAACCGGTCGGCCTCAGGCAGGATCAGCGACTGCACCAGGATCAGACGCCGAACCAAATCGGGACGGCTGCGTGCCAGTTGGCCGCTGATTTTGGCGCCGGTGAGCATGCCCAGCATATCGACTTTTCCGGCACCCGTTTCGCCGTAGCCGAGTGCGTCTAAGGCGTCGGCAATGGAATCCGCATAGGTTTCCAAGGTGACACGGCCCTCCGGCCCGTCGGACGCGCCGTAACCGGGGTTGTCGAAGGCGATGGTTGTGCGGTCGCGGCCCATTTCGGCAACAAAGGCCGTAAATATTTTTGCCGATGACGGTGTCTGGTGAAGACAAATGAGCGGTAGTTTTCCCGTCGGCTCATTGGGTTCAGCGCGATAGCCGTGCAACTGGCCCCAGCGGCTGTCCACATAGAACCGTTTGATGCGCACTTGGGCGAATGCGGAGACAGGTGCGGTCAGGGCAAAGCCTGTGGCCAATCCACTTGCGATGAACGCGCGCCGTCTCACACGGAAACGTCCAGATAGCGCCACACTTCTTCAGCGATGATGTGAGAGCCCACGGAAAATACGCCGTGATCCAGCTGCGGCAAGTCGACGAGGGTCGCGCCCGGATTGTCCCGCGCCGCATCGAGGGTTTCGTCATAGAGCACGCCGTGCGGATTCAAGAACGCCATCGGTTGGGTGACCAAAGGAAAACGTTCCACACTGGGATAAGTGAACACGGACTGATAGGCCCACCACTCTTTGTCGCCGGCACGCATGCGTTCCCGAAAATGTTTGACCGCTTGCTCGAAGGTGACTCCCTCCGCCCGGTTCTTAACCGTGCCGTTCCATAATTCGCTCACCCACTCACCGGCTTCCGAATAGGACGCACGGTTTTGCCGGGCGAGCATCTCCTGCCGGCGGTCTTCGCTGTCGTAATAGGGAATGGCCACCAGGCACAGTCTGCGCACCAGATCCGGGCGCTCAATGGCGAGATCCACGGCAATGAGACAGCCCGTGTGATAGCCGAGCAGATCCACTTTCAAATAATTTTCATTCTGACCGAAAGAAAGAGCATCCAGGGCATCGGCCATGGCGCCGGAATAGCCGCTCATCTTCGGAACCTCCGGCGGCCGGTCCGATTCGCCGTAACCCGGCGTATCGGCGGCCATGGCCAGCCGGTCTTTTCCGAGATCAGCGATGAGGTCGCGGTAATACCAGCCGCTGGCCGGGCTAGGGTGAAAACAGAGAATGGGGTTCTTGGTTTGCGCGGCCGGATTAAGAGGCCGGGCCACGTGCAGATGCAATTGGCCGTGGCGGCAATTCACATACTGCCGCTCGATAACCACCTCGCTACGGACTTCGCGCGCGTGTGAAAGCGAACGTGAAAAGAATGCACCCGTTCCGGCTGCCGCCGCCGCGAGGAGACTACGGCGGCGGGTCGGCGGTGACGTCACCGGCATTGCGGTTTAGTGAGCCGGGCGACCGGACACCTTGCGCAGGTAATCGCGCACCCGTTTGGCATTGGCGCCCACATCGCCGAACCCGACGCGGGATTTCGAGCGGATGTCGACCTCATAGGCCATGGGTTGGGCTTCCACCCGAATGACCACGTCGTCGATGAAACCCATCCACGGTGTTTTGTCGTAAGCCTCAATGCGGCCCGTCTGCGGATTGGCAGAGACAAGCGTCCAGTTCATCTCTTCCACACCGGCCAATGCCTTGGCGTAAACCTCTTCGTAGTTGGTGTTCTCAAACCGAAGCGGTTGGATGTCGGGATAATTGTCCTTCTGCATCTGCATGACATCGAAGGTGCGGCCAAAGCGTTCGATCTTGGCGACATATTCCGGCGGGTTGGCGGCTTCGGCGGCAATGCGCAGCGGCACCACGTCAACAAAGGCCGGTGGATTATCAAAGTCGGTGGTGACTTCATGAATAGGCGGCGCCCCCCGGCTGAGCTGGCTGTAGGGCACCAGGAATACGGCAACGGAAATGATAATTCCTAGCAGGCCCGTCGCCGCGTTGCTGAGTACATCACCCTTGTAGGCAATGACGCCCAAGATAAACCCTGCGAGACACAACGCTGCGCCGACACCCATGAAATAAATGGCGTAGCGCAGAATGGTGAAGGCCACGCCGAAACCATACAGACCCGTCTGACTGACCGGTCCGCACAGGGCGGCGACCAATGCGCCGATGATCACAATGGTCAAACCGATGGAACAGGCTTTGCCCGTGTATTTTTCCGCGAAGCTGGGTCCGCTGGCAGCTGCGTCACTCATGATGCTCTCCCCTCTTGGTTTTTGCCGGTGCTAGTGGCCGGTGTCTGGCGCGCATCATAGCCTTGGGCCTTGGCCAGTCCAAGATGAACCGCGCTCTGCAAGTTCGAGAACGCTTTCCAAAAACTATTTTAAATTAATTAGTTAGACGCAGTCGCCCACGGCCCGGCGGGCCATCACCCCGATCAAATGGGCCCGGTATTCCGCCGTGGCATGGAGGTCCGCGTTAAGTCCGTCCTCGGGAACTTTGATGTCGGCAATGGCGTCAGCGCTAAAAGAACCAGCGAGCGCGTCTTCCATTTCCGTCACGCGGAACACAGTTGGACCGGCACCGGTGATGGCCACGCGTACGCCGTCGGCCGTCTTGGCGACAAACGCACCGACAATGGCATAGCGTGATGCGGGGTTGGGGAATTTGCGGTAGGCCGCTTTCTCGGGAGCAGGAAACACCACCTTGGTAATCAGTTCGCCCGGTTCCAATGCGGTCTCGAACATGCCGGTGAAAAAGTCATCGGCGGCAATTTCCCGCTTGGTGGTGTGCACGGTGGCGTTCAATCCAACCACAGCGCCGGGATAGTCGGCCGCCGGATCATTGTTGGCGATGGACCCGCCAAGGGTGCCGCGGTTGCGCACCTGCGGATCGCCAATGTGACCAGCCAACGCGGCCAGGGCTGGAATGGTTTTTTGAACGTCTCCAGAAGACGCCACATCCGCGTGTGGCGTCATGGCACCGACGGTGACCGACCCGCCGTCAACGCTGACACTGTTGAGCCCATCAATGCCACTCAAGTCGATGACATCGGACGGCATGGCCAACCGTTGCTTGAGTGTGGGGATCAATGTCATCCCGCCCGCCAGATAGGAGGCGTCGTCGGCCGAGGCGAAAGTACTCTCAGCGTCATCCAGGGACGAGGCTTTTTTGTATTCAAAGGCGTACATCACGCTCCTCCCTGCATGGCTTTGGAGCCGGCCTCAATGGCTTTGACGATGCCGTGATAGCCGGTGCAGCGGCAGAGATTGCCCTCCAGTTCTTCGCGGATGGTCTGTTCATCCAACGCCTTGCCGCCATGGCGGTCGACCATGGCCAAAGCCGCCATGATCATACCCGGTGTACAGAAACCGCATTGCAGACCGTGATTATCGCGAAACGCTTCCTGCATGGGGTGCAAAGTACCGTCCACTTCGGCAACGCCTTCGATGGTATCGACATCTTGGCCGTCAGCCTGAACGGCGAGCAAGGTGCAGGCCTTGATGGACCTGCCGTTCATCAGCACCGTGCAAGCGCCGCACTGGCTGGTGTCGCAGCCCACATGGGTGCCGGTGAGGCCCAGCTGATACCGAATGAATTCCACCAGGAGGGTGCGCGGTTCGACCTCGCCCGTCTCCTGTTTGCCATTAACCGTAACCGTAATCTGCATGGAAGATGCGCCCATTCCCGTGATTTTTATCTATTTTGTTCAGCCGACAATAAGCCAAATTACGCTCAAGGCGAAGAGACCAAGCACAAGCGGCAGCCAAATCTCGAATGTAATGGGCGTGAAGGCGTTGAGGGCGTCCGGCTTGCGGTCTTCTGCGGCGGCCACAGGCGTTGCCGGGATAGGTTCTTCAAGGTCCAATGTAACCGCCGGCGCTTTGGCCAGCGCCTGTTCACTGAATTTGGCAAAAAAGTCGTCGGCCATTTTCTTCGCCGTGGAATCGATCAGCCGGCTGCCGATCTGCGCCAGTTTACCGCCGACGCTGGCATTGACTTCGTAGCGCAAAGTGGTGCCGCTCCCGTTCTCCTCCAAGTTCACTTTGGCGCCGCCTTTGGCAAAACCGGCGGCCCCACCTTTGCCCTGTCCCGAGATGGTGTAGCCGTTGGGTGGGTCCAGGTCGGACAATGTGACGACGCCGGTGAACCTTGCCTTCACTGGCCCGACCTTGGCTGCCACGGTGGCTTCCAGTTCCGTTTCCGAATGCCGGGTAATGGTTTCGCAGCCGGGGATGCAAACCGTGAGGACTTCCTCGTCGTTTAGGGCAGCCCAGACTGTCTCCCGTGGTGCGGGGATCTCATAGGATCCGTTCATGTCCATGTCTGGCGACTCCTGGCACGTTTTCCGATCAAGGGTTTGCCCTGATGATGGGCAAATTGCAACCGCACCTTGGTCTCATTCTTGAACACAGTCTATTTGGGTCGTTGTCCACCAGGTCCAGAAGCGGCATAAGGATCAAACGCTTCAGAGCTGAGCTATTTAAAAGGAACTTAGCATGACCACCGTCTTGGTCGCAGATGACGACGAAGCTCTCCGTATGACTGTCAAAGCGGTTCTTGAATCGAACGGTTATGATGTCGTCGGTGTGGCGGAAAACGGGGAAGAGACGGTCAGTAAATTTAGAGAGCTCAACCCTGATGTGGTCATGCTCGATTTGGACATGCCCAAAATGAGCGGACCAGAAGCGCTTGAAGAAATCATCAAACACAACGCAAATGCCTGTGTGATTGTCTTGACCCTTATCGAAAACTCAGCCGTCATTGACGACTGTTTAAAATTGGGTGCTGCTGACTATGTGCGTAAGGATACGCCGGCAACGGAACTCCTCGCCAATATCAACGACATTGTAGCCAAACGGGTGTAAGATCCGGCTTGGAACTCATGCGTTAAGCGATCATAGTTTATTGAGCCGCCTCAAGTAGTCGAACGAAAACACCAGATTATTCCCGGAGCATGCTGTGACGTCAGTTCTACTGGTCGACGACCACGAAGATCTTCGCATGACCGCCGCGAGGATTCTCGAGAAGTGCGGACTAGATGTCATAGGCTTGGCGGCAGACGGCATGGAAGGGGTCGAGCAATATAAGAAACTTAGTCCCGACGTTGTGCTGTTGGACATCGACATGCCGAAAATGTCGGGCGCCGATGCGCTTAAAGAAATCATCAATTACGACAAAACGGCATGCGTGATCATGGTTACGGCTGTTTCCACTCCGAGCGTAAT
Source organism: Rhodospirillaceae bacterium (assembly GCA_965207985.1). Taxonomy (GTDB): domain Bacteria; phylum Pseudomonadota; class Alphaproteobacteria; order Rhodospirillales; family Rhodospirillaceae; genus CBDBND01. The sequence goes on along the minus strand of CBDBND010000032.1, from coordinate 114,336 downwards.
AGATGACTGCCTCACGCTCGGCGCTGCCGACCACCTATCTAAGGACACGCCGGCGTTGGAATTGGTCGAGAAGATCAAGGCAGTCTTTGCTGAGCATACACGTGGATAAACACGCACGGGCTTAACGGCTCAGGTAACCGGGAATTCCGGCCCGCCCTCAAGCGCACCTCATCAATGATGATGGGCGACCCCCGCGCCAACCGGCAGACGAATGTCATCAACAAGATCTTGAATTGAGTCCGGTGGTGCCGTTGTCAAACGCATCACTGTCATGGAAACGGTGAAGTTGAGTCCCGCGCCGACGAAGCCGATCCCCTCAGGCGAAATTCCCAGCAACCAGTGTTCGGCCGTGTTTAGGTCCGGGCTGATGAATTTGAAATAAACGATGTAAGCAAAGGTGAACACCAAGCCTGTTACCATGCCGGCAATGGCGCCCTCTTTGTTCATGCGCTTAGAGAACACACCCATGAGAATGGCGGGAAAGAGGGACGCTGCTGCCAAACCGAAGGCAAAGGCCACCACTTGGGCGACAAAGGCCGGCGGATAGATACCGAACAATCCGGCTAATCCAAGCGCAACCGCAATGGCAATGCGGGCATAGAGCAATTCCTTCTTTTCGCTTAAGTCCGGTGATAAGGTCTTCTTGAGCAGGTCATGGGACACGGCTGCGGAAATCACCAAGAGCAAGCCCGCCGCCGTCGACAAGGCGGCCGCCAATCCGCCGGCCGCAACCAGGGCGATGACCCAGTTGGGCAGGTTGGCAATCTCCGGATTGGCAAGGACGATAATGTCCCGGTCCACATAAACTTCATTGGCGTTGCTGGTCGCCGCGTTGGTCAGCAGCCGTTCGCCATTATTGCCGCGACCTTCGGCGAACGCTGGCGTGCCGGCGAAAGGCTCACCCGCGCGGTATTGCACCTGACCGTCTTGGTTTTTGTCGCGCCAGGCGATGAGGCCAATCTCTTCCCAGTTGCGGAACCAGGGCGGTGTATCCGCATAGGCCTGTTCATTCACCGACTCGACAAAATTCAACCGGGCGAAAACCGCAACCGCCGGCGCCGTGGTGTAAAGAATGGCGATAAACACCAATGCCCAACCTGCCGACCGGCGGGCGTCGGAGACTTTGGGGACGGTAAAGAAACGCACAATCACATGGGGCAGCCCAGCGGTCCCGATCATCAACGCCGCGGTGATAGCGAATACGTCAATGGTGGACTTGGTGCCTTGGGTATAGGCGCTGAAGCCGAGGTCGGTGAGCACCCCATCCAAGGTTTCCAAAACCGGTCGGCTCGAACCGTCCGCCAAAGTTCCGCCAAATCCCAGGTGGGGCAAGGGAGAACCAGACACCAACAGGGAAATGAATATGGCCGGTACCATGTAAGCAAAGATCAACACACAGTATTGAGCCGCCTGGGTGTAGGTGATGCCTTTCATGCCGCCGAGCACGGCATAAATGAAAACAATTCCCATACCGATGAGCACACCGACGGTGATGTCCACTTCGAGAAAGCGGGAGAAAACAATTCCGACACCGCGCATCTGTCCGGCAATGTAGGTGAACGAAATAAACACCAGGCAGATCACGGCAACAACACGGGCTGCTTTGGAATAATACCGCTCGCCAATGAAGTCGGGCACGGTGAACTGACCGAACTTGCGCAAGTACGGAGCAAGCAGCAAAGCCAATAGAACGTAACCGCCGGTCCAGCCCAAGAGGTAGACCGATCCGTCCCTGCCCATGAAGGCGATGATCCCCGCCATGGAAATGAACGAGGCCGCGCTCATCCAGTCCGCTGCCGTGGCCATGCCGTTGACCACCGGGTTGACGCCGCCGCCGGCTACGTAAAAGTCGTTGGTCGACATGGCGCGCGACCACAGCGCGATGACGATATAAAGACCGAACGTCAGGCCGACGAACAGGTAGGTGAGGGCTTGCACGCTCATTGTGTGCTTCCCCCGGCTTGATTGTTCGCATGATCTTCGTCGTCAACGCCGAACGCTTGGTCGATTTTTTTCATGCGCCAGACGTAAACGAAAATCAGCACGACAAAGACATAAATGCCGCCCTGATGAGCAAACCAGAAACCGAGCGGGAATCCGAAAAACTCAAACTGGTCGAGAAAGTCGGCAAAGAGAATGCCGCCGCCAAAGGAAACAATGAACCAGATCGCCAATAGCCAACCCAAAAGCCGAAGATTGGCGCACCAGTAATCCCCCACCCGGGATTCGCTTAGGACGTCGGTGTCATGAACAGACTGTTCGACCGGATTGCCCTGATCGTCGTGGTGATAAACGCTGTCCGTTTCGTCCCGTTCGCCCATACGGCACTCCAGTCCCACTTTACTTTTGGCGGTTAATCCCCCGAGATCAACGGCGATACCCTAGCGCGTCAAGGCGGTTCTGCAAATGAGCCTGTGAAAAACGGCCAGTCTAGTTCCGGCTTCTTAAACGCGACGTACTTTCCTGATGCTGCTCAATCCGTTCGGCCTTTGCGAATGGCCGCCGTGCCGAATTTGGCCCGTACCGCATCCATGGCATTTTCAATCCCTTTGATGCGGTCCAGGGAGTGATCCAGTAGGTCCGGTAAATCTGCAACGGCCGATTCCGTTAACGCGCCGGCGCCGATGCCGATGAGTCTGAAGGGACCACGTCTCATTTCCCGCGACAACATGCTTTCCGCGACCCGGAACATGCTTTCCGCCAGCTGTGTCGGTGATTGCAGCGTGGTTGTGCGGGTTAACGTGCGAAAACGTGCGGTTTTAAGTTTCAGGGTTACGGTGCCTCCCGCAAGGCTTTGCTTTTTTAAACGGGCGGAGACCTCTTCGCACAAGGGCCACAACCGTTTCGACAGGGTCTTCAGATCACCAATATCGCGATCAAAGGTCCGCTCTGCTGATATGCTTTTCGCCGGTCGGCCGGGTTTGATTTTTCGAACATCTTCACCCCGGCTTAAACGCGCGAGATGGTGACCGGTTTCACCGTACAAAGCCTCAAGGTCGTCCACAGTGCGCGCTTGAAGATCGCCAATGGTGAAGAGGCCATCCACTTTCAGCCGGCTGGCCATGGAGGGGCCCACACCGGGAATGGCAGAAATGGGCTGGTCGTGCAGAAAAGACACCGCATCGGCACGACCGATGGCCGCGTATCCCCGTGGCTTGTCCAGGTCCGACGCCATCTTGGCGAGGAACTTGTTGTAGCTGAGGCCAATGGACACGGTGATGCGGATTTTCTGCTCAATCTCCTTGGCCACTGCCGCGAGCGTTGCCGCCGCAGGCCGGCGGTGAAGGCGCGCCGTGCCAGAAAGGTCCAAAAACGCTTCGTCTACGGAGACAGGTTCCACAATAGGTGTTGCCGTTTCCAAAATGCCGCGTACTTCGCGGCTGACAGTCCGGTATTTTTCCATGTTCGGTTTGACGATGACTGCGTCGGGACAGAGCTTGAGCGCCTTGAACATGGGCATGGCGGACCGGGGTCCAAATCGGCGGGCCACGTAACAGGCGGTCAGAACGACACCGCGCTTGCCGCCACCGATGAGCACCGGCCTGTCCTCCAAAGTGGGATCATCCCGCTTTTCAACGGCGGCATAAAAGGCATCGCAATCCAAATGAGCAATTTCGAGGGATGAAAGTTCGTTGTGGGAGACGACCCGATCAGAGCCGCAGCGTGTGCATGTGTGGTCCTTTTGCTCAAAGAGCGCCAGGCAATCACGGCATAAGGTCGTCATCTTGCGTGATGCTCGACATCAATAAGACATCTAAGCAACCGCAATGGGGTTTTGGTCAATAAAGAGTCCGTCATAGGCAACTCAAATCACTCTTCGGGCTGTAGACCATGGTAAACACAGGTCATGAAACGTACGACAAAAAGACCGGAGGTGGACCCGCTTACCCGCGAAAGTCTGGCAGCCGATGCGGTGCGCCGGTCCATCCGCAGGGTTAATCCGGATATTCACATATGGAGTGACGAAGAGTTGGATGCATCGCTGGATGCGACACTGGCGCAAGCCCCCAACCACCGCCATGTCTGGATTTTTGCTTATGGCTCGCTGCTGTGGAATCCCATTATCGATGTGGTCGACCGCCGGGCCGGGCAAGTGCATGGCTACCGTCGCCGGTTCTGCATGATTGCGCCAACCGGCCGGGGCACACCGGAATGTCCAGGCCTCATCCTTGCCCTTGATGCAGGGGGCAGTTGCCACGGTGTTGCCCTCAAAGTGAATCCCGAAACAGTGCGGGAAGAGCTCCGTCTTCTCTGGCGGCGTGAAATGGTCGTCGGCTCTTATGTTCCGCGTTGGGTCCGGGTGCGGGGCAAAAAATCCGACGTCTCCGCCATCGCTTTTGTCATGAACCGGACTCATACGTCTTATAGAGGGCAATGGTCGGCACAGAAGACAGCCCGTACCGTGGCACAGGCTGCTGGTGTTCTCGGCGCTAATGCAGACTATCTGTTCGATACCTTGGACCATCTTCATGCCCTTGGGCTCGATGATCATGGTTTGACTGACCTGGCAGAACGCGTCAGACGTATACAGAGACGAAAGCAGCAGACGAACGGAAAGCGCTGATAGATGAGTGATCAACGGGGCGGCCACGGTTCCGGCCGCATGGCCATGCTGGAGCGGCCTAAAGGTAAGGACTACCGGTATCTCTACCGGATGTTCGGTTTTATGCGGCCCTACGGAACGGCGCTCGCGTTGGCCGCGACTGCCCTTGTAATCACCGCAGGGGCAACGTTGTCCATCGGCTTCGGCGTCAAGTTCCTCATCGACAACGGGCTCAGCGCCGGTGATCCGGAATTTCTCGACCAGGGCCTGTTTGTCCTGATCGGCATTGTCCTGGTCATTTCTATCGGCACCTACTTCCGCTTCTACTTTATTTCCTGGGTTGGCGAGCGAGTCGTGGCCGACATGCGCAAGGCGGTCTACGACCAGGTGCTCAAACTCAGTCCTGGTTTTTTTGAAGTCACCCGCACAGGAGAAATACTCTCCCGGCTGACCGCTGATACGTCTCTGTTGCAGACGGTGATCGGCTCGTCACTGTCGATTGCCTTGCGCAATCTGCTCACGCTTATCGGTGGTGTCGTATTGCTGATTTACACCAACTGGAAACTGACAGGTCTTGTCGCCCTTGTTGTGCCGGCGGTGGTCGTTCCCATAATCTGGTACGGTCGCAAAGTGCGCCGCCTTTCCAGGGACAGCCAGGATCGGGTTGCTGACGTCGGCGCCTATGCCGAAGAAAGCCTCAACGCCATCCGGACCGTGCAAGCCTACAGCCATGAATCGGTCGATGAACAACGCTTCTCCAATGAAGTGGAGGGGGCTTTCAAAACCGCCATTCGCCGTATCGGCGCCCGGGCCATGTTGGGCGGGGTGGTCATTTTACTGGTGTTCGGCGCCATCAGCGTGATCCTGTGGGCCGGCGGCCAGGACGTCATTGCCGGGCGGATTACAGCGGGTGAGCTGACCTCGTTTGTGTTCTACGCGGTGATGGTCGCCGGCGCGACCGCATCACTCACCGAGGTGTTTGGTGATTTGCAGCGGGCTGCCGGAGCCACGGAACGGCTCATCGAACTTCTTGAAACGGAACCGGACATCAGGCCACCGGCCAATCCGGTGCCCATGCCGGTACCGGCCCGTGGGGCGGTGCGCTTCGATGCCGTCACCTTCCACTATCCCTCCCGCCCCAACGAGGCTGCCCTCAACGGTTTGACCCTTGAGATTTCACCCGGCGAGACCGTTGCGTTGGTGGGTCCATCCGGAGCCGGTAAAAGTACGGTCTTTCAATTGTTGTTGCGTTTTTACGATCCCCAGACCGGCGCCATCTTCATCGATGAGGTGGATCTCAAACAGGTTGACCCGGTTGAAGCACGCAGCCGTATTGGTTTGGTTTCCCAAGACCCTGTGATTTTTGCGTCAGATGCCTGGGAAAACATTCGCTATGGCCGTCCTGACGCCAGTGACGATGAAGTCCGTGCGGCGGCAGAGGCAGCGGTGGCCACTGAATTTCTTGATCGCCTGCCCGAAGGCTTGAACACGTTTCTAGGCGAAAAAGGCATGCGTTTGTCCGGCGGACAAAAGCAACGCATTGCCATTGCCCGCGCCATTTTACGCGATCCGTCCGTATTGCTTCTTGACGAGGCTACCAGTGCCCTCGATGCGGAAAACGAACGCTTGGTGCAACAAGCTCTGGAGCGGGTCATGGAAGGCCGAACCACCATGGCCATCGCCCATCGATTGGCCACAGTGGTCACCGCCGACCGAATTGCTGTGCTGGACGAAGGACGGCTCATTGATACGGGCCCACACGAAGCTCTGCTCGCTTCCAGCCCGCTTTATGCGCGCCTCGCAGCCCTGCAGTTCTCGGCCGAGTCCGGTGTGGAAGCGCAAGCGGTAAATATCTGAAAATACTCGGCTTTTAATTAAACCTACCATATTCGACTCAAAACTATTAATTCCATTCTATAGTTCTGCGCTCCGGTCCGGTGCCTCTATACATTGGACCGTAAGCCCATGCGCCAACGATTTATCGGTCGTGATGAAGAACTCTGTAACCGTACTGGCTGACGACAAGTCTGGTCCGATCTACAGTGAAGCTGAAATGCTGAGCCGCACATTATCGCTCGGCAAACAGACTTACTTCGTCCTGGATACGGTCAATGACGAATTGATGTGGCCGCCGGAGACCTACCGTCTGTGGGGATTAGATCCGGAAACCAATGACCCAGTGACACGCGAGTGGGTGCTTGAGTCGATCCATCCCGAAGATAGGGAAAAAGTAACTGCGGTCTTAGAAAATCCTGATATTGACGAACTGAATTATGAATTTCGGATTACGCTGCCCGACGGAAGCGAACGGCATATCCGGACCAATGCCATCAGAGACCGGGATTCAACCGGGAGCGTGATTCGCATCTTCGGGTTGTTACGGGACATCACAGATGAACGGCGTATATCCGGTGAACTCAGGACCACCGGACGCTTCTTGGACTTGGCTGTCCAATCGACCCGGTTGGGCATTTGGGAAGTTGATCTCGATATCCAAGAAGTCATTGGCAATGATCAAATTTACACGTTGCTCGGTTATAAGCGCGGTGAGATCAGTATGGCCAGTTCCACCTGGACGGAACTCTGTCATCCCGAAGACCGGACGGGTCGGGCAACAATTCTCAAGAAAGTCACAGCCGGAGAAATGGATGCCTATGACCACGAATACAGACTGAAAACAAAGTCCGGTGCGTACATTTGGGTTCTGGTGAATGGCCAAGTTGTTGAACGACATCCCGATGGCCGTCCCTCGCGCATGTCTGGGACCATGCTCGACATAACAGCGCGCAAGGAAGCAGAAAAAGAAATAGGCGCACAGAACGAATTGTTGTCTCTTGCTTTGCAAATGGGCTGGCTTGGATATTTTCACTACGATGTTCAGCCCGACATAATTTCCTGGCCGGCTGACACTTATCGGCTATGGGGTCTTGAACCCGACGCGATAGAACCGACAGCTGACCTCATCGTCTCTGCCGTTCATCCCGAAGACCGCGACTTGTTTATCGGTCAAATACGTGATCCGTCTTGGGATGAAATGGAACATGATTTTCGCATTATTTTGCCGGACGGAAAGACGAGATACTTGCGAAGTCAAATCATTCGGCAAAGGGGTCCTAAAGGAGAACCATATTCAAGTTATGGCGTCTATCAGGACGTCTCTCAGTTTCGCCAAATGCAAAGCGCTCTTATGGAAGGGGAGGCGCGATTCCGTTCCATTTTTGAAACATCGGGCGCGGGCATCGTCATTGCCGATTATCACAGCAACATTCATTACATTAACAATGCCTTTGCTGACCTCCTTGGGTATGACGTTGACGATTTGATTGGCAAGGAATTTACGTCTCTCAGTCCTGAAGGAGAAAAAGACCCCGTCCTCGACCACGCTGCCGATCTTCGCAGCGGGGTGAGAAATAACCTCAGCTTAGAGAAACGTTATCGGCATCGTGATGGCCATGTGGTTTGGGTGCGTCTCAATATCAACGCCGTTGATGGATTAGGCATGGGTGAGCAGATGCTGGTCGGTGTGGCGCAAGACATCACCGAGCGGCGTGAAGCGGAAATCCGTCTTGAAGAAAGCAGTGAACTACTGGAGGAGGCACAGCGGTTGGGTCAATTTGGGCATTGGTCATGGTCACCGGAAACAGATCAGGTTGAATGGTCATCTCAGATCTACCGAATCCTTGGTCTCGACCCGTCTCAACCGGTTCTCCACATGACCCCGTTTCGCGACTATATGCATCCCGATGACCGCATGAAGTGGGATGAAATGCTTGAGGTTGTTCTGGCCGGTGAACAAAGCGCGACCATGGAATATCGCCTCATTCGTGCGGACGGAAAGGTTCGCACAGTGTCTGGGCGAGCCGTAGTCGAAGACACGTCCAGCGGTGACCGGAGACTCCTCGCCACCGTTCAGGATTTGACGGACAGCAAACAAACCGAAGATGCTCTTCATCGCGCCATCGAAACGGCAGAAGCCGCCAACCGGGCCAAATCAAAGTTTCTCGCCAGCATGAGCCATGAACTGCGCACGCCCCTCAATACCATTCTTGGTTTTGCGCAGTTGTTGTCTCTCAAAACCCGGGGGCCCCTTAACGAAGACCAAAAGGGATATGTGGAAAACATCGTTCAAGGCGGCGAACATCTCCTTGGGCTCATTAACGACGTTCTTGACCTCGCCCAAATCGATTCAGGGCAGCTGGCTGTTAACATCGAGCCTATCGATGTCGTTGATATTGCGGACCGGGTTCTGAAGAATTTTCAGCAGCTTGCAGCGGCGCGCAACATTCGCATTTCATTTGCAGATCACGTTCCGGCAAAACTGTTGGTTAATGCAGACCGTATGCGGTTAACACAGGTTTTGGTCAACCTAACCTCCAACGCGATCAAATATAACCGCGAACACGGAAAGGTCGCTTACATGCTGTCGACCACCGAAGACGATTACGGACGAATCGGCGTTTCCGATACGGGCCGGGGAATTCCTGCCGAACGCCGAAGCGAGGTGTTTCAAAGTTTTAATCGCCTGGGTGCCGAATCCAGCGGCGAAGAAGGAACCGGTATCGGCTTGACGCTATCGAAGAGCCTTGTTGAGCAAATGAACGGGCGGATCGGTTTCACCAGTGAAGATGACGAGGGAACTCTGTTTTGGGTTGATCTGCCCCTCACTGGCAAAAGCGCCAATGCGTGAGTACTCAAGCTTTTCAATGACGTATGATTCTTAACGGCCAGACAGAGACCTATTCATCATAACGTGGTCGTCGCCGCATCTTTTTGACGTTTCCTCTCCGTTTTTTTTCATCAAGGCGCTGCTGAGCCGACGCTGCCGTAGGCTTGCTTTTAAGTCTCGGCTTTTCAACCCTGGCGGCAGTAGCAATAAGTCTGACCAGACGTTGAATTGCGTCTTCTCTATTCCGCTCCTGATGCCGGTAGCGCTTAGCCTCAATGACAATGACTCCGTTGCGGGTTGCCTTGCGGCCGGCCAACGAAATGAGGCGCCGCTTTATCTCAGCGGGAAGCGACTGAGAACCGGCGACGTCAAATCGGAGTTGTACCGCACTTGAAACCTTGTTGACATTCTGTCCGCCCGGTCCAGAGGCTCGAATGAAGGAATATTCAAGCTCCCGTGGTTCAAGTGAAATGGTATCTGTCACACGGATCATTGATCTCGAACAGTGTGGTTGACATGCGGCGGTTAAAATTGGATCACAACGTCAAATACATCGGCCCAAGTGTATCAGAAAGTGTATCGGACCCTGACCGCTTCAGGGAGTCTCTGAAATCAAGGCTGTTGAGACGAGGGCTGGCGGCGTTTGTGTTCAGATGGTGATGGTACGATGAATGAAACGGACTCCATTCAGGTCATCGAACCGGCCATCGAATTCGATGAGCTGGTAGAAAACTTTGACCTATTTGACGACTGGGACGATCGCTACCGCTACATCATCGATCTGGGTCGAAAATTGCCCCCCTTTCCCGATAGCGAAAAGACCGACGCACGCAAAGTAAGGGGATGTATGAGCCAGGTCTGGATGGTTCCCGGACATTTACCGGACCAGCGCAACCGTTTTGCCTTCGCTGCCGACAGCGACGCTCACATCGTCAAAGGGCTTATTCACATCCTGGCAATTCTTTATACGGGTAAGACGGCGGGTGAAATCGCTGACGTGAACGCCGAACAGGCATTTGCTCAACTTGGTCTCGATCAACATCTGAGCCCGAGTCGGCGCAACGGTCTCGTATCCATGGTCAACCGGATTCAAGGAGACGCACAAACGTCGGTTTAAGGTTCCGTATTTTCTTCCGTGGCCGCGGTCCGTTCTTTTGATCGTTTCTCTTGAACATGACGTCCAAGAGCATTTTCCGGGTCAAGGTCAAAACATGCTTTGAGAGCGTCTTCTGCTTCAGAATCTTTCCCTTGTTGAAACAAAGCCTCGGCTAAGGACGCCTTGATGTCGGGGTTTTTTGGCGCCAGTCCCTCAGCGTTGCGCAGACTGTTCAACGCTGTTCTGACATCTCCTTTGTAGAGATTAACGACGCCCACTTGATAAAGAATTTCTGTTGATTGGGGCGCGATTGCACTCGCCCTTGTCAGCGCCGCCAAGGCGTCGTCCCAACGGTGGCGTTGGGTCGCGATCCTGGCTAGCCCCACATAGGGCTGAAAAATACCGGGTTCCAGTTCAACGCTTTTCAAATAGTACTCTTCAGCCTGGGCAATATTTCCATACCGCTCATCCAGATTGGCTAAATTGGCATAGGTTGATCCAGATCGAGGTTTCAGCATGAGAGCCGTCTGTAAGGCAGCCACAGCCCCCTGCATTCTGTTTCGCTTTCGAAGAACCAAACCGAGATTGTTGTGTGCTTCGGCAAGGTTAGGCGAGGCCGTTATGGCTTGCTTATAAAAACTTCCCGCGAGCGTAAGCTGTCCGGCTTTATAGTAATCGGATCCTTTCGACTTTAGGTCCTCAGCCGAAAGAGTGGCGGCAAGCTTGTCACCGCCGCCTGACATCTGTGCCAGCCGGGCGACCAGTTTGTCAGCGTCAGCTTTTACCATCGCTATTTGTGGTTCTGATCCACGAGAACGCTAGCCACCAAGACCAACCCAGCGCTTGATTGCGGATTTTATTTTCTTCCAGCCCAGACTACGGTTGAGACTCACGGCCATACGAAAAGAGGCAATTGCCGCATCGCGTTGCCCGAGGCTCTGATACGCTTCGCCCAAATTATAGTGGGCATCTGCATGTGTGGGATCAAGCTGGACTGCGCGTTTGAGCGGAATAACAGCCTCTTCGTACCGTTCCATAGCCATCAGAATGTATCCTGCATCTGCTTGATAGATGGCTGTATTCGGTTCTGCCCGAATGGCGGTGTTGACGTGTGCCAAAGCATCTTCCAGCGCGTCGTTGCGGTAACACTCGATCGCCTTGGCGTGTTCTACCCTATGATCAACCGCTCCACTGGCCTCTGTCGCGGCTGAGCCCAAAGTCTTCGATTTCTTGCGCTTCAAGTTCCGCTCCGTTGACCGACCCGTTTGTGGCTGAAGACCGCTTTATTTAGCTGAGCGTAACGATGTCGTCTTCATAAACGTCAAGGACAAGTACGTTGGGCGCAAAAGTGGGATCGGGATTATCGAGAAAGGTCTGTGACGGCACGACCAGCTCATCGGCTGCCCTTAGAGTCTGGCCGGAAAAGAATCGTTTATTTTCATAACCTTGCTAGTCTACGGATGAAGACTTGGATGCTGGCGATCAGGAGCCAGGCAAGGGCGCTCTCGACGGTCGCCTTGAAGTCCTTCGCAAGGCGGCGGCTGCGCCCGAACCATGCGAAGGTGCGTTCGACCACCCAACGGCGCGGCAGCGCAACGAAGCCGTCCGCCTTGTCGTTGCGCCTGACGATCTCCAGCGCCCAGTCGCCGATCTTCTTCAGCGCCCCGGCCAGCTTAGGGCCGGCGTAAGCGCCGTCGGCGAAGATATGGCCGACCCCGGGAAACCACGCCCCCACCTCGGCGAGCAGCGACGGCGCACCGTCGCGATCCTGGATGTCAGCCTCGTGGACCACGGCACCGAGCAACCGCCCGCCAGTGTCCACCACGATATGGCGCTTGCGGCCCATCACCTTCTTAGCGGTGCGCCTCGCGCTCATATTTCTCACGAGTGGCGTCAGTCCACATCTTGTTATCCTCCTTGCTGGCGAACACAACAAGGGAATCACAAGGGACTGATTCCACTCAATTCTTTTTCGGTCAGGCTCTTAGGGAAAGCCAGTACTTCAGAAAGGCCTCGTAGTTGGGAACGATCTTTGCCACAGCGTGACACCTCCCTAAACCTGTTCCGTATCCCGTGGGTTGGTTGCGCCTCTAAACTTTTACGCAACTATGATACACCTGATTCAACCATAAGAGGATAGCGTAAGCGGCTTCAATTGGCACGTAGACACGCGCTCTGCCGCAAGAGGGTCAGGAAGAAGGCTCTAAGGTCCTTCAATCGATGGCGTCGAATGCGATGCTCAGCTGAAAATGCGCACCACTGTCGCTTCGCGGCTCAAAACGCCAATTGGAAAGCGCCATGGCTGCCGAAATGTCAAAAATCACCGGCGGATTGGAGGCTAGGACAACGACGTCGCGGACTGTGCCATCAGACCAGAGACGGTAGTCCATCAAAACCCATCCTTTGTTAGTGGCCACATCGGGGGGATAGATGGGGGGAATTTGCACCACCGCGTCTGGCTGGGGTTGAGGACCAGGCGAGGCTGCAGCGCGTGCCTGCTGGTCTGCGGCGGCAACGGCACTCGCTCCTCCGGCTTCACGAATGGCTTCACGAATGAATCCGGAATCAGCTGTCAGCCGCCGGAACATGGGTTCAATAACCGTGTACGCTTCCGTGAGTGTGGCGACGGCGTCATCCTGGTCACCGATGCCGCTGAGTGCACGCCCGAGTTCATATTGGGCCATAGCTGCCCGTAACTTTGTATCGCCACGCTCATCGTTATAAATGCTAAGGGCACTGCGCAAGACGGAAACCGCGGCTTCATGCTGGCCGGTACCGTTCAGAGCCCGCCCCAGTGCGACCGCCATGTCAGCGGTCCTGCTGTCCGTTGCACCGTAACTGCGTTCTGCCAAGTCCAACGCATTTTGTGCATCGCGCACCAAATCATCGCTTGGTTCTACCGATAACGTGCGCAAGTAAACGCTTTGAACCACCTCCGTGTTACGGCGATCCATGTCCGACTGTCCAAGCACGGACGTTGAACCCATTGCGATACAGAGAATGACACTAAATAGGATGGAGTTGTGCATGACCCTGACCCTCTCCTGGTGTTCACATTTCGTTCAGAGGCGATGTAGGGCCAGTTTACGCGCTGGATACGAGTAAAGCTAACGGACTCTTATACGGCAGCTATTCGGCGGCCTGAGCCAATGGCATTACCACGCCCGCTTGTTGAACGATGACATCGGCAACGGCGCTGACCACAGCATCGCTGTCAATGCCGTACTCACGGTAAAGGTCGGCAATATTGCCAGCTTGACCAAAGCGGTCGACGCCCAAGGCTTCACAGCGGTGGCCATGAACGGAACCTAGCCACCCCAGTGCCAAGGGATGACTGTCATGGATGGTCACCAGTGTGGCGTTCGCCGACATCTCTGATAGCAAACGCTCAATGGGACTGCGTACGCCGGGCCGTCCGTCCTTGCGCACCCGCGCCGCGGCCGTCCAACTGTTATAGAGCCGGTCCGCCGAGGTCACGGCCAGCAGCCCGGCTCCGGGTAAGTCTTCGCGAATGATGTCAAAGGCGGCGCGCGCTTCAGGAGCCACGGCTCCGCAATAGACCAAGGCAAAATCGGAGCCTGGGCTGGGTTCGACGGCCCAATAGGCACCGGTGAGAATGCCGGCCTTGAGCGCCGGGCTCATGGTGCGTTCCGGTTGCTCGAGCGGACGCGTCGATAGACGCAAATAGACGGAACTGCCGTCCGGCTTCTGCATATGCTCAAAACCCCAGGCCATGATTGCCGCCAACTCGTCCGCATAGGACGGCTCAAATGAGGCCAGGCTGGCATGACCGATGCCGATCAAGGGCGTGAAGATGGACTGGTGGGCGCCGCCTTCCGGTCCGAGAGAAATTCCGCTGGGCGTTGCCACCAGCATGAAGCGCGCATCCTGATAACAAGCATAGGTCATGGCATCGAGACCACGGGCGATGAAAGGATCGTACAGCGTGCCGACCGGCAGCAGGCGTTGTCCGAAAAGATCGTGGGAAAGTCCGAGGGCGCCCAACAGGAGAAACAGATTATTTTCCGCAATGCCCAGTTCAATGTGTTGGCCCTGAGGCTGTTGGCTCCATTTCTGTGGAGAGGGCACATGCATTTGCCGGAAGATGTCTTCTCGCTTTTTAATGTGGAACGGGCTGCGTTGATTGACCCAGCCCCCCAGATTGGTGGACACGGTCACATCGGGAGACGTCGTCACAATGCGCGATGCCAGATCCGTCGTGCCGCGGCCAAGATCGTTCATGATCTTGCCGAAGGCCTCCTGCGTCGATTGTTTTCGTCCTGTCGGCGCAGCGATGTCGGGAACGTGGTATGTCGGGGCCCTCTCTGTTTTTTGCTCCCGCGGGACGCGCTGGGCATATGGCACCGTCGACAGGAAAGCGCTTAAGACACTTTTCTCCCGCTCCAAACCGGCGAACTTGTCCCACTCCTGACCTTCGGCGACACCAAGAGTGTTCCGGTACTGATCCATTTGCGCTTGGTTGAGAATTCCGGCGTGGTTGTCCTTATGACCCGCCAAGGGAAGCCCGTATCCCTTAATGGTGTAAGCAATAAAACAATGGGGCCGGTCCTCTTTCTCGGCATCGTCGAAGGCTTGAAGGATGGCTTCCATGTCATGACCACCAAGATTGGTCATGAGCGCATACAAGGCGTCGTCGTCATGTTCATCGAGAAACGCTTTTAGTCCCTTTGTCCCCTTGAGGTCCCGCTTAAGTTCGTCGCGCCAGGCCTTGCCGCCCTGAAAGGTCAGAGCCGAATATTTTTGATTGGGGCAATCATCGATCCATTTTTTCAGGGCAGGACCAACGGGTGTTTCAAATGCGGCCTGAAGTTTGAGACCGTATTTGAGCATCACCACATTCCAGTTGACGGCAGAGAAGAACCCGGTGATGCGATTGAACAGCCGGTCATTGACAACACCGTCCAAGCTTTGCCGGTTGTAGTCGATGATCCACCAGCAATTGCTGACTTCGTGCTTCCATCCTTCAAGCAACGCTTCGAAGACATTGCCTTCGTCCAGTTCCGCATCGCCCATCAGGCCGATCATGCGGTCCTTCGGCGTATCGCCGTTCACCAGGTCATGGGAATGGATGTAGTCCTGCACCAAAGAGGCAAACAGCGTCTCGGCCACGCCCAGGCCGACGGACCCTGTGGAAAAATCCACATCGGCCTTGTCTTTGGTACGGGAGGGATAGGGCTGCACGCCGCCAAAGCCACGAAAATTCTTTAGCCGCTCCAGCGATTGATTGCCTAAAAGATATTGAATGGCATGAAAGACCGGTCCGGCGTGAGGTTTGACGGCGATGCGGTCATTAGGGCGTAAGGTGTGAAGAAACAGCGCCGTCATCACCGTCACCATGGAAGCACAGGAGGCTTGATGTCCTCCGACTTTGACGCCATCCGTCTTGGGCCGGTTGGTATTGGCGTTGTGAATCATCCACGTGGCCAGCCAGAGAATTTTATGTTCCAGCGCCTTCAGCGCGGCGAGAGTGGCCGGGTCCGTCATTGCAGCCTCCGCTCGGTTCGCGTCCCACCCTACATCAGCGGTCCAGGTAGGTCCTTGCAAACTCTTGCGGAAGGATGAATTTTCACGCAATATTTGAGAAGAAATATCCCTAATTTAGGTGATTTATGCCAAAATCAGACCTAGATTCTATTGACCTCAAAATCCTCAAGGGCATGCAAGAAGACGCCCGCCTGACCAATGTGGAATTGGCGGAGCGCGTCGGGCTGTCACCTTCGCCCTGTCTGCGTCGCCTGCGCCGGCTGGAAAGCGACGGGGTCATTCAGGGTTACATGACCTTTGTCGATCAGACGCAGGTGGGCCTTCCCGTTAGTGTGTTCGTCAGTGTCGCCCTAAAGGAACAGTCAGAAACGGCACTGGAAGAGTTTGAAGCAGCGGTCGGCGCCTTGCCGGAGGTCATGGAGTGTTATCTCATGACCGGCACCAGCGATTATCTCCTTCGCGTCGTTGCACAGGATCTCGCCGATTATGAGCGGTTCCTCAAACACCATCTCACCCGCATTCCGGTCATTGCCAGTATTCAATCTAGCTTTGCCCTCAAACAGGTGATCTATCGTACCGCCTTGCCGTTGGCGCAAGCGGACTAATTGAGAGTCGATACGGTAGATAGAAGACCGATCAAAGACTACCATGCGGGCCGTGATCAGAACCGATAGGTATCGTTTAGAGGGCACATGCAAGGTTTAATGATGCAGACTCCGCTGCTGATCACCTCGTTGATTCAGTTTGCGGCGCAGTACCACAACGATACGGCGATCATCACCCGCAGTGTTGAGGGCCCGGTTCGAAAAACCACCTACGGCGACATCTATAAAAGAATCAAAAAGCTTGCCAATGCTCTTCAATCCTTAGGCGTTAAACAAGGCGACCGTGTTGCCACATTGGCATGGAACACGGACCGCCATCTTGAACTTTATTACGCTATCTCCGGTATCGGTGCCATTTGCCACATGGTGAATTTGCGTCTCGCCGACGAGGAACTGATCTACATTCTTAATCATGCCGAAGACAGGGTGCTGTTCTTCGACCGCGATCTCAGTGACACGGTGACGCGCATCGCTCCTCATCTCGAGACGGTCGAACACTTCTCTATCATGACCGACAACGCCTCACTGCCGGATGTCGCACCCGACACTTCGGTCGACTATGAATCCCTTATTGCTGAAGAAGCGGATACATTTGATTGGCCCGCGTTTGACGAGAACACGGCCTCGTCCATGTGTTACACCTCAGGCACAACGGGCAATCCCAAAGGCGTACTTTACAGTCACCGCTCCACGGTGCTTCACGCCATGGCATGTTGTTTTGCCAGCACCATGAAGTTGAAAACCGAAGATGTCGTCTTGCCCGTCGTGCCGATGTTTCACGTCAACGCCTGGGGCGTGCCCTACGGCTCACCCATCGCCGGGGCGCCCATGATCATGCCCGGCCCGAAGCTGGACGGTGAATCCCTGTTCACATTGATGGATGGCGAAGAGGTGACCATCGCCCTTGGGGTGCCGACCGTGTGGATGGGACTTCTCGATCACATGGATGCC
Organism: Rhodospirillaceae bacterium; assembly: GCA_965207985.1. Lineage (GTDB taxonomy): Bacteria > Pseudomonadota > Alphaproteobacteria > Rhodospirillales > Rhodospirillaceae > CBDBND01. The sequence continues at coordinate 96,970 of CBDBND010000032.1, read as the reverse complement.
ATGGGCCGCAAGCCAAAGGGTTTTGACCGGGTGATTATCGGTGGTGCGGCCGCGTCGGAGGCCATCATCAACCGCTTTGAGCAGGATCACGGTGTTACCGTCCATCACGCCTGGGGTATGACCGAAATGAGCCCCATCGGTGTGGTCAATTCCCTTAAACCGAAATTCAATGATCTGTCACGCGATGAGCAGATGCCCATCAAAATAAAGCAAGGCCGGGTGGTCTATGGCGTCGACATGCGTATTGTCGACGATGACGGCAATGTCTTACCCAACGATGGCAAGACGTCGGGTCAGCTTCACGTCCGCGGCCCGTGGATCGTCGATACCTATTACAAAGAAGAAAACAGCGCCCTGACCCCAGACGGCTGGTTCGATACCGGAGACATCGCAACCTTGGACCCCGACGGCTATATGCACATCACCGATCGGGCCAAAGACATCATCAAATCCGGTGGTGAATGGATCAGCTCCGTTGGTCTCGAGAATGCGACCATGGGCCATGACGCCATCAAGCAGGCTGCGGTCATCGGTGTGTATCACCCAAAATGGCAAGAGCGGCCTTTGCTGGTGTGCGTGCCAGAAACAGACGAACGGCCGTCGCTTGAAGACATACGATCGTACTTGTCAGATAAGGTTCCGAAACTGTGGCTGCCCGATGCGCTGGAATGGGTGGATGAATTGCCTCTCGGAGCGACGGGGAAAGTGCTTAAAGCCGAGCTGAGGAAGCGGTTCGAAGGCTTCAAACTTTCCTAAAACAAGGGAATTTCCTTGTTTCTGAGAGGGCATTTTGCCCATATACGGGCCCATAAAGCCCTCAGAATCGTAATTTAAGCAAATTGTTACTAAATTAGGGCAGGGATACGCCGGGGACGCACAGGGTTTTCGCGACGTTATGTTCGGACGCGCCACATTCGAAGTGCAGCTTTTTCAGAATGACCGCTGGTCCATCAGCGAAGTCTGCAAGAGTGAAGCTGTCGCCATGAAAAAGGCTCAGGACCTCCTGGCCTTGAAAACCACAACCGGCGTACGGATCGTCAAAGAATCCCACTTCGGTAAGGACAGCCACCGCGAAAGCGAAATCTTCAAGGAAATGAAGGAAGGCAAGGAGGAGGAAGACCTTTCCGTCTCCAGCGTCGACGATTCACCCATCTGCGAAAAAGTCAGCGATTACTACAAAACGGCCAGCCGTACGACCATGGCCCGGTTGTTTGCCAAGTATCTCGAAAAACACGAAATGACTCCGTTTGAGATGTTGCATAGCCACAACAATCTCAAACGCATGATCAATTTCCAGACCATGGTACCGTCGGCCGTGGATAAAATTGCCACGCTCCATGCCCGTGCAACCGGCAAAGATACCCGCACCTGCCGCGATGATATTTTCGATGCCCTTGACGTGATCGCGAAGAAAGCGCGCGAAGTTGAGCAAACCAAATTGCCCGAGTTGTCAGAGTCTTCTCTTGATGAAGTGTTGGCCAAGATTGACGCCAAGTTCTCCGATCAGGAAGAGCGCTCCTATATGGCCAATGTGGCTTTGACCCGGGAGTCCATCAATTGGCGGGGATGGATCGCCAAACTGGCGGCACTCCTGCCGATGGCGGAGTCACAAAAAGATCAGCGTTCCAGAGACATGATCGATGAAATGCTCGCTGATATATTCATGGCCAAAACGGTCATCAAGGACGTCATCGGCATTTCGAAACATCTTGGTGACGCCATCTTGCGCATGGTGGATCTCGTCGAAGGTAAGTGTGACGCAACCAAGTTTGCCGCCGAAGACTTGCTGGAATTGCTTAACGCTCTGTTTGCCGCCGACCTGCTGCCTCGTTCTAAGGAAGTGATTTTTGACAGGATTGGACGTGACTTAAACAGTGCTGTCCGGCTTACCAGCAGCGAAGATAAACACGACGACAAGCCGTTTTTCGACCAACTGGTCGACCGGATCATTCAAGACGATCATGTGGTCGGGGGGCATGCCCTTGCCCATGGACTGACCGAACGCTGGGCGCGGCTCTATAACGTCGGCGGTGCCGGCGGGCGGTCAAAGGCCATGCAGGGCATGTGCGAAAAACTCAAAACCGGTAGACGGGTGTTTATCTATCTGTTGGCTCTGTTCGATGAAAAAGCCGATCCGCCTGTTCGTGCCGCCATTGAGAACCAACTCAAGCGCCAAGCGGCCGAACTCAGTTCCATTCAAAAATTGCTCCCGAGGCCCGAACGGAGAAAACCCGACTCCAACAGGTCACCGCGGTTCAACGGCTCGTGTTGGACTCCCACCTTACCGACGACCTAAAGACGACTATGGCCAAACGCTTTGATGACATCGTGGTTCACTACATCATCAGCGAAAAAGTCATTGAGCGTATCGACAACAAGCGGCTGTCTTTCCGCGAACGGGCCGAGCGGCTGGTTAACTTCTGTGCCTCAGGCGTGCTCACAGAGGGTCAAGCAACGGAAATTGCCCGCAAGACAATCACGGATTATCTCAGGCGTAAGGATTTCGTCTCCGAATACACGGCCGATATTCCGGATCCTGAAGAAAAAGAAAAAGCCGTGCGGGACTTTTACAAACTCCTGTCCCAGACCGGTTTCGAAGTCTCCGTCTAGTTAGTTCCGCCCATGTATTTTTGGCGCAGCCAATGATCCGCAGACCAGCGGCCGGGCCCTCTTACCACGATCACCAGCAGGAAAATCATCCAGGCATAGTGATTGAAGTCGTTATAGGCCGCGTTGTTGCTGCCGAGAATAAACTGAATGGTCAAAGCCATGGCAAGAAGCGGCAAGGCGGCCAGTCGGGAGGCCAGCCCGACGAAAAGCAGCAAAGGCATGGCCAACTCAAAAGCGGTTGCTAAGAACGCCGTCACGGTATGGGGCAAGACGGGTACCATGTATTCGTACTCGAACAGGAAGAGCGTACTTTCCCAATCGTCCAGTTTTTGCAGGCCGGACCGGAAGAACACCAGACCGATCCAGATGCGAATGGCGAAATCCATAATCGGGGGCCCAAAGGATTCCAACTTTGCGATCACAGGGCTTATCAAATCTGAAATCTTGGCCGGTAACGCTGTTGTTTCGGTTGTTGAATCGGTCATTGCAAATTCTCCTCCGTCTTAAGTTCGGACTATCGGATAGGTTTAGTGATGCAGGTCGTAAAAAACGCCTTCAGCGAGTAAGGGCCTCAGCGTTTCTTGCAGGTCAAAGGCCCCGTCTTGTAACGCGGCTTGTTCGGTGGCCCGGCCGAACGGCTCTTCTTCTGCGACAAGCCGGAGCCAGGTGAATTGGGATGAGGACATCTGACGCTGAGTCACGTGATGGCCCAGCCTCAAGACGTACCCGCATTCTGCTTCACTGAAATCGATTTCAGGTATGGGGCCGTGATCCGGTTGATTCACGGTCCAAACGGTAAACACCGGATAAGACGACCTAATGAGTTGAAGAGACGGATGAACCTTAAACACCACAGTCTCCAACGCATCTGATGGCACGGTGGCCAAACGCGCGGGGTCAATAGCATCTTGATCGGCCGCGAAATAAGACCGGATGCGGGCCCACTCAAGACGGGCTACATCGGGTAAGTACGGTAAAGTCTGGGCCGGTTCAAAGGTCTCCAGAAATACCGGCAGGTCTTCGCCGTAAGCGTAAAGAGTGGGGCGGCGGGGCGGATGAGCCTCGACAAAGGCCGTAGCCATCGCTCTGAAGAACCGCTCTCCGACGATGCGCTCAACAACCGGAAAGGCAGCCAGCAATACATCCGTCAGGCTATTGACCGTGTTGGTGCGATAAATGCCGAGCCGGCGTTGCCGCGACCCGGCAGAGGCCTGCACCTTGGGCACAAGCGCAGCGATATCATTGCTCAGCGCCGCCGCCGCAAATTCTCTTTGCAGATCATGCAACACGGGTTTCTCCCGCCGCAGGTGCGGCCACGTTGAGCAGGGTCTGCGCGCGCTCAGCTTCCCCCAAAAGAATTTCCAGCGATGGAATGTCCGTATCCCATTCGATCAAAGTGGGGCGGGGACCCATCCGTTGAATTGTCGTTTCGAACAAAGCCCAAACGGCGTCTGCAACCACATCGCCATGGGTGTCGATCAACAGCTGTTCATCGCCGTCGCCGTCGACCAAATGACCGGCAAGATGTATTTCCTGAACCGCCTGTTCCGGAATGTTTTGCAAATATACCAGAGCATCCAAGCCGTTGTTCTGTGCACTGACGTAAACGTTGTTGACGTCGAGCAATAGCCCGCAGTCAGTCTGTTCCACCAGCGCGGAGAGAAACTCCCATTCGGGCATGACTGAGTCGGCAAAGGTCAAATAGGACGAAGGATTCTCAACAAGGATTTGGCGTTTTAGAGTTGATTGAACCTGATCGACATTGCGCACCATGACCGCGAGTGCCTCTTCCGTATAAGGAAGGGGCAAGAGATCGTTGACATAAAGACCGTCGACAACGCTGAACGATAGGTGTTCGGACACCAGACCCGGTTGGATACGGTCTACAAGAGTGTCCAGCGTGGCAAGGTGACCGGCATCAATGCCTTCGGCAGACCCAAGAGAGAGGCCAACCCCATGGCAGCTTACGGGATAATGCGCTCGCACAGCCTCCAACTGAGCGATGCGCGGACCACCCGGGGCAAAGAAATTTTCGCTGTGGATTTCAACCCAAGCCGTTTTGGGCTTTCCAGCAGCAAAATCCTCCATGTGAGGATGACGAAGCCCGACCCCCGCTTTCGCAGGGACCGGGCTCGGCCGTGTAGAGCGAGTCGAAGGTTGGGGTTGGGGAGGGGGAGAGGTCACCTTCGACGCTCAATCAAAAGAAATGGTCGGCTTAGCCGGCCATCTCCTTCGCTTTTTCATTAACACCGGCAGTCGGCTCGAGGGTGCCGCCCATTTGGACGCAGCTGCCTTCGGCGACCAGCTTCCATTCGCCGCCGTCATAATCAACGGTGGACTGGCCGGCGCAGGAGTGGGTGCCTGCGGCATTTGCGCAACCGTTTTCACCGGCTTTTGAAACGCCGTAACACTTTTCTTTACCGTTTTGCGCTACGGCGGCCGACGGAATGGTCATGGCAGCCATAGAAACAGCACCAGCCAGGGCGGCGGCGAGAGAAAGTGCGCTCATCTTGTTATCTGACATAGTGTTCTCCAATTGTGTTGCCGCCCACAGCGGCCAGAAAAAGTCTCCGTATCGGCGGGCTTCAGCGACCCACAGCGACAAACGGATAATAAGAAATGGAGAAAAAGTCGCCAATCACACGCCCGTGAAATAACGTCACAGCCGTGTGAGGCCTAAACGCAGCCGTCTCTCAACCTGTTGGGCTTTCTTCGCTTTCCAGGATTAGACCGAAATCCTTACCCATCGTATCAAGGTAAAATGCCATCATATTTTTGATGCCGGCCACAGCGTCTATTGGGGATTCGTAGGCCCAGACGGAATTCTCGGCCACGGAGTCTCCCTCTTTGAGGGTCCAATAAGACGCATCCCCCTTATAGGGACAGTGTGTGGCATGGTCGGTGCGCTCCATCAGTTCCGTGCGCACATCTTGTTGCGGAAAATAGAAGACCGCGTCGTGTTTGCGCTCAAACAGCTTTACAGCGTTGTTGCTTTCGGCAATGACATTTCCATTCCACGATACCGTCGCTTTGCCGTCATGCGACTCCAAAGTGATGGTATGCGCTGGATCAAGGGTGTAATCGGCAAAACGCGCCCGTTGTGAGGCTGCATTTTCTTCCCATCGCTGTTGACGTGAAGCGTCGTCCATTTCGTCCTCCATCTTTTGGTCCCTAAAGGGGCAAATATATCATGGTCACTGAAAAGATGTCCTTGTTGACCCTAGCACCGGTGCAGCCTGATGATATCTCTGACCCAGCTGTCGTTCACAGGGCATACTCTTTATATGCAAAGATGGATACGTATAGTCGTTTATAGCGTGCTTCTTGCACTGGCCTTGTACATGTATTGGATGTCAGGCCGTCCACCGGTTCAACCGCCACAACCGGTACAACGAACAGCGCCTCTACAGGATCCCTTGAAATTGACCGGCAGTCTGAATATACGCCGCGATACCCTGACCGATCCATTTGCGAAAGTGCCTTACAATTTGAAGTTCGATTTTGTTCCATTGGCAGATGGCCGGTCCCGCGTGGTTGGCCGCTCAATCGATGGCCGTACCGTACTCGAGCTGATTGGACCACCCGAAGGTGTCACGTCCGTCAATCTGATGGCAGCCCTGCCCGATGACCGTCCTCTAACCAGGCTCAAAAACCTAAACGTCATTTCCTTGCTGGTTGAAAAGACCCTTTACGATTGGCGGGAGGCCGTCGATTGGGTCGGTGCAAACATCGATTTTGCCTTTGCCGGCCGACAGGTTTCGACAAATGCGAACGGTAAAACCTTAAGCATGTCTGTGACGCCCAACACCGATACCTTGGTGCTGACAATCACCGGACCAAATCTCTAGGCGGCATCCAAGAACGCGACAATCTTTGCCGCCTTTTCGGCCAATCCCTCCGCTGTTCCTTCAGACGGAAGTACCCCGCTCACAGAGTCCGGCACGAGATCCGCTGCTTCGTCCACACCAACGACCAATGGATCGCTATCCGATGCCATGCAAAACGTGTGTTGGGTTATCAGCGGCAGACGCTCCCTATCCGGATGACGGAACGCTGCGCGGTATCCCTTGTGATAAGTGGTCAAACCTTTAAGCACTTCCAAGACGACGCGTTGCATGGACTCAGGAGACGGCATGGTCGCTTCTGCGCGTCGGGCCTCCGGTGTGCGGCGAAAATAGGGGAAATGAAGCACTTGATCGCGGACGAAATTCCATGCCCAGATCAGATGCTGGCCGAATTCGTCGGGATGAACTTCCGGCGCATAGTTGGCCAGGTAATCGGCTTTGTCTTCGGGGGAAAACATGCCGATCCCGTCAAAAACCAGCCGCCGTACCCGATCTGGATAGTGAATGGCCAGTTCTGATGCGATGTGGGCGCCGGTGTGACTGCCATATACGTCGCAGGTCTCAAGACTTAATGCATCCATCACTCTGACGACGCTTTCCGCATAATCATCGGCGTTGGGCACATCTTGGGTGGGCGGTGGTGAGTCTCCGAACCCCAAAGTATCTGGCGCAATGACTCGCCTCGTCTCACCGAGTTTAGTCATCAAAGGCACCAGGTTGAGGGACGAAGAAGGAGACGCATGAATCATGTAGAGCGGTAGAGCATTTTCCGTGTCAACACCACAGGTCCGGTAATGCACCTGTCCTTCGCTGATGCGCACAAAGGCACGGTCTACGATCAAAGCAGTCTCTGGATTTCTTATTTTCCCCATTCTTGCTCCCCTTATATTTGTCGCCTTCCAAGTCAAACTGATAGCTTATGGCTTGGCAAGCAAAAGCCCAAAAGATAAGGGCCCAGACGGGGAACTGGGCCCTTACCCACTGAAAGACGGGTGAGGGGTATCACCCTGATCTTCCGGAGATTGAAGCGGCGACGCCAGGGGTTAAAGCGTCGCCGTTTTCCGTGACAAAGATGGTTCCAAATTCCATGACTTCTCTCAACTCACGACTGCGTGAGACCAGGTATGGACTCATTGCCCGTAAAGACCCGTGTGATGTGGTGAAAGACTTGTTGCAAAGGTTGATTTGACCCCTTACCCCGCCCGTGTAGACACGTAACCCTCTGTTGAATCCCGGTTCCTGCAGCAGACCGTATGTCTCAACCAACACCCACCGATAACACCAGTCTTCCTAAATGCCTGGCTGACTTTTCAACATTGCCGGAGGCCTTGGACTATGCTGCGCAAGGGGAAACGGGCTTTAACTTCTATTCCGCCCGTGGTCAGATCACCGCGGTTCTGCCCTATACAGACCTATGCGCTCAAGCGAAACAAGCTGCCCGCCACATCGTCGGCAGAGACATCAACCCTGGGGACAGGGTCGCGCTGCTGGCGGAAACAGCCCCGTCTTTCCTGATCGCTTTTTTTGCTTGCCAGTACGCCGGCGCCATACCTGTGCCGATGCCCACACCGGTCGCATTCGGCCAGCGTGACTCTTATATCGATCAAATTCGCAATCAAATCACATCGTCCGGCGCTGCAGCTGATATCGCTGCGCAAGATTTTTTGCCCTTTGTTGCTGATGCAACGGAACAGGTGACATTGAAATTCAAAGGCACTTTGGAAGATCTCAACACCGGGCCAACAGAAGATCACCTTACACCCGGCAAACCCGAAGATCTCTATTACATCCAATACAGCTCTGGCAGTACCCGATTTCCCAAAGGTGTGGCCATCACCCATGCCAACTTGATGGCCAACTGCCAAGCCATGAACAAGGCTGTGGGCAATCAACCGGGTGAGCGCGCCATGTCTTGGTTGCCGTTTTATCACGATATGGGACTGGTCGGCTTTATGATCGGTTGTCTAACGTCTCAGACCACGGTGGATTACCTGCCGACGGAAGAATTCGTGCGTCGGCCGGTAACATGGTTAAGAATCATCAGCGATAACCGCGGTACCATGTCTTACAGTCCGAGCTTCGGTTATGAACTCTGCGCACGTCGTTTTTCGTCTGCCACAACTAAAGCGGCGGATTTAGACCTATCCAGCTGGCGCATCGCCGGAATCGGCGGCGAAATGATCAAGCCCCTGGTCATGAAGTCCTTTGCCGAAGTTTTCGCCGACAGCGGATTTGACGCCCGTGCGTTCAATGCGTCTTATGGCCTGGCCGAATGTGTTCTGGGTATCTGTTTCAGTCAGCCCAGTACGGGCATGATCATGGATCACGTTTCCAAACAAGAACTCAGCGACAATCATCGCGCAATTACCGTGCCAGAAGATGGGTCGGGCAAGGGAAGAACGTTTGTTGCCTGCGGTTCGGTGATCGATGACCATACCATAGAAATCAGAGATGAGGCTGGGGAGACGTTGGGCGAACGAGACGTCGGCCGCGTGTTCGTCTCAGGCCTCAGTGTCATGCAGGGATACTTTGGGGACCCACAAGCGACAGCTGAGTGCCTCTCCGATGGTGGGCTCGATACGGGCGACCTCGGTTACTTTCACGGTGATCAGTTGGTCATTGTTGGCCGTGCCAAAGACATGATGATAGTCAATGGCCGCAATTACTGGCCGCAGGATATCGAATGGACGGTTGAACACATTGACGGCATGCGCTCGGGTGACGCGGCCGCTTTCACCCTTGAGGCGGAAGACGGCGGCGAACAGCCGACTATTTTGGTGCAATGCCGTCCGTCGGATCCGGAAGTCCGTTCAGCGCTTGCAGACGACGTCCGCGCGCGTGTGCAGGAGCAGGTTGGGCTTCTCTGCGACGTCATTCTTGTACCGCCCCGGACCTTGCCGAAAACGTCCTCGGGCAAACTGGCCCGCGGCAAAGCCAAACTTGGCTTTTTGAATGGTGAAATAAAACCTCTCGGCGCGCCGGCTTAGGGTCAGCGGCTGAACTATGTCTAACTCCCTGACAATTGCCGTCACCGGTTCGACGGGTTTCGTCGGTCAGCATTTGCTGTGCCGCCTTCGGACGGCTGGCCACACCATCCGCGCGTTGACGCGGCAGGACTTAGACGATGACTCTGACCCCAACCTGGTCTGGGTCAGAGGCGATCTTGAAGATAAAGAGTCTCTGGCCGCGTTGATGGACGGTGCAGACGTTTTGGTTCACGTAGCCGGTGCCATCAAAGCAATATCACGGCCCGCGTTCTTTAAGGTCAACCGCGACGGCGTCCGCGCCGTTGCCGCCGCCGCCGTTCAAGCCAACGTGCCCCGTCTGGTATTGATCTCGTCTATCGCGGCGCGGGAACCGGCGTTGTCAGCCTACGCGGCAAGCAAGAGAGCCGGGGAGATGGTTCTCGACGACTATCAAGACCGGCTCGGCACCGTCATCCTCCGGCCGCCGGCCATTTACGGACCAGGCGATATGGAAACGGCGTCGTTGTTCAAAATGGCGACCAACGGATTTGTCGTTTTCCCCGCCAACAGGGACTCAACGGTGTCACTGATACATGTCGGGGATGTGGTGACGGCCATTCAGGCCTGCTGCGAATATGAGCAATCCGGGCAGCCCCTTGAGATTGACGACGGAACGCCGGGAGGTCACCGCTGGCCGGACATTGCCGCCGCTGCAGGAGAGGCGGTGGGACGCTCCCCAAGAATTATCCACCTGCCGGACATTCTTCTATGGCTGGGAGGAGCCATGGGTACGCTCAAGGGTCTGCTGACCCGCCGTCCGGCCATGCTGACCCTGTCGAAAGTCCCGGAATTGCTCCATCCGGACTGGCTCGCCCGGGGTCCTGTGCCCACCGGATGGTCGCCGTCGATCCCCCTGAAAGAGGGCTTTGAGGACGCAACAGATTGGTATTCCTCACAAAATGTTTTGAATCGTTACCTCTAAAGTTACTTGTCACCTTTCGGTCATTCCCCCTAACTGTAGCCCGTGAGTGGAGCGGGATTCGGAACTCAGGGCGAGCTGATCCCCAAAAGAAGGGTCAATTGATATGTCGGCTGAACCAGGCGACAGCGCGTCAGATGACGTGCGGGCTGCGGTTCTGGAGGTCTTGGGGCCTTTCAACAAAACCGGCGCGACCCTGGAGGACGGTACCCGGTTTACCGAGGACCTGAATTTCGACTCTCTCTTGGTGATGGAGTTCATCGCAGCGCTGGAAGACCGTCTGGACATTTCCGTGCCGCTCAATGTGCTCCCCGACATCGAAACCATCGGACAATTGGTTTCAAAGACGGAAGAGATCGTTAAGGAAGAACATGGCTGATCTGTTTGACCGTTTCGAACCCCTCTTGACCCGCCGTGACGCCCTTGTCGGTGACGGTGGCCATGATCCCTTTCAGGTGCAGATGGACGAGGTTCTGTCTCAAACCGAAGCCATGATTCAAGGCCGTAAAACGATCCTTGCCGGAACCAACAACTATCTCGGTCTGACCTTTGCACCCGAAGCGCTTCAGGCCGCCCATGATGCGCTCGATGCCGCCGGCACCGGTACCACAGGTAGCCGCGTTGCCAACGGTACCTATGCGGGCCACAAGGCGCTCGAAGACCGCCTCTGTTCTTTCTTTGAAAAAGACCACGCCATCGTTTTTTCCACCGGCTATCTCGCCAATCTCAGTGTTCTCTCAACCTTGGTCGGACCCGACGACTACATTCTTATGGACGCGGATTGCCACGCCAGTATTTATGACGGCGTACGCATGGGCGATGCCCAGATCATCCGTTTCAAACACAATGATGCGGAAGACCTCGATAAGCGCTTGGCTCGTCTGGCCAAGAAACCGGGCAACAAACTGATCGTCATCGAAGGCATTTATTCCATGCTCGGCGACAAAGCGCCGCTGGCCGACATCGTTGCCGTTAAGAACAAGTATGACGATGTTTATCTGCTCAGCGACGAGGCCCATTCCGTCGGTGTTTTAGGACGCTATGGCCGCGGCCTTCCCGAAGAAACCGGTCTGGAAGATGACGTTGACTTCATTGTCGGTACGTTTTCCAAAAGCGTTGGCACCGTCGGCGGATTTTGCGTCTCCAGCCATCCCCAGTTCGACTTGCTGCGCTTGGCCTGCCGGCCCTACATCTTTACCGCATCGTTGCCGCCGTCCGTCGTCGCTTCTGCCAAAGTGGCGCTGGATCTGATTGAGAAGGGCGGTGCCTTGCGCAAACGGCTGATGCGTAATGCCGGGCTTCTACACAACGGTGGCGCTGGATCTGATTGAGAAGGGCGGTGCCTTGCGCAAACGGCTGATGCGTAATGCCGGGCTTCTACACAACGGTTTTGCCGCGCAAGGGTTTACCCTCGGTGGCGAGGTCAGCCCTGTGGTCGCCGTCGTTGCACCGGATGTGGAAACGGGGGTCGCCTTTTGGCGTGGCCTCATCGATGCCGGGGTCTATGTCAATCTCGCCTTGCCACCGGCAACGCCGCACAACTTTACGCTATTGCGATGCAGCCTCTGCGCAGCTCATACGTCGCAGCAAATTGACGACATCATTGCCATTTTTACCGACGTCGGCACGAAGCTGGGCGTTTTACCCGCGGAGCGCAAAAAGAAATCCGCATCCGCCCGATAGAGCAGTTTCGCTGGCGCTAAAGCTCTTTTTTGAAAAGCAGTTTGAAACCGGTGGCCCAAGGCCGGGCCCGGTGATGATCGGTTAACACAACCGGCGGGTCGGCATGGCGCGCCATTTTCCAGATGGCGTACTCAATCCCGCCCCTAAACGTAAACAGGGCCTTTATGAGACGCAGACCATTAAGCGTCTTTCCCCACAGAGAGCGCAACCGCCATTTCCAAACGGCATTGGCTTTGGGAAAGCGGGCCGAGTAGGGATCGATACCAAGCTCCGTCAGAGCAGCCATTGCTACTTTGTCGTAGCGCTCCAAGTCCGCGTCCACCAATTCATCGGCTTTGCCCGAAGACTCCGGACGCAATTCCGACCGGTAGGTTGCGCGAAAGGCGGTCACCCAGAGATCCCGGGTGGTAAACGGACCGGTCAATAGCGGCACCGTTTTGCTGACCAGTGTCGTCACCGCACGGGTCAAGGCCTGCTCCACAGACGTACGGGCGATGTCGTCAGAGGAAAAAACGATTGCGGCCGGTTGGGCGAAACGGGCCCAAACGGCCGAAGCAAAAGCGGACGGCGCGGTACTGCGAACAAACGCGCCCACCGTCATGACAGCGACCTTGGCCCGGACGGTTCGGTTGTCGAATTCAATTTCGTGATAGTAGACATTGGGCGGCAACACCGTTCCGAAAAAGGCACTGATGGAGTTGCCCGTAGCCCTGCGCAAACTGTCCACCAAGACATAGAAGTCGAGCATGAGGTTTTCGTCGGTTTCTAGACGAAGGCATGAGCCGTAAAAAATGACCACTCTCACACCAGGCCCATAAACCGTATTCAAGTGATCGACCATGGCGGCTGCGGCGGGGAAGGCCGGTTTGCGGCTCTCCTCCGCAATCAAATCTGCACGGGTGCGCTCTACCATCGGATGAACTTCAGTTTTCGATGACCATCCAGAATCAAAGGACGGTCAGGGTGCGTCTCAAATATCTCACCATCCAACGTATAGCTGCCCGACATGGCTAGGGTCACCGACCGGCTTCGCCGCACAGTCCGTTTTGATCCAGGGGCGACGCGCCGCCGGAACAGTCCCGGTAGCGTTGAAAGAACGGCCGTGGCACCCGGCCTCAGACTCATGTAGTGGACCGGTCCTGTGCCGGTTTCTTGAATTGGGCGGAGCCCTAACAACATACGGTCCATCGTTGTTGCTAAGATGATCGAGAAATGACCCATTTCTGATTCTGAGTGTTCATCGAAAGCAACATTTATGTCGCCACCATCTTGTCCTGACACCATGACTCGCCAGAACAAAACCGCAATCGCCGCGCCGTGTGAAATTAAGTTGGGGAGACCCAAGGGATAAATCGCGCGCCGGCAATACAAAATACCTTCAACAACATCTGCGCCCCCAAAAAAAGCCCCATGCCGCGGCGCAGTAGTCTCTCCGTCATGGATTGCCAAAACTGACTGCTTCTGAACGAAGTGTTCCAATTGGTTATCGGCACTTCGTTTGATCAGCTCGGCCAACGTTTTTTCCCGGTCTCCACGCAGGCTCCATGCCTCCGCCGTCATATTGGTTTTGCCGGAGGGGAGGAGGGTGAGGACTGGTAGCGTCGCGTAAGGTCCATCATTGAGCAGGCCTGAAAAGACGCGCCCGGCAGTTCCGTCTCCGCCGTCTATGACCAACGTTCCTATGCCCGCTTTTTCACAGTCCGCCAAAATCTTGGGAATTTCTTCGACCCGGTCGAAAGCGTAGCGGTGGATCCAGGAATGACCGGTAACCAAGGGAGCAAGCCAATCCCCCGCCCCCTGGTTTCGGGTGCTTAAGGGATTGCTGAGAATGGCGATGGGTGCGGGGGTCACGGGGGTCCCAAGGGGGTCATAAAAGCAAAGAAAAAAGCGCCGAACTCAATCATAGCGGCAGGTCAGGCGCCATACATAATGTTTCAAAACCTTTGAATTGACGATCTAGTGTGTTGCCGCCAAGGTGCCTTGGCTTGGACTCCACTTTAAGAGGTGGCTCGCCAACGGGTGGCGGGGCAGGCGGAGACTCAGGGATAGAAACAACACAGACTCCCGCCCCGCGGCGGGCCTGATTTCGATGTTCAAAGCGATTGATCTTTATCTGTTGCGGCAGATCATGCCCACGTTGCTGGTGACGCTTTTGGTAGCGGCCATCATTCTGTTGTTGGAGCGCATGTTGAGGCTGCTCGACATCGCCGTCGGCAACGGGGTGTCGACCCTGGTCGTCTTTCAAATGCTGTTCAATCTCATCCCGCACTACATCGGCCTGGCCTTACCCGCGGCGCTGTTCCTGGGCGTGCTTTTGGCCTTCCGCAAACTGTCGTCCCAATCCGAGTTGGACGCCATCCATTCGTCCGGCATCGGTCTCAGCCGTTTTATTCGCTCCGCTGTTCTCTTGGGCCTACTCATGATGATGATCAATCTCATTCTCGTGGGATACCTACAGCCGTTCAGCCGCTACGCCTACCGGGCCATCCTGTTCAATGTCACCAGCGGTGTGCTTGAGTCGGGCATTGGTGAAGGCGTGTTCATGGATCTACCCAACGGCTACACCTTGCGGGTGGAGCAATCCCGTGGCGCCGGACGTGAACTCTACGGCGTGTTTGCCCATCGCCAGGAAGACGACAGCACCATCGTTACCTTGACCGCCGAACGGGGTGAGTTGGTGACCGGCGGGCCGGATCGCGCAACCAGCCTAAGATTGTATCAAGGCAACCGGTCCGAATGGTCGCCGGGTGCGACGTCGGCCAGTACGGTTAGTTTTGATGCTTTCGACTGGCCGCTCAATTTGGAAGAACTGATCAGATTCCGAATGCGCGGCGGCGATGAACGGGAATTGACCTTGAGTGAGTTGTTACGCGGTTACGTCAGAAACATGGCCGCGCAGGAGCAGAATCCAAACGCGCCGCCGCAGATCAGGCGGGAGAATCAAGTGCCCGCACCTGCCGTTGCCGCCGAATTGCACGGCAGAATCGTTTTCTCCTTATCCATTTTATTCTTGCCCATGCTGGCGGCACCCCTCGGCATAATGACCCAGCGAGCGAGCAAGTCGTTCGGATTGGTATTCGGACTCCTATTGCTGGTGGTCTATCACAAGATTCTGGAATTCAGTGAAGCCTACGCCACGGTTGGTGGCGTGCCGGCCGGCCCCGCCCTTTGGCTTCCCTTTGCAATGTTTATTGCGGCGACGTCCTATCTATTCTTAAAGACGGAAATCGTTGCGGGCGCGACGCCCATGCAACGTTTGGAAGACCAATGGGGCACCATGACGACCACTGTCAGTCGATTCTTCCGCGGACACCGCCACTAGCCTCATGACACTTTCCTGGTACCTCACAAAAGCGTATCTGGCGCGGTTCGCAGCTTTGCTCTTTGGGCTGGTGGTGTTTCTGCAGATGCTCGATCTGTTGGCCAATGCGGACGCCGTGTTGGAAGGGGGCGGAGAACCTGTGGACTCTCTCATCCGCTACATCTTCCTCCGCATACCGTCCATCATCGAAACTGTTGCCCCGCTCGCCGGATTGCTTGGGGCATTGACGGCATTGGTCGTAATGGCGCGCAACAGTGAAATCGTTGCCATGCGCGCAGCGGGGAGATCCGTTTTAAGCCTGATCGGCGGCTTGGTTGTTGTCGGATTGATGCTGGCGCTTCTTCTGTTTCTTTTTTCTGATCGCATTGTTGTACGCTTCAACGCCCAATTGGAAGACTGGAAAAGCACAGGCTACAAACCTGTCGGTGAAATCATCGACGGAAGTGAAGCCTGGGTGATCGAGGGCGAGACCATCGTTCGCGTTGGCCACGTTTTGCGCAACGGTGCGGTGTTGAACGACGTGCGTGTCTTCCACCAGGCTGAAAACGATTCCGTGTCCGACATCGTCAATATCCGTCTCGCCATTTGGGAGAACGATGCTTGGAATTTGTTTGAAGTTGAGCGGGTGGGCGGTGCCACGCAGGCGACACCTGAAGAAGCACCTGCATGGGAAACCAAGCTCACGCCTGAAGACTTCAACAAATTGGCCAACCCGCCCAGCGAACTCACCTTCGACGAACTGGAGCATTACGTCCGGGAGCTCGCGCTCGGCACCCGGCCCGAGTACTACTATGACACCTGGCTACAGCGGAAGCTGGCCGGTCCTGTGGTGTTGGCTCTGATGCCGCTGTTGGCGGCCATCGCCGCTTTTGCCCACCATCGTCAAGGCAGTGCGGTGATGGTGGTGGTGTACGGCATCACCCTCGGTTTTCTTTTTATCGTTACCGACAACATGTTGCTGGCCATGGGCCAATTCGGTGCTTTGCCGCCGGTTGTCGCGGCCTGGCTGCCTCTGGCCCTGTTTGCGACGATCGGGCTCTGGATTGTGGTAAACTTGGAACACCGCGGTACCTAGACGCCGTTATGACGTCATAGGGTTGCAATCTCGGCTGACAACGTTACATCAAGGCAGCCCAGGCAAGACCTGTCGGGAAATTAGGAATTGGTATGGCTTTGAAAATCGGCTTTTGGTCTGACCGCGACTATCACCTGGATCGGATGAATCTGGGTGAACTGGCGGCCGCCTATTTTCAGTATTATGCCATTGCCGCCTATTTGGCGCTGGCCGTGATCTCCGGTGCCTACGCTATATGGGCGTTGATAAGCGGGTTGTCTGCTCTGCTTAACTTGGTGGCTTCTGTCGCCGCCACTCTGCTGATCTACCCCTTGGTTTGGTACGTGCTGCACCGCTGGATTTTGCATTCCCGCTGGATGTGGAAGTCCAAACTGACCGCACCGGTGTGGAAACGCATTCACTACGACCACCATTCCGATCCCAACAATTTGAAAGTTCTTTTTGGCGCGCTGTACACCACTCTGCCGACGGTGGCGCTGGCGACGGTTCCCGTCGGCTGCGCCCTGGCAGGTTGGCCGGGTGCATCGGCGGCGTTGTGTACCGGTGTGCTGCAAACCTGTTTCTACGAATTTATCCATTGCATCCAGCATCTCGGCTATGCGCCCAAATGGGATTGGGTCAAACGGGTGAAGAAGCTGCACATGGCTCATCACTTTCATAACGAAACAGGAAACTTCGGCATCACCAATTTTCTTTGGGACCGCGTTCTCGGAACACTGTACGCCCAAGTGAAAGACCGGCCCCGTTCGGACACGGTGTTCAATCTCGGCTACGATGAAGAGGTGGCCAAGACGTATCCCTATGTGGCGGCGCTGACCTCCAACTGGCCCCACACCGCCAACCCGGTGCACCGCCAGCGCGAGTTTGCACAAGCCAACGAACCCGGGGCCAACGACCCAGAGGTCGCGGCGTCACCCTGACGGCCGGTCCCGCACGTTCCCCATGACAGAGTCCGTTATCTCCGTCCGGCCGGTTGCAAGCCGCGCCGACATGAACGCCTTTCTGTCTATGCCGGCCGTTTGCCAAGGCGACAATCCGGTCTGGGTCGAGCCCTTGGAAATGATGGTGCGTGACCAGCTTAATCCCAAAAAAAATCCATGGTTTGGGCATGGCGAAGTTCAGCTGTTTATAGCCGAGCGCAACGGCGCACCCTTGGGCCGCATCTCGGCGCAAATCGACCAAAGGCATTTACAGTTGCGCAATGACAGCACCGGCTTTTTCGGATTTTTCGAAAGCGTTGATGAACAGCCCGTGGCCGACGCTTTATTTCAGACCGCCCAAGGGTGGCTGAAAGAAAAAGGCATGACCCAGGTGCGCGGCCCGTTCACCCTCAACATCAATGAGGAGACCGGCCTGCTCATCGAAGGCTCGGAAAGTCCGCCGCGCATGATGATGGGTCACGCTCCGCCTTACTATCAGACGCTTGTGGAAAATGCCGGATTTGAAAAAGCCCGTGACCTTTATGCCTATCTCACGCCCATGGATACGGCATTGCCGTACAAACATCTCAAGTTGTTGCAGCGTTCCGTTGACCGCAATCCGGAACTTTCCTTCCGCCATCTCGATCCCAAGGCCTACGACGAAGACATCCGCATCCTAGTGGACCTGTTCAATGCTGCTTGGGCCGACAACTGGGGTTATGTGCCGCTCACGGAAGAAGATGCCCAGCACATGGCAAAGGCATTCAAACTAATTCTGATTCCTGAGCTGGTGTGGTTTGCCTACTACGAAAATGAACCCGCAGCCTTTGCCGTGGCGCTGCCTGACCTTAACGAGATGATCGCCGATCTCGGCGGCCGGCCGTCCCCCAAAGGCTGGGCCAGGCTGGCGTGGCGGCTGTACACCCGGCGGTCCTGGTCGTCCCGCACCCGGGTGCCGCTGATGGGGGTGGCGCCCCGTTTCAAGCAGAAATCCTTGGGCTCCGTATTGGCGCTGCTGGTCATCGGCTCCATTCGCCGCGAGTCCCTCAAGCTCAACATGCCCATTTGCGAGATGAGTTGGGTGTTGGAGGACAACGAACCCACCAGGCATTCCATCGAAAGTATCGGCGGACGCATCTACAAGACCTATCGGGTGTACGAAAAGGCGATCAGCTAAGTCATACTTGGGGTATGACTCAGCCGCCCATTATTGTCCGCCGCTCCTATGTCAATGGTCTGTTCGGTCAGATGCATGTGCGCATGGCGGAGCCGGACACTCCCACTGCACGGCCAATGGTGTGTATTCATTTGAGCCCGCTCTCCGGCATTGTTTACGAACAGTTTCTTACCGAGATCGGCACCGATCGTATCGCCGTAGCGCCGGACACGCCGGGCTACGGCATGTCCGATGGTCCCGACGAGGCGCCCGACATCGAGACCTATGCAAAAGGGGTGACATACCTGCTTGATGAACTTGGGTTCGAAACGGTCGATCTCATCGGCTATGGCACGGGATCCAAAATCGCCTTTCAGACGGCATTGGACCATCCAGATCGCGTGGCCCACGTCGCGCTTATTTCAGCGCCCGACTACACCCAGGAAGAGGCTGATCACATGCGCGCCACCTTAGGCAGTGTGATCGAGCCCGTTGAAGACGGCTCCCATCTTCTCAAGCTGTGGCGCCAGGTCACCGGCTTTCCAACCAATGAGTTGCGAATGAAGGTTTATCCGGATCATATCCGCGCCGGGGAGCGTAAGCCCTGGGGGCCACGCGCAGCCTTTGCCTACCGGTATCGCGACCGGTTGGACGAGCTCAAGCCACCGCTCATGGTGGTCAACATCAACAACGAAATCACGGAACCGACACGCCGCCTCAGCGATGTGCTGACCAACGGGAGGTACGGGGAGAGGATGGACTGGCGTCACGGCTTCTTACACGAAGCCCCGGCTGAATTTGCTGCCCTGGTCCGCGACTTTGTCGACAATCCGTGAGGTCAAAGATCAGCAATCCGGCCCGGCGGTTAACGGCCGGCTATTGGACTCACAGGCATTTTCATTGCTTTGCCAAGCCGGTATCGTAACCGCCACAGTCACCCAAATGTCACTGTTTGGAGGTCCCTCATGACCGACTATGTGCGGCACGGAATGCGCGTTGAACCAACCCGCGATGAATACGCGCGGCAGACCTTCATGCAAGGCATGCGGACCTATGTGCTGCACGATGTGGCTGGCGGTATGAAGACCGTCTATGACCGCAAGGTCGAACCGGACTTTGAAAAACGCAACGCACGCAAGCCGAAGGACGGCCCGGAAGTTCACAAGGCGCTTAAGGATGAAACCCTTTTCAAGTTTTATTCGAGTCTCAGGTGCAATGCCCAGGAAATGGCGTTCCGTTCCGTTTTGCCCACGCTCGAGAGAAACTTCGAACGGTTGAATCGTACCGCGCAAGAGTTGTCCAAGCCCTCCGGCGGGGCTCAAGGGACTGTTGAAATTGATCCAGCATTTGATGTGCCGCGCTACGTCTCAGGGTTGGACGTGCATCTCATGTCCGGCAACTACGAAACCGAGTACGGTCCGAACGACGTGATCCAAGGCGCCTTGTATGACAACGGCATTTCCGTCTTCAGCATGGGGCTGTTCGGGGATGAATTGGACGACATCGGCAGAACGATTTCCTTGTTCTTCCGTACCAAATTTCCTGATTTCAATCCTAAGCGGATTCTCGACCTTGGATGCACCGTAGGGCACAACACCGTGCCTTGGGCGCGCGCCTATCCGGACGCGGAGGTGCATGCGGTCGATGTCGGTGCGCCGGTGCTGCGGTACGGCCACGCCCGGGCCCAATCGCTCGGGCAAACCGTTCACTTCCATCAGCAAAGCGCGGAGAACGTCGATTTCGAGGACGCATCCTTCGACATGATCTTTTCGTCCATGTTTCTGCACGAAGTGCCGGGCAAGGGCATTCGCAATGTCTTTAAGGAAGCGCACCGACTTCTTAAGCCGGGCGGCCTCATGCTGCATATGGAGCTCCCGACCAATGACATGCTGGAGCCCTATGACAGTTTCTATTTGGATTGGGATTCCTATTACAACAAAGAGCCCTTCTACAAAGCGTTCAGAGACATGAATGCGGAAGAGGTGTGTACAACGGCCGGTTTTGAGAAGGACAAGTTCTTCTTCTACATCATTCCCAGTCTTGGTTTCTTCGGTGAAGAGGCGGTGCTGAAGTCCGTCGATAATCAAACCGGCCAGGCGGACGAAAACACCGGCCGGTTTGCCATCGGCATCAACTGGTTCTGCTTTGGCGCTTGGAAGAGTTAGTCAGCCCGGACAGATATCGGAGCCTACCCGCTTTATTGAACCGTATAGTCACGCGCCGTCATGCATGCGCCAAAGGCGCGGTTGTCGTTGTCACGTGCATTGTTTATCGCGGCCGCTTGTTGTTGTTCTTGCCGTTGTTGTGCTTCCCGGCGTTCCCGCCGGCGGTCTGAACTGCCTCTAAGGAAACCTAACGTGGCACCGACGGCAGCTCCCTTGCCTGCACTGTCATCGACAACTTCACCGATAATCGCGCCTGCCACGGCGCCCTTCGCCGCGCCCACCAATGGTTCAGCGCCCGAACCGGACTTTTGCGCCGATGGTTCGGTTACGACCGCGTTTGGATTGCTGGGGTCATAACCGGAACTGTCGCCGCGATTAAGAGTCTGGCCGGAAAAGAATCGTTTATTTTCATAACCTTGCTAGTCTACGGATGAAGACTTGGATGCTGGCGATCAGGAGCCAGGCAAGGGCGCTCTCGACGGTCGCCTTGAAGTCCTTCGCAAGGCGGCGGCTGCGCCCGAACCATGCGAAGGTGCGTTCGACCACCCAACGGCGCGGCAGCGCAACGAAGCCGTCCGCCTTGTCGTTGCGCCTGACGATCTCCAGCGCCCAGTCGCCGATCTTCTTCAGCGCCCCGGCCAGCTTAGGGCCGGCGTAAGCGCCGTCGGCGAAGATATGGCCGACCCCGGGAAACCACGCCCCCACCTCGGCGAGCAGCGACGGCGCACCGTCGCGATCCTGGATGTCAGCCTCGTGGACCACGGCACCGAGCAACCGCCCGCCAGTGTCCACCACGATATGGCGCTTGCGGCCCATCACCTTCTTACCCGCGTCAAACCCGCGCGGACCTCCGCTTTCCGTGGTCTTCACCGACTGGCTGTCGATCACCCCGGCAGTCGCGGCAGCGGCCCGCCCCTCGGCCTCGCGGGTGCGCGCCAGAAGCGCCCGGTTGACCTCCTGCCACGTCCCGTCGTCGCGCCACTTGTAGAAATAGTACTGAACCGAGCTGCGCGGCGGAAACTCGCCGGGCAGCATGCGCCACTGGCAGCCGCTGCGGGCCATGTACAGGATCGCGGTCATCACTTCCCGCATATCCGTCTTGCGCGGGCGGCCCAGAGCCCTTGCGGGCGGCATATGGGGTTCGATCACGCACCATTCGGTATCGCTCAGATCGCTTGCGTAGCGGTGCGCCTCGCGCTCATATTTCTCACGAGTGGCGTCAGTCCACATCTTGTTATCCTCCTTGCTGGCGAACACAACAAGGGAATCACAAGGGACTGATTCCACTCAATTCTTTTTCGGTCAGGCTCTAAGAGAAATACTCGGGATTACCGACCCCGCCTTCGAGCCCGATCTTCAGACATTCGCCGCTCTGGTTCATCCCGATGATCAAGACCAATTCAAAAAGGACACGACAGCTTTCAGAAATTTGGAAGCGGACCTAGATACAGAATGTCGGGTAAAACACGGTAACGGCCGTTGGATCTGGGTGCAGATGAGGGCCATGGTTCAGCGAAATGAAGATGGTGAACCTCAGCGTAGTGTCGGTTTTATCATCGACATTACAGACCAGAAAACGGCCGCCCTGGAAATCGAATCCAACAAAGAAAAACTGGAACTTGCTCTGCAAGCATCACAAGCCGGCTATTTTGAATTCCACTGGAAGAACAAAACAGTCGAATGGTCGTCGCGCATGTATGACATCCTTGGGTTCAACCGGTCGTTCGTTCCCGATCTCTACACCTTTAATTCTTTGGTTCATCCCGATGACCTCGCTTCTTTTGAAACGATGATGCAGACCATGAGAGTGGAAAATGCGCCCGTCGACACGGAAGTGCGGCTCCGGCAGGGGGAAGGCAAGTTTATCTGGATTCAATTGAGAGCAAATTTATATACCGATGCTCAGGGCCAGCCCGAAAGGACCATCGGTTTCATTCTTGATATTTCCGAGCAAAAGCGGATCGAAAGAGAGCTTGAGGAAAGTAAGGAGCTCTTTGAGGACGTTGCTACCGCTGCCGGTGAATACATCTGGGAGTTCGACCGCCGTGGTGTTTTTACTTTTGTGTCGGAACGTGTCGAAGCGGTTTTGGGATACCCGCCACAAGAGGTGATTGGACGTAGCCCTTTGGATTACATGGGAGAAGAGGCGCGTAACATCCGCTCCCGCTTCGTTCGCCTCATGGCGCAAAAAGAAGGGTTCAAAGGACTAGAAATTCCCGGGTACCGGAAGGACGGGTCCATCGTTTGGTAGCAATTAAGCGGCACTCCTATTCTAGATGAGAATGACCGTCTTCAGGGTTATCGCGGTGTCGCTTTCGACATTACGGCACAAAGAGAAGCCGAAGAGGCTGTTGTTCAGAGTGAAAAGAAGTTCCGTGATCTCATTGAAGGGTCGATTCAAGGTTTGGTGATCCACCAGAAGTTCAAACCGGTCTTCATCAACGACGCCTATGCGCGCATGGTGGGTTACAAAAGTGCAGACGAAATGTCAGACGTGGATTCGCTTCTGGAATTCTTAACCCCTGACTTTAAGGATCGGGCCGACGCGTTCTGGGAAAGCGGGATTGCCGGTCAACTCGACGGTAAACCCATCCTCGGCAAGATGGTCGACCGCAACGGCAATCAAATTTGGACACAAGTGGTCAGCCGGCGCGTCGAGTGGGACGGGGAACCCGCATTGCAAAACACGGTCGTCGACATCACCGATCAACACCGCTCCGAAGAAGCTCTTAAAGAAAGTGAGGAGCGATTCCGTGTTGTTGCGGAAAACGCGACCGACCTCATCACCATTCGGGGATCAGACGGAAACATTAACTAGTCGATCCTGAAGAACCCGTTTTTCATACCACTACGAGCGTTAGATGTGTGCTGTTAGGTTCAGTCTGCCACGCCATCCGTCGCTTCCATCGGATGATTGACGCCGCAAGACGCGTTCCATGCAATCCGATCATGTCCCGGAGCAACGTAGCGCCCAAAATGCGGGCGCAATAAATTCTGAGCCGCTTCAGGATCAGTCTTAGGTTATGGCCGGCACAGGCCAGTGCCACATTCATGCGATCACCTTCAGTACCCTTGAGGTAATTGCGTCCCAACAGTCCATCCGATTTCAGATGGCCGATAACCGGTTCAATCGCCTGACGCCGTTTCAGTGACCGTTTCAGCCGTTGTGTTTTTATGCCACGCCGTTGACCCGAGATGTACACCCTTGATGCTTCCTCGCCATGGCCACGGTAGCCACGATCCACAAACACTTCTTCAACCACACAGCCTGTCAAACGGCGCACCTGCTCCAACGCTGTTGGCAATGTATGCCCATCAAAGGGATTCCCCGGCAACGCCATGCCGCCAACGATAAAGTTGCTCCTGTTTGTCGTTGCAATACTGGCCTTGACACCAAACTCATAACGCTTGTGGGCCTTGCCCTTGCCGATGCACTCCACCTCCGGGGCATGCAGGCTATACAGTTTGTTGCGATCCATCTTCTGTTGACTGAGCAGCCGCCTGGCCAGCGCCAACTCCCCGGCAAAAATCGCCTGCAACCCCTTATGGCCCGCGATCTTGCGCTCCGTGTCACGCACCACCCGGCCCAGATAGGTCTTGAGCTTCTTAATCTGACCACCCATGCGCCTCATCTGCCGGACGTGACCATAACGGTTGGCCCGCAACAGCGCCTCAGGGCCCTTACGGGCGTAGCTCTGCCGCAACACCACACCGTGTGTGTGGCACAGCTTGACAAGACGCACACGCGAACGGTTCAGCAATTTGCTGTCGGTGGGAAAGGCCACCGCCTTCTCCTGCACCGTGGTATCCACCGTCACACGCTTGAAGTCGTCGGGTTTGACCGTCTTGCTCCGAACACCCGCATCAACTGTGGCCCGCAGAATTTTCTCGCACCCTGAATGGCCAATGCGCCGTCTGAAACGCGACATGCTGCTGGGATCAATCGGCGGGTGATGCTGAAAATACACCTCGCCGCAAAAATGCTGCCAGTAAGGGTTCTCCACCCAGCGCATCACCACCTGGTCATCGGACAGACCATACACGTGCTTGAGATATTGAAGCCCCACCATCAGCCGCGTCGCTTTGGCCGGGCAGCCGTTGTCAGGGCAATACAAGACACCAAACGCCTCATCAAAACCCTGCCAATCGATCAACTCGGTGAGCCGATAAAGTTCGTGCCGTTGATCGAGAATGTTCTCAAGCGCGGTGCGGAAGAGATCTAAAGAAGGGACGTCATTGGCTGATGTGGGGCGGCTGATGTGGGGCGCATTTTTTGATCCGGAAATTGCAAGGAACCGGCCTTGCAGTATAGAAAATCCGGCGATTCCGAACCACCATTGCCAACAAAATTGATCCGCAATAACAGTCTATTACAGAGAATCTCCGCGTCTTTCAGGATCGACTAACTATGCGTCTCCTTCTGCTCAAACAATCACCGGATATACACCACAGGAATTGATTGACAGTCCGCGTGGGTCCATGACTCATGAAGAAGATTTAGAGAAGCTCGAAAAGCGACGTATGGATCGCGAATCCGGTAAACAGGTTGAACCGGGTCCTGTGCTTTGGCGGATGCAGCGCAAAGACGGGAACATCATTTGGCTAGAGACGTCTTCAACATCCTTGCCCCTTGTTGAAGGTGAAAACGAACATCGTGTCCTCTCCTTGTCTCGTGACGTAACCGAACGCGTGGAACGGGAGAGGGAACTGGAAGCTGCCCGCGACCGGCTTAGCAGGCAGGCGGAAGAACTGTCCGAACTTGCTGTGCGTTTGGAAGAAGAGCGTGAACGGGCTGAAGAAGCCAATGTGGCAAAGTCACAGTTCCTGGCAAAGATGAGCCACGAGTTACGCACACCCATGACCGGTGTTCTGGGCATGGTCGATCTGCTCAATCAAACCGATGTCAGCACTGAACAGCACGATATGCTGAATACACTGCACCGGTCTGCAAATGCTCTTTTGGACTTGCTCAACGACATTCTCGATGTTTCCAAAATCGAAGCCGGGGAGTTGGATATCGAAGAGGTTGACTTCCGCTTGTCAGATGTCGTGAGAGACGTCCGCCAGCTGTTTGAACCGACGCTTTCGGCAAAGGGTCTGACGTTTGCGGTCAATGTCGCTGAAGACACGCAAGATGTTTTACGTGGAGATCCAACCCGGTTGCGTCAAGTTCTCCTCAACTTGATCGGCAATGCTGCCAAGTTTACGGAGACAGGGGGGTCACGGTTTCCCTCTCACAACAAAGGAATTCTCCCCAGTTCATTACGCTCCGAGTTGAGGTGGCAGATACCGGTGTTGGCATCGCACCGGAAGATCAGAACCGCCTGTTCCAGCCGTTCACCCAGGCAGAGGTAGGCACCACACGTAAATACGGTGGCACCGGTCTGGGCCTCGCCATTTGTCAACAGCTGGTGGAGGCCATGGGCGGTGTTATTGTGGTCGACAGTGAACTTGGCAAAGGTTCGACCTTTATCTTCACCATCCTGACCGTTTCCGGTGATCCTGGGAAAATCGTCGAACATATTCCTGTTCAAAGAGACGTCAAAGCAGATGATACGCGGACCTTGCGCGTACTCCTTGCCGAAGACAACGAAACCACACAAATGCTGGTTCGTTCCATGCTTGAACGCAGCGGGCACGCCGTGACAACGGCCAATGACGGAGCAGAAGCTCTCAAAGCGGCGGAGAGCGCAGACTTTGACATAATCCTGATGGACATGCAGATGCCCGTTATGGATGGGCCGCAGGCCATGATCGCCATACGCAAATTGGAAAGTCAAATAGCCACCCGACCCATCATTGCTCTGACAGCCGACGCAATTCGCGAACACCGGCAAGGATATTTGGAATCCGGCGCAAACGTAGTCGTCACCAAACCCGTTAATTGGCCGATCCTATTTAGTGAGATGACGCGTCTGACAGATGAAAACATACGCGCGGACAGTGATGGCAATGAAGGGGTTATCAATACGACTAAAGCTCAGATTGACAAATCCGACGGCGAAGCTGACTCCAATTATGGTGATCATATTCTATTGGACATCACCATGTTGGAAGCATTAGAGGAAGCATTGGACAAAGATACCCTTCAGCCCATGATCAAAATATTCAAAAAGAACATGGACAAGTACATTGACGAGCTAAACGCACTTGTTAAAGAGGGCGAAGTTCAAAAACCAAAAGGACGGCGCATGCACTAAAAGGATTGTCAGCGCAATTCGGTGCATCACGCGTGAGCGCCATGGCAAAAGATATTGAAGAGTCCATGACCGACGTGGAGGATATAAAGGGTTTGCTGCCCCTCTTGCGAAAATCCGCTAACGAAACAATTTCGGTTATCAATGAACGGCTTTGACTAAAACAAGACTGCGTTAGGATTAGGTATTGTGACTATCTCACCCATCAACTTTAAGGAATTGACCTTTCTCGTTGTTGATGACGAATCTCTTATAGTGGATATCATCACCTCCATCTTGCAGAACCTGGAATCCAAGAAAGTTCACAAAGCCGATTCAGGTATGACGGCGCTTAACTTTCTTTCTGACTCAAACATAAAGATTGATTGCATTATCTCCGACCATGGTATGGAACCCATGAGTGGATTAGAACTTCTTCAACACATCAGAGAGGGCCGCAACACCGGTATGGTACGGGATACCCGGTTTGTCATGCTCACCGGCCATGGTGAGGCGGAGGTTGTCAAGACAGCGGCCGCTCTCGACGTGGACGGGTATGCCATTAAGCCGGTGTCGCAAAGGGGACTGATGCAGACGCTCATACGGGCATTTGGCCGCAAACGGATCATTAAGGGAGCGTCTGAATACGCCAAAGTTGAGCTGCCAAGTTTGGACGACCCAAAAAAAGAATAGCCCGTTAGCGACTGGCGGCTTTGAGCGCCTTTTGCAGCGCCTCCGCCATGAAGACCATATTTCCATCCGTCAGCGTGGGATGGACGGGAAGCATGATGGTGTGATCCGCAATACTCATTGCATTGGGCCTTGGATTTGATGTGTTGATGCCCGTGTTCGCAAATGCGTCTTCATTGGCAATGTCGGGGCAAGCACCCACCCGCGCGGGAATACCCGCTTCATTCAATTCCTCAACGATACGATTCCGCGTCCAATTGTGTGCGAGGCCTTCCGGGTCGAGAAGTACATTGTATTTGTAGTAACTGTGGCGCACCGTTTCCGGCGGCGTGATGTCGACAACCGATGGCAATCCAGTGATAGCATCTGTCAGGGTCGCTGCATGGGATCGACGCCGCTGGACCCAATCTTCAAGTTTACTCAGTTGAATACGACCGATGGCAGATTGAACCTCCGTCATACGCCAGTTGGTCGCGAAAGACTCCACTAGCCAGCGAAACCCCGGATTGGTCTCCGATGCGTGGGCTTTGTCATAATTCCAGCCATGATCGCGCAAGGACCACATACACTTGTACAGCTCCTTGTCGTCCGTCATGACCAGGCCGCCTTCACCGCCTGTGGAAATGATTTTGTCCTGGCAAAAGGAAAAACAGCCGATGTCGCCAAAGGTCCCCACGTGCCGGCCCTTGTACTGAGCACCATGAGCCTGAGCGCAATCCTCGATAACAGCAAGATCCGAAGACCGGGCAACGGCGAGAATGGAGTCCATGTCCGCCGGCCAGCCGGCCAAATGCACGGGAATGATCGCTCGTGTCCGGCTGGTCAGCACGGCAGCGATCGTTTCTTCACAAAGGTTTTGCGAAATAGGGTCGATATCGGCCACCACCGGCACGGCTCCGCAGCGTACGACAGCGGACGCCGTCGCGACAAAGGTTCGGGCCGGTACGATGACTTCGTCGCCATCGCCGATACCGAGCGCCTCAAGGGCGAGTTCGAGAGCAGCCGTACCGTTGGCGACCGTTAACGCATGTTTCGCTCCCGATGCCGCGGCATATTCGGATTCAAAAGCCTTGCCCTGCTCTCCCGTTCGGTAATTCACCTGCCCTGACCGGAGCACAGCAGCGGCAGCCTCGACTTCATCGTCATCATAGTGGGGCCAGGGGCCGAGGTTGGGATCAGGGTCTGCCATCTTACAATCTTAGTCGTGGTGTCTTAGAGCCTGACCGAAAAAGAATTGAGTGGAATCAGTCCCTTGTGATTCCCTTGTTGTGTTCGCCAGCAAGGAGGATAACAAGATGTGGACTGACGCCACTCGTGAGAAATATGAGCGCGAGGCGCACCGCTACGCAAGCGATCTGAGCGATACCGAATGGTGCGTGATCGAACCCCATATGCCGCCCGCAAGGGCTCTGGGCCGCCCGCGCAAGACGGATATGCGGGAAGTGATGACCGCGATCCTGTACATGGCCCGCAGCGGCTGCCAGTGGCGCATGCTGCCCGGCGAGTTTCCGCCGCGCAGCTCGGTTCAGTACTATTTCTACAAGTGGCGCGACGACGGGACGTGGCAGGAGGTCAACCGGGCGCTTCTGGCGCGCACCCGCGAGGCCGAGGGGCGGGCCGCTGCCGCGACTGCCGGGGTGATCGACAGCCAGTCGGTGAAGACCACGGAAAGCGGAGGTCCGCGCGGGTTTGACGCGGGTAAGAAGGTGATGGGCCGCAAGCGCCATATCGTGGTGGACACTGGCGGGCGGTTGCTCGGTGCCGTGGTCCACGAGGCTGACATCCAGGATCGCGACGGTGCGCCGTCGCTGCTCGCCGAGGTGGGGGCGTGGTTTCCCGGGGTCGGCCATATCTTCGCCGACGGCGCTTACGCCGGCCCTAAGCTGGCCGGGGCGCTGAAGAAGATCGGCGACTGGGCGCTGGAGATCGTCAGGCGCAACGACAAGGCGGACGGCTTCGTTGCGCTGCCGCGCCGTTGGGTGGTCGAACGCACCTTCGCATGGTTCGGGCGCAGCCGCCGCCTTGCGAAGGACTTCAAGGCGACCGTCGAGAGCGCCCTTGCCTGGCTCCTGATCGCCAGCATCCAAGTCTTCATCCGTAGACTAGCAAGGTTATGAAAATAAACGATTCTTTTCCGGCCAGACTCTAAGAACGCTTCGCTTTGGCCGGGGTAAACCGGCTGCAGATAGTTGGAGAAGGCGACAATCCCCACACCGCCACCGGTTTCTTTGATGGCCACCATTTCTGCATCTGTCAGATTGCGGGCGGTGTCGATGATGGCCTTGATGCCGGAGTGGGAGGCAATGATCGGTGCGCGCGACAGTTCCGTCACTTGAAACACCGTCTGTGATGTTACTTGGGACACATCGACAATGATGCCCATGTCATTCATGGTGCGGATGAGCTGCCGGCCCAATCGCGAAAGGCCCCCGTGTTCCATGGGCGGGGCCGTCCTGGGGCGGGAAGAGTCCGAAAACTGGTTATGGCCGGCATGATTGAGTGTGATGTTGCGTAAGCCTCGGTCGTAGAGCTCCAGCAGCCACGACCGGTCAGGGCCTAAAGGCCAGGCGTTGACCATACCCATGACGGCGAAATGCTTGCCGCCTGTCACCAATTGTTCGGCCTCATCGGCGCTTTTCGCCAGGCCGATGCGGTCCGGATATTTTTCCACCATGGCTTCGATGGCTTTGAACTTGATGTCCGCGTCGGCCTTCGCCTTAGCGTAGGCCGATGGTGTGCGCTCTCCTTGTGACACCCAACTGACGAACAAAGCGCCGTCCAAACCGCCCCGATCCATCTTGGGCAGGTCCACGTGCATGGCCGTGTCTTGGCCGACATCGTTGGGCCCGGTCATGAATTCGTACGGAATGTCCATTTCCGCATCGAAGGTGATGAGGCGGTCATGCAAGGCGCGATTGGACTGCGCGGCGGCAGACAGAGAAAAAGCCATCAGAAAAATCAATGAGAGTACTGTACGAACCATGATGAACTTCCCTGGTGTTTGCATCATGCTACCTTCGCTCAAGGCTAGGAGTCGATGCGGGTTCTCGGCCTTAAATATCCAGAGTTCATTGAATCGATGACCAGCTTCGACCGTCCAACCGATACGGATATACCACCGTCAGCCTGGGTGATGCGTTTTGCCCATCTCATCCCTCCCGGCGGCCACGTCCTAGATGTGGCGGCGGGACATGGCCGCCACACTCATTTCTTTCTGTTGCGCGGCTGTATGGTCACCGCCGTGGATGAGGATGTATCCGGTTTAGAACCGCTGAATCACGCACAGAATGTCACAGTTGTCGAAGCGGATTTGGAAGATGGAACCTGGCCGTTTGAGGAGAACTCTTTCGACGGCATTGTTGTCGCCAATTATCTCCACCGCCCGCACTTTTCCCATTTGATTGCATCCTTGAAACCGAACGGTGTTCTCCTCTTCGAAACCTTCGGTCAGGGAAACGAGAAGCTCGGCCGTCCGCGCAATCCGGATTTTTTGTTGGCGCCTGGTGAATTGCTGGAGGCGTTTTCCAAGAATCTCTTAATCGTTGCTTACGAGCACGGTATTGAACAGACGCCACGGCCCGCCGTACGACAGCGGCTGTGCGCCGTCAAAACGACAGATGCAGCCGCACTGGAGCCTTAAGCAACCGGCTTGCGGAACCTGAGGGTCA
The DNA here is from genome assembly GCA_965207985.1 of Rhodospirillaceae bacterium. GTDB lineage: Bacteria > Pseudomonadota > Alphaproteobacteria > Rhodospirillales > Rhodospirillaceae > CBDBND01. The sequence continues at coordinate 65,715 of CBDBND010000032.1, read as the reverse complement.
TGCGGTCGCTTTCGCCGATGGCGAGATAGGGCTCCGGATTGTCCTGCACCTCGAACAGGGCCGGCGGCAGGGACAACGCACCGCGGGGGTGGTCCTTGGTGTCTTTTGGGTTGGCATTGATGTCGGAACGGTCTTCGAACACCAATCCGGCCGTTTCGGCGTAGGTAATGGTGGTGTCTTCCCGCACATAACAATCGCGGGCATGAGGGTCCTGAGTCTTGCAGGGGTCACCCCGGTGCTCTTCCAAGCCGAGGACGCCGCCCGGCTTGAGGATGCGGAAGAAGGACTCAAAGACGGAGTCCGTGTAAGCCCCCCACATCCAGTTGTGCACATTGCGGATGGTGAGGATCATGTCCGCCCATCCGTCGGGTGCATAGTGCAAATGGTTTTTGCTGAAGTCGGTGACCCGCGGTGTTCCGTAGAGGTCCGGATTCGATCTTAATTTGCCTTCAAAATCTGCCCGCTGGGTGCGCAGCAATTCCTCCGGATGGTCCTTAGGAAAATGGGCGCAGATCAACGACCCGTGATCGCGCACATAGGGTGCAAGGATTTCCGTGTACCATCCCGTAATCGGCCAGATCTCGACCACATTCATGTCCGGCTCGAGACCGAAGAAGGTAAGCGTCTCTTTTGGATGGCGGTACTGGTCCCGCGCTTTGTGCTCGGCGCTGCGATGGGCTCCGGCGAGAATGGACTCAAGGTCCGTCATGACGCTGAGAGGTTCTTATTGCTCAAGCAAGCCGTATTCGCCTTGTAGGTCGAGCACCACCTTTTTGACCAAGGCCTGCCTTTCTTCAGAGAGTTTGGCTTCCAGCTCAGGGTCCGGCACGAACGTGTCGATCTCTTCTGAGATGTCGATACCCTTGGCCTTGAGCACGGCTTCAGTGACAAATTGCCGGTCTTTGACAGCCCACAATTCGGAGGCCAGTGTCAAAAGCGCTTGGCCCAGCTTGTCCATGTCTTCCGGTTGGAGCGCTTTGCGTCGCCGAGGTTGTGCGTTCGACGGATAAAGTTTTGTCTCGGACATATGCGCCTAGGGTTTGCGGCCGTAGGTAACCCACGGATAGTTGTTGGGAGGCATGCCGTAATACTTCACATCGGTGAAGCCGATCTCTTCCATTAGCCCGACCATGTCCATGGTGGATGATCCGCGCCAGTAGGGCTCGCCGCCGTAACGGGCCATGAAGTCGGTGCGCCAGGCCGCCGTTTTATCGAGCGCGCTGTATGGCGCTACGTCGCCAAACAATAGATCGCCACCGGATTCGAGAACACGGAAGCCTTCTTTGAGAATATCGGCAATAACGTCGACTGGCAGTTCGTGGAGAATGATGTAGGAGGTGAATAGGTCGCAACTGGCGTCGTCCAGTCCCGTGTCGCGGCCATCGGCCTGGAATAGGCTCCAACTGTGTCCGGCCAGATTGCCGTTACGCTGTGCCTGCTCCAATTGTGCGATGGAGATATCGCAAGCGGATATCTTGGCGTCGGGAAACACGTCCGCCAATTTCATGGTGTAGGGCCCTGACGAACAACCGATTTCAACAACGTGTTTGTAATCGCGGCGCGGCGCTTCTTCGGCGAAAGTCTTGCGGTCGGCATAGATGTCGGTCTTTTTTCCGCCCGCCGCTGGTGGCTTGGCCGACTTGCCGACGATGTACCGGTGGATCAGTTCGCCGTGGATGAAACCCATATGACGGTGACCGTCCCACCCGCCTGTGGTGCGATGGACCGGATAACGCCAGTATTGGGGCACGTCCAGGTCCGGATTTGCTGTCAATGTGGTTCCGCCTTGTGAAAATTTTTCGAAAGATGGCGCGAGGTCTTCCTTTATTTCGGCAAAGGCGCTTGCGGCCAAACGGGCGTGATGCTCGGCGTGCCATTCCCCCAAAAGATTGGCTGTGCGAAAGGCGGACAGTTTTGCCAGTTCGCCTTCGATTTGTTTAGCCCGCTCATCCAAGTCGTCGACCAGGGTGTCGTCATTCAGCCCAGCCTTGTCCAGAGCATCCTGCTGGTCCTTCATCAAGGGGCCTATGGAGGGGCCAAAAGCAGTTAGGAAATCAAGTGTGGCCCGGCCGTGCTGGCGCAGTCTGTAATCCATCATGGGAATAGTCCTCACAGAGCTTTGAACCCTGCGGTGGACTCTATCACAGGCCCCTGTGCACGCTACAGAACCCCTTGAAAGTGCCGCAGAATGACCAATTTTGGTGATATAGACATTGGCCTTTTTGATGACTTGATAACCGCTCGCATGTCGGTGAGTGGTTTCGACGCTTGAGGTCCGCATTAACGTGCCGCAAGCCCTATGGTAAAACGACCGTCACTGACCAAGACCAGATAACGCACCGCTGATGGTGCTGAGGAAGCCCGCCATGACCCACATCCGCTCCGCTGATAAGAACGGTTCTCGCAAACTAACAGCTGTAAGCGTCAGCCGCCGCACCTTCACCGTAACAGCGCTGGCAGCGGGCGGGTTCGCCCTTGGGATTAAGCTGCCGCCGTCTCCCGCCGCCGCTGCGAAAGGCGAGACGGCGACACTGAACGCCTACGTGAACGTTACCGCCGACAATCGTGTCTCCATTGTCGTCCCGGGCTGTGAGATCGGTCAGGGCGTCTACACCACGTTGCCAAAGATTGTTGCCGAGGAACTGGATGCAGACTGGGATCTGGTGGACGTGCGGCTGGCTACCGCCAATCCAGCCTATGGCAATCCGGCCAAAGACGGACGCCAATCCACCGGCGGGTCCGATGCCACGCGGGGTTATTATGAGTTGCTGCGCAAGACCGGCGCTACCGCCAAAGACATGCTGGTGCGGGCTGCCGCAGACCAGTTGGGCGTTGCTGCTGAAGACTGTAGCATCGAGCGAAGCGTCATCCGTCACGAAGCCTCCGGCAAAAGCGTTACTTTCGGCGAAGTTGCCGATGCCGCGGCCAAACTTACACCGGTCGAAGACCCTGTACTGAAAGATCAAGCGGATTTCACACTGTTGGGCCGCGATGTGCCGCGCAAGGACACACCCGCCAAGGTGGATGGCTCTGCCGTATTCGGCGCCGATGTGGACTTGTCGGGCAAGCTCTATGCCGCTTTGCGCACCTCACCCGTCTACGGCGGCGAGATCGTCAGCGACAACCGTGACGACGTTCTCAGCCGTCCTGGCGTCGTCGCCGTCACCGAGGTGGATTATGGTCTGGCCGTGATCGGTGAGACCTTTTGGCATGCCAAGACGGCTGCCGATGCCATGGAAGTCGAGTGGGACTTCAATGGCATGGATGACTTGAACTCCTCCGACATGTGGGCGGAAATGCGCGCCTCTCTGGACGATGAAGCCAGACCTTTCTTCGGCGCCAAGGGCGATGCTCCCGCCGCCATAGAGTCCGCCGCCCGCGTGTTCGAAGCGGAATACGAAGTGCCGTTCCTCGCTCACGCTTGTATGGAACCTATGGCGTCAACCGCGTTGGTCACCGATACGGAATGCACCATGTGGTCGCCGCACCAGCAGCAGGATGTGGCCCGCCAGGAAGGGGCGGACCTTACCGGTCTGCCGCTGGAGAACGTGCATTTGCAGAATACTTTTGCCGGTGGCGGCTTCGGCCGCAAATGGGAACCGGATTTCGCGCGTCAGTCCGTGCAGGCAGCCATGGCTGTGAAAGGCCGTCCGGTCAGTCTGATCTGGACCCGCGAACAAGATATGCAGCACGACCGTTATCGCGCGGCATACGTTGCACGCATTCGCGGCGCCGTGGACGAAGACGGTAATCTCATCGCCATGCATAGCCGTCTTGCCGGAGAATCCATTCTTCAGTTCCAGAACCGGCCGCGGGATTTCCCCGATCCCACATCCGTGGGCGGTGCGGTCAACGCCGTCTACAACATTCCCAACACGCTGATCGACTATGTTGAATACAAGCCGGTGGTGCCCGTCGGGTTCTGGCGCGGGGTGTCGTCGTCGCAAAACGGCTTCTTCTCCGAAAGCGCCATGGACGAGTTCGCTCATTTTACCGGGCGCGATCCTTACGAATTCCGCCGTAGCCTCATCCTCGACAAGCCACGGGAACTGGCTGTGCTGGATAAGGTAGCCGAGATGTCCGGCTGGGGACGGGACTTGCCCGCTGGCCGTGGCCTTGGTCTCGCTTTCTGTCCGGGCTTCGGATCGGTCAATGCGCAAGTGGCGGAAGTGGATGTCACTGGCGGTGACTTGAAGATCGTCAAGATCTGGTGCGCCTACGACTGCGGCTTCGCCCTTGATCCCTCCAATGTTGTGCATCAGATGGAAAGCGGCATCACTTATGCTTTGAGTGCGGCCTTGTTCGGTGAAATCACTGTCGAAAAAGGTGCGGTGGTGCAGTCCAACTTCCACGACTACGACGTCGTTCGCATGGCCAACATGCCGGAAGTGGAAGTGGAACTGCTGAAGTCGGAAGAAATCGTCGGCGGCGCTGGCGAAGCCGCCGTGCCCGCCACAGCTCCCGCCATTACGGCTGCCATTTACGCGGCCACGGGCGAACGCATCCGTCGGCTGCCCATCCGCACGTCCGGTCTTGGTGTCGCCTAGAGCGGTATGATTTTAGGTTGGGTCATATCCTGCGTTTTTGAAATAGTTGGCGCATTCATTTGAGGTATAGGTATCGAGGAGTCTGCCGATGGCGGCTGAGACGGCCTCGACGGTTCGCGGCGCTTCGAGGCGGAGCAGATGCTTGAGCTTGGCGAAGACCTGCTCGATGGGATTGAGGTCGGGGGAGTACTTGGGCAGGAACAGGAGCCGGGCGCCGGCCTGGCGGATGGCCTGTCGCACGGCCTTGGACTTGTGAGAGCCGAGGTTGTCCATGATGACGATGTCGCCGGGCTTGAGGGTTGGGACCAACACGTCCTGCACATAGATGCGGAAGCGCTCGCCGTTGATCGGCCCGTCGACGAGCCAGGGCGCATCGATTCGGTCGTGGCGCAGCGCGGCGAGGAAGGTCGCGGTGTGCCAGCGGCCATGTGGCGCCTCGCCGATCAGTCGCGCGCCCTTTGACCCCCAGCCCCGCAGGGGCGCCATGTTGGTCCTGGTCCAGGTCTCGTCGATGAACACCAGGCGCGTCGGGTCAACCCGGTCGCGGTACTTCAACCACTGAGCGCGGCGGCGCGCCACGTCACGGCGCCGACGCTCGCCAGCCACCAGCGTTTTTTTTATAGCTCAGGCCCTGCTCGTGAACGAAGGTCCAGACCGAACGGTAGTCCACCTTCAGGCCCCGATCCGCCAGCTCCCCGACAAGCCCATGAAGCGTGAAATCCCCCCGCGCCACCCGGTCCCGCAACCAGCGCTCGTGCGCCCCCCGGATCGCACGCGGCTTGTAACCGCCCATCCGGCCCGGCGCCGCGCTGCCCGTCCGCCGGTAGCGCGCCAGCCAGGCAACCGCCGTGCTCTCGCCGATCCCGAAATGCCGCGCCGCCGCCCGGCACGACATCCCGTCGCGCGACACAGCCGAAATAACCCGTTCTCGAAGATCAAGGGAATAAGCTCTTGCCATCCTTGCTGGCCTCCTTACCCAGCAAGAATCTTGAATCAGAAATCGAAAAGCTTGTGAATCCCTAAAATGACTCCGTCTAATCACATAAAGCTCTAGCAGGCTGCTGAAAAAGTGGCTGGTTCGGCTTTGAGGGTGGCCTTATCGCCGAGATGATAGGCGAACTCAATCTCCAACGATCCGTCGTCGAGGAGTTCGGCCGATCCTGAACCGTTGACTTCGTCCATCTCGTCGAAGCCGGCCCAGGTGAAGAACACGATGGATCGGCCGTATTCCAGGTCGAGGCTGGCGTTCAGAGCGCCGAAGGCGATCTCGCCGTGACCATCTTCGCGAATGACCAGCACGGCGGGCCCGTCGAGGTCGAGATAGCCGCGGTCCCACAGGTTGGCCTCGACGATCCGCCACCGGCCGATCAGCTGGCAGGCCACCGGTGCCGTCATGGCACGGGCTCCGCCAGCAGCTTGGGGAGCCTGACCAGGTTGTAGGCGGCGGCGGTCAGTTCGAACATCCAGCCGACCCTTTTGATGCCCTTGTGCCGGGTCTTGGCCAGCCCGCCGGTGGTCTTGATCCAGCCGAAGCTCTCCTCGATGCGCTTGCGGATGCGCAGGCTGGCGGCGTAGCCGGAATGGCGCATGGTGCGGCCGTCAATGGAGGTGCGCCGCCGCTTGCCGGTCTTGGTTAAGGAATACACGCTGTGGGACAACCTTCTGGCGCACTTCGGGGTCCGGGTCCCACCTGTTCTATCGAAGTCCAGTCTCGTCGAACAACCGGTCCTTCGGCTTGTCTGGTCGCAGGCGTTCGCCAGCCTAGAGACGGCCAATGAAGTGACATTTATCGGCTATTCTTTTCCTCCGACGGAGATGGCCGCACGGACATTGTTCTCCGAAGCGCTGAAGGACCTTCCGGAAGAGGACATCAATGTCGTCAATCTGAGCCGCGAATATTCAGAGGCCGAAATCACGCGAGAACGATACCGTTCTGTGCACGGCAATATCCCCGACAAACAGTTCCATTTTAACGGCGCTCTGGAGTGGATACGAGGTCTGTCGGGGTAGCGCAGCCGTGGCGGGGCAGGAGGGACGCAGCAATGACGGCCCTTACTCGGACCGCGCGAGTATGCGTGCGGCCACACAGCAATGGTGAGGCTGACGAGGTCGGCAAGACAGGATTAGCGAAATGCGGTCATCGCAAGATTCAGGAGTGACGGGTGTCAACGGCGGCGGGATTATGTACCAGCGCTGGGCTCGCTTCTCAACCATCGCGAGGGGCTGTGCGTCTTCGTCGACCATCCGCAAGTGCCTCTCACGAATAATGCCGCCGAGAGAGTCTTGCGTGCTCCGGCAATAGGACGGGGGTTGAGCTTCGGCTCCAACAGCGAGGACGGTGCGGAGTTCTCCGCGATCATGTACTCGGTCGCCGGCACGCTCTCAATGAACGGTATCGACATGCTGCGCTGGCTGGAAGCGTGGCTGGCGGCGTGTGCGGAAAATGGTCGCCAGCCCCCCGACGACTTCTCGCCGTGGCTGCCATGGTCGATGAGCGAAGAGCGCAGGCTCGAGTTCACGGCGCCGGGATGACCGGCGCCATCGAGTGCCGCTACTATGGCCGCGACTTCACCGCCGAAGAGATGGCGCTGCTGCGCGCGCTCATCGCCGGGCCTCCAGCGCTCAACCGCCATGCCCTGTCGAAGGAGTTCTGCCGGCGCATCGGCTGGCTCAAACCCGACGGCGGCCTCAAGGACATGATGGCCCGGGTCACCATGCTCGCCATGCACCGCGATGGTGTGATCGTCCTGCCGCCGCCGAGAAGAACCGGGACGGCACTGTGTCCTTCCCAGCCCATGATGGCTTCTACGTCCCAGCTGCCGGCCTCGGGTCGCCCCGGGACCAGTGGGATATGCTACGGCGCCAAACTGAGAATTGCGCCGGCGGGACTTGCACCCGCTGGTTCAGCAGCTAGTCTCGCTGCACCATGGCAGAATGGCGTCAACTTGCTGCCTGAAGATCCTGTATTATGGCTTCTTCTGCGCCGGGCCAATTAGTCTGACAACGCTCTACGACCAGAGCTTTCCTACATCCAGCTGCCCCACGGGCCGGTTTCGTGTTCGCCCGTAAAGAGGTGATTTGAGTTGAGATACTTCTCAACCAGCGCCATGGCCCAGGGTTCGTCCAGGTAGTCGAAGTCGATGGGACCGGGACCGCGCCCGAGCCAGACGCTGCCGTGCTTGCTCACCTGTGGGCCGTGAGGAATGACGCCGTCGCGGAAGATGTATGTGCCAGCGTTCACCTTGCCCATCTTGCCCATGAGGTAGTCGCCGTCTAGCAGGATCAATTCTTCCCAGATGGAATGGCGCTCGAGCTTGGGGTCGAACCACCCCGGCGCTTGACGGACCATCAATGTGTAGGCCTTGGTGTCCGGATCGACGCGAATGTATTTCACGCTCAGACCGGGTGGTGCTTCCTCCGCCGGGCGGCCCGGATGGGATGGAGGCTCGCCCCAGGGCATGCCCTTGGCATCGACGTCGTCGAGGCGAAGGTCCGTTCTGGCGCCCCCTCGGTCTTTGTCCGCTACGATGAACACGGCCGGTCCCTCGAACATCATGAACAGCTCACAACCGGTTTCGGAAAGACACTCACCCCACAAACACCCACCGGGCATGAATGTATAGTGTCCGGCTTCCAAAATTGTATCGCCGATTTTGAGATCGCCTTTCACAATCAGTAATTCGACGTCGTGTTCATAGTACCCGCTTTCGCGGCGGATCCATTGCGGTGCAAGGGAGCCAAAGTAGGAGACGGCGCCGGTGTCGTGATCCCGGCTCAGTTCAGCGACGCGGAATCCGGTCGCATACCCATTGTCCATCAGCGGTGCCCGCTGCATCTCCTGCACGACTAGATATTCGACATGGTCCCGCGCCATGACAGGCCCCCGTGTCTTGTGGTGTTACCTATTGAGGTGCGGGGACGAACTCCGCCACAGACCACTTGCCTGTCGTCTTGCGGATTTCCGCCAAGCGCCTGTATTCGGGATCGTTCCAAAAATTCCGCATGGATTCGACATTGGGAAATTCGACGAACATTACGTGAGGCATTGGGAAGGTGTCAATGGCAGCCCAAAACGCGGTATCTCTTTCGAAGACCTTATCCGGTTGGAATGCGTTTCGATCCCCTGCACTCCATCAGGGATGATAATGGTCGTTTTAGTGTTCTTCCTTGCATTGTTGGCCATGGTCAAGGGACCGCGCCAGCCGGCGGAAGAGAACATTACATTGAGACATTAGGTCTTGGTCTTGAGGCGTAAACGGCATTGTCAGACTATATTGATCTGGTACTCTAGTAATTTGAGTTTTGTTGTTCTAGGTCCAATCTAGCTTGGTCAATGTGCATGCGACGGTGGATTGGCCTCGCTGCTTGCGGACGATACACTGGCTTCAGATGTTGGCACAGGAGGCGGCCCATGGTCGGCCAAACCCATCATGACCTGATGGTTAAGACCACCCACGATGAGCACGCGCTGCAGACATACGTCTCCACATTGCGCATGCACATTCTCAACGAGATTGGCGGCGGTTTGCGAGGCGTGTATGAAAACCGGGTCAAACCCGCCTTTGAATCGGATAAGGGGCGCCCGCCTAAAGACGAACACGAAGTCCGCCGGGCGATGATGCAGGATGGCTATTGCCGCGCGTGGTCGAGCATGATGCGGTCCTGCCAGGAGATGATCTGGGATTCCATCACGCCCTCCATTGAACGGGCACAGCCGGACCTCAATGCCCGGGCCAAGGTCCTTGCGGACGAGGCCAAAGGGTCGCTGACCCTCGACCCGGATCTGGACGTGCCTCCGTATGTGAAAGCCTGTGACATTCATTTGATGCCGGGCAATTATCATTCCGAACGTGGCGGGTTTGACGTCACCCAAGGGTCTTTGTACGACCGTGGCGTCTATGTATACGCGGCGGGAAATGGCGGTTCCCTGGGTGACACCATCGGCCGATCCCTGGCGGAGCATCTAAAAATCCGCTTCCCTGATTTCAAACCGGCCCGCATTCTTGATGTGGGCTGCACCGTCGGCCACAACCTGTTGCCGATGTCGGATGTGTATCCCGATGCAGAAATCCATGCCATTGATGTCAGCGCGCCGGTCTTGCGCTACTGCCACGGCCGCGCCGAATCCTTGGGTTATGCCATCCATCTGCATCAGATGAACGGCGAAGCCATAGCCTTCGGGGATGACGAATTCGACCTGGTGTTTTCGGTGGTCACCTTCCATGAAACATCGCGCACGGGGATGAAACGCATCCTCAAGGAATGTCACCGTGTATTAAAGCCAGGCGGTCTGATGGTGCACATGGAACTGCCGCGCACGGAGAACATGGACCCGTTCGACGCTTTCTATATCGACTGGGATGCCTACTACAACAACGAACCGTTTTATCAGGCGTTTACGTCGACCAACATGAAGACTGCCTTCGTCGAGGCGGGATTTGAGGAAGATCATTACATGGAAGTGATGACCCCTGATATTCACGTTGCTTCGCGCGAAGATTTCGAAGCGGTGGCAAGAGCTTCGCACCACAAAGCGGAACGGTACGGCCGTTTGGGAGAATCCATTCATTGGACGGGCTGGGGGGCCTGGAAGTAGACTGAAAACGACAAAGCATCCGCTTTAAATCCCCGAGAGAAACTGGACCACGGAATCGGTCGGATAATCTGACAATCGCGGAGTAAGAGTCCGCATCTTAGGCCCGAGGCGACCGGGCTGAGGACGGGAGATGTATTCTGTGGATTTATACACCCGGGTGCGGCGTGCGTGCCATGTTGAAAGGATGAGTAAGAGCGCGGCGGCGCGCCGGTTTGGGATGGACCGCAAGACCGTAGCGAGGATGCTGGCGCAAGCGTTTCTGCTGGGATACCGCCGGACGGGCCCTCCAGTGCGGCCCAAGCTTGAGCTGGTCATTCCGATCATCAAGCAGATCCTCGAAGACATCTGAAGAAGCAACGGCACACCGCGAATCGGATCTTCGAGCGTCTGCGGGACGAGCACGGCTTCACCGGTGGGATCACGATCGTCACGGATTACGTACGTCAGCATCTTCAAATGTCTGCAAGTATCTTGACGAACGACCAAACCTCTCGGCTTCTGGCCCAGAACAACTAATGAAAGAACCTAACGATGACAGAAGAAGTGCCACCAATGCTGACCTTAGTGAGATGTGTCACTTTCTGACGATTAAGATTGCTGTATTACATTCAATCCTTGTTCATCTTGTCGCGGTCTCTGACGAGAGAACTTTTGTAAAGATCAAAGAGTATGCTTCAATTCCGTTTTCCTTCGGGCCAGAGTTCGACGGCACGGATGATCAGAGAATCATTACACAGGGAGTCATAGAAAAGTTTCTGAGCGGGATTGAGTCCGCTAGGGGGCTCCAAGAAAGGTGATTCAGTTAGCAGGCTGCTGAAAAACTCGGCCGAGAGCCCACCTCGCGAAACGAAAGAATCAACGGATGGGTGTCCGCGAACTCAACGGTATAGGATTAGGCTTTTCTTTAGCTGCATGTGTCAATAGGTAGAGCACGCTTGATCTGCTTGCGCAGGCGGTTTGCCCCCCCGCACTACGCTTCAACGTCTATAGTATGTAACAGGTTTTTCAGCCCAGCCTTATCAAACGGCTACCACTGCTACGCCCTCTTCAATGTGTCGCGCGCTACTCTCCTGTTCAAAAGATCAACCGCCCTCAGAACAGGGGAGCAGTCGAACTCACATTGTGTACTTGAGCATGAACTTGTAGGTGCGCGGCGGCTGGGCGATGAACCCACCAAGCCCACGAGATCCAGTAATAAAACTGCGATCGTCCTCAATGTTCTGGACCGTGAGCCTCGCTTCCCAACGTTCATCGAACGCCAGGGCAGCATAGCCATTCAGACGACTGTAAGAATCAATTCTGAAGTCGTTTGTCGCTGCGATAATGTAGTCGTCGGTATGGTAATAATCCAAACCAAGTACCGCAAGCGCACCGCCGATTTCAAAGTCGTAGTTATAGTCAAACCCAAGCGTGACGGCATAGTCCGCGGTTTGTGGTGTCTGTGCGACCACACCAAAGCTCGCCAGTGCCGTCGCAGGCGCTGTCGTCGGATTCAGATTGCGAAACTTGCCGTCCAGAAAAGTCGCAATGGCAAAAGCACTGAATCCTTCGAAAAGCAGCGCTGACGCTTCTACTTCCACCCCCTGAATGGTGGCATCACCCGCGTTCTGCACTGGGAAGGTCAGATTATCATTGACCTCGACCGTCGCATTGAGAGTGAGATCGTCTATGCGATTGTGGAAATAGTTGGCGTTCAAACGGAAACGGTTGTCGAACATCTCTGTTTTGAAGCCGATCTCATAGGTCCAGTTCTTTTCGGGTCCGTAGTTGGACTGCGCCACACTGGTATCGAAGATGTTGATGCCGTTGAATCCACCCGATTTAAAGCCTCTCGCCGCCGACGTGTAGAGTAGCAAACTGTCAATCGCGCCCGTGGGCTCAACTTGATAGTCGATGCCTAACTTGGGCGTCCAGGCATCAAATGCTAGATCGTCGACAATGTTTTCGGTCGGTAATGGAGCGAAAACGGGGAAAAAGTCGAAAACCCAGTCCTTTTCGTCACGCGTCCACCGAACGCCTGCCGTTACTGTCAGTTGATCGGTCACGGCGCAGGTCTGCCTGAGCAAACACCGAATAGGAGTCCGTACCGGTATCAATGGTGTTTTGGGATGTTGGACCAAAGAAAAACCAGTCCATGTCCTGTGTCGCATCTTCAGCCAGGAAGAACCCGCCGACGATGTAGTTCAACTTGTCATCGAAGGCCGCGCCCTGAAGCTGTATTTCTTGCGTCCATTGCTCCGCGCCAATGTCGAACCCTGCAATGATCCGTCCGGCACCGGAGAGGTCCGTACTAAAAAAGTCGTTCGTATCCACGTATCCTGTGACTGACGTAAGAACTGCATTACCGAAGTCGTATGACATTGTCAGAGACGCTATAAGCTGCTCCGTGCCAGCACTGGGTTCGTTGCGAGTTCCGGGGAAGCCGTAATCCATATTAGGATAAAAGGTGTCGTAGATACCGCCAAACGTAGGAACGATATCGCTGGTGCTGTATTGCTGGCTCGCGGGAACGTTGGGCGTCGTGCCATTGACCAGGATGGCGGCATCATTGCTGCTGTCAGCATAAGACACGTTAATTGTGGCGTCGAAATTCTCTCCGCCGATATACCGCAACTTAACTCTGCCGGCCCAGTTTTCTTCATCACCCACGTTCTCCCCTGTTGCGAGGTTGGTGCCAAACCCGTCGCGGCCGTTAACTTGAAGGGAAAGTGAGCCAGCAAAGGTATCACTGAGGGGGCTGCCGGCGCTGACCGACGCTTCGTACTGATCGTGGTTGCCATAACCAACAGAGGCGTTGAGCCACGTTTCCTCGCCGGGTTCCCGGCTGATGAATTTGATGGCGCCGGCCAACGTGTTCCGGCCATACAGCGTTCCCTGAGGTCCTCTCAGGACCTCAATGCGCTCAACGTCGGCCAACCGTGTGTTGTTGCCGTTTAGTCGTCCCACATAGACGCCGTCGACATAAATCCCAAACGGAGATTCAGCGACCACCAGGGACGCATCTTGTTGAAGCGACCCTCTGAGAGATGGCGAAAGATTTGTTGGCTGTGTGATGTTGTGTGTCATTTTCAAACTTGGCACATAGCGTTCCAAGTCTTGGCCTTCCGAATACTGCCGGTTCTCCAACTGAGCTTGACTCAGGGCGGACACGGGAATGGGCACAGTTTGAAGTGATTCCGCGCGCCTTTGTGCAGTCACCACGATTTCTTCCAAGGATATATCTTAGGCAACTCCGCTGGATGCAGGAAGACCAACAGCAAGAGTTCCGATTGCTATATGCAAAGCCAATTTAGTTTTCATTGGAGTCCTCCCAACGTGGTGATTTTTGGTAGCCGACACTCCATTCAGCCGAGCTATGAGCACATGGTTCACCGGTGCTTCTTATCAGGTAAATCAAATAGCTATTGCGCAACCGAGAAGCAAACTGTTTTTATCAATACGGATATTATGTAAATCCCGGAGACAAAATGGTCAGTGGAATCGCTCGGATAATCTGACCATCGCGGAGTAAAAGGGCGCTTGTATTAGGATACAAGCAATTGAAATAAAAAGATAATGGGTCTTGCCTAGCAGATCGGTTTTTCTCGCGGTTGACGTAGCAGAAGCCTGACCTTGTTGGAAGCCCGATGGTTGAAGCGCCACTCAGTTTCCTTGAGGTGGAGGTGGAATGTGTGTCTGGGCACACCCATGAACTTTACGAGCCGCACCTTGGCCATGCCCCAGAAGCCCTCGATGCCATTGATGTGAACCGGGCCGCGGGCGAACTCATCGCAGGAATGGTCGACCCGGAAGTGACCATAGCCGAGATCGACGAGGCCGTTGTAGCCGCGCCATCCATCGGAGTTGACGACGGTGCTTGGATCGACCCTGCCCCGAATAATCCCCTGTAGCGTTGACTTTGAGCAGTCCGGGACGATCTCGGTGTAGACCTGCCCTTCGCGTTCGAAGATCCCGAAGACGACTGTCTTGCCATAGGCTCCGCGTCCGCGCTTGCCTTTGATGCGTCTGGCACCGAAGAAGCTCTCATCGACCTCGACCACGCCGAAGAACGGGCGCTGTGCTTCGCAAGCCGCGAGGATCCGCTCCCTTAGGCCGCGGTAGATCCGGTTCACAGTGTTGCGATTTACGCCGCAAATCGCGGCCGTTTGCAGCGCCGTGAGATCAGCGGCAAAGCACTTCACGACAAGGCGAATCTGAGCTTCAGAAAGTTTGGAACTTTTCGAGTATCGGTTTTTCATTACCATACAGAGCTTTATGCCGTCATCGGCTATGCTCTGCTAGGCACGACCCAAGATAATTATTCAAATAGTTTCGTTTTTATATACGGATCTGGCACTCAGAAAAAATGCCCTTAGGCTTCTCCCTTTGCGGGATACCGGGTGACCTGCTCCCCGGAAGCACCCTCATTTTGATGTAGAGTCTGCCCACACTAGGAAGGTGCAGACGAATGCGTAAGAGCTCGGCAATCGGATCCTCGCTGCGCAGTCCGGCCAGGACAATGCGTCTATGGACGCCCCCGGTGATGCAAGAGATTTTTGGAACGGCTCGGTGCATGTGGTCAGGTGCTGTCGTCTATCCGGCCTTTTGGTGCGGCCTTCAGTCGCCGCTGGCCTGTATGGAAATACGCGGATCGGGTCCAAATCGGATCTACGGGCTTCAAAGCGCCCTTGCATTGTGCTGGTTTTCCCCATCCCGTCTCGTTGACCGTTTGCCCTTACCCGTCCTCCGACCTTCTCACATCCCCGACGGTTCCCGGCGTGACCGCAACCCGATCAGGCAGCGGCCGGCGCAGGAACCGGATCCGGCAGATCCGAGTCCGGATCATCGAGTGCCGATGCCAGTCGGCCAAGATGAGCTGGCCCCTGTGGTGCGACGACGCCGAACTCGGCCACGGTGCTGGCTTGGCGCATCTCGAACACGCTGGAGGCTGACTTCTGCGTCGAGGCGTTAAACAAGGCGACCCACACGTTCGGTGCGCCAGAGATCATGAACACCGACCAGGGCTCGCAGTTCACCTCGTTTGCTTGGACCGACCGGCTTCGGCGGACGGGCGTGCGCATCTCGATGGACGGCAAGGGGCGGTTCCTCGACAACATCTTCGTCGAGCGGCTTTGGCGCACGCTCAAATACGAGTGCGTCTATCTGCACGCCTGGGAAAACGGCTCACAGGCCAGGGCGGGTATCCGCAAATGGATCACGTTCTACAATGAGAGGCGTCCTCATTCCGCCCTTGGCGGCAGGCCGCCCGCCGTGGTCTATTGGACGGCAATCGAGCAAAACCAAACCGATCAGCAGGCCCAGAAAGTAGCTTAAATCAAACCAGAACCTGTCCAATAATCAGGGAGTAGCTCACTGCGCGTCGAGTAAGCTCAATGATAACTTGCATCCGGTATAGGTGGTTGAGGTTTGTGCATGAGAATCCAAAGTGGTCAAGCGTTGGCTCAACAATCGAGCCGAAACCTCCCATCAGCCCTTCCGACGACGAGAAGGGGCGATGGCGCGGTTCAGAGACATCAAGACCCTGCAGAAATTCGCTTCCGTCCATGCCTCGATCTACAACCACTTCAACCACCAACGTCATCTCAACCGTCGCGATATTTTCAAACAAGCTCGAGCCGCTGCCCTCGTCGAGTGGCAGCAACTTGCTGCCTAAAGATCCTGTATTATGGCTTCTTCTGCTCCGGCCCAGTTAGTCTGACAATGCCGTATTTCTCGGCAATCGGCGAGGCAGAGCTTCGTTACGGCGTTGCCATCCTGCCGGCCGGTCGCCGGCAGACCGCGCTTGCCTCTGCCGTCGAGGCAATCCTGCGAGAAGATTTCGTGGACCGGATTCTCCCGTTCGACAGCGAGGCGGCGCGGGAATATGCGGACATCGCGGCCGCGCGTCGTTCCGCCGGTCGCCCCTTCGCACCGGCGGACCGCCAGATCGCGGCGATCGCCCTTTCCCGCGGTATGGCGGTGGCGACGCGCAACGTCCAGGACTTCGAGGACATCGGGGTCGAAGTCGTCGATCCCTGGACGGCGGCATTAGCGGCACGACGGAAGCCTTCGCGCGCGTCAGGATCGACAATCTGCTCGAGGACGCGGGCTGGAACCTGACCGACGGCGGCGCTCGAAGCCAAGCGCGCGAGCACCGATCCCATCAGGGCACAGGACCAGGGCCGTCAATTTGCAACCGGGCGAAAGAACTCATATCAGTCCTTTCGAAGAACAGAAGGGGCCATAACTCGGTTTAGAGACATCCAGATCCTGCAGAAATTCGCCTTCATCCAAAACCACTTAAACCATCAACGCCATCTCAACCGCCACGATATCTTCAAACAAGCCCGTTCCGCCATTTTGGCCGATTGTTATCAACTTGCCGCCTGAAAATTATCTGCTAAGGCTTCTTATGCTCTTGACTGATTAATCTGACAATGCCCTGTAGGCTGTATCCAAACTAGGAGTCAATGCTCGTGTATAATTGTGCAAAGTGTCCGGGCTATTGTTGTTCTTATCCTCTTATAGAACTAACGAAACGTGATGTTGAACGCTTGGCCAAATATTTTGGTTTGAGTTTCAAAATGGCCAGCAAGAAGTTTACGAAATCGCATTCCCAAGCGCGGACGCCCTATGTGATGCGCCGAAAAAAAGATGAGTATTTTGGTAGGGTCTGCCAGTTCTTCGATACCGAGGAGCGCCATTGCACAGTTTATGAGGCACGTCCGAAAATATGCCGCGACTACCCGGGTGGACGTTGCGGCTATTACGACTTCCTATCTTCCGAGAGGCGGGCGATGGAAGATCCAGAATTGGTTGCCTTGACTTGGAATAAGTAAACCTGCCCTTTCCGTTTAACCGTGCCTTTCGAAAACTTCGCCCATAGCTAGTGTCCCGATTCTGAAGTTTTGATGATTTTCTTCTGGCGTTCGGCGGTTTCTAGCGTCCGCAGACAGAAGCGCTTGATGGTGGCCAGGATGTCGGCGGCGGACTTGGTCCATCGGAACGGTCGCGGGTTTGCGATGTGGAGCTGGGCGTTTCGCCATCATTGGCTGCCGTGCCGTCGCTGCACTCCGTATCGGTTGTCTCCGGCAGCCATCTCATGTAAAACCGCCGTCACGGCGTGCGGTGCGTTTCCCGGGCTCATTGGAAACCTCAAAACGGATCATCGCTTCGGCGACCACACTAACGCCGTCTTGAGCGACGTCGGCTACAATCTCCGCCTAATCCCCAGGTGGCTAAGGACTCTCTTGCGCTAATGCCTGATGGCTCTCTTATTTCAACTCCGACCCCGTCCCATCACAAATCTAGCTTTTTTTGGCGGTCAACTCTGTTTCTCCCTGGATGCTTGGAAGCATGTTCTTGACAGTTGCTTTGTAACTACCGTGCCTCTTTCAGCAGGTCCCACTAGTACCGCCGCTGAGAACCTTTGCTATTCTCGGGCATAAATGCATCCATGTCGTCACACGAGGCCTCGGACGACAACACGGGTCGGTTGGCTAGGGCTATGCCCCAGACAATATCAATACGGGCTGTCCACGAAGGACTGAGTCCAGATTCATGCCGGGGTTGACGACATAATTCGGCGGATCACACACAGGGTCGTCCCGGAAGTAAAGGTTCCATGCCGCTTGGCGTATCGCAATTTCCAGCTCGCGGTGGGGGTGCTGCTGTTCCGTCAGCATACCCGCCCAGAAGGGCATGTAACAAAGATTCCAACCCGCCGTGAACGCGTCTGGATCCCACGGATGCCCCCAGACGTGGCGAACGCTATAGCCGGAAGCGCGTTCGATGGGCCGTCCGGAATAGCCTGCCCAGGCCCTCTGAACTGCGTTATTGTCACCCAGCTTGACTTCGCGTCCCTCCCACAGGGCTGAGTCGCCCCTGTCAAGTTTCGGATAGTGCTTGCGGCTGAGACGAGCCCGATCCGGGTAGAAGGGCGTTTTTTGCCGAACCTCATTTGGATGGAGGAAGAAAGAGTGCTCGAACGCGGCTTGGACGATAGTTGTGCCGCCCTTCTCCAGATAGCGTTCTAGCGACTCAACTGGTGATATTAGCGGCCCGTCGTATATTCGTGTATGGGTTAAATTTACCTTTTGGGGTTATCTCTGTTCGGTGACCAGTCCCCTCTGTCCCTTCCAATTACGTTATCCGACGGTATTCATGGTGCAATCTACCGAGGTGATCACACCTTGAGATGGCGCTGACCCGTACGCAAGGATAGGAAACCGGCGAGACCTTGTCTAATGAAGGATGGGTGTTGTTAGACTAAATCAGCTACTAAAGTAAATTTAAGCTCACATAGTGTTCAGCGATGCAAAATCCCTTCAGTTGTTTCAACTGCTCACCCGAGCTGCCGGCCTAGTCGAATAGCAGCAGCTTGTTCTGGGACAGTCCTTATGACTACTATGGATTTCTTCTGTTCCCACCAAGTTAGCCTGACAATGCCTTGGCGATTATTTGCGTGCTAGCTATTTCCAAATGTTCCCAACTTATCGCTCGTTTGTGGAGGTCGAAATTGCAAGGATGGCACGACAGCGATCACGCTCGGTGGCCTAATGGTGATGTTCTAACTGCTGTCGGCTAAGCGCGCCCTAACCGACCTTCTGCGCGTAGATGGCTGTCCGAATCAGGGATTTATGATCGCTTGACACTCGGTGCGGCAAATCGCTGAACTAAACTTGATTCAGACACGCGGCCTTGACCTTACTTACTGGTTCAAGCCAATTTAGTCTGAAAGTGCCCCTTGGACCGAAGCAGAAGCTTCTGGATGGGGTTTTCGGAAGGGACAAGACTTTCCACGGATGAACCACTTCAGTCCGATACGATCCCCTTTTGACGGGCCGTTACCTCACGCGACGTCCTGAAATACGTCAAACACTCACGCCATCTAAACCGTCACGGCCAGCTAGGGCCAAAGCCCCCATTGTGTGTCGTCAACTTGCCAGCTGGCAATCCTTGACTATAAGGTTTGAAGGTTTAGTCAGGGTCGTCTGACGATGCCCGCATTAGGAGCCACATGAATGAGATTTTATTTCAGTTTGAGTATCGCGCTTGCAGTGGTCTTAATCGGTTGCGATGGAGAGAATACGGCTAATTCCGGCTCGTCTGCTAATACCTCTACCCAACGGGTAGACACAGAGCTTTGCGTCGACATGGGACCACAGTCCCCGCGGGACATCAGTAATAGGGCTGGCATGAACACGGACGCATTCCCCTTAGCGCCACCAGCTGGTGAAATGAACCTCTGCAACATACACACGCATACCAATGCTGAGCACAAAGGTCCGGGGTTCAGTATTTTTGTTGGCGATGCCTATGACGGTGGGTATGCCTGCAACGAAACGCCCAATCTAAGCCCAGATGAACTTATGCCCGCAGAAGGCGCTTACCAAGGTGTGCGGCCCGGCGATACAATCGAAGTACATTGGGTGCACACGTCCTGCGTAGCTACGCCGGGTGAGGGACTTGACGCGTGCGTTCCGGAAGGCTGCAGCGACCCGCTGTTGCGCGTAGAAGCTCAGGCATTTCTCGTTGTCAACGATCCAAATGCACTTGATTTCAATGCAATGGCATATGGGGGTAACATTGTCGACGGTCGGCATCAGGCCAAGTCGATACCGACGACGACTGGCAAGCCTGTGTTATTTCGCGGCTCGACGACCGGTCCGTCATACGATCAACGTTCTTGTTCTCCAGCCAAAGTAACATGGAACGTGCGGCCAGAGTGTGCCAAGCTCGACATCAACTCTCTGCACCGATGGGCAGAGCAAGGAAACGTGTTCAACGAGATGAAATCGCATGGCATACGCCAGTTGGTCACGGCACCCGAGTTGCTAGCGCCCATCGAATAGTCCAATCACCTGAATCCAAAATTCCTGACATAAGTTTTTGATTGATTCGCAGGCAGTAGTTGACCGTGAACAACGGGCAACTTCCTGAGTAGGTTGGCATTTTGGCTTTGGAGCGGTAACTGGTATTGCAGGATTTCATGGTTTTGAGGCTCGGAACCTTGCGATTTGGGATTCCGTTTTCGAGGCATCCGTGATTTGTATGGACGCCTCCCGGGACGCAAGGACCGATTTGGATGTGACGGGCAGGCAGATTGCAGTTTTGTATCCGGCCTGTTGATGCGGGACCTGGTGCCCGCTGGCCCTGATGGAATCTGCCGATCCGCGCCTCGTTTCTCTTCCGTGGGCTGTGAGCCCTTACTCGGATTCAGGCTTAACGGATCGCGGTCTGACCTGTTTGCCATCACTCCTTGTCGTGCCTTGCGCAACCTTTCAGCGGTCACCTCCTAGTTCGGTTCGTCGTTCTTTCCCTCGTCAGCCGCGCCTAAACCTGGCTGACGAAGTTCGCCTGGTACGCCCGGTCATGGGCCAGCAAAGCCCAGATCGTGCGGGCCGCCGCCAGCCGCGCGAAGGGCGCGTCGCCCCGCGCGCGGGGCCCTCCCGTGGACTACCGGGACAAGCTGCCGCCGACGCCCGTGGTACATTTTTACGCCGCCGCGCCGGTACATAATCCCACCGCCGTTGACACCGGGGTCGGCATGATGGCAACGTATTACGAAGAACTGTATCAGACTGCAGAAAAGGTACAGGCTCACAAGCGCTCGGTGGCGAACGATCTGTTTGAAAAAGCGCGCCAAGCGCATGGTATCTCGCTCAAATCCATAGCCCGTCACGACACTGCCACTTGCCAGTGGCATGCCCACGATGGCGACCCAAGCGTGGTGGCGCGTTTAGGTCGCCTCGCCGATGTCATCGTTCTGGCCTGTCCTGGCGAGCGCTCGTCGTTTGCAGATTTGCGCACTTTGGAGCAGGCTGTGTTTGATGCGCGGCGGCCTGTTCTGATGGTGCCGAGTGATGCAAGTTTCGACCCTGCAGCATCATTGGTTGTCGCTTGGAACGGCAGCGCCGAAGCGGCACGCGTCTTGATCAACGCAATTCCACTTATGACCAAAGCTGGTCAGGCGCTGCTTGTTCAGGTCGGTGATCTCGAAAGCGGTGCGACACCACTGGCCGATGCAGAGGCCTATCTCACGCTTCATGGCATTGAGGTGGAGTCCATGCACCTTGACCGGGGCAAAACATCAGTTGCCGACACGTTGCTGGCAAAGTGTGAGGAGTCGGGTGCCGGCTGTCTCGTCATGGGCGCCTACACCCACAATCCCTGGCGGGAGATGGTGCTCGGCGGTGTGACCCAAAGCATGACCAAGCATGCGCCTTTGCCGGTGTTTTTCGCCCACTGAGGTCCTCCGTCGCAGCCGATTGTTTGCGCGTTCTGTCGGGTGTATCCTTAGATCAACGTTCCTCGATGATTCAAGGACCACGCCATGCCCACGCGCCTCAGCCATGACCTCGCCATAGACGCCACCCGGGACGAAACCGCCCGGCAGGGATTCGTCACCAGCATGCGTCAGTTTGTGCTCGGCGATCTCGCCGGCAACATGCGCACGGTATACGACCGCCGCGTTGCACCGGCATTCGAACGTAGCCATGGACGGGCACCTCAAGACGGTCCCGAGATTCACAAGGCGATGAAGCCGGACACGCTGTTCAAATTCTATTCGGCGGTGCGTAACAGCACCCAGGAACTGGTCTGGCGTTCGGTGCTGCCCGGCATCGACCGGTCCAGCACAGAACTAGCGGAAAAGTCGGCCGCTATGAACGACGGCGACACCACCTTACATTTGGATCCGGACTTCGAAATACCGCGCTACATCAGCGCGCTCGACGTGCACCTCATGCCCGGCTGCTATCACACTGAACGGTTCGACGGCGATGTTGCGCAAGGGGCGCTTTACGACAACGGCCTGTCGGTCTTTCTCATGGGCTACCTTGGGCCGGAGATGGACGATACCGGCCGGTCCGTCTCCCAATTTCTCAAGGCCCGCTTTCCGGACTTCGCGCCGAAAAAAATGATCGATATCGGCGCCACCATCGGTTTCAACACGCTGCCCTGGTTGGAGGCGTGGCCGGAAATGGAGATCCATGCCATTGATCCCGGCGCGCCCAACGTGCGTTACGGCCATGCCCGCTGTAAAGCCATGGGCCATCCCATCCATTGGCATCAGATGAACGGCACGAACCTCACCTTCGACGACAACAGCGTCGACATCGTGTGGTCAGCCATGGTGCTGCATGAAATGCCCATGACAGACGTGGCCAAGGTGTTTGAAGAAAGTCACCGAGTGCTCAAACCCGGCGGGCTCATGATTCACATGGAACTGCCCTTGAATGCGGACGTGCCGCCCTACGAGCAGTTCTATTTGGACTGGGACGCCTACTATAACAAAGAGCCGTTCTATAAGTCCTTACGCGATCTCGACATCCGCCAAACCGTCATCGATGCCGGGTTTGATGAAGGCAAGTTCGTCTGCTTCATCATTCCCAGCCAGCACAATCACGGTGCCCAAGCCGTTTTAGACGCAGCCAAAGAAGATGCCAATAAAGTCGAAGGCAATGTGGGCAAACTGCAAGGCGGCCTGAAGTGGTTCACCTTCGGCGCGTGGAAATAGTCACACTTTAGATTTCGGAACTAGAGCATTGGGCGAGAAATTTGAATCGATTTGATTATGGGGATTCCCTTTAGCTTTAGTGATTCCCTGGGGTGTAGGAGGTGCCCTATGGGAAGAGCAATATCGCATGATCTTCGTCTTCGGATAGTGCGCGGCATTGCGGCGGGCAAGTAGCGCCGTGAAGTTGCGGCTCAGTTTGAGGTCGCGCCTTCGACGGCGGTGCGCATTCAGGCCCGGTATGCGGCCACCGGTTCGGTGGACCCCGCCCGGCAGGGCCGGCCCAGCGGGTCGGGCAAGCTAGGATGCCACCGCGATGCCCTGATTGGGCAGGTAAAGGCCGCGCCGGACATCACCATGGCGGACCTCGCTGCCTGGTTGAAGGCGGAACATGGCGTTACGGCTGATCCGTCGAACCTGTCCACGCTTTTGTGTAAGGCAGGGTTTAGCTAGTCGATCCTGAAGAACCCGTTTTTCATACCACTACGAGCGTTAGATGTGTGCTGTTAGGTTCAGTCTGCCACGCCATCCGTCGCTTCCATCGGATGATTGACGCCGCAAGACGCGTTCCATGCAATCCGATCATGTCCCGGAGCAACGTAGCGCCCAAAATGCGGGCGCAATAAATTCTGAGCCGCTTCAGGATCAGTCTTAGGTTATGGCCGGCACAGGCCAGTGCCACATTCATGCGATCACCTTCAGTACCCTTGAGGTAATTGCGTCCCAACAGTCCATCCGATTTCAGATGGCCGATAACCGGTTCAATCGCCTGACGCCGTTTCAGTGACCGTTTCAGCCGTTGTGTTTTTATGCCACGCCGTTGACCCGAGATGTACACCCTTGATGCTTCCTCGCCATGGCCACGGTAGCCACGATCCACAAACACTTCTTCAACCACACAGCCTGTCAAACGGCGCACCTGCTCCAACGCTGTTGGCAATGTATGCCCATCAAAGGGATTCCCCGGCAACGCCATGCCGCCAACGATAAAGTTGCTCCTGTTTGTCGTTGCAATACTGGCCTTGACACCAAACTCATAACGCTTGTGGGCCTTGCCCTTGCCGATGCACTCCACCTCCGGGGCATGCAGGCTATACAGTTTGTTGCGATCCATCTTCTGTTGACTGAGCAGCCGCCTGGCCAGCGCCAACTCCCCGGCAAAAATCGCCTGCAACCCCTTATGGCCCGCGATCTTGCGCTCCGTGTCACGCACCACCCGGCCCAGATAGGTCTTGAGCTTCTTAATCTGACCACCCATGCGCCTCATCTGCCGGACGTGACCATAACGGTTGGCCCGCAACAGCGCCTCAGGGCCCTTACGGGCGTAGCTCTGCCGCAACACCACACCGTGTGTGTGGCACAGCTTGACAAGACGCACACGCGAACGGTTCAGCAATTTGCTGTCGGTGGGAAAGGCCACCGCCTTCTCCTGCACCGTGGTATCCACCGTCACACGCTTGAAGTCGTCGGGTTTGACCGTCTTGCTCCGAACACCCGCATCAACTGTGGCCCGCAGAATTTTCTCGCACCCTGAATGGCCAATGCGCCGTCTGAAACGCGACATGCTGCTGGGATCAATCGGCGGGTGATGCTGAAAATACACCTCGCCGCAAAAATGCTGCCAGTAAGGGTTCTCCACCCAGCGCATCACCACCTGGTCATCGGACAGACCATACACGTGCTTGAGATATTGAAGCCCCACCATCAGCCGCGTCGCTTTGGCCGGGCAGCCGTTGTCAGGGCAATACAAGACACCAAACGCCTCATCAAAACCCTGCCAATCGATCAACTCGGTGAGCCGATAAAGTTCGTGCCGTTGATCGAGAATGTTCTCAAGCGCGGTGCGGAAGAGATCTAAAGAAGGGACGTCATTGGCTGATGTGGGGCGGCTGATGTGGGGCGCATTTTTTGATCCGGAAATTGCAAGGAACCGGCCTTGCAGTATAGAAAATCCGGCGATTCCGAACCACCATTGCCAACAAAATTGATCCGCAATAACAGTCTATTACAGAGAATCTCCGCGTCTTTCAGGATCGACTAACTAGGGTTAGTCAGCGGTTAATACCCTAAATCAGGGACCGGAACGGGAGCGACGGGTGGCCAAAAAAACCGTCAAGGTGACAATTACCAAGGACCTGGAAGAGCGCCTGAAAGCGCTCGCCGCACGCATGGACAAGCCCGTGGACGACGTCCTCGCCCACGCCTTGTCCGAATATGCGGACACCTGGGAAGACCATCTCGATACGGTGGATAAACTCAAGGACGGTGACGACCGCGTTCAGCTGGCCGTCGCTAATGACAGCTGACGCTGTACGGGCTAACGACACTTAGTCGTCTCACTTTACTTCATTTCAAACGCATACATGGCATCGGTCCGGCCCGCACCGGCCAAGCCATCCAAATAGGCTTTCGCGGTTTGCGACCCGCGCGCGGTGTAATCCATAAATGCAAGAGTTGCCGTATTCAGGGTGACCAATTGCTCATCCATGGGTTCGGTCCCCACATCTCCGCATATGAGACCGCCGAAGCGGTGATCGGCCCCGTCAATGACGGCCAGATACTTTTCTCCTGGTCGGGCACCCACATACGTATCGGTGTGCACTTCCCAGGTGGGCATCATCGGCGGAACGAAATCTTGCGTACCGGTGGTGACAATCATGGGCCGGTCGATGGTTTTGGCTGAGTTCTCATCTATAAAGCCCGGCATATGACCTGGCGGGGAAACGGCGACCACGGATTTGAAGCGCGGGTCAGGCTCGTGAACCGGTTGATTGGGTTCGCCCCTTGAAAACGTCGTCGCACCTCCAGCGGATTGGGCCGTCAACCCACCGTAGGAATGTCCAGCCGCGATCACGGTGGAGAGATCAAGAGTCCCCTCCAAATCGGGGACGGCCGCCATGATCTTTTCAATCAGATTGAGGCTCCGTTCCATGTCGCGGCGGCGTTCATGCCAGATGATCTCTTGCGCATAGACCTCGGCCTTGGAGTCGGGTTCGGCATCCAAGTGACGGGGTTGGACGACGGTATAACCATGGCGCGCCCAATGGTTGACCAGGGCGTCATCGCCTTGCCACTGGCAGCGGAACCCATGTGAAAAGACGACGAGGGGAGACCGTTCGGCATCGACGGGATAA
Source organism: Rhodospirillaceae bacterium (assembly GCA_965207985.1). Taxonomy (GTDB): domain Bacteria; phylum Pseudomonadota; class Alphaproteobacteria; order Rhodospirillales; family Rhodospirillaceae; genus CBDBND01. The sequence goes on along the minus strand of CBDBND010000032.1, from coordinate 39,942 downwards.
GTCACCTGGACGATGAAGGGCTCAGGCCGTGCGGGGACATCAAGGACGAGGTTGCGTGCGTAGGCGACGTCAAAGGGCCCGTGATCACCGACGTATGTATTGGATTGACTCAGTGCGTTTGTCGCAAAAATCAGAAACGAAAGTACAACGGGCGTGAAGAAGCAGAGACGAGTGGTCATGGTGAATTTCTGCGATTGCCGGAGAATCACACGGTCTAGATATCCAGGTTCGTTACGTTAAGAGCGTTGTCCTGTATGAACTCGCGGCGGTGCTCCACCACGTCGCCCATCAGTGTTGAAAACACCTCGTGGGCTTCGTCCGCATGGCTCACTTTAACCTGCAGAAGGGTGCGCACATTGGGATCAAGCGTGGTTTCCCACAATTGATCGGGGTTCATCTCCCCCAATCCTTTGTAGCGCTGCAGACTGGTGCCCCGCTTGCCTTCCGCCAGCACGCCGTCGATCAAAGACACCGGTCCGGACACTTTCACTTCTTTTTCCTTGAGCGTCAGCGTTGACGGATGGGTGTAGACCTCCTGCAGTTCGGCGGCTTGGGAGTCCAGATAGCGGCCTTCACTGGAATGCAACGTGGGCGCATCGAGAATATGCGTCTCGGTCACCCCGCGCAGGGTGCGGGAGAAACACAAACCGCCTTCATCCGCCGCTTCGCCGGTCCAGCCTTTTTCATATTCGCTTTCCAAATGGTCCAGCCGTTTGGCGATGTACTCTGCGGCGGCGGCGGCCGTGTTTGTGTCTGACAGCACTTCCGGATTGAACGCCCCGGCCACCGCCACTTGCTCGACGATATGCATGGGGAACGCCAGGCTTAATTGCTGCAGAGAGTTCTTGATGTCCCGTGCCTTGAACACCAAAGCGCGAAGATCATCGCCGGCGACCTGCCCACCGGATTGGGTGACCAGGACCGCATCCGTCAGACCGCCTTCGATGAGATGGTCTTCCATGGCCCGGTCGTCCTTCAAATAGACTTCCGAATTGCCTTTCTTGGCCCGGTACAGAGGCGGCTGAGCGATATACAAATGCCCCGCTTCGATCAGCTCGGGCATTTGCCGGTAGAAGAACGTCAACAAGAGGGTGCGGATGTGGCTGCCGTCCACGTCCGCATCGGTCATGACGATGATCTTGTGGTACCGCAGCTTGGCGAGATTGAATTCTTCCCGGCCGATCCCTGTCCCTAAGGCCGTAATCAGCGTGCCGATCTCATTGGACGACAGCATTTTATCGAAGCGGGCGCGTTCCACATTGAGGATCTTGCCGCGCAGGGGAAGGATCGCCTGGAAGGCCCGGTCCCGCCCTTGCTTGGCGGAGCCGCCGGCGGAGTCCCCTTCCACCAGGAACAATTCCGACTGGGCCGGATCCCGGCTTTGACAGTCGGCCAATTTGCCCGGCAGAGAGGACACATCGAGGGCGCCTTTACGGCGGGTGAGTTCGCGAGCTTTGCGCGCCGCTTCCCGTGCGAGTGCCGCTTCCACCACCTTGCCGACAATTTTCCGTGCTTCCTGGGGATGCTCTTCGAACCATTCGCTCAGTTTTTCTCCGACGATGCCTTCCACCACCGGGCGTACTTCAGATGACACCAGCTTGTCTTTGGTCTGGGACGAGAACTTGGGGTCGGGAACTTTGACTGACAGCACACAGGTCAAGCCTTCGCGCATGTCATCGCCGGACAACTGTATTTTCTCCTTCTTGGAGATGCCAAATTCATTGGCGTAGGCATTGACGGTCCGCGTCAAAGCCCCTCGGAACCCGGCCAGATGGGTGCCGCCGTCCCGCTGGGGAATGTTGTTGGTAAAACACAGCGTGTTTTCGTGATAGCTGTCGTTCCATTCCAGGGACAGCTCTACGGTTATGCCCTGTTTTTGACCACGCACAGTGATGGGCGGCTCGTGCAGCGCCTGTTTGGAACGGTCGAGGTATTGCACAAAGGCTTCGATGCCGCCTTCGTAGTGCAGTTCGACGGCTTTCGCTTCAGCGTGACGTTCATCGATGAGATGGAGAAACACACCTGAGTTGAGGAAGGCCAGTTCCCGCAGGCGGTGTTCCAATGTGCCGAAATCAAATTCCGTCATGGTGAACGTGCTGGTCGCCGGCAAGAATTTGATTTCGGTTCCAGTCTTGAGTTTGCCGTCCTCCTCCGGTGCGTCGCCGGTAACCTCAAGAGGCGCTTCCGCTTCGCCGTGCTGGAAGCGGATAAAATGTTCTTTTCCGTCGCGCCAGATGGATAGCTCCAGCCATTCGGAAAGAGCGTTGACCACGGACACGCCAACACCGTGTAAACCGCCGGAGACTTTGTAGGAGTTCTGATCGAACTTACCGCCGGCATGAAGCTGAGTCATGATCACTTCGGCAGCCGACACTCCCTCTTCTTTGTGCATGTCGACGGGAATACCGCGGCCATTGTCGCGTACGGTGACAGAGCCGTCCCCATTCAAGACAACCTCTGTACGATCACAATAGCCGGCCAGGGCTTCGTCGATGGAATTATCGACGACCTCGTAGACCATGTGATGTAGACCGGAGCCGTCGTCGGTGTCACCGATATACATGCCCGGGCGTTTTCGGACGGCTTCGAGACCCTTCAGAACCTTGATGGACTCAGCATCATAGGCTTGAGGGTCTGTGGTATTTGCGTCTGCAGCACGTTCGCTCATCGGGGCACTCCACCGATCTTGGGATGAGACAGTATGGTCGCCGGTTCGACGGGTGAGGCCTGACCATCGGCAACGGAGAACATTTGGGCCGATGAGCCAAGCTCCGTAAATGTACCAACGTCTGTGCCTGTGAGCCATGCCTGGCTGGCCGACGAAAGCACCCGTTCAAACAAACAGTGGCGGCGGTCCTGATCGAGGTGGGCCGCCACTTCGTCGAGAAGAAGCAGTGGCGGCCGGCCCTTGTGATCCGTCTGGACCTGCACATGGGCAAGAATGATCGACACCAGCAGGGCTTTTTGCTCCCCCGTTGAGCAGGAGGCGGCCACGCGGCCGTTAGACGCCATCACCACGTCGAGGTCTGACCGGTTGGGCCCCTGTGCCGAGGGGGGCTCGTCGTCTTTAGACCAATTCAGGCGGTCTCTTTCTAAGTCACTTTTCAGAGCTTCTTCAGCGTCGACAGCGGCCATGGAATCGACCCATTCATCGATGGTCCCGCGCAGGCCAAGACGGGCGGCTGGAAACGGTCCATCATCGTCGGCTAAGGCTGCGTTCAGGCGCGCCGCCGTATCATGGCGGGCCACAGTAATAGCGACGCCGTAGCGGGCCATGGTGTCTTCCAAGGCTTCAAACCAAGACGCGTCGGTCACCCCGTCCCGGAAGAGCCGGGTGCGCCGACGGTTGGCCTGCTCGTAGGCAGCAACGCGGGACGCATGTTCAGGATCCAACGCCGTCACCAAACGATCCATAAACCGACGCCGTTCACCCGGCGTATCGGTGAACAACTGGTCCATGGCGGGCGTCAGCCACACGGCAGAAACATGAGCGGCAAGGGCCGCCGGACCTTTGGCCAGCTTGCCATCAATATGTACCATGCGCCGGTCAGCGTTGTCGGCATCAAGGCCTGTTCCCAAACGAACCGAGCCGGCCCCTGTTTCGTAATCGGCCGAAACGGCCCACGATTTTGTCTCTGTGTCGCCGGGGGTCCGACGCCCGATGTCCGATAGTTTGGCACCGCGCAATCCCCGGCCCGCCGCGAGATAGGATAACGCTTCGAGAATGTTGGTTTTCCCAGCACCGTTTTCGCCGGTCAGGACAACGGACCGCGTATCAGGCTCCAACACGAGGTGCTCATAATTTCTGAAATCGGTCAGCATGAGGCGGACCACGCCAGGGGCCTTAGACGGGACCTCCGGCGGTGTCGGGTCTGGCGAGGGTGTATCCGTCAGAGCGCTCACACCCGCATCGGCATGAGGACGTAGACGGCCGATCCGTCGGACACGTCTCGGATCACCGTCGGGGACGCTGCGTCGGCCATGGTGAACCGGGCTGCGTCGCCTTCGATCTGCTGCATGATGTCGAGCAGATATCGGGCATTGAATCCGATCTCCAATTGTCCGGCATCGTAAGACGCTTCCACCTCTTCAATGGCGCTACCGTGCTCCGGACTGGACGCCGAGAGAGTGACCAAGCCCTTTTCCATGTTCAATTTGATCGACCGGGACTTCTCCGAACTGATGGCCGATACACGATCCACGGCCTGGGAAAGAACTTTGCAGTCGGTCTCAAGAACCTTGTCATTCCCCGTCGGAATGACCCGTTCATAATCGGGGAACGTGCCGTCGATGAGCTTGGACGTCAGTACGGTCTCTCCCGTGGAGAATCGAATCTTGGCATCGGACAACGAGACGGAAACATCGCCGTCGGCCTCTTCAATGAGCTTGCGGATTTCCGTGACCGCTTTGCGGGGCACAATAATCCCAGGCATGCCTGTGGCCCCATCGGGCAACGGCAGTTCGACCCGGGCGAGGCGGTGACCGTCGGTTGCCACCGTGCGCAGGACGTCAACGCCATCACTGTCCGCAGCGTGCAAATAGATGCCGTTGAGATAGTAGCGGGTTTCTTCCGTTGAAATGGCAAACCGGGTGCGGTCGATCAGGGAGCGCAAATCAGCCGACGCCAGGCTGAACGTATGGGAGTAATCACCGGAGGCTAGAGCCGGGAAATCGTCCGCCGGAAGGCAAGACAATTGAAACCGCGAACGTCCCGACGTCAGGGTCAGCTGATTTTCACCGCCAAAGGTCAATTCAATCTGTGCGCCGTCAGGCAGCTTACGAACAATATCATACAGAGTGTGGGCCGGCGCCGTGGTCGATCCGTCCTGACCGACGTCCGCTTGGGCGGATTCAACGATTTCAAGATCCATGTCCGTAGCATTGAGGCTTAACGACCCTTTGGCTGCGTCAAGCCGGACATTGGATAAAATGGGGATGGTCGTGCGGCGCTCGACAACACTTTGGACATGACCCAAAGATTTAAGGAGCGCGGATCTTTCTATGACAAGTTTCATGGGCGGGCGTGAGTCAACTATCAAACAGAGTTTTCAAATATCAATCAGTGTCTTTACCGAGTCCCTCACCCTCCTGAGGAGACGCTGGCAGGCACAAAAATGGCCAAAATGCGCCCTGAAGGGAGCCCCTGTCTTCGAGTTATGAGGGAGGCGCAGCCGATGACAAAGTCTCAACTGCGCGACAGGGAAATCAGTATACCATAGGGCTTGCCCGGCGGTAGGGAAAATGCCTGCGCAGCGGGTTAGAGCGGATCAAAGGTGCGGCCGTTAGCTCTCGAGCATCCGGGTCAAGAGATCGACATCTTCGGCGAAAGCCGCGTCTGCTTTCATCAGCTCTTCGACTTTACGAACGGCATGAATAACGGTGGTATGGTCCCGGCCGCCGAACGCCCTGCCGATTTCCGGTAACGAGCGCGACGTCAGCTGCTTGGCCAAGTACATGGCAATCTGCCGGGGACGGGCCACCGTCCTGGAGCGGCGGGCCGAACTCATGTCGGACAGTCGGATTTGAAAATGTTCGGCCACCCGTTTTTGGATCTCTTCCATGGTGACGCGTCGGTCATGAGCCCTGAGTAGATCGTGGAGCAGGGTATGGGCCAACTCGAGGGAAATGTCGCCGCCGACCAGTTGGACATTGGCGTTGAGGCGGGTCAGAGCCCCTTCCAACTCACGCACATTGGAGGTGATCCGATGAGCCAGAAACTCCTTAACCTTTTGCGGGACGGTGACCCCCAGTTGCTCGGCCTTGGCATCCAGGATTCCGAGCCTCAGCTCGAACGTTGTCGGATGGAGGTCGGCCACCAAGCCCGATGACAGTCTGGAGCGCAGCCGGTCGCCGATTTGCTCGAGATCGGACGGAGACTTATCGGCGGACAGGACAATCTGACGACCCTGGTCCACCAAAGCGTTAAAGGTGTGGAAGAATTCTTCCTGGGTGGAATCCTTGCCTGAAATAAATTGCACGTCGTCAATCATGAGAACGTCGGCGGAACGGAATTGCTCTTTGAAAGAAACCGTATCGTGGTTCTGCAAGGCTCTGACAAAACTGTACATGAATTTTTCGGCGGACAGGTAAACAACACGCCGCTGCGGCGACCGAAGTCTAATTTGCCACGCGATGGCATGCATGAGGTGGGTTTTGCCCAGCCCGACGCCGCCATAAAGAAACAACGGGTTGAAACTGACCTGATCGGAATCGGCGACCCGTTGCGCTGCCGCATAAGCAAATTCATTGGGTTTGCCGACTACAAAATTTTCAAATGTGTACCGGGCATCGAGCGGAGCGGACAGGGAATCAAAAAGAGGATCACCCGTTGCCGCGACCGGGCCACTTTCCAATTCTTGAGGTTTTTCCGTAAAGGTGTCCGTCAGGTCTTGATGGTCTGACGACTCTCTGTCCAGGGGGGCATCGACGTCGACATGGACGCGGTGGACGTCCGGATTTTCTCCACTCCATAAGGTGCGGATACGATCTGCATAATGGGTTACGACCCAATCCCGCATGAAGCGGGTGGGAACCTTTAAATTGACAGCACCATCTTGCAAACCGCTAAAGGCAATGGGTTTTACCCAACTCTTAAACGCTGAATCCCCAAACTCATGTCTAAGTTTAACTTTAACGCGATCCCATTCAGACTGGTCTGCTGCGCCCTCTTCCCCTCGTTTCACCCTTGCGTCCTTGTCGTCATCCCAATCCACATTACTAAACGTCTGAAGATTCCCCCTGTAGATCTCAGACGTCCAAAAGTGGAGGGGAGGTTATCGATCTAAATAAAAACGTTCGCGTATTCGTCCTTCTTTAGCGGTGAAGCGGAACGATCATTAGCGAAGGCACCAACTCTATCCGGCGCGCGGGGAAAGACAAGATGAAAGTGTGCTTGACAGAAAATGCAGAAACGAGAGCGTTCAAACGATAAACGATCCGAGTCTCACGAAAAAAAACGCATGCTATCAACACGGCCTTTTCAATGAGAGGACGCAGCTACAGATCAGCGGTGAAAAGTAGAGTGACGTAACCCTAGCGCCATGATCTCGTTAAACGCAATGGGACAAATATGGAACGGCTCGTCTGGGATCGTAAGGGCCGTTCTTCAAAAACAGTTTTTGCTATGCTGCCAATGCTTTAATGCGCGCGTTGAGGCGAGCAATTTTTCTCGAAACCGTATTGGCATGAAGAACGCCTTTCGAACGACCCCGCATCATTTCGAGCATGGCCTTCTTCAACGCTTCCGTTGCCGCGGCGTGATCACCCGTCTTGATGGCTTCTTCCACCTTTCGTATGGCCGTCCGGATGCGCCCAATGCGTGCATGATTGATGGCAAAGCGGCGGGCGTTGCGGCGGATTCGTTTCTTGGCCGAAGCGTGGTGGGCCATAATTTGGTCCTGTCGTCGAAGGAAAAAATTGAGCGGCGCCTTATAGTTAAGGACACCTGTTCCGTCAACCTCTGAAGCCAGACCCGGTCTGTGAGGGTGACCCCTTAATTGATCAGCGGTGTTTGAAAGAGGGTTGCCGTTTTTCGATAAAGGCCGCCATGCCCTCCTTTTGGTCGTCCAGAGCGAAGGCCGCATGGAACATCCGGCGTTCGAATCGGATTCCCTCGGCGAGCGACGACTCAAAGGCTCGGTTGACCGATTCCTTTGCAATCATGGCCACAGGCATGGACATATCGGCGATTCGTTCAGCCGCCTTGAGTGTTTCATCCAACAGATCGTCATCAGGAACAACTCTGCTCACCAATCCGACTCGCTCCGCTTCGGCCGCATTCATTTGGCGGCCGGTCAACACCATATCCATCGCCTTGGCCTTGCCCACGGCCCGGGTCAGCCGCTGGGTCCCGCCAGCGCCGGGAATGATACCCAAAGTGATTTCCGGCTGACCGAATTTCGCCGACTCGGCGGCGATGATCACGTCGCACATCATGGCCACCTCGCACCCCCCTCCCAAGGCATAGCCGGCGACGGCAGCGATGATCGGTTTGCGGCAGGTTGTGATTCGCTCCCACCCCTTGGTGATGAATTCGCCCACATAACAATCGACAAATGTTTTGTCGGCCATCTCTTTTATGTCGGCACCGGCGGCGAACGCTTTTTCACTGCCGGTAATGACGATGGCGCGCACACTTTCGTCGGCTTCGAATCCGTCGAGCGCCTGGCCGAGATCGGCAACCAGACCGGACGAAAGGGCATTAAGCGCTTGTGGGCGATTGAGAGTGATCAATCCCACGTGCCCACGGGTTTCTACCAATATGTTTTCATAAGCCATATCTAAAACGGGTCCCTGGTGATGGTTGCAGAAGCGGCGGCCGGTAAAAAAACGCGAGGGGGCGAATACGTCGGCGAGGTTACCTTGTCAACGGAGTCCTGTTGCACTGGGTTCGGCAAGAAAGTGAACCGTCAACAACCGATCTGTTTGTGTAAATTCAATGCGCAAGGTTTCGCCTTCACGTTGAAAGGTCGCCTGGTCGACGGAGACCCAACCCAGTTGAGGTAACGTCGAAGAATAAAACGACAGCACGGCGTTTCTTGTCACCGTACCGGTGGCGGAGGCCTGTACAATGCGGCCCTGGGGCGTGTCAAACAAAACACTGTCCTGCTGCACTTGGGCAAGACCTATCATCAACGGTAAATCTTCGAAACCGATGACAAAGGTGTCTGCAGCAAGGGTGACACGCGGTAAACAAAACAAGAATGCAATGGCACAGAATGCGAAAACGGAGTGACGGTTCATCGCTGACACCTCGAGCAGAAAAACGTGGACCGGCCTGATTGGACAATTCGTTTTATCACAATGCTGCTGTCTTTATGTGTCTCGCAAAGGCACGGCTCTCCTTCCCGGCCATAAACCTTCCAGCTGAACCGGAAGTATCCGAGTTCACCGGTGGCCTGAACGTAATCTCTAAGGGATGAACCGCCGGCGGCAATGGCTTCGTTAAGCACGTCCTTGACGGACGGCACCAGCCGGGTGGCGCGTTTTCCGGCAACCGTGCCGGCCCGGCGCCGCGGAGAAATCCCGGCACGAAAAAGAGCCTCACAGACATAGATGTTGCCCAGCCCGGCGACGATCCTCTGATCGAGCAGGGCAGCCTTGATGGACGTGTTTTTGCCCTTAAGCGCCGCCGACAAAACGTCCGGCGTAAAGGCCTCGTCCAGAGGGTCGGGCCCCATGCGGGCCAAAAGCCGGTGCTGGTCGAGGTCGGGTTCCGCCGTGAGGGTAAGAAGTCCGAACCGGCGCGGATCATTAAACATCACCCGCTGGCCTTCATCGGTGTCGAAGACCACATGGTCATGGGTTCCCGGTTTGGTATCCGGCGTGGTGATGGCCATACGGCCCGACATACCCAGGTGGGCGAGGGCCACCTGGCCGTCGTCGAGATGAAGGCATATGTATTTTGCCCGCCGGCGCACACGGTCGACGCGCCGGCCCGTCAACTTCTGTGCCAGTCCGTCGGGAAAAGGGATACGCAAGTCCGGCCGTCTCACCTGAACCTGGGATAGCCGCCGGCCTTCAAACACGCCGGCCAATCCACGGCAGGTGGTTTCAACTTCAGGGAGTTCAGGCATGGCCGGAGACTGCGTCAAGCCTGAGGCATTTGTCGAGTTTCCATTTGCCGCGAGTGGCACGCGGGATTGGGCACATGATGAGGGATGGCTCCGCCTGCACCCTTCGTCTAAGCTCCGCTTCATGATCAGCGCAAGCGACCAAGCCTCTGAAACAACAACTCATTTTGGCTATGAGACCGTACCGGTCGTTGAGAAAGCGGGCCGGGTCCGGGCCGTGTTCGATGCGGTGGCGCCCCGCTATGACCTGATGAACGATCTCATGAGCGGCGGTATTCACCGGCTTTGGAAACAGGCCATGCTGGACTGGCTGGCGCCCGGACCAGGGTGGCACGTGCTTGACGTCGCCGGTGGAACTGGAGACATCGCCTTTCGTATTTTGGATCGCTTGGACCGGTCAAAACCATCGCACGACCAAAGCCGTGTCACGGTGTGCGATGTCAACCAGACGATGATTGATCGTGGGCGGGACCGGGCATTGGATTCAGGATATGTGCACGGTTTGGATTGGGTGGCGGGAGATGCGCAGGCCCTTCCGTTCCCGGACATGCATTTCGACGCCTATACCATTGCTTTCGGCTTGCGCAACGTCACATCCATCGACGATGCCCTGGCAGAAGCCTTACGTGTTCTAAAACCCGGGGGACGGTTTCTCTGTTTGGAATTTAGCGCGGTCAAGGTTGCGGGCTTGAAAGCCTTGTACGACCGGTACTCTTTTACGGTCTTGCCCCGCTTAGGACAGGTGATCGCCGGTGACGGTGAGGCCTACCGCTACTTGGCGGAAAGCATCCGCCGGTTTCCGGATCAAGAGTCATTGGCAGCGCTCATGACCGGCGCAGGGTTCGATCGCGTTAAAGTCCGCAATCTGTCCGGAGGAGTCGCTGCGCTTCATTCGGGCTGGCGTTTGTAATGAGCCGCGACAGTCATTTTAAGCGACACCGACGAGAATCGACGATCTGCACCCAATGATTCGTACCCCATGATCCGAACCGGCCGGAATCTCCTTCGTCTCTTTGTCATCGGACGGACGCTCGCCCGGCATGACGCATTGTTTCTCCTCGAAGGACATGCCGTTGGGCGTTTTGTCACCGCCCTGGCGCGCTTCACGGCCAAGGCTAATCCTTCCACGGCGGATCTCCGTCCGGGCCAGCGGCTGGCCCAAGCGCTGACAACGTTAGGGCCCACATTCATAAAGATGGGGCAAGCTCTCTCGACGCGTCCCGATTTGTTGGGTCCGGACGTGACCGACGATTTATCCCAGTTGCAGGACCGCTTGCCGCCATTTGCCTTTGATGAGTCGGAACGGATCGTCACCGAAGATTTCGGCCGCCCGCCCGATCAACTGTTCCGCTCCATAGACGCGGAAGCCGTTGCCGCAGCGTCCATAGCCCAAGTGCATTTTGCCGTTACGACGGATGGACAAGACGTGGCCGTCAAAGTGCTCAGGCCCGGCATCCGAGAAGCTTTCGCCCGCGATCTGGATCTCTTGTATTGGCTTGCGGAAACCGTCGAGCGCACGCAGCCCAAACTCCGGCGCCTCAAACCTGTAGAGGCCGTCAGAACTTTCGAAGAAGCCGTTCGCATTGAAATGGATCTGCGTTTCGAAGCGGCCGCCGCCGAAGAGCTAAGCGAAAACTTTGCCGATGAGCCGCGGTTTCAAATACCCGCGGTTGATTGGCAGCGCACCTCCGAACGGGTGCTGACCCTGGAGCGGGTTTCGGGAACACGGGTCGACAAGCCGGAAGACGTCACCGCGCTAGGTCTTGACCCGGTGGACATCGTGCGCACGGCGGCGGAAGTATTTTTCCGCATGGTTTTTCATCATGGTTTTTTTCATGCGGACATGCATCCGGGGAACCTGTTCGTCACTGACGACGGCACCATCATCGCCATGGACTTCGGTATCATGGGCCGGGTGGATGACCGCACGCGGAAACACTTAGGTGAAATGCTGCTCGGTTTTCTGACACGGGACTACACCCGTGTGGCCGAAGTTCATATCGAAGCGGGGTTTGTCCCAAGCTCGAAAGACGTGGGCGCTTTTGCCCAAGCCTGCCGGTCCATCGCCGAGCCCATTTTAGGAAAACCCTTGAATGAGATCTCTCTCGCCCGGCTTTTGGGTCAGCTGTTTCAAATCACCGAAACGTTTGAGATGCAGACCCAGCCGCAATTGCTGCTGTTACAGAAGAGCATGTTGCTGACGGAAGGGGTCGGTCGGGCTCTTGCCCCCAGCGTCAACATGTGGGAATTGGCACGGCCCTTGATCGAGGATTGGATGGTTAAGGAATTGGGGCCGGAAGGACGGATTCGTGATGCGGTGACCGATGCCGCCGAAACCTTGGAGAAACTTCCACGCCTGATTGACAGTGTGGACGCGGCGGCGGAGCAGATCCGGCGTCACGGTTTACGCCTCGATCCCGAGACAGCCGCTGCCATCCGCGGTGGCCCCCCGCAAAACCAGACCCGTTGGTGGCCCTGGGCATTGGCCGCAGGACTCCTGGTGCTTTGGGTCGCCGCGTGACCGTCCCTATGGGTTTGGTATAGAGTCCCGCGCCCGTATTTGAACCACCTGAAACGGCTCAAAGTGCTTGAAGAGCGTCATATTCTCTTGATCGTTTCCGGCGGGATTGCCGCCGTTAAAGTGCCCGATCTCATCCGGCGCTTGCGGGAACGTGGCGCCCATGTGCGCTGTATTCTCACCCAAGCGGGCAGCCAATTTGTCACGCCCATGAGTCTTGCCGCCCTATCGGGCAACAAGGTCTATCAGGAACTGTTTTCTCTGACGGACGAAAGCGAGATGGGTCACATTCGTTTGAGCAGAGAAGCGGACATTGTTCTTGTCGCGCCGGCCACGGCCAACATCATGGCCAAGATGGCTTATGGTCTCGCCGATGATCTGGCGACCACGGCACTGCTGGCAACGGATAAGCCGGTGATGATCGCCCCTTCCATGAACGTGATGATGTGGGATCATCCCGCCACCCAGGACAATCTCGCCACTTTGCAAAAGCGGGGCGTGCAAGTTGTTGGACCAGGCGAAGGCGACTTGGCCTGCGGCGAAGTGGGCGACGGCCGTATGGCCGAAGTGGCGGACATCGTTGCAGCGTTAGATGACTTTTTCCAATCCAGTAAAAAAAAAGGACCGCTTAAAGGTTTCAAAGCGCTGGTGACCAGTGGCCCCACCCATGAACCCATCGACCCGGTGCGTTACATCGCCAACCGGTCTTCGGGGAAACAGGGTCATGCCATTGCCGCGGCATTGTCAGACCTGGGCGCGAAGGTGACGCTGATCACCGGACCCACGCAACAAGCGAACCCGGATGACGTTGTGGTTATGCGTGTCGAAACGGCACAAGACATGTTGACCGCATGCCAGAACGCGCTGCCCGCAGATATTGCGGTCTGCGCCGCCGCCGTGGCCGACTGGCGCGTTTCCGATGCGATCAAACAGAAAATAAAAAAGGCAAATGGGACCGTGCCGTCATTCAAACTGACGGAGAACCCGGACATTCTCGCCACCCTATCCGCGGAGAAGAATGACAGACCGGGTCTTGTGATCGGATTTGCTGCCGAGACGGAAAACGTCATCGCCTACGGACAAAAGAAACGGGAAACCAAACGCTGCGATTGGATTGTTGCCAACGATGTCTCTGGCGGCATCGGCGGTGACAGCAATACCGTCCACGTAATTACGGAGGAAGGCGTTGACAGTTGGCCGACCTTGCGCAAAGAGGCAGTCGCCGAACGGTTGGCCGAGCGCATCGCGGCTCATGTCAATCACACCAAGTCGTAAATGTTGAAGCGGGTTATGAGTGAAACGGTTGCAGTGGATTTGAAGCGTCTGCCCCACGGGGCGGACTTGCCCTTACCGTCCTATCAATCAGCAGACGCGGCAGGCATGGATTTGTACGCCGCTTTGGAGTCCAGCCTCGTTTTGGCGCCGGGGGATCGAGCTTTGGTGCCCACCGGGTTCGCCATGGCCTTGCCGCAAGGGTTTGAGGCTCAGGTTCGGCCGCGGTCCGGCCTGGCCGCCAAACACGGTGTCACGGTTCTGAATACGCCGGGCACCATCGACGCCGACTACCGCGGCGAAGTGAAAGTGATTCTCGCCAACCTGGGGCAGGACCCTTTTGAGATTGAACGGGGCGAGCGGATTGCCCAGATGGTCATCGCGCCTGTGACGCAAGCGTCGCTGTGTGAAGTCGATACTCTGCCGGAAACCGACCGGGGCGCGGGTGGTTTCGGCTCCACGGGTACAGGTTGAAAAACGGGATCGCTCACAGGCATGGATTTCACTGAAGACCAGCTTGAACGTTACGCCCGGCACATTCGTCTGTCCGATGTGGGTAAGGACGGACAAAGTAAATTCCTTGCCGCAAAGGTGCTTGTTGTCGGCGCCGGTGGTCTTGGATCACCGCTCATACAGTATCTCGCCGCGGCCGGCGTAGGCACCGTCGGCGTGATCGATGACGACACCGTCGACCTTTCCAACCTGCAGCGCCAGGTGTTGCATGCAACCGATCAGATCGGCGCACATAAAGTGGACAGTGCGGTGAGAACGGTGACAGGCATCAATCCGGACGTAACCATCGTGCCTCACAAGGTGCGTCTCGCTGCCGACAACGCCCGTGCGCTGGTTCGCGATTACGACGTCGTCGCCGACGGCAGCGACAACTTTGAAACCCGTTTCGTCATCAACGATGCCTGTTTCTTTGAAAAGAAAACCCTTGTCTCCGCCGCGGTTCTGCGCTTCGACGGACAGCTTTCGACGTATAAACCCCACGCCGGCGGACCTTGCTACCGCTGTCTTTATCCGCAACCGCCGCCGCCCGACGACGTTTGGACCTGCGAGCAGGCGGGTATTCTCGGTTCCGTCGCCGGGGTCATGGGGTCGCTACAGGCGACGGAAGTGCTCAAAGAAATTCTTGGGATCGGCGAGAGCATGGCCGGGCGGTTGTTGATTTACGATGCCCGCGACCTGACCACCCGCATGGTCAAGGTGAAGCCTGACCCGCAGTGTGTGTTGTGTTCGGAAAACGCCACGCTTACCGATGTGGAGCAGCAGCCCGGCGACGCGGCGGCTTAAACTTACTTCTCGAAAATCACATCAACGCGGCGGTTGCGTTGTTCCTCGGTGCCGTCGGGACGGTTCACGTCGGGCCGTTCTTCACCATAGGCTTCCACCCGCATGTCGTTTGGCGGAATGCCCCGCGCGGCCAAAGCATTGTAAACGGTCTCGGCGCGGCGCTGGGAGAGCATGATGTTGTAATCGCTGGACCCGGCGGAATCCGTATGGCCAACCACCAGAACCGTGGCCGGATTGTAACGCTCGTGGGCCTGAGAAATCTGATTCACAACTTGACGGCCTTCGGCGTTGAGTTCGGCGGAATCGAAATCAAAGAAAATGCGGAACTGATCGGGCATGGCCGGATCGGCCGGCGCTGGCGCGGGCGTGGCGGTTACAGGCGCGGGTGCTGCCGCCTCCAGGGCGCGTAAGGCGGTGTTGAAACTGGACCGGCAGGCCGCGATATCTTCCGGCTGACGGTCTTCTTCCTGTTCCTGCATCCAGCAATCAAATCCGGATTGAGCCATGGCGGCCATCACCGGGAGACGCGCACGGTTCTGGTCAGTCAGCACGGCCATCAAACGCTGGCGGGCTTCGCTCAACGTCGCGACGGAATACTGGGGAAGATCACGGGCGTTAAGGGCTTCAGGAGGAAAGGTATCCCCGCTGGCAGCCCGGCGGGCCCGTTGTACAAAAGTCTTGGTGTCGCCCCAATCGGCTTCCGCCTTTTCCGCGGCAGCCAGGTCCACATAGTCCGTCTGCAATGCACGGTGGAACTCGGCCCCCCGGTTGGGAAGGTCCCGCGCCCCCATGACATCATAGTTGGCGCCACACGCCGCTAACGATAGAGCAGCGGTCGCCATCAACACCGCGCGTAAGACCATGAACTCCCTCTCCCTCTTGCGGTGCCCCCGTCTCCTCTTTCAGGATCCGCCGGTCACCCCAACTGGGTGTAAGGACCTGAAATCCCCGGGAAACGGGACCGGACCCATGTTTTAGTCTCTGTGGCCATGAAGAGACAAGAACCCTTTGCGATTCAGGCAATTGGGCGTAAGAGGGCCCATGCCAGACGCCAGCGACCCGCTACAAACTTCGCCTGAGAAGCCCGTGAGTCCGCCGGGGCAGGGATCGCCGTCTTTGCTCGGATGGGATAAGGGGGACTTGACCGCGCTCGCTGTTGAACTGGGGGAACAGCGCTACAGGGGCAACCAGATCTTTCAATGGATGTATAACCGGGGAGCCCGGTCCTTCGAGGACATGACCGACCTGTCAAAGGCCTGCCGAGCCCGGCTGTCGGACAGGTTTTCCATCGACCGGCCGTCCATCGCGCAAGAACAGGTCTCCAGTGACGGCACGCGGAAATGGCTGCTGGAATTTTCCGACGGCCAGAAGGCGGAGACGGTATTCATTCCCGAAGAAGATCGCGGCACTTTGTGTGTGTCGTCCCAAGTGGGCTGCACTCTGACCTGCCGATTTTGTCACACAGGCACCCAGCGCCTGGTGCGCAACCTCACCGCAGGAGAGATTGTCGGACAAGTGATGATCGCCCGGGACGCTCTGGGCGAATGGCCCACACCCACCGATGAAGCGCGGTCACTGACCAACATCGTTCTCATGGGCATGGGTGAGCCGCTTTACAACTTCGAAGACGTGGCCAAAGCCATGCACGTCGTCATGGCGGGAGACGGTCTTGCCCTGGGTAAGCGGCGCATCACCTTGTCCACGTCAGGCATCGTGCCGGACATCAAACGCTGTGGCGAGGAGCTGCGTGTCAACCTAGCCATCTCTCTTCATGCCGCCGATGACGAAACCCGCAATTCCATCATGCCCATCAACAAGAAGTATCCGTTGAAGGATCTCATGGAGGCCTGCCGGACGTATCCTGGTGTCTCCAACGCCCGGCGCATTACGTTTGAATACGTGATGCTCAAAGGTATCAATGATTCGGAAGACGATGCCAAAGCCTTGGTGAAACTGGTGAAAAAGGTGCCCTGCAAATTTAACCTCATTCCCTTCAATCCCTGGCCGGGTGCGCCCTATGAGTGTTCCGACATGAAGACCATTGAGACGTTTCAGCAAATACTCGCGGATGCGGGATTGACCTGCCCCATCCGCACACCGCGCGGCCGGGATATCCTCGCCGCCTGTGGTCAACTGCGCACGGACTCAGAAAAACTCTCCGCGCGGGAGCAAAGGCAACGGTCCGAGCAGGCCTGGGCGGAAAAAGAAGCCGGCGCACACCAAACACCCTAACCCTTGCCCCGGTAGCCGCGCTCCCTATACTCCGCCGCCACACGCCCCGGCGCACAGGGCCCGGGGGACGATTGGGAACCATTGTCATGAGCCGCGAGAAAGTCGTCCTCGCTTATTCCGGAGGGCTCGATACCTCCATCATCCTGCGCTGGCTGCAGGAAGAGAAGAATTGCGAGGTGGTGACCTTTACCGCCGACATCGGCCAGGGCGAGGCATTGGAACCCGCCCGGAAGAAGGCCGAGGTGCTCGGCATCAAGGAGATTTTCATCGAAGACCTCAAAGAGGACTTCGTGCGGGACTATGTGTTCCCCATGTTCCGCGCCAACGCCTTGTATGAAGGGGTGTACCTGCTGGGCACCTCCATCGCCCGGCCGCTCATCGCCAAACGCCTGGTGGAAATCGCAGCGGCGACAGGCGCTGGCATCATTGCCCATGGCGCCACCGGCAAAGGCAACGATCAGGTGCGCTTTGAACTCACCGCCTATGCGCTCAATCCGGACATCAAGGTGATTTCGCCCTGGCGGGAGTGGGATTTGTCATCGCGGACCAAGCTCATCGAGTACGCGGAGAAGCATCAAATCCCCATACCCAAAGACAAGCGGGGAGAAGCGCCTTATTCCATGGACGCAAACCTCTTGCACATCTCCTTCGAAGGCAAAGCCTTGGAAGACCCTTGGGTGGAACCAGACGAAGACATGTTCCGCCTGAGTGTTTCACCGGAAGCGGCGCCCGATGACTCTGAGTACGTGGAGATTGACTTCGAAGGCGGTGACCCGGTTGCCGTGAACGGAGAGAAGCTCTCACCGGCTGCGCTTCTGACAAAACTCAACGCACTAGGGGGCAAACACGGCATCGGCCGGGTGGACCTGGTGGAGAACCGTTATGTGGGGATGAAGTCCCGGGGCGTGTACGAAACGCCGGGCGGCACCATTTGGTTGGTGGCGCGGCGGGCGGTTGAAAGCCTCACCCTGGACCGGGAAGCGGCCCATTTGAAAGACGAGTTCATGCCGCGCTACGCCAAGCTGGTGTACACGGGTTATTGGTTCGCCCCGGAACGGGAGGCGCTTCAGGCTGCCATCGACGCGACGCAAATCCATGTCAGCGGCACCGCACGGTTGAAGTTGTACAAGGGCAACGTAACGGTGGTGGGCCGTAAGTCCCCTCACAGCCTTTACAGCATGGATCACGTCACCTTCGAAGAAGACGACGTTTACGATCAGCACGACGCGGAAGGGTTCATAAAGTTGAATGCCCTGCGTTTGCGTTTGGGTGCCACGCGCAAAAAATAGAAATGAGGACGACCGGGCCATGACCGAACACATCAAGGCGGAGGTGTCGGACCGAATTCTGACGCTGACCATCAATAGACCGGACAAAAAAATGCACTAACGGTCGCCATGTATGCAGCCCTGGCCGATGCGGTGAACGGTGCCAATGACGATTCAAACGGAAAGCGTTCGGTTACGCGGTGATGAGAGTGATGGATTCAACGATTGAGCGTTCGCTTCCAGTCTTTGCGGAGGGGTCGCAACCAGATGTCCTTTTTCGGCTGTGCTCGTTTGTTATACCTGTCATAGCGTCCTCTTCCCTTTGTGCAGAATTCATTTTCGACACCCTCAACAAAACACTGGTAACGCCGTCGGCGATTCTATATCGTCGTGCGCATGGCGATGCGCGACGAGGATTACGGAGCGGCTCCGACGTTGGTGCAGGTCCGCAAGTATACGACCGCCCCTGCGTCCACGGTGAAGGTCAAGCTGCTCAAGGCCGTGCCGGCGTTGAAGCGGGGCAAGGACACGGCCGGGGCGCTGCGCCAAGCAGTCGATTCCTTGACCCGGGAGCCGTCGCCACAAACGTTCAGGAGAGATATGCAGCAGGGTAGCAGCAGCACTCAGTGCCAGTTCTTCCCGCCCACGCCGGATGGCCTTTTGCATCAGGCTCATCGCCAACCATGGCGAGATGTTCAGGGGTCTGTATTCAGGTAAGTTTGCTGCATGATCCTGGACCAGATCAGCGAGTTGGGTTCGGTAATGTTCTAGAGTGTGGTCTTTGTTCACCATGTCCTCCTCCTTGAGGTTTCCAAGGGGGAGGACGGAAGACTTCAGTCCCACTATTGACGTTAATCGGGTGACTGCAAATGTAAAGAAAGATTACGAAGTATATGGGGTGACCAAATTTCAAGAGAGGAGGAAACGGATGCTGTGGCCAATTACAGCTGCTCCTTTACAAGCACTCTTAAGCTATTCGAGCAGCACAAATTCCAGTATTTGAAATACAGCAATCGTCGTTCCAAGAGTGTCGGGGTGCTATTGGCAAGTCAGTTGAAAACGGTTCCGAGAGCGTGAAAGCGCTCTGTGGTTCCGCTTCGGTCTTTAACCAAGGTCACTCGTTGCCAAACTCTTTTATAGCTTCCGTTTAGTCTGCCGGGACGATCCACAGTCAAGTCAAGCGGATAAGGTAAACAGAAATGTACAGGTCTCGCGGATGTCATGGTGCGGTGATTTCATGGCGCTCGTTCATCCGAAGCCCTTCTTGTCCGGGTGAGTTTGAAGATAGCGATTGACGAGGGCGCTGCCGTGAGCTTGATCCGTCATGACAAAGCCTTTCTCTTCCAGCAACTTTTTCACCGCCTGGTTGTGCGCAAAATATCTGTTCCGCGCCTCTTCCTGCTCCGCCACGGTGGCGCCCTCGGGTGTGACGTAGCCCTCTGCAATGGACGGCAGATTTTCCTCCTCGCCGTCGGCGGACAATCGCACATGGCGGTCGTCGGTCATGCGGTGCATGGCATAGTAGTCGAGGTGCTCCCGGCCATCCTCGGGGTCGATGTCGAGGCGTGTCCAGATGCTCCATCCCCTCTGAGCGATGAGTCTGACCACACCGGGCGATAGGGCGTCGAGCGGTAGTTCTATCCCCCAGGGTGCAAAGGTGCGGTTAAACCTCTGTCGTAGCTGCTCCAGGCCGTCCATCCCACTCCTCTGTCCCTTTATAAAACTTCATCTATACCTGGAAGGTTTGCATCATGAAGGTCGACGGATAAGGCCCTCGGAAATAACAGACAGGTGTCATAATCTCGCGTAAGGTCCGCCGTGACCTTCATCCTTATAACACCTTGAACACAATAGACGGCGCTTGAGGGTAGGTTGAAATTTTTTCCTACACCTTGCGCAAGACCTTACCGGTCTTCCATCTAGGACGGGGTCCAACGTTCGCGGTATCATAGGCCCATGGTAGACTTCATGCCGTTGCTCATCGCCTGCAGGCATTATTAGGTTCTTGTACCTAAGCCTCGACTTTTTCATTTTTTCTCAACCGCATTGTCAGCATCAAATCGTATGGTGGAATTCTCTGACTAATGAGCCAATTTCGTCGTCAGTGCTTGTCCCCTCTCAGCCAAACAACACCGTTCTTTGCGCCCTGGGATCGCAAAAAAGAGGACAGGGAAAGGCGACTATAAAAAATTAATCTGACAAAGCCGACCAGCGCGTTGAGCTCGATAATGTTCGAGAGTTTGGTCAAATCAATGCAACTTTCTGGCCCTATGCTCTAGGGTTCGGACCCATAATGTCATTTCATGAGTCGTTCCAGCAGCTTACGACTTAAGACGGCCTGTCAGAGGATTGCTGATTTGTCGAGTCTGACCAAAAAGCGTTACCGTGAGCGATTGCGTGCCCTTTGCAGTGTGCCAGGGGTGCGCACAAATCCACCATAAATTCGTGTCCTCCCCTCCTTTTGGAAGGTGGCAACACATGCGAGACTTTCTATGATCCCGCCGGTCAGGTCTGACGCAATGGCAACACGAGGCCTGAAGATGCTGGGATTGACGGAAGGGGGTGCGGCGCGATGACGAGAGGTCCTTGCGATACCGAACAGTTTCCGGGCCCGGGGTTCTGGCGCCTCGCTCTCTGCTGGATGGCGGTGGCATTGGGGTCTGGCGAGACATCCGCTGAGGATGTGGTTTTTGAGCCGGTGTCCAATCTGCCCATCGTGGATAACTTCATTCAGGTCTATAACCCTTCTAGCGACGCTGGGTCCTATACCATCCAGTTTGCGGACAATGAGTCCGATCTGGTACTGGACCAGGTAGAGGGCGATCTTGACGCAGGCGCCTCGGCCTTGGTCTATCTCGATGCCGTTGACGTGGACGATGCCCGCCTGTTGACGGTGACAGTATCGTCCACGTTCCCTGGCTTTGCCCAGCACTTCATGTGGGACCCTCAACAGCGGGTGTTGTCCAACTGGTCGTCCTGTTCGGCGGCCACTGCCCCTGGGGGTATGACTATCCCCGGTGTTCGGTCCGGTGCGCTGAAGAAGATCGGCGACTGGGCGCTGGAGATCGTCAGGCGCAACGACAAGGCGGACGGCTTCGTTGCGCTGCCGCGCCGTTGGGTGGTCGAACGCACCTTCGCATGGTTCGGGCGCAGCCGCCGCCTTGCGAAGGACTTCAAGGCGACCGTCGAGAGCGCCCTTGCCTGGCTCCTGATCGCCAGCATCCAAGTCTTCATCCGTAGACTAGCAAGGTTATGAAAATAAACGATTCTTTTCCGGCCAGACTCTTAGAGGGATTGAATTCAAATCGCAGGAAGCGGTGATTTGCATTCAAGGAGGTATGCTGAACCAGTACCGTGTTCTTTGCCCCTACACTCACCGCATAGGATCGATAGTACTTACTTGCCCCCCAACCCTTCTCTTTTTGCCATAGCGTGACGACAGGACTGTTATTCAACGCCAGGGTCTGAAGGCGGTCTCTGACTTTCTTCCGCGTCAGTTCGCCTTGTATATCGAAGGTTATAGACAGGCGGTCGATCTTCGGCTTGAGCACAGAAACGACAAATCCGCCTGGCCTGTTATAGGAATAGGCCTGTGCAGTTAATTGCAAATAAACATTTGCGGGCTGGTTAGAACCCGTATCTGCCTTGTGCTGCAACGTAACGACCATTTGCCCTCCCTGGCATGGTCGTAATACCCCTACGGTTTAGGATTCCTCGCCCTTCAGTCGTCCTTCTTCAAGTACAGATGCGATAGGTCAAGTCCGGGGTACTCAACCTTCTCGACGTACTTGTATAGATAATCTGGATTGGATTTATCACCATAAGCGTCGCTTAACCATGCTCGCCATGCACCGCGACGACGTTATTACCCTGCCGCCGCCGAGGGGCAGGCAGGGCCGGCCCAAGCCCATCGTCTTCGGGCCTGACACCGAGCCGCCGCTGTTCCCCGCCCCGAAGACCCTCGACGAGGTTCGACCGCTCGACATGCGCATCGTCGTGCGCAACACCCGCGAAGGGAAACTCTGGAACGAGTTCGTCGCCCGCTACCACTATCTCGGCTACAAGCCCCTGGTCGGCGCCCAGATGCGCTACGCCGTCCATGATCGAAACGGCTGGCCGCTCGCCATGCTTGGATTCTCCACCGCCGCATGGAAGCTCGCGCGTTGTTCTTATTACAGGGACTGAAGACAGCTACACCGCCGGCAACGATCTCAAGGATTTTTTGGAAAATCCGCCTACGGATTCCGCCAGCCCCGTGTTCCGGTTCATGCATGCCATCGCGGGGGCACAGAAACCGGTGGTGGCCGCCGTCAACGGGCTGGCCATTGGCATCGGTACCACCATGCTGCTCCACTGTGATTTGGTTTACGCTGTTGATACGGCCCGGTTTCAAATGCCGTTCGTGAATTTGGGATTGGTGCCGGAGCTGGGCTCGAGCTTGGTTCTGCCAGCCTTGGCCGGTCACGCCCGGGCCGCGGAGTTGCTGATGCTGGGAGATATGTTCGATGTGTCCGTGGCCAAAGACATCGGTCTCGTCAATGCAGTCTGCTCTGCCGACGAGCTATTACCCACGGCGCAGGGAGCGGCGAAAAAACTGGCATTAAAACCGCCGGCGGCGTTGCGGCAGACCAAAGCTTTGATGAACGCGGACCTAGACACCGTCCGCGCCCGGATCGATGCGGAAGCCAAGGTGTTTAGCGAACGGCTTAACTCCGATGAAGTGAAAGAAGCCATCGCCGCTTTTTTTGAAAAACGCCCGCCTGACTTTTCAAAGTTTAAATAAGGCTTAATCGAGCCGCAGAATCAAATTATGAATTGGGGTAATTCTCGATATCAGCTGTCATGCCTACTTCTTAATGTCGAAAAGAACAATGGTTCGCCCTTCTTTAGACAAGTCTGGCGGATTGTGGCGGACGTAGACCTGATCCACATGGCCTTCAAACATTTGCAGAATGTCCTCAACCAATGGGTAATGTACAGCTGTGCGATCGGGCGCTTCCTTCTTGCGTACGTCTTCAGGCCAATATGTGGAGCCAATGGCGATAACGGCGCCGTTACGGGCAACCCTATACATCTCCTTGCATATTTGTGCCGGATCACTCGAGTAAACAAGGACCCAGCCAGCGATGACAACATCAAAGGAGTTGTCGTCGTAGGGCATATCATGTGCGTTGCCCACATCGATCCACGGTGAGTAAGAAATCAAGTCCAACCCGTGTACATTTTGCGGCATGAACCCGTGACCGACCAGACTCAGAAGTTCCATCTCGGTCCGAGGCCCAATGCTCAGCGCTTTCATTTTATGAGCGCCAAAGAACACTTTATCGATCGCTGCCATGGGGCGGATGAGCCGGCTGGTTCGGGTTGACGCCCCAAATCCCTCCATTCCCTTTTTGGCCAGACTTATTGCATCATTCCAAAGCTTTTTGTCGTCTTCCGTAACATCCACTTCTCTTTCCAACATCGCTGCTTCATAGTGACGCTTGCCAACAATGTAGCGCGCGATATCCAATAGAAATATGTCTGTTGGTTTGTTTTGTAGGGCTATGAGTATTTGCTGGAGATCGGAGCCATCAACGTTAAGGTTTAGTTCTCTTTCGTCGGTCTTATTCTGTTTGTCTTCGTCCATTGTTCCAAATTCCGAAAGAAGCTAAGTCTGACCAATCAAACGGCAGGCGTAATGCGCTAAGGGATTGGCACAGATTGAATCAGACAACTTAAAGTTTTTGGCTTCTAACGTTCTTTGAGGTGGTCCCGGAAAATCGGACAGTTGGTTAAGGTGTATTCCACCGGTTACGGAGGAATACGAGATGACGAAGCGACGGAAGTTCACGCCTGAGTTCAAAGCGAAGATTGCGCTGGAGGCGCTACGTGGCGACCGCACGATCCAGGAGATCGCGGTGCGCTATGAGGTCCATCCCAATCAGGTCAGCACGTGGAAGCGCCAGGCGATGGATGGCTTGGGCGAGGTGTTCTCGCACGGTGCCGACCAGGCGCGCCGGGACATTGAGGCCGAGGTCCACGATCTTCATGCCAAGATCGGCCAGTTGACGGTGGAGCGGGATTTTTTGGCCAAAGGGCTCAAGCGATGAGCCGGCCGGAGCGCAAGGCGATGGTGCGCCGCGACGTTTCCGGTCTCAGCTTGAGCCGTCAATGCGAGATACTGTCGATCAGCCGATCATCTCTCTATTACAGGCTGCGGGGCGAGAGCCCGGCCAACCTGGCGCTGATGCGGCGCATCGACGAGTTGTTCCTTAAACATCCGTTCTATGGGTCCCGTCAGATGGCCCGTCATTTGCGCCGCGAGGGGGGTGTCGTCGGCCGTCACCGGGTTCGGCGCCTCATGCGCCTGATGGGGCTGGAGGCGATCTACCGGGCGCCGAAGACGAGCACGCCCCATCCCGAACACCGGGTCTATCCGTACCGTCTCAAGGGCCTCGCCATCGAGCGCCCCGACCATGTCTGGTGCGCCGACATCACCTACATCCCGCTCAGGCGCGGCTTCCTTTATCTGGTCGCGGTGATGGACTGGGCGAGCCGCCGGGTCCTGGCCTGGCGGCTGTCGAACACCATGGATGCCCGGTTCTGCGTCGAGGCCTTGAATGAGGCGCTCGACACCTCCGGCAGGCCGGAGATCTTCAACACCGACCAGGGCAGCCAGTTCACCAGCTTCGAGGTCACCGGCCGCCTCAAGGAGGCCGGGATCACGATCTCCATGGACGGGCGCGGCCGGTGCATGGACAACATCTTCATTGAGCGACTGTGGCGCTCTCTCAAGTACGAGGCGGTTCACCTGCACGAGCTGACCGACGGCTTCCACGCCGAGAGGGTCATCGGCGAATGGATCGGGTTCTACAACACCGAGCGGCCCCATTCGTCGCTCGGAGGCAAAACGCCGGCGGAAGCCTACGCGGCGGGGCAGCCTGTGGATATGTTGGACAAGACTACCGCCTTGCCCACATCCCCACAGGCCCAACAACAGAAATCAAATATGATAAACAGGATTCTGACGGCATGATCAGACAGCGGAATACACCTTAGATAAGCCGTCAGACTGTCCAAACAAGTGGGACCACCTCACTTTCAGCGCGATAATTGTAAGACATTTGTCCGTAAACGGCTTGAAATACGAACCGGGCAGACTTGCGCGGCACTTTGCCAAAATGATATCCAAACGTATTAACGATGAATGCTGTCCCGGCCGGGCCCGTGAACTCGACCATCGCTTCTCTAAAGTTTTCAAATGTCCAATTGGATTGCTTGCGGGAGTTAACGTCGAAAGCCTGGGGTATCAAACGGGAATCAACGTTGTGCGCGTTGCACAATTCTTGCATGCCAGCCAGCGAATGAGAACGTGGTAAATACGTATGAGGTCCATCTTCCGGTCCAACATCCGTAAGATAGACAAACAGTTTGCAGAATCTGAAATCATCGCGATCACGATGCGGAATTTGTGCGCCAAACGGTACATTGTCCCTTGGATCGGACCACCATGCGCATAAATCTATGATGGTCGGTGCCGTCTTGAGATACGCAGCTATGAGGGTCCAGAGTGTTGGGTGGCACGCAATGCCCAAGAGATGAGGCGCTTTGAGAATATCAGAGATTTTGAAATATCGAAGGGTTTGATCCCTTTCGAATTCGGAAATGTTCGTAAAATATTGAATAGTTTCATTGGCTAGATCACCCGAGAGTAGCGGTGAAAGATTTACAAATCCGTTTTGTTGTAAGGCCGCCGCTGCTTGCTTTGATTGATCATCAAAACTGATTTCTGACCATATTTGACGACCGGGACTGAGTGCAGCAGCAACTTGCGCAAACAGAGCACGTTGGTTGGGGTCGTTGGTGTTCTTATTGATATTCCATAGAACGTTGCCGTGAAGGATATCCTCGAGATCTCCCCGGTACGGGGTCTCTCGCGTCACGACAGCACCGGCAGACTGAGATCATCCAAACCGTTTTGCAGGCGCGCTGCGCGGAGCGCGTTGAACATCAAACACGCAATGGTCATGGGACCGACACCACCAGGAACCGGTGTGATGGCCGAAGCCACACGCGAAACTTCATCAAAGGCCACGTCCCCGACCAGTCTGTCTTTTTCGCCGTCGCCTGGCAGCCGGTTGATGCCCACGTCGATGACCACGGCTCCCGGCTTGACCCAATCCCCTTTCACCATTTCCGCTCGCCCGACGGCAGCGATGAGAATATCCGCCCGGCGGCAATGGCCAGGGAGATCATGAGTGCGGGAATGGGCGGTGGTCACGGTGCAGTTCTCAGCTAGCAACAGTTGCGCCATGGGTTTGCCGAAGAGCATGGACCGGCCGATCACCACCGCATCCTTGCCGGTCATGTCTCCAATCTGCCGGCGCAGCAGGATCTGACAGCCGAGAGGCGTACACGACACCATGCCCACGTCACCGGCCATGAGCCGCCCGGCGTTTTGCGGATGCAGACCGTCCACGTCCTTGAGGGGATCGATGGCCAGCAGCACGGGCGTTTCGTCCAAGTGATCGGGCAGGGGCAATTGCACCAGAATACCGTGCACGTTCGCATCCGCATTGAGAGAGTGCACCAGGGCTTCAAGATCGGTCTGGCTGGTATCTGCCGGCAACGTGTGTTCGATGGATTCCATGCCCAGCTTAACGGCCATCTTGCGTTTGCTGCGCACATAGACCTGGCTGGCGGGGTCCTCACCCACCAGCACCACCGCCAAGCCGGGTTTGATCTGGTGATCGTCAGTCAGCGTCTTCACTTGCCCTTGAATCCAGCCCCGCAGAGCCTTGGCCGTGGCTTTGCCGTCGATAATGGTGGCGGTGTTTGTCGGAGCGGCATCGTTCATGGCCGGCTTCACCTCAACTGGATGAGCAGCTGGATGAGAAACTGCTGGAAGAAGTAGACGATGAGCAGCAACACGATGGGAGAAAAGTCGATACCACTCATGACGGGAAGAAACCGCCTGATGCGGCGCAGCACCGGTTCCGTAATGGCGTGCAGGGCGGAACCCACCATGTGTACGAACCGGTTGTGGGTGTTGATGACGTTGAACGCCACCAGCCAGCTCAAGACCACGGAAATGATGATTGCCCACCAATAGAGATTGAGGGCCGCATAGAGAACCTGAATGAGCGGAATGAGAATGGTGTTCATGAGCGTGAGCCGGACGGTTCGGAAAGTGGATGCTGTATGCGCAATCTGGCGATACCCTAAAGACGGGGCGAGGTACAGACAAGGGAGACGAAGGGTCATGCCATTCGGATGGGACAAACATTTGCGGTCCTGTTTCATTGCATTGATCACAGGGTTTGTTCTGTGGGGATGTGATGGCGCCCCAGAGACTTGGCATAAGGAAACTATCCTTTCGGGCCTGCCGGTCCATGGATTGCAAGGCCTAACCTTTGGCCCCGATGAGGCGCTTTATGTCGGCAGTGTGATGAGCCAGAACATTGTCCGGGTTGATGTGACGACCGGCGCCCTGGAAGACGTCATCCCTGCGCCGGTCGGTGAGGCAGACGATCTTGCCTTTGGTCCGGATGGATCCCTGGCCTGGACCGCCATCAATGCGGGCGAATTACGATTGCGGACCCCGGAGGGGGTCATAACGACCATTGCTACTGACGGTACGCTCTACGCCGCGACTTTGTTCGGACCGGATCGCCTTTGGGCTTACGATCTCAGCGCCAATACGTCGCGTATTGTTGCGCAAGGTTTGGGGGGTCTGAACGCCTTCGAATTTGGCGAAGACGGCGCTCTCTACACACCGCTGCCATCCCGCCAGGCCATCGGCAAGATCGATGCGAACACCGGCACCCTCACCGTCATTGCCGAAGCCGTTGGTAATGTGGTGGCGGTCAAGTTCCATCCTGACGGTTTGATGTATGGCGTCTCCTGGGATGACGGCGTCGTGCAACGCATCGATCCCGTTTCGGGATGGACGGAGACGGTTGCTCTTGTTGAACCGCCGCTAGACAACTTGGCGATCGACGAAGACGGCATCCTCTATGTCACCCGTTCAGCGGACAACGGCATCGTCGCCGTTGATCCCATCAGCGGGAACCAACGATTGGTCGTGCGCAGCGATCTGGCCGCGCCGGGAGGCATGACGTGGATCGAGCGGAACGACCAGCCGCATTTGCTCATCACGGACATCTTTGGGTATCGCTACGCCGACCCTCAAACAGGGGACGTAACTTTATTGCCCTTTGATTTGGAGAATGGTGCGTCTGCCGATGTCGATGTCCGCGAAGGGCTGATGGCGTTATCTTATGTCCGGCGCAACCGGGTTCTTCTCAAAGACGCGGGGACCGGCGATGTGCTGCAAACATGGCTGGACGTGCCGTCACCCTATGGCGTTCTGATTGAACGCAACGGATCTGTGCTTGCCGCCGTTCATGAAACCGGCGCGATTATCCGATTGGATCTGAACACGCCGGACACGCACGCAACAGTGATACGAGGACTCAATGAACCGGTGGGCATGGTTTGGGTGGAGAAAGACATGTCTCTCTATGTGGCCGAAGCCGGTGCGGGACGCATTAGCCGCGTCAATTTGAACACGGCGGAGCGGTTCACCGTCGCCGCCCAACTGTCCCAGCCTGAAACACTCGCCGTTCTTCCGGACGGACGATTGGTTGTAACGGAAGTGGGCGTTGGCCGGATCACGGTGATCGACCTTGATACTGGTGATAAAAACATCATCGCCGATGCCCTTGCTTTAGGTGGTGCCATTTCCCGCTCACCGCACCCGGTCGGCATGCCGACGGGTCTTGCCGTTGATACGGATGGCAGCGTTTATGTCGTCACCGATCGCAACAACGGTCTCATCAAACTCACACGGGAGTGAACCATTCAGGAGGTAACCATGCGTATTCCGGTTCTCTTATGCGCTGTCATGGCGTCATGCGTGGTTCACGCCGAAGAGTGGGCCATTGAACCATTGGTGCCCGGGTCTCCATTTCACGGTGTGCATGGCATGGATTTCGATGCTGACGGAATTCTATACGCCGCTGACATCCTCGGCATGTCGGTCCATAAAGTGGATATTGCGACAGGCGCGACAGAAGTAGTTGTTGGACCACCTTACGGCGCGGCCGACGACGTCAAAGTGGGACCGGACGGTACGGTGGTATGGACTCACATCGCATCGGGCATCCTTTATGCCCGCGATCCGGACGGCACCGTTCGCGAATTGGCCTCGGGCCTACCGACCATCAACACCGTGGGGTTTCATCCCGATGGTCGGCTGTTTGCCACCCAGCCCGGTGTTAGGGATGCCTTGTATGAAGTCGACATCACTGGAGAGACACCGCTCAGAACCGTGTTGCAGCCCTCCGGTAGCCTCAACGGTTTTGTCATTCAGGAAGACGGCTATCTGTATGGACCCCAAGGCGCGTTAGGCAACGTGATCCGCGTCAATCTTGATACGGGCGACTACGACATCCTTGCCGAAGGCTTCCACGATCCGACTGGGGTAAAAAGTGACTCGCAGGGCACCCTTTATGTCAATGAATTGGGGACCGGTCGGCTATACAAACTGGATACCGACACCGGCGAAAGAGAACTGGTCGTCCAACTCACACCGGGCAATGACAACATCACGGTGTCCGACGAAGACCTGATTTATGTCTCAAACTTCGCTTACAGCAGTGTTCAAGAAGTGAATCCCAAGACCGGCACTGTTCGCGATGTGGTGCGCGGGTCACTCTCTGTCCCCGGCGGCCTCGCCATTCATCATGACGGTGAGAAGGAATGGATTTTTGTCGCCGGCCTGTTTGCCGCCCGGCGGATCAATGCGGCAACGGGCGAAGCAGAGATTATTGCTCAGGCCGATGACTTGAGCACCTTCGCCTATCCCAGCAGCGTCACGGTGAATGAAAACCATATTGTTTTCTCAAGTTGGTTTACCAACCGGGTTGTGGTGTTGGACCTTGAGACGTTAGAGCCGGTGGCGAATTTTGGCGGACTCACCATGCCCTTTGACGTTTTAGAACAGGACGACGGGACGTTTCTGGTTGCCGAAACGGGCGCGAACCGGTTGGCGTTGTTTTCAGAAGACGGAACATTGATGCGCGTCGTTGCGGAGGAAATGGCCGCGCCCACAGGCCTGGCTCAAAAGGACGGCGACACGGTGTATGTCACGGAAGCAGCGGAGGGTGTGGTGAGCGCTGTCTCTATCGCCACTGGAGAACGGATGGTCATCGATGGAAGATTGATGCAGCCCGAAGGGATCGCGTTGGACGCCGACGGTAACATTTTGGTGGTGGACGCGAGGGCCCGATCCCTTGTCCGCATCGACACCCAGTCGGGCCGCAAAGAGATTCTCTTGCGCGACTTGCCCTTGGGTTTACAAGGGCCGCCACCGAGACATCCCACCTGGGTGCACAATGACGTTGTGGTCGGCGAGGACGGTACGATTTACCTAAATTCGGATACGGAAACGGCGCTTTATAAGGTGATCAGGCGGTAGGGCTGGAAACGGCAGAGCGGCCGCTTGACAGGGCCCTTGCCTATGACCAGTATCCGCGCCCGTTCCTAGAGCGGTTCTCGAACTGTTGGAATCACTCATGCATTTCAACAGTTGGAGAAAAACCACTCTACGCTTCATGTCTGGAACCTTTTCCGAATCGGCGGATGACCCCATCCGCCTGGAAAAGGCTCTAAGGGGCCGTAGCTCAGTTGGGAGAGCGCGACGTTCGCAATGTCGAGGTCAGGGGTTCGATTCCCCTCGGCTCCACCAAGTGCCCCCAAAAAGGGCGGAAATCCGATTTTTCCTTAATAACAACACCTTAGCATTCCCTACTGGTACACACAACTGGTACACATTAGGGGATGAAAACCTTGTCGAAAACACACCATCTCATCAACCGGGACGGGGTCTGGTATTACCGCCGCAGGGTTCCGAAAGACCTGATCTCGAAAATCGGTAAGAAATTCATCCAGGTCTCTCTTAAGACCAAAGACCTTAACGAAGCGGTCAAAAAGCGTGAACTCAAAGATATTGAGACGACGGCGCTCTTCGAAACCGCAAAAAAGGGCGAAGCTATTCCTTTGACGCGCAATGATGTGATTCGAATGATCCAAAACTATGTCGAGACCCAAGATCAGAAATGGCGAGAGCAATCCCTTAAGCACCCACCACAAAAGGAAGAGGAAAGGTACGAAATTAGGGTCGACCTCGGCTTATCAGAACAGCCTCTTCGAGACCTTGACGATCTAGAGGGACAGTTTGCTATTACGCGCACTAGAAAACGAATATTCGAAGCAAGGGGATACCAACCTGACGAAAAGTGACATCCAGTCAGATGAGGTTAATGAACTTGTTCGACGAGCGTCAATGGAACTGTATCGCCGTGCCCAAGCCAGGCTTGAAGATCACTTTTCCAAATCTTTTTTTGACCACCTGTTCAGCCCCGACGCCCAAGTGAGCATGACATTCAGTGAACTTTGCGATGAGTTTTTCGCACACTATACAGATGACGCCCAGGGCAAAAGGGTCAGCAAAAAGAGAATCGATAAAGTAAAGGCACAGTTGGGATTGATAAGAGAGATTTTAGGAGATGACACACGGGTTCCAGATATTGACTATGACCGCTGTTTGAGTTTTCGCACGACTCTGTCACGCATACCTGCAAACCGGACAAAAATCTACAAGGACAAACCCCTTGATGAGGTGATCGCATTGGCTGAGGCAAAAGGAAAGCCCCCTTTAGCCTACGAAACACAGGCCGATCATCTACGAACTTTGAATATGGTATTGAATTTGGCTTACCTGAAGAGGCTAATTCCGAACGTTCCTTCACAAGGGATGCAACCTAGTGCCAAAAAGGTAACAGCGGAAAAGAAGCGCTTACCGTTTGATAACGAGCAAATTAGGGACTTCTTTAAGTCTTTCTACTACAAGGAATGTGCAACAGGAAATAACACGCCTTACAAGGTTGAAAAAGAGCATTGGCGTTTTTGGCTTCCGCTCATTTGTCTCCTTATGGGCATGCGTCCCAAGGAAGTATGCCAGTTGGAGTTATCGGACATAAAGCAAACTAAGAATGGCGTGTGTTACCTCAGGATTACTGGGACTGACGATGAAGGCGAGGCCTCGGTTAATTCCACGAGCAAAAAAACCGTCAAGACACTAACCAGCAAGCGCAACGTACCGGTTCATCCTGAGCTAAGGAAAATTGGTTTTTTGGAATTCGTTGAAGATCAGAAGAAAAACCATGAACTGCACCTATTTGATGAGTTGAATGCTGATAAGTACGGTAACCGTGCCTGGTATGCCTTAAAACGCTTTCAGGAAGCCTATCTGGAAAAGGCAATCACGGTAAAGCAAAGACAGTCGTTCTATAGTTTCAGGCACTCTTTCCGGGATGCTCTTAGAAGGATTGAGGCTCCACCAGATGTTTTGCAGTCTTTGGGAGGATGGAGCCAGGGAAGCCTAGTAAGCGACGCCTATGGTGATAAATCCGACCCGGATTATCTTTACACCTATGTGGAGAAGATTGAGTACCCTGGACTTGACCTATCGCATCTGTACTTGAAGAAGGACAATTGAAGGGCGAGCAACCTTAAACCTTAGGGTTATTACGACCGTGCCAAGGAGGGCAGATGGTCGTTACGTTGGAACACAAGGCAGACACGGGTTCTAACCAGCCTGAAAAAGTTGGCGTGCAATTAACTGCACGGGCTTATTCCTACCATAGGCCTACAGGATTCTTGGTTTCCGTACTCAAACCGAAGATTGACCGTCTGTCTCTGACCTTCGACATACAGGGCGAACTGACGCGGAAGAAAGTCCGAGATCATCTTCATTCCCAGGCGTTGAGTGACAGTCCCGTCGTCACGCTATGGCAGAAACAGACGGATTGGGGGGCAAGTAAGTACTATCGATCCTATGCGGTCAGTGTAGGGGCAAAGAACACGGTATTGGTTCAGCATACCTCCATGAGTGCAAAACACCGCTTCCTGAGATTTGAATTCAATCCACATCGCGTGGGGCCTAACGGATTGGACGTGTTACGCAAACACCTTCCTGTAATCGCGGGTGGACTGGTTTCTTATGAAAACCTGGCCACTGAGGGAAGGATTACCAGGATCGATATCGCCGTTGACCTAGTGAACATAGACCTCGAAGATCTGTTAATCGCCACATCCAAACCAGGCGTGGTCGCGGGGTATTTCAGTCCTTCCGGCAAGGCGGAGACCAAGTATCTCAACGTGAACACCAAGGGCAGCAATCTCTATGTTTATGACCGTAAAGCCAAGCTTATGAAGGATCAGATAAAGGGCAGCGTAGAGGCATTGGAATTCGGGGGAGGCCAAGCAGACTCGGTTTGAAATCAGGACAAGTACCGAGAAGCCTCTTGTGGAGCTGGCGGCCATAACCAATCGGCTGAAGAAAGTTGATCTGATTGATATAGAGGCTGTGGAACCACCGGAGGAGGAGCATCACTGGAAGCTGTTTCAAGATTCCTGCCGTTACCGTGGTCTCGCGGGAGCCCTGAACCAGTTGCCACATGATATGGCTATGAAGTACCAGGCAGCCATCACATCGGCTTCAGGGCAAATATGGAGACCAGAAACCCTTTGGAAGACATGGCCTCAGGTTGTTGAAGGCAGTGGCCTAATCCCCACCCTAGGGTAGTGATGGGTAGCGATTCTGGCGGGACCTAAATTGTTTACGAGACACCATTTCTGGAGTTTTCATTTGTCCGCTGACCACTTTCGGACAAAACCGGAGGGTGCGATTTTGTGATCACGAAAATATAGATAAGCTATTGAATACAAACCATTTATTGGGGAAATTTAGGGAGAAGCCATACGTGCATCGAAACCATCCCTTTTCCAGGGGACAGAACGGGTGTCAGCAGGCTATTTAATTCTGTCGAAGCCTGTATGGCCCCGGCCCGACCGGTCGGTTGAGGACCTTGGCTATACCGTCGATTACAGCATGGCGGACAAAATTCCAGTGCGGGACTATCACTAACTTGAAGGGGCAATGAAATGAAGCTGATTCTATTGGAGCTTACAAAGAATGATTTACAGAGGGCACCGTATCGCCAGATTGCCTATCGGCTGCTTCTGCAGAAGCAGCACAACTGATGCTGGCTGGAGCGAATCCTAGAAGCACAGAGAGGCTGCCGAGCCTGCGAGCTGAGAATACATGGGAGTCCAGCAGCATCAAACGGCGTCAACTATTGTCTGTGAGTCCCTTTGGAATAGCCTATACAGTCCGAGTGCGAGGATGACATGGATCAGCCGCAATTGATGATCTATGGCGCTACAGGCTACACGGGCCAGTTGGTTGCGGCGGAGGCAATTGCGCAGGGGTTGCGTCCTGTGCTGGCCGGACGCGATGCGAGGAGGCTCGCCGCAATACCAGGTGCGTTGGGGATTGAGCGGCGAGCCATCGCGCTTGACGATGCAGATGAGCTGGCCTCGGCATTGGACGACGTTACAGTAGTCGCGCATTGCGCGGGGCCGTTCTCGCGCACGGCCGAGCGCATGCTTGAGGCATGCTTGGCGTCTGGAACGCACTATGTGGACATTACAGGTGAGGCCGCGGTCCTTGAGGAGCTGGCATCCAGGGACACGGAAGCCAAGCAAACGGGGATCATGGTCTTGCCGGGTGCAGGTTTCGACGTAGTGCCAAGCGATTGCCTGATTGCCGATCTGGCTGCGCGCAACCCTGGCGGTAGACGTTTACGGCTTGCCCTGGCGCCACGGACCGGCGTTTCGCGTGGCACGTTGCGCACGATACTCGAAGATCTTGGAACGTTTCCCATTCGCCGCGACGGCAAAATCGTTCGGGTTGCGCCCGGCAGCCTTTGCCATGAATTCGATTTTGGGGACGGAACGAGTGCCGCCCTTGTCAGCGGTTGGGGCGATGTAGCGACTGCATACTGGTCAACGGGAATTGCCGATATCGAGACCTATAGCCAGGCCAGCCGCCAGTTCCTGTCCCTGACGTGGATGAGCCGTTGGTCGGGTATGGGGTTCGTTCGAGGCTTGTTGAACGCCGCTCTGAAACTCGGACGGGCTGGCCCGAGCGCACGCGACCGGCAAGCGAGTTACGTCACGGTCGTTGCGGAAATCGAGGACGCTGACGGCAGTCGTTCAGCGGCGCGGCTGCACATACCCGATCCCTACGGGTTCACGGCGAAGGCAGTGACCAAGGTGGCATCACGGGTGCTTAAAGGTGACCTTAAGGTCGGTTACCAAACCCCGTCCTCGGCCTACGGCGCCGCTTTTGTGCGGCAGTTCGAGGGCGTGGAATGGAACCAACTGGACAGCGCCTAACGGCAATGCGGTCGCTTCCGGTAAGCGGCGCGTTCGGAGCAAAGGCGGCGGCAACCGTGCTGCCAAACGGTGCCCCCTGTCAATCGTTCTTTGTAAGCCCCTATTTAATGCTTCATCGTCCTAATAGTTTTGCAATTGATTGCAAAACCCCAGCAGACGGCTGGTATATGCTTCATCACATCACCTGGTACGTAAACTGAAATAACCGCTGCTCAATAGGTGCTACTCGCTATGGATAAGGGACACATGGTAGGAACCGTGAGTTATTTGACAGCCAGCGGTGTCACCCAACTGAATGTGTATGGCGAAAACCTTGCCTACCGTCATAGGGGAACGGTGCAGCTGTCACGGTTTAAGCCCAAGATGCCGTTACAGGCCATAAGGTCCAGGCTTAAGTGTTCAGAGTGTGGCGGTGGCGATATAGACGTTATCCCCGACTGGTCGCCCCTGCAGCCTAAGCAAAATAGATATCCAGGCTGATGTGCGGGCGCTTCACACGGACCATGTCCTGGCGCGAGATCTACGAGCTATACCGCCTGACTGTGGAACGTGAGACTGATTTCAAGCGTGAGAACTTCAAGCCCCGCTACAACGTAGCCCCCACACAAGACATCCCCATCCTGCGTCAGCCGGACGGAGAGCCCGAGATGGCCATCGCCCGCTGGGGCTTGGTGCCGCCTTGGGCCAAGGACGGGAAGAGCGCCTACAAGATGATCAATGCCCGGGCGGAGACCATCACGGAAAAGGCTTCGTTCAAGACCGCGGTGAATAGCCGCCGCTGCCTCATCCCGGCGGACGGGTTTTATGAATGGAAGATGATGTCCGATGGGTCAAAGCAGCCCTACTGGTTCCATATGGAGTACAGGCGCCCGTTCAGCTTTGCCGGGATATGGGAATACAACGGCCGACTGGACGTGACCTCCTGCGCCATTGTGACAACCGAGGCCAATGGGGTGGTCGGGCCTTACCACAACCGCATGCCGGTCATCCTTGCGGAGAGGGACTATGACATGTGGATATCCGCCGACACGGCGTTGATAGACACTCTGTCCCTTCTCAGGCCCTATACCGGCAATGACTTGGCGGTCCATACGGTGAGCAAGATGGTGAACAGCGTCAAGAACGATACGCCGGAGTGCATTGCCAAGGTGGCGTGACCCTCACTTATTCTAGGGTTGTCTTAATTCTCCGGATTTCATCCGCCGTTACTTCACCGGCGAAGGGTTGGAGCGGCGGCAAAGATATGAATCCCTTGATGGACTTCATCACGAATACAGATGGAACGGTCGAATGAAGAAGCAGGTACATTTATGAACGCTGAAAGAATCGCAGAGATAATCGGGTATATTTGTTTGTCTGTCCTAATACTGGTGCTCATTAGTTTGGGTGATCGGGCACCAATAGACTTCTTAGCAAATACTCTCAAATTAATTGTAAGTGGTGACAATTCGCTCGCTTACGCGACATGGGCTCTATTCATTGCAACTTTGGTCTTAGCCTCCATCGCTTATATGAAGTTGGGAGCGGCTGCGAAGCAGCAACGAATTTGGTCAACTTTACAGGCGTGTGATCGATACGATACGGACCTAACTTTAAATCGAAACATACGGCGACTAATGAGGCATCTAGAATATGACCGGCCACTGGATGATGAACAGTTCAACGCCGCAGCAACAAATCTGTTCAACTATTTCGACGCCATCGCAATTGGTATTAAGCATAAGATGTATGACGAAGAAATAGTGCAAGCCCACTTGGGGAATGTCATACGGAATTGGATAGAATGCAGGTTTATGCCAGCGGTTACGGGCGGTATCGACAAAACGGCTATCAACTTTTGGGACAAGAATGTCCCACACCATTACGAAGTATTTTGTGAACTATATAGGAAGTGGAACCCAAGTAGTTTGTTTCTGGAAGAGTTTACTTAAGGGTTTTTCTAACCATGAGGCGATAACTGACTACGCGATAGTTGAGATAATAGGCGTTTAACGCCCGGTTGAGAGAACAACCCCAAAAAGTAATTCAATATTGCTCAAAGCAAACACATCTCAATCTCGCTTTACATTTGTGGTCAAGAGATTAACGTCAATACTCGGACTGACTGAAGTCTTCCGTTATTCCCTTGGAAATCCCAAGCAGGAGGACATAATGGCCAAAGACCACTCTCTCGAACAGTATCGGGCTCAACTTGCTAATCGGCATTGTCAGATTAGTTTTGTTTGGTCGCCTTTCCCCGTCCTCCTTTAGTAATCCTTGGGCGCAATGAACGGATTTGTTAGGCTTAGACGGGACAAGCACTGACGACGATGTTGGCTCATTACTCGGAAATTTCTAACATACGTTTTGAGTCTGACGTTGCTGTCGAAAAAATGAAAAAGTCGACGCCTAATCACAAGAACCTAATAGTGGTCGCAGGCGATGAACAACGCCATAAAGTCTACGATGGGCCTATGACACCGCGAACGTTGGATTCCGTCCTAGATGGAAGACCGGCAAGGCCATGCGCAAGGTGTAGAAGAAAATTTCAACCTACCCTCAAGCGCCGTCTATTGTGTTCAAGGTGTTATAAGGATGAAGGTCACGGCGGACCCTACGCAAGATTATGACACCTGCCTGTCTTTTCCGAAGACCTTATCCGTAGGCCTTCATGATGCAAGCCTTCCAGGTGTAGTTGAAGTTTTCGAAAGGGACAGAGGAGTGGTATGAACGGCACGGAACAGCTACGACAACGGTTTAACCGCACCTTTGCACCCTGGGGGATAGAACTACCGGTTGACGCATTGTCGCCCGGCGTGGTCAGGCTCATCGCTCAACGGGGTTGGAGTATCTGGACGCGCCTCGACATCGACCCCGAGGATGGCCGGAAGCGCCTCGACTACTATGCCATGCACCGTATGACTAGCGACCGCCATGTGCGAATGTACGCCAACGGCGAGGAGGAAAACCTACCGGCCATTGCAGGGGGCTACGTCACACCGAAGGACGCCCCTGTCGCGGAGCAGGACGAGGCGCGGGATAGATATTTTGCGCACAACCAAGCGGTAGAGAAGTTGCTGGAAGAGAAGGGCTTTGTCATGACGGACCATGTTCACGGTAGCGCCCTTCTCAATCGCTATCTTCAAACTCACCCTGATGAGAAGGGCATCGAATGACGGGCATCATGAAATCACGGGCACCATGACATCCGCAAGACGTGTACCTTCTGTTTGCCTTATACGGCTGAATTGAGTGTGGATCGTCCCGGCAGATTAAACGGCAACTATAAGAGAGATGGGCAACGAGCGGCCTTGGTCAAAGACCGAAGCGGAACCACAAAGCGCTTTTACACTCTCGGCACCGTTTTCATCTGACTTGCCAATAGCAGCCCGACACTCTTGGAACGACTGTTGCTGTTATTTCAATCACGCGGTTTCGTGCTGCCCAAATAATGTAGGAGTGCTTGTATTGAAACTCCGGTAATTGGGCAAACGTCCTTTGCTGCCTTTCTTGAAACTTTGTCAAACCATATGCTTCGTAATCTTTCTTTACATTTGCAGTCACAAGATTAACATCAATAGTGGGACTGTAGTCTTCCGTCCTCCCCCGTGGAAACTCCAAGGAGGAGGATACAATGACCAAAGACCACACTCTCGAATATTACCGAACCCAACTCGCCGATCTGGTCCAGGATCACGCGGCCGAATTACCCGAATACAGACCACACAACATCTCGCCGTGGCTGGCCATGAGTTTGCTGCAAAAGGCCATCCGGCGGGGGCGCGAAGACTTAGCGCTGCGTGCAGCTGCCACGTTGCTTCAAGTCTCACCCGAGCGTCTGTGGCGTCGGCTATGCGCGACCGCCTATGAGGATGTCGGGGTTGCCGACCAAGAATCCGTTTCTTTTGTCACAAGCGCACTGAAGGGTAAGACATGGCGGTCTCATGTCGGGGGTGAATGGCCGGTGGCGAGCTATCTTGTTGGCCGCATGAGCCATGCAGTTAATTGCAGGGCAGCTGATGATCTGATGGTTATTGTTGAAAGTTGCCCCAAGTACAAGACAGCTCGGCTTGATTTGGCCCACTGGCCGATCAGGAAGTTGCTTAGACATACAATCGGTGATGACGACCTTCCCACACGGGCCTTGGCTCTTTGGTATGCCGTTGGCACCCAGCGCCATTCTTCCCTGACGCTCCAGAAAAGACGAGGAGAACCACAAGCCGCTTTCGATGTTCTGTGGGAGGCTGGTTTCCCTAAAACCATTGTTGACATCGCACGAGAAGGCTTTCGCAAGTGCAGTGAGGTCCTTTGCCCTTTCGTTGTTCTGCTTTGTCCAGAATACCAAGACGTGCCCAATAGAACCGAGCCGGATGACATACCTGCAGAGGAGCTGATCGGCGGTGTTCCCTGCTGGGCCTTCGACATGCACGTCAGGGAAGGCAATCGGGCCATGGACCGGTTCTTGACAAAGGATAGCGAAACGGCCCGTTGGATTAACGCTCATCTACCAAAGGCA
>CBDBND010000031.1:0-98312 GCA_965207985.1 Rhodospirillaceae bacterium | reverse complement strand
ACCGTAGGTTGCAAATTATCCTTCTACTCTTTGCCTGTCACGATCCGCCCAACATTAGAACCAAAAAGGCTCTCATCATCACATCCTATTTCGCAAGCCACACGTCAGAGGCGTTCACGTTGAGCCCTT
Source organism: Rhodospirillaceae bacterium (assembly GCA_965207985.1). Taxonomy (GTDB): domain Bacteria; phylum Pseudomonadota; class Alphaproteobacteria; order Rhodospirillales; family Rhodospirillaceae; genus CBDBND01. Next base: position 98,183 of record CBDBND010000031.1, on the reverse strand, counting down.
TTGTTGGTCAACGGTATCCTGAAGCATTTCCTTTTGTTCTGGCGCTGGTGGTTCACAAACCTTAAGTTTAATCCTATCTATTCTCGGGAGAATTCCATCTAGCAGGCTGCTGAAAAACTCGGCCGAAAGCCCACCTCGCGAAACGAAAGAATCAATGGATGGGCGTCCGCGAAAAAATAGAATCGGAAAATGACTCATACGAAAACAAAATTGCCGAGATGATCGCTCCAAATCGTTTTTCAGCAGCCTGCTAGAGCAAGTAAATCCTCCCCATCGAAAGTGTGCAATTCATCAACATTATTCAAAAGGCAGCTTGCGACGTGAATTGCATCTTGGGGTTTTCCAATTTCCGGGTGCCTTCGAAGAAGACGCCGAGCGAGATTCCCCACATCAACATCAACATTGAATTTAATAATAGATTCCGACTCAATAAAATCCTCAAAAGTCCTATCCTTCTCCTCCAAAATACTAGCGTGTTCATCACCGCACTTCTTCTTCCAGACCTCAGCTAGCGTAAACGCTGATGTGCAAAGTTCAACTTTCCCGTCATCAGCAAGTTGCATAACATGCTGGCATCTTTCTACTCTTTCTCTATTGTCTTGAGTTATAAGCTCAATCCATAGGCACGCGTCCCAATAGTAGCGCCTAACGTCAGCCAAGTTGGCCTTCCCTCAGTCTATCAATATATTCGTACGCAGGGAGGCCGCCGGTGAAGTCTGGATCAGCAATGTCTTTGAGACTAACCCTTTTGGATCCGATATATGAAATCTTTCCATCATAGACGCGAACAATCTTCCCGTTTTGGTCATAGTTTATGGTTCCACGAACTCTTACGCGACGATGTGTCCAAACATCTCCCGCAGTCAGACTATCCTCAATTTCTTGCCTAGCTACATCTGACACACGACACTGTATTTCCCTTCCAGTCCGATGCTCTCTTAACTTTATGGATGGTTCATCATAATCAGTACTTAGGTCAACAATTCGGCCCTCTATGGAGCCAATTTCCTTGCGAGCGAAAGTGGAAAAGAAATACTCATATTCTACATCGCCATTGCCTTGTAGTAGGGATAGAGAGCGTTCGGCGACTGGGGGCTCAACCTCTATTTCATTGTCTTCAAACTCTAGAATGGTTCTCCCTATGCCGTTTAGATTTCGCTTAAAAAGTTGTTGAACTAGGGTGTGAACCCAATTCAATGTCTTGATTTTACCTAAGCAGGTGTGATTCACAGCCTCTTTTATTGGAGGCAAGAGTGGCACGATTTGAGCTACTCCCTGATTATTGGACAGGTTCTGGTTTGATTTAAGCTACTTTCTGGGCCTGCTGATCGGTTTGGTTTTGCTCGATTGCCGTCCAATAGACCACGGCGGGCGGCCTGCCGCCAAGGGCGGAATGAGGACGCCTCTCATTGTAGAACGTGATCCATTTGCGGATACCCGCCCTGGCCTGTGAGCCGTTTTCCCAGGCGTGCAGATAGACGCACTCGTATTTGAGCGTGCGCCAAAGCCGCTCGACGAAGATGTTGTCGAGGAACCGCCCCTTGCCGTCCATCGAGATGCGCACGCCCGTCCGCCGAAGCCGGTCGGTCCAAGCAAACGAGGTGAACTGCGAGCCCTGGTCGGTGTTCATGATCTCTGGCGCACCGAACGTGTGGGTCGCCTCGTTTAACGCCTCGACGCAGAAGTCAGCCTCCAGCGTGTTCGAGATGCGCCAAGCCAGCACCGTGCGGGTAAACCAATCCATGATGGCAACCAGGTACAGGAACCCCCGGCGCATCGGCAGGTAGGTGATATCCGTTGCCCAGACCTGGTTCGGTCTGTTCACACTCAGCCCCCGGAGTAGATACGGCCAGGTCTTGTGCCCCTTCGCTGGCTTTGAGGTGCTGGGCTTCTGGTAGATCGGCATCAGGCCCATGAGCCGCATCAGGCGGCGCAACCTGTACCTGGTTGCGCTTCTCATTGACGCAATGGCCTTCGTTCTTCAAATGCCACGTCATCTGCCGGACGCCAAAGAACGGCGTGTCCAGGAACTGTTCATCGATCTCACGCATCAGCGCGAGGTTCATCTCGCTCTCACCCTTGGGCGTGTAATAGAACGACGACCGGGAGATCGACAGCAGCGCACACTGCCTGCTGACCGATAATCCGGGATGACCCGGCTCGATCATGCCGCGTCTCACTTCACGCCCCAGGGCTTGAGCTGTCTGGACAAAAAATCGTTGGCCACAGCCAACTCCCCAATCTTGGCATGCAGTTCCTTCACCTGCGCTTCGTCGATCTCCGGTTGCCGGCGGCCACCACGGGCGAACAGGCCAGGAGCACCATCAAGCAGCGCACGCTTCCATTGATGAATCATCGTCGGGTGAACCCCGAACCGGCTGGACAGCTCGGATACGGTCTCTTCGCCCTTCAAGGCTTCAAGGGCTACTTTCGCCTTGAATTCCGGCCAGTGTTGCTTGCGTTTCGACATCTCTGATCTCCTTCTCTACGAAGACCAGAAGACAACAAAGTGTAGCTTACGTCAGTGTCCGATTCCCGGGGAGTAGCTCACCGTTTCGATGGTGACAGCGTCAATTGGAGTGCCTTCCCCGGCCAGTTCACGAAACCAGCGCACCACTCGCTTATTGTCATAAATCGTCTTCTTTGCCCAAACCTGAGATTTGGCAGCTATGAACTTTTCACACAGTTCCCCAACTGAAATCTTTTTCTGATGGGAGACTGGTCCCAACAAATGCTGGTTATTGTCCCTAAAGAGAGGGTCTGCTGGCTGGCCCTTATCGTATCGACCGCTGACGGCGAAGATGCGGAAGTTCGCGCCTCCATCGCGAAGGGCAAGGGGATCAAGCCGCCGGCCGGATACACGAAGTCGGCGGCGGTTTGTCAGGCGTTCCTCAATGAGCATGCGCCGAGGCGAAGCGCCGGGACGAGGAAAGACAACGGACTTGGGCGACGCGACGGTCGTTGCCGCGTCGCCGGGCGAAAAATCGCGCAAGGCGAGGACGCCCCGACCGGCGCCGACCTCGATGCATTCCGCGAGCGGGGATAGCTGTAGTGCAAATGCGGGCTGAACCTTAACAAGCCTGGACCACTCGCAGGGGAGCACTCCAAAAACATCCTTTAATCCGGAAGCGCAATGTATGTTCCACCGTTCAGTCGCGTGACTTCTCTCATGAGTATCGGAAAGCGATTGGTGGAGTGGGACAATAAGAAACCTATGGCATGAACTTTCGTCTTTTGCTCCCCGTTCACTCGGTTGGTGTTCAGCCTTGTTAGTGTATCAATCACCGGGTCGCATGACTGCTAGCAATGTTGTTTAATTCGTAGGTAGATGACAGAAGTCGCCGAAATCAGAATCACACTCGCCGAGGTCACACCCGAGATTTGGCGTCGCGCGTTCGTGCCGGCGTTGATTATGCTCGCTGGCCTCCATGCGGTGATCCAGGCCGCCATGGGGTGGGAGAACTCCCACCTCCATATGTTTCAGATCGGCGGCAACCGTTACGGGTTTCCTGAATACGAAGCCGGCGGCCGAGAGGTACTGGATGCCGCCCAATACCAACTTGACGATCTAGTGGTGGAAGGAGACCGTTTTCTCTACGTTTATGATTTCGGAGACGACTGGAGTCACGAAATCACCATCGAGGCTCTGCGTCGCCTCGCCGAAAACGAAACTGTTCCGGCTATCCTGGCCGGCGAACACGCCTGCCCTCCGGAGGATTGCGGCGGTCCATACCAGTATACGGAAATGCTCGCGGCACTTGGCAATACCAATCATGAAGACCACCAGCATTACCTGGAATGGATCGGCGAATTCGACGCTAAGAGCTTCGACCTGAGCCTCGCCAATAAGCGCCTTCGGGCCTTGGACTTCCCATCGAGATCCAGCCACTGAGGCGGGAGCGAACCCGGCTCGGAAGCTGCCGTTGAGCCGCACGCGGCCGATGGTGTCGCCAGCGTTGCCGGCCACCGCTTCCAACGCAACGGCGACCGCTACTCGACCGCATTGAAAGGTCAAAATGCGCCGTTGACAAAAAACCGATACTCGAAAAGTTCCAAACTTTCTGAAGCTCAGATTCGCCTTGTCGTGAAGTGCTTTGCCGCTGATCTCACGGCGCTGCAAACGGCCGCGATTTGCGGCGTAAATCGCAACACTGTGAACCGGATCTACCGCGGCCTAAGGGAGCGGATCCTCGCGGCTTGCGAAGCACAGCGCCCGTTCTTCGGCGTGGTCGAGGTCGATGAGAGCTTCTTCGGTGCCAGACGCATCAAAGGCAAGCGCGGACGCGGAGCCTATGGCAAGACAGTCGTCTTCGGGATCTTCGAACGCGAAGGGCAGGTCTACACCGAGATCGTCCCGGACTGCTCAAAGTCAACGCTACAGGGGATTATTCGGGGCAGGGTCGATCCAAGCACCGTCGTCAACTCCGATGGATGGCGCGGCTACAACGGCCTCGTCGATCTCGGCTATGGTCACTTCCGGGTCGACCATTCCTGCGATGAGTTCGCCCGCGGCCCGGTTCACATCAATGGCATCGAGGGCTTCTGGGGCATGGCCAAGGTGCGGCTCGTAAAGTTCATGGGTGTGCCCAGACACACATTCCACCTCCACCTCAAGGAAACTGAGTGGCGCTTCAACCATCGGGCTTCCAACAAGGTCAGGCTTCTGCTACGTCAACCGCGAGAAAAACCGATCTGCTAGGCAAGACCCTTTGGTTTTTGTAAGGAAGGCCAAATGCAGCAATTATGCACCCAAAGTTGTAGGAATTTACAACCACACCTCTGACAGCGGCAAGTAACGCTGGTTTGCGGGCTTGTCCGTCTTGGGGATTTACTACAATTCTCCTCTAAAAAGAATAGCTTTTTCAAAGGCCTAAGAGTCTGGCCGGAAAAGAATCGTTTATTTTCATAACCTTGCTAGTCTACGGATGAAGACTTGGATGCTGGCGATCAGGAGCCAGGCAAGGGCGCTCTCGACGGTCGCCTTGAAGTCCTTCGCAAGGCGGCGGCTGCGCCCGAACCATGCGAAGGTGCGTTCGACCACCCAACGGCGCGGCAGCGCAACGAAGCCGTCCGCCTTGTCGTTGCGCCTGACGATCTCCAGCGCCCAGTCGCCGATCTTCTTCAGCGCCCCGGCCAGCTTAGGGCCGGCGTAAGCGCCGTCGGCGAAGATATGGCCGACCCCGGGAAACCACGCCCCCACCTCGGCGAGCAGCGACGGCGCACCGTCGCGATCCTGGATGTCAGCCTCGTGGACCACGGCACCGAGCAACCGCCCGCCAGTGTCCACCACGATATGGCGCTTGCGGCCCATCACCTTCTTACCCGCGTCAAACCCGCGCGGACCTCCGCTTTCCGTGGTCTTCACCGACTGGCTGTCGATCACCCCGGCAGTCGCGGCAGCGGCCCGCCCCTCGGCCTCGCGGGTGCGCGCCAGAAGCGCCCGGTTGACCTCCTGCCACGTCCCGTCGTCGCGCCACTTGTAGAAATAGTACTGAACCGAGCTGCGCGGCGGAAACTCGCCGGGCAGCATGCGCCACTGGCAGCCGCTGCGGGCCATGTACAGGATCGCGGTCATCACTTCCCGCATATCCGTCTTGCGCGGGCGGCCCAGAGCCCTTGCGGGCGGCATATGGGGTTCGATCACGCACCATTCGGTATCGCTCAGATCGCTTGCGTAGCGGTGCGCCTCGCGCTCATATTTCTCACGAGTGGCGTCAGTCCACATCTTGTTATCCTCCTTGCTGGCGAACACAACAAGGGAATCACAAGGGACTGATTCCACTCAATTCTTTTTCGGTCAGGCTCTAAGAAATACCAAAATCACTGTAGGTTTAGCCGTACAAACAATCAACACCATTGCAACACAGCGTTCCCGCCAGACTATCGATTGCGCACGTGGGATCCGAATTCGGCCGTGCCCTGGAGGGTATACGAGCGAGGCCTTAACAGTACCAACTTGCGACCTATGAGTTGAATGTGGCATACTAACGTAATAGATCCCAAAATGGGAGTGATTGACATCATTCCCATTTTGGGTGTATAAGAGTAAATGTGATGCGCGTCATCTCACGACGAAAACTCCGCGAGTATGGCGATGCCAATCCTGAGGCAAAAGCTGCACTGGATAGTTGGTATCACGCGGCAAAGAAAGCAGATTGGAACACACCCGCAGATATCAAAGGGCAATATAAAAACGCCAGCATCCTCAAGAATAGCCGCGTAGTGTTCAACATTGCTGGCAATAAATATCGCCTAATTGTGCGGGTAGATTATGAATACCGAGTTGTTTTCGTACGGTTCGTTGGTAGCCATTCTGAGTACGACAATGTCGATGCTGAGGAGATTTAGAAATGAGTACTGTGCGCCCCATTCGAAATGAAGCGGATTATGAACTTGCATTGGAGAACATAGATCGCCTTATGGGCGCCGATGTGGGCACCGTCGAGCGTGATGAACTCGACGTGTTGGTCACGCTCGTTGAGAACTATGAGGATAAGAATTTCCCAATTGATCTTCCGACGCCGATCCAAGCTATCGAGTTCCGTATGGAACAAGTAAATCTTACCCAGGCCGATTTGGTGAAATACATAGGCAGTAGGGCAAGAGTTTCGGAGGTCATCTCGGGCAAGCGTCCGTTGACGCTCAAAATGATCCGAGCCTTGAACCAACATCTAGGAATTCCGGCAGAAGTACTTATCGGTAATAGTGCCGTTGAGATGATAGCGGATGACGAATTCCAATGGGAAAAGTTCCCCATAGTGGAAATGGTGAAGCGCGGCTGGTTGCCAAGTATTGCCACTCCCCAAAGCAAAGCTGAGGAATTAATCCGAGATTTTATTCAGCGTGCCGGTGGTTTCGATGGGATACCGCAAGCGGCATATAGAAAGAACAATTCAGCACGCAAAAACGCGAGGATGGATCCATTTGCTCTACAAGCGTGGTGTATGCATGTCTTGGCAACAGCGCGTCAAAATCCACCGTCGGTTTCATTTGGTAGCCAATCAATTGATGAAAAATTTCTGCGTTTTCTTGCAACGCTAAGCCGACTTCCGAATGGTCCCAAACGTGCTGTTGAGGCGCTCAACCAAAAAGGAATCGCAGTAGTGTACGCAAAGCACTTGCCGAAGACACACCTTGATGGCGCAGCAATGATGACTAAAGAGGGAATTCCCGCTATCGGTTTGACACTTCGATATGATCGTCTCGATAATTTTTGGTTTTGTCTTCTCCACGAGGTTGCACATATTTGGAAACATATCTCTCCTGACGAGTGTCTCTATGTTGATGATCTTAGCCTGGATGCATCTGATGCTGGTGACAACTGGTCTATAGAGGAAGAGGCTGATCTTCTTGCGCAAGAGGCGCTAATTCCGAGTGAATCTTGGAATGCATCTAAGCTTCTTGGGCGAGCAACCCCATCGCGAGTCATTGCGTTCTCTCAGTCGATCAATGTTCACCCAGCTATCGTGGCTGGACGAGTTCGCAAAGAAACACAGAACTACAGGCTTCTCTCTCAATTTGTGGGATCAAACGAAGTTAGAAAACAATTTGAGGAAGCGGCATGAATAGAAGCGGAGCTAGCCGAGGCTAGCTCCGCTTTCAAACAGATCATCCGATGGGTTAAGCGCCACCCGAAGGAATGCCAGGATATCAGATGGCCCGCTCTGACACTCTTTGCCTAGCTGGTTTGGAGTTATCTGGCAGCCTGTCTTTGTGGCGCAGTTGGAGACTGGTAAAATGGACCAGAAAACGCAGCGCCGCATCATTGTACCGCTCCCAGAGCTGGCAGGCATCACCGAGATCGATATGCTCAAGCTGCTTTCAGAGGCAGAAATCGATCTCTCATCGGTAAAGTTTGTGGAGACCTTGGAGGAAGATCTTGGAATCACTTCCGACGATGCTTTGGTCGTCCCGTTGATTGACCAACAAGTCGCCGATCCCAAGATCGAGACCGTTGTCTTGGCTGCCACGCAAGCAGGTAGTTCCTATATAGTTGGTGTCTGGGCACCTGGACAAACCGAAACCGGTATTCATCCCTCAGTATTGAAGTTTGGCACGGCTCAAATTCCTTGGGCGCCGGAGAAATTGAAGAACGAACTTGGCTCAGACTGTGCCAACGCATTTCAAAATCCTGATGGGGAAGATGCTGAACCGAATGAGATTGAGCCAAATGTCTGCGAGTAAAAGACCATCACGACTCTATCGGTATGTCATCGACCATGACAAAGGATTCGCCCCGAATCCGTTTTTTGGGGTGTGTACATTGGCCTGCTGCAAACCCCGTATCCGAAAGTTTGCAGAGATCGGCGACATGATTGTGGGGTACGGCGCGAAGAAGCATGGGCTCGGCGGGCAAATAGTGTATTGGATGTTGGTAGACGAAATTTCAGACTTCGACAAATATTGGAACGACCCTCGTTTCCGCAATAAAAGGCCTCAGATGGGAGGTTCTTTTTGTCTCTGCTTCGGCGACAACATCTACCATCGATGTAAGAATACGGGTAGCTGGATACAGGAAGATTCTTTCCATAGTGACCCTGACAGTAAGGTCGGGCGCGGCAACCTCAAGCGTGATACGGGAACCACGAATCGAGTCTTGATCGGAAAAGACTATGCCTACTGGGGTGCTCTGGGGCCTAAGCCACCGGCCAAATTCGAGCCATTGATAAAGAGCGGGAGGGCCGAACAATACCACGTAGATGATGAGAACCTAAAGGCCGAGTTCATTGATTGGCTCCAAGGAATTCCAGATAGAGGATTCAGACACGAGCCCGCAGATTGGTCGCTAGGGTGTGGACTCAATTGATCCAGCATTTTATGGCGAAGAGTTGGATCATTGCGAGGAAGTTTTTGGCTGATTTCTCGAAGCGCGTTGCTAATCGGCGCATGTCTTTCATCTTGCAGAAGAACCGCTCGACGATGGTCCTTTGGGCATAGAGGTTTGGATCGTGCGGGATAGGATGACGCGCGTTGCTCTTTGAAGGAATGACAGCCAGCGCTCCTTCATCGGCGATCTGCTGCCTGATTTTGGCGGTGCCATAGGCCTTATCAGCGACGATGGCGAGCGGGGCCTTTTCCCAATCCAGGAAAGAGCCCATGGCTTGGCTGTCATGGACCTGCCCGCCGGTGATGTCCAGCCGGAGCGGGCGGCCCTTGGCATCTACGGCCGCGTGAACCTTACTTGTGCGACCCGCGCGTGAGCGTCCAATACCTTCTGCCAAGCCCCCTTTTTTGACCCTGCCGCTGCGCGGTGAGCCTTGACGATGGAACTGTCAATGAAGATCAGACTGTCCTCGCACTGCTTGGCAAGAGCATCGAAAATGCCTTGCCATACACCCCGCTCACCCCATCGGGTGTAGCGGTTATAGACCGTGGTCCGCGGGCCGTAACGCTCCGGTAAGTCCCGCCATGGGGCACCCGTGCGCAGAATATAGAAGATACCGTTCAAGACCTGACGGTCATCCTTACGCTGAGGACCGCGCCCCTGTTTGGGAAGAAGTGGGCCGATCACCGACCACTCCTCATCTGTCAAATCAAACCGTGCCACTCTTGCCTCCAATAAAAGAGGCTGTGAATCACACCTGCTTAGGTAAAATCAAGACATTGAATTGGGTTCACACCCTAGATAAGAAACTCAAACAGCTTCACAAATGACCTTGCAACATGTTGATTAAGCAATACGCGACATGCGTCCAGCGGACAGATCAGTTCTCCACGAAAGGGAATGCTGACGCTCGAAAAATTGCGATCTATGGTCTCGCCAGTGAAGTTGGATCAACAGTCTCAGCGATCAAAAAAGAGGCTCTCCAAGAAGGGGGCGCCCTATCTTCGCCGCTTGCAAAAGCTGAACTTAGTGAGGAACTGGGTGATGCAATCTGGTATGCCTTTGCACTTGCCCGTATAGAGAATAGCGGCACTGACCAAGATATCTTGCTGTCAGAGGTAGATCATTTGAAATCGGAAATTGGTGTCAACGACGCACGAGGAGCAAGAATTCGGAAGGTTCTAACAGAATCGGGTGTAGAAGCCTTTTTCGCGGAAGCCGATGAGTTTGCAAAAAATGAGCGTCGCAATTTTTCTGACTACCAAAAACTAGCATTTCGAACTGCACGGACTCACGGGAGCACTCTCCTCTCAGTATGTTCCGCCGTATTGACCCAACTTGCCGCCCAATTAATGCGGCACCTCCTACCCCCCGGCGAGGTCGAGTTAAACACCGAGCTAAATGATCGTCCAATAACGGTAATCTTAGGCGAGATTGCCTGGCACCTCTGCGCGATTGCATCTCTCTACAAGCTTGACATGGATGATGTGGCGAAGGCCAACGTTCAAAAGACCAGCGCTCGGCAAGAGATGGGTCCGCCGACTCCATTGCACGATCAAAATTGGGGCGAGCAGGAGCAGTTTCCGCGACATTTTCAAATCGAGTTTCGGTCGATTACCGGAGACACATCTCAGATGTATTGGAATGGGGAAAAGCTGGGTGATCCGTTAAAGGACCAGCACTTTGAGCCGGATGGATATCGTTTTCATGACGTCATGCACCTTGCAAACGCTGCATGCTTGGGGTGGTCTCCCGTTCTACGCGACCTGATGAAGATTAAGCGGAAAAGCGATCAGCACGCGAAAGAGGCGCAAGATGGAGGTCGATCAGCAGTTGTTGAAGAGTTGGTCGTTAAGCTAATCCACTGGGAGGGTGCTCGGAGGGCAATCGAACTTCACCCTGACCTCTCCGCAGAGGAGCGGCCGCTATTTCTAGACCACGAAGAAATCCCATTCTCAATGTTGAAACAGGTTCGGGAGTTGACGATCGGTCACGAGGTTTACGCCAACAAATATTGGGAATGGGAGCGAGCGATCAGACAAGGTTACAAAGTCTTCGAACTACTCCGAACCCACAAAGGCGGGTGGGTTTACGTGGACTTGGTGGAACGAGCGTTAGAATTTAAAAGGCCTGCAACCACGAACTAGTGTAGCCCAAACTCTGCTGCGATCTTGTCGTTAATTGCCCATCTGGGCGGGTACCACGGTATCGGTAATCTACCTCCCTCTTTATATTTTTGTTTGATCCGCGACCTTCCTGACTTTCCTTGTATTTCAGGGAAGGCTGCACGTGAATACTTTGAAATTTCGCAAAAGATATTTTGACAATCAATCAATTGCAGAGGTCGGCCCCAAAGATCATTAAACCGAAGGCTGTAGTGCTCGAAGTAGTTTGTTTGATTGCTCGCCATATGCCGAATAATTCGTTCAGGCGGAATCCGCTTTGTATCCACAAAACACTTGGAGATGCCGTCGATTGCGCCGGGCCCGGCGGCCACAAACTCCATCTCCGAGAATTCCGTCAACGGACTGTAGTTTAAATCAGTGACGAACTGATAAGCCAGAAACGGACCAATAGAGGGGGCGGCCATCAGCATCTCGAACGCCTCCAGCATTGACCCAGATGATCGTAATTTCTGCGGATACTTTTCTTCCAACATCCACTCAATTAGGCGAAGGTGATTTGCATGTTTCGAAGTGTGGCCAAAGACGCGACCTGCCGACGGCATAATATACGCTGAGGAATAAATTCGATCGCCACCGCTCCTACGCTCGGTTAGCAACTGATCGAAGAGGGTGAATTGATAGGTTCTGAGGGAGACCTCCCCTAGCACATCTAAAATCGAGTCCCATGTTTCTATTCGGTTGAACAGTTTAAAAAGCAATACTCGAAAAAAGAGGTCTTCATCGGACCATTTGTCTGTATCAGCCCAGATAACGTTTCGTATCAGGTACTGACTTACGCGATCAGAGGCACGATAGGAATTGGTGAATCTATGAGACGACAAGATTGGGTCGTCGCTTGTGGCGTGCCTGTTCACCCCACCGATGCGCTTCAAAAACATCGATTGGCGTTCGCACGCAAAATACCAGTAGGCGTCAAAAACCGGCGTCGTCTCCAAAGTCCCCCCATCGATGGTGATCTCCGGCACCCGCGGGAGACTCGCGGGGGGGTAGGCAATCCTCTCGGTACTAAGCATTTGGAGCGATTCTTAGACCTAGCTTGTCATGGGTTCCGACCCAGATATGGAAACAGAAGTCTAACAATTGGTCTTCACAATTGGCGGTTTCGGTATCGCCTTCGAGTTTTCGTGGCGCCAGTTTTCGGTATCGAGAACATTATAGGGCATAGTATTTCATCTGATGCATGGAAAAGCGAAGGGCACAAATTTATTAAGGAAATTGACCGGGGCTTCATCAGTCGATCTGTCGTTAATTCCAGTGATTGTCGCCCATCCAAAATCGCCTGTGTGAGACACGGATCCAACATCGCCAAATCCAAGTGCGACCGCACGTACCAAGCGGTGACACCCTCGGCCTTCGCGATTTCGGCGACACTTTCTGATTCTCCCGAAAGCAACTGATCCCACCAATCGTGCGCCCGAACAATGTGCTCTGCAAACGTACACCTGAGAGTATCCGAGTAATGATCCTCCAGGTTGTTCGCAATCTGTGACGAGGTTAGATCGGAATCCGATCATGTTGTGGAGTGTCCCCCGTCAGGACCAATGGAACAGATTAGGGTGATTGCGTAAGAGAGTGTTATTGGCTCATCGTCATCATTGAGGAGTGAACGATGAGAGATAGAACAGAACGATCCCAGGATGTTGCGGAGCGGACGGTCAAGGACATCCGCCGCAAGACGCGCAAGCGTTACAGTGCTGAGGAGAAGATCCGATGGAGTGGACGCCCCCTCCCGACGGCATCGCAATGTGCCATGTTGGCGGTGTCACCAACACCAACAGAAGGAGAAGGCGTCCATGGATCAGGCTACCATCATCGGGATCGATCTGGCGAAGCATAGCTTTCAGATTCACGGTGCTCGGGCTGACGGGTCCGTTGCATTCCGAAAGAAGCTGATCCGCGGCAAAGTGCTCGACGTCCTCGCTTCGCAGCCGCCCAGCGTGGTGGCAATGGAAGCCTGCGCGAGTGCTCACCATTGGGGTCGAGAAACCGAGAAGCTGGGGCACGAGGTCAAGCTGGTTCCGCCGATTTATGTGAAGCCGTTCGTCAAACGGCAGAAGAATGACACAACGGACGCAGAGGCAATCTGCGAGGCTGCACAGCGCCCCACCATGAGCGTCGTGGCCGTGAAGACGAAAGAGCAGCAGGCCCGGGGGATGCTGTTCCGCACACGCGATCTCCTGGTGCGCCAGCGGACGCAGACGATCAACGCACTGCGGGGTCACCTGCCGATTCAAATTGTGTGGTGGTATCCATGCGCGACCCAGATTTGTCGTCAGCGTTTGCGTTACGACGAAGATTGTCCGATAGCTTTTTCCACGGTCTCAGCCACGGTAAAGAGCCTTATAAAGCCGGACACGGTCGGAACTTCCTGAATATTTTCCGACAGGCGGGCCAAAGTCAGCGAACCCCCATGCTGCTCTGTGGTTTTGCCTGCCATGATGAGCACGCGAAGGCCCGAACTGGATAGATATTCCAGGTTCTCAAAATCCATGACCAGATGGACCTGCCCATCGGCAATGTGCTGGAGCAGCACCTGTTCCAAGGTCTCGGAGGCGACAGAATCAGCCCGCCCCGTGACCCGGACAACGACATGATTGCCCTGAACGGATGAGTCTATCTGCATGCAAAGCGTCCTTTTGGGCGTGGCAGCACGATGCCTTGGGGCAAATGGTCAATGGTTGCGGAAATAATCACTGTGGCAACGCAAGCTCAGAGGTTTTGTACACAACGCATGGTGCGCGCGACCGTTGCACTTTGTTTCGGCAAATTCAACCGCTCACCTTATGCCCCAAGCCGGCAAAACGCCCGGTTCTATGCCGAAGACGGGCACCGCGAGGGTGTAAGACACGATCACCAGCACAGCGATACTGACGGCATTGAGCCAGATGCCGGCCCGGGCCATCTGGGGAATGGTCACTTGGCCGGAGCCGAAAACGATGGCATTGGGCGGCGTGGCCGGCGGCAGCATGAAGGCGCAACTGGCAGCCAACGCTGCCGGAATGCACAACAACAAGGGATTCTCGCCGATGGCGATAGCGGCCGCGGCGAGCACAGGCAAAAAGGTCGCTGTCGTCGCCGTGTTGGAGGTGACCTCAGTGAGAAACACCACCACTGTGACGATGGCGACCAACAGGACAATGGTCGGTAAGCCGCCCCAAGCCGCCATGCCGGCGCCAATCCAAGCAGACAGGCCGGTTTCGCCGGCGGCGGCGGCCAAGCTGAGACCGCCACCGAAGAGTAGCAGTACGCCCCAGGGCAGTTTTGACGCCCATTCCCAGTTAAGGACCCCATCCCCGGGTTTTTCGCGGCTCGGGATAAGGAACAGGGATAGGGCGACGATCATGGCGATGCCAGCGTCGCTGAGCGTGAGCCAGGGAATGAGGTTCGCCAGGACCGGCCGGAACACCCAAAGGAACGCGGCCGAGGCAAAAGCCACCGCGACCACGCGCTCACCGTGCGACACCGGCCCAAGAGAAGCGCTGGCATGGCTGATGACGTAGTCCGCCCCTTCAATGCGCGTGTTCGGCATGGGATGCAACAGGCGCGTCAGAAGCAACCAGGCGAGAAAGAGAAGAATGCACGTAAGCGGCAAGCCGACGATCATCCACTCGGCAAAACCAATAGTAACACCGTAGGTTTCGTTGAAGTACGCCGCCAAAAGAGCGTTGGGCGGCGTGCCGATCAATGTGGCAAGGCCGCCGATGTTGGCGCCGTAAGCTATGGCGAGCACCAAAGCCGTGTTGAATCCGGGCATGGATTGGTCGCCGCCGGTCTCTTCCTTCAACAACGCCAAGACGGAAAGCGCGATGGGCAGCATCATCATGGTGGTGGCTGTGTTGCTGACCCACATGGACAACGCCGCGGTGGCGATCATAAACCCGCCGACCAAGTTGCGTGCGCGGGTTCCTGTGTAGGACAGCAGCGACAACGCAACGCGAGTGTGCAGACCCCAACGCTGCATGGCGCGCGCAATCATGAAACCGCCCATAAACAAAAAGATCAGCGGATTGGCATAGGGCCGCGCTGCCGTACCGATATCGACCACGCCGAGCACGGGGAATAGAGCCAAGGGCAAGAGCCCGGTGGCATAGACGGGAATGGCCTCAGTGATCCACCACACCGCCATCAAAGCGGCGACAGCGGCGGCTCGCCATCCGGCCACGCTCAAACCGTCGGGGGGAGGTGCCAAAAAAATGACTGCGAAGAACGTCAGACCGAGAACCAAACCGACGCGCTGCCGGGTGGGGCCGGAGGCAGGATACTTTATGTCAGGGTGACGGGTCTCCATGTCCCCAAATATGTCCCCTCACGCTGGTCCGCGGTTAAGCAGCCGCGCGGATCGCACAGGCCGCCACGTCCTCGTCGACGTGAGCGGCGAATTGTTCGAAGTTTGTCTCGAACCGTTTGGCGACGTCTTGGGCGGCCGTGTCGTAGGCGCCTTGATCGGACCAGGTGGACTTCGGTTGCAGCACTTCATCAGGCACGCCGGGGCAAGACGCCGGAACCAGCAAACCAAAATTGGGATCGCTGTTGAAGTTCGCGTTGTCGAGCTTGCCATCCAAGGCCGCATTGAGCATGGCGCGTGTGTATTTGATCTGCATGCGCTGACCGACGCCATAGCCGCCGCCGGACCAACCGGTGTTGACCAACCAGCAGCTGGCGCCCGTCTGTTCCATCTTCTCGCCGAGCAGCTTGGCATAGACCGTGGGATGGCGCGGCATGAACGGTGCGCCAAAACACGTCGAGAACGCCGCCTGGGGTTCTTTCACGCCCTTTTCCGTGCCCGCCACCTTTGCCGTATAGCCGGACAGGAAATGATACATAGCCTGTTCCGGCGTCAGTTTTGAAATGGGCGGCAACACGCCAAACGCATCCGCTGTCAGCATGATGATGGTCTTGGGCTGCGGACCGATGCCGGTGTCGGAGGTATTGGGAATAAAATTGATGGGATATGAGGCGCGCGTATTTTCCGTTAGCGAATTGTCGTCAAGGTCAAGGGTGCGCCGGACCGGATCCATGACGACGTTTTCCAGGATGGTGCCGAACCGCCGTGTGGTGTCATAAATTTCCGGCTCCGCTTCTTCGGAAAGGTTGCTCACTTTGGCGTAGCAGCCGCCTTCAAAGTTGAATACGCCGCCATCACTCCAACCATGTTCATCATCGCCGATGAGCACGCGCGAGGCATCGGCAGACAACGTGGTTTTGCCGGTACCCGACAAGCCGAAGAAAATCGCGCTTTGTCCATCGGGGCCGATGTTGGCCGAACAATGCATGGGCAGAACACCGCGGGCCGGAAGAATGTAATTGAGAATGGAAAAGACCGATTTTTTGATTTCACCGGCGTAAATGGAACCGCCGATGATGACCAGTTTTTTGGAAAAGTTCACCAGCACGAACACTTCGGAGTTGGTTCCGTGCACGGCCGAGTCGGCGTGACAGGACGGCGCATGCAATACGGTAAACTCGGGCTCGAAGTGCCGCAGCTCTTTGATGGACGGTTGAATGAACATGTTGCGGGCGAACAGGTTGTGCCAGGCATTTTCGGTGATGATGCGAACCTGCAGGCGGTTGTCAGGATCGGCGCCGGCAAAACAGTCCTGCACAAAAAAATCCTTGGCAGACAGGTGCGCAAGGATCTTTTGATGAAGGGCGTTAAAGTTTGCCGGGGTCATGAGTTTATTGACATTGCCCCAGTCGATGGTGTTTTCGGTTTCTACGTCTTTGACGATGAACTTGTCATTGGGGGAGCGGCCGGTGTGCTGGCCGGTGAGGCAAACCAGAGCCCCGTCTTTCGAGAGTTGCCCCTCTCCACGCGAGACAGCCGTTTCCACCAGAACAGCGGTGCCCAAATTCCAGTAGACCGTGCCGGCCGGCTTGAGCCCGTTTCTATCGACACCAAAGGAACTGATTACGTGGCCTGAGTTCTGCACGACGAACGCTCCGATGCACCCAAAATAAAGGAAGGCCGGCCTGGATCGGTTGCCCGCCCCGACCGGCGCATGATTTGGCCCTACATACTCCCTCCCCGAAGCCGACGCAACCGGCTGAAACGCGGATTTAAGGGCTGCCTCAGCCCTCGAATTGCGGCGGAAATCGGGCGGCGCAGGCGCCAATTTTGCCATAAAGGGGTTATGATATGGCGGCGCTCGGGCAGCGTTTATTCGGCGCGCGGGCACCGTCCTATCCACAGGGGGTTTTGCCGTGACCCATAACAAAGTCGCTCTTGTCGATGATGACCGAAACATCCTGACTTCCGTTTCCATCGTTTTGGAGGAAGAAGGGTTTGAGGTTTCGACCTATCGGGACGGCGCCGAAGCTTTGCACGGCCTGGTCGAGAACCCGGTTGATCTGGCGATCTTGGATATCAAAATGCCGCGTATGGATGGCATCGAGTTGATGCAGCGGCTGCAGGACAAAGCGCCGACCCCGGTGATTTTTCTCACCTCCAAAGATGACGAAGTCGATGAACTCCTAGGTCTGCGCATGGGCGCGGACGATTACATCAAGAAGCCTTTCTCCCAGCGCCTATTGATCGAACGCATCAAAGCGGTGATCCGGAGGATCGAAGCACAGGCGGGCGAGGGCGGAGGTGTTTCGGACTCCGCCATCAAGCGGGGTGACTTGATGCTCGATCCGTCCCAGCACATGTGTCTGTGGAAAGACCAACCTGTTAGTCTCACGGTCACAGAATTTCTCATCATTCAGACCCTGGCGTCGCGCCCTGGCCATGTCAAAAGCCGCGACCAGCTCATCGATGCCGCGTACGGCGAGCACATTTATGTGGATGACCGCACCATTGACAGCCATATCAAGCGGCTGCGTAAAAAATTCCGGGACGTGGACGAAGAGTTCGCCAACATCGAGACCCTTTACGGCGTAGGATACAAGTACCGCGAAGCTGCCGCCTGAGGGACAATGAGTTTCAGCGCGGCGTAAAGGGGGACGTCACGCGTGCGCGCCGATCAGGATTTCCGCATTGCTCCGACTTTAGATGACCGGCGACGCCGGTCCCGCGCGTTGCTGACGCCCCTCACCCGCCGCATCCTTGCCCTCACTCTGGTCGCGCCTGTGTTGCTCGGGCTGGGACTTCTGTTCCTGGACGAATACGAAGAGTCCCTCATTGAAACGGAAATCGAAGCTCTACGTACCGAGGGAGAACTCATTGCCGCGTCCATCGGTGAAGGGGCTGTTGTCATTGAGTCAGAGAGCGAAGCCTTCGGCTCGTTTATGCCGGCAGGCGCATCGCGGCGTATTGACCCGGCCACGGCCAGGCAGCTGATCCGCAGATTGGCGGAACTTGCCGACGTCCGTGCCCGTCTCTATGACCGGGGTGGCGCCATGGTGGCTGACAGCCGTTTGTTGAGCGGACCTGGTGGAGAAGTGCGGGTGGTGGATTTACCCCCCGCCGATAACGGTCAATTTGCTGAAGCCTTGCGCCGGGTGCTGGCTTGGATTGAGACTCTAATCGGCGTTGATGACTTATTGGAGCCCTACATCGAACAGGCCAATGGCACGGCTTACGACTTTGCCGAGGTGATCAGTGCTTTGGAACAGGGTGAACCAGCAAGTTCGGTGCGGCTTGATCGCAACAGCCAAAAAATCCTGACCGTTGCCGTGCCGGTCCAGTTTTACAAACAGATCGTAGGCGCGTTGCTGGTCTCGGCCAACGATACAAATTTGGAATCGCGTCTGTTTGAAGTGCGCAGCGCCATTCTGACGATCTTTGCCTGGACTTTTGCTTTGACCATTCTGCTGTCGTTGTATTTAGCCGGTACGATCGCGCGGCCGGTGCGGCGTTTAGCCGAAGCGGCGACGCGCGTGCGCGACGGACGCCACCGCCAACACACCATTCCCGATCTCAGCACCCGGGGCGATGAAATCGGCGCGCTATCCAGCGCGCTCCGTGAAATGACCGAAGGGTTGTGGCTGCGCATGGACGCCACAGAACAGTTTGCCGCCGACGTGGCCCATGAAATCAAGAATCCTTTGTCGTCCTTGCGCAGCGCCGTTGAAACTGTTTCTCGCATTCGAGATGCGGAACAGCAGAAGCGCTTGATGGGCATCATCCAGGATGATGTCACGCGTCTCGACCGGTTGATTTCCGATATCTCGGATGCTTCGCGTCTTGATGCGGAACTGTCGCGGGCGGAAACGGAGCCCGTTCAAATCCGAACGCTGTTGGAAACCTTGGCGGAGGTGACAAATTCCGACGACTCAAAAGACGCACCCCGTGTTGACGTCAGCGTACCGCTTGGCGATGACCTTTCAGTGACAGGCCTGGAAGGCCGGCTGGCGCAGGTGTTTCGCAATCTCATCGGCAACGCAAAGTCCTTCAGTCCGAGGGGCGGGACAATTTTCGTCCGCGCCGGGCGAGACGCAAACTCCATCCGGGTTGAAGTGCAAGACCAAGGCCCTGGCATTCCCAAGGGTAAGGAAAAGGAAATTTTCAGCCGCTTCTACTCGGAACGCCCAGAGCAAGAGAAGTTTGGAACCCATTCCGGTTTAGGGCTTTCCATTTCGAAACAAATTGTCGAAGCGCACAACGGCACCATTGAGGCGGAGACTGCCGCTGAGGGCGGCGCTCGTTTTATTGTCAGGCTGCCCGCCCGCTAGACCAAACTCAGGGCGTATGCCATGAGCAATGGTAAAGTGAGAAACGAGAGGAAGGTCGACACCACCACAATGCCAGCGACCTCTTCAGGCTGATTTCCGTACCTCACCGCGAAAAGATAGTTAAAGACAGCCGTTGGCATGGATGCCTGAATAATAACCGCGGCCCGAGCGACGCCTTCTAGGCCAAGAAGTGCAGTGATTGTAAAGCCGGCGAGAAACCCAAGACCGAGACGGGCAATGGAAAAGACGACGCTGCGACTTAAGGAACTCGGCTTCAATCGCGACAACGAGATTCCCATGGACATGAGCATCAAAGGAATGACAAACCCGGCGATGACATCGACCGTGCCGTCAATCCACCGCGGCAGCGTTGAACCTGTCAGCAGCAAGACGATGGAAAGGCCGGCCGCCCATAAAAACGGATTCTTTGCTACGTCACGCAGCGTAAAGCGGCCGGACGCGACGGTGTGACCCAACGTGAACTGAGTCAACGCCATGGCGGCAAAGAAGGAGACGGACAAAGCCAGCCCTTCGTCACCGAAAGCAAACAGACACAACGGAATACCCATGTTCCCGGCATTGGGAAAGGTGAGCGCAGGGAGGAACGCTTTCAGAGACTGGCCGGACAGACGCAGCCCAATGGCGGAGATCGCAGCGACACTGAAGACGACCGACAGCGCTGCCAAGGCCATACCTCCGATCACTTCGGGGTCGGGCCGGTTGTCGAGCAAGGTTGAAATAATGAGACAGGGCGCACCGACGTTGGTCACCAAATAGGCGACCATGTTGGTATCAAACGGCAGTCCCCTACGGTCCCAAACAAACCCCAGAACGGCGATCAGCCCGACTGGCGCAATGACGGTCAAAATTTCAAGTATCATGAAGCGTTTTTAAAGATATTGTCGGGACTGAATAAAGATGACTATAGAGATTTGACGGTTGAACACCATGCCGTCACCCTGACTCAATGAAACTTGTCCATGCCTCTTGTGTCGCCGTTGACGGCGCCGGCGTTCTGATTCGCGGTCCTTCGGGGAGCGGTAAATCCGATTTGTCACTCCGTTTGATCGATGAAGGAGCCGATTTGGTGTCCGACGACTATTGTAGGGTGTCCGTAAACGACGAATCCCTAACGGCAAACGCGCCCGAGGAAATCGCAGGCAAAATCGAAGTCCGTGGGCTCGGTATTGTGGAGATGCCATGGGTGAGTTCCGTACCCATCGCCTTGGTCGTGGACCTCAAAGCCAAGGAGGATATTGAACGCTTGCCCGAAGACACTTCGTGTATTGTAGAGGGCGTTGAAGTGCCATGGGTTGCCATCGATCCGGAAACGATATCGGCGACGGCTAAAATACGGCTTGCGTTGAAGCACACCATCCATGGCAAAAAAACGTCCATGGCGAAAAAGAAGACTCCGAGAAAGAATGACAGAAGAGGTTCCCGTTCAGTTGTTTGTCGTCACCGGTCTGTCCGGGGCCGGTAAAAGCTCGGCGCTTCATGCCCTTGAAGACGTGGGCTTTGAAACCGTCGACAACCTTCCTCTTACCCTATTGGAAGCGGCATTGCGCGGCGGTGGCCTTGACCGGCCCCTGGCAGTCGGCATCGACGTCAGAACCAGGGGCTTCGATGCACAAGGTCTGGTCAACAATCTCCAAGAGTTGTCACGTCAAGCAAGCGTCGCATTGACGCTTATTTATCTAGAATGTGACGACGACAGTCTGGTGCGCCGCTATACGGAAACACGACGACCCCACCCTCTGGATGGGGACTTGCCCATTCTCAGCGCCATCGCACTTGAACGTGAACTCTTGGTTTCTATTAAAGAAGCCGCGGATCAGGTGATTGATACGTCAGCACTGACCGCAGCCGATTTAAACCGGATGTTGGAAAAGACTTATGGCAGTGGCGGCAACCGGCAGATGCACATTCACCTGGTGTCATTCGGATACAGGAATGGTGTTCCTCGAGAGGCGGATCTCGTTTTTGATGTCCGCTTTCTGCGTAATCCCCACTACGTCGATGACCTAAAATCAAAAACCGGTTTGGATGACGTTGTCGGGGCTTACATTTCCGAAGATATTGATTGCAGCTCCTTCATGGAAAATTTGAAGGCCTTACTTTCACCTTTGTTGCCCCGCTACCAGGATGAAGGAAAAAGTTATTTAACCCTTGCCGTCGGTTGTACCGGCGGGAAACACCGATCTGTATTTATTGTTGAGGAACTCTCAAAATGGATTGCCTCGCGGGATTATGCCGTAGACCTACGGCATCGCGACATTAACTCTTCGTAACCCCTGCCAAAAAACAGAACGGTTTCAAGGTGAAAGCAATACCGCTTCAATAGTCACCAAGAGTGCTCTAGTCTTTCCTGCAAGGGATGGGAACACGGCTATGCTGTACGAAGCCGCGGATTGATGTAAAAGCCGGAAGACAGAACAACAACACGTACAAATAAGAGCGAGCAAACTAAAGCGGACCTAGATTTCATGATCGGTATGGTACTTGTCACACACGGACGACTGGCTTTGGAGTTGGTCTCGGCCCTGGAGCATGTTGTCGGCCCGCAAACGCAGATCGCGAGTATCTGTATTGGGCCGGATGACGATATGGAGCAACGGCGCGCAGAGATCGTCGCCGCCGTCGAGAAAGTGGAGAGCGGAAACGGAGTCGTCGTGCTTACCGACATGTTTGGTGGTACGCCGTCCAATCTTGCCATCTCGATCATGGAAGACAATGCCATTGAGGTTATTGCCGGCGTGAATCTGCCGCTTCTGATTAAGCTGGCATCGTTGAGGTCATCCGCTTCACTTTCAGACGCCGTTGCCCAAGCTCAGGAAGCAGGGCGAAAATATATCAATGTCGCATCAGCCCTCCTCGCGCAGAACGACTAGCTGCATACGATTACGTTCTGCAATGATTTAAGTGGTGCCGATGATGAGTGACGTGGTGCGACGAACGGCGAAAATTGTAAACAGCAAAGGACTCCACGCCCGTGCAGCTGCAAAACTTTGTAAGGTCGCACAAAAGTTTGAAGCGGAAATTCTCGTCGCCAAAGGCGACTTAGAAGTGTCCAGCGAATCGATCATGGGTCTGCTCATGTTAGCTGCTGCGCAGGAAACGGAAATACACCTGACCGCAACAGGCCTTGAAGCAGAAAAGGCCATGGATGTTATTTGCAAGTTGATTGCTGACGGATTTGATGAAGAGTGAAACCAAACAAAGTGATTTAGGCAAAGAACGCGTCTTTGACGGCGTTCCGGCAGGCCCCGGCATTGCCATCGGAACCGTATACCGCCACGATTCCGGATCCCACATTCATGTCAACGAAGTGCGCATTCCGGAACATCGCATCAAACGCGAACAAGGCCGTGTTTCCGGTGCTGCAAAACGCGCTATCAAAGAGATCGGAACACTTCAAAAAGAAGCTCAGAAACTCCCAGGCGCAGCGCGCGAAGAGCTCGGTTATCTGCTCGATGCGTATCAACATATGTTGAAAGGCTCACGTCTGATCCGCGGTGTTGAAAAACGCATTGCCGACGAAATGATCAATGCGGAAGCCGCCGTGCTCAAAGAAATCGATCAGATGGAAAAAGCTTTTGCGGCCATGGACGACAGTTATCTGTCGGCCCGCATCGACGATATCCGCGAAGTGGGTAATCGCTTGGTACGCAGCCTGGGTAAGGGCACGGTGGCGGCGTTTGCGTCCCTGCCGCGTCAGGCGGTCATCGTCAGTGACGAACTGTCTCCGGCGGATACGGCACTCCTTGATCCAAACCAAGTTGCCGGCCTGGCCACGGAATTGGGTGGGGTGGAAAGTCACACCGCGATTATGGCCCGGTCATTAGCCTTGCCTGCTGTGGTCGCCGTTTCGGATGTCACTCAAGGAACGATGAACGGCGACACCATCATTGTTGATGGCGGCTCCGGGCGGGTGATCATCAACCCGACAAAAAGAACTTTGGATGACTACCGTAAAAGGCGGGCCAACTACTTGCGCGGCCGCCGGGCGCTCGACAAGCTCCGCGCCGTGCCAGCCGTTACGCAGGACGGCATGGCCATCAGTCTGCAGGCCAATATCGAGCTTCCGAGCGAAATCGAAAGTGTGCTCAATGCCGGGGCTGCCGGGGTCGGATTGTTGCGCAGCGAGTTCATGTTCATGAACCGTGCCGATCTCCCCAGCGAGGAAGAACAATTCATAGAACTCAGGGATGTGGTCAAACGTATGGACGGGCGCCCGGTGACCATTCGTACCCTCGACGTGGGCGCAGACAAACTTGGTGACGGTCTCGGCTTCGAACCCGGACCGAACCCGGCTTTGGGGTTGCGCGCTATTCGGTTTTCGTTGAGCCGCCGAAAAGTCTTACTTGAGCAGCTTGCCGCAATCCTACGTGCCAGCGCCTATGGGCCGGTGCGTATTCTTTTGCCCATGGTCTGCACCGTCGACGAAGTGCGCCAGGTCAGGCGCGCCCTTAACCGCCTGGCCGGACGCATGCGGAGCAATCGAGTTCGTATTGCCGATCCCCTCCCACCCCTTGGCATCATGATTGAAGTTCCGGGGGCGGCCCTTGCCGCCGATGCCTTGGCGGCGGAAGCAGATTTTTTTGCCATCGGCACCAACGATTTAACTCAGTACACGTTGGCGATTGACCGTACCGACGAGACGGTTGCGTATTTGTACAATCCGCTTCATCCAGCCGTACTGCGCTTGATCCAGTTTTCCGCGGAAGCAGCGGCGGCGGCGGGCATTCCGGTTTCGGTCTGCGGCGAAGTGGCCGGTGACGAACGGCTGACGCCTCTGCTTCTGGGCTTGGGTATCGCAGAATTATCCATGGCAGCCGGCAGCATTCCACAAGTGAAGAAACGAGTGCGGCAGCTCAATCTGTCTGCCATTGCCGGCCGGGCGCGGCGCGTCACCAGTGACGCTGATCCGGACCGGCTCAACGCCTTCATAGGCGAAATGTCGGAGCAATAAATCTGGCCATTGGAGCGCCTCGGCTTGCCCATGAGAGTCCCGGCTGGTATACGCGGGGCGATTTTTGATTGGGCGGCGTGGTGCCGCCCTTTGTCCATGACCGGTGCTGAATTTCCCCATTTATTCAGCCTCGATTTCTCCGAGCGTTCAGGAGCCAGCGATGAGTTTTACCGATTATAAAGTCGCCGATCTGTCCCAGGCCGACTGGGGCCGCCACGAGATTGATATGGCCGAGACGGAAATGCCGGGACTTATGGCGCTGCGGGAGGAATACGACGGCAAAAAACCGTTGGCGGGTGCGCGTATTGCCGGCTGCCTGCACATGACCATTCAGACAGCGGTGCTGATCGAAACCCTAACGACGCTTGGTGCCGAAGTGCGCTGGAGTTCCTGCAACATTTTCTCGACCCAGGACCACGCCGCCGCCGCCGTTGCCGCCGCCGCCATTCCCGTCTTCGCTTGGAAGGGAATGAATGAAGAGGAATTCTGGTGGGCCATCGATCAAACCATCGAGGGACCGGAGGGCTGGTATCCCAATATGATTCTCGATGACGGCGGTGACCTTACCCAAGTGATGCATGAAAAATTTCCGGCCTTGCTTGACGATGTCAAAGGCCTATCGGAAGAAACCACCACCGGCGTTCACCGGCTGTACGAGATGGCGAAAGATGGTTCGTTGAAAGTGCCGGCCATCAACGTCAATGACAGTGTGACCAAGTCGAAGTTCGACAACATTTATGGCTGCCGCGAAAGTCTGGTTGACGGTATCAGACGGGCAACCGATGTGATGATGGCGGGCAAGGTGGCCGTGGTGAATGGCTACGGTGACGTTGGCAAAGGCTCAGCGGAGTCTTTACGCAATGCCGGTTGCCGGGTGATGGTCACGGAGATTGATCCGATCTGTGCCTTGCAAGCGGCCATGGAGGGCTTTGAAGTCACCACCATGGAAGAGGCGACGCCGTTGGGCGACATTTTTGTCACATCTACCGGCAACGTGGACGTCATCACCATTGACCATATGCGCGCCATGAAACACCGCGCGATTGTTTGCAACATTGGCCACTTTGACACCGAAATCCAGGTGGACGCATTGCGCAATCACAAGTGGCACAATGTCAAACCGCAAGTGGACGAGATCGAGTTTCCTGACGGCAAACGGATCATTCTCTTGGCTGAAGGCCGTCTCGTGAATCTTGGCTGCGCAACCGGTCATCCCAGCTTTGTCATGAGCGCGTCCTTCACCAACCAAGTGCTGGCCCAGATCGAACTCTGGAACAACGCGCAAAACTATGAGAAGCAGGTTTACGTGCTTCCCAAGCATCTGGACGAAAAGGTCGCCGCGCTGCATTTGGAAAAAATCGGCGCCAAGCTGACTCAATTGACTCAGAAGCAGGCGGACTACATTGGTGTCGCTGTGCAAGGCCCGTACAAGCCGGAGGCTTATCGCTATTAGGTGCGGGCGTACCCCTTGTCCCTAACGCGAACATTAAAAGCAACTGAAATACGGTCCCCTTCCCCGTCATAGGGATGGACGAGATGGCGCAGCCAGCTGGGAAAAACGACAATGTCACCCGTGACCGGCTTCTGCCTTTTCGATTTGCCAAACATTTGGCCAGGAATAACCATCATTTCGGAACCCGCCCTAGGGTCTAAAAATTCCAATACGCCCGCGTTTGTTTGTTCGCCCGCCTGCGGCGTTCCTGCGTCAACGTAATAGACGCCGGACCAGACACAGGCTGGATGGGTGTGCGAGGCGTTATAGTGTCCCGCTTGGTTGACGTTGGCCCAGGCGTTGAGCTCAAGCTTGCCCTGATTGATTTGACCGGCGGAAATGGCCTGGGTGAGGTCTTGAAACGCTTCAATAATCCAATTCTGCAACTGAGCGATGGCCGGCCCACCCCAGGTCAAAAGATCTTCGTCGGAATGCCAACCGCCTTCGTTGTTCTTCTTGGCCCCTTTCGTCGAACGCATTTTCTCGTGAATGAGATCTTTGAGTTGTTTATTGACATTTTCAAACCCGGAGCACGACCGGCGCAGTACAGGTGTCGTCCACCAAACAAGAGTGTCCGGCTCAAGCACGTAATCGGACGACTGCATTCCCTCGCTCATATTGGATTTTGGATTTTCCATATCATCCAACTACATGAGGTCAGAAAGTACGACATTGAAGGCAATGGAGATTCGTTGACCTTCTCCTTGGTAAGCATTGACGCCGTGCATGAGCCATGAGGGAAACATCAGCAGCTGGCCATTCATGGGTTTAAAGGACCGACCGCGGCCGAACTGCTTGAACGGATCTTCAACCATGCCGGCTCCGCTCCGCGGATCTAGAAAAAATAGGAAACCCGACCGCTCGGAATCCGCGATTGGCGTACCGACGTCAACATAGTAAACCCCCGACCATGCGCATCCGGGATGGTTATGAACGTCGTTGGCATGGCCGGGCCCATTAACATTAGCCCAACAGGTCAGTTGCAGACGTCCCTCATAGCTGTTTCCCTGTCCAGTTCTGTCTGTCATCCGCTTGAAAGCTTTGAGAATGCCGTCTTGGAGTTTCGCTGCGGCGGGGGACGGCCATGTCAATAGATCTTCGGTGGAATGCCAGCCGCCAAGATTGCTTTTTGTAATCCCAGATGATTGGGATTTGCGTTCCAAAATGAGTCGTTTCAACTCTTCATTAAGGGACTCATGATCAGGCATAATGAAGGCGAGAACGGGTGTTCCCCACCACAGCGAGATCCCTTTTTGAATTTTAACGTCCATAGCAATTCCGTGCGTTACGGCCGGTGTCTATACCACAACACGCTCGAATACCATGTGGGTTTATGGGCATTGTTTGATCTGAAACAAACTGAATTCAGGTGTTTGACGTGAAGTGGGTACGCACATTACTTGGGGCACGGGGTGAAGAGTCTGCTTCAGCGAACGAACTTGAATTAAGTAACGAGGCTCTAACACTCGGTCTTGACAAAGCGCGCGCGGCCGAATGGAACGAAGCGGCAATCCTTTTCCAGCAAGCTATCAATCATAACCCAAAGTCCCCTGAAGCGTATCACAACCTTAGTATCGCACGTCTCAACTTGGATGACGTGCAGGGCGCTCTAAAAGCTGCCAATACGGCAGTGGAACTTCTGCCAAATTCAGAAATGCTATTGTTAAATCTCGGTAATATAGCGGTGTACGCCAGAGAATTTGACGCGGCTGAATCAGCCCTCAAAGAAGCGTTGGTGGTTTCACCTGACAATCCAAACGTTCTTAAGAACCTGGGCATTCTTTATTGTGAACGTAAGGACTGGAACGCTGCCGTCGAAAGCCTTTCGAAAGTTGCATCCAATCCCGGAGCAGATTCCACGGCGTTGCTGCCGCTCGCAACGGCCTATCGGCGGTTAGGTCGGTGTAACGAAGCACTGAACGTCATTGACCGGCTTTTGGACGTTACGCCCCAAAGTGAAGCAGTATTGGTTGAACAAGCTCTTATCTTTTGGGCGCTTGGGCGCTGGGAAGAGGCCGGTCATGTTGCCAGCACAGTTCTTGAACTTAATGGAAAGAATTTGGATGCAGCTCTTCTGCTGGCCCAATAGCTATTTAAGTCGAACGAATTGGACGAAGCTATTCACCTGCTCGAGGAAGCACTGAAAGTTGAACCCTTTCACTATGCGGTGACAGCTCTTCTGACCAGAGTTCTTCGCCAAGCTCGAGAAGAAGATAAAGCCCTTGCCATTCTCAAAAACTTCGAACAGGCAAATCCTGAGCGTCCGGACGGACATCTCCTGCTCGGAATTCACCATCATGAAATGGCAGATTATCAATCAGCCCGCGAACATTATGAGCGTGCGTTAAGTCTCGATCCCACAAACGCTGTGACGCTCGGCAAACTTGGCCGTCTGTATAACGAAACACGCGAATACGACAAGGCGCGCCATTACTTAGAGAAAGCTATAGAGTCGGGGCAAATTATCGGAGAATACGCACAGTACCTGGCATTGGTTTACGTGACAGAGGGTCATCTAGAACAAGGCTGGGACCTATACTCAAATCAATGTACGGCCAGTATCCGACTGTCTCTTAGGTGGATCGATGTAGACCGTGATCGCACAACCAATCCCCTGACCGGAAAGCGCGTGTTGATCAGACGTGAACAGGGTTTGGGCGATGAAATTCGATGGTCTGGATGCTACCAGGACGTCATCAACGAAGCGGACTCCTGTATCATTCAATGCGATGAGCGTCTAAGCGCCATCTTTAAACGATCGTTCCCGGAAGTTGAAGTTTACCCGGTGGAAATGGCCAATACAGCGACAGACATCCCGCCGCCTGAGGCGTACGACATGATGTGTCTTGCCGGCGATCTTCCCACGCGGTACCGGCGGCGCATTAACGACTTTGACAAAAGCACGTCGTGGCTAAAGTCCGATCCGGATAAAAATATGGAGTGGCGAAATCAGCTGAACGCATTGAACGGCGACATTAAGGTCGGGCTATGTTGGCGGACTGACGTAATCACGTGGCATCGAATGCGGACTGGATTTTATAGCCATTTGGATGATTGGGGCGATGTCTTGACCATTCCCGGCGTATCCTTCGTTAATCTTTTTTACGGGCAGTGTGATGTGGAGTTAGACCGAGCCAAGGAATTATACGGTGTTGATGTTCACGTCTGGCCGGATCTAGATCTTCGAGATGACCTGGATGATGTGTTTGCCCTTATTTCTCAGCTGGACCTCGTCATCTCAGCACAAACCGCGGTCATGGATATGGCTGGAGCCATTGGAACTGAAACCTGGGCAGCGGTGCATCCAGTTACGTATTTGGGGACGGACCACATTCCCTGGTACAGAAGCGTCAATCCAATTGAGTTTAATTTTGGCGATACGCCGGAGATTGTTTTGTCGAGGATTGCAGAACGGCTACGCCAAAGAGTTAGGCGCATATGATAGGCTGAAATGACGGTTTTATTGTCTCCTCTTTGGCTGGCTGTGGGCGGAGCCCTGGTGTTCGTTTTGATCCCTGCAGCCGTTGTTCTGATCTGGCAGCACAGAGGGTGGCGGCGTGCGGAAAGACAGCTTGCAGAGATAGAAGACTTGTACGCTGCCATCGAGGCGGCCTTAAATGCGTCGCCGGACGGCTATTACGCCTGGCTTGGAGGCGATACCGAAGACGATACAGGGGTGTGTTCTCGCCGCCTGGCCGTGCTTCTCGATCTCTATCGTGGCCTTGATGCAACCTTTGAAGATGTTCTCAACGGCTTCGATCGCGCATCAACTGAAACCCTAACCGAGGCTGTTAATGATTTGAAACATGACGGTCGGGGTTTTGACCTGGAACTGTTTCATTCAGCAACAGGCCGGCGCATTGAAGCGCGTGGGGTTCGCGCCGGGGAACGTTCAGAAGCCGTTCCCGTTGACATGGTTTGGATGAGTGACGTGACCGAAGGGGTCGCTGCAGTTGATGCCCTGACCCAGGAAAATCAATCGCTCAAAGATTTAAACACCCGGCTGGAAAAAACCTTGGACGGATTGAAGTCTCCTGTGTGGCTCCGTGATGACGATCTTTCTCTCATCTACTGCAACGCGGCCTACGTGAAGGCGGTTGACGCCCGCGGTACTGATGATGTCATCAACCGGGGCCGTGAAATTGCACCCCGCGCGTCTGTACGCGAAGTCCGAGCGCTGGCTGCGGCGGCCCGGGCGTCCGGCGTGACTCGTTCCGCCCTATTTCACATGGTGATTGAAGGCAGTCGCCGTCTTCTCGAGGTGACTGAAAGTCCGGTTTCCGCATCCGACGAATTAGACGAAGATAAAGAGACAAACAGTGCCGGCGATACGCCGACCTTGTTCGGTGATGGCAGCGGGTTGATGACGGCCGGCATTGCCTATGACGTGACCCGTCAGGAAGAACTTGAGACCCGCGTCAGACGGGAGACCGCATCACACGCAAAGGTGTTGGAGCGTCTTGTCACTGCTATTGCCGTCTATGCAGCCGATCAGAGACTGGCCTTTCACAACACCGCGTTTGCCCAACTGTGGGACTTGGACCCGGGTTGGCTACGGGAAGGACCGGCCTATGGTGACATCCTCGAAGCCCTTAGAGATCAGCGGAGGCTTCCCGAAGTTGCTGATTTTCCGGCCTTCAAGGAGCAGGAACTGGATCGTTTCCATTCCTTGATCGAGCCTTTGGAAGACGTCCTCCATCTGCCCGACGGCGGTACCTTACGCCGGGTCATCGCACCTCATCCCATGGGGGGATTGCTGACCACCTATGAAGACATCACCGATACATTGGCTCTGGAACAGTCCTACAACACACTCATCGCGGTTCAGCGCGAGACTATCGATAACTTAAACGAAGCGATCGCGGTTTTTTCCGCTGACGGTCAACTGCAGTTGGCAAACCCTGCGTTTCTTTCCTTGTGGGGATTGCCGCCCGAGGTTGTGGAAGAAAGAATTTCAATTGCTTATGCGGCAGATCAAATGTCCGATCAAATGATCGATAGTGAGACGGGTGCACGGCACCACACCATGGTTTTGGGCGCGCTTGTTCCAAACGAAAGCAATGAACCAAACCAAGCGCGCTTTGAAAGGCTCGATGGCAAAGTCCTTGAAGTGACAACGGTCCCGCTCCCTGACGGAGGGGCACTTTACTCCTATGACGATGTTTCTGATCCAGCCCGTGTCGAAACGGCGTTGCGGGCACGGGCGCAGGATTTATCCGTGAGTGAACGGCTGCGCAGCACGTTTATTTCCGATGCCATGGGTGAACTGCGGGCGCCGTTGGCGGCACTCCTAAGCAAACAGACAAATCCGTCGCGCGGAAAAGGCAAAGGCACGTCTTCGCCCGACATCATCGAAGACTTGGTGCAGTTGGTGGACGACATAACCGAATTGGCGGCGCTTGAGACGGACAAAGATACGTTGTCGCTGGATAGTTTTGACATAGCAGAAGCCGTTGACTCCACCAAAGCCCTGACAAAGGAGACTTTGAAAACTCACGACTGGAAGTTGACAGTAAAATGCCCCGATTCCATTGGCTGGCTTGTTGGCGATGAACAACGGATTCGCCTTTTGCTTTATCACATGGTGGTCGGTGTTTTACGCGGTGGTCCGGACGGCGGAACGGCCACCCTCACCTTCAAGCGGGAAAAGGAATCGGCCAACGGGGCCTTCATTTCCGTTTCGGTCAAAGGACCGCCGGCCCCGGACCGCCAGGCCGATGCAGATTGGACGGGACTCTCTCTGATCCGCCATATCACTGACCTACATGGCGGAACCACCGATTCAAAAACCGCCAAAAACGGCACACGCAGCATCACCTGCCACCTTCCTGCGGGATCTTAAACCTCAGCCATTGCCAACCCCTTCGTTGCAGCGTTTTCACGCTACCGTTACAACAGTCAGTCCATTCAAGAGAATGCTTTGTTAGACGTGCCGACACTCCGTTTTTCCACAGAAACAGAAACCATGGATTTCGGCGGCCTTTTGGCCGCGCAGGCACAGGCCGGTGACGTCATTGCTCTGTCGGGACCTCTTGGCGCCGGCAAGACGGTGCTCGCCAAAGGCTTTATCAAGCAGAAAGTTGGCGAAGGTACGGACGTATCAAGCCCGACTTTCACCCTGGTGCATGTCTACGATCAGGTTCAGCCGCCCATTTGGCACTTCGATCTCTTTCGCCTTGAGGCGGAAGAAGAAATGGCGGAACTGGGCTTGGACGAAGCCCTCACCAACGGCATCAGCCTGATCGAATGGCCCGAAAAAGCCGGATCGTGGTTGCCGCCCGACCGTCTCCACATCGAACTCGCCATGGACGCGGGGTCTGAAAGGCGCCGCGCTACGGTCACCGGCGGTCCCAGTTGGACGTCCCGCTTAGACGATGTGCTTGCCCATGTCTGAGGACCGTCGCCTCGCCGCCGAATCTTTTCTGCGTGCTCACGGATGGGGGGATGCAAGACGCGCACCTCTGGCCGGCGATGCATCGTTCCGCACCTATGAGCGGGTGTATCTCGACACGGCGGAGGGCGCCCAGGCTGTGCTGATGGATGCGCCGCCGCCCCAGGAGGATGTCCGGCCGTTTATCGTTATCGCCAAACATTTGGTGAGTCTCGGACTTTCCGCACCGCGCATTCTTGCTGAGGACGCTGACAACGGATTCCTGCTGCTCGAAGACTTAGGCGACGAGACCTATACCCGGCTGCTCGAAGGTGGTCATAACGAGCAATCGTTGTACGAGCTTGCCGTTGATGCTCTGATTCATCTTCATAACAGACCCGTCGATGAAGCCGTTCCCGCTGGGATCGACGACTACGCCGAAGACCGGTTGCTGGAAGAAGTGGACCGTCTGCACGTTTGGTACCTGCCGCTGGTCGGCGCGGAGCAACTCTCAGACGAAGCGCGACAAGCGTATACAAAGGTCTGGCGCGACTTGTTGCCGCAAGCGTGGTCGGCGCCTCTGTCCTTGGTGCTGTTCGACTATCATGTAGACAACTTGCTGTTGCTGGACGACCGCTCCGGTGTGGCTGCCTGCGGGTTGCTGGACTTTCAGGATGGCGTGCGCGGCCCGGTGACTTACGATCTTATGTCGTTGCTGGAAGACGCCCGGCGCGACATCGATCCGGCATTGGTCAACGCCATGAAGCAGCGGTATTTGACGGCTTTTTCACACATCGAAAAAGACGCCTTCGATCTCTCCTGGGCGGTCATGGCGGCACAACGGCACATCCGCGTGATCGGCACCTTTGCCCGTCTCAAACTCCGTGACGACAAACCACACTATCTTGTCCACATGCCGAGACTGTGGCGGTACATGGATGCCTGTTTGACGCACCCAGCCCTGGCACCGCTGAAACAATGGCTGGATGAGCATGTGCCGATGGATATGAGGCAAGTTCCGTCATGACCGCTTCCGTCAAAACGGCGATGGTTCTTGCTGCCGGCCTCGGTACGCGCATGCGCCCCCTCACCGACGACCGACCCAAACCGATGATAGAGGTTGGCGGCAAGCCGTTGATCGATTGGATTCTTGACGATCTTTCTCATTGGGGCATCACCACGGCGATCGTCAATCTTCATTACAAGGCAGAGGCCTTGACGGGCTATCTTGCAGATCGGACTCGGCCGCGCGTGGTTTTTTCAGACGAAACCGAAAAACTTTTAGATACGGGCGGTGGTGTGGCCAAAGCACTGTCATTGGTTGATGATGAATGTCTCGTCATTACCAACAGCGATGCCCTTTGGCTTCATGGTCTCACGGGCGCGCTGACATCATTGAAGCAGGCATGGTCATCGCAAACCATGGACGCCCTTTTGCTGTTGGCTTCCATGGACCGGGCGCATGGTTTTGACGGTGCCGGTGATTTTTTTCTACACGACGATGGCACGCCGGAACGGCGCGGGACGCGGCCTCAGGCTCCCACTGTTTATGCGGGCACGCAGATTGTTCACCGACGGTTATTCGAAGGATGTCCCGAACAGCCGTTTTCCTTCAACCTATTGTGGGATCAGGCGCTGACCGGCAATCGCTTGAAAGCGGTTATCCATGAGGACGACTGGTTTCACGTGGGAACACCCGATGCTGTCGGTCCCACCGGCCGCGCCTTAACGGAAAAGGGTTCTAACCTGTGAGCGATGGGTCAAAAGGCTGGCTCACAGAGGCGCTACAATCCGGCCAACACGTCTGGACCGTTCCACCGGCCACCAGTTTTCTGGACTCCCTGGCGCAAGGCCTTCTCAGTGAAACAGGTGATGATCCGTTGGCGCTGGCCCAGGCCACGATCCTATTGCCGACGCGCCGTTCGACCCTAGCCTTACGCGATGCCTTCCTCAGGTTCTCGGACGGCCAACCCCTTCTGCTGCCACGGGTCATAGCGTTACAGGATATCGACGAAGAAGAAGCCCTGTTGAGCAGCGCCGGTCTGGAAAGCGCGACCCCTCTCGACATCGCGCCGCCTATCTCTCCCTTGACCCGGCAGATCCTCTTGACCCGCCAGATCATGGGTTTGCCCGGCCCCGACGGACAGCACCCCAGTGCGGAACAGGGGGTTCTGCTGGCTCAGGAACTGGCCCGCTTGCTCGATCAAGTACAAACGGAAGGGCTGACATTCGATGCTTTGTCCGCCCTCGTGCCGGAAAATCTGGCGGCCCATTGGCAGATTACACTGACGTTTCTCAAAATCGTCACCGAACACTGGCCGGCGATCCTAGACGAGCGTGGCGTGATCGATCCCGCAGACCATCGCAACCGGGTCTTTGCCGCCCAAGCGGACGCCTGGCGCGCGACGCCGCCGGACGGACTGATCATTGCCGCCGGCTCCACCGGCAGCGTTCCGGCGACACGAGATCTGCTGGCGACGGTGGCGGGACTGCCACGGGGGTGTGTGGTGTTGCCGGGGTTGGATCAGTCCTTAGACGAAGACAGTTGGGACGCAGTTGAAGACACCCACCCCCAGTTCATTTTGAAAACACTCCTCTCTGCTTTGGACGTGGACCGCGCCGACATCGCCCCGTGGCCATCAGGTCAAAAAGAGACGCAAAGCGAACACCGCCAAGTGTTGATCAGCGAACTCATGCGCCCGGCATCGACCAGCGATCAATGGCGCGCGCTCGACCACATCCACCCTGACTCGGTCGACGGAATACAGCGCATAGAAGCGCCCACACCCCGCGAGGAAGCCGCGGCCATTGCCCTCCTCCTGCGTTCCGTTGTCGATGAAGAGGGCCGCACCGGAGCGCTGGTCACACCGGACCGCGATCTCGCCCGGTGGGTGTCGGCGGAATTGGAGCGCTGGGACTTGAAGGTCGATGATTCCGGTGGCCAGCCATTGTCGGATACGCCGCCCGGCGTGTTCCTCCATCTTACCGCCGCCATGGTTTACGACGCCTGCGCGCCCGTGCCGCTCCTGTCTGCGCTCAAACATCCGCTGGCGGCGGGCGGAATGGACCCGCCAGCTTTCCGCGAGCGGGTGCGCGACCTGGAACGGGCCGTCCTGCGCGGACCGCGTCCACCAGAAGGAATGGACGGATTACGGTCCGCCCTTGCCGATCACACAGACACGGATGCTTCGTTGGCGTCATGGCTGGCGGAATTGGAAACCGTGGTCGAACCCTTTGCCCGTGTCATGGAAAGCGAAACCTGCCCGTTCGCTGTTATCCTCGAAGCCCATCTCGCCTTGGCCGAAGCCCTGGCAACCACGAATGAAAAAAATGGCGCACTGGTGTTGTGGGCGGGCACGGCCGGTGAACAGTTAGCGCGGTTCCTTATTGATCTCAAAGACGCCTCCACGTTTTTAGAGCCCATTGACCCTTTGCAATACCCGGGGCTATTGGATGCATTGATGAAAGGCATAGTGGTCCGCCCGTCCTACGGCACCCATCCGCGGCTCAGCATCCTTGGACCCTTGGAAGCGCGCCTGTTGCAGCCGGATAAGTTGATCCTGTCCGGTATGAACGAAGGAACCTGGCCGGCTGAGGCCGACACGGGGCCATGGATGAGCCGGCCCATGCGCCAAACCTTTGGCCTGCCTCTGCCGGAACGGCGCATCGGCCAAGCCGCGCACGACATCGCCCAAGCCCTCTGCGCCCGTGAGGTGATCTTGACCCGGTCCCTCAAAGTCGATGGCACGCCGACGGTCCCGTCCTGCTGGTGGCGGCGTTTCGATCAGGTTGTCGAAGCGGCCGGGATTCCTTTCCATACGGAAACGGGCCGTTATGCCTGGCTGCCTTGGGCCGCGGCGTTGACCCGACCGAAAAATATTCAGCCGCAGCCACCACCTGCGCCAAGTCCGTCAGTCGATGCCCGGCCGCGGCGAATGTCGGTGACGGAAGTCGAAACTTGGATGTGTGATCCGTATGAAATCTACGCCAGGCATGTTTTGAAACTACGGGCCTTGGAACCTATCGATGCGGATGCCAGCAGTGCCGATTACGGCATCATCATCCATGATATTTTGCAGACCTTCATTCGACAGTATCCGGACACGCTTCCTGATGATCCACTGAGTGTCTTGAATGATTTGGCGCGGCATGCGTTCGGCCGGGGCGGACTGGCACCGGGTGTTTTGGCTTTCTGGGCACCGCGGTTCGAGAAAATCGCAGCTTGGTTTATCGAAGAAGAAAGGGCGCGCCGGGATGTCATCGACAAGGCCCACGCAGAGATCAAAGGCTCGTTGACCCTTGAGGGTCCAGCCGGTCCGTTCACACTGATCGCCAAAGCGGACCGCATCGATGCACACAAAGACGGCACGCTGACGATCATCGATTACAAGACGGGGGCCGTACCGTCTGCCCGGGAGGTCGAAGCCGGTTATGCGCCGCAACTTCCGTTGGAAGCGATCATCGCTGCGGCCGGCGGTTTTGAAAACATAAAAGCTAGCAAAGTTGAAGACCTGTCCTACTGGCGCTTGACGGGCCGCGGTGACGGCGGGGAAATCAGTCCCGCCGGAGATGACCCCGATCAACTACGGCAAGACGCTCTGGACGGTGTGCTGAGACTCATTGCAGCCTTCGATGACCCTGACACGCCCTATGAGGCGAGACCGCATCCGGATATGGCGCCGTCCTATGGAGATACGCAGCATTTGGCGAGAGTCAAAGAGTGGGCCGCGGCCGATTGGGGCGAGGCATGAACGATCTCGCACCCGTCGCCATCGCCGGCAGGCAGCAAAGCCGAGCCGCCGATCCTGACGCTTCCGTTTGGGTTTCAGCATCGGCGGGCACGGGCAAGACCAAAGTGCTGACCGACCGCGTTCTGGCGTTGATGCTCAAAGGCGC
Organism: Rhodospirillaceae bacterium; assembly: GCA_965207985.1. Taxonomy (GTDB): domain Bacteria; phylum Pseudomonadota; class Alphaproteobacteria; order Rhodospirillales; family Rhodospirillaceae; genus CBDBND01. Next base: position 60,830 of record CBDBND010000031.1, on the reverse strand, counting down.
GTCACCCCAACGCATTCTCTGTCTGACCTTTACCAAAGCGGCGGCCGCTGAAATGTCCAACCGCGTTGCCGGTCAACTGAGTGGTTGGGTAACAGAGTCAGACGAAGATTTGGTGGCCAAGATTTCTCCTTTGCTTGGTCACGCACCCGGTGCGGATGACCTCACACGGGCCCGCCGTCTATTCGCCCGCGTGCTTGAAACGCCCGGCGGCATGAAAATTCAGACCATTCATGCCTTTTGCCAATCGGTGCTGCGCCGCTTTCCGCTGGAAGCGGGTCTCGCCCCTCACTTCGACCTGCTCGGCGAACAGGATACTGTTGATCTCCTCGATACGGCGGAAGAAGCGGTGATCTCGCGCGCCCATGACGGACGAGAAAAACGTTTGGCCAAAGCGCTGGGTGTCATTGTCGGCTGCATCCATGAGCTCCGCTTTCCGGACCTAATGGAGGATTTGACCAACGCCCGCGACAAATTAGAACGGCTACTGACGGCACACGGCACCGTCTTCCGGGCGGTCGGTGCACTTAGAACGGAACTGGGTTTGTCGCCGAAAGAATCCGCCGACATGGTGCTCCGTAAGGCTTGCACCAACACGTCTTTCGACAAAAAAGCGTTGACCAACGCCGCCGCGGCTCTCGCTGGTGGATCAAAAACGGATGCGGAGCGCGGTGCAGTCCTCAGCGCCTGGCTTACAGCCAACAAAACCGACAGAATGGCAATGTTTGACGATTACACGAACGCTTACTTGACGGCGGCGGGTACTGTCCGGGCAAAACTTGCCACCAAAAAAGTCACCGACGCCGACGCCGACATTCTCACCACCCTCATTGAAGAAGCAGAACGCCTTTGCGCCGTGCTTGACCGACTCCGTTCGGTCGAGACGGCGGTGGCAACGGAAGCGCTGCTGACATTGGGTCACGCCTTTCTTGAAGAATACGACGACCGCAAGGCCGCTTTCGCCCGCCTCGATTACAATGACCTGATTCAACGCACCCGCGCTTTGTTGGAACGGCCGGGCGTTGCGACATGGGTTCTGTTTAAGTTAGACGGCGGCCTTGACCACATCTTGATCGACGAAGCCCAGGACACCAGCCCGGATCAGTGGGCCGTGGTCAAAGCGCTTACGGACGAATTCTTCAGCGGCGAAGGCCGTCACGAAGACCGGACCGACGAAGTCCGCACCGTCTTCGCCGTGGGAGACCGCAAACAGTCCATCTACAGCTTTCAAGGTGCTGCACCGGAGAACTTTGATCACATGCAGCAGTATTTTTCTGATCGGGTCAACGGCATCGGCCAATCGTGGACCGACGTCTCTTTGGATGTGTCCTTCCGCTCAACCCCTGCCGTTTTGCGTGCGGTTGACGCCGTGTTTTCAGCACAGGCGGCACAGGACGGAGTCATTTTGAGTGGCGAAGACATGGTTCATCTTGCGGCCCGGCAAGGTCAGGGCGGCCTGGTTGAACTTTGGCCGCCCATGGACCCGGACGACGCCGACGAGCCAACGCCGTGGAAGCCTCCGGTGGAACGGCTGCACGGGGAATCCGCCGAATCTCGACTGGCCCGGCTGATCGCTAAAAAGATTGCGTACCTCTGTGCCAATGAAACATTGGACTCCAAAAACAGACCCGTCGCGCCGGGAGACATCATGGTGCTGGTACGCCGGCGCACCGGTTTTGTCGACAGTCTGGTCCGTGCCCTGAAGGACCTCCATATCCCAGTTGCCGGTGTCGACCGTATGATTCTGATCGAACAAATGGCGGTGATGGATTTGGTCGCTCTCGGTCGGTTTTTGTTGCTGCCGCAAGATGATCTCACTCTGGCCACGTTACTCAAGAGCCCGCTTATCGGTTTAAGCGAAGAGCAATTGTTTGATTTGGCCTATGGCCGTGGCGACCGGTCCTTGTGGAGCGCGGTGAGCGATCACGCCGGTGCGGACTCCGTTTTCGGCGAAGCCCACACCCTGTTGAGAGATTTATTGGACGAAACGGACTTTCGCTCTCCCTTCGCTCTTTACGCCCATGTCCTCACCGCGCTCGATGGGCGCAAAAAACTGCTTAGCCGGCTGGGTATGGACGCGGATGACCCCATCGACGAGTTTCTTGCCCAGGCGTTGGCCTATGAACGGTTGCATGTTCCGAGCTTGGAAGGCTTCTTGCATTGGCTTGAGCACGGCCGCTTAGAAGTAAAACGAGACCTGGAACAGGCCAGCCGCAATGCTGTGCGGGTGATGACCGTCCATGGAGCCAAGGGACTGCAGGCACCGATCGTCTTTTTACCCGATACGCTGCAGACACCGGCTCAAAGCGAGTCTGTTTTCTGGACCACGGCAAAAGATGGCGCGCCTCTGTGTTTATGGACACCGCGGGCGGCGGACCGTAACGCCTTGGCGTCAGCGCTTAAAGACGACGGAGACACCGCGCGCGATCGTGAATATCGCCGCCTTCTTTACGTCGCCATGACGCGGGCCGAAGACCGTCTCTACATTTGCGGTTGGAACACGCGGCGGACGGCACCGGCCCACTGCTGGTACACTCTTATCCGCGACGCCCTCGCCCCTCTCATGGAAACGGTAAATGACCCTGTTCTGGCGGATACCTTTGGGACGTCCGGCGAAGTGCTTCGGCTGACGGGAGACCAATCGGAACCGCCCGAAGGCGGTGCCATGCCGGAAGACGAAATTCCCATCATCGACGCCGTGCCGCCCTTTGCCGAAACCGTCGCACCGGAAGAACCCGCGCCGCCGAAACCTTTGACGCCGTCACAACCAGTTCTCGAAAACCCGCCCGTTCATTCTCCTCGCGCTGAAGACGTCACCAATCGGTTTCAACGGGGTCTTCTCATTCACCGACTTTTGCAAAGCCTTCCCGATCTTCCCGTTGAATCCCGCCGCAAGACGGCTGAGGCATTTCTGTCGCAGCGGTGCTGGAATTTGAGCAAGAAACACATTGCGGCCTGGACCGACGAAACCTTGGCTGTGCTCTCCCATAAAGCCTATGCGCCCTTGTACGGTCCGGACTCTAAGGCGGAAGTGCCGGTGACAGGACTGGTGGACGGGCGGGTGATCTCCGGTCAGGTTGACCGCCTCGTTGTCACCGATACTGACGTGTTGATCATCGACTACAAAACCAACAGACCACCGCCGGATAAAGCGGAAGATGTCAGTCAAGCTTATGTTGTTCAAATGGCGTCATACCGGTCTGCGTTGCAGGCGATTTATCCCGACCACACGGTTCGTTGTTTGCTTCTGTGGACCGACGGCCCTTCCGTCATCGAACTGCCGCAGGGCATTCTCGATCAGGCGTGGCGACAAACCGTTGGCTGAGCCTTAAACACACGGCACAGGGTTGATTTTCTTCTCTGGCGCGTCACCATCCAGCTATGAAGGATCAAGACGCACCAGCCTCTCATTTAGAGAGAGAGTCCGATGACGACGAGTCCCTTGCGGACTCCTCCTTTCTCACTGGGTTCTGGTATGTGGCAGCGGCATCCAGTGACATAAAAAGAAATTCCATCCACCACCGCACATTGTTGAACGAACCGGTGCTGATCGGCCGCGACGGTAACGGATCGGCCGTTGCCATGCGCGACACGTGCCCGCACCGCGGTACTTTGCTGTCGCGCGGGCACTTCGACGGCACGGAAGTGGAGTGCCCCTACCACGGCTGGCGGTTCACTACCCAAGGTCAATGCACCGCCATCCCCTCGCAATTTCCGGATCAAAAACCGCAGCCGGAAGACATCAAGACGCAAACCTATCCGGTGCGGGAGAGCCAGGGTGTGTTGTGGATTTTTATGGGACCTTCAGGTGATCCCCTGCCACCGGTGCCCCTTGTGCCGGATGTGGGAAACAAGGTTCAAGTCTACTTGCGTCAAACCTTTAACTGCTCCGTCGACCTCGCCATTACCGGATTGATGGACCCGGCTCATGGTGCGTTTGTTCATGCATCGTCGCTTTGGCGCGGCCATCGTGATGTGCGGCCAAAAGAAAAATCGTTTTCACCGGCGCCGCTGGGATGGCGCATGGACAGGCATACAGCGTCGGGCAATGCCCGGGCCTATAGATTGTTTCTCGGCGGCGCACCGGAAACAGAAATCACCTACAGTTTGCCGGGCGTTCGCATCGAACATGCGACAACAGGTCGGTTTACCTATTGCGGACTAACCGCGTGTACGCCGGTTACGGAGTCCGCTACGGTCGTGCATCATGTGATGTATTGGGATGTTCCCGGCGGTCCATTGCTACGCGCACTGGTGCGCACGGTTGCAAAGCGATTTCTCGGCCAGGATGCGGATGCTGTCAAAGACATGCGCGATGGCCAAAAATTTGGACCACAAACTATGTTGGTGGAGGATGCGGATCAGCAGATCCGCTGGTACTACCGTCTCAAACGGGAATGGCAGCGCGCTCAGGCGGAAAACCGGCCTTTCAACAACCCCATAAGACCAATAACGCTTAAGTGGCGAAGCTAGCCATCCGCTATCTGCAAACCACACATGCGCACTAAGCGTTACTGTCTTACAGGCCTCTAACAGTATAAGAACGCCAAATTTCGGGGGGGCAGTCTTGTGACTGCCCCCTTTTCTGTGCCGACTGAAGAATGAGTTGAAAATGAATGACAGCAATAATGGCCATGCATCACGGGATGCTACCCCTGACTACGCTGAAATGGCGGACAATCTTGAGGCCATCGCAGCGGAGCTTCTGGAGGAAGGACGCGCTCACGGTGCGCAAGACATGATCGAAAAGGCCAACCGACTTATGAAATTGGCTGTACAGATGCGGCCGAATTCAGATTCGTAGGCATCGGTGTCTGAGGGACGGCCACGGGCTAACTTCACGGCGCTGTGAAAGGACGCTTTCTTGACGGTGGTGTGGGGCGTTCCTAGATTGGGTCAACGACGGGCGATCCGCCCAACCCTCACAACACGTAAGGATTGATGGTTATGAAACATGTTTCCGACGACTCCTTTGAAGCCGATGTGCTCAAAGCTGAAGGGTCCGTTTTGGTGGACTTTTGGGCGGAGTGGTGCGGCCCCTGCAAGCAGATCGGCCCCATTCTTGACGAAATCGACCAAGAGATGAGCGAAAAGGTGACCATCGCTAAGGTCAACATTGACGATAATCCCGATACGCCGTCCAAGTATGGTGTGCGCGGCATCCCGACTTTGATTTTGTTCAAGGACGGTGAAGTTTCTGCGACAAAGGTTGGCGCTTTACCCAAGAGCAAACTGGTCGAATGGGTTGAATCGTCAATCACCTGAAAAGCGAATACCACCGCGCGATCCACATTAGGAAGAAAGGTGCCTTTGGCAAAATCTCAAGGAATGGGGAAAGCCGTAGGTTGTTTGGTTGCGTCTGTTGGCGCAGCACTGCTGCTTACGGCTTCCTTGGCCCTGGCAGATGAGTCTCATGGTCCCGCCTTTGCCCGTCTAGTTGATTTGGATGGCCCGCGGAATTTGCGAGATCTCGGGGGCTATGAAACCAAAGACGGCAGGTTTGTCAGGTGGGGAAAAGTGTACCGGTCCGACAATCTGGCGAACCTGACGGATGCCGACAAAGCGAAACTGCGGCAAAGGGATATCCGCACCGTTATCGACTTCCGCTCAAATGTCGAACGGTCTATGGCTGAAACGTCATGGACTGGCGAAGGCGTTCCGCGTTTTGTTCTTCTCCCCATCGGCGGCACGACAGGCGATTGGTCGGCGTCGCTAGCACGATTTCTCCGCACCGGCGCTTTTGAAGAAAACGATTTTCACAACACGTTTCTCAATATGTACCGTGCCATTCCGGCTGAAGCGACGGCAGAATACCGGTTCTTATTCGATGCCATCCTGGCGGATAACGGTGCCGTTCTTTTCCACTGTACAGCGGGGAAAGATCGCACGGGCATCGCTACGGCGCTGATTCTTGGAGCCATCGGTGTTCCTCGACAAACCATCATGGACGACTACATGTTGACCAACGCGGCGGTAAATGCGGAGGGGTCGGCCGTACGCATGGCCGAGGCTTTTGGTGCCCGGTATGGAAGAGATATACGGGCGGAGACCATGTTTCCTTTGGTGGGCGTGGCTCCGGTCTACCTTGAGACCATGTATATAGTCATTGATCGGGACTATGGCTCGATCGAGCGCTATCTCAATATTGCCCTGACGCTTTCAACGGAAGAGCTTACCACCCTGAAATCTTTGCTTTTGACTGACAAAACGAATTGATCACACTTCGTATTGATCTAAGCCACGGTTGGCCAACAACCGATTAATACCGGGCATCAACAAACAACGGGTTCGCTTTAACTTTTCCAATTTTTGTCTGACTACTGTCCCGGCGACAGCGCACAAAGGTGAGGCATTAAGTAACGCCGAAGCGTTTCGCGATGAGTGGGATAAATTTCTTTTTCTTCGTCCCTTTCATATGAATGATTTTCGGACGTATGGCGCTATCGAAACGTATACCTTTTTCGACGACTTTTGGCGTGGCGTTAAAGACCTGAGCATCCAGAAATAGGACCCGGGCATCGTTTACTGTTGCTTGATCTGGAAAGTCTGGAATCAGGTACCGGCCGAAGACCGACATCAATGCAAACTGATCGCCTCCCCATTTCTTTATGGATGACAAGTCGTCGGACAGCAATAAGTGCTCCCGGCCAATAAAGAAGCCTTCTCCCATGGCGGCCAGCTGGTCATAGGTTTCTACAATTAACTCCCAAGTCTTGATCGCCGCCGGTGTCGACCGTGAAAATACGACACCACCATTGATCGGTGAGGCATTGCCGAACGTCAGCATGCCCAGATCATCGAGTGTGGCGGGGCGACCGTATCCGCTTTTTAAACAGGAAAGCGCCATATCGAAGTCAAGGGCAGCGAGGTCATCAAGGGCATCAATCAGCAGACAATCAGCATCTAGAAATGCGATCAGATGACCATCCGCGTTTGTCGCAACGTATTCTGCATAGGCCTTGGTCCGTTCGTACATCAACTCTTCTGAATTGATGATCCGCTCCACCAAAGTGAGATCTTGGTACTTTTCAGCAAAAGCATCTGGTTTGTTTGTGATAACGGTTAACTTGGAACCTGGATGGTATTTTTGAATCGATTTATTCAAGTAACCAATGACTTCCACATCTCGCGGTGCGTCCGTTTCCATGTATCCACCCCAAAACCCCGGGTCATAACAGCAAAAAGAAACGAAATTGATGGGCGTCACGTTATTGAATGCCTGTGAATGAAGAATTTGCAGTCAACACTTATACTAGGGTGTGGGCTCAATTGATCCAGCATCTTATGGCGAAGAGTTGGATCATTGCGAGGAAGTTTTTGGCTGATTTCTCGAAGCGCGTTGCTAATCGGCGCATGTCTTTCATCTTGCAGAAGAACCGCTCGACGATGGTCCTTTGGGCATAGAGGTTTGGATCGTGCGGGATAGGATGACGCGCGTTGCTCTTTGAAGGAATGACAGCCAGCGCTCCTTCATCGGCGATCTGCTGCCTGATTTTGGCGGTGCCATAGGCCTTATCAGCGACGATGGCGAGCGGGGCCTTTTCCCAATCCAGGAAAGAGCCCATGGCTTGGCTGTCATGGACCTGCCCGCCGGTGATGTCCAGCCGGAGCGGGCGGCCCTTGGCATCTACGGCCGCGTGAACCTTACTTGTGCGACCCGCGCGTGAGCGTCCAATACCTTCTGCCAAGCCCCCTTTTTTGACCCTGCCGCTGCGCGGTGAGCCTTGACGATGGAACTGTCAATGAAGATCAGACTGTCCTCGCACTGCTTGGCAAGAGCATCGAAAATGCCTTGCCATACACCCCGCTCACCCCATCGGGTGTAGCGGTTATAGACCGTGGTCCGCGGGCCGTAACGCTCCGGTAAGTCCCGCCATGGGGCACCCGTGCGCAGAATATAGAAGATACCGTTCAAGACCTGACGGTCATCCTTACGCTGAGGACCGCGCCCCTGTTTGGGAAGAAGTGGGCCGATCACCGACCACTCCTCATCTGTCAAATCAAATCGTGCCACTCTTGCCTCCAATAAAAGAGGCTGTGAATCACACCTGCTTAGGTAAAATCAAGACATTGAATTGGGTTCACACCCTAGATACTAGAGCATTTTCTGATCACGCACGGTCATATCCTGCGGCAGTGAAGTAGTTTTGGCACTCGGTTTGGGTGACTGTGTCGATGGCGGTTGCAATGGCGTCGTGGAGGTCGTCGACGCTTCTGGCGGCGGCCTTTTTCAGAAGGGCCTTGAGCTTTGCGAAGGCCATCTCGATGGGGTTGAAGTCTGGACTGTAGGGTGGCAGGAAACGGAGTTCGGCGTCGGCGGGTTTGAGGGTTGGGACCAGCATTTGCTCGACATAGGCAAGGACGGCGTCACCGTGCATTGCGCCGTCGAGCACCATGGGTGCGGTGATGCCGTCCGATCTGAGCGCGCCGATGAAGGTGGTGGTCTTCCAGTGGCCGTGAGGGATGGCGGCCTGGCAGCGCTGCCCGCGCGGCGCGCGGCCATAGCGCCGGGCCATCTTGGTCGATGCGCCGGTCTCGTCGATGAAGACCAGCCGCTCCGGCATCAGGCCGGGCTGCGCGCCAAGACATCAGGACGTTGCTGCTCGCTGGCGTGCGCGGTTTTTTTTGAAGGTCATGCCGTGGCGGTCGAGCAGCCGCCAGACCGTGCTCAAGGCAACCCGAAGCCCGTGGGCCTCCTCCAGACAGGCCGCGATCTCGGCCAGGGTGATGTCCGGCGTCTCGGCGACAAGCGCCAGAACCTCCTCGGCATACGCTTCAAGGCGGTGCGAGCGGCGGTCCCCGCCTTGCGGCCGCGGCCGCACATCACCCCGCCGCCGCCACTGATCAACCCATTTGATCGCCGTCGAGGGCGCAACCCCAAAAACCTTCGCCGCAGACCGACGCGACATCCCGCCGTCCACCGCCGCAACCAACCGGTGTCGCAGATCATTCGAAAGAGGTCTCGTCATGCAGGCTGGCCTCCTTCACCAGCCCACATCTTGAATCAGAAAACAGAGACTTTGGGAATCCCTAACGATTCCGTCAGATCAAAAAACTCTCTAGCCAATTCCCCTATGGTGGAATTTCGACGCAGCTTTGTCCTCAAATCAAGAGGCAAATTGTGTTTAGAGGTTAGGGTACGGCTTTCAGGGCCGTAGCCGGAAAGTCGGAAAAGACGCCGTCGACGCCGAGGATAAAGAAACGGCGGTATTCGGCCAGGGGATCGGCGTTGTACGGCTTCATAAGGTATTGAAGTTCATCGCGAAACGTATAGGCGTGAACCACCAGCCCTGCCGTATGAGCCTTCTCTATCAAGTCGGTTGCGGGAAACGGATTGCCTTCCCGGTCCTGGGGCGCAATCAAGACTTTCCACGGCCCTATACCCTCGGCATAGGTGGCGATTTCGGCCAGACCCTCCACCGTCATCATGGCGCCGTAGGTTAAGTTACCCATGCGCGACATGATCTACTCGCTCACCCCTGACGACATGAATTCTGAAGAACGGGCGAGAGAAGGTCTGCAATGGCTGATCAAGCTGAAAAATGCGCAAGTCAAATATTTCCGGGACAATCCTGCCTTGGCCGAAGCCGTGGAACAGTTGCAACGCCTTGATCTGCGCTACATGGCCCATGAGTATTTCAACACCAATCTGCGGGCGTTTCATTTTTCTGAAGTGCGTCAGGCGATGGAAAACGGCGGGCTCAAATTCGCCGGCTGCGCCACACTGTTTCTCAACATGGTTGATCTATCCGTACCGCCCGACCTTTACGAAGAATTCAGGGACATCACCAGCCGCAACGAATTGGAAGCCAAGCGGGATTTTATCCGCAACGAAACCTTCCGGCGCGATGTCTGGGTCAAGGGAGAACCGGTCAAAACCGAAGAGGAGTGGTTCGAGTTCAACGAAGCCCTTACCTTCGGCACTGTGGTTTCAAGAGAGGCAATGGACAAGGAAATCAATTTCGGAGACTTCCAGTTGACCTATGAGGGAGAACCTTTCGACACCATCCTGGACGTCATCACCCAGGGTGCGAAGTCCATTGCCAGCTTGGGTGATGTCCCGGATCTGGAAACTCTTTCCGCTCCGACACGGGTCGATGCGTTGCGGCTGCTGACGGCCGGCGGCGAAGTCATCGCTTTTGCCCATGAGAGTGAGCCGGTTATCGCAGAGGACGACCCTAAGATCGCCATCGGCACAGCGTTTAGTCGGGGCATTATCAAAGAGTTCGGTCTTGTCTTACCCCGCATACCACTGGCCGCACCGGCGGCAGGCACCGCCGTTGAACTTAGCAACATCGACGCCATGCTGCTTTTGGCGATTTGCGAAAAAGGCTGGGATGGCGCCGCCAAAGTGGTGGCGAAACTTGTCGGGAGCGACGATGGCGATGTCGTTCTTGGCGCCCGGTCTCTGACACCGAAAGAAGTCAAAAGCCATCTCGCCGATCGGGTCAGCCACATTCGCAGCCACCAACTCGCCAAACTTCTCGAACTGGGCGTCGTCCACATGGACGCCTAACGAAGATCCATTCCATTTGGACAGCTAACCGTGGTCCTTAAGGACCTCGCCTGCCAGATAGAGGGATCCGCATATCAGGATTCTGCCCCGGTGAGTGGTGAAGTGGGAGTTGAGCGATTCGATGGCGCGGTCCAAGGTTGCCACCGGGCTGACCGCAGGGAGGCTGGCTTGTCGAGCGATCTCCGCAAGTTCTTCCGGCGTGGCACATTTGTCATGACCGGGAATGGGAACGGTGGCCAGGGCAGACACATATGGCGCCAGAGGATTGATAAAACCGGCCCAATCTTTATTGGCCATCATGCCGCAGATAGCGACGGTTAAGCCCGGTTCATCAGCCAGCCAGGTGGCGAGCGCCTCTCCGGCCGATGGATTATGACCGCCGTCGAGCCATAACTCCCAACCCACGGGCAAGGACTGGATCATGGGCCCTTTGGTGAGCCGTTGACACCGGGCCGGCCATTCCACTTGGCGCATGCCTGCGCGTAATCCGAAGGTGGGAATGGCAACGGGAAGCTGCGCCAGCGTCGCCAAAGCAACGCCTAAATTATCGATCTGGTGAGGCCCGGCGAGCCTGGGACGGGGAACGGACCACCGGGTTTCGCTGTCGGCAAAACGAACGGGGCCTAAAGGATCCTCTTCAATCGTCCAGTCTCTGTCCTGAAGCAGGACGGAAACGTTTTTTGAGTCTGCCGCCTCTTCAATCACCGCAAGCGCATCGGCGCGTTGGCTGGCACAGATGCATGGTGCGTCTTTTTTGATAATGGCCGCTTTTTCAGCGGCGATGGCGGCAACACTGTCACCCAAATAACGCATGTGATCCATGGCGATGGGCGTCAGCACCGTGGCCTTGGGCTTGGGGACCACGTTTGTGGCATCGAGCCGGCCGCCCAAACCCGTTTCCAAAAGAAGAAGGTCGGCTGGGATTTGAGCAAAGGCTTGATAGGCGACAGCGGTCGTTAGTTCGAAGAAGGTAATAGGGGCGTCACCATTGACGTCCGACACATGAGCAATCAATTCCGCCATCAAAGTAGAATCGATCAGATCACCACACAGACGGATGCGTTCCGTAAACGAAACGAGATGTGGCGACGTATAAGCGTGGACGCGATATCCCGACGCCTCAAGCACGGCGCGCATGAACGCAATAACCGAGCCTTTGCCGTTGGTCCCCGCGACGTGAACCACGGGCGGGACTTTGAGGTGCGGCGAGCCCAAATCGGTAAGCAGACGTTCAATCCGCTCCAACGACAAGTCGATGGTTTTCGTATGAAGGGACTTTACGCGGTCCAGAGCCGCAACAAGAACCGGCGTATCAGCTGTCATGGAAAAACCTAGGCCTTGTCGACGCCGTCATCATCGGTTGCGGATTCAAACAACCCTGCATCGGGCACGGAAGGATCGGGCGGTGGCTGTGTCGCTTGACCTGACTCCCGTGTCTTACGCGTGCGCTTTTGCCGCCGTCCCTGGTCTTCAAGGGCGACAACCGGAGCCGCTGGATCACGCTGAAGCAGCAAACTGAGTAACTGCACCAGCGTTTCCCGCAGATCCTGCCGGTGAACCACCATGTCCACCATGCCGTGGTCACGCAGGTATTCGGAGCGTTGAAAACCCTCGGGCAAGGTTTCGCGAATGGTTTGTTCGATCACCCGGGCGCCGGCAAAACCAATGATGGCACCGGGTTCCGCCACTTGGATGTCGCCGAGCATAGCGAAGGATGCGGTTACACCGCCTGTGGTGGGATCGGTCAACAGAACGATATAAGGCAAATTCTTTTCGCGCACCCGGTCGACGGCTACGGTGGTCCGCGCCATTTGCATGAGAGACAGAATACCTTCCTGCATGCGCGCGCCGCCCGAAGACGGAATGACGATAAGCGAGGCTTCTTGCAGAACCGCGAGTTCAGCTGCCGCGATAATGGCTTCACCCACAGCCGTGCCCATGGAACCGCCAAGAAAACTGAAGTCGAACGCCGCCACCACCACGTTGACTCCGCCCATGGTGCCATGGGCGACCACGACCGCGTCTTTAAGACCGGTCTTGGATTGCGCCTCTTTCAGTCTGTCGGTGTACTTCTTGCGATCACGGAATTTGAGCGGGTCGGCGGGGACGGCTGGCAGTTCGATTTCCGTCCACTTCTGCTGATCGAACAGTATTTCGAGACGCTGTTTGACCTTAAGACGCATGTGATGATCGCAATGGGGGCAAACATTGAGATTTTTCTCCAACTCCCGATGAAAAATCATTTCATTGCAGGCCGGGCACTTGAGCCAAAGGTTATCAGGCGCCTCACGGGGCTGGACCAATCTTTTGATCCGTGGCCTGACGTAATTGGTCAGCCAATTCATGATCCGGCTCCCGTTGCCAGCTGTGCCGTTTCCTCAGTGGCGCGCGCGCCGCGCACACCATCGGCCAAGGACTTAACGAAATCGAGAACCCGTGCGGGCAATCCGGCTTCCGCTTCACCGTCGCGCCCTAAGCCTTCGCTGATGATATCGACGATGGCCGAACCAACGACAGCAGCGTCGGCAAAGGCGGCAACTTCAGCAGCCTGATCGGCGGACCGAATGCCGAACCCGACACCGATCGGCAGATCGGTTTGGGTGCGAATGGCTTTTACCGCTGTTTCAACTTCACTCATATCGGCGGATTTCGTTCCGGTAATGCCTTTGATAGCAACATAATAAAGGAATCCGCTTGCCTGTTCCAAAACGCGCGGTAGGCGCATTTCATTTGTGGTTGGGGCCGCAAGAAAAATGAGATGAATATTGTTAGCACGGAGATGCTGATTGAGTTCTTCGGCTTCCTCAGGCGGCAGATCGACAACGATGAGCCCATCAACCCCCGCCTCTGCCGCAGCCTTGGCAAACTCTTCAGGACCGTACCGGTAAATGGGATTGTAATACCCCATAATGATGACCGGCGTGTCCATCTCCCACTCGCGCATGGCGGCGATGGTATCCAACACATCCTGTAACGTCACTCCGGTCTTCAGAGCGCGCTGGGATGACAGTTGAATGGACGGCCCATCGGCCATGGGGTCGGAAAAAGGCATGCCCAATTCGATGAGATCAGCACCAGCGGCGGGGAGACCTTCCAAAATCTGGCTGAAGGTTTTGGGATCGGGATCGTTGGCCGTGATGAAAGGCACAAGGGCGGCGCGCTTTTGCTCTTTAAGCTTGGCAAACCGCCGCGTGATCCGGCTATCGCTGACGGCATCACTCACAGGTCCGCTCCGAGCGCGTCTGCCACGGTGAACACGTCCTTGTCACCGCGGCCGCACATGTTCATGACGAGAAGGTGATCGCTGTTCAGCTCGGGGGCAATTTTCCCCACATACGCCAAAGCATGGGCGGGTTCCAAGGCGGGTAAGATTCCTTCCAGCTTGGAACAGAGTTGAAAGGCGTCCAAAGCTTCCTGATCGTTTGCCGAGACGTAATCGACCCGGCCTTGCAAATGCAGCCACGCATGTTCGGGGCCTATGCCCGGATAGTCCAAACCGGCTGAGATGGAATGGGCATCGTTGATTTGCCCGTCGTCATCTTGAAGCAGAAAGGTTCGGTTGCCGTGCAGGACACCAGGGTTGCCCCCGGAAATAGAGGCCGCGTGTTCACCGGTCTCAAGTCCTTTCCCGGCGGCTTCGACACCGATCAGGCGCACGGCCGTGTCGTCGAGAAAAGGATGGAACAAGCCGATGGCATTGGAGCCGCCGCCGATGCAAGCCACCAGAGTATCGGGCAAGCGCCCTTCCGCCTCGTCCAGTTGAGTGCGCACTTCCTCACCGATGACCGATTGAAAGTCTCGCACCATGGCCGGATAGGGATGCGGCCCGGCGGCAGTGCCGATGAGGTAGTACGTGTCATCCACATTGGCGACCCAATCGCGCAAGGCTTCGTTCATGGCTTCTTTTAGGGTGGCGGATCCTTTTTCAACGGCACGTACTTCGGCGCCCAACAGGTTCATGCGGAACACGTTGGGTTTTTGCCGCTCCATATCCTTAGCACCCATATAGACGATGCATTCCATACCGAACCGGGCGCAGACGGTCGCCGTCGCCACGCCGTGCTGGCCGGCACCGGTTTCGGCGATGATGCGGTTTTTGCCCATGCGCTTGGCCAGAAGAATTTGGCCGAGGCAGTTGTTGATCTTATGGGAGCCGGTGTGGTTGAGCTCGTCCCGCTTGAAATAGATCTTGGCGCCGCCAAAGTGGTCCGTCAGGCGTTCAGCGAAATACAAAGGGCTCGGACGCCCGGCATAAGCGGTCCTGAACTGAGCCAGCTCAGCAGCAAACGAACTGTCCGCCGCTGCCGCGTCATAGGCTTGCTCCACCTCCAGAATGAGCGGCATCAACGTCTCCGCAACAAAACGGCCGCCGAATAGGCCGAAATGGCCGACCTCGTCGGGCTGCGCTCGGAGCGTATTGCGGGCTTCCGCCATGGAAACGGGTCCTTGCCTGGGGGCGGGTGAGGGCCGGACTTATAGCGCAGGGCCAAGCCTGGAGCAAAAGGATAAGGCCGGAAAATCAGCCTGTTATGAGGGTCTTAGGGCTAAACGGCCGCTTTCGCCGCAGCCAGAAAAGCGGCAATGAGAGCGGGGTCTTTTTGCCCCGGGGCCGATTCCACCCCCGAAGAAACATCGACCGCAGCAGCCCCAGACACGGCGATGGCCTCGGTCACAGTGTCAGGGGTCAGACCACCAGCGAGAAACCAGGGCAGCGCGTTTGAATAGTCTTTCATCAAGGTCCAGTTAAAGGCGCGGGCATTACCGCCGGGCCGGTCGGCCTCCGGTGATGGCTTGGCGTCGAACAGCATCCGGTCAGCATGATCGGTAAAGGAAGCGGTAGATTGAACGTCCTCCGCGTTGCTCACACCGATGGCCTTGATCACACGGACGCCGTAATTGAGCCGCACTGCATCGACCCTTTCAGATGATTCCTGTCCGTGGAGTTGGACATAGTCCAACCGGACATGGTTCAACACTTGGTCCAGGAGGGCGTCGTCAGGGTCAACGAACACGCCAACTTTGGCAACGGAGTCCGGCAGACCATCGGTAATCTCGGCGACGACATCGACACTGACAAAACGCGGGGAGCGTTCGAAAAAATTGAAGCCGAGAAAATCCGCGCCGTTTTCTACCGCAGCCGCGACGGATTCAACGTCAGATAGGCCGCAGATTTTTACCTCAACAGACACGATTGGAGTTTCTTTTGATGGATCAAGCCGCCAGCGCCGTGACGATGCTTTGCGCCGCCGCTGCCGGATCTTCAGCCGAAGTGATGGGGCGCCCGATGACCAGATAGTCCGCGCCTTCAGCGAGAGCCTGGTCGGGGGTCATGAAGCGCTTTTGATCATGGGCTTCACTGCCTTCAAGGCGCACGCCAGGCGTGACCAGCTTAAAGTTCGGGCCGCATTCGGCGCGAATTTTGGCCACTTCGCGGGGTGAGCAAACAACGCCGTCAAGACCGGACTCTTTGGCCAAAACAGCAAGGCGCAGCGCGTGTTCATCGACTGGGCCCATAACACCGCATTCAGCGAGATCGTCGTCGCCGAGACTGGTCAGAACGGTGATGCCGATCACCAGCGGCCGCGAAACGACGTGTTCATAGGCTGCTTCAGAGGCAGCTTCGGCTGCAGCTTGCATCATGGCCCGGCCTCCGGCGGCATGGACATTGACCATGAGAGGTCCGGTTGCAGCGATCGCCTTTACCGCGCCTGCCACAGTATTAGGAATGTCATGGAACTTTACGTCGAGAAAAACAGGAAGATCAGATGCTTTCATCACCTGTGTTATACCCTTAGGGCCATGGGCTGAGATGAATTCGAGACCGAGTTTGATCCCACCCACGTAGTCGCCTATTTGTGCGGCCCAAGTGGTCGCCACGCCGAGGTCGGGTGTATCGATCGCGCAGAAGACTGGATTGCGGAGATCAGATTCACTTTTGGTCATGGCAAACGCTCCCCGGCTCCGCAAACGTAACAGGACACCCAATATGGGGGGCCGGTTCGTGGCGGGCAAGATGGGACTGAGAAGTCCTTAAGCTGCTTTGCTTTTTGGTTCGCCCGACCGGTTGCGCAGGCTATCGAGCTCATCTTCCAACACCCGAATCTCCGAACGCTGTTTGCGGACGCGCCGGCGATGTTTTCCGGCCGCCACCCAAGTCACCAAGCAGCCGACCACAAACCCGGCAAGGACACTTGAGAGAACGATGGCGTAGAGACCGAGATCAACGGCAAAAGGAAACGGCCACAGGGATATGGTCACCGTCTCCCGGTTTGACACAGCAAAAGACACGGCGACGAAGGCCACGATCAAACCGACCAACCATGTCAGGAGCCGCATGGCAGATGTCCTTACCTCACACCCCTACCCGGCCGGAGGCGATGGCGGGTCTGCAGGTTTGGGCGCGTTTAAAAGGTCACGCAGTTGTTTGCCAGTCTTAAAATAAGGAACTGCTTTCTCGGCAACGGCAACGGCCTCACCGGTACGCGGATTGCGACCGATGCGGGAATCCCGATGCTTAACCGAGAATGCACCAAACCCACGCAATTCAACGCGGTCGCCCCGACTTAAGGCGGCGGAAATTTCCTCAAAAATAGTGCTGACAATGCGTTCCACATCGCGTTGAAACAGATGGGGATTGCGTTCTGCAATGGACGCGATGAGTTCTGATTTTGTCATCCTCTGGCATCCCTTTATTGCGGTGACCTTGCCGACCTTATGCTGGAGCGCAAAGCATGCGAACTGGGCCCCGGTGAGTCAAGTCTAAGCCGTTCATTTGAAATAATTTTTTCGGTTTGACCAAAAACAAGCGCGCCCTTCGAAAAGGGCGCGCTACTGATCTCACCACACCGCTGCGATTTAGGACTTATCCGACTTTTTGTCCTTTTCCTCTGGTTTTTCGCTGGCCTCTTCCGCCGGTGCGTCGGCGGCTTGTTCGCCGCCGTCATTGCCCTTCTTGAGCTTGAGAGCGGCTCCGAGAATGTCACCCAAAGAAGCGCCTGAATCGGTCGAGCCATATTCAGCCATGGCTACTTTTTCTTCTTCGACCTCCCGCGCCTTGATTGAAAGCTGGAGCTTGCGGGTTTTGGTGTCGATGGTCGTAATCCTAGCGTCAACTTTTTCACCGACGGCGAACCGGTCCGGGCGTTGCTCCGAACGTTCCTTGGCCAGTTCGTTCTTTTTAATGAAGCCCGCCACCGTATCGTTGATGGTCACCTCTATACCGGAATCGAGCACGACCTTGACCACGCAGGTCACCACCTGACCGCGTTTCAATTCACCCATCGCTTCGGCGAAAGGATCTTCGGTCAGCTGTTTGACACCTAGACTGATGCGTTCTTTTTCAATGTCCACGTCAAGGATTTTGGCTTTGACCATGTCGCCTTTTTTGTAATCGGCGACGGCTTCTTCGCCGTCCTTGTCCCAGGACAGATCGGAGAGGTGGACCATGCCGTCGATTTCGCCGTCCAGGCCGACGAACAAGCCGAATTCGGTAATGTTCTTGATCTCGCCTTCGACCAGGGTGCCAACCTCGAATTTTTCCTTAAAGGCCGTCCACGGGTTTTCCATGCATTGCTTAAGACCGAGGGAAATGCGGCGCTTTTCCTGATCCACGTCCAGGATCATCACTTCGACTTCCTGGCTGGTAGAGACGATCTTTCCAGGATGGACATTCTTCTTGGTCCAACTCATCTCGGAGACGTGCACCAGGCCTTCGACACCGGCTTCCAGTTCAACAAAGGCACCATAGTCGGTGATGTTGGTCACCCGGCCGTTGAACTTGGCGCCGACCGGATACTTGGCACTGACGCCATCCCACGGATCGGTTTCAAGCTGTTTCATGCCGAGAGAGATACGCTGGGTTTCAGCATTAAAACGAATCACCTGCACTTTGACAGTCTGTCCCACGGTGAGTGCTTCGGTGGGATGGTTGAGCCGCTTCCATGAAATATCGGTGACATGAAGCAGCCCGTCGACACCGCCGAGATCAACGAAAGCACCATAGTCGGTGATGTTTTTGACCACACCGTCGAGCACTTGCCCTTCGGCCAAGTCTTCCATGAGCTTGGACCGTTCGGCGGCACGGGTTTCTTCAAGCACGGCGCGGCGGGAAACGACGATGTTGCCGCGGGCGCGGTCCATTTTCAGGATTTGAAAATCATGGGGCTCACCCATGAGATAATTGGCATCGCGGACCGGGCGAATGTCCACCTGGCTGCCGGGCAGAAAGGCCACGGCGCCGTTCAGGTCTACGGTAAAGCCGCCTTTGACACGGCCGAAGATGACCCCTTGAACGGCATTACTCTTATCGAATTGTTTTTCGAGAATATCCCAGGCTTCTTCCCGGCGCGCTTTGTCGCGGGACAACAAAATCATCCCGTCTTTGTTTTCGTACCGCTCGACGTAAACGTCGACTTCTTCGCCGACGTCAGGGGCGTCTTCGTTGCCGCGGCCAAACTCGCGCAACGGCACTCGGCCTTCGGATTTGAGACCGACGTCGACCAGGGCAAAATCACCCTCGACGCTGAGCACTGTGCCTTTGATCACAGCGCCTTCGATACTTTCATTTCCTTTAAATGATTCTTCGAGGAGGGCGGCAAAATCCTCCTTCTCTGCTGCAATGGCAGGTTCAGACATACATGCGTTCCTTTCTTTCTGCGCCTTGCCAGCCGGTTGAGTCCGGCGGTCTGAGTGTGCGGGTCCGGACCATTCCGGATTTACCGCGAACCGACACCTTCAAACATCATGCGGTGCGTTGGCCGCACTCTGATAGCCACGGTGCCTGGTTGGAAACGTTCTTAAGAGGCAACTTTCTCTTGGATGTGAGCCGTTGCGGCGGCAAAGGCTTCATCCGCGTTCATATCATCGGTATGGAGAAGCCACGCATCGTCCGCTGGCTTGAGCGGTGCAACCGAACGGTCCCGGTCGCGGGCGTCGCGGGCCTCCATATCGGCACGAACGTCGGGTTCTTTAAAGGATTCACCCCGTTCACGCAACTCCTTGATCCGCCTTTCAATTCTGGTCTCCAAAGTGGCTTCAACGAAGATTTTGACGTCAGCCGTGTCCTTGCACACGACCGTGCCGATATCCCGTCCGTCGAGAATGGCGCCGTTGTAGTCGGGACCGGGGTCCTCGGCGAATTTGCGCTGAAAATCCAGCAGTTGGGCGCGGACCGGGGGCATGAACGCCACTTGCGAGGCGGCTACACCGGCGGCCTCGCTGCGCAATTCCTCTGCCGTGAAGGCGTCAAGATCCAAAGACTTTGCCGCGGCAACGGCGTGAGCCTCGTTGGTGGGGTCCTGACCTGCCTTGAGCACAGTCAGACCGGTCGCCCGGTAAAGGCTGCCCGTATCCAGGTAACGCAGCCCGAGATGGGCCGCCAGGCGGCGGGCCAAGGTGCCCTTTCCGGAAGCCGCTGGTCCGTCGATGGCGATGATGATTTTTTTATTCGGCGCCATGAATCTTTGCGCCAAGGGTCGTCATGTGTTCAAGAAAATCGGGGTAACTGGTGGTGATGGCTGAGACATCGTCAACACCAATGACTGACTTAGCCGCCGTGCCAAGAATTAAGAAGGCCATGGCAATACGGTGATCGAGCTGGACAGGAACAACCGCACCGCCAGCAACCGGGCCATTGCATCCTGTTACCGTTAAAGCATCTTCACTGACGTTGACGTTGACACCACAGGCGGAGAGCCCGGATGCCATGGCCGAAAGCCGGTCGCTCTCCTTGACCCGAAGCTCTGCAAGACCGTCCATGCGGGTCTCTCCTTCGGCACAGGCGGCGGCCACCGCCAGGATGGGATATTCATCAATCATGGAGGGTGCGCGGTCGGCGGGCACGGAAACGCCACGTAGCCGGCTGGATTTCACATGCAAGTCGCCGACCGGTTCCCCACATTCCTCCCGGGGATTAAGTACCGCCAAGTCAGCTCCCATTTCCTTGAGCGTCTCATACACTCCTGTGCGGCGAGGATTGAGACCGATCCCTTCGAGCAGAACGTCCGATCCGTCGGTGATCAACGTCGCGACAACAAGAAATGCGGCCGACGACGGATCGCCGGGGATGGTCACCGGGCGGCCTGAGAGTTCGGGCAAACCGGTGACGGTTACGGCTTGGGCGGAAGACGACTCCTCAACCGGGGCTGTGCCGACCTCTGCCCCAAAATATTTCAGCATACGTTCCGTATGGTCCCGGGTTGGTGACGGCTCAACGACAGTTGTCTTACCGCAAGCGTGTAGGCCCGCCAGCAGAACGGCGGATTTGACCTGGGCCGACGCCACAGGGCTGTCATAGGTCATGGCCATGGGATCGTTCGTGCCAGTCACGGTCATGGGCAATAGACCGCCCGTTCGGCATTGAAAACTGGCGCCCATCCGGCTCAGTGGTTTGGTGATGCGATCCATGGGCCGACGGCGCAAGGAGTCGTCGCCGGTGACCACCGCCGTCAGAGGGTGGGAGGCGAGCAGTCCGGTCAGAAGCCGGGCCCCGGTGCCGGAGTTTCCCATGTCGAGCACGCCATCGGGCTCAATCAGGCCACCGACACCACGGCCATGCACAACCCAAGCCCCAGGATTGCCAACCGGTGCTGTGCGCTCCACCGATGCACCAAGGGCCTGCATGGCTTTCGCCGTATTGAGAACATCATCGCCTTCGAGCAGGCCCTCTATGCGGGTTTCCCCAACGGCGAGACTCCCGAGCATGAGAGCGCGATGAGAAATGGACTTGTCACCTGGCACCTGGACCGTGCCGCGAAGGTCAAAGGACAGGACTGACGACGTTACTCGGGGGTTCAACTCGGTCATTTTCAGGTGTCAAAAAAACGGAAAGAGGGGCATTTCACGGGGACACCGGGTGGCACAAAAAAAAGCCGCCGGGTCTTACCACAGGGCGGCCGGGAAACCTAGCGGGGCGCCTGAGCGTTAGCCCAATGAAGAATAGGTTTTGACAGGACCGTTCGAATTTGGCAAATGCGCTTTCCGGATTCTGGTAAAGGACCTGGCCTGGAGGATATTGGCTTCCTTTTGACTGCGGCGAGGATGATTGGGCAGAGGAGACGAAGGCAGTGGGTAAGGTTGATCTTGGAGAAAAATTGACATGCTCCAGTTGCGGAGCCCGCTATTACGATCTGAATAAGGCGCCGGCCCCGTGTCCGAAGTGCGGCACTGAAAACGAACGTCCAAAGACGTTCCGGTCAAAGAAAACTGAATCGGCGGCGCCCAAACCCGTGAAAGAAAGTCCAGCCCCTGAATCTAAGGAGGGGAAAGAACCGGACGATATTGACGACATCGAGGATATCGACACTGACGACGATGATGACGATCTCATGGATGATGACGCCGGACTCGACGACGAAGATGATGACGACGTCGATAGCGTGATCGGCCCCATCGACAGCTCAAACGAAGGGTCTAACTAAGGGATATTTTGATTTCCCTTTTTCCACCGGCAATTGAGCATCGATGGCCAACGAACGCAGGTGACCCTCCCGAATTGACTGGATTTTTCCCTTGATGGCGGTAGGCGAACTGCCTAAGGTCCGCCCCGCTCGGGCAGCCGCCCTACCTTTTTGGCCGTCCGTCCCAGATCAGATCGGGGCCGTAGCTCAGTTGGGAGAGCGCTACAATGGCATTGTAGAGGTCGTCGGTTCGATTCCGTCCGGCTCCACCACCGTCTCCTGTTCTAACCACCGCAAACCACCTGCTAAGTGGATGATCCATTAGGGTTTTGGTGCCCATGCATTTTCGGGTATGAACATCATTCTGGGAAAATAGGGGGCCCGTCCGACCGGATGCGTTGAACCATCGACGTCTGAATTTGAATTTGCGATCCGAACTGGCGGGGCAAGCTTCGAACTGTGGCAACAAAAGTTGAGATGCTCGGCAATGTCTTCGTACTCATCGGTGACACAAAAGCCAAAAGAGCCGCACAGCTTGCGGACGGACTTCGCGACGCGAGCTTTGGCACGACGGTTGTTGCCCTCAGTCTTGAAGAGGTCAAAGCCAAGCTTGACGAAGGCGGCATTGATGTAGCCGTTCTGTCTGACACGCTTGGCGGAGGCGTATTCCAGTTTGTTCGCGATGTCCGTCAAAATAGGATCGGCCGCAATCCTTTCATCACCATGTTTTGCGCGCTCGCACCGGAACACGTTGACGGCGCCAAACGTGCTCTTCGTTCGGGATGCGACAACATCCTTGTCCATCCGGTGCCGCCAAAAGACGTCACTGATCGGGTGAGAATAGCCAGCCGTACCCAAACCATGTACGTCGTTACCAGTGAATATATCGGACCGGACCGGCGCGTCGGAGAACGATCAAGCATCCGCCGGTTCCATGTTCCACAGACCCTAACTCAAAAGATGCAGGGTAAAAAAATCGACTACGACGAGCTCAGCAAAGAAATTGAACCGATCCTCAAGGATATGCTGCAAACACGAATTATGAGTCAAAGCGGCCAGCTGATCTATGCAGCGTGGTGAGTTCCAACCTCGATGGCATTGTTCTGCCCAAGTTGGAGAGCGCGGCCGATCTACAAGCCGTCGACTGGTTGTTGTCCAACTTGGAGCGGGATCGTGATCTGCAACCGGGTGCCATCGATCTCATGCCCATTGTCGAGACCGCCAAGGGTGCGGATGCCTTGCGCGACATTGCGCAAACGCCATCCAGGGTCAAACGTCTTTCCCTCGGCGCGGGGGATTACACCCGTGACTTGGGTTTGGAATGGGATCTGGACGAAGAGGTGTTGCTGACGGTGCGCTCGGAAATGGTGCTGGCCTCCCGTCTCGGTGGTTTGGAGCCGCCCATCGACACGGTCTTTCTCCACATCAAAGAACACGATGCTTGGCGCCGCTCCTGCGAACGGGCGCGCGGACTCGGGTTCCAAGGCAAGCTCTGCATTCATCCCGACCAGGTCGACCCCGCCAATGACGTGTTCACACCCACACAAGACGACGTCGCCCGGGCGGAGAAGATCGTTGCTGCTTTTGAGCAGGCAGAAAAAGACGGCATCGCTTCCATTCAACATCATGCCCGAACCGGTGTTCTCCAACATCGGCAAGCTTTTGATGTCGACGCAGATTTACGACATGCACCGGCTCGCCCACACGGTCTCCGGTGGGCTCATCGTTGCGCTGCCCGGTCCGGAAGAAGATCACAATCCGGTCACGGCGGCCTCGCTGGACGCCGTGTTGCAAGGTAATGCAAGTGTGCCCGCTGAACAGCACAAGCAAACCGCGCGGTTGATGGAAGATCTCACCGCATCTCACCAGGGCGGCTGGTATTCGGTGATTTCCCTGCACGGCGGCGGCTCCCCGGCGGCCATGAAGCGGGAGATCTGGCGGCAGTATCCTGTCGGTGAAAAGAAAGAGATCGTGCAGCAGCTCTTGGACCGCGATCTCCTTGAGCGGGACGGCAAGAAACCCGATCGGCAGCCGGGACGCTGTTGCACCGTCGGCTGCCGCGTGCCCGATTTCCTGCTCGACGATCCGCCCGTCTCCGAGGCCGCCGAGTAAAAACGCAGCGCCGCTCCCCGCACGGGGCTGGACATTCCCGCTCTTTCCCTCCATCACCTGCCGCGCCATGGAAGAGTTTTGGATTCCTTTGCTGATCAGAATGGTGGTCACCGCCGCAGTGGTGTTGGCGGCGACGGCAGCGGCCGAACGGGCCGGACCCTTTTGGGCGGCGCTCATCGGCGCCTTTCCCACTTCCGCCGGGCCGGCCTATGTGATGCTGGCCTTGAAAGAGGACGCCGCTTTCGTGGCTGCCAGTGCTGTCTACAGTCTCGCCTCCATGATCGCATTGGCGCCGTTCGTATTAACGGTGATCTACCTCGCCCCCCGCACCAACGTGGTCGGTACCCTCGGTGGCGGACTGGCCATGTGGGCCGCGTTCGCTTATCCCATTTCCCAGATCCCGTGGACTCCGATGAGCGCCTTTGCCGTCAACATTGTCATGTACGCAGCCGGCATTTGGCTGACACGGAAAATGATCTTCGAACTTGACGTTCTGCCGGTAAACAAACCGCGCTGGTTTGAATTACCGTTGCGCGCTTTTGTCGTCGGTCTGTTCGTTGCCGCCGTGGTGACATTGTCCGATGCGCTCGGCACCATCGGCACCGGCATGGGGGCGGCGTTCCCCATCGTCTTTTCGTCGCTGACGGCGATCCTGCATATTCGCATGGGCGGTGCGGCTTTGGCTTTGACCATGCAAAGCGCGCTCCGGGTAGTGTCGATCATGATCGTCGCGTTTCTCGCGCTGCACTACGGCGTGTTGTGGTGGGGCGAAGCCTTGGGCTTGAGCGCGTCGCTGCTCGTTTCCATCGTTTTTGCGATGATGTTCGTTGCCCTTAACCGTCGGAGAGCGCTTGTGTAGGTTTCACTTAACGTAGGTGAGACGAACGACGCCGTCGGGAAAGAAAAGGGAATCAGTTTGGCCGCCGAAGCCACCCGCTTGGCATTACCATGGCTGGTGCTGATCTCATTGGTGGTGAGCACATAGGCGCGCTTGTCTTCGTAAGGCCATTGGCCCAGCGCCTTGAGCTGATCGTAGGTGGTGCGGCCAAGGACGACCGTTCCGACTTGGGCAAGAAATTCATCAAGGCCGTAATTGCCACGGAAGCGGTCAAGAAACGCGACGCTGCCGTCGGGCGTGGCGATGTAACCGTCCAAGGAAGCAGCGATATACAAACGGACTTTAGAAGCGGCCATGACGGGATAGTAACGTCTAAACAGGAATCAGGGTTGCTCTACGTCACCCGCGCGACAATAGGGCAACTTTTTCTGATCTTCCTTCTTGACTTGGAATTGCGTCGACCTCATCTAGACTCAACGTGAATCGCGCCGTCCAATCGAACGACCGGTCCACATGCACGCAACTGAAAAAGCCGTCGAGAGGTGAACCAATCTTGGCGGGGTTCGGAAAGCCCAGTTTGGGGCCCGACCTTGGAGGCCGACGAGGCTATGAGCCGACGCGCGGTCCAGACAAGAGACATGGTGAACCGTGGGCAGGGTTTAGGTCCTGCCGTTTAAAAGTGCGGCGGATCAGGAGCAGGCCTTCTGTACCCTTAACCGCTACTCGAGGAGGTTTGTTCTTCTCGGGGCCGGCCTGTCCGATCGTCAGAGTGCAAGAGGGTTTGGCCCATCTTGGTTTTCAGTTTAGGCGGCGGTTTTGCGGTTGGTTGATGGTGGACCCTTTCGAGTAAGATGGTTTCGCACGCGCCCGACCTCGGCGCGGGGCGTCGCGATGTGCTCAGGCGTGGTATGGTCCAGCGATCACCGGTCTTGAGATCGCCCGCGCTACCGACTCGATCTTGCCCTGCGTCTCACGCGCCAGTTCGCTAGGCTGTAGGACGCGCCAACTGAACGTGTCGACCCGGTCAGCAGCATGAGGCCTGCAATGCTAGTTTGCCATTGTTCTCACTCTCCGTCTTGCGCGCGACCGCAAGAGCCTGCGCGCCGGCGGTCCACGCACGCATTCGGAAGGGGTTAGATTGTATTTGAGGACCAGCGGGGGTTGATAAACTAAACGAGAGGGTTTGGCCCATCTTGGTTTTCAGTTTAGGCGGCGGTTTTGCGGTGCTGCAAGCGCCGTTGGTTGATGGTGTTTTGTTTGATTCTCTCCCTTTCGAGTAAGATGGTTTCGCCGCGCCCGAAGTAGACGTCGGCGGGCGTCAGATTGCTCAGGCTCTCGTGGTAGCGGTGGTGATTGTAGTAGGCGACGAAGCGCCCGATCCCGGTCTTGAGATCGCCCGGCAGGAAGTAGTTCTCTAACAGGATGCGGTTCTTCAGGGTCTGATGCCACCGCTCGATCTTGCCCAGGATGTGTCTGCGGGTGATAGGGTGCGCCGCGCACATGATCCATGCCGTTGTCGTCGAGCCATTCGGCCAGTTCGCTAGAGATGTAGGACGCGCCATTGTCTGACAGCAGGCGGGGCTTGTGCCGGACCTCGACCCGGTCGCAGCCTGAGGCCTGCAATGCTAGTTCCAGGGTGTCTGTGACGTCACTGGCCTTCATGCTCGTACACAGCGTCCAGGCGATGATGTAGCGGGAGTAATCATCCAGGATGGTGCTCAGGTATGCGGATGACTTCTTGATCCCTTGTGATGACGAAGAAGCTTGTTGGACAGCTGACAGTATTGTTCGAGATATTCTCGCAGAAATTGGGTTAGAGGTTCCCGCAGTTGGAGGGTCAACCAGCAAAACTCAGATATGTGATCCAAAAACACCCGTAGAGTTTTTGGGTCTGTCAATGGAGCTTAATGATGGTGGCAAATACGTTCTTCTAATAACTGAAGAGCAGTTACATCATATAGGCAATGAAATTGGCGTGCTGTCAGACGTTAATTTTCTTTACAAAAACTCGGTGGACATTCTCAATCTGGCAAAGTTGGTATCAAATACAATTGCTGGATACCGGTCTTCATACTCAGCCGCAGAAAATTTTTCAAAACTAGAATCGAGACTTGATGGAGCAAAGACAGACGTTTTTACCAGCCTGTTTAAGGATATATTTGGTGAGGCTGCAGTCAAATCTCTCACAACGAAGCAACGTTCTTTGCTACTGCTGAGTGACTAGGGTGTGGACTCAATTGATCCAGCATCTTATGGCGAAGAGTTGGATCATTGCGAGGAAGTTTTTGGCTGATTTCTCGAAGCGCGTTGCTAATCGGCGCATGTCTTTCATCTTGCAGAAGAACCGCTCGACGATGGTCCTTTGGGCATAGAGGTTTGGATCGTGCGGGATAGGATGACGCGCGTTGCTCTTTGAAGGAATGACAGCCAGCGCTCCTTCATCGGCGATCTGCTGCCTGATTTTGGCGGTGCCATAGGCCTTATCAGCGACGATGGCGAGCGGGGCCTTTTCCCAATCCAGGAAAGAGCCCATGGCTTGGCTGTCATGGACCTGCCCGCCGGTGATGTCCAGCCGGAGCGGGCGGCCCTTGGCATCTACGGCCGCGTGAACCTTACTTGTGCGACCCGCGCGTGAGCGTCCAATACCTTCTGCCAAGCCCCCTTTTTTGACCCTGCCGCTGCGCGGTGAGCCTTGACGATGGAACTGTCAATGAAGATCAGACTGTCCTCGCACTGCTTGGCAAGAGCATCGAAAATGCCTTGCCATACACCCCGCTCACCCCATCGGGTGTAGCGGTTATAGACCGTGGTCCGCGGGCCGTAACGCTCCGGTAAGTCCCGCCATGGGGCACCCGTGCGCAGAATATAGAAGATACCGTTCAAGACCTGACGGTCATCCTTACGCTGAGGACCGCGCCCCTGTTTGGGAAGAAGTGGGCCGATCACCGACCACTCCTCATCTGTCAAATCAAATCGTGCCACTCTTGCCTCCAATAAAAGAGGCTGTGAATCACACCTGCTTAGGTAAAATCAAGACATTGAATTGGGTTCACACCCTAGATCTCCAACTATTCTTCGATGATCTCCGGCGGCTGAAACACCTTCACCGGTGGCAATTCACCCTCAAACTTTTCCATTTGCACCAGGCAGGTCTGCGCGCTGGACCCTTGGGCGATGCGTGAGGTGCCGACATCGCGGGTGAGCACGTTGGGATTGCCATGCACGCACATGGCTCCGATTTCCCCCGGTGTTGCCGGGTCGTACCAGGCGCCGGTGGAAAGCTGCAGCACGCCAGAGCGCACCTGATCGGTGACCACGGCGCCGGCCAAGCACGCACCCCGGTCGTTAAACAGGCGGACCACGTCGCCGTTTTTGATGCCGCGGGCTACGGCGTCTTCCGGGTTGATCCACACCGGTTCGCGGTTTTGTACTTTAGAAGCCTGGGCATAGCCGCCGTTGTCGTACTGGCTGTGTAGGCGCGTCGCCGGCTGGTTGGACATCAGGTGCAACGGATACTTTTCCGCCATCGCATCGCCGAGCCACTCACCCGGTTCGTGCCACACTGCATGACCGGGCTGGTCCGGATCGTTCCACGACGCGATTTCGTTGGAAAACAACTCCAACTTCCCTGACGGGGTGTGCAAGCGATGGCCTGACGGATCACGGCGGAACTCTTCAAACAGCGTGCGCTCCGGCCGCGCTGGCCATTCGTGCATGCCTTCCTGCCAAAAGGTGTCGAAGTCGGGCGAGTTCAGACCCTGTTCGGCGCCGCTCTTGCAGGTCTCTTCATAAAGCCAGCGCACCCATTCCATTTCCGATTTGTTTTCCGTGAACTCTTCTTCGATGCCGAAGCGTGCGGCCATACCCTTAAAGATGTCGTGATCGGACCGGGCTTCGCCAATTGGTTCCACCGCCTGATGCATGGTCATGATCTGCAGCGACAAGGGCGACGAAGTGACGTCATTGCGCTCCAGGGCCGTCGTCACCGGCAGCACGATGTCCGCATGGCGTGCCATCGGGTTCCACCAGGACTCGTTGACAATGATGGTCTCCGGCTTGCGCCAGGCCTTGAGCATCTTGTTCAAGTCCTGGTGATGGTGGAACGGGTTGCCGCCAGCCCAATAGACCATGCGGATGTCGGGGTAGGTGAGGGTGCGTCCGTCGTACGCCACCACAGCGCCGGGGTTGAGCAGCATGTCGGCGATGCGGGCAACGGGAATGAAGGTACGCGCGGGGTTCTCCCCTTTGGGCAGGTGTTTGGGTTTCACCGTCGTCCCCGGTCCGCCCATACCAGCAGCACCCGCATAGGCGAACCCGAAACCGCCGCCGGGCAGGCCGATCTGTCCCAACAAAGCGGCGAGAGAGATGGCCATCCAATAGGTTTGCTCGCCATGGTCGGCCCGTTGCAAAGACCAGCTCATGGTGATGAGGGTGCGCCGTTCCGTCATCTTGCGCGCCAAGTCTGCGATGGTCTCGGCGCTCAAGCCAGAAATCTCCGCCGCCCAATCGGCGTTTTTCTCGATGCCGTCGGTGCGTCCCATCACGTAAGCGATCAATGCCTCACCGCCGACACAATAGGTCTCGAGAAACACAGGATCATGACGGCCCTCGGTCAATACCGTATGCGCCAGGGCGAGCATGATGGCCACGTCCGTGCCCGGTCGTGGTGCCAGCCAAGTGGCCTCGAGAAAATCCGCCGCGTCATTGCGGATCGGACTGACGTTGACCACCTCCACACTTTTTTCTTTGCACTTCTGTAGGGCATCGCGGGCAATGTGCCGGCCCAGTCCACCGCCGTGCACTTGGGAGTTCTTCAACGCCAAGCCGCCGAAAGCGACGACCAGTTGGGTGTTGTCGGCGATGGCGCCCCACGTTGTATTGCTCCCGTAACAAACGGTCTCCCACGGGCTTGCCACATGCGGCACGATCACTTCCGCCGCACCGGAGGAGTAGGTGTTCATGGAATAAGTGTTGCCGCCGATGAAATTCAGAAACCGGCGCAACTGACTCTGGGCATGATGAAACCGTCCCGCCGAGGCCCAGCCATAAGAGCCGGCGTAAATGGCTTCATTGCCGTGGGTGTCGATGATCCGCTTCAGTTCGTTGGCGGTGATGTCCAGGGCTTCGTCCCAGGGCAGGGCGACGAAAGGCTCCGCGCCTCTCTTGTTGGTGTCGCCACCCGGCGTGCTCGCTTTCAATCCTTCAAGCCAGCCTTGGCGAAACATGGGCCGGGCAATGCGCACAGGATCGTCGATGGCCTGGGGCATGCCCGGGCCGATGGGCGAGGGATCCGGGTCGCCGGCAAAGGGCTCAAGCGTCGTCACCCGGCCGCCTTCCACCCGGGCGGTGTACGCGCCCCAGTGGGTGGCGGTTGGAAAGGTTTTTGCGTCGTCAGGCATCTTGTTATTATAGCCGCTCCCGCCCAAGCCGCCTATGCTGACACCAAATTAAAAACAGGGAGCCGCACCAATGCGCATCATCATCGCTTTGTTATCGGTCATTCTTTTGTCCAGCAACGCTCAAGCAGACAGCCATGAGTCCGGTGAGGGCTACGCCAACTTTGTCCGCACCACCCTGCTCGCTCGATATTCGGATCTGGAACCATCCATTACCTTTTGGCGGGATGTTATGGGTTTTTCCTATGCTGGTGATCCTGAACCGCGCACCGGTTTTGACAGCCCGTTGGGATGGACCAAGGACTCCGTTACCTACTTCACGTCATTCACATCCAAAGAAGGTTCAACGCTGGCCCTGTTGATGGTGGAAGACACGCCCGGTTTTCCATCCGTCGACTTGCCCGATGAAGGCACGGCATACGGCAGCATGGTTTTGGTGCACATCGCCAAGGATATTCGAGATGTTTATGACCGGGCCGTCGAATACGGCGTCGAAATCATTAAGCCCTACGGACCGTCCCGCACCGGTCGTTCGATACAAATTTTGTTGCGCGCACCCACCGGTCATATGGTCGAGGTTTACGAGATGATCGAGCAATAATCGATTGATCCCATCACTCGGAAAGTGAACTTGAAGCGGTCGTATTGCGTACAAGGGTCATGATTAGCG
The DNA here is from genome assembly GCA_965207985.1 of Rhodospirillaceae bacterium. GTDB lineage: Bacteria > Pseudomonadota > Alphaproteobacteria > Rhodospirillales > Rhodospirillaceae > CBDBND01. The sequence continues at coordinate 29,905 of CBDBND010000031.1, read as the reverse complement.
CTCTAATCCTTTTGTTGTGGGTTTCGACGCCTGCACTCGCCCAAGAAACCTGGTACGAGACCAAACGGCCGAGCCGGGACGGCATCGGCAAGGTCTACATGGGCCGGGAGATCTCCCAGGTCATGAGCCATCTCGGTGCCGGCTGGCTCGAGCGCGTGGAAAGGGTTCAGGAAGAACGCACTGATCTTCTGATCGAAAACCTCGACCTTGACCCGGACAATGTGGTCGCCGACATCGGCGCCGGCACCGGTTATTTTTCCTTTCCCATCAGCGCCCGGGTGCCCGAAGGCCGTGTGCTGGCGGTAGACATTCAGCCCGAAATGCTGGCCATCATCGAATCCCGAAAGTCATCGGGTTTGAACGGGGCAACCGGGAACAACATCGAAACCGTGCTGGGCACGGAAGACGACCCCAAGCTGCCTGACAGTTCCGTCGATCTCATTCTCATGGTCGACGCCTATCATGAGTTTGCCTATCCCCGTGAGATGGGCGAAGCCATGGTTCGCGCGCTCAAGCCGGGCGGACGCATCGCCCTGGTGGAATACCGTTTGGAAGACCGGACCGTGCCCATCAAACGCCTGCACAAGATGAGCGAACGGCAGGCGAAGAAGGAGATGCGCGCCCTCGGCCTCAGTTTCGTGGAAAACAGAGACTTCCTGCCCCAGCAGCATCTTCTCATATTCGAGAAGCCGGCCTCTTAACGGCATCGCCGCAATTGCAACATCGCGTTAGACTGATCCTCAAATTCTTATTGAGGGGGCAGTTTTGATGGTTCGTTTGTTGGTTGGGGCAACTTTGTTTTCCCTTTGCATGTTTTCCAACGCGCAGGCCCAGCGGGCGACGCAGGCCGACATCCTTGAGCGGGATGCCGAGCGCCTGGCCGCCATGTGGGACGGCCTTTACGACAACGCCAATCAGGTCAACTTTCAGGAGCGCTTCGATCTGCCGGTCGACGGCTGGCACTCCCGGCAATTGAAAATCTTCAAACGCGTCGATCTCTCTGCCTTTGGCCCCTACGTCACTTATGTGGAGCAGTACTTAGGTGAGCCGCCCGAAGCCCGCTACCGCCAGCGCATCTATCACCACTGGCCCGACCACAGCACCGGTGAGGTGGTGACGGACATCTATTCCTTCCGTGGCGACGATGCCGAGAAAGCCGCCGGTGCGCATCTCGACCCGTCCAAGCTGGCAGGCTTCTCACCAGAAAACATGGACATGATCCCTCGCGGCTGTGCCGTGCGCTGGCGTGCGGTCGGTGATCAGTTCGTCGGTGTGCAGAAACCCGATGACTGCCTTTACGTGCCCGTCGGCTTTTCCGAAAACGTGCGCTTGTCTGACACCATAATCTTGACCGAAGACGTTATGATCACGGAGACGGAAATCCGTGCCGAAGACGGCGAGTTGTTGTCGGGCAACGCCATGGGTGTGCCCCAAGTCTCCCGCAAGGCGCGCACGTTCACGTGCATGATCCTGGCGCAGAACCCAGACCTGGACACCCGCATGGAACGCTACGCCGGCATCAAAACCCACGACCAAGGCGGAGAATTCGAAATTTCAACCCAGCACAACCCGCCCAAGGAGTTGCACGTACGGCTGTTGAAAATTATTCCCCCTGCGGGCCCCAGCCGTCACACTCTGATCATGATGCTGACGGAGCTGAATGATTTGTTCCCGACGGCCATGGCTTTTGTGGCGCCGGACGCACCGCGGGTGGCCATCAGCATTGCCGGGGTGGAGGCCAACTGCACCGCCGACGACAGCATAGAGCAGGCAAGGTTTTAAATTCATACATGGTCCCGTTCATTCAAACTTAGGAGACCGGTCATGACCACGACACCGTTCGAACTTTCTAAGAGGCAGTTTCTCATTTCGTCCGCAGCGGCCATCGCCGCAACGACGCTGCCGTTCGCGACCCGGCAGGCACTGGCGCAGGCGCAATGGGACCTCATCGTTGTCGGGGCTGGGACCACCGGTCTTCCGGCTGCGCTGTTCGCCGCCCAGCGGGGAGCACGGGTGTTGGTGATTGAAAAGTCCCACCGCATCGGCGGCACGCTCGACCGTTCCGGCGCACGCATGGTGGCGGCCGGGACCAAACTGCAGAAGCAAAAGGGTATCGACGACTCCCCGGATCTGCATTTCGAAGACATCATGCAAAAGAGCAAGGGCACGGTAAATCAAGGCCTCGCCCGGCTCTGTGTGGATAATGCGGCGGACACCATCAACTGGCTGATGGACCGTAACTGGGATGTTGATCCGAGCCATCCGGTCATTACCGGTTCGGGTCATGAACCCGACAGCCGCCCGCGCTACATCTGGGGTGACGAAGCTGGCTTGTCCGTGTTGAAGGTGTTGAACCCGGAACTGGCACCCTATGTGGCGTCGGGACAGATCCGATATCTCACCCGCACCGACGCGGTGGAATTGATTCAGAACTCAAACGGCGCGGTGACGGGCGTGGTCGCCCAAGACGCCTCCGGCCGCAAGACCGACTACCGCGGACGTTACGTGGCAATCACCAGTGGCGGCTGTCACGCCAATCCGAAGATGTTTGAAGAAGTGCATGACGTTCCCTTGTACGGACGGCGGGCTTATCCGTTCAATCAGGGCGGCGGCATCACCATGGGCGTTGCTGCCGGCGGTTACATCACCGGCAAGGAAAAATATTTGTCGAGCTTCGGGCAGATCCTCACCGACTTTAATTTTCCGTCACCAGCCTCTGGCTTCGCCAGTGTGCAACCGGAACGGCGTCAGCCCTGGGAGATGTTCGTCAACGTGCATGGCCAAAGGTTCGTGCGTGAAGACCATCCCAGTGTCGATCACCGCGAGCACGCGCTGACCGAACAGCCCGGCCATCGCTATTGGATTATTTTCGATCAGGAGATCTACGATACCGCACCGCCGTTGATACCGAGCTGGTCAGAAGAGCAGGTGGCCATGGCGTTCCGCCGCCACCATTACTTCGCCAAAGGGGAGACCCTCGGGGAATTGGCCGAATGGGCCGCCATCGACGCGGACGGTCTGATGGCCTCGGTGGAGTCCTACAACCGGGCGCAGGCAGCGGGGAATGACAAAGACTACGGCCGGGAGCACATGCCGTTGCCCATCGCCAAGCCTCCGTTCTATGCGGTGCGCATGCAGGGTACGACGCTGTTGTCCTGGGCCGGACTTGCGGTGGATAACCAATTACGGGTGATTGATCAGGACGACCGCGCCATCCCCAATCTCTACGCCGCTGGCGAAGTGATCGGGGCAGGGGCCACCTGCGGCAACGCGGTGATCAACGGCATGATGGTGACACCGGCGGTGACCTTCGGTCGGCTCATCGGTCAGCGTATTCTGAATTTCGCCTAGGGTTTACTGAAGATCACGCGCGACGAATTTAGTTCAAAACCCGCGCAACGCGCGCCCCGAAGATCTGCGTCACCAGTTCGATGATGTCGCGGCCGCGGAAGGACGGACGTTGATACATGCCGTCCGAATGCCAAGCGCCGCCACGGACAATGCGGTCCTCGCAATGGCCGTCGGTCTGATAGGCGGTGCCGTCGGTGGGTTGCACGCCGTAGGGAATGACCCAACAGTCCTCGGCCCATTCGTAGACGTTGCCGATCATGTCGTAGAGGCCGAAGACGTTGGGTTTGAGTGATCCAACAACGGCGATGCTCGGCTGGCCGTCGTTACAGTCCGCCATCTCCCACGGCCGGATACCGCCGGAGGATTGGTCGTAGATGTTGGCGGTCTCGCAAGCGCCGTTGAGATCATCGCCCCAGGGATAGACGGAGGTGCTGCCCGCCTGCGCGGCGTATTCCCATTCCGCTTCCGTTGCCAACCGGTAGGGCAGGCCAGTCTTTTCCGCCAGCCAGTCCGCATAGGCTTTGGAATCAATCCAAGACAAACAGCCTGCCGGATGGTTGGGCGAGGGCGGGGCGGCATAACCCGGATCGCGCCAGCTGGCGCCTTCCACCGCGCCGATGTTGCCTTCCGTGTCCCAGAGGCGGCAGTTGGTACCGGTCTGATGACCGGTGGCAGCGACGAACTCGGCAATCTCGCCGACGGTGACTTCAAAACGTCCCAGAGCAAACGGCTTGGCGATGGTGACCTCGTGCACCGGGCCGTCGTAACGGTCCTCGGCAATCCCGCCTTCATAGCCCATCATGAAGGTACCGGCGGGGACCACCACCATGTCCGGGCAAGTGTCGCAATCGCGGAACACGGCGCCGGGGTTTAAGGTGACATCGATGGCACTTGCTGGTGTGCCCAAGACAAATACAACAAAACTCGCACCGACCATGAATGAACTTGTTTGACTCTTACTCACACGAGCCTCCCTAAAGTGCGCGCCTACTTTTTATCCGTTTGGCAGCATGACGATCTTACCTTGCCGCTCCTCCCCCGTCTTGGCTTGCAGGGTGAACGCCTCTTGCGCCTGATCGAGGGTAAAGGTGCCCGCAATTTTAGCTTCGAGTGTGCCGTCGGCGGTCAAGTCAGCGAGTTTCTGTAACACTTCTTTGCGTTCCCAAGCGGTGCGGTCAGTACGCATGCTCATCCCTTCCAGACGGATGTTCTTGCCGAACAGATCCTGGAAGGCCATTTCCGCATTCTTGCCGGTCATGAAACCGTAGTTCACCACCGTGCCGGAATCTCCGAGGCATCGGGCGATGGTCACCGTGCCGGTGGCGGCGACGCAATCGAAGCCGAACTCGATGTTGGCGCCACCGTTCGCTTCGCTGACCAGCTTGGCCGTGGCGTCCGGGTCGCCGGTTTCCACCACCACCGCATCAGCCCCAAGCGCTTTCAGTTCATCGACCAGTTCGGGACGGCGGACGATATTGACCGTCTTGGCACCGCGTAATTTTGCCAAAGCGATAACAAAACGGCCGCAGGAGGAGTTGGCGCCGTTTTGAATGATCCATTCGTCTTTGCCCGGGGCGGCGATGTCCTCCACCAAAATGTAAGCGGTCATGGCATTGAGGGTGGTCAGGGCCAACTGAATGGCGTCGCCCTCCGGTGCAGGCGTGCAGGCCTCCGCCTTGGCTGCCACCTTTTGGCGGAAGGTGCCGCAGCCGGTGGGCAGAAAGGCGCGGTCACGGATCTCGAATCCGTCCGCCTGATCGCCCTTGGCGACCACCCGGCCGATGCCCTCGTGGCCGGGCCAGCGGGGCATGTCGAACCAACGAAAACCGGGATCGCCGTTGATGAACTTGAGATCGGCCAGATGCAGCGCCGCCGCTTCCACTTCGACGACGATTTCATCGGGCGCAGGTGAAGGTTCGTCCACCTCAATGAGATGGACCACCTCCGTCGGCGGGCCATAGGCGGTTTGCTGTAACGCTTTCATGACCGAAGTATTTCAGACGGCTCAGTCGTTGGGCAACAGGATGATTTTGCCTTTGCGCTCGTCGCCCGTGCGCAGGGCATGGGCAAAAGCCTCAACATACTGATCGAGAGGGTAGGCACCGGCGATGGCGGCCTTTAATTCGCCACCGGCAATTTTTTGCGCCAGCATGGCATAGGCCTCGCGTATTTCATCATGACTGCGTTTTTTCATGCCACGCCCGGTGCTCATGCCCGTGAGGGTGATGTTATTGCGGTGTAGATCGAGGAAGGGGATGAGGCAGGGTTCACCCGAGATGTAACCGTAGTTGACCACTTTGCCGCCGTACGCAAGGCAGCGGGCGATGCGGCCGGTGGCGTCGCCGGCGACCAGGTCAAAGCCCAAATGCACGTCAGCACCGCCCGTCGCATCCCTGACCATCACCGCCAATTCATCGGCATCGCCGGGATCGACAATACATTTGTCGGCGCCGAGGGCATTCAATTCGTCGAACAATGAGTCTCGCCGCACCACGTTGCAGGTCTTGATACCCTGTTCCTTGGCAAGGACGATGAGATACCGGCCGCAACTGGAGTTAGCGCCGTTCTGAAGAATCCAATCGCCTTCCCTAAGATCGGCGAAATCTTCCAGCAGACACACAGACGTCATGCCGTTGACCATCATCAGCGCCAGTTGTTCCCGGTCCCCCTCCGGGGCAGGCAACGTGGTCTCTGCCTTGACGCAGACTTTTTCGGCAAAGGTGCCCGCCCCCCACCAGGGGAAAGCCCGGTCGCCTTCCTTGAAGTCTTTGACGTCTGAGCCGACAGCCGTCACTCGCCCAACGCCTTCGTAGCCGGGCTGGCGGGGCAGGTCGTATTCGGTAAATCCGGTCTCTCCTGTAAACCGCTTAATGTCGGCGAGATGCACACCGGACGCTTCCATGGCGATGACGATCTCGTCGACCGCGGGTTCGGGGTCGGGCAGGTCGATCAGTTTCACCACGTCAGCGGGATCGCCGTGACCCACCTGTTGTAAGGCGCGCATTATGTTCCCCGTAACAAACCGGTATCCCCGGTGTCTAAAGGACCGGGCCTGCCATGTCATTACGTTTGTTGGGTGCTCGTTAGGGTGCCGACAATGCGCGGTTGAAGGTCTCTTCGTCCACGTTGCCGCCGGAAAGAACCACGGCAACACATCGTTTATTTGTCCGGTGCATTCCGTTCAAGACCGCGGCCAAGGCGGCGGCCCCACCGGGTTCTAATTTCACGTTTATGTGTTTGCGGGCAAAGGCCATGGCTGCGAGAACGTCGGTTTCATTCACCGTATAACCTCCAGCGAGCTGGTTTCTATTTATCGCCCAGGTCAGCTCACCCGGTGTCGGGGCTAAGAGCGCGTCGCATAGGGATCCAGCCTGACTTGTATTGGTTTGACGCTGTCCCGTATCCAAGGACCGGCGATGATCGTCAAAGCCTTCCGGTTCAACGGTATATATGTTTGCGTCCGGAAAAACGTACTTCACCGCAAGACCAACACCGGCGATCAAACCACCGCCCGACACGGGCACCAGAACATCATCGAGCTTTAGACCAAGCTCGTTTGTCTGCTGCGCAAGTTCAACGCCGACGGTGCCCTGGCCGCAGATGATGAAAGGGTCATCATAGGAGGGCACCAAGACGCGGCCTTCGTCCTTGGCGATGCGCCGGCCAATGGCTTCCCGGTCTTCGGTCGCGCGGTCATAGAAGACGATCTCCGCACCAAAAGCCTTGGTGCCTTCGATTTTTATTTTGGGCGCGTCCGTGGGCATGACGATTTTAGCGGAGATGCTTAACAGTTGTGCGGCGGCGGCAACGCCTTGGGCATGATTGCCGGAAGACCAGGCGACCACGCCTTTCTCTTTTTCGTCATCCGACAACTGCAACAGCCTGTTTGTCGCGCCACGGATTTTGAACGAGCCTGTCCGTTGCAGGCACTCCGCTTTTAAGAGGACCGTTCCACCGGTGCGCTGATCCAACGCTTCACAACGCAGCAGCGGTGTACGCACCACGTGGTCGGACAAACGATCGGCCGCGGCATAAACGTCATCGGCAACAGGCAGTAATGTCATGGCCACAGCTTAACTTTGCTTCGTTGCACGCGGCCAGCTTGACAGTGCCGAAGCCCCGGCAGTACCAATACCCCCAGTGATGGTGTGTTCGTGTTTTCAGAGAAAACGCGGACCAAGAGGGAATCCGGTGTGAAGCCGGAACTGCCCCCGCAACTGTAAGCGGCGAGCCCTCCACCAAAACGCCACTGGGGTAAAGCCCTGGGAAGGCCGGTGGAGGTGCAAAGACCCGCAAGTCAGGAGACCTGCCGTCACAGCGTCACCTTTCCATGGGGCGGGGTGTTCCTGTGGAGCGGCCATCCGTAGCGGTGACGCGCTGATTGTGGTGCGGCCGGTGCGGACCTGACTCGGAGTCTCCTTCCCGATTTGTCTTCCGTTTTCGGCGGCGCCCGTGGCGTAACACCGAAACGGAGACCGATATGACTCGAAGACTCTTTATCGCCGCACCGCTGCTGGCTACATCAGCCGTGGCGCAGCCGGTTCAAAACCCTCTAAATATCCAGGAAGAAATCATCGTTACCGCGAGCCGCTCGGCCCAACCGCGCCTTGAAGTAGGCAGTGCTGTAGACGTGCTGCGTGGTGACGACATCGTCAATCGCCAGCAGCCTTTTTTGAGTGATCTCCTGCGAGACGTTCCAGGCCTGGCCGTCAATCGCTCGGGACCAGCCGGCGCCTTTACCCAAGTGCGTTTACGCGGGGCGGAAGCCAACCACACCCTCGTCGTGATCGATGGTATTGAAGTGGGGGATCCCTTTAACGCTGGCGAATTTGAGTTCGCCCATCTGTTGTCCGGCGGCGTGTCTCAAGTGGAAGTATTGCGCGGACCGCAAAGTGCGCTGTGGGGGTCGGACGCCATCGGTGGCGTCATCAACATCCAGACCGGTCCTGATGTTCCTTATGAGGGGTCATGGACCGAAGGTCTGCTCGAAGGAGGGTCGTTCGGCACGTTCCTCGGCAGTGCTCGTGCTGGAACAACAGGTGAGTCTGGCAGGATTAGGGCTGGGATTGCTTACACCGACGTCCGTGGTATTTCGGCGTCGCCCACCGGCACGGAGCGCGACGGATACGACAATCTGACTGCCACCTTTAGTGGTGTGCTGGACGTCTCAGACACTTTGTCTGTCACGGCGTCTGTTCGTTATGTCGATGCAACGGCGGGAGAAGACACGCAGGACTTCGACTTTCTTTCTCCCACACAGGGTTTGGTTATCGATGCCGATACCACACGGGAGTCTGAACGTCTGTATGCCCGTGGTGCCGGACGGCTTGAACTGATGGGTGGTCAATGGACTCATCAACTCGCGGTGGCTCTGACCGATAGCGATAACAAATCTCTGAACGGAGGCGTATTCGATTTTGGTTCGGAGGGACGGAAATGGGATATCGAATATCAAACCGATGCCTCGTTTGAGTCTGGCGACTCCCCCGGTCACGCTGTCAGTACCTTGGTGAAGTACGAAGATCTCACGTACGAGAACTTCAGTGCGGGCGGTGGGCCGGAAAACCAGCGACAGACCGGCCACCAGTGGTCAGGCACTCTTCAGTATCGCCTTGGTATTGAAGACTCGGTTTTCCTTGGCGCGTCGGTCCGGTTCGATGATCACCAGCGTTTTGCCAATGAAACCACCTACCGATTTACAGCCGCATGGGCCGTGCCGGACACGGACATCAAAGTCCGCAGCAGCTATGGCACGGGCGTAGCCCAACCAAGCTTTTTTGAGCTGTTTGGGTTCAATCCCAATTTCTTTATTGGCAACCCCGACCTTCAACCGGAAACGTCCCGGGGGTGGGATATCGGTTTGGACTATGCTTTTGCCAATGGACGGGGTTTAGCGGCAGCGACGTACTTTGACTCCAACTTGAAAAATGAAATTTTCACAGACTTCTCCGTCTTTCCGTTCACGGTTGCCAACGGGGTTGGTACAAGCACGCGAGATGGCTTGGAACTGTCGTTCCGTTTTGACGCAACTGACGGTGTGTCCTTAGCGGCAGCGTATTCCCACATCGACTCTAAAGATGATAACGGTCAACGCGAACTGCGCAGGCCAAAGCATCAAGGCAGTGTCAACGTGACTTACCGGTTCCTTGATGAGCGGGCGGTTATCGATTTAGGTCTCAACTACAACGGCGCCATGCAGGATAGCGAGTTTATTTTTGCCACTCCTGAATCAGTCGTCACACTCGATGACTATGTCTTTGGGTCGCTCGCTGCGTCTTATGCAGTGTCAGACGCCGTCCAAGTAATTGGCCGCGTGGAGAATCTGTTCGACGAGACGTATCAGGAAGTGTTTGGGTTTGCGTCGCCAGGGATTGGCGTTTATGCCGGAATTCGAATTGGATTGCCTGGAGGATGATGCGGGTATGATCGTTCTGCGTCTGATGATTGTGGCGTGCGTGTTGTCCAGTGGAATGGCGCTGGCCGACACCCCGCGCCGCATCGTCTCCATGAATTTGTGTGCGGACCAGATGGTCTTGCAGCTGGCGGAGCCAGGCACGGTGCTCTCCGTGAGTTTCCTCACCGCCAATCCGGCAGAATCTCCCATGGCGCACTTGACCGATGGGCTTGTCTTGAACCGCGGCCAGGCTGAAGAGGCCATCGCTCTTGATCCCGACGATAATGTCGATTGGCGGTGCCGCTCCCACGTTCGGATGGGTCATCTTGAGATGCTCGATGGCTTCCTTGCCGTTTTTTGCTCGAATCAGCCGCTCGAACCCAATTCGCCGCAGGGCCTTCAACAAAATGTCCAGCATGTGCTCGTTGTCTTCAATGACAAGCACATTGAGGCGTTCGTGTCCAAGTTTCTCCTTCTTTTGCAATTATCTTTCCTTTTTTTGTCCTAGCCGAGTATCAATTCTGAACGTCTATTTTTCTTTAACGGAGTCTACTTCTTCCTCGGTTAGAACCTGATCCTCACGCCTGTCCTTCGCGATGGCAGGGGCGCAGGCAGTGACAATCTCCGCATATTTTGCGTCGAACGACTTCAAGAGTTCGCCGACGTCCTTTTCTTCTTCACCAATTTTAAGCCGGTCAACAAAACGCCCAAGAATGTGCCACGATACTCCTATGGTACTCAGAATATCCTGTAAACTGCGTGCCTTTTGTGAGTAATTCTCGTGGGCTGTCCGCAGACTGTATATGGATGTCTTAAGAAGCGATTGTATCAACTTGTCGGACGCTTCCATCTTTTCTTCCAGATGTTCCTTTGATACCAAAGACAACGTGGTGTCCTCCAACGCAACCGCCGTTGCCCGTCTCGGAGAACCATCAAGAATGGCCATTTCGCCAAAAAACTCCCCTTTGCGGATGCGGGCCACTGGCACGTTTTTGCCGTCGATTTTTCTAATGATGCCAACGCATCCCGCAGCGACCACGTATGCGGCGATTGCCGGATCCCCGTCCTTAAACAGTGTCTGGCCTTTGGTCATAGATTGAATCTCAAGAGCAGGTTCCTCGAGATCAGGGCAGCTCAGATCACGCTCTTCTTCCTCGGCAATAACGCCCTCAATAGCAGTGCCCGTTTTGGCAGCCACGCCAACTTGCTCGCCTAAGCCTCGGATAAGATCGATGTCCTGCTCGGTGGGTTGGGTGTAGCGATTGGCAAAGTCGAAAACTCGCCCACCCAACGTTGAACAAAGAGTGGCAACATCTTCGAGATCAATTTGGTGAGCTGTTGTTTTCGCGTCTTTCAGAATTTCACAAAGAATAATCAGTTTTTCTTTGACCAGCGGTGTCACCTGACTTGTTGCGTAAGCGCCGATCAGCTCCTTACAGATCATGGCCACCGTAGCAGTACTCGGTGTCGAAGGCGTTGACGCGCACATAGGCCGCACCGGTGCGCGGGCGTGTCAGCACGTCATTGATGATGTCGCGGGTGGCGATCTTTTCGGCTATGGCAACCGCATCCTCAAGATCGAGAATCACCACGTCCGCGTTCAGCTGGAGCGCCTTCTCAACGCGCCGTGCGTGATTGCCGGGCGTAAACAAATACGTGGCAGAGGCGGATACCGTCCATCACGACGAAATGCCGGAGCTGATCAAAGCACCGGAGCAGGCCAAGCCAGATGAGCAGGATTATTTGGCCTGCCTGCAATACCCGGACCGCTTGCTCGATTTTGCCGTGGAAGAGACCGAGCATTGCCGCGCCATCGTCGGGCTGGTGGAAGTGCGGATGATGCGGCGCGAAGAAGGACGTGCACACGAGGCCAATACCGTGGCGCGTATCGATCTTATCGTGGTGAAGGAGAGTCACCGGCGGCGGGGTATCGGCCGCGCCTTGCTGGCCCGCGCGCGGCGTTGGGCGGAAGACCGCTCCGCCACCGGCATCATGCTCGACAGTTACGCCTTTAACATCGTCGCCGCGCGCTTGTATGAAAAGGCGGGCTTTGACGTGCTCAAGAAAACCTACGTGCAGGAGTTCGGTTAGCAGGGCTTCGCCCTGACCGCTAGGCCGTTACCCCCTGCCGCTGTGCCAGCGGTTGTCCTAGACTGAATGTATGGACAACTTGAACAGCGGAACGCAGGCATGAGCGAAGTCGCCCACGACGGCCACACCCTTTGGTATGACGTGCAGGGATCAGGCGAGCCTCTAACGCTGATCGGCGGATTCGCTCTGCTGCACGATCAGTTCGAGATCTGCCTGCCCCATCTTCACGGCTGCGGCTACCAGACCATCAACTGGAATTACCGGGGTTCCGGACATTCAAGTTGGACACTGGTGCGGCCCTATACCATTGAAGATTGGGTCGAGGACATGCGTGCCTGCCTGGACGACGCGGGTGTTGAAAAGACCAACATCTGGGCGACATCCACCAGTTCTGTCATCGGCATCCGCTTCGCCGCCAAGTATCCGGACCGGGTCAAGGCGCTGGTCACTTATCCTTGGTACAAGGCCGACCGCTATTGGAAGGATCTGTTTGATGCAGTGGACGCCATCTGCCGCATGTTCAGCCCGCGCGCTTTGTCGCGCATCTTTGCCGGTTCCGTTTTACCCAAAGCTATGCAGTACACACCGCAGCAGATCGAGTACGAGGTGTGGTCCGGCGATAAGTACGAAGCCAACATCAACTTGACCACGTTGCGCAACACCCTAGATGCGCTCTCAAACGTGGATCTCACCGGTGATATTCCAGGCCTGCAGATGCCGGTGTATCTCCTTTTGGGCAACGACAGCGCCTTGAACGAAATGGAAAACAAAAAATCCGCCAGTTTCGACAAACTGACCACCGATTTTCTTACCTTGAACCCTGACACAACCGTCGGCGTGGTCGAGGGTGCGGGCAGCACCTATTGCATGATCTCCAAACCGAAAGAGACGGTGGAGGTGCTGCACAAGCTGCTGACGACGGGCGCAGGCTAGAGCAAAGGCGATGCTCTCGGTTGCTTTCTTCATGTTCGGTGTTGCCGCGTTTATCTCCGGATTAGCGCAGGCTCAGAAGATTCCCCTCACCGTCGGCGCAGCGGCAATGATGGACCTGGCTTCGGACCGGCTCTATCACGAGTTCGGCGCCAACTTGTCGGGCCCGGACTCAGAGTTCGACGTACGCCTGATGGTGCGCGGCGAAGGCGGTTCCGACGAACAGAACTTCAATTCCATTCGCCGCGGCCGCATGCAGATGGGCGGCATCAGCTACGGCGCTATCTCAAAGGCTATTCCCGAACTGGCCGTGCTCAACGCGCCCTTCCTGTTCGACAGCTACGAGGAAATCGATTTCGTTCTGAAGACGGGATTGGAAGACACTGTCAACGCCATGATCGGTGAAATCGGTTTGGTGGGCTTGGGCCAGAACACGGCGAGCTGGCACATTATTTACAGCAAGACAGACCCGATTCTTTGGCCAAGGGATGCCCGTGGCGTGCGCATGCGCTCGCGGGTGGATGAAAGCTCGATCTTGTTTTTGCAGGCTTTAGACGCGGACGTCATCCACATTTCAGCGACGGAAGTGATTCCCTCCATACAGACAGGGCTGATCGACGCCGGGGAAACCAATTCCTTTGTTTATTTCCTCAACGGGTTTTATTCCGAAGCGCCGCAATTGACCTGGACCATGCACGTGCCGTCGATCACGGCGTTCATCGCCAACGAACGCTGGTGGACGGGCATGACACAAGTTCAACGAGATACCGTCATTGGGGCGCTGGCGCCCCGGGAAACTTGGAATGTGCCCATGCGTGAGGATGAGCGGCGTCTTATGCGCGAGTACGCGGAGCGGGGTGCGGTGATCCATCACCTCACCGATGAGATGCGGTCGCGCTGGAAAGACGTCACCTGGCCCACCCACCGTGCCCTTATCGACGGCATCGGCGGCCGCGCGCAAGAGCTTTACGATGTGGTGCTGCAAGCCAAGGCCCGTTTCGAGCCTGAGTAGTTTATAAAGGCGACTTGCCCTGCATGGCGCGGATGTCGGCCATGGTTTCTTTGACAATAGGATGCTTCTTGATCGTCGACCAATAGCGTTTGAGGTTGCGTTGATTGGTGAGCAGTTTTTCACCGCCCATCATCTTGCCCACGCGCTCGAGAAAGATCATCGCCGAGACGGCGTAACAGTCGGGGGCGGTGAAGGACTTTCCGTAGGCAACCGGCCCCGGCTGGATGAACCGGTCGAGGGCATCCAAGGCGTCGTCCAATTTTTTCTTTGAGTCCGTGACAATAGCCTTGTCGGGTTTCTTGTTGAGGGCTTGTACGAACAGACGCACCAGAAAGATAAGAATGTAGTTCTCGCACAGTGCGCCGATGAGCCGCACCCGCGCCCCCGCGTCGGCGCTGGTGGGGATCAAACGGCGTTTGGGATATTTCACATCCAGCCATTCGACGATGACGCCGGATTCAAACAGCACGGTACGGCCGTCCTTGATGGTGGGAATCTTGCCGAGGGGATTGATGGCGAGGATCTCCGGCGACTTACTGCCACCCTCCGGCAGGGTGAGATGAAAATCCAATCCCTTGCGGCGGCAGGCCATGACCACGCGGTTGACGTAGGGCGACGTGATGGTGCCGTAGATGGTGATGGGTTTGGCCATGGGTCCCCCGGTTCGTGTGTGTTGTTTCGGGCATCTTTATTGGTCTGGACAGATTAATCCAGTACCGTGCCCGCACCTCACAGACAGGAGCCTCCCTTGCCGTGGCCTAACCCCAAATACGCCTGGTACGTGGTGGTGGTGCTCACCCTGGCCAACACGGTCTCTTTCATCGACCGGCAGATCCTCTCCCTCCTGGTGGAACCCATTCGTGCCGATCTCGGCTTGTCCGACACACAGATCAGCATCCTGCAGGGTTTTGCCTTTGTGATTTTCTATTCGGTGATGGGTCTGCCCATCGCCCGGCTGGCCGACAGCAAGAACCGAAAGTGGGTGATCATGATCGGCGTCACCGTCTGGAGCGCCATGACTGCAGCCTGCGGCTTGGCCCGTTCGTTCGGAATGCTGTTTCTCGCCCGCATGGGCGTCGGTGTGGGCGAAGCCACGTTGTCCCCATCCGCCCACTCTATGATGAGCGATTACTTTCCGCCGGAAAAACTGTCCTTCCCCATGGGCGTGTTCGTCGCCGGCGTGACCACCGGCATGGGCATTGCCCTTATCGCCGGCGCAGCGGTAATCGACGCCATTGAGGCCTGGGGCACATTGACGCTCCCGGGCGTCGGTGCATTCCCCCCTCCTCGCCGCTATCATTTCCTACACGGTATTTATGTTCGTGCTGCGGCGCATTTTCTATCAACCGAACCCATTCGTCTCGGCACAGAAGGTTGCACCTCTGCTGGTGTTCTGTGTGTTTGCAATCCTCTCGCTGACAATGGTGTTTAAAGGACTGAAGAATCTTAATCTCGACCTCAGCCTGCCGGTTGCTTTCGCCGTCGCCTCGGCCATCGGATTTCCGCCGCGCAGCTCGGTTCAGTACTATTTCTACAAGTGGCGCGACGACGGGACGTGGCAGGAGGTCAACCGGGCGCTTCTGGCGCGCACCCGCGAGGCCGAGGGGCGGGCCGCTGCCGCGACTGCCGGGGTGATCGACAGCCAGTCGGTGAAGACCACGGAAAGCGGAGGTCCGCGCGGGTTTGACGCGGGTAAGAAGGTGATGGGCCGCAAGCGCCATATCGTGGTGGACACTGGCGGGCGGTTGCTCGGTGCCGTGGTCCACGAGGCTGACATCCAGGATCGCGACGGTGCGCCGTCGCTGCTCGCCGAGGTGGGGGCGTGGTTTCCCGGGGTCGGCCATATCTTCGCCGACGGCGCTTACGCCGGCCCTAAGCTGGCCGGGGCGCTGAAGAAGATCGGCGACTGGGCGCTGGAGATCGTCAGGCGCAACGACAAGGCGGACGGCTTCGTTGCGCTGCCGCGCCGTTGGGTGGTCGAACGCACCTTCGCATGGTTCGGGCGCAGCCGCCGCCTTGCGAAGGACTTCAAGGCGACCGTCGAGAGCGCCCTTGCCTGGCTCCTGATCGCCAGCATCCAAGTCTTCATCCGTAGACTAGCAAGGTTATGAAAATAAACGATTCTTTTCCGGCCAGACTCTTAATCGCGGCGACAGTTTGTGATTGGTTTCGTCCCATTGCTGGTAGTAAATACCGGCGCCGGAGGCTTGAATCGCTAGGTCTAATGTTTCTTCGCTTCGACGACGCTGCCCCAATTCTTCGCGGCGCTTCGTTATATCTATAACGAATCCAACACTACGAATCGGTTCGCCATTCTCGTTTTTTTGAATTTCGGCCCGCACCTGCACCCAAATCCATCGACCATCGGCGTGTTTAACACGGCATTCCGTCTCTAAATTTTTGTTTTCCTTTTGAAAGTTGAGAACATTCTGGCGGAGAGACTCGTGATCGTCCGGATGAACCAAAGCATTGAATGATTCCATAGTCGGAGTGAAGGATTCATCGGTAATGCCAAGAATTTCTTTAAGCCTGGGTGACCAGTAGATTCCGTCTTGATCCCACTCACGGTCAAAGAATCCAGCCTCGGCTGCTTTGATGGCTAGTTCTAACGTTTCTTGGTTCTTTTTGAGCAGTTCCTGTTCATTGCGCCGCTGGGTAATGTCGGTCACGGATCCAACCATACGGGTTCCGAGTCCGTATTTATCTTCAACCACACGACCGCGGCTGTGAATCCAAACATACGAACCATCGCTTCACCGCATGCGGTATTCGATGTCGTAGGGTGCTTTCCCGTACATATGGTCTTGGAAATGCTGTCGCACCCGGTCAACATCGTCTGGATGGCAAAGTTGATAGTGCTCCGCCATGCTGGGCTGCCAATCCTTGTCGTCAATGCCTAGAATCTCGGCAAACCGGGGGGTCGTGAATAAGTCGTCTTCAATTAGATCCCAATCCCAAATGGCAGCACCGGTTGCCTCGATGGCACGGTCCACCATGTCTTCGTTGCGTGATAGGGCAAGATCCGCTTCCTTGCGTTCGGTAATATCTTGAGTCACCCCAAAGCGACGGATGACATTACCGTCTTCATCCAATTCGGTGCCGCCTTTCATGTAAACGTAACGAACAGATCCATCTGGCCTTAGAATGCGGTTCTCCATTTCGAAGCCACCGGAGGTTTTGACCATGTGGTCGACATTGTCCTGGAAGTGCTGTCGGTCCTCAGGGTGAATACAGGACAGAACTGACTCATTGGTGAGATCGAAGTTTGACGGGTCGCGACCGCAGATGGCGTACATCCCCTGTGACCACTGAGAGTAACCATCCAAAACTTCCTGCGACCAATGACCAACCTGGGCAACCGCCTCAGACCGCTCGAGATCTTTCGTTGTCCGTGAGAGTTGTTGTTCGAGATCGCCTTGGTTAATGAGATATCGGCGGAGCAGTAAAATTCCGGTACCACCGATTAAGAACACCAGTACGCATAGCCCGACAAAGGCGAACAAGAGAATACGGTCGAGCAGCGGGCCGGCTTCCGCCCGGCTAATGCGAACGCCGACATACCCAAGGAGTTGGTCGGTGGACTGAAAACTGTAAAAGGCTTCAGCCGTTGTAGGGGATTCAAAACCATCTTCATGCGCAATGTTGGATCGGGATGCGATTTCATCGTTTTGTAGAGCGTCAAGTTCTTCGGGCGTAAAAGGCTTCATGTCTATGTCTGTCGATGAAGCAATCACCTCCCCTTCGGGTGAAAAAACGCCGTACCACAGGATGAGCCCGTCACTCACCGCGCGGTCAACCCGGTCTGATATACGCATGGATTCAAAATCGATATCACCGCCCAGAGCTGGGTCTTCGATAGAGTAAGAAAGAATCTCGGCCCACTGCACCGCGGAATTTGTGGCGATCTGAGAAAGAATGAAATCGCGTGCTCCACGCATACCCAAGCCAACCAACACCAAACCAACAACGGCGAAACCAATGGTTATCGCTGTAAGCCTGCCAATGCGCCTGTTGATGTTGGACATGAAGACATCACCCTAGTGGGATTGCCGTACAGGAAAGTCTAGCAAAGATATGGACAAATTACCGCCGAGAAGGCGTCCCTACCTGCAGTAGGAATTAGGTGCTGCCGCTTTCAATTTGGTCAGCGCGCTTCAGGAAATCCAAGACAAGCGCCCCGGCGACGGCAAGCAGAAGCCCGATAACGAGTGCGACCGCAAGAATAAGTGGCTTGTTGGGCGCCACGGGTTTGAGGGACATTACGGTGCCTTGGCCTAAGGCACGTGTTGCCTGGATATTTTCCAGAAAGGTCTTGCGGTATTCGATTTCGTTTTGCGCCGTTTTTTGTTCCTGGGCATTGTTGTCCAACTTGACCTGTGCATCGGCCCGAATGACAAAGATATTGACCTTGTCCCGGTTCTCGATATTCACCAGGACTGTACGCCATGCGCCGATCTGATTGGACAGCATGAGTATTTGTGTTGAGATGTTGGTGTCGGTTCTGCCGCGTGCCTGCAGCGTTTCAATTTCCTCTTCGGCGCTTGTGATCCTATCTTTGAGTTCAACCGTGTAGTCTTCGAGAGAGACGAGCGTGTCCCCGATGGACGACAGGTGATCGGTGAGCGCTTTCTCTTGCGCCACCATTTCACCAAGCTTCTGTTCGGCTTCGGCCAGCGAAATTTCCGCATTGGCACGCATAGCTTCGACCGTACGGTTGTGGTCTTCCACCAGTTCCAGCACAACCCGGTTGTGAAGGTCTGATATCAAAGGCTGCTGATCGCGTGGAGCTTCCGTACGCAGCTGGACGATCTGGCTATTTTCCGATCCACTCACTTCAATAACATATTCATCGGGTCCGTCAGGTTTTTGTTGAACAAACTGACTGGTGATCAGCGGAATGTAACCGTTCAGCAATTTGTCAGAGACGGTTGTCGACGCTTCGATGGGCAAGATTTCGTCGTTTTGGATTTGGTTGCCAATTTCAATGGCGGTGGTGAACTCATGCACGGGTGGCAGAAGAAAGGCAATCGCCGCACCCATTGCAGCAGTCAGGACGGTTACATTGGTAGCAAATTTGCGATAAGCGCGGACAACCAGCCATAAGTCCATGACCGTGACATCTTGCCCAGGAGCGCCGGACCCCCGGCTTGGGCTACCTGAGATGCCGTTTGCAGTGGTGTCGGCCATCACGAAGTCCTTGTAATTACAGGCGAAAGCGGGCTTAACCCACCCTCCGAGCCGCCTTTATAAGATGTTTACCGCCAATGTGTAAGATATTCCCTCACCCCAAGGGCTGGGCGCCGTCCCGGGGAGTGCCGTCTTATATTTGCAGACCAGGGGGTTCTGCATGTCGGACATGAGATCAAAAACTTCCGCAGCGTCGGAATCGATGGACCTGTCAAAGACGGAAGTCCTTCTTATTGAAGACGATTTCCACACACGGGAAATGGTCAAGCAGGTTTTAAAACAAGCCGGCGTGGGCACCATCCATGTAGCTGAAAACGGCCGGGAGGCTGTCGACCTTCTCCTTGCGGCGCATGGGTCAATCCATATGGCCTTTCTTGATCTCGACATGCCGGTGATGGGCGGATTTACCTGTCTCAAGATCATTCGGGCCGCGCCCAAAGAATTCATCGCCGATCTGCCGGTCGTCATTCTGACCGCCTACGCTGGGTTACCCCAGCTGGAAAAAGCGGCAGAGATGGGCATTTCCGGTTTTCTGTCGAAGCCGGTATCCATAAAAACGCTTGTGGAAGCGATATCCAAAGCCCTTAACGGAGAGACCATCGATCCCAATTTGGTTGCCGGGTTGGGCTAGGACTCTATCAGGGGATTCCTCCGCCCCCGCGCGCCCTGTATAAGGGCGGCCATGCATATCCTTTACCTGCACCAATACTTTTGTCCCCCCGATGGCGCAGGCGGGACCCGCTCTTATGAAATGGCGCGGCGGCTGGTGACGGCGGGACACCGCGTTACCCTGATTACCTCATCCGCTTTTTTTCCGGATTCCTACGGGCTTTCCAGAAAATCACGCTTTTCCCTGGACGGGATCAATCTCGTCGTCCTTCGTGTCCCCTACAGCAACACGCTCGGCTTCGCCAAAAGGCTTTGGGCATTTTGCCGCTATGCCGTGGGCGCCGCCATCGAAGCGGTTCGTGCCAAAGACGTGGATGTCGTTTTTGCCACCTCGACGCCCTTGACCATCATCCTTCCGGGATATGTGGCCAGCCGGTGGAAAGCCGCGCCCTTGGTGTTTGAAGTACGGGACTTGTGGCCGTCCCTACCCATAGCCGTGGGCGCACTCAAAAATCCGATCCTTAAATGGCTGGCCTACGGGATGGAGCGCTTTGCTTACCGCTCGGCGAACCGCTGCATCGCCCTTTCGCCCGGAATGAAAGACGGCATTGCGCAAACAGGATTTGATGAAGAACGCATCACCGTCATTCCCAATGCAAGCGACATCGAGTTGTTTCGGGTGGGTTCTGAGCGAGCAGATGTTTTTCTTGATCAGTTTCCGCATCTCAAAGGTGGCCCGCTGGTGGTTTATGGCGGCACCTTGGGTCTAATCAATAATGTCGGGTACGTGGTCGATCTTGCCACCGAGATGTACCGGATCAATCCAGACGTGCGTTTTCTCATCTGTGGTGACGGCGCGGAACGGAATGTGATTCGCAACAAGGCAAAAGACAACGGTGTTCTTCAAAAAAATCTTTGGATGATCCCACCGTTGGCAAAGAACGAAATACCGGACCTTCTTGCAGCCTCATCGGTTGCGCTATCCGTATTCCGAAATATTCCCGAGATGCAACACAACTCAGCCAACAAAGTCTTTGATGCGTTGGCGGCGGGAAAACCGGTGTGTGTCAACTACGGCGGATGGCAGGCGGATTTAATCGAGTCCCGCGGCGCCGGTCTCGTGCTTTCTCCAGATGATGTCACCCAGGCCGCACAGGATCTTTCGGAATTCCTTACCGATGCCGACGGTCTATTGCGCGCCGGTGAGCAGGCCGCGGCACTTGCCGAAAGCCGTTTCAGCAGGGACAGGTTGGCCGGGGAATTTCGCACCGTACTCGAACAGACCGCAGCGGACGACCCTGCGCCGGTTCGCCGCCGTGCCCGTGCACTGTTTTTCAAACGGCTGTTTGACTTCATCGCTTCGGCTGTGGGTTTAATTCTTCTATCTCCGGTGTTTCTGTTCATTGGGGTGTTGATACTCATCAAGATGGGACGGCCCGTTTTCTTTTCTCAACTCCGCCCGGGCCGTAAGGGAAAACCCTTTCGCTTATTGAAGTTTCGCACCATGGCCAATGCGTCAGGCTCGACAGGCGATGCTCAATCCGATGCGGACCGGCTTACACCCTTGGGCCATTTCCTCCGGCGAACGTCCCTCGATGAATTGCCCGAACTGTTCAATGTGTTGACGGGGGACATGAGTTTGGTGGGTCCGCGCCCGCTGCTTATAGAATATTTGCCCTATTACTCAACGGAACAGGCGCGCCGCCATGACGTTCGCCCTGGCATTACGGGGTATGCCCAAGTGCGCGGGCGCAATGCGCTGAGCTGGGAGGAAAAATTTGAACTCGACGTCTGGTACGTGGACCACCTGGGTTTGTCGCTCGATCTAAAAATATTGTGGGAGACCATCTGGGTCGTGTTGGGCGGCAAAGGTGTCTCTGCGGACGGACATGCCACCATGCCCCGGTTCGACGAGATTATGGCCCGCCGCCAAGGGGCGGAAGACGAGTAAAAAGAATTGAAAAACCAGTCGATATGGTAGCTGCAACTTGCATTGCTTTGGTCTTGCGGCACCGGATGGCATACTTGAGCTTCAACTGAGACACGACAGCAACGCATGATTCCGCCACCCCTTAGGTTTTTACAGGCCTTTCTTCTCTTTTTGCCGACGACCTTTCTTCTGCCTAATGCGGCGCTGATCGTTTACGCCCTTTTTTCCGTTTTGGTCTTTGATCCTTCGTTCGACCGCAAGGATCGGCTCTATTTTCTCTTTTTTGTCGGTGTCGGAATCAACGCATTGCTGGGCATTGCCGTGGACCAGCAGTTCCCGGACTCCCTGTTCGTCAACAACGGTCTGCTTGGCGCCGTCATCTTGGTGTTCGGCTATCTCGCAGCACGCAGCCTGAACGATACCGTTTGGAAGATTGTTCTGTTCTTTTTGTTTATTGAAGTCGTTTGTATCTACATTCAGTTCGCGCTTGGCATTCGCTTTTTCTTCCCCCAACAGGAAGTGGTCACCACCACGACCGAATTCCGTTTCACCCAAGACGTTCAGGACATTGAACTGCTGTACTTTATCCGGCCCATGGGACTGTCGGGTACGTCAACCATCGCCGGAGCAAAAATTCTGCTCGCCTTTGTCCTAACCTTCATGCTCGATCTCAGACCCCGCACCCGGTGGATTTTGTCTGCCCTGTTTGCCGGCGCGGCGATTTTGAACTTCAAGCGGTCCGGCCTTCTGGCCTTTGGTGTTCTTTTTGGCATTTTGCTCATTCTGGACCTGCGGCGGAACGGTTGGCGTTTCCGGCACACCTTTGCTTTTGCTGTCTTTTTGTCAGTCTTAAGTTTCTATGCCACCCAGATTATCGGCCAGTTCACCCGGGAAACGGCTGTGTCTCTGGGAGACATTTCCTTCGACATCATCGTCGAACAGTTGTCCGGCCGTGCCGATCTGTGGAACGAGACAACGGGTTTCATTTCCAGTCATCTCTTTTTTGGCAATTATTCCGAGCGCCTCATTCTTTCGACCGGTCAGTACCCACACAGCTCTTATATGTCACTGCTGGCCACTCACGGACTTTTTCTCACGACTGTTCTGACGATTTTCATTGTTGCGCGGGTTAGTCGCAAACCGGCCATTCTTATCTTTTTGGCGCCGGTTCTCGTAGACGCGATCTTTCAGGAAAACCTGTTCTGGTACATTTCCATTTTTGATCAATACGCTTTGTATCTGCTGATTGTGCGCGAACCGTCGGCGTATTGGTTCGACCCCATTCCTTCGCGAAGAAAACGGATGGCGCAGCCGTCACCAGGGCTGGCGCCCGTGCAGGCATAGCTATGTAGTCGATCCTGAAAGACGCGGAGATTCTCTGTAATAGACTGTTATTGCGGATCAATTTTGTTGGCAATGGTGGTTCGGAATCGCCGGATTTTCTATACTGCAAGGCCGGTTCCTTGCAATTTCCGGATCAAAAAATGCGCCCCACATCA
The DNA here is from genome assembly GCA_965207985.1 of Rhodospirillaceae bacterium. Lineage (GTDB taxonomy): Bacteria > Pseudomonadota > Alphaproteobacteria > Rhodospirillales > Rhodospirillaceae > CBDBND01. Next base: position 6,902 of record CBDBND010000031.1, on the reverse strand, counting down.
GCCGCCCCACATCAGCCAATGACGTCCCTTCTTTAGATCTCTTCCGCACCGCGCTTGAGAACATTCTCGATCAACGGCACGAACTTTATCGGCTCACCGAGTTGATCGATTGGCAGGGTTTTGATGAGGCGTTTGGTGTCTTGTATTGCCCTGACAACGGCTGCCCGGCCAAAGCGACGCGGCTGATGGTGGGGCTTCAATATCTCAAGCACGTGTATGGTCTGTCCGATGACCAGGTGGTGATGCGCTGGGTGGAGAACCCTTACTGGCAGCATTTTTGCGGCGAGGTGTATTTTCAGCATCACCCGCCGATTGATCCCAGCAGCATGTCGCGTTTCAGACGGCGCATTGGCCATTCAGGGTGCGAGAAAATTCTGCGGGCCACAGTTGATGCGGGTGTTCGGAGCAAGACGGTCAAACCCGACGACTTCAAGCGTGTGACGGTGGATACCACGGTGCAGGAGAAGGCGGTGGCCTTTCCCACCGACAGCAAATTGCTGAACCGTTCGCGTGTGCGTCTTGTCAAGCTGTGCCACACACACGGTGTGGTGTTGCGGCAGAGCTACGCCCGTAAGGGCCCTGAGGCGCTGTTGCGGGCCAACCGTTATGGTCACGTCCGGCAGATGAGGCGCATGGGTGGTCAGATTAAGAAGCTCAAGACCTATCTGGGCCGGGTGGTGCGTGACACGGAGCGCAAGATCGCGGGCCATAAGGGGTTGCAGGCGATTTTTGCCGGGGAGTTGGCGCTGGCCAGGCGGCTGCTCAGTCAACAGAAGATGGATCGCAACAAACTGTATAGCCTGCATGCCCCGGAGGTGGAGTGCATCGGCAAGGGCAAGGCCCACAAGCGTTATGAGTTTGGTGTCAAGGCCAGTATTGCAACGACAAACAGGAGCAACTTTATCGTTGGCGGCATGGCGTTGCCGGGGAATCCCTTTGATGGGCATACATTGCCAACAGCGTTGGAGCAGGTGCGCCGTTTGACAGGCTGTGTGGTTGAAGAAGTGTTTGTGGATCGTGGCTACCGTGGCCATGGCGAGGAAGCATCAAGGGTGTACATCTCGGGTCAACGGCGTGGCATAAAAACACAACGGCTGAAACGGTCACTGAAACGGCGTCAGGCGATTGAACCGGTTAGAACCAGCCCCATCCGATGACCTTGATGTAGGTGAAGTCGGTCTGCCACAGCTGGTTCCCGGCGGCATAGCTCGGCAATCGGGTCCTCGCCGCGCAGTCCGGCCAGGACAATGCGTCTATGGACGCCCCCGGTGATGCAAGAGATTTTTGGAACGGCTCGGTGCATGTGGTCAGGTGCTGTCGTCTATCCGGCCTTTTGGTGCGGCCTTCAGTCGCCGCTGGCCTGTATGGAAATACGCGGATCGGGTCCAAATCGGATCTACGGGCTTCAAAGCGCCCTTGCATTGTGCTGGTTTTCCCCATCCCGTCTCGTTGACCGTTTGCCCTTACCCGTCCTCCGACCTTCTCACATCCCCGACGGTTCCCGGCGTGACCGCAACCCGATCAGGCAGCGGCCGGCGCAGGAACGCGGTAACTCTCCTTGTTCGTCATCAGCGCCCAAGCGATGCGCGCCATCTTGTTGGCCAGAGCCACCGCGACAAGCATCCTCGGCTTGCGCGCCAGCAGTCTGGCCAGCCAGGGGTCCGCCGTCTCGCCGCGTCGGACCGCTTTCTGGACGACAGCCATGGCGCCAGTGATCAAGAGGCGCCTGAGGTCCCGCTGGCCCATCTTCGATACCTTGCCGAGCCTGGGCTTGCCGCCGGTGGTGTGTTGTCGCGGCACGAGGCCGAGCCAGGCGGCGAAGTCGCGGCCGCGCCGGAAACTCTCCATGGGCGGCGCAAAAGCCTGGAAAGCCATCGCGGTGATCGGACCGACACCCGGTATCGTCATCAGTCGCGACGCATCTTCGTCCTGGCGCGCGCTGACGCGGCGTTCTTTCTCCAATCCGCCGATTTTCTCGCCGAGGCCGGCGATCTGCTCAAGCAAAAGGCGGCCCAGCTCGCGAACCGGATCCGGCAGATCCGAGTCCGGATCATCGAGTGCCGATGCCAGTCGGCCAAGATGAGCTGGCCCCTGTGGTGCGACGACGCCGAACTCGGCCAGGTGATCTCGCCGTGACCATCTTCGCGAATGACCAGCACGGCGGGCCCGTCGAGGTCGAGATAGCCGCGGTCCCACAGGTTGCGCGGAGGTTCCCACGCAACCTTTACCATGCCGGACGTGCTCTGGCCCTTATTCCGGCAGAACCGCCATCTTCTCCACGACCTGCCGGTCCTGGGGGCCAAGGCCATTGAGCATTGGGCCCGCCACACATACGGCCTGCGGCTGATGATCCTGGTGATCCCCCATACCTTCGGTGGCCATCTGAACTTCAATTGTCATCTGCACATCCTCGTCTCCCAAGGTGGTCTCAATGCCGACGGCACGGCCTGGCGGGAGGCGCCGCTGAACAAAAAGGCATTGATGCCCCTGTGGCGCTACGCCGTGGTGACCTACCTGAGAGAAGCATATCGCAGGGGTGTCCTGGAGACGGACAAGAACGCAGCCCAATTCGAGGACCTGCTGCACAAGCAACAGGAGCGGTGGTGGAGTACCCACATCAAACAATTTCAGCGTAAGAAACAGTTCCTTCTCTACGCCGGCCGCTATGCCCGCCGTCCCCCCATCGCGCAATGGCGGTTCCTGTACATTGACCGCGCGAATGTCCGATTTTTGACGAAGACAAGCGCAAGAACCAAATGGTCATCACCCGGTACACGATGGGTGAATTCATAGCCACGCTGGCCGATCACATGCCCGACCGGTACCGGCATAACATCCGCTACTTCGGGCTTCTGGCCCCCCGCACCAAGGCCCGAACGCACGACACCGTGTTCTCTCTACTGAAACAGGAGCGCCTCGGCAAGCCGCGGCGCTTGAGCTGGGCGGCCTCGCTTAAGAAGTGCTTCGGCGTCGATCCACTATTGGATCATCAGGGTGAGAGGATGACATGGGTCGGGCGTCTGAAGCCAGCCACATGTCATTGAGTGACGCTTAAACAGCAGCGTGTACACTCGGACTTTCGCGGTGCCTAGCGATCTGAATAATTGACAGCGTGGCCTACCGTCAGTCTCTGTATCTGACACTAGAAAATTTTCACTACACCTCCCGATCAATACGGCTGGAACCTCTATAGGACCCACAATAGGGATCTTGTGCATGCTGCTTTCAAGGGAATAGGCACCACAACGCCAAGTCGAAAATGACAGGAATTGATTTTTTGATTTTCCTATAGATCGAGTGTTAGCTTCTAGGCATTCAGTATCGCATCCAATTTAGCATCTCTCTCTTTCTGTTCGGTTTCCTTTCTTTCCGCTCTCTCGTTAGCGATCCGGTCCAATTCCTGCTTTTCCCAGACCTTGGGCAGGCCTGTAGACGCCACTTCATCCCTAAAGATTTCTGGGTTCATCTGAATGTAGTGCTGCTCAAACATGGATATGGACGTGCCCATGTACTTTGCCAGAGAGGCCAGCGGAACCTCCCCTTCCGTTGCCTTTTGCGTAGCGTAGTCGATCCTGAAAAACCCGTTTTTCACTCGGCACCCGCGCTGATATGCCGGAAGGTCAAGCGGGGTAACCGGTAAGACCGTAAAGCTCACGGCGGGTGATGAAGTCTGTGTTGCCCTGATATTTGCCCAAGGGTTCGTTGTTGATGTTCTGGACCTCCAGGAACACGCCGTAGTTTTCGTTGACCTGATAGCTGGCCTTGAAATCCCAGTGGCCGTAATTGAGGTCGTAGATGTCGAGATCCGATGGAGTGGACGCCCCCTCCCGACGGCATCGCAATGTGCCATGTTGGCGGTGTCACCAACACCAACAGAAGGAGAAGGCGTCCATGGATCAGGCTACCATCATCGGGATCGATCTGGCGAAGCATAGCTTTCAGATTCACGGTGCTCGGGCTGACGGGTCCGTCGCATTCCGAAAGAAGCTGATCCGCGGCAAAGTGCTCGACGTCCTCGCTTCGCAGCCGCCCAGCGTGGTGGCAATGGAAGCCTGCGCGAGTGCTCACCATTGGGGTCGAGAAACCGAGAAGCTGGGGCACGAGGTCAAGCTGGTTCCGCCGATTTATGTGAAGCCGTTCGTCAAACGGCAGAAGAATGACACAACGGACGCAGAGGCAATCTGCGAGGCTGCACAGCGCCCCACCATGAGCGTCGTGGCCGTGAAGACGAAAGAGCAGCAGGCCCGGGGGATGCTGTTCCGCACACGCGATCTCCTGGTGCGCCAGCGGACGCAGACGATCAACGCACTGCGGGGTCACGGCCACGACTTCGGTGGTTTTCACCCTGTTAGGGTCTCGCCCGTACCGCGCCGGATCGGCGATGAACAAATCCGTCCGGATTCCCAAGAGGGCTGACACATGATTCTGTCTCCCGAGCAGATTTGGGAGACAGATATGGGATATGCTTGTGGATTGGATCTCCGTTGCCGGGTGATTGAGGCGGTTGAAGGCGGCCTGTCGGCACGGGGTGCGGCGGCCCGGTTTTCAGTTGCGGGAAAAAGTGGACGGCCACCGGGCAAAATCAAACCTTCATCCCATAGCGCCTTATCACAAAGACCCGGCTAAGGCCGCCGCACGCGCTTTCTGCCGGGAAACTGGTGAGCGGGTTTGTCTCACGCAGCTTAGGACCTTTGCACAAGCCCTGGCGGAGTTTCACATCAGCTCGGAGTCCAAGTTTGAGAACGGACAACCTCTTTACAGAGGCTCAACAAGACGGCGGCATATCCACGCCTAGGAATGCGTATTGATCGGGAAGGAAGGGAACAAAGTTGGGGAAAGTGGTGAAATAAGACCGCACAGTTTAGGTGACCTAAAATTTCTCCAAGAGTGATATGCGCATTCTCATTAATTTGGAATATTGATGAGCAGTAACAAGTACGGGAGTTAATCTATAATATGAGGATAAGTGTCAACGGCGGAGTAAAATTCGGCCAGGGGGCGGCGCAAAAGTCTACCACTTTGGAGCTGTTTTCGATGGGGGCAGAAGGTAGTGGCGAAGGGACAAAAATCAAGGTCAACATATGTAATGGGTATTTCCGTCTGGCTTGGATGAGGCAGCTGTGGAGCAGCCGCCAGGTCATTTTACAACAGCTCTGCTTACGAAAGCCTTGCATTTGTTATCCCAGTGTTACCCTAAACACTGACGTTCTAAACCACAGCCAAACAATTCAATCACTTACGGCTCAAGACACGCTGACTATCAATCCCCTGGTCGTGAGTGTTCTTACCCATCGGTTACCCAAGGCCATAGATCTGAAATTCACGGGATTGGTGAGATTTAGTTATTTGGCACTCGACAGGCTGACTTTAAATCCGCTGCTCCTGGCAGACTCATGTGATTTGTGTCAATGTCGCCGGGCTGAGGCCATGGTCGATCAGCCTCAGCACCCAGGCGCGCAGCTGATCGGCATCGAGGTCAGCCGGCGAGGCCTTGTAGTGGCCTGCCAGGCGCTCGATCTCATAGAGGTAGGAATATTGCGTGCTCTCCGCCAGGTTGGCCATACGCATCTGCTCGATCATGCGTTGGCGAAGCGGGCTGCCCTGCACCCTGTCGTGCGCTCTTGCCATCATCATCGATCTCCCGGGATGACGACAGCGCGCCGCCGGTCCGGTCCGGCGACGGACCATCGAAGAGATCGATGCTAAACGGACGACAGCCGCCGGACGCAGAGACCGGTGCCAATCCCAGCCATCACATCAAATTGTCAGAAAAAACCGACACCCCGAAAACGACAACTGCGCGAAGCGCCTTCGTTCAAGCACTTTTCCGCGACATTGGGAATCCCCTAAATGTCAACAAACCCTGGTCTGACCATGCCCGCACGAGTTCCGAATCAAATAGATCCCTAGAAAGACCTTTGTATCAAAAGACCAACAATACGGGGCTGGTTAACCCGAAAGGCAAGCCTCGCCCGACCACCCCGTTCTCGGTCAAAAGAAAGAGGGACATTTTCATCAGTCAGATTATTGACGTAGAGAGCCGCTTGCCAGTCATCCTTGATCACGCCTAAACGCAGGTTGAGCAGCGTATAAGGATCGAGTTCAAGGTCCACGTCCGTTATTTCCATACCGGTAGTACCGCCGTAACTTAGTCTGGACATGAATCGGTCGGCACCCAAGACCTGATCGCTTGGTTGAGTGATGCGGTCGCCAACGTGTTGCAGGCCTGCATTAATGTACGCGTCACTGCCCCCGAAAAGGTTGGTGCGAAAAGTGTAGTCAACCGTTATCGCGAGCTGAAATTCAGGTACGGAAGCTAGCCGGTTGCCATCGGCAACGCCACCGAGCACACCACCTTCAGACGCCAAAACTGTGGAGTCAAACTCGGATTCAAGCAGACTGCCGGAAAAGTCAAGTTGCAGCCCCCCAATAGGTTCAAGGGTCAACTCGAACTCTAAACCAGTCGTATGCGCCTTCTCTACGTTAAAGGAGATACGCGAGGAACAGGAGCCGGCATCCAAGGTGACCTGCAAATTCCTAATCTCCGCGTGGAACGCGGCGGCGTTTAAGCGTACGCCCCTGCCCCATTCCGATTTGAAGCCGGTCTCGTAGTTCCATATGGATTCGTCATCATAGGCTTGGAAACTGCCAAAGTTAGCAAGATCCGATCCGGTACAAAGGCTCGCGTTCAAGGGATCGTTGACCCCCCCTTGGCGGAATCCACGCGATGCTTGGGCATTCCAAGTCAGATTTTCATTAACACGGAAGCGGGCGAGCAGGCGCGGGCTAAAGCCATTGGACTTAGTGCTGTCGGTCTGCAGGTCGCCATTTGAGAACAGTCCACCGGAATAGAAGGTGCGCTCCTCCTCCCAATCGTACCATCGAGTTCCAAGGGTCAAATC
>CBDBND010000030.1:0-121649 GCA_965207985.1 Rhodospirillaceae bacterium | reverse complement strand
ACTGCCGCCAGCAAAGCGGTGGAAATGAACGGTGCCAAACCGCCACCAAACACCTGCCCCACTTGATAACCAAGCGACGCCGCGGTGTAACGCACGTGGGAGGCGAACAGTTCGGCAAAAAACGCGGCGATGGGGCCGTATAAAGCGCCGAAAGCCAGGAGGCCGAGACTCAGGGCCAGACCAATGATCAATGGATTGGCTGTGTTGACCATCCAGAACAAGGGGAAAGCATAGAACAGCATGAAGATGCCGCCTCCAAACAATACCGGCCGGCGGCCAACCTTATCGGATAACGAAGCAAAACCGATGCAGGCAAAGATTTGGATAAAAGACGCGACAAGCACGGCGTTGAGCATGATTTGGCGTTCGATGCCGAGTGTTGTAGTGCCATAGGCAAGCATGAAAGAAATAATGATGTAGTAGGGGCCGCTAACCAGAACAAAGGTGCCGGTGGCCAATAGGATTTGCTTGCCCTGAGCCCTGAAGGCTTCGATGACTGGTGTTTGGGCTGTAGCCTTTTGTTCCCGGACTTGTTTAAACTCCGGTGTTTCATCAATCTTTAAGCGGATGTAAAGCCCCACCAGCACCGGTAGGATGGCGAGGATGAACGGAATGCGCCAACCCCAGACAAGAAACTGATCGCCGCTAATGGCAATGGAGGCGCTGAGCACCGCCGTCGCTAGCAAAAACCCAGCCGGAGCAGCTGCTTGAGGCAAGCTCCCCCAGAAACCGCGCTTATCCTCTGGGGCGTATTCCACCACCATAAGAATGGCCCCGCCCCATTCACCGCCGTAAGCAAGCCCTTGAATAAAACGCAACAGGGTAAGGAGAACGGGCGCTAGAATTCCAACTTGTGCATAGGTAGGCATGAACCCGATCAGCATAGTGACCACACCCATGATCATAAGGGTCAGCACCAGCATGGGCTTGCGGCCGATTTTATCGCCGTAATGTCCCGCGATGATGCCGCCGATTGGCCGGGCGATAAAGCCGACGGTAAAAGTGGAATAGGCGAGCAGGGTGCCAATCAACGGATCTTCAGCAGGGAAGAACAACTGGCCGAAGACCAAAGCCGCCGCGCTGGCATACAAAAGGAAATCGTAGCCCTCTAGGGCGGTGCCAATAAAGCTGGCGGCGGCCACACGTTTCATCTGGCGGCTCCCAATGTTTTTATAAGAATTACAATCCCCGATTAGGACATGCGGTTCCAGGCATCCAGGGCTGCGATTTTGTACGCCTCAGCCAGGGTCGGATAATTGAACGTGCTTTCAACGAAATAATCCACCGTTCCGCCGAAATGCATCACCGCCTGGCCGATGTGGATAAGCTCTGTTGCCCCTTCGCCGATAATGTGCACGCCCAGTAATTTGCGATCTTCCAAGGAGAAGATCATTTTCATCATACCGTTGCGTATGCCCATGATCTGACCACGGGAGGTCTCCCGGAAACGGGCGATGCCATTTTCATAAGGAATCTTTTGTTCCTTGATCTCTTCCTCGGTAGCGCCGGCGGTGGACATTTCCGGAATGGAATAAATGCCATAAGGAAAGAACTTGGGCGGTTCCGTCACGGCTTCATTGAAGGCATGGCAGGCGGCAAGACGGCCTTGTTCCATGGACGTCGATGCCAGTGCGGGGAAGCCTATGACATCACCGACGGCAAAAATGTGATCGACGGAGCTTTGGAACGTGCCCGGGTTGACCTCGATACGGCCGCGTTTGTCTGGCTCGATGCCACAGGTATCTAGCCCTAGAGTATCCGTTGCCCCCATGCGTCCGGCGGCATAGAGCACCATGTCGGTCTTGACCGTGCGGCCGTTGTCGGGATGAACAATACACCGGCCCTTGGGGTCCTTCTCCACGGACTCCACACTAGCACCGATGTGGAAGGTCACACCCCTGTCTTTGAGTTGATGAATCAGGTCCGACGTCAGGTCCGTGTCGAGAAATTCGAGAATAGGTTCGCGTGGATCGATCACCGTCACCGGAACATCAAGCGTGCTGAAAATGGTGGCGTATTCAACACCAATCACACCAGCGCCAACAACGGTGAGTGTCCGGGGAAGACGCTTAAGTCTTAAAATGTCATCGCTGTCGATGATCTGAAGGTTATCGAAGGCGACCTCTGGTGGTCTAAAGGGCTTCGTGCCCACAGCCAGGACAAATTTTTCACCGGTATATTTATGCGTTGTACCGTCTTCGCTCTCTACTTCGATTGTATGCGTATCAACGAACTTTGCCGTTCCTTGCACGGTATCCACCGAGTTGCGCATGAACTGGTTTTCTAAGAGCCTGACCGAAAAAGAATTGAGTGGAATCAGTCCCTTGTGATTCCCTTGTTGTGTTCGCCAGCAAGGAGGATAACAAGATGTGGACTGACGCCACTCGTGAGAAATATGAGCGCGAGGCGCACCGCTACGCAAGCGATCTGAGCGATACCGAATGGTGCGTGATCGAACCCCATATGCCGCCCGCAAGGGCTCTGGGCCGCCCGCGCAAGACGGATATGCGGGAAGTGATGACCGCGATCCTGTACATGGCCCGCAGCGGCTGCCAGTGGCGCATGCTGCCCGGCGAGTTTCCGCCGCGCAGCTCGGTTCAGTACTATTTCTACAAGTGGCGCGACGACGGGACGTGGCAGGAGGTCAACCGGGCGCTTCTGGCGCGCACCCGCGAGGCCGAGGGGCGGGCCGCTGCCGCGACTGCCGGGGTGATCGACAGCCAGTCGGTGAAGACCACGGAAAGCGGAGGTCCGCGCGGGTTTGACGCGGGTAAGAAGGTGATGGGCCGCAAGCGCCATATCGTGGTGGACACTGGCGGGCGGTTGCTCGGTGCCGTGGTCCACGAGGCTGACATCCAGGATCGCGACGGTGCGCCGTCGCTGCTCGCCGAGGTGGGGGCGTGGTTTCCCGGGGTCGGCCATATCTTCGCCGACGGCGCTTACGCCGGCCCTAAGCTGGCCGGGGCGCTGAAGAAGATCGGCGACTGGGCGCTGGAGATCGTCAGGCGCAACGACAAGGCGGACGGCTTCGTTGCGCTGCCGCGCCGTTGGGTGGTCGAACGCACCTTCGCATGGTTCGGGCGCAGCCGCCGCCTTGCGAAGGACTTCAAGGCGACCGTCGAGAGCGCCCTTGCCTGGCTCCTGATCGCCAGCATCCAAGTCTTCATCCGTAGACTAGCAAGGTTATGAAAATAAACGATTCTTTTCCGGCCAGACTCTAAGACCTCAACTTCGTGATCGAGAGTGATATGCAGCCGTGTTTTTAAATCGTCGGCAGCAATGTCTTTTTTCACCCGGTAGTTCCGGCCGTAAAATCCCCTTTCCTTCCAGCCAGTCAGGTTCATGACCGTTTCCCGCAGGGTCTTGCTGGGAATGGTGCCGGTATGGACAGAGACACCGCCGATGCGGAAATTCTTTTCAACAACGAGAACATCCTTGCCGAATTTGGCCGCCTGGATGGCCGCCCGTTTTCCCGCCGGACCGCTGCCGATGACGATGAGATCATAGAGACTAGACATGTTTTCCGCTGACTCCCCCCAATGGATGCGGTTTGGCGGTATTTCACGGGGAAAGGGCTCCGAAAGCAAACAGTTTCTACTGGTAGAGGCTTAAAACTACTGGTTAAATTGAAACCCAAGATGGAACCGGACTGGCGTAATCCAAACGAGGTTCCGGAAAACTAAGAAAGCTGTTGAAGGCACGGAACGTGCCATTTCCAGCCCTAAAAGGGAGAAACGCACATGAAACCAAACATTTTTGGAACCTTGGTCGGTTTGGCCGGCGCTTTGGGTATCGCACTGGCGGACATTGCTTCTGCTCAGGACATGCCTCAATTGGTCCGCCCGGACGGCACCTATCCCACCGTGCCACTGGAAAAGGACGTGGTCGTGCTCAAGGTGGTGCAAAACGAGCCCATCTTGCTGCAAAACGCACCCTCCGTTCGGGAGGGTTTGGATGAGAACGTCCGGCGCATGGGTTATTGGATCGACAAGGCCTGCACCGAAGGCAAGAAGCCAGACATCATCCTTTTCAACGAGTTTCCATTGACCGGCTACTCGTCCGGTTCCCGCGACGAGAAACTCAAATTCACGATTGAGATTCCAGGACCGGAGACGGAGGCCATCGGTGAAATGGCCAAGGCTTGTGACACCTATGTCGCCTTTGGCAGCTACGCCACAGATCCGGACTGGCCGGGTCATATCTTGAGCCTAAACCCAGTGATCGGCCGTGACGGAGAGATCAAGCACGTCTATTGGAAGACGCGCAATGCAACCCGCTACAGTAATGACGATGGCGAAATTCCAACCACCACCATTGAAAACGTGCGTGACAAATTCCGTGCCAAATATGGTGTTGAAAACGAATTTTTCGTTTTGCAAACGGAATACGGCAACATCGCGGTCAGCACGGTGCAAATCGATCCGTTTGTCTTTGCCGCTTACGCCATGCGCGGTGTGGAAATCATGCTACGCACAGCCACCGGTTTTTCCACTCACGACGTACAGTCGATCGCGTATTACAACGACTACTATTCGGCTATGTCGAACATTACTTTTCCATCCAATCCTAACTTCCCGCCTGGCTTTGGCGGCAAGTCTCTGATCGTCGGACCTGGGGGAGAAATACTCGCGCAAGAACCTACGGACAAGGAAGCGGTTATCGAAGCCGAGCTCAACATCGCCGAACTGCGCAAAGATCGCCGGTTGCCCCGCTATCCGATCGAAATGGTACGGCTCATTTTTGACCAGTTTCAACAGGAGCTGCCGCTCAATCACTTGGATCTGCCGCTCGAACAACTGCCGCAGACCCGCAAGGACATGAAGGACTTGCTTGACCGGGAGAGCATTTGGCTCAATCTGACGGGAGACGCCAGCTAACCATTCAGCTGTCAAATACAAAGAGCTAACGGAGGCCGGATCGGTATTCTCTCAAATGAGAAAGTATAGGTTCGGCCTCCGAATTTTTATTTAGGACGCTACCAAATATCGTAGCCTATTTAGTCGATCCTGAAAAACCCGTTTTTCATACCACTACGAGCGTTAGATGTGTGCTGTTAGGTTCAGTCTGCCACGCCATCCGTCGCTTCCATCGGATGATTGACGCCGCAAGACGCGTTCCATGCAATCCGATCATGTCCCGGAGCAACGTAGCGCCCAAAATGCGGGCGCAATAAATTCTGAGCCGCTTCAGGATCAGTCTTAGGTTATGGCCGGCACAGGCCAGTGCCACATTCATGCGATCACCTTCAGTACCCTTGAGGTAATTGCGTCCCAACAGTCCATCCGATTTCAGATGGCCGATAACCGGTTCAATCGCCTGACGCCGTTTCAGTGACCGTTTCAGCCGTTGTGTTTTTATGCCACGCCGTTGACCCGAGATGTACACCCTTGATGCTTCCTCGCCATGGCCACGGTAGCCACGATCCACAAACACTTCTTCAACCACACAGCCTGTCAAACGGCGCACCTGCTCCAACGCTGTTGGCAATGTATGCCCATCAAAGGGATTCCCCGGCAACGCCATGCCGCCAACGATAAAGTTGCTCCTGTTTGTCGTTGCAATACTGGCCTTGACACCAAACTCATAACGCTTGTGGGCCTTGCCCTTGCCGATGCACTCCACCTCCGGGGCATGCAGGCTATACAGTTTGTTGCGATCCATCTTCTGTTGACTGAGCAGCCGCCTGGCCAGCGCCAACTCCCCGGCAAAAATCGCCTGCAACCCCTTATGGCCCGCGATCTTGCGCTCCGTGTCACGCACCACCCGGCCCAGATAGGTCTTGAGCTTCTTAATCTGACCACCCATGCGCCTCATCTGCCGGACGTGACCATAACGGTTGGCCCGCAACAGCGCCTCAGGGCCCTTACGGGCGTAGCTCTGCCGCAACACCACACCGTGTGTGTGGCACAGCTTGACAAGACGCACACGCGAACGGTTCAGCAATTTGCTGTCGGTGGGAAAGGCCACCGCCTTCTCCTGCACCGTGGTATCCACCGTCACACGCTTGAAGTCGTCGGGTTTGACCGTCTTGCTCCGAACACCCGCATCAACTGTGGCCCGCAGAATTTTCTCGCACCCTGAATGGCCAATGCGCCGTCTGAAACGCGACATGCTGCTGGGATCAATCGGCGGGTGATGCTGAAAATACACCTCGCCGCAAAAATGCTGCCAGTAAGGGTTCTCCACCCAGCGCATCACCACCTGGTCATCGGACAGACCATACACGTGCTTGAGATATTGAAGCCCCACCATCAGCCGCGTCGCTTTGGCCGGGCAGCCGTTGTCAGGGCAATACAAGACACCAAACGCCTCATCAAAACCCTGCCAATCGATCAACTCGGTGAGCCGATAAAGTTCGTGCCGTTGATCGAGAATGTTCTCAAGCGCGGTGCGGAAGAGATCTAAAGAAGGGACGTCATTGGCTGATGTGGGGCGGCTGATGTGGGGCGCATTTTTTGATCCGGAAATTGCAAGGAACCGGCCTTGCAGTATAGAAAATCCGGCGATTCCGAACCACCATTGCCAACAAAATTGATCCGCAATAACAGTCTATTACAGAGAATCTCCGCGTCTTTCAGGATCGACTACTTACGAGTTTATTCTGGCAAACGAGAAGATTTGATCCGCTACCGGTTCTCTGATGCGGTCAATGAATTGCGGGGCGTTCCCGGTTTGCAGGTGCACCGCTCTTTCTGGATCAATACGGAAGCCATCGACAGCATTAAACGGGCAGGCCGCTCCTATGAGATTGTACTCAAGTCTGGTCTCGAAGTATCGGTCAGCCGATCCTATCGCTATGCCGTCAAAGAAGCGGGTCTGCTCACCCGTTTCTCGAGCCGGACGTCGCCGCTGTTTCCAAAGGACCCGCCGTCCGATCCAGGTGCCAATCAGATCAGTTCGATTTAAACATGGACGATTCAGACGCGGATGGTCAGCTGCCGTGTTCCGTCAGAAACCGGTCAATGTGGCCAGCTATAAGTTCCGGAGATTCAACCGGTGGATAATGACCCGTGCCATGGAGAAAAATCAGTTCCGGGTTCGTCGACGTGAGTTTCCGTTGCAGCTGATACCCCATGGCTTCGGGCAAGACGCGGTCTGGCACACCCCACAGCAACAAAGTCGGCGCCGTTACTTGAGCCAAAACCTGATCGATTTCCGCGGTATCATTGACCCGGGCGAACAGCGAACGGACAAAGGGGGCTGTCCGAATACGCCGGCCAAAGTCATAGTATTGTTCGACAATCTCATTTTTCACCCGCGAAGGATCGGCGTAAAGGGACTCCAAAAGCGTCCGCCAATGCAGGCGCGGCTGATGTTTGAGAATCGTCTGCGATATATACATCATCACGTCTAAGTCGAACGGTGATTCAATGACCGTATTGTTAACCACGGCCGATGGGGAATTGGCGATAACAAGCCCGCCCGCCCGCTCCGGATATTTAGAAGCAAAGCGATAGGCAATAATGCCGCCGCTTGAGGTGCCGGCCAGGTGCACCTTATCGACACCAATCTCGTCGAGAAAGGCAGCGACAAAGTCCTCGAAGGATAATCCTTCGTTTTCTGCCTGGACGTCGCTGGATAGGGCCGCCTGTGGTTGATCGAAGCGAATCAAGCGGTAGGTGGAACTGAGTTCCTCGACGACGACGTCCCAGGTGCGGAGCGAGCCAAAAGATCCATGCAGAAGAAGAATGGGCGGGCCCGATCCTTCATCCTTGTAATGGACTTCGATGCCCTTGATGTCGATGAATCGAGAGTTTTCGTCGGTGTACTTCTCGATCAGGTCTTGGCGGCTGATTTGAAACGCGTCCATCCGCGCGAGGATCACATACCCTGCAGTCCAAGCGAGCAGGAAGACGACTAGAAGTGCGACAGTCTTACGCATGGCACTGGTTGGCTAACTCTCTTATGGGTTGGCGATAAACGTTCTTACGTCCTGCGCCAGTTTTTCCAAAGACGGTGTGTGGGTGTACATCATATGGCCCGCTTCGTAGTACGCCATGACCACGCGGTCCGGGTCGATGCCATTAGCCGCAACGGAGTTTTCCGTGGCAAAAAACGGCGTCGCCAAATCGTAATAGCCATTGGCAACGAACGCACGAAGGTCCTTGTTCTCCCGCATGCCGCGGCCCAAATGCGGCGCTACGTTGACGTAAGAGGGCCAGCCCCGCTCCCTTGTCGACCAGTTCCAATTGCGCCCCGGTTCACTGTCGAGAATCTTGTAGCGCTGCTCGAAATCCACTTCCAAAATTCGGGTCAGGTAATCATTGACGGCGGCTACATAGGCCGCGTCGATGCTGTAAGCGGACGCATCGTTGTCGAAAAACTCACCGGCATCATCGTAGTCTTCTCCTGTGTACCGGCTGTCAAACCGACCCACAGACAAACCCCTGTCACGCAGCAATTGTTTCATAAAACGGAGATCACGGATCTGCAGTTCCGTTTGACGCACATATGTTTCGTCTAGGCCGGTGAACCGGGCTAATTTACGGACGATGTTTTCTCGCTCTGCCGCGGTCAGGCGTGAGCCCTTGAGCAACGCAACGGAATATTCGTTGAGAGCAAACTCCCGCGCTTCTTGAACAAAGTCTTCCAATCGCGCCGGCTTGTTCTCCACTTTGTCGTGATACCAGGCCGTGGCCGCATAGGTCGGCAGAAAACTGACATAGGGCAGAGGATTGCCCATGGCGAACCCCGCCGTGTGGAAATCGAGGATGGCCGAAACGAGAATGACGCCGTTAAGGGCGACGCCCGCAAACGTGCGCTGCAGTTCATTGACCAGCTGAGCAGCGCGGGTGGTGCCGTAACTTTCTCCCGCCACGTACTTGGGAGAATTCCACCGTCCGTTCGTGGTCAGATAAAGTCGCATAAACTCGGCGATGGATCTGGCGTCTTCCCGAAGACCCCAAAAATCCCTTCCTTTGGCATCTCCCAAGGTGCGTGAATAACCCGTCCCGACCGGATCGATAAACACCATGTCGGTGACATCAAGGATGCTGAGCGGATTGTCTTCAACGGTATAGGGCGCGGCACCTGCGTCCGAGCCGTCGCTAGGGACGACAACCCGCTTTGGGCCGAATACACCCATGTGCAACCAAAGAGAGGCCGATCCTGGTCCGCCGTTAAAGACAAAGGAAATGGGCCGCGTCGCTGGGTCATCTACGTCGTCCTTGGTGTACGCCACTGTGAAGATGCTTGCCGTCGGCTCTCCGTCGTCGTCTTTGAGAAAAGTTTCGCTGGCCGTCACCGTGTAAGCGATGCGCTCATCGTTAAACCGTCCGTTGAAGGACTTCACAAAAGATTGGGGTTCTTCGTCGACTTTTGTCTTTTCGTTCTTGCCGTTCTTTTCTTCAGCATCTTCGTGGCTGTCTGCGAAGGCAGGTGAGAAGCTGGTGAGACAAATCAACACATAGACGAGGCCAAAACGGAGAAGCATGGCGGCGATCCCTGGTAATCCTGCGGTTATTATTCTCACTGTCTGACTACCACGCCTAAGGCTCAAACAAAAACCCCGGAGGTTTACTCCGGGGGGTATAGTTATCTTCACTGGAAAATATTATTGACTTGAGTTGTGCCTGAGATACTCGGGAGGGTGGGGTTGTTGAATTTACTGTATTGAGACGGTAATCACCTGACAGTTTGATCCGTCGGCGCGCGACCGCAAGAGTCAAGCGCGCCGGCGGTGGCCACGCCGCTTCTGGAAGGGGTTAGGATTGTTATTGCACAACATCCAACCTTTCAGGAGAACGACATGACCACCAACGACAAGATAGCACGACGCAAGCTGAGCCTGCTGGAATTGGCCAACGAGATGAGCAACGTCTCCAAGGCGTGCCGGATCATGGGATATTCCCGCCAGCAGTTCTACGAGATCAGAAGGAACTATCAGACCTATGGGGCCGACGGCCTCATCGACCGGCTGCCCGGCGCCAGAGGCCCGCACCCCAATCGGGTCTCGGAAGAGGTCGAGGCCGCGACCCTCGCCCATGCCCTCGATCATCCCACCCACGGTGCGCTCCGCGTCGCCCAGGAACTGTCGCTCAAGGGCGTGCAGGTCTCATCGGGCGGGGTGCGCGGCGTGTGGTCCCGCCATAACCTGCTGACCAAGCAGGAGCGGCTGCTCAGGCTGGAAAAGACCACGGCGGAACGCAGGATCGAGCTTTCGGACGAACAGGTCCGGCTGTTGGAACGGTTCAGCCCCGAGTTCCGCGAACGCCATATCGAGACCCGCCACACCGGCGACCTCGTCGCCGTCGACACCTTCTTCGTCGGCCATCTCAAGGGCGTCGGCAAGATCTACCTGCAGACCGTCGTCGATTGTCACAGCCGTTACGCCTGGGGCCGCCTCTACCCCAACAAACTGCCGGTCACCGCGATTCACGTCATGAACAATGACGTGCTCCCCACCTTCGAGGCGCATGAAGCGCGCATCAGTACCATGCTCTCCGATAACGGCAGGGAGTATTGCGGCAGACCCGACCGCCACCCCTTCGAGCTGTTCCTCCAACTCGAAGAGATCGAACACAGGACGACCAAGGTCCGGCGGCCGCAATCAAACGGATTCGTCGAGCGGCTGCACAGAACGCTTCTCGACGAGCACTTCCGCGTCATGGGCAGAAAGAAGTTCTACGAAAGCATCGAGGAAATGCAGAAGGACCTCGATGCCTATCTCGTCACCTACAACACCAAGCGGCCTCACCAGGGCCGCGGCATGAACGGCAGAACCCCCGCGGACGTCTTCCAACGCTGCCTGCCAAAACCGAAAAAACAAAAGGAGGAAAAAACGAAAAAAGCCGCCTAAACTGACCCCGGCCAGACGCGGCAACTGTCAGGCGAATACCCTATCTGTACAAATTTACTCTTTACATAGCTGCGGCTTATGCAGTGCTAAGAGCAGACGCTTTACGCGACGAAGATGAAGAGAAATGTGAGGTGGTCCTGGAAAATCGGACAGTTGTTTAAGGTGTATTCCCCCGGTTACGGAGGAATACGAGATGACGAAGCGACGGAAGTTCACGCCTGAGTTCAAGGCGAAGGTGGCGCTGGAGGCGCTACGTGGCGACCGGACGATCCAGGAGATCGCGGCGCGCTATGAGGTTCACCCCAATCAGGTCAGCACATGGAAGCGCCAGGCCATGGACGGCCTGGGCGATGTGTTCTCGAACGGCGTGGAGGCGTCCCGCCGGGACATTGAGGCCGAGGTCCACGATCTTCATGCCAAGATCGGCCAGTTGACGGTGGAGCGGGATTTTTTGGCCAAAGGGCTCAAGCGATGAGCCGGCCGGAGCGCAAGGCGATGGTGCGCCGCGACGTTTCCGGTCTCAGCTTGAGCCGTCAATGCGAGATACTGTCGATCAGCCGATCATCTCTCTATTACAGGCTGCGGGGCGAGAGCCCGGCCAACCTGGCGCTGATGCGGCGCATCGACGAGTTGTTCCTTAAACATCCGTTCTATGGGTCCCGTCAGATGGCCCGTCATTTGCGCCGCGAGGGGGGTGTCGTCGGCCGTCACCGGGTTCGGCGCCTCATGCGCCTGATGGGGCTGGAGGCGATCTACCGGGCGCCGAAGACGAGCACGCCCCATCCCGAACACCGGGTCTATCCGTACCGTCTCAAGGGCCTCGCCATCGAGCGCCCCGACCATGTCTGGTGCGCCGACATCACCTACATCCCGCTCAGGCGCGGCTTCCTTTATCTGGTCGCGGTGATGGACTGGGCGAGCCGCCGGGTCCTGGCCTGGCGGCTGTCGAACACCATGGATGCCCGGTTCTGCGTCGAGGCCTTGAATGAGGCGCTCGACACCTCCGGCAGGCCGGAGATCTTCAACACCGACCAGGGCAGCCAGTTCACCAGCTTCGAGGTCACCGGCCGCCTCAAGGAGGCCGGGATCACGATCTCCATGGACGGGCGCGGCCGGTGCATGGACAACATCTTCATTGAGCGACTGTGGCGCTCTCTCAAGTACGAGGCGGTTCACCTGCACGAGCTGACCGACGGCTTCCACGCCGAGAGGGTCATCGGCGAATGGATCGGGTTCTACAACACCGAGCGGCCCCATTCGTCGCTCGGAGGCAAAACGCCGGCGGAAGCCTACGCGGCGGGGCAGCCTGTGGATATGTTGGACAAGACTACCGCCTTGCCCACATCCCCACAGGCCCAACAACAGAAATCAAATATGATAAACAGGATTCTGGCGGCATGATCAGACAGCGGAATACACCTTAGATAAGCCGTCAGACTGTCCAAACAAGTGGGACCACCTCACCTTGTCATACTTTCTCAGCTTTATTTATGTTCTTTTCACATGCGCTCCCCTGAGTGTACGGCGCGACTTTGCTACTGACCCCTAATTTAATGAAAGATTGAACAAAATGGCGAGAGCAGGCAGTAGCGGCCAAACTCTATCATATCGAGACACCCGTGTTGTAAAGGGCATGCTTGCACGCGGTGATCGGCAGCATGATATCGCAGCTTACTTTGGGGTTAATGCAGGGCGCGTTGCGGAAATTTCTACAGGAGACAATGATTATCCTAATGCAGAGCCATTGCCCGAAGACGAGTTGCCACCACCAGGTCCTTACCTTACAAAATTCGCTCTGAAGTCGGTGATTGACGCCCTGAACGAAGCAATCGAAGCAATTGATATGGCTGAGGCTGAAGATCAGGTCGAAGACGTTAAGGCTGCGTTAGTGCTCGCAAGAGAGACACTGCGAACCAAAATTGATGCAATTAAGGAAGCGTAAGGCGTGTTAGCGGAGTGTATGTGTTTGAGTATAGATTTCGAGTTAGTAAGATGATTAGTGCAACTACTAGAGTTAGCCAAACACTATTCTCACGCGAAGGCCGTTGCTCATACACGTTAGCTATATTTTTGGCAGAAGATAACTATACCCCCGGAGGTTTACTCCGGGGTTCGGATAGATTTTTCGTCTGGTTAAAGCCTACTCAGCCGCCGCCTGTGTCGCCACATCCGGTGCGATCACCGGGCAGGCTTCAATCGCCCAGCCCTTGGAGTGCCGCCGGGCCGGACTGGGAATGGCGAAGGCTTTTTGATCGCGCAAGGCTTCCACCTTTGTTGAGTCGATATGCCAGCCGCGGTTTTCCCAATCCTTGAGATATTCCCGGTAACGCACAATGACCGCATCGGCTTTGACCATCACTTCTTCTGTGGGCGACAACGGCGTCAGCATTGGTTCCAGACGGGTAATGACAACACGGTCCTGTTCGGACACGGCGGAATTGCGGTCGTTGATGATCTCATCCATTTCCGGTTCGATTTTGAAATTGCGGGCTTGAACGGAAAAGCGCATCAAAGTTTTTTCGTCTACCGGTGTGTTAAAACCGTACTGATGCGCCCAGGCGTGGGGACTAAAGTGTAAGTAGGTCCACGTAGTCGTCGGGCCGTGATTGCCGGCGCCTGCTTCCATTTGGCCTTCCCCTTTAAGCCCTTTCATTTTTTCATGGGGCAGATCGGGGGAGACAAAGGTGGTCATAGTGCCCGTACCCCACTCTTTGTCGACCACTTGTAAATCGGGAACGTCGTAGTCTTCCCGGTCGCCCTGATAGCCCATGGAGGGATGGACGAATTCCGTATGGGCCGGATCGAGGGTGTTTTCCGTTGCCCGCTGGTAGTTGACCTCCCACGCGCCGGTCTGAGACGTGATGGCCCATCCGTCCTGCCCCCATTCCGGCAGGTCCATAATCGGCGGCCGCTCCGCTTCGGGGAGATCGCCCAAAAAGGCAAAGATC
The DNA here is from genome assembly GCA_965207985.1 of Rhodospirillaceae bacterium. Lineage (GTDB taxonomy): Bacteria > Pseudomonadota > Alphaproteobacteria > Rhodospirillales > Rhodospirillaceae > CBDBND01. Next base: position 107,903 of record CBDBND010000030.1, on the reverse strand, counting down.
AAGCCATAGCGCTCTTCCGTAGGATAGGAGTCCACCTTGGCCCGGGACGGAATTTTTCCTTCATTGCCCAAAGACGGAACTTTGGTGCAAACGCCGTGGTCTCCTTTGAATTGCCAGCCATGGTAGGGGCATTCGATGCAGTCACCTTTGATTTTGCCGTGTGCCAGCGATCCTCCGCGGTGGACGCAAATATTAGAAAGACAATGCGCTTTGCCGTCCGAATCACGGAAAAGAACGAAATCAAAGCCGAGCATACGCACCTTAACCGGCGTATCGGTGACGTTCTCGCTTAGCTCTGCGGCATACCAGAAATTCATATACATGGTGACGTCTCTCCCGGTCTTTTCGGTCCCGATAGTTGGGTCGTCGTTGAGTCCTAACCCGTCTCAGTCGCGTATAAAAGGTGATGCAACGCGTTGTCCGCGTTTTGGCTACTTATCCTTTATACGCCTTAGCGAGATTTTCAGATTAAGACTTGATCCTCAGCTGATGCGGACATTCTCGAAATCGATATAGTGGAAAGTCTGCCGGTAGCCCGAGACCCTGGGATGAACCCCCTGGAACGCGATATTCTCGTGCAGATAAATGCAGGGCACTTGTTCGTGATAGTGGCGCATCACTTGGTGCCGCAGAGCAAGCGCTTTGTCCGGGTCTGTTTCCACCCAGGCCGCTTCAATGACCGGTTGAATGGTCCGGTCACAATACCAGGGTGATGGTTTGCGGCAGGAATGGGTGTTGGTGGTCTGGATGGCGTCGAGTATGGGGTAGCTGCCCCACTGCAACGTAAAAGCATCGGCCTCGATGCGGTCACGGACAAACGACAGGAGAAACTGATTGACCGGTCGCCGTGTAATTTCAACCTGAACGCCGACCCGGCTTAGATCGTCGGCCACCCGTTGCACCACCAGCCAGCCGTTGGTGCCACCCCCGGAGGTATCCAGAGTCATGTCGAAGCCATCGGGGTAACCCGCTTCCGCCATTAGTGCTTTGGCCCGGCCGGGGTCGTAGGCATAGGGTTCAAGGGATGGGTCGAACCCATAGGCGTCGCGCACGGTTGACTGTGTGGCAAGCACGGTCTGTCCACCCATCAAAACATCCACAATGGTCTGTTTGTCGACAGCATGGTTCAACGCATGGCGGACACGGATTCCGCTATGGGAGAGTCGGGGTTCTTTTGGAAGTTCAACATCACCGTGGTCGTCGCGCCGTCTTTATAAGAGACGATGCTGCCGCCCATGCTCTCGATGGTTGGAAAATCCTCAGGCGCCAGTTGATACACCACGTCGAGACCATCGGAGAGAATGGCCTGGATACGGGAAGAGACGTCCGGCAGGACGGTGAAATCGACCCCGTCAATGGCCATGCGGCGCCACGATGTCCGATTGGTGCGTGTAATACAGCGTGCTGCTTCCCAGCCTTCAATGAGCAGTGGGCCTGTGCCAACAGGGGTCTCTTTGAACTGTTCTACACCCATGCTTTGCCAAGCCTCAGGCTCGACAATGAGCAGCACTGCCGCGTATCGGGGAAACATGGGAACGGGTGCTTTGGTCTCGATCTCCACCGTATATTTGTCGAGCGCTCTCGCTCCGGCTAGGAAGCGCATGTCCCGCCGCATACCCTCCGTCATCGGCCCCGGTCCGGCCAGATAGCGGTGCGCCTCGCGCTCATATTTCTCACGAGTGGCGTCAGTCCACATCTTGTTATCCTCCTTGCTGGCGAACACAACAAGGGAATCACAAGGGACTGATTCCACTCAATTCTTTTTCGGTCAGGCTCTGAGAGACCGCACCGGATGATGCCAAACCCATGCTCGAAGGTGTTCAAAAAGGACTGGGGTTTATCCCAAACATGCTCGGTTACATGGCCGAGTCCCCGGCTCTGCTGAAGGGATATACGACGCTTAACGGTATTTTTGAAAAGTCCGGTTTATCGCCAGAGGAGAGGCAGATCGTCTTGTTGTCGGTCAGCCGCAAAAATTCCTGCCACTATTGTATGGCAGCCCACACCAGTATTGCCCAGATGCAAAAGGTTCCCTCCGAAGTCATTCGCGCTCTGCGTGACGGGACTGCCATCGATGATCCAAAACTGGAAGCCTTGCGCACGTTTACCGACAAGCTGGTGGAGTCCAGAGGATTTCCAGGCGAGGCCGACGTGGCGGCGTTTCTGGCTGCCGGGTATGGCAAGCAACACGTGCTGGATGTGATTCTCGGCATTGGCCTCAAGACCTTGAGCAACTATACCAATCACATTGTGGAAACCGAGGTTGACGACGCCTTTGCCGCCAACGCCTGGCAAGGGTAGCCGCAGCCGCCAGTTGGGAACGGGGAGCCCAGATGTCAGGCAGTACGGCACGCCGTCTTTATGTGGACGGCCCTTACGGGCAAGTCCATATCCGTGAAGCGCGGCCAGCGGAGAACGAGAGCGGCAAAACACCGGTCATTTGTTTTCATCAAAGCCCCATGTCTGGACTGCAGTATCGCCCGTTTCAGGACGTGCTGGCGGCGGACAGGCTGGTGTTCTGTCCCGACACGCCCGGGTTCGGCGGGTCGGACGCGCCTCCCGATGTTGTGACCATAGGCGACTATGCCAAGGCCATGGCAATGGCGTTGGAAAATCTCGGTTATGGCGAAGGCGGCCAAGGGGCCGTTGATGTTTTCGGCGGACATACGGGAAGCGTCATCGGGACGGAACTGGCCGTGACCAGACCGGATCTGGTGCGAAAGATCGCTTATCCGTCCGTTGCTCTGTTCACCAATGAACAGCGCACCATGATGATGCAGCATTTCGGCGGGCCGCCGGACTATTTCACTGATCCCGATTTTGTCGCCAACTCCTACAAACAAACGGTGCTTGAAGGTCATGCGGAATTGGACCCGGAACGCCGCTTGGAATTGTTTACCGAGCGATTGCGCTCCGGCATGAAAGCCTGGTTCGCGCCGGAAGCGGTGATGAGCTATGGCGCAGAAGAGCAGCTCAAGAAATTAACTCAACCCGCACTGATCCTCGTCCTCGATGACATGCTGGCAGACAACAGCCGGCGAGCTGCGACACTGATTCCAAACGCAACGGTCGTCGAAATGACCCACATACGTCACGCTATCGCCTGGGACAGGTATGCGGACGAGATTGCAGACTCTGTTCGGTCGTTCTTCGACAATGAAGCCTGACGGGGTTTATGGGGTATCTTAGATTTCTAGCGGCCAACCCGAGGTTCCTTAGCTTTGGGTTCGGGCTCAACGCGTTTCTCGCTTTGGGTCAAACATTCTATGTCTCTCTCTACAATACGGAAATTCGCAATGCCCTTTCATTGAGTCACGGCGAGCTCGCCGGCATCTACGGCACGGCCACAATCGTCGGCTCCGTCTGTGTCTTCGCGCTTGGAAGATTATTAGACCGGGTCGATCTTCGCCTTTTTACCGGCGCAACGACGGTCGCCGTGGCCATCGGCTGTTGGATGTTTGCCCAGGCGACGACACTGGTGGGTCTGTTCATCGGTATTCTCATCGTCCGGTTTACGGCACAAGGGCTGTGGGGCACGTGCGCGCAAGTGAGCATGGCGCGCTACTTCGAGACGGAACGGGGCAAAGCCGCGGCCGTCGCCAATACGGGCTACGCTTTGGGCTTTGCCGTTTTTCCGCTGATCGGGGCTTGGCTGATCGCCAATTACGACTGGCGCACGGCATGGAGCCTGTCCGGCTGGTTTGTCCTGCTCGTCGTGCTGCCTGTCATCATGATCCAACTCTGGGGCCACGGCGAACGGCATCGGCGCTATGAAAAACGGCTCGCCGAACTGACGGAAGGACCGCAGGAAACACGGGTTAGACAGTGGACTCTGCCGGAAGTTCTGAAAGACATTCGCTTTTGGCTGATTCAGCCCGCCATGATCGCCGTTCCGTCGATCATCTTCTCCATCCAGTTTCATCAACTCTACATCGTCGATACCAAAGGCTGGGACCTAACGGCCTTTGCGGGGGGCTATACGGTCTATTCGGTGATGTCTCTCCTTGCCACGCTGGCCGGTGGGGTGATGATCGACCGCTATGGATCGCGCCGGCTGATCAATACCTATCTGTGGCCGCTCATACCGGCGCTGCTGGTGTTGGCACTGTTTGATCACCCGGTTGTTATTCTCCCGTTGATGGGACTGACCGGGTTTACCTTTGGTCTCGGCCTGGTGGTTTTTGTCACCCTATGGGCAGAAATGTACGGCACCAAACACATGGGAGCGATCCGCTCTTTCAATGTGTTTTTTAACGTCATGTGCGCGTCCATGATCATGGTGGTGACGGGCTGGTTTATCGACAACGAAGTGACCATTAGCGCCATGTGTTACGGCGGAATAATGATTGTTCTTATCTCTCTGCTCTTGTTTGCCATAGAACGGCGTATCAAAGTGACGGAACCGCAACCGGCTCTCTAGGGGTTGGACCCGATGAACAAAAAGGACATCGTTTTAGCGGCTATCGCCCTCATCATCGCTGCCGGGTTCGTATTCCTATGGTCCAACCGTGTCCTGATCGAGCGTTACTACACCCAAGGTCAGACAAATCTGCCCAACGGCTATGCCTGGTATCAACCGACGGAAGCCATCGCCGGTGCCCATGACGGGTACTTTGAAGTCGCGACTCAAGATGAAAGAACCATTACAGAAGACGCACTGGCAGCAGCCCGCACCTATGCGCAGCAGAACCGATCCGAAAGCCTTTTGGTGTGGCACCGCGGTGCCTTGCAGTCAGCGGACTACTGGATGGGCTTGGCACCCTCAGATGTGGTCAATTCCCGCAGCATGCACAAGATGGTCGGCAGCTTGCTCATCGCTCGCGCCATTGCCGACGGTCACATCGGTTCCCTCGATGATTCCGTGGCCGACTACATCCCCCAATGGCACCGCACCGACAAGGAGCCCATGACCATCCGCAATGTGTTGCACATGTCCAGCGGATTGCGTTGGTTCAGCATCCGCGACCGGCCAATATTCGGCCTCAGTTCGCGCCGATATTTGGATCCTCACTGGGACGCCGTGTTGCTCGACGAACTGCCCATGTCGTTCACGCCGGGCACAGAATACGATTACAGCGACATGACGGCGGACGTCATGCCCCACATCATTCAGGGTGCTACTGGTCAGCGCTATACGGAATACTTTTCAGAGGCGCTGATCAAGCCATTGGGTGCGCAGAGCGGTTTCGTCTGGGTGAACCGGGACGGGGGCATGCCGCACGGCGGCTGCTGTCTCATGTTCCCGCCCGAGAATTGGCTCCGGTTTGGCCTTCTCTTACTCAACGGCGGGTCGTGGAACGGCGTGCAATTCCTGCCCGATTTCTGGATGGAGGAAATGCTTACCCCATCCGCCAACAAGGAGCATTTCGGCCTGATGATCTGGCTTGGCAAACCTTACGTCGAGCGGCGTCTCTATCACCGGCCCGAATCTCCTATCAATCAGGTGCCCAATCCCGGTGTGTACAACTCCGAACCTTTCCTCGCCGACGACCTGTTCATGTTCGACGGTTCTGAGGGCCGTTTGGTGTATATCGTGCCGTCGGAAGATCTGGTTATTGTTCGCACCGGCTTCCGGCCGCTGCCGGAGGACCCTGAGTGGGACAATGCGTTTCTGCCCAACACAATCATCCGGGGCATAAAACGTGAAGAAAGCGAAGCGACGCAATGACAAAAAAGATTATTGCCACTGTTGTTGTCATTGCCGTGGCTGCCGTCGTCGTCGACTGGACCTTCTGGTCCCGGTTCATGGCGATCAGGGACCAATCACCAATCAGTTATCCCCACTGGATTGGTCCAACGGCCGTTGTCGAAGGGGATTTTAGGGAAGAACTGATCAGCGTTGATCCCAACGACGTCGTTCTGTCGGATCAAGGCATCCGAGACCTTGTGGCCTATGCCGAAGAGTTGGACTCCTTCTCCCTCATCGTTCATCACGGCGAGAGCATACAGTTAGAGACCTATTGGCGGGAGTTCGGCCCCGATGACGTGACCGAAACCTATTCCATGGCCAAGTCGGTGTTGGGCTTGATGGTTGGATTTGCCGTGGAAGAAGGCGCCATCGCGTCCGTTGACGATCCGGTGACAATGTACGTGCCGGAATGGAGCGGAACCTCCCGGGAAACCATCACCGTGCGCCATCTGTTGCAGATGGCCAGTGGTCTGGAACATCACCGTTTCGACTTCAGTCTTATGCAAAATCCTTACAACAAGGCCATCCGCTTGTTCATCGGCCCAAGCATGGAAAACGCCATTTTGCGTTTCGACGTAACCACGGAACCGGGCACCGAGTTCACCTACAACAGCGCCAACTCCCAACTGCTGATGCTGATCCTCCAGCGCGCAACGAACCGCGCGTATGCAGAGTATATTTCTGAAAAACTTTGGCGACCTTTAGGCGCTAAACCCGCTCGGCTGTGGATGGATCGGGAAGGGGGCATGCCCAAAGGGTACTCGTTTTTCCAGGCCCGTCCGCGGGACTGGTTGCGCATCGGCCTGGCTATCAAAAACAACGGTGTTGTCGGCGGTCGTCAAGTCATCCCAGCGGATTGGCTCACCCAATTGACAACGCCATCGCCCAATAATCCCAAGTATGGTTTTCAGACGTGGATCGGTTCGCCCCACGTGCCTGAACGGTTCTATAACCGCAACACGCCCTTCGGGGTGAAGCAGGCCGACCCGTTCCTGGTCGACGACGTTCTGTTCTTTGACGGCGGTGGCGGCCAGCGTGTGTACGTCATCCCGTCCGCCGATCTCGTCATTGTGCGTACGGGCATGCCGTCGCCCGCTTGGGATGACGGAGTCATCCCCAACATTGTGCTGCGTGATCTCGAGTATGGGACGGGATCTTAAAATCGGAATCGTTGGCGCCGGCTTGGGCGGCATGACAGCGGCTGTCGGGCTGCAGCAACGCGGCTTCAATGTAACCGTTTACGAGCAAGCGCCGGAGCTTGGAGAAATTGGCGCTGGTATCACCGTTGGGCCCAATATGACATTGGTTCTTAAAGGTCTCGGCTTGGAAGAAGCAGCTGAGTCCTTTGCCAGCGGATCCACGACATTCGGGACATTGCATTACCAAACCGGTGAACGGATTCTGTTTACCGAGCGCAGCCACGAAGAGTCTCTTAAGACCCAGGGTGCGCTGACGCGTCACATGCACCGGGCCGACCTGCATAAGGTGCTGGAAGACGCCTTTGACAAAGACGACAACGCGCTTCGGCTCGACCACACCCTCACTGACATCGAACAAGACGATGACGTCGTGACCTTGCGCTTTTCTAACGGTGCCGTGGATCAGCGTGACATCGTCATTGCTTGCGATGGTCTTAAGTCCATCGTGCGCGACAAGCTGTTTCCCACCGAGCCGCCACAGTACACCGGGTTCATGACCTGGCGCGGACTGGTGGACAGCGCCGACGCTCCCGGTGTCGACCTGGTGCCGCACTTCGCTTCTATTCCGGCGGAAAACAGAATGTTTGCCCGTTATCCCTTGCGCCATGGCCGGCAGATCAATTGGGTGGCCAACGCTTATCTGCCCGATGGCATTGGAGAGGAAAGCTGGACCGCGCAGACGGACATCGATGAAGTTCTGGTCCATTTCAGTGACTATCACGACGACGTGCAGCGCATTATCAAGGCATCACCGGACGGGCGCTGTCTGCGTTGGGCGTTGTACAGCCGCCAGCCCCTGGACAGCTGGATTGCCGGGCGGGTGACCTTGCTCGGCGATGCAGCCCATCCCATGACGCCGTTCTACGGCATGGGGGCAGGTATGGCCTTTGAAGACGGCGCCGTGCTCGCCCGCTGCTTTGCAGCGGAAGGCAACGATTGGCAGGCGGCCTTCGCCCGTTATGAAAACGCGCGCTTGGCCCGTGCCAATAAGTTCCACGTTAAATCCCTGGAACGGGGCATGGTTTACATGAGCGCCGATCCTGCTGACCGGGCCAAGGCCCCCACCGCCGGTATGGAGAAGGAGTTCATCTACAACGCCATGACGGTGGAGATTTAGGGCGGATTGACCGGCTATAGGGCCTTAACCAATGCTCAAATTGTCAGAATTGGGGCCTTGCGGCGCCTGAAATGGCCGCGCTACGAGACCCTGTAACACTTTGTCTTGGCGGTCTTTTTATGCCGTTTTAGGATTATCGCCCGTGATTTGTAGAAACCTCCAAATAGGGGGAGAGGCAGGGTGATGAGCTTTTTGAATCAGTCGTCAAACATGTTTTTGCAATCTCGATCAAAATGGATTTTCTCGCTGGTCTTTGCAGTCGGCCTCGTCGCCGGGGTACCGGCGAAGGCGGCCGAGGCCACTACCCTCGGCTTTGTGATCCACGATTGGTTCACGTCCGTCTTTAACAGCAAATTCCTTGACGAATGTCCGGAAGGTTTGAGCGTCGCCAACGATGAGATCTGGTGGCGCGGCCTGTCCAAAGAAGAGCGGGCGGAACGAACCCAAAACGGCTTGATCCAAAGTCTTGACCGTCAATTCATAACTCCGCGCCGGGGCCCCAATGGCGAGCATGTCTGTCATGATATGACTGCGACCGTCGATCCGCCAATGAAGGTGGTGGAGGGAAAATACTCCTACGGTGCAAACCTGGACGGAAACATTGACGGGAGTGCGACGCCAAAGACATGCGCGCACGGAAACTTTACACACCCAGACGGCACGCCCGGCATCGACAATCAAATGTACCGGTTGTTGGGATGCATATACGGATTCCGGCGCGGCGGTCTGCCTGAAGCCAACGCCCATGAAAACCGCCGCACCAGTGGCTTGGGCATGACCCTTATCGAGATTACCGGTGTTACCGACCCGCGCAACTCAGACGACGTTACCGTCACCTTCTATCGCTCCGTCGATCAGTTTGCGCTCGATGGCTTGGGGCAGCCCCTGCCGTTCTCGAGCTACAACATTGACATGGAAGACGGCAAACCGCGCTACAGCGATTCCGTAAAGGGCGCAATTAAGGACGGTGTGCTCGTTACCGAACGCGGCGACGTGAAGCTGCCGTTTTACGGCAACTACAACTTCATGCATCCCGTCATCAAAGATATGGGGTTGAGGTTGGAGATCGCCGCCGATGGCGCCACGGCCACGGGACAAGTGACCGGCTACTACAATATGGAAGAGTTTCTCTATTACATCGGCGGCATGACCGGGCACGTCTCGGGAGGAACGAACTGCCCATCCATGTACGTCGCGGCCCATGCTTTGGCTGACGGCTATCCCGATCCGGAAACGGGGCAGTGCACCCATTTATCTTCTGCTTATGACGTCAGGGCCTATGCCGCTTTCGTCATCCATCCGGATGAACAAGATACCGTTAGCAGGCTGCTGAAAAAGTCTTCCTTTTGAGGCTTTGGAATGATTCTTTCTCTTTGTTGATTGCATGGAGGAAGTAATGCGTGGAGGCGACGATCGGACGGAGGGTCTTTTTTCTTATGTGAGCTGCGAGGCTCGTGTTCCGGCGACGCATCCGCTTCGCCTGATCCGTGGGCTGGTTGATGAGGCGCTGGAGCTTATGTCGCCGGATTTCGAGGGGTTGTATTCGAAGATCGGGCGTCCCTCGATCCCGCCGGAGAAGCTGTTGCGTGCGCTCCTGTTACAGGCCTTTTACTCAATCCGCTCGGAACGTCAGCTGATGGAGCAGATGGATTACAACCTGTTGTTCCGTTGGTTCGTCGGATTGTCGATGGACAGTGCGGTGTGGGATGCGACGACGTTCAGCAAGAACCGCGACCGGCTGCTGGATGGAGAGGTTGCGCGGAGGTTCCTGGCGGTGGTTGTGGAGCAGGCGCGTCGGCGCGGCCTGCTGTCGGACGATCACTTTTCCGTGGACGGGACGCTGATCGAGGCCTGGGCGTCGATCAAGAGCTTCCGCCCCAAGGACGGCGGCGACGAGCCGCCGGGGCCGGGGCGCAACTCGGAGAGGACCTTCCACGGCGAGAAGCGGTCCAACGAGACCCATGCCTCGACGACCGATCCCGACGCCCGGCTGTACCGCAAGGGGAATGGCCAGTCCTCGCGTATGGCCTGCCAGCTGATCGGCCGGTGGCGGATCGTCGAGGCCAACCTGTGGGACCGCGGCTATCTCGACCTCGACGGGCCCGCCGTGCTGGTCATTCGCGAAGATGGTCACGGCGAGATCGCCTTCGGCGCTCTGAACGCCAGCCTCGACCTGGAATACGGCCGATCCATCGTGTTCTTCACCTGGGCCGGCTTCGACGAGATGGACGAAGTCAACGGTTCAGGATCGGCCGAACTCCTCGACGACGGATCGTTGGAGATTGAGTTCGCCTATCATCTCGGCGATAAGGCCACCCTCAAAGCCGAACCAGCCACTTTTTCAGCAGCCTGTTAGAGAAGAGCAAACCGCACAACGATGATATTTGGTTCAATCCCGTTTTCGCGTCTGAAATCCAGGCATCCCTGTCTGGTCATTCTCGGTGTTGCATCGTGCTTGATGCTTGTCGGGTGCGGACCTTCGGAACCGGACATCGGCGGCGCCCCGCCCGATATGCGCCGGCTTACCGATGAACAATACGTCAACGCCATTACCGATGTTTTTGGACCCCACATCAAAGCGGAAAGCCATGCCGATCCGTTGGCGCGCACGGATGGACTGATTGCTATCGGCGCACGCACGGCGCGCATCACGCCTACTGGGTTTGAACGCTACTACGCGCAGGCGCGCACCATTGCAGAGCGGGTTGTCAGTCCGGAAAACCGCACCAGCATGTTTCCCTGCGCACCGGCGGATGCCACCGCCGCTGATGAAGCCTGTGCGCGTCTGTATTTCACCAAGATTGGACGGCTTTTGTACCGCCGTCCGCTGACACCGGACGAGTTGCAAACACCGATAGACGCCGCAGCCGAAGCGACGAGGGTCAGCGGAGATTTCTACCGCGGCATCGCGGTCGGTCTTGCCGGCATGTTGACGACGACAAAGTTTCTATTTGTCATAGACAGCACAGAGCCTGATCCTGACCGACCAGGTGAGGAAAGGCTGACTACCTTTGCCAAGGCTGCGCGGCTGAGTTTCCTCCTGTGGAACACGACCCCCGACGATGTGCTCCTGACGGCCGCCGAGAACGGTGAACTGCACACCGAGGAGGGATTGAAACGCCAAGTGGATAGGATGATGGCCTCTCATCGTCTGGACACAGGTGTGCGGGCATTTTTCCAAGACTTTCTCATGTTCGATCAATACGAAACCCTTGAGAAAGACAGCATTATCTATCCTGCGTTTACCATTCAGGTGGCAGAAGACGCCAAGGAACAGGTCCTGCGCACCATTGTTGATCATCTGATCTTGCGCGATCAGGACTATCGCGGGCTGTACACCACGCGTAAGACCTTCATTACAGGAGCCCTGGCACGCATTTATCGCGTACCGACAAAGCGTCCCGCCGACGGGGCATGGATTCCGTTTGAGTTTCCGGAGGACGATCCGCGTGCCGGTATTCTCACACAAGTCGGTTTTTCAGCGCTGGCGTCTCATCCAGGCCGCAGTTCACCGACACTCCGCGGTAAGGCGATCCGTGAAGCCATTTTGTGTCAAAAGGTTCCCGATCCGCCGGGTGATGTGGATTTCTCGCTGTTCGAGGATCCCAACTCGCCCAACAAGACCGCCCGTGAGCGTTTAACGGCACACAATATGGAACCCGCCTGTGCCGGGTGTCATAGGATCACCGATCCGATTGGTTTGGCGCTGGAGAACCTTGATGGCATCGGCCAGCTGCGCTCCACCGAGAATGGCGTTCTGATCGACGCCAGCGGCGATCTGGACGGCACTCCCTTTGCTGATGCCGCCGGCTTGGGCGAAGCCGTGTCGACCAACCCGGCAACCACATCATGCATCACCCAACGATTGGCGTCTTATGCTCTGGGGCGAAGCCTTGGAGCGCCAGACCGGGCGCTCTTGAATTACCTGGAGGACAGTTTCGCCACTGACGGGTACAGTTTCCCGGCTCTTTTACGGCGCATTGCCTCCAGTGATGCCCTTTTCGCCGTTTCCGCACCGGCGTCTCGCGATGGTACAGTCCAGGCAGCAACGGAAGGTAGCGGAGACAAAGAAACACAGGAGAAGCAGTCATGAGTATTCTCTTACCGCGGCCTCATCCCCGCAGGCGCTTTTTGCGCGGACTCCTGGGCGGTGGCGCTGTCGGCGTTGCATTGCCGTTTCTCGATTGCTTCTTGAACGACAACGGCACGGCGTTGGCCGCAACCGGTGCACCGATCCCGGTCCGGTTTGGCACTTGGTATTGGGGCATGGGTCACACGCCCGGGCACGCCATTGTCGAAAAAACTCAGACAAGTCCCGGCATCGGATTTCTTTCTGAAACCGAAGCGCTGAAACCTTTCGAGAATGAATTGAGTTTTTTCAGCAGTTACGGCATGCCGTTGGACGGGCGGTCCAACTACACTCATTTCACCGGCTGGGTGGGCACGCGTACCGGGACAGTGCCGCAGCGGAACCGAGAAATCGAAGACACCACGCTCGATCTGCTCATCGCTGATGTCATCGGCAACGGCACACGGTTTAAAACCATCGATGTTTCAAGTGTCGGCATCGCGCGGGAAAACTACAGCGCCCGCAATTCCGATAGCCGCGCACAAGCCGAAATATCGCCGGTTGCCCTATATGCTAAATTATTCGGACAAGGCTTCGTCGATCCCAACGCCACGGAGTTCAAGCCGGATCCAATGGTGATGGTGGAAAAGAGCGTGCTGTCGGCCTTCATGGAAGAAAGCCGCGATTACGTCAAAACATTGGGCGCCGCCGACAAGGACCGGCTGGACGAGTATTTCACTTCCATCCGGCAGGTAGAAAATCAACTGGCATTACAGTTGCAGGAACCTGAACCCAATGAGGTGTGCGTCATTCCGGAAAAACCGGACGAACCGCCTGAAGACCGGCTGGCATCCGTTCGTGAAATGCCAAACGTTATTGAGACGCATAAGGTCATGTCAAAACTGCTGGCGATGGCCGTGGCCTGCAACCAGACCAAAGTCTTTAACATGGTTTTCACAGATAATTTCGCCAATGTGCGCAAGCCCGGTGAGACCTATACCCACCACCTCTTGACCCATTCAGAAGTGATCGACCCGACGCTGGGGTATCAGCCGCTGGCTTATTGGTTCAACAAACGCGCCAGTGAAGGTATGGCAATGTATCTTGAGATTCTGTCGAGCATTCGCGAAGGGGATGGCACCTTGCTAGACAATTGCCTGGTCTTTTGCTCCAGCGAAACCAATTACGCCAAGGTGCATAGCATTGACGGCATTCCCATCTTTTTCGCCGGGAAAGCCGGTGGGCGCGTCAAGACAGGCCTGCATGTCGTCGGTGGCGGCGATCCCATTACCCGAGTTGGCTTGACGGCCATGAAAGTCATGGGCGTGCCCATCCAGTCTTGGGGTACGAAATCGCTTCGGACCTCAAAACTGATTACGGATGTCATGGTGTGACAAAGCGTAGTGTGATCATGGTTCGGCAACTTGGAGCGATGGCGCTCGCCGTTTTGGTGTGGCAAGCGAATAGCAACGTTCTAGCGAATGACTATGTACCGCCTGAAGTCGTTCTGCAGGAACGCGGTTATGGCTGGTTGTTGACCGATGCCAAAGGCATGACCCTTTACACCTTTTCGCGCGACCAAGAGCCGGGCAAATCAGCCTGTGATGAAGAGTGCGCCGAGCAATGGCCCCCGCTTTTGGCCTCTACTGACGCGGGCGACCAAGGCGATTGGTCGACACTGAAACGCGACGACGGGTCCCTGCAGTGGGCATTTCGCGGCAAGCCGCTCTATACCTATAACCGCGACGTCGCTCCCGGCGACCTTAATGGCGATGAAATACAGCGGCAGTGGTACGTGGCCACAAAACCCATCACCACACCACCAGGTTTCGCGACCTATAAGTCCCAGCACGGACATCTCTTGGTCGAACTCAACAACATGACGCTCTATGTGTCGGACGCCGATCAAGCTGGAGCGTCGTCTTGCGATGCCATCTGCGCGCGCACCTGGCGTCCGGTTGAAGCCTATTGGTCGGCCGTCCCTGTAGTCAGCGATTGGTCGGTGATGACCCGGGATGACGGCACCAAGCAGTGGGCCTACAAATCCAAACCCCTATACCGCTACGCCGAGGATTCCAGACCCGGCGATATCGCCGGGACCGGTCTTGAAGGACGGCAGGCAATCGTTTTGGAGCCACCACCGCCGGTGCCCGAATGGATCACCTATCAGAAATCCGATGGCGGCGAGTTGCTGGCCGATCCGCAAGGCAAAACGATCTACGCCCATGTCTTCATACCCGGCCGGGACAGTCCGTTCGTCCCTCGGGCGGCAGACGGTAAGGACCGCCCTTACGATTGGACACCGGTTCTGGCTGCGCCGGACGCGAAGCCTATCGGTCAGTGGTCAATCGTCACCCATGAGGACGGGACCCGCCAATGGACGCACCGGGGCTGGCTGCTCTACACCAACAACCGGGACAATGAAGTCGGTGCCTTGAATGGTGTGCGCAGCACGGACCGTATTTGGCGGCCCATCATGAAGTCAGGGCAAACCATGCCCGGCACGGGTGTCTAACGGGTTTAAAGCGTTGCAATGTTAAAACGCGTTACCACGCTCGCTTCGTCACTTGGCCTGTTGATCTCCATCATTACAGCCAATGCCTTTGGCCAAGCGCCCGTCTATCAAGACTTTTTTGAGTGTGGCTACTATTCACCGGATGAAAACGACACCTCAGGGCCGCCGATCTCATTCTATGCTGACTTGTCGGCCGACGAACAAAGCGCGGTTACGGAAAGTCCGGGCATCGGCCGGGCCGAGTTCGTACTCGAACGGTCGACACTGAACCTCACCTGGAAAGTCACTTTCCAAGACACCACATCGCCGGCGACCGGTGTTCACATTCATGGTCCGCAAACGCCGGGCGGCGAAGCGGGCATCGTGGTCGACCTTGCGCCCGATGGAATGACAGAAATTGTCGAAGGTTCCACCGTATTGTCCGAAGGCAATATGATTTACCTGGTTCAGGACCGTCTTTACGTCAATCTCCACACCACCAGGTATCCGGCGGGTGAATTGCGCGGGCACATCAAAAAACAAAGGCCAGAGTGCTAACCGCATTCAGTCTGGCTTAAGGTTCAAGAAAGTGCCAAACGCCGTCAACACCGTCTCCAGTCGGTGCGCTTGGTGAATCGTGATAGCGGACATAAACCGGCCGACCCTTATAGGCCCACTGCTTGCGGCCATCGTCCCGGTCAATCGCCGTCCATAAGCCGATCATCGTAGCATTATCCGGCGCAATTACCGGCGGCCACTGGGACGCGCACCCGAGATTACAGACCGATTTGTTTTCTGAATCTTCGTCGAAAATATAAAGGCGGAGGTTTGTCGGAAAATGCACGTACCGCAAACCAGTTCCGCTTTGTACCAGAGCAATTTGACCGGGGTGCTCGAGTCTATCTGGCGCCGTAGACTGTCCGTTCGCGCTGTTCACAGAGAACAGTAGCAAGCTTATGATCAACGCCATGTGTAGAGTTCGCATTTCACGTCCCTCCAGTACAGCGTATGCAGAAAATAATAGCAGAAAGGCGATTATTGGAAAGCGCGCTCTAAAACCCGCGCGACATCCCTCCCTCCTAAAACATGGCTTGCTAACAGTTCCAGTTTGAGAATGACTCTCAAACTTTCTCCGGGGAACGCATTTGCGGATAGTCGGTCCACAGGTTGACGCGGCCTTCCCACGGCGCACCGGTGTCAAAGATCGTCGGATGAATTTTCTCAACCATTGTCCGGTCTGCGGCAGAGATCGCATCCAGGTTCGGTAGTTTGATGCCATTGGTGTTCCACACCAGATGGCCGGGCGTTTGCCCCATGAGCAGCCAAGGCCACCAGATCATGACTTGGCTTAGGGTCTGTTGACATTTAGTGGATTCCCAATGTCGCGGAAAAGTGATTCAAGCCTCCTTTTGCAAGGAGTGTTTGATGAAGTCAGAGCGTTTTGTGATCACGGACAATGTTTGGGAGAAAATTTGGCGTCATCTACCGGGCAAGGCGACGGACCGTGGCGTGACGGCGGCGGACAACCGCCTGTTTTTGGAGGCGGTTTTGTGGCGGGTGCGCGCAGGGTCGCCGTGGCGCGCTCTGCCCCCGGCGTTCGGCAATTGGAACAGCGTCTTCCAGCGCTTTCGCCGATGGGCGAAGAAGGGTGTCTTCGAGCGGCTGTTCGAGGAGTTGTCGGCGGAACCGGATTTCGAATATGCCCTCATCGACGCCACCATCGTCAGCGTTCACCAGAAGGCGAGCGGCGCAAAAGGGGGACTCAAAATCAGGCCATCGGCCGATCACGGGGCGGATTGACCACCAAGATCATCGCCCTGGTCGACGCACTGGGGTGAAGGCTGACGCTTTAGATTTTCTTGGCGATACGCTCACGTATGCCATTAGCTTGTGGGCCATCGGACAATCAGTGACGGTACGGGCGCGAACGGCCATGATCAAGGGACTCAGTCTTGGACTCATGGGCCTGAGCGTGCTCGCGATGACAGCTTACCGTGTGGTCGTGACAGGCCAACCAGATGGAGAGACGATGGGGATGATCGGCTTCCTTGCTCTGACAGCCAATGTGGTCAGCGCTCTCATTCTGTTACGTTTCCGCAACGGTGATGCCAATGTACGGTCGGTGTGGTTGTGCACGCGGAACGACGCGATAGGTAACGTCGCCGTTATTTTCGCTGCTGGTTTGGTTGTAATCACCGCGTCGCCGTGGCCTGACTTGGTTGTTGCCGCTGCGATGTCGGCACTGTTCATTCAATCGTCTTTCAAAATCATCGGTCAAGCCCGCGCGGAGTTATCTGTCGCTCAATCCCCTGTCACCTGAGAACGTTCTATTGGTCGACGCCGACGCTCGATGTCAGGCGGACTTCGCCGATGGTTTTCAGGGTAAACCTGAGAATCACGGAGAACCCGCTCTGGAAGTCTCGGTCTTCCGTATTGTCATCGGCAATGTCCAAGCCGAAGACAAAGCATTCGTCTTCATAGATGATACCGATGGAAGAACGGATCGAGCCGCCACCGGGGCTGAGGTCTTCCCGATGAGTGCCGGTCAGGCGCCAATACCTTGAAAGTCTGGTGTCAAAAAAGGCGTAGAGTTCTTCGCGGTCGCCGAATTCGGGCGTCGTCGGGTCCGTCTGTTTGATAAAGATGTAATTTGCACCCAACTGGAAAAAATCATTACCCACTGCAGCGCTGACTTCGCTGCGCTCAGGGCTGAAGTTGTCCTGGTCCAGCCTGAACCGGTAGGACAGATCAAGAAAGTCTGACGGCCGGTAAAGAACCCGGCCCACATAATCGGAAAAACGTCCGCTCAAGCCCGAGGCATCGCTAAATGTGTTGTCCTTGTGGAAGCGGTAACTTTGCCCCAACAACACCGAGATGGACTGACCGGTTTCGCCGTAGGCGGACCAGCGCAGGCCGTAGTTTACGCGCGCCCCCCCTTCGACCCGGTCATAACCGGTGAAGCGTTGCTCGGAGAAAAGATTGGTATCGTCGAATTCAAAGTCCCGGCTGTCTTCGTTGGAGATTTTCATGGAGTTCTGGCCGATGGGACTCCACACCCCTTGGACGATGGGTTCGAGGTACTGAGTGGCCACGGCACCCGACCTGGCCAGCGGGTAGCGCCATTCCATGGAGACCTGAGGGATGGCACGGCCTTCAAATCCGGTAAACGATGTGTTGGTCACCGGGTCAAGCACATCGCGCACGTAATACCCGTCACCGCGTATGGTGGCGCGGAGAGTGTAAATGTCTCCGGCCGGGGCAATGTAGGGCACGTGCCAGCCCAGTTCTGATGACAAACGGGTCTGATCGCTGCCGGTTTCCCGGTAGAGCGCAAGCGCGCTGGCGTTGGCGGTGAAGTAGCCGCCGCCGCGCTGGGGTTTGCCGACAAAGCTGTAATCGACCAAAGGCGCCACCAGCGGTGTAGAGCCGGCCACCACCGTGCGGCGCTGGCGCTGGAAGTGATAGGTGTTGACGGCGAAGTACGATTGGGTGCCAAAGCGTTCGGCAAAGGCATTGGTGGTCAGCCAAGTGGGCGCATCGAAATCATAGCGGCGCAAATATGTGTCGTCGGACGCCAGATGTAAGTCGGTGCCGACACGCCAGCGTTCATCAATATCCCAGCGGGCGCGCCCCCGAATATGCCCGCGCAGGTCCTTAGGATTATCCGGGTCATCCGTTACCGCACTTCCGAACAGCCTCAACTCTCCCCGCTGGAAAAGCTGACGGTATTCCAGCGTCCCGCCTTTTCCGGCGGACGAGGTAAACAATGGTGTGATGGTTGCGTCTTTGTCCGGCGCAATGTTCCAGTAGTAGGGAAGGGCAAAGGAAAAACCGAGATTGCTGCCGCCGCCGATCGCCGGGGCGAGCAATCCGGACCGTCGGTCCGCACTGGGATCCGGGTGCGCCAGATAAGGCGTATATAAAATCGGCACGCCCAGCAGTTCGATCCAAGCGTCGTTATAGGTCATCAACTGGTCGTCTTGATCATGGATGACCCGCTGAGCTTTGACCTGCCACACCGGATCACCCTCGCAATTGAGGTCGCAGGCGGAATAGGCCACGCGGAGCAGTTCATTGATGTTGCCGTCGCGCCGCTGGATGATCCGGGCCGCCATCCTGGACTCGTCGGCGAGAAGGATCTGGACCTCGCGCGCAAGACCTTCTTTGAGGTCGCCGGATATTTCAGCCTGGTCGGCAAAAACCACGGATCCGTTGTCGTCCACCAGCGTGACATTACCCGTCGCCGTGGCGATGTCGGTTTCCTGGTTATAGGTAATCTCGTCGGCCAGCAGGATGCGGCCTTCCCGTTCGATCTCTACGTTACCCGTTGCGGTGATGGTCTGGGTGTTTTCGTCGTAGCGCAGTTCGTCTGCAAAAATCAGGGTTTGCGGCTCGACGGCTTCCTCCTGCGCCAGGGCGACCGTGGCCGACAACAACAGGCAAAAAATCGCCCAGACCATTCGATCGAACGCTCGATTTAACTGCCGGAAGAGAAAGGTCACTGAACTGGAACGCACCGTCATGACTTTGGGCTGAACAATCTAATCAATTCGGTTCGTACTAAGCGGAGCCGGGGCGCGTGCGCAAGAAAAAGGGCAACATGCCCCGGGCGCCTCCTGGAGTCAGGGCTGCAAAGCCAAAGACCAAGGGGATGGCGATCACCACATAAATCAGCGGTAGCAGAAACAGATTCTTTGCAGCCAGACTGGCCGCACCCAGGCCGGCTGCTTCGATGAGAACAACACAGAGAACCGCCAGCGAAATACGCTTGACCTGCCCGTGGCGGTCGAACGTACCGGTTAAGAGAAAAGACAGAGCCACTAAGGTCAGGGCAAGATTGAGTATCGGGTTGGTCAACCGCTGATGCCCTTCCACCCGCATACGCCGGATCGTACGGGGTTTGAGCCCATCCTGTTCGTTCAACGTGAAAAGCTCAGTCGTTGTCCGTTCCCGATTGTCGGTAAAGCGGCTGTCCCCGGTGGATTCAATGAGTCCCAAATCAACGGCGTACTGGTCGAAGTACAACAAGGATAGATCACCGGCACCGCGGGTGAGTTCCTGCCGGCTGCCGTTGACCAGCAGCACCCGTGGGCCATCGGGTCCGGGCACGATCGCGCCCCGTTCCGCCATCAATGTGAGACTCTTTATCCGGTCACGCTTGTCATGCACGAGAAGTCCGCGCAGGTCGCCATTGACGTCCCGTTCTCGCACATAAACCGTGAGACCTTTGCCCACTTGATTAAACGTTCCTTCACGCAACAACACTTGAGAAACGTCGTTGCGCACGGTCCATTGCAGTTCCTTGAACGCCCGCATGGATTGAGGGCCGTAATAAAGGGTGAGCAGAAAGGCGATAAACATACAAAAGACTGCGACCATGACCGCCGGTGTCGCCAATCCCCAGCGGCTGATCCCTGCCGCCTGGGCGACAACCAGTTCCCGGTCGACGGTCATCTTGTTGTAGACGAACAGCACCACCAAAAAGAGGGCGATGGGCAGGATGATGACGATAACGTTGGGCAACAACAGAAGCGTCAATTCCAGCCAGGTGCCGACGGTCAGCCCCTTGTTAATGATCAGCTCAATAAAGCCGAGAGACTGGGTCAGCCAAAGAATATAGGTGAGAACCGCGGTGACGATGACCGTCCCGACGATGAGGTGACGCAGAATGTAGCGGCTTAACCCTGTCATTCTCCACCAAGTATAGGGGGCGTCCCCTCAGCGGCAAACAGTCACACGGCGAAGGATTCACCAGAAAGACACACCGTGTCCGAGCCTCTAATGGGCCAATCCGGCGTTTTTGGGGCGAAGTCTAAGAGCTCTCGTGTTTTTGGATTACAAGAACAGAGGGCGCTGGATCTATTTCACCACCTTCCCCGGGTTCATG
Source organism: Rhodospirillaceae bacterium (assembly GCA_965207985.1). Lineage (GTDB taxonomy): Bacteria > Pseudomonadota > Alphaproteobacteria > Rhodospirillales > Rhodospirillaceae > CBDBND01. The sequence goes on along the minus strand of CBDBND010000030.1, from coordinate 87,448 downwards.
GTGCCGCCGGGGTCAATCGTGGCTTTTAAAGTCTTCATCAGATCTAGTTCCACCGGGTCTTTATAATGTTCCATCTCCTCAACCTTGAGGCGGCCGATGCCGTGTTCGGCGGAGATGGACCCTTCCATCTCAACAACGATGTCATGGACGACGCGGTTCATGCGTTCCCACTTGGCGAGATAGATATCCTTGGAAATGGTTTCCGGCTGGGTGACGTTGAAATGGACGTTGCCGTCACCCACGTGGCCGAAGGGACAGGGCCGCACGCCGGGAAATCCTTCTCGTACCACTGCCGTGGCGCGGGTGATGAACTCGGGCACGCGGGAGACCGGCACGGAAACGTCGTGCTTGATGCTGCCGCCTTCGTGCTTCTGCGCTTCGGGCAAGGACTCCCGCAAGCGCCACAAGGCTTCCCGTTGGGCTCCGCTTTCGGCAATGACGGCGTCAACGATGATGCCGTCTTCAAAAGCGGCTTCCAACAATCCTTCGAACCCGGCGCGCAAATCCGCCTCGGGCCGGGAGGTGGAAAACTCGATCAGCGCATACCAGTCGTGGGGTTCGCTTAAAGGGTCTGTCGCCCTGTCGATATGTTTGACGCACATTTCGAGGCCGAAGCGGGGCACCAGTTCAAATGCGGTGACCGCATCACCGGAGAGGGAACGGGCACGATTCAATAGACGCGTCACATCATCGAGCGACGCAAGGGCGCAGAACGCCGTTTCCGTTTCCACCGGTTTGGGAAACAGTTTTAGGACGGCCGCGGTGATAATGCCGAGCGTACCTTCCGAGCCGACAAACAACTGCTTAAGCGCATAGCCGGTGTTGTCTTTGCCGAGCGCGCGCAGGCCGTTCCAGACGCGCCCATCGGGCAGGACCACCTCCAGACCGAGCACTAAGTCGCGGGCGTTGCCGTAGCGCAGCACGTTGATGCCGCCCGCGTTGGTGGCCAGGTTGCCGCCGATCTGGCAACTGCCTTCCGCACCCAGGCTGAGCGGAAACAAGCATCCCGCGTCTTCCGCCTTGGCTTGGATGTCAGCCAGAATGCAACCGGCTTCCACGGTGATGGTGAAATTGGTGGCATCGATGGCGCGCACCGTTTTCATCCGCCCCAGCGCCAGAATAATCTGGCTGCCGTCTTCCGCCGGCACGCCGCCACCACACAGGCCCGTGTTGCCGCCCTGAGGAACGATGCCGACGCCGGCCTCGGCGCACAGTTTTACCACCGCTGCAACATCGTCCGTCGAGGTCGGGCGCACCACCAACTCCGTGGCACCGCGATAAAGCCCCCGTTCTTCATCCAGAAAGGGGGCGATATCCGCCTCACTGGTGAGGCAACCGTTGGCCCCGACGATGTCGGCGATGAGGTCAATCAGGCTTTGGTCTAAGGGCACGTTTTTGAACCGTTGTTCGTGAGCCGTGGGTTGATACCAGTCAGAGTGGGTTTACCGCCCCGCTGCTGCCCGTGACAAGCGGTCGTTGATGGCCACGCCCACGCCCTCGTTGGGAATGGGTATGACGGCAATCCCCGTATACCGGTCCCGATCATCCGCTTCCCGCAGAGCAGCAAACAGGTTTGCCGCCGCTTCTTCCAGATCACCAGACGGGCTGAGATTGATAGTGGTATCCGGGGTAGCGCCGAAACCGATGAGAGCTTCCCCTACATCGGTCTGTGTGGCGTTCAATGTCATGGGAAGACTGGGTGCGTAATGCTTGGCCAACTGGCCCGGCGCAGTGACAGGTGCGTTTTCGTCAAAGGACATCGCGACCGGTCCGATCACATCGGACAGGATGGCCGCGTCGATGGAACCGGGCCGCAAGATACGCGCATTCTCAGAGGTAAGATCGAGCACCGTCGACTCAATTCCCGCCGGGCAGGCGCCGCCGTCAAGGATGAGATCGATGCGGTCTCCCAAGTCCGCTTCCACATGCTGGGCCGTGGTTGGACTGACATGCCCGGACGGATTGGCGCTCGGCGCTGCTAGAGGACGTTTCACCAAGGTCAAAAGTTTGGACGCGACGGGATGATTGGGCTGGCGCACGGCAATGGTGTCGAGCCCGGCGCTTACGGTCGGTGAGACAGGACTATCAGGTCGCCGTTTCAACACCAGTGTCAGTGGCCCCGGCCAAAAAGCACGGGTCAGGGCGTCCACCCGGCCATCGGGAAACGCCAATCCGGCGACCCAATCGGGACGGCCCACATGAACGATGAGTGGGTTGATAGCCGGCCGGCCTTTGACAGTGAAAATATTGGCAACAGCGTCATCTTGCGTTGCATCGGCGCCAAGGCCGTAGACGGTTTCCGTAGGAAAGGCAACCAGTCCGCCGGCTCTTAAAATATCAGCTGCAACATTCAAGCCGTCGTCATCGGCAGCGCGAACGGTCATGGCGCGCCGGCGGCCAAAAAGGTCCCGTTGATATAGTTTGCTTCCACCTTTTTATAGGCCATCTCTTTACCGTCGAAGGTTTTGACGCTGCCCCCCGCCGCACGCAGGATGGCATGGCCTGCCGCGATATCCCATTCCGATGTGGGGCCGAAGCGCGGATAAAGGTCCGCCTTGCCCTCGGCGACCATGCAGAATTTCAAAGACGAACCAATGGCAATCATGTCTATGACATCATGCTTTGCGAGAAACTCTTCCATGGGTTCTCTGACCTGATGGGAATAGCTGCCCACCACGACCACACCGTCATCGGGAACGGGACGGACTGATATCTCGGCTTCCGTTCCGCCGCGAATTACCGCCGCCTTGCTTTGTGCAGTTTCCGGGCATACCACACCACAAAAAAGCTCGTCCCGGGCCGGAGCAAAAATCACGCCCAAACAGGGAACGCCATCAATGATAAGTCCCACGTTCACAGTAAAGGCGCCGCGCCGTTTGATGAATTCCTTAGTGCCGTCCAGGGCATCAATCAGCCAAAAGGTATGTCCCGCAAACTCCGGAAAGCCATGGGCGGCCACATGCTCCTCGGCAACGAAAGGAATGTCTGGCGCGATCTTCGCCAGTGTGTCGAGGACGATCCGTTCAGACGTTTCATCAGCCGCGGTGACCGGTGATTTGTCCGCTTTGGTCTCGACATCGAAGTCGCTGTTGTACACCTCCATGATCGCGGTACCGGACTCGCGCACGGTTGCCGTCAAGTGTTCAGCCAATGTGGAGAGGGTGGCGAAATCCAAGTGAGGTGCCGGCATCCCGTTCAATCAGGCGGCCTTGGCCGTTGCCCGTTGAATGGCCTGCCAAATTTTGAGCGGAGACAGCGGCATGTCGATGTCCGTCGCGCCCAGCGGGGACAACGCATCGATCACCGCGTTGGCCACAGCCGGTGTAGCGCCGATTGATCCGGCTTCGCCGGCCCCTTTGACGCCGAGCGGATTGCTGGGAGACGGCACTTCCGTGTAATGGAAATCGAAAGCCGGTGTGTTGTCCGCGCGCGGCATGACGTAGTCCATGAACGAACCGTTCACCAACTGCCCGGTGTCGTCGTAGACCGTCTCTTCATACATGGCTTGACCCACGCCTTGACCGGCGCCACCGAGTATTTGCCCTTCCAAGGTGAGCGGATTCAAGATACGGCCGATGTCGTCTTCGATGGTGTAATTCAAAAACTCAACCGCACCCGTCGCCTGATCGATTTCCAATTCGCAGATGTGACAACCGTTGGGGAAGGTCGGACCATAAGCGGTGGATTCAAGGGTCGTCATCAGTCCGGCTTCAACGCCGTCGGGCCGCAGTCCGTCATCGAAAGAGGCTTTAGCCACCTCCGCCAGTGTGGCGGTGCGGTCGGTGCCGGCGATACGGAACACGCCATCTTCGAACTCGATGTCCACCTCCGCCGCCTCCAACACATTGGCGGCCACCTTCTTGCCGTTTTCAATCAACGCTTCCGCAGTCGCGACCACCATGCTGCCGCCGGCCGCCGTCGCGCGGCTGCCGCCAGTACCCATGCCTTGCGGTATTTCATCTGTGTCGCCCATGCGCACGTCGATGTCATCCATGTCGATGCCGAGGGTGTCGGCGGTCAATTGCATGAAAATGGTTTCATGACCCTGACCGTTGTTTTGGCTGCCGCTGTCGATGCGCACATGGCCATTTTCATCAACGGATAGGGCGGCATATTCGGACGGACCACCGCCACAGGCTTCGATGTAATAGCTCATGCCGATGCCACGCAGTTTTCCCTGTTTGGCGGACTCAGCCCGGCGCTGTTCAAAACCGGCCCAGTCGGCACGCGCAATCGCCTTGTCTAAAAGCTCGGCGTAGTTTCCCGAGTCATAATTCATGCCCAAGGCCACTTTGTATGGAAACGCATCCGGCGGAATGAAATTGCGTTTGCGGATTTCGTCTTGGGGAATGCCCAGTTCACGCGACGCTTTATCCACCAGCCGCTCAACCACATAGGCCGCTTCGGGCCGCCCGGCACCGCGATAAGCGTCTACCGGCGTGGTGTGGGTGAGCATCACTTTTACGTCCACGTGAGTAGCTTCCAGGGCATAGCAACCGCAGAGCATGCCGCACCCCGCCATGGTGGGAATCATGGCGCCGAACTGTGAAATGTAGGCACCTACGTTGCCGAGAGACGAAACCCGGATGGCCAAAAACGTGCCGTCCTTATCGATGGCCAATTCGGCGTGATTGATCTGATCCCGTCCATGGGTGTCGTTGAGAAAACTCTCTGTGCGGTCGGCGGTCCACTTGACGGGGCGGCCCACGACTTTCGTTGCATACAGCGCCGCTAAAGGTTCATTGAAGAGGAAATTCTTCATACCGAAGCCGCCGCCCACGTCCGGGCAAATAACGCGAAGTTTTTCCATGGGAATGTCGGCGGCCTTACGCCCATTCTTACCGGTGATCCACTGGCGTAGTTTGTGTGAGCCCTGTGTGCCGGTGGTCAGGGTGTAACGGTCGGTTGTCGCATCGTATTCGGCAAGCGCGCCGCGCGGTTCAATAGCGGTCGGAGCGATGCGGTTGTTGATAAGATCGATGGAGATGACCGTATCCGCTTTGGCAAAGGCGGTGTCGGTGGCGTCCTTATCGCCCATGGACCAATGAACCAGCAAATTGTTGGGAATGTCGTCGAACACCAACGGTGCGTCATCTGCCAAGGCAGCCTTCATATCGGTGACGGCGGGGCGTTCGCCGTAATCCACGTCGATCAATTCCGCCGCATCACGGGCCTGGGCCAATGTTTCTGCAACAACGACTGCGACCGGCTCGCCCACATAACGCACGCGTCCGTCCGCCAGAATGGGGCGGTTGGGAATTTCGGGCGGATTGCCGTCGGGACCCGGTGGCACGGAATCGTATGGGAGGTCTGTAAAACCAGCGGCCTTGAGATCTTCGTTGGTAAAGACGCCAAGCACACCATCAGCGCTGCCGGCCGCAGCAACGTTGATCCCATTGATATCGGCATGGGCGTATGGAGACCGTAGCACCGCCATCCAGGTTTGACCGTCCCTGTTGACGTCATCCGTATAGGACCCCGTGCCGGTGACGAACCGTTCGTCTTCGACGCGCCGGATCGATTGCCCCATCCCGAACTTACCCATGATGTCGTCTCCTGCAGTCGCTTCTTGGCTTTGGCGGACACCATACCCGCCCGACTGACCCTGTCCAGAGGAACCGGGGCAACAGAGAGAAGGCCTCTTAGAGTCTGGCCGGAAAAGAATCGTTTATTTTCATAACCTTGCTAGTCTACGGATGAAGACTTGGATGCTGGCGATCAGGAGCCAGGCAAGGGCGCTCTCGACGGTCGCCTTGAAGTCCTTCGCAAGGCGGCGGCTGCGCCCGAACCATGCGAAGGTGCGTTCGACCACCCAACGGCGCGGCAGCGCAACGAAGCCGTCCGCCTTGTCGTTGCGCCTGACGATCTCCAGCGCCCAGTCGCCGATCTTCTTCAGCGCCCCGGCCAGCTTAGGGCCGGCGTAAGCGCCGTCGGCGAAGATATGGCCGACCCCGGGAAACCACGCCCCCACCTCGGCGAGCAGCGACGGCGCACCGTCGCGATCCTGGATGTCAGCCTCGTGGACCACGGCACCGAGCAACCGCCCGCCAGTGTCCACCACGATATGGCGCTTGCGGCCCATCACCTTCTTACCCGCGTCAAACCCGCGCGGACCTCCGCTTTCCGTGGTCTTCACCGACTGGCTGTCGATCACCCCGGCAGTCGCGGCAGCGGCCCGCCCCTCGGCCTCGCGGGTGCGCGCCAGAAGCGCCCGGTTGACCTCCTGCCACGTCCCGTCGTCGCGCCACTTGTAGAAATAGTACTGAACCGAGCTGCGCGGCGGAAACTCGCCGGGCAGCATGCGCCACTGGCAGCCGCTGCGGGCCATGTACAGGATCGCGGTCATCACTTCCCGCATATCCGTCTTGCGCGGGCGGCCCAGAGCCCTTGCGGGCGGCATATGGGGTTCGATCACGCACCATTCGGTATCGCTCAGATCGCTTGCGTAGCGGTGCGCCTCGCGCTCATATTTCTCACGAGTGGCGTCAGTCCACATCTTGTTATCCTCCTTGCTGGCGAACACAACAAGGGAATCACAAGGGACTGATTCCACTCAATTCTTTTTCGGTCAGGCTCTAAGGTCGGACGTGACACAAACGATTTGATTTATGAGCGGTTAACCGACACAGACGGAAACCTGCTGGGGCTGATCACCCATGCCGCAGACATCCAGGACCGCGACGGGGCATCCGTCGTAATCGCGCAGGCCCTCGAAAACCATTCGAGCCTGACCCACATTTTTGCCGACGGTGGCTGCTCAGGCGACAAACTTCGTGACGCAATGGCCTCAATCGATGGCCCGACAATCGAGATCGTGAAACGCCCATCCGGTGTCACGGGCTTTGTCGTCATCGCCCGGCGGTGGGTGGTAGAGCGCACCTTCGCCTGGCTCGGGCGCCGCCGTCGCTTGGCAAAGGACTGGGAAAAAACAATCGCATCGGCGGATGCGTGGACGCTCATCGGCGCCATCCGAAGATCCGCACGCCTTATTGCAAGAAAAACCGCTCAGGAGTTTTGAGTCAGACTGTAAGAGAGCTTACTTTTCATCTCAGGCCGATTTAGTCTGACAATGCCGTGGCGCCGTATCTTCCGCTCAATGAATTACAACGCGGCAAAGGCAGAGGAGACAACGGATGACTTTGGGAAAGCTGCTTGCGCTGGTCGGCACCGTATTAATTGGGGTGTTCGTTCTTTCTGGCACGTTATTTACTGTGCATCAGACCCAACAGGCCATCGTCTTACAATTGGGTGAGCCTAAACGGGTCATCGTCGAACCCGGGATGCATTTTAAGATTCCGTTTATTCAAAACGTGCTCTTTTATGATAACCGTGTTCTCGACTTGGATCCGCCCAGTCAGGAAATGCCGCTAGTCAATCAGTTGCGTATCATTGTCGATGCCTATGCCCGCTATCGTATAGTTGATCCCCTCAAGTTTTATCAAACCGTGCGCACTGAAATAGGGTTCCGCGATCGTTTCGGCACCATATTGAACGGCAGCGTGCGTGACGCACTGGGTCAGGCCCAATTGGCGGATCTGCTGACTGCCCAGCGCGTGAATGTGATGCAGGAAATCAGCCGGGGCGTGAGCGGCCGGGCCCCTGATTTCGGTGTCGCAGTGGTCGATGTCCGCATCGGCCGGACGGACCTTCCGCCCGAAACCAGCCAGTCGGTGTACAACCGCATGCGTTCGGACCGGATTGCTCAAGCCGCGCTTTTGCGCGCTCAAGGCCAGGAGACTAAAGCGAGGATTGAGGCGGAAGCCGACCGGGAGCGCACCATTATTCTGGCGGATGCCGAACGCCAGGCGCAAATTTTAATCGGGGAGGGAGAAGCGGAAAGCCGACACATCCTCAACGAGGCCCACGGTCAGGACCCCGAGTTCTACGCGTTCTTGCGGTCCATGGAAGCTTACCGGACCTCGTTGGGCGACGGGACAACCATGGTCCTCAGTCCGAATTCCGAGTTTTTCCGCTTTTTTGACGCATTGCCCGACACACCTGAAGGGACATTGTCAGATTAAACGGCTCGAATCTGTAGAACCTGCTATTGAGAGCTATCAAGCGGCAAATTGGCGCCTGTCTTTCCCAAAGAATTTATCCACGTAACAGGGTGTGGATCTGCCTGACAATGCCGCTAAAGTCATTAGAGAGTTTATCGATGCTGATCAATGTCACTCGAATTGTCTTTACAGCGGCACTACTGCTGTTTCACACCACCGTGTTCGCCGCACCAGCGTCCATCGGCGAAGAAGCCCTTGCCAACCTCCAAGGCAAGACCATTTTGTTGGCCGGGGCGACGGGCAAGAACGGCCGGCACGTGCTTAGGCAGTTGCATGATCTCGGAGTGAATGTGCGGGCCATGACCCGCAACGTGGAACGGGCTATCGAAAATCACGGTAGCCAGTACAATTGGATCAAAGCTGACGTCACGCAACCCGAAACCCTGACCGCCGCCGTTGAGGGCATAGATATTGTCATAAACGCTGTGGCGTCGGCTATGCCTTTGGGCAGAAACCGGCCCGAGAAAGCTGATTACGAAGGCACGCTCAATCTCTCCAAGGCCGCCAAGGCAACAGGCGCCACCCGCTTTGTCATCATCACCTCGTCCCACTCGGGGGTGAAGGATCACTTCCTCAACACCATCGGTGGCAATGTACTTATTTGGAAAGGCAAAGCTGAAGAAGTGCTGGTGGACTCCGGTATGGAGTACGTGGTGATCGGGCCGTCGAGGATCAACGACAGTCCCGGTGGGGAGAAAGCCATCGCCCTCATCCCCCGGAACGAATACCGAAGCGGTATGTTTATTGGCCGGGACGACCTAGCCTCCGTAACCATTGCCGCGGCCGGCCATCCCATTGCGGCCAACCGGGTGTTCACCGCCACCAACGCGGACGGCGTAGCCTCGGATACCTGGCTAACGAGCTTCGCAACATTGCCGACAGAACTAAACCTGCCGACCGAATGACATCAGACAGGGTTGGGCATTGTCAGACTAAGCATTGTCAGACTAAATCGCCTTGAACTGAGAATTAAGGTCTCCTAGCCTCCGTTGATGCACAATCCCTTCCGTTATCGTCGAGCCATTCGGCCAGTTCGCTAGAGATGTAGGACGCGCCATTGTCTGACAGCAGGCGGGGCTTGTGCCGGACCTCAACCCGGTCGCAGCCTGAGGCCTGCAATGCTAGTTCCAGGGTGTCCTTGACCGTCCGCTCCGCAACATCCTGGGATCGTTCTGTTCTATCTCTCATCGTTCACTCCTCAATGATGACGATGAGCCAATAACACTCTCTTACGCAATCACCCTAATCTGTTCCATTGGTCCTGACGGGGGACAGTACCTAACACGACCTACTCGAGCAGCCTTTCCCTGGTAGAACTGACTGGCGTAGGCGCGCGACGGGTCGGCATGTACATCGGTATCGTGTTCATCGCACTCGCTTTCCTGCCCAAGTTCACAGCGTTGCTGCTTGCAATTCCAGCGCCCGTGATCGCCGCCTATGTACTCGTATTGCTTGCGCTGTTGTTTGTTCAGGGCATGAAGCTTGTCGTGCAGAATGGCGCGCACTACCGCAACGCGATGATCGCTGGCCTTGCGTTCTGGATCGGGCTCGGGTTTCAGAACGGCCTGATCTTTGCCGATCTGCTCGGTGATACCCTGGGCTATCTTCTCGGCAACGGAATGACCGCTGGCGGCCTGACTGCGATCGTACTGACACTATTCATCGAATTGACCCAGCCGCGGCGGCAGCGGCTCGAAGCGAAACTCTCGAACGCATCCCTTCCGGAAATTGACGCAATGCTTTGCACCATGGCGGACCACCTTGACTGGGATCCCGATTCCACAGAACGCCTGCGCTTGGCGGGAGAGGAAGCGCTGTTAAGCCTCCTCCGGCAGGACGAAGACGCGCCCGCGGGCGATGTTCGGCGTCTGCTCGTCGTCGCCCGCATCAACCACCGGACGGTAGAGGTCGATTTCATCGCCGCAATCGGTCAGGACAATCTAGAAGACCGGCTGTTCCTGGTCGCGAACCCGGCTGCCGACTGGCCGCCGGACAGGGATCTCTCGCTGCGCCTGCTTCGACATTACGCATCCTCAGTCCGTCACCAGCAGTATCACGACATAGACATTGTGACGCTGCACTTAGAACGAATCCCCTGATGGTCGTGCCAACATTCCTGACTTCGACGGTTGATTCGCGAAATTATAGCCCCTGCACCGGGGCATCCCGCTGGCGCTGAATTACAGCGACAGCGAGAAGCTGGGCCAGTTGCTGGGCTGCGCCGGTATCCCCGACCGAAACCGGCAGGCCCGGCGCTGCCCGCTCGTCCGCAGACCGGCAAAACCCGCCTGACCAGACCGTCTGAAGGTGGCAGGCCCACCGGCGCCAGCATCGCTGAAACAGAAAACACCCACCTGAGCCTCAATCCCTACAGCGCTCAGCGGCAATCAGGGAATCTGGTCCACAACCTTATCCGGGAATTAGGGTTTGCTATTGCCCGAGCGGTCTTTCACAATGTCCGCGTTCATGATCGCCCGTCCATCCAGCAACCCAGGAAATTCATGAATCAGGTTGTTCCCCACGTCGAGTACTGTGGTGTACATAAGCGCTACGGCGACTCCGACTGGGTCGTCCGCGACCTGGATCTCAAGTTGCAATATGGTGAGTTTCTGACCCTGCTGGGCCCTTCCGGATCCGGCAAGACTACCTGCCTGATGATGCTGGCCGGTTTCGAGCCGCCCACCAACGGCGATATCCGCATCCACGGCGGCTCGGTTGCAGGCCTGCCTCCGGACAAGCGCGGTATCGGCGTGGTATTTCAGAATTACGCTTTGTTCCCTCACATGACCGTGGGAGCCAATCTCGGCTTTCCGCTGGAAGTGCGGGGGCTGAGTGCGCATCAGTGTCTCGAACGCGTCGCCCGGGCGCTCGAACTCGTACGCCTGACAGGCTTTGAGGATCGCCGACCGAACCAGCTCTCCGGTGGACAGCAGCAGCGCGTAGCCATCGCGCGGGCGCTGGTTTTCGAGCCGGAACTGGTGCTAATGGACGAACCTCTGGGCGCGCTCGATCGCCGCCTGCGGGAACAACTTCAGTACGAAATCCGGAGAATCCAGCGGCAGTTGGGCGTAACGGTGCTCTATGTCACTCACGATCAGCAGGAGGCCATGGCGATGTCGGACCGGGTAGCCGTATTCCAGGCGGGCCGGATCGAGCAGGTGGCCACACCGGAAGTGCTTTACGAAGAACCGCAACGATCGTTCGTGGCCAGCTTTATAGGCGAGAACAACCTTCTGAAAGGGCGGATCGTTTCGACGGAACGGGGTGTTTGCCAAGTGGATGTCGCTGGGCAGCGCGTGCAGGCCGCCCGCATCGCGGATTTGCCTCCCGGCAGCGAGACGCTGGTCGCCATTCGCCCGGAACGGGTCAACATCGCGCCCCTGTCCATGCACTATTCGAACGAGTTTGATGCGCTGGTCGAGGACATGAGCTTTCTCGGCGATCACCAGCGCGTGCGGCTTGAGGTATGCGGCAACTCCGATTTCATCGTCAAGATTCCCAACATCGTGGGCCGTGGCGGAATCCTGCCGGGTGACCAGGTTCGCATCGGCTGGGGCGCGCTGGATTGCCGCGCCCTTGAGGCGGCGGCTTTTTGAACCAGAACGACATGGTGGCAATATATGAGTGAGAATCTGTTCAGGCGTTGTGGGCGCAGGACCGCGATTGCGGGCGTGCTGTTGTTGTCGCTCGCACTGATTGCGCCGACGGTGGGTGTTGCAGCTGAGTCGATCACCGTCGTTTCCTGGGGCGGATCTTACGCGCGCGCCTGCCAGGAGGCCTATCACAAGGCCTTTACCGAGGAAACCGGCATCGAGGTGCTGCTGGAAGACTACAACGGGGGACTGGCGCAGATTCGCGCCCAGGTCGATGTCGGCGCGGTGCATTGGGACGTGGTGGACATGGAAATGCCGGATGCCCGCCTGGCTTGTGATGAGGGACTGATCGAACTGGTGGATCTCGCCGATCTGCCCGCGGGCGTGAACGGCGAGTCACCGGAAACCGATTTCCCCGCGGAATTCGTCTCCGAATGCGGTGCCGGGGTGCTTTTTTATTCCACCGTCTTTGCCTATAACCCGAAATTTCTATCGGGTTCGCCACCCGAGACCATCGGTGATTTTTTCGATCTGGAGAAATTCCCGGGACGCCGCGGAATGCGCCGTTCACCTCTGGCAAACCTCGAGTTCGCCCTGGCGGCCGACGGCGTGCCGCTGGACGAGGTATACCGGGTGCTGGATACGCCGGAGGGCCTGAGTCGGGCCTTTCGCAAGCTGGATACGATCAAGGACCAAGTCGTGTGGTGGGAAGCCGGCGCCCAGCCGCCACAGCTCCTTGCCGACGGGGAAGTAATCATGAGCACGGCTTACAACGGACGGGTTTTCAATGCCCAGGTACTGGAGAACCAGCCATTCGTGATCGTCTGGGATGCGCAGGCGCTGGACAGCGGGCTTCTGGCGATCGTTGCCGATACACCGCGTTATGAGTTGGCCCTTCAATTCGTAATGTTTGCCAACCGGCCGGATTCGGTCAGCAATATCAGCAGACACATCTCTTACGGCCCTGTGCGTGTTTCCGCACGAGCGCTGGTGGATCGGCATCTGGAGACGGGTGTTGTGATGGGGCCGCATATGCCCACTTCCCCGGAGAACCTCAAGCGGGCAATTCGCGTGGACTGGCGCTGGTGGAGCGAGAACCGGGACGAGATGTACGAGCGTTTCAGCGCCTGGCTGGCTCGATAACAAGTCGTTTCAATATGATGAAACGGTTCCTGGAAAACTCTAGAGCGGCTCCACGCCTGGGCGCCTTCGCCCTTGTTTTGCCGTTGCTCGCCTTCGTAACGCTCAGTTTCGTCGTCCCGCTGGGAACGCTGCTCGGCAAGAGCACCTACCAGCCGGAGGTATCCCGGGTTTTTCCGCAAACCATTGACGCGCTGGCCGACTGGAGCGGAGAAGGACTGCCGCCCGAGTCTGCCTTTTCCGTGATCGCAGCAGAACTCGCCGTGGCGCGCGAAGAGCGGACCCTGGCCCGGGTCAGCGGCGCCGTCAACCGCGTGCAGAGCGGTATGCGTGGCTTGCTCAATCGAACCGCCCGGTACCTGGACAGGACCGAGTTCGCGGGGTCCTGGCGGGAAACGCTTTCCGAGGTCCATGAGGCTTGGGAGGAACCGGCAACCTGGCTGGCGATCCGGCAGGCAGGCGCTCGCTTTACCTTTCGACACTACCTGCAGGCGCTTGATCTGGAGCGTCGGGACGACGGCAGCATCGCTCTGCGTCCCGACGACAGGCGGGTGTATACGCCGTTGATGTGGCGCACGTTGATGGTCAGCCTGGGCGTTACTTTCCTGTGCCTGCTGATCGGATATCCGATTGCCTACATGATCGCCAACGCACCGCTGAGGCGGGGTCGGTTGCTGCTGCTGCTGGTGCTGGTCCCCTTCTGGACGTCGCTGCTGGTGCGCACCACGGCCTGGATCGTATTGCTGCAGCGACAGGGCGTGATCAATGGCTTCCTGGTTTCTCTTGGGATCGTGCCCGACGAAGGCCGACTGCAGATGATCTACAACATGACCGGCACCTTCGTGGCCATGACTCACGTGCTGCTGCCGTTCATGGTCCTGCCGCTGTTTAGCGTGATGCACTCCATCCCCTCCTCGCACATGGCTGCCGCTGTTTCGCTGGGCGCCACACCCCTGCAGGGATTTTGGCGGGTCTATCTACCTCAGACCATGCCGGGAATCGGAGCGGGTTCGCTGCTCGTATTCATTCTGGCGATCGGTTACTACATCACCCCGGCTTTGGTGGGCGGGCGAACCGGGGAATTGATTTCCAGCCAGATCGCGTATCACGTGCAGACTTCACTGAACTGGGGACTGGCTGCGGCGCTGAGCAGCATTCTGCTCGTTTCCGTAACGGTCCTCTACCTCGTATACAGCCGCGTGATCGGCATCGAACGCATGAGGTTCGGCTGAAATGAAGGGAGTGTTGAGCAGGAGGCTGGGACGTTACGGTTTCAATGCCTATTGCATCGCCGGGTTCGTGTTCCTGCTGGCGCCGATCCTGGTCATCGTGCCGCTGAGCTTCAATGCCGAACCGTACTTCACGTTCACCGATGGCATGCTGCGCCTGGATCCAGACGCGTATTCCCTGCGCTGGTACAAATCCATCATCGAGGACGAGTCCTGGTCCCGAGCCCTGGTCAACAGCCTCATCATAGGTGTCGCTGCCACGCTACTTGCCACCACACTGGGCACACTAGCGGCACTCGGCCTGGCCAGCCCTGCGATGTCCGGCCGGGCGTTGATTACCGCGGTGCTGATATCGCCAATGATTACCCCGATCATCATCGTGGCGGTAGGGGTGTTTTTCTTTTACTCCAGCCTGGGGCTAGGTCAGACGCACGCCGGGTTAATCCTCGCCCACGCTGCATTGGGCGCGCCGTTTGTTGTTATCACTGTGACGGCCACGTTGGCTGGGTTCGACCGCACCCTGCTGCGGGCGGCCGCCAGCCTCGGCGCTGGACCGATGCGCCGGTTTTTCAGAGTCCAACTGCCGCTCATCGCCCCCGGAGTCTTTTCCGGCGGGTTGTTCGCGTTCGCCGCATCGTTTGATGAAGTCGTTGTGGTGCTGTTTCTCGGCGGACTGGAGCAGCGCACCATCCCGCGCCAGATGTGGGCCGGTATTCGCGAACAGATCAGCCCCGCGATCCTGGCGTTGGCTGTATTCCTGATCGTGTTTGCCGTCCTGGTGCTGCTTGCCGTGGAATGGCTGCGAAATCGTTCCGCGCCCTTGCAAAAAACGGTACATTAGCCCCTCTGTGACAACATCGTATCTGAGTTTGCTAGGCTGGGTTGTTGCCTCCTTCCAGGGCAATCGACTGAATATCATTGCTGGATGATTGTCTCCATGTAGTCGTCATCCCAGACGATGGCGCGGCGTTTTTTGAGGCAGGCTCATTTTGCCGGGTACGCGGTGCAATACGTTCATCGCTGCATGATTGATTGGAAAGCGTTCGGTTACGCGGTGATGAGAGTGGTGGATTCAACGATTGAGCGTTCGCTTCCAGTCTTTGCGGAGGGGTCGCAACCAGATGTCCTTTTTCGGCTGTGCTCGTTTGTTATACCTGTCATAGCGTCCTCTTCCCTGGGTGGTTCCGACGAGTGTCCAACCGGATGCCTGGTAGACGGTGCCGGTGTAGCGTGGCGTTTCGACGAAGGTCTCGATCATCACGGGCGCGGTGTTGTAGCGCTCGGCCCAGTCCTCGGGCAGGTGGCGGCGGACGAGGGCAAGGGTGTGCGAGCCGAGGTTGGGGATCTCGATCCACGGCAGGATCAGGAACCTGGGGTTGTCGACCACCAGCGGCAGGTTCTTCTCGCGGAGTTGCGGTGTCCAGCCGATGAATCTGTCGCGCGGGGCGAGCTTCCATGCGGCGGTGGAGAATCCAAGCATGGCGAGCGGCCAGCCGTTTCGATCATGGACGGCGTAGCGCATCTGGGCGCCGACCAGGGGCTTGTAGCCGAGATAGTGGTAGCGGGCGACGAACTCGTTCCAGAGTTTCCCTTCGCGGGTGTTGCGCACGACGATGCGCATGTCGAGCGGTCGAACCTCGTCGAGGGTCTTCGGGGCGGGGAACAGCGGCGGCTCGGTGTCAGGCCCGAAGACGATGGGCTTGGGCCGGCCCTGCCTGCCCCTCGGCGGCGGCAGGGTAATAACGCCGTCGCGGTGCATGGCGAGCATGGTTACCTTCGCCATCATGTCCTTGAGGCCGCCGTCTGGCTTGAACCAGCCGATGCGCCGGCAGAACTCCCTCGCCAGGGCGGCTCGGGTGGGCTGCGGCTCCGCGGCGATCAGGGTACGCAGCAGCGCCATCTCGTCGGTAGTGAAGTCGCGGCCGTAGTAGCGGCACTCGATCGCGCCGGTCATCCCGGCGCCGTGAGTTCGCGCCTGCGCTCCTCGCTCATCGTCCAGGGCAGCCAGGGCGACAGGTCGTCCGGCGGTTTGCCGCCGTTCTCCGCGCAGGCTTCGAGCCACGCTTCCAGCCAGCGCAGGACGTCGATGCCGTTCAAGGTGACCGAACCGAACAGCTTCATCGCGGCCTCGGCGCTGCGCGAGGGGTCGATATGGTAGTAGACGGCATCCTTGCCGACCGAGATCCACAGCCACGCACGCCGCGAGCGTCCGGTCTCGCTCAGTGCCTGGATGCGCCAGCCGGTCTCGTCGCCGTGGCGCACTACCATCTTGTTCTGGTGGGCGAGGATCGGCAGTCGCAGCCCCGGCGGTAGCGCGGGCGCACGATCCTGCGGATATGGGCCTTGACCGCGATCTCGATGACGGACGAGGAACGTTCGCCGTTGGCGACATAGGGCTTGCCGCAGCAGGAGCATACGAGCGCGTCCGGCGGCGGTTCGCCGCGCAGCCTCTTGATCGTGTCCTTGTGCTTCCTGCGACCGCTCCAGCGCCTTGCGCAGCTTGGCGCTCGCTCTCCGGGGTGGCGAAGGCCGTGCCGCTCGTTTCAACCGGCGACGGAGCGTCTCGACCTTCCTGCGCAACGTCTTGATCGTGTCCTTGTGTTCCTGCGACCGCTCCAGCGCCTTGCTCAGCCGGGCGTTCTTCCGCGTCAGTTGGCGAACCTCCCGGGTCAAGGAATCGACTGCTTGGCGCAGCGCCCCGGCCGTGTCCTTGCCCCGCTTCAACGCCGGCACGGCCTTGAGCAGCTTGACCTTCACCGTGGACGCAGGGGCGGTCGTATACTTGCGGACCTGCACCAACGTCGGAGCCGCTCCGTAATCCTCGTCGCGCATCGCCATGCGCACGACGATATAGAATCGCCGACGGCGTTACCAGTGTTTTGTTGAGGGTGTCGAAAATGAATTCTGCACAAAGGGAAGAGGACGCTATGACAGGTATAACAAACGAGCACAGCCGAAAAAGGACATCTGGTTGCGACCCCTCCGCAAAGACTGGAAGCGAACGCTCAATCGTTGAATCCATCACTCTCATCACCGCGTATGGCCGACCCCGGGAAACCACGCCCCCACCTCGGCGAGCAGCGACGGCGCACCGTCGCGATCCTGGATGTCAGCCTCGTGGACCACGGCACCGAGCAACCGCCCGCCAGTGTCCACCACGATATGGCGCTTGCGGCCCATCACCTTCTTACCCGCGTCAAACCCGCGCGGACCTCCGCTTTCCGTGGTCTTCACCGACTGGCTGTCGATCACCCCGGCAGTCGCGGCAGCGGCCCGCCCCTCGGCCTCGCGGGTGCGCGCCAGAAGCGCCCGGTTGACCTCCTGCCACGTCCCGTCGTCGCGCCACTTGTAGAAATAGTACTGAACCGAGCTGCGCGGCGGAAACTCGCCGGGCAGCATGCGCCACTGGCAGCCGCTGCGGGCCATGTACAGGATCGCGGTCATCACTTCCCGCATATCCGTCTTGCGCGGGCGGCCCAGAGCCCTTGCGGGCGGCATATGGGGTTCGATCACGCACCATTCGGTATCGCTCAGATCGCTTGCGTAGCGGTGCGCCTCGCGCTCATATTTCTCACGAGTGGCGTCAGTCCACATCTTGTTATCCTCCTTGCTGGCGAACACAACAAGGGAATCACAAGGGACTGATTCCACTCAATTCTTTTTCGGTCAGGCTCTTAGACGCAGGCTCCTAGAGAAGCTTGACCAGCGCGACGACCAAGCCGCCCTGGGCGATCAGCGCACCGAACATCCACTTGAGAAGATCAGCCTTCACCGCCTCCATGCCGGCCATGGTCTCTTGCCGTAGCGCTTCCATGCCGGCGGTGGTCTCTTGCCGTAGCGCCTCCATGCCGGCCTCGACACGGGCAATATCGGCTTTGGTCGCGAGGTTGGCGTTGAGCAGTGCGACATGCTCCTCGGCCAGCGTCTCGGCCTGCTTCTCGGTGAAGCCGCTCTCCGTCAGGCGCTTGACGAAGCGGTGAGTATCGAACGCTATTGCCTCAGTCATGGCTCAATGATAGGTGCCGCGCAGGCTCTCGACAAGGACCATCGGAGAGACCGCACCCAGGCTCGCGGAGAAACGTGGTTCGGTTACTCCTTCGTTCTGGGGTACTTCCACCCCCTACCTCTTTTGCCGGCTTGTCTGACAAACCAATCCCTTTGCGCCATTCCCGCCTCGTAGCGGTCACGCAAATGCGGGAATGCGCGCGCCGAGACGCCGAGAAACTCTGCCGCCTCAACTTGACTGAGCACACCCCGACAGGTGCGCCCGTAAACCTCTTCGAACTTCATCAATCTCAGTGCTTGTGCCTGTTCTGTCCTATACCCGTTGAGTCAAAAAGCGAGGACGTTGCGAGTCCCGGAAGTTTCCTTAACATCAAAACCAGATGAGCCAGATCCTCCGTAAATGAATATGCTCATCTGTCCCAAGTGTTTTGACGCGGTCATCAAACAAGCCCAGATCGTCATTGAAAAGTAGCTAAGTCAATACGACCACGACGGCCACATCAGGCTCTCAACATGAAGCCACCCGAAGCCTTACGACCGAGTGGCTCAAAAACAAGGGGCTATACAGCTCCATGGAGTTGATCAAGGAGAACGTTCGGCCTATTCCAAGCGTTTCAGAAATGCCGGAATCTCCAACAACTCTGTGTGCTTGTTGCCTGCAATGGGTAGCTTTGCAGGAACCGGTTTGGACTTTTCTTTTTCATCCTTGACCCCCAGTTCTCCTGCAGCTGACTCTTGAGGGCTGGGGCCTTTGCCTTGATTGCTCGCAATTGGCTTTAGAGGCTTAGGTTGCCACCGTTGTATGTGCTGGCCCACATTGTCGTAAAATGACGGTATTACGGACTCTAAGTCTTCAACGAAGGTCCTTCTTCCAGTAAACCGCCTTGGGTTATCAACAGTCAGAGCAATTCTGAATGCTCTCGGCGGTGTCTTGGACCCCTCCGACAAGATGGATTGAGATTCCTGCCTTAGCTCAGACAGATTTTGTGTGGTATCGGGGGCTCTTGATGGCCATATCGCACTGATGGAAACGCCGTCAATTTCACATTTGTTGAGTTGTTTCAGAAGCCAGTTTATTCGCGCTTTTCCGGTAGCCCTATCTGCGGGTGCGTCTACTGTCATTGACAAATGTAGAATTCTGCTTTTCAGGTCTGCCTTGACATGAAGGTCCGAAGCAGCGTCGGGAATTGCGATACTGCCAATCAGCGAGTGCTTTTTCTCAAGATGATCAACGTCATCGGCTAGCCGAGACGCCATGTCTTTCTCATGTTTCTTGCTAATGCTAACTGATATCCGTCTTGCGCGGGCGGCCCAGAGCCCTTGCGGGCGGCATATGGGGTTCGATCACGCACCATTCGGTATCGCTCAGATCGCTTGCGTAGCGGTGCGCCTCGCGCTCATATTTCTCACGAGTGGCGTCAGTCCACATCTTGTTATCCTCCTTGCTGGCGAACACAACAAGGGAATCACAAGGGACTGATTCCACTCAATTCTTTTTCGGTCAGGCTCTTAGACTCAAAACTCCTGAGCGGTTTTTCTTGCAATAAGACGTGCGGATCTTCGGATGGCGGCGATGAGCGTCCACGCATCCGCCGATGCGATTGTTTTTTCCCAGTCCTTTGCCAAGCGACGGCAGCGCCCGAGCCAGGCGAAGGTGCGCTCTACCACCCATCGCCGGGCGATGACGACAAAGCCCGTGACATCGGGTGGGCGTTTTACGATCTCGATTGTCGGGCCATCGATTGAGGCCATTGCGTCACGAAGTTTGTCGCCTGAGTAGCCACCGTCGGCAAAAATGTGGGTCAGGCTCGAATGGTTTTCGAGGGCCTGCGCGATTACGATGGATGCCCCGTCGCGGTCCTGGATGTCTGCGGCATGGGTGATCAGCCCCAGCAGGTTTCCGTCTGTGTCGGTTACGATATGACGCTTACGCCCCTTTGTTTTCTTGCCCGCATCATAGCCACGCGGGCCGCCGCTCTCGGTCGTCTTGACCGATTGGCTGTCGATGATCCCAGCGGTGGGCGTGGCCTCCCGTCCCGTCAGCATACGCGCCGCCGCGACAAGCGCATCGTTCAGAATGTCCAGTACACCGCTGTCGCGCATTTGGTAGAAATAGTACTGCACGGTCGTGAACGGCGGAAACTCTTTGGGCAGCATGGCCCATTGGCAGCCCGTGGCCGCGATGTACTGGATCGCATTCCATACAGAGCGCATGCAAGTCCGGCGCGGGCGGCCCGTTTTAGCCCTCTCGGGCATAAAATGTTGGATCAAAGCCCATTCCGCGTCGGTAACATCGCTTGCATAACGAAAGCCGCGCCGGTCATAGTCAGGGCGGGTGATTTCAGTCCAAGGCATGACTTCCTCCAAGTTGACAACTCGGAAGAATCATAAAGGACTGAAATCATTCAACTTAGTTTTCGGTTGGGCTCTTAGACAAGGATTCTCCGGTTTTGCGTCCAACCGTGCAGGTCGGTGCCATCTCAAGGTGTGATCACCACGGTGGATTGCATCATGAAGGCCCGCGGATAAGGTAAATGGAAGGGACAGGAGAAAATTCGGGGTGTCGGCGATCTACCACTTCTGATAAGAAAAAGTAACCGGTCTACAAGACAAATCACGTGAGCCATCAACTGAGTCTCAATACCAACTTACTGGAGAGCACAATGAAAAAGTCTCGATCTTTTTTGACAGCTGCGGTCGGTACGCTGATCCTGTTGGCGGTCTCTAGCGCCAATGCACATATTGTCATTGAGAATTTCAAGGGCCGGGCCGGCTACAACGAGTTTCTGACATTAATGGTGCCTCATGGTTGCGGCCCGGCACCGACAACCGAGTTGCGCATGAAGATTCCGGAAGGCATTAGTCCCGCTGTTCCCGAGCAAAAGGAGGGATGGGAAACGCAGGTCATCATGAAGACACTGGATGAGCCCATTCGCGGTGAAGGCGGACGCATGATTTCAGAGGTAGTCGATGAATTCGTGTGGCGGGGAAATCTGCCAACAAACCAATTGGGAACGTTCAAATTTCTAGCGCGCATGCCAACAGAGGTGGGGTCCGTTGTTGCCTTCAAGACCATTCAAAAATGTGGTGATGAAGAAGTCCGCTGGGTCGATGTGATTGATGATGGCCAGGAGGCCTGGGAAATGTGGGTTACTCCAGAACCGGCGCCTTTCGTCGAGGTTATCACGGGTGATGGACCGCAACTCGGGGCTACTATGCAACAGCTTCAGGCTGCTCGCCAGGCTCTGGGTCAAGGAGCCAGCCGCGAATAGTTAAGCAAACGACGTATTTCTGGACCAGTAGTCCTTGGACCATTGGACATTATCTAGAGCATGGGAGAAATGGACCCCTTGAGTTCATAGCAGGTTTATCCAAATACCTGTCGAAGTAGTGTATTTTGCAGCAATCACAATTTATGGTGATTGGCAAGAGTGCTGGGTTTACACGCAGGACGAAGACGAAGAGTATTACCTCAGGTTGCGGCATAAGACGCCGGCACAGGTTGCAGTCTTTTGGAGCGTACTATAACGGCAACCTGGCAAGGATTCGCAGACACTGCAACGGCTCTAGGCTTGCTTGGTTTCAACCCGATAGAAGGACCCAACATGAACCGCTTGGTACTTACGCCATTAGCAGCAGCGCTAGCCAGTCTCTTTGTTCATTCGACCCAGGCAGCAGATCGTGTTGTTGTGGTTGGTGGGACAAGTGGCACCGGAATTGAATCCATCCAATTGGCGACTGCTTCTGGCTATGATGTGGTTGGCACCACGCGCAATATGGAACGGGCACAAGAGCTTTACGGTGAAGACATCAATTGGTTCGTTGTCGATGTCAAAGAACCCAATACCATTCAGGCTGCTTTTGAAGGGGCCGATTATGTCATTTCGACTGTCGGATCTCTTGAGCCGTTTGGTGACAACCGACCTGAAAACGTGGACTTTAAAGGGGTCGTCAACATGGTGGACGCCGCCATCGCTGCCGGGGTCAAGCGGTTTGTGTTGATTTCTTCAGCAGGAGCGGGCGGGGACGTGCGCAATCGACTCAACTTCCTCTTCAACAATATTTTGGTGTGGAAATGGCTTGGCGAGGATTACTTGCGCGACAGCGAAATGGAATCCGCCGTACTTAGACCCGGCAATTTAAACGACGAAGCCGGAGGCCAGATCGGGATCGATCTTGTTCAAACTGATGCCATGGCCAATCGAAGGCAAATCCCGCGTTCTGATGTTGCGGCTGTGGCTGTGTATTGCCTTGAAAGCCCGGACTGCCGCAATAAGACCTTTGAAATGTTTTCAAGCCAGGAAGATGAGGCTGTCGAGACGTGGAAGACAACTTTGAAGGAACTCAACGAGGATGACGTTACGTTTATGGAGTTGCCTCAGAGGTAAGTGGTTAGCGTCTTCATAACTGCTCTCACCCGCAGCCGGTCGCGCTTCTGCGCTTTTAGGCACGTTGCAGAATCGCCACATCTCTTGCGATTTACCGGCGACAAGGGATGAACAGTTGCTTTGTCTCAGACCTGTCCCTTCCATTTACCTTATCCGCCGGTACTCGTGATGAAGTCCACCGAGGTGATCACACCTTGAGATGGCGCCGACCTGCACGGTTGGACGCGAAACCGGCGAATCCTTGTCTAAAGAAAGGTGCGTCCGGGCATGATTGTAGTATCGGGCGTAGTGCTTGAGCGTCCGCCGCAGGTGAGCCTCGCCGAAGATGATGGTGTGATCGAGACACTCCCGACGGATGGAACCAATCATGCGTTCCACATACCCATTCTGCCAGGGCGATCTGGGTGCTGTGGGACGGTCTCTAATACCCATTGCCCTTAATCGCCGTTTGTAGACCGTGCCATAACTGGTATCCCGGTCCCTGATGAGGTATCGCGGCGCGGTCTCCCAGGGAAAGGCTTGGCTAACCTGGTTGGCGATCCAAGCCGCTGTCGGGCGGAAGGTGGCATTGGTCCGTACCAGCTTCCGCCGTTTCAAGTGCAGAACTGTGATCCCGTAGAGGAGCTTGAAACTCACCGTGGGAACCACAAACAGATCAACGGCTGCAAAGGCATCCTTGTGATTGGCAATGAATGTCTTCCAGCTTTGGCCCCTGGCCTGGTAACAATGCCCAAGATACTTGCTCACTGTCGATTGGGATACGTCGAAGCCCAACAGTGTCATGCTTATAGCTGAGCTTTTTGAGAGAATGATAACCTGTCATCGCTTCGACTTTCTCAGCCGTACCCCGGCATGTTGTAGTCCTTCCAATACTGGATCTTGCCGTCTCGAACGAGAAACACGCCGACGATGTGATGGTGCGCGTCAGGCATTGAGGCATTTTCACCTTGAATAAAGTGATCGAGGCGTTCGTTTATGACGACGTCACCGATGGCAAAGGAACGAAAAATCTCCCATTCGATTTCCTTGTACTTCGGTAAGGACTCTGCGAACCGGGCGCGGAAATCACTAGCACCCCTCACGACGGGTCCACCTTCCCAGATATGGTACTCCAACTCCTCACCGATGAACGGCATCAACTGGTCAACATCAAGGCCCGACCAAAGTTCGCAGAACCTTGTCACCAGCCGCTTGGCTTCCGTTTCGACAGTTCCCAAGTCCAGAGTCCCTTCTGCCCTCGTCCCCGCGTTGAGGAGGGTCAAAACAGAGGCTGCTGCACCCATGCTGGTAAACCGAAGAAACTGTTTACGCGAAATCTCTTCAAAGGGTTTGTGAATGGTCATGAATGCTTACTCTTGCGCTGTTTGAGAATCGTCCTTGGTAACGTCCCTACCACGGAATAACATCGCCGTTATACCGTCGGAGCGCTCCCGAAATAACAACGATATGGGCATTGAGCTTTGGGGCAAGAATATTTTCACAGCAAGATGAACGAGATGTTCTACAGATCCCTTGACTATAATTCCTTGCAAATCTTTGGTTTGCAGCTCGGTTTGGCGCAAAAGCCGACCTTAGGAGGTGCGGATGAACTACAACTTCTATGGCGTGAATCCTACCCGAAAACCGTATCTGCCGAACTTCATGATGCAAACCTTCCAGGTGGTTGGTGCGATGTTCTTTGGTTTTCCGGAATGACAACGAGGTGACGCATCGTCATTGAGCCCGGGACTCCGGCTCATGGGGCTTCAACGTCGTCAATGGCTCGGTATTCCGATTGGGTGCGCCGCAGATCGGTGACATTCCTTTCGCCGCGTTTATGCCTTCCGCTTCTCCGGTAAAGTCGTCCGCGTCGTCTTCCCCGAACCCTTCGGAGCGCGTTCGGTGCGAGACGTTGGCCTGGGGTTCCTTCGGGTCCTCACCTGTCGGTTCGCATCAATCCATTTGGACATTGCAACCGAAGATTTTCTGGCCGTCTCCGGCACGGTGACCCCGTTCTCCCGGGCAATTGTGTCTGCAAAGGATATCTGCGCTGCGCTGGGCAACCTGTTCGGTGTTTCTCCCGCGGTGCGATCACCAAAATTGCCCGTTCTTTGTTTTGGCGCATGTTGATCAAGAAACGACCTGCAGATCTCCGCCGATTTCGTATACCCCTTGGGCGGTTTGATACCCTTGCGTTTGGCAAGGGAAGCGGCAAACCGCTTCATCGCCGGCGTCGGAGGCCGCTGCTTGCCGTCCTGGCCATTGAAGGCATTGCCTGGCCCGATCCTTGCTCCGGCTGCGGCACCATCTTCGAGCCGGGCGATTATCCGCCGGGCGGCGTCGCATACCGCGTTGATCGCCCCCATCATTTCTTGCTTGCCGAGCAACACTTCATCGAGCAAGCATTCGAGTTCCGCGGTCACGCCTGGGTCTACGAGAGCCCCATCGGCGCGCTTCAGCAACTCGAATAGAGCCAGTCCCCGCTCGGTCGGAACGATGTTTTTGTCTTTCACCGTCAGAAAATTCTGCTTCTTCAACCCGGCGATTATCTCCGCGCGCGTCGCCGGTGTACCGATGCCCTTGGCTTCCTTAAGACGCTCCCGCTGCGCCTCATCGTCGACGCACCGCCAGGCGTTCTGCATCGCCTCGATCAGAGTGCCTTCCTTGTAGCGAGGGGGTGGCCGGGTCTCCTTGGCCTCTATCTGAGGGTTTAGCAATCGAACGGTTTCCCGGTCCCTGAGAGGCGGCAGCGCCTGCGCAGTTTCGCCCTTCTCCTCAGCAGGGCGCCAATCGGGGACAGGTTATAAATCTGGTCCGCTTGCCGGCGCGCGACGGCCGCAGCGTAGAGACAGGCATGTTCGCCATTGGGCCGAGCACGAAGGAACGCCTCACGGATGGTCATTGGATCCTGTGCGGTAAACATCACCCGCATCACCTCTCCGCGATAACGGCAGTGCTCCAGAATGTCCTGGCCAATGAGTTGACCTTCGCGATCACAGTCAGTGGCGAGCCAGACCCGCTTAGCGGTGCGCAACGCCACGCGGATGGCTTTAAGCTTGGCCGCCTTGTTACCGCCCGCTGCCGGTTTGGTGCCGTAGAGTCCCTCGGGCTTGAGCAGTGCCGTTGACCAACGTTTCCAAGCCGGATTTACCTCTTCCGGCTCATTGAGGTCGAGCAAGTGGCCCTCAGCTGCCAAGACCGCGCCGTAACGGGACCCGACCGCAGCGCGCACGTCCTTGGCCTGGCTGAACTTTTCGGTGATTACGATTTGATCGTTCATGGTAAACCGAAAAGAACATAACGCGAACATCGCCAGGCGGCAAGCTCAATGCCGTCAATCCGACCGGCTCCACACTTATGTTTCTCGGGATAGAGCCTCGCCGATGGCAGTCAGGAACGGTTCGGCAAACGCCTTTAGTTTGGCCGCGCCAACACCGTTGACGGCGGCGAACTCCTCCTTTGTACGTGGGCACCGGCGGACCATGTCCATCAGCGAGCGGTCGGGAAACACGATATAGGCGGGCACTCCCCGGTCCCTGGCGAGTTGCAACCGCAGCGCCTTGAGCACATCCAGCAGTTCTGCCTGCTCGTCACTCAGGGGGGTTTCGGAATCCTTGACCCGGGCTTGACGGGGCTTGCTGGAGGACTTGGCTAACGTATCCGAGCGGAAGTGGAAGGTGCCGTTACCCCGCAACAGTTTTCTACCCTTTTCCGTCATCGCGAGTCCGCCATAACCTGCAATGTCAAGGCGCAGGAAGCCGGCCGCCACCAGCTGACGGATCAGCGACCTGCTCGACGCCGGGCGCATCGGCGCGGGCATGATGCCGGTCGATCCCGAGGCGCAGGATCTGGCCGGGCTGGTCGAGCGGGCGCGGACCGCGTTCGCGGGCGCCAGCGGCAGGCAAGCCGTGGTGGTCGACCTTCCGTCCGATCTGCCCCGGGTGATGGCCGATGCGCGCCGCATCGTCCAAGGGACCCAAGGCCCGCAAGATCATCGAGGACGCCGGCGCCCAGCTCCTCTTCCTGCCGCCCTATAGCCCCGACTTCAACCCCATAGAACTCGCCTTCGCAAAGCTCAAGGCTAGCCTCCGAAAGGCCGCAGAGAGAACCGTCGACGGCTTGTGGAACGCCATCGGCCAAATCTCCCAAACCTTCTCACCGCATGAATGCAAAAACTATTTCAACGCCGCAGGATACTCCACATCATGATCGGATCCCGCTCTAAACTTGGGTGTTTTCCTTCTTGAGCGCGGCCACAGTCTCCGCGTATTCCTCCAAAGCCTGCCTGCCTCTTGGTGACAGTGTGTAGATTCCGCGCGGCGTATTAGCGCCACGTTCGAACCAACCATAGTGATCTGCGTACATGATAGTCCGGGCCCTGTCGACACCGGTGAACTTGGCGACGGCTGAGGCCTTGGTAGGGCCATGGCTGTGGAGATGCATGGCGCAACGCAAGGCATCCTGACGGTATGCGGTGACGATCTTGCGCCGGTTGACACCGCCTTGATTGGGGTCTCCCACCCGCTGCTGGAACTCCCGCAGCAGCAACTCAGCCGCCTGTTTGCGCTTCCGCGGCCTGTAAGGCGCTGGGTCGAGCAACGCCTCGACCCAAGGTGCCGGTACGAGCCAGACGGTCAAGAGCCCGAGGCCAAGCCGACGGCATAGTGCCAGTGCATCCCTTTGCCGGACCCCACGCCGCGAAAACGGCGGAACCGCCAGATAGACATTGTCGGACAGAGTCTGGCGGGAGATTCCTTGAAACACCAAGGCAAGCGAAAAGGCAGTCTTTAACTCGACTATAACAGGTGGTGCACCCTCACGAAGCGCAACAACATCACATCCATCCACTTCCCCTTTCACTTCATAACCCTGCCCCTCAAGGAATGTCTTTACCGGAAGATACAGATCCTGTTCACGCATGGAATGAGTCTGTCATGGGCATCTCTCAATTGGAAAGACTGTGGTAGTTGAGGGGTGTGACTTGCGAAAATCTCTTTTAGGGCTTAGGCGGGTTGCACCATTTGGAGCGGTGGACGAAGTTTTCGGCATAGAAAGAGCGCAGCCACCGAATACCGGGACCAAGGGACAGGAAATATGACGGTGCGTGTGGAGTGGCTGTTAGGTAACGGCGTCACCCAGGTGAATGTGTATTGCGAAGACCTCGCCTGCCGGCATAGGGGAACGGTGCAGCTGTCACAGTTTGAGCCCAAGACGCCGTTACAGGCCATAAGGTCCAGGCTTAAGTACTCGTCCTGTGGTGGTAGGGATATAGACGTTATCCCCGACTGGTCGCCCTTGCAGCCTACCCAAAGCGGGTATCACGGCTGATGCGCGGGCGCTTCACACGGACCATGTCCTGGCGCGAGATCTATGAGCTATACCGCCTGACTGTGGAACGTGAGACTGATTTCAAGCGTGAGAACTTCAAGCCCCGCTACAACGTAGCCCCCACACAAGACATCCCCATCCTGCGTCAGCCGGATGAGGAGCCCGAGATGGCCATCGCCCGCTGGGGCTTGGTGCCGCCCTGGGCCAAGGACGAGAAGACCGCTTACAAGATGATCAATGCCCGGGCAGAGACCATCACGGAAAAAGCCTCGTTCAAGACCGCGGTGAATAGACACCGCTGCCTCATCCCGGCGGACGGGTTCTACGAGTGGAAGACGATGTCCGATGGGTCAAAGCAGCCGCACTGGTTCCATCTGGAGGACGGACGCCCGTTCAGCTTTGCCGGGATATGGGAATACAACAGCCGGCTGAACGTGACCTCCTGCGCCATTGTGACAACGGAGGCCAATGGGGTGGTCAGGCCTTACCACAACCGCATGCCGGTCATCCTTGCCGAGAGGGACTATGACAGGTGGATATCCGCTGACGCGGCTTTGAAAGACACTCTGGCCCTTCTCAGGCCCTATGACGGCAATGACCTGGCGGTGCATGGGGTGAGCAAGATGGTGAACAGCGTCAAGAACGATACGCCTGAGTGCATTGCCGAGACGGCGTAACCCTCACTTGTTCCAGGGTCGCTGCAGATCGACGCGTGTGTTCACAAGCACAATTGGGTCTTACCTGGAGGATGCAAAAGTCTCCGATACTTAGGAACTAATGGAGACAGCTAAGATGACTCGACGGTGCATTGAGTGGGGCACGGGGATTCTCTTGTCCACAATTGCCCAGACTGGATAAGTTATCTGGGCTATAACAATCGAAGGATAATTTTCGTGGCACGCCCTCACATAGAATATATCCAGTCCCAGATCTCGCGTTTATGAGAGCTATAAGCCCTTGAGCTATCGCGCCCTTGTGGCGTAAACAGGGGCGTCCGGTTTGGTGTAGCTGCTCGACCGGGCAGGCTAGGCGGGGAGCGGGTTCACCTATCTCGCTGACAGGCCAACCTTGCTTCCTGTCAAGCCGCTAGGCGGGAGTGCGGGTTAGCTTCACTCATCAACAGGGGCGGAGACCGATCCGCCTCCCGTCTAGTTTCAAAGAGGGACAAATGAACGACATTCAGGAAGGCGATCATGTGCAGCTAAAGGACAGCGGCCCTGTGATGACGGTTGATTTTGTCGATATGGGCTCGGCCCTGTGCTCCTGGTACGACGAAAAGGGCACATTGCACCAGAAAACGATAGACGTTAACGCCTTGGTGAAGGTGGAAGAATAGGGAGATGACAATGGATAAGACCATGACAATCAGAATTATTATTGGCCTAGTTATTGTGTTGGCAATTGTGCAGGCCCTTGCCGCCGACGCAGTTCCTGGGGGCGTTGGGCCACTGGTGCTGGTTATTCTGGGCTTGGTCTACGCCGCCGTGGCGATTGACCCCGAAGATGCGACAGCCTATTTGGTTGTTACTCTGGCCGTAGGTGCTGCTTCAGGCGCGAATGTGTTGGGGCACATTCCGCTGATTGGTGATCCTTTGGACGCCATCGTCGACCAAGTTAGCACCGCTCTTTATGCTAGTGTCATCACCATATTTGTTATGAGAATAATTAACCGTATCAAAGGATAATGAATCCTGTATACGTCAGAATGATGCTGCTCGGGGCGCTGTGTGGCGCGATCTTCGCAGCGTTGGTGAACCTGTGGCAGTATTTGGTGGGGTTTAAACTTCATCAGTCATGAAAATAGAAATTGCGCCTGCTTGATGGGCGTCTGATATATCTTCAAACCAGAATTTCGGGGAAATTTTTTGAACACGTAACCGTCTTTTTGGGCCACGATACCATGTAAATTCTTTAGAAGGTCATTCTTGAACTGGACCACAACACCCCGCGCTCCGATGGCGGGCTCAATCACATCTCAAACCGCATCCTGCTATGCGGGCCGTGCAACCGGCTCAAATCCAACACGTTCACGCTGTCAGGGTTGCGGCGGGAGAACAAGAAACGGGGATTTATGAACGGAGCACACCGAAAATGACAATTCTTGAAGACATTAAGAACGCTCTCAGCACATGGGTAGAATGGCAGCGGCTAATGGCTAAAGCGTCGATTTTGAATGTTGAATCGATGGTCTTCCCAATCTTTGCGAATTGTGATTCCTCCTTAATTCGGGAGGATTTTCCATGCCAGCAGCACTACCATCAGCGCTTCGAGCGCGTTTCCAACAATACATCGAAGAGGGCTTGAGCGGTGCCGCCGCGGCGCGCTTGAAAATATCCGCCGCGGGGGTGCGGTGGCAACGCAAGTTGCGTGAGACAGGGTCTATCGAACCCGAATCAAGGACGTCCCCGAGGTCATGGCAAACTTGCCCCTCATCAGGGGTAGCGTCAAGAATCTTGCGCACTTTGATCTGGCGGTGCTCACGCGGTAGTCGGTTGTTGCTCAAGTTGTTGTTGGTTTAGCGTGTCCATATTCAGGTATCGGCGTGTTCCCCATTTCGTACCTGCAATGTGCCGTAATCTGGCCGCGCACAGCATCACGGCCGACTGACCATCCGGAAAGGCGCCGACCACACGGGTTCTTCGCCGAATCTCCCGGATGATGCGTTCCATCGGGTTGTTGGTCCGGATACGTACCCAGTGGTTATCCGGGAAACGATAGAACGTCAGCGTTTCCTCAATCGCTTCCTCGACCAGGTCGGCCGCCTTGGAAAGACGCATCTGCTTGAGCTGGTCGACGATATTAGCGGCCTTGAGCGCGTGCTGAGTCCAGACTCTCCTGGGCGTGGATGGCCTTGAGCATCCGGGCCACTTCCTTCACCTTGACGTTTGGCACATGGCTGAAGACGTTGCGATAGAAGTGCACCATGCAGCGCTGCCAGTCGGTCTCGGGGTAGTAGTCGTGGACGGATTCCTCCAGTCCAAGGCAGGCGTCGGAGATCACCAGCTGCACGCCGTTGAGGCCACGCTCCTTGAGGTGCCGCAGGAAGCCGCTCCAGCCGCTCTTGTCCTCTTTGTGGCCCTCGGCTACCCCGAGGATACGACGGTAGCCATCAACGCCAACACCGATAGCGACGAGCACTGAGACATTGCGTACTTCGCCGGCCCAGCTGCGCTTGAGGACAACACCGTCGAGGTAGACGTACGGGTACTCACCCTCGATCGGCCGGTTTGCGCCACGCCTCGATGTGCTTGTACACCTTCTGGTTGAGCTTCGAGACCGTTCCAGACGATACCCGGGTACCCCATAGGGCATCAGTGATGTCCTCGACCCGGCGCACGGATACACCGGCCAGGTACATCTCGATCAGCGACTCCTCGATCGAGCTTTCACGCCGCCGATAGCGCTCGACAATCGCCGTCTCGAACGCCTGCTTGCGCAGCTTCGGCATCTTCAGCGTCACCTCACCGGCCTTGGTGTGAAGCTTGCGGTCGTAGCTGCCGGCCCGGTAGTCAGAACGCTCCGGACTACGCTCGTAGCGCTGCGCCCCGCACAGCGCGTCCGCTTCGGCATCCAGTAGGCCGTTGAGCGTCTCCTCAACCGTACCCCGGACCAGCTCGCCCAGGTGGTCGTTGATCCGCTTCTCGTCAATCTGAACGACGTTGCCCAAGGGCTTCTTGCTATACTCTGTCATGGTGGTGGTCTCCTCTGTGGTTCGTTAGATCTCGACAATCCAACTTCACCACATGAGCCACCGCCTCCTCAAAATGTGCGCAAGAAAAGATACGTTATCAAAATATCCGCGCGGTGCTTTAAGGTCAAAGTTGCGTGAGAACTAGGGTGTGAACCCGAATTACAAGGACGTAGGTCATGTCAAACTTGCCCCTCATCAGGAATTTACCTGAAGCAGGTGTGATTCACAGCAGGACGGCGACATCTTTACCAGAACTTGGAAGCGGCCACCGGGGGTATCGCAATCCAGTGAGCGATTTGATTTGACACACGTATGAGGAGTGGTCGGTGATCGGCAACCGACTTCTTCCCAAACAGGGTGCGCGGTCTGCGTCAGGACTGGTTCCGGCACCGCATCCCGGCCATGCAGGCGCAGCCTCATCGTCTTGTGTTCATTGACGAAACATCCGTGAAGACAAACTTGACCCGGTTGCGCGGGCGAAGCCTGCGCGGTAAGCGATTGCAAATGAGCACGCCCTTTGGCGCATGGGGAATGCAGACATTCATTGCGGGTTTGACCCATAACAGTCTAATCGCACCATGGGTGATCAACGGAGCTATGAACGGCATGGCATTTGCCGCCTACATCCGCGACGTTCTCGCACCCGAACTAGAGCCGGGAACTGTCGTCATCTGTGACAACCTCGCGGCGCATCGCAACAAGGATGCCGCAGCCGCGCTCAAAGCGAAGCGCTGCTGGTTCCTGTACTTGCCACCATATTCCCCCGACCTCAACCCTATCGAACTGGCATTCTCAAAACTGAAAGCTCATTTGCGACGGATCGGTGCCAGAACATTCGACCAGATGTTCGACCCCTTGCACAAACTTGCGATCTATTCACACCAGAAGAATGTTGGAACTACTTTTGTGAAGCTGGATATGGTTCAAACTAAAGGCGCGGTGCTTTAAGGTCAAAGAACTAGGGTGTGAACCCAATTTAATGTCTTGGTTTTACCTAAGCAGGTGTGATTCACAGCCTCTTTTATTGGAGGCAAGAGTGACACGATTTGATTTGACAGATGAGGAGTGGTCGGTGATCGGCCCACTTCTTCCCAAACAGGGGCGCGGTCCTCAGCGTAAGGATGACCTTCAGGTCTTGAACGGTAGGGGCCGCCACAGACCCCGCATTCGAGCAGGCCCGAGAACAGGTGGCGGGGCCGGTGGGCGCCGTTCAGCCGATTGGCCCGTGCGGCTTGGGTGGCCGCGATGACGGTGGCGTATTTCTCCGTGATCTCGCCCTGGCGGTCCTTCACCCCCTGCCAGAGATCGTCGCCGACGATACGGAGTTCGGGAACTTCCGTAACGATCCACTCCTCCGGCGGGTTGATCCGCGACACACGCTTTCCCGTCTCCGGGTTCTTCACATAGCGCAGCCGGTTCCAGATCAGGCGCCCCATGTAGAGCTCGTTGTTGATCAAGCCGGTGCCCCGCTTCGCGTGGCCCCGGATGGTGGAATCGGTCCAGAGCTTGCCCGAGGGGCCCGGGATGCCTTCCCCGTTCAGCCGCCGCGCGATCGCACGCGGGCTGATGCCGGCGGCGAACTCCCGGAACACCCGGCGCACGACTTCGGCCTCCGTTTCGTTGACCGTGCGCCCGCCGCGTATCGGATCGCCGGTCTCGTCGACCGCCTTCACCACGTCGTAGCCGTAGCAGAGACCGCCGCCCGAGCGGCCCTGCTCGGTCCGGCCCCTGAGGCCCCGGTGGGTCTTGGCCGCGAGGTCCTTCAGGAACAGCGCGTTCATCGTCCCCTTAAGCCCCACATGGAGTTCGTTGATTTCGCCTTCCGACAGGGTGACGATCATCACGCCCGCAAACCGCAGGTGCTTGTAGAGTGTCGCCACGTCCGCCTGGTCGCCCTCACCCGGTCGAGGGCATTGTCAGACTAACTGGTTAGGGTCAACTCTCTTGGGCCCTTGTTTCCTGGGTTTAGGCACTAAAACATAGGTTCGCTTGGAATTGACCAAGCAAGGCGCGGCTCGGAACGGCGAAAACTCACCTCACTAGACTAACAAATTAATTTAGTCTGACAATGCCGACGTGAGTGTCTATGATTCCTCAGATGGCGAGATGGTCGGTGAGTTCACCTCAAGTACAATCGCTGCTGGGACCATGATCCATTGGACCTCTGCAATGATTGAAGACGCAGCCAACATTGACGTGTCAGATGATCCTGTGCTCTACACCGTCAAGATCGAAGGCGCTATCGCTGGCTATGTCCAGCACCTGAACTGGAACAGCGTCGACAACCTGTTCAGTGACCTGTCAGGCTTCCGTAATGGCCAGCTAACAGGCGCACCGTAATCTTAATCTTGCTATTTGACTTGCTAGACTCGGCCCCGCTATTCAGCGGGGCCGTTTTTCTTGGTCATGCTCGACCTGAGCTACTCCCTGATTATTGGACAGGTTCTGGTTTGATTTAAGCTACTTTCTGGGCCTGCTGATCGGTTTGGTTTTGCTCGATTGCCGTCCAATAGACCACGGCGGGCGGCCTGCCGCCAAGGGCGGAATGAGGACGCCTCTCATTGTAGAACGTGATCCATTTGCGGATATCTTCTATATTCTGCGCACGGGTGCCCCATGGCGGGACTTACCGGAGCGTTACGGCCCGCGGACCACGGTCTATATCTTCGCCGACGGCGCTTACGCTGGCCCTAAGCTGGCCGGGGCGCTGAAGAAGATCGGCGACTGGGCGCTGGAGATCGTCAGGCGCAACGACAAGGCGGACGGCTTCGTTGCGCTGCCGCGCCGTTGGGTGGTCGAACGCACCTTCGCATGGTTCGGGCGCAGCCGCCGCCTTGCGAAGCTGCGGGATCAGCTTGAAGCCGTGACAGGAGAGCGGATGTCCGTTCTTGAAGGGATCGGCGGGGAAACCGGGAAGTTGACCGCACGGGACGCCCCCGAAGGCCAAGCGCGGGGGATGGAAACCGAAGCTCGGAAGGGAACACCGGATCCGGCAAAGATGCCGGAACCGAAACAGAGGGAGCACGATCTTGGGCTTTGACGTCGCCATTTGGAGCGGAATCCTATGGCGTTGCGATATATCCGGCGGCATTGGAGCAGATTTTATATTCTTTCGGGGAGACGGTCAGGGAGATTTGGCCGATAGCGTTCCAGAGACCGTCGACGGTGCATAGGCAAGTAGCTGTCTATGCTGTTTGAGTAGCCGGGCCGTTCCTGGTGGGGGCTGGAGATTATTTTCCCATGTTTCCCAATAGATTCCCAATCGCGGATTCCGGTAAGAGGTCCAAAGAGAAGCGTAGCCAGATAACTGATTTAGCGGCACTTTTGGTTGAGGGGCGTGCAAACCACCTTGGCCGGACTGTTCTGGAATTGAGAGAATCCATAGAAATTGTTTGATGCACCATCTGGCATTCGGTACGAGACCTTTGTCCAATCCCAATCACGGGGCTCGGCGGTGCTTCGTCACGGTCTCATAGGCAGAGTTGATCTCCGCTAGCCGGTCATTCGCGAGCTTCATGAACTCCTCGGGCAACCCTTTGGAGACCAGCCGGTCGGGATGATAGGTGCGCACGAGGTTGCGGTGCGCCGCGCGCAGTTCCTCGTCTGTCGCGCCCGGGTCTACGCCAAGCACGGCATAGGCGCCTGCTGTCCCCTTGTCCGACGTTGGGCCAACCGCGTGGCGGGCGCGGATCGATGCCACCTCATATTCGCCGAGGCCAAAAATCGCTCCAATGTGTGCGATCATTCTCTCCTCTTCCCGGTGCAGTTCGCCATCAGCCATGGCAATGGCGTAGAGCGCATCCACGACTTCGGCTAAGAGTTCTGGCTGTGCGGCAAGCACGCCTCGCACCTGTGCGGCATAGTCCTCGAATCCGTATGGGCTCCGGCTGGCCTCATTGTAGAACTCGGCGATCCGGGCCCGCTCACCGGGGTCGAATGGGAAGAGCCTTTGGAATGTACGGATTTCATCCCGCGTGACCGTACCGTCCGCCTTTGCGACCTTGGCGGAAAGGGCAATCACTCCTAAGGCGAATACGACCCTAGCCTCTGCCGCATTGACCCTGTTTCCACTCCCTGTAAACCGGCTTTGGCTCCGGTCGATCAGGCCGTGGCCAGCGACTGCGCCGATCATTGCGCCTAACGGCCCCCCGAGCGCAAAGCCAAGCGCGCCGCCCATTATCTTTCCGAATATAGCCATACGCTCCCGTTCCTTCCCAACTCTCAGTTGGCACCCAAACTTGGATCAATAGCAGAGTATGTTCTGCCAATTGTGTCTGAATCGTCGAGACATAAGACAGAGAGACGGGCGACGTCGCCCCTTCGGATCGTTCCAAAAGACAAAGGATCTTCGCTCAAAACAGCCTTGCCCGTTGGCGGATCAGAAGATAGGCCCCCGGGTCGAATAATGGTCCAATCCAGGCCGCTACTTTTGAGATAATCCTCACCTTGGGTTTTGCGGAGACAAACGTCGCCGAGGAATTTGAGCGCTCGTTCCGAGAGCGCCGGCCGGCTGTCACCGCAGCCAAGTGAGGATATGAGAATGAAACGGGTGATACTCGCTGCTTCAGCAGCATCAACGGCATTGCGCACACCTTCGTAGTCGATCTTTCGTTCAGCGCCTGGTCTATTGCCCAGGCTGCATATGGCTTTGCAGCATCTGGCAGATGCCATCGCGTCCTTCAGCTCCTTTACATTGAAGGCATCTGCATTGACAATTTTGATCTCAATCGCCTCCAGGTCCGATATATCCGAACTAACTCTGGCAACGACGGTGACTTGATCCCCGCGTTGGCGTAAGCGTCTTGCAATCTCTAACCCGGTGCGCCCGGTGCCTCCGAAAATCAATGTATCATCTTGGGACATGGTAAGGTCTGGCCTCCAACAAGCCGTTAGCTGCGGTAGTCTAATGAGTGAACGTCGGTTCGCTTTCAGATTATATGTAGGAATTGCCTATGGACGCTGACGAAATTATCGTTCGATACGGACTAAAGCCTCATCCGGAAGGCGGACACTACCGTGAGACATTTCGTGCACCGGCAGAAAACAACAAACGCAGTGAGATAACAGCCATCTATTACCTTTTGAAGGCAGGAGAGACCTCTGCATGGCACCGCATCGATGCGGTGGAGATATGGCATTACTACGCCGGTGATTCTTTACAGCTTGATCTGTCAATTGACGGTATCGAGATCAGGAACCGGATTATAGGTTTGGATACTGGCGCGGAGCCCCAGATCGTTGTCCCTGCCTGTACCTGGCAAAGCGCTCGTTCTACAGGTGCTTGGACATTAGGGTCTGTTGACATTTAGTGGATTCCCAATGTCGCGGAAAAGTGATTCAAGCCTCCTTTTGCAAGGAGTGTTTGATGAAGTCAGAGCGTTTTGTGATCACGGACAATGTTTGGGAGAAAATTTGGCGTCATCTACCGGGCAAGGCGACGGACCGTGGCGTGACGGCGGCGGACAACCGCCTGTTTTTGGAGGCGGTTTTGTGGCGGGTGCGCGCAGGGTCGCCGTGGCGCGCTCTGCCCCCGGCGTTCGGCAATTGGAACAGCGTCTTCCAGCGCTTTCGCCGATGGGCGAAGAAGGGTGTCTTCGAGCGGCTGTTCGAGGAGTTGTCGGCGGAACCGGATTTCGAATATGCCCTCATCGACGCCACCATCGTCAGCGTTCACCAGAAGGCGAGCGGCGCAAAAGGGGGACTCAAAATCAGGCCATCGGCCGATCACGGGGCGGATTGACCACCAAGATCATCGCCCTGGTCGACGCACTGGGGTGTCTGGTCCGCTTCGTGCTGCTCCCTGGCCAGCGCCACGACATGATGGGCGTCCAGCCGTTGATCGACGACGTTCACTTCGATGCCCTCATCGCCGACAAGGCATTCGATGCCGGCTGGCTGCGAGAGCAACTGGACCAACGTGGCGCAAGCGCCGTCATTCCCTCGCTCGCCAACAGGAAGCGGCCGGCGGCCTACGACAAGCACATGTACCGCTGGCGACATCTGATCGAAAACTACTTCGCCAAGATCAAGGAATTCCGTGGCATCGCAACACGCTACGACAAGTGCAGATTTCACAAATGCCGGACACCGATTTCATTAAATACCGGACAGTGATTTCACTAAATACCGGACAGTAGATTGCGGCCTATTCGGGACGTCTCTTGCAGTGTCTCCCCGGGTGTCTGGTTGAGGTCGATTGAGGTTTTCTCCGATCTGGTTATCGGGGTCAAGTCATTGCCCGTGCTGAGGTGACGGATCCGCCGTCCAGACGAACACGATGATTGGGGCATGGTGCGCACGACGCGTGACCTCCACGAGTCTGAGCGGCGCGCGCGCCATGCTTGTCCTCGGTGTTGCGTTTCACTGCACGAACCGGTTTGGTGTTTTCTCCAATCCGTTTCATGTCCTGGGTGTCGCGTATTTCTTGCGCATGCTTTCACCCTTGAGCGTGATCCGGTGGGCGTTGTGAACGATGCGATCAAGGATGGCGTCGGCGATGGTCGGCTCGCCAACGATGGCGTGCCATTTGTCGACGGGGGCCTGGGCTGTGATCAGGGTGGACTTTCTGCGATAACGTTCTTCGCAGATATCGAGGATGTCGAGCCTCTGGCTGTCGTTCATGGTATGGGTGCCCCAGTCATCGAGGATCAGGAGTTGGACGCGGGCGAGCCTGTTGATGAGCCGTGGCCGGCTGCCGTCGAGGCGGGCCTTGGCGAGGTTCTCGAACAGCTTCGGCATGCGAATATAAAGCACGGAATGGTCAAGCCTCGCGACCTGGTGACCAAGGGCGCAGCCGAACCAGGTCTTCCCGGTTCCGGTTTCACCTGAGACGATTATATTCTCGTGCGTCTTGAGCCAGGCACCCTCGGCGAGGGAGAGAACGGTACGGCGATCGAGGCCGCGCTCGGCGGCGAAGTCGACATCCTCGATGCAGGCTTCCGGGAAGCGCAGCTTCGCGGCTCGCAGCCGGTTCGCGAGGCGCTTGTCGGCCCTCACCGTCTCTTCGCGGTCGAGCATCAGCGCGAGCCAGTCATCATGACCGAGTTCATTGGCCTGTTCGGCCAGATCGCGGTATGCACCGACCATGCCATGGAGGCCGAGGCGCTGCATCTGTTCAAGGGTCGGGTTTGTCAGCATGGGTTTTGTTTTCCTTTCACTTGTAGTAGCCGGGGCCGCGGATCTGTTGGTGTTCGGGCAGAGGCAGCGGGGGTTCGGGATCCGGCGGCGCCCGGTCGAGCCCGGTCTCGAGAATGGATCTGACCGAGGCATAGCTGGTGGTGTTGACCTCAAGCGCGTGCTTGCAGGCTGCTTCCACACGCGCGGGTTCATATCGCCTGACGAGGGACAGAACGCCCAGCGCGCGCCGATAGCCCTGTTCCGGATGGGGCCGGTCGCGCAGCGTGCGCTCGACGAAGATCAGGGTGTTTTTGCCGATCAGGCCCGCACGGCGCTTCAATCTTTCCGGGGTCCGATTGGCGTAGTGCCGGTGGTTCGGAGGCATGTGCGCCGGAACGGTGACGTGACTTCCCCGCCGGCGGGTTCGGACATGGCAGGCGACACGTTTGTGTTGGTGGAAGATCTCGACCGCCTTGTGGGTCAGGCGCACACGAACGCGGCGGCCGATCAGGGCGTGCGGAACGGAGTAGAAGGCATGATCGACCTCGATATGGTAGTCGAGGTGCACTTTTGCGCTTTTCCATTCGGCATACTCGAAGGGCCGCACCGGCAACGGTGCCAGCGTCTCCCGTTCAACCGCTTCAAACAGTTCGCGCCGGGAGCGGCCGACATGACGCATCGGCCGATCATTGAGGTCCAGCAACAGCTCGGCGATCGCCTCGTTGAGCTTGCCCAGCGAGAAGAAGCGCCGGTTGCGCAGACGGGCCAGGATCCAGCGCTCGACCAGTTGCACCGATCGCTCGACTTTTCCCTTATCCGTCGGTTTTCGTACACGCGCCGGGAGCACCGTGGTGCCGTAATGCTCGCTAAATGCCTCAAAGGTCGGGTTCAGCGTCGGCTCGAACCACAGCGGCTTGACCACCGCCGATTTCAGGTTGTCGCACACCACGCTCCTCGATACCCCGCCAAAAAACGAGAACGCGCGGCAATGGCTCTCGATCCAGTGGGCCAGACTCTGGCTGGGGCTGGCGATGGCAAACGTATAGGAGGACGCGCCTAGAACGGCGACGAAGATCTGAGCCACCTGGACCGCGCCGGTCGCGGGATCAATGATTTCCATCGTCAGCCCCGCATAATCGGTCTGCATCACCTCGCCGGCTTGGTGGCGATGGCGGAAGCGCGCGCTCGTACGCCGCTCAAAGGCCCGCAG
The DNA here is from genome assembly GCA_965207985.1 of Rhodospirillaceae bacterium. Classification (GTDB taxonomy): domain Bacteria; phylum Pseudomonadota; class Alphaproteobacteria; order Rhodospirillales; family Rhodospirillaceae; genus CBDBND01. The sequence continues at coordinate 47,709 of CBDBND010000030.1, read as the reverse complement.
CCCGTTGCAGAACCAAGTATACCCGTAGCCGTCGGGATGGCTCTCGCGGTACTCCTGCCACAACAGGGTCAGCGTCACCCCCTTGCGCTTCAGCTCGGTCGAGACATACGCCCAGTCCGGCTCCACCGGATCGCGCCGCGGCCGGCCCTTGCGGCCAAACAACGCCGCTTTCAGGACATCATCGTCGGCATAGGCCTCCGGCAACGGCCATATCGTAAGCCCCGCCTCGCGGGCCCGATACAAATACGTCGATACCGACGACTTGCCGATCCGAAGCCGATCCGCAATCTGGCGGACCGACAAACCCTCCGCGCAGCTCAGGCGCAGAATCGTTCGAACATCTTTCACGGTTATCTGTCTCGTCTGCTTCCGTTTTGGCATGCTCACCTCCGGCAAAAGCCGAAGCATGAGACGCTAAAACGGCGCACCCGATTAGAACGTTACAAGAGCCCGATACGCTGTCCGGTATTTAATGAAATCTACTGTCCGGTATTTACCGAAATCACTGTCCGGTATTTAGTGAAACCGACAACAAGACCGACATCAGCTGCGCCGCAAACTGCAACCTCGTCGCAACCATCATCGCCATGCGTTAAATGTCAACAGACCCTAGTCGGATGTACCGTCGCACCGGCTTTTGAGTTTGCTGGTTTCGAGCTGGCGCCACCCGATTGGAAGCCCGGCAAGTGATGGTGGTTTTACGGGAGCACCTGTCGGGGTGTGCTCAGTCAAGTTCAGGTGGCGGAGCTTCTCGGCGAGCCTGGGTGCGGTCTCTCCGATGGTCCTTGTCGAGCGCCTGCGCGGCTCCTATCATTGAGCCATGACTGAGGCAATAGCGTTCGATACTCACCGCTTCGTCAAGCGCCTGACGGAGAGCGGCTTCACCGTGAAGCAGGCTGAGACCCTGGCTGAGGAGCATGTTGCACTGCTCAACGCCAACCTCGCGACCAAAGCCGACATTGCCCGTATCGAGGCCGGCATGGAAGCGCTACGGCAAGAGACCACGGCTGGCATAGAAGCGTTGCGGCAGGAAGCCAGGATCGAAACCGCGAAGGTCGAGGCGAGAATCGAAGCGGTAAAGGCTGATCTTCTCAAATGGATGTTCGGTGCGCTGATCGCCCAGGGCGGCCTGGTCGTCGCGCTGGTCAAGCTTCTCTAGGAGCTTGCGTCTAACAGTCTGACTCAAAACTCCTGAGCGGTTTCCGGCCACCGGCGAGTTGTTCGTGCTGTGGGACGGCAACGGCCTGGTGGTCAAGCGCATCGAAGTGGTGCAGGGGCAAGAACCGCACCGGCTGCGGCTTATCTCCGCCAATCCCGACTATGCTCCCTACTCCTGCCTCGCCGACGAGGCCCACATCGCCGGCAAGGTGGTCTGGACGGTGCGCAAAACGTGAGGCCGGGTGGCAAAAACACGCCGGGCTGCCATGATCTGTGGAACTTCCCCTGATGGAGAGACCCTGCGGTCTCAGGTATTTGCAGCGTCTGTTTGTGGCCGCCTGAACCCAGAGATTGATCTTCGCGCTGTTTAAGCTCATGCAGCGCCGTGTTGGCATGGTGATGACCCGGCGTTCTATGTTCCCTGGGCCGCCTCTCTAACCTGTTCAAACATCGCCTTAACTTCGATGCAGGACGCCGCCTGCAACACTCCGTCGTTATGGTTCCTTTCCCTCAGACGGGGGGGGGGGGGGGGGGGGGGAGCTTCCGTCGTTTGATTCACTAGTTAAGGAGAACACGATGTTGTTCAGAGATTAGAAGACAGGCATATTTTTCTCTGCGGGGTCAGACGGTGCCTAACGGGTTATAGAGATTAGTTATTTTCAATTCTCCGGCGTTTCCATTCCCTTGCAACGGGGTCACACGGGGTCTAGGATACCCCATCGAGATGATGCCGCGCAGGTGCGTGTTGATACCATATTTCAGACCCGATCCGGGGCGCGCCGCCGGGGAACGCCATGCCCAAGAGAAGCACCCTCCGTCTCACCATCCGCAGCATCGCCGCGCTGCCGGCCACCGGCAAGGATGCCTTCTATTGGGACCGCGACCTGGCGGGCTTCGGCGTCCGCGTCCAGCGCAACGGCCGCAAGGTCTATGTCGTGCAATCCAGGGGACCCGCCGGCCTGAAGCGCGCCACCCTCGGACCCGTTCACGGGATCGCGCTCGACCAGCGCCGGCGCGAGGCCGCCAGGGTCGTCGCCTACTACAATCACCGCCTCCGAGAAGCTTGAGATCATCAGGCTGGTGGAACAGTCGCATCTGCCGGCCAAGCGTACGCTGGACACCCTTGGGGTGCCCCGCACCACGTTTTACCGCTGGTACAACAAGTACCTGCCGCAGTCCATGATGCGTCCTGCCGATCTTGTCGCCGCTGGGCTTGCGCGGCTGGATCACGTAGCGGCGCTGTTCGGGCCGATCGAGATCGTTGGCATCACCGAACTCTCGCCGGTCTGGCGGCCCCTTGTCCACGCCATCGCCCGCCGCGTGCCGCTGCGCTGGAACGCGGGCCCCCGGCCGGTGCCCGACTGGCTCGATGGCGAGACAGTCGAAATCGTGCGCGACGAAACAAAGTCACCGGACATCTCCGCCGTGAGCGCGGCCACAGCCTATCACGAAGCGGTCGAGGCCATGCGCTGGGCGCGCGAGCTGCTTGCGTCCGGCAGAGCGGAGCCCGCCGACATCGCCATCGCTTCGGCCACGCCCGGTGAATACGACGACCACCTGCTCGCGCTAGGGTGCGATAACGCCGGACGCCGTGACGAAAATGATCACCGTCATCGCGCAGAAGAACAGCGAGATCACGTTAATGGGTGCGATCCCCGGCTGCAGCCAGATGGGCCCCAGCTTTTGCTGGGTGCGGTCTATCTCAAAGGTCGGCGGTCCGGCCATGCTGGCATTCCCCTCACATATGATGACGGGATGATAGCCTTGTTTACCGATCTTGCGGAACCGCGAAGCCAAAGAAAAAGCCCCGTCCCCATATCTCCCCCCAGGGCGGGGCTTAAGGTTGTTTTGGTGTTATCGGTTTTGAAATCTAAATCGGGTCGCTATTGCAATTCCTCGCCCAGTTCGGCGCGCACTTTCTGGCGCAATACGTCGATCGCCACCTTGGTGCCTTTCATGTCCATATGCCAAAAGGTCCAGCCGTTGCACGCCGGCGCACCTTGGACGGCCGCACCGACCTGATGGATGGAGCCGCGGTGCTCGGCGGAAATCAAAGTGCCGTCGGCTTTCACTTTTGCGGCGTATCGTCCTGCAGCGTCGGTGAGGACGGTGCCCGGCCTAAGGAGACCGCGCTCCACAACCGACCCGAACGGTATGCGCGGCTGAGCACGTTTGGACGGCGTATCGAGAAGGGTTTGGTCTTCGACTTTTTTGACCGCTTTAAGACGCTGACGCGCAGCCTTGATGTAATCCCCATCGCGTTCGATTCCTATGTATGTGCGCCCCAGTTGTTTGGCGACGGCGCCTGTGGTGCCCGTGCCGAAAAACGGATCCAGCACCACGTCACCCGGCTTGGTGCCGGCGAGAATGACGCGATAGAGCAAGCTCTCAGGTTTCTGGGTCGGGTGCAGTTTTGATCCTTCGTCACCTTTGAGGCGTTCGGCGCCGGTACATAGCGGTAACGACCAGTCGGAACGCATTTGCAGACCCTCGTTGAGGTTCTTCATCGCGTCATAATTAAAGGTGTATTTGGAGTCTTTGGATTTGGCGGCCCAAATCAGCGTTTCATGGGCATTGGTAAAGCGCGTGCCGCGGAAATTGGGCATTGGATTGGTCTTGCGCCAGATGACATCGTTTAAAACCCAAAAGCCGATGTCCTGCACCGCCGTGCCAACGCGGAAGATATTGTGATAGCTGCCGATCACCCAAAGTGTGCCGGTTTCCTTGAGAATGCGGCGCGCGGCACTGAGCCAATCGCGGGTGAAGGAATCATAAGCCTCGAAGTCGCTAAAGCGATCCCAGGACTCTTCCACGCCGTCGACCCGGCTGTTGTCGGGCCGGTGCAGTTCGCCACCGAGCTGAAGGTTGTAAGGCGGATCGGCAAAAATGAGATCGACGGAGTTCTCCGGCAGACCATTCATCGCCTCGACGCAATCGCCGCCGTAAATCACGTTTGTTTTGAGGGCGTTGCTTTTTGACGCGCCCTGCGGCTTCGTTTTCGCCTTTTTGGCCATGTACCGTGCATCCCCGAAACTTGGAGCGGCGCCCTCCCCTTCGGGAGGTTAGTGCCCAAGCGATATCCCCAAAAAATGCGGCCTCTTTCGCGGGCCGCCTATGTATGGCTCCTATAATGGAATCAATGGATTAGAGAATGATTAACAAAATGATTAACAATCTGTCCACAGGGTTGTGGGGAAAACCCCCAGGATCCCCATATGTGGGAGTCGGGGAGTCCGGTGACTCAAGATATGGGGGTCGTTTCGGGGTGTGGAGGGACCAAAAAAGTATAGGAGACCGTTAATTCATGACCGCCGAAACGGCGGCTTTGAATTCGTCCAGAGACTTCTTGCCTTGGATGCGTGTGTGCACGGATCCATCCCGGCCAATGATATAGGTGGTCGGCACCACCTCGTTCCACGCCGGGTCGACCACACTGACCAGATAGTCCGTATCCCGATTGTCGCGGGCATAGGTGCGGAACCCGGGAAAACGTCTGTCCCTCATGTCCTCAATATGCCGTGTGCTGCCGCGGGGCTCATCGACGGAAATACCGATGAGACTGACGTTCTGATCGGCTATATCCGCTTCGAGCTTTTGCAAGTCGGGAATCTCGACCAGACAGGGCGCGCACCACGTGGCCCACAGATTGAGAACCACCACGTTGCCCTGCTCCGCTTGCAAAATGGTTTTGAGGTCGTCGGGACTGATCTGCTCAATAGCGGACTCGGCCTGCGCCTGCCCCAAGACGAGCAGAACCGCTGCGGCAACAAAACTCAGAAATAAACGGCGCACAGTCTTACCTGAGACCGATTTCGATTTCCTGCGGCGCATCGGGCAGGACCGTTGTGTAAATCCGGTCGTCCTGCTCCCAGGCCACCTGGAACCGCCCGTCGGGCCGGGTGATCACCACCGGGCTGGACGCATGTCCTTCGCCTGAGTCAATTTCACCGACGCCGCCAATGGGCGCGCCCATCAAGTCGTACATCCGGTAGAACACCCGGCGCGGACCGTCCGTCTTGCCGTGCCAGGCCAGGAGAACGTACCTGTCGTTCAGTGCCAAGGACGGCGCATCAGACACGATGGCATCCCCGTGGGCGGGCATGGCCCGGGTAAACGACTTGCCGCCGTCCATGGACGAAGAAAAGAACACACCGGGCTCTTCCTCCCCGCCGCCATACACCGCCGTGAAAACTGCGTCGCCGCGAGTCACTACGGCCGTGGGTTTCAGCGGACAGGCATCAATCAGCCAGGGCGCGCCCCCGGTATCCACGCGATCGCTCTTTATGGTTCCGTCGGGCGCGATTCGGGTCACGGTGGACTGACGATAACCGTCGTCCGACACGTCCCGGAGACTGACGTAAACATCCGAATCTGCGTCGGCCGTCGCCATCAGCTGGCAGCAGGGGCAGACGTTGGCGGCAAACAATTCCTGGTCACCGCCAAAGGTGTCGCCACCATCGCGCGATACGGCCGTATACAAAGCCCCTGTGCCTTGTTCTGGTGACATATGACGTGTGTCGACCCAGAACATGTGGACGCTGCCATCCGGCGCCGAAGTAAGGGTTTGAAACGCCGCCGCGCTCATGAAACCGCCGTGGATCATTTCGCTGAGATCTGAATCCGTCAGAGTGGACAGCCGCCGTGGTGCTTCAAACGTCACGCCGCCATCCAATGAACGGGTGTAATGGGAGGTCAGCGCCGGCTTGTCCATAGTCGGATGGATTTCATTGGCCGCATAGGAGATATGCCATGTACCGTCAACAGAACCGACAATGCGTGGACGGCTGACCGACTGTCCCCACACCACACCGGAGCCGTGATTGACACCGGAGCCGTGATTGACAAGAGCAGGCTCGCCAAAGGTCAGGCCGCCGTCCTTGGAGATGGAAACATATAGGTCGGTGAAGGACAGATGCCGATCATGGTTTTCGTGTTCGCCGCTAAACTCAGGTGCCCGATCCACCCACATGACAGCGATATCGCCGTTGGCGTTCAGCGCGATATCCGGCGCGACGGCGATGTGGCTTTCAGGACTGATGACCTCAGCCTGAGCGGCTGTTGCAAGGGCTGCCAAACCGGTAATGGCAACGGTCCACGATTTCATACCAATCTCCCTCAGAGGTGCGATACCCCAGGCTCCAGGGGCCCGATATGCAAGCGTTATAGGGGCAACCGCCCCTCAGCGCAAACCGATTTCAATGGGCCCGGGAGTTGCCGGCAAAATGGCTGAGTGAATACGGTCCGACTGGGTCCAAACCAGCTGGAAACGGCCATCGGGGCGGACGTGCGCAACCGGATTGGAAGCGTTGTCCGGTCCTGCCGTTACCGCCGACACCTCTCCGGCAAAGCTACCGTCATGAGTGTACATGCGATAGAAAATTTGGCGCGGGCCGTTGGTCTTGCCGTGCCAGGCCACAAAAACATGGCTGTCGTTCACTGCAATCGCAGGCGCGTCAGAGGTCAGGGCACCGGCATGCACCGCAACGGATGGAGCGAACGAGGTGCCGCTGTCCGCGGAAGAGGAGAAATAGACACCAGGATTATCCTCACCGCCACTATAGACAGCAGTAAAGATTTTACCCTCTTTCTCGGCAACGACCGTCGGCTTCAGGGGGCATCCGGCGATTTCCCATGTGGCATACCCGGCGTCGACGGTTTGGGAGAGCGATCCTGTTCGTCTGTCGAGGCGTGCCACGACGTGCTGGCGGAACCCTTCGGCGGAAATGTCGCGCAGTCCGAGCAGGATGTCTCCGTTCGCATCCGTCACTGTCATCAACTGACAACACGGGCACACATCCGTCGCCAGCAGTTGTTTGTCGCCGCTAAAAGAGTTGCCCCCGTCTAACGATACAGCAGTGTACAGAGCGCCTGCATCGTTGTGGGCCGTGCGGAATCGGGTATCGATCCAAAATGCGTGCACTTGACCGTCGGCTGTCGTGGCAATCGTTTGAAACCCGGCCGTAGACATAAAATCGCCGTGGGTGGCATTTGTTCTGTCCACCTCGGGCATAGCCGACAAGCGGCGCGGGTCTTCAAAAGTACGGCCACCGTCAGTAGAACGAGTGTAGTGCGACGCCATATAGGGTAAATCCAGCGTGGGATGCACTTCATTGGCGGCGTAGGAGATATGCCACGTGCCATCCGCACCAGCGGCGATACGCGGCTTATTGATCGACGGCCCCCGCACCACATACGGGTCATGGTTGACCTTCACCGGCGTATCAAAAGTCTCACCGCTGTTTCGGGACAAGGCGACGTAAAGGTCGGTGCGGGAAAACGGGGAATTGGCGCTATCGTCAGAGAGATCGCGGTTCAACTCCGGCGCACGATCAACCCAAAGCACGGCGATATGCCCGTCAGCGTTAATCGCCATATCGGCGGCTCCAGCGACGTGGTGCGACGGGCTTACCGGTTCTGCAAATGCGTTGGCGGCAACGGTCAATAATCCGACGCCGGTCAAAAAAAGACGTCCTAGTGACACAGCAATGTCTCCGGAAAAAACGTTACCGTCATCAAATCCAACCGAAAATCACCGTTAACGATCGAGACTGGCCGTATCCTGCTGCGCCTCCACCGACTTCATGAAATCGGCAACGATTTCAGCCCAGCGCTTCGGCTCAGCCATGAACTCAAGCAAATCGCCTTGCGAAAACTCGATGTACTTGAAGTCTGGACGGTGGGTGGTAACAATCCGCTTGTCCATGACATTCACCGGGTCTTTGGTATCGGTCAGAATCAAGCTAGGCACTTTGATCGCCATCAGGTCGGGCAGCATGTCGTAATGGAACGCCGCCCAATGCCCAATGTCGGGGCCTTGAATGTAAGACGTTATCATCAGCCACTGTTTGGCATTGAGAATTTCCTGGCGGTCCGGCGGAGCGTCCGGATTGAAGCGGTGGGCGATATGGGAGCCGTCCGCCCGCGGTGTCCGGTCCCGTCCCGGTGAAGACAGATAGGCATCGGCTTCCTCTTGAGTGAGCTGGGCTGCGCCGTGCATGACGATGGCGGAGACCCGGTCTGGGTGCCGGGCTGCAAACGCGGCCGCTTCCTGCGCACCGGTGTGGTGGCCGGCAATGACGACTTTGTCCAACCCAAGGTGATCAAGTACCGGCACCAGGTTGTCGGCATACTCTTCAATGGTCGGCTGTTCCGGCGGCATGTCGGACAGTCCGTAACCGGGACGGTCCGTCGTAATGGCGCGAATGCCCATTTCGGCAAACGCATTCTGGATCTCGGCGAATTGGATCATCGACATGGGTGTCTGATGCAACAGAACGATAGGATGTTTGGTATCGCGCGGCCCGATGTCACGGTAATGCACTTGCCCCATGGGCGTTGAAGCATACCCCTTGCCGCTCTTTAGGATTGTTGCCCAGCCCTCCCAATCATCGACGGAAGTGCCGCGGCCCAAAGGTTCGCCGGCGTGGGCCGTGCCAGCGAGGAAAACCATCGCGCCTGCTGCACAGGCGGCGGATACGGTGTTGCGCAAGCTATGGTTCAACATAAGTGTGTCCTTTGTCGTTTTTGGTGACCGGGAACCAAACCTGATGAAGTGCTCCCCCAAGCGTGCGCCCTACGTGCACCAATAGCAACGGCAATCGGGATCAAAAATTGGGGCCGGTTCGCCTGCGAACGCACCGGCTGGTCAATGGTTTTCCAACACTGCTCGTACCGGCGCGGAACTCTTGCGGTGGTGAGGGGTGACACCGAGACGATGGAGAGCGTCCCGATGTTCGGCTGTGCCGTAGCCCTGATTGGTCTCCCAGCCATAACCGGGAAAATCCCGTGCCAGATCGCCCATCATCCGATCTCGTGTGACCTTGGCGACTATAGGCGTCACTATATTTTGCTGCGACCATCGTTGCTTCTGCGTCAAACGTGCCCGAAGTCTTGACCATTCCCAAGCCCACCGTTTCCTCGACGCTCTCAAGGCGGTCTCTTGAGAAAACCTTATACTTTGCTGCACAAAAAGCACACCGCTCAGGCCTGGATAAGGATTGGGGGCACAGGCGACCGGTTGCGGTGGCAGTCGGCGGCACTCAGTTTAGAAAGTCGAAGTAGGTATCCGGGTAGGGTTCGTCGCTTAGGGTAAAATGCCACCATTCCTGGGTATAAGGGACAAACCTTTCCGCCCTCATGAGGCTCTGGAGCAATGCCCGGTTTGCCCCTTGCTGAGGCGTGACCTCGCGGCTGTTGGGCCAGGAAATGGGACCGAAAAAGTCAAACCGGGACCCCATGTCGAGTTCATGGACCGAGCCGTTACCATCGCGGTACACAATGGTGACATCGACCGTGCTCCCCCGTGAGTGGCTTGAGCGGCTGGCGATATAGCCTTCTGTAAACAGCTTCTCTTTAGCAACATCGGGGTAATAATCCGGTTTGGTTTGTCGATCGTCCAGATCTTGGCCCCAACGCACGAAGTGATCGACCGCCCGCTGGGGCCGGTAGGCATCAAAGACCTTGAGGCCGAGCCCGAATGTCCGTAGGGCTGCCTGGACCTTGGCGAGCGCTGCTGCGGCTGGTTCCGATAGGATTGCCTGCCCATGGTGATACCCGTCGATCCGCTGACCGACGAAATTGTTCTCGGTCGCATAGCGCAGGTCGATCACAAGGTCAGGGATCGCCTCATTCAGATAGACGAAACCTTCCGGGAGGGGGTCGCGGTCGGGTGCGGCGTAAGCGGCGGTACTTGCCATCGCCAGAAAGGCAGCAAGAACGGCAAACAGGACTTTGTGTGTCATTGCGTACTTCCCCTTTCCTGTCTGAAGGGACGATAGCCGTCCCTTTGGAAAACCTGTCCCTTTCGAGAACCTCGTCTCACTGATGTCGCTGACTATTTTATCTACGGGATGCTGTGCTTTCTGCGAACCTTATCCGCCTATATCCAGAACGCAAAACGTCCGCATGTAGATGAGGCTTTCGGAATGGACTCCTGAAAACCGAAAAATCACGCAACATCCGGTAACAGAGCAGCCCTCTGTTACGGGCTCTTACAAAGTACCGGCCTTGCTGGCATTCCGTTGTTACACAAGTAAGGCAAATTGGTCCCGTCAAGCGTTACGGATCAACCAGGCCCAGGTAGTCAAACATCATTCAAATGGCCTGAACAAGAGGACGATTAAAATGGATACCACCTTAAAGACCGCTATCACCATCCTGGTTCTGTTTACTACCTGGACCACGTTGGCATCGACCGTCGTCTTGGCCAGTCCCCTGTAAGGTTCGAACCCGGTCCTTCCAACTAACCCTACCCGCCGGCGTTCATGATGCGGAAGCATATGAATGTGAATAAGATTTTCAGAAGGGACTGCGTCGGTCTGGATCAATGCCACCTTTCTCCCTACAGCGGCTTGGACTGCCAGCCAGGTTAGCCAACCCTTTCCTCTTAAGACTGCGCCGCGATGCCTCATCAGTAACCAGTCCCCACGCCGCGGCCGCTTCGTCGCGAAAGTAACGGGGCTTGTGCCGATGGCAGCGGTGACTTGAACTGGGGATCGGGGTTGATGAGGTCGTTTGCCCAGTGGGGTGTAAAAGCATACGATCATCAGTGTGAACTGCCGCCGCCGCTGCCCGATCTCAGCCCTGGCGAAGAGGTGGTCGAAGACTACGCTGCGTTGCGGTTGACCCTGCGGCGTCATCCCGTCGCCTTTTTGCGCACGCAACTGACAGAAAAGGGTGTGATGTCCTCATGCGGCCTGACGGACGTCCCGGTCGGTACAAAAGTGGCCGTGGCCGGGTTGTCTATCTGCCGGCAGCGGCCGGGCAGCGCCAAAGGCACGGTGTTCATTACGCTCGAGGACGAAACCGGCGTGGCCAACCTGATCGTTTGGCCAAGAACCTTTCAGGCCTTTCGCAAACCCATCTTGCGGGCCAGCCTGATTTACGCCGAAGGCATTGTGCAAAAAGACGGGATCGTCATCCATGTCTTGGCTGGGCATTGTCAGACTAACTGGTTAGGGTCAACTCTCTTGAGCCCTTGTTTCCTGGGTCTAGGCACTAAAACATAGGTTCGCTTGGAATTGACCAAGCAAGGCGCGGCTCGGAACGGCGAAAACTCACCTCACTAGAGCGGTATGATTTTAGGTTGGGTCATATCCTGCGTTTTTGAAATAGTTGGCGCATTCATTTGAGGTATAGGTATCGAGGAGTCTGCCGATGGCGGCTGAGACGGCCTCGACGGTTCGCGGCGCTTCGAGGCGGAGCAGATGCTTGAGCTTGGCGAAGACCTGCTCGATGGGATTGAGGTCGGGGGAGTACTTGGGCAGGAACAGGAGCCGGGCGCCGGCCTGGCGGATGGCCTGTCGCACGGCCTTGGACTTGTGAGAGCCGAGGTTGTCCATGATGACGATGTCGCCGGGCTTGAGGGTTGGGACCAACACGTCCTGCACATAGATGCGGAAGCGCTCGCCGTTGATCGGCCCGTCGACGAGCCAGGGCGCATCGATTCGGTCGTGGCGCAGCGCGGCGAGGAAGGTCGCGGTGTGCCAGCGGCCATGTGGCGCCTCGCCGATCAGTCGCGCGCCCTTTGACCCCCAGCCCCGCAGGGGCGCCATGTTGGTCCTGGTCCAGGTCTCGTCGATGAACACCAGGCGCGTCGGGTCAACCCGGTCGCGGTACTTCAACCACTGAGCGCGGCGGCGCGCCACGTCACGGCGCCGACGCTCGCCAGCCACCAGCGTTTTTTTTATAGCTCAGGCCCTGCTCGTGAACGAAGGTCCAGACCGAACGGTAGTCCACCTTCAGGCCCCGATCCGCCAGCTCCCCGACAAGCCCATGAAGCGTGAAATCCCCCCGCGCCACCCGGTCCCGCAACCAGCGCTCGTGCGCCCCCCGGATCGCACGCGGCTTGTAACCGCCCATCCGGCCCGGCGCCGCGCTGCCCGTCCGCCGGTAGCGCGCCAGCCAGGCAACCGCCGTGCTCTCGCCGATCCCGAAATGCCGCGCCGCCGCCCGGCACGACATCCCGTCGCGCGACACAGCCGAAATAACCCGTTCTCGAAGATCAAGGGAATAAGCTCTTGCCATCCTTGCTGGCCTCCTTACCCAGCAAGAATCTTGAATCAGAAATCGAAAAGCTTGTGAATCCCTAAAATGACTCCGTCTAATCACATAAAGCTCTAGCAGGCTGCTGAAAAAGTGGCTGGTTCGGCTTTGAGGGTGGCCTTATCGCCGAGATGATAGGCGAACTCAATCTCCAACGATCCGTCGTCGAGGAGTTCGGCCGATCCTGAACCGTTGACTTCGTCCATCTCGTCGAAGCCGGCCCAGGTGAAGAACACGATGGATCGGCCGTATTCCAGGTCGAGGCTGGCGTTCAGAGCGCCGAAGGCGATCTCGCCGTGACCATCTTCGCGAATGACCAGCACGGCGGGCCCGTCGAGGTCGAGATAGCCGCGGTCCCACAGGTTGGCCTCGACGATCCGCCACCGGCCGATCAGCTGGCAGGCCACCGGTGCCGTCATGGCACGGGCTCCGCCAGCAGCTTGGGGAGCCTGACCAGGTTGTAGGCGGCGGCGGTCAGTTCGAACATCCAGCCGACCCTTTTGATGCCCTTGTGCCGGGTCTTGGCCAGCCCGCCGGTGGTCTTGATCCAGCCGAAGCTCTCCTCGATGCGCTTGCGGATGCGCAGGCTGGCGGCGTAGCCGGAATGGCGCATGGTGCGGCCGTCAATGGAGGTGCGCCGCCGCTTGCCGGTCTTGGTTACATGGTCGTCGCGGGCGATGTGCGGGGTGATCCGACGCGCCCGCAAGGCCTCGACGTAGGCCGCCACGTCATAGGCCTTGTCCGCGCCCAGCGTGATCCGCCGCCGTCCCGGGCGATGGGCATCGAGAAGCGCCAGGGCGGCTTCGCGTTCCGCCGTGCCGGTGGCCCGGGTCAGGCAGGCCCCGACCAGGAGCCCGTTGCGGTTCTCCATTAACACGTGGCCCATGAAGGCCATACGCGAGGACTGGCCATTCCCCTTGCGGTACAGCCGGGCGTCGGGATCGGTCGTCGAGGCATGGGTCTCGTTGGACCGCTTCTCGCCGTGGAAGGTCCTCTCCGAGTTGCGCCCCGGCCCCGGCGGCTCGTCGCCGCCGTCCTTGGGGCGGAAGCTCTTGATCGACGCCCAGGCCTCGATCAGCGTCCCGTCCACGGAAAAGTGATCGTCCGACAGCAGGCCGCGCCGACGCGCCTGCTCCACAACCACCGCCAGGAACCTCCGCGCAACCTCTCCATCCAGCAGCCGGTCGCGGTTCTTGCTGAACGTCGTCGCATCCCACACCGCACTGTCCATCGACAATCCGACGAACCAACGGAACAACAGGTTGTAATCCATCTGCTCCATCAGCTGACGTTCCGAGCGGATTGAGTAAAAGGCCTGTAACAGGAGCGCACGCAACAGCTTCTCCGGCGGGATCGAGGGACGCCCGATCTTCGAATACAACCCCTCGAAATCCGGCGACATAAGCTCCAGCGCCTCATCAACCAGCCCACGGATCAGGCGAAGCGGATGCGTCGCCGGAACACGAGCCTCGCAGCTCACATAAGAAAAAAGACCCTCCGTCCGATCGTCGCCTCCACGCATTACTTCCTCCATGCAATCAACAAAGAGAAAGAATCATTCCAAAGCCTCAAAAGGAAGACTTTTTCAGCAGCCTGCTAGACTAACAAATTAATTTAGTCTGACAATGCCCGGCCGCCCATTCCTGGCTCCAGCTTTGTCGCTTATCTGATTGTCAAAATCCGTTATCATTCATCGTCGAAGTGAGGCGAATTTATGGAGGATGCACGGAGACGATATGATCGACGGAGCTCAAGACTGGAGAAATGGCGGGACCGCCCTGCCGGCGCCGACAGATGAGGTCACAGCGAAACTGCATTGGGAGCGATGGCGGGAAGCGGCCCAAGACTGCGAGGACGCCGCTCTGCGCGCGTTCACCGAGGACGTCGAGTGCGATCCTACCGCCGCCGACCTGTTGCACGTGGTATTCGGAAACAGCCCCTATCTGAGCCGCAGCCTGATCGCGGATCAGAGCTTCGCCCGGCTGCTGATTGAAGACGGCCCCGAGGCGGCGCAAGCCGTAGCACTCGAAGCCGCGCGCGCCGGGGCGATCAGCAAAATGGAAACGACTGAGGCGTTGATGAAGCGCCTGCGTCTTGCCAAGCGGCGCGGCGCGCTGGCCATCGGGGTCGCCGACATCGTCGGCGTCTGGCCGCTCGAGAAAGTCACCGCTGCGCTATCGGATCTCGCCGAAGCGGCGCTGCGGGCGGCCTGCCGCCATCTGCTGGGCGCATTGTACAGAGCGGACCATCTGGCGCCAACCGATCCGGAGATGCTCGAGGCCGACTCCGGGCTGTTCGTTCTCGGCATGGGCAAGCTCGGCGCACGCGAGCTGAACTATTCCAGCGATATCGACCTAGTTGTGCTCTACGACCAGGACGCGGTGCTGCAAGCTAACGGCGGCGAGCAGCAGTTTATCTTTACCCGGTTGACTCGCGATCTGATCAAAATCATCGGACAACAAACCGGGGACGGATACGTGTTCCGCATCGATCTGCGGCTACGCCCCGATCCGGGATCCACACCCGTGGCCCTTTCCGCGCAAGCCGCGGAGAACTACTATCAACGCACTGGCCGCAATTGGGAGCGGGCGGCCATGATCAAGGCGCGCGCCGTCGCCGGCGATATTGAGAGGGGAGAGGCGTTTCTCGCGTCGCTTGAGCCCTTCGTCTGGCGGCGCTACCTGGACTTCGCGGCGGGCCAGGACATTCAGGCGGTCAAGCGGCAGATCGATGCCTCCCGTCGGGCCGACCGGACGACCGTCGCGGGCTGCAATGTCAAGCTCGGACGTGGCGGCATCCGTGAGATCGAGTTTTTCGCCCAAGCCCAGCAATTGATCTGGGGCGGCCGGAACCCGGCGTTGCGGATGATCGGCACCCTGAACGCGCTCGACGCGCTGACCACCGCCGGACATGTACCGCCGCGCGCGGCGATTGAGCTGCGCTCGGCGTACGAGTTCCTCCGCCGGCTTGAGCACCGGCTGCAAATGGTCAACGACGCGCAGACGCACAGCCTGCCGAAAAGCGAGGAGGGGGTGGCAGGCATCGCCGCCTTCATGGGCTTCGCCTCTCTCGAGGCGTTCTCCGATGAGTTGCTGAGGCACCTCGGCGTCGTCGAGGGTTGGTTCGGGACGCTATTCGAAAACAAGCTCGGCGCCGTGCCGGAGGAGGAGCTGGTTCTCTCGGGCGAGGAAGACGATCCGAAAACGCTCGATGCCCTTGGCAGGATGGGCTTTGGCGAGCCGAAACGCGTATCAGCGATGGTCAGGGCTTGGCTCAGTGAACGCTATCCGGCGTTGCGCAGCGAGCGGGCGCGGCAACTCCTCGGCGGGCTCGCGCCGACTATGCTTAAGGCTTTTGCCGACTCTCCTGATCCCGACTCCGCGCTATCGCGTTTCGACGGATTTCTTGCCCACCTGCCCGAAGGTGTCCGATTTTTCTCCCTTTTGACCGCGCATCCCGAATTGTTCGCTTTGGTCGCCGAGATCATGGGTGCCGCCCCCCGACTCGCCGCCTGGCTGACTGGTCATCCGGGTCTGCTCGACAGCGTCCTCAGCCGCGACTTCTCCGATCTCGACTTGCCGGACGACGCGGTGATGGGCGACGACATTGTGGAAGCGGCGCGCCAGGGGCTGATCCGCTTGTTCTACTCCCGGGAATTCACCGCGATGGAAATGTCGGCTGACCTTGCCGCCGCGGTCGGACATGCCACAGATTGGCAGGGCTTTCTGGACGAGGTGCGACGCTGGGCCAACGACCGGGTGTTTCAGATCGGCGTGCACATGCTGCGCGGCCTGCTGTCGCCAGTCGAGGCGGGGCGGCCTCTCTCGGATATCGCCGATGTCTGCATCGGTGTCCTGGTGCCGAGGATCGAGGCGGAATTCGCCGCCGATCACGGTCGCGTCCCGGGTGGCGAGGTCGCGGTGGTTGCGTTCGGCAAGCTCGGTAGTCGCGAAATGACGGTGAGTTCCGATCTCGACCTGCTGTTTCTCTACGATCACGACCCTAGCGCTACCGAATCCGACGGCAGAAAGGCGCTGGTGCCGAGCGACTACTACGCCCGCCTATGTCGCCGCCTGATCGGCGCCGTCGTAGCCCGGACCGGCGAGGGCAAATTGTACGACGTGGACATGCGCCTGCGTCCGTCGGGCAGTGCAGGTCCGATCGCCTGCTCCAGGGAGGCTTTCGTGAACTACCAGCGCGCTGATGCGTGGACCTGGGAGCATCAGGCGCTGACCCGCGCGCGCGTAGTCTATGCCGAAGGTGAGCTAGGCATGTTGTTCGACGAGGTGAAGCGTTCCGTGCTAACGCGGCCGCGGGAATGCGGAAAACTCGCCGCCGATATCGTCGGCATGCGCGAACGGATACGAGAGGAGCACGGAAACGACGATGCTTGGTCGATCAAGCACCGGCGCGGCGGCCTCTTGGATGTCGAGTTCCTCGCCCAGTTCCTGCAACTGTCGACGGCGGCGCGGCACCCCGAGATATTGGCCGGCGATCCGATTTCGGTCTTCGAGGTGGCCGGTGCACAAGGCGTGATCGATGCCGATACCGCCCAGGAGCTGGCAGAAGCGGCGCGGCTGTGGCGAAATCTGCAGGGCATTCTGCGTTTGGCCGTCGAGGATGAGATCACCGGCGAGGACGCGATGCTCCAGATCAGAACGATTGTCGGGCAGGCTGGCGGAAATCTGGTCTTCGACGCGCTGGTCGAGTCGATAGAAGAGACCGCGGACCGCGTGAGGCGGCATTTCGACACAATGCTGGCAAGGGGATAACGACATCGCCGGCTCGCCAACGCCAACGCCTGATGGCTCAACTCGGCGGTCAGGGGAATCGCTTTTGAAGACTTGGTGACGTGTTGTGTTTTCGGATTCAGACTTCCGGGCGGCATTGTCAGACTAACTAGCGTTGAGTAGAAGAAGCCGTAATTCGAGTAATTTCAGGCAGCAAGTTGCTGCCACTCGACGAGTGCAGCGGCGCGAGCTTGTTTGAAAATATCGCGACGGTTGAGATGCCAGTGGCGCATGCTGCCCGGCGAGTTTCCGCCGCGCAGCTCGGTTCAGTACTATTTCTACAAGTGGCGCGACGACGGGACGTGGCAGGAGGTCAACCGGGCGCTTCTGGCGCGCACCCGCGAGGCCGAGGGGCGGGCCGCTGCCGCGACTGCCGGGGTGATCGACAGCCAGTCGGTGAAGACCACGGAAATGTCTCGCTGCTGGTGGCCATTGCGGTTATCCGCACCAACAATCCGCTTGAGCGGCTGATGCGCGAGATCAGGCGGCGGACCCGCGCGGTCGGCGCATTCCCGGACGGCGAAAGCGCCCTCAACCTGGCCGCGGCCAGGTTGAGGCACATCGCGGGAACCAAATGGTCCGCCAAACGATACCTCAACATGAAACTGCTCAAGGAAAAAACGATGATCGCCTGACCGGATCAGACCACCAGCCCAAAACAAATGTGCGAAAGATTCTGGACACTACCCCGAACCGCCGTCTGAGCCGATCTCGCCGAAATACCTGACCTCGCCATCACGTCCGCCATCCGCCACCGCAACGGCATGGCGATCCTTCGACACGTCCATTCCTATGAAAATGTTGCTACACTCGACCATGGTTCGCCCTCCTGGCTTGAGGCACTGCTCGTCAAGCAACCCTCGTTGAAAGCCGCCAGTGTAGGGCGAACCGCCCCATCAAAAGACAGCCCAAGAAGGACATACGGTCTTACGCTTGAACCAAAATTCAGTCCAAAATGAAATCCCAAATGTCAACAGAACCTAGTCTGATAATGTACTCGCAGCCGAAAAAATTTAGCGCTATTGCACTTTCGTAGTGCTCCCAAAGTTCCCTACTATATCTAGTAGTCCCCGTTCCAGAGACCCCAAAATACCGCATACAAGATCTAGTATGCCTGGGAGTCCTGAGATACCTAGACGACACCAATATTGATCTTGGTTATTTTGAGGTGGTCCCACTTGTTTGGACAGTCTGACGGCTTATCTAAGGTGTATTCCGCTGTCTGATCATGCCGCCAGAATCCTGTTTATCATATTTGATTTCTGTTGTTGGGCCTGTGGGGATGTGGGCAAGGCGGTAGTCTTGTCCAACATATCCACAGGCTGCCCCGCCGCGTAGGCTTCCGCCGGCGTTTTGCCTCCGAGCGACGAATGGGGCCGCTCGGTGTTGTAGAACCCGATCCATTCGCCGATGACCCTCTCGGCGTGGAAGCCGTCGGTCAGCTCGTGCAGGTGAACCGCCTCGTACTTGAGAGAGCGCCACAGTCGCTCAATGAAGATGTTGTCCATGCACCGGCCGCGCCCGTCCATGGAGATCGTGATCCCGGCCTCCTTGAGGCGGCCGGTGACCTCGAAGCTGGTGAACTGGCTGCCCTGGTCGGTGTTGAAGATCTCCGGCCTGCCGGAGGTGTCGAGCGCCTCATTCAAGGCCTCGACGCAGAACCGGGCATCCATGGTGTTCGACAGCCGCCAGGCCAGGACCCGGCGGCTCGCCCAGTCCATCACCGCGACCAGATAAAGGAAGCCGCGCCTGAGCGGGATGTAGGTGATGTCGGCGCACCAGACATGGTCGGGGCGCTCGATGGCGAGGCCCTTGAGACGGTACGGATAGACCCGGTGTTCGGGATGGGGCGTGCTCGTCTTCGGCGCCCGGTAGATCGCCTCCAGCCCCATCAGGCGCATGAGGCGCCGAACCCGGTGACGGCCGACGACACCCCCCTCGCGGCGCAAATGACGGGCCATCTGACGGGACCCATAGAACGGATGTTTAAGGAACAACTCGTCGATGCGCCGCATCAGCGCCAGGTTGGCCGGGCTCTCGCCCCGCAGCCTGTAATAGAGAGATGATCGGCTGATCGACAGTATCTCGCATTGACGGCTCAAGCTGAGACCGGAAACGTCGCGGCGCACCATCGCCTTGCGCTCCGGCCGGCTCATCGCTTGAGCCCTTTGGCCAAAAAATCCCGCTCCACCGTCAACTGGCCGATCTTGGCATGAAGATCGTGGACCTCGGCCTCAATGTCCCGGCGGGACGCCTCCACGCCGTTCGAGAACACATCGCCCAGGCCGTCCATGGCCTGGCGCTTCCATGTGCTGACCTGATTGGGGTGAACCTCATAGCGCGCCGCGATCTCCTGGATCGTCCGGTCGCCACGTAGCGCCTCCAGCGCCACCTTCGCCTTGAACTCAGGCGTGAACTTCCGTCGCTTCGTCATCTCGTATTCCTCCGTAACCGGGGGAATACACCTTAAACAACTGTCCGATTTTCCAGGACCACCTCACACTACGAAAGTGCAATAGCGCTAAAAATTTTATTGAAAGGCGTGCGAAGTAGATGAAGGCGTTTCTTGTTGATTTGCCCAATCTCCAAGCTGTGCTTTGAACGCATCTCGTACCGCTTGCGAGGTTTCCGGGCTGTCAATTATATAAGGTGTAAGAAGAACGATTAGCTCAGTCTTAGTGACATTTTGCGATTGATTCTTAAACAATGAACCAATGACCGGAATATCCTTTAACAGAGGAACCCCCGCCTCGCCCACACTATAGTTTTCAGATATCAAACCCCCAAGTAAGACTGTTTCCCCGTCATCCAATGCAAGAGTGGTGCTGATGCTTCTCGTTAATATGATGGGGCTTTGGATATCAGATGTGTTGTTGCTTTGTGCGTCGCTTACCTCTTGGGATACGCTTAGCTCGACTCTTCGGCTTGAATTTATCGTCGGCTCAATTGTTAAAATGACACCTGTATTACGGTATTGAATGGATTGAAGGATATTGCTGGTGCCAGCAACGGTGCCTTCGGGAGCTGTTTGCTGAGTTGTCACTATAGGGACTTGGGTTCCAACCTGCATGGATGCTGTGCTTCCACTCGAAGTTACGAGGCGAGGGCTGGAAAGAATAGATACGCGCTGTTGATCCACGAGCGCGTTAATCGTTGCCGCAAAGTCGCCAGTGTCCCTGATCAGACTTATCATTAGCCCTTCATCGGAGAGGATTGCTGACGCGTTGGACACCATTTCGGTACCGTCGTCAAAGTCGAAGATTACACCTAGGCTTTGACCCTCATCCAACGTTACTTCGGCAACTGTAGCCTCGATCAAGACTTCCAAAGGCGCACGGTCCATTTGCTCCATGAGCAAACTAAATTGCGCATATTCCTCCGCAGTTCCCTGAAAAAGAATGGCATTGCGGCTCGCATCAACGATAAGTTTTGGTCCTGACGCGGCCTCCGCTTGGCCCGTGTCGGAGGATGGAGCTTCCGCTTCGAAACCAAGAAGTTCGTCTATAATGTCCGCTACCTCCTCTGCGTTAGTGTTTTGGACTTGATAGTAATAGACGCCCCGAGTGTCGATGGTTTGACTTGGCTGATCCAGTTCAGCGGCCCATCGCACCACATGTTGGAGATTTGCCTCGCTTGAAGAAAAAGCGACTATGATGTTCAAGGCCTGAACCGCAACAAGCTTTATACTAGCTGCAGACCCAGTGCCTCTAGAAATGAAGTAACCCTCTGCAGTCAGGACTTCGACGAGCTGATCAACCAGTCGCTCCGCGCTCCAAAAGGCAGGTGATATCTTAACGCTACGGTTTCCGGCAAGGTGCGGCTGATCCAATATAGTTATCGTTTCAAGGGCTGCTTCCACGTCTTCTGCGCGTCCCAATAGCAGCATTGCATTGGCGTTGGGTACGGAGAGGACGTTTATTCGGTCACCAAGCGCAAGTTCCATCCATGAGCGAAGTATTGATGCTTGGACGTTGTGCACTGAGGCGTAATAGAATATGGGTCGCATATCTGCTGGCACACTGGGAAATGTGCGTGAACGAATTATCCTAGGTATATCTCTCTGAAACCTGTCTCTTTCAACAATGCGGTATACGCCTCTTTGATAAACAACGCTGATATCATAATTCTCAAGCACTTGGACAACTAATTCGAAAAACTCATCAGGTGGCATGGTGTCCGCCGTTCTCAGAGTTACCAACTGTTCCCTGTCCAAGACGTCGCCATCGATTTCAAAGGACACACCTAAGATCTCATTGAAAACAGTGTTGACAAATGCGGCCAGGCCAACGCCGTTAAAATTTATACCAATATTCTCTCCTCTGAGGGGTGGCGGTGTCGCACTGGAATAAGGTTCGGCCATAGTTACGGAAAGAGGAACATCGGGCCCATCTCCATAAGTTATGCGTTCTCGCGCTTGCGCCGTTGAGCCGGGGACGATCTCTTTGCCGTCTTCATCGGCGTCAGTTTGCCCATTAAAATCAAGAGGTTGTGTTAGCGGTGTTCGCAGAATATTGGCGCATCCGGCCAAGGCAAACACCACAACCATGATTATGAAAATGCGACCTACATAAAACATTGAGTCAAAAGACCTACTCTGTACCGGCGTTTCACTGATGCCTAAAGCCTTATCGTTTTCCTTTTTGTCCTCAACAAAAATCAATTGCTGTCAACTCGATATCAGACTAGATCACAATCAAAGACTCGACCAATTGAAATAAGTTAAATCAATGTAATGAGTCGCTTCCTCCCCGGTGATATAAGTGTTTTGGGCGAAGGTTGGAGTGCTCGCGGTGACTGCGAGACCAGCAATCATGGTAGAGCCCAAAAAAACGGCCCATAAGCTTCGAATTCATCTAATCTTTCTCCCCATGTCAACGGCGGCGGGATTATGTACCGGCGGAACCAGACCAACCGGCCGCTCCGCGTGGGACATTATTCCACCGCCGTTAACACTCCCTAGAATGACATTCCACTTGGTTGCCGATCTACAACCCCTTTAACGGCATTTTCAGACAAAATGTCGAGTGTCCGTCGTCAGAGTATTTGGGACAGCGGGGGTTGATAAACTAAGAGAGAGTTTGGCCCATCTTGGTTTTCAGTTTAGGCGGCGGTTTTGCGGTGCTGCAAGCGCCGTTGGTTGATGGTGTTTCGTTTGATTCTCTCCCTTTCGAGTAAGATGGTTTCGCCGCGCCCGAAGTAGACGTCGGCGGGCGTCAGATTGCTCAGGCTCTCGTGGTAGCGGTGGTGATTGTAGTAGGCGACGAAGCGCCCGATCTTGGCCTTGAGATCGCCCGGCAGGAAGTAGTTCTCTAACAGGATGCGGTTCTTCAGGGTCTGATCCCACCGCTCGATCTTGCCCTGTGTCTGCGGGTGACCCGGCAGGCGAAGGGTGCGCTGAAGGCGATGCCGATTAAGACGGATCGCCGGGATGCCGAAGGCCCGACGCGTCGGCGTGGTGCTCCACCGGATGTGGCGGGATGGCACCGAGTTCCGATTCACGCGCGAGGGGGCGATGGCCCTTCGCACGGCATAGGCGCGACTGCATCCCATCGGCAGATGGCAATGAGAGGAGGAAAGAGTCGCGCTTGAAGGTGGGCGATCCACCGGTGTCCCCTCGCCGGGACGCGGTTCCCGATGATGCACGCACAAGATGCAACCTGCTGTTGGCGCCGACGCTTCGCGAACGAATGATCGTATCGCGACGCTCGTTTATGGGAAAACAGTGCTTGACGGGAATGCTCCAGCCGCGCAGCGTTGAGCCGGTAGATGTCCGCGATCTGCTCGATCCATCCCTCGCACCAGCGCCTGAGCCGCACACGCCCGGCCGCGCAGTCGATGAACGAGCGCCTTTGATGCGCCCAGAGATGTTGCGTGCAACATCTCTGGGCATATGTTGCGGCCAGAAATATGTTGCGGACAGGCTGGATCATCCCGCCACACATGAGAACTCTCCATCTTTCCGCAACATATTCTCCTGCATTCAGAGCGTGTCAAGGAAGGCCATCAGCCCCTTGTTCTCCTTCCACGGACGATCCGGTCCGTCCTCCGCGGCATCGCACAGCGCCAACGCCTTGGCCTTCATCTCGAGATCGATCTCGGCGTAGATGTTGGCGGTATCGAGGCTCGCATGACCCAGCCAGGCGCGGATTGTATTCAGATCGACACCGGCCTGAAGCAAATGGCAGGCGCTCGTATGGCCGGGATCCTGCTTCTGCGCAATGCCGGAGGTAACTCAGGCGTTCATCAAGCAGCGGCACGAAGCGCTTGATGCTGTCGGCCAGGGTCCCCAGCGAGATCGTCAGCCCCATGTCGGCCAGCCAGGCCGCGACCCGGTGCAGCGGCCGGCAGCAGATGAAGCGTTCGTAGAGCATGCACGTCCAGACGCTGATCCCGTAGGGCGTGGTCTCGAACAGCCGCGTCACCGGCGGCGCGGTCACCTCCCGCGGCGCGGAGGCGCAGTCGCAAGTCCGCCGCCAGCGCGACCGGACGATGGTGTTCTCGTAGGCCTCGACATCAATCTCGAAGAGAGTGATGCAGCGCTCGCCGTTGGCCACATAGGGCTTGCGCCCGGTGCCCGGCTTCTTCTGCCGCTCGCTCCTGCTGCCGTAAAGCGCCTTCGACAGGACGCTCCGGGTCGAGCGCAGCTTGTCGAGGTCGACTTCCAGCTTCTCGACCCGCGAGACCAGCGCCGCGTTCTTGCACTTCAGATCCCGAACCTCCGCGCGCAGCCGGGCATTCTTCTCTCGAAGCGACGCGATCAGCTCCGTCGCCCGAACGACCGCTGCACGCAGCCGGCCGTTGCGCTCGCGCAGCCACGCTATCGTGCCCGCTCGCGCCTCCACTAACTGCCTGGCCGCCGCGAGGTGCCGGTCGAACTGCTTGCGTAGCGATTCGGCCACGCGCTCCCCCTCGCGGTACACTTTCACGATCCGCGAGCGGCCTCGGTCGATCACTCAGGGACAGTGGAAATCGCACATACAGCATCACAACGCTACGGATGACCTCGGGCGAACTATTGAAGTAACGAAAAGGATTGTGCATCCCCGAAGGCTAAGAGACCTTACTTCCTGGCACAAGCCAATTTAGTCTGACAGTACCCATCCGCGACTACATCGACACCGTCAACGCCAACTCCAGGCCCTTCCGGTGGACCGAGTCCGCCGACGACATCTTCGCCACCATCAAACGCTTCTGCCTGCGCACCCTCAACATCGCCCAGAGGCAGCACGAACTCATCAAAACTTCAGAATCGGGACACTGATCTCCCTAGTGTCACATGATCGAATTATCGAAGGGCACGGCATGTAGAATATCAATGAGGCGTCCAGTTTCCGCTATCGCTTTTCCAAAAGCTTGTGTAAGTAAGTACTGTTTTACTCTTCCATTTCCATAACTTCATCCATGCTCCAACCTACGCCCACTGAGAACAGCACTCTCCAACTGCGTCTGGCTGATTTTTCTACACTGCCGGAAGCACTTGATTATGCAGCCCAAGGAGAGACCGGGTTCAATTTCTACTCGGCGAGAGGAAAGTTGACTGCGGTCTTGCCTTATACCGAGCTATCAGCGAAAGCTAAGGAGGCGGCACGGCATATCGTCGGTAGCGGTGTTCAGCATGGTGACAGAGTGGCGTTACTGGCAGAAACGGCACCGGCATTTCTCATCGTGTTTTTTGCCTGTCAATACGCCGGCGTCATTCCCGTCCCCATGGCCATGCCGGTGGCCTTTGGCCAGCGCGAGGCGTATGTGGATCAAATCCGCAATCAGATTACGTCGTCCGGATCGGTCATGGTCATTACCCCGGAAGACTTTATCCCGTTTGTTGAAGAGGCGACCGAAGATCTGACGTTGAAGATGGTCGGAACCCTTAATGACCTCATGGCCAAAAAGGCGAGCGATGACCTCTCTCCGGGTCAGCCGGACGAACTGTGCTACATCCAATACAGTTCAGGCAGCACGCGCTTTCCCAAGGGAGTGGCTGTCACACATGCCAACCTCATGGCCAATTGCAGGGCCATGGTCAACGCCGTAAATGTATCGACACAAGAAAGGGGTGTGTCCTGGTTGCCATTCTATCACGACATGGGTCTGATTGGATTCGTGATCGGCGGCCCGGCATCGCAGAGGTCCGTTGACTACCTCCCGACCGAAGAATTTGTGCGGCGGCCAGTGACCTGGTTGCGCATTCTCAGTGAAAACAAGGGGACGGTGTCTTACAGCCCAAGTTTCGGGTATGAGCTTTGCGCCCGACGCTTTGCATCCGCCACCACAACAGTCCCGAACCTTGATCTTTCCAATTGGCACATCGCCGGGATCGGTGGTGAGATGATCAAACCAAAGGTGATGCAAGCCTTTGCCGAAGTTTTTGGTTCAAGCGGATTCTCTGAAAAAGCCTTCAACGCGTCATATGGTTTGGCAGAGTGTGTGTCGGGTGTGTGTTTTAGCCTGCCCGGTACCGGCATGATCATGGATCACATTTCCAAGCAGGAGATGGGCGACCATCACCGCGCCGTAACCGTGCCCGATGACGGATCCGGTGCAGGCAGGACATTTGTTGCCTGCGGCTCCGTCATTGACGGACACACGGTCGAAATCCGAGATGAGGACGGGGGGGTGATGATGAGCGACCGAAATATCGGCCGTGTCTTCGTCTCGGGTCCGAGCGTCATGCAAGGTTATTTCAACGATCCCGAGGCGACAGCCGAATGCCTCAAAGATGGCTGGTTGGATACGGGCGATCTAGGTTATTTTCACGGCGACCAGTTGGTCATCGTCGGTCGGGCGAAGGACATGATGATCGTCAATGGCCGCAATTACTGGCCGCAGGACATTGAGTGGACGGTCGAGCATCTTGACGGCATGCGTTCCGGAGACGCGGCAGCGTTTACCCTTGAGGATGACGACGGCAGCGAACAGCCGACCGTACTCGTGCAATGCCGGCCGTCTGACCCCGGTATTCGTACCGCTTTAGTCAATGAAGTCCGCTCCCGTGTTCAAGATCAGATCGGGCTCACATGCCATGTCATACTCGTGCCGCCACGCAGTCTACCCAAAACCTCCTCCGGCAAACTGGCCCGCGGCAAGGCAAAGGCGAGTTTTCTTAAGGGTGAAATCGAACCGCTCGTCGACCCACGGTAGTTTGGAGGAGGCGGAAGTGGTAGCCGACGGCACTGATCACAACATTGATCAGTGTCCTGATTCTGAAGTTTTGATGAGTTCGTGCTGCCTCTGGGCGGTGTTGAGGGTGCGCAGGCAGAAGCGTTTGATGGTGGCGAGGATGTCGTCGGCGGACTCGGTCCACCGGAAGGGCCTGGGGTTGGCGTTGACGGTGTCGATGTAGTCGCGGATGGCTTGTTCAAGCTCCTGCGTGGAGCGATGAACGCCGCGGCGCAGCTGTTTTTCAGTGAGCACCGCAAAGAAGCGTTCCACCTGGTTCAGCCAGGAGGCCCCGGTGGGAGTGAAGTGGACGTGCCAGCGCGGGTGCCGGGCCAGCCAGCGTTGCACGGCCGGGGTCTTGTGGGTGCCGTCGTGCGGCGTCTCCTCCAGGGTGCGGGTCACCACCTCGGCGATCTGTTCATCGCCGATCTACCGCTGCGCGCCCGAGCGTGGCTCGTCGTGGAGGCCGTCTACGCGGCGCTCGGCAAACCGGCGCCGCCACTTACCGATTGGCCGAAGCCGTTCCTGTCCCAGCCGATGGTAATGAGCGGTGCATTCTCGATGCGGGATGCAGTTGCGGACAACGAGTTGTTGCTTTGAAACAGCGGTTCCCAGATGCAGAAGTGTGGGGATTGGACATTGGCGCGCCCATGGTGCGCTACGCCCATATGCGTGCCGTCGACATGGGTGCGGATGTGAACTTCCGTCATGCTCCGGCTGAAGAAACCGGATTTCCGGATGACTACTTCGACATCGTCACCCCATACATTCTTCATCACGAGGTGCCTGAAAAGGCGACCTATAACATCATCCATGAATCCGCACGCTTGGTAAAACCGGGTGGAATTTACTTCCCGGTAGACTCCCGCACCAGCCCGACCAATTCCTACGCGGCGGAGCAGACAGCCTATGGCCGTGTCTCCTTGTGGCAGAGCTACCGCTGGAATCACTAGCGTTGGACGCGGGAATATCGCGGTTCGGATTTCTTCTGCGAGATGCGCCGGACCGGTTTCATCCTCAATTCGGATGGACCGGATCAGCCCTGCAATGGCCGCTGGCGTTACTGATAGGCTTTGGGAAATCGAAGATATAATTGCGCTCGTTGATGAAGCCGCGCCCAAGCCTGGACCACGTGGTCCCTACAAGAAAAGAAATTCAAACTGACACACTACCCAAATTTCTCTCGGCGCGGCGCCGCGGTTCTGAGAGCGATGGTTCGCATTATGGGACCTCCGACTGGCCGGTATGCCGCAACAAGTCATCGTCGGCGGTCTCCGGCGACGATGCGGCGACCGACCTCTCGACGGAATAGCCGAGGCTCTCGTAACCTCGCACGCGTTTTTCGCTCATGCGCATGAGGGCCGACACGGCACCGTCGACATAGTCGTGGACCAGAACTTCGCGCTTGGCGGTGTGCAGGGGAACTCCCGTTAACGCTTTGTGGCCGGCACGTGAGAGAAGACGTTCCTGCAGCCGTTGGTCGACGACGTTCACTTCGATGCCCTCATCGCCGACAAGGCATTCGATGCCGGCTGGCTGCGAGAGCAACTGGACCAACGTGGCGCAAGCGCCGTCATTCCCTCGCTCGCCAACAGGAAGCGGCCGGCGGCCTACGACAAGCACATGTACCGCTGGCGACATCTGATCGAAAACTACTTCGCCAAGATCAAGGAATTCCGTGGCATCGCAACACGCTACGACAAGACCGACATCAGCTACGCCGCAAACTGCAACCTCGTCGCAACCATCATCGCCATGCGTTAAATGTCAACAGACCCTAGTGAGGCGAGTTTTCGACGGTCCGAGCTACGTCTTGCTTGGTCAATTCCAAGCGAACCAATGTTTTAGTACCCAAACCCAGGAAACAACAGCCCAAGAGAGTTGACCCTAACCTGTCCCTTTCGAAAACCTCATCCACATCTGGACGGTTGCATTATGAAGGCCCACGGATAAGGTTTTCGGAAGGGACAGGTCCCCCGCCGGAACCGTTCCCGTGTATGTCCGGTACCGACGATCACCGGCGACGGCACTGATTCGCCTTGGACATCGTTCGCAGCATCCCCGAAATACACACTATTTTCGTCATTCCACACAATTTTCTCATAGTCACCCTGCTATGGTGAGATCAAGGCACTGGTCTGTCCCCGCACTACCACAGGATTAGGCGGAGTACCCGAATGTACTTTCAAAAGACTGAACGCGGCGCTTGTGAGGGTGATCCTGCCTGCGGCGGCCGCGCCCGGCAAACCGCCGCCGGAGCCGCCCGACGACGAGGAACCCCTGATCCCGCGTCCGGGACCGCGCCGGGGGCTCGCAGCCAGGGCGTCGGCTGGCGTGCCCGTCGTCGAAACATTTGGGACGACTGATTTGTTCTTAGGTTTGGGCACTAAGGTGAGTGATTCCTTTCGAGAGGGGAGTAACTTCATGAGTGACGATACATCCAAGAAACCAACCCGCGATTACAGCGCGGTTCTGCGCTTCGACCCGCCCCCGGAAGGCATGACCTGGAAGGCGCTGATGGACCGGGCAGACCAGTTTGTCAGGAAAGTCCTTGGCGGCGTAGGCGTCCCGTGGCGAAAGCCGACAGAGAGTTAACGCCTGTGTTGGAGTTTTTTCTGTACGTCGTTGCTATGGTTGTACGTCGTTGCTATGGTCGTTGGCTTGGTAGTCGCATACTCTGGCTCTCGGAGGCGGGCTGACTTTAGCTCAACGTGACCTCATACAACGATTCCAAGCGCCGTGTACGCCGGAAGAGGGATTATATATGATAAGGTGCATTTCAACAGAGCGAGATAGGTGGAAATTGACATGCCCAATGAAGTGAACGGCTCTGAAGCTGGAAGAGGCCACCCGAAATGGCGCGGCTATTTGCAGCCTGCACTGATATTGGTTTTCATCATTGTTGCTCTTTACCTCGCCCGGGCCCCGGGTCGTGGAGAACTTGAAGTCGGCACCCTTGCTGCTAGCGGATACGGCGACCCTGTTGTCAGCGTGGTGAAGCCGACGCCCACCGAACAGTCTTTAAACATAGAGTTGACTGGAGCCGTAAAGGTAGAGGCACGTGTGACGGTCATGTCCGAAGTTGAAGGGCGTGTGGAATGGGTTTCCCCGGTATTCAGGAATGGAGGCACATTTGCGGCGAACGAACCTCTGGTCAGGCTCGACCCCACCGAGTATGCGCTGCAGGTGGAGTTTGCACAGGGCTCGGTCGCGGAAGCCGAAGCCCGGTTGGCGCAAGGCGACCCTTTAGCGCAAGCGGCACTCCAAAGCGCACAGGCGGGCTTGAGACTCGCGGAACTGCAGCTCAGTCGAACCGAGATTGCTTACCCGTTTGCCGGTCGGGTCATCACGTCCGACGTTGGTGTGGGTGAGGTAGTGGGCCCCTTGGAGTTGGCCGGGCAGCAAGCGAGCATGGGTATTATCTACCCGAGCGATGCACTGCAGGTCGACGCACCGATTGACATGGAGGACTTGGCTTACCTAGCGCCGGCAATCGGGCGCCCCACCCAAATTCATACCGATTCCGGTACTTACTCAGCGACGATCGCGCGTGTTTCATCGGTCGTCGCCACGCAATCACGGCTCGCGTCGGTCTTTCTTCAATTTACGGAAGATCAACCGACCAAACCATTACCTCTGCCCGGCACGTTCGTGGAGGTCGAGATCGAGGGGCCCGCTTTGCAGAACGTGTACAAGCTCCCAGAGGCCGTGTTGCGGGATCGCGACACGGTCTGGGTGGTTGATGACGGTGCTCTCCGTTCGGTGGCCCTGCGGATAATTGGGCAAACGGGTTCTGGATTGGTGACCGAGGCGTTCGACTGGGGTGAAGGCGTTGTTGTTGGCTCGTTGCCCGGTGCCAGGGAGGGGCTGGAAGTCGACATTGTGGAAACGAGCTTGTAGACCTGGCCCGTCGTTTGAGTACTGAGGAACCGTTGTGAAACCAGGCCCGATCGCTTATTTCGCCGCCAATCCTGTTGCTGCTAACCTCTTGATGGTTTTCATAATCGTCGGAGGCTTGATTGCCGGGACAAATCTCCCGGTGCAGAATTATCCCGAATTTGATCTTCGAACGGTGACCGTAAAAGTCGAATCGCGCGGTTCTTCACCGCGAGAGGTTGAGGAAGACATCGTTCGCCGCATCGAGAACAATATCGTCGGGCTGTCCGGCGTGGAGCGGGTCGTGGGAACCGCTTACGAGGGCCAAGGAGAGGTCCGGGTCGAACTTGCGACCTTTGCAGATGCTGATGCCGTTCTTGACGACATCCAGAACGCGGTAGACCGAATCGAGAACTTTCCACCGATTTCGGCGGAACAGCCCGAAATTCGATACGACCGGTTGGAGATCGAAGTCATGACACTGGCCGTGTCGTCCTCGTCGGCCACCGAAAACGAATTGCGGCTCGCAGCTGAGTCACTTCGGGACGGGCTAATAGAGTTGCCATCGGTTTCGCAAGTAACGCTTATGGGAACGCGAGACCGTGAAATATCGATCGAGTTGAGCGAAGAAGAGTTGCGCCGCAATGGACTCTCCATCAACGAGATATCCGATGCTACGCGCCGTGCTTCGCTAAACTTGACGTTCGGAGAATTGCGCACGGATGCAGGCGGAGTGATTTTGCATACGGTTTCCAAGCGTCAGTTCGGTGAAGAGTTTGCGGACATCCCACTGATTACCCGACTGGACGGAACTATCGTGACATTGGGTGATGTTGCGGAAATCCGTGACGGATTCGTTGACGAGGATATCATTACCCGGGTTGACGGAGAGCCTTCCGTGCTCGTTCGTATCGATGCCGCTGAACAACAGTCGATTGTCAAGATGGGGCAGGAGATTAGAAGTTGGCTCGCGGATTATGCACCGCCTGTCGGCGTCACTGTCCAACTTTGGAACGACAGAGCGGGTGAAGCGGTCGAGAGAATATCGCGCATTATTCGCAACGCCGTGATCGGAACGATTTTGGTTTTTGTTTGCCTTGTTCTGTCGTTCGATCTTCGCGTCGCCATTTGGGTAACTGCAGGAATTCCTCTGTCGTTTATAGGCTCTCTCTTATTTTTCGGTGTCGCGGATATGACGTTGAACTTGGCGACGATGTTCGCTTTCTTCATAATGGTTGGCATCGTGGTGGACGACGCGGTGGTGGTCGGAGAGAGCATCGCTGCCGAGCGTGAGTCGGGCAAGAGTGCTCTCGAGGCCGCGGTTTCAGGCGCAAGGGTAATGGTGGGGCCGATTACTATCGGTACCATTACAACGATTCTCGCATTCACGCCGTTTCTCTTCGTCACGCCGGTAAGGCTTCAGCTCGTCACTGTCTTCCCCTGGGTGGTGCTCTTCGTTCTGGCCGTATCGCTGATCGAGGCTTTCTTTATATTACCGGCGCACTTGGCCCATGACAGACCTTGGAGCGTATCGCCATTGAGTGATGTGCAGACTCGTGCCCGACAGTGGTTGAATGGGATTCGCGACAAAGTGGTCGTGCCTGCAGTTGCATGGTCGGTGCGACGCTTATGGTTTGCACCCGTGTGTGGAATCCTGCTTGTGTTTTTCGCTCTGCTGCTGATGCGTACGGAACTTGTCCGGGTCATCTACTTTGACAACTTGACCAACGCTTCCGAAGAGATTCAGGTCGATCTATCTTTGCCGGTAGGGACCCCATTCGATGTCACACTTGCCACAGCCGAGAAATTCGCGGACGGGGCGCGAGACGTGAACAACCAATTTGCCGGAACACCTGTCGATTTCATAAGCATAATGGCGGGCAACCTCGTAACGCCGAGAACCAGTGTGATATCACCCAATAGCAGTCATCTGGCTTCCGTCGTGGTGCATCTTAACGAAAGAACCGCCCGCGGTGCATCGATTCAGGACGTACAGCGACAATGGCGAGAAAACGTCGGCGACGTGTGGAATCTAGAGCACGTTGCTTACTACATTGAGCGTGTCCGGACGGCACCGGATATCGCATATACGCTCAAGCACCAAAACTCCGAAGTCCTTCATCAGGCTACTGCAGAACTAACTGCCATGATTGCAGCGGTGCCCGGCGTCTATGGGGTTTCGGATAGTTTGAGGCTTGGCAAACGTCATATTGAAATCGAGCTGACTCCCGAGGGAAGTGCTGCCGGTCTGACACCCGCATTGGTGGGAGCTCAGTTGCGCTCAAATTTCCATGGTGCGGAGGTCCAGCGGATACAGCGTGGCCATGATGAAGTCAGGGTTGTCGTACGGTATCCGCAAGAACAGCGCCAGAGTCTGCGCGACCTTGAAAGCGAACGAATCTTTCGGCCCAGCGGCAGGGACGGTCAACCACGGTTCGGCACAGAGGTTCCGCTATCCAGGGTGGCTAACCTCAGTGAGCGGCGCGAGTTTTCGACCCTCATCAATATTGATGGTAGACAAACCACGCGCGTCAGCGGCGAAACCGACCCTGCGACCACCACGCCGTTGCGAGCACGACAGGAGATCAACCTAAACATTGTTCCCGAACTGCTTGAACGGTACCCCGGTCTAACAATCGACCCTGACGGTAGCGCCCGGGAAGAACGAACTATGCTGGACACACTGAGCGTGCTGGTTCCCCTGGTGCTGATCGCCATATATGTCCTGATCGCAGCCTTCCTTCGCAGCTATTGGAAGCCGTTGGTTGCCGTTCTAGGTGTCCCGATCGCGTTCTCCGGGTCTATCATTGGTCACTGGCTATTGGGGTGGGATTTTGGCTTCATGTCTCTGTTTGGCGTGATCGGCGTTGCAGGAGTCATCGTAAACGATGCGCTCGTGCTGATGGACCGCTACAACGCGATGCGTCGAGAGAATGAGATGCTTCCCGCGATTGCCGCTGCATCGGCAGCAACCCGTCACCGCTTTCGTGCGGTCTTTCTGACAAGCCTCACGGCGGTTTTAGCGTTAGCTCCCCTATTGTACGAGCGAAGCGACGAGCTGTTATTCCTGGTACCCTTTGTGGTGAGTATGCTTGGAGGTTTGATTTTCGCGGGATTGTTCATTCTGTTTCTACTGCCGACGCTGGTGATGCTCACCGAGGGCGGACGGGAATAACTAACAGACAGTCTTGGATTTCGTGAACAGACCTGCTGTATGCGTGTGAGTGATTCCGCGATTGAGGTAACGTCCCGAAACGGGTGGGACGCGGACGAGAAGTCAGCTGCCCGACTGCCGATGCAAATGCCCGTCGCCATCGTGGGATACAGCTACCGTATGCCCGGAGGGATCCGCACAGACGAGGAGTTCTGGAGACTTCTCAGCGAGCGCGAAATCGTGCAGGAGCCAATCACCGACCGCTACGGCAGGGGTTATCGGCCCGTCGGTGACTTCTCCGGGCCGGGCCGGTTCGCCAGCCCCTATGAGGGCTTGATCCGCGACGACGGGGAAAAGCTCTTCGACCGCAGTCTTTTCGGGCTGTCGCATAACGAAGTGACGCAGATGGATCCCCAGATGAGGATGATGCTGACCTGCGCCTGGGAGACTTTCGAACGCTCGGGTTGGGATCTGCAGTCGTTGCGCAATAGCCGCACCGGCGTCTTTATCGGCGCCCAGGTTCCAGCGGTGGCGAATTGGCGGCCTATGCGCGGCGCGTCCCAGTTTGATGTGACAAGCATAAGCTTGGCCATGCTGGCCAACCGCATCTCCTATCATTTCAACTTGATGGGGCCGTCGACAACCTATTGTACAGCTTGTTCGGCAAGCCTGTCCGCCTTGCACGCGGCGATGAACGCGCTCCAGAGCGGCGATTGTGAGCAGGTTATCGTTGGCTCCGTCAATTACCTCGGCACAGCCAGGCTGAGCGCCTCCTTCAATGCCCTGGGTGTCATTAGCCCGGACGGCAAATGCCACTCCTTCGACGCTGATGCTAACGGCTATATGCGTTCCGAGGGCGCGTTCACCTATGCGCTAAAACCGCTATTGGCCGCCGAGAGAGACGGAGACCACATCTGGGCCGTGGTGGAAGCGACCGCGGTAAACGCGGCCGGCGCGGCCGATGATAGTGTCGGTCTCTCCCAGGGCCGATACATTACTGCGCCGACCCGCCACGCACAGGTGGACCTCATGCGACAAGCCTGCGTGCGGGCGAACCGCGACCCTCAGGACTTCGACTATATAGAAGCCCACGCAACCGGCACGGTCGTGGGCGACCGGGTAGAGGGGAACGCCATTGCGGAGGCATTCGGCAGCGTCACACGCGACGTTCCGCTGCGTATTTCCAGTGTCAAGAGTAATGTAGGTCACATGGAAGCGGCCGCGTTCCACTGCGCGCTGCTCAAAGTCCTGTTGATGATGCAGCATCGCACTTTCGTGCCGACGTCTAGGAATTTCCTTGTCCCCAATCCGGAGGTCGACTTCGACAGCTGTCCGATGCAGGTGCAGACCTCCTGCGAACCCTTTCCTGAACGCCCGGTGGTGGTCGGGATTAATTCGTTCGGCTTCGGTGGCGCCAACGGACACTGCGTGGTCAGCGAATACTCCCCGGTTCGGTCACCAAGCCGCTCAAAGCCCCTGGCTCCGGAAGCCGGCTTCATGATTCCACTATCGGCGCGAACCTCCGGAGCCCTGATCCGAAGTGCGGAATTGCTGCGGAACATGTTGAGCGAACAGGACATTGATCTCTATACGCTGGCGGGTAATCTGGGTCGCCGCCGTACCCATTTCGCGATGCGCACCTCGTTTGCGGTGACAGACCGCCGTCACTTAATCTCAGCCCTTGATGCGTTCGTTCAGGACCAGTCACCGCTAGCAACGGTGGAGGAAGGTGGAAAGCGCGTGGCGATGGTGTTTTCGGGTCAGGGGACACAGTGGGCGGGATGCGGGCGCGAACTTTACGACGCCGACCCTGTTTTCCGGCGTGCTATCGACGCTATTGAGGGATATTGGCGAGACCATTCGGACGTCTCATTGCGACATGCCTGTTTCTCCGCCTCACAAGATGAACTCAACGAAGTTCGCTTGGCCCAGCCCGTCATTTTCATGATCCAGTGCGCTCTGGTCGAACTGCTTAAGACCTGGGGCGTCTATACTGATTGCGTGGTGGGGCACAGCTCCGGGGAGGTCGCCGCCGCTTACGCATCAGGGTTGCTTTCCCTGGCTGAAGCGACCCGTCTGGTGTTCCATCGCGCCACGCTGCAGCAGCGCACGGCCGGATCGGGTCGAATGCTTGCCATCGGCCTCGACCGGTCAGGCGTGGAGGAGTTGCTGGTATCGCTCGGCATTTCTTTCCGGTTCGGAGAAGGAGAGGACTACCTGCAGGCTCAGGTGGAGTTTGCCTGCGAGAACGCACCTGCAAACACTGTAATCTGCGGAAGGGAAGATGCCTTACGGCCGGTGATTGAAGAACTCGACCGCCGCCGCCTGCAGAACCTGCTGCTGCCCGGCAATATCGCCTTCCACTCCACTGCCATGGACCCGCTCCGAGAAGATGCGCTGTCGGCATTGTCTTTTCTGGATGATGGCGGGTCCGACGCGGAAGCTCCTTTTATCTCCTCGGTGACGGGCGCCGTAACGACGCGGTTGGACAGCGCCTATTGGTGGTCTAACATACGTCAACCCGTGCGGTTCGCGGCGGCTATGGAGACCGTCCAACGCGAGCAGCGACCCGATGTGATTATGGAAATCGCCCCGCATTGCTCCCTGCAACCCACAATCGCGCAATGCCTGGACGGAAATGCACGTCAACCAGCGTGCATCCCTACTTTGATGCGGGACAGCGATATCCGTCAGCGGTTTCAGGAGGCCTTGGGCTCCTTGTTCCGGGCAGGTGTGCCGCTCGACTTTGCCGCACAGTATCCACAACCCAAATCCATCGCTCACCTGCTCCCAGGGCATCCGAGGGAAGAACAGGCGACTATGGACATCATGTGTGATAACGAGATGTTCGTCCGACAGGGCGAGTACTCCCACGGTCCTCTGGTGGGCCACCGGGTTCCCTCTGAGCATGCATTGTTCGAAGCACGGCTCTCGGACAAGGACTTCCCCTGGCTGGCGGACCACCGTGTGCACCACGCGGCGATCATGCCGGCAGCCGGCTATATTGAGCTTGTCCTGGAGGCCGTCGGGGGCGTTCCAGTCTACTTTGAGGTTCTAGAATTCCTGCAGCCGTGCCCTATCCCGAAATCGGCGGTACGGTTGCAGACCGCCCTGCATCCAATCGCATCGGCTTCAAACGAATATAGCTTCAGCATCTCCTCGCGTCCTTACGAGGTCGATGCCAAGGGTGAGACGCATTGCCGTGGCAAGGTCCGTCTCGTGGGCGACGACCACGTGTTAGACGTGCCGTTACGGCTAGCAGATATCGACAAGACCCACTTCGAAGCCTCATCTATCGCGGATGATCGTAACTTTTACGAGCGTCTGGAAGCAGTCCTCAGCGAAACCTTCCAGTACGGCCCCTATTTCAGAACGATTCAACGCATTCGCGTGGACCAAGTCTCCAAAGCCTACCTATTCGATGTGGAGATGGACGAAGGTCTATGGACAACGGGTCGGGAAGAGGGTTACGTCTGTTGCCCTCCGTTGTTCGACGGGGGCCTGCAGATATTTTTGAATCACCTACTGACTGCCTCCGATCTTTTCGCCATACCCCAGCGTGCCGAAAGCTTGACCTTCCTTCGTCCGCCTGTTGGGCCGCGGATCACGTGCCATGTCACCCGGCCCAGCGACGATTGGATGGATGCGAACGAACGAGGGCAGTATTCGGTACGTCAGGGCGAGAGGTCCGGAGGAAGCATAAGCTTCTACGATACGGAGACAGGAAACTTAGTCGCCCATATTGGTGAATATACTTATTTCACCTCCAATCCCCGCTGGAACGAACTGCCGAACAGCAAACACCGGATTATATGGCAGCCTAAATTCATCCCCGGCGCAGAACCGCTGATCGACCGCTTGCCCGATGGCGAGATCGAACCCGTGGCGCTGATCTCTACCCTCGCGGTGTTAAATGAGGGCGAGGACCGGTCCCCTCGCATCGTAGAACTAGCTGACGACCGAGTGCCGGATGACACCGCACTAAAGGACTGCATTCACGATCTGACCGGCGCCCACGGCGACACCGAATTCTGGCTCGTGGCGGACAGTGAGGAAGCCGCCAGGGCTTCATACGAATCTTTCCATGGGTACGATAACGCGCTTCGTTTCGCGGCCGTTGATCCATCTGCGAACCGCGAACCGGAGGCCGGGTTGCTGCGCCGAGCGGCCGCCGAGATTGTTTTGATGCACGGGGACGACGGGTCCCCGCAGCCGGAGAAATGGGCGTTAGCCCGCAGGCTGGCGGTAGCCGGCGGCCTCGCTCTGGTTCGCCACAGCGAAGAATGTGCAATCGAGCCCGGTATCGGATGGACGACCCTAGTGGCAAGGCGGCGTTCGACCTTGCTGCAGGCGCCCCATGAATACGCGGATTCGGCCGACGCCAAGCAATTTCCAGAACCGAGATGGGTGCTCGGAGAGCCGGGAAGCTGGACCTCCGACTGGGTAGCACTCCTCAATCGTGGAAGATCGGTACACTCGATTCCAGAAGAAAAATGGACGGGTCCCGCACTGCACACGCTCCACGAATGGCCTGAAGCGGCGGACATTCAGGCCATCGACTTCTTCTGTGGCACCGATCCCGTGGATCCGACCGGCGAACATCTGGCGGCACGCTTTATCGCCTTTGTTCAAGCGCTTACTTCCAACCGGATCGAACAGACAAGCTGCTGGTGCCGCTTGACCGTGGTGACGCAGAGGGCCGTCCATGATGTGGATGATCCACGTGGCAGCGTGCTATGGGGCGCGGTTCGCAGCATGGCACTGGAAATAGGGGAAGAGGCCAGGATCGATTTCCGGCTGGTCGACCTCGGCGATTCCGCTGATCTGACGATGTTGGCTTGGCTCGCGCGGTGCGACTTGCGCGAGCGGGAGCTTGCGGTGCGCGAAGGGCGTCTATGGACGCCGCGAATTGCCAGTATCCGGGAGAGATATCTAACTGTTCCGGTTGGCGAAGACTGCACATACCATCTCGCCCTGGACAACGCTGGACAGATCGCCGGTCTGCAGATGAAGACATGCGGCCTCCCGTCCCCGGGGGCGGAGGACGTTGAGATCGACGTAACTGCGGCGGCCCTCAATTTTCGCGATGTCATGGTCACGCTGGGCCTCTTGCCGACCCTGGCATACGAGCGTTCGGCGCTGGGACACGAGATTGGCATGGAGGCGAGCGGGATCATTCGTCGGGTCGGAGCGGAAGTCCGGCATTTCCGCGCCGGAGACGAAGTGTCCTTCATTGCGGGCGGTTGCATCGCAAATCGTGTGACTGTGAACCAACACCTAGTCTTCGCCAAGCCGGAACGGCTGAGTATGGAGGAGGCCGCCTCGACGTTGTCGGTTTACGTCACGGCCTATTATTCGCTGTGCTACCTCGCCCGCCTGCGCGAGGGTCAGCGCGTGCTCATCCATTCGGCGATGGGCGGCGTTGGCCAAGCCGCCATCGCCTTGGCCAAGCAAGCGGGAGCCGAGATCTATGCAACCGCTGGCAGCGAAGCCAAGCGCCAAAGCTTGCTTGCGCTGGGTGTAAAAGCTGCGTTCGATTCCCACACCTTCGGCTGGTATGACGGGCTGATGGCGGCGACCGGGGGCCAAGGCGTGGACGTCGTCTTGAA
Organism: Rhodospirillaceae bacterium; assembly: GCA_965207985.1. Classification (GTDB taxonomy): domain Bacteria; phylum Pseudomonadota; class Alphaproteobacteria; order Rhodospirillales; family Rhodospirillaceae; genus CBDBND01. The sequence goes on along the minus strand of CBDBND010000030.1, from coordinate 8,923 downwards.
TTCCCTTGCCAAACGTCACATCCAGCTATGCCTCAAGGCGCTGCGGCCAGGCGGCTGGCATTGCGAAATTGGTAAGGTCGATATTTATGCGGACAACGAGCTTGGCCTGCGGATTTTCCGTAAGAACTTGCGCTTCGCGGCTATAGACATCGATCGTCTGATGTTGGACGACCCTCTGCTCACGCGCGATCTTTCCCAGACATGCCTTGACCTTATCGAACAGGGGGAGCTGACACCTGTGCCTGTCACCGTCTTTCCTTACGCTGACTACGCCAAGGCTCTTCGGCTGATGACTGCCGGCCAACACCAGGGAAAATTGGTCCTAAAAACACCGCGAGAGTACGATGATCCCGGTTTCCAGATAGCCGATGTGCGACCTTTGTTCGATCCGGATGCGACCTATCTGGTTACCGGCGGGCTAGGCGGACTTGGCCTAAGACTGCTGCCTTATCTGGTGGCCTCCGGTGCACGCCATCTCACCCTGATGGACCACAATCCCGAGCGCGGCCGGAATGCCGAGTGGATCCGCCGGTCGAGTGCCCTCGCCTATATGGACGAGGAGGTCGAATTGCATATCGTGACGGGCGACGTCGCAGTGAAAGAGGAAGTCCGACGTTGCGTGGCACAACTGAAACGTCCGTTGAAGGGTGTCTTCCATCTCGCCGGTACCCTGGACGATCGCCTGCTCGACGAACTGTCACCTGAATCCGTGGCGCGCGTCTTCGCGCCCAAAGCTCTGGGTGCCCTCCACCTCGACCGGGCGACGCGCGGCTGCGCACTGGAACACTTTGTCCTGTTCTCCTCGACCGCTTCGGCGCTAGGCAACCCAGGACAAATCAACTATAGCTCCGCCAACGCCTATCTGGACGGTCTCGCCGCCAGCCGCCGGAGACAGGGCCTGCCATGCCTGTCCTACAATATGGCCGCCGTGGCCGATGCCGGTATGGCGGCTCGCAGCCTTCCCATTCTGCGCATAATGAGGGCGGCGGGCCTGCCCCCGGTCAGCAGCGATTTCGCCATCGCCAATCTGGACTACGCGTTGCGCGCGATGTCCGACCGGGATCATCTGATCACTGCCCTGTTTGAGAGTCCCTCGTGGACGGTCGACTTTCCCGATTACATGCGCATCGGACGGTTGATGCGTAACCGGGATGCTTTCGAGGCCGGAGCGGCGGGTGAGCTCACGGTCGAGAGCGTGATGGCGCAGATCGCCGCCAAAGTGGCCGAGTTATGCGGTCACGACGAGGGCGAGGTGGAAGAACCCTTATCCAGCTTCGGTCTGACGTCGCTCTCCGTGGCCGAGCTGGGAGCTTTCATCCAGACGCAGTTCAACTACCGGGTGAGCGCACTCGAACTAATGACTACCGCGTCGGCCCTTTCGTTGGCGCAGGGCATAGTTCATGGCACGGATAGTGTCGCAGAGGAGTCCGACGACGCTGATGTGGCCGAGGTCACGGAGTTGTCCCCTATCGCTCGGCTGCGCACGGACCGCGCGCCGTCGGTTTTTGCAAACCCGGCGGAGAGCCATTTCCCGAACGGCTACGATGTGAGCCCGTCCGTCTTGGAAATCCAACCAGCCCGAGTAAAGGGCGCGGTGGAAGGCAATTGATGCCTAAGGCGCTTCTGATCTATCCCGAACACCCGCCAACGTATTGGGGCGCCAACTACGCTCTTGAGATAGTGGGCATAAAGGCGGCCTTCCCGCCGCTCGGCCTGCTCACCGTAGCCGCGATGTTTCCGCCGGAATACGAACTTCGTGTCGTCGACATGAACACCGGTCCGCTGATGGACGCCGACTTGGAATGGGCCGACATCGCGTTCACATCGACCATGATCGTTCAGCGCGTTTCCCTGCAAGACGTCATCGACCGTTGCAAACGGGCGGCCGTTCCCATCGTGGCCGGGGGGCCGCACCCCACCACGTTCCACGATGAAATCCGTGGCGTAGATCACTTCGTGTTGGACGAGGTCGAGGAGACATTTACCGGATTTCTGAAGGATCTGGAAAGCGGCGAAGCCAGGGCTATCTACCGGGAGCCGCGAAAACCCGACGTCACCACAACTCCGGTTCCCCGTTTCGACCTTATCGATATGGGCAGCTACCATTCGATGGGAGTTCAGTTTTCCCGCGGATGTCCGTTCGACTGCGAGTTCTGTGACATCACCAAGCTTTACGGCCGTGTCGCCCGGACCAAGTCGCCGGCTCAGATGGTGGACGAATTCGACCTACTGTACCGTCTGGGTTGGCGCGGTCAGGTCTTCCTAGTCGACGACAACTTCATCGGCAACAAACGTGAGGCAATGAAGCTGCTGCCAGTGCTTTCCGAGTGGCAAAAGGCGCGCGGATACCCGTTTACCCTCTGCACTGAAGCGAGCGTAAACCTGGCCCGGATGGACGCGTTGATGGAGGCCATGGTCGAGGCAGGTTTCGATACTGTGTTTCTGGGCATCGAAACGCCCAACCCCAAGGCCTTAATCAAGACAAAAAAGAATCAGAACACCAGCAAGCGGGAAGAAAATTTCCTGTTCAATGCGGTGCGCAAGATCCAGCAAAAGGGAATGCAGGTTCAGGGTGGCTTTATCCTGGGCCTGGATGGTGATGAGGAGAGTGTATTCGACGCCCAGATCGAATTCATCCGTGATGCGGGAATTCCGGTGGCGCCGATCTATCTGCTGACTGCCCTAAAGGGCACGGACATGTATAACCGTTTGGACTCGGAGGGCCGTCTGTTGAAGGTGCCCATCGGAACCAACGCCATGGCTCTTAATTTCAGAACCGAATTGGATCCAGGCGTCCTGATCGGCGGGTATCGGTACGTGACCACCACGCTGTACGACCCGACACTAAAGAACTACCTCGACCGCTGTTTAACTCTGCTGGAACACCTCAAGCCCGTGCCGCATCTTCTGAAACCGAAGAGCGTAAACTCGAATTTCGCGGAGATGATGGGCGTGCGTGCGCAGCTCTCTGCCGAGCAAATCCCGGTCTATGCAAAGTTTATCGCTAGGGTCTCCCGGGACTATCCCCGCATGCTCCCAAAGGCTATCCGGCTGGCCGCACTGGGATACCATTTCGAAAGGATAACCCGTCAGCAAATCATGATACATGACTTCAAAGAATTCCTGAGAACCGAACTGCGCTCTTTGGAGGAAGCATGGTCGGATCGGAATCTGGACGCCGAGGGCATTGGTGAAGAGAAAGGTGCCGTTTTTGCGCGCGCCAACGCACTATGCGGCTCCCTGCCCGACGAATTCCGCTATCTCGGCGACGGCGTCGAAGAAGCCCTGGAGTCCTTCCGTTCAGCCGTGAACGAACGGTTCGGGGAAGTGGCGCAAGAGGCACCGATCTGAAGGTTTTTTGCGATGGAACGAATGGCCAATATCCCGGTCAACGTTGGAACGGTGAACCCTTTGGTCGGCACATTGCCGCCGCAATGTCAGCGGGATATCGATGCACTGCGAAAATTAGTTCGCGAGTGCATCGAGCTGGGTTCTCCGGCCGATCCGGTGTCTCCGTCCGATTTTCAAGACGTCCTGCTGACAGGGGCGACCGGATTTATTGGTCGTTTTTTTCTGAGCGAGCTACTGGAACATGAGGTCGGTTTAAGAGTCCACTGCATCGTACGGGCAGATAACGTCGCACATGGACGAGAACGTATTCGTACCGCCCTGCGGCAGGCGGAAATCTGGGATGATTCCTTCGACCCGCGGATCGAGGTGCTGACCGGCGACATCGCGCACACGCGGTTCGGCCTTCCCGCCGGACAATTCGACGGCCTGTGTCGACAAATCGACGCCGCCTACCATCTGGCGGCCGACATCAATATCCAGTCATCTTATAGAGAAATACGCAGGGTCAATACTTTCGCCGTTCGTAACGTCCTCGAACTCTGTTTGCGCGAGCGCCTAAAACACCTGTTCTACGCGTCCACCATGGGCGTATTTCCACAGTACTTTTACAGCTTCGCGAATGAATTCAAGTACGAGCGCATTAAAGACGGGATGCAGCCGGACCTGGAAATGATGAAGAAGATGTTTCCGATCGGTCTGCTCGGCTACCCATGGAGCAAGTTGACCTCCGAGCAGGCGCTTATCTTCGCCCAGCGGGCTGGCATGCCGTTGACGATTTTTCGACTTCCGCAAACTAATCTGGCCAGTTCGGGGTTCAGCCCGGTTGGCGATCTTGCCGTTCGCTTGTTTGCCGCAGTTGTTGACTGCGAAACTCTGCCCGAAGGATTTACCTTCCGATCCAGTAACGAAGCAGTCGATACGCTTAGCCGTGCCTGTGCCGCCATTTCCTTGAACCCGGAATCCCGTTTCACGATCTACCATTGCTGCAACCCGCAATTGGATCAGTATGACCTCGAGCCCGCCGATTTTGGGTTCTATTGGCGCACAGTACCTTACGAATCGTTTAAACGGGCATGTCAGGCGCGCGGCGAAGCTTCCCCAATGCACGGCTACTGGGCCGTGCTCGATCATTTTCAACGGTATTGGTTCAGCAAGGACAAGCCGCGGGATCGTTTGCCGATCGATGACCGTGCCATCCGCCAAGACTGCCCGCTGCCGATTAAGTGGACAGGCACGATCACCAAGCTCAGACGGACCCATGATTGGGTCAACCAGCACCGCGAGGCTTGGCCCTACGCAATTCCGCAAAGTCACCTTGACTTCGACGGCTTGATGAACCGGGCCGAATACTATGCCAGGGAATTGGGTGTCGATTTTGATTCGGCTTATCCTGGCTGGATGCGCGAGTCGCTGCAACGACTGGTGGGCGCATTGCGGGCGCCTGAGTCCCGACTTGTGAATGACAAGCTCGGCAATGTCGTTTTCGAATTGAGCCGTTTCCTCCGCCAAAACGCGGAGATCGCTAGGGAGCGTAAACTGCACGCCGAGATTAAGCGTGAGACTATAACGAGGCCGGTCTTCATCGTCGGGATTAACCGCAGCGGGACAACCTTTCTGCACCGCCTGATGGCACGCGACCAGCGGTTCCGGGCACTACGGCTATACGAGCTCATAAAGCCAATAATGCCGACGGGCCGTTACGACACGATGGCGGGAGTGCCCGACGACCCTAGGCGGGCGCGGATAGAGGAAGCGTACACTGCCGTCGAAATCTTCCAGGCCATGAAGGGCATTCACCATCTCGATTTTGATGAACCGGAAGAGGATTTCCCGATCCTCAAGTCGAGCTTCAAGAGTTGGACCTTTGCCTCTCAATTCCATGTGCCGGATTACGCCCGCTGGTTGGCTGCGAGCGGTTCGGACGATGCCTACGCCTACCATCGCCGCATGGTCCAGCACTTTTCGTGGCAGCGCCGGCAGGCGTCTCCGGAGCACCGGGGGCAGTGGTTGTTCAAGATGCCGTTCCATCTCCAGGAACTGAAGACTCTGCTCAAGGCGTATCCCGACGCACTGTTCATCCAAACCCACCGCGCCCCCACCGAGTTCATGGGGTCCTGGAGCAGTCTGGTGGAACGGGCACGCTCAGTCACAACGGAACCTTTCTCCCGCTCCCAGACAGGCGCCGAACAGCTTGCCTTCATGAGCGGAATGTTGAACGAAGCGACGCAGTTCCGGCTGGCCCACCCCGAACTTGAGAATCGCTGGGTGGACGTGACATATACCGAATTGACCCGCGATCCCATGGCAGCAATACGCTATATCTATCGCAGGTTCGCTTGGCCGCTTGAACGGACGGCTCTGGACGATATGGAAGCGTGGTTGCCGGTGCAGGAGGAGCGGCGACGCAGCGAGACACGCCACAGCTACCACCTGGAGGACTACGCGCTCCGGCCGGAGGCGGTGAACCAGGCATTCGAGCCATATCTCGACTTCGCCGCTGCCCGAGGACTCTTACCGACAAAATAATAACACGCCTTCGAATAACTGCTCTATTCAGTGTGCATCGTGTCACAGAGATTTTGACTCATTGGCTTGGAGGTTGGAGACATTGGATTTGGGGTAGGCTTTCGCCAGTTTTTGTCCGGCTTTTTCGGTGGTGAACATCCAGTTGATGCGGGCTTGGCTGTCGCTTCTCTGCTGCTCCCACGCCGCGATCTCGGCTTCGAGCGTTTCCCGGTCGGGGATCCGTCGACTGAGGCACTGGCGTTGGGGGACGCCGATCTCGATCTCGACCATGTTGAGCCAGCTGGCATGCTTCGGTGTGTAGTGGAACTCGATCCGGCGCAGGATGCGCCTTGCCTCCTCGGCCGGTAGGGCGCTGTAGAGCGACGGCCGGGGTGATCGACAGCCAGTCGGTGAAGACCACGGAAAGCGGAGGTCCGCGCGGGTTTGACGCGGGTAAGAAGGTGATGGGCCGCAAGCGCCATATCGTGGTGGACACTGGCGGGCGGTTGCTCGGTGCCGTGGTCCACGAGGCTGACATCCAGGATCGCGACGGTGCGCCGTCGCTGCTCGCCGAGGTGGGGGCGTGGTTTCCCGGGGTCGGCCATATCTTCGCCGACGGCGCTTACGCCGGCCCTAAGCTGGCCGGGGCGCTGAAGAAGATCGGCGACTGGGCGCTGGAGATCGTCAGGCGCAACGACAAGGCGGACGGCTTCGTTGCGCTGCCGCGCCGTTGGGTGGTCGAACGCACCTTCGCATGGTTCGGGCGCAGCCGCCGCCTTGCGAAGGACTTCAAGGCGACCGTCGAGAGCGCCCTTGCCTGGCTCCTGATCGCCAGCATCCAAGTCTTCATCCGTAGACTAGCAAGGTTATGAAAATAAACGATTCTTTTCCAGCCAGACTCTTAGAAAAATTACCTCACTTTAGGGATTTTTTCGCCTCAGAGACGACCGCTTTCACACCAATGGAATAGGTGAAGCAAAGTCACAATAAGAGCAAAAGGCATGCCGCAATTCGCGCTGAGCAACGCGAAGAGCGCTTCAAACTATTTTCTCATTTTACTTGTGATCAATTATTCACTTTTTCTGATTGAGGACTTCTATCGATTGATTGAAATAATCGGTTATCAGTTTACTCCGTCATAAGCGACCCTCACGGCCTAACTATCATTGGATAGGACTTTGGAAAAAGTCGTGTCCGCGTGGGGAGGGGTGTTATGAAATCACGGAACCTGATCTTGGCATCTCTGGTGGCCTCAGTCGCATTACCGGCAGGGCAAGAAGCAATCGCGCAAAAGCTTGCGCTTGAGGAAATCGTTGTCACGGCCCGTAAACGGGACGAAAGCATTTACGAGATTCCTGTTTCTGTGTCGGCCTTTACTCAAGCTCAGTTGGACCGTGCAGGAATCGACAATCCCGATGATTTGGCGAACCTCGTTCCCGGTCTGGATTTCCATGGCACGACGGCAACGGCAGGGCGCTACAATCCCCAGGTCCGTTTCCGTGGCATGAACCAACAGATTATTACACCATCTACCCAGATTGCAGCCGTGTTTTGGGACGGGTCCTTCATAGGCGCTGGGTGCAGGTTTCCTACCACTCGGAGACCTCGAACGTGTTGAAATCATCAAAGGGCCGCAAACCGCCTATTTCGGTCGAAACACTTTCTCTGGCGCTGTCAATTACCTTCCAAAATTGCCCGGAGACGAGTGGGAAGGCGACATTTCGATTGATTGGTCACCGTCCCAGCATGATGAATACAATGTCAATGGCGGTGTCGGCGGCCCTATCAGCGACCGGGTCGGCATACGCGTTTGGGCTGGTTACCAGCAAGAAGCAGGGGATTTTGAGTTTGCGGATGGCACTCCCTTTGGCGTGCAGAAGGATACGTCCGTTAGCGGTACGCTGGTCTACGATGCATTCGAAGATCTTCGACTGAAATTCACTGGCTACTATACCAATGCAATCGATGGCGGAACCAACGCTGGTGTAGACTCACGTGCTTTCGGAACGCCGGCCGGTCAATGCAATATTACTTATACTGGTGAGTATCTCAATCCAGCCACCGGAGAACGCACCCCGTTCACACGTGATCTGAGTACGCTGCCATTCGCGTCGTGGTGCGGCCAATACCCCGATGGTAAAAATTTGGCTTTCGGATTAACCCGAACCCCAACCGATGCGCAGTTGCTCGCCGGTGGCGCAGCTCGTCGGGGCATTATAACGGAACTCCACCCGTTGCTTGCAAAATATGGAATTCTAAAGACACCGAACAATAAAATTGGCGGCCAAAATCGGACCTACCGCTTACAATTCAGCGGTGAATATGACATTGGCGATCACACCTTGTCCTTCCAGGTCTCGCGGTCCAATACCGGCACGGTGAACTCGATCGACTTTTCTTATGGTGTGCCGTTTGTTCCGGGGACTGTTTTTCTCGTTGGCAATGTTATCGCCATTCGGGAAACCTATTACGAAGCTCGGATAGCCTCACCACAGGATCAGCGTCTGCGCTATCTCTTAGGTGTTAGCGATTACACACAGCGTTACCGATTGGGGCAGGCGCCCTTAACCACTCAGCTGCTGACCCCAGGAACTTTCCCGACAGTCGACTTTCAAGATAACATCACAACGGCCGTGTTTGGCTCCCTTGACTACGACATTACCGATGACCTGACGATCTCCGCCGAAGTGCGGTATACCGACGAAGAAACCCAAGGCATCCTGCAAGGAAGCCCCAACGCAGCATGTGGTTTTTCCCCGACCTGTAATCTCGTAGACGAATACGACGATTTCATCCCTCGGGTCATCTTGTCCTACACGCCCTTTGAAGGGGCAACGACATATGCCAGTTACTCCTACAGTTCGTTGTTAGGGGTGGCTACCCAAGCTGGTTTTGTGAACAGTGTGGCACCGGAAGTCATTCCTGCCGATCAGCTTGCGGCCCTTGGTCTTTTCACAGACCCCCAAGAAAATGAGCAATTTGAAATCGGCTGGAAACAGCAAACGGACCAATGGGCGTTCACCCTTGCTCTGTTCCATGTCGACTGGAAAAACCAACCCTTCGCGTC
>CBDBND010000029.1:0-18292 GCA_965207985.1 Rhodospirillaceae bacterium | reverse complement strand
GGCGCGGCCGGTGCATGGACAACATCTTCATTGAGCGACTGTGGCGCTCTCTCAAGTACGAGGCGGTTCACCTGCACGAGCTGACCGACGGCTTCCACGCCGAGAGGGTCATCGGCGAATGGATCGGGTTCTACAACACCGAGCGGCCCCATTCGTCGCTCGGAGGCAAAACGCCGGCGGAAGCCTACGCGGCGGGGCAGCCTGTGGATATGTTGGACAAGACTACCGCCTTGCCCACATCCCCACAGGCCCAACAACAGAAATCAAATATGATAAACAGGATTCTGACGGCATGATCAGACAGCGGAATACACCTTAGATAAGCCGTCAGACTGTCCAAACAAGTGGGACCACCTCATTTGAGTACGTTTCGAAACACCTGCCGCGCTCTTTGGAAATCTTGATTGTCTGTCGAAGGGCCGCTTTGATCCTCAGATGGTAGCGGTAGTTTCAATCAAATTCTTGCTCACTGACCGTAAGACCGTGAACCGTTGTGTCGGGCAAAATAACTGTCCGACCAGTCGGACTTACTGAGAAAAATACAAAGAGAGCGGCGCTAAATGCTGAAACCAGTTTCATCTCTACACGTTGTTGCTCAAATAGGACAGAATTGTGGCCTTGTTGATCACAAACGCGCGCAGAATTTTAGGATTGGTCCCAAGCCAACGAGGAGTTCGTTTAAGCTGTTTGTCTATGCACCCGGCGATGTGGGCAGGGTGCGGCCGAGCTGAAGAGTCAGCCTGGGCGCCGGCTGACGGAAAGATTCCATGCGCCAGTCATACATCACGTAACCGGGAATGGGTGACGGACGCACGCTCATGGCGTTGTGGTCCGACACGGGCGCATCGGTGACGATGCGTAAGAGGCCGCGGGTGCGCAGACCGGCGTCTTCCAACTGTTGGGCCTGTAAAGCGCTGGCGCCGCGTCCGGTAAATCGTACTTCACCGTCTTCGATGGCCTGTATCTGAAATATACGCGCATTGCGGCGGATGAAACTGACCACTTGGGTGCGGGTGAAGGTGCCGCGCCTGTCATACCGAACCTGAAACTTGCCTTGTCCCCGGCTGGCGACGAAGGTGAAGTTGCCGTCCTGTTTGAGGTCTGCGGTGAAGCCGGCGATCTGCTCCAAGGCGGCTTCCCGTTCGATTTCCCTGCGGACAATCTGGCCGTAGAGGGGCGCCTAGGTGAGGTCGCCGGAGTAGGTGATGCCGTATTTGCCGTCCCGGGTGATGCGGATTTCCGCGCCGAAATTGTCGGGCACATAACAGGCCCCGAGCAGCAGCAAAAAAACGAGTCCGATCAGACTCTTAAGGAGTTTGTGTTGAAGTGATCTCTGAATCATTTTCAGACTCATTTCCGGACCTGTTTCATGCCTCTGTCTTGGCCTTTTGCCACAGCGCTTCCATGTCATCGAGGGACACGTCCTGTGGTGCGCGGCCCTCGGCGTCCAGCATACGCTCAATGTAGCGGAAACGCGCCTCAAACTTGAGATTGGTCTGGCGCAGGGCAGAGCCCGGTTCCACCTTCAGTTTGCGGGCCAGATTGACCACGGCAAAGAGAAGATCGCCCACTTCGTCTTCAAGACGGGCGCTGTCCGCGCCGTTTTTCATTTCCGTTTCCAGTTCGGCGATTTCTTCGCGGATTTTATCGATCACCTGTGTCGCTTCCGGCCAGTCGAAGCCAACCCGGGCAGCCCGTTTTTGTAGCTTTTCCCCACGTTTGAGCGCCGGCAGGGCCGCCGGTACATCATCGAGAACGCTAGCCGCTTGTCCTTTTCCTTTTTCCGCCCGTTCCGCTGCCTTGATGGACTCCCAGGACACGGTTTGCGCATCCGCATCTTCCACCACCGCATCGCCGAAGACATGGGGATGACGGCGGATCATCTTCTTTGAGATCCCGTCCGCCACGTCGGCGAAATCAAACAGGCCGGCTTCTTCGGCCATGCGGGCGTGATAGACCACCTGCAGCAGGAGATCGCCCAATTCGTCCTTGAGGGAGGCCATGTCGCCGCGGGCGATGGCGTCCGCCACCTCATAGGCTTCCTCAATTGTATAGGGGGCTATGGATTTGAAATCCTGCTCGATGTCCCAAGGGCATCCGCCTTCCGGATCGCGCAGCCGGGCCATCACCTCGATGAGGTCGGCCATGGTTTTGCGGTCCTTGCTCAGCAAGGGATCGGCGGGCTTTTCCGGGGCAGGGGCGTCGTCCATGGATAGGGCTTACCGTGCGGGACCCCGCAGATCAATTGGGTGATCAATCGTCACCCGGACATTCGTCCGGACAGCCTTGTCATTTCCCGCCACGAGGCGCAGTCTTGCGGCCTAGATCGTTCGATTTTCCGAGTTACACGGGACCTGAGGGAAGGAGAGGGAACCATGCCCGAACTAAATTCCGACCGCCCCACATACGCGTCCGATTTCTTCAAAGGCGATACGGACCAGGCGGTTTTCACCAGCGACGCCGTCACCGACCGGCTCATGCATGCGGTCATCGCCTTGGGCGGCGAAGTGTGGAGCCTGCGTCAGCGCGGCCATGTGATGGAAAAGTTTCTCGCCGAGAAGGGCATCACGCCGGAGATGATTGAGTCCTACATGCCGACCAAAGAAGACAACGCCGCCTGGCAAAAGGACCGGGAAGCCTTTGTCGACCGGGTCTACAGCGTTTTCGCCCGGGACAGCAAACTGAAGATGACATCCGACTGGCCGGCCGGCTAGGGGAGGGAGAAAGACAATGAAAAAACTCAATCGCCGTACACTGATCAGCACCACCGCCGCCGCGGCGTCCGTGGTCACTGCCTTCAGAAGCAGCAGCGCCGGCGCCGCCATTCTCAGCCACGACTTCGAGCCGCGGGGACAGATCGGCCGTTTGGAGCGGCTGCCAACCCTGGACCTGCAAAGCAATGAGGATTTCCTCACCACCTTCCGCGTTCTGGTCAACGGGGACATGGTGGAGATGGCACGGGCCCGCGCCGATGAGATCCTCACCGCGCAAGGTTTGGACCCCAATGCGGAAGCCACACTGGAAGAGGCTCTTGAACTGTTGGGCGACGACGAAATCATCGGCTCCTACTTTCAGGCCTGGAGCGCGGCCCAGCAGCAGATGTGGAAGAACATCCAAGACCAGATGTACGCCAACGCGGATGAACTGCTGTCGGAAATGGAAGCCGCGGAAAAATCGGGTCCCGGTTCCATAGAACTTGCCCCGGGCAGCGAACCGGACTGGTCCAAGTATGAGATCCACCAGCAGCCGGGCGGTTATGTGGGTGATCCGTTCGCCGGACACATCTACCACTACGGCACCAACGACTTTTACATGAATGCCAACGACCAGGACCGCATCCATCGCGGCCTGGCCCGCATCACACCCAAGCCCAAGGACGGCGTGGTCAACCGCATTCATGAAGTCGCTTGCGGCTGTGGCCAGATGGCCCAAGGGTTCAAGGAGTTCAATCCCAACGCCGAAGTGTGGGCCTCGGACATTGGCGCGCCCATGGTGCGTTATGCCCACATGCGCTCCGTCGACCTCGGCCTGGATATCAATTTCCGCCAAGCTTTGGCCGAAGACAGCGGTCATCCCGACAACTATTTCGACATCGTCGCCAGTTATCTGCAGCATCACGAGTGCCCGGCGGAATCGACCAAGGCGACATTGCGCGAAGCGTTCCGCACGCTACGTCCGGGCGGGGTGTTCTTCCCCATCGATTTCTTCACCGGCCTGTTGCCGCCGCCAACGACGGCGTTCGACAAGATCTATTACTGGTGGCACCACCGCTGGAACCAGGAAGTCTGGTACGCCGAATACGCCAGCGTCGACATGGCGAAGGAAATGCGCAGGGTCGGCTTCGAGGTCACCGAGATCGGCTCCATGGGCCGCGGCGCCGAACAGCGCGCCGACAACGTCGGTGTGCGCAAGATGCCGTACCTGTTGGCGACCAAGCCGGCATAACCTTACGCGCTACACTTTGAGTTAGGTGAGGGGCGGTCCCGGAAACGGGGCCGCTTCTTTTTTTACACTGCTATTTCCACGCCCCGAACAGGTACCAGCCTTCGCCGTTGTAGCCTTTCTTTTTAGCCTTCGGTTTGGTGTGTTCGTGGTCGTGCCGGCTGATTCGTGCGGCCCAGGCGGGATAGTGGCCCGGCTCCAGGTCCGGATTGGCGCCGCTTTCGAAACAGTTATTTGACTCAAAACCTGCTTCTTGCAGCTCCGCCATCATGTCCATGCCGTGCAGCTGCACCCAGAAGGGTTCGTTGTTGTACCAAGCGTCCCAGTTGCGCAGGAAGCGGTCGAACACGGTTGTGTCGTCGGTGAAGTTGGGCTGTTCCAGATTCAACGTCACTCCACCCGGATTGAGCAGCGCGTAAATGCGTTTGAGAATTTCCTTAAGCGCCGGTCCAGACGTTTCATGGAAGAACATAGTCGATTGAATCCAATCGAAGGTGCCCAGCGAGTCATCCAAGTCTTCCGCCGCGCCTTGCACGAAACATACACGGTCATAGCCCATGGATTTTGCCCGGGCGTGGCCGTAGCGCAGCATGGGCGCGCCGGCGTCAAAGGCGATCACCTCCGCCTCGGGGAAGGCGTCCGCCATGGGCAGGGTGTTGCCGCCGTGGGCCGCGCCCAGATCGAGAATGCGTTTCGGTTTGAACTCCGGGTGATGCTCGCGCAGCCATTTGACGATGCCGCGGCCGCCGGAATCCACTTTGGCGCCGAACATGCCCATGGACGTGACGAAGGTGGCAACGTCGTAGGTGGCGGCGGGTGTCAGATCCCCCGGCAGCACTTCCGTATGATAGCCGCCGGCCTGGAGATGGTTGTCGGCCTTGGCGAGATAACGCGGCACCTCCAAGGACGGGTCGAGCTGCAGCGTTCCGTTGTCATCGTTCAAGTCGTCCGCCCGTTGCTTGAGTGAGTCCAACTGCCGGAAGGCGATGTGACGGGCGTTCTGCCGGTTCATTTCCTGAATGGCGCGGCGCAGGCTCGCCCACGATTGATACACCGGGCTTCCGCGCATGGCTTCGCGCACGGTGACACCGCTCTGCACCTTCGGATCGGACAGATCGAAATCCGCTTCGCTCATTTTGGGAACGGCGTCGTGCTCATAGGCCAACTTCACACCAGGATTGAGCGTCGCCGCCACGTTGGCATTAAGGGAGGCCAGCACGTTGACGCGTGCTTTTTCGTCATGAGTCATCTCCGGCGTCATGCCGTGGCGGTAGAGGCGATGGGAATCCGGGGGCAGGGGAACGGGCATGGGTTACATTGAACACTGTTTGATAGTCACCACGGAAGACCTTTCCCGTCCCACCGCAGAAACTCACCCGACTGCTCCCATGCGGGACTGGTATGCCCTGATCCCGTCCGAGCCGGTCAAGGCGGCGGACAAACCGTCCGCCGTCATCCGCCCCACCGACCTGCAGCCCTTCATCCGGCTGTCGGGGCCGGAGCGTATTCTTGATCTCGGCGTCTGGGGCTTTCCGGCGCTGAAAGGCAAAACCACGCCGCTGATCAACGCCCGCTCCGAAACCATGGATGTGCTGCCCACCTTCCGGGAGTCCTTCATCCGCCGCCGCTGCGTCGTGCCGGTGACCGGCTACTACGAGTGGAAGCGGGAAGAGGACGGCAGCAAAACGCCCTGGCGCTTTACTGTGCATGGCACGGGAAAGAAAGCCTCGCGCAACATGGGCAATCGCCACGGCGGTGAAATCGCAGACGGGCAGGCGGATCTGTTTGTTCTCGCCGGGCTATTCACCGTCGATCACAAAACCCGTCACCGCCACTTCACCATCGTCACCACCGAGCCCAACGATCTTGCCGGCGATGTCCATGACCGCATGCCCGTCATCCTCAACGACATGGGCATGCGTGTGTGGCTGACGCCGGACAGCGGTCTGCAGACCCTGAAAAGGCTCTGCTGGCCCTATGACGGTCCCGGCTTCTCAGCCGAGCCGGTTTCCCGCGAGCTGCACAAGCGGCCCAGAGCAGCGGACAAAAACCAGCTAAAACTAGCACTTTAACGGGGTTGTGGAACCGCTCATTCCCCGAGCAAAGCCCCGGTAATCCTTGCGGAAAAGTGCCCAAAGGCGCAGATTCCCGCCATCTCACGCACAACTGGGAGACCTCAGGCCATGGCAACTTCAGAGAGCGGCCGCAAGCATTATACGGCCGACTTCATCAAAGCGGACACGGACCAAGCCGTGTTCCTAGGCAATCCGCTGATGGACGACATGATGACCGAAAGCGTTCGGTTACGCGGTGATGAGAGTGGTGGATTCAACGATTGAGCGTTCGCTTCCAGTCTTTGCGGAGGGGTCGCAACCAGATGTCCTTTTTCGGCTGTGCTCGTTTGTTATACCTGTCATAGCGTCCTCTTCCCTGGGTGGTTCCGACGAGTGTCCAACCGGATGCCTGGTAGACGGTGCCGGTGTAGCGTGGCGTTTCGACGAAGGTCTCGATCATCACGGGCGCGGTGTTGTAGCGCTCGGCCCAGTCCTCGGGCAGGTGGCGGCGGACGAGGGCAAGGGTGTGCGAGCCGAGGTTGGGGATCTCGATCCACGGCAGGATCAGGAACCTGGGGTTGTCGACCACCAGCGGCAGGTTCTTCTCGCGGAGTTGCGGTGTCCAGCCGATGAATCTGTCGCGCGGGGCGAGCTTCCATGCGGCGGTGGAGAATCCAAGCATGGCGAGCGGCCAGCCGTTTCGATCATGGACGGCGTAGCGCATCTGGGCGCCGACCAGGGGCTTGTAGCCGAGATAGTGGTAGCGGGCGACGAACTCGTTCCAGAGTTTCCCTTCGCGGGTGTTGCGCACGACGATGCGCATGTCGAGCGGTCGAACCTCGTCGAGGGTCTTCGGGGCGGGGAACAGCGGCGGCTCCGCGGCGATCAGGGTACGCAGCAGCGCCATCTCGTCGGTAGTGAAGTCGCGGCCGTAGTAGCGGCACTCGATCGCGCCGGTCATCCCGGCGCCGTGAGTTCGCGCCTGCGCTCCTCGCTCATCGTCCAGGGCAGCCAGGGCGACAGGTCGTCCGGCGGTTTGCCGCCGTTCTCCGCGCAGGCTTCGAGCCACGCTTCCAGCCAGCGCAGGACGTCGATGCCGTTCAAGGTGAGGGGGCAGAAGTTCTCATCGTCTGTGACGGGCCGCCCGCCTTCGAGCGCACACCTAAAGCCGCCGATGACCTCGCCATTCTGGTGGAGGACGTGGCCTCAGGCGGATATCAGCGTTTATGGGAAGACCCGCACACCGGCGCGACCATGTCGTTCCTGCGCGTGCCCCCGGGTTGGACCAGCGAAGGGCCGGAGTATCACCCCTGCCAGGAGGAGATCTTCTGCCTCACCGGCGACATCGCCCCCGACCGGATCCGCATCCTCCGACCCGGCTGGTTTCTATGGAACCCGGCCTACGGGGTGCACGGCTATGATCTCCACTCCACCGTCGGCGGCACTGTGCTGGAATGGCACGACGGCCCCTGGGCTAAAATCATCTATGATGGGTGAGAAGTCATTCTGAGGTGAGGGGGCGCCATGCGGCCGCGCCAGATGTTCCGGATCGTTGTGGCGATCCTGGTGTTGTTCCTGCTGCTGTCCTGGTGTGCGGCGGACCGGGAAGCGGCGTTTCTGGTCTTATTCGGGCGGGATATCGGCGAGACCGACTTCGTTACTGATGAGGACTGGGCCGACTTCGAGCGGACCGTGCTCGCGCCAGAGCTGGGCGGCTACACGGTACTGGAAGGCCGGGGTGGGTATCTGCCAGAAAATGAGGATGGCGAGGCAAGAAGCGCGGGCGATCAGGAACAGACCATAATCCTTCTATACGTCACCGATGATTCTGATGAGGCCCGGGAGGCCATCGACGATGTGGCCGAGCAGTACAAAGAGCGGTTCTCTCAGCAGTCCGTGCTGGTCCTCAAAACGGACGCTCAATTGCTCAGCGGCTACGACGGTAACGCTGACGCCGACGGTGGCATCCTCGTTCGCATCATCGTCTTACTCCTTTTCATTGGCTTGATCGCAGCCCTGGTGATGCGACGTCGGTCATGGGACATGTGGCAGTAGAAGAGGCGTGAATACGGCGTCGCCTGAATTCCTATACTCCCATACCCATTTGTCGCATAATGGATATTATGGGTATAAAGAGGGTGCTCTGAAACCCAGGTCTAATCTTGTGTTTTGACCTCTATTGAGCCTCGGCTCTACAACCGTCGAACGCATTATTCTGAGTGACAAGATTTCTTGGTCTTGTTCATGTGCTGAGTCAAAACACCGCCCCTAAGACTCTGTTCTGACTCACAAAACGAGTCTTTAGACAGCCAGGACCATCAAATCCCTTTCTTTGATGAGAATCATAAAACGGATCTCTGGCATCCGTACATAATCCGGCATGCTTGAGGAATTCGGACCGTCGCTGTACGTGGCCGATGGGCCCACCGTATCCTTTTATGGATTTCCCTATGCCGAGCTGGAAGACGATCCTGATCCGGCCTGGGCCGAGGATATCGACCAAGTTATTTTCCATGGATCGCTTGCTATGGAAGAAGTCGTATTTTTCCATAAGGCGTCACGTACGGCGATTATTTGCGATCTCATCCAGCGCCATCCGGAGTCCGCCATGACAGGCTGGAAAGGCTTGCTCATGCGGCTGGACAGCCTGGTTGGGGAAAACGGAAGCACACCGAGGGAATGGCGGGCGACGTTCCTCAAGCGCGGCCCGGCCCGGGCGGCACGTCAAAAGGTAATCGACTGGAACCCGGAACGGCTGCTCATCGCCCACGGTGCCTGCGCCCAATCTGGCGCCAGGGAGATCATTCAATCATCCTTGAGTTGGATTTAGGCAACGATGCCAAAGCTGGCACGCACGCCTCAATCCACATGTAGCACCATTCCGTCGTAAGCCGGCTCCACATGTTCCGGGCAGCGCGCGGCAACGACGTCGTAATCCAGCGCCGGACCCATATGGGTGATCACCGCCCGTTTGGGTTTGAGGTCTGAGATCCAATCCAAAGCGATATTGACGCTGGCGTGGGTTTCGTGACTGTCGTCGTCGGTCAGGGCGCCGACGATCCAGAGATCTAGGTTTTCGAGTGCGGCTTTGGCGCCCTCTGAGAGGCCGCGCAGGTCCGTGGAATAGGCAAAACCGCTCATTCGAAAGCCCAGAGTGGTCATGTAGCCGTGGTCCTGTTCGAAAGGCTGGACGGATATCGCGCCGATCTCAAAAGGTCCGCCGATTTCATGGGGTATCAGCCAGGGTCGAAAAATGCCTTCGCCCGGCTCGAAGCCTTCAAAGGCATAGCCGAAGCGCTCCTTAAGGACCGCGAGAGTCTCCTGGTCGGCCCAGATATCCAATGGGCCGCGAATGGTCCGGTTGACCTCGCGCAGGTCGTCGAGACCGTGGATATGGTCCGCATGGGCGTGGGTGTAGAGCGCGGCGGTGAGGGTGCTTACCTCCGCCCCCAGAAGCTGCTCTCGCAGATCCGGGGAGGTGTCGATGAGAAGTCGTGTTGCCCCCTCCTCCACCAGGATGGACGGCCGGCGGCGCCGGTTGCGGGGATTTTCCGGATCGCAAGCGCCCCAACCCCGGGACAGAGTGGGCACACCCCCTGCTCCGCCACTGCCAAGAATGGTGATTTTCATGGCTTGAATCGTCCTAATCTCACACGTGTGGCCCCATTTCCGACAGAATTGCCTATTACCGTCAGCCTAGTCGACGCTTTTTGGGGTAGGAAACATGCATCGTCGCGTCCTTACGGCTTTGATTTTGCTGCTCGGCCTGGCCGGCTGTGCCTATCAAGGCGGTACCCCCGATTACATAGAAGACTATGGATGGTACCCGGACGGCTTCGGGTACGGCTACGCCAGCTACAACAGCCCCTTCTACCGCTACGGCAATCCCTTTTACCGCCGCGCCGCCTATTACGATCCTTTTTACTGTCCGCCCTACATTTCCGCTGCCCGTTACGGATACGGCGGGCACTACGGCTACCTTGGCCGGGGTTACTATGGCTATGGCTATGTGGATCCCGATAAGCTTGCGAAACGGGAGCGCAAGCAGCAAAGAAAAGCGGCCAAGCAGGAACGGAAGCTACAAAAGAAAGCGTTCAAACAAGAACGCAAACTGCAAAAGCGGGCATTGAAACAAGAACGCAAAGCATTCAAGCAAGAACGGAAGTTTCAGAAGCGACAACTGAAACAGCAACGAAAACTAGCCAAGAAACAGCGCAAATGGGAACGCAAACAGCTTAAACGCGCGGGGCGTTAATCAGGGGTCGTCTTAGATGCGGCCTTCGAAAACAATCTGAAAAAATTCTCGGTGGTCTTTTCGGCCAGCGCTTCGGAACTCAGGCCGTGCAGGTCAGCGACGCAGGCAGCCGTGTGAGCGACATAGGCCGGTTCATTGCGTTTGCCCCGCTTAGGCACGGGCGCCAGATAAGGCGCATCCGTTTCCACCAGAATACGGTCCAGGGGAAGGCTTTTGGCGGTCTCACGCAGATCTTCCGCCTTCTTGAAGGTGACGATGCCGGAGAAGGACATATAAAGTCCTAATTCCACAGCTTTTTCAGCCAGTTCTCGCCCGGCGCTAAAGCAGTGTATGACCCCGGTGAAGGGCCTCTGCGCCATTTCGTCTTCGAGGATCCTGGCCATGTCTTCGTCCGCATCCCGGGTGTGGATGACCACCGGCAGGCTAGCCTCATAAGCCGCTCTTAAATGGGTGCGGAACTGCCGTTCCTGAGCATCCCGCGGACTGTGATCGTAAAAAAAATCCAAACCGGTTTCGCCAAAGGCCACCACTTTCGGATCATTGGCAGCGATATCGGTCAGGCGGGCCACGTCCACTTCGGGTTCGCCACCCGCTTCGTGGGGATGAATGCCGACGGTGCAATGCATGTCGTCAAAACGATCCGCTACCGCCCGCACCTGATCGAACTTGGTGATATGGGTGCAGATGGTGAGGAAGTGACCGACGCCCGCGTCCCGCGCCCGGCTGACCACACCGTCCAGGTCCTCCTGGAAGTCGGGAAAGTCGAGATGGCAGTGGCTGTCGACCAACATGAGCGCTTAAGCCCCCTCTTCTTCCGCAAGCTCAAGCCGCTGGAACACGGGTTCGGGCTTTGGAAGATCTTCGCCCGGCGTCGGCGCGTGACCCGGAGCCAGCGCGGCAAAGTCCCGCTTGTCATCGGGCACGGCCAATTGGTCCAAAATCGCATCCGTTCCATGGGGTGTGAACGGCTGCATGACAATGGAGAGCATGCGGATGACATCCGTCAGCACGTAGAGCACCGTGGCCATGCGTTCGGGATTTTCCTTGCGCAATACCCAGGGTGCTTGGCGGTCCACATAGGCGTTGGCGGCACGAACCACGGTCCAGACCGCTTCCAAGGCGTCGTGAAAGGCCTGGCGATCCATAGCCTGACGCATGGGGTCGAGCATAGTTGCCGCTGCGTTGAGAATGTCGTCGTCCGCGCCGGTCAGATCGCTGGGCTCCGGCACCTTTCCGTCGCAGTTCTTGTTGATCATGGACAACACCCGCTGGGCCAGATTGCCGAACTCGTTGGCGAGCTCGCCGTTGGCCCGGTGGATCAACGCCGCCTTGGCAAAATCGCCGTCGTTGCCGAAGGGCACTTCGCGCAGCAAGAAGTAGCGCAGTTGATCGAGGCCGTAATCGGCCACCAGGGCATTGGGATCGATGGCGTTGCCCAGGGACTTGGACATCTTCTCGCCCTCAATGGTCCACCAGCCGTGGGCAAACACCTGTTTAGGCAAGGGCAACTCCGCAGCCAGCAAAAACGCGGGCCAATAGACGCAGTGAAAGCGAAGGATATCCTTACCGATGACATGGACGGCCTCGGGCCAAAACGCTTTGTATTCGTCAGCGTTTTCGTCGGGGTAACCGGTGGCGGTCATATAGTTGGTAAGCGCGTCGATCCACACGTACATGACGTGTTTGTCGTCCCCCGGCACTGGCACGCCCCAGTCGAAGGTGGTGCGCGAAATGGAAAGGTCCTTGAGACCACCCTCGACAAAACTCACCACTTCGTTACGTCGTGTTTTCGGCCCGATCTCGAACCGGCTGGAATCAGCATAGAGTTTAAGAAGCAGGTCCTGCGCGGCGGAAAGCCTGAAGAAATAGCTTTCCTCTTCGACCCATTCCACCGGCGCGCCGGTGGGCGCCTGCTTACCGTCCGGCCCGTCGATGAGTTCATCCTCACCGTAGTAGGCTTCATCCCGCACCGAGTACCAGCCGGCATATTTGTCGAGATAAATCCAGTCCTCGCCGTTCGGCGTTTTGCGCTCTGCGATCCGTTGCCACAATGCCTGGCAGGCCTTTGTGTGGCGGTCTTCCGTGGTGCGGATAAAGTCGTCGTTGGTGATGTCCAGCGTGTCGGTCAAAGCACGAAAGATCTGGGACACCTCATCGGTAAAGGCCTGCGGGCTGACCCCCTGCTCCGCTGCAGCCTTGGCGACCTTTTGGCCATGCTCGTCCGTGCCGGTGAGAAACTTGACCCGATAGCCGTCCAAGCGCTTGAAACGAGCCAATACATCGCAGGCTATGGTTGTATAGGCATGACCCGTGTGGGGCTTGTCATTGACGTAATAGATTGGCGTCGTGACGTAGTATGTTTTCGACCCGTTGGTCATGACCAACTCCGAACCGCTATGGGCCTAAAACCAAACAGGCCGCCTAACCGGCAGCCTTTTGCTCAATGGCCAGCAAAGCATTGAGAACCGTCCGCTTTTTGTCGAGATGCACCGCATCGGCACGGTCGAACAAGCGGGTCACCTTTTCCCATACCTCCACCCATTGATCAAGGCCGGCCGCTGCTTTGAGCTTGTCGGCAATGGCATGTTCGCCGGGAATGATTTCCGTCGTATGGGCCCAATCATTACGGGCTTCCACACTGACCATGCGGGCCAGCCACCAGATCAACAAGTCGGCAACGGTGCGGAAGCTTTCGCCTTTTGCTGCCGCACCCCCCAGAGCATGAGCCATGCCGATATCCAGCTTGGGCAAAGTCGACAGCACGCCGATGACCTGCCGGAATAGGTCAAGACCACCTACTTCGGCCAAATCAATGGCTCTGCCGATGGATCCGTCGGCGAGGACGGACAAGGACTCCACATCCGATGTCGGCAAATCGGGCCGGTAGCGCATGAGCAACGCGGCCACGGTTTTTATCTCCAGCGGTTCGAGGTTGAGCCGCCGGCAACGGGACCGGATGGTGGGCAAAAGCCGCGCCGGATTGTGGGAGACCAAGAACAACAAAGCCTGACGCGGCGGTTCTTCGAGAACTTTCAACACGGCGTTGGCGGCGTTGCGGTTCATTTCATCGGCGGCATCGATGATGACCACCCGCCAGCCCCCTTCCGCCGGCGTGAGCCGCAGGAAGCTGCCAATACCACGGACTTCGTCCACGCCAATGACGGTCTTGCGTTTTGTTTTCTTTGAATCTGTCGTCCAGCTTTTGCTGGCATTCGCCAGGGGCCGTTCGACGGCACGGAAATCGCCATGCCCAAGCGCTGCGATCCGTTTGAACACGGGATGTTCTGCGCTCATTTGCAGTGAGGGCGGTTCGCTATCGGCGAAAAGACTTGTCTCTTCAGCCTGTGTTTGAGAAAGGGCATACCGGGCCATCCGGTAGGCAAGGGTAGCTTTGCCGATGCCGCGGGGACCGCAGATCAGCCAGGCGTGGGCAAGACGGCCGGATGACCAAGCGTCGAGAAAGGTTTGTTCCGCCTTGTCCTGTCCGGTGAAGTGGGCGTTTTCACGCGGGAGAAGAATGTCGTCGTCTTCAGCCATGGACGTCCGCAATCCGATTTAAAACCACCTGGGTCATCTCCGCCGTTACCTCGTCTTCGGATCCCGAGGCGTCAATGATGACGCATCGTTCCGGTTCCCGTTCGGCAATATCCAGAAACCCGTCGCGCAGCCGGTGATGAAAGGCGACATCCATTTCTTCAAACCTGTGCTCGGTTCCGCCACGGTTTGCCGCGCGCTTGAGGCCTTCCTCCACGGGTAAATCGAAAATCAAAGTCAGGTCCGGTTTGAAGTTGCCAAGGGAAAGTGTGTAGAGGCGCTCGATGGTTTCGCGCCCGAGATCATGGCCATACCCCTGGTAGGCCGTGGTGGTGTCGGCAAAGCGATCGGAAATGACAATGTTTCCGGCAGCCAAGGCAGGTTTGATGGTGCGCTCCACGTGATCGCGGCGCGCAGCGAAAAAGAGCAAGGCTTCCGTCAATCCATCCCAACGATCCGGGTCACCCGTGACAAGTAAGGAACGGATTTCTTCGGCGCCGGGTGACCCGCCCGGTTCGCGGGTCAACACTACGGCGCGACCGTCAGCTTCAAGCCGCTCACCAAGACGTCGTGCTTGGGTTGACTTGCCGCTCCCCTCGCCGCCTTCAAGCGTAATTAACAGGCCCCGCGGCACGGGTTCTCCTCCTGTCGTTGGTTCTGAGAACCGGCTAGCTGCCGCTGGAAAATCCGAATAGGATTTGACTGGCCGCCGCCTTGATTCGTCCGACGAAACCTAGCTTAGCGACCGAGGCGCCGGCGACAAGGTTGTATTCAAGCGGTTCCATATCATCGCCGGCGATGACCAATTTGGCCACCGAGGCCCCCTCCTCAATAGGCGCAGCGATCGGGCCTTCGTAGACGGCTTTGACTTCCAACGTGCGCCATGCCCGGCGCGGAATGGTCACTGTGACATACTCTTCAATTACCAGAGGTATCGATTCTTCCTGGCCGAGCCACACTTCCGCATCAGAGACCACTTCACCGGCCCGGAAGAGATCTCGGTTGGTGAAATTCCTGAATCCCCAATCCATCAGCCGGGCGGTCTCCTCGGCTCGGCCTTGGGTGCTTTCCATGCCGTTGGCGACAAGAATTAGGCGGCGACCGTCACGGACAGCGGAAGCCGTTAGACCGTAACCCGCTGCTTCCGTTGAGCCTGTCTTAAGACCATCAGCACCACCTGGCCTGTAGAGGAGCGGATTGCGGTTGAACTGCTTGATCTCGTTGTAGGTAAATTCTGTTTCTCGATAGAGGGAATAGTATTCGGGGAAGTCGACGATGATCTGCCGGGCTAGAAGCGCCAAATCCCGCGCTGTCATATAGTGATCCGGGTCCGGCAATCCGGTCGAATTGGTGAAATTGCTGCCGGTCATGCCCAGATCAAGGGCGCGTTCATTCATTTCATCGGCAAACGCCTCTTCACTGCCCGACATATTCTCGGCAACGACAATACAGGCGTCGTTGCCCGATTGAACGATGATGCCCCGCAGCAAGTCTTCGACCCGCACCCGGGTGTTGGGCTCTAAAAACATGGTGGACCCGCCCGAGGCTGCGCCGCCTTTGCGCCAGGCGTTCTCGCTGACAATAAACTCGTCGTCCAAAGAGATCGCGCCGGAATGGATTGCTTCGAACAGCATGTAGGCTGTCATTAATTTGGACATGGATGACGGCGGCATGGGACCGTCTGCGTCTTTTTCCTCCAAAACCGTCCAAGTCTGGAAGTCGACCAGCAGAACTTCCCGCGCAGCGATGTCCAAGGCGCGCGCAGGTGTGACGCCAATCAGAAGTGCTGAAAAAAGGAGTGAGTTAAGTAAGTGTCTCAAAGTCATGTCGTGTGTTTTAACGGTATTGTTTAGGGTGAATTGCGGCAAACTTAAGGTGTTACTCCTCTACGATGCGGGCTTCGCCGTAACCTTCGGTCTGCATGTACTGCAGCAGTTGATCGGCAATGCTCCGGTCAGGAATGGGCCCCACCCGAACCCGGTGGAACACTTGACCACCAACTTCGACCATGGCCACAAAAACGTTCCCGAGGCCGGACAGCTGTGCTTCCAAGCGCCGGGCATTGTTGAGGTCTGCAAAAGCGCCGGCTTGAATGAAAACCCCGTGAGGCAACTGGATGTCTTCTGGCGGCTCAAGGCGGTTTTCCACTGCGGGATCACCCTCCGTCGATGCCTGTTCATTGTTTTCCATTGCCCGGTTCAAGACATCCTTTGGCGAAGGCAGAAGGTCTTGCGGTGACGCTCTGAGAGAAGCGGTTTGCGCATCGAGGGCTGACTTTGCCAAAGGCGTCACATCCGGTGTCGAAACCGAGGCGGACGGCATATTCAAACCCGAACCGGATGAGGAAGACACAGCCGGCTGAGCCGGAGACGGGTTCGGCAAGGACGAGGTTGTCACCGGCGGCGGTCGGGTCGGGGGACTGGGCAAAGGTGACTGGGTAATCTGTGTCGGAGGCTGACTCGGAACAGATGGCGGAGTTTGCGAAACCACCGGACGCGAGGGAGTGGACGGCCGTGATGGGAGCGACGGCGCGGAAGGCTGCTGCGGTTGGGACACGGTCGGTCTCGAAGGTCGCGAAGGTGGTGAGGGTCTTGACGGTGAAGGCGTTTGCGGCCGGTTAAAAGTAGGCGACCGTGGTTCGGGGCGTGAAGCCACGTTAGTCGGTGTGGGTTTGGACCCCGAATTTGTGTTGATGGATGGCGGGTCCAACGGTTCTGCAATGACAGGGTCCCGCGGCGCCGGCGATACTTCGGGTACTTCGATGGGCGGCATCTCAGACTGGCCCATGGCGATATTTTTCAATGTCATGGATTCGTCAGGAACAAGCTCGACCAGAACTCTGGCCGTTCCTTGTAATTCCATACCAAGTAATTGAGCGGAGCGCCGTGACAGATCAATGATGCGTCCTTCGACAAATGGACCGCGGTCATTGATGCGAACTTTCATGGAGCGCCCGTTCTCAAGGTTGGTCACTTGCACAACACTCGGCATCGGCAGCGTCTTATGCGCTGCCGTCAGCGCATTCATGTCATAAACCTCGCCATTGGCGGTGCGCTTGCCGTGGAAGCCCGGCCCGTACCAGGAGGCAATCCCCTCCTCCCGATAGCCATAATCTTCTGCCGGGTAATACCACTGACCCGCCACTTCATAGGGAGTGCCGACCTTGTAATTCGTCACCACCCGGCCCTTGGCATCGAAACCAAACTGCATGTGAGGCGGCAGACTGTCGTTCAGTTCCGACTCTCGGGGCGTCGAGCACCCGGCCAGGAGAATCGCCGCGAGCCCAAGGACCACAACGGGTCTCTGCCATGAAAATCCCAGCATATTGTGGTTCCTCCACTGCGCGGACACAGGATATAGCAGTTTATGGGCAGCGGGCCTGAGAGGCAAGAAAAGCCCTAGTTTATGTCCTGACCTTCGGACTCAGCGGTGACAACAGAATCGTAGAGGGATCCATCCGGATGACCATCGGCCGGTAGGCC
This sequence comes from Rhodospirillaceae bacterium, assembly GCA_965207985.1. Taxonomy (GTDB): domain Bacteria; phylum Pseudomonadota; class Alphaproteobacteria; order Rhodospirillales; family Rhodospirillaceae; genus CBDBND01. The sequence continues at coordinate 1,025 of CBDBND010000029.1, read as the reverse complement.
TACGGCTTTCTGGAAATCACTTACTGCAGCTCGGGTGCGGGGACCCGCTTGTCCGTCAGGGCGGCCGGCATTGTAGCCGAGGGCGTTTAGTTTGGTTTGCAAGTCGAGCACCTGGTCCCGGGATAACGCCCGCTCATCATTGCGTTCGGATTGAAAAGAACCCAATCCGATCAGCCTGTCGGCCAAATGGCCAACGGAAATGGCGTACAATAATGAGCGGTTCCAGGACAAAATCGCGTCGAAATTGGAATAAACGAGAAACGCCGGACCGCGTACCCCTGCCGGTAAGATCACCGCCCCTTCAATGGCAACGCGTGGTAAATCGGTGCCATCAATCCGCCGAACACCAGTGTCTTGCCACTCGGACAAGGGTTTTTTGATACGCAGACCAACGAGTTCAAGATTGAAATCCTCGGGCAGTCTCACCTCCCTGCCCCAGGTGTAACGGCTATCCCAACCAAGCTTGCTTAGGTAGTTGGCCGCTGAGCCAAACACGTCTGGGAGCGTGCCCCAGATGTCTTTTCGCCCATCCCCGTCTTCATCCACCGCATAGCCTTTAAATGTCGAAGGCATGAATTGCGGTTGGCCCATGGCTCCAGCCCAGGATCCGACCATGTTCTCTTGTTCGATGTGATCGTCCTGAAGAATGGTCAAGGCGTGGAACAATTCGGCACGAAAAAAATCACTCCGCCGCTCGTCGTAAGCGAGAGTTGCCACCGCATCGATAACGGGGAAGCCGCCCAGAAACTGGCCGAAATTGGTTTCCAGTCCCCAAAAGGCAACAAGAAACCGGCCTTGGACACCGTACTTTTCCTCAATCGTGTTCAATAGATCCGCATGCTCCCTTAAAAGGCGTCGGCCTTGTTCAACACGGTTGTCCGAAACGCGCCGGTTTAAGTAGGACCAGAACGTCTGGGTGAATTCCGGCTGCCGACGGTCCAATTCGACCACCCTGGCAATGGGTTGGGTATCAGAGAAGATGAGAGAGACCTCGTCTTCTGAGAATCCCCGGTCTACAGCCTCAT
>CBDBND010000028.1:0-16446 GCA_965207985.1 Rhodospirillaceae bacterium | reverse complement strand
AAACCACGGCCCCGAACCAGCTCTGGCAGACCGACTTCACCTACATCAAGGTCATCGGATGGGGCTGGTTCTACCTGAGCACCATCCTGGATGATTACTCCCGCTACATCATCGCCTGGACGCTGTGTACGACCATGAAGGCCAGTGACGTCACAGACACCCTGGAACTAGCATTGCAGGCCTCAGGCTGCGACCGGGTTGAGGTCCGGCACAAGCCCCGCCTGCTGTCAGACAATGGCGCGTCCTACATCTCTAGCGAACTGGCCGAATGGCTCGACGACAACGGCATGGATCATGTGCGCGGCGCACCCTATCACCCGCAGACACAGGGCAAGATCGAGCGGTGGCATCAGACCCTGAAGAACCGCATCCTGTTAGAGAACTACTTCCTGCCGGGCGATCTCAAGACCGGGGTCGAGCGCTTCGTCGCCTACTACAATCACCACCGCTACCACGAGAGCCTGAGCAATCTGACGCCCGCCGACGTCTACTTCGGGCGCGGCGAAACCATCTTACTCGAAAGGGAGAGAATCAAACAAAACACCATCAACCAACGGCGCTTGCAGCACCGCAAAACCGCCGCCTAAACTGAAAACCAAGATGGGCCAAACCCTCTCTTAGTTTATCAACCCCCGCTGTCCCAAATACTCTGACGACGGATACTCGACGTTGAATCGGCGATAGAAACATCTGGAATCCGTTCGATCATGTCTTCCAGGGTCAAAGGATCAAACTGGTCAAAGTACTTGGCGGGATAGGTTGTTTTGGCACCGTCTTGCGAGATAAAGGCATCGCTTTTCGAAGTGGAATTGAGGGAGGCCTGTGCTGAAGCGAGCACCGGATAGCTGGCGACCACACAAGCAACAACAAAAAGCGCCATGCGGACGCGCTTCTTACTTAATCCAAAGAGAGAAAAAGCTGTTTCTGGCAGATTCTGCTCAAGACCGGCGACAGGCCGCAAACCGTTACTTCCACCGCTGAGATCTTCAGCACTGGATTTATATGCAAAGTTTTTCATTTGGTGCTACGGCCAATCGCACAAACTCAGCTCAAAAGGCTTCAGCCGCAGACAATTCTGCAGAATTCGCCTCTTTACATTATTGAAGCCGTCGTCGTGAGTTACAATTTGAACTTCGCTTTGGTTTTTTGGCGATTCGTGAAATTAATTTCGCGGAAACCACGCAATACACATCATGCTGCCGGTTGCAGCTAGGCACCATCTCAGCAGTGACAACCCACTGCAATAACTGGATGTCGTTCGTAACTGCTGATTGCATTTGAAAGTTATTGCTGTTGCCTGCCTACTTGGATCAGGTTGACGACGATACCATCCCGGTCGAAGAACAGCATTTCGTAGCCGGAGTCCGGTCCAGGCTCGGGATCTTGGGTCATGGGCGGCGAAATGATGGTGTAACCGGCGACCTTGACAGCTTCATAGATACCGTGGATGTCGTTGGTCATCAGGATTAAGGCAACATCGCCGGTTTGCAATCGGGGTGCTTTGTAGACCGGCGGACCATCGTTTTCGTCAACGTACTGGAACAGACCGATGTTGCCTATGCCTCCACCACCGGTCGTTTCCATAATCATAACTTTGATTCTTTTATTTTCGCCGGGCGTACCAACGACTTCATTCCAAAAGGGTCCCTCCAACATACTGTCCCACCGTGGTTTGAAGCCAAGAATATCGCGGTAGAGCTTGAGGGACTCATCCAAATCTCGAACCATTATTGTCGTCCGCGATACTTGCGAGACGATAGCGTCTTCGTCGATGGCCGGGAGCTGAGCCTCGGTTGTAGATGTCGCCATTAACATGAACAGCGTAAATTGCGATGTAAGTTTTCTGACCAATGGAGTCTCTCTAAAAGAAAGGGAGGGTTGTTCGCACTCAACCCTCCCAGTTTCCATGAAAAGTTTAACTTAGAAGTTCAGGATTGCTTCCACACCGATTTCCCGGCCGCGCGGCGGCGCGCCAGAGAGGCACCGCTGGTTGGTTTGGAAGCCAAGGTCAGCGTTGGCAGGATCATTGGAGTACAAACACCCTGAAGAACCCGATAGGCCGGCTCCGTCCGGTGTGCGTTCGTCGAACAGATCGCGGACGAATAGGGACATTTGCCATTCGTCCTTTTCGAGGATCGCCTTGGCGTTGACCCGGAAGTTGGCCGGGAAGTAGGCGAGATTGGCCCGGTCGACAAAGATCTTCGATCGGTAGGTGACGTCGGACCTAAGCGTCATCTCATAGTCCCCGCCGGCGACCGGGAAGGTATAATCGATGGACGCGGTGCCCGACCACTTGGCCGTGTTCACCGACGTCAGACCCTTGATGGTCTGGTCCGGCGCGAACAATTGAAAGTCGTTCAGCGGCGGGCTGTCGGAGGTGTACTTGTGGTCGTTCATGCCAAGGGCCGCCGCCAAGGTGAGTCCCTGGGCCACCACCACATTGCCTTCCACTTCGAACCCGTAGACTCGGCTGTCGCCGAAGTTGCCGACGCCCGTTGTGTTGACCTGTGAACCGTCTGGGTTGTCAACGGGGATTGGGAAAAACGCCTGCTGTTTCTTCACGTCCATGTAATACAGGGCGATGTTCAAGATCGCCTGGCCGTCCATGAGCGTGTTCTTGGCGCCAAGCTCGAAGTTGTCCAACCGCTCCGGCTCGGCCGGCGGCAGGAATTGTCCTGTCGTCCCGGTGTTGAACCGGGTCGACTTGTAACCGCGGGCCGCTAGAGCATAGAGCAGGGTGTCATCGTTGGGCTTGTACTCAGCCGTGAAACGGGGGCTGATATGTGTGCGCCTGTCGTCACCCGCATTGCCCACATTACGCGTTTGGGCGCAGAAGCCGCACTCCAACCATTTGACAATAGAGCGCGCTACACGGGCTTCAGCACTGAGGGTCACTTGGTCCGACAGATCATAGGACACGCCGCCGAATGCTGCGTAGTTTATCTCTTTTTCAGGCCCCCGCGCCAATCCTCTCGGATTATCCGGCGTTACGAATTGGGTTTCCCGGGTGTTGATGCTGGTCTGGTAGAAGTAATACGCCCCCACGGTGTAGCGCAGTGGTTCGTCTCCAGGTGAGACAAGGCGGACCTGGTGACTGGTGTTCTTGAACCGCTCTTGAAACGCGGCATTGAAAGCGTTGGCGAAAATGACGTCCAAGAAACTGCCCGTTCCGTCGAACGCTCGGCTCTTGCGGTTGCTGCGGTTGCCGAAGAACGGATCGTTGGTTCCCGGGCGGAAATAAAAATCCGAGTTGGCCCAGAATTTGTCGTCAAAGTAGCCGCCCCGGTAGCTCAGCTCATGCCCATCCATGACGTCGGTCTCAACCACCAGCGAGAAAAAGAACCGGTTGCGGTCACGCCCGCCTTCTTCAGGGCGCGCGTCCTTGAGGAATAGGCCGCCGCCGGCACGCCCGATATGGGGGTCAGGCACCTTGCCGTCGACCCACACCGAGCCGTTGGCGAGCGTCAGTAACGAGGCCCCGTCGGCGACCCATTCCGGCGGTTCGTTCACATAAAACAGAGGGGTCGTGTCCCGGTCACGATCATGGGCAACGCGGAACTTGATCGAAGTGTCGTCGTTAGGCTCGGCGTAAATCGTGATGCCAAGGGCTGAGGTCTCTTCAATGCCGATGCCAGTGTTATCCACGGGGTTTTTACCGATCTCGCCCCGGCGCAATGATGTTCCGTTGACAGACATCCAGAGCTTGTCTTCGACAACCGGAAAATCCACCCTCAAGGACAGGTGGTGGTTGTTGTTGCCGTCATTGCTCGACCACTGGCCGCGCATCGTTCCCGTGATCTCGTTGTCCCTCGGTGTGCGGGTGATGTAGTCCACCGCGCCGGAATAGGTCGCCCGCCCGAAGGTGGCCGACTGCGGCCCTTTGATGACCTCGACCCGCTCCAGGTTGGAGAGATCGATACTGGTCAGCTGGCCCGACTGGAAGATACCGTCTACGAAGATGGACAACGCCTGATAGCGTTCGTCAGAGGTGTTGGGGGCGAGACCGCGCACTACCAGAGCCGTCGGGTCCGCCCGGCCGGTGCCGCTGTAATAGGTAAACGACGGCGTTAGCGCCGCCAAATCCCGCACGTCGAAAATGTTCTGCTTCATCAGGTCGTCCGAGGTGAACGCCGTGATGTTCAAGGGCACATCCTGCAGGTTCTGTTCGCGCTGCTTGGAGGTGACGATGATCTCTTCAAGCGCCAGTTGCTGGGCTGAAGCCGGGAGTACCGCCAGACCACACAGCAAGGCACCGCTGCTCAATAAGAACTTCCGAAGGTTCATAACTTTCCTCCCCATGGAACTCGCCCGGAGTAAATGTCTGACGAATGTAAATTACTGTAATTTGCCGTTTTTTTCGACGGACCTGCCTCACTCATTTGGACCCAATAATGGTGCCATGCTGGCAGGCGCAAACCAAGTCCTCCTTCGGCAAACCTCGGCAAACTGTGGCAAACCGTGATAAAAAAGCATCTGTGAAAGCCAGCGCGGCAAGTCTCAATTCAATTTCCGCACTCTTGCACTCACGCTTCGTGAAAGTAACCTCGCGGAAAAGGGGTGTGATCGGTTTTCTTCGCCTATACCCCTGAATTACTGCCTACACCGTTCGTGGGGACCCTTTTGCGAAGTAAAACTTGCGCCGGGTTGCTCTGGCGGAAAAGCTGCAAAGTGCTTCGCGACGCCGGATTTTCGGTGGATGTGAACCGATGTGTGCTCATTTTGCCTCGTCAGAGACTGGTGTAAGATCAAGAGATTTGCCACTCGCGTAATGGCACGAAATCCCGACTTTTCATAACAACGACGAGACTCAAGCAGGGGAAACGATTATGAAAGCTGATTATTTGCTGGCGAGACTATTCAAAAAACAAGATCCTAAACCGTCGCTTTTGCAACGTGTTGCCGCACATTTGACCGTTATCCTTGCGGCTTCAACCATCGCCGCAGCACCGACCTCTATAGCGGCTCAAGATATCTCCGGTATTCACGAAGTCATCTTCGGGGTCTCAGACCTTGACGAAGCCGCCCATTACTGGACCAGGTTTGGCTTTCATACCATTGACGAGGGAGAGTTATCCGAGAACGAGGCCATGGCCCTCTATCATGTGCCGTCCGCCGCCAAAGTCATACGGATGCAGCATCTCGATACGGACCATACGTATGTCCGCCTCTGGCAATGGGAGAAAGAGACTGGGCCAGGTGCCGGCATCGTGCCCCTCATAACCCCCGGCACCCGATGGGTGTCTTCTTATCTGAAGAATCAGGTTGAGGTTTATTATCAGGCACTTGCAGATCAGATGGCAGGCAAGCCGGTTCACGTTGTTCCTCCTCAGATCCATGTGGATGGTGAGCTCCCCGATACACTTCACACAGGTGACTACAAAGGCTATGCGGAAGTCGTGGTCCTCACACCTGATTACAGGCGTGTTTACGCCCAGCGATTTGGCGGCGAGAATGAACGGCCGAACTTTGGTTCCAAGATCAACCCGGCGTCTCACTACCAAGCCGCCGAGGTCACTCATGTTGGCCTTGTTATCGAATCGGACGACCCATCTGTTCTTGACTTTTATCCTGACGTTCTAGGCATCGAGCCCCGAGCGCCAGAAAGATTCATTCCCTATGAAAGGTTTAGACCTGGCGGTTCCGCCCTCGCCATAATGGGCAATCCGCCAGGCGTCGGGATAGGTGCCATTAACTTTGGTAACCCCAGCGATACCGCAACGGACCGATGGGACCACAAATCCGGGTCGCTGCTGATTCGGCGCGTTCTGCCGAATCCGTCTATTCCCCCGGTGCAAGCCAGACCCGGGGCACATGGCCTGACCCTGTTTACATACGCTGTTGCAGACATTGAGGACTACCACGGGAGAGTATCTCGCAGTGAGGCCACGAGGGTTACCGACGTTATGGAGAACGAGTTCGGTGAGCTCAGTTTTTCGTTCGTTGCCCCCGATGGATCGGATTGGGCCCTGGTGGAAACAAAAAAGTAGGGTCTTGCCTAGCAGAGCATAGCCGATGGCGGCATAAAGCTCTGTATGGTAATGAAAAACCGATACTCGAAAAGTTCCAAACTTTCTGAAGCTCAGATTCGCCTTGTCGTGAAGTGCTTTGCCGCTGATCTCACGGCGCTGCAAACGGCCGCGATTTGCGGCGTAAATCGCAACACTGTGAACCGGATCTACCGCGGCCTAAGAGTCTGGCCGGAAAAGAATCGTTTATTTTCATAACCTTGCTAGTCTACGGATGAAGACTTGGATGCTGGCGATCAGGAGCCAGGCAAGGGCGCTCTCGACGGTCGCCTCGAAGTCCTTCGCAAGGCGGCGGCTGCGCCCGAACCATGCGAAGGTGCGTTCGACCACCCAACGGCGCGGCAGCGCAACGAAGCCGTCCGCCTTGTCGTTGCGCCTGACGATCTCCAGCGCCCAGTCGCCGATCTTCTTCAGCGCAGGGTCGATCCAAGCACCGTCGTCAACTCCGATGGATGGCGCGGCTACAACGGCCTCGTCGATCTCGGCTATGGTCACTTCCGGGTCGACCATTCCTGCGATGAGTTCGCCCGCGGCCCGGTTCACATCAATGGCATCGAGGGCTTCTGGGGCATGGCCAAGGTGCGGCTCGTAAAGTTCATGGGTGTGCCCAGACACACATTCCACCTCCACCTCAAGGAAACCGAGTGGCGCTTCAACCATCGGGCTTCCAACAAGGTCAGGCTTCTGCTACGTCACCTGCGAGAAAAACCGATCTGCTAGGCAAGACCCAAAAAGTAAGCACTACGACAAAACCGTAATCGATGAAGAATAGCTAACGTGCACGGCATCAAAGTGATCTGATTGGCGTGTGCGTTAGCCGCATCGGTCTCCCGATCGAACTATTGGTTAACGTGAACCGGTTTGGGCTTGTTTTGGCTAAGCAGAAACATAATTTGGATATGAGTTTGCTTCTTGCTCAATGACCCAAGATCACGACTCATCGTGTGATTGTCATCAAAAGGTAGAAATCAAGGAAAGAGGGCCGATCATGAAAGTTGATTTTCTTTTGCGTAGAGAATTCAAAAGTATGTTTACTAAGAAGATGGTATTTGGACATATCGCTGCACACATAATCGTTCTCTCTGTGGCCTTCGCTGTTACCACCTCGCCTAACGGTGTAGCGGCTCAAGATATCTCTGGAATTCATGAAGTCGTCTTCGGCGTCTCAGACCTTGAAGAAGCCAAGAGCTACTGGACTAGATTTGGCTATCACGTCGCGGATGAAGGAAATTTATCCGAAGACGAAGCCATGGCGCTTTATCATGTGCCGTCAGCAGCGAAAGTCTTGCGGATGGCCCATATGGACACGGACCATACGTTTGTACGGCTGTGGCAATGGGCAAATGAGACCGGGCCTGGAGCGGGTATCTGATAACGCCCAAGCGTGAGATCATTATCACCCACTCATTCAACGGCTGGCACAGCCAGGGCGTCACCTTCGCCAGCTTGCCTTACGACGTATACCGCGCCGAAGCGCAGCGACTATGGTCGATCGACCCGGGCTCTACCACCTCAGACCTTCCCGCGCGGGAAATCGGCCGATGACCCCCGAAACCGCGCAAGAGCCCTGCCTGACAGCGGAAGCTAAGGCTGTCATCTGGCGGATCTTCGGCGAAGGCGCATCACCTCAGACTCGGCGCACACCCTACCAACTGATCGAACCGATTCTCCGAAAGCGTCTCTCACCCACCGACGCCGACCTGACCATCGTTGTCGTACGTGCTTGGTTTGAAACTCACGGAGACCGGCAATGGCTCAAGTCCGACGTGAACGAAGCGGTTGCGGCCATTGTTCTTGAAGGCATCGGAGCCGTGCGCGGGGAGACGGAAATCTGGGCTGTCGGCTATATCGATGCCGAGGTGACCGCGCGGATCATTCGTTCTCTCTGGTCTTCCGAGGAAATCGGCTCGTTTGTCGACAATGCAATTTCGCTGCTGGAAGAGTTCAGCAAGTCGGACCGCGTTCTCGACGCCTCTCGTCTCCACCGACCTTATTCCGCCGACGCCCGGATTACCAGAAACCCCGATGAACGCGAGGGAAGGATGGAAACCTTCCGGCAACTCGACAGCCATGGTTTCGAACTTGTCCAGCTGGCGTTGCATCCGCCGGCAGGCAATCTGCTCGCACTCGTGGTCGAACTTCGGCCCGACCGGTTCGCATTGTTGATCGACAGCCTCGATCATCAAGTCATGCAGGCGCGGCCTGTCTCAACCCCTTCGCCATGATCGACGCCGGCACCGCGGCCCGTGACGGCGACTACCGGGAGGAGTGCCTGGCCATGCTGGCCGGTGTGATCGGGCGCATGTGCCGCAGGCGCGGGTCCATGGACGATATCGAGGCGGCGCTGATCGAAGGCGCCATCGCGGCGGCCTGGGAGGCGTGCGGCAACGGCGCCGATCTCGGCACGGTCAGGACGCATCTGGAAGACCGTGGCGATGCCCGGGCGGCGGACATGGCGACGCGGTTCCCGATGATGCACGTTGCACGCCTTGTCTGCCGAACCGTCTCATCGCGTTCGAGCACGCTATTCAGAGTGGCACCCGGGAAACGTCTTGGACCAGGCATTACGTTGGTAGCCGTTGCGCTGACCACAGACGGAAGCGTGAGCCTGGCGACGGACATACGCGGAATAGTGAACCCTTCTCCGTGCCGCGCTGACGAGTCAGTCGCCTGCTTCTGCCAAGGCAACCATTTTAAGGTAACGCCGCCTGGGACGGTGATGGGCCTAAGGTGAAGATGTTTCATGTACAAGAGATCGTGTCAGGCCGGAGAGTGTTGAAGATCTGTGCTTGACATAGAACGTCCCATTACGGAATGCGAATTATTGAAATAACGGAAGGGATTTTGCATCACTGGAGGCTAAGAGACCTTACTTTTCGGCTCAGCCCGATTTAGTCTGACTATTCCATCATGGCTTTTAGTTTGCAGCGTTGCTGTATCAATGGAAAACAAGAATGATCCACAATAGTCCGTTGCCTCCCGTCGACATTCCGGAACTCACTTATCCGGCCTTCGCGTTGGCCCGCGCTTCCGAGTTCGGAGATCGTGCTGCGTTCATCGACGCGTCCACGGGTCGCCAGCTTAGCTACAACGAACTGCGTGTACAAGTCGACCGACTCGTCGTCGGGTTCGCTGCGCATGGTATGAGCAAGGGCGACGTACTTGCGATCTGCCTACCCAATCTACCGGAGATCGCCGTCGCCATTTATGCCGCTACCACGCTCGGCGCCGTGGTGACGACGATCAACCCACTTTACATCGCCGAAGAACTGGAACGGCAACTGGTCGATGCGAACGCAAAATACTTGTTAACGCTCGGAAAGTTTCTCAAGGGTTACAAGGCCGCCGTTGCGGGGACCGGACTGGCCGAAGTATTCGTCCTCGGTGAGGGAGAAACCGCGACGCCCTGGGCGGAGCTATTCACTCACTCAGGTGCGCCGCCCGAAACGATTATTGATCCTCGGAATGCCATCGCCGTTTTGCCCTATTCGAGCGGCACCACCGACATGCCAAAGGGTGTGATGCTGACGCACCGGAGTCTGGTCGCAAATACGACCATGATCATCAACGGACCGTATGACCTTGATGAAGGTGAGATTTTCGCCTGCGTGCCACCGATGTTCCACATGTACGGTATCACCATGTATCTTGGCGTGGTGATGCAACGGGGTGGTACGGTCGTGTGCATGCCGAGTTTCGATTTCGAGACCTTTGTTAAGGTCATCGCGGAGTATCGTGCCAGCTTTGCAGTGATCGTACCACCGGTGGCGCTCGGCCTCGCGAAACACCCCTTAGTCGACCAGCACGACCTGTCGTGCCTGCATACGATTGTTTCATCCGGGGCACCACTGGCACCCACGCTCGCGCTGGCGATGCAGGATCGGCTCGCTGCCCGTGTGCTGCAGGCTTACGGAATGACAGAGATCGGCGGTGCCAGTCACGCCCAACGGGAAGGTGATCCGCTCGATTCGGTCGGTATTGCTCTGCCGAACACGAACTGGAAAGTGCTTGAGATTGAGAGCGGTGCGCTGCTGCCGCCTGGCGAGCCGGGCGAGATCTGTGTGCGTGCGCCAAGTCTTATGGCGGGGTATCTCAACAGGGCGGATGCGACCGCGGATAGCCTTGACGAGGAAGGGTGGCTACACACCGGCGACTTCGGCTATGCCGATGAAGATGGTCGCTGCTTTCTCATCGATCGGTTGAAGGAGTTGATCAAGTACAAGGGTTATCACGTTGCGCCCGCTGAACTCGAAGCGCTGTTGCTTTCACATCCGAACGTGGCCGATGCCGGAGTAATCGCTATTCCCGATGCGGAAGCGGGCGAAGTGCCGAAGGCCTTCGTCGTCCCCAACGGTGAGGTCGGAACATCGATCTTGCAGGCTTTCGTGGCCCAACGCGTTGAGCATTACAAACAGGTGCGGGAGATCGAATTCGTCGAAAGTTTGCCAAAATCGCCGGCGGGCAAACTGTTGCGCAGAGTGCTGAGGGCGCAGGGCTGACGGCATTATCAGACTGGTGCTGGTATTGGCACGTTATTGAACGGCCGTTCGGCTGTCCCTTTCGAAATCCTCATCCACACCAGAACGTTTTGCACAAGGAAGACTGATGGGTAAGGGAATCCTGCTTTCTACATGTCCCCCGGCGAAAAGGAATCGCAACGGGAAGTCACGGGCATCGCCGAATAAGGACACTGTCCCCCGTCAGGACCAATGGAACAGATTAGGGTGATTGCGTAAGAGAGTGTTATTGGCTCATCGTCATCATTGAGGAGTGAACGATGAGAGACGGAACAGAACGATCCCAGGATGTTGCGGAGCGGACGGTCAAGAACATCCGCCGCAAGACGCGCAAGCGTTACAGTGCTGAGGAGAAGATCCGATGGAGTGGACGCCCCCTCCCGACGGCATCGCAATGTGCCATGTTGGCGGTGTCACCAACACCAACAGAAGGAGAAGGCGTCCATGGATCAGGCTACCATCATCGGGATCGATCTGGCGAAGCATAGCTTTCAGATTCACGGTGCTCGGGCTGACGGGTCCGTTGCATTCCGAAAGAAGCTGATCCGCGGCAAAGTGCTCGACGTCCTCGCTTCGCAGCCGCCCAGCGTGGTGGCAATGGAAGCCTGCGCGAGTGCTCACCATTGGGGTCGAGAAACCGAGAAGCTGGGGCACGAGGTCAAGCTGGTTCCGCCGATTTATGTGAAGCCGTTCGTCAAACGGCAGAAGAATGACACAACGGACGCAGAGGCAATCTGCGAGGCTGCACAGCGCCCCACCATGAGCGTCGTGGCCGTGAAGACGAAAGAGCAGCAGGCCCGGGGGATGCTGTTCCGCACACGCGATCTCCTGGTGCGCCAGCGGACGCAGACGATCAACGCACTGCGGGGTCACCTGGCCGAGTTCGGCGTCGTCGCACCACAGGGGCCAGCTCATCTTGGCCGACTGGCATCGGCACTCGATGATCCGGACTCGGATCTGCCGGATCCGGTTCGCGAGCTGGGCCGCCTTTTGCTTGAGCAGATCGCCGGCCTCGGCGAGAAAATCGGCGGATTGGAGAAAGAACGCCGCGTCAGCGCGCGCCAGGACGAAGATGCGTCGCGACTGATGACGATACCGGGTGTCGGTCCGATCACCGCGATGGCTTTCCAGGCTTTTGCGCCGCCCATGGAGAGTTTCCGGCGCGGCCGCGACTTCGCCGCCTGGCTCGGCCTCGTGCCGCGACAACACACCACCGGCGGCAAGCCCAGGCTCGGCAAGGTATCGAAGATGGGCCAGCGGGACCTCAGGCGCCTCTTGATCACTGGCGCCATGGCTGTCGTCCAGAAAGCGGTCCGACGCGGCGAGACGGCGGACCCCTGGCTGGCCAGACTGCTGGCGCGCAAGCCGAGGATGCTTGTCGCGGTGGCTCTGGCCAACAAGATGGCGCGCATCGCTTGGGCGCTGATGACGAACAAGGAGAGTTACCGCGTTCCTGCGCCGGCCGCTGCCTGATCGGGTTGCGGTCACGCCGGGAACCGTCGGGGATGTGAGAAGGTCGGAGGACGGGTAAGGGCAAACGGTCAACGAGACGGGATGGGGAAAACCAGCACAATGCAAGGGCGCTTTGAAGCCCGTAGATCCGATTTGGACCCGATCCGCGTATTTCCATACAGGCCAGCGGCGACTGAAGGCCGCACCAAAAGGCCGGATAGACGACAGCACCTGACCACATGCACCGAGCCGTTCCAAAAATCTCTTGCATCACCGGGGGCGTCCATAGACGCATTGTTGCCGATATCCACCAAAATATCGTCGGCCCAGTCGTAGGACAGGTTCAGTTCCAGGTCCTCCCACAGGTAGAACAGAAAGAGGCTGTACGTGGAGTCGGCTTGACGGAAAATATTTACGGATTGCGGCGAGATGTAGTGCGTCGAGGAAGGATCGAGCTAGCAGCCTGTCGGACTTAGACATTGATTTTCTATAATAGGCGTTGTGCCAGCGTCCAGATATTTGAGATGCTGAAGTTTGTCGAGCGCGATCCCTCTCTACGGCATTGTCAGACTAACCGTCGCTGAGTGGAAGCATTCATAATGCAGGTCTCTCAGGCAGCAAGTTGACGTCACTCGACCAGGGCGGCGGCTCGGGCTTGTTTGAAAATATCGCGGCGGTTGAGATGGCGTTTTGAAGTGATTGTGGATCGAGGCATGGACGGAGGCGAATTTCTGTAGGGTCTTGATGCCTCTGAACCGCGCCATCGCCTTTTCTCGTCGTCGGAAGGGCTGATGTGAATTTTCGCCTCGATTATTGAGCCACGGACCGCAAACCTGACGATCTTCGACCCCAATCTCTTTCATCGCCGCCCGGTATGACCGTAACCTGTCCGTGATGATTGTGCTCGGTCGGCCATAACGCCTCATCGCGCGTCTTAGGACCATCACCACCGGATGCGATGGTGAACATCTCCAAGGATGCTTTTGGACGCGTCTTGGCGGCTTGTGGATGTTCATCCGATCTGTTCGATGACTCGGACGGCACAAGCAAGCGGGAAGCTTTGAGACAGTGGTATTTGGGAACGGTACAGCCGTTGGCCCGTTTGCTTGAAGCGGAGTTAAGTGCAAAACTTGAAGCGCCTGTGCGGCTTACGTTCGATTTGTATAATGTGGACCTTGAGGGTCGCGCCCAAGCGTTTCAAAAACTCGTGGCTGGTGGTGTGAGCGTTCAAGAGGCTTTAACTACAAGCGGACTCTTGGCCGATGAAAACTAGGGCGTTTTATAAGAATCGCTACAGCACCGAAAAGGAATACACTCAAGAACCTTTACCGACTGGCGACCGAAATTTGCCAGGACGAAATTCGCGTCTGTGTGCGCGTTGTCGCAAGCAGTTCAAACAAACAGCCAAACGGCGGCTTTTGTGCAGGAAATGCTACGAGTATGCGGCAACGGCGGAGTCGTCATATGAGAATTAAGAACGCTGGCAAACCGTGCGCTGTGGATGGCTGCGAACGGGCCGCACACACACATCTTCCGAAGAGACACGAGCTTCTGGGCGTTTCAAGCAGCCCTTAGGGTTAAGACCTAGCTTGTAGATGCGCTGCAGCACAGTCGGCCACTCCCACCGAAGGAGTTTATTAAGTTCCGCCAAAAAAAGAGTCATGCACAGCTGAGCGGATTCTATCTTCGGAAACCCTTGAGCGCCTCACGAAGTTGTTTTGCTGTTGCCATGCTCACCGTTGTCAAATATCTCAAGACTCCCAGCAAGGCATAACCCAAGCAGGATTACTTCAGAACTTCCAGTGCACACCCACTTCGAGGCCCCGGCGTTTGTAATAGTAATCGTCTGCATTAACTGCCCATCCCCCTTCACGCGCTGCTAGCGGCTGCATATCGCTCCGCCAGTACCTGTAACCAAGCCGTGCGATAAGATGCTCCGTGATTGGAACCTGAACTCCGCCACCCAGATGCAAATAAAAGTCAGAGCCTGAATCTGTTATCTCATAAGAGCCGCCGCTTGTCCGTCCCTTGACCTTGTAACCCCATAAACTGTTGCCGGCGCCCACATATGCGAAGGGCTCGAAAGGACTGAGCTTCTTCCAAGGGGCATAGAGTATGGCTGAAGCCGCCATGTTCCACATGCGCAACTCGGTGTTGAGCCTGCCTGACCATAGATTGCCGTGAAAAATGGCCCGACCGACCTCGGCCTCTATGCCGAAATAATCGTTGATGCGTCTTCCCGCGTAGACACGTGGCCCAAGAAAGTCCAGGTCAGTTAGTAGGTCCCCATCATGCTCCACGTCCGTTTGAAGGCCATGAAATGCGCCTCCCGCATACCAACCTGTCTTAACTCCTACAGCTGATTCCGTTTCCTCTGTTTGCCCATAGGCGGCCCCAGTGGCAATCATAATGAAGATGCTTATCAAAAGTGTTCTAATCATTTCCCGTTTGTCCTTTCCAAAGAGAATTATGTGCGAAAGTCACAAGTCGAGCAGCGGGGGAGTTTCACACCTCCGCCCTTGTTGATTCAAACTGTCAATTTCCCATATTGGCAAATCGAAAATTTCTCTTGTGGGTAAAGGCACACTGTGCTGCTCTTTTGGCTTTTCCGACATAGCGGGAAGAGGTGTGCAAATGTGTGGATGGGAGACCACGATGTTGTTGAAGCACTATCTTGATAAGGGCGTTTCTAAGACGGAACTGTTGCGGTGGTTCGGAGGAACCGTCCGACGATTTACAATTGGGATCAACACGGGCCAGTTGGAGCGGGATCGGCCGGCCGAGGCGTGGGCTTACACGCCGCGTCCTCTGGTGGCTCACAAGCTCGATCTCTACAAGGCGATCATCGACGCACCCCTTGAGGAATTTCCGAAGCTGTTAGCGAAGCGGCCGTTCGACGGCGTCTGCGCCACATTCATCGAGCTATCAACTGGATTAATCTGGAGGACAGGACACCGAGGATCAGGATGCGGTCCTCATCTTCTATTCGATCGTGTTCACTGCAGCCTATGCGCAGGACAATCATGACGTCCCGGTTGAAGAGGAGAACACCAAGCGGTAAAGACCTCTATATCTTTCTCTGGCGGTTCCATGCAAACTCATATACTCAGTGACTTGAATTTTGTCTTCCGGTTAATATTTTTGCCGCCGTAAAATTAAGAAATTCTAGGAGTAGGGAAATGGCCTGCCGTGTTGGAATGTCTACCAACCCAGAACAGAGATTCAAATTTTGGAAATGGAAAGAAGGGCACACTGATTCCGAAGTTCTGTCCAGAAAGATGGCATATGAATCAGCCATCAAACGTGTGCAAGAAGAAGCTGACAAGCATGGCTGTGCAACACAGCCAGGAGGGGCTCACAAACCCGGGAGGGTTTGGACAGTCTACCGTGTTTGGGGCGGTAAGATTGGTTAGTGGATAGGGGAGCTGTTGTATCTGTTTAACAGCAGTTTGAAAAAGCCCCGGCCAATAGCCTTTCAGGTGGAGTGTCGGATTTTGTCATGTCTTGCCTCTCAAGATAGCTAAAGGCCAGGGAGGACAAAGACTGAAATGGGCATGTCACGACTGGCCGACAGCTTTCCATTGAGGAAGGTCGACAGACTCAATATTAGGTCCATTGACGGCTTCGGGGTATTCTTAAGAGGCCACTGAACACAACCATTGTGAGGAGTACCATGGCTACCGAACTCGAACGCAGGACCACGATAGACGCACGGGCCGCGACCGCCGTCATGGACGAAGGCCTGCGGGCTTACATGCTACGCGTCTACAACTACATGGCCTCGGGCCTGGTGTTATCGGGCATGGTCGCCTATGCCGTCGCCAATTCGGGCTTGATGAACCTGTTCTATCAGGTCGATGGCGGCCGCATTGTCGGGTACACCGGAATGGGCATGATCTCCATGTTCCTACCGCTGGGCCTGATCGTTTTCATGAGCTTCACTTGGCAAAACCGCTCGGCCAAAACACTGCAACTGCTCTATTGGCTGTTCGTCGGCACCATGGGTGTTGGCTTGTCGACCATACTCTTGACCTACACGGGCGTGAGTGTGGTGCGCACCTTCATCATCACCGCCGGTGCCTATGCCGGACTGAGCCTGGTCGGCTACACCACTAAGAAGGATCTATCCGGCTTCGGCACTTTCTTGTTCATGGGCCTGATTGGTTTGATCCTGGCCATGATTGCAAGCTTTTTCTTCCCGTCGTCCATGCTGAGTTTCGTCATCTCGGTCGTCGGTGTGCTGATCTTTGCCGGGTTGACGGTGTATGACACCCAACGCATCAAAAACTCCTATTTCCACGTGGGCGGTTCACGGATTGAAGAACACGTCGCGGTCATGGGTGCCGTGGCTCTGTATCTTAACTTTGTCAATCTGTTCCAGTTTCTGCTCATGTTCCTGGGCAACCGCGAATAGACACAGACACTGTAATCACGAGTTCGAGGAACCCGGG
>CBDBND010000027.1:0-181932 GCA_965207985.1 Rhodospirillaceae bacterium | reverse complement strand
ATCTCATCCGGGATGCGGTTCCACACCCGGGACGGCTTGGGTGGCCTGTCTTCAAGGGCCTCAAGCCCGCCCTGCAGATGGCTGTTGTACCAGCGGTAAAACGTGGTGCGGGGAACCCCAAGGGTGTCCAGCGTACGCTTGGCCGGCAGATGCGACTGTTCCACCAGCCTGATGATCTCGAGCTTCTCGGAGGCGGGGTATCTCATGCGTCGTCTCCCCCATCCCCGATCATGTTTTTTTGAGAAGGCGCAGTTCCAGGGCCTGTTCGGCCACCACCTCCTTGAGGTCGTGGGCCTGGCGGCGCAGCTCCTTGACCTCGCCCGTGTTGGCCTCACAGGCCGTGTCACCGGCTAGGCGTTTCTTCCCGGCCTCAAGGAACTCTTTCGACCAGCTGTAATACATCCCCTGGGCTATGCCCTCCTGGCGGCACAGCTCGGCAATCGAGCCCTCGCCGCGCAGTCCGGCCAGGACAATGCGGATCTTCTCCTCAGCACTGTAACGCTGGCGCGTCTTGCGGCGGATGTCCTTGACCGTCCGTTCCGCAACATCCTGGGGTCGTTCTGTTCCGTCTCTCATCGCTTACTCCTTAATGGTGACGATGAGCCAAAATCACTCCCTTACGCAATCACCTTAATCTGTTCCATTGGTCCTGACGGAGGACAAGCAGCCTGAAAGGCGAAGTCGATGCCGTTGGCCCGGTCGATGGCCCCCGCCGCGGACGAGCTGCGGAATACGGCGATCACCGGACCGAACACCTCTTGCTTGGCGATTTTGGACTCTGCCGGTGGGTCGACCAGTATGGTGGGTTCATACACGCGTTCCGTAATGGCCTTGCCGCCGCAAATCAATTTTGCGCCACCGTCGACGGCTTCCTTGACCCAAGAGTCCACCCGTTCCACCTCGACCGGCCGAATGAGGGGTCCCACGTCCGTTGCTGGGTCGGAGGGATCGCCAACCGCCAGTTTGGCGGTTTCGGATTCCATGGACGCAATGAGGTCGTCGGCCACGGCATGGTCGGCAAAGATACGCTGCACGGACACACAGACCTGACCGGCATGGTAGAAACCACCTTTCAAAAGGGCGCCTGTCGCCGTACCAATGTCAGCATCCGCCAAGACTAACGCCGGCGCAGCGCCGCCGTGCTCCAGAGCGCACCGCACTCCGGGTGCCAGTTTGGACCGCAACGACCAACCCACCCCGGGTGATCCGATAAAGCTGAAGAAGGAAATACGGGGGTCCGTTAACAACTTTTCAGACTCGGCCGTGGTGTCCGTGTTCACCACCCGGCACCACGCTTCAGGCAATCCGGCTTCGACCAGAATGTCGGCAAAGGCATGGGCACACATGGGCGTGTGTTTCGCCGGCTTGACGATGACGGGACAACCCGATGCTACCGCAGGACCGGCCTGATGGACGATCAGGTTGAGAGGATGATTGAACGCGCTAACGGCGACGACAACCCCAATGGGCTGAAACTGGGTGACTGCGAGACGTCCGGCCGAGGCCGGATTGATCCGCATGGGGATGACCGTACCTCCTTCTTTACGCAATTCCTCGGCGCAGATATGGAGGCCGTCGATGGCCCGGTCCACTTCTACCGCAGCATCCTTAAAGGGTTTCCCGCCCTCCCCTGCGATGAGCAAGGTGAGATCCTTATGCCGGCCAGCCATGATGGACGCCGCTTTTTGAAGAATTTCGATGCGGCGGTGGGTCGACAGCCAGGAAGACTGGTCTTTGTGAAGATCAGACGCCGTTTGCAGGAGAGTTTCTACCTCGTCAGCGCCGGAGACGGGCACTTCGCCATTAACATCCCCTGAATAGGCGGACAGGACTTCGCGAGTCTTGGATGCGCCCATAATTGACCTCCCTGCTAGGGCCGACACCGGTAACAAACCATCCCCTCCGACCGCGGTATGATCGACGGCAATGTCGGTCCAGATTGTCGTACGGGTAAAGTGGCACAACTGTATGCTGAGCTCTCGTGCCCAGACTTAATGTGCTCAGAAATCCCCGTCCCTGCTTCTATAATGAAGCTTAGCCCCTTCTGGTCACCAGGTCTAACCCATCGGGCTTTTACAGTTCAGAAATGTGACCCGCTGAAGGCCCATTTCGCTTTTTGGAGCACCGCGCTATGGGAATCGATGTCACCGTTGACATAGAAGTTTCAACTGATCCTCAGACCGTATTCGTCTTTCTTGCCGATCCGGAGAATGATCCTCATTGGATCGGGGGTGTTCAAGCCTCAGAACTCATCTCTGTGGGTTCTGTGGGTTTAGGAACACAGGTTCGAAGAACAGCAGGCTTTATGGGACGGTCTATAGAGTACGTTACCGAGATCACTGCGTTTGAACCTGAAAATTTGATTGAGATGAAAACCGTTTCAGGGCCGTTTTCCATGATCATCACCTATGAAGTGGAATCCCGGGAAGAAAACACGCGTGTCATTCTGCGCAATCAAGGCGGGCCGTCCGGATTGATGAGCCTATTCTCACCGTTCATGGCTCGTATGGTCCGTAAGAACACGTTGTTGGATCTGGCGCGGCTAAAATTCATTCTGGAAAGCGGGTAAACAAACCCTTTGCGCTGCATGTGTTCAAAAAGACGTTTCCTCATTGGGTTCAGGATTGTGCGTCAATTGTTTTTGCACTTCGTTGCTTTTGTGAATCTCACGGCGATGCCACTGGCTGTTTCAGCAACGACTTTAACGGTGGGTATCAACGCATTCCCGGCCGGACGGGGTAACCCTTACAGCGGCATTTACATCCCCTCGGTCATGGCATGGTCAGCAATGTTTGAATCCCTCACTCACGTCAATCGAGAAGGCGCGCTGGTGCCATGGGTTGCTACATCTTGGGAGCAGACGTCGACCACAACTTGGGTTTTTACACTGCAACCGAATTTGACCTTTGCCAA
The DNA here is from genome assembly GCA_965207985.1 of Rhodospirillaceae bacterium. Taxonomy (GTDB): domain Bacteria; phylum Pseudomonadota; class Alphaproteobacteria; order Rhodospirillales; family Rhodospirillaceae; genus CBDBND01. The sequence continues at coordinate 179,019 of CBDBND010000027.1, read as the reverse complement.
TGGCGAACATTTGAATGCCGAGGCCGTTGTTGCCGCGATGGATTACGTAACCGGCGCCGGCAGGGATAAGGGAGAGCCTGTTTCACGCGAACTCGATCACATCGTATCGGCTAGAGCACTCTCGTCCCTAGACGTGGAAATTACGACGCAAACGGGAAGCCCGTTCCTGCCGCAAGAACTGACCAACCTCCGCCTGGTGCCCCCACGGGCGTGGCATGAAAAGGGACTGCAGGGTTTCGCCGTACAACCAGTCGGCAGCGGTCCATTTCAAGTACAGCAATGGACCGACGCCCGTTCGACCTTGAAACGCAACCCGAACGCTTGGCGAGAACCCTATGTTGACGAACTTATTTTCCAGACCACACCGAGCGTATCATCGCGGCTCCAAGCACTACAATCAGGTGACATCGACATCGCAACCTCTATTCCATCTGATGCTATCGACTTGATCGAGAACATGGGAGGCGCCGTCCACACTGTGTCTCTTCCTGGTGCAATCAGCATCATTCTGAATGCGGTGAAATCAAAACCCTTTCGCGATGCCCGCGTACGTCAGGCGTTGAACTATGCCGTCGACAAAGACCTGATCATCGATCAACTGTTGGCTGGTCGCACCCGCGCCGTTAGCCAACCCGCTGCTCACACGGCATTCGGCTACGATGACTCGTTGGAACCTTATCCCTTCGACCCTGAGCAGGCCAAAGCACTGCTCACCGAAGCAGGCTATCCCGACGGTTTCTCTTTCGTTGTGGAGGCAACGGGTAGCGTGGGGACGGCCAGTGCCATTTATCAACAGGTTGCCGCAAACCTGGCCATGATCGGCGTGACCATGGAAATCCAAACTCTTCCCATTACGCAAACGTTAGCCAACATTCAGTCAGGAAATTGGGGTGGGGATGCTTTTGTCATGAGTTATTACACGCCGACATTCGATGCCATGCGGCCCCAGCGCAACCAGTCCTGTTTATGGGTCAATCCCTGGTATTGCGATGAAGCCATCATGCCGACCATCAACGCGGCTTTTGCGGAGTCGGACATGACCAAACGCCTGGCGCTGACCCGCAGGGTTATGGCGTACGCCCACGAACAGGCACAGGGACTGTTTCTTTACGAAAATGTGGCCTTTGATGGTCTCGCGCCGGGCATCACGGGATACCGGTCCGACTTCGGTTTTATCCACTATGACGCAATAAAAAAAATCGCGACTGGGATACAGCCTTAGGGTTTGAAAAAATCGAGGATAGCGTTCGCCGAGCCCGGAATACCTTCGCCCGACGTTACTATCTTGCTTTCAGCGCCATCGATCAAACGACTCACCTCGTCCAGATAGGCGGTCAGCGGGTCCGGCTCAGCTGCCATAAACATGGCCGGTACCTTGACCAACGGCAGACGGTTGGCCGCGTCATGACGGAAGACCGCACGATAACCGTGATGGTAGGTGGTCACCGCCTTGAGCACCTCCGTCACATAGGCGTGCAGGGCTTCGGGTGGTGGCATGTCGGTCTGGAGGCGGTGCTCGGGATCACGCATGTAATAGGGAAAGTGGATCATCTGATCACGCAGAAAATGCCAGGCCCACGTCAGGTGCGTACCGAATTCATCGGGCGTGATTGCGGGCGCATAATTTGCCAACAGATCTTTACGAAGCTCGTCATCGAATATGCCGATGCCGTCGAAGATGATTTTACGGATGCGGTCGGGATGATGTATGGCCAACTCACAACCGATGTGCGCGCCCGTGTGGGTGCCGAAGAAATCGACCTGTTCAATGTTCAAAGAGTCAAGGATTCGGCAGACGCTGTCGACATAGTATAAAAGATCTGGTTCCTCATGTGCCGGGGGAGTGGAATCGCCATTGCCAAGTGTATCGGGAGCGATGACATAACGTGACTCCCCAAGCGCGGCAATCAGAGGTTCGTAACCGGCTGACGAGCCCGGTCCCGCATGAACAACGTAGATGGGCAGTGCTTTGTCGTCGTCTCGCACACCGGCGTGCCGGTAGTGAACCAAGCCTTCTTCGATGCGAACAAACGCGCGGTCGACATCAACAGTCATAATACGTTCACTTACTCGGCGGCGTGTTTCAGCTTGCGTTCGCTGTCGATTTTAGGATCTCCCGTCGGCAGCCCGAAAATGTATTTGCCGCTGCGCTGCATGCCGGCCTCCCAGTGCAGTGCCGAGTGGGTCGACATGGTTCTGACGTCTCGGTAAAGGCGCTGGACGGAGTTAAAACCGGTTTGCGCGCTTACGCCCATCATGCGGGACAAACGATCGGCGGAGGTATGGGCCAAGCGGCCAGCCGTGACGAGGTCCCTGTAGGCCTTGAGTTTGAACGGCCCGTCGACGCCCCGCCCGCTCATGCCGCGTTCATGCAGCTGATCGCACAAGGTGTCGATCAACAAATCCGCTGTTTCCAGTTCCGTCAGTGATTCCGCCACATGCACCTGCACAGCTGGTTGATCGATGATGGTTTCGCCCATCATCGCACCCACACGGGTCAACGTTTGGTCCACATATTCGTTGTAGGCGCCGCGTGCCGCTCAAAGGATGGGGCCGGCCAACAGGGTGATGAAATAGCTGTGAAACTCAACGCCGTAGAGATAGTAGTCGTGAATTTTAGCGCCCGGCGGATCGTCGGACATGACCTTGATATCAAGCGTGCGACGGTTGGGGACGAAGATGTCGTCCACCTTGATGTCTTTTGAGCCCGTTCCCTTGAGGCCTTCCGAATGCCAGGTGTCGAGGATTTCAAAGTCCCCCTTTTTCAACACGATCCAAAGGTCGTTGAAGACCGCTTTCGAGTTGGGCAGCTTGGCGCCCACCAGCATGGCGTCCGCATGGTCCACACCGCTGGCAAACTTCCACCGCCCGGAAACCGTATAACCCCCATCGGTAGGTGTTGTCTGACCACCGCCGGCAAAACCGGTGGAAATGATCGCGTCGGGCCATTCGCCCCAGATTTCTTCCTGGCAGTCCGGCTCGAAGCGGCCGAACAAAAAAGTGTGGGTGAAAACAACCGAGGAAACCCAACCCGTCGATCCGCAGCCCTGGCCGAGAATGCGCGACACATCCACATGCGTTCCCCAGGGCATTTCAAAACCACCGAAGCGTTTCGGCGTGAACAGTTTGTGAAGGCCAGCCGCCCGCAACTCAGCGACCGTCTCATCGGGCAGCCGACGGAGGTCTTCGGTTGCTTGCGCTCTCTCTGAGGGTCGGGACCATGTCCCGCGCCAACTGAATAACCTCGTCCCGGGTTGGGGTGGCGCTTGGGTTGTTGTCCGTTTTTATCGCAGGCATGACCAATTTCCTTCAGCGTCATTTGCCGTCTTCCGCTACCTTTAGGACGATAAACACGGGCTGTCCGATTCATTTTTGACTTAATCCACGGATTGGTCATCAACGGGCCTTAACCAGAAAAGGAAGGACGTATGAACCACCGCAGTTATCAGGGAAAAGTTCTTTATCTCACCGACGATGTTGGCGAGATGGGCCGGGAAATATTTTACGTCACCATCCAACCGGACGGCACGCGCACCATGCGCGCCACCTGCGAAATGGACGATGACCGGTTGTTGCGAGATGCTGTTCTTACAGTGGATAGTGACTGGTATCCCGTGGACGCCTTCGTCAGACTCACCATCGAAGAAAAACTGGTCGGCAGCACCTGGTACACGTTCACAAGCCGCAGCGCCGAATGTCAGGGCGTCACGCGAGAGGACGGACGGTTTGAACAGAAGTTCGAAACCGACAAGCCCATCGGATTTTTCGGTGCCCATCCGGTGCACGGCGATGCCTGGGGTTTGGCCCGGTGGAAGAGAGACAAACAAAAGGATCCCAAGGACCTGGGTCCGGTTTTTTCCACGTCCCACATGCCAAACGGTGGATCTGGACCCATATTGGAGCAGTCCGACCACGCCTTCTCTCGCCACAGAAATATCGGGCCGGAAGAAATTACGGTCCCCGCTGGGACATTTCAGACGGAACACTTTCAGTTTTTGGTCAAGGACTATCCCCCCATCGACATCTGGGCCATTGGCGAGGACTGCGTGCCGGCGCGGCTGCGTTGGGATTTGCTCAAGCAGACCTATGATTTGGTGGAGCTGAGCGGGGACGTCCAATAGGTAAGCTTTTGGTGCCCTTCACCTTTAAAGTAGGACCAGAAAGGGTGAAAATGAGGGGATTACAGACAGCGTATGAAACTCTGGAGCTGGAACCATGAATCGACACCCGCTCAAGCCCATCACCCAAGAGCATATTGACGCGTATAAGCGGGACGGCGTTGTGCTCTTGCAAGGGATGATCGATCAGGACTGGGTTGAACGCATCACCCAAGCCTGGCTCCGCATGCGGCGTGAAATGGAAGCGGGCAAACCCGCCTATCACGTCCCGCAATGGATGTTGGATAAGGACCCCCGCCTGGCGGCGGAGATGGAAGCGGCCAATTCGGGCGAGCGCCGCAAAGAACGCAATAAGTCGGGCTTCTTCGGCGGCAAGTTCATGCATCTTTGGGATGAAGATTTCATGGCATACGGCACCGAATCGCCGGCCGGAGAAATGATCGGCCGTGTTCTGGAGTCCGAGACCGTCCGTTATTACTGGGACCAGATGTTCGTCAAGGATGCGGGATGTGCCATTCCCACTTACTGGCACGCGGACTATCCCGCCTGGCCCTGCGGCGGAGAAATGCTGCCGTCCTTGTGGCTCGCCCTCACGCCAACGGAACGCGGCGGCAACAGTCTGGAGTTCATTGCTGGGACGCATAAGGAAAAGGTGTTGCAGTGGCCCCGCGCGTTTAATTCACGGGCCATGAAACGGCCGGCCGGCCGGCCAGACTTTATCGACTATGAAGAGCATCGTGACGATCCCGACGTGACGTTCCTCTCATTTGATATGGAGCCTGGTGATGCCGTGCTCATTCATCCCCGCGTCTATCACGGTGCCGGCGCCAACAATCATCCGACCCAGGACCGCATCGCCCTAACCACGCGCTGGTTCGGCGACGACGTGGTGTGGGATCCCCGGCCGGAATGCGTCAACACACCAGGCGTGCCTTACGAGGACATGACGCCAGGCGCGCATCCCGATGATGATGAGTTGTTTCCCATTGCCTGGCGCCGCGAAGCGCTCGCGGCGTGATCCGCATACGGAGACAGGCCCATGCAAAACCGCCAAACACCCCACGACATGCTGCCCCCCGTCGATCACGATGAAAACGCACGGCAGGATTTCGTTCTGAATTTCCGCCAACACTTGGCCCGTAACGTCAACCCGGGCACGACGGTGGCGTATGAGACCCGGGTGGAACCGGCCTTCGTCAAAGAGCATGGGCGCAAACCGGCCGATCATGACGAAGTGCGCGAGGTTATGACCAAAGACCCCTATTATCAGTTGTGGAGCGCCATGCAGCGCAACAGCCAAATGATGATGTGGGATTCCGTAATCGACAGCGTGGAACGGTCTCTCCCGGCCATGATCGACAAAGCGCGCGGGTCGAACGGGCCTTCAACCGTACGGTTGGCCGACGAGTCCTTCGAAGTGCCGCGCTATCACACGTCCTACGACATCCATCTCCAACCGGCCGGCTATCACACCGATAGCACGGAGGATGATATCGCTGCTGGCATGGTCTACGACACCGCTGTGCCGATTTACGCCATGGGCATGATGGGACCGGAAAACGATGCGTCGGGCGAGACTCTTGTCAATTTTTACAAGACCGCCTATTCGAAGCGTACGCCTGAGCGGATTCTCGACCTGGGGTGCGCCATCGGCAATTCAACCGTACCCTGGGCCAAGGCGTATCCGGATGCGGAAGTGCATGGCATCGACGTGGCCGCACCTTGTTTGCGCTATGGCCAAGCCCGCGCCAACGCTATGGGCCTGACGATCCACCTTAGCCAGCAGAATGGTGAGAACACCGATTTTCCGGATAACCATTTCGACGCAGTCGGCTCGGCTTTACTGTTTCACGAAACGTCACGTCCTGCCGTGACCAACATCATGAAAGAAATCCACCGCGTACTGAAACCCGGTGGCGTGATGATCCATATGGACGCTTTCAATCGCGGGGATTCCATCGAACCCATACAGGAGTTTCTCGCAACGTGGGAAGTGTTCAACAACAATGAGTATTTTCTCAAACAATTGAGACTCATCGATATCATCGATGAACTGGTCGATTGTGGGTTCGACCGCAACAAATGTGCTTTTCGTAAGACTCCGTTCATCACAAAAGTTCATGCCACTGAAGAAGGCACAAAGGGGTACATGGGCGGCGGGTTCCGAGACGTTTCCGTTCTTGTCGCAGAAAAATAGACCAAGGGAATTGACAATGGCCGTCATTGACGCCGATACCCACGTCATCGAATGCGAGCAGACGTGGGCCTATATGGACAAGGCCGATGAGACGTTGCGGCCCAAAATCGTCACTGCCAATGAACCGGTCACCCACAAACGGGAATCGCCAATGGCCGGGCATGGTTTCTGGCTGGTGGACGGACGCATGTACATGAAGGGCGGCCAAAAAGCCGATCATTATCCCCAAGGAACGCGGGACCTGACCGACCCCGATGCGCGCATCGCCCACATGGATGAGCTCGGCGTCGATACGCAAATCCTCATTCCCAGCTTCTTTTTAGGTTCCATTATCGGAAGAGCGGACACGGAACTGGCTCTGGCCAAGAGCTACAACCGCTGGATGGCGGACGTATGCAACGGACGCACCGAGCGGCTGCGCTGGCTGGTGGTGCCGTCCCTCAAGAATATTGAGGCCTCCTGCACCATGATGGAGGAAGGCCGCGAGCACGGTGCGGTTGGCGTCATGCTGCGCGGCTATGAGGGCAACATTACCATCGATGACCCGTCCTTTGATCCCATCTACCGCACGGCCGCCGATCTCGACATGGCCGTAGCCCTGCACATTGGCAACGGCAGCCCCAGCTTTGACGAAGTGCGCAACACGTCGGGCAAGAAAGGCAACATTGTCGCTTTCATCATGCCCATGATGGTGGCCTTCAACGCTCTGATGATGAGTGACATTCCGCAAAAGTATCCTGCCCTGCGATTCGGGTTTCTGGAAGGCGGATCCATGTGGCTTCCGTTTGTGCTCAACAAGGCCGATCGTTTCGCCGACACCTATGGGCTTAAACGGTCGGCAGAAAATGCCCTGGCGGATTCCCGTATGTACGTCACCTGCGAAGCTCACGAAGACCTGCCTGAAATCCTCAAATGGGCCGGAGAACGCAATTTGGTAGTCGGTACGGATTATGGTCACGCCGACACCTCGACGGAATTGGAAGCGCATAGGTTGATTCTGCAACGTAACGATCTCCCGGAAGGGGCGGCCCGGCGCATGGTCGATGACAACGCCCGCACGCTTTACGGCCTCTAGGACATCGTCCTTAAATCACTCATCGCCAAAGGACTTGCTGCGCCAGGCTGAAGCCGCTTGGCTCAAACAGGACTTCACGATGTCGACGGCGATCCTAGCGGCAAAGAATGAAGGCGGTGCAGCTTTTGTCCATGAAGCGGCGTTTGACCCTGGCGCTTTGCCCAGCGGTGTGTTGTGCGAACCCTTGTTTCACAAAGGTCAGGCGCTTGATTCCTTTCTCGTCACCTTTGAACAAGGTATGGCCGTCTTCGACATTGGCGTTCCATTTTTGAAAGACGGCACATTTTTTTCCTACGCCTTCACTCACCTGAAATATCCGGAGCGCTATGTGCATTTTTTCAGCAACGAGGCTAGGGTCTGTTGACCTTTAACGCATGGCGATGATGGTTTCGACGAGGTTGCAGTTTGCGGCGTAGCTGATGTCGGTCTTGTCGTAGCGTGTTGCGATGCCACGGAATTCCTTGATCTTGGCGAAGTAGTTTTCGATCAGATGTCGCCAGCGGTACATGTGCTTGTCGTAGGCCGTCGGCCGCTTCCTGTTGGCGAGCGAGGGAATGACGGCGCTTGCGCCACGTTGGTCCAGTTGCTCTCGCAGCCAGCCGGCATCGAATGCCTTGTCGGCGATGAGGGCATCGAAGTGAACGTCGTCGATCAACGGCTGGACGCCCATCATGTCGTGGCGCTGGCCAGGGAGCAGCACGAAGCGGACCAGACACCCCAGTGCGTCGACCAGGGCGATGATCTTGGTGGTCAATCCGCCCCGTGATCGGCCGATGGCCTGATTTTGAGTCCCCCTTTTGCGCCGCTCGCCTTCTGGTGAACGCTGACGATGGTGGCGTCGATGAGGGCATATTCGAAATCCGGTTCCGCCGACAACTCCTCGAACAGCCGCTCGAAGACACCCTTCTTCGCCCATCGGCGAAAGCGCTGGAAGACGCTGTTCCAATTGCCGAACGCCGGGGGCAGATCGCGCCACGGCGACCCTGCGCGCACCCGCCACAAAACCGCCTCCAAAAACAGGCGGTTGTCCGCCGCCGTCACGCCACGGTCCGTCGCCTTGCCCGGTAGATGACGCCAAATTTTCTCCCAAACATTGTCCGTGATCACAAAACGCTCTGACTTCATCAAACACTCCTTGCAAAAGGAGGCTTGAATCACTTTCCCGCGACATTGGGAAATGCCATGCCGTTCATAGCTCCGCTGATCACCCGAGTATGAAAGCGCTCGGTTGCGATCAACGATTTTTTTATACGTGTAGCCAAGTTTTCTTAGGAAACGCCCAATGGATGCAGCATGGACGATACCCCCGGTGGCCGCTTCCAGGGCTCCGGCCAGTTCTGGTAAAGTAATGTCGCTGTCCTGCGCCACCAACTCTTCAAGAAATTCCCGATGAGGGGCAAGTTTGCCATGACCTCGGGGACGTCCTTGTAATTCGGGTTCGATAGACCCTGTCTCACGCAACTTGCGTTGCCACCGCACCCCCGTTGCGGCGGATATTTTCAAGCGCGCCGCGGCGGCACGACCGCTCAAGCCCTCTTCGATGTATTGTTGGAAACGCGCTCGAAGCGCTGATGGTAGTGCTGCTGGCATGGAAAATCCTCCCGAATTAAGGAGGAATCACAATTCGCAAAGATTGGGAAGACCATCGATTCAACATTCAAAATCGACGCTTTAAATGTCAACAGACCCTAATGCCGCGCTGCAAACAGCTGCCGCAAGCGAACACCATATCGCAGACGCATATGTGACCCTGGTGCGCCCGCCCTACTACCACTGGCTGATGGACACTTTGCCTCACCTCTACGGGGTATTACTACAGCCTCATTTCGAGAAATTGGCCAAAGCTGCCGACCTGCATTTTCGGCGCGTAAACGCTACGCCGGCAAACGGCGAGACGTCTCGTCAAACCTGGAAAGAAGCGCACGGTGACCTGACCGTCGACCCAGCCGCCGTCGCTCTGGCGGTGGATAAGGCCTCAGCATCACCAGCCCATGAAGTAATAGGTCAACACCCGGTCCACGTTGTTCTGGATGTTTGTGTCATACCAGCGGAGATAGTCATACTCCGGCACGCGTACTTTGCCCGGAATCTCGAAAACGGACGTGCCTGCGTCAAACTCGGCTTTGACCTTGGCCATGAGTTTTTCCACATAGTCACGCCGCTCGGTCACGGCAGAGCGGTGTGCCAACGGACCCGCGTGACCGGGAATCATCATCTCCCAGTCCTCCATGGCTTCCAACTCACGCAACGTCCGCACCCAATGGTGCAAAGAGTTGTCGGCGAGGCCGGCCAGCGGAATGGCACCAGGCACGACAATGTCGACAATAAACATGATGTTGCCGGGGTCGGGCCGCATGACAACCAAGCAATCGCCGTGGTTGGGCCCGAAGTACAACAGGTCCAGCCGCCGGCCGCCAAGCTCTAACGTATAATTCCCAGAGAACGTGATGTCCGGCATGACGATGTCGGGGTTGGGTAGGTCTTCGAAATGGGCCTTACAGTTTTCATGGGAAATGAATATCGCCCCTTCGTCCTTGAAGATCTGACCGCCGGGCACGTGATCCCAATGTTCGTGAGAATAGACCACGTACTTGACCGGCTGGTCGGTCACTTTGGCAATCTCGGCCCGGTAGGCTTTGGCCGCTTCTGGGCTGATAGGATCGGTGGCAATGACACCGTCTTCAGTGACGAGAAAGATGTTGCGGACATAGCCATAGCGGAAGGTATAGAGCCCCGGCGCAATCTCTTCCGTGTCATATCCTTGGAGATTGAACACGTTCCACGATGGGTTTGGCGCCGGCTTTAGTAGCTCTTCCCGGGTCGGCGGCACGTCCGACTCGTACTGCGCCACAGCCTGGCCCGCCACCGCAGAAAGGATAACGGTCGCAATAATGCTGCTCATAGGGGTATTCATGACGTTGCCCTCTCTCTTACAGTGACGGTCCTGCGCCTGCGATCAGGAGTTAAAGAGTATGCGGCTATGGGGCCGTTCGTCTGCACTAAAGCTTACAATCTGCCGCCTTTTGGTCGTGACTTTGTGCGGTGTGGTCGGTGTCGAGACCGTGCGTCCGGCTCGTGCCCTTGCCAATGACCATGAAACCACCATTCGTTTGGCTCTCGGTGGATTACCTACGCGGCGGGGTAATCCGTTCCGTACGTCGCAAACACCGACGAGTACGGTGATCTCAGCTATTTACGACACTCTGACCTGGCTTGAATCCGACGGTTCGGTGATCCCATGGCTGGCCACGAACTGGCGCAATCTGGACGATCTCACTTGGGAATTCACCCTACGCGACGACGTGACATTCTCCAACGGCACGCCGTTCAATGCCGACGATGTGGAGTTCATGGTCAAGTACATCGCCGGTGACGGTCCACCGACGGAAGATCTGCGCCGGGAACTTGAACCCTTGGCCGATGCCCGCGCCACCGGACCATACACTGTCGAGATCACCACCAAGCGTTCCATGCCCTTGTTCCCGCGTCTGGCGTCGATCATGCCCATGGTCGATCCCGCCGCTTGGCAAGCCATGGGACCGGAAGCCTATGCGGAAGAGCCCATCGGCACCGGCCCGTTTATCGCGCAGGAATGGACGCCGAGTTCGGTGTCCATGTCAGCCTTCCGTGAGTCCTGGCGGCCGCCCAAGGTTGATCATTTGGAAATCCTCGCCATCGGCGATCCCACCGCACGCATTCAGGCCTTTCAGTCGGACCGGATTGACATCGCCATGGGCGCTGACCCGGACCAATTCGATGCCATCCGGGCGATTAGCGGCGAGATCGCCGACTGGGAGGAAGGCATGGTGATCAGCCTGTTGTTGCGCACGGATCAGGACAATCCTTTAGCCGATGTCCGCGTCCGTCAGGCTTTGAACATGGCGGTAGACCGCCAGGCCATTGTCGACGTGCTGTTGGACGGGCGCACAGTGCTGGCCAGCCAACCGGCCACACGGTCCGCCTTCGGGTTTGATCCCTCGCTCGAACCCTATCCCTACGATCCCGACGCTGCCCGTGCCTTGTTGGCTGAAGCAGGATACCCGGATGGATTTTCCTTCACCTTGGAAACCGGTATTGGTGCCGCTCTAGTGCAGCGGGTCGCAGACGACCTCAGTCGTATCGGCGTGACCATGGAAGTACAGATGCGGCCGGTTATGGCCTTCCTCGCTGATTTCACCGGCGGACGGATGACACGGGACGGTTTCATGTTGAGTTGGACGGCCACGCCGGTGCTGGACGCCACCCAGGCCGTCGCCCTGCACTCCTGCCTCAAGCCGCTGCCATGGTATTGCGATCAAAGCATCATGCCAACGATCATGGAGGCCATGGGCGAATGGGACACGCAACGGGCCATTGACCTGCGCCACCAGGTGATGCGCTATTACCGCAATCAGGCCCCCGGTATTTATCTTCACGAATCGGTTGGCTTTGCTGCCCTCAGCGACCAGGTCTCCGGATTTAAGTACACCTACGGTAAAATCCTGTACGACCAGATCGAAATTTCGAACTAAGCCGGAACGGCTCAAAAAGGAGGTCATTCATGACCCTCAGCAACACTTTTGTGGACCGGGGCAAACGGGGCAACACCCCGGAAATGACCACGCGGGCCGATCAGAGTTATCTGGAATATCTGACGGATGCTCGGACGATGATGCTCAACGAAAAAGGACAGCGGTTCATGAAACTGGGCGCCCAGGTGATGAAGGAAAAGGGCATTCCCTTTGAGCATACCCATGACGTGGCTCAACGGATCCGCGACGCTTTTTCCGAGGTGCCGGAACTGGCTGTGTTCCTGCGCGTCAAGCGGTCGTTGCAGGAAGCCTACAAGGAACGAATTATCGATTCTTACGGGTTGATCGAGCAGCAGTGGCTCGACCGGTTGGACCAAGCGGACAAGCAAGGCCCAGGGTCCGTTAAATATGATCTTAAATGGCAAGTACCCGACTACGCCTGCAGGGACATGCACATCCAACCGGGCGGGTTCGTCGGCTCTCCCCTCGCCGGCCTGTATTACGACTACAACACACAGATCTTTTTCTCTGACGATATTGCCGCTGATGCCATGCACGCGGGCTTTGTTGCCAAGACGCCGCCGCCGAAGGACGGCCGGGTGGAACGATTCATGGAAATCGGCTGCGGTATCGGCCAGATCGCGTGTGAGCTGAAAAAAGTCTACCCCGGCGCCGAAGCCTGGGGCACTGACATCGCCGCGCCCATGGTGCGTTACTCCCACTGGCGGGCGATCCAGCAGAACCTGGACATCCACTTCGCCCAGATGCCGGCGGAGGATTTGGATTTCCCCGATGGTCATTTTGACTTGGTCGCCGCCCACATTCTTTTCCATGAAATTCCCGTGCCGGTGATTAAAAAGGTTATCGCCGAGACTTACCGGGTGCTGCGACCGGGCGGGATTTTCGTCATTTGGGATTTTCGCACTGCCTGCGAAGGGAAACCGGGTTACCACAGTGTTCTCGGCTTGGTGGACGCCGCCGACAACGGCGAGCCCTATGCACTCGGCTTCGTAAACTGTGGGGTCGAGACTCTCCTGAAAGAGACTGGATTTGAATTGCGGGAGAACTGTGACGGCGGCGTATTTATGGAAGGCCGGTTTGCCGACAAACCGGCGCGGGAATTGTTCGTGGCCTAGTAAGCACTCCTGGCGAATATTTGGTTTGACTGTGGTTAACGGTACTAAACAAGCTGGCTCACGTCTCGAAGACCTTGAAAGAGATATAGCGGCAGCATCTACATTTGCTGATCTAGAATCACCTCTGGTGGCGTTGAACCGGTTATCCTTAAACAGAACCGAGCGGAATCCTGATCAGTCACGCCTTATTGCTTCTATAGCAAACAAGATCGGCGTGTTTGTTAGGAACGGCAGTGGTGGCCCACTGCTTGTAGAACTTCTGTTAGTCGCGCCCATAGCGGACCGATTGGGTTGCCAATTGCCAGATCAAGAAATTTGGATCAATTTATCAAAGTCCCTGCATCAACCGCTCCTCGCTTCCAAACGGTACACAATTGATGAGATTTTGCCGTGGCTGTTCTTCACCAGCCTTGCTAAGGGCTGCACGGAGGCGCTTTGCGACCTGATACGCCTACCTGGGGTTTTTGAGATTGATTCGACGTCACATGTTCGGCCTAGCCTGGTTCAAAAGGTTTTATCGACCGGCCAATGGTTGCATGAAATTGACGTAGATAGATTGTCGCATGCCCTTAGAGAACGCGTAGACCAATTTCGTCAAGAGTATCAAGTCAACCACTTTCTCTCTTTGAATAACTTTTTGAGCAACGTTTTCCCCTTTACCCGTGATCAATCAACAGAAATTTTGCATGCTTTTTTTTCGACTTCTTCGCCGAGTTCATTGATTTAATCGTAGAGTCGGGGGCTGGCGCGCCAGTGTTAGGGTGCGGTGGCGGTTCCGTCGCTTTCGCTCCGGGCCTCAATCCGACTCCCATAACCGCGTTTCCAGTCCCCCGCTCATCAAACCGGACGTGCGCTACTAACGCATCCGGCTTTCGGACGAGATCATGCTGTCGCCCACGGAAGGCCCTTGCGGTACACCCCGGTACGCCGTTGACCTCGGTCGGCGTACAGTTTTTGGCGAAGCCCGTGGACACGGCGGACGTGGTGAACAGGGTAAAGTCCTTGTACTTGGTATCTAGATAGGTGTAGCCGAAGGACAGATTCAGCCCTTCCGCCGGCACGGCGGACAACCTCATGAGCCGGCCCGTGGCTGACGCCGGCGGCAAGCCTACGAACGTGAGCGCTCCCGCCGGCGGACCGAAGAGCGCATCGCGCGGGGGGTCTCCACCGCCGCGCTTGTTCCGCCCTACAGTGCGGCGCACCCATTTCCGTGTAGGCGGGTTTGGGTCCGATCCGCACTTTTACCGCGTTAAGGACGGGGCAGCGAGATCGGGCATCGTCAAAGTTTCTACTTCGGACCTGCAAGGGTGTCCTGGATGGCATACGCAACATATGGGCCGAGGTGAATCCAGGCTATCCCATACAAATCGGGTTTCTCGATGAACGTTTTGACAGACTTTATGAGCAGCTCAGCTCCACTGAGAATACTTTGTTCTGGATCTGCGCCTTCGCTATCGCAATTGCGGCATTCGGGCTGTTTGGCCTGGCCGGATTCGTCTCGGCACGCCGTACCCGTGAATTTGGAATCCGCAAGGTTACGGGTGCGGGCGTGATAAGAATTGTCCGTTTGCTGCTGTGGGATTTCGGTAAGCCGGTTCTGGTCGCAAATGCCCTTGCCTGGCCGATTGCATTCCTCATCCTTCGCGGCTATCTCGACACCATGGCTGAGCGCATTGATCTTCATCTTTGGCAATTCATCGCAGCAGCGCTAGTTACCCTAGCCATCGCTTGGATAACTGTTACATGGCACGTGGTCCGAGCCGCACGGACCCACCCGGCAACCGCACTTCGATACGAGTAGGCAACGGATGATAGGTCATTACTTCACCGTGGCGTTTCGTAATTTGGCGCGAAACAAACTCTATACCGTCATTAATTTCGTCGGCCTAACAGTAGCTTTGGTTTGCGTTCTTCTCGTTTCAATTTATGTCCGCCATGAACTGAGTTATGACCGACATTTTGAAAAAGCCGACAGAATTTATCGTGTTGGCACAAATGTTCCGATAAATGACGGTTCGATCTTTAAGGTAGTCGGCACAGCTTTACCTTTGGGACCCGCTCTAGAAAACGACTTTAGTGAAGTTGAAAAAGCCGCTCGGTTGTCCCCCAGCAATGGTTCGTTTCGCATTGGTAAGAACACGCACGAGGACTTCTTCTATTGGGCAGACCCTCAAATATTCGAATTGTTTGAAGCTACCGTGGTGTCTGGCGATCTCACGACCGCGCTCAACAGCCCGAACACCTTCGTCATGACGGAACGGGCTGCTCTGAAGTACTTCGGCACAAAAGATGCCGTAGGCCAAACGATGGTCCTTGATAGGGACCGGATCGTAGAAGTCACAGCCATCATCAAATCATGGCCAGCAACCAGTCACTTAGCCAGCCCAATGTTTGGCTCTATGCTTACCGCCCAGGACATATTAGGCGACGCTGCGTTTGAAAATTGGAACAACACAGGAAACAATCGCACTTACATTTTGATGTCCCAGGATGCTTCCATCGATATTTTACAAAGTGCTCTACCAGATCTCTTGGCGCGCAACACGAATACTGCGACCGCACCTCGCGGGTTTGCTTTGGATTTGACGGCTTTGACTGATGTCTATCTTGCAGAAGGACGTGTCGACGATATACCTCCAAAAGGAAGCGCAGTCTTTATTGGTGTCGCTATTTCAGTGGTAGCCACTCTTTTGTTCGTAGCCGCTTTCAATTTCATTATCTTGTCGTTATCACTCGCCCAAGTGAAATAGTACGCTTAATGGCTTTGGATTTTACAATACCCGTGCTCTTGGCGAATCTTCTAGCTTGGCCAGTCGCTTATTTGGTGCTGGATAGATGGCTTAGTACGTTTACGTTGCGAGCTGATCTATCTGCGCTAAACTTCATTGGTGCAAGTCTTGCGGCTTTAGCTGTTGCCTGGATTGTTGTTAGTACCCATGTCATTCGAACCGCTCGAACTCATCCAGTCCAGGCGTTGCGATACGAGTAGTTTAAGTAGAGCTCTTTCTGTCATCAAAAAGTCGATTTTGAGGGCGAGACCGTAGAAACGCGCTTAAGTCGGAGGAAGTCAACATGGACGCCCGTGTCACAGGAGTGAAGAAACCGAGATTTTTCTCTTAAGTGACAATCAATGGGTGAGTACCTTAGGAGGGCTGAATTAAGTGACAAGAATTGAGGAAGCAGCGCCAGAGATTCGATAAATCCAAAGTGATGACTTGGAAGCACTAATTTCCTTGTACGATTACCTACATGAAGCAGACAGTTGACACTTGTTTGGCTTCGGGAAATACCCCTCCATAACCAAACACCAATTCTTGTACGAAGAAGTCGTCGTTCTCCTTAAGTAAGCAGCGCCCGCACCTCCTGCGACGACACCATCTTGCAGTGCACCGGCCGGAACCAAGTCCACCTGAAGCAGCCGCGCCATGCCCTGTCCTCTTCGTGGCCAAGGCGGTGCAGTGATCCTATGATCACAACGTAAAAACACACCGCGTGGAAAACCAACATGATCGAAACAGGCGCCGGTGGCCGGACATCCCTGCATGGCCAGTGGTCGGGCAGGCTGGCTTTCGTTCTCGCGGTCACCGGTGCTGCGGTCGGTCTGGGCAACATCTGGCGATTCCCGTACATCGCGGGTGAAAACGGCGGCGGGGCGTTCGTCATCGTCTATCTCGTGTGCATCGTGATCGTCGGGCTGCCGATCATGGTGGCGGAGATGCTCATCGGTCGGCGCGGACGGCGCAATCCCGTGGCAACGATGCGATTGCTCGGCGAGGAGGAATCGGGCTGCGGAAACTGGAAACTCGTCGGTGCCGCAGGCGTCGGCACTGGGCTTTTGATTCTTTCCTTCTACAGCGTGATCGCGGGCTGGGCGCTGGCCTACGTATTCGAGTCGGCGAGTAACACGTTCGCGGCCGCTACCCGTGAAACCGTCGAGGAAACCTTCAATTCCCTCGCCTCAAACTCGCTTCGAACCGGGCTGTGGCATACGGTTTTTCTTGCCGCAACCGCGTTCGTAATTGCGCTCGGCGTGGAGCGCGGCATCGAGCGTGCCGTGCGGGTCATGATGCCGGGTCTGGTCATTCTGCTGCTCGTCTTGCTCGGTTACGGCGCGGTGGAAGGCGATTTCGCCCAGGCACTGCGTTTCATGTTCGAGCCGCGTTTCGATGAGTTGACGCGCGACGGGCTAATGGAGGCGCTGGGCCACGCGTTTTTCACGCTCAGCGTGGGTATGGGCGCGGTGATGGCCTACGGCGCTTATCTGCCGAGCGAGATGTCCATCATGAGGATGTCCGTGGCCGTGGTTGCCGCAGACACGGCGATCGCCCTGATCGCCGCACTGGCCGTGTTCCCGATAGTGTTCGCCAACGGCCTTGCGCCCGATACCGGTCCGGGCCTGGTATTCCAGTCGCTGCCGCTCGCGTTCGGCCACATGGCGGGCGGTACCGTTGTCGCGACGCTTCTGTTCGTGCTGCTGACGGTCGCGGCGTGGACCTCGGCAATCAGCATGATGGAGCCGGCCGTGGCGTGGTTCATCGAGACGTTCGGCTTTGGGCGCGCTGTGGCTGCAGTCCTGGTGGCCGGCATCGCCTGGCTGCTGAGCATGCTGACGGTACTGTCTTTCAGCACTTGGAGCGGTGTGACGTTTCTGCGCGGAACATTTTTCGACAACATCGATTTCCTGAGCAACAGCATCCTGTTACCTGTCGGGGGACTTGCGATCGTGATCTTCGCCGGCTGGGTCATGGCGCGTACGTCGACGGCAGACGAACTCGATCCGCAGGCCGGCACGGCGTACCGGGTCTGGCGTTTTACGATACGCTACCTCACACCGCTGGCAGTCGTGGCGGCGCTGCTGCGCGGCTTCGGAGTGATATAGGGGATGAACAGGGAAAGTGCCCACGCATTGCGACCAACATGTCCTGGCCAGGAGCCGGGGTGCTGGCAAATCTCCTTTCAGTCTTCCGGGAATTGCGCGGGCGCGGAGCACGCAAATGTCGAGCGTACTGACCCGGACAAGCTGCGCGAGTTCTCATCCGCCATTGGGTCCGCACGCGGCGCGACCATCGTAGCTACTTCGCGATCAGCGAGTCGCTCCGGTCCGCCACCCGCTGCGCGAGTTCACTCACCATTACCTTAGGTTCTCTTTTGTTGTTTCATTGCGAAAGGAGAAACGAGATGTCATCCACGACAACAGCACAAAGTTCAATATCGGCTTCGGGTCAGGACCCGTTAGGGATGTCTTCCGGAGTTTCTTGACTGGCTTGAGAAGGCTGACCTGTCCGCAAACTAGGTCGCCGACACCCTCGGAGCGTCGCGTCACTTTCTCATCTGGCTGCATAACGACGGCACGTCCATTGACCGGGTCGAAGATGCCGTCTTGTCTCGATTCCGGCAGCATGACTGCCGTTGTGCCCACGCCAGCATGGCGCAAACTTTCTGGTATCTTGAGGCTAATGCCGCCGAGAGAGTCTTGCGTGCACGGAATGTTCGCCCGGCCATTCGACTTCGGCCGCGAGCGTCGGCGGAGTCCCGTTCGGTCGGCACTGCGCACCGGCCGGACGGTGCGCCCCGCAAGCGCAGGCTTTCACCGAGCGCCAGTGCGCGAGATGCGAAGGAATGCCTGCAGTCCTGAATCCGCACGTCCCAGAGGTTCGGCTCAACCGCGGCTTCGGGCATCGCGTTGCCGGCGGCCACCACGTGCGAACACGCCAGGAGCACCATCAAGCAGCGCACGCTTCCATTGGTGGATCATCGTCGGGTGAACTCCGAACCGGCTGGACAGCTCGGATACGGTCTCTTCGCCCTTCAAGGCTTCGAGGGCCACTTTCGCCTTGAATGCCGGCGAGTGTTGCTTGCGTTTCGACATCTCTGATCTCCTTCTCTACGAAGACCAGCAGATAACAAATCGTAGCTTACCTCAGTGTCCGATTTCCGGGGAGTAGCTCACACCTCCTGAAGGAACCGAGCGGAGCCATTGAATTCCGCTATGACCAGAGCTGGCTCGATTGGGAAAACTCGTTTCCGGTTTCACTATCCCTGCCCCTTCAGGAAGATACTTACAGAGGCGAGCCGGTGGTTGCCGTATTCGAAAATCCTCCCGAATTAATCGTTTCAAGGGACCGCAAAGCTAGCGGAAGACGCCGCGCAAGGCTTGCTTGTTCTGTCGGAACCGGCCTCGGAATGCCCTATATTTACCCCGCAATATCACTACATTGACGGAGGGGCCGGTGCGCTTTTCGGATTACGGCAAAAGGGTGGTTCTGGCCGCCTTCGACGGCGGCGAGATCACCTCTGACGCGGGTTTGTTATTATTGCGCGAACGGGCCCGCAGGATCGCGCTGTTCGAACGCATGGCGGCGTGCTTCACCGACCGGCGCGACCCCGGGCGGCTCCGCCACGCCCTTCCCGCGCTGCTGGCCCAAAGGGTCTCTGCCATCGCCTTGGGCTATGAGGATATCGTCGATCACGACACGCTCCGCTTCGACCCGGCGCTGAAGCTGCTGGCCGAGCCCAAAACCGCGGAACCCAAAACCCCGGCGCCGATGGCGGGCAAGTCGACGCTGAACCGGCTGGAGCAATCCTTCGAGACCGGCAACCGCCGCTACCACACCGTCACGCCGCACCTCAAAAAACTTTCCGACCTTCTCGTCGAGCTGTTTCTCGACGATCACGATGCGCCGCCCAAGCGCATCACGCTCGACATCGACGCCACCGATATCGAGACCCACGGCAACCAAGAAGGCGGATTCTTTCACGGCTATTACGAACACCGCTGTTTCCTGCCGCTTTATATCTTCTGCGGCTCGCATCTTTTGCTCGCTCAGTTGCGCCCCGCCAACATCGACGGCGCCAAGGGCGCGCGCAATCAAATCCGCCGCATCGTCACCGCCATCCGCAAGCGCTGGCCGAACGTGGAGATTCTGCTGCGCGGCGACAGCGGCTTTGCGCGCGAGAACCTGATGCGCTGGTGCGAACGCAATCGCGTCGATTATATCTTCGGCTTGGCCCGCAACGACTTCCTGCTCAAAAAGGCACAAAAGGTGCGCGGCAGGGCGGCCATGGAATTGCTGAAAAACAACGAACCAGTGCGCACCTACGGTGACTTTCATCACATGCCGAAATCAAAGTCCTGGGCCCGCCCGCGCCGCGTCATCGCCAAGGCCGAACACCGGCCCGGCCAGCCGCAACGCTGCCGCTTCCTGGTCACGTCGATGGACCGGCGGAAGATGCCGGGCAAGGAACTCTACGAAGATACCTATTGTCCGCGCGGCGATATGGAAAACAGGATCAAGGACTGCCAGTTGGACCTGTTCGGCAACCGCATGAGCGCACACGGCTACAAAGCCAACCAGCTCCGCCTGTTGCTCTGCGGCTTCGCCTATGTGCTCATCGACGGCATCCGCAGAACCGCACTTGCCGGAACCAAGCTCGCCAGAGCCGTTCCCGCTACCGTCCGCAACAAACTCCTCAAAATCGGCGCACGCGTCGTCAACTCCGTGCGCCGCATCAAAATCTCCATGCCCGATGCCTGCCCCTACAAGAACATGTTCTTCAAGGCCTACCACGCCCTCGCGCCAAAACATCAGCCGGAACCAACCGCGCCATCCCGGCGGCGGACCGCTCCCCGTGAGCGAAAATTGGCATTTATGTTCACTGTCGGCCAAAGCACAAGCTGACCAGTCAGAAAACATCGATAACCAGCGCCGACCGCTATATGGCGAAGTCAAAACCGGTAGATATGCCCCAGTTCGCCGCATGAAAAAACGCTGGTGAGAATTCCGGGTTGAACACCCTCAAAAACATAGGAAACCCCTTCTATCGCAGCTGCATCCTCCAGAAAAGATACAGACCATGTGAAGCCAATCAGATAAATTCAAAGCCCCAAGTTCAAAAGCGATCCCCCTGAGCAGTGATACGATATAATTTCTATACAATGAGATTATCAGAGTCGAAAATTCTCGTATGCTCGTTGAGCAATGGGAAAGGCAAATGCAGCGTTTCAAATCAGCTCCCTCAGCGCAACGATTTCTCGCCAGCCATGCCATAACTACGAAACCGGCAAAGTTCAAGGTTCTCTAATGTAGCAAACGACATTACCCTGGTGTCGTAACCGTGTTTGGGACTTTTGGTAAACCGGCACCTCGGGCGTTTTAAGAAGACTGCTTAAGGAAGATTGCTGTGCAAAACTCTACTCATTCCCGTTCAATATCGTGGTTGGTGCCGGAAGGTGAGATCGTGAAATGTCTAGCATTAAGTTCCGTAATGTTCGGATTCCTCTGCGGTTGTACCGGTATGGATGCGGCAAACGAGAGGTCCGACTTACCAACTCTTGAATGGCAAGCCAGGCTGGAAATGAGCCCGGAAGAATTAGAGTCGCTTGCAGTTGCGGGCGATGCTGAGGCGCAGGCTGAACTGGGCCTGCGGTTGGTCAATGGCGAGGGTGTCGTGAAGGATGAGACTAGAGGGTTTAACCTTTTCATGGCTAGTGCGCGGCAGGGCAATGCAAAGGGTCAGTTCTTTACCGGATTGGCCTATGCAATTGGTACACACGTGGATAAGGACCCTACGCGGGCGGTTCCGTGGTATGAGCTAAGTGCTAAACAAGGACACCCGCTGGCACAGTATTACCTCGCCGTCATGATTGCCTATGGACGTGGCGGGCTCGTTTCCAATTGGGACGCTGCCGTTCCGCTATTTCAGAGGGCGGCTGAACAAGGACATTCAGACGCACAATTTATGATGGGGTACGTTTACGACACAGCGAAAGGTGTGGACCAGGACAACGAGAAAGCGGCCCACTGGTACCGAAAGGCGACTGAAAGGGTATTAAATCAAAAAGCTCAATGGAATCTGCGACGCTTGATCGAGCTTGGTTTCGTTGAGTGGCAAGATGGTGATCCAGGAGTACCACCAGAAGAATCCCAATCTAAAACCGATAATTCCGAGATTCGGCTAAACGGTGACGTAACCGGACATTAGTGTCCTGATTCTGAAGTTTTGATGAGTTTGTGCTGTCTCTGGGCGGTGTCGAGGGTGCGCAAGCAGAAGCGTTTGATGGTGGCGAGGATGTCGTCGGCGGACTTGGTCCACCGGAAGGGCCTGGGGTTGGCGTTGACGGTGTTTAGTCGATGAGTTTGTGCTGTCTCTGGGCGGTGTCGAGGGTGCGCAAGCAGAAGCGTTTGATGGTGGCGAGGATGTCGTCGGCGGACTTGGTCCACCGGAAGGGCCTGGGGTTGGCGTTGACGGTGTCGATGTCGAGGGCGGCGAACAGCGTCGTGGTCCCGTGGCGCAGGTATCCTTGCCAACTCCTGCCGCGCCAGCACCGTCCAAAGCGCTCGGGAAGCTCTCGGCGCCATCGGTTATGCCGGCGCCGATCAGGACAGGGGCGAAGCCTGCTATGACCGGGAAGATTCCCCCAGCGGCACGACCGCACCGGTCGCCTGCCCTCAGTGCGGCGGAGCGTTGCGGCATATCTGCCCTATCCCTCCCGGGCGCCGCCATCAAGCCCGGCTCGCGTATAGTCATCCACATGGTAATGCAGTCTAGGCAGTGGGATGCCATAGGCGTCCCGCTCCTGCGCGTCCAGCATGATCCTGTTGCCCGGCTCTGGAAGCTGCTCAGTTAGAGCCGCAAGCTGCACATGGCGGGCCGTATGGTCGGCAAGCGCCCTTCGATGTCAACGGCGGCGGGATTATGTACCGGCGCGGCGGCGTAAAAATTTACCACGGGCGTCGGCGGCAGCTTGTCCCGGTAGTCCACGGGAGGGCCCCGCGCGCGGGGCGACGCGCCCTCCGCGCGGCTGGCGGCGGCCCGCGCGTGGGAGGGGCTGTGGGCCCACGGGGTCATCCCGATACGGGGCACCATCATCTCGCCATCAACCGCGAGGTCACCAATTTCAACGAACCTCTCATTACCGACGAACCCGACTTGCTGCACTTTGGCAACGGACAAACCGAAGCGGTGGTGGAGCGCCGCTCTGTCGTCGTGCAAACAAGCACCTCAAGAGCGCTTCCACGCAGGGATCCGAACGAAACGCTTCATCGGATCTCCGGTGGACGTGGGCGGCTCAGCAGGTCCTCGCCGGCGGCCTCAGGCGACGATGCGGCGGCCGAACTCTCGACGGAATAGCCGAGGCTCTCGTAACCTCGCACGCGTTTCTCGCTCATGCGCATGAGGGCCGGCACAGCTCCGTCGACGTAGTCGTGGACAAGCACTTCGCGCTTGGCGGCATGCAGCCGGTGGAGCCGACCGACATATTGAGCGAGCGTGCCCTTCCAAGAGATTGGCATCGCAAGGAACAGCGTATCGAGGCGAGCGTCGTCGAATCCCTCGCCGACATAGCGGCCGGTGGCGATCAGCACCCGCTCTTCCGTCTCGGGGATGTCTTCGAGACGCTGCATGATCGCGCGGCGCTCCCTAGCCCCCAACCCCCCGCGGAGAACGAGCACGTTCCGGGCGAATCGGGCGAGACGCTCGGCAAGACGATGGGCATGGTCCTTGCGCTCGGTGAGCAGGAGCGGCGAGCGGCCCGCCTCCAGCGCCTCCAGCACGTCGTCGAAGATCATGTCGTTGCGATCCTCGTCGGCGGCCAGGGCGGCATAGACATGCTGAATCGGTGGGCGTTCCATATCCATGCCGGCCGGCAGCTCGAATTCCGTCGTGCGCAGGATTGCCCGGTGTCCGAAGGGCCGTTGCAGGGTCTGCGCCTTCGCGCTGGTCCGGAACCGAACAGGACCGCACTGCATGAAGACGATGGGATGGTGACCATCCCGGCGCGTGACCGTCGCGGAAAGGCCGAGGACGTATTTCGCCTTCGCCCGGCGCACGACCGCCTCGAAGCTAACGGCGGAGATATGGTGGCACTCGTCGACCACGACATGGCCGTAATCGGCGACGATGTCATCGACCTCGCCCTTCCGTGCGAGGCTCTGGATGAGGCCGACATCGACGATGCCGCCCGGCTTGCGCCTGCCGCCGCCGATTTGCCCGATCGCGGATGCGGGAAGATCGAGAAACGCGCCCAGGCGCGCGATCCACTGGTCCATGAGCTGACGCCGGTGGACCAGCACCAGCGCATTGGTCCCACGGGCGGCGATGACGGAGGCCGCTATGACCGTCTTGCCGAACCCTGTCGTCGCCGAGAGCACACCGCTCTCGTGCGGGAGCAGAGCATCAGCAGCGGATTGCTGTTCGGGAGTGAGCTTTCCGAGGAAGCCGGTAGCCACGGGCCGGCCGGGATAGCGCTCGTCGCGCATGTCCACGCCAACGCCCAGTTCGTCTAGCAATCCTACCATGGAATCACGGCATCCCCGCGGCAGGGCGATGTGGTGAGACAGCAATTCGGCGCAGGCAACGATGCGCGGGATGCCGAAGGTGGAGCGCCGCATCGCCTGGGCGCTGTAGAAGGCCGGGTTCTGAAAGGCCGCGAGACGGATGAGCCGGTTGACCAGGCCCGGCGGTAGGCCGGCGCGAGGGATGTAGATCTGGTCGCCCAGAACCGCGTCGATCCGTTCCGGAAGCGGTCCGGCGATCTCCGGCAGTTGCCGTTTCCGCGACGGCGGCGCGCGCCAGGGCTCGTCGTCTTCGTCATCGAGCGGCAGCCGCAGCCCGACAACACGGCCCTGCCTGCCCGCCTCTTCGGCGATGTCGGCCGCCTCGGCCAGGGAGAGGCGGCGCAGGGCCGAAAGAAACGCCCACTGGTCGGCATGGGGCTCGAAACTGTCGTCGAGAAAGACGCTGTTGCCGCGCTCCCGCGGACCGCCCTGCAGCGGAAGCGCGATGAGATTGCCGAAGCCGCCCGCCGGCACCGTGTCTTGGCTCGGGAAGAACCGATCATAGGACTCGAACCCGATATCCGGGTTGCGCTCCATCGCCTCGGTGACCAGATGGGCGCCGAGACGGCGCGCGAGAGCGGTGGGCACCGGCTCGGCGAAGAATATCCAGACATGTCCGCCGTCGCTCGAGCGTGAGCGTTCTAGAGCCGCCGGCACGCCCTTCGACCGGCAGGCTTCGAGGAAAGCGCTCGCGTCCCGCCGCCAGTTCTCCTTGTCGAAATCGGCGGCGAGAAACCGGCAGGTATCGTCTGACAGCATGGGATAGACGCCGATCGTGTGGCTGCCCCGCAGATGCCCGTCGATCACTTCGTCCGTCACCTCCCGGAACGCCTGGTTGGGACAGGCGCCGCACTTGACGCGCGGCTTGCCGCAGATTCGGGGCGCCCACTCGTTAGCGCAGATCGGCGCATAGCCCGATTTGCCCGTCCCGGCATTTTCCCAGCGCTTCGGATAGACGTCTTCGCGGCCACGAAACAGGGACCTGAACAACGCGATTTTGTCGCGTGCCGACGAACGGCCGGTGACCGGCCCTGCGGGCAGCGGCCTGTCCCCTGAGTCCGCCCGAAGAGCCTCAATATCGGCGAGACGGGCCTCAAGGGTCGCCTTCTCGGCCTCAAGGCGCGCAAGCCGTTCGCGTAGGAACGCGGCTTCCTCGTCGTGGGATGAAGCGTCCGCCAACCTGTCCTCGTTTTGCTAATCGACCCGCGTATGCCGACAGGCGGGCAGGATATTGCGGCTCGAAAGCTCCGGTAAACATCGTCACCGCCGCGGGTAACGTCAAGAGTTATGTGTCAGGGAGACTGGGGTACTGATTCCCTGAGACTTGTTTTCGTGAATGAAGACCGCGTAGCGAAGGCCATTTCGATGGGATTGAGGTTTGGAGAGTATTTGGGCAGGAACAGGAACCAGGCGCCTCGCTCGGCAAGGGCCCTTGCCGCCCGCGGGCTTTTGTGGACATTGAGATTATCGAGGATCACCACGTCGCCGGGTTTCAAGCTCGGCGCCAGCTGAGTGCGGACATAAGCATCGAAGGCCGGGCCGTCCATGGCGCCGTCGACAATCCAGGGAGCGACCGGTCCATCGCAGCGCAGCCCCGCGATGAAGGTTTGCGTGTGCCACTTGCCGAAGGGCGCATCGGCCATGAGCCGCTCTCCCCGGAGGCTGCGTCCGCGCAACGGCGTCATGTTGGTCTTCACGCTCGTCTCGTCGAGGAAGACGAGCCGCGCCGGCTGGCGGCGCATGAAAGGTTGGCGACGGTTAGGGGCCAAGCTTGCCGGACCCTTTGGGACGGCCCTGCTTGGCCGGCTCAACCGAACCGGTGGCCGCATAGCGGGCCTGAACCCGCACCGCCGTCGAGGGAGCAACCTCAAACTGCTCCGCAACCTCCCAACGAGACTTGCCCGCCGATATCCCCCGCACCATACGTAAACGAAGATCAGTCGAAATCGCTCTGCCCATAACACCACCTCCGGGGCACAGGGAATCACCATTTCAAACAAAAGGGAATCCCCAACGATTCAAATTTCACACCAGATGCTCTAAGCGCAGCAATCCTGTCATGTCGACAGCTCTGCAAGAGGTTCCTTTTTTTAATTGTTTTAGGACTTTTAGGATCAAGTTTCTCAGCAAGAAATCCTTCAGTAAGTTTTAGGATTAATTTAGTGGCGCTGGCGTCCCGGCAGGATTCGAACCTGCGACCCCCAGATTAGTAAAAATAAACTATTGATAACTCAGGGCAGTTGATGATCAAAAAAGATAGGGAATCCAAGCTATAGCGCCATTCTGATTGGCGTCCTCTATTTCTGTGTATCCCCTGTTTTCGGCTTGGAGTGTACCATGAGTGCACCATCAGTTGTGTCAGAGTTCACCTGCCTATCGTGTCCCCGAGAAAAGTCATGTTTTGTCAGTGCGCATCGAATTCCGTTTGTTGGGATTCTTATTCGGTGGTCTGATGAACTGCGTTAATCATACGCCCTAATACTACCAGACCAAATCTGCCGGAAGCCGTCCGGGAGATGGCGTGGAAGGCGTAGGCGCGTCTGACGAGGCGCTACCGGGCGCTGACCGCCCGGGGAAAGCGCAGCACGGTCGCGATCACCGCAGCGGCCGGCGAGCTGGTCGGCTTCATGTGGGCGATCGCCATGATGGAGTCGACGCAATCCCAGCCGATCCAGCGGTCGCGCGCGCCGCATTTCAGCGCCGGCGCCGAGAACACCAAGAGAGCCAGCCAGCGCCTCCGACAATGCGCCACATAGCGCATCGTCTCGCCCATCCCCGGAACCGTGCCGAGATAGTGGTACGCCTCCAGCAGGTCGCGGAAGCGGGTCTCGTCCGCCGCCCCCGCGATGTCAACCGTCATCTCCGATAGAACCGCCAAAGCTTCCCCGTCTTCACGGCTGCCTCGCGGACTTCATAGCGAACCGTGGCGGAAAAGTTCAGTATCGCCGTCAAACCCTTGTCACAAAGAGCAAATGCTCAAAGAACGCATCCGCACTGGGCTATGAGACCGCATTACTTGACTCAAGCCGATCTCCTATGACAGCGCCGATAGCTAGAGTGTCTGCACTCGGCATGGCGTGTGTTCACATTTCCTTCGTTGCTGGCATCAGCACCTCCCGTTTGCCCACGTGGTTGGGTTTGCCGATCATCCCTTGCGCTTCCATCTCTTCGATGATGCGCGCCGCCCGGTTGTAACCGATCTGCAAGTGGCGCTGGATGAAGCTGGTCGACGCCTTGCGTTCGCGGGCGACGACGGCGACGGCCTGATCGAACAGGGAATCGCCTGAACTGGTGTTGCCGCCAACAGCACTGTCAATTTGAGCGAAGCCCGGCACGTCGGACACATCTGCCGCGTCTTCGTCGGTGACGGTGTCGAGATAGGCGGGCTGGCCCTGGTCTTTCAAATGACCCACCACCTCTTCCACTTCTTCGTCGGACACGAACGGGCCGTGCACCCGGGTGATGCGCCCGCCGGCGGCCATATACAGCATGTCGCCCTGGCCGAGCAGTTGCTCCGCGCCTTGTTCACCGAGGATGGTGCGGCTGTCCACCTTGGAGGTGACCTGGAAGGAAATGCGCGTCGGGAAGTTGGCCTTGATGGTGCCGGTGATCACATCCACCGACGGCCGCTGGGTCGCCATGATGACGTGAATGCCGGCGGCCCGGGCCATCTGCGCCAGGCGCTGCACCGCCGCTTCCACATCCTTGCCGGCGACCAGCATGAGGTCGGCCATCTCGTCGATGATGACGACAATGTAGGGCAGGGGCGTGAGGTCGAGCTCCTGTTCTTCATAAACCGGCTTGCCCGTCTCCGGATCGAAGCCGGTCTGCACCGTGCGGGTCAGGCTCTTGCCTTTCTTTGACGCTTCCTTGAGGCGCTGGTTGTAGCCGGCGATGTTGCGCACCGAGAGCTGGCTCATGGCGCGGTAGCGGTCTTCCATTTCGCGTACCACCCATTTCAATGCCACCACCGCTTTGGTCGGTTCGGTGACCACCGGGGAAAGCAGATGGGGAATGCCGTCATAAACGGAGAGTTCCAACATCTTCGGGTCGATCATCAGCAAGCGCACGTCGTCCGGTGTGTAACTATAAAGCAGCGACATGATCATGGTGTTGATGGCCACCGACTTGCCCGAGCCGGTGGTGCCGGCAATGAGCAGGTGAGGCATGCGCGCCAGGTCGGCGTAAATGGGCGCACCGCCGATGTCTTTGCCCAGAGCAAGCGTGAGCTTGCCGTCGAACCGGTCGCAGGCATCGGCCGAGAGCATTTCGCGCAGGTAAACCGTCTCGCGCCGCTCGTTGGGCAGTTCGATGCCGATGACCGTGCGGCCCGGCACCACGGCGATGCGCACCGCCACCGCACTCATGGACCGGGCGATATCGTCGGCGAGAGAGACGACGCGGGCGGTCTTGGTCCCCGGCGCCGGTTCCAGTTCGTACAAGGTGACCACGGGACCGGGACGCAATTTGACGATCTTGCCCTTGATGCCGAAGTCCTGCAGCACCCCTTCCAGCATCTTGGCGTTGTTTTTCAAGGACTGGGTATCAAGCGGCGTCCGGGTTTCTACCCGCGGCAGGGTGAGAATATCCAAAGGCGGCACCTCGAACCCTTCCGGCGTGGCCGGCAGGAGGGATCCCTGCCGTGCGGCCAGTTCTCTCTTCGATGGTCTGGTGGATTGCTTGTGCGGCACGACAATATCTGCCCTTTTTTCAGCATCGTCAGGGCCGGCGTAATCAGCGTCACCGCTGTCGTATAAGAAAGGTTCAACATGTTTTCTCTTTTGTGCACGGGCAGTCCGGCTCTCGGCGTACTCGTCTCGAAGGCCACAAATCAGAACGATGAACCATTCTACGGTGGATGCGAGTTTTCGACCTGGCCAGGCGACAACGATGCCGTAAGCCGACACGGGCACCGTCCACAACCAATGAAATAGAATCAATCCGCTCATCCAAGCGAGTGCAGTCAACACCCAATACAGACTTTCCGCGGCGCCGAACCCGCTGAGTTTGACAGCACCCAGGCCCAAAAGAATGCGGCCGGAAAACCCACCCGGCCCAGATGGCAGCACCCATCCTTGCGGCTGTCCGACGCCAGCCAGCCCGACGGCGATCAGCAAGGCGGATACCGGTAGCACCACTGTGCGCAGCCACAGCCACGGCACCAATTCCGCACGCATCACCCGTACACCCCAGGCGCTAATTGCCAGCATTGGCACGGCAGCAGCCAGACCCAAAGCCTGCAACATGGCATCGGCGAACACCGCCCCCGGATCGCCCAGCCAATTGCGCACGGGCGCATCGGTGGCCGTGTTCCAGGAGGGATCGCGCGGGTGATAGGTAAACAAGGCCGTCACAGCGGCCAAGGCAATAGCGACAATCGCAAGACCGGCCATGGCCCAGAGGGTGCGTTTCATCGCCGCCACCATGGTCGGTGGCAGGAACCGTCCGGTTTCAACGCGGGCTGCTGTATTGACCATAACCATCAAACCTCTCCCTTCCGGTTACCTTAGAACGGTGTCAAGCAACTCTATCGGATGCGGCAACTCTGCAAAGCTTGCACCCGATTGCAATGCGTACGCCTGAAGACCGAGATCTGATTTCAAAGGACAACATTCTCAACGATTAGTTTTTAGGTCCCTTAACTGGAGTCAGCAGTGCCAAAAAAGCCTAATCCGTCATATCATCGCCCACTAAGTAGGACGTATCGAACCACCATTGAAGCCGATGAAATTTCTGTAAAGGATAGCATATACTGGCTTAATCTACCGGCCTCTATTGTAGCATCTCAAAATCTCTGATTTTCGTCGCCGTTCCGCGGCGCTCGATCACGGTCGGCCCGCTTTTGGTGGGGTCCGAGCGGTGGCTCGGCACCGTGTTCGGCGGCCATTAGGCTGCGCTATGGCAGTTCCCCTGGACGCGCGAGGTGAGGGTGGCGTGATCCGGGCATGGTCGTTCGCCCCTCGATTGCCGAGGGTGCGGCGGGGCGGTGGATGTGGCCCCGGAGGGCGCTCAGCCGGGCGCTGGTCTCACAACACCCCACAGTTAAGTCTGTTTAAGTCATGTTGACAAATGACGGACCATAGGCGGACAGAGACGAGTTCGATGAAGCCGAGGTAGCTTGCGGCGGTTTTGTCGTAGTGGGTCGCCAACCTTCGGGCGTTCTTGAGTTTGTTGATACAGCGTTCGATGAGATTGCGCAGGGCGTAGATAAAGCCGTCGATGGGATGTGTTCTCTTGCGCGTCTTGCGTTGCGGGATGACCGGGGTAGCGCCGCGCGCCTTGACATCCTCGCGAATGGCGTCGAAATCGTAGCCCTTGTCCGCGATCAGGACCTTCGGTGGGGGCGCGTCGTCATCCATCACCGCGTCATAGCCGCGATAGTCCGAGACCTGGCCTGCGGTGATCTCTGCCTTCATGGGCAGGCCCGGCCATTGACGCGGAGGTGGATTTTGGTCGTGAAGCCACCTTTTGAACGGCCAAGATCCTCTTTTTGAGCCCCCCTTTTGCGCCGGCAGCACAGTGGTGCGCCCGAATCTGCACGCATCCCGTACTGGTACTGCACGCATCGGAACCGTCGCGCTCTCGTTCAGAACCTCAAGCATCGTTTGCCACAGGCCGTTGGCCACGTCTGCGATCTCTTTACCGACGAAGAATGCTTCAATTTCTTCAAGGCAGCAGGCTATGAACCCGGTTAAATTGGAAACGCTCTAAGTTAAGCTCTGAGAATTGGCCACCAAAACCACCAGAGATTGGACGTGGTGTATTTTTTGCAGGATATGCGGGCGAAGATAGAACAGTCGTCGATCACGCGACGCTGGACTTCTTGCAACTCTCGAATGCCGGTGTATTGGCGAGCATTGGACCCCAAGAATTAGGGGCCAGTTTAGAAGGCAAGATTTGCAGCCGGTTTTTTAATGGCACCGAAATTCCACCTGCTACAAAAGACTTGGGCGGTTTTAGCGGTGCGCTTCTACTAACGGTCTTGGAATCTCCAGTTAGGCTTTTTGAGCTAGGTGGCATAGTTCAAGAGCAGATTCCAGCGAAAGACGATTCATATGTTGTTACTTTCATTTCACGTCGGCCCAATTGTATTCGAACAGATGGGACCTTGAACACCTCGGTAACGTTGTAGATTGAACACACCAGAGGACGTAGTCATAAAAACTGGGATTGAGGTGACCAACGAAGGTCAGCTTTATCGTTAATGGAGTTGCCCCAACAAGGAAGACGCCACATGGTTCCGGTAGTCTTTGTGTCACGCTAGGCTCTACAATGGGGACCTCTGTGCAGAGCAGGCGAAAATATAGTCATTCTTGAGCGATTACCAACGGTACCCGATTCCTCGAACCGGGATCCTCGCCGGTCGTCCACACGCGCCTTGCCACTTTTATCCTGTGGTAACGAAGCCTCAATCCGAGCACACGGCGCGTCCGAAAACCAAGAAATCGCCCATATCTACTACCTCCTCGCTCAAAACAGCAAACAGTTACTAACGCCAAACTGATATCCTTTTAGTGGGTCTTGACCTTAGTTTGTTTTCCGTAACCCCTCAGGAAAATTCATTTGTCTATTATACCGCGCTCACGCCAAAGCCCGAAATTTGTTGTGGGTTATGAGGCTGAAATTGTCTGATACCTGGTCACGGAATGTTCTCCATTCCCTTGGGATGGTTTCCCGCATGAATGCCAGGACGGCGTCTGCGCATTGCTTTTGAGTTGGGTAATGTCGGTTGTGGGTGACGTATTTGTGCAGGACAGCCCAGAGGCGCTCGATGGGGTTGAGATGTGGACAATATGGCGGCAGTGGGATCAAGTGGATTCTACAGTCTGGCCTCGCCAGGAAGTCCCTGACGTCCGGCCCTTTGTGATAGGCGGCATTGTCCCATAAGACATGTATGAGACGCTTGTCGGGGTTGCGTTCTTCGATTTTGGCCAGAAGCTGCGCAGCACTCTTACCATCAACCGTGGTCGGTTCGACAAAGGGCGCGTCGAAGGTTTCGAGATTGAGCGCGCCGTGAATGTTTACACGCCCTCGCCCTGCCGTGCTGAGCACAGCGGGGTTCGACCCGGCCTTCACCCATCCAAAGGCAGGTTTGGACTGGTATTCCGGGTGCACCGCATCTGCGAAGTAGACGGCTTCGTCGGCGGGCAGGTCTCGCATCAGCTTCTCGTAGAGCGCAATGAATGCAGCCTGACTTTCAACTGACGCAACG
Source organism: Rhodospirillaceae bacterium (assembly GCA_965207985.1). Taxonomy (GTDB): domain Bacteria; phylum Pseudomonadota; class Alphaproteobacteria; order Rhodospirillales; family Rhodospirillaceae; genus CBDBND01. The sequence goes on along the minus strand of CBDBND010000027.1, from coordinate 146,434 downwards.
CGCGGCAGGGCCTTGGGCTTGCGATACTCGAACCCCAGGCGGGACAACACCTTGAGGCACCCGCAGTGAGAATACTCCAGACCAAATTCAGCAGACATGTAGGCTCTGATCTCAACCGTCGACCGGCAAAACCGTCCGTCAAGCCAGTCGCACAGTGCAGGTTCCTGACCAGCCGTCATCCGGGAATGGCCGCCTTTCCAGCCATCAACCGCAAGCGACTCCCAGCCGTTCTCCCGGAAGGTCTTGTACCAGCCCCGAACCGTATCGTCGTCCAGGTACAAAAACTCGGCGATCATCTGACAGGATTTGCCATCATCCAGAAGAAGGATCGCATTCGCACGTCGCCCAACTCCATGATCTTCGCGATGACTGCGCACGCAGGCCGCAAGCTCGCGACGTTCCGGAGAAGTGAGAAAACCGGGATGGATCATTGGATTACCTGAATCGCTCCAGTCCAGGACCTCAAGTCTTCATATTCGGGTTTTCAAGGACCCCGAGTATAAAGCATTTTCTGATCACGCACGGTCATATCCTGCGGTAGTGAAGTAGTCTTGGCACTCGACTGTGTCGATGGCGGTTGCGATGGCGTCGTGGAGGTCGTCGACGGTTCTGGCGGCGGCCTTTTTGAGGAGGGCCTTGAGCTTTGCGAAGGCCATCTCGATGGGGTTGAAGTCTGGATTGTAGGGCGGCAGGAAACGGAGTTCGGCGCCGGCGGCTTCGATGGCCCTGCGCACGCTGGCGGGCTTATGGGCTGTTAGACAAAATAAAACGTAAACCTCTGAAAACACATCATAAATTATGAGTAATGGGAATCTAGAGATCAAGTGGAATGAGGATTACATCACCCTTCTGGGTGCGGTCTGCTCCCGTGTGGCCCCGGGGAGTCGGATTGGGGATGATTCCAAGTTGAAGCCTATTGCGGATCGTGTGCGAGGGCCGGCGCGGGCGCAAAGGGGTTTCATCAGTTCCTCGAACTGGTTTGCGATGCTTTGAGCGGGCTCGCGAAGCTGCTTGATGGTCCAGTCGTTGGGATGGCCGGCGGCGATCCCCCCCGACAGGCGCGCGGTTACCCGACGTAGAGTGGCCCATCCATGCGGCCAAGGGCTTCGGCCCCGTCGTTGGTGAAGACAACAAGATCCTCCAAGTGACATGCGCCCCAACCCGGTTCCATGTAGGGGAAATCAACCGTCAGGGTCATGCCTTTCTGCAGGGTGAGATCATCGCGTTTTTGGAACGGCAGGCCTTCGGTGAACGGCTCATCGGTATAGCCTCCATAGTGCCGGTGGTGGGTGTAGGCGGCGGCGCCCTCTCCTCCGGACAGCCGCCCGCCATCCCACTTCCGGCCAAGCTCCACTCTCGGTGGGGCGGGGCGGGTTCGCGCGCTCCGGCCGATCTCCGGTGCGCCCGGACGGATCGGGACAGTGGGGTGGCTTGGAGGGGTGGATGGATCGGGGAAGATACCGGAGTTCGTGACCGGCGGTGCAAGGACCGCAGCGGGTCATCATGGGGACGTTTAGGAACCTGACGAAATACCGGCTGAACCGAAACCGTGCCTGATCGCTCCGCATCTGTCTCTTAGAGCAGAGAGTCTGACCTCAGCGCTTTTTCCATATCTCAATCGGTCCAAAGGACGATTAGATATCCTTGATGAAAAAAAGTACGCTAGCAAACGCGATCAGCCACGCCGCCGGATGTACGCCGGTGATTTTGCCGGTTAAGCTTTTCACGGCCACATAGGCGGTGAATCCGACAGCGACACCGTTGGCAATACTGAATGTGAACGGCATGACCACTGCTGCCAGGATCGCGGGGCCGTACTCGCTCATATCCTCCCAATCAATGTCCTTGAGGTTCTTGGCAAAGAATGTGGCGACGAAAACCAGGGCAGGAGCCGTAGCCCAATCAGGAATGGTTTTCGCGACCGGCGCGACAAACAAGCACAAAAGAAACAGGACCGCAGCCGTGATTGCTGTAAGCCCGGTGCGCCCCCCTTCTTTGATGCCGGCACCGCTTTCGATGTAGGCCGTCGTGGTGCTGGTACCGAGCAAACTACCGGCTGTCGTGGCTATAGAATCGGAGAACACGGCACGACCGATACCATCGACTTTGCCGTCCTCACCGACTTTACCGGCCATATTGGCGACCAACGTCAGGGTGCCCGCAGTGTCGAAAAAATCAACGAACAAGAAGGTCAGCACAACAATGATAAGGCCAAGTTCGAATACCGCAGCAATATCGAGCTGGAAAAAAGTCGGTGCGATGCTTGGCGGCAACCATTCACCTCCGCCCCAAATTGCATCACCGGTGATCAAACCGATGATTGTGATGCCAAGAATACCGATCACGATGGAGCCGGGAACCTTGCGCGCATCAAGGATCATTATGACGATGTAACCGAGGCACGCCAGTGCTGTAGTCGAGGTCGTAAGGTCTCCGATTTGCACAAGCGTTGCCGGGCTGTCCACCACGATCCCGGCGTTGCGCAGGCCAATGATTGCAAGAAAGAAACCGATTCCGGCACCGACGCCCAAGCGCAAGCTTTTCGGCATCGCCTCGATGACCCATTGCCGGAATTTGGTTGCACTCAAGATGACGAACAAGATGCCCGAACAAAACACGGTGCCAAGCGCGGTCTGCCAAGTATGGTCCATGCCAACGACCACGCCGTAGGTGAAGAAGGCATTGAGACCCATGCCGGGTGCCAGCGCTACTGGCCAGTTTGCCCACAGACCCATGATCGCAGTGCCGATCACTGCGGCTAGAATTGTTGCTGAGAAAACAGCGCCGAAATCCATTCCAGCGTCCTTTAGGATCAAGGGGTTGACTACGATGATGTAGGCCATTGTCAGGAAGGTCGCGAAGCCGGCAACTATCTCCTGCCGGACCGTCGTCCTATTCTGCTCAAGCTTGAATTGACGGTTAAGGAAATCCAATGAACTTCACCCCTTTGCATGGTACTGTCAGACCGGCATTGTCAGAGTAAGTGGGCTGGAAACCGGAATTTAAGGTCATCGGCCATTTCGGTGGGAAAACCGAATTTACCGCAGCCAAGGCTAACCGCAATTACATAATCGGGTTTAAAGTCCTTAGAGCCGTGAACGGGCTTCCATGAAATACTGAGGCTAGGGTACTGCTTTTCCAAATCGGACATGTTCTGTGCATTCAGTAGGTTGAAGCGCTCAGGAAATAAAACAGTCGGTCTTTGCTGGTTTTCTTTATTTCATACGTATCCGCAGCAATCTGTTTAAAGCGTCGATTTTGAATGTTGAATCGATGGTCTTCCCAATCTTTGCGAATTGTGATTCCTCCTTAATTCGGGAGGATTTTCCATGCCAGCAGCACTACCATCAGCGCTTCGAGCGCGTTTCCAACAATACATCGAAGAGGGCTTGAGCGGTCGTGCCGCCGCGGCGCGCTTGAAAATATCCGCCGCAACGGGGGTGCGGTGGCAACGCAAGTTGCGTGAGACAGGGTCTATCGAACCCGAATTACAAGGACGTCCCCGAGGTCATGGCAAACTTGCCCCTCATCGGGAATTTCTTGAAGAGTTGGTGGCGCAGGACAGCGACATTACTTTACCAGAACTGGCCGGAGCCCTGGAAGCGGCCACCGGGGGTATCGTCCATGCTGCATCCATTGGGCGTTTCCTAAGAAAACTTGGCTACACGTATAAAAAAATCGTTGATCGCAACCGAGCGCTTTCATACTCGGGTGACGCGTCTGCGTCGGGACTGGTTCCGGCACCGCATCCCGGCCATGCAGGCGCAGCCTCATCGTCTTGTGTTCATTGACGAAACATCCGTGAAGACAAACTTGACCCGGTTGCGCGGGCGAAGCCTGCGCGGTAAGCGATTGCAAATGAGCACGCCCTTTGGCGCATGGGGAACGCAGACATTCATTGCGGGTTTGACCCATAACAGTCTAATCGCACCATGGGTGATCAGCGGAGCTATGGACGGCATGGCATTTGCCGCCTACATCCGCGACGTTCTCGCACCCGAACTAGAGCCGGGAACTGTCGTCATCTGTGACAACCTCGCGGCGCATCGCAACAAGGATGCCGCAGCCGCGCTCAAAGCGAAGCGCTGCTGGTTCCTGTACTTGCCACCACATTCCCCCGACCTCAATCCTATCGAACTGGCATTCTCAAAACTGAAAGCTCATTTGCGGCGGATCGGTGCCAGAACATTCGACCAGATGTTCGACGCCCTTGCACAAACGTGCGATCTATTCACACCAGAAGAATGGTGGAACTACTTTTGTGAAGCTGGATATGGATCTAACTAAAGGCGAGGTGCTTTAGAGTCTCGTTCAAGAGGGGCGGTATTTCGTCAGTTGATGTGATCTGACAATGGCTTGACCACGGCCTTGAAACCTCGCCTTGAGAAATATGCGTTAGCTAAAAGGTCACCTTGATCATCGCTTGCACAACAGAATCGCTAACCCCATCAACACCATATTTGTTGTCCCAATAGAGCCACTCCACCCCAACGTAAAATCTGTCCGGCTGCCCCATAAGATGACCCATGTCCAAAAGCAATTGTGGCTGAGCCTGGAAATTGCTTTTCTCGAAAGCACCGGTGCCAGGCGTGCCCTCGGAACCAAACCAATCAAAAAACCCTAAGGCGGCCCACCTCAAACGTCCTGTTTCCAAAGCGGCGTCCCAAACCACGGTGACTTGCCACGTGGTTCCGCTCAGGTCCGGGTTTTCCCTGAGATAACCATTGATTTGAAAGAGATTAAATCCCGGTAGGGTCAAATCTACCGCCGCGCCAATCAGGTAATTGGCAATACCCTCCCCTACTTCCAAAGTTCCGGACAGCAACATGTCCTGGACCAATCCGCCCGTAGGCGATCGTCCGCTGATTTTGGAGAAGCTCAAACGCGGCGCCCATTCCCCGTATACATGGGTGCCCCCACCTAGGGGGCGGGTAATGTCGAAAAAGGTAAAGTTGTCGCCATAGGCCCAACTGTTGGCCCACTCAATAGTAAGAGTTTCGGCATTTCTGGGGTCCAGTTCAAAGCCGGAACCATAGAGAACTTGGGCATTGACGGCATTCCAGGCCTGCGCTGCCGCGGGTTCAGAGACAACAAGGCCAAACAAAAAAGCAGATAAGGTACGGCCCATGGTCTCCTTCTCTAAAACGTTAGGCACTATGGATAATTGTAGGGTCCTATCAAGGAAAAAGGCTCCCACGGGAGTGCTTTAGTTAAACGACACCATAGACGTGGAATTGCCCGTACAGATTTAGGTGAAATAGACACAGCCATATGAAGACAAGACACGGATGATTTTGGAAGGTCTTGGCACACTCTGCGTATATCCCGGTTAATCCGTCTTTTCTTGATCGTGAGGAAGTGCATATACGGCAGGTAGGTTTCGCCAGTATCCGCGATAGTCCATTCCGCAACCAAAAAGGTAGAGGTCGGGACACTCTAAACCCTTGAAATCGACATGGACCGCGGCGTTGCGGCCTTTACTTTTGCGCACCAGAACTGTAGTCCATACACGCGATGCACCTTCAGCTAACGCCCATTGACGAAGTGCTTGTAGCGTGATGCCTTCATCAAGTACATCGTCGACAAGGAGCACCTGACGGTTTGTAAGATTGCGATGCGGCTTGGCTAACCAGTTGATCGATCCACCGCGTATGTGATCGCCATAGCGTCCCACATGGACGTAATCAAGTTCCAGCGGAAAGAGAAGGCGTCCGAGTAGGCGTCCACAGTAAACGAGGCCTCCGTTCATAACGCAGAGCACCAGTGGATTGGCGGTTTCCAACTCACGCGTTATGCATTTCGCCATGCGACTGATAGTTTGCGTGACCGTCTCCGCGCCGGCAATCACTGTGGAACGGTTGTAAGCCGATACGGCCTCTTCTGGCGCTCTTGTCATTGGTAAAATTCCTAGAATTGAAGCCCAGGCTTCATCACGCCTTAGCACTGCACTATCAAATTAAATTTCCTCAACGGGCAAAGGAGGTTCCTCAGGCCATATTTTTGATTGCATTGGTCTTCGTCGTTTTCTTCGTTGTGGGATGATAAGGGGATTCAGAGCCAATCGGAGAGATGCATCCGTAACTACACGTGATGCGAAACATTCAAGCGGATCACGACACTTAATGTAGCGCCGAGGACGTTCTTGGTGGAATATATGGGCCGCTATCCGACTCCGTAGACGCGTACCCTTTCGATCATTCCCCCATCTGTGTCTCCACGAACAAGGCCCTAAACACAAAACCGCAATAATCGGCATTCTTTTGTCAATCCGTCCTCCAGTCTTTCCCCTAACACATTTGCCGGCTACTGCAAGTTAACAAGGTTGGCGCTTTGTTTCCCGTTGACCGAGCTGCACCTAGAACTGAAAGAAAAAGGAAAATGTCACAAATTGTAAATTTTTCATCAAAAAATTGTTGAAGAGTTTAGAGATGATACTGCGCCAAGTGGGCGTCCAATTCTTTCAAATGTGCCTGCTTCATCGACTTTTCGAGAAAAGATGCTTCGAACGAATTCCGAGCCATCTCAGCAAGGTCACGCTCAGGAAACGCGAACGCATTCTTAACTAAACAATAGTTCCTATTGACATAGCCTCCAAAATACGCCGGATCATCCGAATTCACTGTAACGAAAAGACCTGCCTCCCACATGGCTTTGATCGGATGGGCAGCGATATCTCCATAAATCTTGAGACGGTCATTTGAGAGCGGACAGACGGTCAGTGGTATACGTTCGCACCGGAACCGAGCAATAAGATCGGAATCCTCCATCGCCCTAACGCCGTGATCGATGCGCTTAACCCTGAGTTCATCAAGGGCTTCGCGTATGTAACTTGCCGGACCCTCCTCACCGGCGTGTGCCACCGTAAGAAATCCTTCCGAGCGCGCCCGGGCAAACACATCGCGAAACTTTGAAGGAGGATGACCTATTTCTGCAGAATCAAGACCCACGGCTACAATATGGTCTCGGTAAGGCAGAGAAGCTTCCAGAGTCGCCATAGCCTCTCCCGCAGACAGATCGCGAAGAAAACACATGATCCGTCTTGAAGTAATACCGAGAGTCTGGACACCTTCACTCAGCGCACTAGTGATGCCTTCAATAACCAAACCCAACGGTACACCACGCCGCGTATGGCCTTGGGGGTCGAAAAAGATTTCAGCGTGCCGGACATTCTCTGTCCGAGCTCTCTTAAGATAGGCAATCGTTAGATCATAGAAGTCTTCAACTTCTTGCAACACCCCCATGCCTGCATAGTAAATGTCAAGAAATCCCTGGAGATCCGGGAAATCGTAAGCCGCAGTCAGCTCTTCTACCGAAGCGTAAGTAAGCGCTATGCCATTTCTTTGGGCAAGACGAAACATAAGTTCGGGCTCCAGCGTTCCTTCTATATGAACGTGTAGCTCGGCTTTTGGCAGTCCGGCAATGAAGTCCCTCTGCTCCGTTTGTCCATTCAACTTCTCAATCCCGTCAGCTTTTCTCCTCGGCTCTCGAGGCCATTTGAGGAAATGAAGGTAACTTCAGGACAGAGGAAAACCAACCTTCAAATCGGTCCACCATTCGTCAATTCGTCACTCTAATACCCCACGGGATGGCATTAGATTAGATGCCGTAATGGGGCTTGGTGCTCACCGGCGACGTTCGGGCTTGTGGCGGTGTCGGAGAATCGGGTGTCGTTGCCCTTATAGCGGTTATAGACCGTGGTCCGCGGGCCGTAACGCTCCGGTAAGTCCCGCCACGGGGCACCCGTGCGCAGAATATAGAAGATGCCGTTCAAGACCTGACGGTCATCCTTACGCTGAGGACCGCGCCCCTGTTTGGGAAGAAGTGGGCCGATCACCGACCACTCCTCATCTGTCAAATCAAACCGGGCCACTCTTGCCTCCAACAAAAGAGGCTGTGAATCACACCTGCTTAGGTAAAATCAAGACATTGAATTGGGTTCACACCCTAGTGTCCTGATTATGAAGTTTTGATGAGTTTATGCTGTCTCTGGGCGGTGTCGAGGGTGCGCAGGCAGAAGCGTTTGATGGTGGCGAGGATGTCGGCGGCGGACTTGGTCCACCGGAAGGGCCTGGGGTTGGCGTTGACGGTGTCGATGTAGTCGCGGATGGCTTGTTCAAGCTCCTGCGTGGAGCGATGAACGCCGCGGCGCAGCTGTTTTTCAGTGAACATCGCAAAGAAGCGTTCCACCTGGTTCAGCCAGGATGTTAACCGGGTGCCGGCTGTCGGAAATCCAGAAGCTTCGATGGGAGCATGTCGACCTGGAGATGGGAGAGTTGCGGCTCCCGGACACCAAGTCCGGCGCGAAGGTGGTGCATCTTGGCGATCCGGCCGTGGCCGTCCTGCGGGGCATCGAGAGACGCGAGAGCAATCTTTGGGTGATAACGGGTCGCAATTTTGCCTTTGGTGGTATTCCCGAAGTCGCTGAAACGTTCATAGCGGACCGCTCCCGATACCAACCAGCGGCTGGTGACATCGACGTCGAGATCGAGATAACCGGCGTAGCTGTTGCGGCTGAACCGGCCAGCGACATCGGTGCTGAACCCCTGAAAACCGTTGGACCCGACGGAAAAACCCTGGTTCTCAAAACCACCCGGCGCCCAAGATTCGGTGTCGCCAGCGTCGATCTCAAAGACCTCCTTATGATGCTGAGCACCTAGAGCGACGTTCAGGTTGGAGGCTGCGCCGATATCGACGGGGACCGTGAAATCCGCGTTTATGAGACGTTCGAACTGCGTCTGTGCCCCGAGGTAAAATTCGGTAGGGGTATTGGGCCCGTACGACGCATTAACGGTGTTGCTTATCCGGTAGTTGACGTCATTACGTCCAGCGGAGACGCTGAAGTCATAGGTCAAACCACTGGGGCCCTCACCACGCCAACCGCCGACAATCGAGGCGTCGCTTACCTTGCCGCCAAAGCGCGGTGTAAAGCCCCCGGGAAACCATTCGCTATACACAAAACAATTGGGATCAGCCCACACTGAGTCGCGCAAGGATGGTTGTGCCAAGCCGTCAATAACCGGCACGTTGGGGCAGGCCATGCCGTCATCGGGCGTAAGGTCTGCCACCAAAAGGTACTCTCCTGTGGCATCAGCGAAGACGCCTCTTCGTGTGTTCGGATTGCGGTAAAAGAAACTGCCGTCAACCTCGCGGCCTGACCAGAGGCCGAAAGCATAAAATTCGCCGGTGCCTGCTTCCACGGCGGCGTTGCCCAGGGCCTTAAAATCATTCCATACCTTAGGAGCTCCCCAGATGACCACCGGATCGGCCACACCGGTGTAACCATTTTCTATGAGGTAGGTGGCTTGGGGGTCCTGGGAACCACGGCTAGTGGGGTTGCTGTCCTTGAACTCTGCCGAAAACCTCGCGAATCCTTCCCTGCCCAGGCGAGTACCCGCAGTGCCGGTTATTGAAATCTGGTCACCGTCGCCGTCGTAGGTGGAACCGTACTGCACTCTCAAGCGCTGCAGGTCTGGGTCGTCGTCCATGACGAAATTGATAACGCCGGCAATGGCGTCCGAACCGTACTGGGCGGACGCCCCGTCACGCAAAACCTCTACCCGTTTCAATGCCATGCCGATGAGAGGCAAAATATCAACGGCCTGAGCGCCCTTGTTGATGCCGGAGACGAACTCGCCGATGACAGCACCCCGGTGCCGACGCTTGCCATTTACCAAAATCAAGGTGCTATCGGCGGGCAGGCCTCGGAGGTTCACTGGCCTTATCAAGGTTGCCGCATCGCTGATGGGCTCCCTGCCGACATTGTAGGAGGGCACCGTGGCGGTCAACGCGTCAAGCATGTCGCCGTAGCCGTGACTGCCCAGTTCCCTTTGGCCTAGTACGTCGACGGGTACGGGGAGATTATTGGTGGAGCGGCCAACGCGCCGGGTACCGACCACGACGACTTCCTCAATTTCGCCTATCTCAATAGTGGCCGGTCCCTCCGGCAATTGCGCGGCCGCACCCGGTGCCATACTTGAGAGCATGACGACCGCTACCGTGCGATTCAGCAGGTGAAAATGCTCACGCATCCGATCCTTCCAGTAGGTGATCCAGCAGTTCCTCTGGAACCGCCGGTTTGCGTCCGCTCGCCATATTGCTCTCCTGTGGACATCCTAGCGCTCACAAACACAAAATTCCTGTTAGGTTTTCGTGCTTGCAAGCGAAAGATACAAATTCGTCCAAGGAAAAAGGTGTCCAACGTCTTGTCAATAAAGCAAACGCTATCTTACACAACTATTCTCACGTCCAAAGCCCACCAACGGAGGACGATCAGGTCATTCTTGAGTTTCTAAAAGGATGAAATTTCTGATTCAACGCGCACCAAAAGCTTGAGGATGAAGAGCCAGACGTGGCTTTGCTCATCTCTGAGAGACGCGGAACACCATGGCCAACCCCCCGCAAGGTGAAACGGGCAGAACTCCGCTATACCTAGGATGACGAATTCAGCGGCTTCACCCCATGGCTTGTATAGGGCGGCGTAAAATTAGACCCCGCACACCGGCCTTTGTGTGTCGGCTATGGCCCCAGCATAAACTATTATCGAATCTCTGTTGCGCACCCATTTCGATCTGAAGGAAGAACCAACCGCGAGCCCGACGGAGAAGACGTTCGCCTAATAGTGGCGTTATACTGGCCCCCTGTAGCGGAGGCGCATATGGAACGGCGTGACTTTCTCCTGACAACGGCAACGGCAGCGGCGGCCTCGTTCCCGCCCGGCATGTCCATGGAAGCCAAGGCGGAAGCGGTGGAAGCCATGGCCATGCAGTCCCTTGATGCCCGCGCCCGCGAACAGCTAGACGCTGACGTCGGCGTTGCCCGCCCCTGGCTGGCCTATCCCGAGTTGCCACAACCCCATCCCATGGCCACGGTCAGCGGCAAGCCCGTGAACCCATCCGCCAGCCGCATGATGATGGGCAGCGACCCGCGTCTGCCGCCCATGCCAGAAAAACCCACCCTGGTGGATTTCTTCCGTCAGCGCTGGCTGCCTGCCAGTCATTTGCTGCAGAGCGCCAACCTGGCCCTGAAAAACGGCCACGACGAAAAGGTTATCCTAGCGTGTCTGCTCCATGACGTGTCTAACGGCGCATTGGTGCGCACCGACCACGGCTACTGGGGGGCGCAACTGGTGGAACCCTATGTGGACGAGGAAGTGAGCTGGGCCATCCGCGCCCATCAGGCGCTCCGGTTCTTCCCTGACGAGTCCGTCGGCTATGAATATCCCCAGTCCTATATTCGCCTGTTCGGAGAGGACTACACACCGAGCGACTACATCCTGCAGGGCCTACGAAGAGGCCAAGGAGCACAAGTACTACATGACGGCGCGGTTGATCTGCGTAAACGACCTTTACTCTTTCGATCCCGACGTTCACGTCGAGTTCGACACGTTCATCGACATCATCGGCCGCAACTTCCGCCAGCCGGAAGAAGGCCTCGGTTTCGACAACAGTCCCGTCGCCCACATGTGGCGGACGATGATCTGGCCGAATAACTTTTTGTAAACCTGCGGCCTAATACAGTTCCGGTGGCATTGTCACGTTATTGAAGTGTGGCGATGCGAATTGGCACAGAACTCTAGCTTAGAACTGCACCGTTTCATGGCTGATATCAATGCCCCTTCGTGGAGGCCGTCAAACTGTCTCCGGGAGAGCGCAAAACTCACACCGCGCTACGGATGACCTCAGGCGAGGTGTGGAAATAACTGAAGAGATAGTGTCTCGCCCGGGGCTTGAAGACCTTAAGTCTCAACTCAAGGGGATTTGTCCACAAGTTCCGTATAATCATCGTGTAACCGAACCGCTGATCCCATAGGGTAATCCTCCTCTGTGCCCAGCAGGGAATCACCATTTCCACGATACAGGAATACAAAGTTGAGTCAGAAACCACGCAAGTTGGTACTAGCTGGCACATGCGGGTCCTTCGTTCTCAGAATTGCCTGCGCAAGGTTACGCCGAGGGTCCTTGGCCCGCCCAGGAATGCATTGAAGGTCTGCGTTGAACCGGCACCTGTGCCCCGGCCTTGTATTGGCGCGTCAAAGGCGATCTGTATGTAGTCCTTGTCTAACAGGTTCTTGCCCCACAGTTCAAAGCGCCAAGACCCGTCAATGTCGCCGATGCCTAAGCGTCCGTTCATAACTGCAAATCCCTCCTGGATCTTCTCGATATCCAGGTCTGAGCCCGTATTGTAGCTACTCATATAACGTATATCGAAATGGATAAAACCCAGCAGCTTCTGGGTAATACCCTTCTCATAGGTGGCGGCGCCAGTGAGTGTCCATTCCGGGGCGTTTGTAAGCTGCTTTCCGGCTAACGTCGCATTGGAAATGCTTTCGCCATATTGCGTATCTGCATAGGTCAGGCCCGCGTTTACGGTTAGGCCTTCTGTTACCAAGGCCGTAGTTTCCATTTCAATCCCGCGAGATTTTACCTTCTCCAGATTAGTGACGACGAATTGGATACCGGTGAATGTGTTGAGTTGAAAGTTCTTGAAGTCCATGTAGAACAAAGTTGTATTGAAGATCACGCGCTGGCCGAACAGAGCGAACTTGCCGCCGACCTCAAAAGAATCAACAATTTCTGGCTCGAATTGCAGATCCGCAACTGTAGGAATGGCACCGTACAGCGGGTTTGCAAGGCCAGCGCGGTCCAGATTATAGCCTCCACCCTTGTAGCCACGGGCGTAACTGGCGTAGACCAGATCGTTATCATTGAGGGTATAAGCCACCTTTCCAGTGCCTGACCATTTCGTCTCTTTACGGCTTCCAGCATACACACCGTCATAATAGGGATTAAAAAAGGGGAGGCACGGCAGTCCAATTATTGTTGGAACCGAGGCCGCCGGTACGAGCCCCATAGCCGCCGCTCTTTGCACGTTGGCAACAAAAGACAAAGTGCAGGCTCGGTTATTGCTGAGTAGAGTAGCGTCAAGGTCCTTTGTTTCTTCAGTGTATCGCAGTCCTGCGGTAAGCGCAAAATTGCCAGTAAGATTCACCGTGTTGTGGGTGAACGCCGCCCAGCTCTCCGATTCCTGCAGGAAATCATCCAGGGAAGCGCCCTCACCCTTAAGAAATACATTTCCTGGCGCTAAGCCAGTGAACTGAGAATAAAATCCGCTGAATGGATTGCCCGAAACAAGACCGTTGATGTATCTCTCAAAGTCTGCGCCTGTGCGGATTGAATCCTTCAGGCTGAGGTCCTCATTGCTATAGTAAAACCCAACAAGCCAATCGGCCATTTCTGACTCGCGTTGAAAGCGGACCTCTTGGGTCAAAGTCTCAAACCCTTGGACAAATCCATTTTGGTCACGGAACAGAATATCCACGTTGGTAAAGTCAATATCCTGACTGCGTGCTACCTGCCAGTCACGGTAAGCCGTTATAGAAGTTATTGTCCCGAACCGCGCATTCCAGCCGATCTCAGCCGAAAGGCCCCACTCTTCCACATCTTCTTGATAGCCTTGATCGGCATTGACGGACGCTTTGCGGTCGAATGGATCGCCAGTTAGCATACCACCCAGGGCCGCTATAAGCGCCTGAGTCGGCCCTGGAATAAGGGTCACCGCCGCACAACATTGCTCTTGTCGGTCTGAGTAGTCCGCTATAAGACGAACTCTTGAACTGTCGTTTGGTTCCCATAGCAACTGGCCTCGAACCAGCACACGATCTCTGTCGTTGTAGTCCCGGCCAGTGGCGATATCCTCGACAAATCCGTCCCGTTTGCTGAACACGGCGTCGACACGACCCGCCAGAAGATTCCCAACTAGACCTCTGCTAACGCCTCCTTCGGCACGGATGTTGTCGTGATTGCCATAACTCACTCTGGCGTAACCGGAGGGTTTGTAATTCGGTCCCTTGGTAATGATATTGATCAATCCCGCCGATGTATTGCGTCCAAACAGAGTACCCTGCGGCCCGCGCAGTACTTCAATGCGTTCGACCTCGCCGAGTTCGGTTAAGCCCACATTGTTACGATTACGGTAGACGCCGTCGATGAACACACCTACCGATGATTCCAGACCGGCGTTGTCACCCGTGGTGCCTATGCCGCGGATGCGGGCTACGGAACCAGCTGCTTCGGATTGTGAGTTGGATAGGAACAAGCTTGGCGCGATCGCCATTAACTCACGGATGTCGTGAACGCCAGCGTATTTGAGTTGTGTATCAGAATAGGCGGAGACGGCAACAGGAATATCTCGAAGGGCACGCTCGCGCTTCGTAGCTGTAACCACTATCTCTTCCAGGAATAGACCTGCTGGTTGTTCCGTCTGCGCGGCGACCTCGTCGAATGACAAATTGACAGCCATCGCGATGGAAACAAGGATAGCTACATATCTGGCCAATTTATGAAACATCCCTCCAATACAAATGCGGTATTGATGTCCGATCAGAAACTCATAACAGATCGATAAAACCTGTCCCTTCCGTTTAGCTTATCCTCTGGTATTCGTGATGAAGTCCACCGAGTTGTTCATACCTTGCGATGGCGCCGACCTGCCCGTCAGGACTCGAAATCGGCGAATCCTTGTCTAATGAAAGAGGTGTCCGGGCATGATTGTAGTATCGGGCATAGTGTCTAAGTGTCCTTCTAGGTGAACCTCGCCAAAGACAATGGTGTGATCAAGGCATTCCCGGCGGATGGAGTCAATCACGCGTTCCACATACGCATTCTGCCGCGGCGATCTGAGTGCCGTGGAACGTTCTCTTATGCTCATTACTCTTAATCGCCGTTTGTAGACCGTGCCGTAACTGGTATCCCGATACCTGATTAGGTATCGCTGTGCCGTCAAAGAAAGTGATCCAAGATATCTGCCTATCATGCCGGTTTCCATCGCCGCATCAAGTCGCTTGATTTCCCCATCCGCATAAGAACCGTCACTCTGTGGCCGCATCAAAATATTACCCGCTTCGCCAATTGCAGACATGAGCTGCCACGGCTGCGCACGGATACGCTGGAGTGCGATTTAACGTATGCAATGGCCTATCGGGGTTTCTTGACGCAGGCGGCTTTCCCTTGCAAACAGCATCCATGACCCGTTATTTCATCGAAAGGGGCGGAGTAATGAACGACGGAACAAAAATCCGCCTTCCCTCCGTTGAGAAAGCGGTTGCCAATGACAACGGCACACCGGAGGCACGGCTTGAAACTGCCGTGCTGACCCTCGCCCGTCTCATCGGACGGCAGATCGCCCGTGAGGAACATGAGCGGCACGAGGCTGCAAACGACAACGGTCTTGCGGGAAGACCGGCCAGGAAAAGGAGTCCGACCAAATGACACCCCGTGCCGCGCTCTACGCCCGTTATTCATCGGACCTGCAACGGGAGACCTCGATCGAGGACCAGTTCCGGGTCTGCCGCGAGCGCGCAGAACGCGAGGGCTGGAAGATCGCGGGCACCTACAAGGATTCCGCCATCTCGGGCGGCAGCATGATCCTGCGTCCGGGCATCCAGGCGTTGCTGGAGGACGCGCGGCGGGGAATGTTCGAGATCCTGGTTGCCGAGGCGCTCGACCGGGTGAGCCGCGACCAGGCCGACGTGGCGACGCTCTACAAGCACCTGCGCTTCGCCGGGGTGACGGTGGTGACGCTGGCCGAGGGCGAGATCAGCGAGCTCCATGTCGGGCTCAAGGGGACGATGAACGCGCTGTTCCTGAAGGATCTCGCGGCGAAGACCCACCGGGGTCTCAGGGGACGGGTCGAGCAGGGCCGCTCGGGCGGCGGCCTGTGCTACGGCTATGACGTGGTGAGGTCGTTCGACGGCTCGGGCGATCCGATACGCGGCGGACGGACGGTCAACGAAACCGAAGCCGAAACCGTGCGCCGGGTGTTCCGGGAGTTCGCTTCCGGCGCCAGCCCTCGGGCGATCGCGAGGCGGCTGAACGGGGAAGGTATCCCCGGCCCCTCGGGCAGGCTCTGGACCGATTCCACCATCGGGGGCCACGCCAAGCGGGGCACCGGCCTGATCAACAACGAGCTCTACATCGGCCGGCTGATGTGGAACCGGCTGCGCTACGTCAAGAACCCGGAGACGGGCAAGCGGGTGTCGCGGATCAACCCGCCGGAGGAGTGGACTGTCGCGAAAGTGCCCGAGCTCCGCATCGTCGACGACGCGCTGTGGAAGGCGGTCAAGCAGCGCCAGGGCGAGATTGCCGTGCAATACGCTACCGTCATCGAGGCAACGCAAAGCGCACGGGCCAACCGGCTGAACGGCGCCCACCGGCCACGCCACCTGCTCTCGGGCCTGCTCGAGTGCGGCGTCTGCGGCGGCCCCTATTCCATGCGCGGCCAGGACCGCTACGGCTGCTCCAACCACATCATGACAGGCACATGCTCGAACGGCCGGGGCATCCGCCGCACGGTGATCGAGGAGCGGGTGCTGGCCGGTCTGAAGGACCGGCTGATGGCGCCCGAGGCGGCCGCCGAGGCGATGCGTGCGTACGCCGAGGAGACCAACCGGATCAACCGCGAGCGCCGCGCCTCGGGCGCGAGCGGCCGCAAGAAACTGGCCGAAGTCGAGAAGAAGATCGCCGCCATGATCACCGTCATCGAGGACGGCGGCTATGTCCGGGGCATGGTGGACCGGCTGCGCGAACTGGAGGCGCGCCAGGACGAGCTGAACGAGCGGCTCTCGGCCGCGCCCGCCGACCTCCCGGACATCCACCCCAACATCGCGGACGTCTACCGGCGCAAGGTGGCGCGGCTCGCCGAGGCGTTGGGCCATCCGGAGGACCGCGACGCGGCGGCGACCGCCATAAGGGGACTGATCGAGCGCATCGTGCTCACCCCAGGCGCCAAGTGGGCCGAGATGGATGCCACGCTACACGGCGATCTGGGGACCATCCTCGAATGGGCGGGAAACGGGCCGGAAAACAAAAGGATCGCCGTCCCTTCGCCGGAGATGTCGGTCTCGGTGGTTGCGGGGGCAGGATTTGAACCTGCGACCTTCAGGTTATGAGGATTAAGGTCGATGCGACATGCGCCGCCTCACTGTTGATCGGCACGCGGATTTTTCGCCGATTGGCGCGGCAGCCTGTTGACTTGCTTCCGTTCCGAGAGGTCATGTAACTAGGTCGAACAACAGGCGGTGCGCGCAACCGCAGTGCACCGGTTCGCTGCTTTCGGCCATCCGGTCAATCGCGGAAAGGTTGAACCGGTATCGTGCACACGGGAGCAGACCGCACCCAGCGGGGTGATGTAATCCGCATTCCACTTGATCTCTGGATTGGGGGTAGTCTCTGATTATCATTTATTATCAATCGCTTAAATTTATTTTGCTCTAAACGTCAAGTTAGACCGGTTCAAATGAGATTTGCAATTGCTTTAGCCCTCTTAACATCATGTTCGGTTGGTGCCTGTAGTCATTGCAAGGATCCAATCGAATATTCTTGAGTCTCGCCAGCAAGACTTTGAACCCAACCTCCATCTCCTTGCGGGCTAACAAGGCACCGATACAAAAGTGAATCCCGTAGCCGAACGCAATATGGGCCGGAGCATTCGCGCGATCGATATCAAAAGATTCAGGGTTTTGGAACTGGGCCGGATCCCGGTTAGCTGAATCATAACGCAATAGTATCGTGGCGCCTGCCGGTATAGAAACGTCGGCCAATGTTGTATCACCGGTGGCGATCCTCCACATACCCGATTGTGCCGATACGGTGCGAAGCGATTCTTCGACGAGAACGCTGATGAGATTTGGATCGTTGCGCACCGCGGCCAGTTGAGTTGAGTTTTGAAGCAATCCCATGAAACCTCCTGCAAGGGAGTTCGCCGTTGTCTCGTTGCCGGCGACCAGCAGTTGCTGGAGCATGTTGATCAATTCTGCATCAGTCAGACCTGCCTCCTTCAACCTGTGCATGCACGAGATCGGACATGATATCGTCCTTTGGTGAGGCTCGCCGTTCATCAATACGCGCCTTGAGATAGTGTTGAAGAGCGATGACATCACGCGCGCAATTCAACTCCTCCTCCTTGGATACAAGACCGCCAATTCGGGCCACAAAACTATCTGACCATTTTTTGAAGTCTGGAAGATCGACATCGGGAACACCGAATTGATCGGCGATGACACGCAGCGGTAATGGTCGGGCAAAAACAGCTACGAAATCACAGACTTTTTGATCAATGAAAGCGTCAACAAGTTCGTTGGCCAACTTGTCTATGAATGGCTCCAGAGCGCGAACGCGTTTTGCCGTGAACGCACGGTTGACGAGAGCACGGTAACGGCGGTGATTAGGGGGATCGCTGGTCAAAAGCGTATCCACCCAGGGCCAGCCCTGATCGTAAATTGCTTGAATGTCCGGGTCGGCCTTTTCTCGGCCGATCGGGTTCATAAACCGGCTGGAAAAAAGATCGGGGTCTTTAAGGACTTGAATGACGTCTTCGTATCGGGTTACCAAATAGAACCGCTTCCCAGACTCCGGAACCGCTATCGGCAAAACCGGCGCTTCGGAACGGGCTGATTGGTAATAGGCGAATGGACATTCGACGATTTCCGGATCGAAGAAATTAATATCTTTCAATGATCGAACCAACGAAGTGCCCTCCTTCCAACGACCAAGCGAGTGCCAATAGAACCAACGTATCGTTAAGCCCTAACTCTTCGACGTCTCTATATCGACGATCATAGACGAAGAGAACAAATAATGAGGCGTTTCTTTTTGTCGCGAGATAGAAAATCAATCTTTGGTCATGCGAGTTCTTTTCTTCTTTATTGAGACACTCAAGCAAGCGGAGGGCGACCTCAATGGCGCCATCGCTGCCTTCAGAAGCGCAGTCGAGAAAGAGGATTCTCTCCGTTACATGGAGCCACCGGACTGGACTTTACCCATGCGGCATTATCTCGGAGCGGCATTGACTGAAGCCGGGAGGCACAGCGAAGCCGAGCAGGTATTCCGTCAAGATTTGGCATGGAACCAGAATAACGGCTGGGCCTATTACGGTTTGTGGCAAAGCCTTGTTGCTCAAGGAAAATCGGAAGACGCAGCGGCGGTCAAAGTAATGTTCGACAACGCCTGGAAGTCTGCGGACACGGAACTGACGGCAGCGCGATTTTAGATTACCATTGGCTCAGTGCGTAGGGAGGGCTGAACCTTGCATAACAGGTCCATACATTTTGGCTGCTTAATCGCATTCTTTTTCTTTGTGCTTGCGCAAGCGAGCGCCCAAAACTCTGACAAGAGCCTGGCCGTGCTGGTGGAGGGGACGGGTACCTACAGCCGGCCCGTTTCGACCGACTCGGAGTTGGCGCAGAAGTTCTTTGATCAAGGCCTGCGTCTGACCTGGGGCTATTACTTTCCGTCATCCATCGCCTCGCACCAGGAAGCGCTGCGCCATGACGACCATCCCATGTTCGACTGGGGCATGGCGCTGGCCATCGCCCCTAACCCCAACAGCCGCAAATTCAATGCGCCCGATGATCCCCGTGGGGAGGGATGGAAAGCCATCCAGCGAGCGATGGAGCGTATAAACCGGGCGACGGAACAGGAACAGGCGCTGATCGAGTCCCTGTTTGTCCGTTACGATGTAAACGCGATTCCCGACCGGGCGGAGCGGGATCAGGCCTACATGGAAACGGTCCGCGATCTGCTGCGCAAATATCCCGATGATCCCGACATCGCCGCGCTCTATGCCGACGCTTTCATGACCATGAACGCATGGGACTATTGGGATGAAAATTTAAGGGCCCGGCCCGGCACGGAAGACGCCGCGCGCGTTTTGGAAGAGTCTATGGCCCGGCACCCCGGCCATCCGGGCACCAATCATCTGTTTATTCATCTTTTGGAGGCGTCGCTGACACCCGAGCGGGCCTTGCCCTCCGCCGACCGCCTGGCCGCGACCATGCCCAACGCCGGACACATCGTTCACATGCCGGGTCACATCTACTTACGGGTCGGTCAGTTTCAAAAGGCGATCCTCACCAACGAGAGGTCCGTCATCGCTGACGAAGTGTTTGCGAAAGCATGGGGAGACCGTGTGCTGCCCCGATGGGGCTCCGCCGACAGCAGCTTTAAGACTCACAGCGGACACGCCTTAAGCTTCGTCCGTCACGGCGCCGCCATGCAGGGAAATTATGCCCTGGCAGTCGACGCGGCGCGCCGGGCGGGTTCCGGATGGCGGCAACAGATGGCGGAATGGCTCATCCATAAAATGTTCGGCAAATGGGACGTCCTGTTGGCAATGAAGAGCCAGAGAACTCAAAACGTCTACCGCGACGGCATGCTGGCCTATGTGCAAGGCAGCGCCCGGGCGAACACCGGGCGTATCGACCAAGCCGAGCAATCGCTGGCGGCCGTGCGCACACTTATGACCGATGAAAGTCTTGCCGCCGCGTCCCGGTTCATCACCAATCCGCGAAGTGCCCTCTTGGAAATCGCGGCTTATGGCCTTGAGGGCGAAATCAAACAGGCCTCCGGTGATCTCGACGGCGCCATCGCCGCCTTTGAAAACGCCGTCGCGAAAGAAGATGCCCTGCAATACATGGAACCCCCCAGCTGGACGTTGCCCATGCGCCACTATTTGGGTGACGCCTTGTTGAGAGCCGGGCGCGCAGGGGAGGCCGAACAGGTATTCCGCAAGGACCTTGTCTGGAACCAGAACAACGGGCGGAGCCTTTACGGCCTGTGGCAAAGCCTCATCGCCCAAGGCAAGGCGGAGGACGCTGCGTCGGTTAAAGAGCGGTTCGACGAGGCGTGGCAGTATGCGGATACACAACTGACGGCGGCGCACTTCTGATCATGGGCCGACCTTTCAAATGAAAACGAAAAAATGAAGACCAATTCAGGGAGATGCCGCAATGACTGATTTTAAAACATCCCGCCGGTCACGGCGGGATGTCCTGGTGGCCACCGTTCAATTGGCCGCGTTTGTTTCCCTCTCACGGGCGGCGCAGGCAGACTCACACGCCCTCAAGATCGGCACCATCGGCGCCGGCAATGTGGGCCGGGCCCTGGGCACCGTCTGGGTCAACAAGGGCCATCAGGTGAAGTTCTCTTCCCGCAATCCAGACGAGCTGCGGCCCTGGGTGGACGAACTCGGCCCCTCCGCCAGTGTCGGCACGGTGGTGGAGGCGGTGGCTTTCGGCGATGTCATTCTGCTTGCCGTGCCCTATGGCGCCTTGCCGGACCTCGCGGCACGGTTTGCACCGGCCATGGCTGAAAAAGTTCTGGTGATGGACACCTGTAACCCCTTTCCCAACCGCGACGGCGATGTCGCCGTGGAGGCCATCGAGAAGGGGGCGGGGCGGTACATCGCCGAGCTGATGCCCGGGGCGCCCGTGGTCCGCGCCTTCAACGCCATCAACTACCGGCTCATGGCCCGCGGCGGCCGCCAACCCGACGGCACGCTCACCGGCATGCCCATTGCCGGCGACGACCCCGAAGCGCTGGCCGTGGCCTCCGCTCTGACGCGGGACGTGGAATATGAGCCGGTCATCGTCGGCTCGCTGGAATTCGGGAAACATCTGCGGCCGCGCCAGCCGCTGGCCGGCGAGCTCGACGTGGAAGAAATTCGGCGCATCGCGGCGACGCTCGAACCTTGAACCTGTAGCCCATATCCCCCATGCAAATCACTTCCGGGACGAATGGCTGAGGTATAGACTCACTCAGTTGCCATGCGCTGTTTTCTTGGTTTCCAACAGCCTGACTTATCGTTGATCCGCCAGTTTACGCGAGGAGTCCATCGATGATCGAACGTCGCAGGATGCTCAAGACAGCCTTGGGGTATGGGTCCGCCCTCAGCGCACCCGCACTTTTTTCCTCTTTTGCCAGTGCTGCCGATGTGGAGCCGCGCGGCACAATTGGCCGGCTCGAACGTCTGCCCACCATGAACCTGGAAAGCTACCACGAGTTCATGGTCAGTGCCCGGACATGGGCTACCGGCGACCTGATCCGGGCGGCGTCTCGGCGGGCGGCCCAAGTCATGCGGGAAAACGGAATCAATCCCAATGACGAGATCTCATTTGAAACCGCCAATGAGCTGTTGGGCAACGATCCGATCATCATGTTCCGCGCCCATACGTCGCTGCGCATGCAGCGCCACATGTGGCAGACGCTCCAACAGGAGTTCCATAGCAACTACGACGCCTACATGTCGGAAATGGAAGCGGCGGACAGGGCTGGGCCCGGTGTGCTCGAACTCAATCCCGGCATCGAACCGGAATACGCCAAGCATGAGATTCATATGCAGCCGGGCGGGTACGTCGGGGATCCCTTTGCCGGTCATATGTATCACTACGGCGCCAACTATTTTTATGGCGGCCACAACGATCAGGATGAAGTGCACGTCCTTTTGGCCAACACGGTATCCCTCCCGGCAGACGGCAAGGTCCGGCGCATACTCGAAGTGGGATGCAGCTGCGGCCAGCAGACCGTGGCGCTCAAGGAACGCTTTCCCGACGCCGAAGTGTGGGGCGTGGACGTCGGCGCGCCTATGGTCCGCTACTCACACATGCGGGCCGTCGACATGGGCGTCGATGTCAATTTCCGCCATGCCATGGCCGAAGAGACCGGTTTCCCCGACGGCTACTTCGACATCGTCACATCGTATCTGCTTCATCATGAAGTGCCCGAACAGGCCACCTACAAGATCATTCAGGAATCAGCGCGCCTGTTGCGGCCCGGTGGGGTTTACTTCCCGGTGGATTCCCGCACCAGTCCCTCCATTCGACGCCGGGAAAAGACGGCCATCGCCCAAATCAACAGTTGGGTCCACCATCGCTGGAACCACGAACGCTGGACGCTGGAATACGGCAAGGCCGACTTCTTCGGCGAAATGGAGCGGGCCGGCTTTATCGTCAACGCCGAGGGGCCGGAAACGAAAATCTATCCGTTCCCCGGCCGGGGCGCGAGGAACGTGGTCGGCATCAAACCCACCTAGGCCGTGGATCCACCAGTTTAAGGAAATCTTCGCCAAGCACGACCTCACCTGGCAGGCGGACCTGGTGCGGTTGGTGGCGTCGCTCACGGACGCTCCGGGAGCGCGCGGCTGACTTCGCCACGGAATGCGTACCCTCTGCAGCTTATCAGGGGTGCGCGCAAATCCCCCAAAAAATTTGTCTCATCCCCTCCCTAGGGAGGGCAGCAAAACACGCAAGACTTTCTATCATCACGCCTATGAAATCTGACGCAGTGACAACACGCGGTTCGAAGATGCCGCGGTTTTCGAAAGGGACAAGTTCTTGGACTTATGACGGACGTGCCCTTCAAACATCACAAGGGAAAAATCGCATGACGAGGATCACTGCAAACCGGCCTGCGGCTCTCATCATGAATCGGTGAGGAGCAAGGTGCCATGTTGATTAAGGGACTTCCATCACCGACGGGACCGACCACATCCGCCCGGCCTCACCGAGGGGTTTAGCGCCAGATCACACTCTTGTGCTGGTAAACGGCAAGCGGCGGCACACCTCGGCGCTGTTGAACATTAACGTCTCCGTCGGCCGGGGCTCCACCGGTGTGGTTATGAACATGATCCCGACGTCGGCCATTGAGCAGGTTGAGGTGTTGCGCGACGGCGCGGCGGTCTAGTACGGCTCCGATGCCATCGCCGGCCTAATCAACATCGTCCTTATGAGGATTTCGAAAGGAACAGCGGTCAACCCCTCCGTTATGGCCTCTACATAGAATAACTTACCTTGGCATAAACAAGTGCGCCGTTGTGACCCGCCGGGGAGTATCTCGGATACTTGCGTCCATTGCCAAAATTGATGGCCTCATCCGGATACTTGTCCAGCACGTTCTCGCCGCCCCACGAGATAGCCAAGCCGTTTGCAAAGTTGTACCGCACCAAGAGATCTGCGAGACCATAACCGTTGAACCCGGCGGCGCTGTGGTCATCGTACCAGTCACCGAAATAACTGTAGCGCACCATAAGGTCCCATTGATCGATTCCATGGGTGAATGTCAAGTTAAAGCGTGTCTCGGGAGCCCCACGCTCTAGGTTGTCGATAGCGGCGCTGTATGAACGAAGTCGATCCGTGACGATCGTGGCCGGTCGACCATAACGCTTCATGGCACGTCTAAGGAACTCAAGCGCAGAATCGCGTCGATGATGCCGGTGAATCCGTCCAGCTTAGGCGGCCTGACCGGCTTGGTCCGGCGGTAGCCCGGCGCGGCGAATAGCTCAGCATCTTCTTCACCGTCCGACGGTCGATGCCGAGCCGCCGACCGGCATCACGATGGCTCAGACTCAGCACAATGGAGTATACGATCCAGATAGGTGATGAAATATATAATGAAAAAACAACGTGTTAAGACATCACTCAAGCTTAGGTGAAAACGGCTACTTCCTACGTCATCACTGAGTCAACACGGGACTAATGGGTCCCAAGTAAGCATTCCTGCAAGCCGTAAGTAAGCGTTCTGTTAGCCCGTGGAGATGACCTTTGAGGCGCTGGCACGCATCGTCTCATTCCCGCATTATGACCGGGATTCTAGCGGTTAAGGGTTCGCTTCCAATCCCGACGAAGGGGCCGTAGCCAGATGTCCTTGCGGGGTTTGTCGTAGAGCTTGTCGCGGTCGTAGCGCCCGCGTCCCCGGGTAGTCCCGACGCGGGTCCAGCCGGAGGCCCGGTAGACGGCGCCGGTGTAGCGTGGCGTTTCGACGAAGGTCTCGATCATCACGGGCGCGGTGTTGTAGCGCTCGGCCCAGTCCTCGGGCAACCACGCCCGGCCCAACGATGTCACCCAGGGATACCCGATTGGGTCAATCCCGACCGATCCTGGCGAAATCCTCCCGAATTAATCGTTTCAAGGGACCGCAAAGCTAGCGGAAGACGCCGCGCAAGGCTTGCTTGTTCTGTCGGAACCGGCCTCGGAATGCCCTATATTTACCCCGCAATATCACTACATTGACGGAGGGGCCGGTGCGCTTTTCGGATTACGGCAAAAGGGTGGTTCTGGCCGCCTTCGACGGCGGCGAGATCACCTCTGACGCGGGTTTGTTATTATTGCGCGAACGGGCCCGCAGGATCGCGCTGTTCGAACGCATGGCGGCGTGCTTCACCGACCGGCGCGACCCCGGGCGGCTCCGCCACGCCCTTCCCGCGCTGCTGGCCCAAAGGGTCTCTGCCATCGCCTTGGGCTATGAGGATATCGTCGATCACGACACGCTCCGCTTCGACCCGGCGCTGAAGCTGCTGGCCGAGCCCAAAACCGCGGAACCCAAAACCCCGGCGCCGATGGCGGGCAAGTCGACGCTGAACCGGCTGGAGCAATCCTTCGAGACCGGCAACCGCCGCTACCACACCGTCACGCCGCACCTCAAAAAACTTTCCGACCTTCTCGTCGAGCTGTTTCTCGACGATCACGATGCGCCGCCCAAGCGCATCACGCTCGACATCGACGCCACCGATATCGAGACCCACGGCAACCAAGAAGGCGGATTCTTTCACGGCTATTACGAACACCGCTGTTTCCTGCCGCTTTATATCTTCTGCGGCTCGCATCTTTTGCTCGCTCAGTTGCGCCCCGCCAACATCGACGGCGCCAAGGGCGCGCGCAATCAAATCCGCCGCATCGTCACCGCCATCCGCAAGCGCTGGCCGAACGTGGAGATTCTGCTGCGCGGCGACAGCGGCTTTGCGCGCGAGAACCTGATGCGCTGGTGCGAACGCAATCGCGTCGATTATATCTTCGGCTTGGCCCGCAACGACTTCCTGCTCAAAAAGGCACAAAAGGTGCGCGGCAGGGCGGCCATGGAATTGCTGAAAAACAACGAACCAGTGCGCACCTACGGTGACTTTCATCACATGCCGAAATCAAAGTCCTGGGCCCGCCCGCGCCGCGTCATCGCCAAGGCCGAACACCGGCCCGGCCAGCCGCAACGCTGCCGCTTCCTGGTCACGTCGATGGACCGGCGGAAGATGCCGGGCAAGGAACTCTACGAAGATACCTATTGTCCGCGCGGCGATATGGAAAACAGGATCAAGGACTGCCAGTTGGACCTGTTCGGCAACCGCATGAGCGCACACGGCTACAAAGCCAACCAGCTCCGCCTGTTGCTCTGCGGCTTCGCCTATGTGCTCATCGACGGCATCCGCAGAACCGCACTTGCCGGAACCAAGCTCGCCAGAGCCGTTCCCGCTACCGTCCGCAACAAACTCCTCAAAATCGGCGCACGCGTCGTCAACTCCGTGCGCCGCATCAAAATCTCCATGCCCGATGCCTGCCCCTACAAGAACATGTTCTTCAAGGCCTACCACGCCCTCGCGCCAAAACATCAGCCGGAACCAACCGCGCCATCCCGGCGGCGGACCGCTCCCCGTGAGCGAAAATTGGCATTTATGTTCACTGTCGGCCAAAGCACAAGCTGACCAGTCAGAAAACATCGATAACCGGCGCCGACCGCTATATGGCGAAGTCAAAACCGGTAGATATGCCCCAGTTCGCCGCATGAAAAAACGCTGGTGAGAATTCCGGGAACAAATGTTCATCACTGCTGATATTGCGACCAAGCGGCGACCGTGGGAGTCACCAAAGCTTCATGGTGGTTTCATTAGTGCGTCCGTAACAAGTCTAGACCAACGTCCGGTTAAAGCCTTTTACGAAGGCGCGTTTGGCCTGAAAATTTGGGCGCAGATGGAATGCTACCAAAAAAACTGCAATGAACTAATTGGTGCGCCCGATGACAGCTATTTCCTCTGGAGCTTCATTGGAAGTGGCGTAAATATGGAAATTTGGGAATTCAAAGCGGACTCTGGCACCGTATATCCCTGTTCGTTGGACAAGACCGGCCTTGCCATGCTGACCATAGAAGTCAATGACCTGGATAAATGCCGAGCCATGTGTCAGGAGGCCGGCATCGAACCGGTTGGCATTGGCGCTTTACCCAATCTTGAGAATGGTGGAGTAGACGGATTCACACTGCGCGGTGCAGTCGGAGAGTTAATCGAAGTGGTACAGGCGGTCTGAATCAATCAATAGACCTTCTGGCCGGTAATCTGCTCGACGAAACCGGCTGAGCCTATGGCGGCACGGGCCTCGACACGGGCGAGGGACCCATCCTGTTTTCGACCCTTTTCGTTCGTAACGCCGCTACGGTGACAGCCTTGCGCGCCAAGGCATTCGGCGTGCGTGCCATTTGGTCCTTCTGAATTCATGAAACGTCCTTTGCTTGACGCTGTACCGTTTACTCAAAGAGCGGCACGACCCTTTCCTATTGCATACCCCGGTTCTCTGCCGTCAACTATGGCCAGATACCTCAACTGAGAATTCGGGAGAGAGACCATGACCATGAACAGACGCATTGCCCTGACCAGCCTGGCAGCCACGTCGGCGCTGGCCATTCCGGCAAACGCGAAAGCGGCAGACAAGCCGGTTGGCCACGCCGCGCCTAAGCCGGATATCGAGGGGCAAGCGTTGCTTAACAAAGAGCGCGCTTACGAGGTGATGGAGGAATACGAACTGGCCGGCATCATCGCGTTGGATCCCATCAACGTCTATTACATGACCAACGTCAAAACCATCGGTTCGAAATTCATCACCGAGTATCCCGGTTTTGCCACCATGGCTCCCAATCGTGATGCACCGGTCTATTTGGTCTCTGGATCGTCACCAGCGTGGGACATTGCTAACGGCGATCGCGAAACGGCGGAGCTCATGCCCTACGGGTTCGGCGGTTGGAACGAGGCCGAATTTAATTCCGACGGTCTGCCCATCGAGCCTAAAAACGGGCGCACCCGCAACTATCACTTCCGCAAAGGTGTGGAACTTACCCCACGGGAGAAACGATGGAAAAAAGCCTCCGACAGGTTCAAAGATGATATCGCCGCTGGTGCGGCCTGGGGGTTGGCGCGCGCCCTCAAGACCCAGGGCATTACCAAAGGCCGGGTTGCGGTGGACGACATGCGCGTCGCCAAGTTCCTGTCCCAAGTGGATCTCCCTTTGGTGGAATGTGTGGACGGCTACGGCATCTTCCAGCTCATCCGCATGATCAAGACACCCCAAGAGTTGGCCTATCAAAGGGTCGGCAGTTGGAACAACGGCGAAGCCTGTATGGCGACCATCAACGCCATCGAAGCAGGAATGACCCATCAAGACATCGAGCAGATTTTCCTCTATGAATGCGCCAAGCGCGGCAATCACGTGGATAGTTTCATTGCCGGTTTTCCGGGCGGCAATTTTCCGGACGGTGTGATGGTCGAGGGCAAACCCTTTCTGACCGACTGTGTCAGCAATTACCAAGGGTATATGGGAGACATCGCGCGGACATTCATTATTGGCGAACCAAGCAAGGAGGTCGAACTGCGACGCAGGGCGAACCAGACCGCCCGTGAAGCGGTGTTCGATGCCATTAAACCCGGCGTGAAGTACTCCACCCTGCGTCAGATTGGCCTGGAGACCATGATAAAGGCCGGCATGCCGGAGTATGCCGTCTTTGTCACGCCTCATTCGGTTGGTTTGCAGCACGACGACAATCCGTTCCGCATGCCCGACTTCGGGGTGCAGCAGTTCGATCACGTGTTGCGGGAGAATATGGTCCTGACCGTTGATCTGCCGTACCTGGAAGTCGGGTACGGCTGCGGTCACAACGAAGACCTCTTCCGTGTCACCAAGACCGGCTACGAGCCGTTGAACACGGAACGGGATCCGTTTGTCATTTTGTAGAAAACGCCAAAGATAAGGAGCGCTTGATTATGATGAATCGCCGCACCGTTCTTGGAGGCCTTGCTGCCACGGGAGCAGCTGGGCTCGTCGCTCCTGCCGTTTCGGCAGCACCCACGTTGTCCCTGACAGCCTCCGTACCGCCGCCGGTGCTGGGGCCGCGCATGAACTTCGAGCAGGCGGACAAAATCATGGCCGAGCTCGGCCTCGATGCCATCGTGGTCGGAACGGGTACCAATGTGTATCACACCACCGGTCTCGACCTGACGGCGACCAAGATGGGCCACACACCGAGTGTATACGCCATCATTTCGCGCTTCGAAGACCAGCGCGTCTCTCTCGTCGCGCCTTCGTTCCTTTACTACTACACCATTGCCATGGACCACCGGCATTCCGACTTCCCGGCCTATCTCTATGCCGGGCCCGGCGATGTGGTAGACGACGCGGAACTGAGCCTCGAAGAATTGCCGCTTTACCCCAACCTGGAACAGGCGCCGCTGGATTTCATCGAGACCACGCGCCTGAGCATCATTGAGCGCGCCGTGCAGGCGGAAGCAGCCCGGCCCAATCTCAAATACGCTTTGCGCAACGCCTTGACGGACCTGGGTGTGGCCCAGGGCCGCATCGCTGCCGACGTGCCGCCGGTCATGCGCAATGTCATGGACGCGGCCGAAAAAGCGACCGTGGTCAATGCCGACGATGCCCTGCGGCGCATTCGTCCGGTCAAGTCTGATGCGGAACTCACCCTCATGCGCTACGCCGCCCAGGCCAATGCGGAAGCCGCCTTACAGGCGGCGGCCACGGTGCGCGCCGGTGCGGACGTACGCGAATTGCGTGCGGCCTATTTCGCCGCTGTTGCTTCCCGGGGTATGCGCGGGGTGTTCATGGTCATCGACCGGGTTAGCTCGCCCACTTACGAGGCCAAGCTGCGCGACGGCCAATGCTTCTCCATCGACTGCGTCAGCGAGTACATGGGCTATCACGGCGACTATGCCCGCGCGGTCTACATCGGCGAACCGTCCAAGCAGATGCAGAAAGTATCCGAGCTCACCGCCGCGTCATGGAATCACGTGCGCGAGAACCTGCGGCCGGGCTTGAAGTTTTCCGAAGTGTGGCGCCTGGGTCAGGACTTCCTGCATAAGTCGGGCGCGGACTTCTCCATCTCCTTTACGCCCCATTCGGTCGGGCTCTATCACGCCGACCATGTGGGCAACATGGGCTCGCCGCCGCGGGAGGACATCGTGTTAGAGCCGCGCATGGTGTTGAGCGTGGACTGCCCCATGGGCGCCACCGGCATGGGCGGGTCGTCCCATCTGGAAGACCTCATGCTGATCACCAAAGACGGGGCCGAGCCCATCAACACCCTCGGCACCAACGTGGTGCGGGTGTGAGGACGCCGCCGCTTAAGGGAGCCCTAGCCTCTGTTCCACCGGGACTTGCCGATGCCGCCTTTCAGGGCGTCGTCGGCTAGGTCCGCCGCCGTGACGCCGAGCACGATATCGAAGGTGACGGCTAGCTCGCCGATGGGCGAGTCCGGAATGGGCACAAAGTCCATGGACACGGTTTTCTTTTCTTCTTCCGTGCGCCGCCGGTAGACGATATCCCCCTCGTTCATGGGGTGCCCTTTGATGTTCATCTCGGTCGTGAAGATGCGCGCGCCGTTCTTGCTCACGGCAAAATGGATGTGAGGGGTGCGCATGATTCGTTCGTCGCCATAGGGCACGGGCTTGATGGTGCGGAAGTAATATCCCCCTGAGGAATCCGTCAGGAACCGGCCATAACCCTGGAAGTTGTGGTCATAATTCTCGCCGTAGCGCAATTCATGCTCCGAATGCCGGTACACGCCCTTGGTATCGCTTTGCCAGATCTCGACAAATGCGTTGCGCACCGGGGCGCCCATGCGGTCGAGGATACGGCCCGACAGGTGGGTGATCTCACCAATGGCCGGGGTGACGGCGTCGTTGACCAATATGAGGTCATTGTCCGTGTCCAGCGGCATCTTGTCGGGGTAGAGCGGCCCTTCGCCCGACTGCCCCGTCGGGGCCAGCATCTCGGCAAAAGCGCCGCGGGTGAACAGATGCGGGCTAAGCGCCGCAAGACCAAGGGCGCCGGCGGTCCTTAAAACCGTTCGCCGCGACGGGATGTGAAATTGTTTCTTTGAACCATGCGTCATGGTATCAGCCTCCCTGACTGAGTGGAGACAGGGAGTGTACGACGGTTTTCGCCCGGCCCGAAAGGATTGCATGCGCCCTGTCACCCAGTGAGCATGGGCATAAATGCGGTAGCACGCGTCTTGGCGGGCGCCATAGATTTGCAAGACAACAAAAAGAGGTATGCCATGCGGGCTAAAGAACTGAGCTTATTCATCGTTGTTTTTTCGTGGATTGCCGCGCCCGTCTGGGCCCAGTCCATCGGCAACGTCCTGCTCATCCGCAATATCACCCTCATCGACGGCACCGGTGCGCCGCCGCTGCCTAACGCGTCCGTGCTGGTGGAGGGGGATCGCATTGCCGACATCACCATGCGGAACATCGCGCCGCCCGACGGTGCCATTGTGATCGACGGCACCGGCAAGTATCTCATCCCCGGCATTATCGACAGCCACATGCATTTGCCCGGCGGCCGTACGGGGCCCGGCAACCGGGAGATGATCATGGATCTCGAAACCGGTCTCAAAGTCCTGCACGGTTTTCTCTATTCGGGCGTCACCGCCGTCTATGACTCCGGCAACCACGACAAGTTCATCTACAAAATGCGCGACGACGAACGGGCGGGGCGCATCGTCAGTCCGCGCATTTACGCCACCGGCAGTCTGGTCGCCAAGAAAGACGGCTATGCCTGTTGTGCCGGGGCAACCACCATGGACGGATTCGCCGACGGGAGAGAAAAACTCGATGCTCTGTTTGCCAACAAGCCCGACATGCTCAAATTCACCCGCGACCACCGGGGTATGGGGCCTCGCGCCGGTGACTTGCCACTGATTCCCGACGACGATTTCACCCAACTTATTCGTTACACAGGCGAAAATGGAGTGCGCACCACCATTCACATTGCTGACGAAGCGTCTGCCCGATTGGCCATTGCCGCCGGCGTGGACGCTCTGGCTCATCCCGTGTTTCTCGCCGATGCCAGTACCGGCTTTGCCGACTATGTGGCGGAACAGGGTGTGGTGGTGTCTTCGACGGCCCTGTTATTCGGTGCCGTCGGCCGGGTGGAGTTGGACAACTCGTTTTTCGACGGCCCCCTGTTCCGGGCCACCCTCACGGAAGAGGAGCTGGAATTCAACAAAGTGACGGAACGGGACCGGTATGCTTCCTCCGGCATGTCCGGCTGGATGCGAGGAATCCTCCCCGCCGTGCTGCGCAACCTCAAACAGCTCCATGGCGCCGGTGCCATCATCGCCATGGGCACGGACCGGGTGCTCGGCCCCATGGTGCATATGGAAATGGAGTTACTGGCTGAGGCCGGCATACCGCCCCTCGACGTCATCACCCTGTCCACGCTGAATGGGGCCAAATACATTGACGTTGACGGTGATCTCGGCTCTATCGAAGTGGGCAAGCTGGCGGATATAGTGATTCTGTCGGCAGATCCGACAGCAGACATCCGCAACAGCCGGTCCGTCGAACGGGTGTTCAAGGGCGGGCGGGAAATCGACCGCTTGAAACTGAATTTGCCGGTGAACCGGCGGTGAGCTATCGGCCGGATCCCGGACCGTAATGACGGGTTAAGTAGTCAAGCACCAAGGTACACTCTTCGCCGTCCAATTCAGCCATGCCGAATTCGTCGGTCATGCGTTGCATGGCGCTGCGCCAGCCCGCACGGCTGTAGCGATACCCCAAGACTTGTTGCATGGAATGGCAGTCAGAGCAGAGCAGATAGACGAAATCCTTGCCCTCGCCGTCGGCCATGAGTGTGAACTCAAGATCGTCTTGGGCGAGAACCGGCGAGCCAAGCAGATAGACAAAAAGGGCCAACATCATAGGCAAGCACTGGTTGGCGAGACCAATTCCGTTAGAGGTTGCCCACATACATCTTAATTTCCGAAAAACGAGGATCGATCTCTACCATGAGGGCGTCAATGGTCGTCCAGTCTTCTTCTTTGCCCGCTTGTTCCAAGGCTTGGCACGTATCGGCAAGGTCATTCGCGCCGATGGTACGGGACGAAGATTTCAATTTATGAGCTTCTGAACTGACGTCCTGCGCCTCCCTGGCTGCGTATGCACTCTTGAGGTCGGGTATGACGCAATGATCGTCTCGGTCGGTTCGACAAACGACTGCAACAGGGTATGGCCACGGCCATGACAAATTCCGCCCGCCGGAGAGGGTTTGTATCCACCGTCGTGATCTGACCGTCCTGGGAGAGCAATGTATCGGACAAACGCGGATCCACGCCTACGACAAGTCGTGGCGCTGTGATAAACCCCTGATCGATCAAGTTTTGCCGAAAGGCCAAGTCGAGGATGTCATTGATGATGGTCAGGAGGGCATCGCCCGAGTCATTAATAGTCTGGAGCATACGGCGCTGATCCGCATCAAGCTGGGTATGCCGCAGGATATCAGCCATGCCGATGACACCGTTCATGGGTGTGCGAATCTCATGGCTCATGGAGGCTAGAAACAGGGACTTAGCCTCAGTGGCCGCCTCAGCAGCGTCCCTCGCGATCTTCAACTCGGCATGCTGTTTGTCGATCTCTGACAAAAAGTAATCGACCGATGACGAAATCATTTCCACTTCATCGCCGTTGCGGCGCACATGGCTGAGATCCCCGTCGGAGCGTTCAATGAGCCTCAAAGAACGGTTAGCAATATTTCTGTTAAGCTGCGTGAGGCGAGAGCTCACGTTGCGTCGAAGGTAAACGGAAACACGTAGCGGTCATCAGGATCATTGGCATCCGTGCCGTGAAACGTGACCGTCAAGGACTCAAGCGTATCGGGCGTGGATCCGTCCGGTGTGCGTAAAATCAGTTCCCACGTGCCACTGGATGTCTCGCCGCGAAAAGCATTGGACGTGAAGGTGAAGCTGTCCCGACCAGAAAAATTAAAAAAGAAAGTTCCGTTGTCGTCGAACAAAAGGCTTTCCGTACCGCTGGGAGACCGCAACCAAACGGTTGTGTTGTCGATACCCTCGGGCGCAAGACCGTATGTCCTTCTTGGGCTGTCTTTTGATGGGGCGGTTCGCCCTACACTGGCGGCTTTCAACGAGGGTTGCTTGACGAGCAGTGCCTCAAGCCAGGAGGGCGAACCATGGTCGAGTGTAGCAACATTTTCATAGGAATGGACGTGTCGAAGGATCGCCATGCCGTTGCGGTGGCGGATGGCGGACGTGATGGCGAGGTCAGGTATTTCGGCGAGATCGGCTCAGACGGCGGTTCGGTACGCCGTTTCGTGCGCAAGCTGGAACGGCCGGGCGTAGATCTCCGCTTCTGCTACGAGGCGGGGCCGACGGGCTACAGCGGTTGATCGAGGGTCTTGGCCATGAATGCGCCGTCATCGCCCCGTCCCTTATTCCCCGCCGGCCCGGCGCGCGGGTGAAGACGAACCGCCGCGACGCTGTGAAGCTGGCGCGGCTATACCGGGCTGGCGAGCTGACCGATATCTGGACGCCGGACGAAGCCCATGAGGCGCTGCGCGATCTGGTGCGCGCCCGCGAGGCGGCGGTCAAGGACCGCACCCGCAAGCGCCAGGAGATTCGTTCGTTCCTTCTGCGTCACGGCAAGATCTATCCTGGCAAGAAGGCATGGGGCACGAAATACTTCAAATGGCTCCACGATCTGAGCTTCGGCTGGCCCGTTCAGAAGGTCGTACTGCACGAGATGATCGTCGCGGAGACGCAGAGCCGCGAACGTGTGGCGCGCCTGGACGCGGCGATCGAGGACGCCCTACTCGACTGGTCGCTCGCCCCGGTGGTGGAACGCCTTCAGGCGCTACGCGGCGTCTCGTTGATCGTCGCGGTGACCTTCATGGTGGAGGTCGGCGACATCCGTCGGTTCGAACACCGGCCCGCCGAGTAATGGTGATCGCAAGTCGAAGCCATCCGCACGGTAAAGGACGATGTCCAGATCGTCGTTCAAATCTGTCAGCGATGCAGTGAGGCGGGCGCCCTCTTCGGCCGTGCGAACGACGTAGTAGTCCGCTTCATCCCCATCAAAGCCAACGGCATCTTCAATGGATTGGCTGTCAGTGATTTCCGTTGCTTGGGCAAAACTATTGTCGTCCCGGTCCAGGGGCACGGGACCATGATCGATAGGATTTCCAGTGTTTTCGACATAAACTTCATAGTGGCTGACCGCATCGTCGGCCGGTCTAACCTCTATCCGGTATTGTTTGTCGCCGATGCCAGGGAAAAGGACAGTCTCGTCGGACGTTCCGGCCTCGACCCCTTGGGCAATCAGCCGTCCACGGTCGTCATAGACAAAGACGTCAACATTGGAGGGCAAACCGGTCAACGTGACGGCATGCATGCCTGTTTCATGGGCTGTCAGAACAAAGACATCGGCAACGTCGTCCCCGTAGACGGTGGCGCCGGCGATGGTTACGGCGGCGACAAAACCTTGGAGCGTTTTGGCCGTGGTGTTTCCGATCACGGTAGCCTTGACTTCGTTCGTTTCCCTGTCTTTGGCACCCACGACCACCGATTTGCCAACACCGCCCCGGCCCTTGTTCAGCTTTTTGGAAGCGTGCTTGTTGCCCTCTTTGCCGCCCACGAAGGTCTCATCGACCTCGACAGGCCCGACGAATTTCTTGAGAGCCTTGCCGCCCCAGGCTTGACGGATGCGCTGGAGCATGTACCAGGCCGTTTTTTGCGATACGCCTATGTCCCTGTGCAGCTTCATGCTGGAAACACCCTTGAGGCTGGTCAAATGCAGGTAGATGGCGAATACCCACTTGCGGAGCGGGATCCGGGAGTCGTGCATGGCAGTTCCGGTTTTGATCGAAAAATAGCCCCGGCAGTCTGAGCAGCGGTAAGGCATGTTGTTGTGGCTGGCCTCGTGTGTCTCCGTGCTACCGCAATGAGGACAGAACCGGCCATCCTTCCAGATGCGGGATTCAAACCACTGCCGGGCCGATTCCTCGTCAGGAAACATGTCAGCCAGTTCAATAATCGTAATGCCGTTGCGGTCTGATTTTCCCGGCGCTTTGTGTGCCATTTTTCCCTGCCTTTCAATAACTTAGGTCTAACATGGCAGGTTTATTTTGTCAATATAAAGTTATAAGTTCCAATTTTTGATCAACACATGTAACCAACCGGCAGCCATTCTCCAGCAAGAACGGCACCCGCGAACATTACTCCAACGAACGCGGGCAAAATGCGAAAAACGATTTTCATGACTCCATCCTCCCGTAGAGGCTCACGCTTTCTCTAATGGTTAGGACCTAAAACACTAGGGTTCGGGCCCACTACTGCCATTTCATGAATCATTCCAACAGCTTAGAACTTCAGACGGTTTGTTCGTGGATTGCTGATCCATTAAGTCGGATCAAAGCGTTACCGTCGTAGTGTGTCCGCACCCTAATGCCTATTTCTGACCCGCTAACTCTTCACGAATTTGCCGATTAATTTCTCGTTGCCGGGCCATCAGAGCTTCAGGGTTGATGCCGGTATCGCTAAATTCGATTGGCCTATCGCTATACACTCCAATTGTCGAGTTATCGTAGACGTTCGTCTCTATGGCATCGAGAATGAAAGCCGCGAAGTCTGCATAGGTAATGACCCTCTGGCCCGGTGCGTCAACGTCAACCGCAGCTTTGAGATTGCCATAAGCCGGTTCAACCAAAATCAATCCGGGACGTAACACGACATAGGTCAATCCGCTTTCCCGAACGATCCGTTCCATTTCGGCCATATCGTTGTATAGGCCCCGCTTTAGATAATACCAAAGCCCTGATCTAACAGTCAGATTCTGAGGCCTCGGCGTATCCGCCTCGTATCCAAACTTAGGCATTTCCTGAACCGAGGCCGAGCTGGTCGCAAATAGCCTGTCATAGCCGTTCTCCTTCATAGCTTGAATAAGGTTGCTGATGCCCTCAGCCATTAAATCGGATACAGCGACCTCTTCGGTAGGGTCGCCGCGTGATCCGAAAACTGAAATAACCACAGCATCGTCATGACCACCTAGAGCGGTATTGAGGGAGTCTTGGTCCCTCACATCGGCTTTGAGAACGGTCAAATTCGGGTGAGCAGCATACCGGACGGCATGCGGCCGTCTGGCCAGACCAATGACCTCATGGCCACGCCACAAAGCCTGTGGAATAAGTTCATCCGCAGTTCGTGACGTGGCGCCAACGATAACTATTTTTGTACCCGATCTTTCTCCCGCTTCATGGGATACTGCTGGCGTCAAAGCGAAGGTCAGAACAAACGTGGCAACAGCTACGCATTTTCTCTGGACCGAAAACCGAAAGTTAGTCGACACGTTGCAATACTCCTCTCAAGATCAAGCTTCTGTTCGGAACTTACCGGTCCTTAGGGCTGAACTCCCATTCACGCCAACGCTTTCCGTTGCGATGTTCCACGACGACGACACGGGGTATCATCTCCAATCCGTCATCCGTCTCGTATCTGTCTTCATGATACATTACGAGAAGATTTTGGAAGAGGCCTAACCGGATGGCTTTGGAATCGACGTATTGATTTTCGGCCGCAAAAATCCTTCTCATAGAACGTCTCAGGTTGTCTTTACCTCTAATGAGTTCAACCACCCCATCGTCGGTGATTCGGTAAAACACACCGTCATCTTCAAACGCTTCAACAGCAGCATCCGCATTGCGTGCTTTAAACGCGGCTTGAGACTGTTCAATAATTGAGTCGTAGTCGTACTTTTCACTGCGCAAGGTTGGTGTTTGCTCGGACGTGCAGGCCGTCATCAGCACTAATAGGAGCCCGGCAATTGATCGCGCATGGCGAACGGTTGGGCTCCCCTTCATTGTGATAAAGTCTGATGAAAATATAGCTTCTATCTGTATTAGGGGTCGTATTGTCATGTTTATTCACCTGCTCCCTACCAAGGCACGGACTCTCCTCTATAGTTGAAAATTGATCCGCTGTTCGTTTCACCGAATCCATCGATTACGTGCATCATACCCGTAGCGCTATCCTCGGCTGAGACGAGAAGCGCTGCTGGGAAGTTATCTGCGACAAGGGCTTCCATTGACGCATCATTGACCGGTCCGGGATCGACTATTCCGACAACCACCCCTGTGTCCGCGCTTCTGTGATATTGAAATAGCCTACGCATCACCATGTTGCCCGCTGCGTGACTCGTTCTGCCAAAGAAGTTTCCACAGCGGGTACAGTTTCTCGCGTTGCTGACAGAGCCAGACGAGCTTGAGAGTTTGATCACCTTCTTTAATCGGCTTGATTGAACGTGCTCGTTGAAAGCTTCAAAGACTTTCAGGGCAGCGACTGCATTGACCGTCAATACCTCGTCGAAGGCTTCAAAATCAAATTGACCGAACCTCTGAGCAGTCAAACCGCCAGCTGCATCACCACCGTCCAGACGCTTGGCATATATCAAGATGTCAATTGGGCGGTTTTGATATTTCGCGGCAAGCATATCGATCTCGTCAAAGTCCCTAATGTTAAGGTTCTCGACTTCAATATTTGGGAATTGTTCGGCGAGTGATTTGGTTTCAACGGCGGGGCCTGAATTTTCTACAGTTGCGATTATGGCCCATTGCCTCCCAGCATATCGCCGAACCAAGGCATTCCCTATCTCGCTGTCTGCTCCTATGATGAACACGGTCGTTTTAGGAACGGATTGCGCATATGCATATGACGTAGCCATTACTGCAACGAAACACAGTGTAGCCAGTTTGAAGTTCCGGAGTTTTTTCATGTGCTGAATGTGCATGGATTAACGCTTCATTGTTTGCTTGGTGCTGTGTTATTTGACCAGCTTTTCAACGTCCCTACGGTCTTTCAAATCCCAAAGAAAGTGTCAATCTGCAAAGCAAACTAAAGACAACTTTAGCGCCCCCACACCGACCTCATTGTCTTGTAAACAAAATGTTCTTTGTGCGTTTTAGGTCAGATATCTTGTCTCTGATATCAATTGCTAAGGACGTTTTGGCAGCCGCAACGTTTTGGTCAACTTGCTCAGGACCGGCAGCTGTTCCTTTCCGAAGCCACATTCACACTTGATAGGCTAATATCATGAAAATCAGTGGATAGGGTTTTCGAAAGAGACAGTACGGTAAAAGACGACCAAGCCAATCCAGTCTGACGATGCTTACTCTAATGAATGTTGGCTAGTCTGAGTTCTCCAATGTGCTCAGCAAGAAATGTTTCCAGTTCCTTGAGCCAGAGTGCGATATTTTCTTCTTTTCTAAACTTGTGCCCCTCTTCAGGTATCTCAACCAAGCGATAGGGCTTATTGGCTCTCTCAAGTTTCTTCGCCAACTGTCTTGAATGCTTTATGGAGACATTTCTGTCATCGTCGCCGTGAACCAGAAGAATGGGCGCATTTATCTCCTCTACGCGATTGATTGGAGAGATGCGGTTCAACTCTTTTTTTGTAAGTGTCCCCGCCACGCGTCGGTAATCGTAGTCGTTAGTTCGATAGTCGCCGTCTTCCTTGAGCATTCGCCTGACATCCGTAACAGGCGCAAGGGCGGCCGCGCACTTAAAGGTTCCAGGTGCCCTAATAACTCCCATGATCGCGGCATAGCCCCCGTATGACCCGCCAACAACACAATCCGTTCTGGATCAACCAACTCCTGATCAATCAACCAGCGGGCCGCATCCGTAATGTCGTCCTGCATTGCACGGCCCC
The DNA here is from genome assembly GCA_965207985.1 of Rhodospirillaceae bacterium. Taxonomy (GTDB): domain Bacteria; phylum Pseudomonadota; class Alphaproteobacteria; order Rhodospirillales; family Rhodospirillaceae; genus CBDBND01. Next base: position 107,071 of record CBDBND010000027.1, on the reverse strand, counting down.
AACCGCCGTATCCTAACGCCTCAAAACGGTCTCCATAACCGGACGAACCGCGGAAGTTTGGTTGCAGTACCACATAGCCACGATTGGCCAGAAACTGCACCCACGGATCAAAGGTCAAATAATCTCGCAGCCAGGGACCCCCGTGAGGCATCACAACACCTGGCCTAAGCCCGTCGGACTCACCTGTCGGCACGGTAAGATATGCAGGAATTTGCAAGCTGTCCCGCGCTTCAAAGGTGACACGCCTCACCGGAGCCAGGTCTTCAGGATTAATGTTTTTGTATTGTCGGCCAAAATATTGAAGTTTACGGCGTTCTGAATCATACAGATAGAATTCTCCGGGATTTGTGGCCGCTCTAGAGAATATGACGACAAATTTTTCATCCGGTGTAATGGACACTATGGAATTAACACGATCTGGCAGCGTGTTATCAATAATACCCTTGAGCCGAGCATACTCAGGATCAAGATAGTGAATGCGTGTCGTATCAACGGTATAGGACACACCGACAGCTTTGCGACGCGCATGGGAAACAATAAGCCCATTAATGTCTACTGTGTCATGCTCAAAGACTTTTCCTGCGAGCTCACCTCTATCCAGATTAAAGCGAAACACGCTGTCACGGCCGGTGATGTGTGAAGAAAGAACATAAATCGTGTCTTCATCATGGCTGAACCCAAGCGGCCTAAAACGCCCATCTTCAAACAGCTCATTCTTGTGTAGGGGAAACCATTCGCCGTTCGACCGGCGAATGAGCATTATCCGGCGCTTTTTTTGTCACGACCATAGCCGTAGCGAATGCGTCCGTCCCAATCTGCGTACCAATCAGAGATCTGCTGACCTTTTGCCGCTTCCTGCGTGACAACTTTCTCACCGGTATAAATGTTCAGCTTGTAAGCCGTGGACTCATAATCGCCCTTCTTACTAAACCCGACCAAAATGTGTTCGGGATCTTCTGGGAGCATGTGGATGATGTCGTCGTTGAAGAAGCGAAACCAACTGAACCGTTCGTCCTCAAGAAGAACCCTACTGTCGGATTGCTCAATATCGACAGACAATAGACGGCGAAACGGGAATTTATTTTTGCCAGCACCCCTTATTCGATTGTACGAAGTAATGCTAACAAGCATCCGTTCGTTGTTTGCCCACGTGATCCAGTTGAAGTCTATGTCTTCCCCACTGGAAATAGATCTCAGACGTTTGGCACGATCATTTTCAATACGGAATATGGACATCAGGTCATCGCCATCCCCCCGCTCAAACATCGCCAAATGTTTTCCATCAGGAGAGACTTCGGGACCCCACATTTGAACGCGTTGCGAAAAGGTTTCAAGCGGCAAGACCTCGGCAATACCAGGCAATGGGTAGGCAACGAACCCAACGAATACGGCAATACAGCCACGTAGTTTATGCCTTTCTATTGGCCCCCTTACAAGGTCTCACTGCTCCGTAGCGTCGCAAGCTTATGTCTAATGTAGCGTGAAAACAGACATCATCAGAGGAAAACAAAGCAGTGTCCCTTCTGAGGGTTACCCTTCCCCTGGAATAGGTCAATCTGGAAGCAGAATCTCCTTGGGTCGAAACCGATGGACGAGTCTCGGTACAACAGCCGCTTTCCAACGATACCATCTAGAGTGTGTGAGGCGTGAGCTTCATCACTGACTCCAAGTGCGACTCTGTCATTGTACCGGAAATCGAATTCGCACAGGTAGCGTTTTGAGTGCTTACTTGCACAATGCTGATTGACGCCCCTCATGTCGCGCTTGAACATGCTGAAGTAGCCTTCCGCAGTGTTGGTATGCGCATCTCCGCGAACATATTCCCCTATACCATGGCACACGGTTTGATGCTCGAAAAACACCTTACCAATCGTTCGGTAGTGGCCCGCCTAATCGGTCCTCAAGGTCGTCTCATTGAGTATTTTCTTCTTCAGAATCGGCTTCAAAGTTTCGGCATTAACTTCCGGTACATGTCTTGAGAGTACTGTTCCACCACATTCGACTAGGCTAAGTACTACCTCCACAGCGAATAGGTTCCATGACGAACCCGGCGTTTCCGGAATTCCGAAGAAAACAGGGATTTTGCATCTCTGGAGGCTAAGAGACTGCACTATTCGACTCAAGGCGATTTATTATGGCAGTGCCCGTTATCGGTATGAAAGCCGTACTGGACAAAATCATCATTGACGACACGGGCCGGTATCTCACCTGGGAAGGCGGTGAACTGCCTTGGTGAGCTTGGCGTCTGCTATATCCGCGCCAGAACTTCAAAAGCCGCCCGTTCGCCGGATTCCATTGCCCCTTCCATACCGCGATTGGCTTCCGCCGTATGGGTACCACAGAAGTGAATCCGGCCTTGCGGTCGGGCCAGTATGTTTTTGAACTTGGTCCACTGACCAGGACGCCAGGACAAAAAGTCCGCGCCTACAGCAAACTCATCCAGCTCCCACGAGTGAACATGAAGGGCTTCCAATTGACCTTTTGCGGCGGGCCGGGCCTGTTCAATCGCGTTGATGACGGCCGCGCTGGCTGCTTCCGTTCCGATCCTGTCGAAGTAACGCGCCAGAAAACCTCGGCCCCACGCCGTCAGGCTTAAGACCTCTTGAGGATTTTCAGGCACACGATTGGGCACAACGAAGCCGGCCAAACCATCCGTCCACATGTACCCGGGCAGACCGTCGTCCTCCCAGAAAGGCCGTTTTGCCACCATGTGCACTTGGGTACAGGGCGAATAGACAACGCTTTGAATTGCCTCCCCCTGTAGTCCGGCGACGATGGGATCGATGGTTATATGCCTCAGCACCGGAACAGGCACGGAGCAGATGACGAAGCGCGCACGGTAACGACTGTCGTCTGAACAATGGACCTCTACGCCGTTGGCCTCCGTGCGCAAACCCAAAACCTTTTTGTTAAATTGAATCTCCGTCTTGACCTGGCGGGCCAATCCTTCCGGAACGCGCATGTTGCCGCCCTCGCCGACGAACATCCGACGCTCCATGCTGACCTGCTGACGAATGAAAAAATCATCTGCAAACATATGCAACAATGACGCGTCATGGGCAGAAGTGCCGTAAATGACATTGGTGTTGTAGGCCAAGTCGATGGCGTCGTCGCTCGCGCCCTTGTCGCGTAAGAAATCGTAGACCGGCTTGTCGTATTGGGTGAATGCCGGGTCAAAGACATCTTCCAATGAGGTGAGCGGATTGTTGGGACTGATGGTGCGTGGCACGTAGGCCCAGGGCATGGTTTCTCGATGGTCGTCAGGCAGGACATTGCGCGGCGAGAATGGCCAGTCTTCAGGTAAGACGGGCTCGTTGTTCAGAACCAAGGTCTTTGTCCGGTTCACCGTTGCCCGAGGAAGGTGATCCACGAGGGATATGTCGAACCTTTCGGCGGCGTCCTTAATCCGTGCGTATGCGCCAAGTATGGCGTTCGCTCCGGCTTCCGGACTGCCAGGCACATGATCAAGGCTGTACACACGGCCGCCAACCCGGTCACGTCCTTCCAGCAAAGTGACTGTGAGACCCTGTTCTTCAAGAAGCAGAGTCGCATTGAGACCCGAAAGCCCCGCCCCGATGACGATGACATCGGTCATGGGCTGGGTACGGCCTCGCTTGGGAGCGGTGGCGGCGGAAGCGACAGTTAACAGGGCTGACCGTCTCGGAATCTGTGTTTTATTCAAGTGTGTCGTCTCCCTAAAGGGCTTGGAGTATAAAGTATGGCTGAACGGTTTTCCTTCCTTCAACGTGGCCGCTTTATTGAACTGCGTAATCGTCCCTTATGCGTCCGCGGATCCGTATTTTCAATTTGGACAAAATCACAGAATTGGTCGCGCCCCGCAAAAACTCTCTGCTACACTCCTGCGGTATTGTAGCCACGACACTCGTTGAGTTGGGGAATCGCATGCACAAGGACGTTAAAATTCGGCCGTTTTGGTATTCTGATATCTTCGTCTTTCCGAAGTTGATCACCATTATCACCACCCTGGATTCAGAAGGGCGTGTCAACGCGGCCCCCTATTCCTACATCATGCAATACGACGTGATGCAGAAACAGCCGCGCATCTATCTTGGATTCTGCAACACATCGCATACCTTTCAAAACATCCGCGAAACCGGTGAATTCGTCGTCAATTGCCCATCCGCCGGCCATTTGGAAGATATGATGGAAACGGCACGCTTTCACCCGGAGGGGGTCAATGAGCTTGAACACACTTCGTTCACCCAAATCCCGTCCAAACGCGTTAAGCCACCCAGTATTGCGGAGTGCAAACAGATTCTTGAGTGCACCGTTGATAAGATTGTGGATTTGGATGCAACTCAAGGCCACGTCATCGGTAATATTGTATCGCTGATGGTCGAAGAAGCGCTGGTGGAGATGGACCGGGAAAGCCGGTTGCGTGCCCTCGACCTGCCCATTGGCTTGGGAGACGAACGGCGGGAGGACTATTTCTATTGCCGCTCGAACGATATTTCCAAGTACACCTTGGAGGACATGCCCGATTCCGAAGACGAGGTGGTCGCCTTGAAAACCGGCATGCCGTGGGACGATGGCGCCATGAAGGCGTTACGGCGGGTGCCGGCGGGTGTGCGCCGCACTGTCATCCGCGCCACCGAAGCTGCGGCCAAGTAAGAAGGCGCTGCGGAAGTGACGGTGGAACTCTACGGACAACTCGCCCGTGAAGCGGGTATGGACGACGCCGTGTTGGAGCGGTTTAAGAGCGGTGGGTAGTGGTGAAAGTCCGTTATTGCGTCCTGGCACTTTGGAGTCTTTTTTTCTGTCATTGAACAAATAGACGCTATGCCCCTCACATTTTCGACGGTGGACGGTGGCGACGGTGTTCCGCTCTCCGTTGCCCAAACAGGGAATGAAGCTGGACAGGACATTCTTTTCATCCATGGCTTCTCGCAAAGCTATCTCAGTTGGCAAATGCAACTGGAGTCAGACCTCACCCAAGACTTTCATCTAACAGCCTTTGATCTCCGCGGCCACGGGACGTCAGGCAAACCTTATCTAGCCGATAGCTATCAGTTCCCGCGCCTATGGGCGGAGGATGTGCATGCCGTCATTACGGAGAAAGCTCTCACCAGACCTGTGCTCGTGGGCTGGTCCTGGGCCGGATTCATCATCATGAACTATGTGCGTCACTACGGAATCGACGATATCGCCGCCATCAATTTGGTCGGGGCTAACACATCGCTGCAAGGCCCCGTACCACCGCCCCCACCCAGACCCGGACAGTCAACAGAATGGCTTGGCCAGATGATGTCTGCGGACATCGCTGAAAACCTGACGGGGGTTACAACTTTCATCGATTTGGTGACAACAGAGCCTCTACCTCCTGACGTTCGGCATGCCAACATTGTATTCAATATGATGACACCGCCTTACGTTCGCCGGGCCATGCTCGGATACCCGGCGGACAACAGTGATCTGGCATCGAAACTCATCCTGCCTGTCCTCGTAAGTCACGGGACCGATGACCTCATTGTTAGTTTCGAAGGAGCGGTTGCCATACTGGACGTTCTGCCAAATGGTTCATTGTCGGTTTATGAAAACGTGGGTCATGCGCCGTTCATGGAAGACCGTGTACGTTTCAATCGTGAATTGACTGACTTTGTGATTCGAGCGCAATAGTATTTGTAAACTGCTAGCACGTCGCGAACTTTGATCGTCGTCGCAAATGCCTTTATTTGGCAAAAAGAAAGAGAACCGATTCCGATCGGAAAAGCCCGTGTTCTTTCGGTTACCCGATGGGGTGAGCGGGGTGTATGGCAAGGCATTTTCGATGCTCTTGCCAAGCAGTGCGAGGACAGTCTGCTCTTCATTGACAGTTCCATCGTCAAGGCTCACCGCGCAGCGGCAGGGTCAAAAAAGGGGGCTTGGCAGACGGTATTGGACGCTCACGCGCGGGTCGCACAAGTAAGGTTCACGCGGCCGTAGATGCCAAGGGCCGCCCGCTCCGGCTGGACATCACCGGCGGGCAGGTCCATGACAGCCAAGCCATGGGCTCTTTCCTGGATTGGGAAAAGGCCCCGCTCGCCATCGTCGCTGATAAGGCCTATGGCACCGCCAAAATCAGGCAGCAGATCGCCGATGAAGGAGCGCTGGCTGTCATTCCTTCAAAGAGCAACGCGCGTAATCCTATCCCGCACGATCCAAACCTCTATGCCCAAAGGAACATCGTGCCCAAAGGAACATCGTCGAGCGGTTCTTCTGCAAGATGAAAGACATGCGCCGATTAGCAACGCGCTTCGAGAAATCAGCCAAAAACTTCCTCGCAATGATCCAGCTCTTCGCCATAAGATGATGGATCAATTGAGCCCACACCCTAGGCAATGTCGCCCCAATGAGTTTTTGCGTTTCCTGTCTGCAGGCTTCAGACGTTCAACACAACTGATCAGGGAGAGAGAATTATGATCCGTTGGCCAAAAACCGCCGGTTTCCAACATCTGAAATGGGAATGTGCCGTGAAAATAAGAGAACTTCGTGTTATAAGCTTAATCTTGGTGATCCTGTTTGTTGTGGGTATATCACCGGTCTTTGCGCAGAATGGCGGTTTGCCGGGTGAGTTTTCCGGCAAAGTAACTCTAACCTCTGATTATGTCTTTCGTGGATTTACACAGGCGAGCGAAGATCCTGCCATACAGGGTGGATTCGACTGGGATTCGGGTGCCGGCTTTTACCTGGGCACTTGGGGATCTAACGTCAATTTTGGTGATGACGACGAGGCCAGCGTTGAGCTTGACGCTTATGGTGGCTATGCGGGTGAGATCGGAGTCCTATCCTACGACATAGGAATTATATACTACTGGTATCCCGGTGCATCTGGAGCATTGAATTACGACTTTTGGGAAGTCTACGGTTCTATGGGTTACGACTTTGGTGCCGCGGCAGTTACTTTTGGTCTGGCATATTCGCCCGAGAACTTTGGGGACACGGACGACGGGCTTTATTTTCAGAGCGGTCTAAATGTTCCTTTTGGTGACCAATTCAGTATCGATGCAAATTTGAACTATTACGACGTTGACCCTGCTTTCGGCGAAGATTATCTTGACTGGAACATCGGAGCGACTTTATCGCTTGAATGGTTCGACGCCGACCTTCGCTATATCGACACGGACATCGCTAATTGCAACGGCATTTGCGATGCGCGTGTCGTGTTTTCCATTTCTCGAAGTTTCTAGAGCACCGGGCGTTTAATCTATGACGTAGCCAGTGTCTTTGCCCTAATTCCCGGATAAGGTTTTGTTGGCCGTGTGGCGTTGCTTGCGCGGCACTGCCTTGTCCTCTTCCAGCCAAGCGTCGATGATTTCGGTGAACCCATCCAGCTTCGGTTGCTTGATAGCCTTCCCGCGCCGATAGCCCGGTGGCGTGGAAAACGACAGCATCTTGCGAACACTGTCGCGCGAAATGTTGAAGTGACGCGCAGCCTCGCGCTGGCTCACTACAATAGCGACCGATACTATGAGAGTATCGGCAACGTCACCCCCGCTAATGTCTACTTCGACCGAGACGACCGCTGCCTGGTCTCGAAGATCCAGCCGGATGGTACGCGGGTGCGCGCCACGCTGTTCAGCGGGTTACTGTCGCATTCCCTCCAGTTGGTAGCGACCGCCGAGTTCGAGACGGCCGCTGACTGGCAGGAACCAGCGTAGGATTCGTTCCGCGCTCGTCACGGCGTCCCAGAGGTCCTCCACTGTCGTCGCGTAGCTGCGGGCGAGGGTGACCGCGCGAGCGGCCTGTCCGTCGCGCTCCAGGGACGACACTGTGCGCTCCACGGCCTCGAGGAGGCGTTCGACATCCAGGTCCATGGCTTCTCCGTTTCGTCAAGCAGGCGATTATTCAAGTACATGCCACTGCGTACAGCAAATCAAGCCGCGTGGACGATGGCTCGGACCGTCGCGACCGATACCTTGGTCACGTTGCATGTCCCCACTGGCCCAGGGAGTTGGCGTGATACCCACCTAGCCCGCGAGCTCGCGCCGGTTGCGAAAGTCGCGATAGAAAATCTCGTGCGTCAGAAGGGTCGCATCGTTTGTGCCGATCCCCTTCAACCCTGTCAGCGTCGCGATTTTGGCCGCCGCCCGCGCGTCGCTACCCTCGGGCGCATCCGCAATCCTGACCTCCTCCCCGGACCGCGCAACTTCGTCGCGCTCGGCCTCGACCTGCGCGATCTGCCGCTCGACAAGAGCTAACCGTTCTGCTTTCCGTGCGATCTCCCGTCGGGCTCGAGGTGGGAACGGCTCCCCGTATGCAGTCTTCACTTCGGCAAAACTCGCGTCGAAGTCCCTGGCACGCGGCTGAAGGTCGAAGATACCGTGCAACTTGAGAAGCCCCTTGATCGAGTTCGTCAGCGACGTCCGCTCCTTTACCAGCCGCCGGCGCTCCCGAAGCAAGCGTTTGCGATCCTCTTCCTCAATGCTCGGTACCCGCACTCGACTCAGCACGGCCGCGTCGCCCCGGTCATGCGCGAGCAGCGCATGAACCATCTTCTTCGCGTCGATACGGTCCGTCTTGCGCTGTTTCTCCTTGCGGTTCACCAGAAGACTCGCGGCATCCAGAACGACCGTCTCGATGCCCATGGCATCGTCCAGCCAGCGTTCCAGCCAAAAGCCTTCGTAGCCCGCCTCGTAGCAACTCAAAACGCGAACCTCACGCTCAAGAGCCTGTTCGGCCTTGCCGCGATCGCGTTCAATCAAATCCCTGAGAGCTTCGGTGTTCGCCGCTTCGATCGGATGCAACCCGATGCGCTCGCTCACCGGACTCTTGATTCCAATCACCCAGCTCTTCCGGCTGATCTCGATTGCAACGTACAGCGTGTTATGTTCCGGACTGGCCGGCGTTTCGGTGTTGTTCCTTGAGGGCATTTGCTGTCTCCTGATGAGGGTTCCAAAGCGGCACCATAGCGCCGGTCTCCGATTCGCCTCATAGGATCTGTGGATCGAAGAGGGCGCAGATGTCGCCGACAGCGCGCCAGAGGGCTTCATAGGTACGTGCTTTGGCTTTTCTGAGCAGGGCCTTGAGCTTAGCGAAGGCCATTTCGATGGGATTGAGGTTTGGAGAGTATTTGGGCAGGAACAGGAACCAGGCGCCTCGCTCGGCAAGGGCCCTTGCCGCCCGCGGGCTTTTGTGGACATTGAGATTATCGAGGATCACCACGTCGCCGGGTTTCAAGCTCGGCGCCAGCTGAGTGCGGACATAAGCATCGAAGGCCGGGCCGTCCATGGCGCCGTCGACAATCCAGGGAGCGACCGGTCCATCGCAGCGCAGCCCCGCGATGAAGGTTTGCGTGTGCCACTTGCCGAAGGGCGCATCGGCCATGAGCCGCTCTCCCCGGAGGCTGCGTCCGCGCAACGGCGTCATGTTGGTCTTCACGCTCGTCTCGTCGAGGAAGACGAGCCGCGCCGGCTGGCGGCGCATGAAAGGTTGGCGACGGTTAACCCATGTCCGGCGCGCCGCTTTGACGTCAGAGCGTTCTTTCTCCGAGGCCAGCAGCGTTTTTTTTATAGGTGAAGCCCGCATTGCACAGCAGTTAGGACAGATTCGACGGGTCGACCGTGATGCCATGTTCCGCCTCCAGCCAGACCGCGAGGTTCGGCATGGTGATATCAGGCTGAGCCTTCACCTTCTCGATAAGTGCTGCACGATAGGGGCCAAGCTTGCCGGACCCTTTGGGACGGCCCTGCTTGGCCGGCTCAACCGAACCGGTGGCCGCATAGCGGGCCTGAACCCGCACCGCCGTCGAGGGAGCAACCTCAAACTGCTCCGCAACCTCCCAACGAGACTTGCCCGCCGATATCCCCCGCACCATACGTAAACGAAGATCAGTCGAAATCGCTCTGCCCATAACACCACCTCCGGGGCACAGGGAATCACCATTTCAAACAAAAGGGAATCCCCAACGATTCAAATTTCACACCAGATGCTCTAGCAGATCGGTTTTTCTCGCAGGTGACGTAGCAGAAGCCTGACCTTGTTGGAAGCCCGATGGTTGAAGCGCCACTCGGTTTCCTCGAGGTGGAGGTGGAATGTGTGTTTGGGCACGCCCTTGAACTTTACGAGCAGCACCTTGGCCATGCCCCAGAAGCCCTCGATGCCATTGATGTGAACCGGGCCGCGGGCGAACCCATCGCAGGAATGGTCGACCCGGAAGTGACTATAACGCTTTGTGGCCGGCATCGCCGACGCCCGTTGTAAGAGAGGGTCAGCCCCGGACGAACTCATGGACATGCGGTTCCGACCCGCGCATCAGAGCTTGTTCACCAACGTCCCGGGCCTCGCCCCCACCGATATGCGTACATCTCTCGAGAGACAGGCGTCACGCGGCGTCTGACGGTTCCGCTCGTCCTCGGGCTTGACGAAGGACATCAGAGCGTTCTCTATGTGCCTCCTCCAGGGCCGTTTCGAGGTCGGCGATACGGTCTTCAGGTGTTTGCGGTTGCTCAGCCTGTAGTGCGGCTTCTTCCGCCGCCGTTTCATCGCCGTTTGAAACGGGAGCCTCTGCCGCCTCTTCAGTTTCAGCGGGGACGGCTGTTTGCTCTTCCGGGTGGGATTTGGGATCGCTTCTACTCATACCAAACTATCCTGAACGCTATGCTTGAACTCTTATGGCTGATCTAACAAACGGCCCTCTACCTTCGCCGGGTAATCCACCATGGGGAATGATGCGGGCGTAATTGATGCGGGTGGGTCCGATCACGCCAACGGCACCGACAATTTTTCACGATTATCCCCTCTTAACAAATAAGTCAGAATGACAGATTTGCCCGCCGACTTTGTCGACTTTGCCGAAAACACCTTCCCTGGTGCGATCACCGATCCCATCACCTGGGATGATTGAGACCGATAAAAATACTAAATCTCGGGTGCCAGAGCCGGGTCGGGCAGGGTGTAGTCGTTCCAGTCGACGGGCCGGGAAAGTTGTCCCGGGAACCGTTCTTCAGAGGCAGCGATGACCGTCTCGGGCACGTCATCAAGGCTCGCCAATTTTCGTCCCATACTGCCGAAGATCATGTGACCTTCACGGTCACCCATCTCCAACCACGGCCACCAAGTCGTTTCCGTATCCCAGCTCATGATGGCGTCGGCGCTCGGCTGATCAGGGTCCTGCAGCTGTTTCAGGCTGGCGTGGTAGCGGTACATGGAACTGTCGGCATAGGCGACAGATCCGTCTTCTGCACGGACGACAACTCGCTCGTCATAGGTGATCCAGACATCATCGCCGGCAATGTTCCAGCCCAATTGAAAGGGCACATCACTTAGTCCCGGTGCTTCCTGTTCTACGTCGGCACCTAGACTATAGGCGCCAGTCTTTGTGAATACGCCTGAGCCCCAGCTTGTCTTAAAATGCTTGACCGTGTTGGTTTTTCCAGTGAAGGGATTCTCAAACGTGTCTAGAACCCGGCCCGTATCCAATTCCGTGAACAAGATCACGCCACGGTAGCCATGCTGGTAAGAGCCATCTGTCAAGCGTCTGACCCGATCCTGTTTGCATGCAACGAAGTCCATCAGCGGTTCACCCACGTTGCGGCCGGTCACTGATAAAATCCGACCGGTGTGATAGCGATATGTGGGTCGGATAGGTCCGACATGATTTTCATATAGGCGATGAGATTGTGTTCAGGGTCAGCCGTATCAAAATCACGGGGGAGGGCCATGGGGTCGCCTAGCGCTCCGTACACACCGGAATTGAAGGATAGGACTGATGCAGCACCAGCCAATTGCATCGCTGTTCTGCGTGAAAGTAAGTGTGTCATCGTTGGCCTTTACCTAGTTCATTGTTTCCGGTGTAAAGTCTCAAACTTTCAGAACTTAGATATAGCGGTGGCTGACAGGAATGGCGACAGACTCTCCCACGGTCAAAGCGTGAAATCGACCTGATTCCACAAATTTCGTAGCAGCGCTCAACTTTACCCAATAAGAGCGATGAACCTGAATGCACCGGAATTGAAGGATAGGACTGATGCAGCACCAGCCAATTGCATCGCTGTTCTGCGTGAAAGTAAGTGTGTCATCGTTGGCCTTTACCTAGTTCATTGTTTCCGGTGTAAAGTCTCAAACTTTCAGAACTTAGATATAGCGGTGGCTGACAGGAATGGCGACAGACTCTCCCACGGTCAAAGCGTGAAATCGACCTGATTCCACAAATTTCGTAGCAGCGCTCAACTTTACGCTGCCGTTTTCATCCGTTTGACAAATAAGACCTAATATCGGCGTATGAAATAAAAAAATAAAGAACAGCTATGGTGAAGGGCCGGCAAGGTTTTACATTCGGCAAACACTCAATAAATCGAAGGGACCTAATGATGCCTAAAACTGGAAATTTCTATCTCGCTGTTTTTGCGGTTATGGCAGGGCTTATGTCAGCCTCCATTTCAGTCCGCGGGGAGGATTCTGCTGAGTTGAATGAGTTCAAAAAAGCCATCCGCGCAAAATACGACCTCATGGAAAGGGCCCATGCGACCGACAACCCAGCGCTCATCTACGATCAGTTTTATGCAAAAGATGCGCGGGGGCTCGCAGCGGATGAGCCCCGGTCTTACAAGGGCCGCGCACAGCTCAAGGAAATGTATGACGACGTCGCGCTACGCGGCGAAATCAGGATTGAGTCTGTCGATACCTATGTGAATGGGGATGCTGGTTGGGATTGGGCAAATATGTACGCTGAGTATCACGATGAAACCATTGAGCCCTTCTCGGTCATGTATCTGTTCCTGTGGAGTAGGGAAGATGGCGAGTGGGTGTGCAAGGGCGATATGTACATCGTGGGCGAGTTTGGGCCCGCCGACATTAAGGGACGAATTTATGAACCCTGAGGCCGGATCGGCCAAAGCGCCCTAACAATGCGCCTTGCCCAGGCTTCTGTACTAATAGTTCAAAAAGCCTTCGTGGTTCGTATAAGTTCCTTCGCGAAATTTTCGCTGACTGAATTGCGTTTTATGGCGGAGCAGCTAGCTCCTCCAGCTATCGTGTATGGCTAAGGGAGCGAACAGACATAGGAAGATATATCCGAATAAGACGTTATTCAGAGATTTGAACAGGCTCGCTCGAAGGAAAATCACTGGGCAAAGGGAGGGGAGTATGAAAAACCAACGCAACACAAACCGTCGTCAAGTTTTGAAATCTGCAGGTCTCGCGGCCGGCTTGCTTCCGGCAGCATTGATGGGTGTTCCTAAAACAGCCAGAGCTGACGGGCATACCAAGATACGGCGCGCGTATATGGATGGTCGGCACGGGCAAATACACTATTGGACCGCCGGTGATGGACCACCGCTGATATTGATCCATCAGACCCTAAAGACCTCCGATGAATTTGTTAATTTTGCCCCGTACATGGCGGACGAGTTCCAATTGATCGCCATTGATCTGCCTGGCCATGGTGGTTCCGACGATCCGTCAGGCCCCCACACCATGGAAAACCTCACGAATGCCGTCATTGACGTGGTCAATCACTTGAACTTGGAGAAGTTTAGCGTCCTTGGGCACCACGGCGGAGCGCTGGTTGTTAGTAATTTAGGCGCCACCATTCCCGACCGTATCGACAAGATCATCCTATCGGGAACCAGTGGCCCGCCACCGGTTCCTTGTACGGAAGATGAGCAGGCGAGACGACTCAGTTTAATTCAACGCAAGTTCGACCCCGACGAAGCCGGTGATGAAATTCTCAGGATTTGGAAAAACATTGTCAGACAACGGAGCGAAGGCGCGGAAGTGCGAGATGCAATCGCCCCCTTCATAGACAGTATAGAGACCCGGATGCAGCCCTATGAGATATTGGGCGTGTACTTTACCTGGGATCGCGTACCGGCTCAGAAGTCTTTGCAGATGCCCGTATTACTTATTCAGGCCGAACTCGATGCTGCTGTGCAATATCAAGAACGCTTGCTTGAGAGGATCCCAAACGCTACGCGTGTGACGTTACCCAAGTGCGGGGTGTTCGTGTTCTACGACTGCCCCGAGGATTGCGCAAAAGTTATTAAAGACTTTTTGGCTTATACCGCGCTCACGCCAAAGCCCGAAATTTGTTGTGGGTTATGAGGCTGAAATTGTCTGATACCTGGTCACGGAATGTTCTCCATTCCCTTGGGATGGTTTCCCGCATGAATGCCAGGACGGCGTCTGCGCATTGCTTTTGAGTTGGGTAATGTCGGTTGTGGGTGACGTATTTGTGCAGGACAGCCCAGAGGCGCTCGATGGGGTTGAGATGTGGACAATATGGCGGCAGTGGGATCAAGTGGATTCTACAGTCTGGCCTCGCCAGGAAGTCCCTGACGTCCGGCCCTTTGTGATAGGCGGCATTGTCCCATAAGACATGTATGAGACGCTTGTCGGGGTTGCGTTCTTCGATTTTGGCCAGAAGCTGCGCAGCACTCTTACCATCAACCGTGGTCGGTTCGACAAAGGGCGCGTCGAAGGTTTCGAGATTGAGCGCGCCGTGAATGTTTACACGCCCTCGCCCTGCCGTGCTGAGCACAGCGGGGTTCGACCCGGCCTTCACCCATCCAAAGGCAGGTTTGGACTGGTATTCCGGGTGCACCGCATCTGCGAAGTAGACGGCTTCGTCGGCGGGCAGGTCTCGCATCAGCTTCTCGTAGAGCGCAATGAATGCAGCCTGACTTTCAACTGACGCAACGCGCGGCAGGGCCTTGGGCTTGCGATACTCGAACCCCAGGCGGGACAACACCTTGAGGCACACCGTCAGCGTTATTGCCGAGATCCGTACCATACGTTCTTGGGTTCCAGTCACCGTCAACCCATCCTGTAAAGTGGGTCGCTCCGACTTGGTCTCCAGGGCTGACGTTGGAAACACCTTGCCCTATCGATATGACCTCCGCTGCAACGTCGGCAAGCGGAATGCGGGTGCCCGGCTTCGGTGGACCGTAGTCGTCACGGGCAATCTTAAGGTCTCGATGATTAAGGGCACACGCCTTTACGGACAAGACAGCTTCACCACGCATTGCGATAGGCATATCACGATCCACCATTCGCAGTGATTCAATTCCGGTTTGTTCTCCAATTTCCCAGACTTTCATGATGTGTTCCCGTTCGGTTCTAGTTTCCGTGATTTTGACCTCAATATTGCAGCCGCACGCTTGGCGCGTCAGTGTTGACGCCGGACGATGGACATTAAGCGCTTGAGTCCAAAAACTTCCGAGCTTCTTTGGCAATTTTTCCAGGATCCAACGAAAAAGGGCTTCGTCCTATCTTCAACGGGGCAACCAGGGTCCCGTTTGGCGCGTCCCGGTACGCTTTTGCTATGCTCTCGTTAGGCGACTCAAGTGGATTGAAGAAGGAGACTGGTTGGGTCAACGATTTAAAGGCGACATCATACTGGTACGTATACACAGCTTTGTATGCCCACCAGTCCTTTTCACCTGCCCGCAACTGTTCCTGAAACAGCTTAATGGCCTGCTCAAGGGTGACGCCGTCAGCGCGCCGCTGAACGGCGCTCTCCCAGGTCTTGACGACGCGCTTACCCTCTTCTGTGTATGGGGGATAGGTCAGTTGCTCAATTCTCAGCGCCCGAATGGCGTCATCGTCTATGTAAGGCGGTGACACAAAACATACCTTGCGGACCAGGTCAGGCCGCTCAACAGCCAAATCCAAGGCGATAACGCATCCGGTGAGATACCCCAACAGATCAACCTTCGAATAGCTCTGAGCCCTTCCGTACCCCAGCGATTCAAGCGCGTCCGCCATAGCGCCTGAGAATTCAGACATCGTCTCCGGCATCGTGGGGGGACGGTCTGACTCGCCAAATCCAGGCGTGTCAGCCGCCATGGCGATGCGATCGTGGCCCATGTCGGCGATGAAATCACGGAAGTACCATCCGCTGGCTGGGCTCGGATGGAAGCACATTATTGGGTTTTGAATCTGCTTTGCGGGGTTGAGTGGCCTGGCGATGTGCACGTGGAGTTGGCCGTAACGGCAGTCCACATAACGCCGCTCGATCACGACGTCACCACGAATTTCTCGAGCACTTAAGGCCGTCGACCCCTTAAATGCCCACGCTCCGAAGGCTGTGGATAAACCGAGTGCTTTCCGGCGAGATAGAGAGGCAACTTGCCCTATTGAACTTCCCATTTTTATTGACGGAAGAGCTAAACCGGTTTTGTGGCTAAGAAATTGCTGTCATAACGCCATCCGGGTGGACCATTTTCATTCACTTCAAATCCTGCATCCCGGAAGGTCTGAGAAAAATCCAGCATTCTATACTGCTCACGCCACACTTCGAAATTCCATCTGTGATCCTTCCACATGGTATACATGTAGTACGGCGTTGTTCTTTTTGGTTCAGCCCCCGTATAAAAGTCATAGGGAACATACACGCCGCCCGGTCGGAGGATGCGGAACACCTCTTTTGAAATGTCGATGGTGGCCTGCGCCGATACTTCGTGATGCACAATGTATGAAGCCACAATGTCGAAGTGTTCGTCTGGGAACTTGGTGTCCTCGGCCAGCCGCTGGGCAAGATGAACTTCCACACCCAAGTCCACGGCGCGCATGTGACCGAAACGGAGCATGGGCGCGGCAACATCGACACCCCAGACTTCAGCGTCTGGAAACCGCTCTTTCAAACCGACAGCCAGCTTACCAACACCACAACCCAAATCTAGAACGCGTAGAACCTTCCCGTCCTCTGGCACGGGAACATCGTGAGCCATCGCTGTGTGCACTTGATCCTGCCTGTTTGCTTCACGGCGGCCTCCATAAAAGCTGTTGGAGCCGTAGTAGTTGATGTACCCACCAAGCGGATGACCGACAAATCCGCCCGGCATGCAATGAATTTCATACCGTGTGTAGATTGGCACATGCATATCAGGATTGAGCTCAAGCGTGCCCGGCCCGGACTTGTCGAATGCTTCCAGCTCATCCAGGTAGAGATCAGCGTTTTCCGAAAACTCTGTGTTCAAGTTCTTGTACATCAAAGCTTGAACGTCGGATCGATACCGAATGCCCACACCCAACAGCGGATCCCCTTCAATCGCCTTGAAAATGTCCTCCAGCGGCACGTCTTCCGCCTCAGTGTCGATGCCAGCTTTTTCCATTAGTCGGTGAAATCTGTTGCGTTCCATCTTGTGGAGGGCGTTGGGCTGGCCCCAGGCCCTGATGCCCGTCACAAAATCATCCCTACTCTCCACGTCCAGTGTCGGCAGCCGCTCAAGACGTCCGCGCGTACCGCGGGGTTCGTAATCAAAGTCAAGTTTGGAGACCGCTGCTTTGGCCTTGCGGCCGGTCATGAAAGAGGCCGCTGCTGATCCGACGGCAGCTGCTGCACTAAACAGGGTGAGGCGTTTTAACATCTGATACCTCCTTGAACTCCGGTATTGAATCGGTCCAGACGCACGATCTGTTCTGTAACGCCAGAGGCTCATCGTCCCTGACATTACCATGTCTGAAAAGAATGAAACGCCAATGGACTCCCTCTAAACGCATATTTTCGTAAAGGACCTCTCACGCAGCCGGAACTGGATTGGTTTGGGCGCCTCACCTCTTTACAATGATTCCAGCTTCATAGAGGGAAACCTCGTCGAGGAGCCTTTTTAGGAGAATTACCGATGGCCACGACAGACTTGAAGACCGACCGTCCGACCTACGCGTCCGACTTTATTCCGTCCGATGTTGAGCGGGCGGTGTTTCTGGGCAACCCGATCCTCGACAACATGATGACCAGCCTGATCGCCCTAGGTGCTGAGGTGTGGTCGAACCGCCGCCGGATGAAGGTGGTGGAAGCCCTTTTGGAAGAGAAAGGGATCACCAATGCGATGATCGAGCAGTACATGCCCACGGCCGAACAGGAAGCCGAGTGGCAGAAGGACCGGGACCGGTTCATCGATCTGACCTATTCGCCGCTTCTGCGCGAAGGCGACCTTCCCGTCTCCGCTGCCTTCCAGCGCGAAAACAAGTAGGTAAAAGCTGCGTTATACTCGGAGTTCTTGAAAACCCGAATATGAAGACTTGAGGTCCTGGACTGGAGCGATTCAGGTAATCCAATGATCCATCCCGGTTTTCTCACTTCTCCGGAACGTCGCGAGCTTGCGGCCTGCGTGCGCAGTCATCGCGAAGATCATGGAGTTGGGCGACGTGCGAATGCGATCCTTCTTCTGGATGATGGCAAATCCTGTCAGATGATCGCCGAGTTTTTGTACCTGGACGACGATACGGTTCGGGGCTGGTACAAGACCTTCCGGGAGAACGGCTGGGAGTCGCTTGCGGTTGATGGCTGGAAAGGCGGCCATTCCCGGATGACGGCTGGTCAGGAACCTGCACTGTGCGACTGGCTTGACGGACGGTTTTGCCGGTCGACGGTTGAGATCAGAGCCTACATGTCTGCTGAATTTGGTCTGGAGTATTCTCACTGCGGGTGCTGGCGGAGCGGATTGTCTTGCCTGCGCATTGCCTCTTCAGGCTACCGCGCAATTTGACACTTATTCAAAATTCGACTCTGGCCGCCGCCGGGGCGACGGTTTGGTCGACCGTTGAGAGATTGGGGCAAATCAAGGCCGGTGATACGGTGCTCTCCTTGGGCACTGGGGGTGTATCGGTTTTTGCCATGCAGATCGCAAAGATGAATGGCGCGCGGGCTGTCATCACCTCTTCAAGCGACGAAAAGCTGGGACGCATGAGGGCACTCGGTGCTGACGTCACCGTAAACTACCCCTCCAACCCTGAATGGGAGAAGGAGGTCCTAGAAGAGACAGGTGGGGTCGACATTGTTGTCGAGACTGTCGTCGGAACATTGGATAAGTCCATATATTGCTGTGCTCCGAATGCCCGGATTGGCCTCATTGGCACCTTGGACGCCGGCGAACCCAGCATCCGTGGCCTCTTGGGTAAAAATGCTGTCCTCAAGGGAATCACCTCCGGAAGCCGCAAGATGCTTGAAGAGTTTGTTGATGCTATCGAAGTCGGTGGCTTTGAGCCTGTCGTAGACCGCGTCTTTGACTTTGACGATGCGCCTGAAGCCTACCGATACCTGGACGGCGGCTCTCACATCGGCAAGGTCATGATCAGTGTCTCGTAAGCGGGGAACGTTGATATGAAGCAAGGACTTAGCCGCCGCAAAGTAATCCAAAATGGTCTGGCCATGTCGGGGCTCTACGCTGCTGCCGGAGTTTCAGGCACCGTTTCCGCGAAAAGAACCAGTCCATCACGGTTTCCCGATGAACACGTCAGCCTTAGAAAGCCGACTATATCCCCGCGCGTGCGGGGAATGGAGAATGCCGAAGCCTGTGATGAACGGTTTGAAGAAGTCGGATGTTGCGCACGACGATGCGCATGTCGAGCGGTCGAACCTCGTCGAGGGTCTTCGGGGCGGGGAACAGCGGCGGCTCGGTGTCAGGCCCGAAGACGATGGGCTTGGGCCGGCCCTGCCTGCCCCTCGGCGGCGGCAGGGTAATAACGCCGTCGCGGTGCATAGCGAGCATGGTTACCTTCAGGAACGGCCGAACTCCTCGACGACGGATCGTTGGAGAGTGAGTTCGCCTACCATCTCGGCGATGAGGCCACCCTCAAAGCCGAACCATACACTTTTTCAGAAGCCTGTTAGCGCCCGTTCATCTATCGGCCCCATATCTTGAGTCCCCGGACTCCCCGACTCCCACATGTGGGGGTCCTGGGGTTTGGCCCCATAAACCTGTGGACAGATTGTTAATCATTCTCTAACCCATTGATTCTATTGTCGGAGTCACACACAGGCGGCCCACGAAACGAGGCCGCATTTTTTGGGGATATCGCTTGAGCACACACCTCCCAAAAGGGAGAGCGCCGCTCCAAGTTTCGGGGGTGCACGGTACATGGCCAAAAAGGCGAAAACGAAGCCGGACGGCGCGTCAAAAAGCAGCGCCTTCAAAACCGCTCTTAAATCAAACGTCATTTACGGCGGCGATTGCGTCGAGGTCATGAACGGTCTGCCGGAGAACTCGGTGGTCCGAAAAGGCGTCGTGGCTCGGAATGCCGTGCTTCAGCATCAGGAAACGGAGCAAAAAAGGCTCCTTCGCTCGACCGAACCGCTCCATGTCCGCGCAGCCCTCCCCGCCGCACAGCGCAGAAAGCAGCGCGATCATCAACATCTCGTGAAGCCAATGGCGTGTCGCATTGCTACGCCGAGGATCATCAACCCCCTCGAATAACCCCGAAAACTCCTGCATCTCAAACCTCCGAATACCAAACGACGTCCCCGGAAGTCTGAATCCAAAAACCTAAGCCGTCACAAAATCTTCAAAAGCGATTCCCCTGACTGAGTCGGCACCATTTGGTACATGGACCGGTCATATCCTCTGTTATCGACACAATACTAGCGCTACCGTGGCCCACCTTTACGCCGCTCTATACAATCATACCTGTCACGGCAAGACCTACTTCGATAACAGCGTAAGCAATTGTATTATATTGAGTTATAAGAGGCGGTGTCGCCTTCTTCGTGCAATATCCGGGATAGATCATGCAATCATTAGTACGAAAGGTGTGGATAGTCGTAGGGCTATCGTTCATTACGGTTTCCGGTGTTCTGCGGGCGGAAATTATCCCCATGAACGCGTGGATTCACGATCCTGTGGTCGATAGCCTGCGCGTTAGTCCCAACGGGGACCAGTTGGTGGCTTTAACTTTGACGGACATCAATCGCGTGCCGGAGATCACCGTATGGCAGACCGAGGATCTGTCCATCATGCCGCAGCGCTTCAGACCGCCCGACGTCAAAGCCGTTGCCGTAGGCTGGATCAATGATGAGTACCTGTGGGTCGTCGGTCGGCAGAAGTTCGACTATCGCTATGGAGGCCGTCCCACTCGATGGTTTCGCGACAAGCTTTACGTTGTCGACGACGCAGGCGAAGAAAGGTTCCGAGTGCTACTGGAGAATAGGGAAGGTAGCAAGCGTATCTTCAACATTCTGTCTCAGGATCCCGAGAGATTTCTTGTGGAATTAATCGGTCGGGAATTTTCCTCCGATATCTATGAGGTGAACCTCGGTTCGTTTATCGCCCGCCGCGTATACCGGTCCGCTTCAGGCGTGGATATTGTGTCCGACCTGAATGGCGAAATTCGCGGGCGTAGGGAACTGGAAGGCACCGGGAAGAATACGCGGATCAGCTTTTCCTACAAGCACCCTGAAACTGGCCAGTGGGAAGTTCATCACGAACTTGTTGCTATTAAACGGGAAGGCTTGGATCCAGTGGGATTCGACATGGACGGGCGTCGGGTTTACATGCGTGATAACACGGGTCGCGAGAAATCAGTAATACGCACCTATGATCTGATCACTCGCGAGTTGGGCGCGCCTCTTTTTGGTGGGGGAGATATAGAAGCCATTGGTGTCCTGCAGGCAAGCAATTCGGAGGACTTTGGCAAGATCGTTGGCTTTACCGGGATATCTGAAAGGGCGGTAACGCACTACACGGACCCGCGTCTGGCGCAAATCCAGACACGGCTCTACGAAGCGCTTCCCGCTGACCAACAGCATCGCATCATTTCGATGTCAGAAGACTACACTATCATGGTGATCCGCTCTAAAGGGGTTAGGGAAGCAGGCAATTACCATCTATTGGTAAACGGTCAACAACTACTGCCGTTGGGAAGAAGTTATCCGTTCTTGGAGCCCGACAAGCTCGCCAATATGGAATTCCTCACTTACAAAACGCGGGACGGTCTCGAAATACCAGCCTATCTCACTCGTCCGTCGAAAGGTAAGGAGCCCTACCCCACAGTGGTGATGCCCCATGGGGGGCCATGGGCACGCGATGTGCTTGGCTGGGACTTGTGGGCACAGTTCCTGGCCAACCGAGGTTACGCGGTGTTGCAGCCACAATACCGCGGCTCGGACGGCTGGGGCCAAACGCTCTGGCGTGCCGGAGATGGAGAGTGGGGGCAGAAAATGCAAGATGACAAGGATGACGGTGCGCGATGGCTGGTGAAACGGGGTATAGCTGACCGTGATCGAATTGCCATCTTTGGATACTCCTACGGTGGATATGCCGCTATGGCCGCAACCGTTCGATCTGATTCACCATACCAATGTGCTATTTCGGGTGCTGGGCTCTCGGAACTACGTAGCTTCAACAAAGTGACCTTTGACAACCCATTCATACGTCAATACCAGAAGCCGGCCATCGGCGGTATGTCGCCCCTCGATTTTGTGAAGGACGCTGAAATTCCGATTTACGTTTTCCATGGCGAGAGGGATCAGCGAGTACCGATCAATCAATCGGAGAAGTTCGTCAAGGCACTCAAGCGAGCTGGCAAAGAGGTGAAGTACCAGAAAATCGTCGATCTCTGGCACTCGTTGCCTTGGTGGCCCCAGCACCACCTTGCTGTGTTGTCATCCATTGAGATGTATCTGGCCACAGAATGCGGTCCCGGTGGTCTGTAGGTGGGCAGTGTCAGACTCCTAACCTGAGTTGGGTCAGCCGATAACCCGCTAGAGCATCTGGTGTGAAATTTGAATCGTTGGGGATTCCCTTTTGTTTGAAATGGTGATTCCCTGTGCCCCGGAGGTGGTGTTATGGGCAGAGCGATTTCGACTGATCTTCGTTTACGTATGGTGCGGGGGATATCGGCGGGCAAGTCTCGTTGGGAGGTTGCGGAGCAGTTTGAGGTTGCTCCCTCGACGGCGGTGCGGGTTCAGGCCCGCTATGCGGCCACCGGTTCGGTTGAGCCGGCCAAGCAGGGCCGTCCCAAAGGGTCCGGCAAGCTTGGCCCCTATCGTGCAGCACTTATCGAGAAGGTGAAGGCTCAGCCTGATATCACCATGCCGAACCTCGCGGTCTGGCTGGAGGCGGAACATGGCATCACGGTCGACCCGTCGAATCTGTCCTAACTGCTGTGCAATGCGGGCTTCACCTATAAAAAAAACGCTGCTGGCCTCGGAGAAAGAACGCTCTGACGTCAAAGCGGCGCGCCGGACATGGGTTAACCGTCGCCAACCTTTCATGCGCCGCCAGCCGGCGCGGCTCGTCTTCCTCGACGAGACGAGCGTGAAGACCAACATGACGCCGTTGCGCGGACGCAGCCTCCGGGGAGAGCGGCTCATGGCCGATGCGCCCTTCGGCAAGTGGCACACGCAAACCTTCATCGCGGGGCTGCGCTGCGATGGACCGGTCGCTCCCTGGATTGTCGACGGCGCCATGGACGGCCCGGCCTTCGATGCTTATGTCCGCACTCAGCTGGCGCCGAGCTTGAAACCCGGCGACGTGGTGATCCTCGATAATCTCAATGTCCACAAAAGCCCGCGGGCGGCAAGGGCCCTTGCCGAGCGAGGCGCCTGGTTCCTGTTCCTGCCCAAATACTCTCCAAACCTCAATCCCATCGAAATGGCCTTCGCTAAGCTCAAGGCCCTGCTCAGAAAAGCCAAAGCACGTACCTATGAAGCCCTCTGGCGCGCTGTCGGCGACATCTGCGCCCTCTTCGATCCACAGGAATGCAGAAATTATCTCAAAGATGCAGGGTATGTTGCAGATCAAGCGCCCGATGCTCTAGTGACTGTGTAAAGATTGTTTTGATATGCAGTTGCCTTGGGCACTCGCCTCATTGAGGGTATACCGTACAGGTCGAGACGGAACTCTTGAAATTTGTGGTCTTTGGAGCTTTCGCTCCATGCGCGTAATAGAAATCGCGGAACATAGTGATGGCGCATATTCTGAAACACCCCGAAATATAGACCGATGCAATGGACGAATTTGGTTTATAGAAAGGTCACCTCCCAGAACCAGTTGCCGCGGCTGCAGCGAAACTAGGCGTTGCAGCTGGCGTTCGGCAACTGGCAAGACCAAGACTAAACTGGCGTTACCGAAGGATAGTGGAGAACATTTGTAAAGCTGTGTCCGTGGGCAGCCTTCACACAATTCGTCTCATTGACGAGAAATCCATTGATGAGAACCAAATTACAATGCTTCTTCACTGGCTTGACAAAGTTAGAGTTGGGATGTGGCTGGGAGAGATGTAATTGAGTGGCAACCCGCTAAACATATACCCAAACAATTGACGATCAAAATCTCCCATCAAGCCAGCCCACTAACATCTCAGCAAGCGCTTCCACCTCTTCATCCGTGGCGTGGGTTTCCGGATTATTGTGGGGATGAGGCATGATTACGGCTCCTGGAATCAACGCCGCGGCGACCTCCATATCGTCCCATAGCATATCCCAACGGGCACACGTCAGCAGGGTCGGTACCGACACCAGCGGCAACCGAGCGTCGCCGTCATACAGGATCGCCGCCCGATACGGCACATGGTTGGTTCGAATGCCCTTCAAGACATCCAGAACCAGATCGTGCAGCTTATCTGCCGTCGGCAATCCGCACGGCCGCATGAATTCAGGCTCGCCCCGGTCCGGCGGCCAAAACAGCATGACGTTGCGCATGGTGTTGAAGGTAACGAAGAATTGGGTGCCGTCCGTATCGATGAGATGGCTTTTGTCCAAATGGTCGGCGTAGTCCGCCGACCATTCCTGCTTGCCGGCTTTGACGCCGTCGAGAATCATTTTGTTGACCCGATCCGGTGCGGCAATGGCTGTTTCTATGGCAATAGCCGCTCCCGTATGGGTGCCATAAAGGTCGAATTTTTCGATACCGACACTGTCGAGAACCCTCAAAACGGCATTGCCAAAATAGGGCATCTCTTCCGTCATCGCCGCGGGCGGACAGGAATCCCCCTGCCCCAGGGTGTCCGGCGCGAAGACTTTGCGGCTGCGGGCAAAACTTTTGATCAGCGGCGCAAAAGTCTGCGATGAGGATGGGGAACCATGGCACATCACCATTGGTAATGCATCGCTTCCATTTTCAGGTTCAGCCGTTCGGTAATGCACCTGACCTTCATCGATATCCGTAAAGCCTCGTCTGATAATGGGTTGGGACTCTGAGTTCATCGGTGTTAGCCCTCCTGAGGTAAAGCGGCATTCGTCTTATCCGCTTTGATGGATTGCGCACAAAACAGAAAGTGAATACCCGACCATACTGCTCCACCGACGGCAACCACGAGGATGCCGTAACGTAGAGATTCAAAACCATAGGCCGGCTCCAAAAGATCACTGACAATGCCAGTGACCTGGGGGCCAAGCCCAAAGGCAATCACCGTGGAAATAAATAAGGAAATAGCGACGGCAACAGAGCGCATGCGCAAGGGCACCAAACCCTGCACCAAAGCGGAAAACGGCGCCAACTGCATGGGAAAGAAAAACAACGGCAGAATAAGGTACGCCACTGCCAGGTTCGCCGACGGGGCCAGGCACGACAAAATCACACCCGGGATGGTCAGAAAGATGGCCGCACCAGGGATCCAAGCCTGCCAGCGCAGATCACGCGGCCGCATTTTGTCGACCATGTACCCACTAAACAGCGTGCCGAGACCACCGGCAATCCCTACTGCCGGCGCAAACAATGTGCCGATTTCACCCGTACCTAACCCGAAAGACCGAGCAAGATAGGATGGCACCCATTGGGTCACGGCGATGTAGCACATGCCGGTGACACAGGCACCGAGCAACAAATGCACAAATGTTCGCGACCCCCAGAGAAACGCGAGAACTTCTTTCAGACCGGGCGCGTCTTTGTCGTCGGCAATCTGATCCGAATGGCCCCTCGGCGGTTCCTTGACGGTGAATTGGATGACGATGGCCAGAGCGATGCCGGGCAGGCCAACGGCAATGAACGCCATGCGCCAGCCGAAAAACTCGTTGATCCACCCGCCGGCCAGGATGCCGAACAATGCGCCGATCGGAATGCCCAGGCTGTAGATGCCCATGGCCGTCGCCCGGCGTTCGGCCGGATAGTAATCGGCAATAAGGGAATGGTTACAGGGACCTGTCCCGGCTTCGCCTACCCCAACCCCGATACGGGCCAATACCAGGTGAAGGAAGTTCAAAGCCAACCCGCTGGCTGCGGTCATCAAACTCCACAGCACCAAACAGATGGAAATGATGTTGCGACGGTTCCACCGGTCGGCCCACTGCCCAATGGGGATGCCCATCACGGCGTAAAAAATGGCAAAGGCAAACCCGGTGAGGAAACCGAGCTGCGTATCCGACAAATCCATTTCCGCTTTGATCGGTGGCAAAAGGATGGCAAGGATTTGCCGGTCAATGTAACTGACGACGAAGACCGTCAGTAGCATGCCGAGCACGTAACGCCGGTATCCGTTGGACGCGTCAAAGGGTTGTTGAGAATGATCCGAAATGGTGCGTCCCCTCACCTACTCCAGTCAAATCGGCATTTGTAGCTTTGGGAGCAAAAGTACCACCGAAATGAGAAAGCACCCAGAGAGTGATCTCCGGGTGCTTTCATCAGCATGAGAATGATCTAAACCAATTCAGGAGTTCTATGTCTGAAGGGGTGTTTCAATCCCATGTCTGGTTCTTGCAATTGCTTCTAGAACGTGATGTTGGTGCGCAGACCGAAGGTCCGTTTCTCTTGTGGAGAAACGTTGACGCCCCGGAACCCACCAAAGTTGAACGAGTGGTGTTGGAAATGGGCTCCGCCGAAGACCGTCTGCCACGCGGTTTCCTGGAAAAGGTTGCGGACGAAGAACTCAAGACGGAGATCTTCCCGCTGGACACCGATCCGGGCGTTAGTGACAAACCAGTCAGGACCTTTGACGAGGTTGTCTACATCTGCCCAGTAATCACCCGAATAGGAGAAGTCAGCCCGGGCATACCAGTCCCAGGTATTGTTCAGGGAGTCCCGGTAGGTGGTCGACAGATTCGCCATGATACCTGGGTACCGCAGTGTCTTGTTACCCTTCATGTTGATGAAACCACCGTTGACCTGAATCTGGGAGCGGCTCTGCAGGTCGGTAATTGTATTGTCTTGCCAACTGACGTTGAGCTGAGCATCCCAGTTCTCGGTGAACGCCATTCCCGATTCAAACTCAATACCCCAGAACTCAGAGCTGCCGCCGACCTGCACCGTCAGTGTGTTGGCGAAGTTATTGGGGATACGGTCACGTTCTGCCGGATCTTCGGCATCCCGTACGAAGCTGGCCACCAGACCATAAGGCCGGTTCTTCCACTCGTAGAACCAACCGGTCAGGTTGAACCTTGCCCGGCCATCCATCAGCTGCTGCTTCCAGCCGATCTCGAGCGCATCCAGTCGTTGGCTGGGGGTTGACGGCGCAAACTGCCCCTCAGCCAACTGAGAGCGGAATTGATCACACTCGGACGCTGTGGACAGTTGTCCCGTAATCGGTGACACGTAAGGCACGAGAAATTCTTCTTCGCTGCAAGTCGTCAACAGACCGTTGGTCGCGCCAGGCAGAACACCTCGGGATGCCTGGGCGTAGATTGTGGTTTCATCTGTCGGTCGGTAGTTGAGGATGAAACGGGGCACCCAATCCTTATAGGTGGTCTGATCGAAGAAGGTTGCTTCACCGGCGGTGCGTTCGTCTTCCGCGTAACGTACTTCGACGTCGAGGGTCAGTTCTTCGGTGATGTCATAAGAAACAGATCCAAAGATGCCCAAGACCTTGGCCACATTGCCGCTCGTTGCCGGCAGGGTGAAGACGCCTGGGCCGCCGCCGCAAGCGGTGGAAAACGGAGTGCCGGCGGGTGGCGCGCCGGTGAAATTAAAGCATGACAGGACCAGCAATCCACCGCCGCCGCTGGTGATGAACTCCTGGTCGATGTATGACACGCCCAAGAGTCCGCGAAGTCTGTTTTCTTCCGGCGAGCTAATGCGCGCTTCCAAGCTCCAGTCCCGCCCGAATTTTGGGTCGGTGGAATACCAGGCTTGGAAATCGCCTTGGTCGTAGTCACGCAGCATGTTCATGCCCATGTCGTTCCAGCCGCCGAGGAAGGTGGCTGTCCAGCCTTCCAATCTGCCGCTGAACTCATAGTCCGCATTCAAGGAAATACGGATTTGATCGCGAATCATACCGTACCCTTTCAAGGTCGGTATGCTCTTGACGAATTTGTCGTCGATGAGGAAATCGCGCAAGGCATTGGGCTGCGGGCCAAACAACAACCCACCTGTAGACTGAACGAGACCAACGCGGTCCAAAGCCAAATTGGACGGCCGCAAGGAGGTCTCGCGGGACAGCGGGATCAAACCGCTCTTGAATGTGGGCACATCACCGCAGATATAGCGGGTCGGGTTGAACGTGCCAGTCGTACCGTCCACATTAAACCGCGTAACGGAAGTTCCCGTGCATGTGTCGAACTCGTCACCGGTCAGAACCCCTGTCACCGGCGGACCATCGTCGTCCCGCTGGTAGTACGCGCGGAACTTGAAGGAGAGATTTTCCGTCGGTTCACCGTAAACGATGGCGCTGATGAAACTGGAAGATTCATTACCGAGTATACCGCCATCAGTGGCCGTCCATTCGCCACCCCGGCTGTACAAGCGCGCATTTAATTGCAGCGCGAGCTTATCTTCCACTAGAGGCATGGAGGTCAGAATGTTGAAATCGAACTTCTGATATGTCGCGGCAGACGCATCGATTTTGGTTTCGTATTCCGTCAGTGACGGGTTCTTGGTGATGAAGTTGATCGCGCCGGCGAACGTGTTCCGGCCGAAGAAAGCCGACTGCGGGCCTTTGATCACCTCGACCCGCTCTAGGTCCTGCAGCCCGATGGAACTGGCCGTACCCAGCACGAAGATGCCGTCGACGAACAGCGAGGTCGGTTGCAAGTGGTCGAGAGATGCGCCAGACGAAACACCACGCAGGTTAATAAGAGAGTCCACCCGGCCGCCTCGGAAAGCTGAACGACGGTTGAAGAACTGCATCCCAGCGGTCTGCAAGGCCAGGTCGCCCAGGTCTTGGATGCCAGCATTTTCGATGTCCGCTGCCGTAAAGGCGGTGATGGCCAGTGGAATGTCCTGCAGACTTTCGTCACGTCTACGGGCGGTGACAACGATTTCTTCCAGCGCAA
This sequence comes from Rhodospirillaceae bacterium, assembly GCA_965207985.1. Lineage (GTDB taxonomy): Bacteria > Pseudomonadota > Alphaproteobacteria > Rhodospirillales > Rhodospirillaceae > CBDBND01. The sequence goes on along the minus strand of CBDBND010000027.1, from coordinate 78,213 downwards.
CAACTTGCTGGGCCGTCACTGGTGTAACTGCCGGAGGTGACAAGGACCCCACCGCCATCACAGCGCCGGTTGCCAGCAGGATCGATTTACTGAATCTCATAGTCATGGCTCTCTCTCATTAATAAGGGTGGCTGGTCGGACCAACGCCATGAAGCATACAAAAAATAAGGTGAGCGTAATGCACCTGAACCCCTGTCTAAATCCCGGTCACAATGCTTTGTTTATCTCTCCGGAACACAGTGTGGCGTTCTCCCCTTAACAACCACACACCGCGGCCAACAAATTTGCGGCCCCGCTCAACTCTATCTTCCTAGGGGTGAGAACTATCTGCAACCAAAATTCACTTATTTGGTCGGACTGCAACCGTGCTGGATGCGTTGCGTCAATCAGACGGGAAACCTACCGATTTACCCGTCATAGATGACTTTGGCCCACGGGCCGTCGTGCCATTCCAGCATCGTGCCGCCAGCGGTGGAGTGCGGGTCATCGCCAAGCGCGCCCCCTCAGTCTGAGTTCCACAGAAACCATAGGGCCCTGCAACTTTACGAGTAATAGACCGTTAGCTAGTTGCTCTTACACAGGTCCAAAAATGCAAACGCATTTGCAAACCAACTAGACAGCATGGACCCGAACAGGTCGTTACGGAAAGGACTGAGAGGTCTCAATTAGGTCGGATCAAATAGGACGAAACGGCACTGGACGGCATGGACCTCGCTAACCCAACTTGAACAGTAGGAGCTGATTTTTCGGCCTGCGGGTTATCGCAAGTCATTGAAAATGCTGGAAACCGGGTTTTGGATTTTGCGGTTCTGAAAAGGGTGTAGCGGAACATTTTCGCTTTCGGGCCTGAAATACCTTGATATCCGGGCCGATGCCGTGGACAAGGCTCACATGTTCGTGCACGAAAAGATCGCCTGGGGCCACCGCTATCTCTATCTCGGCGAGAGTGTGCGCGCGAGCGTACCGAGGGTTCGAGTCCGTCCCCCTCCGCCATGGGCTGGCCGGCTTTACTCCGCCACTGCTTCCACGACTTTCTCGAATTCTATGGCCGGATCAGCGCGGGATGCTTGGGCTGCCTCGTCGGCGAAGCACTTCATAATTTTGGCCACATAGGCGGCCCGGCGCTCATTGCGTTGGTCTATGTCTTCATCCGTGGATTCGAACCGGTCCACGTCTTCCAGTGTCGACACCCCCTTGCGTTCCAGCACCCGTTCCAATGCATCGACGCGGTCGCGGGTGACCGAAAGCTCTTCGATCAGCGCCATGATCATAAAGTGAAGCTTGTCGCAAGCGGGGTCTTCGAAGTACTGTGGCCGTTTGCCCTTGGCGCTGCGGGGGATCTCGACGCGTTCAACAGCGGCCATCGGTCACACCGCCTTTTGGCCAACCAGCAAGGGCCAGCCCACGGGCACGCTTTCGATGGACACGTTTGCGCGGTCAAAGCCTGCGGTGACCGCCTCGTCCTCGTAATCAAGGCTGCGCATCACCACGCAGAAGGTTTCGTTGTTGTTATAGGCCTCCCAATCCCACAGGAAGGAATCGTAGAGATCGTCACAATGCTTGTCCTGGGGAATGTCCAAGTGAACCATGAACCCGCCGGGTTTCAGCAGCCGGTGGCATTCGCGCATGATGTTGGTTAGTGCCGTGCGGCCGGTTTCGTGGAAGAGAATGTGGGAGACGATAAGCTCGAAGCTGTTGTCCTCGTAGTTGGTATGTTCTGCATTGGCTTGGGCGAAGTGAACCGGCTTGCCGAGCGCTTCCGCACGGGCATGGGCATAGCGCAAGCACGGCGCCCCTACGTCAATGGCATGCACCTTGGCCGCCGGAAAGGCATCGACATAGACAAGGGTCGAATTCCCCGATGTGCAGCCCATGTCGAGAATGCGTTTGGGCGAAAAGTCGGGATGCAGCGCTTTGACGGCGCCACTGACCATGTGCCCCATAGCGTCGCTGTAAGGGCCGAACTTGCCGTCGCCGTAAATATAAAGAGCGCGGTCAAAGATGGCGCCGGCGCTGAGATCGTCTTCGGTGACGTCGGTGTGATAGCCATTGGGTTGCAGGTGGATGTCCGCTGCGGTGTGGTAGCGGGGAATTTCAAGGTCAGGATCAAGGGTGAGCGACCCTTTGGCCTGGTTATGGAGTTTTTTGTACTCGGTTTGCAGCCGCGGCATCTCGTGCTCGACCGTATCGATGATGGAGTCCCACATCAGCTCCTGGGAAGAGCGCAGCGACGCGCAATAGACACGGTAAAAAGGATCATTGGACATGACGCGGCGGATTTCGTGCCGGTCCATAACGTCACGGCCATGCTCTTTCTTGAAGGCGGGATGCACTCGGTGGTTGAATACGGTCTGGGTACCCGCCTGTATGCCGTCCAACAGGTGAGCGCGCATGGCTTGGCATAGGTCCTGTCGGGCACGTTCGTCGTGAGTCGGCTTTACAAGCATGTCGTGCTGGGCTTGGCGGTCGGTCATGGTTTCTCTCCCTTGGGAAGTTCGAGGGTACGCCCCGATCTTCCCACCAGCAAGAGAATCACGTTGACCGCGCCTGCACGCCCCCTAGAGTCAAGGTGTGGGAGGCCATCATGGCAGACAAATCGGAAATTAGTTGGGACGTCATCGTTGTCGGCGCCGGCACGGCCGGCATGCCGACGGCCATTTTTTCGGCCCAGCGCGGTGCCAAAGTGCTGCTGGTCGAACAGGACAACAAAGTAGGCGGGACCTTGTGGTATTCGGGCGGTCAAATGGCCACGGGTGGTACCCGCCTGCACGACGAGCGCGGTATCGACGACACGCCCCAGGAATTTCTCGACGACATGCGGCGTATCTGCCACGACACCTTCAACGAACCGATGATGCGCATCCATGCGGAGAACTCGGGCGAGACCCTCAACTGGCTGCTGGACCTCGGCTACAACGTGGACCCGGAATGTCCGGGTGTGCTGATGGTGCACGAGCCCTACTTCACCAAGCGCTCGTTCTGGTCGCCGGAGGAAGGCAAGGCCCTGATAAAATGCATCAAGCCGGCGCTGATGGCGGAAGTGGAAAAGGGCGGCATCGCTCTTCTTTTGGAAACGGAATGCACCGGCTTGCTGCGCGACGGCAACGGCGCGGTGACCGGCATCTGTGTAAATACGAAAGGTGGTGCAGATGAAGAGTTCCATGGAGACAACGTGGTCGTCACCACCGGCGGCTATGCGGCCAATCCGGACATGTTTCAGAAATACTCCCCGGGCACGCCACACTACAGTTCCACCAATCCCAGCTCCCAGGGCAAGGGAATCACGCTGCTAGAGTCCGTTAGCGCCAAGATCGAAGGTGGAGAAAATGTCTTGCCCAGCTATTCCTGTGTGCTGGACGACCCCGACGATCCCATGTGTGCCACATACATCGGCGGCGAAGGCAATGCGCTCAGCGATTACGTTTGGCTGGATACCTCACCTCAGTCCCGTCAGCCCTGGGAAGTGCACGTCAACATCCGCGGCGAGCGGTTCCTGCGTGAGGACATTCCCAGCGTCGATGAACGCGAACTCGAATTGAAAAAACAGCCGGAATGGCGCCATTACCTCATCTTCGATGAAGGGGTGCGGCAGAACGCGCCCAAAATCACGACAGCCTGGACCGACAAAGAATTCAAGGACGCACTCGGCACCCATCCATCTTTCCTAAGAGCGGACACTTTGGAAGACCTAGCGGCACAACTGGACTGTGATGCGGCGACCCTCACAGCCACCATCGAGCGTTACAACGGCTTCGTCCGCGATCAGCACGATCCCGATTTCGGCCGCGAGTGTTTGCCCAAGGAAATTAAAAAGCCGCCGTTCTATTCCATCAAGTGTGTCGGCATGAGCGTGATGAGTCCGGCCGGCGTGGTCACCGACGGAACCTTCAACGTGGTCGGTGAAGACGGCAATACCATCCCGAACCTCTATGCAGCGGGCGAAGTCCTTGGCTTCGGCCGGCTCAACGGCAAAGCGTTTATTCCCGGCGGCAGTGTGACCCCGGCCCTGACCTTCGGCCGTCTGCTGGGTCAGAACATTCTGCAGTGGCGCCGCAACGAAGGGGCGCAAAGCGCAGCGGAATAAGCGCATTTTCGTTTACCTGTTAAGCGGGCCGTCGATAAGGATCACTACGGCCTTGGCCTAAGACGCCGAACCGCTTAGCAGGCTGCTGAAAAAGTGGCTGGTTCGGCTTTGAGGGTGGCCTTATCGCCGAGATGATAGGCGAACTCAATCTCCAACGATCCGTCGTCGAGGAGTTCGGCCGATCCTGAACCGTTGACTTCGTCCATCTCGTCGAAGCCGGCCCAGGTGAAGAACACGATGGATCGGCCGTATTCCAGGTCGAGGCTGGCGTTCAGAGCGCCGAAGGCGATCTCGCCGTGACCATCTTCGCGAATGACCAGCACGGCGGGCCCGTCGAGGTCGAGATAGCCGCGGTCCCACAGGTTGGCCTCGACGATCCGCCACCGGCCGATCAGCTGGCAGGCCATCGGTGCCGTCATGGCACGGGCTCCGCCAGCAGGCATTGTCAGACTAAATTGATCTGGTAGTCTAGTGACGTGAGTTTTCGCTGTTCCGAGCCGCGCCTTGCTTGGTCAATCCCAAGCGAACCATTAATTTAGTGACTAAACCCAGGGAACAGGGGCCCAAGAGATTTGGCCCTAACCAATTACTCTGACAAAGCAACCAATTACTCTGACAAAGCCGGATGACCTTCATCTTGAAGGGAACATGTACAACGTATTCACCCTTCAGAATGGCAGGGCAATTGTCGAGATCTATATTGCGACTATTATTCAGGTTCACAGCCACAATCGGGAGTTTTTTCTTAAGAGCTAATTCGATTTCCCAGCGCACAAACTTGTAGAGGTTCTTAGTGCTGCTTCCTATAAGCACGATGACCTGCTTTGCGTTGGCCATGCGCTCCCGCAGCGTCTTCTTGATGCTATCTTCGGAAGCTCGGTTGGTAATGTTCGAAGATCGTGGGCGTCATAGAAATTAAAATCGATTTGGTCGTTGGTCTTCCACCCCTTCATATAGGCATAAGCCCACATGTCATTGTCCCCGTCAAAGATGATATAGGTCCTATTACGGTAACTCATACGTTTGCTCCGTTTACTTAGCTTCTCTTATTTCGACTTCTCCCCGTCTGCCAGCAATCAGACGAAAAGAGCCACTAACCCAATCGGCACCATAGAATGAAATATGTGCTTATTTCCTTACCAACTAACTGGTCATTCGTGCTTCGGTGCCTTGGCAACAGCACGTTTTGATGTCTTAAGCCAATTCGCATGCTCCGCCGAGACATGCTCCTCAACCCGCTCAGCTAATAGCATGAGCCTTTCATCCTTTTCTGTATCCCGGTACAGACCTGCTGCTGACAAAAATAGATGCTTCTCGTGCTTTAGATGTTCAGCAGTCGATCTATACTCTATCCAGAGAGTGCTAAATTGATAGAGATGTTGAATACCTTCAAGTAACGCTATCAGACCGCCTGCGATTGCGGCTACATAGTTACTACCTACAACATCAGTTAACGCACTCGGAGGAATGAGGATGGCCAAGAGCAGCTGGGCAATGGTTAGCCTCTTGTGAAGCTTTTGGTTCCATCCGCTCTTGCTGTCATACCAGCCAATCTGGTCTTCTAAGCGAAGCCAGGCCGGATGGGACTCTATGTTTTCTTCCAGAATATGCTCTTCTATGGCCATACCAAAGTCACTTATAGCCTTCTGCGGGCTGTCCCCGAACTTAGGCGCTCCAAAGAGTATTGTCAGAGTAATTAGTTTAGGCTAACTCCTGTTGGCCCTTGTTCGCTGGGTTTGGTTATCAAAACTTTGGTTCTCTTGGATTTGACCAATCAAGGTGCGGCTCCGAACGGCGAAAACCACGTCACTAGACTACCAGGTCGATTTATTCTGACAATGTCCTTCTCAAGATAGGGTCGGTTTGGGACTCACAACGCAGCAATCGCTTGCGCAAGTGTGTCTGTCGTGTCCCCCGTCAGGACCAATGGAACAGATTAGGGTGATTGCGTAAGAGAGTGTTATTGGCTCATCGTCATCATTGAGGAGTGAACGATGAGAGATAGAACAGAACGATCCCAGGATGTTGCGGAGCGGACGGTCAAGGACATCCGCCGCAAGACCCGCAAGCGTTACAGTGCTGAGGAGAAGATCCGCATTGTCCTGGCCGGACTGCGCGGCGAGGACCCGATTGCCGAGCTATGCCGCCGTGAGGGCATAGCCCAGGGGATGTATTACAGCTGGTCGAAGGAGTTCCTTGAGGCCGGGAAGAAGCGCCTGGCCGGTGATACGGCCCGTGAGGCCAACACGGGCGAGGTCAAGGAGCTGCGCCGCCAGGCTCACGACCTCAAGGAGGTGGTGGCCGAACAGGCCCTGGAACTGCGCCTTCTCAAAAAAAACATGATCGGGGATGGGGGAGACGACGCATGAGATACCCCGCCTCCGAGAAGCTCGAGATCATCAGGCTGGTGGAACAGTCGCATCTGCCGGCCAAGCGTACGTTGGACACCCTTGGGGTTCCCCGCACCACGTTTTACCGCTGGTACAACAGCTATCTGCAGGGCGGGCTTGAGGCCCTTGAAGACAGGCCGCCCAAGCCGTCCCGGGTGTGGAACCGCATCCCGGATGAGATCCGTGACCGGATTGTCCAGATGGCCCTGGAGAACCCGGACCTGTCGCCCCGGGAACTGGCGGTACGGTTCACCGATACACAGGCCTACTTCGTCTCGGAAGCCAGTGTTTACCGGCTTCTCAAGGCCCATGACCTGATCGCCAGCCCGGCGTTTGTGGTGATCAAGGCGAACGATGAGTTCAGGGATAAGACCACGGCCCCGAACCAGCTTTGGCAGACCGACTTCACCTACATCAAGGTCATCGGATGGGGCTGGTTCTACCTGAGCACCATCCTGGATGATTACTCCCGCTACATCATCGCCTGGACGCTGTGTACGACCATGAAGGCCAGTGACGTCACAGACACCCTGGAACTAGCATTGCAGGCCTCAGGCTGCGACCGGGTCGAGGTCCGGCACAAGCCCCGCCTGCTGTCAGACAATGGCGCGTCCTACATCTCTAGCGAACTGGCCGAATGGCTCGACGACAACGGCATGGATCATGTGCGCGGCGCACCCTATCACCCGCAGACACAGGGCAAGATCGAGCGGTGGCATCAGACCCTGAAGAACCGCATCCTGTTAGAGAACTACTTCCTGCCGGGCGATCTCAAGGCCAAGATCGGGCGCTTCGTCGCCTACTACAATCACCACCGCTACCACGAGAGCCTGAGCAATCTGACGCCCGCCGACGTCTACTTCGGGCGCGGCGAAACCATCTTACTCGAAAGGGAGAGAATCAAACAAAACACCATCAATCAACGGCGCTTGCAGCACCGCAAAACCGCCGCCTAAACTGAAAACCAAGATGGGCCAAACTCTCTCTTAGTTTATCAACCCCCGCTGTCCCAAATAATCTGACGACGGACATAGTGCTCGCCCAATTGTCCAGATTCTCGCCCGTCTGAAGCAATCTTATGGACACTCTAACGAAAGAGTATGCCTTTCCTGATCCAGCTCAGGTGTCAAAACTGAGCATGCTGTCACCCAAAAGGCGACCGAATGTCAACGCCGGTGTGACCAACATACCGCCACAATAGGACCGGCCCATAAACTGGTCCGTACCCAGTAATTCTCCGGCGGCATAAAGGTTGGGGATTGTCGTGCCGTCTTGCCGGATCACCCGCAACTGGCCATCGACTGCAAGCCCCGCCCAGCCAATGAGCTGCGATCCTTGAATACGGATGGCATAAAATGGCGCTTCGGAAATAGGCAGCGGCAAGTGCACCCGGCCCAGGGCATCCTTACCACCATCCTGGCCTTGGTTGTAACGTGCAACCGTTTTGACCAATGCTGCCTTATTAATTCCGGTCGCATCGGCGAGCTCTTCGATGCTGCCGGCACGGTAGAACATCGGTTGAGACTCAAACGCGTCTTTGATTTCTTCCCGGGTCCAGCCACCCACGCCTGGCGGGGCTCCGTTAAGAATGGCTTCGTCGAAAACAACCCAGCACCGTTCTTCCGGTTGTCTCACCAATGCATGCTCACGGACATCATGACTGTTCATGTCTTCGCGCAGAAACCGTTCGCCATGAACGTTGACATAAATTTCCCACGGTTGGCGGTGCGGCGGATAGGAGACCCAGCGGGCAAGCCTCGGACTGGGGAAATTGTCATCTTGAAGGATGCTGCCAAAGGACGGCAAATGATGCTCACCACCTCGCACGTAGCCTCCAGCCGCCGTTCCAAGCGTGATGCCTGCGCCCTGGCTGTACGGATAGGACACGTCCCCGTAATCCGTATGGTTTTCAAGCTCCTCGACCATTTCAGGATTTGACGCATAGCCACCGCAGGAGAGAAGGATATTACGACCGCTGTACCGTGCTGTGCGGCCATTCTCACCCCGGGTCACAACCCCCGTGATGGCACCATCGCCTTCTTGAATCAGTTCGATGACTTCGGTGTTGGTGCGCAAGGTTATGGCGCCGCTCTCGATATGTGGCTGAATGAGTTTTTCAAGGATCTTTAAAATCGAGATGCCACCTTCTAGACCCCAAGCGTATCGAGGCCGGCTGTATGGCTCATGGGTTGTGCCAGTAACCGGGTGCTCAGGATGGACTTCAAGGCCATTGTCGGTGAGCCAATCAAAAGTGTCGGCTGCGTTGTAGACAGCCAAGCGGACGATTTCCGGATTCGCCTTATTTTTGCTGATGCGCATGATGTCGTTGTAGTGCTCTTCCGGCGAGTCTTTCAGACCCTGCGCTTTCTGCAGCTTAGTGCCCGCTGCGCTCATTTGACCGCCCGACAGAAACAAAGTCCCACCCAATTGTGCGGCGGCTTCGACGATCAAGACACGACCGCCACGCTTAGCCGTAAAGATGGCTGCCGGCATGCCCGAATTTCCGCCGCCAACAACAATGAGGTCGTACTTCTCGGTGTCCTCGGCGACAACGGCTTTGGAAGCCAGCCCTAATCCGACGGCAGTCGCTCCAACACCGGAAAGGAAAGTTCTCTTGGATACGTTGGCAGAAAACGGGTTTTCAGAGTTTTTGGCGCGTGTCATTGCGGTCTCCCCATAGAGGTTTACCGTTGAATTATTTTCTCAACGAAGCCCGGGCGTTGGACTTTAGCGATTGAGGCTGGCGGTATCCTGCTGCGCTTCCACAGTCGCCATGAAGTCGGCAACGATTTCAGCCCAGCGCTTGGGCTCGGCCATGAACTCAAGCAGATCGCCCTGCGAAAACTCGATGTACTTGAAGTCTGGACGGTGGGTGGACACGATCCGTTTGTCCATGACATTCACAGGGTCTTTGGTGTCCGTCAGAATCAAGCCCGGCACCTTGATCGCCATCAGATCGGGAAGCATGTCGTAATGGAATGCCGCCCAATGACCGATATCTGGGCCTTGAATGTAAGACGTAATCATCAACCATTGCTTGGCGTCTAGAATACCTTGGCGTTCCGCTGGAGCGTCCGGATTGAACCGGTGGGCTATGTGTGAGCCGTCCGCCCGCGGGGTCCGGTCCCGACCAGGTGAAGACAGATAAGCGTCCGCCTCTTCCTGAGTGAGCTGAGCCGCGCCGTGCATGACAATGGCCGAGACCCGGTCTGGATGTCTGGCGGCAAACGCAGCAGCTTCTTGAGCGCCGGTGTGATGGCCGGCAATAACGACTTTGTCCAAACCAAGATGATCAAGCACGGGCACCAAGTTGTCGGCATACTCTTCGATGGACGGTTGTTCCGGCGGCATATCGGACAGTCCGTACCCCGGTCGGTCCGTCGTTATGGCGCGAATACCCATTTCAGCGAACGCATTTTGGATCCCCGCGAACTGGATCATGGACATGGGTGTCTGATGCAAAAGAACGATGGGATATTTGGTATCGCGCGGTCCGATGTCACGGTAATGCACCTGCCCCATCGGCGTTGAGGCGTACCCCTTACCGCTCTTTAAGATTGTCCCCCAACCTTCCCAGTCGTCGACGGACGTGCCGCGGCCCAAAGGTTCTCCGCCGTGTGCGGAACCGGCAAGAAGTATAGTAATCGAAAATATGAGAGCGACTAACGAACGCGCAGTACAAATAATTGACATAGCAATGTCCCCCATATGTATGTGGCCACAAAGTGTCTTGATGTGCAGAGAATGTTACGAAATGCACCCTCCCAAGATATTACACGCCTCCGCAGTCTTAGTCTCCTGGTAGATTCCTAAACTCTTCAATGACATATGCGCCGATGTCGTCATCGATGACCTGTGAATGCCACTGAATAAAGGGCAAGCGCGCCCAGTGAGGTGGTCCCACTTGTTTGGACAGTCTGACGGCTTATCTAAGGTGTATTCCGCTGTCTGATCATGCCGTCAGAATCCTGTTTATCATATTTGATTTCTGTTGTTGGGCCTGTGGGGATGTGGGCAAGGCGGTAGTCTTGTCCAACATATCCACAGGCTGCCCCGCCGCGTAGGCTTCCGCCGGCGTTTTGCCTCCGAGCGACGAATGGGGCCGCTCGGTGTTGTAGAACCCGATCCATTCGCCGATGACCCTCTCGGCGTGGAAGCCGTCGGTCAGCTCGTGCAGGTGAACCGCCTCGTACTTGAGAGAGCGCCACAGTCGCTCAATGAAGATGTTGTCCATGCACCGGCCGCGCCCGTCCATGGAGATCGTGATCCCGGCCTCCTTGAGGCGGCCGGTGACCTCGAAGCTGGTGAACTGGCTGCCCTGGTCGGTGTTGAAGATCTCCGGCCTGCCGGAGGTGTCGAGCGCCTCATTCAAGGCCTCGACGCAGAACCGGGCATCCATGGTGTTCGACAGCCGCCAGGCCAGGACCCGGCGGCTCGCCCAGTCCATCACCGCGACCAGATAAAGGAAGCCGCGCCTGAGCGGGATGTAGGTGATGTCGGCGCACCAGACATGGTCGGGGCGCTCGATGGCGAGGCCCTTGAGACGGTACGGATAGACCCGGTGTTCGGGATGGGGCGTGCTCGTCTTCGGCGCCCGGTAGATCGCCTCCAGCCCCATCAGGCGCATGAGGCGCCGAACCCGGTGACGGCCGACGACACCCCCCTCGCGGCGCAAATGACGGGCCATCTGACGGGACCCATAGAACGGATGTTTAAGGAACAACTCGTCGATGCGCCGCATCAGCGCCAGGTTGGCCGGGCTCTCGCCCCGCAGCCTGTAATAGAGAGATGATCGGCTGATCGACAGTATCTCGCATTGACGGCTCAAGCTGAGACCGGAAACGTCGCGGCGCACCATCGCCTTGCGCTCCGGCCGGCTCATCGCTTGAGCCCTTTGGCCAAAAAATCCCGCTCCACCGTCAACTGGCCGATCTTGGCATGAAGATCGTGGACCTCGGCCTCAATGTCCCGGCGGGACGCCTCCACGCCGTTCGAGAACACATCGCCCAGGCCGTCCATGGCCTGGCGCTTCCATGTGCTGACCTGATTGGGGTGAACCTCATAGCGCGCCGCGATCTCCTGGATCGTCCGGTCGCCACGTAGCGCCTCCAGCGCCACCTTCGCCTTGAACTCAGGCGTGAACTTCCGTCGCTTCGTCATCTCGTATTCCTCCGTAACCGGGGGAATACACCTTAAACAACTGTCCGATTTTCCAGGACCACCTCACAGTTAACAGGGGCGAAGTAGGATTTACTTTTCCCGCGTCATGACAAAGTCGACTTCTATAATGCCTTGTGTCTGGCGCAGGGAATCGCGTTTAAACCGGCGCATAGGAACGTAGCCCGGAGCGGAAACTGAAATTTCGATCTGAGCCGGGTCAACATCGTAGCCAAGCTCGATAATCGCACGTCCAACATCTACCGTACGAAACCGCCCGATTATGTTTGTCCTCGTGTCGTAAACGAGAACCGGCTCCGCGACATCAACCGTCACCCGGACGTTGGAGAGATAATTGCCACGATCATCCTTTACACTGCCCAACATCACATAAATCGGATCGCCAAGAACTTCTATAGCGCCAAAGAAATCGTCACCATCCGCGCGCGCGCCTGTTTCCAGCGTCGACAATGCGAAGAAGGCTCCCCAAAGAACCCAAAGACACAGTTTCTTACCGTGCAAACTTAACATCGCGGCCTGTGCCGTACGCCCGAGCCTCACAAAGTTAGTGCGCAAGTGGATCGGGACGTATTTGGAATTTGATGGCCTTGCCTGTAGACCCCACGCCGGTCTCTAACTGAAATATCGGTATTGCTTCGTCCGCGCTCCAGACCCCCCGCCCCTTCCAACCGGCGTCGGGATCATCAATGCGCCCATCGAGTCCACGGGCATAAAATCCGAGCGGATAGGGCCGGCGCATCACCACCCACTCTTCCTCCTCCGGCAAGAACGCGAGCAGCGAGTCCGAGTTGGTACCCGTAACGATGGGAATGTCGTTGCCCAAACCAAGGGTGTTAAAAATATCGACAAAAATCAGATAATGAAAATCTCCGCTCACGCTGGTGTCGGCGATTTTCGGACCGGGGGTCTCATAGATTGTCCAGCCTTCTGGGCACTGTTGGCCCGTGGCTGTCGGGCCATTTATCACCTGACATTTGCTGCGGTCGAACTTTCCGAGATGGCCGCTGGAGAAGGCAGCCCAGGCAATGCCTTTGGAATCCAGATCCATCCCTTGATCAAAAAAAGCTTTGGCGGTGCCGTCCGGATTTTTTGGCGGCTGATAATATTCCGTCACGCAGGTTTCAGGCGGGTTATTGCCTAAACTGAGACGTCCGATCCCTCCCGGATGGGGGGAACCGGGCGCACCGAACCAAATGCTGCCATCCACTTGCGAAACAGAGATGGAATAAGACCCGAAGGTGTATTGGGTGTCACCGCCGGTGGCCGGTGATTCCCCCCGCGCAATTCCGTCCTCCCCAGGATCGTCCCGGCCTTCTAAAGCGCCCCTCAGGCCTCCTGTTAATGGCGTCCACGTGGTGCGGTCGGGATCGATTTTGCCGTCTCCGCTGGTATCCAAAACGAGCGGGCACCATCCCATGGCTTGCATGGGATCTTGGGTTTCATCGTAGACGCGGGTATTCAGCCAACCAATGGCATCCCGGGTTTGAATACTGCTGAGGAAAAGTGTGTTGTCCGCGTCATAGGCGAACCTAAGATGATGACTCATGTAACAGACAGGAATTGGCTGTTCTTCTCCCGTCTCAGGATCATACAGACTTACATACTTGGTCGACGTGGCCGCCGGAAAGCGGGGGTTGTCGATCGGATAATAGTTCGCAAATTTATTGGTTGGGTCGAAGCAATCGATCGGACTGGGTATTGGCTCGGTCGTTACGGACGTCGTCCAAACGCGGCCCTTTTGATCCAGCATGGGCGTGTGCAGCGACCACTCGATGCCGGACGGCGGCAAGAATTGAGAGTCCGGATCCAATCGGTTGGCCGGAATCAGTTTCGCTTCATGGGTGACGGGATCCAGGAAGGATAGGGCGCCAAAGCGAGGCTCTTGGTTGTAAAGACCGATCGCACCGTAGATGGGGCCGTTGGCATTGACCGTCGGATTGCGCTGGTCGGTGGTCACCTCGTCGTGAATCGCGCGCTCTTCGCCCCAATCCCACATGGTCAGCACGACATTTCGTTCCAACCCTTCGGGCCGCGGCGGCGCCGCAGGCACGGCACCATTTCGGATCGCCACGGACCAATCGGCGAACATTTTATAGGCGCGCTCCCGCCCGAAAGAGGTCATGCCGTTGACCATCGAATTTTTATAATCCCTGGCACTATTACTGAGCGTGATATCGCCCTGATCGCGCTCCTTATTTATCATTTGCTCCCAGGCTTCGACGGCATCATCCAGCAGGGCCACGCGCGTCACTTCGTTCCCCAATTGATGGCAGGATGCGCAGCGGGCTTTGAGATTGAGCAGCCAATACTCCTGCATCTCAAAAGCCGGACTTATTCCATTGCCATTCGGGCCTGTGCCGGGAAATTCGCTTTTGTCCGGGATTTCGATCAGCGACGACCAATAGTTGGCCGGGTATATTTGTGCCGCAGTTTGCGCGTCCGGAGCATTTGCGACATTAACGTCGACACTTTGGCCGGGAACACCATCAACCGGATCGCTGTCTAACAAACCATAGCCGCGCGCCCATATTTTGTAATTCGCCTGCGGCAATTGCGGCAGGACATACTGGCCCTGGTCATCCGTTACGACGATTTTCGTAAACGGTGTAGCCAGATCATTGGTCTCCGCGATCACCCATACACCGGCCTCGGGTCCAGTGACGCCGGTGACGACACCGCGGATAAAATCGGCCTCTGATTGATCGGCGTCGGCCGACTGTCCTTGGTCTGCGTTGAACGCCATCAAAAACACAGTCGCGCCCAGCGCCGATTTTAGTTGTTTGGCGAACATTGCTTTCTCCCTACCCGACCTGATGGCTTTTATGCATCGGGTCGATTGTTAGTCTAGAGCATCGTTGGATGTGGATCGAGTGATGTGGGGAGCGGGCTAAAGGTTCGGGACATCGCAATTGCTAACCTGTTTGGTTGTGCCCTAGCGCATAGGCAGCGCGTACAGGAGGCCGCCGTCCCGCCACAACGCGTTGTATCCGCGCGGCAGTTGGATCGCACTGCCATCACCCAGATTGCGCGCATAGATTTCACCATAGTTTCCGACAGTCGCGATGACGTCAGCGGCCCACGTTTCACGAAGGCCGAGCGCTGCACCGTTGCCAGGGTCAAGCCCTAGAAATTGTCGCATTTGCGAAACGAGGTGATCACGCGGCGAATTAGCATCATCCGCGGCAATACCCAGTTCCTCGGCCGCGATTAGGGCATTCATCGTCCAATCTACGATGGCGTTGAATTGCGGGTCGTCCGCGTGCGTCAGGAGAGCGAGGGGCTCCTTTGACAACAACTCCGGAAGAATTGCGAATCTCTCATGCCTATCGGCCCGGATCGGAGCGAGTTCGGACAGATCGGCAGCCAAAGCATTGCAGTCTCCGCTTAAGAATGTGTCCGTAACGTCCTTAAGGTCTGCTGCGCGAATTGCCTCAAACGTTAGGCGCCGTGCGGCGAAATAGGAAGAGAGACCAACGTCGGCTTCCGACTGATCGCGCACACAAATGGTATGCCCGGCAAATGCAGAGGGCGTCGCCGCCTGCGATGCAATAGGAACGAGGAGGGCTGTGCCGTCATAAAAAACCACCCGGCTAAATGTAAGCCCGGGCTGCAGGTCGCGGCGCAGCGTAACCGTCAGGCGCCGCGCAACGACGTCTGGTTCACCGCTCTCAATGAAACTTTCGACATTATCCGCCGTCACATACGTCACCTTGGCGTCTTGGCCAAGAACCGCGGCTGCTACGGCGCGGCAAAGGTCAGGTTCGAAGCCTGAAACCCGCCCCTCTGAATCAATATCTGTGAACCCGCGCACACGGGCGACAATGCCGCAGGTTAAACTACCCCGCGCTTTGATCGTTTCCATCCGGCTTGCGGCCATAGCCGATGGCATTGTGGATGTGGCGATGATCACCAAAGCGGCGAGTAAGACGGGCATGAACGTCCTTTCCCTCAGCGTTGGCGCGAGACCCTGACGAAACCGGCGTTGCCTCACAATAGGCCGAGTGTAACCAACCGTCTAACGGTTGGAGGATTTGGTTTTGGCGGACCGGAATAAAATAAAATAGACCAGAACCTGGTCGCGGCATTTCGCGTATCCCTGCTGGGGAATAGTTTAACGGTAGAATGGCGGACTCTGCCTCCGTCGGTCTTGGTCCGCATCCGGATCTCCCGGGCCACACGTCGTGATCTGTTCCGGATCATGTCTTTTTGCAAATCTGTTTGTAATGACGTCTGTCTTTGTTTGAAAACTTTGTCAGTACACAAACATAATACGGGGAGTCCGCTTGTATCCATTGATCAGGAATCGATCTTGAGCGTTTACAATGAGGGTGCTACTTTCGGCGGGTGTCCATTTTTCCTTGATATCGACGGCGGCCCTTAGTCCAGGCTTTAGATATTCTAAAAAAAGGCTCTCGTATTCTTCAAACGGATATTTGACTAGCCAAGATCGAAAGGAGTGTATGAGATCGATCTGATCAGCAGGTATGGATTCCCATTCTTCTGGCTTAAGAAAGTGCATCCCTGATAGTTCTAATCTTTCCAACATTCTTCCCGCGGCGAGGGCAGCCAACATTCTTCCCGCGGCGAGGGCATCTTCGTTAATGTCGATCATATAGGCTTGCGTAAATCCAAAATGGCGCAGGAACAGATCGGCTAAACCAATGCTTGAGCCCACATCGACTAGCGCCCGACCTGGTACGAGATAGGGCAGATTCTCCAGCACATCATTTACGACAAAGTTTACAACATACAGAACGGCAATGGGCACGGTGTCATCCGTATAACCGCAGAATTCAAAGTAATTTCTCCAGAGTTTGAACATCCTCTCCTGGTTACCACCCATGCTGTATTGGGCCTGTTCAATGAACTTGACTGTATCATCGTCAATGCAGATTACGTCTACGCGACCAAAAGTCAGTTCACTTAAATCTACATAGAAACTTTCTCCCCGTGACGTTCTTTGTTCCTGCAGGATGTTGAAAAGAGTGCACTGCAAAGCTAAGTACCGGTGGAATACTTGGAATGACGGATCGGTTTGCGCCAAACTTTCAATGGTCGAACTGCATTCTTTGATTAGGGTGTGAACCCAATTCAATGTCTTGATTTTACCTAAGCAGGTGTGATTCACAGCCTCTTTTATTGGAGGCAAGAGTGGCACGATTTGATTTGACAGATGAGGAGTGGTCGGTGATCGGCCCACTTCTTCCCAAACAGGGGCGCGGTCCTCAGCGTAAGGATGACCGTCAGGTCTTGAACGGTATCTTCTATATTCTGCGCACGGGTGCCCCATGGCGGGACTTACCGGAGCGTTACGGCCCGCGGACCACGGTCTATAACCGCTACACCCGATGGGGTGAGCGGGGTGTATGGCAAGGCATTTTCGATGCTCTTGCCAAGCAGTGCGAGGACAGTCTGATCTTCATTGACAGTTCCATCGTCAAGGCTCACCGCGCAGCGGCAGGGTCAAAAAAGGGGGCTTGGCAGAAGGTATTGGACGCTCACGCGCGGGTCGCACAAGTAAGGTTCACGCGGCCGTAGATGCCAAGGGCCGCCCGCTCCGGCTGGACATCACCGGCGGGCAGGTCCATGACAGCCAAGCCATGGGCTCTTTCCTGGATTGGGAAAAGGCCCCGCTCGCCATCGTCGCTGATAAGGCCTATGGCACCGCCAAAATCAGGCAGCAGATCGCCGATGAAGGAGCGCTGGCTGTCATTCCTTCAAAGAGCAACGCGCGTCATCCTATCCCGCACGATCCAAACCTCTATGCCCAAAGGACCATCGTCGAGCGGTTCTTCTGCAAGATGAAAGACATGCGCCGATTAGCAACGCGCTTCGAGAAATCAGCCAAAAACTTCCTCGCAATGATCCAACTCTTCGCCATAAGATGCTGGATCAATTGAGTCCACACCCTAGTGTCTTGTAACCTAATACACCAGCATCGAGTCTACCGGCTTGTAAATCTCGTTGAATTTCGAAGGCGCGCTTTTTTATATAGTCGCGATCAGCCATGGTCAGAATTGTAAACGGCCTGAACACATAGGAGGAAATGGCACCAAACATTCCATGGATAACGTAGAAAGTTTTTCGCACATTTATTGGGTTGGTGGCCCCTGATCTGGTTAGGTTGGTTTTGCGGAATCAACGGACCCAGAACGAAGGAGCCACCATGAAGGAAGATAGCACGAAGCCGTTGTCGAACGTTATCAGGATTGACGACGATCGCATCCAGGATCACCTGGGGAAGATCGTGCGCGGCAGCGTGGAGGAGACGCTGAATGCGCTGTTGGACGCCGAGGCGGACCGGCTGTGCAATGCGGAACGCTACGAGCGCACGGAGGCCCTCCGGGACACCCGGGCCGGGAGCTACGAGAGGAAGCTTCACACCAAGGTGCGCGAGGTGGCCCACATGCTCAAGGCCATCCATGCCCAGGAAGACCGGGCGGCGGCCCGCGCCAAGGCCGATGAGGTCATCGCCAAGCTCAAGGGCATGCGGCTATCGAAGGCCGCCCAACTGGTGGAAGAGACCGTCGATGAGACCGTGGTGTACTACGCCTTCCCGGACGAGCATTGGCGGCGTATCCGCACCAACACTCCGCTTGAGCGGCTGATGCGCGAGATCAGGCGGCGGACCCGCGCGGTCGGCGCATTCCCGGACGGCGAAAGCGCCCTCAACCTGGCCGCGGCCAGGTTGAGGCACATCGCGGGAACCAAATGGTCCGCCAAACGATACCTCAACATGAAACTGCTCAAGGAAAAAACGATGATCGCCTGACCGGATCAGACCACCAGCCCAAAACAAATGTGCGAAAGATTCTGGACACTACCATTCCATGGGATTTGCAACGTTACCTGAGCGTATTTTGGTTATGTACTGTTAATGACGAACCACTAGAGCTTTATGTGATTAGACGGAGTCATTTTAGGGATTCACAAGCTTTTCGATTTCTGATTCAAGATTCTTGCTGGGTAAGGAGGCCAGCAAGGATGGCAAGAGCTTATTCCCTTGATCTTCGAGAACGGGTTATTTCGGCTGTGTCGCGCGACGGGATGTCGTGCCGGGCGGCGGCGCGGCATTTCGGGATCGGCGAGAGCACGGCGGTTGCCTGGCTGGCGCGCTACCGGCGGACGGGCAGCGCGGCGCCGGGCCGGATGGGCGGTTACAAGCCGCGTGCGATCCGGGGGGCGCACGAGCGCTGGTTGCGGGACCGGGTGGCGCGGGGGGATTTCACGCTTCATGGGCTTGTCGGGGAGCTGGCGGATCGGGGCCTGAAGGTGGACTACCGTTCGGTCTGGACCTTCGTTCACGAGCAGGGCCTGAGCTATAAAAAAAACGCTGGTGGCTGGCGAGCGTCGGCGCCGTGACGTGGCGCGCCGCCGCGCTCAGTGGTTGAAGTACCGCGACCGGGTTGACCCGACGCGCCTGGTGTTCATCGACGAGACCTGGACCAGGACCAACATGGCGCCCCTGCGGGGCTGGGGGTCAAAGGGCGCGCGACTGATCGGCGAGGCGCCACATGGCCGCTGGCACACCGCGACCTTCCTCGCCGCGCTGCGCCACGACCGAATCGATGCGCCCTGGCTCGTCGACGGGCCGATCAACGGCGAGCGCTTCCGCATCTATGTGCAGGACGTGTTGGTCCCAACCCTCAAGCCCGGCGACATCGTCATCATGGACAACCTCGGCTCTCACAAGTCCAAGGCCGTGCGACAGGCCATCCGCCAGGCCGGCGCCCGGCTCCTGTTCCTGCCCAAGTACTCCCCCGACCTCAATCCCATCGAGCAGGTCTTCGCCAAGCTCAAGCATCTGCTCCGCCTCGAAGCGCCGCGAACCGTCGAGGCCGTCTCAGCCGCCATCGGCAGACTCCTCGATACCTATACCTCAAATGAATGCGCCAACTATTTCAAAAACGCAGGATATGACCCAACCTAAAATCATACCGCTCTAGCTTATTTTTGCTGACTATATTCGCCAAGCCAACGCATTTTTTGAATGACCAGCCAAACATGAGTTTAGAACCGCGGCCGTTATGGCGCGGCAAAGGTCGGGTTCGAAGCCTGAAACCTGCCCCTCTGAATCAATGTCTGTGAACCCGCGCACACGGGCGACAATGCCGCACGTTAAACTACCCCGCGCTTTGATCGTTTCCATCCGGTTTGCGGCCAATGTTTCCGACATTGCGGGTGGAGCAATGATGACCAATAGGAAAAACAATAAAGCGAGACGCATGCGTTTCCTATCATGACGAAGCCCGGCAATGGCAACTCTCAAACCACCGGTGCCGGTTTTAAACTCAGATTGATCCCATTGTTTCCTTGTGCGCCACTGTCTACAAGGTCTATTTGGCTGAGCACTGTGTCCATTCGGGTATCGGTCTTACCATTTTCCTCTTTTCACAACGGGCACATTGGCTCAGATTGGATAAAATGAAGACATCTTTTCTTCGGATTCTGGTCTTTGTCGGATGCATATTCCTCTCTATCGACGCTTACGCAGACGGCGATGATTTCTTCGAGATCATCGACGTTCCGTTGGACAATCAGCTCATCTTTGTCGGGACCGTCAAGGATGAAGACGGCAACTACTTGCAGGATGCCCTTGTGCGCTGGCGGGCAACCGGTCCTGTTAGCGCAGAAGGGGACGAACATACGAGTACTGCCGGCACATGGACCAACATACTCGGCCGCTTCAGGACCGTCGATGTCGCTCGCATTGTTGCCAGAGAGGGGGCTCAGTTGGATTCTGAAAGAGTTGAGTTTACCGTTGAAAAGTCTGGCTATGAGATGGTTCGCCAATTGATCCGAAATCGCGGCCGCCAGCCCATGGGCCTGCAAGAGATCGACTTCGTCATGCGCAAGTCTGAACCAGCACAGGATCCGCAAGAATGACCCGAGCCCGACTACGTTTCCCAAGCGAGGCGAGATCGCGATGACCGTTTTTTTGCTTTTACTTCATGGCCTCGTAGCCATAGCGCTGATGGGCGCGATCACCCATCAGGGTTTGAGCGTCTGGCGGCGGCCATCGCCCGCGAAGGTGTTCGTCGACCGTTTCAGGGCCGTGCCTGCTCCTGGATATGTGTCTGCAATTGTCGTGCTCTACGTGGTCGACTTCGCACTCGGCTCTTACATCTACCCGGCTTACATTCTTGACGTAAAAGCGTCGCTTGCGGACTTCGGCCTTTTCACTGAAATCTTTCTGTTCCAAGCCAAGGAGCACATCGCCGTTATCGCACTCCTTTTTCTGCCGGCCTATTGGCATTACTGGAAGAGCGTCCCCATAGGCGAATACGTTATGACCCGGCGGTTTGTCACGTCTTTGATATTGTTTGCCGTGTGGTGGAATCTCGTGATCGGTCACTTGCTAAACAATGTACGGGGGTTGATATGACCCGTTTTATATCGCTACCCCTCTTCACGATTGTCGCTGGCCTTAGCTACGCCGTGGCGGTCTACATAAATTACCCGTTGTTTAGATACTATCCGCTGGTGAAACAGTTTTCGTTGACTGACATTCCCAGTAGAGTTCTTGGTCCGGCCATGACGTGGTACGGCTGGATCGCTATCGCAATTATTCCCGCCATAATAGTCTCTGTGCTTGGTCGGCTCTTTCTACCCGCGCGCTGGCTCGATAAACTGACACCTCTCATTTGGGTCGTTCCATTCATAATTCTTTACGCTGGCTGGGTGGCAGAGAAGAGTTGGTTGCTGGTTGGGACAGGCGGCTGAAATATCGCACTCTGACGTTCTGAAGGAGGATGTGATGTTGCACAAAATTTTGGGCATTCTCATGTTGTCGGCGGCGCTCACCACGCCTGCGGCAGCGAAAATTGCCGGCACAGGTGACCTAGAGGGGACAGTGACGGCACCGACGGCGTTTTCCGCTGCGAAGGTCTTTGCCCGCAAAGCCGACGCGAACATCATCTATGTCGTGTTCACCGAGGGCGGAACGTACTCCGCTGTGAACGTCATGCCTGGGACTTACGAAGTTTGGGCGGAGCATCAGGGTCTCACCTCAGACCGCACCACCGTCACCATTTCGGCGGACCAAACAGCTCAGGTTCCCATCACCATGACGGCAAGCGAGCCGGTGCAATATCCTGTCGGACCGCGCGCCCTGCCCGGCCGCATGCTCGTGCCTTTCGAAGAGCTCTACCCGCCCAGCGAGGGCCGCGACATCGTCCAGAACGACTGCACAGTTTGTCATGCTTGGAACTTCCTTCCGGCACAACCGCAATCCCGCGCCGGTTGGGGGGCCGTCGTTGACTACATGACAACCTCGCCGCACTGGGGCGTTCCCGACAGCGATCCGTTCTTGTTGCCGGAGCGGTTGCCGCTGGCGAAGCGCGAGGTGCTGCTCGACTATCTCGAAGAGAATTTCGGCGACGACAAACCGGTGCGCGCGGTGTTGGAAGAAGAGACCGAGCCGCGCGACGAGACGGTTCTCGGGAAGGCGCAATACATCATGTACACGTTTCCGCGGACCGAAGACGAGCCCAATATAATGAGGCAGGAGATCACCTTCGACAGCAAAGGCAACATCTGGAGCACCGATACGCGCCGCAGCGCCATCTCCTTCCTCAATCCTGCGACGGGCGAACACAAATATTACCTGACCCCACATGATTCGTGGGCGCCGCACGGCATTGCGATCGATACGGACGACACGGTGTGGTTTGCGGCCTTGAAGGCCGGCGTTGTGCATTTCGATCCCAAGACCGGCAACTGGGACGCCTACGGCAAGGACTCGGAGACCCACAGGGACATGGGCGGCCTCACGCCCTTCATCGATTCCAAAGGTAACGTCTATTGGACAGACATCCGTTTCAACAAGATCGGCCGCATGGACCGCGCGACCGGCACCTGGACGTACATTGACAGCCCGAGCATGAACGGCTCGCCCTATGGCGGCGTGGTCGACCGCCAGGACCGGTTCTGGTGGAACGAGTTTCATGCCTGCGGTGTAGCGGTCTACGACCCCACCACCCAGACAACGAAAGCCTATCCGTCTCCGAGCCGGCCTTGCTTGAGCCGCCGTCCCGGTCTCGATTCCAAAGGAAACATTTGGTACGGCGTCTACGATCGCGGCCGTATGGAGAAGCTCGATCCCACCACCGGCGAAACGACCGTTTTCCAAATCCCCGTGAAGTTCGCCACACCCTATGACACATGGGTGGATCCGGACGACAAGGTTTGGTCCAGCTCTGACAACTACTTCGTACGTCTGGATCCTGAGACTGGCGGGTTCACGTACTATCCGACGCCATGGCGAAATGACATGCCGAAGATGACCATCGCGCGAGGTGGCGCGATCTGGTTCCCGGCGCGGGGCGGCGCGGAGCAAATTGCCGCATTAGGTGTGCTCTGGCCCGATAAGGCCGAGATGGACACGTTCAAAGCGTCTTTCCCGCCAAACGATCCAAACGCGACCGTGCTCAGGGGCAGAGCCGCACCGGTGGACGTGGCGGGGAATGCCAACGACGGAGGCCAATGGCCAAAGCCCTATGAATCGGAGCAGTTCGTCAATCCGGAACTTGGCGCCGCGGCGGAGTAGCCACCCAGCCGACTGGTCATGGTATTCCGAGTGACGAGAGGTTTGTTTAGCGCCGGTACGTCCGCATATCGGCACTGAAGTCTTCAAAGTCTGCCGTACTTTCCACGCCCGGGATCGGCTCAACGAAAAGCGTTTCATCGCCGTTGACCTGCATGGCGACAATCCCGCGGATGATTCCGTCGCAGAGATTGCCGTCATCAGGGGTGACATCGCGGGCATTGAGCAGTTTGCGCAACACGTACACCACGGTGCCGTGTTCCGGCGTCAATGCTGACGGCGCGGGGTTACCATCCGTCAGGTCGATACAGAACCGCCCAGTATCGCCGGCTTCGTCTTCCCACCACCCGATAGAAAACACCCAGTTCTGCGGGTAGATCCAATGCTCGGCGATGGCGAGATGACTCCAAGCGTAGGTGAGTTTGCCGGCGAGGGATGCGTTCGGTAGCTCTGCCGTTGCCGTGCTGAAGTCTTCGACGCTCACGCCCGAATACCCGAGAGTCCCGCTCACATACCAGTTGCCGGCCGCCGTACCAGCGACGTCGTGATCGATGATGCCCCAGCGTGGTTCGTCCTCGCGGGGCAATGTCGCTTCGAAAGCCGTGGCTAGGGCCGGGGTGAAGTAATCCAGCGGATCGACCGTATAGGGTTTCCAGCCCTCCCCAACATAGCCGAACGGCGCCACGTAACCGGGCAGCCAGATGTTACCGTCATTAACTTGAAAGTCGAGAAAACCTTCGCCGTGCTCCCCAATGATATCCCCAGCTTGTACCGAGATATGGGACGACACACGACCGTTGTCCTCCAGCTCTTGCTGAAAGTCGGCCAGCACACCACCCAGCCGGTTAATCTCGATGAACACCGTGTACGTATCGCAGCCGTGGGCGATGGCCATGTAAATTCTCTCAGCAGCCAGCAAATCGATTTTGATAATCTCGCCGTCGGCAGGTGCATAGACGGGCGCGTAACCGTCTTCGGTAATCTCTTGGAGTGATACCCCTCCGTATCAATTGCAATGTAGCCGTGATCTGTGGGTGTTACGTGGCTGCCGTTCATCCGGCCCTGAGGCAAGGTTTCCGTCAACACTTCGACGGGCATGACCATGTGGGTCAGTGTGATTTTGCCGGACTCAGGACAGCTGGGCGGATCAAACGCCGTAAACACAGCGGACAAAGGCGGATACCAGGATGGCCGTTCGTTATATCCCCCCGGCGGATTGTCCGGAATGTCTTCATGCAGCGCGTAGCGGAACGTGCCTTCGTCTGAACACACAAGCAGTTGACCATCGCGTGTGATCTGACCCGCCTCGCAAGAAGCACCGAACCTTGGAGAGTCAGTTATGGAAACATAAGTTTCCGCCGTCGGCCGCGCCTTCATGGCGCACACGGTGGTCATATCGGTGACGACACCGGCTTCAACGTTGTTGACCAGGTGCTGCAGATAACCCGTGAACGCACCTTCAGCCCTGACGACGTAATGAAACACGCCATCCGTTGGTGTGCCAATCTCCGCTTCAATCATCACTGCGGAAATCAGCGCCGTTCCGTTGGCTGAAATTTGCGAAGTCGTATAGTCCCCGAGATGGCTGCCGTCGCGCGCATCGTAAATGCCGAGCGTGACACTTACGGCTGTAGATCCCGTATTGGTTACGGCCACGGTGCTCGGATACCCCTCATCGAGCATTGAGGAATGGACGCTGTTCAATGTTGTCGCGTTTGCGGTCACACCCGATGAACAGGTACTCAAGTTGGTCAGCGTGCCGTCTGCCGCCCGCCACAGGACGTGTTGAAAATATCCGACGACGTCCGATTCAACGCGGATCGAGTAGAAATCGGGCTTGGTAAAACTCTCTCCCGTACCATTTTCAATGTCACTGATTGAAAACTGATGCCCCGAACCAGAGGGGATGCTCGGGCTGGTCCACTGCCCCAGCGCCTCGCCGCTTTCGTCATCAATGAGGGAAACGGTGATTGTCCCCTCGCCTGTGTCGTCGTTGTAAAAGCGGAGGAACGATTGCGAGCTTTGTTGCGCTGTTGAAAACACCGTTCCGCTGCGCAGGGGTGATTTCGGTAACGTGGAGAGAGAGCCCATCATGGCACAGGCTGCACTCATGTCCGTTGTCACCCCCGCTTGCACGTTTTCAACCAGATGCTGCAGGTGCCCGGTGAACGAACCTTCTATCGTGACGACGTAATGGAACATGTCGCCCGTCGGAGTTATGCCGGTAGCCCCCTCGATGTCACTGGCCGTCAAAATGACCTGCCCCTCGGGCGGAATGGATGCGGTCTCGACCGTACCGAGGCTTGATCCGTCGCGGGCATCGTAAATGCCGAGCGTGGCAGAGGCAGCGTCCGTTCTCGTGTTATTGATCACAACGGAGCTTGGATAACTGTTTGCCAACAGCGAAGAATGTACACCGCCCAATTTGTTCGCATCGGACGTGATCTCGCTTGCACAGGTGCTCAAGTTGGTCAGCGTGCCGTCGGTGGAGCGCCACAACACATGCTGAAAATAGCCGACAAACTCTGACTCAATTGCAATCGAATAATAGTCGGGCTGGCCCAAGATCGGACCGGCGCCGTTTTCGACGGTCTCGATGGGAAACTGGTGCTCCGCTCCGGCGGGAATGTTCGGGCTCGTCCATTGCCCCAAGGACTGCCCGGACTCAGCGTCACGCAAGGTTACTCTGACGGTGCCGTCACTGTCGCTGACGTTGTAGAAGCGCAAGAAGGACTGCGAAGACGACTGCGCGGTCGAGAAAATGGTGCTGACGTGTAAGGGCGAAGCACTGCGTGCCGGCTCGCCAATAAATCCTAAAGAGAAAAGAATGACCGCAAGCGTCCAGATCAAGCGCTCATTCAACGCTTGAATTGGAACGGCCGCTACAGTTTCTCTGCTGTTCACTCAAAGCTCTCCGTTTGCGCACCTAGGCTCTGAAAATTCTAGGAGGCGTGTCACATCCGGGTGCGGACAAGCCCATTCGCCAGCCCCCACTGGCCTGCCATGACGCATCACAACATTGGGATTATTTAGGAAACGCCCATCACTCTCTTTGGTTGCAGACGTTAACGATTAAATATACTCGCTATGCACGGCACACTGGTGCAACAGATGACTTATAACGCATTGAAATTAAAACGTTTTGGATGGTCTGGAGCACCGACAGCCCAGGTCTAACGCCGGGCCCCGTGGCTGGCTGGCCTTCCGCAAATCAAGGCGGACGGATTCTCCCCGTGGATATCTATATGTTTCAAATGCCTGTGGGGAGGCGTGGTCATCCTCCGAGAATGTGACGAAATGATCGCGAATGGCCGTTATACGCCCGGACTCGTCCAAGGCGCCGCTCAGATGGTGGAATCCGCCCGGCCGGTAGTGATCGTTGCGGATGTCGTCTTCCCGGGTCCACTGCAATTTGACCGGGGCGCCGATGACCGCGATCCTGTACATGGCCCGCAGCGGCTGCCAGTGGCGCATGCTGCCCGGCGAGTTTCCGCCGCGCAGCTCGGTTCAGTACTATTTCTACAAGTGGCGCGACGACGGGACGTGGCAGGAGGTCAACCGGGCGCTTCTGGCGCGCACCCGCGAGGCCGAGGGGCGGGCCGCTGCCGCGACTGCCGGGGTGATCGACAGCCAGTCGGTGAAGACCACGGAAAGCGGAGGTCCGCGCGGGTTTGACGCGGGTAAGAAGGTGATGGGCCGCAAGCGCCATATCGTGGTGGACACTGGCGGGCGGTTGCTCGGTGCCGTGGTCCACGAGGCTGACATCCAGGATCGCGACGGTGCGCCGTCGCTGCTCGCCGAGGTGGGGGCGTGGTTTCCCGGGGTCGGCCATATCTTCGCCGACGGCGCTTACGCCGGCCCTAAGCTGGCCGGGGCGCTGAAGAAGATCGGCGACTGGGCGCTGGAGATCGTCAGGCGCAACGACAAGGCGGACGGCTTCGTTGCGCTGCCGCGCCGTTGGGTGGTCGAACGCACCTTCGCATGGTTCGGGCGCAGCCGCCGCCTTGCGAAGGACTTCAAGGCGACCGTCGAGAGCGCCCTTGCCTGGCTCCTGATCGCCAGCATCCAAGTCTTCATCCGTAGACTAGCAAGGTTATGAAAATAAACGATTCTTTTCCGGCCAGACTCTGAGAGAGTCCTGTCACATACCTTTGAATGGACCTCTTTCGCCGCACGACCAATGGAGATGCATATAAACATACCACACTGGCAATAATGGCAGCACGTGGGGAAACGGCATTAAGCAGCGCTGATATGTGGCCGAGCATTTTCCCGGGCCCCGTTTTGGATAACGCGGAATACACCCGATCGTTTCTGCCTTGGACCATTCCCAGCGGTGCGTGGCGCGCGCCGGCCTCTAATGCCTTCGGTTTTGTCTTCCAATCCTTCCTGCACGAGATGGCGGTCGCGGCAGGGCGTGACCATCTCGAGTTCTTGTTGGAGGTGCTTGGAGAACGGCGATGGCTCGAGCCGCAAAACAAAACCGCGCTCAATACCGGCCGGGCCGCCGATGTGATCACCCTCGCCGCCGAGAAAGCAGGATGGGGTAACAGCAGATCTGACGGCCGTGCCTTGGGACTCGGGTTCTATTTCAGCCATTACGCCCATGTGGCAGAAATGGCCGAAGTGAGCATGGAATCGGACAACGAACTGACCGTCCACAAAGTTACCGTCGCTGCCGACGTCGGCCCCATCGTCAATATGAGCGGCGCGGAGGGTCAATGTGAAGGTGCGGTGATCGACGGTCTCAGCTCCATGGTCAGCCAAGCCTTGACCATAGAAAATGGCCGGGTTCAGGAAGGCAACTTCGACCAATATCCGTTGCTCAAGATTGCAAGCGCGCCCGAGGTTGACGTGCATTTCATTCAGTCCGATCACCCGCCCGTCGGACTCGGCGAACCACCACTGCCACCTCTCATACCGGCCGTGACCAATGCGATTTTCACGGCATCGGGGAGACGGATCAGATCACTACCGCTCAATCTTGAAGGATTTTCCGTCTGAACCTGGGTCGGCTGACAATGCGCGTCATTGAGTCGCAAGTCTCCGTCTTTTTAGCGGGAATTCTGATCCTGCTTGTTGTCACTGCAGACGTGGACGGATCGGAGCACACCACCAATCAAGGTATTTTTACCGAACAGCAGGCGGCTGCCGGTAAGGACATCTACGATGCTGCTTGCGGTTCCTGTCATGGACGCAATCTCATGAACGGGACCTCATCGGCGATGGTTGGAACCGTTGCCGCTCTCAATATGACGGGCGCGGACTATGGCGTCCCTCATGGGCGGTTCCGCTAACCGCTACACCCGATGGGGTGAGCGGGGTGTATGGCAAGGCATTTTCGATGCTCTTGCCAAGCAGTGCGAGGACAGTCTGATCTTCATTGACAGTTCCATCGTCAAGGCTCACCGCGCAGCGGCAGGGTCAAAAAAGGGGGCTTGGCAGAAGGTATTGGACGCTCACGCGCGGGTCGCACAAGTAAGGTTCACGCGGCCGTAGATGCCAAGGGCCGCCCGCTCCGGCTGGACATCACCGGCGGGCAGGTCCATGACAGCCAAGCCATGGGCTCTTTCCTGGATTGGGAAAAGGCCCCGCTCGCCATCGTCGCTGATAAGGCCTATGGCACCGCCAAAATCAGGCAGCAGATCGCCGATGAAGGAGCGCTGGCTGTCATTCCTTCAAAGAGCAACGCGCGTCATCCTATCCCGCACGATCCAAACCTCTATGCCCAAAGGACCATCGTCGAGCGGTTCTTCTGCAAGATGAAAGACATGCGCCGATTAGCAACGCGCTTCGAGAAATCAGCCAAAAACTTCCTCGCAATGATCCAACTCTTCGCCATAAGATGCTGGATCAATTGAGCCCACACCCTAGCTGCTGAACCAGCGGGTGCAAGTCCCGCCGGCGCAATTCTCAGTTTGGCGCCGTAGCATATCCGCTGGAACACGGTTGTTCGCCAGCTTGCCAAGGCACCGATCATACAGACCTTCTGCCCCCTCTGCTTCGTATCGCTCTTCCCAGCGGCGCATCGTGCGCACCGAAATGCCGAGGATCTCTGCGGCCTGCTCCTGCGTCAGTTTGCCCGCAGTACGCCTCGAATGCAAATCGTCGAACTTCATCAGTCGAACTTCCTGTAACACTTCTGATCGGTTCATCGCGCCTCCTCTCGGAGACAGGATAAAACCGGACAGATCGAATGTTACATCGACCGGACATATCGCGTGTTAACGACATGGCGCTTCTTAGGCCCTTGTAAACACTATTCTTTCTAGAGTAGAATTGTAGGGAATCCCATAAGCGTGCAAGTCGGCAACTTCTCGCCCGGGTGCAGGGTGGTTTCTTGGTAAAACAGGCAAAAAACGCTCCATTCGTTCGCCAAGACGGAAATGATTTTCAAGGCCTTTTTGGTATTGGTGCACTTTACACGTTTTAGGAGGGGCGGTTGCGAGGAACCTCTGTCACCGTGCTCCAATACATGCATCACAGGATCCCTTGTCCCTTTCTAGCACTTCGTCCACAGTTGAATGTTTTGCACCATGATAATCGGTGGACAGGATTTTCAGGAGAGACAGCAGTCGCAAGCTGGCGGGGGTGCAGTCGAAGCGGCGTAGCCCCGGACTAGGGTCTGTTGACATTTAGTGGATTCCCAATGTCGCGGAAAAGTGATTCAAGCCTCCTTTTGCAAGGAGTGTTTGATGAAGTCAGAGCGTTTTGTGATCACGGACAATGTTTGGGAGAAAATTTGGCGTCATCTACCGGGCAAGGCGACGGACCGTGGCGTGACGGCGGCGGACAACCGCCTGTTTTTGGAGGCGGTTTTGTGGCGGGTGCGCGCAGGGTCGCCGTGGCGCGCTCTGCCCCCGGCGTTCGGCAATTGGAACAGCGTCTTCCAGCGCTTTCGCCGATGGGCGAAGAAGGGTGTCTTCGAGCGGCTGTTCGAGGAGTTGTCGGCGGAACCGGATTTCGAATATGCCCTCATCGACGCCACCATCGTCAGCGTTCACCAGAAGGCGAGCGGCGCAAAAGGGGGACTCAAAATCAGGCCATCGGCCGATCACGGGGCGGATTGACCACCAAGATCATCGCCCTGGTCGACGCACTGGGGTGTCTGGTCCGCTTCGTGCTGCTCCCTGGCCAGCGCCACGACATGATGGGCGTCCAGCCGTTGATCGACGACGTTCACTTCGATGCCCTCATCGCCGACAAGGCATTCGATGCCGGCTGGCTGCGAGAGCAACTGGACCAACGTGGCGCAAGCGCCGTCATTCCCTCGCTCGCCAACAGGAAGCGGCCGGCGGCCTACGACAAGCACATGTACCGCTGGCGACATCTGATCGAAAACTACTTCGCCAAGATCAAGGAATTCCGTGGCATCGCAACACGCTACGACAAGACCGACATCAGCTGCGCCGCAAACTGCAACCTCGTCGCAACCATCATCGCCATGCGTTAAATGTCAACAGACCCTAGGCTCTGTTTACAAAGTTGCGTAACGTATACATTTACGGATTGCGGCGAGATGTGCTGCGTCGAGGAAGAATCAGACCGGCTTTTCATTGCGCGTAGGGATGGCGCGGTTGACTTTGAGGCGGCGGATCATGCGCTTGATGGCGTTGCGTTCCTTGTAGATGCGTGTATTCCAGTGCAAAAGGCCCTTTCGATTGGACCGCGGTGGGATGACCGACTTCCAATTATCGCGGGCGCTCCCTACCAGCACTTCGTGGCGAAGACAGACGTGCTGCGTTGGGTGCCGCGCGTGGAGTGCTGACGGTCGGGTCGGTCTTTTATGTGCCGCTTTGCGTCCCTATTATCCGATCCGCAAGATTAGGAGGTGGAATGAGCAACAACATGGGCAGCGAGGTCAAATCCGACCTCGAGATCGTGCGCGCGGCCACGCCGGCCGAAATCATCGACATCACCGGCTCACTCGACATCCCGGAAGACGCGGTCTACCGTTTCGGCCCGCATAAAGCGAAGGTCTCGCTCGACTACATCGATACCCTTGCCAGCAAGACCGACGGGAAGCTGATCCTGGTCACCGGTATGACGCCGACGCCCGTCGGCGAAGGCAAGACCACCACCACAATCGGACTCGGGGACGCGCTGAACGCGATCGGAAAACGGGCGGTGATCTGCCTGCGCGAGCCCAGCCTCGGCCCCTGCTTCGGCGTCAAGGGCGGCGCCGCGGGCGGCGGCTATGCCCAGGTGGTGCCAATGGAGGACATCAACCTCCACTTCACCGGTGATTTCCACGCCATTGGATCGGCCCACAACCTGTTGTCCGCGCTACTCGACAACCATATCTACTGGGGAAATTCGCTCGACATCGACGCGCGCCGGATCTCGTGGCGCCGGGTCATCGACCTCAACGACCGTGCACTGCGCTCCATCGTCGGCTCCCTCGGCGGCGTTGCCAACGGGTTCGCGCGCGAGGACGGGTTCGACATCACGGCGGCGTCCGAGGTGATGGCTGTCTTCTGCCTCGCCGAGAGCCTGGGCGACCTCAAGGAACGCCTCGGCGACATCATCGTCGCCGAGACCCGCGGACGGCAGCCAGTCTTCGCCCGCGACCTGATGGGTCCGGGCCCGATGACCGCGCTCCTCAAGGAGGCGATCCTGCCCAACATGGTGCAGACGCTAGAGAAAACGCCTGCCTTCGTGCACGGCGGGCCATTCGCCAATATCGCTCATGGCTGCAACTCGGTGATGGCGACGCGAACCGCCCTCAAACTCGTCGACTACACGGTGACCGAGGCCGGCTTCGGCTCCGATCTCGGTGGCGAGAAGTTTATCGACATCAAGTGCCGCAAGGCGGGGTTCAAACCCGACGCGGCGGTGCTGGTCGCCACGGTCCGCGCGCTCAAGATGCATGGCGGTGTCGCCCGCGAAGCGTTCGGCGCCGAGAACATCGCTGCCATTCGCGAGGGCGTTGCTAATCTCAAGCGCCATATCGAGAATATCCAGAGCTTCGGCGTTCCCGTCGTCGTTGCGCTCAACCATTTCAATGCCGACACCGCGGATGAGGTCGCAGTGGTCACAGAGGCCTGCGCCGGTTATGGGGTGGAAGCGGTGGATTGCACCCATTGGGGCGAAGGGAGTGACGGTGCCGTGGCTCTCGCCGAGAAGGTCGTGGCCGCAACCGAGGCGCCCAAAGAAGAGTTCCGCTTCCTCTACCCCGACGAGATGCCTCTCTGGGACAAGATCGAGACCATCGCGCGCAATACTTACAAGGCGGGCACGGCAAGCGCACCGGACCAGGTCCGGCGCCAGATCGAGGGCTACCAGGAGGCCGGCTACGGTATGCTTCCGGTGTGCATGGCCAAGACTCCGCTCAGCTTCTCGGCGGACCCCACCCTGCGGGGCGCACCGGAGGACCACGATCTCCATGTGCGTGAGGTGAGGCTAGCTTGCGGCGCCGGTTTCCTTGTGGCGATTTGCGGCGACATCATGACCATGCCGGGACTCCCCCAGGTTCCCTCGGCCAACAACATTACAGTGAACGACCGGGGCGAGATCGAGGGGCTGTTCTGAGTCCCGGTCGCCGCGTTGAGCGGGCATTGTCAGACTAACTGGGGTTGAGTAGAAGAAGCCGCAATTCGGGTACTTTCAGGTAGCAAGTTGCTGCCACTCGACGAGGGCAGCGGCTCGAGCTTGTTTGAAAATATAGCGACGGTTGAGATGACGTTGGTGGTTGAAGTGGTTGTAGATCGAGGCATGGACAGAGGTAAATTTCTGCAGGGTCTTGATGTCTCTGAACCGAGCCATCGCCCCTTCCCGTCGTCGGAAGGGCTGGTGTGAATTTTCGGCTCTATTGTTGAGCCAACGCTTGATCTCTTGGCGGCTCTCGTTGCCCATCACCTTCATCGCAGCCCTGTATGACTTTAGCCTGTCCGTAACGATCGTGGCCGGCCGACCATAACGCTTCATCGCACGTCTAAGGAACTCAAGCGCAGCCCTGTGATCCCGCCGTTTCGTGACATAGACCTCAAGGACTTCGCCTTCATGGTCAACGGCACGCCATAGATAATGTGTCTTCCCGCTTATACGAACGAACACCTCATCAAAATGCCAGCGCCAGTTCGACCAATTGCGCCGGTCTATCCACCTCTTCCGGACCTCGGCGGCAAACAATGGGCCAATGCGGTTCCACCAATACCTTACCGTTCCATAACTGATATCAATGCCGCGTTCGTGGAGGAGGTCTTCGATCTGTCTCAGAGAGAGTGGAAATCGCACATACAGCATCACAACGCTGCGAATGACCTCGGGCGAGCTGTTGAAATAACGGGAGGGATTTTGCATCACTGGAGGCTAAGAGACCTTACTTCCTGGCTCAAGCCAATTTAGTCTGACAGTGCCCGCCCAGATGCTGCTCGAGCAGAACTGGATGCTATTCCTCGTCTGCGGCGCGTCGATACCGGAGCATGAAATACAGCGCGGCCACCCCGAGCAACAGAACGCCGGCAATCACCGGGGCACGCCAGTCCCCGGCCCCGACGCGGGTTGCAAACATCACGACACAGACTATGGCGCCGAGCGCAGGCACCGCGATCGGCAGTTCGAAACCACCCGGGGGTTCGTCGGGCCGCATCTTCAGAATGACCAATGCGCTGTTCACCACCAAGAACACCAATAGCAGCAGCAACACGGTCGCCGATGCCAGTTCCGAGATGTCACCCGACAGGATCAGAATCACGACCAGCACGAAGATCAGCACGATAGCGACATGCGGCGTGCGCCGTACCGGATGAATTCCCGAGAGTACGGGCGGCAGATGCCCGTCGCGCGCCATGCCGTAGAGCAGACGCGACGCGGTGACGTAGTTGATCAGCCCGGTGTTGGCGACCGCGAACACGGTAATAACGATGAACACCCACCCCGGAAACCAGGGCGCGGCACGCGCCACGACTTCGGCCAGGGGCGCGTTGGCCTCAGCCAACTCCTGCCACGGCACGACCGAGACGGCGCTGATCGCCACGCTCATGTATATGACGACGGTCAGAAGAAGGGCCATCACCAGGCCGAGCGGCAGGTTGCGGCGCGGGTTCTTCAACTCCTCGGCGACATTGAGTGAGTCCTCGAAACCGATGAAAGCGTAGAAGGTGAGCACAATTCCCTGCGCCAGGAACACCAGCGGAAGCCCTGCTTCGGTTTCAGGGCCCACCGGAAACTCCATCAGGTTCGCCGAGCCCCAGAAACGCAGGCTGACCGCGATAACCAGAAGTAGCCCTCCCGCTTCCATCAGTGTAAGGGCGACATTGGCCCACATCGACTCGCGGATGCCGCGATAGGCGATCGCACCCACGATGGCAACGTAGATGAACGCCAACGTCCCGGTGGGCAAGCCTTCGAGAGCGGCCAGGGCTTGCAGATTCTCGCCCACCACG
The DNA here is from genome assembly GCA_965207985.1 of Rhodospirillaceae bacterium. Lineage (GTDB taxonomy): Bacteria > Pseudomonadota > Alphaproteobacteria > Rhodospirillales > Rhodospirillaceae > CBDBND01. The sequence continues at coordinate 43,629 of CBDBND010000027.1, read as the reverse complement.
CGGGCGCCGGCGGCAATGGAGGTCAAGCCCGAGCACGCCACGGTTAGGCCGACGATGTGGGTCAACAGACTGCGGCGATAGGCGCGCTGCGTGATATAGGCGGCGCCGCCTGCACGCGGATAGCGCGAGCCAAGCGAGGCGTACGACAATCCCGTCAATCCCGCTGCGACCAGAGACAACGCAAAGGCCAGCCAGATCGCAGACCCCATCTCAGCGGCGACTTGCCCGATCAGGCCGTAAATACCGGCGCCCAGCATGCCCCCGGCACCGTAAAGCGTCATCTGCCAAAGGCTGATGCTGCGCCGGAGCGTCGGTTCGCCGCCGGCCGGTTCGAGTGGTTCGCCAGCCTGGTCCATAGTCTTTCGCCTCTTCTTCCGTGTTTTCGCGACTCTGTCCCCGCGCCGTTAGATCACCCGTGACACAGGCGCCCGCCTTTCGGCTGGCGGGCCGTGCGGACCACCCGCGTCTTCGGGCTGCTCAGGAACGAACCCGGCGTGTTTGCGTTCATCCAACGTGGTTGGATACCTGCATAATGCCTGCCGATCCGCAATCCCTTTCACGTAACGGCATTGTCAGACTAACTGGTTAGGGTTAACTCTCTTGGGCCCTTGTTCCCTGGGTTTAGGCACTAAACTATTAGTTCGCATGGGATTGACCAAGCAAGGCGCGGCTCGGAACGGCGAAAACTCACCTCACTAGACTAACAAATTTAGTCTGACAATGCCGCGGTCACCGCTGGGCCGTCGTCTACTCACTCATCACCACCGCCAAGCTCAACGGCGTCGAGCCTTACGCTTATCTCAAGGACGTTCTGGAACGCATGGCCGCCGGACATCCCATGACCTAGTCACCTGGAACTGAAGTAGGCATCATTGTATTGTGTCCGTGCGGGTGTGAGCATGGAGGTCATCACGATGCCACGCGGTATGGGACGCCCCTTGGCGGTGCTGGTGCTGAGCGACGAGGAACGGTCGTTTCTGGAGGGTCAGGTTCGGCGACACCGGATTGCACGCTCGATGGCGGATCGGTGCCGCATGATCCTGCGCTGCGCGGACGGTGTGGGCAACAAGGCGGTGGCGGCCGAGCTTGGACGCCCATCATGTCGTGGCGCTGGCCAGGGAGCAGCACGAAGCGGACCAGACACCCCAGTGCGTCGACCAGGGCGATGATCTTGGTGGTCAATCCGCCCCGTGATCGGCCGATGGCCTGATTTTGAGTCCCCCTTTTGCGCCGCTCGCCTTCTGGTGAACGCTGACGATGGTGGCGTCGATGAGGGCATATTCGAAATCCGGTTCCGCCGACAACTCCTCGAACAGCCGCTCGAAGACACCCTTCTTCGCCCATCGGCGAAAGCGCTGGAAGACGCTGTTCCAATTGCCGAACGCCGGGGGCAGAGCGCGCCACGGCGACCCTGCGCGCACCCGCCACAAAACCGCCTCCAAAAACAGGCGGTTGTCCGCCGCCGTCACGCCACGGTCCGTCGCCTTGCCCGGTAGATGACGCCAAATTTTCTCCCAAACATTGTCCGTGATCACAAAACGCTCTGACTTCATCAAACACTCCTTGCAAAAGGAGGCTTGAATCACTTTTCCGCGACATTGGGAATCCACTAAATGTCAACAGATCCTAGTCTACGGATGAAGACTTGGATGCTGGCGATCAGGAGCCAGGCAAGGGCGCTCTCGACGGTCGCCTCGAAGTCCTTCGCAAGGCGGCGGCTGCGCCCGAACCATGCGAAGGTGCGTTCGACCACCCAACGGCGCGGCAGCGCAACGAAGCCGTCCGCCTTGTCGTTGCGCCTGACGATCTCCAGCGCCCAGTCGCCGATCTTCTTCAGCGCCCCGGCCAGCTTAGGGCCGGCGTAAGCGCCGTCGGCGAAGATATGGCCGACCCCGGGAACCGGTGACATTATCCGCCTCCGTCACCCCGTGACCGAACAAAAACGGATACATCCCCGCTTACCTCGGATGGCCGAACAAAAACCGACAAACGTGCGCAGCAATGCGCTGGGGTTTGAATGAATCCTCTTACGATATGCTTACGGCTGAAAACCTGGGAAGGCTTAGCTGTGCGGAGAAAACTGGAATATCATAAATCAATCAGTATGTTACGTAGGTGTAGGCAATCTAATATAAGCCAATTGTCCCAGATCCCTGCAGACATTTACCTCTGTCCACGCCTTGATCTACAACCACTTCAACCACCAACGTCATCTCAACCGTCGCGATATTTTCAAACAAGACCGAGACGCTGCTCTGGCCGAGTGGCGTCAACTTGCCGCCTGAAAATCCTGTATCATGGCTTCTTCCGCTCCGGGCCAGTTAGTCTGACAATGCCCAATAATGGCGCCATACCCATTCATTGCCCGACGACCTTCTTAGCTTGACATTGGCACGATGTCCTTAGCTCTGTGTCTGCAAAGTCGATTTTCGCATTTGTTTTGGCTTCTGATTTAACTGACGCGAAAGAGCCGAACGCAGAAAGAGCCGCGGCACCCATGATGTGACGCCGCTTCAAAACGTTTACATTGGACATACGTCCCTCCGACGGGGAAAAACTTGATGATCAGGCTTCACCATGAAAGGAATTGCCTCTCAATGCTATCCTAGATATAGTGGCAAACAATTGACTCCTGGGAAAGTTGCGGCAAGAAATCTTTCAGAGACTCAATACAAAGTGAGATCCAGGGCACGACATGTCGTTTTTGGCGACTAGAAAGACTGTCAGCGTTTTCACCGCCTTCTTTTTGTTGGCGTCACTTGTGTTGTCCGTACAAGTTAGCTTTGCCGCACCGGCAACCAGTGCTGACATGTCAGAAATGCCCTGTCACGGTCATGAACAACCAACAGAATCTGACCGCAGCCCAACAGATTGCGCTTCCCACTGTGTCTCGGGAAGCCTTGAGCATCTGACAAACCATACCTTCGATCGGACGTCACCACCTGTACTGAAGGCGTTACCCTTAGCACAAAGCGCACACCCCTACTCTGGATTTAGACCGATCCGCTTGGCTGTTACGAACCTGGATCGAGGTCCACCCGGTACGAATCTGTACCTTATCACGCAGCGCCTCCGTCTCTAAGTCACTCTGCTGGGCGTGAGCAATCACGCTTGTCGCACGCCGCCTATAAGGTGGCTCTTTGTCTTGTGCAGAGTGCTCGGTATGTGTTTGCAGATCTTCAAACAGACAGAATCCCCGAATCCTTTGATCGGGCTAAAAGCTCTGTCTTTACATAAAATTGTAAGACTTCTTGTGCTTACTTGCTTTGTGGTCGGATTGGCTGGCCCGAGGCTGGCGCTCGCCCAGAGCTTCGAGGACTTGGTCGCGCGGCTCGAAATGTATCCAAGTCTTACTGCCTTAGAGTACCAGGCTCAGGCCAGTGAAGAACGCGGTGTCGCTGCGACGGCTTTACCGGATCCTGTCGTGTCATTGGGCATAAACAATTTTCCGCTTCTCGAACCATCCTTCACCGATTTCTTGCCGACCCATAAAGCCGTGGGCGTCCGCCAGGATTTCCCCAACCGAGCTGGTCGGCAGGCCAGCGCCGGCGAACAGCACGCGCTGGCTGCGCAAACTGCATTGACTCGCGAAGCACAGCGCGCACAACTGGAAGCAGGGTTGATCAGTCTGCTTCACCGCAAAGCAACCGTTAACGGCCAGCGCAGGCTGGCCCAAGAACGCAATGCAAAATATGACGAGCTCGCCAATGTCGTGAAGGCTGAAATCGATGCAGGTCGTCCAGCCGTTTATCGCCTAGCCGAAATCGAAGCCGAGCGAACTGTTGTTACCCGAACTCTTATCGATCTAGATCGCGCTGATGCGGAAATTTCAGCCCAGCTCATCAATCTCATCGGCATCGATACGCAGATCGCGCCACCTGAACTCACTCCAAGGGACTGGTCCGGAAAAGCGAAAGACTTCCATCTAGTTCGCATTGCCGATGCAGCGATAAGAGTGGCTGAATACGGGATAGATCGTGCGGAAGCCGGGTGGCGCCCAAACTGGGGAGCGCAAGTCACGTATCAGCAAAGAGAATTAGGGCGTAACTTTGCCGGGACTGACTGGGTCTCAGCTGGACTGACCTTTACGGTTCCACTTTGGGCTGAAAGTAGCCAGACGCCCAAGCTCAGAGCCGCGCGGGCTGAATATGCCAGTGCCGAGATGCGCTTCCAGGCGGCCGCCAAGCGCGCGGCCGCTCAGTATCAGATTCAAGACGCAGCCTGGAAAGCCGCTCGGGACAACATTTCTGCACTAAGGTCCAATATTACCGCGATCGAAGATGAGATTGAGTCCCAGCGCAGCACTTTTGAATCAGGGGCTGGCGACTACGCACCGATCATTGATGCCGAGATCGCCATTCTTAAACTTCTTTCGGATATTGCGGGCGAGGAAGCGCGAATGGCAACCGCTATCGCCAGCCTTAATGCGTTGCAGGTTTCGCCATGAAAAAACAACTTCTCTTTCTCCAGATTGCAGCGATAACTCTGAGCGCACAGCCATACTTGACGCCTCCCGTACAAGGCGGCGTTTCCATCGCGCAAGCCCAAGAAACGATGGAAGCTGAGGCAGCCCAATACACCTGTCCGATGCATCCCCACTACATTTCCAGTGACCCAAACGGTACCTGCCCCGTCTGTGGCATGGACCTTGTTCCCGTCGCCGGCGGAGCGTTGCAAGACAACGGCGTCGGAATCAGTGTCGCAGCGGAAATGATACAGACCATGGGCATCCGCAGTGTTCCGGCCGTTGAAGTTGAAATGGGCAAAAGCCTGCAGGCGTTCGGGATCGTCGAGCCGAACCAACGCCTGGAAACTGTTTCCGTTTCGCGGGTAGAGGGCTGGATCGAGGACCTAAGTGTTCGTGCCCGTGGCGACAGCGTCGGTCCCGGAGCACTTTTATATCAAGTTTACAGCCCGGATCTCATCGCCGCTCAACGCGATTTCCTGAACGCTCTCGAAATCGGCAATGAGGACCGTATCGCCGCTGTTCGACAGCGTTTGCGTTCGCTTGGCATGCAGACCTCTGTCATAGATCGACTGACCCAGAACCGTAGCGCCATCGAGCGAACACCTGTTTTCGCTGAAGCAGGTGGTATTGTTGAAGAACTCAATGTTCGCGAGGGTGACTATATCAACCCAGGGACGCCAATCATGCAGCTGCAATCCTATTCAAGCGTATGGGTGATGGCGTCGGTGCCGGAGACCGATTTACCACTGATCGAGACCGGCATGCCGGTCCAACTTGATTTTCCAAGCGCACCGCAGGCCCCGGCCGACGGTATTGTGGATTACATCTATCCGACCATCGACCCGCGCACGCGCACGGTGCAGCTTCGCATTGAAGTCGATAACACCTCCGGAGCACTTCTCCCTGGCGCCTATGCTGACATTGTAATGAACCTCGGTGGTACGGCCCGTCTTTCAGTGCCTACTGAAGCGGTGTTACGAGACAGCCGAGGCACCCATGTCATTATTTCATTGGGTGAAGGCCGCTTCACCGGCCGGGCGGTTGAGACCGGCATCAACGCGGATGGCCGCACTGAAATCCTTTCAGGTCTAGAGCCCGGCAACCAAATCGTCGCCAGCGGTCAGTTCTTACTCGATAGCGAGATGAATCTGAGAGAGAGTTTTGCCAAATTGTCAGGCCCCGCAGATTTCGGCCGGGATGCGCCGTTGTGGACTCTTCCAATTGACGGGGCAACTCTCGCCGAGATTGATCATTTCACCGATATGGCGCTGTATTTCCACGAAGCGTTGACCGAACGCTACCGGATCGATCCGTTTTTCGTCGATCCGGCCCTTGCACTCGGCGAAAGCTTGCGCGCGCGCTTCTCCGAAACGCAGTTGGTTCCCATCCTAGAAGGAGCCGAAGCCGCGCTCATTGCCGCTAAAGAAGCGCGACAGGGCCCAGAACTGCAGACACAACTTGCACGCCTTGTCGACGCTCTTGAACCCTGGCTCCTGACAGGCGCTCCGATCCGTTACCGTGATGCGGGAGTGACCTTGTTTAAGGAAGATGACACGGGTCGCCTCTGGATTCAGCAAAGCCAGCGACCGCGAAACCCCTATGGCGAAGCTGGGGCAGAAGCCATCGCATGGCCCGATCCCATGCAAGGCATGACGTTGGACAACGATGAAGCGGGCAGCGTGATCGATCCCCATGCCGGGCATCGATAGGGGGACAGGATGTCAGACCGTTCCATCCAAAACCTTGCGGGAAACGATCCCTCTGAATCCTGGGTGGCGGGTCTCATCCGATGGTCAGTGGACAATCAGTTGATCGTTCTCGTGCTCGCGGCCAGCCTTGCCACGGCGGGATGGTTAGCCGTCGATCAGACTCCGCTGGATGCTGTTCCCGACCTAACAGATACCCAAGTCATCATTCGTACTGACTTTCCTGGTCAGAGTCCGCAGATCGTTGAAGATCTTGTTACCTATCCGCTGTCCACGACTTTGTTGGGCCTGCCACGAACGAAAGACGTACGCGGATCGTCTATGTTCGGTACTAGCTTCGTCTATGTCATTTTTCAAGACGATGTCGATCTCTATTGGGCGCGCTCACGGGTACTCGAAGCACTGTCCCGACTTGGGACAACCTTACCCGACGGAGCGATACCACAGATTGGACCCGACGCAACCGGCGTCGGCTGGGTTTATCAATACGCACTGGTTGACCGGACAGGTAACACGGATCTCGCCGAGCTTAGGTCGTTGCAAGACTGGTTTGTGTCCCTCGAACTGGCCGGGGTCGATGGCGTTGCCGAAGTCGCTTCGGTCGGCGGGTTCGTGCGCGAATACCAAGTCCTAATCGATCCAAACCGACTACGAGGATTTGACATCTCCATTGCCCGTATCCGTGAGGCGGTGCGTGCCGCGTCCAGCGAGGTGGGCGGTCGCGTTCTTGAACAAGCCGAAACAGAATTCGTCATCCGCTCGTCCGGCTATGTTGACCAGCGCGCGGATCTTGAGGAAGTCGTTGTGACGGCCTTTGACGGCACGCCGGTTCTGTTGCGCGACATTGCCCGCATCATTGAAGGACCCGCTCTTCGGCGCGGCATCGTGGAACTTAATGGCGAAGGAGAAACCGTGGCAGGTATCGTCATCATGCGCGATGGCGAAAACGCTTTGGATGTGATCGAACGCGTTAAAGACAAATTGGCGGAGCTACAGCGTGGCTTACCGAATAGTGTCGAGTTTGTCGAAGTTTACGACCGCGCGCCGCTGATCGAGGGGTCTGTCACCTATCTGCGGCAGAAGCTGCTTGAAGAAGGAATCGCCGTCACACTTGTGATCCTGGTTTTCTTATTGCATTTGCGCTCTTCGCTGGTCGCGATCATTACACTACCGCTGGGCGTTCTAGGCGCTTTCGTCATCATGTCCTGGCAAGGTGTAACCGCCAATATCATGAGCCTGGGAGGAATTGCGATCGCCATCGGTGCCATGGTCGATGGCTCAATAATCCTGGTGGAGAACGCAAGCCGTAAACTCTCAGAACTGGGCGACGACGCTGATAGAAAGACTCGTCGTGCTGTCGTCGTGAAAGCAGCGCAAGAAGTCGGACCAGGAATCTTCTTCTCACTATTAATCGTCACAGTCTCTTTCCTGCCGGTGTTTGCGCTGACCGGTGAGAGCTACCGCTTATTCAGCCCCCTCGCCTTCACTAAGACCTATGCCATGGCCTTCGCGGCTTTATTGTCGGTGACACTTGTTCCTGTACTGATGATCTATTTGTTGCGCGGAAAGTTCCGGCGCGAACATGAAAATCCGCTCAACGCTTTCTTCATTTGGACGTACCGACCCGCGCTCACTCTCGCGCTCCGATATAAGTGGCGAACGCTGATGCTTGCTGTGCTGATCACTGCCAGCGCCATATTGCCGATCCAGCGCATCGGCACTGAGTTCATGCCTGCGCTTTATGAAGGCGAATTGCTCTATATGCCAACCACCTTGCCCGGCGTATCGACGACAAAGATGCGAGAGATACTGGGCCAGACCAATCGGGTCATCCTGACCGTGCCTGAGGTGGAACGCGTCTTTGGAAAAGCGGGACGCGCAAACACCGCGACTGACCCTGCGCCACTGACCATGATTGAAACCTGGATTAAACTCAAACCCACTGACGAGTGGCGCCCTGGTGTTAGCATTGACGACATCATTGAGGATTTAGATCAGCGCCTGCAGATGCCAGGCTTGGTCAACAGTTGGGGCTATCCGATCAAAATCCGTATGGACATGGTTTCGACTGGTGTGCGAACACCCATAGGTATCAAAGTCACCGGTGACGATCTTGGTCAAATTGAACGCATCGCCCGTTGGATCGAGGGGACAGTTGCCAATGTTGACGGAACACGGTCTGTGTTTGCTGATAGGGTGCTTGGCGGAAAGTACCTAGAAATCACCCCGGACCGGACCGAACTCGCGCGCCGAAACATCGACATGAACGTGTTTCAGTCTGTAGTGCAGACAGCACTGGGGGGCATGCGCCTTTCCCAGTCGGTCGAAGGCCGCGAGCGCTACGACATTATCCTGCGCTATGACCGTCCGTTCCGCGAAAACCCGAACGATCTGGAGAACATACTCGTCCCCACACCCACAGGAGCGCACATACCGATGGGCGAGTTGGCCAGTATCACCTACACTGAAGGGCCGCCGATGATCCGCTCGGAGAATGCGCGCCTAACCGGGTGGGTGTTTGTAGACATCGCAGGCCGAGACATGGGGAGCTATGTCGCAGAGGCGCGCGAAATTATTGCTGATACAGTTGACCTGCCGGCGGGCTATGCCGTTGCCTTCGCGGGGCAGTACGAACAGCTGGAAGAGGCCAACGCCCGTCTGCAAATTGCGGTCCCGTCTGCGATTGCGCTGATCTTTCTCTTGCTCATGCTGCATTTCGGTCGGTTGGATCGCACGCTTATCATCATGGCAAGCCTGCCGTTTGGTCTGGTGGGTGGCTTATGGGCTGTCTGGCTCGCTGGCTACAATATGTCGGTGGCCGTGGCCGTCGGTTTTATCGCTCTCGGCGGTATCGCCGTCGAGACGGCCGTGATCATGACGCTTTATATTGATGCTGAAGCGCGGCGAACATCGCCAGGGTCACAATCGGAACTTCTCGCGGCGATCATGGGCGGCGCAGTGATGCGCGTCCGCCCTATACTAATGACCGTGACCACAATCTTCGCAGGCCTCGCGCCGATTTTCCTTACCGAAGGCCTGGGATCAGATGTGATGCGCCGCATCGCTCTGCCGATGATTGGCGGCATGGGTTCAATGCTGTTGCTCACGCTTGTGGTCATACCGGTGATCTACTACGTCCGGATTGGCGCTCAATTGGAGGATCGCGCTGAAAGCTTAGAGCCGCATACAAGCTTCATTCCCACAAACCAAAAGGAAACTGCATAGAATGTTCAATTATCGACAACTACCCCTCGCTTTAGGACTCTGTGCAGCGGCAGTGATGTCCGTCAACTTGCCTACGGCGTACGCCCAGGAGGATCACTCCGGCCGTACAGCCATGGACGAAATGGCATTCACCCCCAAACCCGACATGAAAGCCCTGTTCGGGGAAGGTTATAAGCCAGGGGATGTCGGTCACTCGACGGGAACCGTCCGAGCTGTCGCCGATGATGGGTATTCAATGGTCATCGATCACGGCCAGATCCACGGTATCGGTATGGCACCAATGACCATGAGCTTTGACCTGATGGGCGACGCCAGTGCGGAAGGAATTGCCGAGGGCGATACCGTGGAATTCCTGGTCCGCAAGGGGCGAGACAACTCATACCGGGTCTTCATGATCTGCAAAATGAAATCACAAAACGAAACGTGTCTTGCAGACGTGATGGGTCAGTAGCCTCCTTCGAAGCGAAGGGGCAAGAAAATTAGAAACGTTAGAATGTTGCACAGATAACTGTCTAATGAGGAGAACACTGCCATTAAGATTGCTTTGCTAACGACTGCCGCTGTCGGGGCCATGGCCCTGATATCAGCGACCACTGCATCTGCGCACAACTACATGACAACTTTGCGAGCACCCGCAGGATATATGCACGATATGGAAGCGCGTGTGGCCCATGGCTGCTTAGCTAAAGATGTTGTCGAGGTCCGCGTCAAAATTCCTGAGGGCGTTTATCGCGTGACACCTGCAAACACCCGCAATTGGGAAGTGGAAACCGAAATGCGCGAGGTTGACCCACCCGTGGCCGGTGACGGTGGCCACCCTATCACAAGGGCATTGTCAGACTAACTAGAGCGTTTCATATTTTGACGGAAGCGTATCCTGCGTTTTTGAAGTGGTTGGCGCATTGCTGTGGCTCGATGGTGTCGATGAGGCGCCCGAGATGGCGCCAGATGTCGTCGATCTCCCGCTTCTGGGCGTTTCTCATCCAGTACTTGATTTGGGCAAAGGTCTGCTCGATGGGATTGAGGTCGGGGGAGTATTTGGGCAGGAACCACAGCCTGGCGCCGGCGGCACGGACGGCGTTTCGCACGGCTTTTGACTTGTGGCTGCCGGGATTGTCCATGATGACGATGTCGCCGGGCGCCAGGGTCGGCACGAGAAGTTGCTCGACGTAGGCGCGGAAGCACGAGCCATTGATGGGGCCGCTGAAGACGCAGGGTGCGGTGAACCGGTCGCAGCGTAGCGCGCCGACGAAGGTCAGGGTGCGCCACCGCCCATGGGGCGCAAAGCCGCGGACCCGCTCCCCTTTCGGCCCCCAGCCGCGCAGCGGGGCCATATTGGTCCGGATCCAGGTTTCATCAATGAATACCAGCTGTTCGGGATCAAGTTTTGCCTGCCACGCCTTCCAGCGCTTGCGATGGCGGGTGATGCCTGCGCGCGCCCGTTCAACAGCGAACAGGGGTTTTTTTAAAGCGCAGCCCTTCACGGCGCAGAAACAGCCATACCGTGCTGTGGGATACCCTGACCCCCCGAGCGGCCAACTCGTCTCTCAGCCGATGCAGCGTCAGATGCGGCTCCTGATCGATCCGGCCGACAATGAACTCCCGATGGGGCTCAAGAACCCGGCGACGGTGACCGCCCATCTTGTCCGGCGCAACACTCCCCGTGCGCCGATAGCGCTTGATGTCTCTAAACCGAGCCATCGCCCCTTCTCGTCGTCGGAAGGGCTGGTGTGAATTTTCGGCTCGATTGTTGAGCCAACGCTTGATCTCTTGGCGGCTCTCGTTGCCGATCACCTTCATCGCAGCCCGGTATGACTTTAGCCTGTCCGTAACGATCGTGGCCGGCCGACCATAACGCTTCATCGCACGTCTAAGGAACTCAAGCGCAGCCCTGTGATCCCGCCGTTTCGTGACATAGACCTCAAGGACTTCGCTTTCATGGTCAACGGCACGCCATAGATAGTGTGTCTCACCGTTGATCCGGACAAACACCTCATCGAGATGCCAGCGCCAGGGCGAATAGGATCCATGACGAACCCGGCGTTTCCGGATCTCCGAAGAAAACAACGGGCCAAAGCGGTTACACCAGTACCACACCGTTTCGTAGGAGACGTCGATCCCTCGTTCGTGAAGCAGATCTTCCACCTGTCTCAGGGACAGTGGAAATCTCACATAAAGCATCACAGCGAGACGGATGACCTCGGGCGAACTGTTGAAATAACGGAAGGGATTGTGCATCTCTGGAAGCTAAGAGACCGCACCGGTCGACTCAAGGCGATTTACTCTGACAATGCCGTCGGGATCGCGCGTAACAAGCGGCTGAACGCATTGGCCATGCCCTTGTTACATCAGGCGCATGCTGCGTTTGAGCAAAGCGGAGACAAGCAGCGCCTGTTCGATGAGTTCTTCTACGCCGCCAAGATCTGGGATCAGCCCCGGCGGGTGATCGTCAAGGCCGAGCACACCGCCGGGGAATCCAACCCGCGTTACGTCGTCACCAACCTCGCCGGATCGCCGCAACACTTATACGACGCGATCTATTGCGCCCGCGGCGACATGGAAAACCGGATCAAGGAGCAGCAGTTGCATCTGTTCGCTGACCGCACCTCCTGCCACGACTGGTGGCCCAACCAATACCGGGTGCTGTTATCAGCGTTCGCCGACGTGCTGCTCAACACCCTCCGCCGGATCGCACTGGCCCGCGCGTATGTCGGAACGATCCGCTTGAAGCTGTTGAAGACCGGACCGCCCCGCCCGGCCCGCGCGCTGGGCGTAGTTTGCAGGGGTGGGCGGCACGTTGCGGAGATAGACCGTATTGAGCTCCGAGTTATCCACCCCCAGTTCCATGGTCGGGGTGCAGAACAGGGCAGGGAGCAATTGACTGGACTCCCCGCCCGCTTTGATGTCGGTTTCGTTATCGGCGATGTGCTTCCGGTCGTCCGCTTCAAAGCGGAACCGCCATTCCCGCCACTCCCGCTGCCGCTGGGTCACCTGAGCCGTGTGCTCCCGGCTTTCCAGTCCGAACATGGAGCTGCTATTTGCCGCAAGACCGGCGGCAATGCGGGTGTAGAGATCGTGAAAGTAAGGGTTGCTGAGCGGGGTGTCGTTGCGAATAGCATCACCTGGGATCAGTCGTACGGCAGAGGGTGATAGCTGCCACCCTTTGAGGTCATCCTCGCTTGTGGCCAGGGTCACAAGCCCCTCATCGGCCAGGATACCAAGGAGATTCTCGACAAAGACAAGGTAGTCCTTGCCGCTAAGCTTGGTGCCGATGACGGACTCACGGTTAAGCAGGCGGGCGATGCGGGAACGGGGCCCGCCACGCAGGATCATCCGTTCTTCACGCAGGTTGGTGAACTTCTTGCCGGGGGCTTTCAGGAAGAGAGTGGTGCGTTCCTGAACTTTTTCGTTGATGTCGATCGCCCAGGGAGGGCACAGAAAGTTTCTCGAATTCTGTCCAACGGTATCCAGAACGGTGAGATCGAGGGCCTCGGTGCCGACAGCCAGGCCCTCGACCATGGCCTCCAGTAGAACCCTGATGACCCTTTTGCGCGCTTCCTGATCCAGGGATCCGAGGCTGGGCAACGCTGCTCCAAGTTTCTCTGCGTCCGCGGCAACGTCGTCGAGACCCGAGAAATCCAGTTCGATGAGTTTCAGATTGACCAGGTTCGGGTTGGTGAAACGCCAACCCCGGCGCAGGTCGGTCCACACCCGGTGAACCAGCACCTTAGCCATTGACCGGTCGGCGTCACTGCGCATCGCCGCACCCGCATCCGGATTCAGCATCCAGTTCACCCGAAGGTCCTTGTTCGCAGCAGTGAACCCCAAGGCGCGCTGCACCCGGTAACCGAACTCATCATCGCGAAGACCGTCGTCCCCTGCATCCTGAACGGCCCTCAGGATGGCGCCGCGCAGGAGGCCCACGAACAGAAAGTCGTTGAAATGCCCCGCTTGCAGCGCAGCGTCCTGCCGATTGTCGGTAAAGCCCAGAAGCTTGCGCTTGTCCTCCGGCACGGCGTTCTCAGGCTGATTCAGCCATTCCAGCGCGCTTGAGACGAGAAGCGTCGTCGCCGAGCTTCGGCCCTCGGCGGTGAGGCCCGCAAGCTTGGTGCGTTCCCGCATGGCGCTCTGGGGTTCATCGAGGCAACAGGTGCAGAAGGCAAACTTGCCCGGGATGAACCAGAACGCCTCTCCATCCGTGGTGACGCTGCCATCTCCCGCGACCCTGACATCCAGCGGCACACGCTTCTTGCGGTTCGAGCGCAGGGTGAACCTTCCGTTACGGTCTTCCAACCAGCCTTCCGGGAGGCTCTCCAGCGTGCCGTCGAAACGGTATTCGGGATCGTCGCCACCGGCCGGCGTCAGGTACCCGGCCATGTCGCCGAACGCATCGGTCTCGATGGGTGTGTCGTCTATATCGCGGGGCAGAAAAACGGCGCCATGCTCCTGCTCCACCCTGGCCACGACGTAATATTCCTGACCGCATTGACGGCAGAAGCGAACGGGATACAGACGGGTGCCGGGATCGCCGGGGTCTTCAAGCTGTCCCTCGAGCAAGACGGTGCGCGGCTCTGAACGCAATGTGGAAAAGACATCACCCGCACCTGCAATGAAGCGGTGCAGCTTGAAAGCCAGGAACGCCTCTTCACCGCTCCCGCCCCGGTCCGTCTCGGGGAGGCTGACACGGGTCAGGAAGGTTCCCAGCACCGTTTCACAACGAGCTTTCTCCACCTCACTTGCTTGAGCAAGCATTTCTGCCGCCTCACCGAATTGGATCGGTTGACGCCGTCTGAGAACCTGCCTGTCATCCAGGCCAAGCTGAAGCTCCGCCCATACCGCCAGCGGATGGGTATGCAGTTCCGCATCGGTCAGCTGCTCGGGAACACCTTTCTCCAGCACGCCGGCAAGCTTTGGGATAACGTCGGGTAACTTCAGACGCTGATCCGTCGCCCGTCTCAAGGACTCGTCGATCACCGCATCGGGGCCAACCTGGGACCCGAACAAACGGGAGGCCGCATCCGAGACCGCTAACACTTGTTCGGCATCGCTGCCTTCACTGGCCATGGTTGCGGAGGTTCCGATACAGACCGGTGCCTTCTCAGGCGTGCAGCGTTCCCGCAGCCGCCGGACAAGAATGGCAACATCCGCGCCTTGACGGCCGCGGTACGTGTGCAACTCGTCAAGGACAATGAATTGAAGGCCCTTGGCATTCTCGATAACCCGGGAATCAACGCTGTCCTGCCGGGTCAGCAGGAGTTCAGCCATCATGAAGTTGGTCAACAGAATATCCGGCGGATCCTGCGCGATCCGCTCACGTTCCTCACGGTCTTCCTGTCCGGTGAAACGTCTGACGCTGGGCTTGAGATCTTCCGGCAAACCCGACTGGCCAATGAACTTCTCGATTTCCTTGAGCTGGCTGTTGGCCAGCGCATTCATGGGATAGACGATGATTGCCCGCGTCCGTCGCGGCTCACCGATTTTGTGTGCCCGGATGATTGAATCCACGATGGGCACAAAGAAGCACAGGGATTTGCCCGATCCGGTTCCCGTGGTCACGACAAAACTCTGTCCGGCCCGGGCCTTGGCTAGGGCCTGGCCCTGGTGCCTGTGGAACGTGATCGGCTCCGGTGCGAAACGGAAGATCTGGGCTGTTTCTGCACAAAGATCGCCTGACCCGACGAGGTCATCGGAGCTCGGGCCGGTCTCGTAGCGAGGGTTCAGGGATACGAGAGCGTCCGGCCAGAAGCGGCCTTCCGCGTACTTGCTTTCAATCGCATGACGCAGGTCAGCCGCTCTGATCGTGCTGAACGAACGGGAAAACTGCTCGTAGCTGTCTATGATGTGGCGATCAAACTCAAGGGCTTTCATGTTTCACCTTGCAATCGTGCATCCGGATGTCCTCTACGGCCCACAATGGCTTCGCTATAAGTCAAAGCGCCGCCCCAGTTTGGGCGGCGACATTAGTTGAACAGGCTCCATATTGGAACCTGTCTTTACGGTGAACTTCATCCACATAAGCTCAATGACAGTTTACATCCGGATTAAACTGTTGAGGTTTACGGAAAGGACAACGACGTACCTGAAAATAAACGTTCACGATGTAGTTCCCTCAGCTCTCCCTGATCAAAACAGTTCAGGCTAAAAGTGGACGATTTTTGCTTACTCTACATCTAGCGGACATTAATCAAGGCACCACGATGACTGCCAAAATAGGGTTATGAGGTTCACCAGAATCTATCCAAGGATCAGGGGCTAGCTCAACCATCGCAACTTTGCCACTAATGTAAACAGTTCTTAAGCTAGGGGAAAATATTTTCCCATCTATCTAGGTCTAAGCTACCATCAGTCCTAATAAAGTGTGAGGTGGTCCTGGAAAATCGGACAGTTGTTTAAGGTGTATTCCCCCGGTTACGGAGGAATACGAGATGACGAAGCGACGGAAGTTCACGCCTGAGTTCAAGGCGAAGGTGGCGCTGGAGGCGCTACGTGGCGACCGGACGATCCAGGAGATCGCGGCGCGCTATGAGGTTCACCCCAATCAGGTCAGCACATGGAAGCGCCAGGCCATGGACGGCCTGGGCGATGTGTTCTCGAACGGCGTGGAGGCGTCCCGCCGGGACATTGAGGCCGAGGTCCACGATCTTCATGCCAAGATCGGCCAGTTGACGGTGGAGCGGGATTTTTTGGCCAAAGGGCTCAAGCGATGAGCCGGCCGGAGCGCAAGGCGATGGTGCGCCGCGACGTTTCCGATCTCAGCTTGAGCCGTCAATGCGAGATACTGTCGATCAGCCGATCATCTCTCTATTACAGGCTGCGGGGCGAGAGCCCGGCCAACCTGGCGCTGATGCGGCGCATCGACGAGTTGTTCCTTAAACATCCGTTCTATGGGTCCCGTCAGATGGCCCGTCATTTGCGCCGCGAGGGGGGTGTCGTCGGCCGTCACCGGGTTCGGCGCCTCATGCGCCTGATGGGGCTGGAGGCGATCTACCGGGCGCCGAAGACGAGCACGCCCCATCCCGAACACCGGGTCTATCCGTACCGTCTCAAGGGCCTCGCCATCGAGCGCCCCGACCATGTCTGGTGCGCCGACATCACCTACATCCCGCTCAGGTGGGCGAGAGGAATGGCGATACGAAGCTGCTTATGCAGGCGGTAGCGGCACATCGCATTGCGCTTGAGGAACTGCCCCGCGATCTTGTTCCGCTGCATTGGGCTCGTGCGCAGCACAATCTCGGCGCTACACTTCACATACTAGGGCGAATCACGGGGCACAATGGCCTCCTTGGGCAGGCCGCAGCAGCCTACCGCTCCGCCCTGCAGGAGCGAACCCGCGAGCGTGTGCCGTTCGAGAGGGGGCAGACAAAGAATAATCTCGACAACGTATTGGCGCTGCTTCGCGATCAGCGCAGCAAACTGTCAGTGGATTGAGCGTCATTGAAGGGGCTTGAGGGCGGGCCAACATCTCGCGTCCGCTGTCCGCCGACAGATTCAGCAAGAGTGCTGGCCTGTCCAGTAACCCGGCCGCGTCCACCAGCCTGTGCAGGAGATGGAGCTCCCACACGTCGCTTGTTCCCTTACCACAGGAATAAATTTTCGCGTGTCGATGGTCTCCACTAAATCCTTAGTAACGATCAATTTTTCATAACCAACACCACCTGTACCCGCGTCTGCTTTTTCACAATACGTAGGTGTACAAACTAAAATCACTCGGTCCGATTGCGACACACCGTCGTGCATGAACGCCGCCATATCGGCACCGGGCCTGAGATCCCATTGATCAATAGACGCGTCTACACCGTTTTCACGTAACCGGGTAGCGAGCCTCCTGACCCAGTCGTTGTGTTCTTCTGAATCGTGAGAATAAGAAATAAATGCTCGAGGACTGCTCATGCCAATGACCTCTTCAATCGGTGGCGGGAATTCTATCGTAGGGTCTTGCCTAGCAGATCGGTTTTTCTCGCAGTTGACGTAGCAGAAGCCTGACCTTGTTGGAAGCCCGATGGTTGAAGCGCCACTCGGTTTCCTTGAGGTGGAGGTGGAATGTGTGTTTGGGCACGCCCTTGAACTTTACGAGCCGCACCTTGGCCATGCCCCAGAAGCCCTCGATGCCATTGATGTGAACCGGGCCGCGGGCGAACTCATCGCAGGAATGGTCGACCCGGAAGTGATCATAGCCGAGATCGACGAGGCCGTTGTAGCCGCGCCATCCATCGGAGTTGACGACGGTGGTCGAGTAAGGGGCTTCCCTCCCAATGCATGGGCGCAATTTTGCGCGGCCTTGTCGATATCGTCACCACCATACGCCAGGCGCACACACATCGGATAAGGCGAGAAGTAACTGTTGATTCCGGTCGCGATCACGATCGAAAGACCGATGATGATGGCGACGATGATATGGCGATCATTCATCGGGTGCCTCCATAGGGCCGCGCCGGCCGCCCGGGAAAAGAGGCCGTGATAGTGCGGCCCATGACCCGCGCGACGGGACGTGGTGGCTGCGGTGGCGGCTGAGGCATCAACGCGGCCCCCGCAGCCTTTTCCGGAACCCATCGTCGTCATATCCGGAGGGGTAGGCGAACCAGCCGGAGAGAAAAATCAGCCAGCCGGCGCCTTCGTTGCGCAGTTCCGAGATGTTGGTAGGCGTGATGCCGTCGACGGCAAACCCATAGAGCCTGAGCGCTACGATCATGGTCATGACGCCGATGATGAAGGTCAGGCATGGGTAGAACAGCCTTGGCCGCGCCAGGCCTATGACGCCGGCGAAAAACAGGCTGGAGAACGTCGCGCCCAGACTGGTGCGCAGGAAGGTGATGGAGTGGGCTTCGCCGGAGACGCTCACGCCGAACATGTCGATCCCGTCCAAGGGCCTGAAGGCATAGAGCTGCGCCAGGAACGCGAACATCAACACGCAAAGCACCATGATGAAACGTGCATACCAAAGGCGTATTTCATACATCATTACCCACCCGGATAGTCATCCTTGCCGTCGTCTTTCGGCGGCGCCACGCGGCATTCTTGATAACCTAGTTTTCATTTTGAAGACCATCGGCGTCTCTTGGTCTGGCACAGGCGATTGTGCGTGATGTTCGTCGGAGTACCGTCGACAAGAGGTTTGGTCCGGATAAATGCCCTGAGCAACCCCGTCCTAACCGCATGTTCGACGATCTTCTTGATGTATTCCTCATCAAGCTTTAGGTCTTCCGCGAGATCGCATGTTGTCGGGAAATCGCCCTTTTCCTTCACCACATTGATCACACGGTTAAGGTCGGCTTGATCAATCATTGGTAATCTGACCAAAAGATAATTCTTCCAAGGTGGGTCTAAACGCTCTCAAAGATTGAATTAAGTCCTGGTTGAACCTGCTCGAGAAGACACCGGCTCGACATGGATCATTGGGTGCCTGCGTGAGCAATGCTCGTACTTTTTCATATTCCGGTGCCCTTCCCTCATTCCCTGATAAAGCGTAACCGTATTCATGTTGTTCAATCCCTAGCAGCCTTCAAGAGTGAGGACGTTTGTGATGGCTGATCACCACGAACGCCGGGCTGGTGATCAGGTCATGGGCCTTGAGAAGCCGGTAAACACTGGCTTCCGAGACGAAGTAGGCCTGTGTATCGGTGAAGCGCACCGCCAGTTCCCGGGGCGACAGGTCCGGGTTCTCCAGGGCCATCTGGACAATCCGGTCACGGATCTCATCCGGGATGCGGTTCCACACCCGGGACGGCTTGGGAAACCTGTCTTCAAGGGCTTCTATCCCGCCCTCCAGGTACTTGTCGTACCAGCGGTAGAAGGTGGTGCGGGGAACCCCAAGGGTGTCCAGCGTACGCTTGGCCGGCAGATGCGACTGTTCCACCAGCCTGATGATCTCGAGCTTCTCGGAGGCGGGGTATCTCATTGATCGTCTCCCCCATCCCCGATCATGCTTTTTTTGAGAAGGCGCAGTTCCAGGGCCTGTTCGGCCACCACCTCCTTGAGGTCGTGAGCCTGGCGGCGCAGCTCCTTGACCTCGCCCGTGTTGGCCTCACGGGCCGTATCACCGGCCAGGCGCTTCTTCCCGGCCTCAAGGAACTCCTTCGACCAGCTGTAATACATCCCCTGGGCTATGCCCTCACGGTGCTGGCTTGGCGCATCTCGAACACGCTGGAGGCTGACTTCTGCGTCGAGGCGTTAAACGAGGCGACCCACACGTTCGGTGCGCCAGAGATCATGAACACCGACCAGGGCTCGCAGTTCACCTCGTTTGCTTGGACCGACCGGCTTCGGCGGACGGGCGTGCGCATCTCGATGGACGGCAAGGGGCGGTTCCTCGACAACATCTTCGTCGAGCGGCTTTGGCGCACGCTCAAATACGAGTGCGTCTATCTGCACGCCTGGGAAAACGGCTCACAGGCCAGGGCGGGTATCCGCAAATGGATCACGTTCTACAATGAGAGGCGTCCTCATTCCGCCCTTGGCGGCAGGCCGCCCGCCGTGGTCTATTGGACGGCAATCGAGCAAAACCAAACCGATCAGCAGGCCCAGAAAGTAGCTTAAATCAAACCAGAACCTGTCCAATAATCAGGGAGTAGCTCAACCACAGTGCAGATATGCTGTAGTACATCAAGCAAGTCTTTCTGATTGTCCCTTGCGATGTCCACCTGATATCTATCTTCGGCTGGCATTGTGGCACGCCTCCTATGCTTCCCGCTAAGCATAAAGGAAGTGGTGGGCGATTGCGAGACCTGCGTCAACCCCAGCAGATTTCAAACTGATGCACTACCCCTCTTTGGGGTCGGAAGGATAAGGTTTTCGGGAAGACCAGCCTTAAACCAGGAAATTCCGTTGGGTAATATCAATATCCGCTTCGAGACTCAATTGCGCTACTTGTACGAACCACGTTGACGGTCGGTTGAGCGTCAGCTTATAAC
Source organism: Rhodospirillaceae bacterium (assembly GCA_965207985.1). Lineage (GTDB taxonomy): Bacteria > Pseudomonadota > Alphaproteobacteria > Rhodospirillales > Rhodospirillaceae > CBDBND01. Next base: position 23,323 of record CBDBND010000027.1, on the reverse strand, counting down.
GCCCTCATGCGTTTCAACTTACCCCTCATGATGGGCTTCCTCACCGTTACATGGACGATAGCGCTGCCCAACGCGTGGGCGGATACGGGGTTTTATTTTTCTGCTGAGTTGGGTGCGAACGTCGCTTCAGCTTTACAAACAGCCGGCACGTCCGACGATCGGGCGAGTGTCTGCGACGAATTCATCAATCCGATGTTCGCAACGGTGACACAAACCGCAGGATATGAAAACTACAACTGCACGGGTGCGGATCGGGGACTTGGCGCCGGATGGACGAACGCGTTCGGCCGGGCCGAAGGACTGCTTGCCGGAGCAGCCGTGGGATATCGGTTGTCCAGTCGATATCCTGATAGTATTTGGGGCAAGTTCAACATTGAGATAGAGTATTTCTACCGTGACACAGTGTACGACGACACTGCTGATGTTCCCGGCGCCAGCGGAGCGACCGGCGATAAATTGGCACAGGAGATCGTCAAGGCAACCGATCGTATTGGCAACGTAACGGCGCACAACGTATTCTTGAACTTATTGCTCGAATTTGACAATTCGAGCCGGTACACGCCGTACATTGGCATTGGTGCGGGCGCGGGATTCACCGACATGGAATACGCCAGCCTGTGGGTGCGCAACCCAGATTCGCGCGCCATTGCCACAGGCGCTGGTTTGCCCAATGTTGATGAAATCCGGAGAAATTTAGCCGGTAGCACCAGCAGTGCCCAGACACGGCTGTCCGATACAGTCTACGGCTATCAAGTGGTACTAGGCTTCGACTATGCGGTGAGCGAATCGGTCACGCTTGGAATCAAGGGTCGCTGGGTTCGTTTCGACGAGTTTAGCGACGGTGGATTTCACTGGGACCCGTTACGAAGTCATGTTCCTAATTTACGCAGGGACCTGAGCGAGCCGGTTGTGGGCTATTTCAGGACTGAAGAGATGGAAGTGCTTGGAATGGGCGTGACGCTGAAGTACCGCTTTTAGTCGTCGCATCCGAGCGGCCTTGCCAAGTCATACGAAATCTCGGACTGCCCCTTGAGCGGTCCTCCGTCAGCAATAAGCAAAATAACGAGGGCACATCCGAATACTGGTTCTGAACCATCTACACCATCCTAATTCCAAGCCAAAATCTAACCGGTATGTCTTCGCCCCGGCGCCGCTTACAAGCGGGATCAAGGTCCGCTTCGACGATCCCGTCGTGCCGAGTGTATGGCTCCTGTTGCCTCTCAATGTGATCTACGATGCCGTATAATCAGGGTGGCCACCATTTACCTGTACATCCAAGGCGCGACTATTGCTACTGTTGTTGCAGAGCGATGATGCCAGAACCCTTCGTTTTGCACAAAGCCGCCCCGTCTGAGACCCATCATTAAACTTCTAGGAGGTAACGAAATGCGGTCCAAACACCGATTTTTCAGTGTGACTTGCTTTGGCCTTTGGGTCGGTTTGTCTCTCTGCGTCGCAGCGGGACAGTCCCTAGCGCAAGAAACTAAGTGGTCCAATTGGTATTTGGGGGCAAATGTAGGTATGAATTGGACGTCCAGCCTATTACAGGAGGGCCACAACCGCGACACCACCCGCTATCCTGATCATGACAGCGTTAATTGGACTGATAGATCCCCGGAGGGCTATAGGTGGTTTTACCATCTTGATGCCGACAGGGCGCCCGCATTTGAGATCTCCATAGGCCGAATGTTCTCCAACACGAGGGTCGAATTAGGTGCGGCTCAACGCCGGAGCGGTATAGAACAACACTTTACAAACATTACTTACCTGGACGGCTCTCCCGTCCTACCCAATCCAGACAGCCCTGTTCAGTCGAGCTCCACGGCCTCGATTGACAATTTAACAACACGCACCTTGCAGCTTAGCGCCTACTATGACTTTCCACTTGCGGAGACAAAATTGGTGCCCTATGTGGGCGCGGGAGCGGGCCTTTCTAAATCCAGGATTTCTGATCTCTATTATTACGGACAGTATTCCTGCAAACCAGGTGCCGAGTGCAGCGACCCAAGCCAGTATGACAGCTTGCAGGATGTAAATGCATCCGATACCGATATCTCGGGACACGTTCACGCTGGCGTCGACTACCGTCTCAGTCAGCGATTCCTCCTCGGTATGAAACTGACCTACAGCCGATTTGGTAACATCAATGACGAGAACACCTACATCAAACATAAAATCAGCGATTTGACAAACACCACTGAGTTTAGGGGTATTGAACAGTGGTCCCTGACGGTCGGACTGAAATACCTGTTTGATTGAACAGTGGGTAGGTGCTTTGCAAACTGCCTTTGGGACCGGCTAGACATATCGCGGCCCTGGCACCTGGCCCATCAAATCGATTCAAATTTCTCGCCCGATGCTCTAAACTTGTGCTTTGAAATTCGCTAAAAGGGGACAGAGAGATAGAGAGACGACCAAGAGAATTTGGTCTGCTAATGCCCTTGCATAATGCCGGTTTGAGAGCGTTAAGTGTATTGTGGTTGGTGGGTCTGCTCAGCGGGATCTCAGCGGACGGGGACGCAATCGCAAAGCAACCAGCTGAATCCGAATACATAGAAGAAATCATTACAGTCGGTACCCGGACAGCGGGCCGAACCGCCACGAATAGTCCAGTGCCGGTAGATTTGTTCAACCAAGACGACTTGGAAAGTGTAGGCAATTCCTCGGACCTGACTGACGTCATAAACAAGCTTGTGCCGTCGTTCAACGTAGGCAGAGAGCCCATCGCCGATGGCGCGACCTTTGTACGACCGCCCACTCTCCGGGGTCTGGATTCAGACAAGACTCTGGTTTTGATCAACGGCAAGCGCCGCCATCGAGCGGCGCTGGTGCGGCTCGCCGGTTTTGGCTCTCATGGGCCGGATCTTGCCACGATTCCGGCAATCGCTCTGAAATCGGTCGAAGTGCTGCGCGATGGTGCCGGTGCTCAATACGGCTCCGACGCCATTGCCGGCGTGCTGAACTTCAACCTGAAGGATGTCGCTGACGGGGCTGAGGTTCACGCTTACTACGGGGAGTACAAAGACGGAGGTTGGGATGATCGAGTGGCTGGGAATTTTGGTTTAAGCCTTGGCGACGAGGGCTTTCTCAACGTTAGTGCCGAATATGCCGAAGGCTCAGGCACAAATAGGGGTACCCGCTACGATCTCGCCATTCCTTGGGGCTCAGGGCTGACTCCCTTAGAGGCCGCAATGGTGGAAATGGACACAAACGGGGACGGTATCGCAGATCGTTTTGGCCCCGATGTCTTTACCGAGGTTCGTGATGCCGACGGCAACCTCCTGAGTTTGGTGACAGGCGCTGATGGAATCCCCGACGACACCACGCCTCGTTTTCGCGAGAATCTTAGCAACCCCGAGCAGGTTTGGGGTGAGCCACCACGAGAAGACGTCAAAGTGTTCGTCAACGCGGGACTTCCGTTGAACGGCAATACAGAAGCATACGGTTTCGCCAATTGGCGTAAATATGAATCCAACGGAAGTTTCTTCTATCGCCGTCCGGGCGTTCAGCAATTGCTACCGGTGCGCCTGGTCGACGGCTCAATCTACGACCCCCGAGACCGTTTCCCCGGTGGGTTTACCCCGCGTTTCTACGGGCAGGTCATGGACTACGGTATTACCGGGGGTATCAACGGGATTCTGAATAACGATGTGAACTGGGATTTCAGCCTCCGCACTGGTGAGAACAAGATCCAGTACACAATAGAGAATACGTGGAATCCTTCTCTCGGCCCCGCCTCGCCCACGGTATTCCGTCCAGGCGCCCTGGTCACGGCCGAGTGGTCGGTTAATGCCGATTTCAACTATCTGGTGATTGCCGATGGTTTCGGTAATCTGAATATTGCTTTCGGTTTCGAATACCGCGAAGAAGGCTACGCTCTGCGGGAGGGAGATCAAGCCTCCCATCAGGTTGGTCCGTTCGCGTCGATTGATCCTTTCAATTTCGAGATCACCCAGGCTGAAGTGGATGCTGATCCCAACGACGATCTAACGGTCGTGGAATGCCGAATCCCCGGGCAAGAACGCCTGGGGCCGTGTATTTCCGGGGACCCAATTAAAAACGCCCTTCCCGTGGGCTCCAACGGATTTCCAGGTTACGCGCCTGAGTTCACCTCCGAGTTCGATCGGAGCAGCAAGGCCTTTTACATGGACCTGGAAGCGGATATCTCGGATCAGCTCCTTCTGAACGTGGCCGGACGGCTTGAGGATTTCGCTGACTTTGGACAAAATTTCTCATGGAAGGTGGCGGGGAACTACTCGTTCCTCGAAGCTGCTTCGTTCCGGGCATCCGTGGGCACGGGCTTCAGGGCACCGACGCCGGGCCAGATTTCCACGACAAACGTGTCCACCAGGATTAACGATGCAGGTATCCCGGTGGCCGAGGGGATCTTCCCGGCCACCCATCCCATATCCGCATTTTTTGGCGCAGAGCCGCTTGATGCTGAGAAGGCTACCCAGTTCACCATGGGTATTGCCGCAATACCTACAGACAATTTGATGTTTTCTATCGATTACTACTTTATCGAACTGCGGAACCGGATCGTGCTGTCCTCGGATTTCATGATCGGCCCCGAAGAAAGGGCCGCTCTGGAAGCGATTGGAGTGCCGGGCGCCATTACTATCGCTCAGGTGAGTTTCTTCAACAACGACCTAGATACCGAAACCCAAGGCGTTGACGTGGTGGCGATCTACACCTTCGCCTCAGGCAACAGAATCACGGAGTTATCGGCTTCCTTGAACGTTAACGACACCAAGGTTACGAAAGTACCGGTTCGAACAGGACGCGACGGCGATGCGTTTTCTTTTGTGAACGACGAGGACGTTTTCGATACCGAGAATCAAATGCCGAAATCTCGGGGTGTGTTCACAGCTCGACATTCGTGGGGCCGGTATGAAGTTATGGGGCGCGCCAATTGGTATGGCAGCTACAAGCAGGCCAATCACTCGGACTTCACGGACCTCAACAACATCCAGAAGTTTGGTGGTAAACTACTCATCGACATGGAAGCCTCTTGGAGGGTCAATAGTACTTACAGACTGACGTTTGGCGTGCTGAACGTCTTTGGCGAAACCCCGGATCGGGCAGAGTTCGAGGCGTGCTGCGGCAGAATCTACCGTTCGGATTCGATGATTTCCTGGCAAGGTCCCTATTACTATTTGCGCGCTAGCGCTAACTTTTAAGAAATAAAAGTTTCTGGACGGTTGACGAAGTCCCGGAAAATCGGACAGTTGTTTAAGGTGTATTCCCCCGGTTACGGAGGAATACGAGATGACGAAGCGACGGAAATTCACGCCTGAGTTCAAGGCGAAGGTGGCGCTGGAGGCGCTACGTGGCGACCGGACGATCCAGGAGATCGCGGCGCGCTATGAGGTTCACCCCAATCAGGTCAGCACATGGAAGCGCCAGGCCATGGACGGCCTGGGCGATGTGTTCTCGAACGGCGTGGAGGCGTCCCGCCGGGACATTGAGGCCGAGGTCCACGATCTTCATGCCAAGATCGGCCAGTTGACGGTGGAGCGGGATTTTTTGGCCAAAGGGCTCAAGCGATGAGCCGGTCGGAGCGCAAGGCGATGGTGCGCCGCGACGTTTCCGATCTCAGCTTGAGCCGTCAATGCGAGATACTGTCGATCAGCCGATCATCTCTCTATTACAGGCTGCGGGGCGAGAGCCCGGCCAACCTGGCGCTGATGCGGCGCATCGACGAGCTGTTCCAGAGCAGCGTCCATCAAGAGGATTGCTGTCAGGCCTTGTCGGTCCCGCCGACGCGCAAATATCAAAGCGACGGGGGGCCGGGACTCGTCGATGTGCTGACTCTCCTCAAAGGCAGCGACACGCCCGCCGAAGACCAGAGAAAGGTACTGCAAGCGCAGCTGCTCTTCTGGCTGATTGGCGCAACGGACGGCCACGCCAAGAATTTCAGCATCTTCCTTGGTCCCGGAGAACACTTCTCTCTGACACCGCTCTATGACGTGCTGACTGCCCAGCCGAGCCTTGATGCCCGGCAGATTGAGCGCAAGCAGATGCGCCTAGCTATGTCAGTGGGCAGCAAGCGTCATTACAAGTTTGACGAAGTCCATGCCCGGCATTTTCTCCAGACGGCCTATGAAGCAGGTCTACCAAAGACAGCAGTCCAGGCAACAATAGAAGAAATAGCGGAGGCTGCACCTGGCGCAATCGAGAGGGTTGAAGCCTCATTGCCTGCCGGTTTTCCTGAAGACATTCATGTATCGGTGAAGACGGCATTGCTGGCGCGGCTACAGGGCTTACGTCTCCCAGAAGCCTGATCGCACCTCTAATTCGACGATTTGGCCTAAATAGTCGATCCTGAAAAACCCGTTTTTCATACCACTACGAGCGTTAGATGTGTGCTGTTAGGTTCAGTCTGCCACGCCATCCGTCGCTTCCATCGGATGATTGACGCCGCAAGACGCGTTCCATGCAATCCGATCATGTCCCGGAGCAACGTAGCGCCCAAAATGCGGGCGCAATAAATTCTGAGCCGCTTCAGGATCAGTCTTAGGTTATGGCCGGCACAGGCCAGTGCCACATTCATGCGATCACCTTCAGTACCCTTGAGGTAATTGCGTCCCAACAGTCCATCCGATTTCAGATGGCCGATAACCGGTTCAATCGCCTGACGCCGTTTCAGTGACCGTTTCAGCCGTTGTGTTTTTATGCCACGCCGTTGACCCGAGATGTACACCCTTGATGCTTCCTCGCCATGGCCACGGTAGCCACGATCCACAAACACTTCTTCAACCACACAGCCTGTCAAACGGCGCACCTGCTCCAACGCTGTTGGCAATGTATGCCCATCAAAGGGATTCCCCGGCAACGCCATGCCGCCAACGATAAAGTTGCTCCTGTTTGTCGTTGCAATACTGGCCTTGACACCAAACTCATAACGCTTGTGGGCCTTGCCCTTGCCGATGCACTCCACCTCCGGGGCATGCAGGCTATACAGTTTGTTGCGATCCATCTTCTGTTGACTGAGCAGCCGCCTGGCCAGCGCCAACTCCCCGGCAAAAATCGCCTGCAACCCCTTATGGCCCGCGATCTTGCGCTCCGTGTCACGCACCACCCGGCCCAGATAGGTCTTGAGCTTCTTAATCTGACCACCCACCGCTGTCAACGGTTGTGACGGTGTGACGCTTTGAGAAACAGACAGTGTTTCTTCGACTGCTTAACCCGCTTGGACTGCTTAACCCGCTTGCCTCCGATGCGATGTTCGAGGAACCGGACCAGCCAGTCCCGCGAGACACTATCGAAAAATCTGCGGACATCTGCGTCGGCTACCCGACAAGTTTGTCGCCTGAGTAGCCACCGTCGGCAAAAATGTGGGTCAGGCTCGAATGGTTTTCGAGGGCCTGCGCGATTACGACGGATGCCCCGTCGCGGTCCTGGATGTCTGCGGCATGGGTGATCAATCCCAGCAGGTTTCCGTCTGTGCCGGTTACGATGTGACGCTTACGCCCCTTTGTTTTCTTGCCCGCATCATAGCCACGCGGGCCGCCACTCCCGGTCGTCTTGACCGATTGGCTGTCGATGATCCCAGCGGTGGGCGTGGCCTCCCGTCCCGTCAGCATACGCGCCGCCGCGACAAGCGCATCGTTCAGAATGTCCAGTACACCGCTGTCGCGCTTTTGGTAGAAATAGTACTGCACGGTCGTGAACGGCGGAAACTCTTTGGGCAGCATAGACCATTGTAGGTGACCTCGTCGGCGTCGACGCGGATAAAGCCGCGCTTGACCCGGGTATTGAGGCGGTACAGATTCTCAGCCTCCCACGCTGGCCCATCACCGCCAAAGGCGTCTCGTATCAACGGCACGGCAAAGGCGAGGAAGGGACGGCCGCGGCAAACCTGCATTTCAACCAGCAGGGACTGGCTTTCATGAAGCGCCATGCCGCGCGGCGCACCGACTGGCTGATAGCGCCAGTCTTCCGGTAGGCCGGCCTCATAGAGTGCGTGACCGGTCTCGTGCAGCACCCCCATTAACCCTGACATGAAATCGTCCTCGTCGTAACGGGTCGTGATGCGAACATCACTGGGAACCCCGCCACAAAACGGATGCGTGCTGGTATCTAGGCGCCCGTGCTCAAAATCAAACCCCAGCGCCGCCATCAGCTTTTTGCCGATGGCCTTTTGGGTTGTGATCGGAAACGGGCCTGTTGGCATGATGGGACTTGGCCGAGCTGCCTGAGCCGCCAGCGCCTGGTCTAGGAAATCAGGCAAGAAAGAACCGAGATCATTGAACAGGGCGTCGATGCGGCCAATCCGAGCCCCGGGCTCGTACTCGTCCATCAACGCCTCGTAGGGCTCGACACCGAGCCGTTCAGCCTTTGCCGCCGCGACCTCGCGGACCAGCTTAAGCACCTCGGCCAGCAGCGGCTCGACACGGTCAAAGTCGTTGTCGGCACGGGCGCTGCGCCAGACGGTTTCACACCGGGATGTAGCGCGGGACAGTGCCTCTATGAGGCCGCCCGGCACCGCCACGGCGTGGAACCACTGGCGCCGCATTTCACGTAGATTGGCTAACTGCCAGGGGTCGAGGTCACTGTCGCTCTCGGCCTTGTTAAGCCGGTCCGCGATTTCCGGCATGGTAATCAGATCGTGGCAGGTACGGCCAAGTACCGCCATCTGTTCCGTGCGAACTTCGGCTCCGCCCGATGGCATCATCACCGCCATGTCCCAATGGAGTACACCGGCTGCGGCGCGCAGGTTGGCATGGCGATGAAAAAGGCTTTCGAGTTCCTGATAGGCGGTCATGATCGGTGTGCGTTTTAGAAACCTTATCTACACTAAAATAAAAAGGGTGGCAGACAGGTCAATTGTCGACGTCGATTACCACGCTCACCTAGTGCCGTATCTCAGGGGTGAAGTCCGTTTCCATCCGCTCGTTTTCTTCTTCACCCATGACGGCACCATTAGCGACGGCGCTTATAATCTCACCGCCACTGGCACCCGCGCGTGTGGCCGCGAAGGCGGCCCATTCCAGCAAAGAGATGGCCACACACTTTAGACAATACTGCTTCGCGTAAATCGAAGTATATATTTTGACCTTCAATACAGACGGGTGTAATTTTGGCAAGCAATCCCGTCGGGTTTAGTTCAACCGGCATTGGTCGTCCTTTCGGGTTGAGGGGCGTTGCGGTTGTATCATGCACTGCGCGTTGTGGAAGACATTCGTGTTTCCCCTACTGACGCCTTTTCTTGGTCCGGCAACGTACGATGAGAGGGTTCTTGTCGGTCGCAGTTAGCCGCTCAGGAAACGCGTCCAAGTTGTCGTCCCGATTGATCAAGTGCCGTGACACCGGTATCAGCGTCGTGAGCACGGGAAGGGAAAGGCGCCGAGGCGGTTCCGCAATCGGTCCCTGGAGATTCGCATGCATGCATATGGGATGGCCCAATGGTGGATCGCAGTCAATGGAAGTCGGTCACGAAGTGCAACCGCTACGGATCGGGAGCGAAGGGCAGGTCTCATGGCCCCTTGTGCTGGCCGAGCACTCTGGAGCGCCCCGGAGACGACGGCATGGGTCGAGGCAGGATTGATCGCCGGAATGCGAGCGCTCCATCAAGCGAACGGTTCTTGTGACCGCTTGCCGCTACGGCCCCGGGGTCCGCTCGACAGCCATGCTCTGAGCTATACCGGGACCGTGTGGCGGACGCCTAGGTCCCACTGCATGTGCCGATGCGGCTTCAAACAAATGCGGCGACGGATGGCGGGCAGATCGTTACTCTGCTATTCGGGGATGCAGAGATATCCGCGCGGTCGCCGTAGCTTGCGGTCTGGCATCCAGACAATGTCCTGGAGGATGTACCGCCACCGGCCCCTTGTCGGCCGGTGGAGACAAAGATCGGGTGGGGTACTTTCTAAATGAACAAAGTCGTGAACAGGCTGCAAGCTCTTGCCGAACTCTCAGCGAGCGACTCCTCCACTACCAAAGCTGACTTCATTCGATTCCTGAACGATAACGTTTGCAGCAACTATACTTGAGCACCATCCTGGATGATTACTCCCGCTACATCATCGCCTGGACGCTGTGTACGAGCATGAAGGCCAGTGACGTCACAGACACCCTGGAACTAGCATTGCAGGCCTCAGGCTGCGACCGGGTCGAGGTCCGGCACAAGCCCCGCCTGCTGTCAGACAATGGCGCGTCCTACATCTCTAGCGAACTGGCCGAATGGCTCGACGACAACGGCATGGATCATGTGCGCGGCGCACCCTATCACCCGCAGACACAGGGCAAGATCGAGCGGTGGCATCAGACCCTGAAGAACCGCATCCTGTTAGAGAACTACTTCCTGCCGGGCGATCTCAAGGCCAAGATCGGGCGCTTCGTCGCCTACTACAATCACCACCGCTACCACGAGAGCCTGAGCAATCTGACGCCCGCCGACGTCTACTTCGGGCGCGGCGAAACCATCTTACTCGAAAGGGAGAGAATCAAACAAAACACCATCAACCAACGGCGCTTGCAGCACCGCAAAACCGCCGCCTAAACTGAAAACCAAGATGGGCCAAACCCTCTCTTAGTTTATCAACCCCCGCTGTCCCAAATACTCTGACGACGGACACTCTCTGGAAGCTCATCTAAGTCTTCACCGGCCTTTTGGATGAAGTTGACGTCAATCCCTTGCTCTACCGCGCGGTAGTGGGTGTAACGCACCATTGGAGCTGAAATATCGCTGCCCCATACCTCTGCTTCAGGGAATCTGGTCTTAAGAGAACACGTCAAGCTGCCAATGGAGCACGCAATATCCATTATGCGCCCCACTTTGCCGTCCAACGGAACCGAAATCTTTTCCGTCATTCCTGCATGAAGGAAATCCTCCGCAAAGGTGTCATTTCCGTGAAAGACACGCGTACCGTAGTCGAAGCGCAAGCCGGCCAGAGGGTGCTGGACATAGCCGCCGTTCTGTAAATGGGTCTCCACTTTTGTGTAGTTGGGATAGATGTAGTCAGGATCCCACTCTACAGAGCCCGGACCCCGTTGATCATACTCTTCGAGCATGCGAAGAAATTCGTCTTCTCTTAGGTCGTATGATTCGGCCACGCGACGCCACAGCGCTTCTTGTGACGACCGATAAACACGCGACCAAATGCCCGCTTCGGGAATCTTACGGCGGATCACGTCACGCACCTGTTCAACCGATTCCTTGGTCGGCTCGATCTTAACCTTTTCCGCCTCGATGACTGCGTTTGCTTTTGGATGCAAGGTCTTTGCCGGTGCCATCATAAGCACCTTGCGCAGGTCCGTTATGTAATTGAGAAACGATTCATCCTCACGTTTTGTAAGGGCCGGTGTGGGGCCAATTTTACCACGATCAGGATATTCATTACTTAAGGCCATTTTGAGCTCCGCTTTGTCTGACTGCTTTGCATTGAACCCACGGTTTGTCAGCGCTGTCCGTTTTGCACCAAAGACTCGACTGTAAACTCAACCTCCCACGGGGCACCTGCAACCCGACGAACATATTTATCTCTTTCCTCGTTTAGTTCTTTAGCGAAGTCATCATCAAGGATAAAATCATCAATGGCTTGCCGCGTAACCACACCTTTTTGTTCAAGTAATTTCTCTAAGATTGTGACGCGGTCCCTAAGGATCCAAAGTTCAGACATCAGTTCTGTGTTTATTCGCATGAGCGCGTCCATTTCTTCGGACCCTGTAATTGGATTGGGTGGCGGTTTAGTCACTTTTCTTTCTCCCGTTTCGTTTAGGTGGGTTTGGAACCCAGATTGACCCACGGATAACCGTTCGCTCCTAAACCAAATGCACTCGTGTTTACAAACCCGATTTCCTCCATCACGTCGACCCATTCAGTCGCACAGGTTTCAAAGAAATAGGGTTCTCCGCGGTTGTCATTTTCCCAGGCAAGAACCACTGCCTGGAAAGGATGAATCTGTGCGAAAGGTGGCGGATCATTGATGAGGATGTCCCCACCTGGCTTCAAAATGCGGAAGGCCTCCTCAAGGGTTTGCCGGCACACGCTGACCGGCATTTCGTGAAAGACGGCATACAACAATACGGCGTCGACACTTTCGTCAGGCTCGCCTGTGTCGCGGGCATCACGTTGCTTGAAGTGAATTGGCACACCCATAGCCCTCGCCGCGTCATGCCCGCCTTGAAGCATAGCTTTAGAAAGGTCACATCCGACGAGCTTGGCGTCCGGATAATTCTTGTGACAGGCCGCCAGTGTTGCCGAACCACCGCAACCCATTTCGTAGATGACGTCGTAGTGGTCCTTCGGCAGGTAGTTGGTTACTTCTACACGGTGGTCATGAATTTGAAGCTTGTCGCTGACCTCGACAGCCGCATAGCCACCTCGGCGAAATACATAGGGGACAACCCCGGCCATATACATCGGACCTGACAAGTCGTAACCATCCCAGCCGCCAGGCTGGAGATGCCATTCCACCCCGTCATAGTATTCAGGTATGGGAATGCTCTCATCGAGCTCCAAGGATTCACCGCAATCCGTGAACTCACGTTTGGCCAGCATCTCCTCAAATTCACTGCGTTTTTCTTCAACGGCTGGAATGGCGCGGACGAAGTTTTCCTCCGCGACATACCGCTGATAAAACCGTTCGTGCTTGTATGCCGTCGATCGTGCAGCCACGGCTTTTGCCCGAGCGATTCGTTCCGACCACGGCTCGTTCGAACCTCCAGCTTCGTGCTGAGAAATGATATCTGCACCCTCAGAATCAGACTCAAATTCTGATTTTGCGATACCCCTAATTCGACTGGAAGAGTACGGCTGAAGAGAGCCTAAGAACTGAAGTCCGGCCCGGCCACGTTGAGATAAATGAGTCATAGTGATTTCCGTGTTCTTTCGGTTTCTGTCTATTGTATACCTGAACTGCTGTAACTCACGTTAGGTTCCTCCGCCTCTATGCGACATAGTTTCATACATCGCTCCGTCAATACGGACATCGCCAACGTTTATGTCGGATCGGACGATCATTGAACCTGAGAAATCTACCAACCATAGTGCAGCCGCACGGTCATGAAGCTTGGTTACAACATCTTCTAAAATGCTTCGGCGGATATCTGGATCCATTTCAATCCCGGCGGCATTAATCAATGGCACCAAATCCTGGTCGCAATAGAATGATGCGGCGAAGGAACAGGAATATTGCTCAAGTGATCTCTGAAGATCTCTTAAAACATGGTTCATCCACCCCAATGAAAAACCGTCAGCATCTTCCCAGTCGCCGTTGAAAAGGCGGCGCACAAAATCTGGGAAAGCAATCTACTGGATTTCGGCGTCGATACCTATTTCACGCAGGTTTTGACCAACCTGCTGAAAAACCAGTGTGTCATTTGGTGTCAAATTTCCATAGACATAGAATTTAAGTGAAAAACCGTCGGCATAGCCCGCTTCAATGAGCAAGTCTCGTGCTTTTGCCTGATTGAATTCAAATGGTTGAATATCGGCGGAGTAACCAGACAATTCTGGTACGGCGGGCTGATGAGAAACTCTCGGTATTCCTCCAAGAAGAATCTGGGCTATGGCGTCTTTATTAACAGCATGATTGAGCGCCCGCCGAACGATTGGGTCAGCCAATGGTGTAAAATCGTCGCGGACCGTCCGAAACGCCATTGAGAGAATGTTAGGACTCTTGATCACGTGCTTTTTGAAACCCGCACTCTCGAGCATGGGTATGTCGTCAGAAGCGATACTCGAGGCAACATCGATCGCATTAGTGAGCAAGGCTGACATTCTTGAGGCAGGTTCTGGTATGACCGTGAATTCAACACGGGTGATATCCCCTACTGGCCTCCAGGAAGACGGAACATGCTCAATGATTGCTCTTGTATTGTTGGGCCCCCATGAAACGGCTGTATAGGGACCGGTCCCCACCGGGTCTCTCGCGTATTGGTCCGTACCTTTGTCCGCCCAGGCATTCGGTGCGATCATAGGTAAAAGCGCAAGTCTGTTGGGAAGCAATGGATCTGGTTGCTTCGTCACAATTTCCAGAACATGCGATTCACGAGCTCGATAACTCTCGATGAGGCCAAGATCTTCTACCCGAGGATGCCTGTCTTCGGGATCCAGCAGAGCGTCAAAGGTAGCGACAGCCGAAGCGGCATCGAATGTCTCACCGTCACTGAAAGAAACTCCTTCTCGCAGGCGAAACACCCAAGTGGTAGGTGTTTCGTTTTCCCAAGTCTCAGCAAGTCTCGGCTTAACTGTCCCGTTAGCGTCGAACCATGTTAAACCGTCATAGATCGCCCATCTCAGGCCGCCGCCCTCATCTCTAGCAAACGGATTGGCTGCCGTCGGTGCGGTCACCACCCATCCAACGCGCAATACATCTGATTGTGCAGGCGAAGACACAAAAACGTGTAGGAGCCCCATAATTAGGAGCCCCATAAGAATGTAGGCTGGCATGACTACTTTGAATTTAAGAGGTGTGATCGTCATTCCTTGCCCAAAACCAACGGATCGAATTCTCGAGTGTAATACTGCCGGTCAGACATAGCGACAGTCGTGAAGAAGGTTAAAAAGCTATGTTAGGCCGTTTTCTGAGAACGGCGGTGCAAAATTAGACCACGGTAGCGCCGCCGTATTGGCGGTGCGGGCGGCGTAAAAGTCGTCCACTTTTGCCCTTCTTGTTTTGGCAGGGAGGGTTGGGAGATTTACACCGTGGAACTTTACCGGAAGGTCCGTCTGGCCTGTAGTGAGGGCATGAGCCAGCGGGAGGCAGCGCGTCATTTTGACATATCGCGTGACAGTGTTCGCAAGATGCTGTCGTTTTCGTCGCCGCCGGGGTACCGACGCGAGAAGGCGATCAAGCGACCCAAGCTGGATGGGCTCACCGAGATTATCGACGCGTGGCTGGAAGCGGATAAGGCGGTTCATCGCAAACAGCGTCACACGGCCAAGCGGGTCTTCGAGCGGCTTCGGGACGAGCATGGGTTCACCGGCGGCTACCTGCCGCTGATCGAACGCAAGATCAATGCGCTGGATCAGGCGGCGCCTCTGGTGGAGAGGGACTTGCCCGAAGAGTTCAACACCCTGCGCCGCCTGATGGAGGCGCGCATGCTGAAGATGGGGCGCCGCGAGTATGTACAGATCCTGCGCCTTCTGGAAAGCTTCGACATGGATGACCTGCTCGCCGCCGTGAGGCAGGCCCTGAAGCTGGGCGCGGTTGGCTTCGACGCTGTGAAGCACCTTGTCCTCTGTCAGGTCGAGAAGCGGCCTCCGCGGCTTGATCTCGATGTTTACCCCTATATGAGGAGCGCGGCTGACTGGCCGCCACTACCTTCTGCCCCCATCGAAAACAGCTCCAAAGTGGTAGACTTTTGCGCCGCCCCCTGGCCGGGTTTTACTCCGCCGTTGACAATCCAAGTAGGTGAATTGTTAAGCAGAAGTTCAACGGTATTCATTTATGCTTCAGGTGTGCACGCGGTTGACTCACGATAGTGGGTGCGTGGGCGCGGGCATGTGTAGGACTGGCAACTGACGCGGGTACTGCTGAAAGGCAAACCGCGATTTCTCCATATTCTGGGTCTGCATTGTAACCTGTTTCGTCTAACATACCTTCGAGTGCTGCAGGCGCCACATCAAGCGCACTTGGGCCGGGTTTAATCCCGTTCTCCTCACAATCCCGTTGCATTTGTTCAGATCGAGTCGTTGCTATACTTGATGCGAGCCGGACAGAACGCTCACCTCGAATGCCAATCCTCGAAATCGGAGTCTGGCCAAGTTCAAGTCCAACAGCCAAACCTAGACTGTCCAGGTTTCCAAGCATTATCTTGCAAAGCACAAAAGAGGAATGAAGCCCGCCTGCACACATTGCCGCAGTTGAAACCGAGCGTCGGTCATCAGTTTCTACACTTGATCCTTCTGCGATGACAGCGTGTATGCAATCTCCAATGAAACGGACTTTTCTACCACCGAAATCTTCTTCAACCACATTTTGGAATTCCTGACGTATGACAAACAGCGCCCGAACCGCATCACGGATGGTCCCTGACAAGGTCGCGCCACCCCAAGACATGGGCACAGGCCGGACATTTGGAGTGTCCATGCCGTCCTGCATCGCCGCCCCGATGCCGATCATGAACAGCAGCGCGACCAGGACCAGGAGGTAGGCGCCAACGACGGGTCCCGGGATCTCCAGCACGAGGGCCAGCGCCTTGGGCAGGAAGGCGAGAGCGAGGAAGACCGCTCCGGTGGCGATCGCCACGCCCCGCGCGGCGACCCCGGTAATCTCGACGAGCGGCGCCGCGAGCGAATAGGTCGTGTTCGGAACGGTTCCGGCCACACCGCACAGCAGGTTGCTCATCCCGTCCACCGTGACCGTCCCCTGTACCGCCCTTAAATCGACCGGCCGCTGCAGGTGCCACGAAATCCGCTGGAGCGCCGTGCTGCTGCTGATCGCCCGGATCGACCCGATCACGGCGGTCAGCAGGAAGGCCGGTAGCAGCGCCCAGAAATCCGGCCCGAATTCCAGATCGAAGCCGGGAATCGAGATATCCGGCAGTCCGAACCAGGAGGCCGCGGCGATACGGTCCAGATCGTAGAGGCCGAAGAAGGCCGCGAGACCCGTACCCAGAACGACGCCGATCACCGGCGCCCACACCGATATGGGAGGGTAGTGACTCGGGCCATCCTGCATATGTTGATACGAATGGGGCCAGCTCTCGTTCGGTGTACGGGCAAGCGGCGCAATCGAAAGGGTGACTGAGCGGTCGCAGGGAAGCGAACGGACCATCGAGGATGGAAGGAATTGGCCTCAGTGCCGGAGAGGGGACTGAGGATCAGAGGGGAAGGAAATTGAGAACGGCGCGGTTAGGGTCTGTTGACATTTAACGCATGGGCGATGATGGTTGCGACGAGGTTGCAGTTTGCGGCGTAGCTGATGTCGGTCTTGTCGTAGCGTGTTGCGATGCCACGGAATTCCTTGATCTTGGCGAAGTAGTTTTCGATCAGATGTCGCCAGCGGTACATGTGCTTGTCGTAGGCCGCCGGCCGCTTCCTGTTGGCGAGCGAGGGAATGACGGCGCTTGCGCCACGTTGGTCCAGTTGCTCTCGCAGCCAGCCGGCATCGAATGCCTTGTCGGCGATGAGGGCATCGAAGTGAACGTCGTCGATCAACGGCTGGACGCCCATCATGTCGTGGCGCTGGCCAGGGAGCAGCACGAAGCGGACCAGACACCCGCTCGCCGGGCCGACGGGGAATAAGGGACGGGGCGATGACGGCGCATTCATGGCCAAGACCCTCGATCAACCGCTGTAGCCCGTAGCCCGTCGGCCCCGCCTCGTAGCAGAAGCGGAGATCTACGCCCGGCCGTTCCAGCTTGCGCACGAAACGGCGTACCGAACCGCCGTCTGAGCCGATCTCGCCGAAATACCTGACCTCGCCATCACGTCCGCCATCCGCCACCGCAACGGCATGGCGATCCTTCGACACGTCCATTCCTATGAAAATGTTGCTACACTCGACCATGGTTCGCCCTCCTGGCTTGAGGCACTGCTCGTCAAGCAACCCTCGTTGAAAGCCGCCAGTGTAGGGCGAACCGCCCCATCAAAAGACAGCCCAAGAAGGACATACGGTCTTACAATGTACCGGCGGTCAACCCTGGTTGGATTTCGATCTGAAACACTACCGGGTTTCGAGCGTCTTGGAGAACGCATTGGTCAGCCGAGTGACGTGATTGATATTCATGCACACGGTGAGGTTCCGTCTCCCCACGCATGTGGCCGGGACTGGCTTGAGTGTCACTTTGTAAACAGGGCCTAGAAATTTCTCGCTACTTGCAGCACGAAGGCACGACCGAAGATATCGTATCCCACGCCTGGTAACGTGTTGAAAAAACGGCTGGTTGCATCACGGGGTACACCGTCGGCGACGAGGGGTGGCATTTTGTTAAACAAATTACGGATCGTGCCAACAACGGTCCAGTCGAGATTAGACCAACGGACCGACAAAGTATGTTCCCAATGGGCATTCGTCCAGTGCACTCGATCTACGGTCGTGGTGCCAGGATCATACACCTCGTCTTCAGAGGTCTTACCCATGTAATCTGCGCGCCAAAACAACTGCAAGTCTCGGTAGTCGACCACTATGTCGAGTACTCCGGTCCACTTTGGATAGCCCCAGTGCCCGACACTGTTCCATTGCTCATCAAACAACTCGGTTTCTTGATCCTGGAGTCTGGCAATCGTGCCGTCAATAGTCAGATCGAAACTCGGAAAGGAGCGCTCGAAAATAAAGTCAATGTCAACCCCGCGCGTCATCTGACGTCCGATATTCAACCGCGAGGAGTCCACGGAACTAAGGAAGCCGTTCTCGTCACGACCACCAACACGTCTACAGAACGCGTGACCCCGACCGGGTGAACCGTAGCATGCGTCCAGAACATAGCTGACTGAAACATCCGAGATGGTGTTCTTCACTTCAATCTCGTACCAGGTCAAAGCCACAGAGAAGCCGAGCTGATCGGGCTGAATGACGAAACCCGTTGTCCAGGCCTGGGAGGCCTCCGCAAGCAGATCCCTGTTCCCGCCTACGATGGTCATAATTCCAGGCGCCCCCTCTGACCCGTGGGTCGGCTCCAGGCCCTCGGCCTGGCAGTTCAGATAGACGATATCTTCGGGCTCATATGTTTCGCCGTAGTTGATACAGGGGTCGATAAACGGAGACACGAAACCTTGCTGATTACCCTGATATTGCTCGAATAGATCCGGGGCACGGAAGGACGTACCCGATGTACCGCGGAATCGCAACTGAGGAGTGATCTGGTAGTCGAGCATCATGCGATAGGTATTGTCGCCACCATAGGAATCGTAGTCGGTCCACCGTGCTGCACCGTTGAACACGAGGTCTCCATAGCGCGGCCCGTCCAATAGCGGCACCTCAATCTCCATGAAGAGTTCCCGGACCGTGTCATCGCCGACGGTAATCCCCGCCGTTGCGAAGCCCCAGAAATTGTTGGCCTGGGCATCCGGATCCGGCACATCATTTATCTTCTCCTTTCGCGTCTCAAGCCCGACCACTAAGTTAACCTCTTGCCCGTTGGGCATGGAGAATAACGGACCTGTCGCGTAAGCCGAAAGCTGATAACCCGAGTAGGTCGTCTCCTGCGCTGTGTACTTGGCAATGAAGTTGAGCACGTCCTGCGGTAAGCGGCCGTGCAAAAGCGCATCCTCGGTAAATAGGTTTGCGGGTACGCAACCGGCGATGGTGGGTTCGACGCACACCAGGTTGCCATTCGCATCCAGAGTCGCGTTGAGTGAAGCCACTACCCGGTCGTCGAGTAACTGCCAATCCTTGAGGGTGCCGTTGGAATGGTTGTATCCAATGTAAGCATCGTAGCTCCACCTTGCCGAAAGATCGCCTTTTAGTCCGAAAAAAACGTTATATCGATCAATTTCGATGTCCGTATCCGGGTCGTATAGCTCTCGGCGGGAAATCACTGGCGTCACACTGAAACCGCCAAACTGGGCCAAGGGCCCGTAATTACCCAGTGGATTGGTCGGGTTCGTAGCCGGCACAGTCGGGAAAAACTGCCCGGACGAAGGCGTGTAAATGGTCGAGCGCTGATTGTAGTAGAATTCGTAGTAGGCATTGGCACTGCGGCCGCCAATGGTAAAATCCTTGTCGCCGAACGAGGTTAACATGAGGCGTCTCTGCTCGGAGACGATATCTTCAATGGCTGAATTCCGAGTATCAATATAGAAGGGACCCTCATTATCCCAAAGCGGTTCGGGGTCATTGGGATCGCTAGTCGGGTCCCAACCATGGACTGGTACCGTCGTGAAGTAAGGGATTCCGAATTCCTGCGGGCGCGAGTAGTACGGGTTGCTTTGGTTAAGTTCACCGAGGCTTGGCTCGTATCGAAGCCATCCAAACGGCGTGAACGCCAAGAATCCATATATGTCTCCAAAGCAGAGAGGCTCCCCCGTCTCGGGATTCGTATTGTCTATAGTGCTGTCGCCGTCCTGGTCCGTAAAGCGCTGCCTCCTGTCGCAACTGGCCCAATGCCTTTGCTTCCTAACCATGTCTTCGCGCTGGGAGAAACCACCAGAAACGCTGAGCGACCAGTCGGAGCCCACCCGTCCCCAAGTGGCGTCGGCGACAAAAAATTCTCCCCCCTTGCTCTCGGGCATGAACCTTTCGACGTTAACCAACAATCCATCGAACCGATTCACTGTAATCGCGTTAACCACGCCAGCGACAGCATCTGCACCGTAGATGGACGAGGCTCCATCCTTAAGGATTTCATACCGCGCGATCGAGGATTCAGGAACCGCGCTTAAATCGACCGAGTTCGTGCCGCCGCCGATACCCGACGGTCCCCAGCGCTTGCCATTCACAAGAACCAGTGTTCTTTGCTCGCCGAGTCCTCTTAGCGATACTGATCGAGCGCCGGGGCCGCCATCCGTGACAAAACCAGAAAACGTATCGTCTATCTGTTGACCGGTGGCGATAGTGGAATTCTGAAGAATGTCGCTGGCCTCCAGAAGTCCGGCGAGCGCTGCTTTCTCACTGGTGATGATCGCGATAGGCGACGCACTACTAAATTCGTCCCGCAGGATTCGCGAGCCGGTCACGACGACTTCTTCTGGTGTCTGTTCTGTCGCCTGATGGGTTTGTTCCGAAACGGGCGCCTCCTGTTCTTCCCGCCCTTGGGCCTGTGGCGCAATACTGACGTATGGAAACAGACAAATGCTTCCAAACAAGGCGACAAATCTTGTTTTTTGTCCGAGTTTCAAGTCTTTTTCTTACTTTTTTCTTTCCAGATTTTTAGAACAGGCATTGTCACGTTATTGAAGTTTGGCGTTTTTGAGCAACATTCATTTGCATGTCTGCGCGGGTCAGCTTGTAGCGGAAGCGTTTGTTGCCGGTGGTAAAGGTCTGTGCGTGAAGGTAATCCGCGCCTGGATTTTCACCAAGAAAAGCGGCGTATGAGACTTTCGGAACCAAAAAAACATTAGAGTGGTGCCAATCCGTTCTTCATGACAAATATTGACGCAGCATCAGCGCAATCTAACAGGTTTCCGTGTAGTCCGAGTATCCTCACATTAACACATGTCTGATCAATTACCACTGCCGGGCGCGATGGGCGCCTGCAGCGGTTAAGGCTGCAACAACATAGACATCATTGGCAACGTCAAGTGGTGTTTCGCCCAGGGCAATCGCTTTTGGATTTTTCATGCGGCGGCGCGTATCAGATTGAGTAGGAAGTCGTCGCTTCATGCGTCGCGTTTGAGCTTACCGCGCATGGCGTCCTTTGAGGGTTCTCGCCTTGCGATGTTGAGGGCGAGGCGTCGCATCAGGGCGAGGTTTTCGGGTCCGTGGTCCTTTCGGTTTCGCTGTCGGTCCTCGTTCATGGTCACATCGAGGACCCAGTGGAGGCAGTTTTCGATGGACCAATGGGCGCGCACGACATGCTGGAAGCGCTCGGGCGAGAGCGGCGCGCTCATGATGTAGTAGCGGGTTTCGGTTGTGGTCTTCCGGGCGGTCTCGCGCGCCGCCTCGATCTTGCCGATGGCGGCCAGGCCCGGCCAGCCATGGCGCTTCCTGCCGGCCTACTCCCCCGACCTCAACCCGATCGAACAGGCCTTCGCCAAGATCAAACACTGGATGCGCGACGCCCAGGAGACGGAACCGGCGCACTCGTACCCTGGTCTGCCAGCGCGTGGGACACGTTGCTCTGCATGTGGTGGACGAGGCTTGAGAAGATGTGGACGCAGCTTGCGATCGCGACCGTGAGCACGACGACCGGCGCGATGGCGGAAGGCGCAGTCATCGGCAGCCCCACCCAGCCGCCTAGACCCACCGCGGCCATCACCGACAGCGCGACCACGAGCATGATCGCAAACGTCCCGCCGAGCCCTCCCGTCAGGAACAGCAGCATCAGCGTCATTGCCGCGAAGCTCGCCGGGACCAGGATCTGGAGATCGCGTAGCGAAACCTCCATGAAGGCCTGGTTGAAGATCACCAGACCGGTTACGCGAACGTCGATACCGGGGAAACGCTCGCGGACCCGGTCGGCGAGCCCGTAGGAAAACTCGGCGACCCGCGCTCCTTCACGCATCTCGTCCTCCCCCGGCAGCGCGACGGTGACGTTGATGCCGCTGGCCCGGCCGTCGCGCGCGATCAGGCGCCCCGCCAGAAGCGGCTCGGCCAGCGCGATCGCGCGAACCCGGGACCGCTGGTCGGCATCGCCCGCAGCAGAGCTGTCCATCAGATCGCGGACCACGATCTCGTCGCCGTCGGCCGTGGTATGCTGGAAGTTAGTCAACGAGTCGACGCGGGTAGTAAACGGAATTTGCCCGGCTCTTTCCGTGAGCCAGAGGAGCGCCTTCAGTGCGAGGGCGGAAGTAGCGTCGCGATCCTCGGGCACGACGGCGAAGAAAACGTTGTCGGTCTCACCGTAGGTGTTCTCCATCGCCTCGCTTGCGAGCAGTTGGGGATTGTTCCTGGAGAAATAGATGCGGTCGTCGGCCGAGAACTCGAGGAACGCGGTGCCGCTCGCTGCGGTCCCGGACAGCACCAGAGCGGCGGCGACGATCAGCCAACGCCGCTCGATGACCCAGCCACCGAGCCTTGATTCAAACCCGCGTAGTACCCGCATGATCGACTTTAGCGTCTTGCGGCTCACAACCGGCTCTCGTATCCGGATTGTCATTATCTGTCAAAAGGACTATTTTTACCGTTATTACAATGAGTTGAACAAGGACTGTCGTTGTCGGTTTACAAAACGCAAGCTGATTCAATCAAACTCCCGATCCCGCTTGTCCACCGCAATTCCCGGGACCGCGGATACGTATCCCATAATACGCTGATGACTTTTTTGCCACATCAAACACGCTGATCCGGTAAAATCTGTAAGCAAATGAAAGGCCGTTCAAGTGGCCAAAAACGGGACGAGCTTATCCCTCTACTTTCACCACAAGATGTATCTGATCTTAAGAACGTGTTTAGCGTAGCTGAAAGGAACGACTGGATTCATGGAGCCATTCTCTTTCCTCGTGATGACTTGTCTGGGATGACTAGGTTCAGGGTATACGACAAACCGTTTAGAGTTGAAAACAATTCCATTGAGCCTAGAACGTTACCGTTTGAAGAGTTTTATGAGGCTAACAAGCAATTTAATTGTAGCAGTTTTTCTAGTGGCACTTATCGATCTATTATGAGTTTCGGATCGGCGGTGACGCCGCATTTGTATTGGAAGCATGTTTCATAAATTGGCCAGATATGTAGCTACCCTTGTTTCCGTCGCAATGGCTGTCACTTTGTCATTCGATGAGGTCGCCGCGCAGACGGAACAACCAGCAGGTATATTCCTGGAAGAGATAGTG
>CBDBND010000026.1:0-13010 GCA_965207985.1 Rhodospirillaceae bacterium | reverse complement strand
GCAGGCTGATGAAAAACTCGGCCGAGAGCCCATCTCGCGAAACGAAAGAATCAATGGATGGGCGTCCGCGAAAAAATAGAATCGGAAAATGGCTCATACGAAAACAAAATTGCCGAGATAATCGCTCCAAATCGTTTTTCAGCAGCCTGCTAGGCGGGCTCCTTAATCGACTTGAGCTTTTCTTCGTCGAGGTCATAGAAAAAGAGGAAGACCACGGCGACAAACATACAGGCCGCCGGCGCTATACCCATGGCGATGTAAATCGCTGTGATGGCACTGGCTGGCTGTTCGATCGCCGCCCCTTGGGTGCCCTCCACATATCCCATAGACCCCAGCAACAGACCGGTGAGCGCTGGCCCCAGAGCAAAGGCCATTTTCTCAGCCGTGGTATAGATCCCGGCAAAAATGCCCGCTCTCTTCTGCCCGGTGCGGCGACGGTCGTATTCAATGGTGTCGGGCAACATGGACTGCCCCATGAGCAAAATCCCTGCAGCGGCGATGCCGGTTACCAGCGGCCGTGCGAGGATCAGCAAGAACGGTTCCCCAGGTCCAGCCAAAAGCCAAGACAGTCCAGAAGCGGCAAGTAAAAGGCATGCCAGGATCAGTGCTCTCGATTTGCCCAGCCAACGCCCGACACGCAACCATATGGGAATCGACAAAAGGTTGGCCGCCGTCGAGGTGAAGAACATGGCGGAGAGCACCTGGTCCGGCTGCTCCAGAACCCGCTGCACGAAATAGGCAAAAGCGCCGAAAGTGAAGGAGTTCGCCAGCAACATGAAAAATTTGATGACGACAAGAAGCAAAAACGGCCGGTTTTCGGCAACGGCCTTTGCCTGTTCTCTTATAGACGGAGTGGGACCGGCTTCGACATGATGGAAAGGTGCCTTCTCCGTCATCTTGAAACACACCAGTGCAGCGACAAGGGCACCGACAGCCATAACCGCGGCCACAACCCCGTACCCGCTGCGGCCACCGCCTGCCGCTACCAGGATCAGCGGAGATGCCACCAATGCGACCACCTGCGCAATGTTGATGGCCGTGACCCGCCAGGACATAAGAAACGACCGCTCATGGTAGTTGTCGGTCATCTCCGCCGGCATGGCCAGGTAAGGCACGTTAAAGATGGTGTAGCCGGTCGAATACAAAATCAAAGCGGCCAGCATGTACCAAACAGCGATGTCACCAACGATGGCGCCCGGAGGCGCGAACAAGGCGACTAAGGAAAGTGCGCAGACAATGCCGCCCAACACGAGATAAGGCCGTTGGCGCCCCCAGCGCGTCCGCGTGCGATCGCTGATGGTCCCCATAATCGGGTCCGTGACAGCGTCGTAGATTTTGGAAACGGCAAAAATCGTACCGGCCGCAATGGCCGAGATGCTCAAGATGTCGGTCATGAACCGCATCAGAAAAACGTTCGTGATGTTGTACATGATGGAGGGCACAACCGTGCCGATGCCCCAGCCAATGGCGATGGCCAGCGGCAAACGAATCTGAGTATCGGTGCTGTCGGTCATATTCCCCTTCCCCTGGATGGCCGAGAGTATGGCCCGGTAAAGAGCAATTCCCTAGCCCCTGGCCAGTATTTCCTAACGGGAAAGTGAAGTGTCAAGCCGCCAAGGTTTGAACAAGGGGATGTCTTTGTGTGGTATTTGAAGTCGTCAGATAAAGGATGAGCCTTAGGCTCCAGCCAAATCGAGGGGTTTTCGAATGCAGGACATGGTTCAAGACATCGTCAAGGAACGCTACGGCGCCGGCGCTGAAGCCCGCGAAGAAGCACTGTGTTGCCCTGTCGACTACAACCCGGAATACCTCAAAGTCATCCCGCAGGAAGTGATCGACCGGGATTATGGATGCGGTGACCCCTCCCAGTATTTGAAAGAAGGAGAAACGGTGCTCGACTTAGGCTCGGGCACGGGCAAGATCTGCTTCATTGCTTCGCAAATTGTCGGACCCAGTGGCCGTGTCATCGGCGTCGACATGACCGATGAAATGCTCGACGTGGCCCGCCGCAACGCCCCCATCGTGGCGGAACGGATCGGGCATGCCAATGTTGAGTTCCGCAAAGGCCATATCGAAGACCTGACCACCAATCTCGCGACTATCGATCAACTACTGGCGGACAGTCCTGTAACGTTTTCGACCGATTTGGCCGCTTTTGAAACAGCGCGGGACAGACAAAGATCGGAAGCCCCTCTCATTGAGAGCAATTCCATCGACGTCATCGTTTCAAACTGTGTTTTGAATTTGGTCGCCGATACGGACTAGCCAGCTCTCTTCAAAGAAATGTTCCGGGTCCTGAATAAAGGCGGTCGCATTGCCATTTCCGATATCGTTTCCGATGAGCCGTCTCCGGATCATTTAAAGAAAGACGACACATTGTGGAGCGGCTGCATTTCCGGCGCCCTGCAGGAACATGAGTTTGTCCGGCTGCTTGAAGAGGTCGGCTTCTATGGCATCACCCTCGACAAACGGGAGGCGGAGCCTTGGCAAGTAGTTGAAGGCATCGAATACCGCTCGGTGACCGTGCTGGCGTGGAAGGGCAAGGAAGGCCCATGCTGGGACAAAAATGACGCGGTCGTCTACAAAGGTCCCTTCTCCAGTGTTGCCGACGATGATGGCCACATTTATGTGCGCGGACAGCCCATGGCGGTGTGCGAAAAGACCTTCCGCATTCTGACGTCGGACCCTTACGAAGCACACTTCTATCCCGTTCCCGCCCAAGTGGCCGTGACCGAGCAAATCGCCTTCGATTGCTCGCGCGATGCGGTCCGCTCGCCACAGGAGACCAAGGCCGGCGTCAAACCGGAAACCCGCCTCGGTGACGCCGATTGCTGTGGGCCGGACACCAGCTGCTGCTGACTGACCGAGATCAAGGTCGCCCTTTCCCTTGCCGCGGTAAGCTGCGGACCTGATATAATGGCTGTACACCGCTGTTTAGGCCCCGGAGACATTGGCGATGGTCCGCAATCCCAATCACGATATGCTCAGCCCGCCCAATCACGACGAGCGTGCGCTGCAGCAATACGTGCTGTCACTCAAACATTACGTCGGCCGGGAAGTGCAGCCTCACAAGCGGGACATTTATGAAAAGCGCGGTAAACCGGCTTTCAAGAAAGCCCATGGCCGGGATCCAGAGACTTGGCGGGATATCGGTGAAGTCATGCTCGTTGATCCCGACTACCAGATGTCCATCGCGCTTAATACGGTCGCTCAAGACCTGATGTGGGAATCCGTTGCCGACCCCATCTACCGCAACATCGACCATCTCACCGATACCTATCGCAAACTGACCAAGTCCCCCGACAAGAAGGGTTCCCTTGAGTTGGATCCCGATTTCGAGGTGCCCAAGGGAATCAGTAACGTCTCCATCCACCGTCAGGTCGGCACCTATGCCTATGACCGCGGCGAGGACGATGTGACCGCGGGCGCTTTGTATGAAGGCGGCGGCAATATTTATTCCATGGGGATCGGCGTCGGCACCGGTTACAGCAAGGGCGAGATTGTCCAGGCCCATTTGCGCAAGACCTATCCCGATTTTGAGCCCAAACGGATCTTGGACATCGGCTGCTCGGCGGGCTCGTCGTCGACACCCTATGCCATGGCTTATCCCGATGCGGAAGTCCATGCCATCGATGTCGCACCGGGCCTTTTACGCTATGCCCACGCCCGGGCGGAGAGTCTCGGGGTCGCTGTGCATTTTCATCAGCGCGATGCCGGTGATACCAGGTTCCCCGACAACTTCTTTGACTTGGTGGTTTCCCACAACGCCATGCACGAGATGCCGCAGAAAACCACAGAGAATATGTTCAAAGAGAGTTTCCGTATTCTCCGACCGGGCGGCATCGCCGTGCACCAGGACTTGCAGCTCCGGTTCGACCGCTTCCCGTTGTTTGAGCAATTCGATTTCCGCTGGGACCAACTGTTCAACAACGAGCCCTATCTCGTGACCTACGTCACCAATGATCCCGACGATCTGTTTCTCAAATCCGGCTTCCCTAAGGAAAATATCTGGAGCGGTTTGATCGACCAACCGGACGGCAGCATGAAATGGTTCGTCTCACTGGCGCAGAAACCGGCGGATTGAGATCAACCGTCAATCATTGAACTTCACCGCCCAGCCGCCCTCCAGGTCGTGCCCACCGTCCACGTAGCCGTGCATAAAAGCCGTGCGGGCAAAGATGTCATGGGGATAGCCCAACTCGATGGCGCTGACATCGTCTAAGCGCTGCATCTGCTCTTCGCTGAGAGAGATGGTGGCAGCGCCCAGGTTGTCTTCCAGCTGTTCCGCCGTGCGTGCGCCAATGACCGGCAAAGGCCGGCCGGGCTTCTGCATCAGCCAGCGCAACGCCACCTGAGAGGAGGACGCACCCACCTCCTCGGCCACCTTCTGAACTTCGGCGGCGATAGTGAGGTTGCGATCCGATAAGGATGTCTTCACCACCTGGGCGCGGCGGGTGCCGTCCGCTTCCACCTCTGCATCGGGGTCTACACGGTCTTCCGGTTTGTACTTGCCAGTCAGCACGCCGCTGCCCAACGGACCCCACGGCAGAATGGTGATGCCCATGTCCGCCGCCATGGGCACGATGTCCCGCTCCACCGTGCGTTCCACCAGACTGTAACGCGCTTGCATGCCGACAAAACGATTCCAGCCGCGCAAGTCGGCGATGGTGTTGGCTTCGGCGACCTTCCAGGCGGGAAAATTAGACGCGGCCAAATACAGCACCTTGCCCGAAGCGACGAGATCGTCGAGCCCACGTATGAGTTCTTCCACAGGCGTGCGGAATTCCCAAAAGTGCACGAAATAGAGATCGATGTAGTCGGTCTTGAGTTTGCGTAACGAGTCTTCAACCGCCAGCGCCAGAGACTTGCGGTTGTTGCCCCCGTAATTGGCGTTGTCCTTGACCATGCCGAAGGTGAACTTGGTGGATACAACGAATTTGTCGCGCCGGCCTTCGAGACAGTCTCCCACCACTTCTTCGGACTGATAGATGTTGGCCGTATCGAGAAAATTTCCGCCGGCATCCGCATACATGTCGATGAGTCTGCGGCATTCATCGGGTGGCGTCGCCCATTCCCGGTGCTGGCCCATGGTCATGGTGCCGAAACAGATGGGCGAAACACGCAGGCCCGAGCGGCCCAACATGCGGTAATGGTTTAGCGCGTGCATGGTGCGTCCTCCTTTAATTCGGATGCCGCGTGGGGTTCATTTATTTGATGGTCCGCCGGTCTCATTTGTTCGATGGCCCGCCGGCCATGGCCTCGGCAAACGTAGCAGCGTGGGCGTCGTCGATCGGACCCATCTCAAAAATGGACTCAACGGATGTGTATTCCATGTAACCGAGCCGGGCGATCGGGCGCACCGCTTTGAGATCAACCCTCCCATCTTTGGTGATAACCGCGTCGTCGATGTGAACGCCAAGCACCTGGCCGATGACCACATGGTTGGTGGTTGCCTGGGTGTTGCCCGGCAAAACGAGAATATCATGCACGCGGCACTCAAACTGAACTGGGGATTCAGCGACACGCGGTGGGGTAACGAGACGGGATGGCACAGGCGTCAGGCCTGCAAGTGCCATTTCATAAACACCGGACTCCGTTGTTTGGCCACTCAGATTAACGGCATCCCTCAGCGCATGGGTCGCCATGTTGTAGACGAATTCACCCGATGCTGCGGCGTTCTCAACGGAGTCTTTGCGGCGATCCTCGAATTCGTGGCCGCCGGCGGAGAACATGACATAGGGCGGGTCGTAGCCAAGGTTGTTGAATTGACTGAACGGCGCCAGATTGACCCGCCTGTCCTGGCCGACGGTCGAGATCCAGCCGATGGGCCGCTGCACAACGCAGGCCTTGTATGGGTTGTACGGCAGGCCGTGGTTATTTTTGTGCGGTTCGTAAAACATGGCGCTGGTCCGCAAGTTGTCCCCAACCGCACCATACCCGGCAGGCACAACCCTGGCGAATCCCGTCCAGGACTGCTACAGACTAGATGCCATTTCGATGAGGGGAGCGAACCATGGCCGAAACCACAGCCCAAAACGAGTCCGACTATCCTAATCCGCGTTACTCCTGGTACTGCATGGGTGTCATCGTCTTTGCCTATTTCTTCGGCTTCATGGACCGCATCATCGTCGGTTTGCTGACACCGGCTATTCAGGCGGATCTTGGGTTTAGCGACACCCAAATGGGCATCATTCAAGGATTGGCGTTCGCCTTGTTCTATACAATCTTCGTCATTCCCATCGGTTGGGCCGCGGACCGGTTCAATCGCAAATACATGCTGACCTTTGGCACGGCCATGTGGAGCATCTTTACGGCCGGTTGCGGATTGGTGCGCAGCTTTGGTGGTTTGTTCGGCATGCGCGTGGGCGTCGGCATCGGTGAGTCCGTTCTCAATCCGTGCACGGCGTCACTCATCGGAGATTATTTCGAACCCCGCGACCGGCCCAAGGCCTTTGGCATTTACACCATGGCGACGGCCTTCGGTACCGGCCTTACCTATGTGTTCGGTGGGCTGTTGATCGCTTTCACGTTCCAAGGCGTCAACATGCCGATCCTCGGCCAAGTACCGGGCTGGCAGGCGGTGTTCATCATCATCGGATTGGCCGGACTGATTCCGGCATTGATGATGGCCTTTACCGTGCGTGAACCGAAACGAAAGGAATTCGCCAAGGATAGAAGCGAGAGAGCCTCATGGGGTGAGATCTTTGCTTTCCTTGGTCAAAACAAAACCACGCTTATCTGCCATCACTTCGGTGTTGCCTTCATTCTCATGGCGGTGTACGGCTGGGTGAACTGGCTGCCCTCTTTGTTTGATCGCGTCCACGGCTGGTCGGTACCCCAATTCAGTATCTGGTACGGCATCTTTGGCGGCATGTTCGGCATCATTTCCGCCGTCTCCAGCGGGTATGTCACCAACTGGTTCAAGGACCGCGGCAACAAGGACGGCGCCATGCGCACGGTGTTGTGGGGCGGTGCAGGACTAACCATTGGCACGTCAATCGCGCCGCTCATGCCGTCGCCCGAACTATGCTTGGGACTGTTTGCCGTTGCCGGTGTGTTTTCCAATTGGTCGCCGGCTCAAGCTTTGGCCGCCATCAATGAAATGACGCCTAATCAGCTGCGCGGCACGGTGACGTCGGTCTATATCCTGGTCATCGGCATCGGCGGGGCTGGGATTGGGCCTTTTGCCATGGGCTGGGTGACGGACAACGTGTTCGGTGATCCCAATCAAATAAACTTCTCCATGGCGCTGGTGACAGCCGTTATGGGAACCCTGGGCACACTGCTCATTGCCTATGGTCTCAAGGCTTATCGCGACAGCTTGAGCCGGGTGGATTGGATGACCCCGCAGGCCGCGCCGGCGGAATAGGATCTATTCTCCAGACCTCACTCGCCAGGCAGGTATTCGTACATCTCGATCCGCACGCCGCCGGGATCGACCAGAGACGCAATCCGGGAGCGTCCAGACGAACTAGGCTCGGGCTCGTTCAAAATCGTGCCGCCGTTGGCTTCCGAGCAGGCAACAATGTCGTCGATGCTCTCGACGATTAGAGACAAGATCACCTCACCGCGAATGGCCGCATTGTCGCCGGATACGCGAGGCAACTCAGGAAGCACATCACCACCGTCGATTTCGATGAGAGCAAATCCTGTCAAGCGGGGCTCGCGGGTCTGCAGCGGCTTGGCTCGAATGTAGACCGACCGCGCCGTTTGATCTTCTGCCGCACCCACTGTGCGCTTTGACACATCAGCAGTAATCTCACCGCCACCGGTGCGCTCAAAACCGTAGCACGACAGATAGAAAGTAACGGAGGCATCGAGGTCTCTGGTGATAAGGATGGGGTTGGAAAGATTGGCGCGAATATCGCCATCCTGAGCCGCCGCGGTGCCGGACGCGAGAAGCAGACCGGCGATAATCGATAATACGCGCATCAAACCCTACTCCGCTGCAAGTTTGGTGCTGTCGTGCCCCCAGCCGCTGCCGCCATGCACGGTCTGCTCGTACCCCTTGGGCAGCCCGGCGTCGGGGGTGAAGCCGTAGAGCTCTTCGTCGGGGATTGAGTCTTTGAGGATATCCCGCACGGCGATGAGCTTTTCCAAATCGATACCTGTCTTCAGCCCCATGCTGTCGAACAGGAACACCAGATCTTCGGTGATGATATTGCCCGACGCGCCGGGGGCGAAGGGGCAGCCGCCCAAGCCACCGAGGGAACTGTCGAAGGTGTCGAGACCCACATCCAACGCCGCCATCACATTTGCGAGGCCCTGTCCACGGGTGTTGTGCAGATGGATGCCGGTGAGCTTGTCTTTTCCGACGGCCGCCCAGATACCTTTGATGAGACTTTTGACTTGCACCGGATTGGCGTAGCCGGTGGTGTCCGCCAGGCCCACTTCGTCGCAGCCGAGGCCGATGAGTTTCTCCGCCATTTCGATGACCTTGGCCTGGGGCACATGGCCTTCGAGGGTACAGCCGAAAGCGGTGGACAGACCGCCTTCAAAGTGCGGCCGCTTATCCGCCGGCAGTGATTTGATCAGGTCTACAATCTTCTCCACTTCCTCGAGCACTTGGGCATGAGTCTTTTTCAGGTTGGCTTGAGAATGGGTTTCGGACACGGACAACGGCAACGTGATTTTGTGGGCACCCGACTTAATGGCGTTTTCCGCACCTTTGAAGTTGGGCACCAAAGCCGCCACCTGCAGTCCCGGCAAGGTACGGGCGTATTCGACGATCTCGCCCGTATCGGCCAATTGCGGCAGAAGCTTGGGCGGCACGAAGGAGCCCACTTCAATTTCGCGCACGCCCGCTTCGTGCTCGGCTTTGATCCACGCCTTCTTGGCCTCCGTCGGCATAATCGACTTGACCGACTGCAAACCGTCGCGCGGTCCCACTTCACTGATGAGAATATCGATGCCGTCCATGATATCGGTCATGCGTACTTTCCTTTTCTTGGCCTTTACTTGGCGGGTGCGCCGTATTCGGCTGCAAAGTCCTTGTAGATTTTATCCAGTTTCTTGGCATTCACCACCTTATCCAAGTTTTCTAACAAGATCGTGAGGCAGTAGTTAGTCGATCCTGAAAGACGCGGAGATTCTCTGTAATAGACTGTTATTGCGGATCAATTTTGTTGGCAATGGTGGTTCGGAATCGCCGGATTTTCTATACTGCAAGGCCGGTTCCTTGCAATTTCCGGATCAAAAAATGCGCCCCACATCAGCCGCCCCACATCAGCCAATGACGTCCCTTCTTTAGATCTCTTCCGCACCGCGCTTGAGAACATTCTCGATCAACGGCACGAACTTTATCGGCTCACCGAGTTGATCGATTGGCAGGGTTTTGATGAGGCGTTTGGTGTCTTGTATTGCCCTGACAACGGCTGCCCGGCCAAAGCGACGCGGCTGATGGTGGGGCTTCAATATCTCAAGCACGTGTATGGTCTGTCCGATGACCAGGTGGTGATGCGCTGGGTGGAGAACCCTTACTGGCAGCATTTTTGCGGCGAGGTGTATTTTCAGCATCACCCGCCGATTGATCCCAGCAGCATGTCGCGTTTCAGACGGCGCATTGGCCATTCAGGGTGCGAGAAAATTCTGCGGGCCACAGTTGATGCGGGTGTTCGGAGCAAGACGGTCAAACCCGACGACTTCAAGCGTGTGACGGTGGATACCACGGTGCAGGAGAAGGCGGTGGCCTTTCCCACCGACAGCAAATTGCTGAACCGTTCGCGTGTGCGTCTTGTCAAGCTGTGCCACACACACGGTGTGGTGTTGCGGCAGAGCTACGCCCGTAAGGGCCCTGAGGCGCTGTTGCGGGCCAACCGTTATGGTCACGTCCGGCAGATGAGGCGCATGGGTGGTCAGATTAAGAAGCTCAAGACCTATCTGGGCCGGGTGGTGCGTGACACGGAGCGCAAGATCGCGGGCCATAAGGGGTTGCAGGCGATTTTTGCCGGGGAGTTGGCGCTGGCCAGGCGGCTGCTCAGTCAACAGAAGATGGATCGCAACAAACTGTATAGCCTGCATGCCCCGGAGGTGGAGTGCATCGGCAAGGGCAAGGCCCACAAGCGTTATGAGTTTGGTGTCAAGGCCAGTATTGCAACGACAAACAGGAGCAACTTTATCGTTGGCGGCATGGCGTTGCCGGGGAATCCCTTTGATGGGCATACATTGCCAACAGCGTTGGAGCAGGTGCGCCGTTTGACAGGCTGTGTGGTTGAAGAAGTGTTTGTGGATCGTGGCTACCGTGGCCATGGCGAGGAAGCATCAAGGGTGTACATCTCGGGTCAACGGCGTGGCATAAAAACACAACGGCTGAAACGGTCACTGAAACGGCGTCAGGCGATTGAACCGGTTATCGGCCATCTGAAATCGGATGGACTGTTGGGACGCAATTACCTCAAGGGTACTGAAGGTGATCGCATGAATGTGGCACTGGCCTGTGCCGGCCATAACCTAAGACTGATCCTGAAGCGGCTCAGAATTTATTGCGCCCGCATTTTGGGCGCTACGTTGCTCCGGGACATGATCGGATTGCATGGAACGCGTCTTGCGGCGTCAATCATCCGATGGAAGCGACGGATGGCGTGGCAGACTGAACCTAACAGCACACATCTAACGCTCGTAGTGGTATGAAAAACGGGTTTTTCAGGATCGACTAGTTATTGCTGAATCCATGCTCGGCATTGATTGCCCGCAAACGCGCGTAGGCTTTTTCAGATAAGGCGGCGCTGAACCGTTTGGGCAAAGGGTAGTGTTTGGCGGGCATGATGTGTCCATTAAAATTGGAAAATGCTGATCCTTGAGATCGCGGCGGTGCTTGCCGTCCCAGACCCTTTATATATGATCGGCGCACCGTGAGGTCCAGGTTGCCGGCTCAGGTGTGGCGACCCAACGATAATGTAACATGTTGATATATAAGGGGATATTTGATGGCGGACGCATCCAACCTGCCCTTGTCCGGCATTCACGTGGTCGAGTTTACGCACATGGTCATGGGTCCGACGGTGGGCTGCATCCTCGCCGACCTCGGCGCCGATGTGATCAAAATCGAGCCGCTCAAAGGGGACAACACTCGTCGGCTCATCGGCTCGGGCTCGGGTTATTTTCCCATGTTCAACCGCAACAAGCGGTCCATCTGTTTGGATCTTAAAAACGAAACCGGCCATGGCATCGCCCTGGACTTGATCAAACAGGCAGACATCATCATCGAAAACTTCCGGCCGGGCTCCATGGACAAACTGGGTTTTGGCAATGAGGATCTGAAAAAGATCAATAAGGGCCTGATCTATTGTTCGGAAAAAGGATTTCTCTCCGGCCCCTATGAACACCGCACGGCATTGGACGAAGTGGCGCAAATGATGGGCGGCCTTGCCTACATGACCGGACCGCCGGGCCAACCCCTGCGCGCTGGTTCTTCGGTGATCGACATCACCGGCGGCATGTTCGGAGTCATCGGCATCCTCTCCGCCCTTGTCGGCCGCAACCAGACCGGGGAAGGCCAGCATGTGGTGGCCAGTCTGTACGAGACCACGGTCTATCTGGTCGGCCAGCACATGGCCCAATATGGCGTCACCGGCATACCGGCCAATCCCATGCCGGCGCGGGTTTCCGCTTGGGCCATCTATGACGTGTTCGACACCAAGGATGATGACAAGGTGTTTGTTGGCGTGGTTTCCGACACACAGTGGGAAAAGTTCTGCGACGCCTTTGGCTTGGACGACTTATGGGCCAAGGAGGAACTGCGCAAGAACAACGGCCGTGTGGAAGCGCGGCCCTGGCTCAAGCCCCAGATTGATGAGCTGTTCAAGGGCTACACCAAAGCCGACCTCATGGCCAAGCTGGAAGCCACCGGCATGCCCTTCGCTCCCATTGCCAAACCCCATGAGCTTTTCGACGATCCACATCTCAATGCGGGCAATGGGCTTTCAGAAGTGACGCTTACTGACGGCGATGGGACCGGACGCAGGATCAAATTGCCCAACATGCCATTGGCGCTTGGAGGCGATCGCATGGGTGTGCGCCGCGACCTGCCACGCCAGGGTCAGCATACCAAAGAGGTGCTGACAGAGATGGGTCATGATGACAGTGCTATCGCCAAGATGATCGAGGACGGTATTGCTGCGGGGGAATGATCTAAGTTTTGTAGTCTTAACTCAACGCCATGTCATGAGTTAGATAACGGATCACTAAAGGTGCTATGTCATGAAAATTGTTGTGAGTGTCATAACCTTTTTTCTTTGCATCGCCGGATCGGCAGTGGCGCAGTCTCCCGGCCGGGACTACAACGCCCTGACCTCTGAGCAAAAGGCCATTGCCGACGACCTGTCGACCTTTTTGGAAGAGATGGAGGAACGGTTCCTCGGCCATGTGGAGCGGCTCAACGGTTCTCTGAGCCCCGAAATGGAAAACCTGTCTTTCGAGACCGCCGATTACGTGGTCAAGGTGGCGCGGGGGCCGGTGGTGGAGAAGGCAGGCATCATGCACGCTGTGGTGACGGCTCCCCTTCCGCCTTATCTAGGTGAACCGCGTTGGAACCGGTCTATCTTTTTCGATGTGCATCCGAAATCGCCGCATGTGCCCATGCTCCATCTCACGTTGGTGTTCCAGTATATGGCCGACGGGTCGGGAACACTGGGCGGCTGGATGGATGTGCTGCCCGCCGTCTGGCATGACGACGACCTCGCCGGCATGCGGGAAAAAATGAACGCTGTTTTTGAAAAACACAGGATTGACCCGGCGCCTCATCGCCGGCTCGTCGTCGAGGGCAACGAGGGCGAGATCGACCACACCTGGCGGCGCAAGCCGGCCGGTGTCGGCGGCAGTTTCTACGGACCGCCGCCCATTCCCATCAGCGAAGCCAGTGTGGCGTTCATCAAAGAGGCGTTCGAGACCACGCTGGACGCATATTTTGCCGTGCTGGACCGGAGGAAAGACGATCCGATCAGCACCGAGGACATGGCCGCACAGGACTTACAACGTAAGACGTGGTTGCAAGATCAACTGTTCTCGGACCC
>CBDBND010000025.1:0-15937 GCA_965207985.1 Rhodospirillaceae bacterium | reverse complement strand
TTGCGTGCGCTCCTGTTACAGGCCTTTTACTCAATCCGCTCGGAACGTCAGCTGATGGAGCAGATGGATTACAACCTGTTGTTCCGTTGGTTCGTCGGATTGTCGATGGACAGTGCGGTGTGGGATGCGACGACGTTCAGCAAGAACCGCGACCGGCTGCTGGATTGTCCCCCGTCAGGACCAATGGAACAGATTAGGGTGATTGCGTAAGAGAGTGTTATTGGCTCATCGTCATCATTGAGGAGTGAACGATGAGAGATAGAACAGAACGATCCCAGGATGTTGCGGAGCGGACGGTCAAGGACATCCGCCGCAAGACCCGCAAGCGTTACAGTGCTGAGGAGAAGATCCGCATTGTCCTGGCCGGACTGCGCGGCGAGGACCCGATTGCCGAGCTATGCCGCCGTGAGGGCATAGCCCAGGGGATGTATTACAGCTGGTCGAAGGAGTTCCTTGAGGCCGGGAAGAAGCGCCTGGCCGGTGATACGGCCCGTGAGGCCAACCTGTGGGACCGCGGCTATCTCGACCTCGACGGGCCCGCCGTGCTGGTCATTCGCGAAGATGGTCACGGCGAGATCGCCTTCGGCGCTCTGAACGCCAGCCTCGACCTGGAATACGGCCGATCCATCGTGTTCTTCACCTGGGCCGGCTTCGACGAGATGGACGAAGTCAACGGTTCAGGATCGGCCGAACTCCTCGACGACGGATCGTTGGAGATTGAGTTCGCCTATCATCTCGGCGATAAGGCCACCCTCAAAGCCGAACCAGCCACTTTTTCAGCAGCCTGCTAAAGAAGGGACGTCATTGGCTGATGTGGGGCGGCTGATGTGGGGCGCATTTTTTGATCCGGAAATTGCAAGGAACCGGCCTTGCAGTATAGAAAATCCGGCGATTCCGAACCACCATTGGAACCGGCCTTGCAGTATAGAAAATCCGGCGATTCCGAACCACCATTGCCAACAAAATTGATCCGCAATAACAGTCTATTACAGAGAATCTCCGCGTCTTTCAGGATCGACTAGCTTAAATCAAACCAGAACCTGTCCAATAATCGGGGAGTAGCTCAAATATCTTAAAAAACGATAATAGTAGTAGACGTAAATGGGTAATAACTTGCAAAATACCGTTTCAGATTCTGGTGACTGAAAATACCCGATCCAATAATTGCGGCGAACCGGGCCGAGTTACATAGGGGAAAACTATGAGCATTAGAAAGATTCTACTAAGCAGCGGTGCCCTGCTGTGTGGTCTCGTGGTGCTTCCGGCCTCGGCCCAGCAGTTGGCCCTGGAGGAGATAATCGTCACCTCCAAGCAGCGTGAACAGAACTTGCAGGACGTGCCGTTGAACATCACGGCGTTCACATCGGAAGATCTGGTTAAACAAAACATTTTCGATGTGAGGGACCTTGCTGCTTTAACGCCATCCTTCACATATTACAGTGGTACGGGCCGCGCCGATCCCACCGCCCTTGTGGTGCGCGGTCTCGCTCCCAACACCTCCGATGAACGATATCAGGCTTTATCGATTTTCGTCGACGGTGTGTTCCAGTCGGGCCAGCTGACCAGTATCGATCTGTCCAATCTTGAGCGGGTTGAGGTCATTAAGGGGCCGCAGTCGGCCACCTTCGGCCGGGCGACCTATTCAGGTGCCGTGGACTACATCACACGCACGCCCACGGACAACGAGATCACGGGAAGCTTGCGCGGCCAGTGGTCCAGCAATGACGGCAACAACAACCACCACGCCTCTTTACGGGTGGACATGCCGATTGTTGAAGACAAGCTCTGGCTTTCGCTCAACGGTACATCCCTGCGCCGGGGCGAGATCGGCAAAAACCCGGTCAATGGTCTTGGCATCGGTATTGAAGAGACCTCAGCCCTCGGCATAACCCTTTACGCCGAACCGACAGACGACACCTCAATAAAGTTCCGTTTTGCCCACGACCGGGACCGCGACAGCCAACCGCTGTTTTATGTGTCCGAACCGGCGGAATGGATCGCCGACGGTGCCCAAACCGTCACTTTGAACAACGGCACGCTGTGGATTGA
The DNA here is from genome assembly GCA_965207985.1 of Rhodospirillaceae bacterium. GTDB lineage: Bacteria > Pseudomonadota > Alphaproteobacteria > Rhodospirillales > Rhodospirillaceae > CBDBND01. Next base: position 13,888 of record CBDBND010000025.1, on the reverse strand, counting down.
TGGCAGGGCGCCCGATCCGCATATCGGGCGTACCGGGGGCGGCGAGTTTCTCAGACAACAAGACCGTCCGCAGGAGGGCGGGCGTGACCGGGACCGCTACTTTGCGTCGCTGGTTGCCCAAACCGAAGTCATGGACGGCCACGAGTTGAGCTACCGGGGCGGCTACTTTGATGACAAGTTTTGGGCCAATTCTGATTTCTGGTGGCGCTCGGGTACCAACGATCCGTTTTTCGGCGGCGCCCCGAACTTTAAGTCAAACGTGGCCAACGGCACCGGTGGTTTCTTGGACAACCTGTTCGTCAGTCTGTTCAACGCGGCCTTCCAGGAACGGTTCAAGAATACCAGCCACCAGATCCGTCTTGTCTCGCCGGGGGACGAGCAATTGCGCTACACCGTTGGTGCGTATTACTTCTACCAGACCAGCATCAACACCAGAGAGACCCAATACGCAACGCCGACAAACCCCGAAGGGTTGACGCGGGGTCCGGAGAAGACGGAAAACTTGGCCGTATTTGGTGGTGTGTCCTACGACGTGAACGATGAGGTCACGCTTAGCGCCGAAGCGCGAGTGGCGCGTGACATCGTCAAGTGGCTGGAATGTGATTTCTGCCAGACCACCAACGTGGGCAATGCGGGCGATGACAAGCGGACCTTGGCCAGCCCCCGGTTTACCGCTGAGTACAGGCCCAACGACGAAATGCTGCTCTATGCTCTGGTCGCGCGTGGCTGGAAGTCGACCCGTTACAACACCGGGGGAGCGTCCCAGTTCTTACCGCCTGCTCTGCCGGAACGGCTGGACAACTTTGAGCTTGGCGCCAAGAACACGTTGATGGATGGGCAGGCGATTCTCAATATTGCCGCCTACTACATGGATGTGAAGAGACAGCAGGCGTTTTTTCCAGTTCCGGTTGATCAGGGCGACGGCACGACGGTGAACCAAACCGGGGTCGGGAACTTCGGCGACAGCCGGGTCTACGGGTTCGAAGTGGAAGGCAATGTAGTGGTTGCTGAAGGGCTCACCTTGGCAGCGGCCCTTGGCATGAACGACCATAAGTACACCACCGACGCCCCACCGCTGAACGATTTCCAGTTGTTCCAACCGGGGCAAACCATTAGAGGGTTGACCTCGGTGAACACGGCCAAGTGGTCAGGTACGGCGTCCATCGATTACACCTTCCCCGTTTACGGCGGTGACTATGAAATGACGCTCAGGTCCGACCTGACCTACCGGTCTAAAATCTTTGTCGACCGCGCCAATATCGCCTTCTTCCCCAGCGCCATCCGGGTCAACGTCAAGGCGATCCTTGAAAAGGACGAATGGCAACTCGCTCTCTTCGGACGTGACATCTTTGATGAACGCACACCCGATGGTGCTGGTCTGTCTGGGTCGTCCGGCTGTCTTTTCTCCCGGGCAACCCTTGGGGCCGCCCAGCGGTGTCTCGCCCATGCGCCGCCGCGGGGGCGGGAAATCGGTGTGGAAGCCGTTCTGAACTTCTAATCGTACTCTTCATGGAACTTGGGAGGGTTGAGTGCGAGCAACCCTCCTATTTTTTTGGTGTGTGGGGAATTGAAAAGGTCCAGAAAACAAAACATGACACTTGGAGCACTGCCCGAGAGAAACCATATGCTTAACCGCCGTGAATCTTTAGCCTTGTTCAGCATGGCCGCGCTGGTTGCGACAAGCCAAAAGCCGACAGTCGTCTCCGCTGCGCCGTCCGGCTTCGATCCCTTGAACCCGGCGGACAATCTCGAAGGTTTTGTCAAGATCATGGGGGACCAGTCGGGCCGGCCCTATTGGAAGATCGCCGCCGGGCGCATCTACGCCTTGCGGGAAGGGGAAATGCCCATTCCCTTGGTTGGGGTCCATGGCCTGCGCTACATCAAGTTTGAGCGCCAGGGCGACAGTTACATCATGAACAGCCGCGACTGGGGCTTTTACACCGACTATGCCACCGGTGAGTTTCTTGAGACCTACGAAAACCCATTCACCGGCGCCACCGTTCATCCCGAGCCTCTGCTGACCCGGTATGTCTCCTGGCGCATGGGTCCTGACGGTCAGCACATTGAGGGATATATGGGCGAAGCCTGGCTCAAAGACAAGCCTTTGCTCATGCCCTGGGTGTTCCAGTGCGACAAAACGACGGTGACGTTGGAGTTGCTGGTGAAATACGGCAACGGCGGCTATGGCGCCGAATGGGTCAACCTGAGCACTAACACCGCGTCGTTCTCCGATCCGGGCGTCACAGCCACACCCATGGAATTCAGTTGGACCGGCTATTCTCCGTGGATGGCTTGGCTGGAGATGGGCGACCGGCCGGGCCGCACTTTGTGGAATTCAAACGGGATCAAGGCCGCCAACCTGAACGATTTGGATCCGTCCATCAGAGCCGTTTATGCCAATGCCTATCCAGGCTCGCTGGACAATCCAGAAACTTATTAAAAAAACCGGCGGACAAACCTCGACAGACTAAGATTAGAGCATTTTCTGATCACGCACGGTCATATCCTGCGGCAGTGAAGTAGTTTTGGCACTCGGTTTGGGTGGCCGAGTTCGGCGTCGTCGCACCACAGGGGCCAGCTCATCTTGGCCGACTGGCATCGGCACTCGATGATCCGGACTCGGATCTGCCGGATCCGGTTCGCGAGCTGGGCCGCCTTTTGCTTGAGCAGATCGCCGGCCTCGGCGAGAAAATCGGCGGATTGGAGAAAGAACGCCGCGTCAGCGCGCGCCAGGACGAAGATGCGTCGCGACTGATGACGATACCGGGTGTCGGTCCGATCACCGCGATGGCTTTCCAGGCTTTTGCGCCGCCCATGGAGAGTTTCCGGCGCGGCCGCGACTTCGCCGCCTGGCTCGGCCTCGTGCCGCGACAACACACCACCGGCGGCAAGCCCAGGCTCGGCAAGGTATCGAAGATGGGCCAGCGGGACCTCAGGCGCCTCTTGATCACTGGCGCCATGGCTGTCGTCCAGAAAGCGGTCCGACGCGGCGAGACGGCGGACCCCTGGCTGGCCAGACTGCTGGCGCGCAAGCCGAGGATGCTTGTCGCGGTGGCTCTGGCCAACAAGATGGCGCGCATCGCTTGGGCGCTGATGACGAACAAGGAGAGTTACCGCGTTCCTGCGCCGGCCGCTGCCTGATCGGGTTGCGGTCACGCCGGGAACCGTCGGGGAGGTGAGAAGGTCGGAGGACGGGTAAGGGCAAACGGTCAACGAGACGGGATGGGGAAAAGGGTTGTGACGTTGTGACGGATAAACCATCCCCTATACGGACAGAGAACATGGCGTTGGAGCTATCTGAACGCTAGGCTGCTTAACTGCAAACCAAGATGAGCTAAACCCTCCGTTAGAAAATACGCTCAAGCTGTCCCAAGTGTTTTGACTACGGACAAACAGTACCTGTGCCAATACAGAACGGTCCCGGGCCTGACGACTGCTACGACGTCGAGATCCGAAGGGCTGATCTTCGTAACCCAACTCAAGAATATACGGTCCATCCGCGAAAGCCGAACCCGGCCGGGGTGTGTTTACGGCTTAAGACCGAGACCTGATGTTCAATGCGATGTTCTCGGCGGTCTGGCCATATACAAGGTTTTCGCAAAGAGCAGGGCTGCCTCACGAAAAGCGGGGGATAAGATTTCTGGGGTGGTAACAGTTTAGGCTGTGCCGTAGTTCTCTCCGCGAATACCTCATCCAGCTATCGTCATCACGCAAAACGCTAAGATTTGGATTAGGTATTCACAAGGAACAGTGAATCAGGTTTCTAAAGAGACAGATCAGCGCGTTAACGAGCGAAAAATACTCCTAGCCCTAATTGCCCACCAGGCCAGCTTAGAACCCCAATAGCTTTGAGTCGCTGCGCTCAACCTGTGCATTCCAGACCAAAGATCCTTCACGGGTGGACGCTCGGGACGATGCCGCGTGAGCTCAAAACCCAGGTAACTCAGATCACCCGGTCCCCGGCAACCGGAAGGAGAAGTGTTGACACTGCCCAACTCCTCGCGTCGCAAGCCAAGGGTATGGACCCATCTATCCATGTCGTTGACAACCACCCGGTGGAGGATTTTCCATTCCCCGTCACGTTTCTCGAAAATATCGAGATAGCGTCCGTCGTGCAGGAAGTCGGTGTACTTTCCCTTGCGCTTCAACCGATGCACGACTGACCACTGAGAAGCGCAATAGGCCCGAACACCGCTGAGATCTATACGCGAATTGGTAATGGAGTGGATGCTTGAGTCGATCTGCTGCAAAACGGGAATCACGTATCGCGCAAAATCGTGGCCGTTTCCAGCGAAAAAGCCGTGGTCGTCGTAGCTGTCAGAATGGTAACACGATATCAGGAGTTCCAGATCGCAGCGGTCTACTGCTTGACAGTATCGATGGACAACCTCTCGAATCGCTTCCCGATCCTTCAGTTCCTTGAGTTCCTTTTCAACCCGAGCCAACCGGGCTTCTATACTCGCTTCAGACACTATCCAAGCCTCCCAGCGTTGAATGGTAGTGATGTTTTGGGAAGAGACGATCGGATTACTGGGACTGTATGACGCCCCAACCGGGCTTAGAGGCCCTCCTGTATCATTCCCCTATTGCCAAACCGTGGTGCCTCGCGCGCGGGGGCCAAAAAAAGATTGGTGTGATGATGCACAGGTACTTTGCGCGTGGCGAGAGCGAAATCGGAGACCCCCCGGGGGTCGAGCCGGCCGTGGGTCCCATATCGCGACTTTCAATCATGCGGTCGATGCCGCGGTGGCGGCCTGGCGATCCCGATTTGCATGTTTTGGGTGCGATCCAAATGGGCGATAAGTCGGATTTTGGTGCCTTTGGCTCAAAATGGGTTCATTCATTGGCACAAATCCGGCTCCTAGCGCCTCGAGGTGTCCCCAGCCGCCCGCCAGACCGGCCTGCAATGGCTCTCAGAGTCTGGCCGGAAAAGAATCGTTTATTTTCATAACCTTGCTAGTCTACGGATGAAGACTTGGATGCTGGCGATCAGGAGCCAGGCAAGGGCGCTCTCGACGGTCGCCTTGAAGTCCTTCGCAAGGCGGCGGCTGCGCCCGAACCATGCGAAGGTGCGTTCGACCACCCAACGGCGCGGCAGCGCAACGAAGCCGTCCGCCTTGTCGTTGCGCCTGACGATCTCCAGCGCCCAGTCGCCGATCTTCTTCAGCGCCCCGGCCAGCTTAGGGCCGGCGTAAGCGCCGTCGGCGAAGATATGGCCGACCCCGGGAAACCACGCCCCCACCTCGGCGAGCAGCGACGGCGCACCGTCGCGATCCTGGATGTCAGCCTCGTGGACCACGGCACCGAGCAACCGCCCGCCAGTGTCCACCACGATATGGCGCTTGCGGCCCATCACCTTCTTACCCGCGTCAAACCCGCGCGGACCTCCGCTTTCCGTGGTCTTCACCGACTGGCTGTCGATCACCCCGGCAGTCGCGGCAGCGGCCCGCCCCTCGGCCTCGCGGGTGCGCGCCAGAAGCGCCCGGTTGACCTCCTGCCACGTCCCGTCGTCGCGCCACTTGTAGAAATAGTACTGAACCGAGCTGCGCGGCGGAAACTCGCCGGGCAGCATGCGCCACTGGCAGCCGCTGCGGGCCATGTACAGGATCGCGGTCATCACTTCCCGCATATCCGTCTTGCGCGGGCGGCCCAGAGCCCTTGCGGGCGGCATATGGGGTTCGATCACGCACCATTCGGTATCGCTCAGATCGCTTGCGTAGCGGTGCGCCTCGCGCTCATATTTCTCACGAGTGGCGTCAGTCCACATCTTGTTATCCTCCTTGCTGGCGAACACAACAAGGGAATCACAAGGGACTGATTCCACTCAATTCTTTTTCGGTCAGGCTCTAAGACAAAACCAAAGAGTAATGGGCTTTGATCGGGCACTGCGCAACGGCGACCTCGTCGTCATGGACAACCTCTCAAGCCACAAGGGACCCAAGGTCCGCAAGATCATTGAGGACGCCGGCGCCCAGCTCCTCTTCCTGCCGCCCTATAGCCCCGACTTCAACCCCATCGAGATGGCCGTCGCAAAGCTCAAGGCCAGCCTCCGAAAGGCCGCAGAGAAAACCGTCGACGGCTTGTGGAACGCCATCGGCCAAATCTCCCAAACCTTCTCACCGCATGAATGCAAAAACTATTTCAACGCCGCAGGATACTCCACAACATGATCGGATCCCGCTCTAGAGAGGCATTTCACAGTGTTTTAGATGACCTTGTCCGAAGTCATAGAAGTATAGCACAGCACCGGCCATGAGCGTTTCGGAAGGGAAACCGGCGCGAAACTTGATTCTACCCGGCAAAGCTGACAGCGGTTGCCGTTTCCGATTAAACTAAAGGATAACGCCTTCAGAATTCCACGCCGAAACGCACCATGTATTGCCTCGGCGCTATGAGTTCATCGGCGGTGGCGCCTACCCCGAAAACGTCGGTAAAGCGGGCATTGATGCCGTCTTCATCTGCCAGGTTCATCGCCATCAGGTCGATATACCAGGGCCAAGCATCGGGCCTGATTGTCAGCATCAAGTTGACGATATCATAGCTGGTCACGTTATCGGTCTTCGGGTTGTTGAAGATGCGATGCTGGAATCCATCGCGGTAGATATATTGCACGCTGCCTTTGAAGTCGGCCAGGTTGCCCAGCCGACCTGAGTAACGCAACATTACATCGGCTGTGAAATTGGGCGTCTTGGCCAGTGCGTTCCCCTTCACGTCGGTGACCGCGGCAGCCCGTGCGCGCTGAATATCATCACAGAATATGTTGAAATTGCAGTGCGGCAGCAGGGCGTTCGTGGCCTCGTCCGAACGCACGTTGTCCAGGGCCAGGTGCGACTTGGAGATCTCCGTCTCCAGCCAGGACAAACGGGCATCCAGAATAAATCCGTCGGCAATGAAAGCCAGTAGTTCCAGTTCCGCACCGTAGATCTCGGACTCCGGCAGGTTGCCAACACCGCCCTCGAAGAGTTCTGGATCCGTTGCCTGGTATTGCAGGTTCTTGTATTCATAATAGAAAGTAGCGGTATTCAGGCGTACCCGGCTGTTGGCGAAGTCCGTCTTGATACCCAGTTCCCAGGCGTCGACCGTTTCATCATTGTAAGTCGGCAGCACCACGATGGGGGCTATAATGTCCTCGCGTCCGTAGGTTAGGTTGCTCCCGCCCGGTTTGAAGCCCCGGGTGTAGGAAGCGTAGGTCATGGTGTCGTCGTTCAGATCGAACTCCACTACGCCGCGTCCCGTCAGCTTCTCGCTTTTCACTTCAAGGACCGCCGTGCCCCCGCGACCGAAGAAATTCGTCACTTCGGAGTAGACTTCGTCCTCCGTGTAGCGCAGGCCGGCTACAAGGCGCACGCTGTCGGTTAGGTTATAAGTCCCCTGGCCGTAAAGGGAGAACGAGTCACGCTCCGGCTGGGAATCTGAGATGAAACCGACTTCACCTCCGAAGTTAAGCACCTCCTCTACTGTGACCGTACCTGGCCCGTAGGTGCCGTCGGTATTGAAGTCAATGTATTCACGAAAGACAATATCCACCTCGGTATCCAGGTAGAAAACCCCGGCCACCCAGTCCAGGCGGCCGAACAGGGGTTCTGCAGAAATCAGATTGAGTTCCTGGGTAAGGGTCTTCTGCCGGTTAATCTCCGGGTCGACGATCGCGGGCGGTATAAAAGTGCCCTGGTTAATCAGGTTCGCAAATTCATGGCGGTCGTTGTCCCGTACTACGGCTATATCATCGTCCTGGTAACTGCTCAGTGATCGCACCGTGAAGGCCGGTAAATCCCATTCTGCTACCAGGCTGTAGAGCTGGCTCTCCAGTGCATAACTGCTTTGCCAATCCTGGGCCAGTCTGCGTGGATTGGGGGTGGAGTCGAGGATGCCTTTCTGTGCCGCCCCGTTGGTGTTTTCATCGTAGTACTGGGCGGTAAAGTTGAAACGAAGGTTCTCAACGGGCATCCATACCAGCCGGGTGCGGACAGAGATGCTGTCTGCCTGGTCCAGTCTCTGATCCAGCACGATATTCTTGCTGAAGCCGTCATGGTTGTGTGACGCAACGGAAGTTCGTAGCGCAAGGGTATCACTGATCGGGAGATTTACCGAACCTCGCGCCCGTATCAGGCTGTAGTTGCCAATGGTTATGTCGGCCTTACCGAAAAATTCTTCGGTGTCGGGCGCCTGGGTAATCACGTTGATGGCGCCGCCTGTGGAATTCTGGCCGAACAAGGTACCCTGGGGGCCGCGTAGCACTTCGATGCGTTCAAGGTCCAGGAAGTCTGTATGTAAGGGAAAGGGCGAGGCAACGTAAATTCCGTCCAGATGGTAAGAGACCGAAGGATTGGCGATAGCATTCTGGTTGGCCTCGTTACCCACACCGCGGATTGTAATGACGGTTTTGAAGCCTTCGTTCTTAGTGACGGTTACCCCGGGAGCAATGCTGCTTAAATCAACGAAGGAAGTAATATTCCGGTCGTCTATGTCTTCCCTGGACAGTGCCGTGACCGCTTGGGACAAGTCCTGCAGGCTTTCCGAGCGTTTTTCCGCAGTGATGATGATCTCTTCCGGTAACAGCCTGTTATTCTGGGCCGCGGCACTCAGCGATATCAGCGCGATAGTTACACAAAGCAAATGGAAAACAGGCATTAAGTGCGCATTAGATTATTTGGCGTGAGCCTCTTGCAGAACTTTCGACATGACAGGATTTCTGCGCTTGGCCGGCTGATTTTGTGCTGAAGCGTCTCGGCTTCGGGGGCCACTCCATGGTCTCTTGAGTTTGCGAACGCCACAAGATACGGAGAGAGCGATCCCGATGAACCTTGTTGATACACAAGCGGATCGCTGGAAGCGATTTCAATGGGAACTGTTCCCGGTGCTGGCCGAGGAGGTGGGCCCTCTCCTTGAGACGCACCGCTGTTTCGTTGCGGTTCTTGATCTGGTCGGCGTGGATTAAGGGAATGAAGGTTAGCATTTTTTTGATTGTGGCAGCATCTAAAGGTGGTGAAACCGTCGAGGTCAAGTCCGGCAAGCGGCGGCGCGAGACGGCGACGAAAATCAGAACGAATTTGCCGTGCGAGTTCTCTGGTGGGGCCGGTGTCGGCCCTCTCGACCGACACCCGTCCGCAATTGCGTATTCGTCCGGCCGAATTAAAGCTCGTAGCTAACGCGTGCGTACCAATATGAGCCATTAAATCCAAATGGCGAATGTTCGTGGTAACGCTGTCCGCTGTCGCTTGCGCCTCGGGGATGAGGGTCCGGCGTCGCGCCGAAAATGTTTTGACCACCTATCACCAAAGCCACACCGCTGTCGAAGCGATAGCTTGCCTCGGCGTCAAAGAGAAACTCCCTCCCGTATTTGTCGGGTGACGAAACCCCCGAGTCCAGCACTTCCCAGGCGCCCCAATAGCTGGCACGACCCGTCATGCGCCAGTTTTCGCCCATAAAGTGGTTCGCCGTGAGCACGACGCGCTCCTGCGGCAGCATATTTTCGATGTTGAACACGCGCCGTGTATCCAGAGTACCCTCGTCAAAGCCGACTACATCGGTGTCGATGAAACTTGCAGCCATTGTGAAATCCGTCTCGCCGCCAGGAATTCCGACATCCATTACCCACGAAGCCACTAACTCAAGACCATTCGTTTCCGTCTCCCACGAGTTAGTGTAGTACGTCAGAGTGCTGCCTTCGGTAACGCCGGAAATGCCCTGACTATCCAATAGGTCCACATCTGCCTGTGTGAGCGTGAATTCCCGTGAAGGGGCAAGCCGGTCGTCCACTTCGATTCGGAAAGCATCAAGGGTCAGCACCAAGCCCCAATCCGGTCGCCAGTCAATCCCGACGGTATAGTTGGTGGAATCCTCGGGCTCAAGCGGTCGGCCGCCATAGAACATTGCCACCGGGTCGGTCGGCGGGGTTAAGCCCTGTTCGACTAGGTCCCGCACAGACGCATTGTAGACGGTGCTGACGTTGCTCACGTTCGCTTGGCCGGGCGTCGGCGCGCGGAATCCGGTCTGAACCGTCCCCCGCAATCCTACGGTCTCAGAGACGCGTACGCGTGCTGCCAACTTTCCGTTGGTCGTGCCGCCAAAGTCCTCATAGTCCTCGTAACGAATTGCTGCGCCCACGCTAATGGCGTCTGACAGGTCGGTCTCAACGTCTAGATAGACGGACAGGTTGTACCGGTCCCATTTTCCGGCCACCTGTGGTGAGAATCCGGAAAAGCCGTTGGACGCAGGCGTAAAACCGGCGAGATTGAGCAGCTCTTCGGTTGTGCACTCCTGTGAGCGCGCCGGGGTCATCCCGCTCTGTAACGCGGAGAGCCGCTCACCACAGGTCTTGGAATTGCCCGAACCGATTGCGTACATGTCGGCCGACCGGATCTTAAAGCTCTCCTCGCGCCACTCGGCTCCGAGTGCCACGTGCAATGGGTTGGCGAACATCTCCTCCACTAGGTAGGCAAAGTCTGCCTGGACGCTCGTCTCACTCTGAGTGTAAGCACCTGGGTCGAAAAAAGCGCCACTAGGCTGTGCGGGTCCGCGCGCTGAGTTGACCGTATTAAAGATAAAGAAATCCTGCTCGTTCTCGCCCGAGTATACGCTGACGTCGTAGCGCAGGTCAGAGGCGAACTCGCCCTTGATCCCCGCCGCGATGCTAAAGTCGGTCACCTCGCCACCGAAACGCGGCGTGAAGCCATTGGGAAAGCTGGCGTTATGCGAGAAGCAATCGGGGTCCGCAGCGAGTGCCGACAGGTTGTCGAAATCCGCTTGGACCGCTGCAGCACCATCCGCCGCGCTAGCTGGCGCGACCCTGTAGCGCTCGCAGGCACCGCTCAAATGAGTAGCCTCGGTCAACGGACCAACCAAGCGCCGTCCGTCAGACGCGAACACGCCATTTCGGGTGTCTGGATTGCGGAAGTAGAAGCCGCCTTCCACCTCCCTTTGGGCGTAGTTCCCGAACGCGTAAAGGTTCGCGCGGTCGCTGAACTCAATGCCGGAGTTGACAAATACATTCAACGAATCGTGAATGATCGGGCTGCCCCAGATTTGCGTTTCCGCATGAAGACCGGTGGAATCGACGCCCACTAGGTTGCGCTTCTCGATCAACTCGGCCACGTCGGTGCGTAGCACACTACGAATTGTTTCGTCTTGTTCCAGGTACTCGGCGGTGACGTTCACGAACCCTCGACCTGTGAGCGGCAGCCCGAAGTTGGCCTTCAACTCTCGCGTGTCCCCGTCGCCCGCGCCGGTCATTCCATAATTCGCTTGTACGCTGCCGCCCGAATCGTCTTCCTTTAGGATGAAGTTGATCACCCCGGCGATAGCGTCGGAGCCGTATTGCGCTGCTGCACCGTCTCGGAGCACTTCGACTCGGTCCAGCGCTCCGGCCGGAATGACGGAGAGGTCCGGACCCTGAACGCCTTGAGTCAGGCCGTCTGAAATAAAGTTGATGACGGCCGACCGGTGCCGCCTCTGACCATTGACCAGGATCAATGTCTGGTCTGGCGCAAGGCCGCGCAGCTTGGCAGGACGCACGAGAGTGCCCGCGTCGTCAATTGGGTGACTGTTGACTTGGTACGACGGCACGTTGGTACGAAGCAGATCGTCCATTTCCGCGTAACCCTGCCTCTGGATCTCCTCCCCAGAAATCACGTCAATGGGAGACAGCGATTCCGCGACTGTGCGGCCCGGGCGGCGAGTACCGGTCACCACGATCTCCTCAAGGGTCTCGTTGGTTACCACGTCTTGCGCATGTACGGTGGCGGGAACGATCAACATCCCGGCAACCCATAGCGTGATCGCTACCATGGGCGTTCCCACTAACGCCCTTGCTTTATTCATTGAAATTATTGTCATGGCATTCTCACCTTCATAATTCGCAAAACGGACATATGATATTATTGCTAGAATTTACAATGTTTGGCCACTGTTAATTTTGTGTACCGATAACATGTGTTGAACTGAGCCGCCGTCCAAGGCGAGGTGTCGTGCCCGCTGGGTGTGTCGAGTGACCTAGCCGCAATATTGCACGAGCGCCCTATGATCGCGAGGAAAACGGGTTGGTTTGATGTTCTGGGGCCGTGCGAGTACCGGGGCGGTCGTGACCGGCGCGTTCGAGGCGATTTGTTGCGGGCTTTTTTGCCGGGATGAGACGGTTCTACGGCCTTGGGGCGAGCGGACCTGCGGGCTTGGGGCCAGCCCGGGCGCGAATGCGCGTTCGAGGCGGCGCTATCCGGGCTTGAGCCGGGCGGCGGCGGTGAAGAACAGGTCCTGGTGCGGATGGGCGCTGGACAGCAGCAACTGCACGCGCCGGGTGTTGCGCAGCACCACGGCGCCGATCTTCAACAGCTTCAAGCAGATCGTTCCGACATACGCGCGGGCCAGTGCGATCCGGCGGAGGGTGTTGAGCAGCACGTCGGCGAACGCCGATAACAGCACCCGGTATTGGTTGGGCCACCAGTCGTGGCAGGAGGTGCGGTCAGCGAACAGATGCAACTGCTGCTCCTTGATCCGGTTTTCCATGTCGCCGCGGGCGCAATAGATCGCGTCGTATAAGTGTTGCGGCGATCCGGCGAGGTTGGTGACGACGTAACGCGGGTTGGATTCCCCGGCGGTGTGCTCGGCCTTGACGATCACCCGCCGGGGCTGATCCCAGATCTTGGCGGCGTAGAAGAACTCATCGAACAGGCGCTGCTTGTCTCCGCTTTGCTCAAACGCAGCATGCGCCTGATGTAACAAGGGCATGGCCAATGCGTTCAGCCGCTTGTTACGCGCGATCCCGACGATGTAATCGACGCCCCGGCGCTCGCACCATCGCAACATGCGCCAGCGGCAAAACCCGCTGCCGCCCCTAAACGTGATCTTGACCTTCGGCCAGGTTAAGCGCAGCCGCTTGACCAACAGCGCCAGGATGGCCCAGGCGTGCTTGGCCCCGTCGATCTTGCTGGGACGCAAGTAGCTCACCAGCAACCGGTCCCCGCAGAACACATACAAGGGCAAAAAGCAGTAGTGATCGTAATAGTAGTGATCGTAATAGCCGTGATAGAAGCGGCCCGCCTGCTGGCCGTGCACCCGGTCATCGGTGGCGTCGAAGTCCAGCACCAGGCGCTTGGGCGGGCGCTGGTATGAAGCGATGAACTGCTCGACCAGCACCTCATGCAGCCGCACCGCCTCGGCGCGACCGGCGCAATGCTCAAACCGGCACAGGGTGGAAGCGCTGGCCAGTACCCGATCCCGATCCACGGCCGTCTGCAGCGCCAGGTCCCGGCGCAGCTCGCCGTGATCGTTCAGGTCCTCCTAACCCAATGCCAGGCCATAGACCCGCTGGCGGACGATCGACACGGCATCGTGAACGCAACTGGCCTGCCGGCGCGGGTCGGTCAGCGCCTTCGCTACCCGCTCGGTCAATCCCAACCGCCGGTCGGCGTCGCGAAGCAGCAAAACGCCGCCGTTGGAAGTGATGGCGCCGCCGGAAAAACGCGCCTCCACACGGCGTGATTTACAGCGTGGAAACGGCAGGGCTTCTTGGATACAATCTGTCATGGACAAGGTGTCTCTCAACAGTGCTCTAACACACTGTGTTTTATAGAGAAACTATCGCCTTGCCCACTTTACTCATGCAATATTGCGGCTAGTAGCGCACCGTGGCCCGGGCGTAGACTAGCCGGCCTGAGAACCCAAATGGCGAGAAGCCCGAGAACGGGAAAATCCGGTTGAACGTCGAGGTTTGCGGGGTCCGGTCCGGGTACTGGATCGGATAGGTTATTGGTGCCGACGCCGAGACTGACCGTCTCAGAGAAGTCGTAGTTCATATCCAAGTCAACAATCCATTTGGACGTCAGCAGTTCATCGGTCCCCTCGGTCGTGCCGGGGTCTGTCGTCTTGCCGCCGGGTGCCGTTGACGATGATC
>CBDBND010000024.1:0-23590 GCA_965207985.1 Rhodospirillaceae bacterium | reverse complement strand
GCATCACCGGGGGCGTCCATAGACGCATTGTCCCGGCCGGACTGCGCGGCGAGGACCCGATTGCCGAGCTATGCCGCCGGGAGGGCAGCATCCCCCGGGCCTGCTGCTCTTTCGTCTTCACGGCCACGACGCTCATGGTGGGGCGCTGTGCAGCCTCGCAGATTGCCTCTGCGTCCGTTGTGTCATTCTTCTGCCGTTTGACGAACGGCTTCACATAAATCGGCGGAACCAGCTTGACCTCGTGCCCCAGCTTCTCGGTTTCTCGACCCCAATGGTGAGCACTCGCGCAGGCTTCCATTGCCACCACGCTGGGCGGCTGCGAAGCGAGGACGTCGAGCACTTTGCCGCGGATCAGCTTCTTTCGGAATGCGACGGACCCGTCAGCCCGAGCACCGTGAATCTGAAAGCTATGCTTCGCCAGATCGATCCCGATGATGGTAGCCTGATCCATGGACGCCTTCTCCTTCTGTTGGTGTTGGTGACACCGCCAACATGGCACATTGCGATGCCGTCGGGAGGGGGCGTCCACTCCATCGGATCTTCTCCTCAGCACTGTAACGCTTGCGCGTCTTGCGGCGGATGTCCTTGACCGTCCGCTCCGCAACATCCTGGGATCGTTCTGTTCCGTCTCTCATCGTTCACTCCTCAATGATGACGATGAGCCAATAACACTCTCTTACGCAATCACCCTAATCTGTTCCATTGGTCCTGGCGGGGGACAAGATTGTCTGAAAGAGGACTGATTGGAAGTGACCGCCGAATAGGAATTAATTTTGCGTGGTAATTCGAATTTTACCGCGACCGCATTCTCGAGGTCGTCAACATTGAGCGTATAGCAACGCGACCATGGCATTGAGAAAAAATTCTCATAGAACTCAGGTAGCGTTTCATGATTTATAGAAAATAGACGAGCAAAACGTTCTTTGATTGCCTTTGCATGTCGCAGGCGTGCTTCCTCAAACAGATCACGTAGCGAGCTATCAGACTCAAATGACTCACCTGGGAATGCTAATTTCCAGATTTCTTCCCTAAGTTCTGCGCCGACGGGAACGTTGTTACCTTCAATATTGGTTGCTCCTGCCGAGAAGCCTGCACCGGTAAACAATACAGGCGTCCCCTGAGAAAACTGGCTGGCCAAGTGCGGAATATAATATTTCTCTAGTTCGTCAGAGGTCATTGTTTGTTACTACCGGCGTCAACTAAATCGATTGTATCGTCATCGTTGACAGACCAGAATTTACCACAGACGATGGCAGTATGCCTACCGGGCGAACTAGGGTCGCAAAGTAAGGTTCACTTGAGGCCGTAGAAAGCGCCTGGCCGGTCGGCCCGTGAGGCCAACACGGGCGGGTCATTGACCCGCCATGGGCTCACGACCTGGAGGTGGTGGCCGAACAGGCCCCCTGCGCCTTCTCACCCAGCACCATGCCCGCCTCTCTGGCTGATCATTCAGGCTGGTCAAAGAGCAACAGTCGCATCATGCCTATCCAAGCGTACGTTGGACACCTCTATGGGGTTCCCAAAGCACCATCGTTTTACCGCTGGTACAACAGCTATCTGCAAGACATGCGGGCTTAGCAACGCCCTTCGAAGACAGGCAGCCCAAGCCTTCCTCGCAATGTCCAACCGCATCGCCGGATGAGATCCTGTGATCGGATTGAGTCCAGATGGCCCTAGTTCGTCAGAACCCGGACCTGTCGCCCCGGGAACTACCGGCGTCAACTAAATCGATTGTATGACAGACCAGAATTTACCACAGACGATGGCAGTATGCCTAGCCGGGCGTTTTCGTAGGGATCTAAACTCGGTTAGGGGATTCCCGTTTTTGCCCCCCCTCTCACCCAGCACCGCCCTCATCGCCGCAACACTCATATGGCGGCTCAATTGAGTCTGGATCCCAGACCGCATCTATTGGAAGGATTACGCCAAGGAAACTGGCCTCGATTTTCTCGCCGAACCATTTCCCCAACTGTCATCTAGCGAATCCATCAAAATCGCCGACGGTGCAGCCCGCTACATGGTAATGGCGATTGGTGATGCAATAGCACTTGCGGATGATAACCCACGACAAATTGCGGGTTTTGGCGTGAGGGCGGTATATCTATCGTGAACCCCGACGAGGCGGCGGGCGTCAAGCGTATGTCTCTGTGGCTCGAGTAAGTCGAATTGAACCGGATCCAGTCGACCAAGAATTCTCTTATGCCTACGTGTCGGACTACTTGGAATTCGACCAAGTGGTTCCACTACGTAGTGGAACGCAATACTACGAATCTCGACTCAACTCTGTAAGCAACCCGTCAAATTTCGGCGTCGCCCTCCAGGGAAAGTCTATGAGAACCATAACCGAGGAGGAATTTGGAGCGATTACGCTCGCTGGCCTCACTATGACACTTCGCGAGATCAACACTCATTTATCAGAGTCCGAAGAATTCGAAGCGGACCGGAGCCTTCAGGCGTTGGTCCAAGCTACTCCAGAAGAGCAGAAGCGCCGGATTGCGCAGATGCTTGTTAACAGGCCGATGAGAGACTGGGCCTTCCGGAGATCGGTGGTGAGCGCCTACAGAGAAACCTGTGCCGTGACCGGACTGTGCATGATCAACGGTAGGGGCAAAGCAGAAGTTCAAGCTGCGCACATAAGAGCAGTCACGCATGATGGGCCGGACATCGTTCAAAATGGCCTAGCAGGCTGCTGAAAAACGATTTGGAGCGATCATCTCGGCAATTTTGCTTTCGTAAGAGCCATTTTCCTATTCTATGTTTTCGCGGACGCCCATCCGTTGATTCTTTCGTTTCGCGAGGTGGGCTCTCGACCGAGTTTTTCAGCAGCCTGCTAGTGGGTTATCGGCTGACCCAACTCAGGTTAGGAGTCTGACACTGCCCACCTACAGACCACCGGGACCGCATTCTGTGGCCAGATACATCTCAATGGATGACAACACAGCAAGGTGGTGCTGGGGCCACCAAGGCAACGAGTGCCAGAGATCGACGATTTTCTGGTACTTCACCTCTTTGCCAGCTCGCTTGAGTGCCTTGACGAACTTCTCCGATTGATTGATCGGTACTCGCTGATCTCTCTCGCCATGGAAAACGTAAATCGGAATTTCAGCGTCCTTCACAAAATCGAGGGGCGACATACCGTCGATGGTCGGCTTCTGGTATTGACGTATGAATGGGTTGTCAAAGGTTACTTTGTTGAAGCTACGTAGTTCCGAGAGCCCAGCACCCGAAATAGCACATTGGTATGGTGAATCAGATCGAACGGTTGCGGCCATAGCAGCATATCCACCGTAGGAGTATCCAAAGATGGCAATTCGATCACGGTCAGCTATACCCCGTTTCACCAGCCATCGCGCACCGTCATCCTTGTCATCTTGCATTTTCTGCCCCCACTCTCCATCTCCGGCACGCCAGAGCGTTTGGCCCCAGCCGTCCGAGCCGCGGTATTGTGGTTGCAGCACCGCGTAACCTCGGTTGGCCAGGAACTGTGCCCACAAGTCCCAGCCAAGCACATCGCGTGCCCATGGCCCCCCATGGGGCATCACCACTGTGGGGTAGGGCTCCTTACCTTTCGACGGACGAGTGAGATAGGCTGGTATTTCGAGACCGTCCCGCGTTTTGTAAGTGAGGAATTCCATATTGGCGAGCTTGTCGGGCTCCAAGAACGGATAACTTCTTCCCAACGGCAGTAGTTGTTGACCGTTTACCAATAGATGGTAATTACCTGCTTCCCTAACCCCTTTAGAGCGGATCACCATGATAGTGTAGTCTTCTGACATCGAAATGATGCGATGCTGTTGGTTAGCGGGAAGCGCTTCGTAGAGCCGTGTCTGGATTTGCGCCAGACGCGGGTCCGTGTAGTGCGTTACCGCCCTTTCAGATATCCCGGTAAAGCCAACGATCTTGCCAAAGTCCTCCGAATTGCTTGCCTGCAGGACACCAATGGCTTCTATATCTCCCCCACCAAAAAGAGGCGCGCCCAACTCGCGAGTGATCAGATCATAGGTGCGTATTACTGATTTCTCGCGACCCGTGTTATCACGCATGTAAACTCGACGCCCATCCATGTCGAATCCCACTGGATCCAAGCCTTCCCGTTTAATAGCAACAAGTTCGTGATGAACTTCCCACTGGCCAGTTTCAGGGTGCTTGTAGGAAAAGCTGATCCGCGTATTCTTCCCGGTGCCTTCCAGTTCCCTCCGCCCGCGAATTTCGCCATTCAGGTCGGACACAATATCCACGCCTGAAGCGGATCGGTATACGCGGCGGGCAATAAACGAACCGAGGTTCACCTCATAGATATCGGAGGAAAATTCCCGACCGATTAATTCCACAAGAAATCTCTCGGGATCCTGAGACAGAATGTTGAAGATACGTTTGCTACCTTCCCTATTCTCCAGTAGCACTCGGAACCTTTCTTCGCCTGCGTCGTCGACAACGTAAAGCTTGTCGCGAAACCATCGAGTGGGACGGCCTCCATAGCGATAGTCGAACTTCTGCCGACCGACGACCCACAGGTACTCATCATTGATCCAGCCTACGGCAACGGCTTTGACGTCGGGTGGACTGAAGCGCTGCGGCATGATGGACAGATCCTCGGTCTGCCATACGGTGATCTCCGGCACGCGATTGATGTCCGTCAAAGTTAAAGCCACCAACTGGTCCCCGTTGGGACTAACGCGCAGGCTATCGACCACAGGATCGTGAATCCACGCGTTCATGGAGATAATTTCCGCCCGCAGAACACCGGAAACCGTAATGAACGATAGCCCTACGACTATCCACACCTTTCGTACTAATGATTGCATGATCTATCCCGGATATTGCACGAAGAAGGCGGCACCGCCTCTTATAACTCAATATAATACAATTGCTTACGCTGTTATCGAAGTAGGTCTTGCCGTGACAGGTATGATTGTATAGAGCGGCGTAAAGGTGGGCCACGGTAGCGCTAGTATTGTGTCGATAACAGAGGATATGACCGGTCCATGTACCACATGGTGCCGACTCAGTCAGGGGAATCGCTTTTGAACTTGGGGCTTTGAATTTTATCTGATTGGCTTCACATGGTCTGTATCTTTTCTGGAGGATGCAGCTGCGATAGAAGGGGTTTCCTATGTTTTTGAGGGTGTTGAAGATTCTCGGATGAGCAATGCCACGGCGACATGATCTGCACGAGATGCTGATGATCGGTCTGTTGTCGACCCTGTGCGGGGGCGGCACTGTGTAGGGGCGAGGGCTACTGTGACATGGCGCTGTTCGGTCGGACGAAGGAGCCGTTTTTGCACCGTTTCATGGCACTCACCCAATGAAGGTTATTCTCGATCGCCCAGTGGACGCGTGCGACCGCCAGAAAACGTTCGGACGAAAGTGGCGTACTGAGGAGGAAGTTGCGTCTCTGTCGGGAGGGCACTGTCAGAGGAGACCGGCTTGAGTCAAGTAATACGGTCTCATAGCCAGTGGAATCGCTTTTGAAGATTTTGTGACGGCTTAGGTTTTTGGATTCAGACTTCCGGGGACGTCGTTTGGTATTCGGAGGTTTGAGATGCAGGAGTTTTCGGGGTTATTCGAGGGGGTTGATGATCCTCGGCGTAGCAATGCGACATGTGGCGCCTCGCCGATCAGTCGCGCGCCCTTTGACCCCCAGCCCCGCAGGGGCGCCATGTTGGTCCTGGTCCAGGTCTCGTCGATGAACACCAGGCGCGTCGGGTCAACCCGGTCGCGGTACTTCAACCACTGAGCGCGGCGGCGCGCCACGTCACGGCGCCGACGCTCGCCAGCCACCAGCGTTTTTTTTATAGCTCAGGCCCTGCTCGTGAACGAAGGTCCAGACCGAACGGTAGTCCACCTTCAGGCCCCGATCCGCCAGCTCCCCGACAAGCCCATGAAGCGTGAAATCCCCCCGCGCCACCCGGTCCCGCAACCAGCGCTCGTGCGCCCCCCGGATCGCACGCGGCTTGTAACCGCCCAGGTTGTCAAGAATGACGACATCGCCCTTGTGCAGCGTGGGTGCAAGCTGCGTCTCAATGTAGAGGTCGAACATCTCACGATCCAGGGTGCGTCAAGCCGGTCGTGGCGGAGCGCGGCGATAAATGTTTGCGTGTTCCAATGGCCATGAGGCGCGTGGTCGATCAGGCGTTCCCCGCGCGGCGCCCAGCCGGTCGTCTTGATCATGTTGGTCTTCAGGGATGTCTCGTCGATGAAGGCCAGCCGGTGCAGGAAATCGCGCATGAAGGGCTGTCGATGGCTGATCCAGAGGGCGCGCTCACGTGCCACTTCCGGGCGGCCCTGTTCAGCAGCGCGAAGCGTTTTTTTATAGCTGAGCCCCAGCCGATGCAGCCAATAGCCGATCGATGAGACGGCCACGCGCAGCCCGTGCCCGGCCAAGCGCCGCCGCGCCCAGTCATCGTAAGGACCCAGCTTGCTCCAACCACCATTACCTTGGGGTTTGGGGACAAGCGCGCCAGTCTCCCGCTTCAGCTTGACCATGTCGTTGACGAACTTGATCGAGACGCGGAAATGCGCGGCTATCACCCGCAGACACAGGGCAAGATCGAGCGGTGGGATCAGACCCTGAAGAACCGCATCCTGTTAGAGAACTACTTCCTGCCGGGCGATCTCAAGGCCAAGATCGGGCGCTTCGTCGCCTACTACAATCACCACCGCTACCACGAGAGCCTGAGCAATCTGACGCCCGCCGACGTCTACTTCGGGCGCGGCGAAACCATCTTACTCGAAAGGGAGAGAATCAAATAAAACACCATCAACCAACGGCGCTTGCAGCACCGCAAAACCGCCGCCTAAACTGAAAACCAAGATGGGCCAAACCCTCTCTTAGTTTATCAACCCCCGCTGTCCCAAATACTCTGACGACGGACACCGGGAGCAATGAGGGAGATGTCTTGAAGATTGTTAAAGCCACCCGCCTCAATGGTCGCGTCAGAGATGGCGGTGATCGACATGGGAATGTCGATTAAGGATTCTTCGCGCTTACGCGCCGTGACGATGATTTCTTCCATAGCCACAGTGGTCGATGACGTTTGCGCCATCACGTCGTGTGACACTGCGCTGCTCAAGACCACGAACGACGAAAGCGAAATCGTTAAACCGTGTTGGAACCTCATGTTGCCAAACCCCCCTTTGGCTCTTGACCATCTGCCTTGCTTGCGCGAGGCGTCGGATAACCACTGTCACCCCAGAAATGCTGGTGGATTATCAACCCTAAGACGGGAAAGGGACTGTTAAGCAAATGTTTGGAATGGGGCTCACCAGACGAACCCTTGATTTGTCTGGTCCAGAAGACCTTAACCGCTGTTGATTGGGAGGTCGGGCGATCGTGCCGCCCTCATACAATACGATTCACAAACTCGCTCGGAATCGCGTCGTATTCTTCCCCATAGGTAATTTGCGATACATGCCCTGCCCTGTCGACAACAGCGAGACCGGCATCGTTTAGTCAAACACGTGTCCGCCATCAACCACGATTGTCTGTCCGGTGACAAAATCACTGCCTTCGGAACAGAGGAACGTGAGCGTGCCCACAAGGTCTTCTGCATATTCCCATCTGGGGATGGATCGGTTGGCCGCAGCGTTGTCGAGTGCGGCCTGAGGATAAAGGGCGATGATCGGTGTCGTCGCGACCAGGCCAGGCGCCAAGGCGTTGACCGTAATGTTGTGGGGGCCGAGGGCACGCGCCAGCGCCCGTGTCATTCCGATGATGCCTGATTTGGTTGAGACATAGTGCACCAAATCTCCGGGGCCCGACCTAGAGACGGTCGACGTTAAGTTGACAATCTTGCCCCACCCCCGTTCTTTCATGAACGGGACAGACAGCTGAGCCATGATGAAAGCGCCTTTGAGATTGGCATCGAGCACCTTGTCGAACTCTTCTTCGGGAATCTCCTCGAAATCGATCGTGGTCGCGTAGCCCGCGTTGTTGATTAGAATATCGACGCCACCGAAAGCCTCTACGATCTTGGAGACGGCCGCCTCGGCTTCCGCTTTGTTACCGACGTTGGCGACCGTACCAAGGGCCTTTTTTCCCGCGTCCGTCAGTTCTCTTTCGGCATCGGCGACTGTCTCCGCATTGACATCAACAAGACCGATGGCGGCACCAGCATCGGCCAAAGCTTTGGAATAATGACGGGCGATATCACCGCCCCCGCCGGTGACGATGGCCACTTTGCCGTCCAACGCATCGGATGCCAACACGCTGGAGGCGGTGGGTTGAGCTTGGTATTGGTCAGTCAAAGATGTGTCCTCCGTCCACAATGAAGGCCTGCCCGGTCACGAAATCGCTCGCCGGCGAGCACAGGTAGAGCACCGTGCCGACAAGATCCTGGGGCATGGCATCTCGAGGAATTGCACGCAAGGCCTTGAAGTGTTCGAACGCCTCTGGTGGATACATTTCCACCATGTGTTCGGTTTTGGTCAGACCGGGAACCAAGCTGTTCACTGTAACACCATGTTGCCCCATCCCTTTGGCCAGGGCTCTGGTGAAACCGATAATCCCGCCCTTGGCGGCAACGTAATGCACAGCCTCCGCAACGGGACTCCAGAAGGTAGCGGACGACACGTTAATGATCCGCCCCCAGCCCTGTTTCATCATATGGGGCGCCACCGCCTGGGCACCGAAAAAACATCCCCGCAAGTTGACGGCGACAACCGCGTCAAAGGCGTCACCCGGCCAATCGTACCAGGGCACCCCATGGGTGGCTTCGGTGGTACCGAAACCGGCGTTGTTAATGAGGATGTCGGCGCGGCCAAATACTTTGACCGCTTCATCCACTGCATTGCCGAAACTCTCCCGACTTGAGACATCAGCTTCAACGGCAATGGCCGTGCCGCCTTGTTCTTTGATCTTGGCGGCCTTGTCCTGGGCCTGGTCGGCGAGGCGGTCAACCAACGCGACTGCAGCGCCATGTTCGGCCAGGCCGGTGGCAAAGGCGGCACCTAATCCCCTGGCCGCGCCGGTCACAATCGCCACTTTGTCACTAAAATCGTGTGCCATATGTGTCTTGATGTCCCTGTTTTTGTCCCACCATACTCTTTGCAACGAAGACTAAGTGGCCGTGTGTCACCTCGCTACCCCGGATTACGGCTTGGTTCAACCAACGAACCGTAAAACGGTCATTGATCCTCAACCGTTAAAGTTACGCGGCCTTGATCAACAATATCTCTTAGGCGTTGTCCTCGATCGAACAACTGTGGCCCATCGTGTTCATGGGATTGCTTGGCTCGAAGGTTATCAGTTGCCCCTTCATTTACTAATCCGTTTTGATTGATGACGACACCGTATGATTCCTGCGCCTCACTAAGGCTAACCAAACCTAGTTCTAAATCTTTCACGATCGCTTCTGATTCTCTGAGGTGGGGGCTGCCCCACCCACCACCACCAGGAGTGATTGCTAACAACCGGTCTCCGGTTTGGACATTGAACGCATCGATCTTGCGCTCGAAAACCTGTTCCTCTTCTGTGCCGGGATTAAGAACGTAGGTCGTACCGCCACCGGCCCGGCCGCCGGCAATACCCCAGGGCTGGGTCTGCATACGGTCATCGATAACGTGAATCACGCCCGGCGCGTCGAACCGCACCAGCCGCTCGCACCCAAGGCCGCCGCGGTGCTGTCCCGGACCTCCGCTGTCGGCAGCCAAGGCATCTCGTTCGACCGTCATGGGGTACATGGCTTCGATAAACTCCGCCGGGACGCTCCGGCCGGCGACATTGCCATTAAGGGCATCGGAACCGTCGACTGTTTTTCGGGCTCCACCCCCACCGCCGAGCACATCCCGGAAGAAGGCCGGTTCTCCGTCCCGGTTGCGCATGGCAATGCCCCAGACGGACCGGGTATCCGACGAACCCGGCACGGCCTCCGGCAGAGCCCGCCCATGGGCGCCTAAGCAAACTTCGGGTAAACGGAACAAAGTGAACGCGCGGCACGAGGCCGACGCCGGATATTCGGCCGACAAGACACTGGCTTTAGGTAATCGGCAGCTGATAACGCGTGTCGCACCGGCGTTAAAGACCGTATCGGGCACCAAGTTGCGGAAGATGGAAACAATGTACTTGGTACGCGGGTACCGGGAGATTCTCGGCATCTGCGAAGGGGCCAAGGAGGACAAGGCCGGATGGCTCGGCTTCCTCAAGCATCTTAAGAGCCGAGGCCTCTCAGGCGTCGAGCTGATCGTCTCCGACGCCTGTCTCGGGCTGGTTGAGAGTGCCGCCGAGGTCTATCCGCAAGCCCGCTGGCAGCGCTGTGTGGTGCACTGGTACAGGAACGTCTTCTCTCACGTGCCCTCCACCAAGGTGCGCGAGGTGGCCCACATGCTCAAGGCCATCCATGCCCAGGAAGACCGGGCGGCGGCCCGCGCCAAGGCCGATGAGGTCATCGCCAAGCTCAAGGGCATGCGGCTATCGAAGGCCGCCCAACTGGTGGAAGAGACCGTCGATGAGACCGTGGTGTACTACGCCTTCCCGGACGAGCATTGGCGGCGTATCCGCACCAACACTCCGCTTGAGCGGCTGATGCGCGAGATCAGGCGGCGGACCCGCGCGGTCGGCGCATTCCCGGACGGCGAAAACGCCCTCAACCTGGCCGCGGCCAGGTTGAGGCACATCGCGGGAACCAAATGGTCCGCCAAACGATACCTCAACATGAAACTGCTCAGGGAAAAAACGATGATCGCCTGACCGGATCAGACCACCAGCCCAAAACAAATGTGCGAAAGATTCTGGACACTACCAGGCGCGGCCAAAAGGATCAGGATGCAAACAAGGCTGTTCTGCAAAAATTTGCAGGTCTCGCAGACAGACAATACGAACTTCCCCTCAACATACGACATGTCCCGACTGCGACCCTGCGCCGGATACGTGCAACAAGATATACGCTGACGCGTGCGACACGATATACCACAGAACCGGTGCGGGTTTGCCAGCGGAATAGGAGAGCGCTCAGCCTATGTACGCCGCGTGTCTTCGCCTTGTGTCGAAAGCAGACGTCAGAGGGCGTGTTTTAAAAACTCGATGAGATCTTCGCGGGTCTGATCGTCGCGCACGCCATGGGCCAGCATGTCGATACCCGTCCCGATCGCTGTCAGCGGGCTGGCCAGATAGGTATCAAGGGCGTCCTCGGTCCAGATGATGTTGGAGTTTTTCATCGTCTCCGAATAATTGTATTCCATGAGACTGCCGGCACGGCGGCCGAACACCCCTGCCAGTGACGGACCTTCGATTACTTCACCGCGTTTGAGGCTGTGACAGCCTTGGCAAGACCGGTTGAATTCCCGCCGGCCGTCATCCATATCCCCCCGGGCCAAGGTTTGGCCGGCCCATAAGGCCAAAACGGCGAATACGATAGACAAAGCTCCGAAGTGTTTTAGCATTTTCAAATCCCTTTCTCAGCTCATCTCTTGCGCTTCTTTGGTTGGGAAAATTCAGTGACAACTGGTTGTTTTCACATCATCAAGCCGGCTTCGATTTTTCAAACATTCTCATGATGTCAAAAGGAAGCGGTAAGACGACGGTCGAGGCCTTTTCGCCTGAAAACTCTTGCAAAGCGCCAAGATAACGGAGCTGCATGGCACCATCTTCAGTTGCCAGAATGCGCGCCGCATCGGTTAGTTTTTTTGCGGCCTGCTGTTCCCCTTCGGCATTTATGATTTTGGCGCGACGAATCCGTTCCGCTTCAGCCTGCTTGGCAATCGCGCGTATCATGGTCTCGTTCAGATCAACGTGTTTTATTTCAACATTAGCCACCTTAATGCCCCAGGCATCGGTCTGCGTGTCGATAATGTCCTGAATATCCTGGTTGAGCTTGTCCCGCTCTGTCAGCATTTCGTCAAGTTCATGCTTACCTAGTACAGACCGTAATGTCGTTTGTGCCAACTGGCTCGTCGCTTCCAGAAATTCTTCGACCTGGATGATCGCACGTTCTGGATCAACCACGCGAAAATAGATCACAGCGTTAACCTGCACCGAAACGTTATCCCTAGAGATGACATCTTGAGTCGGTACATCAAGGACAATGGTGCGCAGGTCAACGCGCACCATTTGTTGAACGAAGGGAATCAGGATAATCAGCCCAGGCCCTCTCACGCTAGTGAAGCGCCCGAGCGTAAAAACAACGCCACGTTCATACTCGCGCAAGATTTTGATAGCCGCAGCAAGAAAGACAATTGCAAACAGAGTGAAGAACGAATAAGTGACGAAATCGATTTCCATAATGAATCCCTTCTTTGGTTAATTATTGTTTGGCTTATTTGTTTCGGACTCAGGGTTCTTTGGTTCAACGATCAATGTCAGACCCCGCCGGTCTTTGATTGTTACCTCTGTTCCAGGTGCGACGTCGTTAGCACCTTCAGCGTGCCAGACCTCGCCGTGATAATTTACGCGGCCAGCAGTTCCTGACCATTCATTGACTTCAGCACGGGCACCGAGAATTTCTTCGCTGCCTGTCACGACCTTTCTCCGGTACGCACCGATAGCCATATACATGATGAGAAGAAGGAAACCGGCGGTGAAAATGGCCGTGCCGATGATCACTGTCCAAGAAAGCGTGAATCCGGGTGCCGTGGTCTCGAACAAGAATGTGGCGCCGATGATAAAGGCGATAATACCGCCCAGCCCGAGTACACCGAACGAGGGTGCAAACGCTTCCGCGACCATGAGCGCCATGCCGAGCAAGACCAAGCCCAAGCCGGCGTAATTGACAGGCAAAACGTTGAGCGCATAAAGCCCGACCACAATGCTGATCGCGCCAATGGTTCCTGGAATGATCGCTCCCGGATTTGAGAGCTCGAAGATCAAACCGTAAGTCCCAACAAGCATGAGAATGAAAGCGATATTGGGCTGGGTGATGACAGATAGAATCCGTGTGCGCCAATTGGGTTCCAACGCCTCAATGTTTGCGCGGGCCACTGTTATCGCTGTTTCGCCATCGGCCATTTTGACCGTCCGTCCATCGATTTGTCCGAGCAGGTCAGACACGGACTCAGCGATGACGTCGATGACGTTTTGTTCGAGCGCCGCTTGAGACGACAAACTGGCGGCTTGGCGGACGGCCTTTTCCGCCCAATCGGCATTTCGCCCGCGCATTTCAGCCAATCCTCTAATGTAAGCGGCCGCGTCATTAACCACCTTGGCTCCCATGGCGTCCCTGGGCGGCGGAGGTTTAGCGGTTGTATCCGGCTCTTCGTCGGTTTCGCCAAACTCTTTGTCTTCGCTCTCGCTTTCGGGCGTCGCCGTTGGTTCAACGGGTGTGGGTTGCGGCTGCGGGCTGCCCGGCAAAGGAACACCGCCACCGATCTGCACCGGCGTGGCAGCACCCAGGTTGGTGCCCGGCGCCATTGCGGCGATATGGCTTGCATAGAGAATGTATGTTCCGGCGCTGGCCGCCCGTCCGCCGCTCGGAGCGACATAAGTCGCGACCGGAACGGGCGATGCTAAAATGTCTTGAATGATATCGCGCATGGCGGTGTCGAGACCGCCAGGTGTATCCATCCGGATGACCACGAGCGTAGCGTTACGCGCCTCGGCAGTGGCAAGACCGTTGGCAATATACTCACTCGTTGCCGGACCAATGGCACCGTCGACATCTAGACGCAGAACCAACTCTCCGCGCGTCGTGGGTTGCGTATAAGCAATTCCGAAAACGCCTGACGCGAAACAGAGTACAGCTAACGTTAGGAAACTAATCCGTCCAAAACGAGAAGTGGAGCGAAGCATGGCGTCCTCC
The DNA here is from genome assembly GCA_965207985.1 of Rhodospirillaceae bacterium. Taxonomy (GTDB): domain Bacteria; phylum Pseudomonadota; class Alphaproteobacteria; order Rhodospirillales; family Rhodospirillaceae; genus CBDBND01. Next base: position 9,860 of record CBDBND010000024.1, on the reverse strand, counting down.
ACACAAAATACGAATACTAATTCGGCGATCTAAATCATGATCAGTCGGTGACAAAGATACTGAGAATCTACAGCGTCGAGCACTATGACAGAAATCAATTTATCCGACTTTGTCCGATAAATCGCGATAAAGTAGAGCCACGGTATTCACGTGGCTTCTGTGTCTTCCAACTCCAAAACTGTTACACGCATAAGCGTAGCGAGGGTTAGAATCCCTCCCTTTCCAACCGTTTGCCAATTCACTTCTATTTAATGCGTTTCTTGGGAGGACCAAAGTGGTCCTCTTCATACTCGCGTTTGGCCTTCTCGGCTTCGGCGTGAGCAGCGTCGTGGAGGTGGGCCATGACATGTCTGTGGTGGGACATCTCTTTGCGCATCTTTGCCTTGCGTTTCTTATTGGCTCGGATCACCGCCAATATCACCAGCGACAACACACCACCGATCCACAGCCCGGTCCAGAAGCGGTCACGGCGTTCCTGCTGCATCTGTTCCCACACCGCGGGCTCGCACTCGGGCAGGCCGAGTTCACAGGCACGGCGGCGGCGCATCTGCAGTATTTGGGGATTAGGCGGCGGACTAAGGGAGTCTTCTTCCGACTCGGCGCCACGACGCTGGGCCAAGGCCGGCGTGAGACCAGTTGCCGCCAGTCCTGCGGCGGTTGCACCACTCAGAGTTAAGAAACGGCGCCTGTTCATCATGGGGGATACTATGGCAGAGGTCTGATAGGCGCGGTATGACAGGGATCAAAGGCGATCTCGAGTACCGTTTTGGGTGCAAGCATACTTGGATTCGACTCCTGCTCGCCCCGCTTTCACTTGAGACAGAAAACCTACTCCGCCACCGCCTTGACCACGTCTTCGAAGTCCATGGCCGGGTCTTTGCGCACTGCCTGCGCCGCTTCATCGGCGAAGCATTTCATGATCTTGGCCACATAGGCAGTGCGGCGTTCGGTGCGCTGTTCGAGATCGTCGTCCGTGGGTTCAAAGCCGTCCACCTCGGCCAGGGTCGAAACGCCTTTGCGTTCCAACACGCGCTCCAAGGCGTCAACACGATCGCGGGTCACCGATAGTTCTTCGATCAGTGCCATGATCATGAAATGCAGCTTGTCGCAAGCCGGATCGTCGAAGTATTGCGGCCGTTTGCCCTTGGCGCTGCGGGGGATGTCGATGCGCTCAGTGTCCGCCATTTTTAGGCTGCCTTTTTGCCCACAAGCAACGGCCAGCCCACGGGTACGCTTTCGATGGATACGTTATCTTTTTCGAAGCCTGCGGTAACGGCTTCACCCTCGTAGTCCAAACTACGCAGCACCACGCAGAAGGTTTCGTTGTTGTTGTAGGCCTCCCAATCCCACAGGAAGGAATCATACATATCGTCGCAATGCTGATCCTGGGGGATATCCAGATGCACCATGAAGCCGCCTGGCGTCAGCAGCCGGTGGCATTCGCGCATGATGTTAGTCAGTGCCGTGCGCCCCGTTTCGTGAAAGAGAATGTGGGAGACGATGAGATCAAAACTGTTGTCGTCGTAATGGGTGGGCTCCGCATTGGCCTGGGCGAAGGGCACCGGTTTGCCCAGTCCCTCGGCCCTGGCATGGGCATAGCGCAGGCACGGCGCACCGACATCGATGGCATGCACTTCGGCATCGGGAAAAGCATCGACGTAAACAAGCGTCGAGTTGCCTGATGTGCACCCCATGTCGAGAATGCGTTTGGGTGAAAACTCCGGATACAGCGTCTTGATGGCGCCACTGACCATGTGGCCCATAGCATCACTGTAAGGACCGAACTTGCCGTCGCCGTATATGTAAAGTGCTCGGTCGAAGATGGCACCGGCGCTGAGATCGTCTTCGGTGACATCGGTGTGGTAGCCGTTCGGCTGCAAGTGAATGTCAGCCGCCGTGTGATAGCGGGGGATCTCCAAGTCGGGATCCAGGGTCAGCGATCCTTTGGCTTGATTGTGCAGTTTCTTGAACTCGGTCTGCAGCCGCGGCATTTCATGCTCGACCGTATCGATGATGGAATCCCACATCAGTTCTTGGGAGGAGCGCAGTGAGGCGCAATACACCCGGTAATAGGGATCAGGCGACATGGCATGGCGGATTTCATGCCGGTCTTTGACCTCACGCCCGTGCTCTTTCTTAAACGCGGGATGGACCCGGTGATTGAACACGGTCTGAGTCCCCGCCTGGACTCCGTCCAAAAGATGGGCACGCATGGCCTGGCATAGATCCTGACGGGCTCGTTCATCGTGAGTCGGTTTGACGAGCATGTCGTGCTGGGCTTGGCGGTCGGTCATGTCTTCTCTCCTTTGGGAAGTTTGAGGGTACGCCCCGGTCTTCCCGCCAGCAAGAGATTCACATTGACCGCGCCCGCACGCCTCCTAGAGTCAAGGTGTGGGAGGCCATCATGGCAGACAAATCGGAAATTCGTTGGGACGTCATTGTCGTCGGTGCCGGCACGGCAGGCATGCCGACGGCCATTTTTTCAGCCCAACGAGGGGCCAAGGTTTTGCTGGTGGAACAGGACAGCAAGGTGGGTGGCACCCTGTGGTATTCGGGCGGACAGATGGCGGCCAGCGGCACCCGCCTGCACGACGAACGGGGCATCGACGATACGCCGCAGGAATTTCTCGACGACATGCGGCGCATTTGTCACGACACCTTCAACGAACCCATCATGCGCATCCATGCCGAGAACTCCGGCGACACCCTCAATTGGCTGTTGGACCTCGGCTACAACGTGGATCCCGAATGCCCCGGCGTGCTCATGGTGCACGAACCCTACTTCACCAAACGTTCCTTCTGGTCGCCGGAGGAAGGCAAAGCCCTGATCAAGTGCATCGAGCCGGCGCTGATGGCGGAAGTGGACAAGGGCGGCATTGATCTGCGCTTTGAGACAGAGTGCACTGGCTTATTGCGTGACGACGGCGGTACGGTGACCGGCATTCGCGTCAAAACAAAAGACGGCGCAGAAGAAGACCTATTGGGCGACAACGTGGTCATCACCACCGGCGGCTACGCAGCCAATCGGGAAATGTTCCAGAAATACTCCCCCGGCACACCCCATTACAGTTCCACCAATCCCAACTCCCAGGGCAAAGGCATCACGTTGATGGAGTCCGTCAACGCCAAGATTGAAGGTGGTGAGAACGTGCTGCCCAGCTATTCTTGCGTGCTGGATGATCCCAACGACCCCTTGTGCAGCACGTATATTGGCGGCGAGGGCAATGCACTCAGCGATTACGTCTGGCTGGATACCGCACCGCAATCCCGACAGCCATGGGAAGTGCATGTCAACATCCGTGGCGATCGGTTTCTGCGCGAAGACAGTCCCAGTGTCGACGACCGCGAGCTGGAACTGGAGAAACAGCCGGAGTGGCGCCATTATCTCATCTTCGATGAAGGGGTGCGGCAGAACGCACCGAAGATCACTCCCTTCTGGACCGATGAGGAGCTAAAAAATGCGCTCGGCTCCCATCCGTCGTTTCTAAAGGCGGACACATTGGATGACCTTGCAGTACATCTGGACTGTGATGCGGCGACCCTCAAGGCAACCATTGAGCGCTACAACGGTTTTGTGCGCGATCAGCACGACCCCGACTTCGGCCGCGAGTGTTTGCCCAAGGAAATCAAGAAGCCGCCGTTCTATGCCATCAAATGTGTCGGAATGAGTGTGATGAGCCCGGCCGGTGTGGTCACCGATGAAACCTTTAATGTGGTGGATGAAGACGGCAACACCGTTCCCAATCTCTATGCGGCGGGAGAGGTGCTCGGCTTCGGCCGGCTCAATGGCCATGCCTTCATCCCCGGCGGCAGTGTCACACCGGCGCTGACTTTTGGACGTTTGTTAGGTCAGAACATCCTTCAGTGGCGGCGCAACGAGGAAGCGCAGAGCGCGGCTGAATAGAAACCTGTTCGTTTGCATACTAAACAAGTTGTTGTCTCCGCTATGCAATGAAGGCTCGTATCGGCTGAAATCATCAATTTTCAACCAGATTTCTTTCTCTCCCGATCTGAGTATGAACCCATTCAATAAGCGCAGCGCGGTCGATTTTATTGGTGCCGGCCAGTGGCATATGGTCGATGGTGAAAACGTGACGCGGATGCATGTAAGGAGGCGCCTCATTTAGGACCAATGCTTTCGCCTGCTCCGTTGTCACGTGCGACTCTCCGGAGAGTGTAATGATGGCAACCGGCATATTTCCCCTCACATCGTCGGGTACCGGTACGACACAGGCTTCTGATATGCGTGAGTCTTTTTCTAAAATTCGTTCGATCTAACCCGGGTAAATATTTTCCCCGCCGCACACGAACATGTCGTCGTTACGCCCGACAACGTAGAAGAACCCGTCCGCATCACGCCGCATGATATCGCCGGTGTTAAGTCAACCGTCCTCGGAAATTACCGCCGCTGTCAAATCGGGCTGGTTCAGATAGCCAGACATCATGGTGGGTGTCTTAACCTCGAGCGTTCCCTGTTCCTGATCAATTCCATTCACAAGTCGAATTTCAACATGGGGTGACGGATATCCGATGGACAAAGAGGGAGTCTGTTTACCGTCCGGATGCGGACCGAACATACCGCCGCCGGCTTCCGTGGTACCGTATCCGTTCATAACAACGGCGTTGGGAAACATCTTCTTGGTTTCGCGAATCGTTGATTCCGAAAAGGGCGCAGATCCAACGCGCACCACCTTAACGGCAGAAAGATCAAGAGTTGAAATAAGGTCCTGTTCTTTTGCCATAAGAGCCAGCATCGTCGGCACACCGGTGACCAACGGCACTTTGTACCGATCAAGCGCACGCAAATATGTCTGAGCATTGAAGCGGGGCATCAAAATGACCGTCCCCTCCCCCAGCAAAAGCATCATGGAATAGACAAGACCGTTCATATGATAGAGAGGCGCAGCGACGACACCCGTCAAACGACGGTCAATCTTGCGTGCCATGGGTTCAATCATGGCAAGTTGACTGCCGTGAGAATGAACGACTCCCTTTGGCCGCCCCGTTGAGCCTGACGTAAAAAGGATCAGTGCAGTTTCGATTGGCTTTGGTTCGTAAACCACGAAGCCATCTGCTTCTGACTGCTTTTGTAGTGAAATCGGATCCATGGAGAGCAGATTTTTCGCCTTTGCGCTTGCCTGCTCGTGGTCTTTGTCAACGAACAGCCATTTCAACCCAGCCTCGTCACAGACGTAGTCGAGGGTTTCTTTGGGATACTTGATATTGAGAGGAACGACAGCTCCTCCCGCACGCACAACGCCGAGGAAACAGGCCAAGTAAGAGGCGGAATTCAAACCAAGAAGTCCCACTTTGTCGCCTGCCCTAAAACCTTGATTGGTGAGTAACGCCGCCGCGCCATTCACCATCTCGTTAAAAGCTCGGAAACTGACGTCTTTGGGCCGGTCGAAGTCTGTCAGATCAACCACAGCCAAATCGTCTGAATTGCACGTTGGTATGGACCCAAGATTGGTCAGAGACTGACGAGAAGACACGTTACCGTGTGTGTTCGACATTATTAGCCGCTGCTTGTTCCAAATGTTCCACGACCAAGGGCTATGAGTTTGCCGGCTTGGTCATGAACATCGACGTCTACAGTGCTAATTGTCCGGCCTAGTCGTTTTACCGTCGCTGTGGCCATTAAATCTGAATTGATGGCGGGCCGGAGAAAGTCAATTCTGATGTTGATGGTCGGGACACCTTCTCCGACACAGGCCATAACTGCAAATGTGCCCGCCGTATCGATAAGTGCTGCAATTGCACCGCCATGGATCTGACCACTCTCAGCCTTTCTTTCTGCTTGGTTTGAGAAAGGCATTAGAACTTCAATTGTTTTGGCATCCACATCCAATTCAATAACGCGCAGGCCGAGCAAATGAATGAACGGGGATCGATCAAACATCTCCTGTACGTCTTCTTTCGAGAGACTGGCCATCGTCTTAAGCCTGCACTTCGAGAATGGATTTTCCAAACACGGCACGGTCGATCAGTTCTTGCATGGCAATACCAATCTCATGAAGCGGCCGTACGGAATGTATGACAGGTTTCAATTTGCCTGATGACACAAGATCCAAAACAGTTACTTGTTCATCCATTTTCTAGCCGTTCGATCCGACGATGTTGTGTTCATAAGTCCATATGTAACGAATATCTGTAGGGGGATCGAACCCGGCAGTGGCACCACACGTCAACATCCGGCCGTTAGGGCTGAGGCACTTCAAAGACTGAACCCAGGTTTCACCACCGATATAATTGACAATGACGTTGACGCCTCCGCCAACACCCATGCGGGGTTTGCCAGCAATGTCCCTGACGGCACCGATAAAATCGTCAGCCGAAGTATCGATCACGTGGTCGGCACCGAGTTCCTTAAGCTTCTCCAGCTTCCACGCGGAACTTCCTGTCGCAATGACTGTTGCTCCCGCTGCTTTTGCCAATTGCACACAGCATGTACCAACCCCACCCGTCGCTCCGAGAATCAGGACGGTTTCATTGGATTGTACGTTTCCTCGGGTCACCATCATTCGATAGGCCGTGCAATAGGCGATGGGTAATGAGGCGGCCTCAAAGAAAGAAACGTTGTCGGGTATTTTCACCACATTTTTAGCGGGTATACGGGCAAGTTCAGCTGCCGATCCCAAACGTGTCTCCCCTGTCATTCCTTCACCACGGACAAAAGGGTGGGGACACACCCTGTCACCAATCTTCCAATCATCACCGGCAACATTCCTACCCAATTCGACGATTTCACCTGCGTAATCACCACAAGGGATCATCGGAAAAGGCGTTTTAAGAGCAGTCGTCCCGTGAATGATCATGGAATCGAAGCCATTCAGCGAAGTCGCTTTGACTTCAATTATAACGTCGTCCGGTAGGCATTCCGGATCGGGAAACTCTTCGATAGCGATTTCTGTCACATCGCCATGCTGATGAAAGACGGCGGCTTTCATAAATGGTTTAATATCTTTCTCTGCGGCTGATGCTGGTTGATGACTTTAAGTGACTATTCATATTGGTAAGCTCATGGAACCGGAAGAGCTCATGTTTCATTAGTGCAAGAATGACTGTCTCTCTCAATTTTTATCGGTAAAACAATCGTATGTTGGACGGTAGCGTACATTTTCTCTTCTTCGACTAAACCTGATCTGATGAAATATCGAAAACGCCAAGTGCTAAGAAATGGCCTATCAACATTATGGATAAACGTGACGGGATCCTTGATCTAAAGACCATCTATATTCACGGGTCCCTCGGGCTTCCGCTTGCGATCATCGGGTACCCCCTCGCCATCTGGCTTCCCGCTCATTATGCCGGTTCGGTTGGCATTTCTTTGGCGACGGTTGGTCTCATGCTCACCCTCGCGCGCCTCACCGATGTCATCACAGATCCCTTAATGGGGGAAATATCTGATCGATGGAAGACCTACTTTGGCCGTCGCAAACCATGGATCATGATCGGTACACCGGTCATGATGATTGGCATATATCGTTTGTTTGTGCCCAGTGAAGATGCGGGCGCCATCTACTTTCTGATATGGCTCACCATCTTTTTTATGGGCAACACGATGCTGGCGCTGCCTCACAGAGCTTGGGGCGCGGAACTCTCCACCGATTATCACCAGCGCAGCCGTGTTACTGCCGCCCGTGAATTCTACATTTTGACAGGACTGATGATTGCCGCGACCGTGCCGATGATTGTTGAAATCGTAGCGGACGGTGGAGATAGCGTAACGATTGTCATCCGGGCTTTTTGGCAGGATGCTGTTGGTGTCTTCTCTTCAACATCATCAGACCAAGTGGTCGTCAACCGCGAGACATTGACCGGTCCCGTGCTGGCGGCGCTTGCGGTTGTTATCTTAGTCTTGCTTCCAATTTCGAGCACTTTGGTTGTTACCCGCGTTGCTGAGATCAATACAACAACAGCAGCAGCACGGGTTACGTTTGTTCAAGGCCTTAAGTACGTTAAGCGAAACGGGCCCATGATGCGTCTTTTGATAATCATGGCATTGGCTTACGTCGGTGAAGGCTTATCCAAGACGGTTTCGCTTTTCTTTATTCGCGACATCATAGGTCTTCCGACAATCGGTGCCGCCTACTTCTTTTATTTCCTTGCCGGTCTGGCATGTATCCCCTTTTGGCTTTGGCTCGGACGCCGCATAGGTAAGCATAAGGCTTATATGGCGACGCTTATCACCATAGCAGTGGTCAGTTTTGCCAACCTTTTTCTTGGAACGGGCGATTACCTTCCTTTTCTTATTCTCTTTCTTATTAAAGGCGCATGTTTCGGTGCGTTACAGTTCCTTCCACTCGCCATGATCGCAGATGTGGTTGACGTTGAAACAGCGCGGTCAGGCGTGGTCCGGTCGGGCACCTATTTCGCATGCCTTGGTCTCACAGAAAAAATAGCCGTCGCCTTTAGCGCAGGCGCCGCGCTCAGTATTATTGGCTTTTTCGGATTTTCCCGTTCGGGCGGAATGGCTGAAAGTACGGCCAGCGGTATTGAAGCCTTACGGCTTGTATATTGCTTGAGCACCGTAATTTTCTACGGTCTTGGATTCATTTTTCTGTGGTCCTATCCGTTGACCCCTGAGCGGCACGCCAAACTGCGGATGATGTTGGACCGCCGCCGGGCACGACTAGCATCAGCATAGATTTGATGGGTTAGACAGAGATCCAAGGTGGAAAATCGAGAGGACCTAAATATGACTCAGCAGAACTTTGCGCGTCGTGACGCTTTGGTTGCAGCTTCCGGTGGAGTGCTGGGTACTTTAGCGACATCCAACCCTGCAAGCGCGGCCGTTCGGAAGATCGAAAACGCGAGTATCAACGGGCCCTATCTCGATCTCGAAACACCATACGGAAACTTGGAAGGATACGCACGCCTGCGGACCAATGTTGACATGGTTAGTACCCATTTCGGTTGGTGCGACGGCATTGTTATAGGCGTGGCGCCGGGGGGACCGCTGCGTAATATCTGCGGTGCTCGGGGCATGATGTGCTCCCGGTTATTGCCTCTTGAAGGCGAGCATGGATATCGCCGCATTCAGAGAGAAGTCATCTATTACTACGACCTGGACTCAGGCGAAGTTCTGGATGAGATGGTCAATCCGTATACCGGAGAAACTGTCCGTGTGGTTCATGTTGCCAACGACCCCTTCAATCGAGTCATGCGTGAAACGGCGATGTCCCGTCCGACTTTTGGCGGTTTAAATGAGGAAAAAGAACCGCCACCAGCGAAACCCATCCTCTATAAGTGGACAGCAAAAGGCGACCGTTTAACCATGGAACGGCATATTCATCTGTATTACCGGAGCGCTTTGGATCCTACCAAGTGGGTAAGAGAGAGTTCGGGGCCCATGAACAGGGCTTCAGAGTTTTTTCAATACAACGTTTCACTGGATGATATGCAAAACGAGGATCTGACGACCATTGACTACGTTGGCTACTGGGGACGGGTGACGCCATGGCTGCCCTGGATGCTGATGGGGCAGGCTCCCGGCCACTGCCCTTACCAATGCCAGACGGCTTCGGCACAAAGTTTGGACGGTGTCCCAGAGGAGATCGTCAACTATACGAGGGCGCATTATCCCAAATACCTCGATGCCCCGACGACTTGGGAAGAACCTTCTCTATCGAGCCTTGAGCGGTATGCCTTAGAGCAGGAGCCCGCGCTTCCGAACAGCCTTACCAACTAAGTTCCCAAGGTAAGAGCGAATTGGAATGGGAATCTGTTCGTTTACCTACTAAACAGGTTGTTGTCTCTACTATGCAATCTACCATGGGTTTGGTAGAGACTTTTGAGGGGAAAAGCTAAATCATTTCATTGGAGTTCGACTATGTCCGGCATCCGGCACAAGGCTCTCA
>CBDBND010000023.1:0-56124 GCA_965207985.1 Rhodospirillaceae bacterium | reverse complement strand
AACGTGGTCACATCCAAGATCTGCGAATACTGGTGGACATCGGTCTCGTAGAGGCGGATGACTCAATGGATTCGCTGGTCGAAGGGGAAGATGGCGATCTCATTGCCCGCCTTGGTGTGAAGCTTCCTCTCGTAGCTCCCGGCCCGGGTGTCCCGGAGGGCCTCCGTGCGCTCGTAGCGTTCCGCATTGCACAGCCGGTCCGCCTCGGCGTCCAACAGCGCATTCAGCGTCTCCTCCACGCTGCCGCGCACGATCTTCCCCAGGTGATCCTGGATGCGATCGTCGTCAATCCTGATAACGTTCGACAACGGCTTCGTGCTATCTTCCTTCATGGTGGCTCCTTCGTTCTGGGTCCGTTGATTCCGCAAAACCAACCTAACCAGATCAGGGGCCACCAACCCAATAAATGTGCGAAAAACTTTCTACGTTATCATCTGTTGACGTCATGACCCGTCGGCCAGGAAAGGCATGAAATCAACAACAAATTAATAGCACGGTTTCATATGGACAAATAATCAGGACCGTGAGGGATAGGAAGTGTGAGGTGTCCTCGGTTCGTCGGATAGCTTGGCGGCTGAGTTAAACGGCCTTCAGTAGCCTCATCGCCATGCTACGCACTATGACAAGCTAGCCCTATCCTTCCTCGACGCACTGCATCTCGCCCCAATCCGCAAATGCCTACGTTACGTAACTTTGTGAACAGAGCCTCTAGAAGTTGTACATTGTCCGGACGCCCCAACGCCTTGGTATCGGTGCGGCGACACGTATCATATTCTGATTAGGTCCACCGAAACCGGTAAAGCTGAACAAATTGATACCGCGGCCTGCAGCGATAAACTCATCACTATCCGTAGCGTTTAGCAGAAAGGCCTCAATGGTGAGCTCTTCATTGCGCAAACCCAGTCGGAGATTAAGATTATCGTATGCCGCCGTCTGAGCGATATTGGAATAGTCAACCTGTCGCTTGCCCTGGTGTGCCCAGTCGAAGCGCCCATACCAGTCCCAATTGCCGCCCCCTAAAACATTCAGGTTGACCTGATCAGTGTACTGGCCAGAAACGGTGTAGGTAATGCTGGGTGTTGAGGGCAGCTTGTTGCCTTCAACCCCGTCGAAGCTGCCATACACCTCATTGCAGTCGCCGCAGACATAAGCCTCAATCTTCGTGTCATTGAGTCCCAAGGACCCCGAAAGGGTGAAATTATCTGTCGCCAGCCAAGTGCCCTCGAACTCTACGCCTTTGAGTTCGGCCTTACCGTTATTGAGTGTGATACCAATCAGGTTGGCGACGCCGTCGGCTTCAAAGGCGATGGAGTTTAAGACCTGCCCATCAATCCACTCATCATAGTAAACGGAAAGAGTGGTCCGTGCCCGACTATTCAGCCATGTAGACTTGATGCCTATTTCATAGTTATCCAACTGCTCTTCCTTGATCAGCAAGTTGGCTTCCGGAGCAACAGCGCGCAGGGCATCAATTACACCCTGGGGTGCGTTGTTTAGAACCGCATTGAAACGCCCGGGACGGAAACCGCGGGAGAATAGGGCATAGACCGTGGAGTCATCCGAATAGTTGTAATCGAGTGATACCCGTGGCGAGAAGCTCTTGAAGGTGCCACTTAAGACCTCAGGGGGGTCCGGCACCATTTGTTGAACGTTGAGCTTGACTTCCTCGGTTATTTTGTCCCGCTGCCAGCGAGCTTCCGCAGTGAGCGTCAGCTTGTCAGTGATGTCGAAGTACGCAGCACCGAAGACGGCTGGGGTTTCCACGTTCCGCTCCGTAATGGCAGCGGTGAAGAATGGCCCGAAGATCAGGTTGCCATACACCGTGCCGCCGGGAGAGTGGGCATCGAAGTAGTTAAAGCCCACCACCCAACGGAAACGTTCACCCTGTGGCGAGGTGATGCGGAACTCTTGGCTGAAATCTTCCTGATCACCCTGGATCAGAAGGGTTGTGTTCCAGTCGGGCCTCAGAGCAGGATTGAACCGGAAAAGTGGATTGGGTACTTGCCGACCGTCCCGGTAGTTTAGGTCGATGATATTCTGGCTTTTATCCCAATGGCGAGCCGTTAGAGAAGTCAAGGTATATCCGTTACCGAAATCCCAATCGACTCTCACATGGCCCTGGTAGGCTTCACGCTTCAAACCAGCTTTCCGATGCCAGTTTGGATCGAAAATGGTCCAGTTGGGGTTAGGATTGAACAGTGTTTCCTGAAGAATCGGACCGAGCACCGTGTCTGCCGAGAAGACGAAATCGGGCACGTCGCTCACGCTGGGCAGCTTTCCGCAGATGTAGCCGAACGACCACCGGGCGTCTTGGACTCCGTCGCCATTATTATCAAAGGTGAAACCCGGACGTGGCGGTGAGCCCAGTGGGTCACAGGTTTTGTCCGGATAGGGGATTCCATTAAACTGCGTGGGACCGGTAAGGTCAGGCACACGGTTAATGGGAGGGGAATTCTCTAACCCAAACTGGGTCGCCGGCCCGTCCTCGTCCCGGAAGTGGTTAAAGAATGCCTTTACCTTGATGTTCTCCGTGGGCGTCCAGACAATAGAGGTAGACGCAGATATGGTGTCCCGTTGGCCTAAGTCTACTGACGGATTGGCGTAATTCGTGACATAACCTCCCTGTTCCCAATGTCGGCCGCTAACTCGGATGGCTAGGTCATCTGTGAGCGGCACATCAAAACTCATATACTGCTCGTTAGAGCCGAATCTGGGGGAGTATTCTAAACCCGCCGTGCCGCTGAATTCATCGCCCGGTTCCTTCATAATGAAGTTCAGTGCGCCGACAAAAGTGGAGCGGCCGAAGTGAGCACTCTGGGGGCCTTTTAGAATTTCCACGCGCTCCGTATCCACAATACTCGGAGAGTAGGCTCCGATAACGGGCGCACCGTCGATAAAGAGTTGGCCGCCAGCCGTTATACCTGCATTAAAGCCAAGGGAAAGGCCGCGGAACACTAAAGAGTTGCTGGAACGGTCGTTACGAGGCGAACCACCTTGCATATTGGTAAAGGAGAAACTAGGTGTGTACAACTGAATGTCGGTCAGTTGCACCATGTCAATGGCCTCCAAGGTCTCAGAGGTAAACGCGGTGATGCTTACCGGGACCTCCATGAGGTTCTCCTGCCGTTTCCGGGCGGTGACAACGATTTCTTCCAAGACTATGTCCTGGGCAAAAACCATCGAGTCCGCTAACAACATGGCCGCGCAACATACTGCAGCTACATTAGCTAGTCTGAGGTTTGTCCTAGTCATTTAATTCCCCTATCCCATGCCGTGTGATGTGGGTTGAAAACGTTGAAATACTCAAGGCTCTATGCACCATAAGGAATTCTCTGGGCTTTGTCAGAAGAAAACAGCTTGAATGACCTAGGGCCTGTTGACAATCATCTTGCAGCGATGAGCCTTGCGGAGAGATAGCAGTTGGCGGCATAGCTGGTGTCTGTCTTGTCGTATCGAGTGGCTATAGTTCCGAACTCCTTGATCTTTGCAAAGTAGTTTTCGATCAGATGGCGCCAATTGTACATTTGTGCGTCATAGTCACGCTGCTTTCGCGGTTCTCTTTAGGTGGGATGACGGCGGTTGCGCCGCGGTCATTGAGTTTCTGAAGAAGCCTGTCCCTTCCATTTACCTTATCCGCTGGTATTCCTTATGCAATCCATCGAGGTGATCACACCTTGAGATAGCGCCGACCTGCACGGTTGGACGCGAAACCGGCGAATACTTGTCTAAGAGTCTGGCCGGAAAAGAATCGTTTATTTTCATAACCTTGCTAGTCTACGGATGAAGACTTGGATGCTGGCGATCAGGAGCCAGGCAAGGGCGCTCTCGACGGTCGCCTTGAAGTCCTTCGCAAGGCGGCGGCTGCGCCCGAACCATGCGAAGGTGCGTTCGACCACCCAACGGCGCGGCAGCGCAACGAAGCCGTCCGCCTTGTCGTTGCGCCTGACGATCTCCAGCGCCCAGTCGCCGATCTTCTTCAGCGCCCCGGCCAGCTTAGGGCCGGCGTAAGCGCCGTCGGCGAAGATATGGCCGACCCCGGGAAACCACGCCCCCACCTCGGCGAGCAGCGACGGCGCACCGTCGCGATCCTGGATGTCAGCCTCGTGGACCACGGCACCGAGCAACCGCCCGCCAGTGTCCACCACGATATGGCGCTTGCGGCCCATCACCTTCTTACCCGCGTCAAACCCGCGCGGACCTCCGCTTTCCGTGGTCTTCACCGACTGGCTGTCGATCACCCCGGCAGTCGCGGCAGCGGCCCGCCCCTCGGCCTCGCGGGTGCGCGCCAGAAGCGCCCGGTTGACCTCCTGCCACGTCCCGTCGTCGCGCCACTTGTAGAAATAGTACTGAACCGAGCTGCGCGGCGGAAAATATCTTGATGCGGCCACAGAGTGACGGTTCTTATGCAAATGGGGAAATCGAGCGCTCGATCACACCACCATCTTCAGCGAGGCTCACCTGCGGCGGACGCTCAAGCACTACGCCCGATACTACAATCATGCCTGGACGCACCTTTCTTTAGAGCCTGACCGAAAAAGAATTGAGTGGAATCAGTCCCTTGTGATTCCCTTGTTGTGTTCGCCAGCAAGGAGGATAACAAGATGTGGACTGACGCCACTCGTGAGAAATATGAGCGCGAGGCGCACCGCTACGCAAGCGATCTGAGCGATACCGAATGGTGCGTGATCGAACCCCATATGTCGCCCGCAAGGGCTCTGGGCCGCCCGCGCAAGACGGATATGCGGGAAGTGATGAACGCGATCCTGTACATGGCCCGCAGCGGCTGCCAGTGGCGCATGCTGCCCGGCGAGTTCCCGCTCCGCCAATTGCAGACATGATCTGCCCCGGCTGCGCACCCGGCTGTACCGCAAGGGGAATGGCCAGTCCTCGCGTATGGCCTTCATGGGCCACGTGTTAATGGAGAACCGCAACGGGCTCCTGGTCGGGGCCTGCCTGACCCGGGCCACCGGCACGGCGGAACGCGAAGCCGCCCTGGCGCTTCTCGATGCCCATCGCCCGGGACGGCGGCGGATCACGCTGGGCGCGGACAAGGCCTATGACGTGGCGGCCTACGTCGAGGCCTTGCGGGCGCGTCGGATCACCCCGCACATCGCCCGCGACGACCATGTAACCAAGACCGGCAAGCGGCGGCGCGCGGAACACCTTCCTCACGAGCGGTGCGCGGCACAGCGTTAACATCGACCTGCCGCCGCACCTGCCAAGGGTGATGGCCGACCAGGAGCGTATGGCCGCGACGACACGATTTCGCGTGCCTTCGAAAGTGGCGCCGTGGACTACATTGTCAAGCCTTTCTCGCCAACGGAGTTCACCGCGCGGGTCAGAGCGGCCCTGCGCAGCCGCGCCAGCCCCGAGCCGTTCGTGCTGGGAAAACTCGTCATCGACTACGATCAGCACCCGCCGGCCCGTCTTCGCTGCTCTTGCGATGCGTGCGACCCGGTTGCGCCCGACGCGCAGTTGCCGGAGTTTGTCGTCGTTGAACTCGACCAGAAAACCGTCCAGGTCAAGCAACGCCCACAGCCGTTCTGTCGCAACCCCCGCCCCTGCCAAGGCCCCGCGTTGGAGACCGGCACGGAGGGGACGAACGCCCCAGAGGCAGGGAGAGAGGTTCCAGTCCCAGGCATTTCCTACACCAACTGCGGAGACCGCCATGTATCCAGTTTCGTTTGATTCCCCCGGCCGCGCCGCTTGACTTCAACATCGACTCTACCGACAACGCTGTTGCTGATGCACCGGAGTGCGCCACCGCAGCCTTCGCCGCCCTACCGGCGCCGGACGCCCAGATGCTGCTCGAGCAGAACTGGATGCTATTCCTCGTCTGCGGCGCGTCGATACCGGAGCATGAAATACAGCGCGGCCACCCCGAGCAACAGAACGCCGGCAATCACCGGGGCACGCCAGTCCCCGGCCCCGACGCGGGTTGCAAACATCACGACACAGACTATGGCGCCGAGCGCAGGCACCGCGATCGGCAGTTCGAAACCACCCGGGGGTTCGTCGGGCCGCATCTTCAGAATGACCAATGCGCTGTTCACCACCAAGAACACCAATAGCAGCAGCAACACGGTCGCCGATGCCAGTTCCGAGATGTCACCCGACAGGATCAGAATCACGACCAGCACGAAGATCAGCACGATAGCGACATGCGGCGTGCGCCGTACCGGATGAATTCCCGAGAGTACGGGCGGCAGATGCCCGTCGCGCGCCATGCCGTAGAGCAGACGCGACGCGGTGACGTAGTTGATCAGCCCGGTGTTGGCGACCGCGAACACGGTAATAACGATGAACACCCACCCCGGAAACCAGGGCGCGGCACGCGCCACGACTTCGGCCAGGGGCGCGTTGGCCTCAGCCAACTCCTGCCACGGCACGACCGAGACGGCGCTGATCGCCACGCTCATGTATATGACGACGGTCAGAAGAAGGGCCATCACCAGGCCGAGCGGCAGGTTGCGGCGCGGGTTCTTCAACTCCTCGGCGACATTGAGTGAGTCCTCGAAACCGATGAAAGCGTAGAAGGTGAGCACAATTCCCTGCGCCAGGAACACCAGCGGAAGCCCTGCTTCGGTTTCAGGGCCCACCGGAAACTCCATCAGGTTCGCCGAGCCCAGAAACGCAGGCTGACCGCGATAACCAGAAGTAGCCCTCCCGCTTCCATCAGTGTAAGGGCGACATTGGCCCACATCGACTCGCGGATGCCGCGATAGGCGATCGCACCCACGATGGCAACGTAGATGAACGCCAACGTCCCGGTGGGCAAGCCTTCGAGAGCGGCCAGGGCTTGCAGATTCTCGCCCACCACGCGGGCGCCGGCGGCAATGGAGGTCAAGCCCGAGCACGCCACGGTTAGGCCGACGATGTGGGTCAACAGACTGCGGCGATAGGCGCGCTGCGTGATATAGGCGGCGCCGCCTGCACGCGGATAGCGCGAGCCAAGCGAGGCGTACGACAATCCCGTCAATCCCGCTGCGACCAGAGACAACGCAAAGGCCAGCCAGATCGCAGACCCCATCTCAGCGGCGACTTGCCCGATCAGGCCGTAAATACCGGCGCCCAGCATGCCCCCGGCACCGTAAAGCGTCATCTGCCAAAGGCTGATGCTGCGCCGGAGCGTCGGTTCGCCGCCGGCCGGTTCGAGTGGTTCGCCAGCCTGGTCCATAGTCTTTCGCCTCTTCTTCCGTGTTTTCGCGACTCTGTCCCCGCGCCGTTAGATCACCCGTGACACAGGCGCCCGCCTTTCGGCTGGCGGGCCGTGCGGACCACCCGCGTCTTCGGGCTGCTCAGGAACGAACCCGGCGTGTTTGCGTTCATCCAACGTGGTTGGATACCTGCATAATGCCTGCCGATCCGCAATCCCTTTCACGTAACATACTGATATGTTGGTTTTACTTTATCGGGGATTTTGGTTCCCCCAATCATTTCCCGTTCTTGCATAGATTCTTGTTGTAGCTTTTCACAGGCTGCTGGCCCGGATATTGCCTGAGTCGCTGATTTTGGCCTGAAGGCCGAGTGATTTTCGGGTTCGGATGGATTCGGTTGGGTTCAGGGCGCGCCGGAGGCGGTTGAGGGTGCATCATCAATATCGGCGAATAAGATATTCGGGAGGGACGGGCACCAAGTGTCTGGGTATTAGAGATTCGGAGACCGTTGACTGACTTTCCGCCGTTTCAGATTCGCCAGAAGGATTGGGATAATGGTCAAACCCGGGAATATACTCCGCGGGGAAAACTTCTGACAGCAGATCATGGAGTTGAGGGTCGTGCTCCAGCAGTTCTTCTCTCATATTCTGAGGCTTGCTGGAAGTTTCCCATGTGTTGTTGAACCACATATTGGCGCCTTCAGCCCAGTATTCTCTCACGTTTGTGTTTGCATATTCTCCGGCCCACAAACCAGCGTCGACCGCCAAGTCATAGGCATCATCAATCCTTTCAAACAAATCCTTATCAACTCTTTGAATCGCGAACAGATGTATCGTATGAGCAAACTCATGCACGACCAGACGGGTTGTTTCTTCGGGAAAAACGTTAGTCCTTGAAGTTAGGCGCCGCAACACCTCTTCTTCACTTGAAAGAGCAAAGGGCTTGCCGTTTGCATAGCCACTTCCTATCCCCCTGATGCCATCAAATTCTCTAGGTGTCTCATCGGTTGAAGACCGGACGGGAGCATCGCGTACCCCTATCGGGCCGGGCCCTGGAGATCCTGGGTGAAGCGCGGACACTGGATGACGGGAACGGCTTGGTGTTTCCGAGCCCAGCCGGACGCAAGCCCATTGCGGTTGCGGCACTTTCCAAGCTGTTGCATGACCTTGGTATCGATGCCGTTCCCCACGGCTTCCGTTCCACCTTCCGGGACTGGTGTTCGGAGTCCGCACAAGTGCCCAGAGACCTTGCCCCGTGTTCTGGACAACCCGTGGGTCATTCCGGGACGCACCGGAGGGACATACATGCGCAATATCAACGATCCCTGGAAGATCATCCGGGACCGGGCGGGTCTTGAGGACGTGCGCATTCACGACCTGCGTCATTCGTTTGCCAGCCGCGCGTTGGCCCTTGGCGAGAGTCTGCCGATGATCGGGAAACTGTTGGGCCACAGCCAGGTGGAGACCACGGCCCGCTATGCGCATCTGGCGCGGGATTCGGTGCAGGAGTCCGCGGCCCGCATCGCCGACAGTATTGCCGCCGATATTCTGGGTGGCCGTTACAGGCCGAGCAAGACTTAAACTTACTTTCTACCCTTCGAGGGTTTACTTATTCCAAGTCAGAGCAACCAATTCTGGATCCTCCATCGCCCGCCGCTCGGAAGATAGAAAATCGTAATAGCCGCAACGTCCACCCGGGTAGTCGCGGCATATTTTCGGACGTGCCTCATAAACTGTGCAAAGGCGCTCCTCGGTATCGAAGAACTGGCAGACCCTACCAAAATACTCATCTTTTTTTCGGCGCAACACATAGGGCGTTCGCGCTTGGGAATGCGATTTCGTAAACTTCTTGCTGGCCATTTTGAAACTCATACCAAAGTATTTGGCCAAGCGTTCAACGTCGCGCTTCGTTAGTTCTATAAGAGGATAAGAACAACAATAGCCCGGACACTTTGCACAATTATACACGAGCACCGACTCCTAGTTTGGATACAGCCTATAGGGCATTGTCAGATTAACCAGTCAAGAGCATAAGAGGCCGTAGTGGAGAATTGAGCTACTCCCCGGGAATCGGACACTGACGTAAGCTACACTTTGTTGTCTTCTGGTCTTCGTAGAGAAGGAGATCAGAGATGTCGAAACGCAAGCAACACTGGCCGGAATTCAAGGCGAAAGTAGCCCTTGAAGCCTTGAAGGGCGAAGAGACCGTATCCGAGCTGTCCAGCCGGTTCGGGGTTCACCCGACGATGATTCATCAATGGAAGCGTGCGCTGCTTGATGGTGCTCCTGGCCTGTTCGCCCGTGGTGGCCGCCGGCAACCGGAGATCGACGAAGCGCAGGTGAAGGAACTGCATGCCAAGATTGGGGAGTTGGCTGTGGCCAACGATTTTTTGTCCAGACAGCTCAAGCCCTGGGGCGTGAAGTGAGACGCGGCATGATCGAGCCGGGTCATCCCGGATTATCGGTCAGCAGGCAGTGTGCGCTGCTGTCGATCTCCCGGTCGTCGTTCTATTACACGCCCAAGGGTGAGAGCGAGATGAACCTCGCGCTGATGCGTGAGATCGATGAACAGTTCCTGGACACGCCGTTCTTTGGCGTCCGGCAGATGACGTGGCATTTGAAGAACGAAGGCCATTGCGTCAATGAGAAGCGGTTGCGCCGCCTGATGCGGCTCATGGGCCTGATGCCGATCTACCAGAAGCCCAGCACCTCAAAGCCAGCGAAGGGGCACAAGACCTGGCCGTATCTACTCCGGGGGCTGAGTGTGAACAGACCGAACCAGGTCTGGGCAACGGATATCACCTACCTGCCGATGCGCCGGGGGTTCCTGTACCTGGTTGCCATCATGGATTGGTTTACCCGCACGGTGCTGGCTTGGCGCATCTCGAGCACGCTGGAGGCTGACTTCTGCGTCGAGGCGTTAAACGAGGCGACCCACACGTTCGGTGCGCCAGAGATCATGAACACCGACCAGGGCTCGCAGTTCACCTCGTTTGCTTGGACCGACCGGCTTCGGCGGACGGGCGTGCGCATCTCGATGGACGGCAAGGGGCGGTTCCTCGACAACATCTTCGTCGAGCGGCTTTGGCGCACGCTCAAATACGAGTGCGTCTATCTGCACGCCTGGGAAAACGGCTCACAGGCCAGGGCGGGTATCCGCAAATGGATCACGTTCTACAATGAGAGGCGTCCTCATTCCGCCCTTGGCGGCAGGCCGCCCGCCGTGGTCTATTGGACGGCAATCGAGCAAAACCAAACCGATCAGCAGGCCCAGAAAGTAGCTTAAATCAAACCAGAACCTGTCCAATAATCAGGGAGTAGCTCACAGAAGCCTGACCTTGTTGGAAGCCCGATGGTTGAAGCGCCACTCAGTTTCCTTGAGGTGGAGGTGGAATGTGTGTCTGGGCACACCCATGAACTTTACGAGCCGCACCTTGGCCATGCCCCAGAAGCCCTCGATGCCATTGATGTGAACCGGGCCGCGGGCGAACTCATCGCAGGAATGGTCGACCCGGAAGTGACCATAGCCGAGATCGACGAGGCCGTTGTAGCCGCGCCATCCATCGGAGTTGACGACGGTGCTTGGATCGACCCTGCCCCGAATAATCCCCTGTAGCGTTGACTTTGAGCAGTCCGGGACGATCTCGGTGTAGACCTGCCCTTCGCGTTCGAAGATCCCGAAGACGACTGTCTTGCCATAGGCTCCGCGTCCGCGCTTGCCTTTGATGCGTCTGGCACCGAAGAAGCTCTCATCGACCTCGACCACGCCGAAGAACGGGCGCTGTGCTTCGCAAGCCGCGAGGATCCGCTCCCTCAGGCCGCGGTAGATCCGGTTCACAGTGTTGCGATTTACGCCGCAAATCGCGGCCGTTTGCAGCGCCGTGAGATCAGCGGCAAAGCACTTCACGACAAGGCGAATCTGAGCTTCAGAAAGTTTGGAACTTTTCGAGTATCGGTTTTTCATTACCATACAGAGCTTTATGCCGTCATCGGCTATGCTCTGCTAGGAAAGACCCTTCCGAAAAATAGAACATGAATTACGTGATGTTTACCAAGAGCTTAAGAGACAAAGGCTCTTAGATCGCAGTAATGTGAGGAATGACGTCGCCTCAAAACAAACTGCCGTATCAGATGCCGTGAAACCTCACGCCGATTGACGCGCGTGCACTTTACTCTGGCATTGGACGCCGGACCAATCGGAGAGAGCAGTTCAATTTTCAACGCCGAATGGTACACCTGCCTAATGCCGTATCTCAGGGGTAGGCTCCGTCTCCATCCGTTCGTTTTCTTTCTCTACCATGACGGTACCGTTGGCAAGGGCGCTCGTGATCTCACCGGCAGTGGCGCCCGCCCGTATCGCTGCATAGGGTGTGGATGAGGTTCTCGAAAGGGACAGGTTGACAGGACATACTGTCGTTGACGTTGGCGTGCATGTCTGAACAAATGTCGGTCAATGACCAGCACGGACGAAGAACTAAACCGGCTTGACGACCTGCTGTGCGATCTTCCCTTCGCAGAGGCGATGACGCTTGATATTTTGGACGGCTATGTGGCCGCCGTGGTTGTCTGCCCGGAAGCCATTCCGCCTTCGGAATGGTTACCTGGAGTCTGGGGCAGCGAAGGGGTATTTGCCAACGCCGATGAGGCGCATGACATCATTGGAGGGGTAATGGGTCATTACAATCGTGTGGCCCGGGTATTGGCGGACGAGCCGGAGTCTTATGTGCCTCTCCTCGACATCGATCCCCACTGCGATGAAGTGCTTTGGGAGCTTTGGGTAAGCGGCTTCGAACGGGGGATGCGGCTGCGTGTCGATGCCTGGGAGCAGATTGTTGAGAGCGACGATGAGGAGGCGGCAGCGTCCATTGCCATGCTTCTCACTCTGCATGAATGCAGCGAAGGCCGGTCCGAGTTGAAAGAAGAGTCCATCGATGAACTGTGCGGGATGGCGCCGGGTTTAATCCTGGGATGTGTGTGGGATTTGAATGCCTGGACCAAGTCGCGAGGGGGCAAAGGCAATAATTTGAAGCCTGCCCCACACGGCAGTTTACTGAACATGCCCTTTGACTTCGACGACCGGCGTGTTTTCGGCCGCAAGGTGGGCCGCAACGAGCCTTGTCCCTGCGGCTCGGGACGCAAATACAAGCGGTGCTGCGGCGCCAATTGACTACGGTCTGAGCACCCGGTGCAAACGGATGACAAAGTAACGGCTGTCATTTCAAACGGGTATGGTTTTTCGGGAAAGACAGGCGGATTTTACTCGGCGACGGTCAGACCATCCAACCGGTCTCGTGTTACGGTCCCTCTCCTGAAACACACATAGGGCCCCTCTGCCTGATTGCCGGTATGGAGCCCTTGTGTCTTTGATGCGAAAAATGCAATGTGGAGCTTGGTGCGGCTTGTGTGATGGGCAGGAGAAGAAGATTGTTAAATGTTAACACGTGCCCAAGTCCTTAAACGCTTTGGGTTGCCTGCTCGAAAAATCTTCAGTATCAAGCCTGAAAAAGACCAATATGGTGTTTGGAGAGTGGCGTTCACCAGCGAAGGCACCTCCACAGTGCGCATGCTTCCCAGTGCGGCAATGCTCCTTGCCGATGAACTCCGTACTCGCGATCCCGCCCTGGCAGTGAGGATTGAAGATTGCGCGAAGCAGGCGCAACACTACGTAAAGCCTCCCATCTGAAATAACTGTTGAGTAACGAATACGGGTTGGCAAGTTCGCTGATAACACAGGCTACGCCGCAGATTAAACGCCCGATGCTCTAATCGCTCACAACCTACTAATTTACTTGACGGTCTTCTGCTGCCACGTCGTGTTTCTTGCAGCAAAAGAGTTAATCCTTCCGAGAGCTTTTCGGTCCGCGAGCTCCTGCTGTATAAACAGGCTAGAATACCCTGCAATTTTGAGTGGATGAGATTCTCGAAAGGAACAGGTTTACTTGTTTGCGGGTGACGAATGAAAAAGCCGAGACTTACGCACAACAGGTTGATAATGCCTGCGGGCGATGATCAACGACATGCAGTCTACAGCGGACCTATGGTAGCGCCGACTCTTGATCCATTCCTAAATGACAGGCCAAGACGGCCATGCGCAAGGTGCGGAAATAAATTTCAGCCCACCCTAAAACGCCGTCTACTATGTTCGAATTGTTTTAGGAATGGCGGTAACGGCAGATCAAGCGAGCTATGATAACAGCTGTCGCATCCGCCACGGTCCCCGCCAAGTGCCGCGTCTTAATCCAGAACCACCAACGATCAGCATTGTTAAGCGGTTCGTTCTCGCCCTTGCCGGAAAACATCCACGCCCCGGGTGCCGTTCCGGCGAGAATGTCCAGCAACTCGCGCACCGCCTCGAAGATGCTGCTGGGGGCGGTCTACCGCAGCGAACTCGCGGGCGACCACGCTTGTCCTTGCGGCTGGCCACCGTCGTGGTGAAGCCCAGGGCTTCGGACCGACTGCGCTTCCAGGTGAACTCCGTCGTGTCATGAAGAATGAGGATCGAGCCCTCGGTGGCGGCGAAGCGTCGCCGCGTCGCATCGAAATGGCCCCGAAGAATCTCTTCTTCGCTCACCCGTTCATTGGAGAAGAAGCGGTAGGCCGCCTTCGTGCTGGTCCAGTCCTGGCAAGCCAGGGGTATCGTTTCTCCGAGCCCGGCATCCATGCGCTCGACCAATTGACGAAGCCGACGGTCCAGCCGGCCGTCGCCAAGACGGCAGCCCGAAAGCTCCCCGTCGAACCAGTGTTCCTCCATGATTGACACCTCTTCATTCTCGATTCGGTGCCGGACAAGGAATCACAATTTACGCAAAAAACGCAAAACATTGCGGCAAAACCCTGACAAAACCCAAGATGTGGGTAATTGCAAGGGAACCCGAACGGTTACACCCGAAGGCATGTGGCCGAGACCCTGCTTTCTTAATCTACCGGCCTCTATTGTGGCATTTCAAAATCTCTTTTTGCTTTCTCCGTCGAGGGTGATAGGCGGTTATGGCGGTATCACCTTTCTCATCTGTTCCAACGTATTTGCCTTTGAGCCGCTCGGCTTGGCGGATGATTTCCTTGCACGCTCTTATGACCCGGTCCGAATCCCGGTTTCGCATGAACACTCCACCCTTAGTGCTGGTTCCGTATTACATAATAAAATCGAGATCGGGTTCCTTCATTCCACGTTGCCGGATTCGGTCCTGAACGTGACGTGTGAGTGCGGTATTCATGCTCATCCTTCGAAGTCCGTAAAACCTTTGAAACCGATGCGATGTAAGGGGCCTGATCGAGCGCATCGTGCTCACGCCCAGCGAGAAATGGGCCGAGATGGACGCCGTGCCGCACGCCGATCTCGGCGCGTTTTGTCCTCCTTCCGTGAGGTCAAGAATGCGCCAAACTCTCTCAATAAAACTGGACCACTTCTAGGGGGTTACTCCAATCTGTCAGTGCGTGTTCCATGGCACGACGCCGCGTGGAATGGCCACATATGCGGTGCGCCTCTGGAGAATAGTTTTTGCTTGGCCCTGAAACTCATTGCCGAGAATCGCAAGGACGATGTCGAGGAAGATATCGCGGGCGAGGCATTTGACAAACTGCAGCGCGACTAACTTCCACCCTGTCTACGGGCAAGTGCTGGTTTTCTTAGTCCCCGTTCACCCGCGTTTGAGAGCGTAATGGCCTACTCAACATGGAGTAAGGATCACGCACACATTCTTCCTCGGACCATGCACCTCCCGGCTTGGGGCGCCCTGGTATTTCCCTACCGCTGGATGCAGAAACAAAGCGGTTTGGAGATTGCCAAGGATCTCGAGTTAGATGCAAAACCTGAGCAAGAGCCTACGGGTCCACCTTGGCTTAAGGGCACGCATTGGGTCCAGGGTTTCTCAAACCAGCAGAGGCTCCTCGACGCTTTCGCTGAACCGCTTGAAGAAGGGGAGAATCGGGTTCTGTTCTACGCAACCGCTGTCTTCAACGCACGCGTAATGCATCATTCCTCATGGTTTACACTTGACCCAGATGGATTGTTCCGTTGAATAATTTTCACCCGCAAAAAAACACATTAAGTTGATCGAATCATGAGGGCCATATGCGCTTCATCGCCGACGGTATTGATTTTCCCGACGAGCTACTGCGAGCTCAGGATGAAGGAAGAACCGTATTCTTTTGCGGCGCTGGAGTCTCGCTGGAGAAAGCTGGACTTCCTAATTTTGTTGAGCTGACGCAACAGGTATTGGACCGCTTAGGAGCCACACAAGACGACGATGCCAGACGTCTACATGAAGCAGCCCAGAAAATTGAAGCGGACTTTGGCATTCGCGATCTAGCAGGCTGCTGAAAAAGTCTTCCTTTTGAGGCTTTGGAATGATTCTTTCTCTTTGTTGATTGCATGGAGGAAGTAATGCGTGGAGGCGACGATCGGACGGAGGGTCTTTTTTCTTATGTGAGCTGCGAGGCTCGTGTTCCGGCGACGCATCCGCTTCGCCTGATCCGTGGGCTGGTTGATGAGGCGCTGGAGCTTATGTCGCCGGATTTCGAGGGGTTGTATTCGAAGATCGGGCGTCCCTCGATCCCGCCGGAGAAGCTGTTGCGTGCGCTCCTGTTACAGGCCTTTTACTCAATCCGCTCGGAACGTCAGCTGATGGAGCAGATGGATTACAACCTGTTGTTCCGTTGGTTCGTCGGATTGTCGATGGACAGTGCGGTGTGGGATGCGACGACGTTCAGCAAGAACCGCGACCGGCTGCTGGATGGAGAGGTTGCGCGGAGGTTCCTGGCGGTGGTTGTGGAGCAGGCGCGTCGGCGCGGCCTGCTGTCGGACGATCACTTTTCCGTGGACGGGACGCTGATCGAGGCCTGGGCGTCGATCAAGAGCTTCCGCCCCAAGGACGGCGGCGACGAGCCGCCGGGGCCGGGGCGCAACTCGGAGAGGACCTTCCACGGCGAGAAGCGGTCCAACGAGACCCATGCCTCGACGACCGATCCCGACGCCCGGCTGTACCGCAAGGGGAATGGCCAGTCCTCGCGTATGGCCTTCATGGGCCACGTGTTAATGGAGAACCGCAACGGGCTCCTGGTCGGGGCCTGCCTGACCCGGGCCACCGGCACGGCGGAACGCGAAGCCGCCCTGGCGCTTCTCGATGCCCATCGCCCGGGACGGCGGCGGATCACGCTGGGCGCGGACAAGGCCTATGACGTGGCGGCCTACGTCGAGGCCTTGCGGGCGCGTCGGATCACCCCGCACATCGCCCGCGACGACCATGTAACCAAGACCGGCAAGCGGCGGCGCACCTCCATTGACGGCCGCACCATGCGCCATTCCGGCTACGCCGCCAGCCTGCGCATCCGCAAGCGCATCGAGGAGAGCTTCGGCTGGATCAAGACCACCGGCGGGCTGGCCAAGACCCGGCACAAGGGCATCAAAAGGGTCGGCTGGATGTTCGAACTGACCGCCGCCGCCTACAACCTGGTCAGGCTCCCCAAGCTGCTGGCGGAGCCCGTGCCATGACGGCACCGGTGGCCTGCCAGCTGATCGGCCGGTGGCGGATCGTCGAGGCCAACCTGTGGGACCGCGGCTATCTCGACCTCGACGGGCCCGCCGTGCTGGTCATTCGCGAAGATGGTCACGGCGAGATCGCCTTCGGCGCTCTGAACGCCAGCCTCGACCTGGAATACGGCCGATCCATCGTGTTCTTCACCTGGGCCGGCTTCGACGAGATGGACGAAGTCAACGGTTCAGGATCGGCCGAACTCCTCGACGACGGATCGTTGGAGATTGAGTTCGCCTATCATCTCGGCGATAAGGCCACCCTCAAAGCCGAACCAGCCACTTTTTCAGCAGCCTGCTAGTGGCTTCGGATCGCGTTTTTGGACAATTAAGGCGATTATTTGACGATATATCAATTGGTAAGGCGATCGCGGACGCTCTCAAACCAGCAGATGACGTTGATCTGTCTGCGCACAAGACGATCCTGAAACTATCAACTCTGCAAACAGGTCAGACGCGTTTGATAACGACCAATTTTGATTTGTTGTTTGAAAAGGCTCGAAAAGGATTACGGGGCGCCACGCGATCCAACTTACCTCATATAGAGTTTAACGAGTCCGACTGGGGAATTGTGCATCTCCATGGTAAGCTGAAACCTGATTATTCCGGTCCGACGGAAGACGGTTTGGTCCTCTCAAGTACCGAGTTTGGAGACGCGTACTTGGCTCTGGGTTGGGCAAGGGATTTTGTGAAGAAAGTGCTGGATCGGTATGTGGCTGTTTTTGTTGGCTACTCCGCTGACGATCCGCCGATAAAATATTTGCTTGAAGGGTTGCATCAATCAACCGGACCAAAGAACAAGGCTTATGCATTTCAGTCCGTACCTGATGACGAAGCTGTTGCAGCATGGATTGATAAAGGCGTTGAAGCCGTAACGTTTCAAACAGATGAAAGCTCTGGGTATGAAAGACTCTGGCAAAGCTTAAGGCTTTGGGCTGACCGATCGAAGCATCCGCATCTCTGGCGACAGAAAGTTTTCTCTAAGGCCAAGAAAGGGCCGCGAAAACTTGCCCCTTACGAGCGGGGAATGGTTGCTCACGTAGTCAGCTATGAGGACGGGGCCAAAGCGTTTGCATGTTTTGATCCCCCTTTACCATCTGAATGGCTCTGCGTGTTTGATCCTTATGTCCGATATGGTGAGCCTGCGCCTGTTTGGGGGCGGTTCAGTGACGGTCCAGTCATAGATCCAAATGCGACGTATCGGCTAGATAGCGATGCTCGTCCCCGTGTGAAGAATGATCCATATGCCAATCAAAGCCGCATACCGGAAGATGCGTGGAATGGACTAGCAGGCTGCTGAAAAACTCGGCCGAAAGCCCACCTCGCGAAACGAAAGAATCAATGGATGGGCGTCCGCGAAAAAATAGAATCGGAAAATGACTCATACGAAAACAAAATTGCCGAGATGATCGCTCCAAATCGTTTTTCAGCAGCCTGCTCGTCTCTTGTCGATATTCGGTCTGTCGGGCGTCAAAACGTCTCTTACCTCAGAGGAGAGTTGGCTGAGCGCCCACCTTGGCCAACACCTAGACAGTTACATCTGGCCTCTTGGATCACCAAGGTGGCCCATGAACCAGCTTGCGCGTGGTGGGCCGGACAACAGCAGGCGCTACATCCCTATATTCTTCGCAACATCAGCATAAGCCAGCAAAACTCGTCCAGCGCAAAACCGAATAAGGCAGTTTCTGAATGCTGGAGCAAGATCCGGGAATATCATTTGCTAAAGAGAGACGAATGGGATTCAGGCTACAATCTTGAACTTCCGGCTAAAACATCAGGGAGACACAGTGCATTAACCTGGGAATATGCTAGCCACTTCAAGCCGTTTTTGAAAATAGATTACAGCTGGAGGAGACCAGTTCCCCCTGAACGTCGGAGCAGATTCACGGTACGTGATCTTGTTCATCATGAGGTAGATTACTTCGAAGGAATTAAGACAGTCGAAGTTCCGGATGACTATATCGCCCCCCTTATTCCCAAGCTTCGTCATGCTTTAAACCTCGCATCCGATCTAGAGGATCGATACTCCTACCAAGCCGAAATTTGCTCAATCGAACCTGATGAGCGCGATGCGGACGAAGACGATGATACATTTCAGCGCAATTACAAACTATCAGGACATGTGTTGCACTTCGTCGAACTCTTTAGACGTTTCGTGCAGCTCCATCCTGAGCAAGCGGCAGTTGAACTTCGATCCTGGCCAACATCGGAGACGATTTTCCGCCGTTT
Organism: Rhodospirillaceae bacterium; assembly: GCA_965207985.1. Taxonomy (GTDB): domain Bacteria; phylum Pseudomonadota; class Alphaproteobacteria; order Rhodospirillales; family Rhodospirillaceae; genus CBDBND01. The sequence continues at coordinate 37,210 of CBDBND010000023.1, read as the reverse complement.
GAAAGTTTGGGGTCTCGGAAACCTAGATTTGGTTCCGGCGTCTGAGTTCGCGTCTGAGTTAAGCGCAGTCGACGATGACGCCTTCTGGCCTTTCAGAGGAAATAGGGACCTGCTTTTGGGCTTGGCCAAGAGGTGGCCTGACTTTTCCAAGGATGAGCGCTTTAAGATTGGCAAGCGCATACTCAAAGGTCCGCCAAAACATGAAGGAGAAACGCGAGATCAACATCACGAGCGTTCGGCTTACAACACTCTGAGTCGCTTGTATTGGATGGTCGATCAGGGATGCGAATTCGAGTTTGATCTGGATGCAAAAGCCGAAGTCTTACGTCATCGTGCTCCTGAATGGAGGCCGGAGCATGCATTAGGAGCAGCCAGGGCATACGCGAGGACTGGCCATTCCCCTTGCGGTACAGCCGGGCGTCGGGATCGGTCGTCGAGGCATGGGTCTCGTTGGACCGCTTCTCGCCGTGGAAGTTCCTCTCCGAGTTGCGCCCCGGCCCCGGCGGCTCGTCGCCGCCGTCCTTGGGGCGGAAGCTCTTGATCGACGCCCAGGCCTCGATCAGCGTCCCGTCCACGGAAAAGTGATCGTCCGACAGCAGGCCGCGCCGACGCGCCTGCTCCACAACCACCGCCAGGAACCTCCGCGCAACCTCTCCATCCAGCAGCCGGTCGCGGTTCTTGCTGAACGTCGTCGCATCCCACACCGCACTGTCCATCGACAATCCGACGAACCAACGGAACAACAGGTTGTAATCCATCTGCTCCATCAGCTGACGTTCCGAGCGGATTGAGTAAAAGGCCTGTAACAGGAGCGCACGCAACAGCTTCGCGGATATGGCTATTGATCTCCTGGCGCAGGGCGTGGCTCCAGCTCATCAAACGTGACACTGCTAAGTGAGTCGTCACTGCTACCGAAACAACAACAACGCCGGACGCTGGAACAAACCTTACCAGCGTGACGGCAAGCGAAGTTGTCTCGTCGGCTACACGCTAACTGCCCAATCCGGGTGCTTGACCTGGGTAAAGTGACCATACGAGGACGTCGGGGACCGGTTCTGTTTACGCGCTGGTACCCGTTTAGCGTTGACCACCGGACTTGCCGTTGACGGATGATGGTCATATGTATAGTCAGATATATTGATCCGGAGGAAGAATGAACAGGGCATGGCAGGTGCATGAGGCGACGGCTCATTTCAGCGAGTTTTTGGAAGCGAGCGTCAGAGAAGGGCCGCAGATCGTGACCCGGCGCGGCGTGGAGACGGCAGTGCTCCTGCCAATTGCGCAGTGGCGGAATCTACAGAAGGAGGCAAAGCCTGACCTAAAGGACCTGTTGCTCGCCTCGGAAGCCAGAACTGAGATGCTTACGCCGTCTCGCGAACGGCACGGCCTCCATCAGAAACTGCCTTCGTGATGTGCTACGGCTCCGAGTTCACCGCCATTGCCGTCAGGGACTGGCTCGGCCGGACCGGCGTGAAGACTCTCTACATCGAGCCAGGATCACCCTGGGAGAACGGATACAACGAGAGCTTCAACTCGAAGCTCCGCGGCGAGCTCCTTAACACCGAACTCTTCTACTCGCTCAAGGAGGCCACGGTGCTGGTCGAACGATGGCGCCAGCACTACAACACAATCCGGCCCCACAGTTCGCTGGGATACAGACCGCTGGCACCGGAAACCGTCTTGCCAAATGTTGATGGGCCAACCTACGCTGTTGATGGGTTATGGTCGGCCCATCAACTTCACCCGCGCCAGACTCTCTCATAGGCGCTGGACCACATAATGGGGGCAGGCCAAGCTTCAGACGTTCAACACAACTGATCAAGGAGAGAGAATTATGATCCGTTGGCCAAAAGCCGCCGGTTGCCAACATCTGGAATGGGAATGTGCCGTAAAAATAAGAGAACTTGGTGTTGTAAGCTTAATCTTGGTGATCCTGTTTGTTGTGGGTATATCACCGATCTTTGCGCAGAATGGCGATTTGCCGGGTGAGTTTTCCGGCAATGTAACTCTAACCTCTGATTATGTCTTTCGTGGATTTACACAGGCGAGCGAAGATCCTGCCATACAGGGTGGGTTCGACTGGGATTCGGGTGCCAGCTTTTACCTTGGCACTTGGGGATCTAACGTCAATTTTGGTGATGACGACGAGGCCAGCGTTGAGCTTGACGCTTATGGTGGCTATGCGGGTGAGATCGGAGCCCTATCCTATGACATAGGAATTATATACTACTGGTATCCCGGTGCGTCTGGAGCATTGAATTACGACTTTTGGGAAGTCTACGGTTCTATGGGTTACGACTTTGGTGCCGCGGCAGTTACTTTTGGTCTGGCATATTCGCCCGAAAACTTTGGGGACACGGACGACGGGCTTTATTTTCAGAGCGGTCTAAATGTTCCTTTTGGTGACCAATTCAGTATCGATGCCAATTTGAACTATTACGACGTTGACCCTGCTTTCGGCGAAGATTATCTTGACTGGAACATCGGAGCGACTTTATCGCTTGAATGGCTCGACGCCGATCTTCGCTATATCGACACGGACATCGCTAATTGCGACGGCATTTGCGATGCGCGTGTCGTGTTTTCCATTTCTCGCAGTTTCTAGCAGGCTGCTGAAAAAGTGGCTGGTTCGGCTTTGAGGGTGGCCTTATCGCCGAGATGATAGGCGAACTCAATCTCCAACGATCCGTCGTCGAGGAGTTCGGCCGATCCTGAACCGTTGACTGTCCCCCGTCAGGACCAATGGAACAGATTAGGGTGATTGCGTAAGAGAGTGTTATTGGCTCATCGTCATCATTGAGGAGTGAACGATGAGAGATAGAACAGAACGATCCCAGGATGTTGCGGAGCGGACGGTCAAGGACATCCGCCGCAAGACCCGCAAGCGTTACAGTGCTGAGGAGAAGATCCGCATTGTCCTGGCCGGACTGCGCGGCGAGGACCCGATTGCCGAGCTATGCCGCCGTGAGGGCATAGCCCAGGGGATGTATTACAGCTGGTCGAAGGAGTTCCTTGAGGCCGGGAAGAAGCGCCTGGCCGGTGATACGGCCCGTGAGGCCAACACGGGCGAGGTCAAGGAGCTGCGCCGCCAGGCTCACGACCTCAAGGTGGTGGTGGCCGAACAGGCCCTGGAACTGCGCCTTCTCAAAAAAAACATGATCGGGGATGGGGGAGACGACGCATGAGATACCCCGCCTCCGAGAAGCTCGAGATCATCAGGCTGGTGGAACAGTCGCATCTGCCGGCCAAGCGTACGTTGGACACCCTTGGGGTTCCCCGCACCACGTTTTACCGCTGGTACAACAGCTATCTGCAGGGCGGGCTTGAGGCCCTTGAAGACAGGCCGCCCAAGCCGTCCCGGGTGTGGAACCGCATCCCGGATGAGATCCGTGACCGGATTGTCCAGATGGCCCTGGAGAACCCGGACCTGTCGCCCCGGGAACTGGCGGTACGGTTCACCGATACACAGGCCTACTTCGTCTCGGAAGCCAGTGTTTACCGGCTTCTCAAGGCCCATGACCTGATCGCCAGCCCGGCGTTTGTGGTGATCAAGGCGAACGATGAGTTCAGGGATAAGACCACGGCCCCGAACCAGCTTTGGCAGACCGACTTCACCTACATCAAGGTCATCGGATGGGGCTGGTTCTACCTGAGCACCATCCTGGATGATTACTCCCGCTACATCATCGCCTGGACGCTGTGTACGACCATGAAGGCCAGTGACGTCACAGACACCCTGGAACTAGCATTGCAGGCCTCAGGCTGCGACCGGGTCGAGGTCCGGCACAAGCCCCGCCTGCTGTCAGACAATGGCGCGTCCTACATCTCTAGCGAACTGGCCGAATGGCTCGACGACAACGGCATGGATCATGTGCGCGGCGCACCCTATCACCCGCAGACACAGGGCAAGATCGAGCGGTGGCATCAGACCCTGAAGAACCGCATCCTGTTAGAGAACTACTTCCTGCCGGGCGATCTCAAGGCCAAGATCGGGCGCTTCGTCGCCTACTACAATCACCACCGCTACCACGAGAGCCTGAGCAATCTGACGCCCGCCGACGTCTACTTCGGGCGCGGCGAAACCATCTTACTCGAAAGGGAGAGAATCAAACAAAACACCATCAATCAACGGCGCTTGCAGCACCGCAAAACCGCCGCCTAAACTGAAAACCAAGATGGGCCAAACTCTCTCTTAGTTTATCAACCCCCGCTGTCCCAAATAATCTGACGACGGACACTCCCGCGGCGGCCGCGCCTGGTTCGACTTGCTACCCATCTTAGATCTCTCGGAACGGCAACTCTTCGACGTCAACCGCGCGCCAGTCGGGGGGATCGCCGCCGGCCATCCCAAGGACTGGACCATCGAGCAGCTTCGCGAGCCCGCTCAAAGCATCGCAAACCAGATAGAGAAACTGATGAAACCCCTTGCGCCCGCGCCGGCCCTCGCACACGATCCGCAATAGGCTTCAATGTGGAATCATCCCGGATCCGGCCCTCCTGGGGTCACAAGGGAGAAGACCGCAGCCAGAAGGGTGATGTAATCCGCATTCCACTTGATCTCTAGATTCCCATTACTCACAATTTATGATGTGTTTTCAGAATCTTAAGTTTGATTTTGTCTAATGAAACAGAAGATGGGCCTTGAGAACATGAAAACGCCTTTTGAATTGCCGGACGTAATACTAGCCGAAGCGGAAGAAACCCTGGAACGCGAAGCGGAAGGCTTTCTCGACTGGGCCAAAGAATATCTCGACGAGTTGTCTCAAAAAAATCTCTCAGGCCTTCGAGGATCAAGCCCACCGCTCCGATCATTTGGCCGAGGTCAATCGCATTGCCCACGAACTCCGGGGTCAGGGCGGCACCTTCGGCTATCCGTTGATCACCTTGTTCGCCAAAAGTCTCTATGAGACCACCGCCTACCCCTGCCGGGAAGACGACGCCAATCTCGAAATCTGCCGGGCGCATCTGGATACCCTGCGGGCCGTGATTCGTGAGAAAATGGAGGGAGACGGCGGCGAGGTCGGCCGACAGCTGATGATGGCTCTGAATCAAGCCATCCAGAAATTCTCCCGGCCCTAAGGGCGCCAATGATCAAAAGGGCCACAGGTTGGCGATTGGGGCAAAAATCACTGGAATTTCCCCCCTAAACCGCCACCATTGGCGGGATTTTGTTTCTCAATTAGTCACCTGGAGAGGTTTTGAGCCATGGCCACCATTGACCTGAAGACCGACCGTCCGACCTATGCGTCAGACTTCATTCCGTCCGATGTTGAGCGGGCGGTGTTTTTGGGCAACCCCATTCTCGACAACATGATGACCAGCCTGATCGCCCTAGGGGCTGAGGTGTGGTCGAACCGCCGGCGGATGAAGGTTGTGGAAGCCCTTTTGGAAGAGAAAGGCATCACCAACGCGATGATCGAGCAGTACATGCCCACGGCCGAACAGGAAGCCGAGTGGCAGAAGGACCGGGACCGGTTCATCGATCTTACCTATTCGCCGCTGTTGCGCGAAGGGAACCTCCCCGTCTCCGCCGCCTTCCAGCGCGAAAACAAGTAGTCCATTAGCCGTCAAAGGAGATCAACCATGATTGATCGTCGCACTCTGTTCGGTGCCGCGGCTGCTGTGACGACAGCTGTCGGAGCTGCCTTCTCAGGCCGTAGAGCCGGCGCCGCAACAAAATACACCGATAAGAACTTGTCACCGTCCGGCGACATTAACAAACGCGGCACAGTCGGGCGCTTTGAGCGCATGCCGGAACTGGACCTGGAAAGCAAACACGACTTCGTCACAGGATTCAGGACCTTCCAGCAAAGATTCGGACCCATCGTCCGGTCCAGAACTGAAAAGATACTGGAAGCCAACGGCCTTGATCCCAATGCCCAATTGACCATGGAAGAGACTTTGGATCTGGTCAAAGACGATTTGCTCATTCAGACCAGCGGCCGCACCTGGATCAGCAATCAGCAGATCACCTGGAAAATTATCCGGGACTACTACCACGCCCACGCCGACGAGTATCTGGCGGAAATGGAAGCCGCGGATAATGCGGGTCCGGGAACTCTGGAACTCAACCCGGATATGGAAATCCCCGATTACGCCCGCCGCGAAATCCACATTCAGCCCGGCGGGTATGTGGGCGATCCGTTTGCCGGCCATATTTACCACCACGGCACCAACAGTTTCTCTGCTGGTATTCCGTTCCTGGGCCGAAACGAACAGGACCAAATTCCCATCAGAACGGTGGAGCGTCTGCCTCTGTCCCGCGATGGCAAAGTCAAGCGCATCCTCGACCTGGGTTGCGGTATCGGCCGTTTGACGGTGGCGCTGAAGGAACGGTTCCCCGAAGCGGAAGTTTGGGGCATCGACGTCGGCGGACCGCTGGTGCGTTACGCTCACATGCGCGCCCGCGATCTCGGCATCGATGTCAACTTCGCCCAACGTTTGGCTGAAGACACCAAGTTCCCCGATGATCACTTTGACATGGTTGTTTCAACCATCATCAACCATGAAATCACGTCTGAAAACAACAAGAAGGTGATTGCCGAGGCCTATCGGATCACGCGCACCGGTGGATACTACTATCCCATCGATTTCGTGACCCGCGGCAACAAGGGAACGGCCTGGGGCCAATACCGCCGCTGGTGGGACTATCGCTGGAACGAAGAACCGTGGTCGCCGGAATTCGTTGCGTTCGATTTCGAGGGTGAAATCGAAAAGGCCGGGTTTACCATCAACCATGAAACCCCAGCGGCCCAGCCGGGCTTTGGCAAACGGCACGCAGAAAAGCTGGCCTAACACAAGGCAGTAAGATTTTACATCAAACCCTGCTCCGTATTATCGGAGCAGGGTTTTCTTTTGAATTTCGCTGCAATCTATCACTATTGGGCGTATTGTACCGATAGATCAGTTCACTCCACATCGTTCTCAAGTAGGAGATCAGCGATGATTGACCGTCGTACTCTCTTTGGCGCCACAGCCGCTGTCGGGTCCGTTCTCGGTGCCGTTTTCGGCACCCGTGGAGCCCAGGCCAAAACCAACTTTACGACCAAAAACCTGGCACCACCTGGAGACGTTGAAAAGCGTGGCGCCAAGGGCCGTCTCGAACGTCTCCCGGACCTGGACCTGGAAAGTAAATGGGACTTTTTTACGGGGTTTAGGAACTTTCATAAGCAATTTACGCCCATCGCCAGTAAGCGCGTCGACCGGATACTCGAAGCCCGGGGTATGGACCGCAAAACTGAAATGACCATCGAAGAGGCCGTGAAGCTGGTGGAGGATGACCTCCTCGTGCAAACCAGTGGCCGCACCTGGGTCAGCAATCAGTTCATGACGTGGAAAATCATTAAAGATTACTTTCACGCCCATGCGGACGAGTACCTGGCCGAATATGAAGCCGCCGATAAGGACGGCCCCGGCACTCTAGACCTCAATCCCGATCTTGATATTCCCGACTACGCCAGACGAGAGTTTCACATCCAGCCGGGCGGATATGTGGGCGATCCGTTTGCTGGACATATTTTCCATTACGGATCCCTCAGCTTCACTGCGGGTAATCGACTGGGCCAGAACTTACAAGATGAACTGCAGAACGGCATTGCGGATCGCATGCCCCTGCCCCGCGACGGCAAGGTCCGGCGTATCCTCGACATGGGCTGCGGGACCGGCCGTTACACCATGGGATTAAAGGAACGGTTCCCCGACGCCGAAGTGTGGGGCATCGATGTCGCTGGTCCGTTGCTACGCTACGCCCACATGCGTGGACGCGATCTTGATATCGCAGTGCATTGGTCGCAGCAATCGGCTGAGGAAACCAACTTTGAGGACGGATATTTCGACATCGTCACCTCATACATCATCAATCATGAGATCACGTCAGAGGGCAACAAAAAGATCGTTGCCGAGGCGTACCGGCTAACGCGCCCGGGAGGGTACTACTATCCCATCGATTTCCGCACCCGCGGCGACAAAGGCCGGGCTTACCAGCAATACCGCCGCTGGTGGGACCACCGCTGGAATGAGGAACCCTGGTCACCGGAATTCGTGGCCTACGACTTTGAGGGTGAAATCGAAAAGGCCGGATTCACCATCAACAGGGAAACAAAACCCGTCATGTCGGGCTGGGGTGCCCGGCATGCCGAAAAGCTTGCTTAGCGGAAGCACCCCCAGAAAGCCCTGTCCCTACCGTCGGGATGGGGCTTTTGCTTTGTTTGGAAGGCGCAGAAAACTGCCAAAAACCTAACGAAGCAGCTTGACGAAAAGGCTGACAGGACAGCGAAAACTTGTCTTCCGCCGTCAACAGCGGTGCCTTAGAACGGCGCCACAGTCAAAAGACCTAAAAATCAAGGAATTGAGTGGGGTTAAAACCATTTGAAAAATTCGGCGACTGACCCCATGTCCAGTGCGATGGCGAAGCAATAACGCAGGAGACCCCATTGATGGCCACCATTGACCTGAAGACCGACCGTCCGACCTATGCGTCAGACTTCATTCCGTCCGATGTTGAGCGGGCGGTGTTTTTAGGCAACCCCATTCTCGACAACATGATTACCAGCCTGATCGCCCTAGGGGCTGAGGTGTGGTCGAACCGCCGGCGGATGAAGGTTGTGGAAGCCCTTTTGGAAGAGAAAGGCATCACCAACGCGATGATCGAGCAGTACATGCCCACGGCCGAACAGGAAGCCGAGTGGCAGAAGGACCGGGACCGGTTCATCGATCTTACCTATTCGCCGCTGTTGCGCGAAGGGGACCTCCCCGTCTCCGCCGCCTTCCAGCGCGAAAACAAGTAGTTCACACGCCGAATTTCAGGAGAAACACACATGCTAGACCGCCGCTCCCTTTTTGCTGCGACGGCCGCCGTCGGCTCTTTTGTGGGCGCGACATTTGGAAGCCGCAAAGCCGAAGCCGCCCACACCGACGTTAACCTCACCCCCAAGGGTGATGTTGAACCCCGTGGATCCAAGGGCCGTCTTGAACGCCTTCCGGAGCTTGATCTCGAAAGCAAGCACGACTTTGTCACCGGTTTCCGCAAATTCCATGGCCGGTTCAACCGCATTGCCAACGACCGGATCGAGAAAATTCTTGAGGACAACGGGCTCGATCCCAAGGGCCGTTACACCATGGAAAAGGTTTTGGAACTGGTCGAGCATGATCCCCTGGTCGGCACCAGCGGCCGGACCTGGATCAGCAATCAGCAGGTCACCTGGAAAATCCTGCAGGACCATTTCCACGACAATGCAGACACGTATTTTGCGGAAATGGAGGCCGCCGATAACGAAGGCCCGGGCACGCTGGAACTGAATCCGGATATGGATATTCCCAAGTACACCAAGCACGAAATCCACATTCAGCCTGGCGGCTATGTGGGCGACCCGTTTGCCGGCCACATCTACCACTACGGCACCAACAGCTTTTATGTGGGGGCCATCGGCGACAACGAACAGGATCAGATCCACATCGGCACCGCCAATCGCCTGCCCCTGCCGGAAGACGGCAAGGTCAAACGTATCCTCGACATGGGCTGTGGCACCGGCCAATTGACCGTTGCCCTGAAGGAGCGTTTCCCCGACGCCGAAGTGTGGGGCATCGACATCGGCGGTCCCATGGTCCGTTACGCCCATATGCGGGCCCGCGACCTCGGTGTTGACGTAAACTTTGCCCAGCGTAACGTCGAAGACACCAAGTTCGAAGACGGCTACTTTGACATTGTCACGTCCTACATCATCAACCATGAGCTGACCCAGGACGCCAGCCGTAACATGATTGCGGAAGCCTACCGGATCACACGGCCGGGCGGGTACTTCTATCCCATTGACTTCCGCTCCGGCGGCAACAAGGGCCGGGCCTACGGTCAGTACCGCCGCTGGTGGGATCACCGGTGGAACACGGAAGTGTGGAGCCGCGAATACCACACCCTCGACTTCGAAGGGGAAATGATCAAAGCCGGCTTCACCATGAATAAAGACGCCAAGGCGGCATTGCCTGGCTTCGGTATTCGCCACGCCATCAAAAAGGCATAACGGCCAGCCACAATAAACCTTTTGGAACCCCGTCCGAGGAACGCTCGGGCGGGGTTTTTCTTGCGCCGATGTATAGGTGCAATGGTACCTTTCCATCCAACAGCGTAAATAATATGCAAGGCATGCATCATGGTTGACGCCGTTTCTCAGCAAAGCGGGACGCGCCCATCGCCAGCGTCCGCCGGTACACCTGAAGGCGCCAAGCGCCTCGTCAGGCGGGTGGCGCGTCCTACATCTCTAGCGAACTGGCCGAATGGCTCGACGACAACGGCATGGATCATGTGCGCGGCGCACCCTATCACCCGCAGACACAGGGCAAGATCGAGCGGTGGCATCAGACCCTGAAGAACCGCATCCTGTTAGAGAACTACTTCCTGCCGGGCGATCTCAAGACCGGGATCGGGCGCTTCGTCGCCTACTACAATCACCACCGCTACCACGAGAGCCTGAGCAATCTGACGCCCGCCGACGTCTACTTCGGGCGCGGCGAAACCATCTTACTCGAAAGGGAGAGAATCAAACAAAACACCATCAACCAACGGCGCTTGCAGCACCGCAAAGCCGCCGCCTAAACTGAAAACCAAGATGGGCCAAACCCTCTCTTAGTTTATCAACCCCCGCTGTCCCAAATACTCTGACGACGGACACGTAAGGACGCTCGCTTATTGGAATGGCTGCGGTTCTAAAAGGACGCCAGTTTCTGGACTAACGTCTCCTTGAGAATGGCGTTCCAAGCACCCCGAATTTCTGACCCGGTGCCGAATTTGTCGCCGTAAGTATCGCCCGGCATTTTGTCATGCCTAAAGACGTAGACCGGATAACCGAGATAGGTCCATTGCCGTTCGCCATCGGCGGTCATCATGGATGACCAATTTCCGACGGGCTGTTCGTTCTCTCGCAAGATGACCGGGAACCAGTTGTCTTTGACGCATTGGTCATCACAGGTTTCGCGCCGGATCTGTTCGGGGTCGTTCATTTGATAATAGAGTGTCATGCGGTCCTGGTTGGCCATGACCGGTCCGATGTCGGTCTCCTGAAACGTGATCCAAGACGGGATGGCAGGCGCCTCTTGCAGGACCACAACCTGCCATGACCCTGCCGCATCCGTGCCGTTGGTGTCGCCGGTCCTGAAATCACCGTCATAGGTGTAAAGCGGGCGGCCCTCATAGGCCCATTGGGCGAGACCGTCCCGGTGTTCAACGACAGTCCATGATTCACCAATGGGACGAGCGAGCCAGGGCGCTTCCACAGGCCGCCAAGGTTTCATGCAGTCTTCTTCGCAGGCACCACTAATCTCCGCATAAATGGCCCGGCCATCCAAATCGGCAAGAATTTGCCCGAGAACGGACGCCTGTAAGGAAATATCTGGTGGCATCGGCATCGGTTCATAAAGAACATCCCAAAATCCTGGCCGATAGTATCCCCCTGCCGTTTGACCGATTATGGCACCAGGGTGGGTATCCTTTACAAAGGTGTAGACGGGCCGGCCCTTATGGGCCCATTGCGCCGATCCATCATCTCTTGTGACGGTCGTCCAAACACCAACCGGCGCTGCATCTCCTGGGGCATAAACGGGGGGCCATGCCTCCACACATTCTTCAATGCAGGTGGACGTACCTGGCTGTTCCCGGTCTTGTTTGAAGGTGTAAAGGGTTAGCCCGTCTTGATTGACGTACAGATGGCCCGCACCCATATCTCGGATGTCGATTTCCTCAGGCAATACATCCGACGCCCAAGACTGAGTGGAAAGAAAAAGCAGGGCGGTACAGAACCCCGCCCGGAAAATCGAAACCATCGTGTCTGCCTTTAGATTGGACCGTCGCCTCGAAGACTTAAACAAAGACTTCCGCAATCGGCCTATCCGTTTCCATGGAACCGGTACCCCAACGTTCCACAGGAATGCCCATGGCTTGCATCACAGTCAAGCCGATGCGGGAAATGGGATCACCATTGCCAGCAATATGCAGGCCTGTCTTCAATCGGCCTCCGCCGGTGCCAATGGTGATGACGGGAATGTTGTCAACTGAATGAACGCGAGAATCGCCCGTATCCGAGTTGGCGAAGATCAACGTGTTGTCCAGTAGGGTGCCGTCGCCTTCCCGGATGTTCTTGAAAGCCTGAATGAACGTTGCCAGCGCGTCCATGCTGTACACATGCAATTCCGCCACACGGCGTTGATACCCAAGACTGGCGTCGATGGGTTCTTCATGGGTCAAAGTATGATGTGTGAAGGACTCACCGCGCATCCTTAGGAGCGACAGTGCCTGGGAATAAAGCATGTTGAATATGCGGGTCTGGTTGCAGGCCAGGGCCATGACCAGAATTTCCGTCAGCAGCCTGTGGTTCTCCTGAGCGATATGGATTTCGACACCGAGGGTTTCCTCTTCCGGCGGTGGCGTAGGGATACCACACGCTTCTGATACCTCCGGCCGTTGCATTTGCAGATCAAGCTGATGCTCAAGTTGGCGGATGGACGTGAAGTATTCGTCCATGCGTTCCCGGTCGGCGGCCCCCAGCGTGCGCATGAAGTCTTTGCTTTCTTCATACACGGCAGACAAAACGCTGCTGCGTACCATGACGCTGGTGGCTGGTTTAAAGTCTGCCTGGTTGGGATCGACGAAGCCCGATCCGAACACCCGGTTATAAAAGGCGAGAGGCGAAACGTCGGCCGCATTGCGGCTAGTGGAATTCCGGAAGGTGTAGCTGTCCCGCGGATTGCCCGTGGCGGAGAGATCAAGCGAACGGAACCGGGTTTCGCTGCCGATATGGTCAGCGATGATGACATCCAGCGTGGGAAGGGGGGTGTCGCCGAAAGAGCGAGGCACGTTGCCTGTCTTGGCTGCGACCCATCCAGTAAAGTGAACCGCGCTCGGCTTGCCGTCGAGCGGCGTGTTAAAGGTGTTGAAGTAATTTATGTCGTTGATGTAGGGCACCAACGGCTGGGTTTCCTCCAGGAAGTTGATCTCCGGCGTGCCGTCCATGGCGATGCCGCGGCCTGGCGTATGACCAAGACCCCAGAACCAGCTTCCGAAACGCACCGGTATGGGAGCGCCCGAAGCCAGGGCTGTACCGTTGTCATTCAAAAAGCAATCGAGAAACGGCAGGCCAACGGCAACAGCGATGCCGCCGAGCGTTCCTCTCAAAAAAGAGCGGCGGTTTGTTGTCATGACGAACCCTCTTGCACTGACGACGGGGCCACCTCATCTAACAGGCTGCTGAAAAACTCGGCCGAGAGCCCACCTCGCGAAACGAAAGAATCAATGGATGGGCGTCCGCGAAAAAATAGAATCGGAAAATGACTCATACGAAAACAAAATTGCCGAGATGATCGCTCCAAATCGTTTTTCAGCAGCCTGCTAAAGCCGCTGTGGTCTCGTCCATGTTTGGTGGAGCAACCCGGTAGAAGGCGTCGCTCAACACCATTTCGCGTAGCAATTCAGGGACTTTATACCCTTTTTCGGCAAATTTGTCTTCTAAGAATCCCATCCATTGCCGCTCAGAGGGCACCGGAGACCGGCCGGTAGCGTAGGCATACAGCCGGTGGGTGACGCAGGCCGGGGCGGACGGATTATCCCGCAGGGCCAGGCCCAGCCCCACGGCATCCTCATAGGCCATCCCATCCAGTTCTCCAGAGGGGTCGATCAGGGTGTCATTTTCCCGGAGTCGGAATTGGCCAGCGCCGTCAAACTGCTCCATCGCCAGGCCGATGGGGTCCATCAACTTATGACAGCCGGCGCAGCTGGGTTCCTTGTTGTGGACATCCAAGCGCTGGCGCGCGGTACGGTTCACTGGGTTGGTGTCATCGTTGAATTCCGAAAAATCCACATCGCCGGGTGGCTCCGGAATCTTCTGGCACAACAGATGTTCCCGTACCGCCTGGCCGCGCAAGGTGGGTGAACTTTTTCCCGGATGAGAGAACAGAGCCTGAAAACTGAGATGGGTATGAATACCGGACCAGGGACTGTTTTCCGGAAACTCGTATTCAACCCAACCCACCGGATTGTCTACCGGTACCCGGTAGATGGTACCCAGCGCGCCACTGATGAATGTTTTCCGCGAGGTAAAGATGTCGCGGTAGTCCGCTTCCTCTTCCAGCAACAGATGCGTCAGCGTGCGCAACGTTTGTTCTCTGGCGTGGTCGGGTACGTCGAGCACAAAGGCGGGGTAGATAATCGGATCCTTCTCCAAGGTCTCGAACCGCTCGAACTCCAGCATGTCTTCGAAGAAGGCTTCGAGGCCGTCCTCCACCCGGGGGGAGGCAATCATCCGTTCGAACTGCTTCTCGATGCCGTTCACCGTATCAAGTTCACCGGATGCCGCTGCAGAGAGTAATTCGTCGTCCGGCGTTGTATTCCACAATAGGTAACTCAGGCGGGATGCTTTCGAGTATCCGTCCAGCCGATGCATTCCAGGACGGCCGGGGTCCGGCTCGGTGGTTTCGTTGATGTAAAGGAACTTGGGCGATACCAGCATGCCGGCCAGTCCAAAGGAAAGCCCGCCATAGAAGTCGTTTAGCAGGTCTGTGGCTTCACCGGCAGCGTCCACATACAGGGTGCGCTCTGCGTCGGTGAGCGGGCGGCGGAACAGATAGCGGCCAACGGACTCGAAAAATCGACCGGCACAAACGTGATCCTGGGCCATTGGTGACTGTGGCTCGCAGGGGACGAGTATGGTGCGGTTGCGTTCATTGACAACCTGAGCAGCGATGGACAGTCCCAGTGCTTCATAGCGTTCAAAGGCGGCCGGTGTGATGGTGGCGCTGCTGGCGCCGAGGGCAAGCAGTCCGTCGATGCGTTCCAATGGATCGAACCGGCCCGCCACGACGATATGACGGCCGAAGACGTCGCGAATGGTGTTGCGGTATTGCTGTTCGGTTAAACGGCGGAATTGCGGCTCACCGCCTTCCGTCAACGGTTCGCTTTCTCCGCATCCGCTCAAGAGAATAAGGAGCGCGCCCAGAACCGCAAAGGTATGTGTAAAACGTAGACTCATCATGGGTGTTTTTTGGGTCAGTCAGACTTGGAGGCCAGCTGCCGGTCGGCATCACGTTCAGGCAGAGCGGAGGTTTTTGGTTCGTTGTCTTCCGGCGTAATGACAAAAGCCGGAATGGCCTCGATGCTGTACGACGATGACAGGGCCGTGCAATTACCCGTTTCGGGGTCCGGATAACCGTCGGCCAATTCATGGGCGGCTTTGTACATGGCCGGGCAACTGAATTGGCCGGTCACGGCCATGTATCCGCCTTTTCTGAAATAACTCCAGAAATTCTCCACATCCCGGTATCCAGCGATCATGCCTTTGACCCGGTCTTCGGACGCTTGCAGGTCCAGTTGCAGGCGCATGTCTTTGAGGTCAATTTCAGAATGGGTCAGATTGCCGTAGTAGGGCAGGGTGGCGTGGATGGGCTCCGTGGTTAGCACGCCGTCAACAATCTTGCCCCGGGCGGGTCTGCCATACCCCGGGATATCGTGAATCCGGTAGCTGGCGTAGGGCAAAATATTGCCTTGGGTATCTTTCGGCAGCACGTCATTGGCCCGGTGCATGCGGACGACCACGTCATCGTCGTTAAGCCGGTCATCAACCTCGGAAATCTCGATCAAGATGACGCCTTGAGAGGTGTCGATGAGCTCACCGTTGGCATTGGTTTCGATGTACCCGCTGTCCCGCCAGCCGTAGACACATCCGAGCAGGCGATACATTTGATTGTCGATCCCGGTCCTGCCGTCAGGAGAGGTAAAGTTCTCATGGCTGCAGGTCTTAGGGGTCGGGCTGCCGTCGTCATTGCCGTCCAGATTCATACCGTAGGAGATGGTGCCTTCCACAAGTTTGAGCGGCGGGTCTTCGACAATGGTCGGCATAGCGCAAACGTCTTCGCCATTGGGTCCGCGCTTGGCGGACATGGCGCGGCGGATGCCCGTGACCGGTTCAATGTCGCCGCCGTCAGTCAGTTCGTCACGGACGGCGGGATCGAGACTTTTCCACCAGATTTCGTCATTGCCGATGGCCAAGCCACGGGGGCATTCCTCCATGTACTTGGTCTCATAGATGGAGGTGTAGAAGGAGACGACGACAAATCCCATCGTGCGCTCCGTATTCACATCAGCCGATACCGGCTGGGCGAACCCAAGGGCGGCTGCAGTTGATAGGGTAACGACGAAGGAACGGCTGAAAGTATCCCGCACTGTCATTGGTGGCACTCTCCACGCCAGTAGTTGAAGGATCTTGTTGCGGCGCATAACGCACCGTGCGAAGTGACCGAAAGATGGTCAAAAACCTAATAAAAATAAATCCCGTTTCCCGGAAACGGCCACCTGTTGCACCACTTTTCTTATATCGCATTGTGCCGTGTCGGTCTTTTCTAGAGGCCGGCAATGGGTCTGCGGTTTAGATTGCTCATTCTATGAACGTGGTATCCCAAAAGCCCCTGAAAACTGGACTTTTTTGGTCATTCCGTCGTCCATTGCTGGACTTTGTTTCTGACGGCGGGTAAGGGCGGGCCATCGTGCGCAAGGGCAACAAAGAAGGACCAAAGATGCGAAACCGAAGCGCTGGCGCCGTTCTATTTGTGGCGATGTTCCTGTTCTCACCTCTCCAAGCTCAGGATTACCTGGGCACGGAAGGGCCACCGATCAAGTTTCTGGCTCTTTTATCTGCCGATGAGCAAAGCGCACCGACGGAGAGTCCGGGGTCTGGTCAAGCCGAATTCGTTCTGGACCGGCCGACGCAAAGACTGGCCTGGACCGTGACCTACGGCAATCTCACGTCCAACGCCGTCGCGGCCCATGTTCATGGCCCTCAGACCCCGGGCGGAAACGCCGGTGTTCTGTTCGACCTGGCACCCGACGGAATAGGATCGCCGCTGACCGGCTCACGGGTGATAAACGACGGAGAGCTCGAGTACCTCTTGACCGGCCGCATGTATGTGAACATTCACACCACCAGGTACCCGCCCGGTGAACTGCGGGGTCAAGTCATGCGGCAGCGGCCCGAGTGAAAACGGCGGAATTAGGCTTATATTATAGGGTTGCAGGTGTTCACACGGCGCTCACCCGAGGATAACAACATGGCCGTGCAGCACGGAAAAGCGTATGCACAGACCAACGAAAATCCAGCGATTCAAAGGACGTGGCCGTTTTTTCAACGGGGTCATAATGTAATGAAAAAGACCAAGAAATTCATTCCCACGGCGACCAACGCGTGTCTGATGGCAGCAGTTTTGGCCACCGGCGGACTTATGGCGGACCTTCAAGGTTCGGCTCAGGGAGCCGATGTGGTTGCCCCGGCGCAAGCGGCCACCGGTGATGGGTCGGGTGCGCCCCAGTCCCGCACCCTCGGCTTTGTCGTCAAAGACTTCATGCCGGCTGTCTATGAAACCAAGTTCATGGACGAATGTCCCGCTGGTCTGAACATCAGTAACGATGAGATCTGGTGGCGCAAGCTGAGCAAGGAAGAGCGCAGCGAAATGACCCAGGATGGTCTGGTGACAACACTTGACCGGTGGTTTTTTGCTGTCCGCCGCGGTCCCAACGGCGAAGATGTCTGTATCAATCCTGAAGTGATTACGGACGACCCGCCGTTGCTGACAGTAGAGGGACCGACGTCCTTTGGGGTCAATCTCGACGGAAACGTGGATGGCAGCGCAACCCCGAAAACCTGCGCCCATGAAAACTTCACCAGTCCGGACGGTGTGCCGGGCATTGACAATCAACTCTATCGCCTGATCGGCTGTATTTATGGCTACCGCGAGCAGGGCGTGATCGACATCAACGCCAACGAAATGCGCCGGACCAGCGGTTTGGCCATGATCATCATTGAAGTGAGTGACGTGGACGATGCGCGCAACGACGACGACGTCACCGTTACCTTTTATCGCTCCATTGATCAGTTCCCACTCGACAGTTCGGGCGAGGTGATTCCTCATTCCAGTTACCGGGTGGATTACACCGATGACGGACCCCGCTACGGAGATTCAATCAAGGGGTCCATCGTTGACGGCGTATTGCAAGCGGGGTCTGGCGATGTGCGTTTGCCGTACTACGGCAACTACAACTACATGCACCCCGTCATTCGCGACATGCAGATCCGGCTCGAGATTTCTGAAGACGGGACCAGTAGTCCGGGCATGCTCTCCGGATACTACGACCTAGAACAGTATCTTTATCTAACCGGCGGATTGGGTCCGGTGATCTCAACCGGAAACTTCAGTTGCCCGGCGTTCTTTGAGGCGGCCAAGAAAATGGCGGACGGATATCCTGATCCCGAGACGGGAGAATGCACGCATATTTCTTCGTCATTTGAGATCACTGCGTATGCAGCCTTTGTCATTCACCCAGATCAATCAAAGGAAATGGAAACTGCCGATCGGTAAGGCACCATTTCTGCGATGCTGTTGTTCGAAGACAGGAGTTACACGTTGACGTCTAGAATTATAAGTCTTGTAGGTAAGGTGGCCTGTATTGGTCTGACCGCTGGCCTATTGGCGGGGTGCGGCGAAAGTGCGCCACAGACTGAAGGTGCGCCGCCCGATATGCGCCGTCTCACGTCTGAACAATATCACAACGTTATCCATGACATTTTTGGCGATCACATTGAAATTGCCAGCCGGTTTGATCCCTTGGTGAGAACCGAAGGCTTGTTTGCCGTCGGTGCCCGCAGTGCGCCAATCACACCAAAGGGATTTGAAGAATTTTATAACGTTGCCCGATCGGTCGCGAGCCAGGTTGTCAACGAGGAAAACCGTTTGGTTCTCGTGCCGTGTGATCCGGCCGATGTCAGCAGATCCGATGAGGCGTGTACGCGGCAATTCTTCACCGATGTTGGACGCTTGCTATACCGTCGCCCCTTAATGGAGTCAGAACTTGAAACGGCAGTCACGGCCGCCAATCAGGTTGCCGACGAACTGGGTGACTTTTACGCCGGCATAGAATTCGGTTTGACCGGTCTTCTTGTCACTCCCAGCTTTCTATTCATTATCGATGAAACGGAAGCGGACCCCTCTTCACCCAGCGGCGTTCGATTGACCGCATATGCCAAAGCGACGCGACTGAGCTTTCTGCTCTGGGATACATCACCTGACGAACCCCTTTTGGATGCAGCAGCCTCCGGAGAACTGCACACAGAGAGGGGTCTTGCTCGGCAAGTCGAGCGGATGATGAACTCCGTTCATATCGAGCGGGGCGTTCGTGCCTTCTTCGAGGATTTCCTCGACCTGGAAAAGTTCGACAACCTGGAAAAAGACACGATCATTTACCCGGCTTTCAGCATCAACGCAGCGGAAAGCGCAAAGGAGCAATTGCTTCTCACGCTGGTCGATCACACAGTCCGCCAAGATGCGGCCTATCCCGAAATCTTTACGACCCGTAAAACCTTCATCGATGAACATCTCGGGCGGATCTACAAAGTGCCCGTCACGCGTCCCGATGGCGGCTGGCAGGCATACGAATTTCCTGAAGATGACACCCGGGCGGGCATTCTGACGCAAATGGGTTTTCTGTCTCTTTATTCTCACCCGGGACGCAGCTCGGCGACGTTGCGCGGTGCGGCGGTAAGAGAGCTTTTGCTGTGCCAAAAGGTACCTGATCCGCCTGGCGACGTGGATTTCTCTCTGTTTAATGATCCCAATGCGCCCAACCGGACCGCGCGGGACCGGTTGGTGGCCCATTCAACTGTGCCGTCTTGCGCCGGTTGCCACAAAATCACCGACCCCATTGGTCTCGGCTTCGAGCAGTTTGACGGGATTGGGCAGTTCCGGGTGGCCGAACAGGGCAAGACAATCGATCCATCCGGGGATTTGGATGGCACGCCGTTCGACGATGCCAAGTCGCTGGCTCAAGCCATGCATGACCATCCCGGTACCACAGCGTGTCTCACCAACCAGCTATATGCCTACGCCGCCGGGCGGGCGCCTGAGCGCTCGGAACGTGAGTTCGTCCGCTATCTTGAGGCAAAGTTTGCCGAATCAGGGTATAGTATTCGGAGCTTGTTGAACGAGATCGCCAGCGGCGACGCTATGTTTGCTGTAACCCAGACCGAGACCGGCCCGGACGGTATGCGGGCGGCATCTCTGCAAAACTCTTCCCGTAAGGAGCGCGGATCATGAGTTTCTTTATTCCCAGAAAAACCACACGGCGGCAGGTGCTGCGCGGTCTCATGGGAGGAGGTGTCGTTTCTGTTGCTTTGCCGTTCCTAGACTGCTTCCTCAATGGCAACGGTACGGCCTTGGCCAATGGTGCGCCCATACCGGTCCGTTTTGGCACTTGGTATTGGGGCATGGGACATACGCCCAATAAAGCCGTTGTTGAAAAACAGGCCACAAGCCCCGGCATTGAGTTTTTGGACGAAACGGAAGCACTGATTCCTCACAAAGACAAAATGACGTACTTCAGCAATTTCAATATGCCGTTGGACGGGCGCTCCAATTACACCCACCACAGTGGCTGGGTGGTCGTTCGCACTGGGTCTGCGCCTGAGGCAGGCGGTGACATCCCGGCTCCCACTCTCGATTTGTTGATTGGCGACGTCATCGGCGAAGGAACCCGTTTTCGCAAGCTCGATGCAACAAGTGTCAGTATTGCACGGGAAAATTATAGCGCCCGAAATACGTATAACCGCGCAGGTGCTGAAGTTGATCCTGTTGCTTTGTTTGATCGTATTTACGGCCCCCAGTTTGCTGATCCAAATAAGGCGGATTTCAAACCAGATCCCGCTGTCCGGTTACGCAAAAGTGTTTTGTCGGCCTTTACAGAAGAGACAAAAGATTACGTTAAGACCTTAGGTGCTGCGGACAAGCAGCGCATTGACGAGTATTTCACCTCAATTCGTGAAGTCGAAAATCAATTGGCGCTCCAGCTTCAGAAGCCCGAGCCCAATGAAGCTTGCGTGGTACCACAGCGGCCGCGTGATCAGAAGGAAGACGAATACGTGAGGGTCCGGGAAATGGACTCCGTGGTTGATACGCATGAAGTCATGGCGAAGATTTTGGCCATGGCAGTCGCGTGTAATCAGACCAAGATCTTCAACATGGTCTTCACGGACAATTTTGCCAATGTGCGGCGTGTTGGTGAAACCTACACCCATCACTTGTTGACACACGAAGAAGTCATTGATCCACAGATGGGCTACCAGCCGTTGACCTATTGGTTCAACAAGAAATCCATGGATGGTCTGGCCAAATATATCGAAATTTTAGAGAGCATTCCTGAAGGCGACGGAACTCTGCTGGACAATTGCCTCGTTTTCGCAACGACGGAAACTAATTACGCGCGGCTTCATACCATCGACGGCGTGCCGGCTTACCTCATTGGCGGGGCCGGTGGCCGCATCAAACAGGGCATGTATGTCGCCGGCGGTGGAGATCCCATCACGCGGGTCGGTCTCACGACCATGCAGATTATGGGCGTGCCGATTCAGACATGGGGAACGAAGTCGCTGCAAACCTCTAGGCCCATCACAGAGATTTTAGCCTAAACCGCTGAGTTCCAGCGGTTGTGGCTCAGGCAATGATCTAGAAAGGTTGACGGTATGACGTTCCACTCACGGGCGGGTGACGCTGTGTTTCGTGCTCTTTTGCTTGTTGGTTGTCTCACCGTGGGACCGGGCCACGCCTTAGCTGTTGTGGACGCACCTCCCGTTCCAGCGGACATCACTCTTGTGGAAAAAGGGCACGGCTGGGTCATCACGGATTCCGAAGGAATGACGTTGTATGTCTCCAAGCGTGACTCTGAACCCGGCAAGTCAAGCTGCGTCGACGACTGCGCCGTCACTTGGCCTCCCTATCTTGCTCCAGATGACGCGGTCACGGGTAACGGCTGGTCCGTCATTACCCGGATCGATGAAGTGGCGGGGGAAAATTTAGAAAGCCTTCAGCAAGTGGAAAGCCGGCAATGGGCGTACAACGGCAAGCCCCTCTATCGCTACAGCGTCGATCAGGGACCAGGGGATACCTATGGTGAGGGCATCGGATTGCTTTGGGACATCGCCTTTATTGAAATTCCGACCCCGCCCGGAATTCGCATCGAGAAGACATTGATCGGCCATGTGGCGGCGGACCGCCATCAGAAAACCTTGTATGCGCCCAGGAATGAAGTGGAAGTCGCTTCGCTATGCCTTGAAAGCGCTTGTGAAGAGAGTTGGAGTCCGGTTTTCGCCCCCCGCGTCGCGCGGTCGATCGGAGATTGGTCTGTCGTCACACGCACCGACGGAATGAAACAATGGGCGTACCGCGGCCAGCCGTTGTTTAAATTTTCCGGCGACGTTTTGATCCGGGAATATGAAGGCCATGGAGTCTCCTATGACAGCGAAGGGAACGTGATGGAGGCGATGGTGATCGAGCCGCGTCCGCCATATCCCGACTGGGTAACGGTGATTGATACAGATGCCGGTGAAATGCTGGCCGATCTCGACAGCAAGACCATCTACACCTGGGACCCCAGCAAACTTCGTCGTGGCCTGGGGGCTGCCCTCATGGACTGCGAGTTCGAATGCATAGATGAGGAATGGATTGCCATCTTCGCCGATGAAGACGATGTGGCGCCCGGCGGCAATTGGGCCATCATGCCGTTGTCTGACGGACGCCGCCAATGGGCGTATAAGGGCCGTCGCCTATTCACCAACACGCGCGATATGACCCAAGGTTCGTTTCTTGGCTACCGCCACGGTGGCAATCGAGGCTGGAACGTAATCATGCATTCCGGTGATGCCTTGCAGGGCACACTGCGGAGACCGTAAATCGCTTCCTCAGTACGATTACCCTTAGAACTTAGTCATGTCACTCATCGCGTATTCCTGGGCGTTTCTTGTTCTTTACATCGCGATGATGGTGACCTTCGGCATCATCGGAAACCGCCGCGTGTCCAACGCCGACGATTACGCCACGGCCCGTGGCGGTTACGGGCCAATCTTTCTCGCGCTTGCGTTTACGTCGACGACGGCGTCCGGCGCCACCTTTCTCGGTATTCCTGCGCTCGCCTACCACTACGGTCTGTCGACCATGTGGTTCATGTTCGTCTATCCCTTTGGTTTGTACGCAGGAATCTTGCTGTGCCAACACGCCGTAGCCCATGCGGGATTGAACTACGGCACGCGGTCCATTCCAGAGTACCTCGGTGAAAAATATCAGTCCGATGTCATCCGTATAATTACGTCGGTCTATACCCTCATTTTGCTGTTCTATTTGGCGAGTCAGTTGGTTTCAGGCCTTGTGATGTTCGAGGTCATGCTGGGCTTGTCCCTTCCGGCTGCCTTGGTCATTACCACGGCAGTCCTGGCCGGGTATGTGGTCATGGGCGGCGCCCATGCAGACGTGGTCACCGACTGCGTACAGGGAATCATCATGCTCATGCTGGCTATCGCCATCTTGATCATGTTCCTTGTCGGCTTTGGGGTCGACGGTGGATTGGGTTCCGTCATAGAACGCATAAGGACTCTCGATCCCAAAACCGTGATGGTGTTCAACCCGGCCAGTCCGGTAACGGCCAACCCTTGGCACGCTATGGCGTTCTTTATCTCTTTTCTCCCCTTAGGTCTGCTGCCCCACAACGGCAACAAGCTCTGGGCACTAAAAGACGAGCGCCAGCGCACCAAATTTGTCGCTGCGTCGTTCCTCATCGGTCTGACCCTGCCCTGTATGGCCTTTGGCGGTATTCTCGGCCGGGCTGTGCTGGGCGACGACCTTATCGGCACAGCCGCCAACGATTTGGTGCCCCGCTTGTTCATCGAGTTGATGCCGGCTTGGCTTGCAGCCTTTTTAGGCGTGGGCATTCTGGCGGCGGTGATGTCGACAGCGGACGGCACGGTTATCACCATGGGCCAAATCTTCGCCAACGACCTTTACCGGCTGAGCTATGCGCCAAAGTATGCAAAACATCGCAGCAAAGAAGAGGTCGATAAAAGCGCGCTAAAAATCGGCCGTGTCGCCACGTTCGTCATAATTTTGGCCTCGGCCGCCGTCGCCTGGGCTGGGCAGGATCTCAACATCACATTGCTCGGCGCCATCGGCTTCGGCGGCATGTCCTCCGCCTTCGCCGGGCCTTTAGTGCTCGGCATCCTCTGGCCCAAGGTCACCAAGATCGCCGTCTATGCCGGTTTCTTTTCGGGCGGAACGTTCTTCATCAGCGTGGTGTCCGGTTTGATCACAACTACCGGGTCACCGGGGAGTTTTATTCATGCCCTTACATCATGGCTGGAGCGGGATGCGGGTAATTCCTTCTCCATCGCCGGGGCGGGGGTGATTATCAGTGTGGTGGTGACGTTTGCAGTGTCGAAGGTGACGCCCGGGTATGCCCAGGATCATCTCGACCGGTTCGCCGCACGGTAAGGTTTGCGTTATTGCCGCGGCCCCACATCCAGTTGACCGCGGATCTCGCCGTAGGGCCATCGTTCAGTGGTGATGTTCACGTAACTCCAGCCCGTAAGGAGGTATTGAACCTGCGCTTCGTTGAGAACCGCTGATCCCGATAACGGACTGACGATGCCCCCCGGGGCCAGATCGATAAAGGGCAAACCATTGGCGCCAGGTTGAGAAGGACCATTGAGGGTCGCCGCAGTCGGTCTCGATATTAATCCTTCGAAATGCACGTCCCAGGAAAGGGTCAAGGTATTGAGGTCGAGCTCGAAGTCGGCGGTGCCGGTCGCTGGACTTTCAGTTAGCCGGGTTTGGTTCCAAGCGTTCAAATCCCCATGGAATACCCTGCTCATCGTCAGGTTTTGGGCTGACGCGGTTCCAATCCCCGCCACGATCAACAATATCGCTACAAACCACCGCATAAATCTCTTCCGTCTACCATCAATTTTTTGGCTTCTGACAGGCATCATAGTCATGGCGTTACGTTTAGATAGGCTGAAATCAAGAGTTGACCATTAGGCGTTTTCCACCTGCATTTTTTGTTTTCAGACGGAGTTGGTCGTGCGAGAAACACAGTTCAACCAGGGTTCTTCTTCGAGGTCGCCATGAGCAACAAAAAATCACTTTCACGCCGTTCCGCTGTGAAACTCGGGGTTCGCACGACGACCGCCGGCGCAGCCGTAGTTCTATTGGCAGCCTGTGGTGAAGAAGAAGAAATCGTCCTTTGCGCCCATCCCAATACCTTAAGCTTCAGCGAAAACAGCATCCGCCAAGCCAACAATTTCATCGAGTTGTCTCCCCATGTCGATATGAAATGTCTCAATTGCGCATTCTTCACGCCGGAACCGGCGGACGCCAATGGCGTCATCCCCGATTGCGGCCACTGCAGCATTTTCGAAGGGTTCGCCAGCAAGAAGGGTTACTGCGATTCTTGGGCCACCAAGGATACGGGGCAGAGCGGCTGATCAGCGCTAACGCTGTTTGGCGACGTCCGCTTCGCTAACCGGTCCGCCCCAGTTGCCCCAATTGACCCGCATGTAGGTGCTGAGCAGCGCAATTTCATCGTCATCCAGCTTGTCGCCAAAGGCTTCCATGGTTTTCCACGCACCGGGCGGGGACGGGGAGGGAACTTCGGCTCCATAAATAATGACATTGATAAGCGAAGCGGGATCTTCTGCTTGCACAATGCTGCTGCCGACGAGAGGTGGCCCGATGCTGGGATCGCCCAAACCGGTGGGCAGATGGCATGTGCCGCAGTGGATGGTGTAGAGCAGTTCAGCGGCTCTGAAGTCTGCCGGGTCCATTTCATACTGCCGGGCGCGTTCAATGGGCGGCAGGTTGACCAGATAGTCCGCCATCGCTTGCACATCGTCGTCACTCAGTTGTGACGTGCTCAAGGTAATGACCTCATTCATGGGTCCGAAGGTTCCGGCCATGGGGCTGTGGCCGGTCTTGAGGTATGCAACGATATCGTCTTTCGACCAAGCGGCCATTCCGTCGGGAGCAGGTGTCAGATTCACCGCCGACCAAGGACGGATACGGCCTTCCTCCACCTTGTCGTTATAGGTACCGCCGCTGAGAGCGAGGTCCTCTTGCTTACCGCCGAGAAAATTTCGTGGCGTATGACAAGTGCCGCAATGGCCTAACCCTTCGACCAGGTAAGCGCCCCGGTTCCACGCCTCCGATTGGGAGTCATCCGCCACATACTGTCCACTATCGAAAAACAAAGCATTCCAAATGCCCAACAGACCTCTTTGATTGAAGGGAAAGCCCATGTCGTTTTCCGGCGGCTGGTAAGACGACGGCGCCGTCGACATTAGAAAAGCAAACAAATCTTTGAGATCGGCGTCCGACACTTTGGTGAAAGACGGATATGGAAAGGCGGGGTAGAGGTTCGAGCCGTCGGCGGACACGCCCTCATGCATGGCGCGGATAAACTGTTCCTCCGTCCAAGCACCGATGCCGGCATCGGGATCGGAGGTAATATTGGTGGAATAAATCACCCCGAAGTCCGTGTGAAAAGTGACGCCACCAGCAAGAGGATCGCCTCCTTCCGTGGTGTGACAGGCCATACAGTTGCCGGCCGTGGCGACATACAGCCCCCGTTGGATGGGATCGTCACTCATTGCCAGATCCGCAACCGACAACTCTTGCTGCGCTAGTGCTGAACCACCAACGACAATACAAAGACAAAACGTACTCAATCGAATCAACGTCCTACCCTTTCGCAAACTTCTCTTTTGGCACCAGCATAACCCCTATCAACTCTGGCGGCGCACGTCTAATGGTCATTGACCCTAATTCAAGCAATCTATTGCGGAAGAAACGACCATCGTTTGGACGAAGCTCTGGAGAAGGCCGGTAATTCTTCCTTCATCCGTCTGCATGTTTCACAATAGGAAAAAATGCGTCCTGAACAGGGGGATGAAACCGTGGATGCACGCACTACAGCTCTCACGCTCTCGCTTTGCTTCGTTTCCGCAGCGGCCCTGGCTGCGGGTCATGAGGTAACCATCGAAATCGTTGTGCCCGGGTCTGAAATTCAGGCCATCGAGGGCATCGATATCGGGCCCGACGGCATGATTTACGGCACCAGCATTCATGCCTTGGAGGTCTACCGCATAGATCCCGAAACCGGCTATGTCACCGTCGCCGTTGCTTCGCCCTACGGAGAATCCGATGACGTTGCCGTTGGTCCGGCAGGCACGCCCGTTGAAGGGGTTTTGGCGTGGACGGCCCAACGCACCGGCGAAATTCGTATCCAACGGCCGGGTGGTATGCCGGAAGTGGTGCTGGCCAATGCGCCCCGTGTGAATCCCATTGCCTTCAACAAAGAGGGGCGCTTGTTCACCGCCCAGTCCGGTGCGGGAGAGAACGAGTTGTGGGAAATCGATCTTATTGGCGGTGAGCCGCCGCGCGTAGTGGCCAAGAACAAACAGCGCCTCAACGGGTTTGGCTTTGGCCCTGACGGCCGCCTGTACGCACCCCATTTCACCACCAATGAACTGCTCGCCATTAATGTGGACACGGGTGAACACACGGTGATCGCAGACGATGTCGGTACGACGGCGGCAACCAAAGTGGACGCAGGCGGCAACGTTTGGAACGTGGATTACACCACCGGCGATCTCTGGAAAACGGACGTTGACACGGGCAAGTCGGAAATCATCGCCAACTTTCCTGAACCGTTGGACAACCTGACCATTGCCGATGACGGCGTAATCTACATGGCCGATCTCGCCATCAGCGGCATCACGGCGTTTGATCCCAAGACGGGTGAAAGTTGGACCGTGACCGCTGGGTCTTTCACGGTACCTCTCGGCATGACCAAGACCACTTACGACGGCAATGAAGCAATCCTCATCGCTGATCCCTTTGGCTATCGGTTTCTCGATCCCGAAACGTACCAGTTCATTCGGGAGCCGGAGATGTGGAACACTGGCGGATCGTCGTCCGTTGCTGCAAACGACGACGTCATTGTCACCACCTATGCCAACTTCAACGCCATCCGCAAAATCGACCGTAAGACCAATGAGGTCATCTATATGAACCGTGACATTTCTTCGCCGCGCGGCGTTGTTCTCACAAGTTCGGGTGACGCCATCATTGCCGATGCGGATAGCGGCCGGCTCATTCGTTTGACCGGTGAGGAAATCGAAGACGTGGCGACCGGTTTGAATGAGCCCGTTGAACTGATTTTGGAGAACGATACCTCCGCGCTGGTTGCTGAACTCGGCTCCGGCACCATCAGCCGCGTTAACCTGACAAGCGGCAGACATACAGTTGTGGTGGACGGACTCATTGATCCCCTGGGGCTTTCCCAACTTCCGGACGGACGTCTTGTCGTGCTGGAACAAGCGCAAGGGACGGTCACGGCCATCGATCTCGACAGCGGGGCTCGGGCCCAACTGGCCCACGGTTTGCCCATCTCCATCGATCATCACGACTTGCCGCCCAACACGCCCTTGGGCGTCGCGGTGGACAGCAGGGGCGCCATTTTTGTCAGCTGCGGCAAGGACAACAGTGTGGTGAAAATCACATTGGGTGACGGATAGCTGCATTCCGTTTCGACGCCTGACCATGAAGCTCATCCGTCATGTTTTTATCTGTTTGGTATTGTTGGGCACGGTCACAACACAGGCTGAGCAGATTCTCCGCGTCGGCATCACCAGCTTTTCCACATCGCGGGGTAATCCCTTCGCCACCACCAGCGGTTTGCCACCTCTTTATACCTACGCTGCCGTTCTTGAGGGTCTGACCCGGGTCAACAATAAAGCCGAAGCCGTGCCCGTATTGGCGGAGCGGTGGGAGCCCGAGACGGATACCACCTGGCTGTTTTACCTCCGTCCTGGCGCTGTGTTTTCCAACGGCGAACCGGCCGATGCCCATGCCGTTGCTTTTACGCACAGTATTTTGAGATCGGAAGAGGGGCGCACCTATCCGATTGCTGTCGAACAGCAGGGTATCGACCTTATTGAAGTTGTTGATGACACAACCG
The DNA here is from genome assembly GCA_965207985.1 of Rhodospirillaceae bacterium. GTDB lineage: Bacteria > Pseudomonadota > Alphaproteobacteria > Rhodospirillales > Rhodospirillaceae > CBDBND01. Next base: position 8,355 of record CBDBND010000023.1, on the reverse strand, counting down.
TTCGTGTGCACACCTCAGGGCCCGATATCCTGTTGCCCAATAAAATAGCCGCTTTAAAGATCGTTCCGCCAAAGTATTGGACCGATATGGGTCCCGACGGTTTTGCGGCGGACCCCATCGGCAGCGGGCCATTTGTCATTGAGAGTTGGGCCGCGGCCCGCATGGTTTTGGCCCGGTCCCCAACGGCCTGGCGGCAGCCTATTCTCGATGGTTTAGAACTGATTCCAGCGTCGGACCCGGCATCGCGGGTTCAAGCGCTGTTGTCCGAACGTCTCCATGTCGCGGTGCAGCTCGGGCCCGACCACATACCCATGATCGAAGCGGCGGGCCACAAGGTGGCTCATGGTTTTGATCCGAGTATGCAAGTTGTCGCATTCATTACAGAGAAAGAGTCACCGCTGACCGACATCCGCGTGCGTCAAGCACTCAACTATGCCGTTGATCGCCGGAGCATGTCTCTGGGTCTGCTCAGCGGCTACGTCGAGATGGCGACCCAAACCACACCAAAGATTGCATTTGGCTGGGACCCGGACATTGAGCTTTGGCCCTATGACCCCGAACGCGCAAAAGCTTTGTTGGCTGAGGCCGGCTATCCCAATGGCTTCCCCTTCTTCATAGAAATTTTTTCCGGAGCCGCGGCTTATTCTATTCAGGTCTATCAGCAAGTGGCGGCCGATTTGGCCCGTGTCGGCGTGACCATGACCATTCGCCAAATTCCCGCTTCGCAATACGCGCGGGGTGTTTATCAGGGCCAGTGGGCTGGAGAAGCCATTGGCATGGACTATGGCGTCAATCCCTCCCTCGATGCATTGATCCCGCTGGTACGCCATTCCTGCCTTTGGATGAAACCGTGGTTCTGCGAGCCATCCATTCCGCCGCTCATGGAGCAGGCGTCATCAGTGTTCGATGTGGACGAACGGCGCCGATTGACCCAACTGGTGATGCGCAAGCAGCTGGAGCACGTGCCGGGCATTCTCTTGTATGAAACCCGACGCTTCGATGGGCTGAACAAGGCCGTGCAAAACTTCTCCATTGAAGTGGGTCACATCAACTACGATGAAATCACATTGAGCGAATAGGATCCCCGGATGACCATCTTGAAACCCGAAGATGCCGACCTCGCAGGCTCTGTCGACGTTCTTGTCATCGGTGGCGGTGGCTGCGGGCTGACGGCCGCCTTGTCGGCACATGAGCATAACGCCGAGGTGTTGGTGCTGGAGCGGGATTCCTCCGCCCTCGGCACCACCTCCATGTCCACCGGACTCCTCCCAGGCGCAGGTAGCCGGTTTCAAAAAGAGAAGGGGATTGAAGACAGCCCTGAAATTTTTACCACGGACATTCTACACAAGACCAAGGATCAAACCGATCATGCCATGGCCTTACACATGGCCGAACAGTCGGCGCCGACGGTGGAGTGGCTGGTGGATCACTGCGCCGTGCCCTTGTCTCTGGTGGATTCCTTCGATTACCCAGGGCATAGCCGCCGGCGCATGCACGGCTCGCCCAACCGTACCGGCTCCGAACTCATGGGCGCGCTGCATGACGCCATGGCCCGCAATGGCTTGGATGTAGTGTTGGACGCGCCGGTGACCGATCTCTTTGCCGACGAAAGTGGCCGGGTGCACGGCGTGCGTATCACACGGCCGGATGGAACGGTGGAAGATTTGGGGTGCAACGCCCTTATCCTTGCCTGCTGTGGGTTCGGCGGAAACCGGGAAATGTTGCAGGAGTACATTCCCGAGATCGTTGAAGCGGAATTCTTCGGTCATCCCGGCAACAAGGGTGATGCCATCCGTTGGGGGCGGGCTCTAGGCGCAGCCGTGGGTGACATTCACGCCTATCAGGGGCACGGCGGGTTGGCCTACGGGCAGGGCGTTCCCATTCTCTGGGCCCACATCATGGAAGGTGGCTTCCAAGTCAACGCCGAAGGCAAGCGGTTCTCCAATGAAGCCAAGGGATATTCGGAACAGGCGGTGGAGATTGTCGCCCAGCCCGATCATTTTGCCTGGAGCATTTACGACGAACGGTGCCATGAGATCATGAAGGAGTTCGACGATTATCACGATGCGCTGAAGGCCGATTGCATTCGCAAAGCGGAAACGGCAGAAGAGCTTCTAACGATCACCAAACTTCCCGAAGCACTTCTTCAGACATTGGACGACGTTGCCGCAAAGACCCGAGGCGAGCAGGACGATTCTTTCGGTCGCGACTTCACTGGTCATCCGGTACTTGAGCCGCCTTATTACGCAGTCAAAGTAAGCCCGGCGTTGTTTCATACCCAAGGCGGTCTCATCGTTGATGACAACGGTCAGGTGAAAAAAGAAGACGGATCTTTGTTGCCCAATCTCTATGCCGGTGGCGGCGCGGCGCGGGGCATTTCCGGTCCGTCCTGTTGGGGCTATTTGGCGGGCAATGGATTGATTACCGCCACGGCGCTGGGCCGATTGTCAGGACGGGCCGCGGCTCACGCCATCAAGTAGTCCTTATCGGGGAGAGGGGAAAGCCCGAAGAAATAGGGGTTTTGGAAATGCGGCTGCGGCGGATACAGTCGTTGGCGAAGAACGTCTTGAGGGGGTTGGTGTTGTTCCATGAGTGAATCGTCTTTTGCCGAGTTCAAACAAGGTTGGAAGCCACTGCTGGGTGCCATCTTCGGTGCCGGCTCGGGGCTAACGGGAATCGTCTTTTACACTCACGGTGTGTTCGTGGTTCCCATAACGGAAGAAATGGGCTGGTCCCGCGGCGCCACCCAGTTCGCCTTTTCTTTTGTCATGGTGAGCGCTGCCATTACTGCGCCGTTCATCGGTATTATCACAGACAAATTCGGCGCCCGCCGATTGGCGTTATTTGGATTGTTCGCTTTGTCCTTTGCCTTCGCCGGATTGTCGCTCACGACTTCCAATATTCTCACCTACTACGCCTTGTGGATTTTCATGGCGCTCCTTGCCGCGGGCACCTTTCCGGTCACTTGGACGCGGGCTATCAACACCTGGTTTGACCGCCGCCGTGGTCTCGCTCTGGGTCTGACCATGATGGGTACAGGCATTGCCGCGTCCATCGGTCCGTTCTATGCCGCCACATTGATCGAGGCGTTTGGCTGGCGCGATGCCTATCGCGGTATAGGCGCGACCTTGCTGGTGCTGTCCTTTCCCATTGTCTTTCTGTGCTTTCGGGAGCGGGACACGTCTGCTAGCGATGTTCCGCAAACATTGTCGATCACCACCGGTTTTACACCAAGAGAAGCGCTGAGCGGTCGTGTCTTTTGGATTCTTTGCATTGGTCTCTTGTTCGTCTGTTTCGGGGTCGCCGGATTAATCGCCAACCTCGTACCGCTTTTGACCGACAAAGGGTTTCCCCGAGCCGAAGCGGCAGGCTACGCGGGTCTCGTCGGCATCAATGTCATCATCGGTCGCCTGGTCGTGGGCTATCTTGTTGACAGAGTCTGGGCACCACTCATTTCCTTTATTTTTCTCATTTTGCCTGCCATGTCGTGTTTGCTTTTAGCGGTCGATCAACCGACTGCTATGGGCATCACCTTCGCCGCTCTCTTGATCGGTTTGGCGGCCGGGGCGGAATTGGATCTGATGGCTTTTCTCATCAGCCGGTACTTCGGTTTGAAAAGTTACGGTCAGCTTTATGGCGGGCTGTTCATCTTCTTTGCTGTGGGCTCAGGGTCTGCACCGGCTTTGTTCGGTCTCTGGTACGACATCACCGGCAGCTATGAGTTGATTCTCTACGGTACGGCGGGATTGTTTGTTGCCGGCGCGACTATGTTCTTGGCGATGGGGCCGTATCCCGACTTTAAGGAACAACCGGCCTGATGCCGGAGGACGGCCCAGACTTTTTTGCAAATAAGCTGGCCGTTGTCACCGGCGGCGCGTCTGGTATCGGAGCTGCAGTTTCGGATGCTCTCCAGGATAGGGGTGCGTCTGTGGTGCGGGGCGACATTCAGGATACGCAATCCGGTGTCGATTTCGTCGATGTGCGCGACCGGGGGTCTGTTGTGACACTATTCAACGCTCTGGAGCATGCACCCGATGTTCTCGTTACATGCGCTGGCGGTGCACAACGCCGTGCCGCAATAGACGTCGATGACGATTTGCTGAACGACAGCTTGCAACTCAATCTGGCTGGATTTTGGCGTTGTACCCAGGAGGCCGCCAAACGGGCCATCGACGAGGGGCGGGCGCTGTCCGTCGTTCACGTGGCGTCGAGCCTGCATCACGGACCAGCACCGGAGCTATCCCACTTCGCCGCGGCCAAGGGCGGCAGCATCACCATGGTCCGCTGCTTGGCGCAGGAACTGGCGCCCCATAACATCAGGGTCAATGCGGTTATTCCGGGTCCTGTAGAGACCCCCGCGACAACGCCACTATGGGATGCCCGGCCCAACGCGCGGGAAAACCTGCAAAAGGCTCTCCCTCTGGGTCGGATCGCTGTTGCCGGTGACATCGTGCCTGCGATTATGTGGCTGGCGTCCGATGAGGCGTCTTGGGCCACGGGCTCGGTGCTGACCATCGACGGTGGTCTCGACGTCGCCTCGTGATCCGCTGGCTTGTCATCGGCGCCGGTCAGGCCGGCCGCTGCCATATCGCGGCAATCCAACGCACGGAGAACAGCGAACTTGCCGGTGTGGTCGACCCCGCTCCACCGTCCGGTCTGGATGTCCCAATATTTACCGATGTTTCATCAGCCCTTGCTCAGACAGACGCAACCGCGGCTGTTGTCGCTTCTCCCAACGACACTCAAGTGGGTATCGCCGGCCAATGTTTGCGCGCAGGCATACCGGTCCTTTGCGAGAAACCAGTGGGCAGGACCGTTGATGACGCCAAAGAAATACAGGCATTATCTGAACGCTACGCTATTCCGGTCGGCATTGTCTTGAACCAACGGCAGCAGCGGCACAACCGCTGGATAAAGACCCAGATACAGTCCGGTTCCCTGACGCCAAGCTTCATTTCCTATAAAGGCAACATCGCACCGTTGGCTGGATGGCATGTGGATCCCAAACGTACAGGAGGGGGCGTGCTCCGCACCATCGGTTTGCACTATCTTGATCTGTGTACCTGGTGGCTTGGTCCACTTCAGATCGAACGCGCCGACCTTGCCGGCAAGCCGGTGATAGTGTCCAGAATCTTTCGCACTTTTTGTATTGGGCTGGTGGCTGATTTGGTCAGGCCGTGTTCCTTTGCTGCGTGAGTAGATTCATATTCATGTATCGTTTTAGGGACCATTTGCTTCCGGCTATGTGTCTTAACCTTGCTGCAGCCAAGTTGAGCGCCGATTGACCGTCAGGGAACGCTCCGACTACGCGGGTACGGCGTCTGATTTCGCGCATGATTCGCTCTAGCAGGCTGCTGAAAAAGTGGCTGGTTCGGCTTTGAGGGTGGCCTTATCGCCGAGATGATAGGCGAACTCAATCTCCAACGATCCGTCGTCGAGGAGTTCGGCCGATCCTGAACCGTTGACTTCGTCCATCTCGTCGAAGCCGGCCCAGGTGAAGAACACGATGGATCGGCCGTATTCCAGGTCGAGGCTGGCGTTCAGAGCGCCGAAGGCGATCTCGCCGTGACCATCTTCGCGAATGACCAGCACGGCGGGCCCGTCGAGGTCGAGATAGCCGCGGTCCCACAGGTTGGCCTCGACGATCCGCCACCGGCCGATCAGCTGGCAGGCCACCGGTGCCGTCATGGCACGGGCTCCGCCAGCAGCTTGGGGAGCCTGACCAGGTTGTAGGCGGCGGCGGTCAGTTCGAACATCCAGCCGACCCTTTTGATGCCCTTGTGCCGGGTCTTGGCCAGCCCGCCGGTGGTCTTGATCCAGCCGAAGCTCTCCTCGATGCGCTTGCGGATGCGCAGGCTGGCGGCGTAGCCGGAATGGCGCATGGTGCGGCCGTCAATGGAGGTGCGCCGCCGCTTGCCGGTCTTGGTTACATGGTCGTCGCGGGCGATGTGCGGGGTGATCCGACGCGCCCGCAAGGCCTCGACGTAGGCCGCCACGTCATAGGCCTTGTCCGCGCCCAGCGTGATCCGCCGCCGTCCCGGGCGATGGGCATCGAGAAGCGCCAGGGCGGCTTCGCGTTCCGCCGTGCCGGTGGCCCGGGTCAGGCAGGCCCCGACCAGGAGCCCGTTGCGGTTCTCCATTAACACGTGGCCCATGAAGGCCATACGCGAGGACTGGCCATTCCCCTTGCGGTACAGCCGGGCGTCGGGATCGGTCGTCGAGGCATGGGTCTCGTTGGACCGCTTCTCGCCGTGGAAGGTCCTCTCCGAGTTGCGCCCCGGCCCCGGCGGCTCGTCGCCGCCGTCCTTGGGGCGGAAGCTCTTGATCGACGCCCAGGCCTCGATCAGCGTCCCGTCCACGGAAAAGTGATCGTCCGACAGCAGGCCGCGCCGACGCGCCTGCTCCACAACCACCGCCAGGAACCTCCGCGCAACCTCTCCATCCAGCAGCCGGTCGCGGTTCTTGCTGAACGTCGTCGCATCCCACACCGCACTGTCCATCGACAATCCGACGAACCAACGGAACAACAGGTTGTAATCCATCTGCTCCATCAGCTGACGTTCCGAGCGGATTGAGTAAAAGGCCTGTAACAGGAGCGCACGCAACAGCTTCTCCGGCGGGATCGAGGGACGCCCGATCTTCGAATACAACCCCTCGAAATCCGGCGACATAAGCTCCAGCGCCTCATCAACCAGCCCACGGATCAGGCGAAGCGGATGCGTCGCCGGAACACGAGCCTCGCAGCTCACATAAGAAAAAAGACCCTCCGTCCGATCGTCGCCTCCACGCATTACTTCCTCCATGCAATCAACAAAGAGAAAGAATCATTCCAAAGCCTCAAAAGGAAGACTTTTTCAGCAGCCTGCTAGTGGATTGTTGGTCTTGAGCTTGATCCAGTGCTGGTCAGGGAAAGCATAGAAACTGAAAGTCTCTTCAATGTGGCTCTCGACCAACTCGGCTGCCGTGGTCAGCTTAGTGCTCTTGAGAGAGAAGATAACGTCCTCGGCTTTCCTGGTCGCGGCCTCTCGGCTCTCCTGGGCGTGGATAGCTTTCAGCATGTGGGCAACTTCGCGCACTTTGGTCGAAGGAACATGGCTGAAGATGTTGCGGTAGAAATGGACGACGCAGCGTTGCCAGCGGGCCTTGGGGCAGACCTCCGCTATACTCTCTACCAAACCCAGACAGGCGTCAGAGATAACCAACTGGACGCCTGACAGCCCGCGCGCCTTGAGATGCTTAAGGAATGCGCCCCATCCCGCCTTATCCTCCTTGGCACCCTCAACGATGCCCAAGATCTCGCGGAAGCCCTCCTGGTTGACGCCGATCGCCACCAATAGCGAAACATTACGCACTTCGCCGGCCCAACTGCGCTTAAGGACGATGCCGTCCACATACACATAGGGATGATCGCCCGCAATCGGCTTATTGCGCCAAGCGTCGATCTGCTCATAGATTTTCTTGTGAAGGTTCGAGACGGTTCCTGGCGAAACCCGCGTGCCCCACAACGCCTCGGTGATGTCCTCCACACGCCGTACCGAAACACCGGCCAGATACATCTCCATCAAGGCCTCTTCGACCGATGCCTCCCGACGCCGGTAACGCTCGATGATCGCCGTCTCAAAGGTCTGACGGCGCAGCTTGGGAACCTTCAGAGAAACCTCGCCAGCCCGTGTCTGAAGCTTCCTCTCGTAACTGCCGGCCCGCGTATCGCGACGGGCCTCACTGCGTTCGTAGCGCTCAGCATTGCAGAGCCGGTCCGCTTCGGCGTCCAATAGCGCGTTCAGGGTCTCCTCAACACTGCCCCGCACTACCTTGCCCAGGTGATCCTGTATACGTTCGTCATCAATCCGTATGACGTGCGACAATGCCTTCGTGTTATCCTTTTCCATGGTGGCTCCTTCCTTCTGGAGTGGCTGATTGAACAAAACCAACCTAACCAGACCCGGAGCCACCAACCCCAAAAATGTGCGAAAGATCTTTTACGTTATCGAAAAGGGCCGCCCGCTCCGGCTGGACATCACCGGCGGGCAGGTCCATGACAGCCAAGCCATGGGCTCTTTCCTGGATTGGGAAAAGGCCCCGCTCGCCATCGTCGCTGATAAGGCCTATGGCACCGCCAAAATCAGGCAGCAGATCGCCGATGAAGGAGCGCTGGCTGTCATTCCTTCAAAGAGCAACGCGCGTCATCCTATCCCGCACGATCCAAACCTCTATGCCCAAAGGACCATCGTCGAGCGGTTCTTCTGCAAGATGAAAGACATGCGCCGATTAGCAACGCGCTTCGAGAAATCAGCCAAAAACTTCCTCGCAATGATCCAACTCTTCGCCATAAAATGCTGGATCAATTGAGTCCAC
>CBDBND010000022.1:0-117511 GCA_965207985.1 Rhodospirillaceae bacterium | reverse complement strand
GAGTGCAAGACCCCTGTATCCCGCGGAGCCAAGGCCTGCCCTAAGTGTGGGGCGCGAAAACCGGCACAGGGATCATTGCAATAAGTCTATAAGCTTCTGATCGAGAACCTCGCTCCTCATCCTGTCGGGATTCCCGGCTTCCTGGAACAGTTTGCGGCAGTCCTTCAACAATTCAATGCCGAGCGTGTCACCGGGCGAGACCTCGGCCGTCGCTTCGGTCAATGCTTTCTCCGCCGAGCGGATTTTGTCCGGCCATTCGCCTCCGGCCAAATCGGCGACGGCGAACAACGGCCGCCAACGGTCGGCGTCACGGTTTTTGAGGTCGCCTTCATGGCGTCGCGCCCTGGTGTGTCCGCGTCAGACAACAAAGCGACTCCTCGACCAGCAAGCGGCGAAAAGTCCGTAAATCGACACGCGGCCGCACCGCCGGACCATGTGACAACGACCGCTTGTATTTTTTTGTCCGCGTCCACTATTTTCTTATTTGCTTTCTCTATTTCCCTGGCTAAGGCCTCGGCGCATTTCTCGCCCTCCACCACCCAAATTTGGTAGTCCTTCGGGGCGGCATAAATCGCAGTCAAATTATATAATGGCCGATCCCAGGGAATGGCTTTGAGTTGCCACCGATAGCCGTCCCAGGTTACGGCGCGGATGATCTTCTTCTGTTTTGGGTGCTTGGCTTTCCATCGGGCCACATAGAAGGCAACGCCGCCTTCTTTCGTTCTGTAAGTGTGTATCAGCGGATCGCCCACGGCTTCCTTTGGGCGTAACTTCCTCCAATTCGGGGGTGGCGCGGAGCCGGGTACCGGCACAATCGGCCTGTAGTCGTCGGTGTTATCACGGGGGACGGAATGCTTACCCGCCTGGAACTCTTCCGGCGAAAGCGGATCGAACATCCCTTTCCCGCCGGCATCGGTCAAAGTGCGACCCTCAACATTTCAGCGATTTTGCGGGCCGCGTCAGCTTGAGACATTTCGAAGAGATAGGCGGCTAGGCTTACCGGATCCATGACGGGGGCGCCATGTCTCTCCGGTCTCATCGGCATAGGCGGCAGCGGCGGCAGCGCGCAGGGTCTCGAAGGCGTCGCGGCGGTCGCCCAGATTCCGTGCACCTGCGGTGAGGAGTTCCAGTTCCAGGGACTTGATCTCGGTGCCGTCCTGGGCGTGGGCGAGGTCTTTCATTTCCGGCGTGATCCTGTCGATGGCCCGCTCAAGCCCGCCAGACCTTGTAGCCGAAGTATGACTTTCCGCCCTTCTTAAGCCAGCGCACATCGGGGTCGGCCGACAGGCGCTCCGTCAACCCTTCTAAGGTGTCCGCTTACCAGATCAAATTAGTCTGACAATGCCCGTTCGTTACTCTTCGGGAAACGCATGATAGATAGTATTGACTGCATCTGGATCATCAAAGGCTTGAACTAGAAGACGAGCGACCTCAGCGCGAGGAATTCGACCCCATTCAAAGCTTTGCTCATCATCACTGAGCACACCAGTACCCGTCGCAGGACCGTCACCGAGACCTCCCGGCCGAATGATGGTGTAATTTAATCCGCTCGCCTTTAGGTGATTTTCTGCAATGGTCTTCCGTTCCAATGCTGTCCCCAAGATCCAACGCACAAAGAACGGAATGGCAGCCCGGCTTTCCCCTGCGCCGATGGAGCTGACCATGATAATGCGATTTACACCTGACGCCTTAGCCGCCTCAGCCACGTTGATGGTACCTATGTCATCGACCGGGTTGTCACCACCGCGACTACCTAGGGAGCTGATAACAGCACGGTAGGAGCCAGCTTCGAACGCAGCACCCACCGAGTCTGCGTTCAGTGCATCGCCGGTGAACAGGGTGACTCCGAGCGGTTTCAATTGGGAAAGATCAGAGGTAGGCCGGACAAAGGCCGTAACATCCTCGCCACGACCAGCCAAAATCTTGATCACTTCAAGACCAGTGCCCCGTGTTCCACCAAATACGAGAATGCCTGGAGGTGACTCAAATGCGGTCTCAACCATGCTGTGTTCATCCTGGGCAATCGCGAATACGGAAAAAGAAAAACAGACAAAAAGAAAAAGAATTCGAAAAATAGTCATACAATCCATCCTCCTGTCCGAGTTTTCTTGCAAATTTAAGGGCACTTTCAGACTAAATTGATCTGGCAGTCTAGTAACGTGAGTTTTGCCATTCCAGGGAGTATCCTGAATTCTGTTTATCTGGCTTGGCCCATGCGGGTTTCAGATACGGTCACGTGTTAAAGCGCTCTGCGTACATTATCGCAAGTTGATTTCGGCCATCAAATCATTCGCGAGTGTTTCTGCCGCTGTCCCTGCCTGTCCTTCTCGAAAACCTTATCCACCGGTCTTATTGATGCAAGTCGCACAGCATGCCGGAGAGAACGGCCAAAGCCAACGCAAAGAAGTCCGCTATTCGCGCGGCTGTCGAGCATGTCTTTGCCCACCAGAAGAACCGCTACGGCCTGTTTGACCGCACGATCGGCATCGCCCGGGCCAAAGCGATACTGACGCTGGCCAACCTAGCCTACAATTTCGACCGGCTGATCTTTCACGAACGCAGGCCTGCAACAGGATAGATGCGGCCGAAAACCTTGGAAATAGCCCCAAACCGCCTCCAATGGCGTCGAAAAAGACCGAGGCCATCCCGGCCCCACCGCTCATAACATCAAAACATGAAAAACCGACAGGTTCTTGCGGGTGTCCAGCTTCCCAATATTGGGGCTGTGAGGCAGTTGCGACCCCTAGCAACTTGTGCTGTTCCCGAAGATGTTACCTGCCTTCATTATCGCAACTGGCCGGGTGTGGATTAGGTTTTCGAAAGGGACTGCTCGGTAACGACCCCTCCTACCCAGCCTATGGTATAATTCCAAGAAATTTGATGAGGTACTGAGCCATGAATAAATACTTCTCAATTACTTGGGCGGCGTGGGTTCTAATTGCGTGGATGACGGGCCAGGTGCATGCTGGAGGATTCTACGTAAGTGGAGAATTGGGTATAAACCTCGGCAAGGCGCTGGGCACAGACGGGCACGATACGGACCGAGCCAGCGTTTGTGACGAGTATATCAACCCCCAGTTCATGTCGGTGAACAACACGCCGGGTTGGGCAAATACGAATTGCACCGGTCCGAATCGCGGTTCGGACAGTGTTTGGGAAAATACTTTTGGGTCCGATGAAGGTGTTCTGTTTGGCACGGCGCTTGGCTACTATATCGGGAACTCCAATTTCCGCACCGAATTGGAATATTTCTACCGCAACACCAACTATAACGAGGCTTCTGAGATCACCGTTGGCGGAGGGCAGGTTCTAAGCAAGGTTGTTCAAGAAATTGTACGGGCGGAAGAACGTATTGGTCACTTGGATTCGCATAACCTGTTTGCCAATCTATATGTGGACTTCGCGAACAACAGCCGCTTTACGCCATATGTGGGACTGGGCCTAGGTAGCGGGTTCACTGGGCTGGAATACAACGGAGTCTTTGCTCGCGACGTCGATCCATCACGAATCACAACCGGGAATGCTCCTGATGGTGGCCAGCCGTTACCCAATGCAGCCCAGATACAAGCGAACCTTGCAGGCACAACCACCACGGAAAGCGAGCAACTCAATGACACCCTATTTGGCTATCAGGTGATGCTCGGCATGGATTACATGCTTACCGAATCGCTGTTTCTTGGAGTCAAGGCTCGCTGGGTCAACTTCGACTCATTCACCGACAAAGATGAGTGGGATCAATTGCGTAGTCACCCGTCCAACCTTCGCAAGGACGGGAGTGAGCCGGTCGTGTACGATATCAGGTCGAACGACATTGAGATGTTTGCTGTCGGCCTGACCGTCAAATACCGATTCTGAGGGACAGGAGGCATTACGACCCAAACACTTTGCTCAGATTCCAGAAGTCAGCAATCCACAAACAAATTGCTTATGTCAAGAGTTGCTGGAATGACTCACGAAGTAGCGCTAATAGCATTGCCAGAGCAAATCGGATTGCACCGGGAACTTAAAGTCTCCTAGCCTCAGGTGATGTATAACCTTACCGACATTTAATTCTACGAACTCAGACGGCATGGCCCCTCGATGCAACGCCGTTTCCTGTGACAGTGCCATCCCGTCTACCCGACGTTCAAACGGCTTGTGTCGGATAGGGTACTGGCGCGCGCATCTGTAGGCGGAGGGTTTCCATCCCTGCCCTTTCGAAAACCATATCCGCGGAACTTCATAATGAAAAGCGACCAGACGTACATTTGGTTTTTGTAAGGAAAGGTCAGTTGCAGCAAAAATGTACCAAAGAGAAGTGCTAGGAATGTACAACCATACCTATCCAGGTGAAGACAACGTTGGTTACAGGCCCCCGCAATCTGTTTGTCCCGAAAACCTTACCCGCCTTCATTATGCTAACTGTCCAGGTGTGGATGGGATTCTCGAAAGGTATAGGGCAGTCCGAGATTTCGTATGACGTGGCAAGGCCGCTCGGATGCGACGACTAAAAGCGGTACTTCAGCGTCACACCCAGTCCAAGCACTGCCATCTCTTCAGTCCTGAAATAGCCCACAACCGGCTCGCTCAGGTCTCTGCGTAAATTAGGAACATGACTTCGTAAAGGGTCCCAGTGAAATCCACCGTCGCTAAACTCGTCGAAACGGACCCAGCGACCCTTGATTCCAAGCGAGACGGATTCGCTCACCGCATAGTCGAAGCCTAGTACCACTTGATAGCCGTAGAGTGTGTCGGAAAGCCGTGTCTGGGCACTGCTGGTGCTGCCTGCTAAATTCCTTCGGATTTCATCAACGTTGGGCAAACCGGCGCCTGTGGCAATCGCGTGCGGATCTGGATTGCGCACCCACACGCTGGAGTATTCCATGTCGGTGAATCCCGCGCCCGCACCAATGCCAATGTACGGTGTGTACCGGCTCGAATTGTCAAATTCGAGCAATAAGTTCAAGAATACGTCGTGCGCCGTTACGCTGCCAATACGATCGGTTGCCTTGACGATCTCCTGTGCCAATTTGTCACCGGTCGCTCCGCTGGCGCCGGGAACATCAGCAGTATCGTCATACACTGTGTCACGGTAGAAATACTCTAGCTCAATGTTGAACCTGCCCCAAATATTATCAGGATACCGACTGGACAACCGATACCCCACGGCTGCCCCAGCAAGCAGTCCTTTGGCCCGACCGAACGCGTTCGTCCATCCTGCGCCAAGTCCCCGATCCGCACCCGTGCAGTTGTAGTTTTCATATCCTGCGGTTTGTGTCACCGTTGCGAACATCGGATTGATGAATTCGTCGCAGACACTGGCCCGATCATCGGACGTGCCGGCTGTTTGTAAAGCTGAAGCGAAGTTCGCACCCAACTCAGCAGATAAATAAAACCCCGTATCCGCCCTCGCGTTGGGCAGCGCTATCGTCCATGTAACGGTGAGGAAGCCCATGAGGGGTAAGTCGAAACGCATGAGGACGTTATAAGCTGTCGATTAACTGACCGTCAACGTGGCTCGTCCTATAAGCCGGTGCATCGGGCCCGGAACAACACTGGAAGTAAGAGGACCATTGCTCAAGCCTTGCCCGCAACGAACTGTGGGCACTGTCAGAGTAAGTGGTCAGGAGGATAAGAGTGTCTTTCCCGGGAACTTTATCCGACAGTCTTCGTGATACAAACCGTCCAGGTGCGGTTTTCGGAAGAGTAAAGTGCTTGATGGGTTATGACGAGTAATTGGAGTAGCAAAAGACGTTGGTGCAAAGTGTGCGTTATCCGGTTTAAAGCGTCGATTTTGAATGTTGAATCGATGGTCTTCCCAATCTTTGCGAATTGTGATTCCTCCTTAATTCGGGAGGATTTTCCATGCCAGCAGCACTACCATCAGCGCTTCGAGCGCGTTTCCAACAATACATCGAAGAGGGCTTGAGCGGTCGTGCCGCCGCGGCGCGCTTGAAAATATCCGCCGCAACGGGGGTGCGGTGGCAACGCAAGTTGCGTGAGACAGGGTCTATCGAACCCGAATTACAAGGACGTCCCCGAGGTCATGGCAAACTTGCCCCTCATCGGGAATTTCTTGAAGAGTTGGTGGCGCAGGACAGCGACATTACTTTACCAGAACTGGCCGGAGCCCTGGAAGCGGCCACCGGGGTTATCGTCCATGCTGCATCCATTGGGCGTTTCCTAAGAAAACTTGGCTACACGTATAAAAAAATCGTTGATCGCAACCGAGCGCTTTCATACTCGGGTGACGCGTCTGCGTCGGGACTGGTTCCGGCACCGCATCCCGGCCATGCAGGCGCAGCCTCATCGTCTTGTGTTCATTGACGAAACATCCGTGAAGACAAACTTGACCCGGTTGCGCGGGCGAAGCCTGCGCGGTAAGCGATTGCAAATGAGCACGCCCTTTGGCGCATGGGGAACGCAGACATTCATTGCGGGTTTGACCCATAACAGTCTAATCGCACCATGGGTGATCAACGGAGCTATGAACGGCATGGCATTTGCCGCCTACATCCGCGACGTTCTCGCACCCGAACTAGAGCCGGGAACTGTCGTCATCTGTGACAACCTCGCGGCGCATCGCAACAAGGATGCCGCAGCCGCGCTCAAAGCGAAGCGCTGCCGGTTCCTGTACTTGCCACCACATTCCCCCGACCTCAATCCTATCGAACTGGCATTCTCAAAACTGAAAGCTCATTTGCGACGGATCGGTGCCAGAACATTCGACCAGATGTTCGACGCCCTTGCACAAACGTGCGATCTATTCACACCAGAAGAATGGTGGAACTACTTTTGTGAAGCTGGATATGGATCTAACTAAAGGCGAGGTGCTTTAGGACTCACCCATTGCAGCGGGCAGGGCTTCCATGTCCATCCTCCGAGTCTCGAAAATACAGTGGCACATTTCTTTTTCCGGCTCTCTAGAAGTCCGTGCCTGAACTCTCTATACAATCCCTGTATTCCTCTTCACGCGACCTTTATTCGTTGGATGGAACTGATGATCCCGCGGTATGCGCGCCCGGATATGGTGAAAATCTGGGAGCCTGAGAACAAATTTCGCATTTGGTTTGAAATCGAAGCCCATGCCTGCAACGCCCAGGCGGAGTTGGGCGTGATTCCCAAGAGCGCTGCCGAAACTGTGTGGAAAAAGGGAAAATTCGAGGTCGAGCGGATCGACGAGATCGAAGCCGAGGTCAAGCACGACATCATCGCCTTCCTGACCAATCTCGCCGAGCACGTGGGGCCCGACGCCCGGTTTGTCCACCAGGGCATGACCTCGTCCGACGTGTTGGACACCTGCCTGTCCGTTCAACTGGTGCAGGCCACGGATATCCTTTTGGCCGACATCGACGACCTGCTGGCCGCCATCAAGCGCCGCGCCTTCGAGCACAAGATGACCGTGTGCATGGGCCGCAGCCACGGCATTCATGCGGAGCCCACCACCGTGGGCCTGAAGTTCGCCGGCATGTACGCGGAATTCGTTCGCAACAGGGAGCGGTTGCAGGCGGCGCGCAAGGACATCGCCACCTGCGCCATCTCCGGCGCCGTGGGCACCTTCGCCAACGTGGACCCGCGTGTGGAAGAGCATGTGGCCAAGGCTCTCGGCCTGGAGTCCGAACCGGTGTCGACCCAGATCATTCCGCGGGACCGGCACGCTGCCTACTTCGCCACCCTGGGTGTCATTACCAGTTCCATCGAACGCATCGCCACGGAGATTCGCCACCTGCAACGCACGGAAGTGCGCGAGGCGGAAGAGTACTTCTCGCCCGGGCAGAAAGGCTCCTCGGCCATGCCTCACAAGCGCAACCCGGTACTGACGGAAAACCTCACCGGCCTCGCCCGCATCGTGCGGGGTTATGCCATCCCCGCCATGGAGAACGTGGCCCTGTGGCACGAGCGGGATATCTCCCATTCTTCTGTGGAACGCATGATCGGCCCGGACGCCACCGTCACGTTGGATTTTGCTTTGGCCCGGCTCACCGGCGTCATTGACAAGCTGGTGATCTATCCCGACGCCATCGAGAGGAATCTCAATGCCATGGGCGGACTGGTGTTTTCACAACGGGTGTTGCTCGCCCTCACCCAGGCCGGCGTCAGCCGCGAGGACGCTTACAGTCTGGTCCAGCGCAACGCCATGGAGGTTTGGGAGGGCAACGGTGATCTGCTGTCGCTGCTGAAACTAGACAAGGACGTGACCGCGCACCTGTCCGAAAGCGCACTCACCGAGCTTTTTTCCATGGACTATCACACCAAACATGTGGACACGATTTTCCAGCGCGTGTTTGGTGAGAGTTGAAAAGAAAACCCCGCTCCGGTTTCCCGGAACGGGGCTTTTTCGAGTCCCAGAGGTAAATTTTAAACGGGCTTGATGCCGTGGTACGCGCGACGGCGATAAGCATCCCGTCTTAAGGTCAGGTCCACATCAAAACCAGCCTCGCGCATGACGCCCGGGAAGTCTGATTCCCGGTAGCCCGGAATCCACGGCTCGATGTTGTGACGGAAGTCCACCCACAACCATGCGCGGTCGTAAATGGTCTGCGGCAACGGAATGTTGGGGTTGCCTTCGGTGCCGCTGTCGTCGTGGTTAAAAATCCCGCCCGGACGCAGCACGCGATAAATCTCGGCGACGATGTCTTTGGCCGCGTCAGTGGTCACTTCGTGGAACACCAAGTAATCGGAGACGATGTCGAAGTAGTTGTCCGGGAACTTGGTGTCTTCCGCCAGGCGCTGGGCGTAGTTGACGTCGAGGCCGCGCTGCACCGCCTGCCAGTGGCCGTAGCGCACCATGGGTCCGCCCACGTCGATGGCCCACACTTCGGCGTTGGGGAAGCGCTCCTTATAGGCCATGGCGCCCAGGCCGGAGCCGCAGCCGATGTCGAGAATGCGTTTGACTTCGCCGTCGGCCGGTTTGGGGCAGTCCTGAGCCGTGGCCAGGAAGACTTCATCAAACTGATTGCGGCCCTGATAGAAGGCCTGGGTCAGCGCCCAGTGATAGACCCAGCCGGCGAACGGATCGCCCACATAACCGCCCGGCTGAGCGTGGATTTCATGGGTGGTGTAGGCGGGCAGGTCCATGTCCGGATTGAGTTCGAGCGAGCCCGGCCCTGAGTTGTCGGTCGCTTCCATCAGTGCCAGATACTTGTCGGCCTGGCCGTGGAAGGCACGCATGGCCCGATCCCACATCAGGGCTTGAGAGCTGCGGTTGAACCGGATCGCGGCTTCGAAGTGCGGGTCCTCAAGCAGGATCTGGCAGCACTCCTCATAGGGGATATCGACCTTGCCCGTGGGCAGGCCTTTGGCCCTGAGAAACCGGTTGTAGTGACGCCTGGCCTCGCGCCCACCCATGTCGACTTGGTTCCACCGCTTAAAGCCCTCGGTGAAATCCATCAGGCCTTCCTGATCGAGGGTGTCAAAGCGCGCGGAATGAAACGCTTTCTGTTCCGGCGTCTGGTTGAACGGGTCGATTTTGATGTCGACGATGTCGGCCTTGGCGTGACGCCCGCCGATGTCAAATACAGTGGTGGCAGCAGCAGCTGAGGTGGCTAATACGGAGCGGCGGCTGAGCATGAGTGTTTCTCCTGTCTCGAGGGTGCCCCAAAGCTTACAGGCTCCTCTCTGGATTATAAGGAAACGATTGCCTGAATTTCAGCTGACAGTGTGCACCCGCACAGTCCAAAGACACACCCACAAGCCGTAAAACGTCCGTGGCGTGACCTTGTCGGCATAAGAAAACCCCGCCTTTTTGCCTAAAAACGGGGGTTCCCGGCGGCCTCGACAACGGAGGATCCAAAGAGTGGCCGACTCTATTGCCCGACGATCTGCCTGTGGCTTCGTGAAGCAGTTCCTCGAACTTCGTGCGTAGCTCCTTTTCTTCGATGTTGATGTTCCTCTCAACAACGTCCGCCTTAACCTTGCCCATGAGGTCTTCGTCGCCGGGTTTCTCGAAATTGGAGTCCACCACCTCCATTGCATATTTCTCCGCATCATCGCCCGTCAGGCCGAACCGTTCCGCCAACCACCGGCCAAACAGGTGATCGCGGCGGGAATGGACCCGGAATTTCTGATCCTCATCCATCTGGAATTTCTGCTCGAAGCCTTTTTCACGGTCGCGAAACGCATCGGGCGACATAATGAGTACGATCCCCTAACAAGAATTGCAGTGCCACATGCACCAAATGTGATTTGCCCTCCCCATATAATGGCCCGGCTCCACTCGCGCAATTGCCAACTCAACAGGTTTCTGCAACACAGCCACCATGTGCACCGTTGTCATCCTGCGCCGGTCCGGCCACCCCTGGCCCTTGGTCCTCGGTGCCAACCGGGACGAGCAACTCGACCGGCCGTGGCGGCCCCCGGCCCGCCATTGGCAGGACCGGCCCGAAGTGGTGGCAGGTCTGGATGAGTTGGGCGGCGGTTCCTGGATGGGGATCAACGATTGGGGCGTGGTCGCCTGCATTCTCAACCGCCGGGGCACGCTCGGCCCCCAGGACGACAAGCGCAGCCGGGGTGAAATCGTGCTCGATGCTTTGGACCACGAGGACGCTGTGGCTGCGGCCGATGCCCTCGCCCACTTGGACGGCCGTGCCTATCGCGGGTTCAATCTGGTTATCGCCGACAACCGCGACGCCTTTTGGCTGAAACTGGATGAAACCGAGGGTCCGGACGTGACCGTGAACGAAATTCCGGAGGGCTTATCCATGCTGACCGCCGAGGAACTCAACGACCCCACCAGCGACCGGATTGGGGCCTACCTGCCCCGGTTTTCCACGGCCCCGGTACCGGACCCGTCCGCCCGCGACTGGTCCGCCTGGCAGGCCTTGATGGGCGCCGGTGCCGGAGATGGCGCACCGTTTTCGGCCATGTGCTTCCGTTCCGAGACCGGTTTCGGGACGTCGTCCAGCGCCCTGCTGGCCCTGCCGTCCGTTGATAAGACCCTGACCAATCCCGACGACGGCGTGACCTGGCTGTTCGCGTCCGGTCCGCCAGACGCCACTCCGTTCGAGCCGGTGGCGCTGTAAAGGCCTACCTGGTCAAGAACTTTCCGATTCGGCCCATTTGAGCAATTGAGGGGGGCAGCGGGTCCTGCTATATCCGGCCTAACGTCCGGCGTTAAATGATCTCAAAACAGCTTAACGCCACACGTTAATTGGTCATTCTCAGCCGGATCGGTTCCTCTAATCATGCCCAGGCGTAAACAGATCTACGAAGGCAAGGCCAAGATCCTTTACCAGGGTCCGGAACCGGGCACGATCGTCCAGTATTTCAAGGACGACGCCACGGCCTTCAACAACAAGAAACAGGGCACCATCACCGGCAAGGGCGTGCTCAACAACCGCATCTCCGAGTACCTCATGCAATGCCTGGAGGAGATCGGCATCGCCACCCACTTTGTCCGGCGTCTCAACATGCGCGAACAATTGGTCCGGGAAGTGGAGATCATCCCGGTTGAGGTGGTGGTTCGCAACATCGCCGCCGGGTCCATTTCGGAGCAGTTTTCGATCCCGGAGGGTACCCGCCTACCCCGGTCCATCGTCGAGTACTACTACAAGAGCGATGAACTGAATGACCCGCCCATTTCCGAAGAACACATTACCGGATTCGGCTGGGCCAACATTCAGGAAATTGATGAAATGCTCAACACATCGTTGCGCATCAATGATTTCCTCATGGGTTTGTTCCTCGGCATCGGCATCCGTTTGGTCGACTTCAAGCTGGAGTACGGCCGCCTGTACCACGACACCGGCGAAATCCAGATCGTCCTTGCCGACGAACTGTCGCCGGACAACTGCCGCCTGTGGGACATCGAGACCAACGAGAAAATGGATAAGGATCGCTTCCGCCGCGACCTCGGCAAGATCGAGGAAGCCTATCAGGAAGTAGCGCGCCGCCTGGGAATCCTGCCGGAGAGCGGGCCGGGTGATCTTTAGGGACCGAACACGCTGCAATAACGAAGCAAAAGGTTGTTTAAGCTCTCATGGTCAAAGCGACGGTTCACGTCACACTGAAAAACGGCGTTCTCGACCCTCAAGGTAAGGCCATCCAACACGCACTGGAAACCCTCGGGTTCTCCGGCATTGATGGCGTGCGCCAGGGCAAATACATCGAACTGGATTTGGCGGAGACGGATGCGGGCAAAGCCCAATCCGCTGTCGATGACATGTGCCAGAAACTGCTCGCCAATACGGTCATTGAGACGTACCGGATCGAGGTGAGTGAATAACAAATGAAATCAGCCGTTATTGTTTTTCCCGGCTCCAATTGCGATCGCGACATAGCCGTCAGCCTGGCGAAAGTCACCGGTTACAAACCAATCATGGTGTGGCATGGGGAGACTACCCTACCAGACGACATTGACCTTATTGCCGTGCCTGGCGGGTTTTCTTATGGCGATTATCTGCGTTGTGGCGCCATGGCGGCGAACTCCCCCATTGTGGCGGACATAAAAAAAAAGGCGGACGCCGGCGTACTGACCCTCGGTATCTGCAACGGCTTCCAGGTACTGACCGAATGCGGTTTGTTGCCTGGGGCGCTGATCCGTAATGGCAACCTTAAGTTCGTCTGCAAAGACGTGACCTTGACCGTCGAACAGACCGAAAGTGCCTTCACGGCTAAGTATGAAACAGGCCGGGTTATCCGCATTCCGGTTGCCCATCACGACGGCAACTACTTTGCCGACGACAACACCCTGGACGCGCTGGAAAAGGAAGGCCGGATCGCCTTCCGCTATTGCAACGACAACGGTAAGCCTACGGAGGAGTCCAACCCCAACGGCTCGGCCCGCAACATCGCCGGCATTTTCAACGAAACCCGCACGGTCATGGGCATGATGCCCCATCCGGAACGTCTGGCCGACGACCGGCTCGGCGGCCGCGACGGCGTTCCGCTGTTCAAAAGCTTGGTGGAGCGCCTCTCATGACGCTTGCCAACACGTCCATTACCAAAGACGACATTGCCGCCCATGGCCTAACGGACGAGGAATACGAAAAGGTTCTCGACATCCTTGACGGCCGGGAACCCAACATGGTGGAGCTCGGTATCTTCTCCGTCATGTGGTCGGAACACTGTTCCTACAAGTCCTCGAAAAAATGGCTGAAGACGTTGCCCACGGAAGCGCCCTGGGTGATTTGCGGGCCCGGCGAGAACGCTGGTGTGGTCGACATCGGCGACGGCCTGGCCGCCATCTTCAAGATGGAAAGCCACAACCATCCCTCATTCATTGAGCCATACCAAGGTGCCGCCACCGGCGTGGGCGGTATTCTCCGTGACGTGTTCACCATGGGTGCCCGCCCGGTCGCCAACATGAACGCGCTGCGTTTCGGTGCCATTGATCACCCCAAAACCAAGCATCTGGTGGCGGGTGTGGTGGGCGGTATTGGCGGCTACGGCAACTGCGTCGGTGTCCCGACCGTGGGCGGGGAAGTGAATTTTCATCCCGCATACAACGGCAATATCCTGGTCAACGCCATGACCGTCGGGCTGGCGGATCAAAATAGGATTTTCTATTCCGCCGCTTCGGGCCCGGGCAATCCGGTGATTTATGTGGGCTCGAAGACGGGCCGCGACGGCATCCACGGCGCCACCATGGCGTCGGCCGAATTCGGCGAGGACTCCGAAGAGAAACGCCCCACCGTGCAGGTGGGCGATCCGTTCACGGAAAAACTGCTGATCGAAGCCTGCCTGGAACTGATGGCCACGGACACCATCGTCGCCATTCAGGACATGGGTGCGGCGGGCCTCACCTGCTCGTCCTTCGAGATGTGTTCCAAGGGCGGGACCGGGATCGAACTGGACCTGGACACCGTGCCGGTGCGTGAAGACGGCATGATGCCCTATGAAATCATGCTGTCGGAAAGCCAGGAGCGCATGCTCATGGTGCTCAAGCCGGGCAAAGAAGACATCGCCCGCGCCATATTCGAGAAGTGGGAACTGGATTTCGCCGTCGTCGGTCATCTCACCGACACCGGCCGCTTGGTTTTAAAAAAGGGCGGTGAGACCGTCGCCGACATGCCCATTGACCCGCTCGCCGAAGCCTCGCCGGAATACGACCTGCCGTGGGTACCATCAGAAAAGTTGGATGAGTTCGCCTCCGACAACGTTGATCACGGCGACTGGACCGAGGCGTTAAAGACCCTCATCGGCGCGCCCGATCTTGCCAGCCGCCGCTGGGTATGGGAGCAATACGATCACATGGTCATGGGAGATACAGTTGGGCGACCGGGCGGCGATGCGGCAGTGGTGCGCATCCATGGCTCGGACCGGGGGCTGGCCATCACCACCGACTGCACGCCCCGTTACGTCAAAGCCGACCCCTTCGAAGGCGGCAAACAGGCGGTGGCCGAGACCTTCCGCAACCTGTGCGCCACCGGCGCCAAGCCGTTGGCCATCACCGACAACCTCAACTTCGGCAACCCGGAAAAGCCGCCGATCATGGGCCAGTTCGTCGAAGGGGTAAAAGGCATCGGTGAAGCCTGCTCGGCGTTGGACATGCCCGTCGTCTCCGGCAATGTGTCTCTGTACAACGAAACCGACGGCCGGGCGATCCTGCCGACGCCGGCCATCGGTGCCATCGGTGTCATCGACACTCTGGACGCCACGGCGACGGTCGGATTCAAAAACGAAGGCGAAGCCGTTCTGCTCATCGGCGGCCCGGAGGATCTTACTGACGGCTGGCTCGGACAGTCCCTCTATCTGCGCGACGTTCATGGAAAAGAGGACGGCGCACCGCCGCCCGTGGATTTGGCGCAGGAACGCAAAACCGGGGACGCGGTGCGCGCGCTCATCGTCCAGGGCGAGATCACCACCTGCCACGACGTCGCCGACGGCGGCATCGCCGTGGCTTTGACGGAAATGGCTCTGGCCGGGGGTATAGGCATGACCATTGATATCGGCACCGACGTCACGGCCCCTTGGCTGTTTGGCGAAGACCAAGGACGCTACCTCGTCGCCTGCGCCCAAGAGAAGACAGACGGTATAGTCTCTGACCTGAAAAATCAGGGACTCACCGCCAAACGCATCGGTATCACGGGGGGAGATGCCGTGGCTGTCGCCGCTGGTTCATCTGTCGCCCTTGCAACCTTACGGGAATTGCATGAGGGCTGGTTCCCTGCCTATATGGCGGCTTAAACACTCACATTCGGGAGACGGGCCATGCCCATGAGCGCGGCGGAAATTCAGGACATGATCAAGGAAGCTCTGCCCGACGCCGATGTCACCATCGAAGACCTACGTGGCGATGGTGACCACTATGCCGCGCTGGTTGTCTCCGCTCAGTTCGAAGGCAAGAGCCGGGTGCAGCAGCACCAGATGGTCTACAACGCCCTGCAGGGCAAGATGGGTGGCCAATTGCACGCCCTTGCCCTGCAGACCGCCGTTCCCGAAAACAAAGAGAGTTGAATTAAACCGCCGGCTGGTTTTCCGTGTGCGGCGGAACGGCGTCCTGGCTGGGAACGACTTTGCCGGTTCCCGGCACAAGCATGGCCACTTTGGCGCGGTAGTCTTCGTAGGCCTTCCCGTGGAACTTAGCCAGGTCCCGTTCTTCGTATTGGATGGCGATGAGGATGTAGATGGTCATCCCGGCGGCGAACAGCAGATGCCCCGTGGTCATCAGCGGTGTCGCCCAAAAAGCGGTGATCCAACCCACATAGAGCGGATGGCGGACGATGCGAGAGCCATTTGACTTGAAAGGCCGGCGGCACGTGAACCTTCTGCATGTAATGCAGCACCACTTGCTTGAGGCCGAACAGCTCAAAGTGGTTGATCATGAAGGTTGACGCCAACACCAACAGCCAGCCGGAGGCGAACAAGGCCCACAAGAGAATCACGCCGGCCTGGTTTTCGACGCTCCACACCACATCGGTCATGGGCCGCCATTCAACATAGGTCACGATGAGGATCAAACTGGTGATCAATACGTAGGTGCTGCGCTCGACGGGCTTGGGCACGTATCGCGTCCACCAGCGCTTGAAACCCTTACGCGCCATGACGGTGTGCTGAACGCCGAACAGCAGAATCAACCGAGATTGATGAGAAACGCCGGACCGGCGAGTTCTTCGCCACCAAAATCGATGGATTTGGGAACAATGAAATTACCGACGAAACCAATGAGATAAAGAAACGTGACAAAGAATATGAGGTAGGAAACAAAACCGTACACAAGGGCTGATAAGCGAGCCATAGCCACCCTCCTTGGCTTGTGAAAAACGGTGGCGGACCCTAAAGCCGGGGGATAGGCCTAGAAAAGCGTTTTCCGTGCAGACCAGCTATGCAGAAAACGGGGTGGAAAGCATGCAACCCCTTGATTTCTATGGGTGTTGAAAACGGTTTGCCTTTGGTCCATATAACGCCCAATCGTTAAGACGGAGAGTGACCAATGACCGAGAACCCAGCCTTCGACCAAATCAAAGCGGACGTGGACGCCAACGACATTGTCCTGTTCATGAAGGGCACACCCATGTTTCCCCAGTGCGGGTTTTCCGCCGCCGTGGTGCAGATTCTCAGCCAGCTTGGGGTCAAGTTCAAAGGCGTCAACGTTTTGGAAAGCGACGAGTTACGCCAAGGCATCAAGGCATTCTCCAACTGGCCGACCATCCCTCAGCTTTATGTCAAGGGCGAGTTTGTCGGCGGCTGCGACATCGTGCGCGAAATGGCTGAAAGCGGCGAACTGGAACAGCTGCTCTCCGAAAAAGAAGTGGCGACGGCCTGAGGTCAAGGAAAAGGACCAAAATCCACAAAAAATGTCATCACCCGATTCATTCGGGTGGTCCACTTGGGGACTGCACCGGCCAAGCATTTTACTTTGGATGCTCAAAATGATTCCGAGCATGATTGATTTGTTTTTTTGGCCATTCTCAGGTCCGCGAACGCGGCCGGACGACAAGATGTTCCCGAGAATCCAGAGTTCAAGAACTCCATTCCAGCGAACTACCCTGGACCCTCGGGATAAACTTGAGGGTGACAGTCTTGGTTTTTGGTCATTCTCGGGCTTGTCCCGAGAATCCAGGGTTAAGAAACTGAATCTCTAGGTCAGCAGATCTTCATACAGATCCCGCCAGGTCGGATTGTTTTCCTCTATGGCGTTGATCTTCCACGCACGATTCCAGCGCTTAATTGTTTTTTCGCGTTGAATGGCCGCTTCTGGACCATCGAACTGCTCAAAGAACACGATCGTTTTAACGCCGTGTTTTTTTGGTATACTCGGAGTTCTTGAAAACCCGAATATGAAGACTTGAGGTCCTGGACTGGAGCGATTCAGGTAATCCAATGATCCATCCCGGTTTTCTCACTTCTCCGGAACGTCGCGAGCTTGCGGCCTGCGTGCGCAGTCATCGCGAAGATCATGGAGTTGGGCGACGTGCGAATGCGATCCTTCTTCTGGATGATGGCAAATCCTGTCAGATGATCGCCGAGTTTTTGTACCTGGACGACGATACGGTTCGGGGCTGGTACAAGACCTTCCGGGAGAACGGCTGGGAGTCGCTTGCGGTTGATGGCTGGAAAGGCGGCCATTCCCGGATGACGGCTGGTCAGGAACCTGCACTGTGCGACTGGCTTGACGGACGGTTTTGCCGGTCGACGGTTGAGATCAGAGCCTACATGTCTGCTGAATTTGGTCTGGAGTATTCTCACTGCGGGTGCCTCAAGGTGTTGTCCCGCCTGGGGTTCGAGTATCGCAAGCCCAAGGCCCTGCCGCGCGTTGCGTCAGTTGAAAGTCAGGCTGCATTCATTGGGGAATTATATACCTAAGTACCACGACCTAACTAATTGAAAAATAAAACAAATTCGCCGATCTTGCGGGGTATGTAAGGTCACTATCCGAACCTTGGGACCACCCATAAGACCGGCTTGTTGGTCTGGTTCACTGGTCCCTGATAAACCAGACCAACAAGTCATTATAAACAAATCCAGCCCCATGAGGGAAAGGAGTAGGTCTGATGAATACCCAAAACCCTCACAGGGCTGAATCGGCTGACTTTAGCCCTTGGAGGCACCAAAGCCAACAAAGTACGATAACACAAAAGTAAAGAAGGAAATTTTATGACATGACGCCAAAACTCCCAGAACCACCAGAGCCTCAGAATCCCAGAACCTTACCAACTAGGCGAACAAAGGACGTGTTGGAGAAGCAACCAGACAAAACAACTCTGCAAGATTATTTTAGGAACGGAAACACAAAACAGCCCCGTAAGGGATTAGGGGGTCATGAGGAAACCCCTAGGACACCACGGGGTTAAGAAATTTAATTTCAATATTTTTTCAATCTTGAATTGCAAATTGGGTTCGGAATTAAAAACCAAAGTTTCGGAAGTTTTTAGAAAACTCAATTGAATCAAATAGATAGAGGAATTTAAGTTATGGAAATATATTGGTGGCAAGGCGGACTTCATTTACATCCAAACGATAAAGAAGGTCCAGAAGATCGAGAATTCTTGAAGAAACTATACAGTTTGATGGGCGGAAAACGTTTAGATGATTATCAACCATCTAAACCTGGGGATGGAAGTTTTGTTCCAAGCAGTTTTTTGAGTAATGCCTAAGTCACGATGTAGCTTCATGCTCGACACTGACTTTAGATTGGTCAAAGTCAGATAAATGTCGATAGCCCATTTTTGATAGCTGATTTTAGAAGCGTGCATAACGGTGCCGACTTTGACGCTAAAGCGTTTGCGACATTCCCGCTCTTTACAGCGGTAAGGCATTGTCGGGTGATTTGCGCCTTTTTGGACTTCAAATGATCCACAAAACGGACAATTGATTTCCTCATTGGGCCAACGCATATCGACAAACCATTGTTCTGCCGTTTTGTCGTCTGGGAACATTTGGAAAAGCTGGGGGAGTGTTAGGCCGTCACGATCTGAGCGACCTGGACCTTTAGAACCAGATTTTGATTTTTTCGATTTGTTTGTTTTGGCGTTTGAAATAGTCATTTCTTTTTCCTCAATTACTATTTGGATATTACAATAAAGTACCCATTATGTCAAGTACCGTCTAGTAAAAAGCGTATAAAATATAAGAAACAACGTATTTTGTTCTTGTATTGTTCTTTCTTTTTGCTCCGCGGCCTTGACTCATTTACAGAATAAAATACTACTCATAATCCATTTCGCGTATATGTATTATGGTTTCTGAATTACCTAGATCGGGTTCATCGACTATTTCAATCTCCAAAAGATTTTCTATTTCACGTAATGTAGATGAAATACCTTTTATCGCTGATACAGATGGTTTCAATACTGCCAGTGTAGAATATCGTAGTGTTCTGTCTGACGATATAAGTGAGAGAGATGATTTAGCTTTATTGTAATTTGAATAAAATTCAATGATAGGAATAACAAATTTATTAGGTAGAATACCTAGTTGATCAACTAATTTGGAAAATACTGTGCAATCTGGCAACTCATAATCCCTAACAAATTGATCATTTATGTTATCGTCGGTTCCGTTAACATCATGTTGTGATACTACTTTAGCCATTACAGCCAATTCTTCACTGACACTAATTATCTCTCCATAAATTGCGGCAAGAGTTGATTTTCTAAGTTCCTCTATTTTCAATTTTTCATGTTTTCTATTTAAATGAAAATTATATAAGGCGGCAAACACAAGAGCTAGGAATCCTAAAACTGCTCCTATAACAGTTTGCCAGTTTCTAAGTTCTGCAACTAAGTCACACATAATGATTTCAGGATAGTAGAAAAAATTTTGTAAGAAATTCAAACAATGAAAATTTTTCTACGAAAAACTATCCCGCCTGTTTTGCGTTTTAGAGACTATGACTCCTATCATAGCGTTCTTTTACCAGACCAGGATTGAGGGATTCAAAAAAGGGGCAGGATTATGGTCATTTAGTACCCGTCAGATCGTGGTACTTAGGTATGTAATTCCCATTCATTGCGCTCTACGAGAAGCTGATGCGAGACCTGCCCGCCGACGAAGCCGTCTACTTCGCAGATGCGGTGCACCCGGAATACCAGTCCAAACCTGCCTTTGGATGGGTGAAGGCCGGGTCGAACCCCGCTGTGCTCAGCACGGCAGGGCGAGGGCGTGTAAACATTCACGGCGCGCTCAATCTCGAAACCTTCGACGCGCCCTTTGTCGAACCGACCACGGTTGATGGTAAGAGTGCTGCGCAGCTTCTGGCCAAAATCGAAGAACGCAACCCCGACAAGCGTCTCATACATGTCTTATGGGACAATGCCGCCTATCACAAAGGGCCGGACGTCAGGGACTTCCTGGCGAGGCCAGACTGTAGAATCCACTTGATCCCACTGCCGCCATATTGTCCACATCTCAACCCCATCGAGCGCCTCTGGGCTGTCCTGCACAAATACGTCACCCACAACCGACATTACCCAACTCAAAAGCAATGCGCAGACGCCGTCCTGGCATTCATGCGGGAAACCATCCCAAGGGAATGGAGAACATTCCGTGACCAGGTATCAGACAATTTCAGCCTCATAACCCACAACAAATTTCGGGCTTTGGCGTGAGCGCGGTATAAAGCCTTCGACTAAGCCTTCTTTGTGTTCCCAAACCCGGTGTATCAGATCGCTTGTTACTCCTGCGTAGAGGGTACCGTTTCTCTTGCTTGCGAATAGACGTAGAAAGACTCAGACATAGATTGGGAATTATACCCTGGACCCTCAGAACAAGTCCGAGAGTGACAACAGAAACCTACCGCGCCGTCGCCGTAAACCAGTTCTCGTCCTCGAGTTGGGCCCAGACTTTCGGTACAACCTCACCGCCGGCACGGAGCACCTCGGCTTCGTCATCGGCAACAAACTGGAAGTCGTGCACCTGTAAGCGCCCTTCGGTCATGGTGGTGCGCACCATGCGCCCGTTGGCATAGAGCAGATTGTTGAGCGGCTCCGGCGGCAGCGCGCCTGCGCCCACCAGCATGCCCGACACGTCGACGGAGGTGAGGTCAGCCTTGGCGCCCGGTTTGATGACGCCGAGGTCGTCGCGCCGGAGTCCTCGGGCGGGAATACGCGTCGCCCCGTCCACCGCGTTCCACACCGTCGGCCGCTGCACCGGCACGCCGTTGGGATCGAGCTGGCGTTTCAACATCCAGCGCGCCTGGCCGTAGATCACCGCCAGCTTGAGGTCTTCCACATAGTCGTTGGAGTGGGTGTCGATGCCGATGTTGACGTTCATTCCGGCGGCCAGGGCTTCCGGATAGGGCTGGGTGCCGTTGCCTGCGCCGCCGCCGGAGGGGCAATGGCTGTAGATCGCGTTGCCGCGGTTGAGCACGGCGGGATCGCTGCTCCAGTCGAGCCCGGTCATGTGGGCGCCGAACACAGGACCGATGTCGTAGAAGCCGAAGCTGTCCAGCCATTGCGCCGGGGTCATCCCCCACAGACGGCGCACGTCTTCCGTTTCCCGCGAGCCTTGGGACAGATGAATGTGCAGCCCGGTGCCCAGTTCTTTCGCCGCGTCAGCCATGGCCTGCATGGTCGCAGGCGTGTGGGTGTCGCAGGCGTGCGGCGACATCATCGGCAGAATGCGTCCGTCGCCCTTGCCCATGTGCTTTTTGCAGAAGGCCAGGTTGTCGGCGATCTCTTTCAGCGTGTCCTCTTCCGCGTCGAACAGCACCTGATCGTTGGGGCGGAACCAGATGGCGAACAGCCGTTCAGTATTGGGGATCATGGCGCCCGGGTAACCGCGCACGCCCCAGCGTTCCGCTAAGCGCACATAGCTTTCCGCCTGACGCAAGGTCAACGCCATTTCCACATGAGTGGTGCAGCCCGAGCGCAGCAGTTCGGCGAGGTTGAGGGCCGTCAACGCATCGATCTCGTCGTCGGACAGCATCTCGACGATTTCCAACGGCCGCTGATAGGAGCGCGGCCCTTCGATGATCCCCCGCGTCGGTGTCGCCGAACAGCAGTGAGTGTGACCGGAAATGAATCCCGGCATGAGAAGGTCGTAGGGCAGTTCCAGGTGCGGCAGGTTTTCGGTAAACGGTTCGGCGCGCACCTCTTCGATCACACCGCCACGCACCAGCACATGACCGTCGCGCAGGAGGTCCAACTCGCCATCCGTCTCAATCAGCACCCAGCCCGCGTCGACGACGAAGTCATCCCCCAGCCCGAACGGCAGGCTGGGAACCTGCGCCTTTGCTTTTGCAACAGGAGCACCCGCAGCCACCGCCGACAACGCCGCCGCCTGCATGAAGCTGCGGCGCGATGCTGACGGCGTTTGCGTCTCGTCATCATCCGCCGCCGCGCAAATGAAACAGGCGCCCTCGCGCCCGGCGAAGTCGGCGCTGTGGGTATGGTGTGTGTGGCCGGATGTGTGATGTGCCATGGCGTCCCTCCCGCGTTTGGTTTTGCGGTTCAGTGTGAAGGAAAAATCAGAGGGGGTCGATTTCATTACACCCCGGGCTGCGAAAACGCTATTTTATCACTATAGAACAATGTCTTACGCTGAGGGTTGGCTGATCCATTGGCCATTCGCCTGGCGTTTGCCTACAGTCTTTGGTGCAACACTAAGCAAAAAGTTTTCGGGAGACGCGCCATGCCGCATGTGGACGATCAGGGCACGCAGATCTGGTACGAGGTCACCGGCCCAAAGGACGCCAAGTTCGAGCCGGTGGCGCTGACCGGCGGTTGGGGGCTGATCCACGACCAGTTCCACGCCGTCCGCCCGCTGCTGGCGGACAAAATCCAGATGATCGACTGGAACTACCGGGGCTGCGGCCATTCCACCCGCGAACTCACCGAGCCCCTGACCCTGGACCGCATGGTCGAGGATTTGAGACTGGTGCTCGATCACCTTGGGCTGGACAAAGTACACCTGTGGGGCACCTCGACCGGCGCGACCATCTCCATCGCCTTTGCCGCCAAGTACCCGGACCGGGTTAAGACGCTGATTACCTTCCCCGCGTTTGTGTACACCGAGGCCTCGCGTAAGAAGTCATCCACTTACATCAACCTGGTGAGGGACTTCGGCTATGTGGCGCTGGCCAAATTCACCCAATGGATCGGCTGCGGCGAGCAGAACCTCTACGGCCCCATCGGCGACGGCATCGCCCAGTTCGAGGCGGCAGCCTTCGCGCGGAACTTCGACGTGGAGGACCTGCAGCCCATCATCGACGCCATTTACGCCGCCGACCTGACGGAGGAGGTGAAGACCCTGAAGATGCCGGTGCTCATGCTCATGGGCAGCTCAGGCGAGAACGGCGCCGACCATCCCAAAATCCGCGCCGGCCTGGACGCCTTCAAGGAACTATGCCCGCACATGGAGTTGAAAGTGATGGACGGCCTCGGCGGCACCTACATGCTGATCGAAGACCCCGACGGCACCGTGCCCCTCTTTATGGAATGGATCGAGAGGCATTCGTGAAAACACTTCTATCAAATCTTATCAGCGCTTTTTGTCTCTTACTGTTGTCGACAATCGGACCGTCAGTCGCTCAAGACGAACAAGCGACCGGACCCGTCTATCGCGAAATGATTTACGGCGATCCCGCGGCGCCCGTGACCATTGTCGAATATGCCTCCCTCACCTGCAGCTTCTGCGCCCAGTTTCACACCACCGTCCTGCCGGAATTGAAGAAGACCTACATCGATACGGGCAAGGTGCGACTGGTGTTCCGCGATTTTCCGTTGGACGGCCTGTCCATGGCCGGGGCCATGCTTGCCCGGTGCGCTCCGGCCAACCGGGGACAGGCGTTGCTGAATATGATGTTCCGCCAGCAGGCCACATGGGTGATGTCTGAACGGCCGATCGAGCCGCTGACCTCATACGCTAAGCTGGCTGGTATGAGCGAAGACGCCGTCAATGCCTGCCTAGAAAACGAAAACATCATGTCGGCCATCCGCGACGCTCAGGAAACAGCCAGCCAACAGTATCTTGTGCAGTCCACACCGACCTTCTTCATCGAAGACGTCAAAGTGGAAGGCAACCGCGGCTTTGATTACATGGCTGAGATCATCGAACAGAAACTCGCGGAGAATGGGCGCTAATCAGACGCGCACCCCAGTCCTCACCCCTTCCGCCCGCCGAAGATGAACCAGCCGCCGCGGCCGTGAATGGGCGGCTCGATCTCGCCGCTCAGAATCTTGTCGTATTTGTCCTCGGGGTAGGTGGCCACGTCCGGAATGATGCGCTCGAACGTCTCCCCTACCGGGAAGCCGGCGTCCGTCATCATCTGCGTCGGGTCCTGGGAGCGGAAGTTTCGGTAGTTGGGCTCGTTGTTGTGCCGCGTGTCCCAGTCGAACATGAAATTGAGAAACGGCTCGGTGGACTTATGGGGCGGCAGTTCCACGTGCACCATCAGGCCGCCCGGTTTGAGCAGGCGTTGGGCTTCCGCCAATAGACGTTTGGTCATCGCCACCGGAATTTCATGGAGGACGAAGCTGGAGACCACCAGATCGAAGGATGTGTCTTCAAAGTCCGTGTTGTCCGCGCTTTGCTGGCTGAGGTGCAGCTTCAACTAGGCGGCGACCGAGTAAGCAACGAAGCCGAAATCCCGCGCTTTGTTGATCAGCGGCCCGCCGTGCCGGGCGCCGGGCAAGACTCCTTGGGCGACGTCGTCGTCCGTGAACTCGGAATGATACCCCCCGGGAATCAGGTGCACGTCCAACGCGGTGACGTATTTCGGCAACTCAAAGTCAGGATCGAGCCTCAGCGTGCCGCCCGCGGGATTGTCTCGCGTGATGTTCCGCACGGTCTCGATCATCTCGGGCAGCTTGCGTTCCACCGCGGCCTGTTTTGACTGGGAAAGCATCTCCTGGGCGTTGTACCGGACAGAGCTGTAGCTCCGGTAATAGAGGTTGTCCTTAATCGCTTTGGAGATTTCCTGGCCGGTTTCGGGACTACGGCCATGGGCGCGCCTAAACGCCGGTTCTATGGACTCCTCATAGGTATTCCGCACGCTATAGCGCACGTTCATCATCATATGATTGTGCAGGGTGGCGATGTAGCGCGTGCGTACGTATTCGTCGTGAGTCTGACGAAACAAATTGTCGATGGTCTTCATGGGTCCTAAACCAACAACGTTAAACGGAAACTTGGCCTGAAATGGCAATGGGCAATTTGCGGATGCGCTGGCCGGTGGCGTCGTAGATTGCCGCTGTCAGCGCTGGGGCGACACCCGGCAGACCCACCTCGCCCATGCCACCGGGATGGCCGCCCTGGGGCATGATCACCGTTTCGATCACGGGCGGGGATTCCGCCAAGGTCATCAGCCGGTAGTCGTGGAAGTTGGACTGCTGCACGCGGCCGTCCTCCACGTCGATCTGGCCGTACAAGGCGGCCGAGAGGCCGTCGATGACCGAGCTTTCGATCTGCGCCTCGACGATGCTCGGGTTCACCACCGTGTGCGGGTCAACCACGGCGACCACCCGGTCGACGCGGAGATCCCCGGTGGCGGTAACGGTCACTTCGATGACCTGGCCGATGATGGAGGCGAAGGCCTCAAGGAAGGCCACGCCCCTTCCTCGCTTCGCGCCTTGCGGCCCCGGCGTCAACGGTTCATTCCAACCACTAACGTCTTCCAGCCTGTCGAGCACGGCGGCGAACTTGGGTTTGTCCTTCAGTAGGGCCCGGCGGAAGGCGATGGGGTCCTGCCCCGCCGCTTCGGCCACCTCATTGAGGAAGGCTTCCTGATAGAAGCCGTTGTGGGACATGGACACGCTGCGCCAATTGCCGTTGGGCACCGGGTTGTCCTGGGCGTTGAGTGCCAGTCGCATGGCCGGGAAGGCATAAGGCGAGCGGTTCATGGGCATGACCATGCTGATATCGTCGGCCGGCTCCATGAACACCGTATCGCCGTTGCGTTGGTTAAAGTCGGCGCCGACCGGTTTGCCGACGATGACGAAATCCATCGCGGTCATGGTGCCGTTCCCGTTCAAACCGGCACGGAAACGGGCCGCCGTCGCCGGACGGTAGGTGTCCTGCTGCACGTCTTCTTCCCGCGACCACTGCAACTGCACCGGCGTGCCCGGCACCTGCATGGCGATGGCGCAGACCTGGCGGACGAAGTCGAAGTCGGCGCGGCGGCCGAACCCACCGCCCATGAGGGTGGCGTGGACGTTGACGTTTTCCTTTTTCACCCCAGTGATGCGCCGGGCCTGAGAGGCGGTACGGCTCATGGACTGGCTCGGCGACCACACCGTGATATGGGCGTCTTCCGGCTTACCGGTTGTGGACTCCTGGTACAGCGCCGTCGCTCCCATAGGTTCCATGCACACGTGGGCGAGATAGGGGGTTTCGTATACTGCCTCGACCGTGATCGCAGAGCGCTCCCAGGCGGCAGGAAAAGTTTCGTCTTCATGCAGCACGTTGGCGTTGGCATCGTCGAACAGGGCCGCATATTCGCTTAGCGCTTGGCCCGTACTGAAGCGTTCTCCGGCCGGGTAGTCCCACTCCACCGCCATGTCGGTGACGGCCTGCTGCGCCGTCCAGGTGTTGTCGGCGATGACGGCGACGGCATTGTCCTGCACTTGCACTGCGTTGACGACGCCTGTGCGGGCCATAGCCGCATCGGCATCGAAAGACTTCACCGTGCCGCCGAAGACCGGGCAATGACGGACGGCGGCGTGCTTCATGCCAGGCACGCGCACGTCGATGCCGAACACGGCGGAGCCGTCCACCTTCTCCGGTGTATCCAAGCGGGTCAGGGGTTGGCCGAGAATGGAGAAGTCCTTCTCGTCCTTCCACAACTCGCCCTCTTCCGGCTCGAACGCGACCGCGGCTTCGGCCAACTCGCCGTAGGTCAGGGTCGTGCCGGAAGCGTCATGAATGATCCGGCTCTTTACCGTGCGCAAGTCGTCGATGCTCACATCGAGTCGTTCGGCGGCGGCTTTCAACAGCATCTGCCGCGCCGCCGCGCCAGCCGTGCGCACATAGGTGTAATTACCGAGGATGGCGCTGGACCCGCCGGTCATATACATGCCGATGAGAGGCGTGATTTTGTAGAGCGCCGAGCGGGTGAGATCGGCCACCGTACCCGGCTGCATGAAGATCAGCGGCACCGCCTCGGCGATGGCGTAGGAGCCGTAGTCCTTGTCCAGCGGCGCCAGTTCGTAGGACACGTCGTTCCAGTCGGCGTCCAGCTCTTCCGCCGCCAGCATGGGAATGGCCGTGGTCACCCCCTGCCCCAGTTCCGCCTGAGGCACGGCCACAGAAATGGCGCCGTCGGGGCGGATCTTCACATAGGCATGCAGGACAAAAGAATCCGGCGTGGAGGCGGCAAACTTGGGCCGGGAATCGCCGTCCTTCAGGCTTTCCAGGCCATAGGCGACGGCAAGGCCGCCACCGGCGGCGAAGCCGGACACGATGAGTCCGCGGCGGGAAAGCTTAAAAGGCGCAGTCATGGGGCAAGCACTCTGATTGGAGATCCATTGGGCCTTATCGGTAGAGGCAGGTGGCGGTAGGCGCAACACAAATTGGGGTGAAGCGTGCACGCTGTGGTTAGGATGGTTGCGAATCGCACAAGTTTTGTAGGGTTTTCCAAGATTTCATCGGCCCGGCACCGCCCTCCTGCACGTGAGGTGCTATAAGGTCGAACATCAAGTTGAGTGAGGTGATGATTAAACAGGTGTGGCTTCTTTTCCTACTCGTGGGCTTTCTGACGACCGGTCAGGCCAACGCGCTGACCGGCAGAGAGTTTCTCCAACTGGATTCCACCCATCGCGCCGTCCACGTCATGGGTATGGTGGAAGCGTTCAAGTACGCCGACGATCTGACGGGAGACGGCATCCTGTCCTGGATGTTTGATTGCATCGGCGGCTGGAGCGGCACCCAATTGGAAGCCGTGTTCTCCAATTATCTCAACGCCAATCCCTTAAGCACCCAATACGAAGCGCCGTCCCTGTTTGTCTCGGCGGTCGGCAATGTTTGCCCCAATGCGCCCATGTGGGCGAAGGATTGAGCCCAGTATCTTGCGATCTGTCTATTTTCCATTCGTTGAGCGCGGGATATTTTTCGAGCAGTGATGCATTTACATAGTGATTGTTGCCACGATGCACGATACCTGCCGATGCTCTTGCAAGAACATGCGTCTTGCTCAATAGCATCTCTATTTCTCTGCGATCTGACTCCGAATGATATTCCACATAAAGCTGGTCGACGGTTTCAAACATACCTTCGAGAGAGCGCAGTATGGGCACCTCTGATCCTTCAGTATCAATCTTCAGAATGGCAATACTGTCTACTCCAAGCTCCTCCAAAACGGCTTCAGCGTTTCTTAAGGAAATTTGAGAACCGTCTTGACCTGTTTCTTGACTTTTGAAGAGCGAGCTTTGAAGGCCTTGTGTCGCTCCGTCGTATAGCGTCATCTCACCATCTTCTTCGTACAGACCCAGTTGAAGGAGTTCAACGTTTGTAAATGCCTTTGTATTTTCTATGAGGTACTTGAATGCTCCGGACGATGGCTCAAAACAAAAACATTGAGCACTGGGAAAATGGACTTTGATAAAATGCACGAACGTGCCGATGTTTGCCCCTATGTCGACAACAGTTCTGACTTCATATCCCTCCAACTGTAAAATCGGATGTTCGATTCCCTGCAAAACATGTTCGACATGGATACGAGTGTTATCGACATCTGGAAAGAAGAACGACGTTTCACCGGACTCAGACTCCACGGTGATTCGAGTTGGATTGGTGTACAGTAGATTGTTGCCTGGCGCTGAAGCGCTCATGTCACAGATTCAGTCATCATCTCAAAAGGGATCACCGCAGTTGAACGCGGGCAGGGACGCTTCGCAACACAAAAAGGCCCCGCTGGAAAGCGAGGCCCCTTGCAACCACATATCTGCAAACGGTCTACCTTAGATGGGGAAGTACCTGTCTAACGCGAGTAATACTCAATCACCAGGTTGGGCTCCATCTGCACCGGATAGGGTACGTCGGCCAGATTGGGCACGCGGGTGAGGCTGCCCTTGCCTTTTTCGTAATCCACTTCCACGTAGTCTGGAATGTCCCGCTCGATGGATTCCATGGCATCCAGCACCAGACCCATAGTCTTGGCTTTTTCCCTGAGCTCAATCTTGTCGCCCACTTTCACCATATAGGAGGGAATCGTCACCTTGACGCCGTTGACCTTAACGTGCCCGTGGCTGACGAACTGACGGGCAGCGAAGACAGTCGGCACGAACTTCATTCGATAGACCACCGCATCGAGGCGGCTTTCAAGAATTGCGATGAGGTTTTCCGACGTGTCACCGGTGCGGCGCACGGCTTCCTTGTAGTAACGGCGGAACTGCTTTTCCGAAATGTTGCCGTAGTAACCCTTGAGCTTTTGCTTGGCCATCAGCTGCACGCCGTAATCGGAGGGCTTGCGGCGGCGCTGGCCATGCTGGCCGGGGCCGTATTCGCGTTTGTTGACGGGGCTCTTGGGCCGGCCCCAGAGGTTGAGGCCGAGACGGCGGTCGATCTTGTACTTCGACGCGATGCGTTTACTCATTATCTAACATCCTGTTTTTTCTATGTTTTTGTCCCGGTAGTCTTACAGCCCGATATCTGCAGTCGCCTGTAAGCGGGGTGATGCACCACCCGCATTCCCAGAAATGAAGGGCGGGATGTACGGGAAAAGGCCAGGAAAGTCAACGGGATGGAACGGTTTCGCTCAGGACGCCAAGCCCAGTTCATGGAAGCGGATAATACCGAAGGGCGCGCGATACCCGGTCACCCGCTCAGCCACCACGAAGTAGCGCACACTGTCGAACAACAAGAGGGCCGACGGGTTGGCAAGGAGCAATTGGTGTAGTGCACGGGTTTTTGTTAGGCGTTCTTTCAGCCCAAAAGTGCGGCGTGCATCGAGGACTCGCTCGGTGATTTCAGGATCGCAATGAAACGGCGCTAGCCACAAACAGGAATGAACGTTGAACGGGGCCAAAGCATCGAAGGACGGCAATCCGTAGTATGGCAACCTCATCATGTCGCCGGTCCAGCGCCCGCCAAACAGACCGCGTTCCTGGATATCCATTACCGTCGAGTTGGCGATAGTTAGGCGGATGCCGGCCTCCGCCAAGTCCGAAGCGACTTGCTGGACGATGGCCGCTTTCTCAGCGCTATCTAAATACAGTTCAATGACGAGATCGATGCCATCGGGGTACCCCGCTTCGACGAGCAAGGCGCGGGCGCGTTCCGGATCATGGGGAAACGGAGGGGCCAGGGAAGGATCATAGCCAAACACCCCTGGCGGGGCGAACTGGTTCGCTGGATGGGTGCGGCCTTCAAGCAGCGTTGCGGCAATGCGCGTTTTGTTGACGGCGTAGTTCACAGCCAAACGGACCCGCTTATCCTGCACCGGTGAGTCCTTAACCGTAATGAAGGGCATGGTATCGACACCGGCTGCGCTGACCGCATCGACCCAGGCGCCGCTTTCCCGGACAACGCCCTCTGCACCCGGCCCCACATTGAAAGCAATGTCGGCCGCTTCGGAAAGAATCGCCTGGACGCGGGATATGCCGTCCGGCACTTGCAGCCAAGTCAGCTTGGATATTTGGGGCGGCCGCCAGGCATGGGGATTGGCGACGAATTGGGAGCGCGCGTCGTTCAAAGCGTCAGCCATAAAAGGACCCGTGCCGTGAGGGGCGGCAATGAACTCCGTTTTACCCTGCGCAGCGAAGTATTTGGGCGGCAGCATGTGGATGACCCGCATGATGGAGTCGAAGTCCTCAAAGGCTTCGCAGCTGATGTAAATGTTGTTGTCCGGAATGATGGTATCAGCCCGTTCGCGCCAAGTGGGCATTTTGCCAAATTCCGTGACGGCCCGATAGGCCAGGAAGGGCACCCAGGAGGCGCTCCCTTCGATAAATCCCCAGCGCAACGACGGATACTTCTGCGCCATCTTCATTTTGACCACGGCTTCAGCGGCGATCATGAGTGGCGCTGTCACATACATACTATTCGGCGCCCCAACCGGCCGCAGCATGCGATAGAGATTGCTGGCATGGCCGAGATGCACACTGATCGCCAAATCAAGGTCTTCAGCGGCACGGTAAATGGGCTCATACATGGTGTGTGGGCCTGATCTTTCTCGGCGATATAGTCCCAGGTGCGTTTGCTTTCGAAGATGTGGGCGTCGGCGTCGATGGTGGGCATAGTTTCCGCTCCTGTTTATGAACGCCACTATACCGGGCTTAGAACCAGCCGTGCACCCTACCCCTTTTTCTTCCAGTCGTACTTGCGGGCCTGATCCTCGCGGCGGCCGTAGCGCAGTTCGGTGACGATGCCGTGCAGGGTGCGCACTTCCTGTTCGGTCAGTGCCGCCCGTTGCAGCATGGCACGGATGGCCAGCACCATGCTCGGGCGTTTGTCTTCGACGCGGAGAAACCCACTGTCGTCCAATTCATGTTCGAGGTGATCGAACAGCAATTGCAGTTCTTCTTTGGTGGCCGGTCGCGTTTGGCCGTAGGGCGTCACCACGGCCTCGGAGGATTGGGTGGCCTGAAACCATTCGTAACCGATCACCAATACCGCCTGGGCAAGGTTGAGAGACGAATACGCAGGATTGAGCGGCACTTCGACGATGACATCGGCCAAACCCACGTCGTGATTGGTCAGGCCGGATTTCTCCCGTCCGAACAGCACACCGCAGGCGATGTCCGACGCGGCACGCGAGGCCAATTCGGGTCCGGCATGGCGGGGCGTCCACACGGTTTTGACGTTATCTCTGGGCCGGGCCGTGGTGGCGGCGACAAATTCCAGATCGGCGATGGCCTCTTCGTTGGAGTCAAACGTGCGCGCCACCTTGAGCACCTCAGCGGCACCGGAGGACGCGGCGATGGCCTTGTCCGACAGCCAGTCCTGGCGCGGATTGACCAGGCGAAGGTCGACAAGCCCGCAGTTGTACATGGCCCGGGCAGCGGTGCCGATGTTCTCTCCCAACTGCGGCTGCACCAGGATGACCGCCGGGCCGGGCGGCAGCACGGGGTCTTGACTGCGGTCCGTCCCCGTCATGGGGCTAAGCCGTCAGGCCTTGAATGCGTTTGAGGGTCCGCTCCCGGCCCATGAGCGGCAACAGCAGTTTGAGTTCCGGCCCATGATCGAGACCGGTCAGTGCCATGCGCAGCGGCAGGAACAAGCCCTTGCCTTTGCGGCCCGTGGTGTTTTTGAGAGCGCCGGTCCACTGGCTCCACGTGTCTTCCGACCACGGCTCTTCCGGCAGGTGTATCGCCGCCTCTTCCATAAAGGTGGTGTCTTCGATGGACGGCGCATGGGCGTCAAAACAGATCGACCACCAGTCAACAACATCTTTGAACAGTTTCAAATTGCCGCGCACCGCCAGCCAAAACGCCTCGCCTTTCTCTGCAAGCGTGCCGGCATCAAGGCCCAAGGCCTCCAACCGAGGCTTGGCCTCTGCATAGGGCATCTGATGCAGCACTTTGGCGTTAAGAAACTCAAGATCATGGGTATCAAACTTAGCCATGGCCCGGCTGAAGTGGGTAATGTCGAAGTCGTCGATCATGGCCGCCATGTCGGCGAACACTTCGATGGCCTCCGAACTACCGAGATGGGCCAGCAGACTGGTCACGCCCAAAGGCTCCAACCCCTGGTCGCGCAAGTCTTCCAAGCCGAGAGACCCGGCTCGTTTGGACAGGCCTTCCCCGCCCGCGCCGGCGAGCAGAGGCACATGGGCAAACTGCATCAGGGTCCCAGGTGAGACCGCATCCATCATTTCCAACTGCACCGCACCGTTGGTGACATGGTCTTCACCGCGGATGACGTGGGTGACACCGTGATCGAGATCACCAACAACCGACGGCAGCAGATACAGGAACGTGCCGTCTTCGCGGATGACCACCGGATCTGAGATGTTGGCCGTATTGTAGTGGCAATCGCCGCGTACCAGGTCGGACCACATCACGTCTTTCTGGGCCAGCTTGAACCGCCAATGGGGCTTGCGGCCTTCGCCTTCCAGTTTGGCGCGGTCGTCGTCTGACAATTTCAGAGCCGCACGGTCATAGATGGGTGGTTTCTTTTGCGCACGGAGACGCTTGCGCTTGAACTCCAGTTCGTCCGCCGTCTCGTAACAGGGATAAAGCAAACCGGACCCTTTGAGCTGATTGGTGACGTCGTTGTAGCGGTCCATGCGTGCCGATTGGCGTTCTTCCCGGTCCCAGTCGAGACCGAGCCACCCGAGATCTTGTCTGATGCCCTCGACGTATTCTTCCTTGCTCCGCTCCGTGTCCGTGTCGTCGAAGCGCAGAATGAACTCGCCTCCCCGTTTGCGCGCGAACAACCAGTTGATCAACGCCTGACGGGCATTGCCCACATGCAGTCGCCCGGTCGGACTGGGCGCGAAACGAACCACTGTCATGAGTTACGCCTTGTTTGGTGAGTCGCCATCAAAGGCGTTGGTGATGGGGTAGCGGTGGTCGCGCCCGAAAGCGAGATGACTGATTTTGACGCCCGGTGTGGCCTGGCGGCGTTTGTATTCGGCCAGACGCAACAAGCGCCAGACACGCCGGACCGTTTCTTCTTTAAACCCTTCGCCGATGAGATCGGAAATGCTGCGTTCTTTCTCAATAAATCCCTTAAGAATGGCATCCAGTTCTTCATAGGGTGGCAGGGAGTCTTCGTCTTTTTGATCGGGCCGCAGTTCCGCCGTCGGTGGCTTGGTGATGATCCGTTCGGGCATCACCGCCCCGTCGGGACCTAGGGCGCCTACTGGCTTTTTCTCGTTGCGCCAGAGGCCGAGAGCGTTAACCGTGGTTTTGTACACGTCCTTCAACACAGAGTACCCGCCGCACATATCTCCATAGAGCGTGGCATAACCGACACTGACTTCCGACTTGTTGCCGGTGGACAGGACCATGTGACCGAACTTGTTGGACAAAGCCATCAACGTCAGGCCGCGGATGCGCGATTGAATGTTTTCCTCGGTGGTATCCGCTTTAGTGCCTTCGAAGTGCGTCTTTAGCATGGACCCGAACGCTTCCATGGCATCGCCGATGCCGATGGTATCCAGTTTGACGCCTAAGGTTTTGGCCAGGGCTGCTGCATCGTCGAGGCTTTCCTGAGAGGTATAGGGCGACGGCATCATGACGCAGTGCACTTTGTCCGGACCGAGCGCATCCGCGGCAACGACAGCGCTTAAAGCGCTGTCGATTCCGCCCGACAGGCCGAGGACAACGCCCGGAAACCCGTTCTTCCGCACATAGTCCCTGAGACCTAGCATCATGGCCTGGTAAATGTTTTCCAACCGGTCGGGTGTCGGATGACGGTCTCCATCCGCGCACGTCCAGCCAGTGTTGGATTTGTTCCAGCGGGTTATCACTTTGTCTTCCAACCACCACTTGGCCTGCAATGCGAGTGTGTGGTCGCCATTGAGCACAAAGGAACCACCGTCAAAAGCGAGGTCGTCCTGGCCGCAGACCTGATTGACGTAAATGAGCGGCAAACCAGTCTCGGTCACCCGAGCCACCGCATGGCCGAGGCGCACGTTATCCTTCTTCAATTCAAACGGTGAGCCATTGATGACGATGAGAAGCTCTGCGCCAGTCTCGCACAGAGTTTCGGCCACGTCCTCAAACCACATGTCCTCGCAAACCATGACTCCCAACCGCAGGTCACGAACGACCACAGGTCCCGCCGGTGGGCCGGAGTCGAACACCCGCTTTTCGTCAAACACACCATAGTTAGGCAGATGGTGTTTGAAGCGCGCCCCTTGGATCTCACCGCCGTCGAGAATCAGAGCCGCGTTGTAGCAGGAGCCGTTGTTTCGCCACGGCGCGCCAATGATGAGCGCCGGGCCGCCGTCGTTTGTCTCTTCGGCCAACTCAATTGCTGCTGCTTCCACGGCGTCCAAGAAGGACGGCCGGAACACTAGGTCCTCCGGCGGATAGCCGCTGAGATTGAGCTCGGAAAAGACAACCAGGTCAGCACCCGCATCCGCCGCATCCTTGCGCATCCGGCGTATGAGATCGGCATTGGCCGCTATGGCACCAACCGTTGGATTGGTCTGTGCAAGAGCAATGGTCAGGCTATCCGTCATGATGAACCGTCAAATGTCCAGTCTCGTTCAGGTGCGAGGCTGTGCCGTTAGGACGCAACTGCCGCTGCCGATCCCGCTGCGGCCCGTTCCTGTTTGAGCATCTCCGAAACGAGGAACGCCAATTCCAAAGCTTGAGTGGCGTTAAGACGCGGATCGCAGTGGGTGTGGTAGCGGTCACCCAGCGAGGCTTCCGTGATGGCCTGGGACCCTCCAACGCATTCCGTCACGTCCTGACCAGTCATTTCGAAATGCACACCGCCCGCATGGGTACCTTCACCACGATGGACAGCGAAGAACGCTTTCACTTCCTCCAATATGCTATCGAAGCGGCGTGTCTTGTATCCATTGTCGCTTTTCACCGTGTTG
This sequence comes from Rhodospirillaceae bacterium, assembly GCA_965207985.1. Lineage (GTDB taxonomy): Bacteria > Pseudomonadota > Alphaproteobacteria > Rhodospirillales > Rhodospirillaceae > CBDBND01. The sequence continues at coordinate 82,218 of CBDBND010000022.1, read as the reverse complement.
GCGTGCATGGGATCGCACGACCATACGACGATCCGCCCTTCCCGATTGACGCGCTGAATCAACTTGGGCAGACGGTCCTGCAGCTTTTCAGCCCCCATACGGGTGATGATGGTTAAACGCCCCGGTTCATTGTCGGGATTGAGCACATCGATCATGCGCAGCAGATCGTCTTCTTCTATGGTCGGGCCTGCTTTGAACCCGATGGGATTTTCCACGCCCCGCAGAAATTCCACATGGGCGTGATCAAGCTGGCGAGTCCGCTCGCCGATCCACAAGAAGTGAGCGGAGCAGGCGTACCAGCGTCCCGTCGTTGAATCCATGCGGGTCAAGGCTTCCTCATAGGGCAGCAACAGCGATTCATGGGACGTGTAGAAATCGGTTTCGCGCATGCTCGGCACCACGTCGCCGTTGATGCCGCAGGCCTCCATGAACGCCAGGGCTTCTTGTATGCGGTCGGCGAGATCGCGGTACCGTTCCGCCTGCGCACTGTCGCTAACAAAACCCAGCGTCCACTGATGCACCTTGTGCAGGTCGGCATAGCCGCCCTGGGAGAAAGCGCGCAGCAGGTTCAACGTCGACGCTGATTGGTTGTAGGCCTGAATCAGACGCTCCGGATCCGGCTCCCGGGATTCTGGCGTGAAATCCATGCCGTTGATCATGTCGCCGCGGTAGGACGGTAGCTCTATACCGTCGATGGTTTCCGTCGGCGCCGACCGGGGCTTGGCGAACTGACCGGCCAAGCGGCCCACTTTGACGATCGGCAGAGAGGCGCCGAAGGTCAGCACCACCGACATTTGGAGAAGAACCCGGAAGGTGTCGCGGATGTTGTCCGGGTGGAACTCGGCGAAACTTTCGGCGCAATCTCCGCCTTGCAGCAAAAAACTGCGTCCTGCGGCGACGTCGCCGAGGGCTTTCTTCAAAGACCGAGCTTCGCCGGCAAAAACCAACGGAGGAAATCCGTTCAGGCGCTGCTCGGCATCTTTCAGTGCCTCCTGATCTCCGTACTCCGGCACCTGCACGATGGGTTTGGAGCGCCAACTCTCCCGCGTCCATGCGGTTGTCATGTTGTCCTCCAGGGACGCTGGGGTCCCATAGTCCAATTTTGAGGTGCGATATAGAGGCTTAGGCGTTGAATTTCCAGGGTTTTAACGGCATGCCAGCCGGAATTGCCCGAGTTGTGGCGAAAACAAAACAGCCGCAATCGCACCGAAAAGGACCCCTTTCCCTAGGGATTCAAACACCTTACGCAAAAAGGGTGGGTTGATTAGGCTCAAAGCGTGGGGCGCCGAGCGAAGGCATGCTGTCCCAAAAATCAGACACCCATAGAGGAGGGACGAGAATCATGGGCGACGTACTTGGATGGCGGCGTAAATTCGGGGTCATTGGTCCGTCGACCAATACCGTAGTCCAGCCGGACATGGAGCAAATGCGGCCACCCGGTGTGACCAACCACTACAGCCGTATCTTCACACCAAACGCCAAGGCTTTGGATGACCAGTCCGCCTGGGACGCGACCCAGGTTATTGCCAGTAATGTCGTCGACGCCGTGAAAAGCGTCATCACTTGCGAGCCGGATTATCTCGTCATGGCATGTCCGCAATCACCTTCTTTGGCGGTAAGAAAGGGGCGTTGGACTTCGTTGAGAACATCGAGACGGAATCCGGCGGCATCAAATGCAGCATTGGCTCGTTGTCCTGCACGGCTGCGCTTAAAGCGTACGGTGGAGTAAAACGAATCTCCCTTTTGTCGCCCTACTACCCCATCAACAACAAGGAAGTCCGGCAGTACTTTTCAGATGAAGGGTTCGAAGTGGTCAAAGACGTACCGCTGCGGGCGAAAAGCTGGACGGGTATTGCAGAAATCACGGAAGACACCCTGCGTGACACCATACGTGAGATCGACGGCGACGATGTAGACGCCATTGTTCAGGTCGGCACCAACTGCAGCATGGTGCGTTTGGCAGCGGCAGAGGAACTCGTTTTGAACAAACCGGTGATCGCAATTAATGCGGCAACGTATTGGCATGCGCTGGGGGCGTCCGGTATCGACGATAGAGTCTATGGATATGGGCGGTTGCTTGAAGAGTTTTAGAACAATCGCTTAGTCGCTTTGCTCCGCCGCTCTTTTGGCGACTTATTGCTTTTCGCGCTTAGCGTCGATGTACTTTTTGAATTCCTGGTAAAAGCTGGTGCGGGCTTCCGGCTTGTCTGGGGATGGTGCTTCCAAATATTCCGGTGCGTTTTTTTCCATCCAACCGAGGAGAGGTTGCGGCAGTTCGCTGGCACCGCTAGCCAGTTTCTTGCCGCGGGCCGGAAGGATCAGTTGGCCCTGCCACGCTCCCATTTCCATCCACGGCAACCATTGCCGCACACCGGTGTGTGATTGAATGCACGGGGCTGACGTCAGATCAGGGTTGTCAATATCGGCCCGCTTGCCATGGAAATGGTACAGCCCCGCCCCCTGATAAACGTTTGCGCTGGAGTAGGGTGAGTATTCCTCCATGGTGAGAACCGACGGCACCAGATAGAGCAGATCGTTATAGAAGGCGACGTCTCCAGAGTGCTCAACGTAAGGCCGATAAAAGGGGCCGTTTGGGCCGTCGACGTCGTAATGGGAATTCACCGCCGAGTTGAGCAAATGAAACACTTCGTTGGTGCGTTCCGTGAACGGATTGTCCCACGTCTCTATCGGTTCTTCGGTCTCTGGATCACACCAGATCAGACATTCCCGCTGCAAATAGACATATCCGGTGGCATCCTTGAGACAGCGGGTGACGTTGACGCCCTGGAACATCATCAGCCGACGCCCCGGACGCCCGGGGATCATGGCGTGGACATATCCCTTCTTCCACAACAAGGCTTCGTTGCCTGCAATATCGCTGCGCACTTTAAGATAGCCATCCAGATTTTGTATGGACGCCCCCCAGGACGCAAGGACCGATTTGGATGTGACGGTCCACACCCACGACAGTTCTGTTAGTCTTCATCTCGGACCCTCTGGTTTGCCTGCGAAGAGCTCGCTCTTCGCCCATTGGCACTTTGATGCCGTCGGCCCGCGAGGGTCCACCCCCTCCTTAGGCCTTCCGGCATCAGGGGTGGGGGGCGTCCATTCCATTTGCCTTGCGGTGTTTCCAGATCAATGGAACCAGCGGCCAGTGCGGCCGCGGCTGCACCGAGACTGCCCAATGAGGTGCGGCGGCTCAGGGAAAAGGATGTCAACCGGTCCTGACATCAGGGCTTCGCGCCGTGCCCGGCGCATCGCCTGTGCACTTCCCCCTCGCCGGTGACGGCTTCGCCGTGCACCGGCATCGGCAGTGCCGTCCGCTGTCGCGCCGGCACGTGTGTGGGCCACAGTGCGCACACCACCGTCGCTCTGCCCGGCAGCATGCTCCGCATGACTGCCTGTGGCTCCGTCGAAGCCGCTGACGGCCTCGGCGGCACCCGCCCGGCGCACCCGCATGGCTGACGCCGCGGTAACGGATGCGCCGCCGCCGTCTGCGTCCGAGGTAACGAGTGAGCGGACCGTCATCGCCTTGCTCACCTGGGCTTTCATCGTGCACGCTGGCGCTGCGGTAAAATGTGCACGGCGTCCCGTTGGTCTGTGTGTGGAACACGTGCGGCGGTGCCTGTGCGTTGAGGTAACCGCGCCAATGGCGGTGCGCCGTGTGTGAGGAATGCTGCCCGCGGCTTGCACCACGCGCCGCGTTTTGTTACCCCTGTTGCCAGGACGACAACGCGCAACGCGCCCGGAGATTACGGGCCGGTCGTCTCGCTCAATCGCCGCGACGGCTCCCAACCCTTGCGGCACCGGCGCTTCAAGCCGGAAGCAGTGTGAAGGGAAATACTGACCCTCTTGACCCCCGTCGGGGTCTTGGTTCTCACACCCCACGCACCTGGGGTGCAGTGTGTTCCATGCGTGCGCTTGTCATACTTCTAGTGCGCTGGAGTTGCCACAGGCTGCCTGCACAGTGTTGGGTGAAGTATATAGCTCATTGTCATGCCATCTATCCTGTTGAAATACTTCACCTTTACAGTGCACGAATGACAATAAGAACACACTTCCTATAGGCTGATCCCTATTTGTAAGCTCATTGTCACTCGCGACGAAGTATCCATCCAACTCTGAAACACGAATTTTTCGGCTCAAAGTTTCACGAATTCCAAGACCAAATCTCTCAGCAGGGACCTGCAATCATGACCAGCAACGACCGAATGTATCGAAACCCAATACAATTTCGAATAAGAACCGCCCCCATAAGCGCTTCCAGCGCTTAATCAGGTTTTCCGATAATGAGTGGGAAGTAGTCAGAAATGCTGCGATCACACGCGGAATTGCGCCCGCGGAGTTCGTGCGCAATGCCGCAATGAAGGCTGCCTCAGACAAGTCCTCGAAGGATTCCGCCATTATCGCTCCAGAAATCGTCGAATTGATCAAACTTACCCATCGCTGCGCATACATCCTTACGACGCTCAAACGCGACGAACTGATCAAGCAAGGGCGGGGCCGCGAGATGGATGACATGGTCGACACCGCGCGCAAGGCACAGGCCGAGGTGCTGTCTTCTGAATAGCACGCGGATCAATGTTCACAATTTCATCAAATAGGCGATCAGAAGTAGTGGCATTATCTGCAAGATATATAACATGGGAAAGTGCAGACGATTACCCTCGTGACCCATAATAGCTTTGTGAGTACCGTGAAGCGCTACAATCTTAATTGAACTGTCGCGATGTCTTAAGCCGTATCCACACCGCTATTCGGGGCAGAGTCCGGCGTGGCGCATCCTCGTCAAACTGTCCGAAGGGTCGGCATGGTCCGGCCCGAAAACCAGACTGGTTCACGCTTCAAACATCACTCGCACGGTCAAGCGTTTGCGTGCAGCGGGTAAGCAGCCATGGATGAAGTCATCGGCACGAGCATCATTGATTCTCGAACCTTAAACCTTATGGTAAGGGACTTCAAATATGGTGACGACTATGATGGAATGACAGGTGGCAAGCCTATCCCTGCGGGCCTTGCAAGGCGGCATGGCCGAGCAGAAGGAACCGGCGCATCGCGTCGGTTGCCCGCTCACCGTATAGTAAACTATACGGTGAGCGGGCTCGGGACCTTCAGACCCAGAATCCGAAAGTCCCGAATGTGCAAGCCGGCCCCTGGAATGGGGCGAAAGCCCGCGAACACGAATGTTCTCCGGGGTTTGTCAGATGCCGGGGGGCTGGAACGCCGGGAATCGCATGGGAAACCTGGCATTTCAAGTCCTGGACGGTTCCTGGCGACAGTCCAGGGAATCGTGCTGCCCTGGCCGTCGAGGTCCCCGCCGCGCGCCGCCGGCCGCGGCGGGTCGGGGACAGCATTCGCGGGCAAACCGGTGTATAATTCCGGGAAGTTGCCGTTGGGGAACCCGATTCGGATGACATCAGGATCTACCGCGCCTTCCGGGTCATCGACACCGCCTGTTTTCGTGACCGGCTCGGCCGGGCATGTCGGTGCCAATCTCGTGCGTCGGCTGCTCGACGAGGGCGCCCGGGTCCGGGTGTTGCTGAGGCATGAGGACAACAATGAGGGGCTGGACGGCCTCGATGTGGAGCGCGCGTTCGGCGATATCCGGAATTTGAACGCCACCAGGCAGGCGCTCGCCGGCTGCCGGGGCGTCTATCATGTCGCAGCCAGGGTCTCGACGATCGAGGGCAATCGCGCCCATCGCCGGGAGGTGTTCGAGTGCAATGTTCTCGGCACCCGCAATGTGCTGCAGGCGGCCCGGGAGGTGGAGGCCGGCCGCACGGTCGTGACCGGCTCCTTCAGCGCGGTCGGCTACGATCTGGACGATCCGTCCGCGCCCAGCGACGAGACGATGCCGTTCTTTCCGATGGAGCGCACTATGCCCTATGAGCGCAGCAAGTCGCTCGTCGAGCAGGAATGCTGGCGCGCCGCGGCCGCGGGGCAGGATGTCGTGGTCGCGACCTGTTGCGCGGTGGTGGGAGGTGCCGACTATCTGCCCTCGCGGCTGGGACGGACGCTCTGCGATTACACCAACGGCAAGCTTCATGCCTATGTCGATGGCGGGTTCGAGTTCGTCGCGGCGCGCGACATCGTCGAAGGACATCTGCTGTGCATGCGCCGCGGCCGCTCGGGCGAGAAATACATCTTCAGCAGCGAATACAAGACCATCTCGGAGATCGTGGGGCTGTATGAGGAGGTCTCGGGCGTCCCGAGGCCGCGCCGGCGGATTCCCGCGCCGCTGATGCTCGCCTTTTCGGAAGTGGCGAGCTCTTACCTGAGCCGGTTCCACCCGGATTTCCCCCAGCGTTTCACGCCCGGCGCCATACGCCTGCTGAAAAAGCGCCGCCACGCCGATATCGGCAAGGCGAAGCGGGAGCTCGGCTACCGACCGACAAGCATCCGCGACGCGGTGCATGAAGCCTATGCGTTCCACCACGCCCGCAACGCGATCGTGAATCCGGCGGCGAAACGCCCGCGTGACGACGTCCTGGCTCGTGACGACGCGAGACAGGCGAACAGCGCCGCGCCGCGCCGGGGCTTGCAGGCGATGCCCGACGGGCGCGCGACATGAGGCCGCCGCCCTGCTTCGAGGAGGCCGGCACGCTCCGCCAGCAGGCGCGCGCCGCAGGCATGGACCCGAATTACTGGTATGCGGTCGAAGACGCGCGGCGGATCAAGCCGGGGACGGTGGTCGAGGTCGTCTTCTGGAAACGCTCGATTGCGCTGTTCCGGGGAACGGACGGCGCGTTCCAGGCCATCGAGAACCGCTGCGCGCACCGCCAGCTCAAGCTCTCCATCGGCCATGTGGAGGGCTGCCGGCTGGTATGCGCCTATCACGGCTGGGAATATGGCGGCAGAGAGCGCCCCGCCGGGGTCCCGTATAACGGCAATGGGCGGACCTTCCCACGGCTTGCGCTCAAGACCTATCCGGTGAAAGTCCGCTATGGCCTGGTCTGGCTCTTCCCCGGGGATCCGGAGAAGGCGGAGCAGCGCCGGATCCCGGAGATTCCCGAGCTGGAGGGGTCCGGCCGCTGGACCTGCGTGCCGCTCAGCTTCACCTGGACGGCGCACCACTCGATGGTGATCGACAATGTGAGTGATTTCACCCATGCGCATCTGCACCGCCGCTACCGGCCCTTCGACGGGGCCACGCTCACCTCTTGCGAGACGGTTGGCGACAATGTGCATCTCTCCTATGACACGCGCGTCGGGCGCGGGCGCATTTCCGGGCTGTTCGTGGACCACAAGCGGCTCGACACCAACCGCATGGAGCTCTGCTACGAATATCCCTATCAGCGGTCGAACACGGATGACGAGATCAAGCACTGGCTGTTCGTGCTGCCCGTGGACGAGCGCACCACCCGGGTGTTCTTCCTGTTCTATTTCAAGTCGCTGAAAATACCGTTCCTGCCGGTGCGGATTCCCCGGTTCGCCATGACCGCGGTCATGAAGATATCCAACCGCCTACTGATCGCGCCCCTGCTCGACCAGGACCGGTTTGCGCTCGAAGCGGAGCAGGAAGGTTACGAGAAACACTGGGATGCGCGGCCCGTCGAGTTCAATCCGGCGGTCAAGGCCTTTCAGGAAGTGACGGTGCGCAAGTGGCGGGACTATCTGGCGAGCAAGGCCGGGAGCGGCCATGCCCGCGCCTGAACCCTTCATCCTGTCGAACGCGCTGTCGGGCGGGGCATTGCTCGACGCGGCGGCCATTGTGCTGGCGTTCGTCGCGCTGCTCTTCCTGGGCTCGCTGGTCCTTCCCGGTCGCCGCATTGCGGGGCCGGACGCAGAGGGCACTGAACGCATCTACAAACTGAACGGCCTCGCATTCTTCCTCATCGTCGCGGTTGCCGCCGGCCTCGCCCAGATCTTCGGCTGGTTCGCCCTCTCGGCGCTTTACGCCCGCTTCGCCGCGCTGTTCGTGGCGGCGAACGCCTTCGCCTTCGCCTTCGCCGGCTGGTTGTACTGGCAAGGCGCGCGGGCGTCCGGCGCGGCGCCGGGATTCTGGCGGGGCTATTTCAGCGGCGTCGATGCCGGCCCGGTTCTGCTCGGGCTCGACCTGAAGCTCTTCAGCTATCGCCCCTCCCTCATCGGCCTGGCGCTCATCAACGCCTCCTTCGCCGTCGTGCAGTGGGAAACCTATGGCGGGCTCACCTTGGCGATGATGCTCTACCAAGCGTTCACCTTCCTATATGTGCTCAACTACTTCCAGTTCGAGCATGGCATGATCCACACTTGGGATATCATCAGCGAGCGCTTCGGGTGGATGCTGGTCTGGGGCGATTATGTGCTGGTGCCGTTCTTCTATTGCCTGCCCGGCTGGTGGCTGGTTCACGCGCCGGACACGCTGTCTCCGGCCGCTGCGGCGGCCCTCATTCTGTTGTTCGTCTTCGGCTTCTGGCTCTTTCGCGGCGCCAACCAGCAGAAACACCGGTTCAAGCGCGATCCCGATATCAGGATCTGGGGGCAGCCCGTCCGGACCCTGAACGGGCGGCTCCTGGTCTCCGGCTTCTGGGGTATCGGGCGGCATCTCAACTATACCGGCGAGATCTGCATCTATCTCGCATTTGCGCTCACCGCCGGGTTCGGGTCCTGGGGTCCCTACCTGCTGCCCGCGTGGCTGGCAGGCCTGTTGTGGCATCGTTCGAAACGCGATGAGCGCCGCTGCCACGCCAAATATGGCGCGCTGTGGGAGCGCTACACGCAGCGGGCGCGCTTCTCGATGCTGCCGTTCATCCATTGAGGGCGGGAATGGCGGCCCGGTCTCACAGCATGGCGACCCTGCATCCCGCGGACCTCCCGCCGCGGCCGGAGGAGCCAGTTCCAGAACTGGCGGGCGGCTGGCCTCTGCTCGGCCATCTCGGGGAATTCCAGAAGGACCCGGTCGCCATGCTGAGCCGCGGCTGGCGCCGGCATGGCGACCTGTTCCGCTTCCGGCTGGGTCTCCGCGATTTCGTTCTCTTCACCGGGCCCGAAGCCCACGACTTCTATTTCAGGGCGCCCGAAGAACAGTTGAACGCCAAGGCGGTCTACCGCTTCACCGTGCCGGTTTTCGGACGCGGCGTGGCCTATGACGCCACGCCGGAAATCATGGCGGAGCAGCTGGGGTTCCTGTTTCCCGCGCTCCGCGAAGCCGCCATGCGGAAATTCGCCCTTATCATGTTCGAGGAGGCGAGCGCTTTCGCTGACGCCCTCGGCGAGGAGGGGGACATCGACCTACCGCATGCGATGAACGAGCTCACCGTCAGGATCGCCAGCCGCTGCCTGATCGGGCAGGAGGTTCGAGACCGGGTGGACAGCGGGTTCGCCGAGGCTTACCGCGACCTGCAGAAGGGCATAAACACGCTCGGTTTTTTCCTGCCGAGACTTCCCACTCCGGCGCATCGAAGCCGCGACCGGGCTCGCCGGAAGGTCGCGGCGCTGTTCGGCGGGATCATGGCGGCACGCCGGAATGCCGGGGCCGACCCCGACGACTTCATGCAGACGCTCATGAACGCCCGTTACAAGGATGGCCGCGCCCTCAGCGACGACGAGATCACGGGAATCCTGCTGACGGTGGTGTTCGCGGGCCAGCACACCAGCGCGGTGCTTGCGACCTGGACCGGCCTGGAGCTCTTCAGGACGCCCTCCTACCTGGCGCGGGTTAGGCAGGAGGCGCGGGAGGTTTACCGCGAAACGGGGTCGATGAGCCTCGACAGCCTTCAGCGCCAGCCGGCGATGGAAAACGCCGTGCGCGAAGGCGAGCGGTTGCACCCGCCGCTGATATTGCTGATCCGCAAGGTGCTCGAACCGCTCCGCTACGGGGGCTGTGTCGTGCCCGCCGGCACAATGGCCATGGTGTCGCCGGCGGTTTCCCACCGCCTGCCCTATGTCTTCGCCGACCCGGAGCAGTTCTTCCCGGACCGTTTCGCGCCGCCCGCCAGCGAGGACAGGCAGCATCATTACGCCCTGATCGGCTTCGGCGGCGGCAAACATGCGTGCATGGGCAAGAATTTCGCCTATATGCAGCTGAAGGCGATCTGGACGGTTCTGCTCGACCGCTTCGACTTCATGGCCGATTCGAGGTTTCCGCGTCCGAATTACGGCAGCTGGGTGACGGGGCCGGAGACGCCGTGTCGTGTCCGCTACCGTCTCCGCGCGGAGCCGAGCGTCTTCCGATGAGCGCCGCCGCCGGGCGGCCCTACGATGTCGCCATTGTCGGCGCCGGCCCGGTGGGGAGCCTGTGCGCGCTGGCGCACGCGCGGGAAGGCGCCCGCGTGGCTCTGCTCGAAGCCAATCCGAAGGCGTCTGGGCGCTTGGCTGGAGAATGGCTGCATCCGCCTGCCGTGAAGATGTTGCAGGAGGTCGGGATAGATATCGACACCCTGCCCGGCAGCGCCGCCGGCAAGGGATTCGTGGTGTTTCCGGAAGACGGCTCCGAGCCGATTCCGCTGCCTTATCCGGACGGATCCCGGGGTCTGGCCTGTGACCACGCGCTGCTCGTCTCGCGCCTCCGGGAAGCCATCGGGAACGAGGCCAGTGTCGATTTCATTCCCCATGCGCGGGTCAATGCGGTCGATGACGGGCGGGCCGTCTATTCCGTAAACGGCGCGGAACGATGCGTAACCGCCGCGCGCATCGTCGGCGCCGACGGCCGGGCCTCGATCGTGCGCCAGTCGCTGGGCCTCTCCACGGACCCGGTGCTTTGCTCGCGGATGCTGGGGGTCACGGTGCACAAGGCGGACCTGCCGTTCGAAGGATACGGGCATGTGGTGCTGGGCGGGCCGGGGCCGGTCCTCATTTACGGCCTGGCGGACAGTTGCATCCGGGTCATCGTCGATGTGCCGCTGGACCGCTGGACGGCCCGCGACCGCATCGGCTTCCTGTCGGAAGCCTATGCCGGCCTGCTGCCGGGGGCGCTCGGGCCGGCCTTCGTCGAGGCGCTGCGGGCGGGGCGGTTCCATGCAGCAGCCAACCGGTTGAGGCCGCGCGTCACTTACGGAAGTTCGCGCCGGGCGCTTATAGGCGATGCGGCCGGGCACTATCACCCCTTGACAGCGGTCGGCATGACGCTCGGTTTCGGCGATGCACTGACGCTCGCCAAGAGCAAGGACTTTCGGGACTTCGTCGCCGAACGCTTCCGGGAGAGCCGCATTCCCGAAATTCTGGCAATGGGGCTCTATGAGGTTTTCGCCGATCATCGCGTAGAGTCGGCGGCCCTCAGATCCGCGATCTACCGGGGCTGGCGGGCGAATTCGGTATATCGCGACCGGACCACGCGGATCCTCGCCTGCGAAGACCGATCCGCAATGGGGATGAGCCTCGCATTTTGCGGAACGGTGGTCCGGGCGGTGGCCGGGGAGGTTTCGTTGTCCTTCCGCCGGTTCGCTTCGCATCGGGCCCGGACCGTCCTTTGCGCGCTTGCGGTTCGCCTCTGGTGGCTGGTCGATGGCGTTCGGCGAATACGGACGGCAAGGCGCGAAGGCCGCGAAGAAGACAAGCAGGCCCGGGACAGCCTGGCCCGCGCGTTTCTGTATTCCATGTCGGCCGGAGACGGAGGCTCCGGGTCCGCCCGGTCGAAGGACATCGAATCGTCCGACGCCGGTCCGGCATTGAGGGCCGCGACCGCGCGCCTGTTGAGCCTCCAGCGCGAGGACGGCGGCTGGGAAGGCGAGATGGTCTGGTGCCCCATGCTCACGGCGCAATATGCGCTGCTGCGCCACATTATCGGGCAGCCGCTCGAGCCCGACCGTCGCCGACGCGTACTGCGCTCCTTCGAACGGACCCGTCTCGAAAGCGGGGCATGGGGCCTGCATGAGCACGCGCCGCCCCATCTGTTCGTCACCGCGCTCGTTTATGTCGCGGCGCGGTCGCTCGGTGTCGAGCGGGACGATCCCCTGGTCGAGCCTGCCCGGCGCTTCATCCGGGCCGAGGGGATTCTCGGCATTCCGAGCTGGGGCAAGTTCTGGCTGGCGCTTCTCAACCTCTATGACTGGCGCGGCGTCAACGCCGCTCTGCCGGAATTGTGGAGCCTGCCGCGCCGGATACCGCTGCACCCCTCGAACTGGTACTGTCATACCCGGCTCATCTACATGGCGATGGCGGTGGTTTACGCGCACAGGTTCCAGGCGCCCGTCACGCCCCTGACCGAGGCGCTGCGGGAGGAGCTGTTTCCGCAGGGCTTTGACGGGGCCGATTTCTCCACGGCCCGGGGGCGCTTGCGGGAGGCCGACCTCTATCGGCGGCCGAGTCCCTGGCTCAGGGCCGGATACGGGTTGGCGCGGCTGTTCGACCGGTTCCACGGCAAGCGCCTGCGCGCGCGATGTACGGAGGCGCTTGTCGGGCGCATCAGATGGGAACTGCAGACCACCAGCCATACGAGCATCTCCCCGGTCAGCGGCCTTCTCAACATCCTGGCGCTCTGGTTGCAGGATCCGGACGACGCCGACTGCCGGCAGGCGCTCGCGCAGCTTGACGGCTGGATCTGGGAAGACGAGGAGGAGGGCGCGCGCGTCACCGGCGCGAGAAGCGCCTCCTGGGACACGGGGTTCGCATTGCAGGCGCTGGCGGCGCTGCCCGAGCCCGCCGGGGTCCAGGACGCGCTCGGGCGCGGCGCCGGTTTTCTTCTGGGGGAGCAGATCGACAGGAGCTTCGAAGGATTTCGCGAGGCCTGGCGAACCGATCCTAAAGGCGGCTGGTGCTTCGCGGGCGGCTGGCATGGCTGGCCGGTGAGCGACTGCACGGCGGAAGCGGTGCTCGGTCTCATCGCGGCCGGTGCTGCGGACAGGGCGGCGCTTGGCGATGCGGTCGCCTTCATGCTGCGCGGCCAGAACCGCGATGGCAGCTTCGGCAGCTATGAGGCGCGGCGTTCGGCGTTCGGTCTGGAATGGCTGAATCCGGCCGAAATGTTTGGCGATTCGATGACCGAGCAGTCCTTTGTGGAATGCACCGCATCCTGCCTTGCGGCGCTCGCCGCCTGCATGGAGCGGTTTCCGGAGATCGTGGACGAAGGGGCGGCGGGCGCTGTCGCCCGGGCCGAGGCCTGGCTGCGTCGGACCCAGGAAAACGACGGCTCCTGGCGCGGCGTATGGGGCGTCCAGTTCATCTACGGCACCCTATTCGGAATCAGGGGCCTGCGAGCGGCCGGCGCTCCTTCCGGCGATCCGGCGCTGCGCTCGGCCTGCCGCTGGCTGCTGGCGCGCCAGCGGGAGGACGGCGGATGGGGCGAGCACCACAGCGGCTGCCTGACGGGCCGCTATGTCCCGCACGAGGAAAGCCAGGTCATCCAGACCGCGTGGGCCCTGATCGCGCTTCTCGAGGCGGGCGAGCCGGACTGGGCTGCGATTTCGCACGGCGCCCGGTTCCTGCTCGACATGCAGGACGCGGAGGAGGCATGGCCGAAACAGGACATGGCCGGGGTGTTCTTCCGGACGGCGCTGCTCGATTATATGCTCTACCGGCAGTATTTTCCGCTGCACGCGCTCGGCCTCTATGAGCGTCGCCGCCGGGACCGGCTGGACCTTGCTGCCCATACGGCCTGCGCCGGGGCATCGGCGCCGCCCGTGCCGGAAGCGGTTTCCGTCCGTTCCCGTTCCTGAGTGCTGGTGGACCCGTGGCCGAGGACGCGCTGTGTTCAGTCGCTGGGGCGCAGAGGCTTGCGGGCCAGGAAGAAGAACATCGGCGTGAAGATGCCGGACCTGCCGCCTTCGACCAGCGCGTCCGCCGCCGCATTCAGCAGCGTGCTGACCGCGCGGGAGCCATTCGGGAATAACCGCAGCCCCTCCCCGACCCACAGCGTCAGATTGGTGAGGACCCGACCGAAAGGTGTGCGCGGGATGCTCGAAAGAGTGAGGTCGCGGCCCTGCAGGGCGCGGTACCAGGGCGTCCCGGGATCCGACTCCAGCGCGCGGTCCCTGGCTTCCAGAAGCTCGAACCCAGCCGCGCACAATGCGTCGCAAATCTCCGGCATGGACGCGATTTCCGGCAGCGCATCCCCCACCATGATCTCGTTCTTGATCCACTGGTGCTCCGCGTTCCTGGGGTCGAATTTATCGGTGAGGCACCACTCGTAACCCGCGAAACAGGCGCCCGGCCGCAAGACGCGCAGGATTTCGCGGAATGCCCCTGCCTTGTCCGGCGCGTGGGGCATGGACTCGATGGCGAAAGCGGCATCGTAGCAATCTTCGCCTTCGGGAATCCGCATGTAGTCGCCATGGATGAAGCGGCACAGCGAGCGCACATCCCTGGTGTGGTGTTTCGCGCGCTCGATCTGGTAGGCGTTGTTGTTGATGCCGACAAAGCCGGCTCTGGAATAGCGCGCCAGGTTGCCCATCGGCCCGCCGACCCCGCATCCCGCATCGAGCACCTGCATCCCCGGCTTCAGGGGCAGCTTGTCGGCGAGGTAATGCTGGTGCCTGAGCAGCGACGCCTTGAAGCGCTCGCCGCGGCGCCGCGGCGCGAAGTGAAAGGACTGGCCCCAGCCGAACTCGTAAAAGTCCGTCACGAGGTCGTAATAGCGATTTACGAGCGAGCGGTAATGCTGCTTTCTTTGCTCCGGGCTGGCGTCGTAGATCGCAGTGTATCCGTCGACTGTGGACTTCACTTCATCCGGAGCGAGAGCCGCGAGTAAACTGGACCGTGGTCGTTTGGAAGGCGCATACACCATTTCAACACTATGACAGAGTCGCACAATGCCGCCAAGACGGGGCTGTTGGCAGGGCAACCGCCCTCTGCTCATCCCGAAGGTTTTCCAGGCTGCAAAATTTCACGAATGTAGCCACCCCACGAAGTGATTGTTTTGGATCGATTCATGCCGCTCTACGTCTCGGATTTCAGCTTGTTATCCGAGGAGTATGTGATGGCACGAGAGAGGCTATCGATGAGGAAAGTGAAGAAGGTACTGGCATTTCATTTTGACGAGCGCCTCAGCGCCAGATCGATTGCGACCCAATGCGGTCTTGCACGACGCTCGGTGGGGCAGACCTTGAAACGATTTGCAGCTTCGGGTTTGAACTGGCCGGAAGCGGCAGACATGGACGATGCGGCACTGGAGGCGGCACTCTATCCAGTGCGGCAGACTCTGCCGGCAGACGAGGATGTGGACTGGAGTACAGCCCTGGCCCGGTTCAATGGAAGCCGCTGACGGCGACACGCGTGCGTTCGATGCTCCGCAATCCGCGCTACGCCGGCGCCTTCGTGTACGGTCGATCCTCGACCGCCTCGTCCACGGTGCAATTAGGTTCGAACTGCACGGTTCGTCAATGCGAGCCGACAAAGACGAGGCCAGCAAGTGAGCGATGAAGGGAACCATGTTTACCATGATCCTTGTCCTTCGCAAGCACAAAGCGAAAATGTTCTGGCTCAATTCAAGATGACGGCATCATCACACCTGCCAACAGGCCGCCGCCTGCATCATCTGTGGGCAACTGCATTCCTCTTGACTTCTTCCAAGAGAGCCGTGCTTCGCGCGGCTGGGACTTGCGTCGCTTCGCTCCGGTCATTCGGACAATCCGAAAGGCCAGGCGAAAGCGAGGCGCGCGCGCTGCTACGACGCATGGAAAGTCACGCATCGCGCGCGCACCTCGCTGCCAAGCCTTGCGATAGCGCCTTCGTGGCGATAGCTTCAGATCAGACCGAAGAAAGGAGACTTGCTTGCCGAATACAACATGACCGCGTCGCTTCGCTCCGGGTGGCTACTTTGATGAAATTAGGTGGCTACTTTGAGTGATATTGACCGGCTACTTTGGGTGATATTCGGGTGGTACTTTGGTGAAATTCCGCACAGGCCTTGTCGGGGAGGGAAACTGGCGCAGCCATTGCTGTCCGGCACGCCCGGCAGGGTAAAATGCAGCGAGCCGCAAGGCCGTGTCTTTTGCGAGGATCAGCATCCATGCCCGAACATCGAACCGACCGAGCGGATGCCGAATCCGACACCCGTCGGACCAGCTTCGCTATTTCGGTTCTGCTGCTCGCCTTGCTGGCCATTGCGGCCCTGACAGCGGCCGGCGTCGGCGCACGATTCTGGGTCCGAGGCGACTTCGACGTCATCCATTTCCTGCTGGTCCTGTTCTTTTCGATCAATCTGACCATCTGCTACTGGGAGATTTGCCTGTTCCTCAAACGCGATTATATCGAGCGGCGCGCCGAATACTGGCGCGAGCGCCAGCGTGAAACGGGTCGGAAACCTGCCGTCGAATTCCTGACCGGAAAGGTGCCGCTGACCAAGGCTTTCTCGCCGACGGTATGGGGCGATGTCTGGGCGGCGTATTCCGAGATCGATGCGTCCTACGCGGACCGGCGCAGCTATGGTTACAATGTGGATATCGCCAACGGTTTCGTGACCCCGGTTCCAATGCTGGTTCTCTACGCCGCCTATACGTTCGATTTCCTGCCCGCCGTCGTTGCGGGCATCGTCGGAGCGATGCTGTTCTGGCAATTGACCTACGCAACATCGGTCTATTGGGTCAGCTTCTTCGGGGCGAACCGGCAAGCCCGGATCGGCCGGCGCGACACGTTCATTTATGTATGGGCGTTGAATTGCCCCTGGGTGCTTTTCGCGCTGCTGGGGCTCTACACCTCCATCCGTCTGATCGTGGACGGCGACTACAGCGTGCTGGGCTACTGATCACTGGGTCGCATTGGCGCCGCCCATGGGATGCAGACGCCGGGGCGGTGAGGCGACCCCTGATCGACGATCTGATTTTCCGTGGGGTCAGCTTTCGTCCTTCAACAGGGTCATCGGGTGGTCTCGGGTCGTGGATGACGCTAGCCCGCATTTCTCACCGGGGTGTCGAGGATAGGCGTTTTGTCTGTTTTGAAGTCTTTGGGGTAGCGGGTTCTTAGTTCCGGTTTTCGGGCGCAGAGATATCGGTTGCGCCTGGGGCGCGGGGTCTGCCGGGTGGTGTTTCCTTGTTTTTGACGGGAGGACGGTTTCGATGCCTTTGGCTCAGGTCAGTTGCATAATCGGTGATGAGCCCGGGCGAAGCTATCGGCATAGCGGAACTCGGTGAACAGGCGCGCGGGCTCTCCGCTTTTCCGCGAGCGTTCCTCGGCCCGGTCCAGGGCCGGTTGCAAGCGGGCCAAAAGGCGCTTGTTGCGCGCCAGGCCGAAGATATAGTCGACAGCATTGTCCTCGCACCAGGCCATCAGCGGCTCGCGGGCGAAGCCCGAGTCGGCGCGCAGCACGATCTCGACCGCCGGCCAGCGGGCGCGGATTTGCCCGACGATCCGCTCCACTTCCTCGACCGCCCCGGCGCTGGCGTCGGTGTTCGCCGGCCTCAGCTTTGCCGCCAGAAGGTGGTCGTCGCAGAAAATGTAGAGCGGCAGGTAGCAGTAGCAGTCGTAATAGCCGTGGAAGAACCGGCCCTCCTTGGCGCCCTTGCAGGGGGTCGTCGGTCGCGTCGAGGTCGAGCACCAGCCGCTGCGGCGTGCGCTCATGGGCGTCGAGGAACAGGTCCACGAACAGCGCCTCAATCGCGCCGGCGTCATGGCCGATGCGCCGATAGCGATGCGCGCCCTCCGGCGCGTGCTCCAGACGGTTCAGCGTCGATTTGCCCGCCAGCGCCTCGCAACCCCGCCGGCGCGCATCCAAACGGCCCAGAACCGCACCCAGAACAGGGTCGCGGCGCAACTCGTCATGGTCCACAAGGTCCTCGTAGCCAGCGCGATCCCGAATAGCTTCAAGACAGTCTTGGTGCGTGATTCGGTTATTTGGTTCCCAAGCCGTTTCTTTAGACTGTTTTTCGGCTTCTAATGCCTCTTCATCTTTTATCGGCTTTTTCGGGATTTTTTGAATACTGACAGCCATGGCCGTAACTCCTTTTTAAGGGTTGCGCTCACGGTCTAAATTCAGTATGAAGGAAATACCCAACCTTCACTGACCCGACCAGTGAACCAAAGAGCCCTCACCCACCCATTGGGGGTTCTTTACTTCTATTAACACAATACTGCGCGCTCTGGCGACTGAACCCGACACGTCTTCAGGCATTATACCGCCCTCACGCCAAAACCCGAAATTTGTCGTGGGTTATGAGGCTGAAATTGTCTGATACCTGGTCGCGGAATGTTCTCCATTCCCTTGGGATGGTTTCCCGCATGAATGCCAGGACGGCGTCTGCGAATTGCTTTTGAGTTGGGTAATGTCGGTTGTGGGTGACGTATTTGTGCAGGACAGCCCAGAGGCGCTCGATGGGGTTGAGATGTGGACAATATGGCGGCAGTGGGATCAAGTGGAGTCTACAGTCTGGCCTCGCCAGGAAGTTCCTGACGTCCGGCCCTTTGTGATAGGCGGCATTGTCCCATAAGACATGTATGAGACGCTTGTCGGGGTTGCGTTCTTCGATTTTGGCCAGAAGCTGCGCAGCACTCTTACCATCAACCGTGGTCGGTTCGACAAAGGGCGCGTCGAAGGTTTCGAGATTGAGCGCGCCGTGAATGTTTACACGCCCTCGCCCTGCCGTGCCGAGCACAGCGGGGTTCGACCCGGCCTTCACCCATCCAAAGGCAGGTTTGGACTGGTATTCCGGGTGCACCGCATCTGCGAAGTAGACGGCTTCGTCGGCGGGCAGGTCTCGCATCAGCTTCTCGTAGAGCGCAATGAATGCAGCCTGACTTTCAACTGACGCAACGCGCGGCAGGGCCTTGGGCTTGCGATACTCGAACCCCAGGCGGGACAACACCTTGAGGCACCCGCAGTGAGAATACTCCAGACCAAATTCAGCAGAGATGTAGGCTCTGATCTCAACCGTCGACCGGCAAAACCGTCCGTCAAGCCAGTCGCACAGTGCAGTTTCCTGACCAGCCGTCAGCCGGGAATGGCCGCCTTTCCAGCCATCAACCGCAAGCGACTCCCAGCCGTTCTCCCGGAAGGTCTTGTACCAGCCCCGAACCGTATCGTCGTCCAGGTACAAAAACTCGGCGATCATCTGACAGGATTTGCCATCATCCAGAAGAAGGATCGCATTCGCACGTCGCCCAACTCCATGATCTTCGCGATGACTGCGCACGCAGGCCTCAAGCTCGCGACGTTCCGGAGAAGTGAGAAAACCGGGATGGATCATTGGATTACCTGAATCGATCCAGTCCAGGACCTCAAGTCTTCATATTCGGGTTTTCAAGGACTCCGAGTATATTGATGATAATTGGTAATCTGCGACTACCGCCAATCCAGAGATCAAACGGAATGCGGATTACATCACCCCTCTGGGTGCGGTCTGCTCCCGTGTGGTACCGGGGGGCCGGATCGGGGATGATTCCACGTTGAAACCTATTGCGGATCGTGTGCGACGGCCGGCGCGGGAGTTGCGCTCGTTCACCCGCGAGCCCAGGTTGAGCGGGCCGCCGGGCAGGATCAGGAAGCGCGCGTTGTTGGTCACCAAGTACAGATGGCCGAAGCGCCGGTAGCGCAGCAACAGGACGGGCAAGAACGCCACGGACGACGCGCTAGTGCCAGCCTGCGCGGCGAGGTGCACTGGAGCCCGGAGCCGAAATCTCGAGGGCTGGCGATCGCGATGGTGACGAAGCACGGCGCGATGCGGGAGCGGAGGCTGCGCCATGCCGTGGTCGCGCGGGACAAGCGGCTGGTGGTGCCGATGGGGCGGAAGAAGGCGGTTGCCGTCGCGGTGTCTGCGTTGATTTGAAGGCGCTTGATGCGTCCTTTGCCGGGCGCCGGTTTGATGATGCGTTTCTGGCCGACCTGCCAGGCCACGTCGACCCTTGTGGTGAAAACGGTGAATTTCACACTTTCGTCCATGATGGGCCAATTTTCTCTCAGCCGGTCGACTTTATCGGTGGTGCAGGCGTGGAAAGAGATGGCTTTGTGTATTACGATCTCTTACCATAGCCTTTTGATCCCAAAGAGCGCCACTGAAGCGCAGTAGCAGGAGCTTCGCAATCATGCATCCAAGAATATCCACTCTGATTGCGGTGATCATCATTGCTGTTGGTTTTCGACTTGCGCCATATCTGCTTCACAGTTTTGGCATACCCATTGATCCGGAAAACACCCTTTACCCTTGGAATTTCTCGCCGATTTTGCCGCTGTGTATATTCGGCGCTGCCTGCTTTGCCAACCAGGGGATGGCTTACTTGTTGCCACTAGCGGTCTATATCGCTGGGGACCTCGGCATTTGGCTAGTTACCGGCAGGGTGGATTGGGCGTTTTACCCCAGCCAGCCGATTGTGTATCTGTCTGTTGCCATTGTGGTCACCTGCGGATTTCTCCTACGCTTGCAGCGCTCGTGGCCGAGAATTGCCGCAACGGGTTTGGGCTCAGCAGTTGCCTTCTTCGTTGTGTCGAATTTCGGCGTGTGGGCATTTGGTGATGGGCTACGTTACCCGCAGACTTTGCCCGGGCTGATTGAATGCTATGTACAGGCCATACCGTTCTTCCGCAATACGCTTATCAGCATGGCGGCATTTCTGCCGTTGTTGTTCAGCCGGGTGTCATTGCGCGATCCTCTGCCCATGACCATGGGCCGGGTGGCATAATTCACATCAATGCCGGAGCACCGGATCGTATCGCTGATTGCCAGCGCTACTGAGATCGTCTCGGCACTGGGTTTCGAGGAGCAGCTTGTTGGTCGCTCCCACGAGTGTGATTTCCCCGCTTCTGTCGCCCGTGTGCCGGTTTGTTCCTCGTCAAACATAGATGTCAAAGCGCCGAGCCGTTTGATTGATACGCAGGTACGGACGATCGTTTCAGACGCGTTATCGGTTTATCGGGTGGATGCCGATTTGCTTGATCGCCTAGCGCCGACGGTGATCATTACTCAGACACAATGTGAGGTCTGCGCGGTAACTCTTGCCGATGTGGAACGCGCGGTTAGCGAACTGGTCAACTCCCGTCCAAAGATAGTCGCATTGGAACCAATGGCCTTGCGTGATATCTGGCAGGATATTGTCACAGTAGCCGATACGCTTGAGACAACGGCTCAAGGTGAGAGATTGGTGGGCAGCTTGAATGAACGCCTGGAAGCGATCCGCAGCACTGCAGAGTCCTGTGCGACACGGCCTTCGATCGCTTGCATAGAGTGGATCGATCCTTTAATGCACGCCGAAAATTGGTTGCCAGAGTTGGTGAATATATCGGGTGGCGTTGTGATGATGGGTGAGGCGGGCCGCCATTCAGGCTATTTGGATATCGGAGAGTTGGCGGCCAGAGACCCGGATGTGGTGGCAATAATGCCATGCGGGTTCGACATTCCCCGGTCGATACAGGAAATGCCTGGATTAACATCTCGCCCCGAGTGGCCGCGGCTATCGGCAGTGCAGACAGGGCGCGTGTTCGTTACTGACGGCAAGCAGTATTTCAACCGCCCGGGGCCCCGGGTTGTGGAATCAGCGGAAATACTTGCGGAAATGCTGCACCCGGAAGCCTTCAGTTTCGGGCACGAAGGTTCCGGATGGGTGCGATGGGGGAGAACACCGGTCTGATGCACTCCGACAGAACCTCAATAGTGCCGTCACTCTAAAGCGTCGATTTTGAATGTTGAATCGATGGTCTTCCCAATCTTTGCGAATTGTGATTCCTCCTTAATTCGGGAGGATTTTCCATGCCAGCAGCACTACCATCAGCGCTTCGAGCGCGTTTCCAACAATACATCGAAGAGGGCTTGTCGGCGATCTCGGCCTTGAGCAGCGCGGCGATGATCTGTTGCACCGAATGGCGGCGCTTGAGCCCGTCGGCGAGGATGTCGTCATAGGCGGTGCGCATGCGGAAGGTCAGGACCAGGTCCATTCCCTCGGCCTGGAACGACAGCCCTTCGAACAGCCGGCCGACACTGCGGAACTCTCCGTCCGCCTCAATCACCGTCACCCGGTCGAAGCCCGGTTCACCGAGCAGGCTCTCCTTCAGCCCGTCGGTTCTCGCCGACGGTCTGGGATCGATCAGCTTGTCGAGACCGAGCTTCTTCACCGATAACGTAAAAGATCTTTCGCACATTTTTGGGGTTGGTGGCTCCGGGTCTGGTTAGGTTGGTTTTGTTCAATCAGCCACTCCAGAAGGAAGGAGCCACCATGGAAAAGGATAACACGAAGGCATTGTCGCACGTCATACGGATTGATGACGAACGTATACAGGATCACCTGGGCAAGGTAGTGCGGGGCAGTGTTGAGGAGACCCTGAACGCGCTATTGGACGCCGAAGCGGACCGGCTCTGCAATGCTGAGCGCTACGAACGCAGTGAGGCCCGTCGCGATACGCGGGCCGGCAGTTACGAGAGGAAGCTTCAGACACGGGCTGGCGAGGTTTCTCTGAAGGTTCCCAAGCTGCGCCGTCAGACCTTTGAGACGGCGATCATCGAGCGTTACCGGCGTCGGGAGGCATCGGTCGAAGAGGCCTTGATGGAGATGTATCTGGCCGGTGTTTCGGTACGGCGTGTGGAGGACATCACCGAGGCGTTGTGGGGCACGCGGGTTTCGCCAGGAACCGTCTCGAACCTTCACAAGAAAATCTATGAGCAGATCGACGCTTGGCGCAATAAGCCGATTGCGGGCGATCATCCCTATGTGTATGTGGACGGCATCGTCCTTAAGCGCAGTTGGGCCGGCGAAGTGCGTAATGTTTCGCTATTGGTGGCGATCGGCGTCAACCAGGAGGGCTTCCGCGAGATCTTGGGCATCGTTGAGGGTGCCAAGGAGGATAAGGCGGGATGGGGCGCATTCCTTAAGCATCTCAAGGCGCGCGGGCTGTCAGGCGTCCAGTTGGTTATCTCTGACGCCTGTCTGGGTTTGGTAGAGAGTATAGCGGAGGTCTGCCCCAAGGCCCGCTGGCAACGCTGCGTCGTCCATTTCTACCGCAACATCTTCAGCCATGTTCCTTCGACCAAAGTGCGCGAAGTTGCCCACATGCTGAAAGCTATCCACGCCCAGGAGAGCCGAGAGGCCGCGACCAGGAAAGCCGAGGACGTTATCTTCTCTCTCAAGAGCACTAAGCTGACCACGGCAGCCGAGTTGGTCGAGAGCCACATTGAAGAGACTTTCAGTTTCTATGCTTTCCCTGACCAGCACTGGATCAAGCTCAAGACCAACAATCCACTAGCAGGCTGCTGAAAAAGTGGCTGGTTCGGCTTTGAGGGTGGCCTTATCGCCGAGATGATAGGCGAACTCAATCTCCAACGATCCGTCGTCGAGGAGTTCGGCCGATCCTGAACCGTTGACTTCGTCCATCTCGTCGAAGCCGGCCCAGGTGAAGAACACGATGGATCGGCCGTATTCCAGGTCGAGGCTGGCGTTCAGAGCGCCGAAGGCGATCTCGCCGTGACCATCTTCGCGAATGACCAGCACGGCGGGCCCGTCGAGGTCGAGATAGCCGCGGTCCCACAGGTTGGCCTCGACGATCCGCCACCGGCCGATCAGCTGGCAGGCCACCGGTGCCGTCATGGCACGGGCTCCGCCAGCAGCTTGGGGAGCCTGACCAGGTTGTAGGCGGCGGCGGTCAGTTCGAACATCCAGCCGACCCTTTTGATGCCCTTGTGCCGGGTCTTGGCCAGCCCGCCGGTGGTCTTGATCCAGCCGAAGCTCTCCTCGATGCGCTTGCGGATGCGCAGGCTGGCGGCGTAGCCGGAATGGCGCATGGTGCGGCCGTCAATGGAGGTGCGCCGCCGCTTGCCGGTCTTGGTTACATGGTCGTCGCGGGCGATGTGCGGGGTGATCCGACGCGCCCGCAAGGCCTCGACGTAGGCCGCCACGTCATAGGCCTTGTCCGCGCCCAGCGTGATCCGCCGCCGTCCCGGGCGATGGGCATCGAGAAGCGCCAGGGCGGCTTCGCGTTCCGCCGTGCCGGTGGCCCGGGTCAGGCAGGCCCCGACCAGGAGCCCGTTGCGGTTCTCCATTAACACGTGGCCCATGAAGGCCATACGCGAGGACTGGCCATTCCCCTTGCGGTACAGCCGGGCGTCGGGATCGGTCGTCGAGGCATGGGTCTCGTTGGACCGCTTCTCGCCGTGGAAGGTCCTCTCCGAGTTGCGCCCCGGCCCCGGCGGCTCGTCGCCGCCGTCCTTGGGGCGGAAGCTCTTGATCGACGCCCAGGCCTCGATCAGCGTCCCGTCCACGGAAAAGTGATCGTCCGACAGCAGGCCGCGCCGACGCGCCTGCTCCACAACCACCGCCAGGAACCTCCGCGCAACCTCTCCATCCAGCAGCCGGTCGCGGTTCTTGCTGAACGTCGTCGCATCCCACACCGCACTGTCCATCGACAATCCGACGAACCAACGGAACAACAGGTTGTAATCCATCTGCTCCATCAGCTGACGTTCCGAGCGGATTGAGTAAAAGGCCTGTAACAGGAGCGCACGCAACAGCTTCTCCGGCGGGATCGAGGGACGCCCGATCTTCGAATACAACCCCTCGAAATCCGGCGACATAAGCTCCAGCGCCTCATCAACCAGCCCACGGATCAGGCGAAGCGGATGCGTCGCCGGAACACGAGCCTCGCAGCTCACATAAGAAAAAAGACCCTCCGTCCGATCGTCGCCTCCACGCATTACTTCCTCCATGCAATCAACAAAGAGAAAGAATCATTCCAAAGCCTCAAAAGGAAGACTTTTTCAGCAGCCTGCTAGAGCGAATCATGCGCGAAATCAGACGCCGTACCCGCGTAGTCGGAGCGTTCCCTGACGGTCAATCGGCGCTCAACTTGGCTGCAGCAAGGTTAAGACACATAGCCGGAAGCAAATGGTCCCTAAAACGATACATGAATATGAATCTACTCACGCAGCAAAGGAACACGGCCTGACCAAATCAGCCACCAGCCCAATACAAAAAGTGCGAAAGATTCTGGACACTACCTCTTCACCGTTCCCAGCACCGCGTCGACATGGCCACAGGGCAGAGAGCGGACGATGTCGAAGGCTTCATCGAGGCTCGGCACCGCGGTGCCGCCCTTGAGCAGGATGCGGACTCCCTCGACGAGAGCGGGTGGCCAGCTGGAGAGGTTGGCGAGGGTGCGCTTCTTGACCTTGCCGGCTTGGCGATAGGACTCGCGGAGCAGGTGGCGGGCGGGGAGGATCGGTTGGGGACGGATTCGATGTACATGGCTACGCATCCTGCACACTAACCGCTTCATATTTCACCGGTTACGGAGGAATACGAGATGACGAAGCGACGGAAGTTTACGCCCGAGTTCAACGTGAATAATGCGCTGAAGGCGCGACGTGGCGACCGTGCGATCCAGGAGATCGCGGCGCGCTACAAGGTTCACCCCAATCAGATCAGCACATGGAAGCGCCAGGCGATGGATGGCTTGGGTAGACTTTATCACGAGTACCGGCGGATAAGGTAAACGAAAGGGAATTTGATCAAAAAGCCCAGGGTTTGTGTGGCCCCAGATCCAAGAAGGGGGACGGGAAAAGACGACCAAGCATACTTAATCTGACAATGCCCCTGGCTGATTGGAGGCAACTTGCTGCCTGGGGGTCTGCTATTATGGGTTCTTCCTGCTCAGCGTTAGTTAATCTGACAATACCAGCGGACAGATTAATTGAACGCGTATTTGAACCGGATACTCCAGCGCAAAGGATCGCCGATGAACCGCGCATCGAGGAAGTCGGTGGTTACATACCGCTCGTCGAGACAGTTCTTGCACCCGAACTGTATGCCCCAAGTGCCGTCCTCATGATCCCAACTGATAGACGCGTTGACTGTTTCAAACCCGTCATTGAAGGAATCCGGCGGGTTTTGACCTGACATCCAGTAGTCATCGGTGACCTGAAAATCGGCGGCAAAAGTCAGGTCGCCGGTAAGATTGTCCATATAGGTTGAATAGTCGAACCCAGCCTGGATCGTGTACTCTGGAGCTCGCTGAGGAACCGTCACACCGAGGATAAAACCGCTGGCTCGGGCTCCCGGGGTGATTTCATTGTACTTAGCATCCTGGAGACCAATGTTAGTGTACACATTCAGGCCTTCGGCTAGCACCGCGGAAACTTCGAGTTCGGCACCCCGCACATTCAGCTCACCGGCATTGTTGTTGACGAAGGTAGGCGCTTCACCCGGCGCTGGCTGGAATGCCAGCGATGGCAACTGCAGTTCGCTGTAGGTGACATCAAAGAGGGTGGCGTTGAACCGGAGTCGGTTATCGAGCCATTCGGAGCGGGTGCCGATTTCATAGGACCATACGGTTTCTTCTTCGAACCGTGTCATGAGGCGAGCCTGGCCAGCGCGGCCGTTCCATCCGCCGGACTTGAAGCCTCGGGTCGCAGACGCGAAGACCATCATGTCGTCGTTGATCTGGTATTGCAGTACAAACCGGGGGGTCCACTGGATCGCCGTCACTTTGTCGGGTGTCCCTGTTGCCACGATATCGTCGATATCGAAGGTCACGCCGGCGTCATTGGTGTGGAAATAGAACGGAATATGTTTACGTTCATCGGTCCATCGTATGCCAGCGGTGAAAGTCAGGTTATCGACAACCTCATAATCACCCTGAGCATACCAAGCAAAACTTTCCGTATCATTTTCCATTGTGTTGTCATTAAGAACGATGGGTATCGTATTCGGAGCAAACATAAGCGACGTTTCAAACCGTGAGAGATTGTCTTCCTTCATATAGAAGAAACCGCTGACGTAGCTGAGCCGGCCATCTAATGCGTCACCGGTGAGCTTGAGCTCCTGGCTGTACATGTTGTGATCACCGTCGTTGGACAGTGGCAATTCAGGCGTACGAGCAAATAAAGGGCTAACAAAGTCGTGATTGAGGTTGCGGTAGCCGGTGATGAAACCAATGCTGAAGCTGTCCATGTCGATGATAAGGTTGGAATAAATGTCGTAACTGGTGGTTTCGTTAGCCGTACAATTGTTCCGCACCCAATCTAGAGGTTCATCTCCGGTCTTGCAGTTGTTGAGAAACACGCCTTGGAATCTTGGGCTGCCGTTGAATAGCCAAGGCCCCTGTTTGCCTTCCGCAAGATTGGTGTTCGATGCCACCGGGTCCACGGGGGACTGTAGATTCTGGTGGTCTTGTGTACTCCAATTTACCGACATATCCCAGGTGATGTTATCTGCGGGAAGCACACGGATGGCGCCGCGAAGACCAAAATGTTCGGCAAAGTTAAAGTTCTCGTCGTTGACGACACTTTTCTGCCAACCATTGTCTTCCAGATAAAATGCAGACCATTTGGTTAGAAACTTGTCAGTAATAGGGATATTGACGCTGCCCTTCACCCGTATTTCGTCAAACCGTCCATAGCCGATTTCACCCTTGGCCTCGAACTCGTTGTTCGGTTTTTTGGTGACGATATTAACCGCGCCACCGGTTGTATTACGGCCGAACAGGGTGCCTTGCGGGCCGCGCAGGATTTCCATTCGTTCGATTTCTACCAGTTCAAGATTGTTGGCGTTCTGACGGGGGTTGGCAACTTCATCCACATAGGTCAAAACCGGCGGATCAAAGGTGGCTAGAGATTCCGTCGAACCAATGCCACGCAGCCAATAGGCGAGTGAGGCGCCCAGCGTAACGTTGTTGTAAGCAATCAACAGAGGCACTTGCCGGCCAAGGTCGATGGTTTCCGTGATATTGCGGCGTTCCATTTGCAGTTCGGACAAGGCCGTCACCGCCAGGGGTGTGGTTTGCAGGTTTCGTTCCCGTCGTTCAGCGGTCACCACAATTTCTTCCAAAGAAATGGTTTGCGCGGTGACAGGGCTTAGCGGTGCGGCGATGGCCAAGGCCGCGGCAGTGACTGAAAGCGATTTTTGGAAAGACATGAAACCCCACGAGAAGTGTTCGACCGAGCGATGCGTTTCACGTGCCCGATATCAAGGAATGCGATCCTTATTAGTTTACCACCGGCAGCGGCAACTTCTATGGACCAATGGAATCACATTACCCGTTTTGGCCAGTATGTTGCAAAAACATCATATTGGCGGACCTACCGAAAAGATTATTAAATATCAGAGGCATATGGCGTTCGGAAGGTTAAGTGCAGCAGGTGTGCCCGTGCTGGCCGCGACGAACGCCGAACGGGTCGTCAATCTCTACGATCTCATGGACGCCGCCTACGATGCGCGGAAGATCCACGTGATCGCGGTAAGCGTGAGCCCGGCGTGCCACCGGCCTCCCCGATGCCAAGGACCTGCGTTACCGCAACCGCGCGCCTGTCGGGAGGATCGCCGCCGGCCTTAATGACGAGTTTGCCCCAGTGCAATGACAAATACTTGATTTGTCAGCGAATTTGGTGTTGCACTAAATTGGAAGGCCGGTCGGAAGACCGGCCTTCCAATTTACGTTCTGGTGTCAGCCTTAGAAGCTGGCCTTCAAGCGAATGCCATATTCCAATGCAATCGGCATACCCGAAAAGATCTTCCGGGCGGCATTGCCGGCGGCGTGATTGAACGCCGTGGTCGTACCGGCCGTGGTCGGCAAGGTTTTATCGTTGAAGATGTTGTTGCCGTAGAGCTCAATATCCATTCCTTCGTACAGGGTCATACCGGCCCGGACGTTCACATCCATGCGGGACGGATTGGTGTTGTACTTGGAATAATCGGTGAAGTACTTGCTTGTATAAAGTACGTCGGTCCGGATGAACCAGTCGCGATCGAGCATCGTGCCGGTGATTACCGGGCTCAACGAGCCAGTCCATTCCGGATGGCCGCGGACAGGATTGCCATCCGACGCGACCACACCCGGTGCCGCCAAACCGACCCGTTCGTTGGAGCCGAAGTTGGAGTAGTCCCTCATAACCCCGTTGGAATAGGCCATCTGCCCGGAAATGCCGAACCACTCTGTGATCTGACCACTGAACTCGAAATCAAAGCCTGAGTATTCGGAGTCCCCTGGGCCGCGGAAGGATGACGTACCACCTGTGGGCAGGAAGATCACGGCCGGGAAGGGCTGGTTGTTCCAATCAATATAGAAGATGGCCAAAGTCATATTCCAGTTGTCCCACTGCTGCTTCCATCCCCATTCATACTGGGTGTTCTTCTGCGGCGGGGTGAAGTTGCCGAACACGTCAACAGCTTCGGCGGGAATGACGTCCGGTGCGATACTGTTGATGTAGGCCGCCTGAGTGGCCAGACCCAAGAGCTTGCTTTGTGACCAGCTGACGTAGGTGGTCGCTCCGTCCATGGGCGCGTAACTCAAGATCACGCGCGGCAGGAAGGCATCGTAAGCGTTGGTCTCATTACAGATAAACACGATGCCGCACGGCAGGGTCGGATTGCCGAATTCAACGGCCGTGAATTTCTCCTCTTGATAGCGGCCTTCGATGGAGAGGGTGATGTCATCGGTGATGTCGTAATCCAAAGACCCGAAGACCCCTTCCGTGACACTGCGCTGCCGGTCAATGGCTGACGTTAGGCGAGAGGAGTCCGGGAAGGCATTGTAATGCTGATTGTAGGCACTGAGGCCAAGGAGCCATCGGAACCGCTGATCCTGCGGCGAGGAGACGCGCGCTTCGTAATAAAACTCACGTACGGCAATTTCAGTCCCGATGGGATACATTGTATCCGGTGAAACGAAACTTAAGAACGGTATGCCGTAGAAGAAGTCCACGCGGGTTGTCGTGCCCGTGCTGGCGCGGGACGCAAGTAAGTTAATGGTGTGATCGGCAATATCGTATTCAGCGCTGAGCTGAAAACGATAGGTCTGGTGCCAACCGCCTAAACCACCCTGAGGATCTCGAATAATCGAAAAGTCTTCCGACCGTGGATTGACCGCGGACAAGGAATCAACACGGCGCTGACCGCCAAAGGTATTCGCAGCTGTCGGGAAACGGGTTGCTGGAAACTCCAGCACCGGAGAATTCGGGAACCGGCCGCAGAAGTTGTCCACTCGCAGTTGGCTGAGGTCGGATTCAAATGGTGTTCTTTCTCCGGTTACCACGTTAAGAAGTTGGCCACGGTAGATGATGCCGCAGCTGCCCGCCGGCACGGGAGCTTTCACGCCGATACCCACGGAGGTGTCTTCAGATTCCGTGTAATAGCCGTTGACCTTGATACGCAGGTCTTCGGTTGCGTCATAGACCAACGTGCCATTGACAGAGGTATCGGTGTAACGCCCGAACGGCTCGCCATCGTCAAAACTGAAGTCGCCGCCGTCGCGGTCATATCCGGCCCAGACGCGAATGCCCAGTCGGCTGCCAATGGGCCCGCCTATGCCGGCGTTGAAGTTGTATTCATCATGATCCGTCGGCGACCACGAGAGAGAGATATCCCCTTCCCATTCGTCGCCAGGAAGCTTGGGAATGTAGTTGATGGCACCGGCAAACGTGTTGCGCCCGAAGTACGCGGTTTGCGGGCCTTTGATCACTTCGACCCGTTCCACATCACCGATGGGCAGGAAGCCACCGCCACCGCCCACGTAGGAGCCGTCATAGAACAGGGCGCCGATCTGGGTGGACGGGGTGATGATTT
The DNA here is from genome assembly GCA_965207985.1 of Rhodospirillaceae bacterium. Lineage (GTDB taxonomy): Bacteria > Pseudomonadota > Alphaproteobacteria > Rhodospirillales > Rhodospirillaceae > CBDBND01. The sequence continues at coordinate 51,897 of CBDBND010000022.1, read as the reverse complement.
GCTGGATCATGCCGCGCACACGGATGTTGGCGTTGTTGCGGCCACCAAATCCGATTTGCCGGAAGTCCAGCCCTGGAATGAAGGCGGACAAATCTTGCGCATTGTCAATGCCCGCTTCCTCAAGCATGGCATCGGTCAAAGCGCTCACCGAAACCGGTATTTCGTATATGTTTTCGTCTCGCTTACGGGCGGTAACGACAATTTCTTCCAGCGCTAGTGTCTGTGAGTATGCCTCCTGGCCAACAGGTAAGGCCACAGACGCCATCAAGGACGCCACAATCCAATTACGTAGTTTCATCGCTTACCCTTTCTCTAATCGGACCACCATTACCCGGAACAACCCACTCGATGGTGAGCTGTTTTAGGACACTGCAATGGGATCACCCCGTCTTTCCTGCCCTATTCTATGCACAATTCATTCCCCTTATTGCACAGTGAGCAGGCAGAGAGTGTCGGGAAACCGTCCGCCAAGCTCAATCACAATCTTCAGTTTTCCAAAGTTTTACCGGTAGTGATGCAAGATGTCACTACTATTTTCAGTTATTGGTGGTTGCTACTGGAAGTCGAAAACATTGGATCTGAGAAATCCCGCGTTGAGTCTTGGTAAAAATTACCCAACCCATCGATGAATTGAACGGGAAAAAGGCCGGTTCCAAGGGCGGAACCGGCCTTTCTTGAGAGTGATTTTGCGCTTCGTGTGTTCGAAAGGTGAGTTTTCTACATTTCGAGTCGCGCCTTGCTTGGTCAATGCCAAGCGAACGAATGATTTTGTGTCCAAACCCAATGAGCGAGGATTCAGGAGAGATAGTCATAATGAATAGGCTCTTACCCGCGAACTATTGAGGCGGTATTTCAAGGCGGGAATGTTAACCACTCCCATAGCCGACCGCCGGATCGAAGACCGTTTCCTAGAGATGACGCCTGCCGAGCAGGCGCTTTATGATGCAGTCGAGGATTACATTACGAGTACTTACAATCAGGCCAGTGCCAACGAGCGCACTGCGGTAGGCTTCGTCATGACCATTTATCGGCGCCGGCTTGCCAGCAGTTTTCATGCCTTGCGCAAAACGCTTCAGAACCATCTCGATGCCATTATCAGCAATCGTCACGCTCAACTGATTGGTCTAGACGAAGATGTGCCGGATGACGAAGCCGCAGACGAAGTCCTGGATGTGGACGACGTGGCAACGCTGGAACGGGAAGCCCTCGCCGCTGAAGAAGAGTCGGATATCGGCGACCCAATGGCGCGGCATAGAGGTTGTTCTCGATGCTATCACTGGTTCAAGCAGCTGAGGCCTCCACGGTGTCTCGGGCCATTTGTGTGTACAGAGCGGTCGTCTGTACTTGTGTATGTCCATGCAGCTTCCCAATAATCGGCAGGTCTTCTCTGAGCTTCAGCGCTCAACTGTCAACGGAGTTGCGCAAATCGTGAATTCTTAAGTCTGGCAGCTTGGCGCGCACCCGGATGTGCCGCACGGCACTGCGGGTCGGTGAGACGGCCACCATTTTGTCGGGCAAGGCATTGGCGCTCATCCGTAGGAAGAGGGTTCCCATCCCCACTTTTTTGATTGCGGGGTGGGTTCAAATTTCCTCCGTAGCTCACGGTTCCAGCCGCCCTCCCCAAAATTCCGCACGTCGGGTTTTCCCCAGTACGGCTTCAAGCATCAGGCACCTCACAGTTCGGAGAGGGGCCTTCCGCGGATGTGTCAGGTTTAAGACCGGTCCAGCCATTCACCTTACAACATCCCTCGTTTACCCCGTCCCCCCGTATTGACCAAACCTGAGAGGTTCTATGTCCTCCCGGCCCTCCGGGGCTTTTACTTACGGGCTTTCAGGTCGCCTGTTCACCCAAGGCTCCTGCCGGATATAACGACGACGCCAAACTGAGAATTTCGGCGGCGGGACTTTCGCCCGCAAGCACAGCAGTTAGTCTCGCTGCACCCCTTCCGGAAGCCTCATCAGCCGTTATTCGTGGCGCAGTCCGCCAAGACGCGGACAGCAAAATAATGGCTCCAACAAACTCAGCCGGTCTTGGAATGAGCGAGTCTTTGCCTAGGGAGATATTTGTGGGGTATGTGTACTAGTTTGGCCAGCCAATTAACAAACCTTGTTGATTCCACGTCGATAGTCAATGCGATCGGGCAGCATGGGACACTCGTGGCGTGCTCCCGTTGTCGCGTGGCAGTCAGTCATCGAGAAGGGCCAGGACAAGGCCTTTATAACGGGGCACTTGGAACCGTGATAAGCGACATAGCGACCGGCCTTCCGTACTTTTTCCTTTGGTTTGCATTTGGAATGGCAATGTTCCCGCGCATCCGCTACGGATGGCCGGCGTTGACAGCGCTTTCCATCGCGGCCGCGTTTGCTGTGGGCATTGTCGAATGGATTGGCCTTGCTTTTATTCTTGTGTTTGCAGGAGCGTGTGTTGCAGCGGTCCGATCTACGTTTTCCACGGCCGTGCGGGGTCTGGCGTGGGTCGTTCTCGTTGTCTGTGGAATTGCCTTAGCCAGCCATCAAGTGCCTTGGATTAACAATGTTCTGGTGTTCGAAGCCATGACCTTGTCATCCTCGTCGGTGCCGTACACGCTATATTGGAATTACGACAAAGCGTTGGCGGGGGTGCTGGTCTATGCGGTGTGTGTGCAGCCACAGCGCAGGACGAAATGGAGTCGTGCCGTCTTGACCACTGCGATGATTGCAGTTGTTACACCTGTCCTGCTAATTCCACCGGCCTTGGCGATGGGATTTGTACATTGGGACCCCAAATTACCGACGATTCTAGTCATGTGGGTTCCCGCGAATCTGTTGGTAACATGTCTCGCCGAAGAGACCTTCTTCCGTGGGCTCCTTCAGCGGTATCTGGCGGAAGCGTTGAGCAATAAAGTTCCTTCCGCTGCCTTAGTGGCATTGTTCGTTTCCGCAGTCGTGTTTGGTATTTCACACATCGGTGGCGGCATTGCGTACGTCGCGCTTGCTACACTCGCCGGCATCGGTTATGGCGCGGCCTACCATTTCACCCAACGTGTTGAAGCAAGCATATTGGTGCACTTTACAGTCAATTTGGTGCACTTGACTTTTTTCACCTATCCTTCCGTCGTATAGATGCTCCTTGTGGAGCACATAGAAGAACGTGAAGCGTGAGCTGGCCAGTTGTCTTTTGCTTTTGTCCTATCCGACATTTCCAAGACGCAAACTATCCAGGTGTGGACACTAAGCCAGAAAATTCGAACTAGCAGGCTGCTGAAAAACTCGGCCGAGAGCCCACCTCGCGAAACGAAAGAATCAATGGATGGGCGTCCGCGAAAAAATAGAATCGGAAAATGGCTCATACGAAAACAAAATTGCCGAGATGATCGCTCCAAATCGTTTTTCAGCAGCCTGCTAGAGCATTTTCTGATCACGCACGGTTATATCCTGCGGCAGTGAAGTAGTTTTGGCACTCGGTTTGGGTGACTGTGTCGATGGCGGTTGCGATGGCGTCGTGGAGGTCGTCGACGGTTCTGGCGGCGGCCTTTTTGAGGAGGGCCTTGAGCTTTGCGAAGGCCATCTCGATGGGGTTGAAGTCGGGATTGTAGGGCGGCAGGAAACGGAGTTCGGCGCCGGCGGCTTCGATGGCCCTGCGCACGCTGGCGGGCTTATGGACTGGCAGATTGTCCATGAAGACGATGTTGTATGGAAGTATGTGGACGCCCCCTTCGGACGCAAGCGGTTTTCGTTCAGGTAAGTTTGGCATGTGGTCAGGTACTGACGTATGTCCGGCCTGTTCGCGCAGGACATCTGCCTGCTGTCGTAGGCCGCCGGCCGCTTCCTGTTGGCGAGCGAGGGAATGACGGCGCTTGCGCCACGTTGGTCCAGTTGCTCTCGCAGCCAGGGGAACCGCCATAGCGCAGCCTAATGGCTGCCGAACACGGTGCCGAGCCACCGCTCGGACCTCACCAAAAGCGGGCCGACCGTGATCGAGCGCCGCGAAATGGCGACGAAAATCAGAGATTTTGCGATGCTACAATAGAGGCCGGTAGATTAAGCCAGTATATGCTATCCTTTACAGAAACTTCATCGGCTTCAATGGTGGTTCGATACGTCCTACTTAATGGGCGGTGATATGACGGATTAGGCTTTTTTGGCACTGCTGACTCCAGTTAAGGGACCTAAAAACTACTCGTTGAGAATATTGTCCTTTGAAATCAGATCTCGGTCTTCAGGCGTACGCATTGCAATCGGGTGCAAGCGTTGCAGAGTTGCCGCATCCGATAGAGTTGCTTGACACCGTTCTAAGGTAACCGGAAGGGAGAGGTTTGATGGTTATGGTCAATACAGCAGCCCGCGTTGAAACCGGACCGTTCCTGCCGCCGACCATGATGGCGGCGATGAAACGCACCCTCTGGGCCATGGCCGGACTTGCGATTGTCGCTATTGCCTTGGCCGCTGTGACGGCCTTGTTCACCTATCACCCGGGCGATCCCTCCTGGAACACGGCCACCGATGCGCCCGTGCGCAATTGGCTGGGCGATCCGGGGGCGGTGTTCGCCGATGCCATGTTGCAGGCTTTGGGTCTGGCTGCTGCCGTGCCAATGCTGGCAATTGGCGCCTGGGGCGTACGGGTGATGCGCGCGGAATTGGTGCCGTGGCTGTGGCTGCGCACAGTGGTGCTGCCGTTATCCGCCTTGCTGATCGCCGTCGGGCTGGCTGGTATGGGACAACCGCAAGGATGGGTGCTGCCGTCGGGACTGGGCGGATTTTCCGGCCGCATTCTTTTGGACCTGGGCGCTGTCAAATTCAGCGGGTTCGGCGCCGCGGAAAGTCTGTATTGGGTGTTGACTGCACTCGCTTGGATGAGCGGATTGATTCTATTTCATTGGTTGTGGACGGTGCCCGTGTCGGCTTACGGCATCGTTGTCGCCTGGCCAGGTCGAAAACTCGCATCCACCGTAGAATGGTTCATCGTTCTGATTTGTGGCCTTCGAGACGAGTACGCCGGGCGCCGGACTGCCCGTGCACAAAAGAGAAAACATGTTGAACCTTTCTTATACGACAGCGGTGACGCTGATTACGCTGGCCCTGACTATGCTGAAAAAAGGGCCGATATTGTGGTGCCGCGCAAGCAATCCACCAGACCATCGAAGAGAGAACTGGCCGCGCGGCAAGGCTCGTTGCTGCCGGCGACGCCGGAAGGGTTCGAGGTGCCGCCTTTGGATAGTCTCACCCTGCCGCGGGTGGAAACCCGGACGCCGCTTGATACCCAGTCCTTGAAAAACAACGCCAAGATGCTCGAAGGGGTGTTGCAGGATTTCGGCATCAAGGGCAAGATCGTCAAATTGCGCCCCGGTCCGGTGGTGACCTTGTACGAACTGGACCCGGCACCGGGCACCAAGACGGCGCGGGTGGTTTCTCTCGCCGATGATATCGCCCGCTCCATGAGCGCGGTGGCGGTGCGTATCGCCGTGGTGCCGGGACGCAGTGTTATCGGTATCGAGTTGCCGAACCAACGGCGCGAAACCGTCTACTTGCGCGAGATGCTCTCGGCCGATGCCTGCGACAAGTTTGACGGCAAACTCACCTTGGCGCTCGGCAAAGACATCGGCGGCGCGCCGATCTACGCCGACCTGGCGCGCATGCCCCACCTGCTCATCGCCGGCACCACCGGCTCGGGCAAGTCGGTGGCCATCAACACCATGATCATGTCGCTGCTTTATAGTTACACACCGGACGACGTGCGCTTGCTGATGATCGACCCGAAGATGTTGGAGCTCTCCGTTTATGACGGCATTCCCCACTTGCTCTCCCCGGTGGTCACCGAGCCGACCAAGGCGGTGGTGGCATTGAAATGGGTGGTGCGCGAAATGGAAGACCGCTATCGCGCCATGAGCCAGCTCTTGGTGCGCAACATCGCCGGCTACAACCAGCGCCTTAAGGAAGCGGCCAAGAAAGGCAAGAGCCTGACCCGCACGGTGCAGACCGGTTTCGATCCCGAGACGGGTAAGCCGGTATACGAAGATCAGGAACTGGACCTCACGCCATTGCCCTACATCGTCGTCATCATCGACGAGATGGCCGACCTGATGCTGGTCGCCGGCAAGGACGTGGAAGCGGCGGTGCAGCGCTTGGCGCAGATGGCCCGCGCCGCCGGCATTCACGTCATCATGGCGACGCAACGGCCGTCGGTGGACGTCATCACCGGCACCATCAAGGCCAATTTCCCGACCCGCATTTCCTTCCAGGTGACGGCCAAAGTGGACAGCCGCACTATTCTTGGCGAACAGGGCGCGGAACAACTGCTCGGCCAGGGGGACATGCTGTACATGGCCGCCGGCGGACGCATCACCCGCGTGCACGGCCCCTTTGTCTCCGACGAGGAAGTGGAAGAAGTGGTCCGCCATTTGAAAGACCAAGGCCAGCCATCGTATCTCGACACCGTTACCGACGAGGACGCCGCCGATGTGTCCGACGTGCCCGGATTCGCCCAGCTCGAAAGCGCCACCGGCGGCAACACCAGTTCAGGCGATTCCCTGTTCGATCAGGCCGTCGCCGTCGTCGCCCGCGAACGCAAGGCGTCGACCAGCTTCGTTCAGCGCCACCTGCAGATTGGCTACAACCGGGCGGCGCGGATCATCGAGGAGATGGAAGCGCAAGGCATGATCGGCAAGCCCAACCACGTGGGCAAACGGGAGGTGCTGATGCCAGCAACGAAGGAAATGTGAACACACGCCATGCCGAGTGCAGACACCCTAGGTCATGTTGACAAATGACGGAACCATAGGCGGGCAGAGACGAGTTCGATGAAGCCAAGGTAGCTTGCGGCGGTTTTGTCGTAGCGGGTCGCCAGCCTTCGGGCGTTCTTGAGTTTGTTGATACAGCGTTCGATGAGATTGCGCAGGGCGTAGATAAATCCGTCGATGGGTTGTGTTCTCTTTCGCGTCTTGCGTTGCGGGATGACCGGGGTAGCGCCGCGCGCCTCGATGATGATTTCGGTTGCCTCAGCCAATATGACCCAGACCCTCTTACCAAAGCCATCTCGAATAATAATTTCTTCTGATGGACAACCTTGAAAATCTAGAGAGTTTTCTGATCTGACAGAATCGTTAGGGATTCCCAAAGTCGTTGATTTCTGATTCAAGATGTGGGCTGGTTAAGGAGGCCAACCTGCATGACGAGACATCTTTCGAATGATCTGCGACATCGGTTGGTTGCGGCGGTGGACGGCGGGATGTCGCGTCGGTCTCCCATCCCAACCCGCGCCCACCGCTCCTGGGGACGCGCAAGGTCTGGCAGGGGCTCGAACGGCTCAACTGGACGATCCAGGTGCGTGACGCTTTCGGTGAGAAAAAGCGGGAAATAGGATCTGGCCAAACTCACCGTTAGTTTAACACACCCGCTGTTCCGTTTGCTCTGGCGACGGACAGATCGTAGGTTCGGAAATTTCGCATGAGGCAGTCATATTTGTTAATATACCCGCGTCTCTATTGTCGATAATATGTTGAGCAAACCCGTGGAAATCCTTGGAGAGTCTAAAAGAGGTGTGGAACTCGTCTTCATCTGTGAGCTACTCCCTGATTATTGGACAGGTTCTGGTTTGATTTAAGCTACTTTCTGGGCCTGCTGATCGGTTTGGTTTTGCTCGATTGCCGTCCAATAGACCACGGCGGGCGGCCTGCCGCCAAGGGCGGAATGAGGACGCCTCTCATTGTAGAACGTGATCCATTTGCGGATACCCGCCCTGGCCTGTGAGCCGTTTTCCCAGGCGTGCAGATAGACGCACTCGTATTTGAGCGTGCGCCAAAGCCGCTCGACGAAGATGTTGTCGAGGAACCGCCCCTTGCCGTCCATCGAGATGCGCACGCCCGTCCGCCGAAGCCGGTCGGTCCAAGCAAACGAGGTGAACTGCGAGCCCTGGTCGGTGTTCATGATCTCTGGCGCACCGAACGTGTGGGTCGCCTCGTTTAACGCCTCGACGCAGAAGTCAGCCTCCAGCGTGTTCGAGATGCGCCAAGCCAGCACCGTGCGGGTAAACCAATCCATGATGGCAACCAGGTACAGGAACCCCCGGCGCATCGGCAGGTAGGTGATATCCGTTGCCCAGACCTGGTTCGGTCTGTTCACACTCAGCCCCCGGAGTAGATACGGCCAGGTCTTGTGCCCCTTCGCTGGCTTTGAGGTGCTGGGCTTCTGGTAGATCGGCATCAGGCCCATGAGCCGCATCAGGCGGCGCAATCCGCTTCTCATTGACGCAATGGCCTTCGTTCTTCAAATGCCACGTCATCTGCCGGACGCCAAAGAACGGCGTGTCCAGGAACTGTTCATCGATCTCACGCATCAGCGCGAGGTTCATCTCGCTCTCACCCTTGGGCGTGTAATAGAACGACGACCGGGAGATCGACAGCAGCGCACACTGCCTGCTGACCGATAATCCGGGATGACCCGGCTCGATCATGCCGCGTCTCACTTCACGCCCCAGGGCTTGAGCTGTCTGGACAAAAAATCGTTGGCCACAGCCAACTCCCCAATCTTGGCATGCAGTTCCTTCACCTGCGCTTCGTCGATCTCCGGTTGCCGGCGGCCACCACGGGCGAACAGGCCAGGAGCACCATCAAGCAGCGCACGCTTCCATTGATGAATCATCGTCGGGTGAACCCCGAACCGGCTGGACAGCTCGGATACGGTCTCTTCGCCCTTCAAGGCTTCAAGGGCTACTTTCGCCTTGAATTCCGGCCAGTGTTGCTTGCGTTTCGACATCTCTGATCTCCTTCTCTACGAAGACCAGAAGACAACAAAGTGTAGCTTACGTCAGTGTCCGATTCCCGGGGAGTAGCTCACTGGCACAAAGTCAATCGCATCATATGCATCTGACGCCGCAAAGAGGATGGAGGATTGAGGTGGTATTTCCGGTGTTTCGACCCTTCCTATCGTGTGGGTAAAATCGGTGTCATGTATCGAGAACGAAGCCTTCTCTGCTACGCTCCGTGTGTTATGAACTAAAAATAAACTTGGGTATTGTTGTATGAGACTGGTATGCACGTAACCTATATCAGGGCCAATATCGGCAAACCCATCTGCACATTCAGACATGTTGGTCAGCACCCCTTCTGCAGCGTTCCCGACCACATGTTGTAAGCGTGCATCAAAGTTAGTCACAACGTAAGCAGAGTATGTTAAGCCCACCAGATCCAGTTCAATTTCCACTTCCGATTCAATATCGTTCACCGCAATTTGCAACTTGGACCCAGACTCCAGTTGTCTGGACCAGATAGCTAAGGTTTCACCTGATTCGTCATCGACAATGGTCATATCCACAGTGCCGCGCCACCTATCCGTATTACGCAATCGGATGAAGCTTTGTGCCGCACTGTAATTTGATGTCAATAAGCCGGGGATGGGCAGACCTTCTAGTGGGGGATCTTCTCCAAGAAAGTCAAGCGCGGCCAATACATCAATCAAGGGTGTCTCAAATGGCCAGGCAATGCCCCTCTTAGGTGTGCCTCCTGCTTTCAATGCGTATTCGACTTCGTCGACCGTTGCCGAGGGCATAACCGATTTCAGCAAAGCGAAAGCGCCTGTCACGTGAGGGGCGGCCATTGAAGTGCCGCCTCGGGAAATAAAGGAATTGTCGAGGCTCGCCGATTCAATTGTGTGGCCTGGCGCCAATAGATCAACCAGGTGTGAATGGTTGACCCAAGGGACAGGCCCCGTTCTTCGGTCGAAAGCTGCACTTACGGTGAGTGCCGAAGATATGCATCCGGGAACTGTAATATAGCCGTAGTTTCCATTTCCTGCTGAAGTTACCGTGGCAATACCAAGCGAGTGCAGGGTATCGATTGCCGGCTTAAGAATATTATCGTCACAGTAATCTGCATACTCCGTACCACCATAACTTAAGTTTACGGCCGCGATATTATATTCGTCTGCGATATCAATCACGTGCTCAAGAGCATCCAACGATGACGAAGGATAAACCCTCAAGCAGCCGTCAGGGCACCAGTTCGGACGCGTTATCGTGAATACTTGTATTGCGATGAGCTCGGCATCGGGGGCTACACCATCGTGATTCATTTCAGACTCTGTTTCATCCTTACCAGCGGCAATTCCAGCGACATGCGTTCCGTGTGCGCACGCATTGCCGATATCAGGACAGTGGGATGCCGCAGTTCCTTCGGTTTGCGACTCCATGCCGTTTGGGCAAAGACTTTCATCTTCAACTACACGGCAGAAACAAGCTTGATGGACGATATTATCCAAAAAGACATCGTGCGTGTCCTCAATGCCGTTATCCATAATGACGACGACTTGACCCTCTCCTGTGTGCCCCATAGTCTCCGCCGTCAGCGCACGGGCTGACCGGTTACGTCACAACCGCCGTTCCGTTCCCGTCCATCCCCGGCGGTTTCAGGGGCTGACCAAGGCGGATGAAAGCGTCGCCGGCCCGCCAGACCAACGGCCCGGCAAGGTCAATCGAAGTGACAGGAAACGAGGTTGAACTCTGCGCTGAATTGCGACGTTATTGAAGTTGGATCAAGGAGAAAGAATGATTTCTGGAAAATGGACTTCAATTCTTAGCGTTGTATTCACGTTGCTGGCAAACAGTGCCTTGTGCGAGACGGTTCTCCACCGTGGCAACATTACGGAGCCCGACACCCTGGATCCTCACCGGGCGGGCGGCACATGGGAAAACAATATTATCGGCGACCTGTTCGTGGGCCTGACCACCGACGACGCTAAGGCTGAAATCATCCCGGGCGCTGCGGAAAGTTGGACAGTTAGCGAAGACGGTCTTACCTACACCTTTCATCTCCGGGGCGGTCATGTTTGGTCCGATGGAGCACCGGTCGCCTCTCACGACTTTGTTTTCGGTTTTCGCCGCATCATCAATCCCCTGACGGCAGCGAGGTACGCCTCTCTTCTATATCCTATCAAGAACGCGCGCCCTGCCAATCGAGGCGAAGCGCCCTTAGAGAAGATCGGTGTGAAGGCCATTGACGAAAAGACGCTTGAGATCACATTGGAGAACCCGGCTCCGTATTTGCCCCGTCTGGTCAGCCATTTTACCACCTTCGCCATTCCGGCCCATGTGGTGCGGGAGCACGGTGAGGATTGGGTAAAACCAGGCATCATGGTCTCCAACGGACCTTATGTACTGGCTGAGTGGCAGGCTAATAGCTACGTACGGGTTGTCAAAAACCCGTTGTTCTATGACGCGGCGAACGTCGCCATCGACGAGGTCTATTTCTATCCTATAGAAGATGGCAACACAGCCCTCAATCAGTTCCGTGCCGGTCAAATAGACCTAAACGAAGGGTTTCCGACAAATCAGTTGGATTGGCTTCGGGAAAACATGCCTGCCGAAACGCGGCTGTTTCCGAATATGTCCGTAACATACCTTGCCCTCAATTCTTCGATAGCGCCATTCGATGACGTTCGAGTGCGACGCGCTATTTCGATGTCTGTGGAACGTGAAATTCTAGTGGAACGCATTCTCCGGGACGGCCGGTTACCAGCCTATTCCTTTGTTCCTCCCAACGTGGCCAATTACGTGAACACAGCGCGTCTCGACTTTACGGATTGGTCTGAGCATCAAAGGCTGCAAGAAGCCATGCGCCTCCTCGAAAGCTCCGGCTTTGGGCCTCGGAATCCACTAAATTTTGAGTTTTCCTACCGCGCGGCGGCTGAGAACCAGCGTGTCGCAACTGCGATAGCTGGAATGCTTCGGCGAATTGGTATTGAAGCTCAAGTGCAAGCCAATGAAGCCCGTGTGCATTACAATATGCTTGATAGCAAGGACTATGCCGTGGGCGATGCCGGTTGGGTTGCAGATTACAACGATGCTCAGAATTTCCTTTATCTGTTCCAGAGCGATTCTGGTCCCATGAACTACACCAATTACAAAAATCCTTACTACGACCAGCTAATGGCAGAGGCAGGTCGTACCCTGGACATGGCGAGACGAGCCGAATTGATGGCCATGGCAGAGCAAGTCATGCTGGACGAGAGTCCGGTTATCCCCTTGTTCTTTGGAACCACGCGGATGTTGGTTCATACCCACGTCAAGGGCTATGAAGACAATATACCCAACGTTCATCGCTCCAGGTTTATGTCCCTGCATCGTTGATAAGGTCACGGTGAAGGACTCTCGCGGATATTCTCGGAACAAATGATGTAAGGTTCTTTCTTACGGGTCAATTTCTGAGGATTTCCGGCTGGGGTGACCGTTTCTTAAGGACCCCGGTAAAATCCGACAATGTAAAGCCACTTGGTTATGGGCCTGCCCCTTCCAAAAGGAAGTTATGTATCGTAGTGACGAGACGCCTCAGCAGGGCGCCGCCTGAACCAGCTCTTCAAAAAGCTTCCGGCTTCCGCGGCCGCGTGCGGCCTTTTGTATCAAAGAGCGCACTCACGGAACTTGCCAAATTGGCGCGACGAAATCACCGGAGAAACCAGCCCCGTATGCGCGTTCCGATCTGTTCGAACGGCGGCGTAAGTTGATGGAGCAGTGGGCTGAATACCTGGCGGTTAGCCATGAGCCTAAGGTCGTTCCGATGGTCCGACATGGAAGCCAGGCAGATGTATGAGAGTGACCGCAAGCGACGCGCCGAAGAAAGGCGCAAAAGTCGAGAAATACGGCACCAGGAACGAAAGGAATGCTTCGAGGCAATCAAGATTGTTGTGGACGCAGTATTCACCCACCCGGTGTTTCAGCCCAATCTTGAAATCGCATTGCGGTAGCCAAAACTCCAAGGCAAGCCGGAACTACGGGAGCGTCTAATCAACGACGTGGTTCAATTAGAGGTCGAACACTGTCTAAACGGAAATCCCAAAATCGGCACTTCAGCGGCATTGGAGTGCCAATGGCTGTTAGAAATGGCCGACTACTTAGATCACGTCCACGCGACCTTGACACGAACCATAGAACAGTATCGGGATGGGAGCAAAGAATTGTCATCCAGGGACGGCAACGGACGCTGGGTCTTGGCGGGGTACAGCTGGTAACGCTGGCAGAGGCTCGCGAAAAGGCACTTGCCAACCGCAAGATCGCGCGCGCCGGCGGCGACCCCATGGATCATCGGCGGCAGGTCAACATACCAACCTTCGAGGCGGCAGCTGCGGACGTCATTGAGCTGCACCGCCCGAGCTGGCGCAACGCCAAGCACGCCGCACAGTGGGACAGCACGTTGCGCACCTACGTATACCCTCGCCTGGGCAAGCGCCGGGTGTCGGATATCGATACGGCAGAAATCCTCAACGTGCTCACGCCGATCTGGCATAAGAAGGCAGAAACCGCTAGGCGTGTGCGTCAACGCATCTCGACGGTCATGAAATGGGCCGTGGCCAACGGTTCGCCGTGCACCCGATGGATCGATCTTGAGATACAGGCCGTTGCCGTCAGCGTACCGGCCAGGTTTGGTGGTCTTGTGCACGAGGGCGGCTGTCAATCGCTTGTCGGGATGCTTTCCCTTAGGCTTGCGACCATGTGGCATTTGATAGACTCCCTATCTCACCATCTACTTATTTCAGGATTGTACGAGATTCGACGGGCGGGTGCAAGACCGCCTATAACCAAAAAGTCTCAGTTATCGCGCATTTAAGATATATTCTGGGAAGCGTTGGGAAGGGGCTATAGCGGATTAACCGTCCGCTCCGCAACATCCTGGGATCGTTCTGTTCCGTCTCTCATCGTTCACTCCTCAATGATGACGATGAGCCAATAACACTCTCTTACGCAATCACCCTAATCTGTTCCATTGGTCCTGACGGGGGACACGGCATCCAGTCCGTGCGGAAGGCGGTATGGTCATTAACCATCACCGCGCTGGCATTGAGACCCGCATAGGCCGCCATGGCGTTGTCGATGTCTTGGGTGAACACGGCGGATTGGAAGGCGAAATCGATGCCGTTGGCCCGGTCTATGGCGTCTTCGATTGATTTGGTGCGGAACACGGCGATAACCGGGCCGAACACTTCCTGCTTGGCGATTTTGGATTCCTGAGGCGGATCAACCAGGATGGTTGGCTCGTACACCCGTTCGGTCATGGCGTTGCCGCCGCGCACCAGGGTGGCGCCAACGTCGACGGCCTCTTTCACCCATTCGTCGACACGTTCAACTTCAACCGGCCTGATCAACGGCCCGATGTCGGTTTCGGGCTTAGACGGGTCACCGACCGCGAGATCAGCGGCTTGCGAATCCAAGGCCGCAATGAGGTCATCCGCCACAGCGTCATCGGCAAATATGCGTTGCACAGATACGCACACCTGACCGGCATGATAAAAGCCGCCCTTCAAGAGGGCGGGTGCGGCGACATTTAAGTCCGCATCTGCCATAACCAACGCCGGAGCTGCGCCACCGTGCTCAAGGGCACAGCGCACACCGGGGGCAAGCTTAGCCTTCAATGACCAACCCACACCCGGCGATCCGATAAAACTGAAAAAAGAAAGACGCGGGTCAGTGACCAGTTTTTCAGACTCCGCTATCGTGCCCGTGTTGACCACTTGGCACCATTCCTGCGGCAATCCTGCTTCATAAAGAATGTCGGCGAAGGCATGGGCACACATGGGCGTGTGTTTGGCCGGTTTGACGATCACCGGACATCCAGTGGCAACCGCTGGTGCGGCCTGATGAACAATGAGGTTAAGCGGGTGATTGAAAGCGCTGACCGCAACGACAACGCCGATCGGCTGGAACTGGGTCACCGCCATGCGGCCGGCCGACGCGGGATTGATCCGCATGGGAATGACGGTGCCGCCTTCTTTCCGCAGCTCTTCCGCACAAATGTTCAGACCGTCGATGGCCCGGTCCACTTCGACGGCGGCGTCTTTATAGGGTTTGCCGCCTTCACCGGCGATCATCAGGGTCAGCTCTTCATGCCGGCCCGACATAATGGAAGCAGCCTTAAGAAGAATTTCTATACGCTGATGGATAGACAGCAGCTTGCTTGGTTTTTATGAAGATCGTGAGCGCTCTGCAAAAGACGTTCGACGCCTTCTGCGTCGGAAACCGGAACCTCACCAATAACATCCCCTGAATAGGCGGATAGGACTTCGCGGGTATCGGCTGTGGCCCCCATGACCTCGTCTCCTTACGTGCCTGTCTCGTGCAGCCGGTTTCCCTGCCCTTGATCCTCTGTGGACCGGGAGCCATGTCTGCGTCTATGGTTCAAGGGGTAAAATGGCACGCCGACGGGGTGAGTTCTTGCGCTCCCCTTCCTGTGCCCGTCGTTCCCCGTCCCTATTTGTTATATGGAGCTTAGCCTCTTCTAGGCACCACGTCTAACCCATCTGGTCTCTAACCGACCGGAAAATATGGCGAATCCATCCGGGGAGCTTGCAAACGGAGCGTCAATCATGGGTATCGACGTCACGGTCCAAACTGAAGTATCAACCGAACCCGCGGCGGTGTTTGTTTACCTCGCCGATCCTATAAATGATGCCAAATGGATTGGCGGCATCGAGACGTCAGAAATTCTCACGGGCGGCTCCATCGGTCTCGGCACCCAAGTGCAGCGCACCGCTGGTTTTATGGGGCGGTCCATGGACTACGTTACGGAGATTACGGCTTTTGAACCTACGACGTTGATCGAAATGGAAACGGTTTCCGGTCCGTTTGAGATGATTATCACCTATGAGGTGGAAGCATGCGAACTGGGAGCTCGTATCATTCTTAGAAATCGTGGCGGGCCATCGGGGATCATGAGCCTGCTTTCTCCCCTTATGGCCCGCATGGTGCGTAAGAACACGGCTCAAGACCTGATTCGGCTCAAGAACAATTTGGAGTCTTTGGCTGGGCATGGCTAACGGTTTTGGGCTTGTAAAAAATTTAGCACACCAGCGCTCTCGACTTTATAAAAGCCTTCTTTGTCTGCTTCTTTGCGCTACATGGAATTTTTGCATCGTCGTTTTTTCGACCGTGTTTTCGTCTAGTACCTCAGCCACATCCCTTACTGTTGGCATAAATGCGCTACCCACTGGACGAGGCAATCCTTACAGCGGCATCTACATTCCTTCGATCATTACCTGGTCTGCCGTTTTTGAATCCCTGACCCACGTGGACAACGAAGGACAGTTGGTTCCTTGGGTAGCGATCGCGTGGGAACAATTTTCCGCAAATTCATGGCGGTTTATACTCCAGCCTGATTTGACTTTCGCCAATGGTGAACCGCTTGATGCAAAAGCAGTTGTTGCGGCGATCAATTATGTAACGGGTCTGGGGCGCGAACGGGGTGAACCTGTGGCGCGGGAACTTGATCACCTTGCTTCGGCGCGCGCTCTTTCTCCTTTGGAAGTAGAGATAAAGACCCACACTGCAAGTCCATTCTTGCCGCAAGAGCTCACCAATCTTCGTCTTGTGGCGCCCCGCGCATGGAATGAACTAGGGCCGGATGCATTCGGTGCACAACCGGTCGGCAGCGGGCCGTTTCAAACCGAGCAATGGACGGAAGCCCGTCTGATCTTGAGGCGAAATCCCAATGCCTGGCGTCCGCCACATGCCAACGAACTCGTTCTCCAAACAACACCAAACGTATCAACAAGACTTCAGGCATTGCAGTCGGGCGATATTGATATTGCGACGTCCATTCCGTCGGACGCCATCAATCTGATCGAGAACAGAGGGGGCGCCGTCTATACCGTGTCTCTTCCCGGTGCCATCAGCGTCATTCTGAATACGAAGAAATCTCCACTCTTTCGCGACGTCCGTGTCCGTCAGGCATTGAATTATGCGGTCGACAAAGATCTCATTGTCGACCAGCTGCTGGCAGGAAGAACACGCGCCGTAAGCCAACCGTCGGCACACACTGCGTTCGGATACGATGAGTCTTTGCAGCCCTATCCGTTCGATCTGGAACGGGCGAAAGCATTGCTCGCTGAGGCTGGTTATCCCGACGGTTTCGAGTTCGTCTTGGAGGCAACAGGCAGCGTCGGTACAGCCTCGGCCATTTACCAGCAAGTCGCCGCCAATTTGGCCTTGGTCGGCGTGACCATGGAAATCCACACCCTTCCCATCACTCAAACTCTGGCCAACATTCAGTCTGGAAATTGGGGCGGTGATGCTTTTGTTATGAGCTATTTCACACCGACCTTTGACGCTCTACGTCCTCAGCGCAACCAGTCCTGTTTGTGGCACAATCCTTGGTACTGCGACGAAGCGATCATGCCGACGATTGAAGCCGCTTTTGAGGAATTCGATCTCACCAAACGCCTCACACTGACCCGTGAAGTCATGGTGCACGCGCACAACCATGCGCAAGGTTTGTTCCTTTATGAGAATGTTGCTTTTGACGGGCTCGGACCGGGCATCAGTGGCTATCGCTCAGACTTCGGATTTATCCATTACGACGCCATTCTAAAATCGGTGTCTGGGGCATAGCCCTAGGGTTTGAAAAAACCGAGTATGGCGTTCGCCAAACCTGAGATGCCTTCGTCCAGCGTCACGATCTTGCTTTCGGCTCCAGCAATCAAAACACTAACCTCGTCTAGATAGGCGGTCAGTGGATCCGGCTCGGACGCCATAAACATAGCCGGAACTTTGACCAATGGCAGGCGGTTTGCCGCGTCATGTCGGAAGACTGCACGATAGCCGTGATGATATGTGGTCACTGCTTTGAGTACCTCCGTCACCATGGCGTGCAGGGCTTCGGGCGGCGGCATGTTGGTCAAGATGCGATGTTCAGGATCGCGCATGTAATAGGGATAGTGGATGAACTGATCGCGGACGAAATGCCACGCCCAAGTCAATTGGGTGCCAAACTCGTCGGGCTTTATTTCCGGCGCGTAGTTGGCGAGCTTGTCCTTGCGCATGGCGTCGTCAAAGACTCCGATGCCGTCAAAGATAATCTTACGAACACGGTCCGGGTGAGCAATGACCAATTCACATCCGATGTGAGCGCCCGTATGGGAGCCGAAGAAATCCACCTGATCGATTTCTAACGCATCAAGAATGCGGCAGACGCTGTCAGCATAGTATTCGAGATTGGGTTCTTCCAGCGCTGGCGGTGCGGAATCACCGTTACCGAGCGTATCCGGCGCGATAACGAACCTGGATTGACCCAGGTCTGCGATTAAAGGCGCGTAACCGGCCGACGATCCAGGCCCCGCATGGGCAACGTATATGGGAAGGGCTTTACCATCGTCCCTCACGCCGGCGTGGCGATAATGGACGAGCCCTTCGTCGATACGCACAAAGGCGCGATCCACATCAACGGCCATGGTGTGGCTCCGGTTTATTCCGCCGCTTGTTGCAGTTTGCGCTCGTTGTCGATCTTAGGATCACCGGTGGGTAGCCCAAAGATGTATTTTCCGCTGCGCTGCATGCCGGCTTCCCAGTGAAGCGCCGAGTGGGTGGACATAGTGCGCACATCACGATAAAGGCGTTGCACGGGGTTATGCCCCGTTTGCGCGCTCACTCCCATCATCCGTGACAAGCGATCCGCCGACGAGTGCGCCAGTTTGCCGGCTGTAACCAGATCTCTGTAGGCTTTTAGCTTGAAAGGTCCGTCTATGCCTTGGCCGCCGATACCGCGTTCGTGCAGTTTGTTGCAAAGAGTATCGATCAACAGGTCGGCGGTTTCCAGTTCCGCCAAAGACTCCGCCACGTGCACCTGAACAGCCGGTTGATCGATGATGGTCTCGCCCATCATGGCACCGACACGGGTGAGGGTCTGCTCTACGTACTCGTTATAGGCGCCGCGGGCAGCACCCAGGATTGGGCCAGCCAGCAAGGTGATGAAGTAACTGTGGAACTCGACGCCGTAGAGATAGTAGTCATGAATTTTGGCACCCGGTGGATCGTCGGCCATGACTTTAAGGTCGAGGGTGCGATGGTTGGGGATGAAGACGTTGTCGACTTTAATATCTTTTGACCCGGTTCCCTTAAGTCCTTCCGAATACCAAGTGTCGAGGATTTCAAAGTCCCCTTTCTTCAATACGATCCAAAGATCATTGAAGACCGCCTTTGAGTTGGGAAGTTTGGCGCCAACCAGCATGGCGTCTGCATGATCCACACCACTGGCGAACTTCCAGCGGCCGGAAACCGTATAACCGCCCTCTGTAGGCGTGGCTTGGCCGCTACCGGCAAATCCCGTGGAGATAATGGCATCGGGCCATTCGCCCCAAATTTCTTCCTGGCATTCCGGCTCAAAGCGCCCAAACAAAAAAGTATGGGTGAACACCACGGACGATACCCAACCGGTCGAGCCGCAGCCTTGGCCCAAAACACGCGATACATCCACGTGCGTACCCCAAGGCATTTCGAACCCGCCAAAACGTTTGGGCGTAAACAGCTTGTGAAATCCAGCAGCCCGCAACTCGGCCACGGTGTTGTCGGGTAGATGGCGGAGGTCGTCGGTTTCTTGAGCCCGCTCCCGCAGCACAGGCACCATGTCTTGAGCAGCCTTAACAACCTCCTCTCTCGAGGGGATATGGCTGGGGGTGTTATCCGTTTTAATCGAAGGCATCCCTACTGTCCTTCAGCGTTTATGGCTGTATGCCAATACTTTACGGACCCTGTGGACGCCCTGTCCGATACATTTTGATTTCAAACCACGCTTCGGTCATCAATGGCACAACCAAGAGAAACGCTTCAATACGCTGAAACGTGTGATGTCTGCCACACCAAGGGGAACCTTCATGACACAAACATCATCTGCCATACGTCGCAGTTATGCAGACACAAGAACGGGACAGGTTCACTACAGAATTGTACGCGCGGACAGTGAGAAACGGCCTCTGGTCCTGCTGCACCCCAGTCCGTTATCGGGCATGGTTTGGGACGGGTTTATGGCCGAGATGGGGCGTGATCGTACGGTGATAGCACCGGACACGCCTGGGTTTGGAGAATCCGCTCCGCCGTCGTCCCAGCCCGAGATCGAAGATTATGCCGGTGCCATGGCCGACCTTATAGAGTCGTTGGATCTCAATCCCGTCGATGTCATGGGCTATCACACCGGCTCCCTGACCGCCATTGAACTGTCCCGTCTCAGACCGGAATTGGTGGAAAAGATTATCATGATCTCGGCCACCATCTTTTCCGATGAGGAGCGTGAGAATTTCCGCACTCAATACGCACCCAAGACATTGCAAGAAAAAGGTGCTGCGCTAACGGAGACATGGACATTCATGCAGTCGTTCTGGCGTGACGAACCGGAACCGGCCCGGCGATGGGATATTTTCTTGGAAGCCCAGCGGCATCACTCGTATTCCCATTGGGGGCACCACGCCGCGTTCAACTACGATCTAAGCTCTGCTTTAAGTCAGTCTCTCAAACCGATCCTGATTTTGAATCCTGAAGACGACTTATGGACCTATACCCCCCGCGCTGCGGGTCTGCTGCACAACGGCCGCGTGCATAATCTTCCAGGTTGGACACACGGATTTTTGGATGCGCACAGTGCCGATGTATCAGTCATCGTGCGTAATTTTCTTGACGGTTCGTCATAAGGACATGCCATGAAACACCGCAGTTACCAGGGTAAAGTGCTTTATCTCACCGACGGCACAGGCGAGATGGGGCGGGAAATGTTTTATGTCACCATTCAGCCGGATGGAACGCGGACCATGCGCGCCACCTGCGAAATGGATGACGACCGACTACTACGGGATGTTGTGATGACGGTGGATGGAGATTGGTATCCCATTGACGCCTTTGTACGGCTCACCATCGAAGAAAAACTGATGGGCAGCACGTGGTACAATTTCACCGCACGCACGGCCGAATGCCAGGGGATCACATCTGAAGATGGCCGCTTCGCGCAAGAGTTCGAGAGCGACAAGCCCATTGGCTTTTTCGGCGCTCATCCGGTTCACGGCGACTCCTGGGGACTGGCCCGATGGAAACGGGACAAGGACATTGATGTGGACGATCTGGGACCGGTCTTTTCCACCTCCCATTTGCCCAACGGCGGATCGGGACCAAAGCTGGAGCAGTCGGATCATTCCTTTTCCCGTCACAAATACATTGGTTCGGAGGAAATCACGGTGCCGGCGGGCACGTTCCAGACCGAACATTTTCAGTTTTTGGTCAAGGACTATCCCCCCATCGAGATTTGGGCCATAGGCGAGGATTGCGTGCCAGCGCGGCTGCGCTGGGATTTGCTCAATCAATCTTATGATCTCGTTGAACTCAGCGGAGATGTTCAGTAGGGAGGCGTTTTAGAGGCGTCCCCTTTATAATGGGGGTGTAAGCCGCGAGAATATGGTTACCCCACGTAAGACCGGCGGAGAGGAATCGGGCTATGAACAAGCACCCGCTCAAACCTATTACTCAAGATCACATCGAAGCTTATAACAGGGATGGTGTAGTTCTCCTGCAAGGGATGATCGATCAAGACTGGGTGGAGAGGATCACGGAAGCCTGGCTCCGCATGCGCCGCAACATTGAAGCCAGCAAGCCGGCCTATCATCTTCCCCAATGGATGCTGGACAAAGACCCCCGCTTGACCAAAGAAATGAAAGCGGCCAATTCAGGCGAGACCCGCAAAGAGCGCATGGGCGCCGGGTTCTTCGGCGGAAAATTCATGCATCTCTGGGATGAAGATTTCATGGCTTACGGCACAGACTCCCCGGCCGGCGAAATGGTCGGACGTGTGCTTGATTCGGAAACTGTGCGCTATTACTGGGATCAGATGTTCTGCAAAGACGCCGGTTGCACCATTCCTACCTATTGGCACGCGGACTACCCAGCATGGCCATGCGGGGGCGAAATGTTGCCCTCTTTGTGGCTTGCCCTCACGCCTACGGAACGTGGCGTCAGCAGCTTGGAATTCATCGCCGGCACGCACAAGAAGAAAGTGTTGCAATGGCCTAGAAGTTTTAATGCACGGGCCATGGAACGCCCTGAAGACAGACCTGATTTCATCGACTATGAAGAGCATAGGGACGATCCCGACATCAAGTTCCTGTCCTTTGACATGGAACCGGGTGACGCAGTGCTCATTCATCCCCGGGTCTATCACGGCGCCGGCGCCAATAATCACCCTAGCCAAGACCGCATTGCCCTTACCACGCGATGGTTTGGCGATGACGTGGTGTGGGACCCGCGGCCGGAATGCGTCAATACGCCAGGTCTGCCCTATGAAGAAATGACACCCGGCGCCCACCCGGATAACGACGACTTGTTCCCAATCGCATGGCGCCGTGAAGCGCTGGCCGCTTGATCCGCCTACGGAGACAGTTCCATGCAAAACCGTCAAACGCCCCACGAAATGCTGCCTCCCATCGATCACGATGAAAACGCACGGCAGGACTTTGTCCTCAATTTCCGCCAACACCTGGCACGCAACGTCAATCCGGGCACGACGGTGATCTATGAAAGGCGGGTGGAACCGGCTTTTGAAAAAGAACACGGGCGTAAACCGGCCGATCACGACGAAGTCCGCAAGGTCATGACCAAGGATCCCTATTATCAGCTGTGGAGTGCGATGCAGCGCAACAGTCAAATGATGATGTGGGATTCCGTGATCGACAGCGTCGAACGCACTTTGCCGGACATGATCAATAAAGCAAGAGGCTCAAACGGACCGTCAACCATACGCTTGGCTGACGAGTCCTTCGAGGTGCCTCGTTATCACACGTCCTACGATATTCATCTGCAGCCGGGGGGCTATCACACCGATAGCACCAAAGACGATATCGCGGCGGGAATGGTTTATGACACCGCCGTTCCCATTTACGCCATGGGAATGATGGGTCCGGAGAATAATGCCTCTGGTAAGTCCATAGTCAATTTTTATAGGACCACCTACCCGGATCGCATGCCGCAACGTGTTCTTGATATGGGATGTACCATCGGAAATTCCACCATCCCGTGGGCCAAAGCATATCCCGAAGCGGAAGTCCATGGCATTGATGTGGCCGCGCCGTGTCTCCGCTACGGCCAGGCCCGCGCCAACACCATGGGACAGACCATTCACCTAAGCCAGCAGAACGCAGAAAAGACGGATTTCCCCGACGACCATTTCGATGTCATCGCGTCTGCCTTGCTTTTTCACGAAACGTCACGGCCAGCCGTGACCAACATCATGACCGAGATACACCGACTCTTAAAACCGGGTGGAGTTATGATTCATATGGACGGTTTCAAACGGGACGTTCCTACCGAACCCATCCAAGAGTTCCTCGGCACCTGGGAGGTGTTTAACAACAACGAGTATTTTCTTAAACAACTCCGGTGCATTGACATTATCGATGAAGTGATCGCCTTCGGCTTTGAACGGGAGAATGTCGCCTTCAAAAAAACGCCCTTCATTACAAGCGTTCATCCCACTCAGGAAGGCACCAAGGGCTATATGACAGGTTTTCGTGATGTCACGGTTTTGGTAGCGGAAAAATAACCGGGAGGAAGAAACTCATGCCGGTCATTGACGCCGACACCCACGTCATCGAGTGCGAACAGACCTGGGCCTATATGGACCAAGTCGACGAACCGTTGCGGCCGAAGATCGTCACATCAGAGGTGCCGGTCACCCACAAGCGTGAATCTCCCATGGCCGGTCATAATTTCTGGTTGGTGGACGGCCGTATGTATATGAAAGGCGGGCAAAAGGCCGACCGTTATCCCGACGGAACCCGCGACCTCACGGATCCCGATGCTCGCATTACTCACATGAATGAGCTTGGCATCGATACGCAGGTGCTCATCCCCAGTTTCTTTTTGGGCTCCATCATTGAACGCGCCGATACGGAACTGGCCCTGGCCAAAAGTTACAACCGTTGGATGGCAGATGTGTGCGAAAGCCGTCAGGATCGGCTGCGCTGGCTGGTGGTGCCGTCCCTCAAGAATATAGAAGCCACGTGCGCCATGATGGAAGAAGGACGTAAAAAAGGTGCTGTCGGAGTCATGCTGCGGGGATATGAAGGAAACATCACTATTGACGACCCTGACTTCGATCCCATTTACCGAAAAGCTGCGGATCTAGATATGGCTGTGGCTCTGCATATCGGTAACGGCAGCCCGAGCTTCGGCGAAGTGCGCAACACGTCCGGCAAAAAAGGCAACATCGTTGCGTTCATTATGCCCATGGTGGTCGCTTTCAACGCGTTGATGATGAGCGATATTCCGCAAAAGTATCCGTCATTGAGGTTCGGATTTCTCGAGGGTGGGTCCATGTGGCTGCCTTTCGTGCTCAACAAGGCAGACCGTTTTGCCGACACCTACGGACTAAAGCGCACGGCAGAGAATGCTTTAGCGGACTGCCGCTTCTTCGTCACCTGCGAAGCCCATGAGGACTTGCCGGAAATTATTAAGTGGGCAGGTGAAGGCAATCTGGTGATCGGTACCGACTACGGCCATGCTGACACGTCCACGGAACTGGAAGCACACCGGCTCATTTTGGAGCGCAATGATTTACCGGAGGGCGCCGCCCGGCGCATGGTTGATGACAACGCCCGCGCCTTATATGGGCTGTAAGCCATAATCTGACTGCCTAGTCATAAGCAAAGTCATAAGCAAACCCCTCGACATGACTGCCAAAGGCGCTCCCAGGTACTTGCAACAGGCTGAAGCCGCTTGGCTCAATGGCGATTACACGTCCTCCACAACGGCCATGGCCGCCAAGACAGGCGCGGAGCCGAATTTTGTCAAAGAAGGTGGATTTGATCCGGTCGCACTACCCGTAGGTGTTTCCTGCGAGCCCTTGTATTGGCAGGGAGAGCAATTGCCGTCTTATCTGGTGCGGTTTGACAAGGCTGTTGCCGTCTTCGATATCGGCGTGCCTCTTGCACAAGACGGAACGTTTCTGTCACAGGCGTTCTGTCATTTGAAATATCCGGAACGGTATTATCATCTGTTCAGCTTAGAAGCAGGTGAAGCGTTGAACACGGCGGCGCATTCTGAGCATTGCGTCTCCGATGCTTACGTCACCCTTGTCCGCCCGCCCTATTACCACTGGCTCATGGACACTCTGCCTCACTTGTTCGGCGTTTCGCGCCTTCACCATGTAAAACAGATCAAACTCATTGCGCCGGACTCACATACCCTAGAGCCTTGGCAAAAGGCCTTGCTGGAACGTGCGACACGGGCATTCGGCATTGCCAATCTCTCCTGTCTCCCCCTCAACGGTACGGCGGTGGGTGTGCGCCCGGCCTACAGCCAAACGCGGTTGCCACTGCGAGATCGTCTGGCGTTGGTGCGCTCCATCGCGCCTCGAAGTCAATCCACTCAAGCACCTTTGATGCTCTACAGCCGGCGCAGCGCCACCGATGGACGCAAACTTGTCAACGAGGATCAGGTGATCGCGGCGTTAGGAGAACGCTTCACGGTGATCGAGCCGCGCGAATTGGATCTGGAAACGCAAATGTCCCTGTTCGCCCAGGCCCGCTGCATCGTCGGTGTGCATGGCTCAAACCTGGCGAATACTGCCTTCTGCAAACCGGGCACCGCGGTGGTGGAAATTGCGGCTGGATTGCCCCAACCCCATTTCCAAACGCTCGCTCAGGCGGCTGACCTGTCCTTTCAGCGCGTAATGGCAGATCCTATTGGCGAGGCTACTGAGGCAAAAACCTGGGCGCAGTCCCGGGGAGATCTCACCGTCGATCCGGCGGCCGTTGTGCAGGCGGTTGACGACCTCCTCGCCGTCACCAACCCATAAAGTAATAGGTCAGCACCCGTTGAACATTGTTCTGGATGTTGGTGTCGTACCAACGCAGGTATTCGTATTCCGGTACGCGCACCTTGGTTGGAATTTCGAAAACGGATGTACCGCCGTCGAACTCCGCCTTAACCTTAGCCATGAGTTTTTCCACGTAGTCGCGCCGCTCCGTCACCGCCGATCGATGCGCCAAAGGGCCGGCGTGGCCGGGGATCATCATCTCCCAGTCTTCCATGGCTTCCAGTTCGCGCAGGGTGCGCACCCAATGATGCAATGAGTTGTCGGCCAAGCCGGCCAAAGGAATCGCACCGGGTACAACAATGTCGACAATGAACATGATGTTGCCCGGATCGGGCCGCATCACCACCAAACAGTCGCCGTGGTTGGGTCCGAAGTAAAGCAGATCAAGACGACGTCCACCGAGCTCCAGGGTGTAATTTCCCGAGAACGTGATATCGGGCATGACGATGTCGGGGTTCGGCAGGTCTTCAAAATGGGCTTTGCAGTTCTCATGGGAGATGAACGTCGCGCCCTCATCTTTAAAAATCTGTCCGCCGGGGACGTGATCCCAATGCTCGTGGGAATAGACCACGTACTTCACCGGCTGGTCTGTGACTTTGGCAATTTCTTCCCGATAGACTTTGGCCGCTTCGGGGCTGATGGGATCGGTGGCGATGACCCCGTCGTCTGTCACAAGAAAGATATTGCGGACATAGCCGTAACGGAACGTATAGAGCCCAGGGGCGATTTCCTCCGTATCGTAACCGTTGAGGCCGAAAACGTTCCATGACGAATTGGGAGCTGGTCTCAACAGCTCTTCGCGGGTTAACGGCTCGTCACGCTCGTACTGGGCCATGGCCTGACCCGCCACCGCAGAAAGGATAGCGGCTGCAATTATCGTCCTTATGGGGGTGTTCATGACATTGCCCTCTCTCTTACAGTGACGGTCCTATGTCCACGGTCTGGAGTGAAGAGTATGCGGCAATTGGGCTCGCCGTCTTTACTAAAGCGTACAACCCGCCGCCTTTTGGTCGTGGCGCTCTGCGGTGCGTTGAGCGTCGATGTATCGCTCCCGGCCCCTGCCCTCGCTGAAGGCGATGAAACCACCATTCGCATGGCCCTTGGCGGACTGCCGACCCGGCGCGGCAATCCTTTCCGCACCTCGCAAACGCCGACCAGCACGGTGGTCTCGGCCATTTACGACACCCTGACTTGGCTTGAGGCAGACGGATCAGTCATCCCATGGTTGGCGACTGGCTGGCGCAACGTCGACGACCTCACGTGGGAATTCACTCTTCGGGATGATGTCACTTTTTCTAATGGCACACCGTTCACTGCCGACGATGTGGAATTCATGGTCAAATACATCGCCGGTGACGGCCCGCCGACGGAAGACCTGCGCCGTGAATTGGAAGCGTTGGCCGATGCCCGCGCCACGGGGCCTTACACGGTAGAGATCACCACCAAACGGTCGATGCCTTTGTTCCCGCGTTTGGCGTCAATCATGCCCATGGTCGAACCCGCAGCGTGGCAATCCATGGGGCCGGAGGCCTATCAGGAACAGCCCATCGGCACAGGCCCGTTTATCGCGCAGGAATGGACGCCGAGTTCTGTGTCCATGACCGCTTTCCAGGACTCTTGGCGGCCGCCCAAAGCCGATCATCTTGAGATCCTCGCCATCGGCGACCCGACTGCACGTATCCAAGCTTTTCAGTCGGAACGCATCGATATATCCCTGGGCGCCAACCCGGACCAATTCGATGCCATCCGGTCGGTCGACGGGACCATCGCTGACTGGCAAGACGGCATGGTGATCAGCCTGTTGATTCGCACGGATCAAGACAATCCGCTCGCCGATGTCCGCGTCCGCCAGGCCTTGAACATGGCTGTCGATCGCCAATCCATTGTCGACGTGTTGCTGGATGGGCGCACGGTGGTGGCCAGTCAGCCCGCCACACGATCCGCCTTTGGTTTTGATCCGTCGCTCGAACCCTACCCCTATGACCCCGAAGCCGCCCGCGCGCTTATTGACGAGGCGGGATATCCGGACGGTTTCTCCTTCACCATGGAAACCGGGATTGGCGCCGCTTTGGTCCAGCGGGTGGCGGACGATCTCAGCCGCATCGGCGTGACCATGGAAGTGCAAATGCGGCCGGTCATGGCCTTTCTCAGCGACTTCACCGGCGGCCGGATGACGCGGGACGGTTTCATGCTGAGCTGGACAGCCACGCCCGTGCTGGATGCCACTCAGGCTGTTGCCCTACATTCGTGCCTCAAACCACGACCGTGGTATTGCGATCAAAACATCATGCCCACGATCATGGAAGCCATGGGGGAATGGGACACGGAGCGTGCCATCGACCTACGCCACCAAGTCATGCGCTATTACCGCGACCAGGCGCCGGGCATATACCTTCACGAGTCGGTCGGTTTTGCCGCCCTAAGCAGCAGGGTCTCCGGTTTCAAATACACTTACGGTAAAGTCCTTTACGACCAGATCGAAATCTTGGACTAAGCCAAGACGGCTCTGAAAGGAGTTCATCTATGACTCTCAGCAACACCTATGTAGACCGGGGCAAGCGGGGCAACACACCCGAGATGACCACCCGGTCTGATCAGAGCTATCTGGAATACCTGACCGACGCCCGGATGATGATGCTCAATGAAAAAGGGCGGCAGTTTGTGAAGCGGGGCACGGAGGTGATGAAAGAAAAGGGCATTCCCTTCGAGCACAAC
This sequence comes from Rhodospirillaceae bacterium, assembly GCA_965207985.1. GTDB lineage: Bacteria > Pseudomonadota > Alphaproteobacteria > Rhodospirillales > Rhodospirillaceae > CBDBND01. Next base: position 23,602 of record CBDBND010000022.1, on the reverse strand, counting down.
CACGAAGTTGCGGGACAAATTCGCGAGGCCTTTTCCGACGTGCAGGAACTGGCCGTGTTTCTGCGCGTCAAACGATCCCTGCAGGAAGCCTACAAAGAGCGCATCATTGGCTCTTACGGATTGATCGAACAACAATGGCTCGACCGGTTGGACCAGGCGGACAAGCAAGGTCCGGGCTCGGTCACCTATGACCTTGACTGGCAAGTGCCCGACTATGCCTGCCGGGACATGCATATTCAGCCGGGCGGGTTCGTTGGCTCTCCCCTCGCCGGTTTGTATTACGACTACAACACTCAGATCTTTTTCTCCGATGACATTGCCTCCGATGCCATGCATGCGGGATTTGTCGAAAAAACGCCGCCACCGAAGGACGGGAAGGTTGAGCGGTTCATGGAAATCGGCTGCGGCATCGGGCAGATCGCCTGTGAACTGAAGAAGGTCTATCCTGACGCCGAAGCCTGGGGCACGGACATCGCAGCCCCCATGGTGCGCTACTCCCACTGGCGGGCGATACAACAGAACCTGGACATCCACTTCGCGCAAATGCCGGCGGAAGACTTAGATTTCCCCGATGGCCATTTCGATATGGTGGCCGCGCATATTCTTTTCCATGAAATTCCCGTGCCGGTAATCAAAAAGGTCATTGCCGAGGCCTACCGGGTGCTAAGGCCGGGTGGGATTTTTGTCATTTGGGATTTCCGGACGGTCACCGACGAAAAGCCGGGATATCACGGCGTTCTCGGTTTGGTGGACGCGGCCGACAACGGTGAACCCTACGCCTTGGGTTTTGTCCATTGTGGTGTGGAAGACATCCTCAAGGAAACCGGTTTTGAGCTGCGCGACAACTGTGACGCCGGCATGTTCATGGAAGGCCGCTTTGCCGACAAACCGACTTAGAGCCCAACCGAAAACTTCCTTTATGATTCTTCCGAGCTGCGCGACGAACTGTGACGCCGGCATGTTCATGGAAGGCCGCTTTGCCGACAAACCGACTTAGACTCTCATCGTCCGTTAAATGGCTTCGATAAAATCCAAAGGCGCATAGTTTAGCGACGGAAAGACCCGTTCGGGATTTTTCTCTCCGCGCCGTTTAATGAGAATTTCCTGGACCACTTGCCGGTAGTCGGTGGTGACCATCAGGTCCCCCTGCCGGAGGTCTTGTTCCTTCAAGCCCGGCCACTGCCCGTACATCTGCCCGCCCTTCACCGCGCCGCCGAGGACGAACATGAACGCGGCGGAGCCGTGATCCGTGCCACCATTGGCGTTTTCTTCCAGGCGCCTATCCCTGAACTCATCGCCTGCCTTGATCACCACGAACGCCGGGCTGGTGATCAGGTCATGGGCCTTGAGAAGCCGGTAAACACTGGCTTCCGAGACGAAGTAGGCCTGTGTATCGGTGAACCGCACCGCCAGTTCCCGGGGCGACAGGTCCGGGTCCTCAAGGGCCATATGGACAATCCGGTCACGGATCTCATCCGGGATACGGTTCCACACCCGGGACGGCTTGGGCGGCCTGTCTTCAAGGGCCTCAAGTCCGGCCAGGACAATGCGTCTATGGACGCCCCCGGTGATGCAAGAGATTTTTGGAACGGCTCGGTGCATGTGGTCAGGTGCTGTCGTCTATCCGGCCTTTTGGTGCGGCCTTCAGTCGCCGCTGGCCTGTATGGAAATACGCGGATCGGGTCCAAATCGGATCTACGGGCTTCAAAGCGCCCTTGCATTGTGCTGGTTTTCCCCATCCCGTCTCGTTGACCGTTTGCCCTTACCCGTCCTCCGACCTTCTCACCTCCCCGACGGTTCCCGGCGTGACCGCAACCCGATCAGGCAGCGGCCGGCGCAGGAACGCGGTAACTCTCCTTGTTCGTCATCAGCGCCCAAGCGATGCGCGCCATCTTGTTGGCCAGAGCCACCGCGACAAGCATCCTCGGCTTGCGCGCCAGCAGTCTGGCCAGCCAGGGGTCCGCCGTCTCGCCGCGTCGGACCGCTTTCTGGACGACAGCCATGGCGCCAGTGATCAAGAGGCGCCTGAGGTCCCGCTGGCCCATCTTCGATACCTTGCCGAGCCTGGGCTTGCCGCCGGTGGTGTGTTGTCGCGGCACGAGGCCGAGCCAGGCGGCGAAGTCGCGGCCGCGCCGGAAACTCTCCATGGGCGGCGCAAAAGCCTGGAAAGCCATCGCGGTGATCGGACCGACACCCGGTATCGTCATCAGTCGCGACGCATCTTCGTCCTGGCGCGCGCTGACGCGGCGTTCTTTCTCCAATCCGCCGATTTTCTCGCCGAGGCCGGCGATCTGCTCAAGCAAAAGGCGGCCCAGCTCGCGAACCGGATCCGGCAGATCCGAGTCCGGATCATCGAGTGCCGATGCCAGTCGGCCAAGATGAGCTGGCCCCTGTGGTGCGACGACGCCGAACTCGGCCAGGTGACCCCGCAGTGCGTTGATCGTCTGCGTCCGCTGGCGCACCAGGAGATCGCGTGTGCGGAACAGCATCCCCCGGGCCTGCTGCTCTTTCGTCTTCACGGCCACGACGCTCATGGTGGGGCGCTGTGCAGCCTCGCAGATTGCCTCTGCGTCCGTTGTGTCATTCTTCTGCCGTTTGACGAACGGCTTCACATAAATCGGCGGAACCAGCTTGACCTCGTGCCCCAGCTTCTCGGTTTCTCGACCCCAATGGTGAGCACTCGCGCAGGCTTCCATTGCCACCACGCTGGGCGGCTGCGAAGCGAGGACGTCGAGCACTTTGCCGCGGATCAGCTTCTTTCGGAATGCAACGGACCCGTCAGCCCGAGCACCGTGAATCTGAAAGCTATGCTTCGCCAGATCGATCCCGATGATGGTAGCCTGATCCATGGACGCCTTCTCCTTCTGTTGGTGTTGGTGACACCGCCAACATGGCACATTGCGATGCCGTCGGGAGGGGGCGTCCACTCCATCGGATCTTCTCCTCAGCACTGTAACGCTTGCGCGTCTTGCGGCGGATGTCCTTGACCGTCCGCTCCGCAACATCCTGGGATCGTTCTGTTCTATCTCTCATCGTTCACTCCTCAATGATGACGATGAGCCAATAACACTCTCTTACGCAATCACCCTAATCTGTTCCATTGGTCCTGACGGGGGACAGTCGGCGATGAGGGCATCGAAGTGAACGTCGTCGATCAACGGCTGAGGTTCACCCCAATCAGGTCAGCACATGGAAGCGCCAGGCCATGGACGGCCTGGGCGATGTGTTCTCGAACGGCGTGGAGGCGTCCCGCCGGGACATTGAGGCCGAGGTCCACGATCTTCATGCCAAGATCGGCCAGTTGACGGTGGAGCGGGATTTTTTGGCCAAAGGGCTCAAGCGATGAGCCGGCCGGAGCGCAAGGCGATGGTGCGCCGCGACGTTTCCGGTCTCAGCTTGAGCCGTCAATGCGAGATACTGTCGATCAGCCGATCATCTCTCTATTACAGGCTGCGGGGCGAGAGCCCGGCCAACCTGGCGCTGATGCGGCGCATCGACGAGTTGTTCCTTAAACATCCGTTCTATGGGTCCCGTCACCTGCACGAGCTGACCGACGGCTTCCACGCCGAGAGGGTCATCGGCGAATGGATCGGGTTCTACAACACCGAGCGGCCCCATTCGTCGCTCGGAGGCAAAACGCCAGAGGAAGCCTACGCGGCGGGGCAGCCTGTGGATATGTTGGACAAGACTACCGCCTTGCCCACATCCCCACAGGCCCAACAACAGAAATCAAATATGATAAACAGGATTCTGACGGCATGATCAGACAGCGGAATACACCTTAGATAAGCCGTCAGACTGTCCAAACAAGTGGGACCACCTCAGACTTCATCAAACACTCCTTGCAAAAGGAGGCTTGAATCACTTTTCCGCGACATTGGGAATCCCCTAAATGTCAACAGACCCTAGCGTTTGTGTTCTTGACTAGAGTTTCCGTCATCTTTCTCATCTTCGTCTGCCCGTTATGGATCATCATGCATTACTCAGCGAAAAAACGTGAATCCAAAACACTATTGGGAGAGGAAGAAGAATCTTTGAATAGGTTGCTTGATGCTGCCGACCGGATGGAACGCCGCTTGGATGCCCTGGAAAAAATCCTCGAAGCCGAGGATCCAAACTGGAAAGACAAAGCACAATGAGTGAGAAGTGGAGCAAAATCTACTTGGATAAAGAGAACGCCTGGATTTCTGGTGTCTGTGCCGGGCTGGCCTATTATATGGAATGGAACGTGAAATGGGTGCGGCTGGGATGGTTCTTCGGCCTGTTGTTCTGGACACCCATTTTCCTTCTTTCCTACGTCGCCTTGGCATTCTTCCTGGACCCCATGCCCGAGGATTCTGTGGCTTTGGATGAAGACTTGCGGGCCTTGGAAAAAGCCGCCAAGCCGGCCCGACCAGGGTCGGTGCGGCGCAAGTTCGCTTCGGCCTGGGACCGCTACGCACATTTGGAAGACCGGCTCCGCGCGCTGGAAAGCGTGGTTGCGTCCAAGGCCTTTCAGATGGACCGTGAACTGAAGCGGCAGTGAGAAGAGCCGTGGACTTTCACGTTTACATCATTGGCACCCAATACAAGGATGGGCATTGTCAGACTAACTGGGCTGGAGCGGAAGCATTCATAATGGAGACCTCTCAGGTAGCAAGGTGACGCCACTCGGCCTGGGCAGCGGCTCAAGCTAGATTGAAAATATCGCGGCGGTTGAGATGACGTTGGTGGTTGAAAGTAAGTTTGGAGGCCATCGGCGTCTCTTGGTCTAGCCCAGGCGGATGTGCGTGATGTTCGTCGGAGTGCCATCGATACGAGGTTGGGTCCGGATGAACGCCCTGAGCAATCCCATCCTGACCCCATGTTCGACGATCTTCTTGATGTACTCCTCATCAAGCTTTAGGTCTTCCGCGAGATCGTATGTTGTCGGGAAATCGCCCTTTTCCTTCACCACATTGATCACACGGTTAAGGTCGGCTTGATCAATCATCGGTAATCTGACCAAAAGATAATTCTTCTAAAATACCGTCCTGCGGCCCATTTGCGGTCACGTAGTGGCTTCCGGTTCTAGACCGCCGGGGCCCGGTTCTTCATCCCCGGAATCGGTGGTCGGAACGGACGTCCGCCGGCCTGGCGGGCGCGGACGCGATGCCGGTTTTTCCGACTTGTCGATACTCTCACCACGGAGGAGTTTATCAATCTCTTCCCGCGACAGGGTTTCATATTCCAACAAACCCTTGGCGATGATTTCCAGTTCCTCCTGGTGCTCGTCAAGAATCTTGCGTGCTGTCGCTTCGCCCTCTTCGACAAACCGGCGCACTTCCTGATCGATCAATTCGGCGGTCTTGTCGGACACGTTTTTCCGTTGCGCCACCGAATGGCCGAGGAAGACTTCTTCCTGGTCGGCGTTGTAACGAAGCGGGCCCAGTCTTTCCGAGAATCCGTATTCAGTGACCATGCGCCGGGCGATTTCCGTAGCCCGCTTGATGTCGTCGGACGCACCGGTCGTGACTTTTTCTTCGCCGAAGATCATCTCCTCAGCCACGCGCCCGCCAAACAGGCTGGCAATCATGGCTTTCAATTCTGTGATCGACTGGCTGTACTTGTCCCGCTCCGGCAGGAACATGGTCACGCCGAGGGCACGGCCTCGCGGAATGATGGTCACCTTGTGCAGCGGCTCATGCCCCTCGGCATGCATCATGATCAGCGCATGGCCGGCTTCATGATAAGCGGTGAGCTTTTTCTCATCTTCCGTCATCACCATGGACCGTCGCTCGGCGCCCATCATGACTTTGTCCTTGGCCTCTTCGAACTCCAGCATGGTGATCACCCGCTTCGCTTTTCGGGCAGCAAGAAGCGCGGCTTCATTGACGAGGTTAGCCAGATCAGCACCGGAGAATCCGGGCGTGCCGCGCGCAATGATCTTAAGGTCAACCTCCGGCGAGATCGGTGTCTTGCGGGTATGAACCTTGAGAATCTTTTCCCGGCCGACAATGTCGGGATTGGGCACCACGACCTGGCGGTCAAACCGGCCGGGTCGCAGCAAGGCGGGATCAAGCACATCGGGCCGGTTGGTCGCGGCAATGAGGATAACGCCTTCATTGGCTTCGAAACCGTCCATCTCGACCAGCAACTGATTGAGGGTTTGCTCCCGTTCGTCATTGCCGCCGCCCAGACCGGCTCCACGATGGCGGCCCACGGCGTCAATTTCATCGATAAAAATAATGCACGGTGCATTCTTCTTGCCTTGCTCGAACATGCCGCGCACACGGCTTGCGCCAACACCGACAAACATTTCGACAAAGTCGGACCCGGAGATGGTGAAAAACGGAACGTCGGCCTCACCGGCGATGGAGCGGGCCAGCAGGGTCTTGCCTGTTCCGGGCGGACCGACCAGCAAAACACCTTTGGGAATCTTACCGCCGAGACGCTGGAATTTCGCCGGGTCCCTCAGAAACTCAACGACTTCCTCCAGTTCCTGCTTGGCTTCGTCAATGCCGGCCACGTCCTCGAAAGTCACGCGGCCCTGCCGTTCGGTCAGCAGTTTGGCCCGGGACCTGCCGAAACCCATGGCCTTGCCGCCACCGCCCTGCATCTGGCGCATAAAGAAAATCCACACGCCGATGAGCAACAGCATCGGGAACCAGGAGATAAAAATGCTCCAAAAGGTTGTTCCACTATCGCCAAGTGGCTCGGCCTTGATGTCGATATCGCTGGAGCGGAGGGTGGTAATCAGAGTGGGGTCGTCAGGGGCGTAAGTGTGGAACTGGCTGCCATCCCGGGTTGTACCGGTGATATCGTTGCCCTGTATGGTAACGCTGTTGACTTCGTTGCCTTCAACGGAGGCCATGAATTCGGTGAAAGACAGTTCGCGGCTGGGCGCACGGGAAGTGGGCGCTTGGAACAGGTAAAACAGGGCCACGATCAAGATCGATATGATGACCCAAAGTATCAAATTGCGACTGATATTCACGTGATCCCTTTCAGCATGTCCGGGAGACCCAAACTAAACCCGGTATGCGCGAAGCCAAATTCCACCCGGTTTCTCCGATAAAATAGGGTGCGTCCTCCATAAGGCAAACGGGCATGCAGGACAGGATGCCCGACGCGCTCTAATTTAGAGCGGCACCGGCCCGCAGACCAATGGCGTAGAAAACAACCCGCACCCTCCATGGGCAGGTCGAACTCCAGGATAAGAAAGATCTCAGGCGGTTAGGCAGAACCTGTCGCATCTAGATATTGTCCGTAGTCATGGTCTTTTCTTCATCTCGATTGGCAATAACATTCAAAACCTTATCGAAGCCGCTGATCTCAAATATTTCGGCGATCTTTTCCGACAGACCGTAGTAGACAGACTTGCCACCCCTAGACTCACACTCACGCGCCGCCATCAAAAACACCCTCAAGCCCGCACTGGCAATATATTCCAACTCGGTGAGGTCGAACGACATGGTGCGTTGGCCGGCCTCTAACCGGCTGCGAATAGCATCCTCAAGCATGCTTGCATTGTCTGTGTCCATCCTGCCCTTGACAAAAAAGACAGGCCCTTTGTCATGCAGTTCGACCCGTACCGAGAGTTTTGTCTGGTCACCTTCGCGCTCGGCCATTGCTTTCTCCCTTGACCATTTAACAACGAGGATTTGCGGACATCCACTGAAGTGCGAAATTCACGGTGGTGAGATATATCATAGCGGTGAGACTTGGGCATCGTCAGGCTAACTGGGCGGATTGTCCCTTCCTCATAACTTAGAGTCTGGCCGGAAAAGAATCGTTTATTTTCATAACCTTGCTAGTCTACGGATGAAGACTTGGATGCTGGCGATCAGGAGCCAGGCAAGGGCGCTCTCGACGGTCGCCTTGAAGTCCTTCGCAAGGCGGCGGCTGCGCCCGAACCATGCGAAGGTGCGTTCGACCACCCAACGGCGCGGCAGCGCAACGAAGCCGTCCGCCTTGTCGTTGCGCCTGACGATCTCCAGCGCCCAGTCGCCGATCTTCTTCAGCGCCCCGGCCAGCTTAGGGCCGGCGTAAGCGCCGTCGGCGAAGATATGGCCGACCCCGGGAAACCACGCCCCCACCTCGGCGAGCAGCGAGAGGCCCAGACAGGATGGCTCCCATCTCGTGGAACTCTGGCAAAGAATCATGAATACATGGAGCAAGGACATCCCCTTGGAATACAAGAGTGAGTACTTTCATGAGTTTTACAGGGGCGGTGCAAACGCAATATGGGGCGAAATGGCCGTATCAGAGTTTGACCTGTCCTCAGCTTTGCAACGTGTAACCCAACCTGTCCTCGTCGTTCAACCGGATGACATACACGGAAACGGACTTGGGGCGTACGATATTCTTCGGCACAGTCAATTCAAGCGTCTCGAAGGTCTCCCAGGGTATGGATTGTTCTATTTTGCGGGCGCACAGGTCGCTCGAGAGATTGAAGACTATTTCGATGAAGCGTAGGGGGCCGGCACCGTTAAAGTTTGAAACCGGTGCGAAAACGATAAGCCCTATTCCAGGCCGGATTGGCGATAGGCGCGTCAGTGTTTGACTTTCCTCATTGGTGACTGCTCACCCCTCCGTGGAGGCGTGTTTGGGGTTGTGTATTTTGATCATGTCGGCGGCGTTTCCGGCAAGTGCGATCTGGATGGCGACAAGTGGGTTGTACCCGAGTGGCGCCATTGAGCTGAGATAGCTTGAGTTCCGGCACCAGGCCTCGGCGTGGAGCCGGGTTCGGAAGCATCCGGACACTTTGATCTTGACCTTTGCCATCCGGATTTTCTGCTCGCCGGTGTTATTCGTGAAGCTGACATTCGGGTTGCTCATGAAGCGCAGGACGGGCTCCTGATGCTTTGCAAGACGCTCATGGAGGTTGTGTGCGTCGGACTTCGCGATCCGTCCGCGTTTCCCTTTCGGTCGGGGCGGGATTTCGGGCAGTTCCTTGCCGCCCTGGGTCAGGATGGTCCGGTATCGTTTGATGACGCTGCGGCATTCGGGCTCGGTCAGCGTCTTGGTCGTACTCTTGTTGACCCTGTGGCAGATCTCGCGCAGCAGCTTCTTCATCAGGCGTGCCCAGCGGAAGCCGTTGGAGTCGACGATGAAGGTCAGTTCTCTGAGCAGGTGGGGCCCACACAACTGATGGGTGCATTGACCGTAGGCCAGGTAGGAGGCCCAGCAGTCGTGGACCAGCGTGCCGGTATAGCACGGGATGATGCCGATCTCCTCAATGGCCTCCCTTCCGCGCTTGCGGTGACCGTCTCCGTGTCGGTCGTCTTGCGCAAGCAGTGCAACATGGTCGGCGTCGGTGTAGTCGTGGCGGTACCGCCGGTCCGACCGGCGGGTCGCCTGCAGATATGGTGGATCGCTGTAGACCAGTTCCGTGCCCCGGAACGGGAAGTCGGCCAGGAACCCATGGCCGTTGGCCATGCTCGGCTTTCGAGCGATCCTCATAGCGATCGGGATTGCCGTGATCAACGTTGCCCTCTATGGCGGGTTGACTTGGGGCGTGCTGCCGACGCGCAGCTATATCTCATTCGAGGGACACCTATTCGGCTTGGCAGCAGGCGTAGTGATCGCATGGATAAGCGCCCGACGGGACGTCCGCACAAGTTGAGCCGTTCTCAAAAGTCCAACTTTTTCGGTTAGCTCGCGGCACTCCGGCCCGCGCTGCGAGCCCCAAATCCGCCGCGGGATACGGTTCTCGTTCGTGTCGGAGGCTGACTTGTCGTGGTCTTCGCAACCTCCGCCCGACCGTTTCTTTCTGTGGTGCCGACTGATTGGCCTCCGCCAGTGTAATAGCCACGGCCGCGCGAGGGATAGTAAAGTGGCTGAGAATCGACGGTTGTCATGCCACGCGGTGCCAGCATATAGCCGACCATGAAGGGCAACCAGAATGAGCCGGAGGAGGTGTGGTGAATACGGCACTGGTTGACACCAAAGTCGGAATAGCATGAGTTGGCAGAAGCATATCGGGGAGCGACCTGTTCATGGCGCTGTTGAGCCTTGGTAAACTCTGCCCTACATACGGCCTCGTCCTGCTCACCTGATGCGATACAGGCTTCCACTGATTCGAATACGAGGGCGTCTTCCTTGGATTCGCCGCAGGCCGCTAAGGTCAACGCGGTGGCACCCAAAAGGAACGAGCGGAATGTCGTCTTCTTGAACATTTGAGAACCTCCTACGTCGTCATGCTCGCCGCATTGAGGATGCCGCCCGCCAAGGACGCCGAGCCTAGCCAAATCCCCGTCGCTAATTCATTGGCCTCGATCCGTTCGGACACCCGCGGCATCGGCATCCGCACAAGCAGGTAAACGATGATCTGCACGATCAGCGCAACGATTCCCCAGACAACCATCTCAAGGATGGAGATTGAACTGAGCATGGCGCTGGCGACCGGCAGGCAAAAGCCTAAAAGGCTGCCTGAAAAGGCGATCGAGGCAGCCACGGAGTTTTGCTTGATGAGTTCAAACTCATTGTGGCGGGTAACGAAGGTGTAGATCACCACGTAGACGAGGGCCAGGATGGCCGCGACCACGAAGAACCCCAAAAACGCCGGCAGGTCTACGACCAGTTCATTGAAAATTTCCGTCATTCCCCGATCTCCTGATTAGATTTCCGAAACTAGGGTGTGGACTCAATTGATCCAGCATCTTATGGCGAAGAGTTGGATCATTGCGAGGAAGTTTTTGGCTGATTTCTCGAAGCGCGTTGCTAATCGGCGCATGTCTTTCATCTTGCAGAAGAACCGCTCGACGATGGTCCTTTGGGCATAGAGGTTTGGATCGTGCGGGATAGGATGACGCGCGTTGCTCTTTGAAGGAATGACAGCCAGCGCTCCTTCATCGGCGATTTGCTGCCTGATTTTGGCGGTGCCATAGGCCTTATCAGCGACGATGGCGAGCGGGGCCTTTTCCCAATCCAGGAAAGAGCCCATGGCTTGGCTGTCATGGACCTGCCCGCCGGTGATGTCCAGCCGGAGCGGGCGGCCCTTGGCATCTACGGCCGCGTGAACCTTACTTGTGCGACCCGCGCGTGAGCGTCCAATACCTTCTGCCAAGCCCCCTTTTTTGACCCTGCCGCTGCGCGGTGAGCCTTGACGATGGAACTGTCAATGAAGATCAGACTGTCCTCGCACTGCTTGGCAAGAGCATCGAAAATGCCTTGCCATACACCCCGCTCACCCCATCGGGTGTAGCGGTTATAGACCGTGGTCCGCGGGCCGTAACGCTCCGGTAAGTCCCGCCATGGGGCACCCGTGCGCAGAATATAGAAGATACCGTTCAAGACCTGACGGTCATCCTTACGCTGAGGACCGCGCCCCTGTTTGGGAAGAAGTGGGCCGATCACCGACCACTCCTCATCTGTCAAATCAAACCGTGCCACTCTTGCCTCCAATAAAAGAGGCTGTGAATCACACCTGCTTAGGTAAAATCAAGACATTGAATTGGGTTCACACCCTAGATAATTTTCATTTGAGAAAGCTCAAGATCGACACCGATCATGAGTTCGACCGTTTTCTCGCGCCCGTATGAATCCACTATAACGAGAAGATACTCGTTTTTCTTGTCTTTCTCCAGGTTTCGCCCGAACAGCATGCACTGTTGGTAGTTTTCGTCGCATTCGTCACTGTCCGAATCCTCATAGATATACTCGGTGAAACCGACCGACTCAGCGTGGCCCTCCGTCGTATCGAACCACAGCCGTTCATACTCGGTTCCGTCATCCAAGCGGAAGACGCTGGCGCCGAGCTTGCCACCGCGTTCGGTCCATTGCGCCCATTCGCCGGGACTGCTGGGGTAGTAGCTCTTGTAAGGTACATAAAGTGTGATTTCTTCCACATGTTGGTCGTCGGTGCCGTTGACCGTCAGGACCTGGATCAACTGATCGTCTCCGGCGTAGTAGCGGTGGACGTAACTGTCGTCCCCAAGGTCGACGAACCCCTGAGCGTCGATCAGCAGCGTCTCCTCGGGCAGTTCGACGTGGATCTCTTCCGCATGCATCCGGAGCGGAAGCGTATCGATATCCACCGCCGCACCAATGCGGAGGTTGAGCGGCGTATCAAGGGGTTCGTCCTTGTCCTTATTGAACTTGGCCTTCAAGTCCCTGGCCCCGCTTTTGAAAAGGGACTTCATCGCTCCACCGATCATTATTCGATCCTTTCCGGTTGCCGCGTTAGCAACGGGTGTTTACGCTGTAGCCAGCGCCTGCCAATTGATCTCCGATGCCTGAATTCGTTGCGCCGCCATGAGATAGAGAATGGAACCCGGCTGAATACAGTGGTCATTGGGCGCGTTCAGAATAAGGTCATCGCCCAGCGTCGATTGAGCGACCCCAAACAACGTCGCATGATGTTCTCTCTTAAGCACATTGAACAATTTGCCATAAGCGACCCCATTGATACTGTCCGGAACGCTCAGGCTGAATTGCGTGGGACCCTCCAATGTCGAAAGCAGTTGCTTCTGAACTCTGCTCGATCCCGGATCCTGTGCCGAGCGGACCATAAGTTCGATTGACAAGGACACGTTGCATTCGGCATGGGGACAATGGGCTTTGAGTAATTCAGCAAAACTCTGTTGCTCAAAAAAGGCAACCAGATGGGCGGCGTTATTAACCGCAGCTGCGCCAAGGGCTGCGGCCAGTGTTTCGTTGTCATCATGCCCCAACGCAATGATGTATCCGGCGTTGACAACCGCGGCGCGCTGCAATAGATCCGGGCTATTCAGCGCACTGCCTCTGACGAATTTGACCTGGTCCGGCATCGGATTTTCAATTGCTCGAGCCGAGCACAGAACAATCTCCCGGTCGTTCTCGCTCCTGTCTCCTCGTATGTGATCGACCATTCTCTCCGTCTTATTGCCGTTCCATCCGAGGATCACGATTTGATTTTCCAGAGTTTCGTAGCTCGATAGACCACGCAATTTAATTCTCCATTTGTCCGCGATTTGCTGAACGACCTTGGCAATGATCGTGGTGAACAAGGCAATCCCGCCGGGCATGATCCACAATACAGTGATCAAACGTCCGATGTCCGTAGCCGGTGAGTAGTCCCCGTAGCCGACAGTTGTGGCGGTGGTGACGTAGAAGTACCAAAACAGCTGCCCGCCCGAGATTTCCTCACCGCCACCGAGCGCCAACAGCCCCCAAGAGGTCAAAAAGTGAAGTCCCGTTAATACAAACACCATCTCCCATCTGAGTCCGGCTACCCGGACGAGAATTAATTTTGCGACGCGTGCAAGAAAGAAGTGCATTAATTGGAGAAGGCCTTTGAGCCTCGTTGGGTTGGCGAGCGGGAGAGAATTCTATACGTTGCTTTTACAATTCCTTGCTGCTGCTTCCGAACAAAAATATTCTCCCCGACTGAATTTTACAGTTGCATCTTTTCTTACATGTAATATTTTACATGTAAAGAATTTTGTGGTGTCTGATGGCGGCCAAGAAATCATCCTACTACCAGTCCAGATACCGATCTCGTTTGAAAGAGCAGGGATACGTGAAACGCGAGGTTTGGATTCCGCCAGAAATGAGCCGGGTGTTAAAAGACTGTGAGACTGCGTTGCGAGCCGGAGTGGTTCCGGTCATTCCTAGCAAACCGATGGAGAAAAAAATGAGCGGTGACGACATTTGGACAACCGAGAGCCTATATGAGGCTTTAACAGGTTCGACACCCGCTACCGAGGGGGACTTCCAAGTTGAGCTTGTCGATGGGGCCGACCCGGGAATTTTGTTGACCATGTCCGAGTTCGGCGATCTCCCACTGTTTATGAGTGTGAGCGGGAGCCAAATCATTGTCGACACGCTGTTGTGGCCCGTGGACGAAGTGTCTGATCCAGCGGCCTTCAATGCCATGATCCTCAAGACCCACAAGCTGTTTCCGCTCTCGACGTTTGGTATTCAGACGGGTCCAGATGGCAAAGAATACTACGAGATGTTCGGGTCGCTGAGTGCGGGATCGAAGCTTGACTCCATTATCTTTGAAATCGAAACGCTGGCCGACAATGCCATGCAGGCAGCGGACGCTTACCGCTCAGACCTGCAGAACGTCACGTAGCACAACTGCAAGCGTAGTTTTGAATTACCAGCACTAAGGAGAACAAGAATGAGCATCTGGGCAAAGGTCGCAACGGCCGTACGTGGTGGCGTGAGAGAAACGGGTGAAGCCATCGTAGACCATCAAGCCCTGCGCATTCTGGATCAGGAAATCCGGGACGCCGACAACGAATTGACAAAGTCCAAGGAAGCGCTGACCGAAATCATCGCTAAACGCAAGCTAGCGGATAAGAAGGTCGAGGGGATCAAATCGTCGATGGCTGAGTACGAAGGCTATGCGATGGAGGCGCTTGAAAAAGGTGATGAGACATTGGCTGCGGAAATCGCTGAAAAAATTGCCGATTATGAGACCGAGCTAATGGGCGAAGAAGCTCTAGCGACGTCTTTTGCAGACAGCGAAGCGCAATTGCGTCGGGCCGTCTCTCAGACAGAGGCCAATTTGAAGCGTCTCAAACAGCAGGTGGATACCGTCAAGGCGACGGAGAAGGTGCAGCGCGCCCAGGCAGCGGTCGCCGAGCGTCACTCGGGTGCCGGCTCCAGCATGCGAAGCGCTGTCGACAGCCTCGAGCGGCTAAAGACCAAGCAGGCCGAGCGGGCGGCAAAATTTGAGGCGGCGAGCGAGCTTGCAGCATCGACGGAAGAAGTGAGCCTGGATGAGAAGCTGAAATCCGCCGGAATTATTGATGGCGGCGCCAGCAGTAATGATGTGCTCGCCCGGTTGAAGGCGAAACGGGCCGGCTAGCCGAGTCGGCCGCGCCGTCAACCTGCGGGCAGTTGGCCGTCAATGCAGCGGGTCCAGGTTGAGCCTATTCCTGGGTTAGATGAGCTTGCCTCGGAGCATGGATACACTCTTGCGGACAATGGTGGCGTCGAGGGCTGGACGGCGGACGCCTTCTATAGATTTACCCTCGAGGAAATCGAAGGTGTCCTGGAGTCGAGTGCCAACGTCATCTGCCAGCTTTGCTACACGCTCCTCGACCGCGCGTTAGCGGACGATACGGTTTTCCGGAGACTGCGTATCCCGGAAGCGTATTGGAATTACGTCGCCGATAGCTGGCGGCACCAGGAGAAAGATCTTTACGGCCGGATGGACCTCCAATACGACGGCAAGGGCCCGCCAAAACTTTATGAGTTCAACGCCGACACACCGACCACGCTTTACGATTCGGCGGTATTCCAGTGGGAGTGGCTGCAGGCTGGCATAGCGGGTGGCCTCATTCCCGCCGGTGCCGATCAGTTCGCGGAGCTCCACGACGATCTTGTAAGCGCATTTGGATCCATGGGTATCGAAGGCCTACTTCACTTCGCTTGTCTAATCGACCAGCAGGACGACCGGGAAACGGCGGCGTACCTGGAGGAATGCGCGCAGGAGGCCGGGTTGTCGACAACCTTCATTGCCATGCGCGATGTCGGCGTCGATGCGGCGGGCCGGTTTACCGATCTGGACGATCGCGTCATCGAAACCATGTTCAAGCTCTACCCCTGGGAATGGATCATGGAGGAGCAATTCGGGGCGTACCTTGTCCAGAGCGGAGTCCACTTTTTGGAACCGCCGTGGAAATCGGTCCTCGCCAACAAGGGCTTGCTGCCATTGCTGTGGGAAATGCACGAAGGTCATCCCAATCTGCTACCGGCCTATTTCGAGGAGGAACTTAGCGACGGACCGGGGATGAGTGAGTACGTCCGGAAACCGCTTTATTCACGCCGGGGCGCAAATGTCGAAATCATCGTGGGCCAGGAATTGACCCACGCTAGCCCCGGACAATATGGTGCCGAGGGATTCGTCGTCCAAGAGTTTTGTCCACTTCCTGAGACTGATGGAAAGTTCCCGGTCATGGGGTGCTGGGTGGTCGCGGGCGAAGCCGCCGGACTTGGTATTCGCGAAGACACGCAGTTGGTGACCGGCGAGAAGGCGCGCTTCGTTCCGCATATCATCCTGGATTGACTGGCATTAGACCCTGCGATCTGATCCATTAGAAGTACAACGTTTTGGGAATACAAGCGACACCAGGGGGAGACGTTCACTTGCAAGTGCCTGACGCCACGCCCGCCTTTGTTTTCGATGAAGTCACGCTTCGGCGGGATTTAGCTCAACTCCGGTCCATCGCGGACCGAGCCGGGTGTGTCCTGCTCTACTCCCCAAAAGCTTGTTCCACCGGAAGAATTATTCAAATCGCTGGCGAGTATGTTGACGGTTTTGCCTGCAGCTCAGCCTATGAAGCGCACCTTTCCCGGCCACACTTGCCCGGCGATGGGCGCATCCATCTGGTTTCTCCCCTGATCAAGCCGGACGCACTTCGGCAAATTGGAGGTTGCCTGGATTTCGTCACGGCCAACTCGTTGACCCAACTCGATCAAATTCGTCCACATCTCCCGGCCGAAACAAAGGCCGGGCTGCGTATCAATCCGGAGATTTCTCTGGTGCGGGATGACCGCTACGATCCTTGCCGGTCGAACTCCAAGCTGGGAGTCCCGCTCGGCAAGCTAGTAGATACCTTGGATACCCGACCAAACGCGTTGGACGGCATATCCGGTCTTCACTTCCATACCAACTGTGATGCAGATGACTTTTCCGGTCTATTGGCGACGGCCCGGCACATCAGGGATGTCGCTCCACTGCTGCTCGGTAAAATGGAATGGATCAATATGGGCGGTGGATACCTGTTCAATGAGGCCGTCGATTTAGGGGAATTTTATGCTTCGGCCGACCTATTTCGCGGTGAATTTGGGCTTGAAGTTCAGATCGAACCGGGCGCTACCGCGGTTAGGCGGGCGGGCTGTATCGAAGCAACGGTATGGGACCTTCTGCCTGGAGACGACACGCCGATCGCAGTATTGGACACCACCGTAAACCACATGCCGGAGGTCTTCGAGTTTCAGTTCGAACCCGATGTCCTCGGACATGTGGAGGGAGGCCGCCACGTCTATCTTTTGGCTGGATGCACCTGCTTGGCCGGCGATCAGTTCGGGGAATATTGCTTCGATACCCCCCTCGAAATTGGGTCACGCGTGACCTTCATGAACATGGGCGCTTACACCCTGACCAAAGCGCACCGTTTCAACGGTGTTCCCTTGCCGCAGATATATTTGCAAACCGGGCCTAAACAACGGTCTTTGCTCTCGGAGGACCCCTTGGGCCACAGCATTTCCGAAGCCGGAGGAGGCGCTCGTGCGCTTGGTTGAAAAAACTGCCTCGATCCCACTGGCGCCGGGCCATCGGGATTTACTGACACAGATCGAGCGGAGCCTGGCTTTCCGACTTTCCGATGACGAAGTGCCAATCCGCTTTGTCATCACTACAATCGATGACATTGCTTATCACTGCGAGATTGGCTGTTTGGTGGAGGGCGGCAATCTCTCATATGCCGCGTCCCCCATTTTAAAATTCCGCAGGCGCCCCATTCAACAGCAAGACACGTTCAATGCGGTCTTCGTGGTGCCTACGGGTGCCGGAGCCGAGGTCGGCGGTCATGCAGGTGATGCCGCGCCCGCGGCCCGGTTGCTTGCGGCGTGTTGCGATATGCTTATCACCCACCCGAATGTAGTGAATGCGAGCGACATAAATGAGCTGCCTGATAATGCGCTTTATGTTGAAGGCAGCGTCATCAGTCGGCTTCTGATGGGAACGGCTGGACTTAACACCGTCCGGTCAAACCGGGTGCTAATGGTACTCGATGCCAGATCAGACGAGATGATCGAGAACCTTACTGTCAATACCGCCGAGACTGCTCGAGCGGCCTTTGGGATGGAAATTGCCGGCATCTATAAGCTCGACCCACCCCTTGAGCTCGTGGCCGAATATGCCCAATCGGGCCGCGCAGTTGGACGTTCAGGTCATATTTCCGATTTGCTCGCGCTGCTGAAAGAGAAGAGGGAGAACTACGACGCGGTCGCAATCTCGTCCCTCATTGCTGTTCCGGACGGATTTCACGAGCAATACTTCGCGAGCGACGGAGCGATGGTTAATCCTTGGGGCGGTATCGAGGCGATGCTGACCCACGCGGTGTCACAAATCTTGGATGTGCCATCGGCTCATGCGCCCATGATGGAGTCACGTGAAATATTATTTGATGACCCTGGAAGAGTTGATCCTCGGATGGCAGCCGAGGCGATCTCATCCTCGTTTCTTTACTGTGTTTTGAAGGGACTTTCTCGAAGCCCTGCTGTGGTTAGCGACCCGTCAATCGTTCAGTCGTCCAACATCACGAGTGCCAAAGACATCTCCTGTCTTGTGATCCCAGACGGCTGCCTTGGCCTTCCCGTGTTGGCTGCCCTTGAGCAGGGCATCGCCGTTGTCGCGGTCCGGGAGGGTGCAGGAACTCTCTCCAACGATCTCGGTGCATTGCCGTGGCGAAAAAATCAACTTCTCTACGCCGAAAACTATTGGGAGGCCGCCGGTATTCTTAGCAGTCTTCGCGCAGGGGTCGATCCGCAGACGGTGCGCCGACCGCTGCAGCGGCAAGAAGTGGAAACTTGGTCACATACCGAGGCTATAGCTCAGACCGACCGACGGCAAAATGGATGAATGGGGAACAGAGCTAACAGTCCTGGGCCGAATCCTACATTGTCAAGATTGTCCTAGCAGGCTGCTGAAAAACGATTTGGAGCGATCATCTCGGCAATTTTGTTTCGTATGGGCCATTTTCCGAAAAAGAATAGTTCTTACAACGGCTTAATAAGAGCCAAAATCACTGTAGGTTTGGCCGCACAAACAATCAACACCATTGCAACACGGCGTTCCCGCCACATTGGTAAGCATTCCGACAAGCCGTGCGGCGGTGCCCTGTCGGGCGGGTTCTAGCGGCTCAGTTCGCGTTGCCAATCCCTTCTGAGAGGGCGGAGCCAAATGTCCTTTCGGGGCTTGTCGCAGAGTTTGTCGCGGTCGTAGCGACCGCGTCCCTGCGTGCTCCCGACGTGGGTCCAGCCGGAGGCCCGGTAGACGGCACCGGTGTAGCGCGGTGTCTCGACGAAGGTCTCGATCAGCAACGGCGTTGTCTTGTAGCGCTCGGTCCAGTCTCCGGGCAAGCGGCGGCGCACGATGGCGAGGATGTGCGAACCGAGGTTTGGGATTCGCACCCACGGCAGTATCAGGAAGCGCGGGTTGTCGACCATACATTTGCACACCTCTTCCCGCTATGGCGGAAAAGCCATCAGGCCGTCGACATCGCCGACCGTGACCAGGTCGCCCCGCCGCGCCGCCTCCATGGCCGCAACGGTCTCCGCGTTCGGAACCAGGGGATCGAACGGCAGGCGTTTCTCGGTCGCGATCCGCACCATCATCAGGCGGAAGGCATCGGACACGGTGAGGCCGATCGCGTCGAGTACGGCGGCGGCTTCCTGCTTGGTCTTTTCGTCGATGCAGGCCCGAACGACGTTGCGCATGTGTCGATCCTCCTAATTGGGCTACAATGTAGCCTGGATGTTGGCCGGATGTCCATGCCGCGACGTGCTCCGAGTGGATTTGGCGTGCGTCACCACCAATCACGCCGGCTGACGCGCCACCCCCCGTACCGCGGGAAACGTTCCGCCGGTCTCTGTTCCGGCCCCAGACAGCACATGCCGCCAGCCCGGGAATCGAGTGTTGAAACGGCTGCCGCGGAAACGCCGAAATCCCCGCCGCCGGTCGACGGTCAGGCGGCTTCTTCCACGGTGACCACCAGGCGCTTGCTGAAGCAGGCCAGGGCTTCCTCCAGCCTGCCGATCTTGGTGGCGTGCCCGGGGTCTAGCATGCGGCGAACCTCGCTCTCCTGGACGCCCATGGACGCCGCGAAGGCGCTGTTGGACAGCCGCTCTTCGCGCAGGGCGTCGTAGAGCGCCGCCTTGGCGGCCAGGACCGCGCCGGGAACCGCCGCCGGCCGGCCCCCGGCCGGGCTCGGCGCCGGAATGTCCTCGCGCCGCGCGATGCGCCCCGCGATCGCTTCCTCCAGGCAATCGGCGGCTTCCGCAACCGCCTCGGCGAGCGTGTCGCCGTCCGTGAAGGCCTCGTCGAAGTCCGGGAAGGTGACCGAATAGCCGCCATCGCGTTCCTCGTGCAGGTCGATGGGATAGCTGTACCGGGTTGCCATGGTCGAAACTCCCTAGAGGTCGTTCGGGTCGATGCCGAGCTGCTTGCACATGCCGTGAAGCGTGCCGGTCTTAAGGGGCTTCTTGCGGTCCTTCACCACGGTATGGCGGTCGCCGTAATACAGGGTGCCGTGGCTGCCCTTGCCCCTCGTCCGGTCGAACTTGACCCCAATCCTGTTCCTGCGCGCCAGCTTTTTCACCCTCGTAATGAATTCACGCCCGTTCACGGACGGCAATCTCGCACAAAAATGCGCGAATAAGCAAGGCCCACCTCGAACAGGTTTGTGCGAATTCGCGCCGCGCGATGCGCCCCGCGATCGCGTCCTCCAGGCAATCGGCGGGTTTCCAGCGCCTCGATCCGGTTCTGCAATGCCTTACCATTCACCTGGAACGCAATTCCAGACAAGATCATTGACGCTGAAAAACATAGACGCCTAGCGTTGGTTTCACTGCCCCATAACCGCCCGAGCGGAGAGACGCCATGACCGAGGCCGCCATAGACGACCAAGGCAATGCCAAACGCATCACAGCCCTTGAAAAGCAATCCAAGTATGTGGCCACCAAGGCCGACCTGGAACTCGAAATCGGCCTTCTCAGGAAGGATTTTCAAACCATTAAGGCGGATCTCTACAAAGCCCGTTTGATTCAGGCTGGGGTGCATATTGCGCTCACCCTTGCCGGCGTGGCAATAATCCTCTGGATTATGTTGCCTGCGGGATAAGGCTAGAAGAAGTACTTGAGACTTGAGGGACAGGCCCCAGTAATCGAAATCCTTGGTGCGGACCTCGTAGGTCACTGGGGAACCGCCGGGTGCCACCGTCGGCGCATGGTTGCGAAGAAGGTCAGGACTGTCACCGTCCTGGAAGTAGTGTTCGTGACACGCAGGTCTCTTTGGTCCCACCCCAGCGCTTCTCATTTTCAGTATTTTTGTAAACTAAGCATTGCGTTGAGCGCTTTGCTGGTTGCCCTTTTGTTGACCGTTCCCCTGACGGCGCGGGCACAGAATTGGGGTGCTCTTGAGTCGGCCTTTACTGGATTGAGTGATTATTTTTCAGAACTGCGCGAGCTTGATTTCGAAGATTGGCAGGTGAGGGCCGGGGGCGCTGTGGGCCGGGTGCCGGACTATTCGGGGTCTTCCAGATACGAAACACGGCTACTGCCCCTGTTCCAAATTCGTTACAGAGATAATGTTTGGCTGGATCCCCTCGGTTTGCGCGTCAAGGTATGGGAGGCGGATTGTTGCCGGTTGCTGGCCCAGACCGGCATCGCACCGGGACGCAATCCTGACCCCTCCAGCCCCGTTGACCTTTTACCCAACGTGTCATCCGGGCTGGATCTTGGGGCCACGTTTGAGGGCCGTTTGGCTGAACTGGTGGCGTTTCGCATTCGGGCGCGAAAGGAAGTGGCCGGCGGCCATGGCGGTGTCGGACTATCGGCTAGCGTTGGCACCGCCGTTCCACTCGGACCTGTTCGATTGGTTCCTGAAGCGGCGGTCGAATGGAAGAACGGCACCTATATGGACAAGTTTTATGGTGTTCCGGCCTCGTCGGTGGCGGTTACGGGGTTGGAATTCTATGACCCCAAGGCCGGAATCGAAGACATCGTCATACGCCTGACCGCCGTCTACGACGTGGATGAAAACTGGCAGATTCTTGGCCGCGCTCAAAGCGGATTCTTGATGGATCAAGCCCGCAATGCTCCCTTTGTTCGGCAAACCGGCAATGACTTCCAGGCCTTGGTTGGGGTTGGGGCTCTCTATACGTTTTAGATCATCCGCTTCGCACGACACCTCCCCTTGTTTTGGGCTCTTGGGACAAAGCAAGGAACCGTCCTAAACTCTCAGCCTGACGCCTCTCGTTGCCCAGGGGGACCCCATGTTCATCAACTTTTGGTATGCCGCCGAACGATCTGAAAATGTCACCAATGACGGGCCCACGCATGTGCGCATGCTGGGTTTGGATTTCGTTCTGTTTCGTGACACGCAGGACCGGGTTCACTGCCTGCCAAATACCTGCGTCCACCGGGGCGGCGCATTGGCGCGAGGCAAGGTCGAGGGTGACTGCGTGCAGTGCCCCTATCACGGCTGGCAGTTCGATGGCGACGGCGTGTGCCAACGTGTTCCGTCGCTAGGGCCGGAAGGCAAACCGCCATCCCGAGCGCGCACGGACACCTACCCGGTAGAAGAGCGCTACGGTCTCGTTCATGTTTTCCTTGGAGACCTGCCCGAAGACGAGCGTCCGCCAATCATGGAGATTGCGGAGTATGGGCAAGAGGGCTGGCGTGCGACCGTCCAGGAATACAATTGGACCATCGATTACCAGCGGGCGGTGGAAAACTCACTCGACCCGGCTCATAACGAATGGGTCCATCCCACACACGGTTTCTCTGGCGCGGACCCGAACTACCGCGTCCCGCCGCTGACCATCGATGATCACGAATGGGGTACCGGGTTCCTGACCGAATACAAAGCACCGCCATTAAAAGACGAAAAAATGCGTGAGGGCACGGGACGTGACTATAACACAAAGATTACGGCAGGCTCGTGGACTCACGGACCCTCTTGCAATGTCACCCGCATCAACCCAATGCCGGACAAGCACATTATCCAGTACAGCTACAAAACGCCGGTGGATGAAACGCACACCCGTTCGTTTCTTGTCAATCTTCGCAACTTTGTCATTGAGCCGGAGCACGACGAGCGCATGATGGTTCGCAATGACGTGGTCGCCGGGCAGGACGGTGAAATTCTTGAGCATATGACTCCCATCGTCACGCCGCCCAACAACACCAAAGAAATTTTTGTACCGGCGGATAAACTCATCGCCCGCCACCGCGAGATCATCAAAAGCTATGAAGCGCGCGGCTGGAAGATCGACATGACCAAGTTGGATGCGACGAAGGATCATGTGGCTTATGTCATTCCCGGTCCGGCTCGCCGGAAGAGCAAGGGCTGGGTGATCGATCCCGTACCGTTGATCGCACCCAGCGACGAGGCTATCGCGCAAGAAGCGGCCGAATAGATCTGCATGGCGCTGGACATCGCCCGGACCGGTCTCGGTCTGGGCGCTGTCGTGAATGAGCTCCTGGCCGGCCGGGGCTTCGGGTTCGATGCCGTGCGCGCGGTGTTCGTGAGCGTTCTGCACCGCCTGTTCGTATCGGGCTCGGACCGGTCCTGCGAGAAGTGGATGTGCGTGGTGGCGGACCGGGGGATGATATCGGCCGCGACGGTGGCGGCGCTGGAGAAGCGGGGTCTGGACTACATCCTGGGCGCATGCGAGCAATGTACGAAGGTGGTCCGTGAGGTGGTGCTGCGTGACGAAAGGCCCTTCGTGCCGCTTCCGCTCGAACGCGCCCGCAGCGAGGAGGCCCGGTTCGACGACATCCTCGTGCTGCGCACCAACGCCACGATGACACCGCTCAATGCTGTGCTCCGCTACCGGGAACTGCTCATGGTGGAGGACCTGTTTCACTACGTCGTGTGCCGCCCTGTCACGCTGCCCCGGCACCGGCCGACCACAGG
>CBDBND010000021.1:0-65930 GCA_965207985.1 Rhodospirillaceae bacterium | reverse complement strand
GACACACTGGAAACAGGAAATGAAAAGAATCCGTCTTCACGACGAAATTGCAGCCATTCTAGCTGACAACGGTAATCGGTGGATGACCACCCGAGAGATCGCAGCGCTGGTTAATGAACGGGGCCGGTATCGAAAGCGGGATGGGTCAAAGGTGATGGCCAACCAAATTGTGGCTCGTATCGCTAAGCCGAAACACGCCGGTAGGTTTGAAAAGGCGCGGACGATTCGTTTATTAAAACTGTGAGTCGATGCGCCCCGCCCGGGGATGCCTCCGTCCTATTCCCTGTTTTGTGACGGGAACGCTCTGTTCAGATTACCCATGAAGCGGTCCCAGTTTGGGGATGCCCGCATCAGGGCCATGACGGCTGCTAAATGTTCTTTCAGTTTCGGGTGGCCGATATCCGGCGTGAACCACTGGTGAAACGTACTCTTGCGCCGCCCGCTTTTTTGCGTTGGATTGAGATGCTTCAATTCATCCAACACACCCGGCGCAAGGCGGTCATAGACAAGATCATTGGTGTAGTGCCCGATCACGGAGGGCCTTTTGTGACCGTCCGGTCCAGGCCACTTTTTCAGCCTGTAGATTTCCTCGTAGAATTCGTAAGGGAAGGTTCTAGTCCATGGTTGCAGTTCCTTGGCGATAAACTTCTCAAGGATCGTCGCCAGGGCTCTCCGCTCCCGAACCGTCTGATAGCCTGTTGCTTCGTCTATCAGGCCAATAATGCCTATGCGCCGTAGGCCACGGTTCAAGATATTGGCCCGCTCCACCAATTGGGCCTGCCTAGTGGTCAGTGCACCCGCTTGGTCAGCGTCCAATATAGCGTCGATGATATCCTCTAATATCTCAGCGGGGTAGGCCAAGGCGGTCCTTCCTCCTCGCGGAGGTTGGAATTCGATAGGTGAAAAAGTGCGCGCTGAATAGTCCTTAGTTTCCATGCCCTTAGCCTGTATTGTACTAAGAAACTCTACAATTCTGGGCGCGCCGTGCTTGCCTCCTCCAGTCCCCATACCGATACTGGACTGAAGCCCGCGCTGGCTTAGGACTCGAGTCTCGTCTTCAAGCACATAGCAGGGTATTTCTATATCCCCGATCACAAGCGGCCTGTCTTCAGCTCCGGCTATTGCCTTAAGCACTTTCTTTCTCGGCATATTCACACTCCCAATGCGCGGTTGATTGTCAGGGCGAACTGCACATCGCTATCGGCTTTCCGCAAGTTGTAGCGGTAGCAGAATTCATCCACGTACTTTTGCAGGTGTTTCTGGCTAACGCTGTGGAACTGGCCGAACATGCCGCGCTTCAACAGCGCCCAGAAGCCTTCGATGGTGTTGGTGTGGATATCGCCATCGACGTACCAGTCCTGGTGGCGATGCGGTGCCGTGTTCAGAGAACCGCAGTAGGGGCATGACACGCCGTCTTTCCATCGGACGGCCTCAAGGTAGGCTAGTCGATCCTGGCCAAAGCGACGCGGCTGATGGTGGGGCTTCAATATCTCAATAGCACGTGTATGGTCTGTCCGATGACCAGGTGGTGATGCGCTGGGTGGAGAACCCTTACTGGCAGCATTTTTGCGGCGAGGTGTATTTTCAGCATCACCCGCCGATTGATCC
Source organism: Rhodospirillaceae bacterium (assembly GCA_965207985.1). GTDB lineage: Bacteria > Pseudomonadota > Alphaproteobacteria > Rhodospirillales > Rhodospirillaceae > CBDBND01. The sequence continues at coordinate 64,322 of CBDBND010000021.1, read as the reverse complement.
CAGCAGCATGTCGCGTTTCAGACGGCGCATTGGCCATTCAGGGTGCGAGAAAATTCTGCGGGCCACAGTTGATGCGGGTGTTCGGAGCAAGACGGTCAAACCCGACGACTTCAAGCGTGTGACGGTGGATACCACGGTGCAGGAGAAGGCGGTGGCCTTTCCCACCGACAGCAAATTGCTGAACCGTTCGCGTGTGCGTCTTGTCAAGCTGTGCCACACACACGGTGTGGTGTTGCGGCAGAGCTACGCCCGTAAGGGCCCTGAGGCGCTGTTGCGGGCCAACCGTTATGGTCACGTCCGGCAGATGAGGCGCATGGGTGGTCAGATTAAGAAGCTCAAGACCTATCTGGGCCGGGTGGTGCGTGACACGGAGCGCAAGATCGCGGGCCATAAGGGGTTGCAGGCGATTTTTGCCGGGGAGTTGGCGCTGGCCAGGCGGCTGCTCAGTCAACAGAAGATGGATCGCAACAAACTGTATAGCCTGCATGCCCCGGAGGTGGAGTGCATCGGCAAGGGCAAGGCCCACAAGCGTTATGAGTTTGGTGTCAAGGCCAGTATTGCAACGACAAACAGGAGCAACTTTATCGTTGGCGGCATGGCGTTGCCGGGGAATCCCTTTGATGGGCATACATTGCCAACAGCGTTGGAGCAGGTGCGCCGTTTGACAGGCTGTGTGGTTGAAGAAGTGTTTGTGGATCGTGGCTACCGTGGCCATGGCGAGGAAGCATCAAGGGTGTACATCTCGGGTCAACGGCGTGGCATAAAAACACAACGGCTGAAACGGTCACTGAAACGGCGTCAGGCGATTGAACCGGTTATCGGCCATCTGAAATCGGATGGACTGTTGGGACGCAATTACCTCAAGGGTACTGAAGGTGATCGCATGAATGTGGCACTGGCCTGTGCCGGCCATAACCTAAGACTGATCCTGAAGCGGCTCAGAATTTATTGCGCCCGCATTTTGGGCGCTACGTTGCTCCGGGACATGATCGGATTGCATGGAACGCGTCTTGCGGCGTCAATCATCCGATGGAAGCGACGGATGGCGTGGCAGACTGAACCTAACAGCACACATCTAACGCTCGTAGTGGTATGAAAAACGGGTTTTTCAGGATCGACTAGAGCGGTATGATTTTAGGTTGGGTCATATCCTGCGTTTTTGAAATAGTTGGCGCATTCATTTGAGGTATAGGTATCGAGGAGTCTGCCGATGGCGGCTGAGACGGCCTCGACGGTTCGCGGCGCTTCGAGGCGGAGCAGATGCTTGAGCTTGGCGAAGACCTGCTCGATGGGATTGAGGTCGGGGGAGTACTTGGGCAGGAACAGGAGCCGGGCGCCGGCCTGGCGGATGGCCTGTCGCACGGCCTTGGACTTGTGAGAGCCGAGGTTGTCCATGATGACGATGTCGCCGGGCTTGAGGGTTGGGACCAACACGTCCTGCACATAGATGCGGAAGCGCTCGCCGTTGATCGGCCCGTCGACGAGCCAGGGCGCATCGATTCGGTCGTGGCGCAGCGCGGCGAGGAAGGTCGCGGTGTGCCAGCGGCCATGTGGCGCCTCGCCGATCAGTCGCGCGCCCTTTGACCCCCAGCCCCGCAGGGGCGCCATGTTGGTCCTGGTCCAGGTCTCGTCGATGAACACCAGGCGCGTCGGGTCAACCCGGTCGCGGTACTTCAACCACTGAGCGCGGCGGCGCGCCACGTCACGGCGCCGACGCTCGCCAGCCACCAGCGTTTTTTTTATAGCTCAGGCCCTGCTCGTGAACGAAGGTCCAGACCGAACGGTAGTCCACCTTCAGGCCCCGATCCGCCAGCTCCCCGACAAGCCCATGAAGCGTGAAATCCCCCCGCGCCACCCGGTCCCGCAACCAGCGCTCGTGCGCCCCCCGGATCGCACGCGGCTTGTAACCGCCCATCCGGCCCGGCGCCGCGCTGCCCGTCCGCCGGTAGCGCGCCAGCCAGGCAACCGCCGTGCTCTCGCCGATCCCGAAATGCCGCGCCGCCGCCCGGCACGACATCCCGTCGCGCGACACAGCCGAAATAACCCGTTCTCGAAGATCAAGGGAATAAGCTCTTGCCATCCTTGCTGGCCTCCTTACCCAGCAAGAATCTTGAATCAGAAATCGAAAAGCTTGTGAATCCCTAAAATGACTCCGTCTAATCACATAAAGCTCTAGGCTACGCAACTCTCCTTGGTGGGAAAACGCTCGAATATCTGTATAATGTTCATGGCTTCCTGTTTTGGTTTAGCTGTTCAATCCCTTAACAAGACTGAATTTAGCGAAAACCAGGGCAGGAAGTCACGGTCTTAAACTAGGAAATTCCGTTGAGAATAAAGGGTTCCGGGGTTGTGCGTCCTTAGTCTACCGGCGAGGGCTAAGGGAGAAAAGCAATTGCGGTCTCTGGTTTGAGTTTGCCCACCCACGCATTACTGCAAAAGGTCTACCTTTTCCGCCGGCCGGACCCCGACTTTTGTTTGGTTCCCAGGCCAATTTCCTTGGCCAAGGAAGACCGTCTCTTAGCGTAATTTGGCGCGACCATGGGATAGTCAGCGGATAGCCCCCACCGTTCCCGGTACTCCGCAGGCGTCATGTTGTAGGCCGTCTTCAAATGACGTTTGAGCATTTTGAGTTTTTTGCCGTCTTCGAGACAGATGATGTAATCGGAGGTGACTGACCGCTTAATTGGAACGGCAGGCTGAGGCCGTTCCGTTCCTTGACCGATCGAACCGGCGCTGACCAACGCCCGATGAACCTCGTGGATCAATTTTGGCACGTCGGACATGGGCACGGTGTTGTTGGACACATGAGCCGCCACGATCTCACTGGTTAAAGCGAGGATGTTGTTGGCGCGTGTCTTGTCAGGTTCAGCCATGTGATTTTCCGCCTCACTCCGCACACTGTCCAAACCGCGCGGACGATAATCATTGCAAACAAATCGCGGTCTAATTGCGACCCATCTTATTGATGGTTGCAAAAGCCATGAAATATTTTTGCACTATTCACAAGACTATTTATTTGAGCAGTTTTTGGAAACTCGAGACTTTTTATTGCCCATCTAAGCGTTCTCAAGCGCCAGGCTCATCACCACTGCATCCTCGGCATTGCTCTCTCCCTGCAGGGAGGCGTGCCGGCAATACCCCGTACGCTGGCCTGTCACTTTAAATCCCAGTCCGCCATATAAGGCGCGGGCGGCTTCATTGTGTGCCGCCACTTCCAAGTGACAGATTTTTGTTCCAGCCGTCCGCAACTGCGATAGAGCATAAGCGACAAGATCTCGCCCTAGGCCCCGGCGCCGCCGGCTTGGCACGACCGCCAGGGTCAGGATCTCTGTTTCTTCGGCAGCGCTTTGCACCAAGATAAAACCGTCCGGATCCGGGGCGCCGGTGATCCAACCGGTTACGGATGGCAACGCCAACAGGTCAACAAAAGCTTGAAGGGGCCAGGGGTGTGGAAAACTGGTCTGATGCAGGGCGGCCAAAACATCGGCGTGGGCGACGGTGACTTGACTGAGTGCCCCTAAGGTGTCGGTCATACCCGCAAGCGGCCTTCCGCGTTTGGCTTGGCCGCATCGGGCGGGCGGACATAGACCGGGCTTGGCGGATGCCGTGGAACCGGAGCCGCCGCCGCCAATGTGGCCAGCACAGCCCCATTGGGAATACGGGGTCCGGTCATTGACGGGTCCACGTCCAAGGCGGCGGCAAGAGGTTCCACCGCATCGCCGGCCAACTGCCAAAGCCGACCCTGCAAAGACGCCACCGCGTCTTCTGGCAGCACACAAACAGGCTCATCTAAAGATGCGCCCGTCTCATCGAAACAATGCAGGTAGAGTTCCGACCGTCTGGCATCGATGGCGACGGCAACCGGTTGGCTATCATCCCTGTTCAGAGCTTCCGTGGCCAAAACGTCCGACGTGCGTTTGCCTATGACCGGACACCCCATGGCCGCGGCTAAACCCCGTGCCGTGGCCAGGCCCACGCGCACCCCGGTAAAAGAGCCGGGTCCCACGGTGACGGCGATGCGGTCAATGGTCTCATACGACTGCCCGGCTTGTTCCAGAACCCTCTCAATGGCCGGCATCAAAGCCTCAGCCTGCCCGCGCATCATGGGGTCGCAATACGACGCTTCGGTTTCGCCGTCCTGCCAAAGAACGACGGAGCAAGCCGCCATGGCCGTATCAAAGGCGAGCACACGCATGATCCGTTGAAGTCCTCTTGAGGAACAGCCGGTGACATACGCTATCATGTTCATGAGTGCACGCGGATGAAATAGGAGTGCAGCAATTCATGCTAGTTGAGGTCGGTCCACCGGAGTTTGATGTCGATCTCGACATTGTTTACGCCACCGACCGCAACTTCACGGGACGACCGGTTTATGCACGGCCGGGATGTTACCTCCATCCTGATGCGGCGAGCCTGCTGTCAAAGGCCATCATCCTTGCTGGCACCATGGGTCTTAGGTTCAAAGTGTTTGATGCGTTCCGCCCCGCCGAAGCGCAATACGTACTGTGGGACCACACACCGGATCCGGACTTTCTCGCCGATCCGCGCCGCGGCTCACCCCATTCCATGGGGGCTGCCGTTGATCTCACCCTAATCGATGAAACGGGCGCGGAATTGGATATGGGAACCGGGTTCGATGACTTTACGCCGCAGGCATATCACGGCTGTCTCGACATTTCCGGCGATGCGCAGCGCAACCGCGCCACACTGCTTGGCCTCATGACGTCGGCGGGATGGGACTTCTACCGCAATGAATGGTGGCACTATCAGTTGTTCAATGCCCGTGTGCGCTATCCCGTTCTCGGAGACGACGCCCTGCCGGATCCGATGATGCCTCCAGTTTAAAGTTTACGCCAATAGATCCCGTGCTGTTTGTGGCGCTGGCTTATCCGACGACTTGGTACGGGCTTCTAGGGCAGTGATTAAAGATTGAGCTGCCGCTTTGGCATCACCGCTGTCGCCCAATTCCACCCGTGCCATCAGTGCAGCCGCCCGGGCCAAGACCGAAGGGGCGGTGCCTTTATCGAGCAGGGGCTCCAACCGGCTTCTGGCCTGACCCCACAGTTCCGCGGTCAGCGCAACCTCCGCTAGGGCAAGACGGCTTTCCGGGTGTTCCGAATTACCGGCGACCAGTTTTTCTACCCGGCTAGCCCGGGCCAGCGGCGCTTCCGCCGGCGCGATCTGTAAATAGGCCGCCAGGATTTTCGCATCGGGATTCGCAGTCCAGGCGCGTTCCAGTTCGCTTGCTGCCTTTTTGGCTTTGCCGTCGGCGGTCAAGGCCTTGCCCAAGACCGCACTGGCCTCCGCGCTGATTGGATTCGAAGACAGCGCTTTTCGTGCCCATTTAACCGCGCCTGTGGGATCTTGAGCTGTCAAAGCCGCCTCTGCAGCTCTGGTGCACAACGCCGCTTTAAGGCGCGGCAGATCTTGCTGGTCAAATACCGATTGCAAGTCCTTGCGTTCCGCCAAGGCCGCAGCGTCTTCCCATGGGCCGAGAGCGATTTGAAGATCCAGCGCCATGGAGCAAGCCCACGCGGGCGGCGGTTTTCGGTCCAAAGCCCGCAAAGCATGACCCAAAGCGCTTTCACGGTCACCGGCCTCATCGGCCAACACCGCCAGATCACGCAGCGCTGCCGGTTCCGTTGCGGGGTCCGTCAATAATGTGCGGGCATGGGCGTTGGCGGTTACGGTGTCGCCCTTGAGACGCGCCGTCTGTTGTTCAAGAAAGCGCACCGCATCTCTTTCTCCCAAAGCGGATCGCGCGTCCCGTCCGGCCTTTGTCGCCGCCCCACCATCACCGGCGTATATGGCAGCAAACCCATGGGCCAAGGCATCCAGTCCGCGGCTGAACCGCTTGTCTTTGCGGGCATCACAAAAAGCCCGGCCCGCGCCCACAAGCGTCGACCAAGCGCGTACAAGAAAAGTGCCCGCGGCAAGGATTAGAACAACAAAAACGAACAGCATGGCGACCGAAGTGTCGATGCGCCATTGACGCCACTCTACCGTAACAGTGCCTGGCGTCTCGGCGAACCAAACGGCAATGGCGACCAGGACGGCCAGGCTGACCACATAAAGAATGATTTTGACCATGGCTTACTGATCCGGAGTTAACGCATCAGTGACGGACCGGCCGACGGACATTTGTGCCACGGCCGTCGTGGTTAGAGCAGCGATAACGCGTTCGGCTTCGTCGACGGCGCGGGCATCGGTGAGCCATGGAGCAATGGTGTCTCCGGCTAGGCCGTTCAGCGTCGACGCGGCAGCGACAGCGGAGGTGAGATCACCGTCTTCCAACGCGTTCTCGATCCGGGTCACGGTGACGCCGACACCCGAGCCGCCGTCGTCATCCAGTTGTCTCACATTGATGACGGACAAAACACGATCAAGGGTACGTTGAATCCAGGAGGCCGACTCTGCCAGCAGGAGACCGGCGCGGACAACGGCCGGTGCGATCTGATTAAAGCGACGCTGCAAGACAGCGCGGCTCGGCAAACCGGTTTGTGCGTGGGCACTTAAAGCATCCGTTTCTATGGCGACGTCTTCCATGCGCCCAGCCAAAACGCTGAGCGTTTCCAGTTCCAACGCATAGGGCCGCCCGGCTGCAATGGCGTCCTGCAATTGAGAAACACTGAGCAGGAATCCGACGGCGCCTGTCTGTTCCGTAACAAGTGACTCTGCCGTGTCTTCCACTTGCGTCAACCTGGCGGTCAGAGCCAGCACGTCAGCGGCATCGGCGCTCCGGTCTTCCAAAGCATCCAGTCTCTCGGACAAATCATCGAGGCGGACCGTGTTGCCCAGGGCTGCTTCAACAGTGGCCACCCGCGCTGTAACGGCGGAAAGTTGCTGGGCCTGGACCGACACGGACTCTCCTATTGCTGTAACGGATTGCGCATCAACACCGCTGTCGCCCGTGGCTTGAACCTGTGGTGCGGCAGGGCGTGCTTCCAAGGCCGTGACTCTCTGCTGTAAGGATTGCACCGCGGGTTCTAGTACCGTATCGCCAGGCGCGGCCAGTGCTGCGTTTTGAAGTTGTTGGCGCAAGGTTGCAATATTTGTTTCAGCCTCACTGAGCCGTTGTTGTATCGCCGCGATGTCCGAAAGAACGGCCTGCGGTACGCCAGCGGTTGGCGGTTTCAACTGGTCGGGAATCCAACCTTGGACCATTGCCGGCATGCGCGGGTACCACCACGGTAAGGAACCGAAGGCAACCGCGGCGACAATGATCAACAGCACCATGTAAGTGACAAAGCGTCTGAACCCGCCGCGTTTTGTTGCGCGCGGCCGAGCTTGTGGTGGTGGTGCAGTTTCGCCCGGTACGGTCGGTGTCGGCGCATCGGGAATAGGATCGGGCTCGCGCGGCTCTTCGCCGCGTTTGGGCTGCGTCCGCTGGGTTTGGGAACGCTGATCAGCCGCATCTTCGGCCATCAACCGGGCCGCACGACCGGTGGTCAATGGTTCCAGTTTGGACTTGTCCGGCTTTTCGGCGGTGGATGTCACGTCTGACGTCATGTCCGATGTCTGGGGCGGGTCTTTGGGCTGTTCTAAGATCTCTTCCGGGGCGTGGGCCATAGTAACGGATGGCTCCTGTTGTTGCAGCGGTGGTCCGTCGGACTGGGCGACTAAGGGCTCGGGTTCGGGTTCCGGTTCCGGTTCGGGTTCCGGCTCGGGCTCCGGTTCCGGTTCCGGTTCCGGTTCAGGCTCGGGCTCCAGCTCCGGTTCGGGTTCCGGTTCCGGTTCCGGTTGCTCGGCCTTCTTGTGTTTGAACAACTGATCCCGATCGAAGGTATCGATCAAAGTTTCCAAACTTGGACTGGCGGCGACAACGGTGCGGTCCACGTCCAAAGCCCGCATGGGTGCCGACGCCAGAGTGGACGTTGCATAGACCACCCAGTCTTTGACCAAATGTTCCAGTTCCGCCCGTTGCACCAAAGCGGTAAAGGCCCGGGCTTCATCAACGGAAAGAACCATAGCTGCATCGATCGACTGCGTATTGAGGGCATCCAACAGAACCGGCGGTAATGCATCGGCTCGTTTGACCGCATAAAGTTTCAGTGGCCGAATGGCATATCCCATGTTGATGAGCATGCCGGTGACTGCATGGGTCTCGTTTTCGTGGCAAGCGTGAACCAGCGCTCCCGCGTCTGCCTTGACCTCGTGTTCAATCAACTGGGCAAAGTCAGCGGCGTCCCCGCGCGCCGATGTGACTTTGGTAAAGCCTGCTTGGCGGGCCGCGTCGGCAACTTCAGGACTTTCGGCGTAAACAGGAAAGAAACGTACGGCAACGGCATCGGCCAAAGCCCGTACCCCTTGCGTCGATGTCACCAGGAAACCCTGCGCCCCTTCCAGTTTGATCTCCGGAGAAGAGACTGGTTCATACGTGACCAATGGGACGTGTAAGACGTCATGTCTCCGTCCCGACATCGCCGCGGCCAGATCCTTCGATTCCGGCGCGGGGCTCATGATCACAATTCGCATCGACTTTAGCCCACGGGCCTCCGCTGTTTGCCCTTTTAAACTGCCACCCTAGAGCATCTCGCGATCGATTTGAATCAACGACCGGTCTAATCGATCGCGAACAGATGCTCTAACTATTTATCTAAAGAGCAATTTTTCACGATTGGATCGAATAAGCAGCGGTCCGATCCAATCGCGAATTGCTCTGGGCAAGACTGTTCGCGTGTTGTAGAGGCTGCCTATTGGCAAAACAAGGATCGCCGCCCATGCGGGTACTCGGCATCGAAACCAGCTGTGACGAAACCGCCGTCGCCATCGTCGACGACGAGAAGACTGTGCTGGCCCATTGCCTGGCATCGCAAGTGGAGGATCACCGGCCCTACGGCGGTGTGGTGCCCGAAATTGCCGCCCGCTCCCATTTGGATCATCTCGACAGGTTGGTTGAGCAGGCGTTGGACGACGCTAGTCTTAAGCCCGCCGACCTAGACGGCGTTGCCGCCACGGCGGGTCCGGGGCTCATCGGTGGTGTCATTGTCGGTGTGATGACAGCGAAAGCCATCGCCGCCGTTCACAACAAACCTTTCCTCGCCATCAATCACCTGGAGGGTCATGCCCTCACCGCACGCCTGACTGACGATGTTGCCTTCCCTTATCTCTTGCTGCTGGTTTCCGGCGGTCATTGCCAGGTGTTGCTGGTTAAAGGTGTGGGTGCTTATCAGTGTCTTGGGACGACCCTCGATGATGCGGCCGGAGAATGTTTTGACAAAGTGGGCAAGATGCTGGGCCTCGGTTTTCCCGGTGGTCCTGCCATCGAAAAGGCAGCAATGAACGGTGATGCCGATCGCTTTTCCTTGCCCCGACCGCTGAAGGGTCGGGACGGATGCGACTTTTCTTTTTCCGGCCTCAAGACGGCCGTGCGTCACTGTGTGGAAAAACTACCCGACGGACCTTTAGCCGATCAAGACACAGCCGACCTTGCCGCGGCATTGCAACGAGCGATCGTAGAGACTGTGACCGAACGGTTGGAAAACGCCTTTGCAAATGTTGAAGGCACAAAACCAACTGCTTTTGTTGCCGCCGGAGGTGTCGCCGCCAACTCAACCTTGCGCCAAGCATTGTCGGATACCGCCAATGACCACGGCCTGCCCTTTATCTCACCGCCGCCCGAGCTATGCACCGACAACGGCATCATGATTGCCTGGGCGGGTATTGAACGGTTGTCATTGGGCTTGAGCGATCCTCTGGATTTCAAACCGAAACCCCGGTGGCCCTTGGAGTCCTTGGCGGCGTGATGAGTTGAGGTTTAGGTGCCGTAATACTCTCTATACCAGATGGCAAAGGTCTCGATGCCGTCCTGCAAAGACACCTGCGGCCTGTACCCAACGGCCTTCTCCAATTCGGAAACATCGCACCAGGTTTCTTCCACGTCGCCCGGTTGCATGGGCTGGAAGTCGATCTCGGCTTTGCAGTCCAGAGCGTTTTCAAGGGCGCTGACAAACTCCATCAGCGGCACCGGCTCTCCCCGGCCGATGTTGAACAGCCGGTGCGGCGCCACACCGCTGGTCGCAGGATCGGGTTGTTCAGCGTTCCACGTGTCGTCAGTGGCGGGAGGATGGTCGGCAATGCGAACAACACCTTCAACAATGTCGTCAATATAGGTGAAATCGCGGGCAAGGTTGCCGTCGTTGAAAACGGCGATGGGGTCTCCCGACACCATTGCCTTGGCAAATAATGTCGGTGCCATATCGGGGCGGCCCCACGGTCCGTACACCGTAAAGAACCGCAAACCGGTTGCGGGAATGGCGAACAAATGCGCATAGGCATGGGCCATGGCTTCGTTGGCCAATTTCGTCGCTGCATACAAAGAGAGCGGATGGGCGGTGCCGTGATGTTCTGAAAACGGCATCGCTTTGTTGGCGCCGTAAACGGAACTCGTGGAGGCGTAGACCAGGTGTTCTACGTTTGTGTGCCGGCATCCTTCGAGCACGTTCAGCATACCGATGAGATTAGCGCCGCCATAGTCATGGGGATGATCGAGCCCATGGCGGACGCCCGCCTGCGCAGCCAAGTGAATCACGTGGGTTGCCTGATGGGCCTCGAACATCTTCTTGGTTTCATCGCGGCCGGAAATGTCCAGGCGCTGCCCTGTAAAAGACCGTTCTTGTTCCAACTGCGCCCAGCGTGCTTCCTTCAAGGCGGTGTCGTAATAGGGAGAAAAGTTGTCGACGCCGACCACGGTCTTACCGTCGGCAAGAAGCCGCTTGGCCACGTGAAAGCCGATGAATCCCGCAGCACCTGTTACCAACACGGTCATAACAGCGGTTGTGGACGACGCGTCGTCCCATTGCAAGGCCGGACACAGAGGATCCCACCACAGCCCGCATACACGTGTCACTATCAGTACCCCAAGGATAGACTCACCCGTATGCGCCGTGTCACAGATGGCCAGAAGGACGACCAAGGGAGAGGGTAGTCTCCATGCAGCGTGTTGGAGTCATTGGTGCCGGTGCCTGGGGGACGGCGCTTGCAGCCATGGCCCGCCGGGCCGGGCGGGACGTGGTGATGTGGGCGCTGGAAGACGAGGTGGTCGAAAGCATTAACAGCCGCCATCTCAATGATCTTTATTTGCCCGACGTGCCCTTAGACGAGACCATCCGCGCCACCTCCGACATGACAGAAGCCATTGATGCGGACTTGGTTTTGCTGGTGGCACCCGCACAGCATCTGCGCACGGTGTGTGAAAAGCTCGCCCCTGACTGGACGGGTGGCGTTCCTGCTGTGATCTGTTCCAAGGGTATCGAACGGGGCAGCAATGTACTTATGACCGATGTCATTGCCGATGCTTTGCCCGCGGCACCGCCCATGGTGCTGTCCGGACCTACCTTTGCCAAGGAAGTGGCGGCCGGTCTGCCCACGGCCGTGACGCTGGCCAGCGCCGATGCCGGTCTGGCTGACAAAGTCTCTGTTGCCATCGGCACTCCGACCTTTCGTCCTTATACGTCGACCGATCTCATTGGCGCTGCCATCGGCGGGGCGGTGAAGAACGTGCTCGCCATCGCTTGCGGCATCGTTCACGGCAAGGAGCTGGGCGACAACGCGCGGGCTGCTCTCATCACCCGGGGTCTGGTGGAAGTGGTGCGCTTGGCCGTTGCTTTGGGCGGCCGGTCGGATACCTTGATGGGTCTCTGTGGTCTCGGCGATCTCCTGCTCACGGCCACCTCCATGCAGTCGCGCAATTATTCTCTCGGCGCCGCCCTGGGCCAGGGGCGGACCTTAGACGAGGTGCTGGGGGAACGCCGGGCAGTGACGGAAGGCGTCTATACGGCGGAGGCCGTCGTTGCTCTGGCCCAGGAAAAGGGCGTGGACATGCCCATCTGTACGGCCATGGACGGTATTCTCAACCGGGACACACCGGTGGACGACGCCATTCAGGAAGTGCTCGACCGGCCCATCAAGGAAGAGTTGGATTTTACGGGTCAATCATAAGATGCCGGTGGTCTTACGACTCAAACGCGCCCCTCTCTGGCCTGCGCCCCCGGAATTGAGGTAAACCCGCACAAGCAATCCAACAGACACTCCATATGGGAGCTAACCTTTGGCGTCACAGCCGACCATCCATCCCGTTATTCTCTCCGGTGGATCCGGTTCGCGCTTGTGGCCCCTCTCGCGGGAACAGTATCCCAAGCAGCTACAGGCTCTGACCGGCGATAAGACCCTTATTCAGGACACCGCTCTCAGGCTCGGACCCGACACCACGCCCGCCGTCGCCACGCCCATTATCGTTTGCAATGACGCCCATCGTTTCATCGTCGCCGAACAGCTGCGCGAAGTGGGGGTTGAACCCAAAGCTATCATCATCGAGCCCGAAGGCCGCAACACCGCCCCTGCTGTCGCCGTCGCCGCCCATGTTGTGGCCGATGAACCCGATGCGCTGCTGCTGGTCATGCCGTCCGATCATCTCGTGCGCAAACCAGAGGCTTTCAGGGCCGCGGCGGCCGCCGCACTTTCCGCCGCCCAGGACGGCCATCTTTTGACCTTTGGCGTTGCCCCGACGGAACCATCGACAGCCTACGGCTACATCAAACGGGGTGAAGTACTTCAAGATGAAGTTTGTTCTGTCGCAGCGTTCTCCGAAAAGCCTGACAAAGGCACCGCTGAAACGTTTGTTCAATCCGGTGACTACTTTTGGAACGCGGGAATTTTTCTGTTCAAAGCAAAACTGTTTCTCGACGAACTCGGCCGCTTCGAGCCCAACATCAGCCCCGGGTGTAAAGCGGCCTTGGATCAAGGTTCTAATGACCTGTTCTTCTTTCGCCTCGATGCTGAGACCTTCGGCAGCGTGCCGAGCCAATCCATTGACTATGGCGTTATGGAACGCACCGACAAGGCAGCCGTCATCCCCGTCGACATGGGGTGGTCGGATGTGGGCTCCTGGTCAGCCCTCCATGCGGAAAGCGATCAGGACAAAAACGAAAACACTTTGCTCGGCGACGTGCTTGCCATCGACACCAAAGACACCTATGTGCGCTCCGGCCGGCAGACCACGGCGGTGGTCGGGCTCGACGGCGCCGTGGTGGTGGTCACCGACGATGCGGTCCTGGTGGCCGATAAGGCTCGCGACCAGCAAGTCAAAGACGTGGTCGCCCAACTCAAGGAAGACGGTAAGGAAGTGGCCACGGCTCATGCCAAGACCTACCGGCCCTGGGGTTGGTTCCAAACCGTGGATGAAGGCGAACGCTTCAAGGTCAAGCGCATCGGCGTGAAACCGGGGGCCAAGCTGTCCCTACAAAAACATTGGCATCGTTCCGAACACTGGGTGGTGGTTCAAGGCGCGGCCATGGTGACCAACGGGGAAGAGACCTTTCTCCTCGGTGAGAATGAATCCACGTTTATACCGGCAGGCACTGTCCACCGGCTGGAAAACCCCGGCAAAGTGGATCTGGAAATGATCGAGGTGCAGTCAGGCGAGTATGTGGGTGAAGACGACATCGTCCGCATGGAAGATGACTATGGCCGGGATAAAGGGTAATCCCGTCTCAAAAAGAGTGAACGCGTCTTATAGATGAAAAAACTGCAACATCGTATGCAGGTCGGGCTGGTAAAGGTTCGGCTCTCTGTAAAACGTGATATGGGTTCCAATCTCGGCGTTATTCCAGTGGCTTTTGCGATCCAGAATACGCCGGAGCAATCTTAAATCCATTGAACACCGTAAGGCAGGTTCTTCTACACGGGTGCATACTTTGAATGCCGGGAGAATTTGGACCAACGTGTCATCCACAGAAAGATACGTGTTAGTCCCCGTCGAAAGCCCAAACTTCCGCGCCCTTTCTTTCATTCTTATGGATGCGCACTCAATGTCATTGATCAATACCGATCGATCCGGTTTTCTGTCTCGCTCATAGGCATAAGGCATAGCACTCAGTGTGTTTTCAATATAACGGGCCCTATCTGCAGTATTGACGACGGCGTTGTTGCCCACCATGTCCAACGTATCCAAAGACAATGTGCTTCCTTCGCGCATGGTGATAACGCGACATTTACACGCCTGCTCTTCCAAATAAGACTTGGCGTGGTCCCACGTTGTTGTTCCGAGATAGTCGTTCTTCCGCCAATTGCGACCGCCAATCACGTAGGCACCGGCGAACGGCATCACCGCTCGCGTATCGAAAGCGTTTGCCAGAGAACACATGGCATCTAAATTGCGTGCAACGATGCGTTTGTGCTCTTTCAGTTTTTCTGCCTCTGATAAATTGTCAAAGCAGCTCGGGTATGGGCCTGCGCCGTTGTAGGTTAAAAGCACCAAGTCAAACTGACCGTGGCGGCGGCTTAATTCACTGGCCGCCTCTAAAGTCGGGCGGTTGTCGTTGGTGTTGAGCAGCGTTTGGCCGTCGCCCTTAAAGACGCACGCAGAATCGATCAGATTGCCCACAGCCGCTTCGTGGAACACGTTTTTGGCAAAGGGGGCGTAAAGCGTTACGTCGATATCGCCTACGGCTGCCGTCTCGCCAGGTTTCACCGCAACGAGATTGAGAAAGCCCAAACGTTGTAAATTTGCATGCAAATAATTTGGCGGATGGTCGAGGACAATGATTGGCAAACCTTTGTCGAACATCGGAAAGGTCCGCTCGTCAAAATGATCCGGATGCAGATGGCTAACGTAAATGGCATCTACATCAACCAGGGTTTCAGGTGACGTTTTAAGGGGCGGGTAGTGATACCAAGCACCATCAAACACACTGTCTTTGATCCAGGGATCGGTCAAGATTCGGGTTCCCGCGGTCTCAATGATCGCGCAGGCGTTTGCAATGAACGTAAATTTCATGGGACGTTGGAACGGCGGCGTCCCGGAACTTAATTATGTTCATATAACTTTTCTATTTTTATATTATCCCACCCATCATTTCCACGCAAAACATAGGTTTAGGTGAACGGTCCGCCAGTGTTGTGTTTTGAACGCTCTTACCCCCCAAGCGCGGCGGAAAAAACCGATGACATTGCGCCCATCTGATGCTGACCAGTAAATGAAACGACATTTGATTCTTAAAGACCTGATCTTTATTTGCGGGCTGTTTCTGGCGAGTCCGGCAATGAGCGAGGACGGATCCATGAGCAATTTTGAACCGAGCGAGTCAACCCTCCAAGCCTTCGCCCCCGGTGACGTGTTTATCGGCGCGACACTGCTGAACGATCCCGACGACGATCACGCCGGTCGCGGCCGCATCCTCCAGTTTGATGCCGATCTCAACCTCAAAGGTGTGCTGTGGATCGAAGATACCTCACACCTTGTTGGTGGTCTCACCTTTGGGCCGGACGATACGTTGTGGGCATTCGACAGCTTTGCCTGGGTTGTGGTGCGGGTGAAACCCGACGGCACGCTTCTGCCGACGAAGAAATTCGCCGACCGTCCCTTTGGCTCGGTGCAGTTTCTCGACAACGGAAACTTCGTCTTGATCGAGTACCTCAAGGGCAGCGCCCAGCCGGAGAACCTCACCACTCGCTACCCTTATCTGCCCGATGATCCCGACAGCGTCGGTCATGGGGAGATTTACGAATACGACGCAAACGAAAGCCTCGTCCGGAAGTTCGTCCCTGAGGTGCACGGCGGCGTCAGCGGCAGCATGGGCGCGACCCACACCACATTGGCCTCCGATGGCCATACCCTGATCTACACCTCGGAGACCGGCCCGCGGCTGATGCGTTTCGATTTAAATGCCGGCGTGCAATTGGCCGATCTTATGACCTTGCCCGATGCACCACCCGGTGGGCCGCCGGCCATGATGTTCGATGTGGAACATCTCAAAGACGACAAACTCGTGCTGCCTTTGGGCACCAAAGTGACGGTGCTGTCGGAATCAGGACAAGAAGTGGCCAGCTTTCCTCTCGAGGGATTCGGCTGGGCGCTGATCGCGCCGGACCTCAACGGCGAGACCGCCTACGCCGCCAACTGGTTCACCGGAGACGTGGTCAAAGTGTCGCTGGAGAACGGGGAGATTCTCGCCCGCGTCACCATCGCGCCCAAATGCCTCTCCGGCATCGTTCAGTTTCACGGCTAAGCAATCCGATAAATTAACAAAGGACGCCAGTCATGCTCGTTGCCATCATGTGTCTCGATAAACCCAATCATCTGGACCTGCGCATGGCCACCCGGCCAAACCATCTGGAATGGCTCAAGGCCAACATGCCCGACGGCGCCTATGTGGGTCCGCTGTTCGATGACGATGGGGAAACCTTCAAAGGCAGCCTCTACATTCTGGAGTTTGACTCCACGGACGCGGCCCGCGACTGGATCAAGAACGAGCCCTATTACAAGGCGGGCTTGTTCGAATCCGTCATCATGCGCCCCAGCCGCAATATCCTGCCCATGACGTAAAGGGCGCAGGCAGACTCAAACTCATGCTCCCCGATCCCGATGAATTGGCCGGCCGTGTGCTCTGCCGGGTGGAGGAACTTGCCGCCACCCGGGCCAAGGACGTGGTCATCGTCGACGGCGAAGTGCAGTACTCCATCATGGTGGTGGAGTGGCAGGGCGACATCTTTGCCTACGTCAACTCCTGCCCCCACGCCCGGGTACCGCTCAACATGCTGGGGGACACCTTCTTTGATCTCACCGGAAATTACCTGCTTTGCACCATGCATGGGGCCCACTTCCGCCCCCGGGATGGCTTCTGCACCCGCGGGCCCTGCCGGGGCAAAAGCCTAAGGCCGTTCCCTGTGAAGGTGGAGAACGGTGAGGTGATCGTTATTCCCGAACAATATTAGGCCGTCACAGCAAAAGGGTGACTTGGGTCAAATCCATCGGGCATCATCACCGGTAAAGAGAAAAGCCGCGCCGGACCCAACAACCGGCAACAGGAGACGCCGCCATGACCGACCACACCGTCATCGATGTTCCCGAAGATTGGACCAAGACCGCGTTGGTCACCGACGACCAGTATCAGGAGATGTACAACCGTTCCGTCGAAGACCCGGAAAGTTTTTGGCGGGAACACGGACGGATCATCGACTGGATGACACCCTACTCCAAAGTGAAGTCGGTCAAGTACGGGGCCGAAGATGTTTCCATCAAGTGGTTCGAAGACGGCACTTTGAACGCTTGTTACAACTGTCTTGACCGGCATCTCGATAAACTCGGCACGGACATCGCCATCATCTGGGAAGGGGACGATCCCAACGACGAAAAAGCCGTCACCTACGCGGACTTGCATGAGCAAGTCTGCCGTTTTGCCAATGTGCTGAAGACCCTCAAAGTCAAAAAAGGTGACCGGGTGTGTATTTACATGCCGATGATCGTCGAAGCGGCTGTGGCCATGCTCGCCTGCGCGCGCATCGGCGCGGTGCACTCGGTGGTGTTCGGAGGTTTCGCGCCCCAGTCTTTGGCGGACCGGATCAACGACTGTGACGCGGAGCTGGTGGTTACCGCCGACGAAGGAGTCCGCGGCGGCAAAACCATTCCTCTCAAGGCAAACGTGGACAAAGCCCTGGAACAATGCCCGGGCGTGCGTCACGTGGTGGTGGTGGAACGCACGGAAGTGGGTGTTCCTATGCAATCACCGAGGGACCTCTGGTACCACGTCATGTGCGAGGCAGAGGGCACCTGGTGCGAGCCGGAAGAAATGAGTGCGGAAGACCCCCTGTTCATTCTCTACACGTCTGGATCCACGGGAAAACCCAAGGGCGTGTTGCACACCACCGGCGGCTACATGGTCTATGCCGCCATGACCCACAAATACGTGTTCGATTACGACGCCCGCCAGGTCTATTGGTGTACTGCCGACGTCGGTTGGGTTACCGGCCACACTTACATCGTTTACGGGCCGCTCGCCAACGGCGCCATCACGTTGATGTTCGAAGGCGTGCCCAACTATCCAAACTCCAGCCGCGTCTGGGACGTGGTCGACAAACACGGCGTGAATACGTTTTACACCGCGCCGACAGCCCTGCGCGCGCTCATGCGAGAAGGGGACGAGCCGGTCAAACGCACGTCGCGCACCACGCTGCGCTTGCTCGGCACCGTCGGCGAGCCCATCAATCCGGAAGCCTGGCTCTGGTATCACCGGGTCGTCGGCGACGGCCGCTGCCCCATCGTCGACACCTGGTGGCAGACGGAGACCGGCGGCATTCTCATCTCCCCGCTGCCGGGGGCGACAACGCTCAAACCAGGCTCGGCCACCCGGCCCTTCTTCGGCATCCAACCCTGCCTGGTGGACGCGGACGGCAAAGAACTGGACGGACCCGCCGAGGGGTATCTGTGCATGAAAGACTCCTGGCCCGGGCAGATGCGCACGGTCTTCGGAGACCACGAACGGTTTGTCCAAACTTACTTCGTGCAATACCCCGGCAAATACTTCACCGGCGACGGCTGCCGCCGGGACGAAGACGGTTACTACTGGATCACCGGGCGGGTGGACGACGTGCTCAACGTCTCAGGCCATCGCATGGGCACGGCGGAGATTGAAAGCTCGCTGGTGGAACACAAAGCCGTGGCCGAAGCGGCGGTGGTCGGCTACCCCCACGACATCAAGGGCCAGGGCATCTACGCCTATGTCACCCTCATGGAAGGGACGGACCCGACACCCGATCTCCACGATGAACTGATCGACTGGGTGCGCAATGATATCGGCGCCATCGCCAAGCCCGATCATCTGCAATGGGCGCCCGGTTTGCCCAAAACCCGCTCCGGTAAAATCATGCGCCGCATCTTGCGCAAGATCGCCGAAGACGACGTGGACTCCCTCGGTGATACGTCGACCTTGGCCGACCCGAGCGTGGTGGACGATCTCGTCAACAACCGGGCTGGCGCGTGAGACCGTGACCAGTCCGGCATGACTAACGACGATAGTGAATTTGACATTCAAGATCCGTCGTTTGTGGCGTCTTGCGACGACCTCTCTCTTTGGTCTGCACTTGCCGGCACCGTGCTGCTCGACCACCTGCCCATGGGACCCTTTGAACGCGTTCTCGATGTGGGTTGCGGGACCGGTTTTCCGTTGATCGAGTTAGCGGGCCGTTTCGGACCAGCCTGCCAGGTTACGGGACTCGATACGTGGAAAGAGGCCATCGAACGGGCGCGGCAAAAGATCAAGACATGGGGTTTGCCAAACGCGGAAGCCAATGTCGATGACGCATCAGCCATGGATTTCGACGACGATACGTTTGATCTCGTCGTCTCCAATCTCGGCATAAACAATTTCTCGAAGCCAGAGTCGGTCACGAAAGAATGTGCAAGGGTTCTTAAACCCCGAGGCACGCTTGCCTTAACGACTAACTTGCGCGGTCATATGGATGGGTTCTACGACGCCTTCACAGACGTTCTTAAAGACTTGAACGAGACCAAAGCCATTGAAAGTTTGAACCATCATATTTCGACCCGCATGTCGCACGATGAACTTGTCAATTTGCTGGAGAGTGCTGATTTTTCCGTCGACGTCGTTGAACGCAAGACAGGCGTCCTTAGGTACAGTTCTTGGGAAGCGTTTTGGACGCATCCTTTTGTTCGCCTGGCCTTTAAGGAGCCTTGGCTCGCCATCGCCGAACAAGTTTCTCATGCGGATGTCGTGGCCTTAGTTAGACAGAAAATCGTCAAGATGGTTGCCGATGAAGGAGAGCTTAGGCTTTCAATACCCATCGCTTATGTCGAAGCACGTGCTCCATAATCCATGAGCATTCGCAAAGAAAACCAGGACAACGGCGCGGCCATTCATGGAATTCATAGCGCCGCCTTTGACGCGGTGTGAGTTAAACCATCCCCACCGCAAGCTTGTCTTCGATGGTCTGCACTTCCGCATCGATGATGGTGACGTAGTGCTCCATGTTGAGTTCGGTGAAGACCTCCGCCGATTGCCGGAACGCTTCCGCAGCTTTGGCGAGGATGGCTTCGCTGTGAGCCTCTTCGCCTTTTTCCTTCAAGGCGGCGCCCAGGTTGGCGAGCGTGGTCGCCCACATCAGTGGCGCTTTGGTCCGGGTCCACACACTGGCGATGGAGAGGAAGATATTGATGGCCTTGTCGTACAGGTCGGGCGCTTCGCTGAGCTTGCCCATGGTCAACAACAATCCGCCGAGAGAGTTTTGAATGTCGGCCCAACGCACGGGATGTTCCGTCAGTGTCCACACCCGGGTGGCGTCGGTCATGGCATCGGCCGCCTGCTGCAACAGATCAAGGTTTTCGTCCGCCAAAGCCAGGCCATGCAGGGCCAAGCCTAAGCGCACGTTCAGAGCCGCCCAGTTGTCCGGGAACTCGCTGCGATCGACCATGCCGACGGCGGTGCGGTAGTAGGCGACGGTCTTGGTGGGCAGGGCTGTTCCGGTTTTGAGGTCGCTGATGAGGGACATACCGTCGGCGATGCGCGCCCCGATGATGGCCTCCTCATGGGGCGGGAACACGTCCTGTCCCATGATCAGCGCCGCCTGGCTGAGCGAGACGGCTTTTTCCAAGGTTTTAAGGTCACCCCGGGAGGCTCCCTGCATGAGCAGAAGCGCGCCATAAGCACTCAGAGCGGTTGCCCCCTCGGCGGCGGTGCCGGAGCTGTCGCCTTCGGTGAGGTTGCGCACGGACTCCATCACAGGATCAAGCAACGCCCGCCGTGCCTGGAACTGTTCGCCCGTTGTCAGGTCGGCGATAGATAGGGCACAGGCAAAAACAAGATCACTAAAAGCATCGGAGAACAACGCTGGCACTTCCAGCCGGTCGATGGCGGTCCACGTGGCCGCTCCCGGTTGTACGGAAACGGAGCGACTCAAGAACCGCAAACGCCAACCGCCCTTGTTGATCATGTCGCCCCAAATGAGCAAGTCGGCGCCGTGGCGGTCGAGCCACGTCAATCCCAAGTCCACCGCCATGGAGAGGGAGGAGGGCAAAAACAGATCTGCTTTGGCGGAGGTCAGCGCCCGGTCGAGCACCTCTATTTTCAATCCCAAACGGCCCGACAAACGGGTACCGATATGCTGGGCGGAGCGTCCGGTGGAGTCTCCGGCCATGGGACAGATCAACAGGGTCAGGGGTTCGACGGCGTAAAAAACTTCTTCCGGATCGTCGAGGGTGAGCGCTCCGTCGGGCTCATTAGGCTGTGCTTTCAGGCGATCAATGAAGGCAGTTAAGAGCATGGTTTAAGTTTACCGCCTAAGCCCGCAAGGGGCGACAACCCGGGATTGAACAGATGTGATCAAACTGAGTCACTCTTCAGACTCATAGGGTTACGGGAAGCTCTTTAAGGAACCGTTTAAGGTGACAGAGGCACAACACTTGGCCATCTAGAAATCAGAGCACCGACCCTTTTTTTCCCAGTCGCCGTAGCGGGTCGGTTCGGGGCCTTTGGGTCCGCCGATCTCGCCGGTCTTCTCCTTTTTATCCCCCGAGTCGGTTTTCACCGCCGGAGCCGGCTTCTTATCGCCGGCATGCTCGGCGGCCGGTTTAGGCTCGCTCTTCGAAGGGTCCTTTTGCGACACCGTCATGCCCTAACCTTAAGGTTAAAGTCTCTTGCGTTTCTTTCTGCCGCACATAAATCCTTAGGAAAGCGTTCGGTTACGCGGTGATGAGAGTGATGGATTCAACGATTGAGCGTTCGCTTCCAGTCTTTGCGGAGGGGTCGCAACCAGATGTCCTTTTTCGGCTGTGCTCGTTTGTTATACCTGTCATAGCGTCCTCTTCCCTTTGTGCAGAATTCATTTTCGACACCCTCAACAAAACACTGATAACGCCGTCGGCGAACCGCCGCCGGACGCGCTCGTATGCTCCTGCTGCGGCAAGCCCTATGTCGCCAACGGCGAACGTTCCTCGTCCGTCATCGAGATCGCGGTCAAGGCCCATAACGCGTTTTCTATTCGGCGGCGGCGCGCGCTGAGTCTCCTAACGGCAGCAATCGCTGACCCAGCAGGCGCCCAAAGGTGAGCGCCGGGGTGACCAGCATGCCGCCGCAGAAGGAACTGCCCATCATCGCCCCCTGGCCGAGCGCTTCCCCGGCGGCGTAGAGCCCCGGAATGGCCGAGCCGTCCTCACGCGTGACTTCGAGGTTCTCATTCACCCTCAGCCCGGCCGTGCTGGACACGGAAAACGCCTGGGAGCGGATGGCGTAGAACGGCGCCTCGGACACCCCACGCGGCATGTGCTCCCTGCCGAAGGCATCTTGTCCCTTGGCCTGACCTTCGTTGAACGACGCAATGGTGTCCGCCAACGCGTCTGCCGGAAGACCGGCCTTCTCCGCCAGGGCTTCGATGGTGTCGGCCACATAGAACATGGGCTCACCATTTTCCGCGGCGGTTTTGATTTCGTCCGGACTGAATTCGGCAAACAACGGCGGCGCCTCTTTGAGCGTCACCGAATCAAACACGATCCAATGGCGCAAGTCGGGTTGTTCCCCGATGGTGTGTTCGCGCACGTCGACGCTGGGCTCGTCTTCACGGATGAACCGCTTGCCGTGCACGTTGACATAAACCTCCCAGGGCATGCGCCGTTCCGGCCAATGGACCTGACGGCAGCGCACTTTGCTGGGCACGTCGTAGCTCTGCATCACGACGCCAAAACTGGTGAGATAATTCTCGTGACCTTGCGCGGTTCCACCGGCAGACAAACCCAAGTTCAATCCATCACCAACGCAATAAGGATAGGAATGGTCGCCGTAGGCCGGATGGCCGCTCAGCTCTAGATACATATCCCCGTTGGCCACATAACCGCCGGCGGCGATGAGCACGGACGTGGCCGTGAAGGTTTCTGCCGATCCATCCGTCTCCGCGACAACACCAGTCACCGTGCCGTCATCAGCCTGTACAAGTTCTTTCACGCGGGTGTTCAACTTCAAGGTCACCCGGCCATCGTTGATGGTTTTTTCAAACACCGGCGACAATACCGCCAGGATCGATTTGCCCAGGTGTTCCCCCCACACATAACGATTAACGGTGTAGGGCTCATGGGCTTGGCCTTTGACCGGATGATCCGGTAGGGGCCGGAAGCCGATGGTCTCCAGCCAATCCAAGGTGTCTGCTGCGTTGTCCACGGCGAACCCGGCCAATTGCCGGTCGGCGGTGTTGTTGGAAATGCGCATGATGTCTTCAATATGAAGGGCCGGGGTGTCTTCGATGCCCTTTTCTTTTTGCAGGCGTGTGCCCGCCGCGCTCATCTGGCCGGAACTCAAATGCAAGGTGCCGCCGATTTCCGGCGCGGCATCAAGGACGAGAATTTTATCGCTGCGTTCGGCGGCAAAAATGGCGGCCGGCAGGCCTGCCGTACCCGCGCCAATGATGATGACGTCCCATTGCTGGCTCATGGTGCGCTCCCCATTTCTTTTTCTGTGCGGATCATAACGCGGAATGCCTTGGCGTCATCCTCCTCCATACACCTGCTCCCTGACCGGACACTGGGTGTCCTCCGACCTTTCCGCTTGACCTCTCAAGCTGTGCGTCGGACGGTCCCGCCATGACCACGTCCGTTCCCGTTCACAAAAGGTATGTGGATGGCCGTTTCGGCCAGATCCACCTGCGCATGGCCGTGCCGGAAACGGATCAAGGCCATCCGCCGCTGTTGTGTTTTCACATGAGCCCCAATTCCGGGCGCATCTATGAAATCTTCATCGGCCATATGGGCACGGACCGTTTGGCTGTCGCGCCGGATACGCCCGGCTTCGGCGATTCCGATCCGCCACCGGAGAAACCCGCCATTGCTGATTTCGCCGGCGCCATGACGGATGTGATGGATGCGCTGGATCTCACGGTGGTCGACGTCATGGGTTACCACACGGGCTCCGAGACCTGTGTGGAACTGGCGCTGCAACAGCCCGGCCGGGTGCGCAAACTGGTTCTGACCTCCGCGCCCATTTTTACTGATCAAGAACTAAAAGAGCATCGTGACCATTATGCCGAAGCCGAGGTCAAAGAAGACGGCAGTCACGTCGCAGAAAAATGGAAAGGCCATCTGTTTTGGGCCGGTCCCGGCTGGACCATGGACCATGTGGGCGTTCAGTTCGCCGATGCACTGCGCCGTCCCGATATTTCCTGGTGGGGCCATAACGCCGCGTTCGACTTTCCCATGGTGGAAAGACTCAAGCAGGTGATACAACCGGTCCTTGTGCTGAATCCCAATGACGATCTTGTGGAACAATCCCGCCGCGCCGACGGGATTATGCAGAACGGATCCATTCACGAACTGCCCGACTGGGGTCATGGATACTTGGATATTCATACGGAAGAAGCTGGCTCCATCGTGCGCGCGTTTCTCGATGGAGAAAAACCGTGAAGCCGGGGGTGGTCAAACGGGGGTATGCGGACGGTCGTTTCGGCCAGATCCATTACCGTATTGCCCAACCCGATAAGGACGAAGGCAAGCGGCCCCTGCTGTGTTTCCACATGAGCCCCTATGCCAGCATCATCTACGAGAGATTCTTAGCCGAGATGGGCCGGGACCGTCTCGCCATCGCCATGGACACACCGGGCTTCGGCAATTCCGATCCGTCCCCCTATCAACCGGCCATTACCGATTACGCCCACACGGCATTAGACTTGATGGATGCGTTGGACCTCAGCGCTGTCGATGTCATGGGCTATCACACCGGTTCCAAAGTGGCGGTGCAGACAGCCTTGGAAAATTCCGACACGGTGCATCGGGTGGTGATGGTCTCGGCACCCATCTACACCGAAGAAGACCTAGCCGAAGTCAAACGCATTTACGGGCCGGATCCTCTCACTGAAAACGGCGCTCATCTGATGAAGTGGTGGCAGGCGGCGGTGCATTGGCGCATGGAGGGACGCACCCTCGACGACATCGGCCGGGTGTTCTGGGCGCGGGTTCTGAACCCGAAGATTTCCTGGTGGGGACACGCCGCTGCTTTTGCTTACGACAGTGCGGCAGCCATCCCGCAAGTCACTCAACCCATTTTGGTGCTTAATCCCGAAGACGACATCTGGGAGCGCACCCCTCGAGCCAAAGATTTGCTCGCTCATCCTGACAGCCGCATTCACGATCTGCCGGGATGGAGTCACGGCTTTCTCGATCTCAAAAGCAAAGAGACGGCAAAAATCGTCAGGGAGTTTCTCGATGCTGATTAACGCACTTCGTTGTGTTTGTGCTGCGGCACTTGTTCTTGTTCATGCAAACGCACTGGCGGCGCCGGCCTCTCCCGGCGATGAGACGCTTGCCAACCTGCGCGGCAAAACCATTTTGCTGGCCGGAGCGACGGGACGGAACGGCAGTCACGTGCTCAGACAATTGCACGATCTTGGCATTACGGTGAAAGCCATGACCCGCAACGTGGAGCGGGCCATCGAGAACCACGGCAGCCAATACAATTGGATCAAAGCCGACGTTACCCAGTCGGAAACTCTGATCGCGGCTGTGGACGGTGTCGATATTGTTATCAATGCCGTCGCCTCGGCCACGCCCATCGGCAGCAACCGGCCCGAGTTGGCCGACTATGAAGGGACAAAAAACCTGTCCAAGGCAGCCAAGGATGCCGGCGCAACCCGCTTTGTCATCATCACATCGTCCAATTCGGGCGTGAAAGATCACTTTCTCAACACCGTCGGCGGCAACGTACTCATCTGGAAAGGCAAAGCGGAAGAAGTCCTGGTGGACTCCGGTATGGAATACGTGGTGGTGGGTCCGGCGGGCATCGACGACAGCCCCGGCGGCGAGAAAGCCATCTCCATCATCCCACGCAGTGACTACCAGAGCGGCATGTTCATCGGCCGGGACGATCTCGCCACGGTGACCATCGCTGCCGCCGGTCATCCTGACGCCGCCAACCGGGTGTTCACTGCCACCAACGCCGACGGTGCCGCGTCTGATGCTTGGCTTTCCAGTTTTGCATCCTTGCCGACAGAGTTGAACTTACCCACCGAATGAGCAATGACCCTGTTGCCTCCCGTGCCGCAGCACTCACTCTTCTAAAGGGGGCGTTGCGCGACGGGCAAGCGGTTGACGGACGCTTTCAAAAGGCAGCGGGAAACTTAGAGGCGCGTGACAGAGCGTTTGTGCGGCTCCTTGTGGCGATGACGCTTCGGCGGTTGGGACAGATCGATGCTGTGCTGGCGCGCTTCGTCAACCGCACGCCACCGGCGCCGGTGGAAGACGGTCTTCGTCTCGGTGCCGCGCAACTCTTGTTTCTCGACACTGCGGCCCACGCCGCCGTGGATACATCCGTGCAACTGGTAAAAAATATTGGCCTTCCCAAAATGACCGGCTTGGTCAATGCCGTGCTCCGCCGCGTGGCCGAGGGCGGCAAGGATCTCATGGCCGATCACGATGCACCACGCCTCAACACGCCTGACTGGCTATGGCGGCGATGGGCAAAAGCGTATGGAGGAAACCTGGCCCATGACATTGCTGCGGCGCATCTCGTCGAAGCGCCATTGGACCTGACGCTCAAGGACCCGAGCGCAGCGGAACACTGGGCAGAAGAATTGAAGGCCCAAGTTTTGCCTACCGGGTCCCTGCGGCTTCAGGCTGCTGGGCCGGTGCAGGACCTTGTGGGTTTCCATGACGGTGCCTGGTGGGTGCAGGATGCGGCCGCCACCCTGCCGGCCCGTGTTCTCTTGCAAGTCTTGGGTGAGGGTAAAGGCAACACTGTGGCCGACCTGTGTGCCGCACCCGGCGGCAAGACTTTACAGATGGCGGCGGCCGGCTGTGCCGTAACCGCTGTCGACAGATCAAAAAACAGACTGGTACTTTTGCAGGACAACCTCAACCGGACCGGGCTCTCTGCGAGCGTCATCAATACCGACCTTGAGCAATGGCAACCGAACCAGACATTCGATGCCGTGCTGTTGGACGCCCCCTGTTCGGCCACCGGCACCCTGCGCCGCCATCCCGACTTGGCCTACTTAAAGGCCGACAAGGACATCAAAAAGTTTCCGATGCGACAAACGACTTTGCTCAAACACGCATCTGAGTTCTTAAAATCGGGGGGCCATTTGGTTTACGCCGTGTGTTCTTTGGAACCGGAAGAAGGACAGGCCGTGGTCGATGCTGTCAAAGGGGAGGCGTCCTTAGAACAAGTGCCCGTCGATCCGATCCCGCTCGGTGCTAATCCTTCATGGATTACCCAATCCGGCGCGTTGCGCACGTTGCCGTGCCATTGGCCGGAGCGGGGTGGGCTGGATGGCTTTTTCGTCGCGCTCCTGAGAAAGACTTAAGCCGGCTCCACATAGCGCCGCTTGAGTTCGTCGCGCGCCTCGTTACTGACACCCAACACATCACGGATATATCCCTCCACCGAACCGCCCACCTTTTCCATTTCATCGAAGGCGGCGTTGATTTTGTTAGGGTGCGTCGAGAACAGCGTCAGCATGTCTTCCTTGGAGCATGACGGTTCCGTTCCTTCAAAATCGTCCCAGTATTTTTCGACGTAGAACATGGATTGAGCGCGGGCGCCTTGGCCGTCAAGGGACAGCATGTAGTCAGCAACGGCATCTTCACGGGATACACCAAGCGCACGATGCAGCATGGCCGCCGCAATACCCGTCCGGTCTTTTCCAGCGGAGCAATGCAGAAGAACGGCAGGATGGTCGTTTTCGAGGATCGCAGCGAACATAGCGGCAAAACGATCAGATTGTTCCCGCACAAACTCGCGGTAGCCGGACCCTTGAATACTTTCCGCCTCTGTAAGACTGATTTCACCCCGCATCATCTTCTCATTTGCGACAACAACACCGGGCGTTGAAATCGGCCAGACAGATAATCTGCGGACATCTGGCGCGTGACCTTCGTAATAGCGGTTGGGATGTTCCTCCCGCTCGTCATCAATCCGAAAGTCGCACACCAAAGTAATGTTGAGAGCAGCGACCTCCGGCAAAGCGTCATCGTCTGTATGGGCCATATGCCCCGATCGATACAGACACCCTGTCTTTACGTGCCCGCCGTCGTCCGTGGCATAACCACCCATGTCGCGAAGGTTGATGGTACCCGGTAACCGGATGTGCCGGTCTAAATCGTTCATGTTCACCGGTCCAGCTTTTCCCAGTCGGCCCGGGTCAGGGCGTAGATGCGCAAGGTCTTGCCTTTGAGCTGCCAGTCTTCGCGATAGGTCTCGCCAAGGCGTTCGGCGACAGCGATGGATTTGGTGTTGTCCGGGCTGATGATGGAAATGATTTCATCCCAATTCAAAACCTCGAAGGCATAATCCCGGGCCGCCGCGCAGCCTTCTGTGGCATAGCCCTTACCCCAATGCTCCCGCGCCAGGGCATAACCCACTTCCCGGCCGGGCCAGGTCTCCGGGTAGTACAGCCCTAAGCGGCCGACAAATGTTCCGGTTTCCTTTTCTTCCGCCGCCCATTGCCCGAACCCGCGCAGCTGCCAATGGCCGAGGGTCGTGGCGATGGACCGCCAAGCATCCAAGCGAGTCATGGGTTCGCCGCCGACGCTCAAGAACTGACTGACCTCGGTGTTCTCGACCATGGCCGTGCAGGCATCGATGTCGTCGGCGCGGAAGGCGCGAAGGATGAGCCGTTCGGTTTCAAGGGTGGGAATGTCCATGCCGGTCATCAGATGTTGTAGAGGTCCGCCTTGTACAAAGGCGCATGAGCGGGATCCGCATACCAGGCGATGGTTTGCTCGAGCCCCCGTTTAAATCCATCTCTTTCGCCGTAAGCCGGAGCCCAATCAAGAACCTCTTTCGCTTTGTCGTTTGAGGCCCACAAGCGCTCCACTTCCGAGGCGTCGGGGCGGATGCGTTGGTCTTCCGTCACCACATCCACGTCCGCATTCATGGTCTCTTTGATCATGGTGACCGTATCGCCGACGGAGACTTCGAAATTGGAGCCGATGTTGATCACTTCCCCGAAGGCAGCGTCGGTCTCCGCCATGGCCATGAACCCGGACACGGTGTCATCGATGTAATTGAAGTCCCGCGTGGGATGGAGAGACCCCAATTTGATCTCTTTGTTACCGGCGAGAATTTGTGTGATGACGGTGGGAATGACGGCGCGGGCCGACTGGCGCGGTCCATAGGTGTTGAACGGCCGGATGACGCTCACCGGCGTGCCGAAAGCCCGGTGGTAGGACAACGCGATCTGATCGGCGCCGATCTTAGAGGCTGAATAGGGCGACTGGCCCTGCAAGGGATGGTCTTCGGTGATGGGGACGAACTGGGCAGTGCCATAGACCTCCGACGTGGATGTGACAACAACTCGTTTTACTTTTAAGTCCTGTGCGGCCTGCACCACATTGAGGGTGCCTTTGATGTTGGTGTCCACATAGGCCGCCGGCGAATGATAGCTGTAGGGAATGGAAACCAACGCGGCCAAGTGCAGAATCGTGTCGCAGCCGTCCATGGCCGTGCGCACCCCGTGGGAATCGCGCACGTCACCGGCGAACACATCCAATGTCTTGCGGATGTTTTCATCACTATGATCCAGCCAACCCCAGGAATTGAAACTGTTGTAAAGCACGAAGGCCCGCACATCATGTCCAGCTCGCACCAAAGTTTCTGTGAGATGAGAGCCGATGAAACCATCAGCGCCGGTGACCAGAACTTTTCCTAAATCGGCCATCCCTAATCTTCCTTTACCGCGCGCACGAACAAGTAATCGCCTTTGGTCGACCGGTTGAGCATAAATAGAGCATATAAAACATGGCAGACGAATTTCCGCACCGGCCCGAAACGGCCCATGGTGCCGCGGTTGTCCAAAGCGTTAAGCAGGTTGCGGTAGAGCGGTGAATAGAGCGGCCAACCCCAGGCCAGAGTGCGCTCGACCCTCAGGCCGGCGGCCATTATTTTTTCTTCCAATTCGCCGTGGGCGTAATTGCGCACATGTCCCACCTGACGTTCAAAGGCTCGCATACGGCCCTGCAGTGTGGCGATGATCAAATGACCGCCCGGCGCCGTCATGGCCGCAAGGTTTTTGATGGCCGCAGAATCATTTTCCATATGTTCCAATACGTCTGCCGACACCACCAGGTCGAAGGTTTGATCCAAAGCCTCGCGGGCGATGTCGCAAACATTGAACGTGGCGTCCGGCACCACGGTTTTGGCCAAGGTGATTGCCTTATCGGATACGTCGATGCCAACACCCGTTGCGTTTGGATGTAAGGTCATAAGCGCGCGCAACAGCGATCCTTCTCCGCAGCCCACATCCAAAATGGTTTTGGGCGTGAGCTCTTGAGTCATTTTTTTCATCAGCCGCCGTCCATGGCGCGCCATGGGGCCGTAAAGGCGCGTGTCGTCCCAGCCCGCCGCCCACAAGGCGTCATAGGCCGAGGCATCCATGGTCGCGCCGGTCATTCAGCCTCGCTTGTATCTTGCGCGGCCGATGGCGTATCGAGCCCTGCCACATCGCACAACAGATCCATGTAAACGTCGGCAATCAGGTCCCAGCTGTACTGTTTCTCCACCAGTTCACGCGCAGCCTGACCCAAGGCAAAGGTTTTGTCCCGGTCTTCGATCACGGTCTTAAGCGCGTTCGTTAAGGCATCCGCATCGTCCGGCTCGATGAGCAGTCCGTTGTAATTGTCGGTGACCACTTCCTCGATGCCGGAAACGCGACTGCCGATGACCGGCAAGCCGGCGGCCATAGCCTCGAGCATGGCGTTGGGCATGCCTTCGTCCCGGGACGGTAAAACGAAAACGTCGGCGTCCTTATAGACGGCCGGAAGATGATCCCGCTCCAGCCAGCCGCGAAAGACAATACGCTCGCTCAGCCGCAACCCTTGTGCCGCCCGCGCCAGTTCATCTTTAAGAGGCCCTTCACCGGCGATGGTGAGTGTCCAGTCGTGCTGATCCCTGAGATTGGACAAGGCGCGAAACAGGACATCCAACCCTTTCTGACTGACCAAACGGCCGACGAAGAGAAAGCGTAATGGTCCTTCCAATGTGGGCACGGAACGCGGTTCCACCGCGTTCAAGTCCGCCCCGGCCGGGATCATGCCGATGTCCACATCGGGATCATGGGACCGGGCCAAATCCGCCAAGCCTTCCGAATTGGCGATCACTGCCGCCGCTTGACGCCACACCGTTTTGATGGCAGGGCTCGCGAGCCGGTGATAGACGGCCAGTTCATCTGACATAAAACCGGGTACGTCACCGCCCTGCAGCGACAAAACGTAGGGCAGGTCGAGGCGCTTTTTCATCCACCAGCCAACGGGTCCTGTAGGCAGCGAGAAAAATACCAGTGACGCATCCGCCCGCACTTGCCGGGCCAATCCCGGGGCGCTGATCAGGGCATGGGCCATGAACATAAGCATTTCGGGAATGGAGCAACGGTCCTGCCGCTGGCGGGCAGCCCAGATGCGGTAGACCTGAACCCCTTGATCGTTTTCCCGCCGCGGCAAACGCCCCTGAGCGGCGGTCAAGACGGTCACATGAGCACCCCTTGCGACCAAAGCCCGTCCGATTTGCTGGGTGGCATTGCCGCCGCCGCCGCCTACCGGCGGGTATTCATAGTTGACCAAAAGAAAACGGGGTTTCTTGGGCATGATCGCAGAAGTATTGCCTTCATCACCGGCTAAGCGTTGTCGCCGCGGGGGTAGCAGACTATACCCGGGACACTCAAGGACGAAGGGTTCTGCACCGCGCAATGTCTGTTCTTTCCAGCCGGATTACGGCGTTTGTTCTCAAGGCGCTTATCAGTCTTGTGCTGTTGACCCTGGTGGTGCGCCGGCTGAACCTATCGGCGGTCGCCGAAGCGTTGAGCCGGCTAAATTGGCAGACTCTTTTGGTGGCAATGCTCCTTTATGTGCTGGCCCATGGGCTCAACGGTTTCAAATTGCAGTTGCTCATGGCCGGCCGGCCCCTGGCGGACATGATCCGCTACACCTTTGTCGCCTTGTATTACGGCACGGTCTTGCCCGGCCAAATTTTAGGGGATGCGGTGAAAGCCTACCGGCTTGTCCGGCCAGGTGACGACGGGGCTGCCGTGGTCGCCGCGGTTGTGGTGGACAAGATCACTGGACTGGCGGCGTTGTTGTTGATTACTGGCGTTGCCTTGTTGATTGACCCGCGCGGGTTTCCAGGCGCTTTTCCTGCCCTGTCCTTTGCCTTGCTGCTGGGATTGATCCTTGCGTTGGTCGTACCCCTGTTCGTTCCTCTTGTCCCCGCCGCTTTGGACAACGCCTTGGGACGGTTCCTTCGGGCCTGGCATGCCTCCGCCGGTGAATGGTGGCCATTGATCGCTTCCTTTGTCACCGGCATCGCCTTTCAAGTGCTGGCCGTCATCGTGGTCGCCTACCTTGGGACGGGAATGGGCATCAGCCTTTCCTTCGCCGCTTGGGTGGCGGTGGTGGGATTGGTGTCCTTGGTGCTGTTGTTGCCCATAACCGTGGCCGGCATCGGCTTGCGGGAAGGCGGCTTGGTGGTTCTGCTCGGGTTCGTCGGTGTGGCACCGGCCGACGCGGTCGCTCTGTCATTCGCCCTCTTGGCGTTCACGCTCCTGGGTGCCCTGGGTGGTGCAGTTGCAGACTTTAAGAGCCGGGCAAGCTGAACCCTAAGATCTCTTGCGCAGGGTAATGATCAGCGGCGTCCATCCCTGAAACAAAACGGCGATTTCGGCGGCGACGCGGTTGAGTTTCAGTCTGCGGGCCAAGCTAACGAGTCTTCCCACTTTGCTGAGCGCCATCCATTCGCTGACCGCGCCACCGGCCATGCGTTCACGAAACACATGCTGTCCGAGACCGAGGAGATCTACCAGTGTCGATTGCGAAATCTTTTTGACCTGGCGGCGCGCCCAGAGCGGATTAAGTTCCGTGCGCAGGGTCGCGGCGAAGGTCGGGTCCTTGCAATAAACAAATTTCATCCACCACCGGAAAAATCCGTTGGAAAAAATGGGCGGATGAAAAGCGGCGTAATGGCCGTCAAAGTAGGACAGATAATTGGGACAAATGATCTGAACAATACCTCCCGGTTTCACCACCCGCACCGCTTCGCGCAATACCGAGGACGGGTCGGCGGTGTGTTCCAGCACGTTGGTGGAATAGACAATGTCGAAGTGATCTTCGTCGAACGGGAGTATTTCACCCGTGGCATTGACAATGCGCTTGGAGTCGAGCCCGTTGGCAGCGATGAGGTCTTTGGCGATGGCGGCGGAGTCTCCAAAGCCTTCTCCTTCCGGTTCCACTGCCCAGCCATCGATGCCAAACCGCTTTGTCCAAACAATATGTGTCACGCCACAACCGGCGCCGATTTCCAGAACCCGTCTCCTCTCTAACGCCGTTGTGCGTTCCAGAATTGCAGCCGCTTCCACAGCCCGGGCCGGATTGAGCGTGTCGGCGGCGAACTGGTCAGGGCTCAATCCCTGTAAGGGTTCGAAGTATTTTCCCTGGCCGTCGCGCACACGGGCAAAGGCGTCATCAGTGATGATGCAGTCGGGCGTAGACAGCTCGGACGCCAAATTCATGGCGCCAATCCGTGACCCAAAGCCATCCAGCACCATAGGGCGAGACGGTCATCGCTTTTCCCCGAGGCATGGCTCATCCACCGCCCTTTGAGCCACGTGTTATCCGCATGGGGAAGAGCTCGATCCGGCGGGTCCATGTCTTGGAGCCAGCGGGATAAGGGAATACCAAACCCTTTTTTCTTGCGATTGAGAATGTCACCGGGAAGCCGGTCGCTGAGCGCCCGTTTCAAGATCCATTTGGTAGTCCAGCCGTGCAGTTTGACATGCCATGGCAGACGCTGGGCGAATTCGGCGACCGCGTTGGCCAGAAACGGACTGCGCACCTCCAGACTAACCGCCATGCTGGCGCGATCTGTTTTGGTCAATATCCCGTCGGGAAGGTAGAAGCGGGTATAGAAATCGAGTGTCTTGTCGACGATGTGCTCGCCCGGGCTGGCATCCCACGCCGCAATGGCTTCGCTATAGAGAAACTCCGCGTCCACCGGTTCCTGAAACAGTGTGGCAATGTCGTCGGGCTCAAGGGCGCCGAGCCAGCGCGGGTTCCACTGCGCTTCTGGATGCTTGAGACCGCGCAAGCCACGGTTCAAAACAAAATCAAAACTCATGTTGACGTCCGAGGGGGGCAAGGCCGCCGCTAAAGATTTAATCGCGCCGTGTACCGGCTTTGGCACCCAACGGTCATAAAGCTGGGCGCGGCCGAGCACCCGGAAGGGGTCATAGCCAGCAAACAGTTCGTCGCCGCCGTCGCCCGACAAAGCAACCGTCACATGTTTGCGGGAAAATTCGCACAGCAAGTGAGTGGGCAAAATGGAGGGGTCACCCAGGGGCTCATCCAGATGAGAGAGAAGAGTTGGCAGCCGGTTTTGCGCTGCGTCGAGATCGCAAATCTCCACATGGTGGGTGCTGCCCACATGGAGTGCTATTTCCTCCGCCCAGGGGGATTCATCAAAACTGGTTTCGCGAAAGCCAATGGAAAAAGTGCTGAGGCTGGAAGGTTCGCGCACGTCGGCCGCACAGGACAAGACAGCGCTGGAATCAATGCCGCCGGATAGGAACAAACCCAACGGCACGTCCGCTTCCAGGCGCGTGGTTACCGCTTCGGCGATGAGAGCGTTCAGTTCCGAAGCCCAATCCTCCACCGTGCCCGGCGGCGGGTCGTTCTCGCCCAGTTGGAACTGACAATAGGACGACGTTTCGGTCTCAAGGGTTTTGGCATCGATGGTCAGGACATACCCGGGGAGGAGTTTACTGATCTTTTCATAAGGTGTGTGCGGGGCCGGGAAAAAACCGTGGGCGAAGAATTTCTGCAATGCGGTCTTTGAAACGGAAGCGCCCTTAAGAGAGGGATGATTAAGGAGCGCCGTCAGCTCAGAACCGAACACCACCGCATCGGATCGTTTTGCGTAATAAATCGGCTTTTCGCCGAAGCGGTCGCGCGCCAGAATGACCATGCTGGCGTTGCGGTCGAACACGGCAAGGGCAAACATGCCGTCCAAGCGGGTGAACAGATCCCGGCCCCACGCCTTCCATCCATGCACCAACACTTCCGTATCCGCATGGTCCGACAGGAAGGTATGACCGTGCGCTTCTAGTTCTTTGCGCAAGCTGCGGTGATTGTAGATCTCACCGTTGAACACCACACCGACGGTGCCATCGGCATCCCACATGGGCTGGTGGCCGCCTTCGGGGTCGAGCACGACGAGGCGGCGGAAGCCGAGATACACCGGCACATGATGGTTACGGTAGTAGCCTTCCCCATCCGGACCGCGGTGCACCAGGGCAGCGGTCATGGCGCGCAGGTCCTGCTCGTCCCCCAA
The DNA here is from genome assembly GCA_965207985.1 of Rhodospirillaceae bacterium. Lineage (GTDB taxonomy): Bacteria > Pseudomonadota > Alphaproteobacteria > Rhodospirillales > Rhodospirillaceae > CBDBND01. The sequence goes on along the minus strand of CBDBND010000021.1, from coordinate 29,244 downwards.
ACCGACGAAACCTGTCAGACCACACATGAGTTACAATATCCGGGTGTCACCCGTCCCCGTCCACATTGATGCGGTCGCGCACGGTGTATTGGCGTTTGCCCTGGCTTTCGTAATAGACCCGCACCAGCACTTCAGCCAGCAGGCCCATGAGGATGCACATCACCCCGGTGATAAACCCCAAGGTGAAAAGCAAGGGCAACGGCGTTTCGATAAAAGACGTGTTGTCGAAAAACTTGAGATACAGCGCCCACACGCCGGCGATAAAGGAAATACCGAAAAAGCCGAAGCCGACCATGCCGAAGATGTAGATGGGTTTGGCGTCGTACTGGGTGAGAAATTTCACCACCAACAAATCGAGCAGTACCTTAAAGACCCTGCCAAGTCCGTATTTGGACTCACCCCGCTCCCGTGGTCTGTGATTGACCGGAATTTCGGTGACTTTCGCGCCCTGCCAATGGGCGTAGATGGGAACGAAGCGATGCATCTCGCCGTAGAGGCGGAAGTCCTCCAGCACCTCGCGGCGATAGGCTTTCAAAGTGCAGCCGTAATCTTTCAAGGGCACGCCCGACACCCAGGAGATCAACGCATTGGCCATGCGCGACGGCAGCACCCGGGTGAAATAGGACTCCTTACGGTTCTGCCGCCAGCCGGAGACCACACCGTAGCCTTCATCCAGTTTGTCCAACAATTTGGCGATGTCAGCCGGATCGTTCTGCAGGTCCCCGTCCATGGGCACGATGACCGATCCCTTGGCGTGGTCGATCCCAGCCATCATGGCGGGCGTCTGTCCCACGTTGCGTTTGAAGCTGATGACTTTGAAAGCGGATTGATGATCCGCCTGCTTGGCAAGAGCCTCGGCCGTGCCGTCGGTGGAGCCATCGTCGACAAAGATCACCTCATAGGGCCGGCCCAGTTCCGCCAGGGCTGGAGCCAAAGCGTCGCATAAAGGGCCAACGTTCTCCTCTTCATTGAAGAGGGGAATGATGACGGAGACCAAATCCGTATCCGTTTGGGTTTGATCTTTCACTAGGCTGGGCTCGTACAATAAAAAGACATAGGAGGGAGTATGGGCGGGAACGGCTCCATTGTCCAAGGGGCTGGCGTGAAGACTGCCTCGGAACTGCTTGAGTCTCTTACATATTTTTCATGAGCGCTGAAGAGGGCACGCCTCGACCACCGCTCGCACCCCATGCTACAACCCGCTCACCCGTTCCCATCCCCGCGCCAAGGCCTGTTCATGAAATCCTGCGCCAAATGTCTCCTTCCGGAAACCGCCGAAGCCACCACCTTCGACGACACCGGCACTTGCTCTGTGTGCAACCAGATCGAATTCAAAGAAGAGAAAGTGGATTGGGAAGACCGTGCCCGGCAATTGGACGCGTTGGTCGCGGAGTTTAAAGACAAAGGCTTGTACGACTGTATCGTGCCCTTTTCCGGAGGCAAGGATTCCACTTACCAGCTTTGGTACATCGTCACACAGTTGAAGATGAAGCCGTTGGTGGTCCGTTTCGATCACGGCTTCTACCGGCCGCAGCTGGAAGAAAACAACAAGCGCACGTTCAAGACCCTCGGTGTCGATGTGGTCCAGTTCACTCCCAGCTGGCATGTGGTGCGCGAGCTCATGCTGGAAAGCTTGAAACGAAGGGGCGATTTCTGTTGGCATTGTCACACGGGCATCTACGCCCACACCATGCAGATGGCGCTGCGTTACGAAACCCCGCTTTTGTTTTGGGGGGAAAGCCTGGCCGAATACCAGAGCTTCTACACTTACGAAGAAATGGAAGAGGTGGACGAAAAGCGTTTCAACCGGGCCATGAATCTCGGCATGACCGCCGATGATATGTACGAGTTTCTCCAGGGCCGGGTGACCAAGCGTGATCTCTATCCGTTTGCCTATCCGCCCCGCAAGGACCTGCGCAAACTAGGCGTGCGCTCCGTGTGTCTCGGCAACTACGTCAAGTGGAACACCAAGAAGCAGGTGGAGATCATCAAAAAGGAGCTGGGCTGGCAGGGTGACCGGGTGGAAGGCATTCCACCCGAATTCGATTACGAGAAAATCGAATGCCACATGCAGGGCATTCGAGATTATTTGAAATACATAAAGCGCGGTTTTGGGCGCACCAATCACCTGGCCAACATTGAAATCCGCAACGGGCGCATGACCCGGGAAGAGGGCGAACGGCTGGAAAAGGAATACGATGGCAAACGCCCGCCGTCCCTGGACATCTTCCTCGACTACTTACACCTGAGCGAAGAGGAATTCTTAGAGGCGGCCATGGCGCATCAAGTGGACCCCCACCGTTTTCAGCCTAATCTGGTGGAAGACGGCGAGCGCATGCCGGACATGGATCAATGGGACCGCACCGACGTGCCCTGGCCTGACCGGCCGTCCATCAAAATCGGCGGCTAAGGATTCTAAATTCCATGGAATTGAATCCGGAATTTCAAGTTGCAGCGCGAAAAAGAGTGCCATTGATTCACAATGAAGAGATGGCGCCGCGATACTTCAAGTTCATGCAAGAAATAGACGTTCCGGACTATTCTAAGGACTGCCCTGAGAATCTCAGGTTCGTCACTGTTCACAATTACGATGAAAAGTCTCTTTTTGAGAAATCCCTCGAATTATTCAATCTGGAATGTACGGTTATAAAATCAGCGGGTGAATGGAAATATCACGACAAAGTTACACTGCCCCTGAAACATTTCGAAGCAGAGGGTGATAAACACGAGATCATCGTTTTCTGTGATGCTTCTGATGTCGTTTTAAAACGGAATCCCAAACGAATTCTTGACGTGTTTGAAAGCTATGAATGTGATGCGCTGTTCATGACAGCTGCAGGGGCCATTGGCTATGGGTGTATGCCCGACCGGCAAAAATGGCACGAATCCATTTACGGTGAGCGGTATTTGAATTCCGGCGTGTATGTGGGCCGTGTAAGCATGTTGGTTGAAATCTGGAACGCTATGATTCCTTATTGCGGCGATGAGCCCATCGACAAAATCGAGTATCACGCCCTTGGCATGGGCAAGCCTGGCGACCCCCGCCTCAAGAAGCGGTTACCGGACTACCCTTACAACGCCTTGGACCAAGACATGTTCAGATATATCCATCGCGACTTTTACCCGCGCATGAAACTGGACATCAAAGCCAACCTGGCATGGCGGAGTTGAAAAAACTGTTTTGATCCGGCGTCTGTGCGCCGTCAGCACAAAAAGGTCAAAAATCGTAAGTGCATTGGTACTGTGGCCACAATCAACAGATATTCCGTTTTTAGTCCTGAACCAGTGATTCTTTTCTCATGACCCAACTCTTATGAAAAAGGTCGCCATCATCGATTATGGGCGCGGCAATGTGCGCTCTGTCTCCAACGCGTTGGACTATGCAGGAGCCGATGCGATCATCACCGACGATGCGAATAAGATCGATGACGCGACACATATTCTCTTACCGGGTGTGGGCGCCTTCGGCGATGCAGTTGCCGAATTGAATGCACGCGGCTTGCCCGAGGTCTTGCACCGCCAGGCCTTCGAAAAAGGCAAACCCTTCCTCGCCATTTGTGTCGGTATGCAGGTACTGGCGGCCACAGGGCTGGAACACGGCGAACACGCCGGCCTGGGATGGGTCGACGCCACCGTACGCCGGCTGGAACCGGGCCCCGATTGCTTGAAGATCCCGCACATGGGCTGGAACAGCGTGGCGTTGAGCCATGACCATCCGCTGTTTGAGGGATTCAATGACACCACTTTGGTGTTTTACTTCGTCCATTCCTATGCGGTGACCACGCAGGACACGGACAAGGTTCTCGGCACCTGTTCCTATGGCACGCCGTTCGTCTGCGCGCTGGCTTGGGACAATATCGTTGCCACCCAGTTCCATCCGGAAAAGAGCCAGGACTCGGGCATCGATATGCTGGAAAACTTCATCGGTTGGAGTCCCTGACGCCCATGCTCAAGCACCGCATCATTCCAAAGTTTCTTTTGCGCGATGGACGCCTGGTCAAATACCGCAAGTTCTTCGACGACGAACGCATGGCCGGCAATCCCGTCTCCACCGCCAAGGTCTACAACGACTACGGCGCCGACGAATTCATCGTCCTCGACATCGTGCCCAGTGAAGACTCCAAGGCCCAAGTGCGCGACATTGTCAAAACCATGAGCGAAGAGATCTTCATGCCCTTCACCGTCGGCGGCGGGGTGACGGCGCTGGAGGACGTGTACGAGCTCCTCCGTGCGGGGGCGGATAAGGTGTCGGTGAACTCCCATGCCGTCCGCGACCCAACGTTCGTCGGTGAAGCCGCGCGGCGGTTTGGAGATCAGTGCATCACCGTCTCCATCGATTACAAAGAGATCTCCCCCAGCGTCCCCCGGGTTTTCATCGCCGGCGGGCGGGAAAAGACGAGCCACAATCCCGTCGACTGGGCGTTAAAAATGCAGGACTCCCTGTGCGGCGAGATTCTCATCACCTCCATCGACCGGGACGGCATGATGAACGGCTATGACGTGGACATGATCGCCAAGCTCAACGAGCAGTTGGACGTACCCCTGGTGGTCTCCGGCGGTTGCGGCGGTTTGCAGCACTGCATCGACGCCTTCGCTAACGGGGCCTCGGCGGTGGCTATTTCCTCGCTTTTTCTGTTCACCGACCACAGCCCCATCAAGCTGCGCTCGCATCTCTATTCAAACGGCATTAACGTGCGAGCCAGCAAGACCAGTCGAAACTAAGACCAATCGAAACCAACAGCGGCGGACTTCACGCGTGCAGCCCACGGCCGAAAAGACTAGTGAACTAAAACAGGTGGCGTTCAGCACGACCCTGTCGGCGGACGATCTGACCGAATACGTGGCCAAACAGATGGACGCCTTGTTCGACGACGGCTTTCCCGTGCGCCCCGGTCTCAAACGGTTCGTCACCGCCGCCCTGGAGCGCATGGAACACTGCGTGCTGCGCGCCGGTCTCAAGGGTTTTCATACGGAGAAAGACGGCCCCCGCTACAGCCATCTGCACACTGACATGCACGCCATTTTTCTCTACTACCTGTCCAACACATTGCATCGCATGGGTGGGCCCGTGCCCATCGCCGAAAAAGCTTACGCGTTGAACAAAGCGCTGCATGGGTTGGATGCCTTTTACGAAGTGGAACTGCCCCAAGTGTTTGCCGTGGTACATCCGGTAGGCACAGTGCTGGGCCGCGCCACCTACGGCGATTACTTCTGCGCTTATCAGAACGTGGGCGTGGGCGCGGATTTGGACGGCAACCATCCCACCTTCGGCAAAGGCGTGGTGCTCTACGGTGGCAGCCGGGTCATTGGGAACGTCACCGTCGGCGACAACTGTATGGTCTCTGCTGGTGTGTCTTTAATGGACGGTGAGGTGCCCTCCGGTCATGTGGCGTTCGGTCAGCATCCCAACCTGGAGACCAAGTCCACCCGGCATGACGTGATCAAAGACATCTTCAAACCGGCGGTGTGAGAGCGGAGGGCTTCCCATGCGCATGATCGTGATGTTTCTTTCTCTCTGTCTCCCGTCCCTCGCCCACGCCGCGTGCACGGTGGACGACGTCTCCTCCACTGGTATCACCGGATTTCAGGAAGCGGTGGTGTCCGTTGCCGATTTGGATGCGGCGGTGGAAACCTGGACAAAGGTGGGCGGCTTCGAGGTGATTTGCGATGGCCCGGCGGATTCCGCCCTCGCCAATTACTGGGACTTGCCCAATGGGGCCACCATCCATGAGGTTGTGCTGCGCAAGGGTCCGGCCGACCGGTTTGTTCGCCTGGTCCAGTTCTACGGTGTTGCGCAAAAGCAGATCCGGTCTTCCGGCATGCCGTGGGATCACGGCGGCTACTTCGACCTCTACGTTTATGTGAATGACGTGGACATCGTATTCGAGCAACTGCGCGCCCGTGGCTGGCAGGGCTACAACGATCCGGTCCATTACACCCTGGACCCTTTCGACATCGACGAGTCCATCATGCGCGGACCCAACGGCGAAGCGTTGTGTCTCATGCAGCGCAATGCCCCGCCCTATGACAAAGCGGAAGCCGGATCGGAAAGCGGCTGGGGCTGGCCCTTCAACACTGCACTGTTCGTTGCCGACTACGAAGCCAATGAAAAATTCTTTGCCGACGTATTGGGCTGGACCGTGCATCTGTCGGGCCGCTCGACCACGCCCGCCCCCGGCTTCAATCCGACGGGCATTCCCGCCAATCTGGCCAGCACGGCGGCACGGCGCTTTGCCGCCTTTGCCCCCCACGAGACAGACCGCAACGGGTCGTTACAGATTCTTATGGCCGAAGGCCTGACGGGGCGGGATTTCCGCGACCGGGCTGAGCCGCCCAATCTGGGTATCCTCACCACGCGGGTGCCGGTGGAAGACGTGGGCGCTTTGGCCCGCGACGTTCAGGCCAAGGGTTATCCTATCCATCGGCCTGTTACATCGTTGTCGCTGCCACCTTACGGCACGGTGGATATGCTAGCGTTGAAAGCGCCCAACGGCGCGCGTATCGAGTTTTTCACCCAGAAGTGAGACGCGACACATCATGACACTCAGACTTTCCTTATTGGTTTGTGCGTTTGTTTTGTATGCTCTTGGTCCCGGGTTTGCGCAGACCAATGACCAGACCAATCAAGAGATTTCGGCGTCTCAGGAATTCACCATTGTCGCCAATGCCCCTCCGGGCGGGCCGGGTGATCTGTTGTGGCGCATGTTCGAAGATTCCGTGACGGAAAAATCCGAAGGCCGCATCGAGCTTGCCATGCTGGTGCACGGCCAGATCGGCGGCGATGAATTGGTCATCCAAGCCGTCCGCCGCAACCGCGGACAAATGGCCATCGTTGGAGAAAGCGGATTTGCCCAAGTGGTGCCGGAAGTCTCGGTCATCAACATGCCCTATCTGTTCGACGGGCCGGAGCAATCGGATTTCGTTGTCGATGGTTATGTCACGCCTGCCATCAAAGAAATGGCCGCAGCCCGGGATTTGGAGTTCCTGCAGTGGATTGAGATCGGCTGGATGAATCTCTACGGCAAAGTTCCACTGCTGACGCTTGAAGATACAAATGACTACCGCATGCGCGCCTTGCCGTATGATACGTCGCGCGCGTTTCTCGCAGCCATCGGCGCGGACGTGATCAATCTTTCTTCCCCCGATGTCATTCAGGGTTTGCAGACTGGTCTCATTGATGGCGGAGAATCCTCAACTCTGATGTACGCCCGTGCGGGTTTCTACGAGGAGGCCCAGCACCTGACGCTCACCCGTCATGCCTATGCCTTCTCCGCCTTGGTCGCCAATAAACCGTGGCTTGATGCCTTATCGGCCGAAGACCGCGCCATCATGACCACCAGCTTTCCCGATGAGGAGCTGGTCCGCCGGGATACGCGGGCGTCGTTGGTGCAGGAACTGGACTCCATCGAGCAAGAAGGCGTTGTCGTTCACCAGCTCAATTCACAAGCCCTTCAGCCCTGGATCGACCGCGCCCAGTCCACCCATGAGGACCTCATCAACCGCATCGGCGGCGACGCCCAGCGCATCTACGATTTGGTGCAAGAAGGCAAAGCGGTCTTTGCCGACCAGGCTGAAGCGGGCACCGCGTCCGGGGGCGGATAAAGGGCGTCAGTTCACCGGTTCAAATAATGCCAATCAGCGACTGCTAGGATCGCAAACACGCGCACTGGTCCATGCGGCGGCTGAGCCCCTTCAAGGCAAACTCTTGACACCACGGGTCCTCCTAGCCGACACCAGATGCGTCTTTGACACACCATGGTTCTGTTCATGCACCGACTTGTCTTTGTAATCCTTGTTCTCGCATGTGCTGTACCGCCTGCGTCGGCGGAAAACCTTATCCGCTGGTCGTCTCAGGGGGACGCCATGACCATGGACCCCCACGCTCAGAACGAGGGCATGACCCTGGCGGCCGGCAAGCAGATCCATGAATCTCTGGTGCTCAGATCCCAGACCATGGCCCTCGAGCCGGGCCTCGCCATATCCTGGGGTCTGACGGACGATCCTACCGTTTGGGAATTCAAACTCCGTCAAGGAGTCACCTTTCATGACGGCCGCCCGTTTACCGCAGACGATGTGGTGTTCTCTTTCGAGCGGGCTTTGATGCCAACCTCCGATATGAAAGACATCATCGGCACGGTGCGCGAGGTGGCCGCCATTGACGATCACACCGTGCTTATCAAAACGTCCGGCCCTAATCCTATCCTGCCCCAACAAGTGACGGACATTTACATCATGTCTCGCGGCTGGGCGGAGGAACACGGTGTCACCGAACCGCAGGACACAGCGTCCGGCCAAGAGACCTACGCCGTGCAGCACACCAACGGCACGGGACCCTTTGTGCTGGAGTTACGTGAACCGGAAGTGCGTACGGTGGTTACCAGAAACGACGCCTGGTGGGGGTTGAAAGACGATAACCCGCATAATGTGGACCGCATCATCCATACGCCCGTTGCCAACGCCGCCACCTGCGTTGCGGCTTTGTTGTCCGGCGAGTTTGGATTTCGTGCTCGATACCCCGGTGCAGGACCTCACCCGTGTCCAGCGCACGGCGGGCCTGAAGGTTCAGTCCACGCCTGAAGTGCGCGCCATCTTTATCGGCATGAATACGGGCGCCGCCGAACTGGCCTCATCCGACGTTAAAGGCCGCAATCCCTTTGCCGATCTCCGGGTGCGCCAGGCCATGAACATGGCCGTCAACCGGGAGGCCATTGTGGCGCGCATCATGCGGGGCATGGCCGAGCCGGCGGGCATGCTGCTGTCTCCGGGTATCGGCGGGTACACAGAAGCGATCGACGCTCTGCCGCCGCTCGATCCCGATCGCGCCCGCGTATTGCTGGCGGAGGCAGGCTATCCGGACGGGTTCTCCGTCACCCTCGATTGCCCCAATGACCGCTATCACAACGACGAAGCCATTTGTCAGGCCGTGGTCGGCATGCTGGCCCGCATTGGCGTGCGCGTCCGTCTCGATGCCAAGTCCAAAACCTTGCACTTCCCCAAGATCCAAAACGATCAAACCGACCTTTATCTCCTGGGCTGGGGTTCCAGCACTATGGACAGCCATTACCATCTGGATTTTCTCGCCATGCCCAACCGGGCTTGGAATCGCACCGGTCTCAATGATCAAGTTCTCTTCGATCTCATCGACGGTATGGCTGTGGAAACCGATTTGGCTAAACGAGATGCCATGATCAACGACGCCTGGATGCGCTTGAAAGACTCGCAGGTGTATATCCCGCTTCATCATCAAAGGCTGGCCTGGACCATGAAGGAGTTCTTGGTCCTCCCCATCCAGCCCGACAATCAGCCCCAGTTTCGCCTGGCGCGGATACAATAGGAGTCAGACGCGCTTAACTGAGTTATCTATTTGACCAGCGCGACGCATTCAGACGTTCTGTCATGCGAAGCGTTGCTTGAATACGTAACGGCATTGACCATGGGTTCTTCGTCAATGAGAACCGACACCCTTTCATCTGTCATTTCGGTGAGACGCACGCTTAACGTCTCTTGGTTTGCGTTCGGCTCAACCATGACACCTTCAACACCTGCGCACATCGATAACAACGCCAACCCGTCATCTCGACCTAAAACATAAGCAGCGGTGGATAACGCGTCCGCCGCGGTGGCATTGGGTGCGACAACCGTCACGGCATAGACCCCTTCCACCGGCCAGCCCGTGCGCGGGTCGATAATGTGACTGTAGCGCTTGCCGTCATGCTCAAAGTACCGGTCGTAATCACCGGAGGTGGACACCGCCCCGTCCTGCAGCCGGATTTCTCCAATCAATTGGTTCTCCCGCGGATGCCGGATGCCGACGATCCAAGGCCGGCCCGCCGGGTGGGCTCCCAATACACCCACGGTGCCGCCAAGATTGACGAGGGCTGCCGGAACGTCTCGCTCCCGCAACACCGCCAATGCCTGATCCACGCCATAGCCTTTGGCAATGCCGCCCAAATCCACACGGACGTCCGGTTCCAAAGCAGCGGTTCGGGATACCCGATCCAAGGTCAAACGATGCATGCCGGTCTTAGCCAATGCCTCATCGATGCGGTCCTGGCCGGGCACCGATGCGTCCGCCACATCAAAAAACCCCCACAAACGGACCAGGGGTTCTACGGTGACGTCCACGGCGCCATCGGTCAGCGCGGCATAATGATCGGCAGCGTCCAGAACCGCGAAGGTGTGTGCGCTGACAGACGTGGCGCCTTGACCCGCGCTTGCATTAAGCGCGGTCAGCTCACTGTCCGGTTTGTAAAGACTCATGAGATCGTCAATCTCAGACACGGCGGCAAACGCCGCATCCAAATCGGCGGATGCCAATTCGGCATCAGAAGACTCGCGATAAACAGTGATGAACAGATCCGTGCCCATCACCGACCAGTCCCGGGTCGTGGGTTCTAGGGATTGCTCTGCAGGAGTGCACGCCAAGAGAAGCCCGAAACAAATTACCAGGGCCCCTATGCGTCGGGCCGGGATCATATCAAGCCTGCTCTAACAGGCTGCTGAAAAACGATTTGGAGCGATCATCTCGGCAATTTTGTTTTCGTATGAGCCATTTTCCGATTCTATTTTTTCGCGGACGCCCATCCATTGATTCTTTCGTTTCGCGAGGTGGGCTCTCGGCCGAGTTTTTCAGCAGCCTGCTAAGGCCTTACGCCGGCGTTCGCGCTTTTTGATCATCAGCCAATGGACGCAATGGTCTTTGTCGTCATACAGAATTTCACAATCGTCGCAACGCACGCATTCGGCCATGGATATTTTTGGTCCTTCAATGGCGCCCCATTCGCAAACCTTTTCACAAAGCCTACAGGTGTCGCATTGCTTCCATCGTTTGATGCCGAAAATGGTGAACTTGGAAATCACGCCGAGCGCCGCGCCGACGGAACACAGGTAACGGCAATAGAAATTACGGATGAAAACGGTCACCAAAAGGAGGATCGTCAAAAGCACCCACATCACCGTGGATCCGCTTAAGGTAAACATCCAAAACGGCTCGACGTATTTGTAAACAAAATTGTCTCTGGTGATGAGAAAGTAGATCAACACCGCCACGAGGATGACGTACTTCAGGTAAATCGCTTTTTTTTCCACACGGGGAGGTAGCTCGTAGCGGAACCGGGCCGGGATAATTCTGTCCATCAATTGGGTCAGCGCGCCGAAGGCGCAAATCCGCCCGCAATAAAGCCGGCCCCAAAGCACGGTGGACAGCAAAGTGAATATCATCAGCACGTACCAGGACAGGTTATGTTCGAAAATGGGGAAGGACCATTCCAGCAGACCAAAGATATGGACCAGCGAAACCAAGTTCCCTTTGGTGAATCCCATGTAAGCGATAGCCACAACCATGGTGGCGTACTTCAAGGGCACGCTTTTCTTGAGAAAGCTAACGACGGCCAAAGCAAAAAAAGCAATGATGGCAATAAGGTCAATTAGGGACTCACCTTGAAAAGAGGGCAGGGCCTGCTCATCCTCTTCCATCAAGGCGTCAAGGTCAGCGAGGGAAAGCGGAGCTTGCTCCTGAGCCATGCCCGACGCGGCCAAAAGCAGGCACGCCGCAGCAGTGCCTGCGGCCACAGCGACACGTATCATTATCCCTGCTCTCGTTTACTTTGTTCTGAAAGATACTGACGGGCAATCTTGCGGGCCGCTTTCTTAATCACGCGTGCTGCGCCTTCAACCGTGATGGTTGCGCGGGTGACCGTATCGATATCGCGGCCCTCTTCAAAGGGATCAAGGATGCTCTTGCCTTCGAACTGTTCGATGAATTCAGGCGGATCGATGGAGAAATATCCAAAGGGCTCGTAGTGGTCGATCATTTTGACCTTGGTAATGACCCCACCCGTGGTCATGCCCACGAGCATTTCGATTTCACTGGAATACGCCCATTCTTCCGGCTCGACCTCAATGGTAATAAAAACAAAGCCTAACAGCGTGGTCTCACCAGTCTCGGGATCGGTTCCATAGGCCTTGTGATGCGGATAACGGCCTTCTTTTTCCGAAAAGATCTCTCCATCGGGAAAAACTTCCTTGAGAGCCTGCTGTTCGTCGTCAGTGGCGACTTTTATTTCGGCAGCACTGACCTGTGATACCGCCTGAAAAGTCTGAACTAGCCCGGCAAAGACGAATGCCGCGGCAAAGAAACCAACAGCAAGATTTATTCGCTTATGAGAAATCATGGATAAGTCCAACCGCCGATAAACAATCGATCATTTCACCATCAATCTTACCACAAAAATCGTATCAAAAGTGTGACCGCTGCGGCACAAGACTTCAACAATTCCCTAGGGTCAAGCTAGGGTGAAGCCGGCGTACCCCTCTTGAACGACCTGCTCGCACTTCTCCTCATAGGCGGGAAAACCACCCACATAGGGCATGAAAATCTGCGGTTTGCCAGGCACGTTGGCGCCGGTGTACCAGGAGGCACAACTGGACCGTAGAGACTGATCGGCCACATCGTTGTTGTGGAGGACCCAGGCTTCTTCCTCTTCCGCCTTGGCCTCAATGGCGTCCAAAGCGCCGTCGCGCATATGGATCATGCAATCGGCGATCCAGTCCACGTGTTGCTCCACACCCGTCACCATGTTGGCGAGGACGGATGGACTGCCCGGACCGTTGATGATGAAAAGGTTGGGAAATCCATGGGTGGATAAACCGAGATAGGTTTTAGGCCCACCCGCCCATTTATCCTTGAGAGACTTTCCGTTCCGCCCCTGGATATTCATGTCGAGTAACGCGCCGGTAATGGCGTCAAAACCGGTGGCAAAGACGATGGCGTCGAAGGCATACACGGTCTCACCGACGCGGATCCCTTCCGGCACAATGCTGTGAATGGGCTCACCGCTGATATCCACCAAAGTCACGTTCGGCCGGTTGAAGGTTTTGTAATAGTCCGTATCCACGCACAGACGTTTACACCCGAGCGGATTTTCGGGTGTAAGAAGGTCGGCGACCTTCTCATCCTTGACGATGTCGTGAATCTTGCGGCGCACGAAGTCCGTGGCGGTCCGGTTGGAGTCCTCATTGAACAGCAAGTCGGCAAACGTGCCTTGAAAGAGAAGTCCGCTTTCCTGCCACCAGTCTTCGTAAATCGCTTCCCGCTCTTCGTCGGAAACGGCAAGGGCGGACGCACCGGCCGGCTCGAAGGGAAGTGCGGTCACGCCTTTCCTGGCTTCTGCCCGAAGTTCGTTGTAATGGGCTTTCACCTCGTCCAGTTCTCCCGGCGCAAGCGGCCGGTTGCTGGCAGGGATGGCGTAATTAGGCGTGCGTTGAAACACGGTCACATGCGCGGCTTGTTCTGCAATCAAGGGGATGGACTGAATGCCCGATGATCCGGTCCCGATGACCCCCACCTTGAGACCGGTGAAGTCGACCTTTTCATGGGGCCACTGTGCCGTGTGGTACGTCGTCCCGGTGAACGTGTCGCGGCCCTCTATCTCCGGCAGTTTGGGGACGGACAAAACGCCCGTCGCCATAATACAAAACCGCGCGGTCTGCGTTTTGCCGTCATCGGTTTCGACGATCCAATAAGACGGACCCTTCCCCTCAGCCGCAACGAACGTTGCTGCGATGACCCGTGTATTGAACTGGATGTTGCGGCGTATATCGAACCGGTCCGCTACATGATTGATGTAAGACAGAATCTCCGGCTGGGCCGCATACCGTTCCGTCCAGTTCCATTCCTGCTGAAGATCGTCGTCGAACTGATAGCAGTAATGAATGCTTTCCACATCGCAGCGGCAACCCGGATAGCGGTTCCAATACCAGGTGCCGCCCACGTCATCACCGGCTTCGAATGCTTTTAATGAAAAACCCAGTTGGCGGAATTTGTAGACCGCATACACACCGGCGAACCCAGCGCCGACAATGATGACATCGAAATCAATTTTAGACGATGAAGCCATGATGACCCAAAAATCCAGCGGTTCAATTTACGCAATGGTAAACATCGTCGACTGGGTATCTCCTCTCTTGCCTCTGTGCAAACGGAAATTTTTGAAAAGCGCCTGACAGTTTAGGAGACTCCGCATAGCGGACTGGTTTTTGTGGCACGTGACCATTGACACGCTACCAGCACGTGGCAGAACTGTGGGGATCCATAAACCGAAGCAGTCCTGTGCGCATTTCAGACCAATACCGATCGCTCAATGTTGAGCTGCACCGCAGTAATCCGGACTATGGCCGCGCGGCCCATGCTCTGGCGCCTTGGGTGGTGGAATTTACCCAAGCCAGCGGTGTCCGCACTGTGCTGGATTACGGCTGTGGCAAGGGCACGCTACGCCCGGCGCTTCTCGCGCTAGACCCCGATCTCATGGTCGCCGAGTACGACCCGGCCATGCCCGGCAAGGACCAAGAGCCCAAGCCCTGCGATCTGGTGGTCTGCATCGACGTACTGGAACATGTGGAGCCAGAATGTTTGACCGATGTGCTGGTTCACATTCAATCCCTCGGATTAGGAGGCGCACTGTTCATTATCGACACGGTGCCGGCAAAAAAGACTCTCGCCGACGGTCGCAACGCCCATCTCATAGTGGAAGACCTGAACTGGTGGAAGTCCACACTCGGCGACTACTTCGATATCAAAGTGGCCCAGCCTCTGGCACCCGATCAGCCGCCACGTGTTCTCATTATCGGCACCCATAAAACCTGATCCCTCCCTTGCCTTGACTTGAAAAAGAGACATGCGACAAAAGCGTCATGTCGTCCTTTCTCCTCCGCCGCGTCGGCCAGGCCCTTTTGGTCATGGTATTGGTTGCCGCCGCTGCGTTCGTGCTGTTCAACTATGTCGGCGATCCGGTCAACAACCTGGTAGGGCAAGAGGCGTCCTTTGAAGACCGCCAAGCCTTGCGCGAACGGCTCGGTCTCAACGATCCGGCGCCGGTTCAGTTTGTGCGCTTTGTCGGCAATGCCCTGACCGGTGATTTCGGTATTTCCTACCGCATGCAGCGGCCTGTCTCCGACCTGGTGGTGGAACGCCTGCCGGCAACCGTGGAATTGGTCCTGGCGTCGGCGCTGTTTGCTCTGCTGCTTGGCATTCCCTTAGGCGTCTATACCGCCATTCACAGAGAGGGTGCGATCAGCAAGTGCATACTCGCCCTTTCTCTCGTCGGCGTATCGTTGCCCACCTTCGTCATCGGTATAGCGCTCATCTATCTCTTTTCCGTCACCCTTGGTTGGCTGCCCTCCTTCGGCCGGGGGGAAACGGTTGCCATCGGCGGCTGGACCACCGGTCTGCTGACCGCCAGCGGTTGGAAAGCCATCATTCTTCCTGCCGTGACGCTTGGCTTGTTTCAGATGACGTTTATCCAACGTCTGGTGCGTGCGGAAATGATTGAAGTGCTCGGCACCGATTATATCCGAACGGCAAAGGCCATGGGCGTGCCGCGCAACCGGGTCCATTACGTTTATGCGTTGAAGAATACCCTGCTACCGGTGATCACGGTCATTGGTCTTAAACTCGGCGAACTGATCGCCTTTTCCATTGTCACCGAAACGGTTTTCCAGTGGCCGGGACTGGGTCTCTTGTTCATTCAGGCGGTGGCCTTTGCTGACATTCCCATCATGGCCGCCTATCTGGTCATGGTGGCGCTGGTTTTCGTCGTCATCAATTTGGCCGTCGATGTGCTCTACGCTTTTGTCGATCCGCGTTTGCGGGCCACGGCGGAGGACGCCGCATGACGGACGTGTCCACCACCGTTCCGCCGCGCGCCCTGTTGTGGCTGTCTTTCCGCCACAGCCCCGTGGCCGTAACCGCTAGTCTGATCGTTGCGATCTTTGTGTTAAGCGCGGCACTGGCGCCTTGGATTGCGCCCCAAGACCCCTTCGATCCAGTCAATCTCGATTTGATGAACGCGTTTTATCCGCCGGCCTGGAGTGCGGGCGCGGATCCGGCCTTTCTGCTCGGCACCGACGATCAAGGACGGGACATGCTCTCCGCCATTCTGTATGGCAGCCGCATTTCCTTGACCGTGGGTTTAGCCGCTGTCGCTTTTGCCGCCGGGCTGGGGGTGACCATCGGTCTCATCGCCGGTTATGTGGGCGGCTGGGTCGAGACCGTTCTCATGCGCCTCGCCGACGTGCAGCTGACCATCCCCGCCTTGCTCATCGCCCTCATGGTCGATGGTTTTGCCCGCGCCGCCCTGCCGCCTGAGATTCACGACTCCATTGCCCTTTACATGCTGATCTTCGCCATTGGCATTGCCGACTGGCCCCAGTACGCCCGGGTGGTACGCTCGGCCACATTGGTGCAAAAGCAATCGGGCTATGTGGCCCAGGCCCGACTTATCGGCGTTTCACCGCCAGCCATTGTCTTCGGCCATGTGCTGCCCAATGTGATGACCTCGGTCCTGGTGTTGGCCACTCTTGGCTTGGCTCTGGCTATCATCGCAGAAGCCACGCTGAGTTTTCTCGGTGTCGGCATGCCGCCGACCACGCCGTCGCTCGGCACCCTCATCCGCATCGGCAACGACTTCCTGTTTTCAGGCGAATGGTGGATCACTCTGTTCCCATCCCTGGCGCTGGTGATCCTCGCTCTGTCCGTGAACCTGCTGGGTGACTGGTTGCGCGATGCCCTTAACCCGCGGCTCAGGTGAGCGTAGGATAATTTCTTCGACAATTGGGAAGGCCAACACCATGCGCGGTACTCTCGCCCTGATTCTCTGCCTTTTTGCCGTTCCCGCAGCGTCAACGGAGTATTACGGCGGAACGCAGTTAGACTACGACGCCATTGACGCGATCACGCCTAAATGGAAGGCCGCCTACCTGGCGGGTGACGTCGACGCCATTCTCGATCTCTACACTGAGGATGCCTGGGTACAGGCTCGCCGTGAGCCCATCGTGCGCAGCCGCGCGGCGATGAGGCCTCTGTTCGAGGCGTTGGTCGACTTCGAAGGGCTCGACGTGGTTTTCGAGCGCGAGGAGCTGTGGGTCTACCCAGATCTCGGCCTCGCCCACGGCATTGCCAAGTTCGTCGTCACCGTCACCGCCGAGGACGGGTCCAAGATCTACGACCCCGGCCGGGCGCTGCTCATGTACCGGAAGGATGACAACGGCACATGGCGGATCTGGCGTGACATCGATACGCCCACTCCCGACGCCCGGGACATGCTGCCCGCCGGCGCGGCGGAAACCGGAACCGTGTTGGACTAGGACACGGCGACGGCGTCCAACCATGCAGATCAACCTCCTCTCCGATGTCTGCGGCGCCGAAGTGGTCGGTTTGGATTGTGGCGGCGATATTGATGACACCACCTTTGCCAAGGTGCGCGAGGCTTTTATCGATCACTGCGTTCTCGTGTTCCGCGATCAAAAGCTCACACCGGAACAGCATGAAGCTTTTTCCGCCCGTTGGGGACCGCTCAAGGGCCACGTGCTGGCGCAGTATCTATTGCCGGGCCACGATAAGATCCTGGTGATCTCCAACAAGGTGGACGATCACGGCAAACCCGTCGGCATCGAAGACGCCGGCCGCTATTGGCATACGGATGTCAGTTACGAAGCCGTGCCGCCTATGGGGTCCTTGCTGTACGGCATGGAAGTGCCTTCCGAAGGGGGCGATACCATGTTCGCCAATCAGTATCGTGCTTATGACAACGTGCCCGGGGATCTCAAATCGCGCATCGCCTCCCTCAGGGCCCACCATCGTTTTAACTACAGCCAAATTCAAGCAACCGAAGAGTCCAACCGCGCACCCTTAACCGAAGAGCAAAAGGCGGAACTGGTGGGCGCCGAGCATCCCATCGTGCGCACCCATCCGGAATCCGGCCGCAAGGCGCTTTATGTGAATCCTGGCTTCACCGATGCGGTGGTTGGAATAGATGAACAAGAAAGCGCCGAGCTACTGGAAACGCTGTTCGGTTTCGCCACGGACCCGGCCGTGATCTACCGTCACAAGTGGAAAACCAATGATCTGGTGTTGTGGGACAATCGCTGTCTCATGCACCACGCCACCACTTATCCTGCAGACTCCATCCGCCACATGAATCGGACCACAGTGGAAGGTTCAATTCCCGTTTAGAAGATTAGTCTGCAACCGCTCGTTCCAAGGTGGCAGCCAAGCGCTGCCGCCGGGGCATGACCAGGGCCGCTATGAGAAACGTCACCACCGCGCCGGTCAACAGGGGCGGGCCAAACCCCACCAGCTCGGCCAGGCTTCCCATAACCAATGCTCCCAGAGCAGGCCCGCCGCGGCCGATAACCAGCCAAACGCTCATCACCCGACCTCTCAAGCGATCCTCCACCGCCGACTGCACCAGGGTCTGCGTGCCCGTACCCGTACAGGCTTGAGTGAAGCCGGAGACGGCGAGCAACAATGCGCCGGTCCAAAGATTGGTGGACATGGCGAACAGCGCCACCGCCGCGCCGTTGACGAGGACGCCGACAAAGACAATGCCCGTCAGGCCGGACAACCGTCCCCGTTGCGCCAACCAGAACGACGCACAAATGGCGCCCACCCCCATGGCCGAGGTCATCAGCGCCAAACCTTCCGGACCGGCGTTGAACACCTCTCCGGCAAATCCCGGCAGGAGATCGATGAGGGGCCGCGCAAACAAAGAATTCACCGCCGACAAGGCAATGATGGCGGCCACGCCCGTATGGGTAAACGTATAGCGCGCGCCTTCCGCCAGATCCCGGAAATAGGAGCCACTGGGGGGCACCGTGTCCTGTAGCCGCGGCATACGGATGAGCATCATGGCAACGATCAACGCGCCATAAGACAAAGCGTTAACCAGAAACGCCCAGGCGATGTCCGTATAGAAAATCAGAGCTCCGGCAATGGCCGGTCCAATGATCCGCGCCACATTGAAGATGATGGAATTGATGGCAATGGCGGTGGACATCACTTCCCGCGGCACCATGTTGACCACCAGAGTGACCCGGGCGGCCTGGTTCATGGCCATGGTGACGCCGCCGACCATCATCAGGGCAACAAGCAATTGCGGGGTGATGCCGTCGGCCACGGTCAACACCCACAGAGCCACGGCCTGCGCGCAGGCAAAGGACTGGGCGATGATGGAAACGCGCAGACGGTCGAACCGGTCCGCAACCACACCGCCGAAAGGTGTGAGAACGATGATCGGCAGGAACTCGGCCATGGCGATGGCGCCGAGCCAAGCACCGGACTCGGTGAGTTCCCACATCAGCCAGCCGACGGCCAGCCGCTGCACCCACATGCCGATGAGGGAAAGGGCATTCCCCGTCGTATAGAGTGCAAAGTTGCGGATGGCGAAAGCCCGGCCGAGAGCCGAGAAATCAAACAACGACCGTTTCATAAGCGCGGAGTTGTATCGGCTGGACGGGAGGCCGTCCATGGCGGCGAACAGGTGTGGTTAACGGCCGGTCATTGGACTTGTCAAAAGAGGGGTGCCTATCCCTTCAGGGTCTGATCAAAGAAATCTATCGTGCGTTGCCAGGCCAGTTGAGCGGCATCTTTTTTATAGCGGCTTGGCGCCGTGTCATTGTGAAAGGCATGTTGCGCGCCCTCGTACATGTAGATCGAATGCACGATGTTGTTGTCTCTAAGCGCCTCTCTAAATGCAGAGATCCCTGCATTCACACGTTCGTCAATTTCAGCGTAATGGAGCATGACCGACGCCTTGATACGCGCTGTTTCTTCGGCTGAGGGCTGGCGCCCATAAAACCCAACGGCTGCATTGGCATCTTCAGAATGAACGGCCGCCTGCACGGCCATGTTGCCACCCCAGCAAAAGCCTACTGTTCCGACCTTTCCCGTCGACCGGCGATGGGATTTGACGAAGGCTACGGCCGCAACAATGTTCTCGATTGCGCTTTCGCGGTCCAGCTGACGAATGAGCGCGCGCGCTTCGTCCTCGTCTGCGGGTGTACCGCAAAACGGAGACAGGGCATCGACCGCAACGGCTAAGTATCCGGCCAGGGCGGCGCGGCGTGTCACATCCTCAATATGAGGATTGAGCCCCCGGTTCTCATGAATAACGATCACGGCGGGAAACCTACCCTCGCCCCTTGGATGCGCCATATAGGATTTGACGTCTCCCGTGGCGCCAGGAAACGACGGACGCCCGGTCCGGAGACGGGGGTCATCTCGTGCAATGATCTCGGCCGCGGCGTAATTGTTTTCAAGCAATGGCAAAAGCGCCAAGGCAGCGGAGGTTCCGCCGGCAAGCTTAGCCAACCGTTCCAGAAACGTGCGCCGGTCCAACGGAGTGTGGGTGTACTCGTCGTAGAGGTCGATGATGTCTTGTCTCATGGCGCTTACCCTGTGTCAGAAGAATCTGGCGTAGCGATCACCGACACAGTAATACCAAACTATATTAATAAAGCACACTGTGGCTCGTTCAGTTTGATAGCCTTGGACAAGGTTTGGGATGGGTAAGTCCGAAACAACAGACACTGATCAAATGTTCACGGACCTTATGACCCGTGTGACGGGCCTATTCGGAAAAAGAAAGTTCGATGAAGCAGAAGCAGCCGTACACGATTTTATAGAGACATATGGTATTGAGCTTTCGCAATGCCATGTGATGCTCAGTCAAATACGTCTTGCCCGCGGCGATATCGAAGGCACTATCGAAAGTTATGTTGATGCGGGCATTGTAGACCCCGATACCATAAACGCCTTCTATGCCGGCGAGATTGGCAACTGCATTTCCGATTTGACGATTGCCGCAGTTCTGGCTCTCTATCGCGTCGCCGCGACAAAGAGCATGGACAATGAGATTATTGCACTCGGGCGTGTCCTGCTTGACCATAAAATTATTGATGCCGGACGCATTGTGCCGGCCGGGATGATAGACGCTCTGACGCGTCAAGCCAGATTAGAAGACGCAGGTCAGGTGTACCTGGAGTGTCTAGAGCTCGGCTTTCCGATTGTCGATTATCGTCCTCGTTGGGACCGCCTTACACCACCGGAGTCCTTGGTTGAAGAAACGGGCCTGGACGCGCAGAGGCATCAAATTTTTTTCTCAGGTCTTGAAAACTCCAAAAAGCCCGTACCGCGTGAGGCAACGCAATCAAATGAGACCGATGACTCTGTCAATGCGGCCGTCACGGAGAGTCCTACCTCTCCCGTGGCTTTGGGCGCGACACCAATTGGCGTCGGCTCCGCAACCCTGTTTGCCGAGCTGTCTGGCCAGACGGCCGAGAGTGTCTACAGGTTTGAGTATGGTGCCGCCCCGGACACCCTGACCCACGCAACCGAATGGAGATCGGTGCCTCCGCCCCAATGGGCGAGAATGATTCAATTTAGCGAAGACATACGGGGCACCTGGATTCCAAGAGCGACCCAAGTTGAGTGGGTCATATCGGAGCATCGTTTGAACGAAGACGCAAAATCACTCTGCGGGCTCAAACTGAAAAGCCCGTTCGCCAAAGACCGCAATCAATTGAACAAGATTGGGTCTCACGACATGCCCCTGAACATTAACTGGGGCACCGAGCCGGCTAGCACGCAAAAATCACTGACGACGGAAACTGAAATCCCAATCTCTAGAACACATCATGTCTCGGGCGGGGCAATCGACCTTCGAGACGCCGAGGTGTCTTTCTACGTTTCATCAGAGGATCTGGAGCTTCACGGGTCTGATCTGACGTTTTGGATCAACCATCGGTTCTTAGAGAATGAACAGACACGGTATTCCCAATGGGCACTGACAGGCGAACCGCTGCTTTCGGCCTCCTTGAAACAGGAGCGTATAAAGAAACTCACCGTTAAACTGAAAAACGATCCGACACAGTGGAGTTACACCGGCAACAACCCTTTGGAGCAGGGCAAACGGGCAAACCGGTATCAGAGGACCTCGCTTAATGACACTTTGTCCAATAATAATGTTGCCAACGTTCTCATATTCGTTCATGGCGATGATCGAACGCCGCCCAAAGGGGACTTGGCCGTCCATGCCATTGAGCTCCTTTATAGAGATCGTTCCGTGTTGTCCCAGAACGGGAACGTCCATCTCGTCACGTTTCCGGATTCACAAGAAAGCGAACCCGATGCGTTGACCAATGGTCTACGCGGATTTGACGATGGTTATTGGACCAGTGACAAAAACCCTGCGTTTCCCCTTGTCTGGGAGTGGCGCTTTGATGCTCCCACTGACCTAACCGCCTTTCAGATTAATCAGCATCCCCATGTGCCGGCCAAGCAGGTGCGGGTGGAAATATTGAAAGACGCCGAATGGCACGTTGAATGGGAAGGAACACTCCCGCAAGGCCGGATCACGTCTCTCGACAAGTCATACCATTATCAAAAAATGGACAATGGGCGCGCCGTTGAAGGGGTTCGTCTTTCCCTCCTTTCTTCATACGATGCCGAATGGTGCGGCATCGATGGATTTGAAGTTTTCGGAACAAACGATAATTGGACAACGGATGAAAACACCGCGTCGGTATCAGAAGACATCACCTTTGACGGCGATTCTGAAATGTATTGGCGCCTGGCTCTAAAAGAGCAAGTTGAACGGCGGTATAGCACTACGGAAAAGTTCATTCCCCCTGACAGCTGCGAGCCCGTTCTCATTTCCGAAAATCTCTCCCAATGCGACGGCGATCCACCATCGCTCAGGTTCAGAGCCAATGCCATGGGATTGGAAACCACCCTGTCAGTCACATGCGATCCTCCCATGGACGGTGAAACACACCTTGCAGATCAATCCATCGGCTGCCAGCCAACGGAACGCCATGTGCGGGTCAACCTGCCCGTTAAAGCCCGTGCGTGGACAGGTACGCTGCACGTCGTGCTTACAAACAAAGCGGGGAATGTTTCTTACGACGTTGTTTGGAACGGGTTTGGGTGAGACGGACAAGCAAACCCAAGCACAGGCAAATGAGGTTCGCATCTATTCCAAGCTTGGGGACAGATCGAAACGTGTTTTCTTTTCATCGAGAGTTTGGTGGAGCCGAGGGGAGGAAATTCCGTCGGTGTTATCCTCCTTGATAAACAACGACTTAGCACTCACTGGTACATCGAAGTGTATCACTATTGGTTACCAGTTTTGTATTGGAAAATACGCCAAATAGCATTTATTTGAATTGGCTCTGAACACGTCCGTAAGTGCACGAGAGATAAGGCTGGTAAGAAAGCCAAAGGAAGACGGCAATAAAGCATTGTCGGTTTGCCCCCATGTTGTTCCGTGCCTTTATTCTCTCAGGCGGACTAACCATCGGAGCTGATAATGAACTTAGAATCAAATTCCGACAAACCAGCCAACATTGACGTAGAGGAAAGTCTGCTGCATCACGGGGCAAACCCAAAACTATCATACAACGATGTTATGAAGTTAGTGGCGGCTCTCAATGTCGACAGCAGTTCAGAAGAGATAAAAGGTATCCTCAAGTTAGTTATCGATAACCGACTCGGCCCATTGCACAAACGTCTTGTTCTCAAAAAAATCGCTGAGACGACCAAAATTGACAGGGAATGCCTCAATCACACTCTGGAAAAATTAGGTTTGGTCCTGCGGCTAAATCCAAAGGATTCCTATCAGAAGTTAGCCGTGCATGTTCTTAAGAAAGACTATGCCGATGGCCTTCATCTACTCCGCTGTGCCGATAATTCTTACTGGGTGTATGACAAGACCCATTGGCGACCTACGACGGAATCCCAAATCCGGAAAAACCTTCTTATAGCGAGCACAAAGCACCAATTCGGTGACAGCGGCAAAACCACCAACCTAGTTAGGCCCGGCAAGACCTTTCTGGATGACCTCTTAGGCACGGATAAGGACGTCCTTGGACTTGCAGATGATCCACCCCCTGTCATCAACTGTACAAATGGAGAAATTTGGATAAATGACGACGGCACGTCAGAGCTACGCCCTCATGTCCGTCGTCAGATTATTTGGGACAGCGGGGGTTGATAAACTAAGAGAGAGTTTGGCCCATCTTGGTTTTCAGTTTAGGCGGCGGTTTTGCGGTGCTGCAAGCGCCGTTGATTGATGGTGTTTTGTTTGATTCTCTCCCTTTCGAGTAAGATGGTTTCGCCGCGCCCGAAGTAGACGTCGGCGGGCGTCAGATTGCTCAGGCTCTCGTGGTAGCGGTGGTGATTGTAGTAGGCGACGAAGCGCCCGATCTTGGCCTTGAGATCGCCCGGCAGGAAGTAGTTCTCTAACAGGATGCGGTTCTTCAGGGTCTGATGCCACCGCTCGATCTTGCCCTGTGTCTGCGGGTGATAGGGTGCGCCGCGCACATGATCCATGCCGTTGTCGTCGAGCCATTCGGCCAGTTCGCTAGAGATGTAGGACGCGCCATTGTCTGACAGCAGGCGGGGCTTGTGCCGGACCTCGACCCGGTCGCAGCCTGAGGCCTGCAATGCTAGTTCCAGGGTGTCTGTGACGTCACTGGCCTTCATGGTCGTACACAGCGTCCAGGCGATGATGTAGCGGGAGTAATCATCCAGGATGGTGCTCAGGTAGAACCAGCCCCATCCGATGACCTTGATGTAGGTGAAGTCGGTCTGCCAAAGCTGGTTCGGGGCCGTGGTCTTATCCCTGAACTCATCGTTCGCCTTGATCACCACAAACGCCGGGCTGGCGATCAGGTCATGGGCCTTGAGAAGCCGGTAAACACTGGCTTCCGAGACGAAGTAGGCCTGTGTATCGGTGAACCGTACCGCCAGTTCCCGGGGCGACAGGTCCGGGTTCTCCAGGGCCATCTGGACAATCCGGTCACGGATCTCATCCGGGATGCGGTTCCACACCCGGGACGGCTTGGGCGGCCTGTCTTCAAGGGCCTCAAGCCCGCCCTGCAGATAGCTGTTGTACCAGCGGTAAAACGTGGTGCGGGGAACCCCAAGGGTGTCCAACGTACGCTTGGCCGGCAGATGCGACTGTTCCACCAGCCTGATGATCTCGAGCTTCTCGGAGGCGGGGTATCTCATGCGTCGTCTCCCCCATCCCCGATCATGTTTTTTTTGAGAAGGCGCAGTTCCAGGGCCTGTTCGGCCACCACCTCCTTGAGGTCGTGAGCCTGGCGGCGCAGCTCCTTGACCTCGCCCGTGTTGGCCTCACGGGCCGTATCACCGGCCAGGCGCTTCTTCCCGGCCTCAAGGAACTCCTTCGACCAGCTGTAATACATCCCCTGGGCTATGCCCTCACGGCGGCATAGCTCGGCAATCGGGTCCTCGCCGCGCAGTCCGGCCAGGACAATGCGTCTATGGACGCCCCCGGTGATGCAAGAGATTTTTGGAACGGCTCGGTGCATGTGGTCAGGTGCTGTCGTCTATCCGGCCTTTTGGTGCGGCCTTCAGTCGCCGCTGGCCTGTATGGAAATACGCGGATCGGGTCCAAATCGGATCTACGGGCTTCAAAGCGCCCTTGCATTGTGCTGGTTTTCCCCATCCCGTCTCGTTGACCGTTTGCCCTTACCCGTCCTCCGACCTTCTCACATCCCCGACGGTTCCCGGCGTGACCGCAACCCGATCAGGCAGCGGCCGGCGCAGGAACGCGGTAACTCTCCTTGTTCGTCATCAGCGCCCAAGCGATGCGCGCCATCTTGTTGGCCAGAGCCACCGCGACAAGCATCCTCGGCTTGCGCGCCAGCAGTCTGGCCAGCCAGGGGTCCGCCGTCTCGCCGCGTCGGACCGCTTTCTGGACGACAGCCATGGCGCCAGTGATCAAGAGGCGCCTGAGGTCCCGCTGGCCCATCTTCGATACCTTGCCGAGCCTGGGCTTGCCGCCGGTGGTGTGTTGTCGCGGCACGAGGCCGAGCCAGGCGGCGAAGTCGCGGCCGCGCCGGAAACTCTCCATGGGCGGCGCAAAAGCCTGGAAAGCCATCGCGGTGATCGGACCGACACCCGGTATCGTCATCAGTCGCGACGCATCTTCGTCCTGGCGCGCGCTGACGCGGAGTTCTTTCTCCAATCCGCCGATTTTCTCGCCGAGGCCGGCGATCTGCTCAAGCAAAAGGCGGCCCAGCTCGCGAACCGGATCCGGCAGATCCGAGTCCGGATCATCGAGTGCCGATGCCAGTCGGCCAAGATGAGCTGGCCCCTGTGGTGCGACGACGCCGAACTCGGCCAGGTGACCCCGCAGTGCGTTGATCGTCTGCGTCCGCTGGCGCACCAGGAGATCGCGTGTGCGGAACAGCATCCCCCGGGCCTGCTGCTCTTTCGTCTTCACGGCCACGACGCTCATGGTGGGGCGCTGTGCAGCCTCGCAGATTGCCTCTGCGTCCGTTGTGTCATTCTTCTGCCGTTTGACGAACGGCTTCACATAAATCGGCGGAACCAGCTTGACCTCGTGCCCCAGCTTCTCGGTTTCTCGACCCCAATGGTGAGCACTCGCGCAGGCTTCCATTGCCACCACGCTGGGCGGCTGCGAAGCGAGGACGTCGAGCACTTTGCCGCGGATCAGCTTCTTTCGGAATGCAACGGACCCGTCAGCCCGAGCACCGTGAATCTGAAAGCTATGCTTCGCCAGATCGATCCCGATGATGGTAGCCTGATCCATGGACGCCTTCTCCTTCTGTTGGTGTTGGTGACACCGCCAACATGGCACATTGCGATGCCGTCGGGAGGGGGCGTCCACTCCATCGGATCTTCTCCTCAGCACTGTAACGCTTGCGCGTCTTGCGGCGGATGTCCTTGACCGTCCGCTCCGCAACATCCTGGGATCGTTCTGTTCTATCTCTCATCGTTCACTCCTCAATGATGACGATGAGCCAATAACACTCTCTTACGCAATCACCCTAATCTGTTCCATTGGTCCTGACGGGGGACATAAGGTTCATATTGGCCAGGAAAATCTTCCCACACCATATTGCGGCGTAGAAGAAAATAGAAATTACAATCAGACGACCACTTATGTTATAGGCAACTTCCAGGCCAGAAATGCTTGCATTCTTATCTGGAAATGGACTGAGATAACCGAACACCGACGACGCGGCAAAAAATAATGCCCCTAAAGATAATGCTATAGCCGCACTAACAGGCTGATGAAAAACTCGGCCGAGAGCCCATCTCGCGAAACGAAAGAATCAATGGATGGGCGTCCGCGAAAAAATAGAATCGGAAAATGGCTCATACGAAAACAAAATTGCCGAGATAATCGCTCCAAATCGTTTTTCAGCAGCCTGCTAAGCCATATCCACAATTTTCTCCCGGCTTCCTTGGCTTCTTTATCGAAATCTCCACTAAACTTGTCCGTTGCGATGACAGCAGGGGCCGTTCGCGCCCTGCCCAATGCACCTTCTATTTCATCAGCATTCACCCTTGCTTCAGAAAGCATGTCGTTCATTTCAGAACGGAATGTCTCTCTATCCTCGCTCTTCAGGATTAAGACGGGCAGCCAAGACGAAAGGGCCTCGGCCAGATGACTGCTAAGGCTTTCTACAGTGCCAATTATTGCCGATCTTGTAGCGGAAGCATCAGCCACTGCAATGTCAAAGGCATCTATTTGGTTAAATTGAGCAGTGAGCTGGTCGAATAAACTTGCAATATTGGCAACGGTGTCATTGGGTATGGCACCCAGGAATTGAGATGCCACCAGCGTTTCGGCTAAAAGAAATATCGTATCAAGGTAGCTCTCTATAATTTCAAAATTCGCGGACCCCCATTCAGGGCGCCTTACAAGCTCTTTTTGGGGTTTATATACATAGGTCGAGCGACTAGGGTGTGAACCCAATTCAATGTCTTGATTTTACCTAAGCAGGTGTGATTCACAGCCTCTTTTATTGGAGGCAAGAGTGGCACGGTTTGATTTGACAGATGAGGAGTGGTCGGTGATCGGCCCACTTCTTCCCAAACAGGGGCGCGGTCCTCAGCGTAAGGATGACCGTCAGGTCTTGAACGGTATCTTCTATATTCTGCGCACGGGTGCCCCATGGCGGGACTTACCGGAGCGTTACGGCCCGCGGACCACGGTCTATAACCGCTACACCCGATGGGGTGAGCGGGGTGTATGGCAAGGCATTTTCGATGCTCTTGCCAAGCAGTGCGAGGACAGTCTGATCTTCATTGACAGTTCCATCGTCAAGGCTCACCGCGCAGCGGCAGGGTCAAAAAAGGGGGCTTGGCAGAAGGTATTGGACGCTCACGCGCGGGTCGCACAAGTAAGGTTCACGCGGCCGTAGATGCCAAGGGCCGCCCGCTCCGGCTGGACATCACCGGCGGGCAGGTCCATGACAGCCAAGCCATGGGCTCTTTCCTGGATTGGGAAAAGGCCCCGCTCGCCATCGTCGCTGATAAGGCCTATGGCACCGCCAAAATCAGGCAGCAAATCGCCGATGAAGGAGCGCTGGCTGTCATTCCTTCAAAGAGCAACGCGCGTAATCCTATCCCGCACGATCCAAACCTCTATGCCCAAAGGACCATCGTCGAGCGGTTCTTCTGCAAGATGAAAGACATGCGCCGATTAGCAACGCGCTTCGAGAAATCAGCCAAAAACTTCCTCGCAATGATCCAACTCTTCGCCATAAGATGCTGGATCAATTGAGTCCACACCCTAGTTCTTAGAAGATAACTGAGATAACTGCTCGCTTATTTTTTCCAAAAGTTTTCTCATCTCGGGTAACTCTTCTAACGGTTCAAGTTTTTCTTCGATTCTGTCAAATCTGTCATCGATCCTGTCGAATGCCCCGCCCAGGTCATTGCGCAATAGTTCTAATTGACATTTCTGAGCAGCCATCCTCGTCTCTAGGTTCCTTATCCTGTTTTCGAGACTATTTATTCCCTCGTTCACAGCGTCCCCTCCTTTCTATACCCAGGTTAAAAAACCTTTCTTGATAAATAAATCCATGGACAAAGAAACACGCAGCAGAATCATAGCAGAGCTTTACTCCCGCGTTTGCGGGGAACCGCTCAACGAGCTGAGTAACAAGTTACTCAAGCGATACCGTAAGAAGGCAAAGGGTGACGAATGGCGCTGGATATCTCGCGGCCTTGCTAAGAACAAGATGGGTGGGAGGGTTCATCCCGACGCCGAACGGGAAACATCTGCTCGGATCGGTAGTACAGAACGCGAAGCAATGAAAAGATATAGATCGAGAAAATAGCGAAGAAACTTCTGTATCGGTGTTGAGACCATTCTATGTCTAAAAATGCCGACCGATCACTTCCATTTTGACTCGTCCCTCGGCCAGTACTGAGCGGTCGCCTGTCCCCCGTATCCTTCCGGTAAACGTTGATTTACGTATCTGTCAAAGGTCTCACCCCCGTAAACCTGGTGACCATCAAATCTAGCGCTTCGACCATTCTCACGGTAAGTCCATATACATTTCTCGAAGATACCGACACACACCCCATTCATCGTTGCTAAGACATAGTCAGCGCGGTTTGCC
>CBDBND010000020.1:0-34684 GCA_965207985.1 Rhodospirillaceae bacterium | reverse complement strand
AAATTTACAATTTAGAATGGAAATCCCTACGGCTCTGTTCGCGGTGGTCTTAGCCGCGCCCGATCACCGCAGCGGCCCCCGTTGGGTTAGGTTGACGATCACACCGTCAGGGTCACGGGCCATCATCTCGTGAATCTCGGGCCGGTTGGGGACTTCCATTTTGGTCGGTGGCGTTGCCACCGTGTATCCCTGATCGGCCATACGCTGGTGTAGCGCTTTCATGTTTTCCGTCGGTATGACGAGAATGGTCTCGCCGGCTTTGACCTGCGCCGACCAGGAGGTTTCTTCCAGCGGCGGGTCTGCATCGCACAACTCCATAAGACCGATCATGCCGGTCTCCGCGCCGTCCACATTCAGCACAACCATGTTGAGGCCGGAGATCTCCATGCCCATCAACGCGGATGCGCCGGGATTGCCGATATGACCCTCATAGAACACATCCATGCCAAGGAGGTCCCGGTAAAACGCCACAGACTTTTGCAAGTCTCTAACAATGATGGTGGTGCGCTTGGTCGGCGCGGTCATGGCCTCTGTCATGTTTCCCCCTGTTCCAGTTTTGTGCCGTTATTCTGGCGCACGAATAGCCGCACAGGCGTAGCCTTTTAGATCGGCGACTTTTTTTTCGTTCGACCAAGCCGAACTCAGGTCCTCTCTTGTCGGGAAACCCACCAGTGTTGTGGCGAGCCCTCGCAAATTGCCTTCCAAAGTGACCAAAGCGGCTGGCGGGGCAGAGATCAGGCAGGTCCCTCCCTTTACTTCAACCGGATTACTAGCCGGCACAACGATCAAAAGGAATACGGTGTCACTGGGTGACGGCACGCGATCCGTGCCCGGCACTTGACCCACGTCGACCTTGACCGCACCTTGACGCCGTCTCGCCGCTTCCCTGTATTCAGGGCTCCACCAAAACTCACTGACCGCTTCAAAGTTCGGAAACTCGCCGATCATGAGCATGCGATCGGCCCAGGTTCCGGCGAGCCAATCCACACCACGTCCCGGACCGCCGATGGCCAGATACTTGCCCTGATACTTCTCGTATATGGGCGGCAAGGAGTCGGAATAGGCCTTCATCCGGTCAGGAATCATATCCCGGGCAAAAGCGATGGAATAACCGCGTGCAACAGTCACGAGAGGTCCTCTTTGTTCTTATTTAGTTTTGGAACGTCATAGGTGCCATTGATCCAATACAACGGCTAGCCTCTAATCCTTGTACTCCACGTTATAGCGCGCTTTGGCTTCGACAATCCGGTTGTAAATATGTTGGGCTTCCACGCCCAGCTCATCAAGCACGCCACGGTGGCTCTCCCGACCGGCCGCAATCCAAAGAAACTGTGTACCCATGAGACAAAAGTTTTCCCACATTGGCTGCATCTGTGCGAGCTTTAGTTCCTAGCTCGGCACAGACCACGAGGAACCATGACCACATCCAATCGCATGACCGGAGCCGCCGTCATGCAGCGCGTGTTGGAACGGTTCGGCATCAAGACGGTGTTCGCCCTGGCCGGTGCGTCTCAGACTCATCTGCTCGATGAATGCGAAAAAGCCAGTATGCGAATTGTGCCGGGACGGCATGAAAGCGCCACGGTGGGTGCGGCAGACGGCTACGCCAGGGTAACCGGCAAGGTGGGTATCGCCATGGTCAATGTAGATCAGGGCATGCCCAACGGGGTGACGGGACTGCAGCAAGCCTACGAAGCCTGCACGCCGGTCGTCGTCCTCATCGGTCGGGAGCCGGACACCTGGACCCAGCCGGAACTGGATTTCGACCATGAAATCCTTGGCTTGGTCCAACCGGTCACGAAATGGGCGCGGACCGTCCGCAGCGCCGGACGCCTCGGCGAATATCTCGAAGCCGCCTGCCGTCATGCGTTGTCCGGCCGTCCCGGGCCTGTAGCTTTGGCGTTTCCCAAGGACTTTCTCAGCGAATTGGTCGACCCTGGCGTGGATTTGGACACGCCGTTTCCACCTCTACCCCGTCCCGCACCTGCTCCGGAGGACGTGCAACGGGCTTCGGACCTCATTGTCGCGGCGGAACGACCGCTGATCATTGCCGGAACGGGATCCTACCGCTCCGGTGCTGGGCCGACCCTGCGCCGGATTATCGATGACGTCTCCATCGTCACCGCCACCAACTTTCAGGGCCGGGGTTTGGTGCCCGAAGATCACGTCACGGGTTGGGGCTGGCCACTCGCCCAGTTTGCTGCCAAGGACGCGGAATTGGTGATCTGGGCCGGTGCCCGTATGGGCAAGAAGTTCGGCTATGGCTTGAGTCCGCGTTTTCCTCCCACTGCCAAAATGATCCAGATCGACGTGGCGGCGGAAGAGATCGGCCGCAACCGCATGGTCGACGTGGGCATGGTGGCGGACAGCCGTACGGCTCTGGAGGCCCTCCATTCCGATCTATTGGCACGCAACACCAAACCCTTCGATCCCTCCTGGATTAAGGCGTCTTTGGCAGACCGATTAACTGCCATAGGCGACAGTGGACATGAGACGGAGTATATCCATCCGTTCCGCTTGGCCCGGGCGGTGAACGATCGGCTGCCCGAAAACGCCATCTTCATCCAGGATGGCGCCTCTATCCTTGTGCGCAGTTGGGCAGTGACCCGCTATCACACTGACGGCTCCTATATGGACACCATGCCGCTTGGGTCCATGGGTATGGGTACACCTTTGGCCCTCGGCGCCGTCGCGGGTGCCAAGGAATTGGCAGCCGAAAGTGGTGAGCCGGAACGCCGCGTGGTCATGGTCACAGGAGATGGGGCGTTCGGGTTTTACCCGGCGGAACTTGATTCCGCTGCCTTGGCCGGGTTGCCGTTTCTCTGCGTCATTTCCAACAATGGCGGCTGGGGCAACGAAATCCACAGCCAGCCCCGGCAGGTGGGGCGCACTATCAATGCCCATTTCGGTGATGTGCACTACGATAAAGTGGCGGAAGGCTTCGGTGCGGCGGGTTTCCGCGTTGAAACGGTCAAGGAACTGGACCCGACACTGGATAAGGCTTTTGCCTTAACCGACCGGCCCGTTGTTGTCGATGTCGTCACAGAAGACTCTGGCGGGCTCGACCCGCGCACCAGTACGCTCCAGTACCACGATGTGGAAGTCACGCGCGCCCGGCACTTTGGCGGAGAAGTCCCCTCGTGAACGGCGCTGAGGCCCTCATTGAAACTTTGGCCGACAGCGGTGTCGACGTATGTTTCGCCAATCCGGGGACGACCGAAACCCATCTGGTCGGAGCTATCGACCGCACCAATCGCATACGCCCGATCCTCGGCCTATTTGAAGGAGTGTGCACCGGCGCGGCGGACGGTTACGCCCGCCTGGCCGGAAAACCGGCCTGTACCCTGCTCCACCTGGGGCCTGGGCTGGCCAACGGATTGTGTCATCTGCACAACGGCCGCAAGGCTCATTCGCCGGTGATTAATTTGATCGGCAACCACCCGCGCTCTCACTTGATCTACGACGCACCGCTTTCCTCCGATATCGAAGCCATGGCCAAACCGGTGTCCGGCTGGGTCAGACAGGTATCCCGGCCCAGCGATATCGCCGAAGACGGTGCAGAAGCCGTCGCCGCATCCTGGGGACCGCCGGGACAGATCGCCAGTTTGATCATCCCTGCCGACTGCAGCTGGAGTGATGACATCGAGCCTGCCTTGCCGCCAGACCGCCCCGTCCCACAGATGGCGGACGATGAGACCGTCACCGCGGTGGCGTCCTTGACCCAACATGGGGCCCGGACTGCCATGCTCATCGGTGGGGAGGGGCTTACCGAACCCGGATTAAAAGCGGCCAGCCGCATCGCTGCGAAAACCGGGGTGCGGCTCATCGCCTATACCTTTGAACCCTTGATGCAACGCGGCGCGGGACGGGTGCCGGTTGGGCGCATCCCCTATTTTCCGGAAGACGCAGCCGATCATTTGGGCGGCCTAGACCACATGGTACTGTGTGGCTCAAAATCACCGGTCTCGTTCTTCTCCTATCCCAGCGGGGGCGGGTCCCTTGTCCCTGATGGATGCGCTCTGCACTTGCTGGTGCCTCAAGACGGCGATGTGGTCGGTAGTCTGCAGGCGTTGGCCGAAGAGTTGTCGGCAAAAGACGATGCTCCGGTCCAATCCCTGGCGCTGCCGGATAAGCCCGACGGGCCTTTGACTCACGAGGCAACCGCAGCGGTCATCGGCCGCTGCGTTCCGGAAAACGCCATTGTCATCGATGAGGGTATTACCGTTGGATTTCCTGCCTATACATACACGGCAGGCTCCGCCCCGCATGACTGGCTGTTCATTACTGGCGGAGGTATCGGTTGGGCGCTGCCTGTGGCTGTGGGTGCAGCCGTGGCGGCGCCCGACCGGAATGTTTTTTGCCTGCAGGGGGACGGCGGTGCCATGTATACGGTCCAGGCGCTGTGGACCATGGCGCGGGAACGGCTCAACGTCACCACTGTCGTTTTCTCCAACCGGGGCTACCGTATTCTCGAGGTGGAACTGCAACGCCACGGCCTGGGTCCTGCGGGGGAAAACGCACGACGGATGATGGACATGGACAATCCCCGCATCGAATTTGTCCAGCTTGCTGAAGCACAAGGCGTGGACGCCCATCGTGCCAATAATTGCAAGCAGTTAGAGGATATTTTGCAGACTTGCATGAAAGAACCTGGACCCCACTTTGTCGAAGCCATGATGGCGTGAGAAAGGCCGCTCGGCGGGCTATTCCATAGTAGGCTTTCTAACAGGTAAGGGTATGCCCGCAGCCGTGAACGCATCGCCACAAGCCACTGCCAAGGCCGCGTATGTATCGCGGGGGATCAGCATCCCATTCCAGTACAGGTCATTGCCGCGCACCGTCACCTGCCCCACAACGGCCTCCCCGCTTATTAGAGAAAATAAATTTTAAGAGATTGATAATAAATGGTAATCTGAGACTAGCAGCAATCCAGAGATCAAGTGGAATGCGGATTACATCACCCCTCTGGGTGCTGTCTGGTCCCGTGTGGCCCCGGGGGGCCGGATCGGGGATGATTCCACGTTGAAACCTATTGCGGATCGTGTGCGAGGGCCGGCGCGGGCGCAAGGGGATTCATCATTTCCTCGATCTTGTTTGCGATGCTTTGAGCGGGCTCACGAAGCGGCATTGTCAGAGTAACTGGTTAGGGCCAACTGTCTTGGGCCCTTGTTCCCTGGGTTTAGGTACTAAAACATTTGTTCGCTTGGGATTGACCAAGCAAGGAGCAGCTCGTAACGGCGAAACTCACCTCACTAGACCCACAAATTAGAGCGTGATCTGACCTGATTGAATCGCTGGGGGATTCACGGGGCGCTGGATTTGTGATTCAAGATGTCGGCCGGGTTGAGGAGGCCGGCAGTGATGTCGAAAGCCCTTTCCCTTGACCTTCGCAATCGGGTTCTGTTGGCGGTTTCGGAGGGTATGAGCCATAGAGTGGCCGGTGCGCGTTTCGGTGTGAGCGCGGCGAGCGTGAGCCGTTGGCGTGCGCTGGCACGCGAACAGGGAGACGCACGCCCGAAGGCGCTTGGCGGGGACCGCCGCTCGGGCCTGATCGAGGCGCAGCGCGATGTGATCCTGGGTCTTCTTGAGGAGAAGCGGGACATGACCATCGAGGAGTTGCGCGCGGCTCTCGGGGACCGGGGCCTCGCCTTCAGCTACGGGGCGATACAGCGCTTCCTCGTGCGCCACGGCATCACGCGTAAAAAAAGACCGGTCATGTGGCGGAGCAGAACCGCCCGGACGTGCTGAGCCGGCGACAGGCCTGGCGCGACAGCCAGCCCGGCCTCGTCCCCGACCGGCTGGTGTTCATCGATGAGACCTGGGCCAAGACCAATATGGCCCGCACCCACGGTTGGCCCCGCGCGGCATGATCGCCCCCTTCGTCATCACCGGCGCCGTCGACCGCGACGCCTTCGAGGCCTATGTCAAAAACGGCCTCGTCCCCGAACTGAGGCCCGGCGATAGCGTCGTCATGGACAACCTCTCAAGCCACAAGGGACCCAAAACCCGCAAGATGATCGAGGACGCCGGCGCCCAACTCCTCTTCCTGCCCCCCTACAGCCCTGACTTCAATCCCATCGAACTTGCCTTCGCAAAGCTCAAGGCCAAACTGCGAAAAGCCGCCGAGAGAACCGTCGACGGTCTCTGGAACACTATCGGCCAAATCTCCCTCACCTTCTCACCGCATGAATGCAAAAACTACTTCAATGCCGCTGGATATCG
Organism: Rhodospirillaceae bacterium; assembly: GCA_965207985.1. Lineage (GTDB taxonomy): Bacteria > Pseudomonadota > Alphaproteobacteria > Rhodospirillales > Rhodospirillaceae > CBDBND01. The sequence continues at coordinate 28,462 of CBDBND010000020.1, read as the reverse complement.
TGCAACATGATCGGATTCCGGTCTAATTTAGTCTGACAATGCCCCACTGCCTGCTGGATTAAGTCCCGAGCGCCGGATCGAAGGATGTCGGTCAAGCGGACCGGCTGAAAATCCCGATGGATGGGGCAAGGGGGTAATGGTAGTCTTCGTCATGTGACATATCCCTTTCTCTTGGGAGAATTGACGGCGTTCTGAACACCGCCATGACATTCCGCCCTGTCGGGCCATCACCAACTCTCAGCTATTTTTCGAGAGAGAGTTGGCCATTTTTGTCCAATTGAATGGAGTATGTGGGCACGAAATTTCCCTTGGGAGAGAAACATGAGACTGAAGAGTTTGCTTCTGATCACAGCGGCTGTTGCCATTGCAGCGCCTGCATCGGCGCAGGATTTTGCTGTTGAAGAGATCGTCGTCACGTCCCGTAAGCGTGAGGAAAATCTTTTCGAGATTCCTATTTCCGTCACGAATTTTTCTGCGGAGCAGCTTCAGGCGGCCAATATCGGCAATGTCAAGGATTTGTCCGATTATACGCCAGGCTTTGTCTTTGAGTTTGCCGCCGGTTCGGGTGGCCGGGTTAACAACCCGGAACCACGGTTCCGCGGTGTGCGCAATCAGCAAACCACTCCGGTCAAGCAGATTTCCGCCCTGTTCTGGGATGGATCTTTCCTGGGGTATGGCGCCAGCATCATTCCCTTCTATGATCTGGAGCGTGTTGAGGTGTTGAAGGGTCCGCAAACCGCTTATTTCGGACGCAACACGTTTACGGGCGCAGTGAATTTCATCCCGGCTGAGCCAGGCGATGAGTTCGAAGGCCAGGCGGAACTGTCTTATTCCCCTTCACACAACGACAGTTATCTTGTTTCGGTCGGCGCCGGTGGCCCGATCACCGATAAGATTGGTCTTCGCGTTAACATGGCTCATGAACGCGAAGGCGGGGACTTTAAGTACGGTGACGGCACGGACTTTGGCCGGGTGGACCGGACATCCGTCACAGGCACCCTGACGTTCGAACCCTTTGAGGACTTGCGTCTCAAGTTAAACGGCTATTACGTCGATGGTGACGACACCTACCAGAGTTTGGCTGTTAATTGGACGAGTGCGGCCGGAGCCTGCAACAAGACTGTATCCGGCAACTTCATCGATGTTGTCACGGGCGAACGTACACCCTTTACGCGCGACCTCAGCACGCTGACTGTAGGATCATTCTGCGGTGTTTTTCCACGCGGCGACAACATGCAAACTCCGGCGGTCCAAGTACCGACAGCCGATACATCCCTGCTCGGCGCCCTCTTCCTAGGCGCCGTGAACGACCAAAACGCGTTGTTGGAGAAGTACGGCATTATCCCCAAAATGCCGGGCGGCTTCGGCGGTGCTTTTCGCACCAAGCGCTTCCAGTTCAGCGGCGAATACGACTTGCCTGCTGATCATACGCTGGAGTTCACAACGTCCGTCGCGACCACGGGGGTCATCGATACCTTTGATTTGTTCTTCGGGGCCGGCCCTGCAGGGCTTGTGTTCCCCGTCGGCAACACCAACTACATGCGTGAGTTAAACTATGAAGGCCGGTTGATTTCACCACAGGACGGTCGTTTGCGCTACCTCATTGGGGTCAACAACTATTCTCAGCGCTACCGTAACGGTCAACACGGCACCAACAATAGCGTAAATTTCGAAAACAATCAGACGTTTTCCATATACGGCTCGGTTGACTATGACATCACCGAACAACTGACCTTGTCCGTTGAAGCCCGGTATCTGGACGATGAGTCCTTTGTGATTCTGAACGGTAGTCCAACAGCAACCAATCCGCTGACATTCACGGCCAATGAAGAAAATTCAATTGATGAATTCATTCCACGTGTGATTCTCACCTATCAGCCGCTTGACGGCACCACAGTGTACGGCAGCTTCTCGGCCAGTTCTCTCATCGGTGTCCAAACCAATGCCCGGCGCATCTCAGCGCTAGATCCGATCACCATCCCGGATCCGACCCAACTTGGCGACTTCACACCCAAGCAGACCAACGACGCCTGGGAACTTGGCTGGAAACAGCAATATGATCTTGTGCAGTTCACCATTGCCGCCTACCGCATGAAATGGAAGAACCAGGTCTTCAACACGACAGTGTTGGCCGGCAATCAAACTTCTTCCTTTGGGACGGCTGGTAGCTCGAAATACAACGGTATCGATATAGAGGTATTGGCCAATCCCACCGACTGGCTCGATATTCAAGGTGGCCTGACCTTCACAGATGCGGAACTAACCGAATATGCCTCGCGTGGTTCGTTTGACCAGGTGATATTCGGCTCCGGTTTTCTGGCAACGGATAATATGGGCAACCGACCGGGACAGGTGCCCAAGTGGTCAGGCTCTTTGAGTGCAACCGTCCATGGCGACGTCATGGACCGCGCGTGGTTCTTAAGAGGCGACATGCTGTACGAAGGCTCCATGTTTATGGACAACAGCGAGTTCAATAAAAACAAGGGCGCGGCCCGGATCAATCTGCGGGCCGGGATCGACCTCGTCGACGACACTGCGATTGAGGCTTACGTCACCAACGTGACCAACAACAAGCGTCTGCCGGCCGGTGCAACCACCAATGGCGTCGGCGGCCGCAAGACCTTTGGACCGCCTTACGAAAAAAGGCGCTTCGGTGTGCGGTTGCTTGCGAATTTCTAAGCTGGCTGTTGTCCACAACGCTGCTGTAAGGTCGGTCCATCAACACCTCTGTTAAAAAGTGATGGACCGCCTCTTTTTAGCTTTAATGACCGCGCTCATCAGCATGGTATTGAGCGTTCCGCTTGCCGCCCAGGACCGGCCACCTGAAAATCCTGGCCCCAATGCCAACATTACGCGCTGGGCAGCGGGCAAATTGACATTCAGAGAAGTTGAGTCACAACGGGTTACCGGAGAGGAGTTCTTCCGTCTTTCCGTCCATCCCGACGGCACCCGGACCATGATGGCGTGGTTGAATTCGTCTGGGTACAACAACATCCGTCATGTGGTGATGCGGGTCGAGGAGTCGTTCCGCCCCCTTGAGGCCTTCATAAATACATGGGTTGGGGATTTTGGCTACAAGGGTTCAACCCGGGTCATCGTTGACAGCAATCACTTAACGGTAACGGCTTGGGGGCCGGCGGGGACCGCAGAACAGGCGCTCCGTGTGCCTGATTTATTTTCCATCGTCCCCCATGGGGAAGTGTTTAACGCTTGGGCCACTTGGGGCGGTGATCGGGAAGCAGGTCTCGAACGAGAACGGTTTGTGGTTGACTTTGCCGGTGCGCGTGAAGGGACGCCCTACGTGGGTTCCATCCAAACAGGACGGGTGACGTTTGTCGGTGAAGAAAGCGTAACGGTACCGGCAGGAACGTTTGACACCCTGCATTACCGAGGTGGCGCACTTGAAATGTGGACCACCAAGCAGGATCGTGTCTTGGTTTTACAACGCTATCCGCCAATCGGTAGAGAATACGTTCTTACCGAATTTGAGTCAGGGCCCTAAGTGCTGAACGAATAAGTGATGGGTACACAGACATTAAGGCATTCATTTGCATACACCCTATGGAGCGTGCTGTTGGTGTTTGCTTTACTTGTGGTTTGGGCCGGGTCCGCAAGCGCCTTTGATCACAAGACATTGCGCATCGGCGTGGCCGGGCGCGTCCCCAGTTTGGGAAATCCCTTCGGCAGCGTCGTCACCGGCGGCGTGCATCCCAGCGAGTTGACATTTGATACCCTGATCCAGTTGGGACCAAGCGGACGCATCGATCCGGCCCTTGCTGAATCCTGGGAGGCCACGAACCCGACTCGGTGGGTGTTTACCCTGCGCCGGGACGTTGTTTTCTCTAACGGCGAGCCCTTTGACGCCCATGCCGTGGTTGCCGAGATCAACTACCTGAAGACAGCGGAAGCACAGAAGTATTTTCTGTCGGCGGAAACCCGTCTGTTCAAATCGGTGCGGGCCTTGGATGATTACACCTTCGAGCTTATCACCACCGTGCCCGATGCGATCTTGCCCAAGAGGCTCGCCCTGTTCCTCATGGTGCCGCCCAAAGCCTGGGCCGAAATGGGGCCTGACGAGTTTGGCCTCACCCCTATCGGCACCGGCCCCTTCAATCTGGTGGATTGGGGCATGGCAACGGGAAAATACGTGCTCGAACGCAATCCAACATCGTGGCGATCACCCCGCGACTTGCAGCGGGTCGAATTTTATCTGCTGGCGGAGCAAACCTCGCGCACCCAAGCCCTTATGTCGGACCAAATCGACTTGGCCTATCAGGTCGGCTTTGAAGACATGGAAGATCTTGAAGCCATGGGCTTCCAGATTTTCACCCGCCTCGGTACTCAGGTGGGCGGCCTCTGCCTTCCCAACATCTATGAGGACTCTCCGCTTTACGACCAACGCGTACGCTTGGCCTTGAACCACGCTGTCAACCGGTACGAAATTTCCGAGTTCATTTTCAAGGGCGTAACACCACCGGTGAGCCAGGGGGCCATTCCCGGGGTGTTCGGCTACCACCCGGGTCTTGAACCTTATGAATACGATCTCAATAAGGCGCGGGAGCTTTTAGCCGACGCCGGCTACCCCGACGGCCTCACATTGGAGGCCAAGGTGCTCATCCAAGGATTGCCCGAACAGGCCGTGATGTACCAGAAGGTGGCCCAGGATCTGGCCCAGATCGGTGTCATCGTCAATTTCCGCTCCGTACTCGGACCGGAGTGGATCCGCATTTGGTTTTCAGGTGACTGGGAGGGTGCGGACATCATCTCCTGCACGCACGGCAGTTCCGCCTACGTGGACGTGATTCGCGGGATCGAGAACTTTTCCTGCAAAAAGCGCGGCACTTTTTTCTGCAGGCCCGATATGCTGGAAACCATCAATGCCAGCAATGTCAATTTTGATCCCGCCGCCCGGGAGCGCCAGTTGCAAGACATGATGGCGGAATTGAAACAACTCGCACCCACGATTCTATTGTTTCCCCAAACCCATATTTTCGCCATGACAGCGCGTGTTCAAAACGTCACGTTTCTGCGTGAACGTATGCAGCTCGATCAGGTGGTCCTGGCAGATTGACTTCCGGCGTGGCCTATCGCCTTTTTCCGTTCGGTGTAATCAGCACTTGCTTCCACCTTCGCGGCAGTAGTGTGTGTTTTCGTGACCGCGGTTACAGCGCGGCGGAGTTAAACGGGAATGAACTCGCCGTCCATCTTGTCCATGTCCTTGAGCCGCCTGGGTTCGCTACTGGGTTTGGCATCGGGTTCCTTGCCCGGCAATTCCACACCGCGGTTCGGTGGTGTCGCCGACTTGCCCGACTTGACCTTTGGCGGCGTAAAAATACCCCGCTCATAGTAACTATTGAGCACAGCCTTTAGTGGGCCGATGCCCTTGTAGGGATTCACCAGAGGGTCCGGACCCCACAGGTTGTTGGGCAACCCAACCTCGTCCTGATAATTTTCAATATAGACTTGGGGGTCATCCCAAATGGCCAGATTGACGTGGGGATTGGCCCGGGCTTGGCGCAGGGCCAGAAGATCGATGGTGCCTGGGATGGCGGCGGCGCCTGCCGTGTCGATAATGCCGAGCACGGTGCCATCGAAACGGACGATCCTAGATCCGCCACGCATGCGGGTGGTGTGCTCCCATTGGCAGTCCGGGTCGAAGTATTCGCCGCCGGGCATGGCCGAAAGAACATAAGCGGTGTTCTCGAACGCCCGAGTGACGCGGGCGGCATCCCAGCCATCGCGACCGGAGCCGTGACCTTCCGAAGTGGGATGGATGATAACTTCGGCCCCGCATTTGGTGAGCATGCGCGCCACCTCAGGATGGGCCTGGTCGAAGCACACCATGGTTGCTAGCTTACCAATGGGTGTATCGGTCACCGGGAACAGGAAATCGTAGCCGTAGGTGTCCAGATATCGGTCGTAGACGCTGCTCGGCGTGGTGTCGGGCAGCGAGCCCCACACGTCGGCGCATTGGATTTTGCGGTAGCGGTGAATGAGATCCCCGGAATCGTTGAGAATGAAAGCCGAATTGAACACATGACCCGGTAGCTTGTCGTCGATCTCAAATGTGGAGCCGCAGACATAGGTTTTATTCTTCAAGGCGAATTCGGACATCAATTCCAACTCGGGCCCGGGATAGCGGATGGCCAGACGCTGGAGCGTGAGCGGTGAGCGGTAGCCGGCTCCCCCTTGCCCGGTCATAAAGAACTCGCTGAAGACCACCAAGCGAATGTCCGGGTTGGCCGCCCATATGGAGGGTAATTCCATAGCCCGTTTGAGATTCTCTTTCTTGATTTCTTCGACATCCGAGTCCTTCTGGATGAATTTTGGTACGGTTTGTGTGAGCAGGACATCGTATTGGTTTATGGCATTTGGCTTACCGTTGCCCTGGGACGCAGAGGTCTGGACCCGGTGCTTCGCCTCCTCGACCCAACCTTCCGCGGTTTTCGGCGCGGCGGGCTGATGACCTTCGGCTTTGATGAGGCGCTCGTAACCGTCGGCGTACAAATTGGCACGCAGGTGAAGAGCCTGAACTGTGAAGATGTCGTCGCGCTTGCGCCTGAGGACCTCAATGTCCAAGTGGGGAATGACCACATCGGCATCTGAACCTTGCCCGCTGGCGCGGCCATCCCAGTCGTATACGGCCGCGGCGGCGGGATAGCGGGCTTCGCTGCTGTTCCCGCCCCTGACCACGGCGGAAGTGGAAACCACAAAGGCAGTGCTCTCAAAGGCCCGCGCCTTGCGGGCGTTCATACGGGCGTCGAAAAGATGATCCTGCACCTCGGCAATGGGATTAAAAAGGATTTCCGCGCCCTTCCACACCAGGCTGCGGGCGTAGTGCGCGAACAGAATGTCCTCGCCGGGCAATATCCCCACCTTGCCGATAGGGGTTTTGCCGACTCGGAATTTCTTGGGGGTACCCAATGCACTGGTCTGATCCACCGCCAAGCCGTTAATGAGCTCGGGAGAAATCTTTTCCGTCTGGATTAAGTTTTCTCCGTCGGGCCCAAACAGGAATCCAACCGTGCATGCGGCGCCCATTTCGCCATGGTTCACCACGGCCGAGCCGGCAAGATACACCCCCTGTTTTGCCGCGGTTTCCCCCAACTCTTTCTTCAAATCCTCGGCAGCGGGAATGGATTTTCCGCTAGAGGCATGGGGCAGGAAGACCACGGGCACGGCTTTGCCTGAGGTGCCCCGTCTTGTGACCATCGATGTGATGGTTTCCAGATGTGTGGCCAATCCCTGAAGGTCAGAAGTGTTCCAGTCCTTTTGTGAGATGATCAGCATATCCGTCCATTCAAATGTGCTTGGTTCGTGCGTGTAGGAGCGCTTCTGCCCTTGTCCGGTCCAGGAAAATGCCCCACAGCCCGCGAGCGGCCATAATTACACCTACGACACCCGCTCACCCACGCCAAAGGTGTTCGGCCCTGATATCAATGGCTGAAGACACTCACAGCCACACTTCGTCCAGGTGTAGAAAACGCTGGTTGCGGGGGCCCGCACTCACAGAGACGACATTTGATTGAAGTGCCAGTCTAAGTATCGCTTAGAGCAAACAAATTTTAAGCGGTTAGTAACTAAATTATAATCAGAGACTACCGCCAATCCAGAGATCAAGTGGAATGCGGATTACATCACCCCGCTGGGTACGGTCTGATCCCGTGTGGCCCCGGGGGCCGGATCGGGGATGATTCCACATTGAAGCCTATTGCGGATCGTGTGCGAGGGCCGGCCCAGGCGCAAGGGGATTCATCAATTCCTCGATCTTGTTTGCGATGTTTTGAGCGGGCTCGCGAAACTGGTCGATGGTCCAGTCGTTGGGATGGCCGGCGACGATCCCCTCGACAGGCGCGCGGTGGAGCAGCCGATTGGTCAGCGAGGACGGCAAAAGCAAATCGCGCCCGGCCACGGCCAAGTAGCAATTTCGCATTCCCTGGAACCAGAATTTCGCGCCGGCCGTCTCGGATATCGGCGCGTACGAATGCTTGGTCTCTGTGAGATGGCCGGAGGCGCTAGTCTGCGACGGAAAGACCCATGAACGCCGGCCGGGCTGCGGGCGCCCGCACTCCGCTCTCTGGCATGGGTCTACGGGCGCGCCGCTCTGATCTTTCTTATGCTGGATCAAACCGTGACGAACCGGGTCAAGGATTGCCACTGATCAGTGTAGAAGAATTCTCCCGTCCACCGCCCGGTACTGGGCCGGTGTGACCAATTTGGCCTGAGAGACGGTGACCGAGTGCAAGGCACCATCGAGGTTGTCGGTCCAAAAATCGAGGAACTTGGTCAAGACGGGAAAGCGCGGGGCAATGTCGAGGTATTGCCAAACAAACTCTTGGAGAAGGCTGGGGTGATCGGGGAGGTGGTAGAGAATCTGGGCGGTGGTGAGACGGTATCCTGCGAGCTGCTTCTCCATCGCGGTCATGGAAGCCCTCCGGTGCAGTCGTGGGTATACGTTAGAATCTTGCCAGAAGGGTGCCTATGAAATCAATAAGGCTTTAGAATCAAGCACCTGGCAGCCAAGCGACGAGAGTGCCAACACCCCGGGCTAGAGCCTTGAAAAATTTTCGCTTTCGCCTCTTGACCCGGTCCAAAATCCGACTAAATCCCCCCGGTGGCTGTCCCCTGTGGGAGGCCCATATTATCATTCAATGTCCTTTGCTTAGGGAGAGGCATGACGCGCCATGGCGACTAAATTTCGACCCTTACACGACCGTGTACTCGTCCGCAGGCTAGACAACGACGAACGCTCAGCCGGCGGCATCATCATTCCCGATACGGCCCAGGAAAAGCCGATGGAAGGCGAAGTCATCTCTACCGGGTCCGGCGCCCGCGCCGAAGACGGCTCCATCACCGCGCTCGATGTCAAAGCCGGCGACATCATCCTGTTCGGCAAGTACTCAGGGACCGAAGTCAAAATTGACGGCGAAGACCTTCTCATCATGAAAGAGTCGGACATTCTCGGCGTCATCGAAGTGAAGAAAACGGCTTCTCGTAAGGCTGCCTAAAAAAGTGGAGTAAAGTGAGATGGCTAAAGACGTAAAATTCTCATCAGATGCCCGGAACCGTTTGCTGTCCGGCGTCGATATTTTGGCTGATGCCGTGAAAATCACACTCGGGCCGAAAGGCCGCAACGTCGTTCTAGACAAATCCTTTGGCGCACCGCGTATCACCAAGGACGGTGTTACCGTGGCCAAGGAAATCGAACTCAAAGACAAGTTCGAAAACATGGGCGCCCAGATGGTCAAGGAAGTGGCGTCCAAGACCAGCGATGTGGCCGGTGATGGCACCACCACAGCAACGGTTCTGGCCCAGTCCATCGTCCGCGAAGGGGCCAAGGCCGTCGCTGCGGGTATGAACCCCATGGACCTCAAGCGCGGCATTGATCTGGCCGTCAACGCAGTGGTCGATCAGGTGCAGAAACGCTCTAAGAAGGTCAGGACCAACGACGAGATCGCTCAGGTCGGCACTATTTCCGCTAACGGTGAAGAAGAGGTCGGCAACATCATCGCCAAAGCCATGGAAACCGTCGGCAACGAAGGTGTCATCACCGTCGAGGAAGCCAAGGGCCTTGATACCGAGCTGGATGTGGTCGAAGGCATGCAGTTCGACCGCGGCTATACCTCGCCGTACTTCGTCACCAACTCCGAGAAGATGGTGGCGGAACTGGACGACCCGTACATTCTCATCCACGAGAAGAAGCTCTCCAACCTGCAGCCGCTGCTGCCGGTTCTGGAAGCGGTTGTGCAATCCAGCCGGCCGCTGCTGGTCATCGCCGAGGACATTGAAGGCGAAGCTCTGGCCACCCTGGTGGTCAACCGTCTGCGTGGCGGCCTGAAGGTGGCTGCCGTCAAAGCGCCGGGCTTTGGTGACCGCCGCAAGGCCATGCTGGAAGACATTGCCACGCTGACCGCTGGCCAGGTCATTTCCGAAGACGTCGGCATCAAGCTGGAAAACGTCACCCTCGACATGCTCGGCACGGCCAAACACGTCACGATCACCAAAGAAGAAACCACCATCGTCGATGGCGCCGGCAAGAAGTCTGCGATCAATGGCCGGTGTGAACAGATTCGGCGGCAGATTGAGGAGACCACGTCAGACTATGACCGCGAAAAACTCCAAGAGCGTTTGGCCAAGCTTGCAGGCGGCGTGGCTGTCATCCGCGTCGGCGGGGCCACCGAAGTCGAGGTCAAAGAAAAGAAAGACCGGGTCGATGACGCCCTCCACTCCACCCGCGCCGCTGTTGAAGAAGGCATCGTCGCCGGTGGCGGGGTCGCTCTTCTCTACTCAACCAAGGCTCTGAAGAACCTGGAAGCGGACAATGACGACCAGAAGGTCGGTATCGACATCGTCCGCCGGGCTCTCGAAGCGCCGGTGCGGCAGATTGCCGAGAACGCCGGTGTCGACGGCGCCGTCGTGGCCGGCAAATTGCTCGACCAAAAGGACCTCAATCACGGGTTCGATGCCCAGGCGGGAGAATACACCAACCTAGTCCAGGCGGGCATTGTCGACCCCACCAAGGTCGTGCGCACGGCACTGCAAGACGCTGCGTCCATCGCCGGGCTGTTGATCACCACCGAAGCCATGGTGGCCGACAAGCCGGAGCCCAAGGCTAATACACCCATGCCCGACATGGGCGGCATGGACATGTAAGACAGTCCGGCAAAGACAACCTAGAAAGGGCCGCTCCAATGGGCGGTCCTTTTGCATGTGCCGAACGTAACTGACTGCTTGTAGACGAGTATCCTCTGACTGACAACACATCGGCGGCTTACATCATTAATTGTCCCCCGTCAGGACCAATGGAACAGATTAATGTGATTGCGTAAGGGAGTGATTTTGGCTCATCGTCACCATTAAGGAGTAAGCGATGAGAGACGGAACAGAACGACCCCAGGATGTTGCGGAACGGACGGTCAAGGACATCCGCCGCAAGACGCGCCAGCGTTACAGTGCTGAGGAGAAGATCCGCATTGTCCTGGCCGGACTGCGCGGCGAGGGCTCGATTGCCGAGCTGTGCCGCCAGGAGGGCATAGCCCAGGGGATGTATTACATCTATGGACGGCTCTCCCATTGCAAGGGATATTGATATGAACGGCTTGGGTCAGTTGCAAACATCTATCCGGCATCATCCGGGTTGATCCGGTGTGCCCAAATGGGGAGTCCGCGCGCACCCACCTCTACAGCTGGTAGGCCTCTTGGGGCCTCTATAATACTCAGGCTCGTGGTACGCTGGTCCGACCTGTGCAATTCATTTCTCCATCATCTCGCAACTTGGTGGCAGGCCTTCAATGAGCGGTGTGGCAGACCTCGCCGCTTCGAAGCACGGCCCAGATAATCCGTGCGTTCTTGTTGGCGACGGCAACCGTGGCTCGGTTGAAGCCACGCCGCTCGTGAAGCTGGTTGACCCAAGCGTTGAAGGGGTCTGTTTTACTTGTGGCGGTACGAACGACCGATCGCGCGCCATGCACCAGCAGGCTTCTCAAGTGCTGGTTGCCACGTTTGGAGATGCCGAGCAGCACGGTTCGCTCGCCGCTCGAATGTTGACGCGGGACCAAGCCAACCCAGGCTGAGAGGTGCCGGCCGTTCTTGAACTCGGACCCGTCTCCGATGGCGGCGATGATGGCGGTGGCGGTCTTCGGGCCGACGCCCTTGATCTTGGCGATCCGCTGGCAAGCCTCGTTACTGCGGAAGACGCGGTCGATCTTCTTGTCGAAGGACGCGATCCGACGATCGAGATCAATGAACAGGTCATGGAGTTCGCCGATGGCCTCACGCGCCAAGGCGGTGAGCTCGTTGTCGACGTTACCGAGGATCTCCGGGATCATGCGCCGTGCCCGGTTGATGCTCTTGGGGAAGGCGATGCCGCGGTCGAGCAAGAGGCCGCGGACCTGGCTGACCACGGCGGTTCGGTGGTTCACCATGCGTTGACGCGCGCGATGCAGGGCTTGGATGTCTTGCTGCTCGATCGTCTTCTTTGGCACGAAACGCATGTGAGCTTGGCGGGCTGCCGTGCAGATTGCCTCGGCATCGTTACCGTCATTCTTCTGGCGACGCACGAATGGCTTCACACATTGCGGGCTGATGATCCTGACTTGGTGGCCCAGGGCCTCGAACTGCCGCTGCCAATAGAACCCGCCGGTGCAGGCTTCGATAGCGATTGTACATGGCTCGGTCTGAGCAATGACCTGGAGCAATTGATCCCGCATTACACGGCGCTTGAGGATGACGCGGCCGTTACGGTTGACGCCGTGGAGTTGGAACACGGTCTTGGCAATATCGATGCCGAGTGTCTCGATGCTCATGTTTGTCTCCTTCGCAATAGGTTCAGGCTCTCAGCCTGACGCGGTGGAGGGAGAGCCGTCCATCCCATAAGCTGGTCGAAAGAGTTCCTTGAGGCCGGGAAGAAACGCCTAGCCGGTGACACGGCCCGTGAGGCCAACACGGGCGAGGTCAAGGAGCTGCGCCGCCAGGCCCACGACCTCAAGGAGGTGGTGGCCGAACAGGCCCTGGAACTGCGCCTTCTCAAAAAAACATGATCGGGGATGGGGGAGACGACGCATGAGATACCCCGCCTCCGAGAAGCTCGAGATCATCAGGCTGGTGGAACAGTCGCATCTGCCGGCCAAGCGTACGCTGGACACCCTTGGGGTTCCCCGCACCACGTTTTACCGCTGGTACAACAGCTATCTGCAGGGCGGGCTTGAGGCCCTTGAAGACAGGCCGCCCAAGCCGTCCCGGGTGTGGAACCGCATCCCGGATGAGATCCGTGACCGGATTGTCCATATGGCCCTTGAGGACCCGGAACTGTCGCCCCGGGAACTGGCGGTGCGGTTCACCGATACACAGGCCTACTTCGTCTCGGAAGCCAGTGTTTACCGGCTTCTCAAGGCCCATGACCTGATCACCAGCCCGGCGTTCGTGGTGATCAAGGCAGGCGATGAGTTCAGGGATAAGACCACGGCCCCGAACCAGCTCACATTGAGGGGGATTCCCAGGAGGGCTGACACATGATTGAACGAAAGCGCTTCGCGCAGTTGTCCTTTTCGGGGTGTCGGTTTTTTCTGACAATTTGATATGATGGCTGGGATTGGCACAGGTCTCTGCGTCCGGCGGCTGTCGTCCGTTTAGCATCGATCTCTTCGATGGTCCGTCGCCGGACCGGACCGGCGGCGCGCTGTCGTCATCCCGGGAGATCGATGATGATGGCAAGAGCGCACGACAGGGCGCAGGGCAGCCCGCTTCGCCAACGCATGATCGAGCAGATGCGTATGGCCAACCTGGCGGAGAGCACGCAATACTCCTACCTCTATGAGATCGAGCGCCTGGCAGACCACTACAAGGCCTCGCCGGCTGACCTCAATGCCGATCAGCTGCGCGCCTGGGTGCTGAGGCTGATCGACCATGGCCTCAGCCCGGCGACAACCAATGCCACGCTGTCGACTGACATCCTCATTATGTCCAATTCCCAAATTGAGCCGGCGGGTAAAATTTTTCGCCGGCTTTTTTTGAATATTCGCGTTGAGTTGCCTTCGTGTAAAGTTCCGTATATTCGGTCAGAACAGGGTAATTCCTCTGTAAATTCCCTGTTTAATAGGGACTTTCCGTGAGATTAAGTTGTTGGAAACGGCGCACGCCATACCGGCGACTATACTGTTCTTGCAGTCGCACCTTGCGAAATAGGTACCGGTGAAGGGCATGAACACCATTGATCCACCGAGTACCACCTTAAGAAACCGGCCTAATTCTCAAACTCGTATCCATAGATGATAGCCCTTCACACCCACTTTCACGCACCAACATCATATCTTCGACATGGGTTGTACCCCAGCCAACTTCGTTATACGGCATATCAAGTGTAAACACCGTGCCGACCTCCAACGTGAAATCATGGTCTACAGATTTAGGGAGATGTCCAAGGCTTGAGAAGGGCTGGTCCGTGTGCTCAAGGCCGACACTGTGAAGCGCAACCATAGTCACAAAGCCTTCTTGCTTCATGAGGTCTTTGAACATCGCACTTGCCTCAGAAAATAGCATTCCCGGCCGGATCGTATCGTAGACAAGACGGCTACACTTGGTGTTGGCCTCGATGCGGCGCGCCAGTTCATCCGACGGCTCGCCGACTGACACCGTGCGACCGACGTCGCCATGGTATCCGCGATAGACGCCGACGCTATCGAGCTTCATGAAGTCGCCGGCCTCAACAACGCCGGAATTGAGTCCGTTAATGTTCGCGATGAGCCACTTCCCGCGCCCGTCAAGCTCACCCCATTTGCGCGCGTGGGCTTTTTCAATTTGTTCGAGCGGAAAGCCGGGTTGAATCTGATCGATGGCATAGTTTAGCGCCGTTTCATTTTTATGGGCTGCTTGTCGTAAGAGTTCTATCTCTACTTCAGTTTTCACCATGCGAACTTCTTTGAAGGCGTTTGTCGCATCGATGGGATCAAGGTCCATCAACCCTGAATCCTGAAGCCATGTGCCAATACGGGGATCTTCGAACCCAACTCGACCGCTGCCTGCATCCCCCTCTTTCAACGCCTTTCTCAATGCGTAGATCGGCGTTGCACTTAACTTCCCTTCATATTCGGCGTAAATGGCGAGCAATTTCCGATCACGATCATTGAAACTGCCTTCTCGCACGGGCCATTGGGTCGGTAGCTGGACTGCTGCAAGGCTATCGTCTTCGTTCCAAACCAAATCGCCGGCTTCATTTAGGGCTGGCATTGAATAAGCCTGTACAGACGGCATCCAGGTTGGCCGGTAATCGAGGTGATAGAGCGTAATACCCGGCATGATGAGGGTTGGCGGAGCGTCCTCATGCCGCGGCAGGAAGGCAAATGTGGTGAAAGGACGACCCATCCATTGCGTAATGCCGCTATGGCTGGACAGGTAATAGATATTCAAAGGCGTCGAAGCGACCAGACCGGATAGGCTGTTCCGGTCCATGATGTCATAGGCGCGCTCCAGATTAACAAGCCGCGGAGCCTCTTTGGTATGACGAGTAAGTTCCGGGTTAGACCATTGCTGCAACGTCATATCGTTTGTCGGTGTTTTACCAATGACCGACATTCGCCATGGATTTCCAGGGTTCCTTGGGTTCGACGGCGCCGCCTTTCTGCAACAGTTCAATGGAAATATTGTCAGGGGAGCGGACAAACGCCATATACCCGTCCCTTGGCGGTCTGTTTATGGTGACACCGTTTTGTTGCAACTTCTCACATATAGCGTAGATGTCATCGACCTCATAGGCGAGATGGCCGAAGTTGCGTCCTTCATCATACTCTTCCGGATCCCAATTATAAGTAAGCTCAACCTGAGCATCGGGTTGTCCAGGCGGCGATAAGAACAACAGGGTGAACCGGCCCTGTTCGTTTTTGTACTCTTTGACTAACTCCAATCCCAGTAGGTCTCTGTAAAATTTGAGGGATGCGTCTACGTCACGGACGCGCACCATTGTATGTAGGTATTTCATTACGTCCTCATGTAGTAAGGCGGACATCGGCTCTTAATGATGCGATTGCCCGCCCCGGTTATTTTTCCTTTTCTCTCTCGCCAGGATCCGTCACCCACTTGAACCCTGGAGCTTTCGGATCGGGGAAATCACCCCCGGCGAGGCTCGCAAACATGCGTTTAATGAGATCTTGCCTCTCCTGTTCAATCGCTTCCTTCATTTCCTCGTCAGGTTGAAAGGTCTCGATGAGGTCAGGAGTCACCGTCTTTCCGGATGCGAGCAACCGTTCTGTAACCGCTTGACGGTGTCTTAACGTCCATATTTCGGCGCCCATAAGAAGAACAATTTCAAGCAACCGATCGATCATCGGGTCCGAGAAATAGTGAGGGTTAGATCTCTTAAACCCAGGTAAATCCTTGACGTATTGTGTTTCCTCTTCAAGTTTTGCGCGATCGGTCATGGCTATTCCTAAACGGGCTTGTCACAGACGCGGCCGTGAACGTTGATATCCTTTGGCGCTTCATAGCGTAATTTAAAGCCTGCATCCTTAAGCCGGTGCTCAACATTGCATCGCGTGAATTCGGGAGCAAATGGCTCGTTGTTATCAGCTGAGTCGAGAGCCCCCAACATTCCATCATAGTGAAGCCCATCCGGATCATTGCCCAGAGTCGGAAAATCATTAAACCAAAACGTTCCACCCGGCCGCAGCAACCGAAAGACATTTGCAATTCCTCGATCGACCACAGGAAGCGGTACCTCGTGGAAAAGAATATTAAAGGTCACTAGGTCAAACTGCTCAGCTTTGAGTTCATCAAGATCTTCAACCGCCTTTTGCAGGAAATGGAGATCCATATCCTGCTCGACCGCCCGATAGTGCGCATGCCGAACCATTCCAGCACTTATGTCGCTGCCCCACACTTCGGCAGCCGGAAATCGACGCTTAAGTTCGCATGTCAACTTGCCATGGGCGCAGCCTATATCCATGATTTTATTAATTTTGCCGTCTAATGGAGTCTCCACCCTTTGTACGATTTGTTTATGAAAATTGTCTTCGTCGTATCCATGGAAAATGATGGTTCCGTAGTCGTAACAAACCCCACTCAGCATATCGCCCACGAATCCTCCGGTTTGAAGGTGTGTTTCAACTTTTGCATATTCCGGATATTCATAATTGGGGTCCCAGGTTACTGACCCCGGCCCTCTTTTGTCGTACTCGTCGTACATGCGCAGTATGTCTGATTTTCTTAGTTCATAAGACTCAGACACTCGCTGCCAGAGCGCGTTCTGGGTCGACCGAAACACTCTTTGCACGGTACTTGCTTCCGGAAAACCTCGGCGGATGAATTCACGGATTGATTCGACAGACTCATGATTTGCCTCAAACTTTATTCCGGACTCTTCTAGCGCCCTATTAACCTCGCGCCGGACATTGCGTCCTTTCATCAATAGAGATCTTGTATCCATGAGGTAATCCAAAAAAGACTCGTCCGCCAACCGCGTCATAGCAGGAGTTTGTCCTACTTTTCCTCGGTCCGGATATTGATTGGATAGCGTCATTTCGGTTTCCTCTTTCGTCTCATTCTTCGGCGTAATCTCAGTTTATCACACTCACTCTTCAATGATTTCCATTAGTTCAAATCTCATCTTGCCGGCCGGGGATTCAGGAATCTCTACGAGGCGCTTAGATAACGCATCGATGGCAGAGTACCGCGTGACCATAATGGCGGGGGTAAGATGGTGGAAACGAGCGCTATAAGACTTCAACAGCTGCTCACGTGCGACCGGATCCATTTCTTGATGCGAGGTGCTAAGTAATTCGTCCATCTCAGGATCGCAAAACGTCGACCTTGGGTCAAAACAAGTGTAAAACTCTGCGGATTGGGTGATATCGCCCAGCCTATAGTGCGACGAAAACGTGGACAACATATCCACTCCTTGCCATGAATTCGCATTACGGCGGCGTATGAACTCAATGGTCGGCAATGTACCCAGTTCAACTTTTACGCCGATTGATCTCAAATCCTGGGCAACTTGCTGATAGATGAGTGTATCGCCGGGAAACTGACCCGTCATAACCCTACCGGTCAATTCAAAACCGTTGGGATAGCCAGCCTCGGCGAGCAGCTTTTTGGCTTGGTCGGGATCATAGGTGTAAGGCTCGAGTGTCGGATCAAAGCCGACAACTTCAGACGTGGCGAATTGCGTTGCCGGTTCTATGGTCCCGAGCAAAAGGTTTTGGGAGATGCTGTCCCGGTCTATAGCCATGCTCAGTGCGGCACGGACCCGTCTATCGTGCAGCGGTGCCGCAGCGTCCTCATTGGTTCGCAAAATCAAGGCTAAAATAATAGGCGCTGGCCTAACGCTAATCTTGTAACCGGCGCCTTCCACAGTAGAGATCATATCTGGGTCGATGTTGCTTGAAATGTCCGTTCCGTCGGACAGCAGGCTCTGCAATCGTGCGGAAGCGTCGGGCACGACGATGAATTCAACGCGATCAACTTGACGGGAGGCCCTCCAGGATGTCGGTACACTCTTTAGTACGACACCCCTGCCGTTGTTGGACCAGCGTTCTGGTTTAAACGGACCGGTCCCAATGGGAAACCTGGAGAATTCAGTCCTGCCGATACGCCCAAATACCTCGGCATTAAAAATACTGACGTTTGAAAGCTTGCGGTCTAAGCGCGCGTCTTTCTGGTTTGTGGTGATCTCAACTTCAAAATCGGAGAGAGCTCTTACGCCACTGATCCCGCTGGTAAAGAGAGTGGTTGAATAAGCTAGACCAGAGGTGCCGATTTGCAGAGAGAGGCTGTCGACCACTGCCTCCGCATTAAGAGGTGAACCATCGCTAAAAACGATGTTGGGCCGCAATTTAAACGTCCATACCGTTCCGGAATCATTATACCAAGACTCGGCCAACGCCGGTGTGACTGTACCGTCGACCTCTATGAGTGTAAGAGCATCAAAGATTGCCGGTATCAAAGGGACCCCGCTTTCCTGACCCAGAGGGTCCGCATAGGCTTGCCAAGGAGACGAGGCAGTTAAGTGAAGGGAAGCAGGGTATGCAGAATTAGGAGACGAAAATATCGCAGTGCTGAAGAATACTGCAATCAAAGAAAACGCAGGAACAAAGTCCTCTATACGCATGCCGAAGAGGTTTTTTAGGTGAGACATCACAGCCTTCAACTAGCCACGACCCACGTAAACAACTTCAATGTAATTACCATCATAATCTCTAATAGCGGTGCCGTAATGATAGTGAGTGTCATGTTCGCTTCTGATTGGCTCATACTGCCCTTCCGCACCGAGCGCGGTGGCAGCTTGATAGAAATCATCAACAGCTTTTTCGTTGGGTGCCGTGAGGCAAAGGTGGCTGGAGCTGGCGACAACATTGCCTGAGGGCGGTTGAACAACCCTGAAACTGCTGTCTGTTTCACCAAAAAACTTCAGCGTCGATGTTCCGTGTTTTTCGGCAATAAATTTTGGTATTTCGATACTCTCAATGGCGAGCGCTGTCATAAGAGCGTCATAAAGTTTCACGCTTTTCTTGAAGTCAGACACATGAACGCCAACGTGATGGAAAAGCATTGTCAATTCTCCAAATTGATATGCACCCCCAGACCGTAATGGATTCACGAGAAATTAGAAGCCGCAACCTGCGTGGAACCATGCGCCTTCTAAACCGCCCATAAAATGTCAGCAGAGACCCCAAGAACACGGCCCAAAGAGGCCAAATGGGACCTCTGCTGATGGGGGGAGAACTACATGCTGTAACCGAAGCGCAGACCCACGGTGATCGGGTCGGGCAGGTATACGAGTGCCGCTGGCGGGAATCCTCCCGCTACGTATGAGAGGTAACTGGAGACATTCTCGGCGGTTTTGTCGTCCAGGAGATTGTTGGCATATAGCCACGCACTCACGTTTTCCGATGTCACACCAGCCCGGACGTCCACCCGCGCATAGCTTTGCGCCGTTCTCAAGTTTGAGTTGTTAAGATGCCGTTTGCCGACGTAGCGAAGGTTAGCTTCCGTAAACCAGTCGTAGGTGTCGTTTAACGGTGCGGTGTAATTGCCGGTCACACTGAACTGATGTTTCGGCACCTGGCCGGCCCGGTTCCCGGTCCAGGATATGATACATCCGGTCTGAACAGCCTGCCCATCCGGCGTTAGGAATGTTTCTTCGCGAATACACGGTCCTTGTGCCGCGCTGATTGCCGAACTGGTGAAGAACTCGTACTCCTGGAACTTGGTGTTATTGTAGACGTAGCCGCCTGACACCGTGAAATTCTCCGTCGTCTGCAGCAGACCTTCGAGTTCGATGCCCCAGCGCCGTGACTTACCGGCGTTGACCGTTGCTCCGCGCGGAACCTGGGACTGTGTATCGAAGACCGTAGAGTTGACCTGCTGGTTGGTATAGTCCTGATAGAAGAACGCAGTGTTTGCGGACAGACGATTGTCTAGGAGACGCCCTTTCCAGCCAATTTCATAGGACCAGAGTTTCTCGGTCTCGAATCTGTTGAACTCGGTGAACTGGTCGGCGCTGCTCGTCGCATGTCCCGCGGGTTTGATGGACTTGGCTGCGGATGCGTAAAGCGTGTGCTCTTCAGTCGGCTCATAGGTCAATGTGAACTTCGGCGTCGTGAAGTTTTGCGAGACCCGCGCCGGCGACTGATCGGGCGGAATGACACTGACCTGCAGAACAGAAGGATCGTCCACCGGTGGCAGCGCTATCGAAACATTCACCGTATCGTTGGTGAAGTAATCCGACTTTTCGTCGTTGTAACGGATTTCGGCACTGACGGCGAACTGGTCCGTCACGTCATATTCGAACCACGCATAGGCCGAATAGTGATAGGTATCCCGGCCGAAAGTCCGTGTATGATCTCCCACGCGCTGCCGAAGGAAATTTACGACCAAATCCGTGGTTACCGGGACGATGGGCAACAGTGTCGGCTGATCCTGCCCCTGGTCGACCTCTTCTTCCCAGTAGAGTCCGCCGATCTGCCATTGCAATCGGCTGTCATTGTTTGAATAGAGCCGAAGCTCCTGGTTAAAGATCCTGTCCGTATTGAAAATATCGAACATTTGGGTGGTAAAACCGCCGGGATTGATCCCGCCGTTGATATCGGGAACACCGTTGTTGGTATAAGGCGTCTCCTGCCAGGTCGTGCTTTGCCTGTTCGATGTCTGCAGTTCGAGCCAACCGGTCAATGACTTAAAGGCGACTTCGCCTAAATCGTAATCAACAATCAGGCTCGCGTATGTGGTTTCCGTATCGGCGCCACTAAAGTTTTCACCCGAGAAAGGATCGACCTGGAGAAATATTTCGCTCTCTCTCACATCGCGCATTTTCCCTGTAAGCACCAGCGCAGAGTCGCGGCCGACAATGGCGGCCACGTTTGCTGGCAAGCTTACGATGGTTTCCGGCTCGATGATGCTGCCCGCTTCCTGGGCCCGCTTGTCCTGGCTGTATTCAACGCGTGAATAGATGGAAAGATCATCGTTGGGCGTTAAAAGAAACGAACCGGCCACGCCAACACCTTCACCGGTGCCTAGTTTTTTGCCGTTCAGTTGGTTTTTATAGGAACCACCGTCATGGAAGTAGGATGCATTGAATCCTATGGCGAGCCGATCCTCAATGGCAGGACCGCTGAACGAAGCCTTGGCCTCGTATTCCTGTTCGGAATTGATGTCTATGCCCGCCGTCCATTCGTTCCCGTCGAGGCTGGGCCGTTTGGTGATGTAGTTGATCGCGCCGCCGAACGCGGCCCGGCCGTAAAGCGCGACCTGGGCGCCTTTGACAACTTCGATGCGTTCCAGATTCATGAGACGCTGGTTGGCAAGCCAGCCGATACCAGTCGAATAGACGGATTCACTGGTCAAATCCATTTCATCGACTCTTATGGCAACGGGACTCCGCCCAAGGTCCGTCTGCAATCCACGGATGTTGATTTTTGTTCCGTTGGACTGGCTCGATCGTGTGATCGTCAGACCCGGAGTGAATTTGGCCAGATCTTCGATGGTTTGGATATTGAGTCGCTCAATCTGATCCGCCTGATAGGCCGTAATGGCGATCGGCGTATCTAGGAGTGATTCAGCGCGTTGCCGTGCCGTGACGATGATTTCTTCAACGGCTAAGTCCTGTCCTTGAGCGGGCAACGCGCAGAACACACCCACGCTTGCCAATAACACGGCCTTCAGTTGCAATGTCTTGGAAGTCTGTTTCACTTTGACTCCTCCCCCATATTGCGTTTGGCAAGTTGGTCTGAGATGGAACTGCGTCTCGCGCAGTCAAGCCAGCATCCAGACTTGCCGACACATCGATTTGAACACGCGCCAACCTCGAAGAACCGTTGATCCAAGTGACTAGTTGGCGACCGTGTTCACATTAATTCTCATTTTTCTGGAGAAGTGAAATTCGAACTTTCGCATTGTATATAAGAAATGTGAATGTGAAAACTTGAGCTTTTTTTCTAAGTCGTCGAACGGTCCGTACGAACCCTTCAGACTCCGTCGACGTCGTTAGGTAAAACTTTGATTTACTGGGTTTTATCCAGTTTGTCTGGACATCTGGGCTAGGCTACTTAGCTGCTGTGATCGATTCACTACTCTTGAAAAAATGGCGACTTGGGCTGAACATGACGTTATTCCAATTCGCAAATTGAATGTCTCATAATTCTATCCAGACACTCTCTGAGGGAGATTTAACCGTCTAAAGTCGTCGCGCCTCTTCTCAATACAAACTTAGATGTTTCAGGTGGCTTTCCTACGAAGTGACACGGTACCCTGCCCACTGACAAGGTAATTGGCCAAAGCCCAAATGAATATCAATCAGCTTCGTTACTTTATTACGATTGTTGAGCACGGTAGCTTTCGCGAAGCCGCCAGTGAGTTGTCGCTGAGTCAGCCCGCTTTATCGAACAGCATTAAGACTCTGGAAGACTCCCTCCACGTCCAACTGCTCGAGCGACGTAAGCACGGCGTGGTGCCGACATCATACGGTAAAGTGCTGTACGATTTCTTTAAGATCGCAATGGAATCAGTGCAACGCGGATATCAGGAAGTTGAGTTGATGCGTGAAGGGTCGCGAGGGCACGTCAACATCGGCGCTCCGACCGGAATGATCGACTTATTTTTGCCGAAAATAATTGAGCAAGTGCTTTTCAAACAATCGGGTATTACATTTGGCGTCCAATACGGCCTTCTGGATCATCTCTTGCAATTACTTAGGCATGGCGAATTGGACTTTTTGCTGACTCCGTATTGGCCAGAAACAGAACGTTCAAACGATCTCTACATAGAGAAATTGACGGATATTTCTGTCTCAATTTATGCCCGGGCCACTCATCCGTTGACGCAGAAGAAAGAAGTCACGATGGAAGACTTGGTGGCAGCGGACTGGATTCTGGCGGAATCTGAAGGCATTCAATCTCTGAGCAAAGAGCTGTTGGGTCCTGAACACACCCAAACGCTCAATCGCACAATTGTCAATGACCATCCGCCATTCATGATCAACACATTACAAAGATTGGATCTATTATCGATAATCCCTGATTACACCGTTGACGAACTAACGAAACGTGGATCTCTTAAGAAAATAGAATATCCACACTTCCAACCAACTCTTTCAGCCGGATTAATTCACTTAATCGGCCGTCATATCACACCATCAATGCAGCTTTTTGCTGATGTGACTCGTGAATTCATGAAAGATGTTACTTGTTAACCGTAGATGGGTTTTTCCAAACGACGGGAAAGATCGCGTCTTCCGTGACCGGATGTCCGCGCTTCATCTGGTCTAACGGCAAGCCTGGTATGTTGACGCTCTCTGGCCGAGGGTCCCAGACAACGTCGTCACCGAACCAACGCATGCTGATGGCGATTCTCGGCAGGGTTGGATGCATGTTCGCACCGCCGCCGTGGTACATTCTTGGATGGAATATAACGACATCGCCGGGGTCCATATCGTAAGCAGCGAAACGCGCCTGCGGGTCTCCCCGTCGCTGCTCCCAGTCGATATGGTCCGGGCGGTTTTCCGGCCTTGCTAATTTTTCTGAATTGAACGTTTCTGGCCAGGGCTCAGGGCCGAGGTCCTGTTTGTGGCTCCCAACGACGTATTCCAGACTGCTCAACTCAGCGCTCACGGGAAACAAGGGCATCCACATGGTCGGGAAATGATTGCCGCGCACCGGCCAGGATGGGGCATCAGTATGCCAGTACGTCCTGTGCTTGCAGTTGGGTTCCTTCATGAAAATGGCGTCGATGAAAAAGCGAACGGTATCAGACCGGATCACACGACCGATAAGTTCCGCCGCCGGAGAGTCTAGGGCAAATTTCTCGAACTCCGGCATCCACCAACGCATATATTTGGTTCGGACAAACCCGTTGGCAAACTCTGTATTGATCTTACGCTGTTCAATGTCTTCGCTTCTGTTTGCGTCAATTTCTTCTTTGAGATTTTGATCTTGTTCAAGAAACTCTCTTGGCAGATTGTATATTTCGTTTGGATTTAATGCCTGAAGGCGCTTCCATGCGTTCAGCAAAAATTCGATCCACTCATTGTCAAACGCCCCTTTGATCAGAATGACACCATCCCGCTCATAGGCGTTTTGCTGCTCAGGGCTAATTTCAACGAGTGGATGCTGATTCACTGACCAATACTTTTTGTTCGAATAACTTAAGGAAGAGTAACCGTCACAGATTCAAAAAACCGATTAGCCGGTTCCAGGACTACATAATGTGTATTTTAGCACCTTCACAAGTTCGTAATTTAAATGGATCGATATGGTTTCTGAATGTTGTGAATATTCAACAACACTTGGGGGCACACCGCTGCGGCAAGAAGACTTTCTATCAATTTGTGCGCTGCGTAGACTTCCCAATTCTCGCCACCGGGATAAGACCATGCCTGACGCGACAAACCATGGCTTCGAATACGAAGTCCCTCAATACGTCATCGACTATTACGCTGAAAACGGAGCTGTGAGGCTCGAACAGCCCTTTGACAGCTACTGGATAGACGGCCTGCTCGACGGCTTCGAGGAAATCATGCGCGGCTACGAGACCGGTTCTACGGAGTATCCGGTGGCGCGCCAAGAGGGTAAGCTGGGTATACAGAACGTCGTTCTTCGTCATCCGTTTTACCGCAAATGGGCTATAGAATCGCCGGTGGCGGAAATCGTCGGCCAAGTCACCCAATCGGACACGATCCGGTTCTATTTCGACAATTTCTTTTGCAAGGAAGGCGATCAAAAGGAAATGGCGACGTCGTTGCATCACGATGTTGGGGCGTTCGGTTTCAAGGGCACCCAAATGCCGTCATTCTGGCTCGCATTGACGGACGTGGATATGAACAACGCCCCGTTGGTCACGGCACTAGGCTCACACAAAAACACCGATTTCATGTTCCGCTCACCGGCGCAAAAATCGGGTCTCCCGCTCTTGGAGGGTTATCGGGAGCCGACGGAAATTCCGGACTATCTTGCGGAGAACGGCTACGAACTGAAGCCCTGGGAAACGCAAAAGGGTGACGTGATCATGGTCCATCCTTACACCATCCATGCCTCTCTCCACCGTAAGGGCGGCGCGGGAATTCGTATTGCCCATTCGTCGCGATGGCTGGGCGACGACGTCACCTGGCAGGGAAGTATCTATAACGAGATGGAAGCGTCGACCCACGAGCCTCAGCTAGACGTGGGTTCACCGCCCTCTGAAGAACAGTTCCCTGTCGTTTGGCGCCGAGGCGAGGGAAACGTGGCTCGCAAGACCGGCCGCTTCACCACCCACATCACGATGGAGCAGAAGAAAGGCTACAATGACACCACCGACGCAGGCCACATGCCCAAGGCCCGCTACGTGGAAGATTTAAATTCAAATTGTCACGGGGGGTCGTAAACGACTCTGTCAACTGAAAGTGAAAGTCCGACCGATGACTATAATGCCATGGATCGTTTTGTTTGGCGCCATGATGGCGCTTTGCGGATCAGGGGTTGCGCAAACCGTGCCGATCGCTGACGGTGTCCGGGTTTCGCCGGTTTCGCGTACAACCATCTTCGTGCGCGATATCGAGGAGTCTTTGAAACTCTACCAAGATATCCTCGGCCTCAAGGCAAGGCGCGAATCGATCGTATTGGAAGGGCCGTTTTGGAGCGAAGCGGTCGGCGCTCCAGGCGAAGACAAGCGCATGAAGGTGGTGATCCTGAACAACACCGGCATCGGGAGCGAGGCAGTTGGCAATGTCGGAATATTTCAATTCATTGATGAGAACGACGGGCCGCCGGTCTACAAACCAGCGCGGGTGCAAACTGGTGATGTCGCACTCGTTATGACTACTCAAGATATCTTCGGCATTTACGAGGATGTTAAGGCGGCCGGATACACAATCATTGCACCGCCTAAATCGCCAACACCTGCCGACGTACCGAGCATGGCACCAGAAGCCTTGGAAGAACTTTATGAAATGCTGTTCTTCGACCGGGACGGCATTATCATCAATCTGATCCAATCGCCTGGCGGGGGAGCGTGAAACGCACTGATGTTTTCAAGAGTAGTCAGAAGTGATCGTCATATTTTGACTACCGGCAAATGCAAGTAACGTTTTTCGATTTGTGGACCTCATCAAGAATTGAAAGAAACTTTGTTTTACATTCCCAGACGAGGGTGCACCGACGGCCCATACGGCCAGGTTCACTTTCGCGAGACCGGCGATGGTGTTCCTCTTGTGCTCTGCCACCAAGCTCCCATGTCGTCGCGGTAGTTCGACAGTGTTTATGGATTGTTAGCCGACAAAGGCGTACGAGCGATTGGGGTCGACGCCCTGGGATTTGGTCTGTCCGATCCTACCGACTTCGTTCCGACCGTCGGGGATTTCGCCAAGGTGGTTTCTCCGGTCCTTGACCATTTGGGCATCACAGCAGCCTGCGTGTTAGGCCATCACACCGGCGCTTTGGTGGCCACCGAGGTCGCGCTTCAGTTCCCTGATCGCGTCTCCACTTTGATTTTGAACGGTCCCTTGCCGCAAACGGACGAGGAACAGTAGAGAGGACTGAATGCCGTTGAAAACAAAGAGAAGACCTACAGCGCTAAACCTGACAGCCAACATCTTGTGATGCTCCTTCGTAATCGGATGACTTAAGCCAACGAAGACACGGATAGGTCACTGGCGACACGTTATATTGTGGAACAACTGTCGGGGATGGCGCCGTTTTGGTACGGCCATCACGCAGCTTTCACCTACAATCAAGCCGCCGCGCTACCCAAGATTACACACAGAACCATGGTGTTAACGAATACTGGCGATGAAATTTACAGGTTGGCAAAACGCACATTAGAAATGCGACCGGTCCTTGAATACGCCGAGATCGAAGGCGGAAGCATTGATGTGGTTGATGAGCGGTCTGCGCAATGGGTTGAAGCTGTGGCAGCATTCGTTCTGTCCTGATCTAAGCCCAGGTAATTTGAACGCTTCCGTGCGACCATGCTCGGCATTCGCTCGCCTTGTGACCTACAGCCTTGGCTCAGTCGCAGGGCCCGTAGGATAAGTCGAAAGAGAATAGTTATCAGCACTTTAAAACTTTGAATTCGCTGTCTGCTTTGGTGGGCACTAGTGTAATGTACGGCGGATTTCTCAAATGGAGGGAATTATGGCTGAGCCGCCTGTTCAGCACGAAAGCAGTATCCGCGATCAGGTGAGTGACGAGGAGTGGGCCATGCGTGTCGACCTCGCCGCCTGCCATAGACTGTCCGTCCACTTCGGCTGGACCGACCACGTCTATGGTCACATTACAGCACGTATCCCAGGGCCCGAACGCCATTATCTGATGGGTCCGTTCGGATGGTTCTTCGATGAAGTCACCGCCTCGTCCCTGGTCAAGATGGACCAGGAGGGCAATGTGCTCTTGGACGAGACCGGACTCGGCTACAACCTGGGCGGCTTCATCGTCCACAGGGCGATCCACCAGGCGCGCGAAGATGCACACTGCATCATTCATCTGCATGACAGCGACGGGATCGCTGTGTCGGCGCTGAAGGGCGGCTTGCTGCCCCTCAACCAGGACGCCATGGCCATCCTGCACGACATCGCCTACCACGACTATGAAGGCTTCGCCATTGACACCGAAGAGCGTGAACGGTTCGTCGCCAATGTGGGCGACAAGAATTGCGTCATCCTGCGCAACCACGGCCTGTTGACCATGGGTCCCGACATGGCGGAGGCATTTTCCCGCTTTTATGCCCTTCAGAAATGCTGCGCCATGCAAGTGAAAACGCTGGCTTGCGGGATGGACGTCATCTATCCGTCGCAGGAGATTCAAGACAAGGTGCGCGACCAGTTCACCGGCCAACGGAGCGAGGGCGCAAATCTGCCTCTGGTGGTGGACATCGCCTGGGACGGACTATTGCGCAATCTTGACCGGATCGACCCCAGCTACCGGAACTAAGGGCAGTTCCGCTCAACGCCCGGGCAATAGTTTGACCTCGTTCCTGGGCCTCACTACGCTTCAAACATTCGGACGGTTTATGCGGTGACGCCAACCAGTCGAAGTTACAGGATGTCTACCGCAATGGTGTCGGCGACCCGTGCCGCCGCCTCGTGCATGGAGTCCCGCGCCAGATGCGCATATTTGGCCGTCGTCTCCACATGTGCATGGCCGAGCACCTTGCCGATCGCGGGCAGGCTTTCACCGAGCGCCAGTGCGCGAGAAGCGATGCTGTGCCGGCAGTCGTGAATCCGCACGTCCCCGAGGTTCGCCCGCTCGCGCACGAGGCACCACTGGCGGTCGATGAAGCACAGCCGCCCGCCCTTATTCCGGCCCTGTATCACCCAGGGGTTGCCCTCCTCACGCGGAATGCCTGCGAGTACCCTTACGGCCTCGGGCGACAGCGACACTGTCCGTGCGCCGGTCTTGGTCTCCGCGAGATGCAATTCCATTGCTTCGAGGTCCACGTCCTTCCAGCGCAGTGTCATGATCTCGTTCTTGCGGCATCCGGTCAGCATCAGAAGCCGGATCGCCGCCGC
>CBDBND010000019.1:0-130660 GCA_965207985.1 Rhodospirillaceae bacterium | reverse complement strand
CAAGAGCAAAGACGCACATTGGCTTGTATCTCCGCGCAAATGGAAGAGATGGCCGATGAAGTAGAGCGCGTCCCTCAAAATGCTAAAGAATAAGGTTCATGGGGAGGTGGTTGGACGGCTCACTACGAATCGCGGATGGTTCCTCTGAGGTGGTCCCACTTGTTTGGACAGTCTGACGGCTTATCTAAGGTGTATTCCGCTGTCTGATCATGCCGCCAGAATCCTGTTTATCATATTTGATTTCTGTTGTTGGGCCTGTGGGGATGTGGGCAAGGCGGTAGTCTTGTCCAACATATCCACAGGCTGCCCCGCCGCGTAGGCTTCCGCCGGCGTTTTGCCTCCGAGCGACGAATGGGGCCGCTCGGTGTTGTAGAACCCGATCCATTCGCCGATGACCCTCTCGGCGTGGAAGCCGTCGGTCAGCTCGTGCAGGTGAACCGCCTCGTACTTGAGAGAGCGCCACAGTCGCTCAATGAAGATGTTGTCCATGCACCGGCCGCGCCCGTCCATGGAGATCGTGATCCCGGCCTCCTTGAGGCGGCCGGTGACCTCGAAGCTGGTGAACTGGCTGCCCTGGTCGGTGTTGAAGATCTCCGGCCTGCCGGAGGTGTCGAGCGCCTCATTCAAGGCCTCGACGCAGAACCGGGCATCCATGGTGTTCGACAGCCGCCAGGCCAGGACCCGGCGGCTCGCCCAGTCCATCACCGCGACCAGATAAAGGAAGCCGCGCCTGAGCGGGATGTAGGTGATGTCGGCGCACCAGACATGGTCGGGGCGCTCGATGGCGAGGCCCTTGAGACGGTACGGATAGACCCGGTGTTCGGGATGGGGCGTGCTCGTCTTCGGCGCCCGGTAGATCGCCTCCAGCCCCATCAGGCGCATGAGGCGCCGAACCCGGTGACGGCCGACGACACCCCCCTCGCGGCGCAAATGACGGGCCATCTGACGGGACCCATAGAACGGATGTTTAAGGAACAACTCGTCGATGCGCCGCATCAGCGCCAGGTTGGCCGGGCTCTCGCCCCGCAGCCTGTAATAGAGAGATGATCGGCTGATCGACAGTATCTCGCATTGACGGCTCAAGCTGAGACCGGAAACGTCGCGGCGCACCATCGCCTTGCGCTCCGGCCGGCTCATCGCTTGAGCCCTTTGGCCAAAAAATCCCGCTCCACCGTCAACTGGCCGATCTTGGCATGAAGATCGTGGACCTCGGCCTCAATGTCCCGGCGGGACGCCTCCACGCCGTTCGAGAACACATCGCCCAGGCCGTCCATGGCCTGGCGCTTCCATGTGCTGACCTGATTGGGGTGAACCTCATAGCGCGCCGCGATCTCCTGGATCGTCCGGTCGCCACGTAGCGCCTCCAGCGCCACCTTCGCCTTGAACTCAGGCGTGAACTTCCGTCGCTTCGTCATCTCGTATTCCTCCGTAACCGGGGGAATACACCTTAAACAACTGTCCGATTTTCCAGGACCACCTCAATATTCTGCCGCTTTCCGCCGACGTAGGTTTCATCAACCTCCGTTGGACCGTCGAATGTCGAGCCATGATCATCCATCCATGCTTCACGGATACGATGCAGCATGAACCATGCCGTTTTTTGTGTGACGCCTAAATCCCGGTGCAGCTTCATGGAAGACACGCCTTTTAGGCTTGTGTATTCCAGGTAGATTGCGAAAGCCCATTTCCGCAAGGGAACCTTGGACCCCTCAAAGATCGTTCCTATACGGACGGAAAAAGACCGGCGGCAATCTGGGCACCAATAAGGCATGACCCCCGGCGACTCTTTGGTTTCCACCCCGCCGCATTTGGGGCAAAAGCGTCCACCCTGCCAAACGATGGATTCAATCCACTTGGTGGCGGTTTCTTCATCGGGGAATTTGTCGGCCAACTGCATGAGGGTGATCCCCTCACGGTGTGCTTTGCCGGGTCCGCCTTTTGCCATGATTGCCTCCGCTCAATGTAGTATATATTTCTACCACCCGAGCGATGCACAATCAAGTATATAATCCCCTTTACTTTTATATCCATTAGCAGGCTGATGAAAAACTCGGCCGAGAGCCCACCTCGCGAAACGAAAGAATCAATGGATGGGCGTCCGCGAAAAAATAGAATCGGAAAATGGCTCATACGAAAACAAAATTGCCGAGATGATCGCTCCAAATCGTTTTTCAGCAGCCTGTTAGGCGAGACTTGTTCGATGGGCGATGACGCCCGCGTCACAGAAACCAGCGGGTCGCAGACTAAAGGAGATATGCTAGCGATCATGAATATCGTTTTTTCCAGGGCCGTATGCCTTTGGGCGTCAGTCATGGTCATGGGGTCATCCTTTGACCGCCCCGCCAATGGTGAAGAAGCCGACGCGTGGGGCGGAAAGAGGCTGTTTGCGGCGGAAATCTCCGCTCGCGAACAGGTGACAGTGACAATGAGCGATGGCACCGGCGCGGCGAACATCACCTTTGACATTCCTTCAATGACCATTGACTGGCATGTGGAGTACGAAGGGCTGACGTCCAGGCCAACGGGTATCCACCTCCATGGGCCGGCCCAGCCCGGCACCAATGCCGTTGCGATTATCGATCTCGGTTTGAATGGGTTGAGCAGTCCGATTAGCGGCTCAATGGTGGTCTCTGATGCCCACGTCCAATACATGCTGCTCGGGTGGACGTATGTCCTCTTGAAAACGGAGAATTATCCGGAAGGGGAGCTGCGTGGTAAACTGGATGTGGTTCCTGCGCCTGGATTCACCCGGCAGCAGTATTAAGCTGGCAACCCTTGCCTCTATGAGCCTGAGGCTGTGCTGAACACCGGCGTTACCTTGCCGAACTGGGACTTGCAGTAAACCGCTATACAAAAGACTTATCAGTATTTGGAGAATTTATTGGACTTCCAAATATGGTCTGGATACCGACAAAAAGCTAAGGAAGGCACATGTCCTCACTCACTCGCATAAAACCAACGTTCTGCACTCTGGCTGTGGCAACCGTTGCAAGTGTAGGTCCGGCACCGCATGCCCAAGAGACCTCCAAACTCGGGTTTGTCATGGAGTCCTGGTACACCGCCATTTACGACACCGAATATATGGAAGAGTGCCCCGAAGGGATCGCCATCGGCAATGACGAGATTTGGATCAACAGTCTTTCTCCCGAAGACAGGGAGATAGAGACGGGCGGAGGCACTCTTCAGGTCTTAGATATGCCGAGACGGCCTAATTCATACCTGCGTGGCCCCAATGGTGAAGATGTGTGCTGGCATCCGGAATCCGTTGTCGATCCGCCTATGCGTATTGTTTACGGAAAGTATTCCTACGGCATGAACCTGGACGGAAACACGGACGGCCGGGCCACCGCGAACACCTGCGCCCATGGCAATTTCGTCACGCCCGACGGCAAGATCCAAGGCGTCGATAACCAGCTCTACCGGCTCATGGGGTGTGTCTATGGCTATCGGTCAGAAGGCTACCTGGAGCACCATGCCAACCGTGAACGGCAGGACGAAAGCAAAGGCATTATCCTGATCGACATCATAAACGTCGACGATCCGCGCAATGACGACAGCGTCGAAGTGTCGTTCTACTTGTCAGCGACGCCCCTTCAATTTGATACATCCGGTCGCATCGTTCCGTATGACAGCTACCACATCGTTAAGGGCAGATATGGTGACACTGTCTCCGGCAAGATTACAGACGGCGTTTTAACAACTGAACTCGGTGACGTCATTCTGCCGTTCTATGGCAACGACGGAGTCACCGAAATGATCAATCGGGACTTCCGGATTGAAATGGAAATCAGTGAGGATGGTATGCGGGCTAAAGGCCTTTGGGCCGGCTATCGCCCGGTTCTGGATTACTGGGACTATATTCAGAAAGTCCAGCATGACGCACCTGTCGGGCAGTACAGTTGCCCGGCCTTGTATGTGGCGGCCCATGAATTGGCGGACGGTTACCCCGATCCGCAAACCGGTGAGTGTACGGCGCTTTCCTCGGCTTTTACCTTTGAAGCGGTTGCCGGATTTATTATCACTGGCGAAGGGTTGAGTGACGCCGAGCGTTTGGCGGATAACATCACCAGCGTGCGCAAGTGATCTTGTCAGGTTCCATCTTATGAGATCTCTCCGTTGTCAGTTGTCGAGCCTTCGCATGATTGTTTCAGCGACCGTTGTTCTGTGTGTCGTGTCCGCCTGCAGCGATCCCTCACCTGTTATCGAGGGGGCGGAGCCAACCCTGCGGCGCCTCACTGAGCAACAGTATCGCAACATCATTGCCGACGTGTTTGGCGAACACGTCATCGTCTCCGGCAGTTTCGACCCAATTCCACGCCAGGGCGGGCTGACGGCGATCGGTGCAGGCAACGCGACAATATCGGCGTCAAGTTTCGACAAATACGAAAAGCTTGCCCATATCGTTGCCGAGCAGGTGCTAGGCGAAAGCAACCGCAGCCTATACGTTCCGTGCGAACCTGCACGATTGGATGGTCCTGATGCCGCTTGCGCGCAGTCGTTTCTAGAACCAGTCGGGCGATTGTTGTTCCGCCGGGCGCTGGACCTAGCGGAACTGTCTCAGGCCGTCGATCTGGCCGGAACGGCCGGCGCGGAACTCGGCAGTTTTTATGACGGCCTGGCCTTTGGCCTGGCCTCCCTCTTGGTGAATCCGAGTTTTCTGTTCATCATTGATAATTTGGAAGAGGGGCCCGACGGCGTGGTCGCGCTCAGCGACTATGCCATGGCGTCGCGCCTCAGTTTCTTTCTCTGGAACACGACACCGGACGCAGATTTATTGGATGCGGCGGAAGCCGGTGCGCTTGCCACCCCAGCGGGGCTGGAAGCCCAACTGGACCGCATGATGCAGTCGCCTCGGTTGCGTCAAGGTGTGCACGCGTTCTTCACCGACATGCTTCACCTGGATGACTTTGATCATCTGGAAAAAGACAATCTCATCTATCCCGCATTCGACCCGCAGGCAACAGACGATGCCCGGGAGCAACTTCTTCTCACAATCGCCCATCACGTCCTCGATGACAATGCGGACTACCGGAACCTGTTCTCGACCCGCAAGACATTTATGACCGGATCCCTCGGCCGTGTTTACCGGACCCCGGTGACCGAACCGGACCTATGGGTACCTTATGAATTTTCAGACCGGGAAGGACGGTCCGGGCTCCAGTCTCTCGCTGGGTTTGTCGCGCTGCACTCCCATCCCGGACGGAGTTCACCGACCATCCGCGGCAAAGCTGTCAGAGAGTTGCTCCTGTGCCAGACCGTTCCCGACCCGCCGCCGGATGTGGATTTCAGCCCATTTAACGAACCCAGCTCGCAACAAATGCCCGCGCGGGAACGGCTCGATATGCACAACTCCGTGGCCTCTTGTGCCGGGTGCCACCGGATTACGGACGGCATCGGGCTGTCATTGGAGAATTACGACGGGGCAGGGCAGTTCAGAACCACGGATGTGGGCCAGGACATCGATTCCAGCGGCAACCTGGACGGAATTGATTACGAAGACCAGTTTGGCTTGGCCGACGCTTTGAGCCAAAATCCCGCGGTTCCTGTTTGTCTTGTCGAACAGATGCTGGCTTACGCCTTGGCCCGTGAAACCGGCCGTGAAGAAAGAGAATGGGTTGGTTTCCTTGTCGATCAATTCGCCGAGAACGGATACCGGTATAAGGAATTGCTTCGCATGGTTGCAGCCAGTGAGAACTTCTTTGCCGTGACCGCGCCAAGCCAAGGGGATACAGTTGGTACCCAGGTGGGTTCACTGGCGACGTCGAACAAAGGCTCAGGCTCATGACTCTATTGAAAACACAAAAACCAAGCCGGCGCTCTTTCTTGCGCGGCACCGTGGCCGGAGCGGCCGTGGGCGTTGGTGTGCCATTCCTGGATTTGTTCCTAAACGATCAGGGTACGGCTTTGGCGTCAGGCGCGCCCTTGCCGCTCAGATTCGGAACCT
Source organism: Rhodospirillaceae bacterium (assembly GCA_965207985.1). Classification (GTDB taxonomy): domain Bacteria; phylum Pseudomonadota; class Alphaproteobacteria; order Rhodospirillales; family Rhodospirillaceae; genus CBDBND01. The sequence goes on along the minus strand of CBDBND010000019.1, from coordinate 124,716 downwards.
GGTTCTGTGGTCTCGGGCATACGCCGGGACGCGGCATCCGGACCCTTGAAGGCACCGACTATGAGTTCATCGAGGAGTGCATTACGCTCGAACCCTACAAGAACGAATACATAAACTATTTCAGCGGATTTAATACGCCGCTCGATGGCGCCGTCAGCGCCGTTCATTACACCGGCTGGGTTGCCGGGAAGACGGGCAGTGTTCCCCAGGGGTTCGGAGTCATTCCGGCTCCTACCTTTGACACCATTGTCGCAGATAGAATCGGCGCCCAAAGCAGTTTTAAGTCGCTCGAGCTCTCCAGTACGGGCCGGCCCATCGACAGTTATTCCTACCGCAGTGCCGGTAATCACAATGCGGCCGAAGTGTCTCCCTTGAACTTCTATCTTCGCCTGTTCGGGCCGGACTATCGCGATCCCTCGGATACGGAATTCAAGCCCGACCCTCGTATGATGCTGAGGCAAAGCGTGTTATCGGCTGTTGAAGATGACCGCAACCGGCTGGTGCGCAGCGTAGGATATGAAGACAAAGCCCGACTGGATCAATATTTCACGTCTGTCCGCGAACTGGAGCAGCAGCTTGAGGTCTCGCTGTCGGCACCTCCTGCTATGGAAGCCTGCCACAAGCCCGAGCCACCGGAGGAAGGGGAGATCGGCTACGAAGTGGAAACGGTCAACGTCAACCATGACCTCTTTTCCGAAATCCTGGCCTTTGCACTCGCCTGCGATCAAACCAGAGTCTTTAACATGCTCTATACCCAAGCGGCGTCCGAGGCCCGGGTCAAAGGCACGACGTTTACCCATCACATTCTGTCGCATGAAGAGCCACCCGACGACATTTTGGGCTATCAGGTACAAACGGCGTGGTTCAACGAGAGAAGTTATCAGGCTTTTGCTCGCATGCTCGACACGTTTTCGAGTATTCGGGAGGGCGATGGAACGCTGTTGGATCACATGCTTATCTTTGCGCAAACCGATACCAGCGATGCCAAAACCCATTCTGTCATCGGCATCCCGAGCATGACCATCGGCAAAGCCAACGGGCGTATCAAGACGGGTTTGCATATCAACGGCAATGCCGCGCCCCAATCCCGAATCGGTCTCACACTCATGCAGATCATGGATGTGCCAATTTCGGAATGGGGCACGAAGTCGTTGCGCACATCGGATCCCATTACCGACATCCTGGCGTGATGGCATCTGCGGCAATACTGGGTGTGTTGGCAGTCTTGTCTGGACCCGCCGCTGCTCAGATTGCGTCCGTTCCCGACGGTCTCCACGTTAACAGCACAGGAGCCGGCGTCTATGTTCTCACCCAAGCGGAACAGTCGCTGTACTGGAATGAAGGAGAGGCGGCGCCGGGCGATCTGATCTGCGTCGAGGAGTGTCTGGAGACGTGGACTCCCATGCAGGCGGCTGCAAATGCTGAAGGTCTGGGGGAGTGGAGCATCTTCGAGCGCCCCGAAGGCACGCGGCAATGGGCCTACAAGGACCGGCCGCTCTATACCTTCGTGAACGACACGTTTCCGGGGGCCCGGCTAGGAGACGGACTGGGGCGGCGGCAATGGCGGGTGTTTTTTGAACCGCGCCAAGTGCCGCCCGGTATGACCGTTGAGCCGACTTATCTTGGCTATGTGCTGGCCGACCACCGGGGCCGGACTCTCTACACGCGTGCGGCTTCTGGCGAGGCTGGCGCACAACAGGCGCCACCGAACCATTGGACCGCCTTCAAAGCCCCTTGGATGGCGTTGGATCAAGGGGAGTGGACGATTCAGTCTGTGGCAGACGGTATTCGTCAGTGGTCCTATCAAGGACAGCCCTTGTTCACTTATGACAAGGACACCGACGCGCAAGAGGTGCACGGACATGGATTGGACGGGGAATGGTCCGCGGTGATCCTCGAACCCGCACCGGGGTTGCCCTCTTGGATCACCATTCAGACAATCGATCTTGGGTTGGCCTATGCCAATGAAGACGGGCTCACCATCTATGCGCCGGTGGATTGGGAAGCCATCAAAGTGGCCCAAACCTGTCCTGAACAATGCATGCAGGAGAATTGGCGGGCAATTTTGGCCAAGCCTGGTGAAAAATCGGTGGGCAACTGGGTGATTGTCGAAAACGAAGCCGGCCAGATGCAGTGGTCCTACAGAGGACAGTTGCTTTATACACACACACGGGATGAAAAACCGGGGGAAATGAAAGGCAATGGCATAGGGGTCGGCTATCGCATCGGTGATGGCTGGCGCATCATTCCGGTAGATACCGGGCTACGCCGCTCGCGGACTTAGCAAGACCTTGTGTGTGATGAAGCGCCGGCATGGTGACCCGTCACCTCCGTTCATTCAAACAATTGAAAGTACCGTTTAACGATGGATAGCCACGAACACACCCATACATCCGTTCAAGAATTCAAGACCGGCTGGCGGGTCTTGCTGGTTGCGGCCATGGGCGTGACCTGCGGTATTACGGCGGTGCCCATTTACACCATCGGAGCCTTTGTCGGCCCACTTGAAGACGCGTACGGTTGGTCCCGCGGTGCCATTCAAAGCGCCACCGTGTTCTGTTATCTCACCCTTATCTTTGCTGGACCGGTTGCCGGTTATTTGACCGATCACTACGGGCCCCGGCGCGTCGCCTTGTGGTCCGTGTTTGGTATTTCCGTCGCAGTGGGCAGTACATCCGCTTTGGCCAGCACGCTGTGGGGCTTGTACTTGGCCTATGCGTTGATTGGAATTCTCGGGGCGGGGACGTCGCCGGTGGTCTGGACACGGGCCGTGAGCAGTTGGTTTGTTAAGAAGCGCGGGCTGGCTTTCGGCATCACCCTGATGGGGACAGGCCTCTTTGCCACAGTCGGTCCCATTTACGTCACGTTGGCGATCGGGGAGTTCGGTTGGCGGGGCGGTTACCTGGCATTGGCCTTTGTGCCGATCGTGTTTGTTCTACCGTTGGTCTATTTTTGGTTTTTCGTAAAAGCGGGAACGGATCCTCAGAGAACGGCTGCGGACAGAGATGATCCCGATAACACCGGCATCGATCTGCGCGCCGCCTTAAAGATGTTGCCGTTTTGGATTATCGCTTTTTCGTTTTTGTTCTTCTCCACAAGCATTTCCGGCTTTATCGCCAGCTACATTCCCATTCTGACGGATACCGGGCTATCGCGAGCGCAGGCCGCGTCCTACGCCGGATTCATCGGCATTTCGGTGCTGACCGGGCGCATCATAGCCGGCTACCTGCTGGACCACGTGCCTGCAGCCCTGTTGTCCGTGGTGATCATGGCGTTGCCCGCGATCGGCTGTGCGCTGTGGGCGATGGGCGTTGGCGGTCCGTCGGGAGCCCTGGTGGCGGCCATTTTTGTTGGTCTGGCCGGAGGGGCGGAGTTCGATATCGTGGCGTATATGACGGCCAAGTACTTCGGCCTGCGGTACTACGGAAAACTTTATGGCATTCTGTTTTCATCCGTGATCGCCGGCGCTGCCGTTGGACCGCTGATGTTTGGCTTTGGGTTCGATTTGACCGGCAGTTACACGCCCATTCTAATGATCGCCTCTTCACTCTTCGTCATTGGCGGATTTTCGCAGCTGTTTTTGCCCCGCCAGTCCCTCCAAACCGCAGCGCTCTGACCAGCGGTATATACATCTCTTCCGAATGGCCCGCACCGCTCGGTCAAAAAAGAATGCTGTTTTGGAATGAGAACCTTTGGCGTTGATATGAGATAAACCATGGGCTTGGTCTCTAAAGAGCCTGACCGAAAAAGAATTGAGTGGAATCAGTCCCTTGTGATTCCCTTGTTGTGTTCGCCAGCAAGGAGGATAACAAGATGTGGACTGACGCCACTCGTGAGAAATATGAGCGCGAGGCGCACCGCTACGCAAGCGATCTGAGCGATACCGAATGGTGCGTGATCGAACCCCATATGCCGCCCGCAAGGGCTCTGGGCCGCCCGCGCAAGACGGATATGCGGGAAGTGATGACCGCGATCCTGTACATGGCCCGCAGCGGCTGCCAGTGGCGCATGCTGCCCGGCGAGTTTCCGCCGCGCAGCTCGGTTCAGTACTATTTCTACAAGTGGCGCGACGACGGGACGTGGCAGGAGGTCAGCCGCCGCCTTGCGAAGGACTTCAAGGCGACCGTCGAGAGCGCCCTTGCCTGGCTCCTGATCGCCAGCATCCAAGTCTTCATCCGTAGACTAGCAAGGTTATGAAAATAAACGATTCTTTTCCGGCCAGACTCTAAGCAGACCTGTAATTGCTACTTGTCCATACATATTCAGATGATCTTAGAGCCTGACCGAAAAAGAATTGAGTGGAATCAGTCCCTTGGTCGAACGCACCTTCGCATGGTTCGGGCGCAGCCGCCGCCTTGCGAAGGACTTCAAGGCGACCGTCGAGAGCGCCCTTGCCTGGCTCCTGATCGCCAGCATCCAAGTCTTCATCCGTAGACTAGCAAGGTTATGAAAATAAACGATTCTTTTCCGGCCAGACTCTAAGGCCTGTTCCCGCCAGCCGCATGCGCTTCATAGTTATTCGCACCATTTCAAATCAGTATAAAAAAAACAAATTTGTCATCGGCAAACATAAACAAAAAAATACTCAGTGCGCCGAGAACGGCGTGTATTCAGTCTTAACCCAATCGGGTTACGGGGAGGGGTAAATGAAAATTCGTGTCCACCACATCATTGTGGGAGCCATTAGCGCTGCCGTTTTCTCAACGGACATGGCATCGGCGCAACAATTGGCCTTAGAAGAAATTACCGTGACCGCGCGTAAGCGCGATGAGACGTTGCTTGACGTGCCGTTGGCGATCACAGCCTTGAGCGCCGCTCAGCTTGAAAAGTTCAATCTGCAAAGCATGGAAGAAATGTCGCGCATGACGCCGGGCATGTTCTACACCGACTGGGGCGGGACCGGGCGTCAGGACCGCGCGAGCAGCCAATACATTGTCCGCGGCCTCTCGGTTAACAGCTTCGCACAGTCGTCGGCCTCTGCCGTTCTGTTCCTTGATGGCGTCCCGATCTACAGCGGTAATACGCCGGGTACACTCGATATCGAACGCATCGAAATCTTGAAAGGGCCGCAAACGGCGACCTTCGGCCGTAACACATTTTCGGGCGCCATCAGCGTGACGACCCGCGATCCTGGAGACGAATGGAGCGGCCGCGCCGTAGCGGAGTACGCCAACTACGACTCAACCCAGCTCGGTCTGTCCGTTGAAGGGCCGATCGTCGAAGACAAAGTCTTCTTCCGGCTCAGCGGTGAGCACCGCAACGAAGGGGCCCAGTATCAAAGTTCCTCCACGAGCCAACCGCTCGGCGGCCAGACAACGTCAAGCCTATGGGGAACTCTCAAATTCACACCGTCTGACCAACTCGAAATCCGGGCGGTCGCCAACTTGTATAAATATAGGGACGACCCCGGGGCTCATGTCCGATTCATTGCCGAGGACCACACCTGTGACGTTGACGGTGATGGAGACCCCGATTGGTTCTGCGGTATTGTTCCCGAAGCGAGTGACAACGATACGCACGCACGGTTCGTCGACCAGCGCTGGCTGGACAATACGCTTCCGGCCCTACAGTTTGGTGATTTTAACACCAAGCCGGGGCTGAAAAGCGAAAACTTCCACGCCAATCTCAAGGTCGCCTATACCCTCGAAAACGATATCACCGTTGAAGCGACTACCGGGTATAACGCAACCAAAGACGCCAACATCCAGCAGGAATGGTCGAACGAGAATGCGGCAAATCCGTTCTTTGGGGTTATTCCGGGCGTAAGGCCTGATCAGTTTTGGCTGTATAGCCTTGAGGGAGATGCTGAAGACTTCTCGCAAGAATTTCGTATTACCTCGGGCAGTGACGAGCGGCTGCGCTGGAGCGTCGGCGGCAACTACGTTTATTTCTCGGACGTCGGTGCGGTCATCGGTGACGTTTCTCTCGGCGCGCCTTTGGTCCTGCCGGGCGCACGCCGCCAAACCAATACGTTCTCCGCTTTCGCCAGCATCTACTACGATGTGACAGACGACCTCGAACTCGGACTTGAGGGCCGCTATCAGTCTGACAAGATCAAAGACTCACCGAGGTTCTGGGCTACTGACGCACGAGGACCGGGTACGCCGGTGACGGGCAAGTGGAAAGAGTTTACACCACGTGTCTCGCTCAAGTACGAGGTGTCCGATGACACCATGATCTTTGCGTTGTGGGCACGCGGGTCCCGCCCGGGCGCGTTCAACTCCAACCTCTCTCCGGGTGCGTTGGCGCCGGGAGTCGCCGATGCCGTTGCTGCGGCCACTGGTGCGAGGTTAGAGGTCGAGCAGGAGACGCTTGATTCCTATGATGTCGGGATCAAGTCCCAGTTTATGGATGGACGCGGTACCATGACGTTGACCGGGTACATCGGTTCAATCACCAACCAGCAGACTCCACAATCGATTACCTTGCTGCAGCCATCGTTGTTTATCGGCACCGTGCTGACCAACCAAGGCAAGACGAATATGAAAGGTATTGAATTCGATGTGTCGTACCAAGTGACCGACGAATTTAACGTGTCGGGGGCTTACTCCCTTAATGATACGACGATCAAGCGGGGCGATGACCTGTCTGTTGTTTCAATCAGCGCTGACCCGGTCGTGTTGAGCAACCGGCTGCAACAATCGCCGAAGAACCAAGGGTTCATCAATGCGACGTACACCAGCGCCTTGAACAGCTCGATGGATTGGTACGCCGGGGCTGATCTCGTTTACATCGGCGGAAAGTACGTCACCAAGGCCAACTTGCTCTCGACCGGGTCGCAACACCTGCTCAATGTCCGGATCGGCGTTGAAATGGAAAACATGCGTATCGAGTTGTGGGGCAAGAATATCCTTGGCGACGAGACGCCCGACCAAGCGCAAAAAGCATTTGACTATGAGACCTTTACGCCGACGGCGCTTAACATTCCTCTGCCGAGGAAGACAACCTACGGCTTGAGGGTTAACTACAACTTCTAACACCTTCCAATTCCCTCCCCCGGGAATTTCTCACTCCGTCGCATTGCGTAAGAAAACGATTAGCGGCGGAGTGAGAGTCTTTTTTTTACGTAGGGACCACCTTCGTTAAATCATGGTAAGACAGATAACCTGCACGCCATTTGCCGGGATGTGAAGCATGTCTAGTTTTTCGTATAGGCTCGCCAGATCCGCAATTGCGGCCTGTCTTACATTCACGCCACTGGCGGTCGTCTACGCGGAGGACCATCAAGACTCATCTGTTGCAACTCAACGATTGGTCAATGCGGATGCTGAACCACACAATTGGATGTCACACGGCCGCACTCATTCGGAACAGCGCTACAGCCTGCTCAAGCAAGTTCATACTGGAAATGTCGGCGAGTTGGGACTGGTGTGGTTTTCAGACCTCGACGATCACAACGTGGTTGAAGCGACACCGATTGTTATTGACGGTCGCATGTATGTCACTGCCGCTATGGGAGTGGTCTATGCCTTTGATGCGGTAACCGGCCAACGGGTGTGGAAGTATGACCCTGAGATACCGCCTGAAACCCTCGTCAAAGCCTGTTGCCAGCCGGTCAATCGTGGCGTTGCGGCGTGGGGAGATAATATCTATGTCGGCACGCTGGACGGCAGGTTGATTGCCATTGACGCAAAGTCCGGAACCAAAGTCTGGGAACAAATCACCACCGATCCCGATAAGGCCTATACGATCACAGGTGCACCGCGGGTCGTAAAGAATCAGGTGATCATTGGCAATGCCGGTGCGGATTACGATGTGCGCGGCTATGTATCGGCCTATGACGCCGTGACGGGCGATATGAATTGGCGCTTCTATACGGTTCCGGGAGACCCGCGCCTGGGTTTCGAAAATGAAGCCATGCGCATAGCCGCCGAAACCTGGACGGGTGAGTGGTGGATCTTCGGCGGCGGCGGTACGGTCTGGGACGGCATGGCTTATGATCCGGATTTGGATCTTCTCTATATCGGTACGGGGAACGGAACGCCGTGGAATGCAGCCGTACGGTCACCCGGGGGCGGGGACAACCTGTACCTGGCGTCCATTGTTGCGCTGGATCCGGATACGGGTGACTACGTCTGGCATTACCAGACTACTCCTGCGGAGAGCTGGGACTATACGGCGACGCAGCCGATCATTCTCGCCGATCTCGTTATTGATGGAACTATGCGAAAGGTGCTCATGCAGGCGCCTAAGAACGGTTTCTTCTACGTTTTAGATCGCGAAACGGGAAAAGTGATTTCCGCTGAGCCGTTTTCCGCCGTCAATTGGGCCAGCCATGTGGATCTCGAGTCAGGACGGCCGGTCGAAAATCCCAGCGCTCGTGCGGCTGGAAACGAGCCCGTATACGTTCAGCCGGGACCATCGGGTGCCCACAACTGGAACCCAATGGCGTTTAGCCCGGCTACTGGCCTTGTCTACATCCCGACGTTGGACAGCCGTTTCATTTGGCAGAACGATGTGAGGTTCGACTACGCAGCCGGTCTCTGGAATCTCGCCTACGACCTCAGCATTGAGATGGATTTCAGTGTGTTCGTAGCTGAAAGCCGGTCCCGCAGTTATTTGCTGGCCTGGAATCCGGTCACACAGACCGAGGCGTGGCGTGCGGACGGCAGTGGCGGCGGAACCTTGGCGACGGCCGGTGATCTCGTTTTCCGCGGCACTGTCAACGGTGACTTTGTCGCCTACGATGCCAAAACCGGCCGTCAACTTTGGTCGGCGGATGTTCAAAACAGCGGTGTTGCAGGGCCGGTTTCCTATGAGGTGAACGGTGAGCAGTATATTGCCATCGCCCTCGGCCGCGGTGCCGCCACTCTGGCGCCGGATCCGGTGCCGTATCCTGCTGACCTGCCCCATGCCAACCGGGTTGTTGCGTTCAAGCTCGGCGGAGCGGCCACACTTCCAGCATACGATTACGAACCTCAGGACTTGCGGTCTCCGCCAGCCATCGACGTCGACGCCGATAAGAGCGCCCTTGGTCGTTATGCGTTTCATCGATTCTGTTTCGGATGTCACGGCCGCGAAGCCCGCGGGAACAAGATTCAGCCTGATCTCCGCTTCTCCGAATACCTCGACAATGGGCTATGGAATGATGTTGTTCTTGATGGCGTCTTGTCGGGGGTTGGCATGGTGGCATTTGAGGGGGTGCTGGATACTGATCTTTCAGAGGCCATCCGCCTTTACGTTATATCCGAAGCACAAGAATCTGCTGATCGGCAGAATGACCGTTAGCATAAGCGGAGTCAGGGTCAATAAAGTCGCCATAGGCGTGACATTCGGCAAATGTTTAACAAATGGAGGAATTCTCATGATGCCTAAAACTGGAGATTTCTATCTCGCTTTTTTTGCGGTGATGATAGGACTTGTGACAGCCTCCGCTTCCGTCCGCGGGGAGGAATCCGCTGAGTTGGAAGAGTTCAAACAAGCTATCCGCGCCAAATATGACCTCATGGAAATGGCCCACGCGACCGACAATCCAGCACTCATCTACGATCAGTTTTATGCAAAAGATACGCGGGGGCTCGCGGCGGACGAGCCCCGGTCATACAAGGGTCGCGCGCAGCTCAAAGAAATGTATGACGATGTCGCGTTACGCGGCGAAATCAGGATTGAATCTGTTGATACTTACGTGAACGGAGATGCCGGTTGGGATTGGGCAAATATGTACGCTGAGTATCACGATAAAACCATTGAACCCTTCTCGGTCATGTACCTGTTCCTGTGGAGTAAGGAAAATGGCGAGTGGGTGTGTAAAGGCGACATGTACATTGTGGGCGAGTTTACACCGGCCGACATCGAGGGACGAATTTATGAACCCTAAGGCTGGAGGATCCCGGCGCCCATGAAAGGCTCGCGTAATCAGCCCGCAAACGTTTGAATTGATTAGAAAATATGGGACAGGGGAGAGAGGTCTCTAGAAACCCAAGAAGGGTTGGCTGGGATGGCATTTTCTTGAAAATGTGTGCTCAGACTTCTTTCCGGTCCGGCTGTTTCTTTTCCTGAATCGCGTGTCCCTCATTTCTCCACGCGGTGAAGCCGCCGTCGATGTGCGCGACATTTTCAAACCCCATGTCCTACAAGGTCTTGGCTGCCAGTGCTGACCGCCATCCGCTGGCGCAAAAAACACATATGTCTTGTCTTGCTGAAACACGTCCCTGACGTAAGGGCTGGACGGGTCGAACCAGAACTCAAGCATGCCCCGCGGCGCGTGAACGGATTCCGGGATTGTGCCTTCTCGCCAAAGTTCACGCACATCCCTGGGCATTGTCAGACTAACTGGTCGATCCTGAAGAACCCGTTTTTCATACCACTACGAGCGTTAGATGTGTGCTGTTAGGTTCAGTCTGCCACGCCATCCGTCGCTTCCATCGGATGATTGACGCCGCAAGACGCGTTCCATGCAATCCGATCATGTCCCGGAGCAACGTAGCGCCCAAAATGCGGGCGCAATAAATTCTGAGCCGCTTCAGGATCAGTCTTAGGTTATGGCCGGCACAGGCCAGTGCCACATTCATGCGATCACCTTCAGTACCCTTGAGGTAATTGCGTCCCAACAGTCCATCCGATTTCAGATGGCCGATAACCGGTTCAATCGCCTGACGCCGTTTCAGTGACCGTTTCAGCCGTTGTGTTTTTATGCCACGCCGTTGACCCGAGATGTACACCCTTGATGCTTCCTCGCCATGGCCACGGTAGCCACGATCCACAAACACTTCTTCAACCACACAGCCTGTCAAACGGCGCACCTGCTCCAACGCTGTTGGCAATGTATGCCCATCAAAGGGATTCCCCGGCAACGCCATGCCGCCAACGATAAAGTTGCTCCTGTTTGTCGTTGCAATACTGGCCTTGACACCAAACTCATAACGCTTGTGGGCCTTGCCCTTGCCGATGCACTCCACCTCCGGGGCATGCAGGCTATACAGTTTGTTGCGATCCATCTTCTGTTGACTGAGCAGCCGCCTGGCCAGCGCCAACTCCCCGGCAAAAATCGCCTGCAACCCCTTATGGCCCGCGATCTTGCGCTCCGTGTCACGCACCACCCGGCCCAGATAGGTCTTGAGCTTCTTAATCTGACCACCCATGCGCCTCATCTGCCGGACGTGACCATAACGGTTGGCCCGCAACAGCGCCTCAGGGCCCTTACGGGCGTAGCTCTGCCGCAACACCACACCGTGTGTGTGGCACAGCTTGACAAGACGCACACGCGAACGGTTCAGCAATTTGCTGTCGGTGGGAAAGGCCACCGCCTTCTCCTGCACCGTGGTATCCACCGTCACACGCTTGAAGTCGTCGGGTTTGACCGTCTTGCTCCGAACACCCGCATCAACTGTGGCCCGCAGAATTTTCTCGCACCCTGAATGGCCAATGCGCCGTCTGAAACGCGACATGCTGCTGGGATCAATCGGCGGGTGATGCTGAAAATACACCTCGCCGCAAAAATGCTGCCAGTAAGGGTTCTCCACCCAGCGCATCACCACCTGGTCATCGGACAGACCATACACGTGCTTGAGATATTGAAGCCCCACCATCAGCCGCGTCGCTTTGGCCGGGCAGCCGTTGTCAGGGCAATACAAGACACCAAACGCCTCATCAAAACCCTGCCAATCGATCAACTCGGTGAGCCGATAAAGTTCGTGCCGTTGATCGAGAATGTTCTCAAGCGCGGTGCGGAAGAGATCTAAAGAAGGGACGTCATTGGCTGATGTGGGGCGGCTGATGTGGGGCGCATTTTTTGATCCGGAAATTGCAAGGAACCGGCCTTGCAGTATAGAAAATCCGGCGATTCCGAACCACCATTGCCAACAAAATTGATCCGCAATAACAGTCTATTACAGAGAATCTCCGCGTCTTTCAGGATCGACTAGCTACCCTTGGGGTCCGGTTTTTCAGTGACCCAGGACGGTTGATTCCGACTTTGTAGGGACTCCGTTCATTAGCCCCAGGAGGGGCGAGGAGTCCACTCCCGAAATTTGCGGAAGCAATCCGTAACCGGATTTGCCTGTGTTGCGGTCACGTCATGTCCAGCCATTCCGCCAATGTCATCGTTTTCGGCCGGCCGCCCATCCGGCCTGCCCAAACCGCCGCTCGCCGCGTCGGCGACCGCTGTCCTTTGCCATCGCCAGGGTGTGAATCAGCTTATCGTCCCGATCGTATGCGGCGAGTGCCCATTGCGCGAGGAGGAGCACTACCGGTTGGATGCAGGGCGCTTCCGCACCGTCATCATCGCGGCAAGGTTGGCAAGCCTGGGCATTGCCGTGAGCGGAAGCACATCGAACTCATGGCGCACTTGGAGAACGCTTCGTTCCATGTCGAAGGAATCCCCCTCCAATATCCGGATCTGCTCTACACGCCGCCCCCTTTGCACCTTTAGGACCAGCACACCGTTGAGAAGATGCAGCCCCGAGACGTTCTGTCCTGTCGCGCGTGCAATCACTCCTACCGGTTCCCCCGGCTCCACGACCGTGACCTCGAGCATCTTTTCGTCGATCCAGAACGGCTTGAACTTGCTTCTCTCCCTTGGGTCCTCCCAAGCCAACAGGCCCCATCGGTCCGCCTCGACGTCGGCTTCGGTTTGAACGCGCAACGCGAACCCCTCGGAATGCACGACCGGCGGAGCACCGCCGTGCGCCCGCCAGTCCGCTTTGTAGTCGGGGTTTGACCTCAGCGCGTGCCAGTCGCCAACCGGACCCCGGATGCCCATCTCTTTTGCCGTTACGAACTCCTGCACTCCATTTGACCCCATCGCGAAGCGCACGCTCTGTATACTCCTTCCATCTGTTAGGTTGGTTTTGTTCAATCAGCCCCACTCCAGAAGGAAGGAGCGAAGCCGTACGGTCGGCCGGTCCAGTTTGAGCGCGAGACAACGTACACAACAGGCGTTACAACGGATAACCCTGTAGAACTTGATTTCACCACCGCCTCCGCCACCAGCCGCCGCGAAGGTGTGGTGATCTTTCGAACGTCCATTCCGATGACAACTTCGAAAAAGGCGAACGTGGTTTGCCCGCCGTGCTTGAGGCGTTGCTCATGGAGCACCCCTAATTCAAAACCGCCTATATAGGACGAACCCCCGTATCATAAAACAACCGAATAAGGACATGCGATGTTACAAATGTTTACGCTTCTTTCGTGGTGACAAAATTTTACCCACTCAACTAATCTTCGCCTACTGACTAGGGTGTGAACCCAATTCAATGTCTTGATTTTACCTAAGCAGGTGTGATTCACAGCCTCTTTTATTGGAGGCAAGAGTGGCACGGTTTGATTTGACAGATGAGGAGTGGTCGGTGATCGGCCCACTTCTTCCCAAACAGGGGCGCGGTCCTCAGCGTAAGGATGACCGTCAGGTCTTGAACGGTATCTTCTATATTCTGCGCACGGGTGCCCCATGGCGGGACTTACCGGAGCGTTACGGCCCGCGGACCACGGTCTATAACCGCTACACCCGATGGGGTGAGCGGGGTGTATGGCAAGGCATTTTCGATGCTCTTGCCAAGCAGTGCGAGGACAGTCTGATCTTCATTGACAGTTCCATCGTCAAGGCTCACCGCGCAGCGGCAGGGTCAAAAAAGGGGGCTTGGCAGAAGGTATTGGACGCTCACGCGCGGGTCGCACAAGTAAGGTTCACGCGGCCGTAGATGCCAAGGGCCGCCCGCTCCGGCTGGACATCACCGGCGGGCAGGTCCATGACAGCCAAGCCATGGGCTCTTTCCTGGATTGGGAAAAGGCCCCGCTCGCCATCGTCGCTGATAAGGCCTATGGCACCGCCAAAATCAGGCAGCAGATCGCCGATGAAGGAGCGCTGGCTGTCATTCCTTCAAAGAGCAACGCGCGTCATCCTATCCCGCACGATCCAAACCTCTATGCCCAAAGGACCATCGTCGAGCGGTTCTTCTGCAAGATGAAAGACATGCGCCGATTAGCAACGCGCTTCGAGAAATCAGCCAAAAACTTCCTCGCAATGATCCAACTCTTCGCCATAAGATGCTGGATCAATTGAGTCCACACCCTAATATCTCGCAAATAGTCCACTGACCCCCTGCTCGCTCATCTTGGTGCAGGACGTATCGCCGAACCTGGGTGCGGGCAGACCTTCACCGGTCCCATGCCGAGTTCTTCCTGCCCGAAAGCCGTCGACCCCGTCCCCGGTCACGCCACGATTACGCCTCCTCGGTCACGGTCGGGTTCCCACACCAAGTCATTTAGATCGTCCCGCCACCCCGATATCGTAGAGAGCCACATCCGTCGTGACCTGAACGCCAATCACCGCGTTTGCTTGTTTGGGTGCCATCTCGCCAAACGCCTCCTGGCCTGCATGGGCCTGGCGCCCATCCTACACTGGCTCCTGGCTGTCTGAGCCCTGTCATTTCCGAACACCTTATCCGCAACTAAGCGGTTTGGATCATGAAGACCGATGGATAAGATTTTCGGGAGGTGCAGGTCGAGGTCTGGTGCTCTGTCCAGGAAAGCCAGTTCCTGCGCGGCGCCTCATTCTCCTCCGTCGCCCAACTGCCCAGCACATCGACCATTTCATCGAGGCCTAGAATGAAAACGCCAAGCCCTTCCTCTGGACCAAAACATAGGTCCATCAACGTCGCTTCAAAGACTGACGTATCAGCAAATCGTGATCCCAGGTGCTAGCAGGGCGGTCGCGCTCGGCGGGGGCTGCGGGTGGTCGGCGAACTGCTTCCTGCCAGCCAACGCCGATTACGCCGGCTACAAGTGCCTTACCGAGGACGTCCACATCGTCGGCAAGGTGACGTGGACAGTCATAAGGGTGTGGGCGCCAACGGGTGCGCTGTCGGCGATCGGGTGTCTTCGACCATTGATAACGATCCGCCGTTCACGCCTTCCTAAGGCGCCACCCGTACATTATGCGGCCGTAGAAGTTGAACCACTTGCGTGCTTCTGAATCCTCGAAGGGATAGTCTGCCCCTAACTGCCGCGCGGTGACGAGGCCGGTGACGAGGCACGTCTCCTGCGCGTTGATCAGCGTGTGGGCGCCGCAATGCCAACTCCGCCGCCTGCCCTGGATGAAGCGGAACAGGTGGACCAGCAAGGCGACGTGGCGCACATCGTGGACGATGTGCTGGAACCAGTGCCGCAGGACGATCTTCGCCTCGTCGATCTTGGTGACCGGGTTGTAAGTCACCAGACATGGCTTGTCCGAGCCTTTCGCCCAGGGCTGCTGGTTGTGCATGATATAGGTGATCTCATAATTGTCGGGCCGGGCGCCGTACTGCTCGATGTGGTTGCTGCGCGTGTCCAGCGGCCTGACCACGTTGTCCGGCAGCACTGAGTCGTCCCAATGGACAATGGCGTGGTTGTGGAGCTCGCTCTCGTAGCGGATCGACGACAGCAGCCAGCCCTCCAGCAGGGTCGGTTGGTCCAACATCATCAGCGTCTGGTTCGCGTTACAGGCGAAGACGACATCGTCAAACGTCTCGGTGTTTCCGTCCTCGTCCTCGACGACAACCTCAGACGGGCACCGATAAACCTTCCGCACCGGACGGCCGAGATGGATCTTATCCTGGAAGCCCGCCGACATTTCCTCGTAGATGCGCCGCGTGCCGCCGTTCCAGGTCAGCATCGGCGTCGCCTTCTCAACGTCGAAAAACTCCAGGTAGCGCGCGAACAGCGACGCCGGCATGTCGAACACGTTGGTCGCCATCAGGAAGTTGACGAACATCGGCTTCAAAACCTTGTAGCGGAAATCGCCCGAGAAGCGGCCGAAATTGAGCACCGTGCCCATGCTGACGTAGTTGAACGGGTTGAGCGCATTCAACAGCTTCGACCGCGTACGGTTGAGCCAGCCAAACCACTTCAGGCGCTGCAGGAGCCTCTGGAACTTAACGATTTCCGGCCGCAGTTCACGCCCTATATCGGAATCGAAGTCGTGCGCGTAGATGCCGCCTCGATACCGCACGCTGTAGCTGAACCGCGTATCGACCAAGTCAATCCCGTGCTGCTCCATGAACAAGAGGATGTGGTGGTAGACAGAGGGAATGCAGGCGGTGACGGAAATGTCGAACGGAATCTTCGTGCCGTCGTTCTGGGGCATGTCAACCGTCATGGCGTTGCCGCCGAGCCGGTCCTGCGCTTCGAACAGCCGGAAATCGAACCGGTCAGGGTGACGGTCCAGTACCCAAGCCACACCCAGGCCCGAAACGCCCCCGCCTATGATGGCGACCCTTCTCGGCGCGGCTGCCCGCTTTGCCTTACTCATGACAGACACCCTACCATCGCCAGCCAGAGACTTCATTACCGAACCCAGCGAGGCGCCAAAAGCGCTTTCCGGCTGATCGGCGATGACGCCAATTGTCTACGGCAAGGCCCGGCACAACCCGTACGTCGGTGTCTTCAAAAACTCATGATCTGTCCGGCGGGGCAGTTTTAGCGCGCTCTGGCTTCGCTCAACCGTACCGTTCGGCCGACAATGTCACAAGGTGAACAGTATGGTTTCTGGGATATGCTGGCACAGTTGATTGACTTATCGGAATCAACGGCACGAGAGATCGGGAATTATCCGGGCTTGCAAACACAATCGACGCGGCCTTGGCCGGTTGACGCGCATGGGCACTGTCAGACTAAATTGGCTTGAGCCAGGAAGTAAGGTCTCTTAGCCTTTGGCGATGCACAATCCCTTTCGTTACTTCAATAGCTCGCCCGAGGTCATTCGCAGCGTTGTGATGCTGTATGTGCGATTTCCACTCTCTCTGTGCCAGATCGAAGACCTCCTCCACGAACGGGGCATTGATATCAGTTATGAAACGGTAAGGTATTGGTGGAACCGCTTTGGCCCATTGTTTGCCGCCGAGGTCCGGAAGAGGCGGATAGATCGACGCAATTGGTCAAACTGGCGCTGGCATCTTGATGAGGTGTTTGTCCGGATCAACGGTGAGACACACTATCTATGGCGTGCCTCCGCTTTCCGTGGTCTTCACCGACTGGCTGTCGATCACCCCGGCAGTCGCGGCAGCGGCCCGCCCCTCGGCCTCGCGGGTGCGCGCCAGAAGCGCCCGGTTGACCTCCTGCCACGTCCCGTCGTCGCGCCACTTGTAGAAATAGTACTGAACCGAGCTGCGCGGCGGAAACTCGCCGGGCAGCATGCGCCACTGGCAGCCGCTGCGGGCCATGTACAGGATCGCGGTCATCACTTCCCGCATATCCGTCTTGCGCGGGCGGCCCAGAGCCCTTGCGGGCGGCATATGGGGTTCGATCACGCACCATTCGGTATCGCTCAGATCGCTTGCGTAGCGGTGCGCCTCGCGCTCATATTTCTCACGAGTGGCGTCAGTCCACATCTTGTTATCCTCCTTGCTGGCGAACACAACAAGGGAATCACAAGGGACTGATTCCACTCAATTCTTTTTCGGTCAGGCTCTAAGACGTGCGATGAAGCGTTATGGTCGGCCGGCCACGATCGTTACGGACAGGCTAAAGTCATACAGGGCTGCGATGAAGGTGATCGGCAACGAGAGCCGCCAAGAGATCGAGCGTTGGCTCAACAAGCGGGCCGAAAATTCACGCCAGCCCTTCCGACGACGGGAAGGGGCAATGGCTCGGTTCAGAGACATCAAGACCCTGCAGAAGTTCGCTTCCGTCCATGCCTCGATCTACAACCACTTCAACCACCAACGTCATCTCAACCGTCGCGATATTTTCAAACAAGCTCGAGCCGCTGCCCTCGTCGAGTGGCAGCAACTTGCTGCCTGAGAGGCCTCCATTAGGAATGCTTCTGCTCCGGCCCAGTTAGTCGATCCTGAAAGACGCGGAGATTCTCTGTAATAGACTGTTATTGCGGATCAATTTTGTTGGCAATGGTGGTTCGGAATCGCCGGATTTTCTATACTGCAAGGCCGGTTCCTTGCAATTTCCGGATCAAAAAATGCGCCCCACATCAGCCGCCCCACATCAGCCAATGACGTCCCTTCTTTAGATCTCTTCCGCACCGCGCTTGAGAACATTCTCGATCAACGGCACGAACTTTATCGGCTCACCGAGTTGATCGATTGGCAGGGTTTTGATGAGGCGTTTGGTGTCTTGTATTGCCCTGACAACGGCTGCCCGGCCAAAGCGACGCGGCTGATGGTGGGGCTTCAATATCTCAAGCACGTGTATGGTCTGTCCGATGACCAGGTGGTGATGCGCTGGGTGGAGAACCCTTACTGGCAGCATTTTTGCGGCGAGGTGTATTTTCAGCATCACCCGCCGATTGATCCCAGCAGCATGTCGCGTTTCAGACGGCGCATTGGCCATTCAGGGTGCGAGAAAATTCTGCGGGCCACAGTTGATGCGGGTGTTCGGAGCAAGACGGTCAAACCCGACGACTTCAAGCGTGTGACGGTGGATACCACGGTGCAGGAGAAGGCGGTGGCCTTTCCCACCGACAGCAAATTGCTGAACCGTTCGCGTGTGCGTCTTGTCAAGCTGTGCCACACACACGGTGTGGTGTTGCGGCAGAGCTACGCCCGTAAGGGCCCTGAGGCGCTGTTGCGGGCCAACCGTTATGGTCACGTCCGGCAGATGAGGCGCATGGGTGGTCAGATTAAGAAGCTCAAGACCTATCTGGGCCGGGTGGTGCGTGACACGGAGCGCAAGATCGCGGGCCATAAGGGGTTGCAGGCGATTTTTGCCGGGGAGTTGGCGCTGGCCAGGCGGCTGCTCAGTCAACAGAAGATGGATCGCAACAAACTGTATAGCCTGCATGCCCCGGAGGTGGAGTGCATCGGCAAGGGCAAGGCCCACAAGCGTTATGAGTTTGGTGTCAAGGCCAGTATTGCAACGACAAACAGGAGCAACTTTATCGTTGGCGGCATGGCGTTGCCGGGGAATCCCTTTGATGGGCATACATTGCCAACAGCGTTGGAGCAGGTGCGCCGTTTGACAGGCTGTGTGGTTGAAGAAGTGTTTGTGGATCGTGGCTACCGTGGCCATGGCGAGGAAGCATCAAGGGTGTACATCTCGGGTCAACGGCGTGGCATAAAAACACAACGGCTGAAACGGTCACTGAAACGGCGTCAGGCGATTGAACCGGTTATCGGCCATCTGAAATCGGATGGACTGTTGGGACGCAATTACCTCAAGGGTACTGAAGGTGATCGCATGAATGTGGCACTGGCCTGTGCCGGCCATAACCTAAGACTGATCCTGAAGCGGCTCAGAATTTATTGCGCCCGCATTTTGGGCGCTACGTTGCTCCGGGACATGATCGGATTGCATGGAACGCGTCTTGCGGCGTCAATCATCCGATGGAAGCGACGGATGGCGTGGCAGACTGAACCTAACAGCACACATCTAACGCTCGTAGTGGTATGAAAAACGGGTTCTTCAGGATCGACTAGCTAGTCGATCCTGAAAGACGCGGAGATTCTCTGTAATAGACTGTTATTGCGGATCAATTTTGTTGGCAATGGTGGTTCGGAATCGCCGGATTTTCTATACTGCAAGGCCGGTTCCTTGCAATTTCCGGATCAAAAAATGCGCCCCACATCAGCCGCCCCACATCAGCCAATGACGTCCCTTCTTTAGATCTCTTCCGCACCGCGCTTGAGAACATTCTCGATCAACGGCACGAACTTTATCGGCTCACCGAGTTGATCGATTGGCAGGGTTTTGATGAGGCGTTTGGTGTCTTGTATTGCCCTGACAACGGCTGCCCGGCCAAAGCGACGCGGCTGATGGTGGGGCTTCAATATCTCAAGCACGTGTATGGTCTGTCCGATGACCAGGTGGTGATGCGCTGGGTGGAGAACCCTTACTGGCAGCATTTTTGCGGCGAGGTGTATTTTCAGCATCACCCGCCGATTGATCCCAGCAGCATGTCGCGTTTCAGACGGCGCATTGGCCATTCAGGGTGCGAGAAAATTCTGCGGGCCACAGTTGATGCGGGTGTTCGGAGCAAGACGGTCAGCCTGTGGATATGTTGGACACGACTACCGCCTTGCCCACATCCCCACAGGCCCAACAACAGCAATCAAATATGATAAACAGGATTCTGACGGCATGATCAGAAAGCGGAATACACCTTAGATAAGCCGTCAGACTGTCCAAACTAGTGGGACCACCTCAAGGAGACGATAGTTGTCTTCAAGACGTCCCGTCTTGAAGCGGGCTTTCATTTCGGCATCGAGGCGTGCTGTGTCCGTATTGCCGGTGGCGACCGATCCACCGATATTCACTTCACCAGACAGACCTTCTTCCAGATCGACGGCTGTAGCGTCGGTCCAAATCACAAGAGAGAGCAAAAACGTGACCGCTGAAAGGGCCGGCGTAATCTGCTTAATCTTCAAAGGCAAAGGTTTGGGACTGCGTGGAGCGGTGTGTGTAGGGCGCATGACAAAGCCTCTTGACTGATCATCTCAAGCGGCGCGCCCCAATAACTCTTTGATTAATTTATAGGATTCACTCCTAATTCTGCCTTTTTTACGCGTCATTGGGCTGCTTGACAACAGGAACGTAACTTTTCATGTTCCACGCCCGCTCATTTCTGCGGAGGGATGGCAGAGTGGTAATGCAGCGGATTGCTAATCCGTGGACTCGATAGGGTCCCGGGGGTTCGAGTCCCCCTCCCTCCGCCAATTAAATCAATGAGTTAGAGTGGATTTTCGAGAATGTGTGAGCTACCCAAAAAACGCTGAGTCACCACTGAGTCACCACTCGCAGCAGATTTCAAGTGGGGTATGCCCAATGAAAGAACCCATCAAGTGCATGTTCGACACTGTCATATTCAATCGGATCGTTGAAGAAGAGGTATCCGTCGAATTATTGACGGAATGTGTTGAAGTATCAGCGACACACATTCAAGAAGACGAGATCATGGCGACAGCTTGTCCAGATAAAAGGAAAGAACTGAAACGGGTATTCAAGAAATTTGTCCGTGTGAAAGAACCAACCGAATCGGCTGTTTGGAACGTATCAAAGTGGAATAGTGCAAAGTGGACCGGACCCGATAGCTTGTGTCGGCCTGAGGTGGTCCCACTAGTTTGGACAGTCTGACGGCTTATCTAAGGTGTATTCCGCTGTCTGATCATGCCGTCAGAATCCTGTTTATCATATTTGATTTCTGTTGTTGGGCCTGTGGGGATGTGGGCAAGGCGGTAGTCTTGTCCAACATATCCACAGGCTGCCCCGCCGCGTAGGCTTCCGCCGGCGTTTTGCCTCCGAGCGACGAATGGGGCCGCTCGGTGTTGTAGAACCCGATCCATTCGCCGATGACCCTCTCGGCGTGGAAGCCGTCGGTCAGCTCGTGCAGGTGAACCGCCTCGTACTTGAGAGAGCGCCACAGTCGCTCAATGAAGATGTTGTCCATGCACCGGCCGCGCCCGTCCATGGAGATCGTGATCCCGGCCTCCTTGAGGCGGCCGGTGACCTCGAAGCTGGTGAACTGGCTGCCCTGGTCGGTGTTGAAGATCTCCGGCCTGCCGGAGGTGTCGAGCGCCTCATTCAAGGCCTCGACGCAGAACCGGGCATCCATGGTGTTCGACAGCCGCCAGGCCAGGACCCGGCGGCTCGCCCAGTCCATCACCGCGACCAGATAAAGGAAGCCGCGCCTGAGCGGGATGTAGGTGATGTCGGCGCACCAGACATGGTCGGGGCGCTCGATGGCGAGGCCCTTGAGACGGTACGGATAGACCCGGTGTTCGGGATGGGGCGTGCTCGTCTTCGGCGCCCGGTAGATCGCCTCCAGCCCCATCAGGCGCATGAGGCGCCGAACCCGGTGACGGCCGACGACACCCCCCTCGCGGCGCAAATGACGGGCCATCTGACGGGACCCATAGAACGGATGTTTAAGGAACAACTCGTCGATGCGCCGCATCAGCGCCAGGTTGGCCGGGCTCTCGCCCCGCAGCCTGTAATAGAGAGATGATCGGCTGATCGACAGTATCTCGCATTGACGGCTCAAGCTGAGACCGGAAACGTCGCGGCGCACCATCGCCTTGCGCTCCGGCCGGCTCATCGCTTGAGCCCTTTGGCCAAAAAATCCCGCTCCACCGTCAACTGGCCGATCTTGGCATGAAGATCGTGGACCTCGGCCTCAATGTCCCGGCGGGACGCCTCCACGCCGTTCGAGAACACATCGCCCAGGCCGTCCATGGCCTGGCGCTTCCATGTGCTGACCTGATTGGGGTGAACCTCATAGCGCGCCGCGATCTCCTGGATCGTCCGGTCGCCACGTAGCGCCTCCAGCGCCACCTTCGCCTTGAACTCAGGCGTGAACTTCCGTCGCTTCGTCATCTCGTATTCCTCCGTAACCGGGGGAATACACCTTAAACAACTGTCCGATTTTCCGGGACCACCTCATTGGCAAGCGCTGCTTTGCATCGTCTTTATAGGTGCGGCCTTCTTCTACGCCGGTGATGACATTTCTAACGTTTTTATTTTTCTTGGTCTGCCCATTGCCATGGTTGTTGTCTACGTGATTAGCCAAGCGTTGAGCGGTAAGGAGGAAGGGGATCTGAGCTACTCCCCGGAAATCGGACACTGACGTAAGCTACGATTTGTTGTCTGCTGGTCTTCGTAGAGAAGGAGATCAGAGATGTCGAAACGCAAGCAACACTCGCCGGCATTCAAGGCGAAAGTGGCCCTCGAAGCCTTGAAGGGCGAAGAGACCGTATCCGAGCTGTCCAGCCGGTTCGGAGTTCACCCGACGATGATTCATCAATGGAAGCGTGCGCTGCTTGATGGTGCTCCTGGCGTGTTCGCACGTGGTGGCCGCCGGCAACCGGAGATCGACGAAGCGCAGGTGAAGGAGCTGCATGCCAAGATTGGGGAGTTGGCTGTGGCCAACGATTTTTTGTCCAGAAAGCTCAAGCCCTGGGGCGTGAAGTGAGACGCGGCATGATCGAGCCGGGTCATCCCGGATTATCGGTCAGCAGGCAGTGTGCGCTGCTGTCGATCTCCCGGTCGTCGTTCTAC
Organism: Rhodospirillaceae bacterium; assembly: GCA_965207985.1. Classification (GTDB taxonomy): domain Bacteria; phylum Pseudomonadota; class Alphaproteobacteria; order Rhodospirillales; family Rhodospirillaceae; genus CBDBND01. The sequence goes on along the minus strand of CBDBND010000019.1, from coordinate 101,799 downwards.
TACACGCCCAAGGGTGAGAGCGAGATGAACCTCGCGCTGATGCGCGAGATCGATGAACAGTTCCTGGACACGCCGTTCTTTGGCGTCCGGCAGATGACGTGGCATTTGAAGAACGAAGGCCATTGCGTCAATGAGAAGCGGTTGCGCCGCCTGATGCGGCTCATGGGCCTGATGCCGATCTACCAGAAGCCCAGCACCTCAAAGCCAGCGAAGGGGCACAAGACCTGGCCGTATCTACTCCGGGGGCTGAGTGTGAACAGACCGAACCAGGTCTGGGCAACGGATATCACCTACCTGCCGATGCGCCGGGGGTTCCTGTACCTGGTTGCCATCATGGATTGGTTTACCCGCACGGTGCTGGCTTGGCGCATCTCGAACACGCTGGAGGCTGACTTCTGCGTCGAGGCGTTAAACGAGGCGACCCACACGTTCGGTGCGCCAGAGATCATGAACACCGACCAGGGCTCGCAGTTCACCTCGTTTGCTTGGACCGACCGGCTTCGGCGGACGGGCGTGCGCATCTCGATGGACGGCAAGGGGCGGTTCCTCGACAACATCTTCGTCGAGCGGCTTTGGCGCACGCTCAAATACGAGTGCGTCTATCTGCACGCCTGGGAAAACGGCTCACAGGCCAGGGCGGGTATCCGCAAATGGATCACGTTCTACAATGAGAGGCGTCCTCATTCCGCCCTTGGCGGCAGGCCGCCCGCCGTGGTCTATTGGACGGCAATCGAGCAAAACCAAACCGATCAGCAGGCCCAGAAAGTAGCTTAAATCACACCAGAACCTGTCCAACAATTGGGGAGTAGCTCAATCAATCCGAGAGTGACGACTTTGCCACACGCCTTGGCAGCTACTGGCTCAAGTTCACCATGCCACGAAAGAAAAAGGCACCAACGCGCAAATCCGAAGACTAAGCCTGGACGCACCATTTATAAAGAAGGCGTAAAATCGCCGGCTATTTCTTGGTAATCTGTGTTTCATCACAGTGTCGGAAGTGAGGCGCGGTACCCTTGTCAAAACAGAGACTCATTTGGATTGGAAGCCTTCCGCGAACGGGTTCTATGTGAGTGTTCAATGTATCCAGAGCCTTGCTCAAAATGAATGGATTCACACCATTGCCAGACACTGTTCCCAATTTAGAAGAAGACAAAAGAGTTCTCGCACAAGAAATCTGCAGTAATGGAACAGAAAATCAGCGTGGCGTTTTCAAAACACATGACGTCGTGCCTGAGTCACTTGTCCAAAGTAGTTGCTTTATCACGACACACAGGGATCCGAGGGATTCGATAATTTCGTATATGCGCTTTCAAGCCTGTTCATTTGAAGCGGCTCTCGCGCTCTTTTCAAACAGCCAAGGCATTGAGGAGTATTACTTGCGGCTGCCGACGGACCGCACGCTACACATAAAGTATCCTATGATTGTCAATAGCCCCGAAAAGGTCACGGCAAAGCTCGCTGAATTCTTAGACCTGAAGGTGTCAAACGAAGACACCAATCGCGTAACGGCGCAATTCACCAAGGCGAAGGTCAAAAACATCATCTCAACGGCATCTGAACAAACCGAAACCGCTGACAACATCATTGCCTTAGGAGGCGGCAAACAGCGGGTCAAAGACATGAAGACCGGTTTTCAAACCTCTCATGTGTCCGACTATCAGGACGGCGATTGGCGGCGTTTGCTTGGCGAGCGGGACAAACGTGAGATGAACGAGAGATTGGCACCCTTTCTAAAGGTGCTCGGCTACGAAATAGACCGCTAACTCTTCAGCTCTGTCTGTGGTCGCGTGTTGACCGCGAATTTTTCTAAATTTTCTGAAATTCGGTAGGTTTTAGGGGCCCGCCCCCTTGAAATCGGCCGTCAGGAAAGCCAAATTTTCGCCGCTCTCTCAACGAAGAGTGCAGGCGAACAAGGAATACCAACGGGAGGTGGGTGCCGTGGAGACCATGGTCGAGCTGGATCATTTGTCCAAACATTTTGGTCCGTTTGTCGCCGTCGACGATATCAGCCTCATCGTCAGAAAAGGCGAAGTCTTAGGGTTCCTCGGGCCCAATGGGGCAGGGAAATCCACCACCATGCGCATGGTCGCGGGCTTCCTGACGCCGACCGCAGGAACCGTAACCGTATGCGGCCATGACGTTGTGAACGAGCCGGTCTCGGTGAAGTCGGTCATCGGGTACATGGCAGAAGGATCGCCGTCCTACGAGGACATGACGGCCCGTGCCTTTTTGAATTTCATTGCTGAAATCAGGGGACTTTTGCCAGGCGAGGGTGAAGCGCGCATTGCCGAGCTGGTTGAGAAAGTGGGGCTGGAAGAGGTCATCGACCGGCCGATTGATGTCTTGTCAAAAGGGTATAAACGCCGCGTCGGTTTGGCCCAGGCCATTCTGCATGATCCACCCGTGCTCATCCTTGATGAGCCGACGGACGGCCTGGACCCAAATCAAAAGCATCAGGTCCGCAGCTTAATTAAGGAAATGGCGGCGGATAAAGCCATCGTCATTTCAACCCATATTCTCGAAGAGGTCGAAGCGGTCTGCACCCGTGCCGTCATTATCGGCAACGGACGGTTGCTGGCAGACGGCACGGCGGAGGACCTTTTGAAACAACTGCCGGACCACAATGCGGTGTGCATTGTCGTTGGCAAAGAGTCGGCCGACGGTTTGGTCGCGCAACTGCAATCGACGGCGGGAGTGGCTCATGTTGATCGCACCGATGGTGTCGACGGAACCGTACGACTACGGTGCGTCCCGGCAAATGCCGCCGCCATCCTCGATCCGGTAAGCGCGACCGTGCGGTCCAGCGGCATTGTTTTCACCGAGTTGTATCAAGACCGTGGCGATCTGGATGCAGTCTTCCGGCAAATCACGTTGAACGGTGGCAGTACAGCAGCAGCGGCGGAAGGAGCCCGTCATGCATAATCTGTGGATCATCGCCAAGCGGGAGCTATACGGCTATTTCACCACACCGATGGCGTTCATTTTCATCGCCATCTTTGTCGCGTTGAATGGCGCCTTCACTTTTTATATCGGCCGGTTTTTTGATCGCGGGCAGGCGTCTCTCGAGGCGTTTTTCAGTTTTCACCCTTGGCTTTATCTGCTCCTCGTACCGGCTGTCGCCATGCGCTTGTGGGCGGAAGAACGTAAAAGCGGCACCATTGAGCAATTGCTCACCCTGCCGATCACCACAGCAGATGCTGTTATCGGAAAGTTCCTGGCGGCATGGATATTCTGCGGCATCGCTTTGGCTTTGACCTTCCCCATTTGGATCACGGTGACCTATCTGGGGGACCCGGACAACGGCGTTATCCTCGTCAGTTACTTCGGCAGTTTCCTCATGGCCGGCGCATTTCTTTCCATCGGCTCCTGCATGTCGGCTCTGACCCGGAATCAGATCATTGCGTTTATTGCCGCAGCGGCGGTGTGCTTCCTGTTCACCATGAGTGGGTTGGATTTGGTGCTCAATTTCTTCCGCACCTGGGCGTCGCTCTTTCTTGTCGATGCCATTGCCGCGTCGAGTTTTCTCATCCGGTTTGAATCCGTGACCCGGGGCGTCATCGAACTCCGGGATCTCATTTTCTTCTTCTCAATGATGGCTTTTTGGCTGTTCGCCAACATGGTTGCCGTTGATTTCAAGAAGGCGGCGTAGGGAGACGGGTGATGACAACTATGGATAAAAACCGTTTGGCCATTGTTGCGGTTGCTGTGGCGGCCGTTCTGTTCCTCGCAGTCAATATTATTTCTCAGACTCTGTTCGGCTCCACCCGCCTGGATGTCACGCAGGGGCGTATTTATACGTTGAGCGAAGAAACCATCCCGGTTTTCAGGGACATTCAGGAACCTATTATCGTTCGGGTCTATTTTTCCCAATCCCTGGCCGAGGCAAGCCCCAGACACTCTGTCTACTATCAACGCATCCGCGATCTCTTAAGTCAGTACGCCTCCTTGTCGGGCGGGATGCTGCAAATCCAGTACTTTGATCCAGAACCGTTTTCCGATGTGGAAGACCGCGCCGTTGGGTTTGGTTTGCAGGCCATACCGCTGGGTAATCTCAATGAGGTCGGTTACTTCGGTTTAGCGGCAACCAACTCCACCGACGATCAGGAGGTCGTTCCGTTTTTCAATCTCGAGCGGGAATCTTTTATCGAATATGACCTCACCAAACTTGTTTACACATTATCCAACCCCGACCAGCCCAAAATCGGATTGATCACCTCATTGCCTGTCGACGGTGGCATGACACCCGGTATGGGCGGAATGGGAGGTACACCGACACCACCATGGCAGATCATGGATCAGATGCGTGACTTTTTTGATGTCGAGCGCCTGGACATGGAAATCGACGCAATCGACGAAGACATCGACGTTTTGGTTTTGGCGCAGCCGGATGGGCTCAGCGAAACCGCGGCCTATACTGTTGATCAATGGGTGCTGGCCGGCGGTTCTGTCATGATGTTCCTCGACCCGAACCTGGAATCCGGCAACAACCCGGCCGGCGGTATGCCTGGCGGGGCAGGGGACATCGACAACGCCAAAAAACTCATCGAGGCCTGGGGCCTAACTTTTGAAGACGATGTCGTCGCGGGAGACCTACGCTCCGCTGTGCGGGTCAATACGGCCATGGGTGGCCGGCCTGTGATTTCCGACTATCCCGCGTGGATGAACTTGCAGACAGACGCTCTCAACGCTGAGGACGCCATCACTGGCGATCTTAAAAACGTCACCTTAGCAACGGCGGGTGTTCTCAGTTTGAATGATGAATCTGGGCTCGACATCCGGCCGTTGATTCAAACCGGTGTTGAATCCCAAAAGATAGCGTCCGACAAAGTCATGGGCCTGCCCGATGTGGTCGCACTGTTTAGTGAGTTTGAACCATCAGGCGAACGATTGCTGCTCGGCGCCCGGATCACCGGTTTGGCCAAGTCCGCGTTTCCCGATGGACCGCCCGCAACAGCAGACGATGCAACAGCAAGTGATGACGAAGAGAACGAGCCCGTGGTCCACATGGCTGAAGCCACCAATCCCATACAAGTGGTCGTGGTGTCCGACGCCGACATGCTGGCGGATCGGTTCTGGGTGCAGGAAAGCAATTTCTTCGGTCAGAGGCTGCTGGTCCCCACGTCTGACAATGCTGCTTTCCTCATCAATGGATTGGAAAATCTCACGGGAACGCCGGCGCTCTCATCATTGCGCGGCCGTGGACAGGTGGACCGTCCCTTTACGGTGGTTGAAGAACTCCGCCTAACGGCCGAGCAGAATTTTCGCGCTAAGGAAACTGAGCTGTTAGATCGCCTGGAAGCGCTTCAAGGTGAAATCGAGGCCATTGAAGTGCAGCAGGACGGGCAGGGTGAAGCCCTCATCAGTGACGAAGATCAACGGGCGATCGCCAACTTCCGGGCTGAAATTCTCTCCACGCGAAGGGAACTTCGGGAAGTCCAGCGGGCTTTGCGTGAAGATATTGATCAACTGGAAAGCCTGACAAAATTTCTCAATATTGCCGGTGTGCCCATCGTCTTTGGTGTTCTCATGATTGCCGTGGCCATGTGGCGCCGCCAGCGGGCTACAGCGGAAACTGTTTAGAAGGGGGTTGATTGCAATGAGACCTCGTCATTTTTCGATTTTGTGCGGTGTTACCCTGGTGGCTGTCGTCGTTGCCGGTTGGATGGTGGCGAGCCGTCCGTCCATTGAATCATCGGATTTTGATGGGACTTTAGCCTTTTCCGGCTTGGTCGACTCGTTGAACGATCTCAAGACCATCAAAATCCGTCACAAGGACGGCACATTCAATTTGCAGTCTACCGACTCAGGTTGGGTGTTTGTTGAACGCGACAACTATCCCGCACAACCGGGCAAGATCGGTGAATTGGTCGTCAAGCTTACGCGCATGGAAAAGGTCGAGCCCAAAACGAAACTGCCGGACCGCTACGATCGGCTGGACTTGGTTGATCCGGTGGAAAAAGAGGACTCGCGCGCGAAGGCGGTGGAGCTATTGGACAGTGGAGGAAACACCTTGGCCGGGGTTCTCGTGGGCAAGCGAAAGTTTACCCTCGGTTCAACGGAAGGCGGTACGTACATTCTACTGCCGGAAGATCCTCAGGCGTGGTTGGTGACCGGCGAATTGAACCCTGGGAGCCGGGCGCGGGACTGGCTGGTCCGTGAAATCTCAGACATCAAGGACGATGACATAGAGCGCGTCACCATAACCCATCCTGACGGGGAAGTGCTGGTGGTCTCGAAGGGTGATCCCGTGCAGAGCAATTTCGATGTCGAAGACGTTCCGGCAAACATGGAACTGCGCCGGGATACCATCGCCAACGATACTGGCCGGGTGTTGTCGAACCTTTTGTTGGACGACGTAAAAAAGGCCGCGGACGTAGACTTTCCGGCAGATCAAACCATTACTGCCGTTTTTGAAGGCTTTGACGGATTTTCGGTTACCGTTGATCTAATCGAAGATGGTGATGCCAATTGGGTGCGCTTCCGCGGTGATGCCTCTGCGGTTGCCCAAGTCAGTGAAAGTGACGCGGGTGCTGAGGACGCAGCCGAACAAAGCGATGCCAATGAAGCGGAAACCAAGGATTGGGCCGCCATCATCAGCGAATTGAATTCACGTGCGGACGGCTGGGTTTACCAGCTCCCGGGATATGAAGTATCGGGCATCAAGAAACGCATGGCCGACATGGTGCGCGAACCAGAAGAAGAGGGTGTTTAGCACTTTGCCCGCAGTCTGTCCTTTTGCCACCGACGGACAGATTGTATAACAGTATCCGTACCCGCATGGGGAAGGTTGTGAGATAAGAACAACCGCGGGGACTGGGAGACGAACCATGAAGTTTTGGGCCATCCAGGCGTTCTATTGCATCAGTGGCATTGGGTTTTTCATCCAAGATCTTTTTGACCGCGTACCGCAGGGCGATGCCATGATCCGGGCCTTTATTTGGCCCTACGCGCAGAAGGACCGGATCGCCATTCTTTACCGATACCATGATGGGCTATTTCAACAGCGGCATGTCTTGGATTACGGGGCTGTTCTAATCCGCCTAGTCCGGTCCGGTTTCAATCGAATTTGATAGCTGTCTGGCTTTCTTTAAAGCGCGAGCGATCCGTTCCCGTCTGCGGCGGCATCCTTCGCAGGGAAGGATAAGGGCGGCACCCATGAGCAACGCTACGGTCCCGACAATGATGAACAGAGCTATAGTCCACTGAGTCATGGATAGTGTTAGCTTGGCGGCGTTTGTGCCGCTTCCTGTTCTGCAAGAGCCTTACGTCTTTCCACTTCGGCCTTAACTGCCTCCACGATCTTTTCCAAATCGTCTTCCGTCACGCCGTTGTAAAAGTCGCCGCCTTGAACCTTCAGGTTAGGGCCGTGTTGACAATTGTTCATGCAAGGGCTGCGGATAAGCTTTGCAGGTATTGAATTTTCCAAAAGAATCTTTTCGAGCTTGTCGGCCAATTCTCTGCTGCCCCTACCGGCGCAGGATGGCAAGTTGTCCGTGTTCAAACGCTTGTTCGTGCACAAGCGTACATTGAACAAGGGCTTTTCCGATGGAATGAAATCAACTTCAAACATGGTCCGTATGTAAGCGTTCTCGGGCGCGGTGACAATTACCCTTTATCAAGGAGCGTCACTGCCTCCCTGATGATACGGAGGGTTTCAGACCACGATATACGGTTTTCGATGTCGGCCACAGGAACCCATTCAACCGCATCTGCGTCTCCGCCGGGCCGCGGGTCTCCGCCGATGTACTGCGCGACGTAGTCAATTAAGGTGTAATGACGCGCTAAGGAGCCGTCATCGTTGTTGCGAATGAGATCGACCACGTCGATCAATTGCGGCGGCCCGATTTCAACGCCGGTTTCCTCTTCGATCTCCCGGTGCGCGGTTTGGGCTAATGTTTCACCGGGTTCTTGCCGGCCGCCGGGGATGGTCCACATGCCGATATTGGGTTCTGACCCACGGCGAATCAGCAGCACTTCATTGTGGTCGTTGAGGACAACCACGCCGACACCGACCACAGGTAAACTTTCACTCATAGCGCTGACACTTTCCCGTCGGATCATCCGGACCGCAAGGTTTGAATGGCTGCGTCCTGCTCGAACAGATAAAGCAACGTGCGCAAGGCTTCGCCGCGCTCCGAACTTAGATCTGGATCCCGTTCGAGGATGAGTTTGGTATCGTCCCGGGCCATCATCAGCAGGTCGGCATGGACAGCAATGTCGGCCAGACGAAACTCCGGCAGACCGCTTTGCCGTGTGCCAAGCACTTCGCCGCCGCCTCTGAGCCTCAGATCCTCTTCGGCAATGACGAAACCGTCTTCCGTTTCGCGCAAAATATTGAGACGCGCTTTGGCCGTTTCCGTCAGTGGAGCCTGATACAGTAATAAGCAGGTCGAGGCCCGCTCGCCACGCCCAATCCGGCCACGCAGTTGATGCAATTGTGCCAATCCAAAGCGTTCGGCGTGTTCGACCACCATCACTGTTGCTTCAGGAACATCCACACCCACCTCGATGACCGTGGTGGCGACCAGAACCTTAGGACCTCGCGAGTCATCGCCGGCGAAGGCGGCCATGGCCGAGTCCTTATCTGTGCTTTTCATCTGGCCATGCACCAGCGCGACTTTGTCACCAAGTATTTCCTTAAGATGTTTGTGCCGTTGCTCGGCGGCGGCGAGGTCTGTGACTTCCGACTCTTCGACCAACGGGCAGACCCAATACACCTTGGCTCCGCCGTCGATGGCCCGTTGCACCGCGGCCATCGTTTCTGCCAAGCGGTCCAGATTGACCAGACGGGTGTCTGCGGGCTGCCGTCCTGGGGGTTTCTCGTCCAAGCGGGAGACGTCCATATCGCCATAGGCGGTGAGAGTGAGCGTGCGGGGAATGGGTGTTGCGGTCATCACCAGCATGTCGACGCCACGGCCTTTTTGCGCCAATTCCAATCGTTGATGAACACCAAACCGGTGTTGCTCATCGACCACGGCAAGCATGAGGTCCTTGAAGGCGACGTCTTTTTGGAACAAAGCATGGGTGCCGACGACAATGGTGGTCGTTCCGTTAGCCACATCGGCAAGCCTGGCGTCGCGGTTTTTTCCTTTAACCCGGCCGGTCAGCAGCGCAATGGATATACCAGCCGCGTTGCACAGAGGTTGCAAGGTTTCAAAATGCTGCTGGGCGAGAATTTCTGTCGGCGCCATAAGGGTCGCTTGACCGCCGGCTTCCACAGCGGACAGCATGGCAAGCAGGGCAACAACGGTTTTCCCGCTCCCCACGTCGCCTTGCAGCAGCCGTAGCATGCGGGTGTCCGAGCCCAAGTCGGCATCGATTTCGCCTAAGGTCCGCGTCTGTGCGCCCGTAAGAGTGTAGGGCAGGGCATTGATAACCTTGTCCCTCTTCGACCCATCGCCTTTGATGACCCAGCCGGACAACTTGCGCGACTTGGCCCGGACAAGTGCCAAAGCCAATTGGTTTGACAACAACTCGTCATAGGCGAGGCGTTGCCGCAGTGTCGCCTGGGGGTCCAAGTCGGACTCTGACTCCGGATGATGAACCTGGCCTAAAGCCGACTTCCAGTCCGGCCACTGGTCACGGTCGATTTGTGCTGTGTCCAGCCATTCCGAAAGGTCGGGAAGGTGGTCCAAGGCGCCAGCGATCGCTTTGGCCAAAGTCTTTGGGGATAGCCCGGCGGTGAGGGGATAGACCGGTTCCACCCTTTGGATCGCTTCCATCTGGCTGACGGGAACAATGTGGTCCGGGTGAGCCATCTGCCGTTGCCCGTCGTAGACCTCAACCTTGCCGCTGATCACCCGTTGTTCACCTTCGGGCAGGACTTGAGTGAGATAGTCCTTTTGCGCATGGAAAAACGTCAAAGTGATGCGACCGGTATCATCGCCGCAGGTCACTTTGTAGGGCAGGCGCGAATTTCGCGATGGGGGCGGACTGTGGGCAAGCACATCGACGACCAGCGTACAGATGCGGCCCGCCGGGGCATCTCCTACCTTTGGTGAAAACCGCCGATCGACGATGCCACTCGGCAGGTGCCAGATCAGATCGATCAGTTTCGTCCCAGCCAATTTCGCCATCAGCTTGGCGATGCGGGGGCCGACACCGGCAAGGCTGGTGACGTCGGCAAACAGCGGATTCAAAACAGTCGGTCTCAACGCCATAGCGCTTCAGTGTCACCTAATTCTGCGGGTTTGCGAAGCCGGCCGCAGGCGTATATACCCTGCCATCGGACCGGCGGCTTGCGGGGAAAAACATCCCAAGAGCTTGAGCCGGCGGAATGGATTCTGCCTAGCGGAATATAAGGCGCGAACATTGTGGCTGAGACTGAGCGGGACATTCAAAATAAGCGCTTGATTTACCGGGCGACTCACCGGGGAACAAAGGAGGCCGATGCCATTATCGGCGGCTTCGTCACCGAGAACGTCGACACCTTGACCGACATCCAGCGGGACTCCTTAGAGCGCGTACTGGATTGTCCGGATGCGGATGTGATGGATTGGCTCCGTGGCCGTCAGCCCATGCCTGTCGACGAAACGTGGGACATCCTTTCGCTTATCAAAGAGTATCAGCAAGGTCTTCTAAGCGATTGAGAAAATGAACGAAATCATCCATGCCAAAAAAGCAGTCATTGCTGGGGCGCCGGAGGGGGCTGATGCTTTTGTTTTGGCGGAGAAAGCAAGGGAGGCGGACTCCGGGCACGTTCACATAGCAAGCGATGATATTCGGCTGACCACCCTAACGGAGTGCCTTGCATTCTTTGCCCCAGACATTGAGATCATGGCATTTCCGGCTTGGGATTGCTTGCCCTATGACCGGGTTTCCCCCCATGCGGATGTCGTTGCTCAGCGCATGGATGTTCTATTGAAGCTGGCGACAGTTGGGCTGGAGCAGGACAAAAATCCACGGCTGCTAATCACCACGGCCAGCGCTGTCTTGCAAAGGGTTCCACCCGTTGCATCATTCCGCGGTATGGCCCGGGACATCAGCAAGGGTTCTCGTCTGGATACTGACGCCTTTATCGATGAGCTCACCCGTAATGGGTATTTGCGCGCTGAACTGGTCATGGAGCCGGGTGAATATGCGGTACGTGGCGGCCTGATCGATCTCTATCCACCGGGTCATGATGATCCCGTCCGTATTGATCTCTTCGGCGATGAAGTGGAGGGGCTGCGCACGTTTGATCCTGTCAGTCAGCGCACCATCGGCAGTCTGAAATCCCTCCGTCTCAAACCCATGAGCGAGACCATTCTGTCCAGCGAAGCCATCGAGCGTTTTCGCAGCGGTTATCGTGAATTATTCGGCGCCGTATCAGGCACGGACCCGCTGTATGAGGCCGTCTCAAGCGGACAAAGCTATCCCGGCATGGAGCATTGGCTGCCCTTGTTCCATCCAAAACTGGAAACGGCATTTTCCTATCTGCCGGGCGCCTCTGTCACTCTCGATCATCAACTAGAGGTGGCCATTACCGCGCGGATCGAGCTCATCCGTGACTACTATGAGAACCGGCGCGCGGTCGATCCCGCCAGCTGCGGTAAAAAACTAGGCTTGGAGGATGCAGGGGCTCCTTATCATCCGGTTCCGCCGGAACGCCTATTTGTCTCAGAAAAGGAATGGTCAGATCTCCTGACGGCGCACACGCCTTCTTCTTTACAGCCCTTTGCGGCAGCCGATGTGGATGACTTTTCAATCGATTTCGGAGGCCGTTTGGGCAGAGATTTCGCCGAAGTTCGCACCAGACCGGACGCCAACGTCTTCGACGCGTTCAAGGATCATGCGGCTGAGCTTCAAGAAAGCAGCCGTCAGGTTATCTTGGCTGCTCACTCCCAAGGATCGGGGCGGCGGTTGCTCGGGCTCCTCCATGACCACGGACTTGCGAACGCCAAATCATTTGAAACCTATGCGGACATCACCGAGGAGGCCGGTACGAATGTTTCCGTCATCGTGCTGGGCTTGGGACGCGGCTTTGTCACCAAAGACATTGCCCTCATCACCGAACAGGACCTCCTCGGTGAACGGCTTGCCCGCAAAGCGCGCAAACGGAAGGCCGATGCGTTCATTGCCGATGCGTCCCAGCTCGGAGACGGGGACCTGGTCGTTCATCTGGATCACGGTATCGGCCGCTATGGCGGTCTTGAAACCATTGAAGTGGGAGGCGCGCCCCACGATTGCCTGAAAGTGCTTTATCAGGGCGACGACCGGCTGTTTGTCCCAGTCGAGAACATTGATGTGCTGTCCCGGTTCGGCGCCGAGCAGGACGGGATCATTCTCGATAAGTTGGGCGGCGTTGCCTGGCAGGCGCGCAAAGCCAAGCTCAAAGAACGTATCCGGGAAATGGCCGAGCAGCTTATCCGGGTGGCGGCTGAGCGGGAGCTCAAGCCGGCTGAAACATTTATTCCGCCGGAAGGAGCTTACGACGAGTTCTGTGCCCGCTTTCCCTTTAGTGAAACCGACGATCAGGAACGCGCCATTGGCGACGTGTTGGAAGATTTTATTAAAGGCCGGCCCATGGACCGCCTGGTGTGCGGCGATGTTGGCTTCGGAAAAACGGAAGTCGCGTTGCGCGCCGCTTTCATCGCCGCGCTGACCGGGGTCCAGGTGGCGATTGTCGTGCCGACTACGTTGCTGGCGCGCCAGCACTTCGCCACTTTCACCGAACGATTTGAAGGTTTCCCGGTCAAGATTGCCCAGTTGTCGCGGCTGGTGAATCCCAAGACCGCAGCCGGTGTGCGCGAGGGTCTTAAATCAGGCGTCATCGACATTGTCATCGGCACCCACGCCCTGCTGTCAAAGTCCGTCGAGTTCGCCAATCTCGGGGTACTGGTCGTCGATGAAGAACAGCACTTCGGGGTCGCCCACAAGGAGCGGCTTAAGCAACTCAAAGCCGATGTGCATGTGCTAACCCTGACGGCAACACCCATCCCGCGTACTTTGCAAATGGCCTTAACCGGCGTTCGCGATCTCAGTTTGATTGCAACTCCGCCTGTCGATCGCCTCGCCATTCGGACATTCCTATTGCCGTACGATCCGGTGGTTGTCCGTGAAGCCATCATGCGGGAGCGACACCGCGGTGGGCAGTGTTTCTATGTCTGTCCGCGGGTGAAAGACCTCGATGTGGTCGCGGAACAGCTTGAGACCTTGGTTCCCGAAGTTGCCTTCGCCGTGGCCCATGGGCAGATGCCGCCGACAGCCTTGGAAGACGTCATGACAGCCTTCGCCGACGGGAAGTTTGACGTCTTGATCGCCACCAACATTATTGAATCAGGCTTGGACCTGCCCCGGGTGAACACCATCGTTATTCACCGGTCCGATATGTTCGGACTTTCGCAATTGTATCAGTTGCGCGGACGGGTCGGCCGGTCAAAGACCCGCGCTTACGCTTACTTGACGGTTCCCACCGGCAAGAAACTCACAGTGTCGGCGGAAAAACGGTTGGACGTTATGCAGACCCTGGACAGTCTGGGCGCAGGCTTTTCCCTTGCCAGCCATGATCTGGATATTCGTGGTGCCGGTAATCTGCTTGGCGACGAACAGTCGGGCCATATCCGGGAAGTCGGCGTCGAGCTTTATCAACAATTACTTGAGGAAGCGGTTGCGTCGGCCAGGGAAGAGGGCAGCGGCGAATCTGTCAGCGAAAAGGAAGCCTTTTCACCGCAAATTACACTGGGTGCGCCCGTTCTCATTCCCGAGGATTACGTTAAAGACCTCGGCGCCCGCCTTGCTCTTTACCGGCGCGCGGCCGATCTCAAGGATCAGGCTGACATTGATGATTTCGCTGAGGAGCTGGAAGACCGGTTTGGGCAAATGCCGTCTGCCGTTGAAAATCTGCTCAATGTCGTCGCCATCAAAGCCCTTTGCCGTCGCGCCCACGTGGAAAAGGTGGATGCAGGGCCAAAGGGGGCCGTGCTTTCCCTGTTCAACAATACGTTCCCAAATCCAGCCGGTTTGGTGGACTACATTTCTCAACAGGCAGAAACGGTAAAAGTGAGACCCGACCACAAGATTGTTGTCATGCGGCCGTGGCAATCAGTGGATGAGCGCATGACCGGGGTGAAACACACGTTAGGGCATCTGGCGGATTTGGCAACCGCAGGCTGAATTTCCGCAAAGGCCATTGCTGTCCTGGCAGTAAAGGCGCACACTTGTCTTAGCTGTGTTCATTGCGCCTGCCTTACAGAAATCCGGGAGGACTATTATGAGCCATATTTTCAATCGCCGTTCTGCAATGGGACTTTTTGGCGGTATTGCAAGTACTGCAGCATTGCTGAGCGGGAAATCCGCGTTTGCCAAGCTTGCCGGTGATGCGGATATTGAGCCACGGGGCATGGAAGGCATTCTCGAACGCTTGCCGACCTTAAACCTGGAAAGCTACGACGAGATGAGCACCAGTCTTCGCACATTCATCAGCGAAGATATGGGCCGCGCTGCCCAGCGCCGCGCCGCACAGATCTTGCGGGCCAACGGCATCAATCCCAATGACGAAATTCCACTCGATACTGCGATCGAGTTATTGCAGGACGACCCCATCATTATGTTCCATGGTTCGTCTTGGCAGCGCCTGCAGCGGCACATGTGGCATGAGTTGTACCGGGAGTTCCACGGTAATTACGACGCTTACATGAGCGAAATGGAAGCGGCGGATAACGCAGGGCCAGGTGTGCTGGAGCTCAATCCGGGTATCGAGCCTAAATACGCCAAACACGAAATTCATATGCAGCCAGGCGGATACACCGGCGATGAATTTGCCGGTCATTTGTATCATTACGGCACCAATAATTTTTACAACGGCCGCAACTATCAGGACGAAGTCCACTATCGCCTAGCCAACAACCTGTCGGTTCCGGCGGATGGTAAGGTGCGGCGCATCCTCGATGCGGGGTGCAGCTGTGGCCAGCAGGTTGTGGCCTTAAAGCAGCGGTTCCCCGATGCGGAAGTGTGGGGTTTGGACATCGGTGCGCCCATGGTGCGGTATGCTCACATGCGCGCCGTCGATATGGGTGTGGATGTGAACTTCCGTCACGCCTTGGCCGAAGATACCGGCTTCCCTGACGGCTACTTCGATATTGTTACCTCTTACATCATGCACCACGAAGTGCCGGCATCCGCGACCTACAAGATCATTCAGGAATCCGCGCGCCTGGTGCGCCCGGGTGGGGTGTATTTCCCTGTAGACACCCACACCAGCCCCTCCCGCAAGCGGCGCGACAAGACCGCCATGGGACGGGTCCGCGGCTGGATGATTCACCGCTGGAACCATGAGCGCTGGAGTTTGGAATACCAGGCAGCGGATTTCTTTGGTGAAATGCGCCGGGCTGGCTTCATTCTCAATTCTGACGGGCCGGAAGCCGAAACCTATCCCAGAGGTGGCCGAGGCTTTAGGAACATCTTGGGCACCAAACCGGCTTAATTTTTAGTTTCGACAATAAAAAGGGCGGTTTCAGACGCAGATGGGACCGCCCTTTGTTATGCCCGCATACATATCTATTGCTGACGATTGGGACTAGGGTCTGTTGACATTTAACGCATGGCGATGATGGTTTCGACGAGGTTGCAGTTTGCGGCGCAGCTGATGTCGGTCTTGTCGTAGCGTGTTGCGATGCCACGGAATTCCTTGATCTTGGCGAAGTAGTTTTCGATCAGATGTCGCCAGCGGTACATGTGCTTGTCGTAGGCCGCCGGCCGCTTCCTGTTGGCGAGCGAGGGAATGACGGCGCTTGCGCCACGTTGGTCCAGTTGCTCTCGCAGCCAGCCGGCATCGAATGCCTTGTCGGCGATGAGGGCATCGAAGTGAACGTCGTCGATCAACGGCTGGACGCCCATCATGTCGTGGCGCTGGCCAGGGAGCAGCACGAAGCGGACCAGACACCCCAGTGCGTCGACCAGGGCGATGATCTTGGTGGTCAATCCGCCCCGTGATCGGCCGATGGCCTGATTTTGAGTCCCCCTTTTGCGCCGCTCGCCTTCTGGTGAACGCTGACGATGGTGGCGTCGATGAGGGCATATTCGAAATCCGGTTCCGCCGACAACTCCTCGAACAGCCGCTCGAAGACACCCTTCTTCGCCCATCGGCGAAAGCGCTGGAAGACGCTGTTCCAATTGCCGAACGCCGGGGGCAGAGCGCGCCACGGCGACCCTGCGCGCACCCGCCACAAAACCGCCTCCAAAAACAGGCGGTTGTCCGCCGCCGTCACGCCACGGTCCGTCGCCTTGCCCGGTAGATGACGCCAAATTTTCTCCCAAACATTGTCCGTGATCACAAAACGCTCTGACTTCATCAAACACTCCTTGCAAAAGGAGGCTTGAATCACTTTTCCGCGACATTGGGAATCCACTAAATGTCAACAGACCCTAGGCGCACTCTTAAGAAAGCCTAGTTGATTTTCCATCCTGACCAACGGGAGGATCGATATGAGCAAGATATTCAATCGCCGTTACGCCAGGGGTCTGTTGGGCGGTTTCGCAAGCGCCGCTTCACTGCTGAGCGGGAAATCCGCTTTCGCCAAATTGTCCCGTAGTGTTGATGTCGAGCCGCGGGGTACGGAAGGCATTCTCGAGCGACTGCCTTCCTTGAATCTGGAGAGCTACGACGAGATGAGCACGTCTACGCGCGCTTGGATCAACACTCAACTCATAAGGTCGGCGCAACGGCGGGCCGTCCAAATCCTGCGGGAAAACGGCATCAACCCGAGAGAGGAAATATCGTTTGAAACGGCCGCGGCTTTGATTAAGGACGATCCCGTCATCGCCTTCCGGGGTCACAGCTGGGTTCGCTTACAGCGGCATATGTGGAATGCGCTCCGGCGGGAGTTCCACGGGAACTTTGACGCATACATGTCCGAGATGGAGGCTGTTGATAATGCCGGGCCAGGCGTTCTGGAACTGAACCCGGGCATAGAGCCCGAATACGCCAAGCATGAAATTCACATGCAGCCAGGCGGCTATACGGGTGACGCCTTTGCCGGGCATTTGTATCACTACGGCACCAATAACTTTTACATGGGCCGCAATCATCAGGATCAAGTGCATGTCAGTTTGGCGGATGCCGTTCCCGTTCCGGCAGATGGCAAGGTCCGGCGCATCTTAGATGCGGGCTGCAGTTGTGGCCAACGGGCCGTTGCGTTGAAAAAGCGTTTTCCAGACGCAGAAGTGTGGGGTTTGGATATCGGTGCACCCATGGTGCGTTACGCCCACATGCGGGCCGTTGACATGGGCGTGGATGTGAACTTCCGTCATGCCCTAGCGGAAAACACCGGATTTCCCGACGGCTATTTCGACATCGTCACCTCTTACATCCTCCACCATGAAGTGCCTGAGGAGGCGACGTATGACATCATCCAAGAATCTGCGCTCTTGGTGCGTCCGGGCGGGGTCTATTTCCCGGTCGACTCCCGCACCAGCCCGACCACCTCCTACGCGGCGGAGAAGCAAGCCTATGGCCGCGTCTCGATGTGGATAAATCATCGCTGGAACCACGAGCGTTGGACGCTCGAATATCGCGGTTCCGACTTCTTTGGCGAAATGCGTCGGGCTGGATTCATCCTCAACGCGGAGGGGCCTGAAGCAGCGATCTATCCTCGGGGCAGCGGCGGTCCAAAGAATGTCGTGGGCACCAAACCCGCTTAGGAGTTTTGATCACAACGCGAGGCGGTTCCGGTGGCAGCCAGAACCGCCTTTTTGTTGTCAAGAATCCGCAGAATTCAGCCCAAAACTGGAGTTTAGCGGGCCGTCCGTTTACCGAGCGAAAGAGCCAGTTTTTGGCGAATAAACGTTGCTGTCGGGCCCCAACAGGCGCACCATGAGGGCAGACGCGTTCGTTTCTGTCACTTTTTCGTTTTCACAGCACGGGAGGAGTTCTAGCTATGGCTGAGGGCAATGAAGGTCGTAAGACCTACACGACGAATGTCTATAAGACGACCGTCGATAACGTTTCATTCCTGGGAAATCCCCACATCGACAACATCGCCACTACTCTCATTGCCATGGGCAATGAGATCTGGACCAACCGCAAGCGCACCTATGTCTTGGAAGCCCTGTTGAAGGAAAAAGGCATTAGCCAAGACATGATCGAACAGTACGTGCCGACCGAAGAGGAAAAATCGGCATGGTCTGCCGAACGGGAAGTCATGGTCGAGCGTCTGTGGGCCCATTTCGCTAACGTCATCGAATACGATTTTGCCGACGATTGGGATGACGAATGGGGCAGAGGAGAAGGGTCATGAGTAAACTCTTCAATCGCAGGGCCGCCATGGGCGTCACAGGCGGCGTGACCGGTCTTGCCTTTTCCATTTTCGGCTCCCATCAGGCGGTCGCAAAAATCGGCAAAGCCGATATCGAACCCCGGGGTACGGACGGTATTCTTGAACGTTTGCCCAAACTGAACCTGGAAAGCTATGACGAGTTCAGCACCAGTACTCGGGTTTGGATCAACACTGATTTAACCCGAGCGTCTGAACGTCGTGCGGTGCAGATCTTGCGCGAAAACGGTCTTGATCCGCGTGCAAAGATGCCGTTTGAAACGGCCGTCGAACTTTTGTCCAATGATCCTGTCATCGCGTTCCGCAATCACAGCTGGCAGCGGCTGCAAATGCATATGTGGAACGAATTGCGCCGTGAATTCCATGGCAACTACGACGCCTACATGTCGGAAATGGAAGCAGCGGACAACAAGGGTCCTGGTGTCCTGGAAATGAATCCGGGTTGCGAACTGGAATACACCAAGCATGAAATCCACATGCAGCCGGGTGGATACACGGGTGATGAGTTTGCTGGGCACCTGTATCACTACGGTACCAACAACTTCTACAACGGCCAAAACTATCAAGATGAGCGGCATGTCAATCTGGCCAGTGCGCTGCCCATTCCGGCAGACGAGAAAGTCAAGCGCATTCTCGACCTTGGCTGCAGCTGCGGTCAGCAGGTCGTCGCGTTGAAGAAGCGTTTCCCCGATGCGGAAGTCTGGGGTGTGGACGTTGGTGGGCCGATGGTCCGGTATTCGCACATGCGGGCCGTGGACATGGGTGTGGACGTCAATTTCCGTCATGCCCTGTCTGAAGACACCGGCTTCCCCGACAACTACTTCGACGTGGTCACGTCTTATCTGTTGCACCACGAGATCACCGAAGAAGCCACCTATGGAACCATTCGTGAAACGGCGCGGATCCTGCGTCCGGGCGGTCTGTACTTCCCGGTGGATGTGTACACCAATCCTGGTCGTCGCCGTGTTGACGGTACCGGCATGCGTCATATCCGCGATTGGATGACCTATCGCTGGAATCATGAGCGGTGGTGGTATGACTACCAGCGGGCTGATTTCAACGGCGAAATGGAACGGGCCGGATTGAAAGTCATTGAGGGCGGTCCGAGGACCGAAGTCTCTTCGATGGTGAGTCAGAATGGTGGCATCAACAACATTATTGGCGTGAAACAAACCTAAAGCGCCAAAATCAATTTGGGGCGGTCCGGAAAATTGCCGGACCGCCCTTTTTATATATTGATCGCAATAAAAGTGTTTTGCCGCAGGGAAGGGAGGCCACGATGGCAACGTATAAATATATGAACGGTGCATTGGCACCGGTAAGTAAGCGGACATTCTTAAAAGGAAGCGCTGCCGTTCTGGCGACCGGCGTTCTGCCCACGTGGCGCCGGGCACAAGCGGCGGACAAATATGATCTGATCGTCGTCGGCGCGGGAACGGCTGGCATGCCGGCGGCCATCTTTGCCGCTGAGCGGGGCGCCAACGTTCTAGTGATCGAAAAATCGCCGGTTTTGGGTGGAACGCTCGATCGTTCCGGTGGGCAGATTTCAGGATCTGGAACCGTATTCCAAAAGGCCAAAGGTATTGAAGATCATCCTGATGCCCATTACGCCGACAACATGCGGATCAGCAGCAATACCGTTGATCCCGTGATTACACGCATGTTCGTTGATAACGCCGGCGATAGCATCAACTGGCTTGCGACCAACGGCTTTGAAGCACTGGATGAACACCCGGTCCTTGGTGGCGGTCATGAGTACTTCACGACCCGGCGCTATCACTGGGGTAAAGACGGCGGTCTCACCATCCTGGCAACCATGGAACCGCTCTACAAAGCGGCAGAACGGGATGGCCGAGTCACTACACTCATGAGCACTGGCGTTGTCGATCTGATTCAGGAGAATTCAGGCGCTGTTGTTGGTGTGGTTGCAGAAGACGAAGACGGCAATCTCACGGACTATATGGGCAAACATGTGATTTTGGCTTGCGGCGGTTGTGCGGCCAATCCGCGCATGTTCTCTGATCTTCACAACATGGAACTTACCGCCCAGTTTGCTTATCCCTATAGCCAGGGGGCAGGATTGACGTTGGGTCAAAGTGCCGGCGGGTATATTCGCGGTGGCGAGAAGTATCTGGCATCTTTCGGAACCGTGCTCCAGGACGACACCTATCCAAGCGTACGCGAGATCAGCTTCACATCGCGACCGGACGTGCGCGCCGCATGGGAAGTGTTCGTCAACAGTGACGGACATAGGTTCATGCGTGAAGACCACCCAAGCGTGGACTATCGGGAGCATCGTTTGACGGCCCAGTCAGGACAACGGGCTTGGGTCATCGCCAACCAGGAGATCATGGAAAAGGCACCCATCGCCTACGCCGGATGGGACAAGAAAAAACTCATGGACTCCTTCAACGACCATCCCATGTTTACCAAGGCGGATACCCTGGATGTGCTCGGGGTCAAGGCGGGCATCAATCCGGTCAACCTGGCCAACTCCATCGCCAACTACAATCGGGCCATCGCCGAAGGAGCCACTGATCCCTTTGGCCGTCAGCACCGTCCGCTACCTGTGGACGAGGGACCGTACTACGCGGTGCGGATCACAGGCATCTCTCTGTTGTCATTTGCCGGGTTGGCCGTAGACGGCAATTTCCGTGTGATCCGGCCGGACGGTTCGCCGGTGCCGAACCTGTACGCTGCCGGTGAGATCATTGGCGCCGGGGCAACGTCAGGCAACGCTTACACCAACGGCAGTATGGTCACGCCGGCGTTGACCTTCGGCCGGTTGCTTGGCCAAAGGATGCTGAACTTCAGCGCCTAATTCATTGAGAGCCCGCCCTTCGGGGCGGGCTTTTTTACCTATTGGGGTCGACTGTCGCTGTAACAGTTGAACCGAGCTTTTACCGGTCCGGTCATCGGCCCTTCGTGTCTACTTGCGACATAACGTCCGATAACAAGGGGAGTGTATCGTGGCTAAGTTCAATTTCTGCTTTTCCATCATTGCCTTTGGATTCTCGATTGTGTCTACAAGCTCCCTACTGGCGCAAAGTGAAACGCCCGACCGGTGTCAAAGTCTGACTCTGGCGGATTTCTCCCAAGTGACTGATGCGCCCACCCATATCACGGGGACCAGCTTTGTTGCAGCAACGGATGACATACCGGCTTATTGCCGGGTCGAAGGGTATGTGACGCCCACCGTGAACATTGAAGTGCATCTTCCGGCAGAGAATTGGAACGGCAAATTCATCAAACGAGGCTGCGGTGGATACTGCGGCTCCGTCTTCGGTCACTACTGTAACAATCACGTCAAGAAGGGCTATGCCTGTGTGGTCAGTGACATGGGCCACCGGAGCACGGGTGGCGACGCCAAGTGGGCCTACAATAACCCCTATACGGAAATCGATTTCGGTTACCGGGCGACACACGTTAGCGCCCAAGCGGGCAAGGCGATTACGGAAGAGTTTTACGGTAACGCGCCGCAATATTCCTATTACATGGGCTGTTCTACCGGTGGCCGGCAGGGGTTGGTTGAAGCACAGCGCTTCCCCTGGGATTTCGACGGTATTGTTGCCGGCGCGCCCGTTATCGACGAAACCGGCGCGGGACTGCAGCTGATCTGGACCACCACGGCCAATCTGGACGATGACGGTGAGCAGATTCTAACCGCCGATAAGATTCCATTGATTTACGATGCAGCTGTTGCCAAATGCGATGCCTATGACGGCGTTGAAGACGGTTTGATCGATGATCCGCGCGACTGCGATTTCGACCCAGGCACGTTGCAGTGCGGTCTGTTTGGTGGCGATGACTGCCTGACTGCGGATCAAGTCGAAGTGGTGCGCAAGATCTACAGCGGACCGCACACCAGCGATGGTACGCCAACCTACACCGGCGGAGCATTGCCAGGGTCCGAACCTCATTGGATCGGTCCTTATGTGACCGAAGAAGGCCGGCCGGGACGCTACTACTTCATGATCGGCGATATGTTCCGCTACATGGGATTTCTGCCCGATCCCGGCCCGTCATGGCAGCCGAAAGACTTTGATTTCGATGAGGACCACAAGCGCTTGGGCATGATGGAGGGTATCTACTCGGGGTCCAACCCGGACCTGCGCAAATTCAGAGACGCCGACGGCAAAATGTTTGTCTATCATGGTTGGGCGGACTATTCCGTCGTGCCGTTGAATACGGTCGACTATTACGAACTTACCACCCGCACCATGGGCGGCATCGACGCCATTCAGGAGTTTTTCCGCCTGTACATGATCCCGGGGATGAGCCACTGCAGTGGCGGAGCGGGCGCCTACGCCATTGATTATCTTACTTATATGGAGGAATGGGTCGAAGAGGGCAAAGCACCGGACATGATGATGGGTCATCATCCGTCGTATCAGACCGACCGGTTTGGCACCGACTTTCCTCTTGATCCCGACATTATCGAGTTTTCAAGGCCGGTTTATCCTTATCCAGCGCCGTCCCGCTGATAAGGCAAAAGGTTCACAACACAGAAGAAAAGGGAGACCTGAGCAGTCCCATCAACGGGTCTGCCACGTTGAATGCGGAGCAAGCAGCTGATCTATTGGCTGGCCGTTGGTATCTCAACGTGCACACGGCCAAAGTCAGAGCAGGCGAGGTCCGCGGGCAATTGACCAGAAACTAAGGCTCGCTCAATAGCGAAGAGTAAAACCCCGCCCTGAGTCTCAGAGCGAGGTTTTTCGTTGTCTAACCAGCTACGAAGAGAACGCGTTACGCTGTTAAGAACGCAGCCAGTTCGTCCGCGTGGTTGCCACCGGCAACGGAGACCGTTTGCGCATCGGGCGTCAGAGACCGCAACTGATCGTCAAAGACGGCGAAGCGGTGACCGGGATCCATCACAGTCATCACTGGGCCTGAAACCTGCGCCAATGCATCGTAGGCGTGATAATCAATCGCTGCGTTAATAACGTGATGATAGGACTCGCGCTGTTTCATCACCTCAAAGGTCCAGTCGTGCAGCCGTTGGCCGCTGAAATCTTGCGTGACATCTCGACGGCCAGCCGACTCTCCGCTGTACCACGGCCACATGATCAGCGAATCCCGAAGCATCATCCAGGTGTCATACCAATGAGACCCATTGTCTTTAATGGCAATGGCAGGCGCGTAATTGGCGCGCAAGTCGGCGCGTTCTTGGGCGCCGGGTAAGAGCACACCGTGAAGAGCCAGGTGGAAAACCAGGTCTGGGGCGCGGGACTTGAGGGCAATGGCCACCGATGATCCGACACCGATGCCGTATACACCGGCTGATTCAATACCGAGCTGACTGCAGACACCGGCGACGGCATCCGCATAGTCCATAATGGACGGAGCCTCACCGGGAAGCGGACCGGATTCGCCGCAGCCTGGCAAGTCCATAGCGATGACCCGGGCCCGTCGGCCAAGGCGTTCAATAAGGGGTTCCAAAGCATGTGAAGACCCCGGCGCGTCATGGATAACGACGATGGGCTCCCCGTTTGGATCGCCGCTATAACGCACCATGACTTGACCCGTGGGCAGATCGACAAATTGTTTACCAATGCCGGAGCTGCCGGTGAGAGCAGGATTATCCACAGGGGCTTCGCCGCCGTCGCTGTATTGGGCAAAACCCCGTTGGATAACGGGAATCCTTTCGCTGCCGTCATCTCCTAACCTGACGATTTCCTGATTGGCTTTCAGCGGCGGCAAGCGGTCCATGTGAGGGAACAGCATGTCCGGTCTGATGGCCGTCATAATGGCCGGGGTCTCCAAAGCTGCGGCGGACTTCACTGCCTGTTCTCCATAAAACACCGCTGAGCGATAGGCCGGCGCATAGTTGGCGGCACAGAGATAGAACCGCATCACCCCGTTATGAATGTTTTCCGCCGCTCCGGGCGCCCGGCCGCTGGACCACTCAGGTCGTTGATCCTGCCAGGGGAACCACAATCCTTGATCCCGGAACCGGGTCCACGTTGCCGCAAGATGGCCGCCGTAGGCATCGATGTTTAAGGGCGCAAAATAACCGTCAAAGTCCTCCAATTCTTCTTGATTGAAAATAGGGACCCCATCCAACACCAGACCGGTAACCCGGTCCGGATGACGCGCGCCCAGTTCCAGGGAAACAGCGGCCCCCGTATGGGTGCCGAACACCAGGCATTTTTCTATACCCAGCGCCGTCATGGTTTCGGCGACGGAATCGCTGATATCCGTGCAATTCATATTCTCGACGGGCAGGGGATCGGACCGACCGAAGCCAGGGGAGTCAAATGCAAAACAGGTGTAGGTGTCGCCCAATGCGTTGATGTAGCGGCGCATGGTGGAGGAGTCCGACGGCGAGGCGTGGATCAACACCACAGGCGGCCCGCTGCCGCCCCGCAGGTAATGCACATGCCGGTCACCAACGCGTACAAAACGGCGTTTGATTTCGATGTCGCTGGAACTGTCTTGAGCGAATGCTGGTTTGGCTCTAAGCCCCGCAGACATAAGCAATGCCGCCGCTGCCGTGCCGGAAAGAAGATGCCTCCGTGTCACCATGGTCGTGCCTCCCTGTAGTTGGGCAGGCCCTGTCATTCCTGGTGAACCATCTCTATTACAGTCAGTGCCGGACCTGCCGTTTTGTTCAGCTTACTCCTGAATCAGGACGGGAGGCCATGGCAAACCCCTGCCGCGACACCACAGCGATCGACTTAAGGATCATGTTTTTGCACCCATAAACAATTGAAATTGAGCCCTATCAAGGCTCCATCCTGTCAATTCCGCTAAAACCTATGACAAGTCCAAGACAGGGAATAACTCAGGTGCGCGTCTGGCCCCTTTTTCCATTGAGAAGACACTGGTGCGGCGGCTCTAGCTTGAGAAATCGCAGCCTATGGGCAGCGACCCTAATCCTGCTGATTCTATGTCTGTCACCAACGGTCGCTTTCGCTCAGAATCAAGAGTCATTGAATTGGTTGCGGATGAGCCTGGAGCTAGTCGGTAGCTTGGCGCTCTTTCTCCTTGGAATTGACCGCTTGGCCGACGGACTGCGGATTGCTGCCGGCGATCAAATAAAGACTGTTCTTGGTCGATTCACCTCAAACAGAATTTCTGGCGCACTAACGGGGGCAGGGGTTACGGCGCTGATTCAATCCTCGTCCGTCACGACCGTGCTCGTCGTGGGGTTTGTCTCTGCCGGTTTGATGTCTTTAACGCAATCAATCGGTGTGATTTTTGGCGCCAATATCGGCACCACTGTTACGGCGCAGATCGCAGCTTTTAAAATTGGTGAGGAAGCGCTTCCGCTTATTGCTATTGGCTTCCTCATGACCGGTCTCCTGCGCACACCGGCGGCACGTCACACCGGGTCAGCCATTCTTGGTCTCGGTCTTTTATTCTTCGGAATGGAGATCATGGGCGACGCTATGCGGCCCTTACGAACGTACGAGCCGTTCTTGGACTTATTGAAGAATCTGGAAAATCCTGTCTATGCCATTGCCATAGCAGCACTGTTCACGGCACTCGTCCAATCTTCATCGGCGACAACAGGTATTGTCATTGTCATGGCAAGCGAAGGTGTCATTACATTGCCGCTTGGCATCGCCTTTGCCCTTGGGGCCAATATCGGAACCTGTGCAACAGCTGGATTGGCCGCTATTGGTAAGACTGTGGAAGCGCAACGTGCCGCAGTCGTTCATGTACTTTTCAATATCACTGGAGCACTCATTTGGGTCGCATTCATCGATGAACTCATCGTGCTGGCCTTGGCTATTTCGCCATCGACACCCGGTCTTTTCGGAGCGGATCTTCTTGCGGCAGATGCCCCACGGCAAATCGCTAACGCAAACACACTCTTTAATGTCATCAACGCGATATTCTTTTTACCCTTAGCGGGCGTGTTCGCCTCAATCGTTGTCCGTCTCGTCCCAGAGCGCCGCGAACCCGAGTTGCTGTCGCCTCAGGCTCGCCTCAATCGTTGTCCGTCTCGTCCCAGAGCGCCGCGAACCCGAGTTGCTGTCGCCTCAGGCTATGCCGGCGCGTGGTGCAAGACTCAAGTCTGCCGAAGCAGATGGCGTTAAACTCTATCGCCTGGAATATGATCTGATGGAAGCGCTCAAACGGACACGACGTCATCTCCACCGCGCGCGGGTACAATTGGAGACACTAAACGACGAAGAGTCCGGAAGCGCCGATAGAGACCGGCGAGATCGTGGCTCTGAAGCTGACACGAAAGAAGTTCCTCGCGCACTTCGCCAACCGCGCGCCGTGCGTGGTCGCGATGGAGGCGTGCGGCGGCTCGCAGCATTGGGCGCGTGAGCTTCGGGAGCTCGGCCACGATCCGTGGCTGTTGGGGACGACTTTCAAGCGCTTGGCGGCATCGGTGTGCTGTTCACGTTTTAGCGCCTGTCTTTCCCGCTGTCCGGCTGTTGCTCTCTGTTACCGGAAGTACCGGAAGGCTCTTGGGCCAGATATGGCACGGGCGTAGAATATCCCTTCGATTTGCTGCGCCGCTCGCGCGCCAAGGAGGGTCCCATGTTTATAAATTTTTGGTACGCTGCCGAACTTTCCGAACGGGTCACCAACGAAGAACCCACTCCTGTGCGCATGCTGGGGCTGGATTTTGTCCTGTTCCGGGATACCAAGGGCCAGGTCCATTGCCTGCCCAATACCTGTGTACACCGGGGCGGGGCGCTGGCTCGGGGCAAGATCGAAGGCGATTGCGTGCAATGCCCTTACCACGGCTGGCATTTCGACGGCTCCGGGGTCTGTCAAAAAGTACCGTCCCTCGGCCCGGAAGGAAAACCACCGTCACGGGCGCGTACGGATACCTATCCTGTCGAAGAGCGCTATGGCCTCATTCATGTCTTCCTCGGTGATCCACCGGAAGAAGAACGGCCGCCGATCATGGAAATTCCCGAATACGGTGATAACGGGTGGCGCGCCACCATTCAGGAATACCGTTGGACCCTCGACTATCAGCGTTCCGTCGAAAATGCTCTCGACCCTGCACATAACGAATTCGTTCACCCCACCCATGGTTTTTCCGGTGCAGACCCTGACTATCATGTACCGCCACTGAATATTGACGAAACGGAGTGGGGCACAGGCTTTCTCGTTGAATACAAATCACCGCCGCTTAAAGACGAAAAAATGCGGGAGGCCTCAGGCCGGGATTACGATGCCACCATAACGGCGGGCACCTGGACTCACGGGCCGACCTGCAATGTGACGCGCATCAACCCTATGCCAGATAAAAACATTCATCAGTACAGCTACAAGACTCCCATCGATGCCACCCATAACCGGTCATTCCTGGTCAATACGCGAAATTTCATGATTGAGCCAGAAAATGACGAACGCATGATGGTGCGCAACGATGTGGTTGCTGGCCAGGACGGGGAGATCCTCGAAAACATAACCCCGCTGGTCACACCGCCGACCAACACCAAAGAGATTTTCGTTCCTGCGGACGGTGCCATTGCCCGTTACCGGGAAATTCTCAAGAGCTATGAAGCGCGCGGTTGGAAGATCGACATGGAAAAGCTGGAAGCAACCCGCGACCGCGTCGCCTACGTGATTCCGAGCCCGGCACGGCGGGAAAGCAAAGGTTGGGTGGTTGACACCGTGCCCATGATTGCGCCCGGTGAAGCCGCCGCCGTTCAGGAAGCGGCGGAGTAAAAAGGACCAAAAGAGTCAGTCCCATGTTCATCAATTTCTGGTACGCCGCCGAATTGTCCGAACGGGTGACCAACCAAGCGCCCACACAGGTGCGTATGTTGGGGCTGGATTTTGTCCTCTTCCGCGATACCAAAGGGCAGGTCCATTGTCTGTCCAATACCTGTGTGCACCGGGGCGGGGCACTCGGCCGCGGCAAGATCGAGGGCGATTGCGTGCAATGCCCCTATCACGGCTGGCAGTTTGATGGCGACGGCGTGTGCCAAAAGGTGCCCTCTCTCGGGCCGGGCGGTAAACCGCCGGCACGGGCGCGCACGGACACATATCCCGTAGAGGAATGTTACGGGCTTGTGCATGTGTTCTTGGGCGACCTGCCGGAAGAGGAGCGCCCGCCCATTATGTCTATTCCCGAGTACGGTGAGGAGGGTTGGCGGGCGACAATTCAGGAATACAACTTTGAAGTCGATTTCCAGCGCGCCGTAGAAAATTCTCTCGACCCGGCCCACAACGAGTGGGTTCATCCCTCCCATGGTTTTTCCGGAGCTAACCCGGACTATCACGTGCCGCCCCTGACCCCCGACGATCATGAATGGGGGACGGGGTTTCTCACCGATTACAAAGCGCCGCCGCTGAAGGACGACAAAATGCGCGAAGAGAGCGGGCGCGATTACAACACCAAAATCACCGCCGGCTCCTGGACCCACGGTCCCAACTGCAACGCCACGCGCATCAACCCCATGCCCGACAAGCACATTCATCAATACAGCTTCAAATGCCCGGTAGACGACACCCACACACGCTCCTTTCTTGTCAATCTGCGTAACTTTATGAGCGAGCCGGAACACGATGAACGCATGCTGGTGCGCAACGATGTGGTCGCCAATCAGGACGGAGAGATCCTTGAACACATGACGCCGACGGTGACGCCGCTGACCAACACCAAAGAGACTTTCGTGCCTGCCGATAAGCTCATCGCGCGGCACCGGGAAATCCTCAAAGGCTACGAAGCCAAGGGATGGCGGATTGATATGGAAAAGCTGATGGCGACGCGGCAGCGGGTGGCCTACGTCATCCCCAGCCCGGCGCGGCGGAAAGCCAAGAACTGGGTCATCGACACGGTGCCCATGATCGCGCCCAAGGACACGGCGGCCGTTCCCGAAGCGGCGGAGTAGGGGTGGTTACCTACGCCGTCCGCCCCCTTGGGCCTGACGATATCGATTTCTTTGTCTCCTATTTTGTCGACGCTGATGAAGCCTTGCTTCTCAAGATCGGTGTCGACCTTCTCAAGATGCCGAAACGGGAAGACTTTGCAGCCAGCATCGAAAGAGATTTGGCGAAGCCGTTAATAGAACACGAAAGATACATTCTCATTTGGGAACTGGACGGCGAAAGAGCGGGAATATCCAGCATCGACAAAATCCAATACGGCAAGCAAGCCAACATGCATCTGCACGTCACGGAAGAAGGTGACCGCATGAAAGGCCATGGCACCGAATTCGTGCGCCGCTCCGTGCCGGTGTATTTCGACACTTTTGATTTGCAAGTGCTCTACTGTCAGCCCAATGCGTTCAACACCGCTCCGAACCGGGCATTGCAGCAAGCGGGCTGGCGATATGTGGAAACAGTGCGCTGTGTACCCGGCTGGCTCAATTTTCATCAGCCGGTGACCCGCTGGAAGTTTACACGGGAGATGATGAGCAATACTTACGATTGAGAGTGAAAGAATGACTAGGGTCTGTTGACATTTAACGCATGGCGATGATGGTTTCGACGAGGTTGCAGTTTGCGGCGTAGCTGATGTCGGTCTTGTCGTAGCGTGTTGCGATGCCACGGAATTCCTTGATCTTGGCGAAGTAGTTTTCGATCAGATGTCGCCAGCGGTACATGTGCTTGTCGTAGGCCGCCGGCCGCTTCCTGTTGGCGAGCGAGGGAATGACGGCGCTTGCGCCACGTTGGTCCAGTTGCTCTCGCAGCCAGCCGGCATCGAATGCCTTGTCGGCGATGAGGGCATCGAAGTGAACGTCGTCGATCAACGGCTGGACGCCCATCATGTCGTGGCGCTGGCCAGGGAGCAGCACGAAGCGGACCAGACACCCCAGTGCGTCGACCAGGGCGATGATCTTGGTGGTCAATCCGCCCCGTGATCGGCCGATGGCCTGATTTTGAGTCCCCCTTTTGCGCCGCTCGCCTTCTGGTGAACGCTGACGATGGTGGCGTCGATGAGGGCATATTCGAAATCCGGTTCCGCCGACAACTCCTCGAACAGCCGCTCGAAGACACCCTTCTTCGCCCATCGGCGAAAGCGCTGGAAGACGCTGTTCCAATTGCCGAACGCCGGGGGCAGAGCGCGCCACGGCGACCCTGCGCGCACCCGCCACAAAACCGCCTCCAAAAACAGGCGGTTGTCCGCCGCCGTCACGCCACGGTCCGTCGCCTTGCCCGGTAGATGACGCCAAATTTTCTCCCAAACATTGTCCGTGATCACAAAACGCTCTGACTTCATCAAACACTCCTTGCAAAAGGAGGCTTGAATCACTTTTCCGCGACATTGGGAATCCACTAAATGTCAACAGATCCTAGTCTACGGATGAAGACTTGGATGCTGGCGATCAGGAGCCAGGCAAGGGCGCTCTCGACGGTCGCCTTGAAGTCCTTCGCAAGGCGGCGGCTGCGCCCGAACCATGCGAAGGTGCGTTCGACCACCCAACGGCGCGGCAGCGCAACGAAGCCGTCCGCCTTGTCGTTGCGCCTGACGATCTCCAGCGCCCAGTCGCCGATCTTCTTCAGCGCCCCGGCCAGCTTAGGGCCGGCGTAAGCGCCGTCGGCGAAGATATGGCCGACCCCGGGAAACCACGCCCCCACCTCGGCGAGCAGCGACGGCGCACCGTCGCGATCCTGGATGTCAGCCTCGTGGACCACGGCACCGAGCAACCGCCCGCCAGTGTCCACCACGATATGGCGCTTGCGGCCCATCACCTTCTTACCCGCGTCAAACCCGCGCGGACCTCCGCTTTCCGTGGTCTTCACCGACTGGCTGTCGATCACCCCGGCAGTCGCGGCAGCGGCCCGCCCCTCGGCCTCGCGGGTGCGCGCCAGAAGCGCCCGGTTGACCTCCTGCCACGTCCCGTCGTCGCGCCACTTGTAGAAATAGTACTGAACCGAGCTGCGCGGCGGAAACTCGCCGGGCAGCATGCGCCACTGGCAGCCGCTGCGGGCCATGTACAGGATCGCGGTCATCACTTCCCGCATATCCGTCTTGCGCGGGCGGCCCAGAGCCCTTGCGGGCGGCATATGGGGTTCGATCACGCACCATTCGGTATCGCTCAGATCGCTTGCGTAGCGGTGCGCCTCGCGCTCATATTTCTCACGAGTGGCGTCAGTCCACATCTTGTTATCCTCCTTGCTGGCGAACACAACAAGGGAATCACAAGGGACTGATTCCACTCAATTCTTTTTCGGTCAGGCTCTCATACCAGTCCGGTTTTTCGCTGACCCAGACGTGGGCCGTGGGTGTGGCTTTGACCTGTTGGTCCAGCGTGCCGAGGCGGATTCGGATGTGGTCGGGCTGCGCCCCCTTCTTGCCGTAGACTGGCGAACCACATTCCGAACAAAAGCAGCGGAAGTTGCCCGGAGAAGACTCAAACTCCTTGATAAGGTCCGCGCCAGTCAACAGCGTGTAATGCTCCTGTGGCACAGCCACATTGGCGGAGAAGGCGGTGCCGTTGGCCCGGCGGCATTGGGTGTAATAGCAGAAGCGGGTCTCCCCCATGTGATCGTCGGGGAGATCGACCTGGAAGGTCACCGCGCCGCACAGGCATTGGCCGTTGATCATTGCTGATCTCCCATATTTCTTGTCACCACCCGATTTATTCGGGTGGTCCACACTTTATCCGCAAGAACCTGCGCAATATCGAAATCTCCGGCCTGCAGAGCAGTGGATTGCCCGGACAAGCCGGGCAATGACAAATCTAATTTGCTAATTCTCAAACCCCTTGGCCACCTCAGCGCCGGGAACAACCGGGCGAATGGTGAACTCAATTAAATCGTCCCAATTCTTGATCCATTCGCTGATCAGCGCTTCGTCCTCGCCTTCTACTAATTGGTAGCAAATGCGCATGTCCGCAGTTACCCAGCCGTCCACATAAGTCAGGCCATCTGGCAGCATGCGACCTTTTTGATGATAACGGTCGTAGACGGCTTGAGCGCTGTCCTTGAACTGCTCAATCACCATAAACAACATCATCTAACTCCTAAGGATGGACAAAATTCAGCATCTCGCGATCGTTTCGCTCTCAGTCAATCTGCCGATGCAACCGCGGTTTGGCGGTGCCGAAGTCTCCATCCAAGTAACGATCGACGATGCGATTGTCGAAGGTCTCATAAATCAAGTGGAGGTGTGCCGGCCGCCAATCAGAATTGCGCCAAATTCGACCCGTGGTCGTTTGACGTTTCAAATCTATAGCCTCGCCAGAGGCAGCTTTTTGACATAAACGAGCCACTTCCTCTGCAAGCGACGATACCGCCCGGCATGCGACATCATGAATGCCATCTCCCCGGACCATACTTGCAACCGTTTGATGGACGACGGCGCCGCCATCTAAGTCTTGGGTCAATTCATGAACGGTCATTCCCGTCATCGTCGGCTCCAGCAGATAACTCGGCCAGAAATGTGTTGCGACACCACGGTACCAAGGCGACAGACCCCCATGAATGTTCCATTTCAGACCAAGCGCATGGGCCAATGTTTCCTCTGTTAATTTATGAATGCCGTATGACAGCAACAAGTCCGGCTGCTTTGCATCGAGAAAGGACTAAACCTTATCCGTGTTTAGTTCTTCCAGAGTCACATCAAGCACATCTTCGCAGGCGTCCCGAACGGAGGGTAGACCGAAGTGGCGATCCTCCGTTTCCGCCCGCTCATCGAAATGGCGAATAAACAGGTCACGCGTGGATGGCGGAATGTCGTCGGGTGGGTCGGGGACAAATGGCTCGCGTGCTTCAACCACGAGGCTGACGGGAAATCCACTATCAGAAAGTTTTGACGCCATGTGCATATGACGTGGTTGATCTCCGGTCATGAAAACAATGCTCATGCTCCGCCCCCACGGGATTGAGAGATTAAAGGGGCTAACTGCAGCAGTTGTTCTTTCTCCAGGGCCTCGATGACGGGCCGTATCTCTTCAAGCTGCCAGTCATGCTTGCGGGCGATGTTTATCATCGGTGTTTGTCCATCAGACTCGCTTAATATCCACAACAGCCGGTTGAGGAAGATGCGGTCGTCTGTTTTTTTATCTGTAGACTTTTTCCAAGTCGAAGCGGCGTTATAGGTGGGATAAAGATCGCGCCGGCTAAGTTGAGGTTCTCCATATGAACAAACCACAACCATTGCGCCAAATTCTCGAAAGGTCCGGCGATTTCAGCATCCATCAAAATGCGTTCTAATCGTTCGACCGACTTTTCCAATTGCCCAATGTCCATGAAAGCCTTGTCATCAAGGGAGTTATGGTACCCGTCATATTGCCCGTACTTTGTGCGTACGAATTGGCCAACGGGGAGGTCAAACCCAGGAGAACAGTATTGCCGTTCGTCCGATCCTTCTGTGGCATCGAAGGGACGGACGGAAAGGTCTTTTTCGCCTTGATCGATAAGCCCCAGAATGAGTGTGTCGAACAAACCACAACCATTGCGGCTCATCTTATAACTCAGGGTGTTCTCGGGTCCGCCCATGCAGGTGAGGACAAGGCCGCCAACCATCGTGTGGCGCAAGTGGTCAGACATCGTATGAAGAACGCAAAGACTGCCTATCGTTTCTGGATTAATGACAAAACGGTAAGTGTAACGCCGCCGCGACCACCTGCGCAGACGGTCGTACAATCCCGTAAGGACAAGGGGTCCTCTGAGTTCATTGTTGGCTAAAGAGGGATGACACAGGTAAAAGCAGATCAGAATTTCTTTTTCCGATTCCCCTTCCAATACGGTCTGACCAAACTTTACGTCGCCCGGCGTTAAGGATGAGTCGATTTTTGCCGTGTAACTACTTGGCTGTAACGATTCACGAACATTGTGGGGAAGACAAAAACCCCAACGGCGATGATAGTACGTTGTTGTATAGGGGATAGCCGTAGGTAAGTGGGGCAAACTGTATAAGTGTTTGTCTAGTTCGTCCAAAGTTACGCTCGCTTCAATCGGACTCGAATAGTTAAGTACGTGCAGATTGGTGTCTGCCATATCAGCAATAACAGTTCCATCCGGTGCTGTGAGTTGAGCCGAACGGCATTCCCATGCCTCGGGTACGGTCCAATCAAATACCTTTGTTCCCGACGGCACGGCCGTCGTCTCCAATGGAATGTACTCCGACAGAATAGCCAGGCTTTGATCAAAGCCTGGTCCGGTTATGCTCCGGAGAAGAGGAAAAAGACGGTCAAACAGACCGTCCAAATTTGGCGCTTCAAGCTCTGGTGTACGCTTTGTCATGCCGTGTGTCATACCTTATGAGCCAAAAAAGCGCTATGCGGCTAAAACATAAAAGATTGCTTGGGGTTCCGTCTCATGAACGGAAGACGGTTCTGTATTGTCCCGTGGCCCTGAAAAGCGCATCCTAAAGCCAGATGGCCTGCCATCGTCCACACCCCCGGAGAGGAGAGCCACCCATGCTCAATCGCCGTTCACTCATGAGTGCCACTGCCACGGCTTCGGCCTTTGTCGGCGGACTTTTTGCCAGCCGCAAAGCCGCAGCCGCACCCGCGCCCGAACGTAAATTCAAAGGCGACATCGAACCACGGGGTACGGACGGCCGATTGGAGCGGCTGCCCACCCTTGATATGGAAAGCCTTCAGGATTTTCTCACTGGACTGCGGCGCAAGACGGATACCGATTTTACCCGGATCGCACAAAGGCGCTCCGTTAAAATCCTCGAAGAAGCAAGTATGAATCCTTACGGCGATCATCCCATGGAGACCGTGGTCAAGTTGTTCGAGGACGACCCGGTCATCGGTACCCGCACCAGACTATGGACCAGCGGTCAGATCATGGCCTGGGGCACCTTGCAGGATTACTTTCACGCCAACGCCGATAAATACATTGCGGAAATGGAAGCGGCCGACAATCTGGGGCCGGGCACATTAGAGTTGAACCCCGGTATCGAGCCCGAATACACCAAGCATGAAATTCACATGCAGCCGGGCGGCTACACGGGTGACGAATTTGCCGGACATATCTATCACTACGGCACCAACATGTTCTTTGCCGGACGCAATCACCAGGACGAGGGGCATTTCCGTCATGCCGAATCTTTGCCCGTACCTGAAGACGGCCGCGTAAATCGTATTCTGGAATTCGGCTGCGGCTGCGGCCAATTGACCGTCGCAACAAAAGAACGTTTCCCCGACGCCGAAGTCTGGGGCATCGACATCGGTGGACCAATGGTACGCTATGCTCACATGCGGGCCGTGGACCTCGGTGAGGAAGTCCACTTTGCACAGCGTTTGGCGGAAGACAGCAAATTCCCCGACAACCACTTCGACATTGTCTATTCCCACTTGTTCTTCCATGAAATGACCAAAGCAGCCTCGGAAGCTGCTATCGCCGAAGCGCACAGGATCTTGCGGCCCGGTGGTGTGTTCTTCCCCATGGATCTTTGGTCGCGGAGTCCGCGTCCGGGGCGGCGGGCCTTTCAGAAATATTCCTATTGGTTTAACCACCGCTGGAACGACGAAGTTTGGTTCTTGGAATATGCCGAGCTGGATATTGAAGGCACCATGGCCTGTGTCGGTTTCGATGTGAACGAGCGTGAGCGCGGGCGCAGCGTGTTCGACAATCTCAAGGGTACGAAACGCGCTTAATCAAAGACGCGCTTAAAGCGCCAGCAGCGCCGGTACCACCGCGGCCACCATCGCCACCGCCATGGCGATGCTGAAAACACGGTACTGCGTCGGAGACCGTAGAACTTTTCCAATCAGCCTGCCGCCGGCGGCCCAGGTGAAGCTGCTGGGCAATCCGATGATCAAAAACGTGCCGGCGAAACCGAGCATGGTCCCCAGGGTTCCTGAAAAGAGAAAGCTATAGGTGCCGACGGCGGCCACGGCCACGGCCCAAGCTTTGGGATTGACCCATTGGAACAAGGCGGCCTCGATGAGGCGGATGGGCCGGGCGTCGTCCAGTTGCGGCTCATCCAAGTTTGGGGCAGGGGCTGCGCCGATGCGCCAGGCGAGAAACATCAAATAGGCGAAGCAGACCACACGTAAGATTGTTTCTGCGCTTTCAATTTGTTTGAGAACGATGGCCGAGCCATAGGCAATGATGGCGATCATCAAGGCAAAGCCGAACTGAATGCCGAGCACCAACGGCACCGTGCGGGCGATGCCGAACCGAGCACCCGAATGTAACGTCATGATGTTGTTAGGGCCCGGCGTGATGATCGAAACAAACACGAAAACAAGAAAACCGAAGAAGGGCGAAACCGAAGACATACTGAAAACTATTCTTTTGTTCGCTCTTTATCCGTTACACAAACGATATTCCGGGCCGTTTTGGTTTCGTCCGGCTCGGGGAATCCTAAATTGGCCGTACACACGACGTCGTCCCGCACGGCAATACTGGCATTGCCTTGAAGCGGTGCGGAAAGGGCGTTGGCAATGAGTCTTCGTGTCCGTCCATCCGGACTGTAGGCCCATATTTCATTGCGTAAGATTTCCGAGACGTAAATCGTGCCGTCTGAAGCAACGTCGATTCCATCGATAGCACCGATGTCTCTGGCAACAATCGTGGTTCACCCGCTGAACCGTTTTCGAGCAGGGGAAAACTCAAAATCAAGGGATTACCGTCAGTTGCCGCATACAGCACAGATTTGTCGGGACTGAAGGCGATCACGTTCACTCCGATGGGCGCATTACGAAACGGCTCTGGCCCCCAATTCAGGAGCGGATGAGAAGACCAAAGGCTTACCTTTTTCCCATCGGGAGACAGTTTCCAAATCCCCGAATAGGTCAGATCAGCGAGGTAAAGAGATCCATCGGTTCCGATCGCCACATCGTCCGGAAAACAGAACGGCCAGCCGTCAGCCCGTGTTGCGAGGGCTTCGACCTGGCCTGTGTCCAGATACACGCGATAAATACCTGACGTCGTTTCCGTCGCATCCCGGCACGAAGGGTGGAAGGGATTGAATATACTATCCGTCGTGTCGTACCGAGACGTGCCCTTATAGGCGGCGATCAAAGTTCGTTCGGATTCAATTTCAATGCCGACGAGCACTCCCTCGCCACTCTGGGATTGAGAAGGAACCCATGCGACGTGCTCATAACTCCCGTCCGGAGTGATTCGCACGACTTCCCCAGTGAAATGAAGGGACGCGTAGTACATTCCCTCAGAGTCCACGGTCAGTCCTTCAGGTGCTCTCGGTAACTGAGCCATTACCCAAGACCGATTTTCTTGACCGCTAACTTCACCAACAGCGATGACGAAGCATAAAGCCGTAGCAATCGCAGCCTTGATCAGGGCAATCATTAAGCCTGAACGATCTCGAAGAGCTCGCCGACGGCGCCGCGCAAGGTGAATCCGTCAGGGCTGTCGCTTTGAAGATTGGGTAAGGCGCCTTCGCCTACCGGCTCAATGCCGGCATCGGCGCACATCTCCCGGCATTTGGCGAGGTTGTTGACGCGGATGGTCAGCATGGCCAAACCCGTTTTGTCTAACGAGCAGGGGTAGACCGTGCCGGACTCCGCTTTGAACTCCCACACCTCGATGCTAACGCCGGAGCCGACGTTGCCCCACAGGAAATATCCATCCTCGGGCGCACCGATCAGCTCGTTGCAGTTTTTCTGATAGCACTCCATTTGCGAGGTGCGTTTAAGCCCCAAAGCCTTCTCAAAGAATTCGTTGACCGGGCGCTGGTCCAAACTGGTGATGGCAGCGTTGGAAAACCCGCTGTGGACCCGATCGGAACGGGGCGGCGGCCGATCGGAGCGGATGGAGGAGGTGATGAACATCTGTTCTCCGCCGGGTCCGAACGGCGCATAGCTCATCACATCCACGTCGCGTCCCCACATGGTATTGCGGAAGTAGTAATAACGCGGTGGAGAAATCATTGGCGTGCCGGCGCTGGCGAGGGCGTGATAGCTCTCGCAGGGATTCCGCGTGCCGCCTTCCATCACCAGGAGACCTGGATCGTTAGGGCCTGAGCCCGGACGTGGGCGGATGGCTTCGGCTCCCCGAGGGGCTTCAAGAATGCGCACGGCTGATGTTCGAACGGACTCAGGCATATCCAACAGCACATGGCGGCGCCGACCACGGCCGATTCCAGGTGCCGTGGTCACATCCGTCGAAACGGTGTCATCGCTGACCACGGCATACCGATAACGTCCCGGTAAAATGCGATGCTGGCGTCCACATCGGGTGACACGGTTGTGAAGGCCACAATGCGTGCTTCCAGCGGATTGGATTCGGGAATGGGCGCAAAAGCCTCCCCTTTGATTTCCATGGGCTGATCCGGCCCGCTCAATGACTGGGCTTGTGCCAACTGAGGTGTCGACACAGTTCCGGCCGCCGCGGCTGCAGCACCTGCTTTGAGGGCGTCCCTTCGGCCAAGGGTAGCTTTGTTGTCGTCCATCGTTTTGCTCCCCTTTAATTCCCGTTCAAGAATGACAGAACATGCCCGGCAAGAACATTCGGGTGGTCCTGCCACACCCAATCCCCCAGACCGGCGATATCAACCGTCGAAACATTGGGGATGATCTGCAAACCACCCTCCCAGGTTTCATCACCACCGAAGGGCTCACCGGTACCCATGAACTCCCGCGTCCATGTAATGTAAAGCACGGGTTGTGTCATCTTCGGCATCTGCACATCGGCCCGGAAGGAAAACGCGGCCACTTCGCCGAACACCCAATTGTTTCCCGCCAAGAGACTGTCTGTGTAAACCCCCATTGCATATTCGAGCGGGTCTCCGGGTTTGAGCTGGTCCAAACCCATCTTGAGGCTATCCATATAGTACTGTCCCGATGGATCGGCCTGTTGTTGGGCATGCATGTCTTTGAACATGGTGACACCGCGCGTGCGCATCTCTTCTGAAAACACCGGTGAGCGCGACAATACAACGCGCCGGACGAAGTCTGGCTCGGCAACGGCCATTTCGATCGCGATAAAAGAGCCGGTGAGATGGCCCAGTACATCGATTTGTGGCGCGTCAGTCAGGCTTTTGACTGCAGTGGCCAGAGCCTTAGCGTAGTCAGCGATCGCCGGTTGTTCTGTAGGAGCTTCGGAAAGGCCATAACCGGGCGTATCGAATGCCATGACCAATCGATCTGTCGCCAATAACGGCAAAAGGAATTGATACATGCGGCTGGACCCAGGCGAATAGTGGAAACAGGCCAGCGGCGGCTGGCTCTCCCGCGCCGGATCGGCCGGCCGCGCAAAGCGCAGGTGTATCTGTCCGAAGGGTCCATCAACATAGCGCCTTCTGACAGGAGCGCTGTTTGCTCTGCTGATGCCTGGGCTGGCTAGTATTACAAGGCCGGAAGCCAGCATTAAGCGGCGACTAAAGGGCATAGCTGTTATCCGAATGTGTGAACCTATCGAAGAATAATGGATTGTCGGAGACGGCGGGGCAATGACAGGATGGGTCTCTGGTAAATTGAAATTGAATGTTTCTAGAGTGATCGATCTAAGAAGCGATACCGTCACCAAGCCAACGGCCGCCATGCGCAAAGTCATGGCCGAAGCGGAGGTGGGGGATGACGTTTACGGTGAAGACCCGACCGTTAATGCCCTGCAGGCCAAGGCCGCGGCCCTACTCGGAAAAGAGGCAAGCCTGTTCACGGCGAGCGGCACACAAAGCAATCTCCTGGCGCTGTTGTGCCACTGCCAGCGCGGTGACGAATACATCGCCGGACAGGACGCCCACATTTACCAGTTCGAAGGGGGCGGTGCGGCGGTGCTCGGCGGATTGCAACCGCAACCGGTCGAAGTCGCCCTCAACGGCGAGATGGATCTTGAAAAAGTCGCCAGTCTTATCAAACCGGACGATCCCCATTTCGCCCGCACCCGTGCTTTGTGCATTGAAAACACGTTTTCGGGCGCGGTTTTAACGCTGGATTACATCAAGAAAGTGCGCGCTTTTTGTGATGAGCATGGCCTTATTCTGCACATGGATGGTGCGCGGCTGTTCAATGCAACAGTGGCACTTAACATTCCCGCATCCGATATCACCACGCATGTAGACTCGGTTTGCTTTTGTCTATCCAAGGGATTGGGCACGCCCATCGGGTCCGTTTTGTGTGGATCAAAAGACATGATCGCCCAAGCAATGCGTTGGCGAAAAACACTTGGAGGTGCCATGCGGCAAGTGGGCGTCATCGCGGCCGCTGGAATTTACGCCCTTGATCATCATGTCGACCGGCTGGCAGAAGATCATGATAACGCACAGCGCCTGGCGGAAGGCCTTCGATCCATCAATGCGTTGTCCGACAAGGTGCGGGTGAACACCAATATTCTTTTTGTCGATGTAGGCAGTGACGAAATCTCAGAACTGCAGGAACATTTCACTGCCGACGGTATCGTCATTGAGGGTCAACGATTGGTGACCCATTTGGATATCGCTACCGCCGATGTGGATACCGTGATTAACAGCGCGGAGCGGTTCTACCGATGAAGGAACCCATAACGCGCCGGATCATTTTCCAACTGCATCTCTGGTGCGGACTTCTGATCGGGCTGTTCCTCACTTTCCAAGGGGTCACCGGCTCCTTTGTTGCCTTCCGCCATGCCGGAAACCATTGGCTCCATGCAGACGAGATGATCGTCGAGCCCATGGATACGCCGATGATTCCCATGTCCGGCGTCTTAGACTCCTTCAGCCAAACGTTTCCGGACATCCCCCACAATGTGCTGAGCGTGGTCTTTCCCCAGGCGCCCAACGAAGCCTATTTCATTCGCATTTGGGACAACGCGCCGGCGCCCAACAAATACGCCAGCATGAACCCTTACACCGGAGAGATCACCGGATACGGCAGTAAGTGGGAATATCCTTTTGAGTTGATGTTCCGTTTACACGAGCAGGTATCCATGGGCACACCCGGAATCAATGCCGTGCATATCGGTGGCTTTCTCATGACTTTAATGAGTCTCACTGGGTTGTACCTGTGGTGGCCACGGCGGGAGACAATGCGCCAGGCTCTGACCATCAAACGTAAACCCCTGCGGCGGTTTCTCTTCGGTCTGCACCGGGTGGTCGGCGCCTATGCGTTTGTTCTTGTTTTCATTGTCGCTTTTTCCGGCACCATGATTTTCGGAGTATTGTCGCTCATCCCCTTTGCCAATACGGGACCCAGCGGTTTCGGCATGTTCGCCACCGTCGGTGTGAATCCGGAGACGCACGGGGAGCCTGTGCCGGTTGATCAGATCATCGAGACGGCCAAAACATACTTTCCAGACGACCGTATCCGCGACCTGAGTTACATCCGGTTCATGCGTGCTGTCTGTGTAGTCAGCTTCCACGATCTCGACGGCCCCAACGTGCGCGCCCTCAACCGCGTATTTTTCGAACGTCATACCGGACGGGTGCTGGCGGTGCGCGATTGGGACGACCTGGAAGGGATTTCCCTCTGGGAGGACTGGGCGATCCCGATCCATTCAGGAGAGGTCATCGGCGCGCCCGGACAATTTTTGGTGCTGCTGTCCGGCTTGGTGATGCCGTTCCTCTTTATCACAGGCGTCTGGCTGTGGTGGAAGAAGCGCCAGGTTAAAGAGCCGAAATCAATAACTGCGGACGTGACGTAACCTAGAGCTTTATGTGATTAGACGGAGTCATTTTAGGGATTCACAAGCTTTTCGATTTCTGATTCAAGATTCTTGCTGGGTAAGGAGGCCAGCAAGGATGGCAAGAGCTTATTCCCTTGATCTTCGAGAACGGGTTATTTCGGCTGTGTCGCGCGACGGGATGTCGTGCCGGGCGGCGGCGCGGCATTTCGGGATCGGCGAGAGCACGGCGGTTGCCTGGCTGGCGCGCTACCGGCGGACGGGCAGCGCGGCGCCGGGCCGGATGGGCGGTTACAAGCCGCGTGCGATCCGGGGGGCGCACGAGCGCTGGTTGCGGGACCGGGTGGCGCGGGGGGATTTCACGCTTCATGGGCTTGTCGGGGAGCTGGCGGATCGGGGCCTGAAGGTGGACTACCGTTCGGTCTGGACCTTCGTTCACGAGCAGGGCCTGAGCTATAAAAAAACGCTGGTGGCTGGCGAGCGTCGGCGCCGTGACGTGGCGCGCCGCCGCGCTCAGTGGTTGAAGTACCGCGACCGGGTTGACCCGACGCGCCTGGTGTTCATCGACGAGACCTGGACCAGGACCAACATGGCGCCCCTGCGGGGCTGGGGGTCAAAGGGCGCGCGACTGATCGGCGAGGCGCCACATGGCCGCTGGCACACCGCGACCTTCCTCGCCGCGCTGCGCCACGACCGAATCGATGCGCCCTGGCTCGTCGACGGGCCGATCAACGGCGAGCGCTTCCGCATCTATGTGCAGGACGTGTTGGTCCCAACCCTCAAGCCCGGCGACATCGTCATCATGGACAACCTCGGCTCTCACAAGTCCAAGGCCGTGCGACAGGCCATCCGCCAGGCCGGCGCCCGGCTCCTGTTCCTGCCCAAGTACTCCCCCGACCTCAATCCCATCGAGCAGGTCTTCGCCAAGCTCAAGCATCTGCTCCGCCTCGAAGCGCCGCGAACCGTCGAGGCCGTCTCAGCCGCCATCGGCAGACTCCTCGATACCTATACCTCAAATGAATGCGCCAACTATTTCAAAAACGCAGGATATGACCCAACCTAAAATCATACCGCTCTAGGAGTCGCCACTGCCATAGGGCCGGGTCAGAATCTCAAGAAAATGTCCGTTGGGGTCTTCGAAATAACATCCCCGCCCGCCGTCGCGGGTGTTAATCGTTTGCGGTTCCTGGCGTGCCGGATCGGCCCAGTAGGGTAGGTCTTTTTCTTTTATGCGGGCGAATATGGCATCAAACTCAGCTTCACTGACCAAAAACGCGTAGTGCTGCGATGCAATATCACCGTCGATGTCCATAAAGTCCAAAGAGGTTTCGCCCATTTGCACAACGGCGAAATGGCCGAAGTGGCTATGCGGCGGCAGTCCCAGGATATCGGTCAGGAATTTGGCAGAAGATTCCTGATCTCGCGCATGAACGATGGTGTGATTAAGGCTGATGGACATTCATTGTCCCCCGCGCTTTGCGTCCTGTACTATTTTAACAGTTCCCGACAAGTGGGTTAAGCATCCATAGCTTGAGGGACTGCTTTGAACGATGGAGACAATCCATGACGACGCACACGATAGTAAATCATGAAGACTGGGTGGAAGCGCGCACGGCGCTTCTGACGAAGGAAAAGGAGTTTAACAAACTCCGCGATGAACTGGCCCAGGCTCGACGCGATCTGCCGTGGGAAAAAGTGGATGAGGAATACTTATTCGAAGGTCCAAACGGTAATGAATCCTTAGCCGATCTTTTCGACGGTCGCAGTCAGCTTATTGTTTATCACTTTATGTTTGGACCGAACTGGGAGGAGGGGTGCAAAAGTTGTTCCTTCATGGCTGATCACTTCGACCCCACCATTATCCACCTCAACCAGCGGGATGTGAGTATGGTCGTCATTTCCAACGGACCGTTGGAC
Source organism: Rhodospirillaceae bacterium (assembly GCA_965207985.1). Taxonomy (GTDB): domain Bacteria; phylum Pseudomonadota; class Alphaproteobacteria; order Rhodospirillales; family Rhodospirillaceae; genus CBDBND01. The sequence continues at coordinate 58,240 of CBDBND010000019.1, read as the reverse complement.
AGGATTCAAGCGTTTCAAAAACGCATGGGCTGGACGTTCAAATGGATGTCTGCTTTAGGCACATCTTTTAACTCCGATTACAACGTCTCGTTTACCGAAGAAGAGCTCAAGGGGGAGATTACCTATAACTACAAACAGCAAGCGTCATCCATGGACGAGCTGCCGGGGTTAAGTGTGTTCGTCAGGGATAAAGACGGGACCATTTACCACACCTATTCCACCTATGCTCGCGGTCTGGATCCGATGCTGACCACCTATCAGTATTTGGATCTGGTACCCAAAGGCCGGGATGAGGCCGAGCTGCCGTTCTCAATGGCTTGGATCGACTTTCACGATTCATACTATGGATAGGCTTATACCTAGGAAGGCGAACCACAATGATTAGAAGCACCATCGCTGCGGTTATCTGCGAGGCGCTTATGACCGGTCTAGCAGGCTGCTGAAAAACTCGGCCGAGAGCCCACCTCGCGAAACGAAAGAATCAATGGATGGGCGTCCGCGAAAAAATAGAATCGGAAAATGACTCATACGAAAACAAAATTGCCGAGATGATCGCTCCAAATCGTTTTTCAGCAGCCTGCTAGGGGATGTGTCCCTGGCTCAAACCGTACGCTCGGGCGATGCGCCTGCCGTAAGCGAAGGCAACGTGCTGGTGCTCGGCGGCACCGGTCGTTTGGGGTCGCGCGTAGTCAAGCGGCTGCTGGACCGGGGGTTCAACGTCACCGTGATGGCGCGGGGGGAATCCACCGGTGAACGCATCGAAGGATTGGACGTGGAAGTCATCCTGGGCGACGTCACCGTCGAGCGGGATATGCAATTGGCCCTGCAGGGGCGGCGCTTTCATGCCGTCATCGATGCCCTGTCCACCACCGGTGGAGTGGAAATTGACTTCGGCCGTCCCGAAGTACTTCCCCTCATGCCTTATGCGCCGGCGCAAGAGTATCTCGCCCGCTGGGGCAATGTCGGCATCGATCATGTGGTGTTGTACAGTTCCGTCGGCGCCGGCAACGGCGACAACGCCGCCGATTATCCCGACATCAACTTCGATAGTTTCCTGTTCACGCTGATCGAAAAAGGCAAGGCGGAACAAACCCTGCGCGACAGCGGCCGCACTTACACCATCATCCGCTCGGGCGCCATTTTATGGAGCCCGGACCGGGGTATGATTCCCTATACGGGCGAAGGGTACCTCACCGAAGACACGCTGCATGTCGGCCCAACGACCTACGATGACCTTGGCATCCTGATTGCCGACTGCGCCCTTAACCCGGCGTGCTTCAACAAAGAGTTTCACGCCACCGACGATACCCGGGACGACGACTACGCCCACTGGCGCTGCCGGCGCTTCCGGTCTTCGCCGGATGAGGAGTGTTGAGAGGCCGGGTTACACCGGCTCCATTAGCTGATGTGGTTCGGCGGGGAGTTCCACGCGTATTTCATCGCCCGCTTTGACGTCGCCGCCGCTGACCACCACCGACATGACACCGGCTTTGCGGATGAGCGTGCCGTCATCCTTCTTTTCGAGCGTGGCATTCATCAAGCCTTTTTGAATGCCGTTGAGCTGGGAACAGGGGTTACGCAATCCGGTGAGTTTAATAACCGCATTCTCGCCGAGATGCAGGTGGGTGCCAGCTGGCAAGCTCAACAAGTCTACACCTCGCGTCGTGATGTTTTCCCCCATTTGACCTGGTGACACAGTAAAACCGCTGCCGTTCAGTTCGTCGTGGAACTCTCCATGGATGAGATGCACCTGGCGCAGGTTGGGGATTTTCGGGTCTCGTGCTGCGTGGGATTGATGCTTGTCGAACTCACCGGCATGGACGTCGCCATCCACCCCGTGATTTTCAATGAGCGTAATAACGTCCTCATTTTTCTTGGAGACCGTGTGGCTTGGGGTGCGGGAGACGGCAACAACGGTGGCGGACATGAGACCTTCCTCGGCATTAAACGGCGCAGAAACGTGTGTGCCTCAGTTTGGTGTCGTTCACCAGCGAAAAAATCAGCCAGATGCCCTGTAGTTAACGCATGACTGCTTACATTGTCCCATGTGTCCGATTAAGCTTAGCGAAACGGACAGACCTCCAAAGAGAACCTTTACCATGCGTATTCACATTCTCAGCGGACTCACTTTCATTGCCTTCCTTACAGCGCCGGTTTTCGCATTGGCTCAATATGACCTCATCGAGCCAGAAGACCGTTCGCCAAGCATCGTCAAGGTCATTCGCGGTACAACGGAATGCCGGGAACCAGCCAAGGACAACGCGCCCTGTGCAACCGAATACTGGACCATGTATGTGCATGGGGACGGGAACCGATACATGCATGTGGTTTCGGACAACATGCGCGCCGGTCAAGCCCGCCATGCCATGGTCTGGGTCGGTCCGAAAGGCGACATCCGTGAGGGGTATCTCAACACCTGGACCAAGAACGGCGTTATCGGCTCGGCCTATGCAGTCAAGCGGGAGGAAACAGTGGATGTGGCAGCCTCAGACCTGATGTTCGAGCGGGCGGACGAGGGCATGATCCGGGAAGAGGTGGAAGCCTTCTATCAGTTGGACTCCATCGGCGTCGGACCGGCCTCGGCGGATGGGTTACACTTTCTTCATTACGACTTTGATGCGCCAGGCGAGTAGCCCCATGGCGTCTATTGGATGGGCGGTACCCGGCACGACACCAGGTCGGCGTGATTTCCTTGTCCGAGTACACCTATTCTTGGTGAGGAGGAGATCACCATCGCCGACGGCAAGACCTTCACTGCCGACAAGTTCGAGATGCTCAGCGGCACCAAGGTGTGGCTGACAAAAGAGGACCGCATCCTGCTGCGCATGGATTTGGTTTTCGGCACCCTCGACGGCTCTATCTTCGAACTGACCAGCCTGGACATCACGGAAGTGGGCTCCTGACCGGCTATATCACCAGGGTTTGACGGTCCCCATAAAGGCAGCGATGAGAACCATGGCCAGGATGCTGTGACTGCCCCATTGGGCGCGGCGGATGGTGGCGAGTAGGTCCTGCGACTGAGCAGCATTTTCGGCAGAAGCATCTAAAGGGGCAAACCGCATCGCCTGAGTCTGCCAGCGGATCCAGCCGCTGATGACAAGGATCACACCAAACAGAAGAATCTTGGTTGCCAGCCAATTGGTCAGGATCATGCCGGTGCCCATGAAACCGACCACCGCGTCGTAAATGTTGCCGAAGCCTATAACGATGCGCAGCACGCATTCGAATTTGTAGATGCGCTTTGCCCAAACGGACGTTCCCATTGTTTCGGACATCACGGCGATGGCCAGCCAGACCAGCCCGACGATCCATGTCGCATAGAGCCAGGCGTCCGACATCAAGGTGTAAACACCGATGTAGGTGGCGATATGCACGCCCAAAGGCAACAGCAAGACCAGCATGATGGCGGAAATGGCATCCGCGTAGCGTTTTACCCGCACCGCCAAGATACGCGTGACATCGGTGCTTTCGGGTGACCGGGCCAGGCGCATGGCATAGAGGGCGGGGAGTTCGACACCCGCGATAACGGCGAACACCAGAATATGCAGGAAATGAAAAACGTCTGCAGCGACCATGCTTTGCTCCTTTTCCTAGGCCCGAGTGCTGTAGACTGGATGGCCAACAAAAGATCCGGGAGTTGAACCATGGTTTCACGGCGGGATGCAACGGCGTTGATCGGTGCGTTAGGGCTTGGGGCTACGGCTTTGCCCTGGGCGGATTCCAAGGCCGAGGGACATACGCCGGACCTTCCGAAAGATCCGGTTAAACAGAACGCTGCGAAAGTCCGCATTCTGGGGCGCACCGATGAGGGAGAAAGCTTCTGGCAGGGGTCCAGCCGTATCTTTGCTCTAACCAGCGAGAGTGTGACGCCGCTGCTGGAAAGCCGGGGTGGGCAGCGGTCCTGGTGGGGGCCGGAAGGCGATGGGGTCTACCGACGCTATCCGTCTTCCATCAATTTCTTTACCGATCCCGACACCGGGGACTTTATCGATGCCTTCGAGAACCCGCTGACCGGACGAACGGTAGCGCTTGAGCCCACCATGCAACGGCGCCAGGACGGCGAGGTGTTCACCCCGAACGGCAGTTACTTTCCCATCACCCGTGAGCGATTCCCGGAAATGTATGATGACAAGCCGCTGGACCTGGACTGGCGGGTGGACAATGGTTCGATCCGTCTGTTCGAGATCGAGAAGTTCGCACCCCTGGCACGCCAGCCCATCTATGAAACCCATACCTATTTTGCCCCGGCCAATGTGGCTTTGGACGACAGCGCGACGGAATCTCCGGCTGTGCGCACGGGCTGGTTTGTCGGCAGTTTTAGCCGCTGGCTCGAAATGACCGATGTGGAGGGTTACATGGTCTGGCACTTCGAGAGCACCAAGGTGTTCTCACTGGAGGAGTTATGCACTGATTACATCGCCCACGCGAGAGCAAGGAATGAACTCTTCGACGTCTCACCAGAATTCGACGAAGGGCCAAGCTATCTGGACACGGTTGAAAAACGCCGCAGCGGAGAAGACTGACTACACCGCTACGATCTAAAGGAGATGGACCATGGTTTCACGACGCAATGCAACGGCATTGATCGGTACCCTGGGATTTGGGACGACGGTACCCCATTGGAGTACCGAAGCACGTGCTTCACATGTCTTACCTACGGACCCGACCGAGCAAAATGAAGCCTGGGTGCGGATCATTGGTCGGACCGACGACGGGGAGAGCATATGGCGGGTTTCGCTCCGTTTCTTTGCCATCACCAATGACGGGGTTATTCCTTTCCTGCAAACCCGCGGGGCCATGCGGTACTGGTGGCGTAGAGAAGAGAAAAATGTCTACCGGCGCTTTGTCTCCACCGCCAACTATTTCATCGATCCGGAGAGCGGCGCATTTATCGACGAATTCACCAATCCCATCACCGGGCGAATGACGAAACTGGAGCCCATCACCGGACGACGCCGGCACGGCCAAATGTTTACCCCCAACGGAAGTTATCACCCCGAAACCCGTGAGCGGTTCCCGGACATGTATGACGACAGTCCGTTATCGCTGGATTGGCGCATTGAGGCTGATACGGTTCGCGTATTTGAAACCGTGCATTTCCCCCCTGTGGTGCAACAGCCTATGCTGGAAGTGCACAGCTATGCAGCGCCGGCTGCTGAAGCCTTGGATCGCTCCCGTAATACTGCGCGGGCGACGTCCGCCGGATGGTTCAATGCCCGGTTCAGGCCCTGGCTCGACATGGACGATGTGGACGGTTACCTGCTCTGGCACTCCGAGAAAACCAAGGTCCGTGGATTGGACGATCTGGATGAAGACTATCTCACCCACGCCCGGGCCAATATTGAGAACTTCGACATCTCGCCGGAATTCGACGAAGGACCAAGTTATCTAGATCAGCGTCTGAGCGAGGGCAGAGGCAACGACGGCTAGGACTGCACTTCGCCCCGCACGTCATCGATCATGATGACCGAAGGCGCCGTGACCCTGCAGGTGCCGGCACTCCGGGGTGTCGGGATAAGTGCGCGGGATCAGCATGCTGAAATTAAAAACGGTCACCTTGCTAGCGACCGGCGGAAGATCTTTTTTGATTTCCACCCGGTTGCGCTGACTGCGGCCGCCGGCGCCATCACGGGGACGTAACTCCATGGCGAGAATGCACAAGGACCGGACCGATCGCGGGCGGGCATGACTGCCAAACGTTCCGGCGCTTGTGCTTCTGCGCCGTCCCATTTTTGTCCGGCTACATCCAAGTCGCAGCCGTCGAAATCAGAAGAAAACGATTGCGCCGACACCGGCGCCGACACCAGTAGAAGTGTCAGGAGAGACAGGGATGAGAAATATTTCATGGCACAATCAAGCGCCCAGAGGCGGGCAGTATATGGCCGGAAGATCAACGCTCAAAACTCACCTTTCAAAACTCTCCGGCGGACGCACCAAGGCAGCCACCGGATCAGCCGCAATATCCGGATGATTCTGTTTGAGTAGTTTTTGAAGAGGAGGCGCTATGTCATCAAAATCAAAGGCTTTTTTCGCGAAGAGACGGGTCACCTGACTGCCGGGCCGATCGCCCATGTTGAGCCATCCCTGCCAGCTGGAAATCAGGTGCAGGGAAGCCTCGGCCGGGGCGCTCGGCAGATCCGGATCGAGCACGTCGCTGAGCTTGGCCTGAAAGGTCTCCAGATCATTGACCCTAAAGGGTTTGGCGTCGGATGTGCGGGTGACAATGGCGGCAGAATCGACGGATAACCAGACGTCATTGCCGGTAAGGGTAACCGGTCCAAGTTTATGGGTGCGTTCGATTGATATGCCGGGCAAAGCGCTACCTTCAGCGCGTCCTCCATCTTGGTCAAAGGTCTGTGTTTCCGGACCCATGATCTGTCCCGGCAAAGAATGGCGTTCGCCGGTGTAAGGATTGACATACTCTTCCAGCGGTTCACCGGTTTGGTGATCCATCATGAACACCGCTTCCAACGAGGCGACGTCAAAGTCTTTGTCACGATGCTCGACGACCCGTTGGACAAAGAACACCCACATATCCCACATGGGCGTGGCTTCACCCTGAACGACGCCGTACTTGGTGCCCTGTTTCCACCAGTACACCGGGCGCTCGTCGAGTGCGTAGAGGATCTTGCGGTGAAGAAAGTCCAGGTGCGCCGGATCGTCCGGGTCTAAAACCTTGGGCGTAGCCAGCACACCTGAGTCCCGGTTTTCGCGACTAGGCGCCGACCTTCATGATCTTCTGCCCCAAAAGACGGCCGGCCGTCAGGGCCGGGGTGAGGGACATGCCACCCACATAGGCGCTGCCGGTGTAGACCCCTTTGCCCAATACTTCGCCTGCCGCATAGAGATTGGGGACGGGTGAGCCGTCTTCGCGGATAACCCGGTACGAGGTATCCGTCGCCACACCCCCGAACACCAATATGGAGTATCCCTGCAGGCCGATGGCGTAATAGGGCGGCTTGGAAATGGGCAGCGGCATGTGATCGCGGCCAAAGGCCGGGTCTTTGCCCGCCGCCTGGGATTCATTGTATGCCGCGACCGTGTATTCCAGCCCGCCGACATCAATGCCGGCCCAGGTGGCAAGTTCGGCGATGGTGTCGCCCTTGAAGAACATGTGATGACGGCCGAAACCCAAACGGATCTGGTCCGTATCCCAGCCGCGGAGCAATGGCGGTGACTCATTGAGGATGGCATCATCGAAAACAATCCAATAGCGATGACCAGGCTGATCGCGCAGGGCATGTTCCCGGGCGTCAACGCTGGCTGCGGCTTCTCTGGTGTACCGCTCGCCCCGCTCGTTGACATAGATTTCCCAAGGTTTGCGATGATCCTCTCGGGTTATCGCGGAGGCTATCTGCGGAGCGGGATAATTGGTATCCGCCAATACACCGCCATCGTTACACAGATAGTGTTCTTGTCCGCGGGTATAGCCTCCGACCGATTCCGCTAATTTGACACCGCCACCTTTATTGTAGGGATAGGCCAAGCGGGCGTAGAGGGGCACACCGTTGAGTTCTTGGTACATGTCCGGATCGCCGCCAGCCCCACCGGTCGTAATGACCACATTCCGGCTGCGGTAATTGAGACGTTGCCCGTCTGGACCTTCGGCAATGACGCCAACAACGGCACCGCCGGTGTCGGTCATGAGCTCGACCGCCTGAGTCTTGGTTAGGATGGTGATCTTTTTCTCTTTCAAGAGCTTGAGAACGACCGGTTCCAAAGCCCTGTATACGGACATGCCGGATTCAGGACCCCATTGATAGCGGGCTATGAGATAGTTCTCATGGCCTTGTCCTTTGACCGGATGCTCGGGAAGAGGGGCCCAGCCAATGCTGAGCAGCCATTCAATGGTGTCGGCGGCGTTGTCGACGGCGACGCGGACCATGTCAGGGTTCGCCGTTCCTCTGGAAATCCGCATGACATCGTCGAAGTGGTCCTGAGGGGTATCCTTAATGCCTTTGGCCTTTTGCAGGGAGGTTCCAGCCGCACTCATTTGCCCGCCCGACCGGTCAAGGGTGCCACCAATGCGGTGGGAGCCCTCAATAACCAAGACTTTGGCGCCTCTTTCCGCAGCGAAAATGGCGGCTGGCAAGCCCGCGGAACCGCCGCCAATAATGACGACGTCCCACTCGTCTTCGGCCAATGCCTGGCGCGTGGCGAAGGGCAAACTGGCCAGGGCCAGGGTCGTGGCGGTGGCTTTGAGAAAATCCCGTTTGCTTACGGTCAATGCAAAATCAGTGGATTCGGTTACGGTCTCAGTCATGGCGGCCTCCCTCTGTGGTCCCCGCAGATTAGCACCGTCAGCGCAAAAGGGGACCAAATTGGAGGGAAATATGGTCACGGAGTGCACGGTGACCCTGCCTGCTGGGTCGCAGAATTCTGGGGTTCAGGCTATACTGGGACGAAGTCCATCTGGGAGAGACCGTCATGCTCGATCGCCGCACCCTCTTTGGCGCCGCTGCTGGCGTCGGAGCCGCCGTCAGTTCATTTGTAAAGGGCCGCAATGCCAAGGCTGGAACAAAGACCAAAGGCGCCCCCGATGTTGAGATGCGAGGCGCTCAGGGCCGTCTTGAACGCCTGACGACCTTGGACGCTGAAGGCCGGGATGATTTTCTCACCGGCTTTCGGGTGTGGCGTGGAGATACCGTATTGAGAGCCGCCACACGACGGGCGAATGAAATTGTCAAAAAACATGGCAAAAATCCCAAACAGGACCTGCCTCTCGAAGAAGTTCAAGCAATGTTCGAAGATGACCATATCATCGGTATGGAAGGGTTAATGCGCATATACGGGCAGCGCTTTGCCCATCGTAACTTCTTCCTGTCCTTTGCTGATGACGCGGACACCTATCTGGCTGAAATGGAAGGCTACGACAACATCGGCCCCGGCACACTAAAACTAAACCCGGATATGGACATTCCGGACTACACCAAGCATGAAATTCACATGCAGCCGGGCGGTTTTGTCGGCAACCCCTTTGCCGGTCATATTTATCATTACGGCACCAATGCCTTTTATTTGGCCCGGTTCAGGGAAAATTACCAAGACGAGTATCACACCGGCCTGGCCAGCAATGTCGCGATACCGGAAGACGGCAGGGTCAAACGCATCCTCGATATGGGCTGCGGCATTGGTCAGCTCACCGTCGCGCTGAAAGAACGCTTCCCCGAGGCTGAGGTCTGGGGTATGGAAATAGGGGGGCCCATGGTGCGCTACGGCCACATGCGGGCCGTTGATCAAGGCGTGGATGTGAATTTTGTCCAGGGCTTGGCAGAAGACACCGACTTCCCCGATAACCATTTCGATATCGTCACCAGTTTCCTGTTGCATCACGAAATTACGGGTCAAGCTTCCAGCGACGTGTTCGCGGAAGCCCATCGCGTACTTCGTCCGGGCGGACTCTACTTCCCGCAAGATATCTACACGGGTGGATACGGTGGCCTCTCAGGTCCGTTCTCGCAGTATCAGGAATGGAAAAATCACCGTTGGAACAACGAAGTCTGGTTCATGGAATATAAAAAAGTGGACTTTGCCGGCGAAATGAAGCTCATCGGTTTTGACGTCAATAAAGACGAAGGCCCCAATTGGGATGCGCGAACGCATTTTTATGGAACGAAGAAGGCCTAAGCAGGCCGATTGCCGAATAAGGAGAACTGCTATGTTGGATCGTCGTAATCTTTTTGGTGCCGCAGCCGGTGTTGGAACGGCCGTGGCGTCATTTATGACAGGCAGAAAGGCCCAGGCCGGCTCAAACACCCCCGGCGCCCCGGACATCGAAGAGCGTGGCGCTCGCGGGCGTTTGGAACGTCTACCGACCCTGGATGCAGAAAACCGGGACGACTTTCTCACTGGCTTCCGCAACTGGCGGGGCTCGGCAGCAGCGCGCGCGGCCAGGGAACGCGCCAACAAGGTGATGGAAGAGGCCGGGGTTGATCCGAAGACCGAACTGCCGCTTCACGAAGCCTTAGCGTTGTTCGAGGACGATCACATTATCGGTACGGAAGGTCTCATGCGGGTCTATAGCCAGCGCTTCGCGCACCGTAATTTCTTCCTGTCCTTTGCCGACGATGCGGACAAGTACCTGGATGAGATGATGGCCTACGACAAGATCGGCCCGGGTTCGGTAACCTACAATCCTGATCTGGACATCCCCGACTTCGCCAAGCATGAGATTCACATGCAGCCGGGCGGCTATGTGGGTAATCCTTTTGCCGGTGCCCTCTATCACTATGGCACCAACGCGTTCTATTCCGCTCGGGCGACGAACAACTACCAAGACCAGCATCACGCCCGCTTGGCCAATCAGGTGCCTGAACCAAAGGACGGTAAAGTCACCCGCATTCTCGACATGGGCTGCGGCATCGGTCAGTTCGCCGTCGGCCTGAAAGAGCGGTTCCCCCACGCCGAGGTGCATGGCGTGGAAGTGGGCGCGCCGATGATCCGTTATGGCCACATGCGGGCTGTCGATCAGGGGGTGGAAGTCCACTTCAAGCAGGCTCTAGCGGAAGACACGGGCTTCCCCGATAATCACTTTGATATCGTTGCGAGCTATATCCTGCACCACGAAACACCAGCGCAGAGCACCCGGGACATCTTTGCCGAAGCTCACCGTGTTCTGCGGCCGGGCGGACTGTACTTCCCCATCGATTTCTACACCGGCGGCTCGCGTGGCGTACCGGGACCATATTCCCAATACGTCGAATGGAAAGACCACCGCTGGAACAACGAAGTCTGGCGCATGGAATACCGGCATATGGACTTTGCCGGTGACATGGAGAAGGCCGGTTTTGATGTGAACAAAGAAGGCTCACCTGCCTGGTACAGCAACCGCAATATCTTCGGGACCAAGCGGGCCTAAATAAAAAGGAGAAAAGCCATGCTGGATCGTCGCACTCTGTTCGGAACGGCGGCGGCCGTTGGCACGTCCGTTGCATCGTTTGTTACCGGACGTAAAGCGTCTGCAGCGAAGAAGCTCGACATTGATCAAGAACCCCGTGGCTCCAAAGGCCGGCTGGAACGATTGGCCCGTCTCGATGTGGAAAGCCGCGATGACTTCTTGACCGGGTACCGCTACTGGGGATCAACCAAAGCGATCCCGGCCTCGGTTAAACGGTTCAATGAACTGATGGAAAAAGCCGGGATCGATCCGAGAGCAAGTGATACACCTTTAGAAAATATCTTCGCAGCGATTGAGGACGATCCGATCATCGGTGTTGCGGCACGCTATCGCACGGGCGTGCACGACGTTATGCACTGGAACTTCGATCACGAGTTCAAGTCAAACGCGGACTATTATCTGGCGGAAATGGAAGCCTTCGACAATCGCGGCCCAGGCACACTGGAAATGAATCCGGATATGCATATTCCGGATCACTGCCGTTATGAGATCCATACCCAACCGGGTGGTTATGTGGGCAATCCGTTCGCCGGGCATATCTATCACTACAGCACCAATAACTTTTACGAAGGCCGCAAGGTGCTGAACTATCAAGATGAGCTCCACACCAAGCTGGCCCAGCAGATGCCCACGCCCGAAGACGGCAAAGTGTCACGCGTTCTCGACATGGGCTGCGGCATCGGTCAACTGGCGGTCGGACTAAAGGAACGCTTTCCAGAGGCCGAGGTCTGGGGCGTCGATATCGGCGCGCCGATGATCCGCTATGGACACATGCGTGCAGTAGAAATGGATGTGGAAGTCCATTTTGCTCAGCGTTTGGCTGAAGATACGCAATTCCCCGACAATCACTTTGACATCATCGGCTCTTACATTCTGCACCACGAAGTACCCGCCGAGATTTCAAAAGACATCGCAAAAGAAGTTCATCGCATTTTACGGCCGGGCGGCGTGTTTATGCCGATCGACTTCTATACCGGTACGGCTCGCGGCCGTGAGGGGGCTTATACCCTTTATTCCCAGTGGAAGGATCACCGCTGGAACGAGGAAGTGTGGCGCCAAGAATATCGGGATCTGGATTTTCCGCAGGCCTTGCGGGATGCCGGTCTCGAGGTGACCGTAGACGGGCCGCCGGCTTGGCGTAGCCGCCACAATTTGATGGCTGTCAAAGCCGTTTAGCAGGCTGCTGAAAAAGTGGCTGGTTCGGCTTTGAGGGTGGCCTCATCGCCGAGATGATAGGCGAACTCAATCTCCAACGATCCGTCGTCGAGGAGTTCGGCCGATCCTGAACCGTTGACTTCGTCCATCTCGTCGAAGCCGGCCCAGGTGAAGAACACGATGGATCGGCCGTATTCCAGGTCGAGGCTGGCGTTCAGAGCGCCGAAGGCGATCTCGCCGTGACCATCTTCGCGAATGACCAGCACGGCGGGCCCGTCGAGGTCGAGATAGCCGCGGTCCCACAGGTTGGCCTCGACGATCCGCCACCGGCCGATCAGCTGGCAGGCCACCGGTGCCGTCATGGCACGGGCTCCGCCAGCAGCTTGGGGAGCCTGACCAGGTTGTAGGCGTGGGAGGCCATATTTCTATAAGTGATTGAAGTTAATTGTAGAATTGGAATGAAGAAAAATCAGTTATCACTTAGGCTATCACGGGAGAATATAAGAAGTATCACCAGACAACAATCTGAATTGTGAGGTGGTCCCACTTGTTTGGACAGTCTGACGGCTTATCTAAGGTGTATTCCGCTGTCTGATCATGCCGTCAGAATCCTGTTTATCATATTTGATTTCTGTTGTTGGGCCTGTGGGGATGTGGGCAAGGCGGTAGTCTTGTCCAACATATCCACAGGCTGCCCCGCCGCGTAGGCTTCCGCCGGCGTTTTGCCTCCGAGCGACGAATGGGGCCGCTCGGTGTTGTAGAACCCGATCCATTCGCCGATGACCCTCTCGGCGTGGAAGCCGTCGGTCAGCTCGTGCAGGTGAACCGCCTCGTACTTGAGAGAGCGCCACAGTCGCTCAATGAAGATGTTGTCCATGCACCGGCCGCGCCCGTCCATGGAGATCGTGATCCCGGCCTCCTTGAGGCGGCCGGTGACCTCGAAGCTGGTGAACTGGCTGCCCTGGTCGGTGTTGAAGATCTCCGGCCTGCCGGAGGTGTCGAGCGCCTCATTCAAGGCCTCGACGCAGAACCGGGCATCCATGGTGTTCGACAGCCGCCAGGCCAGGACCCGGCGGCTCGCCCAGTCCATCACCGCGACCAGATAAAGGAAGCCGCGCCTGAGCGGGATGTAGGTGATGTCGGCGCACCAGACATGGTCGGGGCGCTCGATGGCGAGGCCCTTGAGACGGTACGGATAGACCCGGTGTTCGGGATGGGGCGTGCTCGTCTTCGGCGCCCGGTAGATCGCCTCCAGCCCCATCAGGCGCATAAGGCGCCGAACCCGGTGACGGCCGACGACACCCCCCTCGCGGCGCAAATGACGGGCCATCTGACGGGACCCATAGAACGGATGTTTAAGGAACAACTCGTCGATGCGCCGCATCAGCGCCAGGTTGGCCGGGCTCTCGCCCCGCAGCCTGTAATAGAGAGATGATCGGCTGATCGACAGTATCTCGCATTGACGGCTCAAGCTGAGACCGGAAACGTCGCGGCGCACCATCGCCTTGCGCTCCGGCCGGCTCATCGCTTGAGCCCTTTGGCCAAAAAATCCCGCTCCACCGTCAACTGGCCGATCTTGGCATGAAGATCGTGGACCTCGGCCTCAATGTCCCGGCGGGACGCCTCCACGCCGTTCGAGAACACATCGCCCAGGCCGTCCATGGCCTGGCGCTTCCATGTGCTGACCTGATTGGGGTGAACCTCATAGCGCGCCGCGATCTCCTGGATCGTCCGGTCGCCACGTAGCGCCTCCAGCGCCACCTTCGCCTTGAACTCAGGCGTGAACTTCCGTCGCTTCGTCATCTCGTATTCCTCCGTAACCGGGGGAATACACCTTAAACAACTGTCCGGATTTTCCAGGACCACCTCATGGCAAAATGAAAGGCCCCAGAAGCAATAAACAAAATATGATCGGTTCTCACGGTGCCATGTTTGGTGGTCACCGACGTACCTTCGATAAGCGGCAACAGATCCCGCTGCACACCTTCGCGTGATACGTTGCCACCGTGCACATCGCTGCGCGCTGAAATTTTGTCAATTTCATCTAAGAACACGATGCCATTTTCCTCTACCGCCTCAATGGCGTCGCGTACGACTATATCTTCGTCCAAAAGTTTGTCGCTTTCCGCACGAAGGAGAACGTCATAGGAATCGGAAACAGAAAGACGTCCGGTCTTCTTGCGGCCGCCCAACATACCACCCAGCATGTCATTGAGGTTCATCATACCCACCTGCATCCCCGGCATATCTGGAATGTCCATGGTCGGCATGCCGGCGCCACCGGTCACTGTGACCTCGAACTCGATTTCCTTTTCATTAAAATCACCGTTACGCAACTTGGCGCGGAAGCTATCCCGCGTGCCCTGACTGGCCGTCTTACCGACCAGTGCATCAAGCACCCGCTCTTCAGCAGCGATTTCAGCTTGAGCTGTGACGTGTTTGCGCAACTGCTCGCGGGTTATGTGGATTGCGATTTCCACCAGATCACGGACGATGCTTTCCACGTCGCGGCCCACATATCCCACTTCGGTAAACTTGGTCGCCTCTACTTTGATGAATGGGGCCTGAGCCAGTTTGGCCAAGCGACGGGCGATCTCTGTTTTGCCAACGCCTGTCGGCCCTATCATCAGAATGTTTTTCGGCAGTACTTCATCCTTAAGCACGTCCGGCAACTGTTGGCGGCGCCAGCGGTTACGCAGGGCGATGGCGACAGCCCGTTTGGCATCGTTCTGACCGATGATAAACCGGTCCAGTTCGGAAACAATTTCGCGGGGAGAAAAGGACATCGTAACGGCTTAGGGCATTGTCAGGGTAATTGGTAGGGCTAACTCCTTTAGACCCTTGTTTTCTGGGTTTGCTCACTAAACGATTGGTTGTGTCTCACCCGAAAACTTCATCCACCCCCTGTCCCTTCCATTTACCTTATCCGCCGGTATTCATGGTGCAATCCGCAGAGGTGTTCATACCTTGAGATGGCGCCGACCTGCGCTGTAGGACGAGAAACCGGGGAATCCTTATTTTGAGAAAGATGTGTCCGGGCATAGTTATAGTATTAGGCATAGATTCTTAAAGTCCGCAGCAGGTGAGCCTCGCCAAAGACGATGGTGTGATCAAGGCATTCCCGGCAGATGGAGCCAATCACGCGCTCCACATACCCATTCTGCCAGGGCGATCTGGGTGCCGTGGGACGGTCTCTAATGCCCATTATCTGTCCCGGCATTGTCAGAGCAAATATTCCGGGCCATCTCTTTTAGGCTCTTGTTCGTGGGGTTTAGGCACTAAAACACCGCTTCGCTTGGAATTGACCAAGCAAGGTGCGACTCTGAACAGCGAAAACTCACGTCACTAGAGCGTTTCATATTTTGAGGGAAGCGTATCCTGCGTTTTTGAAGTAGTTGGCGCATTGCTGTGGCTCGATGGTGTCGATGAGGCGCCCGAGATGACGCCAGATGTCGTCGATCTCCCGCTTCTGGGCGTTTCTCATCCAGTGCTTGATTTGGGCAAAGGTCTGCTCGAAGGGATGGCGGTCGAGCCTGCCGCAATACTCCCTGCCGTTATCGGAGAGCACGGTACTGATGCGCGCCTCATGGGCCTCGAAGGTGGGGAGCACGTCATTGTTCATGACGTGGATCACGGTGACCGGCAGTTTGGCCCCACCTGTCCCCCGTCAGGACCAATGGAACAGATTAGGGTGATTGCGTAAGAGAGTGTTATTGGCTCATCGTCATCATTGAGGAGTGAACGATGAGAGATAGAACAGAACGATCCCAGGATGTTGCGGAGCGGACGGTCAAGGACATCCGCCGCAAGACCCGCAAGCGTTACAGTGCTGAGGAGAAGATCCGCATTGTCCTGGCCGGACTGCGCGGCGAGGACCCGATTGCCGAGCTATGCCGCCGTGAGGGCATAGCCCAGGGGATGTATTACAGCTGGTCGAAGGAGTTCCTTGAGGCCGGGAAGAAGCGCCTGGCCGGTGATACGGCCCGTGAGGCCAACACGGGCGAGGTCAAGGAGCTGCGCCGCCAGGCTCACGACCTCAAGGAGGTGGTGGCCGAACAGGCCCTGGAACTGCGCCTTCTCAAAAAAAACATGATCGGGGATGGGGGAGACGACGCATGAGATACCCCGCCTCCGAGAAGCTCGAGATCATCAGGCTGGTGGAACAGTCGCATCTGCCGGCCAAGCGTACGTTGGACACCCTTGGGGTTCCCCGCACCACGTTTTACCGCTGGTACAACAGCTATCTGCAGGGCGGGCTTGAGGCCCTTGAAGACAGGCCGCCCAAGCCGTCCCGGGTGTGGAACCGCATCCCGGATGAGATCCGTGACCGGATTGTCCAGATGGCCCTGGAGAACCCGGACCTGTCGCCCCGGGAACTGGCGGTACGGTTCACCGATACACAGGCCTACTTCGTCTCGGAAGCCAGTGTTTACCGGCTTCTCAAGGCCCATGACCTGATCGCCAGCCCGGCGTTTGTGGTGATCAAGGCGAACGATGAGTTCAGGGATAAGACCACGGCCCCGAACCAGCTTTGGCAGACCGACTTCACCTACATCAAGGTCATCGGATGGGGCTGGTTCTACCTGAGCACCATCCTGGATGATTACTCCCGCTACATCATCGCCTGGACGCTGTGTACGACCATGAAGGCCAGTGACGTCACAGACACCCTGGAACTAGCATTGCAGGCCTCAGGCTGCGACCGGGTCGAGGTCCGGCACAAGCCCCGCCTGCTGTCAGACAATGGCGCGTCCTACATCTCTAGCGAACTGGCCGAATGGCTCGACGACAACGGCATGGATCATGTGCGCGGCGCACCCTATCACCCGCAGACACAGGGCAAGATCGAGCGGTGGCATCAGACCCTGAAGAACCGCATCCTGTTAGAGAACTACTTCCTGCCGGGCGATCTCAAGGCCAAGATCGGGCGCTTCGTCGCCTACTACAATCACCACCGCTACCACGAGAGCCTGAGCAATCTGACGCCCGCCGACGTCTACTTCGGGCGCGGCGAAACCATCTTACTCGAAAGGGAGAGAATCAAACAAAACACCATCAATCAACGGCGCTTGCAGCACCGCAAAACCGCCGCCTAAACTGAAAACCAAGATGGGCCAAACTCTCTCTTAGTTTATCAACCCCCGCTGTCCCAAATAATCTGACGACGGACAGCCCCACCCTCCAGCTTGGGGCCATTTTTTTGATTACCCGACTAGGGTCTGTTGACATTTAGTGGATTCCCAATGTCGCGGAAAAGTGATTCAAGCCTCCTTTTGCAAGGAGTGTTTGATGAAGTCAGAGCGTTTTGTGATCACGGACAATGTTTGGGAGAAAATTTGGCGTCATCTACCGGGCAAGGCGACGGACCGTGGCGTGACGGCGGCGGACAACCGCCTGTTTTTGGAGGCGGTTTTGTGGCGGGTGCGCGCAGGGTCGCCGTGGCGCGCTCTGCCCCCGGCGTTCGGCAATTGGAACAGCGTCTTCCAGCGCTTTCGCCGATGGGCGAAGAAGGGTGTCTTCGAGCGGCTGTTCGAGGAGTTGTCGGCGGAACCGGATTTCGAATATGCCCTCATCGACGCCACCATCGTCAGCGTTCACCAGAAGGCGAGCGGCGCAAAAGGGGGACTCAAAATCAGGCCATCGGCCGATCACGGGGCGGATTGACCACCAAGATCATCGCCCTGGTCGACGCACTGGGGTGTCTGGTCCGCTTCGTGCTGCTCCCTGGCCAGCGCCACGACATGATGGGCGTCCAGCCGTTGATCGACGACGTTCACTTCGATGCCCTCATCGCCGACAAGGCATTCGATGCCGGCTGGCTGCGAGAGCAACTGGACCAACGTGGCGCAAGCGCCGTCATTCCCTCGCTCGCCAACAGGAAGCGGCCGGCGGCCTACGACAAGCACATGTACCGCTGGCGACATCTGATCGAAAACTACTTCGCCAAGATCAAGGAATTCCGTGGCATCGCAACACGCTACGACAAGACCGACATCAGCTGCGCCGCAAACTGCAACCTCGTCGCAACCATCATCGCCATGCGTTAAATGTCAACAGACCCTAAACATCGAAGGCAAGATTGGGCAGTTGGACTTTGTTTCCAACACAACCTTCATTCGCCGCCGGATCAACAACCAATACGATGCATCGACTGCAGTTCCCGACATACTAGGTCTCACCATCAGACCAAGCCCTTTTACCTCCCGCAATAAGATCTCCACCAGGGCGCAGGAAATCCGGTTTGCCTATTCGGGCCGCCGGTGGGACTGGCTGGCGGGCGGATTTTATCTGGACCGGAGTGAAAATCTGAAAACGTCGTTTACCGTGCCCGGCGCGGGGGATGCATTTGCGTCTTAGGGGTTCTCAAGCGATGAAGTGTTCGCCGAAGACCGGGATGATGACGTTCAGCAATATGCCGGCTTTGCCGACCTGACATTTGCCGCCACACCAAAGATCAACATCGGGCTAGGTCTGCGGATCAGTACGGCCAGCCTTGATGTCAACTCCTTGACTACCGGTATTGTCAGTGCCCGCACTGAGGAGAGGGATCTCAACAACAGCGCCACCCACTTTAATCCACGGCTATCCATCAATTATGCGGCCACATCCACCACCAATCTTTATGCTCAAATGGCGCGGGGATTTCGCGTTGGTGGTGTCAATATCAATACGCCGATCTCTGCGTTGTTTGATCCGGGCCTGGACCCCGACGAACAACTCAAGACGCAAACCGTTTCCACCGATACTTTGTGGAACTATGAAATCGGCCTTAAGTCCCGGTTGCTGGACAACCGCCTCAGCATTAACGCGGCGGCTTTCTATGTGGATTGGACGGATATCCAGACCGATCAGATTTTACCGACCGGGTTTCTGTTCGTCACAAATGCCGGAAATGCGCGTAACATCGGGTTTGAACTCCAAGTCGCCGCGCAATTAACCGAAACGCTGACCGTAACCGCCGCTGCCATTTGGAACGATCCTACTCTTCAGGAAGCCAATGCGTTTCTGAATGCCAACAAGGGAGACCGGCTCCCCTCAATAGCGGCGTTCACAGGAGGGTTGAGCGTTCAATACGAAAGGCCGGTCAACAGTCGTTTGAACTTCATCGCCAGCGCCGATTACACCTACGTTGGGCCATCACGTTTATTCTTCGATGAAGATGCATCTCCCCGGCAGGGGGACAATCACCGCGCCAGTATTCGTTTTGGCTTTGAATGGGAACAGTGGATGGCCCGGTTTTACGTCACCAACTTGTTCGATCACACGGGCAACACGTTTGCTTTCGGCAATAATGCAGATTTCACAAATGCCGGACACCGATTTCATTAAATACCGGACAGTGATTTCACTAAATACCGGACAGTAGATTGCGGCCTATTCGGGACGTCTCTTGCAGTGTCTCCCCGGGTGTCTGGTTGAGGTCGATTGAGGTTTTCTCCGATCTGGTTATCGGGGTCAAGTCATTGCCCGTGCTGAGGTGACGGATCCGCCGTCCAGACGAACACGATGATTGGGGCATGGTGCGCACGACGCGTGACCTCCACGAGTCTGAGCGGCGCGCGCGCCATGCTTGTCCTCGGTGTTGCGTTTCACTGCACGAACCGGTTTGGTGTTTTCTCCAATCCGTTTCATGTCCTGGGTGTCGCGTATTTCTTGCGCATGCTTTCACCCTTGAGCGTGATCCGGTGGGCGTTGTGAACGATGCGATCAAGGATGGCGTCGGCGATGGTCGGCTCGCCAACGATGGCGTGCCATTTGTCGACGGGGGCCTGGGCTGTGATCAGGGTGGACTTTCTGCGATAACGTTCTTCGCAGATATCGAGGATGTCGAGCCTCTGGCTGTCGTTCATGGTATGGGTGCCCCAGTCATCGAGGATCAGGAGTTGGACGCGGGCGAGCCTGTTGATGAGCCGTGGCCGGCTGCCGTCGAGGCGGGCCTTGGCGAGGTTCTCGAACAGCTTCGGCATGCGAATATAAAGCACGGAATGGTCAAGCCTCGCGACCTGGTGACCAAGGGCGCAGCCGAACCAGGTCTTCCCGGTTCCGGTTTCACCTGAGACGATTATATTCTCGTGCGTCTTGAGCCAGGCACCCTCGGCGAGGGAGAGAACGGTACGGCGATCGAGGCCGCGCTCGGCGGCGAAGTCGACATCCTCGATGCAGGCTTCCGGGAAGCGCAGCTTCGCGGCTCGCAGCCGGTTCGCGAGGCGCTTGTCGGCCCTCACCGTCTCTTCGCGGTCGAGCATCAGCGCGAGCCAGTCATCATGACCGAGTTCATTGGCCTGTTCGGCCAGATCGCGGTATGCACCGACCATGCCATGGAGGCCGAGGCGCTGCATCTGTTCAAGGGTCGGGTTTGTCAGCATGGGTTTTGTTTTCCTTTCACTTGTAGTAGCCGGGGCCGCGGATCTGTTGGTGTTCGGGCAGAGGCAGCGGGGGTTCGGGATCCGGCGGCGCCCGGTCGAGCCCGGTCTCGAGAATGGATCTGACCGAGGCATAGCTGGTGGTGTTGACCTCAAGCGCGTGCTTGCAGGCTGCTTCCACACGCGCGGGTTCATATCGCCTGACGAGGGACAGAACGCCCAGCGCGCGCCGATAGCCCTGTTCCGGATGGGGCCGGTCGCGCAGCGTGCGCTCGACGAAGATCAGGGTGTTTTTGCCGATCAGGCCCGCACGGCGCTTCAATCTTTCCGGGGTCCGATTGGCGTAGTGCCGGTGGTTCGGAGGCATGTGCGCCGGAACGGTGACGTGACTTCCCCGCCGGCGGGTTCGGACATGGCAGGCGACACGTTTGTGTTGGTGGAAGATCTCGACCGCCTTGTGGGTCAGGCGCACACGAACGCGGCGGCCGATCAGGGCGTGCGGAACGGAGTAGAAGGCATGATCGACCTCGATATGGTAGTCGAGGTGCACTTTTGCGCTTTTCCATTCGGCATACTCGAAGGGCCGCACCGGCAACGGTGCCAGCGTCTCCCGTTCAACCGCTTCAAACAGTTCGCGCCGGGAGCGGCCGACATGACGCATCGGCCGATCATTGAGGTCCAGCAACAGCTCGGCGATCGCCTCGTTGAGCTTGCCCAGCGAGAAGAAGCGCCGGTTGCGCAGACGGGCCAGGATCCAGCGCTCGACCAGTTGCACCGATCGCTCGACTTTTCCCTTATCCGTCGGTTTTCGTACACGCGCCGGGAGCACCGTGGTGCCGTAATGCTCGCTAAATGCCTCAAAGGTCGGGTTCAGCGTCGGCTCGAACCACAGCGGCTTGACCACCGCCGATTTCAGGTTGTCGCACACCACGCTCCTCGATACCCCGCCAAAAAACGAGAACGCGCGGCAATGGCTCTCGATCCAGTGGGCCAGACTCTGGCTGGGGCTGGCGATGGCAAACGTATAGGAGGACGCGCCTAGAACGGCGACGAAGATCTGAGCCACCTGGACCGCGCCGGTCGCGGGATCAATGATTTCCATCGTCAGCCCCGCATAATCGGTCTGCATCACCTCGCCGGCTTGGTGGCGATGGCGGAAGCGCGCGCTCGTACGCCGCTCAAAGGCCCGCAGCCCGTTGCAGAACCAAGTATACCCGTAGCCGTCGGGATGGCTCTCGCGGTACTCCTGCCACAACAGGGTCAGCGTCACCCCCTTGCGCTTCAGCTCGGTCGAGACATACGCCCAGTCCGGCTCCACCGGATCGCGCCGCGGCCGGCCCTTGCGGCCAAACAACGCCGCTTTCAGGACATCATCGTCGGCATAGGCCTCCGGCAACGGCCATATCGTAAGCCCCGCCTCGCGGGCCCGATACAAATACGTCGATACCGACGACTTGCCGATCCGAAGCCGATCCGCAATCTGGCGGACCGACAAACCCTCCGCGCAGCTCAGGCGCAGAATCGTTCGAACATCTTTCACGGTTATCTGTCTCGTCTGCTTCCGTTTTGGCATGCTCACCTCCGGCAAAAGCCGAAGCATGAGACGCTAAAACGGCGCACCCGATTAGAACGTTACAAGAGCCCGATACGCTGTCCGGTATTTAATGAAATCTACTGTCCGGTATTTACCGAAATCACTGTCCGGTATTTAGTGAAACCGACAAATAATTTCAGTTTGAACGCAACGTCACAATTCACGCCTCTACGACCACGAACCCTGGGGCTGGAAGTCTCCCGCACGTTTTAGAGTTCAACTACCTTCTGATGACCAGGTAAGCGCAACTTCGGCGTCACCCAAAAGGAGCGCCTTGATGTATTCCGGCGCGACCAAATGGCAATACAGCGCACCGCGAAATTGCTCCGGCGCCATTCTGAATAACAAATTGGTCCAATCCACCTGCAAGCGTTTGGATTGAATATGAAGGGCGCCGTCAGGACTGTGTGACACATAGTCAAAGGGCTTGATCCAGTTCACCCCTATGAATTCCTTGAGATCCTCTTCAAACAAAATTTGGTCATCTCCAATGACGCGGCGCTGCTGCTCCTCAGGTGTAAGGGAAGCGATGACGGCGTTGACGTTTTCCCGGTTGATGGCTTCGCATGTGCGTGCTTCTTCCTCTGACGCTGAGGTTCCATATACTTCGCGAATATGGTCCGGCGTTTTCATTTTGCAGGACACCACCCGCGGCTGACCGTCTGGCCCAGACGTGACGAATTGCTCGTTGCGCAAGGGATCGATAGAGGCTTTCGACTCCAAGAACGCTTGCCAATGCGGGTGAACCTTGGTCTGCGCCTCAATCGTGTTGCTCATGATGGACGTTTGGACCGTATTGCAGAAAGTATCGGTTGTTTCTGACTGGCCGACAGCTTGCGCCGTTGCGTCCTTGGCAGCGACGCTCACTAATAAAGTCACAAAAAATACTTTAGAGCGGACGGTCATTAATTTTTCTCAAGTATGTGCGTCATCAGCCTTAGGCATGGGCAAGGTGTTGGCCATGACCACCGTGACAAAAAGTAAGCCGGCGCACAGGAGGAAGGGGTAGGAGCCGTTGATCTGATACAAAATCGTACCGACGATGGGTCCGATCATAAAACCGATCGACTGAAACGCCGTCGTCAGCCCGGCCATGCTGCCTTGGTTCTGGGTTCCTGCGGCCAGTGAGGCGGCGGTCATATATGCCGGCCAGCCCACACCGCCACCGAGGCCAAACAGCGTCATGCCGATAATGGCGATGCCATACTCCGGTGCAGCCATAACGACAAGCGTACCGGCGATTGCGACCGGCATGCCGGTTGTGATCATGCGCCGTGGAGTCCATTTCAATCGCGGGATAATCCCGACCTGGACGATGATTTGCACGAACGCGGTTGCCATAATCGCGAGGCCGACGAAGCGGGCGGTTTCGGCTGTATCGAAATTGAAGGTGTCCTGAAAATGAAATCCGAGGCAGACCATGAAGGCCACGTTGCCGAGGATGAGCAGACAAAAGCCGCAAGCAATGCTCATGACTTGAAGCGTCATGATATGTCGGAATCCGGTCTTCTCAGGTTCCCGATGCCGGTCGGGCTCGTGTAGGAAATAGATGTAGAAGACCACCATGGCCACGCCCATGACCGTGACCACATAGAACGGTGCGGTCGGGCTCAGGGACGAAAACGCGGCGGCAATGCCCGGTCCGACGACAGAGCCTAAACCCCAGGCGGCGCTGATCAATGCCACACCGGCCGCCCGGTTCTCCCGGCTGGTCAAATCGCCGACCATGGCCATGGTTGCTGGATAAATGGCGCCGGAGGTGAGGGCGTACAAACCGCGCATGGCCAGCAGCACGAAAAAACCGACAATGGCGCTCATGGCGCCGGCGAGGCGCATATCGATGGTATAGGCGAAGGCCGCCGTGGCGAACACATAGCCAAACGCGCCCATCAGGATGACTTTCTTGCGGCCCCAGTTCTCGCTGATGCGGCCCCAAAAAGGTCCGGTGATGAGCATGAACACGCCGCCGATGGCGAGAATGACGCCGACCTGAACTTCGCCCAGCCCCATATCTCGGCCCAGCGGCGGCAGGATGGTAATCAGAAAGTTGTTGCCGATGGCGCTGATCAGCATGCCGTAGGCGAGAACCAAAGCCGTTACTTTGGGCAGCGTGCCGTTCGTTGTGGTGGGGGCCGTGGTCTCAGTCATGGATAACAGTCTCTATGGAGATCCTTTTTTGATTGCCCTTTGTACGCGCTCTCGGCCCCGATCCGATCACTGCGCCGACCTTCTTATCGGTAGCAAACCCTTGAAAGCCAAGCAAATTACCGGTGAACGATGATACAGATTTCCTATCAATCCGTGGCGTGGTCGTCGTCAGTGAAGCCTTCAGAAGAGAACCATGACTTTGTGAGAGGCCAAAGCTACCCTGATACGGCATTGAATAATGAGCAAGAAAAACAATAAGAATCAATAGGTTACCATGAATTCCGTGAAGGTATACAAGGCTCCATTCTGTCCATCCCTTACACAGCAGAAAAAAATTGGAAAAAATTTGATCCCGATCAAACCTCCGCCGATCCAATACGCTCATAGATGGCGTATACTTTAGACAAAGCTCATCGTTTTCATTGGGGAGACGACTGCCATGTATATGAATTTCTGGTATCCGGTTTGCGTCGGCGAGGAACTCACGGACAAGCCCATCCGGGTTCGCATTCTCAAACACGATTTCGTCGCTTTCCGCGACCACGAAGGAAAACCGGCCCTACTGGCTGATACCTGTATCCACCGTGGTGGCGCCCTGTCGGGTGGCAAATGCAAAGAAGACGGCACGGTTCAGTGTCCTTACCATGGCTGGCGGTTTACCCGGGAAGGGGTCTGTACCCGTATTCCGTCTCTCGGTATCAACGGCAAGATCCCGGCTCGGGCGCGTGTCGACGCCTATCCCACAATCGACAAATATGGCCTGGTCTTTGCCTTCCTCGGCGATCTGCCCGAAGCGGAACGGCCGCCGATCATGCCCATTGATGAATACGGGACCGAAGGATGGCGGGCGACCATTCAAACCTTCGATGTGGACTACAACTACGAACGGTCCATCGAGAACGGTCTCGACCCGGCCCATAACGAATACGTGCACTCCACCCACGGCTATCAGGGCGAGAAAGAAGAGGAATATAAGGTCAACGAACTGGAGCCCTACAAGAACAACGATTGGGGCTTCGGTTTCATGCACACCTTTGACGCACCGCCGCTGAAGAACTGGCTGATGAAGCGGTTCCGTCCGGAAGGCGGCAAGATGCAGGCGGGGTCAGGCACCTACGGCCCCAACCACATGTGGACCTTCATCCACCTCTCCGAAAAAATGCACATGCATCAGTACATGTATGAAGCGCCCATCGAGAACGCCAAGACGCGCGTGTTCCTTGTCAATCTGCGCAACATGGCCATTACCAAGTGGGAGCGGCTGAACAACTTCCTTGATAAGAAAATCATGGAACGCAACATGTTTGTCGCCAAGGAAGACATCAAGGTGGTCGAAAAACTGGAGCCGAAAATGACTCCGCCGTCGACGACCAAAGAACTTCTCATGCCCCATGACCGTGTCGTCATCCAGTACCGCGGCAAGTTGAAAGAGTTCGAACAAAAGGGCTGGCGGATCGATTACGAATCCCTGGATGCTATCACGGCGAAGGGCGAGGCGATCACCGCAATTCCATGCCCGGCCCGCCGCGAGGTCAAAGGGTGGGTGCTGGATCCTGCGCCGTTGTATGACGCACTGCCTGAAGCGGAACCCATTCGCGAGGCGGCTGAATAACGGCTTACTCAACGAACGAGAAAACGTCGGCCTAAAAAGGCCGGCGTTTTTTTTCGCCTTTTTCTTGCTGTCCGGACTGATATTTGTGATCACAGGATTGCGGGAGAGCGGAGTGCACGATGAAAAAAGAAGTTTCTGACGTCCTCATTCACGGTTGGCAGCCCGAGATCAGCGAGACCCATAAGCGCTGGCTCTTGGTGAACCATCCAGTGGGCCTGCCGACGGTGGATGATTTCATGATGGTGGAAGAGGTTATTCCCGTACCACCGCCAGAAAAATTGCTCGTCCGCAGTCTCTATCTCTCCGTCGATCCCTTTCAACGTCTGATTCTCAATTCCACACCCCGCAATGCCGAGATCGTGCCTTTGTATGGGGTGATGATGGGCGACGTGGTGGGCGAGGTGGTGAAATCCAATCATCCCGATTTCAAGGACGGGGACGTCGTCAACGGCATCCTCGGCTGGCAGAACTACGCCATCACTGACGGCAAGGGTCATTACATCCACAACCGGGCGGGTTTGAGGGCGGTGGATGAATCCCTCGGCCCTTTGCATACGGCAGCCAGCGTGCTGGGACGGCCAGGAATGACCGCCTATTTCTCGGTCATTCGGGAATGTCTGCCCAAGCCCGGCGACGTCATGGTGGTGTCCACCGCTGCCGGGGCTGTCGGACATCTCGCCGGGCAGATTGGCAAGATTATGGGCGCGACGGTGATCGGCATCACCTCGACGCCAGAAAAAATCAAATTCATCGAAGACCTCGGGTTTGATGACGCCATCAACTACAAGGAAGTGAACGACTTATCCTCAGCCGTGCAACGGGTCTGCCCAAAAGGCGTGGATATTTTCTACGACAATGTGGGCGGCACCATGGCCGAGGCGGTGATGTCCCACATGAACGATGGTTGGCGTGCGTCTTATGTGGGTGTGACCCAGAACTACAACGAGGTGGATGAAAACGGTCAGCCGTGGAAGTGGCAGATGGATAAACCCATGTTCATCGTTCACGACTACGTTGAGGAATACGATGAAGGCCGCAAGCAAATGAGCGAATGGATCAAGGATGGCAAGCTTAAGTATCGCGACGACATTGTCGACGGTCTGGAAAACGCGCCGGAAGCCTTCATTGGCCTATTCGCCGGCACCAATACCGGTAAGCGGCTGATCAGGGTCAATCAAAAACGGCTCAATGGTGAGCCCGCCTAACTACTCGCTTGCTGGGTCGAGCATAGCCATATCTTCGGGCTGAAAGCGTTCGGTTACGCGGTGATGAGAGTGATGGATTCAACGATTGAGCGTTCGCTTCCAGTCTTTGCGGAGGGGTCGCAACCAGATGTCCTTTTTCGGCTGTGCTCGTTTGTTATACCTGTCATAGCGTCCTCTTCCCTTTGTGCAGAATTCATTTTCGACACCCTCAACAAAACACTGGTAACGCCGTCGGCGATTCTATATCGTCGTGCGCATGGCGATGCGCGACGAGGATTACGGAGCGGCTCCGACGTTGGTGCAGGTCCGCAAGGATACGACCGCCCCTGCGTCCACGGTGAAGGTCAAGCTGCTCAAGGCCGTGCCGGCGTTGAAGCGGGGCAAGGACACGGCCGGGGCGCTGCGCCAAGCAGTCGATTCCTTGACCCGGGAGGTTCGCCAACTGACGCGGGAGAACGCCCGGCTGAGCAAGGCGCTGGAGCGGTCGCAGGAACACAAGGACACGATCAAGACGTTACGCAGGAAGGTCGAGGCGCTCCGTCGCCGGTTGAAACGAGCGGCACGGCCTTCGCCACCCCGGAGAGCGAGCGCCAAGCTGCGCAAGGCGCTGGAACGGGCGCGCAAGCAGAAGGACACGATCAAGAGGCTGCGCGGGGATCCTCGCCCCCGGAGGTGATCTCGTCCCCGCCGGTGCGGCTGTTCGCCGGGACGCCCTACGGGGTCAGCGTCTGGGCGCGCATCCTTTACGAGCGCTTCGCCTGCTTCCGGCCCTTGCGCCAGGTCGCGGCGTGGATGACGGATCAGGGGCTGGCGATGGCGCCGGGATGACCGGCGCGATCGAGTGCCGCTACTACGGCCGCGACTTCACTACCGACGAGATGGCGCTGCTGCGTACCCTGATCGCCGCGGAGCCGCAGCCCACCCGAGCCGCCCTGGCGAGGGAGTTCTGCCGGCGCATCGGCTGGTTCAAGCCAGACGGCGGCCTCAAGGACATGATGGCGAAGGTAACCATGCTCGCCATGCACCGCGACGGCGTTATTACCCTGCCGCCGCCGAGGGGCAGGCAGGGCCGGCCCAAGCCCATCGTCTTCGGGCCTGACACCGAGCCGCCGCTGTTCCCCGCCCCGAAGACCCTCGACGAGGTTCGACCGCTCGACATGCGCATCGTCGTGCGCAACACCCGCGAAGGGAAACTCTGGAACGAGTTCGTCGCCCGCTACCACTATCTCGGCTACAAGCCCCTGGTCGGCGCCCAGATGCGCTACGCCGTCCATGATCGAAACGGCTGGCCGCTCGCCATGCTTGGATTCTCCACCGCCGCATGGAAGCTCGCCCCGCGCGACAGATTCATCGGCTGGACACCGCAACTCCGCGAGAAGAACCTGCCGCTGGTGGTCGACAACCCCAGGTTCCTGATCCTGCCGTGGATCGAGATCCCCAACCTCGGCTCGCACACCCTTGCCCTCGTCCGCCGCCACCTGCCCGAGGACTGGGCCGAGCGCTACAACACCGCGCCCGTGATGATCGAGACCTTCGTCGAAACGCCACGCTACACCGGCACCGTCTACCAGGCATCCGGTTGGACACTCGTCGGAACCACCCAGGGAAGAGGACGCTATGACAGGTATAACAAACGAGCACAGCCGAAAAAGGACATCTGGTTGCGACCCCTCCGCAAAGACTGGAAGCGAACGCTCAATCGTTGAATCCACCACTCTCATCACCGCGTAACCGAACGCTTTCTTCGGGCTTGACCCGCTGGGTTTGGCGCAGCTGATCATCCCACTCGCCTGATAGAAAAGCGCTGATGTCCGATGCCAACAGTTCCGGCTCCTCTATGTAGGGATAGTGGCCGAGATCCTCGTACTTCTTGATCAGGGTGGGTGTACCGGTCATCCACAATTGGATGACGTTGGCTTCCAAATGCATGACGGTCGGGTTGTCCATCCCCCACATGATGGCTGTCGGTGCGGTGATTTTGTCGAGTACGACCGAAGGGTCGCCCGTGATGTAATTGCGACGGAAGATCAGACCGGTGTCATAGCGATCGTTGCGGCGGTTCATGTCGTAATTCATCTCAACATGCCAGTCGAAGGGAGGGCGTTTGGTCACCGTTTGTGACAGCGCACCGCGCCAGTAATCCCTAGATTGGTGATGGCGCAGTACCCATCGGCTGAAGGCGGTGCCACGAGCCCGGTTGGGGTCCGTCACTGCAGTACGGGGCATACCGGCGGAATTGATCAGGATAAAGCGGTCTATTTTCTCCGGGTTTGCGGCGGCGTAGCGAAAGGCAACCGTGCCACCCGAAGACGTGCCGATCAGATGAAAGCGGTCGACGCCAAGGGCCTCGGTCAGCTCGGTAATGATTTCGCCGTAGTATGCCGGGGAATAGCGTTCTTTAGAGTCCGTACCACTAAGACCATTTCCCGGGAAATCAAACCGGATGATGCGGAACCGATCCGTCATGTTTCCGACCATACCGTCCCACGCCCGCGTGGAGTGATAGGACGCATTGGAAAGCACGACCGGCGGCCCGCTGCCTTCATCCATGTAGTGAATTTCAACCCCGTCAATCTCTTGGTATTGAGAGGCCGGCGTTTCATATTTGGCACGCAATTCTTCCAGAGAGATATCGAAAGTGCCGGACGTTAACAGCAATGCCCAGAGACCAAATCCGGCGGCAACGACGGCGATGACGCCGACAATGACTTTTCCAGCGAGGCCCATAGCGCCCTCCTTAATCTGAGTCTTAACCTTATCAACGGGGACCAAAACGGCAACACCTAGGCACTCTGCGATCACATGTTGGCAATAGCGAATTCAAGAATTGTCTATGCGGTGCTATACCTATTCCATCTTCCCCATGTCGTAGGATCAGCCAGGATCGGCACCCATGGAATTCGCGGTCATGTCTCTGGAAAACGACGTCACCTGCGTGTCTCTCGCCGGTTCCATGGACATTGAACAAGCCCAAAAAATTGATCCCGAGATGGCAAAGGTTGCCAAAGATTGCCAGTGGCTCGTGGTCGATATGACCCATGTGGACTATGTGTCATCGTCGGGTATTCGCACCCTCATCGTCACCGCCCAATCCATCAACAAGAACGGCGGCAAAATGGTGATCACCAGCCCTCAATCCATGGTGGAAGATGTGCTCCGCACCATGGTGATCGACAAGATCATCCCTTTGTTTCCATCGCGGGAAGAAGCGGCTACGGCCGTGCGCTCTTGATGAAACTCCAGACACTTTTTTGCGCAGTTATCGCCATCGTTTTATGGACTCATACAGCGGAAGCCGCCGGCGTTTTGATCTTTGGCGGGACCGGCAATACGGGCTCTCGGATCGCGAAAATCCTTGTCAATCGAGGGGACCAGGTGGCCGTCTTTGTCCGTCCCACCTCAAACCGCGCCCGGCTGGATGGCTACGACGTGCAATTCGTGGTCGGCGACGTCACCCAGCCCAATACGGTTGAACGGGCGTTTGCAGAGGTCCAGCCGGATGTCGTCGTTTCCGTTATGCAGAGCCGCCGTGGCGAACCTAGTCCGCATGGTGAACCGGAAATCAGGCTGGTTGCGACGGCCGAACGGATTGGTGCCGATCAGTTCGTTTATTTGAGTTCGGTGGCCGCCGGTCCGGACACGCCAGCCCAACGCGTCAGGTACCCCGACATCAATTTTGACCTTTTTGCCGACACGGTAGAACGCAAAGGTTTGGTGGAGCAGGCACTCAAAGACGGCGCCATTGCCCAAACTATCATTCGCACCGGATCAATATTGGTCGAGTTCGGCCGGGAGCCACCACCGGGGACGGGGCGGGCCTATATGACTGAAGATCAGGACGTCATGGGCGCGGTCACCTATGACGATCTGGCAGTTTTAATGGCACGCTGTATCGGCAATACGGCATGCTACGGCAAAACCTACCATGTCCTCGATGACACTCTGTGGCCCGAATACAACCATTGGCGATGCCGGCGCTTTGCTCAAACCGGTGATCTTGACGCGGAATGCGATCATCTGCGTCCCATCAACGGGTTCCAGGTGATGCCGCGTCAATAGTCGGTTCGGCTGGCCTTTAGGAATCTCATATTAAGCTATTGAAAATCCGAATTATTGGGTTCGCCCGAATCAATGTGAGTCGGAATTACCACACCCTTGAATCCATTGAAAAAATTGTATCGCTTGCCCTTGACCCAAGGACTCTGCCGTGATTCCCTGATGGCATGGCGGGTCCACGGGAACATAGCAAGAAGGCTAAACAAAGCCTGACACCGGTGTTCGGAGCGATCCTGATGGCCTATTTCGCCTATCATGCGGTTCAAGGGGACCGGGGCCTATTGGCGTGGTGGCAATTGCGCCATCAAATGGAGGCCGCCGAGGTGCAACTTTCTGACGTTCAGGCAAAGAAAGCCGATCTCGAACACAAAATCATGTTGCTTAAGCCGGAAAGTCTCGACCTCGACATGCTTGATGAACGGACCCGAGCCC
This sequence comes from Rhodospirillaceae bacterium, assembly GCA_965207985.1. Taxonomy (GTDB): domain Bacteria; phylum Pseudomonadota; class Alphaproteobacteria; order Rhodospirillales; family Rhodospirillaceae; genus CBDBND01. The sequence goes on along the minus strand of CBDBND010000019.1, from coordinate 26,778 downwards.
TTTTTGCTTATGCACGCCCTGATGAGTTGATCATCATCCCGTCAAAGCCTTAGCGAATCACTCTGCGGAGTAAAAACTCGATCGATCTGAAGCGAGCATAACGCTTGCCCGCTTTTCTCTACTTTTTGGCTAAAACCGGCAGTTAAGGAAGCATCTTTTTTCGCCGCTGGTCTTTAAGGAAATATCGCCAAGCCGGAATATGAAGAAAGATTATTATAGGTCTGCGAACAGAATTTATCTGCAAAGGTGTTCTGGAACAGCGGCTTAACCCGATAATAGTTAACTATTGAATTGTGCAGTGCAAACAAAGACTTATCTGTAGTTTTCCTTGCGTCAATACAATGTCACTGCGATAAACACCCCCGGAAACGCCAAAAATAAAGCCAAAAATGGCGTCCAGCACGGATTGGGGAGAACGTATGGCCGCGCGAAAAACTGCGACCAAGAAATCCACTTCAAAAAAAGGCGCAAAATCGGGCGCCGCTTCCCGGGCCTCAAAGGCCAACCGTTCGGATGTGAAATCCCCATCGTCCGATATGCAAATTCAATTCTACAAGGACATGTTGAAGATCCGCCGGTTTGAAGAACGGGCCGGGCAGCTTTACGGCATGGGCTTGATCGGCGGTTTCTGCCATCTCTACATCGGCCAGGAAGCGGTGGTGGTGGGCCTTCAGGCCAATGTCATTGACGCTGACAGCGTCATCACCACCTACCGGGATCATGGCCACATGCTGGCCTGTGGCATGGATCCCAAAGGGGTAATGGCGGAACTGACCGGCCGCAAGGACGGGTATTCCCACGGCAAAGGTGGCTCCATGCACATGTTCAGCCGGGAAAAGGGCTTTTTCGGCGGTCATGGCATTGTTGGCGCCTCGGTGCCCATCGGCACGGGACTGGCCTTTGCCCACAAGTACAACGGCAATAACGGGGTCAATTTCTGCTATTTCGGCGATGGCGCGGCCAATCAAGGACAGGTCTATGAGTCCTTCAACATGGCGGCGTTGTGGGACCTTCCCGTTATATACGTCATTGAAAACAACAAATACGGCATGGGCACATCCATTGAGCGGGCCTCCGCCAGCACGGACCTTCACCGCCGCGGTGAAGCCTATGGAATACCGGGCAGGGTGGTGAACGGTATGGATGTGGTTGAAGTCTACGAAGCCGGTCAGGAAGCGGTGTCATTTGTGCGGGGCGGTAAAGGCCCACTCATTCTAGAAATGAAAACCTACCGTTACCGGGGCCATTCCATGTCCGACCCGGCCAAATACCGGTCCAAGGAAGAACTGACAAAAATGCGCACCGAGCATGACCCCATCGATCGCCTACGTCAGAAACTGATCGACGGCGGGGTCCTTAGCGAAGAGGCGTTCAAGGAAATGGATAAAGTGATCAAAGCCGAAATCACGGCATCGGCTGAGTTTGCTCAGCAGTCGCCGGAACCAGACCCGGCCGAACTCTATACCGACGTTTTGCGGGACGTCGCATAACGAAAAGTAACGAAAGGCGCGGCTCATATACCGCGCTGTTGATCCCGAACGGGACCACAAAGGGAGACGTTATCCGTGCCAACGGAGATTTTAATGCCGGCGCTTTCGCCGACCATGACGGAAGGCACTCTTGCCAAGTGGCTGGTGAAAGAAGGCGATGCTATTTCGTCCGGCGACATTATTGCCGAGATCGAAACCGACAAAGCGACCATGGAACTGGAAGCCGTCGATGAGGGCACGATCGGGAAAATCCTCATAAACGAGGGAACGGAAGGGGTCGAGGTCAACAAACCCATCGCGTTGGTTCTGGAAGAAGGCGAAGATTCATCCGGCTTGGAGGCGGCCGCCGGTGCTGCAGCGGCGCAGGCGCCGGTACAACCAGAGGCAACAGAGGCTGAATCCTCTGAAGACGAAGAGGCAAGCGAAGACGAGCCCGCTCGACCCGCAGCAGCCCCCATCGCCGTTGTCGACGCGGATGAACCCGAGCTTGGTGAAACCGCAGAGCTCTCCGTCCGTGAGGCTTTGCGCGATGCCATGGCGGAAGAAATGCGCAAAGACAAAACCGTGTTTCTCATGGGTGAGGAGGTCGCTGAGTACCAGGGTGCGTATAAAGTCAGCCAGGGTCTGTTGGATGAATTCGGCGCCGACCGGGTCATCGACACACCGATTACCGAGCATGGCTTTGCCGGATTGGGCGTCGGGGCCGCGTTTGGCCACCTCAAACCTATCGTCGAGTTCATGACCTTCAACTTTGCCATGCAAGCGATCGACCAGATCATCAACTCTGCGGCCAAGACGCTCTATATGTCGGGCGGGCAGATGGGCTGTTCCATTGTCTTCCGCGGACCCAACGGAGCGGCCTCCCGCGTCGGCGCACAGCACTCGCAATGCTACGGTGCATGGTACTCGCATGTGCCCGGGCACAAAGTTGTGGCGCCTTGGTCCGGGGCGGACGCCAAGGGCTTGCTCAAAGCGGCAATCCGCGACCCCAACCCAGTCATCGTGCTTGAAAACGAACTGCTTTATGGCTCGAAGTTCGACGTGCCCGTCAGTGACGAATACGTGGTTCCCATCGGCAAAGCCAAGATCGAACGGGCCGGTGACGATGTCACCATCACCGCCTTTACCATCATGGTCGGTAAAGCCCTGGCGGCTGCCGATAAGCTGGCGGAAGAGGGCATTTCAGCTGAAGTCATCAACCTTCGCAGTTTGCGGCCGTTGGACACGGAGACCATTGTCAAATCCGTTCAGAAAACCAATCGCTGTGTCTCAGCGGAAGAAGGTTGGCCGTTCTCCGGTATCGGATCCGAGATCTCCGCGCAGATCATGGAAAACGCATTCGATTGGCTCGATGCACCCGTGGCCCGTGTAACCGGCGTGGACGTCCCCATGCCTTATGCGGCCAATTTGGAAAAAATGGCTTTGCCGCAAGTGGATGACATTGTCGCCGCGGCCAAGTCCGTTTGTTACCGCGACTGACCGGCACCAAAGAGGAACCCCCATGCCGATTCAGATACTCATGCCCGCGCTTTCACCGACCATGACGGAAGGCACACTCGCCAAGTGGCTGGTCAAGGAAGGCGACGAGGTCTCGTCCGGCGATATCATCGCAGAAATCGAGACGGACAAAGCAACCATGGAGCTGGAAGCCGTCGACGAAGGAAAGATCGGCAAAATTCTCATCGCCGAAGGAACAGAAGGGGTCGAAGTCAACAAACCCATCGGTGTGTTACTGGAAGAAGGCGAAAGCGAAAGCGACATCGGTGATCTTGAGGCTGCACCTGCGCCGCCACCGGCGGCTCCCGTCGAAGGAAAACCAGCGGAAGCAGCGCCAGCTCCGGCCCCTGCGACCACCCAAGCCGCACCCAAACCGGCTCCGCCTGTCGCGTCGAGCGATCGCATTTTCGCTAGCCCCTTGGCCAAACGGATCGCAGCCAACGCCGGCATTGATCTCTCAGCGATCAAGGGAAGCGGACCCAAAGGACGCATTGTCAAAGTAGACGTCGATCAAGCCATGGCCGGTGGTGTTGCCCGGCCGGCTGCGGCTGCGGCTACTGACGTTCCCGATTTTGGCCAGCCTTATACGGAAGTGGCCAACACAAACGTACGCAAAGTCATTGCCCGGCGTTTGCTTGAGGCGAAACAGACCATCCCGCATTTCTATCTCACAGTGGATTGCGTCATCGACAAATTGCTGGCGTTGCGTAAAGACCTAAACAATCGCGACGGCGCCGACTACAAACTCTCGGTCAATGACTTCGTCATCAAAGCCTGCGCCGTGGCTATGCGCAAAGTCCCCATGGCCAATGCCAGCTGGACAGAAGAGGCCATCCGTCTCTATGACAACGTGGATGTTTCCGTTGCTGTAGCTACGGATGGTGGATTGATCACGCCGATTATCCGTAAAGCCGATCAAAAAGGCCTGCTGGCCATTTCAAATGAAATGAAAGATCTCGCGGGCCGCGCCCGGGAAAACAAACTCAAGCCGGAAGAATTGCAGGGCGGCGGATTCTCTATTTCCAATCTGGGCATGTACGGCATTAAAGAGTTCTCCGCCATCATCAATCCGCCGCAGGTTGCGATTTTGGCCGTCGGTGCGGGTGAGCAGCGCCCCATTGTCAAAGACGGTGCCCTTGCCATCGGTACAGTAATGAGCTGTACGTTGTCGTGCGACCACCGCGTCGTTGACGGCGCTGTGGGCGCTGAGTTCCTGCAGGCGCTCAAGCCGTTGATCGAAGATCCTATCAGTCTGTTGTTGTAGGTGGAGCGCGATCATGGCTGATACCAATTTCGATTTAGTTGTCATCGGCGGCGGACCCGGCGGATACGTCGGTGCCATCCGCGCGGCGCAATTGGGTCTTAAAACCGCAGTCGTCGAGCGCGAACACTTAGGTGGCATTTGTTTGAACTGGGGCTGTATCCCTACCAAAGCCCTGCTGCGCACGGCCGAGGTCTATCACCTCATGCAGCATGCGGACGAATTCGGTTTGACCGTTAAGGACGTAGGGTACGATGCCAAGAAAATCGTCGAGCGGTCGCGCAAAGTGGCCGATCGGTTGTCGGGCGGCGTGTCCATATTAATGAAGAAGAATAAAGTCACTGTGTTCGAAGGGCAGGGTGCACTCACCGGCAAAGGACAGGTCAAAGTCACCAAGGACGGCAAGGACGTCGCCACCCTCAAAGCCAAGCACATCATGCTGGCCACCGGTGCTCGCGCCCGCACGTTGCCGGGGCTCGAGCCCGACGGAAAGCGCATCTGGACGTACAAGGAAGCCATGATACCGGATGACATTCCCAAATCGGTGTTGGTCATTGGCTCCGGCGCCATCGGTATTGAATTCGCCAGTTTTTATAGAACGCTTGGGTCAGAGGTATCCGTGGTCGAAGTGCTGGACCGCATTCTGCCGGTGGAAGACGAAGAGATTTCCAAGTTCGCCCATAAGGCCTTTGAAAAGCAGGGCATGAAAATCACCGTCGGCGCGACAGTGAAAGACCTCAAAGTCGGCAAGTCGGATGTCACCGCCACCGTTGAGAAAGGTGGCAAGTCGGAAAAAGTGAAAGTGGATCGGGTCATCCTGGCCGTCGGTATCGTCGGCAATGTGGAGGACATCGGTCTCGAAAACACCAAAGTGAAGGTGGATAAGGCTCACGTCGTTACCGGCAAGTACGGCGAAACCGGCGAGCCAGGGGTGCATGCCATCGGCGATCTCACCGGTCCGCCGTGGCTGGCGCACAAAGCCAGTCATGAAGCAGTGATCTGTGTGGAAAAAATCGCCGGGCTCAGTCCACACGCCTTAAATACATCCCGTATCCCAGGCTGCACCTATTGCCATCCGCAAGTGGCCAGCGTCGGTTTGACGGAAGCCAATGCCAAGGCGGCAGGCAAGAAGGTCAAAGTGGGGCGGTTCCCGTTCTTGGGCAACGGCAAAGCAATCGCGCTGGGCGACGACCAGGGGCTGATTAAAACGGTCTTTGATGCTGACACGGGCGAATTGCTTGGCGCCCACATGGTCGGGGCCGAAGTCACCGAGCTTATACAAGGCTACGCGGTAGGGATGACCTTGGAAACTACGGAACAGGAATTGATGGAAACCGTGTTCCCGCATCCCACGCTGTCAGAAATGATGCACGAGGCCGTGCTTGATGCCTACGGCCGTGTGCTCCATATGTAGACCATGACCGACGTTACACCTCTTAAGTCACAGGAAACGCGGATTCCCAAGCCTGACTGGCTGCGGGTCAAAGCACCGACATCTCCTGTCTATGGGGAAACCCGCAAACTCATGCGGGATCTCAATCTGCATACGGTGTGTGAAGAAGCGGCGTGCCCCAACATCGGGGAATGCTGGGCGCAAAAGCACGCCACCATGATGATCCTCGGCGATATCTGCACCCGTGCCTGCGCTTTCTGCAATATCAAGACCGGAAAGCCACGTGCCGTGGACCCGGAAGAGCCGGCCCATGTGGCAGAAGCGGTTGCCAACCTCGGTTTGCGTCACGTTGTCATCACGTCTGTTGATCGGGACGATCTCGAGGACGGCGGAGCAGCCCACTGGGTCGCTGTCATCACCGCTATTCGTAAGGCTTGCCCGGACACCACCATTGAAGTGCTGACTCCGGACTTTCGTAAAAAACTTGGCTCGACGGAGCTGGTCGCGGCGGCAAAGCCCGATGTGTACAACCACAATCTAGAAACGGTTCCGCGCCTATACCGTACCATTCGCCCCGGTGCCCGGTATTTCACCAGTCTTCGTTTGCTGGAGTGTGTGAAAGAAGTTGTGCCGTCCGTTTTCACCAAGTCGGGCATTATGGTCGGCCTTGGTGAGACCAAGGACGAAGTACTTCAGGTGATGGATGATCTTCGCGCCGCCGATGTGGATTTCCTGACCATCGGTCAATATCTCCAGCCCACGCCCCGTCATGCAGTCATTGAGCGCTTTGTCACGCCCGATGAATTCAAAGAGTATGAGAAGCTGGCGCGGGCAAAAGGGTTCCTCATGGTCTCTGCCAGCCCATTGACCCGGTCGTCCTATCACGCGGATGCGGACTTCGCCCGTTTGCGTGAGGCGCGAGAAGGGCAAATGTCGTCATTGTCCTGACCTCGTAAGCACGACAAGTTCACCTTCATGCCGATCCATAAAGAAAAGCGTGTCTTGCCCTACACGCCGGAGCAGATGTTCGGCCTCGTCGCTGACGTGGAGCGCTATCCAGAATTTCTGCCGTGGTGCGTGGCTTGTCGGATCACTCAAAACTATGACGATGGGTTTGAAGCGGACTTGGCCATAGGCTTCAAAATGGTGCGCGAGAAGTTCACCTCCCGTGTAACCCTTCACAATCCAGATTTTATCGAGGTCGCTTACAAGAAGGGTCCTTTTAAGACGCTTTCAAACACCTGGCGCTTCAATCCCTTAGATGAAGGCCGGCAGACGGAGATTGATTTTCATTTGGAATTTGAATTCCGCTCCCGCGTTTTGCAGAAGCTCATCGGTGTTCTCTTTGAAGAAGCGGTTAGGCGCATGGTCGCGGCGTTTGAAGGGCGGGCTGATCAACTCTATGGGAAGGGTGATTAGACCTCCGTTTCTGACGCTGCGTGCGTGCGTTCTTCCAGGCCGCTCAGCATCAATTCCAATGCCGCGCCGACGGCGGATCGCCGGATGTCATCCCGGGTCCCCGCAAAAATGTAACGCTTAACGACAGCGTCATCGTCCACTTGGGCCAGGGAGAGGTAAACCAAGCCGACCGGCTTTTCTTCCGTTCCTCCGCCGGGGCCAGCAACGCCGGTGACGGCCACCGCAAGGTCGGCGCCGGAATGGGCGACAGCACCTTCCGCCATAGCTGCAGCGACCACATCACTGACGGCGCCATAGTCTGTTATGGCATCAACCGGAATGCCGAGCAGGAGTGTTTTTGATTCATTGGAGTAGGTGACGAAGCCGCACAAAAACGCATCGGAAGATCCGGCCACGGCTGTCAGGCAGCTGGAAATGAGGCCACCCGTACAGGACTCGGCCGTCGCAACTTTGACCCCGGACGCAACCGCTTGCTTGATCACGGACTTTGCGAGCGCGGTCAGATCACTTGGCAAGGTCGTCATAAGTTAGGATCCGATCCCCAACTGGATACCGTAAAGAACAGCGCCGGCAAAAATGGCCGCTGCAACGTCATCGATCATAACGCCAAAGCCGCCGGACGTACGACGCTCCAACGTTCGTATGGGCCAGGGCTTAAAGATGTCGAAAGCGCGGAACAACAGAAATCCGATGCTGTAAAGGATGACGTCAGGGGAAACCAAAACAAGTGTGAGCCATTGTCCGGCGACTTCGTCGATGACGATCCAACCCGGGTCGTCACCGACGTTCGGAGTTGAGGAAACAGCTAACCAACCCACGGCAAAGGCGATCACTGCGGCAATCGCGAGACCCAGTGAGCCCCACATCACAGCGATTGCCCAGGCAAAGGGCAGGGCGGCTAGGGACCCCACTGTGCCCGGCGCCCAGGGGCTGAAACCGGCACCAAACCACGATAAAAGCCAGCGATTAAGGCGGTGCATTTTTCTCGCTATTCAATCTGTGGTGCACCTGAGAAATCCTAATTTACCGGCTCGCCAGCGTAGTGATTCGCAGATTCGGACCTAATATTTCGTCCTGTGTCAATGTGTTACCCTATCCCACCACGTGGTCTTTCTATTTGAAAAAATTCAAAAAAATCGACAAAATCCGGTCCGTTGGGTTGTCTTTTTGACTCCAAATCAATACCCAGTGGGTTTTGGTGCGGTCGAAGAGGCACCATGGTGCTGATGTTCAGGCCAAAACCGCACGAGCCGGTTGCCTGGGCTGACGGAATTGCTCGTAAACGCCGCCTATCACGGGCTTGGGAAAGATGGGTGGCGCGTTGTTTTTATTGTGTCCGGGGAAACACATGTCGAAGTTTGATCCGTACGATCGCAGCTTGTCCAAAACCCAGCGGTGGTTGCAGAAATTCTTTCCGGAGCGCCAGATTATTTTGCGCACGGAAGAACGGATGCGCACTCTGCGTCTGACGACCAATAGACAGGCGATTGCAACTTTTCTCATTACCGTCGTCGGCGGGTGGCTCTTGATCAGTTCAGGCATGGTGGTGAGCTATTCCGATCGCATTCGGGCAAAGAACATCGAGATTAAGGACGCGCGGTCCGGATACGAACAACTCCTCGCACAATTGATGGCCTATAAAAGCAAAATTGACGATATCACCGAAGAGCTGAACGAAAATAACGAACGCATGGTGACGTTGGCCGAACGCCAAGTGTCTCTTTCCGAACGCAAAACGACAAAGGGCGCCTTGGCGGTCGCAGCAAGGCAACGTAAACCAAGTTTGGCCGAACGCGTCGCGGGCGTTTTTACGTCTTCGGATCCGCAGCAATTGGACGTCGCCATTGGAAGGGTCGAACTGGAGCGGACACGTGTAGCGGAAGCACGGGACGATCTTCAGCACCAGCTCAACCAGCTCAAGACGGATATGGTCGATGTTAGCCGTGTTCACGAAAACACGGAGTTTATTGATCCCAATACTTTGGAATTACGGCAGCTGGTTATTGAACGTGATTTAGCCGCTGACGAACGTGACGCTTTGATGACGCGAGTGGCTCAGCTCGAAGATCAACTGCGCGAAATGGAAGGCACTCAGCTTCTGCTGTTCCACAGATTCTCCGAAGTGGCTGACGAAAAAATCGATCAGATTGAGGCTTCGTTGACGACGACGGGCTTGGACGTAGATGTTCTGTTGGATGCCAAGAAACAGGAATCAGGGAGCGGTGGTCCTTTTATCCCGCTGGACTCCGTACCCAGCGATGAAGGCCCTCTCCATGAATCGTTGATTTCTCTTAATTTGAAAATCGAGCGGTTGACGGGGCTACAAAACCTCACGGCTGTCATGCCACTGGATAAACCGCTAAGAAAGTATTGGATTACCAGCGGTTTCGGCGCTCGCAAGGATCCCTTTAACGGCCGCATGGCACGTCACCAAGGTCTTGATTTTGGCGGGCCTTATAAATCAGTGGTTTACAGCCCCGGTGAGGGAAAGGTGGTTTACGCTGGTTGGCGTGGACGGTATGGTCGGTTGGTCGAAGTAGACCATGGAATGGGCTTGGTGTCCCGGTACGGACACCTTGCAAAAATAACGGTAGAAGAAGGCGAGTATGTTGGCCGCGGCAACCAACTCGGTCTTCTCGGAAATAGCGGACGCAGCACTGGCCCTCATTTGCATTTTGAAGTTTTGCACAATGGCAAGCCACTGAACCCGCTAAAGTTCATAAGAGCGGGAAGCGATGTTCTCGAACAAGGCTAACGGACAATCACAGGGGCAAACAACGAGAATGACGGACGCACCGGTTAAGTCGGTACCCTCGATAATTAGTATCGATCTCTCGATACAGGGAAATTTATCGAGTAACGGCGAAATTCAGGTTGATGGCACCGTGAACGGCGACATTTCCTGTAAAGCTCTCATTATTGGAACAAAAGGGTCGGTCAGTGGGGAAGTGACCGCACAGACCGTGCGCATCCATGGCGCCATTAAAGGACAGGTTAAAGCGAAATCAGTCTTTCTGGCCTCCACCGCCAAAATGTCGGGAGATATCGAACACGAAAGCCTGGCCATTGAGCCGGGCGCGTTCATGGAAGGCCACTGCAAACGCATCGCCGCTGAAGCGCCCGCCAAGGTGGAAACACCTAAGCCGGAACCGGTTGCGGTCAAGGGCAATGTCCGGCCGCCTAAGATGGAACAGGACGTTATTCCGCAGGCAGCGGCGTCTTAAGGTTAAGCCAGATCACTCAACAAAGAGGGCCGGCCTTTTGCCGACCCTTTTTTTGTCAATTTGACAGCACACCGGTGGGGCGCGCTAGGTCTGCCGGAAGGGTTTGTGCCAGCTGCTGGCTGTCTGCCAGCACGGCCCGGTACACTTGCAGATTCTCCATAACACGCTGGACGTAGTTGCGGGTCTCGGTAAACGGGATTTGTTCGATCCAATCGATCGGATCAACATCCGGTTTGCGGGGATCGCCGTATTGTCGGACCCAGCGCCGTACCCGGTGTGGCCCAGCGTTATAACCGGCGATCGCCATGATGTAAGAGCCGTCAAACTCGTAGATGAGGTCGCCGAGGTATTTTGAACCGAGGCGAATGTTGTACGCCGCATCAATACTGAGGGCATCGCGGTCATAGCGTTCGCGGAGTTGACGGGACACCACCCTTGCCGTCGCCGGCATGAGCTGCATGAGGCCACGGGCGCCGGCCCGGCTTCGGGCGGAGACATCAAAATTGCTTTCCTGCCGGGTGACGGCAAGGAGCAGGGCTTTTTCAGGCTCGTCAGGGTATTCGTAGAGTGGGATTGGGAACCCGTATTCAACCAGCGTAAAGTGTTCTTGTGCAGCGCGTCGGCCAACCCAAACACCGAGATCCACACGGTTGAGTTTGCTCACCAGTTCGGCAGCGAGATGACGTTCGGTGGCAAAGTCAGAAGCCTTGGCGGCAGCGAGGACAAAAGTCCTCAAATGGTCTTTGTTTCCTACTTCAGCCAAAATGCGCACAACTTGCGATAAGTCATTCTGATGAAATGAGTTTCGTTCACTTATTGTGGGCAGGGGATCCAAGGGCAACTGGGGAAGCACGTCCCCGGATAGTTTTGCTAAGGCAAGCTGACCGTAATAGGTGGTGACATAAACGGCTGCTTTTTCATACCAGGTCTTAGCAAGATCCGTTTCGCCACCAGCTTCCAAAGCGCGCCCGACCCAATAGGCGCCCCGGGATAAACTGACGGGAAATTCGACGGCATCATAAACGTTGTAGAAATGAGGCAGGGCCGCTTCAGGATCATCCAAAAACTGCATCTGAATCCACCCGGCCAGCCATTCCGCTTCAAAAACGGAAAGTGGATCGGTCGCTTTATGTGCAGAGGCGATACGATAGGCTTGGGTAACGTTTCCATCTTTGAGAGCTTCGCGAGCAAGAATGTGCCGTTCCCGCCACCACAGGTCGGGGCGCACACCGTCGAGGTTAGGGTTCTCGAGCAGCTCAGCGGCACTCTCGTAACGGCCCCGTTTGCGCCGCCATTTGATGCGATCGTAAATGAGACCCGGATCGCTTTTAAGGGACGCTGGTACCTTAGCGATGGCGGCGTCGACCCCATATGCCGATGTCATTAAGGCAATGCGGGCTTCCGCCAGTTTTCTTTGGTCACTGTCGACGCGCCGGACCATGCGGCGCGCACTGTTGGAATGACCGTCCCAAAGCAGCCGGTTCAACCGGGCTTGATGATCGGACTGCTCAAACAGAGAGTCGAACGAGCGTAAAAACCGGCGTTCCTGGACGCGGGTAAAGGTGCCATGAAGCCAGGCCTGTTTGGCGTGGTAGGTGGCCAAAGTTTCATCACCCACTGTGCGATGGGCCAGGGCTAGCGCAGCCATTCCAGGACCGCTCAAGGGCGGGAACTGTTCGAACCAGGCGATAATCTCACTCGCCGGCAGTGAGTCGTCGACTTCTTCTTCGGCGCGCCGCCGGATGGTGTTGATATCGGGCCAATGGGAATGTCCGGCAATGAACTCTGAGCGTGCTTTAAATGGTGTTCGGGCACCGGTTTGTCTCAGGTAAAGCCAGGCGATGACTGTGCTGGGCAAGGGGTTCTCAATGCGTTCGACAAGAGTGCGGGCTCGGGTCCAACGGCGCGATTTTGCAGATGTTAAGGCGCGGGAGAACAGCTCCCGGTCTTCGTCATCGAGTAGATAGGCGTAGTCTTTGCCAAAGGGGCCGTAGTAGGTGGGTTTGCGTTCCGGCAACACCGGTGCCGCATTCGCCTTCTCTTGTGCTGCTGGTACAGGCGGCTTTGGCAGAGGCAGTGCCGGCTGAGCCGCAATGACAGAGTGGCTGGCGTATAGAAGCAGTACGAATGCCACAAGCGCCGCGCCGCCGCCGCGCAAGTTAGGTACAAGCATGAAACCAGCCGCATGATGTTGATACTGTTGGGTTTTATAATACCAAGGTTTGGTCAATCTCCAAAATGGCAGGTTCGGATTGCTCGCTACGGACACCACCAGAGCTGGTTCTTGCTTAGGGGCCGTGTGCTTGCCGCAACCGGGCCTGAGGGCTATGGTCCGGCCAAACTCCACCACAAATTACTTACGATGAAGGTGGAATGAATTCGGAGGCGCGGTCCCATGTTTACCGGTTCCATCACGGCTTTAGTGACACCCTTTCGTGACGGAAAAGTGGACGAGAAGGCTTTCCAGGATCTGGTCAATTGGCAGATCGAGGCAGGGACTCATGCCGTTGTGCCGTGTGGTACGACAGGGGAGTCGCCAACGCTCTCGCACGACGAACACAGACGGGTCGTCGATCTGTGCATTGAGGTGGCAAAAGATCGAATTCCCATTATCGCGGGTGCGGGGTCGAATTCCACGGAAGAGGCGGTCGATTTGATCAAACATGCGTCCCAAGCGGGCGCGGACGGCGCTCTGGTGGTAACGCCCTATTACAACAAGCCCAATCAACAGGGCTTGAAAGCGCATTTCACCGCAGTCGCCGATGCGTCGGACGTTCCCATCATTATCTACAATATTCCGCCGCGCAGTGTCATCGACATGACTGTGGAGACCATGGCAGAGCTGGCCGAGCATCCGAACATTGTTGGCGTGAAGGATGCGACCGGCAATTTAGCGCGGTCCTTGTCAGAACGTCTCGAGATCGGACGCGAATTCTGTTTGCTCTCAGGCAATGATGAAACGGCCGTTGCATACCTGGCTCAAGGCGGCTTCGGCTGTATTTCAGTCAGTGCCAACGTAGCGCCGCATCTCAATGCGGAAATGCACGATGCCTGGCGCAACGAGAATTACGAAGACGTATGGCGTATTCGGGATATTCTTCATCCCTTGAACACGGTGCTCTTCTGCGAACCCAATCCCGTTCCAACCAAGTTTGCTTTGAGTCTGCTTGGACGCTGCCTGCCAGACGCGCGTTTGCCCATGGTGCCCTTAGCACCTGCCTCCATGGCTCGCGTCGAAGAAGTCATGCGGCAGACCGGCCTGCTCGACTAAAAGAGCATGTCATGGCCAAGACTGGTTGGATTTCGACGGGCACGGTGGCCCAAAACCGCAAAGCGCGTCACGATTACAAAATCGAAGACACCGTAGAAGCCGGACTTGTGTTGACCGGAACGGAAGTGAAGTCCCTTCGGCTTGGGCGGGGTAACATTCAAGAGTCTTATGCCGCTCCCGAAGACGACGGCATCTACCTCATCAATGCCTATATTCCTGAATACGAGGGGGCCAAGCATTTTGGTCATTCCGCCCGCAGAAAACGGAAACTTCTGCTTCACCAGCGTGAGATCAACAAACTCAGCGCCGAAGTGGCGCGCAAGGGCATGACCCTGGTTCCCTTGGCGCTTTATTTCAACGATCGTGGCATTGCCAAGTTGAAACTCGGTTTGGCTCGCGGAAAAACCAACGTCGACCGGCGCGACACCGTCAAGGAACGGGATTGGAAGCGTCAAAAAGCCCGGCTCATGCGGGATAAAGGGTAGGTCATGCCGCAAGGAGCCAATCGGGACAAACTGATCCGCACCAAGGAACAATGGGCCAAAGGAGGGCGTGGGCTGACGGGAGAGACAAGCGCCCGGACACAACAACGCCTGCCGCCAGGACAACATATCGTCAAGGACTGGCCGGTGCTTGACCTGGGCCAGCAGCCCAATCTCCTGCCGCGGGAATGGTCATTGACTGCCGCTGGTCAAATCGCACGGCCTTTGCGCTGGAGCTGGGATGATCTGATGGCGCAACCGCAAACGGAAATCACCACCGACATTCATTGTGTCACCACCTGGTCGCGCTACGACAACACATGGAAAGTGGTGAGCGCGAAACACTTTTTGGCAAAAGTCCAGCCCCGGCCGAATGCCGCTTTTCTCATGCTACGCAGTTACGACGGTTATTCGACCAACGTGCCGCTATCTTGGTTCGAAGACGACGACGTTCTCTTGGCCCACACTTGGAACGGCGCATCACTCACCCGCGAGCATGGCGGACCGGTCAGGGTGGTTATTCCCAAACTCTATTTTTGGAAATCGGCCAAATGGCTTCGCCACATCACATTCATGGACAAAAACGCGCCCGGGTATTGGGAGGCGCGGGGGTATCACGCCGTCGGCGACCCGTGGAAAGAGGAACGGTACGGCTGAGTTGCCTGCCTAAGCCCAAGCACCTTCGATGATGGACATGGTGGACGGCGCCTCGGTTGGCAAAATGCGCAACAGTTGAAGCCCGGCTTCGGCAAACAACGCTTCAAACTCCTCTGCTGTCCGTTCGCGCCCTTGCAAGAGCGTCATAATCCCGACATCAAGGTACTTGTTGGGATCGGCTTCGTTACCCGGTTTGATCACCGCATCGATAACCGCCACACGCGCCTCTGGACTCAGAGATTTCCGCACACAAGTAAGTATGCGGACAGCATCATTGTCGCTCCAGTCATGGAGAATTCGTTTCAGCATGTAGACATCTGCGCCGCCGGGTATGGCTGCGAAAAAATCACCGGCCACGGTTTCAAAGCGGCCGTCCAACCCTGCATCTATAAGGGCGTCGGGATGTTCAATGACCTGCTGCTGATCGAAAAGAATACCCGCGAGGTTTTCGTGGTGACTTAACACCGCTGCCAGCAACCCGCCGCGTCCGCCGCCGATATCGATAACATTCTTCGCTTCCCCGAAGGGATAGGTCTTGGCAATGACATCGTTTTCCGGACCAGACATAAGAGCCATGGACTCATCGAACATAGCTCCGTGCTCCGGATGGGCGGTCAGGTAATCGAAAAACGCCTGACCATGGGCAAGGGTGAAAGCGGGTTCGCCGGTGCGCAATCCTTCGGGAAGGGATCTATACGTTTGCCAAACCACGTCCTGCCAGCCCTGGCGGACAAGAGGAAAAATGGATCCTTCAACACCTGGCCGTAGCACGTCTGATTGAGGTGTATTGCGGAACGTACCATCATCGTTTTGCGCAAATATTCCTATGGACGCCAGAAACCGCATCATTCTGAACAAGGACGGGCCGTGTACACCACAGGCGGTAGCCAAGGTCTCGGCCCGCATGGGTGTTTTCGCCAACTGATCGGCTAGGCCTAGTTCAGCCGCGATAGCAATGCAGCGGGCGGGCAAAAGCTGACCGGTAATCCGCAAGATCGCCGATTGGGGAGAGGCGGCCTGACTGGTTTGTTCGTTGGACATAATTTTTCTCGCAAGGGTCTCTTGTCAGGCCAAGTGTGATCCGGGACACTCGAGAATGGAACCGTTGGATTGTCATCCGTTCGTCAATCGCAACCTCTCTAAGGGAAAGGAAATTCCGATGAAACGACGCACAGCGACTGGAATACTCTTGGCTGCGGCATTCGCAACTTTTGGAGGGGTCCCCGCCATGGCTGACTCAGCTCACGACTTTTCATTTAATTCCATCGACGGAGATCCCTTGCCCATGTCTCAGTACAAAGGGAAGGCTGTCTTGGTTGTGAATACGGCTTCGTTCTGTGGTTACACACCACAGTATGAGGGTCTGCAAAGCCTTTGGACCGAATACCGGGATAAGGGCTTGGTGGTTCTGGGCGTACCGTCAAACGACTTTGGTGCGCAGGAGCCGGGCACCGCAGAGGAAATAAAAGACTTTTGCGAAGCCAATTTTGACGTCGACTTTCCGCTCACGGCCAAACAGGTGGTCAAGGGCGGCGACGCCCACCCGTTTTATCAATGGGCCGCGGACGAAAAAGGCGCCTCAAACGCACCGCGTTGGAATTTCCATAAGTATCTCGTAGCCCCGGACGGTGCCTTGGTTGAAGCTTTTCCAAGCGGTGTCGAACTCTGAGCAAGGAACTCGTTTCAGCGGTTGAGGCGAATCTACCGAATTAGTTTTAACCGGTTTGCGTGACGCTTTTGGGGTCACGTAATGCCCGCAAAAACCGATTCGAACATGTCAGTCGTTAGTCGACCCGTATTTAAGTTGTAGCGGGAACAATGGTAGCTGTCGGTCAGCATCAGACCGCCGGGTAGAGGATGCTTGGCGCCGTGAATGAACGGATAGTCCTTCTTCTTTATGTCCAATGTTGTCAGCACGGCTTCATGGGCAATGCGGCCGAGCGCCAAAATCGTCTTTAGCTTGGATAGCCCGGCAATTTCATCGGCGAGGAAGGACCGGCAAGCCTTTTGTTCAGCACCCACTGGTTTGTTCTGTGGCGGAACGCACCGCACGGCGTTGGTGATCCGGCATCCCTTGAGTTTTAACCCATCGTCCGGTGAGCGTTCATAGACGCCTTCGGCCCAGCCAAACTTGATCAAGGTGGGATACAACAGGTCGCCGGCATAATCGCCGGTAAACGGACGTCCGGTTCTGTTTGCTCCCTGTAAGCCGGGCGCTAAACCAACAACAAGAAGCGAGCAGTCGGCCGGTCCGAAGGCCGGGACCGGCGCATTGTGCCAATCAGGATGGTCCTTCCGATTGGTTTCCCGGAATTGGACAAGACGCGGGCATTTCGGACAGTCCCGGGGAGGATCTGCCGGGTTCGCCGCCACCATCAGACCTCTTCAAATTCTTCGATGTGCTCGTCGTCTTCAAAAGTGCCGTCAGGTTGATCGGCGTCAGGTCTTGCCCGTCTTGGTCCATCGCTGTCTTGCGCATCCCTTGCAATCGCTTTTTCCAGATCGGCCAAATCAATAAAGTTATCGGCCTACCGCCTTAGTTCGTCGGCGACCATGGGTGGTTGCGAGCGAGTAGTGCTGACGACGGAAACGCGCACACCTTTGCGCTGGACCGCTTCGACCAGACTGCGGAAATCGCCGTCACCGGAAAAAATGACGATATGCTGAACATGTTCGGCCATTTCCATAACATCAACCGCAAGTTCTATATCCATATTACCTTTGACTTTGCGGCGGCCTTGATGATCCGTGAACTCCTTGGTCGGTTTGGTCACCATGGTGAAGCCGTTATAGTCAAGCCAGTCCACCAGCGGACGAATGGGGGAATAGTCCTGATCTTCCATGAGGGCTGTGTAGTAAAAAGCGCGCACCAATTGATCTTTGGAAATGAAAAGATCCAAAAGCCGTCTGTAATCGATATCAAAGCCTAGAGATTTCGCTGCAGAATATAAGTTTGCACCATCGACAAAGAGCGCCATGCGCTCGTGCGGGTAAAAAAGCATAAAGTCTTCTTTGAATTAAAATAAAAGTACTAAAAATGGTTGCGTTAATGTTATCGAAGTTTCTATAGAACTCGTTAAATCAACACCGTAAACGGTTTTTCCAACGAGAAAACCCAATGCATCGTTTTACATGTCTCGTCATGGCCTACGCAACAAAAAGCATACGGTTGTGATCTTTATTGCTTTGGGCAGTAATTTACCGAGCAATGTCGGTCCATCCAGCGAAACCTGTTTAGCTGCGGTTAGGGAAATAGAAAAACATGAGATCGCGATACTGAAGGTGTCGCGCTGGTATGAGTCTTCTCCTGTCCCCGCATCCGACCAGCCAAACTATGTTAACGGTGTCGTATCAGTCGAGACGGACCATTCACCGGCTCAGCTGCTGAAAATTGTACTTAAGATTGAACAGAAATTTGGCAGGGTGCGATCGGAAAAGAATGCGCCACGCACGTTGGATCTCGATGTGCTGGCTTATCATGCCCGGATTGAAAGCGGACCGCCCGAGGTACCGCATCCCCGTCTTCATGAGCGGGCTTTCGTCTTAAGGCCGCTTCAGGATGTGGCGCCGGGATGGCGGCATCCAGAGACCGGCAAAAGCGTCGAAGAGTTGATTTTGGCCTTGGAAGCCCCGGATTCTGCCGTTCCACTGCCGTTCTAAAGGCTTGGAAAACTGCCGATGTGGCAGGAAACCCTTGTTTTTCAACCGATTCGTCTCTAAATAAGCGCCCACATCAATTCAAAAACGCGCCCGAACTGCCGCTCATGGCTTATCCAGAGACTGGTTTCGTTCGGGCTTCAAAACGACAGGAAAAAGCATGGCTCGCGTCACGGTCGAAGATTGCGTTGAAAAAGTCACCAACCGGTTCGAATTGGTTGTTACCGCGTCTCAGCGCTCGCGTGAGATTTCTGCCGGTGGGGACCCACTGGTGGAGAGGGACAACGACAAGAATCCAGTTATCGCTCTTCGTGAAATTGCCGAAGAAAAGGTGGTTGCGTCTGAATTGTTAAATGGCGTGATTCAAGGCATGCAGCGTCATATCGAAGTCGACGAACCGGAAGAAGACGGCTTCGATGCCATCGCTGACGGACGCGCACTGGCCGGAAGCGACCAGGAATACACTGAGGATGTTGCCGCTGCCACGGGTATGACCATCGAAAGTGCGGCACAGGATGGAGGCGACCCGCATCCCCAGGTCAGCTATGAGGATGTGACCTGCGAAGAGGTTGCCGCCATTCAAAGAGGCTGACGTAAAACCCGCGGTTCGGCCGCGCGATAAACGGCCGCGTCGCGGGATTTCCTGCGGCGCGGTTTTTTATATCTTAAACCTTTGATGGTAATGGCTTAAGCAAGGGAGGAACAAAGCGGAATGTTGCGCCAGTTCGAATTGATCGAACGGGTTAAGTCCTATGACGCAAATGCGGATGAGGACGCGATCAACCGCGCCTATGTTTATGCCATGAAAATGCACGGCTCGCAGATGCGGGCGTCCGGGGACCCATACTTTTCCCATCCCATAGAGGTCGCCGGCATTCTCACAAATTACCGGCTCGACAGCGCATCTATCGTCACCGCATTGCTTCACGACACGCTGGAAGACACCGATGCGACCAGCAAAGAGATATCTCAACTTTTTGGGGACGAAGTCGCGCGCCTTGTCGACGGCGTTACCAAGTTGACGCGTATCCAACTGCAAAATGCCGAAGCCAAGCAAGCGGAGAATTTCCGCAAATTGCTGTTGGCCATGTCAGAAGATATCCGCGTGCTGCTTGTTAAGCTGGCGGATCGTC
Source organism: Rhodospirillaceae bacterium (assembly GCA_965207985.1). Classification (GTDB taxonomy): domain Bacteria; phylum Pseudomonadota; class Alphaproteobacteria; order Rhodospirillales; family Rhodospirillaceae; genus CBDBND01. The sequence goes on along the minus strand of CBDBND010000019.1, from coordinate 7,294 downwards.
TCCACAACATGCGGACGTTGAACCACATTTCTAATACGGACAAACGCAAGACGATCGCGTTGGAAACGATGGAGATCTATGCGCCCCTAGCTGAGCGATTGGGGATGCAGGAAATTAAGACGGAGCTGGAAGATCTCGCTTTTTCTGAACTGCAACCGGAAGCGCGGGCTTCTATTTCCACCCGGCTACGTTTTCTCGAGCGTGAGGGCGGACATCTCGTCGGCCAGATCATGGACAAACTGGAACACACCATCCAAGCCGGGGGGCTCAATGGTTATGTCTCGGGCCGGGAGAAAACACCTTATTCCATCTGGCGCAAAATGCAGGTCAAGGATGTCAGCTTTGAACAACTGTCCGACATCATGGCTTTTCGCATCATGGTCGATACACCGGAGGACTGCTATCGGGCTTTGGGAATTATTCATAGCGCCTTTCGCATGGTGCCGGAACGGTTCAAGGATTACATCTCCACGCCCAAGCGCAACGGATACCAATCCATTCACACCAGTGTTATTGGACCCGCAAGGCACCGCATCGAAATTCAGATTCGAACGCACAAAATGCACGAGATTGCCGAATTGGGTGTCGCCGCTCATTGGCAATACAAGCAAGACCTCAAAGATTTGTCCGGCAGCCAATATCACTGGCTACGTGAATTGCTGGACATTCTAGAACACGCTCAGTCACCCCAGGAGTTTTTGGAGCATACCAAACTGGAGATGTTCCAAGACCAAGTGTTCTGCTTTACGCCAAAAGGAGAACTGGTGGCGTTGCCCCGGGGTGCCAGTCCAGTCGACTTTGCTTATGCCGTCCATACCGAAGTGGGCAACACCTGTGTTGGTGCGAAAGTGAATGGACGAATTGTCCCCTTGCGCACGGAGCTGCATACGGGCGATCAAGTTGAAGTCGTCACCTCCAAAGCCCAGAAGCCGTCTCCTGAATGGGAAGGATTTGTGGTGACCGGCAAAGCCCGCGCCCATATCCGCCGCCGGATCAGAAACGAAACCCAAGCCGAATACGCCAAGCTGGGCAAAGGGATCCTGCAGCGCATGTTCGCCAAAGACGGATACGACTTGACCCCGGATGGTTTGGTTGGTGCGGCCAAAAAGCTCGGCTTCAAGAACCGCACGGCCATTTATGCGGCTGTCGGTGAGGGCCGGCTTATGGCGCGGCAAGTCCTGGAGGCTGTTTACCCGGGAGCCAAAGCGGATCTCACACCAAAGGTCGTCAATTTTTTCCGCATCAAAGGAAAATCCAAGTCCAAAGAAGAGTCGGCGGTTCCCATCAAAGGACTGACGCCCGGGTTGGCTGTCCATATGGGCGAATGCTGCCATCCTCTTCCCGGTGACCGCATTGTTGGTATCGTCACTGAGGGGAAAGGTGTGGACATTCACACCATTGACTGTGAAGCCCTTGAGGATATCACGGATGAATCAGACCGATGGCTCGATTTGGTTTGGGATGCGGACCGGGTCGACGAGTTACACCTGGGCCGGGTTAACCTTGTTGTTTTAAATGAACCCGGAAGTTTGGGCGCTCTCTCAACGGTTATCGCTCAAAACCAGGGCAACATTTCGAATCTGAAGATCACCGCCCGGTCCAATGACTTCTTTGAAATGGACCTCGACATCGAAGTGACCAGCGTGCGGCATCTAACCAACATCATCGCCGCGCTACGTGCGTCTCCAGCGATCAATTCTGTCGAACGGGCCCGCCGGTAAAGGGGCGCCATCATGTTTCGCCGTCGAGAGCGGAAGTCTTCTTTTTCTCAGTTTCGCGAGATGGTCTGGCCCAGCATTGGCTGGCGCAGGGCCGGCGAATACCTGTGGCATCGTTTGCATCGTCTCCCGGGCTCGCCTTATTCCATCGCAGCTGGGCTGGCCATGGACTGTTCTATGTCGTTTACCCCTTTGGTGGGGATACATTTCTTCTTGGCAGTTTTTTTTGCCTGGCTCATTCGCGGCAACGTTATCGCCGCTATGGTTGGAACCATTATTGGAAATCCTTGGACGTTTCCCGTCATTTGGATCAGCACATATCAATTGGGCCAGCTTATGCTCGGGTACGGGCTCTCTTTGGGTGATGAGCTAGATTTTACGGCCATGTTTACCGGTCTGGTACAATCCATGATCGAAGCAGACGGTGAGCTGTTCCTGGAACAAGTTTGGCCCCTCTGGCTACCAATGTTTATCGGCTGTATTCCTGTCGTCATTGTGACTTGGATTGTTGTTTACTCCGTATTTTTTCGGCTAACGGACTCCTACCAACGGCGCAGGCAGGCAAGGCGGTCGCTCAAAATGACTCAATACGGTGAGTCAGAAACCAAAGCGGATTTGGTTCCATGAGCGAACATTTGCGTCTCGGTGTGAACATTGATCACGTCGCAACCATTCGTAATGCGCGCGGGGGTATTCATCCTGATCCCGTACGGGCCGCCATATTGGCAGCGGAAGCAGGCGCGGATGGGATTACGGCCCACTTGAGGGAAGATCGCCGTCACATTTCGGACCATGATATCGAACGCCTGCGGGCGGAAATCGATTTACCGCTCAACCTTGAAATGGCGGCGACGGACGAAATGCTGGAGATCGCCCTCAGGCATCGCCCGTTTGCTGCGTGTATCGTTCCAGAAAAAAGGGAAGAGCGAACAACGGAAGGCGGCTTGGACGCCGCTGGCGGTCATAATCATCTCGCTCACTTTGTCAGGAGTATGAGTCACGCGGATATTCGTGTTTCTCTTTTCATCGAGCCTGACGTTGCGCAAGTGGAAGCGGCCGTAAAATTGGGCGCACCTGTCATAGAACTTCATGCTGGGGCCTACTGCGATGCGTCTGAAGGTCCCGAACGCGATATGCAACTCAAACGTCTGCAAGAAGCGGCAGCACATGCGGAGAAATTTGGAATTGAATGCCATGCCGGTCACGGTTTGAGTTTTAGTACGGTCGGTCCGGTCGCCGCCATTCCGACGCTAATAGAACTCAACATCGGGCACTTTCTCATGGGTGAGGCTATTTTCACCGGGCTCAAAGAGGCCGTCATTGAGATGCGCAGGCTTATGGATGAAGCGCGCCGCAGTCTATCGAGCGAGGGCGGAACATGATTATTGGTCTTGGTTCAGACCTCATCGATATCCGTCGCATCGAAAAGACACTGGCCAGGTTTGGGGAGCGTTTCATCAACCGCGTCTTCACCGATGTGGAGCGGGCTAAGGCTGAACGTCGAAAGGGAGCGGGCAGGGCCTATGCGGCCACCTATGCCAAACGCTACGCCGCAAAAGAGGCGGCGTCTAAAGCGCTTGGCACAGGTTTCCGGCAGGGCGTGTATTGGCGGGATTTGGGGGTGGTCAATCTGCCGTCCGGAAAGCCAACGGTGAAGATGACGGGTGGCGCTGCGAAGCGCTTGGATTCTATGATTCCGGACGGCATGGAAGCGCGCGTAGAGCTTACAATTACCGACGAATACCCTCTGGCAGAGGCCATGGTTATTATCTCAGCAGTGCCGGCGAACCCACCTTCCTCTTAATCTTACAACGCTGTAGCTTGACTCTGGCTTGGGAGCCCGGTTTTATCCGCCGCGGCCTTTATGGCCCGTGGGCGGTCTTAACCCTTCCGCCATTTTACTTTGTTTGGTCCAAGGTTTGTTCTTCACCGTGTCAGAAAACACCGGAGCCATGTCAAAAAAGAAAAACGACGGGTTCTGGGAAACCATCCGCACGGTGTTTTACGCCATACTTCTGGCGCTGGGGATTAGAACCTTTGCCTATGAACCTTTCAATATCCCGTCCGGTTCTATGCGGCCGACTTTGTTGATCGGTGACTATCTTTTCGTTTCGAAATATTCCTACGGATACAGCCGCCATTCTTTCCCGTTGAGTTTTGTTCCCTTTTCGGGGCGGTTTTGGTCGGATACCCCGGCGCGGGGCGATGTAGTCGTCTTCAAGCTGCCGCGCGACAATAAGACCGATTACATCAAGCGTGTCGTCGGTCTGCCCGGTGATACCATCCAGGTGCAAGACGGGCGCCTTTTTATCAACGGCAACTTGGTGCCTCGCGAACGTATTGAAGACTTCACTTACCGTAATCCATACGGCAGTCAGATAAGAGTGGCTCAATTTCTTGAAACATTACCCGGTGGCAAACGTCATTTTATTCTGGAAGAAGGCGATAACCGGATTTACGACAACACCCGCGAATTCAAAGTGCCGGATGGGCATTATTTCATGATGGGTGACAATAGGGATAACTCTGAAGACAGCCGCAGCCAAGTGGGGTTTGTTCCGGCGGAAAATTTGGTCGGACGGGCGGAAGTTCTTTTCTTTTCCACCAACGGAACAGCATCGATATTCGAGTTTTGGAAATGGCCTGGTGCCATTCGCTTTGGGCGCCTGTTTGACTCACTCGAATAGCGGTCATGTCGGATCGTAAGTCACTGCAAGACCGTTTGGGCCACACTTTCAATCAGCCCTCCCTATTGGATGTGGCGCTGACCCATCGCAGTGCCGTGAGTCACAGTACGTCCGCCGACGTTCCTGCCAATGAGCGGTTGGAGTTTCTTGGCGATCGGGTACTTGGTCTCGCCCTTGCCAGTTTATTGTTAGAGACTTTTCCTGAAGAAGCAGAGGGTCAACTCGCTAGGCGGTTCGCTGTTCTGGCCAGCGCCAAATCGCTGGCACGGGTCGGTGGTGACGTTGACCTTGCGCCTTGGATAACGACCGGGTTGGACGTGAAAGTTACCGATGCGGTGATTGCCGACGCCTGCGAAGCACTCATTGGCGCTGTCTATCTGGACGCTGGGTTCGATAAAGCACGTGATGTGGTCGTGCGTCATTGGCGGCCCGTGATGGAGGCGTCTGCCGATCCACCCAAAGACGCGAAAACGGCATTGCAGGAATGGGCGCAGGGGCGCGGCTTGCCGTTGCCAAAATATCAACTGATCAAACGGGCCGGCCCAGATCACAGCCCGGAGTTCACTCTTTCGGTTACTGTGCAAGGTTTTGATCCGGTTACAGGCACGGGCGCATCAAAACGTATCGCCACGCAAAACGCAGCACAGGCGTTGCTGGAGATGCTGGAGTGATTGCGGGTGCTGCATCAGCATCGTCGACCCAATGCGGTTTTGTCGCCGTAATTGGCGCACCCAACGCCGGCAAATCCACACTGGTCAACACGCTTGTCGGCACAAAGGTATCCATTGTCTCGCCCAAAGTTCAAACCACCCGCAGCATCGTCAGAGGGATCGCGTTGCACGATCAAAGCCAGATCATTTTTGTCGATACTCCGGGGATTTTTGAAAGCCCCAAGCGCCGTCTGGAACGGGCCATGGTCTCGGCGGCATGGAGTGGAACGGAAGACGCTGACGTTTTGCTTCTCATTGTCGATGGTGCAAAAGCCCTCAGTGAGGACACACAGGCGCTTATCGATGCCCTGAAAAAGCGACAGGCAAACAATGCACCACCGCTTATGTTGGCCATCAACAAGGTAGACATCGCGGATAAAGAAAAGCTCTTGGCACTGACAGCAGACCTCAACGCGGCATTGACCATCGAAGAAACCTTTATGATCTCCGCCCTGACCGGGGACGGGTCCGGACACATCCTTGATATCTTGGCGGAGAATTTGCCTGCGAGCCCTTGGTTGTATCCGGAAGACGAGGTGTCGGATTTGCCGCAGCGGTTATTGGCGGCGGAAATAACCCGGGAGAAACTGTTTCTCTCGCTCCGCCAGGAACTCCCTTACGACTGTGCGGTCGAGACCGAGAGCTGGCAGGAACGGGACGACGGCAGCGCCCGTATCGATCAAATCATTTATGTCACCCGAGACAGTCAGAAACCCATCGTTCTGGGCAAAGGCGGCCGGACCATCAAGGATGTCGGCGCACAAGCCCGCACCGAACTCGAATCCCTTTTGGACCGGCGGCTTCACCTCTTCCTTCACGTCAAAGTGGAGCCCAAGTGGCGGGAGCGCCGCTCTCATTACGCAGCCTGGGGTCTCGACTTCGAGGCGTGAGTTGGTCATAGATGGAGCGGTGCAGGGGAAGGCCCGCGGGGAATGTGGCAGCAGGTTAAGAGGGCGTTTCGGTGAGTCTCGATCAGTGGGGAGTCATTCTGTTTTGGGGCGGCGCTGTGGCGCTGTTCGCCGTGGTCTTTTTACGAGGCCGGCCGCACACCCAGCGCTGGCCAATCTATCTGCTTCTGTTTTCCGGCATTGCCAGCATGATCGCCGGGATCGCGCTGATCTTCTTGCCTGATTATCTATAGCCCGTGGCGATCGACTGGACGGATTTGGGTCTGGTTCTCTCCGTCAGGCGGCATGGGGAGCACGACGTCATTCTTCATGCGCTGACGGAACATTATGGACATCACGCCGGAGTGGTTAAGGGTGGCGGTAGCCGCAAGCATAGGGGTCTGTACCAACCGGGGAACCGTTTGCATTTGCGCTGGCGGGCGAGGCTCCCTGACCATTTGGGCACCTTTGCCTGTGAGCCCGATCGGCTTTTTGCCGCCGATGTTTTGCATGACCGTGCCCAACTCACCGCCGTCACCGCCCTTTGCGCTACCGCCGAAGCGGTGTTGCCGGAACGGGAAGTCCATGCGCTCGCTTATCGCCAGGCTTGTCATTTGCTTGAAACGCTTGGGGAAGAAGGCTGGGCGGCTGATTACGTGCTGTGGGAAATGCATCTGCTGAACGAACTGGGCTTCGGCCTAGATCTCGGCACCTGTGCGTCGACAGGAACGACGGAAGATCTGATTTACGTGTCGCCCAAAAGCGGCCGGGCCGTCTCCCGCGATGCCGGCATCCCCTATAAAAACCAATTGCTGTCCCTGCCGCCGTTTTTAAAAAAAGAAGACGCAGGACAGGTGAGCAAAGATGACATTGCAGCAGGGCTTGATCTCACGGCGTTTTTTCTCGAGCGGCACGTATACGCGCCGCACCAGCAAACGCTCCCCGACGCCCGCATGCGATTGCGCGACCTTCTTGTCGCAGAGGTGTGAAACAGATGCGCCCCGCTGGTGAGTGTGAGCCAACGGGGCGAAATCTTCGCGGCTATGTCATAGGGACTACCGCACGCAGCGAAATCCTTTGGTTTGAGCGGAACTACTATTTCCGTAGCCGACATTGTTATAACTAAGTTTGTCACAACTACCGTTACCAGCGACACCAGCTACGACTCCGCCAATATGACTATGATTGACTATTGGGCGAGCAAAGTTGGATGACCACTCCCAATCGTCCGTTAAATTATTAATGCCAGCTACGGAGTCGCACGCGTACTTGTATTCTGCTGGTTCTGGAAG
>CBDBND010000018.1:0-197828 GCA_965207985.1 Rhodospirillaceae bacterium | reverse complement strand
TGGTCCTGGAAAATCGGACAGTTGTTTAAGGTGTATTCCCCCGGTTACGGAGGAATACGAGATGACGAAGCGACGGAAGTTCACGCCTGAGTTCAAGGCGAAGGTGGCGCTGGAGGCGCTACGTGGCGACCGGACGATCCAGGAGATCGCGGCGCGCTATGAGGTTCACCCCAATCAGGTCAGCACATGGAAGCGCCAGGCCATGGACGGCCTGGGCGATGTGTTCTCGAACGGCGTGGAGGCGTCCCGCCGGGACATTGAGGCCGAGGTCCACGATCTTCATGCCAAGATCGGCCAGTTGACGGTGGAGCGGGATTTTTTGGCCAAAGGGCTCAAGCGATGAGCCGGCCGGAGCGCAAGGCGATGGTGCGCCGCGACGTTTCCGGTCTCAGCTTGAGCCGTCAATGCGAGATACTGTCGATCAGCCGATCATCTCTCTATTACAGGCTGCGGGGCGAGAGCCCGGCCAACCTGGCGCTGATGCGGCGCATCGACGAGTTGTTCCTTAAACATCCGTTCTATGGGTCCCGTCAGATGGCCCGTCATTTGCGCCGCGAGGGGGGTGTCGTCGGCCGTCACCGGGTTCGGCGCCTCATGCGCCTGATGGGGCTGGAGGCGATCTACCGGGCGCCGAAGACGAGCACGCCCCATCCCGAACACCGGGTCTATCCGTACCGTCTCAAGGGCCTCGCCATCGAGCGCCCCGACCATGTCTGGTGCGCCGACATCACCTACATCCCGCTCAGGCGCGGCTTCCTTTATCTGGTCGCGGTGATGGACTGGGCGAGCCGCCGGGTCCTGGCCTGGCGGCTGTCGAACACCATGGATGCCCGGTTCTGCGTCGAGGCCTTGAATGAGGCGCTCGACACCTCCGGCAGGCCGGAGATCTTCAACACCGACCAGGGCAGCCAGTTCACCAGCTTCGAGGTCACCGGCCGCCTCAAGGAGGCCGGGATCACGATCTCCATGGACGGGCGCGGCCGGTGCATGGACAACATCTTCATTGAGCGACTGTGGCGCTCTCTCAAGTACGAGGCGGTTCACCTGCACGAGCTGACCGACGGCTTCCACGCCGAGAGGGTCATCGGCGAATGGATCGGGTTCTACAACACCGAGCGGCCCCATTCGTCGCTCGGAGGCAAAACGCCGGCGGAAGCCTACGCGGCGGGGCAGCCTGTGGATATGTTGGACAAGACTACCGCCTTGCCCACATCCCCACAGGCCCAACAACAGAAATCAAATATGATAAACAGGATTCTGGCGGCATGATCAGACAGCGGAATACACCTTAGATAAGCCGTCAGACTGTCCAAACAAGTGGGACCACCTCACTGACTGAGGGTGTGAACCCAATTCAATGTCTTGATTTTACCTAAGCAGGTGTGATTCACAGCCTCTTTTATTGGAGGCAAGAGTGGCACGGTTTGATTTGACAGATGAGGAGTGGTCGGTGATCGGCCCACTTCTTCCCAAACAGGGGCGCGGTCCTCAGCGTAAGGATGACCGTCAGGTCTTGAACGGTATCTTCTATATTCTGCGCACGGGTGCCCCATGGCGGGACTTACCGGAGCGTTACGGCCCGCGGACCACGGTCTATAACCGCTACACCCGATGGGGTGAGCGGGGTGTATGGCAAGGCATTTTCGATGCTCTTGCCAAGCAGTGCGAGGACAGTCTGATCTTCATTGACAGTTCCATCGTCAAGGCTCACCGCGCAGCGGCAGGGTCAAAAAAGGGGGCTTGGCAGAAGGTATTGGACGCTCACGCGCGGGTCGCACAAGTAAGGTTCACGCGGCCGTAGATGCCAAGGGCCGCCCGCTCCGGCTGGACATCACCGGCGGGCAGGTCCATGACAGCCAAGCCATGGGCTCTTTCCTGGATTGGGAAAAGGCCCCGCTCGCCATCGTCGCTGATAAGGCCTATGGCACCGCCAAAATCAGGCAGCAAATCGCCGATGAAGGAGCGCTGGCTGTCATTCCTTCAAAGAGCAACGCGCGTAATCCTATCCCGCACGATCCAAACCTCTATGCCCAAAGGACCATCGTCGAGCGGTTCTTCTGCAAGATGAAAGACATGCGCCGATTAGCAACGCGCTTCGAGAAATCAGCCAAAAACTTCCTCGCAATGATCCAACTCTTCGCCATAAGATGCTGGATCAATTGAGTCCACACCCTAATATCTCGCAATAGTCCACTGACCCCCTGCTCGCTCATCTTGGTGCAGGACGTATCGCCGAACCTGGGTGCGGGCAGACCTTCACCGATGTCCCATGCCGAGTTCTTCCTGCCCGAAAGCCGTCGACCCCGTCCCCGGTCACGCCACGATTACGCCTCCTCGGTCACGGTCGGGTTCCCACACCAAGTCATTTAGATCGTCCCGCCACCCCGATATCGTAGAGAGCCACATCCGTCGTGACCTGAACGCCAATCACCGCGTTTGCTTGTTTGGGTGCCATCTCGCCAAACGCCTCCTGGCCTGCATGGGCCTGGCGCCCATCCTACACTGGCTCCTGGCTGTCTGAGCCCTGTCATTTCCGAACACCTTATCCGCAACTAAGCGGTTTGGATCATGAAGACCGATGGATAAGATTTTCGGGAGGTGCAGGTCGAGGTCTGGTGCTCTGTCCAGGAAAGCCAGTTCCTGCGCGGCGCCTCATTCTCCTCCGTCGCCCAACTGCCCAGCACATCGACCATTTCATCGAGGCCTAGAATGAAAACGCCAAGCCCTTCCTCTGACCAAAACATAGGTCCATCAACGTCGCTTCAAAGACTGACGTATCAGCAAATCGTGATCCCAGGTGCTAGCAGGGCGGTCGCGCTCGGCGGGGGCTGCGGGTGGTCGGCGAACTGCTTCCTGCCAGCCAACGCCGATTACGCCGGCTACAAGTGCCTTACCGAGGACGTCCACATCGTCGGCAAGGTGACGTGGACAGTCATAAGGGTGTGGGCGCCAACGGGTGCGCTGTCGGCGATCGGGTGTCTTCGACCATTGATAACGATCCGCCGTTCACGCCTTCCTAAGGCGCCACCCGTACATTATGCGGCCGTAGAAGTTGAACCACTTGCGTGCTTCTGAATCCTCGAAGGGATAGTCTGCCCCTAACTGCCGCGCGGTGACGAGGCCGGTGACGAGGCACGTCTCCTGCGCGTTGATCAGCGTGTGGGCGCCGCAATGCCAACTCCGCCGCCTGCCCTGGATGAAGCGGAACAGGTGGACCAGCAAGGCGACGTGGCGCACATCGTGGACGATGTGCTGGAACCAGTGCCGCAGGACGATCTTCGCCTCGTCGATCTTGGTGACCGGGTTGTAAGTCACCAGACATGGCTTGTCCGAGCCTTTCGCCCAGGGCTGCTGGTTGTGCATGATATAGGTGATCTCATAATTGTCGGGCCGGGCGCCGTACTGCTCGATGTGGTTGCTGCGCGTGTCCAGCGGCCTGACCACGTTGTCCGGCAGCACTGAGTCGTCCCAATGGACAATGGCGTGGTTGTGGAGCTCGCTCTCGTAGCGGATCGACGACAGCAGCCAGCCCTCCAGCAGGGTCGGTTGGTCCAACATCATCAGCGTCTGGTTCGCGTTACAGGCGAAGACGACATCGTCAAACGTCTCGGTGTTTCCGTCCTCGTCCTCGACGACAACCTCAGACGGGCACCGATAAACCTTCCGCACCGGACGGCCGAGATGGATCTTATCCTGGAAGCCCGCCGACATTTCCTCGTAGATGCGCCGCGTGCCGCCGTTCCAGGTCAGCATCGGCGTCGCCTTCTCAACGTCGAAAAACTCCAGGTAGCGCGCGAACAGCGACGCCGGCATGTCGAACACGTTGGTCGCCATCAGGAAGTTGACGAACATCGGCTTCAAAACCTTGTAGCGGAAATCGCCCGAGAAGCGGCCGAAATTGAGCACCGTGCCCATGCTGACGTAGTTGAACGGGTTGAGCGCATTCAACAGCTTCGACCGCGTACGGTTGAGCCAGCCAAACCACTTCAGGCGCTGCAGGAGCCTCTGGAACTTAACGATTTCCGGCCGCAGTTCACGCCCTATATCGGAATCGAAGTCGTGCGCGTAGATGCCGCCTCGATACCGCACGCTGTAGCTGAACCGCGTATCGACCAAGTCAATCCCGTGCTGCTCCATGAACAAGAGGATGTGGTGGTAGACAGAGGGAATGCAGGCGGTGACGGAAATGTCGAACGGAATCTTCGTGCCGTCGTTCTGGGGCATGTCAACCGTCATGGCGTTGCCGCCGAGCCGGTCCTGCGCTTCGAACAGCCGGAAATCGAACCGGTCAGGGTGACGGTCCAGTACCCAAGCCACACCCAGGCCCGAAACGCCCCCGCCTATGATGGCGACCCTTCTCGGCGCGGCTGCCCGCTTTGCCTTACTCATGACAGACACCCTACCATCGCCAGCCAGAGACTTCATTACCGAACCCAGCGAGGCGCCAAAAGCGCTTTCCGGCTGATCGGCGATGACGCCAATTGTCTACGGCAAGGCCCGGCACAACCCGTACGTCGGTGTCTTCAAAAACTCATGATCTGTCCGGCGGGGCAGTTTTAGCGCGCTCTGGCTTCGCTCAACCGTACCGTTCGGCCGACAATGTCACAAGGTGAACAGTATGGTTTCTGGGATATGCTGGCACAGTTGATTGACTTATCGGAATCAACGGCACGAGAGATCGGGAATTATCCGGGCTTGCAAACACAATCGACGCGGCCTTGGCCGGTTGACGCGCATGGGCACTGTCAGACTAAATTGGCTTGAGCCAGGAAGTAAGGTCTCTTAGCCTTTGGCGATGCACAATCCCTTTCGTTACTTCAATAGCTCGCCCGAGGTCATTCGCAGCGTTGTGATGCTGTATGTGCGATTTCCACTCTCTCTGTGCCAGATCGAAGACCTCCTCCACGAACGGGGCATTGATATCAGTTATGAAACGGTAAGGTATTGGTGGAACCGCTTTGGCTGTCCCCCGTCAGGACCAATGGAACAGATTAGGGTGATTGCGTAAGAGAGTGTTATTGGCTCATCGTCATCATTGAGGAGTGAACGATGAGAGATAGAACAGAACGATCCCAGGATGTTGCGGAGCGGACGGTCAAGGACATCCGCCGCAAGACCCGCAAGCGTTACAGTGCTGAGGAGAAGATCCGCATTGTCCTGGCCGGACTGCGCGGCGAGGACCCGATTGCCGAGCTATGCCGCCGTGAGGGCATAGCCCAGGGGATGTATTACAGCTGGTCGAAGGAGTTCCTTGAGGCCGGGAAGAAGCGCCTGGCCGGTGATACGGCCCGTGAGGCCAACACGGGCGAGGTCAAGGAGCTGCGCCGCCAGGCTCACGACCTCAAGGTGGTGGTGGCCGAACAGGCCCTGGAACTGCGCCTTCTCAAAAAAAACATGATCGGGGATGGGGGAGACGACGCATGAGATACCCCGCCTCCGAGAAGCTCGAGATCATCAGGCTGGTGGAACAGTCGCATCTGCCGGCCAAGCGTACGTTGGACACCCTTGGGGTTCCCCGCACCACGTTTTACCGCTGGTACAACAGCTATCTGCAGGGCGGGCTTGAGGCCCTTGAAGACAGGCCGCCCAAGCCGTCCCGGGTGTGGAACCGCATCCCGGATGAGATCCGTGACCGGATTGTCCAGATGGCCCTGGAGAACCCGGACCTGTCGCCCCGGGAACTGGCGGTACGGTTCACCGATACACAGGCCTACTTCGTCTCGGAAGCCAGTGTTTACCGGCTTCTCAAGGCCCATGACCTGATCGCCAGCCCGGCGTTTGTGGTGATCAAGGCGAACGATGAGTTCAGGGATAAGACCACGGCCCCGAACCAGCTTTGGCAGACCGACTTCACCTACATCAAGGTCATCGGATGGGGCTGGTTCTACCTGAGCACCATCCTGGATGATTACTCCCGCTACATCATCGCCTGGACGCTGTGTACGACCATGAAGGCCAGTGACGTCACAGACACCCTGGAACTAGCATTGCAGGCCTCAGGCTGCGACCGGGTCGAGGTCCGGCACAAGCCCCGCCTGCTGTCAGACAATGGCGCGTCCTACATCTCTAGCGAACTGGCCGAATGGCTCGACGACAACGGCATGGATCATGTGCGCGGCGCACCCTATCACCCGCAGACACAGGGCAAGATCGAGCGGTGGCATCAGACCCTGAAGAACCGCATCCTGTTAGAGAACTACTTCCTGCCGGGCGATCTCAAGGCCAAGATCGGGCGCTTCGTCGCCTACTACAATCACCACCGCTACCACGAGAGCCTGAGCAATCTGACGCCCGCCGACGTCTACTTCGGGCGCGGCGAAACCATCTTACTCGAAAGGGAGAGAATCAAACAAAACACCATCAATCAACGGCGCTTGCAGCACCGCAAAACCGCCGCCTAAACTGAAAACCAAGATGGGCCAAACTCTCTCTTAGTTTATCAACCCCCGCTGTCCCAAATAATCTGACGACGGACACTGAAAATGACAAGTTCACTTATTAACTAGCTTTGCCATGAGTTGTGTCACCAGCATAAGTAAGCTAGCACTTACTGGAAGTACGCACCGAATAGTAATCAACTGACCAGCATTCTTTGAGGTGATTCAAGACTGCGACATTCGGAGCATCAACGCGCCCTTGTTCTTTTTGGCCCTCAGTCAATTTCTCCAATGCCAAATGAAAGGCATCCCTATCTTTCTTCAGAAAGGCTATAGTTCCAGTAATGTAAGTGTTCCGATCTATCGGCCACGACGGGGGTTGTTCAGGCCAAAGGGATCTCTCCAAGACTTCTACAGCTTTCTTGGTATCGGCCGCCAAAGCGAACATTTGTCCTGCATGTAGACGTAACGCTCTAACATTATGACTCTCTGGCAGTCTATTCTTGTCTATGTAATATTGAGCTACTCCCCAATTGTTGGACAGGTTCTGGTGTGATTTAAGCTACTTTCTGTGCCTGCTGATCGGTTTGGTTTTGCTCGCTTGCCGTCCAATAGACCACGGCGGGCGGCCTGCCGCCAAGGGCGGAATGAGGACGCCTTTCATTGTAGAACGTCATCCATTTGCGGATACCGGCCCTGGCCTGTGAGCCGTTTTCCCAGGCGTGCAGATAGACGCACTCGTATTTGAGCGTGCGCCAAAGCCGCTCGACGAAGATGTTGTCGAGGAACCGCCCCTTGCCGTCCATCGAGATGCGCACGCCCATCCGCCGAAGCCGGTCGGTCCAAGCAAACGAGGTGAACTGGCTGCCCTGGTCGGTGTTCATGATCTCCGGCGCACCGAACGTGTGGATCGCCTCGTTTAACGCCTCGACGCAGAAGTCAGCCTCCAGCGTGTTCGAGATGCGCCAAGCCAGCACCGTGCGGGTAAACCAATCCATGATGGCAACCAGGTACAGGAACCCCCGGCGCATCGGCAGGTAGGTGATATCCGTTGCCCAGACCTGGTTCGGTCTGTTCACACTCAGCCCCCGGAGTAGATACGGCCAGGTCTTGTGCCCCTTCGCTGGCTTTGAGGTGCTGGGCTTCTGGTAGATCGGCATCAGGCCCATGAGCCGCATCAGGCGGCGAATCCGCTTCTCATTGACGCAATGGCCTTCGTTCTTCAAATGCCACGTCATCTGCCGGACGCCAAAGAACGGCGTGTCCAGGAACTGTTCATCGATCTCGCGCATCAGGGCGAGGTTCATCTCGCTCTCACCCTTGGGCGTGTAATAGAACGACGACCGGGAGATCGACAGCAGCGCACACTGCCTGCTGACCGATAATCCGGGATGACCCGGCTCGATCATGCCGCGTCTCACTTCATGCCCCAGGGCTTGAGCTTTCTGGACAAAAAATCGTTGGCCACAGCCAACTCCCCAATCTTGGCATGCAGTTCCTTCACCTGCGCTTCGTCGATCTCCGGTTGCCGGCGGCCACCACGTGCGAACACGCCAGGAGCACCATCAAGCAGCGCACGCTTCCATTGATGGATCATCGTCGGGTGAACTCCGAACCGGCTGGACAGCTCGGATACGGTCTCTTCGCCCTTCAAGGCTTCGAGGGCCACTTTCGCCTTGAATGCCGGCGAGTGTTGCTTGCGTTTCGACATCTCTGATCTCCTTCTCTACGAAGACCAGCAGATAACAAATCGTAGCTTACCTCAGTGTCCGATTTCCGGGGAGTAGCTCATATCTTGTCTATGTAATATGCGATCAGTTCAGCGGCACTTCGAAAACACTCATTCGCCGCCAGTTTTCGCCACGGACTTTCAGTCATTGATTGGTTGAAGGTCTGATGGTCCATCGCGAGCGCTTCGGATTTGATCTTGTCGTCCAGTTTACATTGATCCTGATGAGAGAGCGGAGCCGGTGCTAAATACGACGGTAAAAAGGACCGCGAATAAAGTTTGAATATTAGAATTTTTCATAGATGCACCTTGATCTTTGTGCTCGTTGATTATGTCGGCCTATTCTACCATCGCCAATAAACAGTGCTGACCGATTGTTAAAACGCCTTAGTATGTAAAGAACCTTTGTCAACTTGCGTAAGTTTTGCCTATTCACTTCTTAACCCTAAAGTATTTCCACCTTAATATTCAATAGTCATTGCTCAATTGCATGCAAAAGCCATTTGAATCCTGTTGCGGCAGCGATTCGCGACACGACTTGAGCTGTATCACAACGTTCGGAGCCAAAGCTGGCGGGCCGATTGGGGGGAATGAATAGTGCCATCAACCACGTACTCAGTTCTGATGTCCTAACAGCTTCCGATTTAGTTCTTGTTACCGGTGACGTGACAGACTTGGGCGAGGTTGCCCCGTGGCGAAGTTTGAGTAAGACGGTTGAGCAAAACGAATTGAACAATCGCATACTTATTGTTCCAGGGAATCATGATGTATGTGGCCTAGGGGCCAGGCTTGCTTGGCCAGACGAGCTAAAGGCCTCAGACCTGGATCGAATGCGGGCCGGGCTACAGATCGTTGGACAGCCTACAAGATTCCCGTGGGCTCGAGCAGTTGATCCCAGAGTCGTAGTGATCGGGTTGGATAGTAATAACTCCGGCAACTCCTCAGTAGCCAGCAACGCGGTTGGCCGCCTCTGAAAACGGCAACTTGAGCGCTTCGCCGAACTCCTCGCCAAACACAAAAATGTTCCCGTGAAAATCGTTGCTCTTCATCACAGCCCAACATTCCGCAGACCGCGACCGCAATACGGCGAGGCAACCCTCAGTTTGGAGAAAGCCATCTCGATCGGGTTGAAGTCGGGACTGTATGGCGGCAGGTAGAGCAGATGCACGCCCGCCGCTTCGATAGCCTGGCGGATGCCAGATTGATCCGCGCTGGCTACGATTTGAATCAACACCCTGGCGGAGAAGATGCTTTCAGCTTTGGCCCTCAGCCCATAGGGTCGACGTCACGGTCTACGGCCAACCCGTCGCCAAGGTCGACACCTCGATCCAGTAATTCGCCGACGCTTACGCGAAACTCCACTATCCATTCAATGAGGTGTTCTTTGTCCACTGTGAGCGGTTCTTAAGCCCCAACGCGGTCGCGTCTTCAATCTTGAAAAAAAATACCAGCAGGTTGCTTGAGCCCAATGCTAATCGAAATATCAGTATCAAGACCTAGTCAGCGGTCTGCTTCAAAGCCTGTCGGAGGTCCCGCACCTCCGTCCGCAGGGCCTGGACCTCGCTTAGAAGCTGTTCCCGTTCGCCATGGGCTGTGGCTTCGGCCGATTCTCGCTCCTCCCGCGTTTCGATATCGTGGATTTCCTGCATGGAGTTGACGATAAGCGCGATGAAGAGATTCAGGACGGCAAAGCTGGTTATGACGATGAAAGGCACGAAAAACGCCCAAGCGTAGGGGTGCTGCTCCATCACCGGCCGCACGATGCCCATGGACCAGCTTTCGAGCGTCATGATCTGGAACAGCGAATACATGGAGGCGCCGATAGAGCCGAACCATTCAGGAAAGGTGCCGCTGAACAGCTTCGTGGCCATGACGGCGGCGACATAGAATACCAACCCCAGCACGGCGATGATGGCGCCCATGCCCGGAACGGCCTTCAAAAGCGCCTCCACCACGGCGCGCATGCGCGGCACGATGGACAGAAGTCTTAGCGCCCTCAATACGCGGAGCGCCCGCAGGACCGAGAACGCCTCACTCGCCGGCATCAAGGCCACGCTCACCACGGCAAAGTCAAAGATGTTCCAGCCGCTTTTGAAGAAGCGCCAGCCATAAGCGGCAAGTTTCAGAATCATCTCAATGACGAAGATGGCGAGTGCTGTACGGTCCAGGATCTTGAGCACCGGTCCGGCGGCGTCCATGGCCCGGTCCGACGTTTCAAGCCCCAATGTCACGGCATTGATGCCGATCACGATTGTCACGAACGTGGTGAAAATACTGTGTTCGGCAAGGCCGAGGAGGCGCTGCCGCGAGAAAGTCTGAGACATGATTGGGGACATACGAACCGTGTTGTTGCCGTTCAAGGGTAAAAGCGTGATAGACAGGCGCGTGCGGCTCAGCACTCGCCTTCTTGTTGAGTGCCGGGGCGCAGGGCACCGTTACACTCAACGATTTTAAAACCGTTGAAAGTGACCTCCCATGGGGACTAAGACGCTGCCCGCTGGGCTTGGAGTGGATAATGACGCGTATCTTGCTTGCGTCATGATGGCGTCACCCCAGAGCATCGTCTTTGTTATCATTGTCAATTCCATCCGTAATTCCCCGATTTTGCTGACTGAAAATTTCTCGCTCTGTGTTTGTTGTTGAAACGCCACCGGTTCGCCCTGGACCGGGCACCGCTGTCCGCTAACACCGTATCCCTGCACACAGTCGCGTTCACCTGCCGCTTTGGCGCCGTCACGCCGCGCGCCGCTAGAGCTTTATGTGATTAGACGGAGTCATTTTAGGGATTCACAAGCTTTTCGATTTCTGATTCAAGATTCTTGCTGGGTAAGGAGGCCAGCAAGGATGGCAAGAGCTTATTCCCTTGATCTTCGAGAACGGGTTATTTCGGCTGTGTCGCGCGACGGGATGTCGTGCCGGGCGGCGGCGCGGCATTTCGGGATCGGCGAGAGCACGGCGGTTGCCTGGCTGGCGCGCTACCGGCGGACGGGCAGCGCGGCGCCGGGCCGGATGGGCGGTTACAAGCCGCGTGCGATCCGGGGGGCGCACGAGCGCTGGTTGCGGGACCGGGTGGCGCGGGGGGATTTCACGCTTCATGGGCTTGTCGGGGAGCTGGCGGATCGGGGCCTGAAGGTGGACTACCGTTCGGTCTGGACCTTCGTTCACGAGCAGGGCCTGAGCTATAAAAAAAACGCTGGTGGCTGGCGAGCGTCGGCGCCGTGACGTGGCGCGCCGCCGCGCTCAGTGGTTGAAGTACCGCGACCGGGTTGACCCGACGCGCCTGGTGTTCATCGACGAGACCTGGACCAGGACCAACATGGCGCCCCTGCGGGGCTGGGGGTCAAAGGGCGCGCGACTGATCGGCGAGGCGCCACATGGCCGCTGGCACACCGCGACCTTCCTCGCCGCGCTGCGCCACGACCGAATCGATGCGCCCTGGCTCGTCGACGGGCCGATCAACGGCGAGCGCTTCCGCATCTATGTGCAGGACGTGTTGGTCCCAACCCTCAAGCCCGGCGACATCGTCATCATGGACAACCTCGGCTCTCACAAGTCCAAGGCCGTGCGACAGGCCATCCGCCAGGCCGGCGCCCGGCTCCTGTTCCTGCCCAAGTACTCCCCCCGACCTCAATCCCATCGAGCAGGTCTTCGCCAAGCTCAAGCATCTGCTCCGCCTCGAAGCGCCGCGAACCGTCGAGGCCGTCTCAGCCGCCATCGGCAGACTCCTCGATACCTATACCTCAAATGAATGCGCCAACTATTTCAAAAACGCAGGATATGACCCAACCTAAAATCATACCGCTCTAGGAGCCGGAGGTTGGCCGTAAGGGGGTGGCGGCCGGCGCTCGGGAGACAGGCGCTGCCGCCGTTCCTGACCACCGGCAAGACGGAGAAACACCCATGCAGACGACCGACACCCTTCAGGGAAGCGCCCGTACTTATCTCGTTCACACCTTCGGCAGCGGCCTCGACGGCGAGGACCGTTTCGTCGTCGAGCGCTTCAAGGCGCTTATAGACGGCGACATCCGTCCCATCCAGCCCGAGGCGGCTGGGGGCAAGCACATGGTGGTCTCGCGCCAGGAGGCTGAAGCCATGCGCCCGGCGCGCACGGAAATCATCATCTGCACCGGCCTGCGCACCCGCGGCGGCCGGCAGCTGTACGGAGATATAGCGACGGGGATTTTTCACGACCGCCGGCAGAGGGGCTGAGCGGCGTTATCCCGGACGCCCTGCCGCCGCCATGCCGGCGGGGCGTCCTCCATCTCGAACTCGACTCTGGCAGGGAGGTTGCCGTCGTGACTTATTCGAATCCGGAAGTGCGTCGAGCTCGGGACCGGGAGCGTTATCACAAACGCGTTGCCTTACGCCGCGAGCATGGCCTATGTCCGACGTGTGGAAAGGTTCCGCCTGAACCCGGCCGTTCCCGCTGCGGCCCCTGTGCCGAGAAGCATCGGGTCGCCGGGCGGGCGCGCGATGCGCGCCTCCGCGCCGCGGGAATACAACGGCGCGATCCCATCCGGGCGAAAGCCGGTGAGCGGGACCGCGCCCGCCGCCGGACCGCTGAACGCGCTGCCCAAGGCCTGTGCACAAAGTGCGGCCGCAACCCTCCCGAGCCCGACCGCCGCACATGCGAGCCATGTGCGGTCAAGAGACGCAAGGCCGAGCGTGAGCGGTACGACAGGGCCAGGTCAGCCGGAAAGAAATATGGTGGCCGCCCGGTCCAACGTAAAAGACGCAGCGCCCGCATCGCCGGCAGCAAGCAGTGGAAGGCCCGCCGCGAGGCGAACCTCTGCACCCGGTGCGGGCGCCGGCCTCCGGCCGGAGGCCGGACCACCTGCGAGCCCTGCCTCATCGCGAGACGTAAGGCGGACCAGGAGCTCTACGCCGCCCGGCGCGCTGCCGGGGTATGCGTGAAATGCGGGGACCCCGCGAACGGGGGCGGCACTACATGCGCCCCCTGCTCAGCGTTCAAATCGAAGCGCGACGTTGAGGCGAAGAACGCCGCTGCCCGGCGGAGGTATGCCGAAAGGCGGTCCCGAAGCCAATGTACGGATTGCGGGTCCGCTTCGCACGGAGCGGCGAGATGCGAAAGCTGCGCCCGCAGGTCCTATGAACGGTCCCATCACGTCCGCGGCATGCCCATGTATCCGCCGGTCTTTTCCGTGATCGAGATCGGCACGGGAGTGTGTCACGGTGTCTTCGACTCAGAGGCCGACGTGTCGCTCTGCCTCGCCTTTGCCAAGCTGTCGCGGGACGAGGTCGAGGTCATTGTCGACGAGCCGGTTCTCGCCCGCTCGGCGGGATGGGAGTGATGCGGCCGCCCACGAGCCGGAAACAACACCACCGCGGGTGGCGCTGACCCAAGGCGAAGCCGCCGCGTCCGGGAACTTCCCGCCACGCCATTCGCATCGGTGCCGCCTTCCCACACTGTCGCGGTGCCGGTGCTTCCGTTGCTTTCCCTTCCCGTCTCAATGCGAGACCCACCGCAGCGCAGTGTTCCTCCCATGTCCGACGCTGTCCCAGGAGATGGAGTCGAGCGATGGCCGGGCGAACGCCCGGGAGAGACGGAGGAAATGGTTTCCCCGCCTGCCGGGCGCGGCAACCGCGAAGGAGGCAGCCACCATGTTCGGCATCGACACGGACCACGATCCAATCACCCCGTCTACCACGGAACTCCTCGAAGAACTCGGGCTGAACGTTCACGCAGTGCGAGAGACGCTCTCCGAAGACTTCGTCCGGCGCTGCCCCGGCCGGGCGGCGGCAACGGATCAGAGGTAGAGGAGGGCTTGAAGCAAAGTGAACGGAAGGGGGCTGGAGAGAGGTTCCGGTCCCTGCCGTTCGCCAACCCATCGTCAATCATCGAGACATCAAGGAGTACAGCAATGGCTTTCGGACTCAACAGAGCGGAACTCATCGGGCGCATCGGCGCCGACGTCACCGTTAACCATCTCACCTCGGGGGGCCGCGTCGCCAATATGAGCATCGCCACCGACGAGAGCTACATCGACCGGACCGGCAGCGGTGAGCGGGTGGACAAGACCGAGTGGCACCGCGTCGTCACCTTCCAGCCCGGCCTGGTCGACATGCTGGAGAAGCACGCCCGCAAGGGACGCCTGGTCTACGTGGCGGGCAAGCTCCAGACCCGCCGCTGGAAGCGCGACGGCGAGGACAGCGACCGGTTCTCCACAGAGATCCTGCTGGTCCCCGGTGGGCGTGTCCAATTCTTGGACAAGCCGGACGGCAACGGCGTCACGCAGCCGGAGGCTGAGCCCGTATCCGGCACGGCGGCTCTTGAGACCGCCGACCCGGCCCAGGCCGGCAAGATGGACGACGACCTGCCCTTCTAAGCCTGCCGCAACACCCTCCAATCGGGCCGTCGCCTCGCGCGCGTCGGCCCGATTGTCGTGTTGCATTTTCGGAGTCCGCATCAGTCCGCGCCTCGCAGTCCTGAGAGAGGGCGAGGCTTATTTCCACCCTTCATCCTGGAGGCACCATGAGCAATCTGACCTTCCGGCGCGTCAGCGCCGATGTGTCCCGCATTTACGATACCGGCGGTGCGTATGTGGGCGACGTATACGCCCACGATGACATCCTCGAACCAGGACGGCGCGTCTACCTGGTCTTGATGGAGGATGACCACCGTGGCTGGGTCAGAGTGCACGACCGCGCCCGCATCCGTGAAGTGGCTGAGGAACGGTTTCGTACCCACCCATTCCTGCAGTGAAATGCGGCGGGGCGTGTTACAGCCGCCCGTTGCGTCCGGCAGGCCGGAAGGCGGAGCGTGGACCGGCAGCACCGCGCCTGCTGAAACGCTGAAGGGACGTGCCTGCCATCAACAAACGCTCTCTCCTCTGTCTGGCTCAGTGTCCCACACGTGCTCAGTGCGCCAACCCGCCTCGCGGGTCCTCCGCTGCGCTCCGGCCGGGCCTCGCAAGGATACGGCGCTTGGGCGCCTGGGCCCGGCGCGGCACGCGGCCGTGGCTCAGTCGCTCCGCTCCCTGCGCCCGCACCACCCGCGCACCACACCGGTCCGATCCTTCCGGCCCCGGTGGCTCCCCTGCGCGCGCGTGAGCCAATGAGCCATACGCCGGAGCGAGCCCGCACCGGTGACCGGCCAGTTGGCCCTTCAAGCAATACGAGGAGACTCTCATGCACGACATCGACCACATCGACACCAGGCAAACGCAGTCCGTCACCGCAACCTGCTGCGACAACGCCCAACTCTTCGGCGCAACGCCCGAGCGCGGCGAGTTCGACCCCAGAGAGATCTGGGACCGCGACGAGGCCACCACAGCCGTCGGCGAAGCCTTCCGCATCATCGCCGAAGGCGTCACCCCCGACGGCTTCCAGATCGCCGATGAGCGCGAGCACCTGCTCTGGGGCTTCGTCAACGCCCTGGACGCCCAGGTCAGAAGGTTAGAGCGGAGCATCGACAAGCTGGTCCCCGAGATGCGCGACCTGCAGTCCGCCCAGGACGGCAGCGAGGTGAAGGCGCGCGAGCTCGAACTGATCACCGACCGTGCGCGCAACCTCGGCGGCCGCCGCGATGCCTTCGAAGAGATGCGCGACAGCGCCGCCGGTGCCTACCGCGCCGCGACCGGCGAGGTCTGGCGCCCCAAGCGCGGCAGCCACGTCAGCCAGACCGGCAAGCTCACCTCGGCGGCCATCGACGCCCGCGATTTCCAGCGTGCGAGGAAGGACCGCGAGACCAAGGCGCACTTGCCCGAGGGAACGCTGGTCGCCATCGCCGGCGGCAAGGACGTCACCGACCCCGGCGCCGTGTTCCGAAGCCTCGACAAGGCCCGCGCCAAGTACGAAGACCTGGTGCTGGTGCACGGCGGCGGCCCCGGCGTCGACAAGCTCGCCGCCCAGTGGGCCGAGAGGAACGGCATCGACCAGGTGGTGTGCAAACCGGACTGGGACCGCCATGGACGGGCCGCACCGTTCCGGCGCAACGACCAACTGCTCAACCTCCTGCCCAAGGGTGTTATCGCTTTCCCCGCCAACGGCATCACCGCGAACCTCGTCGACAAGGCGCAGTCCATGGGCATCCCTGTCATGGTCATGGGTACAGCGTGAACCGAGACACCCTCACGGGCCGCGTCGCTTCCGGCGCGGTCCGTGACACTTTATATATACGTCACGTCAATCAGCCGGTGCAGCGTCCCGGGCAGCGCGGCACCGGCAATCCCTCACTGCCCGCCATAGGATGCGATGCCGGCACCTGCACCATGATGGACAGGGTCGAGCCGTGCCCGGCCGCTGGCCGGTGCACATCCCCTGAAGGTTCCGTCGGCCCTGCCGCCGATGCAGGTGCGGGATCATCCGTCAGTGCCCTTCGCACCGATGCCGGAGCTGCTGCCAACACCGGTGACGGCGCCATCGCCGTCACGTCCTGCACCACCCTCCGCAGTAGCATCGCCATGGCCGCCACTCAGTCGCCGTGGCGGCTCCAACCCGCCGGGTTCACCGGCGCCCATTCCCAAAACGTCTATACTTTATATATAGGGCTGTTGGACGCCCGGAGGCGCTCGGTTCTCACACCGGAACGCAGCAGGCTGCGGGGTGCGTCATACGTGCGCTTGGCATACAGTTTCATGCGCAAACGACGACAAACGGCGTCAGACCTATGGCGGATCGAGTGTATAGCTCTTAAGCATACCTAAGAGTGTCTTACTGGTGCGCAGCCCTGGCGCCGTTTGTCGGCCCCGACACCCGGATTGGGTCCTACAGGTTGCAGGACGTATTACGAAGTATTACGCTGTGTATATCGGTTTGTAATCTCCCGAACACGGACAAACACACCCCGTCCAGGCTCGTATCGGGTTCCTGGCCATGCCCTTCAGACGGCTCGGCGAAGTACTGGCAAGGGATCGTGTCTGGCCTTGAAGACCTCATGGGGCGTTATGTATTCGACCGGAAGCGGGTTGCCGAAGGGTGATTCGCGGCAAGAAATTGGACGAGACCGGCCCATGGGTGGACCATGAGAGGGCAGAAAAATGGCTAAACATGATCGGAAAATTCAGAAATCGAGGAGAAAAAGAAACGAAGACCGAAGCGATTCACGCCGGCCGCGCTCAATCCGCTTCTCCGATTCCGAGTGGAGTCTGGTCGAACGGGCCGCCGCGCGGCACGCCATTCCGGCCGGCGAACTCGTCCGTGCGGGCGCCATCGCCATCGCCGAGGACCGGCTCGGCGAGCCTACCGAGGCCACAATGTCGAAGGGACACGCCGCGCTCATCGAGGCGGTCTACCGCTCCGTTTACATCATGGCCACGCTCAAGCGTGATGAAGTGCTCGACGCCGGACGCGGTGAGGAACTAAACGACATCGTCGCCGCGGCCCGCAGGACAATGTTGGAGACCATGGAGGAGGGTCCGGCGTGAGGAATCCGCGGAGTTTTTTGTGGATTCCAGCCTCGCCATCGGCCTGAACCTGGGCCGGGTGCAACGCATGCGAACCTTGCAGATTCGCCAGTTCGTCCCACCGGCGCGCAAGGGTTAGGAGCTAAAGTGAATTGGTTGCGATGTGATCTGACACCGCTCCCTTCCCAGCAAGCTGGAATGGGAGCGGCGCATCTTTTGAAGGAGATGGTGGTTGTCCGTTTTGATGGTGGTGCACACCAACCACAAAACGAGGAAACCACAATGTTGAATACTACCGACAAGATCATCAAACACAAAACTGGATTGCTGAACCTGGCCGAGGAATTGGGCAATGTGTCGAAGGCCTGCCAGGTTATGGGCATGTCTCGCGACACGTTCTACCGCTATAAGGCCGCGGTTGAAGAAGGTGGTGTCGAGGCTCTGTTCGAGCGCAGCCGGCGCAAACCCAACCTTGCCAACCGTGTCGACGAAGCCACCGAGCAGGCAGTGCTCAAATCCGCGCTGGAGTTTCCGGCCTATGGTCAGGCCCGCACCTCCAACGAGCTGCGTAAGCAGGGTGTCTTTGTCTCGCCCTCCGGTGTCCGCTCAATCTGGCTGCGGCATGATCTGGCCAACTTCAAGGCCCGACTGAAGGCGCTGGAGGCCAGGGTTGCCGAGGACGGCATGATTCTGACCGAGGCACAGATACAGGCGTTAGAAAAGAAGAAGAGCGACGACGAAGCCTGCGGTGAGGTGGAAACGGCGCATCCCGGCTATCTGGGCTCACAGGACACCTTCTATGTCGGCACCTTGAAGGGTGTGGGGCGAGTCTACCAGCAAACCTACGTCGATACCTATTCCAAGGTCGCGCAGGCCAAGCTCTACACAACCAAGACACCGATCACTGCCGCCGACCTGCTCAATGACCGGGTACTGCCGTTCCATGACGGGCATGACCTGCCTGTGCTGCGGATCATGACCGACAGGGGCACGGAATACTGCGGCCGCGTGGACAAGCACGACTATCAGCTCTTCCTGGCGGTCAACGATATTGACCACACCAAGACCAAGGTCAAATCACCGCAAACAAACGGCATCTGCGAGCGCTTTCACAAGACCGTGCTGCAGGAGTTCTACCAGGTTGCGTTCCGCAAAAAGCTCTATGACAGCATCGACGCGCTGCAGGCCGATCTCGACGATTGGCTGCATCACTACAACCACGAACGCACTCATCAAGGCAAAATGTGTTGCGGCAGAACGCCGTTCCAGACCATGATCGAGGGCAAAGAAATCTGGAAGGAAAAGTTCGTGAACTGAACTTAACCTAACAGAGGCCACCGCAAAAACGGCCAACTGTCAGATCACATCTGAACCACTACAGATTAATACCTTGGCCTCAGTGAGCGAGTAGAAGATTTCGCCATTGAGGAGTTCGTCTCTGAGTTTGCCGTTGAAGCTCTCGTTGTGGCCATTCTCCCAAGGTGAGCCGGGTTGTATATAGAGCGTCTTCACACGCAAATGCTTGAGCCAGTCTCTGACAACTTCAGCCGTAAACTCTCTGCCATTGTCTGACCTGATGTGATCTGGCGGTCCATGTGTTGTGAACAAACGTGCAAGACAATGAAGCACATCATCTGATCTAAGACGTCTTTCCACTTCGATCGCTAAGCTCTCCTTTGTGTATTCATCGATAACGGTGAGCATACGAATAGCTCGTCCGTCATGCGTCCGACCTGAAACAAAGTCATAGGCCCAGACATGGTTCTTCCAACACGGTCTGAGCCGCATGCAAGATCCGTCAGTGAACCAAAGTCGACCCCTTTTTGGTTGCTTGCTTGGGACTTTCAGCCCTTCGCGCCGCCAGATGCGCTCAACACGCTTGTCGTTGACGTGCCAGCCTTCCGCCCTGAGCAAAGCCGCGATCCGTCGATAGCCATAGCGGCCATATTGCTTGGCAAGACGAATGATAGCCTCGGTCAAAGCCTGTTCATCAGTAGCTACGACCTTCACATGTCGTTGTGTCGAGCGGGGCTGGCCCAATACGCGGCAAGCCTTGCGCTCGGACACGCCAAACTTCTGAATGGCTTGGATTACACAATGGCGACGGCGCTCAGGGCTTATAAGTTTCCCTTTGACGCTTCCTCCAAGATCATCTTGTCAACCGTAAGGTCGGCAACAGCCTTCTTGAGCCGGGCATTTTCTTGCTCAAGCTCTTTCAAACGCCGTGCCTGGTCCATCTTTAAGCCGCCATACTCCCGGCGCCACCGATAATAAGTTTGCTCCGAGATACCTAACTGACGACATACGTCGCCGGCTGACACCCCTTGCGCCAGCAGAACATCGGCTTCACGCAACTTGTTGATGATTTGCTCTACGGAATAACGTTTTCTTGGCATCGGATCTGCCCTCCTTCTCAGGACCCAAATGTAGACATTCTCTAAACCTACTTCTGGACCGGGTTAAAGGGGGAAGGTCAGCCTACGGTAGAGTCGATTTCGGACCCAGCGAAACAGCGTCTTTAAAGACGCTGTTTCGCTGGGTTGAGCGATTTGGTTTAGAATCGTGCAAGGAGCATTTTCGTGAGGCAACGGCTTAAGTGCTCGGGAGCAATCTTGAATGAGGCAACACGGGCTCTCACCCAGTTTGTCGCTCCATAACAAGCTCCGGGAAACGCCTTACATGGCGAACCTGGTAATCGATACGCTGTCGCGGATGTTCAACATGGCCGAGGCCTGGGACATGGTTCCCGAAGGGACTAATCCGTGCCGGTTTCAGGTCAAGTACAGGCAGCGTCCCCGGGAGCGGTTTCTGACGGAAGAAGAGGTCCGCCGTCTGGGCGGGGTGCTGAACGAGGCGGAGACCCGTCCCGGCGTATCGGTGCACGCGGTGGCGGCCATCCGGCTCCTGATGCTGACGGGATGCCGGCGCAATGAGATATTGAAGCTGCGCTGGGACGAGGTGGACCTTAAGGCCGGGGAGTTGCGCTTGAGCGGCAGAAAAACCGGACCCAGGACGGTTTTCCTCTCACCGGAGGCGGTTCGGGTACTCGAAGGGTTGCCTCGTGTTCTGGACAACCCCTGGGTCATTCCGGGACGTAACGGAGGGACATACATGCGCAATATCAACGATTCCTGGAAGATCATCCGGGACCGGGCGGGTCTTGAGGACGTGCGCATTCACGACCTGCGTCATTCGTTTGCCAGCCGCGCGTTGGCCCTTGGCGAGAGTCTGCCGATGATCGGGAAACTGTTGGGCTACAGCCAGGTGGAGACCACGGCCCGCTATGCGCACTTGGCCCGGGATTCGGTGTAGGAGCCCGCGGCTCGCATCGCCGACAGCATCGCCGCCCATACTCTGGGTGGCCGCTATAGGCCAGCAGCGAATTAATGCACCCTCGTGGCTTCCTATAACGCCATCCTCGCCCGGGTGTTTACGCCAAGAAAAGCGGCGGTTTTCGAAAAGGACAGGCACCGACGCACAGGCACCAACGTATTGTCTGCAAATCCTTTATTGCGGCCTTTTACGCTCCTAACCATTTACCCTGGCAATGCCGAACAGGTGAACAACGCTATTGCAGTGAGTTTTATACTCAGGCCTTCTTGATGGCTTGGCGAATGCCGAAGCCGGGTAGCGCCGCCTTCGCCTCTTTGTTCATGGTGAAGCCGGCTTTGACCAGTTCGCCCTCGAAATCGAGGGTGTGGTACTCACGGCTCCACACTTCCGTGTTCCACCGGTGATCCCACCAGCGGCGGTATTGACCATAGGCCCGGCCCTTGTCTCCACCAGAACGGAAGTCGATGGGGTAGAAGTATCCGCCCGGACGCGTGATCCGGTAGGCTTCCGCAATCATGTTGCGGCTGGCGTCCTGGGTCAGTTCGTGGTTGATGATGTAGGACGTGACAATGTCGAAGTAACCGTCTTCGAACTTGGTGTCTTCCACCAGACGCTGGGCGAAGTTGACGTCAACGCCGAGATCACGCGCCCGCATGTGCGAGTAACGCACCATGGGGCCACCAACATCGATACCCCATACTTCGGCATCGGGGAAGCGCTCCTTCAGTGCGACCGTCAACTGGCCGGTGCCACATCCCATGTCGAGGATGCGTTTGACCTTGCCGTCTTCCGGCAGGGGCAGGCGGTTGGCCGTGCCGATGTGGATCTGGTCCTGTTCGTTATCGCCAATAGCCCCGACGTAAAAGCTGTTGGTGCCGTAGTGGTAGATATGTCCGGCAAACGGGTCGCCGACATAACCTCCGGGCTGAATATGGATTTCGTGCTTGGTGTACTTTGGAATATCCATGTCCGGATTGAGTTCCAGAGTACCCGGACCTTCGTTGTCGGCAGCTTCCATTTCCGCGAGATACTTGTCAGCATTGCCGTGAAAGTGGTCTTGCAGAATCTTCCAGGTCACCTGCTGGTTGCTGATCCAGGTGCGCCCGCTGGTTTGCACGACGGCGTCATCTTCAACAAGCTCAAGCACCTTTTCCATGGTGTAAGTGCCTTTGGGATCAAGACCCTTTTCTTCGAGAATTTTCTCGATCCGGTTGTTGGCGATACGGTTGAACCGGCCATGGAATTTCCGGAAACCGGTGGCGAAGTCGTGCTTGCTTTCCAGATCAAGCGCGGGAAGGCGTTCGAGACGGCCCTTGGACCCGCGGGGTTCAACATCGCCCTTAGGGGTGAGGTTAACATCGGTGTGGGCAGCTTCGGCCTTGCGGCCTGAGAACGCCGCCCCTACGGCTGTGGTGACGGCAGCCGCAGCACCGAACAGAGTGCGACGATCAATCATGGTTGATCTCCTTTGACGGCTAATGGACTACTTGTTTTCGCGCTGGAAGGCTGCGGAGACGGGGAGGTCGCCTTCGCGCAACAGCGGCGAATAGGTCAGATCGATGAACCGGTCCCGGTCCTTCTGCCACTCGGCTTCCTGCTCGGCCGTCGGCATGTACTGCTCGATCATCGCGTTGGTGATCCCTTTCTCTTCCAAAAGGGCTTCCACAACCTTCATCCGACGCCGGTTCGACCACACCTCGGCCCCTAAGGCGATCAGGCTGGTCATCATGTTGTCCAGGATCGGGTTGCCCAAAAACACCGCCCGCTCAACATCGGACGGAATAAAGTCAGACGCATAGGTCGGACGGTCGGTCTTCAAATCTACAGTGGCCATCAATGCGGTCTCCTGCGTTATTGCTTCGCTATAGCACCGGACATGGAGTCGGGCCCCGAAAACTTCACACGGTTCTTGGACGTTACCAAATCTTGAGCCCTCATTCCCGGATAGGGCTCGCGCCGAATCCCAGTAAGGCGCATACTGCCGGCGAAACCGGCAATAGTGCCGGTGAACATGAAATCACCTCGCAGGTGCGCATTGAACAAGGTACTTCCCCACACGCCGAAAGTCGAGATGAACTTCACGGACGCATAGTTGGTCGGGTTCGGGGCGCGCTTAATTTCCTAATCCAAAATTTTTCTCAATTGACCTCGTAATCTATTGACAAAAATAGATAACTTTCACATTTGTGTTTTCCCTTGGATTCCAACCCCCTTTTACCCTCGCAAAGTTTAGTTTGACGCAACGCCAAAAAGCCATATTGAACCTCGATTAGGCTTGTCTCCTGTGGATAAGAAAACTCTACAGATATCGAAGCATCTTAAGGATAAATACGATGATTACGGTGATATCGGTCAGCAGGCTATAAACCACCTTCTTTGGCTCTGGAAAAGCTTTTTTTGAACGCAGCAGTCCTTGCCGATGATTTTTCGGTCGGAGTCATCCCAGCCGCGTCTTCCCATCGCGAACCTGCGGTCTTACCTCGTCTCATATGTGCCCTCATAAAAGGAAGAGGCGGAATGGACCGCGCCTGAAGGTGGCGATCACCGGTGTCCCCTCGCCGGGACGCGGCTCCCGATGATGCGCGTGTGAAGACTTGTTCGCCGAACCGCCTCATTGCGGTCGAGCACGCAATTTAGATCGGCACTCGGGAATCGCTTTGGACTTGGCATGAAGTTGGCGGCCGACACGCCGACCACGGACGGAAGAAAGAATCCGGCGACGGACACATTCGAGATCGTAGTTCCTTCTCAAGGCAGGGAAAGGATTGCAATCGACCAAATTTGAACCGGAGCCGGAAGGGCCCCCGGGAACTCCTGAGTCACGCCAGGGGAATGCAACCTGCTGCCGGCGCCGGGGCTTCGCGAACGAATGATCGTATCGCGACGCTCGTTTATGGGAAAACAGCGCTTGACGGGAAACGCACCATTACGCAAGTCTGACAATGCCACATCGACCGTCTCATATCAGTTCCGCGCCGATCTTGTCCAACGGCTCACCGTGCATAGCCAAATACTTCAACACATGGGTGTAGAACTTGTCCAATCCTTCACAATAGACGGAGGGGTTGTCGAATCCGTTTCGGCTCGCATACCGGTGTACCGGCTGACCGCTTCCACAGACATCACGCCAACAGCAATCCGAACATGCAGATGCAGGTGTCTTCTTGAAATATTCGAATTCGTGAAACAATGGATCCTGTATGATTTTCTCAAGGCTGGAGTTCTTCAGATCCCTGTATTCATATCCACTCCAGTACTTCGTGGATCTCAGTGTGTCGTCCGGTCCGACCCCGCCATCAGATGACACGGTAAGCAGAAGATAGTCCGGATCATCTCTTCCAGCCGCGAAAAGGAAATTCCCTTTTCCGTAGATTCGCGCCAGAAAATGATCGATGAATCTGATACTGACGGCCTCCTCGTCATTCACCATCATGTCGAAAATCTTGATCAGAAAATCTCCGTACGCTTCCGCGTCGCCATAAAAATTGTCGTGGTTCAAGTCCGGGAGCAAGAAGTCGAGGAGCCCCAGGTGCAGGTTATGTCGAAAGTGTTCGTAGATTTCCTTGGGATCGAAATTCTCCCAAATCACGGCCAAGACCACGGGAGGCCGATGCAGCTGCTCCTGACACAACGACAAACCACGAACGGTCGCCTGGTATGACGACCTGCCATGATGATCGAGACGATGCGCGTCGTTGTGCACCTGCGCTCCGTCAAGGCTGACGCCCACCTCTACGCCATATCTGTTGAAAATCTCTATCCACTCGCGATCAATCAGCATTCCGTTGGTCTGGACTGTCAGCGACAGGTCGACGATGTCCTCCAGATTTGATCTGATCTCATCGCAGATACTGTCGAACCGGGACTTCGGCATTAGAAGTGGTTCGCCGCCATGCAGGTGAATCGCTATGCGTTGGAGTTCGTGCTCTTCGGAGAATTGCCGAAGCCGCTGTACCAGCAGTGTGACAGTATCATTTGATATGTATGCCGCATGACTCTTGTAGCTGTCGTCCCCCGCGTTGAAGAAATAGCAATAATCGCAATCCAGGTTACAGCGTTCGGTAATCTTCAATATGACTTCCAGCGTTTGGAGTTTGCGGAAGTTCACTGTTCTTCTATTAATGGCGATAAGCGTTTTCGTCTCTTGCATCGTTGTGATCCTTGGGGTTAACGCTAATGCGCTGCTGTCGCAATTGAGCGACTCTTGCCAAATGACGGATCGTCGAGACTTGCTTTGAACGCGTGTTCCGGCGATATGGCATATTCAGGCTTCGCCGAGGCCGAATTCAGGGAACAATACCGCCCTTCTTTCGAGGTATGTGCTGTTCGCTTCAAAGCGACGGGATGAATACGGATGTCAGGTCGAGCTGGAGAGCCGAGCTTGTTCCACGGCGTCGCAGGCACAGGCGATGCCGAACCTGTTTCATAGCCTTCCGGAAATGTACAGACCTGCAACACGCTTGCCGACTCCCCGTCCGAAACTTCGACCCGTCCGTCTAAGTGCGGGCGGCGGTGCTGTGCGTGCACGCTCAAATGGGGCTGGCCCAATGGTGTACCGCACAAAGCGTGCCAAGCTCCCGCCGACCACCGCGACTTCACACTCAAGGCACACGGCTGTCAAAGGCCGTTTCGTCCACTATAGCGGGTAACACCCCAAAGCCGCTCCAGCTTAAGGAGTAGACAACAAGTTCTTAAGACAGGCGACTTTCCGCCACCTCCGAATCAGGCACGAAAGGCGCAGAGACGAAATTACCGCCCGACCCCCGACGGCTTCCCGCCACCGCGGGATCGGCCACGGACGGTGCAGAGACGAAGTTGCCGCCCGACGCCGGATCACCTGGAATCTTCTGCCGCAGATTGGGACTGATTGCCTTGCCTGCCGCTTCCCGTTGGTCCTCCGCGGAGATTCCCAGCTTTTCACGGAGCTTGCGCATCTTCAGGTCTTCCATGATTCACCTCGTGGTCCGTAAGTTGAATGCCAATTGGGAGCCCACTTTACACCCGGATCTCTCAATGCTGCAAAGTTATTTCTTGTACGGACTCGGCACATGCGGTCCGCGCGGCGAAGAGCCTCAGCCGACTGGATTTGCCGGCGAACAGGCCGACCGGCCTGACGTCGCTGACGGACCTGTGCTCACTGCGATGCCTGGGCCCGGTTGCACATACGAGGGCGCGGCTTAGGGCATGGAGCACGTTGGCGGCGCTTGAGTCGGGGATGGCCGGCACGTTGTGAATAGTCATCTTCAGTCCAGCTCGGGAACAATCCATGCAACGATCCGCCCTGTACGCCTCGGCACGTTTCGTCCCTAATCGGATTTCGTCGCGACTGACGGTTCGTTCCAGCGCTCAGATAGCAGGTGGGTTGCCCGCCCGTCGGCTCGCCGGAGCGCATAACGCGGGGGGCAAGCCGATATGCAGATGCTGTTACGAGAGGGCTTACTGCCATCATGCGAATCCCCTTTATCCCGATCTGGGCGCGCCGAGGAATCGGAACCAACCAAGTCCCCCTGCGCCTTGAGCACCTAGGGGAAACCGTGCCTCGGTCCTTTGCCACGATGTAAGCTAAGTGAGGAATTTGCGCCCAAAACGACAGTACAGCGATCGGAGAGCATCGTGGCGGCCCGGTTAACACCACTGTCCTCACGGAAGGGCTTGAGAACTTTTCGGGCGCCCACGGGGGTTGGGAGACCCAGCAGGTTTGAATTTTCGTTGGCGAAGACACGGTCCGGGAAGTACGCGTCCGTTGGCGCAGTGGAGCCGGACTCGCCGAGATGACGGACTGGTTCATCGCCACGACGAATGCGCAAATGAAGCGGCACTAAAAGATGATGCTCACCGCACCGTGCCACGAGAGATCCTCCAGATCCAGCACCGCGCGGCGGTACGCTATCTTCAAGTCCCCGCTGTCCTTCCTCAGGATGTACTCAATGGTGCCAACGTATGGCGCTCCTTCGCCACTACGGAACCTGTAGACGAGGACGTTTGCGGAGACCGACAGATGTCCCTCTTTAGTCTCTTCAACGCGCACATTGGTAACAAACCGGCGAGTCCGAGACCGGGGGCGCTCGCGGTGGGAATAGCGGCTGTTCAACCGCGCCACCCGGGCGCGCAAACGGACGATGTCGTCGTCGATGAACACCAGATCGCGTCTGGGGTCCCCTTCCGGCAAATCCGTGGAGGGAACCACGTACCGGCCGTCGTCCGCAAACAGATTAACCCACTCATCCAACTTCCATTCATCCAGAAGCGCCGCTTCCTTGAACAGAAATTCCTCTACCATTGCTCGCAACGCGCACCTGCTGTTGGCCGTCATCGCTCATTGGTCCGACAGGGCCCTTGATTGTCAGCTTCAGCGGACACCACCGCGGCTTGCGATGTTGCAGGCAGCCCATCCTGTACGTTAGTCGTATTTATGCCCTGCATATTCGCGTGCCACTGCCGCCAAAATCCCCGCATTTGCAGTTCATCTGCCGTTCCTGGACAGGTCGTAAGCATGCCCCTAGAGATGTCGGACCACTCGGTGTCGGTAGCGCGGAAACCGGCCTGACAAGACTCCAGCGCTTCCACGTCGTCCGGTGTGGCAAAGCCGCCCGGTCCGAGGAAGGTCAGGTAACTGTCGAGCCGGGTGGCCAGCATCGCACCCGACTCCTCTCTGGGCACAAGATGCCAGGCCGTGACCTCCATTCTGTCCGGTGACAGGGGCTCAATATACCGGATACTTATAGCCACGAAGTCCATGATCAGCAGGTTCGGATAAATGAGCAGATTTCGAGAAGTGTCGGCCATCCGGTAGGCGCGCTCTTCTCCGTATTTCTGCACTAACCGTTCGCGCACGTGCGCTATGCCCTCCCTGGTCTCCTCGCCGAATATCGGGTGCCAACGGGCGATGGGGCGGCCGTTTCTGGCTATGTTCTCCGACACGCAGTGGCCCTTGCCCAAAGCCCTCCCCGCGCCGGGGGGACGGGCAGCCAGCGTGTCCCCGCTGTCGTCTGTCCCAAGATCAGTCACGTAATCTACGTAGGTCCGATGCGTTGGGATCAGGTGGTATCCATCAAGGCTGTTTTCGGCCAGCAGCTTCCAGTTGGCATTAATGGCGTACTTGTTGGAACCGGGAATCACCCGCATCCCTTCCTCGGCCTGGTCGACGACCAGGTCAAGGTAGTCTCTGGCTCCCCCTAGGTAGGTTGCCAGGTCGTCGCCACGCGCGTTGAAGTTCACGAAGTAAAAGCCCCGGTAACTATCCACCCTAGGTGGCTCCTTCAGGTTGAGTTCGCTCGGATCGAAGGTGGGACCGTAGGCTTCTCTTCCGGGAATGCCGATCAGTTCGCCGCTGATGTCGAAGGTCCAGGCATGATAGAAGCACCGCAGAACTTCGGTGTTCCCGGCGTCACGGCGGCATATCATGGCACCCCGGTGCGGGCAGGAATTGAGAAACACCCGTATCTGACCGTCTCGACCGCGCACAAAGAATAGTGGCCGGCCAGCTATCGTGCGGCGGCGGTAGTCTCCGGGCCGTTCCACTTCCGATTCGTGTCCAAGGTAGATCCAGCATCGGTCGAAGATCAGTTCCCGTTCCCGCTGGAACAAATCGAAGGAAGTCATGCTTGATCGATGGACCCTGAAGATCCCGCGCTTTCGGTCGTCGATGATCAGGTCTTGGATATCCATAAGTTCGCCTGTATCTCCAGAACCTCGATTTGAGAAAATGACTTTAGCAGCCTGTCGGGCTTACACACCCATTTACTATAGTAAGCGTTGTACCAACGGCCGGGTATTCGAGATGCCGAAATTCGTCGAGTGCCACCCCTTCCAACTGTATCGGCTTCCTGCGGATATTCGCCATTGGGTGCCGGGAGATAATCTGGCGTATTTTGCACTGAAGGCCGTGGAGCGGGTGTAAGAAGAATAGCGAAATACTGGAGGAGTTATCTAATGCCTTCCTTGGATCCAAATAACAGGTTGGATATGCGAAGCAAAAATGGATTCGTTACTGTTAAAAAACGGCATGGACCCGTCAAGTGAAGAACAGGACCAGATCTTTTAGCGGTCTGTCAGATCATTAGGAAAGTGCCATTGTGCAAAACACTTCTCAGGGGTGCTGTCAGGCCTCGTGCTTTCCGCAAATCCCATCCGTGTAAACTGCCTGCAAATATACTTTGAGCTTATGTGTTCGGGGTTTTCGGAAGGGACAACACTCAAAATCGGTTGCTTTTCGGACTACGCCGAAAGACAACAGCTAGCCGGGCCGCCCCGTAGTCCACTGCCACGGCCGCACTTCGAATTCTTCGAATAGCTCCGCCTTGGCAAAGGGGCTATCCCTTAAGAAAGCCCGCGCCGTTTCCAGCGACGGCGCTTCGATCACCAATAGCAAACCAACAACCGTCTCTCCGTCATCGCCAAGCGTCGGTCCTCCGTGATGAAAGATCACATCGGGGTGATCGGGATGATCGTGCAAATAGGCACTGAAAGCGTCACGCTGTTCATTCCGCACCTGCAGCATGCCCGGTTTGTCGGAGGCGAATATGGCGAAATACATCAAGTTTTCCTAAATTTCTCCCATCGAATTACAGTAGTTGCCTGCTCCAACACTGTCAATCGGCTGGCAGAGGTCAACTCGACGCCGAGTTGTTGAGGGGATGGTCGATCACGGCCGCCGGTCGAGACCTGCCCCTGGGGGTTCTACACGGACGGTCACGATATCCGTGTCATGATATTGCTGATGACGAATCGAGGAGGCCAGGTGACGCAACAGACGAAGCGATACCTCCCGTTCCACTAAGTCTCCAGCGCTCGCCTCGCCAAGCAGCGCCATTCGATCCTGAAGGTTACCCTCGCCTTTGGAGGCAACGAACTCGAGAACCGCTCCGCCATCCTCCTTGTGCGCGATGAGAAGCAGCCTCCTGCGTTCGAGTTTCTCTCTCTCTTCATCCTTTTGCAGGAGCGACAACAAAGTCTCTTCGCCGACAGCATTCAGACGGTTCGTCATGGTCTCATTCCAGCCACTTCGCGCCGCAAAGGTACCGATAAACTCCCGGATCCGCGGTAACACAGAAACATCGAACTCAACCTCTATGCGGCTTCGGCGCGGTTTCGTCAGCTCTGCCAAAGCGGTCATCAGAATAGCCACAACGCCCCCGGTTATCATTCCATTCTGCAAGAGACCGCCTGCAAACCCTGCAAATTGCTCAGCAAAAATCGCACCGTTCTGAAAGCCCACTCCGATCCAGAATGAAATTCCTGCAATCAGGCCCTTGCGATAGTCGATTCCGTCCTGGACGATCACTGTCATGCCAATGATGAAGATGGTCGCCATCATGGTGGTGACAAACGCTGCGGTGACCGGTCCCGGTATGGCAAGTACGACGGCAAGCGACTTTGGAACAAGGGCCAGTACTATGAGGGACAATCCAAGCGCGACGCCGATATAGCGAGAACTAATCCCGGTGATCTCGACCATCGATGTGCCGGTGGGACGGAATCCGACAGGCATGGTCCCCGCCAAACCGGACAGCAGATTACCCGCACCGTCCGCAGCGACTGCCCCCTGCACTGCCCGGAAATCTACCGCCCGTGGTTCAGCCCAGGAAACGCGTTGGATGGCAACGGAGCCACTAATCGTTTGAATGGTGCAGACCAGGGCGATAAACAGAAATGACGGAAGCAATCCCCAAAAGGACGGTCCAAAGTCGGCTTCGAAGATCGGCCATAAGGGTCTCGTAATACCAATCCAGGGGGCCTGATCTATGCGGCCAAGATCGTAGAGGCCAAACAGGCCTGCAACTATAGAGCCCGCAATAATGCCGATAATGGGCGCCCAAAGGCGCAGTTGCCTTCCACCCTTCAACACGATGCAGGCGATGACAAGCAAGGTCGTAAACGCGCTCAGGGGCGCAGCCAGAGGTGGGGTTCCGCTCGGTACATTGTGCAATTGTTCGAAGATGACCGGCATGACCGTAACCGGTGTCAGCATCAAGATTGTCCCCGTTACGGTAGGGGTGAGGATACTGCGGAACAGTGAGAGTCGTGCAGAAAACGCGAATTGGAAGAGAGCCAAGGCAACGACCAGGGTTGCGAGCAACGATGGACCGCCCATAACCAGCGCTGCGACGCTGACCGAGACGGCAGCCCCTGAAGTGCCGGTTGCGAGAATATAGCCTGCGCCGAACCGGCCGATGCGAAGCGCCTGAAGTATCGTGGTCGCACCGCAGACCATGACGGAAGCAAACACCGCCCATAACAGTACGCCTTCCGATTGATCGGCAGCCTGGAACACGATCGTAGGCATCAGCACAGCGCCGGGCAACACAAGGCCTGCCAGCTGAAGGCCAAGACCTGCAGTGAGCGGAACCGGGATCATGGCGTCGGGATCGCGGCGAACTGCGACGTCCTGTTCAGACACGTCGACTCCTATGCCGAAATTCCTGTTGCATGCGGAAACCGCAATGACTGGCGCCACGCATCGTCTGCCTCAAGATTACCCCTCTGTTGCGTTCGGTGAACTCAACAAACAGACCGCCAATCGTGCTCCCTGATGCTCGTCGATACATCTTCTCACACCCACTTACGGCTCACAATAACAGGCAAACACGGGCATACCGTAAGCGCGAGTTAGGTCAGACCTGGGAGCCAAAGGCAAATCGCCGGCAGGGACAAAATAAGCGCAAGAAGAACGAGACCGCTCATCAGGAAAGGGACAACGCCTCTGAAAGACTCGCCAAGGGGAGTCTCTCCGTCTAATGAGTTGATCACGTAGACATTCAGGCCGATGGGCGGAGTAATCAGACCAATTTCGACAACAATGAGGGCTAAGATCCCGAACCAGATGGCGATCTCCTCCTCCCCGTAACCCAACTCGAGGCCCGTCACCAACGGAAAGAAAACGGGCGCCGTCAGCAGGATCATGGCCAGACTATCCATCAAGCAGCCCAGAACAAGATAGACCAGCAAAATGCCGATCAGTATCGACATCGGCGCCAGTCCCGATCCCTCAAGTACTTCGGCCAGCGCCGTCGTGACCTGAGATAGGGCCAAAAACCCGTTAAAGATCTCGGCGCTGATCAGGATAAGGAAGATCATCCCGGTGGCTTGCGCAGTTTCAAGCAGACTTGATGTGAAGGTCTCCCAGTTCAACCGGCCGGACGCAACCGCCACCAGGGCAGTGGCCGCCGCCCCGATTGCAGCGGCCTCGGTCGGAGTGAAAACACCCAGATAGATTCCGCCGATGACCGAACAAAAGATGACCACCACCGGCCACACCGCGCGTAGACTACCTATACGCTCACTCAACGGCAAAGATGCGACGACCGGACCCGACTTAGGGTTGAGGCGGACATAGACACCGATTGTTACCGCATATCCGAGCGTGGCAATCATGCCTGGTATCAGCGCCGCTAAGAACAACTTACCGATCGATTGCTCGGTGATTACCCCATAGATCACCAAAATCACCGAGGGCGGAATCAGAATGCCGAGCGTTCCTCCGGCAGCTAGCGTACCCGTGGTCAGCGCTCCAGAATAACCGTAGCGCTTCATCTCGGGCAGCGCCACCGAGGCCATCGTCGCTCCCGTCGCAATCGAGGAACCGCATATGGAGCCGAATGCAGCGCAGCCGCAGATGGTCGAGATAGCCAGACCACCGCGGTAGTGCCCTACCCAAGCACGAGCCGCGTCGAACAAAGCGCGGGTGAGCCCCGACCGCACTGCGAACTGGCCCATCAACAGGAACAGAGGCAGCACCGACAATGTGTAGCTGGACACCCGGCCGAACGGCACGGTGTTCAGCAGATTGAGGAACGCCGACCATCCCGCGAGCGAGGCGAAACCGATGCTGCCGACGATGAACATAGCCACAGCAACCGGCATCCTCAGGGCGATCAGTACCAAGCAGATGCCAAACATCAGCCCACCGAACTCGATATTCGTCATCGTCCCCAGGAGTGCAAATTACGGTAGACCACCAATACACAGATTGCGGTCAGCAATCCTGCTCCGAGTACCGCGGAAAAATAGGCCCCATAAACAGGAATGCCCAGAAACAGTGTCATCTCGCCGTCCATGAATTTGCGCATGCCGCCGATGCATAGGCGCCACGTCATCAGACCTGCAACGAACGTGAAAGCAATATTGTGCACCGCATCCAAGGTTGCCGTGTAGCGCGTATGCAATCTTCTGGTGAAGAAGTCGACGACGATGTTGGCCTTCATAATGTGGCAGTAGGGAAAGAAGGCAAATACCGCGATTCCGCAAGCAAGCTCTGTGAGTTCATAATCGCCCGGAACCGGAGCGTTGAAAAGGTAGCGCCCAAAGACGCTCAGCACGGTCATCCCCATAACCCCGATCAGGAGCATGCCGCCCGCTAGCGCCAAAGCACGGGCTAGCCACTCCAAAACGGCGCCAAAGTGCCAGCCCGTTGAAGCGGGCACTGGCGCCGGAGTACTTGCTCCTGCCTCCTTGTCCTTCACATGCTTAGGGGTATGGGTCATTGCTGTACTTTGCAACCAAGCGCTTGGCGTCGTCGAGCAGGACCTCCCCCTCATGTCCCATGGCATTGATCTTCTCAACCCAGTTTTGGACCACCGGTTGGGTGATCGTTCTCCAACGCTCACGCTCCGCCTGGGGGAGCGGAAGGATAAAATGACCCCGTTCCTCAGCTATCCCACGGCCCGGCTTCTCGTCGTCCTGCCACAACCGGCCAAGCCGTTTGGCCAACGCCATCCCCGTGGTGTCGTCGATGATTGTCCTGATGTCCATTGGCAATCCATCATAGCGAGCTTTATTCATCGTCATCAAAAAAGGGGAGCAGAACAGGTCAACCTCTGTGTGGTACCGCGTCACTTCGTGTAGACGGTATGGCCGCATGATAGTCCATGGGATCCAAGCCCCCTGCACCACGCCCCGGGACAGCGCTTCGTACACCTCGGGTATCGGCATGCCGACCGGGATGGCACCAAGAGCGGTGAGCATTGCCGCGTTAGCTTGCGATGAGGCACGTATCTTCACTCCTTTGAGGTCTTCGAGCGTACCAATCTGTTGATCGGCAGTATGAATGTGGCCGGGCGCAGTGACATGAAACACCAAGGCTTGGGTGTCTTTGTATTCATCTTGCATCCACTTTCGGTGGAACTCTGTCAATGCTTGGCTGGTCGCCTCCGCATTCCCGCAAACGAATGGCAGCTCGAATACTTCCGTCAGAGGAAATCGCCCCGGCGAATAGCCAGGCAGGGTCCAGACGATGTCGACCACGCCATCACGCGCTTGGCCATAGAGATCTGACGGCCTACCGCCAAGCTGCATCGCCGGAAACACCTGCACATTGACCCGGCCATCGGATCTCTTTTCGATTTCCTTGGCCCATGGTTGCAAAAACTGCTGTACCACGATTGCTCTTGGTGAGTTGAACGTGTGCAATCGAAGCGTGATGGGCTCCGCGGCAGCACCGATCACAAGCACACGGAAAATTCCGATGAAGAGCAATACCAACCAAACATAGCCCACTGCCCGGAGAATCACGCCCATTTCTTTCCTCCAATGCATCCGCGCGCTTCTCGGCGACGCCGCTAGCGCTTCCGGACTCTCCTGAAACCCCAGCGCCTCAGGTTTGTGCGTGAGACCATTGTAATCCATAGGGCATGATCGATGTCCATTTGGAACGTAATCGGTTTTCAAACGGGGCAGTTCACTCGCCCCGAAGTGCCTCCAGGGCAACCATCGGCATTGTCAGACGAAATCCCCTTGAGTTGCGAGTTAAGGTCTTCAAGCCCCGGGCGAGACACTATCTCTTCAGTTATTTCCACACCTCGCCTGAGGTCATCCGTAGCGCGGTGTGAGTTTTGCGCTCTCCCGAAGACAGTTTGATGGCCTCCACGAAGGGGCATTGATATCAGCCATGAAACGGTGCAGTTCTAAGCTAGAGTTTAGTGCCAATTCGCATCGCCACACTTCAATAACGTGACAATGCCGCCGGAACTGTATTAGGCCGCAGTTTACAAAAAGTTATTCGGCCAGCTCATCGTCCGCCACATGTGGGCGACGGGACTGTTGTCGAAACCGAGACCTTCTTCCGGCTGGCAGAAGTTGCGGCCGATGATGTCGATGAACGTGTCGAACTCGACGTGAACGTCGGGATCGAAAGAGTAAAGGTCGTTTACGCAGATCAACCGCGCCGTCATGTAGTACTTGTGCTCCTTGGCCTCTTCGTAGGCCCGCAGGATGTAATCGCTCGGCGTGTAGTCCTCACCGAACAGGCGAATGTAGGACTGGGGATATTCGTAGCCGACGGACTCGTCAGGGAAGAACCGGAGTGCCTGATGAGCGCGGATGGCCCAGCTTACTTCCTCGTCCACATAGCGTTCGACCAGTTGCGCT
Source organism: Rhodospirillaceae bacterium (assembly GCA_965207985.1). Lineage (GTDB taxonomy): Bacteria > Pseudomonadota > Alphaproteobacteria > Rhodospirillales > Rhodospirillaceae > CBDBND01. Next base: position 162,660 of record CBDBND010000018.1, on the reverse strand, counting down.
CCCCAGTAGCCGTGGTCGGTGCGTACCAATGCGCCGACGGACACATCATGGAGGAGACAGGCGAGAATCACCTTTTCGTCGTGGCCGTTTTTCAGGGCCAGGTTGGCGCTCTGCAGCAAATGACTGGCAGGCAGCCAGCGCTGACGGAAGAAATCCACCAGGGTGGGTTTTTCTGGCATGGGCGGCAGACGCGGGTCGCTGCCCATCATCATGCGGCTGACGGATGGGTTCGCGGGCTTGCCGCTGACCGTGGCCGTGGGATGGGGTTGTGGCAACTCGGGATAGGCCAGCCAGGGGCGGGCAACGCCGACGTCAGCGTCTAGCTGTTCGCGGGCGCGGGCATCAAGGGACTGCATGGCCATGGCTTCCACCGCTTCCGCCTTGGCTTCCATGGACATGCCGGGCGGGAACGAGGCCGCCGCTGCCGTTGCCGTTGTCAGGAGAAAGTCACGCCGTTCCATATGCGCCTCCGCTACAGGGGGCCAGTATAACGCCAATATTAGGCGAACGTCTTCTCCGTCGGGCTCGCGGTTGGTGCTTCCTTCAGATCGAAAAGGGTGCGCAACAGAGATTCGATAATAGTTTATGCTGGGGCCATAGCCGACACACAAAGGCCGGTGTACGGGGTCTAATTTTACGCCGCCCTATACAAGCCATGGGGTGAAGCCGCTGAATTCGTCATCCCAGGTATAGCGGACTTCTGCCCGTTTCACCTTGCGGGGGGTTGGCCATGGTGTTCCACGTCTCTCAGAGATGAGCAAAGCCCCGTCTGGCTCTTCATCCTCAAGCTTTTGGTGCGCGTTGAATCAGAAATTTCAGCCTTTTAGAAACTCAAGAATGACCTGATCGTCCTCCGTTGGTGGGCTTTGGACGTGAGAATAGTTGTGTAAGATAGCGTTTGCTTTATCGACAAGACGTTGGACACCTTTTTCCTTGGACGAATTTGTATCTTTCGCTTGCAAGCACGAAAACCTAACAGGAATTTTGTGTTTGTGAGCGCTAGGATAGGAGAGCAATATGGCGAGCAGACGCAAACCGGCGGTTCCGGAGGAACTGCTGGGTCACCTACTGGACGGATCGGATGCGTGAGCATTTTCAACTGCTGAATCGCACGGTAGCGGTCGTCATGCTCTCAAGTATGGCACCGGGTGCGGACGCACAATCGCCGGAGGGACCGGCCACTATTGAGATAGGCGAAATTGAGGAAGTCGTCGTGGTCGGTACCCGGCGCGTTGGCCGCTCCACCAATAATCTCCCCGTACCCGTCGACGTGCTAGGCCAAAGGGAACTGGGCAGTCACGGCTACGGCGACATGCTTGACGCGTTGACCGCCACGGTGCCCTCCTACAATGTCGGCAGGGAACCCATCAGCGATGCGGCAACCTTGATAAGGCCAGTGAACCTCCGAGGCCTGCCCGCCGATAGCACCTTGATTTTGGTAAATGGCAAGCGTCGGCACCGGGGTGCTGTCATCGGCGAGTTCGTCTCCGGCATCAACAAGGGCGCTCAGGCCGTTGATATTTTGCCTCTCATCGGCATGGCATTGAAACGGGTAGAGGTTTTGCGTGACGGGGCGTCCGCCCAGTACGGTTCGGACGCCATTGCCGGCGTTATCAATTTCGTCATGGACGACGACCCAGACCTGCAGCGCTTGAGAGTGCAGTACGGTTCCACCTACGACGGCGACGGTGACCAGATTTCAATAACCGGCACTGCGGGTACTCGCCTGGGCAGGGAAGGGTTCGCGAGGTTTACGGCAGAGTTCAAGGACAGCAACCCCACTAGCCGTGGTTCTCAGGACCCCCAAGCCACCTACCTCATAGAAAATGGTTACACCGGTGTGGCCGATCCGGTGGTCATTTGGGGAGCTCCTAAGGTATGGAATGATTTTAAGGCCCTGGGCAACTGCCGCCGTGGAAGCAGGCCGGCGACTATGCTTTCGGCCGTCAGACTAAATCGGCTTGAGTCAAGTAGTGCGGTCTCTTAGCCTCCAGTGATGCAAAATCCCTTCCGTTATTTCAACAGCTCGCCCGAGGTTATCCGTCTCGCTGTGATGCTTTATGTGAGATTTCCACTGTCCCTGAGACAGGTCGAAGATCAGCTTCACGAACGAGGGATCGACGTCTCCTACGAAACGGTGCGGTACTGGTGGAACCGCTTTGGCCCGTTGTTTTCTTCAGTGATCCGGAAACGCCGGGTTCGTCATGGATCCTATTCGCTGTGGCGCTGGCACCTTGATGAGGTGTTCGTCCGGATCAACGGGAAGACACATTATCTATGGCGTGCCGTTGACCATGAAGGCGAAGTCCTTGAGGTCTATGTCACGAAACGGCGGGATCACAGGGCTGCGCTTGAGTTCCTTAGACGTGCCATGAGGCGTTATGGCCGGCCGGGCACGATCACCACGGACAGGTTACAGTCATACCGGGCGGCGATGAAGGTGATCGGTAATGCAGCCGCCCAGTCCTGCGGTCAGTGGCTCAACAACAGAGCCGAAAATTCACACCAACCCTTCCGACGACGTGAAGGGGCGATGGCTCGGTTCAGGGACATTAAGACCCTACAGAAATTCTCCTCCATCCATGCCTCGATCCACAACCACTTCAACCACCAACGTAATCTCAACCGCCGCGATATTTTCAAACAAGCCCGAGCCGCTGCCCTCGTCGAGTGGCGTCTACTTGCTGCCTGAAATTACTCAAATTACGGCTTCTTAAACTCAGCGCCACTTAGTCTGACAATGCCCGTCCGGGGTGCACATCGCACAACCGTCGCGCAAGAACGGGCCATGAGCCGCTGGAGCAATTGGTGCGTGAGATTTGCACACCCGTGCTGAAGCAATGGCTGGATCACAATCTGCCGTATTGGTCGAGCGCATCGTCCGGCAGGAAATCGATCGCATCGTCATCCGTTCAGAAAAGCTGTAATCAAATAGACGACTATCTCTATTGTGGCTTTACGCTGACTTCAGCGTACGGTGACGACTTTGTCTGAAAACCGAGATACGGCGATGGCCGGTTACGCTCAGGGAGCACTGACCGGACCCTAAGCGAGGTCTATGTCCAGTAACGCTTTGACGCCGGCAGGGTCAAAGACAGGGGCTGCAAAGCTGCAGTGCCCTTTGTGCGGCATCTAATCGCGAAAATAGCCGATCATCCTGAACCCCCTGGGGCATATACTAATACTTTAGCGGCGCTTGACGCGATAGGATTGCCAAGGCGTGACGGGTGTGTGCTGGACCTCAGTTCAGGCTCCCGTCGAGTCGTCTTCGGGCTTGGTTTCCTCGATATGGTCGAAGCCAAAAGCAACCGGAAACTTCTCCCCTTTGACTGGCTGGCGACCGGTTAGACGTTCGACGCGTACAGTCGGCCGACCGTATCGGGCTGGATCACGAGCGCTGGTCGTCGGAAAGGCTGGAAGAGATAGGGATTTGCCATTGAAGGAGCATGTAACTCTGGTTACAGGCCCTCGCAATTTGTTTGTACGCGAACACCGGGCTGGAGCGGCGCGAGACGCTCGACTTCATCGACACCTGCGCCACCGCCTGGGGCGTGCCGATCGTCTGAGTCGAGTACGACTGGGACGCGCCCCACCGCACCAGGCTGGTCGATTACCGCACCGCGTCCCGCGACGGCGAGCCCTATGCGGCGCTGCCGCTCGCCGACGCCCGGGTCGCCGAGCGCGACGTGCTGGCGTGGTGGAAGGAGCAGCCCTTCGACCTGGGCCTCCCCGGCTACGCGGGCAACTGCGCGTGCTGCTTCCTCAAGGGGCGCGGCAAGCTCCTGCACATCATCCGCGAGGACCCGTCGCTCGCGGACTGGTGGATTGAGCAGGAAGCGCTGGTCGCGAAACCAAGTGGTTCTCTGATCAGATAGCATTGACCTTCCTTTCTCAATCCTGTCTTTCCAAACAGCCTTACGGATTAATTGATTTCTTGGGGCTTGGCTTCTTCCGCCTTGGCCAAGTGAATGCGGAGCACCCTCTCCGCCAGTCTTACTGTTAGAAGTCCGCCGCCAGCGACAGCTCCACCCGGCGGCGCTCGAAGGGAAGGATCTGACCTGACACGCGCGGTGTCACGTTGTGCTCGTTGAACAGATTCCGCCCCTGCAGGCGAAACCGGACGGGCACATCGGCAATAGTCGTGGTGTACCGCACGCCGGCATCCACGGTGACGGAGCCACTGGTTTTGTGCGAATTACTAACGGTGACGAACTGCGGCGCAATCCGTTCGACCTTGGCGTCCAGCGCCAACCCGTCAAAAGCGGGGGGCCGGTATTGCACGTTCATGCGGAAAAGCCGAGGGATGGGTCCGACGGCGGTCAGCCGGGTCGCGTTTTGCGGGTCCGCCGCTTGAATGATCCGCGGCTGAATAAGCACGGCCCCCGCAACCACAGTCAGATCGTCCGTCACATCCCCCGCCAAGGACAATTCCACACCGCGGTGCCGGGTCTCTCCCAGATCCCGGAAGACATTGACGGAGTCGAGTGCGTAGTACGGTTTGTTGATTTGAAACACGCCGGCGACGAATTGCACATCCGCACTGACCTGATAGAGCAATCCGGCGTCCACTTGCCGGGTGCGCTCCGCCGGAACAGCTTCGTCGCGGTTAACGGCATTCACCGGTGCCGTGCCCAGTTCTTCAAAGCCACGCGAATAACTTGCGTAAACGGCCAGGTTGTCCGACAGATAGGCTGCGGCGGCGGCGTTATAGAGCCACGGCGACTCTTTGCCTTCTATTGGCACTGCACCGGGGCGGGTCAAAGTCCGTTCGTAATCGGACTTTTGGACAGCCAGACTCAGTTGCCCCACATTTTGCCACACACCTTCATAAGCAAGACCACCCGTGATTTGGCGGGTGCTGGTCCGGGTAGTTTCGCCCGTTTTAAATTGCGGTTCAGGCAGATCGGGAAAGGCGCCGATGGTCACCCGGCCGAAGTTGCGCCGGTCTCCGCCGCCGAAGGTTGCGCCGCGGTCGCGGGCCCGTACGGTCATGTAAAGGGTATGGCGGCGCACATCCTCGACAAAAGTCCGCGACAGCTTGAGTTCGCCGGATGTAGACCGCGTAAAACGGGGCGGCGATTGTTCAATAAAATAATCGCCCTCACTAAACTCATTGGTGTTCAGCAAAAAGGCTTTGAACGTCTCTTTGTAGAAATTGTTTTCTGAGCGGAAGAGTCCGGCTTCTAATTTCCATTGCCCGGGTAATTCCGCTTCGCCGATGACCCCGTAGTTGATGTGGCGAAAACCGAAAAAGAGCCAGTCCGGACTGGTCAAATCCTCCGGACGGTAGACCGGCACCGCATTGTTGCCGATGAAAGCCTGTGGCCGGTCGCCGTCGACGGCGCTTGTTTTTGAATAGCTTCCGAAGGGGATAATGGTGGCGGTTTCGGAGGGTCTCCAGTTGGCGATCAGGCCACCATTGTAGCCGCGATCCCCGACGGCGAACTGATGGGAAACGTTGCGCGTAAAACCGGCACCGGCACCGATGCTCAAGACGTTTTCAACGACGGGAAGCTGCGTATCGATTTCGATATTATGGCGCCAATAGGAGAACAAAGCGCCTTGTGTCGCAACGACGCTGGTGACCATACGGTCCCCTGGAACCCGAAGATTAAAATCCACGACACCGGTGGGTGCCGGCAGGGGATAGCCTTGCGCACTGATGCCGACGTGAATGGTGGAGCCGCGACGAACGCGAACGTTAGGCGCCGCCGCCTGATCAAAGTAAAGGCCGTTGATGCGCAGATTGCCGGCCTGGCTTGGATTGAACCCGCGGGCGCTGGACGAAGAGTAAAGACCGATTTCTTCGTCACCGACAACCGTGCCAAAAGCGTCTTCGGCCTCCGCAACGGCGTTCTCTCCGGCGCGCTGCGCCAACGCAGGCGCTTGAGATACCATCACAATGCAGACAATGGCGTTCTGCAGACATCTGCAGACCTTACGAACGATCAAAGCGGTATTCCCCCAGGTGTGGTGCGTCCCGACCGAAAAATGAGACACGCCCATACGATACACCACAAAAACAACGGGGCAATGATTGCGGGGAAAGGGCACTGTCAGAGTAAATCGGCTTGAGTCAAGTAGTACGGTCTCTTAGCCTCCAGTGATGCAAAATCCCTTCCGTTATTTCAACAGTTCACCCGAGGTCATCCGTCTTGCTGTGATGCTTTATGTGAGATTTCCACTGTCCCTGAGACAGGTCGAAGATCAGCTTCACGAACGAGGGATCGACGTCTCCTACGAAACGGTGCGGTACTGGTGGAACCGCTTTGGCCCGTTGTTTTCTTCAGTGATCCGGAAACGCCGGGTTCGTCATGGATCCTATTCGCTGTGGCGCTGGCACCTTGATGAGGTGTTCGTCCGGATCAACGGGAAGACACATTATCTATGGCGTGCCGTTGACCATGAAGGCGAAGTCCTTGAGGTCTATGTCACGAAACGGCGGGATCACAGGGCTGCGCTTGAGTTCCTTAGACGTGCCATGAGGCGTTATGGCCGGCCGGGCACGATCACCACGGACAGGTTACAGTCATACCGGGCGGCGATGAAGGTGATCGGTAATGCAGCCGCCCAGTCCTGCGGTCAGTGGCTCAACAACAGAGCCGAAAATTCACACCAACCCTTCCGACGACGTGAAGGGGCGATGGCTCGGTTCAGGGACATTAAGACCCTACAGAAATTCTCCTCCATCCATGCCTCGATCCACAACCACTTCAACCACCAACGTAATCTCAACCGCCGCGATATTTTCAAACAAGCCCGAGCCGCTGCCCTCGTCGAGTGGCGTCAACTTGCTGCCTGAAATTACTCAAATTATGGCTTCTTCTACTCAGCGCCACTTAGTCTGACAATGCCCGCGGCGGTAGACCTCCGCGCTCGATGGCTTGCAATGCACAGTGACATGCTGGCGCATATAGCGCTCCGCGAGATCGGCCATGGTCGGCTCGGGCTCCGGCTCGGGGGGTATCGGTTCCTCGCCCCGCTTGATGCGGTCGATGGCCGCCGCCGCCTTGCGGCGCGCACCGTCCGGCGTGAGATTGCCGTGCCGTCCCAGGGTCGCCCGCTTCGAGCCTCCCGGTCCCCGGCTTTGCACCACGTACACCTTCACACCCGACGGATAGACCCTGACACCAAATCCCGGTAAGTCCCGGTCCCAGAAGACAGCGTCATTGCCCTCGACCGAGAGGCCGTCGACGATACGTTTGGTGATGACGCGTTCATGACGAATGGACATAACGGTTCCCCAGAGGCACGTTTGCTGCGAAAGCGTTCGTTCAACGGGTGACGGACATGAGGACGATAAAGCCAACTTTATGTACTGCCGGGCTTCGCCCGCGTTCGCTCCGTGTCATCGTCGTCTCCATCACCGCGTAACCGAACGCTTTCCTGCTGCCCGATGTTTCCGGGCATTGTGCCGTAAGCATCACGCAAGCGGGTGACATCAAAACTGTGCGCATACAAGCGCATGCCTGACAAGAATGCAAGTGTCCGCTGACGTAAGAGAGTAGGAAAAACTATAGGAAATCAGCGAATTTTCATAGCTGTGCGCACCCCTGCGCACGACTGACGAACTGGTGGTTTTTTACATTCTGATCTGACAGGATTTGCCATCATCCAGAAGAAGGATCGCATTCGCACGTCGCCCAACTCCATGATCTTCGCGATGACTGTGCACGCAGGCCTCAAGCTCGCGACGTTCCGGAGATGTGAGAAAACCGGGATGGATTATTGGATTACCTGAACCGCTCCAGTCCAGGACGTCAAGTCTTCATATTCGTTTCTTCATATTCGGGTTTTCAAGGACACCGAGTATAATCCGAAAATCCTGAAGGGTCAGAATCAGCAACGCGCGCCGTCAAGCCGGGGCGCATAGGGGTTTGCCGCCGCCCGGCAGCGCTGGGTCCGCCGGGACGGCCCGCCCACGGGGTCGACAGGGGGTCGCGAGCAGATGGACAGTCAGGCATCGTTCCGGTTCCGGGGCATCCGCCTTGATTTCGCGCCGGCATGAGCGGGCGCGGGACGGACGGCGGCGGCGGGCTTCGCTACGAGGCGGATGAGCGCGCGCCCGCGGCGCTTACCCTGGGCCTCGGAGTGCAGCTCGCCCTGATAACCGTGGCGGTGCCGATCCTGATCCCGACGGTGGTGATGCGGGCCGGTGGTGCCGCCGAATCCTATCTGGCGTGGGCAGTGTTTTCCGCAGTCGCGATCAGCGGCGTCACGACAGCGCTCCAGGCGATCCGGTGTGGCAGGATCGGCGGCGGCCATGTGCTAGTCATGGGCAGTTCGGTGGCATTTATCGGGGTCGCTATTACGGCTCTGGCGAAGGGCGGCCCCGCGTTGCTGGCAACCCTGGTCGTCGCCGCGGCGCTTCTCCAGGTCCTGTTGGCCGCGAGGCTCGCCCTGTTCCGCCGGATCCTGACCCCGGCCGTGTCCGGCACCGTGATCATGCTGGTGCCGGTCACGGCAATGCCGATTATTTTCGGCATGTTGGGCGACGTACCGGACGGCAGCCCGGCCCACGCGGCGCCATCGATCGTGCTGGTCACACTCCTGGCGATCCTCGGCGTTTCCCTAAAGGGCACGGCGTCGCTGCGGATGTGGGCGCCGGTGATCGGCGTCGTTCTGGGTACGGGTCTCGCGGCCTTCTTCGGCCTCTACGATCTGGACCGTATCGCCGCGGCCTCCTGGTTCGGACTGCCGGATATCTCGATTCCCGGCTTCGATCTGGAATTCGGGCCGGATTTCTGGGCGCTGCTACCGGCCTTCCTGCTGACCGCCGTGATCGGGTCGATCCGGGCGATCAGCAGCAGCACGGCGCTCCAGCGGATTTCGTGGCACCTGCAGCGGCCGGTCGATTTAAGGGCGGTACAGGGGACGGTCACGGTGGACGGGATGAGCAACCTGCTGTGCGGTGTGGCCGGAACCGTTCCGAACACGACCTATTCGCTCGCGGCGCCGCTCGTCGAGATTACCGGGGTCGCCGCGCGGGGCGTGGCGATCGCCACCGGAGCGGTCTTCCTCGCTCTCGCCTTCCTGCCCAAGGCGCTGGCCCTCGTGCTGGAGATCCCGGGACCCGTCGTTGGCGCCTACCTCCTGGTCCTGGTCGCGCTGCTGTTCATGATCGGCATCGGGGCGGCGATGCAGGACGGCATGGACCTTCGCAAGGGCGTGATCGTCGGCGTTTCCTTCTGGCTCGGTGTCGGCGTCCAGAACGGCGCGATCTTTCCGGAACTCGTGTCCGATTTCGCCGGCGGCCTTTTCGCCAACGGGATCACCGCCGGCGGCCTCGCGTCGATACTCTTGACCCTGATCGCGGGTCTTTCCGGAGCCCAGCCCGCCCGCATGGAGGCCGGGTTCGCCGTCTCGGCGCTGCCGGAAATCCGGGAATTCTTGAACCGGTTCACGTCGCGCAACGGCTGGGACGGCGCTATGGCGGACCGGCTCGCCGCCGCCGCTGAGGAGACCATTTTGAGCCTTCTGCGGCCGGAAGAAGAGGGCGGGACCCCGGATCACCGGCGCCGCCTGCGGCTGTCGGCGTCGAAGGGCGAGGGCGCCGCCGTGCTCGAATTCATCGTCGCGCCGGGAGAGGAGAATGTGCAGGAACGATTGGCGGTGCTCGCCGCCGGGGGCGGGGAGACGCCGGTCGAGCAGGAGATATCGCTCCGGCTGCTGCGCCACCTCGCCTCGTCAGTGCGCCACCAGCAATACCACGATCTGGACATCGTGACCCTGCAGGTGAAAGCTCCGGCGCCGGGCGCCTGACATTTAACGCATGGCGATGATGGTTGCGACGAGGTTCCAGTTTGCGGCGCAGCTGATGTCGGTCTTGTCGTAGCGTGTTGCGATGCCACGGAATTCCTTGATCTTGGCGAAGTAGTTTTCGATCAGATGTCGCCAGCGGTACATGTGCTTGTCGTAGGCCGCCGGCCGCTTCCTGTTGGCGAGCGAGGGAATGACGGCGCTTGCGCCACGTTGGTCCAGTTGCTCTCGCAGCCAGCCGGCATCGAATGCCTTGTCGGCGATGAGGGCATCGAAGTGAACGTCGTCGATCAACGGCTGGCGCGGGGGGATTTCACGCTTCATGGGCTTGTCGGGGAGCTGGCGGATCGGGGCCTGAAGGTGGACTACCGTTCGGTCTGGACCTTCGTTCACGAGCAGGGCCTGAGCTATAAAAAAAACGCTGGTGGCTGGCGAGCGTCGGCGCCGTGACGTGGCGCGCCGCCGCGCTCAGTGGTTGAAGTACCGCGACCGGGTTGACCCGACGCGCCTGGTGTTCATCGACGAGACCTGGACCAGGACCAACATGGCGCCCCTGCGGGGCTGGGGGTCAAAGGGCGCGCGACTGATCGGCGAGGCGCCACATGGCCGCTGGCACACCGCGACCTTCCTCGCCGCGCTGCGCCACGACCGAATCGATGCGCCCTGGCTCGTCGACGGGCCGATCAACGGCGAGCGCTTCCGCATCTATGTGCAGGACGTGTTGGTCCCAACCCTCAAGCCCGGCGACATCGTCATCATGGACAACCTCGGCTCTCACAAGTCCAAGGCCGTGCGACAGGCCATCCGCCAGGCCGGCGCCCGGCTCCTGTTCCTGCCCAAGTACTCCCCCGACCTCAATCCCATCGAGCAGGTCTTCGCCAAGCTCAAGCATCTGCTCCGCCTCGAAGCGCCGCGAACCGTCGAGGCCGTCTCAGCCGCCATCGGCAGACTCCTCGATACCTATACCTCAAATGAATGCGCCAACTATTTCAAAAACGCAGGATATGACCCAACCTAAAATCATACCGCTCTAGCTTATCGGTGACCCCCAGACGCGTGGATAAACGGGGAGAGCGACCGTTGCGTCCTTCGTCAAATGGCACCGGGAAAATTAAGGTGTCTGGTGGGGTGACGGTTGTCGGGATGAAGAAGGCATGGATCTAGCCACGATTTTAGGCATTGTCGCGGGTACAGCGGTTGTCGGCCTCGCCATTCTTTTTGGCGGCAGCGCATCTATGTTCGTCAATATCCCAAGTATCCTGATCGTGTTTGGCGGCACCATCGCCGGAACGTTGATCCGCTTTCCTTTGTCTGAGGTGCTCAACGCTCTCAAATTGGGCACATCCAATGCTTTTCAGCAAAGCTCTGAAAGCAGCGTTGGGTTGATCGACGAAGCGGTTGAACTGGCCGAACTGTCCCGCACCAAAGGGCAGTTGGCGCTGGAAAATGCGCCCATCGACAACGAATTTCTGCGCAAGGGCGCGCTCATGTATTGCGACGGGCTGCAACCGGAATTCATTCAGCATGCATTGAGCCGCGACCGTGACCTCCTCATCGAACGGCTCGAAGAGGGTGAGAAGATTTACCGGTTTATGGGCGATGCGTCTCCCGCCTTCGGCATGATCGGCACCTTGGTTGGGCTGGTGCAGATGCTGAGCACAATGGATGACCCCGAAACCATCGGTCCATCCATGGCCGTCGCCCTGTTGACAACGCTCTATGGCGCCCTCATTGCGAACTTAATTTGTCTGCCCATAGCTGATAAACTGGCCTCGAAGGCGCAAATCGAACACACACGGCGCTCTCTGGTAATCGAAGCGGTCGGGCAGATCGCCGAAAAGCAGAACCCCGATTCCATGTATCAGTTGCTCTCAGCGTTTCTGCCCGAAGAACAGCGTCGCGTCGACGAGCGATAGGTTAGGCGCCGATAGACGACAAAGAGATCCGGTGACCATTGGGATTGGATCCCATAACCGGGCGAAAGGATTAGAGAAATGGCAGGCAAAGGCGCCGAAGTACCAAAATGGGTGGTTACCTTCGCTGACCTGATGTCCATTCTGGTCTGCTTTTTTATCCTGCTTCTTTCCTTCTCTATCATGGATGTCAAAAAGTTCCATGAGGTGTCGGGCTTGTTGAAGGACGCCTTTGGTATCCAAAAAGAACGTCTGCTTTCCAGTGTCGTAGAACTCATCGGCAGTCCGGTTTTGGAGCATGCCTCCAACATCGAGCCGGTTCCCATCCCGACCCTGTCGTCACCAAACTCAAGTACCACCGGTGCGAGCCAGGGTTCGGACGTTGGTGAAGAGGCGGAAACCGAAGAAGTCACCGAAGAAGAGGATTTCGATTCCAGAAGCGGCTTTGAATCCGATATCGGCACCCAGGAACAGCTTTCCGAAGCCGAAGAACAAGTGCTCGCCTCCATGGCGTTGGCTGCGCTTCGTGAAGCGGTGCGCGCGCAGGAACAGGCCGCCGCCGAAGCCGACCAGACCCTTGGTCAGATTCAAGCGGCGTTGCAACGCGAGATGGAAGGCCGCTTGGTCGATATCGACAAGAATTACTCGGAAATCGTCATCACCTTTCCCGATGAAGTGGGCTTCCGTACCGGCAGCGATCAGATCACAGACAGCTTCTTTGCGTCTCTCAACCGACTAGCCGATGTACTTAAGCGCGTCGACGGTCAGATCATTGTCTCCGGCCACACGGACAATACCCCGCTGGCAGGTGGTGGACGCTTCCGCGACAATTGGGACCTTTCGGCTGCTCGTGCCACAGCGGTAGTGCGGCACTTCCAAACGGTCAACAATGTCTCTGGTCGCCGTCTGGAAGCCCATGGCTATGGGGACACCCGGCCGGTGGATTCCAATTTCACTCTCCAAGGGCGTAACCGTAACCGGCGTGTGGAAATTATCCTGCGCAAGGAAGGGGATGGACAGGCGCCTGACGAAGGCCAACGGGTGGGTGGCGCGCCACCGCCTCCGCCTGTCGCCGTTTATCCACCAGGGCTCTTGCGCGCATTCCGCCGCTGATCCAAAGTTCTCTTCATTATGGCCAGATTTGACTATGACCTGATCACCATCGGGGCAGGCTCCGGTGGTGTCCGTGCCAGTCGCATGACGTCCAATTTTGGCGGCCGTGTGGCTGTGATTGAAAAAAGCCGTGTCGGTGGAACCTGTGTCATGCGCGGCTGTGTTCCCAAAAAGTTGCTCGTTTATGGCGCCCATTTTGCCGAGCACTTTGACGACGCTCTGGGTTTCGGTTGGTCTGTCGGTGAAACAGAGCACGACTGGGGTGCCTTGGTTGCTGCTAAAGACAAAGAGCTCAATAGACTCGAGCAGGTCTATCACCGCATGCTCCATGATTCCGGCGTAGCTTTGGTTGAAGGCAACGGGATCATGACCGATCCCCACACCGTGGAAGTAGAGGGGAAATCCTATACGGCGGATAAGGTTCTGGTCAGTGTCGGAGGGTGGCCCTTTATTCCAGATATCCCTGGCGCCCAACATGTCATTACGTCAAACGAAGCGTTGGACTTAAAAGAGCGGCCCGATCGAATCCTTATCGTTGGCGGCGGCTATATCGCTTTGGAATTTGCCGGCATCTTTAACGCTCTCGGGTCGAAGGTTGACGTCATTATCCGTTCAAGCACTGTCTTGCGTGGCTTTGACGAAGATGTTCGCAGTTGTATTGCGGAAGAACTGGAGAAAAAGGGCATCGCCATCCACCGAGATTGCGTCGTGCGCTCCATAGAAAAGTGTGATGACGGTTTGTCCATTATGGTGGACAGGGGCGAAGAAATGATTGCCGATCAAGTTATGTACGCCACGGGACGTCTGCCCAACACGGCAAATATCGGTTTGAAAGAGAACGGTATAGATCTCGATAAAAAGGGAGCGGTTGTCGTCGACGAATGGAACCGGTCTTCGCTTGAGAACATTTTTGCTGTTGGTGATGCCACCGACCGGGTCAACTTGACACCGGTCGCCATCAATGAAGGACGGGTCTTTGCTGAATCGTTCTTCAACGACAATCCCATGACGCTGGATTACTCGAATATCGCATCAGCAGTGTTTACCCAGCCGCCGATTGGCACCGTTGGTCTGACCGAAGAACAAGCGCGCCAGAACCATAAAGTGAAGGTTTATGTATCCCGCTTTAAAAACATGAAGCACACGCTGTCTGGGCGGGACGAACACACCATGATGAAACTGATCGTCGATCAGGAATCGGATAAAGTGCTCGGATGTCATATGGTCGGCGAGGATTCCCCTGAAATCATTCAAGGTCTTGCTGTCGCCTTGAAATGCGGGGCGACTAAAGCCCAGTTTGATTCGACGGTCGGAATTCATCCCACGGCAGCCGAAGAATTTGTCACCATGCGGGACGCCGTTCCCGACTCAGATCAAGTTTAAGCGACGCTACGCACGTTTCTTGCCTTTCCGATTGTTCATGGGTGTATCCTGAGCCAGACACCTAAACAATTGGGAGGTCACCATGACATCTCTTTCTCTTAGCCGTCGTACAACTCTCGGCAGCCTCGGCGCGGCCGCTGCGGCGATGGCGGCAAACAAGACGAAACCGGCCCAGGCGGCAGGATCCGTTGATCTGGAGACGCCGCAGGGAAATCTGGACGGTTATCTCAAAGTCCGTAGCGATATCGCCGGCAATGAAGCCCTATTGTGGAAGAAGGGATACGTGCACGCCATGATTCCTGGCCGGCCGGGGCGCAGGCTGATGATGTTCCAGGGCGTCAACGTCACCCGCTGTCTCAAAGACGATACCGGTTATGTTTACCTGCAACGGGAATGTTTGATCTGGTGCGATCCCGAAACGGAAGAGCCCATTGAGACCTGGTACAATCCGTTTACGGAACGTACCAACGAGGTGTTTCATCTGCTCAACTCGGCAGTGAACTCCCACTACGACCTGCACGGCCCTAATGGTCCGTTTTACCGCCCCTACGTGGAGCATTCGGGAGACGTCGCCTTTTACAACGACCTCCTTTATCTGGTGCCGTCGGTACTCACCATGGAGGAGTATTCACCCTATTCCACTGCTGATGTGTATCAAGGGGCAGGGCTCTATCATTTTCACGGCAAACGAGCTGATATCGATAACACTGATTTATCCTCGGCGCCCTGCGTTCAGACCCACACCGGTGTGCGCCAATGGCTCCCGTGGATGGAAATGGGGGCCTGGCAGGGCCAATTGATTTTGCCGGCCCGGGGCAAAAAACTAGAGGGCGGCGCCAAGGAGCTACCACAGCAGTTGCTGGGCTGGATGGAAAAGAATGCGCCTGATTATCTCGAAGCCCCTTCGCCGGACAGACCGGAGGCTCGCACCAGCTTTTACCGGGAGTTCAAGAAGTATATCGACGCCAAGCGGGCGGCTGGGGAAACCCGGTAAAATCCATCAAAACCCTGGTAATTCAACGCCTAAGCCTCTATATCGCAGTCAAATCATGACCGTGGGACGACGGCGTCCCTGAAGGACCCTCTGGAGGCCATCATGACAGCCGCATGGACGCGGGAAAGCTGGCGTGCCAAGCCCATTGTGCAGGTGCCGGAATACACCGATCAGGACGCGCTCAAGAGTGCCGAGCAGCGCTTGAATGCTTTTCCACCGTTGGTTTTTGCCGGTGAGGCCCGTTCTTTAAAAAAAGCCCTCGGCGATGTTGCCGAAGGCCGCAGTTTCCTGCTGCAAGGCGGGGACTGCGCCGAGAGCTTTGCCGAGTTTCACCCGGACAACATCCGCGATACCTTCCGGGTTCTGCTGCAGATGTCCGTGGTGTTGACGTTCGGGGCCTCGCTGCCGATCGTGAAAGTCGGCCGTCTGGCCGGACAGTTTGCCAAGCCCAGGTCATCGCCGACGGAAACCATCGACGGTGTGGAACTGCCGTCCTACCGGGGCGACATGATCAACGGCATGGACTTCACGCCCGAGGCGCGCGATCCCGATCCGGAACGCCTGATCCAGGCCTATAACCAGTCTGCAGCGACGCTCAACCTACTGCGTGCCTTTTCTCAGGGCGGTTATGCCGACCTGCATAAAGTGCATCAGTGGACGCTTGGATTTGTCGGCGATAGCGCGCAAGCCGAGCGGTATCGCGATCTCGCAGACCGTATTCAAGAGGCCCTGGCCTTCATGGAAGCTTGCGGCATAACCGGTGACGTGGTGCCAAGTATGAGAGAAACCGACTTCTACACCTCTCATGAATCCTTGCTGTTGCCCTATGAAGAGTCGCTGACCCGCATGGATTCAATGACGGGGCGCTGGTATGCCTGTTCCGCTCACTTCCTGTGGATCGGAGAGCGCACCCGCCAGCTTGACCATGCCCATGTGGAATTTCTGCGCGGTGTGGAAAATCCCATCGGGTTCAAAGCCGGTCCCACTATCGAAGAAGACGATCTGTTGCGAATGATGGATGCACTCAATCCCAACAATGAACCGGGGCGGCTGACCATCATCAGCCGTATGGGTGCGGCAAAGCTGCAAGATCGTCTGCCTAAACTTATCCAGGCGGTGCAAAGAGAAGGCCGCAATGTCGTGTGGTCATGCGATCCCATGCATGCCAACACAGTAAAAAGCGACAACGGATACAAGACCCGCCGTTTCGACAGCATCCTGGAAGAAGTGAAGGCCTTTTTCGCCGTCCATCGCGGTGAGGGGACTCACGCCGGCGGCGTGCATTTCGAAATGACCGGTCAAGATGTGACGGAATGCGTCGGTGGTTCGCAAGCGATAACTGAGGCGTCTTTGGGTGCCCGCTATCACACCCATTGTGATCCGCGCCTGAATGCCACCCAAGCGTTGGAGCTGGCCTTCCTGGTTTCAGAAATGCTGAAACAGGAACGCGAGGCGGCAGACTCCACCGCCGCTGCCGCTTCTTAAGTTTGGACCTGGCGCAGACCACGTCGCCCGAAAAAACCAACGGTTTGTCATGACGGATAGCCTGACCATTGCTCTTGCACAGACCAATCCGACGGTCGGAGCTGTGTCAGCCAATGCGGATCTCATCAGACAGATCCGCAAGGATGCTGCCGCGGAAGGTGCCGACTTGGTTGTTTTCTCCGAGCTCAATCTCAGTGGCTATCCACCTGAAGATTTGGTGTTCCGGCCCTCCTTTCTCGATGCCGTGGAAGCGGCAGCGGGTGAGCTGGCCGAGGACACCAAGGATGGCGGCCCGGCGATCATTGTGGGTGCGCCGTGGCGCAACAACGGGTCCTGTTACAACGCGGCTTTGGTGCTCGACGGCGGCGAGATCCAAGGTGTGCGATTCAAGCACCATCTGCCCAACTACGGCGTCTTCGATGAAAAGCGGGTTTTTGCAGACGGACCGCCGGCAGGCCCGGTGGTGGTTCGCAATGTTCGCCTCGGTGTGATGGTTTGCGAGGACATGTGGTTCGAAGACATCGCCGAAACTCTGTCTGAAACGGGCGCGGAACTTCTTATCGTCATCAACGGTTCGCCATTTGAATTGGACAAAGATGACGTGCGGCTTGGACATGCCGTCGCCCGGGTCACCGAAACCGGTCTGCCTCTTATCTATGTCAACCAGGTGGGTGGTCAGGATGATCTCGCCTTTGACGGCGGTTCCTTTGTGCTCAACGGCGACCGGAGCCTTGCCGTGCAAGCCGAGTGGTGGCGTGAAGACGTGGTGTCGACACTCTGGTCCAAATCCAATGCCGGCTGGACGTGCGAATCGGGGGAGCATCATCCGCCGCCGGACCGGCTGGAAAATATTTACCAAGCGATGATGTTGGGTCTCAGGGACTACGTTGGGAAAAACGGCTTTCCAGGGGTCGTGCTCGGTCTATCAGGCGGGATCGACAGCGCGTTGAGTGCCGTCGTCGCCGCCGATGCCCTGGGGCTGGACAAGGTGCATTGTGTGATGATGCCGTCGCCCTATACCTCCCAAGACAGCCTCGACGACGCCGCTGAGCTGGCCAAAAACCTGGGTGTCAAATTGGATACCATCGGCATTGGCGACGCCATGAAAGCCTTTGGCACCATGCTCGAGACCCATTTCGACGGCACCCAACCAGACACCACCGAAGAAAACATCCAATCGCGCATCCGCGGCCTGACCCTGATGGCGCTTTCCAACAAGTTTGGTCACATGGTGCTGTCCACCGGTAACAAGTCGGAAGTCAGTGTCGGCTACGCCACGCTTTATGGTGACATGTGCGGCGGCTATTCGGTGCTCAAGGATGTCTACAAGACCACGGTCAATGCCCTCAGCCTCTGGCGTAACCAGCACAAGCCGGCAGGCGCTTTAGGCCCCGATGGCGCTGTCATGCCGGAACGGATCATTACCAAGCCGCCAACAGCCGAACTGCGCCCCGATCAGAAGGACGTAGACTCCCTTCCACCTTACGAGGAGCTAGACGCCATTCTCAAAGGCTTCATTGAAAAAGAGCGCAGCATTTCCGATCTCGTCGGTGAAGGGTTTGCTGAGGAAACCGTCCGCCGGGTGTGGCGACTATTGCGTCTGGCCGAATATAAACGCCGCCAAGCGACACCTGGCGTCAAGATCAGTCATTTGGCTTTCGGGCGCGATCATCGTTATCCCATCACCAACGCCTTCGACGGCGACGCGCCGGTAAAACCGTAACTTATGACCCTCCATCCATGACCGTCGTTCGTTTTGCTCCCAGTCCGACCGGCCGTTTGCACGTTGGCAACGCCCGCTTGGCGCTGATCAATTGGCTGTTTGCCCGCAAACGGGAAGGCGAGTTCATTCTCCGCTTTGACGACACCGATGCAGAGCGGAGTAAAGAGGAGTACGTCGAGGGCATCCGGCGCGATTTGACATGGCTTGGCATAGATTGGGACCGGGAAGAACGCCAATCTGTCCGCATGGACCGGTATGTTGCCGCGGCCGATGCGCTGAAACAGTCGGGTCTGCTCTACCCGTGTTACGAGACCGCAGACGAACTGGAATTCAAACGCAAACGTTTGCGGGCTCAGAAGAAACCGCCCATCTATGACCGCGCCGCGCTGACCTTATCGGACGATGAAAGGGCCAAGCTGGAAGAAGAAGGCCGCAAGCCCCATTGGCGCTTCAAGCTGGCTCAGAAGGACGTGGTCTGGTCCGACCTTGTGCGCGGCGACTGCCACTACAACACCGCCAATATCTCAGACCCCGTCGTCATTCGCGAAGACGGCACGTTTTTGTATCTCTTACCGTCGGTGGTCGATGATCTCGATCACGGCATCACCCACGTCATCCGAGGTGAGGACCATGTCACAAACGGGGCGGTGCAACTGGAAATGATGGATGCCGTGTCGCCCGGCTCTCTGGTGCAGTTCGCCCATGTGCCGCTGCTCGCCGGGGCTGGCGGTGAAGGGTTGTCCAAACGGGCGGGGTCGCTCGGTTTGGAAGATTTGCGCGATCAGGGGCTGGAACCGCTCGGTATCTCAAGCCTGCTGGCACACCTGGGCAGTTCTGAAGCCATCGAAGTGTTCTCCGACATGCCGGCCATGGTTGAAGATTTCGATATCTCGCACTTCAGCAGAGCAACGGCAAAGTTCGACGCCCATGATCTCGAATTTCTCAATGCAAAAGTGCTGCACCAGATGTCCTATGAGGAATCCAAGCCGCGTCTGCAAACGCTCGGTCTCGACTCCGGTTTGCTTGAGGACAAAGGCGAAGCCTTTTGGTTGGCGGTGCGCGGCAATCTGAAACTATTCAAGGACGTCGCCGATTGGTGGTCGATCTGTTTCGATGCCCACGCGCCCTCCATCGAAGACACCACCTTCATGGAAGAAGCGGCGGCCCTGTTGCCCGACGAGCCCTGGTCCGAAGACACTTGGAGTCACTGGACCGGCGCACTGAAAGAAGCCACGGGCCGCAAAGGCAAAGGCTTGTTTCTGCCGCTGCGTATGGCGCTGACCGGTCTTGATCACGGTCCCGAACTCAAACTGTTATTACCCCTCATGGGCCGGGACCGGACACTGAAACGCATTCAAGGTTTGACGGCATAGCCCCATGGCGGGGACGGACCGCAGTCAGGAGCCCATACTGCCGCCCGGCCCGGCCATTATCCTCGTGCAGCCGCAGCTGGGAGAGAACGTCGGTACCGCCGCGCGGGCCATGTACAATTGCGGTCTGATCGATCTGCGTTTGGTGAACCCGAAACAGGATTGGCTTTCCAACAAGGCCATTGCCGCTTCGTCAGGTGGAGCGGAGGTGCTCAAAGCGGCGCGCCGGTATGACTCCACCGAAGACGCCATCGCCGATCTCGAGTTTGTCGCCGCCACCACCGCCCGGCCAAGGGACAACGTCAAGACCGTATGGACGCCACACCACGCCGGCGGCGAAATCGCTTCAAGGGCCGCGTCGGATGTTCCTTGCGGCGTGCTGTTCGGGCGCGAGAAATCCGGGCTGACCAATCACGATGTGGGTCTGGCCGACGTCATCGTTGAAGTGCCGCTCAACCCTGCCTATTTGTCCCTCAATCTCGCCCAGGCCGTGCTGATCATCGGTTATGAATGGTTTCAGGCGACGCAATCGCCCGAAGCTGTGGTTGTGCCCTATGGCGAAACCCGTCCCGCCACCAAAGAAGAATTGCAAATGCTGTTCGATCATCTCGAACACGAGTTGGATGACAGTGGGTTTCTCCGGGTGGAGGACAAGCGACCGAGCATGGTGCTGGCCATCCGCACCATGTTGCAGCGCGCCGCATTGACGGAACAGGAAGTGCGCACTCTGCATGGCATTGTCACCGAACTGCGATACGGCCGCCGTGAGGACCAGCAGCGCAAATACGATTGGAAGAAAAAGGGGTAGGGTGCACGGCAAGCTGTAAGCCCGATATAGTAGCGCCCTCGGGACAGGAGAACACCGCTATGCCCACCATCGATGCCGACGCCCACATCTTCGAAAGCAAGCGGACTTGGGACTACATCGCGGAAAAAGACCAGGCCCACAAACCGGTCCTGGTGATGACCGAGACCATCGATGAAAGCAAACTGGGCGGAGCGGGAAGCAATGTTTTGGCGCGTCCGTCCCGATGGCTCATCGGCGGCCAGGCCTATCACGCTTTGACCACTGATGCGGCGGGATATCCGCCCGGTACACAAAACCTGGACGATCCAGACGCGCGCATCGCTCATATGGATGAGCTTGGCGTCGACGTGCAAGTGATCTACCCCACCTTGTTCTTCGGATTCATCACCGACAACGCGGTGACGGAATTGATCCTCGTTGAGTCCTATCATCGTTGGATGGCTGACGTGTGCGGGCCGCGCCGGGACCGCCTGAGCTGGATCGCACCCATTTCGCCAAAGAATCCTGAGGCCTCGGCGGCGCTTCTGAAAAGTGCCAAGGATGACGGCGCGGCTGGTGTGTTGATTCCCACCATCGAGCTGGATCGTCACATTGGCCACGACATTTACGACCCCATTTACCGGGCCGCTGAAGAGCTCGACATGGCGATCTGCATTCACTTAGGCCATGCCAGCAATCTCTATCGCATGTTGCGGCCGGTCGGTGCCCCCAACAGCATGTACGTCACCGCGCCATTGATGATCGCCGCCGAAGCGGTGGTCAAAATGAAGATGGCTGAGAAGTATCCGGCATTGCGCTGGGGATTCATCGAAGGCAGCGCCTCCTGGGTGCCATTCTTGGCTTACAGGGCCGTCACGGAATTTGGAAAAATGCCCACCTGGCGCGAACGGGCCGATTCCGTCATTCCGGAAAACAACATCTACATCAGCTGCGAAGCGTTTGAGGATTTCGACACTATTGTGCCCTATAGCGGCGACGACAGGCTCATGCTCGGCACCGATTACGGCCATACTGATCCCGGTGTGGAACTCACCGGCTTCGCCGCCTTGAATGCTCGCAATGATCTCGCGCCAGAACTGAAACGCAAGTTCACGCAGGATAATGCCTCCACGTTTTATGGCATTCACTAAGGTTTCCCCGTGCGCGCGCTAATCATTAGCTTAACCGGGTGCCTCTTGGTCTCCTTTGCCCAGGCGCAACCGGTACCGTCCGATACCATTCGTATTGCCTCGCTGACCGGCTTTCCCGCATCGCGATTTTTTCCAAATTCTTCCTGGGATTGGGGATCGGCTACCATCGCTCCCTTGCTGTTTGACGCGCTTACACAAGTGGAAGAGGGCGGTGAGATTGTCCCCGCCCTTGCTACCGGCTGGAAGTCGGAAAATGAGCGGCTCTGGGTCTTTGACCTGCGCCAAGGCGTGACGTTTTCAAACGGTGAACCGTTCACCTCCGAAGCCGTGGTTTCCGCAATTGAATATCTCAAGTCACCCGAGGCCCGTGTCCTCAATACGTCAAATCAGGCCACCAATATCGATCGGGTGGAACCGCGCGGCGACCACACTGTCACCATACGTACGATCGAACCCGACGCCATGTTGCCGTCCCGTATGCGTGTCATTCACATGCTGCCGCCCAAATATTTTGCTGATCTGGGTAAAACGGCGTTCATTGCCGCTCCCCACGGCACGGGTCCGTTTATGGCCTACGAATTGAGTGACGCTCGGTCCCAATTTGTTGCCAATCCTCATGGGTGGCGGCCACCGCGAGTTCCGAAACTCGTCTGGCTGCAGGTTCCTGACGGTATCTCACGGATCCAAGCCATTCTTTCTGAGGGAGCCGACATTGCCTTTAACGTGGGCCCGGGCGCGGAGAGCGTTGT
This sequence comes from Rhodospirillaceae bacterium, assembly GCA_965207985.1. Taxonomy (GTDB): domain Bacteria; phylum Pseudomonadota; class Alphaproteobacteria; order Rhodospirillales; family Rhodospirillaceae; genus CBDBND01. The sequence goes on along the minus strand of CBDBND010000018.1, from coordinate 140,233 downwards.
CCGGGAAAGCGGTGCGTGGGTCGATGCGGTGAACGCAGCGGGCGTCGACACCATGCCCTTTATCACGGTTAAGGACTCTCCGGTGCAGGACAAGCGGGTCCGTTTGGCTGTGAATTATGCCGTCAATAAAACACGCATTGCCGCAACGCTGCTTGAGGGTCGGGCCCAACCGGCGACGCAGTTCGCGCCACCCGGCGTGTTTGGCTATGACACATCTCTCATGCAGCCGTTTCCTCATGACCCGGATCGTGCGCGGGCGTTGCTTGTTGAAGCGGGATATCCCGACGGCATCGATCTCACAATCGAACTGTATCTAGACAGCGCCGAAAAAGCTGCCGTCGTCCAGCAAATTGCTTTGGACCTGGAGGAGGTCGGCATCCATCTGACCATCCTCAATTCCACAGTAATGGACATTCAACAACGTGGTCTGTTTGGCGGGCGCTGGGACGGCGACATGATCAGGTTGCCATATTACGGGCTGCCATCCTTCGATGCGTTGGCCCCATTCAACGTTCATTCCTGCTTATGGTTGGCGCCATTCCATTGCGATCCGGAAATTACCGCACGTGTTCTCGATGCCCGTGGAACATTCGACCTCGATGAACGCCTGCAAAAAACCCGTGCACTGCAACGGTCGCTCATTGCCGATCCGCCGGCCCTTCTTCTCTTTGACAGTGTGCGCTATTTCGTCGTCGCCGAGCGGGTGACTGGCTACCGCGCGCCCTTTGGCATCATCCGCTTTCACGAACTCGGATTGGCGTCATAGAACTCCAAACCGTTGACTTCCCTCGTTTTTTCCCGTAAATCCCGCCGTTCATTCCTGGGAATGTGGGTGGTGCATCACCCCGCTTACAGGCGACTGCAGATATCGGGTTGTAAGACTACCGGGACAAAAACATAGAAGAATCAGGACGTTAGACAATGAGTAAACGCATCGCGTCGAAATACAAGATCGACCGCCGTCTCGGCCTCAACCTCTGGGGCCGGCCCAAAAGCCCCATCAACAAACGCGAATATGGTCCCGGCCAGCATGGCCAACGCCGCCGCAAGCCGTCCGACTACGGCGTGCAGTTGATGGCCAAACAAAAGCTTAAGGGCTACTACGGCAACATTTCGGAAAAGCAATTCCGCCGCTACTACAAAGAAGCTGTGCGCCGCACCGGTGATACTTCGGAAAACCTCATCGGCATTCTCGAAAGTCGTCTTGATGCGGTGGTTTACCGCATGAAGTTTGTACCGACGGTGTTTGCTGCGCGCCAGTTCGTCAGCCACGGCCACGTCAAGGTTAATGGCGTCAAAGTGACGATCCCCTCTTACATGGTGAAAGTTGGCGACAAAATCGAACTGCGAGAAAAAGCCAAGACCATGGGATTGGTGTTGGACGCCATGGAATCCATTGAGCGCGACCTTCCCGACTATGTGGAAGTGGATTACGAAAAGGGTAAAGGCAGTCTCACCCGCGTGCCCAATCTCGCTGATGTGCCCTATCCTGTGCAGATGGAGCCCAATCTCGTTATCGAGTATTACTCACGTTAGATAGGTGTATTTTTCACGGTAGATTGTTTGCAGATATATGGTTGCAAGAGGCCTCGCAGAAATGCGGGGCCTTTTGATTTGCCCTGTAGGCTATACTGGGCTCAATTAACGAGAGCACAAAGATCGATGAGAGCTTAGGTCAAATGAATGGCGCCTTCCATGCCGACCGATAATCCGTTGTTCGGCAATCCAACGAAAATGATGCTGGACTCCAAGTTCGGCACGCACGCTATGTTGTTCCCCGACGTTGACAACACCCGTAGGCATGTCGAACGAATTTTCAAAGGAGTGGATTATCGCGTTTTGCCGATCGACGGATATAAGGTTGAATCCATTGTAGACGTCGGCGCGAATATCGGTGCATTCGCCGTTTATATGGCCATTCAATTTCCGGACGCTCGAATTTTCTGTTTTGAGCCTTCCAGTGAAGCGTTTGAATATTTAGAGGAGAACACCAAAACATTTTCAAACATTGAAACGCAATCGTACGGTTTGTTTTCAGAGGATTGCGAGAAGACTCTGTATGACGGAGCGGCGCAAGGGTTGCAGAATTCACTCTACAAGAGTGTAGAATCGTCTGACACTGGCAAACCGGTCCAGTTAAAGAATGCAAAAGACACGTTCTCAAAACTTCGCTTTGAACGCATCTCAATTCTAAAGATTGATACGGAAGGTGCAGAAGTACCTATTCTTGAATCGTTGTCAGACTTCTTCGATCGAATAGACCAGATTTACGTTGAATATCATTCTGAAGAAGATCGCAGAGAGATAGAAACTCTCCTTGGTGACACGCATGTGTTGGCGGGTGCGTTGTCAGGGAGTGTGCATCTCGGCTTAAATCACTATTTGAGCGCGAGCGTTATAAAGGCTTTTCCACATCTCGAATTACGAAAGATTGAACGGTCGTAATTTCTCGCTCAAGGTTCCTCGTGTGAGCTCAATCCTTCGCCCAAGTCTCTAATCGTGGGCTCAATCCTTCGCCCACATGGGCGCATTGGGGCAGACATTGCCGATCGCCGAGACAAACAAAGACGGTGCTTCGTAACGTGCATCCAGAGGCCTGGCATTAAGGTAATTGGTGAAAACGCTTTCCAGCTGGGTCCCGCTCCAGCCGCCGATGCAATCGAACAGCCAAGAGAGCACGCCGTCGCCCGTGAGATCGTCGGCGTATTTAAAAGCTTCCACCATGCCCATGACATGCACGGCACGATGTGTGGCGTCCAACTGCAGGTACTCCGTGCCGGTAAGGGCTTGGGCTTGGCTTGTCGTCAAACCGGCAGAGATCACGAAAGAAAACCAGAACCGTTTCATCACCACCTCGTTCAAACTGTGTCTGACCTTATATCACCGAGCGCCACATGAAATGTTGCAAAGCGGATAGAATTGCTAAAAACCCCACAAATCCTGTGCGATTCGCAACCACCTTAACCACGTGCTGCACGTCTCACCCCGAATTGTGTTGCGCCGGACGGCCCCTGCCACTACCGATAGGACTTTACGGTTCTCCTACCAGAGTGGTTGCCCCATGAATGCTCCCTTTAAGCTTTCCCGCCGCGGTCTCATTTGTCTCTGGCCTTGCCGCCGGTGGTGGTTTGGCGGTCGCTTACGGCTTGGAAAGCCTCAAAGATGGCGACTCCCGGCCCAAATTCGCTGCTTCCACGCCGGAGGCTTTCGTTCTCCATGCCTATGTGAAGATCCGCCCCGACGGCGCCATTTCCGTGGCAGTGCCCCAGGCGGAGTTGGGCCAGGGGGTGACCACGGCCATTCCCATGCTGGCGGCAGAAGAGCTGGATGCCGACTGGAACGACGTCTCCTACGAACTGGCCCCTCTGGACAAGGATTACGGCTCTTACGCCATCGCCGAAGCGGTGCCGCTGATCTTCATGCAGCCGGGCACCACCGCGGACCTGACACGAGCGGCGCTGTACAAAATCACCCCTCTCGTCGGCATGTACATGACTGGCGGCTCCAGTTCCATTCTCGGCAACTACACCTATGTACGCACGGCCGGTGCGGCGGCACGGCAAATGCTGTTGAAGGCGGCAGCGGACCGTCTCGACGTGGACATCGAAGACCTGCGCACGGAAAAGAGCCGCGTCATTCACGACGCATCCGGAACGTCTTTGACTTACGGCGAGTTGGCGGAAGCGGCAGCGTCCTTTGAGCCAGAAGACGGAGAGCTGTGGAAAGAGGAAAAGGATTTCACCATCCTCGGTCAGCCGCTGACCCGATTAGACACACCGGAAAAAGTGGACGGATCCGCTGTGTTCGGAATCGATGTGCGTTTGCCGGGCATGAAACACGCGGCCATTCGGCACTGCCCCGTCTTTGGCGGTACGGTGAAATCCTTTGATGCCGATGCAGCCATGGCCCGACAGGGCGTGGTCGCCGTGGTCCCGGTACAAGACAACGCTGTTGCCGTGATCGCCGACAACACCTGGACGGCGCAACAAGCTGTCAACGACATGATGGTGGAGTGGGATTATCCCGACGGCGAGCGTTTCAGCACCGGCAGGGCACTCAGCCAATACGCATCCTTGTTTGATGATCCCGCCGCGAATGTGCTGACCGAAGACGAAACCTTCGCCGCGGCCTGGGAAAGCTCGGCCAAGACCGTCGAGGCCGTCTACGAAACCCCTTACCTCGCCCACGTTTGCATGGAACCCATGGGGGCCACGGCGCTCTACGAGGACTCAGAAACCGGCAATCCCGAAGACGCCCATATCACCGTATGGTCGCCGAGCCAGTCCATGAGCCAGACCGCCACACAGGCGCAACGCATCACCGGCGTGAAGAAGGAAAACGTCAACGTTCACGCCACCCTCATGGGCGGCGGGTTCGGCCGCCGGGCTGACATGGATTTCATCCGCCAGGTCTCCAACATCGCCATGCAAATGCCGGGCACGCCGGTACAGCTGCAATGGTCCCGTGAAGAGGACATCCAGCAGGATACTTATCGTCCTGCTACCGCTGCACGCTTCCGCGCCGGGCTGGATGAAACCGGTACCATGACGGCGATGGACTTCGTCATTGTCGGCAAACCGGTGAGCGCCGACTTTAACACCCGTAACGGCAACTGGTCGCCCATGGCGCCGGAAAGCGACATCAGCATGGTCATGCCCATGGGCCAATCGCATTACGCTTTTCCGCCGGTGCGGCTGGCACTCAACGCCCAGCGCAATCTGGTGCCCAACGGCAACTGGCGCAGCGTGTCCATGTCCCACAACGGCTTCTATCAGGAAGCGTTCCTCAACGAAGTGGCCGAAGCGGCGGGCAAGGACCCCATCGCCTTCCGACGGGAGATGGTGAAAGACAAGCCCGACTATGTCGGCGTGCTCGACAAGCTGGAAGAGGCCAGTGGCTGGAATGAACCGTTACAGCCCGGACCGGCGGGCTCCCGGCGGGGCCGGGGGGTCGCCTTCCTCGAAGCCTTCGCCTCCATCATCGGCCAGGTCATCGAGGTGACCGTCTCGGCCAACGGCGATCTTTCCATTGACCGGGTGGTCACCGTGGTCGACCCACACACGGTGGTGAACCCAAGCATCGTCGAAGCGCAGATCGAAAGTTCGGTGATCGACGGTCTCTCCGCCGCCTTGTTCGGACAGATCGACGTGGAGGATGGCCGGGTGCAGCAGTCCAACTTCCATGACTACCGGCTGATGACCTTGGCGGAAGCCCCGCCGGTGATCGAAACGGTGATCCTGCCTCAAGGCGGCCATCCCGGCGGCATGGGCGAGGTGGGCCTGCCCGGCGTCGCCCCGGCGCTGACGTCGGCCATCTACGACGCCACCGGCCAGCGCATCCGTAAGCTGCCCATCGCGATTTCTGGAATGGTTTCGGTCTAAAGTTTATGAACGCCATCGACAGCTTGTTTCGTCAGACTCACGACGAATACGTGCGCACGCGCTATATCGCCAATCTGCACAATCACATAATGTGCGGTATGGATTGCGGAACACGTATGAAGAGTCCGCAGAACCTGCGTACAAACGCGAGCATGGCCGCAGCCCCGAGACCGGCCAGGAAATCTCCAAGGCCATTGAAAAGAATCTCTATTTCCGGACGTATAGCTCGGTCCGATACAACGCCCAGGAAATGCTCTCCCTGTCAAAACAGGCGGCGGTGGAGCGCAGACTGCCGGAGATGATCGAAACCGTGCGCGAGATTACCCGTGACAATCCCGCTGGCGGTACGCTCAGGCTCAAGCCCGATCTCGAGATTCCTAAATACATCACAGCGTTGGATGTTCACCTCATTCCCGGCGGCTACCATTCCGAGTACACGGACGACGATGTGGCTCAAGGGGTCCTGCTCAGCGTCCGGCAAGCCGGCCCGCTCATCAACAAGGCACGGGACTTCGGTTTCGTCGCCTATTCCGTCACCGCCTGGCTGAAGCGCACTTACCCGGATTTCTTACCGTCGTCCATCCTCGACATGGGCACCCAATGGGGCAGTAACCTGTTTGCCTATCACGAGGAGTATCCCGAAGCGGAGCTCTATGGCATCGACATCGCTGCGCCCAGCCTCCGCTACGGTCATGCCAAGGCGGAACAGGCGGGGCTCAAGCTGCATCTCAGCCAGCAGAGTGCGGACGATACGGATTATGACGACGCGTCCTTCGATCTGGTGGTGTCCAGTTTCGTCCTCCATGAAATCCCGGTGGCGATGACCAGACGCCTTCTGGCGGAAGCCCTTCGTCTCCTCAAACCCGGCGGGTTGATGGTGCACGTGGAACTGCCGCCCCATAAGTCCACCGAGCCGTTCCTCAATTTCATGTTCGATTGGGATACACGGCACAACAACGAGCCCAATTACCGCAACTTCCGCTCCCAGGACCCGACGCAAATGATGACGGAGGCCGGTTTCTCGGAAGACAGCATGTTTGAACTCATAATTCCCGACGTGGCCACATGTCCTGAAGAAAACTACGAAAAGATACTAAACGGAGAGATCGAACCGCCCATTCACGGTCGCGGCGGCTGGTTTATCTTCGGCGGGCGTAAGGGGTGAGGGCGTTGATATTCGCCGGGCGATGAATTTCATCCGCTGTTATCAGCCAGAGCCACGATGCGTCTGAGCTCCTCAACATGTCCGGCAAAGGCTTTACGGCCTTTGCCCGTCAAGCTGGCCCACATGCGTTGGCGTCCGTTCAACGCCCCTTTCCTGAATTTGACATAGCCGGCCTCTTCAAGTTTTTTCAGGTGCTTGGACAAGACCGAATCACTGATGTCCAATTCGTCACGCAACACTTGAAATTCGGCTTCCTCCAGCGGCGATAACAGCGAGCAGATCTGCAGACGGTTGGGCGCATGGATGACAGAATCCAACTTGGCTCCTGTCATGGCTGGGCACTCTCTTGTGATTCACTGACACCGGATCGCCGTTCAACCTCGTAATAGAGGACCATCCAAATTGCGTTTGCGATGCCTCCCGCGACGGCGATCCAACCAGCGTCATATTCGTACCGGAGATAGATACTTCCCAATCCGACGACAAGCATGCCCAAAGTAGCGCTCCTGTAGGAAAACTTTCTTGCTTTAGGAGGATGGAACTCTCGCTCTTTCGCATCGGTACGTTTCACCACGAAACCCATGAATAGGATGAAGCCCAGTATCCACCAGTAGAAGTAGACGTATTTCAAGGGCTCAAGGGCAAAGGTCGCGCACGTCCCACCAGCGAAAAATGCGTACCCCGCGCAGACCCAGCGTGGCGGTACGGAGCGGCGCCATCCGGCCAGCTCCATGGTGTTTAAGGGAGGCGTATTCCACAATGGTCACCGGGGCAGTAGGGTCGCCATAAATCATTTCCCGATACACAGGTCCCGCTGCTTGTTCCTCTTGCGCGATTGACGTGCTGCTTGTCAGCAACAACAGAAGACAAAAAGTACCGAAAAAGGTTGATAGACGAGTTTTCACGAATGCCCCTCGATCCACTCCATGAAGAGCGGCACGGTGCCGTCCGGATCTTCGATCAGCATGTAGGTGCCGCCAAGGCCGTCCATTACTTTCAGCTCCATATGCGGGCAGAGCTCCTTGAAGGCGTCTAAGCCGGCGCGGATCTTGGGATGGTCGGCGCCGTTCTCGCCGGAACTGCCCATGAGCATGAGCACCGGCATCTTTAACGTCTTCACCTCTTCGGTAAGGTCGGCGGCGTAGATGGCATCGATGATGGGCTGCAGGTCGTCCACATTGAAGTTGCGGGCAAAAGCCGCCGCTTCGAACTGGGCAATACCGTCGCCGATGGGGCCGTAGAGGTTTTGCTCGCCGCAGCCGATCCATTGGGTGAATTTGGCCAGGGCCACGTAGCCGAAATCCCGCACCAGGTTGACGTAGGTGGACGACTTCTTGCGCGAGGCTTCGGTGTACACAAACGCGGGGAAGGTGATCAGTGTCTTGACCCGCTCCGGATACTTGGCGGCGAAGGCGATGGAAATAGTGGCGCCAGTCGACGTGCCCCACAGGTGCACGTTCTCCAGGCCCAGGTGATCGAGCACCAGTTTGAGATCCTCGACCATGCGGTCCAGGGTCAGCGTCTCCTTGAGCTCGCGGGTGGAGTGGCCGCAGCCGCGGTAGTTCCAATCGATCATCTGAATCTTGTCCGCCAGCAGCGGGCGGATGGCGTGGAACTGGTCGTGGATCAGGCCCCAGCCGCCGGTCAGCGCCACCGGCTCGCCGTCGCCGGTGACCTCGTACCAGATCTGGGTACCCTGATCGTCCACATGCGGCATGGTGTAGTCCCCACCATATAAGGCTCGTTCGTGGGCAGGGACCTTAATGGATTGCCCGGACAAATTTATAATTGGTACTTCGCTGTCCGTATCGCGGGTAGACGGAGGGCTTACGTGGTCCGTTCGGGATCATTCCGCCAGGCAAAATAGGACACAGCCACGCCCGCCACGGTACTGATCAGCGCACCGACAACGGTCACAATAATGCCTGCGCGTATGTCAAAAGCGATCGCGATGGCGATTCCAACTAGACCGGTCACCACGAAGCCTCTTCCCGCGGTACGGTTGGCCAGTATCCACGCATGTTCGCTTTCCAGGGTCCAGGGTGTGCGAATTCCCGCTAGCCAATTGGACCCCGATTTGGTCATGTAATTACCGATTATGATGAGAATCGGCGGAACGAGAGCAAAGGCGGCTTTTTCTGGAAAGGCTTGGCCAGAAATAGCAACGTAAAGAGTGATCATCTGTGCCCCTGCCAGCACCGCACAACCACCGATCCATCCTGCTAAGTAAAACGGAGCACTTTTCTGCAAATTTTCTTGGCGTGGCATAAGCGCGGGAAGACCGGCCATCAGGGCGATCAGCAGGATCATGATTCCCGGAATCATCAGCAATGCTTCCGTTTTGCTGCTCCACCGATCGGCTTCTCCTTCAAGGTTCCAGTGAACGGCAATCTGGGCATCGGGAGGAATTTGAAACCAGGCAAAAACACTGACAGCCAAAGTCAGGACAAGGAACAGTCCGCTCCATTTCAAGCCTGTTCCGATCATGTCGCTGCTCCTTTTTTGAATCCGGATGCTGGTGTATCAGCGCTGACGGTTTCATCTCCGATCTTAAAAAGTCCCATCAAGCCTGACAGAGCGTCTTCCGCCACTGACAGATTGATCCGGTAAATCATGCTGGTGCCCTTGCGTTCCGTATCGACCAGTCCTGCGTCACGCAGCACCTGGAAATGGCCTGAAAGTGTGGGTTTGGAAAAGTCGAAGTGCTCAGCCAATTCCCCGGCAGACATGGCCCGCTCCCGCAACAGGGCCAGGATGTGCCGCCGCGCCGGATGGGCCAGAGCCTGATAGACATCTGCCATATCCTTTATTTAGGGAAATGCCTAAATAGAGTCAAGGCTTTGTAATGCCGTGCCTTTTAGCTGTTCTCGCGAGTGGCAGTTCGGTCTAACATGCTGATTGAAAACACTAAATGACCCGGCAGTTGGCACTGAAACCGCGGTCCATAGAAATGGTGATGGATGGGGCATGGCGGTTCACGCCAATCCGATTACCTGTTCTCAGCCTGTTGACGCACTTCTTCTTCGAGGGCCCATGGAGGAATAAAATAGTAAAGGTCACAGTAACGCATGAAATCACCCTCGTGTGGTGCATCCATACATGTTTCGGGTTCGTTCAAAGCAAAACCAACAACCCGCCAGCCTTCTTCACGTTCCGATACAAAAACGGACTCTCTCCAGTCGTGTACTTCCGGGCTTGGCGATATGACCGTTACCATAATTTCGACGGTTCCTATCAGCTCCTCGGGAACGGCTTTGTAATTTTCCCTTTTTGTTGCGACACACCGGTTCAAGGTCGTAATCCGCATATCGATATAGTCTGCTTTCACAACGCCCGGGTGTGTGAGCGGCACACGCCAGGGCTCGCCTGGAAACGGTTGCTTCGCTTCTAAATCGGCCCCCGTCGGTTTAACCCAGAACTGGTCGAACTTCATGTTTTCCACGCTGGCCAGCGCGCAGATCTTGGGATCCTGCCATTGGAAACAAGCATTCCAGGTTTGCAGCACACAAAGTGGAGAGTCCTCCGCCACCGACCGCGTCGCGGTGACCCTGGACTGATCCACCGCTCTCTCCGCCGACGGCGGCAACCATGCCCGGCCCCGGGACGTGACCGAGGGCTACGCCGCCGACTGGACCATGGACCAGCTCCGCGACGCCGCCCAGAAAGTAGCCGACAGGATCGACGCGCTGATTGCATCGGGCGCGCCGGCACACGAGGTCCCAAACCCGGCAGCATGATCAATTGTGGCGCGGACCTTTGTGAATCCCCGAGACAGGATGGTCGGTGGCATCGGTGGGATATCCTCGACCTCGTCCTTGCGCAGGTTGCGGAACGCCGCCGACAGGCTGTCGGTGCGGTGACGAACGGCGGCGCGTCAGCCGGGCGCGTCAGCGGCGGCGGATGACGAGATCCGGCGCCAGCAATTTCGTTATGCTTGACGTAACGCAGATGCGGCCGCTACGATGAGCGCCACGCAGGGGCGGTGATTCGGATGCGTCGTGATCGTTGGCTTCAGGGACAAGCGTACCGAGCCGTTCTACCGGGGACGCCGGGTTGCGGCCTTCTCGGGCTTCGCACGCACCGCCTCGCGCAAGCTTGACCAGCTTGACGCGGCCACCGGGCTCGGCGATCTGGCGCGGCCCGGTAACCGGCTGGAGGCGCTCAGGGGGCGACGGCGGGGGCAGTGGAGTATTCGGATCAATGACCAGTGGCGAATCTGCTTCGTCTGGCCGGAAGACAGCCCCGGCCCTACCGAGGTGGAAATCGTCGACTACCACCGATAGGAGGCGCGACATGCGCGAACCCATCCATCCCGGCGAGACGCTGCGCGAAGACCTTGATGCGCTCGGCATGAGCGCGGCCGAGCTCGCCCGGCGCATCAAGGTGCCGACGAACCGCATCACCGGCATTCTGAACGGCCAACGCGCCATCACCGGGGACACGGCGCTTCGGCTCGGGCGTTTCTTCGGCACCACGGGCGAGTTCTGGCTCAACCTCCAGAAGCTCTACGAGCTTCGGCTCGCCGAAGAGAAGAGCGGTGCGGCGATCGCCCGGTTGCCGGTGCTCGATACCGGGACGGACCTGCGACCGGCCGGCTGATGGACGAGGAAACGTCCATGGCGGGAAGGTCTGCAACAGGATTTGCCGGCCGGCGGAATCCGGGGATTGCCCTGCCGGCCGATCTGGACCGGTCCCTCCGTCTGCTGACGCTGCTGGCGGGCCATCCGCGTCGGAGCGGAAGGCCGACAAGCCGGTTTCGGCCAGGCCGGCAACGGCGAGACCGGCGAGAGCCGGCGGCGGCGCATCGGTGACTCCGGGACAGGAAAAGCTGATCCTCGCCGCCTTCGAGGCCGGCTTGAAGCCGGCGGCGATCGCACGGGAATTCCGTGTCGCGCGGGCGACCGTGCAGCGCGTTGTCGACGCCGCCCGGCGCGACAGATGACGGGAGGTAGAGCAGGCAAGGAAGCATATACGGACAGAACCCGTGATTCTTGCCTGCTGAAGCAACTGGGCGGGTCATGCAGGTCCCGAAGGTTCCCGGCTTGGACCTTCAGGGTGGGATGCAGCCGTCTCAAAACGTCGGCGAACGAGAAGTGTTGGCGCTTTGCCTGTGAAGAGATTACTCTTCCCCACCGCCTGAACTCCGTGAATTTGGTGTGCGTTTGCGCTCTGAATTCTAAGAAACAGTTCCACAACACTGTTTCGAAGGCCGGTCGAAAGACCGGCCTTCTTTTTTGTCCGTGCCAAACAAGGCTATGCTCGGGCATGCGCATGATCCGAGCCATTGCATATATTGTTGCCGCGACGAGTATTTTCCTCGGGCTGCCGATGCCCATGGAGGCGAGGGAAATTCGCGTCGCCGTGCCCCAATTGCCGGAACACAAAGGCATTCCCTACGGTCGGCCTTTCGGCGGCAATCCCCAGGCTTTTACTATTCCCGCAATCTTCGAAGGTCTGACGTATCTGGACGGCGATGGCAACATTCAGCCGCTGCTCGCGACATCCTGGGAGCGGCTGAGCGACTTCCGCTGGCAATTCAAACTGAGGGAAGGGGTCCAGTTTTCGAACGGAGCGCCGTTTACTGCCAAAACCGTGCAGCAAAACCTAAACTTTGTGCGCGAAGAGCAAAGCGCAATATTTTCGGTGGTTCAGCAATTGACCCACATCACCCACATCAATGCGTTGGACCCCTATACGATAGAAATCATCACAAACCGCTCTGATCCGTTTATGCCTAAGCGGTTGTCCATTTTCTATTTAGTTGAACCTGGGCAATGGATGGCTTTGGGACAAACTGGATTTGCCGATAAGCCCGTGGGAACTGGACCATTCCAGGTAAGCGACTGGAGAGATATTACGATCGACCTAGAGGCCGCGACAACGTCATGGCGGCAAGCCGAGATCGATACACTCACCATTCATGAGGTGAATGACCCGACAACGCGGTTGCAGGGACTTTTATCCGGTGACCTCGATATCATTTTTTCCATGGGGCCTGACGACAAACCGGTTATCGAGGCTGAAGGCCATACGGTTCTTGCTTTTGCCCGACCCGGCGTCGTCACCTTGCCTTTCAATCTTACGGTCGACTCTCCACTACGTGATGTGCGCGTGCGGCGGGCACTCAATCACGCGGTCGATAATGCGTCCATTGTCAAAGCCATTCTTGGCGATGAAGCCGTGGTTCCCCGCCAATTCACCCCGCACATGGCTTTTGGGTACGACCCTAATTACGCGCCTTATCCTTATGATCTCGAAAGAGCGCGTGCCTTGATGGCAGAAGCGGGACATGCAGGTGGTTTTGACTTGTCCGTCGAAGTGGCACAGGGATTGTCCAGTTACTCCGCGTCAATCTATCAATTGGTTGCTTCACACTTGGCAAGGATCGATGTACGCATGGAAATTCGGCCGGTGCCAATCGCCCGGTATGTCGCGGTCCTTTTGCAAGGGGAATGGAACAGCACACTTGGCATTAACTTGGATTACGCAGTTGACCCAACCATGGATGCTCTTGTGCCAATTGAGCGGCATTCCTGTACCGGCGCAATCCCGTGGTATTGCGATCAGTCCATCATGCCTCTGCTGGCTGCCGCATTTTCCACGACATCATTGGAGAAGCGTTTGGCCCTGACCCGTCGCGTCATTCGCCGCCAGACAGAGCGAGCTCCGGGTTTGCTGTTATGGGAGAAAATTCGTTTTGATGCCGCGTCCAGCCGGGTGGAGGGGTTCGTTCACGATCTCAATTTCATCCACTATGACCGGCTAGCGACTCTGGACTAAAAAGAGCTTAGGGTCTGTTGACATTTAACGCATGGCGATGATGGTTTCGACGAGGTTGCAGTTTGCGGCGTAGCTGATGTCGGTCTTGTCGTAGCGTGTTGCGATGCCACGGAATTCCTTGATCTTGGCGAAGTAGTTTTCGATCAGATGTCGCCAGCGGTACATGTGCTTGTCGTAGGCCGCCGGCCGCTTCCTGTTGGCGAGCGAGGGAATGACGGCGCTTGCGCCACGTTGGTCCAGTTGCTCTCGCAGCCAGCCGGCATCGAATGCCTTGTCGGCGATGAGGGCATCGAAGTGAACGTCGTCGATCAACGGCTGGACGCCCATCATGTCGTGGCGCTGGCCAGGGAGCAGCACGAAGCGGACCAGACACCCCAGTGCGTCGACCAGGGCGATGATCTTGGTGGTCAATCCGCCCCGTGATCGGCCGATGGCCTGATTTTGAGTCCCCCTTTTGCGCCGCTCGCCTTCTGGTGAACGCTGACGATGGTGGCGTCGATGAGGGCATATTCGAAATCCGGTTCCGCCGACAACTCCTCGAACAGCCGCTCGAAGACACCCTTCTTCGCCCATCGGCGAAAGCGCTGGAAGACGCTGTTCCAATTGCCGAACGCCGGGGGCAGAGCGCGCCACGGCGACCCTGCGCGCACCCGCCACAAAACCGCCTCCAAAAACAGGCGGTTGGTCGAACGCACCTTCGCATGGTTCGGGCGCAGCCGCCGCCTTGCGAAGGACTTCGAGGCGACCGTCGAGAGCGCCCTTGCCTGGCTCCTGATCGCCAGCATCCAAGTCTTCATCCGTAGACTAGCAAGGTTATGAAAATAAACGATTCTTTTCCGGCCAGACTCTTAGGTATTCATGCCACTGTAATGATTGGGTTTCCTAACCCAACAGCAGCTGAGATGACTTTTCTCAAATCTGGCAATTGTAGAGACGATCTTTCTATGATTCCGCCTGCCAATGTGGCACCGTAACACGTCCTCATAAATGAAGGTTTGTTTGCGTTCTTGCTTCTAGGCGGATAAGGCGGGGAGTATCGAACGGAATAGTAGTTTTTTAAATGTCTGGTTTCCGTCGATGCACCCTACAAAAAAAGGGGGGAGTCATCATGACCGGTAGGACCAAATTACTCGCGTCCGTGGCAGGCGCAGCACTGATCGCCATATCCTATGATTCATCGCCAGCATTTGCTCAGGGGCTTGCCCTTGAAGAAATTGTGGTGACGGCGCGGAAGCGCGAAGAAACCCTGATGGACACGCCTGTTGCCATTACGGCATTGGGCAGCGTCGAGCTGCAAAGTGGTGCTTATGAGAATGTTCTCGACGTGGCCAAGGCTGCGCCCGGTGTATTCATTGAGGCCTTCAACTCCCTTCCCGCGCGTATCAACACCACGCCACGATTTCGCGGCATAATACTTTTGAGCGGTAATCCGTTGAACCAGACGGCCGGCATCTTTATCGACGGCATTCCCGTGGTTGGCGGCATTCAGGGGATCGGCGTTAGGGAGCTGGAACGGGTTGAAATCATTAAGGGGCCGCAATCCGCACTGTTCGGCCGTAATACCTTTGCCGGCGCCATCAACTATGTGACGAAGGAACCTGGAGACGAATTCGTCACGGATGTTTCCTTGCTCGGTGCCACCCGCGATGAATACCGGGTGTCAGGATCAGTCGAAGGGCCTGTCTCCGACACGTTTGGCGTTCGCCTCAACGCAAGTTACGATTACAACGGCGGTCATTACGACAACATCGCCGTGCCGGATCAGGAACTGGGCAAAACGTCGACATGGTCTGTCAGTGGTACTGCCGTGTTCGAACCCACGGACACGTTCCGGTCAAAGATCCGCGTCCACTACTATCAAGATGACGACGGCCCACCGGCGGCGCAAGCGACCACCGGCATCGCGTTTCATAATTTCGGCGGTTTCACGCTTGATCCCGTCACGGGGAATGCGGACGTTAATGAGCCGTTTGACGGACCTGGTGTACGCGGCGTTACGACTGAATCCGTCTTCCGCGGCGTTGTTAAGGCGCCGCCCGAAAATACCATTGGCCTCAACACAGGCCCTGACAGTTTTGCTCTTATGGCAGGCCTGTGGAATAACGACGCCCGTTCCGCGGGAGTTTCGTTTCCGGCATTCGACATCAACGACAATGGCAAGTTTGGATTAAGACGGGATGCCTTCCGCATCGCTGGTGATTTTACTTTTGACCTCACCGACGACATCTCCTTTACCATGACAGCGGGTTACAATACGGATGAGATCGGTCTGTGGCGTGATTTCGACACCATGGAAGATCAATCCTATCTCACCTTCCTTTCACGCCGAATTGAAGACAAGAGTATCGAAGCCCGTCTGGCAGGGACGTTGTTTGAAGGTGATCTGGCTTGGTCCTTTGGCGGCAACTACACCAAAATCGACCTCGACAGTCGGAACGTCACAGCCAACACGCGTGGTTTTTCCTTTTTCTTTGGCTCAGCCTTTGTACCGCTCAACGAAACAGGCGCGAAAACACCCGCTGTGTTCGCCACCCTCGACTATCAGATCACCGACGAACTCTCGATCATCGCCGAAGGGCGGTATCAAGAGGACGAAATCTCGAACGAGGTGGTTAACCTTCAGGCAGCCACTCCAATCTCACCGGCAAAGTTCAAGAAATTCCTGCCGCGTGTGATTTTGAACTACGAACCCAATGATGACACGCTGCTGTATGCCAACTGGAGTGTGGGGAACTTGCCCGGGGGCTTCAATCAGACGGTCGGTGAACTGAATGCTGCACAACTTGCAGAATTACAGGCCCTAGCACCCGGAGCCGACACGACCTTTGGCGAAGAACGTCTTGAAAACTTTGAACTGGGTTGGAAACAGCAGGCCTTTGAAGATCAAGTGGCATTCAACCTGGCTGCGTTTTACATGAAACGCAGTGATGAGCTCTTCAACTCCATCGAGCTTGTCACAGAAGTAAGACCTGGTTTTCCCAATCCATTTCGCACAGTGGGGTTTCAGGCCAACGGGGCGACCACCGATATCTATGGTATTGAGATTGACGCGACGGCCAACGTGACCGAAAACTTCACACTGCAGGGATCCTTCGCCTATATCGATGCAAAGATCGACTCCTTCCCAGAAGGGGAAGGCAGCGGTGACTTCGGTGATATCTTCGGTCCGCAGGCCGATGTGCAAGGTCAGCGGGGCCCGCGCTTCCCGCCTTGGTCGTTTTCGTTGAACGGCACCTATAACCATCCGCTGTCGAGCTCCGGCATTTTCGGCATGTTTGATACCTGGTATACGCGGGCGGATATGTTTTACACCGGTCATTACTTCACGAGTAATGCAAACGTTGCCAAAGTCGAACGGGCGCTTGATACCAATCTGCGCACCGGATTCCGCAGCGACAATCTGCAAGTGGAAATTTTTGTCACCAATCTGTTGGATGAAGACGCTCCGGCAGCGGCGGCCAACTTTGCGGACGTGAGCTTTGATGTGCGCGAACGTCCCGGCGGCAACTTTGACTTCAGCCGGGAAGGCAACCGGATCAGCTTGCGCGACAAGCGCCAGTTCGGGCTTCGGGTAAACTACAGCTTCTAGGCTGTCATTTTATCGTTAGCTACAAGACCTCGGGAGCAATCCTGAGGCCTTGTTCGTCTTAAACTCAGATGAGCTCTTGGTATGGTCAAGAATTGTAATCACTAAGTATGAAGTAGAGACATGATGTCCAGTGATCTTAATGCGTTCGGACGCCGCAGCGCTCTTGCTGGTATTGCTGCGGCTAGTGTGGCGGCCTCAGGAGCAGCCCAAGCCCAAACTGCACACCGCCGTCTGGATCTTGAGGATCCTCAAGATAATTTAGACGCCTACCTTAAGTCTCGCTCAGATATTTCCGGTGAGGCCTCGGTCGCCTGGGCGACAGGAAAAGTCTGGAGCATGATTAGCGGGCGGCGCAGCAAACTTCTCTTGCAGTCAGAAGCCGTTAATCTGACTCGGTGCATCAAAGACGACACTGGCTACACCTTCCTGCAACGGGAAAGCATGTGGTGGCGGGATGCGGAGACCGGCGACATCATTGATACGTGGTACAACCCTTACATCGAGCGCACCGTCGAAACCTTTCATATTCAAAACGCGTCCGTGAGCCGTCACTATGATGTCCATGGTCCCAACGGCCCCTTTCACTTTGATTACATCGAACAGGGCGAAGACTTGTGCTTTTACAATGACCTGATGTGGTTTGGTGAGTCGCCTCTGAAGATGGAAGAGTATCCGGCTTATGTGGGCAGTGACTATTATCAAGGCGGCGGTATCTATAACTCCTGGGTGAAGCGGGCCGATATAGACAATCCTGACATCACCAAGGCCGCCAACGTAACGACGCATACGTCCGTGCGGCAGTGGCTGCCGTGGATGGAGATGGGCGCCTGGGACGGCGGACTGGTCATCTCGAACCACGGCAAAAAAATCATGGGTGGCGTTAAAGATCTGCCGCCGAAGATTCTCGCTTATTTGGAAAAGAATGCGCCTGACTATTTACTGCCGCCCGATATGAGCATGAAAGATGAGGTGCGCACGTTTTACGGTGAGTTTAGGAAATATGTCGACGCCAAACGGGCAGGGCAAAACATATGAAAGGTTTGCTCTAAAAGCGCCTTGATTTCATTGCCTGAACTGGTGCCGCCGGGTTCAAACTGACTCTTTGTTGTATTTGAACGTGACGGGTTTCGCACGCGCCCAGCTGGGTGGAGGGGTTTGTTCTTGGCCTCAATTTTATTCACTACGACCGGCTGACGACTCTGGCGGAATGAACCCTGATCCTTCCACCGACGGTAACGTACATTCTTCTTCCTCGAACAGACAAATAAGATATTTGTTCTGTATTTTGAGGAATGCATAAGATGATTTTCTATGATTCCCCCATATATTGTGGCGCGAAAGTAACACCTCCTTACAAACGAACCATTAGGCGGCGTTTCCCCTTCTAGACGGCGGGTTGCAGCAGTATCACAGCAAAATGTGTGGAAAGGCAGGGGACGTTTATTTGGGGTTTCCGCTGCCGAATTATGGGGGGTCTCAATGACCAGAAAGACCAAACTACTTGCGTCCGTGGCTGGCGCAGCACTGATCGCCACGACTTATGATGCTTCGCCCGTCTTTGCTCAGGACTTGGCCATCGAAGAAATCATCGTGACATCGCGTAAACGCGAAGAAAACCTGCAGCAAATGCCGTTGACGGTGACCGCTCTGACCAACGACGACATTCTCGACCGCGGTGTCGATAACATTGTGGATTTATCCGACTATACGCCAGGTTTTTATACGGAAACCGTCGGTGCACGCACCTCAAATCCCTACTTCCGGGGCCTGGTCGTCAACACCGGCCAGATCGACCGTCAAAACTCGTCGGTCTTTGTCGATGGTCATTTCGTGCTCGGCACAGCGGCAACGTTTGGCTTTAACAACATTGAGCGGGTTGAAGTCCTAAAAGGACCGCAGTCAGCTCTGTTCGGCCGTGCCACTTTCGGCGGCGCCGTGAATTTCATTACAAAAACACCCGGTGACGAAGTTGAAGTTGATGTAGATATCGATATCGGGGAACACCACCGGTACGACACGGCAGTCACCGTATCCGGCCCCTTATTCGGTTCCAGCAAGGTAAAAGGTATGTTGAGTGCCCGTTACTATGAGTTTGGCGGGGAATGGAACAACGTCGCGACGTTTGAGAACAATGCCACCATCGGTGACGAAGAAACCAAGGCCATTTCCGGCAAGTTACTCTGGGAGCCCACGGAAAACCTGGTGGTTACTGTGTTTGGTTCCTATGCCGAGGACGATGACGGGCCGCCTGCGACGACAAGTCTCCCGGAAACGCTCGACAATTGCTTGTTCTACAGCAACAACCCACCGCTGGGTTACATTTGCGGAAAACTTCCGACCAACATCAAGACAGTCGAACAAAACAACCAACGCGTGGCGGAACGGTTTGGCATGGAAGTCGGGCAATTCCGTATCACTGAGCGTTATACGGCTGAAATTGATTACGTGACCAGCAACGACTGGGCTTTCGAACTTCGTGGCGGCATCAACAAGCAGAGTGACGAAAATATTCAGGACGCCAGTTGGGACGACAGCTTTGGTGTAGCCAACGGCCTTGGCGGATTCGACGGCTTGTTCTTTGGTTCCGTCGGGCAGCTTGAAGCCAACCGTGCGACTAACGAATTCCAGGACAAGAGCATCCAAGCCAAAATTACAGCGCCAACGACCGATACCATGTCGCTGTTCGTACGCATCTTACTACGAGCACGATATTTTAGGACGTAACCTCCGTCTGACACCTGCTCGTCCATTTGGTCAGGTCGGGTCCTCCCGTCACATCGACAACTACTCGATATTTGGCAGTGTCACGTACAATGTAACAGATCAGTTCGCGCTTGGATTTGATGCCAGGTGGCAGCAAGACAACGTTCGTGAATCCACGGCAGAGTTTGAGCCGCAAACGTTGGCGGAAGTGCCGGGTAACAACTCCAATGAAGACTTCGCTGAGTTCGCTTTTGATACGGCGAGCTTCAAGCGCTTCCTGCCGCGTTTCATTGTTGACTATAAGCCCAATGATGACGTGACCCTCTATGGCGTCGTTTCCCGAGGCAACAAGCCTGGTTTCTTCAACAACGCTGTTGTCGCTGCAAACCTTGGTGTGTCACCTGACGTTTTGGAGGAAACGGCTTGGAACTATGAGTTGGGTGCCAAGACTTTGTGGATGGATGGCCGTTTGCTTCTAAACGCTGCCGTTTACTACATCGACTGGACCAACCAGCAAATTCGCCAGACCTTCCTCGATGCCCAAGGTCAAGACTCAACCATCTCGACCAACGCTGGTGCTACAGAGGTGTATGGGCTCGAGCTTGAAAGCACTTACATTGCTACAGAGGACCTTTCATTCACTGGTTCCGTCGCTTACGCGGACCCCGAGTACAAGTTCTTTGTTGAAGGCACCTTCGGTCCACAACTGGGTGTTGATGCAGATCTCGCGGGCAACGAGCCCTACCGGTATCCGGACTGGCAGATTCAGGTTTCCGCTGACTACGCAACGCCAGAAGTGTTTAACGACTGGGGTGTATTTTTCCGCACAGACATGAATATGACAGGCAAGCGTTGGTCTGAAATCTACAACTTGTCTTACCTGGGTTGGGAATTTAAGTGGAATGCCCGTATTGGCATCGAAGACGAACGCTCGAAGTTGACGGCCTATGTCAACAACATCCTTGATGACCGCACTCTTGCTGGTTCATTCCGGTTCCGTGACTTGCGGCGCTTCACCTTCTTTGCCAACACCAACCAGACATTCTCGTTCCCGTATGCTCAGTTGGCTAACTTGAGCCGCGGACGTCATTTCGGGATAAACATCAGCTACAGCTACTAGCAGGCTGCTGAAAAAGTGGCTGGTTCGGCTTTGAGGGTGGCCTCATCGCCGAGATGATAACCTCCCCCATGCAAATAACAAAGTGAGAGTGAGGTGGTCCCGGAAAATCGGACAGTTGTTTAAGGTGTATTCCACCGGTTACGGAGGAATACGAGATGACGAAGCGACCGAAGTTCACGCCTGAGTTCAAGTCGAAGATTGCGCTGGAGGCGCTACGTGGACGCCGAGGCGGACCGGCTGTGCAATGCGGAACGCTACGAGCGCACGGAGGCCCTCCGGGACACCCGGGCCGGGAGCTACGAGAGGAAGCTTCACACCAAGGCGGGCGAGGTGACCCTGAAAGTCCCGAAGCTGCGCCGCCAGACGTTCGAGACGGCCATTATCGAGCGCTACCGGCGGCGCGAGGCTTCGGTCGAGGAAGCCCTGATGGAGATGTACCTTGCCGGTGTGTCTGTCCGGCGGGTGGAGGACATCACCGAAGCCTTGTGGGGTACGCGGGTAAGCCCTGGGACGGTCTCCAACCTCAATAAGAAGATTTACGCCCAGATTGCGGCCTGGCGGGCCGTTGATCATGAAGGCGAAGTTCTTGAGGTCTATGCCACGAAACGGCGGGATCACAGGGCTGCGCTTGAGTTCCTTAGACGTGCGATGAAGCGTTATGGTCGGCCGGCCACGATCGTTACGGACAGGCTAAAGTCATACAGGGCTGCGATGAAAGTGATCGGCAACGAGAGCCGCCAAGAGATCAAGCGTTGACTCAACAATAGAGCCGAAAATTCACACCAGCCCTTCCGACGACGGGAAGGGGCGATGGCGCGGTTCAGAGACATCAAGACCCTGCAGACGTTTACCTCTGTCCACGCCTTGATCTACAACCACATCAACCACCAACGTCATCTCCACCGCCGCGATATTTTCAAACGAGCTCGAGCCGCTGCCCTCGTCGAGTGGCAGCAACTTGCTGCCTGAAATTGTGCGAATTACGGCTTCTTCTACTCAACGCTAGTTAGTCTGACAATGCCGTTCGAGGAACTTCGCCCGCGTCAGTTTCAGATCCACGATCTCGCCGCTCTCCATATCGATCCAGTGCAACTGGAACACACGCTTCGCCGTATCCACGCCGACGACAGTTCTGTTAGTCTTCATCTCGGACCCTCCGGTTTGCCTGTGAAGACCTTGATCTTCCCCATTGGCACATTGATGCCGTCGGCCCGTGAGGGTCCACCACCCTCCTTCGGACTTCCAGCATCAGGGGTGGGAGGCGTCCATTCCATTTCTCCCTGGCAATTGAACTGGTTTGGGAACGTGATTACCGTTCAGTTCAATCACCGTGTCCTGGGCATTCTTATGGTGTGCTTTGTTGACTGAATCTGGTGGCGCATTCGAACTGGACAGCGTGCACAAGCCGTCCGCAACACAGAAAATGCGCTACTGGCCATGCTGGTCATTCAAACCGGGCTTGGTGTCGCAGCATTGCTTTTCGTTGTGCCGCTGGCTCTGGCGCCGGCCCACCAAACAGGGGCGCTGATCGTCTTTACTCTTGCCGTCATCATGGCAAGGATGATGCATCCCGCCGGGCAAGCGGATGAAATCCGCGCATCCACTCCGGCTCTGGATGCCGCATAGGATTTAAGGCGACATGAGTGATCTCTCCGTTACCTCCAGCATGATCTTGGGAACTAGGTGATCGTTTGGTTCGACCGGACCTTTCTTCAGGGCCGGACCATCGTATCGCCCGAAAAAATGATCGGAGATCACAAGCTCTGGTGTGTGACCGGTCTTGACCGCAAAGCTGCAAGCAACCACCATCAGTGGAGCAAAATTTGAAAAGTGAACCCAGAAGTTGGAGAAGTTAAGAGAGATGGCCAAGTATCTGTTTCAGACAAGCTACACCCGGGAAGGCGCTAGGGGTTTGCTCAAAGAGGGCGGCACCCGGCGCCGGGACGCTCTCAAGCAAACCGTGGAAGGGTTGGGCGGTACCCTTGAGAGTTTCTATTACGCCTTCGGAAACCACGATCTTCTTATAATCGCTGATCTGCCGGATGAGGAAGCGGCAGCCGCGCTTTCCCTGTTCGTCAGTGCCGCCGGCGCTCTGAACGTATCCTCTACCGTATTGGTTTCACCGGAGACCATAGACGGCGCGGTCAAAAGGAACGTAACGTATCGGCCACCCGGAAACTGACACGCATTTGGGGCGGGCTATTGTTCCTTACATGAATTTCCCCGCTCTAGCTTTTTTCCAGATACTTGAAGACACCGTATCCAGATCTGTTGCTGATCTCGTCAACAACGTGCTCAATAGGGATGATTTGCAGGTCTTTCCATTTCGTGTATTCCGCAAAATCTAGGCCCAACTTGATGGTACGGATGTCCCCACCCAACGGCATCGCAATGTGTCAAGGTGATGCTTTTATGTCTGACAATGCCATCGTGGGGCTTTACTGCCCGCCACCGCTCTCAAGAAGTTCCCGCACCGTGGGTTCTAAGCGGGTCAGGCCTGTGGACCGGCCAACCGCAAGGGCCTCGCTGATGGATTTGCCGTCCAGATAGCGGGCGCCGAGGGCATGAATAGCGCCGACCCGGTTGCCACTACCGCAATGGACCAGCACCGGCGCGGTGGTCTGGTTGATGGCGGCACGGAGAAGCAGCGCCGTGTTGGCATTGAGCCGGCTACCAGTGCTGACCGGAATATTGACGAAAGTCATGCCCAGGGCGTCCACCGCCGCTGCCTGGTCGTAACCGACGTCTTCGCCCTCCGTGCGCAGGCTGATGATGGTGCCGAAGCCCATCTCTTTCAGTGCGGCAAGGTCTTCCGGCGATGGCTGTCCGCCGGTAAGCACCCGCCCGTTAGCGTTTTGCGGGTTTGTGAGAGAGAGTTGCGTGAGGTCGGCCTCAGAGACGACAGACTCACCTGAGCCGTTAGCACAGGCCGAAACAATGAGAAAAAGGAAAGCGGTAAAACAAACTCGCATTACTATAACTCGCTCAAGTAGCAGGACACTTCAAAAAACCTTGCGAAACTGACTATGAAATCATCCAATTCCAACTGGGATATTATGGGGAGGGGAGTCGTGTGGCAACCGCGGCTTTTTGGACGGCGGCTTTTTGGGAACGGCTTCGCCTTTTGAGCCCTGTCCCTCTCGGAAACCCTATCCGCAGAACTTCATGATGAAGAGCGAACAGGCGTACATTTGGTTTTGGTAAGGAAGGCCAAATGCAGCAATAATGCGCCTAAAAAAGTTGTAGGAATTTACAACCACGCCTCATCTAAGCGAAGACAACGTTGGTTGCGAGCCCCCGCAACCACTTACACAGAACAATCTTCAAAGAGCCTTTAAGCAGACCGTATCGGCAATTTGCGGCCCAGTTCACGGCCGATGGTAAGAGCCGGGGTTAGCATCATGCCTGGAGCAAACACCGCACCAAGGCTGACGCCGCTGCCGAGCACTTCGCCAGCAGCATAAAGGTTTTTGATCGGTTCGCCGCTTTCACGCACCACGCGGAAATCATCATCAACGATGATCCCTATCGACGACGTTACCGAATGGCCGTGATGGATGATGGCGTAGAAGGGCGCCTCAACGATCTTTCTGGGGAAGTGGGTGCGGCCAAAGTCATCAGAGCCCGTTTCAACGCTCCTATTGTAGTCACGAACGGACTGCCTCAGTCCTGACGCATTGACCCCGGCCATCTCAGCCAATTGATCGAGGGACTCCGCCATATGGAACATGGGCTGGGTGTTGAATTGCGTGCGCATCTGTTCCCGCGACCAACCCGGAATGCCAGGCGGAGAAGACTCAAAGATATCCGAGTCAAAAACGATGGCGTATCGGAACTTGTCCTGTTCTGCGATGACAGTGGCATGGGTTTCCTGGAGGGGTTCGTCTTCCCGCATGAAACGGCAGCCGTCATTATTGACCCAGATCTCCCAAGGCGGCCTTATTTGCGGCACGGTCTCAAACCGGTCAAAGATCCTTGTGGGATAACTGGCTGCGTCCAGGATCGAACCTGTGCCCGAGCGATGCAGTTCACGTCCACGCAACGTACCGCCGACCGACAATGCCAGTTCGAGACCTTTGCCTAAATTGGTCGGATAAGTCCCGGTCGTATAGGTGGGCTGCCCAATGAGGTCTTGGAAAAACTCCGGATTGCCAGCGTAGCCACCTGTGGTGATCAGAACGTGGCGTCCACGGAAGACCTGTTCTCCATCGGGTGTCTGCGCCCGCACGCCGGCAATGTCACCTCTATCGGAAACAATGAGTTCAGTCACTGGCGAACTAAGCTGTGTCACCACACGGCCACTGCCCAGTTCCGGCTGAAGCTCTTTGACAACCACCGCCAGAATATCTCGACCGGCATTCGCACCCCAAAGGTAACGGGGGGTGCGGTAACACTCCCGGCCCGGACTGGACCCGGTGACCGGATGGTCGTCGAGAGGGATCAGCCCGCCTCTCAAAAGCCAGTTGATGGTGTCCGGCGCGTTATCGACGGTTTGGCGGACCACATTTTCGTCCGCCAAGCCCTCCGTCATGCGCATGACGTCGTCGTAGTGTTTGTCTGGGCTGTCGACGATGCCTTTGGCTTCTTGCAGGATGGTTCCGCCGGCACTGATCTGACCCATGGCGAGATGCATCGTGCCGCCCACGGAGTCCGCTGCGTCAATGAGCAGCACCCGGGCTCCGCGGCGGGAGGCAAAGATGGCTGCCGGCAGTCCCGCGGTCCCTGCGCCGATGATGACGTAATCCCATTCCACCGTCTCAAAGTCCATGTTCTGCGCGTTCTATCCCCACAACTTCTCGCAGATTTCCATGCGTTCCTTTGCAGGGCCGAGGAAGGTAAAAGCCTTGGCGCCGGCGTAAGGTTCGGCACGGACAGCTTGTGGCTCGGAGAGTACGGTCGCAAGGTTGCTTTCGGACACTGAACGGAACACGGCATCGATATCGGTGCAAGAGTAGGTTGCCATACAACACCCGGGATCGAATTTGTCTGCGACTGCGGGAAGCGGATCCATAACCTTTCGTTCGAAAGTTCGCATTTCGATACCGTCCAGACCGTATTTCGGTGCGTCACCCTTGAAGACCGTCAGATTGGCCGGCGAATCCGGCGGTATATCCCAGGTCTCGTAGAACAGTCCTTCAGTGATGTCTTCGTCGAAAACAGCGATGAGACCCAGGGTGTCCTCATAAAAACCCCGGCTGGGGCCGTCTTTGACGACGTCCAGATGAACATCGAAGATATGTCCAACCGGGTTGGGGGAGGACGGAAAGTCGTAATCCCGGGCTTTGGTTTTTGCCATGGTCATCACGAAATAGGTGCCGCCGGGCGGGTAGACATAGAAATAGGTATGTACGTTTGCCCCGGCGTCAGTGAGGTCGATGGTCTTCGGTGGCCGGCCGACGACAAAATCCGGGTGCGCTACGAGTTTGTCGTGGAATCCTTCTATATCCTCCATGACCACGAACTCGATACCGCTCCAACGGATGCCCATGGGTGTGGGGTGTTTGCGGTCTTGTCCAGCGACAACCCGAATCATGCCCCTGTCGGATCCGGGAGAGCGGAGGACGGCAAAAGACCCACCGGCGCTGCCGGGTGCGATGCCCCAGAGCGATTCCAGGTGAGTGTCGATGACGCCTTCGCACAGGGTTTCCCAACCATAAACGTCCAGCAACAACGCCGCCATGTGTTGAGGGTCCGAACAGGCATAGGTCATGCAAGCTGGCGAGGTCAGGGCAGAGTGACTCATCGGATACCTCCTGACACCTCAAGATTGGAGGCCAAGGACGAGCACTCAATACAGTGTTTCCTGGGTGTTGCGCAATTTATGGTGAGGTTTCCCTCGATGTTTCTTCGAGAGTCATGCCCGATTTGAGGTTTTGCAGACCAAGGGTGGCGGCCACGGCCAGTGCCAGGGACGGCACGACCACCAAAGTGAACGCCCAATTCCACCCAAGTGGTTCGACCAACTGGGCAACCAAAACCGGATAGGTGGCAAAACCGATTTGCGCTGCGGCACCGCAAATTGCCGCGGCGGTGGCCCGGGCCTTGGTCGGAAACAATTCGGCGACCATCGGCAATTGAACCGCAACCGCCCCGTAAAAAAACACACTCATTACGGCAAACCAGAAGATATCAGTGGCCGGCGTTCCGCCAAGCCAAACAAACCCCAGGAAGGCCAGCGTGCCGATCGCCATCCACAACGCAATGGTGTTTCGACGGGTGAGATAAAACTCTCCTATGATCGCCGCGGCAATATAGCCCACAGCGCCGATGCCATAGGACAGGCCGGTAATCCCCACGGCAACTTCCTCCGCGTACCCGCGAGTCTCGGTCAGAAAGGTAGGAAAGTAGAATGCGGTACCGGCATACGCCCCGCCATGCAGGAACAACATGGATGCGCACAGTGCGACACGCCGTCGGAATACCGGTTCGGTAAGGGTTTTGGCATGATCCAGCCAACTCACTTTGTCTCCGGACTCGAGGGTCTGCCGCCGGACGAGAAATCGATCACTCTCCGAGAGAAAACGTGAAACCACGATGGCCACGGGAATGATCAGAAACGCGGGCAGAAAAATCTCCCGCCACGAATATGCAGCCAAGATCGGAACCGTAATTATGGATGCGAGAAACCAGCCAATCGGATAAGCGACTTGCAATAGTCCGGCCAGCAGCCCCCGATACCGGGCGGGCGATACCTCTGACGTGTAGGTGGTCGCCAAGGGAATCATCGAGACGGTGAGGCCGAACGCCAATGCGCGGAGCATCGTCAGCGACAGAATGTCCGGAGCGAAGGCGTGTAGTCCGACCAGGAAGGCGGGAACAATCAGGCAGACGGTGAATACCCTGCTTCGACCGTAGCGGTCTGCGGCCAGGCCGATCAGAACCATCATCCCGGCAGCAACCATGAATGAGACCGACAAAACCCAGCCGATGATATCGATCCCGACCTCGAATTCCGCCATAATCCCGGGAATTGCGTAGCCGAAAAAAGACTGATCCAGATTCGACAGGACGAGCCCGAACAGGCAAATCGAAAAGATCTTAAGTGGTTGGCCTTTGATTGCCTGCCAGAACTCGGTCACGAAAAACTTTTCCTCAGACGTTCATGTGTTTGACACGCAATTGACGTACCTCCACCAGTATATGCTTGTAGGCCGGTCTTACACACCCTATGATTCCTGGTGCCGTGTCAGTATGGGAACGGTTGAACAGATGTCTGTTTTTGCTGAAGCGCTGAAGGATTACTACAAAGGTTAATGACATGACGTACCGTATCGGCATCATTGGATCGGGAGCGGCCCCGACCGGCAAAAGCGAACCGCCGGTACACATTGCGGAACTGGCCGGCACAGACTTCAAGCCCGAGCTGATAGAAACCCGCCTGCAAATTTTTCCAATGACCCCTTATGACCGGGGACTGGCGGCATTGGCCCATGTGGACTGCGCTATCGAAGCCGAAAAGTCAGGATTCGACGCCGTCTTTATCAATGCCGTCGGCGACTATGGGATCGATGAAATGAAGTCGGCGACGCAAATGGTAGTTGTCGGCGCCGGTGAAGCGACAATGGCCATGTGCTGTAATGTCGGAAAGCGTTTTTCTATCGTGACTATTTGGCCGCCCAAGCTGAATTTTATCTATCATGAACGTCTGCGCAGTTGCGCCATGGAAAGCCGCTGTGTCTCGATCCGCAATGTCCTGAAAGACAGTGCTGTCGAAGGGGTCGAAGGGGCCGATGCCACCGTTTCCAGTCTTCAAGATCAAAACGCAGATCTTAAGGACAACATTCTCAGAGCCATTGAAGCGGCTGTATCTGAAGACGGCGCCGATACTATAATGCTTGGGTGCACCTGCATGGCGGCGGTCGGACCAGAAATCACTGAACGCGCGTCGGTCCCTGTGCTGGAGTCCATGCGCACCGGATACAAGACCGCTGAAGCGTTGCTATCCCTTGGTGTGCGGCATAGTGATGTTGCCTTTGCCAAGCCCAATCCCGAAAACCTTGCCGCTGTGGGCGCGTTAGTAGCAGGGCAGGGGTCCTTGGACTTGGGTGGCGACTGTGAAGTTTGTGTCTTAACGCAAGAGGCGGCGGAATAAGGGTGATCTGGCTCAGGTAAAGTATTTTCTATTCATGATGCATACGGAAGACTCCGACGTCGGGTCTTCTCAATCCGATACGGCGGAGCAAACCTCTCACATTCCTAACGAGAGACTAATCAAAGGTGTGCTGGCATCTATTGATATCGATCCCGACCTCGAATTCCGCCATAATCCCGGGAATTGCGTAGCCGAAAAAAGACTGATCCAGATTCGACAGGACGAGCCCGAACAGGCAAATCGAATAAATCTTCAGCGGTTGGCCTTTGATTGCCTGCCAGAACTCGGTCACGAAAAACTTATCCTCAGACGTTCATTTGTTTGACGCGCAATGACGCACCTTTTTCGGCACGCGCCAACAACCCTTCTCACCCTATTTGATACGCATTGCGTTCCATTGCCTACCCCTCTTAAAGAGAAGGGCGTAAAGTTGGTGCCTAACTTGAAGGGAGAGTCTTATGGCTGCATATGTGGTTTCTATCGCGCGGGTTGATGATTGGTCCGAAAACTTTCAGAAATATGCCGACCGCGCAGCAGAACTGACGGACAAGCTCGGGGCCGAATATGTGATTCGAGGAGAGCCGGTCACCAACTGTGAAGGTGAAATCTTTAATGATCGCGTTGTGGTAATTTCCAAATGGCCATCCGTGGAGGCCGCGCAATCCTATTGGAATTCAAGTGAATATCAGGAGATAAAACCCTTGCGCGACAACACCGGAATTTACGACGTCGCTATTTTTGAAGAAGCGTAAGGAGGGGTACTCACAACCAAACCTCATCCAGGTGTAGACAACGCTGGTTGCGGGCCCCTTATTTGAACCTAGTCAAGCGGATGGTGGCTCAAGAGTGATACGACCTTCTCGAAACCATATAATTTTTCGGTGAAGAGGGTATCGGGCCCCCGCAACTTACTTCTCCCAAAACCTTACCCGCCTTCATTATGCTAACTGTCCAGATGTGGATGACGCTTTCAAAAGGGACAGGTCGGGACGGGACTTCCATACGCACTCTTGGGGAAGAGTCCCCATTCCCCGATTCAATCAGAAGAACCGAAACCATGTTGCTTTGGCGAGACGGACAGTCAAGGCTGAAGAGCTAATCGGACAATGGATCGCTGATGGCGCGAACACTAAGGGGCTGAAGCAAGTCGGTTTGTCGAAGCGAATCCGGAACCTTCTGGAAGAAGACGGGATTCTCGGACGGATTAATGTGGCGACGCGTAGTATTCTTCCCAAGCAAAGCTCAGCGTGAGCCTCGGTCCACAATCACTTCAATCACCAACGTCATCTCAACCGTCGCGATATTTTCAAACAATACCGAGACGCTGCCCTGGCCGAATGGCGTCAACTTGCTGCCTGAAGATCCTGTATTATGGTTTCTTCCGCTCCGGCCCAGTTAGTTTGACAATGCCCGATTTCATGGTGCTGTTCGTCATCGCGCTGGCAAAGGCGGTCGGCGTATGGCCTGATTACGGATTGACGCAGGCGCATCTTTGCCGTGCATAATCGACGTTCACAAGTCCGTCCAGGATACAGCCATGGTCCGCCCCCATATCGAGTTTCTCCACGCCCAGGACCTGCCATGGGAAACAAGCCGTCTGCCTGAGCCGTTAGGTGTGTTGGACTGCAAAGTGCTGAGCATGGATGACCAAACAGGTGCCTGTTCCATCATTCTACGGTATCCGGCCGGATGGGTTCGTTCTCAAACCGAGCACCTGGGCAGCGCCCACGAATTTCTGGTCCTCGAGGGGGAGTTGGAAATCAACGGCCAAGCCTACGGCCTGGATTGCTATGGTTATCTTCCCGCTGGTTTGAAACGTTATTCCACATCGAGTGAACGGGGTGCGGTTGTGCTGACGTTCTTTGACAATGCTCCGGAAATCTACTCTGGACGGGGGAATATGGTCGAGAATCCGGACGCAACAGCCGTGCTGTACCGTAACCTCCATGACATGGAATGGAGCACCGAGGGCATCGATCCCGATATCATCAGGGGCCGCTACATCGCCCATAAACGGCTACGTCATAACCCGGAGACCGGAGACACCACCTTCGTACTTGAAGGCAGCGCCCACTTCCATCCGGAGGGATGGAAAGAATGGGAACTTCATCATCCCTGCGTGGAAGAGATGTTTCTTCTGTCCGGAGATCTTTCCGGACCCCAAGGCATCATGAGAACCGGTGCTTATTTTTGGCGTCCACCTGGTATTTGGCGCGGCCCCTTTGCTTCGCGCCTGGGTTACATCGGCGTGTTTCGCTTCTTGGGCGGTCATCACGTCAATATCTGGGGGGAAAAACAAACAGAAGTATCGTTGACGCCAAAACACAATCCGGTCCTTCCCGACGACCTAAAGTCTATCGCCACAAACCCACGGCCTGCAAATACGCCCTATTAGACAGATGAGATCTACAGAAAGGACTGTCCCTTCCAAAAACCTTATCCGCCGGTCTTCATGATGTACCTGTTCAACTGTTGATGAGATTTTTTTTGGGCGCAGCCTAACTGAGTACATATGCACAATTTAGGTTGGATCTCGTGCCAAAACCCTCTTCATATGTGTAAATACGCTGGAACGCTCAGGCGGGAAATCCTCAATGCCGAATGGTTCTCCACCATCAAACAGGCCAAGACCGTCATCAGAAAGTGGCTCAGGCAGTACAACCATGAAAGACCGCATCAGGCCGTTAACATGAAACCACCCGTGCCAGAAACTCTACGAGCAAGTGGCCCCTAGTCAGGGGGCTTTACAACATATTTATGATTGTTTTACCTTATAACCACACCTTTGACAGGGGCAAGTAACGCTGGTTGCAGGCCCCCGCAACCACTAAGACTTTACGCCCCCTACTCTGGTAGCGGGGGCGCTTTGTTTTTGTGGCTGACCATATCGAACTGGCCTTTCAGTCTATTGGATGATCTCTGCGATGGGATCACCGACCTTATAGGTCACCCCCACTTCACCAATGCGTTTAAAAGTCCCTTCGAAGGGGCACTCGATTTCAAGTGTGGTTTTTTCCGTCTCTATGGCATAGATCGGCTGACCCAAGTTGACGGATGCGCCGTCCTCCACAAACCATTCCACAAGTGTGCCCTCCTGCATGGACACAGCCGCCTTCGGCACCTTCAACGTTATCTTTGCCAAGGGTGCTGTCTCCTAACTCAATAGGGACTGAGCGGTGTCCTTAATCCGGTCCGCGTTGGGGAAGTGAAGAGACTCCAGACTCGGTGTAAAGGGGACAGGCGTGTACCGCGCCCCGACGCGTTTGATCGGCGCTTTCAACTCGCCATGCAGCTCTTCGCTGAGTTTGGCGGCCAGTTCGGCACCGAAGCCGGAAAACTCAACGGCGGCGTGAGCGATCACCGCCCGCCCCGTCTTCCGGATGGACGTGAGGCAGATGTCGAGATCGAGCGGCACCAGAGAACGAAGATCAATCACCTCGGCGCTGACACCGGCTTCGGCCAGGGCGTCAGCTGCTGCATTGGCTTCTACCGAACACCAGCCGTAGGAGATGAGCGTGATATCCGATCCTTCCCTTCTGATCGCCGCCTTACCCAGAGGAATTTCATAGCGGCCCACCGGCACCTGGTCGGGCACGTAGTAGCAGCGCATGGGCTCTAACACGAACACCGGGTCGGGATCGGCGATGGCAGAGAGAAGTAGTCCTTTGGCGTCCGCTGCCGTACTTGGCGCTACCACTTTGATGCCCGGCGTATGGGTGAACCATGTTTCCAGGGACTGGGAATGCTGAGCGGCAAAATTGCCGACATATCCGGCTGTCACCGTGCGGATGGTGATGGGCACGTTGGTGCGGCCGCCCGACATGTAGCGCAGTTTGGCGGCATGGTTGGCAATCTGATCCATGCACACCATGGAGAAATCGTTGATCATGATTTCCGGCACCGGCTTCATGCCGTTCAAGGACGCGCCGATGGCGGCGCCGATGATGGCTTGTTCGGAAATGGGCGTCGGCCGTACACGGTCGAGGCCATGTTTGGTTGATAAGCCGGCGCTGGACTTGGTCACACCGCCGGCAGGGTCGGCGATATCTTCGCCGAGAAGGAATACATCGGGGTCTTCGCTTAGTGCGATGTCGAGGGCTTCGGTGATGGCGGCGACCATGGGGACGGTGATCATCTCCCGGTCCGACAGGTCCGGATCTTCAGCTTTGTTCTTTGCGGTTGCGTAGGGCACGGCCCCGGTATCGGCAAACACATCCGCATAGAGTTCGTCTTCGCCGGGCATGTCGGCGGCCATGGACTTTTCAACCGCGTCTTCCACTTCTTCTTTGGTGGCCGCTTCGATGGCATCCAGCTCTTCGGCCGTGGCATCACCGCGCTCGATGAGAGTGGCGCGGAACTTGGCGATGGGCGGATTGGCACGTGCGGCGGCCAAGGCATCCTGATCCATGTGGTCTTCTTCACTGCCGAAGGAGTGGCCCTGCAAACGATGGGCCGTGCATTCCAACAGTGTGGGGCCTTCCCCATTGCGGGCGCGGGCGATGGCCCGTCCGGCTACGGCATGAAGGGCGTCCGGGTCCGTGCCGTCCACGACTTCGCTGGGCATGCCGTATCCGGCTGCGCGGTCGGCAATGCTTTTGCTTTTGGTCGACTCCTCAAAGGAGGTGTATTCGGCATAGGCGTTGTTCTGGCAGAGAAACACCACCGGCAGCTCCCAAAGGGCGGCCATATTCATGCTCTCGTTGAACGCGCCGATGTTGGCCGCGCCGTCGCCGAAGTTGACCACCACCACTTGGCCGGTGTCCTTCATCTTGGACGCCAGCGCCAGTCCGTTGGCGATAGGCATGCCGGCGCCGACAATCCCCGTGGTGACCATCAAGCCCGCGTTCGGGTCGGACAAATGCATGGCTCCGCCTTTGCCTTTGGAGGTGCCGGTGATCTTGCCCATCATCTCAGCGATGATTTCCACCATCGGCGTGCCTTTAGCGACGATGTCATGAACGCCGCGGTAGGTGGTGACCACTTGATCATCGTCGTTCAAATGCGGTGCCACCGATGCCGGGATCGCTTCCTGTCCGCCGCAAGGGTAATACTGAAACTGCAGCGCACCTGCGGCCAACAACTGTTCAATCCGCTTATTGCAGGCATCGATCCGCGTCATGGTTTTGTAAATGGACAGAGCAACGTCCTGTGGCAGGGCGTTGGGCCGTGATTGGTCAGACATGGTCGGTGCATCCCCTTAAGTTCGCCGGCGACAAAGAAGTCGTTCGTCAGCGTTATTGTCAGTTGCTTCTCAGGCAACATCAGCGATAGCTTGCACGCTATGGCGCACGTGGAATAGTGTCAATAAGACACACTTTGGTTACGATATTCACATTGTCCGTCGTCAGAGTATTTGGGACAGCGGGGGTTGATAAACTAAGAGAGGGTTTGGCCCATCTTGGTTTTCAGTTTAGGCGGCGGTTTTGCGGTGCTGCAAGCGCCGTTGGTTGATGGTGTTTTGTTTGATTCTCTCCCTTTCGAGTAAGATGGTTTCGCCGCGCCCGAAGTAGACGTCGGCGGGCGTCAGATTGCTCAGGCTCTCGTGGTAGCGGTGGTGATTGTAGTAGGCGACGAAGCGCCCGATCCCGGTCTTGAGATCGCCCGGCAGGAAGTAGTTCTCTAACAGGATGCGGTTTTTCAGGGTCTGATGCCACCGCTCGATCTTGCCCTGTGTCTGCGGGTGATAGGGTGCGCCGCGCACATGATCCATGCCGTTGTCGTCGAGCCATTCGGCCAGTTCGCTAGAGATGTAGGACGCGCCATTGTCTGACAGCAGGCGGGGCTTGTGCCGGACCTCGACCCGGTCGCAGCCTGAGGCCTGCAATGCTAGTTCCAGGGTGTCTGTGACGTCACTGGCCTTCATGCTCGTACACAGCGTCCAGGCGATGATGTAGCGGGAGTAATCATCCAGGATGGTGCTCAGGTAGAACCAGCCCCACCCGATGACCTTGATGTAGGTGAAGTCGGTCTGCCAAAGCTGGTTCGGGGCCGTGGTCTTATCCCCGAACTCATCGCCTGCCTTGATCACCACGAACGCCGGGCTGGTGATCAGGTCAACTATCAGCGCATGCCGCACATCGTCACTATGAACACGGTGCGCCAAGCCATCCCGCGCAAGTTCATCCCGGAGGCCATTCTCGAAGGCAAAGCATCCGGCTATGCCATGGATGTAACGACCGTGCAGGGTCAGTTCATGAAGTTCGGCTATCCCGCGCCCGGTCACGCCAAGATCGAGATGATGTACAAATACGGCAGCTCGTCCTTAGGCACCCAAATGAACGGTGACCGCTATGTAGAGATGTATCAGTCCGAAAACCTGCCATTCGTGGTCAACCAATCGATCTGGTGGGAAGGAGAAACGAAATTCGCCGACATCATCCTGCCTGCCTGCACGGTGTTCGAGCATTGGGATATCGGCGAGTGGTACAACGTGGGAACCGGGGCCGTGCATCACATGCACTCCATGAACAACCATCGGGTCATCTCCATGCAGCACCAATGCATTGAGCCGTTGGGGGAATCCAAATCCGACTACGAGATTTTTCTCGCCATCCTGACACGCTTGGGCATGGGGGCGATGTATTCAGAGGGCGGCAACACGGAGCTGGACTGGTGCAAACGGGCCTTTGATTCCTCCGACATGTCAAAACACGTCTCGTGGAAAGAGTACTTAAAGAAAGGCTACTTTGTTGTGCCAGCGCCGTCAGAGGGCGCGCGCGCACCGGTGGCCAACCGGTGGTTCTACGAAGGTCAGAAAAAGAACACGCCCGAACCCCATCCACTACCGGCGGACTACGTGGGCGAATGGGGCGAGGGGCTGCAAACGCCGTCCGGCAAATACGAATTTGTTGCCAAGACACTCAACAACATCGACGACGACGGCCGGCCGCCGCTCAACAAATACATGCCCACCTACGAGAGCCCGGAGCGGGATGAAAAGTTCACAGATTTCCCTCTCCAGATGCTTACGCCGCACTCGCGCTATCCCTTCCATATCATGGGTGACGAAGAAGGATGCACCATTCGGGACATCAGAGAGCACCGCGTGCGGGTCGACGGGCATGAATATCTAACGGCCACCATCAATCGGCAAGATGCGGAGGAGCGGGGCATTAAAAGCGACGACCTCATCCGCGTGTGGAACCACCGGGGATCGGTGGTCTGTGCCGCCTATGTCACCGACCGGCTGCGTCCGGGCGTCATCAGTGCCCCCACTGCCTCGGCCGAATACCGGCCGGCGGGTGAGCCGGGCAAGTCCACGGACCTCGGTGGCTGCATGAATTTGCTCAACCCGAAGGAAAACATCACCGAGCACACCCACAGCATCAAACCCAATACCACCTTGGTGCAGATTGAAAAATGGACCGGAGTCGATAACTGGCAACGGGCCGCCGCCAACTAGCCTTCTTTGAAGTGACCCAAATTTCAACTATGTTTTAGACAACGCTGGATGCGTACCCCGCAACCAAATCGATTTGCAAGCCTCTATTCGTAACGTCATCCTTACCCCGTAATGCCTCCGGCATGGTATTTAAGGACAAACCGTCAGAAATGAATTGAGGACTATTTGGGATGCCCATCAAATCCGCACAACACCGGGTGGCCGAAGCCAATGCAGAAATCGACACATGGACGCAAGAAACTGCGCTCGAACATCTAAACGATGAGTCCGTTCAGTTCGTAGACATCAGAGATGTTCGGGAGCTGTGGCGGGAGGGCACTATTCCCAATTCCGTTCATGCGCCACGTGGGATGTTGGAGTTTTGGTTCGATCCAGCAAGCCCCTACGCAAGAGACGTTTTTCAACAGGACAAGACATTTCTGTTGTTTTGCGCAAGTGGATGCCGCTCAGCTTTAGCCGCAAAGACTCTTACCGATATGGGAGTTGAGAAAGTGGCGCATATTGAAGGCGGGTTCAGTGAGTGGAAAGAGTCGGGGTACCCTATTGAAGATAAAGAGAAGCCAGGATCTTAGTTCAATCAATACGCTCTGTTCGGCCTCGCCTTAATCATATCGGCAGCTTTTGCAGCGATCATCATTGTAGGAGCGTTGGTGTTACCGCTGGTGATTGTGGGCATTATTGACGCGTCGACGATGCGCAAATTACTGACATCATGAACACAGAGGTCGCTTGCTACGACCGACATGTCATCTCGGCCCATTTTGCACGTGCCGGCGATATGAAACACGGGGCCTGCGTGTCTGCGAAGAAGACTCTCCCATTTACCATCGGTTTCTACGTCAGGACCCGGAAATATTTCAGTCTCGGCAACGCCAGAGAAAACCTGGGTGGAAAAAATCTTTCTGATGATTTTGCACGCCGAAATGAGACGTTGCATATCGTCTTCATGGTCGAGCAAATGAGGATAGATGCGTGGCGGCATCTGAGGGTCTCGTGATGCCAGTCGTATGGAGCCACGGCTTTTCGGACGGCTGACATTGGGAACAGCCATCATCGCTGGTGATGGTAGCACCCTAATGACGCTCTCACCGATGCTGTAGCCCATGGGCATAAAGTGAATCTGGGCATCGGGTATGAGCTCGGACGAACGTGTCTTAATAAAGGCTAGGGCCTGAGAGGTCGGTGTGGCGATTTGCCCATCCCGGGTCAGAAGATAGCGCAGCCCATGCTTGAGAACGCCAAAAAGGTTGTAATCCATATTGGCGGTGCGCATGCCCTCACGCACGCCGTGCGTCATCCATATGCCGCAGTGTTCTTGCAGGTTTTCACCCACGCCGGGAAGGTGAACTTTTGGCTCAATTCCCATGTCTTTCAGATGGTCTTGAGGTCCGATACCCGACAACAAAAGCAGTTGGGGTGTTGCCACCGCACCGGCACAAAGAAGCACCTCACGCTCAGCGATAAGTTGTTTTGTCTTATCTCGCTTTCTGTAAGTCACACCGGTCGCACGACCGGCATCGATGTTTACTGTTTCAGCATGCGCATGAGTAATCAGTTTCAAATTGGGGCGTTTTAAAGCAACCCGTAAGAAAGCCCGTGCTGCGCTTTGGCGAAAGCCTGAATGGATTGTGGTTTGTGCCAGGGCAGCCCCTTCTTGATCAGAACCATTGTAGTCGGTGGCTCTTGGAATGCCTGCTTCATCTGCCGCGTCGACAAAAAGAGAACTTAACGCATGGGGCGCAGGGACGTCCGTGATGCGCAGCCGTCCATGTCTTCCCCGGTAATCCTCTTGTCCGCCGTCGTAGGATTCGATTTGCTTGAAATATGGCAAGACATCCTTATACGCCCAGCCCTCATTTCCTAAAGACGCCCAATGATCGAAGTCATTGGGATTTCCGCGCACATAAAAGAGTCCGTTAATGGATGTGCTGCCGCCAACAACCTTACCGCGGGGCCACACGTCGGCTTTGTTATGACGTGTGGGATCTGGTTCTGTTTTATAGCGCCAGTCGTACTTTGGATTGCCGAGGGCAAAGACTTTACCCGCCGGTATGTTGATTACCGGTGACCAGTCTGACCCACCCGCTTCGAGAACGCAGACACGGCAATTGGGGTCCTTGGAGAGAGCTTCGGCCAGAACGCAACCCGCCGCCCCGGCGCCGACAATGATGTAGTCATACAAGAGTCTGTCACTCATTGGATATCCATTGTGACAGTGAAGTGCGCCTCGTCAATTCGCCGGTAAGTACCAAATCGGTGAGGTCCAGGCCAATTCCTGGGTGGTTTTTGGTGCATCATTTTCACATTCGGCAGGCCGTTCATTCGCCGGCAAGGCGACGCATTG
Source organism: Rhodospirillaceae bacterium (assembly GCA_965207985.1). Taxonomy (GTDB): domain Bacteria; phylum Pseudomonadota; class Alphaproteobacteria; order Rhodospirillales; family Rhodospirillaceae; genus CBDBND01. The sequence goes on along the minus strand of CBDBND010000018.1, from coordinate 101,657 downwards.
TGCCCAACTCCAGCGCAAGGTGGGCACTTCCACGGCTCTTAAGTAATAGTATGCGGCCTCTCTTGGATTGAATTCCGGGTCTTCAAAAACAGCACAGAGAGAGGCCGACCCCGTACCGCTCCACACACCGGTCCGCAGATCAACCATACCTTCATGGTTTTCGTGACCTGCCACATCGAACACTTTGTAGCGGGATTGGCCCTCCTCATCGACCCATCCTTTTATCACCTGCAGTTTCTGGAGAGGAGCGGCGTCAGGGTCCTGCATTGCGGAGGCAATAAATGCTGGCGACGCACGAGGTGGCCGGTCACTCAGGTCGCCCCCCATAGGTACTCCATTCGCGTATCCGTGTGATGCCGGATCAGCCATGGCGCAAGTGTTGTCTGCGAAGTTCCATCCGCCAAAGAGCCGCGGCTGGATGCGTGGGCCCGTCGTGCCGAAGACTTCACGCCGGCGTAGCGCCTCGAAAATCGCATCCCGGCTGTTTTCGACCGCCCAAACACCAGCCAGTCCGCCAGGGTTTCCCGTGAGCTGGCGGGGAGATGAATTGAGTTCCGTTAAACGCGAAACCAACTCAGCCTCAGGCACCAGATGGCCGGGCCAGGTGCGTTCGTCCACGGCACCGGCAAGACCGACGTGCGTGTCTGTTGAGGCGATGACGCCGAACTTATAGGAGTTGATGCCGATAACGGCGCGGTCCTGCAAACCGGTAAGCAAGACGCTTCGATAAAAATCGTTCTTAGAAATGCAACCGACGCCAATGAAGCCCCGGCGGCCGATCTCACCCTCTTCGCAGATTTGCACGTCGAAGGCATTTCCCGCCATGTCAAATCGTTCGCCTATTTTCCTGAATTGTTCGACGTTACAGAGCTCGTCCGGTGCGCCGAGAATATCGGGAAAACCGTTGAAGCACTCAGAATTTCCTTTGTGCTGGAAGATCTCCATCACCGGCTCCATGGCGTTTCGCACTTGAGCCAGGTCTCGGGCCGCGTCCGAAGATTCCGTGCGGGTGATCATCGATGGGAACATCGATCCCGAACTGATGTTGGAATTGTGCGGAATTGCCAGAACATCACAGCCCGGAAGGTCTTCCAAACACTGTTCGGTCAGTTCGTCCCACAGCAAGCGGTCCACCGGTGTTTCAATGTATGAAATCGCGCGCTCCGGCACTTTGTCATTTCGGAAAATGACGTTGCGGTGGTAATTGTTTGAGTTGGGTGTGCCAGTGTGCTCGTACGCCACAAAGGTAGTGAAGGTGCAATCCGACGTTCTGTCGTAGGCGGCTTCCGCCATGTCCTGGGTTGCCTGCCAGGGGCCTGCAGCCGCAGCGATGCAGTCAGCACCTGACTCCCCGCAGAGTTCCGGGTCACGTTTTGGTTGGGTTGTCAGCAACGGTCGGACGAAGGGCATCATGGATTGTCCGCCGCCGTCGCGGACCAACTGGCAGATTCTGAAATCGTAAGCGGCGCTGTCCGGATCGTTGCAGAAGTTCATCTCTCCGAAGTACTCGGAGTGGTCCGTCACGGCGGCGAAGTCCAGCGGTCTGGACAGCTGCACGGTTTGAGTCGGAGCGCCGTCCCTGCCATAGGGCGGGGCGCCGATAGGTTCGCCCTTGGCAAATTTATAGGCATCGGCGGGCGTGATGGTGGTGCCGAACGGGCGCGCGTCATAAGAGAAGCCGGTGTGGATGTGCAAATCGCCGAAGTAGGCATTGCGGGTGGGGTTGCGATCGGTGCAGACGGCGCGTTCTTCCGTGTAGCGCACAAGGGCATCGCCGGTTTTTGTTGGCGGCGCTTGCCCCGCACAGCCCGACAGAACAATGGTCCCCAGAATCGCTACGGTCCACTTGCGCGGCATTTTCTCCTCCCGCGGTTTCGGTGCCAAAATATCTGCGACAAAATCTCCTGATCCCGACAATCCCTGAATCGAGTGCTGGGCTTCAATTGAGGTCATAAAATTCGGATTTTTTTTATCCTGTCGAGACCCTATCTCCCTATGTTCATTCCGGTAATTTGTGGCCTCTGTGTTCCTAGGCTGACGCCGTTTTCACAAGAGGACCGTTACAAATAAGCAACTGTCTGCAAAAAATGGAGCATAACTTATTCTTATATCTTTTTCCATTTTGCGCATTGGACTAAATGTCAGTTGCTGACAATACTTACAAATCTGAGGGTTGTATGGGTCAAAAGGGTTGTATGGGTCAAAAGGGTTGTATGGGTCCCATTGATGACTTCTTTGAGTCTTTCATCTCATGAGCGGCCATTGGATACGAGTATCGGGGAAACCAAAGACACAACAAATAGAGTCCAAGGTGCCGTTTGTCCTCGATCATTGGGGCAAACAAACTGAATCGGCGTGATTGCGAAGTTCTACAAACGGAATGGCGCTGTCTATAAAGAATTCAACTGGAGGGGTTCCATGACTTTGAATAACCGGAATTTGATTACGTTAACGAGTACGATTGCGTTAACGGCGTTTGCGTCTGAAGTCGCAGCACAACAAGTGGCGCTTGAAGAAATCGTCGTCACCGCACGTAAGCGCGATGAGTCCATACAGGACATTCCGTTGAGTGTCGCGGCGTTTAGCGCCAACCAGATCAAGAACCAAGCGATCACGGATGTGGAAGACATCTTCCAGTTCATCCCCGGCGTGCACATGAACAACCATACCGCCAACCGTAACAATCCGGCGGTCCGGTTCCGTGCCATCGACCCGCCCTCCAGTGTACGCAGCGATCAGACATCTTCCTCGTTCCTGGATGGCGTGTATTTGCCGACGGGCAGCCAAATGATTTCCATGAACGACATCGAGCGTGTGGAAGTTGTGAAAGGGCCGCAAAGCGCCTTCTTCGGCCGGGCCACCTTCGGCGGCGCGGTCAACTTCATCAGTAAGACCCCCGAGGACGAGTGGGGCGCCGATGTCGACTTGATCCTCGGCGATCACAAGCGTGCCGACCTCTGGGTCAGTGCTGAAGGTCCGCTGATTGAAGACAAATTGTACATTCGGGCCTCCGGCCGGTATTACACCTTCGACGGGGCCTGGGTGAACGAACATCCCTCCGGTGGTGACCTTGGGGCTCAACAGACGGGTGCCGGCAGCGTCACCCTCTATATGACGCCATCGGAAGATCTCTCCATTAAGGCCCGGTATATGCACACCGTCCTGGACGATGGACTGGCTGTGCAGTTTCTGGTCAAGGGTGAGAACAACAACTGCGGGCCGTTCACCACCAACGGTGTGACCGGGACCGACACCTATTATTGCGGAACGTTGAGCCGCGATCTGATCTCCAACGGCATTCAAATCGACACGTCGCCGCTGGAGGACACGTCTTTGAAGGACGACTTAGGCCTCGATCGCAAATTCGACTTCGGCAGCTTGACTGTTGATTGGGATGTCGGCGGCTCCGGCTACACCGTGAGTTCCGTGACCGGCATCTACAGGGAGAGCACGGAAGAGTTACGCGAGCTCCTCACTGATGAAATCCTGGTCTACCTGAAATGGAAGGATGAATCGTGGTCACAGGAATTACGTCTGGCCTCGCCACAAGATGACAGGCTGCGTTGGATGGTGGGCGTCTACTATCTCGACCTGACGTACAACAAAAACGCTGAGTCTGGCTTCCCTTGCCCCGGCGTAGGACCCTTCTGTTTCAACCTGGGCACTTTCTCTGTTGCTGGAAGAGGCGGCGAGGGCTTGTTCCCGATCAATAGGACGGCTCCGACCGACGCGGTTGAAAATAAAGCGATCTTTGGAACCATTGCCTATGATTTGACCGACAATCTGACGCTTAACGCAGAGTTCCGCTATGAAGAGGAAACGCTGAAGTCTGGCACGCCCTTAATTCAGGAGGCTATGCCGCTTGATCCCAATGATCCCATTGGTACACGACAGCAGTTTGGCGGTGCGTCGATTGATCTAGACGCAAAGTACAAGGCGGAATTGCCGCGTTTCATTGTTGAATATACACCCGATGACGACACTTTGATCTATGCCAGTTACTCCAAGGGCAACAATCCGGGTGGATTCAACAATGAGGTCATTCAGCTGGAACCCACTGTTGCCTTTCCAAACTTTCAGTCCTTGGTCCCGGGGATTGGCTACACCGTTAGGCAGGCTTCGCTTGACGCATATGAGCTTGGAGCCAAACTCACGCTGCCAGACGGCCGCGGTATTTTGAATGGGGCCCTCTACTACATGGATTGGGGCAACCAGAGATTCCGTGGTTTCCTCAGATTCACAGACAGTAATGGGGATGGTGTCTTCGTTCAGGGATCCGACCGTCTGGGTGGCCAGATTGACTACAATGGTAACGGCGCATCCGACATTTGGGGATTTGAATTGTCGGCTACCTACGCGCTGAACGAAAATTGGGTCCTCAGTGCGTCTTACAACTACAATGACAGCGACATCAAAGAGTACCTAGACGGCGTCCATGCGCGTGTCTTCGGCTCAGCCGATGCTAGAGGCAAAGACATTGCCCGCTCGCCGGACTCCGCCGCAACGTTTGCTGTGGATTTCAACTACCCTGCCGACACCATGTTTGGTCAGGACGGTGAGTGGTTCGCCCGCTGGGACGCGTGGTATCAGTCGTCAACCTGGAACTGGGTGATCAATCTTGCCAAGACTGATAACGCACTGTTGCACAATCTGCGTGGCGGCTGGCGCAATGACCGCTACGGCATCACGCTCTGGGTTGAGAACCTGTTTGACGATGACTCCGTGTTGTCATCGCAACGCACCACCGGCAGTTTCTTGACGGGTACGCTGGGTTACCAGCTGACCTTACCGGAGCCGCGCACGTTCGGTGTGACGTTGTCCGCGAGCTTCTAAAGCGTACAAAGAACTCTAGTTATCGGGGAGTGGAAGAGGTCGACTTTTCCACTCCCTTTTTTTTACTCAAGTCTGTCGGCTAAGCCGGCTTGAACAATGAAGCTGCAGTCAAAGCAGCTACCTGTCGCTTAAGCTGACAGATGTTGAAAGGGATACCAAAAAAATGAGTGATTACAGAACACCAACATCCGTCAGCAGGCGCGCCTTTGGCGCGTTAAGTCTTGCTGCGTCCGCCCTAGCTGGACAGGCTCATGCCCAGACATATAACCCAAGCGCGCTTGATGACGATCGTACATTGGTCCACGCACTGCAAAAGATGCGGTCCAGTACTGACGGCAGTGTCAGAAGCGGCTGGCTTAAAGCCAAGCGCTTTTCCTACATCGACGGAGACATCAAACCGCTGCTGCTCCTCTTGGCGGGGACCATTAGCACGTCGCGCGACAATGGTGACGGCACCTTCGACATCACTCTTGTTGAGACCACCTATTACCTTGACGTCGAGACAGAGGAACTTCTCGATACCCTAGAAATGCCTGGGACAGGAAAAGTCGTGGATGTTCCCCTCTATCGCTCCGGTCTGGGCGTCGTCACTATCGGCACCAAAACAGACGACACGGAAGTCTCGACAGGGGGCGCCGGAGTGGTTGACGGCGATGGCGAAGACGCCGCTGGGGCATTCGCACCGAGGGGCAACGTCACGCTTGAACGCTCCGTCGGCCCCGCTGTCATTGATGGCAATACGGTTTGGATTCCAACCGAGGAATACGGCCGGGTTTTTCCATCGGACCCTAACCAAGCCCGTGTGTTCTACAAGGAATCCGCCATTTGGCAGGGAGAGCTGGATGAGCTGCTTGATCCCTCTGTTACCGCGGCCTCGGCAAACCTCACCTATACTGCTGCAACCAGTTGGCGCCCGTGGATGGAAATGGGGGATATAAAAGGTCACACCATGGCGAGCGGGATCGGCCGGAAGTGCCACAGTCTTGACGACATGCCGGATGAATGGCTGCGTCTTACCAGCATTCATCACCCGGATATTCTGGATGATCCCGAAGGTGTTTTAAGGGATGACTCCTGAAACAGACACCAAAGGGCGCTCAATTAACCATCGCTCTATTTTGCCGCTCGAAATCTAAGGAGACCGCATATGTTTTCGCGACGTAACTTTGTGGCATCGTCTGCTGCCGTTGGAGCGATTGCGGGGACTAGGCGTGCGCAAGCGCAAGACCTAGTCTCCACGTCACCGCCCGTGGCTCAGGTGGCATCTGAATTCTTGTATTTCGATGATCCCGTCGATGAATTCCGCGCCCATTTACGCATTGAGCGGGATTTGGTGGAGGATGTGGGTGAAACCATCACCTGGTACCACTGGATGGTGTTCGTCATTCCCGGCGGCCGCCGGCCCGAGCCCCTGATGCGTTACGAAGGCATCGAGTACAGCTACTTCCGCCATTTGGGGAACAACAATTACCGCATTCACGCGCACAATCTGTCGTTTCCGCGTGACCTCAAGACCAACAAGTACACGGACACGGTGGTCAACCCGATCACCGGCGAAACCGTCGAGGCGCCGGTGTCGCTGCTGCTGACCGATCCGGGGACCATTGCCAGCCCGATCGGCTTTCGTAATATCGCCGGCGACGGCACGGTGCAGGACGTCTACCGGCAATTCCGCATCGAAGACAATCTCATCAAACTCGACAGCGTGCGCAGCGCACCGCCGGACTGGCCGGCAACACACATCGAAAACTCTTGTCAGTGGGTGGATCTCGATTTGTTCGCCAACGAGACGATCACGTCGCTTCCGGTGCACTTCTGCGGCCACTATGCCTTCGAGTATTACAGTTGGCTAAACATGCCTAAAGAACATGAGCACGGGCATTTGTCGGGGTTCTGGGGCGGTAAAAAGCTCAATTCGCCGCAGGAGATTCCGCGAGAAATGCTTGACCGGCTCGAACGCGAATATCCAGAGCTCTTGGTGCCGCAATGGGAGATGTTTGACGCACCAGTCCCGTTTGAAATTTAGATCCTGTTTCATAGGAGACTGTATTCGCTATGAGTCACAAGACCTCTATTTCGGCCTACTGGCTTGATCGGTGGACTGCAATTGCTGCGGCAATCGCCCTTTCGTTCACCTTTGCAGAGTCCATCGTCGCTCAAGAGTTCCCAGATGACGTTGCTAATCCCTATGAGGTGCTTGAGAACCCGGTTTACCGTGATCCGGTCTTCTGGTGGCGTATGACGTCGGTGCCCGGCAACGTCTACGAGCCCGATCCCTATTTTTATTGGCCTGATGCGGTCATCAAAGGGTCGGGCGGCGATTTTTTGCCTGCGGCGGCACCAGGAGAGACAGCACTTTCGGCAAACACTCTCGATGACATCGCCGATTGGGCCGAGGCCCTGGACACCTATGTGTTGATCATCGTGCACCAAGGCAAGGTGCAACTGGAGCGGTACTGGCAACAGGGCACGCCTGATGCTTTAACCAACGGGCGTGCCATCACCCGCAGCGTCACGCCGATGGTGCTGGGTTTCGCGGTCGCCGACGGCGCGCTCGCATTGGATGATCCTATTGGTCAATACATCACCGAATGGCGCGATGACCCGCGCGGCGCCATTAAGGTGCGGCAACTCGCGCAAAACGCTTCTGGCCTCGAAGTCGCGCCGCAGCTAGGGCTCGAGGTCATCCACGGCAACAAGGACCTTTGCCTTGTGTATTGCGGTGACGTCGTGCGGGCGGCGTTGGCTTACGACAAGACCAGTGAACCCGGTACCAAGTTCGAGGTGGCCCAGGAAAACATGCAGCTGTTGGCACTGGTCATTGAACGGGCCATGGGCCAGCCAATCCAGGATATTTTGTCCGAACGGGTGTGGCAGAGAATCGGGGCCACCGATGCGACGTTTCAAATGGACGGGCCGGGCGGAGTCTCCCGTGTCATGTGCTGCATGCGCGCTGCACCGCGGGATTGGGCGCGGTTTGGTGTCCTTATGCTGAACGGCGGTACGTGGAACGGGACACAGGTGTTGCCTCAAGGCTGGGTCGACACCATGGCAACGCCGTCGCCCGCCAACCCGCGTTTCGGCATCGGCCTGTGGCTGGGCACACCCTATGTGGCGATGCGCACCTATTTTGAAGATGAGCCGGGCGTCATTCCCCATTCCGAGCCCTTTCTTGCTGATGACGTGCGAATGATGGAAGGCGGGGGCTTCCGGGTCATCTTTACGGTACCGTCAGAAGATCTGATGATTCTGCGTCTCGGGAATTCCCAGCATCCCGACTGGGATCATGCCTATCTGGTCAACGCGTACCTGCGGGCGCTGCGGCGCGAAAACTAGCGCTTCACCTTGCCAAGGAACGATCGTGGCTATGAAAGCTAAGGCACACATTTTCATTGTTCTTGCTTTGACCTGTTGCGCGACACTTTCTTCCGTCCAGGCACAACAACAAAAAGATGGCCCCTATCTTGGCCAGCTCATGTTCTCACCCGAAGAGGAGGCGGAGTATCTTGAGCGTCTGGAAAAAGCTCTGGTTCGTACGGCGTCGGACGAAATTTACTTCGACCAGGAAGAGATGTTGGGCGCCAATGATTGGACACAGTTTCCCGTAGCGGCTCCACAAGAGCGAACAATCTCGGAAACAGCATTGCAAGACGCGGAAACCTATGCCGCGGTCAACAATTCGAATGCGTTCATCGTCTGGCGCGACGGCAAGATCGAGCGGGAAACCTATTTTGGTGATCACACGCGGGCAGCGCCCATCATCTCGCATTCTTTGGCCAAACAAGTGACGGCGACTGCGATCGGCCGCGCAATCCTGTTGGGCGACATCGCTTCTCTTGATCAGCCCGTTGCCGATTTTGTGACCGAATGGGCCGGTGATCCCTTAAGAGAAAAGATTCTGGTACGTCATTTGCTGGACATGCGCGCCGGTTACCTGCCTCAACTTCCGCCCGCCGGACCAATGGACATCCTCAATCGTACCTTTTTACATCCGCGTCATGACGAGATCATCGTTGCGGAATACCCGGTCATTGACGAGCCGGGGACACGTTACGAATACAACAATGCTGCCAGTGAAATGGTGGCGGTCTTGATTGAACGGGCAACGGGACGACGATACGCAGAGTTTGTCGGAACTGAGATCTGGCAAAAGATCGGCGCCATGGGTGGGACGGTATGGATCAACCGGCCGGGCGGCATGGCCCATGGCGGCTGCTGCATGATGGTCCCGGCCGAGAACTTCCTGCGGTTGGCGATCCTGATGCTCCAGGACGGTGTTTGGGAGGGCACGCAATTGCTCCCAAACGATTATGTGCAGGCCATGATCACGCCCACAAAGGAACACCCTTACTACGGTCTCGGTATTTGGGTGGCGGGGCGCTATACGGACCGTCGTGGTTTCGCCAATCCGGACCGGCCAATGGCAAAAGTTTTACACAGCGAACCCTATCTCGCTGAGGATCTCTACCTATTCGACGGCAACGCCAACCAGGTCGTCTACATTGTTCCGTCTCAAAATCTGATTGTCTTGCGCACCGGTCTTCCACCGGTTCGCAATGAAGATACGGAATGGGACAACGCCTACCTTCCTAACACCGTCATGCGCGGCATCGTTAAGGATAAAGGCGTGTCGGTGCCTCAGCCGCGGTAGGCTTTGCCCTGTTTCTTCGAACGCAAGCGTTCGGCGTCCGGACAACTATCGAATTATCAGGTGAAGCGCTGCGGAAAAATAGCTGCCGACGCATTATCGTGTGTGGACAGCCATTGTTTTAGCTAGGCTGCGGAAACGACTGTTTAAGGAGGGTATAGGTCATGGCTCAGTCCTGGAAAATCGCATGGCGAAGTGCGGCTGCAATGGTGATTGGGCTTGCCGCGATGGTGCCACTTTCGGCCGGCCACGCCGCCGAAGGAGATGTGCTCATCGCCAATGCCACCTTAATTGGCGGCACCGGCGCCGGACCGTTGCCCAATGCCTCGGTCTTGGTTCGGGAGGATCGCATCGCCCTGGTTTCGGCCGGGACCATAGACCCGCCGCCGGGCGCAACGGTCATTGACGGGACCGGTAAGTATCTACTGCCCGGTTTGATCGACACACACATTCATCTAAGGGGAGGCACCATCCTCGGCCGGGTCATGAACGACCGGGATGCCGCCATTAAAGCCCTACATACATTTCTGTACAGTGGCGTCACCACCGTCATGGACCACGGCAACAATCCGGAATTTATTTTCCCCATACGAGCGGATGAACAAGCGGGGCGTATACAGGGCCCGCGTGTCTTTGCCGTCGGGTGGGCACTTCACTTTCCTAGAAATCGGGGTGAGAACGAAGGGCCGACCGTTATCAAATCCAGCGATGATGTGGCCAACAAACTTGATGCCGCGTTTGCCTATGAACCCGACCTCATCAAACTGGTTGTCGATGCCGAAAATTTGATGAGCGAAGATTTAGTCCCGGTGTTTCCGCAGCTACTGACCGACGTCGTTCACTACGCCAACAAAAAAGGCTTTGCGGTTACCGCTCACATCGGCGGACGCGAAGAGTTCCAAACCGTCGTGGATGCTGGAACCAATGCGTTCGCCCATGCGCCGATCCGCAATGTCTTGGATGAAAACGCTCTGAACAGCGTCTCTGTAAGGCGCATGCCCATTTCGACGACCGCCGTCGTGTTTTCCAACATTGCCCGTGTTGCCGATGACATTAGCTGGTTCAATACGCCGCTCTTCAAGGCAACATTTGATGATGCCACCATGAAGTTTAATTCGGTGGATGAACGGGAACGCTACCGCAGGTCCGGCATGTCCGAGCAGTTCAAGCCGTTGATTCCCAATATGTTGGAAAACCTGCGCAAGCTTCACGAGGCAGGCGCGGTGCTGGCGTTGGGCAGCGACCGGACATATGGGCCCATGACCCTGCAAGAGCTGGAATTGTATGTGGCCGCCGGCATTCCTTTGCTCGATTGCATCACCATTGCAACACACAATGCCGCGATCTACATCGGCAAGGGTGATGACCTGGGAACTGTGACGCGGGGCAAACTGGCCGACTTAGTCCTTTTGCGGGAGGACCCGTTGGAAGATGTCTCCAACTTTGCAACGGTCGACACTGTGATCAAGAACGGTGAAATCGTAGACCTGACGGCGTTGGATCTACCCATCAACCAGGCTGCACGGTCCAACTGAAGCAACGGCTGGCGTTTATTCTGTTCAATGACTTTTAGAGCTTAATGACCACTCGGCAATTTTGTTTTCGTATGAGCCATTTTCCGATTCTATTTTTTCGCGGACGCCCATCCTTGCCGATGTGCGTCGCACTGTCGAGGTGTTCGTATGCTTCGCGGGCCTGATCAAAATCGAACACGCGGTCGATCACCGGCTCAAATCCGTTCGCTTCGATGGCGGCAACGAATTCTTCCATCATCTTGCGGCTGCCAGACGTGATGCCTTTGAGAGTCAAGTTTTTGAGTAATAAGCCACCCATGCTGGGTTGTTCGCCCCGAGCAAGAGCGCCAATCAAACCAATACGGGCATTGGGCGCGCAACAAGCCATGGACTTACCCAACGTCCCGATGCCAGCCGTTTCAACGACAATGTCGACGCCGCCGGTCTTTTCCAAGACCTCTTGCTCCCAATCAGGATTGGTCCTGTAGTTGGCCGTCACGTCGGCGCCGAGCTCACGCATCCGCGCCAATTTCTCATCACTGGACGAGGTAATCGCAGCCCGCGCGCCGTTCATCTTGGCGATCTGCATGGCAAAGACAGAAACACCACCCGTTCCCAACGACAGAACTGTATCGCCAGCTTTGATCTGTCCCAACTTTTGCACTGTGGACCAAACGGCTGTACCCGCTGCGACAAGAGTCGCATTTTGTTCGTCGTTTAAGATGCTGGGCAGCTTGAACAAGCTGCGTGCGGGCAGAACAATCCGTTCCGCCAGTACCCCATCCATGGAATTACCGAGGTCGTGGGACAAGTATTCCGGAAAAAAGTTTCCATTGATCCAATTTATAAAGTGCGGGGCGCTGACCTGATCTCCGGGCGCCACGGTGGTTACACCGTCACCGACAGAGATAACTTCAGCGGCGAAGTCATGCACGGGAATGCGGGTCGGGGGTTTTGACCTGCTGCCGTATCGATTGCGGACGATATTGAGATCCCGGTGATTAAGGGCGCAGGCCTTAACCGCCAAAAGCACTTCTCCAAATTCAGGGACAGGTTCGTCCCGCTCACCTAAGCGCAATGAGTCAATATCCGTCTGTTCTCCGATTTCCCATGCTTTCATGGTTCACTCTCCGATAGGAACGCCTCAATCGGCGGTATGATTTGGCCGGGTACCTCGAGTACTGGGAAGTGCCCCGTGTCGGGCAATTCATGAATGGTCAACGGTGCTTGTGTCAAACGGCTGGTTAAGGAATCCAGCATGTTCGGCGGTAAAACGGGGTCGACCATACCCCAGATCACCAATGTGGGCGCGGTCACGCCACCAAGGTTTCGGTCTGCCTGATCCTGCGAGAAATTTGCGGGGATAAGAGGGCGGGCCAGGGGCGCACGAATCCGCCGGTTCTGATCATATTGCAGGGTGAGGAGGTCTTCGCTGAGACGCTCCCGTTTGCCCCACAAATAGCCGTAATAGGCCTCCCAATATCCGGGCGTCGTGAATCGAAGCAAGTCGGCGCACAGCCACATATAGGCCCGCACCGCAGGTGGGCGGGCACTGCGTGGAATACTGACGGGCTGAGAGGGCATGTTAATCACGACCAGCTTGTTCACCCGGTCGGGGTAATTGGCAGCCACGCGGGTGGCTATGGTTCCCCCACTGCTTTGTCCGATTAAATGAAACGTGCCGTCGACGCCTAATTGTTCAAGCAGTACCATGACCATCCCATGCAAAGTGACATCCTCGTCGATATCACCGGGTCCTGCCGATCCGGACAATCCCCGGCCTGGCAGTTCCAAACGGATCAAACGATAACGACCTTGAAACGCATCGACGATCGGATCCCACGTGCGCAGAGTGCCTTCTGACCCATGGATGAGAACGATCGGATATCCCGATCCTTCATCTTGGTAGTGAAGGGAAATGCCGGCGATATCCGTGAACTTGGACTGCTCTGTCGCGTACAGGGCGCGCATGTCGTCAAGCGTGAGACGGAAGGCGTCGGACCGGAAAATCGCAACAATCACGATGGCCACGATGACCACAGCAAGGAAAATGGCGATCACTGTCATTGTTCTTTGGCCCACAGTGGACCTCCATAAATACAGGCCAGCCTAACGATCAGTTGATCATAAAGTCTTCTGTGCAAATGTCCCGAACAAGCTGGCATAGTTTTTCTTGCGCGTTCGTAAGAGGTCGAGATTTCGACAAGACAAGTCCAATACGCTCTTTGACTTCAAGCCCTTGAAAAGGAATCTTAACGAGTGCGCCTTTGGCGACGAACTCGCGGACAAAATGTTCGGGCAAAATGCCAATCAAATCAGTATTGAGAATGGCATCTCGCGCAATACCGATTGAGCTGCTCTGTAATGCTATCTGAGGGGATTGATATCCCTTAGCGCCAAAATGAGCCTGAATATATTCCGTAGGATTTTTTCCCAAACCAAAGAAAGCCCAGCCCATACGAGATAAATCTTCAATGGTAATACGATTTTTGAGCGTTAACGGGTGACCCTTCCGTGCCCAAACATACATGTTGTCGTTCAAAAGAACTTCGGTGTTCGTGTCTGGACCGTAACCGTCACCAAGAATAACACAAAAGCCAACATCGATTTCGGCTTGTCGAAGTTTGCGTGGTAGGTCTGGAGGTGCAACTTTGTCAATGAGCAGGCGGCCAGGTAACTCTTGTTTCGTCCACCGTATCAACAGTTTCGGTAAGATATAACTTTAGACGTTGTCCGATGAGATGCCGAGGACGACCTGTCCATCACGACCTTCTTTTAAAGCGGCAACATCTTCAACAACACGCTCTGTTTGTTGCAGGATTCCGCGTGTGTGCGTAGCGAACAGGACACCTGTTGATGTCGGCTCCATGCCACCGGCAACGCGTTGCAGCAATTTTGCGTCCAACTCCGTTTCAAGTTTTTTGATGCTTCTCGTCACAGCGGGTTGAGAAACGTTAATCGCTTCCGCCGCTCTACTAATGCTGCCATGGGTTACGACCGCCAAAAAATGGCGCAATTGGTACATTTCCATAGTGAAGTCGTCCTTGCCTAATATAACTTAAAAACATAAAAACGTCATTAATAGGTATTTGTATTTATAGTTTAGTCTTGCCAGTCTGACCCGTCAAACGACGCAATCCGCATTAGGGACAGGTGGACGTGACGAAACACATCGAGATCTCTCAAGACACCATCGACGCGTATGAGCGGGACGGATGCGTTCACGTCCCCGGAGCGTTCGCCGGCTATTGGCAGGAACGTCTGCGCGATGCGACGGATAGGATCATCCAAGAGCACCGGGCGAAAAAGGGCAAACAACCGGAGGTGCCCTTTGACGAAGACGTTGAAGACGTCATTGTCGTCGAACGCTATGCGGGCCGCATCGGCTTTAGACAAGCCGTTGACTACAATCCAGACTTTCAAGCCTGGGCACGGGACTCATGCGCCGCGGAACTCGTCGCCAAAGTCATCGGCTCATCCACGTTGCGTTATCTGATGGACACAACCTTCGTCAAGGAACGATCGGATGTGGACACGGCCACGCCCGTGCATCACGACATCGCCGTCTATTGCTTCAAGGGAAACCAGGTGCCGTCCTTGTGGGTGGCATTGTCAGATGTGGACGAGGACAACGCGCCCTTGATGACGGTCCTCGGGTCACACAAGTGGCAGGATGTCATGTACCGGCCGCCGACAGATTCAAACGAGCAGCCTTTAATACCGGGGTATAAAGAGCGCTCGGAAATCGACGCGCGCATCGAAGCCGAAGGGGCGGAGTGGAAGACCTGGCCGTGCAAAGCGGGAGATGGGTTGGTCATCCATCCCTATACGCTTCATGCCTCCCATCCAAAACGAAGTGCAGGCGGCATGCGCATTGGATTTTCATCCCGGTGGATGGGCGATGACGTCAAATGGGCGCCCAACGAGTTCTCGCCCACCTATCACGTCAAGGATCGCGACAGTTTGAACGTTGGCGACTCTCCGCCTGAAGGCCAATATCCCATTGTCTGGCAAGCCGCGTGACGCTTTGGGGCGGCATATAGCCATGCGACGATTAACTGTATTCTTTTGTCTGATCCTTTTTGCGCTGGCCCATCAAGCCAGCGCTAATCAGACTCTCAAAGTGGCCTTGGTCGGCTTTCCGCCCGCAAAGGGCAATCCCCACAGCGAGCACATCGATTATCTCCAGGTGTGGGCGTCCATGTTTGACCCCTTGACCATGATCACCGACGACGGCGAATTAATCCCATGGCTGGCGACCTCTTGGCAGCAGGAAAGCCCGACATCCTGGGCGTTTAGGTTAAGAGAAGGCGTGACGTTCTCAAACGGCCGGCCGTTCGATGCCACTGCGGTTGTCGAAACGGTGCGTTATTTAACAAGTGAAGAGGCCAGGGGAGAGGCCGTCGCCGCTACGCTGTCATACATGAGCGATGCGGCAGCGATCGACGAAGGCACGGTTCGCATACTCACCGACGAACCACGGCCGATGCTTCCCTATGAGCTCCAGTTGATGCGGATTCCTGAGCCTGAAACCTGGCTATCCCTCGGCCGTGACGGATTTGCCTCAGCCCCTGTCGGCACTGGCCCGTTTGCCCTGGAGTCATGGGCCGTCGACCGCATCGTGCTGAATGCCTTTTCTGAGTCCTGGCGCGCCCCGGCGGTGGACTCGCTCGAGTTTTTTTTCGTGCGTGACCCCAATGCGCGGACGAACGGACTGATTACCAATGAATTCAACATTATTATGTCGGTGGACCCGGACTCGTACTTCGAGATCGAAGCCGCCGGGGGCGTTATGCGGCGCAACCGCATACCGGCAGCGACCGCCATTATGTTCAACAACGTTGGCGATCCCCGCTTCAGCGATCCGAAGCTGCGCCAAGCGCTGAACTATGCCGTCAACAAACAGGCGATTATCGATGTCTTCTTTCAAGGCGTTACGGAACCGGCCACCCAGCCGGCGCCACGGGCGGCGGTCGGTTTCAACCGGGACTTGGAGCCCTATCCCTACGATCCGGACAAAGCCCGGCAGCTCCTTGCCGAAGCCGGCTACGAGGACGGCCTGAGCTTTGACATGGATTTGTCCGACGGCTCGTCTCTGTCACGGCGGGTGTACCAGCAGGTCGCCTCTGATCTCGCTCGGGTTGGGGTGCAGATGACCATCAACACCATTACCCGTGTCCGCTATCTCGCCAATTTCCAGGATGGCCAATGGGACGGGTCTGTGTTTCCCGCAGGTTACTTTTCACCCACCTTGGACGGGTTGGCGCTGGCTGCAGGTAACTCCTGTCTGCGGCCCAATTCCTGGTATTGCGACCCGGCGATCGTTCCGCAGATTGAGGCTGCCTTGGCGGAGCAGTCCTTTGAGCGCCGAGCCGCCATGGTGGAGGACCTGATGGCCTACGGTCATGAAACGGCCGCTGGCTTGTTCCTATACGAATCAGCCACTTTTACCGGGTTGGGTCCTGGTGTTGAGGGCTTTGGTGCGCACGGCCCATTTATGCTGTATCATTCCGTACACCTGGCGAGATAATCGGAGTTAAATTCCCCAACGCAGCCAATACGTTATATGATCTCAAAGAAGAAAAATTCACGTGGAAAGACAGGTAAAGAACTCGGCAACGGAAATAGCACCAAAAATGTACCGCGTTGCCACTATTGATGGAGTGCGCAGCAATGCCTGATAAGAAATACGACCGCCCCACCTACACCAGTGACTATTTCAAAGCCGACACCCACCGGGCCCATTTCTTCGGCAATGTCATGATTGACAACTTGGTGACGGCCGTCGTCGCCCTGGGCGCCGAGGTGTGGACCAACCGCCAGCGCCAAAAAATCCTTGAGGCGCTTCTGGAAGAGAAAGGTGTCTCTGCGGAAATGATTGAAGCCTACATGCCGTCCGAAGAACAACGGGCACAATGGAAGGACGACCGTGATGCCTTTGTTGCCCGCACCATGCACGTGCTGGCCCGCGAAGCCGATATGAGCACCTCAGCCGACTGGCCTGAAACGTTTGAAGAGGTCGATTACACGCAGTTTTGAGAGTGCTGACATTTAAAAGCACCCACTAAATTCTGGAGGATAAATCATGTTATCCCGACGTAAATTAGCCGCCCTCGCAGCTCCAGCCATCGCCGCATCCATACCGGCTCTTAAGGCGCAAGCCAAAGGATTGGACTTCGATCTCGAGCCGCGTGGTTCGTTTGGCGTCTTTGAGCGCCTGCCCGATCTTCGTCTCGAAAGCGAACTGGATTTCTATACCAGTTACCGCACTTGGGCTCGCAATGACGTCTGGCGCCGCGCTTCCCGTCGGGCGGCCCGTCTGTTTAGAGAAATGGACCTCGATCCCTACGACACTAATATCCCCTACCGTGAAGTGGCCGAGATGCTCGAACACGATCCTGTTCTCGGCATGATGGTCCATGCGCGGGAATCCACGCAGCAAATCATGTGGAATGCGATCCGGGATATCTACCATGCGGATGGCGACCGCTATTTAGAAGAAATGGAACGGGCGGAGAAAATGGGACCGGGTACGATTGAGTTGCATCCCAATATGCATATTCCCGATTTTACCCGTCATGAGATCCATCTTCAGCCAGGTGGTTATGTGGGTGATCCGTTCGCCGGTATTACCTACTACCACGCCCTCAATGTTGAATTTCCGGACGGCAATTTCCACGACGAACTGCAATACAATAAGGCCAACGAAGTGCCTGAGCCGGCGGACGGTAAGGTGCAACGGATCCTCGACCAAGGTTGCGCGTCCGGCCAAATGACCATTGAGCTCAAGCGCAGGTTCCCTGAAGCAGAAGTGTGGGGCAGTGACATCGGTGCACCGATGCTGCGCTTCGCTCATATGCGGTCCGTCGACCTGGGAATCGAGACGCATTACATGCATGAGCTTTGTGAAGAGAGTCCTTTCCCGGACAATCACTTTGACATTGTCACCAATTTTCTTCTCTACCATGAGATTCCGGAAAGCTCCGGGCGCAATATCATTCACGAAAGCTTCCGCTTACTTCGGCCGGGCGGCATTTGGTACCCGATGGATATCTATACGTCCGCCTTGCCTCAGCCGACCGCATACGAAAAGTTCTTCTGGTGGTTCGATCATAGGTGGAACTACGAGGTCTGGACGCTCGAATACCGTAATTTGGCGCCGGACATGGAAAATGAAATGCGCCGGGCAGGCTTCGAGGTGGTGCGCGCACCGAGAAGGGGCAATAGCCGCGGTGGAACCAACATCATGGGCATCAAGCCGGCATAAAGGGACGGTGCTATGAGCACGACAAAACCGAACGAAGGCACGTACACCCATCCATTCTTCAAGTCCGATACCGACCGCGGCATCCTGTTGAAAGACATGATGACGGACAACATTGTCACCACGCTGATCAACATGGGCGGCGAGATGTGGGCGATGCGCAGGCGCATGCTGGTGATGGAACAGCTTATGGCGGAGCGTGACGGTATTAAGCCGGAAATGATTGAAGCCTATATTCCGTCAGAAGAGTTGCTGGAAAGCTGGGAAGCAGAGCGTGACCGCTTCATCAGCAATATCTATGACACTTTGGCCCGGGCTGCCGAAGTCCCGGTGACAACCCATTTGGATGAAACCCCACCAAAGGTGGATGGAAACTGATCAAGCTGATGTTCGACAAAGGAGACTTCACTATGATGAACCGTCGCACACTCTTTACCGGCGCCATGGCCACGGCCGCGGCAGCCTCATCCATTTCAAAAGCGATGGGAAAAGAGCTGCCGTTTGATGATTATGATCCGCGCGGCACCATCGGTTGGTTCGAACGGATACCGTCATTGCGGGTCGAAAGCGAACTGGAATTCATTACCGGCTACCGCTCATGGATGAACCGGTCCATGTCGCGTCAAGCGCGGGCTCGCTCCCTGCGACTGCTGTTGAACAACGGCATCAAATTGGATGAGGACGGTGATCTGGATGAGATCGTCGGCATTCTGACCGAAGACGAACTCATATCTATGCACCTTCACAATTGGGAGCGGTCACAGGAACAGTTCTGGCGCCTGATCAAGGATGAATGCGACCGTAACGCAGACATTCTCTTAGAAGAAATGGACCAGGCGGAACGAGCCAAAGGTCCCGGCACGCTGCAGCTGAACCCGAATTTGGACGTTCCCGACTACGGCTGTTACGAAATCCATATTCAGCCGGGCGGGTATGTGGGCGACCGTTTTGCTGGCCACATTTATTTCTACGGCACGGCCGTGGTACTCGCTGGCGGCAACCAGCAAGACGAACTGCAAATGGAATGGGTCAAGGGTGTTCCACGCCCGCCCGACGGCAAGGTCAAACGCATTTTGGATCAGGGCACCGGAGTTGGACAGTTTGCCCATGCCTTGAAGCGTAAATTCCCAGAGGCCGAAGTCTGGGCCAATGATCTCGCCGGCCCAATGCTGCGGTTCGCGCACATGAATTCCATGAAACTGGGCGAGGAAGTCCATTACGTCCATGAATTAGCGGAAGACACTCAGTATCCAGATGATTACTTCGACATTGTCACCAGCAATCTGTTGATCCACGAAGTAACACCGGAAGCGATCAAGGAAATTTCCCGTGAGGCCTACCGCACCTTGCGGCCAGGTGGAATTTACTTCCCACTCGACAGTTACTCTGGTGATCAACCGCGCAATACGGCCCTGGCTCATTATAATGCCTGGCGGAATTACCGCTGGAACCATGAAGTGTGGTGGATGGACTACTACCACTACGATCTCGCCCAGGCGATGCGCGACGTCGGCTTCAAGGTGGACGAAAACGGACCAAAAGCCCGGAGCGATACGACCTGCAATGTTATCGGCTATAAAGTCTGATCTTTGTAGTCCCACGTATCCGCACGTAGAGCAGCTTCTAATCCGGCACATTAGGGGCTACCACTACAACACGGCCCCCTTATCGGTAGACATTCAATATTCTATCAGGTGAGGGGGCTAGTTTTTTGCGCTCAGCGCGCCGCCGGTTAGTATCTAATAAAATGGACGGCACAGATTCATGACACCTTTTAACAGACGACATTTGATTTTGCTCTCAAGCCTAGGCCTCGGTTTTTTGGCTGCCGGCGGTGAAGCAACGTCGAACAGTACCAAGACAGGACGAATGACGATGAAAAGAGGGTATACGGACTGCCGGTTCGGGCAGTTGCACTACAACCAAGGAACGCCACCAAATGGCGCCAATGACAAGCCGACACTGGTGCTTCTTCACCAGAATCCTTCGTCGTCCGTCGAATACGAACCACTTATTCGGGAAATGGCCACCGACAGAGAAGTCATTGCCTTCGACACGCCGGGGAACGGCATGTCCGATTGGCCGCCCGAACCCCAGGACATGGCCGGGTATGCGGCGGCCTTCGCCGATGGCATGACCAATCTGGGTCTTGCCGAAAACAGACCCGTGGATCTCTTCGGGTTTCATACCGGAACCCTGCTGGCGGCTGAACTGGCCATCGCCGAACCCAAGAGAGTAGGACGCCTGGTCATTTCAGGGATTCCCTACCGAACCCCCGACGAACGGCAGGATCGCTTGGATGCTATTGAAGCCCGGCCCCGTATCACCGAAGACGGCAAGGACATCATGGGGCAGATAGAGCGGCTCTGGACCTTTGTGGTCAGCCAAAGAGATCAGCGCGTTCCGTTAGAGCGCGCGGCAAAAGTTTTTGTCGAGAAAGCGAAACCCCTCGATCGCTATTGGTGGCCGTACAGAAGTGTGTGGACCTACGAGTTTGCGGAGCGTTTTCCGCTCATTACCCAGCCCACATTGATTCTTCAGCCCCATGAAAATCTGTTGGAATACTCGTTGAGGGCAGCGGAGTTTATTCAAAACGTTCAGATCGTTGAGTTGCCCGACCTTAGGCGGGATGTATTCGACGTTGGCTCTGACCAGATCGCCGAAGCCATGAGAGACTTTCTGGTTTAACCCCATGGTCCCGATGCGCCCCCTTTCGTTGCTTTATGGCTTTTTACTGAGCCTGTTGCTGTTCACCTTTGAGGTTTCAGCCGAAACATTGCGCGTGGCTCGAACCGCAATTCCGCCAAGCCGTGGCATCCCCTTTGCAGCCGCGACGCAGCCCGGTATCGGCATTTGGTCGCTCATGTATGACACACTAACGCAAATTGATACCGAGGGTAAAGTTGTGCCGTCGTTGGCCGTCAGTTGGGAAGCCGTATCGCCAACACGCTGGATTTTTCAGCTCCGACCAGATGTGAAATTTCAAAACGGCGAGGAATTCGATTCATCCGCTGTTGTCGCGTCTGTTGAATTTCTACAAAGTGAAGAGGGCGCCAGCTTTTACACCGCATCTGAAGTGCAGAACATTGTTTCCGTTGAAGCATTGGGCCCATTGACAGTCGCCATTGAAACCCAAAGCCCCGATCCGATTCTTCACCGGCGGGCAAATATGTTGTGGGTCCTCCCCCCGCAGGCCCTGAGAGACGATGGGGTTGATCGATTTGCCCTGGAGCCGGTGGGAAGCGGCCCTTTTCGCTTGGTTGATTGGGGGGTTACCAGCGGCGCTGCTCAATTCAAAGCTTTTCCTGAGTCTTGGCGGGCGCCCGCAGAGGTCGAGAAACTCACAATATTCCTCATGCAGGATCTTATTACCCGTTTGCAAGCTTTGCGCTAGGGCCAAGTGGACATTGCCGAGCAGCTGAGTTTTGAAGAAGTAGCGCAGCTTTCAGAAGACCAGTTTCAAATATATGAACGGGTTGCGCCCGGCGTTTCGGGCATCGCGTTTCGGGTGATTGGCAATGAGTCTTCACCTGTCGCCGACAAACGGGTTCGCCAAGCGATGAATATGGCCATCAACAGGGAAGCTATCGTTGATCAGCTGTTTCGGGGAAAAGCGTATTCAGCTGGCCAAGGGGCAGCCTTTATGGTCAATGGCCACAATCCCGATATCAAGCCGTGGCCTTATGATCCCGACCGCGCCCGCCAATTGCTGGAAGACGCAAACTTTGACTTCGACCGCATACTTAAGATTCGAATTTCTGCGATCGGAGGCAACGACGAATTGCTCTTTCAAATCGTTGCTCAGAGCTTGCAAGCCATTGGCATTAAGGTTGAGTTGAGATCCGTACCCTACGCGAACTGGCTAACCTCGTTTCTAACGGGCCGATGGGACGACGTGGATGCGTTCTCACTCGCGTGGGACAACAGCGCCTATTTTGACGCCATTCGAGCCGTGACCTACACCGGGTGCTACAAAGCGCAGCCGTTCTTTTGTGCGCCAGAAACCAAACCTCTCTTTGACGCCATCTCTATCGAAATGGATCAGGAGAAACGTCGTGAACTATTGCAAGAGTTTATGGCGCAATTGCATGACATCGCACCGGCCATTTGGCTGGTGACCGGCTCTGAATATGCCGCGGCTGCCCTTAGGGTGCGTGATCTTTCACTCACGCCTCGCGGTATCCCCTATAATCTGATCAAAGTTGCCGATAACCATTAAGCGTTGCCGAGAGGGAGTAACCGCTCGCCCAGTAACCGACCGAAAGTCAGGGCAGGAGTGGCCATCATTCCGCCCACATAGGCGTTGCCTTGCAACTGACCTGCACCGAGAATCTCTCCGGCAGCATAAAGGCCGGGAATGACTGAGCCGTCTTTTCGTATCACTCTGAGTTCACTGTCGACCGCCAAGCCTGCGGCACCCGTGATCGCACAGCCCTGGGCGCGAATGGCATAGTACGGCGGTTTGCAGATGGGCAGTGGGCAATGTTGGCGGCCAAATACGTCATTCCCTGATTCGATGCCGTAGTTGTAAAGTTCGACCGTATCCGACAATCCCTTGGCGTCGATACCAGCGCTGGCGGCCAGCGCCGATAGGCTTTCGCCTTGATGAAACGAATGAACAGAGCCGAAGGCTTGTTTTACTTGTTCCTTGGTCCAGCCCTCGACGACTGGCGGTGCCTGGTCGAGGATCTCCTGATCGAAAATCACCCAGTAGCGCATTCCGGGTTGTTTGATTAGAGCGTGCTCGCGGGCATCCACGCTGGGCACATCTTCGCGCACGAAACGCTGACCATGGGCGTTGACGTAGATCTCCCACGGCTGGCGCACCTCGGGATAACTGTTTGGCCGCCCCAACGCTTTGGCCGGATACTGATCGGATTCCAAAATGATGCCGAAACTGGCCATAAAGTTTTCAATACCGCGTAAATATGCGCCGGCGGCCAAACCAAGCTGATGACCGCGTCCTTGGCTAAAGGGTGACCACCACTGCTGATATTGAGGTTGTCCCGTCAACGCCTCATACATTTCCGTATTGGCTGCGTACCCGCCCAAGGTGATGACAGTGTTATGACCTGAATAACTCCTTTCAACACCGTCATAATCACGTGCGGTCACCCCGGTGACGGTTTCGTCATCCTGCTGGATCAACGACAGCACCTCGTGGCGGAGCAAAATGGTCAGGTTGGCTGTTTCCACTGCTTCCATCAATTGGGGCTCAACGACTTTGACCACAGACATGCCGAATTCTTTTCCCCAGTAATACCGGGCCTTGCCGAAAGGCTCATGGGTGTTGCCCTTGGACGGACACCCTGGCATCAACTCGAAACCGCCATCCATCAGCCAGTCGAACGTTTCCGCTGCGTTCCAAATCGCGAGCTTTGCCAGATCCTGATCGATAGTGCCGCGGCTGATGCGCATGGCATCTGCAAAGTGTTCTTCCGGCGTGTCGTCAATACCCAATGATTTCTGCAATTTGGTATCGGCCGCGCTCATTTGCGCCGGCGCCAAACGGAGCGTGCCGCCCACGGCACCGGCATGTTCGATGAGCAATACACTTGCGCCTCGCCTGGCTGCAAATAAGGCCGTCGGCATACCCGCTGATCCCGCCCCCAATACGATCACGTCCCAGGTGCGATTTGGCTCAGCCGCCGTTTCGCTACTGAAACCCAGTTGCAGGGGAGGGCCGTCCGGTCCAGCGTCATAATCCGCCCTGAAAAGATTAGGCGTTTCTTCTTTCTTTTTTGCCATTGCAACGTTCCTGAAACTTTTTCGTATGCCGTCTCGTTACTGCGGATTTTATTCCGATGCGATCGGCATCATTACTGTTCGCCTTAACTCGGAATCCAACTGACGGGTTAGGAAATCGGTCAGCAATTCATCGAACACTTCAGGTTCTTCCACATAGGGGTAGTGTCCTGTATCCGGAATTTTTCGAATTAATGACGGCGCATTGAGCAGCCAGTGCTGAAAGACTTCTGCTTCTAAATGTACCACCGTAGGATTATTCAATCCCCAAACAATAAGGGTTGGGGCTTCGATGTTGGCGAGAACGGACTTCGGGTCGCCGGTACGGTAAGCACGGGTGTATCTCAAGAGTTCTTCACCAAGTCCCTCACGCCGTCCCATATCATAAGCCATATTCACCATCCATTCGGGAGGAACGTGGCCACCCCTAAAAGTATTGTCTAGCAATCCTTGCCAATAGGACCGGGGTTTATTGATTTCCTCAATTTGTTGACGTGTGGTGGATCCTGGATCGCCGAGTGGGTTTGTTTCCGGCGTGCGTGGTAATCCTGCTGAATTGATGAGCACCAATCGATCCACCCTGTCTGTGTTTGCAGCGGCATATCGAAAAGCAACCACACCTCCGCTTGACGTGCCGACGAGAGCGAATTGTTCTAAGCGCAAATGCCGCAAAAGCCGCTCAAGCAAGTCAATATTGCGTTCGATGGAATTCAGCTGCTTTGGGTCAGGGCCCGTCAATCTCGCATTGGCGAAATCAAATCGGACAACACGAAACTTATTCTTCAAGAGTGCGGCAAGAGGATCCCATGAATAAAGACTGTGATAGGACGCATGCAATAAAACAACGGCAGGTCCTTCTCCTTCGTCAACAAAATGGACACTGACACCGTCAAGTTCGATGTATTGTGAATTCGGTAATTGATAGGTTTCGCGGAGTGAGGTGGTCCTGGAAAATCGGACAGTTGTTTAAGGTGTATTCCCCCGGTTACGGAGGAATACGAGATGACGAAGCGACGGAAGTTCACGCCTGAGTTCAAGGCGAAGGTGGCGCTGGAGGCGCTACGTGGCGACCGGACGATCCAGGAGATCGCGGCGCGCTATGAGGTTCACCCCAATCAGGTCAGCACATGGAAGCGCCAGGCCATGGACGGCCTGGGCGATGTGTTCTCGAACGGCGTGGAGGCGTCCCGCCGGGACATTGAGGCCGAGGTCCACGATCTTCATGCCAAGATCGGCCAGTTGACGGTGGAGCGGGATTTTTTGGCCAAAGGGCTCAAGCGATGAGCCGGCCGGAGCGCAAGGCGATGGTGCGCCGCGACGTTTCCGGTCTCAGCTTGAGCCGTCAATGCGAGATACTGTCGATCAGCCGATCATCTCTCTATTACAGGCTGCGGGGCGAGAGCCCGGCCAACCTGGCGCTGATGCGGCGCATCGACGAGTTGTTCCTTAAACATCCGTTCTATGGGTCCCGTCAGATGGCCCGTCATTTGCGCCGCGAGGGGGGTGTCGTCGGCCGTCACCGGGTTCGGCGCCTCATGCGCCTGATGGGGCTGGAGGCGATCTACCGGGCGCCGAAGACGAGCACGCCCCATCCCGAACACCGGGTCTATCCGTACCGTCTCAAGGGCCTCGCCATCGAGCGCCCCGACCATGTCTGGTGCGCCGACATCACCTACATCCCGCTCAGGCGCGGCTTCCTTTATCTGGTCGCGGTGATGGACTGGGCGAGCCGCCGGGTCCTGGCCTGGCGGCTGTCGAACACCATGGATGCCCGGTTCTGCGTCGAGGCCTTGAATGAGGCGCTCGACACCTCCGGCAGGCCGGAGATCTTCAACACCGACCAGGGCAGCCAGTTCACCAGCTTCGAGGTCACCGGCCGCCTCAAGGAGGCCGGGATCACGATCTCCATGGACGGGCGCGGCCGGTGCATGGACAACATCTTCATTGAGCGACTGTGGCGCTCTCTCAAGTACGAGGCGGTTCACCTGCACGAGCTGACCGACGGCTTCCACGCCGAGAGGGTCATCGGCGAATGGATCGGGTTCTACAACACCGAGCGGCCCCATTCGTCGCTCGGAGGCAAAACGCCGGCGGAAGCCTACGCGGCGGGGCAGCCTGTGGATATGTTGGACAAGACTACCGCCTTGCCCACATCCCCACAGGCCCAACAACAGAAATCAAATATGATAAACAGGATTCTGGCGGCATGATCAGACAGCGGAATACACCTTAGATAAGCCGTCAGACTGTCCAAACAAGTGGGACCACCTCAGAGTTCATCGAGGGGGATGCTCGGCACCTGACCAATTGCCGGCCACGCCAAAAAGGCAATTAGACCCACCCACAGCATTCCACTCGCACGCATTGACGGCCTCCTCAGGATTTATTGAGTCATAATAGCTTCTGTACCTTGGGTGGGGACATATGCGATCGCGTTTTTTGCCCAACTTTTGCGAATCACCGATCAACCATACTTATCGGCGCCTAATAATCTAATCTAGCAAACGTTCTTTCTGGCTATGACAGGTCGAATTTCAGAAAAATACTTGGGAGTTAAGAGATACTGCGTAGCCCATGGGACTAAGGATGCACAGCAAGGTTTGGCCAATTTTCGAACACAAAATCAACTTTTTTGGATGGATGCTTGGCTGAGGATTGGGTTATTCTGACTATTCGCGAACATGTGAATCGGCGTTTCCATTAGTCAGATCTATAGTTCCGCAGTCATTGCCGTGAGTGATCTGAACACATGAATCTCAGACCTCGATCTTTCTTTCATGCCGTTCAGGTGGCGTTTCTCGTCACGATCACCTCCACGATCGGTGTGGTGTCTGCTGTTGCTCAAACAGGCGGCGCACCGGCATGTGATGTTCGGGACGTCGAAATAGAGCCGGCCACCGGAGTTGAGACACCCGAAGAGCGGGTTAAGAGGTTGGAGCGGGCGCTCTACGAATCTCTGAGTGCCTATGATGAATGTCAGACGGTCATGTCTTCGTCATCTGCTGGTTCGGGTTCTGCCGGCGGGACAAGCATGGCCAGCGGCAGCGCTGAAGGGACAGGATCTGAATCAAACAATGCGGCCGATTCAGGCGAAGGCAGTGATCAGGCAAGTTCAGTTGCGGCACGTTCACAAGACCAGCAAGAAATGCGCGACATGGATGAAGCATCAATCATCCGAATAGAGGATCGCGAGGGAAGTGGCGGCTTTACCAACGAAGTCGCGCTCGACAATGGTGCTATTCCAAAAGATATACCGCCGGGAGACGATGACGACATCGTTGCCCAACAGATTCGTGAAGCCGCAATGCGCGAAACCGATCCGGAAATTAGAGAACGGCTGTGGGCAGACTATAGAAAATACAAAGGCTTACCAGCGCGCTAGGGATGATTGTGGGATTCGCGTTGTCCAGTTTATCGGCTATTGATAAACTCAATATTACGTAGGGTAATACAGGGATTACAACCATGGATATATATCGCTGCATTCCTTATATTTTGACTGCGGTGTTCCTGGCCGGGTGCCAAACGACAGGCACCTCCAGCACTGGATCCCTCTCAACGGGTCCTGCTTTTTCCACCAGCGAATCAGTTAGAACGCCTTATCAAGAGCAGGAGATGGCGCCCACCATCGAGCCACTCGATGTTGTTGTCGCCGTTTTTGATCCTGGCCTGCCGGATGATCCTGCGGAGTATAAGGGCGACGAATGGCCCGAATTGAGACGTGCTGAATCGAGATACGTTGCCGTTAGAGTCCGTGACGCCATTGCCGATACACGGCGCTTTGGTGCGGTTAGAGTCACTCCCGATACGCAATTCTCGAGCGACGTATTCGTGGAGGGAGAGATCCTTTGCTCCAATGGCGAAGAAATGAAACTTCTCGTCACGGTAACAGATTCGACAGGTAAAAAATGGTTTTCAAAGCGATACGCCCATCGCGTCGATGAAGCCTGGTACAGGAGCATCCGCAACGAAAACTCTTATCCGTTTCAGCCGGTCTATGACGACATAGCGGAGGAGATCGTTAAACGCTTAGAGCGGAAAAAGGAGTCAGATTTAGAAAAAATACACACCGTTACAGATATGAGGTTCGCTCAAAATCTGTCTCCTGACGCCTTCAGCGAAGCGCTAGAAGTTCGCCGGGGCCGAGTACGTTTAAACCGGCTACCAGCACAAAACGACCCAATGCTGGAGAGAGTAACGGCGATCAAATACCGGGATCAGATGTTCGTTGATACGCTGCAAGAGCAGTACGATCAATTTGCCGGTGACATGTCGGAAAGTTATCGTTATTGGCAGTCACAAAGCTGTGCCGAAGTTAACCGGCGACGAGAAGCCCGTAACAGCTCCATACTCAAGGGGATAGGCGGACTCTTGCTGATTGCTGGAGCGGTCGCTGTTTCAGACAACAATTGCAATAACGATATCCTGGCCGCAACGGCTGCGGTAGGAGGAGGTATGTTGATCGCAGACGCTTGGAAGGACAACGAGGAAGCCGGAATACACGCCGATGTCATTGACGAGTTGGCAAGCTCAATCGATGGCGAGCTCGCGCCCAAGGTCATCGAAATGGAAGACCGGACCGTCACGCTCACCGGCAATATGCAAGAACAGACTCAACAATGGCGCGGTATTTTGGCGCAAATTTGGGAAGCGGAAGCGCTGCCTGAAGGATCAGATGT
The DNA here is from genome assembly GCA_965207985.1 of Rhodospirillaceae bacterium. Taxonomy (GTDB): domain Bacteria; phylum Pseudomonadota; class Alphaproteobacteria; order Rhodospirillales; family Rhodospirillaceae; genus CBDBND01. The sequence continues at coordinate 72,974 of CBDBND010000018.1, read as the reverse complement.
CGCGATGTAGAACTCTGATGATTCGTCATAAGCAAGGACTACGGTATAGGGCCACTTAGCTGTGGATTTTGATCGAGCTAAGGAAGCGCAGCGCCAGCGGCGCCTTGCTGTCATGCTCTTTGTACTGATCGGAAGCATGGTATTCGTCGTTTGGTTCACAGCCATCGACTTGCTGTCCAGTCCCGAACCAGAGCAAGTAGCGCAAGATCGTGCTGCACAACCAGCTGAAACAGCAGCTCCTGCCAATCAACCCAATTGTGAAGATCCCCGGTCCACACACCCCCAATGCATAGCCCGCCGCGAAGCTCTGGTCACATGGTCGCAAGCGGAAGACATCACCAATTCCCTTATGGAAAAAGAGGTGGCCGTATGGGCGCCTGAGCAGATTACGCAAACTGTCGAAAAATTTGCCCAAGGGGTGCAGGCGTTCAACGAAGGACGGTTTATGGACTCCGCCAAAATCTTAGACGACGTCCTGATGGAGCTTGAAGGCATAGAGACGCTGGGCCAGCAAACTCTGGAGGACTCCCTAGCGTCAGGATGGCGGTCTTTCGATGGTGAAAACAGTGAAGAAGCAGTCAAGTCATTTGAGCTAGCATTGCTGATCGACCCGGACAACCAGTCTGCAAGAGAGGGTTTGGCTCGGGCTGTTGTTCTGGGAGAAGTACTTGATCTCTATTACAGGGGCGTTGCCAAGGAGAGCAATAACGAGTTGCAGGAAGCCCAGGCTTTATTTGAACAAGCATCGGCCCTGGATCCCAAACACGACAAAGTTGGGTCTGCGTTGAGTGCTATTAAGCTTCGGATTGAGGAGACCAATTATCGTCAAGCTTTGTCTAATGGTTTTTCGAGCTTAGAAAGCAACGACGGCGCCGGTGCTCTGCAGTCTTTTCAAAGCGCATTGGCAATTCGATCCAGTTCATCTGAAGCGCGCTCAGGGATCGAGCGTGCCCAAAATATGATGAAAAGCCAGACATTGGCACGCCTGCTCAATGAAGCGGCTCATGCCAGCGAAACGGAAGACTGGGAAGCCAGTTCTTCCCTATACGGTCAAGCCCTTTCGATCGATCCGAATGCCCAAAGTGCCATCGATGGAAAAGAAGAGATTGACGAATTGCTCAAAGTAGAAAGCGAAGTAATCGACTTGATCGACAGGCCATACCGTTTGAGTAGCAAAGCCGTATTCGAATATGCCGATGAAGTGCTTGCAGAGGCTCGGTCTCTTGCATTTGGCGGGACACGCCTTCAAGTGAAGGCGGATGAACTAGATCGCATTATGGCTGACATGCAAACACCGGTTCCTTTGCTTGTTCAGTCAGACGGAAGGACAAACGTTTCAATTCAGCGTATTGGTGACCTGGGCAGCTTCGATCAAAGGGTCATTGATGTATTGCCGGGAAGATATGTTCTCCAGGGTACGCGACGTGGCTATAGAGATGTTAGGTTGGAGATTGAAATTTCACCAGGATCCCAACCGACGTCAATAACCGTAGTTTGTAATGAATCCTTCTGACGAAAATTCACAAAACAATGAAAGCCAACTCGCACAACGCATTGAGCGCGCGAGTAGAGAAACAAAATCTCGACGGCTCATTGTAATCATTGCTGTTGTGGCGCTCGCAGTTTTAGGGGCTGGTTATGTCTCTTTTGGCACGGGCGTTCAAGTTGTCATTTATCCGGAAGAGGCCAGGGCAGCTGCCGTCGTGGAACTAACGAAAGGCATAGGGTTTACGTCCGGCAATCGCGTTGTCGCCATGCCCGGTGATGTCATCTTGTCGGTGGGCTCACGTGGCTATGAAACTCAAGACGTGGCTCTAAAACCGACAGCCGGCGGAAACATACAAGAAGTGACGTTGGAAAAGTCGCCAGATGTCGTAACTGTGACCCTAAGTCCCCCTTTGTCCAACGCAGAGATCTATGTAGACGAAATCCTAGTAGGGAACGGCCCCTCAACGTCTTTTGTGCTTCGGCCTGGCTCTTATGGTCTAAAAGTTACGCACCCCGCGCACAAAGAATACGTTCAAGATTTGCACATGGAAGGGGGCGGCAACGAACACCAGATTACTGTCCGTTTGGATCCGGCAACACAAGGGCTGCTTGTAATGACCGAGCCTGAGGGTGCCAGTGTGTATGTTGACAACGCATATGTAGACATAACGCCAATTCGCATCGATTTGCTTCGGGGAAATCGGGAAATTCGTTTGGAACTCGAGGGGTACGTACCAGAGACCAGGATGGCGAGCGTGTCGTTAGAGCGCCTTCCCGAGATTGGTGTCGTAAGGATGCGCCGTATTCCTGGCGAGTTACAAATCCGGTCGGATCCAACACAAGCCTCCGTGCTCATCGACGGTGAATTTAGGGGAAGTACGCCTTTGACAACGGAACTGGCTCCGGATCGCCCGCACAGGGTATCGATCTCTTACCCGGGCTATAGAACGGCAACCGAATCCATTCTTTTGGAGTCGGGTCAAGAGAATTCAATCAACGTCAATTTGGAACAAGTCTTCGGGCTCGTGGAGGTCATGTCGAACCCAGACGCATCAGTTTATGTAGACGGTCAAAGGATTGGTGAGACCCCTATCGAACTGTCGCTCAACACGGTCAATCACGAAATTGAGTTAAGACGTGATGGATATCAGAGTTGGTTTGGAACCGTCCTGCCTGATCCAAACATCGAAAAGTCTGTCGACGTCAACCTCCTGACAAGAATGGAAGCGCTTGTTAACAGCGCTGAAAGATTTTTCACAAATTCCATAAATCAAAATTTCATCTTGGTCGAGCCGGGCTATGTGGAAATGGGCGCACCCAGAAGTGAGCCGGGGCAGCGCGCAAATGAGGTCCCCAGGCAAGTGGAAATAACGCGTCACTTCTATATTGGGATCAATGAGGTGACGGCCTTGGAATTTGCAAGTTTTGCGGAAGATTACGGTCTAACTTGGTCGGGAAAGGGAACACAAGAACCGGTGGTCAACATTAGCTGGGAAGATGCCGCTCGATATTCCAATTGGTTAAGCCAGAAGGAAAGTTTAAGGCCGGTCTACCAGTTCGCCAATGACAGCTATATTGGATTCGATTTAGACGCCAATGGATACAGACTCCCGACGGAAGCAGAATGGGTTTGGGTCGCACGATACGAAGGGGGAAATGTCCGCGGTGCCTTAAGGTTTCCCTGGGGTAATTCTATGCCCGTCCCGCCAAATACTGGCAATTTTGCCGACGAGAGCGCTATTGGATTGGTTGATAAATACGTATCCAGATACGACGATGGTGTCGCGACCTTGGCAAGAGTCGGATCATATACCCCCAACGGCATCGGCGTTACGGATATGGGCGGTAACGTCAGTGAGTGGACGCACGATTTTTACGAACTGGTAGCCCTATCCAGTCCGGGGATTGAGCGGGACAGGGTGGGGCCGGCGCGCGGGCAACAGCATGTTATCAGGGGATCCAGCTGGCGCTCCTCGACGCTGACCGAGCTCAGATATGCTTATCGTGCAGCGGGTTCCGGACCGCGCGATGACGTGGGTTTTAGGCTTGCACGTTGGCTGGGAGGACGAAATGGCGAGTAGAATACTGTCTCTGCTTTTCCTGCTGGGCTTTGTTTATTCGGATGCGCAAGCGCAAACAAAGCCGACCGAACAGAACAACAACAATGTTCAACAGGAAACGGCACAGGATACAGCTGAAGAACAGCCTGAGCGGCAAGAGAAAGAGTTTGAGACCTTTGATCCTTCGGTTGAGATTTCCACCGACAACCCAGTTTCCTTCCCGACGGATATTTAGAGTAAAGAGAGCATCCTAATATGGAGTCCACACAATCAGCCAAGCTGTTACCTAGCAATGGAAGAAAAGATGACTTGTTCTTTCAGATCGGTACGTTGTTGGCTTCGATCCTCTTTGTTCATACCCTCTATTTATTGTCCATACGGCCCGAAGCCCAGCGTCAGGTCGAAGCAGCCGAGGCTTTGAATCAGCCTACTGAACGCACACTCTTCATCATCCTTAAGGATTACGAGCAAGAAATTTGCATCATATTGATGATCTGGGCGATCTGTATCATTGCCCGTAAAGTGTCAGAATTGCTTAAGTACAGACATTATCTCGACGTCGATCTCATAGATCGTGATGAGGACGTAACGGTAACCCAGTCCACTGCAAGAACGGCGCTTTCGCAGTTATGGGATCTCGGATATCCCGCCCTTAACGCTGTTGTGGTTCAGTCCCTCATTGCCGGCCTGCAGAGGTTCATTTCAACCGGCAGTATTCAAAATGCTTCCGATGCAGTGGCTGAATACACAGAAAATATCAGCATGAGAATGGAAGCGGAGCTATCGATGGTCCGCTACATCATCTGGGCAATTCCATCGGTTGGATTCATTGGAACGGTGAGGGGCATCGGCGATGCTTTGTCGCAGGCGCATATCGCCTTGGAAGGTAACATTGCGGGAATGACGGCCAGCCTTGGCGTGGCTTTCAATTCCACCTTGATTGCGCTTTTGATCAGCATTTTTCTTATGTTCTTGTTGCATCAGCTTCAGCTCATTCAAGACAAGTCGGTTTTGGATGCACAAGACTATTGCGATAGGATGTTTCTTAAGCACCTGTCGGAAGACTGAGCCTTGGCTACGAGATCAAGATCAGCGAGACGGGTTTTAACGCCATTCTCTCTTGCGTTTTTGGACATCATGTCTTGCGGCCTTGGCGCCGTCATCCTTGTGTTCCTTCTCATTAAACATGCTGACGAAAGGACATCCCAAAACCTCGGAGACGTTCAGCTTGATATAGAGGCGCAATATCAACAAGCCGAAGACTTAGATGCGCGAAAAGAAGACATACTGCAGGAAATCCAAGCGCAGGAAAGAGAACTCCGGACCATTCAAACTCAGACCCGGTCCATCAGGGCTGAAACTGAGACGATTGAAACGAGAAACGAATCCTTAATTCAGCAGGTCGAACAGACTCAAACAGAAATTGCAGAAGCAGAACGGCAGTCTGCCAACGCGGCGCTGGAAATCGAGGAAGAGGGATATAGAAACTACTTGGTAGGCCTTAGGGTAGAGGGCCGAAGAATAGTCATCTTGCTCGACTCATCAGCGAGTATGCTGGCTAAGGACATTGTCGATATCATTAGATTGCGCAATTCACCTGCCCGCCAAAAGGAAAACGCACCCAAATGGCGATGGGCAAAGAACATTCTTCAATGGATGACCGCACGGCTGCCCACGCAAAGCCAGGTCAGGATCATGACATTTAGTACGGAAACCACCGATCACAGTGCCCGTCAAAGGTGGATGAACGTGCGCTCCACCGACGATTTGTCAGATGCCTTATCAAGTGCGATGAGAACGGATCCGTCCAACGGAACCAACTTGGAGCAGGCTTTTGACGCTGTGACATCGCTTCGGCCTGCTCCCGACGCTTTGTACATAATCACCGACGGTCTTCCGACATTGCATGGGGAAATCGGCACGTTTGACCTGGATAATATTACCAGTTGTTACAGATCACGGAGTAATACCGTTACGCCGAAGTGCAGATCAGAATTTTTTTCTCGCGCCTTAAAGAAAATTTACAGGAATTCTCCAGATCTAAAGGTCAATGTCGTTTTGCTGCCCATTGAAGGAGATCCGGCAGCGGCGCTTGGGTACTGGATGCTGGCGCGGCAAAACGGTGGAACGCTTCTAACGCCGGCGGAGAATTGGCCATGAAGGTGGGGCTGACCAGAAGAAAAGACGTAGACATCTTCAGTCTGTCTTTTCTCGACATCATTGCCTGTGGTTTTGGCGCAATCGTTCTTTTGCTGCTGATCAGCAAGTCCGCTTCGGTCACCGAGGAACAACAAACGTCAAGCGCACCGGATATGAGTGCTTTGTTCAGCGCCATGGATCAAACCGAGCTCCTAGAGGCCGAGGTTGACGATCTCGTAACCCGCTATGAGATCGGCCAGCGTGCCTTGGAAGACGCAAGAATGCAGTTGGAGCAAGCTCTCTCACAGAGGGATGCCGAGCAGTCACGTCAAGACATCACCACTCGTGTATTGGACGGGTTGGAAGTCGCAAGACAATCCTTAACAGAAGAAATGCGCCGGCTTCTTAACCAAGACGAACAGGATCAGGAAGTCGGCGGCATTCCGGTAGACAGCGAGTACGTCATATTTGTGGTGGATACCTCTGGGAGCATGAAACAGATTTGGTCGTTCGTGATTCAGCAAATCGCAAACGTTCTCGATATTCATCCAACGGTTAAAGGCTTTCAAATAATGAATGATCAAGGGCAATACCTGTTCGACGGATATCGAAGGGAATGGATGCCCGATACGCCAACAATGCGATCCGGCGCGCTTGAATTAATGAAGAACTGGTCTGACTTTTCGAATAGTGATCCGGTACAGGGAATACGCGCTGCCATACAAACCTTTTATGACCCCGAAAAGAAAATCAGTATCTTTGTATTTGGCGATGAATTTAGTGGAGACTCTGTGGAGCTAACCGTTCGTATGATTGAAAGTATCAACAAGCCGGACGAGTCCGGCCAAACGAGAGTGCAAATACATGCGGTCGGTTTTCTAAGTGAGTATTCGCTCGTGGCCGGTACCGGCGGACGCTATGCTCACCTCATGCGGGAAGTGACAAAAAGAAATAATGGGACCTTCGTCGCCCTTCCGTAGAAAATTGCTGGAAGGTGTTGAAAGTTGACATTGAAGTTCTCGAATATCGGTTTGGAACGCCAGTTGAGCTTTAAAAGCAAAGTCTGGCTGTTCTTCCTGTGTGTGGGATTAGTTGCGGCAAGCATTGCTGCGCCGTCCCACTCAAAGACAATCCGCCTTGCTGTACCGACACCCTACACACACAGGGGACATCCGTTTGAGCTGTATGTTGGCGGCAGTGTTAAGTCGGCTTTGTTTGACGGCCTGACACAGATTTCTCTCAAAGGTGAACTGTCGCCGGCTTTGGCAGTGTCTTGGGAAGCCGTTACCGACACGGAATGGGAGTTCCGTCTCAGGCCTGATATCTGGTTCCACAATGGTGCTCCGGTCACGGCTGAGTCTGTGGTCGCCGTACTGAATGCGGTCATCGCAGACGAAGCCCAACGATTTTGGATGGCGCAACGACTGACATCCGTGAAGTCAGCCCATGCGGTCGGTCCGCTCACAGTCCGAATCGCAACCAAATACCCTAATCCAATATTAGACCGGCACATGAGTCTGTTGCGTGTTGTCGATATGAAGGCTTGGGAAGATTTGGGCGAACTGGAGTTTTCCGAAAATCCAGTGGCCACTGGACCGTATCGGGCCGTGTCCTGGGGGCCCAACGCGACTCAAGTCAAATTTGAGGCCTTTGACCAATCTTGGCGCCGGCACAAAGATGTGGATTTCATCGACATGCGTGTGGTGGCAGATGGCACGCGGCGGGTTCAAGCCCTCCTATCTGACGAAATTGATCTGGCGGTCAACCTCAGTCCGGATGCTGTCTATCCACTAGAAGCGGCTGGTTTCAAAATTTTGACGGTACCCAATCCCATTACCATTATTTTCGGGTTGAGAACGGTGAATGCGGAAGGCTCGCCCCTTTTGGACAAACGTGTGCGACAGGCTTTGAACTATGCTGTTAACAAGAGGCAGATCGTGGATTATGTCCTCGACGGCAAGGTCACGGTGGCATCGCAAGGGGCAATTCCCGGCGTGGTCGGGTACAACCCGGACATCCAGCCTTACATTTACGATCCCGACAAAGCCCGCGCACTGCTTGCAGAAGCAGGATATGGGGATGGGCTTCATCTCATTGTTGCGGTTTGGACCGGTCAAGTTCCAGGCGATACCTTAATTTTCCAACAAGCGGCTCAAGACTTGGCAGCAGTCGGTGTCACCACCGAAATGCGCCAAATGCCTTTGCAGGAATTTGCAAATCGCCGCTTAACGGGAGATTGGCGCGACATCCAAGTGGCGACCTCTACCTTAAACAGCCGCCATTTGTTTGACGCATATACTGCTTTGGACAGCGTATCCTGCAAGCGACGGCCCACACCGTTCTTTTGCGATCCCGAGCTGGATGTTGCAATCGATGCGACCCGCTATGTGATGGATCAGAACCAGCGGACACAACTGCTTCAGCAGGCCATGGCCAAAGCAGCGGAGACTGCATCATCACTATTTCTGACCAACTATTCCGATTTTGTCGCCATGCGCCCGAACATCAACGGCTACGAAGTACGCAGCGACGGCATCATGTTTGAAAAGTTGACCATAGACTAATGATTGGGTCGCCGGTCATTCGTTTAAGACAAATTCTTCGAACAGCATGCCATTGGATCGGGCCCGGTAGTTGCTAATGCGCTGCGACGTGGCTGTTATGGCCGCATAGTCCACCATGTACAAAACAGGCGCGAGATCCTGAAACCTTGCCATGATAGTTTGAAGCAAGGCTTCCCGTCGTTCGCGGTCCATTTCTTGATTGCTCTCTTCAATAAGGTCCATCATGTCTGGTTCACAGAAAAACGGCGTGGGATAGGTACATGACATGCGTTCGATAGCCTGACTGGAATCGCCGTACCAAGCGCTGCTCAGCGTTGTCGAGTACGCATCGATCTCGCCCCATTCCCCAGAGACGATACGCCGCATGAGATCAGGAAAAGGAAGGAGTCTCAGCGTTACCTCGACCCCGATGGCCGCAAGGTCTTGTTGCACCAGTTGATACAAGATTGTATCTGCCGGGGTTTGTCCGGCGGTAACGCCGAAAATCAACGCAATGCCGTCGCCATACCCCGCTTGGTTAAGCAGGCTACGGGCACGCTCGGGATCGTATTCATAGGGTGAGAGGTTGGGATTGTAGCCAAACACCTCCGGTGTCACCGCTTGGCTGACGACCCGTACGTCACCATAGAGGACTTCCTCGGCCATTATTTGTTTGTTAATGGCGTAGTTCAGAGCCTGACGCACCCGTTTGTCCTTCATCGGCTCGGAGACTTCACCCACATTGCGTAACGCAATGGTTACGAGATGCGGTGCAGGCATGACCATAACGTTAAAGCCGGCCGATTCGATGAGAGGTATGCTGTCCGGATCGAGATTGACGGCGATGTCTATTTGGTTCGAAAGAAGCGCCTGAAGCCGTGTCGTCGGATCAGGCAGGACAGTAATCAGCACCCGTCTTACGTTATGGGTTTGCCGCCAAGATTGATCGAACACTTCGAGTTCGATCTCGCGGTTTCCGGCACCCCAGTCAATGAGGGAAAAGGGTCCGGTTCCCACCGGCTCCTGGGTAAAGCGATCGACACCCATATCACGCCAGGCACGGGGCGCGACAATTGAGATGCTGGCCAACCGGTTGGGAAGGATCGGATCCGGTTCGTGGGTATCGATGGTAACAGTCAGCGGGTCGAGTGCCCTGACAGCTTCAATTGTCGCGGCATACCTTGTCACATAGTACTGCGCTGCCTCTGGGCTCTTTAAGAAATCCAGCGTGGCGACAACGGTCTCGGCGGTGAGCGGTTCACCGTTGTGAAAAACCACATTGTCCCGCAAGTTGAAGATCCAGGTCGTCGGTGAGTCCGTTTGCCAAGACGTGGCCAACGCCGGTTGAAGCTTGGCATCCCGGCTGAGGCTGGTCAGTCCGTCAAATAGGGCAACCCGAGTGCTGGAGCCATCCGGCTGGGTAAAAGGATTGCCCATTGATATAGCTGGTACCGGAGAAGCGGTACGGACCAGCCCCTGCGCCACCTGGGCGGCAGTTGGGGTTGCGAGCAGCAGGGCGGCCATACTCAAGCCACACGTCATGGCGAAACGTGATGTCTTTATGCAATGGCTCACTAATTCAAACATCAACAGCCACCGGATCATACCTTGCTACCGTTATCTGATTGTACTCACGTGCAATCGCTTCTGTCTTTTCGTCGTGAATACCATGCATCTTCAGTCCCCAGTAGCGCGCCCCCAAAGTGACCAATGTCGTCCGCTCACGACGGGCCATTTCATACCTTTGCAAGCCTTCAAAAATATCTGTCGACAACGCAAAAGTCCGCGCCAGTATCACCGCGTCCTCAATGGCCATGCCTGCCCCTTGGCCAAGGAAGGGTAGCATGGGATGGGCCGCATCCCCGAGTAGGGTGGCCCTTCCTTGGGTCCATCTGGGGAGTGGGTCGCGACCGAGGAGTCCCCACTTAAAACAGGTGTTGGGAGGCGTGTTTTTGACAATCAAACTGACTTCATCGGTGGCGTCGTCGAACTCCGCCATCACTTCCTCCACCGTCGACGGCACCATCCATCCATCCTCCGTCCAATCATCCCTGCGGGCAAAGGCAACATAATTGACGAGCGAGCCGTCACGAATCTTATATCGGGTGAAACTTTTGTTTTTGCCGCGCAAGGCGCCGGTATCCGGGGTGACCAATCCATCAGGAAGGGACTTTATGGGGACTAAGCCACGCCAGGCCACGTAGTTCAGGAATTCGGGGTCGTCCCTTCCGTATAGGTCTTGGCGCACATTAGACCGGATGCCGTCACACCCAATGAGAACCTGTCCCGACACGTGGGTTCCATTGTCGAAATGTGCGGTTATCGATCCCTTTTCCTCTGTTGCCGTTTGAAAGGTGTGTCCGAGATGGATGCAGTCCGGATCGTTCGCTCTGACCTCTCCTACGAGAATTTCGTGCAAATCTGCCCGATGTATTTGGCGAAGATCAAATTCGGTTTTTTTCCAATCCGTTCCGGTTACGCTCTTTGGTGTGGACCGGAGAGGTGATGTGGTATTGAGGACCTCTCCCGTCTTATAGTCTTTCAATGCGCCAATATCCGGAATTTCGGACATGGCCGCGATGGAGTCATTCAGACCAAGGTAGTCAAACGCGATATTGGCGTTTTTGAAAAGCGTCAGCCCGGCACCCACTTCCCCCAGTTCAGGCGCTTGTTCAAACACGGACACGCGAAACCCTTCCCGCTGCAAGGCCAACGCTGCGGTCAAACCCCCAATGCCGGCACCGATGACGAGTACATGCACATCACCTCTGTTCATTCACAGCGCCTTTCTCTATGAGTGGAGCAAAGGAACATCGCGATTGGCATCTTCTTACCCCAGGATGGACGTTCATGACTACGCCTGCACCAGATGACTTAACCGACGTGCTGGACACCGTAAGAAACATCGTTGGATCAGACAATGTCATCGAAGACTTGGTGGAACGGGAATATTTTTCGCAGGATTATTACAAGAAAGCCGAGCCTGTGGCGGCCGTCATCAGACCCGAAAGCGTCGAGTCTTTGGCATCAGCTGTCAATTGTCTGTCGGAAGCGGGTATAGCCATGTTTCCCCGGGGTGGCGGGTATTCCTATACGGACGCCTATTTGCCGACGCAAAGCCCAGGTGTCTGCATCGATACGAAGGCCTTGAACCGGATCCTGCACGTGGACGAGCAGGACATGTACATCACGGCCGAAGCGGGGTGCACCTGGGCGCAACTGGAAGAACACCTCAAACCTTTGGGCCTGCGCCCGCCGTTTTGGGGGCCGCTGTCCGGCCTGAACGCCACTCTCGGAGGCGGAATTTCTCAAAGCAGCGCCAGCTTAGGATCAGGTAAGTATGGACTGTCTGGCGAGAGTGTTCTCAGTCTCGATGTCGTGCGTGCAGACGGGACCCTTATCAAGACCGGTTCGGCGGGACAGCAAAATCACAGCCCCTTCTTTCGCCAATACGGGCCTGATTTGACCGGCTTGTTCTGCAATGATGCGGGTGCGCTTGGGATCAAGGCACGCGTGACTCTGCGGTTGCAGAAACGCAAGCCATTGGTTCACGGCCTATCATTCGGCTTCGACGATTTTGAAACCATGGTTCAGGCTATGGGAAATGTCGCCCGCCTCAATGTGGCGACTGAAAACTCGGGCATGACATTGACCGCGCTCCGGCGTGCGGCGATGACACAAAGTCTTGTTGAGGACCTGAAAATATTTTTTCAGGTGGCACGGTCAGGGCCTAATGTTTTTGGCAGTTCTTTACGCGCCATAAAAATGGCTGTCGCCGGACGCCGTTATATTTCTGACTCTCATTCGACTGCCAATTTCGTCGTCGAGGGACACAACAAGGATCACTTGGTTGGGCAACTCCGTACAGTCCGCTCTGCTGTTTCTGGATTGGGAGTGGAAATTCCTAACACCGTACCGACGGTCATGCGGGCCAATCCGTTTGGGGATTATGACATGCTTCACCCAGACGGCCGCCGCCAATTACCCATGCATACGATTTTGCCTCATTCCAGAGTTATTGAATTCAATCGGAACTATCACGCGTTGATAGAGCGCAATGAAAAGCGAATGAAGGACTGCGGCGTAATACAGTTGTCGGTCTACAGTGCCATCAGTACCAACGGATTTCTTTTTGAACCCGTATTGATCTGGCCGGACACAGTTGAAGAATTTCATCGCAGGCACAGCAGTGACGCGGTTCTGGCGAACGTAGAGGCGACCGAGCCTAACGAACCAGCCCGCACGCTGGTGGCCGAACTCAGAACTGAGATCGTGGACCTCATGTATGAGAGCGGCGGCATTCATCTGCAAATCGGCAAAGCCTATCCTTACCTACGAGACCGTGACGCCTCGCAGGTCAAAATCCTTAAGGATCTCAAAGGCTTCATAGATCCCAAGGGCCTTTTCAATCCCGGGGCTCTGGGCTTGCCCGCTAATTCATAAAGAAAAGTCATTAATTCCTAAAGGGTCGTGCCTAGCAGAGCATAGCCGATGACGGCATAAAGCTCTGTATGGTAATGAAAAACCGATACTCGAAAAGTTCCAAACTTTCTGAAGCTCAGATTCGCCTTGTCGTGAAGTGCTTTGCCGCTGATCTCACGGCGCTGCAAACGGCCGCGATTCGCGGCGTAAATCGCAACCTGATATTTTTGCCTTGATTCATCAATGACTTACGAGCCTTCACACAAAGGTTGGACAATGGGTTGGACATCATTTGTGCCTGAATTGTTCTCAGCTTTGCGTGCCGCGTTCGCCGCCAGCGTCGCCCGGCTAGCGCCTCGCGTGTAAGTGGCCGCTTCATTCGGATTGGAGTGACCCAGGTAGGCGGCAATGCCCTCTTGCGAGGCGTCGGCTTCCGCCAACGCAATTGCTCGCGCTTTCCTCAGTCCGTGTGGGGAAAGCCCTGACAAACCGGCTTCACGGCACCATCCGGTGAAACGTCTGGCGAAAGCCGTCACCGTGTACGATGCGCCACGGCTGTTTTGCAGCAGGGTGAATTGATCGGCGGGTATGTGGTCCAGCTCGCGTTGAAGATCGGGCGCAACAGGGATCACGGCCAAGACGTTGGTTTTTTGGCGGCGGTAGTGGATCGTTCCGTCAATGATATTCGCCCTTGTCAATTTCACAACGTCGGCCCTCGCCGCCGCCGTCCAAAACAGCAGGGCATAGGCAAGGCGGCCTTCAGAGCCTTCCGGGTGCTGCGCTTCGAACTGGGCGCGGTCGGCGTCCGTCCAGGGTATGAAGCCCTCAGTTTTGATCCTGATTTTATCCGCAAGCCGGGCCGGGTTGGGTTTGGCGTAGCCAAGGCGCTTCGTGGCAAAATCGAACAATTCCGCAAGCAGGTTCCGCACCTGATTCGCGGCGGCGGGTCCGGCCTTCTTGGACATGACCATTTCCACATGCTGTACGGTCATGTCGTTATACCGGCCTTCGCCAATGTTGCGCCTGAGCCAATCCAACTGCCGGAGCTTGAGATTCTGTGTGGACGCCTCCAATGAGGCGAATTTTGGCGAACCTATGTAAGTCTCGATCAGATTTCGGAACGTATCGCGCCTTGTCTGCATGCCGCGCTCACCGTTGATTGCGGCGGCGTACGCCCGCTCGAATTCAGCCGTGCCGAATTCCTCGTTGATGTAGGTGCTGATCTTCCGGCCTTTGATCGTAAGCCGGAGTCTGTAGCGGCGCTTGCCGTGGCGATCCGTGATAAGGGATATGCCTTTGTATTTGAGATTGCGTTTCATTGGAGCGCCCCCTCATCTGGGATTTCCTTAATGAGCGTCCCCAGGTCGTAGGCGTCGGCTTGTGGAAACTCGCCGCCGCCCACGATCACACGCACGATGGTGGTGCCGTCGGGCCGACGCTCGCTCTCAACGGTCCATGCGCCAATGCCCGCGGCTTGCATAGCGCGTGCATACCGGGCCAAGTCGCCTTGTGTCAGCGGGACAATCCGTTTCTTGGGCGGATCGCCGCCTTCACCGCGGCAGATCTCCCGCCAGGGGTTCCGGGCCTTTGAGGCCACAGCTGCAGCGGCCACAATGATGGGCGGATGGCGTGGTTGAGTTTTAGGAGGGGGTGGAGTAATTATTGCCTGTCTCATGGGTGCTTCCCTCATCCATGGGTCTCATCAGGCGACTTGTTATCACAAGTCCCCGACGGGCCGCGTTCCGACAGCGCGGCCCGTCAACATTCTCCCCCGTAAAATATTTTGTCAACTGATTTTGTTTAAAGGGAAAATGATCGCAATTTTCCATTAAACAAATTCGAAACCAACTGCGAAAAAATCGTCGCACGGAGCCTTTTTTCTTTCCGGTGTGAGCGGACGTAAAGTCTTGAGTCGTACGCATACGAAGCGTATGGTTTCCATTGAAGGTCGCATAAAGGGCATGGCGTGCGCGGCTGGATCTGGCAGAGCCAGACAAAACCTTTCAGCACCGAGAACCAAAACAATTTAGAGCCACCGCTGGCGTGACCGCCACGGTCCCTCTGACGCTGGCGGTGGCTCACCCTCGGGAACGAAAGGATTTTCAATGACCGATGCCATGAAGCGCCTCAGAGAGCTGCGCGAGCGTCAAAGCAGAGAACGCCAGAAGATGGCCGAGCTTTCCCTCGTCGACGAGCTGACCGAAGAACAGCGGGCCGAATTCGACACCATCGAACAGGGCACGCCGGACTTGGAGCGCCAACTCCGCGCCGCGCAAAGCGCCTACGATGATGAGGTCGACAAGCAGACTCAAGAGCACCGCCAGGACAACCCCGCGGGCCGTGAGCTGCGAGCCTTGATCGAGGGCGCTTCCGTGGCCGACGTGTTCAGCGCCGCGCTCCAGCACCGGGCCACGACCGGGCAGACCGCCGAAATTCAGGAACACTTCCACCTCAACGCCAACCAGGTGCCGCTTGCCATGCTGGAAACTCGCGCCGCGACTCAGGCGCCCGCGGATGTTGGCGCCAACCAGCAAGAAATCATCCCCGGCGTTTTCCCCCAGTCGTGTGCGGCGTTCCTCGGAGTCGACATCCCCACCGTGCCAGTTGGGGAGGCTACCGATCCCGTCGGATGGCAGAGTGACTCCTTTGCCTTCGCTGTTGCTGCGCTCCGCAATGAGCGAAGCCCGGACCCTCACCGATGCTGCTGACAACAGCAAATTATCAAAAGGCACGGAGGGCGGCAAGCGAAAGCGGGCGCGTGATGATGCCGCCGCGGCTGCGATCCTAGCCATTGCCGCGGGCTCACGTCGACCGCAAAGGCCGCGGCCTGGTCTGAGATATGCCGTCGTATGAACTGGCGCGACGGCGTGACGCCGATCCACAAGGGGCGATGGCAGCGCACACGCAAGGCCGTTTTCGACCGCGACGGCTGGCGCTGCCGCTCGTGTGGCCGGGCTGGGCGCTTGGAAGCAGACCATATCGATAGGCGCTGGCCTGGCGGGCCGTACAATCTCGACAACCTGCAAACGCTGTGCCGACCCTGTCACATCGAGAAGACGCGGGCCGAAAACCGGCGCGAGCTGACGCCGGAGGAAAAAGCCTGGAGGCAGTTGGTCCTGGAATTGATCTGACGCCAGACTCAACATGTTGTTAAATTTAGACTTTTCGACTCCGAGTTAAGCAAGTGCATAGCAGAAAACAGATGGGGTAGGGTTGACACTTTATTAACCTTCTGATTCTTATAGTTTTTTGGTTGTTGTGAGGCGTGGGGGGTTTAAGAATGGATCTAACTTATCAGCTTAACGGTGGCTACAAGCCCACCACGAAAAGATTTGCAGATCTCAATGGACCAGACTTCTACCGTGCGCGGACTGGACATGGACAGGTGACGCCGATCCCGCGTCGTGGATGGTCAGATGCACCACGTTCGGACCCAGCACCAGCACCACAATGCATCTGCCCTCGAGCGGCGTGGTGTGGGTCAAGTGGGGGTCCGGGCCTGGTTCGATGTGGCGGGGATCCAGCCCGACGGATTGGGCTGCGACCACGGCCAAGCAACTCGCTGAAGCCGAGCGCTCCATTGCCGACCCACCAGATTAACCTCAACGCCAACTACACGGACACTCTCGCAAGCGATTGGGATTGGTTTGTCGATCTCAGTGGGCGGTATACATCGGAACGCTTCCTGTCTTCGGCCAACGTTGCCACCCAACCAGGCTATTGGATGGCGGATGCCCAATTCGGTATCGTGAGCGAACGCGTTCGGGCGGCCGTCTTTGTCGACAATTTGTTCGGCAGTAAAAAGGTAACAGACGGCAACCTCTACGTTGATTTCTTTAACGGATTCGCGCCGTCAGGGTTCGGCTACCGACCAATTCCGCTGACTGTAGGCATTCGTTTAAATTATCGGATGTAAGTTGGTTGGGGAAAGGATTGCGCATTTCTAGGAAAGACAAACGGAACAGATAATGACCCACAGTAATCAGTACCTGGACCGCGGCACGGTTGGGCCGACCCCAGCCATGACCACACGCGCAGACGAAACCTTCCTCAACTACATTAAGGACTTACGCAGCGTCATGATGTGGGGTCAGTCAAAGTACGTTCATCCCAAAGCGAACGCGGTTATTGAAGAAGAAGGTATTGTTATTGAGCCGACCCATGAGTCAGTTGAGGCGGTGCGAAGGGTTGCCCGGGAAAAAGTACCCGAGGCTGGTGTCTGGGCGCGCACCTACCGTTCAACCCAGGATGCCTTTTGGACACGCGTGGCGGACTCCTACGGCATGCGTGAGGAAGAATTCCTCCGCATGCTGGACGAGTCTGACAAACAGGGTCCAGGCTCTGTGACTTGGGATCCTGACTACGTTTATCCAGAATACGCAAAAGTCCCGACCCATCGCCAATTGGGCGGCTATGTGGGCCATCCGCTCGCGGGTTTGCACTATGACTATGGTACCCGGGTCTTCTCAGGCAACGTAAGCAAGGACGACTACCTCCACAAAACTATGGCGGAGAAAATCACGCCGCCAAAAGACGGTAAAGTGGAGCGCATCATGGATTTGGCCTGTTCCGTTGGCCGTCTCGCCTGCCAATTGAAACTCCGTTTCCCTGACGCCGAAGTGTGGGGTAGCGATATCTCGGCGCCCATGGTTCGGTATGCCCACTATCGGGCCATTCAGCAGGGTTTAGATGTCCACTTCCTACAAAAGGCCGCCGAGGACCTCGATGAACTGCCGGAAAACCACTTCGATCTGGTGACCGTGCACATCCTGTTCCACGAGGTGCCGACACCGGTTGTCGATCGCACCATTGCCAACGTCTATCGCATGTTGCGGCCTGGCGGGACTTTCTGGATTTCAGACTTTCCCACGCTCGGCAGCGATTCTAAGGGACTGAATTACACCAACTTCCTCGGCGCTATTGATTCGGCCGACAACAACGAACCGTATGCTCCCGAGTTCGTGCGCAGCAAAATCGAAGACAAACTGCGCAATCTCGGTTTCACACTGCGGTATGAGGACCCGGAAGACATCAATGTTCACGGTCGCGTATGCGACAAACCTGAGTAGAGGAGGGTTTCATGGGTGACCGCAAAGCCCTTGAGGCGGAGCTTGGCTATATAAAAGACCTGCCAGGGTATGAGAAAACAAATCCGCAATTCTTCAAGGACCCAATGATCGACAAGCTGATGGAGATCGTGCTTTTGCTTGGTGGTGAGATTTGGACCAACCGGGACCGGCAAATGGTCATGGAGCACCTCCTTGCCACAGAAGGTGTCGTTACGCCCGATCTCATTGAGACCTTTAAACCGGACGAGGAGTTTGAACAGCGCGCTGAAGAGCTCCGTCTAAAATTCGTGCATCGTATTTATGGATGTCTTTATTCCGATGCAGAAATTCCCGACGACCAAAACCACTTCAAATGGTTGACCAAGAAGAAGAAAGAGCAAGAAGCAGCATAAACGGCTGGCACTGTTACGCAGGAGAAAAAGAATGGCGTTTAATCGTTCACCCCTCAGGGACATAACCCAAGACGATATCGACACTTATAAGCGTGATGGCGTGGTCTGTTTGCGTAAGGTGTTTGATAAGGACTGGATTGATAGCCTGCTGCCGATCGCCAGGGAGATTAAAACCGGAGACACGGACTTTGGCCTGCTGCCCACCATACCCAACCGGTATATGGCGCGGACCATCCCCGAATTCCGCCGTTTGGCTTTAGAATCACCGTTGGGTGAGGCCTGCGGTCGCGTTTTGGAGTCAAAGGAAATTCGTTTCTTTTTCGATGAAATCTTCGCCAAAGCCCCTCAATCCGATAGCAAAACAATCTGGCATTGCGACCGCATGGGCTGGCCCGTTGTCGGCAAGATGGTGCCGTCCTTGTGGATGCCGCTGACCCCCATCACCAAGGCGAATTCCTTGGAATGTGTGGCCGGGTCGTTCACCCATGACGTGCCGTACTGGCTGTTCTCACCCAATGCCCGCAAGATGATTCAGCCTGAGGATCGTCCCACCCAACCAGATATCGAACCCCTGCGGGATGATCCCAGTGTTACGTTTTTGTCTTGGGAAATGGATCCGGGAGATTTGTTGATTGTTCACCCATGGGAGCTGCATTACTCCGGTGGCAATCCGACCGATGACTGGCGCATTGCCATCTCGACCAGGGTGTTCGGTGACGACATTGTTTGGAAGCCGCAGCCTGATTGCGTCAACACGGCCGGTGTGAGTTGGGATGAAATGATCGAAGGAGAGAAGCCTGCCGGACCGCTGTTCCCGCTGATCTGGTCCGAAGACGGGCGCCGGGAGACCGGAGAAGACTATCCCCGCGGATTTGCCACCACCTGGAGTGCCGATGCCGGTAAGGGTGATGCCAGCAAGGAATACAAGTACAAAGGCGGCTTCGAAAAACTGCTCAAAGAAAAGGGCGGAGGGACGAAAGTTAAGGCAGAGGAACTGACGTAGTTCTGACGTTTCGCGTAACGATTATCCTCTCGGTTAATTATTCTGCCTTTTTGCCCCAAGCCGTACACTCCTAACAACGGTCAATGGATTGGAAGAGGCAACGATGACCAAAAAGATCGACCGGCGTTCAACGCTCGCTGCGGCAGCAGCATGTGTATCGGCATCTGTAGCCGGCACCTCAAAAGAAAGCAAAGCCTCTGAGACGATCAAAAATGAACCAAGCGACAACGGACTAATTGATCATATTCAATCCGCCAAGCCATTGGTCAACAAACCGCGCGCTTACGAGATCATGGATAAATATGGTCTGGACGGTCTCGTCGCGTCGTCTTCGCTGAATATCTACTACTTATCAAGCCACGGCGGCATCATGCAGTGGATGGGCCGCAACTTCTCGACCTTTGCTTTTTTCCCAAGGCACGAGGATGCGCCGGCGGCCATCGTTCTCCCCGCTGTCATGCTGTACCACTTGGACTACAGGCCCACGTGGATGCCGTCCATCCAGGCCTACACCATGCCGCTCAGGGGTGAAGACGGGCGGGTGTTATACGACGCCGTCGGCAATCTCGCTGCTAATCCAAAAACCAGTTTTTGGCCGGTCAGTGACGGTGAAAGCGATGAACGCGACCGCTTGCAACTGGCCCTATTCAATGCTTATGAAGGCAAGACCAGTGCCACTGCTCTGTATGGCTTGAAGAACGCCATTATCGAAGGCGGCGCGGCCAGGGGCACCATCGGTTTTGAAGATCCCCGCGTTTTGCCTTGGCTTCAGGACATCGGCTTGCCTGACCTTAAAGGTTTTGATGCCATCAACACCTTCAAAGAAATCCGTATGGTCAAGACGGAAAACGAAATCGATCTGTTGCGACAGGCGGCTCAGCGTAACGAAACGGCGCTGGATTATGCCATCGAACAAATCGAACCTGGCTTTCCGCTGGAGGGCATCGAACTGGCCCACGCCCAAAAATGGGGCGAACTTGATGGACGGGGCAAGTGGCTTATCGCCAACATACACGGCCTCAATTCCGGCGTTGTCAAAGCGGGCGACTTTATGAAGCTTGATAGTGTTGGCGTGTACAAGGGCTATCACGGCGATGTGGGACGCACGGTCATGGTCGGCGATCCTCCCGATGAGCTGGTGCGGCGCATCGAAGCCAATACCAAAGCCAGTCGCTTGACCTATGAAGCTATCCGTCCGGGTATGAAGTTCACGGAAGCCAGCGCATTGTTCAGCGATCTCATGAAACAGGAAGGCATCGAACGGGGTTTCGGCAGCGCCCATAACGTGGGTCTGGAGCACACCGACCAGCCGTGGCCTACGGGCGCCGAGCAGCCGGACTCTTACATGCAGGATTTAACCTTCGAAGACGGAACCGTCTTTACGCTGGATATGCCGTATAACGAAGTCGGTTGGGGCACCACCCATGTGGAGGACATGATTCTCATCCGCAGGAATGGGTACGAAGCTTTATCCTCGATGGACACAAGTTTAAGAATGCGTCCAGCCTAGTCATTACTTACAGGACGGCGTGTACAATGCGTTCAAAGGCGCTGGTCAGAGCCTCTTTTTGTTTACCGGCCATAGCCTGTGTTGTGGTGCTTGCGATCTCGGTTGAAGCAAAAGCCGAGTTACTACGCTTAGCCGCGTCCACACCCCTTTCTTCTTATGCCGACCCGTTAGCACTTGATTCAGGAAATGGAATCATTCCCTCTGTATTCGATGGCCTAACCACCATTGGAAATGACGGCGCTGTAAAGCCCGCACTCGCTGTGTCTTGGAAGACGACCTCGGATACCACCTGGGAACTTGAGCTGAGACCGGATGTCCGATTTCATAACGGCATGTCGTTTGACGCCGATACGGTCGTTGAATACTTGACCTTTATCAGCGCACCTGAATCATTCACCTATCCAATTGCTGCCGAAGCAGTAACCATCAAAAGCGTCCGTAGGCTAGGTCCCTTATCTATCGAAGTGGAGACCAAACTGCCGGATCCAATCCTGCATCGCAGATTGAGTCTCATTAAAATGATTCCGTTGAACGTCTGGCGTGACATGGGCCGGACAGAATTCTCACGATACCCCGTGGGAACCGGACCATATTCTATTTTAGAATGGGATCGCGCTGGTTCTTCCGGTGTGGTCATGACGGGAGAACAAATCTCTTGGCGTCCGCCACAACAGATTGACCGTGTCCAATACATTATTCTTTCGGACGCATCTTCACGCCTACAAAGTTTACTCTCAGATGCTGTGGACGTTGCAAACAATGTTGATCCTGACGCGATCCCGGTCATTGAAGCAGCTGGTTATCAAGTTCAACGCAACCTGGGCCCCATCGTTTTGGCGATTGCTTTCCATAATTGCGGCGAAAGATCTTCCCCGGTAACCGACATCCGTGTACGACGTGCTTTGGCCATGTCAGTGGATAAGGACCGCATAGTTCAAAGATTGCTTGGCAACACGACTGTAGTGTCCGAACAGGGAGGGGTTCCAGGAGCATTCGGTTATAACCCCGACATCACCCCCAATCCTTTTGATCCAGGTGCTGCCCGCAAGTTGCTGGCCGATGCGGGGTATGGAAATGGTCTGGAGCTGACTGTCGGACTGTTCTCTGGGCAGTTCGTAGCAGATACCCTGATTTTCCAGCAGATGGCGCAGGATTGGGCTGCCATCGGTGTCAATGCTGAACTTAGGCGGTTCGCCTTTCCAGAATTCAATCGCCGCGCTTTGATAGCGGATTGGGAAGGTATTGATGCGTTCTCTGTGCCTTGGAGCTATTACCAACACGGCGATGTGGGTCGTACGCTAAAACGCTTTACGGGTGATCACGCTGGTCCGTATTTCTGCGCTCCTGAGCTGATAGATGATATTGCTGATTCGGATACGGAGATGGACGAACAAGTTCGTGCAGAGATGCTGCAAAGCATCATGTCCCGTCTGCACGATCTCGTGCCTTCGCTTCCTCTGGTGCAGTACGTCAGCATAAATGGGCTGGCGCCAAGAATTTTGGACTTCAGAGGCACGACAGGTGCTCCTTTGTTCGGTGAAATGCGCGTCGCGCCGGGTACAGATTAGACACTATTGTTACGTTGCTCCGCTTCTCTACACACGTTTGAAAGAACATCGATAAAGGCGCTGACAGCCGGAGGCCGCGACCCCACCGCGCGGGCGACAATGCCAGCTGTACTGGACACGGTCACGAGGTCTGGATCGATGCAAACTATTTCGCCTTTTTCTACTTCTTCCTGCACCATGTGGTCAGGCATAGCTGATAGCAAACCTGTCGCAAGCATGGCGGGTTTTAGAAACCCTATAGAGGTTGTCCGAATGACCTGGCGAGGTATGGGGACATTCTTGCCCCGGAACTTTCTATTGAAGAATTGTTCCATACCCAGTTGTTGGGGTACGACCCATCCGTATTCCGAAAGATCGGAGAGGGACACTTATTTCTTTTTGGCGAGCGGATGATCGGCGCGTGCATATAAACGCGACTTGAGAATCAAAAGCGGTTCAAATACCAGATCAACTTCGTCACTTTCTGGCGGGCTTAGGGTAAAGACCAAATCCGTTTCCGCGCGCCTCAAGGCCGTTAAAATTTCATCAAACAATCCTGTATGGACGACGACGTTCACGGCAGGGTTCTTTTCCAATAACTGGGCGATGGCGTCTGGAATGATATAGGAGGAAAAATTCGCGCTAATACCCACGGTCACCTGTCCCTGACCCAAGCCTTGTAGGGCACGGACTTCATCGGCCGCGCGTTCTGCCTCACTGGTGATGACCAGTGCATGTTCGCGGAGGCTGTTGCCGAAGACCGTCGGCTGAACGCCCTTTGGACCCCGTTCCAACAGTTGCGCGCCAAGATCCGATTCCAAATTCTTGATGCTGCGGCTCAGAGCCGGCTGCGTAATATTGAGTTCCTTAGCAGCACGGCCGATGTTCCCGTGCTTCACGGCGGCCAAAAAGTAGCGCAATTGCTGCATTTCCATGGTCCGCGCCTTTCATAACCAAATGTATATGGCCCCTACAATATTACGCATTTGAAATCATGAAAGACACATTGCAGGATGATCTGAAATCCCGCAGATTTCTGCCGCTATGGTGAGGAAATACCGCCGTGCATCCTAAAGTGACTCAAGAGATCATCGAGACCTACGACAAGGTTGGTGTGGCCCATGTACCGGGTGTGTTTTCTCGAGATTGGGTCGCCGGCATGACCGATGTCATCGATTCCGTCGTCAGCGGCCTGCGGGCCGGTAGCATGTCCTTCGACCCACACCCAGCCTTTAACGACGTGGAATTTGAAGATCATGACGGTTATGTCCGCCTCATTAATCTATACGGACACGTTCCAGAGATGCGCCGGCTCATTGAAGAGTGTGATTGCGCCGAAGTGGTCGCCGATGTGATCGGGTCAGACGAAATGCGGGCTTGGGTAGACGGCACCTTTCTCAAGGAAGGTAACGAAGAAGAAACCGCAACACCCTGGCACAACGACGAGTGCCTATTTCATCTAAGCGGTGACCACAGTCCATCCATGTGGGTCGCTCTGACGGACATCGACCGCGACAATGCGCCATTGCAAACTCTTGCAGGGTCCAACAAGGATCCGCACCGCTATGTCAGTTCCTGGGCTTTGAAAGGCGTTGAAGCCCCGCCCAACTTCCATCCCTGGTCCGAATTGCTCGAGCGGGCCAATGCACCTGACGCTGACATTCGTATTTGGGAAGCCAAGGCGGGCGATATGCTGATCATCCATCCCAAAACCATCCACGCCTCGTTACCCCGCACGGCCGACCAAACCGGGCGGCGTCTTGGATATTCATTGCGCTGGCTCGGCAGCAATATCCGTTATGAATTCAATCCCACATCCAAGAACACGCCTTTCCAGGGCCATCCGCTCGTAAAGGAAGGAGAGCGCATCCCAGATGAAGTTGTGCCTGTCACCTGGCGGCGGGCCTCTCATGATGCTGCGGCCTAACCTGTTCGGATGAGGACGTGAAAATAAGCCGCCGGTTTATTGAAACACCTTCTGGCTTTGTTCACGTCAGGTCGGCAGGGAAGGGCACTCCCTTACTTTTGCTCCATTGGACCCCGGCCTCCAATCGCCAATACCTGCACGTACTCAATCATCTCAGTGACTCGGGATACGCCGGTTATGCGCCAGACCATATGGGTTACGGCCAATCGGACCCGCGGCCATCGCCTTGGGCCATCAAGGACTATGCGGACAATATGGCCGCCGTATTGGACGGTCTGAGCGTAGAAAAGGCAGCGGTTGTCGGAGGGCATCTGTCTTCAGAGATTGCCGTTGAACTTTCTCTTCGATTTCCGGACCGTGTCACACACTTGGTGCTTGACGGCAGCCCGGTTTGGGACCGCGCCTTTCGCGAAGAGGTACTTCAGACGGCGCGCCAACCCGCTCCGGATTGGTCCGAAGACGGTGCCCACATCGCGTGGGTTTGGGAGCGCTCCCTATGGCTGCAACGTATGTGGGATTCCAAGTTCGAACTGGACGAAGAGGGGGCGACGCTACTGCGCAACGCAGTCATTGACAGCATGCAGGCCCAGCAAAGCGATGATTCCGCCGATGCGTTGAAAAATTACGACATGGAAGCGGCGCTTAGCCAAGTTCAGGTGCCGACCTTGGCGCTCACGGCGGAAACCGACCCCCTAAACAATTGTCATGAAAAAGTGCTCAACCTTGTCGAAGGCGCGGTCGGACACACGTTTTCCGATGGCCATCCTTTGCATCATCCGGAAAAGGCTAAGGACTACGTGGATGCCGTCGTGCGGTTTCTTGAAGGCGGCGCTTAAGGTGTATTGAATCGCAACTGCCGGCAGATGGGGCTCCGCCCCACCCATCACCAGGGTCCAGTCTTAAGCTCACGAATCAGGTTTCGGATCGTTGTAAGCTGCCGGCAATTGACCGCAGTGCACACCGGCATCCACAAGCAAAACCTCGCCAGTCACGACACTCGCGCCTAAACAAAACCACACCAGCGATTCCGCGATCTGTTCAGGCATGGGTACTAGCTTCAACGGTGCCGCGTCTGAGGCCGCTGTGAGAAGAGCTTCGTATTGTTCATCGCCGAGCCCGCCCCTCAACCATCGTGTCTGAATGGCCCCCGGGGCAATGGCATTGACCCGGATTTCCGGACCCAACGCCAAGGCCAGCGACTTGGTCATCATGTTTAAAGCAGCCTTGCTCGCTGCATAGGCCATAGAAGAAGCGATCCCGGTGACGCCGCCAATGGACGACGTGTTGACGATGGCGCCGCTGCCCTGCTTTTTCATGTGCGGGGTCACAGCCCGGATCATTTGATAGGACCCGACCACGTTGACTTTATAGATGTCCAAAAAGTCCTCACCGGAGAGATCATCCAGTCTGCTGTAAGGTACGAATTTCGTCTTCGCTGCATTGTTGATGAGATAGTCGACCCGTCCCCAGCGCTCGATCGTTGCATCGACAATGGCGCAGCAGGCATCGTTGTCACCGACGTCACCTTGGCAAACCAGCGCATCTGCACCGGCAGCCCGACAGGCTTCAGCCGTTTCCTGGGCTTCGGCCTCACTCTTGGTGTAGTTGATGACAACGTTGCAGCCCTGTTCGGCCAACATGATTGCCGCCGCGGCGCCGACCCCCGTCGCCGAACCCGTTACAATTGCAACCTTTTTTTCCTCAGCCATGAGATCTCTCCATTGATATGCCGTCCCGATCCGTGCGGTTAAAAACGCGATCATGACCGATCTGCATTTCGGACCGCCAAGGTTGTTGAACTATTGCCCCAAGGTGAAGCACGCTTGAAGAGCGTATTATAATCGCTGCACTATATGACCATTCTCCGGTCAATGTTGGCTTTTCTTACGCACCGGCAATCCGCCGTATCATCATAGGACCGGGTCGGAAAAAATAAATTCAAGGGGAGTATGCGCACATGCCGTTTCAAGACATGAGAGCCTTTGTCGACTTCTTGGAGCAGGACGATCAGTTAAGACGCATTGACCTGCCGTTGCGTGCCCGCCGTGGAGACACGGAACTGCAAGCTCTCATGCGGTTGCTCCATTCAGGATCGGACGGACCGGCGCTGGTCTTGAACAAGGTAGAAGGTGTCGGGCGAGAGGAAGTCGGAACCCTCTTCAATATTTTTGGCTCGCGCGAACGGGTCGCCAACGCTATTGGCGAAAAGACCTGGCACGACGCAAGGACCAAACACGCCACCATAGCGGCTGATCAATCGCAGTGGATCAAGCCCAACATGGTCGAAGCAAGCGACGCGCCATGCAAGGACGTGATCATCAAAGACGTCGATGTCGCCCGCGACCTACCCAATCACTGGTTTGGCAAGGAAGGCCCGGCGTACATCACAGGCGCCGTGGTCGTCACCAAGGACGTGGAGACGGGAGACCGCAACGTCGGCTGGTACCGGCTGACCAGTTTTGTCGACGCATCCCACCCGTTTGGGGAGAGCTATGATTCTTCGCGGGCGAAGGCGGACCTCGCCGGGTTCTTCTGGTGGAATCCGCCCATGTCCGGCATCGGTGTGCACATTGCAAAAGCCAATGCGGTCGGGCGGCCATTAGAAGTGGCGTGCGCGGTCATGTGCGACCCCACCGTACATGTCGCTGCAGCGACAGGCTTGCCCTTTGGTGCAGATGAATTTGACTTCGCTGGTGCTCTGAACGGCGCACCGGTTGATCTTGTCAAATGCGAGACCGTTGATCTGGAAGTACCTGCAAGCGCTGAATGGGTCATCGAGGGTGAGATGATTCCCGGACAGGAAGAACCGATCGGATGGCACTCAAATCCGGTCGGGTACTATGACCGTGCCCACATACTGCCCATCATGCGTGCCAACTGCATCACCCATCGCAAAGATCCTCTGTGGTACTCGACCATGGAAATGGTGCCGCCGTTTGATCACAACTACCTCGGTCTACTGACCATCGAAGGGGAATTGGCCAGCGACATCCAGTCCAAGATCCCTGAGATCAAAGACGTCCTGGTCACGCCGAACCTCTGTTACATCGTTCAGCTGAGTGTCGACGGCGCACAAAAGCCGCATCCTGACTTTGGCAAATACGTCATTCATGCCGTCTGGGGCGCGGCCGGACGCTGGGCGCGGTCAGCCAAAACGGTCATCGTCGTCGGACCTGACGTGGACCCTGGAAACTGGGCTCAAATCGATTGGGCGATCCAGACCCGGGTGCAGCCCTATTCGGATGTCATCATCAACCGCACGGGTCCGGCCATGTTGTTGGATCCTTCGGCGACGCGAAACGAGCAGGGAGCTGCCAGCATTTCCGAGCAGATGGGCATCGACGCGACCATCAAAGTGCCCGAACGGTTCAGCGAATATGCCGAGGTCTCTGACGCCTCACCTGAAGACGTTGCCGCTATCGCCAAAAAAGTCGGCGATCTGTTATAACGCACAACCGTTCTTTTGCCTAAAACGTGCCTTTGACGATAAAATTTACCTGCGTATCGAAGGTATCAAAGCGCAACTCCCGCCGCAGAACATTTCCGTTGGCCCGGTTGCCGTCAAACAACAGACGGTCGCGGGTGACGACGCGGGGGTCCTCTTCTATTTCCAGCCGGAAGGTAAGGCCGAAGAGCGGTATTTCGGCAAATAGAGTCCAGTCCGTTCTGAATTTGAACTGATGCGTAAAATCGATATCAGAGCCGAAACGGGCATCGTTGCCTTCAATAGAGGCTCCGTAGGACAAGTTACGCCACTGCGTGTCGTGGCGGTAGCTAACCGACCATTCCCAATTGCGGAAGGACTGCAAGGGCCGTTTGACCACCGTGGGTAGGTCAGCCCTCAGGAAGAAAGGATCTGTCACCGACGAGTCCTGCAAAATACCGCTGGCGTCGACAGAGACGCCGGACAGCCCAAGGGCGTCAAGACGGATGCCAACCTTTAATTCGGCGCCATAGGAATAGGCGCTGCCTATGTTGCCCTCTCCGGCCACATCCGGAATGATGTCGTCGCCGTCGGCCATATCCAGAAGGATGGGAATCTTGTCAATGGTGTCGGTGATGTCGTTATAAAACGTGCGCAAGGTCAGCACGCCCTGATCGTTGGGCAGCCGGTATTCCCCCGTTACTTCAAACGTCCATGTTTTTTCCGGAACCAGATCCGGATTACCCGCCTGAATGATACCAACGCGTACGTCGTTGGCATTGATGGTCGAGACGAAGTTTGAAAAATCGAGCTGGCTGATGTCGCGGAACACCCGGCCGCGCAGCTGTATGCCGGGACTGAGGTCTTAACGCAGGTCCAGGCGGGGTTTGACGAAAAAGAACAAACGCGTGGTGCTGACATCGGAGCCGCGCTGCTTGAGGCGGGAGTACTCGGTATCCACGGCGGCTTCCGTATAAAGCTTAGGAGAGATTTGCCACGTATACCGGGTAAAGGATTCCAGCCGTGTTTCCGACACCTTGGAATCCGAATTGAACAGGTCCACCGGCACCAGAGCCCCATCGACTTCGGTGAACTGCTGATTGTTTTGGTCCAGTTTGTTCAAAGCGACCTCGCCGCCAACTTCCAACGCATGGCCCTCAGCGATTGCCCAGTTGTAATAGCCGCGCAGGATGCGTTCGCTGCTGTCCGCCTTGACCAATTGTTTTAAGGTCTGAATTTGCGGTCCGCCCGGTTCGGTGCTGAAGAAGTTGATGTCCAAGGGATTTTTGTCAGAGGTAACAACAAATAAAGCCCGCCAACTGTCACCGTCGTCAAAACGATGTTCATAATCGCCGCCGATTTCCCATTCCAGTTCACCGGCTTGGTCACGGGAAAGAAACGTACTGCCCGTAAATACTTCATTGCCCGGCGATAGAATGTCGAACCTGTCTATGTGCTGGGTGGTGATCCGGTTTTCATCCGAAATAAGGCCGTTGAGGTTGGCTATGTCACCATTTTCAAAAGCGTAAGTAAGACTTGCCGCACCTGTATAGTTGTTGCCCCTGGTTCTATTAATCAGCCGGAGCCGGCCGAAGGGTTCCTCACTGGGCGGCAAGACAAAGGTATCGTCGGTGTAGCGGGTCATTTCCCGGGGAGCGATCTCTGCGGACAATGTGTAGCTCAAAGGACCGACGTCACCGGCGTAGGCCAGTTTTCCCAGCCCCCGAAACTGTCCTCGGGTGAAGTATTCAATGCCCGCTTCCCAGGAGCCGAAGCTTGAGGTCAGGGTGTCTTCCAGCACCACGTTGACCAAAGTGCCTTCGTTGCCGATGCGGATGTCCAAGCCCGGCACGGAGCCGCGAATGACTTCAACGCGGACCACTTGCGTCGCCTGAAGACGCTCCAAAGCATCCAAGGGATCGTTGGCCTTGCCTGACAAACGCCGGCCATTGAACAGGATCGGCGAGCCCGTGTTGCCGAACCCACGCTGACCCTGCTGACCAAATCCGAACCCGCCTCCCTCCAGAAGGTCCTGGATGCCAGGTATGCGGCGCAGCATGTCGAGGGCCGACACAACATTGAAGGCCTCGAAATAGGACGGGCCGTAGGTGACGACGGTGCCTTCGCTGGACTCCGGCGACGGAAAAGTGGGATCAGCTAAGACCAGGCTGGAAGAGTCTTGGGCGCGGGCATCACCGGCTAAACCGTTCCACCAGAAAGCGCTTATAACGATCGAACAGGCCACAAGAACCGATAACCGCCGAAAGAGGCGTAACCTTGCCTGAACCATTTTTTCCCCTTTGCGGCGCCATGAAAAGCGGCTTGAGACCAGGGTATTAAACTGGTCCCGAGCCAATGTGTATGGCATTAGCGCATACAAACCAAAGCATGAGCGTTTTTGAACCCGCACATCTATATGGGGCGGTGATCCCCGGTAAAATTGCTGACGTTGGCCTGATGCCTCGTGGGCTATCGCAGTAAAAAGTCATGGAACGCCGCACGCCTCAAAACCCTGGGGAAAACGGGGCTTGCGAAAGGCTGGGCGGCGCGCTAAGCCTTGTAGAACAACAATATTTCGCTCTTTCGATCTTCGAAAAGCGGCCAAATTCGGCGACCCAGGCGCCGGCACCAGGAGGGACACATGAAATTCTCCGTCATTCTTTGGGGACTGGTCCAAGCGCTGAGGCTGACCAAGCTGAGATATCCCAAATTCGCCGCGCGGGTGAAGGAGCGGGACGTCATCGCCCAGTTCAAGCTGCAGGACAATTCTGCCGGCCGCTGGATCCAATTCAAGGACGGAAAGATCAAATCAGGTGCAGGCCTGCACGAGAGTCCAGACTTGTCTATATGGTTCCAAAATAAGGCCATAGCGGTTGAATTCTTG
Organism: Rhodospirillaceae bacterium; assembly: GCA_965207985.1. Taxonomy (GTDB): domain Bacteria; phylum Pseudomonadota; class Alphaproteobacteria; order Rhodospirillales; family Rhodospirillaceae; genus CBDBND01. The sequence goes on along the minus strand of CBDBND010000018.1, from coordinate 42,566 downwards.
ACGCCACCCTTTGACCAACTGGTCCGCATTGATGCGGCCAAAAACTTCAAAGTGGGTATGAGCGGTCCCGATGAACTTGTGGTCTGGTTCACGTCAACCTTGACCTACATGACCACCGTCGGCTGGAAGGCCGGCACGGACATGGGCAACGGGGTGACCCGTTATTGCAACGGCACCAATGGCGGACCCATCTTTGTCTACGTCAAGGACGGGAAGATCATAAGAATCACACCAGTCGAATTTGATGACGATGACCCACCGTCGTGGTCCATCAAGGCGCGCGGCAAAACCTTGACGCCACCGCGTAAGACGTCGTTGGCAGCCCACGGTTTGGCTTTGAAATCCATGGTCTATGCGGACTCCCGCATCCTATCGCCGATGAAGCGGGTGGACTTTGATGTGGACGGCGAACGCAACATTCAAAACCGCGGCAAGTCGGACTTCGAACCCATCAGCTGGGATGAAGCGCTTGATATCGTGGTTAAGGAAATCAAGCGCTCCAAAGCAAAAGGTAGGGGAACCATCTTCGCGGCCAGCGGATCGCACCATCAGTGGGGCAACTTCGGTCACTACCTCAGCGCCTTTGGCCGGATGAACAACCTCTTGGGCTGTACCAAGCAGGTCGGAACGCCTGATAGCTGGGAAGGGTGGTTCTGGGGGGCCATGCATCACTGGGGCAATAGCCTGCGCCTTGGTACGCCGGAATTTTACGGCACCGTGGAAGACTGCCTGCAGGAAGCCGAGATGATGGTGTTCTGGTCGAGCGATCCGGATAAGTCCTATGGCTATGAAGGCACCATTCGGCGCGGCTGGGCCAAAGACTTGGGGATCAAGATGGTGCACATCGATCCCCACCTCAATCACACCGCAGCCTATTTGGGCGGCAAGTGGATCGCGCCCAAACCCGGTACGGATGCGGCTTTGGCACAAGCGCTTTGCCACGTGTGGATCACGGAAGATCTGTATGACAAGGAGTTTGTTGCCAACCGGACCGAGGGCTTCGACGAATGGAAGGATTACATCCTCGGCCGCACCGACAACGAACCCAAGTCGCCCGAATGGCAGGAAAAAGAAACGGGTGTTCCCGCCCGAGAGGTTCGGGCCCTGGCCCGCGAATGGGGCAGCAAGAAAACCTATCTCGGTGCCGGCGGCTGGGGTTGCGGTCTCGGCGGCGCCTGCCGCGGACCTATGGGCGCGCAGTGGGCGCGGATGATGACCATTATCAATGCCATGCAAGGCTACGGCCGGCCCGGCGTCAACTTCGGCAATCTCCAATTCGGCGCGCCGGTGGACTTCTCCTTCTATTTTCCGGGTTATGCCGAAGGCGGTATGTCCGGCGAACTGCAACAGACCGCCAATGCAGCCAACAACTATCAACGCATGCCCCACATTGTCACCATGAATACGGTGCGACAGGCTATTCCGCGCAAGTTTATCCCCGAGGCCATTCTCGAAGGCCGGGCGATGGCTTACCTGACGGATGTCTCCACCGTGCAGGGCCAGTTCTTGAAGTTCGGCTATCCCGCGCCGGGCCATGACAAAATTGAGATGATGTACAAGTACGGCAGCTCGTCCTTGGGCACGCAGCTGGACGGCAATCGCTACATCGAAATGTATCAGTCCGAAAATCTGCCGTTCGTGGTCAACCAGTCGGTCTGGTGGGAAGGAGAAACGAAATTCTCTGACATCATCCTGCCGGCCTGTACCGTGTTTGAGCACGACGATATCGGGGAATGGTACAACGTGGGCGCCGGCTACGTGCACCACATGTATTCCATGAACAATCACCGCGTCATTTCAATGCAACACAAATGCATTGAACCCCTTGGCGAGTCCAAGTCCGACTACGAAATTTGTCTTGCCATTATGGAACGTCTGGGAATGGGGGCGATGTATTCCGAAGGCGGCAATACCGAGCTTGACTGGTGCAAGCGCGCCTTTGATTCCTCCGATATGTCCAAGCACACGACGTGGAAGAAATTTTACGAAAAAGGCTACTTTGTCGTACCGCCCGTCCCCGAAGGCGCGCGCGCGCCGGTGGCAAACCGGTGGTTCTACGAAGACCGGATCAAGGACACGCCGGAGCCCTATCCATTGCCCGCCGATTATGTCGGCGATTGGGGCAAGGGGTTGCAGACCCCGTCAGGTAAATTCGAGTTTGTCGCCCAGACCCTCAACAACATCGATGATGAAGGGCGGCCGCCGCTCAACAAGTACATGCCGGCCTACGAAAGTCCTGAACGGGACGAGAAGTTCAAGGACTTCCCCCTTCAACTGCTTACACCGCACACACGTTATCCCTTCCATATCATGGGCGATGAAGAGGGATGTATCATTCGGGATATTCCGGACCATCGCGTGCGCGTTGACGGCCATGAGTATTTAACCGCTACCATCAGCCGGCCGGATGCAGAGGAACGCGGCATTGAGAACAATGACCTTATTCGCGTGTGGAACCATCGAGGCTCGGTGGTTTGCGCCGCTTATGTGTCCGACCGATTGGGACCGGGTGTCATCAGCGCTCCTACAGCGTCCGCCGAGTACCGGCCGGCAGGAGAGCCGGGTAAGTCCACCGATCTCGGCGGCTGCATGAATTTACTCAACCCCAAAGAAAACATCACCGAGCACACGCACAGCATTAAACCCAACACCACCTTGGTGCAGATGGAAAAATGGAGCGGAGTCGATACCTGGCAACGGGCGGAGGCGGTGTAATGGCTAAGAAGTGGAACCTGATCGTCGACGTGGCGCGCTGCGACAACTGCCGCAACTGTTTTCTTGCCACCAAGGATGAGCACATCGGCAACGACTTTCCGGGCTATGCGGCGTCACAGCCGGAAAAAGTACACAGCTGGGTGGATATCGTCCGGCACGAACGCGGCCGCTATCCCATCGCCGAAGCGAACTTCATGCCGGTGATGTGCAATCACTGCGACGACGCGCCTTGTATGAAAGTGGCCAAGGACGGCGCCATCAAAAAACGCGCCGACGGCATCGTCATCATCGATCCCGAAAAATCCAAAGGGCAGAAAGAGATCGTCGATGCCTGCCCCTATGGCGCGGTGTTTTGGAACGAAGAGAAGCAAATTCCGCAGGCGTGGATATTCGATGCCCATCTCCTCGATGAAGGGTGGACCAAACCCCGCGTTGAGCAGAGCTGCCCCACCAGCGTGTTCCGGTCTTTGAAAATAGACGATGCGGAAATGCAGCGGATCAAAGAAGAAGAAGACCTAGAAGTCTTGCAGCCGGAACTGAATTCGAAGCCGCGTGTCTATTACAAAAACCTGCACTTGATGGATAAGTGTTTTGTCGGTGGATCTGTGACGGCCGACGTGGATGGTGTCGAAGAATGTGCGGAAGGCGCTGAAGTTGTCCTTAAACACAACGGCAACGAGATCGGACGGGCGACAACGGATACTTTCGGCGAATTCAAGATCGACAAAATTGATCCGAAAAGTGGTCAATACGAGTTGCAGATCAGTTCAGAGTCTTCTGGCAGCTTTTCAAAGACCTTCGATCTCGGCGATGAAAGCCTGTATTTCGGAACCATGAAACTGGGGTGAGCGGTCTCCGCGTCGGGTCAAAGAACTCATAAGAATTCAGTCAAGCAAGGGAAGGGGATTTCCATGGTTTTATGGCGCAATCCTATTCAAGCATTCATGGTTGCATGGCTGCTGCTGTCTCCTTCCGGCTTAGCACTTTCTGCCGATCTCGCCCGGCCACCTTTAGAAGAAGACCGCACTCTGGCAGTGCGGTACATCACCGGGATCTTCGACAACTATGAACAAGTGTATTGGGAGAAAGCCCTCGGCGTGCTGGAACAGTTGCGCCACCGCCAAGTGACGTCAACCTATGTACCGGTCGACCTGCCCGACTTTGGCGACGTTGTGCTCTACGCCGATAAATATTGGGACGGTGATCCGTCCAAGGTCGCCTACCGCAATCTTTATGTGCTTACGTTGGACGAAGTGCTGGATGCTGTACGCCTTCGTCTTCTCACCATACCCGACAACAGACGCCTCGACGGCGCCTTGGATAATCTCTCGTTGCTTGATCAGCTGACTCCCGAAGAAATGATTGTCATGGACCTCGATTGCGATACAGCCCTCAGGCGCTGGGGGAACATGTTCAAAATCAGCATGATCGACGAGTGCTGGCTGACCACGGTGCATCCCTCCGGTGCGCCGGTCAGTGTCACGGTGGAAACCACACTCGATGCGAGGGATTTCTGGATACTCTCTTACGGCTATGGTGAAGACGGCAGTCAGATGTATGGACCGCTCGATATGGTGGCCTCAAAGGAACGCAAAGCGCGCCCGTTTTCTTGCTCTCTCAAAATAGGGGAAGGCGATGACGGCGAATATTTCGGCGGTCTCAGGCTTCATGACCAGGGTGGGTCAGCCGCAGTAACCACGCGAACGCGTGGTGAGATCCGCCTGCGTTTGCGTCAGATCACTTGGCCGACCTCCAACCAACGGCCACAGTTGGCGTTATTCGTGTTGTCAGAAGATCAGGAAGAGGTGTTGTTGGAAGGCGCCGACGGTAATCCCGCGCCTTTCGCGTCAGCATCGCCGAGGGCCTTGTCCATTGCTCTGAATATGCCCGACATGCAGGCGTCCTGCCGCATTGCCAGACGATAGGCGGGGCTGCGCCATGAATTACCGCACGCCATTACTTGCCATAATTATCCTCCTTTCCGGATGTGCAGAACAACCAGCGCACGATCCGGCCGCAGACGTCCAGGCCATGCGGGAGACGGTCAACACCTTTGTCGAGGCTTTTGCCGCAGGGGATGCCGCTGCCGCGGTCGCCCTGTTTGCGGAAGGCGCCATTGTCATGCCGTCCAACGATGTGGATTTGGTCGGGCACGACGCCATGCTGGCCTATTGGTCGCCTGGTTTCGTCAACAATACCATAGACCTGTCTGTCGATATTCAATCGGTGGAAGCGTCCGGCGATCTCGGTTTTATGGATATGCACACCTTCGCCGCCGTAACGCCCAAGGCGGGCGGTGAAACCGTGCACCTGACCTACCGCGATCAAGTGGTGTTTAAGCGCATTAACGGAGAGTGGAAGATCTACCGGGATCTATCCCAAGCGGCACCTGAAGTATTGGTGCAATCGCTAGGGCGCTGACTCACGCCTTTAGGGCGCGTGTTTAAGTTTCAACCCAGGCCTAGGCCAGTCTACCGCCAGCAACTTTCCCGTTCCCGATTGGGTGACGTAAGCGGTCTGCATGTCCGGCCCGCCGAAACATATGTTTGTGGTGAGCAGATCGGGCAGGGCACGTGTTCGACCAAAGTTCCGTCGGGCGCAATAACGGAAATGCCGGAGTCCTCCAGCAGCCGCGCGACACAGATGTTTCCGTTGGCTTCGATCCCCATGGAATCAAGCAGCCTGTTGCTGGTGACACTGGTCACGGCTTGTCCGGGAATCAATGACCCTTGCGCTGAAGCGATTTCCCCTGGCGCCGAGATCGTAAACGAGCGTATTTCACGCCACGTCGTCATGGCGATGTAAAACGTAGACCCGTCCGGTGATAGACCAATGCCGTTGGGTGAGTCGACTGGGTAGGCCGCTTCGCGAATGTCTGAGCCGTCGGCCATGGCATAGTACACACCGCCATGGGTTTGTTCTCGAGCGGTCGACGTCCCCGCATCGGTAAACCAAAAACCGCCGTGGCCATCGAAGACCAGATCATTGGGACCGCTGAGGCGGTTGCCATCAACCGTTTCATAGAGAACTTCAACGGTGCCTGAGTCCGGATCGATGCGCTCAATCCGTCCGCCCTTATAGTCAGTTGTCCTGCCGGACGGACTTAGAATCGTATCTGTTTCGGTCCAATTGAATCCGCCGCCGTTGCAGCAGTAAAGCCAGCCATCGGGTCCGAACGCCAGGCCGTTGGGGCCTCCGCCGGGTTCAGCGACGATATCGCGACTCCCGTCCGGGGCGATGCGGGTGATGTGCCCCTCTGCGATTTCACTGAGATAGACCGTGCCGTCGCTGGTCACGACCGGGCCTTCCGGAAACCGCAAGTCCTCGGCGATGACGCGGTACGGTCGCTCGGTTCGCTGCTCCGCAACTGCAACAGAGAAAAGGCCACCGATCAAAGGCGTTGTCGCCAATGTAAATTCGAGCAATCTGCGTCTTGAGAGGGAGTGTGTCGTCATGGATCGCAATTCACTTTCGTTTGAACATTGCGTGCACGGCTGCCGTATCTTGTTTGCCCAATCCGGCTTCGTTGGCTTTGTCATACAACGGCTTGGTTGAATCGAACAGAGGCGTCGATGCGCTGACCTTCTCGGCAAAGTCCCGTATCAGCGCCATGTCCTTTTGCCAGACATCCAGCTTCATGGTTGCCGGTTCATAGTTTTCCGCCACCATCATGGGTCCGCGCAATTCAAAGATTTTCGACGAGCCGGCGCCGGAAGAAATCACATCGAATACCTTTTGCGGATCTAAACCAGCTTGACGGGCAAGGGATAACGCTTCTGCCGTTGCTACGTTGTGAATGGCGACCAGGAGGTTGGCGACCAATTTCATCTTCATGCCGTTACCGAAGTCGCCGAGAAAAAAGCTTTGACGCGCGATGGCGCCAAAAACCGGCCGGCAGGTTTCGTATGATGCTTCTTCGCCGCTGACGTAAAGAACGATGTCTTTGGTCTGTGCCTGCGCGCCGGTGCCGCTGACGGGGCAATCCAGCATGTTGATGCCGGCATCCGCTAACCGCTTCCGCGCCGCCGACTTGCAGTCAATGGACAAGGTGCTGAGTTCCACCAAAATGCGCTTCTGATCGATTTGAGGAGACTCATCAGCCAAGGCCTCTGCGGTAACTGAAAGTGCGGAGTCAGAGGGCAGGCTGGTGAGGACAATGTCGCAGTCCCGGGCAGCGTCAGCCGCCGTTGGTGCCGTCCGAACGCCCATTTTTGTCGCGTTCTTGCGGGCCTGCTCGTCGGGGTCATAGCCGTGAACCACATATCCGTCCGCCAACAGGTTCTTGGCCATGGCAGATCCCATGAGGCCAAGTCCGATGACGGCAATGGAGCGATCACTCTGGTTCGGTTCTGTCATAAGGACGCTGATCCTTTTCCCGGCTTAATCAACGCATATGGAACGCAAGCGTGCCACGGCCGCCGCCGGAGTTGTAATCACCGGGACACTGACGCAGCGTTCTACTTCAGCAGCAGCGCGGGCCATGGAGAACTGGCCAATAACGACGCAGTCAACATCTGTCATTCTTTGTGCCGCTTCGGCAATGAGCCCGTCATGCTTTTTCGTGTCTCCTGCCTGCAATGCCGCCAAGGCACCGTCAGCAATAGCGGTGGTCAGAGTCAAAGATTCGTTTTTAACGCGGGCGATCTCATTCAACTCGGCCGTAAGCGCTGGTTCCGACGGCGCGAAGGTCACAATTAGCCCGATGCGTTCGCCGGTCGACAGGGCATCTTCGAAAGCTGCTTCATTGGGTGTGAATACGGGGATATTGAGATCATCTTTCACAGCCGCGATTGCGGATCCGAAGGCAGAACAAGTAAATAAAATGGCGTCTGTTGTTTTCCCTTGAGCACCTGCAGCTGCGGCGTAACGGCCAAGCGTTATAAACCGCTCACGGATGTCATCCGTCAGTTCGCCTTCCTCGGCCAAATCCGCCGATAGCGAGTCATCAAGGAGATTAAAAGTCTGGGCCTCTGGCCAGCCGGTCGCGAACGCCTCCCAGATGGGAGCCAAGGACTCCCGGAGCGCATGGATGAGGGCGATGCGGGGCGCGTCTGACATGCAAAGACCGTCCTTGATCCTGATTATGGTGTTTTGGGCGGAATGACGGGAAGAAGAACGTAGGCCCCGCTGCCGCCGCCCACATGCAATGTGGTCTCGCCTCCGAAGATTTCTGTAGGCCGGTCGCGGGGATCGTTGTGCAGGAACGGACCGCATCCCTTGAGTTCATTCTTGAAGTTGGACAGCCGGTCCCCTGAAGCATTTGGGTTCTCGTAGTCCTTACCACGGACCGTCAGGGCAATGCGGTAACCGGCAGGGACAACCAATGAGGTGGGCCAGATTTCAATGTCCAGATCGACCGGTTCACCCGGGATCAGCGGCATCGGCTCGTCGTGGGTGTGATAGGGCCGCCAGGGCTGACTGAGATTGAAATCGGTCTTGCGGTGGGAGGCTCGCAGCCAGCCTTGGCCGATGGGGGTATGCGGGTCGATGGCACCCTGAAAGGTGATCTCGTTATCGTCCGCGTCGAACACCCGAAGGACGACAAAAACGTCCGCATCGGATGTGGATGAGGAGACATTCAATTTCACAGCCGACGGACCAGTTATTTCGGTTTCTTTCTCTAAAGGCTCCGAATGAAACGTCACACCGTCGCCCATAGCGTCAAATGAAATGGTCTGTTCAGCCGAAGGGGGAGTGTCGCTAAGGCGATTGGTTTCCGCATCCAAATGCAATTTGGTCCATCGGGTCCGCGGGATCGGCCAGTCGTCTTCAAAACGTTTTTCAAACCGGTCGAGATGGCGGACAAGCAACTGAACCTTGGGCTGTTCACCCCATCCGGTCTCTTCGCCTTTGAGAAAATGGCCAAAGAACCGTTTCTGCAGTTCGACACCGTATGCGGTGTAAAACTCCGTCCAATGTTCAAGGCCATGGGCTTCAAGCCATTTGTTTTCGGATGCAGAGCGGACGTAACCTTCAAAATTGCCGCGCAAATGCAGCCCTTGGCCGCCCCAATTGGCCGCCGTCAGCAACGGTGCTTCAATGTTGTCCCAGTCGGCGGAGCGTTCCCGGTGATAGGCATCGTCGAGAGGATGGGCTCGGATCTCCTCGCCGAAGTCGCAGCGGCTTTTCGCCAACTCTTCCTCGGGCAGCGTTTCATCACCGCAGACCAATTCTCCAGTGACTGCACTTTTGGGTCCGCGCTCTCCTAAACCGTATTGCACCGTCTTGACCTGCATGTCCGACCAGTTGGCCCAGAAGGTGGAGAGAATGCCGCCGTGGTGAGTCATATCCCGGTACCAGTCGGCTGCGCCTTCCCAAACGCACATGGCGGCCAGGTGCTTGGGTTTGCGCGACGCCACTTGCCACTGGTTGATGCCATAATAAGAAACACCGTTGAATCCGACCTTGCCGTTGCTCCACGCTTGGGTACCGGCCCACTCAATACACTGTTCAAAGTCGTCCGTTTCCCGCGGTGCAAAGTGTTGAATGTAACCCGGGGACCGACCGCAGCCCCGAGAATCGACGCGCACACAGACATAATCGTTCGGCACCCACTTCTCCGGATCGACCACTTCCCAGTTCTGGTACTTGTTGGTGGAGCCTTCGGTGACGTCGGGGTGTTCCTCCGCCATTCGGTCCCAAGCACTGGGATAGCCTTCCTGGAAGGCCAAGCCTTTGGCATAGGGCCCATAAGTCAACAGAACAGGGTATTGGCCATCTTCGATCGGCCGGAACACGTCGGCGCGAAGCACAACGCCATCGTCCATGGTGATGGGTACATCCCAGTCGATGCGCATGCCGTCTCGAACTTCACTTTTGTAATCGCTCATTCCGCGTTTCTCGACCTTACGTCTGTCACTGGTTTTGTTTACGGGTCATCTGCTCGGAAAGGAAACGCACGATGGCCACCGCATCGTCCTCTCCTAATCCGTTTGCCGAAGCGGCGGCATAGGACGTCAAAGCGGCCGAAGCGGCGGGCAGGGGCACGCCATACCCGCTCGCGGTCTCAAGCATGGCGAGGATGTCCTTCTGCATGCTGTCCACGTCAAAAGCCACCGCGCCCGGGTCTCCGAGAATGGCGGGAGTCTTAAGCCCGAGAACGGCTAACGCTGCCGAGGTGTCGGAAAGGACGTCCAGTATCTGCTTGCGGTCCAGTCCGCCCGCTTCACCCAGAGCGACCGCTTCGGCCAAGGCCTGCCAATACACACCAAGGGGCAGGTTGATGACCAGTTTCATCAATGCCCCGTGCCCTGCAGGACCCACGTGGTCAACACGGCGGCAAAGAACATCCAGATAAGGCTTTGCCCGTTCCACTGCTTTTTCCTCGCCCCCGGCCAAGGCGAACAGTTTTCCATCGGCCGCCGGACCCACCGTTCCTGATACGGGTGCTTCGACGAAGTCCGCCTTTTTAGCAATGACGCTTTCAGCGATGGTCACAGCCGTATGGGGTTGCACGGTGCTCATGTCGACAAACAAAGTGCCTGCCGGATCACCGGACAAAAGACCGTCGTCTCCCAAGTAGACGTCCCTAACCGAACGATCATCCCCAAGGATGGAAATGACGGTATCGCTCGCTCGGGTAACCTCTGCCGGTGTAGAGGCGACATTTGCACCTTTGTCCGCCAAGGGCGATGTTTTGGTGGCCGTGCGGTTCCAAACGGTCAACGTGTGTCCAGCATCGATAAACCGGGGCGCCATGACGGCTCCCATCTTGCCTAGACCTACGAAGCCGACGGCGGTCAAAGCGCAACACCCCTAATCACGACACGCGACTTAGTCAGGTGCGTAAGCGATTAGATCGAGCAGCGTGTTGGCGCCCGGCACGACAAAGGGTCCGCCCAAGCGGATGGTCGTCGACGCGGGCTTGTCTTCGGGGAAGTACCGCGCCCACTCCTCGATGGATTCTGCGAACCATTGGAAGTCGTCATGGAAACAAACGCGGCGGCAGATGTTGTCCACATTAGTACCCGCCGCTTCGCAAATGGCGGCGATGTTTTTCATCATATAGCGCATCTGCGCCTGACCCGGCGAGCCGTACCACGGGAAGGACGGATGACGCACCATGCCTTCCGCCAGATTGCCGGATGAATCGAAAGCCATTTGCGTGCTGAAGAAAAGCAGATCGCCGGCCTTCATTGCTTGTGGTTCATGGCCAAGCGGTTCAGGTGCATCGGATGTTTCGATGGTCTTGGACTTGGTCTTGCCGATGCTGGTCAGCAAGGTCAGTGCCACTTCTACGCGGCTGCCGCGCGTGCCCATGCCCATGTAAGGAATCACCACCCGGGCCGGCGGGTTATTTGGAAACCGTTTTTTCCACACCCGGTCCATGGCGGCGAAGTCTTCCGGATGACCAATATACACGTCGGCTTTCACCGCATCGGCAAGGGAAGACCCCGCTGATTCCGCAATGGCTTCCAGTTTGTCGAGGATATGCTCGGTCTGCCGTTCCACCGGATCGCCATGCCACTGCACCGGGTCCGCATCGTCTTCCATGAGATCGGCGGCGCTTTCGGCGTTGAGGAACACCCAATCACCGCGGCGCAGTCCCGCCATGTGCCCGCCCGCCGCTGGAGATACGTTTCGCGGTGCTCTAATGAGCTGCGGCGTGTTCTTGTCGTCCATGCAGATCATGTCGACTTCTAGAATCGTGCCTAGGCACAACAGCTCGCGCACACCGAGATAGGAAGAGGGTGGCGCAGGCACGTCGACATAATTTTCACGGACATTGAGATAGGGTTTCAAACTTATTGCCGGCCAGTTGTCGCCCCAGGCAAAGGCGTCTTCGGATGGTTCTTCGGAGACCAGCCATTGCCACACACGCACCATATTGCGGTTGATGTCGCAACCGGTCGCTTTAATGGTGTTGGACAGGTTTTTCAGTACGTAGTCAGCTTGCAGAGACAGCTCATTGCCGAGATAGGAATTGGCGCTGACCACTTCGGGCGCCAGTCCTGTCTGAAAATCGCTGGCGATCTGACCGGCGATAAAGACCCAGTTGCCTGCGCGAATGGCGGGGCTATACGGCATCAACGGCTTAGGAACGCCGGCCTCAAGACCTGGCCAGATGGCTTCCTTGCCGGGTTTCGTTTTCGGCTTCGCTTTGGCCCGCTTGGGCGCCGCTTTTGCCTTCTTTGCTACGGTTTTCTTTTTCGCTGTTTTCTTTGCCGTTGCCCGTTTGGCCGTGCGCTTTTTAGCGGTCTTTTTTCTGGCCATGGTGCTCTCCCCTGATTTTCTGTGCAGCCCTTTGCAGCAGCTTGATTGTTAGATTAGGGGGAGTTTCACCATTTGAACACCACAAAGAAACGTGATTACCTCTATTCTGGACGCTCAACTGGACGGGCAACACATTCAACTGGAGACCCGTATGAATCTCGGTTTTTTCACCATGCCTATTCATCCGCTTGAAAAGGACTGGCGGGCCTGTCTGCGCGAAGACCGCGAAGCCTTCATTCTGGCCGATGAACTTGGCTTTACCGAAGGGTATGTGGGCGAGCATGCCACCGATAAGGCAGAGAACATCACCTCCTGCGCCCTGTTCATTGCAACACTTATTGAGGCGACCAAAAATATCCGCCTCGGCACGGGAACGGTGAACATGCCCAACGCTCATCCGGTGGCCGTCGCCTCGCAGATCGCCATGCTCGATCATTTACTCGATGGCCGTTTCAATTTTGGTATCAGTCCGGGTGGATTGCTGTCCGATGCGGAAGCCTTCGGTAATCTGGAGAAGGACCGGACGGCTATGTTCGTCGAAGCTATCGACATGGTGCTCGACATCTGGAAGTCCGACCCGCCCTACAATCTTTCAAGCGAATACTGGTCGGTGACGACGGAACAAACCATGATCCCTGAAATCGGACAGGGGTATATGCCAAAGCCCTTGCAACAACCGCACCCTCCGATCGTGGTGACGGCGGTTGCGCCGTTTTCCAAAGGTCTTATTTCCGCAGCCGCCCGTGGTTGGGAACCCATATCGGCAAACTTTCTTTTGCCCCAATGGGTGGCAAGCCATTGGCCCAAATATGTAGAAGGGTGCGAGCAGGGGAACCGTGAAGCAGATCCACAGCAGTGGCGGGTGGCCAAGAGCGTTTGTGTCGCCGATAACTTGGATGCCGCACGGGACTACGCCCTCGGACCGCAAAGCCCGTATCGATATTATTACACCCAAATCGTCACCAAGATGAAAAAGAGCGGACGTGGCAATTTATTCAAAGCCGATCAATCCATGAGCGACGACGACGTGACCATCGATGGAGTGCTCGACGATCTCGTCATTTGGGGAACGCCGGACAAGGTCACAGACGATCTTTTAGCCTTTCGCGAAACAACAGGCGACTTCGGCACCCTTCTTTATGCCGGCAAGGATTGGGCCGACCCGGAGCTGTCACGCCGGTCGATGATCCTGCTTGCTGAGTCTGTGTTGCCCGCAGTTAACGCTGCCATTTGAAGTCAATGGACAAGTTTACCGTCAACGGTGTTGAATTCGCCTTTCGCATTGATGGTGAGAAGTCCAAGCCTTGGCTTGTGTTGTCCAACTCGCTAGCCACTGATCATCGCATGTGGGAGCCGCAGATGGAGGCTCTCACGCAAACTCACCAGATTCTTCGCTACGACACCAGGGGACACGGAGAGAGCCCAGCGACAGATGGGGCGTACTCCTTCGATCTCCTTGTTGGTGACCTCGTTGCCCTGTTGGATGAGGTGGAAATCGAAAACGCCGACTTCATGGGTCTTTCCCTCGGCGGTATGACGGCTCTCGGTCTTACGCTTGACCATCCGCAGCGGGTCAACCGATTGATCTGCTGTGATGCCCGCGCCAATGCTCCTGACGCTTATGCTGACTTTTGGCGGGAGCGGATTGACATGGCCCGTAATCAAGGCGTGCATGCCTTGGTCGAGGGCACACTTGAACGCTGGTTCACTGAGGCGTTCCGCTCTGAACCCGGTAACCAAACCATGCTCGAACTTGCGGCTGAGATGATTCAGAACACGAGCTTGAAAGGTTTTTGCGGCTGTGCTGCTGCACTCAGGCAATTGAACTACGCGTCCAGGCTGGCGGAGATTGAAACCCCAAGTTTATTCATTGTTGGAGAAGATGATTTAGCGGCTCCTCCAGACGTCATGGCGGCTATGGCGTCTTCTATCGCCGGTGCGCAGATGGCGGTCATTGAGAACGCCGCCCATTTATCAAATATGAATCAGCCGCAAGAATTTAGCGATACGGTATCCCAATGGCTGGCCAAGCCTTAGGTCCTTGATTTTTCTATACTTTACAGGGGTCCTTTATATATGGTCTTTTTGCAACACAGTGGCCAAATCGGGAATGGCGAATTCATTGGTCCATACAAGTCCCGGTCACCGGTGGTAAATAAATAGAGACCGTTTTCGACCGTATCCGGCCCCCCGCAATGGGAGGCAGGGTCGAGCAAAATCGTGGGGGTTTTGATGACATTCCGGAAATCACTTTCAGTCACAGCTGCAGCTCTTGCTTTGGCCATTCCGTTGGGGCCTATATATTTGTGTGACCCATTTGTTGGGATGTGGGCCTTTATTCTTTCTTCCTCGTCAATAATTCTGGATCGGACCCACGTTTCTTTATTCCGAGAAAATTGGAGGATGAAACCACTTGCTCACCTGTTTCCTTCTCTAATTCCGCTCTAGCGCCACCTGCAATTGACCCCCCGGCTTTGGCCGCACCAACATTTTCAGGGAAGCCTTGAGCGTCACGCTTTTGTGCTATTTCTGCCGTTGATTTCTCGCCAAGCATGGTGAAAATCAGTTCAAGGTCGGTCATATGATCACGGAGATTGTGGCTCTTAAGCCCTTTGACTCGTTTGTGACCCTTTGCGTCGATCCCAAAAGTCCTCATAGAGATCACGTTTGAAAGAACAGCGTATTCCTTGCCTTCCTCGATGCCCCTTTTGGCCCATTCTGAGGTCAACTCCTTTCGGACAACAATGGAACGGATACGCTTCTCTATCCAATCATCAGAGCGCCCCTGTATCTGATAGGTCAGGATCGCACGCTTAATCGCGATTTCTGGATCTTGGATTTCCTGAATGCGCTCGTAGCCAACCTTAGCTAACCAGCGTTTAAAAGGCTCCGCACGTTTAGATGGAATTGATTGGATTATCCTGAGTAAGGTTTCAACTGTGGCCACATCCGTCATGCGTTTTTTGCCATCGGCTGATGGTAGCGGCAACTGTCCGATTTTATCGGACAGTTCAAAATACCCTTCCTTATCAGTAAGTTGGCGCTTTAGATCACTCCAATAACGACGTGCTCGATCTGTGCCGGTTAGTGCTGCAACAACATCAACGACCGAAAACCACCACTCGTCACCGTTGAAAACGCGGCGAATATCGTGTTTTCTGAACGGTACAAGCTCAAGCTGCCCCTCTGAAACCAATTCGTCGTTCACTTCAGGGCCTGCGGCGATTTCCTCCTTAGTGACCTGAGCAAAGCGCCCTAAAGCTTCTTCGAAAGGGATATCTAGCCCAAAAGCCTCTTCGTATTTTTTCTCGTCACTCATGCGGTGAGTTCCTTATAGGTCAACCGGCCGTCAACCTTCGTCATAAAATCGTTGACCCGTTCGCCCTCCTCCATGTGCCGACGATTGTGGCGGTAGGTCATCTCGTCAAGGTATCTGGAAAGGTGTTTGACCGACACCCAATGATGAATCCCAATGATTTGGCGCTTGAAGAGTGACCACACCCCCTCAATTCCATTGGTGTGGATGAAATAATCACGAACATACTCGCCAGCAGAATGGTTGACGGAAACGTGCTCATACTGTCCACCAAGCCCTTGGAAAGACTTATGTTCATCCGTATGAACATACGAGCCTAGTTGGACATGTTCGTTAATCGCGGCCTTAACATTCCGAGCCTGTAGATTTGGCATATGCATAGTACGAACGTCCCCACCGCGCTCCATCATACCAAACACTACGGCCTTACCAGAACCGCCTTGAGTCCCACCTTTGCGTTTCTTGGCGTGTTTGTTCTTCTCTTTTCCCCCAATAAATGTCTCGTCAGCCTCGACATCGCCCTTGAGTAACCGATTAAAGGACTTAGTCTTAGCAGCGTGGCGGAGACGCTGGAGAACAAACCAAGCGGATTTTTGTGTAATTCCAAGGTCTTTCGCTAGGGTTGTGCTGGCAATACCCTTCCTATGTGAGGTGACAAGGTAAATCGCAATGAACCATTTTTGCAGGGAAAGTTTGGAGTCCTCGAAAATAGTGCCTACACGTATTGAGAACCTTTTACGACAGTCACCGCATTTGTGTGAGCGCCTATCACTAAAGTGATACACACGATTTGAGCCACAATGTGGACAGTGCGCCCCATTTTGCCATCGAACCGCTGTCAAGTGGTCAATGCAAGACTGCTCATCTTTGAATACTTTCATCATATCGATAAGGCTGTTGAACTTTTGAATCATGTCTCACCTCTCAATTGAGCCATGAATATACCATCTTATCTTGGGTCATACAAGTATATAATAACCATTCCGTTTAATGATGCCATGGCGCAAGCCATCACTCTTGAAGAGATTGTGGTGACTGCCGAGCGGCGTGAACGCAATCTGCAAACTACTCCGCTTGCCGTGACAGCGCTGTCGGAACTCCAAATGGAACGCCGGAACATCACTGAAACCATCGATCTCGGTCGACAAGTGCCGCTTCTGATCGCATACAACAACGTCACGCTGGGCGCATCCCTGGCCTACTGGTTGCGCGGCATCGGCTCGACGGAATCACTCGCCACATTCGACCCGCCGGTGTTGACCTATGTGGACGAAGTCGCAAACCCCCGTCAGAACGCCAACAATCTCGAATTGGTTGAAATCGAACGGATGGAAGTCCTGCGCGGTCCGCAGGGTACCCTGTTCGGCCGTAACACCACCGGTGGTGCGGTCAACATCATTACCAAAAAGCCAGGTGACGAGTTCGAAGCGAAAGGTGAATTCGGTTACGGCCGTTTTGACGAAATACGCGTCAAGGGCAGCCTCAACGTTCCCATTACCGACAAGTTTCTAACCAAGTGGTCCGCCTTCTATGTGGAAGACAATGGGTGGCAGAGAAGCACTGTCACCAACGAGAACTTCAATTTTGCCGAACATTTGGGTCTTCGCGGTGCGGTCCGCCTTATGCCCGCTGACAATGTGACTTGGGACGCGTCCATCAATTGGAGCACGCAGGATCACCAAAATATTCAATCTGCTGTGGATCCCGTCGCCTCCAACACCAATCTTAATGAAGGCCGGGACGGCCCATGGTTGTTTAACGGCAGTCCCCGGTTCAACGGCGTGTTCCTCAACAACTGTAAGGACGGTGACGGCCCGCTGGAATGGGTGCGTAACAATTGTACGGCCAACGAAACAACCGGGTATGACATCTATTCGAACCTGGTCATCGATATGGACAGTTTCAGCATCGGTTTCATCACGGGCTACCGCAACCTCAACCACGATTTTGTCAGCCCCCTGTTTGCCCGCGCACCGGAACTGCCGCTATCCAACGACGGCAATCACAACATGTTTAGCCAGGAACTCAAATTCACAGGTACAGCCTTCGATGACCGTCTTAGTTATGTCACCGGTTTCTTTTACATGAAGGAAGACAACCTCACCCGGTTTGAGACCTCATTCCTGTTTGTTCCGTTTGGTGACCCGCTTGTCCTCAACGACAACAACATGGAAAACGATACGGAGAGTTTCGCCTGGTATGTTCAAGGCGACTACGAAGTCATCGATAACTTAACTTTCACCGCCGGCGTGCGCTGGACCGACGAACGCAAGCGCATTCCGTTTTATTTTCATACCAACGCATTCGGCGTTGAGTTTGATATCGACGATATCGTTGCCGAGGGGACGCCCGACACGGTCACGGCGATCCAATGGACACCCCGGTTCGCGCTGCAATATCAGGTCAATGATGACATGATGGTCTTCGCTTCGGCCACCCGCGGTTTCAAGTCTGGCGGTTGGAACGGACGCGCCGGTCAGGCCCGTCTCATGACCCGGTTCGAAGAAGAAACCGTTTGGTCCTATGAAATCGGCGCTCGCTCCGAATGGCTCAACAACCGTTTACGTTTTAACGCGACGTTGTTCGACGTCACCTATAGCGAACTACAGTTGCCGTCACTGGCATTCCAGCCCGCACCTGGTGAAGCACCCACATTCGTCAACAACAATGCCGGTGAACTCGGTGTTCGCGGTGCTGAAATCGAAATATCCGCAGCCCTTGCCGAAGGATTGAATGTATCACCAACATTGGTTTGCAGGATGCGAAGTACAACGAAATCAGTGCAGGCGCTCAAGCCAGTGGCTTTATTCTTGGCGTGACCGAACCACAACACGCGCCTGAATATACCATTCAGGCTGGTTTCGATTATTCATCTTTTGTGGATAACTTGAACGGAGATCTCACGTTTGCCGCCGATATTCAGGTGACCGACGACTAGTGGATGTCTGGCCAAAACCCGCCGGATTCATTCAATAACGGTTTTGAGACTGTCAACGCGACAATCAGCTGGGACCATGAAGACGGCATCTGGGGCATCCAGCTTGGCTGTAAGAACTGCTTGGATGAGCGGTACGTCACCACAGACTTCCTCGATGCTCGCTTTATTGGCGACCCCATGCGCTGGAGCATCCGCTTCAAATACGCATTCAACTAATCAGTCCGCTGTTGGGGGGACGAGACCGGGCGGTCCTGCCAGGATCGCCCGGTTTTTTTGTGGCTTTTACAGTCGGTCTCTAAGGCTATGATGCGTAAGAGTGAAACATTGAACGCGGGAACTCGGACCCTTGACCCAAGACGACATTGTTGAAGCGCTAAAAGGTTTACCGGCTGCCACCTTATCGGAGGTCACAGCACAACCCTGTGATCTGCCGCCGATGGTTAAATGTATGGTGCCTGGCGCGCGGGTGGTCGGACCCGCCTTTACGGTGCGCTGTCCCCTCGGCGATAACACAGCCGTCACCCGTGCCGTCGATAAAGTGCCCACTGGCCACGTTATTGTTATCGATTGCGGCGGACCGCCACAGACGGCTGTCTGGGGTGAAACGGCGACCTTCACGGCTCAGACAAAAGGTATTGCCGGTTGTGTCACCAATGGAGCGATCCGTGACATTGAGGCCATCGTTGAAACGGGGTTCCCCGTATTTGCCGGCGGTCTGTCACTTCGCGGGTCAACAAAAGGGCAACCCGGTGAACTCAACGTCGATATCTCCATTGGTGATATCGTAATCCGGCCCGGTGACTTTATGTGTGGTGATGCGGACGGCGTGGTCGTCATTCGTGCCGATGAAGTCGAGACCGTGCTCCCGACCGCCCAGCGTCAACTGGCGGAAGAAGAAGGCCGCAACGGACGCATCAAGGCCGGCACGCCCTTGTCGGAAATCCTCGCGGGATCGGGCAACCGCGGCAAATCTTAGAAATTAGAATAAGCAAGACTTCCCGAGTGACGTGACGTTAGCTACGTCTATTGGTCAGCAGTTAGGGCTGAATCTTATTTAGCCAGTCCGCCATAGCGTCTGCGACCTCTTCTACACGATGCGTAAACGTCCCGTTTGCGTCTTCGATGGTCGCCAATGCCATTTCCGACGATCGGCCCAGCCGGGAAAATTGACGCAGCGTGCTCTCATCCAACAAGGAATCCTTTGATCCCACGACCATGAGCATCGGTTGGTCGACCTCACGGGCCTTGTCGGCGAATTTAGCTTGTGAATTGGGACCGTAATAATCAAGAAATGTCTCCGGATACACCATGAATGCGTCCGTACTTCCGGGTACGGCTGGCGGCGGGCGGAAATATTTCTCGACGATGAAGGTTCGCGAATCGTTGTTTGCCAATATCTTTTCAGAACGATCCGTCACCTCTCTATAACGGTCGGTGCCAAGTACCGTTTTGGCAAACTCAGGCAGGTCCGGAGGCGGGGAGAGGGCAACAAACCCCATGACATTTTCGATTTCATATTCAGCGGTCGCTTCAAGCGCCCACAAAATACCTTCACGCAAACCGACAAATACGATGGGTCGTCCTTCTTGCCGGTGCGCTTTAACCACATCGGCTAAGTCTTCGGCCGCCAGGTCAATGGTCGAGGTAAGAGAACCTCTGAATCCACTTTCCCGCAACTGAGGGGCATGACCTTCATAACCACGATGGGCCATGGCCGTCGCCAGTCCATGAAGGGGATCCTCGAATATCTGCTCGCCTAATCCGTAGACATAAACAAGCATCGGCGACGATGAACGGTCCACATCTTCGGTAAGGTACGCCATACCGGGATAAGGCACGCGAAAACCGTCCGCTGTAAACGATCTATTGAGCCGCGTATCGATGAGCTTTGTCGTCACCCTTCGGCCAGGGTCCAAGCCAAGTTCTGTCAGCCAGGCAACGACATCGGCAGCGGACTCATCCTGGTGGAAGGAAAAGTAATGATCGCCGCCCTCATACCAGATGTAATTCACACGGGGGCTGTTCACCGCAAGCCGTTTGAGTTCTTCCATGCGGCCTGGAGGCACCGGCGGGTCTTCCGTACCGGCTAAAAGCAATTGAGGAACTGTCAACTGAGGAAAGAAATCACTGTTGGCGTTGGGGTGTCCCGGTCCCCACCAACTCAATAGGGCTTGCGGTGTCTGTAACCTCCCTCTGGCCGTCGCCATCATGGCGGGCGCTTGCAAACTCCTATCCGGATCAACGCTATTGCGATGGAGATTCAAACCGGCACGACCAGCCGCTGCCACGTCCAGCGCCGATTCAACGACCGATGCGACTTCGGGACGTTTACCCACAAAATCATAAGTGTCCGCGGTTGGTGCGAAGTGCACCATGGCCTTCACCAGCGGATTGTTGTGGGTAACCTGATAGCGGGTGATTTTGATACTGCCCATGCTGTGGCCCATGAGCACGATGCGGTCGAACCCAAGGGACGCGACGAACTGCAAAGAGGCGTCGATGTCTTTAATCGCGTCTTCAAGAACATATTTGTAGTAACCGCTGGAATGGCGGGAGACGGGGCTCAGTGTCGTGTAGCCGGCAGCGGCAAAGCGTTCGGCGGCAAAGCGGTATGCGCCGATTGAGCGCGCCGCATGTCCGCCCGGCCCGCCGTGGTGCATGACGACGGCAGGTGAGCCCACGTTGATACCGCTTTCCGGATGCATCAATACGGCGTCAAGCCTGACCCCGTCGGAAGCGGTGAAGTGGACGATACGCTGTTCAATGGAGTGCTCGTTCGCCAAGGCAACGCATTGCGCGGCTATCAAGCCGAGCAGTGAAAGCGTTGTCAGGATTTTGCTGTATATTGCTGTCGACTCCTCTCCCTGTTCCACGCGCATTTACGTGTTGGGTCAGAGCCCAATCGCATGGCGTGAAACCCAATCTTAACCAAGGAGCCTGCGGCTCAGGGTCCGCTTTGTCCATAGGCTGAGAAAAGCAAACTATATCAATACCTTGTAAACCCACAACCGGTAAGGCGGCACCACCACCCCAAGCCACCATGTCCGCTCTATGTCCATGTCTTAAGGGCCGTTCATTGATGGGTGAGGGCGGTGGTACACTCGACGCTTCGGAGATATCCCTTAGCGAATTGCAATGCCTTACAGTCTGCCAATGAAGTCCTTCTGTCTCAGTTTCGGTCTCTGTCTCTTATTGGGTTCGGTATTTTCTGCGGCTTCAGCCCAGCAGCCCATGAACCGGACCCTCGGTTTTGTCGTGCGCGATTGGTTCACCGCCATCTACAACAGCCGGTTTGTCGACGAATGCCCGGCCGGCCTGGCTGTCAGCAATGACGAGATTTGGTGGCGCGGTTTGAGCAAAGAGAAGCGCGCGGAGCTGACGGAAAACGGTCTACGCTCCAATCTTAACCGCATGCCAACGGCCATGCGCCGAGGTCCCGAGGGTGAAAACGTTTGTCTCAACCCAACCGTCGTCATGGACCCTCCCATGCGGGTGGTGGAAGGCAAGTATTCCTACGGCGTCAATCTCGATGGCAATATGGACGGCAGTGCGACGCCAAAGACCTGTGCACATGAAAACTTTACACACCCTGACGGCACGCCAGGCATCGACAATCAGATGTATCGCCTCATCGGCTGCGTCTACGGCTGGCGCAAGGGTGGCCTTCCTGAACTCAACGCGCATGAAGGGCGGGGTACCAGCGGTCTCGGCATGACCCTCATTGAAGTCACGGATGTTGACGATGGCCGTAACGACAATGACGTCACCGTCACCTTCTACCGATCCGTCAACCAATTTGCTTTGGACGGCAGCGGACGGCCTTTGCCGTTTTCCAGCTACAACGTCGACATGGACGGCGACACGCACCGTTATGGCGATTCCCTCAAAGGATCCATCAAGGATGGCGTGCTCACAACGGCGCGCGGGGATGTGAGCCTGCCGTTCTACGGCAACTACAATTTCATGCATCCGGTGATCAAGGATATGGATCTGCGTTTAGAGATCGCGGAAGACGGCGCCACTGCTAAAGGTCTCGTCACCGGTTATTACAATATGGATGAATTCCTTTATTACGTCGGTGGAATGGTTGGGCACACCTCAACGGCGGATAATTGCCCGGCCATGTATCGGGCGGCCCATGAACTGGCTGACGGGTATCCCGATCCGGAAACGGGGCAATGCACGCATTTGTCCACGGCGTTTGAAGTCGGCGCATATGCAGCCTTCATCATTCATCCTGATGGCTCGACACGACAGGCGGCACGGTGAGCATAACGCGAACAGTCACGGCTCTCTTAGCAGTTACGATCCTGCTGACCGGGTGTGAACAGCCGGAACCGGTGACTGACGGTTCCTCACCGGCCATGCGCCGGTTGTCCAATGAGCAATACCGCAATGTGATCGCCGATGTGTTCGGTTCCCATATCACAGTGGCAGGCCAAGCGGATTCTTTGTTGCGGACGGAGGGATTATTGGCCTTGGGGGCACGTACAGCCCGCATCACTCCTTCGGGTTTTGAGAAGTTTTACGGCATGGCGCAATCCATCGCCGAACAGGTGGTGAATGAAACCAATCGCGCCAGCCAGTTTGCTTGTGAACCCGCTTCCGTCACTGAACCGGATGACGCCTGCGCTCGGCAATTCTTCTCCGATGTGGGACGGCTTTTGTACCGCAGGCCATTAACGGAAGAAGAACTCGCTATTCCGATTGCGGCGGCGCGGGACAGTACGGCAACCAACGGCGATTTTTATACCGGTATTGCTCTCGGCTTGGCCGGACTGTTGACATCGCCACAGTTTCTGTTCGTCGTCGACATGACAGAGCCGGACCCGACCGATCCCTCCAAGCGCCAATTGACAGCCTATGCCAAAGCCGCGCGATTGAGTTTTCTGCTGTGGAACACCACACCCAATGAAACGTTGCTCGATGCGGCGGAGCGGGGTGAATTGGACACACGGCAGGGTATAGAAGTCCAAGTTGAAAGAATGATGCAATCCCATCGGCTGGAAACAGGTGTGCGCGCTTTCTTTATGGATTTTCTCCGTTTCGAGGAATTCGAAACGTTGGAGAAGGATAGCGTCATCTATCCGGCGTTCACCATTCAGGTCATCGAGGATGCCAAGGAACAGTTGCTGCTGACCACGCTCGACCTGCTGATGGAGCGCCAGGAGGATTACCGCAATCTGTTTACCACCAAGAAAACATTTATCACCGGCCCGCTGGCACGCATTTACCGTGTTCCCACAAGCCGTCCCACCGGGAACGCTTGGGTGCCATATGAGTTTCCTGAAGAGGACCCCCGTGCCGGCTTGATCATGCAGGTGGGATTTTCCGCATTGGCCTCACACCCTGGACGCAGTTCACCCACTTTGCGGGGCATGGCGATCCGCGAGGCGTTACTGTGCCAGCAGGTGCCAGCACCTCCGGGCGACGTGGACTTCTCCCAGTTTGAAGATCCGGACTCTCCCAATCCGACGGCTAAGGACCGCCTTGCGGCTCATAGTGTGGAACCAGCCTGCGCCGGGTGTCACAAGATTATGGATCCCATTGGTCTTGGTCTTGAACAACTGGATGGTATTGCTCAATTCCGCACCACGGAAAACAGCGCGGTGATCGACGCCAGCGGTGAGCTGGATGGTATTCCCTTTGAAGACGGCGCCGATCTTGGCCGTGCTGTCGCGCAAAACCCGGCGACCACAGCCTGCTTGGTCAATCGATTGACCGAGTATGCGTTCGGTCGGCCCTTGGGCGCTAGAGACCGAGACTTCATGGCCTATCTCGAAGACCAATTTTCCGAATATGGATATCGTTTCCCCGATCTATTGCGCCGTATTGCCACAAGCACAGCATTCTATGCGGTTTCTGAACCCACGCCGGACGCTGATCCTTTTCAAGCGGCGTCCGTTGATCCTTCAACCATCCTAATGGCGGAGAGTCAGCCATGACCATTCTCTTGCCCCGCAAACCACCCCGCCGCCAGGTCCTACGCGGTCTCCTCGGAGGTTGCGTTGTATCCGCAGCCTTGCCCCTGCTGGACTGTTTTCTCAACGACAACGGCACCGCCCTGGCCGCGACTGGGAATCCGTTGCCGGTGCGTTTCGGCACCTGGTACTGGGGTATGGGTCACACACCGGGCCATGCCATTGCGCCCAAAGCCCAGTCAGGACCTGGTATCGAGTTCCTGAAAGAAACCAAAGCGCTGAAGCCGTTCGAAGATCAGCTGAACTTTTTCAATGGTTTTGGCATGCCTCTCGATGGCCGGTCCAATTACACTCACTTCACCGGCTGGGTCGGCAACCGCACCGGCACCGTGCCGGCTAAGGAAGGGGAAATCGTCAGCCCCACCCTCGACCTTCTCGTAGCCGATCAGATCGGCAACCGCACCCGCTTCAAGACCATCGACGCCTCAAGCGCTGGCATTGCCCGGGAGAATTACAGTGCGCGCAATACGGAAAGCCGTGCCGAGGCCATCATCTCGCCGGTCGACCTTTATATGCGCATCTTCGGTCCCGATTTTGTCGACCCCAATGCCGACGAGTTCACGCCCGATCCCAACATTATGGTGGAAAAGAGCGTGCTCTCCGCTTTTAAGGAGGATCACCAGCGGTTCCTCAGCACCCTCGGCGCAGCGGACAAAGAACGCATGGATGAATATTTCACCTCCATCCGTCAGATCGAAAACCGGTTGGCCTTGCAGCTTCAGAAGCCGGAACCCAATGAAGCCTGCCTCATGCCGGCCAAGCCCGACGAGCCGCCGGAAGAAAAGCTGGCGCGGGTGCGGGAAATGCCCAACGTCATTGAAACCCATGCGGTGATGGCCGAACTCATGGCTATGGCCGTGGCCTGCAACCAGACCCATGTGTTCAATCTGGTGTTCACCGACAACTTCGCCAACGTGCGCCGGGTCGGGGAGTCCTATACTCACCATCTCCTGACCCACATGGAACTGATCGACTCTGAGTTGGGTTATCAGCCTCTGGCCTTCTGGTTTAACGAGCGCTGCAATGAAGCCTTCGCCACCTATCTCAGTGCGCTCATGAGCATCCGCGAAGGCGACGGGACGTTGATGGACAATTGTCTGATCTTTGCCGCCAGTGAAACCAACTACGCCAAGCTCCATACCATCGACAGCATTCCCGTCTATCTGGCCGGCAAGGCGGGTGGCCGTATGAAAACCGGTTTGCACATCGTTGGTGGTGGCGATCCCATCACCCGCGTGGGTTACACGGCCATGCAGATCATGGGTGTGCCGTTGAGGCGCTGGGGTACGAAGTCTCTGCAGACGTCCAGAGCCATTACGGAAGTAATGGTATAAAGCGATGGCGGCAATGCGATTTGGTCTCAGTGCAGCGTACCTTCTCGGTTGTGTGACAACCGCTTTGGCTCAAAGCGTTTCCGTTCCCGCAGACATTCAGCTCGCCACCCGCGGTCACGGTTGGGTTCTCACCGATGCCGCAGGCATGACTCTTTATACGTACACAAAAGACCAGCGCTATAGCGAACCTCTTTGTGTCGACACCTGTGCGGAAACTTGGCCGCCGCTAGTGGCCAACGGTGAAACACAGTCCAATGTAGATTGGTCAGTGATCAAGCGGGACGACGGTCGGTATCAATGGGCCTTTCGCGGCAAGCCGCTTTACACCTCCAGCCGTGACGTTGCGCCGGCGGATATGAACGGCGATGAATACCAACAACAATGGTATGTGGCGGTGATGCCGGTACCGCTGCCCCCCGGGTTTAATTCCTATAAGACCCCGCAAGGGCACCTGCTGGTCGATCAGAAAAACATGACGATGTATACATCGTCTGCTGACCAGGCCGGCTTGTCGGCTTGTTCAGGCGAGTGCGCGAAAACGTGGCAACCGGTGGAAGCTTGGTGGCGCGCGCGCTCTACCATGGATGACTGGTCCGTCGTTGATCGCGCCGACGGCACCACACAATGGGCTTATAAGAACCAACCTCTCTACCGTTATGCCGGGGATTTCCAGCCCGGCGAAATCGCTGGCAACGATGTGGACACGTTCACCGCTGTAATTCTCGAACCACCGCCGCCGGTGCCCGATTGGATTACCTATCAGAACTCCGACGCCGGTAGACTTTTGGCGGATGCCAACGGCAAGACCCTTTACGCCTACGACCTCCCTGAAAATCGCGCCTTTGGCATCGGTATAGGCAGAGACATGGCGACCCCGCATCTTTGGGACCCCGTTTATGCTGATGGTGAGACCTCATCCATTGGCCATTGGTCCGTCATCGAATTGGAAGACGGCCGCCACCAATGGACCTACAAAGGTCAGAAACTTTTTGTCCACAAACGTGATACGGATCCTGGAGATCTTTACGGCCAACGCAGCACCGACCGGTACTGGCGGACCATCATGGCGGACGGCAAGGTGATGGCCGGGTCGGGGCGTTAGAAAATTCACCAACTGACACTGCAGTTCATTCACAGGGGAGAGTTCAATGTTACTACCGCACATATATTCCGATGCGCACGGTCATTCCCTGCTCGACGACATCGAGCTCAATATGATGGCGCCCGGCGGTGGCACAGCCGAGGAGGGCGTCTACTACCGCCGCATCAATTCGGCGCGTCAAGATGTCACGGACTGGCGTATCGGTCATGCTTTACCGGGGCATTTCATCGATTTCACACCTACTGGCGAGCGCACCATGATCGCGGTGTTCTCCGGGCAGATGCACATCACCGCCAGTAATGGCGAAGAACGTCAGCTGGCGCGGGGCGACATCATGATCGCCGAAGACATCGCCGGGCAGGGGCACATGACCCGCTTCATCGGCCAGGAGCCCTGTTACTACCTTCTTTGCTCCATGCCCAACGAGCTCAAATAAATGCGCTTACCGTTGCCGGCGTTCCTTACCTTTTTAATGGTGCTTTCCGCTGTTGCAGATGCGGACGCACAGAACAGCGATCCCAATAGAGATCCAAGACGCGGGCCAAAGCCCGATATGTCGTGTGTCTACTTTTCACCGGTTCCCGAGGCCACAGACGGTCCACCCATTGTCTTTTTCGCCGACCTCTCAGCCGATGAGCAAAGCGCGGTTACCGAAAGCCCGGGCATGGGCCGGGTCGACTTTGTCTTGCAACGGGACACGCTGGAATTTTCCTGGACGTTGACGTTCGATGATCTGACCACAGCACCTGTCGGGGCCCACGTTCACGGTCCCCAAACACTGGGCGGTGAAGCGGCGGTCCTCTGGGACATGGCACCGAACGGTGTCAGGTCGCCGGTCTCAGGCTCCAAAGTGCTCAATGAAGGTGAACTGGCGTATCTGGTCTCGGACCGCATGTACGTGAATTTACACACGGAAAAATATCCCGCCGGAGAACTGCGCGGACAAATTCAAAAGCAACATCCGCAATGCTGAGTAACTCAATAGACATTCAAAGCCAGAAAGAACATTGATCCATGGCCATCACTGAAATGAAACCCGATACCGCCTACCGCATGACCGGCTACAAGCTGGATGAGAACGGCCGGTCAACCTGGACTTACTATGAAGTGCCGCTGGTCCAGACCAGCCCGTTGAGCGCCATGAGCGCACGGCAGGTGGGAGAGACTTGGGGGCTCGGTTATAGTCAGAACACACCGCAGCCGTGGAACCTCAACGAAATGCATATCACTAATCGCATGGCCATCGTTTGGGTGATGTCGGGGCATTTGGAAACCACCGTGCAAAGCGGTGAAATGCGCCGCCGCTCACCAGGGCACGGCAATCTCGTGCATGGTTTGTGTCAGCATCATTCAACCATGCGCAGTACCGTACCAACGACGACATTGAGCCTTAACTTGGCGAGCAAACCCATCGATAACTATCAGTTCAAGTAAGGACAAAACCATGGGACGTTCAGTCATTCTAAGCGCGGTTCTCCTGTTGACGAGTGGAGCTGTCTTTGCACAAGACATGCCCCAACATGCCGTGCGCACGGCAGCACCGCTTGATCCCACGGCGGAGTTTTTTATCCGTGGCGAAGATGTGGAAACGTGGCATTTGGCCGAGTGGGATACGGATGACCCCATTATGGGTCCGCGCATCCGAATCGTTTGGGGTGAGGATGCCGTGGCAGCGGCGCCGGCCGAAGCCTCCAAATACACTGAGAAGCAGTATGTGTTTCCGACCGGCACCATTCGGGTGCTTGAGTTCAAGAAGGACCGGGGCGGCATGCTCCACGCCATCACCGTGGAGACCGCTCTCTACATGCTCAAAGGTGAAGGCACGGTCGAAGTCGCTGGCGAAACCGTGCACATCGGCGAGGGGGATGTGGTCAGTTACCCAAGTGGCGCCCTGCGCGGCGATGGCGATGCCACTGTGATCCTGTGGCATGTCACCGGCACCAAGATCAACGAGACAGCCAAGGCTATGGTGGTGCGAAAAGCGGATGTTCAGATGTCACATTCTGCCCAATGGCCGGGACCGGACGGCAAGATGGTCCGTGCGAGAGCAGAGGAAGACTTAGCGAATGCGCCTGCCGATGCCGTTCGTCTTGACCTTTGGCGCTATGTCTTTGACGGCAACTCTGTCCGCGTGACCAAAAACTACAAAGGCGGGCCGACAGCCAGAAACACCACCACTATGGATGCGCTGATCTATGTGACTTCGGGCAAGCTCCACTTTTTCGAAGAGGACGCGGACGTGATCGCGGGTCCCGGCGACGCCATCCGGGAAATCACCGGCCATTATCACAACTGGATCCGCTTGGAGGACTCGTCTTTCATCGCCACAAGCAGTATGCCGGTGGTGCCCTACGTGGCCGAAGCTAATTAATAAAGGGTCTTGCCTAGCAGAGCATAGCCGATGGCGGCATAAAGCTCTGTATGGTAATGAAAAACCGATACTCGAAAAGTTCCAAACTTTCTGAAGCTCAGATTCGCCTTGTCGTGAAGTGCTTTGCCGCTGATCTCACGGCGCTGCAAACGGCCGCGATTTGCGGCGTAAATCGCAACACTGTGAACCGGATCTACCGCGGCCTGAGGGAGCGGATCCTCGCGGCTTGCGAAGCACAGCGCCCGTTCTTCGGCGTGGTCGAGGTCGATGAGAGCTTCTTCGGTGCCAGACGCATCAAAGGCAAGCGCGGACGCGGAGCCTATGGCAAGACAGTCGTCTTCGGGATCTTCGAACGCGAAGGGCAGGTCTACACCGAGATCGTCCCGGACTGCTCAAAGTCAACGCTACAGGGGATTATTCGGGGCAGGGTCGATCCAAGCACCGTCGTCAACTCCGATGGATGGCGCGGCTACAACGGCCTCGTCGATCTCGGCTATGGTCACTTCCGGGTCGACCATTCCTGCGATGAGTTCGCCCGCGGCCCGGTTCACATCAATGGCATCGAGGGCTTCTGGGGCATGGCCAAGGTGCGGCTCGTAAAGTTCATGGGTGTGCCCAGACACACATTCCACCTCCACCTCAAGGAAACCGAGTGGCGCTTCAACCATCGGGCTTCCAACAAGGTCAGGCTTCTGCTACATCACCTGCGAGAAAAACCGATCTGCTAGGCAAGACTCTTAATAAATATGCGCATCTTCATTTTCTCCAGTGTCGTCGTGTGCGGCCGGTCGTTCGCCTAAGGATGTGGTAATGCCGTATCTCGCAACACTTATGACAGTCCTAAACTTAATGGTCTCTGTGTCATACGTTTGGGCACAGGATTTGCCGCCCGACGCCGTGCGCACCGCTGCACCCTTGAATCCCATGGCTGAGACTTTCATTGCGGGAGATTCCGTGGAGCCCTTGGTTCTGGCAGAGTGGGAAGTGGTCAACGACATGGGGTCTCGCATACGTATCGTTTGGGGCCAGGAGGCCGTTGATGCGGCACCACCGGAGGCGTCGCGCTATACACAGATGTCTTATGTCTTTCCCACCGGCTCCATCCGGGTTCTGGATTTCAAGAAAGACCAGGGCGGCATGCTCCACGCCATCACCGTTGAAAACCAGTTGTACATGATGAAAGGCACGGGCACGGTCGAAGTTGCTGGGGAGACCGTATCTGTAGGCGAAGGTGATGTTGTGAGTTATCCCTCTGGTACGTTGCGCGGCGATGGAGATTCCACCGTCATATTATGGACCGTGACCGGCACTAAGATAAATCAAGATGCCAAAGCCATGGTGGTACGTGCAGCCGATGCTCCTATGAGTTATATGGCCTATTGGGGAGGGCCGGATGGCGAAAGAGTGGTTGTCGCCACACCCGAAGACCTTGAGAACACACCCGATGACGCCATTCGTCTCGACATCAAAAGTTATGCCTTCGACGGCAATACTGTTGGGGTTATTAAAACCTATAGAGGCGGTCCAACTAATGAAGCCACGGGAGATCGTGACGGTCTGCTTTACATTACGTCGGGTAAGGCTCGCTTTGTTGAGGAGGAAGTAGAAGTCATTGTTGGGCCGGGCGACGCTATCCGCGAGACCGCCGGCAAGTACCACTACTGGATTCGACTGGAAGACTCTTCTTTCATTTCAACAGGCACAGCACCGGTCGTTCCTGTGGAACTGGATACAATCAGCGGCTACTGAGTTGTAGCGTCTGCGAGCATTAAGTGAGGAAGTAATGTCATGAGCCAGGACTATAGCGAATTTCGCGCCCACTGGCCCGTAGTGGTCGCCGCCGCCATCGGCGTCGGCGCTGGGGTGACCGGGGCCATGGTCTATAGCCTGAGCATCCTGATCACGCCGCTGACCGATGCCTTCGGCTGGAGCCGGGCTGAAGTCTCCGGTGCCAAAACTTTCCTCACTTTGGGTTTCGTCGTCACCGCGCCGTTCGTCGGGTACATAGCCGATAAGTTTGGCGTGCGCCGGATTGCCATGGTCTCCCTGTTCGGTTTGGCCCTGGCCATGTTCGCCATGACCCAGCAGACCGGCAGTATCATTTTCTTCTACGCTTCCATTTTCACATTGTCGCTTTTGGGCAGCTGCACCACGCCCTTGGTGTGGACCCGGGGCGTCGCCACGTGGTTCGAGAAAAAACGGGGACTAGCCCTTGGTCTCACGTTGACGGGCACGGGCATCGCCGGCTTTCTGGTGCCGGTGTTCGTCGGTGGTCTGATCGACAGTTATGGCTGGCAAGCCGGTTACATGGCCATGGGTGTGGCCGCGCTGGTGGCTATCATCCCGGCTTATTTCCTGTTCTTTGAAAACGGCCGCGCCAATAAGAAGACGGCAAAGATACAAGCTGAGGCGCAAACTACCGCGCCACCGTCTCCCGCGTTGCAGGCTGGCTACACCGTGCCGGAAGCGCTCAAGTCGTTCCGCTTCTGGCAATTCGCTTTTGCCTTCACTTTGATTGGCGGCATGATCTCGTCCCTGATGGTGCATCTGGTGCCGCTGCTGACGGACTCAGGCATGGACCGGTCCCTGGCCACGCGCATCGCCGGGCTGATGGGGATCGCCGTCATTCTTGGCCGGGTCACCACAGGCTTTCTGGTCGACCGCTTTCATCCCCCTTACGTCGCGGCGTTCTTTCTCTCCATGCCCGTTATTGGCTGCATTTTACTTGCCGGTGACTCTCCAGCCCTTGCCTTCACCGTCGCTTCGGCCGTGTTCATCGGTCTTGCCGCCGGATCGGAAGTGGACCTGGTTCCCTACCTGACGGCGCGCTATTTCGGCCTAAAGGCCTACGGCAAACTTTATGGGTCTGTGTTCGTCTTCTTCTATGCCGGCGTTGGCATTGTCCCGCCCATCTTCGGCTATGTGTTCGACATCAACGGCAACTACGATCTGGCCCTCCAGTTCGCCATCGTTGCCTTGGGGATCGGCGTTCTGGCCATCGCCACGATGGGCAAAGCGCCCGACTTCAATGAAGTTGAATTCTCAGCTGAAGCAACCGAACCCGCATAGCAAAACAATGCGTATAGGTACGCCTCACTTGGTTATTGGAGAAGGTAAATTAGCGTCTTGCTGCGGGACCGATCACTTCGTCGAGACGGCCCATGGCCAAAAGTAACTGGTAAGCTGCGATGCAAGCGTCGAACAGCGCGCCGGTGTAATTGATCCGTGCATTGAATACTTCGTTTTCAGCGTCCAAAACGTTTAGCGCCGTTTCCCGACCGGATTCACGCAAGCGTTCACGAGATTCAAAAACCTCGCCGGCGATATTGACGGCATTGTCCAATAGATCGACCCGCTCCCGGGCTGTCAAGAGTGCCTGCCAGGAAAGTCGGGTTTGTTCTTCGACCTTGCGGCGGGTCTGAATGTAGTCACTTTGTCTGGCCTGATATATGTAGGCAGCGCTTCGGGACCGGGATTGCGTGCCTAGTCCTCTAAATAGGTTCCAGTTGGCCCGCAGTTTTGCCGAGTAGTCTCTGCGGATACCGGGCACGCCATTGAAGTCGTCTTCATAGTTACCCTCGAGCACCAAATCGATGGTTGGGTAAAACTCAGACACCACGCCTTCTCTATTTTGATCAGCAATATCGATCTGACGTTGTCCAGTAAGAATTGCTGGGTTTTCAGCCAAAGCAATACTGATGGCGTCTTCCAGAGTACGCGGAAGGAGGCGCGTCGGCCGTTGCGGCATGGACATGTTGGGCATGTCGGCGGCGCGGTTGAACACCTGGAGGTGCCGGCTGTTGGCATCTTTTAAAGCGCCGTCGACAAACACCTTACGCTCAAGCGCAATCTGCAAACGGGATTTCGCCTGTAAGACATCGACATTGATACCCGACCCCCGACGCACGCGCTCATCTTCCAAATTGAGCTGGCGCATGATGTTGGCTTCATTCTGCCCCGAAAGATCCAACAATTGGCTTTGCCGCAGCACATCCAGATAGGCAGTGATTCCTTCAAACAGAACAGCTTGGCGGACGCTGGTCAGAGTGTAGTCGGCGACCTCTTCTAGCAGCTTCGCCGACATACGACCCGAACTTTTGAGGCCGCCATCATAAATATTCTGCGTCAGGGACAAACCCCAGGTTTCCGTGCCAACTTCCAAAGGGCCGGTGGGGGTGGACCTTAACGCTTCGGTGCTTACCCGTTCCTGTCCGGCGTCGGCCTGTAGATCAACCCGTTGTTCTATGACGCGGCGAACGCCGCCATCGACGAGGTCTATTTCTATCCTATAGAAGATGGCAACACAGCCCTCAATCAGTTCCGTGCCGGTCAAATAGACCTAAACGAAGGGTTTCCGGCAAATCAGATGGATTGGCTTCGGGAAAACATGCCTGCCGAGACGCGGCTGTTTCCGAATATGTCCGTAACATACCTTGCCCTCAATTCTTCGATAGCGCCATTCGATGACGTTCGAGTGCGACGCGCTATTTCGATGTCTGTGGAACGTGAAATTCTAGTGGAACGCATTCTCCGGGACGGCCGGTTACCAGCCTATTCCTTTGTTCCTCCCAACGTGGCCAATTACGTGAACACAGCGCGTCTCGACTTTACGGATTGGTCTGAGCATCAAAGGCTGCAAGATGCCATGCGCCTCCTCGAAAGCTCCGGCTTTGGGCCTCGGAATCCACTAAATTTTGAGTTTTCCTACCGTGCGGCGGCTGAGAACCAGCGTGTCGCAACCGCGATAGCTGGAATGCTTCGGCGAATTGGTATTGAAGCTGAAGTGCAAGCCAATGAAGCCCGTGTGCATTACAATATGCTTGATAGCAAGGACTATGCCGTGGGCGATGCCGGTTGGGTTGCAGATTACAACGATGCTCAGAATTTCCTTTATCTGTTCCAGAGCGATTCTGGTCCCATGAACTACACTAATTACAAAAATCCTTACTACGACCAGCTAATGGCAGAGGCAGGTCGTACCCTGGACATGGTGAGACGAACTGAATTGATGGCCATGGCAGAGCAAGTCATGCTGGACGAAAGTCCGGTTATCCCCTTGTTCTTTGGAACCACGCGGATGTTGGTTCATACCCACGTCAAGGGCTACGAAGACAATATACCCAACGTTCATCGCTCCAGGTTTATGTCCCTGAATCGTTGATAAGGTCACGGTGAAGGGCTCTCGCGGATATTCTCGGAACAAATGATGTAAGGTCCTTTCTTACGGGTCAATTTCTGAGAATTTCCGGCTGGGGTTACCGCCTCTTAAGGACCCCGGTAAAATCCGACAATGTAAAGCCACTTGGTTATGGGCCTGCCCCTTCCAAAAGGAAGTTATGTATCGTAGTGACGAGACGCCGCAGCAGGGCGTCGCCTGAACCAGCTCTTCAAAAAGCTTCCGGCTTCCGCGGCCGAGTGCGGGCTATTGTCTCAAAGAGCGCACTTGCGGAACTTGCCAAATTGGCGCGACGAAATCAGCGGAGAAACCAGCCGCGTGCCCACTCAGTCGGCAAGACGATTAGACCGTGCTCAACGGTCGGATTGGCGAGTTGTTCCCCGTCAACCAACTCTGTCGGGTGGGTGTCTCTAGATTTCTCTGCAACTGCCGTTGTTTCTGCGTCAAACGTGCCCGAGGTCACGCCCACATCCAAACCAACCGGTTCCTCGGCGTTCTTGATGCAGTCTCTTTCGAAAACCTCATACTTTGCTGCGCAATAAGCAAATCGCCCAAGCCTGGATAAGGTTTGGGGGGAAGCACAGGCGAGCGGTTGCGGTGGCAGCCGGCGGCATTCAGTTTGGAAAGTCGAAGTAGGTATCCGGGTAGCCGTAGCGTATGTGCGCTGAGCCAACACCTTGAGGCGATCAATGATAACAGTGTCGTTCTTCTCCCTCGGCCGGTACTGCTGCACCGACCGGGAAAGTCCCACGATCCGGCAGGACCGCCGTCCGGTCTTCCTGGGCATGGATGGCCTTGAGCATGTGGGCCACCTCGCGCACCTTGGTCGAAGGAACATGGCTGAAGATGTTGCGGTAGAAATGGACGACGCAGCGTTGCCAGCGGGCCTTGGGGCAGACCTCCGCTATACTCTCTACCAAACCCAGACAGGCGTCAGAGATAACCAACTGGACGCCTGACAGCCCGCGCGCCTTGAGATGCTTAAGGAATGCGCCCCATCCCGCCTTATCCTCCTTGGCACCCTCAACGATGCCCAAGATCTCGCGGAAGCCCTCCTGGTTGACGCCGATCGCCACCAATAGCGAAACATTACGCACTTCGCCGGCCCAACTGCGCTTAAGGACGATGCCGTCCACATACACATAGGGATGATCGCCCGCAATCGGCTTATTGCGCCAAGCGTCGATCTGCTCATAGATTTTCTTGTTAAGGTTCGAGACGGTTCCTGGCGAAACCCGCGTGCCCCACAACGCCTCGGTGATGTCCTCCACACGCCGTACCGAAACACCGGCCAGATACATCTCCATCAAGGCCTCTTCGACCGATGCCTCCCGACGCCGGTAACGCTCGATGATCGCCGTCTCAAAGGTCTGACGGCGCAGCTTGGGAACCTTCAGAGAAACCTCGCCAGCCCGTGTCTGAAGCTTCCTCTCGTAACTGCCGGCCCGCGTATCGCGACGGGCCTCACTGCGTTCGTAGCGCTCAGCATTGCAGAGCCGGTAACGTATCTTTTCTTGCGCACATTTTGAGGAGGCGGTGGCTCATGTGGTGAAGTTGGATTGTCGAGATCTAACGAACCACAGAGGAGACCACCACCATGACAGAGTATAGCAAGAAGCCCTTGGGCAACGTCGTTCAGATTGACGAGAAGCGGATCAACGACCACCTGGGCGAGCTGGTCCGGGGTACGGTTGAGGAGACGCTCAACGGCCTACTGGATGCCGAAGCGGACGCGCTGTGCGGGGCGCAGCGCTACGAGCGTAGTCCGGAGCGTACTGACTACCGGGC
Source organism: Rhodospirillaceae bacterium (assembly GCA_965207985.1). Lineage (GTDB taxonomy): Bacteria > Pseudomonadota > Alphaproteobacteria > Rhodospirillales > Rhodospirillaceae > CBDBND01. Next base: position 6,632 of record CBDBND010000018.1, on the reverse strand, counting down.
CGGCAGCTACGACCGCAAGCTTCACACCAAGGCCGGTGAGGTGACGCTGAAGATGCCGAAGCTGCGCAAGCAGGCGTTCGAGACGGCGATTGTCGAGCGCTATCGGCGGCGTGAAAGCTCGATCGAGGAGTCGCTGATCGAGATGTACCTGGCCGGTGTATCCGTGCGCCGGGTCGAGGACATCACTGAAGCCCTATGGGGTACCCGGGTATCGTCTGGAACGGTCTCGAAGCTCAACCAGAAGGTGTACAAGCACATCGAGGCGTGGCGCAACCGGCCGATCGAGGGTGAGTACCCGTACGTCTACCTCGACGGTGTTGTCCTCAAGCGCAGCTGGGCCGGCGAAGTACGCAATGTCTCAGTGCTCGTCGCTATCGGTGTTGGCGTTGATGGCTACCGTCGTATCCTCGGGGTAGCCGAGGGCCACAAAGAGGACAAGAGCGGCTGGAGCGGCTTCCTGCGGCACCTCAAGGAGCGTGGCCTCAACGGCGTGCAGCTGGTGATCTCCGACGCCTGCCTTGGACTGAAGGAATCCGTCCACGACTACTACCCCGAGACCGACTGGCAGCGCTGCATGGTGCACTTCTATCGCAACGTCTTCAGCCATGTGCCAAACGTCAAGGTGAAGGAAGTGGCCCGGATGCTCAAGGCCATCCACGCCCAGGAGAGTCTGGACTCAGCACGCGCCAAGGCCGCTAATATCGTCGACCAGCTCAAGCAGATGCGTCTTTCCAAGGCGGCCGACCTGGTCGAGGAAGCGATTGAGGAAACGCTGACGTTCTATCGTTTCCCGGATAACCACTGGGTACGTATCCGGACCAACAACCCGATGGAACGCATCATCCGGGAGATTCGGCGAAGAACCCGTGTGGTCGGCGCCTTTCCGGATGGTCAGTCGGCCGTGATGCTGTGCGCGGCCAGATTACGGCACATTGCAGGTACGAAATGGGGAACACGCCGATACCTGAATATGGACACGCTAAACCAACAACAACTTGAGCAACAACCGACTACCGCGTGAGCACCGCCAGATCATAAGTGCGCAAGATTCTTGACGCTACCGCTCAGCATTGCAGAGCCGGTCCGCTTCGGCGTCCAATAGCGCGTTCAGGGTCTCCTCAACACTGCCCCGCACTACCTTGCCCAGGTGATCCTGTATACGTTCGTCATCAATCCGTATGACGTGCGACAATGCCTTCGTGTTATCCTTTTCCATGGTGGCTCCTTCCTTCTGGAGAGGCTGATTGAACAAAACCAACCTAACCAGACCCGGAGCCACCAACCCAATAAATGTGCGAAAAACTTTCTAGGTTATCTGTCTTCTCCTCCTTCGTGAGCCCAATATAAAGAAGATTCCAATTCAAAATGGCTCTGATTATGGGGAGAAGGTCATCAATACTTTGGCCTGATAGGTCTACAATGTAGAAAGCGTAGTGTGCTGAAAGAACTAGAAGTGCTATTTCTGGTTTCGGCTTTTTTCTCTATTGGGTTTTTCTGGGTAATCTGCTTAAATTTTATTGGATCAGATAGTTCAGAAATCAACTTGTTAACCCAAGCATTGGTATACACATAATCTTTGTGCGCTTTATCATATAAACAAAATTCTTGTTTGGTGTTTTGGGGACTCTTGCTATTTCCCGGTGGCCGAACTCCGAAATGCTTCCAAGCCATCGTATGATGATGTATTTCAAATACAAAAGGAATGGGCAGATGAAACTGCCTTCGCCAACTTGTCCGGCTGCTTTGTCGATCAGATTTACCACAGGTACGTGCTTCTCTTTGATAAGTACATTTAATTTATCCAGCTTCTCTTTCTCGATTGCGTCTGCCGCATCGAAATGAATGAACTCAATTGAAGCATCTGCAGATTTTTTCTGATTGACCAGCTTTGGTACCAAGTAAACTTGATAGGCATAACCGATATCATTCAGAACTTGGTCGTTAAGTCCCCCTCTAAAGTTTCTAATGTAGTCTATAACGGTCTTGGCGCTTCCAGCTAGTGCTTTGATCGCTTTTTTCTGTTTAGGTGACTTCGTCCGAGAAAATTGAATCGATAATGCGAGAGATTCTTGAAGGCCGTATTCTTTACCAAATTCACGTATAAGATAGTCCTCTAGGTTAAATAAGCCGATTGGCATTCTCCATAAACTATCATGTCAAGCTCTGGAATACTTCGATGCTCGATCTTGTTTCTAAGACCAATTAGAAACTGCAGATTCACTCTTTCTGGTGGATGTTTTTCGTTAAAATATTCGGATCCAGATAGTGACACGCTTCAAAGGCGACAATAGCGCTGAATCGGCTGTGCTCTCTGAAAATACCATCCACACCTGGACTATTGCATCATGAAGGTCCGCGGATAAGGTTGTCGAAAGGGACAGGTTTGAATGGTATCGAGAATCAGAAATTGAGCCTAGATCAATAACGACGCTGTACAATTATTGTGATTCAAGACCCATGTGCTTAGCGATTATTTCTTTCTGAATTTCATTTGTTCCTTCGCCAAATGAGTAGAGACGCGCGTCCCGCCAATAGCGCTGCATGGGGCTTTCCATCGCATAGCCCGCACTTGCCAGGATTTGCATTCCGTGATTGGTCACAAATTGAAGTGCTTCTGTGGCAGCAATTTTTGCTGCAGCCGGAAGATCGCCAGACGATTGGCCTTCGTCCAACTGGCTAGCAAGTTCATAGACAAAAAGTTTTGCTTTTCTAATCTCCAATTGCATATCGACCAGCCGGTGTTTGATCACTTGAAACTCAGTTATGGGTCGACCGAACTGAATACGCTCTTTGGCGTGTTTAATTGCAAGGTCCACAGCTGCCTGACCGCAGCCGACTGCGGCGGCGGACAAAGCTGCACGTGAATACGTTAGAGAAGCCAAGACCGATTTAAGACCTTTTCCAGCCACTCCGAGCATCGAATCATCACTTATGAGAACCTCATCGAAACCGATATCCCAAGATGGAGTGCAATTGTTTCCCACTTTTGGAAGTTCCGTCATGTGAATGCCACTAGCGGAAGTGGGGACGAGAAATGCCGTATAAGAAGGCTTACTTTGTCCCTTCTGTATGGTACGGCACAGAGTCAACAGATATTTGGCTTCACCTGCATCGCTAATCCACGTTTTGCGGCCATGAATCTTCCATCCATCTGAAGTTTTCTCAGCCCGGGTCTGGACTGCGCGAGCATCAGACCCTGCTCCTGGTTCAGTCAATGCCAATGCTATAATTATCTCTCCATTGAGAATGGCGGGAAGGAGAGTCGATTTTTGTTGATCCGTACCAAAACGAAGTATGGACATCCCACCAAAAGTGACAATTCGATCCAAGATGGATGCAGCGGAAAATGCATGATAACCAATCAACTCTTGAACACGGGCAAATGTAGACCAACCGAGGGCAAATCCCCCAACCTCTTCTGGAAACGGGATTCGCGTTAAGCCAAGTTCTGCCATTTTCGGCACCAGATCGTAAGGCGGCGTATGATTTTCATCACGCCGTTGTACTTCCTCTGGTGGAAGGTGCTGATGGCAGAATTTCGTTATTGTGTCTAGAAGTAAGACTTCCTCATCTTTGATTGTCATTTTGGGGTTATAATTCTTTTGAGTTCAAAGGCCAAATTGTGGAAGCTAGGCTTCCAAACACTGCACAATAAAGTCGGCAAGACTATCCCACACAGAAGTTAGATGCTGTGGCGAAGGGGCAAAACTTGCGGAATGGACATATCGGTTCAATGTATCAGCCGAAATAACTTGATCGAGACTATTGAATTTCTTGATTGCGCTAAACTGTTTGTTATTGATTCTTCCCTTTTCATGTAGATTTTTCCCAACTTTCAGTATTTGGCCGGCGAGCTTGTCATTTGCATGAACCTGCACATCGCTTCGTTCCACATAGTTCTTGACGGACAACTCCAATAGCACCCGGAACAGTACGGAATGAGCTACTCCCTGATTGTTGGACAGGTTCTGGTTTGATTTAAGCTACTTTCTGGGCCTGCTGATCGGTTTGGTTTTGCTCGATTGCCGTCCAATAGACCACGGCGGGCGGCCTGCCGCCAAGGGCGGAATGAGGACGCCTCTCATTGTAGAACGTGATCCATTTGCGGATACCCGCCCTGGCCTGTGAGCCGTTTTCCCAGGCGTGCAGATAGACGCACTCGTATTTGAGCGTGCGCCAAAGCCGCTCGACGAAGATGTTGTCGAGGAACCGCCCCTTGCCGTCCATCGAGATGCGCACGCCCGTCCGCCGAAGCCGGTCGGTCCAAGCAAACGAGGTGAACTGCGAGCCCTGGTCGGTGTTCATGATCTCTGGCGCACCGAACGTGTGGGTCGCCTCGTTTAACGCCTCGACGCAGAAGTCAGCCTCCAGCGTGTTCGAGATGCGCCAAGCCAGCACCGTGCGGGTAAACCAATCCATGATGGCAACCAGGTACAGGAACCCCCGGCGCATCGGCAGGTAGGTGATATCCGTTGCCCAGACCTGGTTCGGTCTGTTCACACTCAGCCCCCGGAGTAGATACGGCCAGGTCTTGTGCCCCTTCGCTGGCTTTGAGGTGCTGGGCTTCTGGTAGATCGGCATCAGGCCCATGAGCCGCATCAGGCGGCGCAACCGCTTCTCATTGACGCAATGGCCTTCGTTCTTCAAATGCCACGTCATCTGCCGGACGCCAAAGAACGGCGTGTCCAGGAACTGTTCATCGATCTCGCGCATCAGCGCGAGGTTCATCTCGCTCTCACCCTTGGGCGTGTAATAGAACGACGACCGGGAGATCGACAGCAGCGCACACTGCCTGCTGACCGATAATCCGGGATGACCCGGCTCGATCATGCCGCGTCTCACTTCACGCCCCAGGGCTTGAGCTGTCTGGACAAAAAATCGTTGGCCACAGCCAACTCCCCAATCTTGGCATGCAGTTCCTTCACCTGCGCTTCGTCGATCTCCGGTTGCCGGCGGCCACCACGGGCGAACAGGCCAGGAGCACCATCAAGCAGCGCACGCTTCCATTGATGAATCATCGTCGGGTGAACCCCGAACCGGCTGGACAGCTCGGATACGGTCTCTTCGCCCTTCAAGGCTTCGAGGGCCACTTTCGCCTTGAATGCCGGCCAGTGTTGCTTGCGTTTCGACATCTCTGATCTCCTTCTCTACGAAGACCAGCAGACAACAAATCGTAGCTTACGTCAGTGTCCGATTTCCGGGGAGTAGCTCAGAATTCCAGCTCTTGATCCATCTGAAACTTCCTCTCGAACCCTGTTTCCCGGTCCTTAAACGCGTCCGTCGGCATAATTCCTGTCACTCCTTTTTCTAAGCGAAAGTAGCATTTCTAGATGGCAAATTCGGTGTGTCCTTGAGTTCCGTCAGGCCGAAGATGCAATTGGTCAACAACTGCTGTCGCCTGGATACAATGTAGACGGAAATGTCCGACGCACAAGGACTTGCACGAAGCCTTGCGGCAACCATCTTATATATGGTGCTTGTGAGCGTGCCTTTCGTCACTTAAAGACCACCAAACGGCGCTTCTTGTCGACCGCACGGCTCTTGGCAGGTACATTCGTTGCCGAATTAGAGAGTTAGCCATTGCCTAAACGGGGTCGTGCCCGTGACTTTATTTGTTGTTGCCGCCGCCGTTTCCTCGGCACTGATCATTGGGGCACTTTGGGGACTCTTCGGGCGACTTGGTGATCGCACGGAAGGGTTTGTTCTAGCCGCAGGTGGCGGCGCACTTATGCTGGCCGCGGTTTTCGAACTTATCGTTCCCGCACGGGCTGCCACGTCCCTGGTCGAGACGATAGTTGCGGTGGTGCTCGGGGCATCGGTTTTTGCCGTCATCGACTATCTTATCGACGAGTACTGGGGTGACGAAGGCGGGACTGGGCTTCTCGCAGCGGTTACACTCGACGGAGACGCTCTTGCCGATACCTTAGTCTCAATCAACGCTCTTGATCGGGTCTGCATCGGGTCATTCTCTGACACACGGTTGGACCGGTTAGCGCTCCGGTTCAACGACCGCATCTGCACCTCCTGCGGACCGATGGATGTCATGCGGCTTCGCATTGCGAGCTGGGGGATCCCTGTCAAACCATCACGCCGTGCCCGGTGCGTCCAGATCCCTGTCCGGCAATATGGAGTCCAACTGATAGATCAGCGCTTTCTCGATTACTGCGACACACTCGGTTGGCCGGTCCATGTGTGGACTGTGAACGACCTTGATGAGATGGTCTGGCTTCTTGACATGGGGGTCAACGGTTTGATGTCCGATGAAACCCAACGTCTCAAAGCGTTGCTTGAACACCGGGGCCAATGGACCGGAGGGCAGTGTCAGAGTAAATTGCCTTGAGTCAAGTAGTGCGGTCTCTTAGCCTCCGTTGATACAAAATCCTTTTCGTTATTTCAATAGCTTGCCCGGGGTTATCTGCAGCGTTGTGATGCTGTATGCGAGATTTCCACTGTCCCTAATACAGGCCGAGGATTTACTTTACGAACGAGGGATCGACGTCTCTTACGAAACGGTGCGGTATTGGTGGAACCGCTGTCCGTCGTCAGAGTATTTGGGACAGCGGGGGTTGATAAACTAAGAGAGGGTTTGGCCCATCTTGGTTTTCAGTTTAGGCGGCGGTTTTGCGGTGCTG
>CBDBND010000017.1:0-162995 GCA_965207985.1 Rhodospirillaceae bacterium | reverse complement strand
ACGGATGGTGCTTCCCCTGGACCATTACCGCCGTGAACGGCACCCATGTGTGCCTGCGCAAGGTGGATCCCGAAGCGATTTTTGAACTGATGAAAGAAGAGGGTATCACCCATTTCTGCGGCGCCCCGACGGTACTCAACATGCTGGTCAACGCACCGGAAGAGATGCGCGCCGGCCTGCCTCAGGGTATTCAGGCCATGACCGCCGGCGCGGCACCGCCGGCAGCCGTCATTGCCACCATGGAAGACATGGGGATAGGCGTTACCCATGGCTACGGTCTGACCGAGGTCTACGGTCCTTGCGTCGTTTGTTCCTGGCATAGCGAATGGGACGACTTGCCCCTTGATGAACGGGCCGCCCTCAAAGCGCGCCAAGGGGTGCGCTATCACGTGGTTGAAGGCCTGGATGTGATGGATCCCGAGACCATGACCCCGATCCCTGCCGACGGAGAAACCATCGGCGAGATCATGTTCCGCGGCAACGTGGTGATGAAAGGCTACCTCAAGAACCCCACGGCAACCCAAGAAGCATTAGCAGGGGGCTGGTTCCATTCCGGCGATCTCGCGGTCAAACATCCCAATGGCTATGTGGAAATCCGCGACCGATCCAAAGACATCATCATCTCCGGTGGCGAAAACATTTCCACCATCGAAGTGGAAGGCGTGTTGTTCAAACATCCCTCTGTGCTGGAAGCTGCCGTGGTGGCCCGGCCCGACGACCATTGGGGGGAAACGCCTTGCGCATTCGTCACTTTGAAGACCGGCCAGTCGGCCTCGGAAGACGAAATCATCGCCTTTTGCCGAGACAACATGGCGAAATTCAAGGTGCCCAAAACGGTGGTGTTCGACGAGCTGCCGAAAACCTCGACCGGTAAAATTCAAAAATTCAAGCTGCGGGAACGGGCCAAGGCACTTTAGCCTCACACCGTAAATCACACGTTAAACTTGCGCCCCTGTTGCCCGCTCCACATAGTAGAGATCGGGCAACATGCCACCGGGAGAGCGTCATGACACGCCTGTCCATTCTGCTGGCCGCTGTGTTGCTATGCTTCGCACCGGCGGCGTCGGCTCAGTCTCTCGACTTGTCTGAGGTCGAAGCCTTCTTCGACGAGGAATTTTCGGCGTTGCTCGAGAGCACGGGCATCCCCGGTGCTACCTTGGCGGTGGTCACAGCAGACGGAACGATCCTTACCAAAGGCTACGGCATTGCCGACATCGAAACCGGAGCGCCTGTCGATCCGGACACCACCCTGTTCCGCATCGGCTCCATCACCAAACTGTTTACTGCTATCGCTGCCCTTCAGCTTGTGGACTCCGGTGATCTCGACTTGCACGCCGACGTCAATGGGTACCTGTCCGGTATTCAGGTCTCGGCAACGTATCCCGAACCGGTGACGGCAGCACACATCCTGACCCATCAAAGCGGCTTTGATTCGGACATTAGTTTTTTGACAGGAGAGCGGTTCTGGATCGAGGCCATGCCGTCCGACGAAGTTGAACGGCGCCTTGCCCGCATGTATCCACCCGGCCGTATCGCATCTTACGACAATATGGGTTTTGCCCTTTTGGGTCCGGTGATTGAAGGGGCGGCCGACACACCCTATGCGGATGTGGTGCGGGATAAGATTTTTTCGCCATTAGGCATGGACCGGTCCCTCGTCGATATGGCCAAAGGGGACATATCCACCCTGGCAGGCTGTCACGTATTCCGGGGTCCGGGTCTGGTGCGGTCGTGTGTCCATCCCAAGTTCACCACCTTGGGCATGGCAGCGGGCAGCGGCACCTCCACCGCCAAGGATATGGCGCAATTCGTCCTGTGGCTGCTGAACAGGGGGGAATTGAACGGAGAACGTCTCCTCACGGATGCGTCGTTCGCGGACTTCACCAATTTCGACAATTACCGCATTCATCCCGACGCAGGTGGCATCGGTCGTGCGCTCATTGAAGTGTCGGTCGGTGGTCAAAAGTCGTGGTGGCACAACGGCGGGCTGCCTGGCTTCGCGTCCAGCCTTTACGTCTTTCCCGAGTCTGGTATTGGGATATTTTATAGCGTCGCTGGAACGCCTAACGATGCCTTCGAATTTAGGCTGAGCAATATTTTATTGTCGGTAGGTTCCCCACTCTCGCCCGGAACCATTGAGGGCCTTCGACGTTATGGGCGCTTGCCTAGCAAGTTTGTGGAGACATTTCTCACACTTGAAAGCGAAGACTCTGATCCAAGCAAACAAAACCCCGCAAAAAAAAGCGCAGTCGAAACTCACGATGACACGGCGTTCGATCTCGCTGGAAATTACACGTCTGTCCGTCCCACATCACACACATTCCTTGTAAAGTTACTTCGACTGGCTGGGACAATTCATGTCCAGGCTTTGTCGCCGGACCGTCTCCGCACCCCCATGGGCACGTACGCCAGAACGGGGTCTTTGCGTTACACCAATGTGGAAAAAGAGGAACAGACGTTGGTGTTTCGAATGTCCGAGTCGGGGACGTTCTTGACCGGTGCATCCTCCAGTCTGGGCGCCTTGGAGCGCCAGCCGTGGCACAGGTCACCAGCAATTGTGCTTGTTCCGGTCATCGTCTCCGTCGTGGTGATGTTAACCAGTCTTGCTTTGATGTTGCCGAAGTTTAGGGGGCCGCGCCGCCGCACGGCAGGATTGGGTTTGCTGGGTTTGGTTCTGTTCTTAACGGGCCTCGCTTGCGAACTGGAATACGGCGCATGGTACCGGTTTGTCGATGCCACCTCTGTTCTGCCCGGCTTATGGCGGCTCGTCATCGCGGTGGGGATCGGCCTGTTGCTTTCTGCGGCGATCTCAACCGTGCGCAATCTAGCTTCGGGGCTTTACAAAGCAGATTGGCGGACCTGGTTCGGCAAAGGCCACGCTGCGGTATCCGCTTTGGCCTGCATCATAATAAGTGTTGGTTTCGCTTACTGGTCTTTGGTCCTTTAAGACACCAAAGCGATCAGTCCCATTCCCCTTGATCCCATTCGGGCCGGACCCGATAGGCGATCTCGGATGTCTGGTCCAGAAGATTGCGCGTCGGATTGCGTGCGCAGCTTTGTTTCAGCGCACGGACGATCTTGCGTTTGTCGGACACGGAAACCACCACACGCGGGTGATAACGCACGCTGATGTTGCCCTGAACGAAGGCGAAGGCCCAAAACTCTGCCGCCTTGGCTTGGTCTTTTTCCTCGCGCCGGCCTTTCCGATCTGACGAATAGGTTGCACAGGAATACATGCGCGGATCCAATCCGATATCGGTTGCACCCGGCAACGGTCGTGGTGATTCACCCGCATATACAGCAGCCGCATGAATGGAGACATCGTCCTTATCAGCACAGAAGTCTTTGACACGGGCAACGATGTCGCTCACCGCATGCTCTGACTGTTCCGTGAACTCGAGCACTTCATCGGCTTCAAATTTGCCGGTCAGGAAACTGATGAGCCAAAAACGCGCCACTTGCGCACGTTTGACATCCTTGGGTTTAGCCTCTTCCCTCTCGCCTTTGAGGAAAGTCATACAAGCGAATCGGGCATCTTCGATGCGCCGGTCGCTGATGGCCATGGCCGGTGTTGCTGCCGTGGCAATGTAACAGCCTATGGATACTAAAACTGCTGCTCTAATTGATCCGGTTTTTGTCATACGTCTGCAAGTGTCAATAACCCGGCCACCGTCCATAATACACACACAATCGCGGCGCGTCAGAACATAGTCTCGACACAAGCGCGTGAGTGCCTGTGTATAATACCTTTAACGCGCCCCTGGGAGAAAGGATGCCACATGGCCGCCACCCTCTATAAATTCGGCCCGACCATGGGGCTGCCCGACCCCAGCCCGTTCTGTTTTAAGCTCGAAACCTATCTGCGCATGGCCGGGATCGACTACACCGTCTCGCCCGACCGGCGCAAAAAAGCCCCAACCGGTAAACGCCCTTTTATCGTTGATGAAGATGGCAAATTAGTGGCCGATAGCGGTCTTATCATCGCCCACCTGGAGGCTAAGCACGGTCATCCGGTCGACGGCAAGCTGACCCTCTCCGAGCGGGCGGCGAGCCTTGCCTTTCAGCGCCTTATAGATGAGCACCTCTATTGGGCCGTGGTTTACGGCCGCTGGCTCGACCCAGACGGTGTGTGCCATTGGACACCGTTTATGAAAGAGGTGCTCGGCGTTCCCGGTCCGGTCTTTGCGCTGATCAAACCCTTGGCCCAGCGCATTGTCAGAAAGCAGCTGGCGGGTCATGGAATGGGCCGGCATACGACGGAGGCCCTGTGGCAACTGGCCATCGACGACATCAATGCCTTAGCGCATTGGCTGGGCCAACGGGAATGGGGCTTCGGCGATCAGCCCACTGTATTCGATGCAGGGCTCGCCGCCTGTGTGGGCGAACTGGTTTCCCAGCCGTGGGATAATCCGCTGGTGAATCAAGCCCGCAAGCATCGTACCCTGGTCGCTCATTTCGAACGCATGATGGCGCGGTACTATCCAGAGCTGGAGATTGGAGAAACCCCAGCGCAATAAAACAAAGAGGGGGCACAATGACGGATAAAGGTTACGCACGGCCTGACCTGATTATCGAAACCGATTCATTAGAAGCCGAGCTTGGTGCTGATGATCTACGCATTGTTGATTGCAATGTGGTGATGCAAATCAAGGAAGGCAGCTATGAAATCCGCTCGGGCCGCGATGACTACAACGAGGCTCATATTCCCGGTGCGGTGTTTCTCGATCTCCTCACCGAACTGTCCGACGATCATCCCACGTTGCGCTTTATGATGCCCTCGGCGGAACAGTTTGCCTCCGTGATAGGCGCAGCCGGCATCGGCGATGAACACAGGCTGGTGCTCTATTCCCGTGGTGCCAATTTTTGGGCGACGCGTCTGTACCTCATGTTTCGCGCCCTTGGCTTTGACACTTGCCGTGTTCTCAACGGCGCCTGGGACAAATGGGTTGCGGAAGGTCGGCCGACAACGGCGGATGTTCCCAATTTCCCTGCTGCAACGTTCACGCCCAAGCCCAGGCCCGGGCAAATCATCGGTAAAGACGAGGTACTGGCCGCGGTGCAACGCAAAGACACGTGCATCATCAATGCGCTGACCCCGCAGGTATATTCCGGAGAAACCTTTAATGCCGCTTATGGCCGGCCCGGTCATATCGAAGGCAGCGTCAATCTCTACGCCTACGAACTGATCGACAAGGAGGACAACACCTTTGTCGATGCCGCAACTATGAAAGAGAAATTCAACGCCATCGGTGCTTTCGATACAGATCACATCATCACCTATTGCGGTGGCGGCATATCGGCGACCACGGATTCCTTCGCTCTGTTGCTGCTTGGGGAAGAGGATGTGGCGCTATACGACGGATCCATGACCGAATGGGGGCCAGACGAAAGTATGCCCATGGCCACCACCGCCTAAAGCGGGAACACTCAGTTTAGAAACCGCGACATAACTTGAGGTAGCGCACCATGTACACCAACGTCTGGTACACGGCGGCTTTCTCCAGCAAAGTCACCAACGAACCGCGTCATGTGAAAATGCTGGGGAGGGACTTTGTCCTGTTCCGCGATGCCGATGGCGTCGCCCATTGTTTATCCAATGTTTGTTGTCATCGCGGTGCGCCGTTGGACCAGGGCACCTGTCACGCCGACGGTACGCTGGCTTGCTGTCAGCACGGCTGGCGTTTTGACGGTGACGGCCGCTGTGTCAAAATTCCGGCTGCGGCAGACGGGACTTCCATACCAAAGTCAGCGCGGGTGGACTCCTATCCCGTCGAAGAACGCTACGGTTTGATGTGGGTCTATCTTGGGGATGAACCGGAAGCGGGTCCGCCTATTCCTGACATTCCTGAATATGATGCCGACGGTTGGCGCTGGCTCGAGTACGAAGAAGATTGGGACGCCAACTATCACTGGGCCAAGTTTTCGAATCTCGACTACGTGCACTTGCCGGTTGTTCACGGCCAGCCGTGGAACGGTGGTATCCGGCCGCCGGAACACACCGTGGAATACATGGATGATTGGAGTCTATCGACGGGCATCAGGGTCAAAACCAAACCTCAACGCGGATTATGGCGCCGGGTTCGCAAGCCCGACCGGGAAGTTCGCTCCCGGCTCAAGTTTTTTCTCTCCGGGTTTACCATCAAAGTGGATGTTGAAATCGGCGGAGCGGAGTCCGGTATCCGGTTCATTGCTTTGGACATGTCAACGCCCATCGATGATCGCACCACCACTGAGCGCTTTTTGTTCGGACGTAACTTCATAACGGGTAAATGGGCGGACAAGAATCACGTTAAACGCAATATGAAAAATATTCGTGAAGACCGCGCCATAGCCGAAGCGCAATTGCCGAAAGTGCTGCCTGCCATTCCCGATCCCAACGCCTTGCAGACCGACCCGGAAGACAAAGTGGTCAAGGAGTATTGGGCCATTCTCGCCAAGCTCAGGGCAAAAGGCTGGCAGATCGACCGCGAGACCTTGGCGCGAGCCGAACAGGCAGGCGGGTATCATGTCATTCCGTCACCGGCCCGTCGTAAAGATCCCGACGGCTGGGTCTACAAAGAAGTGCCGCGCATCAATCCGACCACGTTGGCGCACGCTGCCGAGTAGTTCTTGATATGAAAATTGCGGTGCTTGGGGCGTCGGGCCAGACCGGCCCGGTCATTCTCAAAGAGATTCTAAAACGCGGCCATGAGGCCATCGCCATCTGCCGCTCGCCGGAAAAGATGCCCTTTTCTGATCCGAAAATGGAGATCAGACAGGCGGATGCCTATGACGCGGAAGCGGTCCAGCACGCCATTGCCGGTGCCGACGCCGTCGTAACCTCCGTGGGCGCGACCAATTTTTCGGATACGCGCCCGCTCAATACGGTCGCTCATAGAAACGTTATGGATGCCATGAAATTCTACGGCCAAGACAGGCTGGTCGTCATTTCGTCCTTTGGCGCGGTGCGCAACGTCAAACGCAAGGGTTTACGCAGGAAGCTCTATCTCTGGCTGCGGCGCAAGTATTACCGGGATATGGCGGCGATGGAGGAGATGGTGACAGTGGAGTGGCCGACGGCGGCCCTTCTTCGTGTTCCGGCTCTGCATCACCGGGAAGCAAAGCACACATACATCACCACCGATGACGGCACGCTCCCCAACGGGCTTTCTTTGGGGCGGCAGGACTTGGCCCACTACATCGTCGATACCCTTGAACAAGACAAAGACAAGGGGAAAATTATTGCCATCGTCGATGAAGGATCGGCACTCCCCACATATAAGGAAATGACGGCGCCGACACGATAATCAATCGTTGAGTTTCTTTAGCGCCTCGTCCCAGGCATCCCTGTACTGCATTTGCAATTCTGCCTTTTGCACCTTACCCATGGCGTTGCGGGGAAGGGCATCGGTTTTGACAATAAGTTTCGGAACTTTGTAATTGGCGAGCGATGCTTTTAAGGCGTCTCGTATTGTTTTCGGATCACACTGTTGTCCTTCCGCAGGCACGACAACGGCCAAACCGGCTTCGCCGAAATCGGGATGGGGCAGGCCGACGACAGCGGACTCCTCGACGACGTCCAGGGCATCGATGGCCTGTTCGATTTCCTTCGGGTAGACGTTGAAGCCGCCGGAGATGAACAGGTCTTTAGCCCGGCCCACCAATGTGAGCTGACCGTTTTGTTCCAGCCGGCCCAGATCCCCCGTACGGAAGTAGCCATCGGCCGTGAAATCCTCCGCTGTCTTCTCCGGCTTGTTCCAGTAGCCGGTGAAGAGGCCGGTTCCCTTGATCTGCACGCCGCCGGTTTCGCCCTGGCGCAAAGGCTTGTCGTGATCATCGGCAATGCGGAGAGACACACCCTGTAAGGGCCACCCCACTGTGCCGGCTTGGCGTGGTCTGTCGGGGTCCGCACTGGTGATGATGCCGGCTTCAGTCATGCCGTAGCGTTCGACAATGGTATGACCGGTGCGTTCGGCAAACGCGTTGAACGTATCTTCGAGCAGCGGCGCCGAGCCGGAAATGAACAAACGCATGGACCGGCAAGCTTCGGGCGACAATTCGGGCTGCGACAACAGACGGGTGTAATAGGTGGGTACGCCCATGAACACGGTCGCTTTGGCAAAGTCTTTGATCACCCCTTTGGCATCAAACCGCGTATGAAAAATCATCCCCGTGCCGTTCATCAATAAGGTGTTGGTGGCGACAAATAATCCGTGGGTATGAAAAAGGGGCAACGCGTGCAGCAGTACGTCGTCCGGGCCGAATGTCCACGCTTCATGAAGAGCCTCGGCATTGGCCGCAAGCGCGCCGTGAGACAACACCACCCCTTTGGGTTGGCCCGTGGTGCCGGACGAATAGAGGATGGCGGCGGGATCAGCGGACGCGCAAGCGACTGTTTGCGCATCTGTGTGTTGCCGGTTCGTTTGGTCCGCCAAGGATCCCAAACCCGCCGCATTCATGGTCAGAAGGACGGCGTTGATTTTACGGGCGTGCGGCTCAACGGCGGTCTGCCGTGCCGGATCACACACCACCAAGGCGGGGCGGGCATCGTCCAGGAAGCACCCGAGTTCATCGCCGGTGTAGGCCGTGTTGAGCGGCAGATAAATCGCTCCGGCCCGCAGACACGCCAAATAGAACAGAAGCGTAGCGGAAGATTTTTCCACCTGCACGGCAACGCAGTCACCCGGTTTGATGTCCAACGATGCAATCATGTTGGCCATGCGACCCGAGTGTTCGATCACGTCACCGTAGGTGACGGACGCTCCATCTCGCATGGTGAGAAAAGGGCGCGATCGATCCGACGGAAAACGCGTTTCAAAAACATCGTAAAGATTGGCGGACATGGCCGCCCGTTCTCCCCAAAACCTCGGGCGAGTTCAAGCCTCTTCGATAGGTCTTGTCAGAGAATTGGGTTCAGACTGTGATGTTGAGCTGCTGGCCGCGGTTTTCCCGTTTTGCCGCTTCATCAATGATGTGCTGGCGAGCGGCGTCTTCCTGTAACTCCCGGGTACGGTTGCCCCGGTTGGGGTCGTCGGCCTGACCCGTTTCCGATGTGGGCGGTTGGCTGACAACCTGGTTCTGCTGCAGGGCTGGAAGATGGGGGTTGGTCTCGCCGATACCATCGACCATGAAAACGGTTTCCTTTGAGAATTAACGTGATGCTCGAACTCTTTCATATTCCGGACGAAGCCCAAAAACACGTCCATGTGATGCTCAATAAGTTCTATTTATCAGGGCGTTACATAAACTCTTTGAGGGGCACGTCCGGGTCTGCCAAACGGGACACATCGGGTTTCACCTTGGCGGCGACGGCTTTTTTGCCCTGGAGAAAGTCCTTGGGCCGGTTCATGGCGTTGATCGCCACCAGCGCCCCGTCACGCAAATAACACACGGAAAAAGACCGGGACCCGGACTCCCCCCGCACGATCACTTGATCTTCGGGATCATTGATGCCCGCCATCTGCAGTTTGACGTCGTACTGGTCCGACCAGAACCACGGCACCTCCGAATAGGGGACATCGTTGCCAAGAATGGTACTGGCGGCCGTTTTGCCCTGGCTGATGGCGTTCTGAACGGATTCCAGCCGCAAGCGCCGCCCCAACAAATCGTTGGGATGATTGGTGCAGTCGCCAACGGCGTAGACACCGTCCATGGATGTCCTCGTATGGGCGTCAACAACGATGCCGTTATCGATCTCTATGCCAATGTGTTCCGCTAAGTCCGTGCTGGGAACGATGCCGATGCCGATGATCACACAATCGGTTTCAAATTCGGTTCCGTCTGCACACACCACTGTTTCAACCTTGTCGTTGCCCTTGAAACCGGAAACGCGCACGTCGGTCTTTATGGCGACGCCTTCTTCCGTGTGGAGGCGCGTGTAGAAGTCGGATACGTCCGGTGCGACCACGCGGTTCAACACCCGATGTTCCATCTCCAAAACGGTCACGGTACATCCCAGCGTGTTGGCCACGGCGGCCACTTCCAGGCCGATATATCCACCACCGACGATGGCCAACCTTGTGCCTGGCTTGAGAGTATCTCTAAATGCGAGCACGTCGTTGATGGAACGCAGATAGTGAATGCCCGGCAAGTCGACACCCTCCACAGGCAATCGCCGAACGGACCCGCCGGTCGCGAGGACAATAGCATGACCGGGCACCGTCGGTCCGTCCGCAAGGGTGACGTGGTCACCCGGCGTGATCGAAGTGACGCGGGCATCCAGTTTGAGGATGATGTCCTTGTCGTCGTAAAACTCCGGAGCGCGCAAATACATGCGCTCCATCTCTAACGCGTCGGCGAGAAACTGCTTTGACAGGGCAGGGCGTTCGTAGGGCACGTAGGGTTCGTCACCGACGATGACAACCGGTCCGGCATAACCACCCTGGCGGAGAGAGATGGCTGTTTGCCCCCCGGCCTCACCACCGCCGACAATGACAACCGAATTAGCCACGGTACCGGTCATGCATGCTCCCCCGCAGGCGTTTCAGCGGCCGCCACAATAGTCTCGATAAACAAGCAGTTGCCAGAGACGGGAGGACTAATCGTCGGAGATTTCGCCGCCAGCCACGAGACGGTCGATTTCCTCCTGTGACAGGGCATCGCCGCCATCCCCTTCTGGCTCTGGTCTGGGGACGTCTTTGCCGCGCCGGTCTTCTTCCCCCTCATTCATGGCAACAGCACGCCGGCGGCGGTCGGGGCCGAAGTAGCCGCCCACATCGACAAACGGCCGCGGCCGCTCAATGACTTCGCGGATGCGCAGAAACAATCCTTTGGCGGTAATCGGTTTGGCGACGTATTCGGTGACGCCAGCATTGCGGGCTTCGATCACTTTTTCCCGGCGGGTTTCGCTGGTGACCATGATGATCGGCGTAAATTTCAACGCCGACGGTTGTTCGCGTATGGTTTTGAGAAGGTCGAGGCCGTTGACCGGACCCATGCGCCATTCGCACAAAACAATGTCAGGGTGCAGACTTTTGATCGCTTCTAATGCGTCACCGCCATCCTTGGCTTCTTCGATCCTTTTCGCGCCCAAGGTTTCGAGCACGCCTTTCAACAGGTGGCGCATATAAGACTTGTTGTCGACGACCAAAAAGTTGATCGGCTTCAAGTACTCTGTTGACGGTTGAACCATGTACCCTAACCGTGCTCCGTGACCGCAGAATGCCCAGACACCTACTGGACACCCCCAATAAGGTATTGGCAAATCGATAAAAAATCAAAACCCGCGACCCTATAAGAACCTCAATCACCTCCTGTTCCGCCCCGATTCCGCGATATGGCGCTGATATGAGGCACCTCAACCTATGCCGCAGAGTTGGGGCCGGTTACTCTGCAACGACTGTATTCTCCAAGGAGACCACGGGTGACGTCATCGCCTCAGGCCACGGTCGACCGCCTCAAAGAACACGCACCGCGAACATGGCAGCGCATGTTATCCGGCCGCCGGTTGAACTTGCTTGATCCGTCGCCCGTGGACATCGAAATCGAAGACATTGCCTTGGGGCTTGCCCGCAATACCCGGTGGAACGGTCAAACCGCCGGGCATCACGGTTGGAGCGTGGCTCAACATTCCGATCTGGTGGTCGACATTGTCCGCCGTCTCGACCCCCGGGCCGGAGCCGACGTTCTCATGGCCGCCAAGCTGCATGACGCTTCCGAATACGTCACCCATGATCTGATTACGCCCCTCAAATCAGTGGTCGGTGATGTTTTCAAGGAAGTGGAAATGCGTTTGTTGCACGCCATCCGGCTTCGCTTCGGCCTTCCGCCTCAGTTGTCTGACGATGCCGAACGCCTGATCAAACGGGCGGACAAAATCGCGGCCGCGACGGAGGCCGTTCAACTGGCCGGTTTTACCGTTCAAGAAACGCGATCAGTCCTCGGGTTTAGGGAAAAACCGTTGGACGATGTTACACTCGTGCCGTTGCCGGTGGCCGAAGCTGAAAGAAAGTTCCTGGATGGTTTTCGCATCTTGGAAAAAGCTTTGGCCCTGCAAAAAAGATGACGATAACCATCATTGGACTGTTTCGACCTATTCGAGGGAGGATGATCCCATGTCGCTAAGCCGTACTTCCGTTTATTTCATCGTGTTCGCTGCCCTCAACGGCCTCATGGCTGTTATCACGGGGTCAATGGCGGCTCATGGTATTGAGAACATCGCACCGACGGGTGAGGAAGCCATCAGCTGGTTCTATGACGCCAGCGATTTCCAAATGAAAATGGCGTTTGGCATTATTCTCGTCGCCCTACTGCATGACCGGGTCATGGAGGGGCGCCCGCGAAAACTCATGGTGGCCACCGGTATCTTGTTCGGCTGCGGCATTCTGTTTTTCTCCGGTGCCTTGTACTCGATCTCATTTGAAGGCCCCGGCATCTTCGCGCCAGTCGGTGGCCTCTCGGCCATGCTTGGGTTTGTCTGCTTGACCATCGGGGCCATCTCATCGGGGGCTAAATCCCTTGAGCGCCGTGTGCCCGATGCCCATCCGGAGGCGGCGGAATGATCGGCTCTCTGATTGAAGGCGTCACCTGGTTGGGGGTCGTCCTCGGCATGGTCGGCGCCATGGCCTGGGGGTCGCTTTACTACTCGCCGGTGATGTTCATGAAGATGTGGATTGCCGAGATCGGCAAGACTCCCGAAGAGATGGGAAATCCCATGAAAGCGCTGATCAACGCAGCGGTGATGAACCTCATCGCCGCGTTCGGCATCAACATCGTCCTGGTCATGCAGGGGGTGACGACTCTGATCGGCGCCGCCGCCGTTGCCGCGTTTCTCTGGGTGGTGTTTTGCTTGAGCACGGAGTTGCTGCACGATCGTTACAACGGCGCCTCGGTGAAGCTATCCGCCATTAACGCCGGTAACACCTTGGGCGCTTACGTTGTCATGGGTGTGATTATTCAGCTGCTCCGTTAACCGGTTCAGACGAGTCTGGTGGCGACGTCTGTGGAGACTGGGTGTCGGGCAGATTGAACAGGAAATAAAGCAGGAACGCGCACACCATTAAGAGCGGCAAGACAATGCGGATCAGTCCCTGGGGCATGGCTAGGTTGTCCACTCGGGCTGGCGTTTTTCGACGAAAGCGGTGATACCTTCGGTGCAATCGTCTTCCAGCATGTTCTGCGCCATGACGGCGGCAGCGTAAATGTAACTTTCCGCCATGGGTTTTTCGATCTGCTCATAAAAGGCTTTTTTGCCAAGAGACAAAATTCGCGCCGACTTTGATTTGATGAGCCGGGCGAGAGCGTCCACCGCCGCATCCAATTCATGGTCGGGGACCGCGGCATTGATAAGTCCCGCTGCCTCGGCTTCCACGGCCCGCATGGGTTCGCCGGTGAGCAGCATTTCCATGGCTTTCTTGCGATGCACTGTTCGGCTCACCGCGACGGAGGGTGTGGTACAGAACAAACCGATGTTAACGCCGGGTGTGGCAAAGGTGGCGGACATACCGGCGATGGCCAGATCGGCGGTGGCCACCAACTGACATCCCGCCGCCGTTGCCACGCCGTGCACTTTGGCGATGACCGGCTGGGGCATGCGGATCAGCTTCATCATCAGATCGGCGCAGCGGTCGAACAGCACTTGTGTGGCCGATGGATCGGGATTGTCCTTGAGTTCCTTCAAGTCGTGACCGGCACAAAAAGCGGGGCCCGTGCCGGCCAAAACGATCACTCGGACATCTTCATCCGTCTCGATTGCTTCCAACTCGGCGATCAATGCTTCGATCATGGCCTGGGATAACGCATTACGCGCATCCGGACGGTTCAAGGTCAGCGTGACAATGCCGTGATCATCGGAGCGCAGAACCAGGGGCGGTGTGTCGTTCATGGGTCAGACCGAATCAGGTCCGGTCCTCTTCAATCAGTTCCGTCAGTTCGCCGGTCGGGCCGATAAAGGTGGCGGTGCGTTTGCCGCCGTACTCAATGATCGGCTCTGAAATGAAATCAAGATCGACCGCGTCCAGATCGTCGATGTTAAACGACGTAATGGCGATGCCCGGCGGCAACTGACCCGGTGCAGACGGCCTGGGTGGAGTGCCCGGCAAATACTCGTCCAGTTCGATGTTGTTGCCCCGCTCCCGGCAGCGGATCAGGCCCATGTTGTATTCCTGATCCGGTGAGTGGCCTTGCATCTTTGAAATTAAGCCTCCCTTGGAAATGAACCGGTAGCCGTTGTAAGTCATTTTGAAATTGTCGGCGTAGAAAGACTCCATGGCGTCGATGTCTGTGCCCGACAAAATCATAATGAACGGCCGGTCGACGGCGCCGCGCGGAATGGGCAAGGGAGAGGTCTCCCGGTTGCCGGTTTCGCAGGTGAGGTAAATCACATCTTCCGCCGGGCCGATGTACTGGGCGGCGCGGATCGAGGCGTTGTTGCCGCCCAAATTATTGGGACCGCCGATGTGCCGGAACGGCGACTGGAGCATGGTCTCATGCAACGTATCGATATCGTCGACAATGATCTCAATGGCGTTCCAACCCAGTGTGGTGATGGCCTTGTAGCCCGGCACCCAGTCCACTTCCACGGCGCGGATGTAAACATCGTCCTTGGCGTCCGACTGCATGGTGATGAATTTGCGCCCAGCCGTGTTGGGTGTACCCCAGGATCGCGCCACGGCCTCGTCCACCGTGCCCCGTTCCACCACCGTGTATTTGAGCCAGGTGGTGTACCACTCTTCCACGGTGTCCACGTCGGCGGCGCCGATGGTCGCCATTTTAATGCGGCTGAGTATGGCTGGATTCTCTTGAGCACGAGAGGATTTGGGCAAAGCCATCGCTGTCGCCGTAGCACCTGACAGTTTGAGGAACGTCTTACGGGATATTTCGTCCATGGCTAGCGCGCCTCTTCGATCAGCTCCACCAGTTCGCCGGCCGGACCAACAAACGCGGCTGACCGGCGGCCGCCGTATTCTGTGATGGGAGAGGTGAAGAATTCCGCGGCGATAACGCTCAAATCATCCACGTTGAAAGACACCATGGCATTGCCCTGCGGCAGATGGCCAGGCGCGCGTGGACGCGGACCGGTGTCGGACGCATCCGGGTACTCGTCAAACTCAATGGCGTTGCCCCCTTCCCGTAACGTAATGAAACCGAGCTGGTAGGTGGTATCTTCCGGCAAGTCTTGGGCCCGCGCGATGACCCCGATGGGTGTCGGCATAACGAACCCTTGTCCCAGGCCAAACGTGTTGCGGTAGAAGTCCATGGTCGTCTGTACGTTGCCGCTGGCGAGGATGACGATGTTGGTGCGGCCGACATCGTCGCCCGGGTCCGGCAGGTTAGAGGCCGCGCGGTCGCCGGTCTCGCAATTGAAGTAGAGCACTTCCTCCGCCGGTCCGACGTATTGGGAGGCGCGGATGGAAGACGTGCCGCCGCCCAAGTTTTCCGGACCACCGATGTGGCGGAAAGCTGAGGTCTCCAATCGAGTGTGTAGGTCGTCCACATCGTTGACGATGATCTCAAAAGAATTCCATCCGGCCGTGGTCATGGCTTGGTACCCGTCCACCGGTTCGATTTCGACGGCGCGGATGAGCACATCGTCACCGGACGCCGGTTGCATGAGCACGAACGGCCGGCCGGCGGCGTTGGGCGCACCCCAGCTGTTGGCCATGGGTGTGCTCACGGTCGACTTTTCCACCACCGTATGGCCGAGCCAGGTGGTGTAGTAGCGCTCCACCGCGTCGACGCTTGGCGCGCCGATGGTGGCGTACTTGATGCGGCTGAGCATGGGCGCAGAGTCTTGCGCGAAGGACATCTTAGGTGCGATGGCAGCAGCACCAGCAAGGGTGAGAAAGTGTTTGCGTGAGAGAGTCATGGGTGTGGTCCTTTTGTTGAGTGCCGCTGTCAGTTCTCGACCTATTCTAAATGTCTCGCTTAGTTCTCGACAATGGCGCGGACATTGATTTCTAAAAGCAATTCGGGAATGGCGAGAGCGCTGACACCGATCACCATAGATACCGGTTTATGCCCGGCCGGAAAAAAGTCGCGTACGTCTTGGTAAGCGGGCTCTGGGTCGATGTTGGCAAGATCGACAATGTAGATCTGAATCTCGACAACGTCTTCCCGTGTCGCTCCGGCCGCCTTCAATGCGAGGTCGATGTTTTCCCAGGTCAGTTTGGATTGTTCCGCCAGGGTCGGAGGAATTGAATCATCGGGCCTGAGGCCGGCCTTGCCGCCCAGCAGAACCATCTTGGTACCTTCGCTCATGCCTTCGACGGTGACCAGCTGGGAATAGCCTTCCGGCTGGCTTAAGCCTTCCGGGTTCCAGCGTTTGATGGTGATCTCACCCATGGCGGTCACCGGAAAAAACAGGGTCAATCCGACCCAGGCAAAGAGAATCTTTTTCATGTGTTGTCCGTCCCATTGTTGTGCAGCCTTTTCTTATGTGGCCTCTTGTTCAATGACTTCCACCCATTCGCCGGCCGGCCCGACAAATGTGGCCACTCGTCCACCGCCGTACAACACCTTAGGCGGCGCGATGTAGGAGACGTCAAGCGAATCAAAATCGTCCGTTGCCAGACTGATCATGGAGACGCCGGGTGGTAGTTGACCTTTGGCGCGCGAGCGCGGTCCTGAATGTTCGACGGGAAAGGCAACAAATTCTAAGGAACTGCCGTTCCGCCTGCCACGGGCGCTGCCCAGGGCAATGGTGCGGTCGCGGGAAAACCCAAGCATATCAGCAAAAAACTCAATCTCCGCTTCCACGAGATTGCGCAAACTCATACCGAGGATTGCGCTGTAGAAGTTGCGGCTGGCCTTGATATTCGGTGTACCGATGACAGTGTTGATAATGCGATCAACCAAAGATGCCGGTTCGACCAATCCGAATTCGTTATTGCCCGGGGCATAGCTTATGAAAAAAAACGCTTCTTCACCCGGGCCCTTCATCTGCATGGCGTGAATACTGGCGTAGGCTCCGCTTAAAGGAGCCGGCTTGCCGATGACCTCAAAACCGGCGGACAAAACCCGTTCGTTTACCGTGTAAATGTCCTGGGAAATCATTTCAAAGGCGTTCAGGCCCCAGGTGGTCATGGCCCGGTAACCGGGGACCGGGTCCACTTGAACGATGCGGATGCGGAAGGTGGGATCACCGCTTTCGCAGCGCATCATCACCCAAGGCCGGCCCTGCATGGCCGGCGCTCCCCAAGACGACGCGACCTGTTCGCTGACGGTGCCACGGTTGACTTCGTATAGGCCGATGGCTTTTTCATACATGGCTTGGGCAGCGGCCACGTCGGGTACGCCGAGTGTGGCGATGGCATGACCGATAATGGGATTGCGGCGTTCTTGCGCCTTGGTTTCTTGGGCAACGAGTGTCGCCGCAGCCGTACCGCATACGACACTACGTCTGGTGATCGACGGTGTATGGCCGCCCGTCATTACGGTCCTTCGATCAATTCGATGAGTTCGCCAACCGGCCCACGGGCCGTGCGGGTGCGGCCGCCGCCGTAGGCAATGCCTGGGCCGTCGATAGCGTTGTCAACCCAATCCAAATCCATGGCGTCGATGCTGTCGACGGAGAAAGACACGGTGGAACAGCCCGGCGGCAACTGCCCGTCATGACAGGGTCGCGCGCCGTACTCCGGCCCATAGCCGTCGTATTCGATAAAGTTGCCGTCCTGTCCTAAGAACATGAAGCCCATGTCGAACACATGGTCTTTGGGCAACCCTTGGGCGTCGGCAATGACGCCGATGGGGCTGGTCATGTCCTCTTCCCGCTTCATCAAGAACTTTTCGCAATAGAAAGACTGAGTCGTATCGACGCCGTTACCGGCAAGAATGACGATGAACGGCCGGTCGACAAAAGACCCGGGCAAAGGCAATAGGGAATCCGGTTCCCGCGTCGTATCGCAGGTGAGGTACAGCACGTCACCGGCCGGACCAAGCACCTGCATGGCGTGAATGAAATTCAATTCCCCGTCCAACGGCGAGGGTTCACCGATGATCTTGAACGGACTTTTCAACAGCCGCTCGTTCAGTTTGTAGACATCGTCGATAATGAGTTCGAAGGAATTCCAGCCCAGTGTGGTCATGGGCTTGTAATCGGGGACCTCATCGATCTCGACGGCGCGGATGAACACGTCTGTGCCGCTTTCCGGCTGCATCACGATATAAGGGCGTCCCGCTATGGCTGGCGCGCCCCAGGACCCTGCCAGATCGGCGCTGATGTCGCCCCGTTCGCAAACGGCATAGCCCAGCCACTCCGTATACCAGCTTTCCACTACACTGATATCCGGCGCAGCGACGGTGTTTATCTTCAACCGCTTGAGCAGCGGGGTGGGTTCATCGTTCATGGGACCACTCTCTTTTCAACTTGGCTCTTCGATGAGCTCCAACAGTTCACCGGCCGGTCCGACCACCGTGGCCGTCCGGCCGCCATAGGCGGACACCGGATCGGTGATGAAATCCAGGTTATGGGCGTCCAGGTCCTCCACGGTAACACTGGTCATGGCAATACCCGGCGGCAACTGTCCTTCGTTGCGAGGGCGCGGGCTGGTGTGCGGGCCGTAGCCGTCGAGCTCAAGAATGTTGCCGTGTTCGGCCATGCCGACGATGGTGATGGGCCGGGTGCTGTCCAAGGGAATCCCTTGTGCCCGGTTGATCAGCGCAACGGGCGAATTGCGGATCGGCCCGCGGGCCATGTTGAAGGTCTCCGCGTAGAAGTCCTGCAAGGCCTGAATGTCAGGACCGGCGACCACCATAATAAAAATGCGCCCGACGAACGCGCCCGGACGCGGCAGCAAGGAGTTATCCCGGTCACCGGTCTCGGCAGTGAGGTACAACACATCCTCGGCGATGCCTTGAAACTGGGTGGCGCGGATAGACGGGTAATTGTTCAAGCCCAACGGCTCCCCCAAAAGGGTGAACGGCGAATTGATGAGTTTTTCGTAAACGGCGTCGGGATCGTCGCAAATGATCTCAACTGCGTTCCAGCCCCAGGTGTTCATGGCCTTATAGCCGGGCACCGGGTCGACCTCGACAGCGCGGATATACACGTCAGCCCCGCTTTCCGGCTGCAAGTTAATGTAGCGCCGCCCGGCGGAGGCAGGTGCGCCCCAGCTCTGGGCCAGTTGTTCCGGCACGGTGCCGCTTTGCACCACCGTGTAGCCGAGCCATTCTTCATACAGCGGTGCAATGGCATCCACATCCGGTACGGCCAAGGTCGCCATCTTGATGCGTTTCAACAAAGGCACGCCGGCCTCCTGGGATAAGACAGACTTTGGCGCGGATGCCGCCGCAGCAACGGCGCCAGCCGTGCCCAAAGCTCCGCGCCGGGAAACACTGTCGGTCGACATCTCAATTCGCCTGCGCCTTGAAGGCGTCGAGAATTTCCGCGCCGGTGGCCGACCACACCCCGTCGTGGCCTTTGATCCAGCCCAACACCTCGTCGAGGTATTTGATGCGGTAATGCATGCCGATGAGATAGGGCGTTAGCACCAACGAGAGAATGCGCCCGCCGTATTGGTCGGTCTCGTTATAAAGCACGGTGAAGGCGTCCTGCACTTCTTCGACGAATTCGTCTTCGTTGTGTTTCTTGTCCATGATGATGGTGCGGTCCCAGATCTCGTCGCCGTGGGGCATGGCCCACAGGTTTCCTGCCGCCTCGTTCATCTGGTAAGGCATGTCGTCGTTGCCCCAGTCGCAGCAATAGTCAATGCCGTTGGCGGAGAGGTGCTTCATGGTGTTGAAGCTTTGTGATTTAGCCGGCGACCACCAGCCCGTTACCGGCTGGCCGGAGGCGGAGCGAAGGGTATCGAGACTCTCTTTTATCAGCGCCTGCTCTTCGCCGTCGTCCATACCACCGTAATGGAGCTTGCCCATGTCGACGCCATGGCCGATGAGTTCGTCACCCCGCTCGTTGATCTTCTTCACAAGATACGGATAGCGCTCCGCCACTTTCGAGTTCATGGCGGCGGACGCTTTCATGCCTTGTTTGTCGAGCACTTTCCAAATGCGTTGGACGCCCACCCGATTGCCGTAATCACGAGTGGTGAAGTGGCGCAGGTCCGGATAAGGCGTAACCATCCCGCCCGGCGCTTTGAACGGTTTGGATGGTTGATCCAGCGGGAAAAACTCCAAGGCGTAACTGATCCACACCGCAATCTTGGCATCTCCCGGCCATGTAACCTTGGGACGCTTCTGGAGAATGGACCAATCAAAATAATCGTGGTCCATGCCGTAACGGCGGTTGGGATATTCGAGATATTCCTTATCCAGGGTCATGGCTCAGCCTCTTTTCCGCGCATCGATGTCGGCGAGGCATTCATCGTAGTAGTTTTCGTAGTAGTACTCGGCGATCTCCTGGCCCGTGGCGATCCACACGTCTTCCTTACTGTGGCCGGTGATGTAGGCGAGGCCTTCCTCAAAACCACCGATGCGGTGCGGATGGCCAACCGCGTAGGCATGCAGCGGAATGCACATCACCGTGCCGCACTCTTCGCCTTCCGCCAAAAGCTGATCGAACTGATCCTTGATCATCCTGCCGTAACGGCGTGGTGTGCCGAGATAGGAGTTGTAGACAATGATGTCGTTGATCTCGAGCGAGTAGGGCATGGAGATCAGCCGCCCGCTGCTGACTTTGACCGGCTGCGGCGTGTCGTCCTGGAACAGATCGCAGGTATAAAGGAAGCCGTATTCGGCAAGCAGGTCCATGGTCCGCTCGGTGTGGGTGAGGGCGGGTGCCAAATATCCGGCGAGCTTCTGCCCTGTCGCCTTCATCACGGACTCAAGGCTGTCTTCCATGATGGCGCGCTCTTGCGCCTCGTCCATCTCGTAGGAATAGCGGGTATTGTAAATGCCGTGGGAGAAGAACTCCCAGTTCCGCGCCTTGGTTTCCTCGATCAATTCCGGATGGTGTTCAATGAGGCCGATGCTGAGGGAAATGGAGCCACGGACATTGTACTTGTCCATCACTTCCATCATGCGCCAGTGGCCGGCGCGGTTGCCGTAATCCCGGTTGGAGTTGAGCAACACATCGGGATGGGGCCGCGGCCACGACGCACGTTTAGGATTGGCGGGCGGGTCGAGTTCATAGAACTCGATGTTGGGCGCCACCCAGAACGCCACTTTGGCGCCGTTGGGCCAACGGATTTTGGGTCGGCCCTCATAGGGCCAGTAATCATAAAGGTCGAGATCGGGTTTCACGCACCCCTCCCACAATTAGCGTGACGTAAATTTCGGCTCAGTTCTTACCGCGCAGCCATTCCTTCACCACGTCCACCGGTTCTACATCGCAGTACTTGAGTGCGAGATCGGTAAGGTTTGCGAAGTGATAGCTTTCGTGTTTGTCGGCAACACATTCCTCGATCACCGTGGTGCGATACCCGCGGGAAAGGCTGTCCACACCCATGGCGCGGACGCAGCCGGACGTTGAACCCCCCGTCAATAACAGCGTGTCGACCTGGTGGAACACCAGCAGTGACTGAAGATTGGTTTCAAAAAACGGCGACGGCATTTTTTTGTCGATAATGATGTCGCTGTCCTTGATGTCGAGGCGGTCGTCCAGTTCGGATCGTTCCGAGCCGTACTTGATATTCTGCAAGCTGTCGAGGGTGTCCGTGCGCGTGCCCCACACACCGCAATCCTCGCCGGACTCCACATAGGCCACATAGGTCCAGATCACCGGCCAGCCACGGGCGCGGACCAGCTCCGCCACCTCGTTGACGTATTGCAGTTGATTGGGGTCTGTCTCGTAGGCGGTCTTGAACAGATCAGTGCGGGTATAGGCCTTCTGGATGTCGATGTTGACCAAGGCGGCCTTGTTGCCGAAGCCGAACTTGGCCCGGGCGGGATTGGCTTTGACGTCTTCGTAGAGTTGGCGGGCTGTCTTGTCGGACAGTTCCATGGCGGTGCGTCCCCCTTACTTCATATATGTGCGTTTTTGGCTGCTGCTGCAGCGTCTTTAAGACCGAGAATAGCTCCCGGGGAAGGGGAGTCAAACCGGTTCCGTGATCACCCCACCCTTGTAAGATTCGTACAAAAAACCATGGTTTTGCGCCGGTACGGCAGCGCCAAACCACGGTATAATTGTTTCAGACAGATGCGGAGCGCCTGACAATGATGGATTACACCCTTCGCCAACACGGCCGGGCCACACTCGATTTTATTTCCTCCTTTGGTCCAGCCGTTCAGCATTTACTGAAAGAACAGCAAGCCGCGTTGGACGCTGCCGGTCTCAATGAAGAGACCCTCGCAGACGACTTGGAAGAACGCGCGCAACAGATCGAAGGTGTGCTGGGAAAAGTGTCCGCGTTTCGCACGGCCAACGTGGTTGGAGAATGGCACGCCGAACATCACGCTCGTATTGCCGCAACTGCGTTTACCGAGATTCAAAAAGATCTAGCGCCTGATTTTGACCGCTTGTCCAAAGGCGCGACTACCCTGACCCCCAATCCGGATCTCAAGGTGCCCCAATACTGGCGTTATCCGATCCATCGGACCACCGGCGGGTGGGACGGTCATCGGCATATGGGATTTATCCATGGCTGCCTGATTCAGCGGATTTTGGATAAGAGCACAGCACCGCCGACGGCCGGGATAGAAATTCCTGACCGTAACACCATTCGCCGCCAGGCCGCCGAGCAGGCACCGCGCCGAGACTACGACCATATCGTCGACGTCGGCTGCCAAACGGGACTGTATACACTCAAACTTGCAGAGGTCTTCCCGGAGGCTCGCATCACCGCCTGCGACATTTCCATTGCTCAGCTTGAACAGGCGCAGCGCAACGCCAACGCCTATGGCCATGCCTGGGATCTTATTCAAGCCGACGCCAGCGCCACCGGACTCAACGACGAAAGCTGTGACTTGTTCACTTCGTTCATCATTCTTCACGAATTGCCGGTCAACGTTATCAGCGACATCCTGCGTGAAGGTTTCCGCGTCTTGAAACCCGGTGGCGATGTCTTGTTTGCCGATGTTGCGCCTTACAGCGAACTTACCAAGACGGCAGCTTGGCGCACCGACTACATGGCGAAGTTTGGCGGCGAGCCGTACTGGCGAGGGTCTGCAACCATGGACATGGTCGGTCTCTTGGAAGAGATCGGGTTTACCGACATCAAGTATTACGGTCTGCCGCCGAACAACTTCCCTTGGCTCACCTCTGCAAGAAAGCCGTAAGGCGGTCCAACAAACTATTCCGCCGCTTTCTACTCCGCAGCCTTAAGTGTCTCCGGGTCGTATTGTTTGCCCGAGTCCAGAAGGTCCTGGGTGCCGAGCAGGTCGTTGAGGCCGTTGAAGTCGAACATGCGGTCACGCACTTGAGCGGTGGAGCCGTCCTCCTTAAGGGCGCGCAGATAGTCCTGCCCTGCCTTGGCGACCATGCGCACCATGGCGCCTGGGAAGATGACGAACTTAAAGCCCATGTCGCCGAGCTCTTGGGCGTTGGACAATGGCGTCTTGCCCCCTTCCACCATGTTGGCGAGCAGCGGCACCCGGCCGGCAAAGCGTTTGCCGATCTCCGTCATTTGTTCACGGGTCCGGGGTGCTTCGATGAACAGCATATCGGCACCCGCTTCTAAGTAAGCCTCCGCCCGGTCTAACGCCGCTTCGAACCCTTCTACGGCAATGGCGTCGGTTCGGCCGACGATCACCGTGTCATCATCCAAACGCGCGTCCTGCGCCGCTCTGATCTTGCCCACCATCTCCGCCGTCGAGACCAGGGTCTTGCCGTCAAGATGGCCACAGCGTTTGGGCATGGTCTGATCTTCTAATTGGAGACCCGATGCGCCGGCGCGCTCGAACATGCGTACCGTGCGCTGCACGTTTAATGCATTGCCAAACCCGGTGTCCGCATCCACCACAAAAGGAATGGAAATACGGTCGCGAATTTTGGAAATGGTGTCGGCCACTTCCGAACAGGTGGTCAGGCCGATGTCCGAACGGCCAAGCCGCGAGTAGGCGACACTGGCGCCGCCCACATAGGCGGCATCAAACCCCGCCTGTTCCACTAGCAAGCCGGTGAGACCGTCGTACATGCCGGGCGCGACAACCGTATCCGGCCCCGCCAGCAGTTCTCTTAAGCGTTTTGCGTGAGTCATGAGGGTGGCGCTCCTGTTTTGAGTTCGCCTGCTTCGATTTTCTGTTTGAGGTAAGGCATCAATCCGCCCAGTTTGATCATCTCCATGAGGTGTTCCGGTATGGGCGACACAGTGTAGGTTTTGCCGGTGGTTTCGTTTTCCACCACGCCAGCGATGGGATCGACGGTCAGGTTATCCCCCGCGCTGATTTCATCGGCTTCGGGAAACACCAGCGCCGGTACACCGAAGTTCAAAACATTGCGGTAATAGATGCGGGCAAAGGACTTGGCCAGAATCGCGCCGACTTTTAGGTGCACAAAGGACAGTGCCGCTTGCTCCCGCGCCGAGCCGATCCCGAAGTTGCGCCCGGCGACAACAATGTCACCCGGCTGCACGTTTTTTGCGAAGTTCGGATTGACCGCTTCGCAGCAATGGCTGGCCATCACGTCTATGGACTCTTTGAAATAAATGCCAGGCGCCATGACATCGGAATTGATCTCATCGCCGAACACCCAGGCCTTGCCGCTCACTGTACTCATGACAACATATCTCTCGGATCAACGATTTCTCCTGCCACCGCGGCGGCGGCAACGGTGTAGGGCGAGCCTAAATAAACAAAGGCGTCTTTGGATCCCATGCGGCCCTGGAAGTTGCGGTTGGTCGACGAGATGCATACCTCCCCTTCGGCGATGATGCCGGCGCCCAAGCCTGCGCAGGCACCGCAGCCGGAGGGCAGGATCATGCCACCGGCTTCAGTGATGGTGGCGAGGGTGCCGTCGGCGGCGGCCTCGCGCATGATCTTTTTCGATGACGGCGCAACCATCAGCCGCGTACCCGCTTTGACCTGTCGGCCTTTGAGCACCGCCGCAACCATGTGCAAGTCGGTGAGCTTTGCACCGACGCAGGCGCCGATGTAGGCCTGGTCCACTTTTATATGTTCGGATTCATAGTCTTCCGCCGGAGCCGAATTGGACGGTTTGTGCGGTGCCGCCACTTGCGGTGCCAATGTTGAAGCATCAAACGAATGTTCGGCACAGAACACGGCGTCGTCGTCACTGTGCCAGTCCAGTGCGTCGGCAGCTGGTTCAGTTCCGCCATCGCGGATAGCCTGCAAGGTAATGTCGTCCGGCGCAATGAGACCGGTTTCCGCGCCAAGTTCTGCCGCCATGTTGGTTAATACCATGCGCTCCATCATGGATAGGTTGGCGACGGTCTCCCCGCCGAACTCGACCACTTTAAAAGCGTTTTCCATACCCAGTTCGCGGGCGAGAAAAAGCATGATGTCTTTCGCCGCAACACCGGTGCCGAAAGTGCCCGACCAATCCACTTTTATGGTTTCCGGCACCACCGACCAGATCTCGCCGGTGATGACCACACCGGTCATTTCGATGGCGCCGAAACCGGCCATGTAACAACCAAAAGCACCGCCCATGGTGGAATGACTGTCGCCGCCGCAACAAAACATACCCGGCTGCAGATGGCCGTTCTCTGCCATCAGCACGTGGCAAATGCCTTCCATGTCATAGAAATGGGTGATGCCGTATTTTTCAACAAAGTCGCGGGTGAGTTTGAGGATGGCCGCGCTTTGCGGATCGGCGGCGGGAACAAAGTGATCGGCAACGACGACAACCTTGTCACGGTCGTAGACGCCGACACCCAGTTCCTTTAGCCGTGGCCAAATTTTCCGCGGTCCGCCGGAATCCAAAATCATCGCCAGATCGACGGCACAGGTGACGATCTCACCTGGAGTAACGGTTTCAC
Organism: Rhodospirillaceae bacterium; assembly: GCA_965207985.1. GTDB lineage: Bacteria > Pseudomonadota > Alphaproteobacteria > Rhodospirillales > Rhodospirillaceae > CBDBND01. Next base: position 137,247 of record CBDBND010000017.1, on the reverse strand, counting down.
GGCCGGAGGCCCGGGCCATGATTTTCTGGATAAGGGTGTGTCCCATTGGTCCTCTTGGCTTTGGCTCTACTCTAGTGTTTTGCAACGCAACCCGCTAGAACCTCTCGCCATGACCGTACCCTTGCCGCCACCCTACGACCGGCTCAACCGCCATTCGCTCATGCCTGTTGTCGGCCACGATGATTCGGCGCGGATGAATTTTCTTGCCAATCTGAACGCTCACATTGGCGCTGTTCTTTTTCCCGGTGTGTCTGCGGCCTATGAAGCGCGGGTGAAACCCGTTTTCGAAAAAGACCACGGCCGTGAACCCGCGACCTCCGTCGAAGTGCGCGACGCCATGAAGCCAGAGTTTGCCTTTCAGTTCTGGTCAGCGGTCCGTCGCAACACACAGGAATGCCGCCAGCAGGTGGGGCGTGAACTTGCCTTCCGTCAAATCGAAGAGCTGGTTGAACGGGCCAAAGACTTGAACGCGGGCAGCAACCGCCTGCGCCTGGATCCGGCAGTGGAGATTCCCCGCTATCTGGCCGAAGTGGACAATCATGTCATGCCGGGCAGTTATTATTCGGAAGTGATTGCCGACGACATTTCCGCACCTGCCAATTATGAGTCCGGTCACTACACCACCGTTGCCGGCGGCACCGGACCGAAAAGCGATCTGGTCGGGCGCACTATGGCCAAGTGGTTGAAGGACACTCACCCGGACTTCAATCCCAAACGTATTGTCGACATGGGAGGCGGTGCCGGGTTCAATACGCTCCCCATCGCCGAAGCTTTTCCCGATGCCGAAGTATGGGTGGTCGATGTGGCCGCGCCCATGCTGCGTTACGGCCATGCCCGCGCCAAGGAAATGGGCGTGGAAAACATCATCTTCCAACAGGCCGATGCGGAAACCGTCGATATCGAAGACGGCAGTACAGATCTGGTGCTATCCGCCATGTTTTTCCATGAGACATCCACCAAAGCGATGAAAGGGTTGCTCAAGAAAAGCCACGACCTGCTGGCGCCCGGTGGCATGATGCTGCACATAGAGCAGCCCAATTTTGATCCCGACACGCCGCCATTCGAACAATTCGTGCGCGATTGGGACTCCTGGTACAACGCCGAACCTTTTTGGGCCAAGTTGCATACCATGGACGTGATCGAAGAGATGATCGAAGCGGGATTTGACGATCAGGAAACCTTTGAAGTTTCCGCACCGGCGAACCGGCAAAATGATGTTTATCCCCCTTGGGCGGGGTCAGTCGGCCGGCACTCCCATGAAGCCCAGATGCGCGCCTTGGCAGAGAAGCCCAACCCCAAGAAAGCCGGGGGGATATATATGTTCGGGGCCTTCAAGCAAGAGTCCTGAGCCTGTCCCTTAATCCAGTACTAATGGGTCTGTGACTTGTCGGTCCCGGCCCATTCCCGGTACAGTCCCGATCACAAAATAATCAATGAGAGCCGCTGCTTTCCCATTGTCTGGCGGTTCTAGGGACTGCGCTCATGGCCGCTGAAGCCTCTCACCAATCATCCGCCGATTCCCATGCTACGGCCTGGGCTATATTTGACTGGCAAGACCCTTTATTGCTGGAAGACCTGCTGACGGAGGAGGAGCGATTGGTCCGGGACTCCGCTCGGGCCTATGCTGAAGACAAGCTCCTGCCGCGCATCACCCAAGCGTTTAGAAATGAATCCTATGATCCGGACATTTATCCGGAAATGGGCGGAGTCGGTCTGCTCGGAGCAACGGCGGCAGAAGCTTACGGCGGTTCGGCGCTGGGGCATGTGGCTTACGGTCTCATCGCCCGAGAAATCGAAAAAGTGGATTCCGGCTACCGCTCTATGATCAGCGTGCAGTCTTCATTGGTGGCATATCCCATTGCCGCCTACGGCACGGAAGAGCAACGGCAAAAGTATCTGCCCGGTCTGATCGCCGGAGAAAAAGTCGGCTGCTTTGGTTTGACCGAGCCGGATTCCGGCTCCGACCCGGGCAGCATGACCACACGGGCGAAAAAAACCGACGGAGGTTACATCCTCTCAGGCACCAAGACCTGGATATCCAATTCCCCGGTCGCCGATGTGTTCGTCATCTGGGCCAAAACGGAAGACGACGTCATTCGCGGCTTTGTTCTGGAGAAAGGAACCAAAGGTCTGACGGCGCCCAAGATAGAAGGCAAGCTGTCCTTGCGCGCTTCCGTCACTGGCCAGATCGTCCTGGACGATGTTGAGGTGAGCGAAGACGCCTTGCTGCCCAATGTGCAGGGCCTCAAAGGCCCGTTCGGCTGTCTCAACAAGGCCCGCTACGGCATCGCCTGGGGCGCCATGGGCGCGGCCGAGTTCTGCTGGCATGCGGCGCGGCAGTACACCCTCGATCGCAAGCAGTTCGGCAAACCTTTGGCGCAGACCCAACTCATCCAGAAAAAACTCGCCGATATGCAAACGGAAATCACCCTGGGCCTGCACGCTGCATTACGGGTTGGACGCATGATCGATGCTCATCAATGCGCACCGGAAGACATCTCCCTGATTAAGCGCAACAACGCGGGTAAAGCGTTGGACATCGCCCGTATGGCCCGCGACATGCACGGCGGTAACGGCATTGTTGATGAATTCCATGTCATGCGCCATGCCATGAATCTGGAAACCGTCAACACCTACGAAGGTACGCATGATGTGCACGCACTCATTCTCGGCCGTGCGCAAACGGGGTTACAGGCGTTTTTCTAAGAATATTTGGTCGTGGTGAACATTTGGGAGGTTTTGATGTCAGACTCCTTGAACATCCTTCTGGTCGACGATGATTCAGCGTTGCGCTTTTCATTCAGAACTTTGTTGGAAGAATCCGGCCACACAATTGTCGGGGAAGCGGAAAACGGCCAACAGGCTGTGGAAAAATTTACCGAATTGGAACCGCAGCTAACGCTCATGGACATGAACATGCCAGTGATGGACGGTCTCGACGCCTTGGTTTCCATCCGTGCCATCAATCCGAACGCGAAGGTGGTTATGGTCACCAGCGTCGAAGACCTGGAGGTTTGGGAAGACTGCATGATGCAAGGCGCTATCGGCTACATTCGCAAAGATGAGTCCTTCAAGGAAATTGCCGCGAAGGTGGTCAGCTTATGGAAGGAGCACGGCGGATGAACGTTGACCCCAATGCCAAGAATGACCGGCTGATCGAGACCCTAACGGGTATCCTCGGCGCCGATCAGGTCATCACCGACGAAGAAGAGCGCACATTCTATGCGTCGGATGTTTATTCAGCCGGCTCGACGCCGGCCATTGCCATCCGGCCCACCGATAAACAGAGGCTAGCCGAATCCGTCGCTGCCGCCACCAAGGAAGGCTACGCAGTGGTGCCCCGGGGCGGAGGCATGTCTTACACTGGCGGTTACCGGCCGGTGCGGGAAGACACGGTCACCGTCGACCTCGGCGCCATGAACGAAATTATCGAGATCAACGAAGAGGATCTCTATATCACCGTCCAGGCTGGCGTCACTTGGAAGCAGATTTACGAAGAGCTCACCCCCCGCGGGTTGCGTCTGCCCATGTTCGGCACCTTCTCGGGTGTTAAGGCCACCGTCGGTGGCGGGCTCTCCAACGGCGCCTTGTTCATGGGCACCGGCCGCTACGGCACGGCGGCGGAAATGCTCCAATGCATCGAAGTGGTGCTGGCAGACGGCACCCTTTTAAGAACCGGTCAGCCTGGGTTCAAAAACGTCGAGAAACCCTTTTACCGCACCTATGGACCTGATCTGACGGGCCTGTTCGTTCACGACGCCGGGTCGTTGGGCTTCAAGGTGCAGGCGACCTTGCGGATGATGCGCATTCCTAAAGTCACCGACTTCGCTTCGTTCTGTTTTCCTGACATTGAGTCCACCGCCAAGGCGTTGCAGGACATCGCCCGCACCGGAGCCGCGGAAGAGGCTTACGTGTTTGATCCTGAGTCGACTCGAAAAAATATGGCCCAGGAAAACATCATCAAGGACATCAAGACCCTCGGCGCCGTGGTCAAAGGTCAGTCGGGCTGGCTCAAGGGTCTGGTGGAGGGCGCCAAACTGGTGGTGGCCGGGCGCAACTTTATCGAAGAAGGAGCTTTTTCCATCCACACGGTGGTATCCGGCAACTGCCGCGAAGCCGTAGAGACGGATTTAAATACCATTCGCGAAGCCGCCCTGAAGAATGGAGGCGAAGAAATTCCCAATTCCATTCCCAAAGCGGTGCGCGCCAACCTGTTCAAACCTCTCAACAGCATTCTAGGGCCTGACGGTGACCGCTGGGCTGCCCTCAATGCCAAGGTGGCGCATTCAGGTGCGCTGGCTCTCATTCATGAAGTTGAGGCCAAGCTTGCCAGCTACAAGGACCGCATGGACTCGTTCGACATGTATGTCACACGATTGATGATCGCCATCGGCCAGCATTACTTTTCTTACGAGCCGGTGCTGCATTGGTTTGATGAATGGTACCCGATACACCGGCGTACACCGGAGCCGAGCCATTTAAAAACATTGACCGAACCGGAACCCAATCCGGACGCGGCGGCCTTGGTGGCTGAAATCCGCGAAGAGGTGGTGAAGATCTTCACCAAACACGGCGCGGCCTCCAATCAGATCGGTAAGACCTACCCTTACTTCGACTCCCTCCGGCCGGAGAATCAAAGGGTGATGGGCGGCATTAAAAAGATGCTGGACCCCGACGGACAGGTGAATCCGGAGACGCTAGGGTTTAAATAACGTCGTAAGGTGTCCCATCCAACACGACGAACGACGCTAAGGGGGCTCGCCGCAAGTGCGGCGGCGCTTAGTACGCGCGCCTGGGCGCAACCTCTGCCCCGTGTCGAGCGCGATTTTGTTAACACACCCGCCGGTCAAATTCACATTCGCCGCGCTGGGGTTCACAATTCACAAAACGCTCCAATCTTTTGCTTTCACCAAAGTCCGCAATCGAGTGTGGCCTATGCTGACATCCTGCCGCTTTTGGCGCGGAACAGATTAGCCATAGCTTGTGATACCCCGGGCTTTGGCGAATCGTTCCGGCCTGACCGCAGACCGACGATAGAAGATTACGCCTCCTGGCTGGCGGAGGTGCCGCGCGCATTTGGCTTCGACAAAATCGACGTTGTTGGCATGTTCACCGGCACTGCCATTGCGGTGGAACTGCATCGCCAACAGCCCTCCTTGGTCCGACGCATGACGTTGATTGGTCCGGCGTTGTTCGAAGAGGAAGCCCGCAAACAGATGTATGAAAACGCCTGGCCCGGTATCCCTGAACAAAGCGGTGAGTTCCTGTTAAAGGAATGGCGCAAAGTGATGGAGCGGTATCCTGACTCTTTGACGTTCGAGCAGAAGTTCAACGCTTTCAACGAGTATTACCGGGGTGGCATGAATGCCATTTATGGTGAACTCGCCGTAAATAGTTATGACATACGCGGCAGGATTGGTGACGTGACGGTCCCAGTCCTCATTATTGAGCCAGAGGGTTCCGCCGGTCGTGGAGAAGAAGCGGCGCAGTTGATCACGGACTCACGTTATGTGCGCGCCACAGGAAAACTCGGCTTAGGTCTGTTGCAAACGGAACAGGAATGGGTTGCGGAGCAAATCTTGAGCTTTTTCGACGAAGATAGGTAATGGACCCACGCATCAGTCTCATCACTTTGGGCGTGGAAGACCTCGCCCGCAGCCGCAAATTTTATGAAACGCTAGGCTGGAAGGCGTCCACTCAAAGCAATGACGATGTGGTGTTCTTTCAGGCCGGCGGGTCAATCTTTGGCCTTTATGGCCGTGCTGCGCTGGCGGAGGACGCTGGTGTGGACAACACACCTTCGGGATTTCGCGGCGTGGCGCTGGCCTACAACACCCGCGACCGGGCCGAAGTGGATGCCGTGCTCAAAGAAGCGGTGGATGCCGATGCTGAATTGATCAAGGCGGCGGAAGAAGTCTTCTGGGGCGGGTATTCCGGCTACTTCGCCGATCCGGACGGCCATCTCTGGGAAGTGGCCCACAATCCGTTTTGGACTATCGAAGACGACGGCTCAATCATTCTCGACCAAGATTAGCTTTCAAGAAATTCCTGAACGTTCGGCGGCGTTTCCGGGAAGTTCGGCAGATTTGAATCCGGCATGTCCCATGACGGCGCCCGTGAGGCATACACAGCGATTTGTGGCTTGAACTGTTCCGGATCATCCAGACTTGATGCGCGCAAGACAATCAATTCGGGCATGCCCGAATTGGTGGAATAAACCGACGACCCGCATGTGGGACAAAAGTGGCGGGTCACTTCATTGCCGCTATCCGCGGTGACCGTAAAACTCTTTTCTTCACCTGTAATGGTAACGGCGGCTTTCGGCATTCCCATATGGGACCCGTGACCCGTACCGCTGTCTCTGCGGCAGTCGACGCAGTAACAGTGCCCGCCAAACACGGGGTCAGACGTGGCCGTATAGCGTAACGCGCCGCATAAACATCCGCCCTCAATTGTTTCTGACATCGTCGTCCCCTTTCTCGTGTCTCTATTGGCAATCTTCTCTGAAGTTTGAAAATTAGATCGGTATACGCACCTTCATGAGCAATGTGTACAGCACTGGCACGAAGCCAAGGGTCAACACCGTAGCGACAATCAAACCGTAGGCGATGACGCTGGCCATGCCGTAGAACAACGCCCCCCCGAACAGGATGAGCGGGATCAACCCTAGCACCGTGGTCAACGTGGTCATGAGAATGGGGCGGAGCCGTGCGAGACAAGCCTGCACCACGGCGTCATAGGGATCACGGCCCTTGTTCTCTTCAATCTCGATGCGGTCGATGAGGACAATGCCGTTGTTGATGACGATGCCGGCCAAACTGAAAAACCCGAGGATGACCATGAACCCGAAGGCCGCGTTCATAACCAGCAGACCCAAGGATCCGCCAATGAGAATGAGCGGAATGGTGGCGAGAATAATTCCGGCCTTGCGGAAGGAATTGAACTGACCGATGAGCAGCAGCACGATTCCCGCCAGTGAGATAGGTACCAGACCGAACAGCTTCTCATTGGCCTCTGCTTGATCCTCAGGCTCGCCCCCCACTTCCCAGCGGAAACCGGCAGGCAAGTCCAGGGAAGTCAGGACGGGAGTGATTCGTTCCAAAAGATCTATGGCGGGAATCTCTGGGTTACGCGCTTGCACGGTCAGGGTGCGCTGCTGATTGCGTCTCTGAATGCGGCCGTATTCCCAGGTGGGGATGACTTCGCCAATCTGGTCCAAAGAGTAAAACTGTCCGGACTCCTGGCCGTAAATCAACGTTCGCCCTAGCCCGTCCAAGGACAGGCGCATATCATCTTCGCCGCGCAGAATAATGGGGATGCTCTTATCGCCCTCCCGGTACTGACTCAGTTCCTGACCGGCGAACACGGTGTTCAATGAGTTGGCCACGTCGGAGGACGACACGCCGGCACGGCGCGCTCGCACCTGATCCACATCGAAGACCAGTTTGAGAATCTTGTTCTCCCAATCCTGTTGCACACCAACCGTGCCCGGTATGGCTTTGAAGGCGGACATCAAACGCTCACCCTGTTCCACCAGCACCTCTTCATCGGGGCCGATCAAACGAATCTTCAGCTGACCGGGTTCCGAGGCGCCGAACCACATCTTCTTGGCATCGGCCCTGGCGCCGGGAAGATTGACGTCAAGGAAGGAATTCACCCGCGCAATCATTGGATCCACATCGTCGAAGTCTTGCGTATTGATGGTAACGAAAGCGCGGTGGGGATCGGGATCGACGGGGGAAAGGGCTAAAAAGAAACGCGGTCCGCCGTATCCGATGTAAGCGATATTGCTGGTGACCTCGGGATTGATGTCTCTATCGGACAACCAGGCTGTCAGCGTGCGCACATCGGCCTGCACTTCACGCACGTCTGTCCCGGCTTCGTAATCGAGGTAGACAAGAAACTGATTACGATCGCCTAGGGGAAAAACTCATTGCGCAAAGTGCCCATGATCTGGGTTGCGCCTATGAGCAAAATCACCATGACGGCAATGAACACACCACGCATACGGAGAAATCTTTCCAGCCAAGTGCGGTAAGTCGTGTAAAGCGTGCCGTCGTAAACTGGTTCTTGCTCCACAGCGTCACTTGCTTCGTGTCTATCAACCTTCATGAACCAAGCGCACATCACAGGGGTCATGGTCATGGAAAGAAACCAGGAGGCCAACAACAAGATCGCCACGACCTGAGCCAGGGACCGCACGTAATCTCCAGCCGACCCTTCCACCAGCAACATCGGCAAAAAGGCGAAGATGGTGGTGAGCGACGAGGTCAGCAGCGGAATGGCGAGCATGCGGCCCGATTGAATGGCGGCGGACATGCGGTCTATCCCGCGCTCCAGCCGCACGCGAATGTCTTCTGCCACGACGATGCCGTTGTCCACCAATAAACCGAGGGCAATGATCATGGCGGCGATGGACATACGCTGCAGTTCCACGTCCAACAGGCTCATGACGATGATGCCCAAGAGCATGGTCATGGGGACGAATGAGCCGACGATGAGCCCCGTGCGGAGGCCGAGAAACACCATCACCACCGTGAGCACGATGACCAACGTCTGATAGACGTTGGACACCGCGTCTTGCACCGCCGTCTCAGTCAACTCCGGCTGAAAGGTGGCGTATTCCAGCACATAGCCGATGGGCAGCTCCTGTTGAATGGCGTCCACCATGGCGGTCAAGCGCTCGCCGAACTCCACATTGTTGGTGCCTTCGATGGTGGAGACGGACAACACAATGGCTTCATGGTCGTTGAAGAAAGATGGCCGTTCCGGCGGGTCCACATAGGTGCGGCGGATGTCGAACACTTCGTCGAGCCGGGCCACACGGCTGGTGTTGGGAATGGTGAAAACGGTTTCACGGATTTCTTCAACGGATTCATAGTTGCCCGATGGTTCCAAAGTGTCGATCCGTCCGCTGGCGCTGATTTGGCCGCCGGGCTGGATAACGTTTTGACCGATGAGAGACCCGACAAGAGACTGCGGTGCCACACCCAATTGCGCCACCTCAGAGGAGATGGTCTCCAAGTAAATTCGTTCTTCCTGTATGCCGAGCGTTTGAACCCGTTTGACGCCGTCCAAAGTGTACAACCGGTCGCGCACGTCGCGGGTCACGTCACGCATCTCAGCCAGGGTGAACCCGTCGGACCATAGCGCAATGGTGGCGATGGCGGTGAGACCCACTTCATCATTGACGAAGGGTCCACTGGTGCCCTGCGGCAACTGTTGTTCCACGTCTGCGGCTTTGTTGCGGATGTCTTGAAACACGGCGTCCAGGTCTTCGACGTAGTCATGGATGACCACGTCAACGGTCGTCCGACCGGTCTGGGACGTCGATGTGATGTCGTCAATTTCCGCGATCTCCCGCATGGCGTTTTCGATGGGCCGGGTGATGAGATCCTCCACCCGTTCCGCCGACATACCGGGGTAGTTGGCAGTAATGGAGGCTTCGCGGATGGTGATGGTGGGGTCTTCGGCGCTGGGATAGGTGAGGTAGATGGACAGTCCCGCAAGCGCGACGAGAATCAGCGCCGCAATGGTGATGCGCGAATTCTTCAGAGCAAGTTGGGTGATGGGCACGGCTGCGTCTCTGCCTTTACTGACCCATTAGCTTCACGCGCTGGCCGTCTTCGAGAAAACTCACCCCGGCGGCAGCAACGATATCACCCGGGCCGACACCTTCAGAGAGCGCGACCAGGTTGTCTTGCCCCGCACGGCCACGCACCAAGGTCTTCTTTACCGTGCCCGTGTCCAGATCGAACTTGAAGACGTATCCCGACTCCGGTTCTGTGCCCGGCGCGATGGCCACCAAGGGCACCAGATAGCCTGCGTCCTGCCCTTCATTGCTGAAGGTAACCGTCACTTCGGCCGCCATGCCGGGCAAAAGTTGAGAGGGCGCATCAAGCAGCGCTGCCGTGACCGCGTTGGCTGCGCCGGCGACGGAACCAACCTCGGTGATTCTTCCATCGCAGCCGCAGGCCTCGCCGTTCAACACATCCACCCGCACCGGCGAACCCATGGAAACCCGGCTGATCATGGTGTCAGGAACGGAAATGTCCACTTCCAGCGCACCTTCCGAATTGATCTCGAACAGCCGTTGCCCTGCTGTTACTTCGATAAAAGGTTCCACGTCCCGCGACGCGATAACGCCGTCGAAGGGTGCGGTGAGTCTGGCATTGTTCAGATCCCGCTGGGCGCTGCTCAGACGGGAGCGGGCCAGATTGAGTTCCCCTTCGGCGGACTCGTAAGCCGCCAGGGCTTGATCATAGGCCGCTTTGGCCACCCATTCCCGTTCGAACAGTTCCTTCTGCCGGTCCAGATTGACTCGCTGGTTCTCAAAGTTGGCTTCCGCCGATTGCAATTGAGAGCGCGCCGAGGTGACGTTGATCTCAAAGGGTTCGGGGTCGAGCGTGGCGAGGACCTGACCGCTCTGCACCTGAGCCCCCGCATTCACATCGACCGTTTGCACGGTGCCGCTGACGGGAAAACTCAACGACGACGTGTCGGACGAGGCGTTGCTGCCAGAATAACGGCGCATCTTGCCGCCGGCTGGCTCGCTGACGTAGTAGGGCTTAATGGCGCGGATGCGTTCCGGCGGCGGTGCCTGGTCTTCACTGCACGCAGAAACGAACAGGGCGCAAACGATCATGGAAACAAGGTGAGGGCGGACACTGGGGGTCATGAGCGCTCTCCGTCATGAGTGAGGAACCTCTTATCCTAGAGCCAAGCGTGTCCTACTATGCCCTTTCAAACAACCGCAAACCCGTCACTCACACGCAATTAGGAGCACATTGGGACGCCCTATGACCGATACCATTCTGAAACGCACCACCCTCATCGTCCGCGACGCCGCGCGCATGAAGGACTTTTACGAATCCGTTTTCGGCTGGACGTGTTCCTACGATTCCGAGATGGAGCTTTCCGGCGAAATCCTGCCCTGCGGTAACCCTGGAGACAAAGTTCAGCTCTATATGATGCAGGGCGCAGACCCGGAAATCGGCAAGATCGGTCTTTTAGAGTGGACGGCGCCGCGCCTGCCCGACCCCGGCCCGCCCACACACCGTCTCGGTATCGGCGACATCGTGCTGGTGGCCGACGTGCCGGACATGGACTCCCTGATCGCCAAGATTGAGGCTTTTCCCGGCGCAAAAGTCCGCGCCGGACCAGAGGACGGCGAGTTTCCCAACCCCCGCGGCGAAGGGATGATCGAGTATGCGTCAGCACACATCTTCGATCCGGAGGGATTCTTCTACGAGCTTTACTACCGCTACAACCAGCCCAACCCGGAGCAGTTCCTTATCCGCCGCACCACCTGTATCGGCCGCGACGTGGAAAAGTCGCTGTCCTTCTTCACCGACACTCTGGGCCTGACCAAGTATCAAGACTCCACCATGGAAATCTCGGATCAGCTTGCCGCCGGCAAGCCGGGCGACACGGTGCGCTTCGCCGTGGCCAAGTGCGAGCACGACTATTACGGCATGATCGCCAGTCTGCAGTTTCTGAAAGACCCGCTGGACGATCCCGGCGATAGCACCTGGGAGCTCGGCATCGGCAAGCCGGTGTTCGTCGCCGGCTGCCGGGATTCCGACGGCGTGTACGAACGCCTCAAGGCCTCGGGCGTGAAGATCCTGAAAGAGCCCTACGCCCGCGCCGTGCCCAAGACCGGCGGTCAAGGCGAAACCAAAATGGTGTCCATGGGCTTCCAAGACCCCGACGGCTTCGTCTGGGAGATGAACCAGCGCGACGACGGGAAGCTGTAAAGAATGGAGCTCGACCTCTCCGTCATCGCTTTCGTCATGGCGATTTACTTCGCGGCGATCCTGACGCCGGGTCCGACGTTTCTGTTTATGTCGCGTCTCTCATTGCAAGGGCGCCGGATGGCTGGGTATGGCGCCACGGTCGGCATTGCCGTGGCGACAACGTTTTACGCGCTCCTCGCCATGACCGGCCTGGCTGTATTGCTCGATCAAGTGCAGTGGCTGGCACGCGGCGTGCAAATCGCCGGCGGCCTGTACCTCATATACCTGGGCATTGAAGCGTGGCGCGCCTCGCGCCATGGCCTGGTCGATACTGCGCCAAACTTTCCCGCCGGTCTGCAACGCCGCCGTGATTTCTGGTCCGGTCTGCGTCTGGGTGCGTTGGTGTCGTTGTCCAATCCCAAAGGCGTGTTGTTCTTCGTCAGTCTCTACGCCGCCGCCATCCCTGTAGATGCGTCTGTAGCCACCAAAGGCGCCGTGCTTCTCGGAGGCGCTTTGCAAGAAGTGATCTGGAACACCATGGTCGTTTTGGTCTTGTCCGGTCCGCAAGTCAGCCGCGTTTACCGCCGAGCCGCCAACGGGATCGAACGGGTCATTGGCACGGTGTTAGCGTTTTTTGGCCTGCGTTTGATTTTTGACCGGACATAAGACGTTCCTTCACAGTTTTCCCTGCCGCTTCTTCTCCTTGATCACGCTCTTGATGAGTTTGCCGAAGGCCTTATCGCTGGCGCGGCGTTCGGCGACGGATTGGGTGTTGAAGGCGTCTTCCGCCTGCAGTTTGCGGTACCGGGCCAGGCGGTCCGCATCCAGGTTTCCGGACTCAATAGCAGCAATGACCGCGCAATCTGGTTCGGTCTCATGCTGGCAGTCTGTAAAACGACACTGGCTGGCGAGGTCCATAATGTCGGCGAAGACATCGCTGAGCCCGTCTTCCACGTCGACCAGTTGCAGCTCCCGCATGCCCGGTGTGTCGATGAGCCAGCCGCCGCTCTCGAGGCGGTGTAAGGAGCGCCCCGAGGTGGTGTGGCGGCCTTTAGCGTCGTCTTCCCGGATACCCGCGGTGGCTTGGCCGGACGTCCCCGTAAGCGTGTTGACCAACGTGGATTTGCCAACGCCGGACGAGCCCAACAGGGCAACGGTTTGTCCGCTTGTGCACCATGGCGCCAGTCGCGTTTTGGTTTTCATCTCCCTGGCATCAACGCATTCCACCATCAAACCGGCGGTTAGGGACTCCGCTTTGCGGCGATAGCCCGCTTCATCGTCCGTGAGATCCGCCTTGGTTAAAACCACCACCGGTGTGGCACCGGCATCATGAGCAAGCACCAGGTAGCGTTCCAACCGGGCGATGTTGAAATCCTGATTGCAAGACGAGACGACAAACACCGTGTCCACGTTGGCGGAGATCAACTGGACGGTTGATTCCACACCGGCCGCGCGGCGCTGGAACACGCTCTTGCGCTCGAGCAGACGTAGCGCTTCCCGTGTGTCTTGGTCCAGCAGCAGCCAATCCCCGACGGTTGCTGGGGCGTCGAGCGCGAACGCAGGCAATGGAGAGACGCGGTGTTCAAAGTTTGGGTGGGCGACGTCCCACGCTCCCCGGTGAACGGCTGTGACGCGCGCAGGCACAGTGCATTCAAGGTCGTCAAGCGAGAGTTGAGATTGGAAAAAAGGTGACCAGCCAAAGGCGGTCAGGTCGGAAGAAAAGGTCATGACAGTGTAGTCCCGGAAAAACAGAGGAAACGGCCGCCACCGGATGAATAAGGGCAGCATGGTGAATTCACTGACCGGGGTGAGACTGTCCCCTAAGGATAATCCAAAGGGGGCCGTTCCCTTTACGTGCGGGTGGCGTCGCTCCGGCCAGCCAAACGGGACACAACAATCGTCATAAAGAACCTTTCCTTTCTCCGGCGATTTCGGGAGTCGTGGTATACCGACGACACCCTGACAGGATCAAGGACAATCGGATTATCAAACACTATGTCCGGTTCGCTGCCGCGCATCGAAGAGTATGACTGGGGCCGCATGGAGTGGCTCGCCGACCACGCCTCCGACCCTGGTGTTGGCGCGTCGCTGGCGCGGATGGTATTGAAAGCCGGCGCGGTGTCGCCCAAGCATCGGCACGACAATTGTTCGGAAATTCTCCACGTCCTTGCAGGGTCTGTCGACCTCTTGGTGGACGACGCCGAACCCGTTGCCCTTACGACTGGTGAAACTCAAGTGTTCAGTCCATACACTCCCCATAGTGTACGCAACACAGGCAATACGGAAGCGGTGCTCATGCTCGCCTTTTCCTCCGGCAACCGGCACTATAAGCCGTTAGCGTAAGGAACGCCCTTGTGTCCCACTCAATTTCCGCCTTCGGCACACCCGAACCCGGCGTCAAATATGTCGATCGACCCGGCGCTTACGGTTTCGCCTTCGATACCTTCGGCCGAGTGCTTGTGGTTCACGGCCGGTGGGGTTGCTTTCTGCCCGGCGGCGGCATGCAGGATGGAGAAACGGACTTATGTTGTCTCGCCCGGGAAGGCCAAGAGGAGCTGGGTGCCAAGGTAACGGCCAGCAGTTTTCTCTGTGAAGGGGCGCAATATTTCGGCCCATTCGAAGACGGCGAAGCGTTTCTCAAAAAGGAACGGTTCTATTTCGTCTCTCTGGATCGCATCAATGTGCAGGCCCAATCGGAACATCATCGCCCCGAATGGCTGACACCGGACGAGGCTCAAGCGACGCTGACGGAGGACTGCCAGCGTTGGGCCGTCGACCAGGCGTTCGCGCACCGCCAAAAGCAAACTGCGTAACGGGGCCTGGCTCGCCTGTTGAACAGGGCCGTAGGTTCATTTGTCGCTGGCCGAGCCCCGTTTCAGGATGAGGGCCAAGACGATCAAAATTCTTGAGGGACGAACCATGCGCTACACCGCTGCCTGCCTGACCGATGGACCGAAACCGACCGGTGATGACTGGCACAGCCGCATCTCCGACGTGGCTGCCGACTATGACGATCTCAAGCTGGTTATCGTGCCACAGCTGCCGACGGGAGAAGACGCCGACGAGGTGCGCGCCAGTCTGTCCGATACGGCCACCCATTTTGACGTCCATATCGCCGGTGCCGTTGGGGCGAAAGCCTTTTTGATTTCGCCTAAAGGGAAAAATCTGCTGCCTGAAGCCGACGGGCTCTATCCCGTGCTCCAAACTGACATCGGTGATCTCGCTGTCGTCGTCGGGGACGACATCCGCTGTCATGAGGTGGTGCGCGGGCACGCCCTTGCCGGCGCGGAAATTATTCTCAACCCCGTGCGTGAACGGCCCGACGCCAACACGCACGCCCGCGCCATCGCCCGGTCCGCCCGGGCTTACGAAAATCTGGCTGCGTTGTTGGTGGCCTCCGCCGGCGGCACGTCAGGCATGTGGGACTCCCGTGGATATGAAATCGTGTCCGGCGGCTCGGAGACAGATGCGGTGGCAACCAAGATCGATCTCGACACCCTGCGCACCTGGCGTACCACGCCCATGCTCAATTTCCCGGCTCAGCTGCGTACCAAACTCTACGCGGTGGAATACAACCGCGCGCCCGCCCGGGCCAAGGATTGGGCGACAGAAGCCAAGGAACCCATGGCGCCCTATCAGGTACTTTTGACCCAAGCGCACATCACCACGGCGTCCAGCGTGGAAACGGCCGATGAGATTATTTCCATGAACCTGGACCGCAGTCTCGGCCTGGCACGCAAATTCGCCGGCCGGCCCGAGGTCAAACTGGTGGTCTTTCCCGAGTACTGGATGACCGGCGCCAGTTTCGACAAATCGGTGGACGACTTTTGGCCCAAAGTGGGTATTCGCATGGACGGCCCTCACTTTGAACGGCTGCAAACGTTCGCACAGGAAATCGGTTCTTACGTCGGCGGCGCCATCTTTGAATACGACCCCGACTGGCCGCGGCGCTGGTTCAACACCGCGTTCATCATCAATCCGTCGGGAGACGTGATTCACAAGTACCGCAAAATCCAGTGCGGCGACATCAACGGTCTGTTGAACAACACCACACCGGGCAATGTGTACTCTGAATATGTCCAGCGCTACGGCGAAGACGGGCTGTTCCCCGTGGTGGAAACGGACATCGGCACTTTGGGCACCTGCATTTGTTACGATACCAACTTCCCCGAGCTGTGGCGCTCGCTCACCTTGCGTGGCGCAGAGCTGATTATCTATCCCACCGGCGAACCCCATAACGGCCACCGCACGCCGTGGGATCTCGCCAAGTGCGCCCATGCGGCGGAGAATCAGATTTATATCGCCAGCGCCAACGCCGGTTGTGAGTCGTCCACTGCTGATGCGCCGACCACTTTTTTTCATCGCGGATTCTCGAAACTGATCGGGCCCGATGGCCGCACCGTCGCCGTCGCCGATACGGGCGGCGAAGTGCCGTTGGTCGCGCGGGTGGACATCGAAGGCCTGCGTCGCGCCCGGCGTGACAAGGGCGTATCGGTGATCGATAAGATCGACTTCGAAACGGCGGCGGAAATGTACCGCAGCCATGAGGGTTTCCCGCTGGACTGGGCGCTTGAAAAACCGACCGAGACGGCGGCGGAAGGTATCGGTGTGGTTATGAAAACCATGGAACGCTACCGCAACGAAGGCATTTACCGGGCGCCCTCCAACTTCGGCTCCAAAGCGGCTTAAACTTTCTCCAGAATGGCAGCGTAGCGACCGCGTTTGGGGAGGAGTGTGACGGCCCAGAGTGCGGTGATAACACCACCGGCGATGAGCGGGATGCCAAAGCCATACAACTCAGCAGCGGCGCCGAGCATCAGGGCGCCCAAGGCCTGGCCGCCGTTGACGGCGGTGTACCACACACTGATGGCCCGGCCCCGGTAGGCTTCCGCCACGGCGGTTTGTATCAAGGTCTGCGAAGTCGTGCCGATGATGGATCCAAACAGACCTAAAAGTCCGATCAGTCCATAGGCCAGCCACAATGTATTGTTTGCGGCAAAGGCTGCAGTGAACACACCGGAGCCGAGCGTGGCCACCAGGGTAATGACGGTCATGCCCTTGGCGCCGGAACGCTGGGCCAGCCACAGGCCCGTGAGTAACGCAGCGGCTCCCATAGTCGAAGTGAAAGCGGCCAGCATCTCAGGCCCGCCGTTATAGAAGGTATCGATAATGCCCGGCAGAAGGTGTTGAACAGGAATGGTCAACATACAAGCCGTGGTCCACAGCCCCATGAGCGGACCGATGGCCGGATGGCTGAGGGTGTAACGCCAGCCGTCCACCATGTCGGTGGTCAGACTGGTCCGTTGCACCGTTTGATAATCCTCAGGCCTGATGTCGAGAACGGTCAGAGCGAAAATGACGGCGATAAAGGACACAGCATTGATGCCGAATGCAGTGGCGGCACCGAAGGTTGCGATGATCACGCCGGCCAAGGCCGGTCCGACAATGCGGGTGACGTTGAAAATGATCGCCGTGATGGCAATGGCCGGCGTCATATCCTCTTTGTCCAGCAAAGACGGCACCAAGGTCAAGCGGGCAGCTTGCACCAGCGGAAAGACAATTCCGCCGAAGACGGCCAAAGCAAAGACAAGTTGCGGCGTAACCACACCGAGCGCCGTGATGATGCACAGCACCGCAGCCTGAAGACCGGCGAGGACTTGTCCGATGATGGATAGCAGGCGCCGGTCGTAACGGTCAGACAGCGCGCCGACAAGGGGTGTAACGATAATGGAGGGTAAAAACTCCGCCACGGCCACAGCCCCCAGCCACGTGCCCGAGCCCGTCAGCTCCCACACCAGCCAGCCCTGGGCGAGCCGCTGTATCCAAGTGCCGGTGAGGGAAATGATGTTGCCGGCTGTGAAGATGGCAAAGTTGCGGTTGGTAAGGGCACGGCGGGAAGCGGAAAAATCAAACAAACGGGAAGTCATAGAGACATCTTGTACCCCTCGTGGGTCGCCTGGAAGCCAAGCCGTTCATAAAAACGATGGGCGTCCGTACGGCGTTTATCCGTGGTCAGTTGGACCAGGCGCACTCCGTTCTCCCGGCCTAAGTCGACGGCATGCTTAATCAAAGCGGTACCGACACCTTGATTCTGATGTTGCTTGTCAACGCGAACGGTCTCCAACTGCAGGCGCAAAGCGCCTTGACGCCCCAGGCCCGGAATCAAAGTCATCTGCAGGCAGCCGACAATGTCTCCGTCCTGTTCAGCAACGATGATGTCGTTGTTGGGATCGTCAGTGATGGTTTGGAACGCAGAGGCATATGCAGTGTCTTCCTTGTCGATTGGAGTTTCACGGCCGGCGGCAATGGCATCGTCTTTGAGGAGCGCAATCAAACGGGACAGGTCCTTGTCTACCGCGCTTCTAAAGGTAAGAATCGGCGCGCTCATGGATCGTCCAAAGTTCTCTGGTAAGCGTGTTTGGCTTCCATGACCACGTCGTAGAGTTCCTGCGCCCGCCCGCCGGCGGCGTCGATCAAAGCACGGTGGGTGGATTGTCCGACGGAACGCCAGGCCGCCAACTCCGCTTCCGTTGGTTCAATAAGAGTTGCGTGATCCGCGGCCGCTTGCGCCATCATGCGTTCCGCGTCGGCACGCAACGCCGCACCCGCGACCCGCATGGATGGATGAGACGCCTCAACCAAGTTTTGCTGATCCGGTGTCAACACGTTCCACCAGGACAAGTTGGCAATCACGGTAATGATGGTTGGTGTGTGGCGCGTCTGGGTGAAGTAGGGTGCCTCGGTTGATGTTCCCGTCATGGTATAGACGTGGGCATTGGTATCCCCCGCTTCCAGTAAACCCGTTTGCAATGCTGTCACCACGTCGGTCATGGCGACCTGAAACATATCTGCGTTAAGCGCGGCAACGAATAACTGTGAAGATGGATCGATCAACGCACGGAACCGCTTTCCTTCTGCTTCCGCGGGTGTGCGAATGGGCTCCTTGGCATAGACACCGTGCCAGGCTGCCCCGTAATGACGGATGCCTTTGATGCCATGTTCGGCCAGCAGGGCATCGACAAAGGGAATGACCGCCGTCTCATAAACAAAGTCCACTTCTTCCCAACCGTCGAACAGATAGGCACCGTTTAATAGCGTCAATTCAGGCACGGCCGTGGAAACGGATTGGAACCCCACCCCGGCGATCTGGATACGGCCGCGGCGCAGCGCATAGAAATGGGCTTCATCCGATCCCAGTTCACCGCGCACCAAGGCCCGCACATCGAATGGATTGCCCGGCGCGTTCTCCAATTCAGCCGCCATATTCAAGTAAAAGTCATCGGCGGCCAGCGCTGTTGAAGAAAACGCGGCAATGGTCGCGGGAATTTTGTCGGCCGCTCGCAGGGGCGATACCTGCATCGCACCGACCAAAACCAAAGCAGTGATAAAAAGACGCACCCTAGTGTCCCACCACTCAAAAACGTGTCTTCAAAGTTTAAGTGATCCTGGGTTCATGAGACCACGGGGGTCAAGGTGGGCTTTGAGGGTTTTCAGCAAGGCCTGCATTTCTGGGCCTTGGCTTTCCAAATAGGGATAAACCCGCCCGATTTGCATATGCACACCGCCCAGCGATTGGAACAGGGCAATCATCCCCTCGCGTAAGGACTTTACCGCCGCGCGTGCCTCCAAATCTTCCGGGTATGTTGGTTTGTCTTTGATATGGTCTTCGGACAAATAACCGTCCAGCATTGGTGGACGTTGGTCCCGCCAATACAAATTCGGCTCAATCAAAACGCCAGACAAACCCACAAGCACGCAGACGAAACTCCAGCTGATATTGTGCTGTTCAAGGATATCCTTTCGTTCGTCCATGAAGTCATGAAGGCTGGAGAGCAGCGCCTCCAAACGGGAATGGGGAACGATCCCGTGCATGGGAATCCACCGTTCCCCCTCATGGCCGACGGCAATGTTGGCATCGGGAAACGGCGTACCGCGCATGACTTTGGTGATACTGGCTTCGGTTTCTTTGCCGCCTTGTCTAAGCGCCTCCTGCGCTATGGCCATTTTGGACCCCGCATCCTCTTCGTCCCGGCCATCCACGGTGACATGGATGGAATAACCGAGGTCCTTCAAATAGGAGTCACCAGCCACCGCCACGGAGACCGCCTCTTTGACTCCGCTTAACACCGATCCCTCAGCCTTGGCGACTCCGGCCAGCAATTTCAGACCGTCCTTAATCCCGGCGTAGGTCGTGCGCATCGTGGGAAAACTGGGATCAAAGCCAAAACACTCCGAAACCACGTGACAGCGGGCCACTTCACTAATCGCCCGGCGGAACGCGTCGATGGTGTCGTATTCATAAGAGGCATGCAGGGTGACCGGCGGCCGGCGGATGAGTTGCAACGTTGCCTTGGCTTTGATGCCGAACGCACCACTATCGCCGACGAAGAGACCGGTCAGGTCCGGTCCGTAGTGGCGAAAAAAAGGCGTGGGGTTTTCGTTGGTGCCGCCGGAGCCCGTCACCAAGAAGGAGCCGTCGGCAATGACCACACTCAAACCAAGCACGGACTGCGCGACCAAGCCAAACTGACCTGTTCCATAGTTGATGGCGTGTTGCGACAGGGCGCCGCCAACGGTGGCATATTTACCCGACCCTGTCCCCCAAAACGGTGTTCTCAGCCCTTTTGCCGCAAGAGCATCGTTGAGAGCTGCCCAGGTGATACCCGCTTCGACGGTGACAAACAGATCCTCTTCATTGATCTCGACAATGCGATCGATCCGGCGCATATCCAAAAGCACGGCGTCGGTTCGATCCGCCACATATCCTGCCGAGTAGGACAATCCGCCACCCCGAGGGACAATGGCGCATCCGCTTGTCGTGATCGCGTGCACGGTTTGCGCCAGTTCCTCCAGCGTGGCCGGACTTACGACGCACAATGGCGGCGCGCCCTCATAAAACAAATCCGTTGAAAACAGAGACTGGGACTGTTCGTCATGAAGGACGTGGTCGGCGCCGACAGTGCCAGCCAAGGTGGAAATCACAGACTCATGCTGGATTTGATTCACTTAGTCGGCCTCTGAAATTGGTTCAAACGCTTCGAGAAAATAGCCGTCGGGATCCTGGGCCATAAACAGTTTGGCAGGCACGAAACCGCCGTCTTCATCGCCGAGATTACGTGCCGTAGTCACTGGCATGAGAACCGTACCACCGTTTTCTGCAACGGCGACGGCGGCTACGTCCGCGTCGGCGACGGACAGCACCAGCGCAACGCTGCCGATGCCGAGACGGCGCACGTCGTGGGGTGGGTCTTCGAGGGGTGGATCGCGAATTTCCATGAGGCCGATCATACCCACTAGAGGGTGTTCACCGCGCAGAATGACAAAGCCGCTGCTGCCCGTCCGTGGTTCCGGTCCGACGGGAAAGAAAGGCACCCGGTCCAAATCTACTTCCAGTTCCGTGTAACGGGTGAGACCGAATACCTGCTCGTAAAACTTCAAACTGCGATCAAGACTGCGCACCAAGAGAGTGGCCCGGCGCACAACAGCGGAATTCTGTGATTGACTCGTGTTCACGAATCCTCTTCCGTCCTTCAGCTGTTGAGAAACGCGAGTATCGATCCAGCGCGCTCGACTGCATCAAAGGGCCGGGTCACAGCTTCACCGGCTTTCAATGCTTTTACAGCATCTCCCGCGTTCTGGTAGCGCACATCATCGTCCGCTTTGAAGACCATCGTGGGCAGCTTGATTTGACCAAGCAACGCTTTGACGTCCACCTCCAACGCCGCAGCGATGGCATCTCCGGCGTGGTCCCATTGTTTCAAAGTATCAATCAAGCGCATGTTGAGCACATGGGGTTCCATGTCGGGCGTGATCATGCGCACCGTATCCACACCGCCGTCGTACCAAGGCCAATGCACCGCCTGATCGCGGAGCATGTGCCAGCAGCGGTGTAGGTGCGATCCATCCATTAGCGGGCGCAGATCGGGCAGGTAATTCACTTTCATTTCCGTGCGCAGTTCCTCACCTGCCAGGACCACGGCATCGAGAGCCAATTTGTGGATACGGTTGCCATGGTTTGCCGCCACGTGAGCGGCGAGGGGCGTGGTCATCCCCACCGCCACCAGATCCACTTGATCCAGACCAAGCTCGTCCAGCACCGCAATGATTTGTTTTGCGTAAGTGTCCGGTGTCGGTTCAGAAAGCGGATCGGAATCGTTACTTCCCGGCAAATCCATTCCGAATGCGGGGCGGCCCCGGCCCAGTGCTTTGATAAAGGTTTCATCGGCGCGGGCACTGCCGGGGAGGTCATGCAAAAAGACGACGGGTGGTCCATCACCGCTTCCGGCCCGGCGCACCAGCACTTGGCCCATGTCGGTGGTCACGTAGCCTTTGGTGACGGCATTGCCGCCAAGCGGGTCCTTGAGCGGATCGGGCGGGGCAAAATCGCCGGCGCCGTCAAAATCCGCATACTCGTTGAACAATTCTCCCAGCCGCGCCTTCCAGGCTTCCTTGTCAGGCGACAGCCGTTCGACGGTGCTGCCCTCCGGCAAGGGATCAGGCAAGGCGTCGAGAAAGGCGTAGAGCACATCGTCTTCCCGGGCCATGAACACACAGCGGGCCTTGAGCGTCGGCACGACGGGAGGTGCTTTGTAGCGCATGGCCGCCGAGTAGACGTCGGAGAAGTTGGGCCCGGCCATGAACAAATCCATGCAGTATTCGTGCATGTAGGACATAGGCCGCAGCGGCACTGGCAGGCGGGTCGCTTTGCTTTTGGCAAACCACGGGAACCAGCGCTGGAAGTCACGTACCCGGGTCCACTCCTCCGCCAGGTAACTGCCCGTGTCCGTTACTTGGAAGGGCCGCATATAACTCTTGATAAAGGCGTGATCCGTATCCCCCGGCGGCAGGGACAAGCCGTCCATGATGGCGACCGCCACCCGCTCGGGATGATTGGCGGCGAACTCCAGAAGAATTTTCGAACTGGTGTGAAAACCGTAAACCGGGCAGCGCTCCACGCCGAAGCCGACAATGGTTTCGGCCAAGGCACCGGCGAAGTCTGAAATCTCCGGCCGGGGCTCGGGAGGAAGGGCCGTCGAGTTGCCGTAGCCCGGGGTGTCAATGGCGATGGCCGTGAACCGATCACCGAAATGTTCCAGCAGCGGGATGTGAAGGACGGATGACCGCGGTGAGTCATGCAGCAGAATGATCGGTGGGCCAGACCCGGCCGTGCGGTAATGCACCTGACAGGCGCCCACGTTGACAAACCCTTTACGGACCTTAGCAGCCATAGCGTCCCTCCCGAATTATTGTGGCAGAGACTAACGGTCCTCAGCAGCGAGGGCGAGATTCGTTTTTCTGAGCGTGCGGGCAAAAAGGATAAGGCTAATGAAAAGGAGGAAACTTGAGGCAAAAAACGGTGCTCCCGGAACATAGACCGGCGCCCCAGGCTCGGTGAACACACGGAACAACTGGGTCAAGGCCAGTGGGGCAATCATCGCGGTCAAGCTCATCAGACTGGTGATGGCGCCCTGCAACTCACCCTGAGCGTTGGCCGGTACCTGGTTGGCCATGATGCTGCGCAGTGAAGGCAGAGCCAGACCGCCAAAAGAGGACACCACCAGCAAGGCATAGACCATCCAGCTTTCCGTTACGGTGGCAAAGCCGAAGAAACTCAGACAGGCGATGGTCATTCCAGCCAGGGCTGTGCGCTTTTCGCCAAACCGTTTGGTCAAACGCCCGATGGCAAAACCCTGCACAAAAACTGTCATCATGCCGAACACACCGAGCGAATAGCCCACCTCCCGCACCGACCATTCAAATTTCAACATGGTGTAAAAGGACCACACACTCGGATGCGTAAACTGTGCTGTCATCAAAAAGAACAACACGCCGATAAGAGCAAACACCACCGGATATCGGCGCATTTGAACGGCGGCACCGACTGTATTGGCCCGTGCCCAGGAGAACGCCCGACGGTCTTCTTGCTTGAGCGTTTCCGGTAGCACCAGAAAGCCGTATATCAAGTTGGTAAAAGCCAATCCGGCGGCAAAGAAAAACGGCACCCGTGGACCCAACTCTCCGAGAATTCCGCCGATCACAGGACCGAGAATAAAGCCGACCCCACCTGCAGCGCTGATCATGCCGAAATGCTTAGCGCGGTTTTCTGAGGTGCTGATATCGGCCATGTAGGCATTGGCCGTCGTGATTGTCCCACCGGCAATGCCGGCCATGACGCGGCCAAAAAACAACCAGGCCAGTGTGGGCGCAAATCCCATGATCACGTAGTTGATGCCGAACATGAACATGGAGAACAACAAAACTGGCCGGCGACCGAAACGATCGCTGAAATTGCCGAGAACGGGGGCGAACAAGAATTGCATGAACGCATGCACAAACATGAGCATGCCGCCATAGGCTGCCGCTTGGCCTAACCCTTCACCGGTCAAGTCGGTGATAAGCTGCGGCATCACAGGTACAAGGATGCCGAACGTGATGGCATCCAAGAGAATGCTGATCAATATGAAGGCAACGGCAAACCGCCCGGGCGTACGTGAAAACACGGGTTAATAAATCCAATACAATTTAGAAGCAGCCTTAATAGGGCAGACTTTCGTCGTAAGAGTCGGCCAGCTCCGCCCTTTTATCGTCTGGCAAGATAGGGTCATAGGGGGCGTTCCAGTTGACCGGATAGGTTTCCTCGGACCAATCCGTTGTCAAGGGTCCGCCTTTGCAGCGGAAAAAACCCAGCGCGCCTGTTTTCGTGCCCACCGGCCCATGGGGAATATCCGGCGGACGCCAGAAGTAGGCACCCTGCTTGAGCACGCCCATGGGCATGTGCATTTCACCAGACAGTACAAACACTTCTTCGACGACGGGGTGGGTTTCCAAGCGGTTGACGTCATTCCCCATGCCGGTTTCGTCGATATCCAAGAGCCAGGTGGTGTCGCCCGTATCGGGATCCTTGCGTAAACCGAGACGGCGCACGCCAGGCGCCGCCACATTGGGATCCGTCGAACCGCCCCATTCCACATCGTCCGAAGCAATGCGCAAGACGAGCTTATCCGCGTTGTACATCCCGTCTGGCGGATCGCCGAAGATGCGTTTGTGCTGTCCTTCGAGAAAGGTCAGAACGGCGGCCCCGTCGGGAGCCGACATATGTGTTCGTTGATATCCCGCAGGCAAAAAAGCGTAGTCGCCTATGCCGTAGGTTACGTCGTTGATGATCAAGGCGCCGTCGAGAATGAACAGTTCTTCGTCACCATCAAGATAGTGTTCTTCATCGAATGTCCAGCCCTTGGGATGGCGCAAAATGGTGGTCGCGGCCTTGCTTTCGGGGTCCCGGCTCAGACGTTTGGCTTGGACGTTGGGGCGGATCGCATTTTCGCCAAGATCGTGCCACGCCAAAGCCTGGCATTGAACGAATTCGATGTGCGGACGAGCCATAGCAGCGGTCTCTCCGTGTTAGACGGCAGCCCTGTCCCGCCACATGGTCATGGCGAGGGCTCCGAATCCGGCAACAATTCCGAGGGTCTGTAAAAACCCGCCAATCAACGGCACCGATCCGATCAATACGAAAATGACAATGCCGACAAAGGTCCACCCAATACGGTGTCTCAACGACAGCGCTTCAACCGAACGATTCAACCATGTTCGAACCTTTAATCCGCCAAAATGACAAATGGCGATAAACGCCAGCCCCAAGACGGCGGCATAGACCGCAAAGCCGAACAACGCGATCGGAATACCGATCAATGTGAACATGATCATGACCAAGCCGACGGGTATGGAAACAAAGACGGCAAAGCCAACGCCCAGACTCACGGGAAATTCTGACGACAGGGTCGCATTGGCCCGATCGAGCAGTCCCGGAAAAACAACCAGCAGGGAAGCTGCGAATGCCACCAGAGCAAGCAGTGCAATTACCCAAAACGCGGAAAAAACGAGCAGCCAATCCGGAATACCGCGGCCAAATCCGGATTCGCTCTCCATATCCGGATCGTCTTGAAGTTTGATGATTTCTCAGCCTACCGTCATGTCCGCGGGAATGTCCACCGGATTGTCGGTCCAGTAAGCGAGATCTCCGCCGATAGCGGTGCCGGGTGCGAAATTGATGAATGATCCCCGCACCTCTGCATCACCATCGATCCGGGCATCGATCCAGACTTCGCCGCCTGTGGCCGTCAACGACCTTTCGACAACACCGTTCAGGATCACTTCACCACCGGACAAGACGGCATCACCGGACACGACCGTTGATTCAAACACCGTAATGGCGCCTCCCGTGGCAATCAGGTCCTGGCCCAGCGATCCCTCGACTTCGATATCACCGCCAGCCGTGACGACATCCTCCACCTCAATGTCTTTGAACGTGACGGACCCGCCAGCCACAATCAGGTCCTCCGCCGTGGTTGCGACCACAGAGATGGTCCCGCCCGCGGCATAAATATCGTCGGCACCTTTTTCGACGATCGTCACCGTTCCGCCAGCAAAAAAATGAAGCCCCGAATTGGTTTCGAAGTGCACGGCGTCGCTTTCGGGTTGAGCGACGGATGGGGTGGCAAACAACACCGCCGTGATGAGAAAACTGCAGAGGGATGCCCAAGCTGTGTGGTTCATTCTTCTTGTCCTCCCTCCAGTGTATATCGCGCTTCGCGCACGGTGCGGAACAGGCGGCGTATCAATTGTTCCCGTTGTTCGCGCCGTTCCTCCCAAGCGGTTTCGTCCGCCTCCCAAGCCTCGATGTCGGCCCGGGTGACACTGCCTTTCTCCTCCAAGACCCGCTCCAGGGTATCAAACCGGTCTGTCAGCACCGACACTTCCGTCGCCAGAGCGATGATCATGGCATGCATCTGGTCCAAGTTGGGATCGTCAAAGTATTGCGGCCGGTTGCCTTTCGACGGCCGCGGGGTTTGAATGCGCTCTGCCATGATGGATGCGGACGCTTCGCGTCTATTTGGTCATATGCGCGTACCAGGCGTTGCCGCCGCCGCGGGTCGACCCCATAAATTTTTTGTTCTGCACTTCGACGGCATCGGTCAAAGCGTTGGCTTCGGCGATGCCGGGGCCGTAGCCCTGCCAGCATTTGCTTGGTTCGAAACCGGCAGCTTCGGCCACCTCGCCGAAATCCATTTCGTGCATGGTGCCCCAGAAAGGTTCGTTGTTGTTGTAGGTGTCCCAATCTTTGACAAACTGGGTCCACGGATTCATGCCCTCGTAAGGAGGCAGTTCAGACATGAGGAAGACACAGCCCGGCTTGAGCACCCGGTACACTTCTTTGAACACGTTGTAGACAGCAGAGCGTGACATTTCGTGGAAGGACGCGCCGCAATTCACCAAATCAAACGTTTCATCGTCGAAAGTCAGCGCTTCACCATTCATTTGATAGAAGTGAACGGGAATACCGAAACTTTCCGCACGGGCATGGGCGTACCGTAACACTGCCGGACCCACGTCGATGGCGTGTACCTCCGCGTCGGGATAGGCCATCTTTAGAGCCGTGCTTGAGGCGCCGGCGGTGCATCCAATCTCGAGAATCATTTTAGGCTCGAGATCAGGAAACTCCCGCTTTGCCATCAAAGCAGTGGCTTTACCGATACCGTCCATGCGGGGACCGAACAGACCTTGGGTGTAGATGTAAGCGCCTTTGTCGTAGAGCGCACCGGCTGTGATGTCGTCCTCCACCAAATCGCCCGAGTAGCCGCCGGGCATGCAATGGTGATCGTTTTCAGCAATGTAGGAAGGAATTTCAAAATCAGAATCCAAGTGCAGGGAGCCTAAAGTTTCGCCTTCACGAATGTCTTTTGCCGTGGCGATCAAATCCGGGAGCTGCCTTTGGATGGTGTCGTCCACCGAGTTCCACATCATCTCTTGAACAGTGCGCTGGAACGAACTGGTCATTTGGTAATAGGAGTCATGCACCATGGCTTTGCGGATTTCATGACGTGTTTCCGGCTCGCGGTCGTGTTCGGCCTTGAACTTCGGTAGTACCCGGCGTTCATAGGCGGCTTTGTTGCCCGGTGTGATCTCGTTGAGCACATGCTTGCCAAGCTGATTGAGAAAGTCCTGGCGCGCCTGCTCGCTGACAGACGACTGAGGCAGAACGGCATGCTGGTCCTGGCGTTGCATCCTGGTCTCCCTAGGTGGAATCGGGTGGAGGACGAGTTCGCTCTAAGGTAGCGCCCAACGCCCTTTTTGGCAAAGGATGGCTATCTAAATTTCAGGGCAGGCTTGATCCGGATGACCACGATGCTAACGTTTGTCTGCCGGTGACGGATAGGGGAGCCGGTACGAAGAGCGTGAAATGCAAGAATTGCGCTCACTCAATTGGAGAGGGGGGTTCACTGTTGGTTTTTGATCTGCGCCGTTTTGTCAAAGATTGCGAACGTGCGGGTGGAGAACTCAATTGTGCTGACTATATCTCAGCCCGTCTGCGCTATGAGTTGACCAATCATTTCTCCATGACCGCGGCGCTGCCTGTCTTCGAAGAGGAAGAAGTTCTTCTTCATGCCGATAACAACATCACGATTTTTTTAGTTCAACTAAGCCCCAACGTTCTCTATCCGCCCCACAATCATAATATGGCGGCAACCATCGCACTGTGTCAGGGAACGGAAATCTCGACTTACTATCGATTGCGAGCCGGCAAACAGGAACGCACGGTAGGACGAACCTACACGGCCGGAGATCTCGTTTTCTTGCCCGCCGATGCCATTCATTGCGTCGGCAATCCAGGCAATGTTCGGTCAGTCGCCCTGCATGTGTACTACGGAAATTTACCGGCCATGCGCCGCAGTTTGTGGCATCCGGAGACGGGCGATGCTCTGCCGTTCACCGAAGAAAATTATTTCAAGTTTGCAAAACCGGTGGACGAAGCAATGCCTTTTGCGCCGCCCGAACAAGAAAAATGGATCACCGCCTAACGCCATCTAGGTTTATGTCACCGCGTTGGCCCGCTCCAAAGAATCCATCAAACATGTCGCCCGTACAAATTCGTAAAGTTTCTTTTCGTCATTGGCGATCTCCTGCATCTCTTTGAGGATTACTTTGCGTTGTTCAGGATCTGCCTCGCGGTGGCGTTTGTAATTGGCGTCAGAGGTGGTCTGAATGTCGGCGTGAGCGGCAAACCGGCGCTGGCGGGAATACAAATCCAACAATGAGTCGTCGTCTCCGTGCCAGACGCGGGTCAGTTTGTCGGTGAGATTGAAAGCGTCATGAACACCACCGTTCATGCCAAACCCACCCGATGGGCTGTTGAGATGGGCGGCATCCCCGGCGAGCAGGATCCGGCCGATGCGCATATGATCCACCAAGCGGCGGTGTATCCGATAGATGCGCGCCATGAATATTTCGAACGGTCCAGCACCCGGGACGATGCGGTTCAAGTGCTCTTGAATGGAGACGTCGGCAAGGGCCGCTTCATCGTCCATGTCCTTGGGCGGGGAATAACCCACCCGCCACATCTGCCTGGTGCGAAACATGCCGAAGGCCCATCCCTCGGCCCAAAAATAATTGACGACACAGGGGTTATCCAAATGTTCGTGAAAGGGGAACGACGTGCCAAGGGTAATGGACGTCAGGGGATAGGTCTCGCCGATCAACGGCATGGCCATGGCCAAGCGGACGACACTGTTGGTTCCGTCTGCGCCGATGAGCCACCGGCCGCGCAGCTGCGCAGGCTCGCCGTCGATAAGGGCGTGCACCGTAACCCCGGTCTCATCCTGCGCCACGTTCACCGCCTTCGCGTTATAGATCAGCGCTCCTGGCGAGTCCGCTTCCAACATTTTTCCCGCCTCAATCACCAGATTGAGCTGTTCGCATTGCAGGCGGTAGGGATGGTTGGTCTCATCCTTAATGATACCGATGTCAAAAACCGCTCTCTCACCGGTTTCTAAGACGCAGTACTGCCAGGTGGGCGCTGGACGGCCTAATTTGACAAGCCGTTGTCCCAGACCAAGCGTGTCGAGCAGATCCAGTGTCGGGGGATGAAACGTCGAAGCCCGCGGTTCTGAAAAGGGTTCGCTCTCGGCTTCGAGCACCACAACCGGGATCCCGGCTTTGACCAGCCTGACCGCAGTGACCAGACCCACCGGTCCGCCGCCAACAATAATGACGCGTTCATCCGTATTCATCGTCCGTTTTTATACCACGCTCCAGCCCCGGTCAGGTTCATTGTCACAGGACAGACAAGACTGTTCGGTTATAGGATACTCCATAGTGAATTCACTCAATTTCCTCCAATGGGATATCGCCAGTGCTGTTTGCTCGTTTTTTGAAGCCTCTGATGAAACGGGGCACGCTGATCATCATCGATCATGATGGCCGCCGCCATGAGGTTGGAACCGGCGATGCACCGACGGTTACGGTGACGTTTCACGATCCATGGCTCGGCACCAAACTGTTCATCAATCCTGCGCTCTACGCCGGCGAAGGTTATATGAACGGCACACTCACCATCGAGGATGGCGACCTGTTCGACATGCTCGACCTGGTCATGTCGAATATCGGGACGGCCCACGGCCATTGGGCGGCACGCACGCTCAAATCCATCGAGCGCTTCGGTGGTTTGGTCCGTACCTACAATCCCGTCCGCCGGGCTGCGCGCAATGTGGCTCACCACTACGATTTGTCATCCACCCTGTACGAGCGGTTTTTGGACGAGGACATGCAGTACTCCATGGCCTATTACCGCTCGCCCAACGATTCCCTCGAAATCGCTCAGCGCAACAAAGTGGACCACATCGCCGCAAAACTTCTGCTCGAGCCGGGCATGACCGTGCTCGACATCGGCTGCGGTTGGGGCGGCCTTGCTTTGGCTCTGCACAAACGCCACGGCGTATCCGTCACCGGCATCAGTCTATCCGAGGAGCAGCTCAAGATTGCCCGGGACCGGGCGGAAAAAGAAGGCGCCGGCGAAGACGTGCGTTTCTTGTTCCAGGATTACCGCGAAGTGGAAGGCACCTTTGACCGTATCGTCTCTGTTGGCATGTTCGAGCATGTGGGCCTGCCCTTGTACAGCACGTTTTTCAAAACCGTGCGCGACCATCTCACCGATGACGGTGTGGCCTTGTTGCATACCATCGGCCGGGCCGACGGTCCGGGCGCATCCGACTCCTGGACCTTGAAGTACATATTTCCCGGCGGATACGCACCGGCGTTGTCCGAGATCGTACCCCATGTGGAAAAGGCAGGTTTCTACATCACCGATGTGGAAACCCTGCGCCTCCACTACGCCTACACATTAAAGGAATGGCGCCGCCGGTTCATGGACCACCGCGATGAGATGGAAAAGATTTACGATGCGCGGTTCTGCCGCATGTGGGAGTTTTTTCTGGCCAGCGCGGAGTCCAGTTTCCGCAACGCTTTTCATGTCAACTTCCACATTCAAATGAGCCCGTCGCTGGAAGCGGTTCCGCTCACCCGCGACTATATGTACGCGTCTCCTTAAGCCTGCACGAAGACGACCATCGCGCCGCACCCGTCGCCAGGGCTGATGTAGATGTCCCCGTTCGCACTTTCATGCATGGAAATGCCGTTATCGGAGAGGCAGGATCGAGTGGTCTCCACCCTCTCAACCGTCAACGCGAATCCCGCCAAGGCCGGTCCTGAAATGTTATCAGCCGCCGGATACGTTTGCGCCAGGGCAGCGCCATCGAAAACGTCGATGTACTGACGTCCGAACCGCACACGGTGGTTCTCCGTACCGCTCGCACCAGGTAGCTGCGCATAATGACTGCGTACCCTGTCTGCATCGTCCGCGACGGCGATGACGCCGAACACACCAATGGCACCGTTTGGGTGTCCTTGATGTGGCGGCTGAAACACCAGGTTCGGGGTCAGCTGTTCAACAATGCAAAGAAATCCTTCGTCGGCCATGTCATCCGGGATCTTGAACCAGTGAAACTGGGCGTCGCCATGATTTGAGCCATAGTCCACATGACGGCTGGCGTTTTGCACCGCGGCTACGTCATGCCCTGCGTCCGTCAGCACGGCGCGGCTGGCTTCGGCGTCGGCGCTGCCCAAAGCCAGGATATGGAGGCCCTCCCGTCTGGCCAGCCAGGGGGCGAGATGGTGGCCCGGGTCTTGCGAGGTAACGCCGGTCAACTCCACATAGCTGTCGGCAAAAATGAGGTGGGCGGAGTCCTGACCCAGCGGAACCGGAACTCCGTCTTTCTCACCCATCAGCGGCACCGGCACCGTCGGGCTAAAACCGAGCCGCGTATAGGCCGTCGTCAGCGCCGTGATATTCCGGCCGACAACGCCGAGATGATCAATGGCGGAAAAAGAGAATTGTTGTGCCGACACCATGGGTCATAGGTGCCATACTCCCATGCAAGTTGGGAAGCCCGATGCAGTTTCGAGCGGGCCGGACAGGGGAGCACACTTATGGAACGCAACGCCCATTATCCTGAGTACATCGGCATCTCCGATGTCAGCACGAAGTCCTTCGAGCAAATGCGCGTGGAAGGTTTCTTTGACGGACAGTCGTCTATCATGTTCGACGAACCGGAAGGGTTTGATATCGGCGATCCGCCTGACCTGCAGGGCAGGTCCCGCGGTTGGACGCCGGTCCATGCTCAGCTTTGTGCTTTGGCCGCCTGTACTTCCATCACCATTACCGTGGTGGCCCGTGACCAGGGTTTTAATTATCAGGATCTGCGCACCGATATCCGCTCGCTCATCGATATCCGGGGCTTCTTTTTCGACCTCCACCTTCAACCCAAGTACGAGCAGATCAATTTCGACCTCTATGTGAAGTCGCGGGAAAAGACGGAGCGGATCAAAGCTCTGGCACGGGAAACGGACCGCCGCTGCCCGCAGATCGGGCTGTTTAGAAAAGCCGGCATTCCCATGGTCATGACCTGGTACCGGGAGGGGTCAAAAAAGTCTCTGTTTGTGGATAAGTTCCATGTCGGCAAGGGCAAGACGCCGGAAGAAAAATTGATCGAAAAACAGAAGAAGGCGGAGGCGAAAGCTGCTAAGAAAAAGTAGGCGTTGCGGACACTGGGGTGGAGTGCCGCGATCCAGCTCTCACCCAGTGCAATACGTCCAATGAAAAGAAGGTTTGTCATAAACCCATAACGTTTTTTCTGTGGCTGCTTTTGCTAGAAGGCAGGCACGACGCGGGAGCGACCCGATCAGTCGCGGGCCGGTCCTGCAACGTGGTTAAGGTGCGATCGGGGTGAGGACATCATGACTCTATTAACCGTTTGGCTGCGCCGCGTGGCCTTGGTTTTTGTATGCCTGTTTGGCACGTCGGCCATGGTCATGGCTCAGGAAACAACCTCCAGCATGCGGGGGAGTATCACCTCGACTGACGGCGTTGGTGTGGGAGGGGCGACGGTCGAAATTGTCCACACACCCACAGGGTCCACCCGAACTGCCACAACGACGGGCAATGGGTCATTCTCCGTCCGGAACCTTCGCGTCGGTGGTCCCTATATCGTTCGGATTCGGACCGATCAGTTCCGCAATCAAACGGTTGAAGATATCTTTCTCGGTTTGGGTGATACCTACGACTTAGATGTTGCCCTTGAACGCGGCATCGACATCGCCGAAGAAATTGTCGTCACCGGCGTAGCCATCGGCGGCGAGGGGCTGTCCTACGGTGGTGGTTCATCCTTCGGCGCCGAACAGATTGCCGATCTGCCCTCGATCAGCCGTGACCTCAAGGACGTTATTCGCCGCAATCCGCTGGTTTCCCTCGACCCAACCAATGAAGATGCGTTTTCGGTCGCCGGTAACAACAACCGGTTCAATTCAGTGACCGTTGACGGGATCAAGCAGAACGACGACTTTGGTCTCAACAACAACGGCTATCCCACCCAACGCAGCCCCATCAATATCGACGCCGTGGAAGCGGTCACGGTCCTGACGTCGCCGTTTGAAGTGACCTACAACGGCTTCACCGGCGGCACGATCAACATCGTCACCAAGTCGGGTACCAATGAGTTCTCCGGGTCCGCCTATTACGTGCGTACAACAGATGATCTCTACGGTGACACCATCGACGGCATGACGAACGAACTGACCGAGTTCAACGAAGAAACCTACGGATTCACCCTTGGCGGACCAATAGTGCGAGACAAACTGTTTGGGTCTTGCCTAGCAGAGCATAGCCGATGGCGGCATAAAGCTCTGTATGGTAATGAAAAACCGATACTCGAAAAGTTCCAAACTTTCTGAAGCTCAGATTCGCCTTGTCGTGAAGTGCTTTGCCGCTGATCTCACGGCGCTGCAAACGGCCGCGATTTGCGGCGTAAATCGCAACACTGTGAACCGGATCTACCGCGGCCTAAGGGAGCGGATCCTCGCGGCTTGCGAAGCACAGCGCCCGTTCTTCGGCGTGGTCGAGGTCGATGAGAGCTTCTTCGGTGCCAGACGCATCAAAGGCAAGCGCGGACGCGGAGCCTATGGCAAGACAGTCGTCTTCGGG
The DNA here is from genome assembly GCA_965207985.1 of Rhodospirillaceae bacterium. Lineage (GTDB taxonomy): Bacteria > Pseudomonadota > Alphaproteobacteria > Rhodospirillales > Rhodospirillaceae > CBDBND01. The sequence continues at coordinate 103,140 of CBDBND010000017.1, read as the reverse complement.
ATCTTCGAACGCGAAGGGCAGGTCTACACCGAGATCGTCCCGGACTGCTCAAAGTCAACGCTACAGGGGATTATTCGGGGCAGGGTCGATCCAAGCACCGTCGTCAACTCCGATGGATGGCGCGGCTACAACGGCCTCGTCGATCTCGGCTATGGTCACTTCCGGGTCGACCATTCCTGCGATGAGTTCGCCCGCGGCCCGGTTCACATCAATGGCATCGAGGGCTTCTGGGGCATGGCCAAGGTGCGGCTCGTAAAGTTCATGGGTGTGCCCAGACACACATTCCACCTCCACCTCAAGGAAACTGAGTGGCGCTTCAACCATCGGGCTTCCAACAAGGTCAGGCTTCTGCTACGTCAACCGCGAGAAAAACCGATCTGCTAGGCAAGACCCAACTGTTTTTCTTCGCTTCTTACGACAAATTTGAAGCTGTCGGTGCAGGCATCCAGTTTGGTCCCGCAGGCTCCGGCCGTAATTCGGAGATTGACCTCGTCACGCAAGCGGAAGTTGATCAGGTCATTCAAATCATGAATTCCGTCTACGGATACGATCCGCTGAATCCGGCGGATCTTTCAAATTTCCCGCAGACGGACGAAAAAATTCTGCTCAAGCTAGATGCCAATATCTCAGAAGATCACCGGGCGACGCTGACCTACCAGTACACCAACGGCAATACATTTGAGGAGCGGGGTTCCAGCACGTCCAGCGACCGTTTGGCCCTGCCGTCACAGTCCTATAATCGTGGTGAAAGGCTGGAAGTGTTCAACGCCCAGGTCTTCTCTGACTGGACACCCGACTTCTCGACAGAATTCAAGATCGGCCGTAAGACCAACGACACCACCCAAGCGTCGCTCGCGGGCAACGATTTTGCCCAGTTCACCATTGCTCTCCCATCCGGCGGTGAAATCCGGCTGGGGCCTGACATCTTCCGCCATGCCAATGCGCTCAATAACGAAACCTGGCAGGTGAAGCTCAAAGGCGACTATTACCTCGGCGACCATCTCATATCGGGTGGCTATGAGATGGAAGACTTGCAAGTCTTCCATCTCTTCGTTGTCAATTCTGAAGGCAGTTACGACTTCGACAGTATTGCCGATCTGCAAAATCGCATCGCCTCCGATTTCTCTTACGGAAACGCCGTCACCGGTAACGAGAATGACGGTGGCGCCAACTTTGGGTTCGCAACGCATTCCGTCTACCTGCAAGACGAATGGGATGTGCTGCCCAATCTCTCCCTGTTGTTCGGCTTGCGTTATGAGTGGATCAACATGGGTGACCGGCCGACGTTGAATCCCAACTTCCAGGCGACCTACGGGTTCGACAACACCAACAATCTGGATGGCAAGGACATCCTCATGCCCCGCTTCGGCTTCAACTGGGATCCCGAATGGAATGACCGGTTGTCCATCCGTGGCGGCATTGGCCTGTTTTCCGGTGGTAATCCCAATGTTTGGATTTCCAACAACTACACCAACGATGGGGTCACCATCGTCGGACCGGACCTGAGCGGCCTTGATCCGTCCGTCTATCTGACCAACGTGGACGGCTTCGACATCCCCGCCGCTGTTGATGCGACGCTGCAGCCGGGTAATGGCTCCACCAATTTCCTGACAGACGATTTCGGTATCCCGTCGGCGTGGAAGGCCAATCTGGCCGCGTCTTACGACTGGGAAGGCTATCTCTTCGAGGCGGAAGTGCTTATCAGCCGGGTCCACAACACACCGGTGTGGAACGACCTACAGGCACAAACCATCGTCGGTACGTCACCCATCGACGGTCGTCCGATCCGGGCGGCCCGGGACCGGTTCAGTTCCACCTTCGACCTGGGTATCCGTACCCGAGGCCAAGGCGGATCAGAGACCTATACCCTGGCCGTGTCCAAGTATTTCGATCAGCTGGAGCTAGACACCTATGTGGCATATGCCTTCCAGGACACGCGGGAACTGACACCGGGCACAAGCTCCATTGCATCGTCCAACCACGGCCGCGTCGCCGCTATCGACCGCGAAGCCCTGACCACGGAAACATCCAACTATGAAATCCGCCATCGCTTTGTCGGTAATCTGACTTGGATGCACGATTTCTGGGACGACAATACGACATCGTTCTCCTTGTTCTTTGAGAGCCGGTCGGGCAGCCCCTACAGCTTCACCTACAACGACGGCAACGACGCCTCCATCTTCGGTAACTCGGCCGAATACACCCGGCGCGATTCCAACCTGTTCTACGTGCCGGAATTCAACGGCGATGTCGTGCTGGACGGAATCGACCAAGCGGAATTCCAAGCCTTCCTGGATGAAACGGGCCTAACAGGCTGATGAAAAACTCGGCCGAGAGCCCATCTCGCGAAACGAAAGAATCAATGGATGGGCGTCCGCGAAAAAATAGAATCGGAAAATGGCTCATACGAAAACAAAATTGCCGAGATGATCGCTCCAAATCGTTTTTCAGCAGCCTGCTAAGCCGGTTTGCTGGCCAGGTCGCGCCGCGCAATGCCTTCCGCATGCCGTGGACGACGCGCGTCGATCTGCAGTTCAGACAGGAAATCCCGTCTTACTTCGACGGTCACAAGGTTGAATTCTCTTTTACCTTCGAGAACTTCACCAATTTCCTCGACAGCGACTGGGGTACGATCGTCGATACACCGGAGTTCTGGCTGGTCCGTCCCATTGTCTCCGTTGCCCAGAACGCCGCGGGGCAATACGTCTACTCCAACTTCCGCCGGGGTGACATCGACACGGACGGTGATGGCCGCACCTCCCTGTGGGGCATCCAGTTCATGGTCAAATACCGCTTCTAAAGGCCAGCGTTAAATATCGAAAAAGGGCGCCCTAGATGGGCGCCCTTTCTTTGTCGGCTGATCAAAACCTTAAACGCGCATAGGGCCCGGTGTGCCGTTCTCGACATCAAAGGTCGCCAGAGTCCCGAACGTCGGGTCGGGGTCTAATATGGAACTCACCGTCCGCAACGTCGAGCGCCATCGCTCTTGGTTGAGATCGCACATGACGTAGCCGCGCACCCGGTCTTCAAACAGTTTGACCTGCGGGTTTTCCGGCAGCACTTCTGAAAATGTTTCATAAAGATAACTCGGCGACGTGATGGACGTGCAGACGAATTCGGTTCCGACCTTGAGGCTGTCAGGGTCAAAGGGCATTTCCGTGATGTCGCTGACCCAGAAGCCATGGATGTCTCCACCGAGCGACACCACGTTCTGAACATTACGCTGTTTGATGAGATTGACGACCCGCTGCCGATTGGCGAGATACCCGCCCCAATTGTCGTTGTAGACGCCACGGCCCGGCCCGGGCAGCTGGTCCAGACCGGCCATCATTAGCGGCTGGGCGATGACGTTCCAAGTGGATCCGCCGCGGCCGAAGCCAATAGCGAACCAGAACTCCTGCTCCCGGCCCATCAGCGAGCGGTTTTCATCGAGCACGTCTGGGCAGGTTTCAATGTCGATCACCGCGCCAGCCGGGAATCCTTCCGGCTCGCAGGCTTGGCGGTCGCGGAACTGGCGGAGATCCAGGACGGAAAACTCCGCCAGATCGCCGTATTGAAAGCGCTGATGGATGCGCATGCGTGGCCCTTGCGGTTCCGCCATGAGTCGCAAAGGCAGATGCTCGAAGTAGGCGCGATACGCAGCCGTGCGCCGTCTTAGGAATTCCTCTGACGGCTCACCGAATTCCGGCTGATCGTCGGCGTAGTTGTTTTCAACTTCGTGGTCGTCCCAGGTACAGACCCACGGCGCGTAAGCGTGCGCCGCCCTAAGGTCCGGGTCGAGTTTGTAGACGGCGTGCAAGGCGCGGTAGTCGTCCAAATCGTAGGCTTCTTCTATCGGATGGCGACGCAGTGGAGACCGGGAGATGGCGTATTCGTAAATGTAGTCGCCGAGATGAATGATCAGCGACGGGTCTTGGGCGATCATGTCCCGGTAGGCAGTGAAATAGCCGTGCTCGTAATGCTGACAGGAGGCGAACGCGAACTTCATGTTACTCACGTTTTCGCGTTGACCCGGTGCGGTGAGGGTGCGGCCGATGGGACTGACTTCGCCCCCAGAGCGAAACTGGTAAAAATATTCTCGACCTGGTTTTAAATCTCGCAGTTCCACATGGACAGCATGGGCAAATTCCGCCCGTGCACGCGCTGTTCCGCTTCGCACCACCCGGCGCATGCCGTCGTCTTCGGCCACCTGCCAGTCCACCTCGATGGGCTCCTGAGGGAGCGCTTCGGTGGTGAAAGGGTCCGGAGCCAGCCGGGTCCATATCACCACGCCATCGGGGAGGGGGTCGCCCGATGCCACGCCCAATTTAAATGGGTAATCCATAAACCGGGGTTGCGCCCAAACCTTTTTGTAAGGTGCGGCAGCGATCGCCGGCGCCAAGGCCAAGGTTGCTGCGCGTGATAAGAGCGCGCGACGTGACGGAGCGCGATGTGACATACTGAACGAGTTCCCGTTTCCGAATCGGGCGGCACTATAGCGCACCTGTGCATGAGTCCATATGACACCATCATGACAGACCCGCTTTTAAGACATTATCATTCGTTTGAACGTGGTGATTCGGTCGGCTGTGCGCTAGAACCGCTGACGAAACGATCTCTGCCAAGAGAGCTATAATGTCCGACGATGCGATTACCCTTGAGCGGAAGGACTCCCACGCCGTTCTTTGTTTGAACCGGCCCGAAAAACGCAACGCGCTCAATCTCGCCATGTGGCAGCGCATGACCACGCTGTTGCAAGAAGCGGAAAGCGACCGGTCTGTGCGGGTTCTTGTGGTTACCGGGGCTGGGAACACCTTTGCTGCTGGGGCCGACATTGAAGAGATGAAGGCGGTGTTTGACGATCCCGCCATGGCGTCAACCCTCGCTGAAATAACCTACGACGCTCAAAAAGCGCTTTACCGGTTTCCCAAACCAACGGTGGCGATGATCCGTGGTGCCTGCGTCGGCGGCGGATGCGGCATTGCCCTGTGTTGCGATCTCCGTTTTGCCGACCCGTCTGCCAAATTAGGAATAACACCGGGCAAGTTGGGTCTGGTGTACAGTCTTGCCGACACCAAACGCCTAATCGATGCAGTGGGGCCGTCCACTGCCAAGGATATTCTCTATACCGGGCGCATCATCGAAGCGGAGGAAGCGAAAACGCTCGGGCTCATCAATCGTCTTGTCGGTACGAATGCCCTTGAACAGGAAGTCGATGATTTCGTTGCTTTGGTTTGTGGCGCGTCGCAGTTCTCTTCCGAGTCCGCGAAGAAAATCGTCCAAATGATTCTGGACGGAAACGCCGACGACACCAAAGAAACCCGGGATCTCTTTATCCAGTCGTTTTCCGGTGCCGATTTCAAAGAGGGGTTCACCGCCTTTATGGAAAAACGGAAGCCGGACTTCAGTTGAACAGTGTCCGAGACCGGAGAGTCTGACTTTCAAGCCGGTGTGTCTGCCCTACGGGACGGACAAATGGCAGACGCAGAGCGTGCGTTTCGCCGGGTCCTGGATCGTCAACCGGATCATGCGTCGGCGCTCTATAACCTCGGTGTCATTGCCGTTCACGACGGACGGTCCGACCAAGCGGAAGACGTCTTGATCAAGGCTTTATCCCTTCGCCCGGATCATGCGGATTCACAGCTCTTCTCGCCGCCGTTCAGGCAGACCTCGGTAAGAGCATTGAGGCCTTAGACGTTGCCGCCAAGCTTCTCGACAATGACAGCGCGGATGCAAGCACGCTCAATACCGCCGGTCAGGTTTTCATTGCGGTGGGAGACTTTGATCAAGCGGAACGCGCCTACCGTACCGCACTCGATGTTGACAAAGGGTATCGGCCCGCGGGACTGGCGCTCGCCAACCTTCTTATCGCACGCAGAAAGTTCGAGGACGCGGCCGTGGTCTACGAACGCATGCTTGAACACCGTCCAACGGATCAGGCTTTTCATCTCAAACGGGCGCAAGCCTTGTGGGACAGTGGGTGCACGGCAGAGGCGCGGGAGGCCCTGCTTAATCTTCTCGACTTTGCCCCAGATCATGTGACCGCCCACTACAATCTTTCCCTCTTCGCCGGTTCGCCTGATCCGGACACGCTCTTGGACAGGCTTGCCATGCTGTTGTCCGAAGATGATCTCGACCCTGAAGACCGGATCAAAGCCTGGTTCGCCATGGGCAATCTCTTTGCTGTCAAACAAGACTTTGAAGGAAGCCTTGCCGCGTTTTCGCAAGGAAACTTGGAGCGGTCCGCAACCGCGCCGCCAACCCATACCCATTCAACAGAGGCCTTCGAACAGCGCGTTAAAAATATCGTTGCCTCTCCCTTGCCTGAGGGTGAACGGAAGTCAGGGAGCGGGCCAACACCGCTTATGATCTCGGGGCCTTCGCGCTCGAGCAAATCCCTCTTACAAGCCTGGCTGTCTGGGCATCCCGACATTTCCGGTGCTGACGAAACCGGAATGTTGCCGAAACTTGCCGAGCAAGACATCGCTCATGATCCGCAATTCTTAGAAGAAGCCGGAACGGCTTACCGGGAGTCACTGGCACAATTAGGTGGCAAGGCGCGCTACGTCATCGACACTCATCCTGTAAACAGTTTGTATCTCGATCTGCTTTTGCAAATCTGTCCCGACGCCAAAATCATTCAGATCACGCGGGGCCCCTTGACCTCGCGGTCAGTATTTTTGTCCGGCATTTTGTTACCGGCGGGCATTGGGCTGATACGTGGACTGGCATCGCCGACCGGCTCAAAGCCTATGAAGCTCTATACAGCCATTGGCAGGACTGGGACCCGGTCATTGCAAGCATCACCTACGAGGACTTGGTTTCTGATCCGAAGAAAGTTCTGCATGACGTATTGAAAGCGCTGAATTTGCCCTGGACAGACACCGTACGTCCTCCAACCACCGAACCTGACAGCAACGATCTGAAGCCCATGCCCTGGGCCAGTTTTGCCGACCGGCCACCGGTTTACGACGACGCTGTCGGACTGTGGAAACCGTTTGCCGTCTTGCTGGGGGGCTTTGCCGATGCTTACGGACGCGATGACCTCGCCGATGGCGGTCTTATTCCGCCACACCCTCAAGCACCGGCGCATCCTGTGATCAAAGGCATTGATCGCCTCGCTGCAACGGAACTGCCTTCATAGGACATCGCTGAGTGCGTTGAACAATTGCCGACCTTGCATCGGATTCGCGCTGAAAGGTCGGAACGGGAAGGCAAGGGAGCGGATGCCATTCAACACTATTGGCGTGCTCTATCCTGCCGGCCGTACACCTATCACGTCCGCGGCTATGCCGAGGCGCTGAAGAAAGCGGTTGAAAATTCAGATGACCACGCAGACTTGGCGCAGTTGCATGGGGCGGTCGAAGGTCTTTGGCAGGATTACCGCAAAAACGCCGGTATCCGTTTCGGCGATTACGGTTTGCCTTACCAGAGCTGCAGCCCGGCTTTCATTCCCGGCAGCCGCGATACGGATGAGCGACTTTCAGCCTATGACCTGAAGTCGCTTACCGCCGGTGCCCGCGTTTTGGATATTGGCTGTAACGTCGGCTTTCTGTCTCTCGGACTTGCAGACGGCGCGCAGGAGGTCATTGGGATCGACAACGACAGAGCGTTAATTGGAATCGCTGAGCGGGTTCGCGATTATCTCAAGGTTTCAAATTGTATTTGGGTCTTGCCTAGCAGAGCATAGCCGATGGCGGCATAAAGCTCTGTATGGTAATGAAAAACCGATACTCGAAAAGTTCCAAACTTTCTGAAGCTCAGATTCGCCTTGTCGTGAAGTGCTTTGCCGCTGATCTCACGGCGCTGCAAACGGCCGCGATTTGCGGCGTAAATCGCAACACTGTGAACCGGATCTACCGCGGCCTAAGGGAGCGGATCCTCGCGGCTTGCGAAGCACAGCGCCCGTTCTTCGGCGTGGTCGAGGTCGATGAGAGCTTCTTCGGTGCCAGACGCATCAAAGGCAAGCGCGGACGCGGAGCCTATGGCAAGACAGTCGTCTTCGGGATCTTCGAACGCGAAGGGCAGGTCTACACCGAGATCGTCCCGGACTGCTCAAAGTCAACGCTACAGGGGATTATTCGGGGCAGGGTCGATCCAAGCACCGTCGTCAACTCCGATGGATGGCGCGGCTACAACGGCCTCGTCGATCTCGGCTATGGTCACTTCCGGGTCGACCATTCCTGCGATGAGTTCGCCCGCGGCCCGGTTCACATCAATGGCATCGAGGGCTTCTGGGGCATGGCCAAGGTGCGGCTCGTAAAGTTCATGGGTGTGCCCAGACACACATTCCACCTCCACCTCAAGGAAACCGAGTGGCGCTTCAACCATCGGGCTTCCAACAAGGTCAGGCTTCTGCTACGTCAACCGCGAGAAAAACCGATCTGCTAGGCAAGACCCAAAATCAATTGTCTTGAAGCGCATTGGCAGGGACCGGCGGATTGACAGTGCCCCAACCCACGGCTATACACCCCTCCGGCTTTCGCCACCGCCCGCCGCATCGTGACGGCGGGATGATTTTTTAAGCGCTACAGCGGAGAAACCCTCGTGAAACAGACGTTCCAGCCGAGCCGATTGGTCCGCAAGCGTCGCCATGGGTTCCGCGCCCGTATGGCCACCAAAGCCGGCCGCAAGGTCCTCGCCAACCGGCGGGCCAAGGGCCGTAAGCGCCTGTCAGCTTAATCTTTCGCCTCGGTCGGAGGATCCGGACCATGGGACAGTCCCTGGGCCGCCTGAAGAGCCGGGAAGACTATGTGGCCGTGGCAGCCGCACGCACAAAGCGTGTCATGCCGGGGTTTATCTTGCAGGCTTCACAGCGGAACAATGACGCAACAGACATACGGGTCGGTTTTACCGCCAGCCGAAAAGTAGGAAATGCGGTCATGCGGAACAGAGCCAAGCGCCGGCTGCGGGCCTTGGCGGAACGGGTGTTGCCGGACCTTGGGTCACCGGGCATGGACTACGTACTTATCGGCAGACAAGAAACGGCCTTATTGCCGTTTGCAGAAATGGAACAGGATTTGCGTTCGGCACTGACGACCTTACAAAGGTCTAAAGCTGGGCAGGAAAATAAGACGTGACGACTGGACAAACATTCATCACCGGCTTGATCAGGGCTTATCAAATTGCCTTATCGCCTTTGCTGGGTCAGCGGTGCCGGTTTCATCCCACCTGTTCGGCTTATATGGCCGAGGCGATTGCACGCCGCGGAAGTGTGCAGGGCATGTGGTTGGGAGTGCGCAGATTGATGCGGTGTCATCCGTGGAGTGACGGCGGTGTTGACCCGGTGCCTGAACGCACCAGCAAGACATCGGGCGGCACGTCGAAAGAGACGTGTTGTGCGGCAAATCCAAAGTGTGAGCCATGACCGACCAGCGCAACATGTTCCTGGCTATTGTGCTGTCCATGGCAATCTTGTTTGGCTGGGACTACTTTTTTGCACCCGAACCACTACCGCCGCCTCAGAACATCGAGACGGCAGAAACACCTTCGGCACCGGACGCACCATCACCGTCTGCACCTGGGCTTTCTGCCCCTGGACCATCTGCGCCGGGGTTAGCGTTACCGGAAATCGAGGCTCCGGCGGACCGGTTATCGGCCATCGAGACCTTACCGCGGGCTGGGATTGATACGGAGCGTTTGCGCGGTTCGGTTCCACTTCAGGGTCTGAGGTTCGACGACTTAACGCTTAAGGGGTACCGGGAAACACCGGATCCGGAAAGTTCGGAAATTGACCTCTTATCGCCCGCAGATGCACCGTCACCCTATTATGCCGAGCTAGGCTGGCTCAGCGCCGACCCCTCCCTCGCTTTGCCTTCGTCCGAGAGCGTCTGGCAAACCGGCCTTGACACACCGGTTTTAACCCCCGATCGGCCTTTGGTCTTGACCTGGAATAACGGGGCGGGCCTGACCTTCAGGCGCACCATCACCCTCGATCAGGACTACATGTTCACCATCTACGATGAGGTGGAAAACGGGACACCCAATCCGGTGTCGTTGTTTCCCTATGGACTGATCGCCCGTGTCGATACGCCGGACATTCTCGGCTTTTTCATTTTGCATGAAGGTCCGCTCGGCGTGTTCGACGAAACGTTGAAAGAGGTGGACTACGAGGACCTCAGAGAAACGCCGACGGACACCGTGACCTCGACCGGCGGATGGATCGGTTTTACCGACAAGTACTGGCTGGCGGTCCTCGCCCATGAGCAAGACAAGACCGTAGAGGCGACTTTCCGCCACAGTCTTTCCGGCAGCCGCGACCGTTATCAGACTGATTTCAGAACCACGGAACCTGTCACCATTGCGCCGGGGGAAACCGCCGGGTCGCGGACGTTCTTTTTCGCCGGCGCCAAAGAAGTGGAACTTCTCGACGGCTATACGCAAAGCCTGGGCATAGACCGGTTTGATCTGGCCATTGATTTCGGCTGGTTCTATTTCCTGACCAAGCCGTTTTTCTACGCCTTGATCTGGCTGAAAGATGTTCTCGGCAATTTCGGTCTCGCCATTCTCGGTTTGACCATCGGTTTGCGCCTTCTGCTTTATCCGCTCGCCGACAAACAGTTCCGTGCCATGACCAAGCTGAAAAAACTTCAGCCGGAAATGAAGAAGCTGCAGGAACGGTATGCGGACGATCGCACGCGCATGAACCAGGAATTGATGGAATTGTATAAACGGGAAAAAGCGAACCCCGCTGCTGGGTGTCTGCCCCTTCTCATTCAAATTCCCATCTTCTTCGCTTTATACAAGGTGCTGTTTGTCACCATCGAAATGCGGCAGGAACCGTTTTACGGCTGGATCGACGACTTGTCGGCGCCGGATCCGACCAGTCTGTTCAACTTGTTCGGATTGCTGCCCTACGACGTACCGGCGTTTCTGACCATTGGCGCCTGGCCGATCATCATGGGACTGACCATGTGGCTGCAACAGAAGCTCAATCCCGCGCCGACGGATCCCATGCAGGCGAAAATCATGAGCTTCCTGCCGATTATCTTTACCGTGTTGTTGGCGACCTTCCCCGCCGGTTTGGTGATCTATTGGGCGTGGAGTAATGCCCTTGGCATTCTCCAGCAATGGGTGATCATGCGTCAGGCCGGGGTCAAGGCCTGAGGCCGGAGGCCAGGGTCATGCCCGACAGTCTCGTTCATGACGATCAGGTGAGAGAAAACGGCCGCAAGCTGTTTGCCGGGTCCTGCACGTTTTTGCTGGGCGCTGCCGATCTCTCCCAGGTGCCGGACAGTGACTTACCGGAAGTGGCCTTTGCCGGTCGTTCCAATGTGGGCAAATCCAGCCTTCTTAATGCCTTGACCGGCCGCAAATCTCTGGCTCGAACGTCGGACACGCCGGGCCGGACCCAGCAGCTCAACTTCTTTGACATTGGACAATCCCTCATGGTGGTAGATCTGCCCGGATACGGCTACGCCCGGGCGCCGAAACCGGCCGTAGAGGAATGGACGAGATTGGTCCACGCCTACTTGACTGGCCGGCCACAGCTGCGGCGGGTTTGTCTGCTGGTGGACAGCCGGCATGGTCTCAAAGCCAATGACCTCGCCGTCATGAAAGAGCTGGATAAAGCGGCGGTGAATTACCAAATCGTTCTCACCAAAGCAGACAAAGTCAAAGATGCTGCGTGTGACAAAGTCGTTGACTCCGTCAATTCAGAAGCGGCACACCATGCGGCCGCCCATCCGGACATCGTCGTCACCAGTGCTGTCAAAGGAACGGGTATTGCCGACCTTCGGGCAGCCCTGTCACAATTGACCGGATCAGGGGGGTCGTGAACCGGACGCGACGTCTGGTTCCGTTGGTAAAAGAGTGGGGTCCATGTCGAAAGCCGAAGAACACGCCGAGTGGCTTGAGAAAGCGGGTATTCTCGCTGACGCCCTGCCTTATATGAAAGCCTTCAGCGGCAAGACCGTGGTCGTCAAGTATGGCGGGCATGCCATGGGCGACGACTCCCTGGCTGCCGATTTCGCGAGAGACATCGTCCTTCTCAAACAAGTGGGCATCAACCCTGTCGTCGTGCACGGTGGCGGGCCTCAGATCGGCGAGATGTTGGAGCGCCTGAAGATTCAGAGCTCGTTTGTAGACGGTCTCAGAGTCACCGATGCGGAAACCGTTGATATTGTCGAAATGGTTCTATGCGGCTCCATCAACAAACAGATCGTCAGCGCCATCAACGGCGCCGGGGGGTTTGCCGTAGGCTTATCCGGTAAAGACGGTAACCTCATCACGGCGCGCAAGCTCAGACGGTCGAAGAAGGATCCGGGTTCCAATATCGAAAAAATTCTCGACCTGGGGTTTGTCGGTGAACCGGAAGATGTTGATCCGCACATTCTGGGCACGTTCGCGGATTCAGACATTATCCCCGTCATTGCACCCATTGGGATCGGCCGCGGCGGAGAAACCTACAACATCAATGCGGATACATCGGCCGGCGCCATTGCCGCTGCCATGAACGCATCACGCTTGCTTATGTTGACCGACGTCGCTGGTGTACTAAGCGATACCGGAGAGCTGATGACGGACGTCACGGTCGAGCGGGCGAGAACTTTGATTCAAGCCGGCACCATAAGCGGCGGCATGATTCCAAAAGTGGAAACGTGTTTGCAAGCCGTTGAAAACGGTGTGGACGCCGCTGTTATTCTGGATGGACGGGTGGTGCATGCAGTTCTGCTGGAACTGTTTACACCGCACGGCGCCGGGACTCTCATCAGGTAACAGGCATGCGCGGCAACTCAGCCGTCAGGTCTGAGGACCTGTCTCATATCGAGACTTGGGTTTTCGACCTGGACAACACCCTTTATCCGGCGACGGCCAATCTGTTTTCGCAAATCGATGTACGGATGAAAGCCTTTATCGCTGACCTGCTCGACATCGACCAGAACGAAGCTTTCCGTATTCAGAAAACCTATTACCGCAATCACGGTACGACGCTCCGCGGGTTAATGATCCACCATAATATCGATCCCGACGCTTTTCTCGAATTCGTTCACGACATCGATCACACCGTGCTGGCGCCGGATCCTGATCTTGGAACGGTCATTGACCATCTGCCGGGACGGAAGCTGGTGTACACCAACGGATCCCTGAGCCATGCCCAAAGCGTTTTGGAGGCTTTGGGCATCGCCGAGCATTTTGAAGCCGTGTTCGACATCCGCGCCGGCAATTACATTCCCAAACCGGATCCGGACTCCTATCGGCAGTTTTTGGAAAGTCACGTGTTCGAGCCGGATACGGCCATCATGTTTGAGGACTCCGTGAAGAACCTCAAACCGGCCGCCGACATGGGTATGGTGACGGTGCTGGTCACGCATGAAAGCATTTTAGAAGACACCGATCGAGCGGAGCATTGCCACTACGTTACCGATAATCTGAAGGACTGGCTCAGAACCGCCACAAATGAAGAGAACCGATCTTAAGCATTGGCATTGGCTTCTTCGGTAAACAACTCGATTTGCCAGAGCATTTCCGATTCCGTCGCATCATAGGTTCCATCCGCACGTGGCATGATGATGTCGCTGGGAGGAATCCGCATAAGCGCCATTTGCAGGTGCATGGATTCTTCGGCTGTAAATCCTGCCTTCCAGGCTATGGCCTGAGCACCTTTGGCTCTGTGCGCATTGACCACGGCGCGTACGGCGTTGACATCCATCTCTGCCAGTTTGGCCGTTCCCACCATGGCGAAGGAAAGATTGCCGTCGTCGAGGGCGGTAATGACGTCTTCTTTCGTGAGGGCTTCTTGCTCACTCAACGCGTCCACTTGTTGTTGGGCAAGTGCCAGAGAATCTTCATCAAGAGTCTCGGCATCCATATCGGGTGGGAGCAAGGTTTCTTTGGAGGTGTCTTTCTGCAGACGATTGTGTACGACGTCCTTGAGACGCTCCACCGTACCCGGCGCGAAATCCGTCCGGTTGGCCAATTCCTGTATGAGAGAGTCGGCAACAAATTCGGCGATGCGCAGCGCCGCGTTGGAATTGAGTTCCCGGCGGCGAACAAGCGGTTCATGCCATGCGTTTTGCTCAGGCGCGGCCGAGATAATGGCATCGAGCGTTTCTTCTCTGATCTGAGCACTCTGGTTGCCCAGCAAGGACGCAACGGCGGCCGAATCTCCCGTATGAAAAATGGCGTCGGAAACCGTATGACTGACCCCATGGCGTTTTGATATGGCTGCCAGCGAAGCGCTCAACGGGCTGCTGGCTATAACCTCAAACAGGTCCTCATCGGTGAGAACCGGGGAGTACTGCAACACCGGCGAAGCCACATCGGTATCGCGGTCGTGCGCCAGTGTGAGAATGATATCGCGTGGCGCTGTTGGAACTTGCTTCAACGCTTCGGATAAGACACGCCGAATGCACGGCAACTGATCCCGCGCCAGCAAGGTCATGGCCTGATGCGCGGCCATGTAGGCCTTTTCTTTTTCGTCCTCTGAAAGATCGGGCAGCAGGTTGCCGAGACGGTCTGCGAGGTCGGAACGCACGTCGTCGGCGGAGTCTTCCGCCAAAAGTAAATGCGCCTTTTGCGGTGTACTGGGATTGACGGCCACAGCCCGGCGGACAACCGTGTCGGGATCCCGGCATAGGAAATAGAGGATCTCCGGTTCAAGATCCGTTCGTTGAGCCAAGGCCGTGCGCACTTCGACGTCTTCGTGATCGAGAAGATCACGCGCTTGTTCGTAGTTAATGGCGTGATCCTCACGGCCGAGGAGTTTGATCAGCTGGTCCTTGGCTTGAGTCATGACGCAGCCTGCTTTGACGGCGGCGGGGCGATGGCGAACCGTCCCTTGCCGGATTTTTTGGCATCGTACATGGCCTCGTCGGCGCGGGCAAGCAGCTCATCCAACGGTTCAGTATTCTGGCGGTCCAACACGGCGATACCAACGGACATTCCGAGCGGAAGGTGGGTGAGGCGGACAGGTCTCTCAGTTCTTTACCAACCTCAAGAAACTTCTCCGCCCGACGGGTGGCGATTTCCGTATCTGCCCCTGCCAGAAAGACGGCGAATTCATTACCGCCAAGCCGCGAAACCAAATCCGTCGGCCGTGTTTGCTGGATCAGGATATCCCTCAGCTTCAACAACACCTCGTCGCCAGCCTGATGGCCGCGGGTATCGTTAACCGCTTTGAAGTTGTCCAAGTCCACATACATCAGGGCCGCATCTTCCGGATCTTTGTCCATGCGATGCAGTTGACGGGCCAGAGCGTCAAGAAAAGCGCCGCGATTGAGCAAACCCGTCATAGCATCGGTGCGGGAAATGCGTACCACCCGTTCATGGTGGATCAACTGCTCAATGGTGATTCCAATTTGGTTGGCGATATCGCCGATCAGCAAACGGTCGTCATCCGTCCAGGCACCACGGTCCATGTGACGCCACAAAATGGCGGCACCGTTAAGGGCACCCTGATATCGGGCCGGCGCCGCCAGAAGCTGCCAATTGTCTTGAGACACTTCGGCCGAGCCCGCACCGCTCGCGAGAGAGTCGAGGATCGGCAGGTGGAGCCCGCTTTCGGCCTCTCCATAAACGCCCGCAGGTTCAAACGCCGTATTGTCCTGAGCGTCACCGGCACCTGACTCGGCATCTTTTAGGCGAAAGATCTGGCAGCATTCAGCACCCATGCCTCGGGCCAATGTCTCTGCTGCAGCCTTCAGCATATTTTCCGGTTTCACTTCATCGCGAAATGAACGAACGATGCGAGTGAGAATCCGTTCCCGGTTGCGCACGCGGACCAATGTTGCTTCCCGCTCGCGGGATTCGGTGACATCCCGGCAAACACCGCGGGCACCACACCGTTCGCCTTCGGCATCGAAAAGCGGCATTGACGAGATGACCACGCAGGCCGACCGGCCATCGGCGCGTTTTAACCAGACTTCGCTGTTTTCCATCCGCCGCTCGGGAAAGAACGGGCTGTATCCACCGGCCGACAACTCCATCACCAGTTCTTTTGGATCCAGTGCGAGGAGTTCAGCAGCTGAATACCCCAGGCCGCCGCGTGGTGAGACAAAGGCGAATTTCTTTTCGCTGTTTGTTTCCCAAGAAAAGTCGGTGGATATTTCGACGAAATCTTTATAACGCTGACGGGAGTCCACCAGAGCAAGCCGTAAACTGGTTTCAAGTGTAATGTCCCGCAGCATCAACGCAGCGTCGCCGCTTTACAGAGGTAAAGCCGTCACCTGTACGGTTTGAGGCTCTTCCCCCATCTTGACTTCAAACTGGTCGATGACCGGTCGGCCGTTGGTCAATGCCGGTGAGGCTGTCTTAATAAGTTTGTCGCGTACATCGTCCGGGACATTGGCGAGAAACACGGATGCCGTCTTGTTTAAACCAGCGAGATTGCCCTTTTCGCTGAGTTGGAGAATGGGTTCGTCATAGAGAGCGAAAGCCCGCTCACTTAGAATGCGCGGGGTCTCGGCGCCGGCAGGGCCGTGATCAGCGTTGTCAGCCATGTGCGTTCCCCAGACCAACATGCTGCCCTCCCCCCATTTGGGGCAACATCTTGAAATCTATGTTCTTTTTATAGTCGCGCGTGACCAACTTGTGAAACGGTTTTCGCCCCCTTTCGGTGTCTTTTCCCGTCCCATGTTGGCGGATAACCGGCGTTGACTCAGGCAAGCCGCTGGCTATGGTCAGCGGCCTTTACGGCCCCGAAGGGCCCATAGGCATGGCGTTGAAGAGAGACAAACCGGTATGAACATTCAGGCTTTACAAGAACGGGTGGAAAGCGTTTGGAACGCACGGGACGAGATTTCGGTGACCACCCAAGGGGACCAGCGCGACGCTATTGAAGAAACCCTGAATCTTCTTGATTCCGGCGCCGTGCGCGTGGCTGAGAAAGTAGACGGCAATTGGGTTGTCAACGAATGGTGTAAGAAGGCTGTGTTGTTGTCCTTCCGGTTGAACGATATGTCCCTCCAGACAGGCGGACCGGATGGCGCTGTTTGGTGGGACAAAGTTCCGTCTAAATTTAAGGATTGGTCGGCGTCCGAGTTTCAGAAAGCTGGATTCCGTGCGGTGCCCACTAGTGTGGTGCGGCATTCCGCCTATATCGCTCCTAATGTAGTGCTGATGCCCTGCTTCGTTAATCTGGGTGCATATGTGGACGAAGGCACGATGATCGACACCTGGGCGACGGTCGGCAGCTGCGCCCAGATCGGCAAGAACGTGCATGTTTCGGGCGGTGCGGGCATTGCCGGCGTGTTGGAACCTTTGCAGGCTGATCCGGTCATTATTGAGGACAACTGTTTTATCGGCGCCCGGTCCGAGGTTGCCGAAGGCGTCATCGTAGAAGAAGGGTCGGTCTTGTCCATGGGGGTTTATATTGGCGCGTCGACCAAAATCATTGACCGTGAGTCGGGTGAGATTTTTACCGGGCGCGTGCCTGCTTATTCCGTTGTCGTGCCCGGAACCCTGCCCGGTAAACCCTTGGCGGACGGCTCTCCCGGACCGAACCTGTATTGCGCCGTTATCGTAAAACGTGTCGATGCCAAAACACGGTCCAAGGTCTCCATCAATGAATTGCTGCGCGCGTGACCAAACAGGACAACATTGACTCTGCTCTTAAAGTATTTTCTGACCCGCTGCCCTTAGCGCGGGACCTGATTCGTTGTGCCAGCGTCACGCCGGAAGACGGGGGCGCCCTCGATGTTCTTACAGCGGCGCTGGAACAGCTTGGATTTGAATGTCATCGCCTGCGGTTTGAAGAGAAGGGCACAGATCCTGTTGATAATCTTTACGCCAGGCTCGGAAATACCGGCCCGAACTTTTGTTACGCCGGCCATACGGATGTGGTGCCTGTGGGGTCGGGTTGGACCGTCGATCCCTTCGCCGCCGAGGTGAACGACGGCCATCTTTACGGCCGCGGCGCAGCCGATATGAAAAGCGCCATCGCCTGTTTTGTCGCCGCCGTGGCTCTGCACCTCGAAACGCAAAAAAGTGTTGGCGGCTCAATCAGTTTGCTCATTACCGGTGACGAAGAAGGGCCGGCCATCAATGGCACCCGCAAAGTGCTTGAATGGCTGAAGGAGAGAGACGAGACCCTTGATGTTTGTCTCGTCGGCGAGCCCACCAACCCTGATGAACTGGGCGATATGGTGAAGATCGGGCGGCGCGGTAGTCTCAATGGCCGTCTCACCGTTCTGGGGACTCAGGGTCATGCCGCCTACCCTCATTTGGCGGATAATCCCATTCCGCATTTGCTGCGGCTACTCGCCGCTTTGACAGCGGAACCCTTGGATGACGGCACCGACACCTTTCAACTGTCCACCTTGACATTGACATCCGTTGACGTTGGCAACACAGCCCCGAACGTTATTCCCGCCTCGGCGACTGCGGCTTTCAATATCCGTTTCAATGACCGGCACAGCGGCCAGAGCTTGACCGATTGGTTGAGAAACACCCTAGATCAATCGGCTGAGGGTGCCGCTTACGAACTGGACATTCACATCAGTGGCGAAGCCTTTGTCACGCCGCCGGGAGAGCTTAGCGATTTGGTGTCCCAGTCCATCGAGGCGGTGACTGGGAGGACACCGGAACTCTCCACCAGCGGCGGCACGTCGGATGCGCGGTTCATTAAGGATGCCTGCCCGGTGTGCGAATTCGGTCTCATCGGTTTGACCATGCACAAAGCCGATGAGCGGATCGCCGTTTCAGACATGGAAACCCTGACAGAGATTTACCGTCAAATCTTGTCCGGCTATTTCTCTTCATGATCGATGCCAAAGAAACGGCCGGGGCATTGTACGGCATCTGGCGCATTGCTCGGTGTGACGAGAATGCCTTTACCTTTTTCAACGCCAGTGAAGAAGGGTTTTGGCGTTCCTTTACCGCCGCGTTCATTCTGGCACCCTTTCAGGCGCTCTATCAGATGACTGTCTATGTGGGGATGGAAGACCCGCCCAACGCCTTGCGCATGACGGCGGTGGAAAGTCTGGAATACGTCATCCTTTGGGTCCTGTATCCCCTGACCTTGTTCTATGTGGTCAAGGTGCTGGACCGCGATGAGGCCTTCTTTCGCTACATAGTCGCCTACAATTGGTTTCAGCTGGGCATTGGGCTGGTCATCATGCCCTGGATCATTCTGGCCGGGTTCGACCTGTTACCCATAGCCGTCGCCGACTTTATCGGCACCATGGCCTTTATCGCCTACGCCTTCTACGCGGCGTTTATGGCCCGGGTCGGACTGGATATCGCGGTTGGAGCGGCCATCGGCATCGTTCTTATCGATATTCTGCTCACCCTCCTGGTCGGTCAGACCACATTCCGCATGCTTTAGCGATCGGCCTCAGCCGGCGACGCCGTCCTCGTAGGAAACATTGGTCAGATAAAGCCCATAAGCCGGTGCAGTCGGCCCGCCGGCGGTGCGGTCGCAAGCCGCTAAGGCGTCCGACACGTCAGCGGCTTTCCATTTGCCTTCACCGACGAGAGCGAGGGTTCCGACCATGTTGCGCACTTGATGATGCAGGAACGAGGGCGCTCTGGCGACGCATTCAATGATGTCCCCTTGCTGGGTGAAGTCCAATTGATCGAGGGTTTTCACCGGCGACTTGGCCTGGCACTCCGTGGCACGGAAGGTGGTGAAATCATGTTTGCCGACGAGACGTTGCGCCGCGTCGTGCATAAGGGATGCGTCGAGAGTCTTGGGCACCCACCACGCATGATTCAGGTCGAGCGCCAACGGGGCGCGGCGCGTTACGATCCGGTATAGATAACGCCGTTCCGTTGCTGAGAACCGGGCGTGAAAATCATCGGCAACGCTTTCCGCATGAATGACGGCGATGGGCAATGGGCGCAGATGAGCGTTGAGCGCGTCGCGGACTTTTGATCCGTCGTCGTCGCGCGTCAGATCGGCATGAGCAACTTGGGCCCTGGCGTGGACACCCGCATCGGTGCGTCCTGCCCCATGAACGGTAATGTCCGTTTGACAATAGGCTTTCACCGCGTCTTCCAATGCCTGTTGGATGGACAGCCCGTTGTCCTGCCTTTGCCAACCGACGAAATCAGTTCCATCATACTCGATGATGAGCTTGTAACGGGGCATGAGCCTATTTGTGCCCGGACGCGGCCCGCCATTCTTCACCGAGAATGGCCCAGCGCTCGTGGTCCCGCCAAATGCCGTCAATTTCCAAAAACTTGGGTGAAAATCCCTCTTTGCGGAAACCCAGTTTGCGGATCAGCGCGATGGACGCCGCATTGGCGGGCTGGACATTGGCTTCCAGCCGGTTGAGATCCAGCGTGGTGAAGGCTTGATCGAGCACCAGTGCCAAGCCTTCCGACATATAACCGCGGCCGGCCAGTTCCATGTCCACGTAATACCCGAGAGAGCCGGAACGGAAGCCGCCCATGACCACGTCGTTGATATTGACCACACCGACTAGGCGGTCGTCTTCATTGCGTCCGACGAAATAGCCGTAGGTCCGGCCATTGGAAATGCGTTCGAGATAGAGTTTAAACCGCCGCATGTCCGTCGCCGGGAAGACCCATGGACGGTGGTATTCTTTACTCGCCTTGGTCATTGCCAAGAATTCAGTACCGGCATCCTTTGTCGGCGTGAACAGATAGACCTGCGTTCCACGGGAAATGGCTTTGCGGCGGCGACCGAACATGAACGGACCCTTACGCGAAGGATTGCTAAAAGAGGAGAAGAGTATCTAGCCGAGACGGCTGCCGGGACGCAACTCGAACCCGCGCAGAAACGCAGCCGTATCCTGCGCGCCTTTTCCAGCCCTTTGCAGATGTGTGGGTCGAATCGCACCATCACCGCAGCTGATGGTAAACGCATCATCAAGGATTGTACCGGGTGGGCCGTCTTGTTTTTCTGTGTGTTCAACCAGCTCAACAGTAAGAAATTTCAAGCGCTGTCCGTCGTACTCCGCAAATGCACCGGGAAAAGGCGACAAGCCGTGGATGTGTCGAAGGACGCTTCGTGCAGGGTGATTGAAATCAATCTTGGCTTCGGATTTGTCGATTTTATCGGCGTACGTCACACCGTCGTCCGGCTGAGGATGCGGTTGCATTGCGGAAGTTTCGATTTTTTCCAGCACATCCGTGATCATTTTTGCGCCAAGCCCTGCTAGGTCGTCGTGAAGGGACCCAGCCGTCGTGGTGTCGTCGATGACCACGCGCTCTTGTAAATACATGGCGCCGGTGTCCAATCCCGCGTCCATTTGCATGATGGTGACGCCGGTTTCGGTGTCACCCGCCATGATCGCCCTTTGAATGGGCGCCGCGCCGCGCCATCGCGGCAACAACGACGCATGCACATTGATGCAACCCTGTTTCGGGACATCGAGAATGGCCTGGGGAAGGATCAATCCATAGGCGGCAACGACCGCGGCATCGGCACCGTGGGCGGCGAATTCATCTTGCACATCTTTCTTTTTCAAGCTCTTCGGTGTGTAGACCGGCAAACCCAGGACTTCGGCGCGTGCGTGAACCGGAGTGAGGCGTTGACTTTGCCCCCGGCCTGAAGCCCGTGGGGGTTGGGTGTAAACAGCAACGATTGTGTGATTTTCGCTAAGCGCATTGAGGACGGGGACAGCGAAGTCGGGCGTGCCCATGAATGTAAGCCGCATGGCTCAAGTGTTCTCCGCAGCCATTTGCTTTTTGGTTTTTTTCAGTTTGCGCAGGATAATGCTGCGCTTGAGATTGGAAATGTGGTCGACGAATAAAATTCCTTCCAGATGATCCATCTCGTGCTGGATAACCACTGAAAGCAGACCGTCCGCTTCCAGCTCCTGCTCCGTGTTGGTTTCATCAATGTAGCGCACACGGATACGGTCCGGCCGGGTGACGTCTTCGTAGTAAGTTGGCAGGGAGAGGCACCCTTCCTCATGTTCTTTGGTTTCCTCGGACGACCAGACGATTTCGGGGTTGGCAAGTTTATAGGGTTCGGGGTCCCCTTCCCCACGGGTGGCATCGACGACGATGATTCGTTTGGTCACCCCAACCTGAGGTGCGGCCAAACCGATTCCTGGCGCCCTGTACATGGTTTCCAGCATGTCACTCATCAGCGTGGCGGTTTCTTCATCCACGATGTCGACAGGCTGACATACTTTTTTCAGTCTTGGGTCGGGCGCAATGATGATGTCGAGTATGGCCATAGAGACTGAAGGACTAGCTTTTGCGTGGAAGCGCCGTCATAGGCATCCCGCAGAATAGGGTCAAGCGACGGCGGTGACCATGTGAATGAACAGGACGCCGCCGATGACGATGAACGCAGCCCCTGTGCCGCGGATGATTCGGCTGCGCACACTTTCCTCGACTTCGGCCAGTCCGGCCAAACCGGCGCCGGGAGCAAACAGGCAAAGAGCGCTTTCAGAGAGAAACAGCCATCCCATAAGGGTGAGCAGGATGGGCGGTCCGCTCCAGACGTTGTGGTAAATCACAATAGGACTGCCGATGGCGAGGCTGATAAGACCGTTCAATCGCACCCCCGGTGCTCCCAGATCGGATAGCCAGTGGTAATACCTCTGCCATTGGTCGGTGATGTAAATCTGGCTGAGACCAACGAGTACCAAGGCCGGTGCAGCAAATGTCAGTATTCCGTTTTCCATGCCTGGTGTTGCTGTCCTCGCACCTTGGACCTTTCAGAAGCGGACCTTATAGAGGCGGACTCTATTAGAAGCGAACTCTGACGCGATAGGTCACTTCAACCTCACCGTCGGCGGGCACATTAACGATCCACTCAGCCCCCCCTTGTACCACAGCATGGGACTCGCTTTGCGCGATGAATTCCCAATCACCCTGCAGGGTTTCGACCAGTCGAACGGAAACCGCTTCATCCTTGGCGTTGTTCACCATAAGGCGATGGGCAGAAATGGTGATGCGATCGGAGGCTCTTAAGAATTCCGTCTGTTCCCTTTTCACCGTGACGTCAAAGTCTCGGCCCAAAGTAAAGCGCACATCTTGTCCCACCGCTGTGTGGGTGAGTCCGTCTTCGCCGATGAGCTGCAATGAGCCGGTTGAATCCTGGCCGTAGACACGGACCGTCCCTGAAGGCAGAGGCGTACCGAGACCGGCTTCACTGGTATTTTTGAAAACGATGGACCGTTCCGCCTGAGACGTCCGTGCTTGACCGCTTAAAGGACTGCGGATGGCAAAACCGTCGCTGCGGCTGACGAGATCTTCCTGCACCTCAATCCTGCCTGCCGACAATAGGGCCAGTTGTTTGGTTTGCTGATCAGCCAAGGTTACCGGCCGATCGATGGTGTAAAGGTGGTAGGCAGCGAGACTTTCCTGGGCGATATCTTGGGCCATGGCGGCGGTGCGGGCTTGAACCATTTCCATAGTGCGCATCAATTGCTGCGGTGGCGCCGCCCGGTTGATGTCGCCGGCGACCAGTTTCAGGGTCGCTTCAGTGAAGTTTGTTCCCGTGGTGTTGGCGATGGTCGCCCAGGCGGAGAGATCCATGGTCGTTCCGTCCGCACCCAACTCGGCCACATAGTCAGCCCTCCACGTCAGGCCGCTGGTCAAGTAATTGAGGTCAGCCACCGCGTCGCCTGGGGTCAGGGTTTCGATCACCGCGACCAATGTGGGTTGTGACCGAAGGTTTTCGGGCAGGGAATCAAACACCAGCCGTCCGGGGATGTCCGTGGTAATGCGATCGCCGATCTTGAGCACCACACCGTTGGCGACAGCAAGAACTTCCGCGCGGACTTCCACTTCATCACCGTCATCTGGGTTGATGCGCACAACGGTCACTTCTTCGCCGACGGACGCGGCAAGAAGCGCCTGCCGGTCGATGACGCCAAAATCGAAGACTTGTTCCTTAACCATAAAAGCGCCGTCAGCGGACCGGAGCAGGGCCGTTTCCGGCTGTAGGCGGGTGCTGACGCCGGCAAATGCCAGGTCCACGTCGCCGGGGCTGAGTGAAACGTTTCGGCTATCTCGGATAAGAGCCAGATCGCCGTTATAGACCGTGACTTGTAGGTCGGTCCGGGCCGAAGGGGCGACGTTGATTTCCGCAGCCATAAGGACGGCGGAGTCCAGGCCCGCGCCCATCAAACACAAAACGAAAAAAACACGCAGTGGAAGTTTCATTACAGGTCTCGTTGGTCGTGGTGTCTATCCCGCGGCTAAGTTACTGTGGGGTCATGGCACCGGTATGGCAAGGCGTAAGCCTATGGAAATTCTAACACAATTAGGATTGACGGGGGTCGAGGCGGGGCTCGGCCTGGCCGTGCTCGGGTTAGCAATAGCGTTGGCCGTCGTCATCCTGCGCCACCGTACCGCATCAGGTGATCAGTCTGGCACTCACATGCACACTCTGATCGACGCGCTCGCCTCCTTGAAAAACGATCAGGCGGAATTGCGCGGACAGATCAAGTTGATGGCGGATGGGCAGGATACGGCCAAGAAAACCATGGCCGATCAGTTCCAGTCCCAGGAAAGAGAAATCCGAAAAGCGCTGGATGAACGGCTTTCTGATGTGACCCGGCGGGTCGGCGATAATCTTCAGAAGACAACAGAAAAGACAACGGAGTCTCTAACGGAATTACAAAAACGGTTGGCATTGATCGACGCTGCTCAGAAGAACATCACCGACTTATCCTCTGACATTGTTGGGCTGCAAGACATTCTCTCCAACAAACAAGCCCGTGGCGCTTTTGGACAGGCGCAAATGGAAGACATTGTGCGCGACATGCTACCGGCGGACTATTTTGCTTTTGAAGCCACGTTGTCCAACGGCAAAAGAGTGGATTGTCTTATCACCTTGCCCGATTCCCACGGCGCCATTGGTGTGGACTCCAAGTATCCCCATGAGGGTTTCGTGCGTTTGATGGAAGCGCAAACGGAAGAGGAGCGCAAAACCGCCAGCCAATCCTTCACTCGCGATGTCATCCGGCACATTCAAGACATTGCGGAAAAGTACATTATCCCTGGCGAAACATCGGAATGGGCGTTGATGTTCGTTCCCGCCGAATCCGTTTACATGGAACTGCACGTCAATTTTCAGAACGTCATCCAGGAAGGCTACCGGCGCAAAATTGTTGTTGCCTCACCGTCTTCTTTTTGGGCCATTCTCCACTCCGTACGGGCGCTGATCCGCGATACCAAAATGCGTGAACAAGCCGGCCTCATTCAAAAAGAGGTGGGCGCCTTAATGGAAGATGTGGTGCGTTTGGATAAGCGTGTCGGCAATCTTTCCCGGCACTTCCAACAGTCCGGCAAGGATATTGAAGACATTCAAAAGTCGACGCGGAAAATCGTTCAGCACGGCAACCGCATCCGGCAAGTGGAATTACAAGAAAATGAAAGTGAACGCTTAACCGGGGAAAAGGAAACACCCCCAGGTAATGTCACAGACTTGACCAGCCATCTGGCCCAACCCTAACCTTCTCGGGAGCCACAATTTAAAATTGTAAATTCTTAACTATTGTTACCCTAACTTGACACAACACAGGACCATCCCCATATCAAAACAGAACCAAAAACCGGCATGGTTCTTAAAAATCGCACCGGGACAGAGGGAGCCGTCACGCGGGAGGATGTTTCGGGAGCCCGTGACGGGCACATAAGGGAGTTTCCTTTCATGGATATTTTAGGATCGTCGACGTTTGCCATCATTTTTGTTCTGCTTGGTATCATCGTTGTCTTCAAAGCGGCTGTGGTGGTGCCCCAAGGTTGGAATTACACCATCGAGCGGTTCGGACAGTTCACCCGAACGTTTTCTCCGGGTCTGCATCTCATCACACCGTTTATTGAATCCGTCGGCTCAAAGATGAACATGATGGAACAGGTCTTGGACGTACCCTCCCAAGAGGTCATCACCAAAGACAACGCCATGGTCACCGTCGATGGCGTTGTTTTTTATCAAGTGCTGGATGCTGGCAGGGCCGCCTACGAAGTGCGCGGCCTGCAGTTGGCCATCCTCAACTTGACCATGACCAACATCAGAACCGTCATGGGTGGCATGGATCTGGATGAACTGCTGTCGCAACGGGATGCCATCAATGCACGGCTCCTCACGGTGGTCGACGAAGCCACCAACCCTTGGGGTGTGAAAGTCACTCGCATTGAGATCAAAGACATCTCACCGCCGCGGGATCTGGTGGAAGCCATGGCCCGTCAAATGAAAGCGGAGCGGGACAAGCGCGCGGAAATTCTCGAAGCGGAAGGCGACCGGCAATCGGCGATCCTGCGGGCGGAAGGCGACAAGCAGTCGCAGATCCTGCAGGCGGAAGGGGAAAAGGAAGCCGCCTTCCGGGAAGCGGAGGCCCGCGAGCGGCTGGCCCAAGCGGAAGCCAAAGCCACCACCATGGTCTCCGACGCCATCGCCCAAGGGGACGTGCAGGCCATCAACTACTTTGTCGCCCAGAAGTATGTGGAAGCGGTCGGGTCCTTTGCCAACTCCCCCAATGAGAAGCTGGTGCTCATGCCGCTTGAAGCGTCGGGCGTCATCGGCGCCATCGGCGGTATTACCGAACTGGCAAAAACAGCCTTAGAAGAGTCCAAAGCTGCAGCTGCCGAATCCCGCGGCAGCCGCATTCCTAACAGTGGAGACTGAGGACCATGGAAGCCTTTCTCGAAGGACTGGACTTTTGGTCGTGGTGGATTCTGGCCCTGTTGCTGTTTGTGCTTGAACTGGCCGCACCGGGCTTCTTTTTCCTATGGATAGCGCTGGCGGCCGCCGTAACAGGGGTCATCGCCTGGATCGTGCCGGACTTAGGCTGGCAAATGGCTTTTATCGTCTTTGCCGTGCTCAGTGTGGTGTCGGTCATCGTCGGGCGCAAAGTATGGCGGCCGAGCGCGCTGGAAACCGAAGACCCAACCCTAAACAAACGCGCCGAACAGTATGTGGGCAAGACTTTTACGCTAGACACTGCACTGGAGAACGGCCGCGGGCGCCTCAATGTGGGCGACAGTTCCTGGCTGGCCAAAGGGCCGGACCTACCGGCAGGATCGAAAGTTCGGGTGACGGCGGTGGATGGGTCGGTTCTGGAAGTGGAAGCAGCAGATTAATTTCTTCCACCGGTGTTCCGCTAACGGGCTGACCGGGAACTGTACTGACTGGTCATCACCGGTTCTGAAACAGGTGGTACTTCAACGCGTACTGTCCGGGTGTCACCCGATGCGCCGGGAAACTGATCAAAGATCGCCTGGATGATGTAGGGCATCACCGGATCAATCTGACCGTTGGTTCCCGTGCTCACGGCCGTGCCTTCAAACACCCGTGTCGGATTTTCCGAGTTGTACGTATCACCGTCATAAATGGCCAGTTCGACGCGGCGGACAAACATCTGCCGGGTAGCGGTTCGATTGCCGTAGGGAGACCCATAGCCAAAACCGTAACCAAAATGGCTGCGCCGGTATCCATAGCCATACCCGAGACCGTAGCCAAACCCGCCGCGAGATTTGACATCGGGACTAGGCCCATCGATGGACCACGTTAAAGTAACGACAAGATCGGGGTTGGAGGCTTCGCCGCCAAAAGACCGCAGACCAAGTGCGGACAGTTGCTGTTCAACAATGTCCGAATAGGCTTTGAAAGCGAGACTTTCGTCTTGATTGTCTTCGGAGGCGACAACAGCAAAGGTTTCGCCGGACGGGGTACGAGGCAAACTGTGATGACGGGTCACATCGGAGACAACGTATTTCGGACTTGCACAGGCCGCCAGACCGATGGTCACGACACAGGCCGTCATCAAGTTTTTCAAAATACGAACTTCCATGTCACCGTTTCTCCGTCGTCCTACATGTTCGTAATAATACACTTGTAATCATACATTGCCGTACACACGAACCCAATTCACGACATCGTAAGGTCAGCGGATCAGTCTGCCAGGGTCAAGGGATAAGGCGAGAATATGGCAAGGCCATGGCGAAAGCCGCCCTACTTGTCACATTGCTGTGACGGCGGGAACTACAGCGGCCGGCGGGCTTTGAGGGCGGCGGTGAGCGTGCCGTCGTCGAGATAGTCCAGTTCGCCGCCCACGGGAACGCCGTGGGCCAGGCCGGAAACAGCCGTGTTGGTACCTTCGAGTCGGTCGGCGACGTAGTGGGCCGTGCTCTGGCCATCAACGGTGGCGCTGAGGGCCAGAATGATCTCGCTGACCTCTTCTGCCGCAGCCCGCGTGACCAGTCCGGCGATATTGAGGTCGTCCGGTCCGACACCGTCCAACGGAGACAATAAGCCGCCGGTAATGTGATAGAGGCCCCGGTAGGCCGCACTGCGCTCCAACGCCCAGAGATCCGCCACATCCTCAACCACGCAAATCACCGATCGGTCCCGTTTGGGATCGCGACACACAGCACAAGGATCCTGGCTATCGAAGTTGCCGCAGGTGCTGCACACCTTGACGCTGTCCGACGCCTGCTGCAGCGCTTGGATGAGCGGCGCCATCAACGCTTCTTTTTTCTTGATCAGCTCCAATACGGCACGGCGGGCCGAGCGCGGACCGAGTCCGGGAAGTTTTGCAAACTGCCGAATAAGCGCTTCGATATCTGGGCCAGCCACAGCGTGTGCGTGTCCCTTAAAACGGCATCTGGAAACCGGGTGGGAGCTGTAGACCGCCGGTCACTTTACTGATCTCCTCCTGCATGCGGCTTTCGAGACGGGTACGGGCGTCGTTTGTGGCGGCGACGATGAGGTCTTCAAGCACTTCGGTTTCATTAGGTTCGAGGAGAGTGGGGTTGATCTTGATCCGCCGCATTTCCGACTTGCCCGAAAGGGTAACCGAGACCAAGCCCGCGCCCGAGCTGCCCTCCACTTCGATGGTGGCGAGGCGCTCTTGCATCTCGCCCATTTTTTCCTGCATCTCTTGCGCCTGTTTCATCAGCGCACCGAGGTTTTTCATAAGCTCAGTCCTTGTCTAGAGTGCTTTTGAAACGGCGCTAAGTGTCGTCCCTGACAGGACGGACCCGTTCAATGACGGCCCCTGGAAATGAATCGATAATGGATTTGATAAAGGGATCCGAAGCCGCTGTTGCAATTTCCTGATCATGCAGGGTGAGCTCCCCTTCCGCATTGGAAACACTGACCACCCACCGTTCACCCGTAACGTCACTGAGAAAGGCACTGAGTTTGCCGGGGACATCTTGAGGGGCGCTGTCTTCAAGTCTGAGTTCGATGCGCCCCTGATCGAACTGCACAAGATGAACGGCATGGCTTAGTTGGCCGGCCAGCAATGCTTGACGATGGGCGTTGCACAGGGCAACCACGTCAGCCAAGGACGTAGGCGCAGGCGCGGGCTCCAAAGAGGCCTTGGGTGCGGGGCCGGGTGCCGGACTGGGCACCTGATCAGTTTTCTGAGCGGGTTGCGCCAATGTGCCGGCATGAGACGCAGCATAGGCTGACGCCCCGTTTCCACCGCTGGATGGCACCGGCCGCGGTGGTGGATGTGACGGAGATGGGCGAGACCCCTGACCGCTTTGGATGGATTTCACGGCCTCTTCCGGTGTCGGCAGATCGGTCGCGTAGGCCAGGCGTACCAATGTCATTTCAACGGACTGCAACGGCATGGGGGCCGTGCGGGCGTCACTCAATCCTTTGAGCAGCATTTGCCACGTTCTGGTCAGAACGGGCATGGAGAGAGCATCCGCCATTTCCTTCCCACGGGTCCGTTCCGCTTCCGCCACAAGGGCGTCATTGGCGCCGTCCGGTGCCACCTTGATGCGGGTCAGCCAGTGGGTCAGCTCCAGGAGGTCTTGCAAGACCACAAGCGGATCGGCGCCTGCGGCATACTGGCTCGCCAGCAACGACAAGCTTTGTTCAACATCACCACGCAACACGCTTTCAAGCAGATCAAACACCTGAACCCGGTCGGCCAGACCGAGCATATCACGCACTTGATCTTCATCGATGCTGGGCGATGCGTCACCAACTGCGCTTTGCGAAATGGCCTGATCGAGAATGGACAGCCCGTCGCGTGCCGATCCGTCCGCCGCCCGCGCAATCAGTGCTAGTGCGCCGTCTGTTACCTGCGCGCCTTCCTTTTCGGCGATGGCGTGGAACAAGGTGCTGAGTTTATCGGCGTCGATCCGGCGCAGATCGAACCGTTGGCACCGGGAAAGAACGGTGACCGGGACTTTGCGGATCTCCGTTGTTGCAAAGATGAACTTCACATGCTCGGGCGGTTCTTCCAGCGTTTTCAACAACGCATTGAAAGCCTGGTTCGACAGCATGTGCACTTCATCGATGATGTAGATTTTGGTGCGGGCCGAGGTGGGCCGGTAGCGCACGCCGTCGAGAAGCTCACGGATGTCGTCGACACCGGTCCGGCTCGCCGCATCCATTTCCAGTACGTCGACGTGGCGGTCTTCGGCAATAGCACGGCAATGCTCGCACACACCGCAAGGCGTGACCGTCGCTTCTCCCATGCCGTCGGGCCCGATGCAATTCAATGCCCGCGCAATCAAGCGCGCCGTTGTCGTTTTCCCCGTGCCGCGCACGCCGGTCAGCATGTACGCCTGCGCGAGCCGCCCGGAGCCAATGGCATTGGTCAACGTGCGGACGACGGCCTCTTGACCGATGAGATCGGCAAACGTCGTGGGACGATATTTGCGCGCCAGAACTTGGTACGCGTCAGTACTATCGTCCGGTATCAGGGAAGCCTGACCGACATCGCCGGATGGCTGCACGTCGTCCGACATCAAACAAATATCCGCAAAGGTTGGTCCTAGAAATAAGACTTCAGGGCTTTGAAACAGGTGAGGTCCTGACGGCGACCCAGGCGGAAACTCGTTACGGCTGCTTCCTTCCGGACCTGACCGGGTTGGCGAGACGCCTGTCCGCCGCCAGTCCCTCGAAGCCACTATATCAAAGGTCTGGCGCGCCAAAGCAAGGCCAGCGTGAGGGCACATTTTTCTAGCCGCACGCTGGAATCAGGGTCTCTCCATGCTTGCCAAAGAACGCCCAAACCTTCAAAAACAGGCCCAATTTCAAATGGATACCGCTGTGTTTTGCGACCATGACTGAGACATCCACAGAACGGAAGCAGCGAAAGCCGGTGGTGCTCTGCATCCTCGACGGCTGGGGTCATCGCCTTGAGCGGGACAACAACGCCATCGCCTTGGCGGACACGCCCACATGGGACCGCTGGCTGTCGGACGGCGCCCAGGGGCAGCCCCATGCCCTGGTGGAAACCAGCGGCCGGGACGTGGGCTTACCCGACGGTCAAATGGGCAACTCGGAAGTGGGGCACATGAACATCGGCGCCGGCCGGGTCCTGCTTCAGGACTTGCCGAAAATCGATGCAGCGGTAGGGGATGGAACCCTCGCCAAACAACCGGCCTTGAAAGAATTCATCACCGCCCTCAAAAACAGCGGCGGCACGTGTCATCTCCTGGGTTTGGTGTCACCGGGCGGTGTCCATTCCCATCAGGACCATATGGCGGCTTTGGCGAATATTGTTTCTGAGGCCGGTGTGACCGTGCGCATTCATGCATTCTTAGACGGCCGCGATACGCCGCCCCAATCGGCTCGCGGGTTTATGGAGCGGTTTTTACAAGACATAGGCAGAGGCAAGGAAACGTCTGTGGCCACAGTGGCCGGACGCTATTACGCCATGGACCGGGACAAGCGCTGGGACCGGATCGAACGGGCCTACAACGCACTGGTGACGGCAAAAGGCAATAACGCCAGCGATGCTCTTGCGGCAATCGATCATGCCTATGCCGACGACGTGACCGATGAATTTTTAGAACCGGTGGTAATCGATGGGTTCACCGGGATGGACGACGGTGACGGCGTTCTCATGGCCAACTTTAGAGCAGACCGGGCGCGGCAAATTCTGACGGCTTTGCTCGAACCTGACTTCGAAGACTTTTCCAGGCCCCGCGTGCCCGTACTAAACGCCGCCCTCGGCTTGGTCGAATACTCGGACATATTGGCCAAACGCATGACAGCCATTTTTCCGAGCGATGTTCCCGAAAACAGTTTGGGCCAAGTCGTCGCGGATCATGGCTTGACGCAGCTTCGCATCGCCGAGACGGAGAAGTACGCCCATGTGACTTTTTTCATAAACGGCGGTACGGAACAGGAATTCACGGGTGAACAACGCATTCTCGTGCCCAGTCCGAAGGTCGCCACTTACGATCTGGCGCCCGCCATGTCGGCCGTCGAGGTCACCGATAAGTTAACCGAAGCGGTTACGGGCGGTGTTTTTGATCTCGTCGTTGTCAACTTCGCCAACGGTGACATGGTCGGTCATACCGGCGTGCTCGACGCCGCCATTGAGGCCGCCCGCACGATTGATGACTGTCTTGGCCGTTTGGAAACAGCGGTCGGAGAAGCGGACGGCATTCTCTTGGTCACCGCCGACCATGGCAATTGCGAACTTATGGTCGACCCGGACAACGGAGGCGCTCATACGGCCCATACGGTAGGCGTCGTTCCCGTTGTGCTCATCAACGGTCCCGACAGCGTCACCGGACTGAAAGACGGGCGTCTTGCCGACATTGCGCCCACCGTTCTCGAATTGATGGGTCTGCCGCAACCGAATGTGATGACAGGCCAGTCATTATTGAACCGCTCCGCAGAAGCGCCACGCCGTGCTGCAGAATAAAACGGACTTCACTGGCAAGCTCAATTTCATCGCTGTTCTCTGCGTCTGGGCAATGGCATTGCCGTCTGTGAGTTTTGCCCAGGTGGACCCCAGTCTTCCCAACGCAGCCGATCTGGAAGCGGTGGAACGGTCGTTGGAACAGGAGCGGACATTGCAGGCCGCGGCTGCTGACCGGGCGGCCCAAGCGGCCGCCGAAGCCGAAACGGTGCGCCGTGACATGGTCGCTGCCGCACGGTGCATCCAAGACCGCGAACGCATTCTCCTTGAACTGGAAGATCAACTCATCGGTTTGGAAGCGCGCCGCGATTCCCTCGCCGCAACGCTTGCTCAGAAAGATGAACAGATGCGCTCTGTGTTGATGGCACTGGAACGGCTGGCGGTACGGCCAACCGACGCATTGATGCTTCAGCCATTGCGGCCGGCCGATGCCATACGCTCGGGTTTGGTTTTGTCAGCCGCGATTCCGGCATTGACGGACAATGCCAACCGTTTGCGCGCGGACCTGGATGCGCTTTACCAGACGAGAAGCGAGATTATCGAGCGCCGAGCAGACGTGGCCAACAATGCCGCAGCGCTGGTGGAAGAACAGGTGCATTTGGAAGGGCTGTTTGCGGAAAAATCAAAGCTCCAAGAGGGACTGCAAAGAGAGGCGGACGCCGCTGCGCAGCGAATGGAAGTCCTAGCCAGAGAGGCGGAAGACTTGCGCGATCTGCTTGAAAGAGTGATCGCCGATCGACAACAACAAAGAGAAGAAGAGAAAGCGCGCGCACCGATCGTGCTCACGCCGCCGGACGGGGCCGCGCCCACACCGGACGTTGTCGTCGCCCGGAGACCCGCACCGCCACCTGAAACCAGATCCTTTGCCCGGGCGCGGGGCACCATGCCCTTTCCGGTCACCGGCCGCCTGGCACAGCGATACGGCGAAGGTGCGGACGGGGACGTGCGCTCAAAGGGGATCATCATTGCGACCCGCACGGACGCGCCGGTCGTTTCTCCCTTTGACGCCGTTGTCGTCTATGCGGGTGAATTCCGCGGTTATGGCCGCCTCTTGATCCTGGAACACAGCGAGGGATACCATACCCTCCTGGCTGGCATGAGCCGTCTCGATGGCGTTGTCGGCCAACGTGTATTGGCCGGTGAGCCTGTCGGCACTATGGCTTCCGACGGCGCCCCCTCACTTTATGTTGAATTGCGCCGGGACGGCCAGCCCATTAATCCGTTGCCCTGGTTGGCAGCACAAAACAACGAGATTCGTGGATGACCCGATTTTCAGTAACAGCTTTGAGCACGTGCGCGATCCTTTTTGCGACCGTTTCTTTCGTTCAGGCTCAGGACAAATTCTCTGACGACACCTACCGTCAGCTCGAACTGTTCGGCAACGTCTTTGAGCGCGTGCGCAAAGACTATGTCGAAGAGGTGTCAGACCAGGACCTGATCGAAGCCGCCATCAACGGCATGCTCGCGTCTCTTGACCCCCATTCCAGCTTTTTGTCCGCCAAAAGTTTCGAAGACATGCAGGAGCAGACCAAGGGCGAGTTCGGTGGTCTGGGTATTGAGGTCACTCTCGAGAACGGTTTTGTCAAAGTCGTCTCACCGATTGACGACACCCCGGCCTATGAAGCGGGTCTGCAGCCAGGCGACTACATCACCGGTATCGACGGAGAAAGCGTCCTCGGCCTGACCCTCGGTGAAGCGGTGGAAATGATGCGCGGACCGGTGGACACGGACATCACCGTCACAATACGGCGCGAAGGCGTGGAACCCTTTGACGTGACATTGACGCGCGCCGTGATCCGTATCCGCTCGGTGCGTTATCGCACGGAAGGAGAAGTGGGTTATATCAGGATCACGTCTTTCAACGAGCAAACCCAGGAAGGGCTGGAAGACGGAATTGAATCCATCAAGAACGAACTGGGCAGTCTCTTAAAGGGCTACGTCCTCGACTTGAGAAGCAATCCGGGCGGCTTGCTTGATCAAGCGGTTTCGGTGACGGACACATTCCTTGACCGCGGTGAAATCGTCTCCACCCGCACCCGTTACACGGAAGAGACCGAACGCAAGACGGCTAAGAGAGGCGATCTGACCAATGGACTGCCTGTCGTTGTCTTGATCAACGACGGCTCCGCGTCCGCTTCTGAAATTGTTGCCGGCGCTTTGCAGGATCACGGCCGGGCTATAGTTCTGGGCACCAAATCCTTCGGCAAGGGGTCAGTACAAACCATCATTCCCATGCAGGACAACAGCGCCATGCGCTTGACCACGGCCCGGTATTACACCCCGTCGGGGCGTTCCATTCAGGGCACGGGGATTGAGCCGGATATCATTGTCAGCCCGGCTACGGTTGAACGCTTGGCACCGCGGGGCCAGCGCAGTGAATCCAACCTGCGCGGGGCATTGGAAAATGACACCTTGGACGAGGACATCCCTGAAGCCGAAGCGGCGGAACAGCGCACAACACAAGATATCGACGACTACCAGCTGGCCCGGGCGCTGGATTTGATTCAGGGATTGGCTCTTTACCGCCAGAATTTGACGAACTAAATGTCAGTTAAGGCCCTGTTAACGGGGCTGCCGTTACAAATAACCTGAGGGATTGGGCTAAAAACCCCAACCAGAGGGAGACGGTCATGGCCTTTTCTATTTCGGCCTTGTTCCGGCTCGGCAAGAAAGCAACGGATCCGTTTGGCGCTGACGACGACGATTTTTATGACGAAGAGGAACCGGCTGAACGCAACGTTGGCCGCTTAATTGCTTATGGCATGAGCGGCGTTATTGGGTTGTTGCTCGTGCCAGTGGCGCATGCTGCCCGGCGAGTTTCCGCCGCGCAGCTCGGTTCAGTACTATTTCTACAAGTGGCGCGACGACGGGACGTGGCAGGAGGTCAACCGGGCGCTTCTGGCGCGCACCCGCGAGGCCGAGGGGCGGGCCGCTGCCGCGACTGCCGGGGTGATCGACAGCCAGTCGGTGAAGACCACGGAAAGCGGAGGTCCGCGCGGGTTTGACGCGGGTAAGAAGGTGATGGGCCGCAAGCGCCATATCGTGGTGGACACTGGCGGGCGGTTGCTCGGTGCCGTGGTCCACGAGGCTGACATCCAGGATCGCGACGGTGCGCCGTCGCTGCTCGCCGAGGTGGGGGCGTGGTTTCCCGGGGTCGGCCATATCTTCGCCGACGGCGCTTACGCCGGCCCTAAGCTGGCCGGGGCGCTGAAGAAGATCGGCGACTGGGCGCTGGAGATCGTCAGGCGCAACGACAAGGCGGACGGCTTCGTTGCGCTGCCGCGCCGTTGGGTGGTCGAACGCACCTTCGCATGGTTCGGGCGCAGCCGCCGCCTTGCGAAGGACTTCAAGGCGACCGTCGAGAGCGCCCTTGCCTGGCTCCTGATCGCCAGCATCCAAGTCTTCATCCGTAGACTAGCAAGGTTATGAAAATAAACGATTCTTTTCCGGCCAGACTCTGAGAGGCCGCCTACCGCGAATTGGAAGAGGAAACCGGGGTCACCAAAGTGGACCTCGTGGCCGAGACCGACGATCGGCTGCGTTACGACTTACCGCCGGAGCTCCAAAAAAAGTGTGGAAAGGCAAGTACCGCGGCCAGGAGCAGAAATGGTACCTCATGCGCTTTACCGGCAATGACGAGGATATCGATATCGAAACCGGCCATCCTGAGTTTTCACCCTGGAAATGGGCGCCGCTCGACAGCCTGCCGGACATGATCATCGGCTTTAAGAAAGACCTTTACCGGCAGATCGTGGCTGCGTTCGCCTCATACGTGTGATAGCAATATCCTTCGTATTTAGAACATTGTTGGGGACTCGTGTTGAAACGCGCTTTAAACGTTTTTGTTTGGGTCATTGGCATACTTTTCGTGATTCAGATTGCGTTAAGTCTGATTCTTGAAACCGATAAAGGTGTTGCCGAATTTGCTCCTGCACCTATTCCGCTGGATGAGTGCGGCGAAGCCTATCTTGATAAAAATTATGGACTCGCAGCGGCAAAGTGCGGACCTCTAGCGGATCAGAGTGCGGAACACGCTCTGTACATAATGTCGGAGTTATACAAAGAAGGACTTGGAGGGCTTAGCAAAGACAGACAACGGCATTTCGCGTATCTGGAACAGTCTGCTGAGACCAAAAATACATTGGCCATGATTGGGTTCGCTATTGCATTGCAAGCTGGAGAACATATTGAAAAGAATGTCGAACGGGCATTTACAATGATGTCCGAAGCAACAGAGATGGGTGATGCTTTTGCACAGTTTTGGTTAGCAACGCTGTTTTACACTCTAGGCCAAGGTACCGATAAAGATCCCGTAATAGCCCAAAAATGGTTCATTTTGGCGGCGGAGAGTCCATCGATTCTTGCTGATAAAGAGTTGTTCCAACGCGTTCGTTTAAGACAAGAAGGCGAACTGACACTTCAACAAATAGACGAAGCTGAACGGTTGGCTGAAGCGTGGCGGAAAAAGAATCTAAGTAGATTTAATCGATTGATGATGTGGCTTAGAGACGAGGGCTGGCTTTAACCCGCCAACACAGGCCGAAACGAACGGCCTTTAAGTGCAATCACCAACCACAGGACGCGGGACAGTATTCGCGTCGTCCACGCACGCGGCTTCAGACCGGCCGCCCGGGCCATCATGCGCCCGGCCCGGCGGACATGCTTCGGTTTATAGAAGGCCATGGCGCGAGCGGAATAGGCGGCATTGGCCTTGGCACAGTCGTAGTCCGCATCGATGGCGTTGGCGGCATGAAACGCCGAAGCCAGTTCATCGTCGGAGGTTTCACGAAAACGGGTGAACACCACTTTGAAACGGTTCCACGTGGAGAGTTTTTCGCGGGCTTGATAGCGCTTCATCTCATCGGAAAAGAGTTTGTAGTGACGGAATTCATCGGCGGCGATATTGCGACAGATGTTCTTGAGCACTGGCTCCGTCACAGCATCGGCGATGGCGGAATAGAAAGAACTGGTACCGGATTCGACGACGCAACGGGCACAGAGTTCGCCGGTGCGCGACCCACGCACGGAGTGTTCAGCATCGACCGGGATCCGGTACAAGTCTGTAAACCGCTGAAACGCTGCCTTGAAATCAAAGGACGGATCGGCCAGTTCGGCCCATCGTCCCAGGGCCTGACCATGTTGTTCTTCTTCCACCGCCCAGGCTTGGGCCGTTGCACAGAACGCCGGATCGTCGCTGAACACATTGGTCAGATATTGGCCGTAATCGGCGCCGTTGCGCTCAACCAAAGCAGCGGTCTTGATCACCATAAGCAGATCATCATTGACCTTTGACGGATCAAAGTCGGACCACGGAATCGTATCGAGGGACCAAGCGGACATGGGGCCTTGAGGTTCCGTTTCAGATCATTAAGGACGGACGGAAAGCAAGCCTACGGCAAAGGGCAGCGCGGTCAAAATCCTAAGCGGCGTCGGAAAGAGCGTCGGCCATGGCTGCAGCCGCAGCCAGCGCAGCCTCAGCAGCCAATCTATCTTCGTCCGTGGACGCGGACTCCAATCGTTCTTCCGCTTGAGACCGCCGTTCGGAAACGATGTCTTGCGTCAGGTCTTCCACGGGGATGGCCTCTTCCACCAACAGGGTGTAGCTTTCGGGATTCACTTCGGCAAAACCGCCGTTGACGAAGTATCTTTTTGCAGGAGGTGCGGTGACGTTTTCATGCACAGTGACCACGCCCGGTCTGAGAGACGACACCAGCGGCATGTGATCGGGCAGGACACCGAAATATCCCTCGGTCCCCGGCACCACGACCATGCCCGCCGCTTCCGATAAAAGCAGCTTGGCCGGGGAAACCAGATCGACTTGAAGCGTGTTCGCCATGTGTGTCGAGACCTTCTCTAAATCCGTTGCTTAAGCGGCTTCCGCCATCTTTTTGCCCTTGGCCAACGCTTCTTCAATGGTGCCGACCATATAGAAGGCCTGTTCGGGCAAGTGGTCGTAGTCGCCTTCAACGATACCTTTGAAGCCCTTGATGGTGTCTTCCAGCTGAACAAACACACCCGGTGAGCCGGTGAACACTTCGGCAACGTGGAACGGCTGGGAAAGGAAGCGCTGGATCTTGCGTGCCCGGGCCACCACCATCTTGTCTTCTTCCGACAACTCGTCCATGCCGAGAATGGCGATGATGTCTTGCAGGCTCTTATAGGTTTGCAGCACCCGCTGCACTTCACGGGCGGTGGTGTAGTGCTCTTCGCCGATCACCCGGGGGTCGAGAGCACGGGAAGTGGAATCCAACGGGTCCACGGCGGGATAAATACCGAGCTCTGCGATCTGCCGTGACAGCACGGTGGTGGCGTCCAAGTGGGCGAAAGACGTCGCCGTCGCGGGGTCGGTCAAGTCGTCCGCGGGCACGTAGACCGCTTGCACTGACGTGATCGACCCTTTCTTGGTCGAGGTGATGCGTTCCTGCAGCGCGCCCATGTCCGTCGACAGCGTCGGCTGATAGCCCACTGCCGAAGGAATGCGGCCCAACAACGCCGAGACTTCCGAGCCCGCTTGGGTGAAACGGAAGATGTTGTCGATGAACAAAAGCACGTCCTTGCCTTCTTCATCGCGGAAGTATTCCGCCTGGGTGAGCGCCGATAGACCGACCCGGGCACGGGCGCCCGGCGGTTCGTTCATCTGACCAAACACCAAAGCGACACGGGATTCCCCGTCCAATTCGATAACACCGGACTCGATCATTTCGTGATAGAGGTCGTTGCCTTCGCGGGTGCGCTCACCGACGCCAGCAAACACGGAATAGCCGCCGTGACCTTTGGCAACGTTGTTGATCAGCTCCTGAATAAGCACGGTCTTGCCCACACCGGCACCGCCGAACAGTCCCACCTTGCCGCCTTTGGTGTAGGGCTCGAGCAGATCCACCACCTTGATGCCGGTGACCAGAATTTCCGTTTCCACGGCCTGTTCAACGAACTCCGGCGCCGGACGGTGAATGGGGAAGAAGTCCTTGGCTTCCACGTCGCCGCGCTCGTCGATGGGCTCGCCGACCACGTTCATGATGCGCCCCAGCGTCCCCGGACCGACGGGCATGCGGATGGAATCGCCCGTATCCACCGCTTCCTGGCCGCGGACCAAGCCTTCGGTGGTGTCCATGGCGATGGTGCGCACGGTGCTTTCGCCCAAGTGCTGGGCCACTTCCAGCACCAAACGCTTGCCGTGGTTGTCCACATGCAGGGCGTTCATGATGT
Source organism: Rhodospirillaceae bacterium (assembly GCA_965207985.1). Lineage (GTDB taxonomy): Bacteria > Pseudomonadota > Alphaproteobacteria > Rhodospirillales > Rhodospirillaceae > CBDBND01. The sequence continues at coordinate 63,463 of CBDBND010000017.1, read as the reverse complement.
TGGGCAGGTCGCCTTCAAATTTGACGTCCACAACAGCTCCCATGACCTGGGCGACGGTCCCGATAGTGTTCTTGGCCATTGGCTTCTCCTCTTAAGCGCTTTACAGCGCCTCGGCTCCGGAAATTATTTCAATCAGTTCAGTAGTGATCTGGGCCTGACGGGTGCGGTTATAGGTCAGCGTCAGGCTGTCGATCATTTCCCCGGCATTGCGGGTGGCGTTATCCATGGCGGTCATGCGCGCGCCTTGTTCGGAGGCGCCGTTTTCTAACAGGGCGCGGAACACCTGCACGGCGATGTTGCGCGGCAGCAAATCTTCAAGAATTTCCGTATCGGACGGTTCGTACTCGTAGCCACCACCGGCTTTTTCTTCCGCTTCCTCCGTCTCGGGCACTGGGAAGGGAATGATCTGTTGGTTGGTCACTTCTTGAGTCATGGCCGAGACAAAATGCGCATAGATCAAGGTGCAGGCATCGAAGTCGCCGGCATCGAACATGTGAATGATGGCATCGGCCACGTGTTTGGCTTCGGCAAAGGACGAAACCGTGCGGCCGAACTCATCGAAATGACCGACAAGATGATCTTCGTAATCCCGCTTGAGGTTGTCGCGGCCTTTGCGGCCGACGGTGTAGATGTCAACTTTCTTGCCCTGCTCAAACAAGTCATGGATCAACTGCCGCGCGCTGCGAATGATATTGCTGTTGAAGCCGCCGCAGAGACCGCGGTTCGCCGTCATCACCACCACCAGATGAGAGTCGTCTTTGCCCGTGCCGGCGAGTAACGGTGGCGTCCCTTCTTGACCGGCCGAGCCGGCGGCCACATTGCCGAGCATGGCTTCCATACGCTGGGCATAGGGCCGGGCCTGTTCTGCTGCTTCCTGCGCGCGTCGCAACTTGGACGCAGCAACCATCTTCATCGCCGACGTAATCTTTTTCGTCGACTGGACCGATGCAATGCGGAGCCTCAGATCCTTCAGGCTTGCCATCTGTTACGGCCTTTCCCTTGGGGTGTCCTAAGGCGGCTCAGCTAAAAGCCGAGGCAAAGTCATCGAGGAAAGACTTGAGCTTGCCCTCGGTGGCGTCGTCCAGCACCTTGCTGTCCCGAATGCTGGCGAGAATGTCAGCGCCCTTGTCTTTCAGCGCATGGATCAGGGTGTGTTCGAACCGGCCCACATCGGCAACGGCGATGCCATCGAGATAACCGTTGGTGCCGGCATAAATGGAGACCACCTGTTCTTCCACCGGCATGGGTGAATACTGATCCTGCTTGAGCAGTTCGGTGAGACGTTCACCACGGGCCAGCAGCTTTTGCGTCGCCGGGTCGAGATCGGACGCGAATTGGGCAAAAGCGGCCATTTCCCGGTATTGGGCCAGGTCCAGTTTGATGCCGCCGGAGACCGACTTCATGGCTTTCACCTGCGCGGCCGATCCCACGCGGGAAACGGACAGACCGACGTTCACCGCCGGACGGATGCCCTGATAGAACAGATCCGTTTCAAGGAAAATCTGGCCGTCGGTAATAGAAATCACATTGGTGGGAATATATGCGGAGACGTCATTGGCCTGGGTTTCCACCACCGGCAAGGCCGTCAATGAGCCAGCGCCGTTGTCTTCGTTCATCTTGGCAGCGCGTTCCAAAAGGCGGGAGTGCAGATAGAAAACGTCGCCCGGAAACGCCTCACGGCCGGGCGGACGGCGCAGCAACAGAGACATCTGACGATAGGACACCGCCTGTTTGGTCAGGTCGTCATAGAAAATGACCGCGTGCTTGCCATTATCGCGGAACCATTCTCCGATGGTGCAGCCGGCATAGGGCGCGAGAAACTGCATGGGTGCGGGATCGGAAGCCGTGGCGGCGACGACGCAGGTGTAGTCCATGGCGCCGTAGTCGGTCAGCGTTTTCACCACTTGCGCCACGGTCGAGCGCTTCTGCCCCACAGCCACATAGACGCAGTAGAGCTTTTGAGATTCTTCGGTGGCGTTATCGTTTACCGACTTCTGATTGATGATGGTGTCGAGAATGACGGCGGTCTTCCCGGTCTGCCGGTCGCCGATGATCAGTTCCCGCTGGCCGCGGCCGATGGGAATAAGAGAGTCGATGGCCTTGATGCCGGTCTGCACCGGTTCATGCACGGAGCGGCGGGGAATAATCCCGGGCGCTTTCAATTCAGCGAGGCGGCGCTCGGAACTTTCAATATCGCCTTTGCCGTCAATGGGATTGCCCAAAGCATCGGTGACCCGGCCGAGCAGACCCATGCCCACCGGCACATCAACGATGTCGCCTGTGCGTTTGACCACATCGCCTTCTTTGATGCCGCTGTCGTCGCCGAAAATGACGATACCCACATTGTCGGTTTCCAGGTTCAGGGTCATGCCCTTGATGCCGCCCGGGAACTCGACCATTTCACCGGCCTGAACGTTGTCTAAGCCATAGACACGGGCGATCCCGTCACCGACGGAAAGCACTTGTCCGACTTCAGCGGATTCCGCTTCGGTCCCGAAATTGGCGATCTGCTCTTTAAGAATGGCAGAGATTTCTGCGGCGCGGATTTCCATTTATCCGACCCCTTTCATGGATAACTTAAGGCGTTGCAGCTTTGACTTGAGCGAACTGTCGACCATGCGCGACCCAACGCGCACGATCAGCCCGCCAAGAATGGATGGATCGACTTTGGTGGTCACCGCGACGGACGCGCCCATGGCGGCTTTGAGCGAAGCGGCAAGAGATTTACTTTGGGCATCGGTGAGTTTGGCCGCAGCGGTGACATCGGCTGTCAATTGACCGCGGCGGGCAGCGAGGATGGCGTTGTAGGCGCGGATCATATCCGGCAAAGCAAACAGTCGCCGATTGCTGGCCACCAAGCCAAGGAACTTTTGTGAAATCTCGGTCAGTCCAGCTTTCGCAGCGATAGCGGCAATGCCGTTGGTCTGATCTTCGCGGCTGAACACAGGGCTCTTAATGAACCGGGCGAAATCTTCACTGTCTTCGAAGAGAGACTGCAAACCGGTCAAGTCAGCGGCAACGGCGTCTATGGCATTGGACTCATCGGCAAGGTCGTAAAGGGCTGAGGCATAACGCGCGGCCAAGCCGCCTACACCTGGTCCGTCCGCTGCCATCTTAACGCCCCTTCAAGACGACGGTTCGCTCCGGCCGGTACAGAGCGTTTCCGAGGTTCGTCTTCAACCCAAAAGATAAGAACTAACCGTCTGAATTTATTAGCGATCTTGGGGCCAGAACAGGCCCCGCGGCCACCGCGTTTGGGGTGGTATCATAACGTCGTGTGCGTTGCAACAGAGTCCCAGCGGGGCTCAAACCCGTCCATCTTCGACAGGACTTCAATAAAAACTGTAGGGATCGACATCGATCTGGACACGCACCGCGGAAGACACCTTAACCCCGTTAAGCCAGTCGCGAACAACGGGTTGAAGGCGTTGCCGGCGTGGTCCCTTGATCAGAAAACGATGACGGTGGCGGCCACGCAACAATGCCATGAAGGCAGGCGCAGGCCCTAAAACCTCGACGCCGGGAACGGACGGGGCGGCCTTCGCCAAATCACGCCCCGCTTTAAGCACCGCTTCTTCGTTGGTACCGGAAAGAATGAGCGCGATCAGACGGCCGAAGGGCGGCATGCCCAAAATACGTCGGTCGTCGGCTTCATGGTCGAGGAAGGCGGCCGTGTCGCCACTGGCCAGTGCCGCCAGCACGGGGTGGGTCGGATCATGGGTCTGCAGATAAACCCGTCCAGGACGGTCTGCCCGTCCAGCCCGTCCCGCCACTTGGCTCAACATCTGATGGGTGCGCTCCCCGGCGCGGAGATCCCAACTCGATAAACCCAAGTCCGCATCGACTGCACCGACCAGAGTGAGCCCAGGGAAGTGATGCCCTTTGGCCAGCACCTGCGTGCCGACAACAATGTCAATCTGCCGCTGTTCTATGGCATCGACGAGGGCAGCCACCGCTGAGGGCCGTTCCAAAGTATCGCTGGCGACGGCCACGACACGAGCCTGGGGCCAGCGCGCTGCCGCTTCCTCCGCCACCCGTTCGATCCCGGGACCGCAGGGCACGAAGCTGTCTGCCTTACCGCAGGCGGGGCAGGTTTCGGGACGGGGCGCGACAAAGCCGCAGTGATGGCATTGCAGCCGTTTGCTCAAACGGTGTTCCACCAGCCAGGCGGTGCAGTCGGGACAATGCATCCGGTGCCCGCAGGCGGAACAAAGAGTCAGGGGCGCGTAACCGCGGCGATTGAGAAACAAAAGAACCTGTTCTTTTGCGGCAAGGGTTTCCTCAATGGCTTTGACCAGGGGCGGTGCCAGCCAGGACCGGCCCCAGGGTCCTTTTTCCGGCGGTGTTTTGATCAAATTGACGGTGTGAATGTCCGGCAGCACTGCGCCCTGAACACGGTCCGGCAGATGCAGGGTGGTGTACCGGCCACCCCGGACATTCATCAGCGTTTCCAATGACGGTGTCGCAGAGGCCAGAACAATGGGGATGTTCCCTTCCCGCGCCCGCACCACCGCCATGTCCCGGGCGTGATAGATGACGCCGTCCTCTTGTTTGAAGGCGGCGTCATGTTCTTCGTCGACAACGATCAACCCCAAGTCGGCGAAGGGGAGGAACAGAGCCGAACGTGCGCCGACAATGACAGAGGCTTCGTTGTCTGCCACCGCCCGCCAGGTTTCGCGCCGCACCCGGCCAGGAATATCGGAATGCCATACAGCCGGGGCAACGCCGAAGCGATGTTCGAACCGGCTCAGCCATTGGGCCGTAAGGGCAATCTCGGGCACCAAGACCAGAACCTGTTTGCCTCGGCGCAGGGCCGCCGCCACGGCTTCGAAATACACTTCCGTCTTGCCTGAACCGGTGACCCCTTCCAGCACATGTACGCTAAAGCCCTGACCAACCGCACGGTCCAACGTCATGGCCGCTTCAGCCTGGTTGCGTTCGAGGGCGACACCGCGCCTGTCGGGGTCGGGTGCAGAAAAAAGCGACGGCGGTGGCCGAGTGGTTTTTTCGATGGCCCCCGCTTCGATCAGCCCTTTGATCACCGATGCGCTCACTCCCGCCTTTTTGGCGATGGCACTGATGGGTTTGCTGGTTGGCGTTTCGAGCACCGCCAAAACCTTTTGCCGGGCATCGGTCAGGCGAAGCTTTTCCGGAAGGGCGTTGGCTTTCCGCAGCGTCACCACAGGCGGGCGCGGTTTAAGCCCCCGCGATGCTCGCAACGTCATGCGCAGAATGGCGCCCTTGGGCTGCATGGTGTAGTCGGACACCCAATCGATAAAAGCGCGCGATACGGACGTCAGGGCGGGACCATCGAGCCTGTGGATAACGTCCTTGAGTTTTGCCTCTTCCACCTCTCCGTCACCGGCGCCCCATATCACACCGGTCTCGAAGCGTCGCCCAAGGGGAACCTCGACCCTGTCTCCCGCCGCCACTGTGAGACCTTCGGGAACGCGGTAATCGTAAACGCCGTCCACCGGAAGAGGCAGAAGCACCGCCACCCGGTCTCCCGGCACAAAGTGAACCGACTGATTGGCAGTCTGTGCGGATGCGGCCAGCGGAACACTTGATTGGGACATGGTGTCCTGGTCATATCATAGGCGCAGGCGGACCGGTGCGTGATTTAGGCAACGTGCCTAAGGCCGTTAAACCCAAATCATGGGCTCAGGAACCACTATGAAGTTTTTCATCGACACGGCGGATATAGAAGAAATTGAAGACCTCGCGGCCACGGGCATGGTCGACGGCGTGACCACCAACCCCTCCCTGGCGGCTAAGACGGTGAAGTCCTTTCTGGAGCTGATCGGTGAGATTTGTGCCGTGGTGGACGGACCGGTCAGCGCCGAGGTCACGGCCACGGACTTTGAGACCATGATGAAGGAAGCAGCGGTGTTGCGCGAAATTGCCTCCAACGTGGCGATCAAAGTGCCGTTGATTCCGGACGGCCTAAAAGCCTGCAAGGCGCTCACCGACGACGGCGCCATGGTCAACGTCACCCTGTGTTTCTCGCCGGCCCAGGCTCTGCTGGCGGCCAAGGCGGGGGCGACGTTCATTTCGCCCTTCGTCGGCCGGCTGGACGACATCGGCTCCGACGGCATGGGACTGATCGACCAGATTTGTGAGATTTACGCCAACTACGATTACCGAACCGAGGTGCTGGTGGCGTCCATCCGCCATCCCATGCACGTGGTCGAAGCGGCGCGCATGGGCGCGCATGTGGCCACCATGCCGCCCAAAACATTGCGCCAGCTTTATCAGCACCCTTTGACCGACAAAGGCTTGAAAGCGTTCCTGGATGATTGGGCCAAAACCGGCCAGTCGATCCTCAACTAGGAAAGCCGGACACATATTCTAATGACGGACCAGTCCAACGACGATGGTGTGACCGAGGTGACGGAAGAGCAGGTTCTGGCTTATCTCAAAGCCCATCCCAAACTGCTGCTCAACAATCCGAAACTTTTGTCGGAAATTGCCCCTGACCGGCGTTTTGATTCCGAAACGGTGGTCGACATGCAGCGCTTTGTCGTGCAGCGGCTGCGCAGGCAAGTGGATGAACTAAAAGCCTCCAGCGAACATCTGGTCACCACCACCCGGTCCAACATGTCGATCCTGGAAAAAACCCACGACTGTGCGCTGGCCATTTTGGAAGCGGAAGACTTTGCCGACCTCGCCCGTCTGCTCGCCGAAGAGATTCCATTGCTTCTCGGTGTCGACGCCGCGGCCATCGGAGTGGAAATCGGCCCCCAAGGGTCTTCCCTGCCAACAGGGGCCGAAGTAGCCCTCAAGGTGCTGACGCCGGGCACGGTGGACATGCTCATCGGGACGAGCGAAACCAACCGTCTCCGCACCAAGGCCGATGGCGGCACGGCGCTGTATGGCGTGGCTGAAGGTCTTGTGGTGTCCGACGCGCTGGTGCGCCTTGAACCGCGCGGCGCCATGCCCCTCGGATTGTTTGCCGTGGGCAGCCGCGACGAAGGATATTTTTCCGAAGATCAGGGCACGGAACTGATCGGCTTTCTCGCCGAGGTCGTGCGCTATGCGGTGGCACGGTGGTGGCCGGCGCAAAACTGATTCATTTCTCCGCCGGGCAAGACGTTCTTGACGCCGTTGCCGACTGGACCCGCTGGCTCAAAAGCGAACGCCGCGCTTCCGAAAACACCACCGACGCCTACAGCAGGGACTTGTCCGCCTTCTTGGCCTTCCTTACCGATCATTTGGGCGGCGAACCAGGTTTGCAGGATTTGCAAACGCTGACGGCGGCGGATTTCAGAAGTTATCTCGCCCGGCGCGCAGGGGAAGGACTGGCCAAGACCTCCGTGGCACGGTCCATGAGTACGGTGCGCAACTTCTTCCGCTTTCTCGATCGCTCGGGAAAAGTTCACAACCCGGCTATCGACGCGGTACGCACACCGAAGACGCCGCAGAGTGTGCCCAAGGCGCTCACCCCGGACGACGTTTTGGCGGCCGTCAAAACAGCCGGGGAACTTCAGGACGAGCCCTGGCTGGCCAAACGGGACATGGCCATCATGCTGCTGTTGTATGGCTGCGGCCTGCGCATCGGCGAAGCCCTGGCCTTGAACGTTGGCGACGTCGGCACATCCAAAAACAGCGCCGGGACTCTTCGCGTTGTCGGCAAAGGCAACAAGGAACGCATCGTTCCCCTGCTGCCCATCGTCCGTGACGCCGTTGCCCAATACCTAAAGGAATGCCCCCACGGCCTTGAAGAGAATGATCCGCTGTTTGTCGGCAAGCGGGGTGCGCGATTGAACGCCGGTGTGGTGCAGCGGCAGGTGCGCAAGGTGCGCGCCATGTTGGGCCTTGGCGAAAACGCCACGCCCCATGCCTTGCGCCACAGCTTCGCGACGCACCTGTTGGCGGAAGGCGGTGATTTGCGCACCATCCAGGAACTGCTAGGCCATGCCTCGCTGTCAACGACGCAGCGCTACACCGCTGTCGATGAAGCCAAACTGCGCGCGGTGTATAATGACGCGCATCCTCGTGCGAAGCGCGGCAAATAGATTCGTACAAGAAAGAGTTAGAAAGTCATCCCCACGGCCCTCTTGAGCCATTTCTTGATCCAGAAGGCGGCACGCTACCGCCGCGACGCCGGGTCAAGGGGCGGCTTTGTTCCATAGCAAACGCGCGGGAGATGCGCCGGCCGAACACGGGCACACCGGGTTTGCGAAGTTTGAACACAAGAATAACGCCGGCGATGAAGCCGCCGATGTGGGCGAGAAAAGCCACCCCGCCTTGTCCTGCCACGCTTCCGGCTTGGCTCATCAACTGACCAAGAAACCAAAGACCCAACACGATCCAAGCTGGCACGTTAATCACCGTGATGAACAGAATGATCCAGGCGAAGACTTTGATGTTGGAAAACGGATGGAGAATGAGATAGGCGCCGAGCACACCGGCAATGGCGCCCGACGCGCCGACCATGGGGATGGTGGAGGACGGAGCAGCGAGGCTTTGGGCCAGCGCCGCGACGACGCCACAACTGAGATAAAACAAAAGAAAGCGGGCACGGCCCATGGAGGCTTCCACATTATCGCCGAAGATCCAGAGGTAGAGCATGTTGCTGCCGAGATGCAGCCATCCCCCGTGCAAAAACATAGACGTGAAGATAGTCATCCACGCGGGCAGGGGAGAGATGATTGGACTGATCTCAGCCGTGCCGAACAGATCCGCCGGAATGATGCCGTAAGCCAAGATGGCCAAACGGGCAGACTGCTGATCCAACCCCTGCTGCCACAAGAACGTTGCAACGCAGATAGCCATAAGGATCCAAGTGACGATGGGCGTGGTGGTGTGGGGGTTGTCGTCGCGAAAGGGCAGGAAAAACATGGGGCGCAGCTTAGTGCAGGGACGGGATTGACCCCAGCTTAAAGCTTCTCGATGACGCCTTTTTCATCCGACCGGCAACTCTAACGCCGGTTGCCGGGCAAGTTCAATGCGCCGCGGTCGACGACCTCGCCGCCTTTGATGACCGAAACGACGGATTGGGCATTGCGGATATCGGCGCTGGGATCATCTTCCAGCACAATCAAGTCCGCCCGCTTGCTCACAGCGATAGTACCCAAGTCGACTTCCCGGCCGAGAAACAGTGCACCGTTCAGCGTCCCCAGACGCACAATGTCTTTGGCTGGGATGCCGATCTCCGACAATAGTTCTAGTTCACGGAAATAGAGAGGGCCGTTGGAGCGGTCGGTGGCCACCACCACGACGCCGCCTGCGTCGTACAAATTGCGTACGTTTTCCTTGATGTACGGCATCAGCGCCTTGAACCAGGTGGTCCAGCCCATACTGGCATACAGCGGCGGTCCCTTGGCCTGGCGGGCGGCCACTTCGTCCGTACCCATGACGAAGCGGTTCAGCGGCGTGTCGATAACGGTTGGGTCTTCGCCAAAACGGATGATTTCGTCGAACACCGCCAGTGTGGTCGCAACGGGAACCTTTTTGTCGGCGAGCAACTGCGTGAACGACGGATTGACGCGGCCTGCCGTCACGGGATGAGCCATTGCATCAATGCCGGCTTCGACCGCATTGCGCGCGCCGGCTTCCTTGGTGGCGTGGATAACTGTCCGCACCCCGTTGGCGTGCAGATGGTCGATCATGTTCGCGACGACATCATCGGGAATGGTCGGAGCGATGGGGCTTGGTCCACCGCCAAAAGGTTCGACCACAAGTTTTTGAATGTCGGGCTTAAGTGCGATCTGCCGGTCCAAGACCTTTTGTGTTTCCGGCCAATCGGGGACGCCAATGCCATGGAACGAACCCGCCATCCAGCTGCCCGGCCAGCTCAACGCGTGGCCGGAGGCAAAAATGCGGGGGCTTAAGATTTCCCCTTCCCGCTCGCGTCGGCGCATTTCCAGAATCAAATCCGGATTGTTGCCGGCGTCATAAACAGAGGTCACGCCCACATAGAGAAACCCATGCAGCGCCGACAATGCCGCGTCGAAGTCGATGTCCACGCCGAGTGGGTTGTCGAGACCGCGCCATTGGCCGGCACCGATGAGATGGATGTGAGCGTCAATCCAACCGGGCATGAGAAACTTGCCGGTGCCGTCAATCTGCCTAGCACGTGGCGGCGGAATGAGCGCCACCACGTTATCGATGCCGGTTATACGCCCGTTGTCGATGAACACCGTTTGATTGGGGGTGTTGGGTCCCCCCGTACTGTCAATGACGGTAATGTTTGTGATGGCGAGATCAACGGCGCCCGCTGTTCCCGCCCAAATACTCATTACCAACGATAAGGCCCGCATGGTCATGTCTCTGTCACCTTGATACGGGTTTGCGGGCAGCACATCCGGCATGCTCTTTGCCATTGGCTTCATCGCCCAACCGCTGCAGGCCGAAAAAGGACGCGCGTTCCACGTCAAATCCGGCCAGACGGCACTCCCGCTCCAAAATATCCGGATCCAGGGTGTTTACAAAGTCGGGTCCGTGACCAGCAGCATTGGTCTTGGTGTATTTGGCGAAGTCGGGAATAAACCCGGGCCATTCCTCGCCCTTTGATTTGGCCACCTCATAGAATGGAATTATATCGCTCCATCCCGGCATGTAGGGCGTATCGGCAACGAGATAGAGGCGCCCACCGGGTTCAAGCCAGTCAAACATGGCTTTGAGGGAAGTGCGTATGTCGTCCCCTGTCAGAAAATGAATCACGCGGGATGCCAAGATGGCTTTAAACGCGTGAACGGGAAACTGCACGGTAGGAAGCGCACCCGTAACCGTACGCAGTCGGGATGCCTGATCAGCGGAGACACGCTCTTCCAAAACTTCCAGGTGCCGCAGTTCCATGTCACAGGCGCAGACACGCAGTCCAGATGCAGCCCCCGCATCGAGGGCTGCCAAGGTCGCCACCCCATAAGCGCAGCCCATATCGAGCACCTCTCCCCCGGACTCTGCGGCAAAAGCGATGAATGCTTCCGCGTAAGAGTCGAGCGCCTCGAGCATAAACCCATGGGCGTTGAGGGTGGGTTCGGCACCGGGATAGGGCGTTTCCGGAATGTCATGAGTCACGGCGCCACCTGCGTCACTCGATTGCCGCGGCTTCGCGGACCATGTTGATGAGCGAGGCATTCATGAGGAAGGCTTTGTGGCGCACAGGATCGTCCGCGGTCTTGCGCAATTCCTCGAAACGGGCGTTGGCTTTGGCCGGATCCTTGGCTTGCAAGGTTTCCTTGTTCTGAATGGACTGGGCTTGGACATACTTTTGCGCCAACGGCCGGCGCTGCCGGTCGTATCTGGCAAACAACGCCTGATCATCGACGTCATCGTCGTGCCAGGCCTGGCCGATTTTCTCAGCAATGTTAAGACCATCGGCTATGCCGGAGTTCATCCCCATGCCGCCGAGGGGATTGTTAATGTGTGCGGAATCTCCTGCCAGCAAGACACGGCCTTTGTGAAAACTCTCCGCCACACGCTGATGCACGGTGTAGAGATTTTTGTGAACGATCTTCAGGTCACCGGCGAAGGAAAAACATTCATCGATCAGATGCCGGATGTGATCGTCGGAGGTCACCACATCATCGGGGTCGTCGGTCATCACCGGAAACAGATTGCGCCACATACCTTTTTCGTTTTCCGGCTCGTCCGGACCGGGAATTTTGAACACGGAGCACCACATGTCCGGATCGGCGAGATAATTGCGGTAGCGGTAGTTGTCCGCTTCTTCGTAATCAAAGTAAGAGGCGACAATGATGAACCGCTCTTCCCAGGTGAAACCGGGGAAATCGATGTCCTGAGACTTGCGCACGGTCGACCGTCCTCCGTCGCAGCCCATGAGATAACGCCCGCGCCAGCGCCGTTCGTCGCCGTCCGGCGTCCGTGTCGTCACCTCCACATGGTCAGCGGCGTTGGTGACATCCAACACATTGTGCTCGCGGTGAAACTGAAAGTGGGGAAACTTTTCGGCAGCCTCCAGGGCAATGGCGACTGTCTTATGCTGTTCCAGTTGCACCGCGTACGGGTGATTGCTTTCTCCTTCGAGACGGCCGAAATCGAACTCGGCGAAAATCTCGTTGGTCTGCCGGTAGCGGTATTGGAAATACCGGGCGGTAAGACCCCGGTCGATCACCGTATCGGCGATGCCAACGGTATCCAGAAGATCAAGCGTGGAGGAATGGGTGGTGGCCGCCCGGTGCGCTGTCGGCGTCTCCGCAAGCGCGTCAAAAACGACCGCGGGAATTTCAAGCTGCGCCAGCCGCAAGGCGGTGATCATGCCCACCGGCCCGCCGCCGACCACCAGCACCCGATCTTGCTCGCTCATGGCGTCCCCCTTGACCGACCTGTTCTACGAAAAGGCAAACCTAATGCCGAGCGGTAAGCGTGGCTTGATCGGTGGATGCACGTCTTTGTCTTGGATCAGTTCAACAGAACGTTGACCGTTTTCGTGCGGGTATAGCTGAGCAATTCTTCCAACGCCTCTTCGCCGCCAAGGCCGGAATTTTTCACCCCGCCGAAGGGCAAGCCGACATAGTGTTGTGCGACGCCATTAATCCACACGTAGCCGGTGTCCACCTCTTGTGCCGTGGTCATCGCGGCCTGCAAATCGTTGGTGTAGATGGCCGTGGTCAAACCGTAGTCGGTGGCGTTAGCCATGGCGACGGCCTCTTCGCGGGTGGACCATTTGAGCATGGTCACCACCGGTCCGAAGATTTCCTCCCGCGCCACTTCCATGTCCATGGACGCATCGGCGAACACAGTGGGCTGCAACCAATACCCCCGTTTGAAATCCTCGCCCTTGGGCCGCTCGCCACCGGCCACCAGCTTGGCGCCGGAATGCTTTCCAGACTCCACAAAACCCAGCACTCGCTCAAAATGCCCCTTGGAATTGACCGGTCCCATTTCCGAGGCCGGATCGAGCGGGTCGCCGACGACCACGGCGTTCGTACGGGCGGCAACCCGTTCCACCAGTTCGTCGTAAACGCTTTCATGAGCGAGGATGCGGCTGGTTGAACCGCAGGACTGCCCGGCCCAGGAAAAGTTCATTCCGGCGATGGACGCATCTTCGACACGATCTAAGTCCGCGTCGGGAAAAACAACGAGCGGGTTTTTACCCCCCAATTCCAAAGAGACATGCTTAACCGCCGACTCCGCTGCCGCTTTTTGAATGGCAAGACCGGTTGTCAGGGACCCGGTGAAGCCAATGCGGTGCACGTCGGGGTGACGCACCAGCGCATCGCCCGCCGGTACGCCGAAACCGGAATTGATGTTGACCACACCCGGGGGCAAAATCTCCTTACAGCATTGCGCCAGCAAGGAACCGGTGAGCGGACTCGTCTCCGGCGTTTTCACTACCACTGTGTTGCCGGCGGTCAGGGGTGAGGCCAGGTGCGCCCCGGCGAACATGAACGGATGATTGAACGGCACGATACGCGCCACCACGCCGTAGGGTTCGCGCAAAGAGAAATGTATGTTGCCGGGCGAGGCGGGGACCGTGTCCCCTTTCATTTCCGTTGCCAGTCCGGCGAAGTATTCCAAATAAGCGGCGGCAATTTGTACATCCCCGCCCAGTTTGGCGATGGTGTTGCCCGTGTCCGTCGCTTCCATGGTGAGAATGTCTTGGGCTTTGTCCCGGAACTTCGCCGCCAACGCGCGTAGCAAGGCGCCCCGCTCGAAGATGGACTTGGCGGTCCAGTCCGGCTGCGCCGCCTTCGCCGCAGCAACGGCGGCCCTGACATCGTCTGTCGAGGCTGACGGCACGCGGCCGATTTGTTCTTCGTTGGCGGGATTCACCGAGTTGATCCACTCGTCGCTTTGGGAGGCGACCATGTCGCCGCCGATGAACATCAACCGGTCGTCAAACTGGTGCGTCATGGGCAATCAGTCCGCCAAGAATTTTTCAAGAAACGAAAAGGTGCGGGCATCTGCTTCCTTGGCCGCTTCCGCATCGAAAGAGGGTGCGCCGGTGTTGGCAAAGGCATGATCCGCTTCGTACCAATAGTTGGCAAATGGCTTGCCGGCCTTTTTCATTTCAGCCTCGAAGGCATCGACCATGTCCTTGCCGAAGTATTGGTCCTCAGTGCCGAAATGACCGAGCACCGGCCCTTTGAGAGCGGTTAACTCTTCTTCGGTTTTGGCGACGCTGCCGTAGTAGACCACCGTGGCGTCGATTGGCGTGGCGACGGAGGTGTTCAGCGACCAGGTGCCGCCTAGGCACCACCCGACTGTCCCCACTTTGCCGGAGCATCCGTTCTGTTTGCGCAGCCAATCCACCCAGGCCACGGCCATGTCGGTGCATTCCTCTTCGTCCATGGCGTCCATGAGGGCGTAAGCTTCGTCGAAGTCTTCGGTTACCTCGCCTTTGTAGAGATCGGGGGCGACAGCGTAATAGCCTTTGCCGGCGTAGAACTCGGCAAAGTCGATGAACTCCTGGGTCAACCCGCGAAAGGCATGGAACAACACCATGCCCGGAGCCGGAAACGCGTTGGGCACGGCCACCATGGCCGACGTATCGCGCCAGGCTGGGGTGGTGATGGCTTGCAGTTCGGGGGTGGTCATGGTGACTCCTCTTTAACGCGCGCCACGTCCTGAAATGTTGCACGTTTCATAATGCGCGCGTTAGATCACTTTCCTCTGTACGTGCTAAATCACATTCCTTTGGTCTTTGAGCAGGTCCTGGGGAAACTCCGGAAACTTGGTCATCTTTTTCACCCCGTCCCCTTCGCCGGTAAGTTCCAGCACGCCGGGGTTCATCAGACCTTTGGGGTCGAGCACCGACTTGATGGCGATGGCGGTGGCCCGGGCGGCGGAAGAGAGCTGACTGGCGTAGGGATAGTGGCGGCCCAACTGATGATGGCTGGCGCCGAAGGCATCCCATAGGCCGGCGAGATCGCGCCGGAGTTTCATCACCTGTTCCCGGGTTTCTTCATCGGCGGGCGTGTTACCGTATTTTTCTTTTTGGCCATCGGTGACATGGCGTTGATGGAACGGATGCAGCCGGTCTTTCCAATAGAACATGGGTTCGATCAGGAAGCTGGTCGACGACGCGCCGGTGAGATAGGAGAAGGTAATCTCATGTTTTTCCATGAGCTCCCGATGGCGGGCAAAGTACTCGTCGGTGACAGCGGAAATTTCCGCCGCGCTTGACAACGGAAACAACCCATGGACCGGCAGCCAGTTCTCCCCCTCGGGCCCGAGCAACGCCTTGATGGGTCGGAAGGGTTTGGCGCGGGTCACTTGGGGAATGGTATTGGGCAATTCGCGCAAGGCCATGGGCGTGCATATGCGGCGTACCCGGTCCGCTTTCCAAGCGGTTTCTTTTTCGTCCACCCCTTCCACCACCACATGCAGAACATAACCGGAACGGTCAACGGAGCGGTGACCATCCACCAGCATTTTGCCGACGGAACCGATGGCTTTGACCACACCGTCGGACGCAGATGCCACGTCTTTGATGAACCCCAGACCTTCAAGAAAGTCGAACCCCTTGGCCGCCAGATGCTGATTGCCGACTGGGTCGATCCCCCATTGTTCGGCAACAACGTTCTCTTTGGCCAACGCCACATGCGTTTCAGCGATATCTTCGATACGCTCGAAGGCATAGGACAAATAATCTTCGACCACAGGCAAAGTGATGAGGCGAAGCGTGACCCGTGCCTTGATGCCGAAGGCGCCGCAATCGCCGAGAAAAAGTCCGGTCATGTCAGGACCGAAAGACCGCAGAAAAGGCACCCGTCCTTCCGCGGCAGATGCGCCTGTCTCCAACAACGAGCCGTCGGCCAACACCACATCCAGACCAAGCACGTTCTCGGCCATGGCGCCGTGGGTGCCCGAGCCGAAGAAGGTGGAGTTGTTGCTGGCCGCCCCGCCGACCGTGGAAGCGATTCCGGACAACGGCCCGAAGTAAGGGGTGCGCAAGCCGCGGTCTTTCAAAGCATCGTAAAGCGCCCCCCAGGTGCAGCCGGCCTGCACCGTGACATACATGTCCGCTTCGTTGATCTCTTCGATCTGGTTGAGCGCGCTTAAGTCGAACATCACCGTATTGGGCCGTTCGGGAAGATAGCCTTGGGTGTAGGACATGCCGCCGCCCCGCGGCACCATGGGCAGACCTAACCCGTTGGCGATCGTCACCGCCTGACATAATTGATCGACGGCAATGGGTTTGAGCACGCACAGGGGCGGTACATCGCCTTCACCGGAAATGTCAGTGGCGTAATAGGTCAGCTCGTCCGCATCGGTAATGACCCCGTCCGGTCCAAGCAGACTTTGAAACATGCCAAGCGCGCCTTCGTTCATCCGGACTTCCCTTTTGGTTAAGCCGCGTCGCTGCCGAGATAGGCTTCGCGCACTTTGGGGTCCTTGAGCAAGTCCTGGCTTGATCCTGCCAAGGCCAGGGTCCCCGTTTCCAGCACATAACCACGGCTGGCCACGGACAAGGCCAGCACCGTATTCTGTTCCACCACCAAGACAGTGACCCCATCCGCAGCGATGGCCCGTATACGGGCGAAGACGTCCTGGGCAATGACCGGCGCCAGACCCAGACTGGGCTCATCGAGGAGCAGGACTTTGGGCCGGGCCATGAGGGCGCGGCCGATGGCAAGCATTTGTTGTTCGCCGCCGGACAAGGACCATCCCCTTTGTCTCCGTCGCTCGGCCAAACGCGGGAGAAAGGCGTAGACCTTTTCAAGATCCGCAGTGATGGATTGACCAAAGCCGCGCCAGGCGCTGGCGGCAACGGCGAGATTTTCCTCCACGGTCAATCCGCCGAAAATGCACCGGCGTTCGGGTACATGAACCAGCCCGGCCCGCACCCGTTTTTCCACGGACATGCCGGTCAAGGACTCTCCCGCCATGGAGACAGTGCCCGATGCGGGTTTCACCAAGCCCGAGACCGCACGCAACAGGGTGGTTTTGCCAGCCCCGTTGGCGCCGAGCAGCGCCACGGTCTCGCCTTTGCCGACCGTCAGTGAAACACCTTTGAGGGCTTCGACCGGCCCATAGCGAATTTCGAGGGCACCGATCTCAAGCATGGGCTTCGGTTCCCAAGTAGGCTTCGATGACTTTGGGATCGGAGCGCACCAAGGAGGGTGAACCCTCTGAAATCTTGGCGCCGAAGTTGAGCACGGCAATACGGTCGGACCAGCGCATCACCAAACCCATGTCGTGTTCGATGAGAACAACAGCTATGCCGTCGTTCCTAAGTCCGTTGAGCACAGCCAACAACACATCGGTTTCCCTACTGTTGAGTCCGGCAGCGGGTTCGTCCAACAGCAGCACTTTTGCATTGGCAGCCAGGGCGCGGGCGATTTCTACATTGCGTTGCACGCCGTAGGCTAAAGACCCAACGGTTTCGTCAGCAAGCGGCGCCAGGCCAAGGCGGTCGAGAGCCGCATGAGCCCGGTCGTGCATGTCCTTTTCAAACCTGTCGTACCGATAGCGTCGAAAGAGGATGTCGAACACGCTGCCACGGGCGTCGGGCTGTGCCCCGACGAGAACATTTTCCAACACGGTAAGACGGGCAAAGAGCCGGCCGTTCTGAAATGTCCGTCCCACACCGGCGGCGCGGATACGGTGGGCCGCCCACCCGGATACGGACTCGCCGTCTATAAGGATGGACCCTTTGGTGACCGGCATCAGTCCGGACATCATGTTCAAGACTGTCGACTTCCCTGCCCCGTTCGGTCCGATGATGGCGAAGGCTTCACCGGAGGAGACAGAAAAAGAGACATCGTCCACGGCTGTGAGACCGCCGAAGGTTTTGGTCAGACCCTCTACCGCAACCAAGTCGGTCATGCCGCCCGCCCCCGTATTGAGAGGGTGCGGACGAGACCCGCCAGACCCTTGGGCATGAACACCAGGACCAACAGGGTGATAAGTCCGTAGACAGCGAGATAGCCTTCGTCCAAAAGACGCACCACCAGCCCGCCGTCCGACAAGCCAATGGCGACCAGACGTTCCGCCGCATCGCGCAGCAGTTCAGGCAGGAAGGTCATGATCACCGCACCGGCGATGACCCCGCCGATGGCCGCTTCTCCACCGACGATGATCATCACCAGATAGAGAATGGAAATGGGCACGCCGAAATCGGTGGGAGAAATGAACCCGGTGTAGTGGGCAAACAGCACACCCGCCACGGCTGCAAACACGGCCCCCAAAACAAACGCCGTCACCCGCACCCGCACCACATCAACGCCGGAGACCATGGCGGCTGTTTCATTGTCGCGCACGGCGATCATGGCCCGGCCCAAATGGGACTCCCGCAGGCGTGCCGACAAGCCAATTCCGATGAGTATGACGACCGTGGCGATGAGCAAAAACGTGCGGTCGGGATCACCGGTGGACACCGCTTCGGCCAACCGGGGAATGCCGGCGATGCCGTTGTAGCCATTGGTCAGCTCGACCCAGTTCTTCGCCACCAACTCCAACACCACATTCACACCGACAGTCGCGAGCGCCAGGTAATGCCCTTTCAGGCGCAACAGGGGCACGCTGATCATGCCTGCAACCACGGCCGTTAAAAGAACCGCCGCCGGGATGGACAGGGCCATGGGCCAGCCCGCCTTGGTGGTCAGCAACGCCGAGGTATAGGCGCCGAGACCAACGAACCCGGCCTGGCCGAGATGGATCAAACCGCAGTAACCGAACACGAGGTTGAGTCCCAGCACCGCAACGGCGGCGATGAGCCCGAGAGTGAGTACGCGCAGGGAATAGCCTTCCAGCACCAGGCCCGCAGAGAAAGCCAGCACCACGACAGCGGCCATGAGAGTCCACGTGGCCTTCCGGGTCATGCCCGGTCTCCGGTGTACTCGCCGAAAATGCCCTGGGGCCGCAGCAAGAGGAAGCCGACCATGACCAAAAAGACGATGGCGTCCTTATAGGTGGAGGAGATGTAACCGGCAGAGAGGGATTCCGTCAGCCCGACCAAAACACCGCCAAGGATGGCGCCGGGCACGCTGCCGAACCCGCCGATGATGGTGGCGGCGAAAGCTTTCAAAGCGAGCGCATCGCCCATTGACGCGTCAACGAACCACACCGGCCCCATGAGCACGCCGCCCAGTCCGGCGAGCAGTCCTGCCAGCGCCCAGGTCAAAGCGTAAACCCCACCGGCGTTGATACCCATCAGCCGCGCCGCTTCCGCATCCTGAGCTACGGCCCGCATCTGCGCGCCCAAACCCGTACGGTAAAGCAGCAAAGCAAGCAGGCTGACAACGATGGCGGTCAAGACAATCACCGCCAACACGTGACTGGACACCACCAAGGGCCCCAGTGCAAACGGGGCGACGCCGAAGGGCGAGGCCAAACGTTGGGGCAACGGCCCCCAAGTGATAAGCACAAGGTTTTGAATGATGATGCCGACGGCGATGGTGCCGACGATGATGGTAACGATGGGACTGTTCTGCAGCGGCCGGTAAACGAAAAAGAAAAACACAACGCCCAAACCCATCATGGATAACAGGGCAAACAGGTAACCGGGGATGGGTGCTTGACCCAGCAAGGCGATCCCGGTGAGGCCGAAGAAAGCGCCGATAACCACCAACTGACCGGCAGCGAAGTTGACCACACCGGTGGCTTCGTAAATGAGGACGAACCCAAGAGCCATCAATGCGTATATGCAGCCGATGGCAAGGCCGTTGAAGGTGGATTGGAGGAACGGCCCGAACCAGTTTTGCTGGGCGGTTTCGATTTCACCCATGGTGATAGGCTCAACGGTTTCGATGACGCGTTCTTCACCGGAGACATACGTATCGACAAGATCGAACTCTTGGGTCCCTGGCCTGAACTTCACCACCGCAACCGAGTTGCCCAGGTTGCCGAAGTCATCGGCCACATAAGTACGGGTCACGCCTTCGTAGCCGTCGACCGAGCCAAGCCACTGGCGCAGAATGTCCGCATCCGTGCCCACCTCGCGCAGCCCTTCGGCCAGCAGCATGGCGGTGTCGTAAAAGTTGGACGCGAAGGACGGATCAACCCCGTAGCCAAACCGTTCTTCGTAGCGGGCGACGAAGTCAGTGACATCTTTGTCGGTGCGGCCGGGAAGATAGGCATCGATGACAGCGTAGGCGCCATCAATCTCTTCTCCCGATATCAGTTCCAGGGTTGCCGGACCGGTCAGGGTCGGATTGGAGACTACAGGCAGGTCGATGCCCAGCGCCTTGCGGCCGCCGAACAGTAAAGCGGTGTCCCGGGTGAACCCAACACTGAGAAGAATATCGGCGCCCTGACTGACGGCGCTCAAAAGCTGGGGTGTGAGATCGTTGTCCGACGCCTGGTGGGATTCAAGAATGGGTGTAAGACCGATCTCGAGAAAACGGGCCTCGGCGTCCTTAGCGAGACCCTGGCCGTAATCGTTTTGGATATAGAGGATCGCCGGCCTGCGTTTGCCCAGCCGGTTGATCACTGTGTCGATCATGGCTTCGACAATGACGGAGTCCGGCTGCTTATTGCGGAACATCCAGACATTGCCGAGCTGATGCAGACCGTCGGCACCACCTCCGTAAAAAGACGGAATAGCCGCACGCGCCACCTCCGGTGCGACGGCAAAGTTTTGCGGCGTGTAGCTGGACAGAAACACGGCCACAGGATCGTGATCCTGCACCACTTTGATGAACGCGGAGACGGCCGTGGAGTTGGATTGTTGAGTGTCCTCGAAAATGATGTCCACCGGCGTGCCATGGATACCGCCGCTGGCGTTGATATCGTCTTCCGCCATCTGCAAGGCGTTGTAGTAAAGCAGGCCCGAGGTGGCCAACGGCCCGGTGATGGGTACGGTAGCGCCGATGACGATGCTGCCGTCGGCATTGGTGCGCAGGTCCTGCCCCGCTGAAAGCGGAATGATGAATGCTATAGCGAGAAACGCCGCAGCAGATGCAAAGACGGAAAAGCCCCTCATGCCGCCATGGGAGCCGGTTCAGCGGCAGGCGTCAACTGCGCTGAATGTCATGTCTCACATGCGTTGCATGATGTAGGGCTCGCGCAGGCCGTTTTCCCGCTTGGCGACCGACCATTTGTCATCGGCGATCTTGCGGCGTTGCTCGGCAATGTCGATGCCGTGGTAGCGGGCCAGATTGGCGCCGAGAATTTTCGCCTTGGCCTCTTCACTTAGACGATAGGGTGCGCCTTCGGGCAGTTCGAAATCGAAAAAGGTGTTGATGATCCAGTAGGGATGCTGGTTGACGGAGGTTGAGGCATAGATGAGCCGGTCCAGATCCACCCGCGTCATGAACACGTTCATCATGTCGTTGAAGGTGGCCATGTCGAACAGGGGAAACAGCATGGGCCCTTCGAGCACGGCGGTAATATTTTCCCGCGCTTTCATCAGGTCGGCGGTTTCCTCAAAGTTCTGCCAGCCGGCGTGCACCAAATGAAAAGTGATGTCGGGGAATGCTTCCGCGGCTTTGTATAGATCGTCCACACCCAAGGCCGCGGTGGACGGACCCACATGGCCGACCAGTTTGTGCACGGCGAGATGGGTCATGCCACGGCTCTGGAGATAATCGAACACGGGAAACGCCAGCTTTTCATCATCCATGAGCCAGCCTTCGGGCTCGCGGGTCTCAAAGTTGATGCGGGTGGGATAAAACTTGATGCCATCCGCGCCCTGATCGATGAGCTGATCGGCTTTGGCTTTGACTACATCGTAGGGATCAAACAGACCGAGGGCGCCGTACCACAACACCCGGTCCGGATAGCTGCCTTTGAGATACGCACCCTTCTCGTTCGACACTAAGCCGTCGTAATAGAGGTCGTACATGGGAACGGAATGCATGATCATCATGTCCGTGTGACTTTCGAGGAACATGATGTCAGCCACTTCGTCCGGCTGCCAATCCCGCTCCCATTGTTCATAGGTCAGGCGGAAGCGTTCCGGCGTGCAGGCTTCGTGAAAGCGATAGGTGGTGTTGATGCTATTCACCGCAGCGCGTTTGATGCGCCGGTTGTAATCCATGTGATTATAGCAATGGGCCACCCCGTCGATGACGAACATACGTTCGGCCATGGGATGCAATTCGGGTGACCAGTCCGCTTGTGCCAGAGCAGGAGAAATACCCTGCGCAGCGGCAACGGCGCCGACGGCTCCGAACGCCTGCATGGCGGTGCGGCGGGAGATAATGGAGGGAGTGGCATCAGAAGAATTGGCATCGGTCATGGGGATGCTCCTTTGTGGTCCACACCAAACATGTTTCGTTTTTCAAGGAAAAGAGTTTTTGCTTTTTCGCTGAGACGGTCTTCCGTCCACAATGGATAGGGATTGGACGTGACCTTAATCTCAGATATTCCGTCCAGAGATTCAGCCAAGTCTTCCAGATCCATAATGATCTGGTAGGAAAACACGCAGCTCGGGTCGGTAAAGGTGACACTGACATCGATCGTGTCGTCTTGACGGGTGACGTCATTGATCAGACCAAGATCGACAATACTGAGGTCGTGACCGGATAACGCATGGCAAGGGTCGGGGATACGGCTTAAGGCATCCCAGACTTTGCTGATCGCGGGGTCTTGTTTCACCGCCTTATCCCAGTTTTCTCAGTTCGGTCTTGAGCACCTTGCCGTTGGCGTTGCGCGGCAAGCTTTCGATGACGCCCATGTCCTTAGGAATTTTGAAGCGGGACAATTTGCCTTCGCAAAATTGTTCGATGCACTCGGCATCTAGGCTTTGTCCCGCTTGCAGAACAACAAACGCTTTCAGGCGCTCGCCCCATTTTTCGTCGGGCACACCGACTACCGCTACGTCATTTACCGCCGGATGGGTGAACAGCAGCTCTTCGATTTCCCGTGGATAGACATTGACGCCACCGGTGATGACCATGTCTTTCTTGCGATCGACGATATAGATGAAACCGTCTTCATCCCGCTTGGCCACATCGCCGACCGTGATCCATCCGTCGTGGAAGGCCTCCGTCGTTTCCTCCGGCATGTTCCAGTAGCCATTGAAGGCAGAGGGAGATTTGACCCACAGCTCACCCGGTTCTTCCGGCGGCACTTCGTTGAAGTTGTCATCCGTGAGTTTGACAAAAGTGTGGGCAAACGGCGTGCCGACACAGCGTTCTTTTTGCAGCTGATAGGGTGGGCGAAGATTGGTGGCAAACCCTGCTTCAGTAGACCCATAGGTCTCGTGCAATAGATCTTCACCGAAATAGTCGACAATCTTGTACTTGAGGTGTTGGGGTAAGGGCGCCGCGTTTGAGATCACCGCCTTCATGGGCGCGCCTCTGTATTTGTCCAAGACCGGCTGTTCGAGATTGAAAATGGCGTGGTGTTGGGTGGGTACGGTGAAGACACCCGAGAAATTCCCTTCCTTCAGCTTCTTTAAAAGAAACTCCGGGTCAAAGCTGTCCAGAATTTCCGTAAAGCCGCCAAACAGGATCGCAGCCAGAGGAAAGGCGATGCCAGCACCATGGTTCATGGGCGTGGTGCCGAGAAAACGGTCGTCCGGTGAGTAACAGCCGTATTCATGCGCCATCTGATAAAACGCCAGCAGCCGGGACCGGTGAGGCAGCAGCACTCCCTTGGGTTTACCTGTGGTGCCCGAGGTGTATGGGATGGTCCAGTTTTCCCATTCATTGATCTGTGGGTAAGCGTCTGGAACCTTCGGAGCGCTGATGAGCGCTTCATATTCCTCGCCGAGATGAATCACACGTTCGACGGTTTCAAAAGAGGCGTCGGCTGCGGCCTCGGCGGACGCATCGTCGACAAACACCACCCGGGCTTGGGCGTCGTTGCAGATGGCTTCAATTTCCGTTGCCGTTAGCCGTGGATTGACGGTGGCCACGGCGGCGCCCGCTTCCGGCAGGCCGCAGACCACTTCCACGTATTCGATGGAATTCTTAGCTACGATGGCGACGTTATCGCCCTTGTTAAGACCAAGCTCTGAAATGGCTGCCGCCGTCAGCCGGTCGGTACGGTCTAATAGCTCCTTATAGGTACGGCTTTTGTTGCCGTGGGTGATGGCCACCTTGTCCGGATTGCGCTCCGTGGTTGCCCTGAGCCCTTTGGCCATGGTCATGGACTGGTAGGAATGGGGCAGCTGGACAGTAATGGGATCCAGTGCAGCCATAGACTATTCGCTCCCTACTCCGCCGCCGCTGAAGATTGAGCCTTGGGCGTTCTAGAAATACGCTTGAACAGACGGAGCGCATTGTCACGCATGAGCATCTGATGGGCCTCCGGCCGCATGCCGAACTCGGCGATTTCCTTGACCGCCCGCTCCGGTCCGACCACCGGCCAGTCTGTGCCGAACATGACTTTGTGACGGCCGTAGGAGTTGGCGTAGTGGACAAACTGCTTGGGCCAATGTTTGGGCGCATAGGCATCGCCGGCGGTGTAAACATTTTCGTGTTTCCAGCACATGGCGATCATTTCATCGGTCCACGGCACGCCAATGTGAATGCCGATGAGCACCAACTCGGGAAAATCGATGGCCACCTGATCCAAGAGAATGGGTTTGGCCACGGACGGCAAGCGGCGTTCTTTGGAATACACCAGGTTCTGGCCCACCTGCATCATGATGGGGATTTCCAACTCGCAGCACTTGGCGTAGATGGGATAGATCTGCGGCGCATCGGGACGGATCCCGAACCAGTGGGGATACCAATGGGCGCCGACGAAACCGTAGTTGTTGATCGCCGCTTCCAATTCGCTGAGTTGCGCCATGCCCTTGGTGGTGTCGATGCCGGCGAGGCCTGAAAACCGGTCCGGATACTTATCGCAAATGTCACGGACGTATTCGTAAGGAATGTGGTGCGAGCCCTTAATGTTGAGATCGCCACAGCGATGGGCGATGAGCAATGAGCGCTCAATGCCCGCTGCATCCATCTTCTTGAGATAATCTTCGATCTCGACACCGTTGCGCATGTCGTCCGGCATGCGCACTTGGGTCTTGAAGTCCTCATCCACGCCCATGAGTTTGCGCTCTAGAACCCAGGGCGTGTACGGGTTGCAAACGATGTCGATGTAGCCGCTCATTTATTCGGCCGCCGTGGCTGCGGAATTGTGAACACCCCAGGCAACTTTCACGTCGTTCACCGTCGTCAGATCGGCGAACAGCATGTCCATGGACCGGAGCGCCACCTCATGACGTTCGTCGTCCAGCTCCGCCACGGCATCCTGAACCACAAACGTTTTATAGTCGCGGTGGCTGGCATCGCGCACGGTGGATTCAACACAACAGTTGGTGGTTACCCCGCATACCACAAGGCTCTCTGCATCAAGTCCGCTGAGCATGGTTTCCAAGTTGGTGGCGTAGAAGGAGCTGGGACGGTTTTTATCGACAATAAAGTCACCGTCTACGGGTGTGAGTTCAGGCACGATTTCAATATCCCAGGTGCCCGCTTGCAAAGCTTTGACATCTTTCAGTTCGGGCAAGAGGTGTTTGATCATCACTCCGCCGTCGGCGTAGTCGGGCCGGTACATATAGCGGGTGAAGATAACCGGCACCTCAGCCGCCCGGGCGGCGGCGACCAGGCGGACACAGGGGTCAATGGCCTTTTGCAGGTTTTGAATGGGCAGGCCAGGCTTGCCGCATCCACCGTCATCGGCACAAAAAGAATTTTGCATATCGACGACGATGAGCGCCGTTTTCTGGCGCGTGAGTTCCATGGTCCCCATCAGTGCATCTCCTCTTTTATGAGGCCAAGTGTGGGCATGTCCGCCTTCGCCGTAAAGGGCCGGAAGCCATGTTTTCGCCGTAAATAAGTGGACGGTTGAGACGTGACCTTATTCAACATGCGCAAACCGACATGCGCACAGGAGGGCGAAAGGCAGGCAAAAGGCCGGTGGGTAAGGCTGACCCGGAAGTCGGACTGTGGTAAGCAGCGCTTCTTTCGGCTGAGTCACTTGTTCATGGATTGTCGAATGCTGGTGTTCCGTAACGCTTTTTTGGTTGTGCTTGTTCTATCGAATTTGATGGGACCGCAGTCTGCCGGTGCGCAAGAGGAGACCTTTCCGGAAGCGGCCAGCGGTCTGACCGAGCAAAAAGGGGGGACAGCGTCATCGTTTATGGTGGCGGCAGCCAATCCCATTGCTGTCAAGGCGGGGTTTGACGCCATCAAGGCCGGCGGCAACGCCCTGGATGCGGCTTTGGCAACCCAACTTGTTCTCAATCTGGTGGAACCCCAGTCCTCAGGTATCGGCGGCGGCGCGTTCATCCTTTTCTGGGATAACACAAAGAAAGAATTGTTTGTCTTTGACGGACGGGAGACAGCGCCGGCAACCGCCACGGAAGACCGGTTTGTTAAAGCGGACGGCAATGCCATGCGGCGCATGGAAGCCATTGTCGGCGGTAAGTCGGTGGGTGTGCCCGGTTTGGTGCGTGTCATGGAACTGGCCCACGGTGAGCACGGGGCATTGCCATGGCGGGATCTGTTCACACCGGCCATCGCCATTGCTGCGGACGGTTTTGCCATTTCGCCGAGGCTGCACCGGCTCTTGGATGTGGATTCCGCCTTATCAGAAATGGCTGTCGCAGGCGCGCACTATTACCAAACGGGCGGTACACCGAAGCCCATCGGCACCGTTCTCAAGAACCCGGACATGGCCGAGACTCTTACACGTCTTGCTGAAGAGGGAGCGCAGGTTTTTTATTCGGGTGACCTTGCCGGGGCCATCGCCAACACGGTGCAACAGGCGACACGCAATCCGGCGGATTTGACGGTCACCGATCTTGCCAACTACCAGGCCAAGGAACGGGATGCCTTGTGTGGACCCTACCGGCAATTCACCATTTGCAGTGCTCCGGCGCCGACCTCGGGCGGCATCGGCGTGTTGCAAACACTCGGTATGCTTGAAACCTATGACCTGCCAAGTATGGAACCGTGGTCTGCCGAGGCGGTGCATTTGTTTGTTGAAGCCAGCCGTCTGGTCTACGCCGATCGGGCCGTTTACATCGCCGATCCCGACTTTGTCGCCGTCCCCCAGGCGGGTTTGATCGACGGAGGGTATTTGGCCGAGCGCGCCGGTTTGATCGACCCCTTGAAGCGCATGTCTCAGGCGAATGCCGGCCAGCCGCCGCAAAAAGAAACGCTAAATTTCAGGCCTGGCGACTTCGCACCGGCGCAAAGTTTCGAGCGGCCGTCGACCACCCATATCTCCGTCATCGATCCGCAGGGCAACGCGGTGTCCATGACCAGCACCATCGAAGGCGCGTTCGGGTCGCGGCTTATGGTCGGGGGTTTCCTGTTGAACAACCAGTTGACGGATTTCTCGTACAGCGCGGTGGCGGACGGCCGTACGGTTGCCAACCGGGTGGATGGGGGCAAGCGGCCACGCAGTTCCATGTCGCCGGTGATCGTTTTCAATGAAGATGAAGACGTGGTTGCCGTTTCGGGATCGCCGGGGGGCATGGCCATCGTGCCCCTTGTGACCAAGACACTCATCGCCATGCTTGATTGGAACATGACCCCGCAAGAAGCAACCAACCTGCCAAACGTACTGATGTTTGGACCAACGGTCATGCTGGAACGGAACAGCGGCCTGGAGCGTCATCAAGACCGTTTGGAAGCGCTTGGGCATAGGGTCAGGACGGGCAATTTCCCAAGCGGGGTCCATGCTCTTGCCCGTCGCGACGGCCTTATCTATGGCGGCGCCGATCCCCGCCGTGAAGGCACGGTGATGGGGGAATAACCCGTTATCCCGGTTCCCGGTCGGAGGGCTCGGACACTTCGATTAAATGCCCGTCAGGATCGTAAACAAACATGCGATATCCGGTATCGCGGATGGTGCCGTCCTGGTTGGTCACTTCAAACCGTTCCGGCGGACTGTGAAAACGGGCACCGGTCTCCTGCAGTCGGTTGTAAACGAAATTGATGTCGTCGGTTTCGATCATGATGATGACGTCGCCCACACCCACACCCATGATGTTGCCGCGGGCGTTGGCCAAGGGCGGACGTTGGTAACCGAGCAGACCGATCATGCCGATACGGTCGTTATTGCCGCGCATAATGACGATGCGCCCGATTTTGGGATCGGCCGTCAATGGCAGTTCGGTCGAACCGATCACGCCGCCTTCATCCGTATCGCGCGAAGACCGCTCGAACCACGGCGTCAAACCGAGGCGCTGATAAAAATCTATGGACCTGTCGATGTCTTCAACCAGAAGTGTGGTACGGCGGACGGCCGTCTCCTGCGCAGAGACGGATAACGGCATGAGACCCGACAAAACAACGGCCATGACCATGGACGTTGTTAACAAACGAAGTGCAGGGCCCGTCGCGAGGGCATAAGCCATGAAAATACGCCCCTTTTCGGAACAAGGGAGGTTTGTTTCTGACACTTTAGACATCAAGGGAAAGAGAGCAAGCACAAGCGTTGGTTTACAGCGTTACGAGTCTTCACTGCTGGAAAGGAACACGAGGCACGCCAAGGGATAACGGAGCGCACCATCATTGTCCGTCAATGGAAAAATGCCGGACAATATGGTGTCGAAGTTCGTATTTGCCCAGTCGAGACGGTCGCGGCCTAAACGGATACAAGGTGTTTCCAGCGCCTCAGTTTTGTAGTCAAACCACGGTATCTTACTAACTTCAACGCTATCTGGACCAAAGGTTTTGCCGGTCAAATCCAGCGGGAAATTTTCAGCCACGTGGGTCCCGCAATAGATAAAAGAAAACGTTTGTGGCGCGACACGTTCCGACATCAAAAGGTGCGGCGCCTGCTTATAGACATCCATAAACTCAAAGACATTGCGAGCGAGTGGAGCCCCCTCATTCAGCGAACACCAATAATCCAATATCGCAGCGATGACAGAATGCGAACCGGCCTCGTCGTCGAAGCTTTGAATGGGAATGGCGGGTTGTGATGTCATGGGTGTGTGGCAAGCGGTAGGGAGTGCTGCCTTTCCTTTTTAACTCATAGATCAGTAGTTCGGTTCACAGTCGTAGTTTTTGGCCGCTTTCACGTGGTTTTGATAATCGGCCGGCAAAATGGGTTTGTACTCAGGCGTCCAGTCGGGACCTTCGGACTCATTCCATTCGGTGGCAAATCCACCGCCCCGGCAGCGGCACAGATGGAGGCAGCCGCCCCAGGTGGCGAACGGACCGTGTTCGATGCCCGGTGGGCGCCAGAAGTATCCGCCGTCGCGCATCATGCCGATGGGAAAGCAGATATCTCCGAGGATGGCGAACTCTTCTTCCACCACCGGGTGGATTTCGGTTCTTGGAGTCGACCAATAGGGCATCATGCCGATGAGCCAGGTGAGTTCTCCCGTATCTGGATGTTGAAACAGTTTTTTATGAATGGTGCCGGAAGGGTCCCAATCTCCAGAGTTCATGTGCTTGCGTTTGCCGGTTTCTCCCTTCATGCGTCTGGTATCGATATGTTCGACCAAGAGCCGCTCGTCGTACATAGAACCATGGGCATCGGCGGAGATGGTGTGCGCTTCTCCATTGAGGAAGGTCAGAACGACGGCGCCCGTAGAACTGCCCATGGACGAGCGATAATAGCCAGCGGGTAGGTGGCCGTAATCGTGTTTGCCGTAGGTGCGGCCATTGATTTCGATACTTCCCTCAAGGACAAAAAGCTCCTCATCGGCGTCGAGATAGTGACTCTCATCTGAAGACCAGCCCGGCGGATACCGCACTTGAAGCGACGAATCCCCCTCCTCTTCATCGATGGAGAGAATCCGGCTGATCACGCCTTCTCGCGCACCGCCCGGCATTCCTTCGTTAAAAGGGAGAACCTGGGATTGAATAAACTCGATATGCGGTCGAGCCATGCGACGTTCCTATCACTGATTCCTGAGCCTCGCGTCCCAGAGTGGCACAAAAAGATAGCGAGTCTCTACGGTCTTTGTTCCCTCTCGATACCGGACTATGATGTGTTGCGGCTTGGGGCTGTGCAATGCTACCCAGTCGATAAGCAAGCGGCGGAAATGCTGCACGGAATTGTTTGAATTGGGGCGCTTTTCACGATGCCTACCCAACGCGAGAAGTTTGTCGCCTTTGCGTTCTGCTGGGCAGATATGCTGATTGAATTGGATCAGCAAAAAAAAGTCGTCTTTGCGGCCGGAGCCACAGAACCCGTTCTTGGCAAAACTGAGCAGGAGCTTGTGGGCACCAGTCTGCGGGAATATGTCGCACCGCGAGACAAGCTTTTGGTTGAGCAATTACTGGCGGTGGCCGCAAAAAAGGGCCGGATCGACAACGCCAAGATCCGTCTATCCGTCTAAAGGGCGCCAATGGGCTTTCGCCACCCCTGTCCTTTGCCGGCTATCTCATGCCGGATCTCGACAATCACTACTTTCTTGCCATGCGCACATCGGCAGATGTGAGTGAAGAAGGAGAGCTCGATACCAGCATTAAACGGGACAAAAACACAGGTCTGCTTGCCGGTGATTCCTTCTCCGACATGGCGGCCGAAAAACTCAAAGCAGCCAAAGCCGGCAAAGGCGAGGCGGAACTCACTCTGATCAATCTTCCGGGCTTCAACGATTTCTACGGCAGCCTCGATGAGGACGATCAGGACATCCTCATGAGCACCGTCGGCACCACACTCCGTGCCAATTCTCTCGGCGGTGATTCGGCGGGTGAAATCGGCGAGGGCAAGTTCGGCATCATCCACGATTCAGAAGTCAATGTAGGTGACTTAGAAGCCAAGTTAACCGAAGCAACGCGTGTGTTTGACCCGCAAGGCAAAGGCGTCGAAGCTCAGGCGGGTATCCGCTTGCAGGCGACGAACATTGTTGAACGATGGGGCATGGATTTGACGGGACAAAGTATGTTCGAAGCCCCTCTGCCCATGAACAAATCGGAGATGCTAACAAATGTACGGCAACGGATCGGTCAGCCGTGCGGACTCCGGTCCGTCAATAAAACCCGAACCACAAGCGGACGGGCCATTGCCGTCGAAACCTTTGGACTGCCGCTCGGAATGCCCTCGGGTAAGCCACCTCGAATGGTCAATTACACCTATATCATGGGCGCCATGGGAGAAGGCGAACACTCAGAAAAAGTGGCAGAGTATGAGGTCCAAGCGTGGATCGATATTGGTGCCGGCACACCGCCGGGAAAACCTCTCAAACCGATGACCCCGCCATAGGAGTCCGAGTTGCGTTTCTGTTCACCTTAAAACGGAAAATGAATTGCGCTTGGACATAAGTTAGACTCGCAAGAGAAAGACCAGTTGGGAGACAGAAATGTTTGATATCGGGATCGTCGGCATAATCATACTGGCCCTAGATGTGTGGGCCATTCTTCAGATCGTTGGCAGCAAGGAAGAGGACCTCAAGAAAGTCATCTGGATTGTATTGATCATCGTGCTGCCGCTCTTGGGTTTGATTATTTGGTATTTTGCCGGCCCGAAGAAATCGGACTGAACAAACATCAGGTCACCAGTTTCGCTGCGCCCTGACCAGCCAGGCGTCCCAACGTCATAGCCATACAGATCCCTGCAGCGGGGATATAGCCGGAACAGGTGGGCCCACTCATGCCTCGGGCCGTGCCGCCGCCGGCAAACAGATTGGGCAAGAGACCGCCGCTTGTGCTTTTCACTTGCGCGTTTTCGTCCACCTGTAACCCGCCCTGGGTGTGGTAAAGGGCACCGGTGACGCGAATGCCGTAGTAGGGCGGCTCAAGCTGTTTGGTGCCGCTGAAATCCCGGCCCCAGGTGTCCTTTGCCTTCCCTGCCTTAACGTCTGTTAGGTCATTGAGCACCTGGTCCATTTTGCCCGTTGGCAAGCCCAAGGCCTTGCAAAGATCTTTGCATGTCTGACCGCTTTTTACGGCACCCACCTCCATTGCTTGCCGGGTTTCATGGAGATGTTTGTAGCGGTTGTGCAGGTCTTCATCGTAGATCATGAAGGCGACGCTGCCGGGCTGCTGCATCACCACAACGCCTTGCCCGGATACGTCTTCCATTTCATTGGAGAACCGTTCGCCGTCACGGTTCACCATCACCCCGCCGTCAATCACGTAATTGTAGTTGAACAGCATTTCCTGCGGATGAGCCAAAGCGCCATAACCCTGGAAAGAGGTCATATCCGCCACGGCGCCGCCAAGTTCCATGCCCCAACGGATGCCGTCCCCTCTGCTGTTCTCCCAGGTGAAGACATGGGCTCCTGCCATGTCCGGAATGTACTCGGCAATCATGTCGGGATTATTGGCAAAACCGCAGGTGGCCAGAACCAAAGCATTGCAGCCGATGTCTTCGGATGAACCGTCGGGACGGAGGACGCGCACGCCATGCACGCGCTTTTCGTTATCGGCGAAGAGATCCGTCACCGTTGCGTCGGTGAGAAGATCGGCACCCTGTTTCTCGACGCCCTGAAGCAAACGGCCCATGAGATCTTCACCCGTTTTCTCCGGCGGGGCATGGAGGCGCTGCACCGAATGGCCGAACCCGCGCCAGGAGGTATCCACCGCGAACGGAATATCGTGCTCGGCTTCAAGCCAATCGATTGTGGGTCCCGCTTCCCGGGTAACGGTGCGAACGAACTCCGGATCCGTTTTGCCGCCGACCCGGGTCATGACATCGTCAAAAAAAGTCTCTGGAGAATCCTCGATACCGGCGCGTTTTTGTGCGTCCGTTCCCGCCGCACACATGGTGCCCTGGGACATAGATGTGGTGCCGCGCGGTGTTGCATCCTTTTCAAGGATCAATACCTCAGCACCCGCCCCGCGTGCCGCAAGGGCAGCCACTAATCCGCAAGCGCCGGCCCCAGCCACGACGACGGGAACCGTGACCTCAAAGGGTTGCTCCGGCACAGGAAGAATAGGCATGCACCACTCCAAACGGGTTGGGGCGCGATCATAGGTCCCATTTACCTTGCCACAAGCCTTGGGTCTTTGCCGTTCCCCTCATAAACTGAAGAAAAGCCATCCAAAAGGACGCCAAGGGGACGTTAGGTGAATCAACACATTCAAGGTTTCGGTTGGCTCGTCCGCCGCACGGAAGACCCCATGCCGCCAGGCGAGTTTTACCGCGATGTCCTGGGTTTACCTGAATTGCGGCGACGGGACACGGACCGGGCCCGCAACATCATGCTGTGGGCCGGCAACTATTCGGTGGTGGAGACCATCTGGCAGGGCAAACCCCATCCGCCGGTGGATAAAATCGAAGAGGCTGAGGTGGTTCCCATCTTTCGTGTGCGAGATCTCGACTCCGTTCGCCAACGCCTGGAAAAAGCCGGCACGCGTATCTTGCCCGCGTCTGTTGATGACGGAACCGTCTACTTCACCGATCCTGACGGTTTTGTCACCGGCTTGCGTTCACCGTCTCCGGGGTCGGACCTGGCACCGGATCTGGAGGCGGACCGTCTGTGGTCGTCGGGGCTTGTCACTCTGCCGGAAACGGATGCCATGCCGCCGGATGTTCAAGACCTGGGCTGGCTGCGCCTTCATGTGGAGAACCCCCAAGATCTGGCGGCATTTTATTGCCGCACCGTGGGGCTGGACCTACTTGAGAACAACGGCGCGACGGGTGTTAGCCTGCATATCGGCGGCACCGCGTCTCTTGAGCTGGTTCCGGGTGGGACGCGCCGGCCCGTGCCCAACGACCGTAAAGACGTTCCGGATGTGTGGATTTTCCGCGGTTATGGATTTGAGGCGTTCACAGGGGCCATGGCCGAAGCGGATGTGCCGCTGGTCAACGAACTGACTTTGGGGGCGGGCTCGCTCAATTACTACGCCGACCCTGAAGGGCATGTGTTCGGTTTTCAGGAACGCAAAGCATTTAATCCCGACGATCCGCTCACGCACCGCATCGAAGACCGCGCCGCCCGGACGGCATGGAACAATACCCGTACTGACCCCTAGAGCTTTATGTGATTAGACGGAGTCATTTTAGGGATTCACAAGCTTTTCGATTTCTGATTCAAGATTCTTGCTGGGTAAGGAGGCCAGCAAGGATGGCAAGAGCTTATTCCCTTGATCTTCGAGAACGGGTTATTTCGGCTGTGTCGCGCGACCGGCGGACGGGCAGCGCGGCGCCGGGCCGGATGGGCGGTTACAAGCCGCGTGCGATCCGGGGGGCGCACGAGCGCTGGTTGCGGGACCGGGTGGCGCGGGGGGATTTCACGCTTCATGGGCTTGTCGGGGAGCTGGCGGATCGGGGCCTGAAGGTGGACTACCGTTCGGTCTGGACCTTCGTTCACGAGCAGGGCCTGAGCTATAAAAAAAACGCTGGTGGCTGGCGAGCGTCGGCGCCGTGACGTGGCGTGCCGCCGCGCTCAGTGGTTGAAGTACCGCGACCGGGTTGACCCGACGCGCCTGGTGTTCATCGACGAGACCTGGACCAGGACCAACATGGCGCCCCTGCGGGGCTGGGGGTCATCGGCGCCGTCATCGGCGTATGGACGACAGGGGGTGTGTTATCCATTGCCACCGTCATCGGCTTCATTACCCTCACAGGCTTTGCCGCCCGCAACGGCATACTCATGATCAATCACTATCTCTATCTGATGCGTGAAGAAGGCGCGCCCTTCGACAAGGAGATGATCACGCGTGGAACTCAGGAAAGAATCATTCCTGTGCTGATGACGGCTTTGTGTACCAGCATGGCTTTGATTCCGATCCTCCTCACACCCGATCAACCAGGCCGGGAGATCCTTCACCCTGTTGCGGTGGTGATCTTTTCCGGACTTATTTCATCCACCTTGCTCGATCTGTCGCTGCGGCCACTGGTATTCTGGAGTTTCGCCCGCGGCGCCATTGCCGATCGTCTACCACTCGCCCTTGAACCGCAACCGGCTGAATGAACAAAGGGACCACACCCATGACCAAATCACTTTCCCATGCTCTAACCGTATTGTTTGCATTGTCATCAGCGCCCGTACTAGCCCAGGGCAATCACAGCCACGAACACACCGGTGGAGTGGATTTCGCCACCCTCGATGATGGATGGGTGG
The DNA here is from genome assembly GCA_965207985.1 of Rhodospirillaceae bacterium. Taxonomy (GTDB): domain Bacteria; phylum Pseudomonadota; class Alphaproteobacteria; order Rhodospirillales; family Rhodospirillaceae; genus CBDBND01. The sequence continues at coordinate 28,683 of CBDBND010000017.1, read as the reverse complement.
TGCTGGAAAACGTGACCGCAAACATCAGAACGGCGGTGTCCTCCGACAATTTGGCTGCGCTCCACGATCTCACTACGGAACTGCACACGGTCGCCGATCGCTTCGGCAAGCTTGCCGGTGACGTTCCCCAGGCCAATCAATTGCGCTTCACCTCCAGCGTCAATCAGCTGCGCACTTTGAGTGACCGTCTTCATGTGGCCCATGAAGAAGGCAATGCGGAGGCCGCCCGGCAGATGGTTCCTCAATTGGACGGCGTTGTGCAGTTGCTGATGGTCAGCGCAGAGGCGGAGTAGACGTCACTATTCTAGCGAGTACAGTGAAGACGCCTTTATAAACGGAATTACAAGTTAGGGGCTTAAACACCAAGTTCACCCTGATCTTTAGATGGCTTCATACGCCTCTGGCTCCTAGGTAGAACCGGCGATTTGTCGCCCTTACCCACCACTGTGGGCGTCTCAAATCTCTTGCCATCAAGAATTTCCGGTACTGTGAGCATCTGCATCCGTGGGTATGTCCTGCCAAGCACTTTCAGGTCGCCAGCTTGAGCCATTTCACGGGCAAAATTGCGGGCTTTCCGGTCTCCCAGATCATCCATGACAATTAGCCCTACCATCTTTGCCTCATCCCGCTCTAACACCCCTCGCAGATCGCGCACGACGCCAATGTTCACGTTAGCACCGCCTTTGACTTCCAGGACCATGCTTTGCAGATCAGGCTGGTTAGGGATAGCGAAATACAACCTGCCGTCAACGCCGCCATCGGCTGTGCGCCGTGTCGTTACAAACCCGTCAACCTGTTCAACGGCCCATTTTTGGAAGTGATATTTGTCGCGTGTCCAAAGGTCTTGTGCGCCTTCCAAATTACGAGGCACACCGTCAATCTCAAAATCTTCGCCCTCAACCAGCCCTAGCTTGTCGCGTAGCCGGACGCTTGCTACACGCTTGATAGCGTGGATGGCAATATCGCAACCAATCCAGCGCCGCCCTAGCCGGTGCGCGGCCTCAATCGTCGTGGCACAACCGCAAAATGGATCGAATACAACGCCGTCTGGGTCGGAACTACTATTGATGATGCGCTCCAAAAGCGCGAGTGGTTTTTGAGTCGCATAGCCGAGCCTCTCCTTGGCGCGAGAGTTGATGGGGTTTATATCGGTCCAGATATCAGAAAGCGGTAAGCCCTTCATTTCATCGAGATAGCGTTTGATCCTGATCCCGCCTTTGCTCGTAAAGTACAGCCGGTTTTCGCGTCCAAGTTCCTTCATCTTTTCTAGCGGCACACGCCACTCAGCGGTCACGCCCTTGTATTCGTATGTGTATCCTCCCGCCGCAAGGCCCTTGGCCGTTAAATCTCCATCCATGAAACGCCGCCCATCTGGATCAGCGTGCCTATGGCGCTGATCTATATATTCCTGACCATAGGGCACGAATTGCTTGTTGTGCGCGACGTGCGTAGCGTCCCGGCTGTAGTGCAGAATGATAGCCGCGACGTTCCCACCGCGCTCTACGGCCCCAATAACAGGCGTCTTGCGTGTGCCGCGTCGCAGACCAGGAACACGGTGCCCTTGACCGAACCGAACAGCTTCATCGCGGCCTCGGCGCTGCGCGAGGGGTCGATATGGTAGTAGACGGCATCCTTGCCGACCGAGATTCACAACAGCCACGGATCGTGGCCGAGCTCCCGAAGCTCACGCGCCCAATGCTGCGAGCCGCCGCACGCCTCCATCGCGACCACGCACGGCGCGCGGTTTACGGGAGCGGCCTGCTTTATTGCTGGCGTGCTGATGAATTTTCCGGTTTTCCCGACTTACGCGCAAACGGGAAACGATCCTCTGGCTGCCATTTGTCAGGGATTTCTCTCTACAACGGGTCTGCCAGCGCCCGGGAACAGTACGATTCTCTGTGGCTGTCTGGTGCGGGAGATTCAGTCCAATCTAACCTTGGCTGAAATGCAGACTTATCAGTCCGCCACTGCAGCGGGCCGCAACCCGCCTGCCGGTATACAAAACAAAATCACGACCATCGCCACGCGCTGTCTAACCGCCTCGCAGTAGATCGACATCGACTATACCGGTTGAAACAATTCATAAAGAACACCATCAGGCGTCCGCACTCCGCAGAGAGAAACGGAACCGTAGGGCTCGATAACCGCCGGTCCAATGTCTTTGTACAAAGTGTATCCGGCGGTTTTGATCCGTTCCGCCGATGCTTCAATGTCAGACACAGGCCAGCGCAACGCCATGTGGCCCAAATTTGGTGGGACAGCGCGGTCCGACAAGTCGCGCCCCTCAAGGCCGTCCCATTGGATCAGCTCCACCCGGCCATTCTCACGTTCGTCCGCACCGAGCACGCCCCGCGGATGCATGATGGCGGCATGGGTTTCGATATCCGTGGTCATGTTGCGCGGATGACCGAACTGACTGTCCCTTTGTTGCGCCGCGTGTGAGGAATGATCAACGTAGGCGTCAAACCCGAGTGCGTTGTGATGAAAATCCCGGGTGGCATCGCGGCTGCGTACGATCTGCATACAATTGAATGGCTGGCTGATGTTTTTGATGTGATTCCAACCCTCCAAGGGCGGCTTGACCCGTTCATAAACACCAAAGCAGACACCGTCCGGTCCCCTTAAGATGACGTTGGCAAGTTTGCGGCCGTTGTAATCGATAAACACGGGGTCAGCGATGGTGGTCCAGCCGCAGTTCAAGGCCGTTTCAAATACAGCTTTGAGATCTTTCGTCCGTACCATCAGAGAGAAAATGCCGCCCGTTTCCCAAGACGCGGCACCTGACCTCACGCGTTGCCGGCCGGAAACACCCGACAGCGCAACGAAGCGGACAAAGCCCTGCGCCTCTTCGCCGCAGTGGAACAGCGCTTCCTCTCCGCTCATGCTTTGGTCGAGGAACCATCCGTCCAAAATACCGCGATCCACCGGACCACGATACGCCATGGTCCAGCCGCATAGGCGGTCCGCCAGGCCACACCATGTGTCGAGGTCGGCGACAATGGTCACGGCTTCTTTCCAGCCGCCGTCCATATCGAGGGATGCATCCATTTTGTAACGTCCTTTCTAGTTGCTCTCACCACTGATGGGTTGGATGAGTTCGAACATGGTGCCGTCAGGCGTGCGCACGGTGCACAAGCGAACGTCGCCCAGGGGCGGAAGCGTGACCACCGTGGGTTCGACCATGAGGGGCACACCCGTTTTCTTGAACCTACTCATGTAAGAGTCCAAATCGTTCACCGGCCAGCGCAAGGCAAGATGCCCCAGATTGGGGGGTATGGCCTGGTCCGTGAAGTCACGGCCTTCGAACCAAGTCCACTGCACCAGTTCAGCTTGGCCGTAGCGCTGGTCACCGGGATGCATCAAAGCAATATGCTTGGGATGTATCGCGACGAGATTGTCGGGAATACCGAAGTTATTGCAGGTCAGTTTGATCGCATCCGTAAACCAGCTTTGCCAACCAAGGGTTTCGGCGTAGAAGCGTTCTGTCGTCGCTGTATTGCGGACCATTTGCTGACCGTTGAACGGCGGGCCTAATTTGCTAAAGGGAAACGGTTTGTCCGGTTTCGGCGTCAAGGGCTGATACAGACCGAAATTACAGCCGTCGGGGCCGCGCAAGACAACGTTCAGCAGTTCCCGGCCGCCAAATTCCATAACCACAGGTTCGTTATAGGCACTCCAGCCGATCTTCTGAGCGCGCGCAACGGCCGCTTCGGTATCGGCGGCATAAATGAGAATGGAAAACAAGCCGCCGGTTTCCCACGGCTTTCCGCTTGAGCGAATTTGCTTCTGGGGTACGCCGCTGAAAGACATCAAACGCATCCACCGCGCCGGATCATCCCGGCAGATCACGACAGCTTCTTCTGCCTGCGCCTTATCTGTGAGATGCCATGCTTTAAGGAGGCGGTCATCGGTCGGTCCACGAGAGACCAAAGACCATCCCGCTAGGGTGTCCAGGTCCTCGATCCAGCGATTCAGATTGCGCACGCTGGTAACCACTTCTTGCCAGCCGTGCCCCGGCGTAAATTGCATCGTTGCTCTCCCTTCCGCAGGAGTGTGCCGCGTCCGGCCACCGCAATCGATCTTTTTTCTTCACACTTTCTAAGTCGGGTTTTGACGGGTAGGGTGATTGAGACTGCAGGTTCGTGTGTTGTGTCAAAAACCAAGTCTTCACACTCCGAAAACGATGAACACCAGCCTCCTCTAGTACGGACTGGTTTGAAACCGATTGCTTTGTCACTGGGCGTCGGTGCGATTGGTGGTGCCGTTTTTTCAGCTCTGGCTGTTCCATTGGCTTGGATGCTGGGACCCATGGTGGTGAACATCATCGCCTCGGTCAGAGGCGTTCCCGTGTTGGTGCCCCATGGTGTGCGGGTGGTGACCCTCTGCGTCATCGGTGTGTTTCTCGGTGGATCGTTTTCGCCTGAGCTGCTCGCCCGGGCAGGAGAGTGGATCTACAGCCTGCTGTTCATGCTTGTCTTCATCCCTCTGATTACGCTTGTCGCAGGCATTTATTATCGGCGCTTCGCATCCTTTGATCCGCCGACGGCCATGTTCTCCGGCGCGCCGGGCACATTGACCGCCATGGTCATCATTGGCGGAGACTCCGGTGCTGACGAACGCATGATCGCGTTGACCCAAGGCTTGCGCGTGGTCATTGTCGTGTTCCTCATGCCCATGGTCGTCGTCCTGTCCACTGCCAGCGGTGCGGCATCGGCGTCCGTGCTGCCAGAAGGCGGACCGTTCTCTTGGACTGACGGTATCCTTCTGACGCTGGCAGCGGTGTTCGGCTTTGGCCTCGCCAGAGTCTTCCGTCTGCCTGCCTCGGCCATGACCGGTGCGATGCTGGCGTCGGCAGCTCTCTATCTGGGCGGGATGGTGGACTGGCGTCCGCCTGACGCGGCATTGTGGTTCTGTCTGTGGGTGCTTGGCTCGGCCATCGGGTCGCGCTTTTCAACCGTCACACCGACGACGTTTTTCCGCGTCAGCCGGCACGCCATCGCGGCCACCGCGGTGGTCATGACCATTTCCGCCGCCTTTGCGCTCCTTGTCAGCCGGCTGACTGGCGTGGCGTTCCTCACCACCCTGTTGTCGTTCACGCCCGGCGGGGTGGCCGAAATGTGCCTGATCGCCATCGCTTTTGACATCGATCCGGCCTTCGTTGCCGTTCATCATCTGGTGCGCATTGCCATTCTGATCACAGCGGCACCGTTCGTCGCCAAATGGATGTTCAATCGAGAGACCTAGAGCGGTATGATTTTAGGTTGGGTCATATCCTGCGTTTTTGAAATAGTTGGCGCATTCATTTGAGGTATAGGTATCGAGGAGTCTGCCGATGGCGGCTGAGACGGCCTCGACGGTTCGCGGCGCTTCGAGGCGAAGCAGATGCTTGAGCTTGGCGAAGACCTGCTCGATGGGATTGAGGTCGGGGGAGTACTTGGGCAGGAACAGGAGCCGGGCGCCGGCCTGGCGGATGGCCTGTCGCACGGCCTTGGACTTGTGAGAGCCGAGGTTGTCCATGATGACGATGTCGCCGGGCTTGAGGGTTGGGACCAACACGTCCTGCACATAGATGCGGAAGCGCTCGCCGTTGATCGGCCCGTCGACGAGCCAGGGCGCATCGATTCGGTCGTGGCGCAGCGCGGCGAGGAAGGTCGCGGTGTGCCAGCGGCCATGTGGCGCCTCGCCGATCAGTCGCGCGCCCTTTGAAGGCCAAGGGAATAGACAGCATGACCTGCAGGGCGAAGTTGACGCTACCAAGATGAGCGTAAAGCACCAGGAACATGCCAAGAAACGCGATCGCGGCGAGAAGGATGATGGCCCGTAACGCAACCGTCTGACTTTCATACTCGCCGCCGAATATTACGAAAGGGTCCCTGTCCGCCACATTGGCTTGAACAATGATTCGCCGCTGACCGTTCTCCCGGTTAATGACATTGGCGCCAAGGGCCTCTTCCACATCAGCCAGCAACTCCAACAGCACGTAGCCGCCTTCGACTATTTCGACCGGTAACGTACGGATGGAGTCCGGCGTCGCCCGGCTATCGTCATCGAAGCGCACCACCAGGTCGTAAGTGCGGATTCCGTCGATGATCTGACTGACGGTGCGGCCGTTAAGAGCAAGCTCTGCGTATTCCGCCACGTGCGCCACAGTGAGACCGCGGTTGAGGATCTGATCACGATCGACGCGAATGTGGAGTTGTTCAGTCAACACCTGCTGTTCGACACTGAGATCGACCACTCCCTCGACGCCTTCCACCTGCCCTTCCACCAAACGGGCGAGGCGGCGTAGTTCGGCCATGTCATCGCCAAAAATCTTGATGGCGATTTGCGCCCGTACGCCCGCAATAGCGTGATCAATGCGATGGGACAAGGGTTGGCCGATATTGGTCAACACGCCGGGGATTTCTTCCATGCGTTCGCGGATATCGTCGATCACTTCGCTTCTCGGCCGGTCAGACTCGATCAAGAAAAACTCCAGCTCGGAAACGTTGATGCTTTCCACATGTTCGTCGTTTTCCGCTCGGCCCGAGCGCCGCCCGACTTTGATGACTTCCGGTAAATCCAGAACCTGCTTTTCGGCCGACGTGGCAATGCGGTTTGATTCCGCAAGCGATGTACCAGGCGCCATGACCACAGAGACGTTCAAGGCGCCTTCGTTAAATTCGGGCAAAAAGGCCTGGCCGAATTGGGATGTCAACCACACCGCTCCACTCAATAGAACTGCGAAAATGCCGAACACGATGAAACGGGCAGGAAACAGGACAGTAAGGATTTGCGCTTGAGCCCATTTAACTGCGCGCACCACGATGCCTTCCCGTTCAGTGCTCATTTGCTTCATGCGGGGCAAGAGGTATGCACACAACGCTGGTGTCGCGGTGAGAAACACGATCAGAGAGGCAGCGATGGACGTGACATAAGCGATGCCAAGCGGCGTAAAGATGCGTCCCTCCACACCCGACAAGGCAAACATGGGGAGGAATACGAGAATGACGATGAACGTGGCGAAAATAATGGGATCCCGCACCTCCCGCGTCGCTTTCAGCACCACGTCAAGAGGCGGGACAGGCTCTCCCTTAAGCCGGTTTTGGCGCAGCCGTCTGAACGTATTTTCAACACCAACAATGGCGTCATCTACCAATTGACCGATGGCGATGGCAATACCGCCGAGGGTCATTGTGTTTATTGTGAGTCCCAACACCTGAAAGACCAGCAGGGTGAGCACCAGCGACAGCGGTAAGGCTGTCAGGGTGATGAAAGTGGTTCGGACGTTAAAGAGGAACAGAAACAACACAATAGTCACGAGAATGGCACCGTCGCGCAAAGCCTCTTTTACATTGGCCACGGCAATTTCAATGAATTCGCTTTGTGAAAAAATGTCGTCATGCAATTCGACACCGGGTGGAAGCGTGCTTTGCATGGCATCCAGTTCCGCTCTGATGGCGGCAACCAGAGAGACCGTGTCCGCGTCCGGTTGTTTTTGAATGGAAAGTATGGCACCAGGGTCAGCGTTAATGGAGGCATCGCCGCGCGGTGCAACCGGTCCGGCTATGCGCACTTCGGCGATCTGATCGATGGTGACCCGACGGCCCGGTGTTTCGGGCAATGGTATGATCGTCGATGCGATCTCGTCTGCCGTTTGTGCCCGACCAAGAACCCGGATCAATCCTTCGGTGTAGTCGCTAAGGAGAAAGCCTCCCGTGGCATTGAGGTTTGTCTGTTCCAGCGCTTCGAGTACCGACGACAGAGGCACTCTATGGAATACCAGCCGCTCAGGGTCGATCAGCACTTGAAATTGCCGCAGCTGACCGCCGACCACGGTGATCTGCGCGATCCCCGGAAGGGCTAGAAGTCTTTGACGAACGTCCCATTCGGCCAAAGTACGCAAGGTCATGGGATCCGTTTGCGGCCCCCCGGTGACACCAATGGCCATGATGTTGCCCATGATCGATGTAATCGGCCCGAGAGTTGGGTTAACCCGCCCGTAAATAGCTTCGCGTGCCTGAGATAGTTTCTCGGAGACGATTTGCCGTGCCACATAGATATCCATATTCCAGTCGAACTCGACCCAGACGATGGACAGTCCGATGGACGACGCGGACCGCACTCGGACAACACCGTTGGCGCCGTAAACCGCGGCTTCGATGGGCCGGGTCACCAGGGTTTCCACTTCTTCCGGAGACAGACCTTCTGATTCCGTGAAGATGGTCACCGTCGGCCGGTTGAGGTCAGGCAAAACGTCAATTGGCAAGTTCTGGATGGCGATACCGCCATACACAAAACTGAGCGCTGCAATGGCTACCACCAGCAGGCGATGGCGAATCGATAGGGCGATGAGGGAATCAAGCACAGCGCAATCCTCAGTGGTTGTGGCCGGCGTGGGGATCGGTCGGCAGACCGGCAGCTCCCTCGCCCATGTACTGCAGCTGATAATGCCCTTGTATGACTACTTGTTCGCCGGAGAACACACCTTCAAGAATTTCCGTATTGGCGCCCGTCACCAATCCTTCGACCACGGCCCGCCGTTCAAACTCGTCGCCGTTTTGAACGAAGACAAAACGGTCGCCGAACCCGCCGAGTATGGCGCGGGACGGAATGAGGATCCCGGTAACAGGGTTGCCGACGGCGACGGACATGGTGCCCATCATGCCTGGGTAAAGAATCCCCTCTGTGTTGTCTGTTTCGGCATGGACGGTGAACAAGCCCGTACCCTCTTCTCGCGCCATGTAAACACGGGCCACTTGTGCAACGAGGGGCCTGCCCGGTAACGCGTCAAGATGTATGGTGGCTGTTTGACCGGCCCGGATACGGGTGATGTCTGGACTTTCCATCATCGTGCCGTGAAGAAGCATGCGGGAGTGATCGGAAATCTCGAACAACACGGACGTCGCTTCCACCGTTTGTCCAATTCGCGCGGATTGGTCCGAAATCACACCGGTAATGGGGGACGTCAGGATCAGTGTCGCTGCACCGGCTATGATGGGTTCGACCACCACAAGTCTTTGACCCTGCTGTACCTGGTCGCCCAAAGTGGCGCGCACATCGCGAATTTGTCCGTCGAACCGCGGGCTGACGTGGGCTTGCCGCTCGGGTAGGACTTCGACGGAACAGATGAGTTTAACGGTTTCCTGAATCTCACGAATCTCAGCCGTTGCTGTGGCAATGCCCAGATTGGCCATTTGCACAGAGGTCAGCGTCAGCGGACCACCTGTCTCTTCTTCATGATCATGATCGTGATCATGATCCTCTTCATCGTGGTCGTGATCATGGTCGTCCTGCGCCACTGCAGGCGGCAGTGGCCCGAAACACGTCAGGAAAAGAACAAGAATGAAGAATCTGAAAAGGGTGTTAGGCATGTCAGTTCACCTGTTCGAGTTTGCCGCCAATGGCCTTTTCCAAAGCCACACGGGCAGTACGTGCGTCGATGATGGTTGAAACCGCGTCTTCCTCCGCTGCAAGGAGAGACGCTTGAACTTGCCAAAGATCGAGCAGGTCCACTTGGCCCTGATCGAACATGGCTCTGATATCGGCATAGCTTTTCCGGTACGCGGGTACGATTTCCTGGTTATAGGTGTCCGCCCGCGCATCCAACAGTGAGACTTGACGGTAGAGACCGACGACCAGTGCCTCCCGTGCGCCTGAATTGAGAAGGGCCAGATGGGTGCGAGCCTCCTGCAAAGCGGCGCGGGCCCTGGCGATTTCCGCTTCGTTGGTATCCCACAAGGGGATTTCCAGAGCGACGCCAATGCCCCAATTGCGCGCCTCTCCACCCGGTTCAACTTCGTAGCTGGCACGCGGTGTCAGCAGAGGCATGCGGTCTTTCTCTGCCACACGCAAGCGCGCTTCATTGACGGTAATGCGCGCCCGGGCCAAGCGTGCGCCGAAATCATTGTCGGCGGCGAAGGTGAGAATACGATCCAGAGGTGGAAGCGGAGTCGGTGCAGCCGCAGACGTCACCACCGCCTGTCCATTACCGCCAACGGCGGCCGCCAATTGAGCTTCGATCGCAGCCCGCTCGGCGGCATGAAGGGTGGCGTCTTCGCGCAATCTGAGGGCTTCCGGCACGAACACATTGAACTGAACGGTGGGAAGCGCTTGTTCACGGCGAATGCGATCGATCTGATCGGTGACCGTGTTGGCCTCACCTGCTGCGCGACGAGCCAACGCTTCCCGGGATTGAGCCGCCCAATGCGCCACATACAAGTCCGTGACCTTGGTCACGAGGTCAAACAAGCCCGCTTCCTGTTCAATGGTCGCGGCTTGACGGATGGCCTTGGCATAGAGCGGACGCAACTCGAAATCGGAGAATCTGAGAGGTTGGGCCACTTCAACTTCGAGTCCGACGCCATCGCCTTTATCGGAATAGGTTGCCAGCACCTCGACTTCCGGATTGGACCGGGTTTCTGTCTCAATGGCATCGGCCAAGCGCAAAGCCAGGTCTCGGTCAAGACAGACGACGTCAGGACTGTTACGTAGAGCATCGGCAATGGCATCAGACAAGGACAGCACTGTTTGCGCATGTGCGCTGCTCGACACAAACCATCCCAAACAACTCAGCAGGAGAAGTTCAGTTACAAGACGGATCAACCGATCGGTTCGATATCCATTCGTCATCGGGAAACCCCAAACCATCAATGATTTTGGCGTCGCTCGTAAGGAGTACGCCGACAAGCCTCATGGACAGGCATTGCTGGCCACAGAGAAGGCGTCAGTGTCTATTCGCGTGGTTCAGACGATTGGGGGTTTAAAGGTAGGCGGAGCGCGCACCGGTTGCAGCACAACAGCAGGCAGAGCAATCGGTGTTCGAGTGTCAGATTTTATGACGATTAAAACATCGTTGATCATCGCCGCTACTGCCAAGTGACATTGATCACATTGATAGGGGTCCGCTTCGGCACCCTCATGGTGCTCGATATCACCGTCGTGTAGCGACGCGCAGTGATGGTGGGCAATGTCGATTCCGAGACCATCAGCCATTGCACTGGTCAGCGGCGGCAGGATGAGCATGACTGCCAGGAAAGCGAGAAAGGCCGGATGAACGTGCCGTCGTGTTGCCATGATTGGCACTATACCATGGCGGGCAAGCAAACGGACAGGACTGGGATTCCAAGAAATTCTGCGGGTTTACGGATGACAGAGGCGGACAACCCAAAAGGGATTGGAGGCTGGAATGACCGGGCTCAGGTGAGTATGGTACGCGGCGCATCTGTCCGGCTCGGTGCTGTTCGCGGTGCAGAATGGTCACGGTGCGGTTTCAATTCTCTGGTATGGAGCCCTTGTGCAGGTATGACTTTCCTGCTTCGTCTTAGGACTCGGTTCTTTGGTTTGATTGCTGCCCTCGCACTTATAGCGGGGGTAACGCACGTCCACGCCCAACAGGACGCTGTGCGCATTGCTGCCGTGGTGAATGAAGACGTTATTTCGTTATTCGATGTTCAATCACGCATTCAGCTTTTTCTCTTAACGGCGGGTATTGAAGATACCGTCGAAGTCCGCCAGCGACTACTGCCACAGGTGATGAACGCTCTCATCGAAGAAAAACTTAAGATGCAGGAGGCGCGCCGCGAAGAAATCGAGACGACACAAGAAGAAGTGCTCGGCGCAGTACAGCTGATCGAACAAAACAACGGCATGCAGCAGGGAACGTTCATGTCCATGTTGTCCGAGCGTGGTATCGACTTCGGAAATTTCTACATGCAAGTGGAAGCCGATGTCGCCTGGCTCAAGGTTGTTCAGCAGGTCTTGGCGCGCGATGTCTCGGTGAGTGATGAAGAGGTCAATGTCGTCATCAACCGCCTCGTATCCAATCAGGGCAAGCCGGAATACCTTCTAGGAGAGATTTTCTTACCCATTGGTTTGGGTGTGCGTGACGCCGACGTCCGTACTTTCGCCACGCAGCTTGCCGAACAAGCCCGTAACGGCGCACCCTTTCCTGCTCTGGCGCAACAGTTCTCTCAAAGCCCGACGGCAGCCGTGGGCGGTGACTTGGGCTGGGTCAACGCCGGTGAGTTGGAAGCCGAACTGGATCGCGCCATCGCACGGATGCAGCCGGGCGACATATCCGATCCCGTCCGCACGCTGTCCGGCTATACGGTTCTTGCTCTACGGGATCAAAGGGCAACAGCCGAAGCTTCTCCCCTGATGGCCATCGTCACTCTGAGCCAGATTTATCTGCAGACCGTCGGGCGCAATGCATTGTCACCGGCGAGAGTTGAGCAATTGTCAGCGGCGATTCAAAGCCAAGTGTTTAGTTGCGATCAGATGAACCAGTGGGGGCAACAGATCGGCGGCCCGGGGTCGGGGCCTGTTGACCTCATACGAATCGGCGGTTTGCCCGAAGGCGTGCGTGATGCAGTGGTTGACTTGCCCGTCGGCCGCGTCAGTTCTCCCATCGACGTGCCCGGCGCCCGGCTTTTTGTGATGATCTGTACACGTGAAGAAGATGACGGATTGCCCTCACCGGATCAGGTCTACGCCCGATTAGAAAACGAAAAGCTCGACACCATTTCGCGTCAACGCTTGCGTGACCTGCGCCGCCTAGCTCTGATCGACGTTAGACTCTAAATGACAACGGCGTCCGTCCCTCCGGTGGCGGTAACGATGGGCGACCCCGCCGGCGTCGGCGGAGAGATCGCGCTGCGTGCCTGGGTGGATCACCGGGAGTTTTTACCGCCGTTTTTTGTCATCGATGATCCCGGGCGTCTGAGTGCGTTGGCTTTGACGCTCAAGCTCGATTGCGCTTTGCAGACCATTGCAAGCGTTGTTGACGCGCCGTCGTATTTTACCGATGCCCTGCCCGTGCTCACCGTGGACCCGCCCCTAACTTCGCCGTCAAAGGCTGGGGTTCCGAACCCTGAAAACGCGCCCTCAGTTATCGGCGCCATCGATCAAGCCGTTGCTCTAGCGCAGGCCGGGGACGTATCGGCCGTGGTCACCAATCCCATACACAAGGCCAGTCTTCAGCAGTCGGGGTTTTCTTACCCCGGTCACACGGAATATCTGGGCCATCTCGCCGGCCAAGACTCCGCAGCCGTTATGATGCTGACGGGCGGGGGGCTCAGAGTTGTACCCGTCACCGTGCATCTATCGTTAAAAGACGCTGCGGAAACTTTGACCACGGAGGCCATTGTCAGTCACGGGTTGGTGGCGGCGTCGGCACTCAAACGGGATTTCGCCATTGAAAACCCTCGGCTCGCAGTTGCGGCCTTGAATCCCCATGCGGGTGAAGACGGTAAATTCGGCACCGAAGAGGCGGACATCATTGTACCGGCCATCGAAACGCTCAAAGCACGGGGCTTGATCGTCGATGGTCCACGCCCAGCCGATACTCTGTTCCACGACGAAGCAAGGACGCAATACGACGCAGTGCTTTGCATGTATCACGATCAGGCGCTGATCCCGTTAAAGACGCTTGATTTTTACGGCGGCGTGAACGTTACCCTTGGCTTGCCCTTTGTCCGCACATCACCGGATCACGGCACGGCGTTTGACATTGCCGGTACCGGCATCGCGCGGTGTGACAGTCTTGTGGTCGCCATTCGCTTGGCGGCGGATATCGCCGCAGCTCGTTCTCGGGGATAATGGCCAACCCATGTCGGACTTACCGCCTTTGCGTGAAGTTATCAGCCGCCATGGTTTGTCTGCCCGCAAAGGGCTGGGGCAGCATTTTCTCCTTGATCTCAATCTTACCGCACGCATTGCCCGCACGGCCGGAAACCTGACCACCGGCACCACTATTGAAGTGGGACCAGGGCCAGGGGGTCTAACCCGGGCTCTTTTGGAGGCCGGCGCTCATGTTCTTAGTGTTGAAAAGGACGAGCGGTGTTTAGACGCCCTCGCTGAAATCAAATCCGTTTACCCGGATTGTCTGGAAATCATTTCTGACGACGCGATGGCGTGCGATTTCACGTCCATGGGCGATACGCCGCGCCGGGTGGTTGCCAATTTGCCCTACAACATTGCCACCGAACTTGTCGTCCGCTGGCTTGAACGGCCGGACGCATTCGACTCTTTGACCGTCATGGTTCAAAAAGAGGTGACGGACCGCCTCGCTGCAGAGCCGGGATCAAAGTCTTACGGCCGATTGTCCGTGCTTGCCGGATGGCGCTGGCATGTGACACAGGCCTTCGATGTTCACCCGCAGGCCTTCACGCCGCCGCCCAAAGTCGACTCCACGGTTGTTCATATGACCCCGAGAGAACAGCCCCTGGCGGATGCGGACGCCGAAACTTTGGCCCGGGTGACTGCGGCGGCGTTCGGCCAACGGCGTAAAATGCTGCGATCCAGTTTGAAATCGCTTGGGGACACCGAAGCACTGTGCAAAGCCGCGGGGATCGATCCTACCTTGCGGGCGGAACAGGTGCCGGTTGAAGGCTTTTGCGCCCTCGCCAGGTCAATAACAGATTAAACAGGCGAAGCTTCTGCAAGAAGCGCTTCCACGTCGTCTTCAACGACAGTGTCCTTAAAGAAATTGCGGTTCATCCCCGCGTGCAGGGCAACGGGATTGGTGAAGACGAAGTCTTTGAAGTCGGTTTCGGTGAGACGACCGTCTTCCACCAATTCATGGGCTTCGGCCAGCACTTCGGTCATATCGGAGACATCCCAGTGGCCAATGTCAGAACCGATGATGGCTTTAAAGCGCGCCTTCTCCGGATACCAGTCCGACCTAAAAGCCGTCGCCGTCATGGCGTCATCCGCTTCACAACCGAAATAGAAGTTGGACACGAACCGGTCGTGTAGATCCTGAAGGTTGCCAATGTTTGCCGCTGCAAATTCATCCAGCGTTGACGGATCATCGTAGTTCCTAGGCGTCAGACCGATAGGCGTATGCCCCTGCTCCCCCATTGTTTGCGAAATCCGGCCGGCAAGAACATCGCCGCCGTATTCGTCAAACATTTTGGCCATGTAATCGACGTCCAATTTGGATGGATCGTATTGGAACAACGCGTCCCCACCCCGTTTTTTCCAGCGCTCCACCAGGTCGCAGTAAAGGGTGCAGCCCCAGGCCACGCCGCATTCGAGAAAGGCAAAATTGAGGTCAGGAAAACGCGCGGTCACACCGCCAAAGAAAAGCGCTTTGGCAAAGGCATGACCGGCATCGGCAAAATGGCCGGTCTGGTTATACATGTAGTTTGTGGTGGACCGGCGTAGTCCGAGCCCCTGGGACTGCGCATGAGCCGTAACTGCAACGCCGAGATCCATGCACTTGGCCCAGAACGGGTCGTAGTCATGTTCGCTGTCGAGGGCGAGCACGTCGGCCCAGAGGCTTTGCCGGGCCAGGTCGGGTGCGGTTTCGGCCACGCCTTCGACGGGACGCCGCACCAGGTTCGCCACCATCACCACCTTGAACCCAAGCTGGGTCACACAGTGTTCCAATTCGGCAATGGCTTCTTCGGGCGTATGGCATGGGATTACTGCTGCTGGGGTCAACCGGTCGGCGCAGGGGCGGAACAAGTCCGCTGCCATAGAGTTGTGGGCACGGCAAGCAGCCTGACGAATGTCGGCGTCATGCAGAGTTTCCGGCAAAGCAAAACCGGTGGTGGGGTAAATGACAGCGTAGTCGATGCCGAAACTATCCAGCCGCTCCCGCATGAGCATCGGCAACATGGAGGTAGCCCGGTCGGCGTGGTTCTTGGTTGTGGTCACCCAGAACGGTGGTCGGGCGATGCGCCATTTGTTGCGCTCTTCTTCGGTTCGACCGTACCACCGTGCACTACCGTTCTTAGCAATGGCATCAACGACTTTTGCGGTGAGGTCAGGGCCCGCCACCTGATTTAGGTAATCTTGGAAGGCAGGAAAAAACTCGATCATGTGACCATCGCTGTCGATCACCGGATGGGACAGTTGTTCACGAATACGGGCTGAGGATGTGACTGAGTCTTTAGGCATAGAAGAGCCTCTTTACGGAGTAGATTTTAGTCTCACAAACTCAATACACCACCCTTGAGATCAAACGCACGGCAATGAAAAACTCGATCCGTTTGTCCCTTGTGTGGAACAGCTCTAACAGGCTGCTGAAAAAGTGGCTGGTTCGGCTTTGAGGGTGGCCTTATCGCCGAGATGATAGGCGAACTCAATCTCCAACGATCCGTCGTCGAGGAGTTCGGCCGATCCTGAACCGTTGACTTCGTCCATCTCGTCGAAGCCGGCCCAGGTGAAGAACACGATGGATCGGCCGTATTCCAGGTCGAGGCTGGCGTTCAGAGCGCCGAAGGCGATCTCGCCGTGACCATCTTCGCGAATGACCAGCACGGCGGGCCCGTCGAGGTCGAGATAGCCGCGGTCCCACAGGTTGGCCTCGACGATCCGCCACCGGCCGATCAGCTGGCAGGCCACCGGTGCCGTCATGGCACGGGCTCCGCCAGCAGCTTGGGGAGCCTGACCAGGTTGTAGGCGGCGGCGGTCAGTTCGAACATCCAGCCGACCCTTTTGATGCCCTTGTGCCGGGTCTTGGCCAGCCCGCCGGTGGTCTTGATCCAGCCGAAGCTCTCCTCGATGCGCTTGCGGATGCGCAGGCTGGCGGCGTAGCCGGAATGGCGCATGGTGCGGCCGTCAATGGAGGTGCGCCGCCGCTTGCCGGTCTTGGTTACATGGTCGTCGCGGGCGATGTGCGGGGTGATCCGACGCGCCCGCAAGGCCTCGACGTAGGCCGCCACGTCATAGGCCTTGTCCGCGCCCAGCGTGATCCGCCGCCGTCCCGGGCGATGGGCATCGAGAAGCGCCAGGGCGGCTTCGCGTTCCGCCGTGCCGGTGGCCCGGGTCAGGCAGGCCCCGACCAGGAGCCCGTTGCGGTTCTCCATTAACACGTGGCCCATGAAGGCCATACGCGAGGACTGGCCATTCCCCTTGCGGTACAGCCGGGCGTCGGGATCGGTCGTCGAGGCATGGGTCTCGTTGGACCGCTTCTCGCCGTGGAAGGTCCTCTCCGAGTTGCGCCCCGGCCCCGGCGGCTCGTCGCCGCCGTCCTTGGGGCGGAAGCTCTTGATCGACGCCCAGGCCTCGATCAGCGTCCCGTCCACGGAAAAGTGATCGTCCGACAGCAGGCCGCGCCGACGCGCCTGCTCCACAACCACCGCCAGGAACCTCCGCGCAACCTCTCCATCCAGCAGCCGGTCGCGGTTCTTGCTGAACGTCGTCGCATCCCACACCGCACTGTCCATCGACAATCCGACGAACCAACGGAACAACAGGTTGTAATCCATCTGCTCCATCAGCTGACGTTCCGAGCGGATTGAGTAAAAGGCCTGTAACAGGAGCGCACGCAACAGCTTCTCCGGCGGGATCGAGGGACGCCCGATCTTCGAATACAACCCCTCGAAATCCGGCGACATAAGCTCCAGCGCCTCATCAACCAGCCCACGGATCAGGCGAAGCGGATGCGTCGCCGGAACACGAGCCTCGCAGCTCACATAAGAAAAAAGACCCTCCGTCCGATCGTCGCCTCCACGCATTACTTCCTCCATGCAATCAACAAAGAGAAAGAATCATTCCAAAGCCTCAAAAGGAAGACTTTTTCAGCAGCCTGCTAACTGTTCACCGTCTGATATTGAGACTGTCGTCCATGGACGCAAACGTTTTGTTTCGGCAATCGGGGTTTTCCATGCAGTCCACGGTCAGTTGGGCGAGATCAGAGCGGGTAATGGGGCTTAATACCATACGGTCCTCTGTGAACTTGGCCTTACCGGTCGCCGGTGTGCCTTCGGGCGCGATTATGCCGGTGCGGATGATCACGTAGTTCAAACCGCTGGCCTTCATGTCCTCTTCAGCACGAAAGCGTTCCGCCAAGCTGTCTTTGGTGCGCTCGCGCGCTTCCGGGGTATAGGCCATGGCGCTGTCGCCGGTTCCAACGGAACTCAGGAAAATCAGTTCCTCGGCACCATGCTTTTTAGCCGACGCGGTCATATTCATTTGCGTCGTGTCCCAAAATCCCATTTGGGTCCCTCGTCCGCCGATGGTGTTGATCACCACCCGGGGTCTGGCTGCGGCGATGGCGGCCTCCACGTCGTCCCGGTTCATGGCGTCTCCCACCGCGAAAGACACATCCCGGCCTTCCAAACGGGACTGGTCGGATGTGGGGCGGACAAAAACAGTCACAGACTCGCCTTTGGCCAAAAGAAGATCAACGATCTTGGCACCTGTGCGTCCGGAGCCACCGAAAACGATAACGCCTCCAGGATCAGCGATGTGACCGTCAGCCTGAACGGTGTTTTGTGGTGCAGCCATAGTGATGCCTATTAAGGCAAGGAGTATAAGGCGTGGCATTGTGCGGGCTCCTATCTTCTCCGTAAATGAGGATTTCACCGCCCTACCATACGGGGACGAGCGCGCTATGTTCAATGAACAAGCCATGTCTTGCTCCACACAAATCAACCCGTCACACTCACGGCAACAAAGGGGAAATCTGTGAGCTTACAAACCTACTGCTGGATCTTCATGATCCTGTACGTCGGAGTAATGATTTGGTTCGGCGTTCTCGGCCAACGCAAGGTCAAGAACGCAGACGACTTTGCCACAGCCCGGGCGTCTTACGGCCCCTGGTTCCTCGCCCTCGCCTTCACTTCGACGGTCGCCAGCGGCGCTACGTTCCTCGGCATTCCGGGTCTAGCTTATACCTTCGGCCTGTCGGCCATGTGGATCATGTTCTGCTACCCGTTGGGGGCTTATACGGGCGTCCTTGTCTGTCAGCGCATGATCGCTCAAGCGGGAGAGACTTTCGGCAGCCGGTCCATCCCTGAATACCTTGGTGAGCGATACAACTCCGAAGCCATGCGCGTGGTTGCGGCAATCTTTTCCCTCGTTCTTCTGTTTTACATGGCCGGACAATTGGTCTCCGGCGTGGTCATGTTCGAAACCATGCTGGGCCTCAGTCTGCCCTGGGCGCTTGGTATCACCACCGGCGTGCTCGCCATTTACGTTGTCATGGGCGGTGCCCATGCAGACATGATGACCGACGCTCTGCAGGGATTTCTCATGCTTCTGCTGGCGGTGATCCTCCTCGTGATGTTCCTGGTTGGCTTTGGCGTGGACGGTGGCGTGGGCGAGGTCGTCACCCAGATGGAAGAGGTGGACCCGCGCACCACCACGGTGTTGCACGAGAGTTCGCCGATCGTTGGTGAATGGTGGCACGTGTTTGCCCTTTTGTTCGTACACGTTCCTCTCGGGCTGATGCCCCATGTGGGCAATAAACTTTGGGCATTAAAGAACGAAGTTGACCGCACGCGATTTATCAAGATTGCCTTCGTGTTCGGTCTCATTCTACCGTGCATGGCGTTTGGCGGCATGCTTACTCGGGGCATTTTCGGCGACGATCTGTTCGCCACCAATGCCGGCGCCAACAACGCCGTGCCGGTCTTATTCATCGAACTGTTTCCGACCTGGCTAGCGGCTTTGCTTGGGGTCGGTATTCTCGCCGCCATCATGTCCACCGCCGATGGCTTGGTTATTGCCATGAGCCAGGTTGTGGCCAATGACCTCTACCGCCTCACGTTCGCCCCCAAATTTCATGGCAGCAAAAGCAGGGAAGAAATCGACCGCAATACGCTGCTGATCAGCCGTGTCACCACCGTGCTGGTGCTGGCGGCTTCCGTTGCCCTTGCCTACGCCACACAGAATATGAACATCTCTCTTCTGGTTGCTCTGGGTTTTGGCGGATTGTCCGCGGCTCTATGGGGGCCACTGGTCTTAGGTGTTTTCTGGCGTGGCTTGACCGCTGCGGGCGGAATTGCCGGTTTTGTTGCTGGAGCGCTTACGTTCGTTGTCATTGCCAGTGGATTTGTCACGGCAACCGGTGCTGAAGGATCAACACTTTACAGCGTGACGGCCTGGATTGAACGGCAAACACCGAACGCGTTTTCCGTCGGTGCCATGGGCGGATTGGTGTGCATTGCCGTCGCGGTCATCGTTTCCAAACTGACCCAACCGCTTTCCGATGACCACCTGAAAAAGATGTTCAGACCGGCCTAAAATATAGGCGGGCGTTGACTTTCTGACACAGGACTCATAAGAACGGCGCTCCGTGCAACCACTAAGAAAGGGCGTCCCATGATGTGTCAATCGACGACGATTGCCGCCCTTGTGGTGTGCGTCTCCCACGATAAACCGTTGACGTAACCGGCGCGGTCTCCCCAAGGAGCCGCTGACCAGCCGCTCCTTCTGAAAGACCGACCCGTGACCCACCCGACCAAACATACACCGCCGACCTTCCGCCAGGAGCTCAATGCGACGTTTCATCTCGCATTGCCGCTGGCTGGTGCCTTGGTGGCGCAGATGGGCATGGGTCTTACGGATACGGTGCTATTGGGATCCATTGGCCGCGATGCCTTGGCTGCCGGCGGTTTGGGAGGCTCTATCTTCTTTGTCATCACTGGGGTGTTTCAGAACGCCGTCGCTAGTGTTGCCATTCTTATTTCCCATGCCCGAGGTGCCGGAGATACGTCTGGGATCACTGACGTTCTGCGCGCCGGCCTGGTCCTGGCATTGCTGTGCACAGCGCCCCTTTGCTTTGCTCTGTGGAATTTTGAACCGGTTCTGCTGATGATTGGCGAGCCGCCAGACCTCGCCCATGACATTTCCGTATACGTGCAGATCATCGTCTTGGGCGGGCCTGCTGCCATGGTCATTGCCACAATGCGGTTCTATCTCTCGGCCATGAACCATCCCCGGCTGATCCTTTGGATCTCCATTTTTGGCCTCATTGCCAACGGGCTTCTCGACTACGGTCTCATCTACGGAGCATGGGGGTTGCCGGCCTTGGGTTTTCTCGGCTCGAGCACTGCCACAGCGATCGTGCTGTGGGCCATGGCAGCGCTGTACGCCGCAGCCATCTGGCTGACACCCGACGCCAAGCCTAATCAGCTGTGGGGCAAGATCGACTGGTTTGTATTCAAGGAACTCAACCGACTGGGCTGGCCCATCGCCGTCATCTTCAGTGTGGAGACCTTTATGTTCCTATTCTCTTCTTTGATGATCGGTATCTTGGGCTCGACTGCGCTGGCAGCACATCAAGTGGCTATCCAAATCGCATCAGCCGCTTTTATGATTCCCATGGCCGCCGCCCAAGCCGCGAACGTGCGGGTTGGCTATCACATGGGCGCAGACATGAGCGACGCGGCACGGCGTGCCGGGTTTGTTGCTCTCTTGCTCGGCACGGGATTCATGATTTTCTCGGCCGCCATCATGCTTACTTTTCCCCGCGGCTTGGCTCTGCTGTTTCAATTGGATCCAAACGTACCGACGGACGCGGAAGTGATCGTTGTTGTCATTCGTTTGTTATTGATCTGTGCCGTGTTCCAGATTTTTGACGGGGCGCAGGCCATCGGTGCGGGAATTTTACGCGGATACAAAGACACGCGCGTGCCCATGATCCTGGCCACCATCAGTTATTGGGGCATCGGATTTCCCATAGCCTGGACGCTCGGTTTTCCCTTTGGTTTCGGCGTGGAAGGCATCTGGTTCGGCCTGGCCATGGGCTTGGCGACCGCAGCTGTCCTCCTCTGCGGTCGCTTTCTCTTGATCAGCGGCCGCTACGATTGAGGCCTTACGATTGTGGTTGTTGACCCAAGGTCCGGTCAAAGAAATCCCAAATAATGTCATAAGCCGCAAAGGATTCGGGGGCGCCCGGAAAGGCGAAGAAATGACCGTGGCCCAATCCCTCTTGAACGAACAACTCTGCATGCGCGTCTGCCTGCAATAATTTGGTGTGGGTCACCAAGGCATTACTCATGGAAATGTCTCGGGTGCCGGTGACCACAAGAGTGGGCGGAAACTGCGCCAGAACTTCAGGATAATTACCGGGTGTTATAAACCGTGTTTGCGTGTCGATGCCTTCGAAATAGTTGCGCGGTGCGTTTTCGGGACTCGTGCTCGCCGTTTGTATGGGCCGCCCGTTGAGGAGACCACTGGTCTGACCGGAATCACCGCCAAACCAAAACGAATCCATAATTCCTGCGCATTGAATGCTGATTGAGCCCGGTAGCGGAAGGCCTTTGTCGAGGAACCAAGGGATCATTTGTCCCGTCAGTGTGCCACCTGCAGAACAACCATAGATGCCGATGTTGTCCGCCGGTGTGGTTTTCAACACGTGACGGTAAATGACTTCCATGTCTTCGCTAGCCGCCGGGTAAATGTGTTCCGGAGCCAGACGGTAGTCGACGGCATAGATTTTGATACCCGCATGACCGGCCAAAGGCACAGACTCGATCTGTCCGCCATACCGGCTGCCAGCCTGAAACCCGCCCATATGGGCGTTGATCAGCACCCGGTTTTCGTTGCCTGGTGCGATGCCGGCTTTCGGTGTGACGATGTCCACTGCAACGCCGTTGATCGAGGTTTCATCGATATCGGCAGGATAGATTTCCAGCCACCGGTCCAGGGACTTTTTCGCAATTTGATCGGAAAAGGCGCGGGCCGCTTCAACGCCTTCAGCAAAGGACGGCTGTCCGGTCAGTTTCAAACGATCGGTCAGCTGTTCTTTAGCGTCGTCACTAAGAAAATTGGACACGGGAACAGGGGGGAGACTGCCTGTGATGGTGCCATCATCATCAACATGCGTTGTCTCCGCACTTTGTGCTGCGACGAATGAAATGGAACACGCGTAAAAAGCCAGACTTGCGATCGTAATAGATGTTGAACGAGCCATGGCGCCTTCCCGTAATGTATTTCCTGCTTTTCAAGGTAAGCATAGGCGGACCGGCACCTGCTGGCAAAGGGATGCCTTGGACCGCTCGGCGAACGGGCACACATCTAGAGTTTGGCAGCCGGCTCCTCGCTTTCGTGATGGTGAAACATCATCCAGCGTCCTTCCGTCAGACGCAGCACGTCGGTGACACGGGCCTTCATCTGGATCGGATTGGGCGGCTCATAGGCAAACTCAAGCTGGCTAAGAACGACGGCCACGTCCCCGAGGATATCGACCTTGAGCGGTTTCAGGGACCAGGTTTGATCGCCGCGCGTGACTTTGTCCCGTTGGTCCTCGGCATGAAACTGCTTCACTTCCGCCAAAGTCTTTCTGAGACCGGGCGTTAAGGCATCCCAAACGGAATACTCCGGTAGTTGAACCGCTTCGATATCATCAGGCCGGCCGGCGGCGAACGCTTCATAGACACCGTGAATAACGGCAAAAGCCTCGGCTTCAGGCGTGTCGGGTGTAAGCTGTAGAACCATGCTCCCAGTATATGAGAGCTCAGAGTGATTGCATCACTCCCTTTCCACACACAGGGCAATGCCCATGCCGCCGCCGATGCACAGGGTCGCCAGACCCTTGTGAACATCGCGCTTCTGCATTTCGTGCAGCAATGTCACCAGTACGCGGCAACCGGATGCGCCGATGGGATGACCGAGTGCAATGGCGCCGCCATTGACGTTGACCTTGTCGGGATCGAACCCGAGATCGTTGCACACGGCCAACGATTGGGCGGCAAAAGCCTCGTTGGCTTCGATGAGATCAAGATCGCCGACGGACCAGCCGGCTTTTTCCAGCGCCTTGCGTGAGGACGGAATAGGCCCGGTACCCATGATGGCGGGATCCACACCGGCCTGGGCCCAGGAGGCGACACGGGCAATGGGTTCTAGTCCCCGCGACTTTGCCTCATCGGCAGACATAAGAACCACGGCTGCCGCGCCGTCATTGATGCCCGATGCGTTGCCAGCCGTCACTGTGCCGTCCTTCGAAAAGGCCGGGTTGAGCTTGGCGAGAGTCTCCGCGGTGGTGCCAGCCCGGGGGTATTCGTCGGCACCAAAGATTTTTTCTTCCTTTTTGATTTTGATAGGGACGGGAACGATCTCGTCCTTGAACCGTCCGTCCGCCAACGCCTTTTCCGCTTTCTGTTGTGACGCGGCGGAAAAAGCGTCCTGAGCGTCTCTCGTCAACTGCCACTTTTCGGCAATGTTCTCCGCCGTCGTACCCATGTGATAGCCATTAAACGCATCCCATAATCCGTCCTTGATCATGGTATCGGTCAGTTCAGCGTCGCCCATCTTGGTGCCCGTACGCAGGTGCGTGCAATGCGGTGCGTTGGACATGCTTTCTTGTCCCCCTGCGACAACAATGGTGTTGTCCCCAGCGACGATGCTGCTGGCACCGAGGGCAACCGCCTTAAGGCCGGACCCGCAGACTTGGTTGATGGTCATGGTCGGCACTTCCTTCGGTACACCGGCGCCGATAGACGCTTGCCGGGCCGGGTTTTGCCCCTTGCCTGCCGTCAGCACCTGACCCATCACCACCTCTGAAACATCGTCGCCTGCGATGCCGGAGCGGGAAAGCGCATCGGAAATAACAATCCGCCCCAGATCAGAGGCTTCAAGACCACTCAAACTGCCGCCGAAGGCGCCTATGGGGGTACGGACTGCTGCTGTAATGACGGTATCAGTCATGGGGGGTCTCCAATGGAGGCAGCCACAGAACGGACCGCTATGCCGCTGCTGCCGTGCGTCAGAATTTATTGCGATGCAGCATTCTTAATCCAAGCGGCCACCGGTTCATAGACCTCTTGTGCAGCGCGGCCACCGGTGATCATGCCGATATGGCTCAAGGCCACCGACCGGACATCCGTGCCGGGAATGGCATCGGCCAAGGCCCGTGCCGACTGGGGCGGAACAATGCGGTCCCGCTCCGGAATAACAGCAAGGGTTGGGCAAATGATGTCCTGCGGATTTATGACGTCGTCACCGATCCGCCATGTCCCTTTGTACGGGGTGTTTTCCAGATACCAGTCGAAAAGACATTCATGGGCAACCGGGCCTGACAAGGGCACGCCGTCATTGAGCCAATCTTCAAGAACGACGAAGCGCTTGGCCTCGTCACTATCAGGATCCATCGCGGCGAAGGACCTGAACTTCCGTCCTACCAGCATGGGATCTAAACCGGCAAACAAGGATTGCAGCAGATCCACCGGTGCATGACCCACTATGTCGATGGTGGATTCCAACCCAGGACGCCATTGGCTGAGCCAATGACGCAGGCCGTGTGTGTCGGCATGGAAGTCCCACGGTGCCGCCAAAAGAACCAACCCGGCAACCAGATCAGGATGCCGTGCTGCCGGCGCAACAGTGAGTGTGCCACCCATGCAGTAACCGATCAGAACGGCCGGTCGGCCGTGCATTTCCCTCAGCGTCGCCAATGCGGGAATGAGAATGGTGTTTATATATGTGGTCAACGGCGACCCTGGAGAGCAAGCACCGGGCGCTGTCCAGTCCAACAAATAACTCCGGCACCCGTTTGCCGCCAGAGACCGCATGAAACTTCGGTCTTCGTAGAGATCAAGAACGAAAGCGCGGTTGATGAGGGACGGCACCACCAGCACGGGCAGGCCTTGGTCATCGCCGCCATAGCCGACGACAGGCAGTGTGGCGGGTCCCTTCCATGGGACTGGCTTCTGCATGGAACGGCGATGGGGATGGCTGTGATAAGCCTGAACACCTTGGGAAAATTGTTTCAGCCGGTCCTGACCGGCGAGGGTGAGTGCGTTGAGAAAAGACGGCGCATCGACGTAATCGGACCAAGGTCCGTTCTCTGCTGTGACGCCTAACTCTGCTTCAATCGCTGTTGTGATCGGTTTCGAGAGCGCTGAGCCGTTGCTCAAGGGCGTCAAGCCGGCGAAGCACATCTGCAAGGTCAGTCCCTCCATCGCCAGATGAAGGGGCAGCGGACGCGGGCCCAGCCGGATCAAGTCCTTTGGCGGCTCCTTGGACGGCTGCGGTGTATGCGGCGGCTGTGTCAGCGGTCCATCCCATCGTTTTCGCGGCGGTTTCGAACACGGAACGCCAGGCTTCCGTGACCGAAGGGTCGGATGAGGCGCGGCTCAGCTGATCCTGCCAGAGTTCTATATAGCGCTTGGCGAGCGCCTCCATGTCCGCCGAATCGGCCATGGCCGGACTATATCCACCTGCCTGACCAGGGACCAGGGCAACAATAGGAAACCTATGCCAGCAAAGGGCAGACCTTGGGTTTATGAGAAGCCCGCTCGGACTGAACCGGACACACTTTGACTCGGAAAGTTGTGCAGAGCAAAATGTGCAAAGCACAATTAATCTGTGCAGAGCACAACCATAGCAATGTGCAGAGCACAAAAGCCTGTTTATCTGTGCGAAGCACAATAGCCCGTGCGAATGCAACCGTACGGTCCACAGAGAAGGACCCTGGCCATGGCCGACACGTCCGACGATTCCGGCGTGATTACGATCAAGAAGTATGCGAACCGGCGGCTCTACAACACCAAGACCTCCAGCTACGTAACCCTGGATCATTTGGCTGAGATGATTAAGAACGACGAAGACTTCGTCGTCGTCGATGCCAAAAGTGGTGAAGATCTGACCCGGTCAGTGCTGACGCAGATCATCGTCGAACAGGAGGCGAAAGGGCAGAACCTGCTGCCGATTAAGTTCTTGCGGCAGATTATCGGATTCTACGGCGACTCCCTAGGCGGCGTCCTGCCCCGTTACCTGGAACAAAGCATGGAAGCCTTTGCCCAGAACGAACAGCACATGCGGGAAGCAATGCAAAACGCTTTCAAAGGCTTTTTCCCTGTCGGCCAGTTTGAAGATATGGCCAAGCAAAATCTGGCCATGTTTGAGAATGCCATGAAAATGCTCACTCCCTTCGCCGAACAGACGGGGGAAACTGGAACCGAACCGACAGCACCAGCGGCACAAACCTCACAGGACCAAGCCGCACCAGCCCCGGCGGGGGACGTGGAAAGCCTCAAGGCTCAGCTGGACGCCATGCAAAGCCAGCTGGACGGGCTCCTTAATAACCAAAAGACCTGAGCTTCTGTAACAGTGCTCAGGCTCTAAGTCCCAGCCAAACCCAAGGTTACCGCGACGGTCGCTACACTTATTAGTCGATCCTGAAAAACCCGTTTTTCATACCACTACGAGCGTTAGATGTGTGCTGTTAGGTTCAGTCTGCCACGCCATCCGTCGCTTCCATCGGATGATTGACGCCGCAAGACGCGTTCCATGCAATCCGATCATGTCCCGGAGCAACGTAGCGCCCAAAATGCGGGCGCAATAAATTCTGAGCCGCTTCAGGATCAGTCTTAGGTTATGGCCGGCACAGGCCAGTGCCACATTCATGCGATCACCTTCAGTACCCTTGAGGTAATTGCGTCCCAACAGTCCATCCGATTTCAGATGGCCGATAACCGGTTCAATCGCCTGACGCCGTTTCAGTGACCGTTTCAGCCGTTGTGTTTTTATGCCACGCCGTTGACCCGAGATGTACACCCTTGATGCTTCCTCGCCATGGCCACGGTAGCCACGATCCACAAACACTTCTTCAACCACACAGCCTGTCAAACGGCGCACCTGCTCCAACGCTGTTGGCAATGTATGCCCATCAAAGGGATTCCCCGGCAACGCCATGCCGCCAACGATAAAGTTGCTCCTGTTTGTCGTTGCAATACTGGCCTTGACACCAAACTCATAACGCTTGTGGGCCTTGCCCTTGCCGATGCACTCCACCTCCGGGGCATGCAGGCTATACAGTTTGTTGCGATCCATCTTCTGTTGACTGAGCAGCCGCCTGGCCAGCGCCAACTCCCCGGCAAAAATCGCCTGCAACCCCTTATGGCCCGCGATCTTGCGCTCCGTGTCACGCACCACCCGGCCCAGATAGGTCTTGAGCTTCTTAATCTGACCACCCATGCGCCTCATCTGCCGGACGTGACCATAACGGTTGGCCCGCAACAGCGCCTCAGGGCCCTTACGGGCGTAGCTCTGCCGCAACACCACACCGTGTGTGTGGCACAGCTTGACAAGACGCACACGCGAACGGTTCAGCAATTTGCTGTCGGTGGGAAAGGCCACCGCCTTCTCCTGCACCGTGGTATCCACCGTCACACGCTTGAAGTCGTCGGGTTTGACCGTCTTGCTCCGAACACCCGCATCAACTGTGGCCCGCAGAATTTTCTCGCACCCTGAATGGCCAATGCGCCGTCTGAAACGCGACATGCTGCTGGGATCAATCGGCGGGTGATGCTGAAAATACACCTCGCCGCAAAAATGCTGCCAGTAAGGGTTCTCCACCCAGCGCATCACCACCTGGTCATCGGACAGACCATACACGTGCTTGAGATATTGAAGCCCCACCATCAGCCGCGTCGCTTTGGCCGGGCAGCCGTTGTCAGGGCAATACAAGACACCAAACGCCTCATCAAAACCCTGCCAATCGATCAACTCGGTGAGCCGATAAAGTTCGTGCCGTTGATCGAGAATGTTCTCAAGCGCGGTGCGGAAGAGATCTAAAGAAGGGACGTCATTGGCTGATGTGGGGCGGCTGATGTGGGGCGCATTTTTTGATCCGGAAATTGCAAGGAACCGGCCTTGCAGTATAGAAAATCCGGCGATTCCGAACCACCATTGCCAACAAAATTGATCCGCAATAACAGTCTATTACAGAGAATCTCCGCGTCTTTCAGGATCGACTAGCTATAAAAAAACGCTGCTGGCCGCGGAGAAAGAACGCTCTGACGTCAGGGCCGCGCGCCGCACCTGGATCAAACGCCGTCAACCCGTCATGCGCCGCCAGCCGGGGCGGCTCGTCTTCCTCGACGAGACCAGCGTGAAGACCAACATGACACCCTTGCGCGGGCGCAGCCCCCGGGGAGAGCGGCTCATGGCCAGTACCCCCTTCGGCAAATGGCACACCCAAACCTTCATCGCCGGCCTGCGCTGCGATGGACTTGTCGCTCC
>CBDBND010000016.1:0-25995 GCA_965207985.1 Rhodospirillaceae bacterium | reverse complement strand
AGGGCAGGTCGTCGTCCATCTTGCCGGCCTGGGCCGGGTCGGCGGTCTCAAGAGCCGCCGTGCCGGATACGGGCTCAGCCTCCGGCTGCGTGACGCCGTTGCCGTCCGGCTTGTCCAAGAATTGGACACGCCCACCGGGGACCAGCAGGATCTCTGTGGAGAACCGGTCGCTGTCCTCGCCGTCGCGCTTCCAGCGGCGGGTCTGGAGCTTGCCCGCCACGTAGACCAGGCGTCCCTTGCGGGCGTGCTTCTCCAGCATGTCGACCAGGCCGGGCTGGAAGGTGACGACGCGGTGCCACTCGGTCTTGTCCACCCGCTCACCGCTGCCGGTCCGGTCGATGTAGCTCTCGTCGGTGGCGATGCTCATATTGGCGACGCGGCCCCCCGAGGTGAGATGGTGTCCGTCGTCAGATTATTTGGGACAGCGGGGGTTGATAAACTAAGAGAGAGTTTGGCCCATCTTGGTTTTCAGTTTAGGCGGCGGTTTTGCGGTGCTGCAAGCGCCGTTGATTGATGGTGTTTTGTTTGATTCTCTCCCTTTCGAGTAAGATGGTTTCGCCGCGCCCGAAGTAGACGTCGGCGGGCGTCAGATTGCTCAGGCTCTCGTGGTAGCGGTGGTGATTGTAGTAGGCGACGAAGCGCCCGATCTTGGCCTTGAGATCGCCCGGCAGGAAGTAGTTCTCTAACAGGATGCGGTTCTTCAGGGTCTGATGCCACCGCTCGATCTTGCCCTGTGTCTGCGGGTGATAGGGTGCGCCGCGCACATGATCCATGCCGTTGTCGTCGAGCCATTCGGCCAGTTCGCTAGAGATGTAGGACGCGCCATTGTCTGACAGCAGGCGGGGCTTGTGCCGGACCTCGACCCGGTCGCAGCCTGAGGCCTGCAATGCTAGTTCCAGGGTGTCTGTGACGTCACTGGCCTTCATGGTCGTACACAGCGTCCAGGCGATGATGTAGCGGGAGTAATCATCCAGGATGGTGCTCAGGTAGAACCAGCCCCATCCGATGACCTTGATGTAGGTGAAGTCGGTCTGCCAAAGCTGGTTCGGGGCCGTGGTCTTATCCCTGAACTCATCGTTCGCCTTGATCACCACAAACGCCGGGCTGGCGATCAGGTCATGGGCCTTGAGAAGCCGGTAAACACTGGCTTCCGAGACGAAGTAGGCCTGTGTATCGGTGAACCGTACCGCCAGTTCCCGGGGCGACAGGTCCGGGTTCTCCAGGGCCATCTGGACAATCCGGTCACGGATCTCATCCGGGATGCGGTTCCACACCCGGGACGGCTTGGGCGGCCTGTCTTCAAGGGCCTCAAGCCCGCCCTGCAGATAGCTGTTGTACCAGCGGTAAAACGTGGTGCGGGGAACCCCAAGGGTGTCCAACGTACGCTTGGCCGGCAGATGCGACTGTTCCACCAGCCTGATGATCTCGAGCTTCTCGGAGGCGGGGTATCTCATGCGTCGTCTCCCCCATCCCCGATCATGTTTTTTTTGAGAAGGCGCAGTTCCAGGGCCTGTTCGGCCACCACCTCCTTGAGGTCGTGAGCCTGGCGGCGCAGCTCCTTGACCTCGCCCGTGTTGGCCTCACGGGCCGTATCACCGGCCAGGCGCTTCTTCCCGGCCTCAAGGAACTCCTTCGACCAGCTGTAATACATCCCCTGGGCTATGCCCTCACGGCGGCATAGCTCGGCAATCGGGTCCTCGCCGCGCAGTCCGGCCAGGACAATGCGGATCTTCTCCTCAGCACTGTAACGCTTGCGGGTCTTGCGGCGGATGTCCTTGACCGTCCGCTCCGCAACATCCTGGGATCGTTCTGTTCTATCTCTCATCGTTCACTCCTCAATGATGACGATGAGCCAATAACACTCTCTTACGCAATCACCCTAATCTGTTCCATTGGTCCTGACGGGGGACACAATAGACACCGCGCATTCCAGTAAGTGGTTGGTTGGTATTTGTGACCATGTACCTGACTCCTTTCACCTTAGGTGACGGATAACCGGCTCGGCTGGTGCCGGGCCGTTGTCAACACATCTCACAATTGGAGTGGTCCGCTCTATTTGGCTTAGCCTAAGGGGCGACCCCAAGCTGCGTGTAAGCCTTATTCAAGCGGCGACCCGACATAGCGGGTTGAAATGTGTTGACAGGTTTAGTGTGGACTGGATTGCACGCGCGGTCAATCTTCGCGCGTATGGCTCATTCGAAAAAAATAAGTATCGCAAGCATCAAATGAATAAGCGCAATCCACGTGTGCAGCGTGTCACGTGGTAAAATAATTTCTACTGTAACGTTGGGTTCAGTGGTGACTGGTTCAACGCACGTTACTTCAAGTGAACCGCTAAATGACGGTACTCCTGAGGACAGTTCGCCGGAAACATTGACGACAGGCACTGTTGCGCCCTCCAAATTTGGAAAGGCGCTGGACAACTATCCGGATCAATCGTATGTAAACAAATGTGTAATACGGATGGTGTGTTAAGCACCTTTCTATCTTTAGGTGCCGTGACGGCTATCATGGCACCTTTTTTACCATATTGCAGCAATAAATCAAATTTGGCGCTGTATTCGGGCGCTGTTAATGCCCCTGTTTGAGACTGGTTAACATTTGTAATTGCTACAGAAATCACTTTATACTGCACGGTTGTGAATACATAAAATTTTGGCACTTCGAGGTAAGTGATGAAAGACATGCTCGTACCGGAACGCGACCTTAAGGGTGCAACGCCCGAGAAGTTAGCGCGTGCGCTATTACGTTCGAGCGTGCGAAGACAAACCGTTGCTGGCGATAAGGTCCCGGTACAGAAGACGGCGTCCAACAAGCCGAGCAACCGTGTCGCGCATTTGAACAAGCGTGTCTAAGTCACGGATATTGTGCTTAGCTGAAAACTCGTTGACGTAACGCTGCAAGTGTTTCGGGCTCATCTTGTGGAACGTGCCCTTGTGCGCCCGCTTAAGCATAGACCAAAATGATTCAATGCCCTGCGTGTGGACCATGCCATTAACGTATTCTTCAATACTGTGATTGACTGATTCGTGCTCGCGCTTCACGCCTTTGTAGGAGCGCAGCTCGTCGGTAAACACTTTTGCGTCTTCCGTTGTATTGTCCTCAACAAAACCCTGTAGTGTTTTGGCGTCAACAGTCCGAATCACTTCGGCTTTAACTGCGTTGGTTTCGCGGTCCTTCATTCCCACAACGACTGTCTTGTTAGCGAATGGGTTCTTGCTCTTAAGCTGTTTGCGCTTCTTGGAAGACATATTCCTCCTTGCGCCGCCCACATACGTTTCATCCACCTCAACAGGACCGTCAAATGGGCCGTCACCATCGTCCGCCCATGCTTCGCGTATCCGATGCAGCATAAACCACGCGGTGGCTTGCGTTACCCCGATGTCGCGGTGCAGTTTCATACTGGAGATTGATTTAAGCCCTGTCAGGCACAAGTAAATTGCAATAGCCCATTTGCGTAGCTTGACGTTTGAATGTGCTAGAGGCGTGCCAGTGCGCACGCTAAAGTATGAGCGGCAATCGTTACAGAAGTAGGGCATTGGTTTGGCGTTTGGAACAACGTGGGTATTAACGCTTCCGCACTTGCCGCAGTATCTTTGATCCTCCCACGTTATGGACTCAAACCAAGCTGTTGCCGTAGCTTCGTCCGGGAACATTTCCATGAGTTCAATAACTGTTATGCCACGTCTGCTTGACTTACCTGGTCCCTTTTTGCGTGCCATGTCGTTTCTCCTTATTCGTTATAAGAAGCTTACGATATCTATGACGGGAGGTCAAGCATTCTGTATAATCCCCATAATTCCTTTTGTGCGGTCCGATCCTGATAAGCGATTGGCTCTTGCTAACCATAAGCTGTCGGGTGTCCGCATTGGGTCATAAGCGGACCCTGAAAGAGTGGCCACTTTTGTCCGTCACACATAAAAAAACGACTAAATAACAATCTGGTCGGTGAGACGGTCCAGCATCTTGACGATGCTAAGGGCCGCCAAATGAGAGGTCTTGGGATTATCAGGCGAAGGTTCGGCGTCGATCGTCACGTCCAGCCGGCCGAAGTCTCCCAACGCTTCGACGTGGTGTCTGTTCCGTGACACCGTCGGATCGGCAATCAACGTCACCCCGGTCGCATCCATGCCTAGCCCTGCCAAAGCAAGCGCCGCTGCCACATTGGCGTTCTTTGGAAAGGCCAATGTCGCCTGTCGCGCCGATCCTTCAAAAATGACCGTAGCGTCTTTGATTGCATCCAGGTCTATGTCGGCCACTCCTGGCGCGCCCGACCAAGCGATCGGCGGTTTCCGTGTGGTCAATGTGACGCTGTCCATCTGTTCGAGAGACGCCGCAGCCACTCCATCCAGACCCGCCAAAGCGCCAGAAGGCAGCAAAATCCGTGCTCCGCTTTTGGCCGTGCCCTGCTCCAGTTGGCTGACCAGTTGGGTTTCCGCCAACGCCCCCACGGAGATGATCATCATATCGATGCCGCGTTCTAGAATGGCGGGAGCATACGTCTGAACCGCATTTTGTGATGCGCATTCAACCACCAAGTTGGGACAGGCCTCAAACAGTTCATCAAGGCTCAAAACGGTGGGATGATGACCTACACTGAGCCTGTCTTCAGGTAATACAAGACCGGTAACGATCTGGAACCTCTCAGGCGACGCCTGACAATGGCGGGCCAACACCTTTGCAATAGCGCCATTGCCGATAAGGGCGATCTTTAAGGGAACAGTCTGTCTCATAACCGCTGTGGTACCGCCGTGTGCGCGGCGAATAAATTAGATTCAAGGGAAATGGTGGGCGATGACAGGATCGAACTGCCGACCCCCTCGGTGTAAACGAGGTGCTCTCCCAGCTGAGCTAATCGCCCGTCTTTGAGGCCCCTATTGCGGCCGGTGGAAGCGGGCGGCACCCTAAGCCAGCCTGTACCAGCGGATCAATTGAAAAGTGCCGGCTGCGCATTGCAGCCGGCACTTGTGCATAACCCTAAAAAAAGCAGCCGACTATTTATTGACAGCGTCCTTTAAGCCCTTGCCCGCTTTGAACTTAGGCTGTTTGGACGCCGGAATCTGAATTTTCTCACCGGTCCGGGGATTGCGGCCTTCACTGGCGCGCCGATTGGCAACGCTGAAGGTTCCGAAACCGACCAAGCGCACTTCCGTGCCACCCTTAAGTGACCCCGTGATCGTATCGAACACACAGTCAACCGCTTTCGCGGCGTCAACCTTAGTCAATCCGGTACCATCTGCTACCGCGGCAATTAGGTCGTTTTTATTCATACTTGACCCCTATGTGATGTCTGTGGGTGAAAACAATTGAGAACAACCCAGCACCGTTATGATGTTCTCCAACGAACTACGGACCCTCGCATTTGCCAGAAAACCGAAGCCTTTCAAGCTGGGATGAGAACAAGTGTAGGGGGCTGTTTTTCCGGGCGTCAATGAAAAGACGCCGAAAAAACCTTGGAAAACTGCGAAAAAACGCCCTTTTCGTCTTGTCAACCCCAGAAAACGGCCTGTTTTACCTTATTTAGGGGGTCTCAGAACTTAAAAACCCCCGAAATCCGTGATTCCGGGGGCTCCGAGAGACTCGGTCTACACAACATCTTGTGGGTCGATGACGCTTCCTCTAGTGGGTCACCATAACGTCGTCTTCCAGCTCGGTATCACTGGTCGTGGTGCTGACATCCTCGTCGTCTTCATCGTCGTCGAGCTCCAGTGGAACCAATTGCTGGGTGAGCGCTTTTTCCAATACTTCGTCCGCTGTTGTGACCGGGATGATTTCCAGGTCCCGCTTCACATTTTCAGGGATTTCCTCAAGGTCTTTCTTGTTTTCTTTGGGAATGAGCACTGTCTTAACGCCGCCGCGCAGTGCTGCCAGAAGCTTTTCCTTTAATCCGCCAATGGGCAGAACACGGCCGCGGAGCGTTATCTCGCCGGTCATGGCGACATCGCGATTAACCGGAATACCTGTGAGGGCGGAAACGATCGCCGTACACATGGCCACGCCGGCGGAGGGACCGTCTTTCGGCGTAGCACCCTCAGGAACGTGCAAGTGAATGTCTTTTTTCTCGAAGATTTTTGGTTTCACACCAAACGGCAACGCGCGGCTGCGTACAAAGGACCGAGCCGCCTGAATGGACTCTTTCATCACATCGCCGAGTTTGCCCGTCAGGGTCACCTGCCCCTTACCCGGCATGACCACGGCTTCCACTGACAGGATTTCACCCCCGACTTCGGTCCAGGCCAGCCCGGTGGCGACACCGACGAGGTCTTCCTGCTCGGTTTCGCCAAAGCGGAACTTGCGGATTCCGGCATACTTCTTGAGGTTCTGCCGTGTCATCTTCACCGCATCCAGCTTTTCAATGATGATCGTCTTTGTCGCCTTACGGATGAGGCGAGCCAGCTCCCGCTCTAAGTTCCGCACACCGGCTTCGCGGGTGTAATAACGAATGAGATCGCTCAGCGCGCTGTCCGAGATGGACCATTCTGTTTCCTTCAACCCGTGCGCTTCCAGCTGTTTGACAATCAGATGCCGTTTGGCAATTTCCAGCTTTTCGTCTTCCGTGTAACCGGAGATACGGATTGTTTCCATTCGGTCCAACAAAGGCTGCGGCATACGCAGGGTGTTGGCCGTGGTGATGAACAACACGTCGGATAGGTCGTAATCCACTTCCAGGTAGTGGTCCTGGAAGGTGGAGTTCTGTTCAGGATCGAGCACTTCTAGCAGGGCTGAAGACGGATCACCCCGCCAGTCGTTGCCGAGCTTGTCGATTTCGTCGAGCAGGAACAGCGGGTTAGAGGTCTTTGCCTTTTTCATGCCCTGGATGATTTTGCCGGGCATGGAACCAATATAGGTGCGCCGGTGTCCCCTGATTTCCGCTTCATCACGGACACCGCCAAGGGACATTCGAACAAAGTTACGCCCCGTCGCCGTTGCAACGGACTTGCCTAAAGAGGTTTTGCCCACACCCGGGGGGCCGACCAGGCAGAGAATGGGGCCCTTAAGCTTCTTGGTGCGCTGTTGAACCGCCAAATATTCGACGATCCGCTCCTTCACCTTTTCAAGACCGAAATGGTCGCGGTCCAGTTGTTCTTCGGCCGCTTTGAGGTCCGTCTTGATGCGGGAGCGCTTCTTCCAAGGGATTTCCGTGATCCAGTCGAGGTAGTTGCGAACCACCGTCGCTTCGGCCGACATGGGGCTCATGGCTTTGAGTTTCTTAACCTCGCCCATGGCCTTTTCTTTGGCCTCTTTGGACATGCGTGACTTTTTAATTTTGTCTTCAAATTCCGTGGCTTCGTCACGGCCGTCTTCGGTCTCGCCGAGTTCCTTCTGAATGGCCTTCATCTGCTCATTCAGATAGTACTCGCGTTGGGTTTTTTCCATTTGCCGTTTGACACGGTTGCGAATGCGTTTTTCCACTTGAAGAACGCTGATTTCGCCTTCCATGACGCCATAAATCTTCTCGAGACGCTCGGCCACTGTTTCCAGTTCAAGCAGTTCTTGTTTGTCCGAGATCTTCAGCGCCAGATGGGACGCCACGGTATCCGCCAGCTTGGATGGTTCTTCAATTTGATTGATTGAGACAAGGACTTCCGGTGGGATCTTTTTGTTGAGTTTTATGTATTGTTCAAACTCGGTCACGACCGAACGGGACAGCGCTTCAAGTTCCTGTTCTTCGGGCTCATCTTCGGAAAATGCTTCCGCATAGGCTTCGAAAAACGCTTCGTTTTCCTTGTAACCCGTAATCCGTGCCCGTTGTCCACCTTCAACCAATACTTTGACCGTACCGTCCGGCAGCTTGAGCAGTTGGAGAACCGTCGAGATTGTTCCGACGTCGTAAATATCATCCGCAGAAGGGTCGTCCACGGCGGCATCTTTCTGAGCAACCAGCAGAATCTGCTTGTCGTCGCTCATCACGTCTTCAAGCGCCTTGACCGATTTTTCACGCCCGACAAACAACGGAACAATCATGTGCGGAAAGACGACGATGTCTCTCAGCGGTAAAACGGGGAACAACTGACCCTTTTCCGAACTCACGTGTACCTACCTCGCTCCTAAGCGCTTCGGGGATAACCCATAACGAACCCAGCCACATTGGCTAGGACATATACGTTTTGCGTCCCCGGCCGGTTCCGAAACCCAGGGCCACCCCTCTTACTTAGGGAGCAATACCACTGGGCGCAATTGGCACTGACCGGTCAATTTCAGGCTGGCGTTCCTAAGTCTTCGCGCCGGTCAGCGTAAATATAAAGAGGTTTTGCCCGGCCTTCCGTGACCTCGCCATTGACCACGATCTCTTCCACGCCTTCAAGACTGGGCAATTCAAACATTGTATCGAGCAAAATCCCTTCCATGATGGACCGCAGGCCACGGGCACCGGTCTTCCGGGCAATGGCTTTGCGGGCGATCACGCCAAGGGCGTCGTCCGTAAAGGAGAGGTCCACATTCTCCATATCGAACAAGCGGCCATACTGTTTGACCAAAGCATTCTTAGGCTTGGTCAAAATCTCGACCAAGGCGTCTTCGTCGAGGTCTTCCAGGGTAGCCAATACGGGAACCCGACCGACAAATTCAGGGATCATGCCGTACTTAAGAAGGTCTTCGGGCTCTATTTCACGGAGAATTTCGCCGGTCTGGCGATCGTCAGCCGTGCGCACGTCAGCGCCAAATCCAATCGACGTGCCCTTGCCTCGCTGCGAGATAATTTTGTCGAGGCCGGCAAACGCACCGCCGCAGATGAACAGGATATTGGTGGTGTCAACCTGAAGGAATTCCTGTTGCGGATGCTTGCGCCCGCCTTGAGGCGGCACCGATGCGATGGTGCCCTCCATGATCTTGAGCAGCGCCTGCTGCACACCCTCGCCGGACACGTCGCGTGTGATAGACGGGTTGTCCGACTTCCGGCTGATCTTGTCGATCTCGTCGATGTAGACAATGCCGCGCTGGGCCCGCTCCACGTTGTAGTCGGCAGCCTGCAGTAATTTCAGGATGATGTTCTCAACATCTTCACCAACGTACCCAGCCTCAGTGAGCGTCGTCGCATCGGCCATGGTGAACGGCACGTCGAGAATACGCGCCAGGGTTTGCGCCAACAGCGTTTTGCCGCAGCCCGTTGGTCCTATCAGCAAAATGTTCGACTTGGCGATTTCCACATCCGCATTTTTTGCGTTTGATCCCAAACGCTTATAGTGGTTGTGCACCGCGACGGAGAGCACCCGCTTAGCATGACCCTGGCCGATAACGTAGTCATCTAAGACGGTCAGTATGTCTTGCGGGGTCGGCACCCCTTCCCGGGATTTGACCAGATTGGTCTTATTTTCTTCCCGGATGATGTCCATGCAGAGTTCAACGCATTCATCGCAAATGAATACGGTCGGTCCGGCAATGAGCTTGCGGACTTCATGCTGACTCTTTCCACAGAAAGAGCAGTACAGAGTATTTTTTGAATCGCCACCTGACGATTTGCTCATGAACTCTCTCCGATGGTCACACCGGCCCTAGGGTTAATGGCCGGAAAAACCACCACATATTGCGTGGCGGCGATGGTATACGAGGCGTTCAGCCCAAGACAACGACAAAACTTTCAACGTCTCGTTAATTCCGCACAGAAAATAGAGGATTTTTCAAAGGCTTGGGATCGCAGAAACGAGGCAAATACCCGGCGTCAGCTGTCTTCGTCGTCCGTATCGCTGTCCGATGCCTCATCGTCCGGGGTAGGCCGTTTGACGACCACGGAATCGATCAGACCGAAATCCTTGGCCTCTTCGGAGGTCATGTAATTGTCCCGATCCATGGCCTTTTCGATGGCTTTTAGGGTCTGGCCGGTGTGCTCCACGTAGATCTGATTGAGCCGGGCGCGGAGTGCCAATATCTCACGCGCTTGAATTTCGATATCCGCAGCCTGGCCCTGAAATCCGCCTGACGGTTGGTGAATCATAATTCTTGAATTGGGCAAGGCATATCTCTTGTCCGTCGCACCGGCCGCCAAAAGCAACGACCCCATGGAGGCCGCCTGCCCGGTACAGACCGTCGATACGTCAGGGCGGATGTATTTCATGGTGTCATACACGGCCAATCCGGATGTCACGACGCCGCCCGGTGAATTGATGTAAAAGGCAATGTCCTTTGTTGGATTTTCTGACTCCAGATAAAGCAGTTGGGCAGAAATCAGCGATGCCACTGCGTCATTGACCGGACCGGTTAGGAAAATGATCCGCTCCTTTAACAGGCGCGAATAAATGTCATACGCCCGCTCGCCGCGGTTCGTTTGCTCCACTACCATCGGTACTAGACTGTTGTCGTAAATTTCGATGGGGTCGCGATCCTTCATTCAATCCTCATGTGTGTTTTACGAACCTGATCTAGCAGTGACGCGCGTATTCAGTCCTTAGTTCGCCGAGGGCACAGGGCCGTCGGTTTCGGTTGCGCCGGCTTGGTCGATGAGCTCGTCGGGAGATACCGACTTTTCAGTCACTTGGGCAAGTTCGAGCAGAAAATCAATAACCTTATCCTCAAAAAGCGGCGCTCTGACTTGCTCTACCGCCTGCGGATTATTCTGATAGTAGTTGACCACGGACTGCTCTTGCCCAGGGAAACGGCTGGCCTCACGGGCGATGGCCTGGGATATCTCCTCGGGCGGAACCGTCAAACTGTTTTTCTGACCGATGTCCGAAAGTACCAGTCCAAGCCGGACCCTGCGTTCTGCGATTGACCCATAGTCTGCTTTCAATTCATCGTCCGACTTTCCGGCATCCTCGGGATCCAGCTGATCCGCCTCCTTGGCCTGTTCAATTTGTTGCCATATGGCGTTGAATTCCATATCCAGCATGGCGGCCGGAACTTCAAACGTGTGCTTGTCAGCAAGCTGATCCAGCAGCTCCCGTTTTATTTTCATACGGGCGAGATAGTCATAGTCCGCTTCAATTTGCTTGGTGACTGCGTCGGTGAGTGCGGCCAAATCATCGAAACCCATCGCTGTGGCGAAATCTTCATCAACGTCCGGTGTTTCCATGGTTTCCAATGCCGTCAGGGTGACGCTGAATACAGCTTCTTTTCCGGCCAAGTCACTGTTGTGATAGTCCTCCGGGAAGGTCACGTTGACGTCTTTGTCATCTCCCGGTTTCATTTTTTCCAGCTGCTCTTCAAAGCCTGGAATAAATCGGCCAGACCCCAGCTCGAGTTTAAAGTCGGTTGCTTTACCGCCTTCAAATTCTTCGCCGTCAACTTTGCCAGTAAAATCAATCACCACGATGTCACCGGTCTTGGCCGGACGGGACTTTTCGAGCGGAATTGATTTCTTATTGTTGTCGGCCATTTTCTCGAGGGTTTCCTTGACCTCTTTGTCACCTGGCGTGGCCGCCAATTTTTCGACTGTGAGTGTCGAAAGGTCCGTCAGCTCGATGTCGGGCAGCAATTCGAGTTCGACTGAGAATTCAAGATTCTCGCCTTCCTCGAATGAAACCAGATCCACCTTCGGCTGGACGGCTGGCTTGAAGGATTTTTCTTCAAGCGCTTTTTGTGTGGACTCTTGAATAGTGGATTCAAGAACTTCACCGCGTACGGATTCACCGAATCGTTTCTTCAACAGGTTCATGGGAACTTTGCCCGGCCTGAAACCCGGCAGCCGCACCTGTTGCCCAACCTCGGTCAGGCGATCAGTGACTTTGCCTTCAATTTCCTGTGCTCCGACGACAATGCTCAATTCGCGCTTCAATCCGTCAGAACTTTTTTCTGTAACTTCCATCGATTTACCTTCAGGTGTGGTCGTCTGTGTATGGGCCGTTCGTTTTTATTGGCGGAAGTACTCATATCCGCAGTCGGTGCTTGTAATATCCCTAACCCGCAGCGCTAATAACAATCCTGTAGACCACGTGAAATGGTGCGGGTGAAGGGACTTGAACCCCCACGGCTTTTCAGCCACTGGGTCCTAAACCCAGCGCGTCTACCAATTCCGCCACACCCGCCCATCGGCTGAGACCGCGGCTTTGGCACGAGAGGACCTCCAGCGCCGCCTCCCTTTAATGGGATGGCGGAAAATAGGCAACACCCAAGGCGAGAGCAACAGGATTAGGGCACGACGGCTGGGAGAGCGTCGATAACGTCCTCGGCGATGAGACCCGGCCCAATTTCGCGGGCGGCAGCGGCGTGGAGCCAGTCTCCAGCGCAGGCCGCCTCCCATCCGGGCATGCCCTGGGCAAGCAATCCGGTGATCAGACCGGCCAGCACGTCGCCCGAACCGCCGGTGGCGAGGGAGGCCGGCGCACCGGCAGAAAGCGCCGCCCGGCCGTCGGCAGCGGCAATCACCGTGTCGCTTCCCTTCAACAGAATTACAGCACCGCTTTCTTGTGCCGCGGCACGGGCACGGGAGAGCCGATCCCGGTCGCCACCGTCACCAAAAAGGCGGTTAAATTCGCCCGCATGCGGTGTCAGCACCACGTCTCGTCCACACGCGGCGATGCCCTTGAACAGAGCATCGGGCTCGTCGGCAAAACTGGTTAGGGCGTCTGCATCCAGAACCGTTGCCCGGTTTAAAGCCAGAACGGCCAGAACCCGATCTTTGGTCTGCGGACCCACACCATGTCCCGGGCCAATGAGAACGGTGTTGCGGCGACGGTCGCCGAGCACGGCGTCGATAGGGTCACCCTCTCCTATGGCCTGAAACATGACGCCCGGCGCATTGTCGGTGTAGAGCGGTGCGGCTTCCACCGGGGCTGCCGCTGTGACCAGACCTGCCCCGACCCGCCGCGCCGCCATGGCGCCGAGACGAGCTGCCCCGCTCAACGCAGTGCTGCCAAAAACGACGGCGTGGCCGCGGGTGTATTTGTGGTCTGCCGGTCCGGGCTTGGGAATGGTCCACAGCTCGGGTTCGTTGACAGCTGTTCTAGGAACGATGTCGGCAAGAACACCGTCCGGAATACCGATATCCACCACCGCCAAATCGCCCCGCAAATCCTTGCCGGGCCGAAGAAAATGTCCCGGTTTCGGGCGGAAAAATGTCACCGTCAGATCACAAGACGGAGCAATGCCCGCCTCTCCTCCGACGATAGCGCCGGTATCGCCACTGACCCCGCTCGGAATATCGATGGCTGCACAGAGCCGTTCGGTTGCGATAATCGCCTCAATGACGTCCCTCGGTGTCCCAGACAGGGATCGGGAGAGACCGGCCCCGAACAGGGCATCCACGGCGAGGCCGCACCACGCCACCAAATCAGGTGACAGGGGTTCGATGGCCCCTCCGTCGCGGGTCCAGCGCTTGGCATTGACCGCCGCCTCCCCTTTTAGACCTTCTGCATCCCCCAACAGCCCAACACGGACAGGCCAGCCGGCTTGTCTAAGCAATCTTGCGATGACAAAGCCATCACCGCCGTTATTTCCCGGACCACAGAGGACTGCCGTTCTTTGCCTTGCCCATCTGTGACGGATTTCCCGCGCCGCATGGGTGCCGGCAGCTTCCATGAGCGCCAGACTAGCAATACCCCGCTGTTCCGCACCGGCATCCGCTGCATACATTTCCTCCGTGGTCAAAACGGCGGCGCTCGACGGTATGGTTGGTGTATCAGCCATCACATAGTCTACTATCTAAATAACCAAGAGCAGTCGCCAGACGTAGCTCCGGTCGTGGCGCCGTCTTCATGGCGTCATAAAAACGGATCGTCTATACAGCGCCCAATGATAGCCCTCAGCAATCCCATATCCCAAGGCCCCAAGCGTCGGAGCAAGGCCCGATGAAAGTGGTCGTACTCGGCGCCGGTGTCGTTGGCGTGTCGACGGCGCAGGCATTGGCGGCGGCCGGACATGAAGTGATGGTCATCGATCGGCAAAATGATGCCGCTCAGGAAACCAGTTTTGCCAACGGCGGCCAGATTTCAGCCCTACACACCGCACCTTGGGCAACGCCGGCCATGCCCTTCCGGGCCTTCAAACTGATGTTTCAGGACGACGCTCCGCTCAGGATTAACCCGTTTCGTTGGGATCCGGCCTTATGGGGCTGGTGTCTTAGGTTTCTAGCCAATTGTACGTCCAGCCGGTTCGACCGGAACTTTGAACGGGCTCTTAGGATTACCGTATACAGCCGCGCCGTTCTCAAGTCGCTGCGGCAGCGGCATCATCTCCAATATGACCATTCGGAAGGCGGACTGCTTTACCTTTACCGGACACCAAAAGCGTTTCAGGAGGCGCAGGAACTGGCCTCCCGCTTGGCCGACCGCAATCTTCCGCAGAAGATGCTTGATCCCGAAGGGGTACGGCAGCAAGAACCCGCCCTCGCCCGGTCTCAGGAACCCATCATCGGCGGGATCCTCAGTCCCGACGACGAATCAGGCGATGCGCTGGTTTTTTCCCAAGCCATGACGGCACTGGCCAGAGAAACGGGTGCGACGTTTCAATTCGGCACTGGTATCAAACGCTTGATTGCCTATGGCGGTACTATTTTCGGCGTGGAAACGGACAATGGCATCATCGACGGGGATGCTTTTGTCGTTTGTCTCGGCAGCGATACGGCACCCTTACTGGCACCATTGGGACTAAAAGCACCTATCTACCCCGCCAAAGGGTATTCCTTGACCGCAGACATCACCGCCTCCGCGGCAGCGCCGCTGCGCAGTGTCACTGATGAGGAGCGGTTCATGGTCGTCACCCGCTTAGGCAACCGTATCCGCGCGGCAGGCACTGCGGAGTTGGTTGGCTGGAACCTGACCCTCAACGAAAAAAGGCTGGCCCCCATTCTGTCGGGAACCAAGGCGCTTTTCCCTGAGGCGGCGAATTACGACGCCATAACACCTTGGTGCGGCCTGCGGCCATCCACCCCGGATTCCGTACCCGTTATCGGGCCGACCCGGTACGAGAACCTCTTCATCAACGCAGGACATGGCACCTTGGGCTGGACCATGGCCAGCGGTTCGGCCCAAATCATCGCCGACCTCATCAGCGGAAGAACGCCCGAA
This sequence comes from Rhodospirillaceae bacterium, assembly GCA_965207985.1. Classification (GTDB taxonomy): domain Bacteria; phylum Pseudomonadota; class Alphaproteobacteria; order Rhodospirillales; family Rhodospirillaceae; genus CBDBND01. Next base: position 11,059 of record CBDBND010000016.1, on the reverse strand, counting down.
ATCGACATAAGCGGCCTCGGTTTGGACCGGTTCGGCAGTTGAATCAATGTCTTAAGACAGACTCGTAAGCTGTTGAAAACGAGTCATTTGTTGCTTTTCGCTGACGGCCTGCAAACCGTCCCTATCTATTACATAGCTCTCTATGTAATCAGTTTTCCGGAAGAGCCAAAAAAAGCCACAAAACTAGGGTCTGTTGACATTTAGTGGATTCCCAATGTCGCGGAAAAGTGATTCAAGCCTCCTTTTGCAAGGAGTGTTTGATGAAGTCAGAGCGTTTTGTGATCACGGACAATGTTTGGGAGAAAATTTGGCGTCATCTACCGGGCAAGGCGACGGACCGTGGCGTGACGGCGGCGGACAACCGCCTGTTTTTGGAGGCGGTTTTGTGGCGGGTGCGCGCAGGGTCGCCGTGGCGCGCTCTGCCCCCGGCGTTCGGCAATTGGAACAGCGTCTTCCAGCGCTTTCGCCGATGGGCGAAGAAGGGTGTCTTCGAGCGGCTGTTCGAGGAGTTGTCGGCGGAACCGGATTTCGAATATGCCCTCATCGACGCCACCATCGTCAGCGTTCACCAGAAGGCGAGCGGCGCAAAAGGGGGACTCAAAATCAGGCCATCGGCCGATCACGGGGCGGATTGACCACCAAGATCATCGCCCTGGTCGACGCACTGGGGTGGCTGCGCAGAATCGACGGTGTCTTGGCGCATCCATGAAGCCAGGAAGATTTTGGCGGCCCAATCCAAACCACAGATACCCGGGGAACTCCATCATGCGTGATGCTGACTATGAAGCCTTGATGGCGGAAGACATTCCGCCCCCAGCCCCGGCACGGCGCCTGGCCGCCCGGGCTCGGGCCTTGGATGCCTTCGAAAAGGTCCATCGGCGGGGCGTCGGCGCCGCCGTGGCCCGTCATTTGGTACGCAGCTCCGCCCCAGCCTGGCATTTGCTCAGAGACACGTTGGACAGTCCCTGGACATCCGTCTGGTTGCGCATGGCAACCTCGCTGATTGCGGCGATTGTCTTTACAGTCGCTTTGATCGCGACGTTTATCTTTGGCGGGTAAATGGTTCTTGGACACACCGCCGTTTTGAGCCGTTTATTCGTCGTCCGGACCGCCTACTGTTAATTGGGTATCAGCTCGTGGCACACTTTGGGCTTGTCTCTAGTTAAAAAGGGACACTGCAGTTGTGTCCGACATCATGGCCCTTCCATTGGCGCAAACGGTTTGGCAGGTCACCCCGGTCCTGCTGATTACTTTTGGCTTTTTTGCCCTCTACTGGATTCTGTCGAAGATTATCGGCTGGCTGGAACGGCGGACGTTACATTTTGCTGGGCTGGCCGCTGCGGATGATCACGCAGTCATGCAGGCTATCCGCGAAGAAACCCGTATCCTTGACGCAAAGTTTTTCGGTCTGGCGTTCAACCTGGTCAAAATTACTTTTGCCCTGATTTTGCTGGCTTTTTACCTGCCAATTGGCTTCACCGTCTTCCCAGAGACGGAACAGCTGGGCACGGACATTCTGGTTGCCATTTTCGAGCCGCTGGCCGAGGCAGGACAGGCGTTTCTCGACTACCTGCCAAACTTGGTAGAGATCGTCATAACCATTTTGATTACTTATTACCTCTTGCGCATCGGCCGCTTCATTGCCCGCAAAACAGCAGAGGGCAGGTTTACTTTTGACGGTTTCTATCCGGATTGGGCCATGCCCACGTACAACATTATCAAGGTTGTCGTGATCGTATTGGCTTTCGCAATCATCTATCCTCTGCTCCCGGGCTATAACCAGGAAGAATTCCAATACATCAGCCTTGCCTTTGGTTTTTTGGCCTCTCTCGGCGCCGCTACGGTTACAGCCAACATCGCCGCTGGCATCGTCATCACTTACATGCGGCCTTTTCAGGTCGGTGACCATGTTTCCATAGACGACATAGAAGGCGACGTTGTCGAACGGACGCTGCTGGTCACGCGCCAAAAAACACTACGCAATGAGGATGTGACAGTGCCCAACGCCAAGGTGCTGGGAGACAGCATCACCAACTTCACCCGCAATGCTAAAGAGCACGGCATCGTCATCACCACCCAAATCAGCATCGGATATGATGTGCCCTGGACCAAGGTAAGGGAACTTCTGCTCGATGCGGCCAGCCGCACCAACGGTATAGAATCAGCGCCTTCTCCGTTCGTCCGGCAGGCCAGTCTTGAGGATTTCTACATCGTGTATGACGTACTGGGCACAATCCGGGAACCGCAAAACCGAGGGGCAATTCTCTCCGAGCTGCGTGCGCATATTTTGGACGTGTTTAATGCAGCCAAAGTGGAAATTCTCTCGCCCCATTTCGAAGCAGGCCGCGATGGTGAAACGTCAACGGTCGTTGCGCCCGCTTAGGAACTCAAGTCCCCGCCATTCAGCTCTCGCCGGCCCGTTTCTTGTCCACGTAGGCTTTGAATTCCTGCAGCATGGAGGTTGACGCGGTGACGTCCGTATCCGGCGCGCGCAGGTAATCCGGCTCGTATTTCTCCAGATATTCGAGGAATTTAGGCCTTATGCCCGCCTTACCCTGGATCAGTTTGGTGCCACGGGTGGCGGCGATCATGCCCCCTTCCCACTGGCCCATTTCCATCCACGGGAACCACTGACGGGTCGAATTCCACACCGAGATGCAGGGCACGCTGGTCATGTCCGGATTGTCCAGATCAGAGCGCTTGCAAGCGAAGTTATAGAGCCCGGCTCCCTGGTAAAAATCGCTGCCCACGTAGTTGGGGTACTCTTCCCGGTCCATGGGATTAGGCCCAAAGAACATGAGATCCCGGTAGAAGATCACGTCATCACCAGTGGCGTGATAGTCGTAGTGCCAAGGTCCCCGTTCGCCCTGAATACGGTACGGCGAGTTCACATACGGATTGCGCAGGTGAAACACGGGTACGGTGCGCTCGATGAACGGGTTGTACCATTCGTTCATGACGTCGCCGGTTTCCGCATCCGTATAAAACAGGGCTTCCCGGTTCATCCAAGCGAAGCCGTAGTCGGTGCGTTCCACCCGGCTAATGGTCAGAGCTTCCGTGCCAAACAAAACCCTCGGCTTTCGGTTGGGAATATGACTGTGGATCATGCCGCGAGAGTAAAAGATCACCTCGCTGCCGGCCGTGTCTGCCCGGGCTTTGATGTAGGCCTCAAGGTTTCCAGCGGGGTCATCGAGATCCAGCGGCGCGGTCGCGGCCTTGGCAGTAGACGCTGAAACGGCAGCCCCTGCTGCCAATGTGGCCACAACGGCGGCCCGTCGTGTAACGGATGAGTCGGTCTCGGATTGATTCGTCATCGTGTGCTCCTCCCTTTGATTGGGACGAGCTTAAAACGGATCAGGACTGACACGCACCAACTGTTTGCCCTGGTTTTTGCTCTCATAGAGCCGGATCAAGGCTTCCGGCATGCGCTCGATGCCGTCCAGGATATCTTCCTGATAGGTAAGACGGCCTTCCTTGATCCACTGCAACATGTCCGCCTCTGCTTCGCCGAACCGTGGTGCGTAATCGTAAATGAGAAATCCCTGCAGCAGCGCGTTCAAGCGGCCAATGCGATAGGCATTTTCTAAGGGCCGTGGTTTGGTGTCGCCAATGTACTGACTGATCTGACCGCAGGAGACAACGCGTGCGTATTTGTTGATACGCGCCAGCCCTTCGTCAAGAATTTCCCCGCCCACATTGTCGAAAAAGACGTCGATACCGTTGGGGCAATGAGCATCCATTTGCGCGCCAATGTTACCGTCGCTGTAGTTTATGGCTGCTTCGTAGCCGAGCCGCTCCGTCAACATCCGGCATTTTTCTTCGGACCCGGCGATACCCACCGGCTTGCATCCCCTGATTTTGGCGATCTGCCCTACATTGGACCCGACACCGCCGGCGGCGCCAGAGACCAACACCATTTCGCCGGCGCGGGGTTTGCCGATATCCAGTAGTCCGAAATAAGACGTGAATCCGGTCATGCCGAGCACGCCGAGGGCTGTGGATACCGGAACCTCCCGCTGGTGCACCTTGAACATAAGGTAGTAGTCGGAGCCGTCGGCCAGAGCGTACTGCTGCCAGCCCATCTTGCCGTGGACGATGTCACCGATGAGATAGTCCGGATTGCGGGACTTGATAACCTCGCCCACGCCCCGGCCACGCATCACCTCTCCTATTTCCAAAGGTTTTTCGATGCCAGCGCCATCGAGCATGTAAAACCGCATGACCGGCGCGAGTGAGGAGTAGATGACGCGAATGAGGAATTCGCCCTCTTTGGGCTCGGGAATCGCGCCTTCATTCAAAGTGAAGTCGCTTTCCCGTACACCTCGGTCAACTGGCCGGTCAGCCAGCAGCCATTGCAAGTTCACATCTGGGTTAGACATTGGAACAGACGTTTCTCATCCCTTGGACGGGCGGCATCATAGGGCCTAAGGTGCGGGCCGTAACAGTCTTCTAATTCTGACCGTGATATGAAAACGCCCGTACGCTCCGATTTTATCGACGCCATCGGCAAGACGCCGCTGATCCGCCTGAAATGGCCGTCGGAGGTCTCCGGCGCCAACATCTATGGCAAGGCCGAGTTCATGAACCCAGGCGGTTCCGTCAAGGACCGCGCCGCCCTTTTCATCATTCGCGACGCTGAGCGGCGAGGACTCCTTGAACCCGGTGGCACCTTGGTAGAAGCGACCGCGGGCAATACAGGCATCGGCGTGGCCTTGGTTGGTAATGCATTGGGCTACAAATCGATCATCGTCATGCCCGACACCCAAACTGAGGAGAAGAAAGATACGGTTCGCGCTTGCGGTGCTGAATTGCGTCAAACCCCTGCCGTGCCGTTTAAGGATCCCAAAAACTACGTGCATGTGGCAAGGAGTCTGGCGGAAGAGGTGAACGGTTATTTCTGCAATCAATTTGACAACACGGCCAACCGGGATGGTCATATCGAAACCACGGGACCGGAAATCTGGGATGCATTGGACGGCAAAGTAGACGCCTTTGCCACGTCCGTCGGCACCGGCGGGACTCTTGCCGGAGTGGCCATGGCTTTAAAGGAACGGTCGAAAGATGTCTTGACCGTTGCCGCCGACCCTGGCGGTTCGGTGATTTATGATTTCATCAAGACCGGTGAACTGACGACGGAAGGGTCCTCCATCACGGAAGGCATCGGTCAAGGCCGCATCACCGAAAATTTCAAAGACGCGCCCGTCGACGACGCCGAACGCATCACCGATACCGAAGCCCTTAAGACCATCTATAACCTCATCCTCCATGACGGATTGGTAATGGGCGGCTCCACCGGAATTAATGTGGCGGCGGCGATCCAAGTCGGTAAAAAACTCGGCCCCGGCGCCAACGTGGTTACGATTTTGGCCGACTATGGCAGCCGCTATCAGAGCAAGATTTTTAATCCGGAGTTTTTACGGTCCAAGGACTTACCCGTCCCGCCGTGGATGGATGATTGAGTTCAATCGTTATGACGTACAAAAAATCAGACGCCCTCGTATCGACGCAATGGCTGGCCGATCATTTGGATGATCCCGACCTCGCCATTGTCGATGCGTCGTTTTTCGTTCCCGGTGGCACTGCACCGGCCAAAGAGAAATACGCTGAAGGCCATATTCCGGGGGCGATCTTCTTCGATATCAACGACATCGCCGATCCCGATGCGGATCAGGATCACACCATGCCCTCTGCGCAGGTGTTCAGCACCAAGGTTGGTGCGCTGGGGATAAGCAACGATACGTTTGTCGTCGCCTATGACGCCATGGGCGGCGGTTGTGCGGCCGCCCGCGTGTGGTGGATGTTCAAGGCCTTCGGCCATGACCGTGTCGCCGTGCTCGATGGCGGCATCGGAAAATGGACCACAGAGAATAGGCCGCTCACCCAAGACATACCGAAGAAAGAAGGAGCGACGTACAGCGCAATCCGGGAAGCGGTGGATGACGTCAAATACAAAGCGGATATCAAGGCCAACATTGCAGCCAGCGCCTTTCAACTGGTTGATGCGCGCTCGGCGGGACGCTTCGCCGGTACGGACCCTGAACCCCGCGCCGGTTTGAAATCGGGCCACGTCCCCGGCAGCCGCAATGTGCCCTTCGGCGCATTGTTCGACTTGGACCAAACCACCTTTAAGTCCGCGGACGCACTCCAGGCAATATTCGACTCCGCCGGCGTTGATTTGACCCAACCCATGACCACCACCTGCGGCTCCGGCGTCACCGCTTGCACCGTGGCCCTCACCGCCTATCTGCTCGGCAAGGACGATGTCACCATTTACGATGGGTCCTGGGTCGATTGGGGCGGTGATCCCGAAACACCCGTTGCCACCGGCCCCGCTGAATAATTGAAAGCACTTGGAGACGCACCATGCCCCGCATAGACCCTTTGAACATCGAAGACTTGCCCGGAGATCTAGGCGAGAAAATGAAAACCGGCATGCAGCGCATGGGTTTCAAAGCCAATGATGGGCTGACCCTCGCCCGCGTGCCCGGTCTCATGGAAGGACTCTCCGGTTTGGTGTGGGCTGTCTACGGCAAAGACGGACTTGTCTCGAACGAACTCAAACGCATGGTCTCCATCATCACCAGCACGGCCTCGGACTGCACCTATTGCCAGTCCCATACCGTTCACGGTGCCGAAATGGCTGGAATCGATAGCGAAAAAATCAGAGCGGTTTGGGATTACGAAACCAGCCCGCTGTTCACCGATGCGGAACGGGCGGTACTGCGTGTTGCTCAAGGTGCCGGCCATGCCCCTGTCGAAGTCACTGATGAAGAGTTCGACGAAATGAAAAAATATTTCGACGACAATCAGATTTGCGAAATCGTCTCCATCATTGCTTTGTTCGGATTTCTCAACAAATGGAATGCGACCATCGCCACGGACATTGAATCCAGTCCCCTTGCTGCCTTGGAGAAACTGGGACCAACAGCAGACGCTGCGTAGTCACCCATCCCACTGCTTTCGTTTTCCCTGCCAACACGCCACAATGCGCGCCAGAGGTGTTGGGGGAGTTTCCTATGGCGGATGAAAAGCGGCCCAAAGGCGTGAACACGCGTCTGGTGCACGGCGGCAGTCATCCGGAACGCTTCGACGGCGCCGTCAATCCGCCCGTGTATCACGTCTCAACCGTTGTCTCCACCGACATTGAAGAAATGCGGCACCGCTCCAAGCATCCGCCAGGTATGCTGGCCTACGGCCGCGCGGGCACACCGACCCATTGGGCACTGCAGGAAGCCATCGCCGATCTGGAGGGTTACAAACACTGCCTGGCCCTGCCCAGCGGCCTTGCCGGTATCGTCACCACGGTCCTCGGTCTCTGTCTGACGGGCGATCATGTTCTTGTGGCCGACAACGTTTATGGGCCGATCCGGCTGGTGTGTTGTGAACGCTTATCCGGATGGGGCCTCAAGGCAGAACTATTCGATCCGGCCATCGGCGGCGGTATCGGTGAATTGATCCGGCCAGAGACAAGATTGGTGATTGTAGAGTCTCCCGGTTCCCTGACTTTCGACATGACTGACATTCCTGCGGTGGCCAAAGCCGCCCACGCGAAAGATGTGCTGGTGGTGGCGGACAACACATGGGCAACACCGGTGCTAATCGATGCCCCGTCTCTCGGCGTCGACATCTCCATTCATTCCGGCACCAAATACATCGGCGGACATTCGGACGTCGCCGTCGGAACGCTTTGTCTCGATGATGACGAACTCCATCACAAACTGCGCTGGACCGCCATTCTGTTTGGTTATGGTTTGAGCCCCGATGACGCTTATCTGGCTTTGCGCGGCTTGCGCACATTGGGTGTGAGGCTCAAACGTCACCAGGAAAACGCCATAGCGGTTGCCCATTGGCTTCAGGACAGAGCCGAAGTGGCACGGGTGATGTATCCGGCATTGCCGTCCGATCCTGGCCATGCCCTGTGGCAGCGCGATTTCACCGGTGCCAATGGTTTATTTGGATTTGAGTTTGCCGCTGACATTGATCAAGACGCAGCGGACAGTTTTATCGATGCGCTTTCGATTTTTTTGAGAGGATTCAGTTGGGGCGGTTACGAAAGTTTGGTGATGTCGACTGCAGGAACGTCGATTAAACGCTCCGTGTCCCATTGGGACCCAAAAGCGCCGACGGTTCGTTTGCATGTGGGTTTAGAAGATGTCGCAGACTTGATCGCCGACCTTGAACAAGCGTTTAGCGCCATGAATGCCCAAAGAGGACGGTGACGTGTTTGGCTTTACTGCCATCGAGTTGGACGCTTTGCAGGTCAGCCTCCGCGTCTCTTTGTGGAGCGCCGTCTGGACTTTTCCGATTGCTTTGTTCGTCGGCTGGGTATTGGCCCGCAAAGAGTTTACCGGAAAGGCCGTTATCAATGCGGTGATCCACATTCCCCTTGTCGTGCCGCCAGTGGTGATTGGCTACCTGTTGCTGGTCCTGCTCGGCCGGCAAGGCATCGTTGGGTCTTGGCTGGCCGACTGGTTCGGCATCGGTCTGGTGTTTACCTGGCAAGGGGCCGCCGTTGCCGCCTCCGTTGTCGCCTTTCCCCTGTTCGTACGCCCCATCCGTCAAGCGCTGGAAACGGTCGATCCTCGCCTGGAAGAGGCGGCACAGACCCTTGGCGCCAATCGTGGACAAGCTTTTTTTGCCGTCACTCTGCCGATTGTCACACCGGGCGTCCTGACCGGCGCTTTATTGTTTTTTGCCCGGGCTTTGGGCGAGTTTGGCGCAACCATCACATTCGCTGCCAACATACCAGGGGAAACGCAGACACTACCCCTCGCCCTTTACACGGCAACACAGACACCCGGCGGGGACCCCATTGCCATGCGTTTGGTGTTGTTGTCGTTGCTGCTCGCTTTAAGCGCTCTCTTCGTTTCGGAGTGGCTAGCGCGCCGTGCTCATCTCAGGCTGCGCGGATAGTTGCCATGCTGACCATCGCCGCCGGACATAGGTTTGCCGACCGACCCGATGATTTCCGTTTGGATGTGGATCTCAACACGCCGGACACGGGCGTCACGGGCGTCTTTGGACCTTCGGGCGCTGGCAAGACCACGCTTCTGAAAGTTGTTGCCGGATTGTTGAGACCGGATTTCGTCCGCATTCAAGTGGGATCAACGGTTCTGTGCGACACGCAACACGGCGCCTGGGTTCCACCGGAACAACGGCGTATCGGTTACGTGTTTCAGGACACCCGCTTGTTCCCGCACCTCAACGTAAAGGGCAATCTCATGTTCGGCCGTCGGTTCAATCCGCCCCCTGAGAGCAAAGCACTGGAGTTTGACGCCATTGTTGCTTTACTCGACCTCAGTAAACTTCTCACCCGGTCGGTGATTTCCTTGTCGGGCGGTGAAAAACAGCGGGTGGCCATTGGGCGGGCCTTGCTCGCCAATCCGCGCCTTTTGCTTCTTGACGAACCCTTGGCCGCCCTTGATGCGGATCGCAAATCCGAAATCCTTCCCTATCTTGAAGGGCTTCGTCACAGTTTGGATCTGCCCATTCTTTATGTGTCCCATAGTTTAGGAGAGATCCGGCGGCTGGCCACCTGGCTTGCCGTTATGAATGGCGGAGAAATCAAAGCCTTCGGTTCGGTGGAAGACATTACCGGGCAGATGGACCTCACCCCTCTGGCGGAAGGAGGCGATACCGGCACGGTGCTTGCAGCAACGGTGAGCGGCCATGAAAAGGCTCATGGTCTAACGCGGTTGTCGGCGAGTGGTCAGACATTGATGGTCACCCGGTTGGACTTGGCTGAAGGCACGCATGTACGTGTCCAGGTGAGACCGCAGGATGTCGCCCTTGCCCTTGAGCAACCGGAAAACCTCAGCGTGCTGAATATTCTCGAAGGCACAATTACGTCGATTCTGGAATCGCCCCGCCGGCCGGTGGTCGATGTCCAGGTCAACATTGGCTCGGCCAAACGGCCGGTACAGCTATGGGTACAGATCACGCGCCTGGCCTCTGAACGGCTGGCGTTGCAAACCGGCATGCCGGTCTACGCACTGATCAAGGCGGTTTCTTTAGACCGGGATCGCGTTGGAATTTCTTAGTCTTGACCGGACTCGATCGGTTTTATCGTACCGTAACCACAGTCACAGGTATCCGACGGCTTGATCAATCGCGCAACAAGAGGAGAGGTTTTGGCACTGGGATCACTCGGCTCCCAACGAAACGCGGCACCGCATTTGCGGCATTCTTGCAATCCCGACAACTCAGGCGTCGCTTGATTAAGGTTATCAGCCATGGTGTTTAGTCTCGATTTCCTGGGCTTTGGAAGCAAGCGAAAAACAGCTTTTCGCATTCTTGACCGTGAATGGGCGGCTCTGGATATCGATGTCCGGACGGTCGACAACGGTGTCCGTCAGCTCTTGTATCAATGGACCGAAGAGCACACCCGTCACGAAGAGGAAGCAGACCGCATTCTCCTCGATCTCGCTGCCTTCTCAGGTTTTCTCATGCGCGGGCCCGAACTGGCTGTGCGGACCCTAGGCCGGGACGGCGTTTCGAGAATGGAATACCGATTAGACGGCGCCTTAAGAACGGAAGAGAAAACTGCCGACGCTCAGGATTCGCTGGACGAAAAAGTAATCAAGTTGATTCTGGCCGCCGGTCTGGCTGACCGGGATATTGAAGCACTGGTATCGCTCGACAACGCCGACTAGAGCACAGGGTTCAGTCTGCGTCTTGGCGTTCCTTAAGTTCAGCTTTCGCCCCGAAGGCAAGAGCGCGGCATTGGACCTGCATCTTGCCGTCCTTCCCCGACTTGGGCATGCCCATGACAACGGACGGTGTTACCTCATACAATCGGTCAACAATCTGAGGCAGCCAAACCTCATCGGACATGGACTGCTTGGCTGAATTTTCGAATGCCTCCCGCGAAGCGAAGAATGTGGACGGGCCGCCGCCGATGGCGGGATGGCCCACCACCAAAGCCATCGGCCAACCCTGATGGTTCAAATACTCATCAGCCGCCCGGATGACGATCCCGGAGTCATCAGAAGCGGATTCTATCATGACAACCCGGGGTACGGGCCCGTCGTATCCGAACTTGTCACGCACGGCCGCAGCC
>CBDBND010000015.1:0-165812 GCA_965207985.1 Rhodospirillaceae bacterium | reverse complement strand
GGCACCACATGGGCGGCGTACCCAATGCCGTTGTCGTCCAAAATACGCTGCATTGTACTGAGTGCAGTGACCGGGACGACGTCATCGTCGGCTCCGTGAACCAACAAGATTGGCGGTTTCGCCTTGACGTCGTCCGCTAAGTGTTCGCCGCCCACGAGGGCACCCGAATACCCGACAATGGCGCCAATTTGCGGCGACCGCCGAAGTCCTACATGCATCGCCATCATCGTGCCCTGCGAAAATCCGATCAGGGCCAAAGCGCTGGGGTCTAATGCCAAGTCTACGAGAATAGTGTTCAAATAGGTATTGAGCGGGCCTGCCGATTTCTCAACGCCTTCGTACATGACGGAAAAAACGCCAGCCATGCGATCCGGGTTCCGCCTCAACATGTCTGGGTCATAGCCCTGCAAAGTGAACCATTGACGCCCGAAGGGAGCCAATTCAAATGGCTCCGGTGCATGGGGGCTGTAGAACGCCGCATCGGGCAAGGTCTCGGCAAACAAAGGCGCCAATCCGATGAGGTCATTGCCATCGGCGCCATAGCCATGAAGAAAGACGACAGCCTGTCGGGCAGGGCCACCGGTTGCCGGCGGTCTCACCGGGCCGTCAAGTGTAACGGGATCAGTCATCAGTCAGCTAACACACATCCACATCTTGCATCATGATAGGGTAGGGACCTGCAACATGCACCAGCCTTAATCGAGATCACTGATGAGCAACGAAGAAGCAGCTTTATTTGCCAATGACCGGTTCTATACCGCGTTCAGCACGCGAGACACGAAAGCTATGGATACGCTTTGGGATGACGATCAGGTTTTCTGTGTTCACCCTGGTTGGCAACCGTTAAGTGGCAGAGAGGAGGTTCTCACCAGTTGGCATGCCATATTGGGAGAAGAAACCGCGCCCGACATTCGCTGCCGAACACCCCGCGCTGCCATCATTGGTGACACCGCTATTGTCATCTGTATCGAAGACCTCGGTGGATCGTATCTTTGCGCAACGAACATCTTTAGATGGGACGGATCCGACTGGAAGATGATTCATCATCACGCCGGGCCGGTTCACATGCAGGAAGCCGATTTACCCGAAGAACCGGATGTTTCGGTAAACTAGATTAACTGGCTTTGCGGTCGGGCGCCGGACTCGGCTTCGTGTCTGCTTTCAAGAAACTCGGCGTGTGGGCGCCAAAGGCGACGACGTCGTCTCCGTGGTCCATTTCACCCACGTCGGGGTCATGGCGGCCCCGGTCGCGCTTCCGCTTGAGTTTTTCGTCGCGTTTTGGTTTCGTCTTTGTCTTGGACTTGACTGATTCTTTTACCGAAGTCTTTTTGGTTGCAGATTTTTTCCGTCCCTTTCGCCGGTCAGATTTTGCCTCATCCTTAGTGCTGACCTGGGTTTCCAGTTCCTTAAGGGTGTCGATTTCGACACGGGGGATGGCGCCGTCTATGAGTTTTTCGATGGCTGCCAAGTATTTTCCGTCTGCTGGGACGGCAATTGTGAACGCTTGTCCTTGTTTACCGGCCCGACCTGTCCGGCCGATGCGGTGGACATAATCTTCTGCATTATGCGGTACGTCGAAGTTGATGACGAATGGCACCTCGGAGATATCCAGACCACGTGCGGCCACGTCCGAACAGACGAGAAGACCGGCTTCCCCGGTCTTAAAGGCGTCCAACATTTCCGTTCGCTTGGTCTGCACCATATCGCCGTGCAGCGCGACAGCATTGAACCCATGCTTGATGAGCGATTTGAAAAGGATGTCGACGTCTTTTTTGCGGTTGCAGAAAATAAATCCGTTGTCGATCCCCTCGGCACGGATCAAGCGCCTCAAGGCTTCCCGTTTGTTCACATCCGTTGTTGTCACCAAGGCTTGGGCGACCGTTTCCGCCGTCGTTGCCGGCGGATCGACAGCCACTTCCTTGGGATTGATCAGAAACGTTTCGGACAGCCGCCGGATTTCCTTGTCCATGGTGGCGGAGAAAAATAGTGTCTGGCGGATTTGCGGCACCAATTTGGCGATGCGCTCCACGTCGGGAATAAAACCCATATCGAGCATGCGGTCTGCTTCATCAATGACAAAGTATTTGACATCATTGAGCAGGATTTTGCCCCGCTCAAACAGATCGAGCAGACGCCCCGGTGTTGCAATCAACACATTACAGGTTTTTTCCAGAGCCTTTTCCTGATCCGTAAAGGATTCTCCGCCGATGATCAGCGCCATGTTGAGGTTGGCGTTCTTGGAATACTTTTCAAAGTTATCACGGGCTTGTGCGGCAAGTTCCCGTGTCGGACAAAGTATAAGGGCGCGCGGCATGCGCGCCTTGGACCGTCCCGAGGCGAGAATGTCGATCATTGGCAAAATAAAACTGGCGGTCTTGCCGGTACCCGTCTGGGCAATACCCATCAGATCGCGCCCCATCAACGCGATGGGAATGGCTTTGGCTTGGATGGGAGTGGGTGTTGCGTAGCCGGCTTGGGAAACGGCGTCTAGCGTACTCGGCTCGAGGCCCAGATCGTCAAATGTCATGTAAAACAGTCAGTCCTTTGGGTTTCATCGGGCCGTCTTCCTTTTCCACGGCCTCGTGGGGTTCATTGCTTTTGTGCTTCTCCCCGATCCCTCTTTCGCGGCGCACTATAGGCAGGAAAGTGTTAAAGTCAAGAAAACCCTAAGGATTCCAACGTTCTTTGCCTGCTTGTTTATGACCAAACGCGCACTTGTCTTTCTTCCCGGCCTGCTTTGCGACCACGCTTTATGGGCCCATCAAAACTCACATTTAGATGATTTGGCTGAGATCATGATCGGTGATCTCACCAGGGACGACAGTATCGCCGCCATGGCCGAAAGGATTCTGGAAGAAGCACCGGATACCTTCGCCCTCGCCGGGTTGTCTATGGGCGGGTATGTGGCGCAGGAAATCATGCGCCAGGAACCGGAACGGGTGGAACGTTTGGCCTTGGTCGATACGCAAGCGCGGGCCGACAGCGCTGAGCAAGTGAAAACCCGCAAAGATCTGATCCAGCTCGCGACCATGGGAAAGTTCAAAGGCGTACCCCCCCGTCTGTTGCCAAACCTGGTGCATCACGACCGTCTCGATGATCCGTCTGTCCGTGATGTCGTATTGGAAATGGCTGAGCGGGTGGGGCAGGAGGCGTTCGTGCGGCAACAAACGGCGATTTTAGGCCGTAAGGACGGACGTGAAGACCTCCGGTCCATCCGTTTTCCCACAGTCGTCGTCTGCGGACGCCAGGACATTCTCACACCCGTGGACTTGCATGAGGAAATGGCCGACCGCATTCCCGGTGCGCGGCTGGTCATCGTCGAAGACTCCGGGCACCTAGCACCTTTGGAACAGCCGCACGCCGTTACGTCGGTGCTGCGCTATTGGTTGGGATAAGCTTCGATTAGATCACGCTTCGGGCACGCCGGCGCCAACGTCAATCCAGTTCAATAACTCCACGTTGGACATACTGACACCCGGTTTCCGGGTCGTCGCCGTGTCAATGGGTTTGTTGAACCACACGATGCAACCGGTTTGTACGTCCTTACGGCGTAAGGGGAACCCCATACTGTGCAGCCTATAAGGCCGGCCAGTCGTTGATATGACAGAGGACTCCAGTTCCGCACCACAAGGCTGATCCACCATCGTAAAGACGGTGTCATAGAGCGACTCTCTAGAATGAGGGTCCGTAAAGTCGAGAATGTTCTGCCCGGTGGCATCCATGCTTAAGATGTCAGCCATACCCGTTCCGATGAGCCGAAAGACAAGATGTTCACGAGAATCGACGTCGAGCATGGTGAGATGGGGCTGTAAAACAGGTATGGGCCGGTTCAGAAACTCAGACAATGTTGGGGCTTGTTGAGCACCTCGCAAATAGAACCAATGTTCCTTGAAGGTGTCGAAAAGATTGTCCTGTGATTGAAGATCGATTTCGTCCGTTTCGGATGTCGCTTCGATACCCAACTCAGGAATACCGGCGCCGATATCGATCCAGGCAGCTCCCCCGTATCCCACGACCTGATATAGGAAGTCGTTTGGCTCAAGGTCGGTTGTGCATTCCGTAAACATAACCAGACATGGCGGCCCATCTGGATAGGGTTCCAGAGGCAAAGTGATGCAATCGAGCTCGACGTTGTACCCTCTCGAGGTCACGGTCAGTTTTATGTTGGTGGTTCCGCACGGAAAAGAGGCGAGTAATTGGGCCACGTCGGCGTAACGGGCGGCCATCCGCGGTGGTGCGAAGGTATGCATGAAATCATGTTTGGTCTTATCCGTCCGTGTGAGCTCAACCAGCGCCGTGCCGAAAAGACGGATGGGTATCTCCGTCTTGGAAACGAGATCCAGCATCATTACATGGGGCTGCAGTTCGGGATTAGGCTGGTCCAAGTAGTCTTGCAGTGTCGGCAAAATTTTGCCGTGACGCAGCGAATCCCAGTGGTCATAGAACTGCTTACACCGGTCTGAAAGAACGTGGCTCATGGCAGGCATCGCACATCAAAGTGGCACATCACGGCACCCATTGCCTTCGCCGATCTCAAACCAACATTCATCAATCAAACACGATCCGGGGAAAGTAGAAGGCCACCACCCAGTTGGGCATATCGACGATCTCGGTAATACGTAAGTCACCGCATACGCTCATCAGCATATAGGCATCTTCGGGTGACAGGTTCTGCTCTTTGCCTAACCGGTCGATCATTGCTTTACAGGCGTCTTTGGTCGCCTCCATGAGGTCTGGGCCGACACCGGTGCACACCCAGTAGCCCGCTTCGTCGAGATGGCGGGTGACCGGACCGCGGGTGGTGAACATGGGCGCGGGTGGAGCACCGCCTTTCACCAGATCAAACGACAGGATCACCGACATGGGGCTTTCGATAGCTGTACCGCAAATTTCTCCATCACCCTGCGCCGCATGGGTGTCGCCGACCGAAAACAACCCGCCGGCCACTTCGACCGGCAGATAGAGTTCGCTGCCTGCGGCAATGTCTCGAGTGTCAATGTTGCCGCCAACATTGCGCGGCGGGACGACGGAATGGGAGCCGGGCTCTGCCGGCGCTACACCAATGGTGCCGGTAAAGGGTTTCAACGGCACGCGGGCATGATCGTTAAAAACAACTGGCACGTTGGTTGATATGTCATAAGACCAGAGATGCAAACGCGGTTCGGTAAAATCGTCGGCCAGTAAACCGAAACCTGGGAACAGGGCGGTCCAGCCCCAGCCGGAGGGGGCAAAATCCTGGATCGTCACCTTGAGCGCGTCACCGGGTTCGGCGCCGTCTACAAAAACCGGACCCGTCACTGGATTGACGCTTTCAAAATCAAAATCAGCCAGGGTCTCGACCGTCGAGTCCGCTGTGATCTGACCGTTGGAGGCGTCCCGGCATTCAAAGGTGAGGGTGTCCCCCGGCGCGACCGTGAGGACCGGCTCGAAACTTTTATCCCAGGCGCAGTGGCTCTGATGGGCGTGCAGGGTATGGGCGCCAAAGTCTTGAGGCATAAGAGGTTCTTTCGTTTTGAGGCGGGAGGGTACCTGTGGTTTGGCCACGGGTACAGCGCTGGCCTCCGCCCAATATGGAGTGGCGGACAAAAAAGAGCTATGGTTCTGCCATCGCGTTAACGAATCAAATCAACAGTGAGGAGACCACCGATGGGGGACGACAAACCGTTCATGGAAGAATGTGTGAGCTGCACGGCTCCGGCCGAGCGTCCGACGCTGACGCGCCGGCTGTTCAACTCCGTGTCCTTGGCCGCCGGCATGCTTGGCCTGACAGGAACTGCCAAAGCCCAAGGCTTGGATGTCACATCAACTGACATAGACATCGAAACCGAAGATGGCGTCTGCGATTCCGTCTTTATTCATCCGACGACCGGGTCCCATCCGGGTGTCTTGATTTGGACGGACATCATGGGCCTGCGCCCTGCCTTCCGGGATATGGGCAAGCGCCTGGCGGCGGAAGGGTTTTCCGTACTGGTACCGAACCCCTTCTACCGCACATCCAAAGCGCCTTTCCCTGAAGGTCCGCTGGATTTCAGTAATCCGGACTCTATGGGTCCAGTGCGGGCGGCCATGGGTCAGCTGGTGGCCGAAGGGGCGACAGAGCGGGATGCGGGCACCTTTATCGAGTTTCTCGATTCCCAGCCCCAGACTGACACGTCCAAACCGCTGGGAACCCAGGGCTACTGCATGGGCGGTCCGTTAATCATGCGCACGGCAGCGGCCTATCCGAACCGCGTCGGCGCGGCGGCGTCGTTCCATGGTGGCGGACTGGTGACCGATCAACCCAGCAGCCCGCACCTCAAGATTCCGCAAATGAACGCCCAATTGCTCATCGCCATCGCCGACAACGATGATGAGCGCTACCCCGATCATAAGGATGTGCTGAGAGAGTCCTTTGCTGCCGCAGGAATCGAGGCGGAGATCGAGGTGTACAAGGGCGCCATGCACGGCTGGTGCGTACCCGGTGGGCGGGTCTACAACGAACCGGCCGCCGAAAAGGCCTGGGCGCGCTTATTGGCGCTGTACAAGGGCACCCTATTCCAAGCCTAGAAAGCGTTTTAAATCAATACGATAAAGGTGTTCTGGCGGACCTCTTGCACCACCGCAAGGGGTCCGCTATAAGCCCCGTTCTTCCAGCTCAGGGGAGACCTTGAGGTGATTGCGTTAAGTGAAGGATCGGTCCAGTGAAAGTGCGCTGCTCATTGAAATCTGCCAAGAAGCGGGACAAAAACTGCCGCATTGTGCGCCGCAAGGGCCGGGTTTATGTCATCAACAAGAGGAACCCTCGATTTAAGGCGCGCCAAGGCTAGAGCTTTATGTGATTAGACGGAGTCATTTTAGGGATTCACAAGCTTTTCGATTTCTGATTCAAGATTCTTGCTGGGTAAGGAGGCCAGCAAGGATGGCAAGAGCTTATTCCCTTGATCTTCGAGAACGGGTTATTTCGGCTGTGTCGCGCGACGGGATGTCGTGCCGGGCGGCGGCGCGGCATTTCGGGATCGGCGAGAGCACGGCGGTTGCCTGGCTGGCGCGCTACCGGCGGACGGGCAGCGCGGCGCCGGGCCGGATGGGCGGTTACAAGCCGCGTGCGATCCGGGGGGCGCACGAGCGCTGGTTGCGGGACCGGGTGGCGCGGGGGGATTTCACGCTTCATGGGCTTGTCGGGGAGCTGGCGGATCGGGGCCTGAAGGTGGACTACCGTTCGGTCTGGACCTTCGTTCACGAGCAGGGCCTGAGCTATAAAAAAAACGCTGGTGGCTGGCGAGCGTCGGCGCCGTGACGTGGCGCGCCGCCGCGCTCAGTGGTTGAAGTACCGCGACCGGGTTGACCCGACGCGCCTGGTGTTCATCGACGAGACCTGGACCAGGACCAACATGGCGCCCCTGCGGGGCTGGGGGTCAAAGGGCGCGCGACTGATCGGCGAGGCGCCACATGGCCGCTGGCACACCGCGACCTTCCTCGCCGCGCTGCGCCACGACCGAATCGATGCGCCCTGGCTCGTCGACGGGCCGATCAACGGCGAGCGCTTCCGCATCTATGTGCAGGACGTGTTGGTCCCAACCCTCAAGCCCGGCGACATCGTCATCATGGACAACCTCGGCTCTCACAAGTCCAAGGCCGTGCGACAGGCCATCCGCCAGGCCGGCGCCCGGCTCCTGTTCCTGCCCAAGTACTCCCCCGACCTCAATCCCATCGAGCAGGTCTTCGCCAAGCTCAAGCATCTGCTCCGCCTCGAAGCGCCGCGAACCGTCGAGGCCGTCTCAGCCGCCATCGGCAGACTCCTCGATACCTATACCTCAAATGAATGCGCCAACTATTTCAAAAACGCAGGATATGACCCAACCTAAAATCATACCGCTCTAGGCCGCGCGTTTCGTCGATTGCACCGCCCCAGGATAAGGGTTGGCACAAAAAAGCCGCGGCACACCGCGGCTTTTTGTCTATAACGAGGCACCTTGTTCTTTACCAATTCCTTCGTGTGAGCCGGTAAGATGCCTGACAAAAATCCGATACAGGCCGCAAATGATTTCATCAAAAAAGGCATCGATGCAGCTGGCGCGGGGCGGCCAGACGAAGCCCGCCAACATTTCGAACACTCATTAGATTTTGTTGCCAACAATTATATTGCTCTCAAAAACCTTGCCGCCCTTGCGGCTCAACAAGAAGCCTTTGCGGATGCTGAGGGTTTTCTGAATCGGATCGCTTTTGAAGACACCACCTGGGAGTCCTGGTTTGATCTGGCTCGCGTACGTTTCGCTCAGGAGAATTTCGACGGGGCCAAAGAAGCGTGTGTTGAGGCGTTGACGCAGGACTCTTCAAATACCACAGTGTTGAAACACCTTGAAACACCTGGCGGACATCGAAACGCATTTAGGAAACCACACCGCGGCAACAGAAGTTTACGGCGAGATCGCCTCGATCTTGCCGACGGACAAGGCTGCTGTGATGACATTTGCACAGCGCATTCAGGCTGATGATCCTGGAAAAGCGCGAGATTTGTTAATGCGGCTCAAGACCAGTTTAGAACGCCCCTCCGATCGACTACGAGTTCTGCAAGAACTGGTTCTGCTCTCCGAATTGGCTGGGAGAAAATCAAAAGGTCAGGCGCTTAATCACGCGACGAACTACGAGGACTCGCGGTTTATACATGGTATGGCCGCGCTTGAAGAACTCAAACAATGTGTCTCGGCTATTTTGAAAGATGAACCCGACAATCGACAAGCCATTCTGTCTTTAGGGTGTTGCGATCACGCCATGGGCGATCGTGTCAAGGCACAAGAGTGTTTTGACAGACTGTCTGGCCAACTTAAGGATCATATCGGTTCATGTGTAAAACTGAATGACGATTTCTTACAAGGATTGGCGTCAACTGAAGAAACGGATATCACCCGGCATTTACCTGATCTTGTTACTATCCATTCAATAAAAAATAGTCGCGATCCGGTGGTCGTCGTATCCAGCGACTATCGATATTTTTTCCATTTTGCCCGCCCGCTGATTATGTCTCTTCAGCGCAATATGCCCGGCGTCAAGATTCACGTGCATGTCATGGACACGGTAGAAAACGATATGGATGACGTCAAGAACTGGTGTCAGCGCGTAGAGAACATTCAGTTGGGTCTTACGGCTGAAACGACTGGGCTGTTTGAGCAATCACGAGACCAAGCACTATGTTATTACCACGCTGTTCGGTTTGTACGTTTGTACCAATGGCGTCAAATGTATGACGGTCCACTCTGGATGATCGATGCCGATGCATTGGCAAACAAAAATCCGCAGCCATTGCTTCAAGAAACGAACAATTGGGATGTCGCTCTAAGAGTTAGACCAGGCAGGTTTGAACCGTGGAACATTATGAGCGCTGGTCTGATCGGTATTGCACCGACAGACAAAGGGCGGCAGTTCCTTCGATTAACCGCCGCTTATATTGCCCACTATCACAGCACAGATGGTTTGGCCTGGGGAATTGATCAATTGGCTCTGTTGGCAGCTTTTTATGCGACGGACGAATGCAAACTTCGTTTTTTGTCTGGACGGGAACAAGACGTTGAACTGCAAGAGCACGGTTTGTTTTGGTTCCTCTCAGGGCAGAACAAGGTGCTGTTTCCTGACTTGGCGTTGGGTCCCGACAGAACGCTGAATAAGCTTAGCGAGCGGGACCAGAGATTCGCCCGCCTTTATTTGCAGTATTTGTCCTAGGGTAACTGTCGCTGCCAGTTGGCGGCCTCCGTGTAATCACCATCACCGCTGTAAACGGATGCCGACGGATAGGGAAAGAGTGTCCGCGCGGCAATGATGCCGTTTGGTGGCAGTGGATAGGGCGGATAATTGGCGGCCGCCCAAGGCATTTTTGTTTTGTAGGCAACCAATGACTCGGGCGGTGTTTCGTTCTCTACCCAGTTTTCCATGGCCGTCAGATAATCTGCGGTATGTACGCCGGGTCCACCGCGGCAATGGGCCATACCCGGCAGCATGAAAAGACGCAGAAATTTAGAAACATCTTCTTTACCAAAGGCATCAATTTGGTGGGAGAGGAAAAACAAGGAAGACGCCGGTGACGCATCGGTGTCGTTCCAGCCGTGATAGAGCAGAATCTTGCCACCCCTGGCGGTAAACGCTTCCAGCTTTTTGCCGTCCGGGCCAAAGTCGAGCAGTCCACCGACCGGACTGCCTGTGGCTCCGTGTTTGGCGTAATCAAAATCCGCCAACGTCGCATCCGGTCCGATTTTTCGTTCCAGCGTGAACTGGGCACTGCCAGCGCGGCGCGGCGGCCTGCCGTCAACACCAAGAAAACCTGAAATCCAGTCCCATTCCGTGCCTTTGGCGTAGCCCATGGGGTAATACGGACTGCCGTCGGTTTTACGGGCACCGTTGTAGACTTTTTGCACTGTGTTTACTTGTTCGTCAGTCAAACAATCATCTGTTTGGCCACCCTTGCAGTGCAAAGACGCTGGATCAAACGAACAGGCGAGGGGATCGGGAATAACACCATCCCGCACACCATCGTTTTCATCACAGGCCGCGAGGACCGCATCGGCAAGAACGGTCAACGACGCTTCGGTGAAGATGGAGGAGCCGTCCTCCCTTTTACTTGATGCATATGCGAAGACGTTGTGAGGCGTCACCATCTGCATGGCCGGGGCTCCGGCAATGATGCCGTCGTAATCGTCGGGAAACATGAGCGCCTCTGTGAGCCCCTGGCGCCCGCCCGTGGAACAGCCACGAAAAAAGGCATGATTTTGAGGTTGACCATAAGCCGCTGCAATCACCGCCTTGGCTAACCTTGTGGCACGATGGGTTGCACGGTATTGCCATTCAACGACCAAGTCCTGGTTAACTGTCCAGACGCGGGGGTCCTCACCCTCGCGGAGCTGATGGCCCATGTCAGTCGTCGCCACGGCATAGCGGCGGGAGAGGGCGTCGTTGCCGTGCTCTGACCTGAGCACGCCGCACAAACCGCCGCAGCCTGTAAACAGCAGCCTGCCGTTCCAAGCATCGGACGGTAAACGAATCTCAACTCCGGTCGATGGAGCAATGGTGGCATAGACCCGGCAATGGGACGGCAGGGTGCGGTTGCTGGCTTCGATCAGGCTTGTAGAAACGATGCTGACCTCTGTCCCCACGGAATTGGAAAAATCCTGGTTAATCAGCCCCTTGCACAGATTTTCAGAAACGGAAGTTGCGGCGTCCCCAACTGATGAAAGAGCCGCAGCGCCAATGCCAAATATCAGGCTGATGGTCAGAATTCTCTTCATGATTTAGACGCTCCCACCGTCTTCTATCCAGAGTCATAGACCCAACAAAGATCCATGGTCGGCAACCGCGAGGGGTATGGTCAATGGATTTAAGCCGTCATGGTCGGATGAATTGATTCACGCCAGGAGTGTAATACGTTAAGCAAACCTTCATCCAAACTATGATCTACTTCCGGGTGATTCCCTTATTAAGTGAGTTTTGATACACTAAGTCTCATGAACGCTATTCCTGATCCTGCCATTGTTACTCTGGATCAGTCGGAGTCCGCAGAAAAAGCGGCCAAAAAGGTATGGACCCTAAAGCCCATTCGTGACGCTTGGGAAAACCTAACCTCGCGCAAAATCAAATCACCGCCCGCCGAGGCGGTAACCGATTTTCTCACCGACATGAAACGGGTCGCCGAACAATTGTATCCGGCATGGGAGCAAACTCTAAAGCTTCACATAGATGACACCGAGCTGGATTTTCTTTCCAAGCGGGGGTTGTTCGAGAAACACGATCTCTTCATGTACTTTTACTGCGGTGTGGTTGCCATCGAAGGCATCAAAGTCCGTTCTCTGTTTGAGTACGCTGCTGCGTCCGAAATTGAATCGGAAATCAATGAACAGATCGACGAGATCTTGGGCACGTCCGGACGCGCGGCGGCTGATCTAGTGTTCGATATGTTTCGCACGGTCAAACGCGCAGAATTCGAAGAAATGGTCATGCCCCATGACCAAATCATGAAGTGGATCGTGCGGCTTATTGGGTTGCATCAGATTCCAGAGACCAAAGAGCTCTTAACAGACTTCCTGTTTTGCCAGGAGATGGCTGCACCTTTTGCCATGGCCCAGGTGCATTGGTGGCTGACATTTAAAGATACCCACAGGCTTGTGGTTCAAAAAGCCGCTTAGGCGTCACTCAACTTCAATTTAAGCCTTTTGACCAATGCGCACGACGCGGATCATGTTGGTTGACCCCACCGTACCAAAGGGGATACCGGCGGTGACGATCAACACGTCATCATCCGTGCCCAAACCTTCACTGACCGCCGTCTCCATGGCCATGGTGCCGATGTCCTCATCGGGCGTGTGGGAGAGATTGACGACGCTGTGAACTCCCCACACCAGGGCGAAACGGCGGGCAACATCTTCACTGGGCGTCAAACACAATATGCGCGCGGGCGGCCGTTCCCGGGCGGCCCGGAGGGTGGTCGACCCCGATGTGGTATAGGTAACGATGGCTTTCGCCTTCAGCGTGGCGGCGATTTGCCGTGCCGCTGCGGTGATGGCATCCGGCGCTGTCTCGCCCGGGCTTTCATGACCGGCGGCCATTAGGCTCACATAATGCTCGTCGCTTTCCACTTGGGAGATGATTTTGTCCATTGTGGTCACGGCTCGCACGGGGAACTTCCCGGCAGCCGTTTCCGCCGACAACATGACCGCATCTGCGCCGTCATACACGGCTGTAGCTACGTCAGAAGCTTCAGCCCGTGTCGGCATGGGTGACTTGATCATGGATTCCAGCATCTGGGTTGCCACCACCGAAGGCTTGCCTGCCAGGCGGCACGCCCGGATGATGCGCTTCTGCAAAACGGGCACCTGTTCCAAAGGTACCTCGACGCCCAGGTCACCACGGGCAATCATCACCCCGTCGGCCATGTTGACGATGTCGTCGAGGTGGTTAAGCGCTGCTGGTTTCTCCAGTTTGGCAATGACGGTCGCCCGATCATCCACGTGAGATTTAAGTTCCGCCACGTCGATAGCGCTTTGCACAAACGACAACGCAACCCAATCCGCACCCTGGTCCAGGCCGAATTTGAGATTCGTCTTGTCTTTGTCGGTCATGGCCGGCAGGGGTAGAGTGACGTCCGGAACGTTCACGCCCTTCCGGTTGGTCATGGTGCCGGGGATGATGACTTTTGTATCCGCCCAATCATTGCCGCATTTTAGAACTTCCAAACGCAGGTGGCCGTCATCGATGAGCAAGGTGGCACCTGGCTGTAAGGCCGCAAAAATTTCCGGATGGAGTAGGGCAACCCGGTTTTCATCTCCGGGTGTGTCATCCATGTCCAATCGGAATGTCGCGCCTTCCTGAAGTACCACCCCATCTTCTGCGGCAAACGTGCCCACCCGCAGTTTCGGACCTTGCAAATCCATCAAAATGCCGATGGGGTGACCTACGTCTTTTTCCACGTCTCGGATGGCTTTGACCCGGGCAGCGTGATCTTCATGTGTGCCGTGACTGAAGTTCAACCGGAACACATCTGCACCGGCATCCCACAGGTCGGCAATGGTATCGGCATCGCTGGAAGAGGGGCCAAGGGTGGCGACAATTTTGGCGCGGCGCTGACGTGACATGGTCACAGAGTACGCGTCTCGGCCATCGTCCGCTAGGGCGAGCAAGACAATTTCACCATGGCGTCATGCTTGCACTGCGTCGTCAGTTCTTGAACACTGCCGCCAATGGCACCTTCTCTTGAACAAATCATCTCCGGTGGTCAAACGGGCGCCGATACGGCTGCCCTTGAAGCGGCCAAACTGTCAGGTTTGGCCATGGGCGGCTGGTGTCCACCGGACGAAAGCAACGAAGCCGGTCCGATCGATCCAACCTACGGGCTCAAACCGGTCGACAAGGACCATGCGGACGATGCACAGGACATTCCCCGTTCGGAACGCACAAAGCGTAACGTGGAGGACGGGGACGGCACCCTGATCCTTCATCTTTCCGGTTTAGAATCTGAGGATCCAGGAACCGAATACACGGTGGCTTGTGCTCTGCGTCAAAAAAAGCCATTGCTTGTTGTGGATGCTCGTGTGGAGGAAGCCGCAGCGAAAATCAGTGCTTGGATCGAACGCCACAACATTCGGGTGCTCAATGTGGCTGGCCCGGCGGAATCCCGACAGCCCGGGCTTACCGAGGCGGCTCATCACGTACTTTGCAAAGTTTTTGCGCTTAGTGCGGGGCCCTAGGATTGGGCATTAATAAGCGGTGTGCCTTTTCGGGCCAGCCAGATCCCCGCCAGGATGGTGATCATGCCGACGGTTTTTACCACCGTCAGAGCTTCGGCCAAAAGCCACCATCCCACCAACGCGGTAACAATAGGCTGAACCAACAGCGCCACAGCGCCAAAGCTGGCAGGCAGGTACGCCAGGGACATGGCCAACAGCGACTGTCCTCCCAACTGACACAGATAGGCGAGAGCGAACAGCCACACCCACCCCATGAAAGTCGCGGGTATTAATTGGTCTTCCGTAAATGCAGCGGCAATACCGAGCAGTACTGCCGCCGTGAGTCCGCCAACGGCCATGGTCGCTGCGGTCGAAACCCGCTGACGCACCCGAGCAACGGTGAGAATGTATCCAGCGCAAAAAACGCCTGTGGCCACCCCAAGAAAATCCCCCAACAGCGTTTCGGTGGAAACGGCGAAACTCTGACTCATAAGGATGGCTGCGCCGATCATGGCCAGCAAAAGCCCGCCGAGAAAGGTTCGTGTCACCCGTTCTCCAAATAGGATGAAAGCTGCCAAGGCGACAAACACCGGTGCCGAATTGCCGAACAGTGTAGCGTTGGCGGCGGTGGTCAAATGAATGGACCAGTTCCAAGCCGTGAGATCGGCGGCAAAGAACACACCCGACAGCACCAACAGCCACAAATCTCGTTTGTTCTTTGGCAAACCAGTGGCCGTGGTGGTTTGATCATTGCCGTCGGTGATGATCATCCACATCCAGAACACGGGCAGAGCCAAGGCCATGCGGTGCATGCCTGTAGCAATCGGACCGATTTCGCTGAACCTCACGAAAATGGCAGACCAGCCGAGAATGGCGGCGCCGAGCACAAGGAGGGGAACTGCAAAACGAGCCATAACAAAAAGACGCCTTGTACCGGACGCGGATTTCCGCAGGATGGGCGCGCATATGACACCGTGAACCGGCCTGATGCAATGGATGCTTCTCTTTCGTCTGCCTGTCCCGAAGAACTGGATACCAGCGATCCCGCACCCGTTACCGTGCGCCATGGCGAGTCTGCTCGCCCGGTTCTGCTGATCGTCGACCACGCGGGCAATGCCATTCCCCGAGCTATGAACAACTTGGGACTGGAAGAAAAGGAGCTTCAGCGCCACATTGCCTGGGACCCCGGCGCGGCTCAGATGGCGATGGCATTATCCGACCGCTGGCAGGCGACGGCCGTCCTAGCTCAATACTCGCGGCTCATTGTCGATCCCAACCGCCCTTTAGGAGATCCTGCCGCCATTCCGGCGGTCAGCGATGGCACACCCATTCCAGCTAATCAATCCTTAAATGCGAGTGAGCGCCAGCGCCGGGCGGAGTTGTTTTACTTTCCCTATCACTCAACTATCGATCAAGAGATTGCTCGGCTGCGTCTCGCCGGACCAGGACCCATCATTGTTGCCATTCACTCCTTCACCCCCGTTTACGGTGATGAGGAGCGGCCCTGGCACGTGGGCGTGATGTCTGCTGCCGATCGCAGACTTGCGGATCGGTTGTTGCAATCACTAAGAAAAAGAGACGGGTTAGCCGTCGGTGATAATCAGCCCTATTCCGGTGTGGATTTAGGCTACTCCCTGCGTCTTCACGGCGGATTCCAAGGGTTGGCGAATACCCAGATCGAAATCCGCCAGGATCTTTTGACCAAAGACAAGGATATCAAACACTGGGTCGATATCTTGGATGATACGATTTCGCCATTGATCGACGATCCCACTCTCTTAGCTATTGAGTACTATTAGGCGAAGCAAAGGAACGGATGATGGATGACGATATACGCACCAAAGTCGAAGCGGCAGCTTTCCGTGGGTTAGTACAACACCTCCAAAAGCGTACTGACGTACAGAACATCGATCTGATGGGATTGTCGGGGTTTTGCCGGAACTGTTTGGCCAAATGGGTCAAGGTGGCGTCTGAACACTATGGCGCGCCGTTGGATTATGATGAGGCCCGCAAGATTATCTACGGCATGCCCTACAACGAATGGAAGGACAAACACCAAGCGCCAGCTACGGAAGAACAGCAACAAAAATTCGAAAACAGCAAACCCCTTCACGCTGAAATCACGATAGTGGAATAGCGGCGATTATGGCGGACGATCGTACACTGGACTGGGATGCCTTGTATCGAAAGGGTGAGCGTCCGGCGTGGCAGCGTGACGAATTGAATCCTGCTTATGAGTACTGGTTGCACAAAAAAAATCTAAAGCCCTGCCGTCTTCTCATTCCAGGATGCGGAGATTGCATGGAAGTGGTCGAATTTGCCCGGGCGGGTTTTGACGTAACGGCTATTGACTTATCCGAGACCGCAATAAACTTGCAGAAGGCGCATCTGGAGGAGTCGCGCCAAAATGCGCGTCTCGAAGTCGATGATGTTTTAACGTGGATGCCTGCGCACCAATTCGACATGATTTACGAGCAATCCTGTCTCTGCGCTCTGAAACCGGAGGACCGGCACCACTATCATCATCAATTACGGCATTGGTTAAGGCCAGAAGGGAAACTTCTTGCTCTATTCATGCAAACTGGTAAGCCCGATGGCCCACCATATGATTGCCCAATTGAAGATATGGAAGAACTTTTTTCACCCACGCATTGGCGATGGGAAGAACCGCCTTATTTTCATTCACCGCATTTCAAAGGCTTTCACGAATTCGCAGTTATCCTGACACGCCATGAGGTGCCTTAGGTCCAAGGTCTTCGGCTCGCTTTGTGACAAGCGGTCCAAGAAGCGCGGCTACAAGCGCCAAGACGAAAACAGCCCATCCCACTTGGAACAGAATCGCGCCGACAACAGCAAAGTACACATTGACACCGAAGGACACGCCGTACAGACCGCCGCAAAAAGAAAGTGTTCCAACTCCCAGTATGGCAACAGTTGCAAGCAGCAACCACTGAACCGCCTTCAGTTCAATCCGATCATATAAGAGCGCAATGCTGAAAAACGCCAGCACATGCCACATGTGGTATTTGGCGGACATGTGGAACAAAGTGGGGGCGTAATCGCCCGCAACTTCTGCCAAGCCATGGGCCGCATAGCCTTCCAGCATCTGTGCGATGAGGCCATTTACGACCGCAAACAAGAAGATTCCAAGGGCCGGTTTGGATAAAGGCATGGTGTCGTCTCCCGAATTGTTGTTCGGAGATTCTTGCACGCTTCTACGAACCAAATCTTTGACTTCGGTCATCTTGGACTTGGTCAAGCACATGGTGCCCGTACGTGTCCGTCACTGCTCCTCGGGAGTGAGCTAGTCGATCCTGAAAGACGCGGAGATTCTCTGTAATAGACTGTTATTGCGGATCAATTTTGTTGGCAATGGTGGTTCGGAATCGCCGGATTTTCTATACTGCAAGGCCGGTTCCTTGCAATTTCCGGATCAAAAAATGCGCCCCACATCAGCCGCCCCACATCAGCCAATGACGTCCCTTCTTTAGATCTCTTCCGCACCGCGCTTGAGAACATTCTCGATCAACGGCACGAACTTTATCGGCTCACCGAGTTGATCGATTGGCAGGGTTTTGATGAGGCGTTTGGTGTCTTGTATTGCCCTGACAACGGCTGCCCGGCCAAAGCGACGCGGCTGATGGTGGGGCTTCAATATCTCAAGCACGTGTATGGTCTGTCCGATGACCAGGTGGTGATGCGCTGGGTGGAGAACCCTTACTGGCAGCATTTTTGCGGCGAGGTGTATT
This sequence comes from Rhodospirillaceae bacterium, assembly GCA_965207985.1. Classification (GTDB taxonomy): domain Bacteria; phylum Pseudomonadota; class Alphaproteobacteria; order Rhodospirillales; family Rhodospirillaceae; genus CBDBND01. The sequence continues at coordinate 147,880 of CBDBND010000015.1, read as the reverse complement.
TTCAGCATCACCCGCCGATTGATCCCAGCAGCATGTCGCGTTTCAGACGGCGCATTGGCCATTCAGGGTGCGAGAAAATTCTGCGGGCCACAGTTGATGCGGGTGTTCGGAGCAAGACGGTCAAACCCGACGACTTCAAGCGTGTGACGGTGGATACCACGGTGCAGGAGAAGGCGGTGGCCTTTCCCACCGACAGCAAATTGCTGAACCGTTCGCGTGTGCGTCTTGTCAAGCTGTGCCACACACACGGTGTGGTGTTGCGGCAGAGCTACGCCCGTAAGGGCCCTGAGGCGCTGTTGCGGGCCAACCGTTATGGTCACGTCCGGCAGATGAGGCGCATGGGTGGTCAGATTAAGAAGCTCAAGACCTATCTGGGCCGGGTGGTGCGTGACACGGAGCGCAAGATCGCGGGCCATAAGGGGTTGCAGGCGATTTTTGCCGGGGAGTTGGCGCTGGCCAGGCGGCTGCTCAGTCAACAGAAGATGGATCGCAACAAACTGTATAGCCTGCATGCCCCGGAGGTGGAGTGCATCGGCAAGGGCAAGGCCCACAAGCGTTATGAGTTTGGTGTCAAGGCCAGTATTGCAACGACAAACAGGAGCAACTTTATCGTTGGCGGCATGGCGTTGCCGGGGAATCCCTTTGATGGGCATACATTGCCAACAGCGTTGGAGCAGGTGCGCCGTTTGACAGGCTGTGTGGTTGAAGAAGTGTTTGTGGATCGTGGCTACCGTGGCCATGGCGAGGAAGCATCAAGGGTGTACATCTCGGGTCAACGGCGTGGCATAAAAACACAACGGCTGAAACGGTCACTGAAACGGCGTCAGGCGATTGAACCGGTTATCGGCCATCTGAAATCGGATGGACTGTTGGGACGCAATTACCTCAAGGGTACTGAAGGTGATCGCATGAATGTGGCACTGGCCTGTGCCGGCCATAACCTAAGACTGATCCTGAAGCGGCTCAGAATTTATTGCGCCCGCATTTTGGGCGCTACGTTGCTCCGGGACATGATCGGATTGCATGGAACGCGTCTTGCGGCGTCAATCATCCGATGGAAGCGACGGATGGCGTGGCAGACTGAACCTAACAGCACACATCTAACGCTCGTAGTGGTATGAAAAACGGGTTCTTCAGGATCGACGAGATAGTTTGTCCCCACATTTTCAACCGGCATGGCCGCGAAGGACCCTGATATCTCACCGGCCGGAAGGGTTTTGTCCCACACCACAGCGAAGGACTTATTGCGTGCGTCCCGATCGCGTATGGACCGGAGCACGATGTCGGCTACACCACGGCGGTCGATAAAATCGCGCACGTAATCGGGGCGCGGCATCAATTTTACCCCCCATCCTTCTGGTGGCGGGGTGTCCAGCCCGCGCAATTTCATCAGAAATTCGTCAGCCAATCCGCCCGGTCCGATAATGGTGTAGAGCAGGCCGCTTTGTATGAGGTAATCCTCAGCTTTGGTCTTCCAATAGAGTACGTAACCGAAGCGGGCTTCTTGGCGGTGATCGATACCGCGGGCATGTCCAGCGGTAGATGATGTGATGACGATGACGTGCTTGGCTTCAGTGGCTTTGGCGGCGTCCACCAGGTTCCTCACACCGAGATAGCCAACGAACTGGGGTGCGCCTGATCCGATCATATCGCCGTGGCCCAGTGCGCTGACCACAATATCGGAACCCATCACCGCTTCGCGCAATTGAGTCGTATCGTGTGCATTCACTTCGACCCAATTTTGGACTTCTGGATAACGAGAGCTCGCCCGTTCAGCGTCGCGGGTGGAAGCGCGGACGTCATATCCTGCGTCTTGCAAGGTACGAACGATCTCGATGCCCGAACGGCCCGATCCGCCGGCGACGAACACGGTCTGAGCCTGTGCCACAGCGGCATACAAAAAAATCAAAGCAAATAGGGCAATCCTCATTGTCCGGTCTCCACAGGGATTTGGGTGAGGTCCAGGCAGGTGGCGATGCCTCCAGCTGCGAACTGGGCGCTGCCATTGGACTGCACCTGGAAGACCCACTCGTCCCGGGTTGGATAGTAGTTCAGCACCACATTGTGCTCGTGTTCCAAGGTACAGAACCGGTTTTGCGAGTTGGGAATCGGCATTTCGCGTGCGATGGCGCCGCGGGCCGTAAAGGCAAAGCGCTCTATGCGCGATCCCTCAGGGTCGAGACGGTCGATTTCCATGAGAGGTGGTATGTCAGTGCGAAGCTGTGCGGCCACAGGCGCGGTCATCATCAATAGGACGGGCATCAAGGAAAGAAGCAATTGGTTGGATTGTGAGCGCATTGGCTAGCCGATTCTGTTTCTGTCTGACATCAACGCACGAACTCAGCTAACCCCACCGGCGATAACACAGGTTCACAAGCCCGCTCAGCGCAAGAAAGATGGCGAGGACGGCTACCACGTCGTTCACCCAGACCCACTGGTCAGTGAACATGAAACCGGCGTGCAGGTCGGCGACGAAACTGTTGATCGGCATGCCGCTGATGTCGGGTAGAGGGACCTCCAAGGGTGTCAGGTTGCCGTCAAGCGTGCCGCGGACAAAACCCCGGCTGCCTTTGAGGATCCACTCATCGCCAATCTTGGCGGCGTCTTGAATGAACATGCGCAATCCTTGGATTTGAGACCACGTTTCTTCTCCGTCATAGCGCACGTAATTAGGTCCGCCATGGGTACCGATAAAGGTGGCACCGTGCGTGTAAAGCATTCCAGTGAGGCCACCTTTGGCATGGGCCAGCATCGGCAGGTCGTTAACCATCTCCCACGTCTGACCGTTGTCGTTGGTTGTTACCAAACCAATGCGTGTCATCAGCGACAAGGTCTCAGCTGCATCTGGTGTGCCAATCACACTTGTGACTTCGCCGCGCATGTCCGTAAGGTCGAACGCGGAAAAAAGAACGTCCCGGCTGACATGGGTGTCCTTCGACGCCATCATGAATGTGCGCGCATGGTCGAAGAAGATCCCGGTGATGCACAAGTACAGGATGGGTAGAACGGCCAGCACGCCCAGGATCGGTGCGTGACTTCGGTAAACGAAACGCATTACCGATGCCCTATCCGAGGTGCGACCCTCTGTTTTGGATTTGCGCCAGCGACGCGGCAGCCACCATTGCAAAAGACCGGTGACACATAGCACCGCGATGGCTAGGGCACCGAAATCGTTAATCAAGACGGACGTGTCGCGGGAGAAGAGGCCCCAGCCGAGATGCATGTCCGTCAGCACGCGGGCGAGATTGATGGTCTCCGGCATGTTGCTGACATTTGTATCCGCTAAGGAAATCCACAGAAGGTCATTCAGAGCGGCAGCATCCGGGTTACTAACACTGAGGCGGAACGCATGGTCCGGTGTTGCGCCGATCAATTCCGCCGGTGAGCTGCCAATGGACATGGCGACGATCTCAAGACCGGGTAGCGCGATTTGGCGCGCCGGTCCTTCGCTGCCGTGCAACACCCAAATGCCGTCGTCCGTCGCCAGCCAGATACGCTGCCAAGGTGCGCGTAGGTCCGGAACCATGGCCAGCAGGCGGGGCAGTCCACGCGCGTTTTCGTAAGAAACTTCGACCCAGGGAGCTTCGGTGTTCGCCCGGCGCCAAAGCCCGCGCTCGCCGCCGCCGATCATGCGCTCAGGATTTGTAGGATCGACGTGGAAGTTACGCAGAATAACGCCAAGGGTCTCGTCAATGAAAATATGGTCTGAACCGAACGCCGAGGTCACCGTCCACTGTTTGGTCCAGCGCCATTCAGGATGATCAAGGATGAACCCAGTTACGCCTAAAACAAACAGCCAGAAGAAAGCGATCAGGCCCAGCCACATGTGCACCTGACGCGTCACACGCCTAACGCGATGCTTGACGCCCGATGGCGTGCTAGCGGCAACCTTCGAAGGGCTCGTCCCGGTCTCCTGAGAAACGGCGTCAACCATAATGCTGACCTTGCGGTTTGGTTACGCGGAAGGACTAGAAAATACCATTCTGCCGGTGCCTAGGTGCAAGAAAAACCCCGCCCGAGAAATTCTCGGACGGGGCTCTTAGAACCTTGTTTGGGCCTTGATTTAGGCTTTCTTGATGGCATGGCGAATGCCGAAGCCGGGCAGGGCCGCCTTGGCATCCTTGTTCATGGTAAAGCCGGCTTTTTCCATTTCCCCTTCGAAATCCAGGGTGTGGTATTCGCGGCTCCACACTTCTGTGTTCCAGCGGTGATCCCACCAACGGCGGTATTGGCCATAGGCGCGGCCCGTGTTACCGCCGGACCGGAAGTCGATGGGGTAGAAGTATCCACCCGGACGGGTAATCCGGTACGCTTCCGCAATCATGCCGCGGCTGGCGTCCTGGGTCAGTTCGTGGTTGATGATGTAGGACGTCACAATGTCGAAGTAACCGTCTTCGAACTTGCAGTCTTCCACCAGGCGTTGGGCGAAGTTCACGTCAACACCGAGATCACGCGCGCGCATGTGAGCGTAACGGACCATCGGACCACCGATGTCAATGCCCCAGACTTCGGCTTCAGGGAAACGCTCTTTCAAAGCGACGGTCAACTGGCCGGTGCCGCAACCCATGTCGAGGATGCGCTTAACCTTGCCGTCTTCAGGCAGAGGCAGGCGGTTGGCGGTACCGACGTGGATCTGGTCTTGCTCGTTGTCACCGATGGCGCCGACGTAGAAGCTGTTGGTGCCGTAATGGTAGATGTGCCCAGCGAACGGGTCCCCAACGTAACCACCCGGCTGAATATGGATTTCATGCTTGGTGTACTTGGGAATGTCCATATCCGGGTTTAGTTCCAGCGTACCCGGGCCTTCGTTGCCCGCTGATTCCATTTCCGCGAGATACTCGTCCGCATTGTCATGGAAATAGTCTTGCAGAATTTTCCAAGTCACCTGTTGATTGCTGATCCAGGTACGGCCGCTGGTTTGAACGAGTGCATCATCCTCAACAAGCTCTAACAGGCTGCTGAAAAAGTCTTCCTTTTGAGGCTTTGGAATGATTCTTTCTCTTTGTTGATTGCATGGAGGAAGTAATGCGTGGAGGCGACGATCGGACGGAGGGTCTTTTTTCTTATGTGAGCTGCGAGGCTCGTGTTCCGGCGACGCATCCGCTTCGCCTGATCCGTGGGCTGGTTGATGAGGCGCTGGAGCTTATGTCGCCGGATTTCGAGGGGTTGTATTCGAAGATCGGGCGTCCCTCGATCCCGCCGGAGAAGCTGTTGCGTGCGCTCCTGTTACAGGCCTTTTACTCAATCCGCTCGGAACGTCATGGGCCACGTGTTAATGGAGAACCGCAACGGGCTCCTGGTCGGGGCCTGCCTGACCCGGGCCACCGGCACGGCGGAACGCGAAGCCGCCCTGGCGCTTCTCGATGCCCATCGCCCGGGACGGCGGCGGATCACGCTGGGCGCGGACAAGGCCTATGACGTGGCGGCCTACGTCGAGGCCTTGCGGGCGCGTCGGATCACCCCGCACATCGCCCGCGACGACCATGTAACCAAGACCGGCAAGCGGCGGCGCACCTCCATTGACGGCCGCACCATGCGCCATTCCGGCTACGCCGCCAGCCTGCGCATCCGCAAGCGCATCGAGGAGAGCTTCGGCTGGATCAAGACCACCGGCGGGCTGGCCAAGACCCGGCACAAGGGCATCAAAAGGGTCGGCTGGATGTTCGAACTGACCGCCGCCGCCTACAACCTGGTCAGGCTCCCCAAGCTGCTGGCGGAGCCCGTGCCATGACGGCACCGGTGGCCTGCCAGCTGATCGGCCGGTGGCGGATCGTCGAGGCCAACCTGTGGGACCGCGGCTATCTCGACCTCGACGGGCCCGCCGTGCTGGTCATTCGCGAAGATGGTCACGGCGAGATCGCCTTCGGCGCTCTGAACGCCAGCCTCGACCTGGAATACGGCCGATCCATCGTGTTCTTCACCTGGGCCGGCTTCGACGAGATGGACGAAGTCAACGGTTCAGGATCGGCCGAACTCCTCGACGACGGATCGTTGGAGATTGAGTTCGCCTATCATCTCGGCGATAAGGCCACCCTCAAAGCCGAACCAGCCACTTTTTCAGCAGCCTGCTAAGACCTTTTCCATGGTGTAGCGGCCTTTGGGATCGAGCCTGTTGTCTTTGAGAATTTTTTCGATCCGGTTGTTGGCAATGCGGTTGAACTGGCCATGGAACTGACGGAAACCAGTGACGAAGTCGTGCTTGCTTTCCAGATCAAGTGCGGGAAGGCGCTCCAGGCGGCCCTTTGGTCCACGGGGTTCCACATCCCCTTCGGGAGTCAGGTTGACATTGGTATGGGCAGCTCGCGTCTTACGGCCTGAGAAGGCGGACCCGACGGCTGTGGTCACAGCAGCCGCGGCGCCGAAGAGAGTGCGACGATCAATCATGGTTGATCTCCTTAATACCGGCTAATGGACTACTTGTTGCCCGCTGGAAGGCGGCGGAGACGGGGAGGTCACCTTCACGCAGAAGCGGCGAGTAGGTCAGATCGATGAACCGGTCCCGGTCCTTCTGCCACTCGGCTTCCTGTTCGGCGGTCGGCATGTACTGCTCGATCATCGCATTGGTGATCCCTTTCTCTTCCAAAAGGGCTTCCACCACCTTCATCCGGCGGCGGTTCGACCAAACCTCAGCCCCTAGGGCGATCAGGCTGGTCATCATGTTGTCGAGGATCGGGTTGCCTAAAAACACCGCCCGCTCAACATCGGACGGAATAAAGTCGGACGCATAGGTCGGACGGTCGGTCTTCAAGTCTGTGGTGGCCATCAGCGCTGCTCTCCTGAATGACGGTTATTTGACCCTATCCATATAAGGTCGGTGCGAAGGGTTTCTAAAGCACGGCGATGTCCTGAAAAAGGCCGAAATCTGTGTTCGAACCAGGATTTTCGTTAGCCTGACTGATGCGGATCATCCTCCCGCAAAGCAGGTTCACGGGAAACGCTCCATTTCCTTTACTTTTTTGGTCCAATCCCCAGCCAAAGAACACAACAAACCCCCCGCCCATAGGTCAGGACGGGGGGTTCGAATAATCGACTCTGAGTAGTGTTTTAGACCGGCTTTTCAGCGTGGCGCGCACCCCAACCCATCATGACGGGTTTGGTTTCTCTGTTGATCGTAAACCCGGCCCTTTCGATTTCGCCTTCGAAGTCGAAGTTCACGAATTCCGGCGACCAGGGTTCCTCGTTCCAACGATGGTCCCACCAGCGCCTGTACTGTTGGTAGACCCGGCCCTTGTCGCCGCGGGTGCGGAAATCGATGGGGTAGAAATACCCACCGGGCCGTGTCAGGCGGTACGCTTCGGCAACGATCTTCTTGTTACCGTGTGTCGGAATCTCATGATTGATGATGTAAGAGGCGACGATGTCGAAATACCCGTCCTCGAAGTTGGTTTTCTCAGCCGATTGCTGCGACCAATGCACCGCGATACCGAGATCGCGAGCCCGCATATGGGCATAACGCAACAAGGGCCCTGCGACATCGATGCCATAGACTTCGGCGTCGGGGAACCGTTCCTTCAATCCCATGGTAAAGCGGCCAGTCCCGCAGCCCATATCAAGGATGCGCAGCACCTTACCGTCGCGGGGGAGCGGCATGCGATCCGCAATGCCGTTTTGAAGTTCATCTTGCTCGTTGTGCCCTAACCGATTTCCTGCGGTAAAGCTCAGGGAGCCATAATGGAAAATATGGCCCGCGAAGGGATCGCCCACATAACCACCCGGCTGGATGTGAAATTCGCGACTAGCGTAATCGGGGATATCCAAATCCGGATCGAACTCTAAGGTACCCGGACCGTCATTGTCGGCGGCTTCGTATTCATCGAAATATTCATCCGCATGGGCATGGAAGTAATCCTTAATGATCTTCCACGTCATAAATTGATTGCTGACCCAGGTGAGACCGTTGGTCTGCACAAGGAAGTCGTCTTCCACAAACTTAACGGCCTCTTCGATGGTCATTTCCGTTTTGCGGTCGAGACCACGGGCTTCCAGCAACCGGTCGACGCGTTTGCTGGCGATTGGCGTAAACCGCCTATGAAATTTTCTGAATCCGGTAAAAAAGTCCCATTTGCTTTCCAAATCCAGGTCCGGAAGGCGCTCGAGACGGCCTATTGCGCCTCGTTTATCCACATCACCGGGCGGGGAGAGGTTTTTGGTCGTAAAGTCGGTCTTTGCGTGGGCGCTGCGGTTACCGAACATGGCACTAAGAACGGAGCCGACGGCGGCGGTGGCGCCAAAAAGAGTACGACGGTCAATCATCGCTGATCTCCTAATTGAGAACGATGCATTGTCAGTTTCATTACCGCTACGATACGCCCAAAAGAGAGAAATTGCAGCGAAAAATAAAAGAAAAACCCTGCTCCGGCGTTGCGGAGCAGGGTCTGACGTAAAGTCTTATCGCCTTGAGTTAGGCGAGTTTTTCGGCGTGCCGCTTGCCGAAGCCTGGCTGAGCCGCCGGAGTGTCTTTATTGATGGTGAACCCGGCTTTTTCGATTTCGCCGTCGAAATCGAAGGCGACGAATTCCGGTGACCAGGGCTCTTCGTTCCAACGGTAATCCCACCAGCGGCGGTATTGACCCCAGGCGGTTCCTTTATCACCGCGGGTCATGAAATCGATGGGATAATAATACCCGCCGGTCCGTATGATCCGGTAAGCCTCGGCGATCACCTTCTTGTTATTTTCCGAGGTGATTTCATGGTGGATGATGGTTGAAACAACCATGTCGAAATAATCATCGGGGAATTTGGTGTCTTCAGCCAAGCGCTGAGCGAAGTTCACATCAACACCGAGATCGCGGGCGCGCATGTGAGCGTAACGCACCAGCGGACCCCCAACATCGATCCCCCAAACTTCTGCTTCCGGGAACCGTTCTTTCAGTGCCACGGTCAGGCGGCCGATGCCGCACCCCAAGTCGAGGATGCGTTTGACCTTGCCGTCGCGGGGCAAGGGGAATCGTTCCACTGTTCTAATGGGAATTTGATCTTGCTCATTGCGGCCGAGGAACGGAATGCCGGCAGAGAAACTGTTGGTGCCGTGGTGGTAAATGTGGCCGGCAAACGGGTCACCCACGTAACCACCCGGCATGATGTGGATTTCACGGCGGGCGTAATCGGGGATTTCCATATCCGGATTGAGTTCCAAAGTCCCCGGACCGTCGTTATCGGCCGCTTCCATTTCCGCCAGATATTCATCAGCGTGGGCGTGATAGTAATCCCGGATGATTTTCCAAGTGATCTGCTGATTGCTGATCCAGACGCGGCCGCTGGTTTGTATCGGTAAATCGTCTTTGACCAGATCCAGGGTCTCTTCCATGGTCAGTTGGGCTTTGCGGTCGATGCCGTTAGCGTCCAGAATCTTTTCGGTTCTGTCTCTGACGATGGGTCCAAACCTTTGCTGGAATGTTCTAATTCCGGTGACAAAGTCATGTTTGCTTTCCAGGTCAAGTTCCGGCATGCGCTCGAAACGGCCGACAGTGCCGCGTTTGTTGATATCACCAGACGGGGACAAGTTCTTGTCCGTGTACTTTGTCGCGGCGCTGGCCTTACGGCCTGAGAAGGCGGACCCGACGGCTGTGGTCACAGCAGCCGCGGCGCCGAAGAGAGTGCGACGATCAATCATGGTTGATCTCCTTAATACCGGCTAATGGACTACTTGTTGCCCGCTGGAAGGCGGCGGAGACGGGGAGGTCACCTTCACGCAGAAGCGGCGAGTAGGTCAGATCGATGAACCGGTCCCGGTCCTTCTGCCATTCCGCTTCCTGTTCGGCGGTCGGCATGTACTGCTCGATCATCGCATTGGTGATCCCTTTCTCTTCCAAAAGGGCTTCCACCACCTTCATCCGGCGGCGGTTCGACCAAACCTCAGCCCCTAGGGCGATCAGGCTGGTCATCATGTTGTCGAGGATCGGGTTGCCTAAAAACACCGCCCGCTCAACATCGGACGGTATAAAGTCGGACGCATAGGTCGGACGGTCGGTCTTCAAGTCTGTGGTGGCCATGGCTCAAAACCTCTCCAAGTGAAAATAAAACTCAAGTTTGGCCAATGGTGGCGATTTGGCGCGGAAAATCCAATGAATTTTGCCCCAATCGTCAATCTGCGGCCTTTTTCCGGGCTAGGTCTCTGCTGGCCGTGAGAACTTCTGGATCGCCTGATTCAGCGCCATCATCAACTGACGGCCAACGGCCCCACCGTCACCCTCAATTTTCTCCCGAATCACGGCCCGCAAAGTGTCCAGGTGAGCCCGGCAGATTTCCAGATTGGCATCGTCCTCCCGGCATGGGTATGCCGTTGTCTCATAGAGGCTCTTGGCAAATAGGGTAATCAAGGGGTAGCCAAAGGTTCCGCCTTGGCCGCGCAGTTCGTGCGCGATGCGATTGACCTCTGCCAAATGTTCAGCGCGGTGGGCTTGATCTTCGAAGGCTTGAGAAATTTTCTCCGAAAGCTCATCGAGATATTGCTTGGCCCAGTCGAGAAAGCCTTCGGCTTCCCGTTCAAGAGTTTCTTCCGCTTCGGCTAAAACCTCATCAGGCATTTCGAATGGAACCTTCATGTTCTCAAGACCCATCTTCTGCTTCAGAAGGTTGGGCAGTTTGAACAAGTAAACGTCTGATCCTTCAGGCTGCCGTTTTACGTCGGTTGCGGAATAGACGACGGTGGCGTGACTTTCACCGGCGCGCCGGCGTTCTTTTGCGACATCTTTTGGAAGGTCCTTGTAAACCCGTCTCCGGCTGGGGCCGAAGTAGGTATGCGTCGCCACAAATTGCCGCGGCCGGTCAATAACGGCCTGTAACCGCGCCATGATCGAACCAATAGAAAAAGGTTTGGCAATGAATTCGTTAGCACCCGTATCCCGCGCTGAGTGAACATTTTCTTCGTCTGCGGCGCCCGAGATCATGATGAAGGGTAGGAAACGGTTTGGACTGTCTTTGTTCGTCCGAACCCATTGCAGAAGCTGTAGCCCATTCAGTTGGGGCATGACCAGATCGCAGATGACAAGATCAAAGATTATGTTTTGTGGGGAACTTTTATCAGGAGGACGAAGGTATTCGATTGCATCGATACCGTTGGAACAGCCGCGCATACCGCGAAAGCCAATATGCTGCAGACTTTGATTGACGCAGTTCCGAATAAAAATGTTGTCGTCGACCAAAAGAATATTGAGGTTTTCCTGGCCGAGACGAGGCGCCCCACTCATAACATTTCAATCCCTCACGAGTCGGCGCAGGGTAAGTAGTCGATCCTGAAAGACGCGGAGATTCTCTGTAATAGACTGTTATTGCGGATCAATTTTGTTGGCAATGGTGGTTCGGAATCGCCGGATTTTCTATACTGCAAGGCCGGTTCCTTGCAATTTCCGGATCAAAAAATGCGCCCCACATCAGCCGCCCCACATCAGCCAATGACGTCCCTTCTTTAGATCTCTTCCGCACCGCGCTTGAGAACATTCTCGATCAACGGCACGAACTTTATCGGCTCACCGAGTTGATCGATTGGCAGGGTTTTGATGAGGCGTTTGGTGTCTTGTATTGCCCTGACAACGGCTGCCCGGCCAAAGCGACGCGGCTGATGGTGGGGCTTCAATATCTCAAGCACGTGTATGGTCTGTCCGATGACCAGGTGGTGATGCGCTGGGTGGAGAACCCTTACTGGCAGCATTTTTGCGGCGAGGTGTATTTTCAGCATCACCCGCCGATTGATCCCAGCAGCATGTCGCGTTTCAGACGGCGCATTGGCCATTCAGGGTGCGAGAAAATTCTGCGGGCCACAGTTGATGCGGGTGTTCGGAGCAAGACGGTCAAACCCGACGACTTCAAGCGTGTGACGGTGGATACCACGGTGCAGGAGAAGGCGGTGGCCTTTCCCACCGACAGCAAATTGCTGAACCGTTCGCGTGTGCGTCTTGTCAAGCTGTGCCACACACACGGTGTGGTGTTGCGGCAGAGCTACGCCCGTAAGGGCCCTGAGGCGCTGTTGCGGGCCAACCGTTATGGTCACGTCCGGCAGATGAGGCGCATGGGTGGTCAGATTAAGAAGCTCAAGACCTATCTGGGCCGGGTGGTGCGTGACACGGAGCGCAAGATCGCGGGCCATAAGGGGTTGCAGGCGATTTTTGCCGGGGAGTTGGCGCTGGCCAGGCGGCTGCTCAGTCAACAGAAGATGGATCGCAACAAACTGTATAGCCTGCATGCCCCGGAGGTGGAGTGCATCGGCAAGGGCAAGGCCCACAAGCGTTATGAGTTTGGTGTCAAGGCCAGTATTGCAACGACAAACAGGAGCAACTTTATCGTTGGCGGCATGGCGTTGCCGGGGAATCCCTTTGATGGGCATACATTGCCAACAGCGTTGGAGCAGGTGCGCCGTTTGACAGGCTGTGTGGTTGAAGAAGTGTTTGTGGATCGTGGCTACCGTGGCCATGGCGAGGAAGCATCAAGGGTGTACATCTCGGGTCAACGGCGTGGCATAAAAACACAACGGCTGAAACGGTCACTGAAACGGCGTCAGGCGATTGAACCGGTTATCGGCCATCTGAAATCGGATGGACTGTTGGGACGCAATTACCTCAAGGGTACTGAAGGTGATCGCATGAATGTGGCACTGGCCTGTGCCGGCCATAACCTAAGACTGATCCTGAAGCGGCTCAGAATTTATTGCGCCCGCATTTTGGGCGCTACGTTGCTCCGGGACATGATCGGATTGCATGGAACGCGTCTTGCGGCGTCAATCATCCGATGGAAGCGACGGATGGCGTGGCAGACTGAACCTAACAGCACACATCTAACGCTCGCAGGAGTAGTATGAAAAACGGGTTCTTCAGGATCGACTAAGTACCCTACGCGACACGCCGCGCAAAATAGCGCGTTTTCATCCCACGCGCTCTATACCCACGGTGGAAAGAATTGGCTTTTCCACGCCCTTTGTTTTCCTCTTCACTTGCTGCTATATGCACCGCCCGCACAAGTCAAATAGCTTGTTCCTGAAATATTTAAGCGGAGTGAACCATGCCCGATTCCGGAGGCGTTGCGGCCGACCGTCTTAAGTCCTTCATTCAGCGCATTGAGCGGCTGGAAGAAGAAAAGAAGAACCTCACCGCCGATATCCGGGAGGTATATGCGGAAGCCAAGTCGGCCGGTTTTGACACCAAGACTATGCGTAAAGTGGTTGCGCTAAGAAAACTGGACCTGACTGAACGGCAAGAACAGGAAGCGCTTTTGGATACCTATCTGCGAGCACTCGGAGAAGTCTGAGCGGCGATTAATACAACGCTTCCAAAGTTTCCCTGAATTCCCTGAGCACAGCATGACGGCGCACTTTCAAGGTCGGCGTCATTTGACCGTTCTCCACAGTGAAAGGATGCGGAGAAACGATGTGTTTGCGCACTTTTTCTATGATGGATACGTTTTCATTTGCATGGGAGACAGCACTACTGATTTCAGCGAGGAACTCTTGATCCTCGGCCAGAGCGTCTAATTCTGCCGGTTTATTGTTTTCTTTCGCCCAACGCTTGTACCAGTCTTCGTCAGCGACGATCACGGCGGTAAGATAGGGCCGACGGTCGCCGAAAACCATGATCTGGCCGATCTGTTCCTCCAGACACAGAATACCTTCGACCCTTTGCGGCGAAATGTTGTCGCCGCCGGAATTGACAATAATGTCTTTCTTGCGATCGGTAATGACGATCGCACTTTCTTCGTCTAGATGACCAATGTCGCCAGTGTGCAGCCATCCGTCCTCATCGATTGCGGCAATCGTGGCATCCGGGTCGTTCCAATACCCTTTCATGACCAACTCACCGCGAACACATATTTCGCCATCGTCAGCAATCTTGCATTCCACACCCCGTAATGGCGCCCCAACCGTATGCAATTTGTTGTTGTCTGGCATATTGACGCTGATGACGGGTGAGGACTCCGTTTGTCCGTACCCCTGTAGGATGCGGACACCAAGGGCGGTGAAGAAAATGCCGACATCCTGGTTCAACGGCGCGCCACCGGACACCAAGGCTTTCAACCGGCCGCCAAACCGTTCTCGCACTTTGGTGCGCACGAGCCGTTCACAAATAACGTCCAGAAGCCGCTCCAGCAAAGTTAGATTTGCCGGGTCTTTGTACCTCTTGGTGCCGATGTCGACGGTTTTTTGGAACAATTTCTTACGGAAATTGCTCTGAGACTTAAGCCCCTGATTGATACGGCCGCGCATGGTTTCATAAAGGCGGGGAACAGCGGTCATGATGGTCGGCCGAACTTCCGCCATGGCATTCACCAGTGTATCGACCCGTTGCACGTAATAAATTTGCGCCCCCAAAGTGATCGGTAAATACAGTCCGCCAACATGCTCGTAGGCATGAGACAGGGGCAGGAACGAGAGGAAAATATCTTTATCCACACCAAGTACACGGAAAACTTCGGCAGCTCCGTCGCAATTACAGAGAATGCCGCCATGGGTCAGCATCACCCCTTTGGGTAATCCACCAGTGCCTGAGGTATAGATGATGCAGCACATGTCATCGCGCTGCGCCGTGGATACGTGCGCTGGCATACTGCTGTCACGACCGGCCTCAAGCACGTCCTCCCAAGACTTGGTTTCGATTTCCGAATGGATGACGGAGTCTGGGTCATCAATAACAATCACCTGCAGTTTGTGATCCGCCTCTACTGCGGCAGCAATGAGAGGGGCCGCCAACTCAGGTGTTGAAACGATGGCCAGTTTGGCGCCTGAGTCATTGATGATATGTAGATGATTGGGGGCCGTATTGGTGGTGTACGCGGGCACCGAGATCGCACCCATGGTCTTAATTGCGATATCTGCGATCAGCCATTCCGGGCGGTTTTCACTAATCACCATGACCCGGTCACCCGGTTCGATACCAATGACTTTGATCAGGCCGTTGGCCAGAGCGACTATTTTTTCTGCCGTTTCACGCCAAGACAAAGAAACATAAGTGCCATCGATCTTCGTCCAGACAAACGGTTCGTCGCCGAACCGTTCTGCCTGCTGGAAGAAGGCAGAAGGCAAATTCTGTACGTTACGCGCGTCGATGACCCTGTCTGCCACCGCGAATCCCTCAGCAATCCCCCTGAACTGGCAACCGGTTTTCATACTACGACGGCTCCGGGGCGGCAAACCAGAGGATCAGCTGTCTGTTGGCGGTCGCCCGTTTGCCCCCTATATGTGATGTCATTGAGTGGTGAGGTCGACGACCTTTTTCGGTCTTGGCCAAGGAGACGTGATGAACGATACGAGCATTGTCCAGTCGGAAAGTGGGGATTTTGGCGATCTGCCGGTTTGGGACCTGAGCAGTTTGTATTCGGGCCCCGAAGGGTCGGATTTGACCGCCGCCTTCGAAGAGGCAGACCGCCGCATCAATGCTTTTGAAAAAGCCTATGCCGGTAAAGTGGCGGACCTCGAACCCCAAGCTTTTGGCGCCGCCATCGTCGAATATGAAGCCATTGGGGACCTGCTGGGCCGCATTGGGTCTTTCGCTCAGCTCTACCACAGCCAAAACATCGGCGATGCCGAGCGGGGACGGTTCTATCAGAACACCATGGACCGCATGACATTACTATCCAGCAAATCCCTGTTTTTTACCCTCGCAATCAATCGCCTCGATGATGAAACGTTGGAAATAAAATTAAGTGATCCAGTAGCGGATAAATATCGTCCTTGGATACGGGATCTTCGTGTTTTCAAAGAACATGAGCTTGCGGATGATCTTGAACGTTTGTTGCATGAAAAACATGTCAGTGGGCGCGGTGCCTGGGTGCGCCTTTTTGACGAAACAGAAGCCGCCATCCGTTGTACAGTCGACAAAGAAACGCTGACGCTCACCGAAGCACTCAACCGATTGTCCGACCCCAAGCCCGAGCGGCGGCGGACAGCCGCTAAAGGCATCGGTGAAGCGTTGGGCGAGAAAGCACCATTATTTGCCTACATCACCAACGTGCTAGCCAAAGACAAGGCTACCGAAGACGATTGGCGGCACTACGCACGGCCGGTGTCATCCCGCAATCTGGCCAACTTGGTAGAGGATGATGTTGTAGAAGCGCTTGTTACCGCCGTTAAGGATGCCTACGCGGATACATCCCACCGGTATTACGCCATGAAGGCAAAATGGTTCGGCAAAGACAAACTTGATTATTGGGACCGTAACGCGCCTTTGCCCAAAGCGGACTCGCGTATCATTTCTTGGGCCGAAGCCAAAGTGGTCGTGCTGGATGCATACAAGGCGTTTGCGCCGCAAATGGCGGAAACCGCGGAACCTTTTTTTGACCAAGGCTGGATCGACGCACCGGCAACGCCGGGCAAAGCCTCGGGAGCCTTTTCCCATCCCACCGTGCCTTCATCGCATCCCTTTATCTTGTTGAACTATCTCGGCAGCTCCCGTGATGTCATGACCCTGGCCCACGAACTGGGACACGGTGTGCATCAGGTTTTGGCGGCGCCTCAAGGACCATTGTTGTGCGGAACACCGTTGACGCTTGCCGAGACGGCATCCGTATTCGGCGAAATGCTGACCTTCCGCTCTTTGCTCGACAAAGAAGACAATCCGGAGCAAAGACGGGCGCTGCTCGCCGGCAAGGTTGAAGACATGCTCAACACCGTGGTGCGGCAAATCGCCTTCCACGAATTCGAACGTCATGTACATGACGAACGGAGAAACGGGGAGCTCGCCCTGGACCAGTTATGTGACATCTGGCTCCAGGTTCAATCAAACAGCCTCGGTCCTGCGTTTCACTTCGACGACGAGTACAAGTACTACTGGACTTATGTCAGTCACTTTTTGCACGTGCCGTTTTACGTCTACGCTTATGCGTTCGGCGACTGTTTGGTGAATTCCCTGTACCGTGTGTATGCGGACAACTCCGTTCTCGACTTCGAACAAAAGTATCTCGACATGCTGAAGGCCGGTGGCACGCTCAGGCACAAAGACCTGCTTGCGCCGTTCGGAATGGATGCAACGGATCCCGCGTTTTGGGCGCGGGGCATGGAGACGATGACCGGGTTGATAGACGAACTGGAACAGGTGGCCTGACCGTCGTGGCGCCATCAGATCGCAGCTCCCGCGAAGACAACACCCTGCCAGGCCGGGTCAAACGCTACGCCCAGGTTGGCGGGGCGGTCGGCGGCTTTGCCGCTCGTATTGCCGGAGAGCGCTATCTCGGCATGAAAGGCGACCGTGCCAAAGGGGCCGAGGATCTTCGCATGGCTCTGGGTGGTCTTAAGGGACCTCTGATGAAGGTGGCGCAGCTTCTTTCCACCATCCCGGATGCTTTGCCCAAAGAGTACGCCCGTGAATTGGCCCAACTGCAGGCGGACGCTCCGCACATGGGCTGGCCTTTCGTTAAGCGGCGGATGACAGCGGAACTGGGACCCGATTGGCGGAGTCACTTTGATGAGTTCGACAAAGAAGCGACTGCCGCAGCGTCACTGGGTCAGGTGCACAAGGCGGTGCATCCCGACGGCGACACGTTGGCGTGCAAACTGCAGTACCCGGACATGTCTTCCGTGGTCGAAGCGGACCTCAAGCAACTCAAGTTGATCTTTTCCATTTACCGTCGCTATGACGAAGCCATCGATCCGTCAGAAATCCATGCGGAAATCTCGGCACGTTTGCGGGAAGAGCTGGATTACGACAACGAAGCACGGAACCTGACGTTGTATCGTCACATGCTCAAAGGCGTTGATACGGTGCATGTACCCGATGTTTACGGCGACCTTTCCACCGACCGGTTATTGACCATGAGTTGGGAAGAGGGCATCCGCATACCTGACCTCATTGATTTACCCATCGAGGACCGTAATCGCGTCGCAGAGAACATGTTCCGTTCCTGGTACGTGCCGTTCTATCACTACGGTGTGATCCATGGGGATCCCCATCTCGGTAACTACACAGTGCGCATTAGTAAGCAAGAAAAGAAAGCGGGCCGGTATGGCGATATCAATCTCATGGACTTCGGCTGTATTCGTGTGTTCAAACCGAAATTCGTGACCGGTGTCATCGATCTTTATAAAGCCCTGGAGGTGGGTGACCGCGACCTCGCCGTGCATGCTTATGAAACCTGGGGCTTTACCGGATTGGACAGCGAAGTCATCGATACCCTCAGTCGTTGGGCGACGTTCGTTTACGCGCCTTTGATGGAGGACCGGCCGCGGCTCATCGAAGAAACCAACGCCACCGATTACGGCAGAGAAGTGGCAGCCAAAGTACACAGCGAGTTACGGCGTTTGGGAGGAGTCAAACCGCCGCGCGAGTTTGTGCTCATGGACCGCGCCGCCATCGGCTTGGGTTCTGTGTTCCTACGTCTTGGCGCCGAGGTGAATTGGCACCGACTGTTTCATGACACCATCGCCACCTTTGATCCGAACGTCTTGGCCAAGCAGCAGAAGAAAGTGTTGAAGAAGGCAAAACTTGAGCATTGGCTGGACGAATGATGTCAGTAAGCGGGATCAAAATTCTCATTCTCACTTAGTTTGAAAAAGATGACGGGAGCTGTTCTATGACAAACCTGCCTACCTTTTCCCGGCGCGATACATTTCTGTTTGCTGCCGGTGCGGCTGCAGGTGCCGCCGGTGCGGTCGCGATCTCATCAAGGCAACAAGAACCGCGCCCAACTGCAGCCGTGGCCACCCAAGCACCAGCCGAATTGAATTGGGACGATCCGGCGGAGCGGGTGCGCATCCAATCTGCCATGAAAGGATCATCGGGAGAGGAAACCATCTATTCGTTCTTTCGGCTGCATCTCTATGGCTATGTCAACACCGGCAACCTGATTCCCTTTGCCACCATGAGCAATCTCAACGTGGCCAAATGGCGTACGCTGGAAAACGGCAATCAGGCGGCGACGGTGTTTGAGTCCGGCGTCTATACCAAGTTTGATTCCGACGAAATCCTGACAGAATGGGAAAACCCGATTACCGGCGAGGTACGCAAACCGTGGCGGTTCATCGGTGGACCACTGTCGGTGGAAATCGGACCGGACGGCGTCATCACGGGCGAGGGAGCAACGCTGAAGCCGGAAGGTCTTCAAGTCCAAGTGTACGGCGACACGGTTATGATCCCGACCGCTTCGGCCTTTTCCTTTCCCAACCCCATCAGCCCCGACCAATATCCAAAAGAGTCGGCCGGCAGTCGGTTCTTCTGGGACTCTCACTATGTGTTTTTCGCCAATATCAATGATGTCCTCAATCGCGAACTGACCAGCATTCCGTCACACGTTCAGTTTCAAAACCTGGTCAGCTGGCACCCCTGGTGGGGGCTAGGCGAGCATCCTGGGCGCACCTGGGGGCGGGCCTACGGTGCTAAGATCAGCGGGCCGGACGGCATTCCCAGCCAATATCGCAAAGGGCTGGAGGACCAGACTCCGGAAATCTTCGATACGGACAATTGGACCGAATTTCGTGAGGATTTCAGCGAATATATGGCGGAACGGCTGATCTAAAGGACCTTTTGGACGGTGCAGAATCGATTTGTAACACCATCTTGGCCGTGACCGTTTTGCGAGCTATTCTCACCGACCTCTGGCATTTGGGGGAGAACGAATGCCAATGTCCGTTTTCTAATGACGTAGACCGTTTTTTTCTCAACAGGCTCCCGCGTGGGGCCGCAGCGGAGAACTCACATGACCCTTAAGTCTCGTTTGTTGACAACCCTTGCCGGTACCGCGCTGTGTGCGGGCCTGTCCATGGGGGGCGCCACCACGGCGTCCGCCCATAACGTGATCAATGTTACCGAAGCCCCGGCCGGCTTTCTGTTCCCAATGAAGCTCAACGTCAATCACGGTTGCAAAGCGGCACCCGTGACGGCAGCCCGGCTGCAAATACCGGAAGGTATCGTCGATGCGAAAGCTGCCGATATAGATGGCTGGAAGGTCGAATACAAAATGCGCACGCTGGATACCCCGGTGATGCTGCATGGCCGCGAAGTCTCGGAAGTGATTGGTGAAATCATCTGGACTAAGCTTGGCGATCCTCTTCCCGCCGACGGTTGGGCCAGCCTTGAATTCCGCGCGACCATTCCCAAGGAAATCGGTCGCGTCATGCACTTTAAGAACATCACTGTGTGTGAAGGTGGCGCGACGGATCCGTACGTGGATATGCCGGAAGAGCCCCTCGACGTTAACGATCCCGAATTTGCCGCCAAGGCTTGGGCGTTCATGACGGCGACACCAGGCCCGGCGCCCATGGTTGTCATTCGTCAGCCGGAAAAAGGTCAGTATCCGTGGGAATGGACCCCGGAACAGGCCCGCGACGAAACTCCGTCACAGGAAGCCATGGCCCGCTAAGCCTAACTTCCACTTGAGATGAAAACCCCGCTCGAAAGGGCGGGGTTTTTTCTTTTACGATCTCGATTGTCGGGCCATCGATTGAGGCCATTGCGTCACGAAGTTTGTCGCCTGAGTAGCCACCGTCGGCAAAAATGTGGGTCAGGCTCGAATGGTTTTCGAGGGCCTGCGCGATTACGATGGATGCCCCGTCGCGGTCCTGGATGTCTGCGGCATGGGTGATCAGCCCCAGCAGGTTTCCGTCTGTGTCGGTTACGATATGACGCTTACGCCCCTTTGTTTTCTTGCCCGCATCATAGCCACGCGGGCCGCCGCTCTCGGTCGTCTTGACCGATTGGCTGTCGATGATCCCAGCGGTGGGCGTGGCCTCCCGTCCCGTCAGCATACGCGCCGCCGCGACAAGCGCATCGTTCAGAATGTCCAGTACACCGCTGTCGCGCATTTGGTAGAAATAGTACTGCACGGGTGCTGAAACTGATTAGTTCGCCTGGGCTTTTTCGACCGAAGCTTGGGCAATCTGCTGGCAGGTGAGCTGATCGACGAGGCAGTCGGCGGTCAAATTCATCACACTCGGGAGGGTCATGCCCTCAAAAATGACCTGAACGGGAATGAACCGGTCATCGGGGCTGAATAGGATCTTGCCTCGGCCTTCTCTAACACGGACCATGCGCTCTTCATCGAAGCCAAACACCGGATCGACACCCGCAATGACGGGCACCAGTTCAACGTCTTGGCTCTTGATCCAGAAGGTACGCGGCGCTTCCACTTCCCCGACGATGTCATAGCGGCGCCGGCCATCGTAAATGGGCACGCGAAACTCGCTGCTGCGCGTATCCAAAATGTGCCTGCGGGCGGCCACGAACGCCGCCATGGGATCAAACACACCAATCCGCAAGTCATCGGGCACTGGCGGCGGCGGATCGCGGTCGCGGTTCCACTCTAAGTCCTCAAGAGCAATATCTTCGCCGGTGAGGGGGTTGAATGTACGCTGGTGTGGCAGAGCCAA
This sequence comes from Rhodospirillaceae bacterium, assembly GCA_965207985.1. GTDB lineage: Bacteria > Pseudomonadota > Alphaproteobacteria > Rhodospirillales > Rhodospirillaceae > CBDBND01. The sequence continues at coordinate 126,600 of CBDBND010000015.1, read as the reverse complement.
ACCCGTGACAGGGTCGTAGGCGATAGTCAAAGACGATGCGAATTCAGTCGCCGCCCAAGAACTGTCAAATTGCTGCGGAACAGGCGTTGGCCCTGGGCCGGTTTCCATGACCATGGTGCCGTATCCCGTCACCTCAGCGCGAAAATCCTGAAACCAGCGGGCCAGGCCTCGCGTCTCCATGGTCAAGACGGTGCGGTAGCTGGCGTGGCTTTCATCAAACTCGGCAAGAAAATCAGCAATGTGAACGCCACCGATCTTCAGATTATAGGCAAGGCGCTCCGATTGAGCTGACTCTGACCGCTGGGACGCCATTTGCCCTGTGGATAACTCATCCTTTGCAGACGCTGGCAGCGCGGCAAGGAAAGGGAGAGCAAGTGCAAAGACCCAATGACGGACGAGCAAATTCTTCATGATGCGGAGACTACCCTTAACCGACCGTATTTGACCATGATTGCGTGCCCTATGGATGTGACCCTTTTGCGGGTTTGTCCATTTTTGTCCACTTCGTGACAAAGCGTTTTTCCTACCGTCTTTCCCTCTTTTTCTGCCGGTTCGACCCCTTCACAAAGTGGGGGAGATAGGGCATAGGAAGTGCCTCAAAATTGAAAGCGTTCGGTTACGCGGTGATGAGAGTGGTGGATTCAACGATTGAGCGTTCGCTTCCAGTCTTTGCGGAGGGGTCGCAACCAGATGTCCTTTTTCGGCTGTGCTCGTTTGTTATACCTGTCATAGCGTCCTCTTCCCTGGGTGGTTCCGACGAGTGTCCAACCGGATGCCTGGTAGACGGTGCCGGTGTAGCGTGGCGTTTCGACGAAGGTCTCGATCATCACGGGCGCGGTGTTGTAGCGCTCGGCCCAGTCCTCGGGCAGGTGGCGGCGGACGAGGGCAAGGGTGTGCGAGCCGAGGTTGGGGATCTCGATCCACGGCAGGATCAGGAACCTGGGGTTGTCGACCACCAGCGGCAGGTTCTTCTCGCGGAGTTGCGGTGTCCAGCCGATGAATCTGTCGCGCGGGGCCCCGGCCGTGTCCTTGCCCCGCTTCAACGCCGGCACGGCCTTGAGCAGCTTGACCTTCACCGTGGACGCAGGGGCGGTCGTATCCTTGCGGACCTGCACCAACGTCGGAGCCGCTCCGTAATCCTCGTCGCGCATCGCCATGCGCACGACGATATAGAATCGCCGACGGCGTTACCAGTGTTTTGTTGAGGGTGTCGAAAATGAATTCTGCACAAAGGGAAGAGGACGCTATGACAGGTATAACAAACGAGCACAGCCGAAAAAGGACATCTGGTTGCGACCCCTCCGCAAAGACTGGAAGCGAACGCTCAATCGTTGAATCCATCACTCTCATCACCGCGTAACCGAACGCTTTCTCAAAATTTGGTGCAGGGGCTCATGAAGATCGCAGTTGTTAAGGAGCGTCGGCCGGGTGAGACACGTGTTGCCGCCACCCCGGAGACGGTCAAAAAGTTCGTTGCCCTGGGATGTGATGTCAGTGTCGAAAGCAATGCTGGGCAACCCTCCAACATCTCAGACGGAGACTATGAAGAGGTCGGCGCAAGGATAGCGGCCAACGCTGCCGACGCCGTCGCAGGCGCTGATGCCGTTTTGAAGGTGGCGCGGCCCATGACCGGTTCGGAGGGGGAAGATGAGATTTCAATCTTGCCCGAGGGCACGATACTCCTTGCTGGCCTTCAGGCATTAACGCAAAAAGATATGGTCGATGCCCTGGCCAAGAAAAAGGTCGCGGCTTTTGCCATGGAACTGATGCCGCGCATCACCCGCGCGCAATCCATGGATATTCTGTCTTCGCAATCCAATCTGGCTGGCTACAAAGCGGTGATCGACGCTGCGGCAACATTCGGCCGCGCCATGCCCATGATGATGACCGCTGCCGGTACTGTGGCACCGGCCCGCGTGCTGGTGTTCGGCGCCGGTGTTGCAGGCTTACAGGCGATCGCCACTGCCAAGCGCCTGGGTGCCGTTGTTCTGGCCACCGACGTGCGTTACGCCGCCAAGGATCAAGTGGAAAGTCTTGGCGGAAAATTCATCGTCGTCGACGAAGAAGCCATGAAAGCGGCGGAGACCGAAGGCGGCTATGCCAAGGAAATGAGCGACGACTTCAAAAAGAAACAGGCGGAAGCGGTCCGCGCGGAAGTCATTAAGGCCGACATCATTGTCACGACCGCCCTTATTCCTGGCCGTCCGGCACCTAAGTTGGTGACCGCCGACATGGTCGGTGAAATGAAGGCCGGTTCGGTCATTGTTGATCTGGCTGTCGAAGCTGGCGGCAATGTGGAAGGCTCGAACCTCGACGAAGTGGTGACAACGGACAACGGTGTTACCATCCTCGGTCATGCCAATGTGGCTGCGCGCCTAGCCCGAGACGCCAGTGCCCTTTATGCGCGTAACCTTTTCAACTTCCTCTCACCGTTTATCGATAAGGAGTCCGGTGACTTGGCCATCGACTGGGATGATGAAGTGGTGACTGGAACGCTCGTCACCAAAGATGGAGTAATCGTACACCTGGGCCTGACCGGGCAGGGAGGCAGCTGATGGAAACGCAAACGGTCCCGGAGGCTGCGGAAGGCCTCGCCGAACAGGCCGGCACTTTGGCGGAAAACGCCGAACAACTGGCGGCCCAGGTCGGGCAACTGGCCATGCAAGCCCAAGCCGCAGGGGGTGGCAATGAGTTCTGGTACTTGGTGACCATCTTCGTGCTCGCCGTGTTCGTTGGTTTCTACGTGGTGTGGAGCGTCACCCCAGCCTTGCACTCACCGCTGATGGCGGTGACCAATGCCGTTTCCTCGGTGATCATCGTCGGCGCATTGATTGCCGCCGGTCCTGAAACGTTCACGACATCAAAGCTGCTTGGTTTCATTGCCGTCGCTCTTGCCTCGGTCAACATCTTCGGCGGATTTATCGTCACTCAGCGCATGCTGGCCATGTTCAAGAAAAAAGCGAAGTAGGGGGCGGGCATGGCAACAGGTGCTACACTCGTCGCCTATCTTATCGCGGGCGTCTTTTTCATTTTGACCTTGCGCGGCTTGTCGTCGCCGGAAACGGCCCGGCGCGGAAATATCCTCGGCATGATCGGCATGACCATTGCCGTTCTCACCACTCTGCTTTCGCCGCAAGTGCAATCCTACGGATGGATCATCCTTGGCATCATTATCGGTGGCTCAATCGGGACCGTGATCGCTCGAAGGATCCAAATGACCTCTCTGCCCGAACTGGTGGCGGCCTTTCACAGCCTAGTCGGTATGGCGGCGGTGCTGGTAGCCTTTGGTGCATTCATGGCGCCTGAAGCCTATGGCATTGGTGTTGTCGGGGATGTTGCCACCGCAAGCCTCATCGAAATGTCACTTGGTCTGGCCATCGGCGCGATCACCTTTTCCGGTTCGGTCATCGCCTTTGCCAAGCTTCAGGGCATGATGTCGGGCAATCCATTGGTGTTCCCAGGCCAACACGCGCTCAATCTTGGCATTTTCATTGCCATGATCGTTGTCCTGATTTGGTTCTGCAACGTTGAGAGCATGTATCTCTTCATGGCGCTGGCGGTGTTGAGTTTCATCCTCGGCTTCACGCTCATTCTGCCGATCGGAGGCGCGGACATGCCGGTGGTGGTGTCCATGCTCAACTCCTATTCGGGATGGGCGGCCGCCGGTATCGGTTTCACCCTCGGCAACTCCTTGCTTATTATCGTCGGCGCGTTGGTGGGCTCGTCGGGGGCGATCCTGTCATACATCATGTGCAAGGGCATGAACCGCTCTATCGTCAACGTCATTCTTGGCGGGTTTGGCGGTGACGCGGATGCCGACGCTGCAGCCGCTACAGGTGATCGAGCGGTCAAGTCGGGCGCTGGTGAAGATGCCGGCTTTATCATGGGTAATGCGTCCAAGGTGATCATCGTGCCGGGTTACGGCATGGCGGTTGCGCAAGCCCAGCACGCCGTGCGGGAGATGGCCGACAAGCTCAAATCTGAAGGGGTTGATGTGCGCTACGCCATCCATCCGGTGGCTGGCCGGATGCCGGGGCACATGAACGTACTTTTGGCCGAGGCCAACGTGCCTTACGACGAAGTGTTCGAGTTGGAAGAGATCAACCATGAATTCGGCACCGCCGACGTGGCTTATGTGATCGGCGCCAACGACGTCACCAACCCGGTGGCCAAAACCGATCCGCAAAGCCCGATCTACGGCATGCCCATTCTCGATGTTGAAAAGGCCAAGACGGTGCTGTTCGTTAAACGCAGCATGTCTCCCGGCTATGCCGGTGTGGATAACGAGCTGTTTTTCCGCGACAACACCATGATGCTGTTCGGCGACGCCAAGGAAATGACCGAAACCATCGTGCGATCGCTGTAGTCGGGCGTTTCCAAAACCATCCCGCTACGATCTTACTGCGTGTATAGTCGGATCAGACCACAGGGAGGTCTGATCCCATGACTGTAAGAATAGCGCGCCGCGAGCTCCTGATTGGTTCGTCTGCATTCATGGCGACAGGGCTGTCCGCCTGCAGCGATCCACCGTCACCAACCATAGAGATCCAGCGCCCCCAAGATGTGCCGGTGAGTCCCTTCGGCGCTGAGTCCACTGCCGAAGAGGTGACGGCGGGTATTGATCTTTCCGGCAAGACGGCTGTGATCACCGGCTGCAATTCCGGTTTGGGCTACGAGACCATGCGCGTTCTGGCCATGCGCGGCGCTCATGTGTTCGGCATTGCCCGGACCATGGAAAAGGCGACGGACGCTTGCAACAGCGTCGACGGCAAGACCACGCCCTTCGCCGGCGATCTCGAGAAATTCAATGAAATGGCCGCCTGTGCAGAAGCCATTGCCGCCACCGGCACACCCATCGACATGATGATCTGCAACGCTGCCGTTATGGCCCTGCCGGAACTGCAACAGGTCAACGGCTTGGAACGGCAATTTGTCGTCAACTACCTTGGTCACTTCATTTTGGCGTATCGTTTGCTTGAGCAGGTCAAAGCGGCGGAGCAGGGGCGATTTGTGATTGTCACATCACCGACGTATCGCTTGATGCCCGACGGCATTCAGTTCAATCACCTCGACGGGACCTGGGGTCCCTATATTCCCTTCCAGATGTACGGTCATTCCAAGCTGGCCATAGGTTTAATGTCCTTGGAGTTGGCGCGGCGGTTAAAAGACACGCCGGCCACATCCAATTCCTTGCATCCCGGCGTTATCAACACCAACCTCGGCCGGTATTTTCCTTTGAAGGACCGCATACGGGCCGCGTTGCTGGGGTGGTCCTACATGAAGTCCCTTGGCCAAGGTGCGGCCACCCACGCATACGTTGCCACGTCTCCCTTGATCAACGGCGTCAGCGGTCGCTATTTCGAGGACTGCAATCCGGTCGTTCCCGGATTCCAAATGGAAAATACGGAGATGGCCCAAAGGTTGTGGACCGTCTCGGAAAATCTCACCCGGCCCTACCTCCACGTGACCGAGGTTGGCGAACAAAGTTAGGGTCTGTTGACATTTAGTGGATTCCCAATGTCGCGGAAAAGTGATTCAAGCCTCCTTTTGCAAGGAGTGTTTGATGAAGTCAGAGCGTTTTGTGATCACGGACAATGTTTGGGAGAAAATTTGGCGTCATCTACCGGGCAAGGCGACGGACCGTGGCGTGACGGCGGCGGACAACCGCCTGTTTTTGGAGGCGGTTTTGTGGCGGGTGCGCGCAGGGTCGCCGTGGCGCGCTCTGCCCCCGGCGTTCGGCAATTGGAACAGCGTCTTCCAGCGCTTTCGCCGATGGGCGAAGAAGGGTGTCTTCGAGCGGCTGTTCGAGGAGTTGTCGGCGGAACCGGATTTCGAATATGCCCTCATCGACGCCACCATCGTCAGCGTTCACCAGAAGGCGAGCGGCGCAAAAGGGGGACTCAAAATCAGGCCATCGGCCGATCACGGGGCGGATTGACCACCAAGATCATCGCCCTGGTCGACGCACTGGGGTGTCTGGTCCGCTTCGTGCTGCTCCCTGGCCAGCGCCACGACATGATGGGCGTCCAGCCGTTGATCGACGACGTTCACTTCGATGCCCTCATCGCCGACAAGGCATTCGATGCCGGCTGGCTGCGAGAGCAACTGGACCAACGTGGCGCAAGCGCCGTCATTCCCTCGCTCGCCAACAGGAAGCGGCCGGCGGCCTACGACAAGCACATGTACCGCTGGCGACATCTGATCGAAAACTACTTCGCCAAGATCAAGGAATTCCGTGGCATCGCAACACGCTACGACAAGACCGACATCAGCTACGCCGCAAACTGCAACCTCGTCGCAACCATCATCGCCATGCGTTAAATGTCAACAGACCCTAGACGAAACAAATAAGGATTCTTCCCATGCAGACTCTATCCCGGCGCCAAGTGTTGACCGGAACCACTGCGCTGGTGACTGCCGGCGCCCTGTCCGCTTGCGGCGGTCCCACCCGTGAAGGACCTATTCCTCGGCCCGACGGCGTTCCGCTCAGTGAATTCAACGCTGAGTCGACGGCGGAAGAGGTGACCGCCGGTCTGGACCTCACCGGCAAGACAGCCGTGATCACCGGCTGCAATTCAGGCTTGGGCTACGAGACCATGCGTGTGTTGACGATGCGGGGCGCCCATGTCTTCGGCATCGCCCGCTCCATGGGGAGAGCTCAAGAAGCCTGCGACAGTGTGGAAGGCGCAACAACACCCTTCGCCTGTGATCTGGAGAAGTTTGAGACCGTGGCAGCCTGTGCGGACGCCATCACTGCTACCGGAACTCCGATTGATATGCTGATCTTGAATGCGGGTGTGATGAATTTGCCAGAGTTGCAGCAGGTCAATGGCATTGAGCGGCATTTTGTCATCAATCATCTCGGCCATTTCGTTCTGGCCAATAGGTTGATGGAGCAAGTCAAAGCCGCACCCAGCGGCCGTTTCGTCACCGTTGGGTCGCAGGGGTACTTATCTGCGCCTGACGACGGGATTCAGTTTGATGCGCTAGATGGCACGTGGGGCGAATACCGTCCGTTCGGCGCTTACGGCCATTCCAAACTGGCCAATGGTTTGTTCTCATTAGAACTTGCCCGGCGGCTGGAGGGGACAACGGCAACGTCAAATGTCATCCACCCCGGCGTGATCAATACCAATCTGGGCCGTCATTTTCCCTGGTACATCCGGCTCTTCGCCAACCTGTTCAGTTGGGCGTTGCCGTTCTTTAAACCGGTCGAAGCCGGTACGGCGACGCAGGTCTATGTGGCAACGTCACCGATTATAGAGGGTGTCAGCGGCTATTACTTTGAGGACTGCAATCCGGTCATTGCCGGTCACAACATGGAAAACGCCGCAATGGCGCAACGGTTGTGGACCGTTTCGGAAGAACTGACGCGACCTTATCTCGGAACGCCACCTGCAACGGAACAGAGCTAGCAGGCTGCTGAAAAACTCGGCCGAGAGCCCACCTCGCGAAACGAAGAATCAATGGATGGGCGTCCGCGATCAGCTGACGTTCCGAGCGGATTGAGTAAATAGAATCGGGGACCGCCCGATGCTTCGAATACAAATGGCTCATACGAAAACAAAATTGCCGAGATGATCGCTCAAAATCGTTTTTCAGCAGCCTGCTAGGTCAGTTTTCCTACTCGTCCGCGCCTCTGACCTGGCTGGAAGTCACACCCGGAGGGGCCGTGCCCTTACGGAAGTAGTACTCGAAGGCTTCGTCAAAATCCCGCCGTCCATAAGGGATGAAATACATGCTGGCCATGCCTTCGGTAACGTGGGCAAAGCGTATGTCGCCGCTATCCGCCGTTTCAAAACCCATGGCTTGAACGATTTCGGCGACCTTCTGTTTGGCGTCGTCGTTGTTGCCCGATAGCGGCACGGTCACCGGTCCGCCGGCAAGGCTCGGGTCGGCAACGATGTGATAACCGACTGCATTGAAAGCTTTGACCACATGGGAATTTGGTGCCCATTCCTGGATGAGCTGTCCAGCTGAAGAGTCCACGGCACTTTCATTATCTGGACGGAGGGCTTTCAGTGTTGCGTTGGTGATATCAAAAATGATTTTGCCGTCCAGGTTGCCGCCATTGTTCTTAATCAGGGCTTCCGTTGCGCTAAAGGGCAGAGCCAAAGCGATGATGTCTGCCTTAGCGATGGCGTCGGCGTTGGTTGTGGCCGTGGTGCCTGGTCCCGTCTGAGCAACCAACTCTTGCACCCGGTCAGAATTCGGTGAACGGGATCCGTAAATGACGGTATGGCCAATTTCGGCAAAGCGGGGGCCAACAGCACCACCCATACGGCCGGTGCCGATCACGGCAACCACTTCGGCAAAGGCTGACAGAGAGCAAGCGAACGTACCGACAGCGATGACAATCGCTGCAGTCAAGCGGCGCATGATCATGACGTATCTCCTTCGGCGTTTAGGCCGGCTTATCGCAGACCCGGTCACGTACTTGGGCAGGATCGCCCAAAGAGCGGATCTTGAATCCCGTATCTTCGATTTTCTGTTCCACACCCATGGTGACAAACCCCGGTGCATAGGGTTCGCCGTTGTCTGCAGCGTCCATCAGGCCAAGCAGGCCGCCATAGCCCGGGCGTTCCTCAGTGGCGCTGGCGAAATCCCACAGCACAAAAGTGCCGCCCGGACGCAAGACCCGGAAGGCTTCGGCTAAAGTCTTTTCAATGACCGGCTGCGGAATCTCATGGAACAGGATGTAAGCCACAACCAGATCGAAGTGGTTGTCCTCAAAGTCCAACGCCTCGGATGCCATTTGGGCAAAGTGGACGTCGAGGTCTTGCTCGTTGGCCCGCCAATGGGCATAGCGCACCATGGGTGCGGAAATATCCGTGCCCCACACTTCCGCATCGGTAAACCGTTTCTTCAGTTCGCATGACAGCTGACCGACGGAACAGCCGATGTCCAGAATGCGCTCGACTTTGCCGTCCTGCGGCAAAGCGGTGCGTTCGACAATGCCGCGATGTAAGGCATCTCCCGCGTTGTTGCCGCCGAAGAAAATCTGTGTGCCGCAGTCGTAGAACAACCCAGCTAGATCGTCGCCCACATATCCTCTGGGCTGAATATGGATTTGCACCGTCGCATAGTCGGGCATGGGAAAGTCGGGATCATACGTGAGAGAGCCCGGTCCCGATGTTTCCGCTTCTTCGAGTTTGCGCAGCCATTCGTCGCGCTGCGTGTTCAGGGATTCAATAATGCGATCTTTGTAGATTTCCTGATAGCTGCGCTTGACCCGCATGAAACTGGCCAATTCGAGATCGTCCTGAATGACTTGCCGCGCTTTGGCCACGCCCTCCGCGTTATGCTCAATGTCATTTCCGGCGTCCTTCATCAACTTTATCCCGCGTTCGCCTTGGTTTTTCCATTGGGCATGAAGCAAAGCGTTTCGGGCTTCGCATACATATTCAACAAAACTCTCGTCGGCACGAAACGGTAGAGCGGGGGTGTGACCATTCATGCCGCGGTCAACGAAATAATTGGATCTGGTCATGGGAAACCTCTAGGGGATGCTCAAAAGGGACGCATTCGACGCAAATTTACCGCCGCATTGGCTCTGCGGCAAGGTGGGCAACGTCCTGTAAAATCAAGAACTATTCATCTTTTCCGATGACATCGAAATAGTCACCCACGCCTCTGCCGTCTTTCTGTTCATAGAGGCAGCCAAATATATGTTTGGTAAATGCCTGACGGGCTTCAGCGAGCCGCTCTGCAAAATCACCGTCGGGTTCATATTGTTCAATCATTTCCGGTGTCGCCTGTCCTTCCTTCGTGAGCAAGTGTTCCGCAATCAAGCGCCGGTCCCGTTCTACCCACAGTTCGCCGCCGAGCAGCATCACGATCTCCAGGAGATGATCGATCATTGGGTCTTTGAAGTAGTGGGGGTGGCCGCGCTCAAATCCGGGAAGGTCTCTGACATAGTCGAGTTTGCTTCTGTCCATGTATTGATCCTCCCTCACATGGGTTTGTCGCAAACACGACCATGCTTGGTGATCTCTTCCAGGTCTTCGTACCGCAGTTTAAAACCTATTTCGGGAATGAGATACTCCACGTCGCAGTAGACAAATTCGCATGAGTAAGGCTCACCGTTATCCGCCGCATCCATGTAACGGATGAAACCCGAGAACCGGCCATCATCCGCCGCGGCGCTGGGGAAATCCCACAGCACAAAGGTGCCGCCCGGACGCAACACCCGGAACGCTTCGGCCAAAGTTTGATTGATGATGGGGAGTGGTAGCTCATGGAAAAGAAGATGGGCCGTCATGAGATCAAAATGGTTATCTGGAAAGTTCAAGTCTTCGCATGCCATTTGCGCAAATTTCACATCTAAATTCTGCTTCACAGCGCGATGGTGGGCATACCTGACCATGGGCGCGCCGATATCCGTGCCCCAGACTTCTGCATCGGGAAAGCGCGTTTTCAATGCACATGAGAACTGTCCAATGGCGCATCCAATATCCATGATGCGTTCAACCTTACCGTCCAAGGGAAGGGAGGTTTTGTTCGCCATCTTGGTGTGGAGGACATCGTCATTGTTGACCCCACCAAAGAAAACTTTGGTGCCGTAGTCGTAATGAAAACCGCCCAGGGGTTCATCAACGTATCCACCGGGCTGGATATGGATGTCCACAGTGGCGTATTCCGGATAGTCGAAATCCGGATCCCATGAAACCGACCCCGGACCTTCCGCATCCGACACCTCCAACATATGCAGGAATTCCTCTTCCCGCATGCCGTAAGACTCCATGATGCGTTGCCAATAGGCTTCTTGAAGGCTGCGTTTCACCCGTAACCAGGTCGCGACTTCCGGTTCGTCTTCCATTGCCTTGCGCATGGCATCGACCTTGTTCGGCCAAAGGTCTTCCGTGAATCCCTCTTGCTTCAGAACCGCTGCGCTTTGATCTTCGACCCGCTTGTGCTGGCTGTGCATGAGGTCGTTTCGCATATCAGAAATGTAATCGAGGAATGCTTCGTCAGAACGTGAACTCAGCGCTGGTGTGAAGCCTCTTTGGCCTCGATCTATGAGGTCGTTTCTCAGCATCGTCTTCCCCTAGGTGGCCGGTGTCTGATCGGTTAAGTCCGATTCCAGACCTGACTTAGGGAAAGAGTGGCGTTAAGCCCCCGTTTTGTCCGTGATTTGAGTCAAATCTTATTTCCGCCCATCGGTCAGCGCGGTCGAAGGTGAAATTCAAATCGGTCGCGGCCCTGAACTCCCTGCGCCACATACATCAATCCCATGGCTTCAACGGCGCGCGCCATAGTCAGATCGCCGACATCCAAAGCTTCCAACCCGATCCCACGGGTTAGTTCCGCCACCTTTGTCTTGGCCTCTTGGCTGTTGCCTGCAATGGGGATGGTGATGGAGCCGCCCGAAGCGTCGGGATCAACCATGTAGGCGCTGGTCAGGGTGTTATAGGCCTTAACCACATGGGCGCTGGGTACCCAGGACTGAATCAATTCGGTTGCCGACGGTTCTGCTGCTATTGAAAGGGTTCTATCGGCACCGAAGGAAAGTGCGTTGATGGGATCTATGATGATTTTACCGTCAAGCGCACCGAGACTTTCCACAATGGATTGTGTGGGCGCCCAGGGCAACGCGAGGACAACGATATCCGCACCTTCAACGGACTCCGCTTGCGTTGTGGCGCGGGCACCGTTCCCCGTTTCCCTCACCAACGCTTGCACGTCCGGGTCGTTTGGCGTGCGCGACCCATAAACGATCGTGTGTCCCAGTTCCGCAAACCGCACCCCGAGGGCAGCGCCAACATTACCGGTGCCGATCATGGCAATCGTCTCTGCCGCTGCCGGTCCGGCAAGGCTGAAAAGAAGAGTTGCAAACGATAGAAGTCGTTTCATCACGGCTCCAAGTCCTAATTAGCAGTCCGAACGCCCTGGCTGACCTTCGGCGCCGTTCCTTTGCGGAAGTAATATTCAAAGGCTTCATCCATCCGCCCCTGCATGTACGGCACGATGTAAAGCATGGACATCATTTCCAATGCCCGGGCGTGACGTAGGGGCCCCACGTCGATGGTTTCAAATCCCATCGCCTGAACAATTTCGGCTACACGGGCTTTGGCATCGGCGTCATCCCCGACCATAGGAACAGTGACCGGCCCGCCCGCCGCGGATGGATCGGCAATGATGTGAAAACCGACGGTGTTAAACGCTTTGATGACCTTTGCGCCCGGCTGCCACTCCTGGATCTTTTCACCGGCGGAGGTATCCGTCGCCATCACCAGCAGTCTGTCTTCGCCGGGGATCAGTGCATTGGTCACATCCATAATGATTTTACCGTCGAGCGAGCCGAGACCTGGGATGACGGACTCCGCTGGCGTCCAGGGGATTGCGATGACCACAATATCTGCTGCCTGCGCGGCCTCCGGTTGTGTGGTGGCGCTGGCGCCGTTGCCTGTGCGTTCGACCAGCGCAACATTGTCTTCGGCGTCCGGTGTCCGTGATCCGTAAATGACCGTATGACCGAGTGCGGCTAGGCGTGGTCCGATGGCGCCGCCCATACGGCCGGTTCCAATAATGGCGACGGTTTCTTTGTCAGACATGGTTTGAGCCCCTGTATTTTCAGATAAGAGGAGTGCGGCGAGAACGGTGAAAACAACCCCAATGGCACCAAGACAAAACGACCTCATGACACGCTCCATTTCTTGTGTTGATCGATCATCATATCGCGCCTAAGCCAAGCGTCCACATCACTCATTCCGACAATCCGGTCAAATAGAATTAGCAGGCTGCTGAAAAAGTGGCTGGTTCGGCTTTGAGGGTGGCCTTATCGCCGAGATGATAGGCGAACTCAATCTCCAACGATCCGTCGTCGAGGAGTTCGGCCGATCCTGAACCGTTGACTTCGTCCATCTCGTCGAAGCCGGCCCAGGTGAAGAACACGATGGATCGGCCGTATTCCAGGTCGAGGCTGGCGTTCAGAGCGCCGATCCGACGCGCCCGCAAGGCCTCGACGTAGGCCGCCACGTCATAGGCCTTGTCCGCGCCCAGCGTGATCCGCCGCCGTCCCGGGCGATGGGCATCGAGAAGCGCCAGGGCGGCTTCGCGTTCCGCCGTGCCGGTGGCCCGGGTCAGGCAGGCCCCGACCAGGAGCCCGTTGCGGTTCTCCATTAACACGTGGCCCATGAAGGCCATACGCGAGGACTGGCCATTCCCCTTACTCCTGCCAGTCCTGTTCATCCATCCTCACGCAGCATGACCTTAAGGAACGAGCCCTTCAACACCGCAGATTAATCCATGAAAAACGGCGCGGTCCTGTGAGACTGCGCCGATGGTCACGATTTTCGGCCACAAGGACCCAAAATCAAAGAGTGTGTAAAAGAGCTAAAACCCTTCCCGCTCCAAACGCTTGCGTTCAAGTTTACGAGCCCGCCGTACGGCCTCTGACTTTTCTCGTGCCCGCTTTTCGGAGGGCTTTTCGTAGGATTTTCGGAGTTTCATTTCGCGAAAGATGCCTTCACGCTGCATCTTCTTTTTCAGGGCTTTGAGCGCCTGATCGACATTATTCTCACGTACAACAACCTGAACCAGGGTTTGGCTCCTTTCTTCCGCTCAATTGTTCGCTGCGGGTACCGACCAACTGCCAGACAGGGTCCGACCCGGAAGGCGCGGGGTATATCATAGGGAATCCGCCTTGTGAAGGCCCCCCTGGTCTCCAGAGGAACGGCCAACAGGCTAAAATATCTCAATAAATTGGCGTTTGCTCCGGACCCATCCGACCCTATATTGGCGGTCAATCGGGCCGTTTCGGCACTAACAGACATTTACTTGATCCAACCTCAACAACTCATGGCCATTCTCGACATTGCCCATATGGGCCACCCCGTTCTCAAGGGACGGGCTCAGGAAGTCACCAATTTCGAGGACGAGGAACTTCATGCCTTTGTCGAGGATATGAAGGAAACCATGGTCCATGCAGGCGGCGTCGGACTGGCCGCACCGCAGGTTTTTGTCCCTTTGCGCATTGTTGTCTTTTTTGTGCCGGAAGCCCGCAATAATGGTGAGGCGATTCCACTGACCGTAATGATCAACCCCATAATCAAACCAATCGCGGAAGAAATGGAAGAGGACTGGGAAGCATGCCTGTCTGTCCCCGGATTGACGGGCGTTGTGCCGAGATGGACCCGAATAAAATACTCTTTCCAAGATCTCGACGGTTCTTTAAGGGAACGGTCCGCCGATGGATTTCACGCCCGTGTGGTCCAGCACGAATGTGATCATCTCGACGGTGTTCTCTATCCCATGCGGATGATCGATATATCGACACTTGCTTTTGTCGATGCGGATGAAGACGACGAAGGATCGGAAGAAGACACCGACGAGACGGAATAGGGCGCAGTGCCAAAACCCGACGCAGCGGAGCCGGTGCTTTGAGCAACAAAGTAAAAAAGCGCGATACCATCGTGATGGCGACATTGCCCCATGTGGTTTTTGATGGTTGGACAATGGTTGCCGTAAATCGTGGGGCCGAGGACGCGGGATTTGATCAAGACGATGTCAATGTCCTGTTTCCTCGCGGTGTGCGCAGCGTGGTACGGCATTGGCTTGATCTCGCGGATCGGCAGTTGCTGGAAGACATCAAAGGCCATGATTTGGAGTCCATGCGGATCAGGGACCGAATTGCGTTTCTGGTACGTACCCGTCTCGAGCGTTGGGCGCCGCACCGGGAAGCCGTGCGCCGGGCCCTTGCGTTGTCTCTCTTTCCTGGTCATGCCGAAGACTATTTACGCGCCGGCTATTCCATGGTCGACGCCATGTGGCGGGAAGCCGGGGACCGGTCGACCGACTATAATTTCTACACCAAAAGAGGTCTGCTTGCGGTCGTTTACTCGTCAACCCTGCTGGTCTGGTTAGACGATCGATCCGAAGGATTTAACGACACCTGGGCGTTTATGGATCGCCGTATCGCCGACGTAATGAAGATTCCCAAATTTCAGTCACGCATCAAGGAAATGGCCGAACGATTGCCAAGTCCCATTCGTTTGGTGCAGAGAGTTAGGTCAGCCAGAACCTGACGTGTGAAGGCTGAAACGGTTTATCCGTCTAAGGGTTTTTGAAACTTCAAGACGAATCGGTGCGTATCTCCACGTAGGTCAGGTTGGAAAACGATGACGTCAAGCGGGTCATTCAAGTTTTCAAGCAAATCGGTTTCACCAACCAATTCAAGACCAGCGGCAACAACTTCATCAACGACCACATGCCGCTCGATACGGTGGTTCGCCCGCACGTCTGAGATTCCCATTCCGGGGGCTGCATGGTGATCGACAACACCATAAATGCCACCCGGTTTAAGCGCCTTATAAATGGCTTGATTCATAGCCGCCCGGTCTGTCCCCAGCCAGAATGTGTCGTGGTAGAACAAAATCATATAAGAGGCATCCAATGTTCCATCTGGAATCAGCGGTTCCTCTAACTCGGTGATGATTTCTTTGACGTTATCCAAGTTCGATGCAGCAATGCGCGCACCCAGGGGCGTGCCTTCAGTGATACGGTCAGCCAGCCAACTGTTGTTATGGCCGTATACCGTGCCATTGGGGCCAACCATTTCGGATAGAACGCCAACATAATAGCCGCGCGAGGCCATGAATTCGGCAACCGTGGAGCCCCGTTCTAAGCCAAAGAATGCCATAACCTTGTCCGGCTTCCGGCCGCCATCCCTGTCCCTGTCTTCGGCAGGGCGCGAACCCGCCCTTAAGGCGATTTTTATGAAATCGGGCACTTGAATTTGTTCCCCAGGGGTAACAGACACGATTTTGTCCTGACCCAAGCTGGGAACGGAGCTCACGGAGGCGACGAACAACGCGGCGATCACAAGGGAAATCGTACGAAAAATCATGACATTCCTTTCGATCTGCGGACGCGACTATCATGCCAAGGGAAGGGAATCTTGTCCTGTGAAATCGGACGGATCAAGATGTAGGGGCAAAACGGATAGGGAGGAGAGCTATGCATTTCGAAACCAAAACAGCAGCGCTCTTGTTGATTGATCTGCAAGTGGGGTTTTGTTCTCCCGACGGACATACAGGCAGAAAAATCGATGTATCCGGCTTCAATCCGGTTTTGGACTCTGCCAAGCGGTTAATTCAAGCCTCCCGGGCGGCCGGCATGCCAGTCATTTTCACGACCATGGCGTTTGCTCCCGATTATTCCAATGGCGGCTTAACCACCTCTGAACTGAGACCGAACCTTCCGGTTGAAAACGCTCTCCGGGACGACATGCCTGATCGGGAGATCATGCCGATTCTCGATCCGCAGCCGGAAGACGACATCATCGAAAAACAACGCTACTCGGCAATGATCAAATCACCTTTGCCGGCGCTTTTGGAAAAGAGGGGTATCAACCGTGTTGTCGTCGGCGGCGTGACCACGTCCATGTGCGTTGAAAGCACAGTGCGTGATCTGGCGATGATGGATTACCGGGTTTTTGTCGTGCCGGAAGCCTGCGGTGATCTGCGACCCGATTTCCATGACAACGCCATGCATATGTTCAAAACGGCCTTTGGCCGCGTTGTGCAGGAACCCGACATGATCGCTGCCATTCAGCCGACTTCCCGCATCAGACGCTGTCGATATAAGAGGGTCGTCTTAACCCGGTTTCTTGAACTTCAACACCATACGGTGGGTGTTGCCGCGGATATCCGGCGCGAACACGCTGCCGTGCAGTGAATCACCCAAGTTTTCCAGCAGGTCGGTTTCCTCGGCGAGTTCAAAGCCGGCGGACGTGATCTGTTCGACCACCACATGACGTTCAATACGATGCGCCGTCGTTGTCGCTGCCAAGCCTGCTCCCGGCGCCGCATGATGATCGATGATGCCATAAATGCCGCCTGGCTTGAGGGCGTCGTACACGGCTCTGTTCATGGCGGCGACATTGGTTTCAAAAGCGCCAACAGCGTCATGATAGATGAGCACGATAAACACGGCGTCCATTTCGCCCCTGGGCAGGCCGGTGTCTTCCAGTTCGGCAATTACCTCCTCAACATTGGTTAGGCCGTCATCGGCAATGCGCGCCAGAATGGGCGAGCCTTCCGGCCGGCGGTCCATCAGCCATTGGTTGTTGTGGCCGTACACCGTTCCGCTGTCGCCGACGATGCCCGACAGCACGGCGGTGTAATAGCCGCCAGCAGTGATCAGTTCAGCCACCTTGTCTCCGGGCTTGATGCCGTAGAAGGCCATCACCTTGCCGGGCTGACGGTTGCCGTCCCGCTCTTTATCTGCAAGAGGCCGTTTCGAACTGGCTACGGCATTGGCGATATAGTTGGGCACAACAATGTCGTCACCAGAAACGAACTTCTGAGCCATCTGCGCATTGGCGGAAGACCCGTGAAAAATGAAAGCGACCAATAGGGCGCTCAGGCAAGCTGATAAGCGTGTCATGAAATGTCCCTCCCTGAGACAAAACGGGTTCGAGCCCGGCTCGTTATTGAGAGGGGCAGAGTGCCACCAGCGATCCGGTCAAGGCAACAGTGGATCAAATGCCAGGCAGGGAACTAGAGGTTAAAACTCGAGCTTCAAGCCGATTTGCGGAAAGATGCCAAAGTCACCAATGACGTTCACGCCCCGGCGTTCATCCCATTCCAGAGAACTGACATTGTTGCGGCCATAGGCGTTGATGATGTCTAAGAACGTCACCAGGCTGACATTGCCGATCCGGCGGCGGTAGTCGATGCGGATGTTGAGGGAATGATAATCCTTCAGGCGGTTGACGTTGTTGGCCGTCAACTCTTTTGAAAACCGGATAAAAGTTGGATCGTTAAAGACGTCTTCATGGATGATGAAGGCGTCGGTGGGGCGTCCGGACGCATACTTCCATTTGGCGCCAAAGGCCCAGCGGTCGTTGGGTTCCCAAACACCTCCAAAGGTGAAGGAATGGGGACGATTGAAATCAGCCGCGTAAGACGGCGTGCCGTCGTTGTCGTTGCGCCGTGACCGCGAATAGGAATAGGTCACCGCCGCCGACCAGGTATCGATCATGCGCCGTTCCAGGCTGATATCGAATCCGGTGGAGTGGCCGCTGCCACTGTTCGAAGCCAGACCCGAAGACTCATCGCCGAGAACCACCAAGTCCTTGAGGTCCTGGTAATACACTTCCGCAGTGAACCGGCCGGCCTGGCGAATGAAATATTCCAATCCCACACTGACTTGATCCGTCCGTTCATTTTTCAAACGGTTGTTGGTGGGATCAGCGGCAAGATCAAGAAACCGCGGTTGTTGATAAAAAATCCCCGCCGTGGCCGAGACGTTTGTGGTGCGAGAAGCCTGCCACGTCGCTGATAAGCGAGGCGACCAAAGAGACTGACCGGAAAATCCATCACGGTCGAACCGTATGCCCGGACGAATGGTGACGTCCCCGGAAATGAAAGCGTGGTCCACGTAGGCGGCGTAACGGGTTTCTTTAGCGTCAAAGACGGAATTGAACCGCGCCGGGGTCAGAACCACAAAGTTCTGATTGGGATCAGCCCGGAATTCGTTCTGGTCATAGACATAAACGAAAAGGTCGCCGGACAATTGATTTTGGAAATCCAGTTCGACACGGGACAGCCGGGCCCCCAATGACAGTAACCCCATGCCTGTCTCAACGGAGAAATCACCACGCCAGCCGAGCTCCTGTTCATTCTCGACAACCATCAGAACATCTTCGCGAACAGGAATATCGTCTGCGGTCGGATTGGGTCCGGCTTGGTCGGGGAAGGATTCGCCTTGGCTACTGGTTTTATCGCTGTCTCGCAGGAAAACACGATTGATCAACTGGCCCGTGTCGCCGATCAACCACGACCATGTCCCGCCGATGAGAAAACTGTCTTGCTCGCTGCGTAGCAAATCCGAGTCTTCGAAGTCAGGAGAATTCAAAACATTGTCGACATCCCGGATGAAATCTTCCGGAGAATAAATTGCTAGCAGTTCCAAAGTGTGTGAATCCGAAACATCAGTCACCGTTTTGAAGATGACGTCGGCAACTTCAGGATCGCCGATGTCATCCTGCCCGATCAGTTTGAATACATTGCCGAAATCAAAATAACGGGCTGACAACAGCACACTGGTATTGCCAGAGACGAAACTGGGCCCGTCGTAGGTTACTTCACCGCCGGCAAAGTCCAGCCGCGCACTGACCGTGGGTGTGTTGGGATTGCCGGCAGCGATGTCCAAGAGGAGGAGAGAGCCGTTGCGGCCGCCATAAGCTGCCGACCAGCCTCCCGGCTCGAAGGAAGCACCGCCGATGATGTTGGGCGCAAAAATGGAAAACCGCCCGCCGCCGCCAATGTCTTCGTCCTCGCCCAGGGTTTGGTCGAAATGGACCACTTTGTCGAAGGGGATACCGTCAATGAGGATGAGATTGTCCCGTGGGCCCCGCCCGCGCACGGTGAAGTTGGAAAACTCACCCGTGGCGATGACGCCCGGCAAGGAGTCCAATCCACGGAAGATATCTCCGCCGGATCCGACAGCCGAGCGGACCTCTTCACGGCCGATGCGCGTCGCCGTCACGGCTGCAAACGGGTCGGCGTCGATGGCCGCGCCGATGACCCTGAGTTCTTCGGCCTCAGATGGGCTTTCGACGAGGGCAAAGTCGGTTTGAGTGACCTTGTCTGCAATTGCACGAACATTTTGATCGGAAGCCACACCGTATCCGGTGGCTGCGGTGCGTAGCGTATATGTACCCTCCGCAACACCTATAAATTCAAACCGTCCGTCAGATCCTGTATTGGTTTGCTGCAGTGTTTGACCATTGTCGACCAAGCTAACAGTCACACCGGCAATAGGTCGGGACGTCAACGCATCAGTGATTTGTCCGCGAAGGATGCCTGTCTCCTGTGCGACCTGCGCGAAAGCGCTTGGAACCAATATGTTCGTAAATATCAGACAGACCGAAAAACAGATTATCTTAAAAACACCAATCATTTGACGTACCAGATCCATCCCCACCGATTGCACTGCAAATCAATTCAATTTCTTATTCCGCGCTACGATTTGGCGCAATTGTTGTACGGGGAAATGGGCTATTTGGACTATAGGTCAAGATTTCAAGAACTCTTGTGAAACATCACCTAAACGGTAGGCTCGGTCGCTTCAAACACACACGCCGACACTATTGTTTAAAGATCTGGATCAAAATTGTCTTCTCTAGTTAAAGCATTCATGGCGGCAGCCAGCTGGTTGGGCGGCACCGTGACTTTCCTAGCTTTGAGGTCAAACCATGCGCCAAAGCTGAATACCTCAGCGTGAGCTACTCCCCGGAAATCGGACACTGACGTAAGCTACGATTTGTTGTCTGCTGGTCTTCGTAGAGAAGGAGATCAGAGATGTCGAAACGCAAGCAACACTGGCCGGAATTCAAGGCGAAAGTAGCCCTTGAAGCCTTGAAGGGCGAAGAGACCGTATCCGAGCTGTCCAGCCGGTTCGGGGTTCACCCGACGATGATTCATCAATGGAAGCGTGCGCTGCTTGATGGTGCTCCTGGCCTGTTCGCCCGTGGTGGCCGCCGGCAACCGGAGATCGACGAAGCGCAGGTGAAGGAACTGCATGCCAAGATTGGGGAGTTGGCTGTGGCCAACGATTTTTTGTCCAGACAGCTCAAGCCCTGGGGCGTGAAGTGAGACGCGGCATGATCGAGCCGGGTCATCCCGGATTATCGGTCAGCAGGCAGTGTGCGCTGCTGTCGATCTCCCGGTCGTCGTTCTACTACACGCCCAAGGGTGAGAGCGAGATGAACCTCGCGCTGATGCGTGAGATCGATGAACAGTTCCTGGACACGCCGTTCTTTGGCGTCCGGCAGATGACGTGGCATTTGAAGAACGAAGGCCATTGCGTCAATGAGAAGCGGTTGCGCCGCCTGATGCGGCTCATGGGCCTGATGCCGATCTACCAGAAGCCCAGCACCTCAAAGCCAGCGAAGGGGCACAAGACCTGGCCGTATCTACTCCGGGGGCTGAGTGTGAACAGACCGAACCAGGTCTGGGCAACGGATATCACCTACCTGCCGATGCGCCGGGGGTTCCTGTACCTGGTTGCCATCATGGATTGGTTTACCCGCACGGTGCTGGCTTGGCGCATCTCGAACACGCTGGAGGCTGACTTCTGCGTCGAGGCGTTAAACGAGGCGACCCACACGTTCGGTGCGCCAGAGATCATGAACACCGACCAGGGCTCGCAGTTCACCTCGTTTGCTTGGACCGACCGGCTTCGGCGGACGGGCGTGCGCATCTCGATGGACGGCAAGGGGCGGTTCCTCGACAACATCTTCGTCGAGCGGCTTTGGCGCACGCTCAAATACGAGTGCGTCTATCTGCACGCCTGGGAAAACGGCTCACAGGCCAGGGCGGGTATCCGCAAATGGATCACGTTCTACAATGAGAGGCGTCCTCATTCCGCCCTTGGCGGCAGGCCGCCCGCCGTGGTCTATTGGACGGCAATCGAGCAAAACCAAACCGATCAGCAGGCCCAGAAAGTAGCTTAAATCACACCAGAACCTGTCCAACAATTGGGGAGTAGCTCAGCGAGGAGGTCATCACTTTCATTCTTAAAACGGTTCACCATGATGAATTTAGTGCCATTCTTGCTTAGGGTCTGTTGACATTTAGTGGATTCCCAATGTCGCGGAAAAGTGATTCAAGCCTCCTTTTGCAAGGAGTGTTTGATGAAGTCAGAGCGTTTTGTGATCACGGACAATGTTTGGGAGAAAATTTGGCGTCATCTACCGGGCAAGGCGACGGACCGTGGCGTGACGGCGGCGGACAACCGCCTGTTTTTGGAGGCGGTTTTGTGGCGGGTGCGCGCAGGGTCGCCGTGGCGCGCTCTGCCCCCGGCGTTCGGCAATTGGAACAGCGTCTTCCAGCGCTTTCGCCGATGGGCGAAGAAGGGTGTCTTCGAGCGGCTGTTCGAGGAGTTGTCGGCGGAACCGGATTTCGAATATGCCCTCATCGACGCCACCATCGTCAGCGTTCACCAGAAGGCGAGCGGCGCAAAAGGGGGACTCAAAATCAGGCCATCGGCCGATCACGGGGCGGATTGACCACCAAGATCATCGCCCTGGTCGACGCACTGGGGTGTCTGGTCCGCTTCGTGCTGCTCCCTGGCCAGCGCCACGACATGATGGGCGTCCAGCCGTTGATCGACGACGTTCACTTCGATGCCCTCATCGCCGACAAGGCATTCGATGCCGGCTGGCTGCGAGAGCAACTGGACCAACGTGGCGCAAGCGCCGTCATTCCCTCGCTCGCCAACAGGAAGCGGCCGGCGGCCTACGACAAGCACATGTACCGCTGGCGACATCTGATCGAAAACTACTTCGCCAAGATCAAGGAATTCCGTGGCATCGCAACACGCTACGACAAGACCGACATCAGCTGCGCCGCAAACTGCAACCTCGTCGAAACCATCATCGCCATGCGTTAAATGTCAACAGACCCTAGGCCGGTATCGTAGGTCGCGGTATATGCGTCAACCGTGGATTTCACTTCGTCTGGAGCGAGGTCCGCGAGAGAACGGGAACTTGATCGTGTGGCGGAGGTGCGGTTCATCAGCATATTCTACCAGGGTCGAACCCCTTTCCCAAGACTAGAGCATCGTGTGATTAATCTGCAACGTAGCCGGTGTCTTTGAGGTAGTTCCAGCATTCGTTTGGGTCGAAGAGTTCGCAGATGTCTCCGACGGCGCGCCAGAGGGTGTCATAGGTTCTTGCATTGGCTTTTCGGAGCCGTGTCTTGAGCTTGGCGAAGGCCTGCTCGATGGGGTCGGGATCGGGCGAGGACTTGGGCAGGAACAGGAACCAGGCGCCCTGCTCGGCGAGGGCTTTTGCCGCCCGCGGGCTTTTATGGACATTGAGAGTGTCGAGGATCACCACGTCGCCCTGTCTCAAGCGCGGCGCCAGTTGGGTGCGCACATAGGCATCGAAGGCCGGTCCGTCCATGGCCCCATCGACAATCCAGGGAGCGACAAGTCCATCGCAGCGCAGGCCGGCGATGAAGGTTTGGGTGTGCCATTTGCCGAAGGGGGCACTGGCCATGAGCCGCTCTCCCCGGGGGCTGCGCCCGCGCAAGGGTGTCATGTTGGTCTTCACGCTGGTCTCGTCGAGGAAGACGAGCCGCCCCGGCTGGCGGCGCATGACGGGTTGACGGCGTTTGATCCAGGTGCGGCGCGCGGCCCTGACGTCAGAGCGTTCTTTCTCCGCGGCCAGCAGCGTTTTTTTATAGCTAAACCCTGCCTTACACAAAAGCTTGGACAGGTTCGACGGATCAGCCGTAACGCCATGTTCCGCCTTCAACCAGGCAGCGAGGTCCGCCATGGTGATGTCCGGCGCGGCCTTTACCTGCCCAATCAGGGCATCGCGGTGGCATCCTAGCTTGCCCGACCCGCTGGGCCGGCCCTGCCGGGCGGGGTCCACCGAACCGGTGGCCGCATACCGGGCCTGAATGCGCACCGCCGTCGAAGGCGCGACCTCAAACTGAGCCGCAACTTCACGGCGCTACTTGCCCGCCGCAATGCCGCGCACTATCCGAAGACGAAGATCATGCGATATTGCTCTTCCCATAGGGCACCTCCTACACCCCAGGGAATCACTAAAGCTAAAGGGAATCCCCATAATCAAATCGATTCAAATTTCTCGCCCAATGCTCTAGTCTTGAGAGCATGCGCGTTACGAACAGCCTGTTTTTCCTGCTGCTTGCCGTTTTCACCGCCCAATTTTGGCCTAGCAGTGCACAGACACCCGAAGTCGCCCGGAATCAGGTGGTTGCCGCTCTTGATATCTTGGTGGCAGAACTTGTGGAGGACCGGCCGGCGGATTCTGCCGCGTATTCCAAACGCATGCAGGCTTACTTGGAGGCCCACCCTGGGTTCTACGGCGGTGCTGTCGCGCTACTGGATGAGGATGGTGCCGTGACTGCCAGCCCCTACGTCTATCGCTCCTCCACCGGCTACGACATCCTTGACCTTGCGACGCCGTCCTACAATATCGAAGCACAAGATTGGTTCACGATGCCATTGGCGGAGAAGGCGGGCATCTGGACAGCTCCTTACTTTGATGCGGGTGGCGGTGAGATTTGGATGATTACCCGTTCAGTTCCGGCACGCGATGACAATGGAGTTTTTGCCATCGTCACCACTGATTTACTTGTAGATGCCCCGCAGTAGTGACCCTTCATAATAGCCCAGCGTCCAGTCTGTAAGAGATTGCATGTGACTTGGCGGGCATTGTCAGACTAACTGGGCCGGGGCGGAAGAAGCCATAATACAGGATCTTCAGGCAACAAGTTGACGCCATTCGGCCAGGGCAGCGTCTCGGTATTGTTTGAAGAAGTGTCCCTTCCGAAAACCTTATCCGTGGGCCTTCATAATGCAACCTTCCAGATGTGGATGAGGTTTTCGAAAGGGACAACACTTAGAGCCTGACCGAAAAAGAATTGAGTGGAATCAGTCCCTTGTGATTCCCTTGTTGTGTTCGCCAGCAAGGAGGATAACAAGATGTGGACTGACGCCAAGCACATGTACCGCTGGCGACATCTGATCGAAAACTACTTCGCCAAGATCAAGGAATTCCGTGGCATCGCAACACGCTACGACAAGACCGACATCAGCTACGCCGCAAACTGCAACCTCGTCGCAACCATCATCGCCATGCGTTAAATGTCAACAGACCCTAGTGTGGTGAGTTTTCGCCGCTCCGAGCCGCACCTTGCTTGGTCAATCCCAAGCGAACTAATAGTTTAGTGCCTAAACCCAGGGAACAAGGGCCCAAGAGAGTTAACCCTAACCAGTTAGTCTGACAATGCCCTTGCAACGGCTAATCAAGGCCAGCTATCTAATCTGACGTTTCACTGTTCACCAACCAGCGATCCGTACCATGCCTGACTCAGCGCGCTCCGTCCCAAGTGGTGAAGTAGAAGAATTCCTGAATGCCGATCACAGCCCGTTCATAGACGGTGAATGGACGACATCGACGACCGGCGGAACGATCGACGTTTACAATCCGGCAACCGCACAAGTCATCGCCCAGGTTCATGCTGGTGCAGAAGTTGAGATTGATGCCGCCGTCAACGCCGCCCGATCCGCTTTTGAGGGCGGCTCCTGGCCGACCATGGCGCCGTCTGAGCGGGCCAATCTGATCTTTAAGTTGGCAGACCTACTCGATAAAAATAGCCAAACACTCACCGAGCTGGAGATTCTAGACAACGGCATGCCGCTCAATCGAGCTGGTGCAATTGCGGTTCCCCTTGCGTCCAGAATGCTGCGCTATTACGCCGGGTGGGTCGATAAAATCGCGGGCTCTACAGTACCTGCTGACCCCCCTCCCTCGGGCAAAGACATTCTTACGTTTACTAGAAAAGAACCAGTAGGCGTCGCCGGTCAAATCACCCCCTGGAATTACCCACTGGGTATGGCGGCGATGAAACTGGGGCCCGCATTGGCGACTGGATGTACCGTTGTCCTAAAGCCTGCCGAGTTGGCACCTATGAGCGCTTTGTTTGTCGGCAAATTAATCGAACAAGCGGGTTTTCCACGAGGGGTGGTCAATATAGTACCAGGCTACGGTGACACCGCAGGCGCACATCTGGCAAATCATCCCAATGTGGGTAAAGTTGCCTTTACGGGCTCGACAAAGGTCGGCAAGCAGATCATCAAAGCATCCGCCGCGAACCTGAAAAAGGTTTCCCTGGAACTAGGCGGCAAGTCTCCATTTATCGTTTTTCCAGACGCAAATTTAGACGCGGTAATTCCATCCGCTGTTTTCTCCGCATTTTTTCTCCAAGGTCAAAACTGCATGTGCAGTTCTCGACTATTCATCCACGAAAACATTCACGATGAATTTGTGGAAAGAATGGCGACAATGGCAAACACAATGAAAATCGGACCTGGCATTGATGAGACCACCCAGATTGGGCCGTTGATCTCAAAAGAACAAAAGGAGCGGGTTTTAGGATATATGGAGGCGGGACAGTCGGAAGGTGCCGACTTGATATGTGGCGGGAAAGAAATAGAGAGGGAGGGTTATTTTCTTCAGCCGTCGGTTTTCACAAATACGACTCAGAAAATGAAAATTGCGAAAGAAGAAATATTTGGGCCCGTGACTTGCATTCAGAAATTCAGCGACCTCGATGAAGCGGTCGCGTTAGCCAATGATACCGACTATGGGCTTGTTGGTAGTGTGTGGACGAATGATTTGAGCAAAGCACACACTGTTGCCGCGAGAGTGAGAGCGGGCACAATGGGTATCAACACCCATGGTTCAGCAGGAATTACAGCTCCATTTGGTGGCTACAAGCAATCGGGATGGGGTCGGGAATTCGGACCTGAAAGTTTAGACCTTTACCTCCAGACAAAGACAGTCTGTGTTCATTATTGAATTGCCAAGATTATGAGCAGGCCAGTCATTAAGGAAGTTGCAAACGCAGCGATTTCCATCATTTTAGTGATAGGTCTCGTCCATGCTTTTTTGTTTGGTCTGAGCGAAGCTTATGGCCAGGATCAACCCCGCATTTTAAAAATCGGCGCCAGTCAAAGACCATCCAGCTTGGGCAATCCGTTTACCGCTGTCGGCCCACCCTCCAGCTTGCCGTGGTCCGCGATTTTCGACGCCCTCACTATGATCGGCGAGCAAGGAGATCTCGTTGGGGCATTGGCCACGGAATGGGCTTCAACCGACCCTTATACCTGGGAATTCAAATTACGACCGGACGTCACGTTTCATAATGGACGCCCATTCACCGCTCAATCCGTCGTTCGAGTTATCGAGTTTTTAATGTCAGACGAAGGTGCGCGCTTTCTGGTTGCGAATGAGGTCAGGGGCATTGAGTCAGTCAACGTCAAGGATTCCTTGACCGTCGAATTCCGTACTACCGAAATCGACGCCATCCTGCCCAAACGCCTGTCCTTGATCATGATGATCGAGCCCGACCATTGGTCTTCACTAGGCCCAGATGGCTTCGCCACTGAACCGGTAGGAACGGGACCGTTTACATTGGAATCTTGGGGACAGACCGATGCAACGATTAGACTGTCTTCGTTCGAAAGCTCTTGGAGATCTACGCAGAATATTGACCAAGTCCATATTCTAAACCTGCCTGATTCAACGGCACGGCTCCAAGCCCTGCTTGCCGGACAAGTTGATGCCATGATTGGCTTGAGTCCGGATGATTTGCCAATCGTTGAGTCTGGACCTTACAGAATTTACAGCCGCTCTGAGCCTATTGTCATGTCCATTGCCTTCATCACAGAACGAGCTGAAGACTCACCGCTAAAAGACAAGAGGGTTAGACAGGCGCTCAATCTCGCGGTCGACCGTGAACAAATAGCGGAAATCATTTTAGCTGGCTTGGCTGAGCCCGCTTATCAGGGCGCGGCAAAAGGCACATTTGGCTTTAACCCGCAGCTTCCTGCCTATCAACTAGATTTGCCAAAAGCGCGGGCTTTATTGACCGACGCCGGCTATCCGGATGGATTTGACCTAAAAATAGACGTACTCACCAATCTGTCGCCGAATGACACCCTTCTTTACCAAAAAATGGCACAGGATCTGGCCCGAATAGGAGTCAATGTTGAACTCAACGGCGTTCTTTTTTCAAATTACTTGAGAAAGTATTCCAGCAGTGATTGGCAAGATACCGATGCATTTTCACTCACCTGGAATAATGCACCATTTAATGATGTTATACGGCCGACAGAATATTTTTCGTGCCTAAAGGCGAAGCCGTTCTTTTGCGAGCCGGACGTCGTCGGTCTGATCGAAAGAAGCCATCGGACTATTGATCCAGTGGAACGCGAGAAGGTCGTACAAGAGATCATGTCAGTTTACCGGGATATCGCGCCAGCGCTTTGGCTTGTCACGTTCACAAATTTAACGGCGTACAGTAACCGGATCGCCACCTTTCACACCCGTTATATGGGCGTTGAATTCGAACGAATTACGTTTCATTAGCCGCGATTACTGAGTGTATTAAGGGTGCCTATGGTCCGAATTGCGAAAATATTTTGCCTGGTCATTCTAGGCTTGATCCTGCTGACCGTTGGCGCTGTTGTTTCGTTCTTGGTGCGTGGCAATGCATTTTACGAATCAAAAAACATTAACCCCGGACATTGTCAGAGGATTGCAACCAATCATGGCAGTGCGGAAGATATTGAGATTGATCGGGAACGGGGTTTGGCGCTCCTCTCCGCATTAGACCGGCGCGGTCTGGTACAAGGTAAGAATCCGTCCGGAAAGATCCTCCAATTGAATCTAGCGGATACTGGGGCTCCCCCAATCTCTGCCCTGGCCAGCGAACCGGAAGGATTTCGTCCGCACGGCATCAGTTTGTTTACGGATGACAATGGCACGCAAACTCTGTTTGTCATTAATCATTCCGGTGGGATTGAGGAACGAATTGAGATTTTCGAGAAGCAAAGTGGTCAACAGTTATTCAATCACATACAGACGCTAACCGATCCTCTCATAACTCATCCGAATGATTTGGTGGCCGTTGGGAGGAGTAAGTTTTACATCGCCAACGACTCCGGTGCGACCAATAGTATGGAACGGGCCGGTGAAATGATGGTGGGACTCGGATTATCCCCTTTGGTTTTCTATGATGGCGCGAGTTTTTCAGTTGTCATGGATGACTTAAGATCTTCCGGCGGAATCAATGCGGATACGGAAGAAGGATTGCTTTTCGTCGGAGAAACCATGGGCAAAGCAATACGAGTCTATAACCTCGCAGGTGATGGCACCCTGTTGGATTTAGTGGAGGTCATAGAGCTAGAGGGTTCAGTCGATAACATTGACCTTGATGCCGACGGTAATCTTTGGATTGCCAACCATACTAATACTCTGGCTTTTGTTCAGCATATTATGGAGGAAACAGCACTTTCTCCGTCTCAAGTGCAACGAGTGAAAAATAAAGACAGGCAGTTTGATGATATTCAAACAGTTCTGGAAAGCGACGGAAGTCTGTTGTCTGCGTCCAGTGTGGGCGCTCGCTACGAAGATATTTTGGTCGTGGGGTCCATCACGGAACCCTTTGTTTTGATCTGCAGCATGGATGGCACACGAGAGGTGGAACGGTGATGCGATTTTTAGGGGAGACCGTAACACTACTTGTGCTTACGCTCGCATTTGTTTCTATTTTTACGGCTTGGCATTACCGGGATATCCCGGCATCGCATCTCGAGGCCAAGTACGGCTCGGTCGAATCCCGATATACTTCTATCGATGGCGTGAGATTTCATTTCCGGGATGAAGGACCTAAGGCCGCTCCAGCCATCGTCTTGATTCACGCCCATTGGGCGAGCCTCATCATGTGGGATGCGTGGGCGGACGCACTGAAGGACAAATACCGCGTGATACGGTTCGACCTGGCTGGGCATGGTTTAACCGGTCCTGATCCGTCGGGAGACTACACCTTGGAACGCGGCGTGTCCCTCATTGAAGACTTTCTTGACGAATTGGACGTCAGACAGGCGAGTTTGATCGGCACGTCGGTCGGCGGAACCCATGCCTTACACTTCACAGTTAAGAATCCGGACCGGGTTCAACGACTTGTACTCCTCAATCCAGGTGCGTTGAACGCAGGTGTGCGGGGGCGTAGCGCGGCCAGAGCCTTGCCCTGGTGGATTGATGCCCTAACGGTAATAACACCGAAATCGTTTTTCCAGTTCATGTTGAGTAGCGGGTTTGGCAACCCGGACGACGTGACGGATATCCTCGTCACACGGTGGCATGAACTGCAAATGCTGGAAGGACAGAGGCGGGCAGAATTAGCTCGCACCCGTCAATACGTTTCAGGTGCTATCGAAGCGAAAATCAAGTCCATTTCCGTCCCGACCCTAATCATGTGGGGAGAAGCAAACCCGGTTGTGACCGTGGACCAGGCCTATGAGTTTATTGAACTGCTGGAAAGTTCGCCGGAGCGGAACTTAATCGTATATCCGGGACTGGGTCATATGGCCGCTCTTGAGGACCCCGACCAAACCGCAGGGGATATTCGTGCCTATTTTGACGGAACTTACGAATTTGAATCGATTGCCGCAAACTAGGTAACAGTTATCAAATGGGAGGGGCCGAATGGGTGTTTACCCGTCAATTCTAAGCGGATCGCAATACTGATTTGACTGTTTGATCTGTTGACACAATGCAGTGGCCCGGTCTGAGCTGTTTACCGGCCCCGCCATCAAGCGGAAAAAGGTTCCCCTTGTTTCACCCAGATTTACCCGTCTGATCACGGGCGATAATCCTTGAAGTTCACTGGCAAACTTCGAATTTAGATTTCGCCAGCCTGTTTGAGCGGCTTCCTGGCTTCTATAAGACGCCAGATGGACACCCGCAAAACCGTCGCCATGGCTGATTGATTGTGATTCGATGGGCGCACGGAGGTAGCGCTATGAATCCCGAGAGCTTGTTTTCGCTTTCCGATCACTTTGAACGCCTGAGCAAGGACGGCGATCCGCTTGAGGTGCTCGATGCCACGGTCGATTTCGATTATTTCCGCAGTTGGCTGGTGGAGGGGCTCGGTTATGGCGATGGGTCCAAGGGCGGCCGGCCGCCCTTGGACCCATCGCCATAACCGAGCCCCTCCACCAGCCAACTGCGGAAATAATCGAAATCGACCGTGGCATCGAGCACCGAAGGGCAGACCTTCACCAGCCAACTCAAGAAGATACGGTCCAGCCGCGAGAGCCGAACCCGGCCAGGGTGCTTACGCCTCAAGACTGAGACCTGATGTCTCAATGTGATGTTCTCTGCAGCCAGCCGGCGCGGCCCCTTGACCATGGCCACCAACGTCATGAAGAACATTCCAACGAAAGATATCATCCTAATCGGATTACAAAGGATCCATCCTCATTTCAACCGGATGAGGTTTTCGAAAGGAACAGGGGTGGTACTAAGTTGAACCTTCGATGATCCATGACCAAACGAAATACCAAGACAGACCGGCTAATAAGAAGGTCGCATAGTTCGCAAACAGGTCGGCACTCTTCCGCACGAGTTGGTGGTCAGTTCCCCATATTTTTATGAGCAACGGCTCCTCACCATGAGAAACTGGCCTTTGATCGACCACACCGTCTTCATCCAGATGGCAATACCTCATTACATACCAGTACAGCTGAGCCAAGATTATCGCCAAGCCAAGGACAAGCACTCCCCAATCCCCAGACGGCGTGATGCCAAACATCCTTAGATCGTTTAGGTCGGTATCTGCAAATCCTCCAATGACCACGATACTTGAAAGCGCGAGGATGTTTCGTCTGCAGATCCTAGATCCGTCTGGCTCTACCAGTTTGTCGAATGCCCTCTTAGCAATTTTCCGGTCCTTCCATGGATACACACGCGTCAGGCCAAATGACAAAAACAGAAACCTTTGTATGTTCATCTCGACCTCTCTTGTTAGACAGCTGTCCATTCCGAAAACCTCATCCACACCCGGACGATTTGCATCATGGAGATCGGCGGATAAGGTAAAAAGAAGGGACAACCTACTCTAATATGATTATGGTGACCGCTCACGGACCACGCTGAAAGTTTCATTCCCGGTCATCGGGCGTGGCCCATCTTCGTGGCCACCATGAGCAATGCACCGCTCTGGGCGGGCTCCGGCAAGGACCAGGCCCGGCCGACACACCGGACAAGCCCGGACATCATGTGGTCGTTTCATCACTCCGGATTCAGGATCAAAAATCTTTTCCGAACCGTTCATGACCTTATCGCTTGTGAATACCCCATTCGATTGACCTGGGTATGGTGGCTCTATGTCATAGTGTGGATGAGGTTTTCGTGAAAAGCCAAGAGGAGTATTACGGCAAACAGGTGTTTGGGAATATCACCACGGCAACAAATGATAGATCGCTTAAATGAAGCGGCCCGCGGTCCAGTTCCCTCACCTAATTCAGAAGGCGCCTTCATCATAGGTTTGGCAACCAGCCCGCAGGCCTTTCACATTACGTCGGCTTTTAGACCGGTGTCTCAATCGCGTCCCTGTCTCGAAAGACTTTTCAGCGGTCTCGGCCTTGCCCAAAGGCTTCGATAACGTGACAACTTAACTCTGAAAAGGTCCGGCTCTGATGTCAAACGATTTAGACCTACAAGTGGAGTTATCCCCAACTAATTTTGCGAATTGTGGGCAAGTTGTTGAGAAGTGGAGTCGTTTGTCCGTAACTTGCATCACAGCCCGTGGCATTGTCAGACTAACAGGGCCGGAGCGGAAGAAGCCATAATACAGGATCTTCAGGCAGCAAGTTGACGCCATGCGGCCAGGGCAGCGTTTCGGTATTGTTTGAATATGTCTCTGCGGTTGAGATGGCGTTGGTGGTTGAAGTGATTGTGGATCGAGGCATGGATCGAAGCGAATTTCTATAGGGTCTTGATATCACTGAACCGCGTCATCGCCTTTTCTCGTCTTCGGAAGGGCTGATGGGAGTTTTCGGCTCGATTGTTGAGCCACTGACCGCAAACCTGACGATCTTCGACCCTAATATCTTTCATCGCCGCCCGTTACGACTGTAACCTGTCCGTGACAATCGTGGTCGGTCGGCCATAACGCCTCATTGCACGTGTCCCGCCCGAAAACCTCATCCACATCTGGAAAATTGACATCACAAAAAACGGCGGATGTGGTTTTCGAAAGGGACAGGAGGCTTAATGCCGTAACGTGTCTCTAAGGAGTATTCTTTGGCATAAGCAACATATTCGTTAAACAGCTTGCTACATACGGCGCTGTCGTTACCAAGCCAACGCTGATCATGCCTTTGAACCCAATGGATAGCTTTGTCTATTGAGTTCATCTCATTACTTAGATCGACAACAAAGTTCCAGCCAAAGCCAGCAGCCAGATATTCGTTTCTAATCTCACTGATTGCGTTCTCGGAAGCCGCTTTCAGATAATCGCAGTTGGATTCATCAGCCGTTTCTGGTGTTGATAGCACCAACGCCAGTGCTAACGCTGTCAGTCTCATGTTCATTTTGGCCTATTTCGGCGAGATCCGGCATTTTCCCGCAACTTCTACGAACGCGCCCACTTCTCCACGATAGTACCGCCACCACTCACCGGGTCTCTTCTCTACGTAGCGCTTGTTCCTTCCCACGAGACGGCCCCCTTACAGCGTATTTGGGGTCATATTTTTCGTACTGGTTCGATGCTCGGCATGGGGGGGGCACTAGCGGTACAGGTCCCGTCTTCGGCGCACTTGACCGATACCGTTACACTCCACTTTTCCCGTGGTCCATCTTGTATCGACAACGTGTACTCAACCTTGAAGGCTAATGTAAAGGATGTGTTAGCTTCCAAATTTCGATTTTCAGATTTTCTGAATACAACTTCTCCGACGTCAATTATTCCCAACGCCATTGGCCGAATTAAGTGATCTCCATACAACGGGACCTCTCGCCATCCGTTGGTACGCCATCGCGCCTCATTGTGCGATTCCCAGAAGGGGTAGTAATGTCCCACTCGAATTTGGTGTACAGTAGTCGGGATGCCACGTACCTCCCTGAGCACGCCGATAAGAATAAGGCTGGCTCTGCTTTGATCGGTTTCCATATTGAGTCGCGGTTCCAGGTCGGTCAGAAATACTGCCGGTTTTCTAGTAAGGGCGAATTCGCCAGTAGCAATATCGGCGGTGTGCTTGACAACCAGTGCCGTGTAGATCGCCGCACCAGCCATAAGAACAGCTGAGACGGTGCTAAAAAGTGGCGCAATTTGGCGTAGCCACTGAAATAGTTTGTTCTTTCGCATTAGTTGACCGTTAAGAAGCCGGATCTTTGATTGGCTGCGGAGTGAAGGCGGCGATCAGAACCTCCAGGATTGTGCGCAAGAGAAGCCTCAGCCAGTTGAGGATTAGGCGGAAGGGCATTGTCTGAGGTGGTCCTGGAAAATCGGACAGTTGTTTAAGGTGTATTCCCCCGGTTACGGAGGAATACGAGATGACGAAGCGACGGAAGTTCACGCCTGAGTTCAAGGCGAAGGTGGCGCTGGAGGCGCTACGTGGCGACCGGACGATCCAGGAGATCGCGGCGCGCTATGAGGTTCACCCCAATCAGGTCAGCACATGGAAGCGCCAGGCCATGGACGGCCTGGGCGATGTGTTCTCGAACGGCGTGGAGGCGTCCCGCCGGGACATTGAGGCCGAGGTCCACGATCTTCATGCCAAGATCGGCCAGTTGACGGTGGAGCGGGATTTTTTGGCCAAAGGGCTCAAGCGATGAGCCGGCCGGAGCGCAAGGCGATGGTGCGCCGCGACGTTTCCGGTCTCAGCTTGAGCCGTCAATGCGAGATACTGTCGATCAGCCGATCATCTCTCTATTACAGGCTGCGGGGCGAGAGCCCGGCCAACCTGGCGCTGATGCGGCGCATCGACGAGTTGTTCCTTAAACATCCGTTCTATGGGTCCCGTCAGATGGCCCGTCATTTGCGCCGCGAGGGGGGTGTCGTCGGCCGTCACCGGGTTCGGCGCCTCATGCGCCTGATGGGGCTGGAGGCGATCTACCGGGCGCCGAAGACGAGCACGCCCCATCCCGAACACCGGGTCTATCCGTACCGTCTCAAGGGCCTCGCCATCGAGCGCCCCGACCATGTCTGGTGCGCCGACATCACCTACATCCCGCTCAGGCGCGGCTTCCTTTATCTGGTCGCGGTGATGGACTGGGCGAGCCGCCGGGTCCTGGCCTGGCGGCTGTCGAACACCATGGATGCCCGGTTCTGCGTCGAGGCCTTGAATGAGGCGCTCGACACCTCCGGCAGGCCGGAGATCTTCAACACCGACCAGGGCAGCCAGTTCACCAGCTTCGAGGTCACCGGCCGCCTCAAGGAGGCCGGGATCACGATCTCCATGGACGGGCGCGGCCGGTGCATGGACAACATCTTCATTGAGCGACTGTGGCGCTCTCTCAAGTACGAGGCGGTTCACCTGCACGAGCTGACCGACGGCTTCCACGCCGAGAGGGTCATCGGCGAATGGATCGGGTTCTACAACACCGAGCGGCCCCATTCGTCGCTCGGAGGCAAAACGCCGGCGGAAGCCTACGCGGCGGGGCAGCCTGTGGATATGTTGGACAAGACTACCGCCTTGCCCACATCCCCACAGGCGCAACAACAGCAATCAGATATGATAAACAGGATTCTGGCGGCATGATCAGACAGCGGAATATACCTTAGCGACGCCGTCAGACTGTCCAACTATGTGGGACCACCTCAGTTTTCTCATCCCGAAGGAGAAGAAACGAATGCGTGTTAAGTATCAAGCATTAACAGCGAAAAATCTAAACACGATCGCGGAGTTCGGCAACTTCACAGCAGATGATTTGTTTGTCATGCGCGTTGTCAGTACCGTGCTGCCGTTCCGAACCAATCGCTATGTAGTCGATCATCTTATCGATTGGGATAAGGTTCCCGACGATCCGATCTACAAGTTGGTCTTCCCGCAAAGGAGAATGCTGGGAGAAGATGAATTCGAGCGCATTGCCAATCTTCTCATCTGCAAAGCGCCTAAGCATAAGATAGAGTGCGCGGCTGCAGAGATTCGCGCGGGTCTTAATCCCCATCCCTCCGGACAGCTTGAGTCAAATATTCCTCGCAACGACGATGAGATTTTTGAAGGGCTCCAGCACAAATACAGAGAAACTGTACTGTTCTTTCCTAGCAAAGGTCAGACCTGCCACGCCTACTGCACGTTCTGCTTCCGCTGGGCCCAGTTCGTTGGCATTAAGAAAATACCCAAATTTGCGTCAAAGGACGCACAAGACCTGCACCGCTATCTTGCCGCTCATCCGGAGGTCTCCGACCTCCTGATCACCGGGGGCGATCCGATGATTATGAAGAGCCGGGTGATGGACGGATATCTAAGGCCAATCATCGATAATCCGGATCTTTTCCACGTTCGAAATATCCGGATTGGTACCAAATCCT
The DNA here is from genome assembly GCA_965207985.1 of Rhodospirillaceae bacterium. Classification (GTDB taxonomy): domain Bacteria; phylum Pseudomonadota; class Alphaproteobacteria; order Rhodospirillales; family Rhodospirillaceae; genus CBDBND01. The sequence goes on along the minus strand of CBDBND010000015.1, from coordinate 90,727 downwards.
TGGCCTTCTGGCCGCATCGCTTCGTGCACGACGATGACGCGGACGACTTGCTGCGCCTGCTTGAGGACATCGTCCGTATGGGCCGCCACGTCGCAATCATGGTTCATTTCAACCATTGGCAGGAAATGAGTACCGACTTGGTCCGTGTTGCGGTCCGTCGCATACGTGATACTGGGGCGGTGCTTCGCAGCCAAGCGCCGCTGCTCGCCAATGTGAACGACAATTCCAACACTTGGGCGAGGATGTGGCGGGAACAGGTCGGCCTTGGCATCGTTCCCTATTATATGTTTGTAGAGCGGGATACAGGTGCCTATAGGTATTTCGAGGTTCCCCTCGCGCGTTGCTTACAAGTTTTTCAAGGCGCAATACGGCAAGTGTCGGGACTAGCTCGCACAGTTCGAGGTCCGAGTATGAGCGCGACTCCGGGTAAAGTCGAGGTCGTAGGTGTTCAGAAAATCGCCGGTGAGAAAGTGTTCGTGCTTCGCTTCCTGCAGGGCCGGAACCCCTGCTGGGTCGCGCAGCCCTTCTTTGCAAAGTTCGACCCGAACGCGACTTGGCTTGACCAACTGAAACCGGCCTTCGGGGCTGATTCCTTCTTTTTCGAGGAAGGTTTCACCTCGGCAGTGGGCACTGTCAGACTAAATCGGCTTGAGTCAAGTAGTGCGGTCTCTTAGCTTCCAGAGATGCACAATCCCTTCCGTTATTTCAACAGTTCGTCCGAGGTCATCCGCCTCGCTGTGATGCTTTATGTGAGATTTCCACTGTCCCTGAGACAGGTGGAAGATCTGCTTCACGAACGGGGGATCGACGTCTCCTACGAAACGGTGCGGTACTGGTGGAACCGCTTTGACCCGTTGTTTTCTTCGGAGATCCGGAAACGCCGGGTTCGTCATGGATCCTATTCGCCGTGGCTCTGGCATCTCGATGAGGTGTTCGTCCGGATCAACGGTGAGATACACTATCTATGGCGGGCCGTTGATCATGAAGGCGAAGTTCTTGAGGTCTATGTCACGAAACGGCGGGATCACAGGGCTGCGCTTGAGTTCCTTAGAGCCTGACCGAAAAAGAATTGAGTGGAATCAGTCCCTTGTGATTCCCTTGTTGTGTTCGCCAGCAAGGAGGATAACAAGATGTGGACTGACGCCACTCGTGAGAAATATGAGCGCGAGGCGCACCGCTACGCAAGCGATCTGAGCGATACCGAATGGTGCGTGATCGAACCCCATAGCAGATGCAGTAAAGGTCTTCGAGTCGTTCGGTTGCACCGTTGAGGAGGTCGTACCCGCCTGGGGCATTGACGGACCCGAGATCGGCTGCTTCGTCTGGTCTGTCCACGAGGCACCGCTGAAAAGGGCATTGTCAGACTAAATTAATTTGTTAGTCTAGTGAGGTGAGTTTTCGCCGTTCCGAGCCGTGCCTTGCTTGGTCAATTCCAAGCGAACGCATGTTTTAATGCCTAGACCCAGGAAACAAGGGCCCAAGAGAGTTGACCCTAACCAGTTAGTCTGACAATGCCTAATTTTGGTAATCTGATGTCACAAAAGAAACAAAAAAATAGGGGGGAGGAAAACATGGCATCAAGACGCTTCCGGCAAAGCTTTGCCTACGTGACCACGATTTCTGTCATTTCTGTGATTGGAGTGCAGGAGGTCGTTGCGCAAAATGTCGCCATCGAAGAAATCACGGTGACAACCCGGCGCCGGGCAGAATCTTTACAGGACATTCCTATGTCCATCACTGCTTTCACCGATCTACAAATCGAGCGGAGTGGCATACGCGACGTTGAAGACGTGGCGCGTTTGACTCCGGGTCTTACGTTTGATCTCGGTTTTGCCCGGCAGGACACCCGCCCGGCCATTCGCGGTCTGCCCGCTACCCGTGGCCGTCCCCCGGTCGGCATTCTGTTGGACGGCATTGATGTTTCCAGTGAGTCCATACAGACCGCCGGCGGCGGCAACCTCATGAACATGCGGCTTGTGGATGTAGAGCGGATTGAAGTGGTAAAAGGGCCTCAAAGTGCGCTCTATGGTCGCGTCGCCTTTGGCGGGGCTATCAACTACATCACTAAGCGTCCGTCCGATGAATTCAGTGCTAATGTATTTGTTGACGCTGGAGATAACGGCCAGTTGGAAATACGCTCCGGCGTCAGCGGACCGGTCGATGACGATGGAAGAGTAGGTATCCGCATAAACGCTGCTTACGCCGAACATGACGGGTTTCACAAAAACACAATTACAAACGCCGAAATCGGTGGTTTTGACAGTTTAGGTGTGTCGGGTGTGCTGAGTGCGGAGATGACCGAAAAATTAAGTGTCATGGCCCGCGTTGCCTATTCAGACGATTCCAACGAAGTCCGTCCCCAGGTCGTTAAGGGCGGCATCAACTTCATTCCCGCCCCTGCCAACCCGTTGGGCCTGACCGGAGCATTCAATCCCACCTTCGGTCTGCTGTCCATAGAGCCCGATGACAAGGTCACTTATAGCACTGACCCATTTAATCCGGGCATGGATTTCCCAGGTGCTGACATGGAATCCTACATTTACAATCTGAGAGCCGAATGGGATGTCTCGGATGCCATAACTTTCACTTCCCTGACCGGCTACAACGACGCCACAACAACACAGAGGTTTGACTCCGACAGGCGCGGTGCACCAAGGGCTTTCGTGCCGTTCCCACCACCGGGCGGCATTGGCGAGACACTGTCCCGGTCGGTCAATATCGACTTCTTCACTAGTACTGAACAGTTCAGTCAGGAAATTCGTTTCAGCGACCTTGAATCGGAAGGGTTCCGCTGGGCCATCGGCGGTTTGTACTGGGATGAAAAGGTCAGACAGATTACCAAAAGTAACGCGACGGTTGATTTCGCGGGACGTGGCTCCGCCGAACTCAATCTTGCGTTACAGGGCCCTGCCGGCCTGAATTCCGCGTTCCTCAACCGCAATACAGAGCATTGGTCCGGCTATGCGTATCTTGAGTTTGATATTAGTGATGATCTGACGTTAACGGCGGAAGCCCGCTATTCGGACGAGAATTTCACCTACGACGTCGACGGCAACGTCAATAGGGCTTTCGGTGTCTTTTTCTCCGGGCCAGTGCCCTATTCACCGGCCATTGAATTGCCGTTGGCCCAGGCGAGCGATACTTTCTTCACCCCTCGGGTATCGCTGGATTATCAAGCTACCGACGATGTGATGGTGTATGGGACCGTATCCAAAGGTGCCAAGCCGGGGGGCTTCTCCACCCTTAGCATCGGCACCACCTTAACAACCAACCGTTTCCTGCCCGAAACCCTGTGGAACTATGAAGTGGGCGCTAAGTCCCAGTGGGCAGACGGCCGCGTTCAACTGAACGGCTCGGCTTTCTTCATGGACTACTCCAACAAGCAGGTGACCACCCAAGACGCTTCCGGCGGCCAGGGCATTAACCTTGGCACAGTGACCAGAAACGCCGGTAAAGCTGAAGTCTACGGCCTTGAAGCCGACATGGTTGTAGCTGTATCCGATGAAGTCACCTTCAATGCTGCTTATGCGTATTTGGATACGAAGTACACAAACTTCATATTCACCACCTTGAGCGGCAATGACATCGTCCGTGCCGGCAATTGTACGGCAACGACGCAGAATGCCGCCGACGGCACTCCCATTCCTGTATGCGAAATCAATTTGAATGGAAACCAGCTCGAGCGCGCGCCCGAACATGGGCTTACATTCGGGTTGAATGGCTCTTTCCCGGTCACTGATGACTTCAATATCGTGGCGGAACTGGCCACTCAATACCAGGGCAAGCGGTTCCAAGCCCATTGGAACCGCTGGATGCTGCCGTCCTATTGGAATGTGGACGCTCGTTTAGGTGTGGAAGGGGATTCCTGGTCGGCCATTTTCTATGCGGACAATCTATTGGACTCCGAAACAGTTCGCAGCAGCCAAGAGATGTTCGATCTATTCTCCTTCGGAACGGCCATTAACCTTTTTGTTCCCGATGAACGACAAATTGGTCTGCGGCTGAGCTACCGTATGTAAGCGGGGCATTGTCAGACTAACTGGTCCGGAGCAGAAGCATTCCTAATGGAGGCCTCTCAGGCAGCAAGTTGACGCCACTCGGCCAGGGCAGCGTCTCGGTCTTGTTTGAAAATGTCGCGACGGTTGAGATGACGTTGGTGGTTGAAGTGGTTGTAGATCAAGGCGTGGACAGAGGTAAATGTCTGCAGGGATCTGGGACAATTGGCTTATATTAGATTTCCTACACCTACGTAACATACTGATTGATATATGATATTCCAGTTTTCTCCGCACAGCTAAGCCTTCCCAGGTTTTCAGCCGTAAGCATATCGTAAGAGGATTCATTCAAACCCCGGCGCATTGCTGCGCACGTTTGTCGGTTTTTGTTCGGCCATCCGAGGTAAGCGGGGATGTATCCGTTCGGAGGTCGGGGGACAAGCGCGAGGACAGGCCGGGGTGAACGGTGTCGTTACAACCTCCATCAAGTACGCCCGGATTCACATCATTTGTCGTGTATTCGCCTTCATGAGTTCATTAGTTTAGCGTGCAGGACAACGACGGCGCAAAAGCCATGACCCTTTACTACGAAAACCCGGACCAGCTTGAGGAGATCAATTCCTATATTGACCAATTGCGTGCGCATGACGACCGATCCTGCGTGATCATGATTGCCGCCCGTATCGAGGCCCTCTGAACAACCGGGGCGCGACAATCATTTAGCGCGGACGGGCAGGTTCCGCGCGAACTCGGTGAGACTGACGTGAGAGCATCGCCGGCGACATCGGCGGAGATATCCCAATCAGGAAGCGTGGAAGAGCCGTTACGCCCGCCGACGACCCAGGCGTTGGTCCGCGCCAAGTGCGGCATGACCGTACCCGCTTCGAAGATCAGCCGACGGATCGGAGTGCGTTTCAGCCTCAGGCAGCCGTTGTCAGGGCAATACAAGACACCAAACGCCTCATCGAAACCCTGCCAATCGATCAACTCGGTGAGCCGATAAAGTTCGTGCCGTTGATCGAGAATGTTCTCAAGCGCGGTGCGGAAGAGATCTAAAGAAGGGACGTCATTGGCTGATGTGGGGCGCATTTTTTGATCCGGAAATTGCAAGGAACCGGCCTTGCAGTATAGAAAATCCGGCGATTCCGAACCACCATTGCCAACAAAATTGATCCGCAATAACAGTCTATTACAGAGAATCTCTGCGTCTTTCAGGATCGACTAATTAGCCGCATTCTTCCGCCGCATACCCGCAGATTCTGCTTTCTAAGGACCTGAAACGGCCACTTGTTGTTGAGATAAGATCGAATCCCCAACGATATGACAGTCCTATATTATTAGGGTTGTAGTGAACTCCATATTCTCGCGTCTTGACAATCCGGGATTGTAAGATTATCTTACCTTCTGTAAGAAGGAGGTGTCTGCATGAACAAAGACACGATTAAGAGCGCCTTGTGCGACGTGATTGAAGAAATTCAGACCATTAGCGGACTCGATTGTCCGGCACTGTCTGGCGGAACTAAGCCAGCGCGAGATGTCAAAGATTTCATTAGCGAGGTTTGGCCAATCGCAACGGCGATGCTTGGTGCAAAGTTGGGAGTAGATATTCCCAAAGACGAAAACCTCTTTTGCGACAAGGATAAGTCTCTGTGCTCAATCGATCAGTGCGTGCAGAAAGTTCTAAAGATCGCCGAAAAAAACACAAAGAAAGTGAAAGACGATGACTGAGATGGACAAAAGAAAACTAGTCGCCGACCGCGTTCGGCAAGCCAGAAAACTCGCCGGACTGTCTCAGGGGCAGATTGCTAAGCTGATGGGTCTGCACCGCCCATCAATATCAGAGATTGAAGCGGGTAACAGGCGCGTATCCACTGATGAAATTTCCCAATTCGCAGAAATCTATGATGTCAACATTTCATGGTTGCTTGCTGAGGCAGACGAGCAAATCGCCTCTGATGATCCCCGCCTCCAATTGGCAGCGAGAGAGCTAGCAAAGATCAAATCTGAAGATTTAGAAAAATTGCTGACGCTGCTTTCTGCGATGAGAAGCGAAGCGGAAGTCCCAGAGGGGGGTGAATAATGCGAGCAGCTTTAGCGGAGCACACTATGTTCAATCGCAAAAAAATTGCCGCCGATGCCTTAAAGGCTTCGATACAAGTCAGACAGGACGCTGGTTTAGATTTGGTTGGTCCGCTTTGCATATATGATCTTTGTGAGGCGCAAGGTATCACTGTTCGATTTAACGATATCAGCATGGAGGGTATGTACGACCGTGTTCCTAGACCACGTATTCACATATCTGCCTTAAGGCCACTTGTCCGGCGAAATCTCACTTGTGCACATGAGCTTGGTCACCACGTATTTGGTCATGGCTCAACTATCGATGAGATGCGTGATCGTGCGGACACTGAGAGTTTCGATGACCCGATTGAGTATGTTGCTAACCAATTTGCGTCTCATCTGATGATGCCGACGCTTGGCATCCGAAATGCCATAAGTCGCCGAGGCCTGGATCTCGGAACTGCAAGACCGAAAGAGATTTTTGCAATCTCCAGCAACTTTGGGGTCGGTTATGAGCTACTCCCCGGGAATCGGACACTGACGTAAGCTACACTTTGTTGTCTTCTGGTCTTCGTAGAGAAGGAGATCAGAGATGTCGAAACGCAAGCAACACTGGCCGGAATTCAAGGCGAAAGTAGCCCTTGAAGCCTTGAAGGGCGAAGAGACCGTATCCGAGCTGTCCAGCCGGTTCGGGGTTCACCCGACGATGATTCATCAATGGAAGCGTGCGCTGCTTGATGGTGCTCCTGGCCTGTTCGCCCGTGGTGGCCGCCGGCAACCGGAGATCGACGAAGCGCAGGTGAAGGAACTGCATGCCAAGATTGGGGAGTTGGCTGTGGCCAACGATTTTTTGTCCAGACAGCTCAAGCCCTGGGGCGTGAAGTGAGACGCGGCATGATCGAGCCGGGTCATCCCGGATTATCGGTCAGCAGGCAGTGTGCGCTGCTGTCGATCTCCCGGTCGTCGTTCTATTACACGCCCAAGGGTGAGAGCGAGATGAACCTCGCGCTGATGCGTGAGATCGATGAACAGTTCCTGGACACGCCGTTCTTTGGCGTCCGGCAGATGACGTGGCATTTGAAGAACGAAGGCCATTGCGTCAATGAGAAGCGGATTCGCCGCCTGATGCGGCTCATGGGCCTGATGCCGATCTACCAGAAGCCCAGCACCTCAAAGCCAGCGAAGGGGCACAAGACCTGGCCGTATCTACTCCGGGGGCTGAGTGTGAACAGACCGAACCAGGTCTGGGCAACGGATATCACCTACCTGCCGATGCGCCGGGGGTTCCTGTACCTGGTTGCCATCATGGATTGGTTTACCCGCACGGTGCTGGCTTGGCGCATCTCGAACACGCTGGAGGCTGACTTCTGCGTCGAGGCGTTAAACGAGGCGACCCACACGTTCGGTGCGCCAGAGATCATGAACACCGACCAGGGCTCGCAGTTCACCTCGTTTGCTTGGACCGACCGGCTTCGGCGGACGGGCGTGCGCATCTCGATGGACGGCAAGGGGCGGTTCCTCGACAACATCTTCGTCGAGCGGCTTTGGCGCACGCTCAAATACGAGTGCGTCTATCTGCACGCCTGGGAAAACGGCTCACAGGCCAGGGCGGGTATCCGCAAATGGATCACGTTCTACAATGAGAGGCGTCCTCATTCCGCCCTTGGCGGCAGGCCGCCCGCCGTGGTCTATTGGACGGCAATCGAGCAAAACCAAACCGATCAGCAGGCCCAGAAAGTAGCTTAAATCAAACCAGAACCTGTCCAATAATCAGGGAGTAGCTCATTATTCAACGTTGCTCAGCCACTTAAGGTTCGGTCTTACAGTCTGACTCAAAACTCCTGAGCGGTTTTTCTTGCAATAAGACGTGCGGATCTTCGGATGGCGGCGATGAGCGTCCACGCATCCGCCGATGCGATTGTTTTTTCCCAGTCCTTTGCCAAGCGACGGCAGCGCCCGAGCCAGGCGAAGGTGCGCTCTACCACCCATCGCCGGGCGATGACGACAAAGCCCGTGACATCGGGTGGGCGTTTTACGATCTCGATTGTCGGGCCATCGATTGAGGCCATTGCGTCACGAAGTTTGTCGCCTGAGTAGCCACCGTCGGCAAAAATGTGGGTCAGGCTCGAATGGTTTTCGAGGGCCTGCGCGATTACGATGGATGCCCCGTCGCGGTCCTGGATGTCTGCGGCATGGGTGATCAGCCCCAGCAGGTTTCCGTCTGTGTCGGTTACGATATGACGCTTACGCCCCTTTGTTTTCTTGCCCGCATCATAGCCACGCGGGCCGCCGCTCTCGGTCGTCTTGACCGATTGGCTGTCGATGATCCCAGCGGTGGGCGTGGCCTCCCGTCCCGTCAGCATACGCGCCGCCGCGACAAGCGCATCGTTCAGAATGTCCAGTACACCGCTGTCGCGCATTTGGTAGAAATAGTACTGCACGGTCGTGAACGGCGGAAACTCTTTGGGCAGCATGGCCCATTGGCAGCCCGTGGCCGCGATGTACTGGATCGCATTCCATACAGAGCGCATGCAAGTCCGGCGCGGGCGGCCCGTTTTAGCCCTCTCGGGCATAAAATGTTGGATCAAAGCCCATTCCGCGTCGGTAACATCGCTTGCATAACGAAAGCCGCGCCGGTCATAGTCAGGGCGGGTGATTTCAGTCCAAGGCATGACTTCCTCCAAGTTGACAACTCGGAAGAATCATAAAGGACTGAAATCATTCAACTTAGTTTTCGGTTGGGCTCTTAGAGTACTTTCAGCAGCCCACTATAAAGGGCTCATGCAATCTAACCCTAAAGCGATACGCACTGAAATCCTGGGTGAAGAGGTTGAGGATGCATTAGTTGTCGTTGATCGACAGTGGACTGCAACTACCCTAAATCTTGAAACCGGTGATGTGGTACCGAGGTGGTCCCGGAAAATCGGACAGTTGTTTAAGGTGTATTCCACCGGTTACGGAGGAAGACGAGATGACGAAGCGACGGAAGTTCACGCCTGAGTTCAAGGCGAAGATTGCGCTGGAGGCGCTACGTGGCGACCGGACGATCCAGGAGCCAGCGCGTTTGCGGCGCCGAAAGGCCTTGTTCGCTAGTTTCGATTGCCTTTTAGGATCAGGTTCATCCACTACGTCCCGAAGAGCACGCAGAACATCCCAAGCGTCTTTTCCGGCAGCAGCACCAAGATTGGGGTCCAATCCCGCTTGCGCGGCATATTGGGCGGCCAAACCCTGCTCAATGGTCCAGCCATTCTTTGTGTTTGTTTGCATAGGTGAGGTCAGAAAGAAAAAGAGGGCCCGTTCGAAGGAACGGACCCCCAAGTCAAAAAATGAGGAGAGAACCGATAAGTTCCAAGAATCACCGCGGGCGTAACGCACTGGACCCGCGGGGTCGGCATCAAACGTCCAAAACAAAACCACTGCTGCCGACAATGTGAATTATGTCAAATAATTATGCATACAACAAGAGCTTTTCTTCTTTTTTATATGCATTATAGAGATCGAGCCCCTGCCGTAAGGCGTCCAGCACCTCTTCCGTTGCCAAGGCGTGGTCCGCAACCGGGCGCTTCTGGCGCGCACCCGCGAGGCCGAGGGGCGGGCCGCTGCCGCCGCCTTGCGAAGGACTTCGAGGCGACCGTCGAGAGCGCCCTTGCCTGGCTCCTGATCGCCAGCATCCAAGTCTTCATCCGTAGACTAGCAAGGTTATGAAAATAAACGATTCTTTTCCGGCCAGACTCTAAGGGAATTGGGCCTTTGTCATGACCCGGGGTCATGACCAGGGGATGCACGCAATAGATGCACTCTCAGGCTGCAACCTCAGCCCTGGTTCAAGCGTTAATCTTTGTAAATAATGGCAGCACATCGTCCCTTTGACGACGCACGACTTGACGACACTAGACGCACGAGCAACAATGCGCAGAGTATAAAGCATTTTTTAATATCTCAAAATGCTATCCTGCGCCTAACAGGGACGCGAGGTGCTGCATGGACGGTACGCACACAGAAACGCCTCTCAGCGAAGAGGCGCTGACGGCGCATCAGCGGGAAACCCGCAAATTGGTCCGCGGAATGATGGCGCTCACCGGCCAGTCCGCCAGTGGTTTGGCCACGTCGGCCGGGCTGACGCCGTCGACGGTCAACCGGTTTATGCATAAGCCGGTCCGCCACACACTAAGCCAGCGCACCATGCTGGCGCTCTTGACCGAAACCTTTCTTCACCTCAAGGACGCGCCTCGGGAAGAGTGGGATAACAGGGCGCTGGCCGATCTAATCCCGGCGCTTACGGTCTATGAACAAGGCATTCTCGAGCTGGCACCGGATGTGGAACCCGTACTGAAACAGGTCCGCTCTGCTGGCGGGTCTCAGACAGGTCTTGCCAGCTATGCAGCGGAGCCGGGTCCATCGCCCAATCTCCCGGTCCTGCTTGTCTCCAGTCAGGACATCGATGTCGGAGAGGGCAATTTCGACGCCGCACCCATGCGGACCCAGCGTCCTCCGTTTCTATGGAGCGACCCCCGGGCGTTCGCCATCCTCATGCCCGATGACACGCTCATGCCCCGCTACGATGCCGGCGACATGCTCTATGTCAGCCCTTCGGTCTCTCTGGACGGCCTCAAGGTCGATGTTGTTTTGGCTCGGACAGGGGGTGGTTTCGTCATCGGTGAATTAATCGCCGTGACCTCTTATGCTGTGGCGATAGGGACCCTTTACCCCCTTGCCAGTGAGTTTTACAGCCGGGACAAACTCAAAGGTGTTTACAGAATCGTTGGCCTGCAGCGGCTTTAGTGTCGTAGCGTCACTGTCACCGGCGTTAAGGGCCCAGTCACTTCAAAAGCACTTTCGCTGTGCTTGGGCATGGCAAGGCGGATCTTTGGATCGTTTGATAACCCGAAAGGTTCTGAAGGAAGCCCAATAAAGTTCTTATCAAACTTGGTATCTGCATCCTCGTCATGATAGAGGGCAAGGGCATAGACACCCGGCGTATCGACGGCAATGCACATTTGGGTCTGACCTTCAGTCGCCGGCACGCGTATCCTGTCCAGTCTTTGACCTCTGCCTAAAAATTTCTCCGGATCGTCGCCGTGCAGATCAGCCGTAATGGTGCCTTCCGAACGGCGGACGTCATGAACCGTTACCAAAATGGAATAGGGTTTTGTTTCACAAGTATCGGCGGCAGGAGGCAGGGCAGCTTGTTCCATGGGCGCTTCAATCTCCTGTGCCTTAACCGAACTTAAGTAAAGGGGTACGGATACGCTTGCAATGGCGCCGAACAGGGCAATCGTGATTCTCATCCGTGGAGACATAAGGGAAACCTTTTTCAACCTTGCGAGGACAGCTTTATACAGCGCCGGAGAGCAAAATTCTTCCTTGTCATAAGGATTTCAAATGACTCTCTTATTAAACCGTCATCCATCGCTCAATGATAATTGGTAATAAGGCACATTTCCAACGCGACTGGCATTTCCCCTCACGGACGCAAAGGCAGGATTACCGACGCGTATCTCTGAGACCTAGGCGAACTTAGCGGAGTACGGAATAACCGCCCAATATGCAAAAAGGAAAACTATCGTGGTGATCTTTCAGAGGAAATTGATCATAGTGCGGTAGACGAAACCTTCACAATCGGGCCCTTGCGAGACGTCTCAGTCTTTCAAGCTCCCTTTTTGGAGCCTTACATGAATCAGAAAGATGAACAGCTTGATTTTGATGATGCAATCAAGCGCATTGAAGCAGTTAAAGAGAAGCGTGGCTATCTTCTACCCCATCATGGCCTATTGGCTTTAACAGCACCTCAACTGTTGGAGGGGTATGATGCCTGTTATACGGCCCTTACGCTTGGGGAGCGCTTCCTAGACGAAATAGACAAAGAATTCATTTGGCTAGGGATACTGGCTGTTAAAGAAGAATTCCTCGCAACCCAACATGTAAGCAAATATTTGGAGGCTGGTGGTTCTCCCGACCGGGTGCCCGTCTCTGCAAGAATGGCTGCCTATGCCCAAGGGGCTTCGGCTTTCGAATTCGCCGAAAAGTATTGGAAGGCGCACGTTTCTTCGCTTGATGGGCGGGCGGAATATCTAGCGGGTTTGAAGGCTTTGGTAAAAAGCGCGCAAATCGACGAAGGTTTGCTTCACATGTCTATGGCGGCCATACACACATCCATAAGGAATTGGACGCAACTTGAATGGCATATCGACTGGGCCTACCAGTGCGAGGTGCCTGAAACCCACTTCTCGGAGGCATTGAGCTATTCAATGTTCACAGGCTCCATCCCAAACTTCATTGAAGGCTGTGAGGTTTGGAGAAAAATGATCTTAGATGACTTGGTCGACGCCACCGAACCCTTCAAACATTGGGCGTCCACCGATCAAGATGGTCCCGGATAGATTAACGGCTCAGCGACCTGTCACTGGCGTCGACAAAAGCTGACTTAAGCGCGTCAAAATCATCCGCCGACTCAAATTGAGGAAACTCATCAATCACGTTTTGTGGAGCGTGAATGAGTATGCCGACATCGGCCTCACTGAGCATGGTGGTGTCGTTGTAAGAGTCCCCAGCCGCGATCACGCGATAGTTAAGTGTATGCAGTGCCTTAACTGACGCCCGTTTGGGGTCTGGCTGACGCAACTTATAGTCCACGACCCTCCCTTCTTCATCTGTAATGAGGCGATGACAGAATAGCGTGGGCCATTTGAGTTGCCGCATCAAAGGCGTCGAAAACTCGTAGAAAGTATCGGACAAAATGATGACTTGAAATCTTTCTCGAAGCCAATCTAGAAAGTCTACCGCGCCCGGAAGTGGCTCAAGTTTTGCGATGACCCCTTGAATATCGGGCAGACGAAGGTAGTGCTGATCAAGCAGAGACAACCGCTGCTTCATCAACACATCGTAGTCGGGAATGTCACGGGTCGTGGCACGCAATTCCTCAATGCCCGTCAATTCTGAAAAGGCAATCCAAACCTCAGGGACGAGAACCCCCTCTAGGTCAAGGCAAGCTATTTCCAAGATCGTGACTCCCAGACGCCAAGGTTTTTGCCAATTTTGAGCTCCCCTGCGTCGGAGATATGGGAGCGTGGTGGTAGCGGAGGACCGTTTTGGTTCACGCCCGTCACCAACGTTTGTTACTCGTTTTCCATTAAAGAAATCCAAAAAGAAAAGCAAGTAGTTGAACTCATTGGGAAATTACTAACTCATGGCGAAACACTACAAATTACATGAGTAGTTTGGAGGTTCAAATTGAGGACCCGCAACCAGCGTTGTCTACACCTGGATGAGGTTTGGCTGTAAGCGCCCGCAACCACCTTTACAGCTTTCTTCAGAACAAAGTCGATCCGAGCATCCGTAAACTTCGACTTCTTCTTGGAACTCTCCCCCTCCCAACCAGGGATTATAAATGGAAAATTTCAGTTCAATATGGCCCATGTCGTGGGAAGAAGGTCAGCCTCATCGCTTAACGCGGTGCTTTCTCCCAGTTTTCTGGTTTAGCCGGATCCCCTTCTCCAGAATAGATGGGCCAATCCGGGTAAGGGTATACGGGATGCGCGCGATCGAAAGACCCTTCAGGCAGCGGATGCCGAGCCATCCGGGTATACGGAGGTCCGTAATCTGTCGGTGGTCGAGATCTAGACGGATACGGTTCTTCCATCATGTGGTAGGCAATCACTTGGTCGGGTGCGATACCATCCTCGACCCATTTCTCAAGCGCCGTAATCCAGTCCACTTCCCCACCGCCAATACCATAGCGGCAATGGTCCATTCCCGCTGGGAGGAAAAGACGCATGAAGTCCATGGTCTGGTCAGGTCCACCCATCAATCGCGTGACCATCTCGTAGTATTCAATGCTCGCGTCGGCCCGACAGCATCCATCATCCCATCCGTTGTACATGATCAACTTGCCACCGGCAGACTTGAATTGGCGAAGATCTGGGTTGCGATGATAGTGGAAGAGTCTGAGGTGGTCCCACTTGTTTGGACAGTCTGACGGCTTATCTAAGGTGTATTCCGCTGTCTGATCATGCCGCCAGAATCCTGTTTATCATATTTGATTTCTGTTGTTGGGCCTGTGGGGATGTGGGCAAGGCGGTAGTCTTGTCCAACATATCCACAGGCTGCCCCGCCGCGTAGGCTTCCGCCGGCGTTTTGCCTCCGAGCGACGAATGGGGCCGCTCGGTGTTGTAGAACCCGATCCATTCGCCGATGACCCTCTCGGCGTGGAAGCCGTCGGTCAGCTCGTGCAGGTGAACCGCCTCGTACTTGAGAGAGCGCCACAGTCGCTCAATGAAGATGTTGTCCATGCACCGGCCGCGCCCGTCCATGGAGATCGTGATCCCGGCCTCCTTGAGGCGGCCGGTGACCTCGAAGCTGGTGAACTGGCTGCCCTGGTCGGTGTTGAAGATCTCCGGCCTGCCGGAGGTGTCGAGCGCCTCATTCAAGGCCTCGACGCAGAACCGGGCATCCATGGTGTTCGACAGCCGCCAGGCCAGGACCCGGCGGCTCGCCCAGTCCATCACCGCGACCAGATAAAGGAAGCCGCGCCTGAGCGGGATGTAGGTGATGTCGGCGCACCAGACATGGTCGGGGCGCTCGATGGCGAGGCCCTTGAGACGGTACGGATAGACCCGGTGTTCGGGATGGGGCGTGCTCGTCTTCGGCGCCCGGTAGATCGCCTCCAGCCCCATCAGGCGCATGAGGCGCCGAACCCGGTGACGGCCGACGACACCCCCCTCGCGGCGCAAATGACGGGCCATCTGACGGGACCCATAGAACGGATGTTTAAGGAACAACTCGTCGATGCGCCGCATCAGCGCCAGGTTGGCCGGGCTCTCGCCCCGCAGCCTGTAATAGAGAGATGATCGGCTGATCGACAGTATCTCGCATTGACGGCTCAAGCTGAGACCGGAAACGTCGCGGCGCACCATCGCCTTGCGCTCCGGCCGGCTCATCGCTTGAGCCCTTTGGCCAAAAAATCCCGCTCCACCGTCAACTGGCCGATCTTGGCATGAAGATCGTGGACCTCGGCCTCAATGTCCCGGCGGGACGCCTCCACGCCGTTCGAGAACACATCGCCCAGGCCGTCCATGGCCTGGCGCTTCCATGTGCTGACCTGATTGGGGTGAACCTCATAGCGCGCCGCGATCTCCTGGATCGTCCGGTCGCCACGTAGCGCCTCCAGCGCCACCTTCGCCTTGAACTCAGGCGTGAACTTCCGTCGCTTCGTCATCTCGTATTCCTCCGTAACCGGGGGAATACACCTTAAACAACTGTCCGATTTTCCAGGACCACCTCAAACGTCAAAGTTCTCTTGGGCGGACCGGATCTTGTTTGAGTTAAAGAGGTTGTCGGCATAGGCAATGACCGACCACATATCACCTTCAGCCGTTGATCGACGACGTTCACTTCGATGCCCTCATCGCCGACAAGGCATTCGATGCCGGCTGGCTGCGAGAACAACTGGACCAACGTGGCGCAAGCGCCGTCATTCCCTCGCTCGCCAACAGGAAGCGGCCGGCGGCCTACGACAAGCACATGTACCGCTGGCGACATCTGATCGAAAACTACTTCGCCAAGATCAAGGAATTCCGTGGCATCGCAACACGCTACGACAAGACCGACATCAGCTACGCCGCAAACTGCAACCTCGTCGCAACCATCATCGCCATGCGTTAAATGTCAACAGACCCTAGCAATAAGGTCAATGATTTGAAAGGTTATGCTTGTGCCGCGAACCGTGCACCAGACTGACAATGCAATGACAGACAAGGTGAAGGCATGACAGACAACAAGACAGCGCCGTCCAAACGCACCACCGTAATTGTGCGAGACATGGAAAAGTCGGTCGCGTTTTACCGCGATCTCCTCGGCATGGATGTTTTCTACGAAGGCCATATCGGCAATCCCGGGGCGTCCGAACTGATGGGGATGAACATTTCCGGTCTTAATATGGTGGTCCTGAATGCGGAAGGTGCGGAAACGGGGATGATCGGCCTGATGGAGCTGGTCGATGCGGACCCGCCGCTTAAGGAAACCGATTGGACGGCCGTTCCCAAAGCAGGAGAGACCATTCTCGTGATCCCGACGGAAAATATGAAAGCGCTGCATCAGCGCATGGAAGAGGAGGGGTATACGGTGGCGACGCCGCCCACCAAGATGGAGGTGCCCAACCGGCCGGAGATTCACGAAATGATGGCGCGGGACCCAGACGGCGTGATCGTCAATCTGACTCAGCGGGGACCGCTCAGGTAAAGCCTAGCTCCGTCCCGATCAGTTCATGACAGGGTCTTCAATAGACACCTGCAATCGCTTTGCCTAAATTGCGCGCAGTAAGGTGCCGCATTTTGATTTACCGAGGTTTTTCATGCGCTTGTCCCGCGCGTTTGTCCCCACACTGAAAGAAACACCGGCCGAGGCGCAGATCGTCTCCCACCGGCTGATGCTACGCGCCGGGCTGATCCGCCAGCATGCGGCCGGGATTTATAACTGGCTGCCGTTGGGCACCCGGGTGCTCCAGAACATTGAACAGATTGTCCGGGAAGAGCAGAACGACGCCGGGGCGCAGGAAATCATCATGCCCACCATCCAATCGGGCGATCTTTGGAAGGAGAGTGGGCGTTACGACGATTATGGCCCCGAAATGCTGCGTATCACCGACCGGCATGAGCGGGACATGCTCTACGGTCCCACCCATGAAGAGGTGGTGACAGACATCTTCCGCAACAATGTGAAGAGCTATAAGGACCTACCCCTCAATCTCTATCAAATTCATTGGAAATTCCGCGACGAGATCAGACCCCGGTTTGGCGTCATGCGGGGCCGCGAATTCCTGATGAAGGACGCTTACTCCTTCGATCTCACTTTTGAGGCGGCTCGGCACTCCTACAATCAGATGTTCATGGCCTACTTGCGCACTTTCGCCCGCATGGGCCTTAAGGCTATTCCCATGAAGGCCGACCCTGGGCCGATCGGCGGCGACATGAGCCACGAATTCATCGTTCTGGCAGAGACCGGGGAGAGCAAGGTCTATTGCCACTCCGCTTTTCTTGAAAAACCCATTCCCCTGGTCGTTGATTACAACAGTGACTTGCAGGAGTTCGTCGATATTTGGACCAGCGATTACGCGGCCACAGACGAAGAGCATGATGAGGAAATCGGCAAGGAACTGGGCGACAAACTGATCGAAGCCCGCGGCATCGAAGTGGGGCACATCTTCCATTTCGGCAAAAAGTATTCCGAACCCATGGGCGCTCAGGTGCTTGGCCCGGACGGCGAGATGATTACGCCTTATATGGGGTCTTACGGCATCGGGGTGTCTCGTCTGGTGGGAGCAATCATCGAGGCTTTTCATGATGACGACGGCATTGTTTGGCCAGACACGGTGGCCCCGTACCGCATCGGCTTGATCAATCTGAAAGCGGGCAACAGCGAGACCGATCAGGTATGCAACGATCTCTACAAGAATCTTGAGGAGATTGGCCTCAGCACCCTCTACGACGACCGGGACGAACGGGCCGGGGTAAAATTCTCCAACATGGATCTCATTGGATTGCCCTGGCAGCTCATTGTCGGACCGAAGGGGCTTAAGGACGGCATGGTGGAACTGAAACGCCGGGCCACGGGTGAACGTCAGGAGCTGAGCTTGGAAAGCGTGATGGCGAAACTGACCGAACACCACAACGCTGAAACTCAATCGGGGGTCGACGCCTGATGTTCGGACCCTTCGAGCGCATGATGGCGGGCCGCTATCTACGTGCCCGGCGCAAAGAAGGCTTCGTGTCGGTCATTGCCGGGTTTTCCCTACTGGGCATCGGCCTCGGGGTAGCGACCCTAACCA
The DNA here is from genome assembly GCA_965207985.1 of Rhodospirillaceae bacterium. Taxonomy (GTDB): domain Bacteria; phylum Pseudomonadota; class Alphaproteobacteria; order Rhodospirillales; family Rhodospirillaceae; genus CBDBND01. The sequence continues at coordinate 72,850 of CBDBND010000015.1, read as the reverse complement.
TCGTCATGGCGGTGATGAACGGTTACCGGCAGGACATCATGGCCCGCATCCTCGGCGTCAACGGTCATATTGATGTGCAGGGCGTGGAATTCTCCATCGCCGATTTCGACCTGCGTGTCGCTGCCATCAAAGACGTACCCGGCGTGGTCTCCGCCATGCCGCAAATCGTCGGCCAGGTGATGGCGACCACTCAAGGCATTACCTCCGGTGCCGTGGTGCGCGGTGTGCGCGGCGAGGACCTGGCGGAACGGAATGTTGTGTCGGAAAACATCGTGCAAGGGTCGCTGCCGGCCTTTGCCCGGGGTGAGGGGGTGATGATCGGGGTGCGTATGGCCGAGCGCTTTGGCTTAAGCGTCGGTGATGAAATCACTTTGATTTCACCCAAGGGTAATGTCACCGCCTTCGGCACCGCACCGCGTTTGAAGGACTATCCCATCGTCGCCGTTTTCGATGTGGGTATGAGCGACTTTGACGCCTCCATTGTTTATATGCCGTTGTCCCTGGCCCAGGTCTATTTCAAGTATCCGGGCAGCGTGACGGCCATCGAAATCCAAGTGGACGATCCCGACCAAGCCCGCTTTATCGCCGGAGACATTGTCGACGTGGCCGGACCAGGCGTGCGGGTGCTGTCCTGGGAGCAGACCAACTCCACCTTCTTCAATGCGCTTCAGGTGGAACGCAACGTCATGTTCCTGATCCTCACCCTGATCATCGTGGTGGCCGCTTTCAACATCATCGCCGGCCTCATCATGCTGGTGAAGGACAAGGGGCGGGACATCGCCATCCTGCGCACCATGGGCGCCACCCGGGGCATGATCATGCGAGTGTTTTTTCTCGCCGGTGCCAGCGTGGGCGTGACCGGAACGATCCTCGGCCTCATTCTCGGCATTGTCTTTTGCGACAACATCGAGGCGGTGCGCCGGTTTCTCGAAACACTGACGGGGACGGAACTGTTCTCGGCCGAAATCTATTTCCTCTCCACCATTCCCGCGGTGATGGACTGGAGCGAAACCGCGGCCGTCGTGGCGATGGCTTTGGGTCTTTCCTTTGCCGCCACGTTGTACCCGTCCTGGCGGGCGGCGCGGACCGATCCGGTCGAGGCGCTCCGTTATGAGTGAGCCCGCGCTCCGACTGGATGACGTCCACCGCACATTCGAGCAAGGCGGCAAGCGGCTGGAGGTACTGCGCGGCGCTTCATTATCAGTCAATGCGGGTGAGATCGTAGCCCTTGTTGGCCCCTCCGGGTCGGGCAAGTCGACGCTTCTGCATTTGGCCGGCTTGCTGGAAAAACCGGATCAAGGCGACGTCATCGTTGCCGGTGAGGCGAGCAATGCGTTGCCAGAACAACGCATGACGGAACTGCGTCTTAAATACTTCGGTTTCGTCTATCAGTATCATCATCTTCTGCCCGAATTTTCCGCCGTGGAAAATGTGGTGGTGCCACAAATGATTGCCGGTACCGCACGCAAAGATGCAACAGAGCGGGCAAAGACATTATTGGACAGCCTTGGCCTCAACGAACGATACGATCATCGGCCGGGTCTCCTCTCCGGCGGAGAGCAACAGCGGGTCGCCATCGCCCGCGCGCTGGCCAACGGCCCGTCGGTGCTGCTCGCCGATGAACCCACAGGTAATCTCGATCCTCATACCGCTGATGGCGTCTTCGACGCCTTGCTGACCCTTTCCCGAAACCATGGTCTGGCGGCCTTGGTGGCCAGCCATAATCCGGAGTTGGCAAAGCGTATGGATAGGATTGTGAAACTGGAAGAAGGCCGGTTGATCGAGGGATGAGACGAAGCCTTTTCATTTCGACGCTGGCGATAGCCTTCATGATCGCCTCCGGTGCGACGGCTGAAATTGTTGTCTCGAATGCATGGATCAGGACGCCAGTAGGGCAGGCCAACACCACGGCTGCTTATGTCACTCTTCACAACGACGGTTCCACAGACGACCGATTGATTGCCGCAGCGGTGGCAGGTGTCATCAAGACCGAGGTCCACCGCACAACGACAAGCGAAGACGGGGTCATGCGTATGCGTCCCGCCGACCGGCTAAGTATCCCCGCTGGACAGACCGTTTCGTTTAAGTCCGGCGCCGATCACCTCATGCTTGTTGGGCTGACACGGCCCCTTCAAACCGAAGACCAGGTGCCGCTGACTCTGACCTTCGAAAATGGGGGAGAGGTGACGGTTGATGCCCTCGTTGCGCGAAGAAACCCGTTTCCCTAGAGCTTTATGTGATTAGACGGAGTCATTTTAGGGATTCACAAGCTTTTCGATTTCTGATTCAAGATTCTTGCTGGGTAAGGAGGCCAGCAAGGATGGCAAGAGCTTATTCCCTTGATCTTCGAGAACGGGTTATTTCGGCTGTGTCGCGCGACGGGATGTCGTGCCGGGCGGCGGCGCGGCATTTCGGGATCGGCGAGAGCACGGCGGTTGCCTGGCTGGCGCGCTACCGGCGGACGGGCAGCGCGGCGCCGGGCCGGATGGGCGGTTACAAGCCGCGTGCGATCCGGGGGGCGCACGAGCGCTGGTTGCGGGACCGGGTGGCGCGGGGGGATTTCACGCTTCATGGGCTTGTCGGGGAGCTGGCGGATCGGGGCCTGAAGGTGGACTACCGTTCGGTCTGGACCTTCGTTCACGAGCAGGGCCTGAGCTATAAAAAAAACGCTGGTGGCTGGCGAGCGTCGGCGCCGTGACGTGGCGCGCCGCCGCGCTCAGTGGTTGAAGTACCGCGACCGGGTTGACCCGACGCGCCTGGTGTTCATCGACGAGACCTGGACCAGGACCAACATGGCGCCCCTGCGGGGCTGGGGGTCAAAGGGCGCGCGACTGATCGGCGAGGCGCCACATGGCCGCTGGCACACCGCGACCTTCCTCGCCGCGCTGCGCCACGACCGAATCGATGCGCCCTGGCTCGTCGACGGGCCGATCAACGGCGAGCGCTTCCGCATCTATGTGCAGGACGTGTTGGTCCCAACCCTCAAGCCCGGCGACATCGTCATCATGGACAACCTCGGCTCTCACAAGTCCAAGGCCGTGCGACAGGCCATCCGCCAGGCCGGCGCCCGGCTCCTGTTCCTGCCCAAGTACTCCCCCGACCTCAATCCCATCGAGCAGGTCTTCGCCAAGCTCAAGCATCTGCTCCGCCTCGAAGCGCCGCGAACCGTCGAGGCCGTCTCAGCCGCCATCGGCAGACTCCTCGATACCTATACCTCAAATGAATGCGCCAACTATTTCAAAAACGCAGGATATGACCCAACCTAAAATCATACCGCTCTAGTGGATCAATCCTCAAGGCTTCGCCTGCTTCGTAAAGCAGCATGGGAATGCCGTTGTCCGATGTCACTTGACGCAGTGATCCGTCACGCAAATTGGCGTTAATGATCACCGGTGTGCCGAAGGCTTTGGCCAAACGCTCCGTTTCCGCATCATCCAAGTTGGCGCGGATATGGGGGTGGTTGAAACGGTGGTTGCCGCCCGTGTGCAAATCTATGCCGTGAGTGCATTTGTCGACAATTTCAGTGCGGAAAACGTAAGCCAACCGCGCCGCCAAAGATCCATGCTGGGTACCCGGAAAGGACCGGTTCAAATCCCGCCGGTCGGGCAGATAGCGGGAATGAGTGTGAAAGCCGTAGACATTGACGATTGGGACGGCAATGAGCGTGCCTCTGAGCCGTTTCATGCCGGGGCGTTTCAAAAGTTGTCGAATCACTTCGACACCGTTGATCTCATCGCCGTGAATGGCAGCACTGACAAACAGACGTGGACCTTCGCTGCGGCCAAGGATGACATGCACCGGCATGGTCATAGGCGTGTAGGTAGACAGGTTGGGCAGCGCTAGATTGAGGGACTCGCGCGTTCCTGCTTTGACTTCTGTGCCGCAAATTTCAAACGGCGGTTGTGCCATCAGCCCTTGCCTTTGGTCTTGGTTTTGTTGGGTTGAGCGTGCTTTTCAATGAATTGAACGATTAAACCTGCGATATCTATATTCGTTGCTCCCTCAATTCCTTCTAGGCCGGGAGAGGAATTCACTTCCATTACAACGGGACCGTGATTGGAGCGCAGCATATCAACACCACACACGTTAAGACCTAATGCCTTGGGCGACCGCACCGCTGTGGACCGTTCCTCTGGTGTAATCTTTATAGTCATTGCCGACCCACCTCGGTGAATGTTGGATCGAAAGTCGTCAGCTGCACCTGTTCTTTGCATCGCCGCCACAACCTTGTCACCGATAACGAAGGCGCGGATATCCGTTCCACCGGCTTCTTTAATGAACTCCTGTACGAGGATGTTGGCGTTAAGGCTACCGAAAGCTTCAATCATGCTTTTTGCCGAGGAGGGTGTCTCACCAAGAATTACCCCGATCCCTTGTGTTCCTTCGAGAAGTTTAATGACACATGGGGCACCACCTACAATATCGATCAAGTCTTCCGGTGCTCCCGTTTTGTGAGCAAAAGCGGTAACAGGCAAACCTATGCCTGGGCGGGAAAGAAGTTGCATGCTACGCAGTTTGTCTCGTGACCGGCCAATGGCGACGGACTCGTTAAGTGGATAGACTCCCATCATCTCGAACTGGCGTAAAACCGCTAAACCGTAAAAAGTGATGGACGCACCAAAGCGAGGGATGACTGCGTCCACGCCAGTGATACTTTCGCCTCCATAGCGCACTTGTGGCCGGTGAGAGGCAATATTCATGTAACAGCGTAAGGTGTCGAAGATTTCGATGTCATGGCCTCGTTCTTCTGCAGCTTCCACAAGCCGTTTATGGGAATAGAGGTTGGGATTTCGAGCCAGCATGATCAGTTTCATCGTGGCGTCTCCTTAGTGGCCCCTACGTTAGTTACTATTCGATTGGACTGTGTCAGAGAAGGAGGTAATCGAGAAGCTAATTCACACATCACTGCTTCTTAAACGTAAATGACCGGCCAGGGTCAACCACACATCGACGTCGGATAGCCTGACGGCCAAGAAGCATGCGGAACCCCATCTCGTCCCGGTTTGTGAGCGTAAGTTCGGTAGGCCAGCGCTTTTGACCCAGCCAAAGCGTAGTGCGGATGACGTACCGTTCGGTGGATTTACCGCCGGAGTCCGTTACCCGCCTCTGGTCCACCACTAGGGCTGTGCAATCAATTTTCGGTTTTCGTCGTCGCTGAACTGGATGGACGAAAAAACGGACGTATTGGGCGTTGTCTTTAATGAAGGGTGTGATTTTGAAAGCGTGCAAAGTGGAGGTGCGCGCACCGGTGTCCACTTTGACTTTGATCTGGTCAATGCCCAGATCAGGCAAGCCCACCCATTCACGCCAGCCTATGACCGTGCGCTGTTTGCGTCTGGCCGGCTTTTTCGCCGTTTTTTTGGATTTAGCTTTTGTTGTTTTTGTCATGGGCTGTCAAAAGGAAAGATCGACTAAATTCTCACTTATACCGTATTGGCGATTAACATCCGGGTCCAACTCTGGATACCATAGGGTGTTTCAAATTTCTTGGAGTAACTAACGGATTGGACGCCATTATTGAAAGCATGACTGAGGCCTGGGCCTTCCTTGAAACGTGGCTCACCAACGTACCCCTTTACGTACAATTGGGATATGTCGCAGCGGCCATCTTGTCCGCCTATGCCCTCACAGCCGTATTGAAGTCCCGCATAGGGTTTCTCCACGACGAGCCGCAACAAGGCCGTCTTTATGATCTGCGCTTGTCGTTTTACAAGATCCGCGAACTCGTCTTTCCTGTTTTAAACGTAATTGTTCTCGGTATCGCTGCGGAACTTAGTGGCGGTGAAGACGAGCAGGCGTGGCTTATCCGCGTCTGCCAGGGTGTGGCCGTCATTTACATGGTTCAGCGGTTTGTCTCGGTTTTTGTGGAGAGCCGAGCGGTGGTGAGTCTGCTCACTTGGGTCGGTGTCCCAGTCGCACTCTTATTCGTATTTGGTTGGCTCGATGATGTGACGACCTGGCTGGATTCGTTTTCCTTTGAAGTCGGGAACCTGAATTTTTCAGCCTATGCCATCGCCCGCACGTTGTTCTTCGGATTTATTCTTTTTTGGCTTGGCCGCGTTTCCAACCAGACAGGCAAGCGGGTGATCCGCAGCCAGTCCAACATTGACACGGGCACCCGAGAAGTCCTCGTCAAACTGTTCGAGATTGCGCTCTTCACCATCATCTTCCTGCTCATTTTGCAGGTGATGGGGATCAACCTAACTGCGCTGGCCGTTTTCGGCGGTGCACTGGGCGTGGGCTTGGGTTTCGGCCTGCAGCAGATCGCTGCCAATTTCGTCTCCGGCATCATCATTCTCATGGACCGATCCATCGCCATCGGTGATTTCATCGAATTGGAAGACGGCCGTTCGGGCACAGTGCGTGAACTCAGCATGCGCTCTGCCACATTGGAAACCTATGACGGCAAGGACATCATGGTTCCTAATGAGCGCTTCATCACCAGTGCCTTTACCAACTGGACCCATAACAATCAAAAGCAGCGCTATCCCATCACCTTCCAGGTGGCCTACGGAACCGACTTGGAGAAAATGTTTCCCATCATCCGGGACATTGTCGCCAGCCATCCCATGGTGATAAGCGGCGACGACGCTCCCGTTGAAGAACGGCCCGATGCGGAAATTGCAGGCTTCGGCGAGTCCGGTATCGACATTCTTGTCGAGTTCTGGATGGATGCCATTGACGACGGCAAGTATCGTGTCGGCGCCGATCTGATGATGATGATTTGGACGGCATTAAAGGAAAACGGAATCGAAATTCCGTTTCCGCAGCGCGTGGTTACGCTAAAGAGTGAGAATAGTCCGTCCGGTTAAGGAGCGCTTCAATCCGTAATAGCTATGGTCTTGCGGGGTCTTAGGCGCAACAACTAAGAGTCCCGCAAACTCTCAAAGTACCGCCGGCGGGCGTTAATTTGTTGGTTGCCGGGATTGTCTTGCATGGCATCACTTAGCACTTGCAGTCCGGCATCGATGCCCTGCTGTTCACGCACCACTTCAGCCAGCATCACCCAGATACTGGGCGCTCGAGAGTCGAAGTTGAGATAATCCCTGAACCGATCTTCCGCTTCGGCGTAGCGGCCCAAGAAATAAAGGGCATGCCCGCTTTCCGACAGACCTTCGGGATGGTCGGGGTCTTCAGCCAGTGCAAGATTGGCCATGGCCAGGGCCTTGTCGTAGTCCTCGAGCAAATTCTGGTAATGGGCAATCTGGGCGGCCAGTTCGGGATCCCGCGGATTGCGCTCCAAACCTTCTTCCACGACCAGTTCACCTGCCTCCGGTCCGTGCACAGCCGTGACCGCACGGGACAAATAGATCCACACGTCGGTACGCGAAGGCCAGAGACGGAGAAAGGATTCAAAACTGATGGCCGCCTCGTAGTAGCGCTCCTGGTCGTAATAAGCGAACCCTTCTGTGCGCAGTGCATCCAAGTGGTGCATGCGATTGAGGAGTACGGCGTTGGCTTGTTCCAAGCCTTCTTCAGGCCGTCCAGCCAAAACCAACATGGACGCCCGCTGCGCCATGGTATCCAGGTGCCCTGGAAATTCCTCAAGGGCGCGGTCCAGAACCTCGATGGCAGCTTCAGGGCCATTGACTATGCGCTCAGAGTTGGCCCATGACCGGTAAATGTGCGGTGTGGCGTCAGGATGGGGATACTGAAGCGCCTCTTGATAGAGCTCAATGGCCCGCTCGATATCGCCCGCGCGTCGGTGAAAGCGCGCGACGATCCAATAACCCAGGGGTGAGTCAGGATAGCGATCGATCATATCCTGACCGGCCTGACGGAACTCTTCGCCTCTCTTAAAGCGGGTGAGAAGGTAAAGATTTTCAGCGGACTCACCCAATTCCCGAAGGCGCTGGTTGTATTCCGCTTCCAATTGGGCCGCGCCGATCTCCGGTTCCATGATGATCTGGTAATCGCGGTGGGCAATGACGGAATTTGGATTGTCGGCGAGCACCGACTGGATGTCTTCCAGGATGCGTTCATCGCCCAGGTCTAGAGCGACGCTCTGAGCCGCGAAACCTACGAACACACAGACCACGGCACCGGTCAAACAGTTCCTCGTCATGGTTCCTAGCTCCTTTGCTCCGCGTTGTTGGTCCGCGTTAAGCGGCAACCAACTGTGTGGCAATGAAGATCACTTGATCTGCAACTTGCGCATTTAAGTGGATCGTCACTCCTTAAAGCTTGGGTAAATTGCAGTCATATGAGATCATACCCATGACAAAATTTCAAATTGACGCTGTCACCTTGTCAGCGTGTTTTGACAAGGGCTGTGGTGTTTTACACTTTCCATTAGACTTAACATTCATGACATCGATAACCGACACAACCGCCGCAAAGCTGCGTAACATCCTTGCGGGCGATCATCGCCCTGCAGAAGACAAGGAGAGAGATGCCGCCCGCCACCCGCTGGAGACTTTGATGTTCTTCGGCATCCATGAGCGCATGCATGTGGTGGAGATCTGGCCCTTCTTCGGCTGGTATTCCAAGATTATCGCGCCCCTGGTGAAAGACGAAGGCCGCTACATGGCGGCCATCTTTCCGCCCGACAACAAACAGGAGTACATGAACCAGCAGCGGCAGGATTACATCGACCTGTTGAACACGACGCCGGAGGTCTATGGCACGCCGCATATCGGCGACTTCGGCAGCGGCTATTACGCCTACGCGCCCAACGAGAGTGCCGACATGATCATCACCATCCGCAACCTGCACAACTGGCTTTGGGACGCGGACTACTCGGGCAACAAGAGGCCGCCGTATTACAAGGAGGTGTTCGACTCCTTCATGCGCATTTTAAAACCCGGTGGCATCCTCGGGCTTGAACAGCACCGGGGCGACCCAACCAAGCCCCAGGACCCCTTCGCCAAGAAGCTCTACGTGCGCCAAGACTACGCCATCAACCTGCTGGAAGAGGCGGGGTTTGTGTTTCTCGGGGCCTCGGAAGTAAACGCCAACCCCAAGGACACACGCGATCACCCGGAAGGACCGCTCAGTTTGCCGCCATTCCTGCGTGGCATTCCGGAGGAGGATAAAGACAAATACCGCGCCATTGGCGAGGCGGACCGCATGACGCTTAAGTTCATGAAGCCGGTGTGAGGGATGACGGAATCTGACCTCGCCGCCCTCCGCCGAGCCTATGCCAAACAAATTATGGCCGAAGCTGGTGTCGATGACTCGCGCCTTGAGCAGGCGTTCGCCACGGTCAAACGGGAAGATTATGTCGGCCCCGGGCCACGGCAGATCCTACGCTTTCCCGGCGGCTACTACACGACGCCTTCGGATGATCCAATCTATCTCAATCAAAATAGACTGATCGCTTTGGATGCGGACAAAGGCTTGAACAACGGTGAGCCGTCTTTTCTGGCTTTCCTTATTTCATTAGGACGCATCACAGAAGGCGACCACGTGGTGCATGTGGGCGCAGGGGTTGGATATTACACGGCCATGATGGCGGAGCTTGCAGGTCCTAATGGATCAGTTCACGCCATCGAATACGAACCGGAATTGGCTGACAAAGCCGCGCAAAACCTATCTCACTACACCCAGGTGCGAGTAGAGTAGGGGGATGGATCGACCACGGCCGTCAAGCCCTCCGACGTGATTTTGGTGAATGCGGGTGCATCACGGCCGGCCGACACCTGGCTCGATGCGCTCAAAGTTAACGGGCGACTCATCCTCCCGTTGACGGTGAACTACACCAGTGATGAAGGTCACGCCATGACGCAGGGCGCCATCTTCCTCATCGAGCGGGACGACGAAGGCTATGCCGCCACCTGGAAATCACCTACCCAGATTTTTCCTTGCTTCGGCATGCGCGGCGCGGACTCGGAAGCGACTTTGGTGGAAGCCTTCAAGTCCGGGCGGGTGAAAGAGGTGAAACGTTTGCACCGCTCCAGTGAGCCTCTGGACGAACAGTGCTGGGTCAAAACAAAAGATTGGGCGTTGACCTACACGTAAGTCGTAAAGGACGAACTGCACTCCTTACATCCGGCCATGATTCTATTTGACTCCAAACGAGTTGCGTTACCAATCGTTACCCGACGTTACCAATAACCATTCGAAGTCGTTCGGCAGTTCCCATAGGTTCCTTCGAAACGTTTCCCCCGCGTTTCCAGATGGAAGAAAATTATGTCGACAAACGCTGCCAGCGCGGCACCCAATCCCGTCGTTGCGCTCTTTACCCGCCCGCCTATTTCCTTCTTAACAAGGACACCAAGTGCAATTTCTTCCTCTGGTTTCAGCGCAATGCCAAGCTGCGCGTGGCGAAACCCACGCCACACTACGAGCGCAACTTCGCCGCCATCACGGTATTGGAAACCATCTATGTGGTTTGGTTTTTCTATCTTGTGTTGTTGTTCATGTATGACGAGAGCATCCTCGGCGACCGACACCCCGTGACCTATGGCATCTTTTTTCTCAACATCATTTGGGGGGTCTACCTTCTGCAGCGTCTGATCAAGTTTTGGAAGGTCCCCACAGCTATCCGTTATGGCATTCCCACCGCCATCATTTGCTGGAACGCGGTGGAGATCGCCGGGCGTTGGCATCTATTCACTGAGTTTTGGGAGCGCCCCACCGAGTTTGCCTTGGAGATGACTTTGGTTTTGGTCGGTATCACCATCGCAGCGGTGCTTGCCATTAAAACGCCAGCGCATCAAAAGGCAAAGCTATCCCAAGAAGAATTAGCGGCCAGGCGGGCTTAAACAGAATTCTTGGGTGTCATTGGGTCAGCCGATGACACCCAAGGTTCATGACCGATGTGAAAACGATTTTGGTTCTAAAGTACCTGATGTTCCGGCTTACCCAGAAAGATTCGCAAAACGTCCTTGGATGACTTGGCCTTCTTGAAGGAGCCCAGCATGCGGCCGATGCCGTAAAACTGCACCGCCAGTGGATTGCGGCTCTTCAGTTGCCGCACCAAGCCAAATTCCACTTTTTCGTCTTCCGGCTTGTAAGAACCGAACAGCTTGTCCCAGATCATGAACACGCCGCCGTAATTCTTATCCAAGTATTGTTGGTTGCGGCCATGATGGACGCGGTGGTTGGACGGCGTGTTGAGCCAGGGGTCGAACCAGGGCAGGCGGCCCACCACTTCGGTGTGGATCCACTGCTGCCAAGCCAGGTTCACCGCCCAGCTGGTGAGGACGAGAAGGGGATGAAAGCCGATCAGCATGAGCGGGAAGTAAAACAGCGGCGTTATGAAGAAGTCGAACACGCTGGCACGAACAGCAATCGTCTGATCGAAGTGATCGCCCGAATGATGCACCGAATGATAGAGCGCCCATAGGCCGTTGATCTCGTGCCCGAGGCGGTGTTCCCAGTAATAGAACAGGTCTACGAGAACGAAGCAGACTAACGCTGTCGTCCATGTGGTCGGAATGGTCCAGGGGGCGAGGGCGAAGGCTCCATAGGCAAGACCCAGCAACGCACCTAAGAAAAGCACTTCGACGCCGATGACCAGGACCAAACAAAACAGACTGGTCAACATGCCCGAGCCCCGGTGCCAGGTGAGGCCGCCTTTGCGCAGAAGCCTGATGGTTTCGATCACGAGAAAGGGCACCAGGAGAAAGGCCAAAAGCGCTTCCGCCGAATCCAAAAGAGGAAGCAGAGCCTCCGGTGCGCCGGGGATGGAGAAAAAGTCCTCAGAGTCTGGCCGGAAAAGAATCGTTTATTTTCATAACCTTGCTAGTCTACGGATGAAGACTTGGATGCTGGCGATCAGGAGCCAGGCAAGGGCGCTCTCGACGGTCGCCTTGAAGTCCTTCGCAAGGCGGCGGCTGCGCCCGAACCATGCGAAGGTGCGTTCGACCACCCAACGGCGCGGCAGCGCAACGAAGCCGTCCGCCTTGTCGTTGCGCCTGACGATCTCCAGCGCCCAGTCGCCGATCTTCTTCAGCGCCCCGGCCAGCTTAGGGCCGGCGTAAGCGCCGTCGGCGAAGATATGGCCGACCCCGGGAAACCACGCCCCCACCTCGGCGAGCAGCGACGGCGCACCGTCGCGATCCTGGATGTCAGCCTCGTGGACCACGGCACCGAGCAACCGCCCGCCAGTGTCCACCACGATATGGCGCTTGCGGCCCATCACCTTCTTACCCGCGTCAAACCCGCGCGGACCTCCGCTTTCCGTGGTCTTCACCGACTGGCTGTCGATCACCCCGGCAGTCGCGGCAGCGGCCCGCCCCTCGGCCTCGCGGGTGCGCGCCAGAAGCGCCCGGTTGACCTCCTGCCACGTCCCGTCGTCGCGCCACTTGTAGAAATAGTACTGAACCGAGCTGCGCGGCGGAAACTCGCCGGGCAGCATGCGCCACTGGCAGCCGCTGCGGGCCATGTACAGGATCGCGGTCATCACTTCCCGCATATCCGTCTTGCGCGGGCGGCCCAGAGCCCTTGCGGGCGGCATATGGGGTTCGATCACGCACCATTCGGTATCGCTCAGATCGCTTGCGTAGCGGTGCGCCTCGCGCTCATATTTCTCACGAGTGGCGTCAGTCCACATCTTGTTATCCTCCTTGCTGGCGAACACAACAAGGGAATCACAAGGGACTGATTCCACTCAATTCTTTTTCGGTCAGGCTCTCAGAAACTGCGGTGTTTTCCATTATTGGTCCAAATCTATTGTGCGAACGATCGTTCGCTCTTATATTAGATCGGACCGGCTCGAGTCAAGGGCCGCTGACAAAGGAGTGTGACATGGCGCGAACCCGGGATGAAAAGGCCTTTGCCGCCAAACAAAAGGAAATTCTACGGGCGGCGGAATCCCTGTTTGTCAAACAGGGCTTTCACCAAACCGGCATGGCGGCCATCTGTGAGGCGGCCGGCATGAGCCCCGGTGCGCTCTACCGCTATTTCGATTCCAAAGCGGACATCATTCAGGCCTTTGTCGAGGAGGAGCAGGCGGAAACGGCTGAGATGTTTGAAGATCTAGCCACGACCACGAACTTCAAGAAATCGTTGGTGGAGATTCTGGTTGTGATGATCGATGCGGTCTCCGACGAGACCTACGGTCAGTTAGCTCTGGAGATCGCAGCAGAAGGGGCCCGTGATGACAAAATCGGTCCTATCCTTGCGCGTGCAGAACAGGATGCGCTGGACCAGCTCACTGGTGTGATTATAGAGGCGCAAAAAGCGGGCAAGATTGATGAGGAAGCGGATGCGCAGGTAAGCGCACGCGTTTTGCTTATGATTATAAATGGAGCCACAGGTTCGAGCCTGGGAGTGACCGGGTTGTCCAAACGAAAACTGCGGGGTGTGCTTACCCGCGTTGTTGATGGGATGTTCAGCTCATCCCACTAAAAACACGGCCATATCCGAAACCGGCGGTTTCAACTGGTTGTGCAATGCGAGTTTCGACGACACCAAAGCGTCAGCCGCGCGGCGGGCATGTGCCGCTAACACATCGCCGTCGGTGCCGATGACCAGACAGGGGTGTTTCGTGCCACGCAGCAAAGTATCATGGTCCGCACGCAAGGCGGCATGCATGTAATCGCCGTAGGTGAGGCGGCCCTTGAGCCAGGCCAAAAGAATCTTCTGTAGGTCGACCGGTTCGATTTCCGGTTCGATATTGCGCAGATGCTGGGTATCGGTTTTGTACCACGGCCAAAACAGGGCGCTGTCCCGTACGATGTGCCAGGCGGTAAGGAAGTGACTGCCGTCTCCCCGCACGTCGATGGGCGGGGCAATGTTGGCGATGAGATCATCACGCAAGCCGGCGTCGGGCAGTTCGGGCCGGTCGAGAATGAGTTTGCCGACGCGGCCGCTGGCCTGCCGGGCGACCTCGAGTGCCAAAGTGGCGCCGGCGGATTCACCGTAGAGATCGAAGTCTTTCACACCGCAGGCATCGAGCACGGCACGGACGTCTTCGGCGAACAGGTCCAGTCTTGCATTCTTAACGTCGAGCGGATCGGAATCGCCGTTGCCCGCCACATCCAATGCCAGCACCGGGCGTTGCACACCCATGGCGCGCATAGTTTCCGTCAGCAAGGCGGATGTGCGCATGACGCCGTGCAACAACACCAACGGCTTACCCGTTTCCGCGCCGCCGCGGCGCACCAGTCGCTGGCCGTCACCGATTGAGACATACGAGCGGTACATGTCTTTCCGGTGCGTGATGTCGGGAGCAGGACCCGCCTTCTCATCACCATTCACTTGTTCGAGCACCGATGCAATGGCGTTCAGTTGGGTCTCTTCGGTGCAATCGACAAAACGGATGTTGTCTTTTAGACCTTCGACACCGCGTTCCACGGCGGTGTGCACGTCTGCGTCCGCTGTTACGAAGTAAGCATCGGTCGTCAGCCGCTTGAGCGCATCGCGGCTGTCATGGCCAAAGGCGGCGCGGTAGCCCAGCCAATAGCTGGCCGCATGCATTTTGGCGTGCACCACGTCGTGTAAATACTCCGCATCCTTGATATCTGCGCGCAGCCGGTTGGCCTTGTGGGGTTCGTACCAGGGCCAAAAGATCAATTGATCGCGGGTGTGTTGCCAGGCCCAGGCTAAATGCGCGCCGTCGGCGGTAGGCGTGAAGCGTGGCGCGTACCGGGTGCGGCGGTCCTGGGCGACTTCTGGTGTGCTGAGAGACAATCCATCGATGACCAAGGCGGCGACCCGGTCGGGCGCCCGGCGGGCCAGTTCCACCGCGATGTTGGCGCCGGTGTGGGTGCCGTAGACGGGAACGCGCTCCAAACCTAAGGCGTCGAGGGTTTCGATCACCGCAACGGCGTAGTCGGCCATGACCGGGGCCGGGGTGCGCAAGGGATCGGACTCGCCATAACCCGGTGTGTCCAAACCGATCAACGTGTAGCGGTCCGCCAGCGGCAACAGATGCGGCACCACGAAAGCCGAGGACTGCGGACTGACATGAAAGAGCACGAAGGGCGGGCCGGAGCCGGCGCGGCGGTAATGCACCTCCCGATTACCGGCCCTAACAAAATGGCGGGTCACATTCATCACGTACTGGTAGGGAGCGCTTATCAGTGAGTCAACCAAGAGGAAGTCAACGCCAGCCTCGATGTTAGGTGATTATTGCAATCCAAGGCCCGATTGGGATTTGATATGTCCTTCACATCGAAACGGGGATGAACCATGCACAGCATTTTAAAACTCTCTTGTTTGCTTTTCGGCTTGGTGGTGTTGATGCCGCACATGGCCTCGGCGGCCCATGTCATGCTGTTTGGCGGCACCCGGGGGGTCGGTTTAGAGATCGCGAAGATTTTGGTGGACCGGGGCGACACGGTCACCGCTTTGGTGCGGCCCACGTCGGACCGCTCGGGCTTAGCGCCGCTCGGCGTCACCTTTGCCGTGGGTGACGCGCTGGATGAGAACAGTGTGCGTGCCGTATTCTCAGGGCAATCCTACGACAGTGTCATTTCCAGCCTGGGCGCGGCGCGGGGCGAAAGCAACGCCGTCGACGATGTGGGCATGAAAAACGTGATCGATGCGGCCAAGGCGGCAGGGGTGTCCCGCGTCGTTATGGTCAGCGCCGTAGGGGTCGGCAACAGCAAAGGCGCGGTGCCGCCGAACGTGTATCAAATCCTGGAGCCCGGCCTTGTCGCCAAAGACAAAGGCGAGACTTATCTGCGCGTCAGCGGGCTGACCTACACCATCGTCCGTCCCGGCGGACTAGATAATGGTCCGGCCACCAACACCTTCGCGCTTATCGAAGATCCGAGCGGACCCTTCGAGCGGGTCGACCGTGCCGAAGTGGCGCGCCTCACGGTCAAGGCGCTGGACGACGACGGCACCATCGGCAAGACCTATCATGTGGGGATTCCGTAAGGCCTCTTCGTGTCCAAAAAAACGAGAGGAGACTTGATTGTGTTTAAACGTTCAAAGCTCATGCAAATTCTAGGCGCACTGTTGATCGCACCAACAATGGTGCACGCCCAGTCTGTGACGGAAGCCCGGTTCGCCCTGGAAGACATCGCGGAGTGGCTGCCCGGGACCTACGACAACGCCTCGCAGGTCTATCTCGATGCCTCTTTCGGTGCTGGTGACGACGGCAATCACCCGTGGCTGCGCTTGGAGATCGAGGCCATCGGGAACACCGGGCTCGGCGACGATGTTTATCTCATGCGTGGCCAGTTCAGAGAGGGGGAGGACAGGACGCCGACGCTGCAATTGCTGGCCTTCTCCGTGGACGAGTCCATGCGCGCCGTGCGTATGGACACCTACCAGCTTCCGTCCAGCACAACTGTGAGCGCAGAGGACGGTGAGGCTTTGGGCGCCGCAGCCGAGCTCATGAACGAGGGTTGCCCCGTTTATTGGCGGCAAGGACCGGATTATCTCTTCGGCGCCATGCAGGGGAACTGGTGCGAAGTCACCGAGAACGGCCGCACGGTCTTGCGCAAGGCCAATCTTTCGCTGACGGTCGACGAGGTTTTGGTGGAACAGTCAAGCAAGGACGGTGACACGGGCGCGCTATTGAGCGGCCGGGTCGACGAGCTTCCCCTGAAGTTCAAGAAAGTCACCGAGTATGAATGCTACGTTGTTGTCATGCACGAGTCCGACGATGGGATGACCATCATCAACCCGTTCTTCGTCGACGACGGCGGCGGTCAGTACTTCTTTGAGACCAAGGAATCACCACCGCGGCAAATGGAGATCTTTTTGCGCAAGTCGCTCCACGCCTCAAACTCCGGCGAGAATTTCCTGCCCATGGTGCACATGTTTCTCTACCCGGATGGCACAAAAGACCGTCTGGCGTCCAGCTGGGCCCATGAAGACAGCGGTATCGTCGGTTTCGCCTCACCACGCGTGGCTAACGCAGGCTGTAAACTGACGACCCTGGCGCCAGATTACGCCGGGGAGCCGTGATTGGTGAAACGCTACAGCACTAAACAAAAACCCCGCCGGAGCGATCCGGCGGGGTTTTCTGTGTGTTGCGCGATATCTGCGCGGGGAAACGCTTAGGCCTTTTTGGTGGCGAAGTAACGCGGCGCCAGGCGGTTACCGGCGTTGTCGACGACGTCAAAGCCGTTCTTGCGCATTTCACCGGGGAAATCGACCTGTTGCCACTCGAGATACCAGTCTTCGTGGTTCCAACGGTAGTTGTACCAGCGCGTAAACTTATTGTGCGCGGTCGGCAACGGATCGTTCTGGTCCACCGCTGAGAAGGTGCCGCCCGGCCGCAAGACGCGGGCCACTTCCTTAATGATGTCGCGGGAGGCCTGTTCCGTCACTTCGTGGAACAGCAAGTTCGATGTCACCACGTCGAAGTGCTCATCGGGGAACTTGCTGTCTTCGGCCAAACGCTGGGCGAAATTGACGTCCACGCCGAGATCCAGCGCTTTCATGTGGGCATAGCGCACCATGGGCGCGCCGATGTCGATGCCCCAAACTTCCGCATTGGGGAAGCGCCGCTTCATGGAGGTGGCGAACTGGCCGATGGAGGTCCCGAGATCCAAAATGCGCGTGACCTTGCCGTCTTCCGGAATCTGCGCATTGCGCGCCATGGTCATGTGGATGCGGTCCTGGAAGTTGACGTCCACGTAAGCACCCAAGTCCGTGCCGGCGTGATACATGTGCCCGGCGAATTCATCGCCCACGTAGCCACCCGGCATGGAATGGATTTCATGGGCGGTGTACTCGGGGATGTGCATGTCCAGATTCAATTCCAGACGGTCCGGGTTCATGGCGTCGGCCCGTTCCATCTCGGCGAGGAACGCATCGGCTCGTTTGTAATATTCCTTCTGGAGCATCTGATACTTGAGTTTCTGGTGGGTGTGACGCATGCGTCCGGTCATGGCGATGATCGGATCGGCTTCCAGTAGATCCACCGCTTCTTCCCAGGACATTTCGGGATCGTCTTCCACGCCTTTGGCGTTCAAGACTTCCACCGCACGTACAGCGGCAACTTTTTCCAGCTCATAAAGCCGCCAGGCATAGACGCCGGCGTAGAAGTCGCCCTTGGTTTCCATCTCCAGGCTTGGGAAGCGGACGTAATTGCGGATGCGGCCGCGCACGTCCATATTGCGCGGCGTACCTTTCGCCGCAAATTCCACCAACTCTTCCATCTCCGTGGCGTGGGCATGGCTGTCCATCAGCATGGTGGAGGCAGCCGCAGCGGCGGAGGTGAACAGGCCACGGCGGTTCATCATTGGAAATAAACTATCGGTCATGGGTGTGTTCTCCTTATCTCTGCGGCATGGGGCCCTTAGTGTTGCCCTCTTCAGACAGATTAAGGGACGGCGGATGGAAGGAAGAGGCGTAGTCAATCGTGCCGGATTGCTTGAACGGGTCGTAAATCTCGTCAACGAAGGCATCGCGCCGTTCTTGAATTTTCCTCTGTTCTTCCTCATTGGGCATATAGGTCTCGATCATCTCGCGGGTGACCGAGCCGTGCTTTTCCAAGAGGATTTCCGTGACTTCCTGACGGCGCTGCAACGCCCAGACATTGGCGGCGAGGGCTGTCATGGCCGTGAAAATGCTGTCGATCATCGGGTCTTTGAGAAAATACGCCGCGTCGTAATCGGACAGGACGTATTCGGAAGCAACGGTCTTGCGGTCGCCGGCCTCCAGTTTGGATTTAACCATGACCATAAAGCGGTCTCCTTTTCGAGATGCGCAACACAACGGGGTATCATACTGATTTTGAGAAGGGCGAATTCTCACGCCGGGAGAGGGGTGGAGTCAATCGGACTTCGCCCTTTTCCGGCCCCTGTTCGGCTCCCGATTGCACTTTAGGGTGGGGAAAGCCCGGCCTATGCCCCATCATGGGCGGCATGTCTGATCAACCCGCCCTCAAACGCACCCTGACTCTGCCTCAGGTCATGCTTTTCGGTTTGGGGACCATTCTCGGCGCCGGGATTTATGTCCTGGTGGGTGAGGTGGCGGCGACCGCGGGGCTCTGGGCACCGGCATCGTTTTTGATTGCCGCGCTGTTGGCGGCTTTGACAGGCCTGTCCTTCGCAGAGCTGTCCAGCCGGTTTCCCTTAAGCGGCGGGGCGGCGATCTATGTTCAACAGGCTTTTGGCCGGCCCAATTTATCCGTTGCCATTGGACTATTGGTGGTTCTCACCGAAATCGTGTCTTCGGCGACGCTGGTCAATGGCTTTGCCGGTTACTTTCGCGAGTTTCAGGATATTGCCAACATCGTCATCGTACCGGTTGTGTGTCTCTGCATCGGGAGCATCGCCGCCTGGCGTATTACCCAATCGGTTGGCACGGCGGTCGCCATTACCTTTATTGAAGTTTTGGGGCTTGCCGTGGTGGTCGCCGTGGCCTTGCCCGATGCCATCGGTGGTGAGGCGTTGGCAGTTGTATCGCCAGCCTTGGCGCTGGAGGGAACAGCCTTATGGCTGGGCGTAATGTCCGGCGCGGGGATCGCCTTTTACGCCTTCATCGGGTTTGAGGACATGGTCAACGTCGCCGAAGAGGTTAAGGACGCGCGACGGGTTATGCCGAGAGCCGTCATTCTCGCTCTGTTAATTGCAACGCTTATATATGTGATTGTTACGGTGGTCGTTATCAGGGCCATGCCCATCAGTGAACTCGCCGTCTCGGAGGCACCCCTGGCTGCGATTTTCGAACGGGCGACGGGGCGATCTGCGGCGATTATCAGCCTGATTGCCTTATTCGCCGTTATCAACGGGGCTTTTATACAAGTGGTGATGGCGTCACGCGTCCTTTACGGCTCCGCGGCGCAGGGCTTATTGCCGAATTTTTTTCACCAGGTGCATCCCAAAACACAGACACCGGTCAATGCGACAGTAATTGTCACCGGGCTGATCCTGATTTTCGCTTTGTGGTTACCCCTCGGGACGTTGGCGCGGCTCACGTCGCTCATCATTTTGATTATCTTTGTCACGGTGAACGCGGCGCTGGTGTACATAAAAGTACGGGCCAAAAGTGCGCCGAAGATGTCATCCGAAGAGGTGGAAACGATTTACGAGGTCCCCTTTTGGATCCCTGTAGCGGGGGCATTCGCCAGCGCAGTATTTGTTCTGATTAATCTTTCGGAACTGATGGGGTAGGGGGAAACTGAATGACCACAGAACTGTGGCTATTGTTCTGGTCGGGGATTCTCGCGCTTGTCCACATCAGCGCGCAAAGCTTTTCCTACAAGCACCAGGCCGGAAATGCCTACACCATGGGTCCGCGTGATGAGAAGATCGAAGCCACCGGCCTAGCCGGCCGGATGGAACGGGCGCAAAGGAACTTCCAGGAGTCTTTTCCTTTGTTCGCTGTCGTTGTTCTATTGGCGCACATATCAAACATGTCCAATGTGTTTACCGTTATGGGCGCGCATCTGTATTTCTGGTGCCGTCTGCTCTATTTACCCGCATACGGTTTCGCCATTCCGTATATGCGTACCATTTTATGGCAGCTCAGCATGATCGGCATTGTGCTGATTATGAGCCAGATCATCCGGCTCTTGTTCGAATAGAAAATACCCGTCGTGTTGCACATTCCTAATATATCGCGCTGGACCCTGTTTGCGCTGTGCGGCCTTCTTTGGTCTGGGTCTGGACTCACCGAAGACGTTGCTCTTTCTCCAGGCGCCATTTTTCAAGACTGCGTAGCCTGTCCTGAGATGATTGTTGTTCCGACGGGATCTTACGTGATCGGAGCATCTGATAATGAACACCGGCGCGAAAAC
Organism: Rhodospirillaceae bacterium; assembly: GCA_965207985.1. GTDB lineage: Bacteria > Pseudomonadota > Alphaproteobacteria > Rhodospirillales > Rhodospirillaceae > CBDBND01. Next base: position 52,254 of record CBDBND010000015.1, on the reverse strand, counting down.
ATGTTCACGGACGGCGATACGGCCGGCGGTCCGGGGGAGGGCGGCACAACCATCCGCCTCACACTACAGCAGATAGCCGCACGGGAAGTCCCTCTAACAGCGATCACCATTGGCCGTGCCTTTGCCCTCAGCCGCTATGAAGTGACCGTCGGTGAATACGAGACCTTTATCGACGCAACGGGTCACAGGTCTGCAGACTCGTGCCGCATCTACAATGACGACGGTTCCCTGTTCGTTACCACACCGGGTGTCAATTGGCGCACCCCGGGTTTTGAACAGCAGAACTCTTACCCGGCTGTGTGTATGAATTGGTTGGATGCTCAGGCCTATGCGTCATGGATGGCAGACAGCACCAATCAGCCTTATCGGTTGCCGACGGAAGCGGAGTGGGAATATGCCGAACGGGCCGGGTCATCAGCGGCGCGCTCTTGGGGCAATAGCGTTCAAGAGACGTGTTTGCACGCCAATGTCGGCGATCTCGACATGGCCGATGTTACTGGTTGGCGCAATCGGCAGTTCACTTGCCGGGATGGATTTGCGTTCACGGCGCCGGTGGGACAGTACCGTCCCAACGCGTTAGGCCTTTACGACATGCTCGGCAATGTCTGGGAATACATCGAAGATTGCTGGCACGACACCCATGACGGGCGGCCAACAAATGCATCCGCCTGGCGCGGTGAGGCTTGTGAACAAATGCGCATGACCAAAGGCGGTTCATGGAGTCATTATCCGTGGGGCATTCGGTCTGCCGTACGCAATCGCGCACCGGTCAATGCCAGTTACAATACGACGGGTATTCGCTTGGCGCGGGATCTCAATTAAATCTCGCAAAAGTATTTGGGAGGACAAAATGTCTGAAGCAAATCACTCATCTTCCTTTGCTGTCCGTTTGACCCAAAAGGCGGGCGTCCTTGGGTATGTCGGCGGACCTGCCCTGGCGGCGGCCTATCTCACGCACCCTCCCAGTGCTCCGCCGGAAACGGTGGCCAGCGCCATGTGGATCTGGATTCACGTGGGATTCATGATCTCCCTCATTTGCGGCATATTTTTGTTGATGGCTTTGCTTGCCCTGTACCTGCGCAAAGGCGGCGGTGTCAGCGGCGTCGTTGGCGCGGCTCTCGCCATCATCAGTTTGGTCTTCGTCTTCGGGCTGGACTACTCCGAAGTGTTCATATTCCCGGTTCTCGCGGTGGAGTTTTCTGAGGTGGTCGTCAAATACGGCGACGGCACCAGTATGCCGTCTGTGGCATTCGCCTTTCCCGCAACAGGAATTGTGTTTCTTGCCGGTTTTGTGGTGCTGGCTTGGGCGTTGAAGACGGTCAAGGCGGTGAAGGGTTGGGTTGCCTATCTGACCATAGCTGGAACATTTATTTTCGCGCTCGGACTCAGCGGCCTCTTGCCCATGATCGTTGTGCGAACCGGATCAGTGGTTTTCGGCATGGCACTGATTGCCCTCGGCCGGGAGTTGCAAAATCAGGCCACATAGTCGTGGTCTATTGATCAGTAGGCATCCGCCGACCGGTCCTTTTGTTACCAAGGCAGTTTTTCGCCGTCCCACTGATGGTATTTGTCGATGTCATCGAGGGTGAGACCATCAATCAGATCGATCATGTCCGTAATCGCATGGCGTGGATCAAGAGCACCAACCTGAATCATGCGCTGATATTGCGGCGGAATGGTCGAAGGATCTTCGGCGTTCATATAGTTCTCGGTATCGATTGTCCCCGGTGCAAAAACCGCGACGATGACACCTCTGTCTTTGACCGCTTCTCCCATTGAGCGCATGGCCATGTTTAACCCCGCTTTACTGGCGCGGTAGGCCGGTGCCACACCTCCATCCCGACGCCCCACGTTGGCGATGGAACCGCCGTTTGAACTCATGGCAATGATCTTTTTCTCTTCGCTGGCGGCGACATGCTCAAGAAACGCCTCAGCTACGTATACCTGGCCAACGACGTTCACTTTCATGATCTGCTCAAACCATTCGTAATCGATGGAGCCAAATCTATTAGGGCCGAACCGGAAGGTATTGATAGCGCCATTGAGGTTGAGCACATCGATAGGCGTGCCTTCGTACTTTTTCGCGAGGGCATCCACTTCGGGGTAATCGACGACATCAAGCTCTTCAATGACAACATTGTCGTATTGCGCTGCGACAGCTTGCAGACGATCTGCATTTTCAGGTGTGCGGCAGGTGGCGATGACGGTCCATCCCCGCTCGGCATAGTCCTTAACAAAGGCGAGACTATGACCGGTGCTGGATCCGGTAATGAGAACCGTTTTGGCTGAAGCGACAGATGATAACAAAAACAGACAAAGCGCGAGGAGTAGACTGAGTGTGATGCGTTTCATGACGGGCTCCCTGACGTTCTGTGGTTTGTTTTTGACTTTAGCGAACTGATGTAAGCGTCCTCGGGTCAGGTCTCCAATACCAGAGAAACGTACGACTTTGGCCGAACCGCGCACGCTAACAAAACGGGAACGCTGCGCGATCGTGCTGATAATTAGTCGACCCTGAAAAACCCGTTTTTCATACCACTACGAGCGTTAGATGTGTGCTGTTAGGTTCAGTCTGCCACGCCATCCGTCGCTTCCATCGGATGATTGACGCCGCAAGACGCGTTCCATGCAATCCGATCATGTCCCGGAGCAACGTAGCGCCCAAAATGCGGGCGCAATAAATTCTGAGCCGCTTCAGGATCAGTCTTAGGTTATGGCCGGCACAGGCCAGTGCCACATTCATGCGATCACCTTCAGTACCCTTGAGGTAATTGCGTCCCAACAGTCCATCCGATTTCAGATGGCCGATAACCGGTTCAATCGCCTGACGCCGTTTCAGTGACCGTTTCAGCCGTTGTGTTTTTATGCCACGCCGTTGACCCGAGATGTACACCCTTGATGCTTCCTCGCCATGGCCACGGTAGCCACGATCCACAAACACTTCTTCAACCACACAGCCTGTCAAACGGCGCACCTGCTCCAACGCTGTTGGCAATGTATGCCCATCAAAGGGATTCCCCGGCAACGCCATGCCGCCAACGATAAAGTTGCTCCTGTTTGTCGTTGCAATACTGGCCTTGACACCAAACTCATAACGCTTGTGGGCCTTGCCCTTGCCGATGCACTCCACCTCCGGGGCATGCAGGCTATACAGTTTGTTGCGATCCATCTTCTGTTGACTGAGCAGCCGCCTGGCCAGCGCCAACTCCCCGGCAAAAATCGCCTGCAACCCCTTATGGCCCGCGATCTTGCGCTCCGTGTCACGCACCACCCGGCCCAGATAGGTCTTGAGCTTCTTAATCTGACCACCCATGCGCCTCATCTGCCGGACGTGACCATAACGGTTGGCCCGCAACAGCGCCTCAGGGCCCTTACGGGCGTAGCTCTGCCGCAACACCACACCGTGTGTGTGGCACAGCTTGACAAGACGCACACGCGAACGGTTCAGCAATTTGCTGTCGGTGGGAAAGGCCACCGCCTTCTCCTGCACCGTGGTATCCACCGTCACACGCTTGAAGTCGTCGGGTTTGACCGTCTTGCTCCGAACACCCGCATCAACTGTGGCCCGCAGAATTTTCTCGCACCCTGAATGGCCAATGCGCCGTCTGAAACGCGACATGCTGCTGGGATCAATCGGCGGGTGATGCTGAAAATACACCTCGCCGCAAAAATGCTGCCAGTAAGGGTTCTCCACCCAGCGCATCACCACCTGGTCATCGGACAGACCATACACGTGCTTGAGATATTGAAGCCCCACCATCAGCCGCGTCGCTTTGGCCGGGCAGCCGTTGTCAGGGCAATACAAGACACCAAACGCCTCATCAAAACCCTGCCAATCGATCAACTCGGTGAGCCGATAAAGTTCGTGCCGTTGATCGAGAATGTTCTCAAGCGCGGTGCGGAAGAGATCTAAAGAAGGGACGTCATTGGCTGATGTGGGGCGGCTGATGTGGGGCGCATTTTTTGATCCGGAAATTGCAAGGAACCGGCCTTGCAGTATAGAAAATCCGGCGATTCCGAACCACCATTGCCAACAAAATTGATCCGCAATAACAGTCTATTACAGAGAATCTCCGCGTCTTTCAGGATCGACTAATTAGCTCTAAGAGAGCGTTCAAATCGGCTTAAACTTTCGCAAAACCCTTGCGGATGTGAGGGGTGGAATGGAGGGGGTGTCATGACACGCACGCTGACCCTGATTCTCATCTTATTGTCGACAATGGTGACGCCTGCCGCGGCGAAAATTGCCGGCACCGGTACCTTGTCAGGCACGGTAAAAGCTGATGCGCCCTTCATTGCGGCTAAGGTCTACGCCCAGCACCAAAGCCGTCCGATCCTTTATATGGTGTATACGGAAAACGGCGTTTACCGGGCGCCCAACCTAATGCCGGGGCAGTACGAGGTCTGGGTTCAGAAGGACGGGTTCTCTTCATCCCATCAGCGCATTGGCATCCGGGCCAATGGGTCCGCCCAAGTCAATCTTACCATGACGTCCACGGAAACGGAGGTGACGTACACGGGGTCACGAACTTTAGAGACCCTGCACGACGAACCTCTGGTGGTGGCTTCTTACGATGAAATTTATCCGCCAGGACCCGGCAAAAAACTGGTGGAGGAATGGTGCGTCGTCTGCCACGGGGTCAATTTCATTCCCCGCCAGCCTACCTTCCGGGAGGGCTGGGAAGCCCACATCGATTTCATGACCGATATTCCGGCCTGGGGACGGGAAGGGGCGGCGTCGATGATGCCGCCGGAAGCCATTGCCGACGGCAAACGCGAACTCATTCTCGATTATTTGACGGAACATTTCGGTGAAGACAAACCGCCGCAGGCCGTCTCCATGCCTGAATCCGCGCCATTGAATGAACAAGCCCTCGGCAAGGCCGTGTACATTGAATACCAATTCGCCAATACGGAAAAACGGCCGAACCGATGGACTCAAGAACCCCATTTTGACAAAGACGGACATGTCTGGGTGACCGAGCGCGGCGTGCCCAGCGGCATGACCCGTCTAAACCCGTGGACGGGCGAATACGTGGATTACGACAACCCAGATCCCACCGGTTCGCCCCACGGTGTTGTCGTCGACAGCGAGGGTGATGTGTGGTGGGCAGGGCGCGAAGTCCATCTCGCCCGGCTGACACCCTCCACCGGAGAAATTCGCGAGTACAAGGTCAACGGGCCGGGCATGCACGGCCATACACCCGTTTTGGATTCCGAGGAGAATGTTTGGTTCTCCATGCTCATCGGTAACAGCATCGGCAAATGGGACCGGGCTACCGATACCATCCAGCTTTGGGAATCCCCCGTTGAACGGGACCGGCCTTACGGCATTTTTGTCAGTCCCGATGACAAGATCTGGTACGCCAAGTTCCACGATTGCGGCGTCGCTATGTTCGATCCGGAAACGGAGACCTTCACCCAATACAAGGCCGAGAGTGAGCCTTGCGCTGTCCGGCGTCTGGGACAGGACAGTAAGGGCATTGTTTGGTACGGACTGTTTTCTCGCGGCATCTTGGTACGCCTTGATCCTGCAACAGGTGAGCAACGGGAGATCAGAATTCCGACGGCCATTTCTGAACCGTACGACATCTGGCCGGACCCGTTCGACAATGTGTGGATCAGTGACGGTGCCCAGGAAGGGGTGCTGATCAAATACGATCAGGTGACGGAAGAGTTCACGTTCTATCCCAGCCCGCAACGCACGGACTTCCCCAAGGTGGCGATCACAAAAGAAGGGGCGGTGTGGTATGCGCCCCGTATGGTGGCCATGACCAAAGGCGGGCTCTCCGGTCTCGGTGTGCTTTATCCCGACAAAGACAAGATGACGACCTTCGGCGCTTTTTATTAGGGAGATCTCTGTCGTTTGTTTGATTGAACGGTAATCTGCGCTCGTTTAAGACAGGCTCCATGGATCAGTTGCGTCACATCGAAGCCATGGGGCTGGACTTCGTTTCGTTTTGGGAGTTTTGGAACGGGCTGCCAAAACAAGATCTTATTCCTCATCTTCGGGACTACCTGGATCAAGTTCCGCCACATCTACAGCCCAATGTCGTCATCATGGATGTGTATTCAGACAAGGATATGCAAGTGCGCCTCACCGGAACGGCTGTCGTCGAGTTTGCAGGGGAAATGACGGGTTCTCATGCCGAATCTCTCTACAGCGGAGAAACGCGCCGGGTTGCCTTGGCGATGGTTTGGAAAGCCGTCAACCACCCCTGCGGTTACGGTGTTACGCGCGTCTTGCGTAACAATTTAGGCAGGCTGGTGGATTCCGGAAGTTTGGTCCTTCCATTGGAAACGGAGTCGTCGGACTGTAAAACCGTAGTCGGATACAACGAACTCCCTGAAAAAATTACCGGCATCGCAAGCAAAAAGCAGATCGAAGCCGTGCAGGAAGTGAAATCAAGACAGTGGATTGATATCGGTGCCGGTATACCTTCCTGACGGACCGGTACGCCCTTCGCAAGAAGCGCTGGCCGCGTTTTGGTCTGAAGCCAAGGCGGCCCATCCCGAACTCGGTGACAACTACGAAGTGCGCTGGTTCGGCATCGACGCCAAAACCACGCGCGGGATTTTCGGTTACATCAGGGACGGGGTGAAAACCGCGACCTATACGTTGCCGTGGATCCTGGAAAAGGAGGGCGTGCCCTTATCCAGTGAAGGGGATTTCGTCTTGCTCATTGACTACGACGGCACGCCAACCATGGTGTTGCGCCTCGGACCGGCGAAAACGTGGCGTTTCGAGGACATCGACGAGCGGGTGACTCATACGGACGGCCTTTCGGTGCGTGATCCCGACGTCTGGAAACCGCTGCATAAGAAATTCTGGAACAGTGAACTTAAGCGCTACGGCCTCGAAGTCACTGACGACATGCCTGTATTGGTGGAGGCGTTTGAATTAATCTACGACCGGCCGTCCGATAACGGTTAATTGATCGCCGCGGCTCCGGCCATGGACACCTGTTCGTCCTGCTCCGCCGTCACCCCGGACGTGCCGATGGCACCGACAACCTTACCGTCGTAGACAATGGGCACAGCCCCTTGTATGGGCATGATCCCGGGAATGGCCAGGATACGGAGTCCCACACCCCCTTGCGCCAAGGCGCCGTCGAATAAATTGGACGGGCGACGGAAGTCGAGTGCGGTGCGGGCCTTGCCTTCGGACACGCGGATTGAACCATAAGATGCGTTGTCCATACGATGCATCATCACCAGCTGTCCGCCGCTATCGATGATGGTGATCACCACCGCCCAGTTTTTCTTCACCGCTTCCGCTTCGGCGGCGGCCATGACCGCTTTTGCCTGCTCGTATGTGATGGCCGGGCCATAGGGCGGCATGCCCTGTGCGTTGGCCGATGCGCCAGCAAAAAGAATGAACAGAGTTGTTGCTATCAAAGCAAAGATGCGGGTCATGATGCGTCTCCCATTATGTAATTCGTTTTCATTGTAAGTTCTTATTTCGCCCAGCCGTCAATTTCAGAATAGCGCGCTCGCCCTGCGTCCATGGTCGGCGGAAGTTCCTGCAGATAGGTGCCTGATTCAAAGCGCGGTCGGTATTGATCGAACAGGGGCTGGTACAACGCCCATTGAATGTCCGGGATGCGGTGGGTCTCCCGGTAAGGGCCGAGAGGCAAGTCCGCGCGGATGATTTCTTCGAAGCTGCCGTGCACTTTGGCCATAGGCTTTCCGTCGGTGCCGATAATCTGGGTGATGCCCCAAGCTCCGGCGAAATCGGCGAAGTAGCGGTGGCCCGGACTGATGGAGTTGGTCACTAAGCCCGAATAGAAGCGGTGATACCGTGATGTTACCAAAGCGTCGTCTTCGGGATTGGAGCGCGAGGCTTGGCGCACGCAAATCTCGCAGCCCTTCATGGCCATGGCGGTATATAGGGTCGGTTCGTATTGCACACCGGAAATGCAAATGTTGCCCACTTCCGTGCGGGCGACGGGAATCACCGCATCCCAGCCGTACATTTCCACAAAGCGGGGAAGGGTGTCGTAGACAGTGGTGGTGAGCAGCTCCATGCCGCCGCCCAAGTGACTGCTGCGCGCCTTCCATTGCACCGAGGCCACCTCTCCCTGCGGGTTCATTAACACGCCGAGCATGAGGACATGGCCGGGCCAATCGGGGTCTCGGCCGTAGCAGCCGAAAGTAGCCCACATGCCGAACTCCTTACACTTGGCGCCGATGACCTCCGTCTCCGGGCCGGGGATGTCGACGGCCACTCTGAGCATTTCCTCCCGGGTCCATTTGAAAAACCCACCCAGGGGCAGTTCATGAAAGCTAACCAGATCAGCCACGCCTCTATCGTTGACCATTTCGTCATAGAGCTGAGCCATGTATTGGACATTCTTGCGCTTGCCTGCTTCGGCATCGTCCGGATCAAGAGGCCAGACCGGGCTTTGGATGAGCGCATAGGTGATGGTGTCTTTTTTCAACGGTGCCTTTTCGTAGTCCCCGTTGGGATCGACGAGCTGTCCGATTGAATTTTGCGCCATTGCCGGTTTGGACATGGCTGCCATGGCGGACAGCGCAGCGACGCCGCCGAACATGCCGCGCCGGGACAGAAACTCCGCGCGCTCCGTATCGGACTTGAAGGGATAAGGGTCAGCTCCTGGTTCCATGAGAACCTCCTATAAAAATCTACCGCTTACATCGTCACCCCATTAGCCCCGGCAGCCAAAGGGCGATGGCAGGAAACAGAATCAATAAAACTAAAAGAATGAGATCGCAGGTGAGGAACGGTAACGCCGCCGCGATGACGTTTTTCAACGTGGTGCCCTTGGGTGCGACGCCGGTCATGAGAAACAGCAGCAGGCCGAAGGGCGGCGTGGTCAAGCTCATTTCCATGGCGAGCAGCACGACTATGCCGAACCAAACCGGGTTGAATCCGAGTGCGCTTGCTAAGGGGAAGAAAAACGGAATGGTGATGAGCAGGATCGAAAGCTGGTCCATGAACATGCCCATCACCAGCAACACTAAAAACATCAACAAAAGTATTGTGAGAGGTGAAGCGTTCCATTCAGAAACGGCGCCGACGATCTGCGCGCTGGCACCGGAAAAAGCCAAGATTTGCGAAAAAGCTGCCGAGGCAAAGATCAAGAGGAACACCATACCGGTGACCTAGACTGCCGTTTCCAGTGAACGGCGTACTGCGTGCCAAGTGAAACAGCGGAAGAGAAAGGCAAGAATAACAACAGCTGTGACACCGAAGGCCGCCGCTTCTGACGGCGTGGTGATACCGAGGACAATGAACCCAACAACGCAAAAGATCACCAGGCCCATGGGCAAGACGTTGATGGCGAACTGTGCAAGCCGATGGCGAAACGGGGGCAGGTCTATGTCGTAGGCCGGCGCGGTTTTGGGATCACGCCACACCTGAAGGGCGATTGCGCCGCAATACAGGAGTGCAAGCGCTAGTCCCGGAATCAAACCGGCGATCAAAAGAGCAGCGATATCCACGCGGGCGAGGGAGCCCAGCAGCACGGCCAAGTTGGACGGCGGGATGATCATAGCCAAACCACCCGTGCCGATGATGGGGCCAATGGCCAGCATTTTGGAATAACCCCGCTTTTCCATTTCCGGAACCATCAGCGATCCCAGCATGGCGGTGTTGGCCATTGTCGAGCCGGTGAGAGTAGAAAAGGTCGTGCCGCCAACCACGGTGACATAAGACAAACGCCCGGGCAGCCGGCCGAACAGGGCGTCGAGGGAGTCGAACACCCGGTTGGCCAGTCCCGAATGGAACAACAAGGCGCCCATGAGTACGAACATGGGAATGGCGACCAGACGGAATGAGGTGATCAGATTGGTGGAATTGTCGACCAACTGTATGACACCGACAAATCCGCCCATGAGCAGAAACGCGCCGAGGATGTTGGCGAACAGAAATCCAAAGGCGACGGGTACGCCGAAAGCCATCAACACCAATACGAGCGCGAAGATAAACACACCGATTGAGAAGGGGTCGGCGAACATGATCAGTAGCGTTCCTCGGTGTGGGCGGCGTCGTCCGGAGCGGCGTAAAAGGAGTCCTTTGTGAACAGCAGTCGTAAGAACTCACAGCCGACAAAAAAGAAACCGATGAGGAGAGGCATAAAGAGTATCCAGCGTGGAACGTCGATGGAGCGCGGTTCCGTATCCCCAAGAACCAGACTTTCGAAAACAAGGCTGCCCGACACGTAGGCCAACCCCAGCGCGACGACTGTGCAGATCACATAGACGCCGGTTTCCAGAAACTGCTTGGTGGCTGCATCAAGACGATCGTAAATCACCCGCACAACCACATGTCCTCTCGTGCGCACCAAATAGGGAGCGGCGAACATGGTGAAATACAACAACGCGTATTCGGTGATGGCCACGGTCGCCCGCAACGGCTGGAAACCCAAGTTGCGAAGGCTGACATCAACAACAATGAGCACGCACATCATCGCCAGGATGAGTCCGGCGATGGCAGCCAACCCCGTGATTATGGTGTTGTAGAGTTTTTTCAGGTCCCCCATGAACTCACTATAGCGACGGAAAGGTTAGGGAGGCAGGACTTCCTTACCGGCGGTGAAGCCACCGTCCACTCCGATGGCCTGGCCGGTGATGTAACTGGCCGCGTCGGAGGCAAGAAAAAAGATAGTCTCCGCGATCTCGTTCAATGTACCCGGCCGTCTCATGGGATGGGCGTTTAACAGGGATTCACGGATAGCTTCCCGGCCCGGCGCATTCAAATGCGACGTCATGGGTGTGTCGACAAGGCCCGGGCAGACGCAATTGGCGCGGATGTTGTCTTTGGCGTAGTCGATAGCAAGGCAGTGGGTCAGGTGCGCAACACCCGCCTTACTAACAGCATAGCCGGTCATAGCATCACGGCCCATGAGGGCAAAGGTGCTGCCGATGGTGACAATGGAGCCGCCGCCGTGTGTTTGCATGTGGGGAATGACCGCGCGGGTGATAAGAAAGGTGGAGGTGAGGTTGACGGTGAGGACGCGGGTCCAGGTTTCCTCATCCAGATCGGTGACTTTGCCGTGTTGTGTAATGCCGGCACAGTGTACTAGCGCTGCCAAACCGTTTTCCGGAACTTCAAAAGCGTTAATGGCCTCTGCTATGGCTGAGCCGTCCGTGACATCGCATTGCTCGAAGCGAGCGAAGAGAGACTCGTCCGCCGGTTCATTTAGATCCATGCCGAGGACGACATAGCCTTTGTCGTTGAATATTCGCACGCAGGCTTGACCAATGCCCGACGCTGCGCCAGTAATGAGAACTCGTTTAGAAGTGCCCATGTGCTTTCAAATTAATACGTGGCGTAGACGATGAGCATGTGTCCGTCCGCATCGGCGATAACGATTTCCTCTCCGCCATCTTCGGGCGGGTTACCCCAAGCATTGGTACCGAGGATGCGATAGTCACCATTGGACAGTAACGGATAGGCGTCTTGGTAATGCTCGATCTGTATGGCCCAGCCCGACGATATGGGCGCCATGGGATCGACTGGTGGCAAGTCGAGCACTTCGTATAGGGCGATGACACGGGACTGGTTGCTTGCCCCGTTGAATTTGACGGTGCGGGAAATACGCGAAGGGTCTATGTTGAACACGGCACCGACAAAAGCAGAAGCTTCCATGGGCCGGTCTTCATCCACCTCAAGCCCAAGAATATCGCGGTAGAGCACCAGCGCCCGGTCCATGTCGCGCACCAACAGTGGCAACCACTGAATTTTTGTGCCGCCGTCATAGGGCTGGGTCTGCGCATGGGCGGATACGTCCGCAAAAATGACCATAAAAAAAACAATGAGGCGGGGCAGAACAGACATATTCAGCCGTCCTTTCGAGCTATGCTGATGAACCACCGAACGGTGTTATCCAACTGAGCAAACTTGCCAACCCAGATGTTGCTTTCAGCGAAACCTGCATCAAGAAACATCTGATGTGGATTGTTGGTGGCGTAGACCGTCCAAAACGGCTCGCCATTATGTTCTCGATCCCAGCTGTTATCGAACTGGCCGAATGTGTCCAATTCATCAAAACGCAAGGGGACATCCTGGTGTATGGCAATTCCGCCCGGCTTAAGAAGGCGAAAGCTTTCCTTGAACATGCCGTCCGTCGTTTTTTGCGACATCTCGTGCATGGCGTTGTGAGAGACAACGAGATCAAAAGACTCATCATCAAAAGTGGTGTTGGCCGCATCCATTTGATGGAAATGAACAGTTGCGCCTAAAGCAACTGCGCGGGCGTGGCCATAGCGCAGCATGGCGGCACCCACATCGATGGCGTGCACCTCGGCATCAGCGAAGGCCAGTGCCCAGGGTGTTGACGACGGACCAGACGAACAGCCGAAATCAAGAATCTTAGTCGGCACAAACCCGGGATAGTGCTCCTTCAAGAAACGCATGACCACTTCGGCCTTGCCTTCGCCAGTGCCGACACCCCCTGACATGGAATAGAGATTGGTTCCGGCCTCATGGAGGGCTCCAGCGAGCACATCGTCATCCCCGTAATCCGTCGCGAACCCACCCGGTTGCAAGTGGATATCAACCGTGGCGATGGCCCGAGGGACTTCGAAATCGGGGTCGGTGGTTACGCTGCCTGGGCTTTTGGGATCGTCCCGCACTTTCTTGTAAGAGTCTGTAAGCCATCCCCGGTTCCGGTAAATGGGGTCTATCAGAGACTCCCACATGATCTCCTGCGCGGACCGGTTGAGCGCTGAGAACAATTGGTACCCGGGTTGCTGCTGCATAGCGCGGTCAATTTCACTGACGGAGTCCGGCTCCCGACCGTGTTCTTTTTTGTAAGCAGGCTTTGCCAGCTTCTCGTAGATCACACGATTGCCGGGACGGATCTTGCTGCCGATATGCCGCTTCAAAGAGTAGACAAACTGCTGGTGCAGTTTGTCGTCATGGGTGAGCGGCGTCAGCATGCCGTGGATCGGATTGCGAACCATGAGATTTATTCCATGTCGCGGGCGACGCGGAACCCGAACAGATGATACGACGTCAGCTCAGGATCGCGGCCGCGGAAAAAAGGCTTGTGCCGGCTGACCCTGCTGCGCCAGCTGCCGCCGCGGATGGCCCGCTTTTCGCACTGGCCTTCCACTTCATAAGCGCTGCCGTCTACCGGCTCCGCTGCGTAAAAGGTGGGGGAACAATCTTGCGCCCATTCCCAGACATTCCCGACTGTGTCGTAGAGACCATAGCCGTTGGGCTTGAATTGACCGACGGGTGAAGCGAGGTCATAGCCGTCTTCGCATGGCGCGGCCATGGACACGGCAGTGCCGCTGCCGGCAACGAGTTCAGGGTTTTGGGCGGCAACCTGATCAAACACGTTTCCGTATTCGCAGATCTTTAAGTCATCATCCCCCCAGAACCATTCCGTTTCGACACCACCCTTGGCGGCGTATTCCCATTCCGCTTCGGTGAGAAGGCGGTAGGTTTTGCCCGTCTTTTCACTAAGCCAGTGCACGTATTGCTGGGCCTCGGTCCAGTAGATGCACATCATGGGTTCGTCATCCATCACCGGGCGGCCGAAATCCGGGTCTTCGAAGGAATACCCCATGCTTGCGCGTTCGCCGCCCCAGGCCCGGCAGTCCGATGCTTGATGGCCAGTGTCCGCCATGAAGGCGCGCCATTCGCCGATGGTCACTTCGTATTTTCCCGCAGCGAAGGGATAAGCGATGGTTACAGTGCGTACCGGACCCTGGGGGCGCATTTCGCCGCCGCGCATGGGTTCAATATGCTCTGAGCCCATTTGAAACGTACCCGGAGGGATCACAACCATTTCCGGGCAGGTATCGCAGTCCTGAAAGTGCGTTCCCGGCGCTTGGGCAGAAACAGAACCTGATACGACTACTACCGTATAAGCTGCCAAACAGATTAACGTGCGTCTCATTACAAACATCCCCCGTTTATGTTGACCGCAGGATACAACGGAGTTGGCAGGGACTAACACAGGGTCTGGCATTTATTCGCCGGGCGGTCATAGGATCATTCACACTTCGCGTTCTGCTGTGCAAAACTCTCGAAACCGAACAAGTACCGTGGAAGGGAGGAGTGCATGGCATGGAAGGCCCCGGGCTGGCTGTGGCGGACCTTGCGTCACATCGCCTTCTTTGCGCTGGGCTCAGCCATCATTCAGCTGGTCTTTGAAATCGGCTCCCACGACGACGCCACTGACCTCATGAGCATGGGCGCGGCCTATGCGGGTCTGTTTTTTCTTGTGGCTGCCTTGATGGAAGGGCCCTGGCGGGTGTTGACCAACCGTGAAACGCCCTTGTCATCCTATTTAAGACGGGACCTGGGTATATGGGCGGGAGTGTTCGGATTGCTTCACGTCTATGTGGGTTTCCTCGTCTATTTCGATACTCAATTTGTTCCCTACTTCTTTCATATATCAGAAGGAGGTGACATTGCCGGCGTACGCCTCGATCTGTTTGGCTTGGCCAATTATGTGGGTCTGATGGCGACTTTGATCGTGATCGCCCTCCTGACCGTCTCCAACGATTGGTCGATCCGCAAACTCAAGGCGGTGAAGTGGAAAAAAATTCAAAGGTGGTCCTACGCCGCAGGCGTGCTGACGGTTGCGCACGGTTTCCTTTATCAGGCCTATGAAGGTAGAATAGCGCTGTATGTAGGAATACTTATTGTTGCGACCTTGCTGCCGTTGAGTTTGCAATTTCTGGGCTGGCATAAAAGGACACAAAGTGGAATGGGGAAGGGAGTTTTAGAATGAGAATGATCCTGTATGGAGCAATAGGCTCGTTTTTGCTGTGCATGAACGCGGGGTCTGTTTTTGCCGACGGTCATCTCCGGCCCGGTTCCTCGTTCAAAGATTGTGAAAACTGCCCGGAAATGGTCGTGCTGCCCGCGGGTACGTTCATGATGGGTTCGACGGATGAGGAAACACAGTTGGCGCAGGTGCGCGCCGATGCTGCGGAACGGGAAAAGCCGAAGCATGCTGTCACGCTGGCAAAGCCCTTCGCCATTGGCCGATACGAAGTGACCCTTGCCGAATACCGGGCGTTTGTCGAAGCCACCACCCGGCCCGATCCGGACAAGTGCATCACCTGGACGGAGTCCACCGGTGTCTGGGGCGAAGTAGAGGGGGCGTCGTGGCAGAACGCCACGTTCTATCAGGGTGAAGATCACCCGGTCGGCTGTTTGGACCTTCAAGACGTGCGCGATTATGTCGCCTGGCTGTCGGAGATCACCGGCGCCACTTACCGGGTCCCCAGTGAAGCGGAGTGGGAATACGCGGCCCGTGGTGGGACGGACACGAACAACACCTGGGGCAACACCATGGACGAGATGTGCCGCTTTGCAAATGCGTCCGATCTCACCCGGGCAGATGTGCATCCCGGCGTGCGCGATACGCCCACCCGGTTTTTCAATTGCCGTGACGGCTATGTCTATACCGCGCCAGTGGGGTCCTTTCCGCCGAATGCGTATGGCTTGTACGACATGATCGGCAACATTTGGGAGTGGACTGAGGACTGCTTAATCATCGGCTACGACGGCGCGCCGACAGATGGTTCCGTGCGCTACGACCCCAACAACTGTGACCGGCTGATCGTCCGGGGCGGCGGCTGGTACGCCCGCAACTGGTTCATGCGGTCCGCCGGCCGCAGCCGTGAAGCGCCAGAGTACCGCTCAACCACATTGGGATTGCGCGTGGTGAGGGATTTGGAATAAGCGCGGCGAATACTTGCGCACCGTGCGGGACCACAGTAAACGCAACGCAAGTGAAGGTGTTTTCTCTTAATTTAGTGACATGGCCAAAAAGTCCCGCAAAGACAAACTGATGGAACGCGCCGACAGTGTTCAGGATTCCGTTCCTGAAAAGCGGCCTGTCCCCCGCCCAGCTGCCATCGTAGCCATTGGAATTGTTCTGTTGTTGCTCGGATTGACGGTGGGTATCGTTATTGATGTGGTGACTAAACCCGCGCCGGTCCGCCCGTCAACTTCGCAAAGTACCTTGAAACCAAAGCCGGCCGCGCCACCGACCATCATCAACGCGCCGCGACAATCTTCAATTTTTGATGAAGGCGAATTGGCGCGGGCGTCAAGAGAGCCGGTCCGTCGTTTTACGCCGATGGTTCTCAATGCGGTACCGACTGATGTCCCTGAAGATCAGCCCGCTGTTGCCATCGTCATTGATGATATGGGGCTGGACCGTAATCGCGGAACCCGAGTGGCGGCACTACCCGGCCCTTTGACTTTGTCTTTTTTAACCTACGCCAATGACCTCAACACTCAATCGGATGCGGCTAACGCTTCCGGTCACGAAGTTATGGCGCATATCCCGATGGAACCCGTTGGTAGTGCAGATTCCGGTCCCGGCGCTATCGAAACCAGTGCCACTGCTGCGGAAATTCGCGCACGGCTCGATGATTATCTTAACGGCTGGTCGGGGTACGTGGGTGTCAACAATCATATGGGTAGTCTATTTACGGCCGATCGCGCAGCCATGGATGTGGTCATGGTGGAATTGCAGTCGCGTGGTCTGTTGTGGCTTGATTCGAGAACGGGATCCAATTCCGTCGGCGAACTGTCTGCCGCGGCCATTGGTGTCCCTCACGTCGGTAGAGACATCTTTCTCGATAACGAGGATGACCGGTTTGCCATCGATGACCAACTGCGCAAGGTCGAAGCGCTTGCCTTATCGCGAGGCGTTGCCGTCGCCATTGGGCATCCGCGCGACAACACCATTCAGGCTCTTGCAGCGTGGCTGCCGACGCTTGAAGACAAAGGGATTGCCCTCATTCCAATAACGGAAGCGGTGCGCCGGACCGGCCGTTAGGTCAAACCTAATCCGTTGTGCCTTAATCTGTTATCCGTTGGCGCTGTAGCGTCCTGCCTGATCGGCAGCGCGGAGAATAGCTTTGGCTTTATTGATGCTTTCCTGGTACTCCGTTTCCGGATCAGAATCTGCAACGATTCCGCCTCCCGCCTGAACGATCAATTCTCCGTCCTTAATCAGCGCCGTCCGCAAGGCAATGCACGTATCAAGGGCGCCATTGGCGGCTAAATATCCCATGGCACCGGCATAAAAACTGCGCCGTTCGGGTTCCAGCTCGTCAATGATTTCCATGGCCCGCACCTTCGGTGCTCCCGAAACGGTACCAGCCGGAAAGCCTGCCATCAGCGCATCCATACCATCGTGCTCGTCGCTGATCTCGCCATCCACATTGGAGACGATGTGCATGACGTGGCTATAGTATTCGATCAGCATTTCTTCGGTGACTTCGACCGTGCCTGTCTTGACCACACGGCCGACATCGTTGCGGCCAAGGTCGAGCAGCATGAGGTGTTCGGCAATTTCTTTCGGATCAGACAGAAGATCGCGCGCGAACTCTTCGTCTTCCGCTTTGGTCTTGCCACGGGGGCGGGTACCGGCAATGGGCCTGATGGTGACTTTGCCATCGCGCAGGCGGACGAGAATCTCAGGGCTAGACCCCACTATGGCAAAGCCGTCGAAGTTAAGAAAAAACAAAAACGGTGATGGATTCAAACGGCGCAAGGAACGGTAAAGAGAGAACGGTGGGTGAGTAAAAGGACGCCGTAATCGCTGAGACGGAACAACCTGAAAAATGTCACCGGCCAAGATGTACTCTTTAGCCTTTTCGACCATCCGGTGATAACCCTCTCGGCCCACATTGGATACCGCTTTGACTTCGTCTTCAGCGTCACTGGCTCCATTAACCATGCGGTGAGGCAAAGGCTGATCCAAAGTATCAATTATATTTTTTAATCGAGTTTTTGCCTGTTCGTAGGCTTGGTCTGCGGTCAGGCTGTCCTGGGGACGGACCGGCGTAACCACCGTCATGGTGTCGGCAACGGCGTCAAAGATCACCATAACAGTGGGACGCATAAACATGCCTTCCGGAATTCCGATGGTTTCGGGATTGTCGTTGGGTATGTCCTCCACAAGACGCACCGTGTCGTACCCCATGTATCCGATAAGCCCGGCGGCCATCGGCGGAAGTTGCGGCGGCAGGTCGATACGAGACTCGGTTATGAGGGAACGGAGGGACTCTAATGTCGGCTGCTTCGTCCGTTCAAACGACTTGTGAGCACCGTCAGGATCACGGCTGATCTCGGCGGTTTGACCGTTGCACCGCCAAACCACGTCAGGGTTGAGGGAAATAAAGGAGTAGCGGCCCCGTGTTGCACCCCCTTCAACCGATTCCAATAGCGAAATGTAATTAGAGTTCGGTTCGAGTTTCAGCGCTGCGGATACGGGCGTATCGAGATCGGCAACAAGTTGCGTCGAGACGACTTGAGGATTACCTAGCGCGTAGGTGTCGGCAAAGGCCGCGAAGGCGGGAATAACATCCATGGGACCATCCTTCGGCGCCAATCCAGATTATCGCGGTGTGATTTCGTCGAGAGTTTCACGATTAAGCGTAACGGCATAGCCTTCCGTCACTGCACTTGTGAACTCCGCAACCAAATCATTTGCAATGGACGTGCGAACTGCCTCTTCAACTTGGTCTTTTTGCTCGGCGAGATCAACTTCGCTCGGCGGCACAATTTCAATGAGGCGGGCCACTATATGGCCTTCCGCCACCCGTGCTTCAATGACATCGCCCATATTGGCTCGGAACAATTTATCCATAGCTTGAGGGCTGACGTAGCGCGCCGGAATAATGGCATCAAGACGCAAACTGTCGCCAAATCGGGTGACAGGTCCGAGTTTGACCATAGTCAGAAGGTCATCTTCTTCAGCAAGAGCCGGAAAATCCGAAGACGGACCGATTTCATTGACGAGGGCCAGCGCCTTAGCTGACGTTAAGGCCTGTTTCGTTTGCGTTTCCCAAAGAGCCTTTGCCTCTTCTGACACACGGTCAAACGGTTTAGGTGCCGGTGCTATGACATCTTCCACTCTTAATATGTAAGCGTGCTCTTCTGTTTCGATCAGCTGAGAGTCCAGGCGTTCTTCCGTGCTGAAAGCCAATCGAAGAAATCGTTCTTGCTCGATCGGAAAATCCAACCGGCGGCCGTAGGGATCTCTGCCGTCGCGATCGACAGCTTCAAAATAAACGTAACTAAAGCCAGGTGCAGAGGCGACGTCTTGGACAGGAATACCCGCAGCCAATTGGTCTTCCATGTACACAGTCGCTTCATACATTTCATCCAAGGCGCGATCCTCTACAATGAAATCAACAATTTCCTGCCGGACGACGGGTAGCGCTTTAATGGTATCAGGCGTGCGGTCCGTCACCTCAAAAAGATGCCAGCCGAAATCGGACTGAACGGGGGTGCTGATCGTCTGCACATCCAGCGCGAAAATGGGAGCGAGATCGAAACCGAGCTGGTCGTTGGCGCTGATAGTTCCCAATTCTATAGGGATACCGGCGTCGACTTTTTCTGCCAGAGTGGTGAGCATGTCACCGTCTTCAATCGCATCGTACGCGGCTTGCGCTTCAAATTGAGTGCTGAAGACAAGTTGATTCACAGTACGGGTCTCGCGCGTGCGGTACCGGTCTATGTTCTCGTCGTAAAAAGCTTGTATTTCGTCTTGTGTGATGCTTTCCGGTGGCACAAGGCTCGAGGGGCGGACGACGACTGCAGAAACCTCTCGGTATTCGGGAGCAGAAAACGATGAAAGGTTGTCATTGTAGATGTCGCGCAAATCCTGTTCAGATGGTTCTTCTTCCAGAATGACGGACGCATCACCTACATAAAGCACGTCAGCCATGCGCTGTTCGGCGCGATACCTAAACAACGCATCAACGAGCGTATTCGGTGCGCCGCTATTCTCCGCAATCGGTTGCAGCATCGTTTGACGCGTGACATCGCCACGCAAAAGATCGACAAATCCCTGTTCGGACAAGTTATTGTTTGCCAAAGCCGTATTGAACAGTAGACGGTTAAAATTGCCCGTCTCATCTTTAAACATCTCTTGCTCAAGAACCGCACGACGTAGTGTTTCGTCTGGGATAAGAATTCCCATATCCCGAGCAGCCATATCAAGTGAAGCGGACTGGCTGAGTTGAAATAAGATGTTGTCAAAAATACCTAGGTCTGCTGCCTGCTTTGCGGTGAAATCGGGACCCAAAGCATTGCGCAACTCTTCTACTTCCAGATTGAATCGGCGTTGCAATTCATCTGCGCGAACCTCGACTTGATCAACTTTAATGACCACGTTCGGGTCAAGCGTCGGGTTGATCGCGTCACCAACGCCCCAGACGGCAAAGCTGATCATCACAACGCCCAGAAACGCCTTAAGCAAAATGCTTTCTTTGATGGCTCTTTGAAATCCTTGGATCATTGAGAAGCCTCGATTCTTGCGTCGGCTCCGCGGCGAATTGGACGCCAGTAGAGCCACTGGTTAATGACGCGGGTTTTACGCGTCTAATGCGAGCGCGGCAAGTCTTGCTGGCCTGCCTTGCCCTTGGACTAGGCGAGAACCCTATGCTAGCACTCCTCGACATAGGAAATGGCGGTGCAGGACGCAATGCAATGACAAAACTGGTCGCTGGCAACTGGAAAATGAACGGGTCCTCCAGTAGCGCGGCGTCATTGGCCGGTGGTCTCGCTGCCAAAGTCAGAGCGGCGGGAAAAAGCTTGCCAGAGGTCGCTCTGTGTCCGCCTGGGCCGCTGATTCCCCTTGTGATTGAGGCTGTTTCAGGCTCATCCATTATGGTCGGTGGGCAGGATTGCCACGCACAGGCCTCCGGCGCGCACACGGGTGACATAAGTGCGGACCTTTTGGCGGATCTGGGGTGCCAATGTGTCATCGTCGGTCATTCCGAACGGCGGGCCGACCACGGAGAGAGCAATGCCCAAGTCAAATCTAAAGCCCAAGCGGCTGTCGGTGCCGGGCTCCTGGCCATAGTCTGTGTCGGAGAAACCGAAGCCCAACGAGACGCCGGTGACACGGAGACGGTGGTTGGCCACCAGCTTGATGAGTCGCTGCCCGATGGCGGCAAGTTTGATTCCTTAGTGATTGCCTATGAGCCGGTTTGGGCCATTGGCACTGGTCGCACCCCATCTGAGGACGACATTGAAGCCGTGCACCGGTTCATCCGGGCTAGGGCGCAGCAGTCACACGGTTTGGACGATACCACCCGGATTCTCTATGGAGGGTCCGTGAAACCGCAAAATGCCGCAGAAATCCTTAGGATTCCAGGCGTTGATGGTGCTCTGGTCGGTGGTGCTAGTCTGACTGTAGAAGACTTCTGGGGCATTATTGAAAGTTGCCCCTAGCCACTGACGCCAAAGATGACTAAATAACCGCCAACTCTGGGTGCACATCCGGCCAACGAACAGCGAAACCTGATACACACTATATGCAAACCGTATTGCTCCTCGTTCATTTGCTGATTGCCATCGGCCTCATCGGTCTCATCCTTATTCAAAAAAGTGAGGGAGGCGCCATGGGTGGTGGTCTGACAGGAGGGGCTTCCGTCACCGGGATGGCTCAATCCAAGGTCAAGGCGACACCCATCACTCGTGCCACGACCGCACTCGGAATTTGCTTTTTTGCTACCAGCTTGGGTCTTGCCCTTTTAGCTAAGCCCTCCGATGCACCGACTTCCATATTTGACACTGCACCCGTTGAGGACGGGCCGGGACAAATACCAGTTGTTCCAGCTGTTCCCAACGACGGGGCTGTGCCTATGGTGCCCAGCGTTCCCGTCGACGACTAAAGCTCCAACTCATGAACGCATCCCATTTAGACCGGCCTGAAAAACGTGGACCGGAGCAAAGCCTCTGCGCTTGCAGTGGGGCTAAATCCGGCTATGTTAGCCGTCCATGACGCGGTTCATTTTTATCACCGGCGGCGTGGTATCCTCTCTCGGAAAAGGTCTCGCATCCGCTGCTCTCGGTGCTCTCCTGCAAGCCCGCGGGTACTCCGTCCGTCTTCGCAAACTTGACCCCTATATCAACGTAGACCCGGGTACCATGAGCCCGTTCCAGCATGGCGAGGTCTATGTCACCGATGACGGTGCGGAGACAGACCTGGACCTCGGGCACTACGAGAGATTTGCAGGGGTGCCGTCGCGCCAAAGCGACAACGTCACGACCGGGCGTATTTATTCTGATGTCATCGCCAAAGAACGACGCGGTGACTACCTGGGTGCCACCGTTCAGGTCATTCCCCATGTCACCGATGCGATCAAAGAATTCGTCCAGGCCGACTTAGGGGATGAAGATTTCGTACTTTGCGAAATCGGCGGCACTGTCGGGGACATTGAAAGCCTACCGTTCCTCGAAGCTATTCGTCAGCTCGGTAACGACCTGGGGCCAGACCGGTCCATGTTCATGCATCTGACTTTGGTGCCCTATATTTCTGCGGCCGGTGAACTCAAGACCAAGCCTACCCAACACTCAGTGAAAGAACTTCTCGGACTAGGTATTCAGCCTCAAGTTCTCCTTTGCCGCATGGAACAAAACATGCCGGAGTCCGAGCGACGTAAAATCGCGTTGTTCTGTAATGTCCGGCAGGACTGCGTCATTCCCGCAGCGGACGTAGATTCCATTTATGCCGTACCGCTGGCGTACCACGAGCAGGGACTGGACACGGTCGTCTGCCGGCATTTCCGTCTTCCTATCGACAAACAGCCGAGCCTTTCCATTTGGAACGACATCGTATCCGCAGTGACGAAACCTGAAGGTGAGGTCACCATTGCCGTCGTCGGCAAGTATGTGCAACTGCCGGATGCCTATAAGTCGCTGTCTGAAGCGTTGGATCACGGCGGTATCGGCAACAATGTCAAAGTCAACTTGGATTGGATAGACTCAGAAGTTTTCGAGCGGGAAGATGCGCCACAACTTCTGGAGCATGTGCACGGCATTCTTGTTCCCGGTGGTTTTGGCGAGCGGGGTGCTGAAGGCAAAATCGAAGCGGTGCGTTTTGCCCGAGAACGCAACGTGCCTTACTTCGGCATTTGCTTCGGCATGCAAATGGCGGTCATTGAGGCGGCGCGTAACATGGCCGGCCTTAATGGAGCCAATTCCACGGAATTTGGACATGCCAAAGACCCTGTTGTCGGTTTAATGACGGAATGGGCCAAGGGAGATGACATTGAACGGCGGCAAGAGAATTCCGATCTCGGCGGAACCATGCGTCTTGGCGCCTATCCTTGCGACCTTACGCCGGGTACGCGTGTCGCCGACATTTACCGTTCTTCGAATATTTCTGAGCGGCACCGTCACCGCTATGAAGTAAATGTTACCTATAAAGACGCATTGGAGAAGGCTGGACTGAAGTTCTCAGGCATGTCGCCTGACGGCATCTTACCGGAAATCGTTGAATACGAAGATCATCCGTGGTTTATCGGAGTTCAATTCCACCCGGAACTAAAGTCGAAGCCGTTCGACCCGCATCCGTTGTTTACATCATTTATCGCTGCGGCTGTGAATCAGTCACGATTGGTATAATCACCTCATAAAAAAGTACTGCTGCCATGGACCAAACCGTCAATTCGCCGAAACATGTTGCCATCGGCCTCAATAAAGTAGGCAATGATTTGCCGCTGGTGATGATTGCGGGGCCCTGCGCCATGGAAAGCCGCGACCACGCGCTCGAAGTTTCAAGCGCGCTGAAAGAAATGAGCGGTAAATCCAGCGTTCCCGTCATCTACAAAACCTCATTCGACAAAGCCAACCGGACAAGCATTTCTGGCGGTCGTGGGCTCGGCATGGACAAGGCCCTGCAGGTCTTTGCCGACATCAAAGCCGAAACCGGATTACCTGTTCTGACGGATGTTCATGAGAAAGAGCAGTGTGCACCGGTCGCTGAAGTTGTGGATGTGTTGCAAATCCCGTCTTTTCTCTGCCGTCAAACGGACCTTTTGCTTGCAGCGGGCGAAACGGGTGCCGTGGTCAATGTCAAAAAGGGTCAGTTTCTGGCGCCGTGGGACATGGTCAACGTGGCAGCGAAAGTGGCATCGACCGGGAATGAGAACATTCTTCTCACCGAACGGGGCGTGTCATTCGGCTACAACACGTATGTGACGGACATGCTCTCTCTACCCCAGATGGCGCAAACCGGATATCCGGTGGTCATCGATGCCACCCATTCCGTGCAGCAGCCGGGCGGGCGGGGCACCAGTTCGGGCGGCAAGAGGGAGTTCGCGCCAGTCATTGCCCGTGCCGCCGTGTCCGTTGGCGTCGCCGCGGTGTTCATGGAAACTCATCCGGATCCGGACAATGCGCCTTCTGATGGTCCCAATATGATTTATCTCCACGATATGCCGGACATTCTCGCGACATTGAAAGCCTTCGACGATCTTGCTAAAGCCCGACCGGTCACATTGTCTTAGATAAATGTCAGTTATGAAATGAGGACGGTATGAGCGCCATAATCGACATCGTTGGCCGTGAAATTCTCGACAGCCGTGGTAATCCGACCATAGAGGTCGACGTTGCCTTAGACACGGGATCAACCGGCCGCGCGGCGGTACCATCAGGCGCGTCCACAGGGGCCCATGAAGCCGTTGAACTGAGGGACGGAGACAAGGACCGCTATAATGGCAAGGGCGTGCTCGACGCTGTCGATGCCGTCAACGGTGAAATCTTCCAAGCCCTGTCTGGGTTCGACGCAGACGAACAACGTCTGGTCGACCAAACACTCATCGACTTGGATGGAACGCCCAACAAAAACCGGCTCGGGGCCAATGCCCTTCTCGGTGTGTCCTTGGCCGTGGCCAAAGCGGCGGCCGACGACGCCGGCCTGGAGCTTTACCGGTATGTGGGCGGCGCCTCTGCCCATGTTCTGCCTGTGCCTATGATGAACATCATTAATGGCGGTGAGCATGCGGACAATCCCATCGACATTCAGGAGTTCATGATCATGCCGGTGGGGGCCGATGATGGTGTGGAGGCCATCCGTGCGGGTTCGGAAGTGTTTCATGCGCTGAAAAAGCAACTGACGAAAGCGGGCCACAACACAAATGTCGGTGACGAAGGTGGCTTCGCTCCCAACTTAAAGACAGCGGACGAAGCACTCGGCTTCATCATGAAGGCGATTGAGGCCGCCGGTTATAAGCCCGGAGACGAAATCGCACTGGCTCTTGATGCGGCATCGACGGAGTTTTTTGAAAGCGGGACTTACAACATGGTCGGCGAAGGCAAAAAGCTCGATGCTGCCGGCATGGTCAAGTTTTACGAAGACCTGACATCGCGTTATCCGATCGTCTCCATAGAAGATGGCATGGCCGAAGACGATTGGGACGGCTGGAAAGCTCTAACAGATTCGATTGGTAGCCGTGTGCAACTGGTCGGCGACGATTTGTTCGTCACAAATTCGGAACGCCTCCGCGACGGCATTGCCAAAGGAGTTGCCAATTCCATTCTCGTCAAGGTGAACCAGATAGGCACGTTGACGGAAACGCTTGAAGCCGTGGAAATCGCCCACAAGGCCGGCTATACGGCGGTGATGTCTCACCGGTCGGGAGAAACTGAGGATGCCACCATTGCCGATCTGGCTGTGGCCACCAACTGCGGGCAAATTAAAACCGGTTCGCTCTCCCGCTCGGATCGAATGGCGAAGTACAACCAGCTTATCCGTATAGCCAAGGACTTGGATGATTCTGCGAGATATGCTGGTCCGGTTTTGAAAGCGCGCTGGGGTCTATAAGCAAATCCCTCATATGACGGCTGATTAACGCGGGATGTTCAACCTCCAGGACCGTTGGGCCGGCATAACCCTCTGGCGGATATGAGGATTTCCTTAACCGACAAGCTGTGATTTACTATGGGCCGAAGTGTGGGCGGCTGAACTGCCAACCGTTTCAGGTGGTGGTCGTATAAAGGGGTGGACCATGTCAGTTAGACGTTTTGCTTTCCTTTGCCTCGGATTGGCGTTGGCGTTTTCCAGTGCCGAGCGTGCCCAGGCGCAGTTCAATAGCCTTTACGTTTTTGGCGATAGTCTGTCGGACACGGGCAATGCTTTCGCGCTTACCGGTGGTGCCAGTCCACCAAGCCCGCCGTACTTCAATGGCCGGACGTCCAATGGACCGTTATGGGTGGAAAGCTTCGCGCCGGCTCTCGGCTTTGCCTATACGCAAGCAACCAACTTTGCCGTTGCTGGAGCTGAGTCCGGCACGGCCAGTCCCACTGATGGTCTTAACCAGGTTAACGGGTTCATCGGTGGTGGCGGCAGCGTTCCAGCGGACGCTCTAACTGTCGTTTGGATCGGCAACAACGATTTCCTCAATAACGCAGCGACCACACCCCCAAGTGTTTTGACCGCTCAGGTTGCCGGCAACGTGGGCACGATGATTGGCACGCTCAACGCGTTCGGTGCCCAAAACTTTCTCGTTCCCAATTTACCCAAATTCGGCAACACGCCGGGCGGGGCATCAACCGGCTTAGCGGACTCCCTGAATCAACTGGCGAGCTTCTACAACACAAACCTGCACACGGCACTCATCGGTCTCGAAAGTCAATTGGGTGTGCGGATCTTTATTTTGGATACGGAAGGTCTATTCGACGACCTGGTTGGCAGTCCGGAAGTTTATGGCATCGCCAACACATCCATTCCTTGCCTGACACCGGCGGGCCCAACCGGTGCCTGTCCGACAGCTGAGGCCGCCAACGCTGCGCTGTTCTACGATCCCATCCATCCGACGGCAGCGGTCCATTCAATTTTTGCTCAGTTTGCGTCAGCGACGTTAGCCATTTTTGACCAGCCGCGTGTGGTTGTGTCCTCGTCTTTCCTAGGGAACATCATCACGGAAGGACAGCGTCAGACCATCGAGCAACGCCTGATGACTTTGCGCGCTCTCAACGACAGCAATGAAGGTCCGGCGAACATGTGGGCGTCCTTCCGTTATGCCAACGGTGGGATGAACGACCGGCCCGCCTTGATTGGGTTCGATTACGAAGTCCGTTCCGTGACCATCGGTGTTGACAAGATGGTCGGTAATGGCTGGGTCGTCGGTGCTGCAGCGACTTTCAGTGAAACAGAAGCCGATCTTGACGGAGGCGGTCGAACAGACATCGATACGCTTATGGGATCGGCTTACGCCAGCTATAAGAGCGAGAATGGTCTGGTCATCGATTTGAGTGCGGCATACGGCGGCAACGATTTCAAAACCCAACGCAACACCTCATTTGCGTTCCGTCCAACAGCCGTCGGCGATACCAACGGTACAGGTGTCTACGGCAACGTAGAAGTGGGTTATGAAGTTCATGCGGGCGACATGGCCTTCGGTCCGTTCGCTGGATTGCGGTATCAGTCGGTCGACGTGAGTGCGTATGCCGAAAACGGCGCAGCCATGCTCAACCTCGATGTTTTTGACCAAAGGGCCAGCGGTTTGATCGGCTCGATCGGGTTGGAACTTGGCGGGGCGCTGACATCGGATCGCTTTAAACTGATCCCGATTGTACGCGTGACATACGAGAAAGAGCTCAACAAGTTCGATTACGGCGCCCGCATTCAAACGTCTACCGGTCAGATTGCGACCATCGGACATGGAAACCCAGCCGACGACCGATTTGTAGCGAATGCGGGATTGGCCATTGTGGGCAAACGCCTCTCCATTTCCGCCAGTTACCAGGGAACGTTGGACTACTCAGACGGTAACGAGGACGCCTTTGTCGGACGGTTGACCTACTCGTTCTAGTTGGAGCTTGTCGAACCGCGTTCTTCTGCGGTGAGAGTGCGTTCCAAGCGAAAGCCGAGAGAATAGACTGCAACATCAGGCGAGGGCCCGCGGCTGCGGTTGGCCGCGCGTAGGTGGCCCGGAAAAACGTTGCTGAACCCGCCGCCGCGGTCGAGCACCACGCCACAGGTTCCACCACGGCCCCAAGCTGAGCCGTCCACAGGGGCGCCGTCAAAAGACGGCCGGTAGCAGTCCGCCATCCACTCCCAAACATTGCCCATGGTGTCGTACAAGCCATAGCCATTGGGTAGGTACGAGCCCACGGGTGCGGCACCGAAACCGACACCATCATCGCAGTCCACGGCGTTCCATTGCGGCACGTCCCTTTGTGCGCTGGCATCGGAGACGTTGCCGTAGGCGCAGGCGTTTGACTCGTCGCCGGGGAAGGCATAGGCGGTCTGAGTGCCGCCGCGGGTGGCGTATTCCCATTTGGCTTCGGCAGGCAGGCGGTAAGCGTGCCCCGTCTTGGCACTCAGCCATTTGGCGTAACCGTCTGCGTCCCGCCAACTGACGCAGACCATGGGATGCTGGTCGGTGACCGGATAATTGGGATCTTCCCAGGATTTGCCCACAACTCTGTTCACGCGTGAGCCGTCCCACACCAGACAGGTTTGGCTCATCAGCCAACCTGTATCCTCGATGAATTCCGCAAACTCACCGCGGGTGACTTCATATCTTCCTATGGCGAAAGATTCCGCGATGGTGACCATGCGCACCGGCCCTTCGTCATCACCGCGGTCCGGTTCATCCGGTGGTGCGCCCATTTGGAATTGCCCCGCCGGGATCACCACCATTTCAGGGCAGGTGGGGCAGTCGCGGAAACTATCACCTGCGGTCATTGGTCCTGACGCGCACGCTGCGAGCGCGAAGGCAGCCACCAGTAGTGGATTTGCACGCATTACCGGTTCAATTGCGCTCGCAGTTCTGTTTCTAAATGCGGTGCAGCACCGTGCGCGCCGTTGTCGATGTCGAGCAACACTTTCCAGCCGTCTTCAGTCATTTCCAACAGGGCGATGTAGCGCCCGTTGCTCATCTCGCCAACGGGGGAATTGCCTTCCTCCTCGACGGTGGCTGATGCGTAGTTACACAGGATGTAAGCCCAATCGCCGATGTCATCGCCGTTGACTTCCATCTCGATGATTTCAGAGACCAAGAATGGCCGAACTTCGAGATTAGCAAAGGCGCGGCTCCAACTTTCTTCTAAGCCTTCGCGGCCGGTGATGGACATGCCTTGGGTATGGGCCACCCGCAGGCGTTCCAGATAATCGTTTACGGCACCGTCCACGTCGCCGGCGTTGAAGCGGGCGACGGTGTCGTCGTGGAATTTCTGGATGGCCGCGTATTGCGCTTCGGTTCCGCCCCGGCGCTGTTGTTCGGCAAACGCGAGAGATGAACTGATAAGCAGGGTGAAAACAGTGACAATAATTTTCATTGGCTTTACTCCGCAGCTTCCGACGGCACCTTATCTTCTCTTAATTCGTCTGCCGGTACATAGAGATCACCGCCATCGCGGTACTTGGCCGCCATGTCTTCCATGCCTTTCTTGGCTTCGTCTCGGATGTCCTGAGAGATCTTCATAGAGCAGAACTTGGGTCCGCACATGGAACAGAAATGCGCCACTTTGTGGGCGTCATTGGGCAAGGTCTGGTCGTGGAACAACCGTGCTGTTTCCGGATCTAGCGAAAGATTGAATTGATCCTCCCAGCGGAACTCAAAGCGGGCGCGGGAGAGGGCATCATCCCGGTCTTGTGCACCGGGATGCCCTTTGGCGAGATCGGCCGCATGGGCGGCGATCTTGTAAGTGACGACACCGACTTTGACGTCCTCTTTGTCCGGCAGGCCTAGGTGTTCCTTTGGCGTGACGTAACAAAGCATGGCGGTTCCGAACCACCCGATCATAGCGGCGCCGATGCCCGACGTGATGTGGTCATAGCCAGGGGCAATGTCCGTGGTCAGTGGGCCCAAGGTGTAGAACGGCGCTTCACCGCATTCCTTGAGCTGCTTGTCCATGTTGACCTTGATCTTGTGCATGGGCACGTGACCAGGCCCCTCGATCATGACCTGACAGTCTTTTTTCCAAGCGATTTGCGTCAGTTCCCCTAAGGTTTCCAGCTCGGCGAACTGAGCACGGTCGTTGGCATCGGCGATGGATCCAGGACGCAAACCGTCTCCTAAGGAGAAGCTGACGTCGTACGAGCGGCAGATGTCGCAGATTTCTTCGAAGTGCTCATAAAGGAAGCTTTCCTGGTGATGAGCCAGGCACCATTTGGCCATGATCGAGCCGCCGCGGGAGACGATGCCCGTGACCCGCTCAGCGGTGAGCGGTACGTAGGGCAGGCGCACACCGGCATGAATGGTGAAATAGTCCACGCCCTGTTCGGCCTGTTCGATCAAGGTTTCACGAAAGACGTCCCAGGTCAGGTCTTCGGCAATACCACCGACTTTTTCCAACGCCTGATAAATTGGCACGGTGCCGATGGGCACCGGGCTGTTGCGGATAATCCATTCGCGGATGTTGTGGATGTTACGGCCAGTGGACAGGTCCATGACTGTGTCCGCGCCCCAGCGGATGGCCCACACCATCTTCTCCACTTCTTCCGCCATGGAAGAGGTAACGGCGGAATTGCCGATATTGGCATTGATCTTCACCAAGAAATTGCGGCCGATGATCATCGGTTCCGTTTCCGGGTGATTGATGTTTGAGGGAATAATGGCGCGGCCGCGGGCGATTTCATCACGGACAAATTCTGGCGTGCAGTAATCGGGAATCTCCGCACCCCAATCCTGACCATCGCGCTCCATGGCTTGACGGGCCTGCTCCCGCCCGATGTTTTCCCGGATGGCGATGAATTCCATCTCAGGCGTGACGATGCCGGCCCGGGCATAGGCCAACTGGGTGACGGCCTTGCCGTCTTTTGCGCGCAACGGCTTATTGTGCAGAGGAAACTCCGGCGCTTTTTTGTCGTCCGAGACAAAGCCGTTGTCCGCCGCCGTGACGGGACGGCCGTCGTAGCGTTCCACATCACCGCGCGCTTCGATCCAGGGTTCCCGCAACCGTGGCAACCCCTGTTCAATATCTGTCTGCACGGCTGGGTCGGTGTAAGGGCCCGAGCAGTCATACACCGTAACCGGCGGTTCCCCCGATGTCGGATGCAGGTGGATCTCCCGCATGGGTACGCGAATGTCGGGATACTGTTCTCCCGCTTTATAGATTTTATCTGACGCGGGCAGGGATCCGGTGCTTACGGTGGGGCGGGCGTCGGTGGACATGTGGTTCACGGTGCAACTCCTCATTGGCGCGTAACACAGCGCGGTGATCCGAAAGCTGCACGGGAGGAGAGGGCTGTTGCGTCCCTAAGAAGTCACCATCCCTACGCCAGTGCGACCTGGATCAGGTTCGAAGGGTCGTCACACCTGGCCGTTTCGGCTCGTCTGTGACCTCTCATCCCCTGGCTTATGGGCGGGCGGGGCTCCCCTTTGGTGCTTCGACCTTAGGCCCGGGTGGGGCGGAGGGTCAACGAAAAGAGACAGGTCCGGTCAACGACCAACTCATTCAATTTCTCGCACACTTGTGATCCGCTCACAGAACAAGCGTGGTAGAGTGCAGGCACCAAAATTCAGGGAGGCTCTTATGCGCGCACTTTTATCCACAGTGATTTTCGTGTTTAGCCTAGGACTCGCGGCCCAAGCGGCCGAGCCCATTCAGGTCGGCCCGCAAGCCGGCGACAAGATTCCGGCTAACTTCGAAGTCCGTGATGCCAACGGCAAGACCGTGACCTTGACCGACATCGCTGGAGAAAATGGGGTGGTCATTTCGTTCGTTCGTTCGGCCAGTTGGTGTCCGTTCTGTCAGCAGCAGATGAAGGACCTCAACACCATCAACGCTGCGCTGGAAAGCCGTGGCTATAAATTGGCGGCGCTCAGTTACGACAAGCCGGAGATTCTCGATCAATTCGCCAAGAAACAGAGCATTGAGTACACCCTGTTGTCCGACGAAGGCTCCAAGATGATCGACGCCTTCGACGTGCGCGACCCGCAGTACGGCGAAGACTCCATGGCCTACGGTGTACCGCAGCCGGTGGTCATCATCATCGCGCCAGACGGCACCGTACAGGGTTCGCTGGCCGTTGAAGGCTACCGCGACCGTCCACCGACAGACGACGTACTTGCAGAGGTGGACCGGATCCTCAACGCGACGTCGTAAGACTCACAATTTTGCAAAGCAAACTTTGTAGGAATGCCCGGTCTTTGGCCGGGCATTCGTTTTATGGCAGAGAGACTGTGCAGTGGTTCATGTGCGCCAATACAATCCGTCTGACCTTGAAGGAATGATGACTGTCAGACGCGATGCGATTTTGAATATTCCCTGGACGGACTATACCGAAGAACAACTTAAGGCCTGGGCGCGCGATCACGATGATCTCGAAAAGCAAGATCAGCGATTCACGGAGTCTGCGACTTGGGTAGCAATAGAAGAGGAGTCGGTCGTCGGTTTCACCAACCTAAGGTCCGACGGATATCTGGATTGCCTTTACGTTATTACACGATGTCACCGCAGTGGCGTTGCCACCAAACTCCTATCCACGGCTGGAGCTTGAGGAATGCGGTGTCGGAAGGCATGCGGTGTCCCAGGAAGGCAGACGGTTACCTACAATCGACGCTGGAAAGACGCATTTTCCGACTCGACGACGGCCGGTTGGCAGTCCGATCTCCTGGGCACCGTTTCATGACGGCCCGGAAGACCTGCACCTTCCTTCGGACCAGTCATGTTTGGGAATAAAGTAATCTAGTATGGAAACGGGGATATGAATACGTAGAATAGTCAGTGAAATCATAGGATCGAGTCATACTGTGCCTGTAAGAAGGTAACCAAATTTATTAAATCACTGAGGCCCAACCGAAAACTCGGAGATTTTATGATTCACCGAGTTGACAACGCAGGATTCATTGACCCCGACCGGATACGAAGCCAAACGACACCGAAGCGGATGGAAACATTTTATGCCCGAGAGGGCTAAGCGGCCGCTTGCGCCGACTTGCACCGCTCGTAGGTATGCGATCGTACCTCTGCCAATGGGCCGGCCGGAGTTTCCGCCACGACCGTGACTATTTCTACGGTTTTCGAACCGATGACGCTACCGCGGCCGGTTAATGTCCTCGACTAGGCAAACATCGCTGGGATCATCGACTCAATCGGTCAAGATCGAGAGCGGCCGGCCGCGCGATGATCGCCGGCAAGAACGCAAAGGGCGCAAGCCGTCTTCATCGTAACCTCACAGACGGAAACCTTGGGGTGACTTGCAAGCAACGGGGCACCTCGTAGCGCTGCACCTTTCGGCCTTTTTCCTCAACCGGACCGCTCGCCCAGGTGGTCATCGACAAACTTCTGTGACGCAATCCTGAATCGAATATAAGGTAATCTAGAGCGCACCGCCTGGCTCGGGCGCAAAAAAGATACGTTATCGTCTCGGGAAAAAACTATGAATACGTAGAATAGTCAGTGAAATCATAAGGATCGAGTTCATACTGTGCCTGTAAGAAGGTAACCAAATTTATTAAATCACTGACGGTCATATAGTCATTGTAGACTCTCATTTTTGATACATCAGCCTCACTTACTTCAGTCTCACTGACTTCTTTGTCTGAGAATTTCCTCGAGATGATATGCGATGGGTTAATGATCGATGTCATCAGTTCGTCGTAGGTTTGTATGCGCTCTACCTCTCCACCTAGGGGTAGTGTCATTAACGGCTCGATGCCCTCGCGTAGCTCTTCCATTCCAACAACCGTATGGCAATCATTGCATTGGTATCGGATGAAAGCCATTTTGCCGGATTGAATGTCGCCCTCGGGAAGTGAAAATCCGCCGCAACCGTTCAAACTCAATGTCGAGAGTAAGACAAGCAGAACCCGCAATCGGTTCATCATCATGATGCAGCACTCCCCTATGTCATGTCCTAGTATACTCTTTGGTCGTCAATGTCGGCTTTGGCTCAGAAGCGGACATTAATGTTCGCCGCTCACCATGATCTGATGGCGACGGTCGAAAAGCGCTTTGTGCGCTTAAGCTATTGGTCCTTCGTAAAGGGAAAACTGCGACCCAAAAAGCCTGTAATGACGAGACCAAGTCCCGTGACCAGTGCTACGCCACCAAGCAAGGGGCCATACCACACGCTGGCCTGAAAACCGAGGATTGAACATGCGATCAGCAGCAGCCCGAATATAATACTGAAGCCAAACGTAAAATCTGGTGTCGACTTAAGAGATGCCATTTGAAACCTGTCCTTGCTTTTCTCAAGTAGGAGTGCTCTCAGCTTTATCTATATCTTCTTTTCAGAGCATTGATCGGCGTCAAAACAACCCATCAGATAGGCTTGGCGTCATAAAGGCGATAGAGAAGAATAAGGAAATTGCACGTAAAGCCGCCTAGCTTAGCGAATGTCTGACGATCTTCTGGCCACGGTTCTGATTCTTGCTTCCGCTGTTGTTCATGCGGCGCTGAGTGCGCTGATCAAGACCGGAGACGATAAGTACGCCCGGCGCGCCTCCATGCTGATGGTTTGCGGCTGCATCGCTTTGCCGGTGTTGTTTTTCGTTCCGCTGCCGCCATCGGAAGTTTGGGTCCTGCTTATTCTCGGACGCATTGTCCATCTCGGTTACGAATTCTTCCTCGTCAACGCCTACCGGTTTGGCGATCTGTCGCAGGTCTATCCCGTGTTTCGAGGCGCAGCCCCGGTGTTCACCGCCATTGGTGCTTTCGTCTTTTTGTCAGAGACATTGTCGTGGCTGGAAATTGTTGCCTTCGTCACTTTGTCTTTGGGCATTCTTTCCTTTGCACTGGAGCGCAACGCGCACTTGTCTGATGTCGGCACCAACAGAAAAGCACTTTCATTTGCGCTGGCCACGGCCGTGATGATCGCGGCCTATACGGTGATCGACGCCACCGGTGTTCGTTTGGTCGAAAATCCGCTGACCTACATTGCCTGGACGTTCGTTCTCGCCGGGATTTGTTTCCCCGCTTACGTATTCATTTGGCGTCCAGGCACTTTACAGGCGCATGTGCGTGCACACGCCCCTGTTGTCATACTCGCCGGTTCCATGATTGTGGTGACCTACACCTTGGCGCTTTTTGCTTTCCGCTTAGGAAGCACGGCCGAGATCGCCGCGTTGCGCGAAACCAGCGTGGTCTTTGCCGCCATCATCGGCGCGGTGTTTCTAAGCGAGCCCTTCGGCCGGCGGCGGATTTTCGCCGCCATGGTGATCGCTGCGGGCGCAGTGGCTTTAAAGGCTGTTTAAGCCTCTTCGAACTGCATGATCCGTTCGCCAAGCAGTTTGCCGAAGGCGATGGCGGGTGTGACACTGCTGCCGCCGCTACGGCCGCGTCCGCTGGTGGTGCCGGTGCCCAGTACTTCTCCCGCGGCATACAGATTGCCCACCAGCGTTCCGTCCTGCTTGATGACATTCAGGTCGTTGTCTACCGCCAGGCCGGCCGACGACCCGAGGGTCCAGCTGTGCAAATGCAAACCATAAAAGGGCGACTTTTCGATCGGCAGTGGCAAAGAGGTACGACCGAACTCGTCCTCTCCGGTTTCCACCGCCCGATTGTATTTGCTCACCGTGCTTTGCAAACCTGAGGCGTCGATACCCATTTTATTGGCTAGGTCTTCTAATGTGTCGGCCTTGAAGAAGTTAGGAAGACCTTCGTCCCACGCGTTGGGAATGTCTTCTTCGAGCATTTGACCAAAGCTCTTTCGGACCAGTGGTGGCGCCTGATCGTGGATTTCCTGATCCCAAACCGTCCAGCACTGTTCGCCCGGCAGGTTTAGGATCGCTTCTTCGTAAGCGTCGTGGCTTGGAATGTCTTCCTGCAGGAAGCGTTTGCCTTGTGCGTCGACAATGATTTCCCATGGCGGCCGGACGGGTGGGTAGTGACGGGCGATGGCGGCGATTGGGGAGGGGTAGTCGTTTTCTGCAAGAACAGCGCCGAACAAAGGCAGGCGGTTTTCCCCATAACGCACGTAGCCACCAACGGAAAGCCCGAGGGTAATCCCAGCCCCTTTGCTGTATGGATACGTCGCATCCACGTAATCAATGACCCCTTCCAGTTCCAGATACATTTCCTCATTGGAGGTATAACCTCCGCTGGTCAGGACCACGTTCTTGCCCATGAACCGTTCCGACTTGCCGTCAGCGTTCACGGTTTCAACGCCGATGACGGCGCCGTTGTCGTCTTGGATGAGACCCGTTGCTTCCGTGTTGACCTTGAGGGTCACCGCGCCTGAGTCGAGATGGGGTTGAAGCTCCTGCTCAAGGATAGCGAGGACCGCTCGACCGCCCTCGGGATTCCACGCATAACGGCGATGGCTGAAGGGATCATGATTGGTGCCCTTAACCGGATGGTCCGGATAGACCTCATAGCCGCTGTCCATAAGCCAGTCGAACGCCGCTGCAGCGTTTTGCGTGGCCAAGCGCACAATATCCGGATCGGCAGTCCCTTTACTGAGGCGCATGACGTCGTCGTAGTGGGATTGCCAGCTATCGCCGGTGATGCCTTTCGACGCTTGCAGCTTGGTGCCCGCCGCACTCATTTGCGCGGAGGACAGAAACAACGTGCCACCGATGACTGAGGCCGCTTCGATAATAAGAACGCGACCGCCGCGTTTGGCAGAGAAGATGGCGGTGGGTATGCCGGCTGTGCCGCCACCGACAACGATGGCGTCGTATCGGTCCGATTGGGCGCGGGCCGTTTTACCTTTTGTCAGACCGAGACTGGCCGCTGCTGCACTGAAGGCCGATAAGAATTGCCGTTTGCTCAGTTTTTGAGTGAGGGGAGTCCAAAAGTGGGTGCGTTTCGCCATGGTTTTCCTCCTGGCTTCGAACACGTCCTGGAATGACTGCTCTGTCTAAACCTCGAATTCCTAAACCTCGAATTCTAAGATCCGTTCGCCCAACAGCTTGCCGAACGTGATGGCCGGCGTGACCAGCATGCCACCGCAAATGGCCCGGCCACTGGTGGCGCCGGTGCCCAGCAGCTCGCCGGCGGCATAAAGATTGCCCACTGGTGTCCCGTCCTGCTTGATCACTTCTAAGTTTCGGTTGACGGCCAGGCCGGCAAAGGTGGTCAGGAACCAGCTCTGTAAGCGCACGCCATAGAAGGGCGCATTCGCGATGGGCAGAGGCATGTAGGTGCGGCCAAGCTCGTCTTTTCCGGACACAACGGCCATGTTGTAGGCCTCAACCGTGTCTTGCAGACCCGCAGCATCAATGCCCATCTTATTGGCCAACTCTTCGATGGTGTCGGCTTTGAAGAAATTATGCATTCCGTCGTTAAAAGCGTCGGCAATGTCGTCCGGATCCATCATGCCCATAAAGCCGCCGGAAATAAGCCGCGGTGCTTGGGTATGGATTTCATGATCCCACACCTTCCAGCACTCTTCGCCGGGCTGCTCCACCAACGCTTCTTCGTAAGCAGCGTGACTGAGAATGTCTTCCTGAAGGAAGCGCTTACCTTGGGCATCGACGATGATTTCCCAAGGCGGACGGTCACCCGGGAAGTGCCGGGCCACAGCAACCATGGGCGAGGGATAATCTTCGTCCGCCAGGATGGCGCCAAAGAGAGGCAAGTGGTTTTCGCCATAGCGCACATAGCCACCGACGGATTGGCCGAGTGTTATACCGGCCCCTTGGCTGTAGGGATAAGACACATCCGAATAGTCGATGGCGCCTTCCAGTTCCTCAAACATTTCCGCATTGGAAGCATAACCACCGCTGGTCAGAACAACGTTCTGGCCCATGAAACGTTCGGATTTCCCATCTGCATTGACCGTCCCGACACCGATTACGGCGCCACGGTCATTTTGGATGAGTTCCGTCGCTTCTGTGTTGACCTTGATGGTTATCGCGCCGGACTCGATGTGTGGCTGAAGCTGTTCTTCGAACACGGCAAGGATGCCCATACCGCCTTCCGGATGCCACGCGTAGCGGGCATGGCTGTAGGGCTCGTGGGTCGTCCCTGTGACCGGATGGTGAGGATAGACTTCAAAACCGTTGTCCATGAGCCAGTCGAAGGCT
This sequence comes from Rhodospirillaceae bacterium, assembly GCA_965207985.1. Classification (GTDB taxonomy): domain Bacteria; phylum Pseudomonadota; class Alphaproteobacteria; order Rhodospirillales; family Rhodospirillaceae; genus CBDBND01. The sequence continues at coordinate 14,583 of CBDBND010000015.1, read as the reverse complement.
GCGGCGGCGTTCTGTGTGGCGAGGCGTAAAATGTCCGGATCAGCGGTGTTGTTGCTGATGCGCATGACGTCGTCGTAGTGGGACTGCGGGCTGTCACCGGTAATGCCTTTTGATTTTTGCAGCTTGGTACCGGCTGCACTCATCTGACCGGAGGAGAGGAACAATGTTCCGCCAATGACGGACGCAGCCTCAATCACGAGAACGCGGCCGCCGCGCTTGGCTGCGAAAATGGCAGCAGGTAGACCCGCCGTGCCGCCGCCGACGATGATGGCGTCGTACTGGTTGGACTGCGCCTGTGCTTTCTTGCTTCTGGCTAGCCCAAGACTCGCCGCAGCAGCGCTGACAGTGGATAGGAATTGGCGCTTGCTTAGCTTTTGGGTGAGGGGGGTCCAGAAATGGGTTTCTTTCGCCATGGTCTCTCTCCGGGCTCTCTTGTTTCATACCTCGATGCGAGGATTTCCTGCACTTTAGCGCAGAGATTAAGCGAAAAATACCATTCGCGAAGCTGTTCCACGAACGAGGTGATCATCACACGAAAGGCACATCCAATTTGGCCTGGAAAACCTGGATTCCGGAGGCCATTGGGCGCAAAATTGGCCATCTTTTCCACACATAGGCTGGTTCCGAGCTGCGCATTTCCGCCAGCGTTACTGAGATCAAGGGAGAGGGCCATGTCCCGCTTATTGAAAGACAGCAAAACCAACCGACGTGCATTTTTACTTGGCACCACGGCTGCGGCGGCAACCGCCTTGCCGGCGCTTAACGCCATCGCTGCTGCAGCGGACTGGGACGTGGAATGGCGCGGAACCAAAGGTATCTTTGAACGTCTGCCCACGCTCGACGAAGAAAACGGCCAGGATTTCTACCGGGGTTTCCGCTACTGGATTAACCGGGACTTGATCACGGCGGCGCGCCTCAGGGCGGGGGAAATCCTCGAGGAAAACGGAATTGCGCGGGATGAAATCATTCCCTTTGAGCAGGTCATGGACTTGATGGAAAACGACCACATCATGGGGTTGAGCGTATTGGCTTGGGAAAATACCCAGCAAATCATGTGGGGCCGGATCCAGGACGAATATCACGCCCAGGCCGACCTCTATTTGGATGAGCTGGAAGCGGCCGAAAAGCTCGGCCCAGGCAGTATCGAACTCCATCCGGAAATGCACATTCCGCAGTACGCAAGCTACGAGATTCATCTCCAGCCGGGCGGCTATGTGGGAGATCCGTTTGCCGGATACATCTATGTGCACGGTGAAAATGTCGTCTTTTCCAACGGTAACTATCAGGACGACGCACAGCGACGTCTGGCCCGCCGAATGCCGGCACCGCCAGACGGCGTGGTTAACCGGGTGCTGGAGCAGGGATGCAGTTCCGGACAGTTCACCATCGCTCTGAAAGATAAATGGCCGCAGGCGGAAGTTTGGGGCACAGATGTGGGGGCGCCGATGATCCGCTACGCCCACATGCGTTCAGTCGAGCTCGGCATGGAAACCCATTACATGCACGAGGTCAGTGAAGACAGCAATTTCCCCGACGAGCACTTTGACGTGGTGACCAACAACCTGTTGTTCCATGAAGTGCCGGCAAAGATCGCCCGGGGCATCATCGAGGAAGGCTTCCGCACCCTGCGTCCGGGTGGAATTTATTTCCCGATCGACTTGTTCACCAGCAATCCGCCGAATATGACCGCTTTTGGTCAGTTCTGGGCGTGGCGGGACTACCGTTGGAACGAAGAGGTTTGGCGGATGGAATACACCAATCTTGATATGGCCGGTGAACTGCGCCGCGCTGGCTTCGAAGTGGTTGAAGGCCCACAAGTGCGTCGCGGCAGTAATTATTCCGACGGCCGCCCGCGCGGCAACATCATGGGCGTCAAACCCGCCTAGGGACAGATTTAAGGAGATCACCTATGTCTCGTTTCTTGAATGATTTAAAAACCAACCGCCGTCGGTTCCTGCTTGGTGCCTCCGCCGCCGCTGCAACAGCGCTCACAGGTTTGAACGCCATCGCGAAAGAGGCCGGCTGGGATGTGGAATGGCGCGGCACCAATGGCATCTTCGAACGCTTGCCGTACTTGGACGTGGAAAGCGACCAGGATTTCTACACCGGTTTCCGCCGTTGGCAGAGTAGAGAAATCATGGGAGCCGCCAGCCGTAGAGCATTGGAAATCCTCGAAGAAAACGGTATCGCGCCGGACGAAATCATTCCCATGGAACAGGTCATGGAGCTCATGGAGGACGACTACATCATGGGCTTGAGCGTGCTCACTTGGGAAAATACACAGCAAGCTATGTGGTTACAGATTCAGGACACCTATCACCGCGAAGCGGACCTCTTTCTCAGTGAAATGGAAGCAGCCGAAAAGCTCGGTCCGGGCACAATCGAACTCCATCCCGAAATGCATATCCCGCAGTACGCCAGCTATGAGATTCATCTCCAACCGGGCGGCTATGTGGGCGATCCGTTTGCCGGATACATCTATGTCCATGGTGAAAACGTCGTCTTTACAAATGGCAACTTTCAGGACGAAGGCCAGCGTAATGTCGCCCGGCGTATTCCGGCTCCGCCTGATGGGGTGGTCAACCGTGCCCTGGAACAAGGTTGCTCATCCGGCCAACTGACTCTTGCTTTGAAAGACAAGTGGCCGGACGCGGAAGTCTGGGGCACTGACGTCGGCGCGCCCATGATCCGATATGCGCATCAGCGGTCCGTCGATCTGGGCATCGAAACCCATTACATGCACGAGCTCAGCGAAAAGAGTAACTTTCCCGACAACCACTTCGACGTGGTTACCAATTTTCTCCTGTATCACGAAGTGCCGGAGAAGATTGGTATTGGTATCATTGAGGAAAGCTTCCGCACCTTGCGTCCGGGCGGGATTTTCTTCCCCATCGATCAGTACACCAGCAGTGCGCCTAACATGACCGCATTCGGCCGGTTCTGGGGCTGGAGGGATTACCGCTGGAACGAAGAGGTTTGGCGCTTTGAATACGAAAATCTCGACATGGAAGGCGAAATGAAAAAAGCCGGCTTCGAAGTGGTAGAGGGCCCGAGATTGGCTGCCGGCGGTTACTATTCTCAACCGAGCACCAGAGGCAACATCATGGGCATCAAGCCTGCCTAAAGGAGGAATTCATGTCCCGTTTGTTGAAAGACAGAAAAACCAACCGCCGTGCATTCTTGCTTGGCTCAGCCGCCGCTGCATCGGTTGCGGCGCCTTCGTTGAAAGCCATCGCCAAAGAGGCCGGCTGGGACGCGGAGCCGCGCGGAACAGTAGGCCGCTTCCACGAGCGGCTGCCCAACTTGCTGGTTGAAAGCGAACAGGGCTTTTACGGCGCGTTCCGCAACTGGCACACGCGGGAAATCCTCGCAGTATCGCAGCGCAGGTGCCTAGAAATCCTCGAAGAAAACGGTATCGCGCCGGATGAAATCATTCCCATGGAACAAGTATTGGAGCTCATGGAGAACGATCACATTATGGGCATGAGCGTGCTGACTTGGGAAAATACACAGCAGGCTATTTGGCATGGTATTCAGATGGCCTATCATGAAAATGCGGACCTCTATTTCGATGAAATGGAAGCCGCCGAGAAGATGGGCCCCGGCAGCATCGAGCTGCACCCGGAAATGCACATCCCGCAGTACGCCAGCTACGAGATCCATCTCCAGCCGGGTGGCTATGTGGGCGACCCGTTTGCCGGCTACATCTACGTGCACGGCGAAAATGCTGTTTTCTTTAACGGCAATCATCAGGATGACGCCCAGCGGCGTCTGGCCCGCCGCGTTCCGGCGCCACCGGACGGCGTGGTCAACCGGGTTCTGGAGCAGGGCTGCTCGTCCGGTCAGTTCACGCTTGCACTAAAGGATAAGTGGCCGGAGGCGGAAGTCTGGGGAACGGACGTGGGTGCACCCATGATCCGTTACGCCCATCAGAAGTCTGTGGATCTCGGCATGGAAGCCCACTACATGCAGGAGCTCAGCGAAGAAAGCCGCTTCCCAGACAACTACTTCGACGTGGTCACCAACAACCTCCTGTATCACGAAGTGCCGGAGAAAATTGGCATCGGCATCCTCCAGGAAGCCTACCGCACCTTGCGTCCCGGCGGGATCTTCTTCCCCATCGACCAGTACACAGAAAATCCGCCCAACATGACGGCCTTCGGTCGCTTCTGGGGCTGGCGGGACTACCGCTGGAACGAAGAAGTCTGGCGCTTCGAATACGAAAACCTCGACATGGAAGGCGAAATGAAGAAAGCCGGCTTCGAAGTGGTGAGAGGTCCGGTGGTACGTCGTGGCAACCGCAGCCTTTATGCTGAGGATGGCCGTCCTCTCGGCAACATCATGGGCATTAAACCAGCCTAAGGAGATAAAACATGTTTGATCGAAGAACCATTTTCCAGGCCGGTGCGGCACTGGGAGCAGCCGTCACGTCTTTTGCTGGCGGGCGTAAAGCCGAAGCCAAGTTACCCAAAAAAGCCGATGTGGAACCACGCGGAACCGACCGGCGCTTAGAGAGGCTGCCGACCCTCGACGTGGAAAGCCGCGAGGACATGCTGACCGCGTTTCGCATCTGGGTGAACAGTGATGTCCGCCGGGCAGCGGCAAAGCGTGGCGATGCGATCATGAAAGCCAAGGGCCTCGATCCGCGGGTTGAGGGTTCATACGAAGAAGCGGTGGAACACGTTGGCCATGATCATATCGTGGGCTTGAGCGGGCGTGCTTGGATCAGTGTCCAGCAAATCATGTGGAAAAACTTGCAGGACGAGTTCCACGGCAATGCCGAGGCTTATCTCGCTGAAATGGAAGCTGCCGACGACAGAGGACCGGGCAAGCTGGAACTGAACCCGGACATGCATATTCCCATGTACTGCAAGCATGAGATCCACATGCAGCCGGGCGGCTACGTGGGTGATCCCCTTGGTGGCTACGTCTATCACTACGGCACCAACAACTTCTGGGAACACCGTAACAACCAAGATGAAATGGACACCGAATTGGCCAAAGCCGTACCGGTGCCCAAGGACGGCAAGGTCAAACGCATCCTGCACACGGGGTGCAGTTCGGGTCAGCTGACCCTGCGCTTACAGGAACTATATCCCGACGCGGAAGTCTGGGGTGTCGACGTGGGCGGGCCAATGGTGCGTTACGCTCATATGCGTGCGGTCGATCTCGGCGTTGGTGCCAATTTCCGTCAGGCCCTGGCTGAAGATACCGGGTTCCCCGATGGCTATTTCGACATCGTCACGTCCTTCCTTCTGTTCCACGAAGTTAGCTCGGAAGGGGCTGAGGCGATCATCAACGAAGGCTTCCGGGTATTGCGTCCGGGCGGCGTGTTCTACTCGCGCGACCAGCGCGACTGGAAAAAGATGCCCAAACAGACGGCTTTCCAGAAATACCAAAGCTTCTGGATCAACCGGTGGAACCACGAGGTCTGGCAGCGGGAACACCGCGCCAATGACTATCCCAAGCTGTTGGCAGAGGCCGGGTTCGAGGTAAGTCAGCCTATAGAAGATGCTCGCGGTTTTGCCGCTGCTGCGCTGATGGGCACCAAACCCGCCTAGCTGCGGATTCTCATACCTGTAGTTAATGACTGCATGAGCGAATGGCATTGGCAGAAACCTGCCCGTTTCTGCTATGTCCAAACATGTTCTCATGAGGAGGCTGATCCATGCTTGATCGTCGCACTGTATTTCCCGCACTCAGCGGCATAGGCGCGGCCGCTGCATCCCTGGTCACCGGGAAAAAGGCCGACGCCGCTGTCGGTTTCAAAGGTGACGTCGAGCCCCGGGGGACCCAAGGCCGGCTTGAGCGCTTGCCGTCGTTGGACCTGGAAAGCCAGCAGGACTTTATGACCGGCTTCCGGACAGGTATGGGCCAGGGTTTTAGGCGCATCACCGGCCGTCGCATGCGAGATTTGTTTGCTGCCAAGGGTCTCGACGCCAACGCCGATCCCTCTCTGGAGACGGTATTTGACGTGGTTGGCAAGGATCCCGTGTTCGGAGCCCACGCCCGGACCTGGGTGTCCAACCAGCAACTCACCTGGAAAACTATTCAGGACTACGTCTACGCCCGCGCCGATGAGTATTTGGCGGAGCTTGAAGCGGCGGATAATAGCGGGCCGGGCACGCTAGAACTCAATCCGGACGCGCCCCTGCCTGACCACACCAAGTATGAGATTCACCTCATGCCCGGCGGTTATGTCGGCGACCCCTTGGGTGGTTATGTCTTCCATTACGGCACCAACAATTTCTATGGCGGGCGCAACCACCAGGATGAAGTCCACATTGACTTGGCCAGCAAGGTCGCCGTGCCGGAAGACGGCCGTGTAAGGCGCATTCTTGATGTCGGTTGCACCATCGGTCAGATTACTGTGGCGCTGAAGGAACGCTTCCCTGACGCAGAAGTGTGGGGCATCGACGCTGGCGGACCCATGGTGCGCTACGGCCATATGCGGGCGGTGGATCTGGGCATCGACGTGAACTTCGCCCAGCGTCTGGCCGAGGACACCAAATTCCCCGACGGTTATTTCGACGTTGTGACGTCCTACATTCTCTTCCACGAAATGCCGGCGGAGATTTCCAAGCAGCACGTAAATGAGGCCTACCGGATCCTCCGACCAGGCGGGGTGTTCTTCCCCATCGATTTCTATACCGGCGCCAACGAGGTAACCAAACGGGCCGATCAAAAATTCCGCCGCTGGTGGGATCACCGCTGGAATGAAGAGGTGTGGTTCCAGGAATACGATGGCTTCGATATGCCGGGAACAATGCGCCAGGCTGGATTTGACGTTGAAGAGCACGGCCCGGCGGCCTGGATCGGCGACTACAACGTCATTGGAACCAAGCCCGCGTAAGCATTTTCAGGCGTTCACTCCGTACTCAGACCCCGGAAATGCTTTGATTTCAGGGGTCTCGCCGCTTTATAACCTGACCATCTGACCTAACCTCCGTGGAGGATTTTCCGATGCTCGATCGTCGTACCCTTTTCGGCGCCACCGCAGCCACCACCGCCTTTTTGGCCTCTTTAGTAGGCGGCAAGAAAGCCAAAGCTGCGATCCATGAACCCATGACCTTCCGTGACGTTGAAAACAGAGGCACCAAAGGCCGGCTCGAACGGCTGCCCGCTTTGGACTTGGAAAGCACCCAGGAATTCCTCACCGGCTTCCGCAATTTCGTCAACCGGGATATGCGGCAACTTTCGGCAAGACGGTTCGCCGAAATTTTGGAAGAGAACGGCTACGAGCCCGATGCGGACCTGCCCATCGAGCAGATCATCGATCTAGTCAAGGACGACCACCAAGTCATGATGTCGGTGCGGGGTTGGGTTTCCAATCAGCAGCTGACCTGGAAGCAGGTGCAGGACTACTTCCATGCCCATGCAGACACGTATTTCGACGAAATGGAATCTGCTGACAACATCGGTCCCGGCTCTCTGGAATTGAACCCCGGTATCGAGCCCGAATACACCAAGCATGAAATTCACATTCAGCCAGGCGGCTACACGGGCGATCCGTTCGCCGGCTACATCAACTACTATGGTGTGAACAACTTCTACGGCGGCAGCAACTACAACGACGAAGTGCAAGCGGCCATTGCAGCCCGTGTACAAACGCCGCCCGACGGCAAAGTTGAACGTATTCTCGATCTCGGATGCGCCACCGGCCGTCTCACCATCGCCTTGAAGGACCGTTTCCCTGAAGCGGAAGTGTGGGGCCTAGATGTTGGCGGACCCATGGTGCGTTTCGCCCACACCCGCTGTGTCGACCTTGGCAAGGATATTCACTTCGCCCAGCGGCTCGCCGAAGACACCAAGTTCCCCGACAACCACTTTGACCTGGTGACGGCCTACATCATGTTCCATGAAGTCACCGCGGAAGCGCAGGACAAGATCATCGACGAAGCCATGCGTGTTTTGCGTCCGGGCGGCGTATTTTTCCCCATCGATTTCCGCACCGGCAAACAGGTGGATAACTTCAGTGCTTACCGCACGTTCTCGACCTGGTGGGACTATCGTTTCAATGGTGAGCCCTGGCGCTTTGAATACGCCTCGCGCGATTTTGGCGATCTCTGCGCTGAACATGGCTTCGATGTTCGCGAGGATATTCCGGCAGCCCGCCGCGGTCATGGCGCCATCATGGCGATCAAACCTGCATAACGCTTAGCGGTTTAAATCAAATAAAAGAGAGCCCCGCCGCGTTGGCGGGGCTCTCTTTATTCCGAACGTATTATTCTGAATTGGCGATACGGGTGGGGGAATACCGCCGCGTTCGGGAGATACCTAACGACTTGCTGCCAACAGGTTCCAAATTAATGTGCTCCGTCATTATTGGAGGAGTGAAATGGCGTTTCGCCTTATGTCATTCCAACGGTATCGCTTGAGGCGTGCGCCTGAAGCGATAGCGCAACGATGGCGGTAATCATAATGAGCACTGCGATGGCATTGAGCGCTAATGCGAAGAGATATCCGTCGGCAAGGTGAAAGAGTGGCCGCTTGCGATGTTTGAAGGGGGACAGGAAGGTATTCATCTGGGAGGTCCTTGTCTGACCGAGGGGATCCAGCAAAGATCGCGGAATGTTCTTGCAAGCCACTCTTTGACCTTGCTGCTAAGACGATGCCGAGGGCTGGTGATCTCCACCATCAGCATAAATTTTATTGAACATCTTCATTTGTCATGACTTGATGGTGGGTAAGAAGCGCTCAACCGGGCAAGGGAAGGGCTGTGGACGACAACAGGGCGTTTGATCAGATCTACGCCGCCGTGCAGCCCATGCTGCGACGCTTTTTGGTTGCTCGTCTTGGTAACGAGGCTGATGCGGACGACGTTGTCCAAGATACGTTCATAAAGCTCCAGCAAGCGATTCAGACGGAGGTCGTCGAGAACCCCAAGGCGTTTGCCTTTAGCATTGCGCGTAACCTATCCGTTGATTTGGTGCGCCGGAACAGCCGGGCCAAAGCCAGAGAGGCGGTCTATACGGATATGAAAATTGAACGGGCTGGAGAAGATCTCGTCGATCCCACTCCCACGGCGGAACAAGACGTAGAGGCGCGCCAGCAAATGGAACGTCTTATGTCTGCCATCGAGGACCTCACGCCAAAAGTCCGGCAGGCCTTTGTCCTGCATAAGATCGACGGGCATTCCTATGCCGAGGTGGCCCAAATTATGGGGTTGTCCAAGAGCACGGTGGAAAAACACATGATCAAGGCGCTGCGTCAGCTTGGGGCGGTTCTGCGATGAAAAATAAGTCAAAAATTGGCGAATTTTCTATGGAGGTCGGAGGCATTCGGTGGCGTCTACAGGGTGAGGAAACTATGTCCAGAACGGCGCGGAAATGATTGATTTCTTTGCATATTTCGCTGGTAAGCGGGACCGGGAAGCCCTTGAATGGGTCCAGGTCCTGCACAGCGACGATATGTCGGACACCCAAATGGAAGCTTATGTGGCCTGGATGGAAGCCAATCCGCGTAATGCTGAGGCTTTCCGTGCGCTGGATGAAGTCTGGGTGGCGTCCGGTGATGCTAGCGACGCCATTCACGCCCGGTTTGGACCGGAAGCGCGCGACGCAACAGGCGCATCGTTGTTCACTGGAAAGCTGCGCGCCGCACTCCAACCGGCATGGACTCCCCAGTTTGCCGGCGCAGTCGCCGCAATCTGCGTCATCGCCGTACTTGCTCTTCAATGGCCCCAGCCTGCGCCGCAGTCCCAGCGTTTTGCCACGGCAATTGGAGATCTGTTGGATGTGTCGCTGGCTGACGGCTCTGTCGTAACCTTGAATACGGGTTCTGAGATTGTTGTCGCCTTTTCTGAAGATAAACGGGTTGTTTCCCTTGAACGCGGTGGCGCTCTTTTTGATGTCATGCCCGATGCCGAGCGGCCATTTCAGGTCCGCATGAATGGCGGTGCCGTCGAAGTTCTCGGGACCGTGTTTGATGTTTTACGTGATCCGGACGGATTTTCAGTCACCGTTCTGGAGGGACGGGTGTCCGTATCAGCAGAAGGAGAGGACCCCGATCTTAAAGCTGTGGTCTTAAATCCTAACCAACGGGTTGAAGTCATCACCAAGTTGGCTTCACTGACCTCCTTTACCATTGACGCTGATATGGCGACAGCGTGGCACCGTGGTCAGTTGATTTACAGAGATGCGGTTGTCGCCGACGTCATGACAGACCTGAACCGGTATTCAACGGTTCCATTGAGTATTGAGAATGCCGGTATTGAACAGTCGAACTTCACTGGCGTTTTGACAATTGATGCACCGAACATAATGATGGAACGGCTGGCAAGCCTTCTGCAAATGGAAGTTGTGCAATCGGAAGAGGGCGGTCTTCGTCTACAGTCCATCAATTAACGGTGCGTGCCCATACAGGATGTTCAAGACACGATAGGGAAACTTCGCTCAGTTATGCTCAGCATAAGTGTTGGGCTTTGTGTGAGTGTTCTTCCAAGTACATTTGATAACGAGGCTTTTGCGCAGGATCGGCAGAGTGCCCTTTTTCCTGCTGGCTCCGCATTACGGCTAGCCGCTTTCTATGACCGGTTCGGCGGATACCCGGCTCGACGAAGAGAACGTCAACGAGGCGGTTATTCTCGGCGGGCGGATTTCCTATGCGACGGATATCGGCGAGTCTTGGTCCGCACTCCTATCCAGCAATTTTCAAGAGATCGATCTGGACGATACCCAATACTATTCACCCAACCTCGGTGCGCTTATCCGGGCCAATTTTGTTCCCGAGCCGCGCAAAGACAAATTTCTCCAATTCGGATTAGGGTCTGTTGACATTTAGTGGATTCCCAATGTCGCGGAAAAGTGATTCAAGCCTCCTTTTGCAAGGAGTGTTTGATGAAGTCAGAGCGTTTTGTGATCACGGACAATGTTTGGGAGAAAATTTGGCGTCATCTACCGGGCAAGGCGACGGACCGTGGCGTGACGGCGGCGGACAACCGCCTGTTTTTGGAGGCGGTTTTGTGGCGGGTGCGCGCAGGGTCGCCGTGGCGCGCTCTGCCCCCGGCGTTCGGCAATTGGAACAGCGTCTTCCAGCGCTTTCGCCGATGGGCGAAGAAGGGTGTCTTCGAGCGGCTGTTCGAGGAGTTGTCGGCGGAACCGGATTTCGAATATGCCCTCATCGACGCCACCATCGTCAGCGTTCACCAGAAGGCGAGCGGCGCAAAAGGGGGACTCAAAATCAGGCCATCGGCCGATCACGGGGCGGATTGACCACCAAGATCATCGCCCTGGTCGACGCACTGGGGTGTCTGGTCCGCTTCGTGCTGCTCCCTGGCCAGCGCCACGACATGATGGGCGTCCAGCCGTTGATCGACGACGTTCACTTCGATGCCCTCATCGCCGACAAGGCATTCGATGCCGGCTGGCTGCGAGAGCAACTGGACCAACGTGGCGCAAGCGCCGTCATTCCCTCGCTCGCCAACAGGAAGCGGCCGGCGGCCTACGACAAGCACATGTACCGCTGGCGACATCTGATCGAAAACTACTTCGCCAAGATCAAGGAATTCCGTGGCATCGCAACACGCTACGACAAGACCGACATCAGCTGCGCCGCAAACTGCAACCTCGTCGAAACCATCATCGCCATGCGTTAAATGTCAACAGACCCTAAGGAAGAGGCCGTTTTCGGTACGGATTCGGTGTGTTTTGGCATTCCAGAGTGAACTATATTGTCTCCTCGACCGAGTCAGGCTTGTGCGTTTAAACCGGGATCGAGCGGAGAGGTACATAGAATGTTTCGCTTAGAGTCCCTGGGGGCCTGGGTGTTGATCTTGGCCATGACAGCCGCACAGCCTGCTTTATCACAGGGATATCCCGACGATGGTACAGGCGTCATCGAAGACGACGCACGAACCATCTATGGGGAAGCCTATTTCAGGCCTTTTAACGCCATCACAGTTGAGGATGTATTGAGGCGAATCCCCGGCATTCAGGATGGTGTGTCGGAGGCGCAGACTGTTTCTACCCAACGGGGGTTCGGATCTTCCGGCGCTCAAATCCTGTTCAATGGCCGCAGACTGTCTAGCAAGAGCATGACGACGGACACGACGCATCGTTGGAGAGTGAGAGCGCTTACCATCTCGGCGATGAGGCCACCCTCAAAGCCGAACGAGCCACTTTTTCAGCAGCCTGCTAGAGCTGCTTAAATCTGGCTGGTCACCAAATCTGAGAGCCAATCAACAGCCCGCCAATCACCGCCGCTGCAGATATATCTCCTCGCGACCCGCGTTCTTCCTCCCGGTCTTGCTCAAGCAACTTCTCTTCCATGCATCGCTCCAATTCCTCGATTAATATTGAGGCGTGTGCACACGAGAGAACGTTACCCCACATCACTCTGAGGTGGTCCTGGAAAATCGGACAGTTGTTTAAGGTGTATTCCCCCGGTTACGGAGGAATACGAGATGACGAAGCGACGGAAGTTCACGCCTGAGTTCAAGGCGAAGGTGGCGCTGGAGGCGCTACGTGGCGACCGGACGATCCAGGAGATCGCGGCGCGCTATGAGGTTCACCCCAATCAGGTCAGCACATGGAAGCGCCAGGCCATGGACGGCCTGGGCGATGTGTTCTCGAACGGCGTGGAGGCGTCCCGCCGGGACATTGAGGCCGAGGTCCACGATCTTCATGCCAAGATCGGCCAGTTGACGGTGGAGCGGGATTTTTTGGCCAAAGGGCTCAAGCGATGAGCCGGCCGGAGCGCAAGGCGATGGTGCGCCGCGACGTTTCCGGTCTCAGCTTGAGCCGTCAATGCGAGATACTGTCGATCAGCCGATCATCTCTCTATTACAGGCTGCGGGGCGAGAGCCCGGCCAACCTGGCGCTGATGCGGCGCATCGACGAGTTGTTCCTTAAACATCCGTTCTATGGGTCCCGTCAGATGGCCCGTCATTTGCGCCGCGAGGGGGGTGTCGTCGGCCGTCACCGGGTTCGGCGCCTCATGCGCCTGATGGGGCTGGAGGCGATCTACCGGGCGCCGAAGACGAGCACGCCCCATCCCGAACACCGGGTCTATCCGTACCGTCTCAAGGGCCTCGCCATCGAGCGCCCCGACCATGTCTGGTGCGCCGACATCACCTACATCCCGCTCAGGCGCGGCTTCCTTTATCTGGTCGCGGTGATGGACTGGGCGAGCCGCCGGGTCCTGGCCTGGCGGCTGTCGAACACCATGGATGCCCGGTTCTGCGTCGAGGCCTTGAATGAGGCGCTCGACACCTCCGGCAGGCCGGAGATCTTCAACACCGACCAGGGCAGCCAGTTCACCAGCTTCGAGGTCACCGGCCGCCTCAAGGAGGCCGGGATCACGATCTCCATGGACGGGCGCGGCCGGTGCATGGACAACATCTTCATTGAGCGACTGTGGCGCTCTCTCAAGTACGAGGCGGTTCACCTGCACGAGCTGACCGACGGCTTCCACGCCGAGAGGGTCATCGGCGAATGGATCGGGTTCTACAACGCCGAGCGGCCCCATTCGTCGCTCGGAGGCAAAACGCCGGCGGAAGCCTACGCGGCGGGGCAGCCCGTGGATATGGTGGACAAGACTACCGCCTTGCCCACATCCCCACAGGCCCAACAACAGCAATCAAATATGATAAACAGGATTCTGACGGCATGATCAGAAAGCGGAATACACCTTAGATAAGCCGTCAGACTGTCCAAACTAGTGGGACCACCTCAGTTCGGAAGGCATTGTCAGACAGTCCCCTGTGATTGGGTTTTTGAAGGTAACTTTTAAGCCACAAACTGTTTTGACTTTTGGAGCGGGATCCGATCATGTTGTGGAGTATCCTGCGGCGTTGAAATAGTTTTTGCATTCCTGTGGTGAGAGGGTTTGGGAGATTTGGCCGATGGCGTTCCACAAGCCGTCGACGGTTTTCTCTGCGGCCTTTCGGAGGCTGGCCTTGAGCTTTGCGACGGCCATCTCGATGGGGTTGAAGTCGGGGCTATAGGGCGGCAGGAAGAGGAGCTGGGCGCCGGCGTCCTCAATGATCTTGCGGGCCTTGGGTCCCTTGTGGCTTGAGAGGTTGTCCATGACGACGAGGTCGCCGTTGCGCAGTTCGGGGACGAGGACAGGGGAATCGCTTTTGAAGATTTGGTGACGTGTTGTGTTTTCGGATTCAGACTTCCGGGCGTTTCGTTTGGAGCTCGGGGGTGCGTTATGGAGGAGTTTTCGTTGTTATTCGAGGGGGTTACGGACCTCCGGCGCAGCAATGCGACGCGGCATTCGCTTCACGCGATGCTGATGATCGCGCTGTTTTCGGTGCTGTGCGGCGGTGTCGCGCCAGGCGTGCCGGCGCATCAGCACATCCGGACGGTCCTGCTCTGCCGCGTGGCCGGTCTTTTTTTTCGCGTGATGCCGTGGCGCACAAGGAAGCGCTGTATCGACCCGTAGCTGAAGGTGTGGCCCCGCTCCCCGAGAGGCGCGCGCAACTCCCGGATCGTGATGTCCGGCTCCTCAAGAAGGCTCAGGATCACGCCGCGCTGCGCCTCGATCCGGCCCGAGCGACGGTCTCCGCCAAGCGCCTTCGGGCGCGCATCGCCCTGCTCCCGTTCCAAGGCGCGCCAACGGCTCACGCTCGCCGCGCTT
>CBDBND010000014.1:0-140327 GCA_965207985.1 Rhodospirillaceae bacterium | reverse complement strand
GCGGCTTTGGCGCACGCTCAAATACGAGTGCGTCTATCTGCACGCCTGGGAAAACGGCTCACAGGCCAGGGCCGGTATCCGCAAATGGATGACGTTCTACAATGAAAGGCGTCCTCATTCCGCCCTTGGCGGCAGGCCGCCCGCCGTGGTCTATTGGACGGCAAGCGAGCAAAACCAAACCGATCAGCAGGCCCAGAAAGTAGCTTAAATCACACCAGAACCTGTCCAACAATTGGGGAGTAGCTCAATGAGGATTAGGATTGGCAGAAGGGGATTTGAGGTGTTCTGTCTGAAGCTGAGCTAACGCAGATTCAAAGCCACCTTTCTCTTTGTGCTTTAACAGTAGAGCCCTATCCATTTCAGGGTAGCCTAGTAGATATTCGAATGCTTCCGATGCAAGCCAGCCACCCCAATTACGGCTGAATCCCGCACCAAGAAGAAGAACATAATTTGCATTTGTCATATGAGTTGACTCGGTTTGTACAGAAAAGATTACTCTGTATGAGCCTATAAAACGGGACATTTTCTAGCAGATACTATAGCACTCTTGGACCTAAGGTTTAGACGGTGAAACATGATGAGTTTTTCAAGAATGAATGTTTTGGACTGATACTTAATTTGTTGAACGCACCCGGTTCCACCTCCCCACTTTCCCCCACCTTGTTGGCTTCCTTACCGATTAAAGTAAAGCTGTCAGCCTTCACATGCCGCCGCTTCGTCTTCCCGTGATCCAGAAATGCTCCATTTTCAAACTTGTTCTCCGAACTAAGGTGGTACTGGCAAAGCACCTCGGCATAGATCTTGAGCTGTTCTGCATGGATCGGCTCACCGGTCTCACGGTCAAAGGCATTGACAACAGCTTTTGCGGGTTCCGTGTCAAAGGGTGCGATGGGCTTCGTCTCTGGAGCTTTCTTGGGCCTGCCACGCTTGCGAATGTCTGCAAGTTCCGGCTCTACCATCTCGGCAAATAGACCGTTTCGGGCCATTGGTGAGACAAGAAACCCGAAAGGCCTCACTTGATCCCTGTAGGGCCTGTCTGCGTTGTAGTGTTTCATCCAGGCTAGTAGAGCCGGGCTGGTTGCCCCATAACGGCTTAGTGCTGGCTTTTGCAGGGCGGGGTGCCAATCATAGGAGACCTTATCCGGATGCCTGGCAAGCGCGGCTTCGATGATCTTGATCCAAAGATCGTGCTGCCAGCGCTTGACGCCTATTTCATGCAATGGGAATTGCGGCTTAGGTAATTCGGGTACGGCCTCATCTTCCCTATAAGGCTCCATGAGATGCCCCAAGCCGTGGGCGGAAGCCTTGCGCAATATGGGGTTGCCGTCATTATCGACATTAAAGAGCGCATACCGCTTTGCGGAAATGGCAAAGCAGTAAAGCGGCTTCAACGTATTTCCGGCCTTGTCGTAGTTGATATCCTCTATTTTCAGGATCGATCCCGGTTTCTCATAGGGGTTAAGGGGAACAAACCAATCAATGACGGATTTGGCTCCTGTCTCAAATTCATCCCTGGCCATGCCTTCGGGTTTCGCAATGGCAAGGCTGTCCGTATCACAAAAGACCCCCTCCAGTCCCTGATCCAGGGTTAGACGTTCAGCCAGGGCCAGCATGAGCCGGGCCGCCCCCGTGATTAAGACGGCCAAGAGCGGATGAAAGAACTTACCCGGTTGTTCAAGGGCTTTTGATTGGATGGTCAAACCCTCACTGTCCGGTCCAAAAACATTCAGCGGCTTCTTTTCCCAGACATCATCGCGCTGGATTTCAATGAAAATGCCGTAGCTGGTCGCGTTCGCGATGATCTTGACGGCCTTTTCGTTGGGATCATTATTGCCTTTGGCCTCATCGCGAAGATCGATCAATCGGTTGAAAACGTCGTGCTTGCGCGGATCGATCCGGTAATCGGGGTTGCCAAACAGATCGATGGATTTGAGCCCCTCTTGTGTTGGCCCCGGCTTGAAGGTAACCGCTTCTCCGATAATGGGTGTTTTTCCACTCAAGAACTTTGACGTGACAACGTCTGCCAGGGTGTACCAAAGCGGTTCACCGATTGTGAGGTGATTGAGACCGATGGTGTTGACCTTGCCATCGTATTGCGCACGGACGGGAACAATATATTTGTCAGGCCTGATCCGTACCAGGGTCCGCAGCGTTTTCCAGGTATCCTTAGTCTGAAAGTCGTTTAGGGCAACGGTGTGTCCGTCGTCAGATTATTTGGGACAGCGGGGGTTGATAAACTAAGAGAGAGTTTGGCCCATCTTGGTTTTCAGTTTAGGCGGCGGTTTTGCGGTGCTGCAAGCGCCGTTGATTGATGGTGTTTTGTTTGATTCTCTCCCTTTCGAGTAAGATGGTTTCGCCGCGCCCGAAGTAGACGTCGGCGGGCGTCAGATTGCTCAGGCTCTCGTGGTAGCGGTGGTGATTGTAGTAGGCGACGAAGCGCCCGATCTTGGCCTTGAGATCGCCCGGCAGGAAGTAGTTCTCTAACAGGATGCGGTTCTTCAGGGTCTGATGCCACCGCTCGATCTTGCCCTGTGTCTGCGGGTGATAGGGTGCGCCGCGCACATGATCCATGCCGTTGTCGTCGAGCCATTCGGCCAGTTCGCTAGAGATGTAGGACGCGCCATTGTCTGACAGCAGGCGGGGCTTGTGCCGGACCTCGACCCGGTCGCAGCCTGAGGCCTGCAATGCTAGTTCCAGGGTGTCTGTGACGTCACTGGCCTTCATGGTCGTACACAGCGTCCAGGCGATGATGTAGCGGGAGTAATCATCCAGGATGGTGCTCAGGTAGAACCAGCCCCATCCGATGACCTTGATGTAGGTGAAGTCGGTCTGCCAAAGCTGGTTCGGGGCCGTGGTCTTATCCCTGAACTCATCGTTCGCCTTGATCACCACAAACGCCGGGCTGGCGATCAGGTCATGGGCCTTGAGAAGCCGGTAAACACTGGCTTCCGAGACGAAGTAGGCCTGTGTATCGGTGAACCGTACCGCCAGTTCCCGGGGCGACAGGTCCGGGTTCTCCAGGGCCATCTGGACAATCCGGTCACGGATCTCATCCGGGATGCGGTTCCACACCCGGGACGGCTTGGGCGGCCTGTCTTCAAGGGCCTCAAGCCCGCCCTGCAGATAGCTGTTGTACCAGCGGTAAAACGTGGTGCGGGGAACCCCAAGGGTGTCCAACGTACGCTTGGCCGGCAGATGCGACTGTTCCACCAGCCTGATGATCTCGAGCTTCTCGGAGGCGGGGTATCTCATGCGTCGTCTCCCCCATCCCCGATCATGTTTTTTTTGAGAAGGCGCAGTTCCAGGGCCTGTTCGGCCACCACCTCCTTGAGGTCGTGAGCCTGGCGGCGCAGCTCCTTGACCTCGCCCGTGTTGGCCTCACGGGCCGTATCACCGGCCAGGCGCTTCTTCCCGGCCTCAAGGAACTCCTTCGACCAGCTGTAATACATCCCCTGGGCTATGCCCTCACGGCGGCATAGCTCGGCAATCGGGTCCTCGCCGCGCAGTCCGGCCAGGACAATGCGGATCTTCTCCTCAGCACTGTAACGCTTGCGGGTCTTGCGGCGGATGTCCTTGACCGTCCGCTCCGCAACATCCTGGGATCGTTCTGTTCTATCTCTCATCGTTCACTCCTCAATGATGACGATGAGCCAATAACACTCTCTTACGCAATCACCCTAATCTGTTCCATTGGTCCTGACGGGGGACACACCAGGGCGTCGATTTCTTCGCGGCTGGCGTCGTCCGGCAGACCAAGCACGGCAAACGCCTTTTGGCGATCCATGTCGATCATTCCGAGTTCCTTCCCGGATCAAACCCGGCCAGTTCTTGGCCGGATGCGTCGGCGGGACCATAACACGGGGACCGCCAAAACAACAAACGGTTGAATATGGTTTTCCCTAAAGCAGACTTAGTCAGCGGGTTGCTGCTCGAATAATTCAATCCAGGCACCACTGGGCGCCATAATCACCATGGCTTTGACCGACCCGTAGGGCGCAAGCCGCATGGATGTCATCGGACGGACGACAGGCACCCCATTGGCTTTCAATCGACGGGCATAGTCGTCAAGGTCAGGGACGTGGACGCGGTACATAAGGACACCCAGATTGGGTGGATGAGCCCGGTCCGAAAAATCGGCACCGGTCGCGCCGTCAAACTTGAATATTTCGATGCTGCCTCCGTCTGCATCGGGGGCAAAAATAAAACTGGCGGCCCGCTCCTTGACCTTCCCTTCCAACAATAGATTGTTGGGCAGACTCATATTGTTGGAACCGTCTTCGGGCCACTCCGGAGCCGCTTCCCAACGGACGTGCCAACCAAGTTTATCGCGAAAGAATTCCAAACTTTCATCGTAGTCATCCACCATTTGAGTGGCGTTGACTACATGGCTCATACGGGTAAACGGCGGTACGTCGTCGTATGGGTCGTTTACGCGATGAAGGAGATTGATCACAACACCGTCGTGACCACGCAGCATGGCGCCACCGTATTCCTTGCCAAAGATTGTGTAGTAAGTGGGATCGGCGAAACCGACAAATCCAAAATCCCGCATGGATTCAAAAACACCCTCAAGGTCCTTAACAAGCGCATTGAAATTAAAAATGGCACCCGTATCGAACGGCCGGGCGCTGGACCGGATTCGAACCTGAGGGACATCCATAAACTTAACGAGGCGCAAGTACCCCTTCTCCGTATTGGGAACTCGCATCACGGCCTGATCAATGACCACGTCTTCGTTTAGCCCCCAGTGCAGGGCTTGCTCCGAAGGCGCCAAGCCGCGATAGGCCACCTCCCATCCTGTGATTTCCTCATAGGTGGCGATGGCGCGATCGAGAAACTTGACGCTGACCACCATCTCTTGAAGACCCCGGCGTTCAGAGATGTCCAGCGTCTCCGACCCTGCTGGCAAGGCCAGAATCAGAAAGCACGTCGCCAAGAAACCAAGGCGCAGGCGCGGCATCAAATGATCCCCTTCTTTGCCAGTTGAGCGATCACTGACTTTTGGGTCTGAACAAAATGCTTTCGTTCAGGGATCTTGATTGAACCGTCTTTATTCAACAGCGAATTTGCCGGCTGTGTAGAACGTGTGGCATAGCTTTCCGCATAGGCTTCGAACCTTTGCCGGGAGAGCGTGTTGCCAAGGCCAAGCTTTCTACGTTCTCGGCGTAATGCACCGAGATCAATTTCCCCCGATCCCCCTGTATTTTCTCCCGGACCGGCGATCTGCAACACCCGTCCCCGGTAATTCACCACCCGCGAACCGCCGTTGGCGGAGTCTTCCGGCAAGTTGGTGCCGTGAATACCCGCGGTATTACAGGAAACCACATAGGCGATATTTTCAACCGCGCGGCTAATCTTCGCAGCGTCTTTGTCGGTAAGCCCAGGCGTGGCGAATTCGCTGGACGAATGGGCGAAGACCTCGGCACCGCGAACGGCAAAACAGCGGGCCACTTCCGGGTAGAGAATTTCTTCCGAGGTGATGGGCGCAAGGCGGCCTATGGCCGTGTCGACGACGGGAAAAACAGCTTCATACCCGTAAATATCCAGATACTTGTCCCACACGTCATGTGGCGTGGGCGTATACATGGAGTTGAGACGCCGGTACCTGAGAATAACGTCCCCGTTTGGGCCAATGATGAAACAGGTTTGAAAATATAGGCCGGGAAAATGCGGGTCCTTCTCGTACGCGTTGCCGGCGAGATACATGGAATTTTCCTGAGCGATCTCACCAAACTTTTCATATTCCGGTCCGTCCATATCAAGCGCCGCTTTGTGGGCCCATCCATCAATGGCTTCTCCTTCAGGAAAAGACGTCAACAGATATTCAGGAAGAACAACGAGTTTGGCGGGCGCACCTAACGAATTGCTTATGCTCCTGACTTTTTCCCGTACATGCTCGAGTGTTTTGTTCATGCGAGCCCGGGCAGCCTTCCGGCTGGTGTATCGGGTAAGGCTGTGAGTGATCAACTGTAAGGCGACCGCCGTATATACAGGATCTGTTTTGGAAGCTGGCTTTCTTGGAACCGCTGCCAACTTTCCCTTCTGGGCACGATCTGTTGTTTTTACCTTTGATTTCTTCTTTGCTTTTGCCACGTCAACGTCTCCCCCACTATGCCCTTCCCACCTCAATAGCTCAGGCGGAGGCCGGCCCATAGGAACATTGGCGCGCCAAGCGTGACAAGCCCGTTTGCCGACCGGCCGGCTTCTATACGTTCGTCAAAGAGATTTTCAACCGCCACATATGCAGTGGTATTTTCGGTGAAGTCGTAAGCGATCTGAGCATCCAAAGTCACCGCACTGGCAAGAATGCGTGAGTTTAAGTCATCTTCAAATTGCCGGCTCGAAGCGAGCACGTCGGCCGCGATATGGAGCTGAGGTAAGGGCTGAATCAGAACACTGAAGGTGCCTTGATGTTTGGCCACCTGAGCCAACCTGTTGCCTTCCAAAACGGGTGATACGTCGCTTCTCTTGATTTCCGGTGAGGTTAACAGATAGGCCAGGCGCATCTGAACCTGATCTGACACCTGCATACTGACATCCGTTTCTAACCCCCAGGTTTCCACTCGGTTGACATTGCGCCGCTGGCGAAGACTTCCGCCGCCCAGAATAAAAACGCCGAAGTCCGCATTGAATCCGGGGGTCGTGGTTACGGTTGCATTGACTATGGGATCAAAAAGGTCGTTTCTGAATACACCTGCTGAGGCTGAGAATCGCTGCGTGGTCCAGTGTATGTTCAGCTCAACACCAACCATGCGTTCGTTCTCTAACGATGCATTTGCTTCGGTAATGTCATTGCCAACGCGAAACGGACGATAGAGCTCGTTCAGTGTCGGAATTCGGAAACCGGTATAGCCTGATGTGGTCGTGGCAATGTTTGGAGTAATTTCTGAACGGACACCGATCCGGCCATTGGTAACCCAGCCGGACCGTTTGTCAAAGGCGCGATCAACCAGCACAGCACCATCAGCGAGATCGATTTCGCGACGCACCCCGTTGGACTGTTGCCAACGATCAATCCGCGCGCCAGCAGTCAGAAGAAGGTGCTCTGTCTGTTGCCAGTTCCCTTCAACAAAGGCGCCCCCGATCCACTGCTCACCTCCGGCCGTTCTTTCACGCGTAAATCCAGCTCCAAGGTTGCGGAAGCGTTCATTGGTTTCCCCGTCGGCATATCTGACATCCGCTCCGCCTTCTATTGTCCAAGATCCGTCCCCAGACCATCGCAACAGTGCATTTCCGCCGACAGACGTTGCCGGGACGTCAAACTGATCCAAGACAGGACGGACACTGTCGCGTGAGCCATCGAATGCTCCGAACACGCTCGCGAAGTCCTTGTGTCGTACGTAGAAATTGGTTTGCCACGCCGGGCCGCGGGCAGGCCGGTCATGCAGCGCGCTTAGAGAAAGACCGTAGGATTTAGTCTCCGCACCGGCAACGTCCGATCCATTAACGAAATCGTCAGAGGCGTAAGACCCATTGACTGACCAGATAGGTCCGGCCGCTGTTTGTGTACGCCAACCCAAGCGCAGCCCTTCGCTGTTACGGGCCGCCGGTTGGTCCGCTGCACCCCTTTGATCCCGACCGATCAGAAAATACCCGTCTGTGTCTGTCGCATGCACAGCCGCCGTTAATGTGCCTTGGGCCGCCTCCGTTTCAACCACAGCTGATCCGGCGAATGACTCCTTGCTACCGCCTCGAATGTCCGCACTTAAAACATCGTCCTCAAGGACACGACCGTCGAGACGAACCACACCAGCAAGGGCGGCGTTTCCCCACGGTCCAGCACCGCCACCACGGACAACAGTAGCCTGTTCAATAAACAATGGCGGAAGGTTCACCCACTCAACCCATCCTCCAAACGGATCATTCTGCGGAACGCCGTCGAGTAGAACCAAGGTTCGCCCGGCGCCATTGGGACCAAGACCACGAAGGTTGACGCCTTGGGTTGTTGGATGAGATCCCCGTGCAGCCTGTCGTCGAAAAAGACCGAATCCCGGTACGCGCCTTAAAGCGTCGTCTAGTCCGAAGGCTGGACCGTTAAGACCATCCCTGTCCACCAGCGACGCGCTGTAAACGGCTTCTGAGGGAGCGTCTGGTAATCGCTTGACGCTGACACGGATTTCCTCCAACGGCTGAGCGCTGGAATCCGTACAGATGAACGCCAGGATGATCGCTATCCCAAAGGTATATGTGCACCTCATACCGTCGTCTGCCTAGACAATGTTGGCGGAGAAAACAATGGGTCTGGCGCGTTGTGACCAGCCAGCCTGCGGGACTCAAGGCACTGGAATTGTCCTGGAAGTCGCCCCAATCAGACGCGATAATGCCCCAACCATAAGTTCAACTCTCCAGGGAGGGACGCGACAATGCTTCACCGTCAGGTGACGTTTTCATGTGCTTTTGCATGCCTAATGCTCTCGTTCGATGCAATGGCGGCCGATCTTTCAGTGACAGTTCGTGATTCAGACGGCCAGCCCGTGGCCGACGCCGTCGTATTCGTTCAGAACCAAGAGTTTGCCGCCGGCGAAGCGCATACAGAAATGATACAGCGCAACGAAATGTTCAATCCGTTTGTCCTGGCGGTGGCCTCGGGAACGGTGGTCGAGTTTCCCAACGAAGATCCCTTCCGGCATCACGTCTATTCTTTCTCACCGGCCAAGCAATTTGAATTGAAACTGTACGGCGGTGATGAACAACAACAGGTCACATTCGATGCGCCTGGCGTTGTCGCCCTTGGCTGCAACATTCATGACAACATGCTTGGATACATTTACGTCGTAGAAACAGATTTGTTCGGCAAAACCGGAGACGATGGAACGGTAACGATCAATGGCATGCCGGAAGGCATGGTTTCGGAGGCACAGGTATGGCACCCGAGGTTGCGAGGGCCGGCCAGGCGCACAGCGCAATCTGTCACGGCAGGTGAAGCTGTCACCATCGAAGTAAGGCTTAAGCCCGATCGCAGACGGCAAAGTGGAAGCGACTTTGAAGAAGGGGTCTATTAGTGTTCAAACGCTTCCAGACCAAACTGGCACTGTTTTTTACTGCCCTGTTTCTACTGTTGCAGGGCGCGGCAATCTTTGCGGTGCAACAGGCCATCGTCCAAAACATATTCGATCAAAGTCGTGATCAACTGATTGCCGCCAATCGCATCTTTACCAGCCGTGTGGCTGCAACCGTCAACGCACTGGCAGAGGGCTCACGTATTCTCGCCTCCGATTTCGGTTTTCGTACCGCTGTTGCCACGAGCGATAAACCGACCATTCTCTCAGCCCTCGATAATCTCGGCGCACGCATTCAAGCCGACCGGGTCATGCTGGTAAATTTGGACTATGAAGTGGTCGCCGATACGGCCAATCCAGAGAGTGACCCGTATGACTTTCCCTTTTTCGGTCTCATTGACTTGGCAGAAGAGCGCAGCCGCGCAGAATCCATAACTGTCCTTGATGATCGAATCTATGAGTTCGTGGTCGTACCTGTTCTGGCGCCAGTACCTATTGCCTGGATCGCTATTGCCATAGAAATCGATGAAGCCTTCGCTCAAGATTTCCGGCAAGAATCGACATTACCCCTGGAAGTAACCTTCGCCACGGGTGAAGTGGGAGAAGGATGGACGGCCTCGGTGTCAACGTTAGCAGTGCTGCCCCGGCAAGAGCTGCCAATGGCATTAGCGGCTCAGGGTGAAATGCTAATCGGTGAAACCAAGACATTAAGTTTGGGTGGGAGTGACTTCGTCACACTGGTTGCTAATCTCCCAACTCCGGAAGGGAGCGCCAGCGTTAACTCCGTCTTACAATATTCACTCGGTCTGGCTCTTGTCCCTTATCAGCCCTTGTTCTTTGTCCTCGCCACATTGGCCACCATCGCGGTGGCCATAACCCTTTTCGGGTCCGTTGCCATTGCGCGAGGTGTGGCGAAGCCAATCCGTGTTTTAGATGATGCTGCCCGCCGCATCCAAGACGGTAAATACACGGATAAAGTGGACGTCACCCAAAGCGATGAAATCGGCCGTTTGGGGGAAACCTTCAATCAGATGATGGACGGTATCGCCGACCGCGAAGCCCGTATCGAGCATCAATCACTCCACGATTCAGCGACCGGATTACCCAATAGACGCTACTTAGAACGCAGACTCACTCAGCATATAGAAGACCCCAAGGTCGAGCATCTCACCGTTTTGTTGATTGAGATCGGGCGGGTTTCAGAAATCAATTACACATTGGGCCATGAAACCGGGGAAGACTTAATCAGAATCATCGGTGAGCGGTTGGCAGCCATGATCAAACAGTCCGACATGGTGGCCCGCCACTCCAGCACCATGTTCAGTATTTTGATGCCTGGTGCCGGTGCCGAAGTTGTCCAACAGATTGTTGACCGTATTTTGAAATCATTCGAGGAGCAAATTTCAATCGCCGGTCTTCAGTTGGATGTGACAGCAGCCATCGGTGAAGCCTGTTATCCAGAACACGGGGATGACGCAAGAACGCTGTTACAACGGGCTGACACGGCGATATACGAGGCAAGAGCTTCATCTCGCCTGTTCGCCGTATATGATCCTGAAGCAGACGCCCACAAACCCGAACGCCTCTCCATGATGGGAGAACTGCGCAAAGGTTTGGATCGTGGTGAATTCCAGTTTTACTACCAGCCCAAAGTGGACATCGCAGCCGAACGGATAACGCACGTTGAGGCTTTGGTTCGTTGGATTCACCCCGAGCGGGGCTTCATGCCACCGGATGATTTCATTCCCCTCGCCGAGCAAACAGGCAATATCCAGAAACTGAGCGAATGGGCCTTGGATACGGCGATTGCTCAGGCTAAGGCGTGGCAGGAAAAAGGGATCGATATCGTTGTTGCAGTAAATCTTTCCGCACGTGATTTGACCAACAGGCATTTGCCGACACAGATCGGTGAACTCCTCGAACAATATGACGTTGAAGCGAATAGATTGGTCCTGGAAATAACGGAAAGCGCCATTATGGAGGACAGGGACAACGCTATGGCGGTCCTCACCTCTCTACACAAGAACGGACATACGCTGTCCATCGACGACTACGGAACCGGATATTCGTCCATGGCCTATTTGAAGGCACTACCTGTTCAAGAAATTAAGATCGATAAGTCTTTTGTCTTAAAACTGGCGTCCAATAAGGAAGATGAGATCTTAGTCCGCTCTACCATCGACCTTGGCCATAACCTGGGACTGAAGGTCACGGCTGAAGGGGTGGAGGACGAAGAGTCCTTGGAAATCCTTAAGAAGTACGGATGTGAGACGGGCCAGGGGTACTTTATAAGCAAACCAGTTCCGTCTGAGGACATTGAAACGTTTTACCGGGAGTCCCGCTGGTCTCCAGATGCACCAAAGGTGGAGGCAGCGGTTAGTCAAGAAAATTGATATGAGACCGTTCGCGTTTTTACTGTTGCTCACGAATCTGTTTTCGCCTGTTGCTTCTGCCCAGGAGAGCCTGCCGGCAATTGACGTCCGCGGACTTGTCGACGCCCGACTGGTTCTGACGGACAATACCATCAGCTGGAAAAATCGTGGCCTTGGCAAAACACGCTGGGGCGCCGGGACCGACGGTGACAGCCGTGTTCTCGGCAAGCTGGGAGAAGCCTCCCTGATATTCCTGCCAAAACTAACGTGGGACTTGTCCGGCGTTATTCATGTCAAGGTGGACAGCCAGCAGCATCAGCCCGTTGATGTCGTCGAAGCCTTTCTCCGGTACAAACCCGTTCCTCGGTCCGAATATAACTACCAGGTCAAACTGGGCGCGTTTTTTCCGCCCATCTCCTTGGAAAACGACGCCATTGCGTGGACCAGCCCCTACACCATCACCTCTTCGGCCATCAATTCCTGGATTGGTGAGGAACTAAAGACCATCGGCGGCGAATTCACCGTTGGCCGCGATTTTGAGGATTTTGACGCCTCTTTCACCATCGCCGGCTATATCGCAAATGATCCAGCTGGGAGTCTGCTGGCTTGGCGGGGATGGGCCCTCTATGATCGGGAAGCAGGACTTTTTGACCAACTTCCATTACCGGCCATTCCTTCCCTTGAGACGGGAAGCATGGCCCGGCAAGCGCCCTATGTAGAGCCGATCGTTGAGCTTGATGACCGGGTTGGTGGATATGCAAGCGTGACTTTGGACCACTACGCCCTGGGTAAACTCAGTGTTCTCTACTACGACAATCAAGCCTTTGACCGAGCTTTCGATCTGAAGCAGTACGCCTGGGACACTTATTTCACCAGTGTAGGCTACGAAACGTTTTTACCGGGCGATGTTGAGCTGCTGAGCCAGTTCATGATCGGCAATACCTCCATGGGAACCCGGCCGGTCATTGGTTCGAAGGTCGACAATGATTTCTGGTCGGCGTTCGTTCTCCTCAGCAAGCGCTTTGGCAATCACCGGGTGTCGTTCCGCTATGATCACTTCGAAATCGCTGACGACGACCTCATCGCCGACGACCCCAACAACGAGACCGGCAATGCCTGGACAGCTGCTTACGTGCTTCGTCCTTTCGACAAACAGCGCTTAACGCTGGAAATCCTGCACGTTGAGTCGAACCGGCCAGCTCGCATTGGCCTGGGCGTCCCCTCGCGTGCCAATGAAACGGTTTTGCCGGCCAGTTACCGCTTTTTTCTTTAGACCGCTACTTTAAGGAGACCCCGGGGTCATGACCGATCAGGATCAATCGAATGCTCCCCCGAACAACCTGATTGCAGCCAGACCTGACACGGTCGTTTTTGCCGCGTCCATCGGGTTGGTGGCACTGACGGTCTATCTCTTGATTGTCGGGCAGAGCATTTTCGTCCCTTTGGTGCTTGCCATATTCATAACCTATCTGCTCAAAGCACTGGCCCATGGGGTCGAAAAACTGAGCATTGGTGCATGGACGATGCCCACCGGACTTGCCCTCACCGTTTCCATATTGATTTTGCTGATTTTGATCGCCCTTCTGGTTCAGATGGTGGCGGGAAACATAAACGCCATCGCCGACGCAGCACCCGAATATCAGGCGAAATTTCGAGACCTATCCCAAGACGTGCGATCTACCATCGAACGATGGATTGGCACGTCAATCACCTTTGCCAGCCTGACCGAGGACATCAACTTCCAGTCTACCGTCTTACGTTTGATCGGCGCGCTCCAATCCATTGCCGGCAACACGTTTCTGATCTTTCTCTATGTCGCGTTTTTGCTGCTGGAGAGCCAGACCTTTGATCCAAAGATCAAGGCCTTTGCCTCGACCCCTCAGCGGGAAGCAGCAATCAGAGAAACCCTCAATGCCATCGGCCGGAATATTGAAAAATATGTGTGGATTAAGACGGTAATGAGCGCTCTTGTGGGACTGATCAGCTATTTCCTCCTTCTCTTTATCGGTGTTGATTTCCCGGCTTTTTGGGCGCTGCTCATCTTTATTCTTAATTACATTCCCTACATTGGGTCAGTCGTCGCGGTGATATTTCCCGTGATCTTCAGCCTGCTTCAGTTTGCCTCTCTTCCTCTTACTGGAGCAGTACTGATCGGATTGATGGCTGCGCAAATTCTGGTGGGCAACGTCATCGAACCCCGGATCATGGGTAAATCTCTCAACTTGAGCCCGGTTATTATCGTGCTGTCGTTATCGGTGTGGGGCGCTATTTGGGGTGTGACAGGAATGATTCTAAGCGTTCCCATCATGGTTATGGGCATGATCGTACTGGCCCAATTTCCTCGCACGAGGCCTTTGGCGATCTTGTTGTCCCAACAGGGCGAAGTTCGGTAAAATTTGCCTTGATAGAGTATGACCATTATGTGATCAGCAGAGCTGGTTAACGCTTTCAAGCATACAGCGCGACGTTAAAAACCCAGCCAGACTCTCGCGAACCAGGAGCCCCCTATGCCGTCTCAGCATGCTCATGCCGTCCTTGTTGACACCGTTCATGACGAGCAATCCCGTCAGGATTACTACATGGATATTCGCCGCTATTTGGCGAGCCAGGTCGCCCCCGGCAATAAGGCGGTCTATCACGCTCAGGCAAAACCCTCGTTCGTCAACCAACATGGCCGCGAGCCGAAAGATCGGCACGAAGTCAGAAAGGTCATGACCCGGAACGATTACTACCAGATGTATTCGGCCATGCAACGCCACACCCAGGAAATGACCTGGGACAGCGTGATTGATTCGGTGGAACGGGACCTGCCCCGATTGATGGAAAACGCCAAAACGGTCAGTGGAAAGACGGGCGGCACGCTGACATTGGATACTGATTTCAAAGTGCCCGGATATTTAACCTTCTACGACATTCATCTACAGCCAGGTGCATACCACGCAAACTACGATGACGAAGACGTTTCTGCAGGGGCTTTATACGACCGCGGTACATACCTTTATACGCTCGGAAACATTGGCACAAAGATGGATTATCTTGGGCGAACGCTTCTTGAGCATTACAAAAAACTTTATCCTGGCGTCACTCCGAAGCGCATTTTGGACATGGGATGCTCGGTCGGACAGAGCACAATGGCCTGGGCAGAAGCTTTCCCCGATTCGGAGATTTATGCCATTGACGTGGGCGAGTCGCTCCTTCGGTACGCTCACGCCCGTGCCGAGGACCTTGGGCACAAAATTCATTTCAGCCAGCAAAATGCCGAAAATACCAATTTTGAGGATGAAAGTTTCGATGTCGTTCTGTCCCATATCATGATGCATGAGACCAGCACGAAAGCCGTCGTTAAGATTTTTTCTGAAAGCCGTCGGCTGCTCAAATCAGGCGGCGTAATGATGCATATGGACAATCCGCGCTTGAAGGAATTACCCCCTCTGGAAAGCTTTCTGGCGGAGTGGGAAGTGTACAACAACAATGAGAGATTCGGTGGCACCTACCGCGAAATGGATGTCGCTGCAGAGGCCCTAAAAGCCGGGTTTTCTGCGGAAAAAACGCGATTGGAACTGGTCGACACATACATGCCTGGCAAGGTCATGAACTATGGCACAAACGGCGTCAGGTTCCCTGCTTGCATTGCCGAAAAATAGCTTTCGCGAACATCGCCAAAGACAAATTCATGGTTTGTTTCAAAGGTGCGTCAGGTTCATCTGACGCACTTTTTTTATCCAATTTTGCGAACCAAACACACCATCAACACGTTCGCAATGGTGTGACTCAAAAGCCATCGGTCGGGAAAATGATGCATATGAATTGGATTCGTTTCTTGAAGTCCGAATCGGGGCTGTGAGAACATTTTTACATTGATGCGTGCGAAATTCGTATCAATCTGGTACTATATTTGTCCTTTAGGCGTCTATTGTTGTTAACCACTGCAGGGGATCTAACTACTATGGCAGTTAAGAAGAGAGCGAAGAAGAAGGCCGCTAAGCGTAAAGCGCCGAAGCGGAAAGCCGCAAAGCGTAAAGCGCCAAAGCGTAAAGCGCCGAAGCGGAAAGCCGCAAAGCGTAAAGCGCCGAAGCGGAAAGCCGCAAAGCGTAAAGCGCCAAAGCGTAAAGCGCCGAAGCGGAAAGCCAAGAGAAAGGCAGCTAAGCGCAAAGCTCCGAAGCGGAAGGCGGCCAAGCGTCGTCCGGCAGCTCGGAAACGCTAAGAGCTTAGTTCAGCCTAAGGACACCAAGCCCGTCGCGGAAACGCGGCGGGCTTTTCCTTTTTGGGGTTTCTTGTTTTACCCTAGACTATTGTCCGGACATTCTGGCCAGAGATGCATAAGAAAGGCATGAGCGTGGCACCAAAAGGATTTACCCGACCGTTTACGCCTCAAGGCAAGGCGTCGATCGTTCCTGCTTTTCCTTGGCAATTCGCCGGTGATCTTTACGTGGTGCACTTCAGGGCTGATCCGGACGCCTTGTCTGCACTCTTACCCGAACCGTTAACACCCTCAGACAGACCCGATGAGGGTTTTCTGTGGAGCATAAATTTTGCCGTCTATCCGGATGAAGAGGGAGCGGAGACCGGTCTCAATCCGGCGCAGTCCCAATACAATGTGGTCGTCATTGGCGTCCCCTGTAAACTACACGGTGAAAATTCCATGATGTCGGCGTTCCAATGGTGCGACCGGGATTGGCTGGTGGTGACGAGCTGGTTTCTCGGTGCTTGCTCCAAGCTGGCGGAAATAGACGAAAGCAAGGTCCACCCTTTGATGGGAACCATGGGGTCGCCGCAGACAGGCGCTTTGGGAACCCATATTTCCCGCTGGGCAAGCCGAAATGGCAGGCGCATTGTCTCCTTCACTATCGACCCTGATGAGGTCATCGGCATCGAGGATATGGCCTTCTACACCAATAACCTGCCGTTGACCTGCGAGCGGCATTTTCCTGATGTGCATCATCCACCGAAAGGCCGGCCGGACGTTCATGACCTGTCTCAGATGGTGATGGAAGGGACCCAGTTCGGCGAAATTCGTAAAGGGCCGGCCACATTGGAATTTGGCTTCGACGAAAACGAGGAACTTCTCCCCATACAGCCGACTGAGGTTATGGGTGGATATGTACTACCCATGGGCTTCAGGCTTATGGGGATTCGGGTTGTTCATGATTACTTGGCACAATAAGGGGCGCGAATACCATGGCAGAGACGTACAGAGACGGAGTGAAACTTTGGTATGAGGTCACTGGCGAAGGCCATCCCCTGGTCCTCATTGGCGGATTTGCCCTCCTCCACAATCAATTCGATTTTTGCAACGAGATCCTTCACAAAGCAGGCATTCAAACCATCCACTGGAATTACCGGGGCAGCGGTAAGTCGGATTGGTCTCTCACCGAGCCTTTGACCCTGGAGGGTTGGGTCGAGGACCTGAAAGCTGTTCTGGATGCCGCAGGCATCGACAAAGCCAGCATCTGGTGCACGTCGACCAGCACGCCGATCGGCATCCGGTTTGCCTCCAAATATCCCGACCGGATGAAGACCCTTATCACCTATCCCTATTACAAGGTGGATGAGTATTGGCGGAACGTATTCCACGCCGCCTATTGGGTGGCCCATGTCTTCGGTATCACTCAGCTTTCCCGCGTCTTTGCCGGTGTCGTTCTGACACCCGAGACCCTCTACAGCGAAAAACATTTCACCTATGAAAAATGGGCGTCACAGCATTACGAAGCCAACGTCAATATGACAACCATGAAGGAACTGATGGAGGCCTTATCTTCAACGGATTTGACCAGCGATGTGCCCCGAATTCAGTGCCCAACCATGCTTTTAATGGGCAATGAAAGCGCTTTGAACAAAGATGAATCCATGGAATCGGCGAGTTTTGACAAACTTGTGAGTGACTTTCTCGCCCTTAGACCTGAAACCGAAGTCCAAGCCGTTAAGGGCGCTGGGAGCACCTACTGCATGATTACAAATCCCGACGAGACCTGTAGTCTGGTCATCAACTATCTTGAAAAACACCCCTAGGCCCCGTTCTGAGGAGGATTGTCATGCCTGTAAGCCGTGAAGACGGACTGGACGTCAGCACCAAGCCCTTAGAGCCACTGAACGGTGATTTTGAAGCCGGCATCCAGC
Organism: Rhodospirillaceae bacterium; assembly: GCA_965207985.1. Lineage (GTDB taxonomy): Bacteria > Pseudomonadota > Alphaproteobacteria > Rhodospirillales > Rhodospirillaceae > CBDBND01. Next base: position 122,839 of record CBDBND010000014.1, on the reverse strand, counting down.
AAAGAACCATCTCAAAAAACAGCGATACCGGCGGTGGCCACATGGTCGTGGAAATTCCTGCTGGATGGAGCAATCCACGGGGCTACTGCTCCGCAGCGCAGGACATCTACATTCTTGAGGGCGACCTCACCCACGGCAATGAACGGATGATATCGGGATGCTATGCCTTTATCCCCGACGGCGTGGCATACGGCCCCTTATCGAGTGAAACGGGATGCAGAGCGCTTATTTTTTATGGCGCGCCCTATGACTTCGTCCGATCGGAAGACCATAAGACCGGCGCGGAGGCGGACCGCTATCAAGCAAACATCAAGACATGGGATATCCCCTGGGAAGATCCTATGAACCAGATGGTGGAAAAATCCACGTTCATTGATCCGGAGACCGGCAAACCTACCCGGCCGTCAGGTGTTTTGGTCAAAGTGTTGCGTTGGGACAAGGACCCTGAGGAACAGATTGCCCTGGTGGCTCAGGCGCCGGGCTTCATTGATCCGGGGACGGAGGTGCATCCGCACAACGAGTGCCTCTATTTGATATCCGGTGACTGCTATATCGGGTACACCTACGACACCAAAGACAAAGACGACAAAAAGGTCGGCATTGTTCTGACCAAGGATCACTACTTATCCCGGCCTCCCGGCATTTATCACGGCCCGGTGACCACCCATAGCGGTCTTTATTGGATCACCTACATGAGCGACGGGTATCACGGCATTTTCAATGATGTGCCGGAATGGCGTGAGATGACGGAAGGATATTTCGAGCAAGCGAACTATCTGTAAAGAGACCGGTTTTTATCGCTTGTATGCCGTTAAAACATCAGTGACCGTTTCGACCACCCGCTCAACGTCTGAATCTTTCATGGCGGGAAACAGGGGTAGTGTAATCGCTTCGTCGTAGTAAGCCTCTGCCGCGGGAAAATCCCCTCTCTTGTGGCCATATCGGTCCTTGTAATAGGGGTGCAGATGAAGCGGGATGTAATGCACCTGAACGCCTAGAGCGGTATGATTTTAGGTTGGGTCATATCCTGCGTTTTTGAAATAGTTGGCGCATTCATTTGAGGAGGTGGTGGCCGAACAGGCCCTGGAACTGAAAAACATGTATAGGTATCGAGGAGTCTGCCGATGGCGGCTGAGACGGCCTCGACGGTTCGCGGCGCTTCGAGGCGGAGCAGATGCTTGAGCTTGGCGAAGACCTGCTCGATGGGATTGAGGTCGGGGGAGTACTTGGGCACTTCACCTACATCAAGGTCATCGGATGGGGCTGGTTCTACCTGGAACAGGAGCCGGGCGCCGGCCTGGCGGATGGCCTGTCGCACGGCCTTGGACTTGTGAGAGCCGAGGTTGTCCATGATGACGATGTCGCCGGGCTTGAGGGTTGGGACCAACACGTCCTGCACATAGATGCGGCAGCACCGCAAAAGCGCTCGCCGTTGATCAACCCCCGGCCCGTCGACGAGCCAGGGCGCATCGATTCGGTCGTGGCGCAGCGCGGCGAGGAAGGTCGCGGTGTGCCAGCGGCCATGTGGCGCCTCGCCGATCAGTCGCGCGCCCGAGGAAGGTTTGACCCCCAGCCCCGCAGGGGCGCCATGTTGGTCCTGGTCCAGGTCTCGTCGATGAACACCAGGCGCGTCGGGTCAACCCGGTCGCGGTACTTCAACCACTGAGCGCGGCGGCGCGCCACGTCACGGCGCCGACGCTCGCCAGCCACCAGCGTTTTTTTTATAGCTCAGGCCCTGCTCGTGAACGAAGGTCCAGACCGAACGGTAGTCCACCTTCAGGCCCCGATCCGCCAGCTCCCCGACAAGCCCATGAAGCGTGAAATCCCCCCGCGCCACCCGGTCCCGCAACCAGCGCTCGTGCGCCCCCCGGATCGCACGCGGCTTGTAACCGCCCATCCGGCCCGGCGCCGCGCTGCCCGTCCGCCGGTAGCGCGCCAGCCAGGCAACCGCCGTGCTCTCGCCGATCCCGAAATGCCGCGCCGCCGCCCGGCACGACATCCCGTCGCGCGACACAGCCGAAATAACCCGTTCTCGAAGATCAAGGGAATAAGCTCTTGCCATCCTTGCTGGCCTCCTTACCCAGCAAGAATCTTGAATCAGAAATCGAAAAGCTTGTGAATCCCTAAAATGACTCCGTCTAATCACATAAAGCTCTAGCAGGCTGATGAAAAACTCGGCCGAGAGCCCATCTCGCGAAACGAAAGAATCAATGGATGGGCGTCCGCGAAAAAATAGAATCGGAAAATGGCTCATACGAAAACAAAATTGCCGAGATAATCGCTCCAAATCGTTTTTCAGCAGCCTGCTAGGCCTCGGCTTCGCAAATCTTCAAAGACTTGCCTCCGGCTGGCAGAAAGGGCTGGCAAATTAAGGCGAACAACATACAAATGCCACGCACTGAGACCGGACTTGGGTTCAGTTGGCGCTTTCAAAAGGTCTGAACCTGAGAATGCAGCGTTGTAAAGTGACGCTAAATCCCGCCGCCGCGCTACAAAAGCATCAAGCTTCCGCAGCTGACTGAGACCTAGAGCACACTGAACATCCGATATGCGATAGTTCACACCCGGATGCTGAACTTCATAGTACCAGGGCGCTGGATCACCGGTTGGATCCCCATGGGCAGACGCTTCTTCTTTACTTTCTAAGTCTGCGGCGGTCCTCACCAAACCGTGATTTCGTATTCGGGCCAAGGATGCAGCGTGGTCTTGAGAATCCGTGACGATCATCCCGCCTTCTGCCGTCGTGATGGCTTTGACCGGGTGAAAGGAAAAGCACGTCATATCTGCCATGGTGCCAACGGAACGACCCTTATAGGTCGCTCCCAACGCATGCGCGGCGTCGTCTATGGTGGCGATGTCCCGATCCGCGACGAGTTCCATCAACCCATCCCAATCACAGGGCAGCCCGGCAAAGTCGACCGGAAGAATGGCCTTGGTATTGGGTGACAGAGCGGGAGCAAGGGTTGCTGCGGACAAACACAGCGTTTCAGGATCAATATCGGTGAACCGTACCTCCGCACCCCAAAGCCGCACGGCGTTGGCCGTTGCCGCGAAGATCATCACAGGGACAACCGCCTCATCACCCTCGCCCAACCCTGCCGCAAGGCAGGCGCAATGCAGGGCGGCCGTTCCAGAATTGACCGCCACTCCGAATTTGGCGCCCACGTGCTGTGCCAAAGCAGCTTCAAAGGTTTCCACGCCGGGGCCGGTTGTCAGCCAGTCCGACTTCAAGGTGTCGGACACGGATGCGACGTCGTCATCGTCGATGGACTGATGGCCGTAAGGAAGGAAGGAGTCGGATTGCCCTGCCATGGCTTTCTTGGCCCTCAGACCGACCCGTAAATCGTGCGCAGGGTCTCAACATCGAGCCAAGTGTCGTTGGTATCACTGACGTAAGAAAATCGCTCGTTCATGGCCTTTCCGGCTAGCCGGGTAGCCCGTTTGGCTCCGAACAGGGCATCGAATGCCGGCTCGATAACAAAATGATCTTCGAACTCTCTTGTCAGATGTCCTTCATCCTCAGAGATGAGAGCTTCGTGCAATTTTTCACCGGGACGAATGCCAATGGTTTTTTGCTCGATATCCGGTGCCATGGCTGTGGCCAGATCCGTGATTTTCACACTCGGAATTTTTGGCACAAATATTTCCCCACCTTCCATGCGCGCCAAGGATGTCAAAACGAAACCGCACATTTGATCCAATGTGGTCCAAAAACGGGTCATGCGTGGATCGGTGATGGGAATGTGGTCGGCCTTTTGTTCGGCGAGGCGTTTAAAGAGAGGCACGACGCTGCCGCGTGAGCCGGCCACATTGCCGTATCGAACAACGGCGAACCGCGTTCCACCACTGGCGCTCAAGTGATTGGCTGCGACAAATATCTTATCGGCCGCAAGTTTGCTCGCTCCGTATAGATTGATCGGGTTCACCGCTTTGTCAGTGGACAACGCCAAGACCTTTTTCACTCCCGTGTTAAGCGCAGCACGGACGACATTTTCAGCGCCGATCACATTAGGGTCTGTTGACATTTAACGCATGGCGATGATGGTTGCGACGAGGTTGCAGTTTGCGGCGCAGCTGATGTCGGTCTTGTCGTAGCGTGTTGCGATGCCACGGAATTCCTTGATCTTGGCGAAGTAGTTTTCGATCAGATGTCGCCAGCGGTACATGTGCTTGTCGTAGGCCGCCGGCCGCTTCCTGTTGGCGAGCGAGGGAATGACGGCGCTTGCGCCACGTTGGTCCAGTTGCTCTCGCAGCCAGCCGGCATCGAATGCCTTGTCGGCGATGAGGGCATCGAAGTGAACGTCGTCGATCAACGGCTGGACGCCCATCATGTCGTGGCGCTGGCCAGGGAGCAGCACGAAGCGGACCAGACACCCCAGTGCGTCGACCAGGGCGATGATCTTGGTGGTCAATCCGCCCCGTGATCGGCCGATGGCCTGATTTTGAGTCCCCCTTTTGCGCCGCTCGCCTTCTGGTGAACGCTGACGATGGTGGCGTCGATGAGGGCATATTCGAAATCCGGTTCCGCCGACAACTCCTCGAACAGCCGCTCGAAGACACCCTTCTTCGCCCATCGGCGAAAGCGCTGGAAGACGCTGTTCCAATTGCCGAACGCCGGGGGCAGAGCGCGCCACGGCGACCCTGCGCGCACCCGCCACAAAACCGCCTCCAAAAACAGGCGGTTGTCCGCCGCCGTCACGCCACGGTCCGTCGCCTTGCCCGGTAGATGACGCCAAATTTTCTCCTAAACATTGTCCGTGATCACAAAACGCTCTGACTTCATCAAACACTCCTTGCAAAAGGAGGCTTGAATCACTTTTCCGCGACATTGGGAATCCCCTAAATGTCAACAGACCCTAGTGTGGATGCATTCGAAAGGATTGTATTCCGCTATCGCCACCTGTTTGATTGCGGCCGCATGGATGACGACGGAAACGTCGCGCAACGCCAGTTCGAGACGGCTTTGGTCTCTCACATCGCCAATGAAAAACCTGATGTCTTTACGGCCGGTGAGATCCGCCTCGGCCTGCATCTCCGATTGTTTGAACTCATCGCGGGAAAAGACAATTACCCTGCGCGGCTCAGTCGTCGACAACAGCTTGCGGACGAATGCCTGCCCGAATGACCCGGTCCCCCCGGTGACGAGAACACTTTCATTGTTGACCAGATCCCGAAGGGTTTCGAGGTCAGGACCTTCCGTAGCGAAGGATTGGGTCATGGGGATTACCCCTGATTTCAGAACAACCAGTTTGGCTTATCGGGAACTGGGGTATTCCGCAAGGGTCTGATTCCGTTCATTGATTGATTTTAATGTGCCTGATACAACCCCACCCGATCAGGAGTTGGTGGATTGAGACGATGGCCAACAAGCCAATGACGGCGATAGCGGTGATCCCTGCAAGAGGCGGGTCAAAGCGACTTCCTGGTAAAGCCCTCCTTCCTTTCAATGGCAAGCCCATGATCATTCATACGATCGAAGCCGCCGTGGCGACCAGTCGGTTTGGTAAGATCGTTGTATCATCCGACGACGAGGAAATTTTATCTGTAGGGGAGCAATGCGGAGCGGTTCCCTACAAGCGCAATACAGACCTTGCCACGGACGATGTGCCGACAGCTCCTGTGCTGCTGGATGCCCTCGCTCATGAACGGTCACTGGGGCAAGAGTGGGACATTCTTGCCTGTTTGTACGCGACCGCACCGTTTAGGACGAGCGACGATATTCTCAATGTTGTTGACCTCATTGAACCGGGGGTCTGTGATTTTGCCATGGCTGTTTGTGCGAGCGAGCGGCCCATTCATCAAGCGCTGGAGCGAAATAGCGACGGCGCTCTGGCACCTGTATGGCCAGACCTGATTGAAAAAAACTCTCAGGAGGCGCCTGAGTACGTGTTCGGCAATGGTTCGACCTATGCGGTCCATGTACCGGCCTTTTTAGAGACAAAATCTCTCTACGGCCCAGGTTTGCGTGGATATGTCATACCTCTCTCGCGCTCCGTCGATCTCGATACGGAAGAGGACCTGGCTCTGCTCAATTTTTATTCACAACGCCCGTAATCCAAACGCGACATGAACCCCGTTCTTTATATTTCGGTGGAACTCAAAGTACGCGATCTTGACCCCCGCTTACTGGTCACGGCGGAAGCTCTCAAAGCCGGCCTGCATGTGGTCATAGGCCAGCAATGGGCGCTGTCGAAAAACATATTCAACGTTCCCCAAGGGGTTTTCCTGTTTAAGACTGTCAATGAAATTCAGGCAACACATATGGTCGATGCCCGGGAAGCCGGACATATCGTGACCGCGAGCGACGAGGAGGTGCTGGCGTGTTTCTCCGACTACTGCTATCGCTCTACCATGGGGCCAACCGCTGCGGCTTGCCTTGACCGTTTTTACGCTCAAGGGCAACGCCATGCGGAAATTGTTCAGGAAGAGTTTCCTGACCTCTCGGGAAAGGTGCTGACCATTGGGAATCCTCGTATCGATCTGCTCGCCCCCTGGGGCAACAAAGTTTTTTTGAAAGACGTGAATGAAATTAGGCGATCACACAGCCCCTTTATTCTCTTCAATACTAATTTTGGGTGGGTCAATTCCATTTGGAATGCAAGGGAGGATACGAAACAAATTCTCATTCGGACCGGCCGACTCAACCTAGACGACCCCGAAAGCGTTGCCCGCTATGACGAGACCGTGGAATGGGAGGAAGCAAACCTCAAAGAACTTGAAAAAACCATTGCCTGGGCCGCGGACACTATTGAATCCCATTCGATCGTTATTCGCCCGCATCCCGCGGAAGACAGGTCGTACTGGACGTCGCGCTTTGAGTCTCGCCCTAGGGTGTCAGTTGTGGGCGACGGATCCCACATTCCCTGGACCATGGCAGCGGATTTGATGGTGCATACATCGTGTTCCACGGGCACTGAAGCTGCCGTATTGGGTGTGCCGTCATTAAGTGTTACGCCCTATCCGAAAGCACGGCAGCACTCTAACTTGCTTTCGAATCAGATTAACGAGACCGTGGAAACGTGGCAGGATGCGGCAGAAGTTATTCAAGAATTTATTTCAAAAGACAGAAAACAGAATCTTGAAGCAGCGTCAGAAGAAGGCATCTTGTCATCAGTATTTCAAGATTTTGGCAAGGGAGTGTCTGCGGCCCATATGATTGATGATGTTTCTCAAAAACTTGGTTCGGACGTTTGCTCATCCGGACCCGACTATGAGTGGAATCCTTTGCCCGATCACCCTTGGGTCAATGTGGAACGCAGAAAGGAGTGGGTGCAAAAATTTTCATTGGACGACCAGGAGCTGGCTAACCGACTGATAGATATGGGAAATTTGGTTGGCTTGAAAAGCGCGCTAAACGTACAAAAAATTGACGATAGCTTGTTTCATGTCTTTCCTGGATAAGGTGTTCAGATCTTTTGGCTTCCAGCAATACATCTTCAAAAACAGTTGCCCCGGTGAATATTGATGGCCGGGATATACGACCGCGCGATCCGAATCATTGACGGCGCTGCCAAAGCAGGGGCCGACGCCGTCAAGTTTCAGGCCTATACGGCCGACTCACTTACTCTCGACAGTGACCGTGAGGACTTTCTCATTAGTGGAGATACGCTTTGGAAAGGCAAACGACTCCATGCCCTCTATGCTGAGGCGGCGACGCCCTACGACTGGTTTCCCGATCTTTTTGCCTATTGCCGCAAGAGCGGTCTTATTCCATTTGCCAGCGCATTCGACAGGGACGCCGTAGACATGCTTGCGTCGCTCGACGCGCCGGCGTTTAAGATCGCGTCCTTTGAGGCAGTTGACACTGATCTGATCGCAGCTTGCGCAGCCACAGGCAAACCGATGGTGATTTCAACCGGATTGTGCACGCTGGTCGAGATTGAAGAAGCCGTAACTGCCGCCCGGCAAGCCGGCTCAAAGGATATTGTTCTCCTACATTGCAACAGCGCCTATCCGGCCAATCTTGAAGAAGCGCATCTGACCAGTATTCCGTACCTGACAGAGCGGTTCAAAATTCCGGTGGGATATTCCGATCACACCATTGGTACCCTTTCCTCGGCGGCTGCCTGTGCCCTTGGGGCCTGTGTGATTGAAAAACACATGATCGATGCGCCGGAACCGGAAACGGCGGATTCAGCTTTTTCCCTAACCCCTGATCTGTTGACAAAGCTGGTTGAGGATTGCCACAGCGCCTGGGAATCGCGTGGGTCCATCAAAGACGGTCCCTCCCCTACGGAAAGACCCAGCCTTGTGTTTAGACGATCGCTCTACGCTGTCGATAATATTGCGGAAGGAGAAACGTTTACGATGTCAAATATACGCTCCATTCGCCCCGGCAACGGCTTGCCGCCAAAACATTTACCGTCGATTCTCGACCGCACCGCTGCGCGGGCCATTGAAAGAGGAGAACCGCTTGACTGGTCGATGATCGAGGGCGGCGACGGCCAAAACTCATGACGGATTCAGCCACCCTTGAAGATTTGGAAGGTGACTTGCGGGAGCATAAAGTTAATAAAGATTTCAAGGTCAACCTTCTGCCGACTGACCCTGTGATTGAAGACGACACTCAAGCCGCCATTGATCAGCTTTGGCAGGACGCCCTCAAACAAAAGGATCGTATTTTGGTCGACGGCTCCGTTCTTTCTGTATCAGAAATTTCATCCGAAGAAATTACCGTTCAGCGCAGTTCCTACCGGAATTTTTACGCACAGACCTCTGAGCCGTCCTTATTCGAAACTCTTCGGGTTCGTCCTCTGGCGTGCTCCAGCATTCTGCGATGCAAAGACGGACTGGTTCTTGCGCGACGTTCAAACTCCGTCTTCCTGGAGCCATCCCTATGGGAATTGGCACCAAGCGGCACTTTGGATTCAGATGCAGTTACTGAATCTGGAGACGTTGATTTGTACGGTTTTCTTTTGCGAGAAATGCAAGAAGAATTAGGAATTGTTGACCCACGTTTGGATAAAAGCGAAACCGTGGGACTGTTTGAACACCTGGTCAGTCATGGGGTTGACGTTGTCACGGAGATGCAGGTCGACCATACCGAAGGTGCGATAAAGGACGTGTTCAAGAAGAACCGAAACCGTGAATACGAAAGCCTGGAAATCGTACCGAAGAATCACATTTCGGCTTTTATTGCAGAACATAGGGGGCAGCTAGTCAGCCTCACTCAAAGACTCTTGGAACGTCTCAGTGCACCTTGATCTACTGTTCTCACGGTGGTTACGACAATGCAAATCGTTGGGGCAGCATCATCCCTCTTTCATTATAAGCACTTAACAAACACCCACCGTCGGCCATCTTTCGAGGACTTGAAATGATTAGAACGGTCTTATTTGGGTTGGCAGTTTTATTGGTCATACCGCCGGTATCATCTGTCGCCTCGGATGTAACATTCGTCGATATCAGTAAGGAAACCGGTCTTGCCGATGTTGCAGTGAACAGCACCGGTCCGGCCTTTGCCGACTACGACAACGATGGAGACTTGGACATTTACATTCCGGCGGAAGCTTTGGCCGAGGGCATTGATAACCGATTGTGGGAAAACGATGGAAGCGGGCGTTTCCGCGACGTAGCCGTCACCCGCGGCGTCGATAACAAGGGCAGTTTGAGCCGGGGTGCCTCCTGGGGTGATTTCGATAACGATGGCGATCAGGATCTCGCCATATCCAATATGCCGCCCGGACAGGACCGGCGTGAGCATGTACCGACCACGGTGTATCGCAATCTTCTGAGTGAAACGGGTACGGCCAATTTTGAAAACGTAACAAGAGCGGCGGGCGTTATGCGCGCCGGTAATGCTGAGGATGAAAGCGTTGGAGGGGTTGGAAATACCGGTGCCGGCCTGGCTTGGGGCGATTATGACAATGATGGTGATCTCGATCTGTTCTGGAAATGTGCGGATTACGATATTGAGAACGCCCTCTTTCGCAACAACGGTGATGGGACGTTTACGGACGTAACCGCGGAGTCAGGTGTCGCCATTCAGGGAAAGGTATTGGAAGCCAATTCACAAGGAGCGCCCAATTGGACCGACGTCAACAACGACGGCTGGGTGGATTTGCTGATCACCAACGAAGGGGATTCAAATATTCTTCTCATAAACAATAAAGACGGAACCTTTGATGACATAACTCGAAGTCGCAGAGGGCCGAACGGATTTGCCTTTTTAAACCCGGGCAACGCCAATGGGGCGTGCATCGGCGACATCGACAGCGATGGAGACCTTGATTTCTATTTGCCCACCGCCGATCAGGCGAACAGGCTGATTATCAGCACTCTATCGGAAACCGGCGACGTAGGATTTTCCGACATCACATTGTCATCAGGGACGGGCGACCCCGGCGGTGCTCGGGGCTGTACCATGGCCGACTTCGATAACGACGGCTATTTGGACATTTATGTAAACAACGGCGGGCCGTCGAACGTCCTTATCAATGACGTGATCAGCCAAATGCCGATTTTTGTGCAGTTTTATATTGCGTGGGAGCCGGCTTACAACAAACTCTATTTGAATAATGGCGACAGAACCTTCAGGGATGCGACCGAAGGTTCTGGTGCTGAGGGATTTGGCATTGGCAGCGGCGTCGGTGCGGCCGATCTCAACAACGACGGTTTTTCAGACCTGCTCCTCACCAACCGGACCTATTACAGCAATGGACGCAGGGTCAATATTCCTCAACAAAATCATCTGCTCATCAATCAAGCGAATGACAACGGTTGGATCAAAGTTGCGCTCAAAGGAAGCCGTAGCAATAGCAATGGCTATGGCGCCAAAGTCAGAGTTAGTGCAGGAGACCTGGTGCAGATCAGGGAGCATACCAGCGCGCATGGGTACAACTCGACCAACGATCCTGTCTTGGCGTTCGGGCTGGGACAAAGAGATCGGGTTGACGCGATTGAAGTTCAATGGCCAAGCGGTGCAACGCAACGCTTTGAGGATATTGAAGCCCGTCAAATTTTTGAAATCACAGAGCCCACAGGTTGATTTTTTTGGTTCTACAGTGTGGTCTCCACTGAATCGGAATGTGCTTTGATAGAAGAATACTTCCCAAACGCACCGCTAAGCTCAACGGTTCTTGACCTTGGCGCCATGGCTGTCGTCCAGAAAGCGGTCCGACGCGGCGAGACGGCGGACCCCTGGCTGGCCAGAATGCTGGCGCGCAAGCCGAGGATGCTTGTCGCGGTGGCTCTGGCCAACAAGATGGCGCGCATCGCTTGGGCGCTGATGACGAACAAGGAGAGTTAGGTGATATCCGTTGCCCAGACCTGGTTCGGTCTGTTCGCACTCAGCCCCCGGAGTAGATACGGCCAGGTCTTGTGCCCCTTCGCTGGCTTTGAGGTGCTGGGCTTCTGGTAGATCGGCATCAGGCCCATGAGCCGCATCAGGCGGCGAATCCGCTTCTCATTGACGCAATGGCCTTCGTTCTTCAAATGCCACGTCATCTGCCGGACGCCAAAGAACGGCGTGTCCAGGAACTGTTCATCGATCTCACGCATCAGCGCGAGGTTCATCTCGCTCTCACCCTTGGGCGTGTAATAGAACGACGACCGGGAGATCGACAGCAGCGCACACTGCCTGCTGACCGATAATCCGGGATGACCCGGCTCGATCATGCCGCGTCTCACTTCACGCCCCAGGGCTTGAGCTGTCTGGACAAAAAATCGTTGGCCACAGCCAACTCCCCAATCTTGGCATGCAGTTCCTTCACCTGCGCTTCGTCGATCTCCGGTTGCCGGCGGCCACCACGGGCGAACAGGCCAGGAGCACCATCAAGCAGCGCACGCTTCCATTGATGAATCATCGTCGGGTGAACCCCGAACCGGCTGGACAGCTCGGATACGGTCTCTTCGCCCTTCAAGGCTTCAAGGGCTACTTTCGCCTTGAATTCCGGCCAGTGTTGCTTGCGTTTCGACATCTCTGATCTCCTTCTCTACGAAGACCAGAAGACAACAAAGTGTAGCTTACGTCAGTGTCCGATTCCCGGGGAGTAGCTCATAGGCTAGCGATATCATCTTCAGGAACAAGACAGTCAGGATACCCCACCGTCACCAGCTTGATCGGCCGATGAGGAATGTTGTCCATAATTTTTCTTATTATTTCTAGACTATATTTTGCAAGAGCCATCGGACTTTGTAACTGTTCGACTGTATTACCATTTTAGGAACTGAACGTTGGCCAATATTAAGACCTAAATGCTTGTATAGCGATGCAAATTATGGGAGTTCGTTGGCGTGTTGGTTTAGCAGGCTGCTGAAAAACGATTTGGAGCGATCATCTCGGCAATTTTGTTTTCGTATGAGCCATTTTCCGATTCTATTTTTTCGCGGACGCCCATCCATTGATTCTTTCGTTTCGCGAGGTGGGCTCTCGGCCGAGTTTTTCATCAGCCTGTTAGATCAGGTACGTCAAATTTGATCTCAGCAGGCTCGTTATTAAATCGTATGGGATTCCCGACGTGGCGGACGTCATCGTTTTCGCTCAAGATCATTCCTCTCTTGAATGCATGGTCTTGCTGAAATGCTTCCACCATATCGAGAACTGGGGCCCATCCCAGTTCGATCGGGGTTAGAAATTCGATCCATTCGGCCTGTGTTTTTTGTTTGAACGCATCTGTCAAGAAACTCTTTACGGGCTCTTGGGCAAGGCAATCGTCAGTTTTACACAGCTCGATGAGATCGGGGCGTTCCAGGGCATTGAGCAGATTGGACGCAAATTTTTCCTCGCGGCCGGTTAGGGCTATGTATCTCTTATCCTCGGTTTCATAGATATTATAGAAAGCCGCTCCGCCGATCGACCGCCCCTCCCGAGTTGTCGGTGCAGTCTTATCGACGAACACAGAGCCATTGAGATGCGCTGTCCATGAGAGCAATGTGTCATACATGGTGGCGTCCACGTAATCACCGACACCCGTTTTCTCCCGCCGATAAAGCGCCATCAGAATGCCGGAGAGACCGATCAACGACGACCCCATGTCGGCACCGGGTAAACCTGGCACAACCGGCTTGCCATTACCGTCATCGTTTATAGCTAGCAGGCCCGTTAAAGCCTGAGCCCCCATGTCGTGTGTTGCTTTTGTTGATAGCGGGCCGGTCTGGCCAAACGCTGAAACGGAACAATAGATGATCTTCGCATTCCTTGCTCGGATCGTTTCATAATCCACACCTAAGCGTTTAACCACTCCCGGTCGGAAAGCTTCGACAAAGACGTCTGCCGTTTCACACAGTTTGAGTAGTCGTTCAAGGTCGTCTTCTTCTTTTAGGTTCAAACAAAGGCTTTTTTTGCCCCGATGTGTGTTTCTGAACCATACAGAATGACCAGCTTGGAACGGCCCATAATTACGGGCTGGTTCTCCACCGGGAGGCTCAATGCGGATAACCTCCGCACCGTGATCCGACATCATCATGGTGAGATGAGGGCCGGGAAGGTACATGGAAAGATCAATGACGCGAAGTCCTTCGAGTTTCATTGCAACACCCTTCTATTCAGGACTACAGAAAACCAAAAAAAACAGGTATGTCCCTCTAGACATCACCAGCGTCACGCAGAGACTGCATGTCTTCGTCACTGTATCCGATTTCTTTGAGTATTCTTTCTGTTACCGATCCGAGCCTTGGACCCGGCCGTTGGGGAACACGCTGGCCATCAAAACGAATGGGATTATTGAGCACTCTCATCGACTTTCGCTCAGGATGATCAACCTCGTTGATCATGTTGATTTCAGTCAAGAACGGGTTGTCCAGTGCCTGTGCCATGTCATAGACCGGCGAAATGGGGAGTATGTCCTTAAACTGTTCAACCCACGCTTCCGTAGTCCGCTGTTCAAAGATTGAATCAAGTTCTTCTGTCAATTCACCCCTATGCGCCAAACGCGCTTCGAGGTCTTTGAAGCGCGGATCCTCGCCAAGATCTTTTCGGTCTACCCCTTCAAGCAACAGGTCCCAAAAGCGGGGATTCTGACACATGACGAAAACCCAGCCGTCTTTGCTCCGCACCAGCTGGCTCGGTGTAACCGACGGGTGTGCCCCGCGGGCGATGCGGCCGGTGACGAGCCCTTCGTTGAGGTACCAAATTCCCGGGTAGGTCAGTTGGTGCAGGGCCGCCTCCATCAAACTTACATCCACGTCGCACCCTTCGCCTGTTTTCTGAGCCTTGAGGATGGCAGACGTAATGCCAAAGGCGAGCATCATGCCGGTCATAAAATCGACCATGGAAAGACCAAACCGGGCCGGAGGACCGTCGGGCTCACCGGTGACCGTGAGAAAGCCGGCTTCCGATTGCATGAGATAATCATAGCCCGGCCGTGTGGCCCGTGAGTTGTCACGACCGTAGGCTGAGATGTGGCCGCAAACGATCTTTGGGTTCACGGCCTTAAGGGCAGCATAATCAATCCCCACTTTGGCCGGTTGATTACCTCTCATGTTGTTGATCACTGCGTCTGAAGTTTTCGCCAGCTTATGGAGAATTTCCCGTCCCTTTTCCGACTTAAGATTCAGGGTCAGGCTTTCTTTGTTAAGATTGAAGCTTTGAAAGTAGAGACTGTCGTTCTCGCCCAGAAAGTAAGGGCCAGTAGCACGGGAAAAATCACCCCCGGAAGATGGATTTTCAATCTTGATCACCTCTGCTCCCATGTCAGCAAGAAACATGGAGCAATAGGGCCCCGCACCGTATTGCTCCACTGTGAGAATACGGAGTCCGTCGAGAGGTAGTTTCATTAGATCTTGTTCCGCTCTATCAGCTGCCGGGCAATGATGATCCGCTGCATCTCATTGGTGCCTTCACCGATCACCATAAGCGGAGCGTCTCTGTAAAGGCGTTCGACGACAAACTCTTTTGAATACCCGTATCCGCCGTGAATACGCATGGATTCAAGAGAATTTTCGATGGCCGCTTCAGAGGCGTGATACTTGGCCATTCCCGCTTCCAAATCGCATCGTCGCCCCTCGTCATAGGCTTGTGCCGCCTGCTCGACCAGTAGCCGTGCCGCTTCATACCGCGTCGCCATATCCGCCAACTTGAGTTGTATGGCCTGGTGTTGGCAGATGGGTTTACCGAAAGTTTTACGCTCCTGGCTGTACCGCACCGCTTCGTCAAGGGCGCGTTTGGCGATCCCAACCGACCGCGCTGCAACGTTGATGCGGCCCAGTTCCAAACCGCCAACCGCCTGATAAAACCCTTTACCCTCTTCGCCGCCAATGAGATTGGCTGCCGGAACGCGAAAGTCTTCAAATACCATTTCGCCTGAATCGATGCCCTTGTATCCGAGTTTTTCAAGACGTTTTGAAATTTTGAATCCCGGCCCCTTCTCCGCAATAAACATACTCATGCCCTTTCGGGGCGGATCGGCATTGACATCTGTTTTTGTCAGCAGGGCGAAACAGGAGCCTTCGATGGAATTGGTAATCCAGGTTTTGGTGCCGTTGACAACGTATTCGTCGCCATCCTTGTCCGCCTTGGTTCTGATGCCTTGAAGGTCGGTGCCGGCATCCGGTTCGGTTAACCCTGTGCCGCCGCGGAGTTCACCGGTGGCAAATCTTGGCAGGAACCGTTCCTTTTGTTCCAGAGTACCGAACTTTTCGACCGCCGCCGCCATCATTAGGTGAGAATTGAAAATACCCGTGAGCGCCATCCATTCTTCCGACACCATGGCGACAATCTTGGCGTAGGTGGACGCACTCAAACCCAGTCCACCCCATTCCTGTCCGATTGTGGCGCCGAACAGTCCCATCTCTTTCATTTGGTCGACCATCGCCGACGGATATTCATCCGCATGCTCGAGGTCCATGGCGTAAGGCGCGACATCGCGATCGAGCCATTTGCGGATGCTGTCGAGCACGACGGCCTCGTCTGAAGGGTCAAATTTTGCGTCTTTAGGCGCCATGATGGTCTCCATGTCATCCAGAGCCGCAACTTTACCCGGAAGGCGTCATTGCTGTTGCGTTCATGGTCGATGGGGTGCACGCCCCGATCAAGCAAAGAAACTTTATGAACAAATTCGTGTTTTGTATGGTCTTGCAGTGTATATCCGGTAAAATGTACAGACAAATATTATTTGTCTGGACTTTTACACAGAGCAGGATCGCGTCTGATCCGTCGTCTTGTGTCTGGACGGGGTGGTAGGAGAACACCGATGGACCAAAGCCGAACCGCCAAGTTAGACACGAGACCTGTCGCCCCGCGGTATCAAGAACTTGCGGACATTCTGCAACGGGAAATCGAAACCGAAACCTACCCCGTAGGCACCCGCATGCCGACCGAACTGGCTTTGTGCGACCGGTTTGGGGTGAGCCGCTTCACGGTTCGCGAAGCGTTTCGCCGGCTCATCGACAATGGAATGGTTATCCGCCGACAAGGATCGGGCACTGTTGTGGTCTCCAAAAACCCGACCACCATGTTTGTCCAAAAATTAAATTCAATCGAAGAGCTATTGCAGTATTCCAAGGAAACCGTTCTTAAAGTCAAGAATTCGCAAAGCATTCAAGCAGATTCCAAATTGGCCACCTTATTTGGGTGTAACCCTGGCGAGGCTTGGCACAAAATTGAAGGCATTCGGTACCTGGACGAGAAATCGCCCATTTGCTGGACAGACGTCTATGTCAGACCCGAACACAAAGCCCTCGCCGATCAGATTGGCAAAGATGAAACGCCAGTGTTCATGGTTATTGAACGCGAATTCGGCGTGGTTGCGGAAAAAATAGCGATGAATCTCTTTGCCGGTTCCATCGAAGAGCAGAAGGCATGGGAGTTGGGCGTTGAACCCCTCAGTCCAACGCTCATCATCGTCCGGTCATACACGGATCAGGACGGCCGTGTTTTTGAAGTCTCGGTCAGTGAACACCCGGCCGGGCGATTTACGTTCTTTGTGAATCTGTTGCGCTCTTCGGCCAACGATTAACGTCACTCTGCCGCAATCGACGGACAGGACACGTTGGTTCCACCCAATCCACAATAGCCGCCTGGATTCTTTGCCAGGTACTGCTGGTGATAGTCTTCAGCGTAAAAGAAAGTCGGCGCTGGCAGGATTTCCGTGGTGATCGGGCCGTACCCTGAATTTGACAGCGCTTCGCTGAATGTTTTTTTGGACGACTCCGCCAATTTATGTTGAGCGTCAGACGTAACGTAAATTCCGGATCGGTATTGTGTGCCCATATCGTTGCCTTGACGCATGCCTTGTGTCGGGTCATGCGCTTCCCAAAAGACCTTAAGAAGGTCTGCAAAGGAAACTTTGGCAGGATCGAAAACGACCAGCACCACTTCGTTGTGTCCGGTCATGCCTGAGCACACCTCTTCGTAAGTCGGATTTGGCGTGTGTCCGGCAGCGTAACCGACGGCCGTCGAATACACGCCCGGCACTTGCCAAAACGCCCGCTCCGCTCCCCAAAAACACCCCAAACCGAAAATGGCCGTTTCCAGATGGTCCGGAAACGGACCTTTAATGGGATTGCCGTTGACGAAGTGCATCTTGCTCACGGGCATGGTTTCTGTCCGGCCTGGCAGAGCCTCTTCAGCCTTAGGCATCTCAAGTTTCTTGCGGGAGACGAAAAACATGGCGCTCCTCCTCAGCTCAATCCTGACTCAATATCTGTGCGCCAGCCGTTGCAGACAAGCCACAACCCGAAAAAATGGCACCAAATTCCCAACGTTTTTGCTCATAGATTGAGCGTTTCCGAGAGCCCGTTGAAGTTTCAGTGCTTTTCCGCCACAAGATGACTGTCAATGGGGAGCCACATGACGTGATACCGGCTCCAGGGGAGGACCAATTCCATGCAGAGCCACACATTTTTCCGGGCGGCCCTTTTGGCCACCGTCACAGTCTGTTTTGCAGCTGAAGACGCATTTGCCCAGATTGAAGAAATTCTGGTTACGGTGCGCAAACGCGAAGAATCGCTGCAGGACATTCCTTTATCCATTACCGCCTTTGACTCGGCAGCATTGGAACGAAACCGCATCGAGAACATCATTGATGTGGCCAAACTCACACCCAGTCTGGTGTTTGATGAAGGATTTGTACCTCAGGACACCCGGCCCCAAATACGGGGTCTGCCGGCCACGCGCGGCCGCCCGCCTGTGGGTATTCTCATTGATGGCATCGACGTCTCTTCGGAATCCATGTTGACCGCAGGTGGTGGCATGTTGGCCAACCTGCGTCTCTTGGATACGGAACGCATCGAGGTAGTCAAAGGACCGCAAAGCGCGCTCTACGGCCGTGTCGCATTTGGCGGAGCCATCAACTACATCTCAAAAAAACCCGGCGACGAATTTGAGGGCAATTTCTCCGCCGACATGGGTGATTATGGTCAAGTGGAACTGAAAGCCAGCGCCAGTGGTCCAGTGTCAGATACAATCAGCATAGGCGTCAACGCCGCCTTTGCGGAGCATGACGGCTACTATGAAAACGCGCTCGATGGCAAAAGACTTGGCGGATACAAGAGTGTTGGTGGTGCCGTCTCGGCACGGTTTACACCCTCCGATCGGGTGACGGACTATCTCCGCATCTCCTATTCGGAAGACGAATACGGTCCGCGGGCGCAGACCTTAAATTCCCTATCAACCAACCGAAGCACCACATTGCCGTTGCCGGCCAACGCGGTTGGCTTGCTGGTGCCGGGCGCTTTCGGCCCGACGCCGTTGCCGGCCAATGTGTTTGTTCCGATCCCTGGAAAAATTACCTCGTCTGGTCCCGTTCTGTTGAGTAAGGACGCTTTAACCGGTCTGCCGTTCGAAGGCTCGACCCTGGACTCTCTCGTCATCAGCAACATTCTCGAATGGGAGTTCGATAACAACATCTCTTTGACGTCTTGGACTGGCTACACACGGGCAGAGTTCAGACAGAATCAGGACGTCGACTTCTTCGGCGCAGCGCCAGGCTTTGCCCTTTTGCCGGCGCCACCAAGTTTTTTTGCAGAGCCCCTTCCCTTCCTGTTTCAGTTCGACTTGGACACCACGACCAAACAATTCAACCAGGAAATCCGGGTTGGCGACCTCGAGTCCGACGGCTTACGTTGGGCCATTGGCGGCCAGTTCTGGCGGGAAGACGTCAGCCAAAAGAACAACAATCTCATTTCTTTGATGTTCGGCTTGCCCGGTCTACCACCGTCTGCAGCCCACAACATCAGTTTGGTCGACCCAGCGCCGGTGTCCGACGAATTCCGCGACACGGAACACTGGTCGGTTTACGGCATTTTGGAATACGACCTGACCGACCGGTTCACCGCATCAGTGGAAGCCCGCTATTCTGACGAACAGTTGGATGTGGGTTGGATTGTTGGCGGCCGCGGCGCCGTTGGTTTTGTCGCCCCGGTTCCAGGTCTCAACCAGCCCATCCCCATCAATGTGGGCACTTTCGAAGTGCGCGACGCCAGTGACGACTTCTTCACACCGAAGTTTACTCTCGAATATCAAGCCACCGACGATGCGCTGCTCTACGCTTCAGTCTCAAAGGGGGTCAAACCGGGCGGTATTTCCACCATCGCAGGCACCTCGCCGGACAATGGCCGGTTCTTCCCAGAAAAACTGTGGAGCTACGAGATTGGGGCCAAGACCGCATGGGTGGACAACATGCTGGTGCTAAACGCCGCAGGGTTCTACATGGACTACAAGGGCAAGCAGGTCACTCTACTGGAACCCAATCCCGACAACGTTCAGGGGAACGACTTGGTGGTGCGCAACGCCGGTGAGGCCGAAGTCTACGGGGTGGAAATTGACGCTGTGATTTCACCGACAGAAGAATTCAGTTTCAGCATTGGCTACGCCTATCTCGATACGGAGTACACGGACTTTATCCTGACCACCACCGGTGCTTTGAACATTGCCACAGGCGGCAACTGCACTCCCTTCGACCTTCCAGGTGGGACCCAATCCTGTTCCGTGGACTTTTCGGGCGGACGGCTGGAGCGCATTCCCAAAAACGCCTTGACCTTGGCTGGCTCATACCGGACCCCCATCTCCAACGATTTGGACTTGGTGGCAGACCTGTCAGCACAGTACCAGAGCAAACGTTTTTCGGCGTCAGCCGGACTTCATTTCTACGGCGCGTTCTGGAACGTTGATGGGCGCATTGGTGTGGACGCGGGCCAGTGGTCCTTGTTCCTTTACGGCGAGAACATACTCAACGACAAAACAGTGCGCTCCGGACAAAGCTCGGGTGACTTCTCCGCTCTTGGCAATTTAGCGATCATTACGTTTGAGCCGCCTAAGCCTCAAGGCGGCATCCGCTACAATTACCGTTTCTAGAGCTTTATGTGATTAGACGGAGTCATTTTAGGGATTCACAAGCTTTTCGATTTCTGATTCAAGATTCTTGCTGGGTAAGGAGGCCAGCAAGGATGGCAAGAGCTTATTCCCTTGATCTTCGAGAACGGGTTATTTCGGCTGTGTCGCGCGACGGGATGTCGTGCCGGGCGGCGGCGCGGCATTTCGGGATCGGCGAGAGCACGGCGGTTGCCTGGCTGGCGCGCTACCGGCGGACGGGCAGCGCGGCGCCGGGCCGGATGGGCGGTTACAAGCCGCGTGCGATCCGGGGGGCGCACGAGCGCTGGTTGCGGGACCGGGTGGCGCGGGGGGATTTCACGCTTCATGGGCTTGTCGGGGAGCTGGCGGATCGGGGCCTGAAGGTGGACTACCGTTCGGTCTGGACCTTCGTTCACGAGCAGGGCCTGAGCTATAAAAAAAACGCTGGTGGCTGGCGAGCGTCGGCGCCGTGACGTGGCGCGCCGCCGCGCTCAGTGGTTGAAGTACCGCGACCGGGTTGACCCGACGCGCCTGGTGTTCATCGACGAGACCTGGACCAGGACCAACATGGCGCCCCTGCGGGGCTGGGGGTCAAAGGGCGCGCGACTGATCGGCGAGGCGCCACATGGCCGCTGGCACACCGCGACCTTCCTCGCCGCGCTGCGCCACGACCGAATCGATGCGCCCTGGCTCGTCGACGGGCCGATCAACGGCGAGCGCTTCCGCATCTATGTGCAGGACGTGTTGGTCCCAACCCTCAAGCCCGGCGACATCGTCATCATGGACAACCTCGGCTCTCACAAGTCCAAGGCCGTGCGACAGGCCATCCGCCAGGCCGGCGCCCGGCTCCTGTTCCTGCCCAAGTACTCCCCCGACCTCAATCCCATCGAGCAGGTCTTCGCCAAGCTCAAGCATCTGCTCCGCCTCGAAGCGCCGCGAACCGTCGAGGCCGTCTCAGCCGCCATCGGCAGACTCCTCGATACCTATACCTCAAATGAATGCGCCAACTATTTCAAAAACGCAGGATATGACCCAACCTAAAATCATACCGCTCTAGTCTCAGACACATAAAGAAAAAGGGCGCCGAATTGGCGCCCTTTTTTGTGTCTGCCTCTGACCCCTATTCGGCTGCCTGAGAGACAGCACCGGTCAGTTCGTCCAAAACCTCTTGGGTGTTCATAACACGCCCCCACAGGCGCAAGAACATGGCCTCGAAAGCGGCCTGCGCCTCGTCGTCGCAGGTGCCCGTGGCATCGGATACCAGGACAACACCGAAACCCCGGTCCGACGCTTCCATCGCCGTCATACCGACGCAATTGTTGGTCGACACACCGACGGTAACGATCTCGGTAATGCCCATCGCTTTGAGACGGCTTTCTATGCCTGTAGAACCGAAGCCGCCCATGGTGACCTTGTTCAAAACGATTTCACCATCCATGGGTTTAACAGCATCGACGATTTCGTGTTCCTTAAAACCCTCGATATTGTTGGTGGCTTTGACCAAACCCCGAATATGGTGGGGAACATCGGAGCAATCCTTGTTCTCCGCCCCATAGGTCAGATACACCACGCGCGCACCGGCGCTGCGAAAGGCTGAGAGCAACCGTTGAGTGTTGGGCAGAACATAATCATCGATCCGTGCGAACCGGTAGTTCGCCTCTTCCAGCCGTCCCTTTTCTTGTAGGAGTTTCCCCAATCCATGCTCCCGGCTTCCGGTTGCATACTGTAAGTCCACAACAACAAGCGCCGTCGTTTTGGGGTCGATAGAGAACTGAACGCTGAAGTCGCTAATATAGTCTGCAGGCATGATGATGTCGCCCTAGTCAGGTTCCGTATGGCCGAAACTTATCACTGAAGGAACAGTCCGCAAAGACAATCGCTCCTTTGGGCCCACGGCGGCTTCCACGCGGCGGTCAAGTCAATACGGACTCTTTCTCTTTTTCACGACTGGGAAGACACTTAGATTCATCTCTCATCAAAGGAATGCCCCATGCCCCATAGAACAGAACTTCAGGACTTTGACAGGCGCAACGTTTTGACAGGCCTTGGCGCGGCCTTATCCCTTGGCATCGCGACGTCAAAACCGGCTTTCGCTCAGGAACCTGACCGGGCTCTCGAAACAGAGAAAGAAAAGATCGTAAATGATTTTTGCGCAGCATGGTCGTTGCGGGACGCTGCTCAGCTTCTCCCTTATCTGGATGAGACGGTGGAGTACCACATGTTTGAAGGCGCTCCGCCCATTAGCGGCCTCGAGATGTTCCAGTCCCGCCTGCAGCCATTCATGGCAGACATGCGCGAGATTGAATGGGAAATTCTTAGATCAACTGTCATGGGCGACATCGTGCTGAACGAACGGATTGACCATTTCCTTCGCAAGGAAGGCTCAGAGGCGCCTGACAATCACTTCCACATTGTTGGTGTTTTCTTGATCAGGGACGGCAAAATCAAGTACTGGAAAGACTATAATCTTTCTGGCGTACTCTAAGGCGTTATCAGGCCCGTAGCGCCTCTCTGACCCTTTGAGATTCTTCCTTGAGTAAGTTGTCAATCAAGAACCCTTGGTACATTTCTATACCCATGTCTTTGCCGACATCGTGACCCCGTTCCTGATCGACGTGGCTTAAAACCGGTTAAATGCCGTTGCGCCTGAGCCGATCGACTATCTCTTGTCTGCTATAGAGATCCTCTTCCCCCTCGGCACTCCAATTGAGCTTGGCTATCTGGGCTTCTAGAAAAGCGATGTTGACCAGTCCGATGGCGGAAGGCGAAATATGGTCGATGGCAATTTGTGCCCCTTTTTTACGCAAGTGTTCCCGCGCTATTGCATAGCCGTCGGTAGTGTCCAGAATCTTTCGCACTTTTTGTATTGGGCTGGTGGCTGATTTGGTCAGGCCGTGTTCCTTTGCTGCGTGAGTAGATTCATATTCATGTATCGTTTTAGGGACCATTTGCTTCCGGCTATGTGTCTTAACCTTGCTGCAGCCAAGTTGAGCGCCGATTGACCGTCAGGGAACGCTCCGACTACGCGGGTACGGCGTCTGATTTCGCGCATGATTCGCTCTAGCAGGCTGCTGAAAAAGTCTTCCTTTTGAGGCTTTGGAATGATTCTTTCTCTTTGTTGATTGCATGGAGGAAGTAATGCGTGGAGGCGACGATCGGACGGAGGGTCTTTTTTCTTATGTGAGCTGCGAGGCTCGTGTTCCGGCGACGCATCCGCTTCGCCTGATCCGTGGGCTGGTTGATGAGGCGCTGGAGCTTATGTCGCCGGATTTCGAGGGGTTGTATTCGAAGATCGGGCGTCCCTCGATCCCGCCGGAGAAGCTGTTGCGTGCGCTCCTGTTACAGGCCTTTTACTCAATCCGCTCGGAACGTCAGCTGATGGAGCAGATGGATTACAACCTGTTGTTCCGTTGGTTCGTCGGATTGTCGATGGACAGTGCGGTGTGGGATGCGACGACGTTCAGCAAGAACCGCGACCGGCTGCTGGATGGAGAGGTTGCGCGGAGGTTCCTGGCGGTGGTTGTGGAGCAGGCGCGTCGGCGCGGCCTGCTGTCGGACGATCACTTTTCCGTGGACGGGACGCTGATCGAGGCCTGGGCGTCGATCAAGAGCTTCCGCCCCAAGGACGGCGGCGACGAGCCGCCGGGGCCGGGGCGCAACTCGGAGAGGACCTTCCACGGCGAGAAGCGGTCCAACGAGACCCATGCCTCGACGACCGATCCCGACGCCCGGCTGTACCGCAAGGGGAATGGCCAGTCCTCGCGTATGGCCTTCATGGGCCACGTGTTAATGGAGAACCGCAACGGGCTCCTGGTCGGGGCCTGCCTGACCCGGGCCACCGGCACGGCGGAACGCGAAGCCGCCCTGGCGCTTCTCGATGCCCATCGCCCGGGACGGCGGCGGATCACGCTGGGCGCGGACAAGGCCTATGACGTGGCGGCCTACGTCGAGGCCTTGCGGGCGCGTCGGATCACCCCGCACATCGCCCGCGACGACCATGTAACCAAGACCGGCAAGCGGCGGCGCACCTCCATTGACGGCCGCACCATGCGCCATTCCGGCTACGCCGCCAGCCTGCGCATCCGCAAGCGCATCGAGGAGAGCTTCGGCTGGATCAAGACCACCGGCGGGCTGGCCAAGACCCGGCACAAGGGCATCAAAAGGGTCGGCTGGATGTTCGAACTGACCGCCGCCGCCTACAACCTGGTCAGGCTCCCCAAGCTGCTGGCGGAGCCCGTGCCATGACGGCACCGGTGGCCTGCCAGCTGATCGGCCGGTGGCGGATCGTCGAGGCCAACCTGTGGGACCGCGGCTATCTCGACCTCGACGGGCCCGCCGTGCTGGTCATTCGCGAAGATGGTCACGGCGAGATCGCCTTCGGCGCTCTGAACGCCAGCCTCGACCTGGAATACGGCCGATCCATCGTGTTCTTCACCTGGGCCGGCTTCGACGAGATGGACGAAGTCAACGGTTCAGGATCGGCCGAACTCCTCGACGACGGATCGTTGGAGATTGAGTTCGCCTATCATCTCGGCGATAAGGCCACCCTCAAAGCCGAACCAGCCACTTTTTCAGCAGCCTGCTAGTGGATTGTTGGTCTTGAGCTTGATCCAGTGCTGGTCAGGGAAAGCATAGAAACTGAAAGTCTCTTCAATGTGGCTCTCGACCAACTCGGCTGCCGTGGTCAGCTTAGTGCTCTTGAGAGAGAAGATAACGTCCTCGGCTTTCCTGGTCGCGGCCTCTCGGCTCTCCTGGGCGTGGATAGCTTTCAGCATGTGGGCAACTTCGCGCACTTTGGTCGAAGGAACATGGCTGAAGATGTTGCGGTAGAAATGGACGACGCAGCGTTGCCAGCGGGCCTTGGGGCAGACCTCCGCTATACTCTCTACCAAACCCAGACAGGCGTCAGAGATAACCAACTGGACGCCTGACAGCCCGCGCGCCTTGAGATGCTTAAGGAATGCGCCCCATCCCGCCTTATCCTCCTTGGCACCCTCAACGATGCCCAAGATCTCGCGGAAGCCCTCCTGGTTGACGCCGATCGCCACCAATAGCGAAACATTACGCACTTCGCCGGCCCAACTGCGCTTAAGGACGATGCCGTCCACATACACATAGGGATGATCGCCCGCAATCGGCTTATTGCGCCAAGCGTCGATCTGCTCATAGATTTTCTTGTTAAGGTTCGAGACGGTTCCTGGCGAAACCCGCGTGCCCCACAACGCCTCGGTGATGTCCTCCACACGCCGTACCGAAACACCGGCCAGATACATCTCCATCAAGGCCTCTTCGACCGATGCCTCCCGACGCCGGTAACGCTCGATGATCGCCGTCTCAAAGGTCTGACGGCGCAGCTTGGGAACCTTCAGAGAAACCTCGCCAGCCCGTGTCTGAAGCTTCCTCTCGTAACTGCCGGCCCGCGTATCGCGACGGGCCTCACTGCGTTCGTAGCGCTCAGCATTGCAGAGCCGGTCCGCTTCGGCGTCCAATAGCGCGTTCAGGGTCTCCTCAACACTGCCCCGCACTACCTTGCCCAGGTGATCCTGTATACGTTCGTCATCAATCCGTATGACGTGCGACAATGCCTTCGTGTTATCCTTTTCCATGGTGGCTCCTTCCTTCTGGAGTGGCTGATTGAACAAAACCAACCTAACCAGACCCGGAGCCACCAACCCCAAAAATGTGCGAAAGATCTTTTACGTTATCTAGCCGTCGTAATTTACGACGGCGTCTTCTTGCCGAAATTCCACGACGACCTTACTCAGCACTTCGGGAGATGTTTTTTCAACAAAATTGTCGAAGGCTTTACTGAAAACGCTTGGCACATTGAGATT
The DNA here is from genome assembly GCA_965207985.1 of Rhodospirillaceae bacterium. Classification (GTDB taxonomy): domain Bacteria; phylum Pseudomonadota; class Alphaproteobacteria; order Rhodospirillales; family Rhodospirillaceae; genus CBDBND01. Next base: position 96,775 of record CBDBND010000014.1, on the reverse strand, counting down.
GATCGAAATACGTTTGCCGTCGGCCACTTTTAGTAACGTTGGGAAGGCGTTGAGCATGATGCTGTCGAGAATTTTCGTCAGTTCGGTAAAACGATCTTCGCTCGCCTCTAAGAGCCTGACCGAAAAAGAATTGAGTGGAATCAGTCCCTTGTGATTCCCTTGTTGTGTTCGCCAGCAAGGAGGATAACAAGATGTGGACTGACGCCACTCGTGAGAAATATGAGCGCGAGGCGCACCGCTACGCAAGCGATCTGAGCGATACCGAATGGTGCGTGATCGAACCCCATATGCCGCCCGCAAGGGCTCTGGGCCGCCCGCGCAAGACGGATATGCGGGAAGTGATGACCGCGATCCTGTACATGGCCCGCAGCGGCTGCCAGTGGCGCATGCTGCCCGGCGAGTTTCCGCCGCGCAGCTCGGTTCAGTACTATTTCTACAAGTGGCGCGACGACGGGACGTGGCAGGAGGTCAACCGGGCGCTTCTGGCGCGCACCCGCGAGGCCGAGGGGCGGGCCGCTGCCGCGACTGCCGGGGTGATCGACAGCCAGTCGGTGAAGACCACGGAAAGCGGAGGTCCGCGCGGGTTTGACGCGGGTAAGAAGGTGATGGGCCGCAAGCGCCATATCGTGGTGGACACTGGCGGGCGGTTGCGGCCCATCACCTTCTTACCCGCGTCAAACCCGCGCGGACCACATCTTGTTATCCTCCTTGCTGGCGAACACAACAAGGGAATCACAAGGGACTGATTCCACTCAATTCTTTTTCGGTCAGGCTCTTAGAGACGCAAAGACTAATCAGACGATCCTCATAAGGCGAGATGGGAGCAGCTCAAGTATCCCCAGGCTGTCACCCTTCGCGGCCGAGGGAGCGCCGGCCGGATTTACTGGAGAGCCAGCCGCGGTCGGTTACGAAAGTTTCTGTGCGCCGCTTTAAGTCGTCGAAAGAAGCCCCCTCCGCACGCCATTGGTCTCTGGCAAAGCCGAGAGATGACACCCGCACCGCCCAGTCGGGTCCAAAGACCCGGCGGGCAAGGTAGTCCCGCAGAATCCTAGAAAGACCAGCGGCACGGCCGTTGGTGGAAACGGTGACTTGAAGGTCACCCCGTACAAGACGGGCCGGCACATGAAAATCGCAAAGATTCTTTAGGTCGTGCACATTGACCAAAGCGCCGAACCGATGGGCCAGATCCACGACAGGTCTGGCATTTTGTTCATCCATATCGCCGATATAGACGATTTTATAGTTCGAAGTGCTGAAATCATCCTCAGTGGGTAGCCGTTCAATCAATCTCTTACCGGCTGTGCGTCGAAGATCTTGGCTGGGTGCTTCGGCAAATACATGAACGATGTCAGCCTTGTATTGGTCGACCAAGGTGAGGCGCATGATGGCCGCAAAATCATCACCGACAATGGCAATGGGTGTGGACTTAATATCCAGCATGAGGGGAAGCATTACGTCTCTCCTTCCAAGCCTTTGGCAACCTCTAGTGCGGCATAGGTCAAGATGGCCGACGCCCCCGCCCGTTTGAGGGCAATGAGATGCTCAGCCATAACATCATCTGCGTTAAACAAGCCGGCCGCACCGCCGGCTTTGACCATGGCGTATTCGCCACTAACGTGATAGGCGAACACTGGAATCGAAAATTCTACGCGCAGACGATGGATCACGTCCAAATAGGCCAGCCCCGGTTTGACCATAACCGCGTCCGCCCCTTCCTGAATATCGAGGGCAACTTCCCTTAGCGCTTCATCACTGTTTGCCGGATCCATTTGATATGTGGCTTTGGACGCGCCGGCGAGCGCGCCTGTAGAACCGACCGCGTCCCTAAAGGGCCCATAGAGAGACGACGCGTATTTGGCCGCATAAGAAAGCAGAATGACATCCGTTAATTGAGCCGCATCCAACGCGGTGCGTATGGCCCCGATCCGTCCGTCCATCATGTCAGAGGGGGCGATGACGTCGCATCCGGCATCGGCCAGCACCAATGCTTGATCCACCAAGACAGAAACGCTGGCGTCATTGGCGACAGCGCCGTCGACGATCAGACCGTCGTGTCCATGGTCCGTATACGGGTCCAGTGCCACGTCAGCGATAACACCAATGTCTGGCACGGCCGATTTTATGGCACGGATGGCGCGGCAAATGAGATTGTCCGGGTTGCACGCTTCGCGGCCGTCCGCCGTCTTGAGTGCGGGATCCGTGACTGGAAATAGAGCGACGGCAGGAAGGCCGGAAGTCTGGGCTTCAGCAGCAACCTCAACGGCACCGTCAATGGAGTAACGGCTCACGCCAGGCAAAGTCGGAACGGGTTCCGGCGGGCCTGTCCCGTCTTTGACAAAGAGGGGCAGAATGAGGTCGTCGGCTGTCAAACTGGTTTCACGAAGGAGAGTACGAGACCAAGCACTTTGACGGAAACGCAGTAGTCGCGTGGCAGGATACCGGCCCGGAAAGTAGGTCATTGGTCTAGGCCGCCGCCTTGATGGCCGTGAACATACCTTTCGCGTCAGGCGAAGCGGAGACCGTCTGCGCACCCCACTGCAACCGAGACTCATTGCCGACCTTCCTTGAGATGACGACAGCGTGACCGGTCCGACTTAATTCAGGAAGGCCCGCTTGTAAGAGTGCGTGTTCAAACGCCTCGTATGATCTTTGTGAAAAGAACGGCGCGACCCAGTTTTCGCCGCTCTGTAAAGCGTTCCGAACCAGATCCGGCAAGGTTGTTGCAGGTGTGGTTTTATAGACAACAAGACGGTCGACACGATCCGGCAACAGTTGCGCCAAATCAGCCGTCACATATTCACCAGACAAATAGAGCCCGCGCGTAAAACGCGCTCGGTTCAGAAATTCAGCCATGCGCTCCGCTGTTCCGCCAGTATCGATGACGGATTTAAATCCGGCGTCAATCAGCGTTGCAGCCGTTCCCGAACCAACAGCGAAACATTTCAACGTCTTGGAGGTAAGACGGGTTTCGGCCTCGCCGGCAGCGATACGGCTGGTGAAAATCAGAGCGTCGTATCCCTCGGTGCTGAGGACTTGGGGACCAACCGGCTCCACCTCCAACAGTGGGAAAGGCAAAATGCGGTTGTCCGTTCCGTTTAGAGCTCGGCGAAAGGACTCTTCGTAGCGGGCCGGGCGGGTCATGAGAATCATGCCGCCAACTCCCTGCGCGCCGCAGTCAGCAGCCGATACGCAACCGTTTCACCGATATGTTCAGCCGATTGCGGTTGGCCCGCTTCCTTAACACTCACGACGGTGCTGCCATCTTCGCTGATAAGAGCGCCAGACAAGCAAAGCGATTGATTGCCGCTGATCTGCGCTAAAGCACCCGCCGGGTAGCGACAGTTCAGGCCGAGCGCAGCCAGCATGGAACGTTCCGTCGATACACAGGCGAAGGTCGGTTCATGGTTGGCCCCGGATAAAATTCTGCGGACTGTGAAGTCGTCGGACCGGCAGACCAAACCGATGGCGCCCTGACCGGGATCGGGCGGAAATTCGGAAGGCTCGAATATATGTTTGATGTGACGGTGCAGGCCGAGGCGCTTCAAACCCGCCACGGCGAGAATTGTGCCGTCGAGGGAACCATCGGACAACGCGGCAACGCGCTCCTCCACGTTTCCTCTTAGCAAGGCAAATTTCACGCCGGGCCGCATGTGACGCAGAAACGACATACGCCGGTAGGAGGCAGACCCCATCACTGCATTGTGCGGCAAGGCAGCGAACGAGTCGTGAACTGATGAGACCAACGCCTCACGCGGATCTTCCCGATCCAGTGTGGCCGCGAGCGAAAGGCCGCCGGGGCAGCGGGCAGGCAAATCCTTGACGGAATGAACCGCAATATCGATGCGGTCGTCAATCAATGCCTGGTCGATGTCATTGGTGAACACACCGCGCCCACCGATGTCTTCCAGGGCTTTCTTACGGTTTAAGTCGCCGGCTGAATCGATTTGTACAATCTCGATGGCGCCGGTGAATTCGGGATGAGCTTTGAGAAGATCAGTGACGGCAAGATCCACTTGGACCATTGCCAATCGGCTGCCACGTGTGCCGATACGGAGTGGTCGTCTAATCATGGCGGTCCATCTCCTCACGCAGAGCCGCCACCAATTGATCGATCATGGCTTCGCTATGCCGGGGCGATGGCGTGAGCCGAAGCCGTTCGGTCCCCTTGGGCACGGTGGGATAGTTGATGGGTTGAGCATACAGACCATGGCGGCGGAGCAGGCCGTCGGAAATGGCTTTGGTCTTAACCGGATCGCCAATCACCACAGGTACGATTTGGGTTTGCGAAGGCATCACGGGGATACCGGCGCTGGTTAGCTTTTCTTTGAGAGATGCTGCGCGCGCCTGGTGAGTTTTTCTTAAACCGGCGGCCTGACGAACATGGCGCACGGACGCCAGCGCTGCTTCTGCCAGAACGGGAGACAACGCGGTCGTGAAAATGAATCCCGGCGCAAAACTACGGACAAAATCCACCAAAGTGCGCGATGCCGCCATATAACCGCCCATGACACCAAACCCCTTGGCCAGGGTCCCTTGAATGATATCGATGTCCTGAGCAACGCCCTCCTGTTCGGCGATACCGGCGCCGGTTGCGCCGTAGAGTCCCACCGCATGGACTTCATCCACATAGGTGAGCGCGTTGTGGGTCTTTGCCAGATCAACAATCGCTGGCAGGTCAGCTGCCGTGCCATCCATGGAATAAACGGACTCAACCGCAATCAACTTTGGTCGATTGAGGTCAAGGTCCTTAAGACTGCGGCGTAGGGCATCGACATCGTTGTGAGGAAAGATCCTTTTCTCGACCCTGGCGTTGCGCATACCGGCGATCATGGAGGCATGGTTTTTCTCGTCGGAAAGCACAACGCAGCCGGGCAATCGTCCGGCAACGGTTGAGAGAATGGCCTCATTGGCGACAAAGCCAGACGTGAACAGGAGTGCAGACTCCTTTCCGTGCAAGACGGCAAGCTCTTTTTCCAAACGGGTATGGACGTCTTGCGTTCCACTGATGTTGCGGGTGCCCCCGGCTCCCGCGCCATACTTTTCCGCAGCGTCTTTCAAGGCTTTGATTACATCCGGATGCTGGGCCATGCCGAGATAATCATTGGCGCACCAGACGATGATCTCCTGCGGGCCAGTCTCGCTGTGCCACAGCGCATGGGGAAACCGCCCGGCAATGCGTTCCAGACGGACGAAGTGTCTGTAATTCCCTTCTGCACGCAGACCATCGAGGGCGTCGGCCATAAACCCTTCGTAGTCGATGGGCTTTAGGTACGGTTTAGCGGCAAGGGCGGGTTTGGTGAGTATGGTCATGGCGTGGCACCTGCACCTTCAACCAAACTTGGGATGTGAATACCGCATTCGGATTTATCTTGACCGCGCCACCGCCCTGACCGGCTGGATTCGTCTTGACCTGTCGGCGTTGTGCACGGCATGCAGCCGACTGACAGATAGCCCTCTGCTTTGAGCGGATGTTGCGGCAAATTGTGTTGAGCGAAATAAGATTCAATTTCGTCCCTACTCCAATTGGCCAGAGGGTTGATTTTCACTCTGGGCCCGTCGCTTTCGATCAACCGCAAAGCCGATCGCGCTCCTCCTTGAAAGGTTTTGCGCCCTGTCGCCCAAGCCTCATAACCCTCCAACGCTTTCGCAAGCGGACGGACTTTGCGGATAAAGCAGCAGCTGTCGAGGTCCCTTGTCCACAACACACCCTTTGGATCTTTTGCCGATACATCGCCCGGGTCCGGCTCGACCGAAACGACGCGGTTCAACCCCAACTGTTCAATCAAGGTCTTCTGATAGCGCAGGGTTTCACCAAATAGTTTTCCAGTGTTGAGAAAAATAACCGGAATGTCCCGGCTGACTTGCGCCGTCAGATGTAACAACACGGCTGACTCAGTGCCGAAAGAAGAGACCACGGCAAACCTGTCGCCGAATTCAGAATAGGTGGCGGCAATAAGATCCAACCCTTCGAGACCATCAAAGCGGTCATCAAGAGTTCTCACATTGGTGATGGGTAGGGTCGCGGTCATTCCGCTGCTTTCATGCGTGACGCTGTTCGCAAGGTCTGCACCGGTGTGCGCGAATCGGCGGCTTTCTGATACCAGACGGTATAGCGGTGGAGAGCATCCGTGACCCGCTCGGCCGAAATGTCCGAGGGAAGTTCAAAAGTGGAAAAGCCGACCCTTACAAAGAAATGTATTTGATCGGGCAAAATATCTCCGGTCGCTCTCAACTCTCCGGCAAATTGTCCGCGTTCGCGCAACCGGCGCGCTAATGAGAATCCGCGGCCGTCCTTAAAGGAGTCAAAGCGGATGGAAATGAGCCCAAGACGGTCAATAAAAGACGTGAGTTGATCGAGTTCGGTGTCGGTGGCGACTTCAACACCCACTGATTTGTCCGATCCGAACGCCGCATGACCCAAAGCCAATAGTTCATCCAAAGTGAACACAATCTTTGCGCCCGAGGACACCACACCAGAATTGCCGTCGGCACGTATCCAGGGATCGCTAATCGGCCCATGATGGTTATAGAGAGCCATAGAGACGCTCCTTAAACGGGGCCGGGCCAAGCCGGCGGTATGCTGAAAGAAACGTCTCATCCTCCCGGCGAAGATCGACATAGGTGGTCACAACGGTTTCCACCGCATCGACGACTTCATCGGCGGAGAAACCGGGGCCTGTGATATCGCCAATGGTGGCGTCTTCAGCACCGCTGCCGCCAAGCAAGATTTGGTAGTGCTCCTCGCCTTTCCGGTCGGCGCCGAGAATGCCGATGTGGCCAGCATGGTGATGTCCACAGGCATTGATGCAGCCGGATATCTTAATTTTCAATTCTCCGACGTCGTGTTGCCGGTCGAGATCGCGGAAGCGTTCACTGATGCGCTGAGCAATGGGAATGGAACGCGCATTGGCCAGAGCGCAATAGTCCAACCCTGGGCAAGCAATAATATCAGTAACCAAACCGGCGTTGGGCGTTGCCAAGCCAGCGTCATCGAGTGCAGTAAAAAGCGCTTGAAGATCGCTCTGGCGTACGTGTGGCAGGATCAGATTCTGCTCATGAGACACCCGGACTTCGCCGTAAGAGAAACGGTCCGCAAGATCGGCCATGAGATCCATCTGATCGGCCGACGCGTCCCCAGGGATGCCGCCAATGGGTTTCAGAGAAACGGTAACGATGGCGTAGCCACTTTGTTTGTGCGGGTGAACGTTGGTTTTTTGCCAGGCTTGGAACGAGGCCGACCCGTTCTCTTCAACCTGCTTTGACGCGGCATCAAATACGGGCGATGTAAACATGGAGCGGATGCGTTGTTCTTCTTGGCCCGTATCGTCCACAGCATCCCGGTCCATCGCAGACCATTCTTCCTCCACCTCCTTGGCGAAGGCATCGGCGCCGCGATCGCGAACCAGAATTTTGATGCGGGCTTTGTAAATATTATCGCGCCGGCCGTAGCGGTTATAAACCCGGAGTACGGCCTCCAAATAGGACAACAAATGGCGCTTGGGCAGGAACTCCCGGATGGTTGGCCCGACGACCGGCGTACGGCCCATGCCGCCGCCGACGATCACTTCAAATCCAATCTCGCCTTCCGCGTTGTGTTTGAGAATCAGACCGATGTCATGAAAACGGACGGCAGCGCGGTCTTGAGGCGCACCTGTTACGGCAATCTTGAATTTGCGCGGCAGGAATGAAAATTCCGGGTGCAGCGTGGACCATTGGCGAATGAGCTCCGCGAATATTCTCGGATCGTCAATTTCATCCGCGGTTGCACCGGCGAAATGATCCGCCGTGACGTTACGGATGACATTACCGCTGGTTTGAATGCCGTGCAGTTGAGCAGCGGCAAGGTCATAGAGAACGTCAGGGGCGTCTTCTAATTCGATCCAGTTGAATTGAATATTTTGCCGGGTGGTGAAATGACCGTATCCCCGGTCGTAGGTCCGGGCCACATGGGCCAGCGCGCGCATTTGTTCAGACGACAAGGTGCCGTAGGGAATGGCCACACGCAGCATATAGGCATGGAGCTGCAGATAGAGCCCGTTGAGCAGCCGCAGTGGCTTAAATTGATCTTCTGTAAGCTCTCCACTTAATCTGCGGCTGACCTGATCGCGGAACTCACTGACCCTTTGGTTCAGCAGGGTTTGATCAAACGTATCGTACATGTACATGGTCGTGATCTTTCAAATCGCCCGGGACAGGTCGGGCCGCACCGTGGGACCGATCGCGCGAATGCGTTCCCGCAATTTGTCGGGCGTGTTTTGTTCGTCTTTTTCCGTAAGAAGAATGAGTTCAGCACCGACAACCTGCTGAGCCTTTACAGACTCCTCGCCTTGATGTTCTGCCCGAGCTTTCTCTTCATCGGAAAGCAAGCGTTTGGCGGCACTGATACTTTCAGACCAGGCGCTGTCTTCCGTGAGATAGACGACATGGCCGTCGCGCAGGCGATTGGCTGTGAGAACACTGACCATATGATGTCATCCGTGGGCGAAGTGTGCCTGCGTCGAAACGTCGTCGGTGTCCGGTCTGGATTCAGAACGCCACCACCCCTGAGCCGTACGGACCACGTCTCCGATAATGATGAGAGCCGGGCTTTGCACGGCATGTCCGGCGATGAGATCGGCCAGTGTTCTCAACGTGCCGTATAGAATTCGTTCATTTTCGTCAGAGGCGTTTTCCACCACGGCAACGGCCGTTGAGGGCAAGTATCCCCGCTCGACCAAGGCATTTGAGAAGAATCGCGCATGACTCAAACCCATATAAACCCCAAGAGTCTGGCCCGGCCCGGAAAGAGTACTGAGATCAGGAAGTCCGTCTTTGGTATGTCCGGTCAAAAACGTGACCGCGGATGATAAATCCCGATGGGTAAGCGACATGCAGGCAGACGCGGCAGCGGCCGAGGCTGACGTCACGCCCGGAATGACGTCGACGGCAATACCGCGTGCTTGCAACGCTGCGATTTCCTCACCTGCTCTGGCAAATAAACCGACATCGCCGCCTTTGAGACGGACAACTGTGTTTCCAGCCAGGGCCTCGTTAATGAGGAGATCGATAATGCCATCCTGAGAGATCGATGGGTTACCGACTCTCTTTGCGGCATCGATCCATCGCGTATTGGGTCCTGCCAACGATTTGAGATCATTGCCGGTAAGACCGTCGGCGACGACAACGTCAGCATCGGTGACTGCTTGTGCGCCACGACGGGTGATGAGGTCTGCAGCACCGGGACCGGCACCCACCAGAATGACACGGCTGGTGGCGGACTTTTTTTCTGTTTCGTTTTCTTGTTGGGCCGCCTGTGCGTCCATGGGGCGTCCTCGTTGGCTTTGGTGAAGCGATGAAGACGCGTTTGTGGGAGACCGGGATGAAAAAGAAAAGAATCTTCTATAGACCTAGGCTTAGATAGGTCAGTTTCGGAAGAAAAATCTTAAATTACTGCTATTTGGGGAAGAATACCCTATATTGGGCGGATGCGAGAAAGGTCCCCTAGAAGTCCGACATGAGCCTGCCGAATCCGTCCATTTGATCGTTGATTCCGTTGGCTCTCAGCGCATGCCAATAGGTCGCCGTGTTGATGGCGATGACCGGCTTGCCGAGCCAGACTTCGGCTTCGGCGGCAAGACGCACCATGCTGAGGTTGGTCCCCACCTGGACTATGGCATCCACGTCGTCACCGTCCAGCTCATCGCGCAGGATCTTGCGGAGTTTGTCTTCGGGTTCTTCGGCGATAGCCGTCCAGGTTGGACATTGCAGACAAACGTCGCGCACCACTTCGAAACCGTTCTCTTCAAAGAACTGTTTCACTTCCGCATTGGCCACGGGATAGTAGGGCGAGATGAAAGAAATGCGCTTGACGCCTCCGTAGGCTTTAAGGGCGGCTGCGGTCGAATGGGATCCGACGCTGATTTTAATGCCGGACTCGTCTTCGACTTTTTTGACAAATTCATCCGCCCCTTTCATGCCGCCATAGAAGGTGATCGCCGACATGCCCATGACCAGATAGTCAGGCGAGCAGGTCATGACACTGCGCACGGCATCGATGACGTTCTCGGCGATGGTCAGGGTTCCCGCCATGAAGGTTTCATTGCTGATGGCATCGGCATTTGGCGTGAAAATACGACTGTAGTGATTGGTCACACCGCGGGGGCGCATGTCGTCAAAATCCGGCTGGACAATGGTATTGGTCGATGGACCGATAACGCCGAATTTCGCTCGGTATCCTTGGACGTCCGTCATGATGTGCTCCCCTTTTTCCAATCTCATTAAGGGTATTATGGCAGTGCCCTGCCCTCCCTTGATTCAGCGCAAATGAGCCACAGAGAGCGACTGGGAACAACCGTTTAGGTGGCTGACCAGTCACCCGGTGGTCAGGCATTTTCCAAACGGCGTCGGGCGGCCTTGGCACCTGGCCCTTTGTCAGGCGGACCACTGATGCTTTCGTCTGCATTGGTATCCGCCAGACCGAGCCGGACATCAAAGCCTAGACGATGGAGACGCAAAGAAAGATCGTCGAGAGTTGCTTGTTCGCCGCCGAAGAGATGGGTGCAGCCGGTGACGTCGAGCCATAGGCCGCTGCCGTGGTGATACTCCGGTGTCTCAGCCGCCACCCACGGCGTATAACGCCGGCACCAGGCAACCAAATGAGTCAAGCAAGCCTGATCGGCGTCCGGATCCACATCAATCACTTTCAAAGTGGGAACAACGGCGCGGGCATCGGGCAAAGACAGGCCCACATCAACCCCGGCGGCTTGCGCCGCTGCATTGACCGCGGCGATCCGGAACGCGCCGGCCTGGGCAGCGACCGTTGCCAGCAAACGCTTACGCCACGGCGCGTAAGGCGGCGGCCGTCCGTTCCACCGGGACCGGGTCAACCGATCGGTGGGGAAGCGGGGCAGCCAAACGGAGATCACGCGTCTCATCGCACCATTCCACAATCCATGAGCGGGTATTGCCCTGGCGGCAGCGGTCCAGGGTGAGAGACCAGCGGGGCCGACCGAGGCCACGCCAGGCCGGCGGCGTCGACGGCAAAGCGCCGACGCGCCAGCGGGTCACAGCCGCCGTTGACGGTGCGGCAACCGGACCGGGCTGCAGCAAAAAACCGGTGGTCCCTACCCGCTCCGCCGCCAGTTGCAAACGGCGTTCCGCGGCAAGACCAATACGAGCCGCCCAATGCCACCGAAGGACAGGTTCGTATTACGGACATCTTTCGCAAGATCAACGGAAAATGGCTGATCGTGCATCACCACGAAGGCGCTGTACCGACCGGAATCCCGCCTTTAAATGAGTAAGAGGCAGCCGGGAGATTGTGCTGACAGCCGTTTCACGGCACTATTAGAGAAAGTCTTGAAGACACGGCACAAATCAACTAAGTGCCTGGGAGCATTTGATAAATCAGTCACAAAAATGAGTCTGGCCGCACCAGGCTCTGCAGCAAAACGGTAGAATTGTCATGGAGATTTCTCAATCCATCGAAGGTGAAAACTCGTCTTTCATATCAAAGGACGGGCCGATACCGCCGGTGCTGCGGAATTCGAAAAGGCTGTGATGACGCCCATTAAGCAGGGCAGAACCAATGTGGTTTTGAACCTGACCGATCTGGATTACATCGCCAGCGGCGGGTTACGGGTGATCCTGATGGCGGCGAAGGAAATCAAAACCGCACAAGGAGATCTTGTGTTGTGCGGTTTGCAAGAGAACATCCGCAAGGTTTTTGAAATATCCGGATTTTTATCGATCTTTACGATCAAAGAGACGCTACAGGACGCGTTGGCTTAAAAGTTCATTTTTGCCAGAGCGCCTTCCCCATCCTCAAATACATCAAACATATCGAGGATGCCGCTCACTTCTAGCGATTTGAGTAAATGGTCCTGAAGGCTGGATAAGCCGAGGATACCGCCCAGGGGTTTGAGCTCACGAATGGCTATTATGAGAGCCCGCAGACCCGCGCTGGAAATATAAACCAGGTCGGCGCAATCAATAAGAATGCGGCGAGCTCCGCCGGAAATCTCACCCAAGACAACAGTTTGAAAGTCCGGCGAAGTGGTCGAGTTGAGATGGCCTGACACCTCGATGACAAGGACGTTGTCAACCTTGCGTTGCGCCATGTCAAAGTTGATGCTCATGATGACGGTGAGACTTCTCTTGATTGGAAGTCAAAACTTTAATTCAAAAACCCCAATTTACCTAGACTTTTTTGCTTAACGAGCGGTTTTGTACCGGAGCAGTCCAAATGAGTCGGATGAACGCGAGGGAAAAGGAAATCGCTTCACCCCAAAAAAGGTCTTCAATCGGCGCGCGATATCTTTCTTGCGCTAACGGGCTCTAACCGAGGTTCTGCAAGGCAGAGAGTGCTTCTTCCGCCCGTTCCGCAGGAACAAAAATGTGGTCGTGATGAAAGGCAGCGACGACATTGGCACCTATACCAAGTTTTGTCAGACAATTGGTGACAGCCGCTGATAACCCAACCACTTCAAAACTAGATTGCACGCCGAGCGTAATACGGCGCAGGACGGGACCCCCATCCAGTTTGTGTCGGACCGCTTGCTCTTCCGTTAAAACAAGAGAAACACTTTCATCTTCCTGGAATGTTGCCAAGGGTGTTGTCGCGGATAAGGTCAGATTTGCCGTCTTTGCGACAGAGCAAAACACATAACTCGTGGGATCGAGTCGCGGGTCTAGGTTTTCCAAAAGTTGATCTAAGGTTTGCTCTGCCGACACACTTTCCTCCATGTCGTCTTCATTAAAGCGGTACACACGTCACTTGGTTTATAACAAGACCGTTTGAAAAGGTCTTGCCACCCCCGTGGTCAGACCAGTATCCCTGCCCCTATCATTCACTGGGTAATAATAATGGCAAATTCACTCCCTCTTGCCGACGTGCGTGTTATCGAAGTTTGCCATGTGGCCGCCGGGCCCTTTTGCGGCATGGTGCTGGCCGACATGGGGGCGGATGTCATCAAGATTGAGCCACCCCAAGGGGACAGTCTGCGCACCTGGCCGCCGCACAGCGACGGTTTCAGTGAGAATTTTGCCTCGCTCAACCGTAACAAGCGCAGCATCGCTCTGGGCCTTAAAGAAGGACCTGACCTGGACATTGCCCAACGGCTCATTCTGTCCGCCGATGTCGTCATCGAGAACAATCGCCCGGGGGTCATGGATCGCCTGGGACTTGGGTATGACTCGTTCAAGGATGAAAAACCTAAACTCATTTACGCGTCCATTTCGGCTTTTGGACAAACCGGTCCGCGTGCCCAGGATGGCGGGTTTGATGTCACTGTCCAGGCGGCGTCGGGTGTGATGAGCGTCACCGGTGACCCGGATGGTCTGCCGGTCAAATCAGGTGTTCCCGTTTCCGATTTCGGTGCCGGTCTTTTTGCCGCCTTTGGTGTCGTTACCCTCCTCAGACGGGTTGAGGCGGGCGGGCCTGGTGGCCACATCGATATGTCTCTGTACGGATCAAACCTTGCGTTCTCAGCCCTGCAAACAAGCGAATACTTTGGCACCGGTAAAGATCCGGTTCGCATGGGATCGTCTCATCCGCGCAACTCTCCCTACCAGGCATACGCAGCGGCAGATGGACACTTCATGTTGGCAGCGGGAAACAACAAACTATTCGCGGCGTTATGTGAGGCCATTGACAGACCGGACCTCAAAAGTGATGCACGTTTTGTCGAGATTGGTGACCGGGCTGCCAATCAAAAAGAACTGAGTGCAATTCTTGAACCGATACTTGCCGGCCAAAATGTTGATCATTGGGTCAAGACGCTTCGTCCCTTGGGTATCCCTTGCGAACCCATCAATTCCTATGGCGCAGCGTTAAATGACCCTCTTGTCGATCACTATGGCTGGGTACAGCCACTCACCCTGCCCAACGGGTTTCAAACAAAGACGTTTGCCTCTCCGCTCGTTGTTCGTGATGAAGAGTGTCCCATTCGACGCACGGCGCCATTGCTCGATGGTGATCGACAAGACATTTTGGACGAACTCGAAAAATTGAACTCAAATTCGTAAGCGGCATTTTCCGTTTCCCGCTTTCATGCAAATGGCTACCATGGGCCATGGTTAGGCCCTTTTTCATTAGTGTTTTAGCGACTGCCCTAACCTTGTCCGTTCTTGCGGCGCAGGCTGAAACCTTACGCATTGCCGTCGGCGGACGGGTGCCCAATCTGGGCAATCCCTTTGCCTCGATTATGACCCGCGGGCTCCATCCTTCGTATGTGATGTTCGATGCTCTGACCAAGCTGGATCAAAATGGCGCTTTGGTCCCTATGCTGGCCACGGATTGGCAGGCAACGGGGCCGACACGGTGGGTCTTTCGCCTTCGCAACGATGTGGTCTTCGCCAACGGCGAGCCGTTCGATGCGCACACCGTCGTTGCCATTTTCGATTACCTCGCTTTACCGGAAGCGAGAGGCATGTTCATGGCAGCGGAAGCCCGCAATATTGAGAAAACGCAGGCTCTCGACGACTTCACCGTTGAATTCATCACCCGCAAACCCGACGCCATTCTGCCGAAGAGACTGACACTCTTTTTTGTGGTTCCGCCAAAGGCATGGGCGGACATGGGCCCGGAAGAATTTGCCCTCCACCCCATCGGCAGCGGTCCCTACCAGCTCAGGGACTGGGGATTTCAAACCGGTCAATACGTGCTGGATCACAATCCGTCGTCTTGGCGAGCCAGGACCTCTCCCGACCCGGCCGAAGCCCTCGTCTTTTACGTCGCCGCAGATGCGGTCGCCCGCAGTCAATCGCTCATTTCCGGGCAAACACACATGGTCTTCAATCTCGGGCTGGACATGCTGGCCGATCTTGAGTCTCTGGGCTACGCCACGCACACTTTAGAATCTCCCCACATCGCGGCACTGGCCATGCCCAATACGGACCCGGATCATCCGCTTGCCGATGTGCGCCTGCGCAGAGCCCTCAACATGGCCATAGACCGGCAGGCCATGTCGGATCACATTCTGTACGGCACGACCAAACCCAACAGCCAAGGCGCGCTGCCTCAAACCTTCGGCTATAACCCGGACATTCCTCTCTATCCTTACGACCCGGCAGGGGCGCGCGCGCTGTTGGCCGAAGCCGGCTACGGTGATGGGCTTTTTCTCCGAGCCAACCTCAGCACCCAGGCCGCCGGCCCGGAAGATCTTCAGGTTTATCAGCACGTGGCTCAAGACTTGGCTCAGATTGGTGTGACCTTGGAACTGCGCAGCGTGCAAGCAACGCAATGGATCAGCCAGTGGTTTACGGGCAAATGGGACGGTGCAGACGTTTTGTCCATGAACTGGAGCAGCGCCTTTTATCTGGACGCCATCCGCTCCATTGAAAACGCCTCGTGCCTTAAGCCTGTGCCTTTTTTCTGTGTGCCGGAGATGGTGCCAAAAATCGAAGCCAGCAGCCAAATGTTCGATCCGACCGAACGAGAACGGGCTCTTCAGGACATGCTCATGGAGTTCTACGAACTCTCTCCAACCATCATGCTTTTCCCGCAGGTGTTCACGTTTGCCTATGACCCACGCTTGGAATCGCTTCAGTTCGATGGCGAAATGCTGATGCTGGACGCGTTAAGACTGGGAGAAGACAGCGAAAGTTAAACGCACCCTCTCTGAAACAGGCGGAAGAATTCAAATAGGGATCAAGAAATCTTACAGGTGTTGATTGAGGTGGTCCCGGAAAATCGGACAGTTGTTTAAGGTGTATTCCCCCGGTTACGGAGGAATACGAGATGACGAAGCGACGGAAGTTCACGCCTAACTTTCGTCATGTTAAAAATTCCTTTTATTTTCAAAGGCTTACTGTGCTTTTTCGGAAGGTTGGACAAGCAGGTTGGACACATTTGTTTGCCCTTGGTTCTCACGTTCGGCAGCGTTGCGGGCAAGCCTCTCACGATTGGCCGCCCGCGTGTACGGCCATGACCAGGGCACACATCAAGGGCGGTTCAATTACATACACGAGAAAAAAGACTGGCATAACCGCCATTGGTTTACCAATTAGTGCCGCACTCAACACCGAGTTGAAAGCGCTGCAGTGCGCGGGCATAGCGCGTTAACTCGCCTTGGGTCAGGGGCACCGCTCGACGATTGGGGGGATCGCCGCCCTCGCCACGGAAGATCTGCCGCTTGGGCTCATCGTCGTCGTCGACGGCAAAAGGCCCAGAAACAACGAAATCGGTAGAGCGTTCTCCTGGATGTGCGGCCACGATGGATGCCACAGCGGCGGAGGCCTGACTGTGTTGCGAACCATTTGGATTTGAGCTAAAAATTCTTCGGTTCATGGCTGTCCTTGCTAGGCCATGGGCCTCGTCAGGCGAACGTGTCTCATCACGAACGCCGAACGGGCCGCGTCCCCACGACGCGGTCCGTTTTTTTAAATCACTGAAATTTTTTTGAGTCAACGGCGAAAGATCAAAGCACCATCTGCAGCGCGAATTCGTTTCAGCGTTTCGCCCGTATCGCGACAAAATTTTATCAGAATTGAGAAAGTGCGACTGAATTTCCCATTAAAACCGGGATCGAAACCAACTGCGAAAAAATCGCGATACAATGCGATCTCTTTCCCCCGGTGTGATCGGACGTTCACCCCTTGAGTTGATCGCTGAGAGCGCGTATCTTTTTTCTGCAAGGCCGTCACTGGAAGCGCGGAGCGCACGGCTGGAGCTGACCGAGTCAGCCAAAATTTCCTTCATCGAGAACCGAACAGAGTTGCCGATCCGGCGGCGCCGGGGCATCGCCACGTTGCCTTCCCCTTGCAGCGTCGTCGGGTCGCTCCATAGATCGGATCGAAAGGAAATTCTCAATGACCGAAGCCATGCGTCGTTTACGGGAGTTGCGCGAAAGACAAAGCAAAGAGCGTGGCCGTATGGGCGACAAATTGGACCAGCAAATACTTGCAGGCGACAACGGTTTGTTACATGGCCAGAATCTGGCAAATCACAACGTCAACGCCACGTCGACTTTCGCCAACTACAAGGAAGATTTTGCTTTCGGGCGCGTCGATGGCCGTTTTGCCCAGACCACCGAAGACTTGAGAATCGTGTTGGGCGCGGCCACATACGGACACGCTGCGACGGTCTATAGAGCGAACAACGCTGATGACAGCGCCTTGGATGTTTTAATGATGAAGTCGGGCGGCGTGAAAGTTTCCAGTCATGTTCCGGCACCGGCTGCCAATAAGCAAAACGCTGTCATCCGGCTCGGTCTGCGCCGTGACATGGTGGCGCCAGTGTGGCAAGGCGTGACGATCATTCCGGACGAAGTTACGAAAGCGGCGAGCGGGCAAATTATCGTCACGGCGGTGCTGTTGCACGGCGTCAAAATCTTACGAGCGGACGGCTTTTTCAAACAACAAAGTCAGCACGCCTAAGCAGGTGGCTGATGCCCGACAATGTTCTTCTTTCAGGGCCAGCAGGGGCCGGTAAAAGTCAAATCGCTCGCGGCCTTTTAGCCGACTACGCAGGCGCTGCTGTCGCTGTCGATTTTCAATCAATCGTGGTTTCGCTTTTGCTTTTGCAAAGGGGTGCGGACGGTAAGTTTCCGGTTAGGCCGAATTGGGTCCTACCCACTGCCGAGTACTTGCGACGCACCGCAATCACGGCGGCGCGTGATCGCGATATTCGGATCTTTGCAACGAACAGCGATGGCGATCCAAAGAGGCGGGCTTTCCTGCTTGGCGAGCTCGGCGAGGGTGCAACGGAGCGGATCATCGACCCGGGGGAAAACGTAGTGCGGGCGCGGCTGTCAAACCCTGCAACGGGTGAACTTGATGCAGAGTGCGAGCAAGCCATAGGCCGTTGGTACGCAAGGTTGGGGCTATGACCGAAATCCGCTGCGCGATTGAGCTTCGCGAGGACGAGTCCCGGCAATCACCGGGCCGAATTTTCGGCACGCTGCTTGAGTACGAAACCCGCGCCCGGGACAGGGCCGAAGTTTTCAAAGCGGGATCGCTGTCATGGCCAGAGTCCGGGATCATCTTGAACATGCAACACGACAGGCAACAGCCGATCTTCCGGTTTACACCTGAACAACGAGGCTCAGAAATTGTGATCGATGCTGCATTGGGGATCGGGACCGGGGAGCACCTGGCGAGGATCGGCTCCCACCGATTGGGCGTCCACTACTGCGAAACAGTTAGCGGAGTCTGAGAAGTCCATTGCGGACGAAGCGAGCGGGCCGATTGCGCAGCTGGTCCCGATACCGTCGGACGGTGGCGACGGTGAATCCGATGATCCGTTGTCCGGCTTGAAAACATCGATCGCGAAAGCAAGAGGCAAAGCAATCTTATTGGAAACCACGGCGGCAGGCTGGGACTCCGGAAAGGCTGCTGCACCGGCGCGGGATTGGAAAGCGGCTCGGCTTGGACCCATGCCGGACCAGGCGCTGGTCGAGGCCTCGAAGGCTGCTTACGAGCGTGTGCTTGCGGCCTGCGGCGCGTCCGTTGCTTTATTCGATGACTCGGACGGCACAAGCAAGCGTGAGGCTTTACGCCAATGGCATTTAGGGACCGTGCGGCCTTTGGCGCGGATGCTGGAAACCGAGCTCAGCGCCAAACTTGAAACCGATGTCCGGCTTGTCTTTGACAACTATCCCCTCGACCTGGCCGGGCGGGCGATGGCGTTTCAGAAATTGGTCGCGGGCGGCGTGGCCGTCAACGAAGCGCTGGTGACGGCGGGCCTTCTATCCGACGAAAACTGAACCGACACGGGAGAACCACCATGGCAGGAGTCGACGAGCTCAGCCTTGCGCAACACTACTTTGACCAAGGATTGCGAAGCATGAGGGGCCGGATCAGTCACGAGTTCCGCACGCCGCTCAATGCAATCATCGGTTTTTCGGAAATCATCAAAGACCGGCTCTATTCCGATACGATTGAAGACAAGTACGTGGAATGCGCTGAAGGCATTCACGACAGCGGTGATCATCTGCTTCGTATCGTCAATGATTTGATTGATCTCAGCCGGGCGGAAGCGGGGAGGTTTTCGGTTCAAATCAATGAAGTGAATATCAAGGACTGCATAGAAACGGCATGCAAGTTGGTAACAAAAAACGCAGCCGACCAAAATGTGCTGGTAAAAACGGTGAACGGAGAAGCGACGTACCGCCTGAACATCGATCAGCAGCTTACGGAACACGTATTAATCAATTTGCTTTCCAACGCCATTAAGTTTTCAAAGCCCTCGACGACGGTCACCTTGGCCGTGGACCGGGACAATGAGGGAGACGTGACGGTGTCGGTGTCTGACACGGGACCTGGTATTGAGCCGGAGCTTGTGGAACGTATCGGCGAACCCTTCTTGGTGGAGCGGGCGCAGGTAAACATGCCGGGCCGGGGTGCAGGCCTTGGTCTTTCCATTTCAAAGCGGTTTGTCGAACTGATGGGCGGGTCTCTATCGGTGTCGTCGGTGATGGGGCAAGGCACCACGGCCATGTTGAAGTTTCCGTCCATGCTCGTGGTTGAGTGATTATCTAAGTAATCGCTCGTTCACACACTAAAACGTCGTCCTTAAGCGAGTCCCCAAAATAGCTCCGCGTTCCTGATCGCGGAACTCGATTTGCCTGATTGTCCCGGCTGCTTGCGAGGGATCAAAAATCGTACGGGTGCGAAGATCGCGGACTTCGAGGAAGTTGGCGAAAAAGACCCGGAGGATCATGCCTTGAGCAATTGTTTTCTCCATAAAAATCCGGCCATCGAGTGTGGTCGATTTATTATCGAACTCGTTGAAATCACTCTCAAGCGTGGGGCCTTTCTTGGTGAAATCGAACCCATAAGACAAACCCCAAGATTGAACGTCGTGCCGGCCTTCGAACTTCAATTCATACTCCGGCTGATTGCCAAACCGCCGTTTCATACCGGTGAAAGGATCAGTGACCTCTGAATCTTGCAGCAGCACTCTTGTGCCAATAAAAGCGTCCACCGAGGTAAACCGTCCAAACCGGATGCTGGATTCCAACTCAATGCCGTAATGGTTGCCATTGCCAAGATTGCCGGGTTGTGAGTCGATTAAACCCAGCGGCACCAAGTCCTTCACGTCGTTGACACGGCGATAAAAAACGCGGCCGTTGAGAATTCCAGCACCGTTGGCCAAGCGCCGTTCCGCTCCCACTTCGAAGTCCCAGGATTTTTCCGGAACCAAATCAGGGTTACCGGCAAGAATTTCATTGTCTTCCCGGTTGATCGTGGCGACAAAATCATCAAAATCCAGCTGCCCCACGTCACGGAGAAAGGAAAACCAGACTTGAGTCGCCTCGTCCGTGTTGTACCAAACATCGAAATTGGGTTTGACGAAATTGAGATTTCTCTGCGAACTGACGTCACTGCCGACTTGGTCCAGCTTAGAAAACTCTGCGGCTAGGCCGGTTTCAATCTCAAGCCCGTCGATGGGTTTCCAACTGTGTGTCGTGAAGGCTTCTACCCGGTCTTCGGTGATTTTCTGATCACTGTTGATGACCGGAACATCGACGCGGTCGCCGTCTATAACTGAAAAGAAATCCAGATTCTTATCAAGAGTGTTAATAGCACCTTCTACGCCCACCTCGAGATCATGCCTTTGCGCAAAATTCCAGTCGAACGTACCACGAAGAATTGTTTCTGTGGCTTTTTGGTCCCTGGTATCCCCGCCGAGCGGTTTAAGATCCTCACCTATGCGCTCGAAGTTGGCATTGTTCCGATCGTTTGTTGTGTTGGTATAAACAAATAATCCCGTAAACTTGAGCGACGGGCTTATGGACTGGGCGTAGTCACCACTAATTTCCCACGTGGTGTCATCGCCTTTGATATTGTCAACGATAGTACCGGCTTCGACGAGAGGATCATCGCCGAGATCAAGAAACGTGGTCGTCGTATCCTGATTGTCCAAGGGAAAATGACGGACCAGCGCGTTGGCGGACAATGTCTGACCGGCCGGCCAATTGTAAATGAAGCTGCCACGCGCTTCCCATTGCTCCTGGTCTTGGCGGCGTTTTTCCTCAATGACGGCAAGTCGGCCTCCGGCCTCCGTGGTAATGACGTCCACCACATTCGTGGGCTGCAGAGCCGGACGAAGCTGTGCCGTTACGGTATAGGATAAATTACCCACGGAACTGCTGTAGGCGATGTTTCCCATCGGCCGCACCTGGCCGCCGGTAGAAAAGGTAAACGCGCCCGCCTGCGCCACCCCGCTGCCGCGCCCTGCGCCTTCCTTGAGCACGACGTTAATTACGCGAACGCCGACATCGGTGTCCAACTCCCGTACATTGCCGGTGATGAGTTCAATGCGTTCAACGGAATTCGCCGGCAGCCTCTCCAAAAAGCTGGAGCTTTGATTTTCCTTACCAGTCAAACGCTTGCCATCGATGAGGATTTGATCGGTGTTGGCTCTCAATCCGCGACGTTCTTCCTGATCATTGCCGAAACCACCGACCAGCCCTTCGGCACCCGGAATCCGTTGGATCATGTCCTCTGCTGTGATGGGATTGTAGGGCGCAAAAAACTCGGCGTCGTAAACAACGACCGAGGCGGCCTCGTCTTCCTCCTGCACGACCACAGGTTCCTGGGCGAACGCCTTCAGCCCAAACACGAAAGCAAGTGCGACGAAAAGAGATGAAAAAGAAAGACGCAAAGAAATCAAGCCTATAATGAGAAAAACCCCGCCGGAACGCGGGGTTTCTCACTGTACCATTTGTGTGTCAATCACGCCTGTTTTATTGCGTGGCGAATACCGAATCCGCGAATGACCGGTTTGGCATCCTTATTCAGTGTAAAGCCAGCATTCTCTAGTTCCGCTTCCATGTTGAGACTGCGGAATTCCCGACTCCACACCTCAACGTTCCAGCGATGATCCCACCACGTACGGTACTGTGCGTAAGCCCGCTGTTTTGGCGCCCTCGTGCGGAAGTCTATGGGATAGAAATATCCGCCTTTGCGGGTCACCCGATAGGCTTCTCGGAAGACGTCGCGGGTTTTATCCGCTGGCAATTCATGGTGAATGATAAAGGATGTCACGATGTCAAAGTGTTCGTCCGGAAACTTGGTGTCTTCAGCTAGACGCTGGGCAAAGTTCACATCGACCCCGAGTTCGACGGCCCGCATATGAGCGTATCGCACCAAAGGCCCGCCAACGTCGATACCCCATACCTCAGCTTCAGGAAAACGTTCCTTCAAAGCGACGGTCAACTGGCCGGGCCCACAGCCTTGAACGAGAATCCGTTTGACCTTGCCATCTTCAGGCAAAGGCATGCGTTCTGCCGTACCGATATGGATCTGATCCTGCTCATTGCGGCCGCGGCTGCCCTGATAAAAACTGTTGGTCCCGTAGTGGTACATGTGGCCGGCGAACGGATCGCCAACGTAACCACCAGGCTGCATATGGATTTCATGAGCCGTGTATGGAGGGATCCTCATATCTGGATTCAACTCCAACGTTCCTGGTCCCATATTGTCCGTGATTTCCATCTCGGCCAGATAGGCATTTGCGTTGGAATGAAATTCATTCTGTAATGCACGCCACTGGAGCTGCTGATTGCTGATCCAGGTCCGGCCACTGACACCGACCAGAGGATCATCCGCGATCAGTGGCAGCATTTCCTCCATAGTCATTTCCGTTTTCGGATCAATGCCCTTTTCATCAAGGATATGTTCGACGCGCGTGTTCGCAGCGCGGTTTGCATTGGCCGTATGCCAAATGCGGATACCGGTGTGAAAATCGTGTTGGCTTTCCAAATCAAGACGGGGAAGCCGTTCATGACGGCCTATAGTGCCGCGCGGTTCGATTTCGCCTGCCAAAGTCTTCCGATTATCCGTGTAACTTGTAGCGGCGTCACTCTTTCTCCCGCCAAAAGTAGCGCCAACGAAAGCACCAACAGCGGTGGTAGCTGAAAAAACGGTTCTTCGATCAAGCATTGATGTTGTCCTTTTTGTCTTAAGTCTTATGCAGTAGCCATCGAGTGTCTTGTTTACACCCGCTTAATGGCGTGCCGTACTCCGAAACCGGGCAAGGCTTCTTTGGCATCCGGATTAAGCCAGAAGCCGGCCTTTTCCATTTCGCCTTCGAAATCGAGCCCGCGGAATTCCAGGCTCCAGCGTTCATGGTGCCAACGGTGATCATTCCAAATGGAGAACGCCATAAATGCGTTGTAAGGCATGGCCTGGCGGCCTGAGCGGAAATCGATGGGATAGTAATAACCACCAGGTCTGGCAACGCGATGCGCTTCTCGGAAAATGGCGCGCGCTGCATCGGCCGTCACCTCATGATGCATAATATAGGACGTCACGATGTCGAAATGGTTGTCGGGGAACTTGGTATCTTCGGCCAAACGCTGAGCGAAATTGACATCCACACCAACATCGACGGCCCGCATATGGGCATACCGCACCATGGGACCACCGATATCCAGTCCCCATACTTCGGCATCGGGGAAACGCTCTTTCAAAGCGACGGTGAACTGACCAATACCGCAACCGAGATCCAAAATGCGTTTTACTTTTCCATCTTCCGGTAGGGGTAGCCGGTCGACGGCGCTTCTGTGAATTTCGTCCTGATCATTCCCCCCAGGACTCAGACCGTAATAGAAACTGTTGGTCCCATAATGATAAATGTGTCCGGCAAACGGGTCGCCCACATACCCACCGGGCTGAATATGGATCTCCCATTTGGTGTAGTCGGGAATGTCCATGTCCGGATTCAGCTCTAACAGGCTGCTGAAAAACTCGGCCGAAAGCCCACCTCGCGAAACGAAAGAATCAATGGATGGGCGTCCGCGAAAAAATAGAATCGGAAAATGACTCATACGAAAACAAAATTGCCGAGATGATCGCTCCAAATCGTTTTTCAGCAGCCTGCTAAGGTGCCGGGACCGCGATTGTCGTAGGCTTCCATTTCAGCCCGATATTCATCGGCGTGGGCGTGATAGTGATCTTGAATGGACTTCCAAGTGACTTGCTGATTGCTCAGCCAAGCCCGGCTTGTGGTGGTTAGAATCTTGTCCTCTTCAAGAATTTTGGCGACCTCTTCAATGGGCATCTTTGTTCTCGGATCGAGACCGCGCTTTTCAAACACTTTCTGCACCCGATTGCCGGCAAGGCGCCTGCCCTTAGCGGCGTGCCAAAGGCGGAACCCGGAGGTGAAGTCATGGATCCCTTCCATGTCGAGCGTCGGCATGCGCTCCAAACGGCCTTCACTACCTCGCGGTTCAATGTCGAAGGAGCCTGTCTTAGCCTCGGCCTGGCGAGACCCGAAAAGGGCGCCCAAAGCCGTGGCTGCCGTCGTTCCGGCTGAAAAGAGTGAGCGCCTTTCAAGCATGACAAATCCTTCCATATATCGTGAGTTTCCGTGGAATACGGCCCAAATTTTCCGTGGAAAAGCGCCAAACAAGCTACTATTATCAATAGGGTGAGACCGCAAGGCTGGTTTGCGGCCGCGCTCCATGGTCTTCCCTAGTGATAGCAAAAGCGCCAAACAAGCTGAAAACTATTATCAATAGTCTTGGTGAGACTTTCGCAAGGCTGGTTTGCGGCCGCGCTCCATACGTGAAACAGGCTCGTTTCGCCAAGCAGGTTCGCGGATGAATGGCGGAATACCTGGGGATTGAGATATAAGCGATCACCTAGTCGCAATAAAAAGGGATAGGGAATATGAAACTCAGCCAGATGGTGCGTGCTGCCCTACAGGTCTCTGATCTTGATCGATCCAAGGTGTTTTATCAGCAGGTTCTGGGTCTCAGCGAGGTCTATACGGAAGGAACCGCCGAAGGTGGCAACATGCACATGTTTATCGGCATGCCGGCAGGTGTCACGACGCGCGTGTGCATACTCAAGCAGCCGGATTTCACGCCTTACGGAATGGTCGGACTGTTTGAAGTTAAAAACCCCGCCCCACCTGCGATTGAGCGGCCAAGCGAAGGCTGCAATTTAGGCGAACTTTGCATGGTGTTTTATTGCAGCGATTTGGATGAAGTGATCCGCCGCGTGGAGGGACACGATCATTCTATTGTTTGCGAACCCGCTCGCATTGAAATCCGCGGTCATATCAAGCAGCGGGAAATGGCCATGCGCGGGCCGGACGGCGAGAAAATCAATCTCATCGAATGGGATCCCGATGAAGCCATAAACGGCCACCGGCCGGAGACGTGGCAGGGAGAACCGGTTGACAATTAACATTCGCTGACGAGGAGTCTGATTCCATGAACAGTAAACGCACTTTTACAAAGCTTATGGCCTTCGCTGTCTCGTTTGGACTGACCATAACCTTAGGCTCGGCCCGGGTTGACACCGATACGGTCCTTATCACCGGTTCGAGCAAAGGTCATGGCTTTGCCTTTGTCAAAGACTATGCAGCGCGCGGTTGGACCGTCATCGCCACCTGCCGCAATCCGGAAACCTCCGACCGGCTTACGTCCTTTGCCGCAGATCATGACAACGTGGTGGTCGAAGAACTGGATCTCACGGATTACGCGGAGATCGATGCCCTGGCTGCAAAATACGAAGGCACGCCGATTGACGTGCTCAACCTCAACGGCGCAATCAATACGTTCCGCTTTTCGCCAAATAAATTCGGTGAAATGGATTACGAGTGGTTTGAGGAAATCATGCGGGTCAACGTTCTAGGGCAATTGTACACCGCTGAAGCGTTTTTGGATCACGTAGCCGCTAGTCAGCAGAAAAAGATTGTGGCCATGAGTGCAGTCGGCGGATCCATCGGCAATGTGCGCTCGGCCACCGCGCCGTCCTACCGCGCGAGCAAGTCAGCACTGAACATGCTGTTTCGTACCTATGGGGAAGCCGTCAAAGATCGTGGCGTCGCCGTTCTGGTTATCGCACCAGGTACAGTCGACGCTGAAGACTATATGAATGCAGAGGACCCCTCTGAGATTCCGGCGCAATTTCAACGCATGATTCAGGTGGGCGCTTTGGAATCTCGCTCGACCATTGGTGTCATGATTGATCTGATCGACCGTTTGACGATCGACGATTATCAGGATTTCCACAAATTTGACGGAACCACGTTGCCGTGGTGATGAAGGGTCGTTAGTGAGGGGTGTCGGACCCCGAAATATTTTCCCGCGCCATCTGGTAGGCTTTGATCAGTGATTTGATCAATTCGAGCTCATTATCCGTTGGCTCGAGATAATGTTCGCTCATAGCGTTGATTTTATCGGCCGAAGAACTGCACACACGGGCCAGCGCCGGTTCTTTACCTTTGGTGGCGATGTCAGCGCATTTGTGTAGCGAGTTTCTCAACGAAATGAGCTTTTTTGCCACATCGTCATCGGGCGGCCGTTTTTCATAGCCTTTGAGAATGGACTTACACAGAAATCCCAGCTTGTAGGAGAACCCTTCCAATTGAGCCGTCCGCACCGACTGCATTTGTTCTGCAACGCTGCTTTCGATGGTCAATTGGGAGCACGGCCGGCCTTCTATCTTGTCTTGCAACGTATTGAGAACATCAAACACCGGTAGGTTCATCTTGCGTTGATCCCCTTTGCGCCGGTCCGGACCGATGTAGTCGGGCATGGCGATGAACGGCACCCAACGGCGCGGCAGCGCAACGAAGCCGTCCGCCTTGTCGTTGCGCCTGACGATCTCCAGCGCCCAGTCGCCGATCTTCTTCAGCGCCCCGGCCAGCTTAGGGCCGGCGTAAGCGCCGTCGGCGAAGATATGGCCGACCCCGGGAAACCACGCCCCCACCTCGGCGAGCAGCGACGGCGCACCGTCGCGATCCTGGATGTCAGCCTCGTGGACCACGGCACCGAGCAACCGCCCGCCAGTGTCCACCACGATATGGCGCTTGCGGCCCATCACCTTCTTACCCGCGTCAAACCCGCGCGGACCTCCGCTTTCCGTGGTCTTCACCGACTGGCTGTCGATCACCCCGGCAGTCGCGGCAGCGGCCCGCCCCTCGGCCTCGCGGGTGCGCGCCAGAAGCGCCCGGTTGACCTCCTGCCACGTCCCGTCGTCGCGCCACTTGTAGAAATAGTACTGAACCGAGCTGCGCGGCGGAAACTCGCCGGGCAGCATGCGCCACTGGCAGCCGCTGCGGGCCATGTACAGGATCGCGGTCATCACTTCCCGCATATCCGTCTTGCGCGGGCGGCCCAGAGCCCTTGCGGGCGGCATATGGGGTTCGATCACGCACCATTCGGTATCGCTCAGATCGCTTGCGTAGCGGTGCGCCTCGCGCTCATATTTCTCACGAGTGGCGTCAGTCCACATCTTGTTATCCTCCTTGCTGGCGAACACAACAAGGGAATCACAAGGGACTGATTCCACTCAATTCTTTTTCGGTCAGGCTCTTAGATAGCGATTGGCTCAACATGTCCCTGCTTTGTTGAGGTCTCCCAGAAAGGGCAGAAGACCCGGAATTACTATTTCGACCCACTACTATAGAGTCTTATAGTTTCGGATCGAATATGTAAATACAGGGAATGCTCGACCATAAATAGTCCCAGAAATTTTCTATAAACTTTTTAAAATCAAAGAGTTAGAAGGTCTTTCCGGCCTCGGAACGGACCCAGACGGTCGGAACTTAGGGTTCATTGCCGAGGCCCAGCCAAAAAGTCAGGCCGAATCCTGGGACCACGGGACTTATCTGCCAGGACACAGCTGAAAAAATGAGGCTGGCCCCAAAAGACAGGCCTCTTCGCAGGTGATGTGGAAATTGGGTCTAGAGCGGTATGATTTTAGGTTGGGTCATATCCTGCGTTTTTGAAATAGTTGGCGCATTCATTTGAGGTATAGGTATCGAGGAGTCTGCCGATGGCGGCTGAGACGGCCTCGACGGTTCGCGGCGCTTCGAGGCGGAGCAGATGCTTGAGCTTGGCGAAGACCTGCTCGATGGGATTGAGGTCGGGGGAGTACTTGGGCAGGAACAGGAGCCGGGCGCCGGCCTGGCGGATGGCCTGTCGCACGGCCTTGGACTTGTGAGAGCCGAGGTTGTCCATGATGACGATGTCGCCGGGCTTGAGGGTTGGGACCAACACGTCCTGCACATAGATGCGGAAGCGCTCGCCGTTGATCGGCCCGTCGACGAGCCAGGGCGCATCGATTCGGTCGTGGCGCAGCGCGGCGAGGAAGGTCGCGGTGTGCCAGCGGCCATGTGGCGCCTCGCCGATCAGTCGCGCGCCCTTTGACCCCCAGCCCCGCAGGGGCGCCATGTTGGTCCTGGTCCAGGTCTCGTCGATGAACACCAGGCGCGTCGGGTCAACCCGGTCGCGGTACTTCAACCACTGAGCGCGGCGGCGCGCCACGTCACGGCGCCGACGCTCGCCAGCCACCAGCGTTTTTTTTATAGCTCAGGCCCTGCTCGTGAACGAAGGTCCAGACCGAACGGTAGTCCACCTTCAGGCCCCGATCCGCCAGCTCCCCGACAAGCCCATGAAGCGTGAAATCCCCCCGCGCCACCCGGTCCCGCAACCAGCGCTCGTGCGCCCCCCGGATCGCACGCGGCTTGTAACCGCCCATCCGGCCCGGCGCCGCGCTGCCCGTCCGCCGGTAGCGCGCCAGCCAGGCAACCGCCGTGCTCTCGCCGATCCCGAAATGCCGCGCCGCCGCCCGGCACGACATCCCGTCGCGCGACACAGCCGAAATAACCCGTTCTCGAAGATCAAGGGAATAAGCTCTTGCCATCCTTGCTGGCCTCCTTACCCAGCAAGAATCTTGAATCAGAAATCGAAAAGCTTGTGAATCCCTAAAATGACTCCGTCTAATCACATAAAGCTCTAGAAACGATAGGTCGCGGTCACACCGAACTTTCGCCGCTCTGGATTTTGGATGATGATCACCTCACGCAACGAGTTGAAGTTTGATGTCACGTCAGCGGCTTCGTCGGGGGTATCTTCGTTGAAAAGATTGGTCACCCAGAAATTGATATCGAGGTCCTCCGTTTCAACACCGATCCGCCCGTTCACTTTGATCTGACTGCCAACAAAGTACAGATTTGGCGTGTCGCTCCACTGCTTGGAGCGGTAACTCAAATCGCCGCGAATATACCAATCCCAATCACCCGACAATGCATCAGTGTATTGGGCATTGGTTGTAAACGTATGCTTTGATGTCCGCGTCAACTGTTTGTTGCTGATATTTGCACCCCGGAAACCACCCGTGGACGGTTCTATGGTGCAGTCATCACCAAACAAAACCAGGTTGGTGCACAGGTTGGCGCGACTGGTATCCTCGGAGCCATCTTCGAATTTGGGATTTGCATAGCCATACCCTAGGAAGAGGTCCAACTGATCAATCGGACGGGCTGTCAGCTCAAGCTCAAAGCCTTTGGTCGTGATATCGCCCAAGTTTTGGGTGATGGAGAAGAACGCATCGCCGCCGGCCAGACTTGTGCGGAATTGAATATCCGTCCAATCGATATAAAAGGCTGAAGCATTCACCTGCAAGCGGCCATCGGCCCATGTTGATTTGATACCACCTTCAAAGGTCCAGTTGCTTTCGGGATCAAATTTTTGGAATCCCTCGCCGCCCGGGAATTCAAATGATCCAGGATTGATTCCGCCGGATCGGGACCCTTTGGCGATGGAACCGTATATCATGAGATCGTCGTTGGCTTGATACTGCAAAGTAAAACGCGGATCCCAGAATTCAAACGCGGCCTCATTGAGAAGGTTGGTAATGCCGTCGCCGAAGAAGAAATCGTAAACACTGAGGTTAAACCGTTCTTCGTCGGTCCAACGCAGTTCCGCCGTGCCGGTCAATTGATCCGTAAAATCGTAGGCGACTTGACCATAGAAAGAGATCTGGCGCGCACCGGCGTTGTCGCGGGTCAGGTTTTCGCGCTGAACGATCGCACCATTGCGGTTGAACAGAACTTGCGGAGTCACAGGGCCCTCGAAGGCAGGAAAGACGGGGCCATTCCAAGTCAAGAAAAAAGTCGCTTCCGGCGGGGCAGCACTAACATCAAACGTCGCCCCGATACCACCGCGGTCCCGGTTGCGGAAGAAGAACCCCCCGACCAGCCAGCGGAAGTCCTGATCGTCGTCGGACGTCAAACGAAGTTCCTGTGACCAATACTCGGTATGGGCACTGGCAAAACTGACAAACGTCGGTACTTCGATCGGCACCACGGTGTTCGCCGGCGCCGTCGGGAACGGCAGAATAAATGTTGGACCGAAAGGACCGAACGGCTGATTGGGGAAGAACGGCGGTTGCAGTTCCGGAATGGTTGTATAGCCGAACTGCAAGCCTGGGCCGTCATTCTCACCGCCCTGGGTGCGGTCAAAGTCTTCAAAGCCGGTGTTGACCAATTTGGCGTAGGCCGTAATCGACGTCACGGTGAAGTCTTCAAGCTCGTAATCCATAGTTAGCTCCGTCCGGCGTACCGTCCGGTCTTGAGCAAAGGCCTCTTCCGATAAACCAGGATGGTTTCGGTCATTAAAACTGGGGACTTTACCAACGAAATAAAAGGTGAACGGTACTCCTGTTTGTAACGCACCAGTGTTGTTGGGGGTGGTGGTGACGGGTGCGCTGTCAACAAAATCGTCGGTGTAATATCCCTTAAGATTGGCTTCGAATTCCTCGTTGGGTGTCCAACGGAGAGCAAGCGAAACGGTCTTGAATTCATGACCGCCGAGACCGCCCTTCAAAGCACCGTTCCTATATGTGCCGTTGTTGTGGTCGTATCCAGCCGCCAACCGGTAGTACAGCTCATCTTCGATAATCGGACCGCTGAAGCTCGCCGTGATCCGTTGGTCATTGTACTGGCCAAGCGTTGCGGTCAGCTTGCCTTCAACTTCATCTGCCGGTCTCTTGGTGATGTAATTGATGGCACCGGCAAAGGTATTGCGACCATAGAGAGCACTCTGCGGACCCTTGACCACCTCGACCCGCTCAAGATCGAACATGTTGACGTTAAGACCGGACCGGTTCGACATGTAGACACCGTCAACAAACAAACCGACGTGATTGTCGAATCCCAAAGTATCGATCAAACCGATGCCGCGAATCACTGGCGCGGCGCGGCGGCCGACGGGGCCCTGGGTAAACGTCAGGTTGGTCGTAAAGCGGGCAAGATCTTCAAGGTTCGAAATAGCCGACCGTTCAAGCGCCGTCTCAGTAAACGCCGTGATAGACAAGGGAACCTGTTGCAGGTTCTCTTCACGCTTACGGGCGGTAACGACAATTTCTTCGATGGCCAGTTGCTGCGCTTGAATATCTGTTGAAATGAGAGCGGT
The DNA here is from genome assembly GCA_965207985.1 of Rhodospirillaceae bacterium. Classification (GTDB taxonomy): domain Bacteria; phylum Pseudomonadota; class Alphaproteobacteria; order Rhodospirillales; family Rhodospirillaceae; genus CBDBND01. Next base: position 65,636 of record CBDBND010000014.1, on the reverse strand, counting down.
CAGCGTGCCTGCCACGACAGCAGTCGCCGCCCGTTGGTGAACGTGGCGTGATAACATTCTCCCCTCCCCAAAAACTGATGTAACGAATCTCCCCAATTGACTAACAACACATGCTGCTTCGCTGCCCGGACATTGGCCCCTTCATTGAAAGCGTACTCCTGTTGGTGAAAGGACTTATTTGCGCAAAGGTAATGAGTTCACCTGCCGAGCTAGACATAAGGTGAGGTTTCACTTTGCGTCCGGACGCGAAAACTTTACGCTATGGTCGAATCGATTGGTTAGTCTGGACAAATACAATCAGAATTCTTTGAGGATACTTGCGCATGACCGGAAAACCCATGTTGCCCGCCGTTGAAAAGTTCGTCGCTACCGTCCGTGAGATGTTTGAGCAAGGATTGAGCGAGGACGAGATCTGGCCCAATGCGTGCGAGCCCATGAAAGAGATGCTGCGCGATCCGGACGTGCGGGAGCATGCCAAAACCTGGCCCACCAGCCCCGCTAAGCTGGGCCTCGAGGGCAAACACGCCAATCTCTTGTTTTACGAAGATCCGGACTACGGCTTCGTCATTAATGGACTGATCAAAAAGCCCCAGGCGAAAACGACAGTACATGACCACGGCAAGTCCTGGACCCTCTACGGTGTCGTTGAGGGCGGTGAAGACGTTCTGCGTTTTGAACGCACTGACGGCGGGGAACCGGGGGATCTTCCGGAAACGGCGACCGTGGAAGAAACGGAACGTGTCAATGTCGGTCCGGGCTACATTGATTTCATCCGGCCGTGGGAAGTGCACGCGGAATACAATAGTGACGGCCCGACCGTGGCCGTGATCGTGCGCAGTCAAAAGAGCGGTACCTTTGTCCAGAACATATTCTTTCAAAAGGACAATTCGGTGGAGCAGTATTGGGGTCCGGAGCAAATTCCGTTCAACTTTGGTTAGGCCCCACGCGTGACCGGTGCTGTTGCCCTCCCCGGCCCGTTTGACATTTGCCGCATCGTTGAATTTGAAGGCCCGTTCCGGGAGCCGGATCACTTAATACCCGCCGCCGTTCCGGACGCCATGAAACAAACGCGTACTTATGGTGAGGCGCGTTATTTCGACCAGGCCGAAAACAAACTGATCATGGCTTTTCACGGCATCCTGGTGCGCACACCTCGCTCGCTGATTCTGGTGGATGCCTGTTTGGGCAACGACAAACACCGGCCGCTGGTGCCCGAGTGGCATATGCGCTCCGGTCCCTTCATCGATGACTTGAAAGGTACCGGCGTATCGGTGGAAGACATTAACATTGTGTTGTGCACCCATTTGCATGCCGACCACGTAGGCTGGAACACACGGCTCATTGATGGGCGTTGGGTGCCCACCTTTCCCAACGCCAGCTATTTGTTCGGCAAAGACGAAATGGCGTTTTGGGAAAAGGACCCGGAGGCCAACCACCGCTCCTGGGAGGACAGCATCCAACCGGTGTTGGACGCGGGTCAGGCAAAAATCGTCGATGAGAATTTTGAAATCGAGCCAGGGGTGTCCCTGGTGCCCGCCCACGGCCACTCTCCGGGCCACGTCATGCTCAAATTGGATGACGGCAACACCGTGGCCTATGTCATCGGCGATGTGATTCACCATCCGGTGCAGGTGGAACACCCCGAATGGTCGTCCCAGTTCTGTTGGGATGCGGACAAGGCCAGCGCCATGCGCGCATCCATCATGGAAACGGTGGCGGACTCAGGTCAGTGGTTGATCCCGGCCCACTTCCCGACACCGACGGCGGTACGGATCAAGTCAGAACAGAATGGGTTTTGGTTGGAGGAAAGTTCTTAAACCACGTCCAACACTTCAAAGGCGCAACGTTCGGCGGACTCGGCAGCCGCCTCCATACCGCGATTGGATTGCCCCGTGTGTTCGCCGCAGAAATGAATGCGCCCGGCCGGTTTGGCGAGATGAGGCTGGAAACGGTGCACCTGGCCGGGCATCCATTCCATCCAGGTGCCACCGGCGAAGCGGTCCATGGCCCAAGACTTGTAGGCCACCGCTTCCAGCTTTCCTTTCGCGGCGGGCCGTAGCTCTTCGTAGGATTTCACCACCAATGCTTTGGCCGCCTCCGGACCAAGCTGATCCAACCGTTCCGCCATGAAGCCACGGGCACGGGCGATGAGCCCGGTGATGGCGTCGCTGTCATCCAATTGGCGTAGCACGCCGATCTGTCCCGCCGGCGTGTCCGTCCACATTCCCGGGCCGAAGCCGTCGTCGTCCCAAAACGGTTCTTTGGCCTCAAGGAAAATCTTGTTGATCTTCATTGAGGGCAAAAGCTTGATCGCAGCCGCCTGCTCCGGCGGTAACAGCGGATCGAATTTGACCCAGCGCAGCGGCGGCAAGGGTGTTGAGTTGATCACGCGCTTGGCGCGGAAGGATGTGCCGTCCTCACAGATGACATCCACACCCGTCGCGTCCTGGCGCATGGCGGAAACGGCTTTACCCAGATGAATGTCACCGGGAAAAGACGCCGCCATGGCTTCGGGCAGAGCCTGATTGCCGCCGCTTATTTTCAGACGGACGTTTTCGATGTCCTCTTGAAGTTGGTCCCAACCGACGCGGAAGAACCAGGTGAGTATGGAGCAGTCGTGGGACGACGTGCCTCTTCCAACGTTGATGTTGTAGTTCTGATGAATGGTCTGGTCGCTCCAACCCAGATCCGTCAGGAAACTGTGGACGGACCGGTCATAGGGTTTGGTGTGGGGTTCGGCCCATTCCTCAAAGGAGTCCAGCGGGCTGTTGGCGGCCACCACGGATTCGAAAAACCGCCGGCCAGGGAAAGCGCTTTTTGAATTTTCAGGTAAGTGATTAAGCGGATGGGCGGGCCATTGCTCACGGGGGATCACTTGGCCGCCGATGGCAATCTCTGTCCGTGACAGACCGCCGCGGGGGACGTGGTCGATCATGGTCAGGCCATATTCGTCTGCGAGATTACGCATACGGCCGTAACCGCCGAGTATAGAATCCCCACCCGCCTCCGGGTTGCCATCCATATGGCGCACGCTTTGCAGGCGGCCACCGACACGGTCCCGGCCTTCGACAACGGCGACCTTCACCCCCTCTTCTGCCAACAGTTTAGCGGCGTATAGACCGGAAATCCCGGCGCCCACCACGACCACGTCGGCTTCGGTCGCCGCATGCAGCGGGCGCGATGCCGCCAACACCGCTGATCCAGCAGTGGCTTTTAAGAACGTGCGGCGTGATGGGCGCATGGCCGGATTAGATGAGATCGAGGGCTTCGAAAGCGGCGCGCTCACCGGACTCCATGGCGCCTTCCATGCCGCGGTTGGAGGTGGCCGTATGCTCACCGCAGAAGTGAATGCGCTCCGCCGGCTGCATCAGGCCGGGCACGCTTTCGGTTACTTGCCCTGGGGCGAACACCGCCCAGTCGCCGGCCGTGAACCGGTCGGTCTGCCAGGATTTCACACCCGCCATTTCCAGCTTGCCTTTGGCCGCCGGGCGAATTTCCGTATATGCATCAAGTACACGCTGCTGCGCACCCTCCTCGCCCAGCACATCAAGCCGGTCAGCCAGGTGACCGCGCGCCCAGGCCATCAAGCAGGTGATGCGGTTGGCGTCTTCGCCTTCGCGCAGGGCGCGCACCTCGCCGCATTCGGAATCCGTCCACATGGCCGGGGAGAAACCATCGTCCTCCCAGAACGGCGCTGTCGGCACCAGAATCACTTTGGTGACCTTTTGCACCGGCACGGTGTGGATCGCTTTTAGTTTGTTAGGAGGCAACAAAGGATCCCATTTGAGCCAGCGCATGGTCGGGATCGGCATGGAACAAATCACCCGTTTGCCTTTGTAAACGCTGCCGTCCTTGCAATGGACCTCGGCGTGACCGGGTTCGCTGCGGACTCCAACCACCTCTTTACCGAGATGAACTTCGCCTTTTAAGAACGCGGCCATGGCTTCGGGAATACTCTGGTTGCCGCCCGGTGCTTTGAAGGCAACTCGGTCGATGTCGCTTTGCAGCTTGAACCAAGCCTGGGTGTAGAACCACATCAACGCCGAAATATCATGTGCCGACGTGCCGTACTGCACATTGATGTTGTAGTTGAGATCGATGGCTTCGTCGCTCCAGCCGACCGACTTAAAGAAGTCATAGATGGAGGTGTCGAATTGTGCACTTTCCGGTTCAATCCAATCCTCGAAGGCTTCCAACGGATTGTTTTCGCCGATGATGGCCTGGTAATAGCCGCGTCCGGGAAAGCGTGACTTTGCCTCCTCCGGCATTCTGTTGAGCGCGTGGGTCGGCCATTCGCCTTTAGGGATCAGTTTGCCGCGCAAGGCCAGTTCCGTGTTGGTCGGATCCTCATGGGCTTCCGGCGTAAGGTCGCGCCGGGCTTGATGATCAACCAACTCAACACCAACCCGCGCAGCGGTGTCTTGCATACGCCCATAGCCGCCAAGAACGGAATCGCCGCCCCACTCCGGATTGCCTTCCACATGGCGGGCACTGAACAGTCGGCCGCCGACGCGATCGCGACCTTCGACCACCTGAACTGTTGCGCCGGTCTCTTCCAGCAACATGGCGGCATAAAGCCCGGATAAGCCTGCGCCAATGACAATAACGTCGGGATCAGCGGCCCCGGCTCTCTTGGAAGCCAACGTCGCTGCGGCGACAGCCGCCCCTGAGGCCTTAAGAACGGTGCGTCGGTCAGCCTGCATGGCAAGTCTCCCCTATGGGTTTGCTCTCACCATGGTACGCGCCTGCACCGGGATGGCCAAGGTCTGGGACTGACGGCCGCGCTCCCGTATGGTGGCACGGACGCGGGAGAAGGGAGACACCTGTGCCGGCCATTGATCTCGGCGAATTTAAGCGGGGCTGGACCGTCATTCTGGCTTGCATGGTGGGCATCGGCTGCGGCCTGTCCGCCATACCGTTTTATACGTTCGGCGCCTTTATCGTGCCCTTCCAAGATGAATTCGGCTGGAGCCGGGGGCAGGTGCAAACAGCGCTGACCCTCTATGCGACCACCGTATTCGTCACGCTGCCAGTCATTGGCAAGGTTCTTGACCGCATAGGTGTCCGAAAAGTCGCCATTGGCTCACAGCTCGCCTTTGTCGTCAGCTACGGCAGTCTTGCGCTTCTGCCGAACAATCTGATCGTGTTCTACGGCATGTGGATGGTGATGGCGATCGTCTCCATAGGCACCATGACCATCACGTATTCCTATGCCATCAACACCTGGTTCGACCGTTACCGCGGCCTGGCTCTCGGGTTGACTCTCTCCGGGTCAGGCATCGCCGCAACTTTTGCCCCAACCTATGCGGTGTGGCTTATCGAACAGTTCGGCTGGCGCTTGGCTTTTCCGGGTATGGCCGCAGTTGCATTTGTCATTGCCATGCCTTTGCTCATTCTCTTTTTGAAGGAGTCACCCGAGCAAAAGTCCCGGAAAGAAACCACCGCAGCCAATACCGAAGCGACCGCTCTCCCGGGTATCGACCTCTCTGCTGCGGTGCGGACCAAAGCGTTTTGGACCATCGGCATTGGCTTGTTCGGCGTGTCAGCCGGCACCGGCGGCATGATCCCCATTTTGATACCGTTGCTGGGTGAAAGCGGTTACTCGGTCGCGGAGGCCGCCGCTTACGCTGGACTTGTGGGCATTATGGTTATCTGCGGCCGGGTGCTAGTCGGTATTCTCATGGATCACATATGGGCTCCCTTGGTCGCCTTTCTCTTCTTTGTGCCCTCAGCGTTGGCCAGTTTTCTGCTTACCATCAACGGCATCGAACCGGCGGCCGTGGTGGTGTCCGTGCTGCTCATTGGATTGGTGGCAGGCGCGGAATACGACGTCATTGCTTTTTTGGTCAGCCGTTATTTTGGCCTGCGCTTTTTCGGCGCCATCTATAGCTGGGTCTATTTGATTTTCATCTCAGCGACAGTGGCCGCTCCTTATGTGTACGGCACGGCTTACAATGTGTTCGGCAGTTACGACGTGCCGTTGATCGGAACAGGTATCCTCATTGTCGTTGGATCGTTTGCTTTGCTGACCCTTGGTCCCTATCCGCAAGCGTTCGCCCGGGCGGATCAAGGCACATCAGTAGTTTCTGAAGGCACTGCCGGGTAGAGTGAAGTCATGTCCCTAAACCGTTGCTACAACATCGACCGTTTGCGGAGCAAAGCCAAAAGCCGTTTGCCCACACCCATCTTCAATTACATTGATGGCGGTGCAGACGATGAGGTGACATTGCGGCGAAACACAGACGCTTTCGATGACTACGAACTGATCCCCAATTACCTGACCGATACCAGTGTCATTGATACAAAAACGAACGTCCTCGGTCTGGCCTTGGATTGGCCGGTGTTCTGTTCACCGACGGGCATGTCCAAACTTTTTCATCATGAGGCCGAACGGGCCGTGGCTCGCGCTGCACACAAGGCGGGAACGCTGTACAGTTTATCGAGCCTGGCCACCACCTCCTTGGAAGACGTGGCGGCCACCACCGACGGACCAAAGATGTATCAGGTTTACGTCTACAAGGACCGGGGCCTGACGAAGGAATTCGTCGAACGCTGCAAGGCAGCGGACTATCACGCCATTTGTTTGACCGTGGATGTCCCAGTGCCGGGCAATCGGGAGCGTGACCGGGTCACAGGCATGACCATGCCCCCCAAGTTCACCTTGGGTAGTATGTTCAGTTTCCTAACCCATCCCCATTGGAGTTTGAACGCTCTCCTTCACCCCGGATTTGATCTCGCCAACGTGTCGCAGCGCGACGATCTCAGTTTGAAAAAGGGTGCCGTTTCCGTCATCAAATATCTCAGCGATCAAATGGACCGTTCCCTCAACTGGAAAGACGCTGAATGGCTGGCCCAGGAATGGGGCGGACGCTTTCTTATTAAGGGTGTGCATTCGGTGCATGATGCCGTGCGCTCTGCAGAGATCGGCGCCCATGGGGTGATGGTGTCCAACCATGGCGGACGGCAGCTGGACGGCGTGCCGGCTTGCATCGATGCCGTTGGTCCCATCGTTGACGCGGTCGGCGACAAATTGGACGTGATCCTCGACGGTGGCGTGCGCCGCGGCACCCATGTGATCAAAGCCTTGGCCATGGGTGCCAAGGCCTGCTCCATCGGCCGTTCTTATCTATATGGCCTCGGTGCCTACGGACAGCCGGGCGTAGAAAAAGCGCTTTCCATCCTGCGCACGGAAATCGAGCGCGACATGGCCCTATTGGGTGTGACCAAGGTCAGCGAGATCACGCGGGACTTTGTAAAGAAGCGGCGATGATGCACCACCTTCACGGTTGGTTTAAATTGCAGCCGTTATTTGGGGAGTAAGCCCTCTGGTCGACATCGCCTCCAATACGGACGTAACACCTTCACCGGCCATCAAGGCTAGGCGCAGGACAACCGGATTCAATTATTGGGTCCGGGTTACGCATCGTTGGGTGGGGCTTACTTGTTTGGCGTGGATAGTCGTTCTTGCCATATCTGGGATCGTGCTCGACCACCCTGAGTGGCGGTGGTCACGGCAATGGACGGTCACCGACCGCTTTGCTTCCGAACACCAATTGGTGGAGGTGGTCCACGGCAACATCATCCGCTTCTTCCAGGTTAATCCCGACAATCAGTTGCAGTTCATTGGTGGTGGAGCCCGGGGCCTGTGGCGGACCTTTGATGCCGGTCAGACGTGGGATCCGGTAGTCTTTGACGGAGACCGGGGCACGCCAATGGTGGAAGCGATACTTCCCGCTAAAAACGATCCGTGGAACACCCTCTGGCTCGGCACCGATGACGGCTTATGGCTTGTTTCAGGGAGCAAAGGCCCAGCGACTCACGTTGGTCTTACAGGACATCACATCACTTCATTGGATCACGACACCCGACCCAACCATCTTACTGGTATCTCCGAAAAGACAACCCTGTTCACTGTTGATTTGAATAATCTGGACTCAGTGCAGTGGACACGCCCAGGGACCGTTGCCATTCCGGGCCTGCCTGAAGAAGTGGGTCTTGCCCGTTTCATGATGGACTTGCATTTCGGTCAGGGATTTACGCCTGGGCGCACGTCCATGTGGATCAACGACTATGCGGGAACGGTGATGGTCATCCTCGCGGTAACGGGATTTTGCTATTGGTTTTTCCCGAGACGCTGGATGAATCGGACTCACCGGCAAAAAGTCCGTAAGTCGACGCGTCTGACATCCCTAAAGTGGTTCTACAACTTGCACAGTCCAGTACTAGGCCTACTCGCGGTTGTTCCAATCATCTACCTCAGCGTGACCGGCATCTACATGGACCACGCCCGGTTCTTTGTCCGCGCCGGTAGCGGCATTACCTTTGACCGGGATGTGATGCCAGGAGCCTACGACCTCACCGACCTCACCTGGCAATTGACCAGTCTGGCCGCATCACCCACAGAGGCGGGGCATTACACGGTTATGACCCGCATGGGATTGATCCAAACCACAGACGGCGGCGAAACCTGGACCTTTGACGAGACCACGCCGGTTTCCGCCCACACCTATAACGTTATGCCCAGCCACGTGCACCGGTCTGGTTATGAATATGCAGGCACCTACGGCGGACCCAACTTCCGCCGGGCCGATGGTTCGAACACATGGGAGAGAGTGCCAGCACTGACTATGATGATTATGGACGGTACTCAAGCGGGCGATACCTGGTTCTTTAAAGGCGCCAATGGATTCTCCTCATGGCAGCCGGGAAATGATTCCATACGTATCGACATCCCTCATCCGTCACTTGAGGGCGTACCGGTGAACCGCTTCATGGCGGATGTTCACAACGGCATGGTGTTTCACGAACAGTTCAAGTGGATCAACGACTTGGTCTGTCTGTTCGCGATCTATCTTTGCTGCACCGGGCTTCTCGCCTGGTGGCGCAAAAAGTGGGCGTGAACCGAAAATCTAAGCGCTGAGCAGCGTCGTCAGATCGTCGCTGAAGTTGGCTCGGTTGGGCAAGGAGTTTAGCACCTCCGCATCGGTGAGACCGAACCAGCGGCCCAGCGGCGCAGCAAACTGTTCGACACTGGTGGTCGGGATCAAACGCCCACCGCCTGAATCGAGCTCATGACCGAAGTCCGCCACCGGTACGTCACCCAAAATCTGCCGGCCCTGCACCGCACCGCCAACGACGAACTGGTGTCCGCCCCAGCCGTGATCGGTGCCGTCGCCATTTTCAGCGAGCGTGCGGCCAAACTCAGAGGTTGTAAACAGGGTGACGTCCTGGTCGACACCCAATTCCTGGGTGGCATTGAAGAACGCCGTCACCGAGCTGTCTATGAGGCCATGCAATCCCGGCAACGATTGAGCTTGGGTGGCGTGAGTGTCGAATCCGCCAAGGGCAACAAAGAAAATCTGCCGGTTGACTTGCAAGGTATCTCGGATGGCGATGGTGCGGGCAACGTTTTGCAGTTGCCGGCTTAGAAAGTTATCGGGAAAGACCGTTGTCATGACCGGGATATCGGCGCTGGCGTGATTGTACAGAGCATTGGCATCAAAGGACGTTTGCGCCGCAACAGCCAAGTCTTGTTCCAGAAGATTGGCGCCCATGAAATTGACCGCCCGCATATGATCCAGCACGGGAAGCATGGCATCACTGTTAATGTCACCAAGAAAGTCGACGATTTCCACAGTGGCTGCACCTTCCTCAGTGACCTGGTAGGACGTGACAGTCTCGCCAGTGAGGAACAATTCGTTGCCGCGGCTGGAGATGTTTGTGAAGACCGGCGAAATATTCGCACCCGCAGCGAGAACGGCGTCGGCGAACCGGCCACCCCAGCCGTACTGAGCCCCTTCCGGTGAACTGGACTGCCACGTGGATTGCTGATCGTTGTGAGAGAACAGCCGCGGCGGCAGGGGTACGGCTTCCGTTTGGAATTGCGTTAATGAGGTTGGCTGGATCAGCGGTCCAACGTTACCGACAATGGCGGCGTTGCCCTGTTGAAACAGGTTGTGCAATCCAGCCATTTGAGGCGGCAGGGCAAATTCCCGTCCATCAAAAGCGGAGGCATTGTCCGGCGATAGGGCCAAGAGATTGTTGCGGTCCCGCGAACCGCCGTAGGAGCCGATGAAGCTGGACCGGATCTGTGCGTACCGGTCATAGGAGCTCTGATCGTAGGGAAGCAGGGTGTCATGGTTGTCCATGCCGCCCAACAGAAACAGGCAAACGAGTGCCTTGTAGCCGGATGTGTCGGCCGCCTGAGCCTGAAAACCGGTCAGCGAATTGGCGATACCGCCAAGGGAGGCGGCTGTGAGGACCGATGCGCTACTTGTCAAAAAGGATCTGCGATTGAGTGTCATAGGGGTAACTCCTAGCGCTGTACCAAATAATCGGGCGAGGTCATGACCAGTAGGATGGCCAAGTGCACGCTAAAAGCCTGACTTTCAACTGAGTCAATAGTGATCGCTTCGACGGCGTCGACAATGCCGGCCTTGGTTTCAGGCGACAGAGTGATGTAGGTCATCACCGCTTCGATCCGATCTACCAACGCTGTTGCGTCCGTAGCCAAATCAAACTCGAAGTCGTAGTTGGGCCTGAAGCTGACCTTAACCGCTTCGATGTCGAACGGTATGCCTTCATCGGTGAGTATCGCCGTGATGTTATTCTCGGCGCGGTTTTGGGCACCTTCACTGATAAAGGCAGTCATGAAATTGATGTAGCCGGGCGTTGTCGCCGCGTTGACAATCTGCAGCTCGGGTACGGTCAGTCCAGCGGCGGCGGTCAGCGTGCCCGGTGCCACGTAGCCGGGACGATAGAAATTAAAGACCGACGGCGCACCATAGGGCTGCTGACCCAACAGACTGGGCGAACTTGTGTTCCACAACAAAACCTGATGTTGCGGTGTCACCGAGTTGACGTTGTATGCCCGGGCCCAATTGGTAAACCGGATCACCGGTTCGCGGATTTTTCCAAACGTGTCGTCGGTTTCGTAAAGCTGTGATCGTGCATCGTCGTCGAACAGAATGGCAGCCAGGGTTGCCTGCAAGTCACCGCGGCGGGCGTCTCCAACCACACTGCCGTCCGGCAAGGTATAGGAACCGGCTGCGAAGGCCGTCGCGACACGTTCAACGTATGCAGGCGACGGATTACTGGTAACAAAACGCTGGATCAGTTGCCGGCTGATGAACGGCGGCACGTTGGGATGATTGAAGAGGATATCCAACGCCATGTTGACGCTTGTCTCCGGCCCTGTTCCTGCAGGAATGGTGTTGCCGAGAAAGCTCTTTTCCAGGTTCGAATGGAATTGTGTGAACGCCTGCATGCGCTGGGCAAAGGCTTGTTCGGGAACGTAATCGTCTTCCTCTTCGCACAAGGACCCGTCGTCAAAGTCTGCGCATTGGGTGGCTAGGCCGGTAAACACTTTGGCCAGACCGGTAATGTCGGCGTTGGTATAGGTCTCGATCGGATCACCATTGCCGTCCAGTACTGGCGTTCCGTCCATGTTGAGTTCGACCAGACCGATGGTGAACAGCTGCATGATCTCCCGGGCGTAGTTTTCGTCCGGCACCCGACCCGTTGTTGGGTCTCCTTTGCGGTTGGCCAGGTAGGTCAAGTAGTAGGCCATGGCCGGCGAATAAGTGACTGCTTCCAGGAGGTCCCGGTAGTTGCCCAGGGCATGCGTCGTCAAGATGTCCTGGTAGTACCCCATGGCTTGGGGAATGTCGGTGAGCACCTCACCGCCAGTGTTGGATACCACCATGATCTGCGATAGGGCAAAGGCCATACGCTGGCGCACCTGATCGGAACCGGAAATAGCGTTAGTCCAAAAAGCAAAACCCGGTGAGATGGTAGCGAGGAAATTAATTTCTTCTTCGTCTTCTACTTGGCATTCAGACTCTTCTTCGTCGCCGTCGTCACCCTCGTCACCTTCTTCATCGTCTTCTAAATCCTCACCTTCCTCATTTTCGTTTTCCTCACCATCCTCTTCATCGTCTTCGGGATCTTCTTCCTCGTCGTCTTCGCACAAGACTTCATCGTCCGGTTGACTTAAGTAAGTCTCAATTATTGGCGTATTCAAGCTCGGCGATTTGGCGAATTCCGCCAGCAGCCATTGGGAGGGGCTAGACCCGGTGAGCGCCACCACCTCATCGGGTTTTGGCCCGAAGGTGGATTGGGTCAGAAACCTGGCAGTTGAGGCCATGGTTTCGAAGGCATCTTCATTTGCAGGATTCGCGACCTGAGCCATAACCCGATGGCTGGTACCAATCGGCGCGATCGCCAGACACCCGGACGTTACTGTGACGCAAAGGGCGCGCTTAAAATTGAAAAACTGATACGGGGCTAGATACCGGAGTGTTTTACCGGTGTTTTGACGTTTTGCTTGAGGGGAAAACAAAGTGGGACTCCTATCGGCAACGACAAGCCCCCCACAAATTCTCTCGTGTTCAGTATGTCCGCGGCTGGTTTCCAGTCTCAACGGAACGTTTAAGAATTGACTCCGGACTCTTAACGAGACGTTAAGGCGTATGCTTGTTCCATGTAATAATCATGAAACGCTTGCAGACAGTGATCGTTGCAACCATTCGGTTTCGAATCGATTATGCTTTCCGTGCCGTCGCAATAAACCAACGCAGGCTTTTATCAAGTTGCTGAAATTTGCCTTGCCAAACGGTATCTTCAGGAAAACCGGTTGCACAAAGCATTTCAGCCGGATTGTTAGTGGCGTACACGCGCCAATATGGTTCATTATTATTTGTCTGATCCCAGCCACGATGAAATTTCATCCAAGGGTCATATTCGTTAAATCGAATATTGATGTCCAAATGCATGGCAACACCGCCCGATTTCAACAAGCGGAAGCTTTCTTCCATCATGCGCTCTGTGGTCCGCTGCGGAAACTCGTGCATGGCGTTATGTGAAGTAACGAGATCAAACGATTCGTCGTCGAATCTCGTACTTTCTGCATCGCGTTGATGAAAATGGACGCATGCACCCATGGCTTCAGCACGGGCATGAGCATATCGGAGAATGGCTGGACCCACATCGATGCCATGCACGTCGGCTTTGGGAAACGCCTTGGCATAAGGGACGGTCGAAGAGCCTGCTGAACATCCGATATCGAGAACGGAATACGGTGTGAAGTCCGGATACCGTTCCTTAAGAAACCGAATACCAACCTCGCCCTTGCTTTCGCTGGTGCCTACGCCCCGGCCCTTGGCGTAAAGATTGTCGCCGCATTCGTAAAAGGCTCCGGCAAGCACGTCGTCGTCACCATAATCCAAGCAATACCCACCTGGCTGTAAGTGGATATCGACCTTGACCATTCCTTTGGGCATCTTGAAATTAGGATCCAACTCCAACGATCCCTTTCGTTTTGCGGAATCAGTCAATGATGCATACTTGGCACTGAGTTCATCTTTTTGACGGTAAAGCATGTCAGCGATAGCGTCCCACTGAGCTACTCCCCGGGAATCGGACACTGACGTAAGCTACACTTTGTTGTCTTCTGGTCTTCGTAGAGAAGGAGATCAGAGATGTCGAAACGCAAGCAACACTGGCCGGAATTCAAGGCGAAAGTAGCCCTTGAAGCCTTGAAGGGCGAAGAGACCGTATCCGAGCTGTCCAGCCGGTTCGGGGTTCACCCGACGATGATTCATCAATGGAAGCGTGCGCTGCTTGATGGTGCTCCTGGCCTGTTCGCCCGTGGTGGCCGCCGGCAACCGGAGATCGACGAAGCGCAGGTGAAGGAACTGCATGCCAAGATTGGGGAGTTGGCTGTGGCCAACGATTTTTTGTCCAGACAGCTCAAGCCCTGGGGCGTGAAGTGAGACGCGGCATGATCGAGCCGGGTCATCCCGGATTATCGGTCAGCAGGCAGTGTGCGCTGCTGTCGATCTCCCGGTCGTCGTTCTATTACACGCCCAAGGGTGAGAGCGAGATGAACCTCGCGCTGATGCGTGAGATCGATGAACAGTTCCTGGACACGCCGTTCTTTGGCGTCCGGCAGATGACGTGGCATTTGAAGAACGAAGGCCATTGCGTCAATGAGAAGCGGTTGCGCCGCCTGATGCGGCTCATGGGCCTGATGCCGATCTACCAGAAGCCCAGCACCTCAAAGCCAGCGAAGGGGCACAAGACCTGGCCGTATCTACTCCGGGGGCTGAGTGTGAACAGACCGAACCAGGTCTGGGCAACGGATATCACCTACCTGCCGATGCGCCGGGGGTTCCTGTACCTGGTTGCCATCATGGATTGGTTTACCCGCACGGTGCTGGCTTGGCGCATCTCGAACACGCTGGAGGCTGACTTCTGCGTCGAGGCGTTAAACGAGGCGACCCACACGTTCGGTGCGCCAGAGATCATGAACACCGACCAGGGCTCGCAGTTCACCTCGTTTGCTTGGACCGACCGGCTTCGGCGGACGGGCGTGCGCATCTCGATGGACGGCAAGGGGCGGTTCCTCGACAACATCTTCGTCGAGCGGCTTTGGCGCACGCTCAAATACGAGTGCGTCTATCTGCACGCCTGGGAAAACGGCTCACAGGCCAGGGCGGGTATCCGCAAATGGATCACGTTCTACAATGAGAGGCGTCCTCATTCCGCCCTTGGCGGCAGGCCGCCCGCCGTGGTCTATTGGACGGCAATCGAGCAAAACCAAACCGATCAGCAGGCCCAGAAAGTAGCTTAAATCAAACCAGAACCTGTCCAATAATCAGGGAGTAGCTCACACATCATTTCCTGGCCGTTACGATGCAGGCTGCTGAACATTTGATACGCGGAGTCGTCCCACATTACCGTGCCGATTTCTTGTGGTGATTCTGGGTTCGGCAACCATTGGTACCAAGCAACGGAATACCCGTGTGTCCGACCGAAAGAATACGTCCGTCCGGCGCCCAAGTGAGATTGTCAGACTGAACCGGAATACGGATCGCGCGTGCGTCGTCGCCAAAGGCGGCAGCGGAAATGAAGACCTGCCCATAAGTGGAACCAACAAACACACGATCGGTGGCGGGATCCGTTTCAATGCCATTGGGAAATGCTGCGTCCGTGCCGGGCACTTTGACCCAGTCCGTCTCCGGAGACCACGCAGCCGCATAGCCCGTATCGAGACCGAGAAAAAACTTCACCGTATGCATGGTCGAACGCGGCGGATCATACATATGACTGATCACCATGTTGTCGCCGGACAACGCCGCCACATCGTTGGGCGACAGGGTATCGGGGACAGTGACACAGCCTTCCCACGTCATGAACGGGCCGCTTCGATGAACATCAATGCGATATCGCTCTATGCGCTGGGTTTCGATGACATTGACAACAAGAAGCCGGAAACCTCCATCTTCCAAATCGGACACATGAAATCCGCGAGGCCGTAGCCGGTCCGGCGGTGGACCACAACGGGGAAAAGATACATCCGCACCAGGATCAGACGTGGCGGCCACAAGGCGTATTACAGATTCGTCGTTGAGATTGACCGCCACGATCGCACCCGGAATGCCATCCAGTCCGAAACTGCCCAGTTCACTGACCAGCATCCAAGGATGGTCGCCCAACGGCTCCAGGTCTTCTGGTTTTTCGATACCGCATATAACGTGCACCGCATGAGGACTCACATCCCTCAATAATCACCGGTTCGCTACAGGCCGAAAGGATCATTAAAACGGAACCAACAGCAAGGAGTGATGATGTATGCTTCATAGTCAGATCATTCGCTGAAGCGCAATTCCTCGAACATGATCCCGGTCGGCCGCATAGCAAAATTGGTAATACGATTTGTATAGGCGGTCGTATAGACAGCGTTGGTGATCCATATGGCCGGCGCAAGATCGTGCAAACGGGCCATGATGGCCTGTAGCATTTTCTTGCGCTTTTCTCGGTCCATTTCCCGGTTCGACGCTTTGATGTCGTCGATGAGATCGGGCTCACAGAAGAACGGGTTCACCCGTAAACAAGAGAAATACTCTATGGACCGGATGGGATCCTGAAAGGCCGCATTGTTCCAGATGAGATTGAACGCTTCGGCGTCGTCCCATTCGGTAAGCGTATATTTACGCTGGTAGTCGGCATAGGTGATCCGCCGGAGGGTCATGTCGACACCGACTGTTCTGACGTCCTGAGCAATCTTTTGATAAGTAAATTCATCGGGCGTGGTGCTGTCGGTGACGACTTCCGCTAGCAAAGAAAATCCGTTGGGGTAGCCTGCTTCCGCCAATAAGGCGCGCGCCTTGTCGGGATCGTAGGGATAAGGCTTGAGGTCCGGGTTGTAGCCGAAGGTTGCCGGTGTCAGGCCCTGACTAGCGACCTGGGCATGGCCAAACATAATCAGATCAGAGATGGCTTGCTTGTCGACCGCATAGTTCAACGCCTGGCGCACACGCTTGTCGGCCAGCGGATGATCTGGCCCGTGGAGAATATTGGGCAAGGCGATGGACTTCACCTGAGGGTTGGGCTGCACGTCAATGGTGATGCCAGGCAGCACGAGCGTTTCTGCATCGTCCACATGCAGACCGGTGATCATGTCCAACTGACCAGAAATGAGTCCTTGAATGCGCGACGTTTTGTCGGGAATCAGTCGGTAGTCGACTCTGGTGATCTCTTTCGGTGCGCGCCAGGATAGAGGATTGGCTTCTAAGAACGCGGCTTTGTTGCCCCCGCCCCAACCGGTGAGACGATAAGGCCCGGTCCCCACCGGGGCCAACGTGTAGGCATCGACGCCAATCTCTTGCCAATGCTCTGGATCGATGATCATCAATGTGGCGAGCCGGTTCGGCAGTATGGCGTCGGGTTCTGCGGTTTCTATTTCGACGGTGAGATCGTCGATCACCCGGCCGCCGACTACGCCGCGCAGCTCCGACGGGATGAGAAAGCGCCGCATTTCTGGTTTTTTTATGAGGGCCAGAAGATCAACCACGTCCTGAGCCGTAAACGGCTTGCCGTTGTGGTAAACGACATTGGGACGTAGCTTAAAAACCCACTTGGTTGGTGCGGTGTTTTCCCATGACAAAGCCAGGTTAGGTTCAAGTTCGCTGGACCACCCCAAGCGGACCAGGTTGTCATAGATGGACAGCCACAACTCCGCCGACGGCTGACTGACGCCGGAGAATGGATTTCCCAGGGTCGGTGAATACGTGGAAACGGCGACACGTAGAGTTTCAGCGTTTAGTGATGCCGAAAATAGTATCGTAGCCAGACCTAAAGCGCGCAGAACCCTTCGCATCTATGCAACCTCGGGCGAGTAATGGGCGCGATGACTCGAGGGCAAATCTTCAAAAGTGATCATTTGCAGACGCGGGTCCTTCTTACGATCCAATCCCGCATCGGGATCGGTGAGGATATTAATGATTGTCGTTTGGTCCGCCGCAAAGGCTTTTTCCAAAGCCGGCTTGATGGCAGCGGGATCCTCAACGCGCTCGCCCAAACAGCCGTATATGTCTGCGACCAATTCATAACTTTTTTGCCCCAGCTCGCAATTCACATTACGTCCGGCGGAATGGAGTTGACCATTTTTTTCCGTTCCCCAGGCGCCGTCATTGGCAATGATGCAAACCACTTTGAGACCGGCCAGCGCGGCCGCATTCCATTCACTAGAATAAAATCCGAACGCGCCGTCGCCAGTAACGAGGACAACAGGGCGCGCATCCCTCCCCTGCTCACGGGAGAGTTCACGCTCACCAGCCGCTGCGCCAATGGACAGCGCCGTTCCAATGCCCATAGACCCTAACGGGTAATGATCCAAATAACACCGGTCTCCCGACAACCGGACGACACCATGCATCCAGTTGAGGGCATCGGCACCGTCACCGATAAAAATCACATCACGGGGCATAACATCCATAAGATCGCGGCCGAGACGGTAGGGATGGATTTTGCCGTTTGTTTCTCGTCCTAGTTCATTGATGCGCTCCATGCGGGTGGCCATGGCGTCATTGATCCAAGACGAATCCGCAGAGGGCGCATAGTTTTTTATTCGCAAAGCCTGAGAGATTTTTGCAACTGTGAGGGCGGCATCGCCGAGCAACGGAATGTCCGTAATCCGGTTGCGGCCAAATTCATCGGCCACCACATCAATTTGCGCAAACGTCGCGGTGGGACTGAAGCGCGGCGCGAGCCCATAGCCAATGCGTTGAGAGAGACGCATGCCAACCACCAAAACCGCATCAGCCTCCTTGGCGGCCACTTGCGCCAAAGGCCAGCCGAAACCCAATTTCAAGTCTTCGGGCACCAACCCACGACCGAGCGCATGACCGAAGACTGGCAGTTTAAAAGAGGATGATAAATCACGGAGGGCCGCTCCGGCATTAGATACGCCCGCCCCACTTCCAGCCAGCACCAACGGCCGATTGGCATTGATGATCATATCGGCCGCCGCTTCGACCGCGTCTTGTGATGCTTCTGAAACGTTTGTTTTCAGAGGATGTGGGTCAAGCGCAACGTCTTCTTCCACCGTTGCCCCTTCCACATTAAGGGGAACGCCGAGCACAGCAACGCCCGGTCGGCCCGATGTGGCCGCGCGGAGAGCGGCGTGAAGAAATTCAGCCAAACGATCGACACTGGGAACAATTTTAGCCCACTTGGCCAGAGGCCTGACCAGATCGATCGGATCATCCCCCTCTTCGCCAAAGGATTCCTGCCCGGCTGCCGCATGAACTGATGCGAGCACCACAACCGGCGAACAGGCCAGCCGCGCCGTTTGAATGCCGGCGACGGCATTGGGCATGCCCTGCTTGCCAGCAATCATGGCGATCCCCGGTTTTCCGGTAACGCGCGCATAGCCGTCGGCTGCACCCACCGTCCCCGTTTCGTGCCGCCCTGAAATGACCGTCAAGCCGTCGTCTTCAAAGGCATACAGGGCATGGGCGTGGGCCGCACCCGCCAAACAAAAAGTCGTGCCGATGCCATAACTCTGCAGAATACGGCTGATGATTTGGCCGCCGGTGAGACGATTTGATTTTCCCGTCATAGGGTCCCTTTCAAGAAGCCAGCCACCAACGTTAACGCGGTTTGACGGCCGTCCGGCACTTTTTTCACCAACACGCATCACTGCAGGGTTAGTCTACAGTGATGTGCGCCGTTCGAGCGCTTCAGTACTGATATTCTAACGGGAGAGACTCATCATGATCACCCGCAGACACGTCACTATAGCATCAGCCACTATGGCGTTCGCCGCAGGAACAACCGATCAAAGCCGAGCCTCCAGCCATGGTGAGAAACGGCATACGTTTGTCCTCGTTCATGGCGCCTGGCACGGCGGCTGGTGCTGGAAAATGGTTCGTGAGCATCTTCAGGACCAAGGCCACCGTGTGTTTACACCTACACTGACCGGTCACGGCGAACGCATTCATCTCCGCCATCCCGACGTTAATCTGGATACACACGTTCAAGACGTGGTGAACGTGGTGGAATGGGAGGAACTGACTGATGTCATCCTGGTGGGGCACAGCTACGGTGGCATGATCATTTCCGGTGTGTGTGATGCCATTAAGGATCGCATCGCCCATGCAATATACCTCGACGCCACGATCCCCAAAGACGGCGACCAGGTTGTCAACGGCCGCACCATGGAAGACATCAAAGAGATCTTCGGCCCCTTGCAGGACGATTTTCTCGCTCCGCCGCCGGATAGCACCTTTGGCGTTCCTGAAAGCATGACGGAGGAAGTCGCCTGGATGCGCCGGCGCCTGACACCACAACTGACAGGCACATGGTTGCAGAAGATATCTCTGCCCAACGGCGGTTCGGATGGATTACCGCGCACCTTCGTGTTTTGTTCAGATCGGCCGGCACTGTCCGCGTCACAGCAGGCGCGGGTCGACATGGTCAAGAACGATCCGACGTGGTCCTACGCCGAACTCCCGACCGGCCACGATTCCATGATTACCATGCCGGTGGAAACGGCGCAGTTGTTTGAACGGATTGCAGCCGAAGCTTAACTCGAGTGCCTGCGCCGCATGAGCAGGACCAAAAACAACGTAGCAAAGATTCCGGTGTAAAGCGCGTAGTCGTCCAGTCGTGTATTGGAGCCCCCGCCGTAGTTGGGCATCACATCCCAGACCAAGCTGAATTGAGCGGTGTCGATTTCGGTTATCACTTCGACGGTCTTAACGGCACCTTGGAACGGTTCCTCATCGCCGATAATAAAGCGCGGGTCCGTCATACCGTCTCCGGATAAAAAGGAGGCTTCAAGCCTGAGCCGCATGCCGGATGGCACCCATTCTTCGTACATACGGTCGACCAGTGTCTGATAGTCGATCAGGCTGACGACGACACCGAACTGGCGCGTATTGCGAATGGTGACGGCGTAATAGGAAAATTGATCTCCGGAGTCCCGCTGGAACATGGGGCCGATGATCAATGTGTTTTCATTAGCAAGAGCGGTGTCGACAGTGGTGATCATAGGGCCAAACCGCGAGACGTCCGACCCCGGCCGCAACACGCCGGAGGAGTCGGTTGAGTAGGCCACCATCCAACAACCATCCTCATCGGGGCAACTGGCCGGTTGAGATTTGGTGACGAACCCCATGGACTCTGGAAATGCACCCGACTGGTGACCCTTGAGATAACCGATAGTGTTCTCAAATTCGTCGGCCGCAACCCGGCCCGATCCGTTGAACAGGGTGGCCAAGCTTTGCAGTGGTCCGTTGGAATGATCAAGCAGTAGCATAAAGGTACGCGTCAGCCGCTCTGCATCCGCTTCCGCTTGAGCATCCCAAGACTGCATAGCGTTGTCTTCAAGGGGGCGGCTAAAAAAGAAGGACCCTGCAATTCCCAAAATAAAAACAACAGCGATACTAACGCGACCGCCTCTCACCTTGGGCGCTTCATCGTCCGTTTTAGTCTCGTGTTTATAGGTCACCATGGTAACCGCTCCCCGCATCTAAACACCGGCTCGAACAGCTTAGCCGTGCTCCCGCTATGTGCTATTTTCTGTAGCCAGATCAGTTTGGCAAGACAGTGAGGCACTTTATGCTTACACGTCTTTGCGGATTCGAGCATTTTTTTGCCTGACCATTGGGTTTGAGGGTCCAACCATGAGACATGCCTTTGCCGTTTTCCCCGCTCTCGTTGCAACAGCGGCGGTATTTTTGACCGATGCCATTCATGCGCAGGTATTCCAGGACGAGACAGACCTTCGCGTAGCGGCTCAGGGTGGGCCGCTGACGCCAGTGCGCCTGACCTTCGATCCCACCAATCCCAATAGATTTGCCGTCGTCGATGTCTCCGATGGCAGCTTGGGGGTGTGGCGGTTCGACGAAGATTTCGAGAAGGAACTGGAAATCGACGCCCGGGCCGTTGCGGTTGCCATTTCGCCAGATGGGTCATTGATCGCCACCACCACCATTCGCGGTCAGATTTTCATTTGGGACACCAACGGCAATCAGATTGGCGATCCGTTTCTCGGCCACGACGGGTCCATTCAGGATCTGGATTTCTCTCCCGATGGCCGGTTCCTGGCTTCGGCAGGGTATGACAGCACGGTGCGCATCTGGAACATGGACGGCACCATGAAAGAAGAGCCTTTTCTAGGGCATACGGCTTGGGTGCGGTCCGTTGCGTTTTCTCCTGACGGTACCAAAGTGGCCTCGTCCAGCATCGACGGCACCGTCATGCTGTGGGACACCAATGGCCGTCTGCTAGCAGGCCCGCTGCTCGGTCATGAACGCTGGGTGGAAGCGGTGCGGTTTTCTCCCGACGGGCGCTTTCTCGCATCGGCCGGGGACGACGGCATGGTGCGTTTGTGGAACCTGGATGGATCACCGCGAACACAGCCCTTGTCCGGTCATCGCGCCTGGGTGGTCGACTTTTCCCCCAGTGGAGGTGTGATGGCGTCAGCGGGAGATGACGGTTCCGTGTTGCTGCGTAACATGGATGGCGCGCTGCGGAGAGAGCCGTTAAGAGGCCACGCCGGGTCCGTGCAGGCTTTGGCTTTTTCTCCGGACGGATCGTTCTTTGCCACCGGCGGGTATTACGACGGCACGGTGCGGCTGTGGAACATCGAAGGCACCCCGCGGGGCGAACCACTGCGCGCCCATGACCCATGGTTCCGCAGTCTTGCGTTTTCACCGGATGGCGCCTTTGTCGTCATGGCGGGAGATGACGGCAGTTTCCGCCTTTGGATGAGCGAAGGAATACAGATCGGCAGACCGTTCCTCGGCCACGGCTCGTGGATTGAAGCGGCAACGTTTTCGCCGGACGGCGAGCGCATCGCAACGGCAAGTTATGACGGCACGGTCAAAGTGTGGTCCGTGGACGGCACTCTCCTGCAAACCCATTCGGCCGATGGCAGCCGCATGACGTCGGTGGCGTTTTCCACGGACGGTTCCTTGGTTGCCGGCGGCAATGAAAACGGCGTCGTTTCCATTTGGCGGTCGGACGGCGCACAAACCATGGATCCGGTCAAAACCCATCGGGGTGATGTCAGCACCATCGCCTTTTCTCCTTCTGGCCGCACGTTCGCAACCGGCGGCGAAGAAGGCGCCATCAAACTCTGGTCCGTGGATGGGTCCCTCAGAAACGGCATCGCCTCGGCGCACGAAAGTAAAGTTCGCACCATTGCTTATGCGTCGGATGGGTCGACCTTTGCCTCGGCCGGCGATGACGGTGTGGTTAAATTGTGGGGCAGTGATGGCACCCCACGGGTGCGGGAAATGACAGGGCATCAGGCCTGGGTGCGTGCCCTTGTGTTTTCTCCAGACGACACCCTCATCGCTTCGGCCGGAGACGACGGTGCCGCACGGTTGTGGTCGGCTGACGGCACACCCGTTCTCCTGCCCCTGCTCGGTCATGACGGTTCGGCGAGCGCTGTTGCCTTTTCAGAAGATAGAACGAGTGTGGTGACCGGAGGCTATTTCGACGCCAAGCTCCGACGATGGCAGATCAGCGAACCGCCGGAAAGCTGAAAGCCCGGTTATCCGCCCTGCCCGCTCAAGACAAAGCTGGCAATTTTCTCAGCCCATGGTTCGGAATCGTCATTCAGGACCTATTGGCCGGCACGTCCAAAGTTGAGCGGTCGATCTTAGCGCCCCCCTTGTATACGGCGTCGATCATGGTGGTGTTGTGAATATCGGCGACAGGGTCCGCGGTTAAAATCACCATATCCGCCAGTTTGCCGGGTTCGATGGAACCGATTTCATCTTCAACGCCGATGTACAGGGCCGCATTGAGGGTGCCCATGCGGATGACGTCCAAGGTTGGAATGCCGGACTCCGCCAGGATCTTCATTTCCTGATGCATCATGGGACCCATGGACCGGTCCGTTCCTGCCGCAATAATCACGCCGGAGTCATGAAGGAACTTTACGTTCTTCATGATCGCGGGACGCAAAGAACTCAGCCAACCCGTGTACGGACCACCGCTGAACCGTTCGCTTTCCCTCACCGCCTGGATCACGTCAGCGGGGATCGTCTCGACGAACAAAGGCTCGTCCAAAAAAGCCGTATCCGCTTCGATGCGGGTCATGGTGGATGAAAAAATCACCCCGCGATCCGCAGCTATCTTGGCGAAGTCCTCATTGGCCTCATCCAGATACACCGTATGCGCAAACGCATCCGCGCCCGCCTCGATGGCTTCCCGAGCAAGTTCGACCTCGGAGACATGCACTGTCGTCCGCACACCGTTGTCATGGGCATAGGCCACGAGCTTGTTCATCAAGTCGCGCGGGATCATGGGCATGTTGCGCGCCATTGGTCCCATACCGCGCCGCTCACGGGTAAATTTGAGGAGATCCGGCTTCAAGGCGAAGATGGCGTCCATCTTTTTGATACCGTCTTCGTAATCAAAGACGACGGTGCCGCCTGCGCAGCAGCCATGCCCCTCGGGTGGGGCAATCAGACTGACGGTGGTGTAGATGCGCGGACTGCGTATACGCCCATCCCGTTCATCAGCCCGCATCATGGTGATAAAAGGCGCGTAGTTGCCCGAGTCGTAAACCGCCGTGACGCCGGAATAGAGCAATCCTTCCAAAACTGGGATGGCGACTTCGGGCTGTATCACCAGGGTTCTGTTGCCCGGTCCGGTCCGCCCTCCGGGAACATGGACATGACTGTCGACAATTCCGGGAATAAGAAATTTTCCCGTGCCGTCGACGCGCTCCATACCGGCAGAGACGGAAATGCGCCCTTGCCTGATTTCGGCGAACCGACCGCCTTCAATGAGAACCGACGCTCCAGAGATGGGATCAGCGCCTGTCCCGTCGATGAGCGTGACATTTTCGATCAGGAGAGACTGCGCCTGAACGTTGCAACCCAAGACCAAGGCTGACAACAATGAAAGAAGTCTTAGAGATAATCGGGACATAGTGAGCGCCTCCCGAAGGCAAATGAATGTTTATCGAGTTTAACGCGATATACGGGCAAATACCCCACCCTCTTATGATTGAGTGGGCACTCCGCGAGCACACAGTCTGCTAATCCATGGTCAGAATGACCTTGCCTTCCCGCTCTGCACCGCGTCGGCCGGCGTGAACGACAGCGTCCCCGACTTGGTCAAGATTATAAGTCGCCGCGATCTTCGCTGTGAGATGTCCTTCTGAGAACAATTTCAACAACTCTTCGTAAATTTTATGCACGTCTTCAGGTGTGCGTTTGGCGTATTGGCGAATGGTATAGAACCCTTGGAGCCTGACATCCCGTAGAAAGGAAACGTCCGGCGGTAACATGCAGGGTTCGCCGGTGAGCATGCCGTAGATCAGGACCGTCGATCCTTCCTCCACACAAGATGCGATGCGCGCCGTTGCCATACCATTGACAGCATCGACCCCGAGTTTCGCATACGTTCCGCCGGTGGCTTGAAGGACCCGCTCGTGCAGGTCGTCGCCATCAACCAAAACGACGTTGCCACCCAAATCTTCCAGCTCAGGAATGAGTTCAGGACGCCGGACCACATTGACGGTTCTAACACCTCTCAATTTAGCCAGTTCAATGAGATATCGGCCGCAGTTTGAATTTGCGGCGTTTTGAATCACCCAATCGCCAGGCTGCAAGTCGCCGAAATCTTCGAGAATGAGATAAGACGTGGGGGGATTGATGGGCATCAGTGACAACTGAACAGCATCCCCTTCCGGCGCAGGCAACAGACCTTCGCTTTTGGCCGTCAGTTCGTCGCACCAAGTCCCAGATGCTAAATGTGGAAAGACGCGATTACCGACAGACCAGTCACTGATTTCAGAACCAATGTCCGTGATTCGGCCGACACCTTCGAAGCCAGGGGTCGCCGGCAGGGGCAATTCAAAGCGCTCTTTGCCTTGCATGCAGTACAGATCAGCCAGGTGAATGGGGGCGGTCTCCATACGAATGGTGACCTCGTCGGGACCCGGTTTTGAAGCGGGCTCCTCAATAATTTCAATGACATCAACCGGGTCCCCAATTTGGGTAAAGCGGGCTACTCTCACTGTTATCCCCCCGTGGCCGCCTCTTCATGCACTGGCACGCCGCGGCACAATACACAGACGGGAACCGTAATTGAAACCGGGGTGATGGTTATGGAAGAAAACCCGACACTAGAAGCGCTGGCGGCACTGCTCGGTGAAGACCATGTTTTATCCGACCAGGAGTCGCTCGCCTATTACGGAGCGGACTTATTTTTTTCGGGCGAAACTCCCATCGGCGTGGCCGCACCGGGAAGCATAGAAGAGCTGATTGAAACAGTGAAACTGTGCACGGGCTCGACCATCGCCGTCCTGCCAAGGGGTGGTGGTCTTTCCTATACGGCGGGTTACATCAATCAGGAAAAGAAGGTCCGTGCCATTGTCGTCGACACCAGGCGTCTAAACCGCATCATCGATCTTAACGCTGAAAACATGACCATAACCATGGAGTGCGGTTGCACCTGGGAACAGATCATGGACGCGGCATCCAAACACGGCTTGCGCGTACCCATGTTTGGTCCGTCAACCGGCGGTTATTCCACCATCGGCGGAAGCCTGGCCAACAATTATATGTCTTTTGGCTCAGCCAAGATGGGAACAGCAGCTGACGTGGTTCTAGGATTGGAAGTGGTGACTGCCGACGGAACGGTCATCCCCACAGGATCCGGCGCCATTGAAAATGGAATTCCTTTTTACCGCAATCACGGCCCCGACCTGACGGGTCTGTTTTTGAATGATGCCGGTTCGCTAGGCATAAAAGCCGTAGCCACTCTCAAACTTGAGCCCATTCCGGCGGGTGCCGCTTTCGGATCTTTTTCGTTCAATAATTTTGATGGTTTGATCGCCGCCATTCAATCCGTTGGCCGGTCCGGCCTGACGTCGGAGTGTTTGGGCGCGGGTCCTGTTGATGGCAGCACGGGACCAGCATTGCATGTGTTCACGGAAGGGTGGACCCAGGACATTGCCGACGCGCACATGGAGGCGGTCGCGCCTCTCATTGGTGACGATGGAGAAAGACAGGAGCCGGCCGTTCCAACATTCATCCGAACCAACCCCTTCTAATTTGTCCAATCGCCCATAGATGCGAAAGGGCGACTGCAGATATGGACTCACGGTGTTTTTCCATACGAACGGACCGAGGCTGCCTATGAAGCCTTTTCAGCCGTCCTGAAAACCCACGCGAAGGATATGGCCAAGGCCGGAATAGAGGCGACCCTGTCCTTTGCCTGCGCCGCCAACGCCATGATGGTGGAACCAGTGCTGTATTGGACGGCAAAGCCGACTGCCCTGCACACGCAAGGCATGGCTGACATGAGTGATCAACAAGATGTGCCGGACAACAGCGAGGCGAATGCCTTGGTTCGTACTATTCGTGAAGGTTTCCTCGCTTGTATGGAACCCTTAGGGGCCGCCCATATGCAGTATGGCCGGATGTATCCCTATACGTCGGCGACAGACGATTTCACGGTTGTGCTTCTCAATGGGGTCAAGCGGATTCTGGACCCCAAGAGACTAATGAACCCCGGTGCTCTTAATCTTTAGAACATCTCACCACAATTCGGTGCAGTGGCTGGGAATCCATACTCCGCCCTTGGGGGCATGGTCCCATAGGCACGAAGCAAACAAATTTTGCATTTGTTTACCGGGACTTCGCTCCCACCGTGACCATATGGCAACAGGGACGTAGGAAACCACGGGACACTGCCTTAACGCTTTGATTTTCCGGGGTCATTCCGGGAAAGTAGGTGCACATGTCTTTGATCCAAGGGAGAGATCGATGCTCAGGAAATATCTAACCTCGACTGCGGCAGCCATGGCCATTTTGGCAATAGGACCGGATTTGTCTTTCAACACAGCAAACGGCCAAGCCTTGGCGCTGGAAGAGATCGTGGTGACCGCCCGTAAGCGCGAGGAAAGCCTGCAGGACATTCCGCTGTCTGTGACGGCTTTCACTGCCGATCAAATCGAGCGGGCGGGTTTCAAGACCCTCGAAGACATTTCCATGCAAACCCCTGGATTGCAGTTCAACACGGACCAAGCCGGCAGCCGGCCTGGTCGCCTTTTCTCTTCCGCCGGCAGCCGGCCTGGTCGCCTTTTCTAACATCCGGATTCGCGGCATCGAAGGATCTGAGTTCGCCACCCTGCAAACCGCGTCGCTGTTTGTAGACGGCGTCTTTGCATTGAACGCAGCCGCATCCCTCTCCCTTATGGATTTGGAACGGGTTGAGGTGATCAAGGGACCGCAGTCGGCCCAATTCGCCCGCAATTCGTTCGCTGGTGCGATCAACTACATTACCTCGACACCAAGCCTCGATGAATGGTCGGGCAAAGTACTCGCCGAAGCGGCGACCCATGAGAACCATGAAGTTCAAGCCAGCGTGGAAGGTCCGATCTTTGAAAACACCTTGGCGCTCCGCCTCGGCCTAAGGTCATGGAACAAGGGCTCGCAATACACGGCTTCAGATGGTGGTCAGCAGGGCGGGCAAACGACTGAAGCCATCAGCGCCATGCTCTATGCTAAACCCTCGGAAGAATGGAGCATCAAACTCCGTGGGTTCTATCAACAAGACGAAGACGGACCAGAAGCCAATGGGTTCCTACAAGGGCGGTTTAATGACACTTGTACCGGAACAACGGTTGACGGGTTTGACTCGGATTTCAATCCCATCACCCGTAGTCCGACCAATTTCTTCTGCGGTGTGATTCCCGCTCCGGGCAAGCCTGGCGCACCGCCCGTAGATTCAAACACCAGCCTATTTCCTGCTCTCGCAGCACTGGCCGGACAGGCGAATTTCGTCGTCGACAATCTTTTTAATCATCCACAATTTGTGAACAACGACTTAGCAGGCTGCTGAAAAAGTCTTCCTTTTGAGGCTTTGGAATGATTCTTTCTCTTTGTTGATTGCATGGAGGAAGTAATGCGTGGAGGCGACGATCGGACGGAGGGTCTTTTTTCTTATGTGAGCTGCGAGGCTCGTGTTCCGGCGACGCATCCGCTTCGCCTGATCCGTGGGCTGGTTGATGAGGCGCTGGAGCTTATGTCGCCGGATTTCGAGGGGTTGTATTCGAAGATCGGGCGTCCCTCGATCCCGCCGGAGAAGCTGTTGCGTGCGCTCCTGTTACAGGCCTTTTACTCAATCCGCTCGGAACGTCAGCTGATGGAGCAGATGGATTACAACCTGTTGTTCCGTTGGTTCGTCGGATTGTCGATGGACAGTGCGGTGTGGGATGCGACGACGTTCAGCAAGAACCGCGACCGGCTGCTGGATGGAGAGGTTGCGCGGAGGTTCCTGGCGGTGGTTGTGGAGCAGGCGCGTCGGATCACCCCGCACATCGCCCGCGACGACCATGTAACCAAGACCGGCAAGCGGCGGCGCACCTCCATTGACGGCCGCACCATGCGCCATTCCGGCTACGCCGCCAGCCTGCGCATCCGCAAGCGCATCGAGGAGAGCTTCGGCTGGATCAAGACCACCGGCGGGCTGGCCAAGACCCGGCACAAGGGCATCAAAAGGGTCGGCTGGATGTTCGAACTGACCGCCGCCGCCTACAACCTGGTCAGGCTCCCCAAGCTGCTGGCGGAGCCCGTGCCATGACGGCACCGGTGGCCTGCCAGCTGATCGGCCGGTGGCGGATCGTCGAGGCCAACCTGTGGGACCGCGGCTATCTCGACCTCGACGGGCCCGCCGTGCTGGTCATTCGCGAAGATGGTCACGGCGAGATCGCCTTCGGCGCTCTGAACGCCAGCCTCGACCTGGAATACGGCCGATCCATCGTGTTCTTCACCTGGGCCGGCTTCGACGAGATGGACGAAGTCAACGGTTCAGGATCGGCCGAACTCCTCGACGACGGATCGTTGGAGATTGAGTTCGCCTATCATCTCGGCGATAAGGCCACCCTCAAAGCCGAACCAGCCACTTTTTCAGCAGCCTGTTAGGTAAGACCTTTCCGGTTCTTGATGGCTGTGGCATTAAACGTGAAATCATCCGCGTCAGTCTGGTCAGTGAATTCGAGTTCGAAGATGGCGGACTCATTACGGTAACGGGATCATACAATGACAACGATGCCGGTAATTTCCGCGATTGGGACCTGAGCCCCGTCGAATCCTGGTATGTGACCAATCCGCAATCTGGTGACGATAGGAGCGTCGACATCCGCTACCAGTCTTCCGATGAAGGCCGCTTGCGGTATTTATTCGGTGCGAACTATTACGAACAGGAATTCCTAACCAGTTCCAACGGCGGTGTCTTCGTTCACCTTTGCGCCAACTTCCTCGCAAGTCTCGCCGGGATCGGCGAACGTTGCGATACGCCGGGTCTGTTCCCGGTGGCTGTCGACGGCGGCGACTTCGTCGAGGCTTGGGGTGTGTACGGTTCCGTTTCTTACGATATCAGTGATCAGTTCACCCTTGACCTGGAAGCCCGCTATCAGGAAGACGAACGCAGCGACGGCGTCGGCGACTTCAAGAACAAGGAAACCCAGTTCCTGCCGCGTGTCTCGCTAAGCTACAAGCCGACCGAAGACATAAACATTTACGGCAACTGGTCCATCGGCCGTCTGCCGGGCGTGGTTAATTCCAACATCATCGCCTGTAGCGAAACCGTATTCACCGCACCGTATATCGATCCCAATACCGGACAACCCAGTACGGCGTCCGAGTGTGATCAGTTCCGGGCGCGCCTTGGAGATGCCTTTGGACCGGTGACACCTGGCCAAAAACTGCGTCAGTTTGAGGGTGGTATTAAGGGAACATATATGGATGGCCGGTTGCTTGTTAACCTCGCTGGCTACCACATCAAATGGATCAATCAGCCCTTCAACGCCTTTGTCACCGTCTTCCGGGATGACGATGGCGACGGCACGCCCAATACCAATCCCAACTTCTTCCCTGTCTCTGATGCAGGTAGCTCGAAGTCTTACGGGGCGGAACTGGAAAGCGCCTTGGCGATCAGTGAAAATTGGACGGTGAACTACAATCTCACGTACAACAAAAACAAGTTCATCAGATTCGCCAACGGTACACAATCCAATGTGGCCACTTTGGGCGGCAATCCGGGTGTGGAAAGCGTTGAGTTGAAGGGCAACAGCGCCACCCGCTTCCCCGAATGGTCCTGGAACCTGTCGTCCACGTACACCGACTCCTTGACTTCCAACTGGGACTACTACGTACGTGGTGACGTGTTGTACAACGGCCAGGCCTTTGCCGGATTGACCAACCTGTCGGTGGTCGACAATTGGTATCTGGTCAATGTCAAGCTCGGCCTTGAGAGAGAAAACCTGCGCGTCGAGTTCTTCGTCAACAACGTATTTGACGAGAAGAACTGGCGGGGTGGTGCCGAATTCACCGACTTCACCATTCAGGACCCAGGCCCTGGCGTGATCTTCGATTTCACCCAGTTGGGCATCATCCTACTGCCACAAGACAAGCGCACCTTCGGCGCCCGTACGGTGGTGAATTTCTAGGCGTTAGGCAGAGAAACAAAAAAGGGCGGCTCGCTTTGAGCCGCCCTTTTTTTATTAAAGCTGCGTGACCTAAAGCATATCCATGGCTTCAAAGGCGGCCCGTTCTCCCGATTCCATGGCCCCTTCCATGCCACGGTTGGACAGGGCTGTGTGTTCACCGCAGAAGTGAATGCGCCCTTCTGATCTGCCGATATCCAAAAGATACGAGGCAATCTGCCCGGGCTTCCACACGGCCCAGTCGCCGCCGGAAAACGGATCCAGCTGCCAGGACTTGAAACCGGCGGCTTCAAGTTTTCCTTTCGCCGCCGGGCGGAGCTTCTCAATTTCCGACACAACCCTGGCCTTGGCCGCCTCTTCGCCAAGTGTGTCCAGGTATTGAGCGGTATGGCCCCGCGCCCAGCAAAGTATATTGGTGATATCGTCCGGGTCCTCGCCGAAACGCTGGGCTGACACCACGCCGGCCGGGGTATCCGTCCACATGGAGGGACCAAACCCATCCTCATCCCAAAAGGGTTCCTTGGGAATGATGTGCACTTGGGTGATGAGCATCTGGCCGACGTTAAGAATGGCTGCCCGCTTTGTTGGCGGAAGGATCGGGTCAAACTTCATCCAACGCAACGGCGGCAACGGCGATGAACAGATAACGCGCTTGCCTTTGTACACACTGCCGTCACTGCAGTGCACTTCCGTATGGCTGTTCACAGACCGCACTCCAGCCACGGTCTTACCGAGATGGACTTCCGATTCCAAGGCATTGGCCATGGCTTCAGTGATAAGCTGGTTGCCGCCGATGGCGAACAAAGAGACTGGCTCGATCTCGTCCTGAGTGCGGAACCACTTCTGAATGAAGTACCACATCAAGAGTGACGTATCGTGTGCCGAGGTGCCGTATTGGGCATTGGTGTCATAAACAAGGGCAATGGTTTCTTCCGACCAGCCCAAATTCCTTAGCAAACCGTAGACCGGTCCGTCGTATTTCCACGACCTGGGGTCGTACCAGTCCTCGAAGGACTCGAGCGGATTGTTCTGCGCAATGACGCCCCAGATGTATCCGCTGGGGCTGCGATCCCTGTCGGCCACTTCCGGCATTTTATTGAGAGGATGCGACGGCCACTCGTCTTTTGGAATGACGGACCCGCCTAATGCCACCTCGGGACTGGATAGGGTGCCTCGCGGTGTGTAGTCCATCAGCTCAATCCCAAGACGGTCACTGATGTCTCGCATGCGGCCGTAGCCCCCAAGCACCGAGTTGCCGCCCGCCTCGGGATTGCCGGGCAGGTCTTTGAGCGTGAGCAGACGGCCACCGATACGGTTACGCCCCTCGACCACAGCGACGGAATACCCCGCCTCTTCCAAAAGCATGGCCGCATTGAGCCCCGCCAGGCCCGCGCCAATGACGATCACATCCCGTTCCGTCGCCGCATGAAGGGGGCGGCTGGCCAGGGTGGACGCTGTCGCTGCAGCGCCAAGGGCCAGGGTATTGCGCCGTGAGAGAGTGGATTGAGCCATGATCTTATTCCCTGCCGAATCAGACATGATCGACAAGAGTAGTGGCAAGGAGGGTTTGGGTCACGTCCCGATGTGTTTTACGGCTGCCCCTCAGCCGTTGCCCTTCAGTTGAAGGTCATCTGCTCAAACATGGTTCCGTCAAGGCGGAAAGGGCTGACGTCGATATTGGCGTCATGGGCTATGGACCCTGAGAAATCCACCAGCCAAAGGGCCGCACCACCTTGGGATAACGTGTAAACGATTTCTGTGAGGAGCTGTTCGCGGCGTTCCGGATCCATTTCTGTCCGGGCCTGGTCGATGAGGGGCATAAGCTCCTGATCGCAATAAAACGGGGCCTAATAGGCACAGGAGAACTGGTCAATCGAACGCTGAGGATCCCAAGTTGAAATATGGAGCCATCCGAGTGAAAACCCATCAATATCGTCCCAATCGGCATTGAATAACCGGCGGACATAATCAGGAAATGAGATTTGCCGGAGTTCTGTTTGCACCCCTATGGCCCCCAGGTCCTGAGCCACTTTCTGAAAAATGAGGGTATCGTTCGGCAGCAGTCCGCCGTAAACTGCAAATTTGAGTGGGAATCCTTCCGCATATCCGGCTTCAGCAAGCAAAGCGCGGGATTTATCAGGGTTGTAGTCAAACTTTGGCATGTCGGGATTGTATCCAATCACGCCTGGAGCCGCCAGCTGATGCACCACCCGATTGAGTCCGCCCAATATAAAGTCGACGATCCCCTGCTTATCCACCGCGAAATTGAGAGCGCGACGAACACGCGTATCGGTGAGCGGAGATCCTTCATTTCCGACCGTGCGAAAGGCGATGGACAGAATATTGGGGCTTTGCGTTCTATGGATTTTGAATCCGGCCGCTTCGACGGTTGGGATGTCGTCGCTGGCAAGACTGCCAATGAGATCCAACTGTCCTGCCAGCAACCCTGATACCCGGGAGCCGGGGTCGGAGGTAACCGTAATCTCTATCCGCGAGATATTGCCAATACTGCGCCAAGACGTAGGGACGTGCTCGAAGGTTGGGCGGGTGTTGTTTCCGCCCCAAGAGACTGCCCGGTACGGACCGGTGGTTACCGGTTCTTTGGAATAAACGTCTTGGCCCATTTCCTTCCAGGCATTGGGTTCGATGATGGGAAGTTGTGCAATGCGTCTGGGAAATATGGGATCCGGCTGGGCCGTGGTGATTTCGACCTCGTAAGGACCACGGGCGCGGTAGCTTTCGAACCGGCCAATATCGGCAATTCTGGGATGAAGCGATTCGGGATCAAAGAAGCTATCAAGCGCCGCAATCAAGGATTCTGCGTTGAAGGGCGCCCCGTTGTTGAACACCACGCTTTGCCGCAACTTAAACACCCAGGTCTTTGGCGACTCGTTTGTCCAGGAGACAGCGAGCCGCGGGTGAAGAGTGCCCTTATGGTCGAACCAAGTTAAAGCGTCATAGAAAGCGTTGCGAAGCCCACCGCCGTCGTCCCGTGCGAAGGGATAGGCCGCCGAGACCGGTGCGGCAGGCCATCCGACACGAAGAACTTTTGCCTGTATGGTCAGTGGCGCGATCATCACAACAACGGCAACGAAGCCGACAAAGCAGCACCAAGGTCGATTGCGCGCCTTTCTTGAGAACGTCACGTTACAGGAAAGAGGGATTTGCCTATTCATCGTCCCGACGCAAAGTAATGGCCTCAAACATAGTACCGTCAGTGAATTTAAACTCACCGATATTGATATCAGGGTGAAGGGCAACACTACCGGAAAAGTCGATCAGCCAAAGGGCGGCTCCTCTTTCATTCAGAGCACCGATTATATTCTCAAGCAGAGCCTCTCGATTTGATGGATCCATCTCGACACGGGCGGCGTCGATCAAGGGCATGAGATCTTGATCACAATAGAACGGTGCTGAATAGGCACAAGAAAATTGGCGGATCGCGCGTTGAGGGTCCCACAAGAGATTGTTCATCCAGCCAATGGAAAATCCATCCGCGTCTTCCCAATTGCCGTTGAAGATGCGCCGAACGTAGTCAGGAAAGCTGATTTGCCGCAGTTCCACAGCAACGCCTACATTACGCAAGTCTTGCGCGACTTTCTGGAAGATCAAAGTGTCTCCAGGCAATAGACCGCCATATACCAAAAACTTTAGGGAAAACCCGTCTTCATATCCTGCTTCGGCTAACAGAGCTCTTGCTTTCACCGGATCATAGGCGAACGTTTCCGCATTGTCGTTGTAGCCAACAAGACCGGGCATAGCCGGCTGATGGGCCGCTCTGGCCGTTCCGCCCCGGATGTGTTGCACAATAGAGCGCTTGTCCACCGCATAGTTCAAAGCCAAACGCACGCGCGTATCCAACAATGGTGACGGATCGTCTCGAACGGTTCGAAACGCAATGGATAGGATGTTGGGATTAAACAGAATTCGAACGTCGAATCCGGCGGCTCTGAGCATTGGAATGTCATCGCTAGAAAACCCCGAAGCAATGTCCAGACGACCGGACAATAGACCAGCAATCCGGGTTGCCGGTTCACGAATAACCGTCATTTCGACCCGGGTCACGTTATGAATAGGCCGCCAAGATGTTGGCACATTGACAAGTACCGGACGCGTATTGTTGCTGCCCCACGACTCAACGGAATACGGCCCAGTCCCAATTGGTGCTCGGGAGTAAATATCCTTGCCCATGTCTGCCCAGGCTTTAGGCGCAATCATGGGCAACAGTGTCAAACGCTTGGGCAGCAGCGGGTCCGGCTCGGATGTTGTTATTTCTAGTTCGTAAGGGTTAAGGGCTCGAAAAGATTTGATCGATCCCATGTCATTGATGCGAGGATGACGATCATTTGGATCATAAAGGGCCGTTAATGTCGCCACAGCGCTGTTTGCATCGAAAGACTCGCCATTACTGAAGATCACACCCTGACGCAGTTGAAAAACCCACTTTAAGGGCGACACGTTTTCCCAAGAAAGAGCCAGGCGTGGTGTGAGCTGCCCAGAGGGATCATGCCACGTCAAGGCATCGTAAATGGCGTAACGCATGGCACCGCCTTCATCCCGGGCAAAAGGATAAGCGGCCGTGACTGCTGTTGCAGGGGTTCCGAATCTAAGTACTGCCCCGTAACTGAGGCACGGCGTAATCACCACTGATACTGCAATCAGTCCGATGAGATTCTGCCACCGGCGAATACTCTTGAACCGGGCCGTAATCATGCCGTGTGCATCATCCTTACTTTTGTCCTCTGCACCAGCCACAGAGCGGGAAGGAGAAATACAATAGCCACATAAAAGGGGGCGGTCACACCATACGCACTGAATATCACGCCGGAAAACATGGGCGTGACAACTCGGCCAAGATTCCCGGCGGCCTGGTACACCCCCATGGCCGCGCCTTGTTGATCCTGAGGCGCATATTTAGACACAAGACTAGACGTCGCCGGTACGAACAGTGCTACGCCGGTGGTCACAAAAGCCAGCGCAATGAGCACAGGATTGAGTCCGGATGCCGGTATCAAGACAGCGAGACCGATCAAGTAAAATCCAACGCCCGCTCTGGCTACGGCGATATCACCATACCGTTTGGTCAGCGGCCCGATGGCCCCGCCCTGCACCACGGCCATGATGACGCCCATATAGGTAAACATATATCCGATCACGTCGGGCCCAAAAGCATGGGCTTTGTAGGCATAGAGCGCGAAGGTCGAATCGAGGATGGACCCAGCGGCGATGAAAATGAAATTCATGGCGATCAGTGCGCCAAGGATCGGCATGCCGAAAAAAGCGAAAGCACCGCTGACGGCGGATGGACCCACTTGAAAGGGTTTGATGTTGCGTTTTTCAACGGGAAGCGACTCTTTAAAGATAAAAGCCGCTAATAAAAGAGCCAAAAGACTCATGCTTCCGGCGGAAGCGGCGATCAGCATAAAGTTGGTAACCTGCGGGTCTGATCCGGCGAGCACACCGCCAATGGCCGGACCCAGAATGAACCCAAGTGAAAAAGACGCGCCGATGCGGCCCATGACCTTTGAGCGGTCTTCACCGCCGGTCATGTCCGATGCGGCCGCAAATGCCGCCGGAATGTTGCCGGCCATCAACCCGCCGACAATACGGGCGAGCAATAAGGTGGGCACCGCTTCAGCCAACCCCAGCATGACGTAGGACAGTGCCGATCCTGCCAAAGTAATGATGAATACGGGTTTCCGGCCAATACGGTCGCTCAGCCATCCCCAAAAGGGAGAAGAAATAAACTGGCCCAACGCGAACAAAGCCATGAGCAATGTGATTTGAGCCGGCGTTGCGCCCACCTGTTCGCCGAAAAAAGGAAATAAGGGAATGATTATGCCGACGCCCGTCAGCCCGACAAAAACGATGAGATAAAGCGTAAACATCAAAAACGAAAATTACTGATATAGGGGTCCAATTCTTAGTCTCGGGTCCGATTGATACTGGGGTTGCCGAGGCGTTCCCGATCTTCGATAACGGCACGGGACATATTGGCGATCAAGCGCCATTCGTCATTGCGTTTGACCCATACATGAATGTTTTCGAACCGTTCGTCGACGGGCGCACCGCCTGCCCTTTGTGTGCGGTGCGTTTCAAAAAACGCAAGCGCCGTATCGCCATCAAAGGAGAGCCCTTTTTTCGTAACGGATATTTTCTCGCCGGCTTGCATGATTTGGCCATCGCCGATCTGCCGGCTGAGGTCTTGATAGCTGAGCGGTGCCGCGATGGGCGCCGGCCAGGCCATATATCCCGGGTTGGCAAGTGACAGGTAGTACCCCATGTCCCCCGTGGCCCGTCTTTCGAAGATACCCAGCTCCTTGGACCAGATTTCATTGGCGTCGGCCTGACGTTCAGGCGGAACGGCAAGGCTGTCCGCTGCTCCTTCTTGGGTCATTAGAATCGCGGTGGCAAAAGTAACGGCGAAGACGGTTGTAAGCATGTTTTTCATTTTGGTTAGCCCTGATGAATACAAAAGTGAACCCGGTCCAGCTTAATGCTTGTAACCCAATGGACTCTGTGTGTGGTCCATGGTGTCATTGGTCTCTTTCGTTTACCAATCCAAAGGTCAAATAAAAGGGGCACACAATGAACAGCGCGATGAAAAGTGTGGGATGGACGATGGTTGTGGCTGGTTTCGCTGGCTTTACGTTTACACAGCCATCCAAGGCTGATGACCAAACACCGCAATTGGCACAAATGGAATCCCCTTATCCTGCCGAGGCTGAAGCTTTGTATTTGTCGCGGTTGGAAGCCCTGTTTAGGGGCCGTCCAGGTCAGAGTGGCGGGTTCTTCTACGATCCGCTTGAACAGGTTCCGGGCACGAACCACTTTGAATCGCTGGAGACGGGTCCGGCCGGTGTCACCATTCGCAGAGAAGCGATTGACACAGCCGAATCCTTTGCCGGAGAGCGCAATTCCCAAGCCTTCATGGTTTGGCACAAGGGCAAGCTCATTCGCGAAACCTATTTCGGTGATACGAATGCAGACACCTTGATTATCGGCAGGTCCCTCGCCAAACCGGTGACGGTGATTGCCGTCGGGCGTGCCATTGCCGAGGGATACATTAAGTCGCTAGACCAACCGGTAAGTGATTTCGTCACCGAATGGAAGGGAACGGATAGAGAAAGCATGCTCATTCGGCACTTGCTTGACATGCGCACCGGCTTTTTGCGTCAAGGACAGGAGACTGCGGCAGATAGCATCCTTAATCGGGCTTACCTGCACCCCTACCATGCGGACATCATCATCAATGAGTATCCCCTCACCCACAAACCGGGTGAACGGTACGACTATTCCAACGCCACATCGGAAATGGTTGCGCCGCTAATCGAGCGGGCCACCGGTGTACGCTATGCGGAATGGGTTTCAGAGCAGGTTTTGAAGCCGCTCGGCGCCAAAGGCGGAGACGTATGGATCAACCGGCCCGGCGGTACGGCCCATTCGGGCTGCTGCATCATGCTGCCGGCAGAAACTTTCCTCCGCTTAGGCCTGTTGTCCTATTACGACGGCGAATGGGACGGGAAGCGGCTGTTGCCGGACGGCTATGTGGCGGAGTCCAAGACCGTCACGCCCCAGAATCCCCACACGGGCATGGGTCTTTATGTGGCCGGTCCATACGTGGAACGCCGGGGCGCCGCCAATCCGGATCTTGAAAACCTCCAAATTACACGCCACTCCGAACCATATCTCGCGAAAGACCTGTATCTGTACGACGGTAACGCCAATCAGGTTGTCTACATCGTTCCGTCAGAGGATCTGGTGATCCTGCGGGTCGGCAATGCGCCGCCACGGGACAAGCCATGGGACAATGTGTACCTGCCCAACACCATCATGCGCGGTATCATCCGCACGCCCGGTGAAACGGCGCCCGAGCCCCAAGCCCGCTCTTAAACAGAGAAAGGTTTCATAATGCAAAAACTATTCATGAGCGTTTTATCACTCGTTTTCTTGTTGGGACTGAACACCATGTCAGAAGCACAAACAATGGCAGAGAGAGAAGCTGCCAAAGAGGCGATCTGGGCGAAGGAATTGGCCATTTACAAAGCCAGGGCGGAAACCGGCCTCGACTACTACATTGCCAATTCTTCCCCCAACTACATCGGTTGGCCACCGGGCATCCCTGCGCCGTCACCTCTTTCCCAGTTAAAAGAAAATCAGACCAGGATCACGTTTCCCAACTCTGAGAAACTAGAGTTGTTCTTTGATGATCTGGCCATGCACGGCGATACGGCGGTGGTTTATTACAACACCCACCGCACCATGCTGCCCAATGGTGAGGAAGTGGATCAGCGCTTTCACATCACTCATGTGTGGACCAGAGATACCGATGGCGACTGGAAGCTTTTGGGTGCCATGGGACGCCTGGAGAGCGAATGAAAAGCGAGTAGATAAGACTTCCGCTTATTGGGCGATCTCTTCCAGATCCAAACCTGACTTGATGTTCTCTAAGGTCAGGATCGCCATGGCCGCGATTAGCATGAACGGCACCACCGCGATGGTGAATGCCCATTGCCAGCCGATGGTCTCAATGCCGATGGAGACGAATATGGGGAAGGTGGCGTGCCCGATATTGAGAGCAAAAGACCCGGCAAAGCCAGCCGCCGTGGCCCGCACCCGGGTGGGAAAGACTTCGGCCATGAGCATGGAAAGAGCGGCGGCATTGCCATAGAAGAACGCCGCCATCACACCAAACCAGATCATATCTTGCGTTTGCGTTTCGGGTAGCCACATCAAGCCGAGCGTGGCCATGGCACCAAGCGTCGCCCACAAAGCACAGGTGTTGCGCCGCGTGAGAACGAATTCACCGATGAAGGCGACGGCGACATAGCCCAGAACGCCGACGCCATAGGAAATGCCGACGATCGCCGTTGCGGTTTCGATGGAATACCCCCGGAATTGATTGAAGTAGGCGGGAAAGAAAAACGCCGTTCCGGCATAGGCGCCACCGAAGCAGAAAAATGCCGTGAAGATCATCAGCGTCCGCTTGCGCAGATCAGGGGCAAAAAGTTCCTTGATGCGTTGGAGAAAGGGTTCGTCAGAAACGGACCCGCCACCCAGCTATTCCGCCTCCCGCTTTGCTTTCGCTTCGGTGAAGCGCATACTCTCCGGCAGATAGCGAACCAAAAGAAAAGCGATGGGGATGACCAACAAGGCGGGCATAAAAATATAGCGCCAGCCAAAACTGACGATCAGGGGCACTACAAACAGTGAGGCGACGAACCAGCCGATGGGATAGCCGCATTGAATGAGCGCCACCAAAAACCCCCGGAACCGGGCCGGCGCGGTTTCCGCAACAAAGGACGTGGTGATGGGAGAGAGACCGTTGCTGATCCCGAAGGCAAACATGCGTAGCAGCGTCAAACTCAGCAGTCCGATAACAAAAGCATGCAGCCCTACCAGCAAAGCCGAGACCGCCAAACAAAAAAGAAACATGGTGCGACGGCCATAGCGATCGGTCAGGGTTCCAATGATGGCCGAGGTGAACGCGGCAAAGACAAATGAAACGGAAAGGATCCACCCCACATCGCTATAACTGGCACCGAACTCTTCCTGGATCCCCGGAACGGCATAACCGAACAGGGATTGATCCATGCTCGTCAGGCTCCAGCACAACAAGCAGGTGACAAAAACGATTAGGGGATAGCCCCGGACTTGTGACCAAAACGTTCTAAGTGAAAACATCAACCAATCCTGACGGTCTAAGCACGAGGAGAGCTAATCGACTTTAATTTTGTCAGACACAATGGGGGAGAGCACATCTTCGACAAAGGCATCCCTGGCGGCGAGTATGTCTTTTTCCTCTTCCGGGGTGGGTTTGTACTCATCCAGGTCAGCGCGCGTGACCACGCCTTTTTCATCCAGCTTGCGTTCGACGATACCAAGCCTGTCCTTGAGCACCCAAGTTTCCCGGGCCAGAGCCACCACCACTTTCATCACCCGGTCAACGGCGGGGTCTTCGTCCAAAAAGTAGTCTTTCGCCATGCTTGCCCCTCTGGCCCTGGCGGCCCGCCGGACCTCGGTGATCCTAACGTCTTTGGCAACAGTCTGCACAGGCAGGATCAGAAAGCCACGCTTTCCTCTCAAGACAAACCGCTGATTTGATCGCCCTCATGACCCACCCCGTTTGCGCTGAGCCCTTACGCCCGATAGACTTTTCCTCTCCTCCTCCGAACAGAAGAAGCGCGGCTATGGACTTCCAAATCACCCGCACCGAACAAGCGAAATACGATTTCGTCTCGGGACTCATGGGATACAACTCAACGGGCATCGGCCCGGGCATGATCGAATTCTATGAGAAGAACAAAACGAAACTGAGTTCCGACAAGCCTGGTCTCTCTGAAACCAAAGCGTTGATGGAACAGTCCACGGCGTACAAATTCGGGGCGTTCTTCGAGTACAACAATCACGCCATGATGTTTCAGACGGTGCTCGACATCTTGGAAAAACAGAAGGACAAAGTGATCGCATGGCTCGACACCTATAACGAGCCGGGCGCGTTAGGCAGCCTCACCCTCAATCCGGACGTTCAGCCGCCGCGCTACTACAAGAACGTGGAAATCCATACCCAGCCGGGCAACTATCACGGCAGCCCCTTCGCCGGGATCATGTATCACTGGATGATCGGGCCATTTCTCTGTCACCGCGACGACAACGATGAAATGGGCTGGGCGCTGGCCAACGGCATTCCCAAAGGAAATTACAAAACTATCGTCGATCTCGGCTGCGCCATCGGCAAAAGCGCCTTCCCCTATTGCGATCTCTATCCGGACGCCAAGGTCTACGGAGTGGATTACGCCGCCCCGCAATTGAAATACGGGCACAAGCTGGCTGAACAGCGGGGCAAGGAAGTCCACTTTGTTCAAGCGCTGGCCGAGGACATGCCCTTTGAGGACAACAGCGTGGATTTAGTCACCGCCATCTGGCTGTACCACGAGGTCAACCGCAAGGCGATGGATGAGATCGCCCGGGAAGCGCTGCGCATCCTGAGACCCGGTGGGATTTTCGCTATTATGGAATCGCCGCCGTTCAAGGTGCTGAAGGAAGACTATCATCCACTTTCGGAGTTCCTGTTGGATTCCACCGGCCGGCGCATGGAGGACCCGTTCATTCCGTTGTTCTTTTCGTTGGACCGGAAAGAAATTCTGAACACGGCAGGATTTACCGAGGTGAGAGAGGAAGGCTTGCCCAACCACCTCACCGGTTGGAGCACGGACGTGGATTACTTTTTCGGGGCCTATCCCTGGTGGATGACCATCGGGCAAAAAGCATAAAGTGACAAAAAAATTGGGGGACGCATGGCCGACGACATGGAGGCGCGGTTCCGCGCCATAACGCATAAGCTCTGGGGACCGGACGAAGGCGAAGAGATCTATCAGTGGATCGTGGCAACGCGTCCGCCTGCCTTTCATCAAAAACTCATCAACGTCATGGTGCCCATCTGGGAGATGGACAAGGTCGAGCTCAAAACCAAAATCCTTTGCGCTATTTCTTTGTTCACCGGCCTGCACCGGGACGAAGCAGAGTTTTTTTTCAAAATGGCGGCCTACCACCAGATTCCCCAGGAAGAGGTGGAAGAGATTCTCATGCTGACCGGGCTTGAGGCCGGATTCCCCACGGCAGAGAAGGCCATAGTCACCATGAAAAAGGTTTATGACGAACACGCAGCGAAGCAGGCGGCGGAATAGATGCTGCTCAACCGCGACCGCGCCAACGCCATCATGGACCGCGAGGGCTTGGACGCCCTCATCGCCGTTTCTCCCAATAACGTTGTCTACCTTAGCGACTACGACACGGATTTTGTCTACGACGTACCGTGGCTGGCTTGCGCCATTCTTCCCCGCTCCGAAGACATCGCGCCGTGCTTGATCACCACTGAAATCGAAGCGGTGGTGCTGTACGAACGGCCCACGTGGATGCCCGACGTGCGTTTGTATTACTTCGGCATCTACGGCGGTGTGCTCAAAGTACACACGTTCGCCAAAGACGTGGACTTCACCGAAGAAGAGCAGGCCATGCGCCGCATGGTCGATGATGTGGAAAAGAACCACTACGTCGGTGTGTTCGAAACCACGGCGAAAGCCTTGCAGGACATGGGCTTAACCGGTGCAAAACTTGGCTTCGACGATACCCGGTTCGCTGACGTGCTGGGCGATGCCATCAAGGATGCCACCGTGTCCGATGCCACCAATCTTTTGTTCGAGATCCGCATGGTCAAAACGCCGGACGAGATCGAGATCCTGCGCACGGCAGCCAAGAAAAACGAAAAGGCCATGAACAAGGCTTTCGCCGCCATCCGCGACGGTGGCACTTGGGAAGACGTCGTCACGGCCTATGAGGTCGGCGTGGCCGAACAGGGTGGCCGGGTACTAGCCGCCTTCAATGGGGCCGGACGCAAGAGTGCGGGCGCCGGGCGGGTATTCAAGGATTATCCCATCGCCGAGGGCGATCAGATCTGTTTCGACAGCATGATGCGCTGGCGCCGCTACATGGGAGATTGCCAACGCACGGTGGTATTGGGCGAGCCGTCAAAGAAAATGGAGACCTACTGGCAGGGATACAAAGCGGGGATCGACGCCGTGTACGATTCCATTAAGCCGGGGCTTTCCACCGGTGACCTTCGCAACCAAGCCATCGATGTTGTGCGTAAGAATGGCTGCCCGACCTTTGAGTTGGCCTTCATTCACGGCATCGGTCTGGACCATATTGAAGTGCCCTTCATCGCCGGCGGCACGCTGGGGGACTTTCCCATCGAAGAGAACATGGTTCTCAACATGGATTTCGAACTCCACGAAGTGGGTTGGGGCGGCATGTTCTTTGAAGAAAGCATGCTAATCACCAAGGATGGTGCGGAACGGCTCTACACCCTGCCCAGAGATCTCATAAGGGTCTGATCAGACTTTAGACCCCGCCAGCCTATGTCCGGAACAGAGCACAGTGCAGCCCACATCGCTGAGGGGCTCTTCAGGCAGCAGCAGGGGCGCGTCTGTGGACCACATGAGAAAGTCGTCCTGAACCAGCTTGAGGTCCGTATCGCCGACCGTCACCCTGAGATCACCGTGAACGACGTAGAGCCAAGGTTTTTCTGACTCCACCGCAACGTCAAACGCGCCGATATCAGACGCCTGCCAGTCGGTAGGAATGTGAACCAAATTGACAGAATCGGCGTCATACGCGGCGTCGGCAAGAGCCTTTATTTTCCACTCCGGCTCGTCCGGATGGGCTTGCCACTCCAGATCTTCCGTTTGCGTAATGGTACAGGGTGTAAACGCATTGATGTCGACTTTGACTTCTTTGTCGAAGGCAACGTTGACCGTCTCTTTCGGAAATTCAGGGTCTTTGATGCTGGCGCCGGGCCCAGTCACCCAATAGAGAATGACCGCACCGGCTTGAGAGCGGGGCTCGGGAAGCAATCCGTGCAAACTGCCCGGCGGCCGGTTCATAAAGATGCCGCGCTTGAAGACGTATAGATCGCCATCGAAATCGTCGACGCTGTTGAACTCCCAATGGGGAAAATCGCCATATAAATGAAAACCACATTCGACGGCGCTTTTATGATAGTGGCGGTCGGGCTTGCCGCCGAATACGTCCTTGCCCCAGTCGGGCGGGATGAACCACAAACGAACCACGGCTTTCGTTGCGTCATCGAAGTTCAGCATCTTCTGCCGAAACCCGGGGATGTCGGGATCATCCTCCCAATCGAGCGATTGGGACCGGACGTGTTTATAAGACGGCTGGGCCATAACGCCGCTTCCTAGTAGTTGGGTTCCCGGTTGTAGTTTACACCGGCTTTGACGTGCGCCTCATACGCGGGCGGCAGGATTGGGTTGTAATCCGGGTACCAGTCGGGTGGATCCCCTTCCACCCATTCCGTGGCAAACGCACCGCCTTTACACCGGACAATGTGCAGTGATCCGCCCCAAGAGGCGAACGGTCCGTGTTGAATGCCAGGTGGCCGCCAGAAGTAGGCGCCATCGCGAAAATTGCCGATAGGAAAACACAGATCGCCGAGGATAGAGAACTCCTCTTCCACCACCGGATGAACTTCGCACAGATTGGTGCTCCAATGGGGTGCCATTCCGATGATCCAGGTGCGCTCTTCCGTATAAGGATCGAGATAAAGCAGTTTGTGAAACGTACCGGTGGG
The DNA here is from genome assembly GCA_965207985.1 of Rhodospirillaceae bacterium. Lineage (GTDB taxonomy): Bacteria > Pseudomonadota > Alphaproteobacteria > Rhodospirillales > Rhodospirillaceae > CBDBND01. The sequence continues at coordinate 20,724 of CBDBND010000014.1, read as the reverse complement.
GTCCCAATCGGGGGTATCGAAAGACTCCCCTACATTGGTCATGGTCTCGTAGGTACGGGTTTCGATGTGTTCCACCAGGCGCTTAGGGTCGAAGCCGTTGCCAGGTGAGTCCGATGCTATTGCATGCGGCTCGGATGAGAAAAACGTCAGCGTGACGGCGCCCTTTTCCGAAGACTGGTTGTTGCGCAAGTAACCGCGCGGCAAATGGGCGTAATCATGTTTACGGTACATGTTGCCGTTGATTTCGATTGAGCCCTCAAGAACGAGAAATTCCTCATCGCAGTCGAGATGTTCCGGCTCAGAGCGAGAAAACCCCGCCGGCCAGCGCAGCATGGTCGAAGCATCTCCGGCTTCGTCATCGATGCTGAGAATGCGCATCTCCAGTTCCGGCCGCGCTCCGCCATAGAGCCCCTCGGTAAAGGGCAGAACTTGCGATTGAATGAACTCGATGTGGGGGCGGCCCATGAACGTTCTCTATTTTCCTAACTGATAATCGCGCGGTCCAAGTCCGCGGACGGTACCGCATCATCGACTTTAGGATCACCAGTCTTGAGACCGAGCATTGTCTTGCCGGTGGGCCCCATGCTGGCATCCCATTGAATACCGCCGTGTGTGGAGATCGTGCGGCAGTCGCGGAAATGACGTTGAACGGGATTGTGTCCGGTTTGCGCCGTCACGCCCATCATGGCGGACAGGCGGTTCGCCGCTGACAAACATTGACGGGAGGCATGGGCCAAATCGCGACGGATGGTCATGAGAGTTTTGCCAGGCAACTCACGTCCGGCAGACCCTTCTTCATGCAAATACCGGTTGATGTTCTCCACAATAAGATTTGCCGCATGAATTTCCGCCGCCGACTCACCCACCCGAATTTGAACGGGGACTTGTTCAACGATTGATTCCTTGAACATCTGCCCCACACGGGTCTTTGTGATCTCGCAGTATTCCTCTAAGGCGCCCATGGCCGTGCCCAGCATGGGCCCGCAAATCAACGTAAAGAAGTAAGGCGAGAACTCGGCCTTGTAGATGTAGCTGTCGTGCAGCACGGCTCCGGGAGGTTTGGTGCCGATCGCCTCTTCCGTCAAGATCGTACGGTGCGTGGGGATGAATTGATCTTTCACTTGGATGTCGTTGCTGCCTGTTCCCCGCAAGCCTTCCGATTGCCAAACGTCGACCACCTCGTATTCAGACGGCAAGAGCATCGCCATGCGAAAAATCTGCGTTCTGCCACTGTGAGGATCGTCGTCGCTGCCGCCGACTTTAGCGGCAACGACTGCGCAATCGGCGTGATCGATCCCGCTGGAAAATCGCCAACGGCCGTTGAGCACGTAACCGCCGTCGGTTTCCTCCATGCCACCGCCACCTGCGAAGGCCGTGCCGATCACTGCGTCGGGATGATCGGGCCAGAACTCCTCCTGACAGTCGGGCGGGAAGCGGGCCAGCAGCCAGGTATGGCAATACACAACGGACGCGACCCAAGAGGTGGAACCGCACCCTTTGCCCAGCTCTTTGGTGACATCCACATGGGTGCCCCAGTCCATCTCAAACCCACCGTACCGCCTGGGCGTAAAGATCTTGTGGATACCGGCCGCTTTGAGGTCTGCGATGGTTTCGGGCAACAGCGCGCGGTTTTCTTCCGTGGCCACGGCACGTTCTCTGAGCACAGGAATCAAATCCCGCGCCGCCGTGGTGATCTCTTCCCGCGTTGGAATATGACTCGGTGTCGCGCCGTCCACCTTTAACCCCTCTCCCTACCAGGCAACGGTTTCGCCATTGTAGCGTTTAAACGTACCCGTCGTATTCATGGACAAATTATCGATTTGTTGCCGCATGCCAGAAACGCTGTCGTCCACCTCGACGGAGGCCCCTTCCGCTTTCATGCCCATGTCTGTTTTTGCATGACCGGGACAGAGGCACATGACGGCAATATCTTGATCCCGCAATTGCTCGGCCATCACCCGCATGGCTTTATTCAGAGCCGCTTTGCTGGTGCCGTAAGGATAGACAGGATAGTTGTTCATTTCTGACAATGAACCCACCGTACTGGACACGGCAGCGATCTTTTTAACCTCGCCGGCAGCGACATTGTCCATAAACGCTTCGCATACTTTCAATGGACCAAACGTGTTTGTCCGAATCATGTTGGCCCAGCCGTCAAAATCGAAATTACCAAGCATTTGGCGGGCGAAATCGTCGCTGGCAATGCCAGCGTTGTTGATCAGGACATCGATGGGCTGACCGGTAAGGGTTCGTGCCAAATTGTCGACGCTGCCATGATCCGCAACATCCATTTGATGCACGGTGACTGTACCGTGTTCACTTGCAAGACCATTGAGTTGATCTGCCTTATCCGGGTTCCGGCATGTGGCGATGACGGTCCATTCGGCGTATTGCTTGGCAAACTCGTTATCGGCGTATTGCTTGGCAAACTCGAGACCCAGACCCCGGTTCGCTCCGGTGATGAGAACCGTCGGCATCCCAACCCCTTTTAACTTTCTTGGCCGCTTGCCTGGACAGAACGGCGGTGCAAGCTGATACAGTATCGTCAAAGAATACCCTGTCCAAGAACGGCACCTAAAGGATGCTCGTTCAGTGACTGAAACAATGGGGATGCGCAATGGGGCACTCAGAAGCGATTGCGGCCATAACGGAAGCGGTCGGCGGCGAACACATTCTAACCGACGAGTCCGACCGTGCCCTTTACGGCAAGGACATCTACTACGAACGAACGCCACCCTTGGCTGTTGTCCGCCCCAACTCCATCGAGCAGGTGCAGACGGTTGTGCGCATCGCCACTGACGCGGATCTCACACTGGCCGCCCGCGGCGGCGGGCTGTCTTACTCGGCGGGGTATCTGACGGACCGGGACGACACCATCCTCCTCGACATGCAGCGCATGAACGAGATTGTCGAGATTAACGAGGAGGATCTGTATGTCCGCGTCCAGGCGGGTGTGACGTGGAACCAACTCAACGAAGCCTTGAAGCCGCTTGGACTGCGCACACCCTTCTGGGGCACGGGCTCGGGACTGCATGCGACCGTCGGCGGTGGCCTTTCTCAAAACGCTATCAATTATGGCTCCGGCCGCCACGGCATGCTGGTGGAAAGTGTCATTGGCTTGCGCATGGTCATGGCCAACGGTGACGAACTGCGTACCGGGTCCTGGGCCACGCCGGACAACGCGACCCCCTTCAATCGCTATTACGGCCCGGACCTCACCGGGTTATTTTTAGGCGACAGCGGCGCTTTGGGCATCAAAGCGGAAATAGCTCTGCAACTGATTCCCCGGCCCAAGGAAAAACGCTTTGCTGCATTTACGTTTCCGGAACGATCCGATTTTGCATTGGCCACCGGTGCGGTTGGACGATTGGGATTGGTATCGGAATGTTTTGGGCTGGACCCGTTCTTTTTGTCGGACCGTATCGCTTCGACCGGATTTGCGGATGACGTCGATAAACTTTTGGGTATCGCCAAAGGGCAAAGCTCGATCCTCAAAGGCATGAAGGAAGCCTTTAAGGTTGCCGCCGCCGGCCGGCGTTATCTCAAGGATGTGGGATACACGTTGCACATGAGCGTGGACGGCCGGGACGACGCCGATGTGGAAAGCGCTTTGGCTCTGGTTAAGAAAGCCTGCACCGACCACAACGGTCGCGAAATAGAAGCGAGCATCCCAAAGGTTATGCGCGGTACGCCGTTTCCGCCGCCGTTGATGATGCTTGGCCCCCATGGCGACCGCTGGGTACCCATGCATGGCATCCTGCCCCATTCGTTGCACGGGACCATTCTCGACGACATCGATGCCTATATGGATTCACAAAAGGACGTCATTGAAGAACACGGCTTGGTATGGGGTCAGGTCAGCAACCTCATTGGCCAGTCCCGGGTGTTGGTTGAGGTCAATCTCTATTGGAAGGACCGGCGCACGGACATGATTGAGAGCTACTTGGACGAAGACTTTCTCAACACCAAGAAAACCTTCGATCATGACCCCAAAGCCTGGGCCGATGTGGGAACTTTACGGCTCGGTTTGGCAGAGTTGTTTCGCAAACGTGGCGGCACGCATATGCAAATCGGCCGCAATTATCCATTTCTTGAAAGCCGGTTGGACAACACCGCCGACATGATCCGCTCCATAAAAAAAATGGTCGACCCGGACGACCTCATTAATCCTGGCGCTCTCGGGCTTTGATTCCTAATTAAATAGCAACCGTCGCTGCATCGTAATCGTGGATGGTGATGGCGTCGTATTCCTTGGCCCGCTCCTCCAGCGCCTTTTCAATAGTCCCGTGCATGCGCAAACCGTTATACCGCGCACCGATGGTCACCAGAGTGGTGCGCTCGATACGCGCGGCTTCATAGCGCCGCAGCGCTTCTTCTACAGTCTCAGATGCCTGCAAACAGCGGGCAAGGACAACGGAATCCTCGATCGCCATGCCCGCGCCCTGACCCAAGAACGGCAGCATGGGATGGGCGGCGTCGCCTAAAAGCGAGACCCGGCCGACGGTCCATGACGTCATTGGTTCACGGCCGAACAGTCCCCATTTGAAGCATTCTTCTTGCGGAATGGCATCCAGAAGCAATTGCACTTCAGGAGCGGCGCTTTCAAATTCTTTTTTGAGTTCGCTTTTTTCAGCAGGAACCGCCCAGCCTTCCTCAACCCATCCCTTTTTTTTGGCATAGGCGACGACGTTCAGAGAATTGCCGTCTCGAATCCGATAGCGCAGCAGGCTGTGGTGGTCACCGCTATAAAGACACGAGTCCGTATCAATGGTACCTGGCGGTAGAGAGGTAACGGGAATGATCCCCCGCCAGGCCACGTAACCGAGAAACTCAACCGTATCGTCGCCGAATATGGTTTGACGGACCACCGATCGATTACCGTCGCAGCCAATCACAACATCGCCCGTGACCGAAACGCCGTTTTCAAAATGAACGGTCGCTGAATCCTCATCCTGTTCCAGGGATTGAAAACAATGACCGAGACGGATGGCATCTGCATCGTGTTCCAACACGGCTTCCATCAACATTTGATGGAGATCAGCGCGGTGATACATACGAAAGCGGGCATCAGGGTCGGGGTTCGTTTCTCCCCGCTCTTGACGAAGGTCGCCCGGCGCGCTTGACCGCCGCTGAAATTCACCGGTGGCGAGATTTTTGCCGCCACCGGACTCCGGCCAAAAGCTGTAGGTGTCGAATTTGTCCGCCAACCCTAGAGAACGCAGCGCCTTGCTGGCGTTCTTAGCAAGGGTGAGGCCGGCACCAATTTCAATGAGTTCGTCGGCCCGTTCATAAATGGAAACGGCGAAACCTGCCCGCTGCAAGGCCAGGGCCGCCGTCAGTCCGCCGATCCCTGCACCGATGAGGACAACGTCACAGTCCTTCACGGCCACCCCTCCCCAAACACATCTTATGATCCTTTAGAGCCTGACCGAAAAAGAATTGAGTGGAATCAGTCCCTTGTGATTCCCTTGTTGTGTTCGCCAGCAAGGAGGATAACAAGATGTGGACTGACGCCACTCGTGAGAAATATGAGCGCGAGGCGCACCGCTACGCAAGCGATCTGAGCGATACCGAATGGTGCGTGATCGAACCCCATATGCCGCCCGCAAGGGCTCTGGGCCGCCCGCGCAAGACGGATATGCGGGAAGTGATGACCGCGATCCTGTACATGGCCCGCAGCGGCTGCCAGTGGCGCATGCTGCCCGGCGAGTTTCCGCCGCGCAGCTCGGTTCAGTACTATTTCTACAAGTGGCGCGACGACGGGACGTGGCAGGAGGTCAACCGGGCGCTTCTGGCGCGCACCCGCGAGGCCGAGGGGCGGGCCGCTGCCGCGACTGCCGGGGTGATCGACAGCCAGTCGGTGAAGACCACGGAAAGCGGAGGTCCGCGCGGGTTTGACGCGGGTAAGAAGGTGATGGGCCGCAAGCGCCATATCGTGGTGGACACTGGCGGGCGGTTGCTCGGTGCCGTGGTCCACGAGGCTGACATCCAGGATCGCGACGGTGCGCCGTCGCTGCTCGCCGAGGTGGGGGCGTGGTTTCCCGGGGTCGGCCATATCTTCGCCGACGGCGCTTACGCCGGCCCTAAGCTGGCCGGGGCGCTGAAGAAGATCGGCGACTGGGCGCTGGAGATCGTCAGGCGCAACGACAAGGCGGACGGCTTCGTTGCGCTGCCGCGCCGTTGGGTGGTCGAACGCACCTTCGCATGGTTCGGGCGCAACCGTTTGCGATGCCGTCGGGAGGGGGCGTCCACTCCATCGGATCTTCTCCTCAGCACTGTAACGCTTGCGCGTCTTGACCGGCGAATGTCCTTGACCGTCCGCTCCACAACATCGGCACCGGCGGCGAACACGCCGAGTTCTTAAACCAATATAGCAATGTCGATATCATCCTCGACACATGGCCCTACTCGGGCGGGCTGACCACCTGCGAGGCGCTTCATGGGCGTTCCAGTGATCTCGAGCGACCGGTTCATCCGCGGCCCACTTGAGTGCAGCCGGGTTCCCTCAATGATGACAGATGAGCCAATAACACTCTCCTTACGGCAAGAGCCTCAGGACCAATGGAACAGATTAGGGTGATTGCGTAAGAGAGTGTTATTGGCCATCGTGAGGAGTGAACGATGACAGAACGGGATGTTGCGGAGCGGAGGTCAAGGACATCCGGCAAGACCCGCAAGCGTTACAGTGCTGAGGAGAAGATCCGCATTGTCCTGGCCGGACTGCGCGGCGAGGACCCGATTGCCGAGCTATGCCGCCGTGAGGGCATAGCCCAGGGGATGTATTACAGCTGGTCGAAGGAGTTCCTTGAGGCCGGGAAGAAGCGCCTGGCCGGTGATACGGCCCGTGAGGCCAACACGGGCGAGGTCAAGGAGCTGCGCCGCCAGGCTCACGACCTCAAGGAGGTGGTGGCCGAACAGGCCCTGGAACTGCGCCTTCTCAAAAAAAACATGATCGGGGATGGGGGAGACGACGCATGAGATACCCCGCCTCCGAGAAGCTCGAGATCATCAGGCTGGTGGAACAGTCGCATCTGCCGGCCAAGCGTACGTTGGACACCCTTGGGGTTCCCCGCACCACGTTTTACCGCTGGTACAACAGCTATCTGCAGGGCGGGCTTGAGGCCCTTGAAGACAGGCCGCCCAAGCCGTCCCGGGTGTGGAACCGCATCCCGGATGAGATCCGTGACCGGATTGTCCAGATGGCCCTGGAGAACCCGGACCTGTCGCCCCGGGAACTGGCGGTACGGTTCACCGATACACAGGCCTACTTCGTCTCGGAAGCCAGTGTTTACCGGCTTCTCAAGGCCCATGACCTGATCGCCAGCCCGGCGTTTGTGGTGATCAAGGCGAACGATGAGTTCAGGGATAAGACCACGGCCCCGAACCAGCTTTGGCAGACCGACTTCACCTACATCAAGGTCATCGGATGGGGCTGGTTCTACCTGAGCACCATCCTGGATGATTACTCCCGCTACATCATCGCCTGGACGCTGTGTACGACCATGAAGGCCAGTGACGTCACAGACACCCTGGAACTAGCATTGCAGGCCTCAGGCTGCGACCGGGTCGAGGTCCGGCACAAGCCCCGCCTGCTGTCAGACAATGGCGCGTCCTACATCTCTAGCGAACTGGCCGAATGGCTCGACGACAACGGCATGGATCATGTGCGCGGCGCACCCTATCACCCGCAGACACAGGGCAAGATCGAGCGGTGGCATCAGACCCTGAAGAACCGCATCCTGTTAGAGAACTACTTCCTGCCGGGCGATCTCAAGGCCAAGATCGGGCGCTTCGTCGCCTACTACAATCACCACCGCTACCACGAGAGCCTGAGCAATCTGACGCCCGCCGACGTCTACTTCGGGCGCGGCGAAACCATCTTACTCGAAAGGGAGAGAATCAAACAAAACACCATCAATCAACGGCGCTTGCAGCACCGCAAAACCGCCGCCTAAACTGAAAACCAAGATGGGCCAAACTCTCTCTTAGTTTATCAACCCCCGCTGTCCCAAATAATCTGACGACGGACACCTTTTATGCTCTTCTCAAAGAGGAGTGGCAAAACGTGTGCGCGGCGCAGGAAACGTAAGTTCGAACACCCCTAGCAGAACAAACGATGCGAATGAGAAATGGAGCGGGCGATGGGATTCGAACCCACGGCCCCAACCTTGGCAAGGTTGTGCTCTACCCCTGAGCTACGCCCGCTCGACCGGCTGTCCAATCACACAAATGGCCGCCGTGAAAGGAGGCGGACTATACCCCCTCACCACTGCTTTGCAAGGGTTCCCCTAGGTTTGAGAGAGCTTCCCATCAGCCTCAAGAACGGCCCTCTCTTGCGTTTCGGGCCATTAAGACGCATCTAAGGGCTTGAAAGACGCATCAACCACCGAGACGAGGGCTTCTATGCTCATTGGCGACCCTTCTTCGCCCCCTCAAGACGGTCTCGCGGCCGCACCGCCGGGAGAGATCATCAAAGATAGCGGGACGGAAACCTTTCAAGAGGACGTGCTGGAAGCCTCCAAGTCTGCGCCCGTCATTGTCGATTTTTGGGCACCCTGGTGCGGACCGTGCAAACAGCTTGGGCCTGCGCTGGAGAAGATCGTCAGCAGCTATGGCGGCAAAGTCCGCCTCGTCAAAGTCAACGTTGACGAAAACCAACCTTTGGCGGCCCAGTTCCGAGTCCAGTCCATTCCTGCGGTTTTCGCTTTCAAGGACGGCCGCCCCGTCGATGGGTTTATGGGCGCCCTGCCTGAAAGTCAGCTCAAATCCTTTGTCGACAAACTCACCGGCGGCGAGGGCTCTCCCATTGATACTGCCCTTGAGCAAGCTGAGGCGCTTGCAGCGGAGGGCCAACACGGGGAGGCGCTGGACGTCTTTCAGCAAGTCCTCGGCCAAGACTGGGAAAACGCCCGTGCGCTTGGCGGAGCATTGCGCAGCTACATGGATATGGGGGAGGACGACGTCGCCAGGCAGGTCATCGAGCAATTGCCGGAAGACCTTCGCGCCAAGCCGGAAATTGCAGCCGTGGTCACGGCTTTAGAGTTGAAGGACTCGACAGCGGACAAAGGATCGGAAGCCGACTTGTCAGCTCTTGAGCAAGCGGTTGCCGACAATCCCAAAGACATGCAGGCGCGTTTCGATTTGGCTATGGCGCGCTACAGCGCCAATGACCGCGAAGGTGCGGTCAATGATTTGCTTGAGATCGTCAAACTCGACCGCAAATGGGATGACGACGGTGCGCGCAAACAGCTGGTCAAATTTTTTGAGGCGTTCGGTCCGACGGATCCGCTAACCATTGAGGGGCGTCGCCGGTTATCGTCTCTGTTGTTTGCCTAAACGGTGGGTGAAACAGAAACCCTGATGTTTAGCCCCATATCCACCAAGTTCGAAGATCTGCCGACAGAGCTGCCGGTGTTTCCTCTGACCGGAGCGGTGCTTCTACCGGCCGGACGTCTACCGCTCAATATCTTTGAGCCGCGATATCTCAACATGACCCAGGATGCCCTGGCCGAAGGGCGCCTGTTCGGCATGATTCAACCCAATTACGACGCCATGTCTGATTCTGACGATGACGAAGACAGCGACGGCGATGAAGACAGCGGGTTCGCGTTGTCAGAAGATGAAGAACCGCCGCTTTATAAAACCGGTTGCGTCGGCCGCATTGTCTATTTTGAAGAAACCGAAGACGGCAGGCTGCTCATCGCTTTGCGAGGACTAAGCCGCTTTCATGTGGTCGAGGAGCTTGAAGGGCGGAAAGGATACCGCCGCGTGCGCGCGGACTACACACGATTTGCAGCAGACATGGATCCGCCCGAAGACTTTGACCTTGACCGCGACACTCTGCTCGAAGCCCTGCAACCCTATGTCGATGCCCAGGGCATGCGGCTTAAAGTTGATGTTATCAAAGGACTGTCGGATCACACCTTGGTCTCATCCTTGTGCATGATTTGCCCGTTTGATCCCCGGGAGAAACAGGCTTTGCTTGAATCTGAAACGGTCAGCGACCGGGCCGATATGCTTTTGGCGCTGTTGCAAATGGGTGTGTTTGAAACCGGCATGACGGAAGGACCCCAGCAATGAGAATGCTGGATACGCACTGCCCTGCGACAAGGAGATAAACCGTGGCATCACCGGACATCGACCCAAAATTATTGGAAATTCTTGTCTGCCCGGTCACCAAAGGTCCACTGGAATTCGATAAGGACGCCCAGGAACTCATCAGCAAACAGGCGGGTCTGGCTTTTCCCGTGCGCGACGGGATCCCGATCATGTTGCCTGACGAAGCACGGCGGCTTGACGACAAACCGTGAGTGATGCGGATGCGAACGACCTTGCTTCTTCGGCGTGGCCGACGGACATTGCCTACGACCCCGAAGCCAAAACACTGACCGTCACGTTCGATAACGAAGAACGTTACGTCCTCCCTGCGGAATACCTCCGGGTGGAGAGTCCGTCCGCCGAAGTGCAGGCCCACGGCGGTGAAAAAGTCATTGTTGGTGGAAGGCGCCATGTCGGTATCATCAACATCGAACCAGTGGGCAACTATGCAATCCGGTTGGTGTTCGACGATCTGCACGACACGGGGATATATTCCTGGACGACGCTGTTGGAATTGTGCCGCGATTATAACTCCAATTGGTCCACTTATCTTGCGGCATTAGAGCAGCGCGGCCTCAGCCGCAATCCTTAGAGCGGACGTTAAGGTAAGGCGAAAGCCACCAAAGCGTCGCTGAGTTCGGTGCCGACGAGGCGACTGCCACCAGCGGCGACCACCACATATTGACGGCCGTTTACCCCATATGTCATGGGCACGGCCATGGCGGGAGCCTCTAGCGTGACCGACCAAAGCGTTTCGCCGGTCGCCACATCCAGAGCCCGGAAAGCGCTCTCCATAGTGGCGCCAATGAACACCAAACCGCCGCCGGTGATCATCGGGCCGCCGGAAATGGGGCCGCCCCAGGCTTTGGGCGAGTTCAACAGTTTGAACGGGCCGAAGGGCACTTGGCCCAAGGGCCGCCGCCACACATAGGCGCCGGTGTTCAAGTCAATGGCGGACAGCTCTCCCCATGGCGGTGGATTGCAGGGAATACCAAAGGGAGATTGCCAGCGGCCGCCTTGGATGCGGTACGGGGTGCACTCCATGAACCGGTTGAAAGACCCTCCGTCGGTCGCGCGTCTTTCCGTTGCCGGTTCCAAGCGGAAAACACTGCCGAAGTTCTGTCCTTTGACGATGAGGACACCCGAGGTGGGGTCGACGGCCGCGCCGCCCCAATTGCCGCCACCGCCAAGGCAGGCGATGAGTTCAGGGACAAAACCACGGCCCCGAACCAGCTCTGGCAGACCGACTTCACCTACATCAAGGTCATCGGATGGGGCTGGTTCTACCTGAGCACCATCCTGGATGATTACTCCCGCTACATCATCGCCTGGACGCTGTGTACGAGCATGAAGGCCAGTGACGTCACAGACACCCTGAAACTAGCATTGCAGGCCTCAGGCTGCGACCGGGTCGAGGTCCGGCACAAGCCCCGCCTGCTGTCAGACAATGGCGCGTCCTACATCTCTAGCGAACTGGCCGAATGGCTCGACGACAACGGCATGGATCATGTGCGCGGCGCACCCTATCACCCGCAGACACAGGGCAAGATCGAGCGGTGGCATCAGACCCTGAAGAACCGCATCCTGTTAGAGAACTACTTCCTGCCGGGCGATCTCAAGACCGGGATCGGGCGCTTCGTCGCCTACTACAATCACCACCGCTACCACGAGAGCCTGAGCAATCTGACGCCCGCCGACGTCTACTTCGGGCGCGGCGAAACCATCTTACTCGAAAGGGAGAGAATCAAACAAAACACCATCAACCAACGGCGCTTGCAGCACCGCAAAACCGCCGCCTAAACTGAAAACCAAGATGGGCCAAACCCTCTCTTAGTTTATCAACCCCCGCTGTCCCAAATACTCTGACGACGGACAATCATCGGCCATGCACACTCGCAGCCAAACTCAATCGGTTCATGCCCTTTACTTTTCCTCTACTGTATCGCGGAATGCCTCAAAATCAGGGCTAACTATACGTTCTCTCAGAGCACGGACATAGCTTTCCGGTCCCAAGGGACATTGAGCGTAGAGTATATGCCGCCATCCTCCCGGTTTCAGGCGAAACAGGGTGAGGACCCGGTCGAAGCCTGCCGAGGGGGTAGCGCCTGGCAAATTTACTTCGAGTTCGTAATAATGATTGAACATTGCCAGGGTTAGGTCGGCTGCCAATCTTTTCACTTTGAGATCGTCAAACCACCAGCGAAAGGCTTTCAGAACACGCCGACCCGAAGCCTCGCCACGGGTCCAGTAGGCATCCAGTTCAGCCCAGGTCGTAAAAGCTTCACGAATCTCTTCGGGTATGTACCATGGCTCATTATCTTCGGTATCCCAAACGTCTCGTAACCGACCAAAGTCCTGTGAATTCCAAATCCTTTCAGTTTCTTTTAGCAGAGCGTGGATCTGATCATAGAGTTCTCCATCAGTGGCGGCTCTGGCTTGGTCACCACTAAACACTGAAGCAAGGCCTACAGTGGCCATACTGGTCATCATGCCGCGGCGGTTGACTCTCGCGCTTTGGGCCATTTCCAACTCCCTTAACTGCCCCTCAGAAAACAAGCAGGGCACGGTCCCTTTCCGAATGGACAGACTCGAACTACACAAATTATAGGCATTGTTAGACTAAGACCGTAGTCTATAACTTTTCTGAATAGGGTGGTGCAAGATTAGGCCACTGTAGCGCCTATATGTAACCCTTCGGGTCCCGGGGGATGAGGAGACGGTTATCCTCTTGTTGGCACGCTCACACCAGTGCGACCGAGCCTGGGTGTGATGCTACCGATTGAGGGTGCGCCGCCAATCTTTTTGGAGGGGGTGGAGCCAGAAGTCCTTTTTCGGCTGAGTTCGTTTGTTATGCCTGTCGTAGCGCCCGCGCCCCTGGGTGGTCCCTACATGGGTCCAGCCCGAGGCCTTGTAGACGGGGCCGGTGTAGCGCGGGGTCTCGACGAAGGTCTCAATGAGCACCGGCATGATGTTGTAGCGCTCGGTCCAGTCGGTGGGCAGGCGCCGGCGCACGATGGCGAGGATGTGCGAGCCGAGGTTGGGGATCTCGATCCAGGGCAGGATCAGGAAGCGCGGGTTGTCGACTTGGCAGTCTATGGGATTCCCTACAGTTAAATTCAAAAAAAGAGTATATTTATAAAGACTTATATACGACCAAAAATAGCGTAGGTTTGGTCAAACAAACAATCAACACCATTGCAACACGGCTTCCTCGCCAAATTATCGATTGCGCACGAGGGAGGTGTTACCGTTCTGTTAGCCCGTGGAGATGACCTTTGAGGCGCTCGCACGCATCGTCTCATTCCCGCATTATGACCGGGATTCTAGCGGTTAAGGGTTCGCTTCCAATCACGACGAAGGGGCCGTAGCCGGATATCGCTTTGGGGGCTGGTAACGCCTCTTGCAATGCGATATTGTCGAGCGCATGGCGGTTTTCACAGATGATCTCTCCGTATACGGTACGTTAGCTGAGGGTGGCGGGATTTGGTCGCCCCCGAAGCCGCCACCTGCGGATACGCCGCACGATTATCGATCCCTTTACGAGCAGGAACGGGCGCGGGCCGATGCGGCGGGGACGCGCTGCGAAGAACTGCGCTGAGCGGAGGTGGGTGCCCGTAGCGATGCCGGTTCGTGGAAGTCGCGCTTCAAGTCCTGCCGCCGCCGTCTGAGCGAGGCCGAAGAGGAGGCGAAGGATGCGCTTTCGTCGCAGGCGGAAATCGCGCGGCTGAAGCAGTTGCTCGCCGACACCGGGGTCGGCATTGGCAAGGGCGCGGCGGTCGCGGCGCAACACAAGACCGCTGGGGAGCCGCGGGCGCGCCGGGACACGCCGAGGCCCCGGTCCAGGGAGGCGCGGCAATTGAGCAAGGCTCTGGAGACGGTACAGGCCCAGAAGGACAGGATTCAGGCGCTACGTCACGAGAACAGCGATCTGCGCAAGGCCGTCAAAGAGGCGCAGACCCAGAAGGGCACCATCCGTGCGCTGTCGGGGATGAACGAGTGCCTCCGTGAGAGGCTGGGGGACTTTCAGGATCAGAGGGCCGGGTCTGACAGATTCGTTGAAAACGCCGGCATGACGATGGTTCCTTGGCGGGTAATAACGGTTTCGAGCGCTTTGATGATGGCGACCGGCCCGCCGCATACCCAATCGAAGGCTTTGAGTGAGGTGTGTACCAGAGCCACGTCGCCAGCGCCCACGTCAACTTCCCGCACCCTGGCAGCGATGTCATCCTGGGCAACCAGTGGGCCTTCGATGTTAGCGGTGGACTGAGGCATTGTGTGGCCCGGCCAAAGGGCCAGATAGGTGTCACGTTAAAGCGTGGTCGGCAAATGATGCTACGCTATCGTTCGGCCGCAACAAAAAGATAATCTCCGTCCAGATTTTCATGTGACGCGATAATATCTGTAATGGCACCTGAGGCGATATCGTGCTCAAGCCTTTCGAGGCCCTTGGCAAGTTCTTTGGGCTCAATAAGCTGCGCAAAGGATGACACACCGCGCCGAAACTTAGGGTCTAGATACTGGCCGGGATCATGTTTGCCTGCATACATGAACTGATCGACGATGCTCGACGGCACGAACCAGGGTATCTCTGCCGTTACCTCGAATCCCGCTGCCGCTAAGGCAGCGTGAACCGCTTCGGCTTTGGGATCCTTCGCGGCTGCACGTTCGATCATGGCCGGCCAATAATGACGGAGCCACATGGCATTCGTTTGCGCAACTGTACAGGTGAAAATCAGGAATTTACCCTGCCCGATAACACGGGCGACTTCGGCAAAGGGTCGTGGCAGATCGCCGAGGTGATGGATCGCCAAGCAACAGGTGACCGCGGCGAATGCACTATTGCCAAAAGGCAAGGAGTGAGCATCTCCGCACACAAATGGGATAGTGGCGGTCTTGCGGCGGGCTTCTGTCAACATACGGGTCGAGATATCGACCCCCAATACCTTCCGACCGCCGCCGGCAAGTGCTTGCGTATAATTTCCCGTCCCGCAGGCAAGATCCAATATTGGTCGTTCATACTCGGAGCCCAGATGCCGCAAGAACAGATTCACGATGGTAGGCTCGGCCCGTCTGGTTTCGTCATAGTCGATACCGATAGTGTTATACGCGATCAAACTCTCACCATGTTGAAAGTCAATGCGCTGCGATTTGGTTTGAACCAGTGAACCAAGACAAAGGGTTTTGCGCATCTAATGTTAGATTAAACGGCCTGCAGCCAATCGCCTTTAGATGATGTCTTCAACGTTAGAGTAAAATTTGACCACACGGCGGTGCAAGATCAGCTTAACTAACCAATGCGTTAGGATGCGGAAAGCACTTTGGCAACCGTATTTTCAGAATAGAATCTTATTCTTGAATTCTTCCGTTGTTGACCCTATCCCGTTCGAAAATCCTATCCACATCCGGACGACTTTCAACAATAGCTGTGTATAAAGTTTTCAGAAAGGGCAGGTGATAGCCACCTCTGTGTTTTTTCTGTGCTTATGCTCACTTTGATGATGGTAAGAGAAGGAGTGTCTCTTGAAAAACGTTGACTTTGGCTATCTTGTTTTGAGCGGTTTGGTGGCAGCCGGTATTTTAGGATTGTCTATTAGGGCCTTCTTCCAATGGCGCGGACTCTTACAAATGCTCGGAGAAACGGCTTTATTTGGCGGACTGATTTGCGCCTTGTTCATTATGGACATTGCAGCAACGGAAGCTACGAGGCCATACTTCCATGCTCAAGCCGATTTTCTTTGACAATGCCTGCGTCATCGTGATGCTTAGGGCCTCACGTAGTCTCAGCCACATGCCGGCACCTGAGAGACCGGTGCGCTAAGCCAAGCAGACCGTTCGTACCCACGTCCCTGCCACCTCAGGCTTATCGCGCATGTCCAATATCACTTGCCGGAGGCTGTCCTTCGGTTACCCGGGTTCCGAAGACAATATCTTCGAAGACCTTGATCTCGCCATCGACACCCACTGGCGTTGCGCCCTGGTGGGACGCAACGGTCGTGGCAAGACCACCCTTTTGCGGCTGATTCATGGTGAACTCACTCCTGACGGCGGCCGTATTGAATGTGCCAAGCCGACTGCCTACTTCCCCCGTCCGGTCATCGCACGCGAGCAGCGTGTTCGAGACGTCGTGAAGGACACTATCGGTCCGTTCCGCCGATGGGAGGCCGAGATGAACAACTTGCTGACAGATGGCAGCGAAGATGCCCTGGACCGTTACGGCGAAATACTCGAAGCGTATGAGCAAACCGGTGGATACGTCGTCGGTGCCAGCATAGAAGCGAAACTCTCCGCCCTCGACATAGACGAACAATCTTGGGACAGACCATTTTCCAGTCTATCGGGTGGCCAACAGACACGTTGTCTTCTGGCCAGTTTGTTCGTGGCGGACGGTTCCTCGTCGACAGCAGGATCATCTCATAAAACCGGGTCTCGCGCCTTCGCCCTAATCGACGAACCCACCAATCATCTGGACGCCCAAGGCCGGAGGCTGCTCGCCGACTACTTAAGCGCCAAGGCGGGTTTCCTTCTGGCCTCGCACGACCGGGCGTTTCTCGATGCCTGCTGTGATCATGTCGTGGCTCTTAACCGCGATACCATTGAGGTCGAGCGCACGTCGTTCTCGTCTTGGCGCCAACGCTACCGACAGCGCCTTGCCAGGCAACGGGCTGAAAATGCGGCATTGAAACAAGGCATTGAAAGACTCACAAGAGTTGCCGCTGATCGGCGTGCCGGTGCGCTCAAGCGCGAGAGCGACAAGGCGGCACACGTGGACAAGGGATTCATCTCGAACCGCGCTAAGCGGCAGATGAAAAGAGCACTTGCCGCTGAATGCCGCGCCGAGAACGCGGCAGACGCGCGCCGCCGCACGCTCGTCGATGTGGAGAAGGACACCCTTCAGGGAAGCGCCCGTACTTATCTCGTTCACACCTTCGGCAGCGGCCTCGACGGCGAGGACCATTTCGTCGTCGAGCGCTTCAAGGCGCTTGTGGACGGCGACATCCGTCCCATCCGGCCCGAGGCGGCTGGGGGCAAGCACATGGTGGTCTCGCGCGAGGCGGCCGAAGCCATGCGCCCGGCGCGCACGGAGATCATCATCTGCACCGGCCTGCGCACCCGCGGCGGCCGGCAGCTGTACGGAGATATCGCGACGGGGATTTTTCACGACCGCCGGCAGAGAGGCTGAGGGGCGATCCTCGTTTTTATGGAAGTCCAACTGGCCCGTTGCCACGCCGGACGTCGTTCTTCTGGATTCCCAACTCAGCATGGACAAGTCAATGGCTTACAAAGATCTAGAAACGGGACGCGCCCGCGAACGGGAGCGTTATCACAAACGCGTTGCCGCACGCCGCGAGCATGGCCTATGTCCGAGATGTGGAAGGCTTCCTCCTGAACCCGGCCATTCCCGCTGCGGCCCCTGTGCCGAGAAGCACCGGATCGCCGGGAGGGCGCGCGATGCGCGCCTCCGCGCGGCAGGAATACAACGGCGCGATCCCATCGCCTTCTGGTGAACGCTGACGATGGTGGCGTCGATGAGGGCATATTCGAAATCCGGTTCCGCCGACAACTCCTCGAACAGCCGCTCGAAGACACCCTTCTTCGCCCATCGGCGAAAGCGCTGGAAGACGCTGTTCCAATTGCCGAACGCCGGGGGCAGAGCGCGCCACGGCGACCCTGCGCGCACCCGCCACAAAACCGCCTCCAAAAACAGGCGGTTGTCCGCCGCCGTCACGCCACGGTCCGTCGCCTTGCCCGGTAGATGACGCCAAATTTTCTCCCAAACATTGTCCGTGATCACAAAACGCTCTGACTTCATCAAACACTCCTTGCAAAAGGAGGCTTGAATCACTTTTCCGCGACATTGGGAATCCACTAAATGTCAACAGACCCTAATCCAAAGGGTCTGTTCTAGCGTTCCTTCCACAGCTGCCGGGCCATGAGGTCTTCGGGCAGACGGGTGGTCCATTTGTCCGGATCCGGATCGGGTGGTTTACGTTCCTGAAAGCCGAATAGCTGCCCCGCCGGGTCCCAGCCATACCAGAGGCGTCCGCCGGTCAATTCCACTTCCTGCAGACAGGGCACCTGGTTGTCTTTCATGATCTCAACATAGGTGTCGTACCCGTACAGCCGGAATACGGGGACCATAGTGGCGTCTTCCCGGTCCGCGACCTTGAGGGACGCCGCAGTGCCGCCGGACAGGATGGCCAGCATGGCGCCGTCTCCCATGTCCAAATGATTATTATGAGGTGGCGCCATGGGTTTCAGACCAAGAACGTCCCGGTAAAAGGCCGCAACCTGATCCGGATTGCCGGTGCGGTACTCCAATCTGCCGAGACGGGTGATATCAGCCGCTAAAGAGTCTACCCCAGTGTAGGAGGACGGCGGTTCTGGCGTTGACGCCGCTTCAAGACCAAATAAGAAACCCAAAGGGTCTTGGTAATAATAAGTGTGGCCATGTTGGGTGGCCGGTTGCAGATTCAAACGACCCTGGGTTGCCTTTAGATCCGCTGAGTGGAAGATGGGGAGGAGTGACGAAGTTTCAATGGATGAAACCGAGCCAGTCAGGTCATCACCGGTGCGCAGCCGGTTGGGTTCGAACACGGTGGTGCCGCCAGCCCACAACATGGCAGACGCCTGCTCAGGTGGCGTTTCCCGGCCGCGCAATTCACTCAATCCCAAAACGTCGCGATAGAACCGAATCAATGGCACCGGATCAGGAGCGCGCAGCACATACCAGCCCAAACTCTGTACGCCGGTCTTCATAGACTCAGTCGTTCACTTCCAAAGTGTGGTAGCGGACGAAGCCGTAGGGGGCCTTGTAGGATTTGACGCGCGGTCCGATGGCATCGGGATGAACCTCTTCGTACATGATGATGCCCGGCGGGTCCTCGTGCAGGTCGCGCAGGATGCCGGTGACGATGTCCCGCCGCTTGTCCCTGTCAAATTCCCGGTCGGCGGCGAGGGTTCGCTCGGCGATGTCTGGGCGGCAGATCCACGGCGTCGGCCACAGACAGGAGTGGTAACGCATGGAGGCCAGTGGATCGAGGGCGGGCAGGGACCCGTAATTCATGTTGAA
The DNA here is from genome assembly GCA_965207985.1 of Rhodospirillaceae bacterium. Taxonomy (GTDB): domain Bacteria; phylum Pseudomonadota; class Alphaproteobacteria; order Rhodospirillales; family Rhodospirillaceae; genus CBDBND01. Next base: position 1,556 of record CBDBND010000014.1, on the reverse strand, counting down.
AGCTTTGCCGCTCCAGGGCGCACCGTAGACGCTCTGGCTCTGAGTCGCCCAGGGAACACGAACCAGATCCACGTTGACGCCCACCGCTGCTAGGTCCTGCACCATCTTGAGGTACATGGCCGCCTTCTCCGCACTGGGCACCGCCACTTGGAAGGTGATGGAGAAACCGTTCGGATAGCCTGCTTCCGCCAACAATTGCCGCGCCTTGTCAGGATCATAGGAGTAGGGCTCCAAAGCGGGGTCATGGCCAAAGGTTCCGGTCACCGCCGGCTGGGAGGCCGCCCGGGTGGTGCCGAGCAGCAACTGATCAACGATGGCCTGCATATCGACGGCGTAGTTAAGCGCTTGACGCACCCGTTTGTCTTGCAGTGGGCTCTCTAGTTCGGTGATGAACTGCCACATCTGAACGGAATAGCGGTTGCGGAAATTGATCCAAGCCCCTGCGGACTCCACCAAAGCCATGTCCGTCGGGTCGATATTGAAGGCGACGTCGACCGAGCCGGACATCAGCGCTTGAGTGCGCGCGGTCGCGTCGAGTACGGCGGTAAACTCAAGCCGGTCAAGAACGGGCGGCCGCCAGGCATAGGGATTGGGTATGGCTGTCGCCCGTCCAGCTTCCCAGGTCTCAACCATGAAGGCGCCGGTGCCGTGGGGGGCCAAAGCAAACGCAGCCGCGCCCACCTCGGCGAAGTATTTGGGCGGATGGACACGCAGGCCGGCGAAGCGGCCGGGAATCATGCTGTCCGGCTGGGAGGTTTTTACTTCCAGGGTCAGGCGGTCGCGGGCACGGACCCGTTCCACCGTGCGCAGCTCCCGATAGGCGGAAAATACGCGGCCTTCGTCGGACAATAGGAATTCGATGGTGGCGACGGCCGCATGGGCGTCCATGGGTTCGCCGTTGGAGAAGCGGACACCGTCGCGCAAACGGAACACCCAGGTATATTCGCCCTCCGCTTCCCAGCTTTCCGCTAACGCGCCGGACCATTCGCCATCGTCGTTGAGTTCGGTGATGGTGTCGAACAAGGCCGTCCAGATGAAAATGGGCGGCCAGCCGCCTGAGGTGTGCGGATTGGCGTTGCCCGGCGGCATGGACTCCATGCCGATATGGAGCGTGCCGCCGGCGTGGGCAGGCGGGCACATATGCATGACCGCCACCGTCAGACCTAAGAGGATCGCAGGAATGCGACCGCAGCGCCTCTTGTGATTGAGCCAAGACATGGCGGGAGTTTATAGGAAGGGAGGGCATTGTCAGACTAAATTAATTTGTTAGTCTAGTGAGGTGAGTTTTCGCCGTTACGGGCCGCGCCTTGCTTGGTCAATCCCAAGCGAATAGGAGTTTTAGTGCCTAAACCCAGGGAACAAGGGCCCAAGAGAGTTGTCCCTAACCAGTTACTCTGACAATGCCCGCAAAAGATCTTTCGCATGTGTGGACGTATGTGGACGGCTTGTTAATGACAAACGAAAACTGAACGCTTTTGGCAATTGAAAACTTAACATTCAAGTGAATGCCCTTGTCAGTTTCTCCTATGGGTGTGGCGCATGTCGTAGGACTTGTC
>CBDBND010000013.1:0-237702 GCA_965207985.1 Rhodospirillaceae bacterium | reverse complement strand
ACGACGGTACAAGAGAAATTAAACGCTTAAAGGCTGCGTTTGCCACGGCTTCATTGTTGTTGTTACGCGCATTCCTCATCAATATTCTCAATTTGTCGGTATCTTCACATGTCTGTCCCCCGTCAGGACCAATGGAACAGATTAGGGTGATTGCGTAAGAGAGTGTTATTGGCTCATCGTCATCATTGAGGAGTGAACGATGAGAGATAGAACAGAACGATCCCAGGATGTTGCGGAGCGGACGGTCAAGGACATCCGCCGCAAGACCCGCAAGCGTTACAGTGCTGAGGAGAAGATCCGCATTGTCCTGGCCGGACTGCGCGGCGAGGACCCGATTGCCGAGCTATGCCGCCGTGAGGGCATAGCCCAGGGGATGTATTACAGCTGGTCGAAGGAGTTCCTTGAGGCCGGGAAGAAGCGCCTGGCCGGTGATACGGCCCGTGAGGCCAACACGGGCGAGGTCAAGGAGCTGCGCCGCCAGGCTCACGACCTCAAGGAGGTGGTGGCCGAACAGGCCCTGGAACTGCGCCTTCTCAAAAAAAACATGATCGGGGATGGGGGAGACGACGCATGAGATACCCCGCCTCCGAGAAGCTCGAGATCATCAGGCTGGTGGAACAGTCGCATCTGCCGGCCAAGCGTACGTTGGACACCCTTGGGGTTCCCCGCACCACGTTTTACCGCTGGTACAACAGCTATCTGCAGGGCGGGCTTGAGGCCCTTGAAGACAGGCCGCCCAAGCCGTCCCGGGTGTGGAACCGCATCCCGGATGAGATCCGTGACCGGATTGTCCAGATGGCCCTGGAGAACCCGGACCTGTCGCCCCGGGAACTGGCGGTACGGTTCACCGATACACAGGCCTACTTCGTCTCGGAAGCCAGTGTTTACCGGCTTCTCAAGGCCCATGACCTGATCGCCAGCCCGGCGTTTGTGGTGATCAAGGCGAACGATGAGTTCAGGGATAAGACCACGGCCCCGAACCAGCTTTGGCAGACCGACTTCACCTACATCAAGGTCATCGGATGGGGCTGGTTCTACCTGAGCACCATCCTGGATGATTACTCCCGCTACATCATCGCCTGGACGCTGTGTACGACCATGAAGGCCAGTGACGTCACAGACACCCTGGAACTAGCATTGCAGGCCTCAGGCTGCGACCGGGTCGAGGTCCGGCACAAGCCCCGCCTGCTGTCAGACAATGGCGCGTCCTACATCTCTAGCGAACGGGCCGAATGGCTCGACGACAACGGCATGGATCATGTGCGCGGCGCACCCTATCACCCGCAGACACAGGGCAAGATCGAGCGGTGGCATCAGACCCTGAAGAACCGCATCCTGTTAGAGAACTACTTCCTGCCGGGCGATCTCAAGGCCAAGATCGGGCGCTTCGTCGCCTACTACAATCACCACCGCTACCACGAGAGCCTGAGCAATCTGACGCCCGCCGACGTCTACTTCGGGCGCGGCGAAACCATTTTACTCGAAAGGGAGAGAATCAAACAAAACACCATCAACCAACGGCGCTTGCAGCACCGCAAAACCGCCGCCTAAACTGAAAACCAAGATGGGCCAAACTCTCTCTTAGTTTATCAACCCCCGCTGTCCCAAATAATCTGACGACGGACAGTGTGGATTGCTGATGGTGAAAAATATGCCTTAGTCGGCCTTGAGGTGGAGCTTGAAGGGGCGCCGCCACCGCACCAAATCGCACCGAACCTATGGGTTCTCACCGCCACGACGTTCGATGTTCCATCACAATGGCGGGAATGGCTTGGCAGCATTCGCGCTGAAGAGGTGGCACGCAGCAACCTGTTTCTCGCCAGCAAGCTGAAATCGGCAGCGCCCGGTGTTCTGGATGGTGAAAACCAGTCGCTGCAGCAGCGTGTGAGTCATTTCTACGTCGGGCTCCTACTGTCGGTGATGTTCTCGCCCTCCCACAAGCCGGTCATGCTGACGGGCTCGCACCAGGATGGCGCGCTGGGCGTCCGACAACAAAGGGATCTAGCAGGCTGCTGAAAAAGTGGCTGGTTCGGCTTTGAGGGTGGCCTTATCGCCGAGATGATAGGCGAACTCAATCTCCAACGATCCGTCGTCGAGGAGTTCGGCCGATCCTGAACCGTTGACTTCGTCCATCTCGTCGAAGCCGGCCCAGGTGAAGAACACGATGGATCGGCCGTATTCCAGGTCGAGGCTGGCGTTCAGAGCGCCGAAGGCGATCTCGCCGTGACCATCTTCGCGAATGACCAGCACGGCGGGCCCGTCGAGGTCGAGATAGCCGCGGTCCCACAGGTTGGCCTCGACGATCCGCCACCGGCCGATCAGCTGGCAGGCCACCGGTGCCGTCATGGCACGGGCTCCGCCAGCAGCTTGGGGAGCCTGACCAGGTTGTAGGCGGCGGCGGTCAGTTCGAACATCCAGCCGACCCTTTTGATGCCCTTGTGCCGGGTCTTGGCCAGCCCGCCGGTGGTCTTGATCCAGCCGAAGCTCTCCTCGATGCGCTTGCGGATGCGCAGGCTGGCGGCGTAGCCGGAATGGCGCATGGTGCGGCCGTCAATGGAGGTGCGCCGCCGCTTGCCGGTCTTGGTTACATGGTCGTCGCGGGCGATGTGCGGGGTGATCCGACGCGCCCGCAAGGTCGCGGGCGATGTGCGGGGTGATCCGCCGCCGTCCCGGGCGATGGGCATCGAGAAGCGCCAGGGCGGCTTCGCGTTCCGCCGTGCCGGTGGCCCGGGTCAGGCAGGCCCCGACCAGGAGCCCGTTGCGGTTCTCCATTAACACGTGGCCCATGAAGGCCATACGCGAGGACTGGCCATTCCCCTTGCGGTACAGCCGGGCGTCGGGATCGGTCGTCGAGGCATGGGTCTCGTTGGACCGCTTCTCGCCGTGGAAGGTCCTCTCCGAGTTGCGCCCCGGCCCCGGCGGCTCGTCGCCGCCGTCCTTGGGGCGGAAGCTCTTGATCGACGCCCAGGCCTCGATCAGCGTCCCGTCCACGGAAAAGTGATCGTCCGACAGCAGGCCGCGCCGACGCGCCTGCTCCACAACCACCGCCAGGAACCTCCGCGCAACCTCTCCATCCAGCAGCCGGTCGCGGTTCTTGCTGAACGTCGTCGCATCCCACACCGCACTGTCCATCGACAATCCGACGAACCAACGGAACAACAGGTTGTAATCCATCTGCTCCATCAGCTGACGTTCCGAGCGGATTGAGTAAAAGGCCTGTAACAGGAGCGCACGCAACAGCTTCTCCGGCGGGATCGAGGGACGCCCGATCTTCGAATACAACCCCTCGAAATCCGGCGACATAAGCTCCAGCGCCTCATCAACCAGCCCACGGATCAGGCGAAGCGGATGCGTCGCCGGAACACGAGCCTCGCAGCTCACATAAGAAAAAAGACCCTCCGTCCGATCGTCGCCTCCACGCATTACTTCCTCCATGCAATCAACAAAGAGAAAGAATCATTCCAAAGCCTCAAAAGGAAGACTTTTTCAGCAGCCTGCTAGAGCTTCCAGCACCACAGGTCTTTCGGCCTTATCCACCGGTCCTCGCCGAACATGTCCAGTTGGCGGCACATCTCTCACAAAAGCTCGATGCAATGCTGCTAGAGACCGTGCCCAGCGATCTGTGGAGGTTTTTCCGGACGCTACACATCTATGTCAACACGCGCTCAATCGGAGAGCTTCTTGACCGGATCCACCAATATTGCCGCTGCATCGACGGGCTGATCCTGCCCGCTATCGGAAAGACCAAGCAACAGTTCAAGAGCCGAACCGAATTATTTATCGGGCCGGGCCATCACGATCTGATGGGGTCGCTCTACGACATCCGAAGCCAGGTCGAGCATCTCCATGAGAACCGATACCTGGAGACATTCGACCGCGATATCCGGCTCGATCTAGTCAAGAAGGAAGCAATCGTCGAATGCATCACCCGCTCGGCGCTGGCGCGGATAGTCAGCCTAGATGCGCTCTGGCCGCATTTCGGCAATACTGCGGCGCTGGAAAGGTTCTGGGCGTTATCGTCGGACGAGCAGCTGGAAATTTGGGGCGACCCCATTGACCCCTTGGCGCCCATTGAAGATCTCGATCCGAAATTTATATGCAACGAACAGCTTAGGTAGACGTAGAAAGTGTCTGATGTAAGTGACGGCCCACGGATTTCGGTACCTCTGTATAACCCGAAGAATCCAACATCGGTCTGTCGACACGCAATCGATGCATCAAACTATGACGAATTTTAATCTGTCATGGATTCTCTTAGGTCCCATTGGTCCGACAACGACCGTGAAGATGAACAATATGCAAAGGCTCTGTTAGAATAAGGTTCAAGCGCGGCTGGGGGACATTCGCAACTCAGATATGGTCAAGAAGGCTCGCGAAACCCGGTTCTGGGAGAGCCGACGGGCCAAGCATCTTCTGACCGGGCTCATCGTGTGTGGCGAGTGTGGCAGTCCCTTATCTACACAGGGTCGGGATTACCTCGCTTGCAGCAAAGCGCGCCGCCAGGGCACCTGCTCGAACAAGCGCGGCATCAAGCGGAACAGGATTGAAGACCTGGTTCTTACTGGCCTGAAGGACCGGCTTATGGCCCCTCACCTGGTCGAGGAGTTCATCAAGGCCTATCACGACGAGATGAACGTCCAGGCGGCATCGGAAACAAACGCTCGTGAAATAATTGAAAGAGACCTGAAAAAGGTCAGCAAGCAATTGGATACACTGGTCGAGGCCGTGGCAGACGGGTACCGTTCTGATATGGCAAGACAGTCGTCTTCGGGATCTTCGAACGCGAAGGGCAGGTCTACACCGAGATCGTCCCGGACTGCTCAAAGTCAACGCTACAGGGGATTATTCGGGGCAGGGTCGATCCAAGCACCGTCGTCAACTCCGATGGATGGCGCGGCTACAACGGCCTCGTCGATCTCGGCTATGGTCACTTCCGGGTCGACCATTCCTGCGATGAGTTCGCCCGCGGCCCGGTTCACATCAATGGCATCGAGGGCTTCTGGGGCATGGCCAAGGTGCGGCTCGTAAAGTTCATGGGTGTGCCCAGACACACATTCCACCTCCACCTCAAGGAAACCGAGTGGCGCTTCAACCATCGGGCTTCCAACAAGGTCAGGCTTCTGCTACGTCAACCGCGAGAAAAACCGATCTGCTAGGCAAGACCCTAGTTTTTTATCCAGATAGTCCAAAAATGCCCTTCGAGAAGAAGTCATGAAGCAGTTTTTGCCCCGACGCTTACTGCTCGCCGCGTCCCTAGCAACCGCTGTCGTGGGTGCAACAGGGACACAGCTGTCGGTGGCTCAAGAGCAACAAATCGAGGAAGTCGTCGTAACCGGATCGTTGAGATCTCTCCCGGGCGAAGACGTTGAGGTGTTCGGATTTGACAAATCGCTGCTGGAAACGCCGCGTTCAGCCTCCACAATCAGCTTCGAACAGATTGATAGATTCAACGTCGCGGATATCGATGAACTCGTCGCTTTTGCACCAGGTACGTTCACCCAGTCGTTCTTTGGCGTGGCGGGAGCCCTAGATGTGCGCGGGACTCCGGGCGAGGTTTATTTCCGGGGCATGCGACGGCTGGACAACCCGGGTAACTATCCTACCCCGATCGGCGCTTCAGACCGCATCGACATCGTGCGTGGCCCCGCCTCTCCAATCTACGGCCCCTCGAAAATTGGCGGATATCTGAACTTCAATCCCAAATCTGCACGCGCAGAGACAGGTGACTATCTTGACGAAACCACTGGCGCAGTCTCTTACGAGGCCGGTAGCTGGAATCGGCAGGCGGTTACAGCCGAGGTCGGTGGGCCGATTTCGGATCGCATGGGCTATTACCTCTACGGCGAGTTTGAAGATTCCGATAGCTTTTACGATAACACAGCAACCGAGCAAACCATTCTGCAGGCATCCTTTGATGTCGATCTAACCGACAAACTTCATACGCAGTTTGGCGGCATGTACCACGATTACACGGGTAACCAGGTCGCGGGCTGGAACCGCCTCACCCAGGATTTGATCGACAATGGCACCTACATTACCGGCACTGCGCAGCCATTGGATGCCAATGGCGATGGCGTTATCTCTCACCAGGAGTACTGTCTCGATCCAAGAGGCATAGACCGCTTCTGCGACACCGGCGCGCTCAACCCTTTCTTCTTCGATCCTTCTCTCGTGACGGATGAGAAGTTGATGAAAAACTTTCCGCTGATGGCACTGGAGAATGTGGGCAGCACAACGCTTGAGGAGAGCAATGTTCTTGTGGCGCCGGATGACACCTTGGAAAATGAAGTCTTCACGCTGTATCTAGACTTCATCTATAGTGCTGACAACGGTTGGGAGATCAAAAACCAACTGTTCTACGAGTCCTATGACAACCTCAACGAGAACGCCTACGGCTTCTCTCAGTATCACGACTCTTATGTCATCGAGAATAAGATGGTTATCGGCAACCAGTATGATTTGGACAGCATGACTGCATCCATCCAGATCTCGCCCTCTGTCCGCTACACCGACTTTGAGCACGGCGATGACTACATCAACGAGTACTTTGATCGTCGCGACCTGAGCATTCCCACAGCGCAGCGAAACGCTTCACTTGATCAGCGCCTGCTAGCCACCCGCATCGATGACGACTACACGGAGTGGTACGCTGGTAACTACCTTGATTTTGGCTTAGCGGTCCTTGCGGACCTTACCTGGGACACCGGGTTGTCGATCACCCTGGGAATGCGACAGGACTGGATCGACGCGGAAGCGTTCTCCGACGCAGACCGACTTCTCTACAACAGTGGGTTCGTCGGCATCATCGACACAGTGACTGATATGGAGGGGCTCTTCTCCTGGTCCACCAGCGTTAGTTACAACACGTCGCTCAGTGTCGTCCCATATATCACTGTATCGGAACAAGCCACGGTGATCGCAGGACAGGGTGCGGAGCTGCAGACAGGCAACGTTGCTAACGGTGATTGGACTGACACATCCGAACTCTTCGAAATCGGGGTCAAGGGAAGCTTCCTAGAAGACTCAATGTATCTTGCGCTCTCCTATTTCGAGCAAAAGCGTACGGACTTCTCTGCGCAAGCGATTGTAACGAACTCCGCGGACCAAACTGAGGGCATCGAAGCAGAACTGCGTTGGGTGGTGAATCAAAACCTCGTGATCACGGGGGGATGGACGAACATTACTGTTGAGAACCTGGACGCGCAGGAGAATGACAACCGCCGCTTCAGTTTCTTGGGCGCCGATGACATGATTAACCTGTCCGATCCGTCACTCGCCTTCGGTGGTGCGCCAGTTGGTCTGCCACAGTCTCAAGATGCTTCCCGCCGTGCTGGTGTACCGGAGAATATCTATACACTAACAGCGACCTACGTATTCGAGAATGGACTTGCCCTTTCTGGCAGCATCATCGATGTGGACGAGGTGATTTCCGGATTCTCTGGTTCAGTCATCCTACCCGCCTACACACTGATTAATGCCGGAATCTCATACGAGACCGACTCTTGGGTGTTCCAATTCAGCGGCAAGAATTTGACCGACGAGCGCTACTTCCGCACCAACTTCCCGAATTTGTTCGGTAGCCAGATTGCCCTTCCTGAACTGCCGCGCAACTTCCAGGCACGAGTAGCCTACAAGATCTAACTAGTCGATCCTGAAAGACGCGAAGATTCTCTGTAATGGGGACTGTTATTGCGGGTCAATTTTGTTGGCAATGGTGGTTCGGAATCGCCGGATTTTCTATACTGCAAGGCCGATTCCTTGCAATTTCCGGATCAAAAAATGCGCCCCTCATCAGCCGCCCCTCATCAGCCAGTGACGTCCCTTCTTTAGATCTCTTCCGCACCGCGCTTGAGAACATTCTCGATCAACGGCACGAACTTTATCGGCTCACCGAGTTGATCGATTGGCAGGGTTTTGATGAGGCGTTTGGTGTCTTGTATTGCCCTGACAACGGCTGCCCGGCCAAAGCGACGCGGCTGATGGTGGGGCTTCAATATCTCCAGCACGTCTATGGACATCCGCCGCAAGACGCGCAAGCGTTACAGTGCTGAGGAGCAGATCCGATGGAGTGGACGCCCCCTCCCGACGGCATCGCAATGTGCCATGTTGGCGGTGTCACCAACACCAACAGAAGGAGAAGGCGTCCATGGATCAGGCTACCATCATCGGGATCGATCTGGCGAAGCATAGCTTTCAGATTCACGGTGCTCGGGCTGACGGGTCCGTCGCATTCCGAAAGAAGCTGATCCGCGGCAAAGTGCTCGACGTCCTCGCTTCGCAGCCGCCCAGCGTGGTGGCAATGGAAGCCTGCGCGAGTGCTCACCATTGGGGTCGAGAAACCGAGAAGCTGGGGCACGAGGTCAAGCTGGTTCCGCCGATTTATGTGAAGCCGTTCGTCAAACGGCAGAAGAATGACACAACGGACGCAGAGGCAATCTGCGAGGCTGCACAGCGCCCCACCATGAGCGTCGTGGCCGTGAAGACGAAAGAGCAGCAGGCCCGGGGGATGCTGTTCCGCACACGCGATCTCCTGGTGCGCCAGCGGACGCAGACGATCAACGCACTGCGGGGTCACCTGGCCGAGTTCGGCGTCGTCGCACCACAGGGGCCAGCTCATCTTGGCCGACTGGCATCGGCACTCGATGATCCGGACTCGGATCTGCCGGATCCGGTTCGCGAGCTGGGCCGCCTTTTGCTTGAGCAGATCGCCGGCCTCGGCGAGAAAATCGGCGGATTGGAGAAAGAACCGCCGCGTCAGCGCGCGCCAGGACGAAGATGCGTCGCGACTGATGACGATACCGGGTGTCGGTCCGATCACCGCGATGGCTTTCCAGGCTTTTGCGCCGCCCATGGAGAGTTTCCGGCGCGGCCGCGACTTCGCCGCCTGGCTCGGCCTCGTGCCGCGACAACACACCACCGGCGGCAAGCCCAGGCTCGGCAAGGTATCGAAGATGGGCCAGCGGGACCTCAGGCGCCTCTTGATCACTGGCGCCATGGCTGTCGTCCAGAAAGCGGTCCGACGCGGCGAGACGGCGGACCCCTGGCTGGCCAGACTGCTGGCGCGCAAGCCGAGGATGCTTGTCGCGGTGGCTCTGGCCAACAAGATGGCGCGCATCGCTTGGGCGCTGATGACGAACAAGGAGAGTTACCGCGTTCCTGCGCCGGCCGCTGCCTGATCGGGTTGCGGTCACGCCGGGAACCGTCGGGGATGTGAGAAGGTCGGAGGACGGGTAAGGGCAAACGGTCAACGAGACGGGATGGGGAAAACCAGCACAATGCAAGGGCGCTTTGAAGCCCGTAGATCCGATTTGGACCCGATCCGCGTATTTCCATACAGGCCAGCGGCGACTGAAGGCCGCACCAAAAGGCCGGATAGACGACAGCACCTGACCACATGCACCGAGCCGTTCCAAAAATCTCTTGCATCACCGGGGGCGTCCATAGACGCGTCCATAGACGCATTGTCCTGGCCGGACTGCGCGGCGAGGACCCGATTGCCGAGCTATGCCGCCGGGAACCAGCTGTGGCAGACCGACTTCACCTACATCAAGGTCATCGGGTGGGGCTGGTTCTACCTGAGCACCATCCTGGATGATTACTCCCGCTACATCATCGCCTGGACGCTGTGTACGAGCATGAAGGCCAGTGACGTCACAGACACCCTGGAACTAGCATTGCAGGCCTCAGGCTGCGACCGGGTTCTTTAGGTCCGGCACAAGCCCCGCCTGCTGTCAGACAATGGCGCGTCCTACATCTCTAGCGAACTGGCCGAATGGCTCGACGACAACGGCATGGATCATGTGCGCGGCGCACCCTAGCCGCCCGCGAACCCGTGCTCGTCCCGAAGACGCTCAAAGATCCGATACGCCGTGTGCCGCTGCTTGCGCGGCATCTGCGGATCCGCGTCCACCTCAAGGATCGCGTCGATGATACCAGTGAACCCATCCAGCTTAGGCCGCCTGACCGGCTTGGTTCGCCGATACCCCGGCGGCGGCGAATAGCTCAGCATCTTCTTCACCGTCCGGCGGTCGATGCCGAACCTGCCGACCAGCCTCATGATGGCTCAGACTCAGCACAATGTAGTATACGATCCAGATAGGTGATGTAATATATCATTATAAAACAACATATTATAATGTCTTCCTAGCTTAGATAAAAACAACTACTTCTTAAGTCATCACTGGGTCAACACGACAACGATAAGTTCGAAGTAAGCATCAGTCTTGAAGGGGTAAGCGTTCTGTTAGCCTTTCAATTACCCACATCCTGGGGTTTATCAGGATGTTGCCACAATTTGTTGAGTTGAAGGAGCAAGTCGTGATTCCTTGTCCGGCATCGAATCGGGAACGAAGAGGTGCGGATTATGGAGGAACGGTGGTTCGACGAGGAGCTTTCGGGCTGCCGGCTTGGCGACGGTCGGTTGGACCGCCGCCTTCGTCAACTGGTCGAACGTATGGAGGTCGGTTTCGGGGAGAGCATCCCGCTGGCATGCCAGGACTGGGCCAGCACGAAGGCGGCCTACCGCTTCTTCTCCAACGAGCGGGTGAGCGAAGAAGACATTCTTCGGGGGCATTTCGACGCGACGCGCCACCGGTTTGCCGCCAGCGACGGCCAGCGATCCTCGTTCTTCATGACACGACCGAGTTTATCTGGAAGGCGCCGTCGTCCCGAGGCAGTTGGCTTCACGACGAAGGTGAGCAGCGGCAAGGACAAGCGCGGTCGCGACCGCATGCATACGCTCTGCGGGCTGCTGATGCATTCGAGCCTGGCGGTAACGACGGATGGGCTGCCGCTGGGAATGGCCGCGGCCAGGTTCTGGACCCGGAAGAAGTTCAAGGGAACGAACGCCCTCAAGAGGAAGATCAACCCGACGCGTGTACCCATTGAGGGCAAGGAGAGCATGCGCTGGCTGGACAATCTGCGCCAATCCACCGAGCTGTTGGGCGATCCCGCGCGCTGCGTTCACATCTGCGACCGCGAAGGCGACATCTGGGAGCTGTTCTGTCTGGCGGAGGAGTTGGACACCCACTTCCTGATCAGACGCTGTTCCGACAGGTTCGCCGGCGACGGCTCCGGCACAGTGGAATCGATCATGGCCGAGGAAAAGGTCCGCGGGCTGCACTCGGTCACCGTGCGTGACGACAAGGGCAAGCTGGGCTCCACGCAGGTCGAACTATCATTCCGCCGCATAACCATCCTGCCACCCATCGCCAAACGGAAGCGCTATCCGGCGCTCACGCTCACGGTGTTGCACGCCCGAGAGTCGGAGGAACCGGTCGGGCGCCCGCGTATCGACTGGAAGCTGATTACCGACCTACCGGTCGAACGCCACGCTGACGCCGTAGAGAAACTTCACTGGTACGCCATGCGCTGGAAGATCGAGGTCTTCCACAAGATTCTGAAATCGGGTTGCCGGGCGGAGCAAGCACGACTGAGAACCGCCGAACGGCTGGTCCGGTTGCTCGCGGTGTTCTGTATCCTGAGCTGGCGCGTGTTCTGGTTGACCATGCTCAACCGGATCAAGCCGGACCTTCAAGCGTCTCTGGTGCTGACCAATTTGGAGACGAGCATCCTCGATCGCCTGATCCCCGATCCAACCGCCCATTCTCTTCCCGCCGGAACCCTCTCGCGATACCTCATCAAAATCGCTAGGCTCGGTGGCTATCTCGCACGCGCCAAGGACCCACCGCCAGGCAACATAGTCATGTGGCGCGGCCTCGGTCGATTAAACGACATCGCCCTCGGCGCCACCCTGCAAATCAACGATGTGGGTAATTGAAAGTCTGTTAGCCCGTGGAGATGACCTTTGAGGCGCTCGCACGCATCGTCTCATTCCCGCATTATGACCGGGATTCTAGCGGTTAAGGGTTCGCTTCCAATCCCGACGAAGGGGCCGTAGCCAGACGTCCTTTTTGGGCTTGTCGTAGAGCTTATCCCGGTCATAGCGCCCACACCCCTGGATGGTACCGACGTGGGTCCAGCCTAAGGCCCGGTAGACGGCACCGGTGTAGCGCGGTTTTCGACGAAGGTCTCGATGAGCACCGGCGTGGTGTAGTATCGCTTGGTCCAGTCCTCGGGCAGGTGGCGGCGGACGAGGGCAAGGATGTGCGAGCCGAGGTTGGCGATCTCGATCCACGGCAGGATCAGGAAGCGCGGGTTCACTCCTAACGGCACGGGGAGCGCGTCACTGCGTCTCATGACAGCTGAAGTGCGAATCAAAATGTTTGCAAATAGTTTACCAACTTTCCAAATCGCCGATCTCGGAAATGAAAAAGCCTTTGAAAACATAAATGTTTTCAAAGGCTTGCGGTGGTTGCGGGGGCACGCAACCACCGAGACCGACATTTGATCGAAGTGCCGGTCTGAACCTGGTTAACACTCTGATCAAGCAGAAGAATTCGTATCACTGCGCCGTGGCAAGTATCAACGACAACTGGCTCTTGTATCAGGTTAGCACCCGAGTAGACCCGCAACACGCGGCTAGGGAACGGTGCTACGGGCCTGCCGCTAGTCTGGTCTTGGCATAGTCAGCCGCCCTCAGTGAGCCGCACTGCACCTCCCGCTAACGTTGATGGTGTTGGTCACGATACGGCGCACATCGGCCAGGAGCTGTATTGACGGCGGTAACATCACGGTATCGGGGATGGGTGCAGTCACTTTTCTGATCAACTATTCTGATTTTGTCGCTTTGCGCTCTAACATCAACGGCTATGAAGTACGCAGCGACGGCATCATGTTCGAAAAGCTGACAATCGAATGATGCTAAAGACGGTGGTCAATCGTTCAGGACAATCTCTTCAAACAGTATGCCATTTGACCGGGCGCGGTAGTTGCTGACTCGCGGTGACGTTCCGGTAATCGCTGAATAGTCCACCAGCAGCAGAGCGGGTGCTAAATCGTGAAAGCGGGCGAGGATGGTTTGAAGGAGTTCTTTCCGTCGATCACGGTTCATCTCGTGATTGCTCTCTTCAATGAGATCCATCATCTGGGGCTCGCAGAAAAATGTCGAAGGGTAATCACATGACATGCGTTCGACAGCCTGACTGACATCACCAAACCAAGCACTGGACAATGTGGTCGCATAGGCGTCCATGTCGCCCCACTCGCCGGAGGCGATACGTCGTAAGAGATCAGGAAGGGGAAGGAGGCGTAAGGTCACATCGACACCGATGGCCGCAAGGTTTTGCTGCATCAATTGATACAGAAGCGTGTCGGCCGGAGTTTGACCGGAAAGCACACCAAACGTTAGAGCTAATCCATCACCATAACCGGCCTGTTCGAGCAAATTGCGCGCGAGACCGGGATTGTAGACGTACGGCGTTAAGTTGGGGTTATAGCCAAACACTTCCGGTGTTGCCACCTGACTGGCAACGCGGACATAGCCATACAACACCTGTTCCGCCATAACCTGTTTGTTAACGGCGTAGTTCAAGGCCTGGCGAACCCGCTTGTCTTTCATCGGTTCCGAGACGTCACCCACATTGCGCAACGCCAAGGCAACAATATGCGGTGCGGGCATAGTGAGGACGTTAAGTCCTTCAGCCTCTAGCTGTGGGATGTTGTCCGGATCCAAATTAATGGCAATATCCACCTGGTTAGTGAGAAGCGCTTGAAATCGTGTGGTCGAATCCGGCAGGACGGTAATTAGGACTCGCTTCACGTTATTAGCTTTTCGCCATGATTGGTCGAATACTTCGAGTTCGATCTCGCGGCTCCCAGGGCCCCAGTCAATGAGGGAATAGGGTCCGGTTCCCACCGGTTCCTGAGCAAAGCCGTCGACACCTAATTCGCGCCAGGCTCGGGGGGCGACAATCAAAATATTCGCCATCCGGTTTGGCAGAATCGGATCTGGTTCGTGGGTATCGATGGCCACTGTCAAAGGGTCGATCGACTTGGCTGACGCTATCGTCGCGGCATACCTTGTAACGAAGTATGGCGCCGCCTCTGGGCTCTTTAAGAAGTTGAGCGTGGCGACGACGGCATCGGCGGTGAGGGGTTCACCGTTGTGAAAAACAACATTGTCACGCAATTTGAAGATCCAGCGTGTCGGTGTGTCCATTTGCCAAGAGGTGGCCAACGCCGGCTGAAGCTTGGCATCGCGACTTAGGCTGGTGAGTCCGTCAAAAAGAGCAATACGGGCGCTGGTGCCATCCGGCAGGGCAAAGGGGTTGCCCATAGACGTGGCAGGAACGGCCGAGGCGGCGCGTACCAATCCAGGTGTAACTTGCGCCACAGATTGGGCCGCAAGCAATAAGACAGCTGAGCAAAAGAGACAAGCTGCGACACAGCGCGACCCCATTCCGCTATGATCGAAAAACTCAAACATCAACATTCGCCGGATCATACATTGCCACGGTAATCTGATTGTATTCGCGGGCAATGGCTTCGGTCTTTTGGTCGTGAATATCATGCATCTTCAATGGTCATTCCGGTTCCTTGGCCCAGGACGGGTAACATAGGATGGGCCGCATCCCCGAGCAATGTGGCCCGCCCCTGGGTCCATTGGGGTAGTGGGTCACGGCCGAGAAGGCCCCATATAAAACACGTGTTGGGCGGTGTGTTTTTGAAGACTAAGCTGATTTCATCGGTTGCGTCGTCGAATTCTTCCATTAGAGCCTGACCGAAAAAGAATTGAGTGGAATCAGTCCCTTGTGATTCCCTTGTTGTGTTCGCCAGCAAGGAGGATAACAAGATGTGGACTGACGCCACTCGTGAGAAATATGAGCGCGAGGCGCACCGCTACGCAAGCGATCTGAGCGATACCGAATGGTGCGTGATCGAACCCCATATGCCGCCCGCAAGGGCTCTGGGCCGCCCGCGCAAGACGGATATGCGGGAAGTGATGAACGCGATCCTGTACATGGCCCGCAGCGGCTGCCAGTGGCGCATGCTGAGAACCTGCACATCACCTCTGTTCATTCACGGTGCCTTTCTCTATGAGAAGGATGAATTACCCAAGGGTCACTCACCTTCACAACGCAGGATGGACGGTTATGACTGCGCCTCCGCACAACGACTTGGTCAATGTGCTCGAAAAACTCAAAAGCATCGTCGGACCGGACAACGTCATAGAGGACTTGACGGAAAGGGAGTACTTTTCCCAGGACTACTACAAAAAAGCCGACCCGGTAGCGGCCGTTATCAGACCTGAGACTGTGGAGTCATTGGCGGCGGCTGTGAAACACCTGTCGGAGGCAGGCGTGGCCATGTTTCCGCGCGGTGGCGGGTATTCCTATACAGATGCCTATCTGCCGACGCAGAGCCCGGGCGTTTGCATCGATACAAAGGCATTGAACAAGATCCTGCATGTAGACGAACAGGACATGTATGTCACGGTTGAGGCAGGCTGCACCTGGGCGCAGCTGGATGAACACTTGAAATCCTTGGGCTTGCGCACACCTTTTTGGGGACCGCAGTCAGGCCTAATTGCAACCCTGGGCGGCGGCGTGTCCCAGGGCAGTCTGAGCCTCGGCTCAGGCAAGCACGGCCCCTCAGGAGAAAGCGTCCTTAGTCTTGATGTGGTGCTTGCGGACGGTTCTATCATTAAGACCGGTTCTGCGGCACAGGAACGGCATAGCCCGTTCTTTCGACATTATGGCCCTGATCTGACAGGGCTGTTTTGCAACGATGCTGGCGCGCTCGGCATCAAGGCGCGGGTGACTTTGCGCCTGCAAAAACGAAAACACCTGGTTCAGGGTCTCTCTTTCGGTTTTCAAAGTTTTGAGGCCATGGTTGAGGCCATGGGGGCTGTGTCCCGCCTCAATGTTGCAACGGAAAACGGTGGTCTGACGATATCCGCCTTGCGCAGGGCCGCCATGACGCAGGGTTTTGCCCAAGACCTAAAAATATTCTTTCAGGTCGCTCGGTCAGGGCCCGACAAACTGGGAAGCGTGGCCCGAGCAATGAAAATGGCACTACATGGACGTCGTTACATTTCAGAGTCCCATTCGACCGCCAATTTCGTTGTCGAAGGACATAACAGGTCCCATTTGGTTGGACAGCTCCGTGCCGTTCGCTCCGCAGTATCCGGATTGGGAACGGAAATCCCCAACACCGTACCCACGGTGTTGCGGGCCAATCCATTTGCAGACCATGAGATGATCAATCTCGACGGCAGCCGGCAACTGCCCATGCATGCCATTTTCCCGCACTCCCGGGTCGTCGAATTCAACAACGAGTACCTTGCTCTCTTGGAGAGTCACAAACAGGAAATGCACTTGTGTGGTGTTGATCAAGTGTCGGTGTACGCAGGCGTCAGTACCAACGGGTTTCTCTTTGAACCGGTATTGTTGTGGTCTGACGTCGTTGAGGAGTTTCATCGCCGTCACACCAGTGATGCGGTATTGGCGAAGGTCAAAGCGACGGAGCCAAACGAGCCCGCCCGTGCCTTGGTGGCTGACCTCAGGTCAAAGATCGTGGATCTCATGTACAGCGGCGGCGGCGTACACTTTCAGATTGGCAAGGCTTATCCCTACCTCAGGGACCGCGACGCCACTCAAGTCAAAGTCCTGGAGGATCTAAAGACATTCATAGATCCCAAGGGATTATTCAATCCTGGTGCCCTAGGGTTGGAACTTAAATCATAAAGAAAAGTCATCAAATTCTTAAAAAATGCATTGGAAGGTATAAAGTCATCCGTGGGATTTTTGCCTCATGCCATCGCCTCTCATCTGTTGTTGGGGCGACGGTAGAGATGTGTCTTGGCATATGACGACGGTTCGTTCAGCGCGGTTCCGCAGACAAAACCACAACGCGCATCAACGAATTCGTATCCCAGTTCCTTATCCGGTATGTCGCCGACGACACCTTATTTTGGGGGAGATTTTTATGCGAACGCTTAAAACTAACTTGGTTTTGTCCGTCGCCACTCTGGCCTTGTTGCCGTTTGGCGGTGTGCAGACGCTGGCAAGGGAGATGCCAGCAAGGAGTACAAGTACAACGGCGGCTTCGAAAAATTGCTCAAGGAAAAAGGCGGGGGTACGAAGGTTGCAGCTGAAGAACTCGCGCGTACTTGAACCACTACCAAAGAACAATAAAAACCCCCAGTCCATATACACACTTTTGATCGAATGCTGGCTGTCGGTTAAGTTAATGCATCGATGGGATCGAGAGGATCCCTGCATTTTTGAAACTGACTGATGTAATGGCGTACCTTCGACATGCCATGGCCCATACAATCATACTGATCGGACTCGCGTCGATTGACGCGAATGCGGAAACAGTTCGCTTGGCCGCTTCAACACCTTTATCGTCCTATGCCGATCCTCTGGCGCTGGATTTTGGAAACGGAATCATTCCGTCCGTCTTTGATGGCCTCACCAGTCTCGGATCTGATTGGACTGTACAACCAGCTCTTGCACTGTCCTGGAAAACGACTTCGGATACAACGTGGGAGTTTAGACTGAGGCCCGATGTTCGATTCCATAACGGCTCGCCGTTTACGGCCGACACCGTTGTCGATTACCTGACCTTTTTGATTAAGCCAGATTCGTTTGCTTATCCCATCGCTGTTGAAGCAACGTCCATTAAAGGTGTCCGAAAACTAGACTCTTTAACCGTTGAGATCTCAACCCACAAACCCGATCCCGTACTGCCGCGCAAGTTGAACCGTATTAAGTTGATCCCCCTGCAGGATTGGAGGGAGAAGGGGCGGACGGCTTTTTCCAGGCAGCCGGTCGGTACCGGTCCGTATTCGATATTGGACTGGAATCGTGGTGGTTCGTCTGGCGTCGTGATGGCCGGAGAGCGAAATTCCTGGCGTCCGCCGGAACAAATAGACCGCGTCGAATACGTTATTCTTTCGGACGCGTCATCACGTCTACAAAGCCTCCTTTCCGGAGCCGTGGACATCGCCAATGCCATAGATCCGGACACCGTTCCTGTTCTAGAGGCGTTGGGATACTCTGTCAGCCGCCAACTGGGCCCTATAGTGTTGGCAATCGCTTTTCACAACTGCAGTGGTACATCTTCTCCCGCAACCGATATCCGTGTACGGCGTGCACTATCCATGTCTGTCAATAAGAAGCGCATTGTCGAACAATTACTCGGCAATACGACGGAAGTTGCCGAACAAGGCGGCACGCCTGGTGTTTACGGTTTCAATCCCGACATTCAGCCCTATCCCTTTGATCCAATCGCAGCGCAAAGATTGTTGGCTGACGCCGGATTTGGTGACGGCTTGGACTTGGTCGTGGGATTGGTCTCGGGGCAATTTCCCGCGGACACGCTCATCTTTCAGCAAATGGCGCAGGACTGGGCCGCCATCGGCGTCGATGCGGAACTGCGCCGGTTGGCCTTTCCCGAGTTTAGTCGCCGAGTCACGGCTGCCGACTGGAATGGCATTGACGCCTTTTCCGTGCCTTGGAGTTACTACCAGTATGGTGAAGTAAGCCTTACCTTGAAACGCTTTGCCGGTGATTTTCCCGGTCCTTACTTTTGCGCACCCGAGCTCCACGAAGAAATAGCCACCTCCGACATAGAAATGGACGAAAACATACGGGAAGAGATGCTGCAAAATCTCATGGCTCGCCTCCATGATCTCGTTCCGTCACTTCCATTGGTGCAATACGTGAGCATTAACGGTCTTTCGCCAAGGGTTCTCGAATTCAAATCCAATACAGGCGCTATCTTGTTTGGCGAAATGCGCGTTGCGTCTGAAATAGACTAAGCGTATCAACCGCGTTCTTCTGCTTCTTTGCACACTTGGGTGAGGGCTTCTATAAAAGCAGCGACCGCCGGTGGCCGCGATCCAACCGCGCCGCCGTTTTTGGCCTCGTCGCACCAGCCTTCCGGACCCTTGCCCAAAATGAACCCCAAGTTTGAGAGTGGAGGCTCTCTTGAAAACGCGGCTTTACGGAAAAATTGATGTCCAATACCAGCGGCGGTCAGGCTGCAAACGATCTTCCTTCTGCTTTAGTTCCGCATGAATCTTGCCTCAAGTGTCGTATGTCATACACGGTCTGGGTGTTCTGTCTCCATCCACTCCCTAATCTGTTCGGGAAAGTCGTCAACAGAATGAACTTTTTGCCCCTTCACACTCCACAAGAGTTGTGTGGGGTCATCTGGACCTAATTCAAGCCACCTGCGGCCCCGCGCGCGCATAATGCCGGAGAAGTTGTATTCCGATTTAATGAGGTCTTTTTCCGGATCCATGAGTTCGTCGTAGTCGGCAGACCAAATGGATGAATCCGCACGCGGTTGGAAACTCCCTTCACCCTGGAATATACCTGCTAAAATGATCGAGATCTGGTTGTGAAAACGGAAGTTCGGCAATCCGCCGTTGGCAATCCTATCCCGTGTGTATTGGTCGGCGTCCTGAAATGTCTCTCTATCGAGGCTTTCGCCTCCACCCAATGGAGTCATGAGATAGGATTCACCCCACAGCGATTGCTCAGTTTTGACCATCTTATCAATGACTGGATTGTAGAGTTCTTCTACAGGTTCGAATGACCAAGGATGAAGCATGCGTCCTGTGTACAGGGCCCGTTGGACCAGTTGTCCTTCCTGTGCATCCGGGAATTCCTCCGGGTCGGGCTTTTGAAGAATCCAAGTCCAAAACCCCATACTGCCAAACAGAGGAGAGGCCGGTTTGCCTTGAGGCAGAATATAAGCGCGCGTAAACATTGGGATATAGGTCTTCGCGCCAATGAGATTGTTCGTAATCTTCATTGTTGAATACCAGTTTTGGAGCGCATTACTCATATCGAACGGCGGCGTAAAATCTATTACCCCTGGCTCACCCTTTTTGTCCCCGAAGTGCGAGGGAAGGTCGACCGTAGAGACGATTGGTTCGTCCTCAGCCCTGGCTTCTGTCACTGCCGACGTCATCATCAGCGGACCGAGAGCTCCAGCGACCCCAAAATGCTTCAAAAGTGACCGGCGATCCATGTCTGGTCCGGCTGGTTCTTGTGCATGTTGCATGGCGAACTCCTCATTTTTTTTGGTGTTTTAGGTGAAGCACCTTAACTGGCTTGCATGGTGAAAGGATGCAGCAAAATTAAAAAATTGAATAGCCTGTTGGCTGTTTCTTAACGGAGCTTGGTTCGGGTCAAGAGCTGCAAATCTTGTTTGGTCAATGATTTGAACAACTTAACTATAAGCGATGCTGTTCAGGTAGGCGCTCAATTCTATTTTGTCAGCGTTAGAGCCTGACCGAAAAAGAATTGAGTGGAATCAGTCCCTTGTGATTCCCTTGTTGTGTTCGCCAGCAAGGAGGATAACAAGATGTGGACTGACGCCACTCGTGAGAAATATGAGCGCGAGGCGCACCGCTAAGAAGGTGATGGGCCGCAAGCGCCATATCGTGGTGGACACTGGCGGGCGGTTGCTCGGTGCCGTGGTCCACGAGGCTGACATCCAGGATCGCGACGGTGCGCCGTCGCTGCTCGCCGAGGTGGGGGCGTGGTTTCCCGGGGTCGCCATATCTTCGCCGACGGCGCTTACGCCGGCCCTAAGCTGGCCGGGGCGCTGAAGAAGATCGGCGACTGGGCGCTGGAGATCGTCAGGCGCAACGACAAGGCGGACGGCTTCGTTGCGCTGCCGCGCCGTTGGGTGGTCGAACGCACCTTCGCATGGTTCGGGCGCAGCCGCCGCCTTGCGAAGCACTTCGAGGCGACCGTCGAGAGCGCCCTTGCTTGGCTCCTGATCGCCAGCATCCAAGTCTTCATCCGTAGACTAGCAAGGTTATGAAAATAAACGATTCTTTTCCGGCCAGACTCTGAGAGAATGAGAGAAGCTACAATCCGTACTTTCTCTAGCTTTGGAGTGCGACATGCTGCGCCATCACGAAACACTAGCGGGCATTTTTCTTTCGACTGCCTTGATCTTATGTCATAGCGCCATGGCGCAAGATCAGGTCCCGGCTACTGCGCTTTCCGATGATGAGCAAGTGGAAGCCGTTCACAAAGGCACGAAAGTCATTTCGGCGGCCGATGGCGTTCCCATCGCCTATACGAGCAATGGGAATACCGGCAAGCCCGGCATTGTGTTCGTTCACAGCATTCTCGCTTCAAGCATGAACTGGGAACGCCAACTCTCATCCGACCTCTCTGAGAACTACCATTTGGCGGCGCTCGATATGCGAGGGCACGGTGCATCGGGAAAGCCTTGGTCTTCTGTCTACTACCTCGAGCCGGCGCGATGGGCAGGCGACATTGCGGCCGTCGTCTCTGACGCCAAGATGGAAAAGCCGGTTCTTGTGGCTTGGTCTTACGGTGGTTCGTTTGCCATGGACTACGTCCGAACATACGGAGCCGACTCTATAGCAGGACTTGTTCTGGTTGGGTCGAAAGCAGGACTTGAAGAGCCAGCACAACCGTCACCGCCAACGCTAATACGCCGCATCCAGGTCGCTCAAAACACGTCGCAGAATATTTCGGTCATCTATGACTGGACGGCAGGGTACATGAATTTTCTGGTTGAAGACGGGCCCAATGCGGACGCAGAGAAAGCAAGGTTCTTGGCGGCCTCTTTGATGGCGCCCCACTATATCCGGCCCTATTTCCGTCAACGGCCCACGGACAACCGTGACTTGCTACCGCAGCTGACCTTTCCCGTATCTTTCATTGTCGGTGCCAATGACGTCGTCAACAAACCTGACGACGTTCAGGCGATTGCGAATCAGATTGGTGGTGCGACGATAACGGTCTATGAGGACACGGGAAGCATGCCGTTCTGGTACCAAGCAGACCGGTTCAATGCAGATCTAGAGTCATTTCTCGATGGGTTGCCTCGATAGATAAAACGACCCTAGATGCGATCAGGATAGTGATCCTTCATGATCGTTTTAATCGAGTCAGGAAGCCCTTCAAATGTGGGGCTCTTCACGCCGGTTTTATGGTTGAGAACTTGGGTTTCCGGTGAACCGCCATAATCCTCTGCCCAAGAAAAAACGTGTGACCTGGAAATACTGGCAAAACTATAACGTGCCGTTGCAGACGCTATCGACTCGTCCATGAGTTCCGACACAGGTGTTGCCCAAGATGACATATCGACTTGCGGCTGATGGGGGCCATCATTGTTGTGGCCGCCCTTGGCCAAAAAGACAACGTCTGGACCAAGCAGTGAATAGGGCGAAGTTACCCCGGCTTCCACGGTGGTGCCTGTTTCGCCGTCGTCGATACGGCCTTCCCTACCGGTTACGAGATCCCTTCTGACACTTGCTGCAAAAAGAGTGTCCGGAACATGAATGACTTTTCCCGTTTCCAATATTTTTAACTGCCTCTGGGGCTTGAAAGTAACGGGATCTACGGCAACACGAGTAAATAGGGAATGCGTAATTACGCTCGATGGTTCGCCGCTCTGTTGATCGACGTCCGCTACCTCCATGAACGAATACCAAAACTGCATTTCGTTCAAAAGTGTTTGGCTTGGCTTGCCAGGAGGGCAGATCAGAGACCGACTCACACGCAGAACATAGGACTTGGAGCCATCCAAGCTGAAAATTGATTTGAGCCGCGCCCGTCCCAATTGCGCCGGGTCGTCAAGGTCAAATTGACCATGTTGTTTGAAAATGGCCCTGGGCTTTGAGAACACGTCTTCCGGCAAATCGCGTTTTACACCGGGAGGGGTAAAACTGGTTCTCTCCTCCGACTCCTCGGCAGATACCGGGTTGGCTAAGAGCCCTATGCCGACCGAGCCAAAGGAATTCAGGAAATTGCGGCGGGTAAACGCAGCATCTGTACAGCTCATAAGACCACTCCCCACAAAGGAATATGCTTCACCAGAAACTCCAGCTTCACCTTTTTCAAATGCCAATCACCAACACAAATAACATCATTACAGTATGTTATTGGTCTTCAAGGCAGCATCTGTCATAAACCTCATAGTTCCTACCATTTGCGCATATCTGTCAAAAGCGCTGATGACGACCTTACAAATATCAGATACGTTGGGACACCAGTTCAGCAAGTTTGATCAACGACTGCTTTAAGGGGAGGAGAAGCAATGTCGCGGGTATTAGCGGGACCTAATAAGCATTCTTCAATCGCAATCAGTGCCTTGGCTCTCTTGACATTTGGTATCGGCGACGCTGTGGCCCAGCAGGTGGCGCTT
Source organism: Rhodospirillaceae bacterium (assembly GCA_965207985.1). Classification (GTDB taxonomy): domain Bacteria; phylum Pseudomonadota; class Alphaproteobacteria; order Rhodospirillales; family Rhodospirillaceae; genus CBDBND01. The sequence goes on along the minus strand of CBDBND010000013.1, from coordinate 214,650 downwards.
GAGGAGATCATCGTCACGGCGCGGAAGCGGGAAGAAAACCTGCAAGACGTTCCAATGTCGATCACAGCGTTGACGGCGGACGCCCTGCGCGACGCCAATACCTTTGGTCTGGAAGATATTGCTCAGGCGACGCCCGGCATGCAATATCGCACCGTCGGCGGATTTCCAGAGATAACCTTGCGCGGGCTGGCTCAAGTTGACCAAATCGCGATCCAGGCCAACGTGGGTGTGTTCATTGACGGTATTTTCCTGAACAACCGAGCGTCCATTGAATTTGCCAATATGGACCTGGCTCAGATCGAGGTTTTGAAAGGCCCGCAAAGCGCTCTGTTCGGCCGTAACACGTTCGCGGGTGCGGTTAATTATCGCACGCGACCTGCCGTGCTGGGTGAGTTCGACGCCTCCATCGAAGGCGAATTGGGTGGTAACAAGCGGCGTCTGATCAAAGGCTCAGCCAACCTTCCTCTTGGTGAGACGGCGGCGATCCGCGTGTTCGCTGGAACGAGTGAATTCGATGGTACGATTCCGAACGTGCGCTCAGCAGATTCTGAGAACGTTGGGGGTTGGAAAGAACGTACCACCTATGGGGCGTCAGGGCTTTTCGAAAGCGACCGCGTCACCGTCAAGGCCTTCTATGTTCGCAATGAAATCAACCACGATTCAGATGCGCTCACAACTTTGGGCTTTCGCCAGAACAATGCAGGCGCGGAATACGTGGGTGACGATGGCATGGGTAACACGGAGCCGGTCTTCACACTTTTCGAAGGGAATGTGCCGTACACCGGTACGGTGAGCCTGTTCCCAGACGCCAGGGGTCAGAAGGGCCACTTCTGGCTGGCTTACGGCAATATCGATGTGGACTTGGACTTCGCGACTGTGACGGCAAATTACTCACATTCTGAGTCGTCCTACTCAACATTGATCGACAATCTTGGCGATCCCGATGCCGTCAATCGTGCTTTCTTCGGTATCTATACCGCTCAGTTTCTGACCAACACCACCGGTGATGATGCCGACCAGGATTCTTATGAAATCCGCCTGACCTCCAACGAGGATTCGGCCTTCGATTGGCTTGTCGGGTACACGCACTATGACAGCCTGTCCGGCACCGTTCTTGGCACCACGACGCCTTTGTTTGCCGATCCGAACACTCTTGAGGCAATTACCTTCGTGCCCGAGCGGTTGGCACAAAACGTGGATGCCTTTTACGGGGCTTTTACCTACCCCCTGACGGACCAACTGAACCTGTCCGGTGAAATCCGCTACACCGACGAAAGTCAGGTCCTGACCGACGAAGCGCGGATTTTCTTCCTTCCGTTTTTGAGCCGTCCGCCCACGGACTTTCTTGCTTCCTTCGATTTTTGGAGCGGCAAGGCGTCAGTTGACTATGCCCTTGACGATGACACCTTGCTTTATGCCTTCGCGGCCCGCGGTGTGAAGTCTGGTGGCTCGAATGGCGCATCAGAAATCCGGCCCACTTTTGACCCCGAGACCAACTGGACCTATGAAATCGGCGTCAAGTCGACCCTGTGGGATGGCCGTGCGGTGGTGAACGCTTCGGTGTTCTATATCGACTGGACCAATCTGCAACAGGTGGCACCACCAAGCCTTGCTGCTGGCCCGGTTACCGTCAACGGCACTGGTGCAACGTCAAAAGGGTTTGAGATCGATGCGACCTTTGCTGTCACTGACCGGATCGATGTTCGGTTCGCGACGACCTATGCCGATCCCACCTATGACAATGGGTTTTTCGACGCCAGTATCGCGCCGTCTTGTGGTGAAAATGTTGCCACGAATGTGCTCGTCAGCGCCTGTAGCCCCATAGTCGGCGGTAACCAGTTGGCCCGCGCGCAGAAGTTCCAGCTCTATACCAGTGGAACCTATACGCATCCTGAAATCTTCTCAGACTTCGATGGGTTCATTCGGGCTGATTACAGCACGGAGGGAAACAGTTTCGCCACCAGTTTAAATCTGACAGGCACGGGTAAAAAGAACCTCGTCAATCTCCGCGCCGGCGTGCGTAACGAGAACACGGAAGTTGCCTTCTGGGTCGATAACGCCTTCGACTCAGAAAACATCGATCGGGTGACATCGGTAACCGACCTAGAAGCGACACCCGTTTGTAGGAACTGCGGCACGCGTTTGGTCCGTGTGATACCCGGCAACCAAAGAAGCTGGGGCGTTCGCGTGGTTCAAAACTTCTGAACGAGATAATCGGAAACCGCGTCCTCTCTCCACGCGCGTTCCACGATATCGGCGGGGTCCAGCCTCGCCGATATTCGTTTGACTGCTAAATGCTAAGATAACGGTTCCACAACACCGTTTTTAAGGCCGGTCCCTTGTTTAATGGGCCGGCCTCTTTAAAGACCTAAGCAAAACAAACTACAAGGTGTGTTGGATAGGCTGTCCGTCGTCAGTGTATTTGGGACAGCGGGGGTTGATAAACTAAGAGAGGGTTTGGCCCATCTTAGTTTTCAGTTTAGGCGGCGGTTTTGCGGTGCTGCAAGCGCCGTTGGTTGATGGTGTTTTGTTTGATTCTCTCCCTTTCGAGTAAGATGGTTTCGCCGCGCCCGAAGTAGACGTCGGCGGGCGTCAGATTGCTCAGGCTGGTAGTGTCCAGAATCTTTCGCACTTTTTGTATTGGGCTGGTGGCTGATTTGGTCAGGCCGTGTTCCTTTGCTGCGTGAGTAGATTCATATTCATGTATCGTTTTAGGGACCATTTGCTTCCGGCTATGTGTCTTAACCTTGCTGCAGCCAAGTTGAGCATTTGCTTCCGGCTATGTGTCTTAACCTTGCTGCAGCCAAGTTGAGCGCCGATTGACCGTCAGGGAACGCTCCGACTACGCGGGTACGGCGTCTGATTTCGCGCATGATTCGCTCTAGCAGGCGGCTGAAAAACTCGGCCGAGAGCCCACCTCGCGAAACGAAAGAATCAATGGATGGGCGTCCGCGAAAAAATAGAATCGGAAAATGGCTCATACGAAAACAAAATTGCCGAGATGATCGCTCCAAATCGTTTTTCAGCAGCCTGCTAGTGGATTGTTGGTCTTGAGCTTGATCCAGTGCTGGTCAGGGAAAGCATAGAAACTGAAAGTCTCTTCAATGTGGCTCTCGACCAACTCGGCTGCCGTGGTCAGCTTAGTGCTCTTGAGAGAGAAGATAACGTCCTCGGCTTTCCTGGTCGCGGCCTCTCGGCTCTCCTGGGCGTGGATAGCTTTCAGCATGTGGGCAACTTCGCGCACTTTGGTCGAAGGAACATGGCTGAAGATGTTGCGGTAGAAATGGACGACGCAGCGTTGCCAGCGGGCCTTGGGGCAGACCTCCGCTATACTCTCTACCAAACCCAGACAGGCGTCAGAGATAACCAACTGGACGCCTGACAGCCCGCGCGCCTTGAGATGCTTAAGGAATGCGCCCCATCCCGCCTTATCCTCCTTGGCACCCTCAACGATGCCCAAGATCTCGCGGAAGCCCTCCTGGTTGACGCCGATCGCCACCAATAGCGAAACATTACGCACTTCGCCGGCCCAACTGCGCTTAAGGACGATGCCGTCCACATACACATAGGGATGATCGCCCGCAATCGGCTTATTGCGCCAAGCGTCGATCTGCTCATAGATTTTCTTGTTAAGGTTCGAGACGGTTCCTGGCGAAACCCGCGTGCCCCACAACGCCTCGGTGATGTCCTCCACACGCCGTACCGAAACACCGGCCAGATACATCTCCATCAAGGCCTCTTCGACCGATGCCTCCCGACGCCGGTAACGCTCGATGATCGCCGTCTCAAAGGTCTGACGGCGCAGCTTGGGAACCTTCAGAGAAACCTCGCCAGCCCGTGTCTGAAGCTTCCTCTCGTAACTGCCGGCCCGCGTATCGCGACGGGCCTCACTGCGTTCGTAGCGCTCAGCATTGCAGAGCCGGTCCGCTTCGGCGTCCAATAGCGCGTTCAGGGTCTCCTCAACACTGCCCCGCACTACCTTGCCCAGGTGATCCTGTATACGTTCGTCATCAATCCGTATGACGTGCGACAATGCCTTCGTGTTATCCTTTTCCATGGTGGCTCCTTCCTTCTGGAGTGGCTGATTGAACAAAACCAACCTAACCAGACCCGGAGCCACCAACCCCAAAAATGTGCGAAAGATCTTTTACGTTATCCTCAGGCTCTCGTGGTAGCGGTGGTGATTGTAGTAGGCGACGAAGCGCCCGATCTTGGCCTTGAGATCGCCCGGCAGGAAGTAGTTCTCTAACAGGATGCGGTTCTTCAGGGTCTGATGCCACCGCTCGATCTGACCCTGATGGCGGCTGACTCGTCGTTAGACATTGTCATCGATTCAGGTGCTGAAGTATTTTTTAATATCTTCGATGGGGTCAGCTCCATAACCGGCGATCCCGGCTGGGTTACCGACGTGTTTAATATCGAGACGTATGAGGCTCGTCTTACGTCCAACAATGATGGGCCGTTGGAATGGATCGCCGGGGTCTGGCACGAAAAGAACGTCTTCGATCGCGAATTTATCGCTACATTCAACACCCCGCGGCCTGATGGAGATGTGCGTCTTTTTGGTTTTCTTCCCATAAATGACGGTGACACCTATTCTGATGAAGATAGTACCCGTCTTATCGAAGAGCTGGCGGGATATGCCGAGGTGGGGTACAGCTTTACAGATAGCGCAAAGCTGACCTTAGGCTATCGTCGGTCGAACCTGAAGCTAGATAGCCGGGTGACGCGCGGCGGCAACGTTTTCAATGGCTTTAACAATCCCGCAGCCAACCGCGAAGATAGTCTCACTGAGGAAAACATCAACAGCTACAAAGTTCATCTCGAATATCGGGTGAATGACGACGTACTGCTGCATGCGCTGGCGTCTTCAGGTTACCGGGCGGGCGGCGTGAACCGCGCCATCTTTAGCGGTCTCGCTCCCGCTGCGGGCTCTCGCCGATATGATACGGATACCCTATGGAATTATGAAGTGGGCGCTCGCACGTCCTGGTTGGATGACCGCCTGATTGTCAATGGGGTGGCTTACTATATCGACTGGACCGATATCCAGTTGACAGCTTTCGACCCTGCTCTTGGGCGATCGGAAACTGAAAACATTGGAGAAGCCAGGGTATACGGTCTCGAACTGGAGACGAATTTGCAGGTGACAGACAGCCTGCAAGTGGGGCTTAATTATGCCTATGTCGATGCGCAGTTGACGGAAGATTATTTCCGAGGCGATCCTTTGACCACGCCGCCGACAGCGGTGTCGGGTACGCGCCTTCCGGGCTCGTCAAAACATACGATCACTCTTTCGGCCGGCTATCAGCAACCGCTGTCCGACGATCTGACTCTGCAAGCCGACGCCTTCTATACCTACAGAAATTCCAGGGCTCCTGCGTTGCTCACGACGGGTACCACTGGTGACTTCTTGCCCTCACACGACCGGGCCAATATCAGCGTGGGATTAAGCCATAGCAGCGGCGTATATGGATCCGTCTTCGTCCAAAATGTGTTTGATACACGTGATATCCAGACGTTATTTACATACGGAGGCGGTCAAGCCTGGACTATCAATCGCCCGCGCACGATCGGCGTTCGGCTGGGGTATGACTTCTAGGTAGCGGCGGCTACGCAAGCGCCGTTCAATCCCGGGCGTTATTTTTATCGGCCCCACCTCTGATTTGGAGGTGGGGCCGATTGCTGACTCGACCCCTTTGAACACAGCCAGGAACACTGAAACAGTTGGCTGCATTCAAGGGGTATAGAATGTCGGAAAAGCGATATCGCCCAGAGGATGATTGAATTCAATCACCATTTCGAAGTTGCGCGAAGTCGAAGTTTTGCTCGCGGAGGGCGTCAGCGTCGGCGAAGTTATTCGCCAGCTGGGCGTGAACGCCAGTTCACTAAATAAGCGCGCCGACGGTACGACACAAATCGATCCGCATTCTTCACTACGTTACAGACTGCCAGCAACAATGACTGCTCGGCCAATCTGGCCTCAGCCGTATTGAGGGTGCAATCAGATCAGCCTATCGGCGAAAATAATTCCATGGTTACATAACAACCGACTGCCACATTTGCGTTTCGTCACTCGACAGGCGAACAATTATACGCACCCAGGTGACCAGCGCGCGCGTGAAGCCTAATATTTGTTAAGTGTTAGCAGGAACCCGTGGCCCTCAAAATTTTCGAAGCCGCCACGGCTAAGCGCTACAAAACGAAAACATCCCACAAACATGGTTAGGCAGTGATGGACAGGATTGGGCTAAAGAAAAAGAGTTTCTTGCTGATCATTTCGCTCGCTTTGGTTGTGGTGGTGAGCATCGGCTTTGTATGGCATTCTAATTCTACGCGCGCCCCTGACCCTGTTGCCGGCCTTCCTACGGTTCGATTGATCAGCGCTGATCAGTACACGGGGCTAATCCACGAAGTATTTGGTTCAGACATCCGTGTCTCGCTTCAAGTGCCGCAAGCGAGGCGCATACAGGGATTGCTTTCCTTAGGGGCCTCCGACGCAAAAATCACGCCAACGGCGATGGAAAGATTCGAACGTGAAGCTCGATTGGTTTCGGCGCAGGTTATGGCTGAGGAGCGTCGGACTATATTTATACCGTGCTCGCCTGAAAGAACTGACATTGCAGACAAAACTTGTGCGGGTGAATTTATCTCGCACGTCGGAAGGCTGCTTTGGCGACGTCCGTTAAATGAGGTGGAGATCGACTATCAGGTTGCAATCGCTGGGAGGGTGACTGAAGCGCTGGGAGATTTCTATGCGGGGCTTGAATACAGTCTGGCGGCCCTGATGACGTCTCCAAAGTTCCTTTTTATTATTGAGACTGTCGAACCAGATTCTAGTTTTTTTGGGAATGGCGAGCAGTTGGACGCTTATTCGAAAGCGACCCGATTAAGTCTTTTCTTATGGAACGCGCTGCCGGATGAAGAATTGCTCAATGCCGCGGAGAGCGGTGCGTTAAATACGAAAAAGGGCCTCAAAGAACAGGTAGACCGGCTGATTGAGTCACCCCGCTTAGAGAACGGAGTAAGAAGCTTCTTTGAAGATTGGCTTCACTTTGACGAATTCAACACCATGGCCAAAGATCCGGTGATCTATCCGGAGTTTAGTCCGGTCATTGCTGACTCGGCCCGTGAGCAAACCCTTCAAACCGTGGCCGATTATCTCGTGCGCAGAGAAGAAGATTATCGAGGTTTGTTCACTTCGCAAAGTTCGCTGCTAGATGATGCATTGGCTTCCTATTACGGAGTTCCTGTTGCGGAGCCCGGGGTGTGGTCGATGCACGAATTCCCCGAAGACAGGCCAAGTGCTGGTATCTTGACTGACGTTGCTTATTTGGCGTTGCACGCACATGCAGGCCGGACTTCGCCAACGCTGCGCGGGGCTGCGCTGCGCGAGATATTTCTATGCCAAAAAGTTCCCGATGCCCCCCCCAATGTCGATTTTTCCCTCTTTGACGACCCAAATGCAAATTTCAAATCGGCGCGGGAGCGTTTGAGTGCCCACAATACGGATCCTGTTTGCGCCGGATGTCATAGGCTGACCGACCCTATGGGGCTTGGGCTTGAACAATTCGACGGCGCGGGGAAATTCAGGACGATGGAAAATGACTTTGAGATCGACGTGAGCGGCAGCCTTGACGGGATCGATTTTACTAATCCAACGGGCTTGGGTAAGGCTGTGCATGACAATCCGGCGCTAACATCGTGTCTCGTCACGCGGGTATTTTCGGGCGCCGTCGGTAGGGAGTTGGGCGCGGAAGACCGGCAATGGCTTGCCTATATAGAAGAGAAGTTCGCTGCATCCGGATATAAATTTCCGAACCTCTTGCGCGAGATTGCGCTGAGCAAAGCGTTTTACGCGGTTTCCTCTCCGCAAGAAGAAGCGTCTTAACCCTAGCACTCTCGACGGACATTAAGTCGAAAGAAGGTCAATCATGAGTACGCATATCAGCCGACGAAATATCCTGCGCGGAGTATTCAACGGTGGCCTCGTCTCTATCTCATTGCCCTTTTTGGAAGCTTTTCTAAATGTGAGCGGTACGGCGCTGGCGAGTGGAGCCCCGCTGCCATCACGATTTGGCACCTGGTTCTGGGGCCTCGGAATGAACAAGAGTGTGTTCACTCCGAAAAAAACAGGGCTGAATTTTGATCTTCCTATAGAACTTAGCGCAATCGCGCCCGTCAGGGATCACATTAATCTGTTCTCGAATTTTCGGGTAAACACCGATGGCCAGCCGAATTTGTGTCATTTTACAGGATGGGTAGGGTTACGTTGCGGCGTTTGCCCGCCGGCGCGCGATGTGATCCCGAATGAAACGATTGATGTGACCGTCTCCGACGCCATTGGTGGAGGAACACGGTTCAAGTCGCTGGATATGAATGCGACGGGCGATCCAAGGTTAAGTTATTCAGCCCGTAGCACCCACGCTGTCAACGCTCCGGAGATTTCCGCTCTGGCGCTGTATAACCGAATCTTTGGGCCGGATTTCCAGGATCCGAATGCATCAACATTTACGCCGGACCCGAAAGTGATGTTGCGCAGGAGCATCTTGTCCGACGTCATGGAAGATAGCGCAGAGTTGAAAAAGAAACTCGGAAGGGCCGACCAAGTGCGGCTCGCTGAATACTTTACAAATTTGCGTGGCCTGGAGAACCGACTTGTCGTGCAACTGGAAAAGCCGGAGCCCATCGAAGTCTGTGTTATGCCAGAAGCGCCAAAAGAGGTTGCTAAAGGACTTGATGTTGAGTTGGTGGCGGAACGGCACCGGCTAATGACGGATATATTGGTGATGGCGCTGGCCTGCAACCAGACCCGCGTGTTCAATATGTTTTATTCCGATGCCTTCTCCTCGCTTGTTAAAGAAGGCATGCCGAGTACGCATCACGTGGCTACACACGAGGAGTCGATCGACCCTCAATTGGACTACCAGCCGAATTGTCATTTTTTCACCCTCCGCGCCATGGATGAGTGGGCGTATTTCGTCAACGCATTGGCGTCTGTTCCTGAGGGCGATGGAACGCTACTCGACAACACCTTGGTCTATGCGCATTCGGACCAGGAATTCGCCAAAATCCATTCTATCAATGGAATTCCGATGATGACCGCCGGAAGAGCGGGTGGGAAAGTCAAGACTGGCTATCATATCGACGGCAAAAATGAAGAAGTTGGAACTCGTGTCGGCCTCACCGCGATGCATGCTATGGGGGTAGACGTTGAATCCTGGGGAAGCGGGAGCATGAGGACGGCCCAGCCAATCAGCGACATCCTGGTTTAAGGCGGAGAAACAAGACATGAATGTGATGCGAATATTGCTGGTAGGAGCGATTTCTTCGTTGATCGCGTTTTCTCATGCTTTTGCTGAGCAACAGCCGGCGTCACGCTCAACAAATGAATCCCGAGTGATGCCGGAAGGCGTGACCACTCAAATGAGTATATACGGCCCCGTTTTCGCGGACGCTCGTGGCATGACTCTCTATACGTCTAGAAACACTAGCAGAAAAAAGACTATCTGGCCGTGCGATGACACGCGTTATACGACGAGGGCAATGCACGGCTCGAACGTTGAGCGGCAGGTGGATTTTACTGTTGAGTTGCCAGACTTGGACACGCGTAGAACGTGTGCCGAAAAACACCCACCGTTTCTGGCGCCTGCTGCCGCTAAACCTGTTGGTAAATGGGCCGCAATCCAGCGTACAGATGGCTCGTGGCAATGGGCCTATGACGGATACCCCCTTTACACGTCAATCAAGGACAAGCTGCCTGGCGACGTAAACGCGGATTTTAGAGGAGGATTTGATCTCTTCTCATTCTGGCAAGTTGCGCTTGCGCCTGTCGCGGGCGCCCCTTTCGGCGTGACAACAGAAAGATCGCGTTTTGGTGCGGTAATGGTCAATGGCGACGGGCACACTCTATATTTTCGCACGGACAGTGGTCCAACTGACCCCGCCTGTGACTATCGCTATTCAGATGACTGGACGCCAATGGTGGTTCCCTCGGCGGCGGTGCAACTCGATGGAGAATGGTCGATTGTTACCTGCGCAGATGGAGTGAAACTCTGGGCCTATCAGGATAGGATTCTTTTCTCATATAAGAATGACGCAAATCAAACCAGGCACGCGACGGTAAAAGTATATGGCACAGAGTTCGGTCCGCCGATTCCAGGGTGGCAGGCCGTTGTTCTTCATCCCGCCCCAGCGCATCCCGATGAAATTACCGTTCAGTTCAGTCCAGTCGGAAACGCATTCGATTTATATCCGGAATATGTATACGCGGACAAACGCGGCCACACACTTTACACTTATCATTGTAACGAATTGGCAGATGACCAATTGGAATGCGACGATGTTGGCGACAGCTCCAACTATTGGCTGAGCTGGTGTGGAGGTGAGGAACGATGCGCAGAAACCTGGCGGCCAATTGAAGCACCGGCTGACGCCAATCCGATCGGAAACGTTTGGTCAACGGCCGTCATTGACCCGCGCAATATTGTCAACCCGGTTACGGACAGTGATGCTGGTGGTGTTCGCGTATGGACCTATCAGGGGCGCCCAGTACTTACATATGCCGGTGATAAGAAGCCCGGTGATGTGAATGGGACTCGACTTATGGCTCGCCGCAATACGATTACAGGCCCGGTTTGGGCTTTTGCAGGACCGGATACTTTTAAGACTGGCGACCCCGCCAAGAGACATATCCCGGCCTCCGTCAAAGCGAGCAGCCTGGACAATAAGAAGACCCTCGGATTTGTTTTGGCGCGATATCCGGCAGCGCGCTATGAGACGCCTGATCGGCGCGAGGAATGCCCAGATGGATTCCAGTTTAACGAAGAAGATAATTGGAACGCACAGTTTCCAACACAGGCCGAGCGTCAGGCGCAGCTGACAAAATATCAGCTCAGTATTAATCGCGGACCTAACGGCGAAAATGTCTGGAACGCGCCAGAGGTCATGGAAGATCCTCTGCCGTTTCGCGAAGTTCAAAGCAAAATCGCATATGGACTGGATTTGGACGGTATTCCTAACGGAGAATCATCCGAGAAAACTTGTGCGCACGAAGACTTTATATCGCCCGACGGAAGAGAGGGCATTGACAATCAACTCTATCGCTTTCTGGGCTGTATGCGTGGCGAGAATAGACAGCTAACCCCGGATTTTTTCATAGAGAAGCGATTAATAGAACAACCGGGAATGCGCATGTTGCTTGAAGTTAGCGATGTTGATGATGAGTTTAATGATGACAGCGTGCGTGTTTCTCTATATCGAAACGATAAGAATGATGGAGTCTTGGGGCTAGACCGTGACGGTGAGGTAAGGCCGTGGCAATCGCTAAGAATTGCTGACGTAAATCCTGATGAGGATTATCCTTACGTGACCAATGGCAAAATTGAAAACGGTGTTTTGATAACCGATCGTTTTGAAAAACCAATCGATGCGCTTAAGAGTTTTCACTTTCTTGATACGCAAAATGTCCGTCTTCGCATAAAGCTGACGCCTGACGGCGCCGAAGGAATTTTAGGCGGTTACAGAGATGTGAATGAGTATTGGGAATGGGTGGCCTCCTATTCTATAGGTGAGGTCGGCTCCTCATATCTTAGCGGCCCGTCTTCCTATGCTGCGTTAAAAAGGTTCGCGGACGGAGATAAGGATCCTGTGACAGGCCAGTGTAGATCGATTTCGGCGGCGTTACAGGTCGAATTCAAGCGCGCATTCCTTATTCATCCCGACAAAGGTGGCGAGGAGACCGCAGAAAGTATTGGTTTTTCCGGAAGCGCCCGAGGTGCGCTGTGATGTTTATTGGATTTCCATCGCTATAATTGACGCCGTATTGGCAATCGCACCAAACAGCAGTTGCGCTATCGAGAGTGATAGCAGCCACGTTATTAAGGGACGAATTTATAATTTCCGCGTTATCGCTACGTCGTACAAGCAAATCAATGAAGAATTGGAATCACGCAAGCCCAATGTTGAAAAAATTGAAGGGGCAGCACGGGAGATTGTACTGACGGGTGAGGGCATGACGAATTGGTTTCCGCGCAAGCCGAAAACTGACGGTTTCGGTATCGCCTTAGATGAGAAGACTTACGCGAAGCTGAAGATTTGGGAGCATCCGGACGAGTTCGAACGACTATATTCCCTATTCCATGAGGAAGCTCGAAGGATGCGGATTGTTGCAGTGGGTGGCGATGAAGATATACGTAAGAGCTGATCCAGAGTAAGTTGAGCTGGTGCAAGACAAGATTGGGGAATCAATGAGTCTGCTTGCGCGTGCGGTCGCCTTTTCCTTCTGTCTATTGGCGGTTGTGACAACAGGCTGCGCCGAAGACGTACAGGAACATACGGCGTTTCGGGCGAACGAAGAGGCGCTCGCCGCCATCGTTTCCGGCGATAATGTCAGTGTTACTGAGGGCGAATGGATCGTGTTTCAGCCCAACGGAGAAGAGCCCGCGATCGGCCTTATCTTGTATCCCGGTCGCCTCTGTGATCCACGCGGCTATGCGCCGCTCATGCAGGAAATCGCGGTGGCTGGCTATCTGGGCATCATCGTGCCGATGCCAGGAAACATCGCCACGAATGGCGTCGACAAGGCCCTTGACGTGAAGGCGGCTTTTCCGGCGATCAAGAACTGGGCGATCAGCGGGCATTCGCTGGGCGGCACAGCTGCGGCGTCCTTTCTTCGCCGCCATCCCGACGGCGCCGACGCCCTCATCATGTACGACTCCTATACGACGGACGCCCCGGCCCTTAGCGACGCGACCCAGCCGATCCTCTCGTTGTATGCCAATAGCGATCTCCATCCAAAGCGGTTGCAACGCTTCAAGGAGTCCAAGCAATACTTGCCGGGCCATGCGCGCTATCAAGTGGTCGATGGTGCGGATCATATGCAATTTGGCTCGTTTCGTCCCGAAGACATCACCGAGTTCAATACGGCGACAATCAGCGAAAAAGAGCAACGGGCAAAAATCGTTGCCAGCACGCTCGCGTTTTTGGCCGAGGTCTTCCCTGAGAACTAGTGGGCTTGGTCCTTCGCTGCAGTTTAGATCGTGTAGGGTCGGACTTTACAAAATCGTCGATGGGGCAGGTCGCGGCGCCTACTTGCTAGTAAAAGTGCTCCGTGGAGCCACGTCGGTCAAAATCTTGTGAGAGCGATTGCTATGTTGCTCGATGACTGAGCAAATCGAGAATTTTCCTGACGGTGTCGATCGCGGCACTTAAAAAAATCCCTTCTTCTTGAAAACGTGCAGACGATAAAGCTTGTCTAGTACCGTAACCGACGATCATGAATTTGCGCGTAAGGAACACCGCTTATGACCAACGATACGAATCATCTGATAGTGGGCGCTGGTATTAGCGGGCTTGCCTTAGGCCTTGCATTACTCAGGGCAGGCCGTTCCGTGAAGATATTGGAGGCTGCTCCCAGCCTCGGCGAAGTTGGGGCGGGCATATCCATAAGCCCAAACGCGGCATTGGCGATGCAATATTTAGGCTTGGGTCCAGCCTTGGAAAAGCTTGCCGATTGCCCGGAGCGTACGGCTATTCTTCACTACAAGACGGGCGAGGTTATTGCCCAAGCAGACTTCGGCCGTGATTTTATCGACCGGTATGGCGCCGCATATTATCAACTTCATCGTGCGGATCTTCACACGTGCTTGTTGCACGCGGTGCAGGATCTTGATCCCACATGTGTTCGGGTTGGCTCAGAGGTCACTGAGATAGAGCAAACAGAAACGGGCGTTGCGGTCGTGTGCCGGGACGGTTTCGAGGTAAGTGCGGATGTCCTGTTTGGATGCGATGGGCTTCGATCACTCATCCGGGATACATTTTTTGCTACTTCAACGCCTGAGTGGACGGGTCAGGTCGCATTTCGCGCCACGTTGCCGTCGGCCGGGGTCCGCGAGCATCTCAGCGCGGCGCCAACTGCAGCGACAGTCGGTCCTGCACATATGGTGATGCGATACTTTATTCGGCACGGGGAAATGGTAAACCTCGTCGCCATTGCGCAGTCCGACGCATGGAAAGAAGAGGGCTGGAGCCATCCGGCGACCGTTGCGGAATGCCTCGCTGAACACGAGGGCTGGAACGCAGACACCATGGCGATCATCAACGCAGTCCCCCCTGAAAATCTCTTCAAATGGGCGCTCTATGTTAGGCAGCCGCTAGAGTCCTGGATCAATGACAAGGTGGTCTTGTTGGGGGACTCAGCCCACCCGATGCTTCCATTCCTCGGCATGGGCGCCGCCATGGCGCTTGAGGACGCCGTCGTGCTTTCACGGTGCATCGACGCCTACGACGATATCGACATCGCGTTGGCAAAATATGAAACAGCCCGGTTGGCGCGAGCAAACAAGATAGCCCTGGACTCGACCGCTCAAGGAAAGCTCTTGCAAAACGCCAATCCTGACAAAGACGATTGGAAGATGGAAGAGCCTGCTGATAACTATGAGTGGCGGTGTTATTCTTATAATGCTGCTACGGTGGAAATTTAGTGTTTATGCTTTTGATTCTACCCGGAAAAGAAACTTCAATCATTTCGAAGTATGAAAGCTTGCCGCATACCCCTTATGCGCGCCGACAGGGACGCGATTGCCTAAACTCAACTCGTGATTTCTGTTCAACTCTTTTTCTGTGAAGCAGGCCTTCCGTCCCCACAAAAACTGGCTTCACGTTGCACCTGACCACAAGATCCCCATCATCATTAAGCGCTCGGCAGGCGGCTTATTCTATATTAGATTTTTGCTGCTAGCTGCGGGGTTGTATAAGCGACTCATCGTGTTTTGCTGGGGTGCGACGTCCATCGGCTCCACGTTCTTAAACGTCTCTTGTGAAACGGAATCACAAGCCTGCAACAACGGTCAATTCTTCATTCGTTCGCAATCGACCGACAGATTGCTCGACAGTCAACAGAAAGGTCTTAAAAAATGCCAGACGTGAAGGTCTTAGTAACCGGTGCAAACGGTAGAACCGGCCGCCCCATCGTGGCTGCGCTGAATGAGCGTGGCCTGAAAGTGCGGGCGTTCATTCGGGATTCCAAGCAGGAATCGGAGCTTAAGGAAGTTGGCGCTTCAGAGTGTGCCGTTGGGGACATGGAGGACCCGACGACCATAAAAGCCGCCGTTAAGGGGTGCGACAAGATCGTGCATATTGGCCCGCCAGCACATCCGAAAGAGGTCGAAATAACCAAAGACTTCATTCGTGAAGCGATCAACGAAAACATAGATCAGTTTGTTTACTATTCGGTCATGCACCCACTCAGGCGTGATGTCCGGCATCATCGGCTAAAATTGGATACGGAACAGGCGCTCATCGAAAGCGGCCTTCCTTATACAATTTTGCAGCCCATGCGCTACATGCAACATCTGGCTCCCATTTGGAAAACTGTGAAAGAGGAAGGTGTTCACAAAATGCCTTTCAATACTGAGGTCAAATTCAGTGTGGTCGATCTTCTCGATCTTGCGGATGCTACGGCGACTGTCTGCGAGCAGAGCGGACACCTCTGCGCCACTTACGAGCTAGCGGGACCGAAAGCGCTGAGCCAAAGCGATATGGCTCAAATACTTACTGAAGAGCTTGGCCGTCCCGTCACAGCCGCCGCCCTGTCAATGGATCAGTTGAGAGAAAACGGAAAAAAGAGTGGTTGGTCCGACGACAGAACCGAGCAAATAGTCATCATGAATGAACATTATGATCATCATGGATTCTTGGGCAACGCAAACGTTCTGACCTGGTTAATTGGAAAGCAGCCCACGACCTACCGGCAGTACGTCCAGCGATTAATGCGGCAGAACTAAATTCGCTCACTTAAAGCGCGATCAGCAATTCTGTCGGTCTCATCACTATCTAGACTTAACAGTCTAGAATTGAACCAAATTTATAGAGAGGCAAACCATGCGGGTGATGGAGTTTAAGGAATTCGGGATCGACAACCTGACTGAGGTTGAACAGGAAAAGCCCAAGCCTGGTCCGGGCCAAGTGCTCATAAAGTTCGGGGCCGCATCGATAAATTTTCGCGATATCATGATAGCAAATAACAAATTCGGTCCCGGAACAGAGCTACCGTTAATTCCATTGTCGGATGGCGCTGGAACCGTGGAAGCCGTTGGCGCGGATGTAACACGGTTTAAAGAAGGCGACCGCGTGTCGCCCATGTTCTTCTCAAAATGGATCGACGGTGTCGCCACTTTTCCAGGCCGGTCTCTGTCAATGGGCAAAGAAGTTCCCGGCCCCCTACGTGAATACGGCGTTTATGATGAAGACGCTGTCTCAAAATTCGCTGATCATCTGACCGACGAAGAAGCAGCGTGCTTCCCTTGCGCTGGCGTCACGGCGTGGCGTGCGATTGTCACACTTTCGAAAATAAAGAAGGGAGACATAGTTCTGTGTATTGGCACCGGCGGCGTATCCCTGTTTGCGCTACAGTTCGCAAAGGCATTGGGGGCTGAGGTTGCAATCGTCTCGAGCAGCGACGAAAAGCTTAAAAAAGCAAAAGAACTCGGTGCCGACTACGTTGTGAACTACAAAACAACTCCTAACTGGGGTGCAGAGATTAATTCTCTCACCAAGGGTGGTGTTAATGCTGTGGTCGAGACCGCTGGCGCGGGCACCATCGGTCAGTCGCTAGACGCACTTGCGTTGGGCGGACATATCGCGTCAATTGGTGCGTTCACCGGCGCTGATGCGAATGTCAGCCTTGGTATTATTATGTTTAAAAACGCCAGCATTCACGGTGTGACCGTCGGCAACCGGGCTGACTATGAAGCGATGATGGCGTGTGTGGAAGAGCATAAAATTAAGCCGGTCGTCCATGAAAGCTATGACTTTGAAAATGCCGTGGATGCGCTCAATGCGCTGCCGAAAGGCGATCATTTCGGCAAGATCACAATTAAAATATAACAGCTAAGCCAAACACACCGTTTTAGTTTGCATACGCCCGATTGTACCTGTCCAAGAGCCTATTGCTAACCGAACGTAGTAAAAGCGGGCAATGGGCGATTGGAGGGGGACAATCGGATAGGCGCAACGCGTCTTACAAGAATGAATAGTCGAGACTTCTAAAAGGCAGCTCGCGCAGACAGATTTATGAATGTCCGTCTGTCGAACTTTCCCTAGAATCTGGTGCCCGAGTAGAGAGCGGATGATAGCTTCCGGCCGATAATATTTTCAAAAAAGGGTTATCCCATGCGGTTTTTCTCTGCCTTTGCTTCCATCGTCGTTGGCCTGTCTGTTGGCGGGTGCGCTCAGTCGCAATATCAGGCGCAAAGCACGCCGGGCGACGTTATCAAAGACTGTGACGAATGCCCTGAATTGGTCGTCATCCCGCCAGGCAATTTCTTGATGGGTTCTCCCCAAGATGAAGAGGGGCGCAGCGATGCCGTCGAGGATGACGATGAGGATAATCTGGCCGGGCCGGGCGGAGAGAAACTCCGCGTAACCATCGACTACTCCTTTGCCCTCGGCCGCACGGAAGTGACTTGGGACAATTGGGAAGCGTGTGTTGCGGATGGCGGCTGTGATGGCGCGAGCGTCGAAGAAGCCGGCGGAGATGAAGGTTTTGGCAGGGGTAACAGGCCTGTAATCAACCTTCTTTGGAAAGATATGAAAGACTACGTTGCTTGGATCAGCGAAAAGTCCGGTGAAGACTACCGCTTGCCCTCGGAAGCAGAATGGGAATACGCGGCGCGCGCCGGGACAGACACGCGTTATTGGTTTGGCGACGACATTACCAAGGCTGACGCACAGTATGAGGCCGCAAGCTCAGCGCCTACGGGTTCATTTGAGCCCAACGCCTTCGGTCTTTATGACGTCCACGGAAATGTCTGGGAACGTATGGAAGACTGTTATAGGTATTCGCACGCCGAGAATCCTGCAAACGGGGCGCCCGTCGCTGCTTTTGAGGGTTGCGAGCGCGTTTGGAAGGGCGGGGCTTGGAACCTCGAGCCTCGCGCATTGCGATCAGCAAACCGCAACAGAAGCGAGATCGTGCACCGTGGCAGCAAGTTTGGGTTTCGCGTCGCACGGACCTTAAACTAGGTCTTCTTGATGACCGTGGGCGCCAATGCGCCCACGGTGCTATCTGTGGTTAGCGCAATTCCGCCCGGTTCTGCGTTGAGCGGTGCGATAGCCGCGAACGCTACCTCTGCCAGGTCTCATTGGCGCCACTCTTGCCCGTTTGGGTTTTCTGGGTGATGCTTTATGTGTCGGTTTTGGCGTTGCAGTCGGTGTTGATGAGGGCTGATTCCATGCGATTTTACTTTTCCTTCGTTTTGATCTTTGTTGGTGGCTGCGTTGGATCGTCAATTGAAGCGCAAAGCGCAGCAACCGATACCATCAAAGACTGTGAGGTCTGCCCTGAATTGGTCGTTATTCCGGCGGGCAGTTTCTTGATGGGTTCGCCCCAGGATGAGGCGGCGCGCGGAGGCGACGAGGATGATCAGGAGGGACGAGGCGGCTCGCAAGTCCCCGTGACCATCGACTATTCCTTTGCCGTTGGCCGTACCGAAGTGACTTGGGACAATTGGGAAACCTGCGTCGCGGAGGGCGGCTGCGATGGCGCTGGCGTCGAAGTAGCCGGCGGCGCGGAAGGCTGGGGCAAGGGCAACCTGCCTGTGATCAACGTTACATGGGTCGATGCAAAGGATTATACCGCCTGGCTCAGTGCAAAGACGGGTAAGGTCTATCGCTTACTCACGGAAGCCGAATGGGAGTATGCGGCACGCGCCGGCACGACCACGCGCTATTCATTCGGCGAGGACATTACGCCGGATAAATTGAATTTTAAAACCGCGCGCTCGGAGCCGGTCGGCTCATACGAACCCAACGACTTCGGTCTTTACGACGTGCACGGTAATGTCTGGGAATGGGTCGAAGACTGTTATACATCGTCGTATGCTGACAATCCCCGGAATGGATCGGCCATTGCCGCTGAAGCGGATTGCCGACGTGTTTTGCGGGGCGGTGCTTGGCAAAGTAGCGTTCCTCAGTTTTTGCGATCAGCTGTCCGCTTCAAATACCGTCCCGATATCCGAAGCGGCAGCATGGGGTTTCGCATTGCACGGACCATAGATTAGCTCTTCTTGATGGACGGCGCGCGCCAATGTGTTCGGCGCCGCATCACATTGGGGCAAACGCGCCTCGTGCTCGCGCTGGACGGTGTCGAAGCTCTGAACATTGCCGCTACTGGCGCTGATCGATGCGGTTCTTACCGGATTGATTTTTTTGGGTGTTGCGTTATGTGTCGGTTTTGGCTTTGCGGTCGTTGCTAAAAGGGGGCTGGTCCTATGCGATTTTTGTTTTCCTTGGTCCTGATGATTGCCATGGGCGTATGCGTTCAGTCGCCATTTGAGGCGCAAAGCGCGCCAACCGATACAATCAAAGACTGCGACGTCTGCCCGGAATTGGTCGCCATCCCGGCGGGCCATTTCATGCTGGGGTCGCCGGCAGACGAGACGGGACGTGACGAACGGTGGGGTGACGAGGATGATCAGGAAGGTCCAGGCGGATCACAAGTCTCCGTGACAATCGACTATTCCTTTGCCGTTTCCCGCACGGAAGTGACCTGGGACGAGTGGGAAGCCTGTGTCGCGGAAGGTGGCTGCGATGGCGCGGGCGTTGAGGAAGCCGGCGGTGCGGAAGGCTGGGGCAAGGGCAACCGGCCCGTGACCAATGTTTCTTGGATCGATGCAAAGGATTATGCCGCCTGGCTCAGCGAAAAGACCGGTAAGGACTATCGCGTGCCTACGGAAGCCGAGTGGGAATACGCGGCGCGCGCCGGAACGACCACGCGCTTTTCATTCGGTGAGGACATTACCCCTTATCTAGCAAACTATGACTACTCAAGGCCGATCAGAGACGCCCTTGGTCGCACGGTGCCAGTCGGCTTATATAACCCCAACGCCTTCGGTCTTTACGACGTGCACGGCAATCTCTGGGAATGGGTTGAAGACTGCTACATACCGTCATATGCCGATAACCCTGGAAACGGATCGGCCCGTACCGCTGAAGAGGATTGCGGCGACCGCATTTTGCGCGGCGGGTCTTGGTACGATGCTCCTCAATATTTGCGATCGGCAGATCGCCTAACATTCCCGCCCGATTTCCGTTTCAAGAGTACCGGGCTTCGTATCGCACGGACCTTAAATTAACTCTTCGTTGTTTCCATGTTCGAAGCCGCTGGGATTTAGTGCTGATCCTGGACCATCATTCCCAAGCGCAAATACTGAAAATTAAGTCGCACCAACTACTCGGGGCTACTTAACCGCCAGCCGAGTATTCTAGACACTGCCTGTCGTGGCGGGCCACGATGTCGAGTAAAAAGTAATAATAACAAGTGCGTAATTCGCTTTGTATAGAGGCGTGCGGGCAACTGTTAGTGAGAAAAAGTTTTCGGCCGTGGTGCGCCAGCACCGGTAGCTTGGGTTTTTGGCGTAGAGTCGAAATTGGCTGTTTAATGACAACGAGAGAAGCGTCCAAATCGTGGCGTGCGACCTGCGAAAGCTTAAGAAAAAAAGCAGGGAGCTTCAGTACGAAGATGGGTGGAAGCGAAAGCCCCAGCGGATGACGAGTTTAATCTTTCGGGTGATTGCAAGAAGTCGAAGAGCGCTCGTCGCAAGCGCGTGGCTTGCGGGATTCGGCACGGGCGGTTTCGCTGTGGCCGAAACGTATGTGAGTGAGCCGACGCCTCCAGGCGTTCGCGTTGAAAGAAGTGAGCTGGAGGGTCCAGTTTACGCCGACGCCGACGGGAAGACTTTGTACAAGTGGCATGTTCAGCTCCCCGGTGGGGGGCGAGAAGATACGGAATGCAGCGACGAGCCGATAACCATAAGTCACACGACTGGTGATCAATCGATTTATCCTGTCGCGATCTTGCCAGAGTCGGAAAACCGGCCGAGCTGCGCGGAAGTCTGGCCGCCGATGCTCGCCGCACAAACGGCGACGCCAATTGGCAGGTGGTCGATCGTCAATCGCGCTAACGGTCAGCGTCAGTGGGCGTATGACGGCTTCCCGCTTTCCACTTCAATTTTCGATGAGCAGCCTGGCGATGTATTCGGCGGGACGTCGCGCGCCGACGGAATTGCGTTCAATACGGGTCCAAACGCCGGTTTTCTCTTTCCCGCTTATGACCGTATTCCCATTAGTCCGCCCGCCCAAACCCCGCCGGGATTCGAGATTGTCACGACGGCGGTCGGTCGCTTGTTGACAACTAAAGAGGGATACACCGTTTACACTTCGGCGGACGACCCGCCGGGCGAGTCGCGATGCGACACCGAATGCGCTGAAATTTGGCGTCCTCTGATGGCGCCGCAGCTTGCGCAGGCTCGTGGCGACTGGTCGATCATCGCTCGCGGTATGGGCGTCAGGCAGTGGGCGTACCGGGGAAAGCCTCTTTATTCCTATAGCCATGATCGGCATCGACGCGGATTGAGCGGCACGGAAGTCCCGGGTTGGCGCGCCGCGATCCTACAGCAGGTTCCACGCCGGCCCAGTTGGGTGAGTATACAGGAGTCGGCGGTTGGCCCACTTTATGCTGATCAAAATGGAAAGACGCTGTACATCTATAGCTGCACGGAGCCGTCGCTTGACGAACTACCTTGCGACCATCCTGATACGACGCAGTTTTACCGATTGGCGATGTGCGGCAATGGCGATCCCAAGCTATGTCTGAAAACCTGGCCTTTGGTTGAGGCGTCAGCCGACGCGGAAAGCTCGAGCCGGACCTGGCGTGTGATTACGATCGATCCTCTTACTGGTCGGTATGTTGATGACGACGATCCGGCTGCGAAGCGCGTTTGGAGTTTTCGAGGAAGGCCCCTTTACACCTATGTCGATGATGAACAGCCGGGCGACGCTTGGGGCGACGGGATTGGCGAGTTCTTCGGATCGCGAAACGGCTTTACGGCGTTCCGCGTAAGAGGGAGTGAACTTTATCCGCCCGGGGGCGCTGACTGATGGCCGAACCCGAAGTCGGCCGATGTTGTGAGGCCGCGAAAAGGAATTTCTTCATGACAAATTGCTTAGCAGCGGCCATCAGGTCTTTTGCCCGCAAAGAAATTTTTATCGGTGTTGCGTTGTTTTTTGCAGGCGCCGCCGCTGCGGAAGATCAGGACACGGCTTTGCAATCTGTTTTGACCGATGGGACCATCGGCTTTTTGCTGACGACTCTTGGTTTGACCGTTTATGAGACTGCAACGGGCGAAGAAGAATGTCCGAGTGGATTTAACACCGGGGCGCGCGCGCAAATTGCGGCGCAAATGCAGAAGCTGGCGCAGGAATCCGGGGGCGCTCGTCCAACTCTAGAGGAAACTCAACTTTGGTATAACACCGGGCGAGCTTGGCCGGAACTTATCGAGGAGCCGCTCCCCCATCAGGTGGTGCGGGGAGAGATTTCTTATGGGCTCAATCTCGACGCCCAAGCGACGCCCGAGGATTTCAGGAGCCCGGACGGCGAGCCCGGTATTGATAATGAGCTGTATCGCGTCATTGGCTGCACGCAGCGCTTCACAGAGCCCGAAGCCACGTTTAGGGCTGCGTTCATTCGACTGCCATACAGCAGGACACTGATCGAAATTTCAGACGTTGACGACTTGAGTAATGACGAAAACGTCACGGTGACGACCTATCGCGGCGTTGATCGGATTGTATTGGATGGAACGGACAAACCGCTTGCGGGAACTTCGCAATGGATTGACTCCAAGCGCGGCGATCGCTTCGTTCATACGTTTCGCGGCAAGATCGTCGATGGAGTATTGATCACTGAGCCAGGCGAGTGGGTCTATCCTTGGATAATGAATAACGACGGCATGCAAATGCCATTGGAGCAAAGGATCCGGGCAGCGAGATTTCGACTGAATCTGACGCCCAAGAGCGCCGAAGGTCTTATTGGGGGATACGCTGATATAAACACGTTTTATCAGATCGTCATCAAGTCCGGCCCTACCAGTCAGTCAGGGCCGGCGTTTTATCAGGCATTAGCAAGGCATGCTGACGGTTTTCCTGACGAGGAGACTGGCGCCAACACGGCAATTTCTGTAGCTTTACACGCAGAGTTGGTCCAGGCGTTTATACGACATCCAGCGGCGGCGGACCCGCTATCGCCGGAGCGCTTTTTCGAATCTCATATCGCGGATGAAACGCCGAACCTCCAGCAGTCCAGCGGCGCCTCAAATTCTGGTGCCGCCCAGTCAGGAGGGCAACTGTGAAAAATTTATTGTTTCGAGCTTTCGGCTTCGGCCTTTGCGCAGTGGCGCTGGCGTTTGGCGCTTACTGGGTGATCGATCAGCGAGGTTCTGGCGAGCCTGACCATGAAGGCTCGCCGGCGAGGATGCGCCTCATGACTCAGTCACAATATGTGAACACGATCACGCATATTTTCGGGCCCGATATCAGCGTCAGCTTGCGATTTCCTCCTGTGGCGCGAACAGAGGGTCTCATGGCGTTAGGCGCTGCTTCTGTCGGTGTCACAGCAAGCGGTGTCGGACAGTTTCATCGAATGGCGTCGACGGTAGCCTCTCAAGTCGTCGATGACGCCCATCGCGACTATATTGTGCCTTGCACGCCGACCTCTGCTGTCGCCGTTGATGATGCTTGTGCTGAACAGTTTATCGCGAAGACCGGCCGCCTGTTGTATCGACGTCCCTTGAAAAGCGAAGAGCTGGTTGATCTTGTCGCGGCAGCGGGAGAGGTTGCCACACAATTGGACGACTTCTACGCGGGGCTCTCTTTTGTGCTCGCTGGAATGCTGAGTGATCCGGAGTTCCTTTACTTCATCGACCAGACAGAACCAAATCCCTCGCGCAAGGGCGAAGAGCGGTTGGACGCGTACTCTCTCGCAACGCGGCTGAGCGTGCTGTTGTGGAATGCAGCGCCCGATGAGATGCTTCTCCACGCAGCCGAGCAGGGCGACTTATACAATGACAAAGCCCGCGCGCGCATCGTCGATGCGATGATCGCTTCGCCGCGCCTGGAAGAGGGCGTGCGAGCCTTTTTTGACGATATGTTGAGTCTTAGCGATTTTGAAATTCTCAGCAAAGACCCCTTTATCTATCCTGCGTTCGCAGGATCGGCGGCGGTAGACGCGCGTGAACAGACTCTGCGAACAATTGTTGAGCATTTGGTCACCGACGGAGGTGATTATCGATCGCTCTACATAACACGGAAGACGTTTCTCTCTCCGTCCTTGGCGCCGATTTATGGGATGCCTGCGCCCAGTCAGGGTTGGGCTCGTTACGAGTTTCCTGAAGACAGCCCTCGGGCCGGACTGCTAACCCAAATCGGTTATCTTACGTTGAATTCGCATCCTGGCCGCAGCTCGCCGACCTTGCGGGGCGTAGCTTTGCGCGAACAGCTTCTTTGTCAGCACGTGCCCGATCCACCGCCGAATGTCGATTTTTCTGCGCTAGAAGATCCGACTTTGCCTCTGATGACAGCGCGAGAGCGCCTGCAATTCCACAACACGGTTCCGTCCTGTGCGGGCTGTCACAAGATTACCGATCCGATAGGATTGGCGTTGGAAAACTTCGATGGCGCCGGCACGTTCAGGCTGACGGAGAACGGCGTCATGATCGACACAAGCGGCGAGCTTGATGGGCAAGCATTTAACGATGCAATAGGTTTGGGAAAGGCGCTTCATGACCATCCCGCATTGACGCGGTGCCTAGCGATGCGGGTCTATGCCTATGCTACCGGCGGGCCAGTCTTGCAAGGTGACCGCGAGTTGGTCGCCTATTTTTATGATCGCTTCGCAGAGGGCAATTACGAAATTCAAAACTTGTTGAGGGCAATCGCACTCAGCGATTCTATTTCAAGAGTTTCTCGGTCCAATGCCACGGAACAGGCTACTTGAAATTGATCGAGGTGAAGGAAGACGGCGCGCAAGTGCATTTAGAATTGAACAACTTGGCATGCTCCTCCTGGGCGTTATGAGAAAGGAAGTTATGTCATGCAAGACCTAACTAGGCGTCGTGTCCTCCGCGGCGTATTGCACGGCGGCGCAGTTTCGGTCGCGCTGCCTTTTCTCAACTATTTCCTTGATGGCAACGGCGCCGCCCTTGCGTCAGGCGCGCCGATGCCTGTCAGGTTCGGTTCGTGGTTCTGGGGCTGCGGAATGAATGAGAATATTTTTGTGCCGAAGAAGGTCGGCGCAGATTACGATGTGCCGCAAGAACTCCGGGCGCTAGCGCCATTCCGCGATCAGGTAAATGTTTTCAGTGACTTTAATGTCTTTAAGGATGCGAACTCCAATATCTGTCACCACACCGGTTGGATCGTGCTGCGCTCCGGCATCTCGCCCAAAGGCAGCAACTACTTTCCGGGCGAGACAATTGACGTGACTGTCGCTAACGCCATCGGCGGCGGCACGCGCTTTCGTTCTCTGACGGCGACCGGCACGGGCGATATCCGAGGGACGGTGAGCTATGAGGGACAGACCTCCAAGAACGCCGCCGAGGCGTCGCCAGCGGAGTTCTATCAGCAGATATTCGGATCTGACTTTCAGGATCCGAATTCTCCGACATTTACGCCGAGCCCGCGCATTATGGCGAGAAAGAGCGTGCTATCGGCAGTCATGGACAAATCAAAGGCGCTTAACTCAAAGCTGGGCGCTGAAGACAGAACTCGGCTGGATCAGTATTTCACGGGGCTCCGTGAACTCGAGCGTCAGCTCGAATTGCAACTGACAAAACCAGATCCGATCGCCGCCTGCGTGAGGGTGTCAGAGCCCAAGGTGGACATCCCGCTCGGCTTGAACACGGAGAATGTTTCGGCGCGCCATCGGCTGATGACCGATCTCATGGTCATGGCGGTCGCATGCAATCAGACCAGAGTTTTCAATATGCTCTATGCCGATCCATTCGCGGCGACAACAAGAACTGGTTACGACAAGACTCATCACCAGGCGACGCATGAAGAGCCGACTGATGTAGAGCTTGGTTATCAGCCAATGTCGTCTTGGTTCACGGAACGCGCGATGGAGGAATGGGCTTATTTTGTAGAGGCGTTCTCGAAAGTTAAAGAAGGCGATCGAACGCTTTTGGACAACTGTCTGATATTCGGGCATTCCGATCAGTCGCTCGCGAAGGTGCATTCGATCGATGGCATTCCGATGTTCACGGCCGGAAGCGCTGGCGGTCGAATCAAGACGGGCCTGCATATTAAAGGCGGCGGCGACCCCGGCACGCGTCTCGGCTACACGCTGATACGCTTGATGGGCGTTGAGATCAGCGCCTGGGGCACCCAGTCCAACCGAACGTCAAAGGAAATAGGAGAAATCCTTGTCTGACGCTTGGCGACTGATCTTGAGGCCGGTCAAATAAGCTTGAGAAGAAGCTTAAGTTATGTCGACGCATCCGACGATCCATTATGGATGTTTCTTTTCAGGGGCGGCCTTATCGCTGTTGCTCTTGCGGGCAACGTAATTATGGCGATGTCGATGCTAACAAATATTATCAACCATGCGGCCAAGTCGACCGGCGTGCGACGGGAAGACATATTCACGGCGTTTTACAGCTTTGTAGAGAAGTTTACGTTTGCCTTCGGCCCGTTGATTGTCGGCGTTGCATTAAGCATCGCGGGCTTTGACGAGAATATTCCTGCGGAGGAGATGAGAACGCCGGCGGTGCGTCAAGCGCTATTGCTTGGCGTTTCCTACATACCAGCTGTTGTGGCTTCAATTTCCATAATTCTGCTTGCGGGTTACAAGCTCAAACAAGAGGATTTAGACTCATGAGAAATGCACTTGAAGTGAACTTAACACAGCGTGGTCGCGCCTCTATCGATTTCTTTGCGATCCTTTCTCGAGGACTGGAAAAAGCGCGCGATCAGGTAAAGCGTGATATTGAAGCCGTCACGCCGCGTCCCGAAGCGTTGCCAGACGATCTTGATGAACGCGACGCGGTGCTTATAAAGGCGCTTCGGAAATCAGCTGCGTTTCGCGCTCGTGAGCTTGTCGGCGAATGGTATTACCGTTATCACGGCCTCTACGTGAAAGAAGCGTTTGAGGAGATACTCCCCGATATTGAAAGCGGGTTGCACGCCCTCGACGATGGACCAACCGTGCTGGTTGCCGACCCTAACCTCGACCCGCCCGACTACTGGGATGGCGTCAACTTTCACCGGACGGCCGGCGGTTGGGTAGGTCACCCCTATCAAGGTTTCATTCATGGCGAAATCGTTCACCGGAAAATGGTCGATGCATTTTTTCCCGGAGGCATTTTTAAACAGCGCCGCAATATCGCCGCGATGGCGCCTAAAGAGTCTTATGAACGTATTCTCGAAATGGGTTCGTCGACAGGACATTACACCTTGGCGCTTACCGAAACGTATCCCGATGCGGAAATAACTGGCGTTGAGCTTTCCCTACAGTTGCTGGAACATGCGCGCCGCGTGGGCAACGACCATGGGCGCAGCTGGAAACTTTATCAGCGCGCAGCTGAAGCGACAGGATTTGAAGCGAACACCTTCGATCTTGTTACATCATATATCATGCTGCACGAGATGCCGGCCGACGCTATTCGCGCTGTCTTCGCCGAAGCGTTTCGGGTGCTGAAACCAGGCGGGGACTTGATGATGAGCGACGTCACGCGCTACGCCGACCTCGATAAGATAAGCGAGTGGACAACTGACCGACTTGCACGCTATGGCGGTGAACCCCATTGGCGTTCATCAGCCAGTCTTGATCTTGGTGCTGCCGCACGCGAGGCCGGCTTTGAAGACGTCGTGGCTGAAGGCAAGGGGCCCGGCAACTATCCATTTGTTGTAACGGGGCGGAAGCCGTCATGACGAAAGATCCAAGAAGTTTCAATGAACCAGGACGCAAGACGCTCGATACTAATGATGTCGAAGGTATTGGCGATGCCTTACTGGTCCTCACGCGCGAAGTCTGGGTGCTGACGGATCGTCTTGCGGTTTTGGAAGCGGTCCTCGCAAACCGAGGGATCGATATATCGAAAGACATTGAGGATTTTCAGCCCGATGAAGAGATGCAGGCGCAGCTCAACGAGCGTGGAAAAAGAATTGCTGCTGGCGTTATCAACGCCATTGCCGGTATTCGCGACGATGCGTCTGACACCTAGAGCGGTATGATTTTAGGTTGGGTCATATCCTGCGTTTTTGAAATAGTTGGCGCATTCATTTGAGGTATAGGTATCGAGGAGTCTGCCGATGGCGGCTGAGACGGCCTCGACGGTTCGCGGCGCTTCGAGGCGGAGCAGATGCTTGAGCTTGGCGAAGACCTGCTCGATGGGATTGAGGTCGGGGGAGTACTTGGGCAGGAACAGGAGCCGGGCGCCGGCCTGGCGGATGGCCTGTCGCACGGCCTTGGACTTGTGAGAGCCGAGGTTGTCCATGATGACGATGTCGCCGGGCTTGAGGGTTGGGACCAACACGTCCTGCACATAGATGCGGAAGCGCTCGCCGTTGATCGGCCCGTCGACGAGCCAGGGCGCATCGATTCGGTCGTGGCGCAGCGCGGCGAGGAAGGTCGCGGTGTGCCAGCGGCCATGTGGCGCCTCGCCGATCAGTCGCGCGCCCTTTGACCCCCAGCCCCGCAGGGGCGCCATGTTGGTCCTGGTCCAGGTCTCGTCGATGAACACCAGGCGCGTCGGGTCAACCCGGTCGCGGTACTTCAACCACTGAGCGCGGCGGCGCGCCACGTCACGGCGCCGACGCTCGCCAGCCACCAGCGTTTTTTTTATAGCTCAGGCCCTGCTCGTGAACGAAGGTCCAGACCGAACGGTAGTCCACCTTCAGGCCCCGATCCGCCAGCTCCCCGACAAGCCCATGAAGCGTGAAATCCCCCCGCGCCACCCGGTCCCGCAACCAGCGCTCGTGCGCCCCCCGGATCGCACGCGGCTTGTAACCGCCCATCCGGCCCGGCGCCGCGCTGCCCGTCCGCCGGTAGCGCGCCAGCCAGGCAACCGCCGTGCTCTCGCCGATCCCGAAATGCCGCGCCGCCGCCCGGCACGACATCCCGTCGCGCGACACAGCCGAAATAACCCGTTCTCGAAGATCAAGGGAATAAGCTCTTGCCATCCTTGCTGGCCTCCTTACCCAGCAAGAATCTTGAATCAGAAATCGAAAAGCTTGTGAATCCCTAAAATGACTCCGTCTAATCACATAAAGCTCTAGCGACGAATTTTTTGTCCGGACACAGTAAGGAAAAATCACTTTCTCGATACGCCTTCCTGGACGCATCGCTTACTGCCCCGGGAAATGGGCTTCATGTTTTTCCAGGTACCACTCGGCGATTTCCTCGCGCGTCGCCCACCAGATTCCATCAAGGGATTTGGCGAAGTCGAGAAATTCTCGAACGGCCCGGATGCGATAAGCGCGGCCCGAAACATGAGGATGCAGACCAACATTCATAATGCGGGCTGTACGTTCGCCTTCTTTATGAAGGACTGTGAGTTCTTCGATCAGTGCATCGCGAAATTGATCGGTGGTGTAACCGCGTCGGATCAAAAACGCAAAATCATTGATCTCATTAGAATATGGCACCGATACGATCGGACCGTTCTCCGTGCGTATAAGAGCCGGTTGATCGTCATTCGCGATGTCGCTGGTGAAAGTGCACCCTTCGCCGGCAAGAATACCTGCCGTGTTGGTCGTGCATCGCAACGATGACGATAGCCACCCCTTCGCTTTCCGGCCAAGAGCCGCTTCGTACGTTTTCAGCGTACGCTGAATTATATCACGTTCTTTGTCCGGATCGTGTGCATAATCGGTAAGCAGTTCACCCTGTTCGTAATTATGCGCCAAAATTTCACAGTCGCGCTCAACTGCTGCATCGACCATCTCTTTGCGACGTTCGGTAGTAACCGCATTGATCGTGCAGGATGGTTTGACGCCAAACTCGTCCATGACCTCGAACTGGCGCCAGATGCCTACGCGCTGGCCATATTCGCGCCACGTGAAGTTTGGATAGTCAGGGACGTTGCCGGGTAGGGGATCGGGGAGAATTGGCGGTCCGCCAGCGTAGTAAGGCTCCTCACTGTCTTTCACGAGATCCCATGTTTCAAGATTAAACGTAATGATCAGCGCCACGCGTGCGCCGTTCGGCCATTTCAGCGGATTTCGGTGCGGCAGCGGAACGTATGGGTATTTCATCATGTCGAGGTCGTGACTTTCTCTTACCAGTTTCCAATAGGCGGCCGTGGCCGTGGATTTTGTCGTTAAAGCCGTTTTGGCGCAACGAAAACCAGTAGGTCGCTGAATTGATAGCGATTACCGGTTTATCAAGCCATATTTCAGATGCACGGTAGGCGATAAACCGCTCCATTGACTGGGTCTTGCGCTATAACTTCAATAACCACTTACCGAATAAGTGGGCTCGCCGACTAAAATTGCTGTGCATTCAGCCGCCGCTGACGCCGACAATGCTCAGCCTGCGACTTCTAAATCTCTGTCATGCGTCGGCGTCGCCGCCAAAGATGATATTCTGAGCCGCAATTTCCTCTTCGATGGCTAACTGAACTTTCTG
Source organism: Rhodospirillaceae bacterium (assembly GCA_965207985.1). GTDB lineage: Bacteria > Pseudomonadota > Alphaproteobacteria > Rhodospirillales > Rhodospirillaceae > CBDBND01. The sequence continues at coordinate 184,187 of CBDBND010000013.1, read as the reverse complement.
GATGTCTTCGAGGTAGTTCTCAACGGCATGGGTAATCTGTAGCGCCGATGAAAAGAACACCAATGTCATGCTGGCAACAACGCCGCCATCTTTCGATTTTAAAGCGACCCCGATGCTTGATGATTTTCCGGGATCTTTCGAATGCGGCATCTTCAAGAAGGTCGCATAGCCAACATCAACGATATTCTTAAAGTAACTCTCCAGAAAATTCGTTGAATAGACTCTGTCGTTATCTATGGAGTGGTAGGCAGACAGTTGCTCTAGAATGTCATTGCGGCGTTCAGGCTTCAAGTAAGCAAGATAGGCCAACCCGGCTGCACACTCGGTGATTGGCAATGTATAGCCCGGGACGTAATCGGAGAATGTTTGCGTCGTCTCAGAGTGCGTGGAATCGAGCATCACCATCGAACCGCCTACGCGCATGTGTATAGCGCTCGGCCAGCCGGTTTTCCTCGTAAGTCCAATAAGGTGAGGTCGCGCAGCTTCGACCAAATGATCGCTTGTTTTGTATCCGCAGCTAAGCGACTTACTCAGAGCCGTCGGGCGATAAGTCTTTTGTTTTTTGGATTTTTCGATGACGCCAATTTCGATGAGCGTCAAAACGAACCGTGTGGCGGTCGGATACGGAATTTCCACGGCGCGCGCAATTTCGGCGATCGTCATGGAACCATTTCGGTTGATGGCTTGAAGAATATTTATGGTGCGCTCGACGGCCCGAATCGGAACGTCATATTTGCTTTGATCTTTCACTATTGCACCAAAGTTTCAGCATCACGCGATGGTTTGCAAGCACTTGATACAACTAACATCTTTTTTTACGGATAATCGCCTACCAGTCAAGTCTTGCAAGCAACGCGTCCGACAGGCGCGATTTCGGGATCAGAGCTGAAAAAAAATCGCAATCCTCGCTAGGCGGCAAACCTGATGATCTCATATCGACATCGCATAGGGCTGCCCTGATAGATATTTTGTAATCGTCAGAATTAAACACGTCATTATCGTTGCGGAGCGCAAAAATGACTAAGAAATTGTCAATTAAGAACCTCAACGTCGCATCGAAACCCGTTGCCATGCACCCTGTTGTCATCGCAGGCGCAGGGCCAGTCGGCTGTGCAGCAGCGTTGTATCTTGCCCAAGAGACATTGCCGGGCATTCTAACAGCGCTTGTCTATACCGCTATTCTATCCGCTGTGATGTCGACAGCCGACAGGCGATCAATACGCGCACACACGTGACCAGTGCGTGTCTGAAGCCTAGTATATGATATGACTTACGAGGAGTTCGTAAAGCGCGGCGGGGTAATAACTGCGCCGCTGACGGAGGCAAAAGCGATCCTAATAGGGAGGACAGTAAGCCATGAAAGACTTGACCCGGGTCATACAAGCTGACGTTTCACGCCGTTCGCTTCTAACGAATTTGAGCTTAATGGGTCTTGGCGTTGCCGGTGTAGGAGCCACGGCGGGCGCAATCAGCCCCGCGGCCGCGGAAGATCAGGAATACTATTCACCTGGCGGGCTAAGACATCATCAGCCGGAAGAGGCTGGCACACTTCCTCGAGCGGTATTTGAACACCCAAGAAAACTAGATCTTAACGACCCACATCATCTGAAGCTTGCCAGATTAAAAGTTTTCAACGCGCTCGACGGGTCAACGACTTACTTCTATACGGTGGCGCGGCACGTCATGCTTGAGCCCGGAAAGCCTCCCTATCCCATTCTTGCGGAACTCGAACTCACCACGATCTTCCTCGAACGCCGGGAGGGGATGTCCGATACTGAGGCTGTTATTCGCGCCAACTTTACGCGCGCGCCGCTTCATCATTCCACGTTCGAATTGATCGATTCTTATTACAACCCCTATCTCGGACGAGAAATGCCAATGAAGTATACGTTGTTCGTCGGTAGCGGGTTTGAGGTCGATCTTGCCGGCGACGCGCCGGCTGATCCGATCTTGCAATCGGATGAACCCCATTACCGCATCGGTGACGACATTGCGTTCATCATGTTTGACCCGCTCACCCAGGAGGGGCCGCGCCAACCGCGCGTTGATATGGTGACATGGCGTACGAATTACGAAGAGCTCATAAACCGAAAGAAAAAGAGTGTTGAAGCCGAATACTCCTACTCGGCTACTATGAGGGCGTCCGATTATGCGCATTGGTCAGGCGTTGAACAAGGCGATCCAGCTCAGATGCTCACATCAAGAACGGGCCGTAAGGTGACCGCATTAGAAGACTTGCCACAAGAATGCCACGACCTCATCGTCAGCAAGTTTCCTGATCGCGTCTAAGTTCGCGCTAGGGCTTTAGGTAAAAAAACAGGTAAGGACCGAACCATGTTCATGAGTGTATCGTGGGTGAAGACTTTCGCAGCGCCCTTGTTACTGGCGTTTCTCGCAGCCGGTTCTGTTAGCGCGAGCGACGATAAGGCGCCAGCGTTGCGGGCTGTTCTGACGGAAAGCAGTGACGGTGTTCCCATCGCTGTTACAATTAGCGGAAATCCCGACGGAAAAGAGCTGCTTTTTATTCATGACATATGTCGGCGTTCAAAACTCTGCAATCCGAACTAATTTACTCCGAGCAGATTTGCGAATCGACTTAAGGATTTCTATTCAAGTCGCGCAACCGCATCAGCCTTATGTTCAGGTGCAAAATGTGCGTACCGCAGCGTCATCTTGTAATCGGAATGGCCCAAAAGTTCGCGCACTGTGGCAAGCTCCACACCGGCCATTACTAAGCGGCTGGCAAAGGTATGCCTCAGGTCATGCCACCGAAAATTCTTGATTTCGGCCGCCTTAAGTAAATCTCTCCAAGCGTACCTGACATTATCCAGTTGCCCGCCGTATTTTCCTGGGAAGACCAAATCAGTTGGGTATTCCACGCGCGTGGGGTGCCTGGACCAGTCCTTGAGGGTGCTGAGCGCTACTTTGTTCAGTGGAACGAAACGGGTCTGTTTATTCTTGGATTTGACGCCTTGAACCGTGATCCGCTTTTGATCCAGGTCCACATCGTCCCACGTCAGCTGAAAAAGCTCTCCTTGTCTAATGCCCGTGTGTAGGGAAAGGAGGAACATGGGTTTGATACGATCTGCGAAGGCTTGTTTTCTCAGGTCGGGTAGGGTGGTTCGGTGTCGATAGGCCTGGTGCTGGTTGTAGTTCTCGCGCTGAGTGCGTTTGAGCTCTTCGCGATCATCTATCGCCTTCATGAGACGTTTTTCTTCATCGTCCGTGAGGTAACGAACGACACCTTGTCGGTCCACTTTTGATCGCTTCACCTGAAGTAGGGGGTTTGTCTCAACAAAACCCCAATCAACTGCTTTGGATAGGATGGCTCTCAAGTCATCAAGATCCCGATTTACGGTGGTCGGTTTAATGCCGTTGGCAAGTCGAGCGGTACGATGTTTCTCAAAGAGGTAAGGGGTAATCTCAGAAAGCCTCAAGGATAGGGCTTTCTTAAAGTTAGCTCGGACACGCTGCAGTACTTTGGCCCCAGTCCCTAAATTTGCCGTGGCCCAAGATTCGTACTCCTGATCGATGAACTGACCCAAGGTTAGTCCCTTGAGCTGTTTTGCAACGGTTTCTGGGTCTTTACCGGAATAAACGACGGAAAGATGTTCCCGCGCCTTTGTTCTCGCCTCTTGCGGTGTGATGGCATTAGATCGGCCGATGCGAATGCGTTTACCGCGTCTATATTCTAGGTAATACGTTTTCGTACCGGACGGCTGAACACGAAGAATAAGACCTTTTAAGTTTGCATCTCGAACCTCATATGGCGCGTCTTCCGGAACCAAACGCTCAACGTTTTTTTGATTCAAACCGCGTGCCACTTTGAACTCACAACCGCTAAAACATGATTGAGTGGAAAGCGTTCGGTTACGCGGTGATGAGAGTGATGGATTCAACGATTGAGCGTTCGCTTCCAGTCTTTGCGGAGGGGTCGCAACCAGATGTCCTTTTTCGGCTGTGCTCGTTTGTTATACCTGTCATAGCGTCCTCTTCCCTTTGTGCAGAATTCATTTTCGACACCCTCAACAAAACACTGGTAACGCCGTCGGCGATTCTATATCGTCGTGCGCATGGCGATGCGCGACGAGGATTACGGAGCGGCTCCGACGTTGGTGCAGGTCCGCAAGTATACGACCGCCCCTGCGTCCACGGTGAAGGTCAAGCTGCTCAAGGCCGTGCCGGCGTTGAAGCGGGGCTCGAAGCCTGCGCGGAGAACGGCGGCAAACCGCCGGACGACCTGTCGCCCTGGCTGCCCTGGACGATGAGCGAGGAGCGCAGGCGCGAACTCACGGCGCCGGGATGACCGGCGCGATCGAGTGCCGCTACTACGGCCGCGACTTCACTACCGACGAGATGGCGCTGCTACGTACCCTGATCGCCGCGGAGCCGCAGCCCATCCACTCAAGAACATTGCCATGCATGTCGTATAAGCCGAACGCATTAGGTGAGTAACTTCCAACCGGCACAGTCTTTTCTTCGTTCCAATTATAATTTGCAGGATTGCTTGAGATAGAATCTCCAAAGTGAAAGCGTGTAGTTGTGCCAGCCCGCGCTGCATATTCCCATTCAGACTCACTGAGGAGACGATAAGGTTTGCCAGTCTTTTGGCCGAGCCAAGACACGTACGCAATTGCATCATCCCAATTCACACAGACAACCGGATCACTGTCTGACTGCGCGAAGCCAGGATTACGCCAACTGCCTGAAACATCTATCTTCCACTCTCTACCGTCCATGCAAAAAAATCCGTCGTAACCACTGTGGCCTGTCTCGCGTACGAATTGCTCATATTGGCTCCGCGTCACCTCGAACTTACCGACCGCAAAGGCATTGGAAATGGTCACGGTATGTTGCGGCCCCTCTCCTTGGCCACGCCCTTCCTCGGTCGACGGTGAGCCCATCATGAAACTGCCGGAGGGAACAACAACCATCGTGGGGCAGTCCGCACAGTCTTCAAATTCGCTACCTGCGGTTCGGTCCTGTTGCTGGGACCATCCGTGAGGCGTCAGGATTATCAGACTCGCCAATGAGACCAGAGCGGCCGTGACAGCACGCGTAAAAGGTTTGGACTGATTCATTGGTTGCTCCACTTCGCTTATTTTATTGCCCTGACAGCTCGAAACCCAATGAGATACGCCCGGCTGTCCTGGTTGATGTCGCCCCGATAGGCGGAGCGCTGGCCTCTCGACCCAAAAGTCCATGATCCTCCGCGCAACATGCGGCGCTCGCAGTCGCGGTCGACCCAAGCCGAACCATCAGAGGGCGCACCCTCATAGTTGGCGTGCCAGCAATCTTCCGTCCACTCAATTACATTGCCGTGCATGTCATAAAGACCGAAAGCATTGGGTGCATAACTGCCAACCGGTACGGTTCCTCCAATGTTGCGGTTAAAATTTGCCTGACTGCTTGAAATTGAATCTCCAAAGTGAAAGCGCGTCGTCGTACCAGCACGCGCCGCATATTCCCACTCGGCTTCAGTAATTAGACGATACGTTTCACTTGTCTTGATGCTCAGCCATGACAAGTACGCTTTTGCGTCGTCCCAATTCACGCAAACAACCGGATGATTGTCTGTTTGTTCGAAACCCGGGTCACGCCAACTGTGCGACGCATCGGTCTTCCATTCTCTGCCGCTGAAATAGCGACACCCATCACCGTCACTGTGGCCTGTCTCAGTTACGAACTTCGCATATTGGCTCCGCGTGACCTCGAACTTACCGACGGCAAAGTCACTGTCGATGGTTACGGTATGTTGTGGGTCTTCCTCTGCGTCTCGCTCATCTTCGTGGGGGGGCGAGCCCATTGTGAAACGGCCCGAGGGAATAACAACCATTGCGGGGCACTCAGCACAGTTTTTGAACTCTGCTGCGACACTCATCTCCTGCTGCTCAGACCACCCATACCTCGGCAGGATCAACATACCCGTTAGTGCGACTAGGGCTACAGCGGTAGCAATCGTGACAGGTTTGGTCTGTCCCATGAGATAACCTTCAGTTAGTTGGCAGCGCCATCGTCAGTACAAATAAGGGTAAATGGTCCGCGTCTTGAGGCATAGTAAATGCTTCGCCTACTTGGAGGGTTACACTCCGACGCGCGTTTATGTCAGTTTGTTGCGAAGAACGGACATTTGCGGGCGTAAGGGTATCACCAGTAACCAGTGCCCAGTTTTGTCCTTACCGGCCCATCATCCCATCGAGCTATTCTTTATCAATCACTTGGTTCATACCCGTACAGGACGAAAGTGGGCACCAATAGCATCAGCTGTTGACGCTAAGGGGGCAATCAGATCCAGGTCGAATTCGTCAATAATCAATAAATCAGCTGGGAACGCCTGCTCCAATGTCTATCCACTTTACTGAACCAAAATCTTTTACTGAGCTACTCCCCGGGAATCGGACACTGACGTAAGCTACACTTTGTTGTCTTCTGGTCTTCGTAGAGAAGGAGATCAGAGATGTCGAAACGCAAGCAACACTGGCCGGAATTCAAGGCGAAAGTAGCCCTTGAAGCCTTGAAGGGCGAAGAGACCGTATCCGAGCTGTCCAGCCGGTTCGGGGTTCACCCGACGATGATTCATCAATGGAAGCGTGCGCTGCTTGATGGTGCTCCTGGCCTGTTCGCCCGTGGTGGCCGCCGGCAACCGGAGATCGACGAAGCGCAGGTGAAGGAACTGCATGCCAAGATTGGGGAGTTGGCTGTGGCCAACGATTTTTTGTCCAGACAGCTCAAGCCCTGGGGCGTGAAGTGAGACGCGGCATGATCGAGCCGGGTCATCCCGGATTATCGGTCAGCAGGCAGTGTGCGCTGCTGTCGATCTCCCGGTCGTCGTTCTATTACACGCCCAAGGGTGAGAGCGAGATGAACCTCGCGCTGATGCGTGAGATCGATGAACAGTTCCTGGACACGCCGTTCTTTGGCGTCCGGCAGATGACGTGGCATTTGAAGAACGAAGGCCATTGCGTCAATGAGAAGCGGTTGCGCCGCCTGATGCGGCTCATGGGCCTGATGCCGATCTACCAGAAGCCCAGCACCTCAAAGCCAGCGAAGGGGCACAAGACCTGGCCGTATCTACTCCGGGGGCTGAGTGTGAACAGACCGAACCAGGTCTGGGCAACGGATATCACCTACCTGCCGATGCGCCGGGGGTTCCTGTACCTGGTTGCCATCATGGATTGGTTTACCCGCACGGTGCTGGCTTGGCGCATCTCGAACACGCTGGAGGCTGACTTCTGCGTCGAGGCGTTAAACGAGGCGACCCACACGTTCGGTGCGCCAGAGATCATGAACACCGACCAGGGCTCGCAGTTCACCTCGTTTGCTTGGACCGACCGGCTTCGGCGGACGGGCGTGCGCATCTCGATGGACGGCAAGGGGCGGTTCCTCGACAACATCTTCGTCGAGCGGCTTTGGCGCACGCTCAAATACGAGTGCGTCTATCTGCACGCCTGGGAAAACGGCTCACAGGCCAGGGCGGGTATCCGCAAATGGATCACGTTCTACAATGAGAGGCGTCCTCATTCCGCCCTTGGCGGCAGGCCGCCCGCCGTGGTCTATTGGACGGCAATCGAGCAAAACCAAACCGATCAGCAGGCCCAGAAAGTAGCTTAAATCAAACCAGAACCTGTCCAATAATCAGGGAGTAGCTCACACATGAGACGTAGCCTTATCTGAGTGGCAGAAAGCGAATCCACTATGGTTACATTAGGTTGTAGGGATGGTGGTACCTGGTCCAGATAGTCTGCAATGTTTGGAACATGGTCTGTCTTGGGCAATGAATTCCAGAAATCCTAGAAGTTCAGAAAGTTCTCACCAAGACTAGCGATTAGGTCTCTTTGATCCATGATCTAGAATCATACAGCGCTCGTAAACTAGGGGTAGAAAAAAGTAATATGGATGGCCCTGCATAAAGCAAGAGAAGTCGGTTTTCGATTGCTTTCAGCTGTTCCGTTTTCGGCTAAAAGCGAACCTAGACAGGCATGGGTGAGGGGCTTTCGCGGCGTGCGTAAAGCTTAATCGCGACAAAACACAGCAAAAAGCCGAGCAGTCCATCGAAGGGATAGGAGATGTAGGTCATGATCCCTTCCCGGGGGATTTGCACGGATACGGCAGAAGCAAGGTTCGACGCCAAAAACACAACAGTCACCCACCAAAAGCGCGTCAGCCATACCAGCGCGACGGCGGTCAGCAATAAGGCCATCGCTGAAATCGGAACAACGGGTGAGAGGGCAAATTCACCCAACCCCGCATCTTCGGGCCGGCAGGCTTGATCCGGGGGAACTTCAAGGACATAACGCACCACATCGAAGACACAGGACGGATACAGCGCCATATCCCAATAGGCGACAAATTGATAAACGCCAACGGCAGCGACCAGCCCTATCACCGCATTAATTATGATCTTGTTGCGCGCCCAACCGACACCCGCATAGCCAAGAAACAGAACGGATATGGCAATCAATAGGAGCATGGTTGCGAAAAAGAATGTCATGCGAAAACGAATGAGAGTCTCAAGCGCTTCACCTATTCCCATAAAGCGGCCAATGCCATTGGTGAACGCATCAAAAACGATCGAAAACAGGATGATCATTGCCAACAAGAGTGCAAGGTTATCCCTTTGCCCCAGCCATAGCCGGAAGGCCCAGATCAGGGCCACCATTTCAACCGCCGTCATCACTAAAATAGCAGTGGACATCACGTTCTCCGTTCCGCCTATGTCCGCTTATGGCCAAAAGGGGATTTTTTGCCGAATGATACCACAGTCACCCAGTGCCCAGATTTGTCCTTACCGATCCGCGACGCGTAAATCCTCAAAGCAAGGCCAAGGTCAGGCCAAGGTCACGCCAAGGTCACGCCAAGGTCACGCCCAATAACCTTGGGTCAGCTCTTCAGACACGGCCCACAGTTTGGCAGCCATGTCCACGTTCCGCATATTGCCGCCCGGCACCACCGGGTTGCAGTGCTCGAAGTAACGGCCGCTGATCCCCTCCATGTCAGGATGGGCGGCCACATAACAAGAGGTCGCTGCACCCGCACCGATAGATTTCATGAATATTGGACCGATGATTCTGGCGAAGAAAAGTACGTACCCAGGCATATGCCGGCCCAGGTTGGTCATGATCACGCCGGGGTGGACGGAATTCGACGTGGCGTTGGTGCCCTCAAAGCGCCGGGCCAGTTCTAATGAGAACAGCCCGTTGGCCAGCTTGGAGTGGCCGTAGGCCACGGTGGGGTCGTACTCCCAGCTTTCGCCGGAAAGATCGTTGAATTGGATGCCGTCCGCCGGGGCGACCTTGTAGCGCCCTGATACCACCGTGGCGACACGGCCCTGGGGCGCGGCCTTGACCTGCTCCAGCAGCCGGTTGGCGAGAATGAAATGGCCCAGGTGATTAACGACGAAATGCTTCTCGATGCCGTTGACCTGTTCCAGTTCCGGCAGAGCCATAATCCCTGCGTTGAGAATCAGCATGTCGATCGGCGTATCCATGGCCTGGACGGTCTCGGCACAGGCGACGATGGTGTCGAATTCGGTCAATTCACACACCACGGGCGTGGTTTGTCCCTCGACGCTGTCACACGCGGTCTTGGCCTTTTCCGACGAACGCGCCGCACCGATCACATGGGCGCCACGAAGGGCCAGCACCCGCATGGTTTCATAACCGATGCCCGAGTTGCATCCGGTGACCAAGGCTGTCTTGCCGGACAGGTCCAAGCCGGCGGTGACCTCCTCCGCCGTTGTATCTTCGCCGAAATCATTCGGCGGAATGCCGAACCGGTCGGCCTGTTGTGCCAGAGTCTCTGTCCCTCGAGTCATCAATCCCGAAACGGCAAGGGCAGAACTTCCTTGGGTGAATCGGCGGCGGTTCAGAGTGAATGACATGGCTTTTCCATCCTCCTTAGGCATTAGGACGTCCCAATTCTCAAATCTCTATGGCGCATCTTCAAGTGTGGCATTTCAATTCAATCTGCGCATGAACGCGGCGGGCTCATGGCGGGTCCCAACACCACCTGACTATTGCGGCCCAATGATCGAGCGGCTGGAACGTCATCTAAGCCAGAATAAATAATACTGGGTTGCATCCATTTTCAGGTCCTCAATCATCTAGCTGAGTACACCAACAAAATGGATTTCAAGGGGCATACCCTGTTTTATCCTGAAGATTGAAGCACAAAGCCAAATAGGAGGAAGGATTATGACGGCGACGTGGATTCTCATTTTGATCTATACCCACAACGAACGAGGGTGGTCGGAACTTGCGACAGCTGAATTTTATAGCTGCAGCGCTTGTGAAGCGGCGGCAGAGGTATTCCTCAAAGAAGCGCCGGGCCGTGAGCGAGCTTTCTGTGTTCCCACGGGAGCAAACTAAAAGTAAGCCCCTAATCTGCAGCGGAAGAAGCGCAGCCAAAGATTGCCGCTTGTTGTAGCGCTGGCTAGACTGGCGCTGCAGCACAGGGACGAGGGGAGAGATCGATGGACACAATCAGACGGACGTATGTTGTGCTTGCCGTCCTGCTGGTAATCGGTGCTACCTCGAGCACGCATGCACAGACTAACGTGCAGAGCAATGTGATCTACGGCATGTATTCCGGCCTTGCCTTGCTGATGGACGTGCACTCGCCGGCGCAGCCAAACGGTTACGGACTGGTTTTGATCCCCGGCAGTGCCTGGCGGGCGCCGTTGAGTTTAGATGCAGAGCCTCTAAAGACGGGCGCCGCTCGGCCGGTGAAGGGTCTCGACCGGTTTCTGGCGGCCGGCTACACCGTGTTCGCCATCAATCACCGGGCCACACCCCGGTTTCCCTATCCCGCCGCCGTCGCGGATTCCCAGCGGGCGGTGCGTTACATCCGCCACCATGCCGAGCGCTATGGCATCAATGTGGACCGGATCGGTGCCCTCGGCGGGTCGTCCGGCGGATACCTTGTGAGCATGCTCGGTGCCCTGGACGGCGATGAAAACACTGCCGGTCTTACTCCCGTTGACCGGGAAAGCGCGAAGGTTCAAGCGGTTATCGCCCTCTACCCGGCGACCGATCTGGTGGAGTTCTCAAAGGTAACAGGCGGCTCAAACGCGTTGCTGAGTCTTTTTATGAATGCCTACCAGGGCGCAGGAGCATCATCGGGTCTGCCGACGGCCGAGGCCGCGCGATATGCTGAGGCCTCTCCCACCACGCACATTTCACCGGATGATCCCCCATTCTTGTTGATCCATGGGGATGCGGACTTGGCTGTGCCGTTCAGTCAAAGTGAAGTTCTTTTTTCACGGCTTGAAGAAGAGGGCGTGACCGCTGACTTCATTCGCTTTCCCGGCGGAGGTCACGGCGCTGATCTGTTAAAGGGACCTAACCCGCCGGACCATTATGGCCCTATGGTCGACTGGATGGATCGCCATCTGCGCCAGCAATAATTGGGCCGGGTTGCTCTCGTAACCGGTTAGTGGGCCTGCTTACGCGGTTTATATCGTTGTCCGTCAAATTCGCTGAACAGCTTATCAGCGTAGGGATGCGCAATTCTTTGTGGCGGTTCCGCAGGCTCTAGATTCTGCTCAGCGACGTAGGTTGTATGCGCCGCCTCATTAACAAGCACGTGATACCAAGGCTTGTCTTTGGGGGGCTTTGAGCGGGCCATTTGTTCATACCATGCTTCTGTTCCCTGAAAGGTCGGATCTACATCGAAAACGACACCGATGTAGTCGAACAACTTGTGGTGGATGATCTGACCGACTTGGAATTTTGCTTCGGACTTTGACATGGTACTTCCGAATTGGTTTCAAAGGTCTTCCGGCTTGGAGTTTCGTCCCGGCTTCCTATAAAGCGTCGCCATGAGCCGGTCCGCCGCGTTCAGCCGGCGCTTGAGCGACTGCCGCGCACCTTCCTGGTCCGGCACGGGATCATACAACCAGTGAAGGAACGTCGCGACGAACAACGTGCTTAATCCGATTTCTTCAACCTCTTGCCGTCGGCCAATGGCGTCAAGATGGGCAGCTTCGCGCCACCATTGGACGGTACGGGACAGACCGACGACCAGTGCGGCGTGAAGGTGAATGTGGGCGGGCTTGAGTTTGTAGGACAGCATCTGGCGGACAATCTGGCGGTGCGGTGCAAGAACGTCGAACCAGGCCAGCAGCGTCAGATACAAACGCTCCTTTGCGGGTAAGCGATCAAAATTGGCCACTGTAGCCGCCTCCAACATGGCACGGTCGGCGCGGGCAAAGAGCAAGTTTCCGACCGCATCCAGATCAGGCACATGACGGCGAAGATCGGCCGGTGACACACCAAGCCTCTCAGCCACATGGCGCAACCGCACTTTGGCCCAGCTTACGTCCGCCGCAATCGCAAGGGCGGCATCAAGAATGTCGTCGGATTTAATCGATCGCGCCTTTTTCAAGCGAGATTTTTTTGACTGAGACTTATGCGATTGAGACCTGGCCATTGTTTCGGCGTGAGTGTTCCTGTTGCGTGGGTAAGAGCAGCTAATTTAACCCGTCTTTCTCAATTCAATCGAGTATTGTGTTGTCTTTTGCGCAATGTATGGACCGGGAGCCGAGACAGATGTCGTCAATGGAGACAAATCGCAATCGCGCCAAGACAATGGTACTGGCTTACCCTTTCGTTTTGCTGGTCATCGGCGCTGCGCTCAACCTGTTTTTATTCGGGGTCAGTCCTGTTGTTGTGGCGCTGCCGTCGACAGACTTAGCTGCCGCATTGGTCACTGCTTCTGTGTTGCTGCTCATCAATCACACTTGGCTGATGATCTCGACGGAGCTATCCCGGCTCAAATATGGCCTGCACGCGACGCCAGAGGAATGGTCGGCGAGCAATGCCCGCCCCGAAGATGCGCCCGATGAGGGCTTGTTGGAACTAGAACGCCGGCACAACGCCCACCGCAATACGACGGAAAATACGGTCTATTTTGCGCTGCTGGCCCTGACACTTTCATTGGTCTCGCCCGATCCTGTGGCTGCCGGCGTCTGGATTATCGGGTACGCGGTGGCGCGGCTTGGCTATAGCCACTGCTATCTGACGAAAAACACGGGCGGGCGAGGGTTGTTTATGAGCCTGAGCCTGATTTCGCTTTACGGTATGGCCAGTTATCTTGCCTTTAGTCTGCTTGCCTGAAGCGCCCCGAGTAAATCTTAAGGAGACCCGGAATGTCCCATGGTGCCATCGATCGCCGGACGCTTTTGAAAAGTGCCGGCGCCGCATCCGTTTCCGCCTTTATGCCGTCGGGCGCGCGCGCTCAGAACAGGGCTCAGGTGGTCGTCATCGGTGCTGGCCTTTCGGGCCTCGAAACGGCGCTGCTTTTGGAAGAGCAGGGGGTGGATGTTCAAGTCATCGAAGGACGCCAACGGGCCGGTGGGCGCATCCTGTCTTTTGATCACATTCCGGGTGTTCCGGAAGCCGGCGCCAACACCTTCGGCGGCGGTTACGCGCGGGTGGTCGATGCCACCGAGCGGTACGGCGTGCCGAAAAAACCCAACAGACAATCCTATCTGCGCGGTCTGGAAATCGTCATCGACGACGCAGTCGTGACCATGGACCAGTGGCCGGACCATCCGAAAAATCCGTTACCCCGAGATTATCGAGACGATACGCCGTGGCGGTATTACGCCCGCTTCATGGCGGAAAACGTACCTTTTGTGCAGCCCGATGATTGGCTTGATCCCAAATTCGCCGATCTCGACATTTCCTTTGACGATTGGATGTTGAGCTTGGGCGCGACAGAAGAAGTCGTCGACATGTGCTGTAATCACAAATGGGAATACAACAACTCCACCCACGACGTATCGGCCCTTGTCGTCATGTTCGAGTATTTCTGGGGGCGGACGGTCTTCGTACCCGATGGTGTGCGCAGTTCGTTCGTCATCGAAGGCGGCAACCAACGTCTGCCCGAAACCATGGCGGGCAAACTCAAACGCGATGTTCACTACGGGATGGAGGCCGTGGCTCTTCGCTCCAACGACGACGGTGCCGAGGTCCACTGTGCCGACGGTACAGTCTATCGCGCCGACCGTGTGGTCAGTTCCATTCCTTTCCCGGTATTGCGGCGGCTGAAGGTGGACCCTTACTTCACGGGTGTGCAGCGCAAGGCGATCTGGACCGTACCCCGCCAGATGGTGACACAGGTGCATTTGGTCCCTACGTCACCCTTCTGGGATGACGACGGCTTCAAGCCGGGCATGTACATGGTCCATGCGCCGGTCGGCTATGTGATGCCCAATTTCGGCGGCGACGATCCCAACGAATTGACCAGTATGATGGCGCTGATGCTCGGCAACAAAGCCGAACGTGCCGATCAGATGGATGAGGACAGCGTCAACAGGATGGTCATCGACACCATCGAAAAAGTCAGACCCGCCGCCAAAGGCAAACTGGAAGTGGCCGGCTACAAATCCTGGTTCCGGGACCCGTTTGCGTCAGGGGACTGGACCAATTTCGGCCCGGGCCAGGTGACGCAATTTGCCGGCAAGATGAACGCGCCCCACGGACGCATTCACATTTGCGGCGACGCCACGGGACTGTCCGCCCGCGGCATGGAAGCAGCGCTGGAGTCCGCCGAGCGGGTCGCCGTTGAGATTCTCGAGGTGATTTAGGGTAAGGCGCTGGTCAACGGAGTTCTTTAATGCACCCTTATGGCGAAAAGCGGATAATTGGGATCCGTTTCTTGCTAAAGTGAAATTGATTTCATGTTTGGACGCGAAAGCTTCTAATGAGGGGATCAATCACCGGGAGCAATTCAAAAGTTAGTTCTTTTCAATACAACACTTGAGGAGGTCTGACATGTCAAACACAAACCGTTTCAACCTTTGCCGGCGTCAACTAATGAAAGCATTAGGAATGGCCGGTGTAGCTGTTCCTTCTTTTTTACGCGCGCGAACGAGTGCCGCCCAACCAATCAATAGCACACGTAGACATCGAGCCTTCATGGATGATGCAGAGGGCGGCCAGATTCATTATTGGACTGCGGGTGCGGGCCCCGCTCTTATGCTCATCCACCAAAGCAACAATTCCAGCGATGAGTTCATAGGGCTTATTCCCTACCTCGCGGACAAGTTCCAGTTAATTGCAATCGACCTACCCGGATTCGGTATATCGGATGATCCCGCCGGCCCACACACCATGGAGCGATTACGTGATGCTGTTATTCGTCTGGCAGATCACCTGAAACTGGATCGTTTCCATTTGCTTGGCCATCATGGCGGATGCTTGGTCGTTTCAAGTGTCGCGGCGACGATTCCCGATCGTATTGAACGCGTAATCATGTCCGGCACGAGTTATCCTCGAGACCTTTCTGAAGAAGAAAAAGCAGAAATAAGAGCGGAAGTCAGAAACACGCTCAATCCCGATTGGGAAGGCAACGAGTTTGTGAGAATTTGGCGGGGTATTGCCAGAATGAGAAGTGCAGGGGTCGAACCTGAGGCTTTGGTTACACCGTTCTTGAACAGCATACGGATCCGTCAACGGCCTTACGAGGCATGGGGATTGCTCTTTACCTGGGATCGCACACCGGCCCAACTGACCATGAAAATGCCCGTTCTGCTGATACAGGGCGAGCTCGATGAAGTGATCCAAAATCAAGAGCGATTGCTCGAGCGATTTCCCAATGGTACGCGAATCACATTGCCTGATTGCAACGTGTTCATGTTTTATGATCGTCCGGCCGACTGCGCAAAGGTCATAGAAGACTACCTAGCCTGACGCGAATACGTTGTCCTCCGATTGACAATCTATGTTTACCGTTGGCTGAACCCGCGTTGTTTGAGCATTTATTTATCGAAAGCGGACCTGGATTGTAGGCGGTTCGTTAATTCCCTACGGACTCGACCTCGAGAAACTTGACCACTGCATCCACCCACGCTTCTGGCTGCTGGTCCACGATGTCCACACCGCCGCCCTCTAGTTCTACGTAATCGAAGTCAGGGCGCATCTGTTTTATGAGTTTCGTGCCTTCGTAAATCACATCGCCCGTATTGGTGATGATCAGCGTGCGGTGTTTGATCATGGGAAGTTTGGCGCCCAGGTCGTACTGTGCCGCTGCGTAATGCCCATACCAGAACGGTCCCGTGCCCATGAATTTCTCGATCACATACCGTGTGATCAGCCTCGGGTCGGCTCCGTCACCATACATTCTATATCGCGTAGCAAAACTGTTCATGAGATGGCTGCCGTCGTGCTCATAAACAAAATTGATTTCTCTCTCCTCTACGCCCTTGAGCGTCGTCTGCCGCTGCTCTTCAGTTCTCGGGATCGCCCCTGCCATGACAAGATTTCTGACTCTGTCGGGGAATTGAATGGCAACCTCTGTCGCTGAATAGCACCCCGTGTGATGCCCCAGCATATCGGCAACATCGATGTTGAGATGATCCATAACCCACGGTACTGCTTTCGCCCAGTCTTCAACGGTAGGTACGAAATCGGTCGGGTCCGACATGCCGAAGCCTGGCGTATCGATTCCGATGGCGCGAATGCCACGTGCGGCGAACAAGCCGTAGACGTTGTCAAATTGGCGGGAAGTCATCGGTGATTGATGGAACATGAAAAGGGGACGGCCTTCCCCCACATCCCGGTAATGGACTTGGCCGTAAGGGCCATCGGCATATCCGCGCTTCATACCAAAGGCCGGAGAAATATTGGCTTGGGCTTTGTTATGACCACCAAGGACCATGGACATAGTCGATGTGCCCAAGAGCGTTGCATGACCAAAAGTTCGTCTTGATAGTCCCTTTCTTTCACGGGTCATTTTGCTTCTCCTGATCTTATTCTCAAGATGCTACTTTAATTCATCCCCCTAGTATGAGCGAGTTGTGATCGAGATTCACGATGTCATTTAAGAGAAGCCGTTTACCTTCAGAACGGCCACTTTATTAGGGTGTGGACTCAATTGATCCAGCCTCTTATGGCGAAGAGTTGGATCATTGCGAGGAAGTTTTTGGCTGATTTCTCGAAGCGCGTTGCTAATCGGCGCATGTCTTTCATCTTGCAGAAGAACCGCTCGACGATGGTCCTTTGGGCATAGAGGTTTGGATCGTGCGGGATAGGATGACGCGCGTTGCTCTTTGAAGGAATGACAGCCAGCGCTCCTTCATCGGCGATCTGCTGCCTGATTTTGGCGGTGCCATAGGCCTTATCAGCGACGATGGCGAGCGGGGCCTTTTCCCAATCCAGGAAAGAGCCCATGGCTTGGCTGTCATGGACCTGCCCGCCGGTGATGTCCAGCCGGAGCGGGCGGCCCTTGGCATCTACGGCCGCGTGAACCTTACTTGTGCGACCCGCGCGTGAGCGTCCAATACCTTCTGCCAAGCCCCCTTTTTTGACCCTGCCGCTGCGCGGTGAGCCTTGACGATGGAACTGTCAATGAAGATCAGACTGTCCTCGCACTGCTTGGCAAGAGCATCGAAAATGCCTTGCCATACACCCCGCTCACCCCATCGGGTGTAGCGGTTATAGACCGTGGTCCGCGGGCCGTAACGCTCCGGTAAGTCCCGCCATGGGGCACCCGTGCGCAGAATATAGAAGATACCGTTCAAGACCTGACGGTCATCCTTACGCTGAGGACCGCGCCCCTGTTTGGGAAGAAGTGGGCCGATCACCGACCACTCCTCATCTGTCAAATCAAACCGTGCCACTCTTGCCTCCAATAAAAGAGGCTGTGAATCACACCTGCTTAGGTAAAATCAAGACATTGAATTGGGTTCACACCCTAGTCGCTAACTCTATGACTCGTCATCGACCACGGCGGAGAGCGCGTCCAGCCGGTCATTGCGGCCGTCCGGATGCACCGTCTGGCCGCGCAGCATGAACTCCATGACTTGTTCATTTGTGTAATCTGGCCATGAGATAAGACCAGGACCATTTGGAGATCCGGTGGTCGCAAAAGCGCGCCAAGTCGCATTCATGGTCCGTGCGACCTCTAAATGCACCGGGTCCGGTGCTGGTGCTCCACCGGCGCTCAGGGTTTCGAAGACATACCGTATTTCGGCACCATGCCGGGCACCTTGGCCTTCGGCAGCGGCAGCATCGTCGACCACGGAAAACAAATAAAGAAACGTGGGGTAACCGTTACGGCTATGCAGTCTCGCTAGTGCCCGGGCTTGTTGAGTAAAGAGGAAATCACTGATGAGGTGGTGATCGAGGGTCTCGCGCCCGCCATACGCCCTGGCAAGAACATCATACTCATCGTTGGTGACGAAATGGTGTAGGTCCGGGCGCTCGCTGTCCCAGGAAATGCCGGGAAACTCATGACTGTTCGAGCCGGTCATGAATGGTACTGGGGCTTCTTTTTTTGCCCGGAAGGCCGCCCACATGTCGTCAGTCAATACTTTGCCGTCAAGAATGAAATAGAGATGCCCAGGGGGCCGTGGCTGCGCGACAATCATTTCCGCCGGCACGGCGCGCAGGGCTGTCAGATCATTATCTGCAACGCCGACGGCTGCGGCGAGTTCAACACCTTCGGTCTCCGCAGCGCGGCGCCCATCCGGTGAATCAACGGTCATGCGATGAAAGTGTCCACGGCCGTATCCGGATTGGGTTATGGCGCGATGAAACAGCCCGCGCGCCTCCGGCGATACCATTAAGGCGTTAACGGAAAGCCCGCCGGCTGACTCGCCAAAAATGGTTACGTTGTCCGGGTCACCAGCGAAGGCCGCAATGTTTCGTTTGATCCATCAGGCCGTAGTTTCCGAGGTATCCATTGTCGGCATTTTCCGCAGTCAATGCCGGATGGGCGAACACCCCAAGCTGGCCGAGCCGGTAGTTGATGGACACGAACACCATATCGCCGCGAGCAAACGCGGTGCCGTCATAACTCGGAACCGACGATGCGCCGCGGGTGAATCCACCGCCGTGAATCCAAACCATGACGGGCAGGGGCCCTGACACATCCTTAGGCTTAAACACATTGAGGGTAAGGCAGTCCTCGCTCATGGTCTCTGGCGTTTCAGCCGTGCTTGTGCTTGTCGGCTGCGTCGGTTGTACGCACATATCACCATAGCGATCAGCGGAACGAATACCTGACCAGGATGCCGCCGGCTGCGGCGCGCGCCAGCGCAAAGCGCCCACCGGCGGCGTGGCGTAGGGGATGCCCATAAACTTATCAATCCCATCATCGGTGATCCCGGTGACGAGACCTGTATCAATCCTTACGGGTTCCGTGATTTGGGCCGCAATGGCGAGCGGGGTGACGAGGGCGGGCAGCAGGACAATGAGTGCGATTCGTAGCCAATTCATTGGCTGGGTCCTTTTAGTAGGGATGGACGGACGGTTATCCAGACTGACGTTTCTCATTCACCTTTTGAAGCACGGCAAGGTCAATCTGGGTTTTGCCTTGCACTTCGGCTTCTTTAAAGATGGCTTTTAAGGCCATGCCGCGGAACATGGCCGGGATTTTCTTGACGCTGGCTGCGGCGCCCGAGGTGAAAGTGATGCCCTCTCGTGTGGAATTCATTTTGTCCCAGAACTTCTGATCCACAGGGGCGTTGTCATCGGCGCCGTCGTCCCTTACGGCAAGTTTATCCTCCGTCGCTTCCTCATTCGTCCGCTCGCCGTAGGTCATTTCCGGCTTGTTGTCCGGCGCGTAAAGCTCAGACACAGGCACGTAGTCTAAGTCGGGATCAAACTTCAACGGTGTTTGCGTTTCGGGGTGACGGTCAGGACGCAGCTCATCAATGATCGCCACGCGCTGCATGTGCCGGAAAGCGGGAGAGAAATCATTGATGCCGCGGTGCTGCAGACACCGGTTGTCCCACATGGCAATGGTGTCTTTCTCCCAAGTCATACGCACTTCGAATTCAGGGCGGTAGGAGTGCTGCATCAGGAAGTCCAGTAACCACTGACTTTCCTCTTCGGACAGTTGTGGAATGGATCTACCGGTCAACTTGGAGGGATGAATGCATTTGCGGCCCGTCTCAGGATGCACCGGCGCCACCGGATGGGTGGCCGGCGGGTTGCGTTTCATCATGTTTTCCCAAGCTTTTGCGCCCCCGCCTTCCAAAATGCTTTTGCCGAAGGTTTTGTCCAGATCGTGCACGCAATCCAAGCCGTCGATCAGGTCCTTCATCGGTTGCGACAAGGCGTCATAGGCTTTTTCCATGTCACACCAGATGGTATTGCCGGCACCGGGTGGCGTCGCCAGAGCGCGCAGGATTGAGAGCTTTGAGGGGTAGTCACGGAAGGTGTCATCGGCGTGGTAATTCACGTCTGAACCGATGGTCGTGAGTTCATCGAATTGTTGATCTTTGATTTGCGGGTAGCCTTCGAGCTGAGGCACCGCACCGGGCCCTTGCGGCATCCCCCACCGGCGGGCAAAGGCGATGTGCTGGTCTTCATCCATGGGCTGATTGCGGAAAAACAGAACTTTGAATTCCAGAAACGCTTCTCGCAGCTCGGCAAAGGCATCGTCAGACAATTCATTCAGGTCAATGCCTTCGATGTAGGCGCCCAGGGCACCGGAGGCCGGTGTTGCTGTGAAGTGTTTGTAGTCTTTCAGCTCACGCTCGGTCGTATATTTGTAGCTCATCAGTGCGTTTTCCCTCTTAGGGTTATTTCGCTTCGTGACCCGCTTCCTTGGGATACTTGGTAAACATCTTGTCCAATAGCCAATAGGGGAGATGTTGCATTGTCCGCATGATGAAGCCATGCGGTTTCCTGAAGGTGATACGCCCTTTGTTCTTTGCCAGACCGTCCCGGATCACTTCCGCGGCCTTGTCCGCATCAATGGGAAATACTTCCGGAATTTTATCATTGTTCATGGTCATGGGTGTGCGCACATATCCCGGACAAATAACACTGACCTGAATGTTGTCCTTGGCAACCAGACCGCGCAGACCCTCCCCATAGCCTTTGACGGTCATCTTTGATGTGTTGTAGCTGGTGGCGCGCGGGAAGACCGCATATCCCATGACTGAAGACACAATACCGATCTGACCACGGCCGCGCTGTTTCATACCGGGTAAAGCAGGATGAATGGTGTTGAACACGCCCTGCACGTTAACGGCAAATACCCTTTTGATGTTCTCTGCAATGTTATCCGTGCTGTCGCCACCGGAAGAGATGCCGGCATTGGCAATCACCAGATCCAGTGGATGTTCCGCATCCATCTTTTCCACCCAGGCGGTCATCGCCTGCGTATCGGACACATCGATTGCCTGAGTGATAACCGTGGCACCTTTGGTGCGGCACTTTTCTCCTACCGCGCTCAGTTTGTCTTCGCGGCGTGCGCACAGCATCAGGGTCACGCCACTGGCCGCATATTCCTCGGCCAAGGCAGCGCCGATCCCATCGCTGGCGCCGGTGATCAGGATGTTCTTGGGTGCATGCATAGACTGTCTTAATCCCCCTTGCTCACGGGTTCTCTTGCTGTTCCAGTTGTTCGCCATAAGCCTTCCAGCAAAACGCGATTGATAGAATAGCCGTCGGGACCAAAACTAAAGCAGCGAGGGAAAGCGCGGCCGACAGTTGGTTTGGATCGCCAAAAACGAACTCCGTGAACATGGCGATGACCGTTGGGCCGATGACGAGCCCGAGGCTGTTGGCAATGAATAAATAGACTCCAACCGCCACGCCCCTCATTTCATTGGGCGTGACCACTTGGATGGCCGCAGCGGCGGGCCCGTAGGGGAAGCTCGTGAAGAACGTCATCATGGAAATGACGGCAAGACCGACAAGCACATTAGGCACCACTGCCAAAGAAAGCCCCAAGGGAAGCATGAGGCACATGCCAATAAGCGGCACAAAGAGTTTGGCTGTCTTTAACCCCCGCCGTTCACAAGCATCGGATATCACCCCCGCTGATAACGCCCCGCTGGCGCCGAATATGACGGCCAGAGCGCCGTAGCGATAACTGATCCAGCTGCGCTCCACCTCAAAGGTACGGACAAAGTATTCGATGGTCCAAAACGCAACGCCGATGCCAAAGGCGACAAAGAGCCCAAATCCGATGAAGTGAAGCAGGTAGAACCGCCGCCGCACCCACAAATACTTTGCCACGTCAGGAATGGGAACGGCATCTCCCTCGGCCTTGATACGGTTACGTCGCAATGGCTCGCGTATGGTCAAGGTAAAGAGGGAAAACGCTATGCCGGGCGCACCGACGACGATGAAAACCAGCTGCCACGGTTTAATGTCACCCAACAGCCAAACGGGCACTGTCTCCGCATCACCGACAAAATCAATGACCAAACCGCCGAGGATGAACGCCAACCCGGTGCCGATCCAGCTGCCGGTCAGATAAACGCTCGACGCCGTACCCAATTTTTTGCGCGGGAAGTAATCCGCAATGATGGAAAGGGCGGCTGGTGAGAGGGTGGCCTCGCCAACACCAACGCCAACACGGGCCAAAAAAAGTTGGGTGAATGACCGGGCCAGGCCGCAGGCCATGGTCATCAGGCTCCAGAAGAACATCCCGGCGGCAATCAAGCGTATGCGGTGGGTACGGTCGGTGAGGCGCCCAAGCGGGATGCCCATAAACGTGTAGAAAAGAACGAAGGCGAGACCGCCTAAAAGACTGATCTCAACATCATTGAGTCCGAGATCCTCCTTTATGGGTCCAACCAAAAGGGAGATGACTTGACGGTCGATATAAGCCAGCGCAAAGGCGAGGGTGAGGAAGATCGTCACATACCAGGAATAGGCGGAAGGAGCCCAATCTTCTTCGTTGTCGCGCCAACTGGTTTGTTTTGACTCTGCTGCTTGGGGAGACGGAGTTGTGATTTCCCCGCCTGCCTTGTGAGTTGATGTTTCGTTCTCGGGCACTATTCCTGGCTAAGCAAGTTGATCGATGATGTCGAAGGCAGCACGTTCGCCCGATTCCATGGCCGCTTCCATGCCGTAGTGAAGTTCAGCCGTATGCTCGCCGGCGAAATGAATACGGCCAGCCGGTTTGGCGATCTCAGGCTTGAAGGCGACAATCTGTCCGGGAGCATAATAACCAATGTGACCCATTGCGAACGGGTTTCGGCTCCAAGAATACACTTTAACCGGTTTGACTCGGCCTTTGGCGGCAGGCCGTAGTTTGACCAGCCAGTCGAGCGTAAAGGCCATGATGTCCTCATCGGACAAACCGTCGAGGCGGCTGTCGGCTTCGCCATTAATCAAACACCACAGCGAAGCCACCGAGCCATCCATGCCTGGAATAGTAAAAACACGTTCTATTGGGCTATCGGTCCACATCAAGGGTGGCAGTCCATCCAATTCCCAATAGGGTTCTAGGACATCGAAGAAAATGTTTGTCACCCGGGCGTAGGGCAGCTCTGCGATGATCTGGTTTTTAGAGGGTGGTAGCCCGGGCTCGAACACCACATGACGGAGTGTGGAGAAGGGGACGGCGCAAATGACCGCCTGCGCACTGAAGCGATTTCCATTGGTGCATCTAACTTCAACACCGCCATCGCTTTGTACAATGGCGTCCACCATCTGATTCAGCCGCACATCACCTTTCAATGTCGCCGCCATGACTTCGGGCAGGCGCGACATACCGCCCTCTAAATAATCAAACGTTCCGTTGGAGTAGGCGGTGGTGAGAAACAACTCGCGCCGCAATTCCCCGAGTGCGGAGATGTTTTCCAGCTCAGTGTAATTTGCCACAGCCATTTGACGCATTGCCTCGTCCGACGCCCCGACACCTCTCAAATAGTCCGACATGGGGATATCGAGGTGGGCAAACTCCGGCTCCAGCCAGTCGTCGAGAGCCTGCATCGGATTGGTTGTGTCGATGTAATGCTTCAACAGCTGGAAGGGAAGCAGCTGCCGTTCCGCACCGACAGTTCTGTTGTAGGGTGATTCCTTCCATTCGGCGCCAGGCACGGTCTGGCCGCCGGTGATGACAGTGAATCCGGTCCAGCCCAAGTCGGGTTTGTACATGCGAAGACCAAGGTCCGTGACTGTGCTGCGCACCCGCGCGTGCAGCGGTCCGATCTGTTGTCCGCCCGCTTCGGGTTTGCCGTCCACGTCGTCCATCGTCAGCACCCGTCCGCCGATGCGATTGTTGCCCTCCAGAACAAATACGTTGAACTCTTCCGCTTCGAGGAGCATGGCGGCGTGAAGCCCCGCAAGTCCGGCGCCGACGACGATGACATCTGAACTCTCTGCGGCTCGGCCTCCGCCAGGCAGGCCGGCAACAATGGCGGGTGTTGACAAAAGAGTGAGAGCTTTGCGGCGGCCGAATGAGTGGTTCTCTTTAGGCATCATTTCATTTCCAGAACCGCTGCCCATGAATCTGAATCTGAATTCCCCAATTCCTGGGAGGCTTTTTGAAATTCCGTTGTCTTTAACACGTGGCTGTTTAGGAACGCGGTTGTCACGGCGTTTAGCAGTCTAAGGCCTTGGCTCTGATCGGGTGTGTCCCGCTCCAAGCAGATCAGACCTCCGAGGTAATGATCGCCGCCGTTTAACACTAACAAGGATTTGTCCCCTTTCGGAGCCGTATCATAGGTCAGCCGATGGGCACGCCAATCGGGCCACATGACGGCGCTGAAATCCTTTGTACCGGTGGTGACGAGCATGGGAACGCGAATGTCCGACGCCGTTGCCTCATCCACAAATCCTTCCATCTGACCCGGCGGAGAAATCGCGATGACAGCGGATATTCGCTGATCAAAGGTCTGAATAACGGAAGCGGAACCGTCTCGGGACTTGGTCCGCGCGCCAACCAAGGACTGGGCGGTCAACGCTCCGTAGGAATGTCCTGCGGCGATCACTTTGGTGGTATCGAATTTTTGATTCAATGCAGATGCTGAACTGTCATTGAAAACCAAAGTATCTAAAACGGCTCGCATGTCGTTCATGCGCGTGATCCACACCGTATGTTGGCTGTGGGGAAACTCAGGATCAAACGGAGCAGTGTCTAGGTGCCACGGTTGAAGCACCACATATCCGTGACTCACCCAGTGACGGACGATTTTGTCGTATCGCGTCACGTCACAAAAGTTTCCATGGGAAAAGACAACAACCGGGTGTGGGCCAGCTGCTGCAGGGTAGGTGACCGTGACAACAAGAGACTCCGGCCTGTCGGACGTGTCTAAGACCAGGGTCTCAGTTTCGACATCCGTAAACACACCTGGTTCGGACAACCGGTCGATAACTGGTGTGTCAGCGATAGCAACATGTGCATGAGTAGCGAAGTATAAAACAAAGGTTATAACCACGAGCCCGAAGGGCGCTGCATGACCTCCATGTCCCACTCTGCTCAGCAGCATCACAATAACAAGCCGTCTATTCTGCTTTGTGCGCACCGAAAATGTGACGCTCCGTGCCGATCAGATGGGCGTAGTCCAGGTCTCCCTTATCCTGATTCTGGAAATTGATGGGGACAAATTCCACAAACGCCTCGTCTTCGGTGAACCCGGCTTCGAGAAGGACTTCACGCATATCCAGTTCGTTCATTTTGCCGATGAAGGGCTCGTGGTTATTGGTGCTATCCCAGTCCGTCAGATATTGCTGCAGCGGCGTTTTCTTTGAAAATGGCAACATTTCCAGATGCGCCATTACGCCACCGGGTTTTAATAAGCGTCGTCCTTCCTTCATGATGTTGCTGATCGCGTTGAGCGAGGTCTCATGCAACATGATGTGCGAGACGATCAGATCAAAAGATTCGTCTTCGAAATCCGTGCACTCCGCATTTTGTTGTGAGAAATGGATCGCTTTGCCGAGGGATTCAGCACGGGCAAAACCGTATCGAACCAGCGGTGCACTCAGATCAATGGCATGAATTTCAGCGTCAGGAAAACGGTCAGTGTAGGGCAGGGTGCTATGCCCGACGGAACAGCCCACATCGAGAATACGTTTCGGTTTTAGGTCCGGATATTTCCATTCCACATAGGCGCTCAACATTTCCCCGACGGAGTCATTGTAGTCGCCCATACCGCCCATCATGTAGATGTGAATGCTGTGATCATAGGCGGCACCAGCGCTAACTTCGTCACCATCCGTTTCCGTGTGATAGCCGCCCGGCATGACATGGTTGTGCACCGATTTACTGTAGGACGGAATTTGTAGGTCTGGATTAAGACGCAAGGTGCTGTGGGACCCGTTCTGCTGCTGCGATTGAAAGGTCTTGTTTAGCGCGTCAGCTTGGCGGTCCACCGTTTCGAACACGGTGTTCCACATCATCTCCTGCGTGTTGCGCAACAAGGCCCCCCACATCTGATGGTACGGGTCTTGTTGCAGCGCTTCTTTCAGTTCAAAACGATTCTCGGGCGGTCGCCCGTACTGTTTTTCCAACTTCGGGGCTATGCGGGCGTCATAGATGATTTCGTGACCGGGCGTCAACGTGGACGTAATGATCCGCCGCATGCCACGCACGAACCCTTGGCGGGCTTCTTCGTCGTGGGTGGTCTGGGGCTGTATGCCGTGTTTACCGGGTTGCGTGGACATCTGCGTTTGGTCCATCCTTTAGATCATATATGATGGTCTAGCAGAGCGTGATCGTACCCCTCAAACAAGGCATGGACCATGCTTGACCGCCGCAAGTTCATAAAAAAAGCTGCCGCTGCAACGCTTAACGATGTGGAACCACGCGGCACCATAGGACGCATGGAGCGTCTGCCCGGTCTCGACGGGGAAAGTCTGATCGATTTCATGACGGGATTTATGGTGTATGGCTTACCCGGGAGAGGTCCTCTCGGAAACGCCTTTACGGCGCGATTTAAGGCCATCCTTCAAGAAAACGGTCTTAACCCCGACGACGACCTTCCCGTCGAACGGTTCCTTCACTTGGTTCAGGATGACCACATTATCGGATCCCGGTTGCAGGCGTGGTTAAGCACGATACAGCTGTCATGGAAAACCTTGCAGGACGTGTTTCACGCTCAGGCCGATACCTATTTTGCCGAAATGGAAGCCGCCGACAATGCTGGGCCCGGCACTTTGGAGCTCAACCCGGATCTGGTGATTCCGGAATATGCTAAGCATGAGATCCACCTTCAGCCGGGTGGCTATGTAGGCGATCCTTTTGCCGGATACATTAATTACTATTACGCCAATATCTTTTATGCGGCCTTCTATAAAGGGAACACACAAGACCAGGTTCAGAGGGACGCGGTTTCAAGAATTCCCATACCCGCGGACGGCCGGGTGCGGCGCATCCTCGACATGGGCTGTGCCACCGGCCGATTGACCCTCGCCGTGAAAGAACGCTTTCCCGACGCGGAGGTTTGGGGCATTGATGTGGGCGGGCCCATGGTCAGGTTTGCCCATACCCGCGGCATAGACTTAGGCATCGAGTGTCACTTTGCACAGCGCTTGGCCGAGGATACCAAGTTTCCTGATGATTACTTCGATCTCATTATCTCGAGCATCATGCATCACGAAGTCAGTGCCGCAGCAACCGACGATATAGTGGCGGAAGCGTTTCGGGTGCTACGACCGGACGGTGTTTATTTCCCCATGGACCACCGCACCGGCAAACAGCTACCCAAACGGGACGCGGCCACGAACTTCTTTGTCTGGCTAGATCACCACGTCAATAACGAAGTCTGGCGCCCCGAATTCGAATCCCGCGATTTTGCCGACGTGATTCGTGGCGTAGGTTTTGATGTTGACGAGACCGTGCGCCCGGCGCGCTTCGGCAACGGAGCCATACTTGCGACCAAACAGACATAGGCGGGCTCCTTTTAACGCTGCGGCGGAACGTCTGTCGCTTCGTCGGGATTGATGGATGCCATATCCAAAGGCTTGCCCGAGGTGGTGACAAAGCCCGAGTCCGACTGGATCGTCCAGTTGTGCTCCAGCCCGGCGATTTCGCGGATAAAGTCCCCTTCATTGACGACAAAACTCTGGCCGTTCTGATGGAAGGTCATGGGACCGCCGGTGACGTAGATGAGAGAGTCCGTCGCGGCGCTATTCGGGTTGGTGCTGCCGCCGGCCGCCAGCTTTACGGCGCGCACCGAGTTGCCCGGGAACTGATAGCGTCTGAGTTTAATGGGGCCGAAACCGCCTTCCTCCACATCGATCCACTTCACATGTGTTGGCGTGTTTTCGCCGGTCAGACTGGGTGCAGTCCAGGTTACGATGGTCGCATCAGAGGCTGCTCCCGCGTTGCGTAACGCGCCTGACGGAAAACTGACCACGTCGCCTGCGGTTAATGTTGTCGTTCTACGTCCGACGCCAACCGTCGCAGACCCTTCAAGTACATAAAGCAGTGTTTCGTCCGTGATGGGATGAAGTACCCCGCCGGTAGCGTTGTCAAACATCAAAACACGTACGCGCGCGGTGGGCCAATGCACTTCTTTTGCCGTGTAGGTGACGGCATTGTCAGGTGCCGAAGACGCGGCTCCGCCTGTCGCCGATCTAATCCTGGCGCCATCCTGCCAAGCGGCCATGGCGATTGCAGACAAGGACTGGTTCTTTACCACATAGACATCATCGCCGAGTGGTGTTTGAGCGGAGGCGGTCGTTACAATCAAGCTGAGAGCGACAAGGAGAGCGAAAGTGGTGCGCATGGTGAACCTGCTACGACGTTAGAGTTTGATCCGATGTCCCATAGTGCGCATTTCGATCCCATAAACTCAAGATTTCCATGTCACTAAAGTCCGCTGAGTGGCGGTTTTCCACACTACGGTCCACCGTTTCGATTGTCCTGATCTGTGCTAGATTATGCGAAGATCGTGTCATTCACTTGTTCTGATTTGACCGTCTTGTTGAGCGAAAATGTTGGTGAACTGCACACGATTAATGGGGGTTATCGATATGGGGTGGCGACGTGCCGGGGACGGTATTGGGGTACGTACGAAAGCGTTACGGCTCGTACTGGTAGGAATACTGTTGACCGGCCTCCTGACGACACCTGTAAGGGCCCAAATCGCCACCGATGGAACCGTCGGACCCATGACAAATCTAATGGGTCCAAATTTCTCTATTCCTGCCACCCTTGGCACACAAACGGGCAGCAATCTGTTCCATAGTTTCCTGACCTTCAATGTTCGGAACGGAGAGATTGCGACATTCACCGGTCCACCAGGGCTCGACAATGTCATCAGCCGGGTTACCGGCGGACAGTCTTCTCTCATTGATGGTTTTTTCAGTTCGACCATTCCCGGCGCCGATGTGTGGTTTCTCAATCCTGCGGGCGTGATCTTTGGCGAGAATGCTATTGTCGATGTTCCGGGATCCCTTCATGTCGGGACCGGAGATGAAATTCAGTTTGACGATGGTGCTGTCTTTAACGCGACAACACCTTCATTAAGCACATTGACGTTGGCCTCACCAGAAGCCTTCGGATTTCTCGGAAGTAATCCGGGTTCGATCAATGTCAATCAAAGCTTCATCGTCTTTAATGCAGGGGAAACGCTCTCGCTCATTGGCGGAGACGTCACCATCGACGACAGTTTCTTGCTGTCAAACAATCCACAGGCACAGGGCGGAACAATTAATCTTATTTCCGTTGCGTCTCCGAACACTGTATCCGTATCTGACGGGACAACGGCGACAGCGGCCGACGGCGAAATTCGTGTCGTCGGATCGTCGGTCATTGACGTTTCAGGCAATGGCGGCGGGTCAGCACGCATTCGCGGTGGACAATTCATTGTCGATAATTCCACCCTCAGTGCAGACAATAACGGCGCCGATGTTACGGGCGAAGGGTTGTTGGTCGAGGCGGATACGGTACAAGTCACCGACTCACAAATTTTTTCTTCCGCCTTTGATGTCGGCGATGCGGTTCCCATTGCCATTTCGGCGACCAATCTCACCGTTACCGATTCGCTAATTTTCAGTGACAGTCTGGGCTTGGCTGATGGGACGGGCGGCGACGGGGGTGCGATCACTCTCACGGCTGACACCATCCGATTGAATGGTGCTTTTGTTACGTCGGAATCGCTCAGTGCGACAGGTGATAGCGGTTCAATCACGATCCAAGGAAATCAGGTCGATATTGTCGGCTTTTCATCGATTTCCACCGATACCTTGGCAACGGAAGAAACTGCGACCGCAACCACGGGTGATATCGATATTACGGCCGGTACACTCGTAATCGACGATTCACGCGTTACGTCCAATTCCGTTTTCGGCGGTGGAGATGACAGCGGATCAATCACGATCAACGCAGACCTATTGGACATGAATAACGATGCAAGAATCGCGAGCTCGACCAATGGCAATGCCGATGCCGGAACCATCGAAGTGGTTGTCGGCACGCTTTCTATGGACGATTCCTCCATAGTCAGCAACACAGACGGCGCTGGGCAGGGCGGTTCCGTTACGATCATTGCCGATCAGATTGATATGACGAATTTTTCCTCCATAGAAGCACGAAGCAGCAATTTCTTCGACGACGACGTCGGTGACGCCGGAACAATTGTACTCAATGGCGGCGATCTCACCATGGATCGGTCGGATATTGTCAGTAACACCGACAGTGTAGGGCTAGCAGGCTGCTGAAAAAGTGGCTGGTTCGGCTTTGAGGGTGGCCTTATCGCCGAGATGATAGGCGAACTCAATCTCCAACGATCCGTCGTCGAGGAGTTCGGCCGATCCTGAACCGTTGACTTCGTCCATCTCGTCGAAGCCGGCCCAGGTGAAGAACACGATGGATCGGCCGTATTCCAGGTCGAGGCTGGCGTTCAGAGCGCCGAAGGCGATCTCGCCGTGACCATCTTCGCGAATGACCAGCACGGCGGGCCCGTCGAGGTCGAGATAGCCGCGGTCCCACAGGTTGCGTCGCCGGAACACGAGCCTCGCAGCTCACATAAGAAAAAAGACCCTCCGTCCGCTCGTCGCCTCCACGCATTACTTCCTCCATGCAATCAACAAAGAGAAAGAATCATTCCAAAGCCTCAAAAGGAAAACTTTTTCAGCAGCCTGCTAGGTGGATTGATCACTATCAACGCCGATCGCGTGCAACTTGCAAACGTCTCTACCATTCAAAGCAGCGCCACGGTTTTCGCGACCGGAAATGCGGGTTCTGTACAAATCACTGCTACCGAACTCGATGTCAACAGTGGCAGCGATATTGAAAGTTCCACGACCGGCGACGCGGCGGCGGGTAGTGTATCCATCGATGCTGGAACGATCATTGTCACTGGTATCTCTTCCAGTATCGCAAGCAACGCCCAGGCAGGATCGTCGGGCAATGCCGGTCAGGTTGTTGTTGACGCGGGCAGCCTGGACGTGACCCAAGGCGGGGCAGTGAGCAGTTCCACTTTTGGATTCGGAGACGCAGGTTCGGTCGCGATTGAAGCAGATACGATATTCATTTCCAGTGAAGGTTTATCAGGTTTTACCGGCATTGCCAGTAACGCGAACTCATTCTCCTTCGGTAACGCAGGAGAGGTCATCATCAACGCTGGTATTGTTGATGTGATAAATGGTGGCGAAATCAGCAGCTCGACATTTGGCTTTGGTGATGCTGGTTCCGTAACGGTTCAAGCAGATGAGATTTTTCTTTTCGGTTTGGGTTCAACGGCATTTACCGGAATTGCCAGCAACACCAGTCCGAATGCATTTGGCGACGCGGGTGAAATCAACATTGTTGCCAATGATCTAGATGTTATCGGTGGCGCGGAAATCAGCAGTTCCACGTTTGGAGTTGGAAATGCCGGCAGAGTTAACGTTGTTGCCGACGACATCTTCCTTTTTGGTGCAGGAGCGCAGTTCTTTACCGGAATCGCCAGCGATGCCGTAACCGGATCGACGGGTGATGCCGGCGTGATCGTTGTCAATACTGACGTCATGGAAATTACTAATGGCGCGGAAGTCAGCAGTTTGACTCTTAGCGCCGGAAATGCCGGTTCTGTCACCGTTGATGCGGGCAACCTTACGGTTTCAGGCAACTCAGCCATTCGAAGCTCCGCCGTAAATCAGGGGTTCTCTGGCGATGCCGGTGAGGTGATTGTGACGGGTGGAACGGTCGTCGTTTCGGAAGGGTCAGACATTACAAGTTCAACCAGTAGCGACGGAAACGCAGGCAGCGTCACCATCGATGTCGACAGTCTTACGGTTACCGACCAGGGAACCCGGGTAGCCAGCGAGACCTTTGCATCGGGTGATGCTGGTCAGCTCGTTCTCGATATTGGTGACTTGGAGGTGCGGGATAGAGCGCTGGTCAGCAGCACCACGATTGGGTCCGGCTTAGGCGGTTCAATCACTCTGACTGCGGACACGATTTTGCTCGACAATGGGTCTTTGGCCAGCGGCACGGTTTCCGAAGCGCCCGGTGCTGGAGACGGCGGGTCAATTACCGTTACCGCCGGTGACATTCAGATTCTCAATGGTGGTCTCATGACCGTCTCCACGCGTAGTACGGGGGATGGCGGATCGGACACTGTGGAAGCTGATTCAATTACGATTCAAGGATCCAACGATGAAGGCCAGGTTGCCCAAATCGATAGTCAGACGTTTGTCGCTGGCGAAGCAGGGTCTGTCTTTGTTACCGCGGACACGATCGACATAAGTGACGGCGGCCGTATCGTCGGCAGTACAACAGGAATGGGTACGGCCGGTAGTGTGGATGTCTCGGTCGGAACCCTGACCATCTCGGGGGCGCGAAGTGGTCTCTCCAGTGACTCCGCATTCGGTGCAATGGGTGACGCCGGTTCCGTAACCGTATCTGCCGAGACAATCGATATCAGCAACAACGGAATCATCAGTACATCCGTGTTGAACCCCGGCATGGCTGCCAGCGGCAGCATTAGCGTGACCGCTGATGATATTTCCTTATCGTCCGGTGCGGGCATTAGCACAAGCAACAACGGCCGCGGATTGGGCGGAGACATCAGCATCACTGCGACGAACATGTTTTCTCTTTCCGGCGCTCAAGTGACGACAACGGCCGCAACCGGAGACGGCGGACGCATTACCCTATCAGGTGGTATCGTCGATCAGCTTAACAGTGAGATATCAACGTCGATAGGCGGCGCCGGTGGTGACGGCGGCGATATCAACATTAACAACACGGTGTTCGTTCAAGACAACAGCACCATTCGCGCCAATGCCTTCGGCGGTGACGGCGGCAATATCAACATCACCGTCGAACAATTGATCCAGCACCCGGGCCGTATCGCCGTCATTGAAGCCACCTCCGCACTGGGTATCAGTGTTGACATCAACGTCAGCACGCCGGAAACCGACGCGGTGGGCGGCATTGTCGTACTCACCGGCGATTTCCTGGAAGAGACGGTTCTCTTGGATGAGCCTTGCGTTACTCGTGTTGGAGAGGGACAGGCCAGCAGCCTAGTGCCGGCGGGGCGCGGCGGACTGCCCGTGTCTCCCGACGATCCGGCTGCTGGGCTCTACTTCGCTCCGTCCGACGTCAATGCCGAGCTGGGACCGCGTTTGAATTCAATTCCTGTCGAACCAAACACTCCGCAATTGGCCGTCCGCATTGGCTGCGAAGCAGCCCGATAATTATTTCATAACTTAGTTAATTGGTTCTGGTCTGTGCGGGCGCCGCTTCCGCAGCGGTCGCCGGTCCATCTTTAAGAACCCGCTCCAAGTCCTTCATCCAGTTTCAATTCTTTTTGAAACCGATTGAGCGTCGAAACCTTATCGTACAAGATGCCGGTCGGGGGAAATTTTGTGCGCGTTTGTGTCGCTATAACGGCAGTGTTTGCCGTCAGCTTTGTTGTCATCGGTGCTATTCCAAAGAGCGAAGCGCAGATCGCTACCGACGGCACTGTCGGCCAGGCCCTGTCTCTGTCCGGTCCGGACTACGCCATCCCTCATACTCTGGGCACCCAGGCGGGCACCAACCTGTTTCATAACTTCAACACGTTCCACATACATATAGACGAGAGCGCTACTTTCACCGGCCCCAGTGGCATTGGTAATGTCATCAGCCGGGTGACGGGCGGTCAGGAGTCCATCATCGACGGCACCCTGCGCTCCACCATTCCCGGCGCTAACTTCTGGTTTCTCAATCCGGCGGGTGTGATGTTCGGAGAAAACGCCACGGTGGATGTGCCGGGCTCACTTCACGTCAGCACCGGCAATGAAGTGCGTTTCGCCGATGGCACCGCCTACAACGCCACCACACCCACTATGAGCACACTCACGGTTGCGGCGCCCGAAGCATTCGGATTTTTGGGGAACGAGCCAGGAGCAATCACGGTGGAGGGGAGTTCCATTCCCATAAACAACGGAGAAACGCTGACCTTGGCCGGCAGCGATGTCACGGTGGAAAACACAGTTCTGTAAACCACCAATCTTTTTGGGTTGGCGCCATCAATCAATCTGGCCGCGTTTTCATCGGCCAATGAGATACGCGTTTCAGATGGCTCAACGGTGGCTGCTGCCGATGGGGATGTCCGCGTTACGTCGTCGATCCTCGATACAGGCGGCTCCGGCGGTGGCACGGTACGCATCCGGAGCGGCGTTTTCGAATTCAACTCATCGACACTGTTTGCGGAAAACTTCGGCAGCACCATGATCGGTGGTGGCGTTTCAATTCAATCCGACGGCGTCAGCATTGCAAACTCCATCGTCACCACGGCAACCCGCGGCGCTGGCGATGCCGTTCCCATTGTTATAGACGCCAACGTTACCGACATTAACTTTTCAGCCGTCAACACGAGCACGGAAAGTACGGGCAACGCTGGTTCGATCACCATTGATGCGGAAACGCTGGACCTTAGAAATGGAACGCGCGTAACAAGCAACACAAGCGGGGCCGGCCGAGGCGGGGCCATTGTGATCGTTGCTGATACCGTTGACGTCGTAAATCAAAGCACAATCCGGGCTATCACATTTTTCGGTGACGGAAATGCAGGATCTTTAGAGTCTGGCCGGAAAAGAATCGTTTATTTTCATAACCTTGCTAGTCTACGGATGAAGACTTGGATGCTGGCGATCAGGAGCCAGGCAAGGGCGCTCTCGACGGTCGCCTTGAAGTCCTTCGCAAGGCGGCGGCTGCGCCCGAACCATGCGAAGGTGCGTTCGACCACCCAACGGCGCGGCAGCGCAACGAAGCCGTCCGCCTTGTCGTTGCGCCTGACGATCTCCAGCGCCCAGTCGCCGATCTTCTTCAGCGCCCCGGCCAGCTTAGGGCCGGCGTAAGCGCCGTCGGCGAAGATATGGCCGACCCCGGGAAACCACGCCCCCACCTCGGCGAGCAGCGACGGCGCACCGTCGCGATCCTGGATGTCAGCCTCGTGGACCACGGCACCGAGCAACCGCCCGCCAGTGTCCACCACGATATGGCGCTTGCGGCCCATCACCTTCTTACCCGCGTCAAACCCGCGCGGACCTCCGCTTTCCGTGGTCTTCACCGACTGGCTGTCGATCACCCCGGCAGTCGCGGCAGCGGCCCGCCCCTCGATGATCTGGATGGTGACAACGCCGTTCTGTATGTCTTGATCAGGGATGACCGCGCCCGAGTTGAGATAACCGGCATTGATGTAATGAACGGTGATCTCTTGGCGCAGGCGCTGCAGTTCTTCGGCGGTTATGCCTCGGCCTTCATAGGGCCGGATAAGATAATCCAGCTCTGCACTGGTGAACGCCGTATTGCCGGTGAGACGAATGTCGCGCACGTCGATGGTGGGGCCTGACGATAACGTGCCTGGGCGGCTTGGTGTTTGTGGTACCAGAGGCGGCAACACCAGATCCGGCCGCTCGTTGGGCGCGAATTTGGGTAATTGCTGACGGCTGCCGGGGCGGATCAGGGTATCCACATTGGGTGCTTGAATCTGAGCCAGGGTGGGTGTTGCCAACAGCAAAGCCATCACAGCAGCCATCACCGGCTGCCATAACTCCCCTAAGCGCTCCCCGTCGCTGCTCAATCCCCCGAAAGTGAGCATACCTTTCCCCTAACGACCGCAGCCAATGTACGTGAACCCGTTCAGTGTAGCACGCGGAAGGTGAACTGACTGCCCGTCAAGGTCAAGAGACGTAATGTTTTCAAGAGGTTGTGGTGCCGTAGCGCCAGTATTCGGTGGCAGCGCCTCGACGAAGTAGAGCCCGGACCCCGGATCGGTGGGCGACGGCGGCAGCCCGCCCCGGCCAACGGGCAGCAGACTGTTGGTGGGCGCCCCGCCGATGCGCTCGTTGCACGTGTCGCCCAGCAGGGCAGACTCTTCGAGGAAGTCTCCGGTCAGCGCCACCAGCCCGCCGACGGCGTCCGTCTCCGGCGTACTCACATTGATGTCACCGCTGATGCCCAACGTCGATGTGGCCTCAATAGTAGCAACCCGGCCCGGATGCTGAATGAGGAGGTCACCGGTGATGGTGATGTTACCGCCGTCACCACCAAAAGCATTAGCCTGGATGACACTGTTGTCTTGCACCAGGACGGCGTTGGTGATGGTGATGTCGCCGCCATCTCCGGCAGCGCCGCCGACGGAGGTGGTGATCTGGCTGTCGCGGAGATCAACGGCACCGCCGCTCAGCGTAATCCGTCCACCATCACCGGCAGCGGTAGAGGTGGTCAGTGAAGATCCATCGAAGGTCGCGAGGCCGGTTGCGGTGACGGTAACATCCCCACCCAATCCACTGCCCGCATTCGATGTGCTGATGGTGCTGTTGCCGGACAAAGCGATGTCATTGGCGGAAATGGCGATACTGCCCGCGGTCCCGTCACCAAAGGATTGGCTAGAAATGATGGCTCCGTCCAGCACTTCGAATGAGTCCGCATCAATAATGATGTTCCCCGCAACGGCAGGACCATCAATCCTATCCGCATTCGTGGCGATTGCCGTCTGTAGCGGCTCTGCTACGTCCGGTAAGACCCTTGGGTTAAGCGGCGCGTCTTCTCCGGATAACGTAATTGAGTCTGCTGTAATGGTGATGGTTCCCCCATTCCCCAGTCCGGTGAAATTACTGATGCTCCGCAGCGCCCCGCCACTTCGTATTTCGATGTCGTCCGCAGCGAGTTCGATTGAGCCTGCATCTCCGTTGGTTTGGGTCGAGCTTGAAATGGCGCCGGTATCCGCAATCGTGATGCTGTCCGCTGTAATCATTATTTCGCCGGCACTGCCAGAGTTGCCTGTAACGCCAAAGAGAGACTCCGTAAATATGCCTGTCGGATCTCTTTCATCGCCCACACCGGTAATGCCGAAATTACCAGCATCAATAGTTATGGATCCCGCGTTTCCTTCACCAAACGTAGAGCTGGTGACGTTTCCCCTGCTGACGAGCTGCATATCGCCTGCATTGATCGTGATTTCACCGGCATTGCCCGTAGAGCGTAGGCCAGCATTACTATTGATTCCCGTGTTGACAAAAGCCTGCCCATTGTCTGCTAAGGGCACTCCTGTTCCATCGATGCGTAATGAGTCTGTTTCGATGTTAATGGGTCCGGCATCGCCATTGCTAAAGGTCGAACTTTCGATTGTTCCGCCGCGAAGAATGTCAACGGTATCAGCGGTGATCGTGATTGGCCCGCCGTTGCCCGTTTCAATAAACGTTATAAGCCGGGATGACGCATTACTCTGGATACCCGTCGGGTTTACGCCATCGCCTTCAATTGTCAGGGAATTGGTTTGAATGTCTATGGCGCCCGCGTTGTTGAGACCGATGGTCTGGCTGATAATGCGGCCGCCGTCGATGATGGATAGGTCTTCTGTGACGACCGATATGTCACCCCCGAAACTAAGGCCGCCTTCTGGAACGGTATCTGAAAAAGTTGTGGTTGATACGGTGCCGCCGTTGATCTCAAACTCTTGCGCCGTAATCGAAATTGAACCGGCACTGGTGCCAAAGAGAGTGCCCGAGTTCACCGCCGCCCGGTCTAAAATGAAGTCATCCGTTTCAATCTGAATATCCCCCGCACTCCCGGTTCCAAAACTCGAGTTGATGATCGATGCGCCATCGCGGACATCAAAGGTATCTGCGACGATGGAAATCGCACCACTGTTGCCCGACCTTTGGGACTGAGCGGTAATCCCTGCAAAGCCCGTTAAACCAACATCCGCCACAAATGCCGAACCGGCAGCGATGGAAATGTCACCGGCATCACCGTCCCCAAACGACGACGTATCAATAAAACTGCCGGCGAGAATATCGATTTGGCTGGCGGTGATATCTAAGAGCCTGACCGAAAAAGAATTGAGTGGAATCAGTCCCTTGTGATTCCCTTGTTGTGTTCGCCAGCAAGGAGGATAACAAGATGTGGACTGACGCCACTCGTGAGAAATATGAGCGCGAGGCGCACCGCTACGCAAGCGATCTGAGCGATACCGAATGGTGCGTGATCGAACCCCATATGCCGCCCGCAAGGGCTCTGGGCCGCCCGCGCAAGACGGATATGCGGGAAGTGATGACCGCGATCCTGTACATGGCCCGCAGCGGCTGCCAGTGGCGCATGCTGCCCGGCGAGTTTCCGCCGCGCAGCTCGGTTCAGTACTATTTCTACAAGTGGCGCGACGACGGGACGTGGCAGGAGGTCAACCGGGCGCTTCTGGCGCGCACCCGCGAGGCCGAGGGGCGGGCCGCCGCTGAACATCGGCGAGTTGGAAGAGCGTCTGCAAATTCTCATTCAAAGTCCGTTTTTGGATCAGGTGAACGCGGAACTGGGTCCAGGACTGGAGCCGGGTGAGGGGACGCTGCGGGTAGAAGTGAGAGAGAGCGAACAGTTTCTCGGCACATTACGCGTCGCCAATGACCGCTCACCGGCGGTCAACGGCGAACGGGCCAGCTTTGATTTAACGGCGCGCAATCTTACCGGCTGGGGCGACCAGACCACCGTGTCCGTCGGCGGCACGGAAGGGCTGACGGACGTGGCGGTCACGTCTTCGCTGCCGCTCACCCGCCGCGACACCATGCTGTCCTTTTATGCAGAGTTTTCCGAGTCCGACATCCTCGAAGAACCGCTTAACGTCCTCGACATCGAGAGTGAGTCCGAAACCTACGAAATGACCCTGTCGCATCCGTTTTCGTGCTGCTCCCTGGCCAGCGCCACGACATGATGGGCGTCCAGCCGTTGATCGACGACGTTCACTTCGATGCCCTCATCGCCGACAAGGCATTCGATGCCGGCTGGCTGCGAGAGCAATTGGACCAACGTGGCGCAAGCGCCGTCATTCCCTCGCTCGCCAACAGGAAGCGGCCGGCGGCCTACGACAAGCACATGTACCGCTGGCGACATCTGATCGAAAACTACTTCGCCAAGATCAAGGAATTCCGTGGCATCGCAACACGCTACGACAAGACCGACATCAGCTACGCCGCAAACTGCAACCTCGTCGAAACCATCATCGCCATGCGTTAAATGTCAACAGACCCTAAACGAAACACTGCGCAGACATCAAAACATTTACATGGTCTACAAGTTTCGGGAGGCGGAATTCGAGGGTATACCGCCGCCAGATGTCCTGGTAGGAACCAACCAAACCGGTTTCGCCGATGTCGTTCTCGATCCGGGCGGGGTGGTTAGGCGCGGTTTGTTGTTTCTCAACGATGATCTCGGTAACTTTGGCTCCGGCTTCGCCCTTCAATTGGCCGCCCATTATCTTTTTTGGAACGGTATTTGCCTGCAATCCGACGGGACGGAGGCCAACAATCTCATGTTTGGTCCTTGCCCCCGGGAGGAGGAGAGCGAAGAGGCTACGGACTCTCCGCCACCAATGGTGCTGCTTCCTTTTGAGGAGAATGACGGTGGATATGTTGGCGCTGACGCCAGCGGCTATCAAATCATGATGGACTATGTCGGCGGGACCAGACGAGAGCCTTTCCAAACCGTGTCCATGTCCGATGTCTATGACGGTGAAGTCGACCCCAAGTTTTTTGAAGGTCGTGTTGTTGTATTCGGTGTAACGGCCGAGAGTGTCAAAGATTTCTTCTTCACGCCGTTCAGCAGTGATGTCACCTTTGATCAATCCATTTACGGCATCGAAGTGCATGCCCATTTGGTCGACCAACTAATCCGCCACGGTCTGGACGGCGTGAAGCCCATCTCTTTTTTGAGCGATAATCAGGAAACCGGCCTGATTTGGACTTGGAGCGTGCTCGGTGCGCTGCTGGGTTACTTTACGCGTTCGGCCTTCCGGTTTGTGGTTTTTGCCCTAGCCGGTGTGGCCGTGATCTGGGGCGCTGCAGATGTCCTGTTCTTAAATGGCTTGTGGGTGCCGATCTTTCCGTCGGCCCTGGCCTGGTTCCTGACCGCGCTTATCATCATGTCTTACGTGACCCAACTGGAGAGTCGTAAACGGGGCGAATTGATGGGGATTTTCTCGCGCCATGTTTCCAGTGATGTTGCCGAGAAATTATCGGTGGAAGCACCCGGGGAACGGAGGACGATGTTCCGTTTCTCAGTGTTCTGGCGCCTGATCACACGGGACTAACATCAACAGACCAACCCGTTTTGTATTGGTATATCTCTGAACCCGTCGACTCATACCGGTTGGCTGTATCGCTCCTTAACGACATGGATGAAGACCCAACCTTAGAAATCAATTTTGAGGACGGGATCGACAAGGGAATTCATGCTTTGAATCTGGCCGATCATGGCATTCACCTTGACCCCGGTATCGAATACGAATGGTCCGTGTCTTTGATGGTCGACCCTGACAACCGGTCAAAAGACGTCTTTACGCGCGGTCTGGTTATGTACATTGAGGACGACGCTATGGCGGCACCTCTCACTTCCCAAGACGAGCAGTCGCCCTATGACTTAGCATCCCAGGGCCTTTGGTATGACGCATTGCACGCCATATCAAACTTGGTCGATACGAATCCACAAATGTCGAGCTACCACGCGCAACGGGCAGCATTGCTTGAGCAAGTGGACCTCACTGAAGCGGCGGCTTTTGACAGGACTTCGACTGCGAACTGAAGGGTCAGCCGCCGTAAGGATGTCCCCCGTCAGCACCAATGGAACAGATTAGGGTGATTGCGTAAGAGAGTGTTATTGGCTCATCGTCATCATTGAGGAGTGAACGATGAGAGACGGAACAGAACGATCCCAGGATGTTGCGGAGCGGACGGTCAAGGACATCCGCCGCAAGACGCGCAAGCGTTACAGTGCTGAGGAGAAGATCCGATGGAGTGGACGCCCCCTCCCGACGGCATCGCAATGTGCCATGTTGGCGGTGTCACCAACACCAACAGAAGGAGAAGGCGTCCATGGATCAGGCTACCATCATCGGGATCGATCTGGCGAAGCATAGCTTTCAGATTCACGGTGCTCGGGCTGACGGGTCCGTTGCATTCCGAAAGAAGCTGATCCGCGGCAAAGTGCTCGACGTCCTCGCTTCGCAGCCGCCCAGCGTGGTGGCAATGGAAGCCTGCGCGAGTGCTCACCATTGGGGTCGAGAAACCGAGAAGCTGGGGCACGAGGTCAAGCTGGTTCCGCCGATTTATGTGAAGCCGTTCGTCAAACGGCAGAAGAATGACACAACGGACGCAGAGGCAATCTGCGAGGCTGCACAGCGCCCCACCATGAGCGTCGTGGCCGTGAAGACGAAAGAGCAGCAGGCCCGGGGGATGCTGTTCCGCACACGCGATCTCCTGGTGCGCCAGCGGACGCAGACGATCAACGCACTGCGGGGTCACCTGGCCGAGTTCGGCGTCGTCGCACCACAGGGGCCAGCTCATCTTGGCCGACTGGCATCGGCACTCGATGATCCGGACTCGGATCTGCCGGATCCGGTTCGCGAGCTGGGCCGCCTTTTGCTTGAGCAGATCGCCGGCCTCGGCGAGAAAATCGGCGGATTGGAGAAAGAACTCCGCGTCAGCGCGCGCCAGGACGAAGATGCGTCGCGACTGATGACGATACCGGGTGTCGGTCCGATCACCGCGATGGCTTTCCAGGCTTTTGCGCCGCCCATGGAGAGTTTCCGGCGCGGCCGCGACTTCGCCGCCTGGCTCGGCCTCGTGCCGCGACAACACACCACCGGCGGCAAGCCCAGGCTCGGCAAGGTATCGAAGATGGGCCAGCGGGACCTCAGGCGCCTCTTGATCACTGGCGCCATGGCTGTCGTCCAGAAAGCGGTCCGACGCGGCGAGACGGCGGACCCCTGGCTGGCCAGACTGCTGGCGCGCAAGCCGAGGATGCTTGTCGCGGTGGCTCTGGCCAACAAGATGGCGCGCATCGCTTGGGCGCTGATGACGAACAAGGAGAGTTACCGCGTTCCTGCGCCGGCCGCTGCCTGATCGGGTTGCGGTCACGCCGGGAACCGTCGGGGATGTGAGAAGGTCGGAGGACGGGTAAGGGCAAACGGTCAACGAGACGGGATGGGGAAAACCAGCACAATGCAAGGGCGCTTTGAAGCCCGTAGATCCGATTTGGACCCGATCCGCGTATTTCCATACAGGCCAGCGGCGACTGAAGGCCGCACCAAAAGGCCGGATAGACGACAGCACCTGACCACATGCACCGAGCCGTTCCAAAAATCTCTTGCATCACCGGGGGCGTCCATAGACGCATTGTCCTGGCCGGACTGCGCGGCGAGGACCCGATTGCCGAGCTATGCCGCCAGGAGGGCATAGCCCAGGGGATGCTAGGTGTTGAAATGTTTATGAAATTTTGTGAACCTAAATATATCTTTGATCTGAAAATTACACATAGATTGCAAAGCCACCAGCGATGCTAGTATTTGGTGTGGTCCTTTCTAGCTTCCCGTGCTACCGCTTATGTAAGCGGTAGCGTAGCACAGAGGAAGGGATCACCAAGGTAGTGCTATGGCAATCTTCGAAATAGATTTGTTCTATGACATTGAAGAACAGGTTTGGATTGCGACTAGTGACGATGTGAAGGGGCTAGTTGTTGAATCGGACTCATGGGAACAATTCATGAAGGATATCCCAACTGTAACCATCATGTTACTTCGTGATACAGATCTAAAGTTGGGAGACCTCGACTTGCGCCTTTCAGAACCGCGAGTCCTACACCCCCTGACTATCCCTCCCATAGAGCGGATACTGGACGAAACACCGGGTAAATCTCCAAGGATATCTATGCAAAGAGTAGCCGCATAAGCTCTCGCTATGGCGGGCTACGAAAGAAAAGTTAAGGAAGCCCTTAAAGATTCTGGATGGGAATTCGACCGACAAGCCAAAGGTAGTCATGAGATATGGGATGACGGAGAGAATACGGTATCTGTTCCCACCAAGATCAAGAGTCGTCACACAGCCAATGCAATTCTTAAGGCTGCAGGTATCAAAATCAAAATACCGTGAGGTTGGCAGACGGTTCGGGTTTGCCCTCTGAGCTACTCCCCAATTGTTGGACAGGTTCTGGTGTGATTTAAGCTACTTTCTGGGCCTGCTGATCGGTTTGGTTTTGCTCGCTTGCCGTCCAATAGACCACGGCGGGCGGCCTGCCGCCAAGGGCGGAATGAGGACGCCTCTCATTGTAGAACGTCATCCATTTGCGGATACCGGCCCTGGCCTGTGAGCCGTTTTCCCAGGCGTGCAGATAGACGCACTCGTATTTGAGCGTGCGCCAAAGCCGCTCGACGAAGATGTTGTCGAGGAACCGCCCCTTGCCGTCCATCGAGATGCGCACGCCCATCCGCCGAAGCCGGTCGGTCCAAGCAAACGAG
The DNA here is from genome assembly GCA_965207985.1 of Rhodospirillaceae bacterium. GTDB lineage: Bacteria > Pseudomonadota > Alphaproteobacteria > Rhodospirillales > Rhodospirillaceae > CBDBND01. The sequence continues at coordinate 140,788 of CBDBND010000013.1, read as the reverse complement.
GTGAACTGGCTGCCCTGGTCGGTGTTCATGATCTCCGGCGCACCGAACGTGTGGATCGCCTCGTTTAACGCCTCGACGCAGAAGTCAGCCTCCAGCGTGTTCGAGATGCGCCAAGCCAGCACCGTGCGGGTAAACCAATCCATGATGGCAACCAGGTACAGGAACCCCCGGCGCATCGGCAGGTAGGTGATATCTGTTGCCCAGACCTGGTTCGGTCTGTTCACACTCAGCCCCCGGAGTAGATACGGCCAGGTCTTGTGCCCCTTCGCTGGCTTTGAGGTGCTGGGCTTCTGGTAGATCGGCATCAGGCCCATGAGCCGCATCAGGCGGCGAATCCGCTTCTCATTGACGCAATGGCCTTCGTTCTTCAAATGCCACGTCATCTGCCGGACGCCAAAGAACGGCGTGTCCAGGAACTGTTCATCGATCTCGCGCATCAGCGCGAGGTTCATCTCGCTCTCACCCTTGGGCGTGTAGTAGAACGACGACCGGGAGATCGACAGCAGCGCACACTGCCTGCTGACCGATAATCCGGGATGACCCGGCTCGATCATGCCGCGTCTCACTTCACGCCCCAGGGCTTGAGCTTTCTGGACAAAAAATCGTTGGCCACAGCCAACTCCCCAATCTTGGCATGCAGTTCCTTAACCTGCGCTTCGTCGATCTCAGGTTGCCGGCGGCCACCACGTGCGAACACGCCAGGAGCACCATCAAGCAGCGCACGCTTCCATTGATGAATCATCGTCGGGTGAACTCCGAACCGGCTGGACAGCTCGGATACGGTCTCTTCGCCCTTCAAGGCTTCGAGGGCCACTTTCGCCTTGAATGCCGGCGAGTGTTGCTTGCGTTTCGACATCTCTGATCTCCTTCTCTACGAAGACCAGCAGACAACAAATCGTAGCTTACGTCAGTGTCCGATTTCCGGGGAGTAGCTCAGTCCAGCCCCAGATTCCAGGCCGTTATCAGCGATCACATCGCACTTCAAGCGTCGGCCCGGCATACCTATAGCAACCGCTTGCATCTGGTCGATAGTGTCCCGTTCGCGGATATTATGGCGTCCTGAGAACTCGTTGATATAGCGTTGGAGGTGTTTTGGGCTCATCTTGTGGAAAAAAACCAACCACTTATAAACAAATCAGATGATGAAAATTCTTAAACTGCTTCTAATTGGCGTCATTGGTGTATCTGTCTTCTTGATGCTTTTTTTCGGTGTGCGCTTTTTGTTTTTCAGTGAAGGTTTGGATGTCAACGTTGTCCCCCGTCAGGACCAATGGAACAGATTAGGGTGATTGCGTAAGAGAGTGTTATTGGCTCATCGTCATCATTGAGGAGTGAACGATGAGAGATAGAACAGAACGATCCCAGGATGTTGCGGAGCGGACGGTCAAGGACATCCGCCGCAAGACCCGCAAGCGTTACAGTGCTGAGGAGAAGATCCGCATTGTCCTGGCCGGACTGCGCGGCGAGGACCCGATTGCCGAGCTATGCCGCCGTGAGGGCATAGCCCAGGGGATGTATTACAGCTGGTCGAAGGAGTTCCTTGAGGCCGGGAAGAAGCGCCTGGCCGGTGATACGGCCCGTGAGGCCAACACGGGCGAGGTCAAGGAGCTGCGCCGCCAGGCTCACGACCTCAAGGAGGTGGTGGCCGAACAGGCCCTGGAACTGCGCCTTCTCAAAAAAAACATGATCGGGGATGGGGGAGACGACGCATGAGATACCCCGCCTCCGAGAAGCTCGAGATCATCAGGCTGGTGGAACAGTCGCATCTGCCGGCCAAGCGTACGTTGGACACCCTTGGGGTTCCCCGCACCACGTTTTACCGCTGGTACAACAGCTATCTGCAGGGCGGGCTTGAGGCCCTTGAAGACAGGCCGCCCAAGCCGTCCCGGGTGTGGAACCGCATCCCGGATGAGATCCGTGACCGGATTGTCCAGATGGCCCTGGAGAACCCGGACCTGTCGCCCCGGGAACTGGCGGTACGGTTCACCGATACACAGGCCTACTTCGTCTCGGAAGCCAGTGTTTACCGGCTTCTCAAGGCCCATGACCTGATCGCCAGCCCGGCGTTTGTGGTGATCAAGGCGAACGATGAGTTCAGGGATAAGACCACGGCCCCGAACCAGCTTTGGCAGACCGACTTCACCTACATCAAGGTCATCGGATGGGGCTGGTTTGAGGTGGTCCCACTTGTTTGGACAGTCTGACGGCTTATCTAAGGTGTATTCCGCTGTCTGATCATGCCGTCAGAATCCTGTTTATCATATTTGATTTCTGTTGTTGGGCCTGTGGGGATGTGGGCAAGGCGGTAGTCTTGTCCAACATATCCACAGGCTGCCCCGCCGCGTAGGCTTCCGCCGGCGTTTTGCCTCCGAGCGACGAATGGGGCCGCTCGGTGTTGTAGAACCCGATCCATTCGCCGATGACCCTCTCGGCGTGGAAGCCGTCGGTCAGCTCGTGCAGGTGAACCGCCTCGTACTTGAGAGAGCGCCACAGTCGCTCAATGAAGATGTTGTCCATGCACCGGCCGCGCCCGTCCATGGAGATCGTGATCCCGGCCTCCTTGAGGCGGCCGGTGACCTCGAAGCTGGTGAACTGGCTGCCCTGGTCGGTGTTGAAGATCTCCGGCCTGCCGGAGGTGTCGAGCGCCTCATTCAAGGCCTCGACGCAGAACCGGGCATCCATGGTGTTCGACAGCCGCCAGGCCAGGACCCGGCGGCTCGCCCAGTCCATCACCGCGACCAGATAAAGGAAGCCGCGCCTGAGCGGGATGTAGGTGATGTCGGCGCACCAGACATGGTCGGGGCGCTCGATGGCGAGGCCCTTGAGACGGTACGGATAGACCCGGTGTTCGGGATGGGGCGTGCTCGTCTTCGGCGCCCGGTAGATCGCCTCCAGCCCCATCAGGCGCATGAGGCGCCGAACCCGGTGACGGCCGACGACACCCCCCTCGCGGCGCAAATGACGGGCCATCTGACGGGACCCATAGAACGGATGTTTAAGGAACAACTCGTCGATGCGCCGCATCAGCGCCAGGTTGGCCGGGCTCTCGCCCCGCAGCCTGTAATAGAGAGATGATCGGCTGATCGACAGTATCTCGCATTGACGGCTCAAGCTGAGACCGGAAACGTCGCGGCGCACCATCGCCTTGCGCTCCGGCCGGCTCATCGCTTGAGCCCTTTGGCCAAAAAATCCCGCTCCACCGTCAACTGGCCGATCTTGGCATGAAGATCGTGGACCTCGGCCTCAATGTCCCGGCGGGACGCCTCCACGCCGTTCGAGAACACATCGCCCAGGCCGTCCATGGCCTGGCGCTTCCATGTGCTGACCTGATTGGGGTGAACCTCATAGCGCGCCGCGATCTCCTGGATCGTCCGGTCGCCACGTAGCGCCTCCAGCGCCACCTTCGCCTTGAACTCAGGCGTGAACTTCCGTCGCTTCGTCATCTCGTATTCCTCCGTAACCGGGGGAATACACCTTAAACAACTGTCCGATTTTCCGGGACCACCTCAGGTTCTACCTGAGCACCATCCTGGATGATTACTCCCGCTACATCATCGCCTGGACGCTGTGTACGACCATGAAGGCCAGTGACGTCACAGACACCCTGGAACTAGCATTGCAGGCCTCAGGCTGCGACCGGGTCGAGGTCCGGCACAAGCCCCGCCTGCTGTCAGACAATGGCGCGTCCTACATCTCTAGCGAACTGGCCGAATGGCTCGACGACAACGGCATGGATCATGTGCGCGGCGCACCCTATCACCCGCAGACACAGGGCAAGATCGAGCGGTGGCATCAGACCCTGAAGAACCGCATCCTGTTAGAGAACTACTTCCTGCCGGGCGATCTCAAGGCCAAGATCGGGCGCTTCGTCGCCTACTACAATCACCACCGCTACCACGAGAGCCTGAGCAATCTGACGCCCGCCGACGTCTACTTCGGGCGCGGCGAAACCATCTTACTCGAAAGGGAGAGAATCAAACAAAACACCATCAATCAACGGCGCTTGCAGCACCGCAAAACCGCCGCCTAAACTGAAAACCAAGATGGGCCAAACTCTCTCTTAGTTTATCAACCCCCGCTGTCCCAAATAATCTGACGACGGACACCTAAACCCAGGGAACAAGGGCCCAATAGAGTTGTCCCTAACCAGTTACTCTGACAATGCCGATTTTTAGGCAAGACCCATCTGACGGTAGGACCGTACGACTTTCTCCAGCGCGACGGCAAAGGCGGCCGTGCGTAGGTCTTTGATCGTTTCGGACCCCAGAATCTTTTCGCGAATCGTTCCATAAGCTTCACGCATGGTGTCCTCGAGTCCGGATTGAACAAGGTCGGGTTCGTCCATGCCGCGCAACAGGGGTGCCTTGAGATCCTCCGGCACCGGCCGACCGGACGTGGTTTCAACCATGTTGATTATGCGCTGGTTACGCTGGATATCGAGCTGACGCGAAAGACGTCCGAAACGCATGTGGGAAACGTTTGAGACCCACTCAAAGTAACTAACCGTGACACCACCGGCGTTGACCAAGAGATCAGGGAGGATGATCTTGCCGCTTGCGAGCAGTTGCTTCTCCGCCGCAAACGTCACGGGGCCATTGGCGGCTTCGACGATCAGGCGTGCTCGGATGTCATGGGCGTTGGCGTTGGTAATCTGGCTTTCTAGTGCGGCAGGAACAAGAATGTCGCAGTCCGCCTTGAGGGCTGAGGCGCCGTCGGCAACAAAGCGCGCATCGGGGAATCCTTTGAAGCTGCCTGTGCGTGCGCGATACTCAGCAAGATCATCGGGTGACAATCCGGCGTCACTCAGGACGGCGCCGTCATGCTCGATAACCCCAATGAGCCTTACGCCTTCTTCCTCTGTGAGGTATCTGGCCGCGTTGAAGCCCACGTTGCCGAGTCCCTGGATGATGACGCGCTTGCCTGCAAGGCCGCCGTCCAAACCGCTACGCGCCACATCGTCCGGGCGGCGAAAAAACTCACGGACAACGTATTGGACGCCACGACCGGTAGCTTCGAGTCGGCCTGGGATGCCGCCCTGGGTCACCGGCTTCCCCGTGACGCACGCTAGAGCATCAATGTCCGAGGGGTAGAGTTGCCGGTATTCATCCGCCATCCAGGCCATCTCACGCGCCCCGGTGCCCATATCCGGGGCTGGCACGTCGCGGCTCGGGCTGATATAGCCGCGCTCAGCAAGCTCCTGCGTGAAGCGCCGTGTGATCAGCTCGAGTTCTTCCTCCGTGTAGTCTTCGGGGCGAATCGCCAGCCCACCTTTGGCGCCGCCGAAGGGGACGTCGACGAGCGCGCACTTAAAGGTCATCAGTGCCGCCAATGCTTGGACCTCCCGCTGATCGACAACGGGTGCATAGCGAATACCGCCCTTAACAGGAAGGCGGTGTTCGCTGTGCACCGCGCGCCAGCCGCGGAATGTATGGTAACGTCCCCGCAGGCGCACCGGAAAGCGCAGCTGAATTACGGATTTACACTCGCGGATGGTCTCCTCAAGGTCAGCCGGAACACCGAGGGCACGGGCAGTCCGGTCGAACATCCCGCGTACGCTGGCTAGGAAATCTGGTTCGTTCGAGGACTCCACATGGACCTCCGACAGTGAACAACGGGATACTCGTAATAGAGTTTAAACCATCCGTGCTTGGGGCCACACCCCACCCGTTAGGGCATTGTCAGACTAAATGGGCCGGAGCGGAAGAAGCCATGATACAGGATCTTCAGGGAGCAAGTTGACGCCATTCGGCCAGGGCAGCGTCTCGGTCTTGTTTGAAGATGTCTCTGCGGTTGAGATGGCGTTGATGGTTGAAGTGGTCTATATGGATTAAATAACTGATGGGTCTTGCCTAGCAGATCGGTTTTTCTCGCGGTTGACGTAGCAGAAGCCTGACCTTGTTGGAAGCCCGATGGTTGAAGCGCCACTCGGTTTCCTTGAGGTGGAGGTGGAATGTGTGTCTGGGCACACCCATGAACTTTACGAGCCGCACCTTGGCCATGCCCCAGAAGCCCTCGATGCCATTGATGTGAACCGGGCCGCGGGCGAACTCATCGCAGGAATGGTCGACCCGGAAGTGACCATAGCCGAGATCGACGAGGCCGTTGTAGCCGCGCCATCCATCGGAGTTGACGACGGTGCTTGGATCGACCCTGCCCCGAATAATCCCCTGTAGCGTTGACTTTGAGCAGTCCGGGACGATCTCGGTGTAGACCTGCCCTTCGCGTTCGAAGATCCCGAAGACGACTGTCTTGCCATAGGCTCCGCGTCCGCGCTTGCCTTTGATGCGTCTGGCACCGAAGAAGCTCTCATCGACCTCGACCACGCCGAAGAACGGGCGCTGTGCTTCGCAAGCCGCGAGGATCCGCTCCCTCAGGCCGCGGTAGATCCGGTTCACAGTGTTGCGATTTACGCCGCAAATCGCGGCCGTTTGCAGCGCCGTGAGATCAGCGGCAAAGCACTTCACGACAAGGCGAATCTGAGCTTCAGAAAGTTTGGAACTTTTCGAGTATCGGTTTTTCATTACCATACAGAGCTTTATGCCGTCCTCGGCTATGCTCTGCTAGGCAAGACCCTAACTGATTAATAAGTAATTTATAAAATAATATCCCTATTTTGTACCCTCATTTATGAGGAACTAATAGTGGGGCGTAGTGGATCACTCCAGCTATCATATGAGGAACAAGTCCTAAATCAAACACGGTGCTAAATATAGAACTTTATGTTATCTGAACGCTTGATCATACAAGATCTGCAGGTCGCCCCATAGTCGTAATGGGGACGCAAAGGAAAGGCATAGTCCGTAACCGATGATGAACGACGTGCAGAAGTCAGACTCGGGAATATTAGCTGTGAAGTCGGCGAACAAAGGGGAGCGATCCCCGGCGGAGCCAACGGAGCGAAGGACCGAGCCCGAGGGGAATTCGGAAGGCCAAAGCATGTGCCGGACGCAGGACTGGGAAAGCATGTCACAGGCGGCTGACCAGATACGGCAATTTGTAAAACGGGAACCACGGGAGCGTCTCACGACGCTACTCCACCATGTCACGGTCGATGCGCTGCGCTGGGCGTTCTTCGAGCTAAAGAGGAACGCGGCGGCAGGGGTGGATGGCATGACGTGGCGGATGTACGGGAAGGGACTGGAAGGCCGTTTGGCCGACCTGCACGACCGCGTGCATTCGGGAGCGTATCGGGCGACGCCATCGCGACGGGCACCCCCCTGGTAGGGTATTCGTGATTGTCAATCTGGGATTATATGCCTTAGTGCCCAAATGAGAGATTAACCTGCGCCCTGCTCACACCTGCGGACGCCCGCACCGCTAAGGACTTTCCTGACAAATTGGTATGCCCAATCCATCAGCTCTTTCCGTGTCAATCCTTCCGGGAAGGGGGGGGCGAAGCGCAGATCCGCGCCGTAATCGCGGGGTGGCTTCTCGGGTGTTTCGTCACTCATGAGGTGTTTCTCTCTTGAACCGCGCACACCCCACCACACCTTGACTCCATTCCCCAAGCCGGGGAGTCTCAATCCTGCAATCGCATAGGCGTCCCGCTATGTCGGGTCGCCCGCTGAATAGAATAGCCCTCAGACCCGACAGAGGTAGCTCCTCCGTCCGGCGAATAGGCGGGATCCACACTTGCCTGTGCGATTGCAACGACCCGGCACCATTCCGTGGCTGTTACTGACAAATGTAGTTCAGAGGACATATGACAATCGGTGCTTTGTCTGTACAGACCTCGGTCGCTCTGGCATCGCTAGCTCTATCGATACCACCCGATCATTTTATTTGGGGCTGTCCCAGACGGCTCTTAAGCATACGTCTGCGCCTCTATATCTGGAGAAGGCTCTACTTAAGAATCAGGTGCTTTCCGAATAGGAGTTCAATGCCTCTATTACCCAACACCGCTTACCTTGACATGGCGGAAAATGGAACTTCCTAACGATCTGCGTACCATCGCACTGAAGTATGCGGGACGCTGCCAATCGTGCGAAGATAGACTGTATGCGGGTGAGCAAGCCCATTGGTCACCATCGTCGCAAAAGATCTGGTGTATTGACTGCATACCAGGCGATACTGACTCAAGCCAGGACGAATCAAACACGGCAACTACCGTTTCGCAAAATGGGACAACACAAGCAAGTCGCAATCATTCCAACCCTTCAACAAGCACCGACGACAAGCATATTCCCTGGCGGCAACTATGTGAATTAGCCCAACGGTGCATTGAGGCCGAAGCGGCAAAATCACTGGTCCAGTACGTCGAAAGAGACTCTCTTTGGTTCTTGCACCCCGATGAAGAGAAACTTGTGGTCGGGCAGACCGACTCAACGGAAGCCCCACGAGGACTCGCCAACAAATTGGGAATCCGCCCACGTTCGATCATTTATGGCTGGCCGACTATTGTCCTAATTGACCGCAATCAAAAGGCCATGGTTGCCACTCTTTTCACTGTTCCGGTTGAGGCGGAACGAAGCTCCAAAGGCGATCTGATTCTCCACGCCAACATGGAACCGGAATTCAACCTAGCCATCACGGGAAGCGGTATTTTCGACCCATCGGTTACGGAAGACATAAACGACCTTTTAAGTGACGGACTACCGTTCGGTGATGCCGATGCTTTTGTTGCTCTTGCCGAAAAAACGGCAGATCTGCTCGGCCTTCCGATTCTGTCGCCTCTCAATGCGAGAAACCTTGAAACAAACATTGACTGTAAACAAGGGGTCTACAACGCAGCGATTTCGGTAGTTACTGATTGGTCTGGATACACCAGCACTCTCCGTGCGGAATTGCGCCAGCTTCGGAGCCGCAAAGATTGGCCGACGACGGCCGCAGCGCATCTTCTGCCTGACAGTTTCATACAAAAGAAAGACCAGCACTCCCTGTCCGAGCCTCTTGCGGCCCCGCTTGCATGCAACCGCTCGCAGGAGGAAATACTCGAGCGTTTTCGCAAAGACCCTCTGACGGTCGTGACCGGTCCACCAGGTACAGGCAAGACACAGCTCGTTGTGAACGCGGTGACCAACGCATGGCTGGATGGTGACAAGGTCTTGGTGACGTCGACCAACAATGGTGCGGTTGACGTGGCCGTGGACCGCGCAGAGGAGGGCGTGAGCCGGGGTATGTTGATCCGTACCGGAAATCGCAGCGTGCGCGCACAAGTCCCTAACCGTATCACCGTAGCAACGTCCCAGGCGGCAGCGTGCGACGGCAACCAGGCCGAAGCGCGCGCCCAGTTGAAACGTGTCGCCACCAAACGTGCCCAACTGATGAAGAAAATCGGTCGACTGGAAGAGCTGGACTTGAAACTGCTTGATCTGGTCAAGGAACAAGAGGAACTCTCAAATGAGTTGAAGCAGTCTACGCAAACGCTCTGGGCCCTCGAATACCGCCCTGAACTGCCGATCAGTTCCCGCTTAATAGAGCGACGAGCCAGAAGGTTGTCGCGGACGTGGTTGTTACCCCGCTTCCGTGCGCGACGTTTGCGTAGGCTGCTTCGTTGTCTTGAAAACGCTCCGGTGGAGAATCTCGCAGATTGGGCCAATCTTGATCAGTGTATGACCGAGTTGAACAGCCAACTGGAAACCGAACAGGCTGAACGTAAACAACTGGAATCAGAAATAGGCGACCCATCGAGCAGCGTGGCTAAAGCAGACCACAAATGGATGGACGCGAGCCTTAGTGCAATCCGCGCGGAAACGGCAACGCTAATCTCCTCCGGCGGTGGAAATCTAGCTGTCTTCGGCAATATCCCTGCCAACGTTCAACAATTCAGGCGCGCTGTCACCAATTCGTTTCCCCACGTAAGAGGGTGGGCGTGCACCGCATTGACCGCGCATTCCAACTTTCCCCTGGAATCGGGATTGTTTGACCTCGTGATAATCGATGAGGCCAGCCAGTGCAGCCTCGCGGCCGTGTTGCCGTTGGCTTACCGGGCAAAGCGTCTAGCGATCGTGGGGGATCCATACCAATTGACACCGATCGTTTCGCTCAGCGACGGACTCCTAAAAGAGATCGCCCAGCAAACAGGACACGACAACGATGACTTACGCGAACGCGGCATCCACCACAAGGACGGTTCCGCATACGCTGCATTCGCGTTTGCCGCAAGACCCAAAGAACCACTTCTTCTCAACGAACACTACCGTTGCCACCCACAAATCGCTCGTTGGTTCAACAAGACGTTCTACAGCGGTGAACTCACAGTTCTGACGGATATATCTGATACAACCGAGCGTGATCGTGCGATCCATTGGTGCGATGTAGACGGCACTGCAAAACGACCCGCCAATGGAAGCTGGGAAAATCCCGAGGAGGCTGAGGAGACGATAAGACAACTCCGCAGCGCGATCGATTCCGGTTACAAAACAATTGGCGTGGTGACCCCTTTTGCCGCACAGGCGCGACGCATCGATACGTTGGCCAAGAGAAAATTCAGCAGGAGCAAATTGGACAATATCCATTTTGTGAGTGGTACCGCGCACCGTCTACAGGGCGACGAGCGAGATGCAATTATTGTATCTTGTGTTCTGTCTCCCGGAATGTCCATGAGCGGTGCCCGTTGGATAGGAAAAGAAAAAAACCTCCTGAACGTAGCGGTCAGCCGGGCTCGTAGAGCCCTAATCGTTCTCGGGCACCCACTCATGGATAAATTGGGAGGTCCAACCTTGGCATCTCTACATGTTTACATACGCGATGAGGCTGCCCGTAACGAGACCACAGGTTCGAAGTCAGCCGAATTCCGCACGGATAGTATATCGGAGCAGCGTCTGCTGGACGCCATGCAACATCGGGATCTCTCACCTTACGCCAAGCTTGAAGTAGAAGGGTACGAGCTGGACTTTGCGCTGCTGGAACAAGGGATAAAGTTGAATATCGAAGTTGACGGTGACCAACATCTTGACACTAGAGGCCGACAACGCCGCCAAGGGCATTGTCAGACTAAATTAATTTGTTAGTCTAGTGAGGTGAGTTTTCGCCGTTCTGAACTGCGCCTTGCTTGGTCAATTCCAAGCGAACCAATGTTTTAGTGCCTAAACCCAGGAAACTAGGGCCCAAGAGAGTTGACCTTAACCAGTTACTCTGACAATGCCATCCGAAGCATAAGGTGAACGTGGCGGTCGTGTGCAGGTTATCAAGGAGCGACGATATGAAGAGATTGGTGAGCGGGTCGCTATCAGTGCGGTTAACACCGTGTTGTTCAGGGCAGAGCAAGCTTTCAGGGAAACATGGATCGATGGGGGGTTGCTGGCAAGCCGGAGGCGATCAGTGAATCGGTTAGCGGAGCCGCAGGAGCGAGCGATCACACTCGGAGTTGAAGAGGAATTTTTCCTCGTAGATCCGAGTTCGAGGGACCTGCTGACCGATCCGGACCCCGCCATCTTCGAGGCCTGCGAGAAGGCGGCGGGGCCGCACCGGGTGGTACGGGAGTTCATGCGCTCTCAGATCGAGACCAACACCTGCGTGTGTGGGTCGATGACGGAGTTGCGTGAGGCCCTACGGGAGACGCGGCGCATCGTCATCAAGGCGGCTACGGAGCACGGGGCGGCAGTAATGGCGTCATCTACCCATCCCTTCGCCTCATGGCGCGCGCAGGCACCCACGCCGCGTCAGCGCTACGAGCGATTCGTTTCCACATTCCAGGACAACGTACGCCGTTTCATCATCGGTGGGATGCACATACACGCGGGCTTCGGCGACGCCGATGCGCGCATCCGGATAATGACCGCGATCAGGCGTTATCTGCCAGTGCTGCATGCGCTGTCCACATCGTCGCCTTTCAGTGATGGGCGCGAGACAGGTTTCAAGTCCTGGCGGTTGACCCTCGTTGGGGGCCTTCCCCGCACCGGCATGCCAGGCCCGCTGCGCTCGCGGACGGATTACGAGCGGCTGGTCGAGGATTACCGGCGCATGAAGTTCATCAAGGACGGTAGCGAGCTGTGGTGGGACATCCGACCCTCGCACGCCTACCCGACGGTGGAGATGCGGATCTGCGACGTATGCACGCGTGTCGAGGACGCGATTTGTGTTGCGGCGCTTTATGCGTCGCTCATCCGGCTACTGCTACGCCGCGACCGGGAAGGAGTACTGCCTGGGGAACCGCTTACAGAGATCGTTGCGGAGAACCGCTGGTTGGCCCAGCGCTACGGCGTACTCGCCTTTTTCGGGGACGCTGTGCGCGAGGACGGCAGGGTAGATATCGAAGACCTCGTGGCCGAGGTGGTCGCGGAGGTCGCGGAGGATGCTCGCGCGCTTGGCTGCGAGGCGGAGACACGCCGCGCACTGGCTATCGTCCGCGAAGGAACGGGAGCGGATCGACAGGTCGATCTGTATCGCCTGCGACGCCTGGAGGGAGACACCGAGAACGATGCGCTGCGCCGGGTGGTCGACTCGGTGCTCGCCGAGACGATGGAGGGTATCTGAGAGGGGTGAGGCCAGGATGGATCGGTTCTTTACGGCTTTATCAACTCTCGCAATGGCATTGTCAGACTAACTAGCGCTGAGTAGAAGAAGCCGTAGTTCGAGTATTTTCAGGCAGCAAGTTGCTGCCACTCGACGAGGGCAGCGTCTCGGTCTTGTTTGAAAATATCGCGACGGTTGAGATGACGTTGGTGGTTGAAGTGGTTGTAGATCGAGGCATGGACGGAAGCGAACTTCTGCAGGGTCTTGATGCCTCTGAACCGAGCCATTGCCCCTTCCCGTCGTCGGAAGGGTTGGTGTGAATTTTCGGCTCTATTGTTGAGCCAATGCTTGATCTCTTGGCGGTCCTCGTTGCCGATCACTTTTGCCGTTTCTAGTGTATTTCCTGCGGTAGAACGTTTCTTATCCTATTGTTATACAATGCTCTTTTGTCTTCTAGCGCAAACCGGATGACTGTATCCATCAGCTTGCGGAAGCAATCCGCAATCGGATTTGTGCGCATTCCTGACAGTTCCTGGCTTCATTTGGCGGTAATCCTTCGATCGAGCCGTGGAGAGGGGTTTTCGTTCGGTCATCGGGTGGGAATCGGTGCAGATGCAGTTCAACGTCCTGAACGAGCCCTGTTGGACCGGCGCTACCGTCACGTCGGTGGCGGAAACGCTCCGCTCCATCACCCGTTGAGCGAACGAATACGGAGAGGGCGACAATATTAGCGATTGAGAGTTCTTTGCCAATCGCGTCGGAGGGGCCGCGTCGGAGGGACCGGAGCCAGACATCCTTGCGGGGTTTGTCGTAGAGCTTTTCCCGGTCGTAGCGCCCGCGTCCTTGGGGGGTCCCGACATGGATCCAGCCCGATCCCGATAGACGGCGCCGGTGTAGCGCGGCGTTTCGACGAAGGTCTCGATGAGCACCGGCGTGATGTTGTATCGCTCGGTCCAGTCCTGTGGCAGCCGGCGGCGCACGATGGCCAGGATGTGCGAGCCGAGATTGTGGATTTCGACCCACGGCAGAATGAGGAAGCGCGGGGTGTCGACCACCAGCGGCAGGTTCTTCTCGCGCAACTCCGGGGTCCAACCGATGAAGTTGTCGCGCGGGGCGAGCTTCCAGGTGGCGGTGGAGAAGCCGAGCATGGCCAACGGCCAGCCGTCGCGGTCATGGACAGCATATCGTATCTGCGCGCCGACCAGGGGCTTGTATCCGAGGTAGTAGTAGCGGGCGACAAACTCGTTCCACAGCTTCCCTTCCCGGGTATTGCGTCCTGCTCCTGCCGCCCTACAGTCCCGACTTCAACCCCATCGAGATGGCCTTCTCCAAGATTTGGATAGAAACCGTTTTTGCGCGCACCCGGTCCCAAATTATTGCTCTTTCTAACTTTTTGTAGAATTCACGTTTGTGGAGATTCCCAGCTCTTGCAAAGCGGCTTTAATCTCCTCGACCTGCTGCTCGGAAAAACCGACCTTAGGTGAGACCTCTACACTAACATGTATGTTGAAGTTTTCGGAATTGACTAATTTAGCAAGCACCTTAGTGTAGTAATGCATCCATTTCTGAGGTGGTACGTCACTCGACCAGCTAATTGTGCCGGGCGTTGATGGCTTGCCGTCAGACTTCTCTTCCTGCTTCTGTGTCGTAACGATGATCCGGATGGTAGTATTAGCTGCACCACTTGTTGCAGTAACAGTGAATTCACCTTCATCATTATCGGCATGGAATACGCCTAAGTCATCGACCTGGCCACCAGTGGCCTGCCATGATACCGCCTCAATAGGAAACTCCTGACCGAACTGATCGAGTCCCTTTGCAACCAGAGCAAGGCTCTTGCCGGGTTCGACGCTCGCAAGATCAGGGCTCACCTCAAGATATTTGAGTGCAGGCGGCTCAATGAATTTTTTCGCCTCATTAGCATTGAGCAGCACGACATCGTCACTGAATTCAACCTCATCCAAGCCGAGATCATCTTCGAATATGAACGGATCGAACTTTTCGCTCGGCGTCTTACCAGCATAGGCGAAAACACCATTCATAACACCGCGGACAATCGTTTCCTTAAGCACACTCGGATTAAGCAGGCGCGGAAATATCGGAGATGCAAAAAAAGCATCCCGGACGGACCTGGTACTCCACTGTGTCATAGCTGGTGGCCAGTTTCGTACCAGGAAGTTCGGATTGACGCCATCGACGACTTCATCATCCTGACGCAACCGGCCAAGGATGAGCCCGACAAGGCTGTCTGCCGCACTAGAATGCACGAGGCCGAGATCGATGGGCTTAATTTGATTATCTCTTCCAAGAATACCGATGTTTTTGTATGTGCGCCAAACCGACTCGCGTAGGTCTCTATGGGCTTTTTTGACGCTCTCCCTTAGCTGGTTTTTCTGAGCATCATCGAGACGATCAGAGTCCTCGGCGTCTATATCTTCCCAGGCAAGAAGCTTGCGCGCCTCTTCAGAAAGGCTATTTGCTGAGTCAGGAATAGCCCAGATCAACGCACTCTTAAATGTGCGTCCAGAGCTCCCGTATTCTTTAGTTATTTTATCCATAAACACCATCGTGCCGGGATCAGTCATGTCGTGATCCGGAGATAGTACGATAAGCGAGGTGGCGGGCCGGTCTGGTGCCTGGATGCTCTTTTCAGGGAAGTAAACACGTTCAATGCCGGATTTCTGAGAAAAGACAACCTCGATCTCTTCTTTTACCCTCTCCTCAATCCGGACCTGTTTGATATTGGACCTACGATCAGAAAGCAGCTTGTTTAGGTTGGGCGTCAAGCTGAAACGGTAACGGTTCTTTTGGACGGTAAGGAAGTAGCAGCTTGTTGATAGCTCCTCCAGAACGGTTTCGACATTGCCAAGATCAACACCGGGTTCAGCCACAGCCATATGTATCTCTGGTAAGCTCGCTTCTTTATGTTGTTGGCCGCCCGAGGATTCGAAAAAAATACTTGTAGCTACCTTGCGATGGAGGCGGGCCTTCTTAATGGCATCAACTGCTTCGCTGTCAAGTCGGACGGCAAAAGAATCCGGCTTACCAATGATGTCCGTGGTGATTGCTCCTTCGAGACGATCATCACCTAATTGCTCGAACATGGCACGGCGAAACAGAGGATCGTCCAGGGGTGCGGTGCCGAGGCCGATAAAGCCGTCACGGTGAGCGCTTTTAAATCCACCCTGGTAAGCATGGGCGACCCACTGCGCCAGCAAGCGGAGAATACCACGGGTTTGCTGAAAACGTGGAAGGGTTTGCCATTTACGCTCAAAGACAGAGAGTACGGAGGGATGGAAAGGAAATGTTGCTGCGAATTGAGTGCGCGCATCATCGATAGGAAACCACGACGGAATGAGTTGGCGATTATCAAGCAGCAGATCGCCAAACTCATTGCATGCTGAAACGGCATCGCGTGTAAGCAGAACGCGCCCATCCGAGGATACCGCGCTGAGATCCCACTCGAACAAACGTCGCCTGATTATCTCGGAGGTTTCGGCCTCTGCGGACATGACAATGGGTTTGCCCAGGCGGTCGAGGAGCTTTTTTAGAGCCTGACCGAAAAAGAATTGAGTGGAATCAGTCCCTTGTGATTCCCTTGTTGTGTTCGCCAGCAAGGAGGATAACAAGATGTGGTCGAACGCACCTTCGCATGGTTCGGGCGCAGCCGCCGCCTTGCGAAGGACTTCAAGGCGACCGTCGAGAGCGCCCTTGCCTGGCTCCTGATCGCCAGCATCCAAGTCTTCATCCGTAGACTAGCAAGGTTATGAAAATAAACGATTCTTTTCCGGCCAGACTCTTAGAGCCTCAAGCGGCTCTTCCATTTTTGTGTCCAACGGCTCTGTTTCTGCCATCGGCAGGACCAAAAGTAATGGTTTTGATAAGTGGTTGCGCTCATTAAAAAGCGATTGGAACCGGCTTTGAAGAAGGTAGTGCACTTCGGAATCGAGCAACCAACTTTGATCCGACATCACGAAATCAAAATCTAATGATGCTGGCCCATTTTTCATTTGTTCTGATCCTATGTTCGACTTAGCGACGCTAAACACAGGCAAATTTACCCCACCAATAACAAACATCGATAAAGCTGTAGTGTTGAGAAAGGACCGACGACCAAACTGACGCTTCTTCGTGTTATCCACTAGGATTACTCCTATACGCTTTGATCGATGTTGGCTGGTTTTAGGATGGAAATTTTTGGCAAGAGACTACTGACCGCTCATGGGCAATCCGCGACCAGGAACGAGAATGGCTTTAGAGGCTGGAAACGCACGTAGCCGGTCCGGTAGCACGGTCTGATAATCTTCCGAGAAATAGAACGAGCGTGCCGCCGTCAGACTGGGAAACTCAAGAATGACAACAAATTCCGGGTTCCAGTTCCCCTCTAGCGGATCGATCTGCTGTCCTTCCATAACAAGGAACGCACCGTCATGCTTGTCCATGAGCTCGCCTGTGACCGCGCTGTATGTTTTCAACAGCGCCAGCCTTTCTTGAGTCACCGCTTCATGTTCAATAATGATGTAACCCTTTGGTTCGGGCGTGCCCGGCTCATCAGGCATCGCAACACCCACCATGGAAACCCCAATAATCATAATGAAAGGATAGAGTAACCATAATTTTGATCTCATAATTACACCTGACAGTTTTTAAGGAGTTGCAATCTTTCGATTTGGCCGTGTTACATACCAAAGAGTGTTAAATATTCGACAGCTCTTGAGATAGAAGCACAGTCTTTGGCTCAAGGTAGGCACGCAGACCGGCTATACCGCCTTCCCGGCCAAGACCGGACTGCTTGAAACCACCAAACCCGATATTGAAATCGGCCAACGGTCCGCTTTGACCCACTGTCCCGGTTTTAATCCTTCGTGAGATTCGGAACGCTTTATTCGCATCGTTAGTATAGACCGCTCCCATCAATCCAAATGGAGAATCATTTGCAATTCGGATTGCGTTATCTACGCTATCGTATGGGATAACGCATAATACCGGTCCAAAAATTTCCTCTTGCACGATGGTCATTGAGTTCTCGACGTTAGAGAAAACAGTTGGCTCAATATAGCATCCGGCTTCCAAACCATCTGGTGTCTTGCCACCGAATGCCAATGTGGCGCCCTCTTCTAACCCTTTCGCAATGAAACCTTGAACACGCTCCAATTGGCGCTTCATGGCTAAGGGACCCAGTTGCGTTTCTGGGTCTCTGGGATCTCCTACCTTAATGTTCTGCATGCGCTTGACAATGAGGCCGACCAATTCGTCGTGACGGTCGCGTGACACGATAACCCGCGTAAGGGCTGCGCAATTCTGACCCGCGATCATGCAAACTGCCGGTACGAGGCCGTCGGCTGCCTTCTCCAAATCGTAGTCATCGAGAATAATCGCGGCAGATTTGCCGCCGAGTTCTAGAGTCACGCGGGCGATGCGCTCTCCGCAAACAGAGGCAATGCGTTTACCCGCTGCAACACTGCCCGTAAAGCTGACCTTATCAACATCGTGATGTTGCACCAAGAAATCTGAAGCATCACGATCAGCGGTGATCAAATTGATTACACCCGGCGGCAGACCTGCCTTCTCGGCGCACTCCGCAATGATGTAGGCCTCGGCTGGTGTTTGAGGCGCCGGCTTCATGATCACGGTGCATCCGGCCAAAAGAGCCGGCGCTATTTTGTTCAACATGGTGATGAGTGGGACATTCCAAGGCGCGATGGCTGCCACAACACCAGCTGGCTCCTGCACCAGGTAGCCCGCGCCAGAATCCCTCACATACTGCTCAATAAACGGGAATGTGGCAGCGAGGGCGACGTTTCGATCAATGGCGCTTATAGCGAATTCGGAGGTGGCATTTGCCAAACCCACAACGACCCCCGTTTGGGCAGCAAACGTCGCAGCGAGATCGTCCGACCTTCCCCGCAGCTGTGAGGCTAACTCTGCGAGGTAAGTAGCTCTCTCTGTTGGGGCCAGCGCAGGCCATGGCCCGTCATCAAAAGTTACGCGCGCCGCCGCAACCGCCCTCTGAGGTGGTCCTGGAAAATCGGACAGTTGTTTAAGGTGTATTCCCCGGTTACGGAGGAATACGAGATGACGAAGCGACGGAAGTTCACGCCTGAGTTCAAGGCGAAGGTGGCGCTGGAGGCGCTACGTGGCGACCGGACGATCCAGGAGATCGCGGCGCGCTATGAGGTTCACCCCAATCAGGTCAGCACATGGAAGCGCCAGGCCATGGACGGCCTGGGCGATGTGTTCTCGAACGGCGTGGAGGCGTCCCGCCGGGACATTGAGGCCGAGGTCCACGATCTTCATGCCAAGATCGGCCAGTTGACGGTGGAGCGGGATTTTTTGGCCAAAGGGCTCAAGCGATGAGCCGGCCGGAGCGCAAGGCGATGGTGCGCCGCGACGTTTCCGGTCTCAGCTTGAGCCGTCAATGCGAGATACTGTCGATCAGCCGATCATCTCTCTATTACAGGCTGCGGGGCGAGAGCCCGGCCAACCTGGCGCTGATGCGGCGCATCGACGAGTTGTTCCTTAAACATCCGTTCTATGGGTCCCGTCAGATGGCCCGTCATTTGCGCCGCGAGGGGGGTGTCGTCGGCCGTCACCGGGTTCGGCGCCTCATGCGCCTGATGGGGCTGGAGGCGATCTACCGGGCGCCGAAGACGAGCACGCCCCATCCCGAACACCGGGTCTATCCGTACCGTCTCAAGGGCCTCGCCATCGAGCGCCCCGACCATGTCTGGTGCGCCGACATCACCTACATCCCGCTCAGGCGCGGCTTCCTTTACACGCCCAAGGGTGAGAGCGAGATGAACCTCGCGCTGATGCGTGAGATCGATGAACAGTTCCTGGACACGCCGTTCTTTGGCGTCCGGCAGATGACGTGGCATTTGAAGAACGAAGGCCATTGCGTCAATGAGAAGCGGATTCGCCGCCTGATGCGGCTCATGGGCCTGATGCCGATCTACCAGAAGCCCAGCACCTCAAAGCCAGCGAAGGGGCACAAGACCTGGCCGTATCTACTCCGGGGGCTGAGTGTGAACAGACCGAACCAGGTCTGGGCAACGGATATCACCTACCTGCCGATGCGCCGGGGGTTCCTGTACCTGGTTGCCATCATGGATTGGTTTACCCGCACGGTGCTGGCTTGGCGCATCTCGAGCACGCTGGAGGCTGACTTCTGCGTCGAGGCGTTAAACGAGGCGACCCACACGTTCGGTGCGCCAGAGATCATGAACACCGACCAGGGCTCGCAGTTCACCTCGTTTGCTTGGACCGACCGGCTTCGGCGGACGGGCGTGCGCATCTCGATGGACGGCAAGGGGCGGTTCCTCGACAACATCTTCGTCGAGCGGCTTTGGCGCACGCTCAAATACGAGTGCGTCTATCTGCACGCCTGGGAAAACGGCTCACAGGCCAGGGCGGGTATCCGCAAATGGATCACGTTCTACAATGAGAGGCGTCCTCATTCCGCCCTTGGCGGCAGGCCGCCCGCCGTGGTCTATTGGACGGCAATCGAGCAAAACCAAACCGATCAGCAGGCCCAGAAAGTAGCTTAAATCAAACCAGAACCTGTCCAATAATCAGGGAGTAGCTCACTCTTGGCAGTACCAACGACACCTGTAGCGGCCCAAGAAGACGCATTCGCTACACTGACACGTGCAGCATTTTTCGCAGAAGAGCCAGATGAGACAATAAAATTTTATATCAATGTCCTTGGCTATCAAGAAGGACCGACAGCCAGAAACGTTGGCCCTTATCCAGCCGACAACCATTGGGGAATCCCAGAGGGTGCGCATTTGCGCATGACGTACCTAAAATCCGTAGATGGCGCGTACGTGAATGTATTGGGGCTGGAAGATGCCTCATTACCACTTAATACCCAATCAAAGAGCACACAAAATTCCTACGGCACCGTTATGCTTATTCATACAGTCAACAATATAGATGGGGTTTTCCAAAAAGCGCTGGAGGGCGGATATACCGTTATTAAGCAGCCAACACTGACAACAGCTGGAACCTCCTTGCAAATGTTCCTAATAGATCCGAATGGTATTCGGATAGAACTCATTGAGAGACTCAAATAAATGGAATTCAGAGCCAACGCGTGACAGATCTCAATAGAAATTTCCAATTGGCTGATTAGAGAAACTAGGATGCCATTTATTGAGTTGCAAACCATAATAGGAGCAGGTCTTCAACTTTATCTATTTCCCAGTTTGGAAGGGGCGCTGTGACTCAGAAAATGACACGCAGGCCGGCATTGGTATGCAGACCCGAGCGATACAATCGCCATCGGCGCAGGGTTTTCTGGTTTGAACACAGCGATGACTTTGGCTGATTTAAGTACAATTGTAGTGTCATGACACCGCAAGGACTGTCCCAATTTGAACTGTGCTTACAGAGAAATTATACTTGGGCCCAAGATAATTAATTCGTACAGCATGAGGAGGCGTCACGATGCCGTCTGATGATAGCAACCGCAAAACTCATACGTCAGATTTCATTAAGTACGATATCGACAATGTCGTCTTTTATGAAAACCCAGTTCTCGACAACCTGATGACGACGGTGATCGCCCTGGGCTCGGAAGTATGGACCACCAAACGCCGCGTCAAGATTCTTGAAAGTGTGCTGGCAAAGCAGGGCGTATCGAAGGATCTGGTCGAAAGTTATGTACCCACGCCCGAAGAAGAAACCGCGTGGCGCTCAGAGCGGGATCAATTTATTGAAAAGACCTACGGCGCACTCAAACGCGGTGGCGATGAGGCCATCGCATACGGGTTGGATTTAGAGAAAAGCAGAGGAAAGGAGGTGTCCAATGATTGATCGTCGTATGCTGTTTACTGCATCAGCAGCCGTTGGGTCGATTGCCTCATCGCTTTTTTCAGGCCGTAAAGCACTGGCGAAATCTATTGATTACCAAGATGTTGAACCCAGAGGGTCAGACGGCAAGTTTGAACGACTGCCGACGGCCGATATTGAAAGCCAAATGGATTTCCACGCCGGTTTTCTCTCGTGGGTGGTGAGCAGTGATTTGGACAGAGCCGCAACGGAACGTCTCAATTCCATATTTAAGGAGAACAATATCGACCCCAAAGACGATATTCCGGTGGAAAGTTTTTTGAATCTGATCAAACACGACCCGGTTATTTCAACCCGATTACGTGCATGGGTCAGCAATCAAAGGATGACTTGGAAAGTCCTCGTCGATGCTTTTCACGGTAACGCGGATCAATATTATACGGAAATGGAATCTGCTGAGAACGCCGGGCCAGGCACACTAGAACTTAATCCTGATATGCATATTCCCGAATACGCAAAAGAGGAAATACACATCCAACCTGGTGGGTACGTTGGCGACCCGTTTGCCGGCTATATCAGCTACTATTATGGCAACAACTTCTATCAATCGTTCAGAGGCAAAAACAGCCAAGATGAACTTCAAATGGCGATGGTCAGCAAGGTGCAGACTCCTGCTGATGGCCGCGTACAACGTGCTTTGGATATGGGCTGTGCGACAGGACGCCTGACCTTCGGTATTAAGCAGCGTTTCCCTGAGGCGGAGGTATGGGGAATTGATGTAGGAGGCCCCATGGTCCGGTTTGCTCATACCAGAGCCGTTGATCTCGGAATCAATTGTAATTTTGCCCAGCGTCTCGCGGAAGACACGAAGTTTCCTGACGGTCATTTCGATCTAGTTGTTTCAAGCATATTGCACCACGAAGTCAGTGCGCAGGCGACCGACGCTATTATTGCCGAAGCCTTCCGAATTTTACGCCCTGGCGGGGTGTTCTTTCCCATTGATCACCGCACTGGAAAACAGGCGCCTAGGAAGACGGCTTCATGGAACTTCCAGGTTTGGAATGATCGCAACCTCAATAACGAATATTGGCGTCGTGATTTCGAGTCTCGTGACTTTGCTGATCTAATTCAGGATGCTGGTTTTGAGGTTGATGAAACAGTCCAACCTGCATCCTTCGGTTTTGGGGCTATTAAGGCGACGAAGCCTGCATAGATAGCCTGCGAAAGTCAGAAGACCGCCTATAAAGCCGAAGAATTTGTATCTCAACTAAACTGCTGAACAACCGCGTATCGCTTATTGAATGGGGGGCTCGAGCTTGGGGTCTATGGCCGGATACTTCAGACCTACGAAGCATCGATTTCAGCGTTCAAGCCGGCCAGTATCGCCAAGGCCCCTGATACCTTAAGGTTTAAGCGATGTTTTACGATCCGCAAAAGAACGACCACGGATTGCCGCATAATCCTTACAAGGCCTGTGTGGTGCCCCGGCCCATTGGCTGGATTTCAACGGTGGGCGTGGACCGCCGCGTTAATCTGGCGCCCTTCAGTCAGTTCAATAATCTCGGCTACGATCCGCCCTATGTGATGTTTTCAGCGGGTGGGCATGAGCGTGAAAATCGTCGTAAAGACACGGTTGAGAATGTCGATGCGACCGGCGAGTTTGTATTCAATATGGCGACCTATGCGTTGCGGGATGCCGTCAACCTCAGCGGTCAGACCATAGACCCCGACGTTGATGAAATGGCCGCGGCGGGACTGACGCCCGCGCCATCTAATTTCGTTGCGCCGCCGCGTGTGGCAGAATCACCTGTGCATTTTGAGTGCTGCCTGCATAACATTGTCGTGTTGCCCGGCAGAACCAATGCGACCACCAATCATGTGGTCATCGGACGTGTTGTCGGTGTTCATATTGATGATGACGTAATAACCGCAGACGGCAAAGTCGATTTGCAGGCAATACGGCCTATCGCCAGGTTGGGGTATATGGATTATGCCATTGTCGATACGATTTTCGAGATGGGCGCGATCGATGAAACACGCGCAGCAGACTGGGCGAAGGCCATGGCCGGAGATACATCGGATACTTAGAGGCTGACTGGGATACCTACTGCGACGCGGTTTTGTCGGCGATCCTTTCGCCGGATGGGTCTATCACTGGGCTCTGACACAAGCCTTCTATATGGGGCGGAACGAATTTGACGAAGTGCATTTGGCAGTTGCACAAAGCTGCCCGAAGCCGGCCGACGGTGAAGTGAATCGCATCCTCGATATGGGCTGTGCATGCCCGGTCATAGCAATCAGCAGATCCAACAATAGGTAACGGTCCCGGTTAGGGTGAGCCTATTTAATTTCGAAGAATTCCATTATTGCACCATCGGGAGTTCTTACACTCAGGCATTGTGCAAGGCCGTAAGGTTCGACAACGAATTCGGATGGGTCCGAATAAAATTTCACGTCGCGTCGAGTTAAGTCTTCAGCATAAGCCTCAAGGTCGACGACTGGAAAGCGTGCGGTCAAATATCCAACATTTGGCGCAATGCATCGGTCACCAAAATGTCTACCCTGAATTTCACGCATCTCAATTAATTCGGCTGATCCCTCATTGGTGCCTTGGGGATGCAAAATAGCGACCCTCCGCTCAACAGATTTGGCGAGAGGCATAGGTATGCCCATGACATCTCGGCCGGGCTCTTCGGTATCTTTCACAACAGTGTTGACGAGCGGTTTCCAACCAAGTTTTTCTGTGTAGAAGGCTAAGCTTTCGTCAAAGTCCTCGACGATTTGCGCCGAGTTAAAGGCGCGGCTCATGCTAGAGTACTCGGGCAGGTCAATCAGTATTTTGCCATAGGGTTGAAGCATTCCGAAGGCAACGCCATCCGGTGTGAGCGCCAAGGATTGCCGTACTTCGAAACCGCCCCAGGAATAGTCGACAGGTTCACCAAACGCCGTCCATCCTGCTCTCTGTAGCTCTCGGTAAATGCGGTCAACATCTTTCACGTAAACATCGACGTCAAATATGCCCCCAACATCCCAGGTCCGTTGAGACGACCGCATAACAACGCCACTGGTGCCATGGAATTTGACCAATCGCAGATGGCCTGTGGAATCGTTTTCGGCTGTCAGAAGATACTGCTCAATGCGCGTGCACTCAGCTGGAACGTGCCATGCTGTGTATTGTTCAGGTGGCGCGTCGGGTAAGTCGGTTGCGGTCCAACCGGCCACCTGGGTGAGTGCATCTCGTAGCCCTGCAATCTCCTCGACGGATATAACGATTTCGATGAAGCCCGAGCCTAATTCTGTTGAGGAATCTGCCATCTGTCACTTCAGTCCGTCTAGCCGCGTATCAGCACTATGTCCCAGCCCAGACGTCTAGGCTTAGACCCTGTCTCAGATGTAGGACTCAAATAGAAACCTATAAGCGTCTCATTGGCCCAGGCCACTTGGAGCACAGGGTCTAAATCGTTCAGCGGCTCATTTGGGAAGTACATCTGAGTAACCAAACGGTCATAGGATCCCGTTAGTTGATAGTGGATATGGGGTGGGCGCCAGTAATCGTCCACCACCGGGTAAGCGCCAGGTTTAACAGTTCTAAACCCGTATCGCCCTTCCTCATCTGTGATCAAAGTCGCGTACCCATCAAAGTTTGGATCAATTGGCGCAGGATTGAGGTCATTCGGGTGCGTGTACCGTCCCGCTGCATTGGGCTGCCAAATCTCCATGGCGACATTCGGACAAGTCTCCCCATGCAGATTCACAACTCTTCCTGAAACCTCGATGATCTCACCCAGGGCTATCCCTTCCCTGCCTTCTAGTCGGGTCATATCGGCGCCCCCGTCCGAAGGCTTTTTCACCGGATAAAAGGGCCCTAGGAATTGATCAGGTGTCGGCATCGGTCCATTCGGATCAAACCCATAGCGTTTGTCTTCTTGTGCGAGAGCGGGAGACGCGAGGGTTACTGCTCCGACCGCGATTGATTTTTTTAGGACTTCACGCCTCGACACTTTGTGATCTGGGCATGTTGGCATGAGTTTGAATGGAGCAGTCGGAGTGAGAGTTTTCTTCTTCATGTTGGGTTCTGTAACCTCCAATCCCCAGTGCACATAAGGCATAATAGATGTTCCCAGCCTACCAAAGCGACGCAATACGGCCTATCGCCAGGTTGGGGTATATGGATTATGCCATTGTCGATACGATTTTCGAGATGGGCGCGATCGATGAAACACGCGCAGCAGACTGGGCGAAGGCCATGGCCGGTGATACATCAGATACTTAGAGGCTGACTGGGATACTTACTGCAACGGGGATTTCTTGTATCCGATTATGGCTCGTTGCCATCTGGCGTTCAGCGCACCAGTTGAACTCTCACGGTTCCATTGGGGTGAAGGCCGTCGCTTCGGACACAAAGAAATCTTTGAAGAGTGGCAGAGCCGCTATAACTCTCTCCAGGGTCGGTTCGTTTGAACTATTAGAATTTGTAAGGGCCGCAAGCTCTAGTGACTCACTCGGTGCCGGCAGCGGACTTATAGAAGTGCCGAGCGGAATGGTCAGGATTCCAATGACATGACTAGGCGCAACACCGATTAAGCCGTTTCGTCTAACCGCTTGAAGCATGGTGAGCCAGCAGTCTGTCTCGATTGCAGAGTGCCGTTTCGTGCAGTTCTTGCTTAGGCACTCTTCTATAGTCAACCTAGCCGGTACATTTTCAGACGGTAAACATAGGTCGCGATCGTTCAATTCTGCCCAGGTCATGGTTTCAGGCAAACGCTCACCGACTTCATCATAAGACAGTGCGACGTACGACTCTGTCGTCAACGGATAGGCGCTGAGATCCTGTCCTTCGGTGGGCGAAACATAGGTAATCCCGATATCCAGATTACCGTCCGCAACACGCCGCGTAATCTCATCGGCTGCGAGTGTTTGTACATCCGTGTTCACAGGGACGTCCTGGAGACGTAGAAAAGAGAGGAGAAGAGACGCAAGCGGTGACGCTGAAGGTACGATTCCTACAGAAATTGACCCCTCCCCAGCTTGACTGATGCGGGAAAAGTCATGTTTCAACGCATCGCAATCTGAAAGGACGTTCTTGGCCCAGTTAACGACGCGGTCACCAAACTTAGTGAGACCTCTATAGCGCTGGTCGCGCACCACCAATGGCACGCCAAACTCATCTTCAAGCTGTCGAATCCGAGAGGAAAGCGTCGGCTGCGTGACACAACAAGCTTCTGCGGCCCGAGCGAAATGCTTTTCTTCGGACAAAGTGACCAGGTAATTCAGTTGGCGTAAATCCAAAATCTTGGTCCAGATTGATCAAACCGTATTATGCGCCACTCAACAAGGCGGATATACTCAATTCATACCAAAGTTCTTTGAAAAAATGATCTCGTCATAACGAATGACGCCAAAATCGGCGTCATAATTGCCCACTCGAGGACCCCGACCGACCGCTCTAACCATCTGAAAAAGTATGATTCCCAGCAGATCATTTTAATTCCGACACACAAGCTGCCGAACCATACTCTCTCTTACTCGAGTCAGATTCGCCTTCCACTAGTCGAATATGGCAAGCATGATCATAGTGGCAGGGAAAGTAGAACTGCGGAGTGATTCGGCGCTTTCCTGCGGCACAGCCCAACGCGCCAACCAGACTGGCTTCTCATCCGCATGTACAAGTGTCGGTATTGGGAAAGATATTAATGCTTAGCAAACAACAAACGCTTGCGCAGCCATTTAGTTGACCGATTTCTTGTGGGCCTCAAGTATTTTCATATCGGGAAACAAAATGGGGTCCCTCAGTAAAAGTTGCGAACCGGCTTCATGACGTCACTTCTTCCATTATGGCGTCATAATCCTCATCAGGTGCGTCGCGTTTCATCCGCTCTAAATCTTCCGTCACGATGCGTAAAACTCTGTCGAGGTATTCTGCCCGCCACGTATCACGCTCCACTTCCAAGTCCTTCGTTATATCGAATGCCTCCACATTGGCCGTGCTCGCCCACGTTTCGGAATCAGAAAGCTTTTCATGAGTATCCAGCCTGTCGCGCAATACTGAAACCTCACTTGCCAAAGCCATAACAATCGCAAGCAATCTGTCTACGTTCGGGTCCTCGAAGAAATAGGGTCTCTTTCCCTTTGCGACCTTTGGCCGTTCACTTGTTTGGTCCGTCACCGGTTTTGTCTCCTCATATTCTGAGCCACTGACCGCTAGTTTAGGAGTTTCTGGAAGTAGAACCTAGAGTCCAACAGATTTGCGCTATATCCCAATAGGTGGTTTCTATTTGACTCCCTCCAGCGCCTATCATCAATGTTAAGCCACACTGCTAACTAATAGATCGGTAAGTCAAAATGCCTGAAGAAACGTTGAAGCCTGGTCCACACGACATGCTGCCGTCCCTCACCCATGATGAGACGGGTCGCATGGGATTCGTGCGCAATATGAGACGATTGATCACATCCAGGCTAACTCCAGGACACAAAAAGATCTACGACGCGAGAATTAAACCGGACCTAGAAAAGCGCCTTGGCCGACCACCTCAAGACCGAAGCGAAATAAAAGACGCTTTGCAGACCGATACCTATCATCAAACATGGGCTGCCCTTCTACGGACGACCCAAGAGATGATGTGGAACGCGATTATTGGGTCTGTGGACCGGCAAGCTGAGGCGTTAAACGAAAAATTTAAAGCCACACACGCGAACGGCGCGCAGAGCACATTGAGATTGAATCCTGATATGGATTTACCGTCTTACAGTTCCAAGGTGGACAACCACACTATGCCGGGCGGTTATCATACCGAGCTTTGTGAAAATGACGTATCGACGGGCGCCGCCTATGACCAAAGCCTTAATGTCTACATGATGGGCGGCATGGGGCAATATAACGACGATGTTGGCGTCATGTTGAGTACATATATCGACTGGCAATACCCTGATCTAAAACCAAAACGCATACTTGATATTGGCTGCTCGGTCGGCCACAGCACTCTTCCCTATAGCGACAAATTTCCTGATGCCGAGATTCATGCCATAGAACTTAGTGCACCCTTGCTACGGTACGGGTTTGCGAGAGCCGAGAGCATGGGTAAAGCGATTCACTTTTCGCAGCAAAATGCCGAACACACAGACTTCGAAGATGCTTCTTT
The DNA here is from genome assembly GCA_965207985.1 of Rhodospirillaceae bacterium. GTDB lineage: Bacteria > Pseudomonadota > Alphaproteobacteria > Rhodospirillales > Rhodospirillaceae > CBDBND01. The sequence continues at coordinate 112,460 of CBDBND010000013.1, read as the reverse complement.
TGACCTCATCGTGTCCCACATCATGATTCACGAGACGTCCAACAAAGCCATCAGACGGATCATGAAAGAGTGCCGGAGGCTGCTAAAGCCGGGTGGTGTCGTTGCGCATCTTGAAATGCTGCCGTTTTCCAAGAAAACCCCGTTACAGCAGTATCTGACCGATTGGGACAGTACGAACAATCACGAGCCTTTTATTGGCAAGATGAATGAGCTCGACATGGATGAAGTTCTAGCGGAGGCTGGTTTCAGCGAAGACGAACGCTTTGTTGAATTCGTTCCTATCGATTTCCAAAAGAACGACAAGGGATCACTAGATTACGCTCACCTGATTGGTACTGAGCGTCACATCTTTGGCGCTCGAAAATCCTCCACTTCAGACTAGATCGTGCGCCACCTGAGGCTGCCTAAGGTTTCTGCGCACCGACAATTGTGTAGTGACCAATCCCCAGAACCACGCCCTTCGACATGGCTTTCGCTACTTCCGGCATTGTCCGCGGCATGTGAATACTCGGAATCTGTTTCATGAAGAAGGACTCAGGCGGAAAACCGGCATTTTCAAATAACGTGGGAAAATCCTCATCCTGGAGACTCCCCATATACGGCTCATTGTTGTAGTGAGCGTTCCATTCGGCGAGGTATTTGCCGTATGCATCCTTCGCACCGATGACATCTAGCAGGCTGCTGAAAAAGTGGCTGGTTCGGCTTTGAGGGTGGCCTTATCGCCGAGATGATAGGCGAACTCAATCTCCAACGATCCGTCGTCGAGGAGTTCGGCCGATCCTGAACCGTTGACTTCGTCCATCTCGTCGAAGCCGGCCCAGGTGAAGAACACGATGGATCGGCCGTATTCCAGGTCGAGGCTGGCGTTCAGAGCGCCAAAGGCGATCTCGCCGTGACCATCTTCGCGAATGACCAGCACGGCGGGCCCGTCGAGGTCGAGATAGCCGCGGTCCCACAGGTTGGCCTCGACGATCCGCCACCGGCCGATCAGCTGGCAGGCCACCGGTGCCGTCATGGCACGGGCTCCGCCAGCAGCTTGGGGAGCCTGACCAGGTTGTAGGCGGCGGTGGTCAGTTCGAACATCCAGCCGACCCTTTTGATGCCCTTGTGCCGGGTCTTGGCCAGCCCGCCGGTGGTCTTGATCCAGCCGAAGCTCTCCTCGATGCGCTTGCGGATGCGCAGGCTGGCGGCGTAGCCGGAATGGCGCATGGTGCGGCCGTCAATGGAGGTGCGCCGCCGCTTGCCGGTCTTGGTTACATGGTCGTCGCGGGCGATGTGCGGGGTGATCCGACGCGCCCGCAAGGCCTCGACGTAGGCCGCCACGTCATAGGCCTTGTCCGCGCCCAGCGTGATCCGCCGCCGTCCCGGGCGATGGGCATCGAGAAGCGCCAGGGCGGCTTCGCGTTCCGCCGTGCCGGTGGCCCGGGTCAGGCAGGCCCCGACCAGGAGCCCGTTGCGGTTCTCCATTAACACGTGGCCCATGAAGGCCATACGCGAGGACTGGCCATTCCCCTTGCGGTACAGCCGGGCGTCGGGATCGGTCGTCGTCCGCTCGTCGCCTCCACGCATTACTTCCTCCATGCAATCAACAAAGAGAAAGAATCATTCCAAAGCCTCAAAAGGAAGACTTTTTCAGCAGCCTGCTAGATGAATGACCAAGCCACCAGGCCTCAGTATACGGTGGCACTCAGCAAAAATATTCCGAAGCGCTTGGTGGGATGTTTCATGCATCAAGATGTGGGACACAATGAGATCAAACGAATTGTCTTCAAACGTGGTCTTCTCGGCGTTTTGCTGACTGAAGTGGACGGATTTACCCAAAGCCTTGGCGCGGTGGTGCGCATAGGTCACGCAAGGGGCAGCAACGTCTATGGCATGCACCTCCGCGGAGGGAAAAACGTCAGTATAAGGAAGGGTGCTATGGCCAATCGTACACCCCATATCCAAAATTCGCTGGGGCGTTAAGTCAGGATAGGTTTCTTTAACCCAGGTTGCCAGTGAGAGGCCCATATCGTCTGCCAGCGGCCCGGTCTTGCCCTGAAAATACACCATGAGTGTGCGGTCATACTCCGCGCCCGCAAGGAAATCGCCGGCTTCGACCCGAGTGTGGTACCCGCCCGGCTTGCAATGGATATCCCGGCCGGTGTGATAACGGGGAATCTCCAGACTTGGATCCAAAGTGAGCGAACCCAAATCCTTGTCCAGCCGGTCTGCCCTCGCTTTAAGTTCAGGCATTTGCCGTTCAATGCTGGGGCGTACGGAATTGTACATCATTTCCTGGCTGGTCCGCATCATCGAGCTCCACATCTGATTGTAGGGTTCGGCTTCTAAGGCTTCTCTGACTTCCTTGCGCGATTTAGGACGCCGACCAAGTATCTTCTCAAAGTGTGGTACGATGCGAGTCGCATAGAGAACATCGTTACCGGGCATCACCTTTTGATACAGGTGCCCCATAAAACTCCGAACGAATGATTGCCGGGATGCTTCGTCATGGTTGGCTCCTGGAAACATGTCGTGTGCAGCTTTCGTCATTTTCGGCCCCGCGATTGCCTTGTCTAGTTTGTCGTCAAGTCTGGCGTACCAGCAATACAGTTAAGCAGATTCAATATCGCATCTAAATATTGTTGTTCTGATCAATTGATTGGCCCTGTCAATTAGACATACCATCAGTCAGATTCATATGGTTTGCCGCTCAAATCGATAAAGACTCTTCCCATAAAGGAGCCAACTATGCCTGCGTTCCTGATTGCCGATATCGACGTCAAGGACCCGGATATCTACGCCAATTACCGCACAGCCAATCCCGACATCGTTAACAAATTTGGCGGGCGCTATGTCGCACTTGGCGGAGATATCAAAGTTCTCGAAGGGGATTGGCAGCCCCACCGCACGGTCATCATTGAGTTTCCGGATATGGATGCCATTGCCGCGTTTTATGACTCACCGGAATACACCGAACTCCGAAAAATTCGCTGGCAGAGCGCTGATTCAAGGCTCGTCGCCATCGAAACCTTGCCGGAACCCATCGACCGGCCCTGACCATTCAATGACAGTCCGATGACACATCTTAATAGAAACTGTCGATTGGTTGATTAGAGAAACAAGGATGCCATCTCTGGGAATGGAATTCATAATGCGGAACCAATCTTCTACGTTCACTTTATCTGACCTGGATGCCTTATAATGACGCTTAAATTTTCACGCCGCACGGCCATGTCTATAGGTGGTGCTGCACTGGCACTTTCAAGCAAGCCACGGGCTATTCTTGCCGCCGAACAAAGCGACGTGATCGTTATTGGCGCTGGGTTTTCGGGCCTAAATGCTGCGATGATCCTGGCTGATGAAGGGGCCAATGTAACTGTCTTAGAGGCATCGGACAGAATAGGCGGACGGGCATTCACTGGTGATCATATCGATGGTCGGCCAGAGCTTGGGGCCAACCAAATCGCACCGTTCTATGCACGTATTCTCGACATGGCTGAGCGCCTTTGCATCAGGCTATTCGCGGGATCAAATAGAAACGCCCCGTTTGCATTCTCAATCGGCGGACAACTTGTGAGCGCCGAAGATTGGGAGACTTCTCCGCTGAACAAAACCGTTGGGCCAGAACGTGCCATTCAGCCGTCAGCCTTAAAATCTCATTACATGATCAATTTCAATCCACTTAGGGAATTAGATGCCTGGGTCGAAAAAGAAGGGCTTCAATATGACATTTCCTATGGCGCCTGGCTGCAATCCGTCGGGGCATCGCCTGAAGCCATAAGAATGATTGGCGAGAACTCGATTGGCGAAGATATTTGGCGGGTATCCGCATTACGCTACATCCAAGATGCGACACGTGCCCGAGCTTTCTTTGAAGGTGGTGAAGCTGAAGCGACAGGGTCCGGCTACGAAATAGCCGCCCCACTCAGTTATAGAGTTGAAGGCGGCACTTCACGTTTGCCAGAAGCGACGGCAGCCACCCTTGGAGATAACGTGCGCACGAACAAGGTCGTGGCCCGTATAAATATGGATAAATCTGGTGTTGATGTCGTGTGTATCGATGGCACGCGGTACGCGGCAAAGCATATCATTTCAGCAATACCATTCCCTGCGTTGCGCAGCATAGAAGTCAATCCAGGGTTTATCGGTGGTCAATTCAAAGCCGTCAACCATATGCCCTACCGCAATAATTCACAGGTTTATCTCAGCCTAAGCGGAGAGCCATTCTGGGAACAAGATGGCTTTGCCCCATCCGTATGGACTGATGATACGCTCGATATGATTCGGGTACCCTTATCGCCTGACGGACAACTAGAGAGCCGTTTGTCGGTCGTCGTCGTTGGGAAATCTGCAGATCGCATGGATCAATTTTCGCCGCAGGACCGTGCAGACTTCGTGATTAGAGAAATCGAACGGATACGGCCGTCCACAAAAGGAAAGCTTGCGGTAACCGGCATGCACTCCTGGAGAAAAGCGTCATTCAACTTGGGGTGCAGTCATAGTATGGATGCCGGAACTGTTACGGAATTTGGACAAAGCATGATTGCGCCACATCATCGCATGCACATCGCTGGCGAGCACACCAGAAGGTTAGAGGTAGGAATGGAATCAGCGATGGAGTCGGGCGAACGTGTAGCCTTCGAGATTCTTGAAGCGGTCGGATGATATTCCTGCCAATTTTTTAGCGCGATTGATCCAATAGACACCATCGATTTGGATTGCGCACCGTGAGAATTTACACTTTCAGGTAACAGCCACTATTTAGACCAAATTTAGGAGGCCAAAAAATGCCCCCGAATGATAATGGCCGGAGGTCCCATACTTCGGATTTCTTTGAATACGACATCGATAGTGTCGTCTTTTATGACAACCCGGTCGTTGACAATTTGATGACGACGGTAATCGCGCTCGGCTCTGAAGTCTGGACGACCAAAAGACGGGTCAAGATTCTAGAGAGCGTCCTCGCACAACAAGGGGTATCGAAGGATCTGGTGGAAGCCTACGTTCCTACCGCCGAAGAGGAGAAACAGTGGCGCGAAGAACGCGACCAATTCATCGAGAAGACGTATGGCGCGCTAAAACGGGGAGGCAAAGATTCCATAGCCTATGGACCCGATCTCGAAAAAAGCAGGAAACGGGGGCAAATCGATGATTGACCGGCGCATGCTCTTCACCGCGACAGCGGCGGTGGCTTCTTTTGCGGCCTCGGCGCTCAGCGGCCGTCGGGCACGGGCTAAAACTGGTCAGTTTCTGGACGTTGAACCGCGAGGATCAGAGGGTAAGTTTGAGCGCCTCCCCACCGCCGATATCGAAAGCCAGATGGATTTCCATGCCGGATTCCTGTCTTGGATTAACAATGATCTCGACAAGGTGTCGACGGAACAATTCATTACAATACTGAAAGAGAATGATATCGATCCTGACAGTAACGTCGCGGTTGAAGACTTTTTTGATTTCATCAGGTCCGAACCCCTTATCGCCACGCGTATGCGAACATGGGTAACCAATCAACGTATGACTTGGAAAGTTTTACAAGACACCTTCCACAACAATGCCAATCAGTACTACGACGAAATGGAATCGGCTGAAGATGCAGGTCCGGGCACGTTGGAATTGAACCCGGACATGGACCTACCCGATTACACGAAACATGAGATCCATATCCAACCCGGTGGGTACGTTGGTGATCCGTTCGCGGGGTACATCAACTACTACTATGGAAACGTTTTCTATCAATCGTTCCGGGGCAAGAACAGCCAAGACGAACTTCAGGTCGCAATGGCGCAACGGGTGCATCCGCCGGAGGATGGTATGGTCAATCGTATACTCGATATGGGCTGTGCAACCGGCCGGTTGACCATTGGAATAAAGGAACGATTCCCTGAAGCGGAAGTCTGGGGCATAGACGTTGGCGGACCCATGGTTCGTTTCGCTCATACGCGGGCCGTTGATCTAGGGATCAACTGTAACTTTGCCCAGCGGTTAGCCGAAGATACCAAGTTTCCTGACGATCACTTTGACCTAGTGGTGTCTAATATTCTCCATCATGAAGTGAGTGCGGAGGCCACGGACAATATCATTAAAGAAGCGTTTCGCGTGCTCAGGCCAGGCGGAGTGTTTTTCCCCATCGATCACCGAACCGGTAAACAAGCACCCAAGAAGACAGCCAATTGGAATTTTCGCGTCTGGAATGACCGCAACCTCAACAATGAATTCTGGCGCCGCGATTTTGAATCCCGTGATTTTGCAGACTTAATTCGGGATGTTGGCTTTGACGTTGACGAAACAATACAGGCAGCGTCTTTTGGCACCGGAGCAATAAAGGCAACGAAGCCGGTGTAAAAAAGCCCTGTCCCTTCCGAAAACCTTATCCGCAGGCTTTCATAATACAACCGTCCAGATGCGGATGACGTTTTCAAAAGAGACACGGAATACAGACTCTCGGCGATTCCCCTAGGGCGGCACAGTTCGGATATGTTGTCCTCGCCACGCAGATCTGTTGGGACAATTCAGATCTTCTCCTCCGCCGAATACTGCTTGCACGTCTTGCGCCGGATGTCCTTTACGGTTTGCTCCGCCGCAGCTTGGGGACGTTCTGTTTTGTCTCTCATCGTTCACTCCTTAATTGGTGACGATGAGCCAAAAACACTCACTTACGCAATCACCCCAATATGTTCCATTAGCGCTGACGGGAGACACTACGCGCCAAAACCCGTCGCCGGTGCAGGATCAATGCCGACCAGGCGCGCCGGGACATTGAGGCCGAGGTCCACGATCTTCATGCCAAGATCGGCCAGTTGACGGTGGAGCGGGATTTTTTGGCCAAAGGGCTCAAGCGATGAGCCGGCCGGAGCGCAAGGCGATGGTGCGCCGCGACGTTTCCGGTCTCAGCTTGAGCCGTCAATGCGAGATACTGTCGATCAGCCGATCATCTCTCTATTACAGGCTGCGGGGCGAGAGCCCGGCCAACCTGGCGCTGATGCGGCGCATCGACGAGTTGTTCCTTAAACATCCGTTCTATGGGTCCCGTCAGATGGCCCGTCATTTGCGCCGCGAGGGGGGTGTCGTCGGCCGTCACCGGGTTCGGCGCCTCATGCGCCTGATGGGGCTGGAGGCGATCTACCGGGCGCCGAAGACGAGCACGCCCCATCCCGAACACCGGGTCTATCCGTACCGTCTCAAGGGCCTCGCCATCGAGCGCCCCGACCATGTCTGGTGCGCCGACATCACCTACATCCCGCTCAGGCGCGGCTTCCTTTACTCCCCATGCGCGGCATCCTAAAACCAACCGGCTCGATCTATTTGCACTGCGACCCGACCGCTTCGCACTACATCAAGATCATGATGGACGGCATATTTGGCCACTCCCAATTTTTGAGCGAAATCGTATGGAAGTGGACCAGTGCGCACAGCGACGCCAAAATGCTGGCATCCGTTCACGATATCATTCTGCACTACAGCCGGGACGCTACGCACGTCGCGCACAACAAGCAATTCGTGCCCTATGGTCAGGAATATATAGATCAGCGCCATAGGCACGCTGATCCAGATGGGCGGCGTTTCATGGATGGAGATTTAACGGCCAAGGGCCTTGCGGCGGGAGGATACACATACGAATACAAGGGCGTGACCGCTGAGTGGCGTGTGCCGCTAGAAAAGATGAAGGAACTTGGACGCGAAAACCGGCTGTACTTTACGAGCAAAGGCGGGATCAGGATCAAACGCTATCTCGATGAAATGAAGGGCTTACCGCTTTCTGATATCTGGACCGATATAAACCCCATCAACTCTCGCGCCAAGGAGAGGCTCGGCTATGCGACTCAAAAACCACTCGCGCTTTTGGAGCGCATCATCAATAGTAGTTCCGACCCAGACGGCGTTGTATTCGATCCATTTTGCGGTTGTGCCACGACGATTGAGGCCGCGCACCGGCTAGGGCGGCGCTGGATTGGTTGCGATATTGCCATCCACGCTATCAAGCGTGTAGCAAGCGTCCGGCTACGCGACAAGCTAGGGCTGGTTGAGGGCGAAGATTTTGAGATTGACGGTGTGCCTCGTAATTTGGAAGGCGCACAAGACCTTTGGACACGCGACAAATATCACTTCCAAAAATGGGCCGTTGAACAGGTTGACGGGTTTGTAACGACACGGCGCACAGCCGATGGCGGCGTTGACGGCAGGTTGTATTTCGCTATCCCTAACCAGCCTGATCTGCAAAGCATGGTCCTGGAAGTCAAAGGCGGTGCTAACGTGAACATTGGCGTCGTGCGCGATCTGCGAGGGGTGTTAGAGCGGGATGAGGCAAAGATGGTAGGGCTAATTGTCATGGATGATCTGGGAGACCGGAAAGCCCGCAATTTTGCCCGTGAAATGGCTCAAGCTGGCGACCTGAAAGTGCTTGGCAGGACATACCCACGGATGCAGATGCTCACAGTACCGGAAATTCTTGATGGCAAGAGATTTGAGACGCCCACAGTGGTGGGTAAGGGCGACAAATCGCCGGTTCTACCTAGGAGCCAGAGGCGTATGAAGCCATCTAAAGATCAGGGTGAACTTGGTGTTTAAGCCCCTAACTTGTAATTCCGTTGATCTTTATGGCGATGTGTTGGATTACCGTAGCCATGCGCATGGCCCGGGCCTATAGCGCGTTTAAAAATTAATGGTGCAACAAAAAACCCAGCCGGAGGGGCTGGGAGCGATACTTACGCGGCTTGTGCTTCGGACTGCGTCAGTAGCATGTAAAGGCCGTCTGTGTTGGTGGCACCGCGAAGTTTTTCACAGGTTGCCGGATCGCGAAGCAGGCGGGACACACGGGCGAGTGCCTTGAGGTGGTCCGCGCCGGCTTGCTCAGGAGCAAGAAGGAGAAACACAAGATCGACCGGCTCGTCATCAATGGCTTCGAAATCGACTGGTTTGTCCAGGCGTGCAAAAACACCGTGAAGATCGGTTAGATCACTCAACTTGCCATGGGGAATGGCGATTCCGTTGCCGACACCGGTCGTACCAAGACGTTCTCTTTCCAGCAACGTGTCGAATATTTTGCGTTCGCTGATGTCAGTGATTTGAGACGCAGTTTTTGCGAGTTCCTGCAATACTTGTTTCTTGCTCGTTGTCTTTAAGATGACAACGGAGTCGGGCTTCAACAGATCGCTAATTTCCATACCCAAACTTATGTCCCATAGAGCGTGACGGTCTCTGCCCATTGAAACGACATACCTCTAAATGCCCTTGTCCGCGCAGAAAACTGTGCAATGAGCTTACTCTATGGGATGTCTCCCAACTGATTTTTTCAAAGGCTAACGCAATTAGAACTGACGTTCACTTGTGTCTTGCTCACGTATTCGCGACCTGTTTATCCGTGCGCGAAACCGATGCTTTTGCCGCATCAAAGCGGGCCCCCTTTCGAGCGGGCGGCGAAACATATTCAGGACCATATCCCGAGTCAAGAAAGGGACTCGACTAGCTCGTAGAGAGGTTACGGGCCTTCTCCCGGCGGCGTTGTACGGACGACGGAATCTTCAATGAATCCCGATACTTAGCGACTGTTCGCCGAGCCACTGAGATACCGTCCGCACGCAATAATTCGACGATCCGGTCATCGGAGAGTATGTCGTCTGCCGCCTCTTCATCGATCATTTTCTTGATCCGATAGCGTACCGCCTCCGCTGACGTTCCCTCGCCACCGGCGTCCGTTGCCAGCGCCTGGGAAAAGAAATATTTGAGTTTGTAGATACCGCGTGGTGTGGCGATGTATTTGTTCGCCGTCACCCGGCTGACCGTACTTTCGTGAAGGTCTATTTCTTCGGCGATATCACGAAGAATGAGTGGCCGCAGATGGGTAATGCCTTTGCGGAAAAACGCATCTTGTTTTTTGACCAAAGCGGTTGCGACTTTGAGAATTGTTGTTGCGCGTTGTTCTAAGGCGCGGACCAGCCAGTTTGCAGACTGAAACTTTTCCGCCACAAACGTCTTCTCGGTATCGTCGCCTGCCGTCCGGCTAAGTTCCGCATAGTACTGATTGTTCACCAACACCCGCGGCAAGGTTTCGTTATTCAACTCGACCCGCCAACCCCCTTCGGTAGAGGGTGTCATGATGACGTCTGGAATAACCGTTTGGCTCACAGCCTGTTCAAATTTCAAGGCCGGTTTTGGATCAAGGGCGCGGACCTCAGTTATCATCTCTTCGAGGTCCTCTTGGTCAACGTTGCACAGACTTAAGAGTTTTTCGAAATCGCGGGTCGCCAGCAGATCAAGGTTTTCCACAAGAGCGGCCATGGCCGGGTCATAGCGGTCCCGGTCCTTCAACTGTAAGGCCAGGCATTCCTTCAAATCCCGTGCAAACAATCCGGGCGGATCGAAGGATTGCAGTACGGAAAGAACCGTCTCGATGCGTTTAACCGGCGCTCCCAATTGCTCGGCAATCGCAGTTAGGTCACCGGCGATGTATCCGCTGTCGTCGAGACTGTCGATCAAGGCCGTGCCAATAAGCCGTTCCGCCGGGTCTTTGACGGACAAACTGAGCTGACGTTCAAGATGGGTCCGCAGATCTTCGTCTTCAGACAAGGTTTGTTCGAGATCGGGAAGGAACTCATCAAAACTGCGGCGGCTTGACCAAGAGGACATATCGGCCACGCCGGTCGGCGCGTCGGCGGATGTGTCGAAAGCAGCGTCATTGCCCGCCATGCTGTCATCGATATCCAGTGGGGTGTCTGACTGATTTTCCTCAAGGGTATCGACCACAACCATGCCGTCTTCCGTTCGGTCGTCGGCGTTGCCCATGGCTTCACTCAGAGCACTGCCGGATGCGGATTCATCGCGCTCAAGCAACGGGTTGGATTCCAACTCTTTGTCGACGAAATCGATAAGATCAACAGCAGACAACTGCAGCAGCCGGATGGCTTGCTGCAATTGCGGCGTCATCACAAGGTTTTGTGATTGCCGGAGATCGAGCCTGGGGCCGAGTGCCATGTGCTTTTCGGTCCCCCGCCGTCAGAGGCTGAAACGCTCTCCCAGGTACACCCGGCGCACACCCTCATGGGCCACGATTTCGGAAGGCGCACCTTCCATGAGAACCGCTCCCTCGTGGAGGATGTATGCCCGATCAATGATGTCCAGGGTTTCGCGCACGTTGTGATCGGTAATGAGAACGCCCAGGCCACGGTCCTTCAGGTGTGACACCAGGTCCCGGATGTCGGCGACGGCAATGGGATCAATCCCGGCCAGTGGCTCATCGAGCAGCAAGAAGCTTGGGCGTGAGGCTAAGGCCCGGGCGATTTCCACACGGCGGCGCTCACCGCCGGATAGTGAGAGAGCAGGAGACTGACGAAGATGAGTGACGTTGAATTCCTCCAATAAGGAATCAACCAACTCATCTTGTCGTGCTTTGTCTGATTCGATTACTTCAGCGACGGCGCGGATATTGGCTTCAACGGACATGCCGCGAAAAATGGAAGCCTCTTGCGGCAAATATCCGATACCCAAGCGGGCACGCCGGTACATGGGGAGCGGCGTTATGTCTTCACCGTCCAAATGAATACGGCCTTCATCGGGACTGATAAGGCCGGTGACGCAGTAAAAAGACGTCGTTTTACCGGCTCCGTTCGGTCCCAACAGCCCAACCGCTTCGCCCCGCTTGACCGAAAGGCTGACGGCGCGCAGAACCGGACGCCCTTTGAAAGACTTGCCAAGACCTTCCACCACCAAACCTTCGGATGCTTCGTTAACCCGAGCATCCGTTGGCGCGCCCGTTGGCGTTGTGCTGTCTACCGTATCCGGTGTCATACCATCTCTTCCCTCGCCCCGCGGTATAGCCGAGGCGGATTAAGGAAACTTTACTCCGAATCCGGTGATTCCGTGACCCTTTTCGGGCGCGGGACTAAGAGACCGCGGACCCTTGGCGCCTTTGACGGTCCAGGCACGCCTGCTTCAGCCTCGCTGGCATAAAGTGTGCTGATCCCATTATTCGTATCAACCACGGCAAATCCACCCTGCAGTTGATTTCGATCCGAGGTCAATCGCACATTGCCATCCAACGTTGCGATGCCGCTATCGAGGTCGTAACGGCCGCGTTCGCCAAGAATGATATCTCCCTTTGATTCCAGCCTGACGTTACCGTGACCTTCAATGCGGGAGAGTTCACCACTACGCCTTGCGCTGCCGTTATCTGACCCCGGCAGTTCTTTGAACCGTGCAGTTAATGTATCGGCGGTCAGTTTTTGATCGTCTTTCTCCGCCATTGCATTGCCTTCGGCGACGGCAACGTTTTCATTTTCCCAATATTGAATCGTGTCGTAGGCGGTGACGATTCCATCCGGCGTTTCCAAGCGAACGGGGGCGCCTTCAATGACAAGGACCGCCGTATCGAAATCATAAACGGCTGCATTACCAGTTGCGGTTTCGCCCGCAGACTGAATCGTCACATCGCCAAACGCTTCAACCCGGAAAACGTCTGTCGCACCGGTGTCGTTATCCCGGTAGTGGGCCACCAACTCGTCGGCAAATACCTCAACGTCTCCCTGTTTGGCGCGAGCCGATCCGCGGGCAATGAACCGTTTTTGCTCTTGTTGCCACTCGATGCCTTGCTCAGCCAAAACTTCTATGGGCTGATCGGGATCATCTGAGCGGAACGACAGGGTTTGCGCTGCCACAGACGTGGAAGCAATCAAGACGAGGAAGGTTAGAAACGAAGAGCGGTTCATGGCACCTGGGGCCCCTTGGCGCTGCCATTCAAGAGAAGCCGGGCCGGGCCGGTAAAGTGCACCACTTTGCCTTTGTCCTCCAGTTCAAATCCGTTTGATTCAAGCTGGCCGAACGGTCCCTGACTGTAAACCGATACCGTGCTGGTGGCGCGTCCCTGGTCGAGATGGACCGTTGCGGCATCCGTATGCAGTTCATATCCCTGGTCTTGAAAGAGGTTTACTTCCCCAGTTAGGTCCAAGACTTGGGTCCCCCGGTCATACTTGCCGTTCTCGGCCCCCACGACCAGCCAAGTTCCATCGTTAAGACTGATGTCCGCCTTTGGTCCGACAAGATCAATCGTCTCGCCCTCGTCATCGGTTTCACGTACCGACTCAGCCGTAACCGAAAACGGTTGCCCTGACTCATCAACACCAAAGTACCGGGCATTGACGAGACTGAGGGTTCCAGCCTCGCCATCGCGCGTCGGTACAATGTCTGCCGAAAACTGATCGGGTTCATCGCGCAATTGCGGCAATATCAAAACAAGAGCAAATAGAAATGCTGCGAGAGACGGCAGCAGTATTTTCATGGCGGAAACAAAGCGGCTGTATTTGGCAACCGACTCCCGAATGTCAGCCGATTTGGGTTCCCACGGCTTGCGTTCGTCGCTGGGTTGAGTACCCACACCCGTTGCGTCGAGTTCGCCTGTCATGCCAGTTAAACAACGCCCGCTTTGAGAATGTCATGCATTCGGCAAATACCCACGGGTTTGCTGTCTTTCACCGCAAAAAGGCAGGTTACTTTCCATTCGTTCATCAAGCGCAGCGCCTCCGCTGCGAGCGTGTGGGGGTCGATAACTTTTGGGTTGGTTGTCATGACATCGCTGGTGGTCATGGCAAAAAGATGGTCAGACATGTGCCGGCGAAGGTCACCGTCGGTTACGATTCCGATTAATTCTCCGTCCTCATTGATAACGCCGGCAATGCCAAAGGTTTTTTCGGTCATGGTTAAAATGGTATCGCTCATGGGCGCATCCGGACGCGTCAACGGCACTTCATCGCCTACATGCATGATGTCGGAGACTTTAAAAAGGCTTTTGCCCAGCTTACCGCCGGGGTGGAAGACATGATAATCGTCGGCGGTGAATCCGCGGCGTTCCAGCAAGGCCACGGCAATGGCGTCTCCTAGAGAGATCATCATGGTCGTGGATGTGGTTGGCGCTAAACCGTGGGGACAGGCTTCACCCACATCCGGTAGACACAACACGATGTCGCATGAGTCCGCCAAAGTGGAGTTGGCTTTTTTGGTAATGCCGATAAGGGGAATTCCAAACCGCCTGGTATAAGAAACAAGGTCGGAAAGTTCTGATGTTTCGCCACTGTTCGACAACGCTATAACCGCATCGGTCTCAGCAATCATTCCCAAATCGCCATGGCTGGCTTCACCGGGATGGACAAAGAAGGCGGGCGTTCCTGTCGATGCAAGTGTCGCGGCGATTTTTGATCCGATGTGACCGCTCTTGCCCATGCCGGAGACAATGACGCGCCCCTTGAGGTCTGCGATCAGATCAATGCATCGGATAAAGGAGTCCCCCAATTCAGCCGCGAGAACATCGAGCCCGGTCTTTGCCTGATCAATGACGCGGCGGGCGGCCTCGAGATCGGCGGCGGAGAGCTCCGGACTGTGCTTCGCTTGGGTAACATGAGGAGATGGGGCCATGGCGCAGTTTGATCCTTAAACAATCTGGTGAAACAGACTTAGAGGCTCTTATGGCCAAAGTGTCCGAGATAATCGCTCCAAATCGTTTTTCGGCCAGGCCGATTATTTGGGTTACAAGCGCGGCCCTGTCAAAGAGACCTCACGAGGACGCACCCTTTACATGGTCGTATTCATGTTCGCAGTCAGTATGGCGAGTTGGCAGAATCCGGTCAACGCAGCGCCTTTTGGCGTGATTTTAACCACTGATTGGGCGGAAATCGGACCATCCTTTAATGGACGAAAATATCTTCTTCGGCCCAACCAGCCACATCCAGCGCCGCCCGGTCTGGCAGGAAACGGAAGCATGCCTCGGCCAAGTCTCTGCGATCTTCCCGATCGAGCAGGCGGTCCATTTCCTCTTTAAGCTGGTGCAAATGCAAGACGTCCGCCGCCGCATAGTCGATTTGTTCGGGACTGAGCGTTGTCAACGCCCAATCCGATGATTGTTGCTGCTTTGATAGTTCGATACCCAGCAGGTCCCGGCAAATATCTTTCAAACCGTGCCGGTCTGTGTTTGTACGGCAGAGGCGAGAAACGGTGCGCGTGCAATAGACCGGTTCACAGCGAACGCCAAAGTGTTTGAGGATCATGGCGAGATCGAACCGGGCGTAATGAAAAATTTTTAGAAGATTAGGATCGCTGAAGGCAGCTTTGAGGTTCGGGGCATCGTAAGGATCGGAGACCTGGACGATGTGACTGTCACCGTCTCCGGTGGACAGTTGCACGACACAGAGACGATCTCGGACAAGATTTAAACCCATGGTTTCCGTATCAACGGCAATGGCATCTCCAAACTGGAGTCCGTCGGGTAAATCCCCTTTATGAACATGATTGGTCACGGTCGCCCCCCTGCGGCCGGAGATAAAAGATGGTGCCCAGGAGAAGACTCGAACTTCCACGGCCTTGCGGCCACTGACACCTGAAGCCAGCGCGTCTACCAATTCCGCCACCTGGGCGCGGCACGCCATTTTACGACAATGGCACGGTCTTGGGGCGGCAAGGCATATAGCCTTCCCTTGGCCCTTGTCAACGCGTTGGCCCGTAATCGGCAGGGCATAGCCAAAAGGCCACATTTATTGCCTTGGTGAAGCAACTATGCGAGCTTCAGCCGTGGCCGGATGCTGCGGCATCCGTTCATCCTCGGCGCGAAAGGGGCTGCCATGAACAACCGCCTGGTTACGGTATTTGGAGGGTCGGGTTTTGTCGGACGTTATGTGGTCCGGCGGCTGGTCGCGGCGGGTGCGCGTGTCCGTGTTGCCGTCCGGGATATAGAAAAAGCCTATTTCCTGAAAACCGCTGGCGATCTTGGACAGGTTTCTCTTCTTCCGGCTTCCATCGCCTCAGACAAAGAAGTGGCCAAAGCGGTTGAGGGTGCCGATTGGGTTATCAATACGGTGGGTATTCTCTTTGAGCGAGGATCGCGGTCGTTTCAGGCCATGCATGTGGACGGCGCGGCGCGGGTCGCCAAAGCCGCCAGTGCTGCCGGGGCGTCCCGTTTGGTTCACCTCTCTGCGGTTGGCGCGCATGCGGAGTCACTCTCCTCGTATGCGCGCTCCAAAGCAGAAGGGGAAACTGCGGTGATGGCCGCGTTTCCCAACGCGACTGTGCTTCGTCTCAGTGTCATCTTCGGAGCGGAAGACGGATTTTTTAATTTGTTCGCAGACCTGGGGCGTATGTCATCGACCATGACCTATTTCACCGATGCGAATCCCCATACGGAAGAAGGCCGCGGCACGAAGTTCCAACCGGTTTTTGTGGGGGACGTTGCGTCTGCGGTAGAGCAGGTTCTTAATGAAGAAAAACACACCGGTCGACTTTATGAACTCGGCGGACCGGCCGTCTACGACATGCGCACCGTGCTCGAGATGATCAATCACTACACTGATCGGAATGCCTGGATCCTCGGGCTTCCTTTCTGGCTTGGACGGTATATGGCCTTTTGGCTGCAATTCATGCCGAAACCTTTGCTGACACCGGATCAAGTCAGGCTTTTGCGGACCGACAATGTAGTGGACGGATCGAAACCCGGCCTCGCCGATCTCGGCATTACACCCTCTACGGTGGAGTCCATTGTGCCGACATATCTGCGCCGCTTCCGCCCCTATCAGCAAACGAAAAAACTCAGGCTGGATGAGCGTTAACGCAAAAGCGCCGCCTCCAGCAGCACAAGTCGGTCATTTCCCCAGAATAACTGGTCTTCGTAATGAAACGTCGGCACGCCGAATAGACCGAGGGCGTGTGCTTGCTCAATCCATGCGGCATGGGTTGCGGAAGCCGAGCCATCATCGACACCTGCCGCCAAACGCTGAGGATCAAGCCCAACTTCACCGGCAATGGCGAGACAGTCCTCTTCACTAATGGCGATACCATCGGCGTACATCCGCTCAAACATGGCTGAAGTGTAATTTGGCCCCTGGTCCATGAGACAGGCGGCAACGCAGTAGAGAGTCCGCCGCTCGGCGTCCATGGCCGGTGGCTTTGGGTTCTGGTACGGAACACCGTAAAAAGCAGCCCAGCGTGACAAGTCGTCCCGTCGGTAGGATTCTTTGTATTGGCCGGAGACCCGCGCACCCCACCAGTCTTGTGTTTTGTCATCCCATTGGAACGGAGCGACATCGTGGGATGCTGTAAGCAATGAACTTTTGATCGGCCGCCATTCAAAAATAGCGCCGGTTCTCTGAGACAGTGAGTCAAGCTGTGTCGCGGCCAGGTAAGAATATCGACTGCCAAGTCCCAGATAGAACGTAACTGACGGGTCAGATCCAACCATAAGCGATGGCCAGCAACACCAGCCCTAGGGCAACCCGATAAATCACAAACGGCGTAAAAGACGACCGCTGCAGCCATGACATTAAAGCGGCAATAGTGAGGATAGCGGTGGCGAAAGAAATTCCGGCAGCAGTGACCACGCCCTGGGTAACGGTAACGTCGTCCACTTCGTAAAGGGTCATGCCCAACCAAAGCCCTGAAGCGGCAATGGTGGGGATGGACAGGAGCATGGAAAAGCGCGCCGCTTCCGGCCGTTCATAACCGAGAAAGCGGGCCGCCGTCATGGTGATCCCTGCGCGGCTGGTTCCAGGGATTAACGCCAGGACTTGTGCAAAACCGATGAAGATGACGTCGACGTATGTGGCGTGGTCCAACCGTTTGACCGTCATACTCAAACGATCAGCGATAAAGAGGAGGACACCGAAGCCGAGTGTTGCCCAAGCGATAACCGTGATTGACCGCAAAGCATCCTGGCCGATCTGTTCAAGAAAGTAGCCGGCCACCAGAACCGGTAGCGTTGCCACGGCAACCTGCCCGGCGAGGCGGGCACCGGGATCACGTCGTCCTTTCAATAGACGAAATACGCCTCCCACCATGGCAAAGAGATCCTGCCAAAAGTAAATCATCACCGCACCGAGGGTGCCGACATGAACAGCGACATCCAGCATCAGGCCCTGATCGGGCCAGTCCGTCAGCGCCGGAATGAGAATGAGATGACCGGACGAGCTAATGGGCAGGAATTCGGTGATACCCTGGACAACGGCCAACACAATGATTTGGGTGAGACCCATCCAGCACACCAACGCGTTGAAATCGTTAAATTATATCATGGCGAACCGGGGCGCGAAACGGCTTCACCGTGCTTCTCGGGAGATCAAAAAGAGGACTTAGAGACCGGAAATCGGTGGGTTATCTGAAACGCTTGCCAATAACGTTGAACAGAGCCCGCTGGGCAAACGCTTCGCCGCCAACGGGCCGGCCCGGCTTTTCTTCCGGGTTCCAACCGAACAGGTCGAGATGCGCCCACGATACACCTTCGTCGACAAAGGACTGAAGAAAGAGAGCCGCGGTAATGGCGCCGGCAAAACCGGACTCCCCAGCGTTATTGATGTCCGCCACTTTGCTGTCGATCAGCTTGCGGTACGGAGACCACAGCGGTAATCGCCACAATGGATCGTTGCGCAGCATCCCAGAAGCGCCCAACTCGGAGGCCAAGTCGTCATCGGGCGTGAACAAGGCCGGCAGTTCTGGCCCAAGAGCAACACGCGCCGCTCCTGTCAGAGTGGCGCAATCAATCAAAAGATCCGGATTGTCTTCGCAGGCCAAAGCAAGGGCATCGGCGAGAATCACCCGGCCTTCGGCGTCCGTATTGCCGACTTCAATGGTTGTCCCCTTGCGTGTTCTTACCACATCCCCGGGTCGAAACGCGTTGCCCGCTACCGCGTTTTCCACAGCGGGAATGAGAACGCGTAGATTGACCGGCACTTGTGCCCGCATGATCCAATCGGCCAAACCGAGAACAGTGGCCGCACCGCCCATGTCTTTCTTCATGTTCCGCATCGCGCTGGACGGCTTGATATCCAAACCACCGCTGTCGAAACACACGCCCTTACCCACCAACGTCACTTTGGGCGCACCCGCCTTTCCCCACGTCAGATCAATGAGACGCGGCGCAATGGTGGCCGCCCGGCCGACGGCGTGAATGGCAGGAAAGTTCTTTTCCAAAAGATTATCGCCAACGATGACATCGACCTGCGCTTTATAAGCTGCAGCCAAATCCATTGCTGCATTTGCCAGCGCTTCAGGATTCATATCTTCAGCAGGCGTGTTGATGAGATCCCGGGTGAGATATGCGGCTTGGGCTGCACCGTCTATGAAGGCTCTGTCCGCACCTTCGGGATAGACAAGGACGGCGGGGTCGGGACCGGTATCAGACTTGTATTGCTCAAAGCGGTAAGACCCGAGACACCATGCCAATGCGATCCATGTGGCTACAGAGTCTTGCTCCTTTTCTTCGATACCGATCAACTCTTGGAGTTTATAGGTCCCAGCGGGCAGAGCGCGCGCCAATTTACCAGCCGCCCAATTGTCGCTTCCGTCCCCCAGACCCAGGACAACACCGCCCAGGTCCCCTTCAAGCGCAGGATACAAACACGTGGCACCGGACTCTGCGTCAAAGCCGTTGGCGGATATCCATGCCGCCAGCTTTTCGGGTTGGACGTCCTGCCAATCTTTAAAGGCTTGCTTGGTCACGGCAATGATCGGTGTGGCTTCGGCGCCAGCGTCAGTAACCGGAAGTGTCGTCATCAACAAACCCTATCAACGAACTACAGATGGCTGATCATTGGCGCCAGCCTGGCTGGTTCCGGGTGCTGGCACGACACCCTGCTCGACATAATATTTGAGAGCACCGGGATGAACTCTCACCCCCACACCCTGAAACGCCCGCGACAAACTCATTAGCCGGGCCCGCGGATGACCGTTGGCCAAGAGCGGTGCGGTGTTGGGATGCCAAAGCGCACTGGTGATGCCGTAGGCCAGGTCGTCGGTCATGTCCTCGCGGGCAATAAGCAGAGCGCCCACATCCAGTGTTTCCGTCATCGGGTTATCGCCGTAGACCCCAGCCGGAATCACACCTTTTTCAAAGAACGGAAAGATCTTCGTCAATTTGGTGGCGATCGGCCCATTAATGGGAACGAACGTAAGGGCGATCTGTTCTGCCAAGTCCTGGATCGCGAGAGCCGGTGCGCCACTGACCAAAAAGAAAGCATCGATCTCTCCCGCCGCCATGGCGTCGACGGATGGCTCAAGGTCCAGGTCGGAAAGAGTCATCTCGCTAAATTTAAGGCCGTAAGCAGTAAGAATGAGGCGCGCATCAACACCAGAGCCTGAGCCCGGCCCGCCCAACGACACCCGTTTTCCTTTGAGATCATTCAGCGTCTCGATGCCTGACTCTGTCCTAGCGACGAGGTGGATGTTTTCCGGAAAGAGGTTCGCCAGCGCCCGCAAAGAGTCCTTTGGCTGCCAGCCTTCAAAAAACCCGGTGCCAAAGAAAGCCCAATACGCGACATCGGCCTGGGACAGGCCCAGTTCCATGGCGCCATCGATCACGGCGTTGATGTTTTCAATGGATCCCGCGGTCGATTGGGCGACGGCAATCAGCCCAGGTACCCCGCAGCTGCCGCCGCGGTCACAAGGCCGGGAGCCGGGCGGGTTCGAAATAACGTTGCCGATCAGTCCGCCGACGGGAAAGTAAGTCCCTGCCGTGGAGCCGGTACCTATACGGATCACCGTGACGTCTTGGGCGGTACTAAGAGACGGCAGCAGGGCAAGAGCGGCTCCGAGACAGACGGTAGGGAGCATTTTGATCCAGCGTTTTGAGGAGCGGTTTCGGGTAAAAGGAAAACGCACTGGTGTGTTCAAACGGGTGTCTTCAAACTGAAAGTTTATCTAAGGCTGACATATCACAAGTACGGCTCAATTGTGGTTTATTTTCGAACTTTCGTTCACTCGAGCGGGCCAAACGGAAAGGCTAGCAATGGCAGCATCCCAGTCCGATCAGGAGCCCCGATGCCCCCTCTGTCACCGGCCCATGGTCCCGGGCGCCAGCCTGGATCGTCACCACTGGGTTCCAAAGTCACAAGGCGGCGAAGGCACCGAGTGGAATTGGATGCATAAGGTCTGCCACCGGAAAATTCATGCCGTCCTCGACGAAAAGGCGCTGGCCACCGCCTATGCCACCGCTGTCGTCTTGAGGGCGCATCCCGAAATCGCGGCGTTTTTGACCTGGATACAGCGCAAGCATCCGGAATACGTGGACCACCACAAACGGCCACGGACGTAAGAAAATCCCTACCTCAGGCTTAGCCGCCCAGACTGAGGCGCAAGTCCTCCGTAAATGCCCTGACGTAATCATCGGCAGGATGATCAACGATGTCCGCCGCAGATCCCGTCTGTACGATCTGACCGTCGCGCAAAATGGCGATCCGTGTGCCCAAGCGCATGGCTTCCGCCAAATCATGGGTGACAAAGATTATGGTCCGTCCCAGTTCCTTCTCCAGACCGACGAGCAGGTCCTGCATTTCTCTGCGAATGAGCGGATCGAGAGCGGAAAACGGTTCGTCCATGAGTAGGATGTCGGCGCCCGTGGCCAGAGCCCGGGCCAGACCGACGCGCTGACGCATACCGCCGGACAACTGATGGGGAAAAGCGTCGGCATAGCCGTCGAGCCCGACACGTTCGATCCATTGATGGGCTTGAGCGGCTTTGACTTCGTGTTCTGCACCTTGAATGTCGAGTCCAAAGACGATGTTGTCGGCAACCGTGCGATGGGGCAGCAGGGCAAAACTTTGAAACACCATGGCCATGCGGCTGCGCCGTAAGGCACGCAAATCCGCCGGTGACATTTGGCCGATGTCCTTATCGGCAATGAAGACCGTCCCCGTTGTCGGCTCGATCAGCCTGTTGATGAGACGCAGCAATGTGGACTTGCCCGAACCGGACAGCCCCATGACGACGAAGACCTCGCCCGTTTCGATGTTCAACGAGGTTTCCGTCAAGGCGACCGACGTACCTGTCTGTTCCCTTACGTTTGCGGGGTTCAAGCCCTCAGCGATGAGACCTAACGCTTCCTCGGGCTTTGGTCCGAAGGCTTTTGTCACCCGATGCAGGCGGATCAGACTCATGTCTGGGATTCTCTGCTACCCCGGGCCGCTTGCACCCTAAGGGCATAGGCCTGTGTGATGCGGTCCAGGATGATCGCCATGACCACGATGGCCAACCCTGCTGCCGTGCCGCGGCCCACATCTAGGGTGTTGATGCCGAGCAGGACCTCTTGTCCTAATCCGCGGTTGCCGATCATGGAGGCGATCACCACCATGGACAGGGCCATCATGGTGGCCTGATTGATCCCTGTCATGATGGACGGCAGGGCCAAGGGCAGTTCCACTTTCCAAAGCCGTTGGGATGACGTTGCTCCGAAGGCGTCGGCGGCCTCCATGACCTCCCGGTCCACTTGCCGCAATCCCAGATCCGTCAGGCGTATGACCGGCGGCATGGCGTAAATCACGGTGGCAATGATGGCCGGCACTTTGCCGAGGCCGAACAACATCAAGGCCGGGATCAAATAGACAAAACTCGGCAACGTCTGCATGGCATCGAGTATGGGGAGACCGACGAACCGGGCCCGCTTTGAGCGGGACAAGACAATCCCGAAGGGCACGCCGAAGACAACGGCAATGACCGTGGACACCAGCATCAGCGCCAGGGTCTGCATGGATTCATCCCACAAACCGAGAACACCCATGAAAAAGGACAGGGCCACCAAACCAAGGCTTGTGGTCCACCGGCGGCTGGCGCCATAGGCCACCAAGCCGATTAAAAGCAGGACGTACCACCACGGAGCGTCGCGTAAGAATCCTTCCAATGCGACGAGAATGCCAAGCAGGCCGTCGGAGAAGGATTGCAGGGCATCTCCATAAGTGACCACCAGCCAATCGACGAAAGTGTTGATGGGGGGTGCAATGGAAAGGGTGAAGCGTTCTGGAAACATGGCGGCCTCCCGCCGCGACATCTAAGACTTGGCGAGTGTGCCTGAAAATGGGCTGGATTGCGAAACGGGCTAGCAGGCTGATGAAAAACTCGGCCGAGAGCCCATCTCGCGAAACGAAAGAATCAATGGATGGGCGTCCGCGAAAAAATAGAATCGGAAAATGGCTCATACGAAAACAAAATTGCCGAGATGATCGCTCCAAATCGTTTTTCAGCAGCCTGCTAGGGCAGAGCGGCGATAATCTTCTCGGCGATCGCACTTTCAATCCAAGTTGCCCAGACGTCCGTGCGGGTCTTAAGAAAATGATCGGCCGCTCCCTCTGCGCCGGTATCCTGCATATAAGCAAGCGCTTCGCTCACCAAGGCTGCGTCGGTTTCGTAACGTTCAAAAAAGGCGACCAGATCGGGGGCTGCCTCGGCAAACCTGCGGTTGGCGCCAATGACCACTTCTACAATGGGATAAGCCGTTGCCGCTTCGGGATCGGTTGCTGTGGCCAGAGTTGTAAATACTGCGGCGTCGTAGTCGGGCTCCTCTAACATGACCATATCGTATTTGCCGAGCACCCAAGTGGGTCCCCAGTAGTAGGTTACAATCGGCTGTTGACGGACATAGGCCGAGGCGATCGCTGCCGCCAGGGCAGCGCCAGTACCCGGTCGGAAGTTGGTGAAATGATCTTCAAGGCCATAGGCTTTGAGCTTGGCACTGTTGATCACCTCGCAATTCCATCCAGCGATGCAGTTATAGAAGCGCCCCTTGTCGGGTTCTTCGGGGTCTGTGAACAACGTCTTGTGAGCGGGAAGGTCGGACACAGCTTTCAGGTTCGGCGCTCGCGCACCGTCACCTTCGATCAGATAGCGGGGCACGTACCAGCCCTGTACCGCGTCAGGAAAGTTGGTACCCAGTTCAACCACTTGGCCCCGGCGCAGGCCTCGGTTCCACACCTCGGTGACGTTGTCCTTCCAAACTTCCATGACCACGTCGATGTCGCCTTGGGCCACACCCTGGAGTAGCGGAATGGTCGTGCCGGGCAGAACATCCGTTTCACAGCCGTAGCCGTGTTCAAGGATTCTCTGTGCAACGGCGGTATGAAAGGCATTGGACTGCCAATCCATGCCGGCAAAAACGATGGGACGATCCAGTTCACAGCCGGCCGCAGGGCCAGCACCGACCAGAGCGAACACGATGAGTACGGCGGTACGCATGGCTTAGCCTAACAAGCAGGAGGTTCGGCTTCAAACCGACCCCCCTCTCGGCGTATGATCCCCATCCGTTATTTGAGGGGAGCCATGGCGCAGCTCGACATTCGTCAAATTCCCGTGCTCAATGACAACTACGTCTATCTGGTGCGGGAGCCGGAACAAAACACCGTCGGCGTTGTCGATCCGGCGGTGGTCGATCCGATTTTGGCGGAAGCGGAACGGTTAGGGTGGACCATCACCCACATTATCAACACCCATCATCACGGTGATCACACCGGCGGTAATCTAGAAATCAAAAAACGGACCGGCTGCACCATCGTCGGCCCGGGGCATGACCGGGACCGCATCCCCGGCATTGACGTAGAAGTCAACGATGGTGACACCTTTCGTTTCGGTGCTGCGGAGGCCGAAGTGTTCTTTGTCCCAGGCCACACACTCGGGCACATTGCCTATTGGTTTGCGGAGTCCGATGCTCTGTTCTGCGGCGATACCCTGTTTTCCATCGGTTGCGGACGGGTGTTCGAGGGCACCATGAACCAGATGTGGTCCAGCTTAAGCCGCCTCCGTGCCCTGCCCTCGGAAACGCGGGTGTACTGTGCCCACGAGTATACCCAGAGCAACATCCGTTTTGCCGTCACCGTGGACCCAAACAACCTCGCCCTGCGCACACGCGAGGCGGAAGTGAAGGCCAAACGGGAGCGGGGCGAGCCGACAGTGCCATCAAGATTGGGTGAGGAACTAGCAGCCAATCCGTTCCTGCGCGCCGATCAGCCCGATCTCAAAGCGGCCTTAGGCATGGAGAATGCGGATCCAGTGGCGGTGTTCGCGGAAGTGCGTCAGCGCAAAGACACGTTCTAGCAAAGAGGCTTTCAAAGCGACTTTACTCTGCGGGCGCTCCTGTCGGCGTCGCGGGAACAGCGGTTTCCGGTAAGGCGCGGCGTTCCCGTGACAAGAAGGTGTACACCACGGGCACGACGAATAGAGTAAAGAACGATCCGAACAACAGTCCGCCGACAATGACCAGGCCAATCTGCTGGCGGCCCTCGGCACCAGCTCCAGTGGCGATGGCCAAGGGCACGGCGCCCAGCACCATGGCCCCGGTGGTCATAAGAATGGGACGGAGCCGCAACACGGCGGATTCCAAAGCCGCTTTCATTTTGTCCATCCCTTGTGCGCGACGGGAGTTAGCAAATTCCACGATCAGAATGCCGTGCTTTGAAATGAGACCAATCAACGTAATCAAGCCCACCTGACTGTATACGTTGAGCGATCCACCCGTCAGTTTGAGTGTCAGCAAAGCGCCAGCGATGGCCAAAGGCACGGTGATGAGAATAATGAACGGATCGATGAAACTCTCGAATTGGGCCGCCAAGACGAGGCAGATGAACATGATGGCGAGAACGAACACCAAACCGAGACGGCCCGACGCATCCTTAAACTCCCGGCTGACCCCGGCGTAATCGGTCTGTACCGGTACTTGCGCGATATCAATAACCGTTTGCTCAACCAGGTCGAGGGCCTCGCCGAGACTGGCTCCAGGATAAAGATTGGCGGTGATGGTCACGGCTCGCAAGCGGTCAAAGTGAACCAGTTCCCGAGCGGCTACCGTTTCTTCCAAAGTGACCAGATTGCCGAGCGGAATGATCGCACCGTTGTTGCCGCGAACGAATATACGCGCCAAGTCCCGCGGATCGGTGCGCTCGGAGGGCTCGATCTGGACAATGACGTCGTATTGCTCACCGGCCCTTTTGAAACGGGTGACCTTGCGGCCACCGAGAAGCGTTTCCAATGTGCGCCCCACAGTCGCAACCGACACACCGACGTTAACAGCCTTGTCGCGCAACACCTCTGTTCGTAGTTCCGGTTTGTTGAGACGAAGATCCGTATCCAGATCACGCACCAGCGTGCTGTTGGCGAGGCGTGCCAACGTCAAGTCCGTCAGTTCCTGCAAATCTTGGTATGTTCCGGTCGTGCGCACGACCAATTGAACCGGTTTCGGCTGACCCCACCCGCCGAAGGGTGGTGGTATGGCGGCGAAAGCCATGATGCCGGGAATCATAAACAGCTGGGGTGTGATTTCTTCCGAGATTTCGTAAGTCAAGCGCTCCCGTTCGCTCCAGGGAATGGTCGACGCAAACGTAGACGTAATGGTGGTGACTGGAAATCCCACCATGGTCATGTAGTTTTCCATCTCGGGGACTTTGCTAACCACACCCTCTACGATACGGGCGTTGTTATACATGAAATCGGGTGTCGCCCCTTCCGGCCCGATTTGCTGGATCATGATCAAGCCGCTGTCTTCCAACGGAGTAAGTTCCTGCTTAAGGGACGCAAACAGTGAAAACGCCCCAATCGCAATCAAAACGATCAAACTTACGACGGCGACACGGGCCCTGAGAATAAAGGTCAGCAATGTGCGATAGCCGTTGACTAAGACTGTCAGCGCGCCGTCGATGCCAGAGGTCATGACTCCCTTTTCCTTTTCTTCGCGCAACAAGCGGCTACACATCATGGGTGTAAGCGTCAACGCCGTTAGACCTGAAACCAGAACGGCGCCGGCCAAAGTGAGGGCAAATTCGGTGAACAATTTACCGGTCGTGCCCGAAGCAAAAGTCACGGGGAAAAAGACAGCCGCCAGAGTGGTCGACATAGCGATGATGGCGAAAGTGATCTGTTTAGAGCCGCGGATCGCTGCAGCAAAGGGTTCCAAACCGCGTTCAATATGCCGGTGAATATTTTCCAGCATGACAATGGCATCATCGACGACAAGACCAATGGCAAGCACAAACGCCAAAAGGGTCAGCACATTGATGGAAAACCCAAACAAATTCATGACGGCCAGCGCACCGATGAGCGAAACCGGTATGGTCACCAGCGGAATGATGCTGGCGCGGAAGGTATGGAGAAAAACGAAGATGACCAACGAGACCAGCACGATGGCTTCGGCAATGGCGAAATAGACGGCCTCAATTGATTCGGAAATAAAGACGGTGGTGTCGTATGCGATCTGAACGTCAACGCCTTCGGGCATGGATTCCTGAACACTGGGCAGAAGGGCTTTGAAGGCGGTACTGACGTCTAGAGGATTGGCCGTCGACTGCTTGACCGCACCGACGACGACCCCTTCCTTCCCGTTGAGACGGCTGATTTGACGTTCTTCTTCTGGCCCCAGTTCAACCCGCGCTATATCGCCCAGGCGAACCAGATAACCAGCCGATTCCCTGAGAATGACGTTCGAAAATTCTTCAGGAGTCTGCAAGTCCGTTTCCGCGACAACCGTGTATTCCCGGTCGATGCTTTCGATCCGGCCTGACGGTACTTCCAGATTTTGTTCTCTGAGGGCCGTTTCAATATCAGCGGTGGTGACACCGTACGCAGCCATTTTGGCCCGGTCGAGCCATATGCGCATGGCATAGCGGCGATGGCCAAACATTTCCACGCTGGCAACACCTGGAAGGGCTTGGACCTGGTCGACCACCAGTTGTTCTATGAACTCGGTTAGCAGGCTGCTGAAAAAGTCTTCCTTTTGAGGCTTTGGAATGATTCTTTCTCTTTGTTGATTGCATGGAGGAAGTAATGCGTGGAGGCGACGAGCGGACGGAGGGTCTTTTTTCTTATGTGAGCTGCGAGGCTCCCCTTGGGGTTGGGCGGTTCCATTGACTGCGATCAACAGTCCCGATCTACCGTCCGCCCTAGTCGCCCGCCGCTTTCGCCCCTTTCGCCGTCGCTCAAGTTTTGGGTTTTCTCGGTCTGGCTTTGCGCTATGACCGGTCCCACCTAACGCGAAAGTCCGCCCCGTGCTCAGCCGTTTTGCACCGACAGCGCGGAGTGGGCGAGTGCTTAGCAACGCACCCCCCGGCACCCTCGGCACCCGTAGAAAGCCCGGTTAAGGGTTGGACAAAAACGAAAAAGCTTTTTGTTTTCAAAGGCCGCTTTTTCATGGGTTAGACAACGCAACCCTTTGAAAACGCTGCAAACCCACACTTCAGGATCGGCCGAACTCCTCGACGACGGATCGTTGGAGATTGAGTTCGCCTATCATCTCGGCGATAAGGCCACCCTCAAAGCCGAACCAGCCACTTTTTCAGCAGCCTGTTAGATCAAGCGCCGAGTACCGCTCGGACGAAAACGCCATATAAATGATGGCCTGCGCATCGGCTTCGACCTTGGCGATGATCGGTTCTTCCACGTCGGTCGGCAACAAACCGCGAGACCGGCCAACCCGGTCGCGGACGTCAGACGCGGTAGCGTCGGGATCGCGATCAAGGTTGAAACGCACGCTGATCTGGCTTTGTTCGGACCGGCTGATGGAACTGATGAAATCGACTCCTTCGATCCCCGAGAGCGCCTCTTCAATGGGATCGGTGACCTGGGTTTCCATAATGGACGCACTGGCGCCTGGATACAGTGTTGAAACCGTGACCACCGGAGAGTCGATGTTGGGGTATTGGCGAATGGTCAGGGTTTGAAGTGAGACAAGACCGAGCAGAATTATGATCAGGTTTATGACCGATGCGAGAACGGGCCTGCGGATACAAAGTTCGGTAATGTTCATACGCCAGGACCGCCGAATTGGTTGGCGTCGACAACAGGCACACCGTCTCGCAGCTTGAGCTGTCCTGCCGTGACGATGGTGTCGCCGGGTTCCAGTCCCGATAAAATCTCGACAAGACCGCCAGTACGGCCACCGGTGGTCACCGTGCGCAATTTGGCCACGCCTTGTTCAACGACAAAAACGTTCTGACGCGACTGAATGGGCACCAAAGCCCGTTCCGGAATCATCATCGCGTTTTCGCGGCGCTCAAAAATAATTTCGATACGGGCAAAGAGCCCAGGGCGAAGACGTCCATCGGGGTTAGCAACGGTGGCGCGAAGATTGACGCTGCGGCCAGACGATTCAATGCGCGGACCGATGGCATAAACCTCTCCGGGGAACTCTTCTCCAGGATAGGCGTCGACACTGACCATCACCGATTGGCCCGTTCTAACAACCGACAACAGCACTTCGGGAACCTGAAAGGCCACCTTGATGGGATCAATGGCTTCCAGATTGACGATTTCCTGACCCGCTGTGATGTAATCTCCAGGGCTAACCTTGCGGATGCCTATGACTCCAGAAAACGGCGCACTTATTCTTGTCCGTTCAAGCCGGGCCTGAGCAAGATCCAGGGTTGCCTGGTCCTCTTGTAGTTCGGATATGGCTTCGTCCAAAGCCCGTTGCGTGCCGGCGCCGCGGCGTTGTAAATCCAGCGCCCGGTCGTAGTTGGCTTGTGACAGTTTGAGCCGGGCTTCCGCTTGATTGAACTCGGCCCGGTAGATGCTGTCATCAATAGCGATCAACAGATCACCCTGATTGACGTCTTGCCCTTCTTCGAACCCGATGACGGCAATGCGCCCGGCAATTTCGGATCGAATAATGACGGCCTCGTCGGACAGTAATGATCCGACAGCGGTTTCCTGTTCGACAAACGGGGCCGTCTCGACCGTCCCCAGTTCGACCGGAATGGCAAACGGTTGCCGCGCCGGCGTATCTGCGCTTGGGCCACCGGCAGGTTGCCCCAAGTACACGTACGCTCCAAAAGCGATGGCTGCCCCAAGCAGTAAAATTGTCAGCAGTCGGCCCATGTATGGTCTTTCTATAGGTTCTTCTCTATTTCTATCCGCTTTGACTTCTCATGGCATTGACAAAGCTCACAAGTCCTACCCGGCGCGCACGCTTCAACCGTTCCGCTTTCAATATAGCCTGCACGTTCGCGATACTTTCTTCGATAACGTCATTAATGATCACATAATCATATTCGGGCCAGTGACTCATTTCATCTGCGGCTTTCGCCATTCGACCCTTGACGACCTCGTCGGAATCCTGGCCACGGCCGGAAAGCCGCTTTTCAAGCTCCTCGTAGCTGGGTGGCAGAATGAAAATGCTGACGAGATCGTCGCGGGCTGATTCCCCGAGCTGCTGCGCTCCCTGCCAATCAATATCGAACATGACGTCCTCGCCCGCGCTGAGGTGGTTTTCGACGAGAGAGCGAGGCGTGCCGTAAAAATTTCCGAATACCTCGGCGTGTTCAAGCAGATTCTTGTTTTTGACCTTGTTCCGGTATTCAGCTTCGTCAATGAAGTAATAGTCCTTGCCGTCCACTTCGCCCGGCCGGGGAGGGCGTGTTGTTACAGACACAGACATAAATATATCGTCTTCACGCTCAAGAATGGCGCGCGCAATAGTACTTTTACCTGCGCCAGAGGGTGACGAAAGGACAAGCATGAGACCGCGACGGTTAATGGTCGAACTCGGCATTATCGCGGTCCCGATCCGGTATTGAACACATCATTCAAAATTTTGTATCTGCTCTCTGAACTGATCAATCACCGCCTTGAGATCCAGGCCGATCTTGGTCAAGTCCGCGTCTGTGGATTTTGAACACAGCGTATTGGCTTCACGGTTAAATTCTTGGGAGAGAAACTCCAGCTTACGCCCGCACGGACTGCCGCCGTCCAAAAGAGCTCGTCCTTGAGAAATGTGTCCGGTCAATCTGTCCAGTTCTTCAGTGACGTCGGCCTTGGTCGCCAAGATGGCCGCTTCCTGCGCCAAACGCTCTTCCGGCAGCGCGGCCGAGGTTTCCAAAAGAGCTTCGACTTGAGACTTGAGGCGGGCTTTCAAGGCGTCAGGCTGATTGGCGGCACAGGTTTGGGCAGACTGCACCAGCCCATCCATGTCCTTAAGCTGATTGCGTAGCAGGTTTTCGAGATGCTGGCCCTCGTCGGCGCGTGCACTGATGAGGGACGCAAGGGCATCCTGCAAGCCCTGAATAAGCGCTTTGCTGCGTGCCGCGTTATCTTCTTCGGTTTTTGCCGTTGGATCCGCGGCTTCCACCACACCTTTAACCGCCATGAGACCATCAAGGGTCGCCGGCCCCACATTGGAAGGTAGGAAATGCGCCTTGTTTTCCGCAAGCGCGATCAGGTGATCGAGAAAATCCTGATTGATCCGGTAACTGTCTTCACCGCCGCTGAAGGTCACAGTGAGAGAAATGGTCAGATTGCCGCGGGCGAGGCACTCCCCTGCCGTCTGACGAATTTTGGGCTCCAGCCCTTCGAAACCAGCGGGCAACCGAAGTCGGATATCCAGTCCCTTACCGTTCACGGAGCGTAATTCCCACACCCACGACAGGGCACCATCGGCGATGGTGCCTTCGGTTCGGGCAAAACCGGTCATGCTTTTGACACCCACAGGTTTCGCTCTCCGCTGGCGAAAGATTGAAAGCCACGTGTTTATAAGGGCTTAGCCGTTTACATGCCAGCAAGGAGAGTCGCCGTGGCGCAATGATGCCAGTGTTAGTGGACGGTTAGGGGCTCGCGGTCTTGAAGAAAGGCAACAAAATCATCCGCAGGGAGAGGTTTACTGACCAGATATCCTTGGATTTCATTGCAATGGAGATTTTTCAAGAACGTCACCTGATCTTGAGTTTCAACCCCTTCAGCAATCACCGAAAGGCCCAGGGAATGGCCCAGGCCGATAACGGCCTCGACGATTTTTTCGTCGTCCCGATCCGTTCCGATACCGCGGACAAACGAGCCGTCCACTTTTAAACGCCGCACAGGAAAGGCCTGTAGGTTGGAGAGGGATGAATAGCCCGTACCAAAATCGTCCATGGAAATGCTGAAACCCGCATCGACTAGGCTTTCGACATTTGACGTCACCTGCTTGGTCCGTTCCATCGCGACCGTTTCGGTGATTTCAAGATCAACCGCTTCGATGTCCAACTTGTGAGAGGACAGTTGATTAAGAACTTGCGCACATAGAGCTCTGTGTTTGAACTGATGCCCAGAGATGTTGATGCCCATTTGTAAGGGTGGCAATTCCGCGGCACGCCACACGGCCGTTTGCCGGCATACCTCTTCGATGATCCAGTCGCCTATGGGGAGAATGAGGCCGCTTGATTCGGCAATGGGAATGAACGTCCCCGGTGAAATGAGTCCCAGCTCAGGATGCGTCCAGCGGAGCAAAGCCTCCGCGCCGATAACGGAACCCGTCTTGAGATCGACTTGGGGCTGATAGGCGAGCCAAAGTTCTTTCTTCTCCAGCGCGTCGCGAAGATCGTGCTCCAGATTGACCCGCTTACGAATTTCATCATCCATAGCCTGGTCGAAATACTGATAGGAGTACCGGCCTTCAGATTTTGCTCTGTACATGGCCAGTTCGGCGTGACGGAGCAGGTTGAGAGGATCGACGTCGTCTTCCGGATAGGCGGCAATGCCGATACTGGCGGTCACTTTGAGCGAGTGACCATCAATATCGACGGGCTCCTCAAAGGTTTCCAAGATGCGGCCAACCATGCGGCTGGCGGCATTCATATCCGCCAAATGTTCGAGCAGAATTCCGAATTCATCGCCACCAAGACGGGCCATGGTATCGGTCGTTCTCATCAGTTTTTTGACACGCTCGGTGACCGTTACAATCAACCGATCGCCGACATTGTGACCAAGCGTATTGTTAACATCTTTGAAGTTATCAAGATCCATGACCATCACCGCCACACGCACCTTGGCCCGAGCGGCCCGTTCAAGGGCGGAGTTAAGACGGTCCATAAAGAGATTGCGGTTGGGAAGATCGGTAACGGTAGCAAACGCCGATTGATTGGGGACTTGTCATCCAAAGAGAAACTGGAAACGGGGCTCTTGCTCGACCAGGCGTTTACACCAGCGTGAGAGTTTACCTTTGCTAGGTTTCCTCTGTGGTGTCGTATGACACCATGATCATCCAATCCGCATACTCCGGATCGATCTTCTTTAAGGCATCGGCGATCTGTGGACGAAACACATCTTCAATGGGATCTCCACAGCCTGGCCATATTGGGAAATAGACCCGCAGAAGAACTTGGCCTGCATTGGTTTCCTGGCGTGCCAGTAAACGTGGTGGTTCGCGTAAGATGCTTGGAAACCTCTCCCGTATGGATTCCGTTCTCGTCACCACCATGCCTTCAATGAATTTCGCTTGATCGTTTCCTGGAGGAAGGATGATGTCGACCATGCATCCTTGATGCCCCTTGGGATAGGTCACGACGGCATGGATGCCACCGAGGGAAAGAGACATGGTCGAGCCGTCGAAACTTTTTAGTGTGACACGGGTCAATCCGACACCGGCCACTTCGCCGATATAACCATCAATGTCAACCAGGGCACCCGTTGATGGGCCACCGCCCAACAGCCAGCGAAGGCGGGTGAAAATGCCGGCGGCCCAGCGCCTCAAACCGAAGGCAATCAACAAGACAACGACCGCGATAACGGCGAGATTCAATAGCGAAGCCTCAGCCAACGACGAATAGAGCCAATCCATAGATGCCCTCCACTGAGGGGAGTTTAGGGCCATTCGCGCCACGGAGTCACGTTACCGCTCGCCGCGCTCCCGCTGGATCTGCCGCCACCGCGCTACGTTGCGGTTGTGTTGGGACAGGGTCTCCGCAAAAGCATGTCCGCCCGATCCGTCGGCGACAAAGTACAGATCACGGGTCTGCGCCGGGTTGAGAACCGCTGCAATGGAGTCCCGGCCTGGGTGGCAAATGGGACCGGGAGGCAAACCATCAATCACATAAGTGTTGTACGGCGTTTCTTGGGTCAATTCTGACCGGCGCAATGGCCGGCCGAGAGGGCCTGTAGGATCAATACCGAAAGCGACCGTCGGGTCGGACTGCAGCCGCATACCCCGTTTGAGACGGTTGACGAACACAGCGGCAACACGGCCCCGTTCGGACGCCAAGGCGGTTTCCTTTTCAACAATGGAAGCAAGGATGAGTACCTGCTCCCGGGTTTCGAACGGAAGGTCGTCTGACCGGTCGAGCCATAGATCGTCCAGTGTTCGGTCCATCGCATTCGTCATCCGGCGTACGAGACTGGCGCGGGGTTCACCGAGGCTGAAGCCATAGGTTTCGGGCAACAGATCACCTTGCGTGATTGTGGCCGGCACGTCTCCCGTCAAACCCTGCGCTTGATTTAGGAGGCCCACGATTTGTGATGTGGTCATTCCTTCCGGGATGGTGAGAAATCGCACGACGACGTCATTGGCAACCAACTTGGCCAGCACGTCACCGGCTGTGGTTGCCGATTTAAAACGGTATTCACCCGCTTTCAGTTGACTCGCGAACCCGGCAAGCCGGGCATGAATGCGAAAAATAAGCGCGGATTCAATAACACCGGCTTGTTCCAGTTGGCTGGCGATACGGTTGAGGCCTGAGCCGGAAACAACAACGACAACTTTATCTTCGGTGAGCGGGCCGGGTGCTTGAAGGCGCGATTGCAGCCAGAGCCAGCTCCCGGCAAGAGCAGCCAAGCCTATGGCGAGGACGATGACACCGGCAGCGAGCAAGCGCTTCATGGCGGGTCAGGTCTTAGTCTGCAGGGCCGAGAACAAGTGATGCGTTGGTTCCACCGAAACCAAACGAGTTGGACAGGGTGAACCGGATATCCCTGGCTTTGGCTGTATGAGGCACCAAATCGATGTCACACCCTTCCGAGGGGTCATCAAGGTTAAGGGTCGGTGGCGCCATTTGATGCGTCAAGGCCAAGACCGAATAAATTGCCTCGACACTGCCGGCAGCACCGAGCAAATGACCGATCGCGGATTTTGTCGACGACATGGACAAACTGTAGGCGTGATCACCAAACAGGCGCTTAACCGCGCCCAATTCAATTTCATCTCCTTTGGGCGTAGACGTTCCATGGGCGTTGACATAATCGATTTCCGACGGATTTAGACCGGAATCCTCGATCGCCCCGCGCATGGCCCGAAAACCACCGTCGCCATCCTCTGCCGGCGCGGTGATGTGATAAGCGTCGCCGGAAAGCCCATACCCTAAAACTTCAGCATAAATTTTTGCGCCCCGGGCTTTGGCATGGTCATAGTTTTCAAGCACGACAGCGCCGGCGCCCTCACCCATGACAAGTCCGTCTCGGCCTTTGTCCCAGGGGCGGGATGCTTTCGTCGGCGTATCGTTGTAATTGGTTGATAGCGCCTTGGCCGCTGCAAAACCGGCAATCCCTAGGCGGGTCAAGGCCGCTTCCGCACCACCGGCCACCATGACGTCGGCATCACCGTATTTGATCATACGCGACGCATCGCCGATGGCATGAGCACCCGTAGAACAGGCGGTCACGACGGAGTGGTTCGGTCCTTTAAAGCCGTGCTTGATGGACACCTGACCGGATACCAGGTTGATCAGGCTGGACGGAATAAAGAAAGGTGAGATCCGTCGCGGTCCTTGCTCTTTAAGAGTGACCGAATTGTTGTAGATGGTCTGAAGCCCGCCGATCCCGGAGCCGACAATAACACCCGTGCGATCCCGTTCTTTGTCACTCGAGGGCTTCCAGCCCGAGTCTTCAATGGCATCGTCGGCAGCGGCCAACCCGAAAACGATAAAGTCATCCATGCGCCGCCGTTCCTTTGGCGACACCAACGCATCGACGTCAAATCGATATGGGTGATCTTCTTCGCTGGGAACCTGGCCCCCAACCCGGCACGGCAAGTCATCCACTTCAAACCCTTGAACGGTCCGAATGCCCGACTTGCTTTCTGTCAATGATTGCCAGTTTCCCTCAGCGCCGCGTCCAAGCGGTGTTAAGAGACCCAGGCCAGTGATAACGACCCGTGTCATGATCTCAGCATTGCGAGACTATTAAACTTGGTTGTACAGCAAACTCTGAACCGCCGAGTTTGCTGCGGCTCACCCTTAAGCGGCGTTGGTTTCGATAAAACCGATGGCATCTTTGACGGTGAGAATCTTCTCAGCGGCGTCATCAGGAATTTCAACGCCAAATTCCTCTTCAAAGGCCATCACAAGTTCGACGGTATCGAGGCTGTCGGCCCCGAGGTCGTCGATGAAGCTGGCGGTTTCGGTCACTTTGGACTCTTCCACGCCTAAATGCTCCACAACGATTTTTTTAACGCGATCAGCGACGTCACTCATGGCGTCCATCCTCAAATGTTCCCAGGGATTGTATGGTGCACCGAAAGAGAGCCAATATGTAGCCCATCCTCCCCGAAGCGCGGGTTAGGTAGCATACTTCCCCACCCTTGGCTAGGTCTACGCCGAAGCCCAAAAAATGGCTCAAATCATGGCCATTCCGCCGTTTACATGCAGGGTCTGACCGGTCACGTAAGCGGCTTCATTAGAGGCCAAATAGACAACAGCAGAAGCCACGTCTTCGACGTCGCCAAACCGTCCAGCAGGAATAGCGGCGAGTGAAACGTCGCGTTGCTGATCGTTGAGCGCGTCGGTCATGGCCGTCGATATGAACCCCGGCGCCACACAGTTGGCTGTAATGCCGCGGCTCGCCACTTCTTGCGCCAAGGATTTGGTAAAGCCGATGAGCCCAGCCTTTGAGGCGGCGTAATTGACCTGTCCGGCATTGCCGGTAACGCCGACCACGGAGGTCACCGAGACAATGCGGCCGAACCGCCGTTTCATCATGCCTTTTACCGCCGCACGGGAAAGACGAAAGGCGACGGCGAGATTGACGCCGATCACGTCCCAAAAGTCTTCATCCTTCATGCGCAAAATCAGTCCGTCTCGGGTAATGCCCGCATTGTTGACCAGGATGTCGAGCGGACCGCCGGCGTCTTCCGCGTGACCGATGAGCGCCTCCACCGCTTCCGTGTCCGCTAAATTGCACGGCACGGCATGCGCGCGTTCACCAAGGTCATCCACCATGTCCTTGAGCACCTCCTCCCGTGTGCCCGAGAGAACCACTGTGGCACCTTGGGCGTGTAGCGCCTTGGCAATGGCGCCCCCGATGCCGCCTGTGGCACCGGTGATAAGGGCGGTCTTGTCAGTCAAATCGAACATAGTGGGTCTCCCGGTGGATAAGGGATTTTCTCAAATGCTTTTCAGAAACTCTTCCATATCGGACGGGCTTTGCAAGCTAACGGTTTTAAGGTCGCGGTTAATGCGTTTCGCCATGCCTGTGAGCACCTTGCCGGAACCGATTTCGATCTGAGTATCAACACCGGCTTCGGTCATCATGGTGACACTTTCCCGCCAGCGCACCATACCGGTGACCTGATCGACAAGCAGACGCCGGATTTCATCAGGCTCGATCACACTACCGGCGGTCACGTTGGCGACCACAGGAACAACAGGTGGATTAATGTCGGTTGCGTCAAGAGCCGTCGTCATGACGTCTGCTGCCGGCGCCATCAAAGCGCAATGAAACGGGGCGCTGACCGAGAGCATGATGGCCCGCTTAGCACCCTTTTCTTTAGCCAGGTCCACGGCCCGCTCTACCGCTGTGGCATGACCCGAAACGACGACCTGGCCAGGGGCATTGTCGTTCGCCGCCGTACAGACTTCATCACCCTGGGCGGCCTCGGCGGCGACCTCCTGGACATCGGCCAAATCGAGCCCGAGCAAAGCTGCCATGGCCCCTTCTCCGACAGGAACCGCGTCCTGCATGGCCTGACCCCGGGTTTTGAGGAGGCGGGCAGCGTCTGCCAATGCGAGCGCACCGGCGGCGGCCAAGGCGGAGTATTCACCGAGGGAATGCCCGGCGACAAATCTGGCCTTGCTGCGGATGGTGAGGTCGCTCTGGCTTTCCAGCACCCGGACAGCGGCCAGACTGACCGCCATCAGCGCCGGTTGTGCGTTCTCAGTCAGCGTTAAATCGTCCTCCGGGCCCTCGAACATGAGCCGGGACAGGGATTGCTTAAGGGCTTCGTCGACCTCCTGGAACACCTCCTTGGCTTCCGCAAACGTGTCGTGAAGGTCTTTGCCCATGCCGACGGCCTGGGATCCCTGTCCGGGAAAGACAAATGCCCAACTCATAGTCACCCCTTTATATAGATCCATGGTCTACGGCCTGGTTTAAGGCCCGGAACAGCGGCCGCTGTCAAGCGGAGGACTGAGAGGGCCTTAAGGATTTGGGCTCCCTTGCTCCCCCAGGGGATTTGTGTATAGTCCCGCGCTTCATAGCTCCTTGCCGGCCCAGCCGGCTATGCCCTCCAGTCAGGGGACTTGAGGGAAGAGAGAAGCCATAAGGAGAGCATTTGCATGCCACTCTACGAGAGCGTGGTCATTGCCCGTCAGGATATATCGTCCACACAGGTCGATACCCTGGCCGATGACTTGACCAAAATCCTGGAAGAAAACGGCGGTTCCGTCGCAAAGCGCGAGCATTGGGGTCTGCGCAGCCTGGCCTTCCGTATCAAGAAGAACCGCAAAGGCCATTACGTGTTGTTCAACGTGGACGCACCCGCTGAAGCCGTGAGTGAATACGAACGGCGCATGCGCATCAATGAAGACGTTCTTCGTTATATGACCATCCGGGTAGAAGAGCACGAGGAAGGCCCGTCGGCCATTCTCCAGAACAAGGGCCGCAGCGGTGGCCGTGGTGAGCGAGGCGATCGGGGCGAACGCGGCGGTGGACGGTTTGAATCCGGGCGCAGAAGCGAGGGTGCTGACAGTGATAATGGTGAAGCGGAACAAGCTCCTGAGAAGGCAGCGTCAGACGAGGGAGAAAGCTGATGGCAGTTCGTCGCAAACCATTCTTCCGCCGCCGCAAGGCCTGCCCCTTCACCGGACCAAACGCACCGAAGATCGATTACAAAGACATCAAACTTCTGCAGCGCTATATCTCCGAGCGGGGCAAGATCGTTCCCAGCCGCATCACCGCCGTGTCAGCGAAGAAGCAGCGTGAACTTGCCCGCGCTATTAAACGGGCCCGGTACTTGGCGTTGTTGCCTTACGTGGTCAGTGAGTAGGAGGACGCACCATGGATGTCATTCTCCTTGAACGGATCGACAAACTTGGCCAGATGGGCGACGTGGTCAGGGTCAAGAGCGGCTACGCACGGAATTTTCTACTGCCGCAAAAGAAAGCGCTGCGCGCCACCGAAGCCAACAAATCCTATTTTGAAAGCAAGCGGGCCGAGCTGGAGGCGATCAACCTAGAACGCCGCGGCGAAGCCGAAGCGGTGGCCAAGAAAATGGAAGGGCTTCACCTGGTCCTGATCCGCCAGGCCGGAGAAGGCGGTCAGCTTTATGGCTCCGTCACCGCCCGCGATGTCACCGACGGCCTCAAAGAAGAGGGTGTAAAGATG
The DNA here is from genome assembly GCA_965207985.1 of Rhodospirillaceae bacterium. Lineage (GTDB taxonomy): Bacteria > Pseudomonadota > Alphaproteobacteria > Rhodospirillales > Rhodospirillaceae > CBDBND01. Next base: position 73,436 of record CBDBND010000013.1, on the reverse strand, counting down.
GACCGCGGACAGGTTGATCTCAGCGCCGCCATCAAACAGCTCGGTCAATACACGGTGCCGGTGAAGTTGCACCCTGAAGTGTCCGTCGACATTACCATCACCGTGTCACGGTCGAAGGATCAGGCGGACATTGATGCCGCTGCTGCCATGGCCGCTGACCTGATGGAAAAAGCCGAAGACGCTGCCGAAGCGGTTCAGCTTGAACAGGAAGCGGAGCAGGCTCTGGAGGCGGCCCTCGAAGGAGAGACGAAAACGGCCGAAGAGGAAAAGCCCGAAGAGAGCGACGCCGCTTCCGAAGAAGCCGCTGCCGCGGAAGAGGAATCGAAATCCGAATAGCGGCATCGTTTTCGTTGTCATAATTCAAATCAAGCGCCGGCCTTTCGTGGCTGGCGTTTTGACTCAGTTTTGGCGACGGCGACTCGCGTTTATCCACAGGTTCCTCTTTATTCACACTCATAGGGCTGTCCCTCTCAGACTCTAACTTTGATATGGTCCGCCCATGACCTCAGCCGCATCGCCCGTTCTTGCCGCGGAAGACAGCCCGGACGTCTTTCGCAGCCCACCGCACAATCTAGAAGCGGAGCGGGCTCTGCTGGGCGCCATCATGCTCAACAACCGAGCTTTCGAGGCGGTGTCCGACTATCTGCGCCCGGAACACTTTTCCGATGCGGTCCATGCAAAAGTCTTCGAAGCGGCGGCACGCTTAATTGATCAGGGCCATCAAGCCAATCCGATCACCCTCAAGACCTACCTGGAACAAGACCCCGTCATTCAAGATGCCGGCGGCATGGCTTATCTCACCGGCCTGGCCAACGCGGTTGTTACGGTGATCAACAGCGCCGATTACGGCAAGCTGATCTACGATCTGCATCTGCGCCGTGAGTTGATCAACCTCGGCCAGGACATGGTCAATGACGCTTTTGACTCCGACCTGGATAATTCCGCAGGCAGCCAGATCGAGCATTCTGAACAGCGCCTGTTCGACTTGGCTTCTACCGGTTCAAGTGAAGGGGGGCTCGCCCATTTCGAAAGCGCTCTGATCGAAGCCATCGATATGGCGGAAGCAGCGCATCGTCGTGATGGTGCCTTGGCCGGCGTGCCAACGGGGCTTACGGACTTGGATTTCAAGTTGGGCGGGATGCATTCGTCCGACTTGATCATCCTGGCCGGCCGGCCGGCGATGGGAAAGTCTTCGTTGGCCACCACCATAGCCTTCAATGCCGCTGAGTTTTTTCGAAATACGGACCGCGACGATGAACGCGGCAAACTGGTCGCGTTCTTTTCTCTTGAAATGAGTTCCGAACAGCTAGCCACACGTATTTTGGCTGAGCGTGCGCGCATTAACTCGCATGACATTAGAACAGGGCGCGTCGCTAACGAAGATTTCGGTAAATTGGTGGCCGCCAGTCAGGAACTGTATGCACTGCCGTTGTATATGGATGACACGCCAGCAATCACCATCTCGGCCATGCGCACACGCTGTCGAAGACTGGCTCGCCTGGCGCGGAATGAATATCACAATGGTCTTGGCCTAGTGGTTATTGATTACCTTCAGCTGATGGATCCAGGCCGCATGAACCGCAATGACAACAGGGTTCAGGAAATCTCGTCCATCAGCCGGGGGCTGAAATCTCTGGCAAAAGAATTGAACGTCCCCGTCCTTGCTTTGTCCCAGTTGTCCCGCGCCGTCGAACAGCGGGAGGACAAGCGCCCGCAACTGGCCGATTTGCGGGAATCAGGCTCCATCGAGCAGGACGCCGACGTGGTTATGTCCATTTATCGAGATGAATATTATCTGGAACGCAAACAGCCCCAGTTAGATCAGTTTAACAATGAAGATGATTACTTCACCAAAATGGCGAAGTGGCAAGCTGACATGGAAGCCGTCCATAACGTCGCTGAAATTATTGTCGGCAAACAACGTCACGGGCCGACGGGAACAGTTAAGCTCCTGTTTGAACCGACCTTTACGCACTTTGACAACTTAGCCGACACCAGTCGCTTACCTGAAGAAATGGGCTGATCCCCATGGCGACGCTGAACGCCCCCGTATCCCCTGAACGGGCCGGTGCGGTGCTCACCGTCGACTTGGCGGCGTTGTGTGAGAACTGGCGCATACTCAAAAAGAAGTTGCGGCCCGGGTGTGACTGCGGCGCGGTGGTCAAAGCCGATGCCTACGGTCTTGGCGTCGAGCCGGTGGCACAAGCTCTTGCCGGCGCAGGATGCGAGACGTTTTATGTGGCGCACTTGGATGAAGGGATTTCTCTTCGCAAAATCATAGGCCCGTCTCCGCGCATCATCGTCATGCACGGGGTTCATCCGGGGCTTGAGCAGGACCTTTTCGCCCATAGTCTGATCCCCGTGCTGAGCACGCCGGATCAGATCCGCTCCTGGCGCACCTTTGCCGAAGATGCAGACGTCTTGCAGGAAACCGTGATCCAAGTGGATACGGGCATGAATCGCCTTGGTCTCAGCGATGAAGAGTTTACCAGCCACATGAAGGATCCGGACGGGTTCCAAGGCCTTACACCTCTGGCTTTGATGAGCCATCTTGCCTGCGCCAGTACGCCCTCGCACCCGCTCAACCAAACCCAGCTGGACCGGTTTGCCAGCGCGCTTAGCACCTTTCGCACAAAGTTCCCCGATGCCAAAGGCACGCTAGCCAACAGTGCGGGTATCTTTCTCGGCGACGCCTGGCAATACGAATTGGCCCGCCCAGGCGCCGCTCTTTACGGCATTGCACCGCAAGACGGCACCGCTAATCCCATGCTTCCCGTGGTCCGGTTGCAGGCTCGAATCCTCCAGGTGCGGCGCGTTGACAGTACCGAGACCGTTGGATACGGTGCCACCTTCCAAGCCGCCGATGGGGAAAAATTGGCAACAATTTCAATAGGTTATGCCGACGGCTTCCACCGCTCCCTGAGCAATGCCGGGACCGCCCGGCTGGACGATATTCCAGTGTCTGTGGCCGGCGTTGTGTCCATGGATCTGCTGACCTTCGACATTAGCAATGTGCCGGACTCGGCCGCCTTTCCCGGCGCCATGATCGATATCTTATCCATGTCCCATACCGTTGATGACCTTGCCAAAGAAGCGGGCACCATCGGTTACGAGGTCCTGACCAATCTGGGGCAGCGTTATGCCCGCCGCTATCTGCCGGCCAAACCGACAGGCCTCAGTTCATGAACGCCTTGGCGGTGATCGGCCGGGTGGTCATCCGCTTTCTCGAACACTTGGGACGGCTGACCCTGTTCGCCTTGTCTGCCATTTCCCATTGTGTTCGCCCGCCGTTGTATCCCCGTCTCATTGGGCGGCAGATGATCGACATCGGGTACTACTCGTTACCGGTGGTCGGTTTGACGGCGATTTTTTCCGGCATGGTTTTGGCTTTGCAAAGCTATACCGGGTTCTCCCGGTTCAATGCGGAAAGCGCCATCGCCAATGTGGTGGTTCTGTCCATGACGCGTGAACTAGGGCCGGTGCTGGCCGGGCTCATGGTGGCAGGACGGATCGGCGCCTCCATGGCCGCGGAGATCGGCACCATGCGGGTGACCGAACAGATCGATGCGCTGACAACGCTGTCCACCAATCCGTTCAAGTATTTGATTGCGCCGCGCCTCATCGCCGGCCTGTTGATGCTGCCGCTGCTGGTGCTTGTGGCCGACATCATTGGCGTCTTCGGCGGCTATCTTGTCGGCGTGTTCAAGCTCGGGTTTAACCCCAACGTCTATATCACCAACACCATCGACTTTCTCGAACCGATAGATGTGATTTCGGGATTGGTTAAAGCTGCGGTGTTCGGATTCATCATCGCTTTGATGGGCTGTTACAACGGCTACTATTCCCGCGGCGGTGCGCAAGGCGTGGGCAGCGCCACCACCAATGCCGTGGTCTCGGCCTCCATTCTCATTCTCACGTTCAATTACATCATCACGGAACTGTTCTTTTCGGTATGACAGAGACCATGACTGGCACGCCTAAAATCCATCTCGAAAACGTTTGCAAGAGCTTCGGCCCCAAGGACGTCCTGACGGGGATCGATCTGGACGTCGCCCAAGGAGAGTCCGTGGTCGTCATCGGCGGATCGGGCACCGGAAAATCCGTCCTGATCAAATGTATTCTTGGCATCCTCAATGCCGATTCCGGCGTCATCGAAGTGGACGGTCAGGATGTCACCTATTTGCCGGCTAATGACCGGGACGAGGTGAACCGCAAGTTCGGCATGTTGTTTCAAGGCTCGGCCCTGTTCGACAGTTTGCCCGTGTGGGAGAACGTTGCCTTCGGATTGATCCAGGGCCGCCATATGAGTCGGCCGGAGGCGAAAGAGCGCGCCATCGAAACGCTGGCTAAGGTCGGCTTGGCGCCGGAAGCAGGAGACCTATCACCGGCGGAGCTGTCGGGCGGTATGCAAAAACGCGTCGCCCTCGCCCGGGCCATCGCAGGGTCTCCCGAGATCGTCTTTTTCGATGAGCCGACCACCGGTTTGGACCCGATCATGGCGGACGTCATCAATGATCTCATCGTTACCTGCGTCAAAGACCAGGGCATCACCGCTCTGTCGATCACCCATGATATGGCTTCGGCACGCAAGATCGGTGATCGCATCGCCATGCTCTATCACGGCAAACTGATCTGGATCGGCCCCGCCAAAGAAGTGGACAGCGCGGACAATCCCTATGTGGACCAATTCGTCCATGGCCGCGCCGAGGGGCCGATTAAAATGGAGTTGAGGCGCTAGCGGGAGTGAGATGGCCAAAGCACAAGCGCAATTCGTCTGCCAATCCTGTGGCGCCGTTTACCCCAAATGGGCCGGAAAATGCGATGCCTGTAATGAGTGGAACACGTTGGTAGAAGAAGCACCGGCCGCGGTTCTGCCCAAAGGGGTAAGCGGTGGACGCGGCGGTAACGTTATTTCGTTCGTCGGGCTGAAAGGGAAAACCGCAACACCACCGCGCATGCGGACCGGCATTGCCGAATTGGACCGAGTTTGCGGCGGCGGATTGGTGGCGGGATCGGCCGTGTTGGTCGGCGGCGATCCGGGCATCGGCAAGTCCACGTTGCTGCTGCAAGCCTGTGGTGCGTTAGCTGACAAGGCAAAGTGTCTATACATCACCGGCGAGGAAGCCATTGACCAGGTGCGATTACGGGCGACGCGGCTGGGCTTGGACTCAGCCCCGGTCGAACTGGCGGCGGCAACCAATGTCCACGATATCGCCGCCAGTTTGGATAAGCAAGACGCGGCCGGCCTGGTGGTCATCGATTCCATTCAGACCATGCACACCGATGCGGTTGACTCCGCACCCGGCACGGTGACCCAGGTGCGCACCTGTTCTCACGAACTGATCCGCATCGCCAAGAAGCGGGGTTTTGCCTTGTTTCTTGTCGGCCATGTCACCAAGGAAGGCACTCTGGCCGGTCCCCGCGTGCTCGAGCACATGGTTGATACGGTGTTATATTTTGAAGGCGAGCGCGGCCATCACTTCCGCATCTTGCGCGCGGTAAAGAACCGTTTTGGCGCCACCGATGAAATCGGGGTGTTTGAGATGGTCAACGCCGGTTTGATCGAAGTGCCCAACCCGTCCGCTCTTTTTCTCGCCGAACGCCGCGGTAACGTCTCGGGCAGTTGCGTGTTCGCCGGTATGGAAGGCACACGCCCCATGCTGGTTGAAATTCAGGCGCTTGTCGCGCCGACAACCCTGGGCACGCCCCGCCGCACGGTGGTGGGGTGGGATTCCGGACGGCTTTCCATGATTGCCACCGTGCTGGAAGCGCGATGCGGCCTTGCACTCTCGGGCCATGACATATACTTGAACGTCGCTGGTGGATTGCGTATTTCCGAGCCGGCCGCCGACGTCGCCGTGGCCGCAGCCTTGGTCTCGTCTCTCAAAGACATGCCGGTTCCGGCGGGCGCTGTGGTTTTTGGCGAAATCGGATTGTCAGGGGAGATGCGGGCTGTGACCCAGATGGATCAACGCCTGCGCGAGGCTGCGAAGTTGGGATTTACCGAGGCATGGATGCCAAAAGCCGCTGGACGCACATCCGAGGTGGAACCGCCAAAAGGCGTGACCTTGGATGTCATTGGCCACATTCAGTCTCTCACCGACAAGTTCCTATGATCGCCCGACAGCCTAAGGAATTCTGAATGGAATCCTTTCCCATAAACGGTCTGGACCTGGCTGTCCTCATCATTCTTTTGCTGTCCGGCTTGCTCGCTTTCATGCGCGGTTTCGTCCACGAAATCCTCTCGGTGGCCGCTTGGGTAGGCGCCATATTTGCCGTCATCTACGGCATCCCGGAATTGCGTCACATCGCCCGCGGCATGGTCCCCAACGAATTGATCGCCGATAGTGCGACGGGTGTCGTGATCTTTCTTGGCGTTCTTGTTGTCCTTTCGGTGCTGACAAAAATCCTATCCAAATCCATTCAGGCCAGCGCACTGAACAACCTCGACCGGTCCCTCGGGTTCGTATACGGGTTGGTGCGTGGAGCCGTCATTTTTGCCGCCGTACTCATCATCATCGATTGGGTGGTCAACGAGGCACCCCGGCCCGAATGGGTGCGCTCGGCCAAAACCCTGCCGGTGATCGAAGTCACGGCGGATGTCATCCGCAGTGTTTTGCCTGAGACCTTTATGGCTGTTGAAGATGCTGCTAAAGAGGCGTCGGATTCCGCTAGGGAGGCCATCGAACTGAAGGAAACCTTCGATAAATTGACCCAGCCGCCGCCAGGTCCTGACCCGGATGCGGAAACACAGCCCGACGGCGCCTATGACGAGGATGTACGAGGCGGAATGAACCGGCTGTTTGAAACCAACCAAGACGATCCTTGACCAAGGGCCATGAACCGGGTGGAGCCGCAACTCACGATGCTGACGACAGACCCCTTTGACAGCGATTTGGGCGATGGCGATACGCTGCACGAAGAATGCGGCGTGTTCGGCATCTTCGGCGATAAGGATGCCGCCTCACACTCGGTCTTGGGACTGCACGCTTTGCAGCATCGTGGACAGGAAGCCGCCGGGCTGGTCACCTTTGACGGCGCGCACTTCCATAGCCACCGCGGCTTGGGCCATGTGTCTGAAAACTTCAATGCGGATTCGGTCATGTCCCGCCTCGAGGGAGACATGGCCCTCGGTCACGTACGCTATTCAACCACGGGCGACACCATCATCCGTAATGTCCAGCCCTTGTTTGCAGACTTCGAGTTTGGCGGCTTCGCCGTAGGCCACAACGGCAATCTCACCAACGCTCTGACCATCCGCCAGGAATTGGTACGGCGCGGTTGCATTTTCCAATCGACGTCCGACACGGAAGTGGTGGTTCATCTCATCGCCATCAGTCAGCAAGTGACGGTGGAGGAACGCATCATCGACGCCTTACGTCAGCTGGAAGGCGCGTATTCCATGGTCGCCATGACCAACACGGCTTTGATTGGCGTGCGCGATCCATTGGGTGTGCGCCCGCTGGTGCTTGGCAAATTGGATAAGGCCCATATCCTGGTGTCGGAAACTTGCGCGCTGGATATCATCGGAGCCGAGTTCATCCGCGATGTGGAACCGGGGGAAATGGTCATCATCGATAAGGACGGCGTGCGTTCCTTGCGCCCCTTCCCCACCGCAGACTCCCGTTTTTGCATTTTTGAGTACATTTATTTTTCCCGCCCAGACAGCATCGTGGAAAGCTCAGGCGTTTACGATGTGCGTAAACGCATAGGCGAAGAACTGGCCCGCGAAAGCCATGTGGACTGCGACGTGGTTGTGCCTGTCCCGGACTCAGGTGTTCCCGCGGCGCTCGGTTATGCGGCTGCGATCAACGTACCCTATGAACTTGGCATCATTCGTAATCACTATGTGGGCCGGACGTTCATTCAGCCCACCGACAAAACCCGGCACTTGGGTGTGAAACGCAAGCACAACATCAACAGGGCACAGATTGAAGGTAAGCGGGTAGTTTTGGTGGACGACTCCATTGTCCGTGGCACCACGTCCATCAAGATCGTCGACATGGTGCGCCAGGCCGGGGCGACGGAAGTCCACATGCGCATTTCCTCGCCACCGACGGCGCATCCTTGTTATTTCGGTATCGACACGCCAGAACGGGAACAGCTCTTGGCCGCCCAGCTTGGTGTGGACGGCATGGCCAAACGGCTCGGGGTCGACAGTCTTGCCTTTATCACCATTGATGGCCTTTACCGGGCAGTCGGAGAAGCCAAGCGCAATTCAGATAAACCTCAGTATTGCGACGCCTGTTTCAGCGGCGAATACCCCTTACCGCTGACAGATCTGAATACGCAGGAACTGCCCCATCAGCTCTCACTGCTGACCGAAGGCCGGGCTTAAGCCTCATGGTCGAGTCCGGTCAAGGCCGCCTCGCCGGCCGGATTGCGCTGGTCACCGGGGCGTCACGCGGCATCGGCAGAGCTGTGGCTAAGCGCTTTGCCGAAGAAGGAGCAACCGTGATCGCCGTGGCCCGCACACGGGCCGAGCTGGAATCCCTGGACGACGAAATCAAAGACAGCACGGGCGCGAACGCGGTTCTGGTCGACAGTGACCTCACCGACTTCGCCGTTATCGATCAAGTCGGCCAAGCCTTGTTCGACCGCTACAAACGATTGGACATTGTTGTCGGCGCCGCCGGCACGTTAGGACAACTTTCACCGATGGGGCATGTGCCGCCTGAGATTTGGGAGCAGGTATTTGCTTTGCACGTGACGGCCAACTGGCGTCTGTTGCGCAGCTTTGATGCTCTCCTAAGGCAATCGGAAGCGGGCCGGGCCGTGTTTGTCACCTGTACCCAGGGTAAGGAGCCATCGCCCTTCTGGGGCCCATACGCGGCTTCCAAAGCCGCCCTGGAACATATGGTGCGGACCTACGCCAAAGAGATGGAGGAATCGACGGTCCGGGCAAACCTCATCGACCCCGGGCCGGTTCGGACGGGCTTGCGCCAGGACGCCTTTCCTGGTGAAGACCCGTCCAAGCTTCCCGCCCCGGAGGATGTCACTGAGCCCTTTGTCGAAATGGCCATGGCTAGCTATGGCAAAAACGGCGAACGGGTTACGCTTTAACGCATCAATCAAACGGAGACACTGGTGAAGGGGTTTTTGATAACGGCGATCACTTTTGTGCTGATATGCACGACCGCCACTGCGTCGGAAGAGCCGGATACCATTCTCGTCAACGGCGTCGTCATTACCCTAACCGGAACGGAGAACGGCGTTCTTGCCGAGGCTGTGGCTATCACCGGTGAGAAGATTTCCGCGGTCGGCTCCGATAATGAGATCAGGGCACTTGCCAGTTCGCAAACCACCGTCATCGACCTTGACGGCGCATCGGTGCTTCCGGGATTTATTGATGCCCATGGCCACTTTCCCAGCTCCGGTCTGATTGCCCGGCACTATGTAGACCTCAACAGCCCGCCCATCGGCACGGTGAAGACCATCGACGACATGGTGAACCGATTGGCCGCCCGAGCGGCAGAGACTCCGGAAGGGGAATGGATTCAAGGCCGCGGGTATGACGACACTTTGGTGGCTGAGATGCGTCATCCCACCCGTTGGGATTTGGACCGGGCGTCGACCGAGCATCCCATTTACATCGGACACATATCTGGCCATTTGGGCGTGGGCAATAGCCTTGCCATCGAGATGGCGGGGATCACCCGCGACTCACCTCAGCCTTTTGGCGGCAAGATCCGCATGGACGAAACCACCGGTGAACCCAACGGCGTGCTCGAAGAACCGCCGGCCATGGGACAAGTCAGCGGGTTGCTGCCGCAGTTTTCAGAAGATGAATTGGTAGAGGCCGTTGCCGATGCGGCACAAGCTTATGCCGCCGTCGGCGTGACCACGGCCCAGCAGGGCGCCACGGTTATCAATGGCGCCGATCTTTTCGCACGCGCCTATCGCGAGGGACGTTTACCCATCCGGGTTCATGTCTGGCCGGTTATTCAGGCCATGGTGGATCTCATTGAAAGCGGCGGCACGCTCGATCATCCCGAGGCGGACGGCATGGTCTCCTATCGGGCAATCAAAGGCTTCGCCGACGGCTCCATCCAGGGTTACACCGGCTATTTGTCGCAGGCCTACCACAGTCATTCCCATGCAGACCCCCGGTACCGGGGATATCCGCGCATGCCGCGGGAGTCTCTAGCGGCTCAAATCGCCACCGTTCACGACGCGGGATACCAGTTAGCCGTCCACGCCAACGGCGATGCGGCCATCGATGACGTGCTTTTCGCCTTTGAACGAGCTTATGCTGCAGCCCCGCGCGAGGACGCCCGCCATATTATTATCCACGCGCAGATGGCGCGGGATGATCAGCTCGACCGCATGAAAGCCATGGACCTCATCCCCTCCTTCTTCAATCTTCACACCTTTTATTGGGGCGACCGGCATTGGGACATCTTCATGGGGCCGGAACGAGCGGCGCGCATGAGCCCGACGGCCTCGGCCGTCGAACGGGGATTGGTCTACACCCTGCATGCCGATACCCCGGTGGTACCCATGGAGCCCATGCGGGTGGTGTGGGCGGCGGTCAACAGACTTTCATCCTGCGGCCGTGTCATCGGTGAGGCTCAACGCATCTCCGTTGTCGAAGCTTTAAAAGGCGTGACTCTCTACGCCGCCTATCAGTCCTTTGAAGAAGACCTCAAAGGAACCATTGAGCCGGGCAAACTGGCGGACCTGGTTGTCTTGGACCGCAATCCGCTGGACGTGCCGCCTTTGGACCTGGATGACATTGAGGTGCTGCGCACCATCGTCGGCGGCCGCACGGTTTTTGAACGGTAGTGGTTTAGGTGAATCTCGGCGTCAGGAGTCTCTGACGTAGGGGTTGTCGGGCTTGCGCACGAACAAGCGCAAGGGAACGCCACCAAAGCCAAAAGTTTCCCTCAGACTGTTAAGCAGATAGCGGTGATAGCTTTCAGGTAAGTCCACGGGCCGCGTCGTGAAGGCAACGAAGGTTGGCGGGCGGATTTTTGCTTGGGTGATATAACGGATGTTGATGCGCCGTTTTTGCTTTGACAGCGGTGGCGGGTGTTTCAGGGTTACATCCTCAAGCCACTGATTAAGCGCCGATGTGGGCACGCGGCGGTTCCAAACCTCGCGGGTGGCGAACACGGTTTCCATCAGTTTCTCGACCCTAAGGCCGGTCTTGGCCGACAGCGTCACCGTGGGTACGCCCCGGACCTGTGTCAGGGACTCTTCCAGCCGATCGCGCAGACGTTCGAGCGAGTCGTTCTTATCTGTGGCGATGTCCCATTTGTTGACGGCAATGACCAGGGCACGCCCTTCGTCGATTACCCGGCTGGCAATGGTTAGGTCCTGTTTGTCAAGAACCGCGTCGGCGTCGAGCACTAGCACCACCACTTCCGCCAGGTCTACGGCACGCAGGGTATCCAGGGCAGAAAGTTTCTCGACGGCGTCGCTGACTTTCGATTTACGACGCAGCCCAGCGGTATCGACCAGGCGTACAGGCCGCTCTTGAAAGGACCAGTCAACGGGAATGGCATCCCTGGTCACACCCGGTTCGGGACCGGTGAGCATGCGATCTTCACCGATCAACCGGTTGACGAGCGTCGACTTACCCGTGTTGGGCCGGCCAACGATAGCCAGTTGTAAGGGCCGGTCTTTGATTTGCACTTCTTGATCTTGGTCGACGCGTTCTTGAATGTCAGGACTATCTGAGTCCTCGAACTCCGTATTCGGTCCAAAGGGCCGCAAGGCGTCGTAGAGATCACCTAACCCCTGTCCATGCTCGGCCGAGAGGGCAATCGGATCACCCAGGCCAAGAGCATAGACTTCATACAGACCGGACTCACTGCCCTGCCCCTCGCATTTATTGGCCGCCACGACAATCGGCGTGGCGCCCTTGCGCAAGAGATCGGCAAAGTGTTCGTCAATGGGTGTCACCCCGGCTCTCGCGTCGATGAGAAACAAGGCGACATCGGCATCGGCAATGGCCTGTTCCGTCTGCTGCCGCATACGCCCTTCAAGAGTGTCTGCGTCGCTGTCATCCAAACCGGCTGTATCGATAACGCGAAAGGATAGATCGGCAATTTTGCCCATCGCCTCGCGGCGGTCGCGGGTCACACCCGGCCGGTCATGCACCAACGCGGCCCGTTTTCCGACCAGGCGGTTAAACAAGGTCGATTTGCCCACATTGGGCCGGCCGATGAGTGCGACGGTAAAATGCTTTGGGGAAGAGGGCGAAGACATGGGCATGCGCCCTTACGAAGGCTCAACGATAGGCGAGAAGGTCGCCGGAGTCGTCGTACACGTACATGGTTCTGTTGGCAAACACGGGGGAAATAGTGACCGGTGATCTCAAGTCCAGCGTCCCTAAGACATCGCCGTTGTAGGGAGACAGGGAAAGAGCTTCTTCATTTGAACCCAAAACGATCACCCGGTCGCTGGCGACGGATGGACCGGTCCAAATCAACCGGTCTTCCTGATTGCTCATATCCTCGAACCGGCGGAGCTGTGTGACCCAAAGAATTTGTCCCGTACGCACGTCGACGCAAACCACTTCAGCGTCAATGGTGGTGGCATAAAGAAAATCACCGGACACCCACGGCTGGTATACGCCGGGAACAGGGACATCCCACACCCTTTGCCCCGTGCGCAGGTCAATGGAAACCAGAATGCCGGAATGGCCAACGGCATAGACGCGGCCCCTGTCGATGACCGGTCGTCCGCTGATGTCGGTCAGACTCGCCGCCGCTTCCGTGCGCCGCACAGCGATGACCGAATCGCTCCACAGCACCGCCCCGTTATCGACGCGCAACGCTGCGATCTCACCGTTGGTGAAGGGCGCGATGACCACGCCACCGTCCACAGCCGGACTGCCACCGCCGAGCAATATGGTTTGAGAACTGACGCCGGAATAACTCCACAGCCGGCGTCCATCTCTGGCGGCCAGCGCAATGACCTGGTTCGATACAGTGGTGACGAACACACGTCCACCGCTGACGGTGGGGGCGGAACGGATGGGCGCATCCACCCGTGTACGCCAGACATCCCGTCCGCTTCGAGCGTTGACGGCAACCACTTCCGCATACCCTGTGGTGGCAAACAGGAGTCCCTCTTCATAAGCCAGACCACCGCCAAGGAAGTGGCCATCGTCTTCATCATCAGGAACCAGTTCCCGACGCCACAACCGGTCCCCGTTTCTGATGTTGAACGCCATGGCATAGGACTTGGCGTCGAGAACAAAGATGCGGCCGTCAGCAACGACAGGCTCGCCCAAGGTCCGGTTACGTTTTCCTGAGCCGCTGCCTGCATCGGTGCGCCAACGTAATCGCGGCGCCGGGCCCAGCACCATGTGATGCATGGCATGGTGAGACAGACCGCCGGCTTGGGTCCAAAAATCCGTATCTTCGGGTGCAGGAAGGACGATCTGCGTGTCAACCGCTGCGATGTCCGGTCTGAGGGCGCGTTCGAGAGCCAAAACGGAAATGCGCGTTCCCGGCAAAATCTCATCGTCGCCGCCGCCGCCGAAAGGATTGAGGTCACAGGCAGTCAAAGACATGGCAAGAAAAGCCGCCATGATCGGTCTCAACCTCTTTATGGTGATCGTTCCAAGTCTCATTGCACCCAACATGGACTCACTTTATTTCACTCGGACGGCGCATCGGTCGTGACCGGCCCAGGCAAACTTGGAGCAGCCGGATTTGGGCTTTGGTACACGTCAAGAAGTTCTTCCGCGCGTGATCGTATGGCCAACGGCGTGTTTGAATCGGCCAATAGATCCTCAAGGATTGCAATCGCGTCCTGCATATCACCGCGCGACGCATAAAGGACTGCCAATAGTTCCGATGCTGAATAGGTAAACGGACTGCTAGGATTAGAAAGCGGCGCCAACGCATTCTCTAACGCGGTTGGATCTTCGGTTTCCATTCCATGAAGTGCCCACAGCAACGTCGCCAAATCGGAGAACGATGGATCCACACTCGTGTCGGCGCTTAATTCTCTATAGATGATCAACGCATTTTGAACGTCGCCTTGTTCAATAAAGACAGCCGCTCTCTTGAGCTTGGCCAAAGCACCGTAACTTCCTCCCTGTTCGGAGACGTTGGCAAATGTCTCTAGTGCAGTTTCGGTATTCCCCACGCTTAAATCTTCAGAGGCCTGGGAAAATGCGTTGGCTTGTTCAGCCAACCGGTTCGCTTCGACACTTTGTAAGTACTGAAATCCTGCGACACCGAGAATCAACGCTGCCAGAGCCCCAATTGCGAGGTTTTTGTAGCGGTCCCAAATCTCTTGTAATTGTTCATCGCGTAAATCGGATTCGATTTCCGACATGAGCGCATTGATCCCAGCCTCCTCTTCTTTTTCTTCGGGAGTCTGATCGTCGGTTTGTTCTTTCTTTGCCGCCGTTCGGCCGCTAATTTTCTTTTTGCTCACGAATGGATACTCGTTGGTCCGGGTAGGATCATGGATCGATTGAGGTCGGATGGGCGAATCGGCGCGTACCATACAGAGGGGATTTAATGGTTGCAATTCAGGATCTGGTGCCGAGAAGTCGGTTGGAACCCTAGGCGGTCCGCCATTTTATGGAACATCCCATACTTGGAGTTTGGTCTTTGGGGCCCTGGCCCGTTTCCCCAACCAGGGTCATCGCCTCAACCAGTTCCCGGCGCACCCCATCATCGACCGGTCCCGTTTTGCCCTCATCAAGACGGCCACGGTATTGCAATCCTAGGTCGGCGTCGTAACCGAAAAAGTCGGGCGTACAAACCGCACCATACGCGCGTGCCGTGTCCTGTGTCTCGTCAACAACATAAGGGAATGGCAGTTCATGCTTTCTGGCAAAGGCAATCATGTTGTCAAAACTATCGGCAGGATATGCCTCCGCGTCATTGGGCATGATGGCGATGGAGCCGATACCGCGGCCAGCCAACGTGCGGCAGTCGGCGGCAAGACGATCAATGACGGCCTTCACATAGGGACAATGATTGCAGATAAACATGACCAGCGTGCCCTTGGGTCCGCGTACGTCGGTTAGGGAATACGTTTTTCCGTCAGTTGCGCGTAACGAAAAATCAACGGCGGGTTGGCCGAAATCGCAAATTGGTGTGTTTGTTAGCGCCATAATTACAATTAAATAGCATATAATAAGGTAGGCTTGTCTTAGAAGAAGTTGCCGCTGAAGCCAAGGACGAGGGCCTGATTCAGACTTTATTAAGGGCTCGGAGCGAGGATGATAGTGCGGCCGTACGCCCCATGACACCCTGAGGAGACACCAATGATCCGCATCGCCATAGTCTGTACAAGCATAGCCTTGTGCTCTGGCTGTAGCGCCAACAGTGACCGGATGCTTAATCAGGCATTTGGCTACAATTGTGTCGCGGCGGACAGCACCATTGGAGGCTGGATCTGTTCAGAGAATGACGCTCCGGCCGCTCAGATGAGCCGGTACTGTTACGAGACCCTCGGTGAAGTGAATTGTTTCGACCGGCCCGATCCCGACCGCCAGAACAGACCCCAAGGCACATCCGGCTTTTAGTTTTCCCTCTCTACTGTGCGCCTGTCCTCTTCCAAACCGGTGCGGTGCGATCCTTTCTTCGCTCTTGCCGGTCTCCTAAATCAGTGGAAAGATAACCTCCTCGTACAATGATCGAGGGGGATGTTGCGGCCCATGAGCCAAGTTGTGCGTCTTTCCGATTACCGGCGCAAGGCGTCAGCCCTGCATTTTACCCGTTCCGAACTCAATCAATTGCTTGGCGTTTATTCATCCCGTGTCATTAAGGGAGAATGGCGCGACTATTCAATTGGTCACAATCCCGGCTACGCCCGCTTCTGCATTTACCGCAGCAGTTGCGAAGACCCTTTGTTTACGGTGACGAAATTGGCGACAGAAGGGAAAGCCCGGAGCGCTCAAGCAAAAAAGGGGCGTTACGTGGTCACCACCCGTCACCGACTCTTAAGTCAGAGCCATTCTCTGCACGAAGCGCTGCAGGTGTTTAATGCGCCGGTCAAACTGGTGTCACACTAGGGCGCTGAACTTCCCGCCAGCCAGAACCGCTGCATATACGGTTTATTCCTGAAGAAACGTGCCGCTCTCGTGTTATGCGCTTGCTGCACTTCTGCCATGCGGTGAATGCTCTTTCATTCAGTGAACCGAATCACTATGTCGAGCGTATCTTGTGGGTACAACTCATGAGACTGGCGCCTGCATACGGCCGGCGCACTGTCAGTAAGGAGGTATGGTTATGGACAGACTGACAAATTACCTGCACCTCACGGTTCTGATTTCGACCGTGTTGTTCAGCGGCGTCATCGTGGCGTCGTCCGCCAGCGCGATTCTCTAAGACTGCGCTGACCGGCGTCGCCACGGACGCCTTCCCGTCAATTCAAATGCGAACTGCCGCGGCTTATGAGCTGCCGGTAGCGGCTTGCTCCTGTTCTGAGGGCTCGATGAGCATCTCCTGAAATACAGCATCAAGATCGGGAGCAAGCCGGTCGCTCATGTTCGACATGACAAGCCATCCGCGATCGGTGAACTCCCGACGCGCTCTGTCGCTGATCGACCCGGTCAGCCAAAGTTCGCGAACCGCACTCCCTTCCACGTCCTGATCGGCAATAACACTGGCGCCCACGCCCCAGACGAGGTGATCCGCTGGCAGGATACTGATGGCCCGGCCATCCTGTGTGTATGCCAGGACTTGGCGGTTGGCCCGGTTCAGCCGGTCTACAGCAGCTACATTCTGGTGATAGCCCAACGTGGCTTCAGCCTGCCGCATAAGAAAAATGGACTGCTGCTCGCTTTCGGAAATTACACTTTGCTGAAAAAAAGCATCCCGGTTTGCTGCTCCTTCGAGACCAGCCATGGCGACGACGATGGTCGTTTCATGACGGGGAGATAACCACGGATGTTGCAAAAAGATCTCCGACACATCTTCGTCCACTCCTATCAATTGCATCCGGTCCCGATTGAGACTGCGCAAGGCCTCCGGCGACTGAGAGGTCAGTAATGAGTTGAGGGTCTGACTGTTTTGCAGCCCCGACAGGGCCACTCCGGCGCCACCGCCGACACTGGCGGTCAACGGCGCCAGGCTCAACCCACCGGCAAAACCGGCCCAAGCCACTTCGTTCATGCCCTCTTGGACCTGCGGGTTGGTGGTATAGGGATCGACCGACAGGATCTCGGCTATTTCACGCTTCACTTCGCCGAACCCGACCAGTTCTTGAGCTGCGGATCCTTCGAGTTCGCCGCGGGAACCGGTCACCATTTCGCCCGCCTGGGAGAAAAGAGCGCCGACGCCTTGAAACACTCCAGTGACGGTTCCGACAGGCTCCGTCGCCAAACCTTTCAATGCCCGGAACGGACTGGCGGCGGCCTGGGCCACACCCTGAGCAAAGGCTTCGGATCGAGTAACCTTGTTGAGTTCCTCAATGGCGTAGACTTCCTGCACGCGCTCGGCGACGAAGTCTGTCCGGTGTGCCGTGAAGGTGCCGTAATCGGATTCAATGGTGTAACGGTTTTCGTAGCCGTCGTTTTCCACCCGCTCGGCGATGCTGTGCCTTTCCCCTGACAAAAGCTGCTCGGGCAAGAGATCGGAAGCCCGGTATGTGGGCAAAGACTCGTAGGCCTCATCGGCCATGTTGAGATTATCCGGTTCCTGAGCCGGTTGTGACGATCCGCCGCCGCAGGATGACAAGAGAACAGTGGTGGCAAGAAGAATGGCGGTGTGGGTGGCCACGTGCCGTGCGGCCCGTGGCATAACGGAAAAATCGGTCATTGGACGCCCCTTTTGGTTCTTATAAGGAACGCTAGACCTGATTAAGGGTTGCGAACAAGCCCGACGCAAACAAAGGCCCGAACAAAGGCCCGGTTTATCCCGTTTTGGTTGCTCCGAACAGGCACCAGGACGAGTAATTGCCGTGTTTTGGCGGCTCGACCTCGCCCAAAGCGACATGGCGGAAATGATCTTCGCTGACCGCGCTGACTTCGGGAATCGTCACCATGAAGCAGTCGTCTTTGGCAAAGCCCGCTTCTGTCATCAGGGCGTAGAAATCCTGCGAGCGGAAGTCCCGGTAATGGGGTTCGTTGTTGTGTTCCGTATCCCAGTCGAGAACGAAATTGTAATAGGCGTCCACTTGAGAAGACGCTGGCAGTTCCATGTGCACCATCATGCCGCCGGGCTTGAGCACCCGATGGCATTCCGCAAGCATACGTTTGGTCGCTGCCACTGAAATCTCATGATAAAAAAAGCTAGAAACAACGAGATCGAACGTATTGTCTTCAAAAGAGAGATGATCGGCGTTTTCCTGTGAGAAGTGCGCCGGAATATCTCGTGCGGCCGCTCGGGCATGGGCATAGCGTAAACAGGGTGCGGCAACGTCAATGCCGTATAATTCCGCATCGGGAAAGATGTCACGGTAAGGAAACAGGTTGTTGCCGATCGTGCAGCCGGTTTCGAGAATTTTCTCCGGATTGAAGTCGGGATAGCGGTGCGCCAGCCATTGGCTGACGGAGGCAGCAACGCCACTGCGTTTGTTGAGTTGAATCAGCGACCCCCGGAAAACTGATCCGCCATGGGCGTACACAGCCCCTTGTGCGACGTCGCCATCGGTATGCTCTACTTGCCAGCACCCCGGCATGAGATGGACGTCAAGCGCGTCAACGTACTCCGGAATTTCGAGAGACGGATCGAGCTTCAGCGTGCCACCGTGAGCGTTGGAATGAATCGCTTGGTCCGCAATGGAGATCATGTCCGGGAGTTGCCGCTGCACTTCTTCGCGAACGGAGTCCCAGACCATTTCCTGGGCGTTGTACCGGACACTGCTCCACATGCGATAGGCCAAATTGTCTTCAATTGCCGAGCGCACCTCCTCGCCGTCTTGAGGTTCCCGTCCATGGGATTCAACGAAAGCCGGTTTGACGACAGCGTCGTACGCGTCGCCCATGTTGGCCTGCATATCACTCAACACATATTTGCGCAGACGCGAGACATAACCCTGACGGGCGAGTTCGTCATGGGTGGGGTCGATCAAGCTATCAATGTCGCGGATGGCATTCATGGCACGTCTCCAGAACCTTTGACCGATTATCGGGCTGTTCATAGCCCGTGTGCAACATGGCAGACTGCGAGCGTTTCATAGCGAACGCGCAATCGGCAATCTTTGCGCCCTATCAAACGTCCTTATTTGGACGCCCCGAAAAGGTAGTAGCTGGAAAAATTCTTGTGTTGGGGCGCTTCCGCCTCGCCGCGTGCGAAGGCCTCGAATTCCTTATCACTGACGCCACCCCGGTCGGGAATCCGCACAAGCCCACAGGTTTTTGGAGCAAAGCCCGCTTCCGTCAGCAACGCCGTCGGATCCTGTTGGCGGAAGGCGGCGTAGTGGGGTTCATGATTGTGGTAGGCATCCCAATCCAAGAAGAAATTGTAATAGGGATCCACTTCAGACGACGGCGGCAGTTCCATATGAATGGTCACGCCACCGGCCGCCAGCAAGCGATAGGTTTCTTTGAGGATCTTCTTGGTCGACGGGACGGCGATCTCATGAAAGAAAAAGCTGGAGACAATGAGATCAAAGAAGCCGTCTTCGAAGTCCGTCGTTTCCGCATTCTGTTGCGAATAATGCACGGGAATGCCCTGCGCTTCCGCCCGGGCATGACCATAGCGCAACACCGGTGCGCCAACATCGATGCCGTAGAGCTCGGCGTCGGAAAAGGCGTGGCGATAGGGCAGTAAGTTAGAGCCGATGGTGCAGCCAAGATCGAGAATGCGTTTTGGCTTGAAGTTGGGATACTTGAGTTTGAGATAGTGGCCAATGGAATCGGCGACGCCCCCCTTGCCGGGGTTACGCGCCATCCGCAAGGCACCGGAGAACACTTTGGTGCCATGGGCGTAAATGGCACCGACGGAAACGTCCTTGTCGACAAATTCGGTATGGAAACAACCGGGCATGAGATGAATATCCAGGGCACTCACGGCCTTGGGAATTTCCAGATCGGGATTGAGACGCAAGGAACCGCCCGCCGGTGATTGCTCTGCTGCTTGATTGGCCACGGCAATGAGGTCGGGCAACGCCCGTTCCACTTCGTCTTCGACCGAATGCCACGTCATCTCTTGAGCGTTGTAACGTAAAGACGACCACATCCGGTAAAAGGTCACGGGTTGCATGGCCTTGCGCACGGCGCGCGCATCCTTGGGCGCCTGTCCCGTCTTGGACCGCTCAACGGGTTCAACAACCGTATCGTAAACTTTGCGCATGTCCGCCGGCAGATCGGCCATCACGAGTTTGCGCAGGTGGGAGACATACATCTGCCGCGCTTCCTCGTCGTGGGTTGCTGTGGGAATTCCGTCAATGGACGGAATGCGCGCCTCGCCGTCAGCTTTTTCTTCCCGATACATGCAAAACTCCGATGCTCTCGTGGTCTTTTTTGTCGTGATCTCTATATCGTGGTTTTGAGGACCGGATTCAACTGAATCAGATTCTGTCGATCATTCCGTCGATCTTCACGCCTAAGCGATGGGTCCGCCGCCATCGCGGGTGATGGCCACAACCGAGGGCCGCGGCGGCATGTCTTCTACAAAATCGGGCCAGCGGGTGGTCGGATTGGCAAAGGTTGACCCGCCGTCCTGAGCCGGGTGCTGAACCGAGCAGAACAAGGTCTCCCCGTCCGGCGTGAAGGCCGGGCCCGAAAGTTCCGCGCCGATGGGGCATCTAAAGAAGTGCCGGGTCAAAGCCCGGGTGGTGCCCCGGACTTCGGCGGCCCAAATCCCGTCGGTGGTGTCAAAGTCCTCGGCCCCATCGCTGGCGATCCAGATCCGGCCCCGCGGGTCAAAGGTCAGATTGTCAGGATTGGCGAGCCAACCCTTGTCCGTCACGTCGGGATGGTAGGACGCGCCGGACCGGGCATCGAAGGGGTTGCCGGCGAGAATAAAGACCTCCCAGGAAAAAACTTCTGCCGCGTGATCTGCGTCTGCGCCGGTACCACCCGGCGGAATCATTTCGATGATGTGGCCAGCCCGGTTGCGTGCTCGCGGGTTGGCGGCATCGGTGCGGAAGCGGCGGCGGAACTGATTCTTGGTCAAGCTGACAAACACGCTGCCGGTGACCGAGTTGGTTTCCACATCTTCGGGACGGTCCATGGGCGTGGCGCCCATGAAGGACGCGGCGCGACGGGTTTCGATCAAAACATCCGCTTGGCTGTAGAAACCGTTGCGCGGTGTCAGCGGGCCATTACCAAAGATCAACGGCAGCCAAATCAAACGGCCGTCTTCTTCAAAACGCGCGACATACAAAGTGCCTTCGTCAAGCAGTCGGCTGTGGGAGGTTTTGTCTTCGGGGTCAAAAAGCCGAGCGGAGACATATTTATATATATATTGAAACAGCTGATCGTCACCTGAATACACGACAAGATGTCCGTCTCTGCTGACCACCGCGGTCGCGCCTTCATGCTTGAAACGGCCGAGGGCCGTGTGTTTTACGGGCACGGAGGTTGGATCATAGGGGTCGTACTCGACAATCCAGCCATAACGGTTGGGCTCGTGGGGCTCTTTGGTGATGTCAAAGCGATCGAGATAGTGAGACCACTCGTAGCGCAGCTCTGATGAAATTCCCAACGACAGATGGTTGCCGGTTTCATCGCTGCCGCGCGGATCACCGGCAAAGTAGTAGTGGACATTCTCTTCCGCCATCAAACACGTGCCCCATGGCGTTTGTCCGCCGGCGCAGTTGTTAAAGGTGCCAATAACTGAACGGCCCGTGGGATCGTCCGTCGTCTTGAGCCGATCATGGCCAGCCGCCGGTCCGTCAATGGTCATCACCGGTCCGGACGCCATAATGCGCCGGTTGTAAGAACTGTCTTGCACGTGAGACCACCGGCCTTGGTGGTCCCGCTTCACTTCAACAACGGAGTGTCCATGGGCCGCCATCTCCACATCCATGTGCCGGCGGGTGGGCGCCGGGTAGGGCATGTTGCCGTCAACGTCAGCAAACATGAGATCACTGCAGGTGTATTCGTGATTGACACAGAGCAAGCCGTGATCAGAGCGCTCCGTCCCTTTGGGCAGGGGAAAGTAAGCGATGAAATCGCAGTTGTAGCCGAACTGTTTTGCTTGCGCCTCAGCGGTCAAGGCATGGGGGTCAAAAACCGGCGCATCGGCAAAGATGGGGTCTCCCCAGCGCAGCAAGACATCGGCCCGGTAGCCATCCGCCACGTGATGGGTTGTGTCGATACCATGGTTAATTTCCGGGAAATCAAGGGTCAGTTCGTCAGGGAGGACGGACGCCGCATTGGCCTCAAAACGACCATCCCCGACAAGTCTTGCGGTGACCATGGCGGCAGCCGTGCCCGACAGCAAGCGCCGCCGAGCCAGGCGAGCGGCATCAAACTCGGGGTCCTCGGGTAACGAATTTTTACTCATGGACAGTGTTTCTAACCGTTTTGAGCGGAGAGTCCTATGACGTTTTTACAATAGGTTTGCCCGCTATCTTTGCCATTAGACAAATTCGGAATAAGACAGGGGAAAGATTTCCCAATTCATTCATAACGCCGGTTCACTTTAATGCCTTATTCTAGACGTCAGCCAAGAAGCCCAAATTTAGGGTGTGAACCCAATTCAATGTCTTGATTTTACCTAAGCAGGTGTGATTCACAGCCTCTTTTATTGGAGGCAAGAGTGGCACGATTTGATTTGACAGATGAGGAGTGGTCGGTGATCGGCCCACTTCTTCCCAAACAGGGGCGCGGTCCTCAGCGTAAGGATGACCGTCAGGTCTTGAACGGTATCTTCTATATTCTGCGCACGGGTGCCCCATGGCGGGACTTACCGGAGCGTTACGGCCCGCGGACCACGGTCTATAACCGCTACACCCGATGGGGTGAGCGGGGTGTATGGCAAGGCATTTTCGATGCTCTTGCCAAGCAGTGCGAGGACAGTCTGATCTTCATTGACAGTTCCATCGTCAAGGCTCACCGCGCAGCGGCAGGGTCAAAAAAGGGGGCTTGGCAGAAGGTATTGGACGCTCACGCGCGGGTCGCACAAGTAAGGTTCACGCGGCCGTAGATGCCAAGGGCCGCCCGCTCCGGCTGGACATCACCGGCGGGCAGGTCCATGACAGCCAAGCCATGGGCTCTTTCCTGGATTGGGAAAAGGCCCCGCTCGCCATCGTCGCTGATAAGGCCTATGGCACCGCCAAAATCAGGCAGCAGATCGCCGATGAAGGAGCGCTGGCTGTCATTCCTTCAAAGAGCAACGCGCGTCATCCTATCCCGCACGATCCAAACCTCTATGCCCAAAGGACCATCGTCGAGCGGTTCTTCTGCAAGATGAAAGACATGCGCCGATTAGCAACGCGCTTCGAGAAATCAGCCAAAAACTTCCTCGCAATGATCCAACTCTTCGCCATAAGATGCTGGATCAATTGAGTCCACACCCTAGGTATCTCACATAGGCATCTCGCGATGGCCTTCTTACTTTCGGTAAGGTCTATTTACATGATAACCGGCGCAAGAAATTGATGCAGATCATTCTTATTATTGGTTAATGCAAAGTAATGAGTAGCCCAGCAGACAGTCATGTAACTTGTATGTGAGCCATGTCTCAATCCGCGCCAGACATCTCGGTTCCAGATAGACCGTACAGGCTCTCTCTTGAAGAAACAGCTGCCAAGTTACAAGTCGACACCCTTCAAGGTCTTTCCAGTACAGATGCTCAAGCCCGGCTTGTCCGTTTCGGCACTAACACGCTGACGGAAAATTCCACAACGTCAGGGTGGACCATCCTCGCCAGTCAGTTGCGCAGCTTGATCGTTGCGCTACTCATCGTTGCCGCCTTTGTATCCTTTGCTTTTGGCCAGGCTGCCGAGGGCTTTGCCGTTCTTATCGTCATTGCCATTAACACGGCCATCGGATTTGTCACCGAACTGCGGGCCACCCGGTCCATGGAGGGACTACGGCAGCTCGCGCGGGTTACGGCGCGGGTTCTTCGCGATGGAAAATCTGTTTTGGTCGATGCCAGTGACCTTGTACCGGGCGATGTGGTGGTGCTCGACGCTGGAGACGTTGTGCCTGCCGACTTGCGGCTGGTGACCGTTGCCGCGCTCTCTATCGACGAATCTGTTCTTACCGGTGAGTCCGCTCCTGTGGAAAAACAAGCCAGCGCTCTCGGCGGTGTGAGGTGGTCCCACTTGTTTGGACAGTCTGACGGCTTATCTAAGGTGTATTCCGCTGTCTGATCATGCCGCCAGAATCCTGTTTATCATATTTGATTTCTGTTGTTGGGCCTGTGGGGATGTGGGCAAGGCGGTAGTCTTGTCCAACATATCCACAGGCTGCCCCGCCGCGTAGGCTTCCGCCGGCGTTTTGCCTCCGAGCGACGAATGGGGCCGCTCGGTGTTGTAGAACCCGATCCATTCGCCGATGACCCTCTCGGCGTGGAAGCCGTCGGTCAGCTCGTGCAGGTGAACCGCCTCGTACTTGAGAGAGCGCCACAGTCGCTCAATGAAGATGTTGTCCATGCACCGGCCGCGCCCGTCCATGGAGATCGTGATCCCGGCCTCCTTGAGGCGGCCGGTGACCTCGAAGCTGGTGAACTGGCTGCCCTGGTCGGTGTTGAAGATCTCCGGCCTGCCGGAGGTGTCGAGCGCCTCATTCAAGGCCTCGACGCAGAACCGGGCATCCATGGTGTTCGACAGCCGCCAGGCCAGGACCCGGCGGCTCGCCCAGTCCATCACCGCGACCAGATAAAGGAAGCCGCGCCTGAGCGGGATGTAGGTGATGTCGGCGCACCAGACATGGTCGGGGCGCTCGATGGCGAGGCCCTTGAGACGGTACGGATAGACCCGGTGTTCGGGATGGGGCGTGCTCGTCTTCGGCGCCCGGTAGATCGCCTCCAGCCCCATCAGGCGCATGAGGCGCCGAACCCGGTGACGGCCGACGACACCCCCCTCGCGGCGCAAATGACGGGCCATCTGACGGGACCCATAGAACGGATGTTTAAGGAACAACTCGTCGATGCGCCGCATCAGCGCCAGGTTGGCCGGGCTCTCGCCCCGCAGCCTGTAATAGAGAGATGATCGGCTGATCGACAGTATCTCGCATTGACGGCTCAAGCTGAGACCGGAAACGTCGCGGCGCACCATCGCCTTGCGCTCCGGCCGGCTCATCGCTTGAGCCCTTTGGCCAAAAAATCCCGCTCCACCGTCAACTGGCCGATCTTGGCATGAAGATCGTGGACCTCGGCCTCAATGTCCCGGCGGGACGCCTCCACGCCGTTCGAGAACACATCGCCCAGGCCGTCCATGGCCTGGCGCTTCCATGTGCTGACCTGATTGGGGTGAACCTCATAGCGCGCCGCGATCTCCTGGATCGTCCGGTCGCCACGTAGCGCCTCCAGCGCCACCTTCGCCTTGAACTCAGGCGTGAACTTCCGTCGCTTCGTCATCTCGTATTCCTCCGTAACCGGGGGAATACACCTTAAACAACTGTCCGATTTTCCAGGACCACCTCAATCTCCAAGCAAATTGATTGTTAAAAATCCAACTATCACAAGGCCAAAAGGTATTCTCTGGAAATCTGCACAATCATTGTTGAATTCAGAACTACATACTTTCAGATATGGAAAATCTATTTGCAGAACGACATAGTCGTTAATTAGCCATATCCAAATTGCGGTGAAAATGATTGCGAAGAAAGTCGATAATGTTAGGACGCGTAAAGGGTGCGGTAACTGTAAGTCCAATTGTCTTAATTTATAGGTTTTGGTTAGCATCTTTTCGTCAAAGACATCTAAAAAGACCTTAGACAGTGAAGTGTGATACTGACCCGGATCGTTATTTTTTATCCTGTTAATAAATTTGACTTTATCCTCTTTTCCAGTCGTGCTTTCCAAGAAAGCCGCCATAGCCATGATGATGCCACACACATTCCGCCACATGAAGTACGACATCTTTTTGATCCTAATTTGTACACGCTTATCTAAATTTTCCGCCGACTTAGAAACTCCAAACGCGTCACCGGTCTTACGCCAGCACATCCATCACTTCGAAGGCAGCGCGCTCGCCGGATTCCATAGCCCCTTCCAGACCGCGAGTGGACTCCGAGGTGTGCTCGCCAGCGAAATGCACCGGCCCTGCCGGTTGCGCCATTTTGTCCTTGTATTTAGCGATCATACCCGGGCGCCAATAGGCGTACATGCCTCCGGCATAGGGATCGTTGGTCCACGACCAGGAGCGTGCCACACGCACACGGCCTTTAGCCGCCGGCCGCGCCGCTTCCAGGTCGGCGATGAGGCGAGCGTCGGCGGCGTCTTTCGGCAAACGGTTGAGGTACTGGGCCAGCCGCCCGGTGGAGAACACGTAAATCCCGACCGCTTCACCGTTTTCCGCCATGGCGTTGATACGTCCCGGCGTTGTGTCCATCCAGATACCGGCAGGCAGACCGTCGTCTTCCCAGTAATTGCTGTCTGTTTCTAGGAACGCATGGAAACAGGAGCCGTAAGGCATGGCCTGAACCGCTTCCGCCTGCACACCGCTCAAAGGCGGATCGAAGCGGACGAAACGCAAGGCCGAGAACGGCAGCGTGACGATGGCGCGTCGACCTGAGAAAACCCGTCCGTCTTCCGCCACCACCTCAACACCATTTCCATTGGTCCGGATGCCCGCCACCGGTGTGTTGGTGTGGATGGCCCCCGTAAGTGCCGCGGCCATGGCGTTGACCAAACTGGAGTTTCCCCCTTCGATGCTCCAGAACATGGGTGGGCCGCCCTCCATTTGGTGAAAGGCGAAGTTGGTCACATGCATCATGTGCACGGAAGAAAGAGAGTCGATGGAGTGGCCATAGCCGGGATTGGTGTCCATGCCGAGGCGCACTTCCGCTTCCGAATGACCATGGGCCAGCATCATGTCGCGCAAGGAACGGTCCTGTACCGTGATGTCCGGCTCCCACCAAGATTCAAGATCATCGAATAAGCTGTACTTGCGGATCATGCGCGAACGGTACTGCGCAGGAGTCAAGTCTCGTGCGTCCCCTTCGAACGGGTTGAGGGCATGACCGGCCCAGTCTTCATTGCGGATGTTGGTGCCGCGGATGTGAATATGTGTGCCAAAGCCGCTGCCTGTGGCCGGGCTTTTCTTCACCCCAAGCCGGTCACAGAAATCGATGAAGCGGGCATACATGCTGCCAACGCTGGATCCGCCCGCTTCAGGCTTTCCCGGAAGATCGGTCAGGGTATAACAGCGCCCACCGATGTGGCCCTTGGCCTCGATGATGGCAGTGGAAAAGCCTTCCTCTTCCAGCCAGCTCGCAGCAGTAAGCCCGGCCAGCCCGGCACCGACAATGATTACATCCGCCGTGTTCGCCGCCCTCAACCGGCGCGGACGCCAAGTTGAGACCAGCGCTGTTCCCCCCAAAAGACCAAGGGCGTGGCGGCGGGAAGGCGTGATGATGGAACTCATGGCGTGTCTCCTAGTTTCACCCACCCGACTCAACCTGCTGGACGATGATGCGCATACCGTCGGGACTGTAGACCGTACCTTCATAGCCGACCACGCTGGTCTGCTGACCGGTCAGTCGCGAGGGTTTCGAGGCGATACGGATACCCATAGCACGCAGTGTATCAAAGGTGGCGAACACATCGGGGACTTTCACCACGATGAGTGATTCCCCGGCCCGGGGCTGTTGCGCTCCGTCCCGCTGAATGGGCTGGAACTCATCACCGCTGGAGCCGAGCAGGCCGATCATGGGGCCGTCACCGCCCACCGGCGTCATCATGACAAAGTGCGCCCGGTTGCCTTCGTCCAGGTTCAACGTGCTTGCGGTTTCTTCGCCGCCAAAGGCCGCGTCTTCAAAGGTGACTTGATACCCCATGGCTTCCGACCAGAAGGCCTTTGAGGTTTCCACATCGGAGGTAAACATGGTCATGCGGCGGATGGACCCGCCTTGGCCTGTGCCGCGGCCGGTGCCGAGATCGCGCGCCACACGAAAACCGAACTGGGTGTTGCGCATGTCGGAGGGGTCGCGCCCCGGCCAGGCAATGCGATTGCGTATTGGGGCGGAGAGCCAGCCGCCGCCACGGGTGGTGTGGCGGTCACAGCCCACCTCCCACACCCAGGGCGAGCCATCTGCAGGCCGACCGATGTGCGTTGCCGCCCAGCAGTCTTCGGTCCACTCCCAAACGTTGCCAATCATGTCGTAAAGACCAAAAGCGTTGGGTTGGAACTGACCGACGGGGGCCAGGTCCGCATAGCCGTCCCGGCAGGTGGCGGGAAACCAGGGAAAGGGATATTCCTCGGCACCATCAAGATCGAAGGTGTTGGCCCATTGGCAAGCCGCATTGGGGCTCGATCCCCAAAAGCGCGACGTGGTGGTACCGGCGCGGGCCGCGTATTCCCATTCCGCTTCGCTCAACAACCGGTAGCGTTTGTTGGTGATCTGAGCCAGCCAAGCGACATAGGCTTTGGCGTCATTCCAAGACACGCAGCCGACCGGATGATCGTCGCGCACCCGTCGCGGCTGTCTCCTGTTGAGCCAATTGGCTTCGGGATCATTGTTGAACCCGATTTCGTCGCTCCACACCCGGCAGAGGTTTTCGGGCTCGTGTCCGGTGGCGTCAACGAAAGCTTTGAACTGGCCGTGGGTGACTTCCGTGCGCCCGACGGCAAAAGCGTAATCAATGGTGATCTTCACTTGCGGGCCTTCACCGCGGCCGAGATCCACTTCCCGGTCGCTGACCGGCGTACCCATCATGAATTCGCCAGGTGGTACCACGACAAGGTCGGGACAGTCGTCGCAATCGTGAATGACGTCTCCTGCCGACAAGCTTGCGTCGTCTTGCGCAAACGCTGATACGCTCATCAGCGCAAGTGGAATTACAAAACCGATCATTGTTTTCATTACATTCGTCCCCTTCTCTTTCTTTATGGCAGCTCGCGGACAAGGCGGAAGCCGAGATCGTTACCGCGGCTATTAACGTCACCGCTGGCCCGCCGGGCCGGACGCACATTGGTGGGCCGGCTGTACCAGCCACCGCCGCGCACGACACGGCGGGGGCAGCCGCCCTCCCAGAACCAGGCACGCTCGTCGGGCGGGCGCCCCCAATAGCTGCCGGTGTGACAGTCTTCAACCATCTCCCACTGATTGCCCATCATGTCGTAAAGCCCCCAGGCGCTTTTCTGAAACGAGGCCACGGGGGCCACGTCGGCATAGCCGTCATTACACCGGGCATAGGGCCAGGCAAAGGTGTACTCCCGTTGCGCCGCTATGTCGTACCCATTGGCATGTTCGCAGGTGAGCGACAACGACACGCCTTCAAAGGACGTGGAGCCGCCCCAAGGGCGCGGCGCCGTGGTGCCGGCGCGGGCGGCATATTCCCATTCGGACTCCGACGGCATGCGATAGGTATGCCCGGTGATTTCCGTCAGCCAATCCGCATAGGTAACCATCTCCTGGTAATTGATACAGGAGACGGGATGATTGTCCGTTGCTCTACGCGGTTGAACGGGACTCGCCCAGTTGGCGTCCGGGTCCGTGGTGCCACCGCCGCCGGGTAAGAACACCTGGCATCCCGGGCCGGTCTTAAAACCCGTCGCCTCGACGAAGGCGCGGTAGTGGCCGATGGTCACTTCCGTCTCGCCGATGGCATAGGCCTTGCGGATGGTGATTTGGATAGGCGGGCCTTCGCCCGACTCCACGTTGACTTCATAGGCGCCGGTGGGCGTGCCCATTTCAAAAGAACCCGCATTGATAACCACCATGCGCGGGCAATCATCGCAATCCTGAATCACGTCGCCGGGCGTTTGGGCGAATGCCGTGAGTGGAAACAGAAGAAGGGCAACGTGCCTCATGGCGCGCCCCTTTCTTCTTCCGTCAGGTCCCGCGCCACGCGGAAGCCGCCGAAGTCGAACCGGTGGGTGGCGTTGGCATCGCCGTGATAGCCGGGGCGGATGCGGGCGGTGGAGGTCATCCAACCGCCGCCGCGTTGGATGCGCCGGGCACAGCCGCCTTCCCAAACCCAGGCGCGGCCGTCTTGGGGCCGGCCGATGTGGGATTTGGTGGCGCAGTCTTCGGCGAACTCCCACACATTGCCCAACATGTCGTAAAGACCAAATGCGTTGGGCTCTAATGATCCGACCGGCGCGATGTCTGCGAACCCATCCCTGCAAGCCATGTGAGTCCAAGACAAAGGATACGTTTCCCGGCTGTCGAGATCGTAAGCGTTGACCCAGCGGCAGCCCTGGTTGGGATTGTTGCCCCAGGGATAAAGCGCGGACGATCCCGCCCGGGCGGCGTATTCCCACTCCGCTTCCGTTGGCAGACGGAACCCGAGGCCCGTGCGTTCGGCCAGCCAATTCACATATAACTGAGCGTCTTCCCATGAGACGCAGTTGACCGGGTGGTTGTCGAGCGGGCGCGGTGGAACAAACGCCGTCTTCCAGGTGCGCGTTGTGTTGTCGTCGTAGCGTTCGATGTCACCGTTCCACACCCGGCAAAGGATGGTGGGCTCGAAACCGGTATCGTCGGCGAACGTCTGGAACTGACCACGCGTGACTTCGAAGCGCCCCAAGGCAAAGGTCTTGGGGACGGTCATCTGGATGGGTGGCTGCTCACCGGTCTCATTGTCGATGGGAATGCCCAACGGCGTGCCCATGCGAAATTCCCCCGGCGGTACAATCACCAGTTCGGGGCAAATGTCACAGTCTTTGAGAATGTCGCCTGGCTCGGCTGCTATCGCTTGCGCCGAAAAAAATATGACGGAATTTCCTAGTTTAAGACCTTGACTTCCTGCCCTGGTTTTCGCTAAATTCAGTCTTGTTAAGGGATTGAACAGCTAAACCAAAACAGGAAGCCATGAACATTATACAGATATTCGAGCGTTTTCCCACCAAGGAGAGTTGCGTAGCCTACCTTGAGGCCGTCCGATGGAAAGACGGCGTGTCATGCCCCTACTGCGGTTCTCTGAACACGGCACCGCATCGCCACCGCCACCGCTGCTATGACTGTAAGTCCAGTTTCAGCGTCACTGTCGGCACGATCTTCCACCACACCCATATGCCGCTGCAAAAGTGGTTCCTGGCTATTACGTTGGTTCTCAACGCGAAGAAGGGCCTGTCCGCGCTCCAACTGTCCCGCGATCTAGAAGTGAACAAGAATACCGCGTGGCGGATTTCCATGCAGATCCGCAAGGCCATGAGCCAGAGGACACAGCGGTCCCTTTTGACCGGCATCGTGGAAATGGACGAAACCTACATCGGCGGCAAACCCCGCAAAGGCACCAGGGGTTCAGGCAAGGACGGTAAGCACAAACCGGGCCGTGGCACCAATAAAGACCCGGTTATCGGGGCGGTAGAGCGGGGCGGCAAGGTGTCCGCCAAGGCGGTCCAGAAAGACAAGATGAAGGGCAAACACATGCGGGCCTTCGTCAAGGACAGCGTTGATACCTCCAAGGCGGAACTGATCACAGACGAATACAAAGCCTATCTGGGCATGGCCAAGGTACTGCCGCATTCCGTCATCAAGCACCAGGACTGGTACGTCGATGGCGATATCCACACCAACACCATCGAAGGCTTCTGGGCGCTGTTGAAGCGCGGCATGTTCGGCCAGTTCCACAGCGTTAGCCAGAAACACCTGCAAAAGTACGTGGATGAATTCTGCTACCGCTACAACTTGCGGAAAGCCGATAGCGATGTGCAGTTCGCCCTGACAATCAACCGCGCATTGGGAGTGTGAATATGCCGAGAAAGAAAGTGCTTAAGGCAATAGCCGGAGCTGAAGACAGGCCGCTTGTGATCGGGGATATAGAAATACCCTGCTATGTGCTTGAAGACGAGACTCGAGTCCTAAGCCAGCGCGGGCTTCAGTCCAGTATCGGTATGGGGACTGGAGGAGGCAAGCACGGCGCGCCCAGAATTGTAGAGTTTCTTAGTACAATACAGGCTAAGGGCATGGAAACTAAGGACTATTCAGCGCGCACTTTTTCACCTATCGAATTCCAACCTCCGCGAGGAGGAAGGACCGCCTTGGCCTACCCCGCTGAGATATTAGAGGATATCATCGACGCTATATTGGACGCTGACCAAGCGGGTGCACTGACCACTAGGCAGGCCCAATTGGTGGAGCGGGCCAATATCTTGAACCGTGGCCTACGGCGCATAGGCATTATTGGCCTGATAGACGAAGCAACAGGCTATCAGACGGTTCGGGAGCGGAGAGCCCTGGCGACGATCCTTGAGAAGTTTATCGCCAAGGAACTGCAACCATGGACTAGAACCTTCCCTTACGAATTCTACGAGGAAATCTACAGGCTGAAAAAGTGGCCTGGACCGGACGGTCACAAAAGGCCCTCCGTGATCGGGCACTACACCAATGATCTTGTCTATGACCGCCTTGCGCCGGGTGTGTTGGATGAATTGAAGCATCTCAATCCAACGCAAAAAAGCGGGCGGCGCAAGAGTACGTTTCACCAGTGGTTCACGCCGGATATCGGCCACCCGAAACTGAAAGAACATTTAGCAGCCGTCATGGCCCTGATGCGGGCATCCCCAAACTGGGACCGCTTCATGGGTAATCTGAACAGAGCGTTCCCGTCACAAAACAGGGAATAGGACGGAGGCATCCCCGGGCGGGGCGCATCGACTCACAGTTTTAATAAACGAATCGTCCGCGCCTTTTCAAACCTACCGGCGTGTTTCGGCTTAGCGATACGAGCCACAATTTGGTTGGCCATCACCTTTGACCCATCCCGCTTTCGATACCGGCCCCGTTCATTAACCAGCGCTGCGATCTCTCGGGTGGTCATCCACCGATTACCGTTGTCAGCTAGAATGGCTGCAATTTCGTCGTGAAGACGGATTCTTTTCATTTCCTGTTTCCAGTGTTCGGATTTGCGCTATGAACACAGGCTAGATGCACCCGGCGCAGGGCGGTAATAACGTGTTCGGGCGGGTCGTCAAACCTTAATGGCTCCCCTGGCGGGGTCGTCGAAACCCAAGTGGCGACAACCAGAGAATATGTCGTCAATGCCTCAGCGCAGTTCTCATCCATATGCGCTCGAACTGGCGCTGTGAAAATAAGGATTAGGGCAACGACCGGAAGGATTGGTTTAAGCATAGTCAATTATCACCCGGTGGTAGAGTCTTGAGTTGGCGCCACAAAATATTGTAGCCTGAGAAAGCGAAAAGGGCCTCATGGGGAGGCCCTAATCACAGAGGCGGACGCCTCGACAGAAGTTCGTCGACACGGCCAAAATACCATTGGTCGCGAACCTGTCAAGTGCGTCTCCTCGCAACAGAGTAGGACGCTATGACAGGATTACTGTCCCAAGGCGCACATCAAAGATGGATTTTATCCGTGTGGCAGAAGGGTAAGGAAATCCCAGACTACAGCCCTGATATGTGGCGCCAAGACGATTACGGGAACGTGATACGATTCACTGACTACGGCGATAGGAATTCAGAGTACGGATGGGAAATCGACCACATTGTCCGCGTTTCTGATGGGGGGAGTGACACCCTCTCCAACGTCCGACCGCTTCACTGGCGGGCTAATGTCACTCGATGAAGCCTTCTGGCAAGCGCAAACACCCAAATCAACCGTCGGCATGGCACAGGAAACCACCATCTGATCAATAACTGTCGGATCTTTTTCGGAGCAAACTGGGGTGATGAACAAACCGTATCCTTTCAACGTCTCATAAAGCCGCATGTTTCTGTCAGCCACAGACATATGTTCGGGTAGCACTTCGCTTGGCGTGTCCATACTGCAATAGTTAATCATTAAAGATGTAAATGCAACTCAACTGTAATTGAATCGCCAACTCTATGAAGCCAGCCAACGAGAACAGCGCGAGAAGCCCTCACCCGGCGCAACTGAGACGCCTAGCGATGAGGCCGGGGATATCGGAACAGGAGCGGGATTACGCCTGGGGACTGGCGGACGCGATCGAGGGACTGGACAAGAAGGGGATCAAGAGTCCGGACCCGGCGAGGGTGGAGCGGCTGCGCACGTTGCGAGAAGATCGGGAAGACGGTTAATGAAGGTCTTAAACTAGGAAATTCCGTTTCTTTTAGAAATTATTTCGTGGATATCGCCGTCAATGATGTGCTCTGGGCCGTCGTCGTCCGGTGCAAAATTAGCGCGATAAGTTCTTAGAGCTGCTGGATCGTTATCCAACGCCCAAACACTTTCAAATCCGCCGCAGTGCTCTTCGGATGCGAAGCCCAACGTCATGCCACCGGCACCACAAAAGAGATCAATCAAGCGATACATACTAGTTCGGAACTACATGTAGTGGATTCACCATCAAATACGAACCTATATATAGCACGGGGCCAAGTCCAGTTTAACATAACCTATTGAACTATTTGTATATTTTTCTCAAGCACTGATCGAGATGTCAGGGATTAGTTTCACATTCCACTATTCGATTAGGCTGGTGAATGGCATCGATATTATCCAAATGTTCTAACAAAAGAACAAAACAAGAACAATAAGTCAAGTTCGTACCTTATCGGCGACGGTGAAATTTCCCGCCATGGGCGTTTAATAAGGCATTGTCAGACTAACTGGGCCGGAGCGGAAGAAGCCATAATACAGGATCTTCGGGCAGCAAGTTGACGCCATTCGGCCAGTGCAACGTCTCGGTATTGTTTGAAGATGTCTCTGCGGTTGAGATGGCGTTGGTGGTTGAAATGGTTGTGGATCGAGGGATGGATGGAGGCGAATTTCTGTAAGGTCTTAATGTCTCTGAACCGAGCCATCGCCCCCTCCCGTCGTCGGAAGGGTTGGTGTGAATTTTCGGCTCGATTGTTGAGCCACGGACCGCAAACCTGACGATCTTCGACCCCAATATTTTTCATCGCCGCCCGGTATGACCGTAACCTGTTCGTGATGATCGTGCTCGGCTGGCCATACCGCTTCATGGCACGTCTAAGGAACTAAAGGCGATTTACTGTGACAGTGTCTCCTCAGGACAGTGGAAATCTAACATAAAGCACCACAGCGGGGCGGATGATCTCGGGCGAGCTGTTGAAATAACGAAGAGGATTGTGCATCGTCGGAAGCTAGAGCATTTTCTGATCACGCACGGTCATATCCTGCGGCAGTGAAGTAGTTTTGGCACTCGGTTTGGGTGACTGTGTCGATGGCGGTTGCAATGGCGTCGTGGAGGTCGTCGACGCTTCTGGCGGCGGCCTTTTTCAGAAGGGCCTTGAGCTTTGCGAAGGCCATCTCGATGGGGTTGAAGTCTGGACTGTAGGGTGGCAGGAAACGGAGTTCGGCGTCGGCGGCTTCGATGGCCCTGCGCACGCTGGCGGGCTTATGGGCTGGCAGATTGTCCATGATGACGATGTCCCCGGGTTTGAGGGTTGGGACCAGCATTTGCTCGACATAGGCAAGGACGGCGTCACCGTGCATTGCGCCGTCGAGCACCATGGGTGCGGTGATGCCGTCCGATCTGAGCGCGCCGATGAAGGTGGTGGTCTTCCAGTGGCCGTGAGGGATGGCGGCCTGGCAGCGCTGCCCGCGCGGCGCGCGGCCATAGCGCCGGGCCATCTTGGTCGATGCGCCGGTCTCGTCGATGAAGACCAGCCGCTCCGGCATCAGGCCGGGCTGCGCGCCAAGACATCAGGACGTTGCTGCTCGCTGGCGTGCGCGGTTTTTTTTGAAGGTCATGCCGTGGCGGTCGAGCAGCCGCCAGACCGTGCTCAAGGCAACCCGAAGCCCGTGGGCCTCCTCCAGACAGGCCGCGATCTCGGCCAGGGTGATGTCCGGCGTCTCGGCGACAAGCGCCAGAACCTCCTCGGCATACGCTTCAAGGCGGTGCGAGCGGCGGTCCCCGCCTTGCGGCCGCGGCCGCACATCACCCCGCCGCCGCCACTGATCAACCCATTTGATCGCCGTCGAGGGCGCAACCCCAAAAACCTTCGCCGCAGACCGACGCGACATCCCGCCGTCCACCGCCGCAACCAACCGGTGTCGCAGATCATTCGAAAGAGGTCTCGTCATGCAGGCTGGCCTCCTTCACCAGCCCACATCTTGAATCAGAAAACAGAGACTTTGGGAATCCCTAACGATTCCGTCAGATCAAAAAACTCTCTAGGTAACCTTAATCCTCGGCTCAAGCCCGTTTGGCCTGACAAGGCCGTTTTTGATTGTTATGTGAGTCAAACAGGCGCACCATTGGGTTAAATGCGTTGCTGAAAGTCATCCCCTTTTGAAATCGGGAGAACCATCATGAGCCAACTGTTCGATCGCCGGTTCGCCGTGAGTTTAGTTGGCGGCGCGGCGGGTGCCCTATCGTTCTTAAGTGGAAAATCGGCTCTCGCTGCATTGCTCGGTGGCGCCGATGTTGAGCCTCGGGGCACAGACGGTATTCTCGAACGGCTACCCAATCTGAACCTAGAAGCCTACGACGAGATGAGCACCAGTACCCGGGGGTGGATCAACTCCGAACTAACCCGGGCTGCACAGCGGCGGGCCGTTCAATTGCTCGGTGGCGCCGATCCTGCGAGAGAACGGGATCAATCCCAGAGAAAAAATATCACTGGAAACGGCTATGGAGTTGCTGGAGGATGATCCTGTCATCACCTTTCGGCGCCATGCTTGGCTTCGCCTGCAGCGGCATATGTGGCACCAGTTGTACCGGGAATTTCACGGCAACTTCGACGCCTATATGTCTGAAATGGAAGCCGCCGACAACGCTGGCCCTGGCGTTCTGGAACTGAATCCGGGTATCGAGCCCGAATACACCAAGCATGAAATCCACATGCAGCCGGGAGGTTACACCGGCGATCCGTTCGCCGGGCACATGTATCACTACGGCACCAACAATTTCTACATGGGCCGCAACCATCAGGACCAAGTTCATTACCGCTTGGCCGAAGCCGTTCCTGTCCCCGCCGATGGTAAGGTGCGGCGCATTCTCGATGCGGGATGCAGTTGCGGACAACGAGTTGTTGCTTTGAAACAGCGGTTCCCAGATGCAGAAGTGTGGGGATTGGACATTGGCGCGCCCATGGTGCGCTACGCCCATATGCGGGCCGTCGACATGGGTGCGGATGTGAACTTCCGTCATGCTTTGGCTGAAGAAACCGGATTTCCGAATGGCTACTTCGACATCGTCACCTCATACATTCTTCATCACGAGGTGCCTGAAAAGGCGACCTATAACATCATCCACGAATCCGCACGCTTGGTAAGACCGGGTGGAATCTACTTCCCGGTAGACTCCCGCACCAGCCCGACCAATTCCTACGCGGCGGAGCAGACAGCCTATGGCCGTGTCTCCTTGTGGCAGAGCTATCGCTGGAATCACGAGCGTTGGACGCGGGAATATCGCGGTTCGGATTTCTTCGGCGAGATGCGCCGGGCCGGTTTCATCCTCAATTCGGATGGACCGGATGCCGAGATCTATCCGTCAGGGTCTGGCGGTTTAAAGAACGTCGTGGGTATCAAACCCGTCTAAGAAGTTAAGATGAGAACAACGGGCGGTTCCATCAATGGATGGAACCGCTTTTTCTTTCCTTACGAATTTTCAGGGAATGAGGTTGGGTTCATCCTTAAATCCTTATCCGCCGGTATTCGTGATGCAAACCACCGAGATGTTTACACCTTGAAACGTGGCCGGCCCGCTCGACGAGACGTGGCATGGGCGAGTCTTTGCCTAGGGAGAGATGTGTCCTTTGCCCAGTTCGAGCGGGAAGTCACGGGCGAGCGCATCCGGGACAAGTTCACGGCATCGCGTAGGAAAGGCATGTGGATGGGGGGCCATCCGCCTCTTGGCTACGACACCGCCGAGCGCAAGCTGGTGATCAACCGGGCCGAGGCCAAGGTGGTCCGGCATATCTTCACCCGCTATCTGGAGTTGGGGGGCGTCCGGGCTCTGAAGGAAGACCTGG
The DNA here is from genome assembly GCA_965207985.1 of Rhodospirillaceae bacterium. Taxonomy (GTDB): domain Bacteria; phylum Pseudomonadota; class Alphaproteobacteria; order Rhodospirillales; family Rhodospirillaceae; genus CBDBND01. Next base: position 35,588 of record CBDBND010000013.1, on the reverse strand, counting down.
AGCGCCATGGCTACCGCTCCAAGCAATGGACCAGCAGTTCAAACCGGACCTACGGCGGCAAGCCCTTCAAGCGGGGCGCCTTGTATTACATCCTGAAGAACCGGCTTTATGTAGGTGACGTGGTCCATAAGGGCATCGCCTATCCCGGAGAGCATGATCCGATCATCCCCGTGGACCTTTGGGACAGGGTTCAGGCCCGCCTGGCGGAGAAAGCCGCCCATCACGAAAAAGAGATCAACAGCCGGCATCCAAGCCTTCTTCGTGGGATTCTGTTCGATGATCGTGGCAACCACATGAGCCCGTCCCATGCCAACAAGAAGGGCAAGCGCTACCGCTATTATGTCAGCCAGGCCCTGAACCAGCATCGCGGACAAGACAAAGGGTCTGTGACACGGGTACCGGCGCATGACCTGGAAAGGCAAGTCACAGGTGTTCTTTGCCGGGCGATCGCAAATCCGACCCATATCCTCAGTCATGTCACCGATGCGGCCCTTAAGGAGAAGTTGGCACACGGTCTTGAATTGAGTGGCGAGGCGCTCGCCGGTGTTCTGGCCGGTCACACCGATGCCAAAGCCCGGGATCTGTTCCGCGCGTTGGTGCAACGGGTGGAACTGGATGCAAGAGGGTTTGCAATAGGGCTTTCGCTGACCGCGTTGGAGGCCGTACTGGAGTGCCGGTCTTGGGAGGCAACTTCCTTTGAGGCTCCACCATTCGAGCCGGGCGACAGTGCCATCGTGACTCTAAACACAATTGCATCGGTCCGGCGATGCGGCCGGGAGAAGAAGGTGCTGGTGCCGGATCACCTCACCGCAAGGGCTCCTGCGCCGAACGCCAAGCTGATCAAGCTGGTCACGCATGCACACGCCTGGCTGGATGCCGTCACCTCGGGCCGGGTTGCCTCCATCAATGAGCTCAGTGACCGGCTCAAGCGTTCACGAACCTATGTCAGCAGCGTCATCAAGGTCGCCTTCCTCGCGCCCGATATCACCGAGGCTATCCTAGCCGGCACCCAGCCCGTCGACTTGAAGTCCGCGGATCTGTTGAAAAACCTACCGTTGGACTGGCCCGGCCAGCGCCGCGCACTGGGGTTCGATACGCCATAGTTTGAGTGAAGTTTGCCGCCGTTGATAAGGCCGTTCGCGGCCTTTTTTGACTCATGAAAAGGCCGAACAACCCCCGCACGGAATCAAAAACGTCAGTGGAAAATGGGCGAGCGGAGAATCTCGGGCCGGTGAGGCCCCGATCACGGAATATCCCATGGCCGCCGGGCGCTTTTGGTGACGGCATGCCCAGACATGTCTTTGAAAAGTTTAGAACTCTATGGAGAGAACCAATCCGCCCGGGTTCGGGCAAGACTGGTTGGCTGGGGGACCTGGATTCGAACCAGGACCGACGGAGTCAGAGTCCGCTGTTCTACCGTTAAACTATCCCCCAGCAGGGCTATGCGGGATGCCGCATAAGATGTTCCTTCTATTTTATTATATCCCGGTCCGCCAAGACCAAATCCTCCAACCGTTAGTCGGATAGTCACGCCCGGCCTATTGTGAGGCGGCGCCGGGTTCGTCAGGGTCGCGCGCCACCGCTGAGGGAAAGGACGTTCATGCCCGTCTTGCTTGCCGCCGTCGCCATCAACGCTATTCCGGTCAGTCTGGTCGTACCCATGCTGCCATTTTTGGGTCAGCGTTACGGCGCATCGGAATTCGAAGTGGCCCTTCTGTTCACTCTGATGCCGCTGGTGGGCATTGTCGGCAACCCGCTTTGGGGGCGTCTTAGCGACAGCATCGGCCGCCGCCGGGCCTTGACTTGTACGCTCGGCGGCACCGCCATCACCTTTGTCGCTTTCGCCTACGCTGATTCTATGGCGGCGCTCTACGCCACACGGACCCTCCAAGGAATCTTTCACGGCTCCATGTCCATCGCCTTGGCCTATGTGGCCATCGTCAATGCCGGGCAGGACCGGGCGAAATCCATGGGCCAGGTGTTCGGCGCCATGGGTATTGGCTTAGCCATTGGTCCGGCCGTGGGCGGCGTTCTCATGGGCGACGATGCGGCAACGTTCTCGCAAACGTTGCCGTGTTTGGCCGCCGCCGGCCTTTCGGTGTTGGCCTCCTTAAGTGTTTTCCTTTTTCTGAAAGAACCCGAACAAAAGAGCAAAGACTCAACTGAGCAGAGAAAAGCGCCTGCGGTTGCATCCTCCGGGGAAAAACTTTTAGCGGTGGTGAAAACGCCGGCTCTCTGGCCTCTTGCTCTGATGATTATGATCAGCGGTTTTAAAATGAACGCAGAGCAGTTGGCTTATCCCTATTGGGGCATCGCCATCGACTGGACTCCTCAACTGGTCAGTTTCGGGTTTGCTGTCATGAGTGTGGCGTTTCTCATCACTACGTTCGGTCTCATCGGCCCCATGACCAAACGGCTTGGCGAGGAAAAAACCTTGGCCATCGCTGCCAGCGTCGACGTCTTGGCGCTTTGCGGTTTCCTGCTGACGTCTAACAGTGCGTTTGCGTTTGCCTGGATTCTGCTTCTGGCTATGTCCAGTCCGCTGTGGGGAACGGTGCTCATCAGCGTGCTGTCGCGTCACGCGCCTGAAGGCATGCAAGGTACGGTCCAAGGATTGGCGTCATCCATGCAATTGACCGGGCGGATTGTCGGAACGCTTCTGGCCGGTCTGGTGCTTGAACGGTTTGGTTACGCCGGTGTGTATGCGCTGATGGCTGCGCTGATCTTTCTCGTCGTTATCCAATCCGTCCGGTTTGTATTGGAAGAACAATCCAAGAAGGCGGACCAACCGGCTGAATGACTGACGACGACACCAAGTATTGGCAGCCTTATCCCGGTGTTAGTCGCCGGTTCATCGACGGTCCCGACGGCCAGTTGCACGTGCGCACTAAAGCGCCGGTGCAATCCTCTTCCAAGACACCCTTGTATTGCATTCATCAAAGTCCGTCGTCGAGCATCGCCATGGCGGCGGTGGTTTCCGAGATGGGCAACGACCGTCCATGCGCTGCCGGTGATACGCCGGGGTTCGGTGAATCCGATCCGCCGTCAACGCCTCCGGAAATCGAAGACTATGCTGCGGCCCATGGTGCTGTGATCGATGCCTTGGGCTGGACAGGTCCGGTTGATGTGTTCGGGTTTTTTACGGGATCAAAAATCGCAGTGTCCCTTGCGTTCACCCGGCCAACTCAGATTCGAAAAATCGTTTTGCTCGGCGCCCCCCTGTATACCGATGCAGAGTTGGAACACGAACGCACCACGTACAAGCCCGATGAACCGGATTGGGAGGCAGGTCACCTCTCCAAATGGTGGGCTCATCTCAAAGCCGGCGCGCCCCAGCCCTATCCCTTATCCTTGTTCACCCGTCACTTTGCCGAAATTCAACGGGGCGGTCCCAATTCCTGGTGGGGTCACCGGGCGGCCTTCAATGTGGATCTCCGGGAATGGCTACCGCAAATCAAACAGCCCACCTTGATTTTTTGTCCGTCCGACCCCCAGGGGGAAAAGTCGAAAGGCGCGGTAGACTTGCTTGAGCAAGGCGCGCGTATCGATTTGCCTTATCCGGGCCAAGGCCTGCTGGACCTGCATACCGCCGAGGTTTGCGGCCATATAAGGGAATTTCTCGACCCCTGACCGGCGTTTCCCGCCTTGCCGTCCTGTCTCGGGCAGCGGTAGCATGACCCCATAAGGACAACCCTGCGACGCACAATTACTGCAGCGCAGTGACCGAAAGGATTCGCGTGACGCGTTCACATAGCCGCCGGCGCAAACGGTCCAAAGGACCGGCCGGCGGACGCTCAAACCGTTCGGATGTGCCCGGCAGCACAGACCGGCCGAAGACGGTGCTCGCGGCTGTAGACCTCGGCACAAACAATTGCCGCATGCTTGTCGCCCATCACTTCGAGGATGACGGTGAGCATGACTTTACGGTTGTGGATTCCTTTTCCCGCATAACACGGCTGGGAGAAGGGTTGAGTTCATCGGGCCGTCTCTCCAAAGCGGCCATGAATCGAACCATCACCGCACTCAAATGCTGTGCTGATAAAATGGAACGTTGCGGCGTAACGGACTCCCGGCACGTGGCAACGGAAGCCTGCCGCCGGGCCGACAACTGCGACGATTTCATTGGCCGCGTTAATGACGAAACGGGTATCGCGCTCGAAATCATTTCCACCGACGAGGAAGCCGGCCTTGCCTTGAAAGGGTGTGCCTCACTTCTCGACCACACGGTGCCCTATGCCGTTATTTTCGATATCGGCGGCGGCAGCACGGAAGTGTTGTTCGTCAAAGTGAACGATGCGGAAAACATGGAAATCCTTGGCTGCATGTCGATGCCCCTCGGTGTTGTTACCGTGGCCGAGGATTGCGGCGGCGGCGATCTGTGCGAACGGACCTATGCGGAAGTGGCGGTGCGCGTTGAGCGGTTGCTGAGCCCGTTCGAGAAAGAGCATGACATCATTGCCCGCGTTGCCGCCGGCGAAGCGCAAATGATCGGAACGTCGGGCACCGTCACCACGTTGGGCGGCATACATCTCGGTTTGCCCCGCTATGACCGCACCGCCGTCGACGGCATCACCCTCGATTTTGAAACTCTCGTCGGCCACAGCCGCGCCTTGTGCAAAATGTCCTTGCAAGAAAGAGCGTCCGAACCCTGCATCGGCTGGCAGCGGGCGGACCTGGTTCTCGGAGGTTGCGCTATCTTAGAAGCAATCTGCACGCTTTGGCCGGTGGGAAGACTCCGCGTTGCAGACCGCGGACTGCGGGAAGGCATGCTGATGGATTTGCTGCAAAACGCCAAAGCGGCTGCATCAGCGGTGTGAGCAGACGACGCAATCCTTCGTCGAAGTCCGGTCGCGGCCTTTCGGTCAGAGTAAAGACGGCCAAGGGGCGCAAGTCTTCTTCGACCCGCTGGCTCAAACGCCAGCTCAACGATCCATACGTCAGGCAAGCCCAGGCGGCCGGATACCGCTCGCGGGCGGCCTTTAAGTTGCTCGAATTGGACGATCGCTTTCATGTCCTCCGCAAAGGCGCGGTGGTGGTCGATCTTGGCGCCGCTCCCGGCGGCTGGACCCAGGTTGCTGTTGAGCGGGTGGGCAAGGACGGCGCCGTCATCGCCCTCGACGTTCAGGACTGGGATGACGTGCCGGGCGCGACGTGCTTGACCTTTGATTTCATGGACCCGGATGCGCCCGAGCGGTTGAAGGAGGTGCTTGGCGGGCCGGTCGACGTGGTGCTGTCCGACATGGCCGCGCCGGCCACTGGGCACAGCCAGACGGACCATTTGCGTGTCGTCACCCTGGCGGAAGCGGCGTGGACCTTCGCAGAAGAGGTGCTTCCCCCCGGTGGGGCTTTCCTCTGCAAAGTGTTTCAAGGGGGCACGGAGACCGCGCTGCTCAAGGTCATGCGGGCCAAATGCGCCAAGGTCACGCACGCCAAACCCCCCGCAAGCCGCAAGGAATCGGCGGAAATGTACGTCATTGCCACTGGTTTCAAAGGTTAGAGGGCGGGCCGAAACTGCGCCTTGAGGGGTGGAGCGAAGTGTGCCATAACCCCGTAACTTTTTTGTGAGGCCTGAGCCTGAATTGATGTCATTCGCCGAAGCATACACGTTCGATGACGTGCTGCTTGTTCCTGGCGCCTCAACTGTGCTCCCCGCCCAAGCCAACACCGCGACACAACTGACCAAGACCGTTGGTCTCGGCATTCCGCTGATTTCCTCCGCCATGGACACGGTCACGGAACACCGGCTGGCCATCGCCATGGCCCAAGCCGGAGGCATCGGCGTTATTCACAAGAATCTGAACGCCGAAGATCAAGCCGGTGAAGTGCGCAAAGTGAAAAAGTTTGAATCGGGCATGGTGGTCAATCCGGTCACCATCTATCCGGATCAGACTCTGAAAGACGCGTTGCGCCTCATGGACGAGCATAAGATTTCCGGCATTCCCGTTGTTGACCGGCCCAATGGCAAATTGGTAGGTATTTTGACCAACCGGGATGTGCGGTTCGCCTCCAATCCCGACGAACCGGTCAGCGAACTCATGACCAACGAGAATTTGGTGACGGTTCCCGAAACGGTCGACCGGGAAGAAGCCAAACGTCTTTTACATCGCTACCGCATTGAGAAACTGCTGGTGGTGGACGACGACTACAGGTGCATCGGTCTCATCACCGTTAAAGACATCGAGAAAGCGCAGACTCACCCCCATGCCTCCAAGGACGAGCAGGGGCGGTTGCGCGTTGCAGCGGCCACTGGTGTCGGAGAAGACGGTTTAGTCCGTGCCGAGGCGTTGCTCGACGCCGGCGTAGACGTGGTGGTTGTCGATACCGCCCATGGTCATTCCGACGGTGTGCTCAAGGCTGTCGAAGCGATCAAACGGCAGAGCAATTACGCGCAAGTGGTGGCCGGTAATGTGGCTACGGCGGACGGCGCCAAGGCTCTCATGGATGTTGGCGCCGATGCCATTAAAGTGGGCATCGGGCCGGGTTCCATTTGCACCACACGCATTGTTGCCGGTGTCGGTGTGCCACAACTCACCGCCGTACTCGATGTGGCGGAAGCGGCCAAGAAATCAGGCATCCCCCTCATTGCCGACGGCGGTATCAAACAGTCCGGTGACATCGCCAAGGCCATTGCCGCCGGTGCGGACTGTGTGATGATCGGTTCTTTGCTGGCGGGCACGGACGAAAGCCCGGGCGAAGTGGTTCTCTACCAAGGCCGCACCTACAAGGGGTATCGCGGCATGGGATCGATGGGCGCCATGGCCCGTGGTTCCGCCGACCGCTACTTTCAAGAGGACGTGGCCGACAATATGAAGCTGGTGCCCGAAGGGGTGGAGGGCCGTGTGCCCTACAAAGGCCCGGTGCATCCCGTCTTGCATCAACTGGTCGGCGGGCTCAAAGCGGCAATGGGCTATACGGGCAATGCCACTATTACGGAGATGCAAAAGAACTGCACCTTCCGCCGCGTTACGGCATCCGGGTTCAGGGAGAGCCACGTGCACGACGTGGCCATCACCCAGGAGCCGCCCAATTACCGGGTTGATGTTGACTAGGGCTCTTGGCCCAAACCGGACTTTCTTTTCATGACTCCTGCTGCGCGCCTCCAAGCGGCCATCGACCTGGTATCGGAATTGGACACCTTTTCCAAACCCGGAGACGTGGTCGTGCAACAGTATTTCAGAACCCGGCGTTACATCGGCTCGAAAGACCGCCGCGCCATTGCCGAGAGAGTTTGGCGCATCGTCCGGCATCACGCCCGTTTGGGATGGCGCCTCACCAACGGGTCTTCTTCTTCGAGGCTGAAAGTTTTGGCCGATGCGATGCTGACGGAAAACGAAACATTGGCCTCTCTCGATGCGCTTTGTTCGGGGGAAACCTATGCACCGCCGCCTTTGGACGATCGGGAACGCATCTGTTTGCAAACGGTTTTGGAGCGCCCTGAGCAAGATGCCCCCGTCCACGTCAGGACCGAATGTCCGGATTGGCTGTGGCCCTATTTCACCGATCTCTACGGCGATGATGCTGAATCTGAATTGGCAGCTTTTAACAACGAAGCGTCGGTCGATTTACGAGTCAATACCCTCAAGGCTGATCGGGATGGGGTTAGGGAAAGTCTCGAGGACGATGGACACACCGTACAAAATACGCCCCTGTCTCCCGTTGGGCTTCGCCTGAATGGACGCGTTGCCCTCGGCAACAGCTCTGTCTTCAAAGACGGCTTGGTCGAGGTTCAAGATGAAGGATCACAGATCGCCGCTCTACTGACCGAAGCACAGACTGACCACGACGTTCTTGATTTCTGCGCCGGCGGCGGCGGTAAAACCCTGGCCATAGCGGCTGCCATGAAAGGGAAGGGGCGCATTGTCGCAGCGGATGTCGATGAGACCCGGTTGAACAAGGCTAAACCCCGATTGAAACGGGCAGGCGTTCATTCGGTCACCACCCGGGTGTTGGATCCGGCAAATACCAACTGGCTGCACAAACGCCGTAAGAGTTTCGATCGGGTTTTGGTGGATGCGCCGTGCTCGGGGATTGGCGCCTGGCGTCGTCAGCCCGACGTCCGCTGGCGACTGACGCCTAAGGATCTGGACCAATATCTTCTCACCCAAGATCAAGTGCTGAACCAAGGCGGGCGTATGGTTAAGCCGGGTGGCCGCCTTGTTTATGTGACGTGCTCGCTGCTGCGGCAGGAGAACGAAGACCGCATCGAGGGTTTCCTTGACCGGCACGATCATTTCCATGTGCTGTCCGTCGCCGAGGTGTGGAGGCAGGTGTTCGGATCCCGTTATCCCGGACGGGGACGCACCCTCCGCCTCACACCGCGGCGTCATCAGACCGACGGCTTTTTCGTTGCCGTTCTTGAGCGCAAGTCCGAATGATCTTGTCCCTTTGACCGCTCCTGCAACTGCCCTTAAAACCAACGCTCCTTGAAATTTCGAGCATTTATGACCGACCGCATTCTCATTATCGATTTTGGCTCCCAGGTGACCCAGCTCATCGCCCGCCGGGTACGCGAAAGTGGCGTCTATTCGGAGATCCACCCATTCAATGCGGTCACCGAAGACAGTATCCGGGCTTTTGACCCCAAGGGTGTCATCCTCTCCGGAGGGCCGGCGTCCGTCATCGGCGACGGCACACCGCAGGCGCCGCAAGCGCTGTTCGAATTGGGCCTGCCCGTCCTCGGTATTTGCTATGGGCAACAGACCATGGTGGCGCAATTAGGCGGTCAGGTGGAAACGGCGGATCACCGGGAATTCGGGCGGGCCTATCTGGACGTCAAAGACACCTGTGCGCTGTTCGATGGCGTGTGGACCACCGGTGATAAAGAACAGGTGTGGATGAGCCACGGTGACCGGGTCAACGCCCTGCCCGACGGCTTTCGCGTTATCGGCACATCCGAAGGCGCGCCCTTTGCCGCCATCGCCAATGACGACAAACACTTCTATGGCATGCAGTTCCATCCCGAAGTGGTGCACACGCCCCACGGCGCCGCATTGATCGAGAATTTTACCCATCGAGTCTGCGGCGCTGCCGGTGACTGGACCATGGCCGCCTTCAAGGGTCAGGCCATTCAAGCGGTGCGCGAGCAGGTGGGGACGGGAAAAGAAGGGGGCCGGGTGATCTGCGGCTTGTCCGGCGGCGTTGATTCTTCCGTGGTTGCGGCGCTAGTGCACGAAGCCATCGGTGATCAACTCACCTGTGTGCTGGTGGACCACGGCCTTATGCGTCAAGGGGAAGCGGAGCAGGTGGTGGACGTGTTCCGCAACCGCTTCAACATCAAACTGGTGCTCAATGACGCCTCGGATCTTTTCTTGAGCAAACTCGCTGGCAAGACCGACCCGGAAGAGAAGCGCAAGATCATCGGCGCTACCTTCATCGACGTGTTCGAAGAAGAAGCCAACAAAATCGGCGGTGCCGACTTCCTTGCCCAAGGCACGCTTTATCCTGATGTGATCGAAAGCGTGTCCTTTCACGGCGGGCCCAGCGTGACCATTAAGTCCCACCACAACGTGGGTGGTCTGCCCGAGCGCATGAACATGGCCCTGGTGGAACCCTTGCGAGAACTGTTCAAGGACGAGGTGCGCGATCTCGGCCGTGAGCTGGGCCTGCCCGAAGAGATGGTCGGCCGCCACCCGTTTCCGGGGCCGGGCCTCGCCATCCGCATTCCGGGGCAGGACATCACCCGGGAGAAGCTCGACATCTTGCGCAAAGCGGACGCCATTTACCTGGAAGAAATCCGTAACGCCGGTCTCTACGACGCCATCTGGCAGGCCTTCGCCGTGCTGCTGCCGGTGCGTACCGTAGGCGTCATGGGCGACAGCCGCTCCTACGATTATGCCCTGGCATTGCGCGCGGTGACCTCCACCGATGGCATGACCGCGGATTATTTCCACTTCGACATGGATTTCCTCGGCCGGGTGGCCAACCGCATCATCAACGAGGTCAAGGGCATCAACCGGGTGACCTACGACGTCACCTCCAAACCGCCGGGGACCATTGAGTGGGAATAGGGTGAGCGGGAACGATCGGGTAACTGTAAGAATTGAAGCGTAAATATTCTAAATAGACTGAAAAAAACTGCGGACGAGCTGAACGTACAAGCCGTCGAACGTCACACCCCTTTCAACCATCCTTTTCTTAGGCCGACGGTGCCGACGAATACCGGAATAAGACTGGCGCCCATAATCACCATCCAGCTCGATGTATCGGGAATGCTCAAGGCTAAAGCGTTGCGCACGGGCCCGCCCCTCGGCCTCGCGGGTGCGCGCCAGAAGCGCCCGGTTGACCTCCTGCCACGTCCCGTCGTCGCGCCACTTGTAGAAATAGTACTGAACCGAGCTGCGCGGCGGAAACTCGCCGGGCAGCATGCGCCACTGGCAGCCGCTGCGGGCCATGTACAGGATCGCGGTCATCACTTCCCGCATATCCGTCTTGCGCGGGCGGCCCAGAGCCCTTGCGGGCGGCATATGGGGTTCGATCACGCACCATTCGGTATCGCTCAGATCGCTTGCGTAGCGGTGCGCCTCGCGCTCATATTTCTCACGAGTGGCGTCAGTCCACATCTTGTTATCCTCCTTGCTGGCGAACACAACAAGGGAATCACAAGGGACTGATTCCACTCAATTCTTTTTCGGTCAGGCTCTTACATCAACAGGTCCATTAAAGACCTGTCCAGACAAGTGACAACAAGACTTGCACGAACTTCAAATCAGGCATGCGCCATCCCCTGTTTAAGAAAAGTTCACACAATCCATATAAGACCATCATGCGTATCTGATTCAGGGACTGTACAAGGAACAAGGTCCGGACATGGCTAAGTCATTGATATACAATCTTCCCCGGCCGATTTCAGCCTCGGGCGAAGAAGACTGTTCCGAGTCGCCCCGGACGTCTCAATGTTGAATTGATCCAATCCTCCGGGGATGACGTAAATACTTTAGACCGTCACCTCAGCACGGTGACGGTTACGAAAAACGCCCGTTTATTCTGATCCCCTTTGAATAACGGGACCTCGGCGGTGGAGGCGTGACCCCTCCCCAATTCTCCCCCCTCAATAAACGTTTCCACCGCCAGTTTTTCCAGATCAATCCATCAAGCCGGCTCGACAAAACTGTCGAGCACTTTCTTGTTGCCGGCTTTTTCAAAGGCGATGTCGAGGCGGGTGTCGTCGATGGCCTGAATGATTCCATAACCGAATTTCTGGTGAAAAATACGCATACCGACGGTGTAGTCGCCCTTTGATTGCCGCGGCTGGACCTGCCAGCCGTCCCCGTCGATGACATCCGTTTGGCGCGCCTTCGCCGACTGCCAAGACGATCCCCAGCCTTCGGCAAATCCTTCTGTCGCCGACCCCATCAAGCCACTGTCGGACATGTGCTCTACACCCTCTTCCGGCAATTCGCCGACGAACCGGGACGGCAGACTGGCTTGCCATTGATTGTAGACACGCCGGTTGGCGGCAAAGGAAACAAACACCTTTTGCCGCGCTCGTGTCAGACCGACATAAGCCAGCCGGCGTTCCTCTTCGAGAGCGGCACTGCCTCCCTCATCAAGGGCCCGGCGATGGGGAAAAATCTCTTCCTCCCAGCCGGGCAGAAACACCGTATCGAATTCCAAGCCCTTGGCCGCGTGCAAGGTCATCACCGTCACCGCGTCGTCGCCGGCGTTGCTGTCGTTTTCCATCACCAAGCTGACGTGGTCGAGAAATGCGGCAATGGTGTCCCATTCTTCCAGCCCACCGACAAACTCCTTGAGATTTTCCAGCCGGCCGGGTGCTTCAGGTGTGGTGTCCTTCTGCCACATCTCCGTAGAGCCGGACTCGTCAAGCACCTGGGCAGCAAGATCGGCGGGCGACATGGTGTCCCGGAGAGAACGCCAGCGCGCCATGTCGGAAACGAACGTGCCGAGCGTTTTCCGTGTTTGCGGGCGCAAGTCGTCGGTTTCACAAAGCCGTACCGCGGCTTCCATTAAACTGATGCCAGCGGACCGGGCGTGGATGTGAATTTTTTGCACCGATGACTCGCCGATCCCCCGTTTCGGCTTGTTGACGATACGCTCAAAAGCAAGATCGTCCGTCGGCACATGAATGCAACGCAGGTAAGCGATGGCGTCGCGGATCTCCAAACGTTCGTAGAAACGCGGTCCGCCGATGACGCGGTAGGGAATCCCCGTGGTAATGAACCGCTCTTCAAATTCCAGGGTTTGAAATCCCGCCCGCACCAAAATCGCCATGGACGACAAAGGCGCGCCTTTTGCTTGGGCCGCTTCGATTTCATCCACCACCCAGCGGGCTTCTTCCGGTCCATCCCAAACACCGCGCACGGAGATGGGTGCGCCCTGTTCCTCTGCATTGTCTTCCGCCGTCTTCAGGGTTTTGCCGAGGCGACCTTCGTTGTGGTCAATGAGATGGGACGCCGCCGCCAAGATGGTGGGTGTTGAGCGGTAATTACGCTCGAGTCTGATCACCTGGGCGTCTTTGAAATCGGATTCAAAACGCAAAATGTTGCCCACCTCTGCGCCACGCCAGGAATAGATTGATTGATCGTCATCGCCGACGCAGCACAAGTTGCGGTGCTTTTGGCAGAGCAGACGTAGCCACAAATATTGCGCCACGTTGGTGTCCTGATATTCGTCAACCAAAATGTAACGGAAGCGATCCTGATATTCGCTGAGAACGTCGGCGTTATCCTGAAACAAAGTCAGACAATGGAGCAGGAGATCGCCGAAGTCGGCAGCATTCAAAGTGGTCAGCCGTTCCTGATAGAGACGATACAGCTCTATGGCCCGACCGGCGGCCAAATCCCCGGCCATGTCCCGGGTCACCCTGTCATGGGTGAGACCCTTGTCCTTCCACCGCTGAATGACGGCAAGCAAAACCTGAGCGGGCCATTTTTTGTGGTCCACGTTTTCCGCTTCCATCACCTGTTTGAGCAGGCGGATCTGATCGTCCGTATCAAGAATGGTGAAATTGGATTTCAGTCCGACGAGCTCGCCGTGTTTGCGCAGAATTTTGACGCCCAAGGCGTGAAAGGTGCCGAGCCACAGGGATTCCGCCATGGGCCCGACTAGGTCCGAAACCCGATCGCGCATTTCCCGCGCCGCCCGGTTGGTAAACGTGACGGCCAGGGTCTGCCAGGGCTGGGCCAGTCTTCGGCCGAGGATGTAGACAAGCCGCGTGGTCAGAACGCGGGTCTTGCCCGTCCCTGCCCCCGATAAGACGAGAACAGGCCCTTCGGTGGTTTGCACGGCCTGGCGTTGCTCCGGGTTAAGCGCCTGCAGCCAAGGTGGGTCCGCCGGAATATCCAGTTGGATGGGCGGCGTTTGCTGCGGGGAGTCGTCGAGCGCAAATGGATCGGAACCGGGATCAGACATGGCGGCATCCTAGAGGGTTTCCTCTCAGGTTTGAATCGCCTCAAAAGAAATTCTTGCGCCGCTCGTATTCCGTAAGCTCGTAGTAGGTCTGCATGTAGCCTGTACAGTGCGCTTTCAGCAGCACATAGTCACCATCTGCCGTGACCCAGGCGTGATAAGGCGGATGGATATCGGTTCCCATGTAGTCATCATCTGTCGACTCGCCAATGCGGAAATGAAGTGCCTTGAACGTGCCGGCTTGTACGGTAACTTCTTCCTCACCGATGAAGGTAAAAGGCATTCCGTCCCGTTTGTATAATATTGGCCCGGTTGCACCGCGATGGTGTAAAGAACATGTTAGCGACATCTTCACCCTTTGCGTTCCGGGCCCCTTTGACAAGTCGTAGCAGTTGGTGTGCATGGCGTCCGCCTGGATGGCGTGCGTGCCGAAGTAAGCGGGAGGATGATCCAACGGAAACCGGTGAGACACACGGCCTTCTTTCATGGTGTACCCTTCGCACTCAGCAACGGTATCGGTAATGCGGTACCAAGCAGAGCCAACGAATTCCTCGTCTACCGTTGTTTGCACGAAACTTCGCAGCGGAGTCCAATTGGCGTCGAGATCCGTAATGGAATCGCGCAAAACCCGTGGTGAATCTTCGTCAATGGCGCAATGGGCGCGTAGCGTGCGGCGGCCGTCCACATGTTTGGTGATTATAAACGTCTCTCCGCCCCGTACTTGGTCCATCTTTTCGGGCTTCTTAGACGTATAGAGAATGCGTCCGCGGATGGTTTCGTGGTCCATAACAAAGTCCCTTTATTGCAACGGTGAAGTTTCCGCAGTCAGCGCATGATAGCGAATAATGCCGTAGTCACTGGCAAAGCCGTCAATATGGCCCGTCACACCGGTAAAATTGACCAAGTGAAATAAATACAGCACGGGCGGGTCGACGTGGGTGCGCCGAAGCAGTGTGCGGATCATGTCGAGGCGTTTACCTGCATCCAACTCCTGACGGGCACTGCGTATCAAAGGCATAGCCTCCTCATCGCAATGAAAGGGCGCGATCCATTCGCATGAGAAGATGCGAAATGGCGCCAAGGGGTCCAGGGCCGGCAAAGACTCCGTCACCATCACGAATGCCGCGCCCGACCATCCACCTTGATACAAGCGGCGAATGATTTCTGCATTGGTGTTGACGTTGAGGCGGGCATTGACGCCCACTTTCCTGAGATCGGACGCCACCATGGAATAAACGGCGTTGGCATTGGAGCCACCGGCTATGGACAGATCGATGTCCATATCGAAGCCGTCTGCATATCCGGCCTCTGCGAGTAGGCGGCGGGCGTGGTCGGGATCATAAGGATACGGCGCGAGGGTGGGATCGAACCCCGGTACATTGGAGGGCACAAACTGCGAGGCCACTTCCGACTCTCCGCCCATGAGCAGGGCCACCATGGCCTCTTTGTTGACCGCATAGTTGAGCGCGATGCGAACACTGGAGTCTTTCACCGGAGTTTCGATGCCGGTGCGAAAGGCGATAACCAGATTGGCTCCACCCTTGTCAGCGACAAGTGAACCGCCGCTGGCCACCAATAGATCCCGATCGTCAGGATTGAGAGAAAACGCAATATCGACGCCTCCCGAAAGCAGCGCCTGCATACGCGCCGCCTGATCCTGAATAAGAAGAAACGTGAGTCTATCCGCTTGTGCGGGACGCCAAGCCGACCCATGCGCAGACAAATCGATACGCCCGCTGCGCCATGCGTCGACCTTGAACGGCCCGGTACCCACCGGTGCACCGGAAAAGGCTTCGAGACCGACCTCCCGAAAACGTTGGGGCGCCGGAATGCGGAGGGTGGTCAACTTTCGCGGCAGAATTGGGTCCGGCGTCGCGGTTTCGATCAACACGACGTGGGGCTCTTCGAGGTACGCAGACGTGACGGTATTGAGAACTCGCGCGACGGCGGAGGCTTGCCCTTCTGGCGACTGCAGATATCGCAATGTTTCCACAACGGCACCACCGTCAAAGACCTCGCCGTTTGAGAAAGTCACGCCGCGCCGCAGTTCAACCCGCCAAAGGGTCGGGGTCAAACTCTCCCATGACGTTGCCAAGGCAGGGCTCAATTGGCCATTTTCATTAAACTGCGTCAGGGCGTCGTAGATAGACGCATAAGTCCATACAGACGGCACACTGGTGGCAAAGAATGGGTTGCCGCGTGCGGCCGGCAATGTCGCCGCCGCGACGCGCACATGACTTTCTGCCCGGGCTGTAAAGGCGGTCCCCCATAATCCGAAGGCGAACAAAAACCATACGCCAACAAACCTTATGCGGCCGAACCAATAGAAGAGACCTTTGTACTTTGGCATGGCCGCATCCTAGAGAGTCTGAGACAAGAATTGAATCGCCGGTTTGAACAGGCGGCCACGTTTGTGCGAACATCCCCGGACTTCACAATCGGGGACTGCAAGCCATGTTGAAAAACCGTTTTACTCTTCCGGTATTGTCACGCCGGCACACCTTGGGATTAGGGACGGCGGCGGCCGTCCTCACCACCAATGCTCTGAGAATCCCACCTGCCCGCGCAGCAGGTCACTTCGATCCTGATGATCCTGTCAGCGTGCTGCGCACCCTGTTCCGCATACGCGGCAGTGAAGACGGCCGCATTTCCATGGGCTGGCTTAAAGGACAGCGCTATGGCGTGGTCGATGCGGAAATCATTCCGCTAATGGGTATGGTCACCGGCACCTTCGCCCGCAACCGTGTGCTGGATGACGGCTCCATCTCCCTGACCAGTTTTGAACTGGCGTTTTACACGGACCTAGAAACCAGAGATGTGCTCAACACGCTCACCATGCCCTATACCGGCAAGACAGTTGAGGTGCCGCGTCTTATGCTTGGGCCCGGTCAGTCTGTCGTCAAGCCGGCCTTCCACGAATTGCGGGAAATGGGCGGTGAGGAAATAACCGTCGAGGAGGAGGAGCGTTCGGACTCGGAAACCGCTATGCGTCCGCAAGGCTCCATGCGCTTCGAACGCTGGCTCGGTCCGGTAACGGTGAAAGAAGGCAATGTGTGGATTACCGAAGCGTCCAGCGCTGCTCTCACGCCGGCTGACACCGGTGCACGAAAAGTGGTCTACAGCGAGTCGGTAACCTACAAGGCGCCTTACGACGAGGTTATGAACCCGGACTTGCCGGCCTTGAACTCAACACTTGGCTATACCGGTATCACCAGCTGGCGGCCGTGGATGGAGATGGGGGATCACCCCGGGCACACCACCTCCCATGCCATGGGTAGCAGAACCTTCGACGTGGACGGATTGCCCGATGATTACCGGTCATTTTCTGAAAGGTTTTATCCGGATGCCTTGGCCGATCCGGGTAGCGTGCTGGATCAGGCGGGTTAAATAGAATTTGAGCTTTGCAAAAACTGACTAACGGTCAGGGGTATTGTCCTGATCTTCTGCTGTGACATCCAGAAGAGCCAAATTGACCGATCTCAGCAGATCCTGGGCGGCGACAGCACCGACAAATCGATGGGTTTCGTCGTCTTCGATGACGGGTAAACGATCGACCTTGATGGCTAAGATCGAGCGTACCGCGTTTTCGATTGTGTCGTTTGCGAAGACCACCGACTTCGCGTCGTGAATAAGAGGTTCGACCGTTTCCGTTTCGTCATCTTCTTGGACGCCGTCCAAATCAGAACCAGTTACAACGCCCCTGAAAGTGCCGTTGTCATCAACAACAAACACTTCATCCGTATTGTTGGTCAGCAGAAGGGATCTCACATGTGCGCGGCTTGATTGCGGCGTGCAAGTGCACACACTCTCGGCAAGGGAATCGATGACATTCGTACCCTTAAGGGCACTTACGTCCCTTCCCCCGTCAAGAACAATGCCGGTATGACTCAGCTGAGCGAGGAAGAAGGACTTTTGACCATAAAAATGCGTGCTCACCATGGTGGCAATGACCACACCGGCCATGGCCGCAATGGTGAGCGTGTAGTCGCCGGTCAATTCAAAGATGATGAGCGTGGTGGAAATGGGTGCACCGAGCACGGCGGCGGCCATGGACCCCATGCCGACCATGGCGTAAGCCGCCGGACCGGAGGATAGTTCTGGTCCAGCCATAGTGGCCAACGTGCCCACGGCCACGCCGACAAGGGCCCCCGTGGCCACGGAAGGACTGAACACACCTCCGCCAAAGCCCCAGCCCAAACACAATGATGTCGCCAAGAGTTTGGCGGCTATGAGAGCAAACACAGTGGCGATGGGATAGAGATTACGCAGCGCATTGTCGGTCTGCTCGTAGCCGATGCCGAGGATATCGGGCAGCTCCAAGGCGATCAGGCCAATGAGAAAGCCAGCCAGGGCGGGCCGCAGGGCAACGGGCAGGTTCAACCGGTTGCCGGTGGCGCGGACGATTTCGATTCCACGCATCATAACCACTGCCGCCAAACCACAGGCGATCCCCGTGATGGCAAATGCGGGAAACTCGATCCAATAGACGCTTTCCAGCGGCGGTACGCTAAAGGCTGGGAAATCACCGTAGACGCTGCGCGTCACCATGGTCGCGGCGATGCTGGCAAGCACGACAGGGGCGAACGCACTCAACGCGTAATGGCCGACGATTACTTCATGGGCGAAAAGGGCACCGGCAATGGGCGCATTGAACGACGACGACACGGCTGCGGCCGCACCACATCCCAGCAAAATTCTCGTTGCTGCACGACCCAGACCCAGCTGTTGGCTCATAAAAGAGCTTATGGTTGAGCCGAACAGCACGGCCGGCCCTTCCCTACCGACGGAGGCTCCGACACCGATGGACGCGGCACTCCCGACCGTCGCCATCACGCCCGGCCACAATGGCAGACGGCCTCCGTGCAACGCGCTGGCCTGTATCACTTGGGCTGGGCCTTGAGGTTTCCCACCAGGCATGAGGTAGCGGTAAAACAATCCGATGAGAATGCCACCCACGGTCGGTGCGGCAATCACCTGCCAGGCTGGTAAGTTACTCGCGATGGTCGCCAGGTTTTCACCGCCTGATCCATAGGAAATAGCCTGAACAAGATTGATCAATTCGCGGAAGCCAACAATGGCCCAGCCAACGATGACGCCGATCACGACAGCAAGAATGGCGAGGACCAAATTATCGTGACGCACGAAGGCGATGAGACGCTCCCGAACGGGATGTGCGCTATCGGTCGCCATGATCAGGTGTTTCGACTCGAATGGTTATGGCTCCGGTCTGATGCCAAGCACATGGCAGATAGCGTAACTCAAATCCGCCTTGTTGAGTGTATAGAAATGAAATTCTGAAACCCCATCGGCGACCAGACATTTGACCTGTTCAACCGCAAGGCTTGCCGCCACCATTTCGCGCGTTGCCGGGTCGTCATCTAAACCCTCAAATAAATCAAACAACCAAGGGGGAACGGAGGATCCGGTTTTTGTGGCAAAGTTCATGTTCTGTTTGAAATTGGTGATGGGCAGAAGGCCCGGCACGATGGGGACGGTCACTCCCGCTGCAACAGCGTGGTCACGAAAGCGGAGAAAAACAGTCGGATCGAAAAATAGTTGTGTAATAGCCCTTGTGGCGCCAGCGTCAATCTTACGCTTGAGGTAGTCGAGATCCGCTTCGGGACTTTTCGCTTCAATATGCGTTTCCGGATAGGCGGCCACGCTGATTTCAAAGTCAGCCACCTTTTTCAATCCTTCCACCAGATCGGACGCATAGGCATACCCATCAGGATGAGGTTTGAAGGTGTCGTCTCCTTGGGGTGGATCACCTCTCAGCGCAACAATGTGTTTGATACCTGAGTCCCAATAGTGACGCGCAACGTCATCCACTTCACCGCGCGATGCACCGACACAAGTCAGATGTGCCGCAGCAACGAGATGGGTCTCCTTTTGAATGCGTACAACCGTGTCATGTGTGCGCTCACGTGTTGACCCGCCCGCACCATAGGTGACGGAAACGAAGCGTGGCTTGAGTGGCGCCAGTCGTTCAATGGCTGTCCAGAGTCTGGCATGCATTTTTTCCGTCTTGGGAGGAAAAAATTCGAAGGATACCTGCACATCTGCGGGAATCCGTTCAATCAACGGAGAACCATCACTGGTAATGTGGTTATTCTCAGGCACGCAGTCCTCAAAAACTGTGCTTTTGATGTCACAATGGGCGAGCGATTTCTATCAGGCTTAGAGGTGGAATGAAAACCAAGACGGCATAAATCAGGGAGCCATCGATTTGACGCATGGGACTGTCGCAGAAACGTGTATGGCCATGGAGACCGTGTTGTGATACCTCAACCCGTCGATAAAGGCCGGATTTCTGCGGTTTATTGCTATTCTTTTGCCGTGTAAGAGTTATCTATGGTGCAACTGAAAACTTTCTTTACGCCCATATATCGCATTCTCGTCCCCGCTTTGTTGGCCGCTCACCTTTCGGCCTGTGCAACCAAGCCGCCGGCGTCGGATGTGGAAGCGGTGCGTGCCTATGAAGAAATCAATGATCCTTTGGAGCCGTGGAACCGGGCCATGCTGCAGTTGGATCAAGGCTTGGATACGGTCTTGTTCAATCCTTTTATCGCCGTGTACGAGACCATTGTTCCGGAACCGGGCCGCCAAGGCGTAACCAACGTGATTCGAAATTTCCGTTCGCCCATCACGCTGGCAAACGATCTTTTGCAAGGGGAAGGACGACGCGCAGGAATTACAACTGGACGCTTTGTCGTCAACTCAACCATCGGCGTCCTCGGCCTGTTTGACGTCGCTACACGCATGGGCCTGCCCTACCATTCGGAAGATTTAGGGCAGACATTGGCGGTATGGGGTGTCGGTGAAGGGCCGTATTTATATGTGCCGATCCTCGGCCCGTCCGGTACGCGGGATCTCACCGGATATGTGGCCGATGCCTTCAGTTCGGATCCCATGGCCTGGGTGGGCTATGCGGACAATCCCTTCTGGTGGCAAGTGGCCTACTTCTACGGGATTGCGTTCGATGCGAAATACCGGGCAGGGCCGGTTTTGGACGACCTGAAAGCCTCGTCCATTGACTACTACGCTGCTCTGCGTGCCGCCTATCGGCAAAATCGGGGGAGAGCCATCCGCAACGGTGCCCCCGCCCCTCTTCCAGATCTTGATGAATTTGACGATTTTGACGACGGCGATGGCGATCCGTTCAGCGCCACGCAGCCAAGCTCGTCGGACCAGCTTACGTTCATGCAATCGACCAGCGGAGCAAGCCAATGACCTGCATGATTGCACTTAGCTTCATTGTCTTCTTTGGATTCACGTCGTCGCAGGCCGCAGAAGAAGCCTGGCGGACTGAACCAACGGCTTTCATCAATCACTTCGCGCAAGTGGGTATTGACGACATATTGACGGCGGACGTCAGCGATACGGAAAAGACAGACAGGTTTCGCACTCTATTCAATGATGGATTCGATATCCCTGCCATCGGCAGATTTGTTCTCGCCCGCAATTGGCGCCGCGCCAACGAAAATCAGAAGTCGGAATTTTTGCAGCTGTTCGAAGATGTGATCGTCTACACATGGTCGCGCCGGTTCGGTGAGTACGATGGCCAGACCATTGACGTCAAAGGAACAGTGCCCGACGGAGAGACAGGGACCCTCGTAGACAGCGTCCTGATCGACACCAATGGCCAAACCGTTGCCGTGCAATGGCGCCTGCGTTTACGGGAAGAAGGGTTGCGCATTGTCGACGTCATTGTCGAAGGAGTCAGCATGGCCATTACTTACCGGCAGGATTATGCATCGGTGATACGCCAAAACGGAGGCGTCAACGGCCTCCTCACCCAGCTGCGGCGTCAGGTGGAAAACCTCGCAGCGTCCTAAAACGTCGCCCGTAGAAATACGTTGATGATGCGGCCCCAGTCGGCCCGTTGAAAGCGCGTCGCCGTGACTTCGCGGCCGCCACTGGGAAGAAAAGCAAAGAACTCCCGGAATCGGGTTTCCTTTTGATCCAGCACATTGTTGGACGAAATATTGATGCGGAAGGTGTCGTTGAGCCGGTGTTCTATGGTCACGGTCAGGGATGCCTGCGTCTTTAGACGGTCCCGTTTGTCCACGTCATTGATAAAGCGCGCACTCGTCTGGCTGTAGTTGAAGCCGATGTGGCCGTCGATGAAGCCTCTTAACTCGTGGCGGTATTCGGCGCTGGACTCCCAATTTGTCGTAAAACCAAAACGCCTGGTAACGTTATCGAAGGGATCAGTGACCTTGGTTTTCCGGCGCAAGTAATTGGCGGTCAACACTCCATCCCACCAGCCGAGACGGCTGAAATCGAGACTGACTTCGCTATCGATCCCGTATTCCTCCCCCGGGCCGATGTTGCTGATAAAAGAGACCAAACTGTCAGGAGAGGCTCTTAACCGGCCGCGCACGTCCTGAACATCCTGGTAAAACAAAGCAGCGCTGATCACGCCTTGTCCATCAGCCAGACGGTGTTCCAGTCCCAATTCGTAATCCCAGGAACGGACCGGTTTGAGGTCCGGGTTGCCCGCTTCAAGCTCCTGTTCGGTGGTGGTGATGTTGGCGACGAACTGACCGAAATCCAGCTGATCCACATCGCGCACAAAAGTGAAGAACAATTTGTTGCGGGGCGTGACGTCCCAATAGGCGCTGAAAGAAGGTTTAGCGAACACCAGAGAGCGCGAACTGCTGACGTCGACACTGTTTTGTTTGATCTGAGACGCCTCCACCGCAATGCCAAATTCCGTCTCAAGAGTGTCAAACGGACGCCAGCGCAAAGTGGTAAAACCTTCCGTTCTATATTCCTTAACCGTGCCGTCACTGTTGAACAGGGGCGTTGGCACCAGCACATCGTCGACCCGCGTCGCCAGGTCAAAGTCCGTCTTTTGCGTGTTGAGCGTGCCTTCCAGGCCCAATTGAAAGCCGACGGTGGGAGAGAACGTGTGATCGAAAGTGCCGCGGATGATGGTTTCGGTTTTAGTGTCGAGGCGGTCTTCGCTCACCAATTGGGGTTCGTCCAACGGTAGGATGTCGAACACGCCCCGCTGTTTGTTTACTTCTTCCCAGTTGTAGATACCAAGCAAAGAGAACGTGCTGCGCGGGCTGAGAGGAAAGCTGTAGTCGGCGGATACCTCTGCCGTGTAGGTGTCGCGGTTCTCATCCTCGAGGACGTCCGAGAACAAACTGATTTCCGGCGGCAAGGCCGGATCGCGTAACACTTCCCGGCGTTCCCGGTCTCCATTGCTCCATTGCACCAGGCCGTTGAGCTGAATGCGCGAGCCGCCGGGAAACGACTGCTCGTAACGCCCGCTGCCGTTTAGGGAAACAAAATCCGCCTGTTCCGTCTCGATGCTGTTGAGGATGGGTTGACCCGCAAGGTCGAAGGTATCCTTGGTCCGCTCCCACGGCCGGTAACGGGGCATGGAGTTAAAAGCCAAGGACCAATTCCGATCCGGCAAGTTGACGCCGTAGGTTGCATTGACAGTCGGCCGCACGGAGTTGTCACCGAGATAGACCGGCAGAGCCATGGTTATGGTGAAGGTGTCGCCGCCATCTTCCAGCAGTATGACATTGATGATGCGCTGCGAGGTGGTCTGCACCTCCGCCGTCGAGCCGCGAATGATCTCAATCCGGTCCACTTGATTGGCGGCAATGTTGACCAGGGCCGTAGAGCCGCCTGCGTCTTTGCCGGTGACCTGCTGGCCGTTGATCATGATGGCATCTTCGTTGCCGCGCAGGCCGCGCCGTTCCTCCTCCGCGACAGACTGGCTGATGGTGACCCCGGGGATCCGCTGCAGCATGTCATTCAAGGAAATCGGATTGTATTGAGCGAAATAGCTGGCGGGATAGATGGTCGTCGTGCCGTCTTCGGACCGGATGATGTCATTGGACGCAGTGCTGGTCTGCGCCAAGGCAGAGAAACCAGCGACAGAAGCGATTATAAGGGCGCTAAGAAAGGGAAGAAACGACAGACGAGTAACCGGCATACTTCAACTTACAGGTATTGGCGTGGCCGATATACGAGCTGCACGAACACCGGTCACTACATGACTCTTTTGCGTTTTCCTTAAAAGAAACGACGGCCGGGAAATCCCGGCCGTCGCCTTAGTAAGTGTTCTGTCTTCGGGCTTAGAAGCTATAGGAAGCCCGCATGCCCCAGGTCCGCGGGATCGGCAGGGAAAGACGGATTTCGTTGGCGTTCGGAGCGAACGGACCAAACGTCTTCAAGTCAATGCCCTGACGGCCTTGGATGAATTCATCGTGATCCAAGGCATTCTGCACGAATGCTTCAATATAGAAGTTTTCCTGACGAAGACCGAGGCGGAGATTGACGACATCGTAGGCTCGCGTCTTGGCGACGTTGGCTTGGTCGGCCCATTTGGAGCCCTGATGGGCCCAGTCAATGCGGCCATACCAATCCCAATCGGCTGAGATGCTGTCGTCATACTGGGCGGACAGAGACCAGGCAATCTTCGGTGAGTAGGGCAATTCATTACCAACCGCATCGAAGCTGCCATAGATCTCGTTGCACTGGCTACAGCGGAACGGTAGATTCCCTTTAGCAGCGGGATCTTTGTACTCCGTGTCATTGTAGCCAAGGCTACCGGAGATGTTCAGATTTTCCGTCGCCTGGAAGGCACCTTCAAACTCGATACCCTTCAGCTCGGCAATCCCGTTGTTGACCGTTAGGCCAATGAGGTTGGCAACGCCACCAACCTGGACCGGGATCAAACTCTGGTTCTGACCATTCAGCCACTCCATGTAGTACAAAGCGATGGTGGTGCGCGCCCGGCCATCGAGCCACGACGACTTCAAGCCGATTTCGTAGTTATCGACTTTTTCTTCGTCGAATGTCACACCAGCATCAGGCACCACAGCCTGGAGAGCATCGAGAGTGGCCTGATTTGCCGTCTGCAGGGTGGAGTTGAACCCACCGGGCCGGAATCCGCGGGAGAACAAGGCATAGACTGTCGAGTCCTCCGCGTAGTTGTAGTCCAACGTCACACGCGGCGAGAAACTCTTGAATGTGTTCGACAAAGTGGTCGGATTGGCAATGGGTATTCCCGTCGTGGGAACCAAAGGTGTTTCAGAAATTTTATCCCATTGGTAGCGGGCTTCGACACCCAGGGTGAGTTCCGGTGTGATGTCGTAATACGCGGCACCGAATACGGCAGGCGTTTCAACATCGCGCTGGGTAATGGTCGCCGTAAAGAACGGTCCAAAGATCAGATTGCCGTAGACCGTGCCGCCTGGCGAATGGGCATCAAGATAGTTGAAGCCCAAAGTAAAGCGGAAACGCTCGTCTTGCGGGATATTACACGCAATTCCTGGCTCCAATCCTTCTGCTTGCCCTGGTTCAACAGCGTGGTGTTGAAGTGCGGCAGACGCGGCGGTCCCAAGAAGGCCAGGGGATTGGGAATGTCGTGGAAATCCCGGTAATTCAGATCAAGAACGGTTTGTTGTTTGTCTTTATGGAACGCCGTCAAGGAACTGAACGAGTAGCCGGAAGAATGGTCGTAATCGATCCGCAGATCGGCCTGAAGAGCCCGGCGTTTGGTGCCACTATCCCGGCTGAAATTGGGATCAAAGACGAGCCAGGTCGGATTTACATCATCGAACAACGTGCTTTGCAGTTGGGCGTTCAGGATGTAATCACCCGAAATAGTCGAAGGATCCACGTCGCCGACGCTGGGCACCTTGCCGCAGGGATACCCGATATTATGGCGGGCCAGTGGGTCTTCACCGGCCGCAAGCGGCGCAGATAGCGAGTCACAAGAGCCATCGCGGTTGGGCCGACCGTTGTAAGCTTCATCCTTGAGAGACGCTTGGCTGCACGACAACGGCAACTGGGCCACCATTGGCACAGCGGCCGGGGCTGCCCACTTGCTATCAAACGGCGATGCAACAGTCATCGAAGCAGCGATCGAAGGGGCGGCCTCTCTTGCTTTGTCCTTCGACCGGTTCACCACCGCCGCCAGCGCGAGTTTGCACCACCTCTATCCCGCCATGGCGACCACCCATGCGTTGGCCGTTGCCGAAGGTGCCGCCGCCGGACTCACACCACTCCTTGGAAGCCTGAAGCGGTTTTACGGCCCAAAGCTCGGCGCAGCGTTCGACTCAACCAAATTAAACGAAGATTTGAATGACAGTGGCTGGACCGCGTTCGAAGTGCTTAACGGCTACCTCAAACTTCATCCCAGCTGCGCGCACCTGCACGGCGTTAATGACGCCATGGATCTTCTCATCGCCGAACATGGCCTTAAGGAAGAGACGGTTGAAAAGATAGACGTGGCCACTTTCGGGGAAGCCATGGAGATCGACTCCCCTGCCCCATGCAACGATTTGGCCGCCCGTTTCAGCGCCAAGGCCACCGTTGCGGCGGCGATAAAATTTGGTCAACTGGATGACGACGCGCTACTCGATCTCACTGCGCTGGCGCCTTTGATGGAAAAAATTTCCGTTGCTCACGATCCGTCACTTGACGCGCACACGCCGGAAGGCCGGCCTGGTGTGGTTACGGTGACGCTAACGGACGGAAAAACAGTGTCGCAGGACGTCATCCATCCGCGCGGCACACCGGAAGTGCGCGCGACTGAACAGGAGCGTCTCGATAAAGCGCATTCGCTTTTGTCACGACATTACGGCGACAAGGGACCAGACGCCGTCATTGACGCGATCATGGCGTTCGCAAGCGGCGGACCGGTGTCCGATCTGACCCATGCGTTGAGACGATCGTGACTTAACGCTCGATCTTTTTGTATTTGATCCGGTGTGGTTCGATGGCGTCGTCGCCGAGGCGGCGTTTTTTGTCTTCCTCGTAATCGTCGAAATTGCCCTCGAACCATTCCACATGACTGTCGCCTTCAAAGGCGAGAATGTGGGTGGTGATGCGGTCCAGGAACCAACGGTCGTGACTGATGATGACGGCGCAGCCGGCAAACTCCAGAAGCGCCAATTCCAAGGCGCGCAATGTGTCCACATCCAAGTCGTTGGTCGGTTCGTCCAGCAGAATGACATTGGCGCCGGACTTGAGCATCTTGGCGAGGTGGACGCGGTTGCGTTCTCCGCCGGAGAGCTGCCCCACTTTTTTCTGCTGATCGGCACCGCGGAAGTTGAACCGGCCCACATAGGCGCGGCTTTGCACCGTATGTTTGCCCAGTTCAATTTCATTGAGACCGTCGGACACTTCTTCCCAAACGGTCTTGTCCGGCGACAGCGCCTCCCGGGTCTGATCGATGTAACCGAGCTTGACCGTTTCGCCGATACGGATTTCTCCGCTGTCGGGTTGTTCATCCCCTGTGATCATCTTGAATAGCGTGGTCTTGCCGGCCCCATTGGGTCCGATAACGCCGACGATCCCGCCGGGTGGTAATTTGAAAGACAGATCCTCGATCAGGAGCTTATCGTCGAACCCTTTGGTGACTTTTTTTGCCTCGATGACGAGATCACCAAGACGTTCTGCCGTGGGAATGACGATTTGCGCCTGGTCCGGCGCACGATCCGCCGCCTGGGCGACCAGATCTTCGTAGGCAGAGACACGGGCTTTGCTCTTGGCCTGACGAGCCCGCGGGCTTTGCCGCACCCATTCCAACTCCGTGGCGATGGTGCGCTGGCGGGCTTTCTCCTCCCGCTGTTCCTGCTCGAGGCGCTTTTGTTTCTGCTCCAGCCAAGACGAGTAATTGCCTTGATAGGGAATGCCCCTGCCCCGATCCAATTCCAAAATCCAGCCGGTGACGTTGTCGAGGAAATAACGGTCATGGGTAACGGCCACCACCGTCCCCGGATATTCCTCCAAGAACCGCTCGATCCAGGCGACGGATTCCGCGTCCAGATGGTTGGTGGGCTCGTCCAACAACAACATGTCCGGCTTAGACAGCAGCAGGCGGCACAAAGCGACGCGTCGCTTTTCCCCACCAGAAAGCTTGGACACATCCGCTTCGCCGGGCGGGCAGCGCAGGGCATCCATGGCGATTTCCACCTGACGCTGCACGTCCCAGCCGTTAGCGGCATCGATCTTTTCCTGCAGTTCGGCTTGCTCGGCTATGAGATCGTTCATTTCATCGTCGGTCATCTCTTCGGCAAACTTGGCGCTGACCTCTTCGAACCGCTGCAGCAAGGTGTTGATCTCGCCGACGCCGTCCATGACGTTACTCAAAACGTCTTTGCCGGAGTCCAGCTCCGGTTCCTGTTCGAGATAGCCCACGCGGATACCATCCGCCGCCCAAGCTTCACCGATAAATTCGGTTTCTACACCGGCCATGATCTTCAACAGCGTGGATTTGCCCGCGCCGTTATATCCCAGCACACCGATCTTTGCGCCGGGCAGAAACGAAAGGTTGATGTCCTTCACTACCTCCCGGCCGCCTGGGTAGACCTTGCCCAAACCCTGCATGGTGTAAACGTATTGATAACTGGCCATGATCAGTTCGATCCGCTGCTCACGCTATGATGGTCCCGAACGAGACGAGACGAACCCGGTCAAGGCCTCACTGACCTCTTGTATGACCGTCGTCCAGTCTCCCGGGGTGGTCTGCCGAAATAGACGGAGGGACGGATACCACGGGCTGTCGTTGCGGTCGAGAAACCAGTACCACAACAAACCAGGCCCAGCCAGCACCATGACCCAACACGGTACGCCGAGCGCGCCTGCCATATGGGCGGTGGTGTTGGATGCCGTGATGATCAAGTCCATGGCAGCCACCTGAGCGGCGAAGGCGTCCAGATCGGCAAGGGAGTCAATGTCGGGATCCCTGTAAAGCTCAGCGTCTGCCTTCGACTGCAATGCCAGGCGCTCCTCTTTGTTGTCGCCATACTGGAGATCGACAAATGTTGCCTCTACTTGAGTGAACACAGACCCTAGTTCAGTAAGGGACAGGGATTTCGCTTTACCAAACCGGGGATTGCCACTGCGCCAGGAAATACCGATCCGCACCGCGTTGCCGAATTGGTCAGCGTATTTTGACTTCAATGCGGCGGCCTTCTCAGTATCGGCATGTAAAAAAGTACCTTGATCCGGAAAACTGCTCAGGTCTGGGCGCAAAAACCGACCCAGACTTCCTGCGGGTACCTGCGCGGTAATGGTTTAAAGCCGGTCGGGATCACTCTGAAGGGTGGGCTGATCGGTAACCTCGGCAAATGGGAACGATCATTCGAACAGGGGCACCAAGCGTTCGGTACAGGCAATCAGGATGTTTGATGCCATGTTTTCCACATCGGGAATCATACCCGCATAGAGGATTTGATCGCCCACGCCTTGTTCGGTCCAGACCAGGAGTGTGCTGTCATGTATTGGATTTCCCTGCCAAGGAGGTAAGGCGCGAAAGGAGCCAGCCCCTTGAAAGTCGGGCGTTTGCCAACGCCATTCAAACTCTTCCCAGCCTTCCGACAACCGCCCCGACTGCAGCAGTATTTGCGCCAGATTGTGGTGGGCCGCCGCCGTTCTCGGTTCTGTTTTTATGGCGTCGCGATAACTCGCTTCCGCTGCCTCTTTTTCACCTTTGGCCGCTTGGGTGACTCCCAGATGGACACGGGCATCGACATGACCCGGCATGAGATCCAAATCCCGGCGCGCAGCGGTCTCCGCATCGTCGAGCTGTCCGAGAGCGCGAAGGGTCCGGCTGTAGTTGTATTGGGTGTCCGCGTTGTTCGCATCAGCCTCTATCGCTTTTCGTAAGACCTCGGCCGACCGGTCGAGGTCGTTCAGCCTGAACAGAACCACACCCAGGTTTGCCAGCGCCTGGGAATGTTCCGGATTAAGCGCGACGGCTTTTTCATAAACGTCCCTGGCTTCGTCCAGTTCTCCGCATTGCAACGCGGCCGCCCCTAGATTGTTAAGGGTAACCTGCCCGCTGCCTGAGGGCGAGAATGCGCTCGAAGAACGACGGTCCTTCATCCAGTTCCGGCGAAACATCGAACCGGTCACTGTGAGCGCGTGCGCGTTGCAAATAATCATCATCGAGCTGTTCTACATCGTCGATTTTGACGGCATCGAAGTGCCAATTGACGTTGCCGGGCGGAACGCCTAGTTCCGTATAGGGTGAGCGTGAGCCGGCCATAATGTTCCATCCGGCGGAGACCCCACTGGCGCGTTTTATGTCCGGGTCAAAGACTTCCGACGCCCAGGAGAACATGGACGCATATTCGATGGACGGCTGGGGAATGATGGGCGGGAAATTGTCACCTTCCTGGCGCCGGATCACGTCTCCGTCCAAGGTCCAATCCATATGCAAAGGTGCATCCTTATATTTTTCAGGGAACGCCTTTTTCATGGACCCGTAATAGGTCCCCATGGGTGTGAACCACTCCCCTTCCTTGTGACGGATGTAACTGGCCGGCAGTCTCATGGTTGCACCGTTGAGAGGACTGGTGAATTCGTCGATAAACACATCCGTCTCAGGATCGGTGAAAAACGACATGGTCGAGTTGTACCGCACGAAGGTGGAGTCATCGATCTGCCGCCACCAGGTGCTTTCGCTGCCGCGCATGCCGTACAGCAAAATGACATCGTCTGGCATGATGGCGAAAATCTTGCCCTTGGTCTTCCAAACCACCCGCTCCTCGGCTTGGGTGCCCATCATCTTGACCATGGCATGAAGCTGCTCGATCGGATCTGTCGGCAGTGACGTAACAGCCGCCCTTCCCTTGCTCGGCACGGTGAGACCGGCTGCCGCAGCACCCATTGCTGTTGCTGCGGTGGCAAAAGTCCGGCGTGTAATTTTTTCGTCAGTCATCGATCAATCCTGTCGTTGTTGTATGCGTTCGACGATACGCTCGAAGAAGGATGGCCCTTCATCCAGTTCCGGCGAGATGTCGAACCGGTCGCTGTGGGCCCGGGCGCGTTTCAGATAGTCGTCGTCTAGCTGTTCTACGTCTTCCAACTTGGCCGCGTCGAAATGCCAGTTCACATATCCGGGCAAAACGCCGAGCTCCTTATAGGGCGACCGGCTACCTGCCATGATGTTCCACCCTGACCCCCAGCCTTGAGCATTGTTTACGTTGGGGTCGAACACTTCCGAAGCGAAGGCAAACCCGGACGCATATTCGATTGAGGGCTGAGGCAGGATGGGGGGAAAGTTGTCACCATCTTGCTTGCGGATGATGTCGCCTTCCAATGTCCAATCCAGGTTCAAAGGCTTTTCTGGATAGCCGGAATGGCGCATGGTGCGGCCGTCAATGGAGGTGCGCCGCCGCTTGCCGGTCTTGGTTACATGGTCGTCGCGGGCGATGTGCGGGGTGATCCGACGCGCCCGCAAGGCCTCGACGTAGGCCGCCACGTCATAGGCCTTGTCCGCGCCCAGCGTGATCCGCCGCCGTCCCGGGCGATGGGCATCGAGAAGCGCCAGGGCGGCTTCGCGTTCCGCCGTGCCGGTGGCCCGGGTCAGGCAGGCCCCGACCAGGAGCCCGTTGCGGTTCTCCATTAACACGTGGCCCATGAAGGCCATACGCGAGGACTGGCCATTCCCCTTGCGGTACAGCCGGGCGTCGGGATCGGTCGTCGAGGCATGGGTCTCGTTGGACCGCTTCTCGCCGTGGAAGGTCCTCTCCGAGTTGCGCCCCGGCCCCGGCGGCTCGTCGCCGCCGTCCTTGGGGCGGAAGCTCTTGATCGACGCCCAGGCCTCGATCAGCGTCCCGTCCACGGAAAAGTGATCGTCCGACAGCAGGCCGCGCCGACGCGCCTGCTCCACAACCACCGCCAGGAACCTCCGCGCAACCTCTCCATCCAGCAGCCGGTCGCGGTTCTTGCTGAACGTCGTCGCATCCCACACCGCACTGTCCATCGACAATCCGACGAACCAACGGAACAACAGGTTGTAATCCATCTGCTCCATCAGCTGACGTTCCGAGCGGATTGAGTAAAAGGCCTGTAACAGGAGCGCACGCAACAGCTTCTCCGGCGGGATCGAGGGACGCCCGATCTTCGAATACAACCCCTCGAAATCCGGCGACATAAGCTCCAGCGCCTCATCAACCAGCCCACGGATCAGGCGAAGCGGATGCGTCGCCGGAACACGAGCCTCGCAGCTCACATAAGAAAAAAGACCCTCCGTCCGATCGTCGCCTCCACGCATTACTTCCTCCATGCAATCAACAAAGAGAAAGAATCATTCCAAAGCCTCAAAAGGAAGACTTTTTCAGCAGCCTGCTAGAGGACGCAACGACGGTGGTCGCGGTAACACCGGCTGCAGTGGCAGCAAATGAACGGCGGGAGATGACAGGACTGGTCAACGGTGGCTCTCCTATTTTCAATAAGGAGTCGTAGCCCAGGGTTCAGACGGGCGTCAAAGGGGCTCCGATATTGCTCACCTGTCGAGCATGAATCCTGGGGCACCAGAGTTACGCCCGCCCCTTGCCTAGTCTGCGAGTCATGCAGGGACGTAAGGGGAAAATAGCGCTGGTGACGGGACCAAAATTTCGACTGACAGCGTCATGCCCATAGCCCGCCATGGCTCTGTCGAGCTTCACTATATGGCGAAGGGTTCGGGTATGCCGGTTCTCTTTCTGCACGGCTATACTGCGTCCCTGGCCATGTGGTCAGCAACTGTTGATGCCCTGTCCGGTGCATACAATTGCCTCACCATGGACCTGCGCGGCCATGGAAAAAGCCAAAGCGCAAGTCGTGAAAGCTATAGCCTTGCGGCCATGGCCGAGGACGCGCTTCGCGTTCTCAATGAAAACGAAGTGGAAGAACGCGCGGTGATTGTCGGCCATTCCTTGGGCGGTATGATCGCTCAGCATTTGGCCGTACATCACCAGGACCGCATAAGTGGCCTGGTGTTGAGCAGCACCACGTGCTTTGCGCCGGGTCGGGAGCGATTTACCCCGTTGATCGAAGGTGCCGTTAATCTTGCTCATATGACGCCAGAGGAACGGCAAGCCGATCCGGCTTTGATGCATTCATTGCCCTTAGACGAAGACACAGCGTGGGGATGCGGCGAGGCAATCATGAACCTGCCGCGGTACGATCTTGATCTTGGTGATTTTCCATTCCCCGCTATGGCCATTTACGGAGACCAAGACAGTGAGAACATCCTAAAGGGGTCAAAGCAGCTGATAGCGGCTCTTCCCGACTGGAGTGAAAGCATCATTGTTGGAGCCGGGCATGTGCCGCAAATCAGTCACCCCGAAGCGTATGCCGAAGCGTTAATGGATTTTCTGAAAGACATCGCGTCGGACGATTAACGCAAGTCTTTCCACCGCTCAGCGGACTCTTTATCTAGTCTTTGCGAGTAGTAAGCCTGCATGGGGATTTTGAAGGGCTCTTCCGCGCTACTTTTACGCAGCGCCGCGTAAAGCAAAGCGTTCTTTCCGATTTCACCGTTTTTAGTCATTTCATGGAGCGTCTTCCGGCCTTGAATGTTGACAATGCGAGTTGGATCAATTTCGGCATATAGAAATACAATCGGTGCATAGGTGTTTGCTATAGCGAGGTCAAAAAAGAAAGTGGGTTGAAACGTATAGAAGCCGTGATCGACCCATCCCTGAAACGGTAAGCCGTGCAGCATTAACCCGCCTGGTTTTGCACGCTCATGAACGGTTTTGAATACCTGATAAACGTTAAAAACATGTTCCGCTGTGCCAAAATTACAAACGATGTCGTACTGGTCTTCCAGCGGGACGGGTTCGTTTAGATCAAATTTATGAACGCGTGCATCTGTACCATGGAGGTCGATGGCTTCATAACTATGAGATCCAAGAAAGGTTTGCCAAAAGATATCGGCGAGGCCAAACAAGTAATCCTGCGAGTCAGAACTACACACTCTTTTCAGGTCAACAATCAAACGCGCGACCTCTTTTTCTTCCTTCACAAAGGTTTTTATATCTGATGCAAGGTCGTCGACGGATATGTCTCCGTACCAATTTGATTGTCCGAGCTCGAGCAGAGACGGACTTTCGGGCAACAGATTCTCATTCTTTAGGCGGCGAATGAGTATGTATTCGATCGCGGTGATGGCCATGATAATTTATCTGTAATTGGAGGCGCTCGTTTTACCGGATTAATACTGTTTTCGTAAAGGGTAAGACGTCGCCATAACACGTAGTTACCGCCTGGGTTAAGTTTGAGAATGGGTCAAACATTGAGTAGATACGACATTCGCATGTCTTTGACTCCCTGGTGCCTCAATTGCTTTGCCGCAAAGCCAACCATCAGAAGATTCCTATTTTTTATAGCGGTCTCAATCACTTTGACGGTTGCTGGCGATGACGCCGTTGCCGACTGTTTCCAGAACGGATCGGCCGTTCTGTGCACGGGTATAGATTTCGACGGATTCCTCTCCTCCGAAAACAATCTGACCATTGATATCGAGCCCGGCGCTTTGGTGCGCAACATAGACACTGCCGAGCGGCGCGGAACCTGCCCGCTCTCCTTTCCCGCCATATCAGTAGGCAGCAACAGCACGATTACCAATCAAGGCGACATCCTGACCTTTGGCGTTTGCGGCGCCGGTATTCAGACGGGAACCAACAGTTCCATTGTCAACAACGGCTCGATCACAACCAATGATAATCTGGGTACGGGTATTGATGCGGCCTTCGGATCGACCGTTGTAAACAATGGACAAATTGTCACACGCGAATTTTTCTCCCAAGGTGTTTTTGCCGATGATTTTGTGACTGTGACGAATACGGTCGACGGCATTATTGAATCCGTTGGCGGCGCTTCGTCGGGCATCAGTGGCCGTTCTGATGTCAACGCCGTAAACGACGGACTGATTGCAACGAGCGGTCAAGGCAGCCATGGCATTGATTTGATTCGTGACGGATCTGTCGTCAATACCGGTCGCATTGAGGTGACAGGCTTTCAAGCCGTGGGCATTCGCCTGCTAGCCGGAACAGGGTCGGTCAACAATTCCGGTGTAATTGAGGGCACCTTTGTTGGTACCTTTGATGCGAACAATCCGGAAGACGGCATTCAGATCCAGGGATCATCCTTATCTGTGGTGAACAGCGGTACGGTATCTATGGCGGCTTCAGGATCGGTTGCCGTGCGGATCACCAATACCGAAACCGGAGACATCTCGGTGAACAACTCCGGTACCTTGTCTGCCCCGGCTGGCGGGATCAGGGTGACCTCGGGCGACAGTCAGCTCACACTGTTAAATTCCGGACTGGTCGAAGCCACTGGACCAAACGCCGCCGCACTTGTGATCACCTCGGACCCAAACAGCCTGGCTTTCGTGACCAATATGGGTGTGATTGGCAGCCAGGAAAATGGGGTTGCCATTTCCGGCGGCAATGGCCGGGAAGAGATCGTCAACAGCGGAACAATTACCGGCGATATTCTGTTGGGTGGCGGCAACGATCTGCTGACGTTGCAGACAGGCAGTGTGATCAACGGCACGGATGTGGTGATCAACGCCGGCGACGGCAGTGATGACCTCGTTCTCACCGGTAACGGAACGGTATCTTCCTCCCTGCTGGGATTTGAGGAACTGACCAGGTTCGGAGCCGGCCACTGGCGCTTAGAGACTGATGCAACATTTTCAAACAGAGCCCGACTGATTGAGGGGGGTTTGGAAATCACCGCTAACGCCACTCTGAGTTCGCCCGACATCACCATCTTCAATGAAGGCGTTTTCGAACTGAACGGCACTGCCGCCGGTACGGTAACGAACATGGGAACGATGGCGGTGACGAATGGATCACGAATCGAAGGCGCCTACATTCAAGACGCCGAAGGAAGCCTTGAACTTCAGGGACTTTCGGCGATACAGAACGACGCACCACTTCTTACCATTACAGGGGCAGCGACGCTAAGTGGGACTGTAGGACTGGAGCCAAATGGTGGTCCTCTGCTGCTCGATGGGACCGTTGTCACCGCCTTGAACGCGCAAAGTATTACGGGCAACTTCGC
This sequence comes from Rhodospirillaceae bacterium, assembly GCA_965207985.1. GTDB lineage: Bacteria > Pseudomonadota > Alphaproteobacteria > Rhodospirillales > Rhodospirillaceae > CBDBND01. Next base: position 398 of record CBDBND010000013.1, on the reverse strand, counting down.
GTCAGTTGATTTGGGAGGCGGTGCATTTTTATCTGCAACATCCATTGCCGACGCGAACACCGTACGCATCACGGTTCAGCGCCTACCCTATGCGACGGCGGCGCGTAGTGAAAATACACTGGCTTTGGCCACGGCTCTTGATCGTGGATTGGCGTCAGCGCCACAACAGGCAAGACCCCTCATTGATAGCCTCGATATGTTCTCTGTTGAGGCAGCGGGAGACGCATTGGACTCGCTGGCGACAAGCCTTCCCGTCGCGCTAACAGCACTGGAGATTTTGGCCTTGCGAGAGGACGCCGGACTACTGCGCAACCGATTTTTGCCATCACGCAAGGTGTGGGCGGATGTGGGAAGGACCTATGGGACCTTCGACGGCGCGACGGACGGACGGCTCAATA
>CBDBND010000012.1:0-81998 GCA_965207985.1 Rhodospirillaceae bacterium | reverse complement strand
GACCCAGGCCGGTCGTCGGCGTGAGTGCCGGATCATAGGCCGGCATGGTCTCGCGGATGCTTGGCCACCAATCCTCAGGCACCGGCGGGCTGGTCCAGTGACACGGGTCTGAGTAATCCGCCGACAGGGCCGGCATGACAACCGTGCCGTCGGGGGTCAGCGCCGTCTTGAGCGCGTTGATCACCACCACCGGTCCGCCGCAGACCCAGCCGAAGGCTTTAAGAGACGTATGGGCCAGCACCACATCGCCGGCGTCAACGCCGGCAGCGCGGATGCTGGCGGCAATGTCGTCTGCGGTGATCAGCGGACCTTCGACGGGAGCGGCACACATGACTCACACCCACCCGTCAGGCGATGGCTTTGGTGGGTAGTGTCTCAGTTTGAAATCAGACGGGATTGACGCCAGGAATTGACGCCAGTCTCGTAATTTTCAACCGGGTACTGTATGCTTAGAAGACGCCATGCCTAAGGGACCTCAAGGCCAGAAGAGACCAGCTGACACGGTGGGTTGCGCAGTTCATGTCGCAAAAATTGCTACGGGAGAAGTTGAGGATACTAAGCAGAAGTCGTCAAATAGTGCGGGGATAAAAATGGGGTACATCATGAGAATTCGCCATCGGCTACTGTGGACGGCGGCTGCATTGCTGCTGGTCCCGGACTACTGGGCAACCGCCCAGGCTCAACAGTTATCAGTGGAAGAGATTGTCGTCACAGCGCGTAAACGTGAAGAACGGTTGCTGGAAATTCCACTCGCCATCACCGCATTTACGGCAGAGGACATTGAAGACGCCGGTTTTCGTGATCTCGCGGATATTTCTTTGCAAACGGCCGGGCTTGATTTCTTTGCCCGTAGTGGGGGCCGGCCCGGCCGCGTCGACTCTCCCATGTCACTGCGTGGGGTATCGGGTGGTCAAGACCACTTGCAGCCGACTTCTGTTTTTATTGATGGCATCTTTGTGCTTGGGGGCTCCAACACAATCGGCATTCAAGATTTGGAACGTGTTGAAGTTATCAAAGGACCTCAGTCAGCCTTCTTCGGTCGCAATACATTCGCCGGTGCCATCAATTTCATCACTAAAACTCCCGATTTAGAAGAATACGTGACCAAGGTAGATGCGTCCGCTGCCACCTACGAAAAATATGATTTCAATATCCTCTCTTCAGGGCCCCTCGTAGAAGGCAAGCTCGGTTACCAAATTAACGCACGACTGCTCCATCGGGGTGCCGAATGGACGGCGACGGACGGCGGTCCTCTAGGAAAAGAAGCGTCAAGTTTCATCAGCGGTGTTCTCTATGGAGAACCGACCGACAGTATTTCTTTCAAGCTGCGTGCTTATTATCAAACGGACGAAGATAGTGCGCCGGTCATAGGGCTCATTCGTGGCCGGTTTACCGACACGTGCACCGGCACTTCGGTGGAGCGTCTGGATACGGACGGAAACCCGGCGACGTTCTTCCCTGTGCGAAGTCTCTGCGGTCCTGTGCCGAAATTTGGCTACATTGAACCAGGCACAGGCCGGACATTGTTGTCGACCGAAACGTCGATGAAGGTCCCTTTGTTTGCACAAGTCCGTCCGGGATTTGGACCCAATAGATTACCATTCTTCGGGGCGCAACCGAATTACTTGATCGATGTGCTCGGTGGAGATGCCGGTGACCGTTACCTGGGAAAGAACGTCCCAGACCGCAATTCCTTTGGCATGACCCGCAATGTGATTCGCTTGGCCTTCAACGCCGACTATGAGTTTGGCGAAGGCTATGTAGTCAACTTCCTGGCTGGCTTTAACGATGCCCGCATGAGCATGCTGCGCGATTACGATTCAACGGATGAACCGTGGTGGTACGCCGTTGATCCCAAGTATGCTCAGGACTGGAGTCTCGAAGCGCGGATCAATTCACCCCAAGATAAGAGGCTCCGCTGGCTCGTAGGGGCAACCCTTTACGATCAAACCTTCCTCAACAGTGGCGCCGGCGGTCTTCTCGTTCAAGCGAGCTTCTTCTCTACTGCGGTAGGGCCCAGGCTCACGGAATTACCGCCAACAGCGGGTAACGAAGCCAGAGTCGGAGGTGTATACGCTGCAGTGTCGTATGACATTACCGATGAGATTACCCTCGATGTGGAAAACCGATATCTCGTGGATAAGCGCACCTTGCAGCAAGGGGGCGTTGACGTCTCGTCCAAGTTTAAAGAATGGACACCACGCGTCATCTTGAGCTACCAGCCTACGGAAAACACCAACTTTTACGCTCAGTTTTCGAGAGGAACATTGCCGGGGACAACCAACGGTCTGGTCGCGGGCTGTAGCATGCAGGAGTTCAGTGTCCCGTACACCAATCCCATTACGGGCCAGCTGTCAACGACTTCAGAATGTGGTCAGATCGAAGAACAACTTCCGCCTGGTGCATTTTCCATCGCACCACCAGCGCAGAAACTCAATTCCTATGAGATTGGCTGGAAGCAAGTCTTGATGGATGGCCGGGCCCGTTTCAATCTGACCGGTTGGTATTACGATTGGTTGAACCGGCCTTTCGGTCTCACCATTCAATGGGTCCGCGATGCCGCTAACATTGCCGACCGTGATGGAATTCCCAATGACTTTCCAAATACACTCGGTGTGACAGTGCCCGGGAGTCAGAATCTTTGGGGCTTGGAGTTTGAATCAGGATTAGCCATCACCGAACAATGGGATATGCAACTCAATGTCGCATGGTCTGACAATGAATTTACTGAATTCCAGAGCACCGGTGCCGCCCAATTGCTTGGTTTTAGCAACTTGAAGGGTCTAAGGATTGGTGGTTATCCAGCGTGGTCTGGAAACTTAGCGACGACTTATACGGACGCTCTGACCAGTAGTTGGGATTGGTATGGGCGGGCTGATTTTCTCTATCGCGGGAAATATTGGACGGAATCCCAAAACTTGGGCCGTGGGGATGACTACGTTCTCACCAATCTCCGGGCTGGGCTTCAAAGAGAGAACTTGCGGATTGAATTTTTCGTCCTCAACGTGTTCCAAACTCGAACATGGAGACGGGCTACAGGAGGGCTTGATTTCTCTCATCCCACGTTCTCGTTTAATGCGTTCCGTGGTTTAACCGTCGTTCCTCAAGAAAAGAGGACATTTGGTATAAGGACAAACATCACGTTTTAGACGGAGGATGGTTGAGAACGGTTGATCCATTCGCCGACAAAAGACGACTGAATTGAGGAGACTTACAATGTTTGATCGCCGTACTTTAATGGGCGCTGCCGCCGGTGTTGGAACGGCTGTGGCCTCTATTTTGACCACAGGAAAAGCCCGGGCTGGCTCAAACACCCCTGGCGCACCGGACGTGGAAGAACGAGGCGCCCGCGGGCGTTTGGAACGTCTGCCGACCCTGGATGCGGAAAACCGGGATGATTTCCTCACTGGTTTCCGTAACTGGCGCGGTTCGGCAGCAGCGCGCGCGGCCAGAGACCGTGCCACCAAGGTGATGGAAGACGCCGGCGTTGATCCGAAGACAGAATTGCCCTTGAACGAGGCTTTGGCGCTGTTTGAGAACGATCACATCATCGGTACGGAAGGTCTGATGCGCGTCTATAGTCAGCGTTTTGCCCATCGCAATTTCTTCCTGTCGTTTGCTGACGATGCCGACAAGTACCTGGATGAGATGACGGCCTACGACGAGATTGGCCCTGGTTCCGTGACCTACAATCCGGATCTCGAGATTCCCGACTTCTGCAAACATGAAATTCATATGCAGCCGGGTGGTTATGTCGGTAACCCATTCGCAGGTGCGCTATATCACTACGGCACCAACGCTTTTTATTCGGCGCGGGCGACAAACAACTATCAGGATCAACATCACGCGCGTTTGGCCAACCAAGTGCCTGAGCCGGAAGACGGCAAGGTGGTTCGCATTCTCGATATGGGCTGCGGCATCGGCCAGTTCGCTGTTGGCCTTAAAGAGCGGTTCCCCAACGCTAAGGTCCATGGCGTGGAAATTGGCGCGCCGATGATCCGCTATGGCCACATGCGCGCCGTGGACCAGGGTGTGGAAGTGCACTTCAAGCAGGCTTTGGCGGAGGACACGGGCTTCCCCGACAATCACTTCGACATCGTCGCCAGCTATATCCTGCATCACGAAACGCCGGCGCAGAGTTCAAGGGACATTTTTGCGGAAGCTCACCGCGTGCTGCGGCCGGGCGGGCTCTACTTCCCCATCGATTTTTACACTGGTGGCAGCCGTGGCGTGCCGGGACCCTATTCCCAATACGTGGAATGGAAGGACCACCGGTGGAACAACGAAGTCTGGCGGATGGAATACCGGCACATGGATTTCGCCGGCGATATGGAGAAGGCCGGCTTCGACGTGAACAAAGAAGGCTCACCAGCCTGGTACAGCAATCGCAATATTTTTGGGACCAAACGGGCTTAAGGAGATAAGGAACCATGGCCACGACAGACTTGAAGACCGACCGCCCGACCTATGCGTCAGACTTTATTCCGTCCGACGTTGAGCGGGCGGTGTTTTTGGGCAACCCCATCCTGGACAACATGATGACCAGCTTGATCGCCCTTGGGGCCGAGGTGTGGTCGAACCGCCGGCGGATGAAGGTTGTGGAAGCCCTTTTGGAAGAGAAAGGCATCACCAACGCGATGATCGAGCAGTACATGCCGACGGCAGAGCAGGAAGCCGAGTGGCAGAAGGACCGGGACCGGTTCATCGATCTGACCTATTCGCCGCTGTTGCGCGAAGGGGACCTCCCCGTCTCCGCCGCCTTCCAGCGCGAAAACAAGTAGTCCATTAGCCGTCAAAGGAGATCAACCATGATTGATCGTCGCACTCTGTTCGGTGCTGCGGCTGCCGTCACCACAGCCATTGGCGCATTCTTTACCGGCAGGTCAGCCAGCGCCAAACCCGCGCCCATGTCCACATTCAAGGGCGATTATGAACCACGCGGTAGCGATGAACGCCTGGAGCGCCTACCCAGGCTTGATCTGGAGAGCTATGACGACTTGCTGACCGGCCTGCGCATCTGGTCGGCCAAGGCCAACCGTCCATCGCGGGCCCGGTTTGACCGTTTGCTTGAAGCAGGTGGCTTGGATCCCAAGAAGGATTACGAGCTCGAAGAGATTTTCCCCCATATGGAAGATGACCCGCTCCTAGGCACGACGGCTCGTCTACGCACCAGCGGTCAGCAGTTGATGTGGAAAGCGTTACAGAAGCACTTCCATGAAAATGCCGATGTGTATCTGGCTGAAATGGAAGCCACAGACAACATGGGTCCCGGCAAGCTTGAATTGAATCCGGACATGCATATTCCGGAATACACCAAGTATGAAATTCACATTCAGCCTGGTGGCTATGTCGGCGACCCGTTTGCCGGTCATATCTATCACTACGGTACCAACAACTTCTATCGTGCCGCCAACTACCAAGACGAGATTCACCGCAACCTCGCCAAGCAGATGCCGACGCCTAAAGACGGCAAGGTTCTGCGTATCCTTGATCAGGGTTGCAGTTGCGGGCAGTTGACGGTGGCGTTGAAGGAACGGTTCCCCGATGCAGAAGTCTGGGGCATCGATGTGGGTGGTCCCATGGTCCGCTATTCCCATATGCGGGCCGTTGACCTTGGTGTCGGCGCCAACTTCCGCCAGGCCTTGGCCGAAGATTGCAGGTTCCCCGACAACCATTTCGACATCGTTACCTCGTACATCCTGCATCACGAAGTGACGGCCGAGAAAACCAAGGAGATCATTGCCGAGACCTTCCGTGTCTTGCGGCCGGGTGGGGTCTACTTCCCGCTCGATTTCGAGACCGGCAATGTGGCCCGTAAACGCAAGCGGGACAATTTCGGTAAATTGGGCGGCTGGCGGGATCACCGCTGGAACGAAGAAGTCTGGCGTCCCGACTATTCGTCCGTCGATTTCAATGAGGAAATGCGCAAAGTCGGTTTCGACGTGGTCGACGCAGGTCCGCCAGGTTGGCGCCACCGCCAGAACGTTATGGGCACGAAACCGGCCTAGCAGGCTGATGAAAAACTCGGCCGAGAGCCCACCTCGCGAAACGAAAGAATCAATGGATGGGCGTCCGCGAAAAAATAGAATCGGAAAATGGCTCATACGAAAACAAAATTGCCGAGATGATCGCTCAAAATCGTTTTTCAGCAGCCTGCTAGAGTCGTTTGTACGGTTCAAGTAAAAACGGCGCGGACAATGTCCGCGCTGTTTCTGTTTGTGCACGTGCTGTTAAACGTCTTCGGCCAAAAGCTCGCCCATAAGATTGTAGAATTCCCGCTTGAACTCTTCGTGGTGTTCGCCGGTTGCTGGGCCGGGGAAGCCGGTGTGGATGTGCCGCACCCCGCCCTGACGGTCGACGAAGATCATGGTCGGGTACACCAGCACCGCGTTGATCATCGGGAGCGTCCGCCCCGCCGCTTCCTTGTCCGCGGTGCCTGCGATCAGCATGGGATATTGAACGTCGTAGCGGCGTTCATAATTGCGGCAGGCTTTGACCGCTTGCTCGAAGTCCGGGGAGTATTCGTACATCAAGCCGACCGCCTCAAAACCGCGGTGCCTGTTCTCATTGAAGTAGGGAGAGAAGAACGCGGTTTCGTCGTGGCAGGTGGGGCACTAGCTGCCGCCGATGGTGATGACCACCACTTTGTTGCGGAAACGCTCATCGGACAGCGACACCATGTTGCCGTCGAGATCGGGGAAAGAAAACTCAAATCGGTCGTAACCCTCTTTCAGGTAGGTCAGTTTGGTTGGGTCGGCGAGAGCGGCGGTGGCGTCGCGCTCGGCAGACCAGTCGGTGACCATGCGTCCGACCAGGGAATAGGATTGTCCCGAAATAGACCCGTCGTCATTGAGCGTGCCCCGCCAGAACGAGCCTGTACCGCCGTCGAAGGTGGACATGTAAAGCTCATCACCGCGCAGCACGCCGTTGAGAAAACGGGAATCCCTGGTGGTGTGCATGGAGGTGCCGGTTACCCGCCCCATGGCCACTGGCAGACCATGACCTTCCTCGCGGCACTGTGCTGCGACCAACTCACCGCGCCCTTTGTCTTCGACGGGCCGATCAACGGCGTCAGCTTCCGCGCCTACGTCGAGCAGCAACTCGTGCCCACCCTCAAGCCCGGCGACATCGTCATCATGGACAACCTCGGAAGCCACAAATCCAAGGCGGTCCGCACCGCCATCAAAACCGCCGGCGCCCGACTATGGGTCATGCCGCCCTACAGCCCAGACCTCAACCCCATCGAACAGGCCTTCGCAAGGATCAAGCATTGGATGCGCACCGCCCAAAAAGGGCGATATCGAGGACACTTGGCGCCAACTCGGGCGCACAACTGAACCCTTCACCCCAACCGAGTGTGCCAGTTACCTCCAAAACGCAGGATATGCCTCCGCCCATAAATGACACGCTCTAGGTCTAATTCTTCCCCGCCAGCGTCATGTCCGTCGTCAGATTATTTGGGACAGCGGGGGTTGATAAACTAAGAGAGAGTTTGGCCCATCTTGGTTTTCAGTTTAGGCGGCGGTTTTGCGGTGCTGCAAGCGCCGTTGATTGATGGTGTTTTGTTTGATTCTCTCCCTTTCGAGTAAGATGGTTTCGCCGCGCCCGAAGTAGACGTCGGCGGGCGTCAGATTGCTCAGGCTCTCGTGGTAGCGGTGGTGATTGTAGTAGGCGACGAAGCGCCCGATCTTGGCCTTGAGATCGCCCGGCAGGAAGTAGTTCTCTAACAGGATGCGGTTCTTCAGGGTCTGATGCCACCGCTCGATCTTGCCCTGTGTCTGCGGGTGATAGGGTGCGCCGCGCACATGATCCATGCCGTTGTCGTCGAGCCATTCGGCCAGTTCGCTAGAGATGTAGGACGCGCCATTGTCTGACAGCAGGCGGGGCTTGTGCCGGACCTCGACCCGGTCGCAGCCTGAGGCCTGCAATGCTAGTTCCAGGGTGTCTGTGACGTCACTGGCCTTCATGGTCGTACACAGCGTCCAGGCGATGATGTAGCGGGAGTAATCATCCAGGATGGTGCTCAGGTAGAACCAGCCCCATCCGATGACCTTGATGTAGGTGAAGTCGGTCTGCCAAAGCTGGTTCGGGGCCGTGGTCTTATCCCTGAACTCATCGTTCGCCTTGATCACCACAAACGCCGGGCTGGCGATCAGGTCATGGGCCTTGAGAAGCCGGTAAACACTGGCTTCCGAGACGAAGTAGGCCTGTGTATCGGTGAACCGTACCGCCAGTTCCCGGGGCGACAGGTCCGGGTTCTCCAGGGCCATCTGGACAATCCGGTCACGGATCTCATCCGGGATGCGGTTCCACACCCGGGACGGCTTGGGCGGCCTGTCTTCAAGGGCCTCAAGCCCGCCCTGCAGATAGCTGTTGTACCAGCGGTAAAACGTGGTGCGGGGAACCCCAAGGGTGTCCAACGTACGCTTGGCCGGCAGATGCGACTGTTCCACCAGCCTGATGATCTCGAGCTTCTCGGAGGCGGGGTATCTCATGCGTCGTCTCCCCCATCCCCGATCATGTTTTTTTTGAGAAGGCGCAGTTCCAGGGCCTGTTCGGCCACCACCTCCTTGAGGTCGTGAGCCTGGCGGCGCAGCTCCTTGACCTCGCCCGTGTTGGCCTCACGGGCCGTATCACCGGCCAGGCGCTTCTTCCCGGCCTCAAGGAACTCCTTCGACCAGCTGTAATACATCCCCTGGGCTATGCCCTCACGGCGGCATAGCTCGGCAATCGGGTCCTCGCCGCGCAGTCCGGCCAGGACAATGCGGATCTTCTCCTCAGCACTGTAACGCTTGCGGGTCTTGCGGCGGATGTCCTTGACCGTCCGCTCCGCAACATCCTGGGATCGTTCTGTTCTATCTCTCATCGTTCACTCCTCAATGATGACGATGAGCCAATAACACTCTCTTACGCAATCACCCTAATCTGTTCCATTGGTCCTGACGGGGGACATTTGACAGGGAAAACACATGAGAAAGTTTCGCTAGAGAATTAGACACGTCTTACAACGGCTCATTCCGTCCTCCTTCCAGGAGGTCACAATGCGCCAAACTCTCTTAACAAAACCGGACCACTTCTAGGGGGTCACTCCATTTGCGCCGGCGGCTTCGCGGGCCTTGAGCGCCTCCTGGGCCAGGGCTTCGAAGTCCACATTTTCGCCAAAGGCAAGAACACGATCGCTGACCATGCCCACCGCATCGCCCAAATGGGTGTCGGACTCAACCTGGTCCAAGACGAAGCGGGCGAAGTCCGCATAGGTGAGCATGCGTTCCTTGGGCGACGGTTCGTTGACCTTGAGAATGAGATCGTGGCGCATGGGCTCTTCGACGAGAAACGCCGGGCGGAAGATGACGTAGTCGATGCCTGAGGACCGCACGATGTCTTCCATCTTCTGCATGTCGAGATATCGGTGGCGCCGTTTCCACAGCCAGCCATTCCGACCGTCCAAATTGTCTGGCTTGACCGTCGGGAAAACGTTTTCCACGCCGATGGAACTGGCCACCAGAAGCCGCTCGTTCCCACGGGCTTTCATGGCGGTGATGATGTTGGTGGTGCCGGTGGACAACAGATCGGTGGGCTGGCTTTCGGCGTAGGGGTCATCGCGCGGGCCGACCATGGAAATCACCACCTCGTCGCCCCGGAACGCCGCTTCCAGGGTGTCGATGAGATAGACATCGCCCTGCACCACCGCCAGGCGCTCGTGTTGTAAGTTCACTGCCTCCGGCCTCCGGGCCAGGCCCGTCACTTCATAGCCGCGCGCCAGGGCCTGGGGGATCAGTTCCTTGGCGGTCTTGGACGTGGCACCGATGAGGACGATGCGCACGGGGGCGTCACGCAGGGAATCTGAGGCGGCCTGCACAACCGGAGCCGTTGTAAATGCCGCTGCAAAGATCGTGCCCAGGCACAGTATGATCCTGGCAAAGAGTTTCATGGTCTCTGATCCCATAGGTTTGAAGAGACACGTGGCGTCACCTTACCACCTTCCATGAAGGAAAACCCCATGCCCAGCTTTTTCCAAAAAGTACTTCCGTTCGCCGCCGCTCTTATGATTTTAAGTGCTTGTGCTACCGATCCTGCCAAAAAGTTCCGCGCCGTGCCGCCCGACCTTGAAGCGGTGGTGGAGGCCACCGACGGTCAGTTCATGAACCGGGACGCGGCGGCAATGGACGCCATCATTACCGAAGACTTCAGTGGCTGGTCCGTCACCGAAGACGGCCCCAGGGTCCGGGTCAGCGGGCGGGACCAGACGGTGCAGATGCTCGAGATGTTTTTCGCCGAGAGCCCCAACACCTGGCTCAACTCACGCACCTACCGGCTCGGCATGGTGGACAACATTTTGGTGCAGGTGGAAGAGGACATCTACGCAACCGACACCGGTGAGCGCATGGTGCGCACCCTCAATCTCTATGAGTTCAAAAACGGCAAGCGCTGGCGCAACTGGAAATTCTTTCCGGTGAAGAGTTCCGCGGATTAATCACGCCGCCTTTACTCTCTTTTAGGGGCGATGCGGCGGTAGGATAGCGCAGACATCGGCCTTGCTTGTGCTTGAGCCGATATTCGAAGCGGACCTGCAACCGGAGCAGTACGCCTACAGACCGGAGCGGAGTGCCCATGACGCGGTGAAACGCGTTCACAGCCTCCTGAACACGGGGCACAACGAGGTGGTCGATTGCGATCTGTCCAACTACTTCGGTGAGATACCGCACGCTGAGCTTCTCAAGAGCCTCGCCCGGCGCATCAGCGACGGGCGGATGCTCAAGCTCATCAAGGCGTGGCTGGAAATGCCGGTGGAGGCGGACGACGGCCAGGGCGGCAAACGCCGCACGAACCGTGCGCGCAAGGAGCGGAAAGGCACCCCACAGGGGTTACCGATCTCTCCATTAGCCAGCAACCTCTACATGCGGTGCTTCGTGCTTGGCTGGGAGACGCTGGGCTATGCCCGGCACTTCTGCGCGGAAATCGTGGTTTATGCAGACGACCTCTGTGTGCTTGGCAAGGCCCCGGCGGCGAACATGCTGACGGCGGTCAAGCGGCTCATGGGCGGTCTGAAGCTCACGGTCAACGAGCAGAAAACCCGGTGCCTGCGGTACCCGGAGGAGGCATTCGAGTTTCTGGGCTACCGCATTGGACGCAACTATCGGCCCCACGGGAAAGGAGCCTACATCGGCAACCGACCCAGCAAGGCAAGCGTCCAAGGGATATGCCGCAAGGTCAGCGAAATGACAGCGCGACAGCACGGCTGGAAGTCGATGGAGGTGGTGGTGGACGACCTCAATCGCGCCCTGCGCGGATGGGCGAACTACTTCAACCTCGGTCAGGTCAGCCCGGCCTACAGCGCCGTTAATCGCCATACGGCCAAGCGGCTTCGCCAGTGGCTCGGTCGAAAGCATCAGACGCGGGCGGGGAAGTTTGTGCGCTACTCCGAGGAGCGGCTGTACGACGAGTGCGGCCTCCTGCGTCTCACGCGGCAGGTAGTGGGCTTTCCGAGTGCGAAGGCATGATCTCGTCCGAAAGCCGGATGCGGGAAAACCGCACGTCCGGTTTGATGAGCGGGGACTGGAAACGCGGCACATGGGAGCCGGACTGAGGCCCGGAGCGAAAGCGACGGAATAGCCACCGGACCCTACACGCTGGCGCGCCAGTCCTCGACTCTACCAAAAAAACTCATAACCCGATGCGGCCAAACACCGCATCGGGAAAAAATGTCCGCTATTACCAAAAGAGAACATCGGAAAATCCCGAATAGTCAGGTTTGTCAACAGCCTCGGCTAAAAGCACACGTAGTATGATCCCACCGAAGCGTATACGGAGAAACCTTCCTAATCATCTGGTGCCGGCGAAGAATTTAGTCTTGGGAAGCCCGGCATCGTGAGCCCTTCGCACGGGAACTTCACATATAGTGACTGAGCGAGCATGAGCGATGCGGGGAAGTGCGGTGTCGCGCGACCTGTACTGGCCGCCTCAAAAAGTGCTTTGACAATCTCAGGGATCGCGACGACGGCGGGACCACACCACGTATAACCGAGGTATCGCCACATGGTGATTGGCTCGCCCTCCACGTCGACCTGAGCGCCCGCCAAAAATCCGTTGATGAAGCCTTCACACCGAGCCCGCGCAGCGTCCCCCGTACTGCGGCAATCACGCCCTAGCTCTACACCTTTGTAAGCCTCAGCCGATGTCGCGAGCAGTAGCGAAACGCACACTCCAACGCTCCTGATGGACGGGCAAATCCGTTTCAAGATGTTTTCCATGATGGTCTTGTAGAAACTGTTGAGCCTCAGGTCACTGGCTACCCAGTCTATCACCGCAGCCCCTCCGTTCTGGGTCCAAGAAAGGCTTGACTCTCACTCCGACAACGGCCATTTTTAAGTTATATAGTAAGGAAGGGATGGACAATGTCCCGTCCACGAACGGTCGACGATTCAGAAATCTTGCAAGTCATGAAAGCGGCCAAGATGCCGTTGAGCGCCTATGAACTCATAGAACGTCTCTCCTCCCGTCACCGGCTCACCCCACCGGTGGTATACCGGGCCCTTGACCGCCTCAATGCGGATGGGCGCATTCATCGCATCGAGAGCCTGAGGGCCTTTGTCCCTTGCCGGTCTGAACGCCATGCCCACGAAGTGGTTCTCGCAGTCTGCACTGACTGTAAGCGCGTAGAGGAAGTTGAGGACCACGGTCTCTGCCGGATGGTGTCCCGGCTGAAAAAGACGTCTGGCTTTAATGCCGATCATAAGGCGTTCGAAATCATTGGCCAGTGCGGCGCCTGCGCAAAAAATAAGAATTGAGGGGAAGCCATGGACGGAAATTTCTTACCGGCTCTCGTTGCCGTTCTCATCATCAGTTTGATTTCGCTGGTGGGTCTGGTGGCCCTGGGAATGAGCACGGCTTTGCTGAGAAGGTGCCTGCCCTTTCTCGTCAGCCTGGCTGTCGGCGCGCTCTTCGGTGACGCCATCATTCATTTGATTCCCCATGCGCTGGAAGAAATGCCGGGCGAAGTTGTGGTGCCGTTTTGTGTACTCCTCGGCATCGTGATCTTCTTCACGTTGGAGAAATTCCTCCGTTGGCAACATAGCCACGCGCTTCCGGGAGAACTGGAAGTGGACCTGGCCCACGGCGGCCATGACCATGATCATCATGCCATCAAGCCGGTCGGGCCGATCGTGCTCATCGGCGACGGCGTCCACAACTTGCTGGACGGCATCATCATCGGTGTCAGTTTTCTCATCAGCCCGGAAGTGGGTATCGCCACCACCATCGCCATTGCGCTGCATGAAATCCCTCAGGAGATCGGTGATTTCGCCATCCTCCTACATGCGGGATACAGCAAGAAAAAAGCGTTGCTGTTCAACTTCATCTCCGCGCTTTTGGCCGTCGTCGGACTGATCATCGTGTACCTGCTGGCGGATGTGGAAGGGCTTACGCCAATCCTCTCGGCACTTGCCGCTGGGGGCTTCATCTACATTGCCGGGTCGGACCTGGTGCCGCACCTCCACGAAGAAACCGACACGTCCAGCTCCGTCCAGCAGCTCATTGCCATGTTGTTCGGCATCGGCCTGATGTTCGCACTGGTGCTGATGGAAGGCGAACACGGCCACGGCGAGCATGGTCATGAACTCGAACTTGAGCACGAGGACGACCATGAGGACGACCATGAGGACGAGCACGAGGAGTAACGCCCTAGCCTCTTTAAGGAACCAATATTCAGATAACCAGGCTCATGCCTGAGCCCCTGACCCTCTAAACACGTTCTGGAGTTCTATAATGTCTCAGAAGTACTTGTGGCGTACGGTTGCCGTATGCTCTCTCATTCCTTACGCCGCCTTGGCTCAGTCAAATCCGTCCCTCGACGTTGAGGAAATTCTTGTCACGTCCACGCCGCTGGAACGCAGCCTCGCGGACATAATCCAAGGGGCATCTATCCTTTCCGGGGATGCTCTGCGCGACAGAGCGCAAGCGTCTCTTGGGGAAACACTGCGCGGCGCAACCGGCGTGTCCTCCACGTTTTTTGGGCCGGTCGCCAGCCGTCCCATTATTCGCGGACAGGGCGGTGACCGAATCCGGGTTTTAACCAACGGTTTAGACCCGGTCGACGCCTCCGTGACCACAGTCGACCACCAGGTCGCCATCAACCCCGGCACGACCGAGCGGATCGAAATCCTTCGCGGTCCAAACACGCTGTTGTACGGGTCCAATGCCGTCGGGGGTGTGGTCAACGTGATCGACACGCGGATAGCCACCACGATGCCGGAGCGAACGGTCTCGGGCCGGGGCGACCTCGCTTACGGCACCAATGCCGACGCTTTCAGCGCCAACGCACAAACCCAGGGCCAAATCGGTCCGGGGCTTGTTCTGTCCCTGGATGGCTCCTACAGCGACCAATCGGATTACGAGATCGACGGGTTTGCCAACGAGGAGGCCGAAGAGGAAGGCATAGACGGGTTTGTCGAGAACTCCGCTGCCGAGGTTTACACCTTCGGTGGCGGCCTCAGCTACGTCTGGGAAAACGGACACGTGGGCGTGTCCGGCGGATACTTCGACTCGTTTTATGGCGTTCCCGCAGCACACGAGCACGGGCATGACCATGACCATGATGATCATGATGACCATGACGATGATGACCATGACGATGATGACCATGACCATGACCACGATGACCACGAAGAGGAGGAGCACGGGGAAGAGGAAGAAGAGAGTATTGCCATCGACCTTGAGCGAGTCCGGTTCGATGTAGACGGGGAACTCCGCAACCTGGGATCGTTCCTGGATAAAGCGACATTCCGCTTCGGCTATGGGGATTACGACCATACGGAACTGGAAGGCGACGAAATTGGAACCGTCTTTCGCAATGAGACTTGGGAAAGCCGGATTGAACTCGTTCACCGCCCGTTTGGGAACCTCGAAGGTGCCTTCGGACTTCAGCTTCGCAACCGCGATTTCGAGGCGATCGGGGCCGAGGCCTTTGTTCCCCCCACAGAGACCGAATCTCTTGCCGCGTTCATCGTTGAGGAAGCATCCTTTGGGGCTGTCACGCTGACCGGCGGCCTGCGATACGAAACGGTGGAGGTCACGTCCACAACTGCTGCAACGAAACGGGATTTCGATACATGGTCCGGGTCCGCGAGCGCCTTGTGGCGGTTTGCCGACGGCATGGCCATGGGGCTGACGTCTTCTCTCACGGAACGGGCGCCCAATGCACAAGAGCTGTTCTCCAATGGGCCCCACCTGGCGACCCAACAGTTTGAGGTGGGCGATCCAAACTTATTCAAAGAGACGGCCTGGCAAACAGAAGCGACATTAAGGGTCGCGACTGACCGCCTTGCAGGGTCACTCAATGTATTCCGCACGGAGTATGACGATTACATTTTCGAGCGGATAACCGGAACCGAAGAGGACGGCTTGCCGGTCCTTCAGTTCACCCAGGTAGACGCGAAGTTCTCCGGCCTTGAAGCGGAAACTGACCTAGAGGCTTTCAAATCAGAGGACATGACGGTCGTCCTCGACGGCTCGGTCAGTTATGTCAGAGCAACGGAAAAGACGACGGATTCGCCGCTGCCCCGGGTTCCGCCGCTGTTCTACACCATCGGTGCATCTGCGACGTTTGAAGCCTGGACCGCGCGGATCGAAGTGGAAGGCTCTTCCAGTGCGACACGGGTGGCACCTCTGGAAGACCGGACTGACTCCTATGCCTTTGTGAACGCACAGTTGAGCTGGAAACCGATGGCTGACCGGGGTCTGCGGCTCACGCTTCAGGGCAGAAACCTCGGCAACTCGTTTGGCCGGCCGCATACCTCTTTCATCAAGGAACTGACACCGCTCCCCGGACGGGATATCCGTTTCTCAATCGCCATGGGTTTTTGAACCCGGGATCAGCCACGTGACTTCGCTTGCTTTAACCTCAAACTCGGATAACGACCCGGCCAAGCACGTCAGCCAAGTCAACGGGTTGAATGCGATCAAAGAAGACGGTGTGCCGGCGGTCGTTTGGAACAGGCCTCTACCCGAGACTTTCCAGTCATGGTTTGGCGGGCTTGCGCCAGAGTATCTCCCATCGGCGTGCGTCAATCTAAGAACGCGGGATGTATGCGCCGCCGTCCTTCAAGCGTGTGAAGAGGCCCGCACACCTGAAAGCCCCGAGCGCAACTGGTTGATCAACGATGTCGTCTTTCTTGCGGACTCTTTTGCCAGGATCATGTCAACTCTCCACCTCCAACTGCGTTTCGACGTTGTGACCGGCAACGCGTGCAAGAAATTCCATACCGATGTCGTCAACGCACGGCTGATCTGCACCTATCGTGGCCCCGGCACTCAGTACGGAGTCCTGACAGGTGGTACGAAACCGGATCAAGTATTCGATGTGCGCAGCGGCTCCCCCATCATTCTGCGTGGTACACGTTGGCTTAACCAAGCATCGTCTAACTTCCGGCACCGGTCTCCTCCTATCCAGGGATTAGGGAAGACGCGACTCAATCTGGTTTTGGACGCGCTCAATTTTGAGGATGTGTATGAGGATTATTTGCACATTCATCCGGATTGGGTTCGTGGCAAGTCATGTTGATGCCAAATGCGAACGTCGTTCGTTTTTCACGTGGTCTTGTTATTGAAGCCGACTTCTCGTGCCCCACCCACCCTTTCGAACCAAATAATTAGGATAGCGATATGAGTGTTGGCGTCTCATCACCCGCTCTTGATGCGTCTGCCGTTTGTTTGTCCAGCCTGTGCCTGATTCACTGCCTCGCTTTACCCTTGCTGACAGCAGTCCTGCCTGTTGCGGGTGTTTTGTATGAGGCAGAATGGATTCACCGCCTGCTTGTGCTCCTTGCGCTTCCGGTAAGTGGACTGGTCATCAGCAAAAGCATACGGACTGGACAAGGCTCATTTTTCGTTTTTGCCGCGGTGTTGGGGCTCGCCTTGCTTTTGAGTGCGGCCTTCATCGAATCGCTTCACAACGTCGAGACCACGCTGACGGTTGCCGGTGCCAGCATACTCGCCGTTGCACACGGCTATCGATTTGCCAACCATAGCCATTGAACGATTGCCGGAATTCTGAAATCTCTGGGAGATGAGTTGACATGAGAACTTCATCCAAAATCGGAATTGCATTCCCGTTGATGATTGCCCTGGCTCCTAGCACAGCGTTGTTGCATGGGCCCGTCGAGCGTAAAGTCGACGTCGCGGAAACGGCCTTGAGACTGTTCACCGCCGATGCTGCCAACGGCGAAGTGGTCGTGATAGACATGCCGAACGGCGATGTCGTGGCCAGACTGTCGACACCCCCATACATCATGAGTCTTGGCTTTAGCCGCGATTATGAACATCTATTCGCGATGCGCGGCCGCAGTACCGACCGCGACATGGTGACGGTCATCAGCACCGGCTATTTTGCTGATAGCGATATTCAGCGTCCGCCTTACGTGGCCCGCACGCTCCCGGCCGAAACACCAGGCGGTATTCGCGATGACCATCTCGCGACGGTCGGCGGAAAAGACGCCATTTTCATGGAAAGTAGCGCCGAAATCGTCGTTTTTGAAAACGAAAACTTTACAGGACTAAAGGAAATCAGCGTACGCCGCTATGACTTGGCCGGGAAAGACCACTACCATTATCTGGAGGCTGGGGACTTCCTTTATGTGGGGCATCTCGCCCACGGCATGCTGCAGATCATCCACCGCGAGACCGGCGAGGAGGTAGCCCGCTTGGACCGGTGTCCCGTGCTGCACGGTATGATCAAGGATGAGGATAGTGGCCGTCTCTTTTTCGCATGCGCCGCGGATGTCATGGTCGTCGGCACGCGGGGTGAGGAAATCAATAAGGACGTGGCCCGAATCCCTTACCCGGACAAGCAACGGGTTGGCGCCTTCCTGAGAGGCACAAAAGGCGTTTACTGGGGGTTTACGGAAGGCACGATACCGCAGCTTTATCGCCTGAATGTGTCCGAACAGCCCTATGCGTTCAGCGCCCTGCCCGTTGAGTCGTCCGTTCGCCAAGCCGTGTCAGCGGATGGTCAATACCTCTTATCTTTATCGCGGGCGGGAAAATTGGAAATCCGGAGCGGCGATACAGGTGAACTGTTCAATACGGTCGCTGTAGGCCAAGCCTTCGACAAGGACTTTCACGAACACGTCGATAAGGCCGTCTTGCCTGACATCGTGGTCGCCGACGGCAACGCTTTTGTCAGTCTGCCCCATCAGGGAAAGGTCGTCACAGTCGATCTCGAGACGGCAGATATCGCTGGTGAAGTCGATATCGGCGGTGAGCCGACGCGCTTGCTTGCGTTGAAAATGCCGGTAGGCTCGTAGCCACGTGATTATAGCAAGACAGAAACCAGTGGTTCAGGGCCCAGGGCGATAACGTTCTCACACCGATTGACGAACGCGCTGAGCTACTCCCTGATTATTGGACAGGTTCTGGTTTGATTTAAGCTACTTTCTGGGCCTGCTGATCGGTTTGGTTTTGCTCGATTGCCGTCCAATAGACCACGGCGGGCGGCCTGCCGCCAAGGGCGGAATGAGGACGCCTCTCATTGTAGAACGTGATCCATTTGCGGATACCCGCCCTGGCCTGTGAGCCGTTTTCCCAGGCGTGCAGATAGACGCACTCGTATTTGAGCGTGCGCCAAAGCCGCTCGACGAAGATGTTGTCGAGGAACCGCCCCTTGCCGTCCATCGAGATGCGCACGCCCGTCCGCCGAAGCCGGTCGGTCCAAGCAAACGAGGTGAACTGCGAGCCCTGGTCGGTGTTCATGATCTCTGGCGCACCGAACGTGTGGGTCGCCTCGTTTAACGCCTCGACGCAGAAGTCAGCCTCCAGCGTGTTCGAGATGCGCCAAGCCAGCACCGTGCGGGTAAACCAATCCATGATGGCAACCAGGTACAGGAACCCCCGGCGCATCGGCAGGTAGGTGATATCCGTTGCCCAGACCTGGTTCGGTCTGTTCACACTCAGCCCCCGGAGTAGATACGGCCAGGTCTTGTGCCCCTTCGCTGGCTTTGAGGTGCTGGGCTTCTGGTAGATCGGCATCAGGCCCATGAGCCGCATCAGGCGGCGCAACCGCTTCTCATTGACGCAATGGCCTTCGTTCTTCAAATGCCACGTCATCTGCCGGACGCCAAAGAACGGCGTGTCCAGGAACTGTTCATCGATCTCACGCATCAGCGCGAGGTTCATCTCGCTCTCACCCTTGGGCGTGTAATAGAACGACGACCGGGAGATCGACAGCAGCGCACACTGCCTGCTGACCGATAATCCGGGATGACCCGGCTCGATCATGCCGCGTCTCACTTCACGCCCCAGGGCTTGAGCTGTCTGGACAAAAAATCGTTGGCCACAGCCAACTCCCCAATCTTGGCATGCAGTTCCTTCACCTGCGCTTCGTCGATCTCCGGTTGCCGGCGGCCACCACGGGCGAACAGGCCAGGAGCACCATCAAGCAGCGCACGCTTCCATTGATGAATCATCGTCGGGTGAACCCCGAACCGGCTGGACAGCTCGGATACGGTCTCTTCGCCCTTCAAGGCTTCAAGGGCTACTTTCGCCTTGAATTCCGGCCAGTGTTGCTTGCGTTTCGACATCTCTGATCTCCTTCTCTACGAAGACCAGAAGACAACAAAGTGTAGCTTAGTCGATCCTGAAAAACCCGTTTTTCATACCACTACGAGCGTTAGATGTGTGCTGTTAGGTTCAGTCTGCCACGCCATCCGTCGCTTCCATCGGATGATTGACGCCGCAAGACGCGTTCCATGCAATCCGATCATGTCCCGGAGCAACGTAGCGCCCAAAATGCGGGCGCAATAAATTCTGAGCCGCTTCAGGATCAGTCTTAGGTTATGGCCGGCACAGGCCAGTGCCACATTCATGCGATCACCTTCAGTACCCTTGAGGTAATTGCGTCCCAACAGTCCATCCGATTTCAGATGGCCGATAACCGGTTCAATCGCCTGACGCCGTTTCAGTGACCGTTTCAGCCGTTGTGTTTTTATGCCACGCCGTTGACCCGAGATGTACACCCTTGATGCTTCCTCGCCATGGCCACGGTAGCCACGATCCACAAACACTTCTTCAACCACACAGCCTGTCAAACGGCGCACCTGCTCCAACGCTGTTGGCAATGTATGCCCATCAAAGGGATTCCCCGGCAACGCCATGCCGCCAACGATAAAGTTGCTCCTGTTTGTCGTTGCAATACTGGCCTTGACACCAAACTCATAACGCTTGTGGGCCTTGCCCTTGCCGATGCACTCCACCTCCGGGGCATGCAGGCTATACAGTTTGTTGCGATCCATCTTCTGTTGACTGAGCAGCCGCCTGGCCAGCGCCAACTCCCCGGCAAAAATCGCCTGCAACCCCTTATGGCCCGCGATCTTGCGCTCCGTGTCACGCACCACCCGGCCCAGATAGGTCTTGAGCTTCTTAATCTGACCACCCATGCGCCTCATCTGCCGGACGTGACCATAACGGTTGGCCCGCAACAGCGCCTCAGGGCCCTTACGGGCGTAGCTCTGCCGCAACACCACACCGTGTGTGTGGCACAGCTTGACAAGACGCACACGCGAACGGTTCAGCAATTTGCTGTCGGTGGGAAAGGCCACCGCCTTCTCCTGCACCGTGGTATCCACCGTCACACGCTTGAAGTCGTCGGGTTTGACCGTCTTGCTCCGAACACCCGCATCAACTGTGGCCCGCAGAATTTTCTCGCACCCTGAATGGCCAATGCGCCGTCTGAAACGCGACATGCTGCTGGGATCAATCGGCGGGTGATGCTGAAAATACACCTCGCCGCAAAAATGCTGCCAGTAAGGGTTCTCCACCCAGCGCATCACCACCTGGTCATCGGACAGACCATACACGTGCTTGAGATATTGAAGCCCCACCATCAGCCGCGTCGCTTTGGCCGGGCAGCCGTTGTCAGGGCAATACAAGACACCAAACGCCTCATCAAAACCCTGCCAATCGATCAACTCGGTGAGCCGATAAAGTTCGTGCCGTTGATCGAGAATGTTCTCAAGCGCGGTGCGGAAGAGATCTAAAGAAGGGACGTCATTGGCTGATGTGGGGCGGCTGATGTGGGGCGCATTTTTTGATCCGGAAATTGCAAGGAACCGGCCTTGCAGTATAGAAAATCCGGCGATTCCGAACCACCATTGCCAACAAAATTGATCCGCAATAACAGTCTATTACAGAGAATCTCCGCGTCTTTCAGGATCGACTAATTACACCTCCCGCGTCTCTAGCAGTTCGACAAACCTATATATGCAGTATGGTTTTGAGGATAATTTTGGCTCCACCTCGGCAACGGATTCGGCGTCTGGGGAAGATATAACAAGTTTCACCAATTCCGATTTCGTCGGCTTTCTTTCCCCCTTCCAAAGCCAAGCGTCGGATGTCTGCCCGGGCAATGATACCCACACCGATCCTTTTGCTTGTGTTTATGACAGTGGAACGCCCTCTATAGAATTGCCTCTCGATGTCCCGCAGGTGCGGGTCAAAATGTGGGGTGCTGGCGGAGGTGGTGGCACCGGCATCCAGCTTGGCAGCACAACGGTTCTCGTTGCTGGCGGCGGAGGTGGGGCTGGTGGGCCGGCTTTGCACATTGGAGGCGCTGGGGGCGGTGATACGGCGCAAAATGGATCGGGAATCTGCCCCAGCACGACGGCGGCGAGCACGTCCAACGAACAAATTGGCTTAACGGACCCTGATGTCGGATGCCTGAATGGCAACGACGGTACCGGCCCAGGTGCGGGTGTCGGTGGCGGCGGCTCAGCTTTTGCCCATGTGGACGTGGACAGTTCCACACTAACAACCGGCAGCGGCGCAACGCCTGGTAATAATACGGATTCCGATTTGACCATTGAATGCCCGGCCGGGAGTGCCCTAGGAGGGTCAACCACCAACGACGGTGGTAGTGTTTGCGTTGTCATTTGCTGGTCGTCCAGCTGCCTGGGTAGTCTCTAACAATGAATAAGTGCCTTGTTCCTTTTGTTCTGGTTGCCCTTTCCGCCTGTGCGAGCAGTGGCTCGGTCGACGCAATCCTTGCCGAAGCAGACCTGGCCCAACTCTCTCTCACTAATCCGCAAAACGCGGAAGGCCGTGTGCTCACCGGTGGGCAGCCGACGCCGGACGATCTCGCCACCCTGAAAGAGCTGGGCTTCGGCACCATCATCAGTTTGCGGCTGCCCGAGGAAGACACGGGCTACGACCAGCCGACGGCAGTGGCAGATCTGGGTATGACTTTATGTCAGAATTCCGGTCAGCACTGGGGCTGGCCTGGACGCAACCACGGCCATGCATCTGCGCGCTGCCATCAATCAGACCACCGCGCCGGTGCTGGTCCATTGTGGTAGCGGCAACCGGGTGGGGGCCATTCATGCGCTCGGCGCTCACTACATCGACGGCCAATCCATCGACGACGCCCTGGTGGTGGGCCGGTCCACGGGCCTGACCGGCTTCGAACCCCGGGTGCGGGAGTTGCTGGAGAGCGGCGGCGGGCAATAGTCCTGCCCTGGCCTTTCCGGTTCCCATTTCGGCCCTTGCAATTCCGCGCCTAACCCCTTAGAAACCGCGGCATTCCACATGCAGGGATGCGGCCGCCGGGAGTTCCGGTGGGTCGATCCGGTCCGGGGCAGGGGCTCCGGTCACCCCCTGCAGAGGCTTAACCGGAGAACGACTATGTCGCTGCCCACGTTCAGCATGCGCCAGCTTATCGAGGCTGGTTGTCATTTCGGCCACAACACCCGCCGCTGGAATCCGAAGATGGACTCTTACCTCTTCGGTGTCCGCGACGGCATTCACATCATCGATCTGCAGCAGACTGTGCCGCTGTTGCACCGGGCCATGCAGGCGGTGCACGACGCCGTCGCCGAAGGGGGCCGGGTTCTGTTTGTCGGCACCAAGCGTCAGGCCCATGACCTGGTCAGGGAATACGCCGAGCGCTGCGGCCAGTACTACGTCAATCACCGTTGGCTCGGCGGCATGCTGACCAACTGGAAAACCATTTCCAAATCCATCAAACGCTTGAAGGATCTGGAAGAGCGCTTTGCCAGCGAAGACGGCCTTGCCGGTCTGACCAAAAAGGAACAGCTCAATCTCGAGCGGGAAAAAACCAAACTGGAGCAGGCCCTCGGCGGCATCAAGGACATGGGGTCGCTGCCCGACCTGGTTTTCGTGGTCGACACCAACAAAGAGGACATCGCCGTCGCCGAAGCCAACAAGCTGGGCATTCCCGTGGTCGGCGTTCTCGACAGCAACTCAGATCCCGCCGGCATCGACTATCCCGTTCCCGGCAACGACGATGCCATTCGCGCCATCAAGCTCTATCTCGAATTGATGGCCAATTCGGCGCTTGAAGGCATCCAGGATGAAATGAAGGCGGCCGGGGTCGATCTCGGCGCCCAGGAGAAGGCTCCGACCGAGGAATTGCCGGCGGAGGCCGCTGAAGAAGAATCCGCTGCCGAAGCGGCATCAGAGGAAACCGCCGAAGGAGCGTCGGCAGAGGAAACGGCCGAGGTTCTTGAAAAGGTCGCTGAATTGCAGTCACAGGAAGAGCCGGCAACCGGCATGCAGGCTGCCCTGGCGGCAGCGGCGGTCGCTGTTGAGTCCAAAACCGAGGCCAAACCTGAAGAGGCAGCACCGAAAGCCAAGCCCGAACCCAAAGCGGACAAGGAAGAGGACAAGAAGCCGGCGGCTAAAAAGCCCGCTGCCAAGAAAAAAGCGGCAACCAAGAAGGCCGCGACAACGAAAAAGGCGCCTGCCAAAAAGAAGGCAACAGCCAAAAAGGCGGCGGCCAAGAAATCCTGAACTTTCGATCGGTAAAAGTTCAAATTTGCATAAAAGACCGAAGCGATTATGCGTCGCGCCGACCGGTTTGTTGAGACGAGGATGAGTTTGAGATGGCACAAGTAACGGCGGCTCTGGTTAAGGAGCTGAGAGAAAAATCAGGCGCGGGCATGATGGATTGCAAAACCGCGCTGACGGAATCCGACGGCGATATAGAAGCCGCCGTCGATTGGCTGCGCAAAAAGGGCCTGTCCGCTGCGGCCAAGAAGTCGGGCCGGGTGGCGGCCGAAGGGCTTGTCGGTGTGACTGTCGACGGCACCAAAGGCGCCATTCTGGAAATCAACGCCGAGACGGACTTCGTCGCCCGCAACGAGACCTTTCAGGCCTTTGTCGAAGCGGCAACGCAACTGGCGCTTGGTACCGGTGGGGACCTGGACGCGCTCAAAACCACCGACGTGCCGGGCGAAGGCCGCAATGTGCAGGATCAGGTCACCCATTTGGTCGCCACCATCAGCGAGAACATGCAGCTCCGGCGGGCCGACGCCGTTTCGGTCAATTCCGGCGTTGTCGCCTCCTATATGCATTCAGCGGTCAAGCCCGGCCTGGGCAAGATCGGCGTGCTGGTGGGACTGGAGTCAGAAGGGGACCAGACCAAGCTGGGCGCGTTCGGTAAACAGCTTGCTATGCATATCGCCGCGGCCAGTCCACGCTTTCTCTCCACCGGCGATGTGGACGCCGACACGCAGGCGCGTGAACGGCAGGTTTTGACCGATCAGGCCAAGGAATCAGGGCGCCCGGACGATGTCATCGCCAAGATGGTGGACGGCCGCATGCGCAAGTTCTTCGAGGAGGTGGTTTTGCTCGAGCAGATCTATGTGATTTCCGAGGACAAAACCAAGGTGGCCAAAGCCATTGAAGCGGCCGCCAAAGATATTGGGGCAGATATCAAAGTGACGGGCTTTGTCCGGTTTGCACTCGGAGAAGGCATCGAACGGGAAGAAAAGGACTTCGCCGCGGAGGTGGCCGAGGCGGTGGGCGGCTGACATCCGCGCCCTCCGGTTCGCTCAAAAAAGCTAAAAGACACGGGCGTTTAGGGGTCATTTTGTGTATCATCCGGGTCGCTTCGCGCGGTCCAGGCGAAAGGGGGACGGAGGACCGTCCCTTTTTTCGCCTGAAACATCTCAGTCGGGCAGGATCCGAGGGATTGGCCGCCACGGTTGAGGACTGGGGAGTTAGATCGGGTTATGGCGTCGCCGCTCAGCTACAAACGCATCATGGTCAAGGTGTCGGGGGAAGGGCTCATGGGGCCGGAGCCCTATGGTCTCCACAAGGCAACGGTTCTGGCCATTGCCAACGATATCAAGTCGGTTATCGCCATGGATAAAGAAGTCTGCATGGTCATCGGCGGCGGCAACATCTTCCGCGGCGTTTCGGTGGCTGCGGAAGGTATCGACCGGACATCGGCAGACTACATGGGCATGCTGGCGACGGTGATCAACGCGCTGGCGGTGCAAAACGCATTGGAAAGTATCGGTGTGCAGACCCGGGTCCAATCGGCCATCAGTATGAATGAAGTGTGCGAGCCCTACATTCGCCGGCGCGCCATGCATCATCTGGAAAAAGGCCGGGTGGTCATATTCGCAGCCGGCACGGGGAATCCCTATTTCACCACCGATACGGCTGCGGCCTTGCGGGCGGCAGAAATGAACTGCGACGCTCTGTTGAAAGCGACCCAGGTCGATGGCGTCTATGCCGAGGACCCCAAGGCCAATCCGGATGCGGAACGGTTCGACCGCCTGAGTTTCGACAAAGTTTTGGCCGAGGATCTGCGGGTCATGGATACCGCCGCAATTGCCTTGGCCCGGGACAATGAGATGCCTATCGTTGTCTTTAATATGCATGATGACCGGTCAGTGACGCGGGTATTAAAGGGTGAGGGCCGGTTTACGGTGATCGGCGAAAAGGAGTGAGCCATGGCGGGCTTCGATGACCTCAAGAAAGATCTCAGCCATCGGATGGAAGTCACTGTAGAGGTTGTAAAAAAAGAGTTCGGAGGTCTCCGGACCGGACGGGCGTCCGTGAGCCTCTTGGAACCCATCACGGTGGAGGCCTACGGCAGCCAAATGCCCCTGAACCAGGTGGCCAGCATTGCCGCGCCAGAGGCCCGGATGCTCACCGTTCAGGTGTGGGACAAGGGCCAGACGAAAGCGGTGGAAAAGGCCATCCGGGAATCCAATTTGGGGCTCAACCCGGCGGTCGACGGCCAACTCTTGCGCATCCCCATTCCCGCGCTCAACGAAGAGCGCCGCGAGGAACTAAAGAAAGTCGCGGGCAAATATGCGGAAGAAGGAAAAATCGCCATCCGTAATGTGCGCCGGGACATCAACGATCAGCTCAAGAAAATGGAAAAGAAACACGAGATATCAGAGGACGAGCATCACCAATATCATGACGAAGTCCAGAAATTGACGGACAGCTTCATTGCCAAGATCGATGAGGCGCTGCATCACAAACAAGAAGAGATCATGCAGGTTTGATGGAAGACCTGTCGCTCAAACCGGTCGAAGGGTCGGGTCCAGTCCCCACCCATGTGGCGATCATCATGGACGGCAACGGCCGGTGGGCCCAGGCGCGTGGATTGCCACGCACCGCCGGACACAAACGCGGGGCGGAAGCCGTTAAACAGGTGGTCCGAGCGGCCAAGGACGTCGGCATCCGTTACTTCACCTTGTTTGGGTTTTCGGCCGAAAACTGGCAGCGGCCTGAATCTGAAATCCGCGATCTCATGGCGCTGCTCCGGTTTTATCTGGTCAACGACGTCAAGGAGCTTGATGAAAACGGCGTGCGATTGACGGTGATCGGGGATCGCAGCCGTCTTCCCGAAGACACTGTGGCCATGATCGAGGATGCAGAGCGACGCACCCGCAACAACGAAAGTCTGATCCTGACCATTGCGTTGAGCTATGGCAGCCGGCAGGAGCTGGTCGAAGCGGCTCAGCATCTGGCGGCCCAAGTCCACGACGGCAGTTTGCAGCCCGATGATATCGACGAGACTTTATTCTCTCAGCAGCTCTACACCCGGAACATCCCCGACCCTGACCTTTTGATCCGCACGTCCGGTGAACAACGCATCAGCAACTTTTTACTTTGGCAATTGGCGTATACGGAGCTGGTTTTTACGGAGACCCGCTGGCCCGACTTCGGTGCCGCGGAACTGGACGCAGCTGTAGATGAATACCGGCGGCGGGAACGCCGGTACGGCGCAATTTCAGGCTGAACCGTTTATGTTTTGGACCCGCGTTGCCTCATCCGCCGTTCTTGCGCCTATCGCTTTGGCGGCGGTCTTTCTCGGATATCCGCTGTTTCACATTCTTGTCGCATTGATGGCGGCGGCGGTGCTTTGGGAATTCACCCAAATCGTCGACAGAAGCCCTTTGTCAGTGCGGATTGGCATCGCCCTCTTTGTCACAGTCCTATGCGTTGGCTTGGCGACTTTCAACATCGCTGTTGCTCTGATCTTTGTTGCCCTGTCCTGGATCCTTTTATTGCTGTTCGATGGTTCTGAACGCCGATTTACCAGTTCGTCCCTCCAGGCTGGTCTGTTATGCGCTTCCATACCGGCAATCGGTCTGGTCGTGGCGGAAGCATTTGGTGATGCCCATACCATATTTTGGCTGCTTGCCGTGGTGTGGGGCACGGACGTCGGCGCTTACGTCGTCGGCCGTATGATTGGCGGACCACGGCTCGCGCCAGTGATCAGCCCCAACAAAACCTGGGCAGGAGCAATTGGCGGAATAGTGCTCGCTATCGTCGCGGCGTGCTTGGCCAACATAGCCCTTGGCGTTGGCGTCAGCGCAACCAACGTCGCTTATGCGGCAGGGTTGTCTGTCATTGCGCAGCTTGGCGATTTGGCGGAGAGCCGCTTCAAACGCCAGCATGATGTGAAAGACTCCGGCACCTGGGTTCCCGGCCATGGCGGCGTTATGGATCGGCTCGACGGACTTTGGACGGCTGCACCTGTCACGGCCTTGATTTGCGTCGCTCAGGACGGAGGCATTGGATCATGGTGACCGGTCCGAAACGGATCACGGTGCTTGGCTCAACCGGATCAGTTGGGATCAATACGCTTGATCTTGTTGAGCGCAACCGCGACCGTTTTGACGTTGTCGCTCTTACCGCAGGGTCGAACGTTGACACACTCATTGCGCAGGCACTGGAGATCAAACCCGCCCTGGCTGTTATCGCTGATGCGGACCGATACGATGCCCTTAAGGAAGGACTGAACGGGACTGGCATCGATGTGGCCGCTGGACCGGACGCGCTTGTTGAAGCAGCCCAGCGACCGGCTGACCTGGTTTTGTCCGCCATCGTCGGTGCGATCGGTCTCAAGCCAACCCTTGCCGCCGTTTCCCAAGGCCGTCAGGTCGCCCTGGCGAACAAAGAATGTTTGGTCAGTGCCGGCGCCATATTCATGAACGCGGTGCAGAAGTTTGGCACGACACTTTTGCCCATTGATTCCGAACACAGTGCCATCTTTCAGGTTTTCGATGCCGCTCAGATAAACAAAATCGAACGCATTATCTTGACGGCATCCGGGGGACCATTTCGCGATTGGCCGCTGGACAGAATGGCAAACGCAACACCGGCCGAAGCGACGGCGCATCCCAACTGGTCCATGGGGGACAAAATCTCCGTCGATTCCGCCACAATGATGAATAAAGGTCTCGAACTGATCGAAGCCCACCATATGTTCACCATCCCCGAAGAGCGGATCGAAATCATGGTTCATCCGCAATCCGTGGTGCACAGTCTGGTCGATTACGTCGACGGCTCCGTCCTTGCCCAACTGGGTACGCCCGATATGCGAACACCCATCGCTTATGCCCTGGCCTGGCCTGAGCGGATGGCGGTGCCCTGTGAGCGTCTCGACCTCGCCCAAGTGGCGACACTTTCCTTCGAAGCCCCTGATTCTAAACGTTTTCCGGCGTTACAACTGGCCCGGAAGGCGCTTCAAAATGGAGGTGGTTTGCCGACCCAGCTGAACGCCGCCAATGAGGTGGCCGTGGCCAGATTTTTGAAGGGGGAAATAGGTTTCCTCGACATCGCGAGGACGGTAGAAGACATTCTCGCCCACAGCGGCGCCGCAGAGTCGGCCGGACTCGATGACGTGCTGGCGCTGGATGCCGACGCCCGCCGAAAAGCGGAAGCTTGGATGGCAGTGGGGTCGGCAGCGGAATAGACGAAAAGGGATTACGGCGTTTTGGAGCAAATTCTCGGAGTTTCGTTCACCTTGGTCAATTTCATCATCGCTTTGTCGGTGATGGTATTTGTCCATGAGCTTGGTCATTTCGTCATTGCGCGTTGGAACAATGTCCGATGTGAAGTTTTTTCCATCGGCTTTGGCACGGAGCTGATTGGCTATACGGACCGTCATGGAACACGGTGGAAGTTCAGCCTTATTCCACTCGGCGGCTACGTAAAAATGTTTGGCGAGGCGGATATCGCCAACCCGGGTTCGGGGGATGATGAAGACACCGAACTGGAACCCGCTGAAATGACTCCCGAAGAAAAAGCGGTTTCATTCAAATACAAATCTTTGGGTCAACGGTCCGCCATTGTATTTGCAGGGCCCGCTGTCAACTTCCTGTTTGCCGTCGTCGTCTTTTTCGTCATGTTCATGGCGGTCGGACGCCCTGTAACAGAGCCGGTTATTGGTCAGGTAGTTGAGGACAGTGCGGCGGCTGAAGCAGGTTTGCAGGCCGGCGACCGTATTCTTGCCATTGACGGCGAGGACATTGACCGCTTTGAAGATCTTCAGCGGATTGTGCCGCTGGGCAATGGCGCGCCCATGCGTCTGACCATTCTGCGCGGTGACGACATTTTAGATGTGGTTGCTGTTCCGCGGGTGGTGGATGAGACAGACGCTTTCGGCAATCAACAAAAACGGGCGTTGCTCGGTGTGGCCTCGTCCGGTGAAACGCGGACGCTGGTGCGTCACAACCCAGTGACCGCATTCGGGCTGGCCATACAGCAAACCTACGTGGTCGTGGAAGGCACATTCATTGCCGTTGGCCAAATCATTTCCGGTGACCGCGGCACAGAAGATCTTGGCGGGCCCATCCGCATTGCCAAGTTTTCCGGCCAGGCGGCCGCGTCCGGCCTGGTTAATTTCGTGATCTTCATGGCCATTTTGTCGATCAATCTTGGCATCATAAATCTGTTCCCCATTCCACTGCTCGACGGTGGACACCTGTTGTTTTACGCGATCGAAGCCGTTTTGGGCCGGCCGCTGTCAGATCAAGCACAGGAATGGGGACTGCGCTTTGGTTTGGTTCTGGTTTTGTCGTTGATGGTCTTTGTGACCTGGAACGACATCCTCCAGTTATAACAGTTTAAGTACGATCCGCCCGCACGGGACCTGGACAAGAAAAGGTAAAAAGAGGAGCCATGCGAGGGCTGACCGGAACACCGAAAATTGTGGCACTTGCTGTCTTCGCCGCTCTGGCGAGCGTGGTCGTGGTCCTTCCCGCCAAGGCTCAGCAGTTCGGCGGAACCATTGCGCAAATTGCAGTTCAGGGTAATCAGCGGATCGAGCCTGCGACCATTCGCACGTACATCGCCGTGCAAGAAGGGGATCCGTTTGATCCCGTCGCCATCGACAGGTCTCTGAAGAATCTTTTTGCCACCGGTTTGTTTGCTGATGTCAGTATCGGGCGTCAGGGCGACATCATGATCATTCGGGTTGTGGAGAACCCGATCATCAACCGGATTACCTTTGAAGGAAATGACCGGATCGACAACGACGAAATGGAACCCGAAGTTCAGTTACGGCCACGGGTCGTCTATACCCGGACAAAGGTTCAACAAGACGTCGAACGGATTTTGGACCTTTACAGACGCAGCGGCCGGTTTGCGGTTACGGTTGAACCCAAAGTTATCGAACTGCCGCAAAACCGGGTCGATTTGGTTTTCGAAATCAACGAAGGCGATCCGACCTATGTGCGCAAAATCACTTTCATTGGCAACGAAGAGTATTCGGATGGCGACTTGCGCGACGTGGTGCTCACACGAGAAGAACGCTGGTGGCGTTTCCTGACCTCCAACGACACTTATGATCCGGATAGGCTTGCCTTTGATCAGGAGTTGCTGCGACGTTTTTATCTATCAGAGGGCTATGCGGACTTTGAGGTGATTTCGGCCGTTGCCGAACTGTCACCAGACCGCCAGAGCTTTTTCATCACCATCACTCTGGATGAGGGGCCGCGTTACCGGTTTGGAAATCTGGATGTGGATGTCTCAATCCCTAATCTAGATTCCGATATTGTCAGGGCGGCCATCGTTCCTAGGCCTGGCGATTGGTACAACGCCGAAGAGATCGAAGACACCATCGATGTTTTTACTGACGTGATTGGCGCCTTTGGCTACGCCTTCGTCGATGTCCGCCCCCGCATCGCGCGCAATGTGGAAGAACGGACCATCGACATCATGTTTGATGTTCAAGAAGGCCCGCGGGTTTTTGTTGAACGGATCGACATCACCGGAAACGTCCGCACTCTTGACAGAGTGATCCGCCGGGAATTCCGCCTGGTCGAAGGGGACGCATTCAATACGGCACGACTGCGCCGGTCGCGGGAACGGCTACAAAACCTGGGCTACTTTTCGGAAGTCGAAGTCGATAATGTGCCTTCCGAAATTTTCCCGGATCGCACCGTCGTCACGGCAACGGTCGAAGAGCAGTCGACCGGCGAATTGCAGTTCGGTATCGGGTTTTCCAGTGCTTCGGGTGCGTTGTTCGATATTGGCATTCGCGAGCGTAACTTGCTCGGTAAGGGTCAGGACCTTCGCTTCAACTTCAGTCTCGCTCAGCAGCAAACGCAAATCGACCTCGGTTTCACTGAACCCTATTTTCTGAACCGCCGTCTTGCTGCGGGTGCCGACATTTTCGCTACCGAAACCGACTTCCTCGATGAGGCCGGGTTCATCAGCCAGTCCTTGGGCTCAACCCTGAGATTAGGCTTTAACTATAACGAGTACATGTTTCAGCGGTTGAGCTATTTGATTTCTTGGACGCGTTTGAAATCGGATTTCGTTACCTCCCCATTCGTGGAAGAACAGTTAGGGACCACCACCACATCCCAAGTCAGCCAGACCTTTGCCATCGACAGGCGGAATAACGTTATTGATCCGTCAGATGGATACTTTATTAGCCTTTCCAATGACTTAGCCGGCCTCGGGGGGACCGAGAAGTACCTACGATCTAACTTGGCCGCTGGGTATTATGAGGAATTCTTTGAGGGCTGGATCTTCAGTGCCACAGCCAGTGCCGGCTATATCGTGGGAATTGGCGAAGACATCAAAATCTTTCAAAGATTTCAACTTGGTGGTAACAACCTGCGCGGCTTTGACGACTTTGGGGCCAGCCCTCGTGTCCGACCAAATCCAGGTCAGGGTTTCTTTAGCTCGGACGCTGTTGGTGGCGATTGGATCGCAACCGCGCGTGCCGAAATGAAGATTCCCATCGGTTTGCCCGAGGAAATCGGAATTACGCCGAAGATGTTTTCGGACTGGGGTACGATTGGATCACCGACTGATCTCAAAGATAGAAGGGACGATATTTTCCAGTCAAAACGCATTCGGGGCTCGGTAGGCGTGGGAATTGAATGGGAATCACCCGTCGGCCCCATCAACATTGATTGGGCTCACGTTGTACGACA
Source organism: Rhodospirillaceae bacterium (assembly GCA_965207985.1). GTDB lineage: Bacteria > Pseudomonadota > Alphaproteobacteria > Rhodospirillales > Rhodospirillaceae > CBDBND01. Next base: position 49,512 of record CBDBND010000012.1, on the reverse strand, counting down.
AGCGGATTTTGATATTACAGAAAGTTTCCGTGTGAACTTCGGACAAAGGTTTTAGAACAATGAAGAAAACTTTCCCCTTACAACTGGTCGCAGCTGCTTGCGGACTAGTGTTGGCAGTTAGCATTTTGCCAGTGACCGTCAACGCTCAACAGAGTGGGTCTACACGGCCTGTTATAGGCGTCTTGAATACGGAAATCATCGAGCGGGATTCTCTCGCTCATAAAGGCGTACGGCTCGAGCGGGACAAGTACGTTGCCCGTTACCAGCAGGAATTCAAAGACATAGAAGAAGAGCTGCGGGAAGAAGAACAAAGACTCACGCAACAGAGAAATGTTCTGTCACCTGAAGTGTTTCAGCAGCAGGTCGAAGAATTTCAGCAAAGATTTGCGACGGAACAGCAAAAGGTCAGAGTCAAAGATCAAAATTTGACAGCGGTGTTTCAGCAAGCAAGGGTGGAAATTAATCAGGAAGTCTTGCGCATTACTAGCCAAGTGGCACAGGAACGCGGCTTGAACATGGTCATGGCGCAAAATGTGGTGTTGTTGTCAGACCCTTCAATGGATATCACCCGTGATGTTCTAGAACGTTTAAATGAAAGATTGCCGCAGGTCGCTTTCCAAGATCCGGAAGGCGGTGCCGCACCGGCAGAAGGTGAAACTTCTATCGAATAGGCCGAGGGCCATCCATGCCAGATCCCCGGTTTTTTAGGCGCACGGGTCCGTTCCGTGTTCGTGAAATCATCGCCTGGACCGGGGCAAATTCATACCCCGATGCTGATTTAGACAAGCTCATTGCGGATCTTGCTGATTTGGCCGACGCCACAGCTGGTGATCTCTGCTATCTGACCAGTCCACAATTCGCAAGTGCGGCGAAATCCAGCAAGGCCGGCGCCTGTTTTACAACGTCGTCTATGATGAAGTCCGCGCCACCCGGATCCATCGTTCTTGAAGTCGATGATCCGCTGGCAGCCTTCGCCATTGCGGCTGATGCTTTTTATCCAACCATGTCCGAACCGGTGATGGATATCCAAACCATGCCCAACGGCGCATTGGTGCATCCGGATTTGGTCATTGCAGAAGACGTTGTTATCGAAGCAGGAGCCGTGGTTGGACCGGAAGTGATGATCGGTGCACGCAGCCGTATCGGACCAAATTCGACGCTCGGGGCCGGTGTTGTGATAGGCGAAGACAGCCAGATCGGCGCCGATGTTTCCATTTATTGCGCCGTCATCGGCAAAGGGGTTGTCCTTCATGCCGGTGTGCGTATCGGGCAGGATGGGTTCGGGTTTGTTTTCGACAAGGCCGCAGGCCGGCACCGCAAGGTCCCCCAATTGGGCCGCGTCGTCATAGAGGATGATGTCGAAATCGGTGCGAATACGACAATTGATAGGGGAACTTTAGGTGATACCTTGATTGGCACTGGGTGTAGAATCGATAACTTGGTTCAGATCGGTCATAACGTAACCTTGGGTGCACGGTGTATTATCATTTCCCAAGTTGGATTGTCTGGCAGTTGTACCATTGGAGATGACGTTGTCATCGCCGGTCAGGTTGGCCTGGCGGACCATGTAAACGTTGGGCCCAAAGCGCAAATAGCGGCAAAGTCAGGTGTTATGCGCGATGTGCCGCCCGGTGGTGCGGTGATGGGATATCCGGCCAAACCCATTCGCACCTTTTGGCGTGAAGTGGCCGCCATCGGCAGGTTGACCGGAAAAGGAAAGTCCTCTTAATAGACCTTGGTATTTGACGAAGGAATTCAGGCTATGGACGGCGAAACGATTAAGGCTTCGACCTCCACCATCGATATCAATCGAATCATTGAAATGATTCCCCATCGTTACCCATTCCTTTTGGTGGACCGGGTAGAGGATGTTGTGCCCGGCGAAAGCGCCGTTGGAATCAAGAACGTAACTATTAACGAACCATTTTTTCAGGGCCATTTCCCAGACCGGCCAGTTATGCCCGGAGTCTTAATTGTCGAAGCTATGGCCCAAACGGCGGCCGTTCTTGTTGTCCATACACTTGGCGAGGAAGCCGAAGGCAAGCTGGTCTATTTCATGACCATTGACAACGCACGGTTTCGCCAGCCTGTCGAGCCGGGCGATCAACTGCATCTTGTTTGCACCAAGGTGAAGCAACGCGCCACTGTATGGAAATTCCACGGTGAAGCGCGCGTTGGCGATACGGTGGTGGCAGAGGCCACGTACTCCGCCATGATCATGGATCAATAACTTTATGACAGAGATCCATGGGACCGCCTTGGTCGATTCATCAGCGTGTATTGCTGGGTCCGTCTCCATAGGCCCGTATTGCGTTGTCGGCCCAAACGTGAAGCTTGCCGACAACGTCAAGCTTCTTTCCCATGTTGTTGTCGACGGTCATACCAGCGTCGGCGCCAATACCGTCGTTCATCCCTTCGTCACCTTAGGTCTGCCTCCTCAGCATGCAAACTTCAAAGGCGAACCGTCGACGTTGGTCATTGGGGAAAACAATTCCATTCGCGAACACGTCACCATGCATCCGGGAACGGAAAGCGGCCGGATGACGACGGCGGTGGGTGACAACTGCTTGTTTATGGTGGGCAGCCATGTGGCCCACGACTGCATCATTGCCGATTATGTGATCCTCACTAACAATGTGGCGCTCGGTGGTCATGTCATTGTCGACGAATTTGCCATCATTGGCGGCCTTTCGGGTATTCACCAATATGTCCGCGTTGGCAAACACTCCATGATCGGCGGATGTTCGGCTGTGGAAAACGATGTCATTCCGTACGGGTCGGTAAAAGGTAACCGTGCCCGGCTTGCAGGCTTGAACGTCATTGGGCTACGCCGCCGTGGATTCTCACGAGAAGACATTCGTTCGCTACGGACCGCCTACGGGCTCTTATTCTCCCAAGGCGGCAACATGTCAGAACGCTTAAGCGAAGTCGCAGATCTGTTTAGCGATCACCCGGGTGTTATGGATATCGTGGAATTCATTCGCGCGGATTCAAACCGGGCCATTTGTCAGCCTTTGTCGTCCAATGGCAATGGCCCATAACGGCTGCCGTCTTACTCCCACGCTATACTCAGAGCGATGACACCTCAATCGCACGAAAAACTGGGCATCATTGCCGGTGGTGGTCAGCTTCCGGCACTTCTCATCGATGCCTGTCGCACTCAAGGGCGGCCTTATTCCGTCTTAGCCCTTAACGGCAATGCCGATGCGGATGCGATTATAGATGCGGCGGCTCACTGGATGTCCCTTAGTGATGCGGCGTCCGGTTTTGAAAAACTGCGTCAGGTCGGTGTCAAAGAAGTTGTTATGGCGGGACGTGTCCACAGGCCGTTGCTGAACGAGCTTAAACCTGATTGGCGCACGGCAAAATTCCTTGCGCGGATCGGTACCCGTGCTTTTCTCGACCGTAACGGCGTGGGAGACGACCGGATATTAAGGGCGGTCATTAAGGAATTTGAGATTGAGGGATTCGCCGTCATCGCCGTCGAGGAGGTGCTGTCCAATCTGTTGGTAAGCGCGGGCGTTTTGGGTGCGCATGCACCGTCGATCGACCTGCAATCAGATATTACGATGGGGTTTAAAGCGGCAAAAGAGCTGGGCGCACGCGACCAAGGACAGGCCATCGTGGTGCAAAACGGAAGAGTTCTGTCAGAAGAAACCGCAGACGGAACCGACGCGCTGATTATCATGGCTGGTCAACTAAAGAGCAGCGGCCCGGCACCCGTATTAATTAAAGTTTCAAAACCCGGGCAAGACCGGCGCGCGGACTTGCCTGCCATCGGACCCAATACGGTGACCGTCTGTGAACAGGCCGGTATTGGCGGAATCGTCATTGAAGCGGACTCAACTTTGGTAATCGACAAAACCGAGGTTGTCCGCCGGGCAGATTCGGCCGGTGTTTTTGTCACCGCCTTACATGGCGATGCAGAGTCCGCATGAGCTCAGACAATCCGTCCATCTATGTCATCGCTTTGGAACCGTCCGGGGACGTGCTTGGTGCGCGGTTCATTGGCGCATTGAGAAATCAAACTCAAAGCAGTGTCACTATCAACGGCGTCGGTGGCCCAGCCATGAGCTCTGCCGGACTGCATTCGCTTTTTGATCCATCCGATCTGGCAATTCTTGGAATTTTTGAAGTCTTGCCCAAAGCGGGCACGGTGCTGCGCCGTGTCGGCGACGTTTTGCGGGATATTGACCGCGTTCAGCCTGATGTCCTCGTCACCATTGACTCATGGGGATTTACTGGTCGGGTTCATAAGGCGCTTGCAAAGTGTAACAGTCCCATAAAACGCGTCCGTTACGTCGCGCCTCAATTGTGGGCATGGCGGCCAGGGCGCGCCAAGCAACTGGCTGGCTGGATTGACCACATTCTCACTCTCTTTCCATTTGAACCGCCGTTGTTCGAAAACCACGGCCTCAACGCGACCTGGGTGGGTCATCCTGTAACGGAAGGGGCGTTTTCCGGGAACGGCGCGCGCTTCCGCGAACGTTACGGCATCGACATTGATACACCTGTTGTTTCTGTTTTACCGGGCAGCCGGTCTGCCGAAGTGAAGGCATTGACGCCGGTGTTTGGCGAAACGCTCACCGGTCTGTTAGATCACCTCCCGGCACTTCACGTCGCCGTGCCGACGGTACCCAGTGTGGAACCGGTCGTTCGTACTTGGGCAGGCTCTTTATCCATGCCCGTATCAGTATTCACAGGGGAAGAGGCGCGGGACGATGCTTTCGCCGCTTCCTATGCGGCGCTCGCAGCCTCCGGCACGGTGACACTCGAACTGGCGCGCGCGAATGTCCCTCATGTGATCGCATACAAGGTCAATCCCTTCTCAGCCTTTGCTTTTAAGCATTTGGCGAAAACATCCCATGTCAATCTCATCAATGTTCTGCTGAACGAAACCGTTATTCCGGAATGTCTGCAGGAGCGATGCAGGGCCGATATATTGACCGAAGAAATGCTCACCCTGACCCGTGACGAAACAATGCGAACGAACCAGCAGAAAGCATTTCAGCATGCCTTGAGTGCGCTTACGCCCGGCGGTTCGGAACCGAGTCAAAAAGCAGCGCAGGTGGTGTTGAGTTTGGCTTCAGGAGAAGCCTAGAGCTTTATGTGATTAGACGGAGTCATTTTAGGGATTCACAAGCTTTTCGATTTCTGATTCAAGATTCTTGCTGGGTAAGGAGGCCAGCAAGGATGGCAAGAGCTTATTCCCTTGATCTTCGAGAACGGGTTATTTCGGCTGTGTCGCGCGACGGGATGTCGTGCCGGGCGGCGGCGCGGCATTTCGGGATCGGCGAGAGCACGGCGGTTGCCTGGCTGGCGCGCTACCGGCGGACGGGCAGCGCGGCGCCGGGCCGGATGGGCGGTTACAAGCCGCGTGCGATCCGGGGGGCGCACGAGCGCTGGTTGCGGGACCGGGTGGCGCGGGGGGATTTCACGCTTCATGGGCTTGTCGGGGAGCTGGCGGATCGGGGCCTGAAGGTGGACTACCGTTCGGTCTGGACCTTCGTTCACGAGCAGGGCCTGAGCTATAAAAAAAACGCTGGTGGCTGGCGAGCGTCGGCGCCGTGACGTGGCGCGCCGCCGCGCTCAGTGGTTGAAGTACCGCGACCGGGTTGACCCGACGCGCCTGGTGTTCATCGACGAGACCTGGACCAGGACCAACATGGCGCCCCTGCGGGGCTGGGGGTCAAAGGGCGCGCGACTGATCGGCGAGGCGCCACATGGCCGCTGGCACACCGCGACCTTCCTCGCCGCGCTGCGCCACGACCGAATCGATGCGCCCTGGCTCGTCGACGGGCCGATCAACGGCGAGCGCTTCCGCATCTATGTGCAGGACGTGTTGGTCCCAACCCTCAAGCCCGGCGACATCGTCATCATGGACAACCTCGGCTCTCACAAGTCCAAGGCCGTGCGACAGGCCATCCGCCAGGCCGGCGCCCGGCTCCTGTTCCTGCCCAAGTACTCCCCCGACCTCAATCCCATCGAGCAGGTCTTCGCCAAGCTCAAGCATCTGCTCCGCCTCGAAGCGCCGCGAACCGTCGAGGCCGTCTCAGCCGCCATCGGCAGACTCCTCGATACCTATACCTCAAATGAATGCGCCAACTATTTCAAAAACGCAGGATATGACCCAACCTAAAATCATACCGCTCTAGGGACGTCGTGTCTGTGAGGTGACGTTACCCAAACGTATCAATCAGCGTGCGGCTTAATTCATCCCCGGTCCTGATCAGGGCCGCCGCCGCTTCGTATTGATTGGAGGCATTGATCAGACCGATGGTTTCGGTAATGAAATTTACCGGGTTGCCGGAGTCCTGAACAGACAGCCACACCACCAACCGGGGCTTCACTGACCAGGAGTGGCGTGGCAGCGGTAAAGCCTTCCGATTGAGCATTGACGATGTTGTTGGCGCGGACATTCACCACCTGCTGGGCGGCAAGCACAGAGGAGACGCCAATGCTGGTGATTTCCACGATGACTAACCCTTACTGATATGTAAGTCCACGGTATGGAAAAACGCAGGTTGAGGTCAAAAGGTTGCCCCTCTTTGACATACTCGCAAAAACGGCGCCTCTCGGGGCGCCGTTGATAAACCCTTGATGTTCAAGCCTTATCGCTGATCCAGGGGAACGTGATCCCGGGATGTTTGCCCCGTAAACAGCTGGCGCGGGCGGCCAATTTTCTGGTGGGGATCTTCCACCATTTCATTCCATTGGGAGATCCAGCCGGTTGTCCGCGCCAAGGCGAACAGGGCAGTGAACATGGTTACCGGGATGCCCATGGCCTGGAAGATGATGCCCGAATAGAAATCGACATTGGGATAAAGCTTTTTCTCGATGAAGTATTCGTCTTCAAGGGCGATTTTTTCCAGTTCAACGGCAATATCGAGAAGCGGGTTGTCCTTAATGCCCAATTCGTCGAGCACTTCCTTGCAGGTCTGGGCCATAATTTTGGCGCGCGGGTCGTAGTTTTTGTACACCCGATGGCCGAACCCCATGAGCCGGAACGGATCATTCTTATCTTTAGCCTTGTTGACATATTCGCCGATGTGGCTGGCATCGCCGATTTCATTGAGCATATTGAGAACAGCTTCGTTGGCGCCGCCATGCGCCGGGCCCCAAAGAGAAGCGATGCCGGCGGCAATACAGGCGAATGGGTTAGCTCCTGAAGAGCCGGCCAAGCGTACTGTCGATGTAGACGCATTTTGCTCGTGGTCGGCATGGAGAATGAGAATGCGGTCCATGGCCTTGGCCAGGATGGGATTGACATCGTAGTCCTCACACGGCGTGGCAAACATCATGTACAAGAAATTCTCGGCATAGCCCAAGTCATTACGCGGGTATATGAATGGCTGTCCCTGTGAATACTTGTACGCCCAGGCTGCGATGGTCGGCATCTTGGCGATCAGGCGGTGGGACGAAATACGGCGATGATCCGAGTTCGTTATGTCGAGACTGTCGTGATAAAAAGCCGACAAAGCGCCAACAACGCCACACATAATCGCCATGGGATGCGCATCCCGGCGGAAGCCGGAATAAAAATTGTGGATCTGTTCATGCAACATCGAGTGATAGGTAAGATCGCGCTCGAAGCCGTTCTTTTGTTCGGTATTAGGCAATTCACCGTGAAGGAGCAGGTAAGTGACTTCTTCAAAATTGCATTTTTCCGCCAGCTGCTCGATGGGATAGCCGCGATGCAGCAGAACGCCGTTATCGCCGTCAATGTATGTGATTGAAGATTCACAGCTGCCTGTGGATGTGAACCCAGGGTCGTAGGTGAACATCCCGGTATCAGCATAAAACTTGCGTATGTCGACCACATCGGGGCCCGTCGACCCGCTCAGCACCGGATATTCATAGGATTTATTGTCGGCGATGAAGGTTACGGTGTCGGCCACGGTGCAGTCCTTTCTCGATCTCGGGGGAATGGACCGATCCCAACCTGCGCCATCCCCATGTTTCACCCTTTTTCTTTGCTGCGGTGCTTATAATACGTCGACCCCAAACGATCAATTGGCCGCGGTAGAAAAGGGCTCACTTGTCCAAAACGCGAATGCTCTAAGCCCTTGGAAGTTAAGGGTTTTCGGTAATATCGGCGATCCGCTGTAGAGATTCGTCACGGCCGAAAATGGCCATGACGTCGAAGATGGGCGGTGAAACTGTGGTGCCTGTAATGGCCGCCCGAAGCGGCTGGGCCAGAGCGCCCAATTTCATCTCCTGTGCCGCGGAATACTCCCGTGCCCAGCCTTCAAGCGTCTGTGCCGACCAATCGCTCAGGTCAGCCAAGCTTTTGTGCGCTGCAACAAGAACTTCCCGGCCGCCTTTATCGAGGATCTTTTTCGCCTTGTCGGTCATGGCCAGTGGGCGAGGCCGAACGTAGACCAATGCGTTGTCGGCCAACTCGGTCAGCGTTTTTGCCCGTTCCGTGAGACCTGCCATACCTTTGCGGAGACGCGTTATGGCCTCTTCGTCAACGGAAATCGACGACGATTGTTCGATCACAGGAACGATCAAAGTGACCAACCGATCCGTTTCGGCAGATTTGAGGTAATGGGCGTTAAGGGCCGTCAGTTTGGCCGTATCAAAACGGGCCGGCGACTTTCCCAAACCGGTTCCGTCAAACCACTCGACCGCCTGTTCGTCAGAAATAATTTCATCGTCGCCATGGCCCCAGCCCAGGCGCAGCAGATAGTTGCGCACGGCTTCGGGCAGGAAACCCATGTCCCGATAGGTTTCAGCGCCTAGGGCGCCGTGCCGTTTTGACAGTTTGCTGCCGTCGGGCCCATGGATCAGCGGAACATGACCATACCGGGGCGGAGTCCAGCCAAGCGCATTGAACAACTGTATTTGACGAAAGGCATTTGTGAGGTGGTCATCTCCTCGGATGACATGAGTAATTTCCATGTCGTAATCGTCGACGACCACGGACAGCATATAAGTTGGTGTTCCGTCCGAACGCAGCAGGATCATGTCGTCCAGTTGGTCGTTGGCGACGGTGACTCGACCCTGGACCATGTCCTCAATGGTTGTCTCACCGTCGAGTGGGGCCTTAAGCCGGATAACAGGATCCACATCCGCGGGCGCGTCTGCGGGATCCCGGTCGCGCCATCGGCCGTCGTAGCGCATCGGCTGACCTGCCGATTTTTGCTGTTCCCGCATTTCTTTTAGTTCTTCGGGTGACGCATAACACTTATAGGCGTGGCCTGATTCGAGAAGCTGCTGCGCAACTTCCGCATGGCGGTCCCGCCGAGACGATTGGGAAACCGGTTCTCCATCCCAATCGAGGCCGAGCCAAATCAACGCTTCGTAAATGGCGTCAATGGCTTCTTGTGTGGACCGCTTTTTGTCTGTGTCCTCAACGCGGAGCAAAAATCGCCCATTGTGATGCTTGGCATACAATCGGTTGAACAGGGCCGTACGGGCGCCGCCGATGTGGAGAAATCCGGTGGGGGATGGGGCAAAGCGTGTAACAACGGTCATCGGCGGATAATCTGCAAAAATGAAAAAGGCACGTCAGCGCCTTCCTAAGGGCGCATCCTGTAGCATACTGGTTGCCGGAGTGAAACGGAGGCCGCCTGAAAGAACGTTGTGACGAATTCTGCCCAAACGCGCATGCCCGAACCGCTTTTTATCTCCTGGCTTGTTAACCAAGCCAGAAGGACAGTATTTCTAAGCGCGGTGCGTGAAGAAGCCATTCGGCAGGTTCCCCACTCTGTTCTATGGTGGCCGGTTTGTCTGGCTCTCGGCATCGGAGTATTTTTCTCCCTACCTGTGGACCCGGCGCCTTTGAGCGGTGCTGTTGCACTGGGTTTGTCCGCAGGGGTATGCGCCGTATCCCGCCGGCCCTCGTTTGTTTTCGGGTTTGGTGTTTTTTTACTGCTGGTGGCAATAGGTTTTGTGCTGCACAACTGCGCACCACCCGCATTGCAGCGCCGATCCTGTCCGAAGAAATTGGTCCGGTAATGATCACCGGTTCGGTGGTCAACGTGGAACCGGATGACTCGGCTAGCCGGGTGACCTTGGACCGTCTAACAATAACGTTCCTCAACCAAGACGAACTGCCGGAACGTGTGCGTGTGCGCATACCCGGCAGTCACGGTGCTCCGCGGATCGGTGAGCGCATTCGCATCCGCTCTGTTGTGCGGCCGCCGGGACGTCCCGTCGCTCCCGGTGCCTTTGATTTCCAACGGTACAGTTTCTTTCGTCAATTGGGCGGCGTCGGTTTTGCCGTAGGCCGATGGGAGAGCCTGGATGCGCCAACGGTTCGAGAGGAAACCTGGAGCGATCGTATCGCCATCATGCGCGCAGGCGTGGGGGATCGCATGGCTAAAAGTCTACCCGGAGACTCCGGCACCGTAGCCCGCGCCTTGGTGACAGGCGAACGCAATGCCGTCCCTGAGGAATTACAGGACGCCTATCGCCAGGCCGGTCTCGCCCACATGCTCGCCATATCCGGTTTGCATATGAGTTTGCTGGCTGGTCTTGTTTTTCTGGTGGCCCGTTACGGATTGGCTCTCAGTCTTTCCATAGGGGAACGGTTCAACACCAAGAAGATGGCCGCCGTTGCAGCTCTGTGTGCAGCGTTGTTCTATTTGATTTTGTCGGGGTCAAACATTCCCGCTCAGCGCGCCTTTATCATGATCAGCGTGGTGTTTGCGGCGGTTCTGGTTGACCGGACAGCCTTGTCGCTCCGCACTTTGACGTGGGCGGCGCTCATCGTCTTGCTGCTCCAGCCGGAAGCGTTGGTCGGTGCCAGCTTTCAATTGTCCTTCGCAGCGGTGGTGGCGTTGATCACGGTTTATGAGCGCGTTCACATACGAGCGGCTCTGCGTGATCCTTACGGAAATTTCAGGCCTCTTCGCGCGGTCGGTCTGTATTGCCTCGCGGTTCTGGTCACAGATCTCATTGCTACGGCGGCCACCGGTCCGTTCACCGCGTTTCACTTTCAGATGGTGCCGGCGTATTCCTTGCTTGCCAATCTATTGGCCGTTCCGGTGATGGGTTTGTGGATCATGCCCTTCTGATTGATGGCGCTTGTCTTTATGTCCATCGGTCTGGAACACATTCCTCTTGTAGCCATGGGCATGGGGATCGACTGGGTCAACGCCACCGCCCGTTTTGTTTCGTCCTTGCCGGGCTCTTCGTTCTTCGTCCCCGCCACCAGCGTTTGGGCGCTGGTTTGTGTCGGAACCGGAGCGCTGTTTCTCTGCCTGTGGCAGGGCCGTCTCAGATGGCTTGGACTGATCCCTCTGGTCATCGGTCTGGTTCAGCCGTGGCAAGCCGCATCACCTCACGTTTTGGTCAACGAAACGGCGGAGGTGGTGGCCGTGCGGTGAGAGGACAACCGGCTTGTCCTGTCACTTGGACGCCGGGAAGGGTTCACTCGCGGCGTCTGGATCGAACGCTGGGGCCGCTCAGACCAAACCTGGTCTGACCTGTCAAATCTTGCCTGTGATCTGGACGGATGTTTCTACCATACGGGTGAGGGGCGCATTGCTTTGGCGTTCAATGAGGCTGCGGTGTCAGAAGACTGCAACCGCGTTGAAGCCATGATCGCACGCGTGCCGTCTTGGCGCATCTGTGATGCTGAACACGTCGTCATCGATCGCTTTGATGTCTGGCGGCATGGTGCTCACGCGCTGCGGCTTGAAGACAATACCGTGCGTGTTAGACGGGTCTCTGACTACACAGGCCGGAGGATTTGGAACAAACCAACCTGGCGGTTGCCCAATAGAGAGAATTAATACCGCCGGATCAATCCGATCAATTTGCCCTGCACCTTGACCCGGTCAGGGCCGAAGATGCGGGTTTCGTAATCTGGATTGGCCGGTTCCAAAGCGATGGATTCTCCCTTGCGGCGCAAACGCTTCAAAGTGGCTTCTTCATTGTCCACCAAGGCGACGACGATGGAGCCGTTATCCGCGCGGTCGGCGTGCTGGATAATCACCGTATCGCCATCAAGGATGCCGGCGTCGATCATGGAATCGCCTTCGATGGTCAGGGCATAGTGATCTCCGCTGCCAAGCATGCTTGGCGGTACGCCGATGTAATCGGACGGATCGCGCAACGCTTCGATGGGCATGCCTGCGGCGATCTTGCCGTACAGCGGCAGGTCGACGGATTGGTCTGAATCGTTGGCGGCCAACCCCTCGGCGGGACGGAACTTACCGGCAATGACGTTACTGGCGCCGGCCGGTTGTTCATCGGCAGTGGCGTTCTCAGGCAGTTTGACCACTTCCAGCGCACGCGCCCGGTGGGGCAGACGGCGGAGAAATCCGCGCTCTTCCAGAGCGGTGATAAGCCTGTGGATGCCGGATTTGGACTTGAGATCCAAAGCGGCTTTCATTTCATCGAAGGAAGGGGCAACCCCATCGCTCTGCATGCGCTCGTGAATAAACATCAACAGTTGGTGCTGTTTCTTCGTGAGCATCGCCACCTCTCCCATATCTGAAATGGATAGAACAAAGCAGAAACACGAATGTTCTACTTTAGTTCTCTTCTACGGTCAAGGCGGAAAGCCTAGAGGAGACCGTCCAAGGGGATAACCGGGACGGCCTCGCCTGTTTTTGCCGCCGGTGCCTCCGGCGGGCGGACGATCAGGGCGGCGGACTGGGCCAGGGCACCGATCATGCTGGAATCCTGAATAAAAATCGGTGTTGCGCAGTAACTGCCGTCATTATTGCGGGACAACACAGCTCGCATGTAGTCCTGTCGTTTGCTGTTGGCCGCCACGTCGGCACCCAGCTCGGCAGGGATGGTGCTCGGCGGATCGCCTGGCAGCCCTTGCAGCCGCTCGATTGACGGTCCGGCAAACAACAGAGCGCAGACCAGGGCCGATACGGGGTTGCCCGGTAGGCCGAGAACCGGTGTGGAACCCAGATGGCCGAACATCAATGGTTTGCCGGGACGCATGGCAATGCGGTGGAACCCCACGTCCAAACCTGCGTCACTCAGGGCTTTGCGGACGAGGTCATGGTCGCCAACAGAAACACCACCGGAGGTGAGAAGCAGATCACTGTCCTTGGCCGCCTCCGCCATGGCGGTGAGGGCATCCACATCGTCTTTAACCACGCCGAGATGAACGGGCACTCCGCCGTAGGTTTGTACAAAGGCGGAGAGGGACGGCCCATTGGCACTGACGATCTGAGCAGGCCCGCGCGGTTCTCCCGGCATGACGATTTCATCGCCGGTGGAAAGGATGGCGACACGGGGGCGCCTGTACACCTCGACCCAGGGATGATCGCCGGCTGCAAGTAAACCGATATGACGTGGCTCCAAACGCAAGGGTGGATTCAAAAGCACATCGCCTTCGCTGAAGTCTTGTCCTTTGGGCCGAATGTGCCGGCCGGGTTCGATTTCGTGAACGGAAACCGTATCGCCATCCCGCTCCGTGTCTTCCTGCAAAACAATGGTGTCGGCCCCCGGTGGAACCTGTGCGCCGGTGAAAATACGCACTGCTTGGTCTTCACCAATGTCGCCATCGAAGGGGTGACCCGCTGCGGACTCGCCTATGACGTTGAGCGATGCCGGAACCTCTGATACGTCCGCTGCCCGTACGGCGTATCCGTCCATGGCCGAGACCGTTTGGGTAGGGTGGGCGATGCGTGCCACCGGCGTGCTGGCCAGCACCCGCCCCGAGGCATCGGCCAGGGCGACGGTTTCCGTGCCGAGAGGGGCGATACCCTCCCGAACCAAGGCTTGAGCCTCTTCAACTGAAATCATCAGGGCGACTCGTATGTACCTGATTTACCGCCTGTTTTCTTGATGAGGCGGATATCGGCCAGGCGGATGCCTTTGTCGACGGCCTTGCACATATCGTAGACGGTCAGCGCAGCCACGGTGACGGCGGTCAGGGCTTCCATTTCGACGCCGGTCTTGCCGGTAATCTTGGCTGTGGCGGTGATATCGACGGCGTTGCGGTCCGGGTCGCAGGTGAGATCCACCGTAACCGACGATAGGTCGAGAGGATGACATAACGGAATAAGATCGGCCGTGCGTTTGGCTCCCATGATCCCGGCCAGTTGCGCCACGGAAAGAACGTCACCCTTTTTGATGCCCTGTTCCATGATGGTCTTGAGCGTCTCAGGTTTCATCAAAACAGAGCCCGCCGCCGTCGCTTCTCGATCGGTGACGTCTTTGTCGGTGACATCCACCATGACCGCATTGCCGTCGGCATCGAAGTGGGTCAGGTCATCGGACATGGCTTACTCCGCTGCCGCCGCTGCGGGAGGTAAAGGATTTGCCAATAAGGTCTGCGTCGCGGCGGTAACATCCGCTTCGCGCATAAGCGATTCACCAATGAGAAAACGACGCGCTCCGGCTTTCGCGAGACGAGCGAGATCATCCGGTGTTTTAAGACCGCTTTCGGCGACAAGAACGCGGTCCTGTGACAAGCGGGATGCCAAACGTTCCGTCGTCGCAAGATCAACCTCCAGGGTTTTGAGGTTGCGGTTGTTGATGCCGATGAGCGAAGACTTCAGTGCGAAAGCCCGGTCCAGTTCGGCTTCGCCATGCACCTCAATGAGAACGTCCATCCCATAATCCATGGCGCAGTATTCAAGCTCTATGGCCTGTGAATCAGATACCGCAGCCATAATGATCAGAATGCAATCGGCGCCGATGCTCCGGGCTTCCACCACCTGATAGGGCTCGAGCATGAAATCCTTGCGCAGAACGGGGAGGGTGCAGGCGGCACGGGCGGCTTGAAGATGGTCAGCAGATCCCTGGAAATGGGTTTCTTCTGTCAGCACGGACAGACAAGCCGCGCCGCCTTTTTCATAGGCTTGGGCAAGGCTTGGCGGATCAAAATCCGGGCGGATCAGGCCAGCGGACGGCGACGCCTTTTTTATTTCAGCGATGAGGCCGTAACCGTTAGCAGCGGCCTGGCTTAGAGCCAGACCGAAGCCCCGGACAGGCGGCGCCTCCAATGCTTCGGCCTCGATTTCGGCGAGAGGCCGCTTGGACTTGACCCGGGCATAATGGTCTCTCCGGGCCGTGCAGATATCGTCAAGCACGTTGCCCATGGTCAGTTCCCTTGCGTGATGGCGGCAAACCTTTCCAATGTGGCCATCGCTTTGCCGTTATCGATGGTTGCGGCCGCCGTGGCAGCGCCGTCTTCGAGGTCAGACACTTTCCCTGCGACAATCAGTGCTGCCGCCGCGTTAAGCAGGACAATATCCCGGTATGCTCCCGGGGCGCCGTCGAGGAGATCCGACAAGGCTTTAGCATTGTCCGACGGCTCGCCGCCTTTGAGGTCCTCGGGCCCATAGCGACCGAGACCGGCTTCTTCCGGGGTAACTTCAAATGAAGAGACGGACCCATCGTTGAGTTCCGCCACTTGGGATGGTCCGGTCACCGTAAGTTCGTCCAGACCGTCGGAGCCATGAACAATCCACGCCCGTTCCGATCCAAGGGCTTTCAGGGTTTCCGCCATGGGTTCGAGCCAGTCGGCTGAAAACACGCCGAGCAGCTGCCGTTTGGCACCCGCCGGGTTGGACAAGGGGCCCAGCAGATTAAAGATGGTGCGGATGCCCAGTTCGGCACGCACCGGTGCCACGTGTTTCATGGCGCTATGATGCTTTTGCGCGAACAAAAAGCCGATGCCGGCTTCCTTCAAGGCGCGTTCCACCACATCGGGCGTGACATCCAGGTTTACACCCAGAGCTTCCAAGACATCGGCCGTGCCCGATTTGGACGACGCTTTGCGATTTCCGTGCTTGGCAACGGGCACTCCGCAGGCCGCCACCACCAGGGCGACAGCGGTGGAGATGTTGAACGTGCCGGCGGCATCACCGCCGGTTCCGCAGGTGTCGACGGCGCCGACCGGTGCTTTTACCACCAGAGCTTTGGCGCGCATGACCCGCGCTGCGCCGGTGATTTCCTCCACCGTCTCGCCGCGCACGGCTAGGGCGGTGAGCAGCGATGCAATTTGGGCCGGCGTGGCGTCGCCGGACATGATGATCTCGAAGGCAGACGCGGCTTCGATATCGCTCAAGGATTGCCCTGATGCGGCCTTACTAATGAAGGGTTTCAGATCGGACATAGCGGGACCCTAAGCGGCGACTGTGACGTCGATGGTGCGGTCGGGAACGTCGGGCGCCTCCAACCCAGTCGCACGCAGAAAATTGCGCAACACCCGGTGACCGAACTGAGAAGCAATGCTTTCCGGATGGAATTGCACACTGTGAATAAGGTGGTCTTTATGGGCGAACCCCATCACCAGACCGTCATCCGTCTCGGCCGTGATTTCAAGTTCGTCAGGGACAGAGGCGCGATCCACCACCAAAGAGTGATAACGCGTGGCGTTAAAGGGCGAGGAGATGTCCGTAAACATGTCATGACCGGTATGGGTGATGATGCTGACCTTGCCGTGCATGGGCATGGGCCCGCGGACCACTTTTCCGCCAAACGCCTGACCGATGGTCTGATGACCAAGGCAGACGCCGAACACGGGTATTTTGCCGGTTGCCGCTTCGACGAGGTCGAGGCAAATGCCGGCCTTGTCCGGGTCGCAGGGTCCGGGTGAGAGAATGATGCCCTCAGGATTCAGCGCAAGACAGTCCGACACCGCAATCTTGTCATTGCGGTGGACTACAACCTCGGCCCCCAGCTCACCCAGGTAATGCCACAGGTTGTAGGCGAAGCTGTCGTAGTTATCGATCAGCAGGTACATGCGCTCATCCTCTCATGGAGGCGTGGAAAATGCCCGTTTCTCAAGGATATAGTCAAGGACGGGCGGTCAGAAAGGGAGAGTCATGTAAAATCTCCCCATGGCTGACGATGACCCCTTCGACCTTGGCCGGTTTACCGCGGCACAAGACCCTGTGTTCGACCGGGTCTGTGCAGAACTCAAACGTGGCCGCAAGACCAGTCACTGGATGTGGTTCATATTTCCGCAGATCGCCGGACTTGGCTTCAGCGCCATGTCGCAAAAATATGCCATCAGCGGATTAGACGAGGCCCGTGCCTATCTGGCGCATCCGGTTTTGGGCCGCAGGCTCACCAATTGCACGCAGTTGGTCTTGGCGTCTCAAGATAAGTCCGTACACGATGTTTTCGGCAGTCCCGATGATTTGAAGTTTCACTCGTCCATGACGTTGTTTGCCCATGCTTCACCCGGTGATAGCGTTTTTAGGCAAGCATTGGAAAAATGCTTTGACGGTCGAGAGGACGGGGCAACGACGCAAAAAATCTAGCGTGCAGTTTATTTTTACGTTCCCGTATCTTTTTCCGCGTCCTCGTCCTCTTCCGGCTCCATACTTTCTACCAATTCTAACCTCGGAGAGAGCAGGGAGTCGGGGTGAGACCAAAGACGCAAGTTATAGAGGCCGTAAATTCCGGTAATGTCATGCACCTTCACAGGCTGATTCAAGCCTTTGACCGAAATTCTGAGACTGCCTTCGGACTCAATGATATTGGGGTTCTCGTTGACCGTCTCTTCGGTGGCAAGAATTTGGCCCGGCGATGCGATGGACGACATCCGGGAGGCGATATTCACTGGTCCGCCGATAACACTATAGGTGGTACGGAGGTCCGAGCTGATGTTGCCGGCGACCACTTCGCCGGTATTGATGCCGATCCCCATGGAGAGTTCAGGCAAGCCCCGGTCTTTCAAGTCACCGTTGACGGATAGCATCTTATTTTCCATGGCGATGGCGCAGGCGACGGCACGACCCGCGTCGTCGAATTTACTGACGGGGGCTCCGAACACAGCAAGGATGGCATCGCCAATGAAATTGTCCACGTGGCCGTCGTAACGTGAGATAACTTCGGTCATAGCCCACAAATATGTGTTCAACACGTCGACGACTTGTTCCGGCGGTAAGGTCTCGGCCATCGGCGTGAAGTCTCTGAGATCTGCAAACAACACGGTTGCCTTGCCGCGTTGTCCGGCGAGGGCGGCTTCCGTATCGCTGTTGTAAACAATCTCGGCGACTTCTTCCGTCACATATCGGCCGAACATGGACTTGATGAACTCGTTGCGTTGGTTCAACTCCTCGTAGGCCCGGCTTTTGTCAATCACCAGCGCTAATTCCTTGGCGATCTGAGCGAAAACATCGATATGTATGTTTTGATACGTGCCGTGTTCGAGACTTGAGAAAAAGATAAAGCCGATGACCTTGCCATGGATAATGAAGGGATAGGAAAGATTGGAAAGCAATCCTTCTTTCAGAAGAAGTTGCGTGGTCGTTGAGTCCGGATTCTCCTCGGCATGTTTCTCAAGGTTGTTGATGAACATGGGTTCTCTTCCGAGGAAAGCACTCTTTAAGTTGCTCTGCTCTAGCTGCGCCGAGTGCCCAGCTTTTAGATGTTGGGTTTCGTATTTGGCCGCAACCCATTCGACCCGTACCCATTTGTTGCCTGCGCTATCCTCATCAATCAATGAAACGGCGATACGGTCATAGGGGAGGACGGTTTCCAATATAGAGAATGCGTTGTTCATCACGTCATTGAGGAGGTAACCCTCGTTGATCCGTTCGCTGAACTCGCGCACGGCTCGGAACTCGGCGTACTTTTGATCCAGGCGGGCGCCCAAGCCGACAATAGCGTCGGAGACGTCCTTGGCGCCTTCGGGCTCGACCTTGGTTAACTCCTCCATCACATCGTGTTCGGTGATATCCCAGACGGCGCGGCGGAATACCTGTTCACGCCGTTCGTCGGCAGTGCCGTGCTCGGTGTGATGAAGTTGCTCACGCAGAATTTCGGCGAGTCTATTATCCTCCCCGAGGCGCTCCTTGAGGGCGTGAATTTCGACGCGAAGGCGCCGGATCAACTCGCTGCGTTCAACCAATGTGCCGTCCCCAGGTGGACCTTAAACACTGACACCACGTGTACTGCGGTTTTAAAAGGTCCGTACAAACCTCAAAGACCATATAGGATAACCATCGCTGCTGCGACCGATTTACGGGATGATTTGAGTCAATTTCCCGACAATGTTTGAACCAACGACTGATGTTTGGGTTGCAGGAAAGCGATACGGTTACCGTTGGTTGGGTACGGTGTGAGACTACATTTCTTGGGGTTTATATGTTGAACCCGTGAGAAAATTTTGTCGCTTTAAAATCTTATGCAAATGGGTGTTGACAAGTTGACAGGCTATTCTTGAGCGCTTTGCGGATAATCTCCGGGACCCAGCCCCTCCAAGTGTTCTTCGTGAAAGGTTTGGATGTTGTCAGCCACTTCGGTGGAGTCCTCAAACCTCGCAATGTGATACAGGGCATCACCTTCCGAAATCACAGGCAGATTTGCCCGGCCAATAATTATACCGGTGTAGGAGGCAACAACTTCGCTTTCCACCTCACCGAATGCATCTGCCACGACGCCCAAGATATCGCCCTTGGTCACTCGGACACCAACTTTGACCGTTGCACGAAAGATTCCAGATTGGGGTGCCCTCACCCAGGATGATGATTTCGCTTCTAGCGGCTCAACCGGTTGCGTTTTACTTTTCAGTTGGGGCAACATGCCGATCTCGCGCATGACATTTCGGATGCCCCTAACCCCAGCTCGTACGGCTAGAGCTTTATGTGATTAGACGGAGTCATTTTAGGGATTCACAAGCTTTTCGATTTCTGATTCAAGATTCTTGCTGGGTAAGGAGGCCAGCAAGGATGGCAAGAGCTTATTCCCTTGATCTTCGAGAACGGGTTATTTCGGCTGTGTCGCGCGACGGGATGTCGTGCCGGGCGGCGGCGCGGCATTTCGGGATCGGCGAGAGCACGGCGGTTGCCTGGCTGGCGCGCTACCGGCGGACGGGCAGCGCGGCGCCGGGCCGGATGGGCGGTTACAAGCCGCGTGCGATCCGGGGGGCGCACGAGCGCTGGTTGCGGGACCGGGTGGCGCGGGGGGATTTCACGCTTCATGGGCTTGTCGGGGAGCTGGCGGATCGGGGCCTGAAGGTGGACTACCGTTCGGTCTGGACCTTCGTTCACGAGCAGGGCCTGAGCTATAAAAAAAACGCTGGTGGCTGGCGAGCGTCGGCGCCGTGACGTGGCGCGCCGCCGCGCTCAGTGGTTGAAGTACCGCGACCGGGTTGACCCGACGCGCCTGGTGTTCATCGACGAGACCTGGACCAGGACCAACATGGCGCCCCTGCGGGGCTGGGGGTCAAAGGGCGCGCGACTGATCGGCGAGGCGCCACATGGCCGCTGGCACACCGCGACCTTCCTCGCCGCGCTGCGCCACGACCGAATCGATGCGCCCTGGCTCGTCGACGGGCCGATCAACGGCGAGCGCTTCCGCATCTATGTGCAGGACGTGTTGGTCCCAACCCTCAAGCCCGGCGACATCGTCATCATGGACAACCTCGGCTCTCACAAGTCCAAGGCCGTGCGACAGGCCATCCGCCAGGCCGGCGCCCGGCTCCTGTTCCTGCCCAAGTACTCCCCCGACCTCAATCCCATCGAGCAGGTCTTCGCCAAGCTCAAGCATCTGCTCCGCCTCGAAGCGCCGCGAACCGTCGAGGCCGTCTCAGCCGCCATCGGCAGACTCCTCGATACCTATACCTCAAATGAATGCGCCAACTATTTCAAAAACGCAGGATATGACCCAACCTAAAATCATACCGCTCTAGGTCTTATCCTCAGGGTTATGCACTTTTCTGTGGGTAACTTGTTTTCAACTCTGGTCCGGTCAGGCTGGTGGTGTAATCAATAGCCCCCATGTCTCACGCGCCCTTCGTCCATCTTCGGGTTCACTCCGCCTACTCGCTGGCGGAAGGGGCGATCAAGATTCCAGACCTGGTCGGACTCTGCGCTGACAACAACATGCCCGCCGTGGCCCTGACGGATACGCGCAATCTTTTTGGCGCGCTGGAGTTTTCCATTGCCTGCGCGGAGAAAGGCATTCAGCCCATCATCGGGTGTCAGATCGCCGTACGGCGAGAGGACGAAGACGTACGCTCCGGCAACGGCGCGCGTCTACCTGAACCGGACCAATTGGTGTTGTTGTGCCAGACGGAAGAAGGCTACGGCAACTTGCTCAAACTGGTCAGTTCCTCCTTTCTTGATACCGACGCGGGTGAAACACCCCATGTGACGACGGATGCCCTGGCACACCATTGCGGCGGCCTAATTGCATTGACCGGGGGCATTCATGGTGCTGTTGGCCGCCACCTTTCAGAAGGGCAGTTCGCCAAGGCGGAGGCGGTCTTGCTGCGTTTAAAGGAGATATTTCCGGGCCATCTGTATGTGGAATTACAGCGTCATGGATTGGCTGCGGAAGACCGGATCGAAACTGCCCTTATTGATCTCGCCTTTGCCCATGACATTCCGCTGGTTGCCACCAACGAGCCGTTTTTTACGGACGCGCCCATGTTTGAAGCCCATGACGCGTTGTTGTGTATTGCCGAGAAGTCTTTTGTCTCGGTCGCCGACCGCCGCCGGCTGACACCCGAGCACAGGTTCAAAACGGCGGAAGAAATGCAGACCTTGTTCGCCGACATTCCGGAAGCGATAGACAACACACTTGTTATTGCCAAGCGATGCGCCGTGATGGTCGAGCGGCGCGATCCTATTTTGCCGCGCTCGCCCAAGGCGGGTGATCGGACGGAAGACGATGCGCTGCGGGATCTGTCGAAGACGGGTTTGGAAGAGCGTTTGCAAAAATATGTCTTCAAGGAGGGCATGAGTGCTGCGGATCGGGAGGAAGCGGCCAAACCGTATCGTGAGCGGCTGGAGTATGAGCTGGGCGTCATCATCGACATGGGATTCCCGGGCTATTTCCTCATCGTCGCCGACTTCATCCAGTGGGCGAAGGAGCAAGGCGTTCCCGTCGGTCCCGGACGGGGTTCAGGGGCGGGGTCCGTGGTGGCTTGGTCTTTGCTGATTACCGATTTGGATCCTCTGCGGTTCGATCTCCTGTTTGAACGGTTTCTCAATCCCGAACGGGTGTCCATGCCCGACTTTGACATCGATTTTTGCCAGGACCGCCGGGAAGAGGTGATCAAGTTTGTTCAAGAGGAATATGGTGCCGACCGGGTGGCGCAGATCATCACCTTCGGCAAGCTGCAGGCGCGCGCGGCCTTGCGCAACGTCGGTCGGGTGTTGGAGATGCCCCTCGGCTATGTCGATAAGATTTGCAAGATGGTGCCCAACAACCCTGCCAGTCCGGTAACCCTGGCAGACGCCATCGAGTCCGAGCCGGAACTGCAATACCTGCGCGACACGGACGAAAGTGTCGCTCAATTGTTCGACATCTCACTCAAGTTGGAAGGCCTGTACAACCATGCCTCGACCCACGCCGCCGGTGTGGTCATTGGGGACCGGCCTCTTTTCGAATTGGTTGCGCTTTACCGCGATCCCCATTCTGAAATGCCGGTCACCCAGTTCAACATGAAATGGGTGGAGCAGGCGGGTCTGGTGAAGTTCGATTTTCTCGGTCTCAAGACTCTGACGGTTCTGGACAAGGCGGTGAAGCTGCTCGCTGACCGGGGCATAGAACTCGACTTGGCCACCATACCTTTGGACGACACCGATACCTTCGACATGCTGTCACGCGGTGAAACAACCGGGGTGTTCCAGCTGGAAAGTTCGGGCATGCGGGATATTTTGCGCAAACTCAAACCCGATGTTTTCGACGACATCATCGCTGTGGTTGCTCTCTACCGCCCCGGCCCCATGGACAACATCCCGAGCTTCATTGACCGCAAGAACGGTCGGGAAGAGATCGCCTACATGCACCCAACCCTGGAGCCGATCCTCAAAGAAACCTACGGCATCATGATTTATCAGGAGCAGGTGATGAAGGCTGCCCAGGAGATGGCCGGTTACTCGCTCGGTGATGCCGATCTGCTCCGCCGGGCCATGGGTAAAAAAATCAAAGCGGAGATGGATGCTCAGCGGGACAATTTTGTCAGCGGCGCTGAACAACGTGGCACCACGTCGACCAAGGCTTCTGAAGTCTTTGACACGGTGGCCAAGTTTGCCGGCTACGGCTTCCCAAAAGCGCATGCGACAGCGTATGCGGTCGTGGCCTATCAAACAGCCTATATGAAGGCCAACTATCCAGTGGAGTTCATGGCCGCGACCATGTCCCTGGATATGCAAAATACGGACAAGCTGGCTGGCTTCCGCGCCGAGCTGACCCGCTTGGGCATCGATTTGCTGCCGCCCGACGTTAATTCGTCAGAGGTTACCTTTACCGTCGAACAAAAGGACAAAGGCGCCTGGGCGGTACGTTATGCCCTGGCAGCCATTAAGAACGTCGGTGCGGGAGCCATGGAAGGATTGGTCAATGCGCGGCAGGATGGCGGCCGGTTCAAAGATATCGCCGACTTTGCCAGCCGTCTGGACACGGGTCTTATCAACAAACGTTTGATTGAGAATCTCATTCGCGCCGGTGCGTTGGACAGTTTGCATATCAACCGGGCGCAATTGATGGAAGGGGCGGAAACCATCTTGCGCACCGCCCAGGCCGAGGCCGAGGACCGTAACTCGGATCAACATGCGTTATTCGCCGGTGAAGACGACAAACCCGAACTGAAACTGCCCGATGTGGAAGACTGGCGGCCCATGGAGCGGCTGACCCATGAGTTCGACGCCATCGGATTTTATCTCTCAGCCCATCCTCTTGATGCTTACGCGACGACCCTTGCCGCTCAGGGTGTCATCAACGCCCGTGATCTGGACAGCTTGACGGCGGACGATTGCCGGGTGCCCATTCGCATGGCGGGGACTATGGTCAGCAAGCGAGAACGCATTGGCCGCAATGGCAATCGCTATGCCTTTGTCATGTTGTCCGATGCGACCGGTACCTTTGAGACGGTGGTCTTTTCCGAAGTGCTGGTGGCGTCACGGGACATGCTGGAATCCGGTGACCCACTGCTGGTTACGCTCGATGCGCGTCTGGAAGAGGATCAGGTGCGCCTCATGGCGACCAAGATGGTTCCGCTGGACGAAGCGGTCGCCGCCAAACTTGATAATCTGCGCGTCCAGATCAAAGAGGGTGCGTTGATCGAAGAGATTCGCGAAATCATAGAAGCGGACGGCCGGGGCAACGGCCGCATTCTTTTGGTGGCGCGATCCAACGGCCATGAAGTGGAGGTGGCTTTGCCCGACCGCTATGCCATTTCTCCCCAGACCCTAGGCCGTATTAAGGACGTGCCCGGCGTCACCGATATCCGGCAGTTTTGAATTCCATGTAAAGGACCCTTGACATCCAAGTAACGCCCCATTATGTAAAGGGTGCTTTACATTGTAGGTGAGGGAGTCCGGTGATGAATTTCGATCAACGCAATTACTCAGCGTATTACATCGAAATGGGAGGAGCATTCCTCCTCTACCGCATACTTATTTTGATTGCTAAATACATTTTCTCTCTCGGAATTCCCTACGCCCTACAAATTCCTGTTGCCCTAATACCGATGCTTGCGTTTGCGGGCGGAATTTGGGCTGTCGTTAGATTGATCAAAAGAGTTGATGAAATGCAGCGTCAATGCATCAAGCGCGACCTTGCTGTCGCCTTTGGCATTTCGGCCTTCATCACCTTTTCTTTCGGCTTTCTCGAATTTGTTGGGCTTCCCCGCCTGTCTTGGTTTTGGGTTTGGTGGGTGATGGGTTTCTCGTGGTTGTTCGTATCACTCTACTACCGCTCGCGTGGCAAGTGATTGGAACCTTGAGCGTGGAAAACAAACTCCGCGATAAGCGTAAAGAATTAGACTGGTCTCAAGCAGACCTTGCCGAGCAATTGGACGTCTCCCGCCAAACCATTAACGCCATTGAAACCGGAAAGTACGACCCAAGCCTGCCCTTAGCATTTAAGATCGCGGCCGTTTTTGGTGCCAAGATTGAGGACTTGTTTTTTCCTGGCTAGAGAATGCTCTGGTAGCGACCGTGCCTCAAAGAAGCGGTTTCAGGGCAAACCATGAAAAGCGTTAGACTAAGCCCAAGGTGAGGAGGTCAGCGTCATGACTGGAACACACAAATCCTCGTTTGGAATTTCCCGCCGTCTGTTAATGGCAGGCTTCGCCGCAGGGTTGGTTGGAACAAGCACCAGCGCATTTGGGGCGATCGAAAAGAGCGGTCTCAAAATTCTTGTCATCGGCGCCACGGCCCGCACATCGGACGACTTGATTCCCATGGCCCTGCGGGCAGGGCACGAAGTCATCGGACTGGCCCGCCGGCCTCATGCGATGAAAATCGCTCATGAAAACCTCACTGTCGTTAAAGGGGATGTTTACGACGTTGAATCCCTCAAGGCGGCCATGACCGGAGAAGAAATTATTGTCTCCGTCTACGGTCCGCGCACCACACCGGAAATCGAGATCGCTGAGTCCGACCTGATGTCGCAAGGCACAGCCAATATCATTGAAGCGATGAAAGCCAAGGGGAACACGCGGCTGTTCGCCACCAGCTCAACATCCGTCCAGCGCGAAATTCCGGAGACGGAGCCGGTCGGCGTTCCTTTGACGCAAAAATGGATGTGGAACATGCGCGGCGTCTATCGAGACATGCGGCGGATGGAAGACGTCGCCCATGCCAGCGGTCTTGAGGTTGTTGTTCTGCGTCCCTGCCAGTTGCTGCAGGAACGGCGGCGCTACGACACTCAGGTGTCCGTGGATGTGGACGCGCCAAGCCGCCGTCTCATTAGCTACGCTGATTTCGCGGCGTTCATTCTCGACAATCTGGAGTCCGATCAATACATTGGGTCTATCGTTGGCGTTTTCGGAGAGCGAACCATTGATTGGGGCCGCACCATCGACTTTGAAGCCGAAATGGAAAAGATGAAGCGGACCCGAGAGCAAATTGAAGCGGAATTGAATTGACGGAGGATCAATCATGCTGAACCGCCGTACCCTTTTAAACACGTCTGTTGCGGCTATTGCGTCATCAATACCGGCGCTGAAAGTCACTGCAAAAGAGCTCGATTTCGACATGGAACCCCGTGGGACCTGGGGGTTTTTCGAACGCTTACCCGACTTGCGTCTGGAAAGTGAGCTCGACTTCTACACCAGTTACCGCACTTGGGTGCGCCACGATGTGTTCCGGCAAGCGGCCCGGCGGGCCAATGTCCTGTTTCGTGAACAGGGCATTGACCCGATGAACAACGACATTCCTATTCGGGACGTGGTCAAACTGCTCGAGAGCGACCCGGTCTTGGGCTACACCGTGCATGCGCGTGAAACCACGCAACAGATCATGTGGGCGGCGATCCAAGACGCCTACCACGCCGAAGGGGATAAATACTTAGAAGAACTGGAACGGGCGGAGAAAAAGGGACCGGGAACCATCGAGCTCAGGCCCGACCTCCACATTCCCGATTTTGCCCGTTACGAGATTCATCTGCAGCCCGGCGGCTATGTGGGCGATCCGTTCGCCGGTTACATTTACTATCACGGTCTCAACGTGGAGTTCGCCAACGGCAACTACCGCGATGAGCTCCAGGTCAACCGTGCCGAGGAAGTGCCGCTACCGCCCGATGGCCGTGTCAAACGGGTGCTCGATCAGGGTTGCAGTTCGGGTCAACTGGTGTTGGCATTAAAGCGCAAGTTCCCCGACGCGGAAGTGTGGGGCAATGACATCGGCGCACCCATGTTGCGTTTCGCTCATATGAGGTCCGTTGATCTCGGCATGGAAACCCATTACGCGCATGAACTGAGTGAAGAAAGCCACTTCCCCGACAACCATTTCGACATCATCACCAACTTTCTGCTCTATCACGAGGTTCCGGAAAAATCCGGCCGGGCCATCATTCACGAAAGTTTCCGCACCCTGCGTCCGGGCGGCATCTGGTATCCCATGGATATCTATACGTCTGTGCTGCCGTCGCAGTCGGCTTATCGCAAGTTCGCCGATTGGTACAATCATCGCTGGAACGCGGAAGTGTGGTGGCTGGAATACCGCGAAATGGCACCGGATTTTGAAAACGAAATGCGCAGGGCCGGTTTCGAAGTAGTGCGCCAGCCCATTGGAGGCGGCAGACGCACCAACGTCATGGGAGTCAAACCCGCCTAGCCGATAAACGGCGTAACCAAGCCATCATTTGTGGTCCAGTCTTAAACGGCGTAAATCCAACAGAGCAAATAAATTCTAAACAATTGATAATAAATTATAATAAGAGACTACCGGCAATTCAGAGATCAAGTGGAATGCGGATTATATCACCCCGCTGGGTGCGGTCTGCTCCCGTGTGGCCCTGGGGGCCGGTTCGGGGGTATAGTTGTTTCCAGAAAGTTTTCGTTCGGTCACGCGGTGACGGCGGGGGATGATGTCACCGGTTTAGTGTTCGCCGCCAGTCTTTTCGGAGGGGGCGGATCCAGATGTCCTTCTTCGGCCGATCGCGTCTGGTGTGGCGGTCGTATCGGCCGCGTCCCTGGGTGGTTCCGACGTGGGTCCAGCCCGACGCCTTGTACAGCGCGCCGGTGAAGCGCGGGGTCTCGACGAAGGTCTCGATGAGCACGGGCGTGACGTTGTAGCGCTCGGTCCAGTCGCCGGGTAGTTGCTGGCGCACGAGCGAGAGGATGTGCGAGCCGAGGTTGGGGATCGTGATCCAGGGCAGGATCAGGAACCTCGGGTTGTCGATGACGAGGGGGAGATTCTTCTCGCGCAGTTGCGGCGTCCCGAAAACCTTGTGTGAGGACCCACAAGAATGACCCAGTGGATGCGGAAGGGATCGTCGAGGCGGCAATCGCAGAGGTCTATCCAGCTTTGTGGTCCCAAGCTTTCTCTCAAGAGGACTGTACTCCCGACCAGCACGATGCCTTCAGTATCGCTGCGTGGCTTTCGCGTTCCGATCAGGAGCGGAGCCTTATTAATTTCCTCGAACCTGCTCTTACACAGGAGGAGCGAGGTCTGGCTATGGTGGAGAGGGGGATTCTAGGAGTGACCTAGCAATTGGTTAGTGTGTTTTCATCTGCCCGAGGTGGAAGTGTTCCAAGTCGCTGCCCCCAACGGCGACACCTATCCCCTGACCGAAGCGCCTTTCTTCGGGCCCGAGTACCTGCGCATCATCGCCATCGGCCGCGGCGGCGGACGGCCGCAAGTGGGTGCTTACGACGAACGCAGCGGGCGGGGCGGATCGGTTTACGCGACGCAAATCGTCGATGACGCCGACGCCATGCCCCTTAATAACAATGCCTTCACGCGCACGCGTGGCTCACACACGGTCATATCCGGCATCCGGTGATCAGGCGTTTGCCTTGACTTTCGCCTTTCGGCTACCGGGCCGTTGGTCTGGCGGACCGGCAATGCTTTCATCCGCCTTGGTCAGCACCTGAAACCGCCTGGGTTGGACGGGAACGGAACGGCGTTTGTGACGCAACCGGTCGGCCCGTGCGCTGACGGCGGAGACTACCGGTGCGTTTGCCGTTAAGGCAAAAAGAAGGGACAGGTATAGTCGCACTATACGGAATGGTGAACTGGCCGGTTGCCTAAATGTGGTACTTGAGGTTAACGCTTAGGCCGAAAAACTCGATGTCTTTGGTCTCGACCTGATAGACCACTGGTTCGCTTCCATCCAGCCTTAGGTTGGAGTCGTGGCTTCGCAGGCGATCCCAACTGCCGCTATCCCGGAAGGTTTCGAACCTGACCCAGCGCCCCTTCACTCCGAAGGAGACGGACTGGGTAAGCGCGTAGTCCACTCCAAATAGCAGTTGGTGCCCGAACAGATTGTCGGTCAACACGGTCTGTTCACTGGTTGTGGTTCCGGCCAGGTTCTGCCGGATCTGCTCCGCGTTATCCCAGTCTTGGCCGGTCCGAATTAACAGGTTTCCTGCATCATCGCGAACTCTGTGGTTGCGTGCCCATAGGGAACCGTAATCCATATCGGTGAAGCCGACGCCTATTCCCAAGCCGACGTAAGGGGTGAAGCGGCTGGTGCTGAACAAATCGACATACAGGTTTGCAAACAGATTGTGTGAGGTGATGCTGCCTATTCGATTTTCAGCCCGCGCAATCTCTCCGCCGAGTTTATCGGCGATTGAGCCGCCTCCGCCGTCGCCGGACATGATGTCCGTTGTCTGATCGTATTCGGAATCGCGATAGAAGTACTCCGACTCAATCCGGAACCGGCCCAGAAGGCGATCAGGAAACGTCTTGCGCAAGCTGTAACCTGCAGCCGCACCGGCCAGAATTCCCTCGGCGCTATCGAACTTGCTCATCCAGCTATCCCCCCGCCCGGCGGGGTCCGTGCAAAGAGGATTGTTCGCATACATCGGGTTGATGTACTCGTCACATGCACTGGCCCGGTCATTGTCACCCTCATCAAGATCGGGGCCAACCGCAAAGTTGGCGCCTAGTTCACTGCTCAAATAAAAGCCTGAACCCGCCAAAGCCAGACGAGTGGACAACGGATATGTTGCGACGAAGCAAATCAAAATGACCACCCACTTCATAATCTTCTCCACACTTGCGCAATTTTAAAAATTTATCTGCTGGATCTCTGTCCCTTCCGTTTACCTTATCCGCCGGTATTCGTGATGCATACCACCGAGATGTTTACACCTTGAGATGTGGCCGGCCCGCTCGACGAGACGTGGCATGGGCGAGTCTTTGCCTAGGGAGAGATGTGTCCGGGCATGATTGTAGTATCGGGCATGGTGTCTAAGTGTCCTTCGTAGGTGAGCTTCACCAAAGACGATGGTGTGATCAAGGCACCCCCGGCGGATAGAGCCAATTACACGCTCCACATACCCATTCTGCCAGGGCGATCTGGGTGCCGTGGGACGGTCTCTAATGCCCATTACCCCTAATCGCCGTTTGAAGACCGTGCCGTAACTGGTATCCCGATCCCTGATGAGGTATCGCGGCGCGGTCTCCCAGGGAAAGGCTTGGCTCACCTGGTTGGCGATCCAAGCCGCTGTCGGATGGTAGGTGGCATTGGTCCACACTAACTCCCGCCGCTTGAGGTAAAGGATGACCAGGCCATACAGAAGTTGGAAACGCGTTGTGGGAACCACAAACAGATCAACGGCCGCTATGGAATCCCTGTGATTGGCAATGAACGTCTTCCAGCTTTTGGCAGGGACAGCTAAGACGGTGGTGGAAACAGCGACGACATACGCAAAGGCTTGGAACATTCTCATGCATAAGCATAAGGTAAATTGAAGGGACAGTTATTTTTTATCCAGATAGTCCAAAAATGCCCTTCGAGAAGAAGTCATGAAGCAGTTTTTGCCCCGACGCTTACCGCTCGCCGCGTCCCTAGCAACCGCTGTCGTGGGTGCAACAGGGACACAGCTGTCGGTGGCTCAAGAGCAACAAATCGAGGAAGTCGTCGTAACCGGATCGTTGAGATCTCTCCCGGGCGAAGACGTTGAGGTGTTCGGATTTGACAAATCGCTGCTGGAAACGCCGCGTTCAGCCTCCACAATCAGCTTCGAACAGATTGATAGATTCAACGTCGCGGATATCGATGAACTCGTCGCTTTTGCACCAGGTACGTTCACCCAGTCGTTCTTTGGCGTGGCGGGAGCCCTAGATGTGCGCGGGACTCCGGGCGAGGTTTATTTCCGGGGCATGCGACGGCTGGACAACCCGGGTAACTATCCTACCCCGATCGGCGCTTCAGACCGCATCGACATCGTGCGTGGCCCCGCCTCTCCAATCTACGGCCCCTCGAAAATTGGCGGATATCTGAACTTCAATCCCAAATCTGCACGCGCAGAGACAGGTGACAAAATAGAACATGAATTACGTGATGTTTACCAAGAGCTTAAGAGACAAAGGCCTTTAGACCGCAATAATGTGAGAAATGACGATGCCTCAAGACAAACTGCCGTATCAGATACCACGAAGTCCCACGCTGACTGACGCGCATGCACTTTCTCTATCCCTACATTAACCGCTTCCCAAGAATCACTGAGGTGCGGCTGCTACAACGATGTTTTCATCAGAGCGGCGAGCGCTTGGGGTTGGTACTTGTCAAGCAGCGCAAACAGTATGGCAGACGTTTCAGCGTCGGGGTGCCCGGACCAGTCCGATGGCCTGAAATGCATCTGAAACGCCCTGAGCGCGGCTCGCGTGCGCGCATCGTGTGCGCCGGTATCGTCCACGTCATAACCATAGGCTTTTAGCCCCCGCTGCAGCAGCACCAGAGTTGGCGGCTCGGCGTCGAAGCGTTGGCGGTACCGGTCCACGGTGTCATCGTCGTACCAGGCTCCGATCCCGTGTTCGTGAAGCTTGCGCCAGGGAAACTTGGGTCCGGGATCCAGCCTGCGATCAGGCGCGATGTCCGCATGGCCGACGATATCGACCGGATCGATACCGGGATGGCGTCGAAGGATGTCGAGCACGAGTTCTATGAGGAGATCGATCTGGCCGGGATCGAAATTGTGAAACTCGCAACGATCTTCTGGCGTGCCGTTTTTGTTGCCCGGAGCCACGGCGGCGCAAGCCGAGCGATTTACGACCTCGATCCCGATGGAACTTACATTCAGGCCCTCGCCGCCGCGCCAATGGCTCTGTCCAGCATGCCATGCGCGCCGTTCCTCGTCGACGAGCCGGTACACTCTGAGCCGCCGGCGCGGATATGTCGGATCGCCACTTTCCGGCACCAGGTAATGCGCGCTAACGGGACGCTCCGTGCGTTCGGTCAGCAGCCGCATTGATTCAGCGAAGTCAGCGCTCGTAAAATGCATGACGATGTGGTCGATGCGGCTGCTATGGGTCTTCGAATCCACATCGACGAAGCGCACAGGCGTGCAGGCCAGGAGCGCGCAGGAGGCCAAGACCGTCGCGACCGCCGCTCGCCACATCATGCCAAACGGCACGGGTTTACCACCGGCCACATGATAGCGGCGGTTCGGCCTTCCCGCTTTCGGAACCGCGCCAGCGCCGAGCTTCACATGCTTACAGAACACGACCGACTTGGATGAGCGTGGGTGATCCATTCAGAACGTCCTAACCCTCGTGATGCTGCACGGGCGCGCGGTCCTCGAAAACGACCAGCTGCTTGATCAAGGAGCCCATGACCACGATCTCTTCGATGGCGGGTTCGCCGACCTCCGAAGGAGTTTGCCCAAGCGCAGGGAACGATGCGAGGACGGCAACAGAAGTCCCATAAACCGCATACCCTTGCAAAAGCCTTATCAACACACGGACATCGTGTAAAAGAAAAGGAATAAGAGACTGGATGGGGTTCTCGCAAGGGACAACTGTCATGATTGATTCTGTAGTGGCGGGAAATAAAGCGGCGCAGCCAACACTACAGTTAAGTTGTATTGGAGCGGACCGTATCCTCCAATTCCGGATTGACTCGGCACTCCCGACAAGTGGACTTGCGGTAGCTAGATCGTTGCACCATAGTTTCACGGCTTTATTGTCGCCGAGCTTGGTTCTGCACGTGGCTTGGGAGTTACGCCCTTTATTATACCTGTGTCGTTGCAACGCTTTCTGCGCTGTCCGGCCGATACACTTAAGAAGGAGAAGAAACCATGTCGTCAACGGAAGATCGTCTCAAAGCGCTCGCCGACCAGCATCTGGGCCTCGGTGCCGATCCGGATTTCGACGCCCGGCTGGTCGATTCCGGGGTATCCTCGGTGGATGCGGTCGCGTTCTTCAAAGAGGTCAACAGCGCGTTCAACCTCTCGCTGCAGGCTGAGGAATGCCTGCAGTTCAAGACCCTGCGGCTGCTTGCGAACCATATCGGCGCCAATGCGGGCTGAATGCGCCCCGTCGGTCAAGGACGCGTCTCCGACGTTCCCTGACGGCGCGTAAACGGAACCGGCTGCCTCCCTGTCCGGTGGCGGCCGGGTTTCCCGCACGGCGCGGCGTTCGATACCGCCGATACCCGATCCCGATTGAGGAGCGCCGCCTCGGGAAACCGGCATTTTTACCATGACAGCAGAAGTCGTGTGGGAAATACCCGAGCCGCTTTCGGTATACGATGTACGTCTCGACGACCATACCGTCACCGCCTTGCGGCAGCATGGCAATCCATCGGGCCCGCGGCTGGTTCTGAGCCACGGCAACGGCCTTGCGATCGATCTCTATTATCCCTTTTGGTCCTTGCTTGCGGACGACTATGAGTTGATCGTCTACGACATCAGAAACCATGGCTGGAACAGTGTCGGTGGCCCGAACGACCACAATATTCCGACCCTGATTCACGATCACGACCTGATCCTCAACACGATCGGTCGGGTTTACGGGAACAAGTTGACGGTCGGCATCTTTCATTCCCTTTCCACGATTATCCCGCTTCTGTCGTTCACAGAGTCCTATTCCGCGCTGGTCCTGTTCGATCCGCCTCTGTGCAGGCCCGGCGCGAGCCAGGTCGAGCTTCATGCGGCCGCCGAGCAGGCGGCCGACAGGACCCGGCGGCGGGGGCACCGGTTCGGGACGAGAGAGGAATTTGCCGATTTTCTTCGCTACGTCCCGGCCTTCACGCGCGTCGTTCCCGGCGTCCGGGAGCTCATGGCGCAGACGACCCTCCGGCAGACGCCGGACGGGGAGGCGTACGAGCTTCGATGCCCGCGCGAATACGAAGCGCAGCTCATGGACTATGCGCGGAGTTTCTTTCCCCTCATCGATCTGGACCTGCTTTCCTGCCCGACCAAGATCGTCGGGGCCGATCCGACCCTTCCCTATTCCTACCTGCCGACCTTCGATCTCAGTAACGTCATGAAGGTGGACTACGATTTCATTCCCGAGGCGACGCACTTACTTCAACTCGAAAAGCCGGAGGAATGCGCCACGGCCGTCCGCGAATTTCTCGACCGCAGCGACCTGTTCTAAGCCCGCGTTCTAAGCCCGGGTTGCACTCGGTCGCTTTTGGATCAGATCCAGTGTGCTGGCGGGTGTCAGTTTTCTGGACCCCAAGATGACCACCGCGCTGCTCGACCGCCTGACCCATCATTGCGAGATCATCGAAACCTTGAATGTTTCGTGGCTCTTCAGTTGGCCGTTGTACCTGACGGGCGTAGACCGGCCAAATCGCCCGTATAATCGACTTCCCCAGAGGGTCCGTTCTATGAGAGCACTTAAATAAAAGACATTTACGGCATTTCGCAGTGATGCAATAGAAGATTCGGAGAACGCCGCATAAATGAGCCTAGGGTCTGTTGACATTTAGTGGATTCCCAATGTCGCGGAAAAGTGATTCAAGCCTCCTTTTGCAAGGAGTGTTTGATGAAGTCAGAGCGTTTTGTGATCACGGACAATGTTTGGGAGAAAATTTGGCGTCATCTACCGGGCAAGGCGACGGACCGTGGCGTGACGGCGGCGGACAACCGCCTGTTTTTGGAGGCGGTTTTGTGGCGGGTGCGCGCAGGGTCGCCGTGGCGCGCTCTGCCCCCGGCGTTCGGCAATTGGAACAGCGTCTTCCAGCGCTTTCGCCGATGGGCGAAGAAGGGTGTCTTCGAGCGGCTGTTCGAGGAGTTGTCGGCGGAACCGGATTTCGAATATGCCCTCATCGACGCCACCATCGTCAGCGTTCACCAGAAGGCGAGCGGCGCAAAAGGGGGACTCAAAATCAGGCCATCGGCCGATCACGGGGCGGATTGACCACCAAGATCATCGCCCTGGTCGACGCACTGGGGTGTCTGGTCCGCTTCGTGCTGCTCCCTGGCCAGCGCCACGACATGATGGGCGTCCAGCCGTTGATCGACGACGTTCACTTCGATGCCCTCATCGCCGACAAGGCATGCTCAAACCGGCACAGGGTGGAAGCGCTGGCCAGTACCCGATCCCGATCCACGGCCGTCTGCAGCGCCAGGCCCCGGCGCAGCTCGCCGTGATCGTTCAGGTCCTCCTAACCCAATGCCAGGCCATAGACCCGCTGGCGGACGATCGACACGGCATCGTGAACGCAACTGGCCTGCCGGCGCGGGTCGGTCAGCGCCTTCGCTACCCGCTCGGTCAATCCCAACCGCCGGTCGGCGTCGCGAAGCAGCAAAACGCCGCCGTTGGAAGTGATGGCGCCGCCGGAAAAACGCGCCTCCACACGGCGTGATTTACAGCGTGGAAACGGCAGGGCTTCTTGGATACAATCTGTCATGGACAAGGTGTCTCTCAACAGTGCTCTAACACACTGTGTTTTATAGAGAAACTATCGCCTTGCCCACTTTACTCATGCAATATTGCGGCTAAGATGGCACGAGACAAAAGATTCGACGACTCCGTAGACTCTGCTGCTATAGGCAAGCAGTACCACTACAGGACGGCTCACTCGCCCGTGGAACCTGTCGCGATCGTGGGTATGGCGTGTCGTTTCCCAGGTGCACCGGATATTCCCGCCCTCTGGCGCCTGCTCGAAGAAGGTGGAAACGCAGTGTCGGAGGGTGTTCCGGGCTCGGGTCCGGTTCGCCTTCAGGAACTCTTCGGGAATCCCGAGAATCTGCGCGATGCCTGCCGTTTTTGCGCGTACGTCGACGAGATTGATCAGTTCGATGCGGGATTTTTCCGAATCTCCCCGGTCGAGGCAGAATTGCTCGACCCGCAGCAGCGAATGATGCTCGAAGTGAGCTGGCAGGCGCTCGAAGATGCGGGAATCGATCCGAACCGTCTGAAAGAAAGCCTGACTGGGGTCTACTCCGGAATAAGCAATGACGAGTACCGGATGCTGGTTCTTGATTCCGCGACGCCCACCGAGGCCGCCGCGTCGCTCTACGCGCTGAGCGGCACCAACCTCAATGGGACCAGCGGGCGGGTGTCGTTCGTGCTGGGTCTAAGGGGTCCTGCAAAGGCGGTAGACGCAGCTTGCGCGTCGTCCCTTGTATCAGTGCACGACGCTGTGTCGGACCTCCAGCAAGGCAAGGCGGATCTCGCCATCGCCGGCGGCGTACAGGCTATCCTGAACAGTCGCGTGTTCGAATTGCGCGCGGATGCGATGATGCTGTCCCCGGACGGGCAGTGCAAGGCCTTCGATGCGTCGGCGAATGGTTATGTGCGCGGCGAAGGCTGTGGCGTGGTGGTCCTGAAGCGCCTCAGCGAAGCCGAGGCCGATGGCGACCGGATATGGGCCGTCATCCGCGGTGCGGCCGTGAATCATGGCGGCGCCAGCGTCGGCTTGACGGTGCCGAACCAGCCCGCGCTCGAACAGGTCATCGAAGCGGCCATGGCACAGGCGGGAATCCCCGCGTCGGAAGTAGACTACCTCGAAGCCCACGGCACAGGCACAGCCGTCGGCGATCCGATCGAAATCAACGCCGTTGCCCGGGTCTTCGGCAAGGGTCGTGAACCCGACCGGCCGTTGCTTGTAGGTTCCGTAAAGACCAACATCGGCCATCTGGAGTCGGCCGCGGGGATCGCAGGCTTGATCAAAGCGGCGCTCGTGATGCAACGCGGTGTCATTCCTCAGCATCTGCACTTCCACGACCCCAACCCGAGCGTCGATTGGGATCAGCTGCCGTTGCAGGTGAGTGCATCGATGATGGACCTGCCGGATCGTAACGGGCGACCGCGCCTGGCGGGAGTGAACTCCTTCGGAATTTCCGGAACCAATGCGCACATCGTCGTCGAGGAGTATGTCGCTGCCGATGCGGCGCCATACGAGCCGCACGTTGTCGCCGGCTCCGGTCAAGCCGTGGCGGCTTCATCACCGTTGGCCACGCCGAGTTCCAGGCAATCCGAACAGGAATTTCGGCGGCGCGAGTCCCGCGTATTCCCAGTTTCCGGCAAATCCGAGCAGGCGATTTGCGATCTCGCCGGACGGTACCTGTCGTGGCTCGACCAACAGGTCGGAGCCTCGTCCGCAGACAACTCAATAATGAAGCAACTGCTCTCGGACATGACGTGGACGATCGGGGTCGGGCGTTGTCACTTCGATCACCGTGCAGGCCTCGTCTTCAGCGATGCCGGACAATTGCGCGAAGGGCTAGTCGCGCTAGCCGAGCAGGGTCCGGGAGCGACGCCGCGAGCACCAGCGAAGGTAGCGTTCGTCTACACCGGACAGGGAAGCCAATGGGCCGGAATGGGTCGGGACCTGTACGAATGCGAGCCGGTGGCGCGAGCCGTGTTCGACCGATGCGAGGAAGTGTTCGTGGCAGAGCGGGGAACGTCGCTGCTGGACATTATGTTCGGTCGTGGCGAGGAAGGTGAACTCAACGACACAGCGTGGGAGCAGCCGGCCCTCTATGCGCTTGAATGCGCCCTGACGGCGCTCTGGGAGAGCGTAGGAGTTCGCGCTGCCGTGGCCCTGGGGCACAGCGTCGGCGAAATCGCCGCGGCGCAGGCGGCGGACGTCTTCAGCCTTGAGGACGGTATGCGTTTTGCCGCCACACGCGGCACGTTGCTATCGAAGACTGCGCCGGGCGCCATGGCGGCTGTCTTCGCGCCGCCGGAACAGGTTGCGTGGGCTGTCGATGCGCATAACGCGGAGTCCGCGGGCCCAGCGGTGAACATTTCGGCGGACAACGGCCTGCATCAGGTGGTCAGCGGCCCGGTCGCGGCCGTGGAATCCGTTATGAAGAGATTCGAAGCCGCGGGCGTCCGGGTTCGCCGGTTGAACACCGCGAAGGCATTCCACAGCGCGCTGGTGGAACCGGCCCTCGACGCGCTTGAAGCGTCCCTGGAAAACGCAACGATTTCAGCACCCCAACTGACCTTGGTCAGCAACGTGACGGGCCGCGCAGTGGAAGATGGCGAACTCCTCGACGGAGCGTACTGGCGGCGTCATGCGCGCGAGCCCGTCGCGTTCGCGAGCGGCGCGGGGACACTTGCGGAAATGGGCGTGGACCTGATCCTGGAACTGGGTCCGCGCCCGGTGCTGGCGCCGATGGCGGCCTCGACCTGGCCGGATTCAGCGCCGGCGCCGGCGGTGCTTTCGAGCATTTGCCCGCAGGAGGGCGACGCGCCCGGAAATCCAGGCGGCTTCGCCGACGCGGTTGCGGCAGCGTATGATGCCGGGCTGACCATACGCTTCGAGGGTCTCTTCGCCGGCGAGGTTCGGCGCCGCGTTTCCCTACCCGGCTATCCTTTCCAGCGGGAGCGTTACTGGCTTCAGGCGCCGAAACGGTCGCGCAATTCGGCCGGAATCCCCCTGCTCGGCGTCCGGCGCGAGTCGGCGTCCGGCGAGGTCACGTACGAATCCGAGCTGTTCCCTTCCGACCCCGGTTGGCTGAGCGACCACCGTGTGTTCGAGCGGGTCATCGCACCGGGCGCACTCTACGGGGCCATGGCGGCTTCGCTTCCTCTTGCCCGCGACGGCGGGATGGCGGTCGTGGAAGACATGCAATTGCACAACCCTCTGCTCCTTCCCGAGGACGGTGGCGAGGACGAAACGGGCCGTAGGATCCAGGTCGTTCTCGGCGGCTCCGCGGAAGAGGCCCCCGACCTTGTACGGATTTTCAGCAAGGGCCCGGACGAGGACGCATGGACATTGCACACCGAATGCCGGGCGCCGTCCGGCGAAGCGGCGACGGGATCCGTCGAACGTGTGGATCTCGACGGCCTGAAACGCGAGATGTCGGAACGGGATGCGGCGACGCTTTACAATGCCCGGGCGGCGACCGGAATCGATCTCGGCCCGAGCTTTCGCACCCTCGGCAAGATCTGGACCCGTCCAGGCGAGGCCTTGGGAGAGGTGTCGTTGCCGGAGGCGCTCAGACCCGGCCGGCTGGATATCCATCCTCTCGTGCTCGACGGATGCTTTCAGGTCGTTGCCGCGGCGCGCATTCAGGGTTCGGCGGAAGACGAGACTACCTATCTGCCGTTCGGCTGGGAACGGCTGTGGCTGACGACAGGCTCGCTGCCCGAGCGGGTTCTCTGCCACGTTCGCATGAGCGGGTTACCCGAAGCTTCGAGTGACGAGGCGGGTACGCCGGCGGAGGTCCTGAGCGGCGAACTGCGCTTCTACGACTCTGACGGGGTCCTTCTCGGCGGCCTGGATGGTTACACGATCAAGCGCGCGACCCGCGCCGCTTTGTTCGCGGCCGTCGAAGGGGTCAACGATCTGCTGTACGAGGTGGTGTGGCGCGACCATCCCCTGGAACCGGCAATCGTCGCCGCGGATTTCTTGCCGGAACCGGAAGCGGTTGCAGGCGGCTTCGCGCCGCTCGCCGACTATCTGGCGGAAGAAGGCGTTGCCCGTGCTGACCGTACATCTCTGTTGACGGACCTGGAGCGATGGTCCCGCAGCCGCGCGCTCTGGGTCCTTGAAACACTGGGCTGGCAGCATAAAGCCGGCGAGACCGTCGAACCTGAGGAACTGCGTCAACGGCTGGGCGTGATCGACGATCACAAGCGCCTGTTCCGACGACTGCTCGAAATGCTGGCGCGATCCCGCGTGCTCGATGAAAAGGACGACACATTTGTCGTCAAGGTTGCGGCCGGCGAGACCCTTCCGAACGAACTGCCGTCCGATCCAAACACGGTTGCCGAGGGAATGGCGGAACTATATCCGCACGGCGTGACCGAGATCGGATTGTTCGGGCGTTGCGGCGCTGCCCTGCCGGAAGTGCTGCAGGGTCGCACGGACCCGCTCACCTTGCTCTTCAGCAGCGGCTACCCGACCCCGGCCGATCTCTACCTGAAAGCGCCGATCGCGCTTGCGGCCAACCGGCTTCTCAGAGATGCGGTCCAGGCGCTTCTCGCCAAATTGCCCGCCGGCCGGCGCCTCAGGGTGATCGAAGTCGGCGCGGGTACGGGGTCGGCGACCGCCTCCGTGCTGCCGGAGCTTCCGGAAGGCCGCTTCGACTACATGTATACGGACATTTCAGCGGGATTCTTTGCCGAAGCCGAGTCGCGCTTCGGGGACGGTGGCGGATGCATCGAGTACCGTCCTCTTGATATCGAGAAGGACCCGATTGCACAGGGGTTCGACGCTCATGCTTACGACCTGATGATCGCGTCGAACGTGCTGCACGCGACGCGCTACCTAAACGAGACACTGGACCATTGCCTAAGACTTCTCGCGCCGTCCGGACAATTGGTTGCACTCGAGAACCTGCGCGGCCAGGGCTGGATGGACCTGACTTTCGGACAGTTGGACGGCTGGTGGAGATTTGCCGACGTCTACCGGCCGCATCATGCGCTCGCGAGTCCCGAGGTGTGGCGGCGCGCGCTTGACGACGCGGGATTCGCTGCTGTCGAAGTGCTGGGCCTCGACGCATCGCTGCAAGCCGACATCCCCGATCGCGGCGTGATCGTGGCGAGCGGCCCGGCGGAAGTTTCGGAAGCTTCCGGAACCTGGGTGCTAGTGGCCGACAATGGCGGCGTCGCGGAAGACCTCGCGAGCGGGCTCGCGATACGCAACCAGACCGTTCTGCTGGTTACCGACGGAGCCCCGGACGAGGCAGGGCCTAGCGTGGCCAGTGCCGGTGTCTACAGGACAGTCGTCGAGTTCGAACGGCGCGAGTCGTGGGGCTCTCTGCTCAAGGGCTTGCCGAGCGAAATTCCGTTCCGCGGCGTCGTGCACCTTGCGGCGCTCGACGGCCGCGGCGCCGACGCGAGCACCACGGAAATCGCCGAGGACGTAACGTGCGCTGGTGCGAGCGCGCTCGCGATGGTCCAGGGCCTAATCGATTCCGACCTGATCCCCGTGAACGGCGTGTGGTTTGTTACGCGGGGTGCGCAGATTCTTCAACGAGAGGCGCAGGGCGCGCTCGCTGGAGCGTCGCTTTGGGGCTTCGGCAAGGCGGTGGCTCGTGAGGCAGCGCATCTGCAGCCTCGGATGATCGATCTGGATCCGGTGCCCTTGGCGGCACCACCCGATCTAACCGATGAATTGATGTATCCCGACGCCGAAGACCACATTGTGTACCGCCAGGACAGCCGTAAGGTCGCTCGCCTGGTTCGAGCGGGCGATGGGCCGGAGCGCCTGGTGCTGCCGGACGAATCAGCCTGGGTGTTGACTCCGGATCCGGCGGGCGTCTTCGAAAAACCGCGCGTGAAAACACTGCCCCCGCGCGCGCTCGAGCCACAGGAAGTCCGTGTCGCCATAGAGGCGTCAGGACTCAACTTCTGGGATGTGTTCCGTTCGCTCGGCTTCATCGAAGAGGGGAATCTGGGACGGGAGATGTGCGGTCACATCATCGACGTGGGTTCGGACGTGTCCAACGTTTCCGTCGGCGACAGTGTGGTCGGCCTGGGATTCGGCGCGTTTGCATCGGAAATGATCACGCACGAGGAACTGGTGACGGCGGCGCCCCAGGAGATTTCGGTTACGGGACTCGCTACGATACCGAGCGCTTTCGTGTCGGCGGCACTGTCTTACCAGCTCTCGGGGCTCGAGCCCGATGACCGGGTACTGATCCATGCTGCTGCCGGCGGCGTGGGCCTCGCGGCCATACAATTGGCGCAGTCCGCAGGAGCCGAGGTTTTCGCAACCGCGAGCGCACCGAAACAGGGCTATCTGCGTTCGCTCGGCATCAGGCATGTATTCGACAGTCGCCGGACGAGCTTCGGTACGGAGATTCTCGACGTCACGGATGGCGCTGGCGTAACGGTGGTTCTGAACAGCCTGACGAGCGAGGGATTCATCAATGCAAGCCTGTCCTGCCTCGCCGAGGGGGGCCGCTTCATCGAACTCGCACGGCGGGACATCCTGAGCGAAGAGGAAATGGCCAAGGTTCGTCCGGACGTCTCGTACGCCATCCTGGAACTCGATGTTCTCAAGAAAACCGATCCCGAGTGGGTTGGCCGGGTCCTCAGAAATGTGATGGGGCGCGTTTCGGCCGGTGAACTCACGCCGATCGTCCACAGCCGATGGCCGCTAGCCGAAGCGGGCGCCGCGTTGCGGTTCATGCGTTCCGCACGGCATCTCGGGAAGATTGTCGTCACTACACCGCCGCTCGTGACGGGTCGCTTGCGGCAGGACCGAACGTATCTCGTGACCGGGGGCCTCGGCGGAATCGGGCTGGCAGTAGCCGGGTGGCTCGTCGAGCATGGCGCGGGGTCCATAGTACTGAACGGCAGACGGCCTCCCGGTAAGGAAGGGCAGGAGTCGGTCCGCGCGCTTGAAGAACGCGGTGCTACGATCCGGGTGGAACTTGCCGATATCTCAGAGACTGACGCCGTGGATGCGATGCTATCACGAATCGATGCGGAACTTCCTCCGCTCGCTGGAGTCATACACAGTGTGGGTGTTCTGTCGGACGGTGCGTTGACCAATCAGACCTGGGACCGCTTCGAGACGGTGCTTTGGCCAAAGGTCCTTGGTGCTTGGCAACTGCACAGAGCGACAGCGGACCGCGATCTGGATCTCTTCGTCTTGTTCTCCAGCCGCGTCGGCGTCATGGGTAATCCCGGTCAGGCGAACCACGCCGCCGCCAACGCGTTTCTGGACCAGCTTGCGGGTTACCGCCGGGCGCTCGGGCTCCCCGGTCAGGCGATCGCCTGGGGCGCATGGTCGGATATCGGCGAAGCGGCGGAGCAGAAGGACCGGATCGAGCGGCAAAGATCAGCCCTCGGCGGCCGCTGGTTCACCCCGCAGCAGGGGATACGGGTGCTCGACAGGCTTGTTCGCCAGGACGTCACGACTTCAGTGGTGATGGCCATGGACTGGTCTGTATTCGAAGAAGCAGTCGAAGACCGTCCTCTCTTCCTTGAGGAGTTGCTGTCGTCCGCCACCGATGACGAATCCGAAGCCTCGGTTTCCTCCGACGCCTTGTTGTCGACACTCGGGAACGCGACTGCGGCAGAACGCGAAAGTATGCTGGTGTCGTTCCTCCAGCAGGAACTACAAGCCGTGTTGCGTCTGCCATCGGCACCGGCGCCCGATGTTGGGTTCTTTGATCTCGGCATGGACTCCCTGATGGCCGTGGAGTTGCGCAACCGGCTCAATCGCGCACTCGCAGGCGCGTGTATTGTCTCGAACACGGTGGTCTTCGACTATCCGGACATCGAAGTGCTTGCCCGGCACCTGGATAGCGAACTCGGCGAGGTCACCGCTGCATCGGCGCCGCAGCCTCAGCCCACACCCCGACCCGACCCGCAATCGGCGCCACAGGCAGAGCCCGCACTTCAGGCGCGGCCGGCAGCGGAGCCGCTGCCGATCTTACGGCTCGACGAGGAACAGATCGCTATTATCGGCATGGCCTGCTGCTTCCCCGGTTCACCGAGCCTGTCCACATATTGGGATCAACTCGAAGCAGGCGCTGACCTAGTGACAGACGGACGGCGCGACGCGGGCCCCTGGAGCGGCCTCGTCGGCGACCCTGCCGCTGAGGATGCCGCGTATCGACGCGGCGGTTTCATCAAGGGACTTGACCAGTTCGACGCGAAATTCTTCGGCATCCGGCCCATTGAGGCGCGGATGATGGATCCGCGCCAGAGAATGTTGCTCGAGACGAGCTGGCATGCGCTTGAGGACGCGGGAATCGACCCCGGACCGCTCAAGGGAAGCCGTGCAGGGGTCTTTGCCGGCCTGGGCGGCAGCGAGTACCGTGACCTGATCACCGCTGCGGGCATGGACGACAGCTATCTCGGTACCGCCGTTAGCGTGGCCATCGGGCGGGTCGCTTTTGCACTCGGCCTCATGGGGCCTGCGGTTCCGCTGGACATGACCTGCGCTTCATCGTTGGTCGCAGTGCACCAGGCAGCCGCGAGCCTCCGTCAGGGCGAAGTGGACCTGGCTCTGGCCGGAGGCGTGCACGTCATCCTCTCCCCGCCCGTAATGCGGTTCATGAAGGAGTACGGGATGCTCGGACAGACCGGACAGTGCAGGACTTTCGATGCCGGGGCAGACGGTTTCGTGCGCGGCGAAGGCTGCGGAATGGTGGTCCTTAAGCGGCTAAGGGACGCGGAAGCAGACGGCGATCGTATCTGGGGCGTGGTTAAGGCGTCGGCTGTCAACCAGAACGGTGCGGCTGCGGCGCTTACGGTGCCGAATGGAACCGCACAGGAACGCTTGTTCGCTGAAACGCTGTCAAAGGCTGGAATTGCACCTACAGATGTCGACTATCTGGAAGTGCATGGCACGGGATCAGAACTAGGCGATCCGATAGAAGTGCGTGCAGCGGCCGCGGTTTATGGGGAAGGACGCGACGCCGAACACCCGCTTCTGCTCGGCACGGTCAAGACCAACATCGGCCATCTGGAATCGGCCGCGGGCGTAGCCGGCCTCATCAAGGTGCTACTGGCAATGCAACACGGCGTGATCCCGAAGCATCTGCATTTCGACAATCCCAACCCACAGGTCGATTGGGACAAGCTGCCCGTGCGCGTCACGGCGGAGGCGACGGCCTGGCCACCCGCAACGGATCGTCCACCGACAGCCGGCATCAGCGCGTTCGGAATTTCCGGAACGAATGCCCATATCCTGGTACAGGGCTACGTTGCAAACGAGAATGAATCCAGTGACGTCGGACC
Source organism: Rhodospirillaceae bacterium (assembly GCA_965207985.1). Lineage (GTDB taxonomy): Bacteria > Pseudomonadota > Alphaproteobacteria > Rhodospirillales > Rhodospirillaceae > CBDBND01. The sequence continues at coordinate 5,329 of CBDBND010000012.1, read as the reverse complement.
ATGGCATTGCCCGGCAGGGTCCGCGCGGCCTGTGGCGATCCGCCTGCCGGATTCCCTCAGGGACACGCAAGCGTCGGACGACGGATCCAGCCCGCGCCGGACGCGGTTTCTGCCCCTCTCCGGCAAGACTGAAAGTTCGCTACGAGAACTGGCGGATCGGTATCTTTCCTGGCTTGACCAGCAATCGGATCAAATCGTGGCCGAAGGCGACGCAGTATCGACGCTGCTCGCCGACATGGCCTGGACGGCTGGGATCGGGCGCAGCCACTTCGAATATCGGGCGGGCATAGTCTTCGACGATGCAGCGATGCTTCGGGAAAGGCTCGCGAATGTCGTCGACAATTGCGTAATTGCTAAGCTCAAGCCGACTGGACGACTGGCCTTCGCCTATGCAGCTGAAAACGATCCATGGAGCCGAACAGCAAGGCTATTGTACAAAAGCGAACCGGTGGCGCGGGTCGTTCTAGCAAATTGTGACGGCGTGCTCCGTGATGAGCGCGGCATCATGCTGCTCGACGCGCTGTCAGAGTGTGGCGCAGGTCTTGACGATCCTGTCCTGACGCAGACCGCCGTCTATGCGCTTCAATGTGCGTCGACGGCGCTTTGGACCAGCGTCGGGATTTCGCCTGGCGTAGTGTGCGGCGGCGGGATCGGAGAAATCGCGGCAGCGCAGGCAGCGGGCGTAGTCAGCCTCGATGCGGGGGCACGTCTTGCGGCGAGGCGGGGTGAGCTTATGTGCGCGAACGACGGGAATCTAGCGCCTGAGCACCGCGCATCTTTCCTCAAGGACTTATCACTCGCGCCGCCACATGTTCCCGTGGTTGTCGGTACGACCGGCCGTGTGATCGAATCAGGCGAAACACCGGACGCGGACGCTTGGGCTGCCAGGGTGTTCGGACCGACTGCACTCTCCGAAGGCTTGGCAATGCTCGAAGAGCAGGACGTGGAGAACATCGTTGACATTCGCACCGATGCCTCGTTCGTCGAGGCCGTAGCCCGAGCGTACGAAGCCGGCTTCACGCTAGACTTCAGGGGACTCTTTTCTGGCGAAACGCGCCGCCGCATCGCCTTGCCGAGCTATCCGTTCCAACGCCGATCCTTCTGGTTCAACGATTCTGGCAGGGTGCTATCACACTAGAGCATCGGGCAATTAATCTAGGGTGTGAACCCAATTCAATGTCTTGATTTTACCTAAGCAGGTGTGATTCACAGCCTCTTTTATTGGAGGCAAGAGTGGCACGATTTGATTTGACAGATGAGGAGTGGTCGGTGATCGGCCCACTTCTTCCCAAACAGGGGCGCGGTCCTCAGCGTAAGGATGACCGTCAGGTCTTGAACGGTATCTTCTATATTCTGCGCACGGGTGCCCCATGGCGGGACTTACCGGAGCGTTACGGCCCGCGGACCACGGTCTATAACCGCTACACCCGATGGGGTGAGCGGGGTGTATGGCAAGGCATTTTCGATGCTCTTGCCAAGCAGTGCGAGGACAGTCTGATCTTCATTGACAGTTCCATCGTCAAGGCTCACCGCGCAGCGGCAGGGTCAAAAAAGGGGGCTTGGCAGAAGGTATTGGACGCTCACGCGCGGGTCGCACAAGTAAGGTTCACGCGGCCGTAGATGCCAAGGGCCGCCCGCTCCGGCTGGACATCACCGGCGGGCAGGTCCATGACAGCCAAGCCATGGGCTCTTTCCTGGATTGGGAAAAGGCCCCGCTCGCCATCGTCGCTGATAAGGCCTATGGCACCGCCAAAATCAGGCAGCAGATCGCCGATGAAGGAGCGCTGGCTGTCATTCCTTCAAAGAGCAACGCGCGTCATCCTATCCCGCACGATCCAAACCTCTATGCCCAAAGGACCATCGTCGAGCGGTTCTTCTGCAAGATGAAAGACATGCGCCGATTAGCAACGCGCTTCGAGAAATCAGCCAAAAACTTCCTCGCAATGATCCAACTCTTCGCCATAAAATGCTGGATCAATTGAGTCCACACCCTAGTCGATCCTGAAAAACCCGTTTTTCATACCACTACGAGCGTTAGATGTGTGCTGTTAGGTTCAGTCTGCCACGCCATCCGTCGCTTCCATCGGATGATTGACGCCGCAAGACGCGTTCCATGCAATCCGATCATGTCCCGGAGCAACGTAGCGCCCAAAATGTGGGCGCAATAAATTCTGAGCCGCTTCAGGATCAGTCTTAGGTTATGGCCGGCACAGGCCAGTGCCACATTCATGCGATCACCTTCGCGTCTCCTAAGGTGGCCAACGCGGGGTGCAAACTAACTTCACTTTCTACGCGGCAACCAAATTAACCCGGGACTATTCCGCACACTTTCTTGGCAAGCGTCGGTCTTTAGACATGAGTTCTACATGGAGGGGAAAAATGAAAAATCGTAATTGGATTGTGGCGTCGCTGATGGTGTCTTTGGCCATTCCTGTTGGGCAAGAAGCCTTGGCGCAGAACCTTGCGCTGGAGGAAATCGTCGTCACCGCCCGTAAGCGTGACGAGAACATTTTCGAGATTCCTGTCTCTGTGTCTGAGGTGGTCCTGGAAAATCGGACAGTTGTTTAAGGTGTATTCCCCCGGTTACGGAGGAATACGAGATGACGAAGCGACGGAAGTTCACGCCTGAGTTCAAGGCGAAGGTGGCGCTGGAGGCGCTACGTGGCGACCGGACGATCCAGGAGATCGCGGCGCGCTATGAGGTTCACCCCAATCAGGTCAGCACATGGAAGCGCCAGGCCATGGACGGCCTGGGCGATGTGTTCTCGAACGGCGTGGAGGCGTCCCGCCGGGACATTGAGGCCGAGGTCCACGATCTTCATGCCAAGATCGGCCAGTTGACGGTGGAGCGGGATTTTTTGGCCAAAGGGCTCAAGCGATGAGCCGGCCGGAGCGCAAGGCGATGGTGCGCCGCGACGTTTCCGGTCTCAGCTTGAGCCGTCAATGCGAGATACTGTCGATCAGCCGATCATCTCTCTATTACAGGCTGCGGGGCGAGAGCCCGGCCAACCTGGCGCTGATGCGGCGCATCGACGAGTTGTTCCTTAAACATCCGTTCTATGGGTCCCGTCAGATGGCCCGTCATTTGCGCCGCGAGGGGGGTGTCGTCGGCCGTCACCGGGTTCGGCGCCTCATGCGCCTGATGGGGCTGGAGGCGATCTACCGGGCGCCGAAGACGAGCACGCCCCATCCCGAACACCGGGTCTATCCGTACCGTCTCAAGGGCCTCGCCATCGAGCGCCCCGACCATGTCTGGTGCGCCGACATCACCTACATCCCGCTCAGGCGCGGCTTCCTTTATCTGGTCGCGGTGATGGACTGGGCGAGCCGCCGGGTCCTGGCCTGGCGGCTGTCGAACACCATGGATGCCCGGTTTCTGCGTCGAGGCCTTGAATGAGGCGCTCGACACCTCCGGCAGGCCGGAGATCTTCAACACCGACCAGGGCAGCCAGTTCACCAGCTTCGAGGTCACCGGCCGCCTCAAGGAGGCCGGGATCACGATCTCCATGGACGGGCGCGGCCGGTGCATGGACAACATCTTCATTGAGCGACTGTGGCGCTCTCTCAAGTACGAGGCGGTTCACCTGCACGAGCTGACCGACGGCTTCCACGCCGAGAGGGTCATCGGCGAATGGATCGGGTTCTACAACACCGAGCGGCCCCATTCGTCGCTCGGAGGCAAAACGCCAGAGGAAGCCTACGCGGCGGGGCAGCCTGTGGATATGTTGGACAAGACTACCGCCTTGCCCACATCCCCACAGGCCCAACAACAGAAATCAAATATGATAAACAGGATTCTGACGGCATGATCAGACAGCGGAATACACCTTAGATAAGCCGTCAGACTGTCCAAACAAGTGGGACCACCTCAGTCTGCGTTGTCACAGGATCAGATTGACCGTGCAGGCATCTACAATGCCGAAGATCTGTCTGCCCAGGTGATCGGACCGCCAATAGCAGCATCTACCTTGTATTCGTCGCTGTGAGAGGGCGACCACTCAATCGATGCGTCACCTTCCCATTCGTCGCCCGGTTTTTTGGGGATCAAGTTTACCGCACCGGAGAAGGTATTCCGGCCAAAGTAGGCAGTTTAATGACCTCGACCCGTTCCAAGTCACCCAACGGGAGGAACGCGCCACCGCCGCCAATGTAGGAGCCTTCCCAGAACAGAGCGCCCACCTGTGTAGACGGTGTGATGATCTGCTGGTTCATCCCACGGAAGCGGATGGACGGATTGTTGCGGCCCCCAGTGGACGTTGAGCCCTGGAAGTCTAGGCCGGCCATGGGCCTTGAGAAGCCGGTAAACACTGGCTTCCGAGACGAAGTAGGCCTGTGTATCGGTGAAGCGCACCGCCAGTTCCCGGGGCGACAGGTCCGGGTTCTCCAGGGCCATCTGGACAATCCGGTCACGGATCTCATCCGGGATGCGGTTCCACACCCGGGACGGCTTGGGAAACCTGTCTTCAAGGGCTTCTATCCCGCCCTCCAGGTACTTGTCGTACCAGCGGTAGAAGGTGGTGCGGGGAACCCCAAGGGTGTCCAGCGTACGCTTGGCCGGCAGATGCGACTGTTCCACCAGCCTGATGATCTCGAGCTTCTCGGAGGCGGGGTATCTCATTGATCGTCTCCCCCATCCCCGATCATGCTTTTTTTGAGAAGGCGCAGTTCCAGGGCCTGTTCGGCCACCACCTCCTTGAGGTCGTGAGCCTGGCGGCGCAGCTCCTTGACCTCGCCCGTGTTGGCCTCACGGGCCGTATCACCGGCCAGGCGCTTCTTCCCGGCCTCAAGGAACTCCTTCGACCAGCTGTAATACATCCCCTGGGCTATGCCCTCACGGCGGCATAGCTCTTGTAACAGCCCCGAACCGTATCGTCGTCCAGGTACAAAAACTCGGCGATCATCTGACAGGATTTGGGACCATTGGCTTATATTAGATTTCCTACACCTACATAAAAGACTGATTTATCTATATTATTCCAATTTTCTCGGTACAGCTAAACCTTCCCAGGTTTTTTGCCGTAAGCATATCGTAAGAGGATTCATTCAAACTCCTGCGCATTCCTGCGCACGTTTGTCAGTTAATCGTTTTTGTTCGGTCACGCGGTGACGGCGGGGGATGATGTCACCGGTGTAGAGTTCGCCGCCAATTTCTTCTGAGGGGCCGGAGCCAGACGTCCTTCTTGGACTGATCCCGTTTGGTGTGCCTGTCGTAGCGCCCGCGTCCCTGGGTGGTTCCGACGTGGGTCCAGCCCGACGCCTTGTAGAGCGCGCCTGTGAAGCGAGGGGTCTCGACGAAGGTCTCGATGAGCACGGGCGTAACGTTGTAGCG
>CBDBND010000011.1:0-104558 GCA_965207985.1 Rhodospirillaceae bacterium | reverse complement strand
GCAGAAGTGAGGTGGTCCCACTTGTTTGGACAGTCTGACGGCTTATCTAAGGTGTATTCCGCTGTCTGATCATGCCGTCAGAATCCTGTTTATCATATTTGATTTCTGTTGTTGGGCCTGTGGGGATGTGGGCAAGGCGGTAGTCTTGTCCAACATATCCACAGGCTGCCCCGCCGCGTAGGCTTCCTCTGGCGTTTTGCCTCCGAGCGACGAATGGGGCCGCTCGGTGTTGTAGAACCCGATCCATTCGCCGATGACCCTCTCGGCGTGGAAGCCGTCGGTCAGCTCGTGCAGGTGAACCGCCTCGTACTTGAGAGAGCGCCACAGTCGCTCAATGAAGATGTTGTCCATGCACCGGCCGCGCCCGTCCATGGAGATCGTGATCCCGGCCTCCTTGAGGCGGCCGGTGACCTCGAAGCTGGTGAACTGGCTGCCCTGGTCGGTGTTGAAGATCTCCGGCCTGCCGGAGGTGTCGAGCGCCTCATTCAAGGCCTCGACGCAGAACCGGGCATCCATGGTGTTCGACAGCCGCCAGGCCAGGACCCGGCGGCTCGCCCAGTCCATCACCGCGACCAGATAAAGGAAGCCGCGCCTGAGCGGGATGTAGGTGATGTCGGCGCACCAGACATGGTCGGGGCGCTCGATGGCGAGGCCCTTGAGACGGTACGGATAGACCCGGTGTTCGGGATGGGGCGTGCTCGTCTTCGGCGCCCGGTAGATCGCCTCCAGCCCCATCAGGCGCATGAGGCGCCGAACCCGGTGACGGCCGACGACACCCCCCTCGCGGCGCAAATGACGGGCCATCTGACGGGACCCATAGAACGGATGTTTAAGGAACAACTCGTCGATGCGCCGCATCAGCGCCAGGTTGGCCGGGCTCTCGCCCCGCAGCCTGTAATAGAGAGATGATCGGCTGATCGACAGTATCTCGCATTGACGGCTCAAGCTGAGACCGGAAACGTCGCGGCGCACCATCGCCTTGCGCTCCGGCCGGCTCATCGCTTGAGCCCTTTGGCCAAAAAATCCCGCTCCACCGTCAACTGGCCGATCTTGGCATGAAGATCGTGGACCTCGGCCTCAATGTCCCGGCGGGACGCCTCCACGCCGTTCGAGAACACATCGCCCAGGCCGTCCATGGCCTGGCGCTTCCATGTGCTGACCTGATTGGGGTGAACCTCATAGCGCGCCGCGATCTCCTGGATCGTCCGGTCGCCACGTAGCGCCTCCAGCGCCACCTTCGCCTTGAACTCAGGCGTGAACTTCCGTCGCTTCGTCATCTCGTATTCCTCCGTAACCGGGGGAATACACCTTAAACAACTGTCCGATTTTCCAGGACCACCTCAAACCATTCTTGTCCAATATTGGACTAACCTTACAATAAAGTTGGTTAAACGTGTTGATATCATTGATTCTTGAATATTGCATCGGCTCGTGCCTAGGTGAGAGGGTCTTGTCTGGGGTGGTTTAGCAGGATTTTGTACTTGTTGTCCTGTGGATGATTCCTCATGGTCCTCAGAAGGCTATTCTTAAGCCCCATGGCAGCCCTTCGAGAAATCGGATCCCAATTTGACTCATCGACAGCGACAATGACGATGTCGGCGACAAGGACGCGAAGTGGACCTATACCTACAACGCCGACAATCAGATCACGGAGAAGACCTTGCCGCGTACTTTCCTCTACGCGCCCTCTTCCCTGTCTGAAACCTACACCGCCAACGGCCTGAACCAGTACACCGCCGTGGGTGCGGCTAGGCCCATGCATGACAATAACGGCAACCTCAAGACCATAGGCTCGTGGACCTATACCTACGATCTGGAAAACCGCCTCACACGGGCGGTCAAGACGGAGGGCGGTGTGACCACCACCTCCACCTATGCCTACGGTCCCGAGGACCGGCGCCTGTCCAAGACCGTCGGCACCGTGACCACCAGCTACAACTTCCGTCTCATCCTCAACTGGCTGAGGCTTCTCTTGCGCACAATCCTGGAGATTCTGATCGCCGCCTTCATTCCACAGTCAATCAAAGATCCGGCTTCTTAACGGTCAACTAATTTAGTCTGACAATGCCCGGCGGCGAGTTCCGCAATCGGGATGGCTATAGGTACTGCGCTATCCTGACGGCGACGCGTTCGGCGGATTTGCCGACCGTGTCGCGGTCGAGATGCGCATAGCGCGCGGTCGTCTCCGCCCGGCGGTGACCGAGCAGCCGGCCGATGATGGGCAAGCCCTCGCCGAGGGCGAGCGCCCGCGAGGCGAAGCTGTGCCGGATGTCGTGGATGCGCACGTCATCGAGTCCGGCCCGCGCCCGGATGCTCCACCACGCGCCGTCGATGTCGGTCATGTGCGTGCCGGGCCTGGCGCCCGGTACGACCCATGGATTTCCGGGGAGACGCGGGAGGGCGGCAAGCACGTCCACCGCGGACGGCGACAGGTGGACCGTGCGCGAGCCCGTCTTGCCGTCGGCGATGCGCATCTCGGCCCTGTCGAGATCGACGTGCTTCCAAGGCAGGGTCATGATCTCGCTCTTGCGGCAGCCCGTCAGCATCAGCAGCCGGATCGCCGTCACCGCGCCGGCCGATATCCGGCTGCCATTGCCGGAGACCTCGTCCAGCACCTGGCCGAGGCGGGCGAACTCGGCCTCGGTCAGGAAGCGTTCCCGCTTGCGCTCGGGGTTCTTCGGGATGGCCTGGCAGGGATTGTCGCAGTCCTCGGCGAGCATCTCCCAGTCGCCGGCCAGCACGTACATGTGGCTCAGGGTGGCGACAACCATGTTGGCCATGGCCGGGGTTTCGCACAGGCTCTCGTGCAGCGCCATGACGTGGCGGCGCTCCACCGCGGCGAGCGGCAGCGTGCCGAGGGCCGGCACGATGTGGCGTTTGACCAAGCCGCGGGTGGTGCGCTGCGTCTTCGGCTTACAGCGAACCGCCACGTGCCGTTCGAGATAGCGTCCGGCCAGGTCGGCCACCGTCGGGCCGCCCTGGTGTCCCGCCGGCAGTGGCAGCGGCACCGGGTCCTCCCCGGCCTTGATCCGCGCGATGATGAGCGCGGCCCGCTGGCGCGCTTCTTCGGCGCCGAGCACCGGGTGGCGCCCGACGGTGATGCGCTTCGCCGTGTGCGGCCCGCCCGGCCGGTCCGGACCGCGCGCCTGGGCAAGAAAGAGCTTGCCGCCGCTCGGATAGACCCGGACCCCGAAGCCCTTGAGCTGGCGGTCCCAGAACACGGTGTCGCGCTCGACGGACAGCACCGCCAGCGTGCGGTTGGAGATCGTCCCGTACTGCAATACCGCCATCGCCTGTCGCTCTCCCTACCCCGCCCCGGCACCGTTCGGCGCGAAGTGGGCGCCGATGCTGTCGCCAGTGAGCGCCGCCGCAGCCTTCTCGGCGTCACGCACCAGATGCGCATAACGCGCGGTGGTGGCGACCTTGCTGTGTCCCAGGAGCTTGCCGATCATGCTCAGGCTCTCGCCCAGCGCGAGCGCTTCCGAGGCGTGGGAGTGGCGCAGGTCGTGGATGCGCACGCCCTCCAGGCCGGCGCGGTCCCGGATGCGGTCCCAGCAATTGTTGAGGTCCCGCAGGTGTGCGCCGGGCTTCCGGCTCCGGATGACCCAGGGATTATCCCCGACGCGCTCGATGCCGTCGAGCACCTTCAGGACCGGCGTCGTCACCGGCACCATGCGGGGACCGTGCTTGCCGTCGCGGAGCCGGACCTCGCCCGCCGTGCGGTCCACGTCGTCCCATCGCAGCGTGAGAATCTCGGACTTGCGGCAGCCGGTCAGCATCAGCAGCCGGATGGCGGCGATCGCCGGCGGCCACATCGAGCCCTTGGCTTCCGCTTCCCTGAGAGCCGCGCCGGCGCGGCGGTATTCGTCCGGCGACAGGAAGCGCTCCCTGGGCGCCTCGCGGTAGTGCCTGACGCGCTTGCAGGGATTGCGGCCCTGGGGCACGAGGTCCCAGGCCGCGGCCAGCGAGAACATCTTCGACAGCATTCGGACGACATGATTGGCCATCGACGGGGTGGCGCGCATGCGGTCATGGAGTTCGATGACGTGCTTCGAGCGGACGTCCTTCACCAGCATGGTTCCGAGCGCCGGCACGATGTGCTTGTCGATGGCGTGGCGGTAGAGCCTCTGGGTATTGGGCTTGCACTGGACCGTGACGTAGGCGCGCATGCACCGGGCCGAGAGGTCGGCGACGGTGGGGTCGGGCCCGGGTTCCGGCGGGACCGGGTCGAGCCCGCGCTTGATGCGGTCGATGACCCTGGCGGCCTCGCGCCGGCGCTGGTCGAGCGCGATCCCGTGAACGGGTCCGAGGGTGGCGCGCTTCAGGCCGGCGGGTCCCCTGGATTGCACGACATAGACCTTGCGGCCGTTGCGCTGGACGCGGACGCCGAAGCCCGCCAGGTCGCGGTCCCAATAGAAGGCATCCTTGCCGGTGGCCGGCAGTGCGGCGATGCTGCGGATGGTGAGACGGAGGGTGCTTCTCTTGGGCATGGCGTTCCCCGAAAGCGTTCGGTCACGCGGTGATGGAGGGGACGATGGCACAGAGCGGAGCCGGCCGAAGCCCGGCAGAACGCGAAGTTGGCATCATCGTCCTCATCATCGTCACCCTTTGACCGAACGCTTTCGGCGGCGCAGCGCAGATCCGGTCCGAAAGGTGGTATCAAAACGCACCTGAGCGGTATCATCTCGATGGGGTATCCTAGACCCCGTATGGTACCGTTGCAAGGGGGTGGGAACGCCGGAGAATTGAAAAATACTAAGTACTATAACCCGTTAGGCACCGTGTGACACCGTATGGCCCCGGCTGACCCCCCGGAGAAAAATACACCAGTCTTATGACGACTTAAACGGCGAAGCCTTCCAACCTAAGCGGTACGGATCGCACCCGCCGACCCGACGCGGCAAACATGGCATTGGCCACCGCGGGCAATAAGGGCGGTAAGCCCGGCTCACCCAAACCTGTGGGGCTGTATTCGGATTGGATGAAATGGGTTTCAACCTCAGGCGCCTCGGCCATTTTCAACAACGGATATTGATCGAAGTTGCCTTCTTGGATTCGGCCTTCTTCGATGGTCAATTGTTGGCCGAACATGGTGCTGATGCCGTCGATCACGGACCCTTCCATCATGTTCTCGGCACCGCTCATATTGATGATTGGCCCGACATCGGCAGCCACCGTCACCTTGTGGACCCGCACCGTGTTGTCGGCTTCCATGCTCACTTCGGCCACTTCTGCAATATGTGCGGCATGGCTAAAGTAGAATCCAAGCCCGAGGCCTCGCCCTTCGGGTAAGGTTTTGCCCCATCCGGATTTTTCGGCAGCCAATTTGATCACGTCGGCAGTACGGCCGGTGTGAAGGGTTCTGATGTTTCCAGGGTCGAGCCAGCGGGATTCGCCGGCGATTTCCAACAGGAACTCGACGTAGTCGCGGCCTGCTGCCTCAGCCAGTTCATGGAGGAACGACTGGAAGACAAATCCATGCACGTTGGACCGCGGCGCTCTCAAAGCCCCCGACGGAATACTCCACGGCAATAGAGACTGGGTGAACTCGACATTTTCGATGAGCGGAGCCGGAAACTCGCTTTCCGTCAAACTTGCAAGACCGATCGCGTTTTCACCGTCTTCTGTGAACGTCACGAAATGGTCGCGCAAAGCTGCCAGTTTGCCGTTTTCGTCGACCGCGCCGGACATATAGTGGAACCCGCCGGGCCGGTAGAATTCGTGGCGTATATCGTCTTCCCGGGTCCATTGCAGTTTAACCGGCGCACCAACCTTTTCGGAAATGGCCACGGCCTCGCAGACAAAGTTGTTGTAAAGACGCCGGCCAAATCCGCCGCCGCCTCTGATTTGGTGAAGATTCACTTTTTCTTCCGGCAGTCCCCAAACTTCCGCCACCGAGGACACAGCTCGCTGCGGTGTTTGCGTCGGCGCCCAAATTTCCACTTCGTCGCCCTTGAACCAAGCCGTGCTGTTTTGCGGCTCCATATTGACGTGGGCGATAAACGGATAGGTGTAGAGTGCATCGACGATTTTGACCGGTGCATTGGCAATAGCCGCGTCGGCATCGCCTTTTGTAAAAATCACCTGATCGCCCTTGCCGCCTCCGAATGCCTCAGCTTGCGCAACGGAACGGCTCCAACTGTCCTTAGAGGCTCCGCTTTCATCCCAAACGATATCGAGCGCCGCTTTGCCTTGCATGGCAGCCCATGTGGAATTCGCCACCACCGCCACGCCGGGCATGACTTCCTGCGCATTGCCGGTTCCTTCCAGAATAAAGGCATCGAGCACACCATCTATGGCTCGGACTTCATCCAGATTGGCAGACACCACACGCCCTCCGAACGCGGGACACCGGGTGTAGGTCGCAAAGACCATGTCCGGAACGACAATATCGCTGCCAAAAAGCGGTTGCCCTGAAACGACTTTATCGTTTTCTACACCGCCAAGCCGTGAGCCAAGAATCTTATAGTCTTCACGCGCTTTCAGCGTCAGTGATTCAGGATCGGGAACCGGGACCTTGGAGGCGGCTATGGCAAGTTCACCGTAAGTTGCCGTCCGACCACTTGGACCATGGGTGACAACGCTTTTATCTGTGGAACATTCATCAGCCGAGACACCCCATTGCTCTGCCGCTGCAGTGATCAACATGCTGCGGCCAACAGCACCGGCTTGTCTCAGGGGATTCCACGAGCTTGGAACCGCAAAAGATCCGCCTGCAACCTGACGGCCGTAGATTTCTGCACTGATGATGGACTGCTCAACATTGACGTCATCCCAATCAGCGTCCAGCTCTTCAGCCACAATCATCGGTAACGCAGTGATCACGCCCTGCCCAACTTCCGGACTATGGTTGTAAATCAGAATCTCACCGTCTGGTGATATCTCCAGCCAAGCGTTGGGGACAAATTTGTCTCCTTCTGCCGCATGGCTCTCGTTCGTAAGAACGTCAGGACCAATCATGAAAGCCAGAGAGAGACCACTCCCCGACATCAACCCGATCCTGAGCGCCTGCCGGCGGGAAGAGTGCATATAATGAGAGACCGTTTCTGTTTGGTGTAGGTCAGCCGTTGCCATTGTGGCCTCCGTCGTCGGACACATAATTTGGTTGGATTCTGGGGCCTACTATACACCCATTTGGAAAAAATATCCGGATGCGCGACGCGTGATCGGCAGACGAAAACCAAGGAATTTCAGCGGTCTAGCGCGGCTGCGGTTTATTCAGTTTATTTTGTCAGCACTTCTTTGGCGGTCTCGACGATCTTTTCAGGCGGCCGCTGCGGTTCCGACACAGTCATGCCGACCTGAACCTTGGGCCGCTGACCCATGGCGTCGAACCATTGGCTGAGGTGAGGATGGCCGTCGAGCGCGAGCCCGCACCAGTCATGCTGGGCCACCCAGGGGTAGCAGGCCATATCTGCGATAGAGTAGTCGCCGGCTAGAAATTTCGCCTCTTTGAGCCGCGTGTTCATGACTCCCAAGAGCCGGTCCGTTTCGTTCTGATACCGGCTGATCACCGACGGCAGTTTTTCGGGAAAATACCGGTAAAACACATTGGCCTGCCCATGCATGGGACCGAGCCCGCCCATCTGCCACATCAGCCACTGCATCACCAAAGATCTTGATTTCGCATCGGTAGGAAAAAACTTGCCTGATAGTTCGGCCAGATAAATCAGAATTGCGCCGGATTCAAACACGGCAAAATCACCGTTATCGCGATCGACAATGGTAGGGATACGGCCGTTGGGATTGATCTTAAGATAGTCGACCCTGAAAAACCCGTTTTTCATACCACTACGAGCGTTAGATGTGTGCTGTTAGGTTCAGTCTGCCACGCCATCCGTCGCTTCCATCGGATGATTGACGCCGCAAGACGCGTTCCATGCAATCCGATCATGTCCCGGAGCAACGTAGCGCCCAAAATGCGGGCGCAATAAATTCTGAGCCGCTTCAGGATCAGTCTTAGGTTATGGCCGGCACAGGCCAGTGCCACATTCATGCGATCACCTTCAGTACCCTTGAGGTAATTGCGTCCCAACAGTCCATCCGATTTCAGATGGCCGATAACCGGTTCAATCGCCTGACGCCGTTTCAGTGACCGTTTCAGCCGTTGTGTTTTTATGCCACGCCGTTGACCCGAGATGTACACCCTTGATGCTTCCTCGCCATGGCCACGGTAGCCACGATCCACAAACACTTCTTCAACCACACAGCCTGTCAAACGGCGCACCTGCTCCAACGCTGTTGGCAATGTATGCCCATCAAAGGGATTCCCCGGCAACGCCATGCCGCCAACGATAAAGTTGCTCCTGTTTGTCGTTGCAATACTGGCCTTGACACCAAACTCATAACGCTTGTGGGCCTTGCCCTTGCCGATGCACTCCACCTCCGGGGCATGCAGGCTATACAGTTTGTTGCGATCCATCTTCTGTTGACTGAGCAGCCGCCTGGCCAGCGCCAACTCCCCGGCAAAAATCGCCTGCAACCCCTTATGGCCCGCGATCTTGCGCTCCGTGTCACGCACCACCCGGCCCAGATAGGTCTTGAGCTTCTTAATCTGACCACCCATGCGCCTCATCTGCCGGACGTGACCATAACGGTTGGCCCGCAACAGCGCCTCAGGGCCCTTACGGGCGTAGCTCTGCCGCAACACCACACCGTGTGTGTGGCACAGCTTGACAAGACGCACACGCGAACGGTTCAGCAATTTGCTGTCGGTGGGAAAGGCCACCGCCTTCTCCTGCACCGTGGTATCCACCGTCACACGCTTGAAGTCGTCGGGTTTGACCGTCTTGCTCCGAACACCCGCATCAACTGTGGCCCGCAGAATTTTCTCGCACCCTGAATGGCCAATGCGCCGTCTGAAACGCGACATGCTGCTGGGATCAATCGGCGGGTGATGCTGAAAATACACCTCGCCGCAAAAATGCTGCCAGTAAGGGTTCTCCACCCAGCGCATCACCACCTGGTCATCGGACAGACCATACACGTGCTTGAGATATTGAAGCCCCACCATCAGCCGCGTCGCTTTGGCCGGGCAGCCGTTGTCAGGGCAATACAAGACACCAAACGCCTCATCAAAACCCTGCCAATCGATCAACTCGGTGAGCCGATAAAGTTCGTGCCGTTGATCGAGAATGTTCTCAAGCGCGGTGCGGAAGAGATCTAAAGAAGGGACGTCATTGGCTGATGTGGGGCGGCTGATGTGGGGCGCATTTTTTGATCCGGAAATTGCAAGGAACCGGCCTTGCAGTATAGAAAATCCGGCGATTCCGAACCACCATTGCCAACAAAATTGATCCGCAATAACAGTCTATTACAGAGAATCTCCGCGTCTTTCAGGATCGACTAAGATAGTCGGGTGCCTTTTGTTCCTTCTCCCGCATGTTGACCAGGCACACACGGTAGGGAATTTCCATTTCTTCAAGGGCGATGGATACTTTGCGCCCGTTGGGCGTGGACCATGTATAAAAATCGATCATGCGTCGCCGGACAGATCGATATGAAGCGTAAAGCCGAGCTGTTTCGCGATATTGCGTTTTGAGAGATCCCCACCCTCGCATTCCCCGTCGGGTCCACCGTCTTCCAAATTGGTATTCACTTCATTCGTGCAAATACAAACAAAATGAGTCGGCTCGTCGGCAGGAAAGGGCACTTCATGCCATGTTCCCACATGCATGACGATGCCACCCGAACCGTCAAATCTAAATGCCTTTAATGAATCGGGGTCGGGGATATTAGGAGCCGTGTCATCCCAAGTTCCGTCCGGGCGCCGTGCCGTCGGTTTGCCGAGCACCATGTAGAAGGGCTTACCCGATAGTGGAATAAACGTTTGGGTGTGCTTGGTGTGGTATTCCATCCACTTCACTTCAAACGGACGCGGATTGAAGCTCACCAAATTCAGGCAGGTGTCGTCGTTGCTGTGAAAATCCGCCGGCTGCGTGACGACAACGTCGGTGCCGTAAAAGTCTATCTTTTTGCGAACACTGTCGTCAGGCTCGCCAATGATGTAGCCATAGTCCGCCAAATTTTCTGGCGTTGCGTCGATGGGCTTTAGAAACCGCTTGGGAAGGGCTTCAGCTGCTTCGGCCATGAGATGTGGTTCCTTGATTAGGATTTGGTCGCCGAACGCGGCGGCACGAATTTCATATACTCCATAATATCGGCCACATTGTCGGGCCGTGCAAAGGTATCGGGCATGGGTTCCCCTGGCGTGCGCGGACGGCCGATAGCGCGGAACCAGTACTCAAGGGCTGGCGGGAAAAACACCCAGAACAACTTCATGTCGACATCGCCCGTATTCTCGATGAGATGGCGGGCATACCGTCCAAAAAGTACGGTGGTGCCGGGCGCCAAATCATAACTGGCGTCTTCGATTTCGCATCGGCCGGTTCCTTCGTAAATAAAAATCAGTTCGTGATTGATCTGATGGCCGTGTTCTCTCACATGGCACCCCGGTGGAAGCACTTGTATGCCCGATGAGAAATTGTCATAAGGCATGTTTTCAGGCGTGAGGTTGACATCCACATAGCCCCGAGACGGTTCGGGTTGCCAGATGGACTCTCCTTCATCGGGTCCAATGACTGCCCACCATGGGGTTTTGACATCATGCGGCATTAGGCTTCCCCTTTTGCTTGGGTCTTTAGAAAACTCAATACGGTTTGATTGTACTCTTCGACCGCGACCTGTGGCACGAAGTGTCCGCCGAATTCCAATATGTGTTTCTGTGCACCGGAAATAAGACCAGCAAGTTCGAGTGAGAAATTGATCGGCGTGATTTGATCATCTGCAGCGCAAATGACCAACGTCGGCAAAGAGATGTCTGATACCTTTTCTCTGAGATCATGATTCAGAACCGCATCAATACGTGCGCTTTCAATGACACGGCCCGGAAATAAAGCCTGGCGCTCGGAGCTTTGCTCAGTGAACAAAGCGGTGTTTTCCATCAGGGTTCGGGGTGGGTAAGCCCGCATAATGCCGTCCTCAAGGTAGGCGTCGACACCCAGGTCATTGAGAATACGCGCGCGCTGCTTGAAGAGCCTTTCGAAATACGGATGGGGTCCGGCCCACGTGGCGCTAAGAACGATACAGGTTACGCGGTCGGGATGGTTAAGCGCTAAATGCTGCGCGATGGCCCCGCCGGTGGAATGTCCGACGATGGCTGCTTTGGAAACAGAGAGCTCATCCATTAAACGGAGAACATCATTGGCCATTTGTTCAACGGAGTAGGAGATCATCGATCGCGTGCTGCCTCCGGTTCCCCGATGGTCGTGGGTGATGACTTGAAATTTGACCAAGCAGGAGCGGCTTCAGGCTGGAAAAGACCACGGCGGAACGCAGGATGGCGAAGGACTCCACTTGGTGTGCCCAGAAGGCAGCACGCCCGCCTAAGCCTGAGACCAGCAAGACGGCGGGTCCCTCACCTCGGACTTCGACGACGAGTTCTGCATCACCAATAGAAATTCGTTGCATGGTGGTTCAATTCTAACGTTGAAGTATGACTGAATTAAACAGTGCGTATATTGACATAAGAAAAGCGTATTCGGGCATAAGAGATATGTATCTTGTCGAACGTTCAAATATCCCTCTCCTATCTCTATTCTTTATTCACTTTTCGTAACATGTCGCCGGTCTGATATAGTCGATCAGACGCTTCAACTGCGAAGTCCCGCTTAGTCCGGCAGGTTATCTTGGTCACATGACGGAATTTGACTATATCGTTGTCGGCGCGGGGTCAGCAGGGTCGGCCTTGGCTTATCGGTTGGCCCACCATCATCCGATGCGTTCCATACTGCTCTTGGAAGCGGGCAGCCGGGATGTTTCGCCGTTCATTCATGTGCCTGCGGCCATCATCAAAGCCATCGGCAATCCATCCTTGGATTGGGCGTATATGGCCGAGGCAGACGCCAGCCGGAACGGCAAGATGGACCTTTGGCCGGCGGGACGTGTGCTGGGCGGGTCCAGTGCAATCAACGGCATGCTCTACGTGCGCGGCCAAATGCAAGACTACGATCGCTGGGCCGCGGCGGGATGTACAGGGTGGGGCTATCAGGATGTCCTGCCGGTATTAAAGCGGCTGGAAACCACGGCCATCGGTGATACGTCGCTGAGGGGACGGTCAGGCCCGATGCATGTGGACCACCTGCGGACGACCCATCCGCTCGCGCATGTCTTTGTCGACGCCATGAAGCAAGGCGGCGTGCCCTTCAATGAAGACTACAACGGCGCGACACAAGAAGGCGTGGCGTATAGCCAAGTGACTCAGAAGCGGGGATGGCGGTTTCACACGGCAAGGGCCTACCTTTGGCCCGGTAAAAAACCAGCCAACGTTTCCCTAAAAACCAAAGCGCGGGTCACGAAATTGACGTTTGAAGGTTCGCGGTGCACCGGTCTGATGTACGAGCGCGGTTCCAAAGTGCGAACCGTGCGTGCCCGGGAGACGGTGGTTCTCTCCGCCGGGGCGCTGGCTTCTCCGAAAATTTTAATGCTGAGCGGTATCGGTCCGGCCGCGGCGCTGCAAGACCAAGGTATCCCAGTTCAATGTGAGTCCCCGAATGTGGGCAAGAATTTGCAGGAACATCCGGAAGGCATGGTCAGCATCGAGGTCAACCAATCCACCTTCAACACCGAGATCAACAGCTGGAAAATCGTTCTTCATTCCATTAATTGGCTTTTGTTCGGCCGCGGTCCAGCGACCAGTCCTTATCCCCACGCTGTCGCTTTTTTGAAATCGGAACCGAGCCTTGATCACGCCGACGTGCAAGTGCAGTTAGGCCCATATGCTTTCAGTTTCGATGAAGCCGGTGTGATCCCTTACGACAAGCCGGCCATTTCCGCGGCGATAAACATCGCCTATCCGAAGACCCGCGGGGAAGTCCGTATACGCTCTCAGGATCCCAGGGATCCACCGATCATCGATCACCAGTTATTGGGCCATCCTGAGGACATGGACCGGCTTATCGCCAGCTGCAAAACCGTGCGGGCTATTTTGAACAACGAGGCTTTTGACAAACACGGAGTGGGAGAACGTATGCCAGGGCCCGAAGTTCAGACGGATGATGAATGGTCTGACTTCCTGCGCCAGACGGCCTTTCTCGGTTACCATCCCATCGGTACGTGCCGCATGGGCAGTGTCGCCGAGTCTGTGGTCGACCCGGACCTCAAAGTAAGAGGCGTCGACGGTTTGCGCGTGGCAGATGCCTCCATCATGCCCGACCTGATCAGCGGCAACACCAATGCCACCGCCATCATGATCGGTGAAAAAGCAGCCGATCTCATCGCTGGAAAATCGGCGTCGTGAGTGCGGAGCAATCACTTGAGGCGGCGTCTAACGGTGATGATCCGTTTGCTTTTCGGTCCGATACCTATGCCTGGTTCGTTGTTTTCATGCTGTGCCTGGCGACAATCATTTCTTTTATCGACCGGCAGATTATCAATCTGCTTGTTGACCCTATCCGCGCCGACCTGGGCATCTCGGACACACAAATCAGTTGGCTCCAGGGATTCGCGTTTGCCATTTTTCACGGGCTGATTGCCATTCCCCTCGGCCGTCTCGCCGACAGTAAAAACCGGAAGGCCATTATTGCCGTCGGCATGGTGCTGTGGTCGCTGGCAACGGCGTTTTGCGGCCTGGCCAAGGTCTTTTGGCAGTTGTTCGTCGCGCGCATGTTTGTCGGTATCGGTGAAGCCACGTTGTCGCCCGCCACGTTTTCCATGCTGCCCGATTATTTCCCGCGCAAAAGCGTAACCCGGGCGCTGAGCTTTTTTACGGGCGCCGGTTTCCTCGGCTCCGGCATCGCCTTGATCGTCGGCGGACTGCTGATCACACAAATGACGGCCGTCGGCCCAATCGAGGTGGCGCTCATCGGTACCGTGCGCCCCTGGCAGATGGCGTTCCTAATTGTCTCCATACCCGGTCTGGTGCTGGTCGTCGTCTTTTGGCTGACCGTTAGGGAACCTCCGCGCATTGGCTCACGCGGGTCCACTCCACAGGACGCGCTTTCGTTACGAGACGCGTGGAACTATTTAATGCAAAACAAGCGCGTCTTGGGCTCCGTCATTTTCGGCTTCACGTTTCTGGCCATGATGATGTTTTCCATAGGGGCCTGGGTGCCTACGTTTTACATACGGACCTATGGCATGACCGCCGCTGAAATTGGCGGCATTTTCGGCCTCTATTTTATGATTCTGGGATCGGCTGGTGTCGTCGCCGGCGGGCTGTTGTCCGACTGGTTCAAAGCGAAAGGGCGTGCGGACTCCAACATGCGGGCCGGCCTCACGTCGGCTTTGTTGACTGTGCCTTTTCTTGCGGCCTTTCCGCTGATGGAGTCACCGACGATGTCACTGGTTCTGCTCGCGCCCGTGATTTTTTTTGGAACCATGCCTTTTGGTACCGGCCCCTCCGCCTTGCCTTTGATCGTGCCCAACCGGTTGCGCGGCCAAGTGGTTGCCCTTTACCTCCTGGCCGGCAACCTCATAGGACAGGGTTTTGGACCGTTTCTGGTTGCCGTCTTCACGGACTACGTATTGGAAGACTCCATGCTCATTCGCTATTCCATCAGCATCGTCTGCCCGATCATTTTGCTGACGGGAGCGGCGATCATCTATTACGGTATGAGACCACTCGCCCGCCACGTGGAAAACGTCGAACGTGAACAGGCTGCGTAACGCGCCTAGGGATCAAAAAATCCCGAAAACAAAGTGTTGAGCCTATCCCAAGTCTGGACGTTGACCTTTTCATCGGGCCGTCCCTTGGCAATCACGCCATAGACAACCGTATGAGCGTCTGCTGTCGAAAGTCCCATCCAGTCGGGAACGGCGAGAAGTTTGAACTCGTAGGTGCCCTGCGCTGTGACCCACTGCTTTTTCGAATCGTTCACGTCTTCTTTGTTCGCGACGAATGTGAGGATGGTCTGCGCCTCGGCCCCACCCCCTTCTTCAGGATCGTGAATGACACCGTTTTGGTCCGGAAAACTCCGGACTTTTCTTTCTCTTTGGGTGATGAGCACCCGTGACTCATAGTCATCGACAAAAAGATCAATGCCGCGTACATGGGCATGGGCCTGGGTCAGCGAAACGGAAAGCCCATCGTTAGTAGAATGAATAGTGTAAGTGGCTGGCCCTTCTTCGAAACGGGACGGCGTTTCAACTGTCTTACCCGTGACCGGATTGAACCAGGTTGAGGCGATCTCTCCGGTTACTGGATCGCGGAAATACCCAACTTCCCGCCAAACGATTTTAAATTCTTCATCGGAAACCGTCTCGACGGAATAAATCATCACCGTTTCGGGGTGAGAGACGGGAACATGCGATCCGTCGTTCAAGACCACAAAAGTAGTGCCGAGATACCACCAATACACCTCTTCATCTTCAGCCGATGCGACAACACGGCGGTAGGTACTGAGTGTTTCTTCAGGTGTCATGCTTCGGCAGCCGAATGATCGGTTATGTAACTCGCTATGCGTGCGGGTCAGTGTAGACGAAGACAGCTCAATAAAAGTAGGGTGTCCGCCACTTTTGGGTGACGCGGGATGGGAATTTATGGCGACGCTTGCCGACATTGAAAACCAGGCGGGCTTGGCCCGGGTGACGTGCGGCTGGAAAAAGCCGGAGCTTCCCCTCGACTGGGTGCGGAAGTACTGGCGGGATGTCCACAGCCCTGCCATCACGAGGCGTGCCGGAGTGTACGACTACCGGCATTATCAATTCGATCCCGTTCGCGATGATCTGTTTTCCCCCATTGAAGGGGTCGAGACGTCCTGCCCATCCGACCAGCAATTGATGTGGCTCTCCGATGTTCGCTATCGCGATAAACAAGGTTTGGCCAAGTTCGACGCCTCACCGGAAAGCGATGTCAAAGCGCATTTGCTGGGCGACATCGAGCTGATCGTGCACAAGAGCACCACGTACCGGGCCGTGGGCGAGAACGCCTGCACATTTGTGGACAACACGGGCATTGCCACACCCCAAGGACCGGTTCCCTTTCCCACCTATGCGTTGTTCCTACGGCAAAACGTTGAGGAAGCGGATTTCCGGAAGTTTTTGCGCAGTGCTTCTGAAACATGGTCGAAAAACACAGGTATCAAACGGCTGCGTTTAAGTCTGTTCGAGGTTCCCGACATGGAAGCGGAACGGAAAGCGGGGTATCCGGTCAAAACCCATCCCATCGAACAGCAATACCAAGCCTGGATGGATCTGACCCTGGAGGACGACAGCGTCGCCGAAAATTTGTTAGCGGACATAGATGCAACGGTTTTAGCAGCGCATGTGCATACCCTACATGCCTATCCGGTGCGTGTGGTGTACACCAGCGTCTACGAAGGCCGGCCCACCTTGGTGGGTTTGCGGGGGTACGCCGCTTATGAAGCCATCAATGCTCTTGGCGCGGACAACCATAGACAATCCGCCCTTTTAAATTGGATGTACGGGTCTGTCGCCGATCAAGGCGCGGTGGATGGCATCGACTCATGAGCCAATCCGTTTCCGAACAGCTGGTTGCCTTTGCGCAGGATTGGTCCGGCAAAGGGATTCCTGATGACGTTGCCCATGAAGCAAAGCGGCTTTTGCTCAATCAATTGAAGGCCGCCGTCAGCGCATCGGATCACGAAGCCGTCGGCCTTCTCCATGACACGGTAGCGCCGCCGCGTGAACAGAAGGCGCATGTCTTGTGGTTGGGTACGGAAACGACGCCGGGTGATGCCGCTTTGGTCAACGGTGCGCTGTTTGAAGTGCTCGATTTTCACGACACCTATATCCCGTGTTTCATGCATGCCACCTCGGCTGTCTTACCGGCGGTTCTTGCGACAGCGGAAGCGGAAGGTCAGTCCGGCGAAGACGTCGTATCCGCGCTCGCCTTGGGTATGGAAGCGGAACTGGCCGTCGCCACCATTCTCATGCCCACGGCTTACTATCGAGGCTATGTTCCTGCTGGGCTCACGGGGGGCGTGGGCGCAGCCGCTGCCTGCTCCCTTCTCGCGAAATTGAATGCGGAACAAATGCGCAATGCCCTCGGTATCGCCATGTGCACGGCCTTCGGCACTTATGTCTCCGTCGGCAGCATGACCTTGTCTTACATCACCGGTGCGACGGCGAAATCAGGTATGGCGGCGTTCGACCTGGCACGGCGGGGATTCGATGCCCCGGCCACGGCCTTCGAAGGCGATAAGGGCATGCTGCTTACCCATTCCGACGAAGACGCAAACAAAATTGAGGATGTTCTCAGCACTCTGGGCACGACCTGGCGCATTCACGGCCAAACCTACAAGACGGTGCCGACGGAAACCATCACCCATGGCCCCGTCGAATGTGTTCTCGAGATCCTGCCACGGGCTAACGGGCGCGCCGTTAAGGCCATGCGTTTCAAGGTTCAGGAGTTCGTCAAGGACATTTGCGATGAACGCATGGAACGGTTTGGCGACCCCAGCAGTGAATTGACGGCACGGTTCGATCTCTGTTTCTGCGCTGCTGCGGCCTGGATGCGCGGACGGTTCACCCTGGATGAAATGAAGGAGCCCGCCTACACAGACGCGGAAATTCTGGATTTGCGCAGCCGCGTTGAATTGATTGCCGACCCCGAACGCGCCACCTTTGAAGGCTGCACTCTGGACGTTGAATTTACCGATGGGTCTACGGAGACCGCCAATGTGGACGCCTTTCTAGGGAGCCCCGGCAACCGCATGACCGACGATCAACTGTCGGATCTGTTCCGGCTCTATGCCGGCTCACACTTTTCCGATCAGCACATCCAGCAGATATTGGATACAATCTGGACCCTCGAACAGAAGCCCGACATACGCGGGCTCATGTCTCTGCTCAAATTCCCTTAAGCCCAGCCCGTTGGAATAAGTTCTTATGTCAACCGTAACGCTTCCTGGTGGTGAAACGATCTGGTTCAAAAAAACCGAAACCGGTGCATCAATTCTCCATATACACGGCTCCGCCTTCGGTTATCGCAATTTTGAGAAACTGACACCCCATATGGAGAGCGCGTTCGAAGTCATCGACTTTGATCTGCCAGGTTACGGACAGAGCACAGGCACACCGCGGCCGGGCGGCATGGAAGGTATTGCCGAGCAGGTATATGAATTTATTGGTACGATCGGACATGAACGCCTGCATGTGCACGGCACCTCTTTTGGTGCCATGGTCGCGCTTGCCCTTGCTGCCCGCCATCCGGAGGTGATTGACCGGCTGGTGTTGAGTTGTTTCCTGGCCCGGTGGGATCTCGCCGCCCGCATGATGCGCCATACTTGGATGCGCGCCGCCCGTGATAGCGGTATGGACGCTGTTGCCGACCTTACTTCCGTCGCCGGTTTCGCGCGGTCTTTTTACGAGCGGCCCGAAGCGGATGCTCAACTGGCGTCTATGCGGGAGGCGTTCAGCCATACAAGTCCGGACGCTTTCATCGCTGGCACTGAAACCGCCGGAAAAACCGATCTAAGCCCGTTGATAAAAGACATTGTCGCACCGACTCTCCTTCTGGCCGGAGATGAAGACAACATGACCCCCTTCGAACTCGCTCCCAGCGGCGTAGGCATGGCGCAAGTTCAAGATCAGTTGTCAGACTGCGAGACGCATATACTCAACAAATGTGGTCATTACCTTGTCATCGAGCAGCCTGAAGAAGCAGCGCGCCTGATCACCGCGTTTTTGCAGAAGAATAAATAGGGCAGCGATGACGGATACCACGGCCAATCAGACAGAGACGTTCAAAGTCTCGGGGGCATACAGCAAATACGTGCTCGGCCTGCTGCTGGTTGTGGCTATTTTCAATTATGCCGACCGTTACATGCTGGGTGTCCTTCTTCCGGCCATCAAAGAGGACTTGGGCCTCTCCGATACGCAGATCGGCTTTATCACCGGCGCGGCTTTTACAATCCTGTATGCCTTCTTGGGTGTGCCAATCGCCAACCTGGCGGACAAGTACTCGCGCAAAAAAATCATAGCCGCAGCCCTGGCTGTCTGGTCGGCCATGACCTGTCTCTGCGGCGTTGCCCAGTCCTTTGTTCAGTTGGCGTTTTTCAGGGTGATGGTAGGTATTGGCGAAGCAGGTTGCACGCCGCCCTCCCATTCCCTCATTTCCGACTATTACCCCATGTCGCGAAGAACATCGGCCCTTGCCATTTTCGGGCTCGGGTCGCCGCTTGGCGTGTTTATTGGATTTTTAGCCGGTGGTTGGCTCGCGGAATCTATTGGCTGGCGGCTGACCCTGGTGGCCTTCGGTGCGCCGGGCATTCTCGCCGCCCTCATCGTTTATTTCACCTTGCGTGATCCGCCGCGTGGCCATGCGGACGGTATTTCCCGCGTGCCGGATACGCCGGGCATGGTCGCTGCCTTTTCAAAACTGTGGGCAAAAGGAACGTTCCGCCACATGGTTCTCGGCGGCAGCATGTACGGCCTGATCATGGTGGCCGTGTTGATTTGGATTCCCTCCTTCTTCGTGCGCGCCCATGGACTGGATGTGGCCACGGTCGGCACCTGGCTGGCCTTTACCAACGGCATTCCTCATGCATTCGGCACCTTGGCCGGCGGTTTGATCGCCGACCGGCTGTCTGCCCGCGGTGTCAGATTTCCCATCTATCTCTGCGTATTCGCCCAACTGGCAGCGGCGCCGTTTTATGCCTTCGTGCTGTTGTGGCCGACACCCACACCGGCTTTCCTGTGGCTCATCATTCCGTCTTTCGTCGGGGTGATGCAGGGTCCGGTGCTCTATGCCACCATCCAGGCGGTCTCCGCCGTTCAAAACCGCGCCGTTGCCGCTGCGTTGATGATTTTGATCATCAATTTAATCTCGGGAATCATCGGCCCGCAGTTGGTGGGTATCGTCAGCGATCTGTTGATGGGCACTGTTGGCAATGCATCCCTCGGCATTGCTTTGCTGATCATGGCAACGATCTGCAGCCTTTGGTCTGCTCTTCACTTCTTCCTGGCGTCAAAACACATAGAAGGCGACATCGTTTACGCGAAAAGCGATTAGGCAGTGCGATTACAGGGGCGCCGATGTCGCGTCGTATCCGTAAACCTCGTCCAAATTAGACGCCCGCTGTTGGCTTTTGTCCCCAGTCAGTCGCTGATAAAGATCAGTTGCCTTGCGGGATTGCTGAACAATCCATGTGGTGCGCTCGCGCCGGGAATTTTCGTAAGCCGCCAACCCTTGTTCAGCCGACTCACACGAACTGAGAGCACGGCCCAAAATTACTGCATCTTCCAGCGCCATGGCCGATCCCTGAGCCATAAAGGGCAACATGGGATGGGCCGCATCGCCAAGCAGCGACACGCGCCCGTTTGTCCATTGCGTAGTGGGGTCACGGTCAAACAGTCCCCATTGGTAACAATTGTCGGGCGGCGTTGCTTTCAACAGAGCCAGGACATCCTCGTGCCAGCCGGAAAAGGTGTTGACCACTTCACTGACGTCCGCCGGGCGGTTCCACCCCTCTTCCGTCCACGTCTCTGTTGCGACAATGGCGACGTAGTTGATGTAGGTCCGGCCGCGCACCCCGTATTGAATGATGTGTTTATGCTCTCCCAGCCAGGAAACGGATACGGGCTCCACCACAGTCGCCGGCAATCCATCTGCCGGGACCATGCCCCGGTAGGCGACCTGACCCGTGAAGCGCGGCTCTTCCACGCCAAACATGGACTGTCGCAGGGCTGAGCGAATGCCGTCGCAACCGATAAGCACATCGCCCTCGACAGAATTTTTGTTGTCGAATTTGGCGATGACTCTGGTGCTGTCCTGTTCAAAGTCCACCAGAGCGTGGTCAACAACAATCGCGTTCGAATCCCGTTCCAAAACGGAGTCCATCAACATTTTGTGGAGGTCGGCCCGGTGAATGTGAAAGTAACGGGCTCTATAGGTGGCGAGCATTTTATCTTTAAGGGGCGCTCGCATCATTTCTTCAGCCGTATCGAAACGCCGGTAGACGGAATGCTCCGGCTCAACCGCGAGCTCAGCCAGGTGCGTTTCCAAACCCAAAGCATTCAAGGCCTTCACCGCATTGGGTGTGAGCATGATACCAGCGCCGATTTCGCCAAGTTCCGGCGCCTGCTCGTAGATTTTGACGGTGCGTCCGCTTTGCTGAAGAGAGATGGCGGCACTCAAGCCGCCGATACCGGCTCCGGCAATAATGATGTTCATCGGAGTCATAAATGACTTCGTATCATCTTGTCATCATTGAGTGTATCCATTATTGCGATCTAATAGTCACGTACGCAAAGTCTCATTCGTACAATCAACCGAGTGAAAGTTCTGTATGGTTGTTGCAACTGACATCATGATCCCGGGCCCTGCCGGCAAGCTGTCCGTTCGGACCAAGGGCTTGGACTCCAATCCAGAGAACGTGGTTGTGCTTGTCCACGGCGCCAACATTTCCGGTCAAGCCGGATTTGATTTCTCCTTTGAGGGTGGCGAGGACTACTCATTGATGGACGCCCTGGTGGAACGGGGTTTCGGCGCTGTCACGTTCTCCATTCGCGGTTATGCAAAGTCCGAACTGAAGGCCGATCCCCTTTCGATCCAGACCGACCAGGCAATTGAAGACTTGGCGACCGTTATCGACTGGCTCGAGTCTGAAGGAGTCGCACGGCCCCATCTGCTCGGCTGGTCCTGGGGCGGGCGCATCTGCGGGCGTTATGCGGAAAGCAACGCGGCGCGCATCAATCGATTGGTACTGATGGATCCGGCAATCGGCGGTGGTGGCGTGATCCTGCCCGCCCCCGACGAAGGCTGGTGGCCGATCACCTACGACTACTTCATGGGCCGGCTGGAAGACGAATTCACCGAACTGGCAGCCAAGAAAGCCTTGGCGGAACAGGTCTCTAAGGAAGAGCCGCGGTCACCCAATGGCATTCGACAGGAGAATTCCGTCGGCAGTGTCCCCGTCAATCCGGAAAAAATTACGGTACCGACGCAGATGATATATGGCCATGCCGCCGCTCAAGCCGATTACATGAAGGGGACCATGCCGCGCGCGGAGTTCTTTGAGAAGCTTGCAACCCAAGACAAAGAACTTGTCATCGTGCCGGGAGGCGGCGATTACGCCCACATTCAAAATCCGCGCCGGTTTATTCATAAAGCGGTGACGGATTTTCTCACGGCTTAGAAGGCTGATCTTAGAACTGGGGCAATCCCAATTGCATGCGTCCGACACGGAGTTTGATCATGTCGTCGGTGGGCGCCATGACGGACCCGGCTTGGGCGTCGCGCATGTAACGGCCGAGCGGATTAGCTCCGCCGTAACTGCGTCCACCGCCAATGTTCATGGCCGTGCGGGTGACAAACAAGGCCGTCTCGTCAGCGGCGCAAACACACTCTATTAAAGGCGCAACATCGGCGATGTCCCCGGTTTCAATTAAATTGGATACCAAATAAACAAGAGCCCGGGTTTGATCGAGGGCCAGTTTCATTTCTCCAATGTACCGTTGAATGCCGTCAATCTCCGCCAGCTTCGATCCAGTATCGCCGTAAGCCCTCCCTGTGACGTGATCCAGACTGGTGGCATAGGCCCCTTCCGCGATGCCAAGATAGACGGCGGCAAATGTGATCATGGAAAACGGCATGAACACGGGCATCACTTCGGTCGGCCAGGAGGATTCGCCACCAAGACGATTGGCCGTCGGTACGGTGCCGGAAAAAGTCATAGGCGACGACGCATTGGCCCGCATGCCGAGCCCCTTCCATGGCGCATCGACCGACCACTTAACTTCACTCTTTTCGAGAACAAAGGATGTGAAATGACCCGGATCTGCATCATCCAGCATGGCCGGCGTGAAATACAGATCGGCATGCTCGGACGATGTCACCCATCCTTTCCGGACATTGGCGAGGTCGTAACCGCCGTCCACCGGTTTGATGGAACTCTGCAGTGACCAAACATGGGAACCCGTCCCCGCTTCCGCGATTGCCGTTGTAGTGATGCGTTCGCCATTTGCGATAGGTTTGACGAACCGTTCCTTTTGATCGTCGGTGGCCAGACGCCAGATGGGCTCGGTGGACTCACAATGCATTTTGAAACACATGCCGGTGGAACCACAGGCCCGCGCCAACCGCTCTATGACAAGCACGGAGGTCAACACGTCTGCGCCCATACCACCAAGATCTTTCGGAATACGAAGACCGAGCAAACCGGATTTTGCGAGGGCGTCAAAATTCTCTTTGGGAAAAGTGGCTGCCTCATCGAGGGCATCCGCATTAGGGCGCAATTGATTTTCCGCCAAGTCGTCAGCGATTTTAAGGAAGGGTTCCTGTTCGGGGGTGAGCTCAAACAAGGGCATAACGGATTACAGTATCAGTAGCTGGATCATTAGACGATCATAAGAATGATAACGGGTCTGGTTCAAAGATTAGCATGCGCCTTTTTCATTTGCTCGGATCACCGGTTGTGCTCCACTGGATGAACATTGGAACGTGGCTGGGGCCGACGAAAACGTGCGCGCATTCTTTTCCAAGACATCCCTGCGAAGGTTGGCGTTCTTCACAACCTTTTTGCTTTTTCTAGGGTTTGACCTGCGCTTTGCAGCAGCGGAAACCCTGCGAATCGCTGTACCAACGCGCACGCCGGGGCTCGGTAATCCCTTTGCATCGATGATCACCGGGGGCGTTCATCCAGCCACGGTTCTATTTGATTCTCTCGTTATCATCGACGAAAACGGCGCCGTTATCCCCAGCTTAGCATTGTCTTGGGAATTGACCTCACCGACCACCTGGGTCTTTCGTTTGCGGGATGACGTGACCTTTGCCAACGGCGAACCCTTCAACGCCGAAACCGTGGTCGCCGTCATCGACTACTTGAAGACGGAATCGGCCCAACGTTTTTTCATTTCAGGTGAAGTAACGCTCGTTGAGTCCGTAGAAGCGATCGACGAGTTCACGGTGCTGTTCACTACGACGACGCCGGACGCCATTTTTCCGAAACGCCTTAGCATGGTTCTCATGGTTCCAAAAAACGCGTGGCAAGACATGGGCCCGGATGAGTTTGGTCTCCAGCCTATCGGATCGGGCCCGTTCCTTCTCACCGATTGGGGCATGGACAGTGGCCGGTCAATCTTGCAGCGCAACCTCTCTTCATGGCGGGGTGTCAGGGAACTCACCGAAATTCAATTTGTCGTCATCGGCGAGCAGATCAGCCGGGCCCAGGCGTTGATGTCAGATCAGATCGACATTGCATATGGTTTGGGGTTCGAGTCCCTTCACCTGCTGGAGCAAGAAGGCTATCGGACACTCGTCAAAGAAGCGCCTTTGGTGGGGGCACTCACCTTGCCGAACATCCGGCCCGATCATCCGCTGGCGGATGTCCGCGTGCGTCAGGCTATGAATTACGGCACCAATCGACAGGCTATTGCCGAGATCATTCTCAATGGTTCCGTTGAAGCCAATGGCCAAGGTGCCATCCCCGGCGTGTTCGGCTACAACCCCGACATCAAACCCTACCCTTACGACCCGGACAAAGCCCGGGCTCTGTTACATGAGGCTGGTTACGGCGACGGCTTGTCCATGAGAGCGGATGTCTTGTTGTCCGCCGGCGTGCCCGAAGCGGAACTGATCTATCAGTCGGTGGCTCAGGACCTGCGGCAAATCGGGGTCGACCTGGAGATCAGGCCTACCTTCGGCACGGAATGGATTCGCAAGTGGTTTTCCGGCGACTGGGACGACGCGGACATTCTTTCCTCCATTTGGAACACCTCGGCTTACATGGATGCCATTCGCGCCATTGAAACCGTCTCTTGTGCAAAGAATGGTGTGTTCTTTTGTATTCCGGAGATGATGGCAGAAATCGAAGCGACAAAAACAAACTTCGACCCCGTCTCTCGGGAGAAACAATTGCAGGATTTGATGGCCAAGTTACATGACTTGGCGCCATCGCTTTATCTGTTTCCGCAAACCGCGATTTTCGCATTCTCCGACCGGGTGCAGAACATTACTTTTGGCCGTCAGCAACTCCGCCTCGAAGACATCGAGATGAGCGACGGTTAAGCAAGCGGACAATATATTTCAAAGCGTAAAAGCGTGACTCAACGACCTCTTACCCAAGACATACAAAGCTTCACGGTCGGACCCAGGTTTCAAAGAGTTTGGGGTTTAAGGGAAGCCGTCGTTTTTGCATTGGAAGGAATTGGGGCTACTGGGTTCCTACTTTTTGCGGCAGTCGGCCATGTAGCGGGGATGGTGGGCGCATTGGTGTGTATGGCAAGCGCGGTGGTCTTACTGCTTTCTCACTTGGGCAAGCCGATGCTGGCATGGCGCGCCATTGTCAACATCCGCCACTCCTGGATCAGCCGGGGAACGGTAGCCATAGGATTCTTTATTCTTTTTGGCGGTCTGTATGTAAGTGGGCATGTGATTCCCACGTTGGCATTTATTAAAGGCGCGAACACAGTTTTGATCTCGGGCGCCGGCATCACCGGAATTTTTGTCTTGTTCTATCCCGGCTTGGCGATGAAAGCGTCAGCCGGCGTTGCGTTTTGGGCCACGCCACTTCTGCCTTTCCTGTCTTTTTTGCATGGGTCGTTGACCGGCACGATGCTTGTGGGCGTCGTTACGGGTGAACCGATAACGCGGACCATTGAGAACGACTTCACCAGCACTTGTATCGCGCTGATTATCCTTATAACTGCGGCAACGTATCTATACGTACGAATCATGCGCGGGCGTGATGGCGCTAGCAAAGTATCAGCCGATTGGCTGATCAAGGAAGAACGACTGGTTTTCTGGATCTTGGCCGTCGGGCTAGGACTTGTCCTGCCTATAGCGCTTTTCCTGATCAGTTCGTCGAGCACAGCTCTAGTGGCGATTGTGGTTGTTGCCCGTATCGTCGGCGATATCGCCTTTCGTTACGCACTGCTCAAGGTTGGCGCTTTCGAGTCCGTTGCTTAGAGTGATACCGGGAACGCACCGCATGACACGCGATATAGAAAAGCAACGGTTTGAAGATGACGTCTGGACGCCTTCTGTCTGCATGGGCTGCTACAACTGTTGCGGCATCAAGGTTCATCGCATCGACGGCAAGGTGGTCGATGTTGTCGGTGATCCGGCGGCGCCCAATTCCCGCGGTTACATCTGTGCCAAGGGAAAAGCGCGGTTCCTCGACTTGCATGACCCTAAACGCCTGACCACACCGTTGAAGCGCGGCAATCCCAACAAAGGTCTTAATGAAGACCCCTCTTGGCAGGAGATCACTTGGGACGAAGCGCTAGAGACCGTCGCCCAACGCCTCAAATCCGTGCACGCGGACGACCCGCGCAAGTTGGTCATCGCCCACTTCGACATGCCCGGCTACGGCATTTCCAAAGCCTTTGGCGCCGCCTTCGGAACACCCAATCTTCATTGGAACCGGGCCGACTATTGCGGCGCGGCACCGCACATGGCCCACCTGCTGCTCAATGGATCGTTCAACGGCGAGCTGGACTTCGAGCGCTGCAATTACATGGTGTTGTGGGGCACGCAATTGGGGGCTTTGGCCGAAACCATTCCCCTTCATACCGCGGATATGATGGCGGAAGCCCGCGCCCGGGGTGCCAAGCTGGTGGTGATCGACCCGTTCTGCAGCAACGCGGCCGCCAAGGCACAGGAATGGATTCCCATCAAACCGGGAACCGACGGCGCGTTGGCTTTGGCCATGCTTAATGTGTTGCTGAACGAACTCGAAATCTACGACGCCGTATTTCTCAAAGAAAAAACCAACGCACCCTACCTCATCGGCGATGATGGGCACTATCTGCGCGATACGGTTACTTGGAAACCGCAGGTTTGGGACGTATCAACGAACGGGGCTAAGCCTTTTGACGATCCCTCCGTTGCCGAGGCCGCGCTGGACGGGGATTACACCGTCGGCAATCAGCATGCCCGGCCGGCCTTTCAAAAGGTCAAAGACCATGCGGGGCAATTCGATGTGGAATCCGCATCGCAAACCACCACCGTCCCTGCCGCAACCATTCGCCGTTTGACTGAAGAGTTTGCCAAAGCGGCCTCCATCGGCTCGATGGTCAATATCGATGGCCATGAATTGCCGCTCCGGCCTTCCGCCATTCACTTCAAGCGGGGGTCGGGCGCACATAAGGGCGGCGCCCACACCACACTGGCCATCCATATGCTCAATCTGATGGTTGGCAATCTGGATGTGCCCGGCGGACAACGGGGGGTGAATCCCATCGGGCCGTTTTGGGCGCCGGAACAGGATGAAGACGGCATGCTCATCCCAGCGCAGCACATCGCCAAGTACCACAAGCCCTACCCGCCCCGTCAGCCAAAGATTCCCGAAACCCTCGATCTCAATGAGCTTTTTCCTGCCGCTCTGTTTACCCGCGGCATGTTTGCCTGGGGCATTCGCGATCCCGAACATTTCGGCATTCCCTATGCACCGGAAGTGTTAATGCACGGCCGCACCAATCTGATGATGAACAGTCACAACCCGGAAGCCATGGCATCGGTGCTGGCCAAGATCCCCTTTCAGGTGTCTTTTTCAACGTTCATCGACGAAACCACCGAATTTGCGGACATCGTTCTGCCCGACAGCCACGATTACGAACGCTGGGATCTTTTCCCGGCCAACGACCCTTATGCCTTCATCACACCAGGCCCTGGGGAATGGTATTGGCTTATGCGCCAGCAAGCAGTTACCCCACCTGAGGGCGCACGCCCGTGGACGGACGTGTATTTGGACTTGGCCGAGCGGATTGGGCTCCTCGATGATCTTTATGAGCAAGGCCACTCCATGTGGAACATCGACGATGCCTACCGCCTGGAACCCGGCAAACGCCATTCGGTCAAGGACATCGCCGAACGCCAGGCCAAGACTCTCATTGGAGACGGTTTTTCATTCGACCAACTGGGGGAAACCGCCTGTCTCATCACCCGGGAGAAGACCATCGAAGAGGCATATCCGAGGCCGTTTATGAAGGCCCGCGTGCCCATCTACATGGAACACCTGATTGAGACCGGTGAACGGGTACGCGATGTGGTCGATACCTTAGGCATTGAATGGGATCTGTCGCCCTATTCGCCTCTCCTGGAGTATTTCCCTTGCCACGCTCACGACGACCATGATCCCGACTACGACCTTCATGTGGTGAACTTCAAAGTGCCGTTCATCACGTTTTCGGTGACGGTCGAAAACCTTTGGATCGACGAGATCAGCGAAGCCAACCCCTACACCTATAACGTCATGCTCAACAGCGAGACGGCGCGCGAAAAGGGACTAAAGGACGGCGACCGTATCCGTATTCAATCCCAGTTTGCCGAAGGCGAAGGCACCTTAAAGACAACGGAACTCATTCATCCGGAGTGCATCGGCATTCCTTCCACACTGGGCCATTGGGCCCGCGCCTATTCGGTCTCCAAATACAAGGGGACCGGCTTTAATAACTTCCTGCCGGCACCGGACGTCGCCTTTATCGATACGTTGAGCGGCCAGACGGATTCCTGTGTGCGGGTGAAAGTTTCCAAGATTGCAAACAATGAAGGCTCCGTCTCATGAGCAAGTACGGCATGGTGATGGATCTGGACCGCTGCATTGGTTGCAATGCCTGCGTCATTGCTTGCAAGGTCGAACACAACACACCTCAAGGCATCAACTTCACCAAAATCCTGGAACAGGAAATCGGCAGCTATCCCGACGTCAAGCGCCAGTTCCTGCCGGTGATGTGCAACCATTGTGATGACGCACCGTGCATCGATGTGTGTCCAACCAAGGCCACTTATGCCCGGGAGGACGATGGCATCGTTTTGGTGGATTGGGACAAATGCATCGGCTGCGGAGCCTGTGTTTTGGCCTGCCCTTATGATCAACGGTTCCAGGTCTTTGACGAGCGCACACCATTTCCGGGAGATCAATCCGACTTTGCACGGCCGGATGTGAAACGGGCTGACCAAGGCGCCATCGCCAAATGCGATTTCTGTTATCACCGCATTGATGACAACCGGGAACCGGCCTGCGTTGAGGTCTGCCCGACCAATGCCCGCATCTTTGGCGAGACAGAGAGTCTGAGTGCGGATCAGGATCTTTGGGCCTTACTTCCCGACAAGCAAACCAAGCCCACCGTCTTCTACAAAGGCTGAGGAGAGCCGCCATGATCGTCATGACCCAACAACCATGGTCCGTGGAGTCTGTAACGGACCTGAACGGTCTGATCGCTGCTGCAAAGGGAGAGCCACGACCGGCCGGCGAACCGCTGCTTGTGCTATTGCCTCTCGGGGAGGCGGGCTCCAAGGCGTCAACGGAAGTTGTGGCAACGAAAGCGCTGTCCGCCTTGGCTAAAAAACAGAAAGTGTTCTTGGCCGGCGCCGTTCCGATGATGCCGAAAGGATCAAAAACCGCTCAAAGCGTTGGCTTTGTGTTCGGCCCGGACGGTAAAACGCTCCTGCGCACGACCAAAGTCACACCGGACTATCTCACCGGCTTCAGCGATACGGCCTGCGATCTTGGTAAAAAGGCAAAGTTCCCCGTCGTCAAGACTCCGTTGGGCGTCATCGGCATGCTCATTGGCGAAGACATTTTTCAGACCCAGTTAGGGCGGGCGCTGACCTGGAAAGGCGCTGAGATCATTCTTAACCCGGCCATCGAGCGGCGCGACTACAGTTACGAGCCCCGAATGAATGCAAGGTTGGTGCGGGCATACGAAAATCTGTCTTACGTCGCCACGGCGACGCCGAGCCATGTGACGCGGGAGGGTCATACGGTCTCCCTGCCGCCGGGATGTGGCTTTTACTCCTGGACGTACCGCCACCAAAGAATCGGCAAGGACGAGACGTTTTTGACTGCGACCGCTGACATCGAAACCCTGCGCATCCGCCGGCAGAACCCTTATTACAATCCGCCGGTCCACGTGCGCGCAAATCTCTATGTCAAAGGATTCCAGCAAGTGAAACGCATGCAGCCGAAGCGCGCGTTACCGAAGACCAAAGCGGGATGGATCAAGGAAGCCAACCAGCGCACGGAGGCGCAGGCCAAGCGCAACGCTATTGACGGACCGCGGGAGGATCGTTACGACGTGCTCGTGGTCCAGCCTGAACCCCGCTTCATCCAGAAGCGCACCGAGGATCCCAAGGCGATCATTCAGAAAAATTTGGAAGACGCCTTGTCCATCACCGAACGCAGCGCGTCGGGCCCGACCACGCGATTGTTGTGCTATCCGGAGTTCTTTTTGCACGGCCAAGGCGGATACGGACGGCGCACGCCGGCCACATTCGAACGCATTGCCATTTCGTTTCCCGGCCCGGAGTCCGATCAGTTGGGCGAGTTTTGCGTAAAGAACAAAGTGTACATCGCCGGCTCTGCCCTGGAGAAAGATCCCAAATTCCCAGGCCGCGTCTTCAACTGCGC
This sequence comes from Rhodospirillaceae bacterium, assembly GCA_965207985.1. Lineage (GTDB taxonomy): Bacteria > Pseudomonadota > Alphaproteobacteria > Rhodospirillales > Rhodospirillaceae > CBDBND01. Next base: position 74,247 of record CBDBND010000011.1, on the reverse strand, counting down.
TTTCATCATCGGTGACAACGGCAACCTCATTCACCGCTACCGCAAAATTCACTGCGCTGACGTGTGGGGTTTCTTCCCCGATTGCACGCCCGGCAGCATCTTCACTCAATATGTCGACACCTTCGGCTACGACTATCTATTCCCAGTCGTCGACACACCCCTTGGTAAGCTCGCCACCATGGTGTGCTTTGATCATACGGTCGGAGAAACGGCACGCATGCTGGTGCACAAAGGCGCGGAGGTGATCATCCATTGCACCTCTGATCCGCACGGTGCCGACCGCCTACCGTGGGAGCTGACTCGACAGACTCGCGGCTTTGAGAACACGGCGTACATCCTGACCCCGCGTAACGGCGGGGAATATCTGGACCCCCATGGGGTTCATCCCAGCGTGCTCGAGCGGGGGTACAGCCGCATCATTCACTTCGACGGCTCTGTGATGGGTGAAATCGATACGGCAGGACGGGCGTTTATGTCCGGCTCATTGGATCTGCGTGAACTGCGTCTTGCCCGTCAGGACCCGACCATGAACTCCGTTATCTGGGATGACCCAACGGCCTACATGGACATCTACGCACAAAAGATCGGCATGCCCTTGGATGTCTGGGCCGTCGATCCGTATGTGAATCCCTATACGGGGTACAAGCAGCTACGCGACGTCCTCGCCCGCTACAACAAGACAGGCATTTATCAGACCCCGACAACGGATGTGGATTTCGGCGTCAGAACCGGTATTTAGCTTTACTCCGCCGCCTCTTTAACGGGTTTCTGCCGCGGCGGAATGATCCTTTGATCCGCCATGTTGTCCAACGCGAGCTGATAGTTTTCTTCGATTCGCTCTTTGGAATCCATAACCGTATCGGCGAATTGGTTGGGCGGATAGAAACTCACCGTGTCGTATACGGGCCGGTACATCTCAATGCGGTTACGGACAAGCCTGTTGTAGCCGCCGACGCCGGAACGCAGCCGGCGCAAGCCCTCCACGTCGATGAACGTCGCTGCCCTGGTGCATTCGCCCATACCCGCTTCGGCAAGGATACGGCCGTCGTAATCGAAAATCTTTGACCGCCCCTGGCACTCGTTTTCCGCATAAGGTGCATTGCGAATGCCGGCAGTGTTGCACGACACCAGGTACATCATGTTTTCGGACGCACGCACGGTCTTGGCCGATTGCCAGCCGTTGTTGTCGGCCGCGCCGAAATCCGATGTGGGATGGAGCAACACTTCCGCACCCCGAAACATGAACATGCGCGCCGCCTCGGGGAACATGATTTCTCCACAGGGCATCATGGAAATGCGGCCGAGCGCCGTATCGGCGACGGGAAAAGCCCCTTCGACACCGACGGTATCGAAATACTTGTTCATAAAATCATGGGGAGAGCCAGCGTGGGCTGTGTTGATACGCCGGTACTTAAGAACGATGTCGCCAGACGTGTCTATGAGAAAACTGGTATTGAAATACCGGCCTGGAAATTGCGGGTCGCGCCAATAGGCATTGGCACCAATATGAATCTTTAGCTCCTGCGCCAGCTTTTGCAGGCGCTCGCTTTCGGGGCCAGGCAGGTCCAGACAAGCCTTTTCGATCCAGGTTTCGGCCGATTCTCCGACCGGAAAGCCCTGCAAACCGAACTCGGGAAACAGAAGCAGTTTGGTCCCGTTTCGTGCCTGTCCGCGAATCAATTGCTCCCAGCGGTCGAGGCTGGTGCTGACGATGGCCATGGCCTCTTCACGGTTCTGACAACCGTTCAACGCATGGGTATAAGTTTGCATACAGGCGACACGCCAGGGTTCGATCATGAGTCCCTTCTCCTCTCGCAGAGTTTTCAAGACGTTAGGGTGTTATATGGTCGTCTCAAACGGCAAGACCTGATATTGGTCACTGGGCGATTGTATCAGCTTGAGTGCACTTTCGTTCTGTATAATGTGCCTACCGCGATCCTCTAATGGTGCCGTAAACAATATACCGATGGCTTCTCCCAACACAGCCAATCAGGCAAAACTTATCCATATCGGCTACCCAAAAACCGGGACCACAACCCTGCAAAAGCACATCCTGCCCAAGCTCGGCTCATGCCTAGGCAAATTTCATGACATGGAGAATGAAGTCAAAGCGAAAGCCGTGGGCTTACTGCAAGGTAAAGAATACCCCATTGAAATACCGTCAGCCGACATCTGGACGTACGAACACATCTTGGGTCCGTCTGATTTTGTTAAACAGGCTGAGATAACCAGAAGGGTTTTTCCTGCCGAGAAACTGCTTCTGACCATTCGCCGGCAAGACGACCTAATTTGGTCGCGGTATCTGCACGATCATACCCTGGAACGCGCGACCGCCAGTTATCCGTTGGAAAATGCGCTGACCCGAGATATGGGGACATGCACCTTTCCCGCTTGCAAAAAGAAATGCACGTGCGGCCCCATTAAAATCATTCCCATCCCGTTTTATGATTTCTCAGCGGCATATGAGGCCTTCAGTCAGCATTACGACGTAATGATGCTCCCGATGGAGCTGTTGGTGGAAGATCCGGATCAATACGCAACTTTGCTCGCCGGTTTCATGGGTGTGGACCCGCCCAAGATTGGTCCCTTACCCAAAGAAAATCCGAGCAAGATCAACGTAGACAAGCCGGACTTGTCGTCCATTTTGGCTCTTTATAAAGAGAGCAACCGGGTGTTGCCCTGCCCCGTCGACCTTTCGAAGTGGGGATATTTTTGATCTTGGATTTTCGCGGATTAACGTCCCGCCCAATAGTATTTCAGTTCTATTTTTTCGACGTCCGCGTTTCTTCCCAGCACGTCAAAGGCTTTGCCGCCAACTTTGTGATAATGAAATCGGCATAAATCCTCGGGACGAGAAACCAATTGAACTTTAATTGTCTCGTCACCATCAAGGATATGTCGGACGGTGCGATGCAAACCGTCGATCAATACAAAATTTGATACCTGATCACTGATAGGCTGCGGCATTTCCACAACAAAAACTGGTACCGTCTTTTGGTCTTCCGGGAGAGAAACAGCATGGTCCAGTTTCACCTTGACCACACCCCCTTCCTCCAGTTGTTCCATTAACCAGAGGCCATCGTCCGATAGTTCAAATTTGTAAGTATGCAGGCGAGCAACTCGGATGGCGTCTTGGAGAGGTCAGTCTAGCTGGGAGATATGGACGACATCATGCGAGACCAAGCGCTCAAGAAGGCTAATGTTAAAGGTATGATCAAAGAAACTAAAAATCGTGTCTTTCGGCTGGGCGGTAAAAGGATCGGGCATCACTAAGTTGGCCTGTACTGCCGGCCGTCTTTTAAGAGATTTCGGGCGGCAGATGCAGCACCCGGTTGATTTCATCGTCTTTAAAGCCAACAGCTCTCGGCCGAATGGCACCAGGCAAGACAGCCACATCGAATAACTCTGTGATTAGACCCTAAATGCGAACCCAATCCGTCAGCGCGCCATTGCGGGCATCGATAATTTGCAGCCCACAACGGGGTTCGGATTTCTTGGCGGCCAATTCGTCGTCTAGTGGAAGGTTTTTGAAGGCACCATCCCGGCGCGGCTGAGACAATCCGACGATAGCAAAGTCGCCGTGAAAGGCCAAACCACGTAAAAAGCCGGGGCAAAAGGCGACGCGTTCGACCGTTGAAGATGTGACATCAAGCTTACAAAGATATCCCGTTCCTGCTTCCAAGAACCAAAGCATGCCCTTGTGCCAGCGGGGCGAATGGGGCATGGACAAATCCCGGCAAACGATCTGGTTGCTCTCAACATCGATAATGACGCCGCCGCCGATACGATTGTCCCGCCAGCCGTCGGCTACATCGCTTTCGGACACCGCTGTAACGAACTTTGGCCGTCCGCCGACCATGGCTAAGCCATTGAGATGACAGCGATCTTCCGGCACCAGACGGGTCAGGAAGGGCGGCTTCCAGATCACGTCGAAACTGTGCTGTTCGGAGACCCGGGCAAGACAACCGAACAACGTGTTGATGAACACCACATCGCCGTTGGCGTCGAAGGCCAGGTCGTGGGCATCAACGTCACCGGTCACATAACAAAATCGCGGCGCGTATATGCGGTCGTAACCTTCGTGAGATTGACCGGGCTGCAAAAGGTTGCGGAACCGCCACATTTGATTCTGCGAACTGACGGCCAGTTCGTCGCCGTCGATCACCAGTCCCATACACCGGGGCAGCGTGCGTTCCTCAAAACCGATACGGTTGTCGGGCTTGCGGCCGACGAAAAACAGTTTGTGCGCTTGATAGGTGGTGAACGCCAAACTGAGGTCATGCTGCGCCAGCCAGCGGGGAAACATGCGCGAGGTTGAAATCTCGAGACGCTTTTCTTCGTCAACGGGTGCGGATGTTTGTCCTTGCGCGGGAGATGCTGTTTTTTTAGCAGGCGATTTTTTCGCGGGCGCCGATTTTTTTTACCGCGGCTTTCTTTTTGGCCGCTGCTTTCTTTTTTGCCGTCGCCATGCCCGGCTCCCAACCCGATGTCCAAACCCTTGTGATTCAAGCGTTTTTCGCCACCGAGAGCAAGGAAAAGGAAGACCTCGAATCCGCTTACCGGTTGTGATTTGATGCGCGCAAGGAAACGAAATCGACGACAGGCATGTTAGATCAATCCCTCTCAGGTCCGGCCACATGGACGGCAGACACGCTCGCGCCCGATGACGGTCATCTGACTCTCAATGAGGCCTGCCGGACGGAAGTTTTCGCCCTCGCGGACGCGTTAAAGAAGAATCCACTCCCGGTCCTGCGTCTCTCTCCCAATGATTTTGACTTGCCCGCGTGCGCAGCACTCATGGCACAGGCCAAACAATGCCTCACAGCAGGGCCCGGGTTTGTACTCATCGACCGGTTGCCGCTCGACGACCTCCGCCCAACCGAAGCGCTGGCGATCTACTGGATCTTGGCCAGCATGGTCGCCCGCCCGGTGGCGCAGAAATGGGACGGCACCATGATCTACGAAGTGGCGGACACCAGCGGGCTCAGGCCCGGCAACCGCATCCGCCCGTACACCACCAATGCGGAGCAGCCGTTCCATACGGACAACGCCTATAACATCTATCCACCGGACTTTGTCTCTCTGTTATGCGTGAGAACGGCCAAGAGCGGCGGCATCAGCCGCATTGCCAGCCTGAATACGGCACACAATCTCATGCGCGACCAGCATCCGGACCTCCTCCCCCGTCTTTATGAGCCGTTTCTTTGGGACCGGGTGAAGGAGCACGCCGACGACGACGATCTGGTGCTGTCCAATCCTCTGTTCATGACGGACGGGGAGTCCCTCACAGCGCGGCTGGGCAACCGGCTCATCCGCCAAGGCTATTCGGTTGCGGAAAAAGACATTGATAAGGAAGGCGATGCGGCGCTTGAGGCGCTTTACGGCATCTTGAACGACACCTCTCTCTATAAGGAGTTTGTCTTTCAGCCGGGACAGATTCAGATTCTCGACAACCGGTTCATCGGCCACAAGCGCACGGCCTTCGAGGATTGGCCGGAACCGGAACGCCGGCGGCAGCTGGCCCGGCTCTGGCTTCGGGACCACGGCCGGCCCTTCTATCACGGGTAAATTTTTAGAGAGTTCCCTAAATTACAGAGGTGTGGACCACCTGAACGTCGTCGTCATCGACGCGGGTGCCGCTTGAGAAGGTAGCGACGACGGAATAGCCGCCCTCGCTGGCACCGTTGCTGTCGTAGTACAGCGCCGCGTCGGCTTCGGAATAGATCAGGGCCGCATCGCCGCTGGCAAAGGCTGTATTGTTGCCGGCGTTGGTGCCGTCGAAGGCGTCCGTGATGATAGAGAAGTTTTCGCCTTCGATGACTTCGCCGGAGGTCAGGGCGAAAGCGTTGGCATCGAGGACGATGGTGTCGGTGCCGGAGAGGAAGTCCTCGATCAAATCGCCGGTCTCGGACAGGCCGCCGAAGACAAACTGGTCAGCGCCATCGCCGCCGATAAGCACGTCCGCGCCCTCGCCGCCGATGATGACGTTGTCGCGGGCGTTACCGGTGATGACGTCGGCATGGGCCGAGCCGATGACGTTTTCGATGGAGATCAGGGTATCGACGCCGCCATCTCCATCCATGGCGGACCCTGAGTAGAGGTTAACGGTGATGGCCGAGGATGCGCCGGTGTAATCGGCCGTGTCCTCGCCCAAACCGCCCACGATCCGGTCGTCTCCCATCCCACCGGAGAAAGTATCGGCACCGTCGCCGCCGAACAGAGCATCGTCACCCATCTGGCCGATGAGAATGTCGTCGCCGCCCCGGCCGGTGATGACGTCGTCAGTCAATGAGCCATTGAACACGTCCGCGCCATCGTCGCCATCGGCGGTCACCGCGCGGGCCACCAGGGTCAAGCCGCTGTCGCCGACGATGGGATCGAGCGCCACGCCATCCCAAGTGTCCAGCCCTTCCATTTCGTGGAACATGCCGGAGCGGCTGCCCCAGGTGATGATGTCGAATTCATCGCCGTCTTGGGCAGCAAAATCGTCATAAGGCAAGACACTGAGCGTACCCGCGAGGGTGAAGGCACCGGTGACAGACAGAACGTCGTGTTCCGTTACAGATTGCGTACCCGCGAGTTCGATCTCGGTGGTACTCGATGCGCCGAATATGGTGTTGCCGTCGATGACCAACTCACCCGGCGAAGCACCTGGTGTAATTGTTGAACTTCCGCCTGTGCCATCAAAGGTGCCGCCTTCCAACTCGATAACGCCGGATCCAGTGATGGTGCCCGGGTTAAAGAAGGTTGCGCCGACACCGCCGTTGGTCGTTCCGCCGGGGCCGTCTCCCAAGTAAACGCCGCCATCAATGTCCATGGTCCCATTGTTGGTAATGTCACCGCCCTCTGTTTGCATGGTGCCGTCAATGGTCATCATGCCGTCGTTGGTGGTGTCGAGACCGTTGGTATCAAGGACTGCGCTGGAATTGACCGTGACCGTGCCACCGGACTGGAAGTCGATGGCGTCAGCCGCAGTGCTGGACCCCGTGAATTGGAGGGTATCGCTGGATTCTACATCGATGGAACCGCCGCTCAGGTTATCGAAATCAGCAGCACCCATGGCGACGGTGACGCTGTGATTGACATCGAAGGAGCCTGAATTGTTGATCTCACCGTTGATCGTCCGGGTACCACCGCCCGCTCCCGTATCCACTTGCAGAGTGCCGCTGTTATCGAGCGCACCACCTGACATATCAAGAACCGGGTTCCCGGCACCGCCACTTGAGTTGGTGAGCTGAATGGTTCCGCCCGAGGCGACATCGATGCCACCGCTGCCGGTCAAATCAAGCTCTACTGTTCCATCCAAAACGAGACTACCGCCCGATTGAATATCGATGGCTGTGTTGTTGCTAAAGACCGAGGTTTGGTTAACCGACTTGGTCAAGGTGCCGGTGGCGGAAAGCGCGGCGGGGGTGCGTGATGTGATCGCCTGGTATACGCCGGAAACGTCCGCGCGGTTCATGCAGTACACGGGTCAACCGATGGCGTGGTGAGACGGTACGGTGCCGTGACCTAGGGGTGATCCGCGTAACTGCCCTGCTCTGAGGTCGCGGGGCCTGCCCGTTCGTCCAATTCGATCACGTTACGGTCCGGGTCGCGGATAAACACGGCGGTTAGATTGCCAAAGCGCAGAGAACCGGTGATTTCAATGCCGTTCTCTTCAAGAAACGCTTTGGTCTCTTCCAGAGACTCAATCCGTAAAGCGACATGAGTAATTCCGGTGTAACGATCATCCACATCCATAAGGACGTTTGTACCAACATCCTTGTTAGCAGGCCCCAACAGGTTCACCACAACGCCGCTTGGATGCTCCATAATGATGGGATGTCCCTGTTCGAATCCCGCATCGCCATCAAACTTAAAACCGAGTAATTCGTAGAACGGAACGGACTTTTTCTTGTCGCTGATCCGAATGCCGATGTGATCGACGCTTTTAATGCCGAGCATGTGGCCTCCCTGGGCTGGGCTGTTTTGCCCTGCGAGTATACATCCGATTTCAGTGTCGGATTGTGACACCGGGCTTTAAACTTATGGACAAGAATACCTACGCTCAAACTAAGGGGATGCCACCATGCCACGCCAACTCATGATCGCTGCTGTCGCGTTCGCGACTTTGACTTTTGCCGTTTTCACGGCTCACGCCAAGACAGTCCTCATCACCGGCTCCAACCGGGGCATCGGGCTGGAGTTTGTCAACCAATACGCCGCGAATGGATGGGATGTGATCGCCACCAGCCGATCGCCAGATGATGACGAAGAACTGCAAGCGCTGGCACGGTCCAATCCCAACATCACTATCGAAGCGCTGGACGTCACCGATCTGAATCAGATCGCATCGCTGGCCCGCAAGTACAATGGCACGGCCATTGACATTCTTGTCAACAATGCCGGCATGTTCGGCGACCTGCCCCGCCAAGCCTGGGGCGATTTAGACAAGGGTCTGTTTGAACAAGTGATGGTGGTAAATGTGTTCGGACCTCTAAAGGTCTCGGAGGCTTTCGCTGATCATGTAGCCGCCAGCGATGAAAAGAAGATCATCGTCATTTCCAGTACAGCCGGATCCATCGCGTCGGTGCGCAATCCGCCGCGGGCGCCCTACTACTCCATCAGCAAGGCGGCGGTTAACATGGCCATGCGCGGCACGGCCATGCGGCTCAAGGACCGGGGCATAGCCGTGGGAATCTTCCATCCCGGCGGCGTTGACACTCGCATGCTGCGTCAGGCTGTCGGTCTTCCCAAAGAAGAAGCTGAAGCGGCAGTTGACTTTGACTATGGCCGTTTCACACCACTGACCCCTGAAGAGAGTGTTTCACAAATGATTGCAACCACTGCCGGGTTGACGCTTGACCGTTCAGGTGAATTCATTCGCTACGATGGCGGCGCCATGTCTTGGTAAGGAACGAGCGCAAATTGAAAGGGACGACCATGTTTCGTGCAACACTCCTACTCGTAACCTTATTTGCTTTTTCATCCGCCCAGGCGGCGACGGTTTTGATCACCGGTGCCAGCCGCGGCATCGGCTTTGAGTTCGCCAAGCGCTATGCGGAACAGGACTGGGATGTGATCGCCACGTCCCGCTCACCGGAAGACGATGTGCCGCTGCAAGACTTGGCCAGGCAGTATGACAACGTCCGCATCGAAACCTTGGACGTCACCGATCATGCGGAGATCGACGCCCTCGCCGCCAAGCTGGAGGGCACGGCCATCGACGTGTTGATCAACAACGCGGGCATTTCCGGTGGGCGCGACACGCAAGACTTCGGCGCCATCGATTATTCCGTGTTCGATGACGTGATGAACATTAACGTGCTGGGTCCGTTGAAGATCACCGAAGCGTTTTTGAACCACGTCGCCGCCAGCGAACAAAAGAAAATCATCAACATCTCTTCGTCCGAAGGCCGTCTGTCCCTGGTGCGCGGCTCGCGCCAACCGTTCTACCGTGCCAGCAAGTCAGCCCTCAACATGGTGATGAAAAACGTCTCCCTGCATCCAGACGTGAAAGAGAAGGGCGTCATCATTGGCATTTTGACTCCCGGTTTTGTTGACACCGACTTCACGGCCGGTCTGCCGAAAAGCCTGATGATCGACGTGGAAACCAGCGTCTCCCGCTCCATGGCCATGATCGAGAAATACGACATGGACATGTCAGGCAAATACTTCGCCAACACCGGTGATGAGATGACTTGGTAATTCGCTATCATACTAAAGATTGCGGGGAGGATTGACTGTGACAGAGGCTGGTAAAGCGAAATACCTCGCGCTGGCGCTGCGCGTCTTCGGAGTCATCTTTCTGTTGGTCTATCCAATCGGATTGGTGTGGCCGTCGGGATGGGTGTGGCACGGCGGCGACGGCATGTATTACCTGCAAATGATCTGCGGGGTGTATTTCGTCCTCGGCGTTTTTCTCATTCGCGCCGCCAACAACCCAGGGGACCATGGCAGCTTGATCTCTTTCACCATTTGGTCGAGCGTGGTGCACGCCTTGATCATGGCAGTGCAGGCGATCATGGACGAAAACGAAACTGGTCACCTTGTAGGCGACGTCCCCGCCCTTCTGCTGGTGGCCGTTGTACTGTGGGTCCTTTCGCCAAAGGAAAAAGCGAGCGAACCCGCCTAGGCCATCGAATAACGTCTCACGTTTCGGCCAAGAAGGACGCGATGGCCGGGGCAATGGCGGCGGCTCGGTATTCCACCATGCTGTTGCCCTGCCCCTGGAACTCTATATAGCGTCCGTTGCGCAGCAGCTTGGCGCCCCGACGTGTGGGTTCGATAACGGAATCTTCGTCGGAACACATGAGAAGAATCTTGTGTTCGATCTCCGGCAACACCTCGCCAAGAATGTATAAGTTGGCGGCACGGGAGCCCCACCACATACACGGCCCGGCACGCACGGTTTCATAAAAGCGAAATGCATTCTGATCGGAATCCAGCCGGCCCCGATTTAACGTATGGAAGCGTTCCCACAACGGGGCGTAGTGAGCCCCGTCTTCACTAACGGGAATGGCGCCCATACGGCGCTGCCATCCACGCTGTTCTTCCAGGGAATACACAGCGGCCGTATTCATCACCAATCTGCGCACACGGTCCGGTCGCTGACGGGCAGTTTCCACCGCTATTTTACTTCCGGTGTGATCGCCCATGAGATCGACTTCATCAACACCCAGGGCATCGATGAAGCCAGCCATGTGTCCCGCGTAACCAGGAACGTTAAGCCAAGCCGGCGGCTTGAAGGATTCTCCGTAACCGGCGCTATCCACTGCCATGACCGTCCGACCTGTGAGACTGAGGGCCGACATCAGCGGTTCGTAATAGGCGCCAGAACGGGGACTCATGTGAAAGCACAACAGCGGCGGCCCTTCGCCACCTTCTGTAACAATGCGGTAATGCATTTGACCGCCCGGCGTCTCCATAAACCGCCGGACAATGTCACCAGTAGGCGGTGCGTCGTCGGTTGGAACCACGCGTTTACCGTTGACGCGCTGATCATCGGCATCAAGAAAAGACGTAACACGTGCAATCCATTTCTCTTTTTGCAGAGAGATGTCAACAAAGGCCCAAGCCTCTTCTGCATTTAAGGATCCTTTGGGCAAAGCGTCCCGTAACAACGCGTCTTTGGCGCTGTCCCGTGAAGCGAAAATAAGAGTTGGGGCGTCAATATCAGCCGCCAGACCGAAGGCGCCGTTATCCCAGGGCGCCTCAACGCGGGCGCGTAACAGATCAGCAAAGTCCCGGTCCAGCAGGCCGATGGGCGCATCTTCGGTATACTTAAGCGTAAACTGCTGCCAGCGGTGGCGCAGGAAGTCGGCGTTTTCCGTGTCATTGGGATCAGGGCGTACTGGCGCTGCCAAGGCTTCAACATCGGCACCACTGAGAATCAATCGTCCGATGCGTGCAGGCGTCATGGCGGCCATGGTGAGCGCAATGTGCGCACCCAGTCCCTCACCAATCACGTCGAAACGGGAAAGGCCCAGTCCATTCGCCAAGCGCATGACGGCAGCGGCGTGGCCACCCGTCGACGTTAGAGGATCACCATCGGAATCCCCGTGAGCAGGCAAGTCCGGCGCGACCACAGCCCGATCAGCGCCAAGCAACGGCAAAACATGATCCCACACCCAGCCCGATTGCCCTGTGTTGTGTAGAAGTATGACAGGCGGTCGAACGGGTCTGTCAGGCTGCGCTAGACGAAAGTGAATCTGAGCACCGGCACCACCTGTGTACGTACGGGTCACGCCTTCAGGTGTGATCCACCAATGGAGATGATCTCTAGCAGGCTGCTGAAAAACTCGGCCGAGAGCCCACCTCGCGAAACGAAAGAATCAATGGATGGGCGTCCGCGAAAAAATAGAATCGGAAAATGACTCATACGAAAACAAAATTGCCGAGATGATCGCTCCAAATCGTTTTTCAGCAGCCTGCTAGCGGCGGCGTCCAACGGATACCCCTGCGTATCCCTATCAAGCGCCTGGGATTGGGCGGCGGCGCGCCGAGTCAAGTGATCTAGGCAACCGGCCATAGTCGTGGCTGCCAGGCCAGCGCAAACCGTACGGCGCGGAAGAGTTCTGCTCCAAAAGGCATCGGACATGGCTAAACCTTTGTTTTAGAAAACATTTTCATTCTATCTGAAAGCGCGATCTACGTTCCTTGTAAGAACGTGATTCAAACAGAATCCTCCAAAAAGTCTCAGTTTTATTGAGGTTACCACTCAAAAAGCGCATGATACGAACAGGAGAGGTGTATTCGCGGCCTGTTGTAGGGACAACAGGCACGGTTTAGGGAGAAATATCCATGAGTAAGTATTTTAACCGTCGGACGGCCCTTGGCGTTACCGGTTTCCTCGGATTTTCCGCAGCTGCCCCGACGGCGGCCTTTGCCAAACTCGCAGCCGACGTGGAACCCCGGGGTTCGGACGGCATTTTCGAGCGGCTGGGAACTTTGAATCTGGAAAGCTACGACGAGATGAGCACCAGCACACGGGTGTGGATCAATAGCGAGCTGACCAGACAGGCCGAACGGCGCGCTATAGAGATTTTGGCTGCTAACGGTTATGGCCGGAACGATGAAGTCTCTCGGGAAACCGCTTTCGAAATTCTGAGAGACGATCCCATGATCCAGTTCCGCAATCACAGCTGGCAGCGTCTGCAAATGCACATGTGGAATCGGCTACATGAAGAGTTCCACGGCAACTACGACGCCTACATGTCGGAAATGGAAGCGGCCGATAACTCAGGTCCGGGCGTGCTTGAAATGAATCCGGGCTGTGAGCCTGAATACACCAAGCATGAAATTCACATGCAGCCGGGTGGATATACGGGCGATGAGTTTGCCGGGCACATTTATCTGTACGGCACAGCCAACTTCTACAACGGCAATAACTATCAGGATGAACTGCATCGCAATTTGGCCCGCGCCATTCCAATTCCTGAGGACGGCAAGGTCAAACGCATCCTGGATATGGGTTGCAGCTGTGGTCAGCAGGTCGTGGCATTGAAGCAACGCTATCCCGACGCAGAAGTCTGGGGTGTGGACGTCGGCGGGCCGATGGTGCGCTACGCTCATATGCGTGCGGTGGACATGGGCGTGGATGTCAACTTCCGCCATGCCCTTGCCGAAGACACCGGCTTCCCCGATGGCTACTTCGATATCGTCACCTCGTACATCCTGCACCACGAAGTGACAGAACAAGCGACCTACGACATCATCCAGGAAGCGTCACGCGTGACGCGCCCGGGCGGTGTTTATTATCCGGTCGACTTCTACACCAACCCAGGCCGTAAGGCTCAGGACCATCGGGCGTGGCGCCGGGTTCGCGACTGGATGACCTATCGCTGGAACCACGAACGCTGGCTCTGGGATTACCAGAATGCGGACTTTGAAGGTGAAATGCATCGCGCCGGTTTCTTGGTCAACCGCAGCGCCGAAGGCCATACCGACGGCTACGGCCGCCGGAGAGTGCGCAATCTGATGGGCATCAAGCCTGCGTAATCACGTCGGCAACAAACCGAGACAAGCCGCCCCGCCTACAAGCGGGGCGGTTTTCTTTTGGGCTTTCGCCCAATTCTTTCCGCCCTGCGGTCAGTTGGCCAGGGAGGTCGCTGACCAGCCCGGTCCACGGGTATGATCCTGCCCACAAACGACAATCACACTAACCAAGGGGACGACCATGCGCCTTTCGCTGATTGCAGCCGCTTTCGCCATTTTGGTATCCGCTCCCACCGACGCTAAAACGGTTCTCATCACCGGATCCAATTCCGGCATCGGCTTGGAGTTCGCCAAGCAATACGCCGCCAAGGGATGGGACGTGATCGCCACTCATCGGCGCTCTACCGAACCGGAGTCCCTTATCGCTCTTCGCGATCAGTATCCGGACCTGATCCATATTGAGACCATGGACGTCACCAATCACGAACAGATCGACGCGCTTGCGCAAAAACTCGATGGCACGCCCATCGATATCCTGCTCAACAACGCAGGCATTACCGGTGATTTCCGCAATCCCGCACCGCAGTCCTTCGGCACCCTGGCCTATGATGAGTGGGAAAGCTTCATGCGCATCAATGCACTGGGCCCGCTGAAAGTGACCGAGGCGTTTGCCGACCTTGTCAAAGCCAGCGAAGAAAAGAAGGTCCTGGCCATCAGTTCTCTTGCCGGCTCTTTCGGTTTTGCAGGACCCAACATGCCTGGTGGCTATTGGTATAAAGCCTCTAAGTCAGCCCTAAACATGTACATGAAGAACATCGCCAGCGATCTGAAAAAGGATGGCGTCACCGTCACCGTACTTTCTCCGGGCACGGTGAAAGTTGAAAAAATGGGCGATGTTAGTTTTCCCGGTCTGATCGAACCGTCAGAAAGCATTGGCGGTATGATCTCCGTCATCGAAGGCCTGACCATCGCAGACTCAGGTGCCTATTACCGCTACGACGGAAGCGCGCAACCCTTCTAAGGACACCGTTCGGAGATATCTCATGCGTATTTCATTGATTGCGGCGATCGTGATTGCGATCACCGCGTTTGGTAGCGCACATGCGGCAACCGTGCTCATTACCGGGTCCAACCGGGGAATCGGTCTCGAGTTTGCACGGCAGTATGCGGAACTCGGCTGGACCGTCATCGCCACCAGCCGCACACCTGAAGATGACAATGAACTCCTGGCGCTTGATGCCGATTACGACAACCTCACCATCGAAGCCCTGGATGTCACGGACTTTGACGCCGTTGACGCATTGGCGGCGAAGTTGGCGGGCAACTCCATCGATGTTCTTCTCAACAACGCGGGCATTCTTGGTGGTGATCCTGAAGTACAGACCATAGGCAATATCGATTTTGAATCGATGGAGCGGGTTTACAAAACCAATGCCATAGCGCCGATGAAAATCGCGGAGGCTTTTCTCGATCATGTTGCGTCAAGCGAGCAGAAGAAAATCGGTGTCATTACCTCCGGCACGGCTTCGCTTGCCAACGTACGGGAGTCTCCATTCTTCCGCTCTCTTTATCTGTATCGAATGTCGAAAACCGCAATCAACATGGGCTATCGCGCCCTTGCAGTCGAATTGAAAGACCAGGGCATTTGGATTGGTATTTTGGCGCCGGGCATGGTGAATACCCGTCTGCTTGAGCAGGCAGGGTATGGCGGCCGCGGGATTTCTACGGAAGAAAGCGTCACCAACGTCATCCGCAACATTGAAAATCTCGGCCCTGAAACCACCGGCCAATACATTCTTTATACAGGTGAAACGGTGCCCTGGTAGGCGCATCCCATGACAGCAAAGGAAGACGAATGAAACTCTCACCTCTCCTAAGAAACCTCTCCATCGCCATTGGATTGGTTTTCATCGCTGTTCCCGTTGATGCGGCATCGATCCTCATCACCGGCTCGAACCGGGGCATCGGCCTTGGACTGGCTGAACGTTATGCCGAGATGGGTTGGACGGTTTATGCCACCGCGCGCACCCCCGCCCGTGCTGACGAACTGAATGCTCTGGCTGAAAATTATGACAATCTCACCGTCGATGAACTGGACGTCACCGACGATGCAGAGATTGAAGCTCTGGCCAAAAAGCTGGAAGGTAAGCCGATCGATGTATTAATCAACAACGCCGGCATCCTTGGCGACATCACCAAACAAAACGCCCAAAACATCGACTACGACGAAATCAAAGCCATCATGGACGTTAACGTCTACGGCCCCATGAAAATGACCAAGGCCTTCCTCCCCCACGTCAAGGCCAGCGAGCAAAAGAAGATCCTGACCATGACATCCGGCCTTGGGGTCCATGACCCTGACTCAACGGCTCGGTCGGTTTTACGGCTATCGCATGTCCAAAGCGGCGGTGAACATGGCCATGCGCGCCATGCATGCAGACCTTAAAGGAGAAGCCGACGGACTGGTCATTGGATTGATCGCACCGGGCCAGGTGCAAACAGAGCTGCTTTTCACCTCCGGCTTCCGCGGCCCCGGCTCCATCACAGTTGAAGAAAGTATCAACGGCTTGGTGGACATCATCGCCAGCGTCAATGCGGAAAATGTCGGCCTGCCGGTCAACTACAACGGCCGGGAGATTCCCTGGTAAGTCCTACCCAATAGAAGAGGGTCAAATGATGAAACACATGTGTGCAGCAGTCAGTTTGATCCTTTTTCTCTGTTCGACAACTCAAGCAGCGACGGTACTAGTAACCGGCGCCAACCGGGGCATCGGCCTGGAATTTGCCCGTCAATACGCAGAAAAAGGCTGGGACGTTATCGCTTCGCACCGGCGGAGCGGTGTTCCTGATTCATTGGCCGCCTTGCAGCGCGCCTATCCGGACCTGGTCAGCATCGAAACCATGGACGTCACCGACCACGAACAGATCGATGCCTTGGCCCGTAACTTGGAAGGCACCGCCATTGATCTGATCGTCAACAATGCGGGTATTTCTGGCGGTGGATTGGCCACCCAACAGTTCGGCCGCTTGGACTACTCGGTTTTTCAGGATGTCATGGACATCAACGTCCTTGGCCCGCTGAAACTGGCTGAGGCTTTTCTCGAGCACGTCGCCGCCAGCGATCAAAAAATGATCTTCACCGTCACATCCAGCCAAGGATCCATCGAGGAAGTGAACCGGACCGGCTTGTTTTTTTACCGCTCTTCAAAATCGGCGGTGAACATGGTCATGCTCAATTTGGCCACGCATCCAAAGGTCACTGAGCGTGGCATTTTAGTGGGACTTGTCGCCCCCGGTGCGACGGACACGGATTTTATGGCCGAAGTGCGCGGCCGTATTCCCTTAGGCCCAGTTGAAGAACGGGTCGCCGGAATGATTGAGCAAATCGAAAAGTATCCCCGTGATGGATCAACGCCGTCCTTCGAATGGGACGGGTACGAAATTCCTTGGTGACGGAAAACCAGCGGCGCTTAGAGCCTAATCTTCGTCATTCTGATAGATGCTGTTGAGAATACGCAACACATGGCTCTGCGCGAGGTGATCAAGTTCAATTCCGCAGGCCGCAAAATACACATTCAAATTGTTTTGCGCGTCCTCCTTTTGCGCCGCTATATCGACCGGCGCGCCGTCGTCGATATCCCCCGTACTCACCAAGTTGTAAAGGCCGAGGATCTGCAATGCCTCCAGATCCAGTTCAATCGATTTAAGACGCTCTCGAATTGCATTGGCGGATTCCCGGCTGCGTCCGATCAGGTCCGGCCCGTCGATGACGGTCTTGAGATTGTTGCGCGACGTTCTCAAGGGTTCGACCAAATTCTTCTGCCATTCACGGGACAACTTAAGCGCACCGGCCAAGTGCTGCGCCAGATCATTTCCATCGGAACCACGATAAGCCAGCCATACGCAATAAAGGACCATGTTGACGTCAACGCCCATGCGGTCCTGCAACGACAACAGAGCTTTGTCTACGCCCTGTTTGCTGTAAACCTGGGTAGAGAATTCCCAGAACGGATTACCTTTGGCAATGTCTGAACCGTTGCCGTCGCTCATGCTTGTTTGGTGCCCTTTTTGCTTCTGCTTTTGCGCGCGGCCTTGCCCGAGCCCCCTTTCTCACCCCATCGCTTCACTAAACCGGCGTCGATATCAAACATATCAAGCACGCGCCCGATGGTGTGATTGACCATATCGTCAAGCGACTTCGGGTTCGAATAAAAGGCCGGAACAGGCGGCGTGATTATAGCGCCAATCTCGGACAAATGCGTCAGGGTTCTCAGGTGACCTGTATGCAGCGGGCTTTCCCGCACCATCAATATGAGCCGGCGGCGTTCCTTAAGAACCACATCGGCGGCGCGGGTCAGCAATGTCGATGTTACCCCCGTAGCGATTTCGGAAGCGGAGCGAATGGAACAGGGAGCAATCACCATCCCTTCCGTATGAAACGAGCCCGACGAAATGGCAGCACCGATATCGCCATTGAGATAGACAACGTCTGCCAGGGCTTTGATGTCGGCAACCTTGCGGTCGGACTCATAGGCCAAGGTCACTTCCGCTGACTTTGACATCACCAGGTGGGTCTCGAACGGCGTGTCGTGCAGCACTTCCAGCAACCGGATGCCATAAATGATGCCCGATGCGCCGCTGATCCCGACAATAAGGCGTTTCGTCTGCGCCATGCGCCTTTGCTCCCTCAAATTGGCGGACCCTAATGGTATCTCCGTAAAGGATTTCTGAACCACAAGCGATACCGGACCGCATGCTTCTCCCCACCCGGTTGACGCTTTAGATGGGTTAAACAGCAGCCGATGGATCTGCGGTCATGGCGGGAGACACGACAACGATGAGACTTAACATATTGATATTTATAACTTAATTCGGCATATGATCGGGTAGGCATTGGTCAAAAGATTCCACTTGAGTATAAAGATATACTTTTATACCTTTTGGTAGTTTTGGGGAGCATCGGCCATTCTCGACTTGCGCACCTTTCTTGAAGCGGAATCTCCGTCGGTGTTTCGGCCGGACGGGCCGCTTTCTGTGGTGCATGACATCACGGCATTGCAATACGCTCTGGAAAAGGAAGACCGCCGTCCTATCGTTGTGATCGATAAACCTCAATTGGCGGATGGATCGGTTAGCGATATCCCGGTCGTCACCAACTTGACCGGAAGCCGTACCATTGTTGCTAAGGCTCTCGGTATCAACGATCACCGGACGGCGGCGCCCATTTATGCGCAACGCACGGGCAATCATATCGCACCCAATATCATCAACGGCGGCGGTGCACCGGTTCAGGACATTGTTTTGGCAGGGGATGACGTCGACCTCACCCTATTGCCCGCGTTGACCCAACACGTCACCGACCCCGGCCCCTATCTCACAGCCGCCCACGCCACCACGTACGATCCCGACACAAAGACCGACAACACTGCCATCCAGCGCTGCTGGATTAAATCCAAGACGCGCATGTCTTATTTCCCCTACCCGGCGTCGCACAACGCACGCAATCTGCGCAAGTTCTGGAGCCGAGGCGAAGACTGCCCGGTGGTGTTCTGGATCGGCCATCACCCCGCCGTTCTCATGGGCACTCAAGCCAAACTGGCGTATCCGGAAAGCCATTGGGGCGCTTGCGGCGGTTTGCTCGGCGAACCTCTTCGCGTCACGCCCAGCCGCACCTTCGGCGATGCCATCATGGTGCCGGCGGATGCAGAGATCGTCATCGAAGGCACGGCACCAAAAGACGTCTTGGAAGCGGACGGGCCGTTCGGTGAATACACCGGCTATTCGGGACCGCAAGTGGCCGCGCCGGTGATCGACGTCAGCTGCATCACCATGCGCAAGAACGCGCTTTATCACGATTACGGCTCGGGGCTCACGGACATGCTGGTGCCCGACAACATGGCCATGGAAGGCAAAGTCTTTGGCCTGTGCAAACAGGTGGCGCCGAGTGTGATCAATGTGTACGTCCCCGCCCAAGGCCGCCGGTTCCACGTTTATATTCAGGTGGAAAACCCCGGTCCCGGTGAGGTGCGCGACGCTTTGATGGCCGCCCTCTCCTACCGGCGCCTGAAGCTCGCCATTGCTGTCGATCATGACATCGACCTGTTCGATGATTCGGAGATGCTGTTCGCACTGGCGACGCGGGTGCAGTGGAGCCGGGACAGCTTTACCGTTGACGGGCTTTCCGGATCTTTGCTCGACCCGTCTACCTCGGCGGGCGCAAAGACGCTGTCAAAGATGGGCATCGATGCCAGCATGCCGCTGCCGGCGCGGCCCGGGGCACCACCGCCCATTCCGCCGCGCTCGCAAGTCCCCACTGATGCGCTTGAACGAGCAGCCAATATCTTGGCGGATGTCGACATGAAAGAATGGCCGAGCTTTTGAGCGACAACAGAGAAGCCGTGCGGCTGGGCGCACCTTGGGAAAAGGCTGGCAATACCTCCTGGTCGCAATGCCCCTCTTGCGACAACTGGTTTCATGTGGGGCCGGGATTGCTGGACCGCGAAGACGTGAACATGCACTGCCCCGCTTGCCATCATGAATTCGCACAAGCCGACGCCAAGCGTCTGGTAACGTCGGGATAAGACGATGGATACGTCCGCCATTCCTGCCATGGATTTCAGCCGTCTCGGCCCCGCCCCGGGGACACGCATGGCCGTGGTCGGTGGTTGTGGAGGGATCGGCCGGGCCCTGGTGCAAGCCGGTCTGGACATGGGGTTGACCATGGCCGTGCTCGACCTGCCAAAATCTTTGGAAGCCCATCCGCCCCCCAACGAATGTCTGTCCATTGCATTCGACGCAACGGACGAAGCATCGGTTCATGCCGCTTTTTCGACCATCGATAACGCCTGGGACGGACTTGACGTCATGGTCAATCTCTGCGGTTTCGCCAACGACTTTATTCCGCTCGAGGAAACGGACCTGGACTCCTGGACCGATGTGACGGATGGCAATCTGCGCACCGCCTTTCTTTGCGCCCGCGCTGCAGTGCCGTTGTTGAAAAAGAACGCAGGGGACGCGTCCATGGTCAACACCGCGTCCGGTCTGGCCTACAAAGGCATGCCGGGCACGTCACCCTACGGTGCAGCCAAAGCGGGCGTCGTCGCCCTATCCAAATCCCTCGCCCAGGAATGCGCGCCTGACATCCGTGTCAACGTCATTGCGCCGGGAGCGGTGGACACGGCCTTCTTGCGCGGCGGCACCGGCCGGGGCGGCGAGGATAAAGGCAGGGACCCCAACATCGACGTTGATCATTACGCCAGCATCACGCCACTCAAACGCGTTGCCGTGGTGGACGATGTTGTCGGACCGATTTTGTTTTTGTCGGGAAACGCAGCACGATTCATCACCGGACAAGTGATTCATATAAACGGCGGCGGCTACATGCCGTAAGCCGAAGAAAATCAAGACACCAGGGAGCAAACAATGAACGCCGTAACCGAAGACATGATGAAAAAATTCTCCGTCAACAATCATTGTACCAGTTTTATCGGTGGTGAATCCGTCAGCCCGTCGGGATCGGGCGAAGACATTCCAGTCATCAGTCCGATCACCGAGCAGCAGATCTCACTCTTGCGGGAAGCGTCGGCGGAGGAAGTGGATTCTGCCGTACGCACGGCGCGCGACACCTTCGAGAACGGTCCTTGGCGCCATATGTCCGTGGACGAACGCAAACGGATCATGATGCAGATTAAAGAGGTGCTTTTGGCCCATAAAGAAGAGTTGGGATACCTCGAAACACTGAACGCCGGCATTACTTTGTCCAACGTGATGGGCATGCACGTCATCCGCACCGGCTGGAACTTTGAGTTCTTTGCCGAAGTGGCGAGCCAAGCGGCGGGGGAAGCCTATACGCAGACAAAACCCTATCTCTCCATCGTCACCCGCGAGCCGGTCGGCGTCGGCGCTTTGATCGGCCCGTGGAATGCGCCGTTGGCGCTCTGTTCCATGAAGATTGCGTCATGCATCGCGTTCGGCAACACCTGCGTGCTTAAACCCAGCGAATTTACGCCCTTATCGTTGCGCCGGGTGGTCGAGCTCATACACGAAACGGATATTCCCAAAGGCGTGGTCAATCTGGTCAACGGCCGTGGCCATATCACCGGTGACGCTCTGGTATCGCACTCCGAAGTGGACGTGGTCTCCTTCACCGGGGGCACCAAAACCGGCGGCATGATCGCTGCCCGGGCCGGCGAAGGACTAAAGCCTGTGGCCCTCGAACTCGGAGGCAAGTCGGCCAACATCATCACGTCGACCGCGGATATGGACCGGGCCTTGGATGGCGCCATCCTCGGCATTTACTCCAACAATGGCCAGCAGTGCCTGGCGGGTTCCCGCATACTTGTTGAAAACTCCATCGCCGATGAATTCATCGAAAAATTCGTCGCCCGGTCGAAAAAGATCAAAGTGGGCGACCCCATGGACATGTCAACTCAGATCGGCCCCGTCTGCTTTAAGGCCCATATGGAGCGGGTGCTCGGCTATGTGGATATTGCCAAAAAGGACGGTGGTGAACTGCTCAGCGGCGGCAAACGGGACGATCGGCAAGACGTGGGCCTTTATGTGGAGCCCACGGCCGTCATGGCCAAAACCAACGAAGCACAAGTGTGCCAGGAAGAAATCTTCGGTCCGTTCGCCACATTCCTGAAGTACGATGATCTCGACGAAGCCCTCGCCATCGCCAACGCCTCAGAGTACGGCTTGGTCGGTTATATCTGGTCGGACCATTTGCCGACCGTGATGAAGGCGTCTAAGGAAATGCGGGCCGGCACCATTTGGGTCAACACGCCTATGACCCGCGAACTGCGCGCGCCCTTCGGCGGCTACAAGAAATCCGGCATCGGCCGCGACAGCGCCAAAGACTGCCTGCAGTTCTTCACCGAAGAAAAGACGACGACCATTCCGGTCGAGAATTTCCCGTTGGCCAAATGGGGCGCCAGCGACTGAGTTTGAAAGATCCCTAAACACGAAAAAGACAAACCAAGGAGAAAGACCATGATGAAGCAAAAAGACTTCTTTGCCGCGTTGGAGGGCGCCCGGGCGCCTGTTCATTCCGGCGGCCATCCGTTCAGCAAAGCCTGGGCCAACGGCGAGCTGAGCCTGAGGCAGATCGGTGAATACGCCGTCCAGCACTTCTATTACATCGATCCCATTCCCCAGCAGTTTGCTCAATTCTTCTGCCGTTTGGATGATCTGGAAGCCCGTCAGCACATGCTGGAAAATCTTTTGGGCGAAGAAATGCCCGACACACCGGAAAAGCGTCACCCCGAACTTCTCATCAAGTTCGGTTTGGCCTGTGGAATGAATAGAGACGATTTCACTGAAGCCGAACTGCGCGGCAAGGTCCTCCCGTCCACCCGTGCCATGCGCTCTTGGATTTGGGAACTGGTCAGTGTCCGTCATCTAGCCGAAGGCGCTGCCGGTATCATGGTCGCTCTCGAAGGCCAGTTGCCCACGCTCTACCCGGCTTACGTGGAAGCCATGAAGAAGATGGGTCTCACCGACGATGACATGGAATTTTTCCATGTTCACATCGTCGGCGACGTGGAACACGCCGATGTCGGTCTGGAAATTACGTCGCAATACGCCACTTCACCTGAGCTACAGCAGAAGGCTATTTCGGCAGTACGTGCATCCACAGAGATGCGCTGGCGCATGCTCGACGGCATGTACGATGCCTTTGTCCAAAACTGGACCCAGGCGGCCGAGTGAGCGCCACCGGAAAACCTGCTCTGCTTGATGCCGAAGGCCGCGTCGCGTTCGTCACCGGCGCGACCGGCGGCATCGGTCAAGCGGTCGTCCGCCTGATGTTGGACGCGGGGGCAAACGTGGCGGCCACGGGCCGCCGCGCTGTTCCTTTTGACGACGATCGGGTTCTACCGATAACGCTCGAAGTAACCGACGAGGACGCGGTTGCGTCCGCCATCGCAAGCTGTGTCGAAAAATTCGGCCGGTTGGATTACCTCATCCACATGGCCGGCATAGTCGGCAAAGGCCGCCTCGACGACATGACGCTGGAGGACTGGAACACGGTTGTCGATACCAACCTCACGTCATCATTCCTGTTGCTTAAACATGGCTATAAACACTTGACCAAACCGGGCGGTGTCGCCGTCTTGTGCGGATCGTCCAATGGCTACAATGGCGGCAGCTACCTTTCCGGCGCAGCCTATGCGTCGTCGAAAGCGGCTTTGGTCAATCTCACCCGTTATTGTGCCAAGGAATGGGCGTCGGACGGTTTACGGGTGCACATTTTATCGCCGGGACCGGTGGATACGCCCATGCTCGACCGCCTGTCCGACGACCAGCATGAGGGATTGAAAAGCGCTCTCCCCTTAGGCCGCTATGCAACGGCGGATGAATGTGCCGGCGCTGTGCTTTTTCTTTGTTCAGAGCACGCTTCGTCCATGACCGGCACCAATACGAACATTTCCTCCGGTCTGGTGCTCGACTCATGAACAAGATCGGAACCGTCGCCCGGCCCGTCGATGAGACTTTGGCCGTCCCCCTTTATCACCAGGTGTATCTGATCCTGCGTGAGAACATCCGTGCAGGCATGTACCCGCCCGGCGAACCACTGCCGTCGGAAACGGCTCTATGCAAAGAGTTCGACGTGTCGCGCATCACCGTGAAGCGGGCCATGCGCGATCTTGTTAGAGACGGATTGGTGTTGCGCCAACGGGGCAAAGGTACCTTTGTTGCCGACGGCGCTGTCGAACCGTCTCGGCCTGACGCGTTGGACGATCTGCTGCAAACAGTTCAAGCCTTAGGTGCTGCCACAGACGTTCAGCATCTGGCCAACGAATCTGTCGAACCGGCGCAAGACATCTCTCAAAAACTTCAGATCAAACCGGGTGATCGTGTTTTGAAATCTTCCCATCTGCGTATTTCTGACGATCAGCCGTTGGCCATCATTGCGACATATGTCCCCATCCACGTGGCAGAACGGCTGGATCCATCGACGGAACGCAAACCCATGCTGGTCCGCCTCAGCGAAGCCGGGGTTGCGTTTGCTCGGGCAGATCAGGAAGTCACAGCCACCCTGGCCGAACCCGTCGCGGCAGTTCAGTTAGGAATCGAAGTGGGATCACCGCTTCTCAAGCTTACTCGTCTGGTCTTTGACCAGAATGAACAGCCGGTGGAATGGCTCACCGCTTTTTACCGAGCGGATCGATATGCCGTGCGGACCTCTTTGACCCACGAAACCACGGGCCGTCAAAGCTCGTGGCAGCCGGCGTCCGATTAACAGACAACGGTCTACCCCACATACTTCTGACTCTGGTCATGGCAAGCGAATCCCTCTAAGACTCTCTCTTTAATAGGGGATGCGAAAAGAGGGAGCGCACACCATGAGTTCGAACGAAGTCACGATTACAAGCAAAGACGGGGATTTCATGGGTTATCTGTCCAACCCGGTCGATGGCGGACCGGGGGTCGTCGTCATACAGGAAATCTTCGGCGTGAACGCGTGGATACGCGATGTCTGTGACATGCTGGCTGGAAAGGGTTACATGGCCCTGGCGCCTGATCTTTTTTGGCGCATTCAGCCCAGTGTTCAACTCGACGCAACCATCGAGGAAGAGTTCAATCAGGGTCTCGACCTCTACGGCAAGTTTGATGTGGACAAGGGTGTTGATGACATCCAAGCCGCCATTTCCCACCTGCGTAACCTAGACGGCTGTAATGGCAAAGTCGGCACGACGGGATTTTGCCTCGGCGGCCTGCTCACCTATTTGAGCGGCACGCGGACGGACACAGATGCCAGTGCGGCGTATTACGGTGTCGGCATCGAGGGCCTTTTGGGTGAAGCGGGCAATATTAAAAAGCCCATGCTTGTCCACATTGCCGACGAAGATGCTTTTGTACCCAAAGAAGCATCAGATCAGGTGCGCGAGACGCTTCAGGGCCACGAAATGGTCAGTGTCCATACGTATGAGG
Organism: Rhodospirillaceae bacterium; assembly: GCA_965207985.1. GTDB lineage: Bacteria > Pseudomonadota > Alphaproteobacteria > Rhodospirillales > Rhodospirillaceae > CBDBND01. The sequence continues at coordinate 48,894 of CBDBND010000011.1, read as the reverse complement.
GATGCAACCACGGCTTTGCGCGGGAGACCGATGCGGCCCACTACAACGCGGAAGCAACCGAATTGGCTCATGGCCGCACCCTTGATTTGTTTAAAAGCGCGTTGAGCTAAACATAACTAGGGCAAATCCTGCAGCCACTTTGCAATCGCCCGGCCGATAGCGTCGGGCGACGTCTCCGGCGTGTAATGACCACCGAGAATGGTCAGCGTCGTTTGGTGTGAAAAGGAGTCTGCGGCGTCCCTGCGTTCACCGATCATGATGCTGCCCGTATCGGGAATGAGCCACAGCTTGGCAATGTCGTTTGATCCCATCCAGTCGATGAGTTCAATCAAACGCTGATGAACATCGGCCGGCGCGCCGTCCACCGGGATCTCGCAAGGCCAGTCGATGGTGGGCCGACGATCGGGGCCGGCTTCTAAATAAGGCGCGTCGTAAATGGTGCGGTCAGCATCCGTCAAAATGTCATCCACATAGGAATAAAAGTACTGATCCATGTAGAGGTTGTTCTCTAACACCTCCGCTTCCATTTCTGGCGAATGCATGTGGGCGTTGAATTTCTGAAAACGCTCCCCGACGATGGCCGTTGTCACCCGTGACACCTGCCCTTCCATATGGACAAAACCTCGCGTCGAGCCGGGATGGCGCATGGCCCAATCAAACATCAGCGGCACACCCCAATTGTGGCCGACGAAGACAATGTCTTCCGACAACCCCATTTTCTCCATCCAGCCGTCGAAATAGTCGCAATGGACGAAATAGGAGTAGGTCCGCGGTCCCTGGTCGGGCAGTTTGTCGGAATAGCCCATACCGATGAGATCGGGCGCCAGGCAGCGCCTCCCTTCTGAAAGATGGGGAACCACAGTGCGCCATAGATAGGACGACGTGGGATTGCCGTGCACGAAGACCATGGGCGGACCTTCGCCCATCTCCCGCCAGGCCATAGTCCGACCCTTGATGCTCAAATAATGAAGGTCGGAAAAGCCGGTCATCGGCTTATGGCAAACAGTCAAGCCAGTCGGCTATGGCTTTGCCGATGACGTCGGGGCAAACCTCCTGGATGTAGTGATTGACGGCTGGTTTGTCTGTTTCCGTATCCCCAGGGATGGCGATCTCGATCTGATTGGACCATCGGCGCGCGGCTTCCAGGCGCCCTTCCCCTTCCCGCATGATGGCTGCGGGTGAGCCCAGCAGAAACATCTTGGGAATGTCGTTTGTTTCCATCCATGTCTGGTAGGAGGTAACGATCTCCGTCACATCCACCGGTTCACCATCGACCGGAATTTCCCGTGGCCAAGTGATCAGCGGCCGCCGCGCTTCACCACCCGCCAGCCAGGGCCAGCGATAAATGGCGCGATCAGTCTCGCTCAGCCGGTCACCGAGTGAGCCGAGCATGATCTGTTCGACAAACATGTTGTCTTCAATGACCGCCCGTTCGCCCTCGTCCGAGCGCATGAAGGAGTAGAACCCTTTGGCGCTTTCTCCGGCCTTGGCGGATTCCGCAACGGCGGTGATGGATTCGAAATGCACAATCCCTTTCATGCGTTCGGGATTTCGCTGCGCCCAATAGAAACCGAGGGCGGACCCCCAGTCGTGCACGACGATGACGACGTTTTCGGTAACGCCTGCCGCCTCAAACCACGCATCCAGATATCGGCTGTGATCGACAAAGCGGTACAGACTGCCGTTCAGTTTGTCCGACGCCCCCATACCGATGAGATCGGGCGCAAGGCAGCGAGCCTGTCCCTGCACATGAGGAATGATGTTGCGCCACAGGTAGGACGACGTGGGATTACCGTGGAGAAAAACAACCGGGTCGCCCTCCCCCGCTTCCACATAGGCCATATGGGCATCAAGCACAGGGACTCTTCGGTTGGGCAGCATGACGGTGATCCCTTATGACAGTGTGGGAATCCATTCGGCAATAGCGCGCCCAATGGCATCACCCGAAACCTCTTGGACAAAGTGGCTCCCGTACACCATGACTTCCTTCTGGTTGGGAATGGTGCGGGCGAATTCAAGCATGAAAGGGTTACGGAAAATGGCACCGGGATTAGCCCGGATAAAGAGCTTTGGAATGTCGTGGCTTTCGTTGACAAGCCAGGCGGAGTATTTGGCAATGATGGTGTCATTGCGTTTGGGTTCGCCACCCAACGGCAATTCCCTTGGCCAAGTGAGCGTCGGCCGACGCCCTTCTCCCGGCTCTTCATAACCTCGGCGGAACTCAGCCTTGTCTTCCTCGCTCATGTAATCATCAACACCGCCTATAAACATGTTTTCGACAAAGAAATAACCATTTCCTCGCCCTCATCGGATCGCAGCCGGGAAAAATTATCACCGCCGCCACCGGTGTCCTGGACGCGCATTCCACGCGGTGGACCGCCTTGAGAGGGACCGCCAGCTCTCCGGCGTTGGCCAGCACCTTGTGGGGGACCGCCAGGCCGTCCTGAACCTTCAGCGGCGGGCAATGCACCCGAAGTTGGGCGCAAGATAGCCTCCATATAAACAATACCGCGAATGGCGCTTGGATCTTTGCTGGCCATTTCAAAGCCAAAGGCTGATCCCCAATCGTGAATGACGAGAGTGATGTTTTCTTTGATGCCCAAGGCATCAAACAGTCTCATGAGGTATTTGCGATGGGTGTCGTAGGTGTATACGCCGCGGCCCGAGTTGGGCAGCTTGCTAGAAGCGCCCATGCCAATAAGGTCAGGGGCGATACAGCGTCCAAAGGGCGTGCAGTGAGGCATGACCTTACGCCACAAGTACGACGACGTGGGATTGCCGTGGAGAAAGACGATGGGATCACCATTGGGATCACCCATTTCCACGTATGCCATTTCTAAACCGTCGCCTACATCCACGTATTTTCTGCTGCTATGCCATTTAGAGGCCGACACCGCCAAGCTTGGACTGGTTGCGGCTAGTACTGCCGCAATACCGCCGAGTAACACATGCCGGCGCGAGTGGTATAACTGAACCATGCGTACCCCCTATTTCGTCTTTAATGAGACTATTTCACATGCTACCGCCATATCGTAGTCACATGTTCGTGTCACTTGGTCTATGCTTTCCGAATGACTAGAGCACGGTAAGGCTGTGATGAACGATCCGTTTAATCCCGCCCTTTGGGCCGAATTGTACGCCCTTGTTCTTGCTTGGTTTCAGGCCGAAGTTCTGACCCTCGACAGTCTTATTGAAGGCGGTGCGCTTATCGCATTTGCCATCCTAGCCCGATTCATCGCAAAGCCTTTGCAACCGCGCTTGAAAACCCGACTCGAGGGATTGCGGATTTATTCACCCCTGCGGCGCGCACTTTCGGTCATTGACGACCAGCTTTTCTCAATTGTTTTTGTCCTCCTGATCTGGTTGGGAATCGGCGTGGTCGTTCAGGCTCAGGCAGATATCGCCACCGATCTACTGCGCATCTTGGCAAGCCTAATGACGGCTTGGATTCTAATCAAAATCAGTTCGTCCCTGATCGCCAATCAATTCATTGCCAATTTGTTTGCCGCGTTCGCTTGGACTATTGCCGCCCTCAATATTGTTGGCCTTCTGAGCCCCACTATTGACGCGCTTGATTCCGTTGAGTTGCCATTGGGACAAGCGCGCATAAGCCTGCTGACGGTGATCAACGGTGCAATCCTGCTTGGACTCTTGCTGTGGTCCGCCTTGGCCATCAGTAAGATTATCGACTCACGACTTGCGCAAGTATCCGACATCACACCCCGCGCCCGGGTCCTGATCGGTAAGACCATTCGTTTCACCATGATTGTTGTGGCGATCATGGTGGCGCTGTCTTCGGTGGGGATTAATTTCGCCGCCCTTGCCGTGTTCACCGGTGCCGTCGGTGTCGGCATCGGCATCGGCTTGCAGAAGCAGGTTTCAAATCTGATTAGCGGATTGATCCTGCTGCTGGACAAATCCATCAAACCGGGTGACGTGATCGAGGTCGGCCCCACCTTCGGCTGGGTCAATTCCATGAGCGCACGCTTTGTCGGCGTGACCACGAGGGACAATAAGGAACTGCTCATCCCCAACGACGATTTCGTCACCAGCCAGGTGATCAACTGGTCCCACAGCGACAAGGACGTACGCATGGAGGTCAGGTTCGGCGTGACCTATGACTGCGATCCCCATCAGGTCAGGGCGTTGGCGGCAGAGGCCGCAGCCAAACCCGACCGGGTGGTCAATGAGCCGCCTCCAGTCTGTCACCTCGTCGAATACGGGGACAGCTCGTTGAATTTCGTTTTGCGGTTCTGGATTAGAGACCCTGAAGACGGCGTGACCAACGTCAAGGGTCAGGTGCTGCTTGCGCTGTGGGATACCTTGAAAGAACACAGCATCGAAATCCCTTACCCGCAACGGGTCATTCATGTGCAGAATGAAGAAATAGGGTAGCGACGTACGATCTATCGTTACCGCTCGGCGTTTCTTTCTTTTTGCATTTTCTGAAAGTCAGCTGTCTTGTTGGTCTTGGGAAAGGGTTCGTCCGGAACCGGCACATCGAGTGCCGCACAAAGCGGCTCCCAGCCACTGCCCACGTCGTAAACGATGAGACGGTCGGCCGGCGCTGCGACCTTCACATGGGCGTTGTGATCGTTAAATACTTTTTCACAATGGGCGCGGTCATCGGTACGGTTGGAAAAGGTGTCTTTGCGGACGATCTTGTCGACCATTTCTTTCCAGACTTTTTGCGATTCTCCTTGGGGTTCCATGCCAGCGATGTGGCTGAAGATGGTATTGGTCATGCTGGTATACCACTCGTTTGCTGGCCGCACCGTCAGGAGAATTTTTGAGTCTGGGTAGCGTTTGGACAACGGTTCCCAGAAATGGCAAAGCGGCCAATCGACCCCGGAGTTGTAGCCGTCGAAGATATCGTCCCATTCGATCTCTTCACCAAAAGCTGCCTTGTGCCAAAGGGGAATGCTCTCGGGGCGCTCGAACACTTCTCTCATGTGGTAGCAGGGTCCGAAGCCAAGCTGTTCCAGCGCGATTTTCATGGACGCCGTGCCTGTGCGGCCAAATCCCGCTCCGACAATCTTCATGCGCTCTAATACTCCTCTTGGTATTCGATCAGATCGAAATGGGCGTTCATATATCCGCCGACGGTGATCTTGACAAAGAGAAACCCGTCCGTGGTGCACCACAAATCTTCAGTCGGGTGATGGTCGAGCAGAAACCGGTAGTGAACGGTTTCAAACGTGCCCGCTGGAACCGTAATCTCTTCCCGCCCGAGATATTCCAGATCAAACGCCGTAGTACAGAGATTGGGCCCTGAACATCCATCATGTTCCCGGGAAGACATCAGCACGCCCCGGCACGGCTGCGGGTTGTCTTTAGACTCATGATCGAACCGGGCGCAGTGGAGCATATCGCATGATACGGGATGCGCTCCGAACGAGAGCGGTGGTGAGGCCAGCGCCATGTGCGAGTGCGTCCGGCCGGTAATGACATTGACGGTTTCGCATTCCGCACCGTCATCGGTGAACCGGAACCAGCCGCTGCCCAAAAACTGCCCGCTTTGATGCAGCCGGACAAAACAGTCCAACGGGTGATAATCGGGATCCGTCGTATAAACCGTTTCCCGCAAAACAGACCGGTCGGCGACCACACCGGGCTCGATTTCACAATGAGCGCGCAGAGTGCGCTGTCCGTCTTCATGAAACGTTACCGACCACCATTCCCGGCCGAAGTCGCGGCGCTCTCCATCCGGATCAAAAATATAGGCGATCTTGCCGCGCACATTGCGGTGAGTCATGGCCGCCTCTAATAGGTGGTTTCGTATTCAACCAGCTCATAACGCGAATCCTTGAGGAACCAGGACACCGTCACTTTGACGAAGGTGAAATCTTCGGGGATGCACCACACGTCTTCCCGCCGTTCTGTCCCGTCAGGCTGGGGTCTGAGAACGAAATGGTAGTGATCCACTTCAAAGGTGCCGGCGGGAACGGTGATCTCTTCCCGGCCGTCGTACATTACCGTGACTTGGCCGACACTGAGGAAGGGTCCGCTGGCGCCGTTGGGCAGCGGGGAGGTGGACAGTACGTTTCTGATGGTCTGAGGATTCTGGCTGTTGTCGTGATTGTATCCAGCGCAGTGGAAGACATCGCAGGTCAGCGGATGCACAGTCAGGCTCATGGGCTGACCATCCAGTTTCACCGTCTGTGACACCCGCCCGAGGGTCGTGTTGTAGACTTCGCAGTCGGCCTCGTTGCCATTAACCCAAACCCAGCCCGAGCCGAGGAACTTACGCTCCACATGGAGCCGGTTGAAGCAGTCCAATGGCCGCCAGTTCTCATCCATGGTGTAAATGACCTCGCGGATGACCTCGGTGTCGTCGATCTCGCAGTGGGCGCGCAAGCTGCGCTGGCCGTCCTCGTGGTAGGTCATGGAAAACCACTCCCTGCCGCGTTCATTGCCGTCGCCGCCGATATAGAGAATTTTGCCCCGGATGTTGCGATGGTCCATATGTGCCTCCCTCGTTTTATTGGCCCCAGCAGAGCACGAACGGTGATGAGACGAAAGCCGGAACAGCGGTCAAAATTCTGAAAAGCACTTTAGCCATAAACCCAGGTGCTTTTTCTTTCTACTTGGATATGATACCGCCACCGCCGGGCCCGAAGACCCGGTACTCCTGGGGATTATTTAGTTCAGATAAGAGGACGCACCGATCATGAAAATCTATGGCGCAATTCTTTCGCCTTTCGTTTGCCGCGTGTTGATGGCCTTGCGCCACAAGGGAATCAAACACGAGGTTGAAATGCCGGCAGACGGATTGAAAACACCCGAGTTTCTCAAGCTCAATCCCATCGGCAAAATTCCCGTCATGAAAGACGGTGCGACGATCCTGCCGGAATCAGGCGTCATTGTGGAATACATTGATACCAAGTTTCCCAAGAAGAAGATCATCCCCGGCACTGCCAAAGCTGCGGGCCTGGCACGTCTCATCGCCACCATCAGTGAACTCTATGTACAAAACGTGGTCACGGACCTGTTCCGTCAGCGGGACCCGAAGACCCGCGACAAAAAAGTGGTCAAAGAAAAATTGGAAGAACTGCAAAAGGGATTGGGCATCCTCAATCAGTATATGGCCGATAGCGGAGGTCCTTGGGCCGTGGGTAAGAAGTTCACCATCGCAGATTGTTATGCTCTCCCCGCTCTGTTTTTCGTCCTACTTATGGCACCGGCGTTCAAGATCAAAGATCCACTGGCCAAGCACAAGGCTGTGAAAAAGTATTGGAACGCCTTGAAGCGCGATGCCATGACAAAGCAGGTCATCAAGGAAATGGACGCCATGGCCAAACAGTTCTTTGGTGGCGGTTGACGCCCTCGCGGTGGGAGAAAGCGCAATGATCATATACGGCAGCCCGCTGTCCCCCTTCGTGGCGCGGGTCATCCTCGCTTGTGACCATAAGGGGCTCGACTACGAGGTCGTCATGCCGGAAGGCGGACTAAAGACGCCGGAATTCCTTTCCATGAATCCGTTCGGCAAAATTCCAACCATCAAAGTCGGGCGAAATGCGCTCTACGAGTCTGATGTCATCGTTCCCTATCTCGATGAAGCGCACCCCAAGAAAAACGTGATTCCTGCTTCCGCCTCGGCGGCCGGTAAGGCTCGGCTCATCGCCAAAGTGAGCGATCTCTACGTCCAGGGGCCGACGTTACAGCTGTTCCGTCAGATCGTCGGCCGCAGTCCGAAGAACGCCGCAGAAGCCAAGCAAGCCAAAGAGGAATTGAACAAGGGTCTCGATATCCTCAACGGCTATATCAAACCGGGACCCTGCGCGACGGGTAAAAGTTTCACCATCGGTGACTGCTATGCCGTGCCCGCTCTCATGTTCGTCATCCACGCAGCGCCCCGCTTCGGCATCAAAGATCCCTTCAAGGGACGGCCCAACATCAGGAAATACTGGGCGGCGATCAAGAAACACCCGTCGGCCAAAGCGCAAATCAGCGCCATGCGGAAAATGATGAAGGCACGCCTTGGTGGGTAGGCGAGTTCTGCAGCGCGGTTAGAGTCTGGCCGGAAAAGAATCGTTTATTTTCATAACCTTGCTAGTCTACGGATGAAGACTTGGATGCTGGCGATCAGGAGCCAGGCAAGGGCGCTCTCGACGGTCGCCTTGAAGTCCTTCGCAAGGCGGCGGCTGCGCCCGAACCATGCGAAGGTGCGTTCGACCACCCAACGGCGCGGCAGCGCAACGAAGCCGTCCGCCTTGTCGTTGCGCCTGACGATCTCCAGCGCCCAGTCGCCGATCTTCTTCAGCGCCCCGGCCAGCTTAGGGCCGGCGTAAGCGCCGTCGGCGAAGATATGGCCGACCCCGGGAAACCACGCCCCCACCTCGGCGAGCAGCGACGGCGCACCGTCGCGATCCTGGATGTCAGCCTCGTGGACCACGGCACCGAGCAACCGCCCGCCAGTGTCCACCACGATATGGCGCTTGCGGCCCATCACCTTCTTACCCGCGTCAAACCCGCGCGGACCTCCGCTTTCCGTGGTCTTCACCGACTGGCTGTCGATCACCCCGGCAGTCGCGGCAGCGGCCCGCCCCTCGGCCTCGCGGGTGCGCGCCAGAAGCGCCCGGTTGACCTCCTGCCACGTCCCGTCGTCGCGCCACTTGTAGAAATAGTACTGAACCGAGCTGCGCGGCGGAAACTCGCCGGGCAGCATGCGCCACTGGCAGCCGCTGCGGGCCATGTACAGGATCGCGGTCATCACTTCCCGCATATCCGTCTTGCGCGGGCGGCCCAGAGCCCTTGCGGGCGGCATATGGGGTTCGATCACGCACCATTCGGTATCGCTCAGATCGCTTGCGTAGCGGTGCGCCTCGCGCTCATATTTCTCACGAGTGGCGTCAGTCCACATCTTGTTATCCTCCTTGCTGGCGAACACAACAAGGGAATCACAAGGGACTGATTCCACTCAATTCTTTTTCGGTCAGGCTCTTAGAAGTTTTCCGTCCAAGGCCGGATATCCAGTTCCTGGGTCCAGTTGGATTTCGACTGCTTATAAAGCCCGTAATAGGTCTCGGCGATGTCGTCCGGGTCCAGCTTAGAACCGTCGTCGGACTGGCCGATGAGCCCATCTATGTTGATGTGAACCACATGGATGCCCTCCGGCCCCAACTCACGTGCCATGGATTGGGCCAACGCCCGAAGCGCGAATTTGCCCGAAGCAAAGGCGGCAAATCCTTTCCCGCCCCTGAGCGACGCGGTCGCGCCGGTAAAGATAATGGTGCCACGGCCCCTCACGCGCATGCGCCGGGCCGCCGCTCGGCCGCAGAGGAAACCGCCATAGGCCGTGAACTCCCATACCGTGCGAAACCGTTCAGCCGTCTGTTCCACCACCGGGGTGCGTCCGAACCCGCCGCCCGGGTTGTAGACCAGCACTTCAACGGGACCATGCTGGGCTTCGACGTCATCAAAAAGCTTTTCCACTGCAGCTTCGTCGGTGGCATCGCAAGGATAGGCCACCGCGCCATCGATCTGCAACGCCAAGTCCTTGAGCCTTTCGGCAGAGCGGGACACCAACACCGACGTCATACCGCCGTCTGCGAACCGCCGCGCTGCCGCAGCCCCTAGACCGGGTCCGGCTCCGACGACGACTGCGACTTTTTTATCATCGCTCATGACACAAACCTTTCCTGATTAGGGTCTGTTGACATTTAACGCATGGCGATGATGGTTTCGACGAGGTTGCAGTTTGCGGCGCAGCTGATGTCGGTCTTGTCGTAGCGTGTTGCGATGCCACGGAATTCCTTGATCTTGGCGAAGTAGTTTTCGATCAGATGTCGCCAGCGGTACATGTGCTTGTCGTAGGCCGCCGGCCGCTTCCTGTTGGCGAGCGAGGGAATGACGGCGCTTGCGCCACGTTGGTCCAGTTGCTCTCGCAGCCAGCCGGCATCGAATGCCTTGTCGGCGATGAGGGCATCGAAGTGAACGTCGTCGATCAACGGCTGGACGCCCATCATGTCGTGGCGCTGGCCAGGGAGCAGCACGAAGCGGACCAGACACCCCAGTGCGTCGACCAGGGCGATGATCTTGGTGGTCAATCCGCCCCGTGATCGGCCGATGGCCTGATTTTGAGTCCCCCTTTTGCGCCGCTCGCCTTCTGGTGAACGCTGACGATGGTGGCGTCGATGAGGGCATATTCGAAATCCGGTTCCGCCGACAACTCCTCGAACAGCCGCTCGAAGACACCCTTCTTCGCCCATCGGCGAAAGCGCTGGAAGACGCTGTTCCAATTGCCGAACGCCGGGGGCAGAGCGCGCCACGGCGACCCTGCGCGCACCCGCCACAAAACCGCCTCCAAAAACAGGCGGTTGTCCGCCGCCGTCACGCCACGGTCCGTCGCCTTGCCCGGTAGATGACGCCAAATTTTCTCCCAAACATTGTCCGTGATCACAAAACGCTCTGACTTCATCAAACACTCCTTGCAAAAGGAGGCTTGAATCACTTTTCCGCGACATTGGGAATCCACTAAATGTCAGCAGACCCTAGGCCAGCGCATACAATTTGTGCCGGTTCTCCTGAATAAGTTTGTCGGTCGTTTCCGCATCGTATCCTTTTATCTGATCAGCAAGCATCTGGCCCATGGAGGTAAACTGTTTGCGGTTGATGTGTTTGTCGACGTTCCACAGATCGGCGCGCCACACCGCCCGGGCGCAGTGCAGATAGGCCTCCTCAACGGTGATCACAAGGACGGAAATTGGCTTTTTGCCGTCGATAGCGACCTGTTCGAGAAGATCTGGATCAGTGGAAATTTCCACCCGCCCGTTGATGCGCAAGGTTTCGTCCATACCCGGCACCAGCAGCATCAATCCGGCGTGGGGATTGACGAGAATGTTCTCCAGACTGTCGAGCCGGTTGTTGCCCGGCCAGTCGGGGAGGAGCAGTGTTTTGTCATCAAGCACGTGGATGAAGCCCGGTTCTCCCCCTTTGGGTGACGCATCCATGCACCCTTCCGCGTCGCAGGTTGACAGCACGCCGAAGGGACAAATTTCAATGAAAGCACGGCAGTGCTTATCGAGCTTGGGCAGCACCTTCTTTACCGCGCCATCCCCGGGGGACTTGTAGTGGGTGCGCAAAGTATCGCGAGAGGTAATGGTATGTTCGGTCATGGGTCTGACGTCCTTGTTTGGTAAAGACCATCATACCGGGAGGCGAGGAAAAAGACAAAACATCTGTGTCCTTGAAGCTCATTTGATCAAAAATATTGGTCCGATCATTGAGCGACGTGTTTACAATAGAGAAACTTCAACCGGTCTAGCCGCTCTATGCATGTAAACGATGCAGTGACCTTTTACTTGTCTGCGCCGCCGATCAAAGCGGCCTCGGATGCGCTCGATCCAAAATATTTCGTCGCCCTTCCGAACTTTTGGTCGGTGGCCGTCTCCGATATTCAAGGATCAACGGAAGGTGTGGATCAAGGCCGCCATTCCGACATCAATTTTTGCGCCGCGGCTATGATTGCAGCCCTCACCAACCATTGCGGCACCATTCCCTATCAGTTTGGCGGCGATGGAGCATCGGTTCTTATTCCACCAGCTTTTACCGATGAGGCGCGTACTATTCTCGCTCGCGTACGTAGTTTCGCCTTGCGCGACTTCGGTTTGAACTTGCGCGTGGGAATTGCGCCGATTGAAGCACTGCGCAACCGCAATGTGGATGTGATGGTGGGACGCTATGAACCCTCTGAGGGCAATTGCTATGCCGTGTTCTCGGGCGGCGGTATCGAACTCTTGGAGAGTTCTGTGAAGGAACGGGGTGATCCGGATCTCTACACCTTGTCCGCTATCAGTGAAGATGAAGATGACGGCGAGCCACCAGATCTCACAGGGTTGTCCTGCCGTTGGACTCCGCTCAAATCCACATAGGGGTACATGGTCTCCGTCGTGGTGCGGGGACCGGACCTCAGTGAACTCCATTCCGATCTGACCTATTTGGTAGGAACCAGTAGTTTGCAGGCGGCCAGCCTCGATACACTATCGGCGCGATGGCCACCGAAAGGACTTATGCGTGAAGCCAAAGCCCGGCGCGGACGGAGTTCACTATTTGGCTGGACGCTCCGGGTTGCGCTTGAAACATTACTCGCCTTCTTCGTGGTGCGCTTCAAAATGAAGCTTGGCCCTTTTGATTCCGAACATTACCGCCAAGAAGTTGTCGAAAACGCTGTCGATTTTGCCCGCTCCGATGACGTGATGTGTTTGACTTTTGATTGTCCGGACTCCCGCTACCCCAACCTGGAGTCCTACTTCGAGGTGCGTGCCAAGAAAGGCGAACTGAATTACGGAATACACAAGTCCGACCACGCGGTGATGACATGCCTGGTGGCCAATGCCATCGAAAACCAGCACGTGCACTTCATCGACGGCGGCGACGGCGGCTACACCATGGCTTCGAAGCAGCTCAAAGCGCAGCTCGACATGCAAGTCTGAGATAACGGGCGTCTATATGGTCAGGTCGCGAACCAGGCGTGAAATCAGATGTTGCCGGTTGGCCAGGCGACGCTGTTCCTCTTCCGCAGTGGGCGAATACGCTTCCACATCCTCGGGCGAATAAGGTTTGCCTTTGGCTGCCAGACATTCGTGGGTATCCAGCCGGTCCCGCAGAACTGAAAATTCCATGGTCAGGCGCAAAAGGGCGGCAATGACCGCATCCATGTCCACCTGGTCGATAAAGTGGTCGCGCGCGTTGCGGCTGGTGTCGGACATCAGCGCATCGACGACAGCATCAGTGTCGTAGCGTTTCTGTTCGGTCATTTTTTGTGCTCTTTCGTCCCTGCTCCTTGTTCTCAGGCAGTCTTTGTTGCGCCGAAGAAATAACTCTTCATGCGCCCGGTGGGCACGTAGTCAGCGAACACGGCGTCCCGCTCATAACCGGCAGCCACCATGTCGTCCGCCATATCCCGGTCGGCGAAACCGACCCAATAGGGCTCACCGTGATGATCCACTTGCCAGGCGTTGGTAACCATTTTGGTCATTGGCATGACCGCCGGCTGGTAAGGCACATCGCCATTCACCATATGCCCGCCCGGAGCCAGCAAGCGTCTGGTCTCCGCCATGATCTGGTCTTGCACGTCGAACCAGGTTTCATGGAACAGGATGTGCGACACAATGAGGTCGAAGTATCCGTCAGGGAAAGTGGTCTTGGCGGCATTCATTTGGTGGTAATGCATTTCCAAGCCCTGGTCCTCTGCCCACACATGCGCGAACCGCACCAGCGGTCCGCCTAGATCGATGCCGTGTACCTCCGCGTTGGGCCAGCGTTGCTTGTAGGCAAGAGTTTCGGTGCCGATGGCGCAGCCCATGTCAAGAATGCGGGTGGGCTCGAAGTCCGGCCACTTGTCTTCAATGACCTTGATGATGTTCTTCGCCGCACGGGGTTCGCCAGTTTTGCCACCGCCAAATCCCTTGGCCGCGCTGTAAAGCACGATGGTACCCATGTAGAGCATACCTGTGGTCAGATCATCCGTTGTGTTCTCGAAGAAGTAGTTACCCGGCTGACGGTGAATCTCCACGTCGGCGATGGGTTTAGGAATCTCGAGGTCCGGATTGAGCTCAAGCGTGCCGAGCGTCTTGCCACCTTCGAGAATAGCCTTGGCCCGTTCTTCAAACCCTTGGCGCACGCGATCGACCGTATCGCCAACCGTCTCCCACATCATGTCTTGGGATGTATAAGCCATGCTGGCCCATTTCTGATACAGCAGCTCCTCTTTAAAGGCAGGAATTATCTCGTCTCGTTTCTGGGGAGGCCCGCCGTGTTCGGCTTCGTAGGCTGGCTTGATCTTGCGTTCATACAAATCCGCAAGATCTTCCTCCACGCGGCCATTGACTTCGGCTTTGAAAGCGCCGACGAACGCCTGGCGGGATCTTTCATCGTGATTTGGGGCGTAAATCTGTCCGAGCGGTGTATTGGTGGCCATGGCAAACCTCTTAGGTCTAATTATGTGAACAGGGTAAACCGCACGTCACATGGTTCAATGACCAAATACGGAACGCTCATTGCGTGATTTTGTCCTGACTCGCTTTAGTTTGGGCCGGTTTCCAGTTCCACCAGCACGTATTCCAGACCACGGCTCTTGATCTGCTGTAGCACCAGAATGCGGTCGTCCTTGGTGGCCCAAGTGTCCATGAAACTGCTGGACATGTGGATGGTCTCGAAAGTCCCTGCCGGCGTGGTGATGGTCTCCTCACCGACGAAGGTAATCTCACCGTCCACCAGACTGCCGAGCACCGGTGCGGAGGCATTGCGGATCGGGCTAATGTTGTAAGCGGTCACTGGCTTTTGTTCCCCTGGTTCAAAGTCGCCCCACATGCCCCAGGCGTTGAGTCCTTCTCCGTGGGTGACCAGGACCAAGTTGTGCGGCACTTTAAAAGTGTGCTCGCCGGAACCGTCCGGTCCCCAGCCCTGCGCGTGGAGGCGGTCGCCATCCACGACCACACGGATGGATCCCTTGTAGCCGTCCCGCTGCCAATAATTGCCGTAGGCCTCGAGCGGCCGGAACGATGGTTCGACCCGCATGACGATATGGAGATGACTGTTCCCGGCGAACAGGTCCTTCCACACCATCATGGTGCGGGTACCGTCGGGATGGACGGAAAGACGGAAGTGTTCTTCACCGCGAAATCGTTGGTCTTCAATAGTGCGAAAAAGATGTTTGCCGGCAGCCCAACGCGTGATGTTTGTGTTGGGGCCGGGATTCTCCGGCGGTCGGTCCTGGGCCAATAGAGGGGTAATGGCCGGCTGTCCAATGAGAACCGCTAACGCAATAACCAACAATCGAGTCATGACACGTGCCCCCTGTTCTATGTATCGGCCGTTTGGACCGTTTACTCCTATTGTCCCGACTCAAATTCGGTAAGAACATATTCTGTGCCGAGCGGCGCATAGCGTTGCCGAACCAATATACGGTCCTGCTTGGTGGCCCACATTTCGAGTTCACTAACTCGGTAATGCAGGGTGTCAAACGTTCCTGCCGGTACTTCTATGCGTTCTTCACCGAGATAAGTAACTTTTCCTCTAAGAATGGTACCCAAAAAGGGCGATCCCTGGTGCCGGCCGGCAAGGTCAATCGCAAAGCGCTCGCGTTCAACGTCCACGACCAGGTCGCCGCCCCACGTGCTCCAGGTGTTTAACACCTCCGCATGGGTGACGATGGAAAAGGTATCCGGTACCTGGAGCGTCTGTTCCGCACCACCCTCAGGGCCCCAAGCAGTCGTCCTAAGTTGGTTACCGTCAACGATGACCCGGGTCGACCCCTTGTAGCCAAAATCTCCCACCCATGCATTGATGAAGACCTCTCAGAGTCTGGCCGGAAAAGAATCGTTTATTTTCATAACCTTGCTAGTCTACGGATGAAGACTTGGATGCTGGCGATCAGGAGCCAGGCAAGGGCGCTCTCGACGGTCGCCTTGAAGTCCTTCGCAAGGCGGCGGCTGCGCCCGAACCATGCGAAGGTGCGTTCGACCACCCAACGGCGCGGCAGCGCAACGAAGCCGTCCGCCTTGTCGTTGCGCCTGACGATCTCCAGCGCCCAGTCGCCGATCTTCTTCAGCGCCCCGGCCAGCTTAGGGCCGGCGTAAGCGCCGTCGGCGAAGATATGGCCGACCCCGGGAAACCACGCCCCCACCTCGGCGAGCAGCGACGGCGCACCGTCGCGATCCTGGATGTCAGCCTCGTGGACCACGGCACCGAGCAACCGCCCGCCAGTGTCCACCACGATATGGCGCTTGCGGCCCATCACCTTCTTACCCGCGTCAAACCCGCGCGGACCTCCGCTTTCCGTGGTCTTCACCGACTGGCTGTCGATCACCCCGGCAGTCGCGGCAGCGGCCCGCCCCTCGGCCTCGCGGGTGCGCGCCAGAAGCGCCCGGTTGACCTCCTGCCACGTCCCGTCGTCGCGCCACTTGTAGAAATAGTACTGAACCGAGCTGCGCGGCGGAAACTCGCCGGGCAGCATGCGCCACTGGCAGCCGCTGCGGGCCATGTACAGGATCGCGGTCATCACTTCCCGCATATCCGTCTTGCGCGGGCGGCCCAGAGCCCTTGCGGGCGGCATATGGGGTTCGATCACGCACCATTCGGTATCGCTCAGATCGCTTGCGTAGCGGTGCGCCTCGCGCTCATATTTCTCACGAGTGGCGTCAGTCCACATCTTGTTATCCTCCTTGCTGGCGAACACAACAAGGGAATCACAAGGGACTGATTCCACTCAATTCTTTTTCGGTCAGGCTCTGAGCACCGATGAGAGAACTGGCAGAGAAGCTACCGTACACCGTAGTGCCGTCGATCGGCTGATAAGTGAGAATCACGCGCGGAATGAATTCATCAATTGAATTTTCTTCATTGGCCGTGAATGTCAGCGGATTGGTCGCTGTCGGACTACCGTTCAGAATCACAAAGGTCTTGTCGTCCAGATACCGGGCTTCGACGGACAAGGTTAGCTGTTCGGTGATGTCATAGTCAACCGAGCCGTATATCGAAAACGTCTGATTGTTTTCGAAATTGACGCTATTGTTGGTGCCGTGTTGGCCGTTACGGTAGCGTTGTGAATAGTTGTTCACCCCGATGAGATAACGAAGACGCTCATCCTGTGGTGAGATCAACCGGCCTTCATAGTTTAACTCACGCATGTAGTTGGTGTTGCCGACGGGGAACACAAGCCCAGCAGGGCCGGCACCAAAGAACAAATCAAAGGTATCGATGACCCCCGTGGTCGCGACGGACGTTGTGAACTCCAGCGTATGATCGGCAGGCAAATCGTATTCGCCACTGAATTGAAAGCGCTTGGTGCGAAAGGCACCGCCGAAGCCGCCCGGCATGTTGGGGATAATGCCGTACTTTTCCAACAGCGCGTTTTGGTCGTTGACGGCTCCTAGAAAGAGTGCACCGGCCAAAGAGTTGGCTGCCGTCGGCACTTGGACCGCCGGAGTTTGAAGGTCGTCACCCCGAGGAAAGACACCGCAGAATGATCCAACGGTCAGCGTACTCAAGTCGCGCGAAAACGGCGTGAGCTCGCCGGTGACCACGTCGATGAAGTTGCCCGAAACGGTGCGGTTACAAGCACCAGCGGCGGTCGTCCAATTGACAGCCAAACTCTGGTAGGTGTCGTCACCATCGACGTAATAGCCGTTTAACTTGAGACGCAAGTCCTCGAAGGGTTCGACGGTTAGGGTTCCGGTGACGGACGTCCGATCCACCCGTCCAAAATCCGTGCCGTCCCCGTATTTGAAGTCTCCGCCTTCGCGTTCATGAGCCACATTGACGCGAAGACCAACTTTATCGGTAATCGGTCCACCGACTCCGACCGAAACTAGGTAGCTGTCGTTGTGGGACGGGGAACTAGGACAGTTCCACTTGACCCTCGAACTCATCGCCTGGCTCAGCGAGGATGAAATTCACCGCGCCCGTAAACGTGTTGCGTCCGAAATAAGCGGTCTGCGGACCCTTCAACACCTCAACACGTTCCAAATCGTAAAACGGAATGATGCTGGCGCCATACCCCAGGAAGGATCCATCCCAAAACAGGGCGGAGATCTGTTTCACAGGGGTGGATTGCTGGTTGCGCACGCCACGGAACCGTGGCTCCGGGTTGTTAACCCGGCCACCCGAACCGGCGGCAAACTCAAAGACAAAACCTGGCGTATAGTCCGAAAGGTCCTGAACGTTGCCAATATCGGCGGATTTCAATTGTTCGGCTGAGAAATTGGTCACCGAAATGGGAATTTCAAAGAGGTTTTCCTCACGCTTACGGGACGTGACGACGATCTCTTCCATAGCAATTTGCTGCGCCGACACAGGTGTGGCAATGGCAACAGCCACTGTGGCCAGAAGTAAACTCCTCAGCCTCATATCTCCCTCCCAAGTGTTGATATGCAGGTCCTTTTCTTAACGGGACTCGCTTGTTCATTTGTCTCCCGGAACTGAGAAGTGACGAAATTGAAACGATGAATTGCTCGGTCAGTGAGTGTTCAGACTGCAATTAAATGATTGTCCGGACAAAACCATTACAACATGCGTTGTTTTGTTTATGGGTCTTGCCTAGCAGATCGGTTTTTCTCGCGGTTGACGTAGCAGAAGCCTGACCTTGTTGGAAGCCCGATGGTTGAAGCGCCACTCAGTTTCCTTGAGGTGGAGGTGGAATGTGTGTCTGGGCACACCCATGAACTTTACGAGCCGCACCTTGGCCATGCCCCAGAAGCCCTCGATGCCATTGATGTGAACCGGGCCGCGGGCGAACTCATCGCAGGAATGGTCGACCCGGAAGTGACCATAGCCGAGATCGACGAGGCCGTTGTAGCCGCGCCATCCATCGGAGTTGACGACGGTGCTTGGATCGACCCTGCCCCGAATAATCCCCTGTAGCGTTGACTTTGAGCAGTCCGGGACGATCTCGGTGTAGACCTGCCCTTCGCGTTCGAAGATCCCGAAGACGACTGTCTTGCCATAGGCTCCGCGTCCGCGCTTGCCTTTGATGCGTCTGGCACCGAAGAAGCTCTCATCGACCTCGACCACGCCGAAGAACGGGCGCTGTGCTTCGCAAGCCGCGAGGATCCGCTCCCTCAGGCCGCGGTAGATCCGGTTCACAGTGTTGCGATTTACGCCGCAAATCGCGGCCGTTTGCAGCGCCGTGAGATCAGCGGCAAAGCACTTCACGACAAGGCGAATCTGAGCTTCAGAAAGTTTGGAACTTTTCGAGTATCGGTTTTTCATTACCATACAGAGCTTTATGCCGTCATCGGCTATGCTCTGCTAGGCAAGATCCTTGTTTATTTCTAATCGCTGACCGAGCAACTTGGGTGCCTCCGTCAGACAAACCCGATTCAACGACTATGCTCGGAAGCCGATCACTCGTTGAAAGAGCAGGCAACCCATGGCCATCGAGCCAATCGATGGAATTGAAAGGTGCGCGGAAGTGTTGCGCGCTATCAATGCTGGCGGTGGACTCACCATATCCGACTTGGCCCGCCGGACGGGTATGTCACGCGCGGCTGTCAACCGGTTTGTCGTTTCCTTTGTTGAGTTGGGCTATGTCTATTGTGACCCAAGAACGCATACTTACCATGTGACGTCGAAGACGTTGGAATTGTCTAGAGGGGTATCGCGAGACGAGCAGATTCGGTTGTCAGTCTTGCCAGTTCTGCAAAAGACGTGTCGCGAAATCGGCTGGTCGTTGAATTTCATGACTATCCGCAACGCTCAACTGACGCTCATAGCGCATACTGACTCCGTTTCACCACTGATATTGCGACGGCGCAAAACCATGCTCATGCGTCCGTTGTTAGGCCGAGCTGGCGAACACGTTTTACTGGCGTACCTTCCTAAGGAGATCCGCAACGACGTGCTTTCTGTCGCCCAATACCACACACCAACGCTTTATGACGACGCGGGACTTTCAGTTGAGCCAATGCTCGAACAGGTCAAAAAAGACGGCTACGCAGTGGTTTCTTTACCGGAACGGCGGTTGAACCTATTGGCAGTACCGGTGCATATCGGATCAACAGTGCCATTCAGCCTATCGGTCGGTATTTATGAGTCTGTGGCCCCTCCTGAGGCACTGGTGCAGCGTCTCTTCGAGCCACTGAAAAGTTGTTCCGCTGAAATTTCCCGGCAATTCGACGACTTGGATACAGACCACTGGCTTCCCGTCAGCAGAGTGTCTCATTTGGAAACCGGTACATGAGTGGCGTCGGGTCCCTTAAAATCGTTGGCAGGTTCGCCACTGTTCTGCGCAATCTCAATGCCTTTGACGGCGTCACCGTCTCCGAGCTTGCACGCCTGTCTCATCTGACACGGGCGTCGGTAAACCGCTACCTCGTATCACTCGTGAAACTTGGATACGCAGAACGGAACGCAGAATCCAAAAAGTACACGGCTACGGCCATGGTCCGCGAATTTTCATCCCGCGCACCCCGCGATGACTGGGTTACTGTTATCGTCCGGCCTCACCTTATCGAGGCGTGCAGCCGTATCGGCTGGCCTTTGAGTCTTGGTACGATCCGCAATGGCCGCCTGGTTGTGGTTGAAAATACAGACGCAGAATCGCTGCTGATCGTTTATCCCATGCGCGAGCACCTCGTTTTGCCTCCTGTGGGACGTGCAGCCGGACATGTTCTTTTGGCATTTAAACCGCAAGCCGTTTGCGAGGATATTCTGTCGCTATCGCTTGAGCAGGATCCCCATCTCCTTACCCGTGCCCGCTACGACAGAGAAAAATTTGCGGCTGTATTGGAACAGACTCGGAATCAAGGATACGCGGTTGGCAAAGTGCCTGGTGTAAACTGGGCAACGCTGTCAGTTCCTCTAACTTTGAATGGGGCTGTTGATTTTGCCGTTTCGACGCGGTTTCACCCCACAGCCGTCAGCCTGGAAAAGGCGGTGGAACGTTTTGTTGAACCGCTCCAAGAATGCGCTCAGACATTGGCCGAGAAGCTTCAACAGGTTGATACCAGTTGGTAATGACTAAGTGTTGAGACACGCTCAAACAGCGAGGATGCCAGCCAAAGTCGCCAGATAAAAGCTGTGTAGCCTTACGGTGTAATATCCCGCGCCACGCGCAGACCCAGAGTCCAACTGCGAATGGAGGACGGATAAGCGCCACGTCGTGCAGCACGCATGCCGTGGGGCAGGTAGTTCCATCCAGCACCGCGGCGCACACGCATGATGTCCCCTTCCCGGTCCGGCAAGTTGGAGACCTGACAGTCCGTTTCCCACGCGGATCCATCAATGGGCGCACCAACATAGGTGTCGTGCATGCAATCCTGTACCCACTCCCGGGCATTGGCGATCATGTCGTACAGGCCGAAAGGATTGGGTTTAAACTGCCCTACAGGCGCCGCGACTTTGTGGCCGTCATCACAAGCGAAACGCTGTTGCAGATTGGCGTAGGGCCCGGTGGTGACCAGGTCATCGGTGCCAAGCGCCCGGTCGGGCACATTTTCATAGTCACAAGCCGGCTGGCGCTCATCGCCCCAGTAC
Organism: Rhodospirillaceae bacterium; assembly: GCA_965207985.1. Taxonomy (GTDB): domain Bacteria; phylum Pseudomonadota; class Alphaproteobacteria; order Rhodospirillales; family Rhodospirillaceae; genus CBDBND01. The sequence continues at coordinate 27,918 of CBDBND010000011.1, read as the reverse complement.
CGCGCCGTCTCGGTACCGCCGCGGGCAGCGTATTCCCATTCCGCCTCTGTCGGCAATCGGTATGTCGCACCGGTGGTTTCGGATAGCCAAGTGACATAGGCCTGGACGTCATGCCAGTTCACACAGACAACAGGATGATTGGCTGTCTGCGGGTAGGCAGGTGTCGTCCAATGACTAACGTCTTCCTCAGCGAAAGGCATGCCGGGCACGTGGGCGCTGCAATTGAACTCAGTCCTGTAGTCCGTAGCGGAGACGAATGCCAGGAATTGGTCCACGGTGACTTCCGTCACGCCCACGGCAAAGGGTTCCGCAATGGTGACACGGTGCTGTGGCCGCTCCCAGTGGGCGGGATTGCCACGGCTCAAGGTCGGCACGTTTTCCCGTTCTGCCTCTTCCGGTAGCGATCCCATGAGAAAAGACCCAGCGGGTAAGACGATCATTTCAGGACAAGTGTCGCAATCTCGGAACCGCTCGCCGATCTCCTGTGATTCAGCAGACCCCGCATACGCGATGACCAGAACTGAGAGGGCTAGCCGTTTGATGACCTGATGCACGGGATTGCGCTCGCGCATCACGCAGACAAGCGATCCATAATCTCAACGGCGGCGTTTTCACCCGTCTCCATGGCTCCTTCCATGGACCCCCGGTACAGGTTCGACACGTGTTCGCCCGAGAAGTACAAGCGCCCGTGCGGTTTGTTGATACGTTCGACAAACTCAGTCACCTGACCCGGCTTGTAACAGGACTCGCTGCCAGCAGCAAAGGGATCAGTGGCCCAGGATTGCATGGCGGCGATTTCCAGTTGGCCTTTGGCAGCCGGCCGCACCGCTTCAAATTCGGGAATGAGCACTTCCTTAACGTAATCCCCGCCGTGTAAATCTGCCCGTTGGGCGTTCGGTCCGTAGAGCGCAAAGGTCAATGTTCCGACGGACCCCGGTTCTTCGCCGGCCTCGGCCCTGACACGTCCGAAACGGCTGTCAGTAAACATGTGCGGACTTAATCCATCTTCTTCCCAGAACGGACGCTTGGCGATGAGGCTTACTTTGGTGATGTAGTCATACCCAAGAGTGTAGAGGGCTTTGCTATGAGCCCCATACAAAGGCGGATCAATGGGGATGCGCCGCAAGACGGCAAAGGGAATGGAACAGATGGCATAGTCGGCTTGATAAACGGTGCCGTCGGCACAGTGCACTTCCACCATGTTTGGTTCCGTTCTGATGCCGATGACATTCTTGCCGAAGTGGATTTCATTCTTTAGGGCATTGGCCATGGCGAGGGGCAGGCGCTGATTGCCGCCTTTTACCCGCAGTCGCCTGTTTCTGATGCCATGGCGGTCGTGGTAGGTGCGCCAGGCATACATTTGAAAGTGCTGCAGCGTGGAAATCTCATGTCCCGAGTAGCCGTGAGAGGAATTGAGAAAGGTCATGGCGGCAGCGGACGGTGAAACGCCATGGCTCTCCATCCACTGCTGCATGGAAATGTCGTATTGGGCAAACTCGGGATCGGCCCAGTCTTCCGGTGAGTCCAGCGGATTATGCTCGAACGTCAGGCTCAACTGAAAAGCCTGCGGCATGAGGTCCCTATATTTGTCGGGTTGAGTATTGCGCCGGTGATTGGGCCAGTCCTTGGGACTGACGACTTCCCCATCCAGAGCCAGTTCCACTTGTCCCGGATAGGGTTGCACCGGCGAGGACTCATAGATGACCTCACCAAGGTCCTCTGCCGTATCGATGAAACGGGCGTATTGCGGCCCCTGCCCCATGCCCCCGGCTTCCGGTGTCCCTGGCAGATGGAAGTGGGTAAAGAGTCTGCCGCCGACCCGCTCCCGGGCTTCGATAACTTGGGCCTGTACACCTTCCCGCTGCAGGGTCAGCGCGGCGTTGAGTCCGCTCAAACCCGCGCCGATAACGATCACTTTGGTGCGTTCTGCGGCCCGAGACCAGTGGGGCTTGGTGGCCAATAGAGCGGCACTACTATTGAGCAGGAAATTTCGACGGTTCATGGTGCACTCCTTGCGTGAAGACCTTAACCTTATGCTCCTCTGACGATGCTCAGTATGGTTGACCGTAACTTGGTCATTTAACGAGCACGATTCATCCATGTCCGGTCATTGCGTCTCAAGCCTGCCATGACTTACCCTGAAATCTAATCAATTAATCATTGGGGACGAGAAATGATCAAACGGTTCTTCGCAATCGCATTTTCCTTTTTTGTTTGGGCACCCTGGGCATTTGCGGCGGACGGTGGCGTTCTGGTACTCGGCGGCACCGGGCAGTTGGGGTCTGAAATCGTCAAGGATCTGGTTGAAGCCGGAGACGACGTCACGGTGATGGCCCGCCCCACGTCCAACCGTGAACGGCTGGCCGGTCTGGATATCACTTACGTGATCGGCGATGCCCTCAGCGACGCGGATATGGAACGTATTTTTACGGAAACATCGTACCGAGCCGTTATTGACGCTTCGGGCCAGCCCTTTGGCGGTGATCAGACCTATTACGAAAAGAGCCAGAAGGTTATTTCCAAGTGGGCCAAGGCAGGAAACGTCGGTCAAATGATTTTGCATGGCGCCACCGGCGCAGGCGACAGTGCAAAAATGTTCTTTACGGAAAACATTCCCGAGTTTCAGCGTGTATCCATTGCCTCAAAAAGCGTTGCTGAGGATATCTTGAAGGATAGTGGCGTGCCCTACACCATCATCCGTCACATGACATTACTGCCGCTCGAATTCACGGAATCCGGCAAGGCCTATTTGACTACGGATCACATGGCTGTCGGTGCGATCTCCCGGGATGGCCTCGCACGCCTGACCATGGAATGTCTCGACAATGAAGACTGCCTCGACACCACGTTCCACGCGTTGGACCTGGACGTGGAACTTGGAGGCCGTTACGAAAACATGTGGAAGCGCTATGAAATGGTGATCAGACCCGAATACTTGGAATCCATGCGCAGGAATAACTAACGCTTTTGAGAAAGAGACAAGCCGATGACCCTTCAACGCATCATCCGCATCAGTGTTGTCTTTGTCTTAGCCGTCATCGCAACCATCACTCTGGCGTGCATCATTGGGACACAATTCGTTCTGGCGGCTCACAGCGAAGTCGGTATTGCCATCCCGTTTACCGTGCGCATTGCCAACACCTGGTATGACCTCATCAATCTCGGATTCCTCCCCAGTCAGGCCTTCCGGTTTTCCTACGGGCAGATGATTTTCGTGGGCTTGCTGATCGCCTTCATCGCCGCGGCTGGTGTGTCCCATTTCTTGCCCCAGTTCCGCATCATTATCTTCACCGTAGCCGGAGCCGTTGCCATTCTCACTCAACTTGGTCTTTCTTTCTTTTCGTTCGAAGTGATGTTGTTCGCCTTTGCAAGAACACCAATGGGGTTGGCCGGACAGACATTGGCTGGAGCCGTGGGCGGTTGGTTGTTCGCCAAATACACGGCCCGTGGAGAAACGGCATGATAAAGATGATGACTAAGACGGTTGCCGCGATTGCGCTCTCCACTGCAATAGGTTTGCAATCTTCCGCCAGTTTCGCTCAGGACTACACCATCGAGACCGTGGCTGAAGGATTGGCGTTTCCCTGGAGTCTTGCGTTTCTTCCGGACGGCGACATACTGGTGACCGAACGGGACGGACGCTTGCGCGTCATTCGCAACGGTGAACTTCTACCTGACCCGGTTGCCGGCGTGCCGGAAACCTTTGTCCGTGGCCAGGGTGGCCTGATGGACATTCGGTTGCATCCCGACTTCGCAAGTAATCAGTTGATTTATCTGTCCTACTCCCACGGCACGCGAGACGCCAATCAGCTCCGCGTGGCGCGGGCAAAATACGCGGGCGACTCCCTCACAGATTTGGAAGTCATTTTTGGCGCCGAGCCGTTGAAAGATACGCCCATACATTACGGGGCGCGGCTGGCGTTTTTGCCGGACGGCACTCTATTGATCACCTCCGGCGACGGTTTTACCTACCGCGAACAGGCGCAGGTGCTTGATAACCATTGGGGCAAGACCGTCCGGATCAACGACGACGGTTCTATTCCCTCCGATAATCCCTTCGTCAATACGGACGGCGCCCGCCCGGAGATCTGGACCTATGGTCACCGCAATCAGCAGGGTTTGGTGGTCGATGGAGAAACAGGCCGGGTGTACCTGCACGAACATGGACCCATGGGCGGTGACGAACTCAATATTCTTCAGCCGGGCGCCAATTACGGCTGGCCGGCCGCCACCTATGGCTTGGATTACTCGGGTGCCCGCATCTCACCCTTTCGGGAGTTGGCCGGTACCGAACTACCCCTTGAGTATTGGGTACCGTCCATCGCCCCGGGCGGTATGACCTTATACAGCGGCGAAGCGTTTCCTGAGTGGCAGGGCGATCTGTTTGTTGCCGCGCTGGCAAACATGTCCGTGCGGCGACTGGTTATGGAAGACGGTGTAATCGCCGGGCAAGACACCTTGTTCACCGACCTGGAAGAACGCTTCCGTGAGGTGCGCGCCGGTCCAGATGGATACCTTTATCTGCTCACAGACAGTGCAGACGGCAGAATTCTGCGGGTACGGCCTCAATAGTCATTGAAGCGCAGAAATCCGCTGTTGACCTAGGTCATGGTGCAACAAGCCAAAAAAAGCCACTCCTAACCCATTGTCACGGCCCAATGGGACCGCCGTTATGAGTCACGTGTACTTATCCGTGCTCGGCTTGTTTGGACTTTTGTCCATCGCCGTCCTTATGTTGCCGGCAGCACGCAAACTCAATTTTCCATACACCGTAATGGTCGCCCTCATCGGAATCATTATCGGTGTTGTGATAATGCTGTCGACCGAATTAACGCCGGCAGCGCATGAAGGTCTTCACGGCATCCCCGTTATAGGTGAAATCCTCCTTGCTCTTGGCAGCTTTGAAGTGACCTCTGAGGTCATCTTATTCGTTTTCCTGCCAGCATTGGTTTTCGAGTCCGCTTTGGCAATCGATGTACGCCGGCTCATCGATGACATTGCACCCATACTGCTTCTTGCAATTGTCGGCGTATTAATCTCAACCGCTCTTGTCGGCGGAACAATGACCACGATTACGGGATTTTCCTTGGTCACTTGCTTGCTGCTCGGGGCCATTGTATCGGCCACCGACCCGGTCGCCGTTGTCGCAATATTCAAGGATCTCTCTGTCCCCCATCGCTTGGGAATTTTGGTGGAGGGGGAAAGCCTGTTTAACGACGCCACCGCCATCGTGATGTTCAACATATTGCTTGCGATGATCTTAGGTTTGGCTCAGGCGGACGTCGTTGGCGGCGCCTTGTCCTTTGCCGAAGTTTTCGTCGGCGGCGTCATTGTGGGGTATCTCCTCGCCAGGGCGACGTGCTGGCTCATTGGCCAGTTACGCAATCAAACCATCGTCGAGATCACCCTGACGATTTCTCTCGCCTACATCGCATTCATTTTAGCGGAGCACTTTCTTCACGTTTCGGGAGTGATGGCAACATTGACGGCGGGGCTGGTCATGGGGTCCGTCGGACGGAAGCGCATTTCCGGCGACAGTTGGGAAATGCTCGGCGAGACATGGGAAAATATTGGTTTTTGGGCCAACAGCCTGATTTTCATCATGGTCGGCATGGCAGTTCCGATGATCATGCAGGACATCAGTTGGGCTGCTCTAGCCACCATGGCAACGTTGATTGTCGTTGCGACTTTAGCACGGTCTGTTCTGATATTTGGTTTGATTCCAGGCGTCCAATACTTAGGCCTGACCGCCAACCTGACGACAGGCTACAAAGCCGTCATGCTGTGGGGCGGATTGAGAGGTGCCGTCTCACTCGCACTCGCCCTCGCTATTTCAGAAAATCCTGCTGTCGATAGCGAAACCCAGCAGTTCATTATCACCATGGTAACCGGCTTCGTGCTGTTCACCCTGTTCGTTAACGCGACAACGATCCGCTTCCTTATGCGGGCTTTCAAATTGGATGAGCTGCCTATCGCCGATCAGGTGGTACAGAACCGCGCCATGATTAACGCCATCGCGGACGTCAATGCCCAGATCTCAGACTTTGCTAAAAACCATCAGATTGATGACCGGATCGTCGGGCCTTTAAATCGTGAATACGAAGCCCGTATCCACTTTCTTAAAGAGGATATTGAAAAGCTCGGCACCTTATCCGACGAGGATTGGCTACGCGTCGGTCTCTCCGCCATCTATGCCCATGAAAAACAAATCTACTTGGATCTTTACCGTGAAGGATTTCTTTTATCGCATACAGCCCAAGTCTTAACCGGCTACGTGGACGACCTCGGCGACGGATTGCGCCATAGCGGCTCGGAAGGCTATCGCAATTCTATTCATTACATCACGAGATTCCCGCAAACTTTTTTGCTGGCTCTTTTGGCTCACCGTCGATTGCGGTTGACTTACTGGCTGAGCAACGCCTTAGCCAATAGATTCGAGCTCTTGCGGTCGTGCCAGGCGGCTATTGATGAACTTCAGAAAGAATACGTCGAACGAGTCGGGCAAATTGTCGGTGCTGATACCGCGGCATCTATCACGGACATGTTGAAAGAACGCGCTAAAAACATCGAACAAGCCCTGGCCGCCCTTCGCAGCCAATACCCCGATTACGCCCAACGTATGAAAGAACGCTCCCTCGGTCAGGTGGCCGTCCGTGTGGAAAGGGAAGACTATGCCCAGATGCAGGAAGACGGGATCATCTCCAACGACGTCTATCGGGCTCTTGATGGACATCTCGAAAGTACGGCGAAGAAATTTGGCCGCCGACCCGCGTTAGACTTGGGTTTGCGGCCCATCGAACTGGTTGGCCGCGTGCCTCTCTTTACCAACCTTTCCGCCACGGACCAGGCTGAAATCGCCTCTATGCTGAAGCCACGATTGGCCATACCCGGTGAAATGATCTGCCACAAAGGCGACATGGGTCACCACATGTACTTCATTTCGTCCGGAACGTTGGATGTCGTGCTTGAGCAGGGCAATATTTAATTGAGCAACGGTGATTTCTTTGGTGAATTGTCATTGCTTAAGGCTCAGCCGCGTAATGCCGACGTGATCACGAACGGATTTGCCGATCTGCTCACCCTCAGCAAACGGGATTTTGACAAATTGTTGCGGGAAAACGCCGCCATGCATGAACATATTGAAGAAGTTGCTAAAGAACGGCTGGCTCAGGACAGTTAATCGGCTTCTTCCGAAATATTGTCAGGCAGGGAAAAGCTTGAAGATGTGTCCAGTGCGAGCTGGAACATAAATCGGCCATAGGCGTGATCGATCTCGATACGATCATAAAGATATTCGAAGACTTCCTTAGCCCGGCTTTGATTGACGACGACGGTGAGAACGTCGACTTCCTCAGCAAAATTTCCGGTTCTCTGGCTAACCCCGCGTCCACTCATGGCATTAGCTGCCGTGATACCCTGATCTTGACGCAGCCCTTCGATCAGATCGGGCCCCTGCCCTTTGGGGATCACGCACGTAATCATTTTGTTGTTGGGAAACGTCTTCATGGGTGAGCGCCTGTGTCCGAGCTACGACGATGGGGCTGCGGTATCATCGTTTTTTGCTGCTCACTCAGTTTATGCATGATGTCGTCGGGCACAAAGGTGGCCGCTTTCTCAAGCTTGGTCACATACATGATCCCCATGCCTGGCGTATCCAAATTCCCGGCCAGATACATGCGTTCGAAAACCCGTTCCACCTGTTCGGTGGAGACGACGATGTTGATCACTTCTTTTTCAACGTTGACCGCCACACCAAGTAGCCCTAGGCGTTCCCGTACACCCAGGCCTTTGGCATAGTTGACTGTTGCGCCTTGAGCTCCGGCTTCGCGGGCGGCTTTTATGATCGCGTCAGCAACACCGCGCTGAACGATGCACGTGATCAACGCGACGTCGGTCAAGACGACGATTTCCCGAGTGCGCATTATCGTGCTCCTTCTTCAGAGTATTTGAATTGGGTCCGGCGTTTAGCGGCAGCCTGCACCCATAGACCTGTGGCTAGTACAGAGAGGATCGGCCCTATGGAGGCCATGGACAGAATTCCGAACCCTTCGATGGCCGTGACGGCGTCGCCAAGACCAAGGCCCATCGCCAAAACCAACGGTACGGTAACGGGTCCTGTGGTCACACCGGCGCTATCCCACGCGATGTTGACAAACTCTTCACTGGATAAAGCAGTCAAAACGACAGCCAGCAGGTAGGCGGGGATCAGCAAATATGCGATGGGCAGGCTGTAGATGATCTTGAGCACACCGACGGCAATGCCGAAAGCCACGCCTAGCGACACGGCATACATCAGTGTCTTTTTGCGAAACGCTCCGTTGGTCAGGTTTTCGACCGTAACGCCGAGGGCGTTGAGAGCCGGTTCGGCCAACGTTGCCCCGAAACCAAGGATCCAGGCAAAGCCGACGGCGATGGGAATACCGACCGCATAGACATAGAGCGGCGATTCCATAATGCCGTCAATGTACTGAAACGCCGCCGGCACATATTGACCGGACTGCGCCCCAAGCGCCGACAAGCCGTAGGACAATCCGATATTGAACACACACATTCCGACGACACAAAGGGTGAGACCGTACAAGACGATCCCTCGTTCCATCAAAGTCGCCTTGAGCAACACCTTAAAAATAAAGAACAGGAACAGCACCAAAGGTACGATGGCGCGGATACCGCCGATGATTTCCACTGCCGGTGTCCGTTCGTACCAAGCGGGATCAGCTACGATAGTTGTCCCTGCTTGAGCTGCGGCAATGATCTCCTCAGGCGTGACAACCCATGACACGTACAGGCCCAGGCACATAACGCCGATGATCGGGAAGAGAGAAGCCAGTGTGACGATGCCGAACCCGGACAAGGAGGAATTCCCCTTCCCGGCAGCAGAGGCGATGCCGATACCGAGTGATAAGACCAGCGGGACGGTCACCGGACCGGTCGTCACCGCACCACAATCCCATGCCAAGCCGAGAATCTTTGATAGGTCGTCATCAAGGGCAACGATCACGGTCAAAATCAGGGTCGGTGCGAGAGCTCCATAAATGTAGGGCTTCAGGCTCCAGCGCTTGATAAAGCGCATGGTGCCAAGGACGGCTGCTAGACCCACGCCGGCGCCGACGACCATGACCAAGACCCCGGGCCAATCTGTCAAAAGCGTATACAGATAGGGCGCCCGGTTGACGTCAACCAAAGCGCCGGCAGCCTGTAGTGCCCCGATGGCAGGTTCGGCAAAGGTCACACCGATTCCGAGAATGAAAGCGATGGTCAGGACGACGGCAAGAGAGGATTTCTTGGGCAGCGTATCGCCAATGACCTCGGCAAAAGGCATCAGGCCCAACTTCAAACCTTCCATAAAAAGCATGAGGCCGATGATGACGGCGCCGAGACCGACGGTGATGGACCATCCTTCGTCGATGACTTGACGGAGAATAAGCACCTGAAAGACAGCCAAGTATAAGGCTAGTGGCATGACGGCTTTTAGCTGTTCGTAAAACCGGGTCCCGACATAGGGCCCGAGAAGCCGGTATACATCTATCGCCCGTGGTTGCAGCTTTTCTGCCTTGTAGGGCACCTCCCGTCCCTCGTCATCGCGCAAGGGTTTGGGAGTGAGATAGTTATAGCTAATCGCTTGTGCGTGGGCGCTGGCTTCCTGCACGAACGAGCCAAACCGTATGAACAGATACCCGTCATCTTCGTCGGCTGGTGTTGATACTGGAGCAGACGTTGGCTCCTGGTCTTGACCAATGGAAACGGCAGCCTGACGGTCTCCCGGAGCGATAACCGTTCGATACAGCCGATCGTATCCATGATCCACTTGTTTGCCAAAAACCGGATCCATTCGGGCAGGGTCTTCGCCTTCCAAGGCAATCCAATCGGCACCACTCAGTATTTGATCGGCCAGTGGAAAGAGTTTGGCCTCTTCGAACATCATATGATCTCGATAGTGCGTCAAAAAATCCGCCGTCAGCGCTTTGACAGACTGCGCTTTTTCAGGCGCACCGGATATCGCTTCCTGAACGGCGCGCTGCAAAGCGCGCGTCCGGTCCGTCAAGACGATATGCATGGTTTTAAGACTGTCGGTGACAGCCTCGGTCGCGGCCCGGTCTTTCTCTAACATGCGGCCGAACATGAGATCTTCCCGAGCGTGATGAGCCAGGTCGCAATAGTTGGTGCAGTAACTGAGACAGGATTCAATCAGGACGATGTCCGGTGTATGGCCCGTCGCCCAGGCATCTACTTCCTTCTCCAGGACCGCAAAGACCTTGCTAATCCGATCGTGGTCCTGCAGCAGTCGCTCTAGGACAGTGGACATAGGCTTCCCCATTCCCCAAGGCCGTTATGATGGTAGCGGAATCGTCCCCTTTTGAGATTGAGGAAAGTCAAACATACGTATCGTTCGCGAGTCCAGGTCCGGCCTCACATAAGCATAACGCGCGTTACAAACCAATCCGAATGGGATAGACAAATTGGGTGAAACTCATGGATCACCGGTGATCCATTGGCTAGATAACACGCGGTCTCAATACAATCGAAGAACTGCTTAAGCTTCTATGAACACTGGAAGTCTCTTCGTCGGGCCGTAGCGCTCGTTCCGAAACAATCGCACTTATCCTTCAATAGCACCATCAATGTCGGTGAGAACGTCGGGGTGATGATCGGCCATAAACGCTTTCCACGGTCCCGGCATGCCGTCGAGGGAATGGCTTTTCCGCCCGTAGCCGCGGGAAACGGAATTTGCAGTTACGTCGCGCATGCCGATCCACGGGTGATTAAAGGTGTTAACGTCGTTGAAATTGAGTGTGGCGGCCGCGCTCATCACGTCGGGGTCGGACACTTCGGATATGGAGCCTTGGTAGGTCATCCAGTCGTTGACCTGAATGGTCATGTCTAAATAGTTGGGCGGCTCGGCGCGGACGACGAGGTCGGCGTTACACCACACATCGTCATTGACGACATAAGCAGGGCCGATCCTGTTATTGGTGCTCACGGGTCCGTTCTCAGGGGTATCCAACCGATTCTTCGCTTCCTCTCCGGTGAGGCCGCGAATTTGAGAAGACGTCGCGAGCGTGGGCTGCAGTACGGTGCGTCGCTCACCGGTGTAAGGATTGTCCCACGTCTCAAGCAGCTTTCCGGTTTCCAGATCAGAGTAGAATATTTTGACCAGCGCTTTGGTTTCGTAGCGGTAGTCATCCAGGTCATTGACCTTGTAAACAATACCGACGTGCATGCGCCAGAACGGTGTGAATGCGTAGTCCTTGAGGCCCATGCGAATGGCATCGATAAACCAGTACACCGGCCGGCCATCCAAAGTGAAGTTCAGTTTACGGTGAATGAGATGGAGGTCCTCCGGTTTGGACGGATCAAGCAACGTCGCCGCCTGGGTCCGTTTTGCGCCGATGATGGTGGGAAATCCACTTGTTGCCAGCGCGCCGAGCCCACCGATGAGTGTTCTGCGTTTCATATTTCTGCCTCCTGTTACTTAGACGCCAGCTTACATCACCCTGCGGCGCGGGCTACGATGATTGTATAGGGCCTCAAGGAGAAGACCGATGACGTCGAGAGTGGTTTTGATTGCTGTGTTGATCGCACTGACTGGCTGCACCGCTGATGAACCCGATCAAGACGTCACCGCTATCACCAACGTCACCCTGCTGGACGCCAACCAGCAGCTGAGCAATGCCACCGTGCTCTTTAGCGACGACACCATAACTGCCGTGGGTTCGAACGTTCGTGTTCCCGATGGCGCTACGGTCATCGACGGCACCGGAAAATTCCTCATTCCCGGGTTGTGGGATGCCCATGTGCATCTCACCTATTACCCGGACCTAGGCATTGACACGTCTTACCCATTGTTCATCGCCAACGGCATCACGTCGGTGCGGGATACGGGTGGATTGTTGGATACGGTGTTGCCTTTGCGTGATGCAGCCAACGCACCAGGAGCGATTGCACCGCGGGTCTATGTGGCTGGACCACTGGTGGACGGCGCACAACGGGTTTACGCAGGACTGAATGGCCGGCCTAACATTTCCGTCGGCGTCAGCACGCCGCAAGAGGCCGTGGCCGAAATAAACCGGCTGCACGCTGCCGGCGTGGACCTGATCAAGCTTTACGAGATGCAGGCGCCCGATGCATTTATAGCTGCAGCCGCACGGGCCGGTGAACTGGGCCTGCCGATCACCTCCCACGTTCCCTTGAGCATGGATGCTGAGGACGCTGCTGTGGCCGGGATCGATGGTATCGAGCACATGCGCAACCTGGAGCAATCCTGCGCTGCCGATTACGACGCCCGCCTTACTGCACGACGCCAAGCTTTGGCCGACGGCAAAGACCTGGACGGAGGTGAACTGCGCAGCGCCATTCATGCAGCCTTTAGAGCCGATGCCATTCGTTTGCAGGACGACGCACGCTGCGCCGAGGTCATCGCAACTATGGCCCGAGAGGACGTTTTTCAAACCCCGACCCTGACCGTGAATACATTTGTTACCGCTCCCGTGGCGGCCCAGCCCCGCTGGCGGGACACGTTCGTCTATCTGCCGCCTGTGGTGAAGGAACAATGGACCGTGGGCGCGGAGCGGTTCGCCGAACGTATGGCCACTACCGATCCGACACCGGCCGCCCTCGCCTTTACCGACTGGAGTTTTGCCATGGTCGCCAAACTTCATGACGGCGGTGTGAATATCATGGCCGGAACGGATAACCCCATCGGTTTTCTCACACCGGGCTTTAGTTTGCATGAAGAGCTGGCCTTTCTTGTCCGCGCCGGCCTAACGCCCATGGAGGTTTTGACCGCCGCCACCCTGCATCCGGCCCAGTTCATGCGCCTGGATGATAAGTTGGGTACGATCGAGCCGGAAAAGTGGGCGGATTTTGTTTTGCTCGATGCCGACCCTCGCGAAGACATCCGCAATACCCAGCGCATCAATACGGTGATCAAGGGCGGGCGGGTGTTCGACCGGAAAACATTGGATGATATGCTTGAGGCTCTGCAGACAGCGTCCGACTAGGAGGACCGCCATGCCCCGCTCCCTCTCCCGCCGCACACTGTTGCTCGGCACTTCCATACTAGCCTCGAGCGTTTGCGTCGCCCGGTCCGCTTCGGCCATGGGCAGCTGGGAAGGTGCGGCTGCCTCCGGCGCGGATAAACTGCCGGCAACACTCATTCTGTCTCAAGAACGATGGTCTACCGGTGAGGTCGACAATACCGTAGCTCCCATTGTCAAAACTGCGATCGATCATCTGGAGACGGATACAACCCCGTCGCTTCTCTTGTTGCCCCCAGCGGAAACGGATTGGGATGATGTACCTGAAGAGGATGACGTGTTTGATGTCCTCGCAGATTTGGCAGAGGACCACGGCATCTATTTGGCGAGCGCGGCCACAATAGGGGCAGATGACAGCGGCAAAACGGAAACCGTCGGCTTTGTCATCAGCCCTGATGGCGAACTCCTTGCGCGTATTCCCAAGGTGACACCGGATTTCACCAATGGATTTACAGACAGTGCTTCGCGATTGTCTGAGCCCGCAGACATTCCTGTCATCTTCACCCCTTTTGGTAAGCTGGGGATGCTGGTGGGGGAAGACTTGCTCGTGCCGGGTCTGGTGCGTAGCGCTATGCTGAGTGGTGTCGAACTGCTGCTCAACCCGGCCACGCTGTCAGCATCGAACAGCGCTTTGACGGCCCGGCAGGAACTGCCATCTACCCTCGCCTACGAGAATTGGTTCTTGGTCGCCACTGCGACTCCGGCGATCCAGCGCAATGGTACCACTTTGTTGCGTCTGCCGACCGTAACCGGATTGTATGATTGGCAAGGTGGCAAAGTGACGGCGACTGCGGATCAGAGTTTTCTAACCACACCGGTGGACATCAACGTGCTCCGTCGTGGTCGGGCGCACATCTCCGTCAATCGTTACGATAACTACCCATTGATCCTGCGGGATGGTGTGTACGGACCGGTCTACAGCCACATCGCTGCACGGCGTGGGACTCCAAAAGAGCCCGAAACGCGCAAGGGTTGGCGAGAGGAAGCCGGTAAACGTATTGCAGCCCAGGCGGCGCGGCGCACGCCAGATAATCAACTCCTCAACGGGTATTACGCCCTGATGGCGCAACCGGTGACCATGAGTCCGTTGCCCAAGGCTGGTCGACGCGAGGCACTGAATCAAAACATCACAGACGCTTTGGCAATGGTGGAGGGCCGGTCGCGCCGGGCGGATTCAAAGCTGGTGGTGTTTCCAGAGTTTTGTTTTAGCGGCGCCGGATACCGCACCATTGAAGACATTCTCTCCGCTTCCGTTCGTTTACCCGGTCCGGAACTAGAGCTTCTATCCGAGTTCGCCCAACGCCATAGCATTTACGTGGCCGGACAGTTCCTGGAGGAGGATGAGAAGTTTCCCAACCGAGTTTTCAATACGGCGTTCCTCCTCAATGATTCAGGCGACCTGATTAATAAGCACCGCAAAGTACAATGCGTCGATGTCATCGGCACACTCAGAGATCACACGCCCGGGAGCGTTTTTGAACGATACGTAGAAGAATTTGGCATCGACAGTCTGTTCACCGTGGCGGATACGCCCCTGGGTAAACTGGCTCACATCATATGTTTTGAAATCATATTCCCGGAGATCTCCCGCCTGATGGCGCTCAAGGGCGCGGAACTGATTATCCAATCGACGGCAGAAGGATGGGGTAGCTTCCGGCCCATGTGGAACGCATGCCGGCGTAAGCGGGCCTACGAAAACACGGCATATTTGGTGATGTCCAACAAAGGGTATGATCCGAGCAAACCGGCACCTTGGGTTCCCTTTGGCGAAAGCCAGTTTATCGACTATCGCGGTGATGTGCGCGACACCGTGACTCACAACGGCCCTGAAGTTCTTCAGGCTTATATTGACATGAAGGCCTTGCGCGCGGCGCGGCGTAACCCGGCCACCAATATCCCGATCTGGGACGAACCGGCAACCTACATGGAGACATACTTGGCTAACCATGCCGTGCCCAACGATCTATGGACCGGCGATCCCTTCGTGTTTCCGTACAAGGACGGCGTCCACCACCGCGCCGTGCTCGAGCGCTTCTACGAGCGGGGTGTGTATGAAAGACCTACAGATCCCGCAGCTGAAACTTAGACCCAGCATTTTGTGTCTGTCCGGAATTGTGGAATTGCGTTCTGCTTCACGGCACTTAATAAAATGCTACCGTTGCTAAGTTCGGGAGAGACTCCTTGAAAGCATCAAAGCTCCTTTTAATATCTTTCCTCATGGGTGGTTTGGCCATGGAGGTTTTAGCGGAGCCCGCCAACTCGGCCGCCCGGCGCACGCTCATCGCCACCGGAGATGCCGACGCATCGGTTGCTTTTTACCGGGACCTGTTGGGATTCGAAGTGACTTTCGATTTCGTCATCGACAATCCCGCGGGCCTGGCTTTGCTGGCACCGGGGACGCAAAGCGCCCGCGCCGTGACATTGCAACACCCGAGCCAGGAAGCCGGGTACGGCTCTGTGGGCCTATACGAATATGACTTCATTGAGCCACCGACCGCGTGCGCTGAAACGCCACAAGTGGGCGCCGTCGGCTTGCTGCTGCTGACCAACGACATGCGTGGCATGTACGACAAGCTCACGGGCGCAGGTTACAAACCGGTGGCGCCGCCCATGGAGTTCGAAGAACGGCTCGGCCGCGGCGAAGTCAACGCCTTTTCCGTCTACGACCCCAACTGCGTGCGCGTGGTGTTCTCCCAGCTGGTGGAAGAGGATTTCGAGGAGTCGGTGGAGCGGTATAAGTAAAGCCGAACCCCCTAAACCACCGCACACACGGTCTTGGTTTCGAGATAATTTTCCACTGCCTGCTGGCCCGAATCGCGGCTCCAGCCGGACTCCTTGTAGCCGCCGATGGGTAGACTGGCATCGAACATCAGGTGGCAGTTGATCCACACCGTCCCCGCCTTGATGTCGGAGGCCAGGCGCGTCGCCTTGGAGATGTCCTGGGTCCACACGCTCGCTGCCAGACCGTAGCGGCTGTCGTTGGCGATGGCGGGGACGTCGTCTATGGAGTCAATCGGCGCGGCGACAACCACGGGCCCAAAAATCTCCTCCTGCACCACAGCCATGTCCTGGCGGGTGTTAGCAATCACCGTGGGTGAAATGAAGGCGCCGGTGTCGCCCAGTTGTTCGCCACCGACCACTACCTCCGCGCCGTCGGCCACGCCGCCATCGATGTATCCTTTAACCCGGTCCGCTTGGACCTTGGAGACCATGGGCCCGATCTGAGTGGCAGGGTCGAGGCCATGACCCATCTGCATACCCTTGGCGATGTCGGCGATGCCGGCGACCACAGTGTCGAAAGCCTTCTTTTCCACATACAAACGCGACCCCGCGACACAAACCTGCCCGCCGTTGAAAAAGATGGCGTTGGCCGCGCCGGGGATGGCGATGTCCATTTCCGCATCGGCCATGACAATGGCGGGTGATTTGCCGCCCAGTTCAAGTGCCACTTTTTTCAGGTTGCCCTTGACGGCATCGAGAATTTTGCGGCCCGTGGCGGTGGAACCAGTGAAGGCGATCTTGTCCACATCCATATGTTCGGCCAGCGCCTGCCCTGCCTCCGGGCCGAGACCGGTGACGAGGTTGAACACCCCCGGCGGAACGCCTGCTTCCATGATCAATTCGCCCAAACGAATAGCCGTAAGCGAAGTGTCTTCCGCCGGCTTAAGCACCATGGAACACCCCGCCGCCAAACACGGAGCGATCTTCATGGCTTCCAGCACCAGTGGACTGTTCCACGGGGTTATGGCGCCAACCACGCCGATGGGTTCCTTTTGCGTATAGGCAAACATGCGTTTGCCTTCCGGCTGATAGTTGATGGAGGGCGTGATGGTCTCGCCTTCGATCTTGTTGGTCATACCGGCGAAATAACGGAACTGCATGGCTGCGCCGGGAATTTCCGCCCAGCGGCCGACGAACAACGGCTTGCCCTGATCCAGGGTCTCCAATTCCGCCAGCTCGTCGATATTGGCTTCGATCAGTTCACTGATCTTCCACAGGATGCGGCCACGGTCATCCGGGGTCATACCCCGCCAGACACCGCTGTCGAAACTCTCCCGAGCGGCCTTCACCGCTGCGTCTACGTCCGCCTTGGCCCCTCGCGGGATCGTGCCGTTGACGGCACCGGTGGCGGGATCTTTCGAGTCCAGTCGTTCCCCGCTTCGGGCTTCGACCCACTCCCCATTAATGAGCATGTCTTTGGCTGGGGCTTGAAGAAAAGACTGAGCGCCGTCCGTCTGCGGCGCGACGTCATTGAGAACGACATTCATGGTGGTACTCCCTGGATACTCTTGATTGATTGTTGTCAGGGGACTTTAGACCGCCCGCTTCCCCCCAGCATAATCCTTTGCCTATTTCGTCACAGGGTGGACTTTGCTAACCAACTCTCTGACCCTGTTCGACAGGGCCATAATCGCGCATTATTCACAGTTGTTGTTCCTGAGAGGTGGGTTGAAATCAATGGGCTGGTCAAAAATCCGTCCAAGACCGCTGACGTTCATCGGACTTTTGTTCAGCATGGCGGCGGCATCCATTGTCACCGCACCGTCGGTGCTGAACGCACAAGACAGGGATCATATATCGGTGCTCTATAGCGGGTCCTTGCCCGATATCGTGGGCACACCCGAGCGGGGCGGTTTGTCTTTCCTCGCCGCCATGGTCCGCGCCTACCGGGAGAAAGACCAAAATGTGGTTTTCATCCATGGCGGTGGCGGTTTCGGCCCCAGCGTACTTGCGCAGTATGACAAAGGCGTTCACATCATCGATTTACTGAATGATTTGGATCCGGACGTCTACGTCGTGAGCCAACGAGACTTCTCCTACGGCGACGATGAATTCATCTTGCGCTCGAGTGAAACCGTTTTTCCGTTGATTTCAGCAAACATCGTTGACGCCAACACCGGCGAACAGATTGACGGGGTGTTGCAATCGCTCCTGGTTGAGCGGGGTGACATGAAGGTTGGGATTATCGGCGCAACCACCACCCAACTGCAGGAAATTTATTTGGTGGAGAACACGGAAGTATTGGGCTCGGCGGTGGCGGTCGAACGGGAAGCGAACCGGCTCAGGTCTGATGGCGCTGACGTTATCGTTGCCTTTGTGGAACGCAGTGACCCTCAGTTTCAGGACCGGGAGGCCCTGGACCTGGGCGTAGATGTGTATTTCACGGCGTCCGAACAAGAAACGGCCGTGTTTGAATTGCCATCAGCAACTTGGGTTGAAACTTAGGCCTGGCTGTCATTACGACTTTTACCAACATAGAAGACACGCTTGAACTGGACATTCAGATGGATGACCAGATGACTTATGGGCGGGACCCAGAAATGGAAGCCCGGGTCAACGGTTATGCCGAACGGTTCGAACCCCTGCTCAACGTCCCCGTGGTCCGCACAGATGTTGAATTAGACAGCCGCCAAAGCACGCTACTTATGGGCGAAGCACGCTTCAGTAATCTCATGGCTGATATCCTGCGTGAGGAAGCCGACGCAGACGTTGCCTTTTACAACGGTGGCATGATCCGGGGGGAAACAACCTATTCGGCCGGGTCCATGCTGACGCGGCGCGACGTTCAGGCGGAATTGCCCTTTACCAATCAATTAGTCGTCTTGTCAGTAACGGGGCGGACATTTTAGCCGCGCTGGAACACGGCATGGCCAGGTTTGGCGGTGGCTGGGGCGAGTTTCCGCATGTGTCAAACATGCAGGTAACGGTTGATGCGACAAGACCGCCAACGGATCGCGTTGAGCGTGTTTTGATTAGAGGTCAGATCCTTGATCCCGACGTGACCTATACGTTGGCAACCACCAGCTATGTGGCTGATGGCGGTGACGGCTACACCATGCTGGCCGAAGCGGAGCGTGTATTTGAGGATACCAGTTTCTCCGTCTTCGAACGGGTGCTGGCAAATCTTCAGGCGCGGGTGTCCGTAGCACCGGAAATCGACAACCGTTTGGTCATCATACAATGAGCGTCCTTGAGACCAGACCAACCCTCGCACCGCAGACGGCGTCTGGCCGTTTTGGCGTCGCTGCCAAATTGCGCGCAGGGATTGGCGCCTTATTGGCTGTCACCGTCGTCATCTGCGTCGGTCTTTTGATTTTTGTCTTTCAGCTCCGCATTAACGTTGACAATTTGTCCAATGACTCTCTTCCCAGTATCGTTTTGTTCGCAGACTTGGAGCGAAGCTTCGATAATATTCTGTATTCGACGGTGGAATTGGCTGAGGCGAATGACCTTCGATCTCAACGCAATCTATTTGAAGAAATTGAAACCCACTTAAATAACATCGCTGCCATTCTGGAAGAACCTGTGCTCCAGTCGCAACGCACCGAACTGCAGGCGTTGGATGATGTCATCACTAGTTCTTTGCAGAATCTGAATGAGAGGGTGCTTGAGCGCATTGCCATAGAAGAAGATTTGCGCCGGCATCAATCGGGCATGCGCGAACTGCGTCGCATGGCGGCCAACGATCTGCTCATTCCAGAAGTCAACGCTCTGCTTGCCGAATTGGAAGAAGCAAGTGCCATCCAAGACCGCTACCAATTGCGTATGATCGCAAGGGAAATCGGTGAGTCCTACCGCACACTTGTCAGCACGCGGGATCTTTCGGTGCTCATGCTACGCGGCCGGGGCGCATCCCCCGAAGCAGCCTCACAGACCGAGCCGCCGCCGTCAGCTCCTGAAGATGCGCTTCGACCCCTCCTCGCACCCGAACGCGGTATTTTGGCCCGTCGAGACGAACTCTTGAAAACCAATGCGGCCATCCGCGGTCTGCAAAGCGAAGTGGAATCCATCGTTGCCGACTTCGCCTTTGTCGCCCAAGCCCGGTTCTCCAGTTTCCGTCAAGTGGCGGCGGACAATGCGGTGGAAATGCAAGTGGTGTCGACGCTGGTGATCCAGGTGCTCGTCGCCAGCCTTGCCATTTCCTTCATTGTCGCCTTCGTCGTGTCCCGGTCTTTAAGCGTCAACGTCAGTTCCCGGTTGGCAAACTTAAGGGCGCATATCCTCGACGAAGCCCATAAGGTCTCGGCCCAGAGTGATGAGGAACAAACCGGCCTCAATGCCAATGACGACGAGATCGACGCCATTTCCCGTTCCGTCGATGTCTTTCTATCGGTCATCGGCGAGGCCAATGAACAATTGCGCCGCAGTCTGGAAACCATGGAACAGGACGTCGACCTGGCCCGCCTCATGCAGGAAGCCATCGTCCCCCGCACCTTCCCGCGCCACCCGGCCTACACCATTGGCGCCACCATGCAAGCCGCACGGCATGTGGGCGGCGATTTTTATCAGTTCTTTGAAATCGACGATGACACCATCGGGATTGCCATGGCCGACGTGTCCGGCAAAGGCGTGCCGGCAGCTTTGTTTATGTCCATGTCGCTCACTGTTTTGGAAACAGTTGCAGAGTCCGGCCAAGGCCCCGCGGCGGTCATACAGGAGGTCAATGAACGGCTGGTACACTTGAACCCGCTGTTTCACTTCGTCACTTTGTTTTACGGCATCGTAGATCTTCGCACCGGCAAGCTGACCTACTGTAACGCCGGTCATAACCAACCGATCCTGGTGAGAAAAGGTCACAGCGAAGAACTCCCAATGACAGGCAATATCCTGTTGGGCGTTATAGAAGCGCATATCTTCCAGGAAAAAACCATAGACCTAGAGCCAGGCGATACCCTTTTTGTTTACACAGACGGCGTCAATGAAGCCTTCAATACGGATGATGAACAATTCGGGATCGACCGGTTGCAGCAGTGCTTGCAGAACAGTGCCGACATGTTGCCCGATAAAATGGTCGACTCCGTTTATCGCACGGTCAAAGAATTCGCTGGAGAGGCTGAACAGTCTGACGATTTCACGACTTTGGCTTTGCGGTTCCACGGCACCACCGAAGCGCAGTTCCAGACCGGCGATTCCCTGGTCATCGAGATTCCCAACGAACTGACGTCCATCGAAGTGGTGCACGGACGACTGAGCGAGTTTCTAGAAGGGCTCGACGTGTCCGAAGAGATTCGCTTTCAGACCAACCTTTGTGTCGAGGAATATATCTTTAATCTCATCCAATACGGTTTTGCCGACGACGAGCGTCACACAATTTTCGTTTACGCCAACCATTCAGCCGGCAATTTGGAAATAGAGGTGGTCGACGACAGCGAAGAACCGTTTGATCCCCTCTCCGCACCAGCAGCGGACCTGTCGACGGACTTGGAAAACAGACCGGTGGGCGGTCTCGGCATCCATATCATCCGCTCCTACATGGACCACTTGAGCTACAGCGTCACCGAGCGGGGCAACCGCTTCACCATGGCAAAAAATTTACCGAAAGCCGCTTAGCATCTGCGTCTCCCAGATTTCATCAATATTTCTAGGGCTCTAGAGCCGTAAATGGTCCTGTGCCTGTCGTCTCGATGCAGGATTGAACAAAGATAGAAGCCTGTTTGGAAATATTGTACAAATTACAAATATATTTGTTATAATATCTCCTCTCTCTCAAGCACAAAATGACTACATACAAAATCTGGAGAGAAAAAGGACGTAACTGCAGAGTATGACAGTGCTTTTTTGTTCCGTGCCCGACGGAAAGGACGTTAAGATTCTGTCCTTATGGACCTTCTTGACGACCTCCTTCACAAAATCGGTTTCGGCTCTCCTGAAGATGAGGTTACTAGAGTCAAATTGGGACCAGGCGTGGTAGGCAATACCACAACTGCTGTGATTGTTGCTTCGTTGGCGGCTTTTGGAGCAGCTTGGGCGTTACATGAAAACCCAGCATTCGCTCTGGGTGCGTTGGGAATAATAGCGATTGTTGTTCTGGTGTATTTAGCCGGCACTTGGAAATTTGCCAACAAAAACCCAGGACAGTCCGTTTTAGGTGGTTCTGAGTACTTAGCATACACGCAATTGATGGCTGCGAAGGGCGTACCTCAGGTACCATTATGACAGCAATTGAAGACCCAAATTACAGTCAAGATGAGCTACTCCCTGATTATTGGACAGGTTCTGGTTTGATTTAACAGGCTGATGAAAAACTCGGCCGAGAGCCCACCTCGCGAAACGAAAGAATCAATGGATGGGCGTCCGCGAAAAAATAGAATCGGAAAATGGCTCATACGAAAACAAAATTGCCGAGATGATCGCTCCAAATCGTTGGCCACAGCCAACTCCCCAATCTTGGCATGCAGTTCCTTCACCTGCGCTTCGTCGATCTCCGGTTGCCGGCGGCCACCACGGGCGAACAGGCCAGGAGCACCATCAAGCAGCGCACGCTTCCATTGATGAATCATCGTCGGGTGAACCCCGAACCGGCTGGACAGCTCGGATACGGTCTCTTCGCCCTTCAAGGCTTCAAGGGCTACTTTCGCCTTGAATTCCGGCCAGTGTTGCTTGCGTTTCGACATCTCTGATCTCCTTCTCTACGAAGACCAGAAGACAACAAAGTGTAGCTTAGTCGATCCTGAAAGACGCGGAGATTCTCTGTAATAGACTGTTATTGCGGATCAATTTTGTTGGCAATGGTGGTTCGGAATCGCCGGATTTTCTATACTGCAAGGCCGGTTCCTTGCAATTTCCGGATCAAAAAATGCGCCCCACGCCCCACATCAGCCGCCCCACATCAGCCAATGACGTCCCTTCTTTAGATCTCTTCCGCACCGCGCTTGAGAACATTCTCGATCAACGGCACGAACTTTATCGGCTCACCGTTGTTGGCAATGGTGGTTCGGAATCGCCGGATTTTCTATACTGCAAGGCCGGTTCCTTGCAATTTCCGGATCAAAAAATGCGCCCCACATCAGCCGCCCCACATCAGCCAATGACGTCCCTTCTTTAGATCTCTTCCGCACCGCGCTTGAGAACATTCTCGATCAACGGCACGAACTTTATCGGCTCACCGAGTTGATCGATTGGCAGGGTTTTGATGAGGCGTTTGGTGTCTTGTATTGCCCTGACAACGGCTGCCCGGCCAAAGCGACGCGGCTGATGGTGGGGCTTCAATATCTCAAGCACGTGTATGGTCTGTCCGATGACCAGGTGGTGATGCGCTGGGTGGAGAACCCTTACTGGCAGCATTTTTGCGGCGAGGTGTATTTTCAGCATCACCCGCCGATTGATCCCAGCAGCATGTCGCGTTTCAGACGGCGCATTGGCCATTCAGGGTGCGAGAAAATTCTGCGGGCCACAGTTGATGCGGGTGTTCGGAGCAAGACGGTCAAACCCGACGACTTCAAGCGTGTGACGGTGGATACCACGGTGCAGGAGAAGGCGGTGGCCTTTCCCACCGACAGCAAATTGCTGAACCGTTCGCGTGTGCGTCTTGTCAAGCTGTGCCACACACACGGTGTGGTGAGCTACTCCCCAATTGTTGGACAGGTTCTGGTGTGATTTAAGCTACTTTCTGGGCCTGCTGATCGGTTTGGTTTTGCTCGATTGCCGTCCAATAGACCACGGCGGGCGGCCTGCCGCCAAGGGCGGAATGAGGACGCCTCTCATTGTAGAACGTGATCCATTTGCGGATACCCGCCCTGGCCTGTGAGCCGTTTTCCCAGGCGTGCAGATAGACGCACTCGTATTTGAGCGTGCGCCAAAGCCGCTCGACGAAGATGTTGTCGAGGAACCGCCCCTTGCCGTCCATCGAGATGCGCACGCCCGTCCGCCGAAGCCGGTCGGTCCAAGCAAACGAGGTGAACTGCGAGCCCTGGTCGGTGTTCATGATCTCTGGCGCACCGAACGTGTGGGTCGCCTCGTTTAACGCCTCGACGCAGAAGTCAGCCTCCAGCGTGTTCGAGATGCGCCAAGCCAGCACCGTGCGGGTAAACCAATCCATGATGGCAACCAGGTACAGGAACCCCCGGCGCATCGGCAGGTAGGTGATATCCGTTGCCCAGACCTGGTTCGGTCTGTTCACACTCAGCCCCCGGAGTAGATACGGCCAGGTCTTGTGCCCCTTCGCTGGCTTTGAGGTGCTGGGCTTCTGGTAGATCGGCATCAGGCCCATGAGCCGCATCAGGCGGCGCAACCGCTTCTCATTGACGCAATGGCCTTCGTTCTTCAAATGCCACGTCATCTGCCGGACGCCAAAGAACGGCGTGTCCAGGAACTGTTCATCGATCTCGCGCATCAGCGCGAGGTTCATCTCGCTCTCACCCTTGGGCGTGTAGTAGAACGACGACCGGGAGATCGACAGCAGCGCACACTGCCTGCTGACCGATAATCCGGGATGACCCGGCTCGATCATGCCGCGTCTCACTTCACGCCCCAGGGCTTGAGCTGTCTGGACAAAAAATCGTTGGCCACAGCCAACTCCCCAATCTTGGCATGCAGCTCCTTCACCTGCGCTTCGTCGATCTCCGGTTGCCGGCGGCCACCACGTGCGAACACGCCAGGAGCACCATCAAGCAGCGCACGCTTCCATTGATGAATCATCGTCGGGTGAACTCCGAACCGGCTGGACAGCTCGGATACGGTCTCTTCGCCCTTCAAGGCTTCGAGGGCCACTTTCGCCTTGAATGCCGGCGAGTGTTGCTTGCGTTTCGACATCTCTGATCTCCTTCTCTACGAAGACCAGCAGACAACAAATCGTAGCTTACGTCAGTGTCCGATTTCCGGGGAGTAGCTCAGTGGTGTTGCGGCAGAGCTACGCCCGTAAGGGCCCTGAGGCGCTGTTGCGGGCCAACCGTTATGGTCACGTCCGGCAGATGAGGCGCATGGGTGGTCAGATTAAGAAGCTCAAGACCTATCTGGGCCGGGTGGTGCGTGACACGGAGCGCAAGATCGCGGGCCATAAGGGGTTGCAGGCGATTTTTGCCGGGGAGTTGGCGCTGGCCAGGCGGCTGCTCAGTCAACAGAAGATGGATCGCAACAAACTGTATAGCCTGCATGCCCCGGAGGTGGAGTGCATCGGCAAGGGCAAGGCCCACAAGCGTTATGAGTTTGGTGTCAAGGCCAGTATTGCAACGACAAACAGGAGCAACTTTATCGTTGGCGGCATGGCGTTGCCGGGGAATCCCTTTGATGGGCATACATTGCCAACAGCGTTGGAGCAGGTGCGCCGTTTGACAGGCTGTGTGGTTGAAGAAGTGTTTGTGGATCGTGGCTACCGTGGCCATGGCGAGGAAGCATCAAGGGTGTACATCTCGGGTCAACGGCGTGGCATAAAAACACAACGGCTGAAACGGTCACTGAAACGGCGTCAGGCGATTGAACCGGTTATCGGCCATCTGAAATCGGATGGACTGTTGGGACGCAATTACCTCAAGGGTACTGAAGGTGATCGCATGAATGTGGCACTGGCCTGTGCCGGCCATAACCTAAGACTGATCCTGAAGCGGCTCAGAATTTATTGCGCCCGCATTTTGGGCGCTACGTTGCTCCGGGACATGATCGGATTGCATGGAACGCGTCTTGCGGCGTCAATCATCCGATGGAAGCGACGGATGGCGTGGCAGACTGAACCTAACAGCACACATCTAACGCTCGTAGTGGTATGAAAAACGGGTTCTTCAGGATCGACTAGCTTACGTCAGTGTCCGATTCCCGGGGAGTAGCTCAAGAACCTACGGAATCCAACTGATGACTGAGAGGTTTTTGCACATTGGTGTAACGTTTCCAGGTATAGCAAGATCTACCGTAGTAGATCGCGTACTTGACCAGTTGGGTGGCGACTGGATGCGCTATTCATCAGGTAATTGGATTTTCTGGACAAGTCTGTGAGGTGGTCCCACTTGTTTGGACAGTCTGACGGCTTATCTAAGGTGTATTCCGCTGTCTGATCATGCCGTCAGAATCCTGTTTATCATATTTGATTTCTGTTGTTGGGCCTGTGGGGATGTGGGCAAGGCGGTAGTCTTGTCCACCATATCCACAGGCTGCCCCGCCGCGTAGGCTTCCGCCGGCGTTTTGCCTCCGAGCGACGAATGGGGCCGCTCGGTGTTGTAGAACCCGATCCATTCGCCGATGACCCTCTCGGCGTGGAAGCCGTCGGTCAGCTCGTGCAGGTGAACCGCCTCGTACTTGAGAGAGCGCCACAGTCGCTCAATGAAGATGTTGTCCATGCACCGGCCGCGCCCGTCCATGGAGATCGTGATCCCGGCCTCCTTGAGGCGGCCGGTGACCTCGAAGCTGGTGAACTGGCTGCCCTGGTCGGTGTTGAAGATCTCCGGCCTGCCGGAGGTGTCGAGCGCCTCATTCAAGGCCTCGACGCAGAACCGGGCATCCATGGTGTTCGACAGCCGCCAGGCCAGGACCCGGCGGCTCGCCCAGTCCATCACCGCGACCAGATAAAGGAAGCCGCGCCTGAGCGGGATGTAGGTGATGTCGGCGCACCAGACATGGTCGGGGCGCTCGATGGCGAGGCCCTTGAGACGGTACGGATAGACCCGGTGTTCGGGATGGGGCGTGCTCGTCTTCGGCGCCCGGTAGATCGCCTCCAGCCCCATCAGGCGCATGAGGCGCCGAACCCGGTGACGGCCGACGACACCCCCCTCGCGGCGCAAATGACGGGCCATCTGACGGGACCCATAGAACGGATGTTTAAGGAACAACTCGTCGATGCGCCGCATCAGCGCCAGGTTGGCCGGGCTCTCGCCCCGCAGCCTGTAATAGAGAGATGATCGGCTGATCGACAGTATCTCGCATTGACGGCTCAAGCTGAGACCGGAAACGTCGCGGCGCACCATCGCCTTGCGCTCCGGCCGGCTCATCGCTTGAGCCCTTTGGCCAAAAAATCCCGCTCCACCGTCAACTGGCCGATCTTGGCATGAAGATCGTGGACCTCGGCCTCAATGTCCCGGCGGGACGCCTCCACGCCGTTCGAGAACACATCGCCCAGGCCGTCCATGGCCTGGCGCTTCCATGTGCTGACCTGATTGGGGTGAACCTCATAGCGCGCCGCGATCTCCTGGATCGTCCGGTCGCCACGTAGCGCCTCCAGCGCCACCTTCGCCTTGAACTCAGGCGTGAACTTCCGTCGCTTCGTCATCTCGTATTCCTCCGTAACCGGGGGAATACACCTTAAACAACTGTCCGATTTTCCAGGACCACCTCACTGACAGCGAACCAGTGTTTTGAACGACTATCGTCGCACCTATATATGTCGGAGTATATTCTTATTGTTGAGGCAAATTTCAAAGAGAGGAGTGGTCTTTTACCTCCTTTTATTTGGGAGTGGGTTGATAGCCGTTTACGAGGACAAAATCAGAGTCTTGCAAATATTTTGAGTGGCTCCGTTCCGCGTATCGAAAACAAGTGAACTTTGCATCTTACTAAAGCCGCCAGACAACAAGGACGGATTCGTCATCATCTGATGGGCTGCCGTCGCGGTAGTCCGAAACCGCTTCGATTGTCTCCTCACAGAGAATGCGGCCGTCTCCGTTACGGAGTGTCTTGATCAGTTCCATCAGTCCGTTTTCACCAAGCTGCTGCCCTTCTGCGTTTTCAGACTCGATAAGAGAATCGCTGTACATCACTACCTGGTCGCCAGGTTCAAGAGAAACAGCAATCTGAGAGTAATCTGTACCTGCAATGATTCCCAAGGGCACGTCCGAAACGCCTGAAGAGTCCTTGCCGGCACTACTGTCCAGAAACGACCAGACACCTTCGCTGGCGCGGTACAGGAATGGGGGCGGATGCCCGGCGTTGCATAAGATCAGCGTGTTGTCGGGCTTGTAGTAGGCGGAGATCAAGGCGGTTGCAAAATTTCCGCCGGTGGACAGCTTGGCGAATTCCTCATTGAGGCTGCGCACGAAATCTGTGTGATCAATGGTCTCGATGTTTTCCCGCATGAGTCGCTGAAGCCCTTGCGCCAATTGCGCGGAGCCCTCGCCGTGACCCGACACGTCGGCTAAGGCAATGCGAATCAGCGCGTCCATGCTGCACGCAGAAATATAGT
>CBDBND010000010.1:0-51767 GCA_965207985.1 Rhodospirillaceae bacterium | reverse complement strand
CCGGCAGGCCGGAGATCTTCAACACCGACCAGGGCAGCCAGTTCACCAGCTTCGAGGTCACCGGCCGCCTCAAGGAGGCCGGGATCACGATCTCCATGGACGGGCGCGGCCGGTGCATGGACAACATCTTCATTGAGCGACTGTGGCGCTCTCTCAAGTACGAGGCGGTTCACCTGCACGAGCTGACCGACGGCTTCCACGCCGAGAGGGTCATCGGCGAATGGATCGGGTTCTACAACACCGAGCGGCCCCATTCGTCGCTCGGAGGCAAAACGCCAGAGGAAGCCTACGCGGCGGGGCAGCCTGTGGATATGTTGGACAAGACTACCGCCTTGCCCACATCCCCACAGGCCCAACAACAGAAATCAAATATGATAAACAGGATTCTGACGGCATGATCAGACAGCGGAATACACCTTAGATAAGCCGTCAGACTGTCCAAACAAGTGGGACCACCTCAAGAGGCACCTCCGTCATCACAGTTATTTCGATGAGCGCGGAATAAGCCGAGGCCCGCCATAGTAGTGGTCCAGACGTCGGTTCCTAGAGAGTTTTTTGATCTGACGGAATCGTTAGGGATTCCCAAAGTCTCTGTTTTCTGATTCAAGATGTGGGCTGGTGAAGGAGGCCAGCCTGCATGACGAGACCTCTTTCGAATGATCTGCGACACCGGTTGGTTGCGGCGGTGGACGGCGGGATGTCGCGTCGGTCTGCGGCGAAGGTTTTTGGGGTTGCGCCCTCGACGGCGATCAAATGGGTTGATCAGTGGCGGCGGCGGGGTGATGTGCGGCCGCGGCCGCAAGGCGGGGACCGCCGCTCGCACCGCCTTGAAGCGTATGCCGAGGAGGTTCTGGCGCTTGTCGCCGAGACGCCGGACATCACCCTGGCCGAGATCGCGGCCTGTCTGGAGGAGGCCCACGGGCTTCGGGTTGCCTTGAGCACGGTCTGGCGGCTGCTCGACCGCCACGGCATGACCTTCAAAAAAAACCGCGCACGCCAGCGAGCAGCAACGTCCTGATGTCTTGGCGCGCAGCCCGGCCTGATGCCGGAGCGGCTGGTCTTCATCGACGAGACCGGCGCATCGACCAAGATGGCCCGGCGCTATGGCCGCGCGCCGCGCGGGCAGCGCTGCCAGGCCGCCATCCCTCACGGCCACTGGAAGACCACCACCTTCATCGGCGCGCTCAGATCGGACGGCATCACCGCACCCATGGTGCTCGACGGCGCAATGCACGGTGACGCCGTCCTTGCCTATGTCGAGCAAATGCTGGTCCCAACCCTCAAACCCGCCGACGCCGAACTCCGTTTCCTGCCACCCTACAGTCCAG
This sequence comes from Rhodospirillaceae bacterium, assembly GCA_965207985.1. GTDB lineage: Bacteria > Pseudomonadota > Alphaproteobacteria > Rhodospirillales > Rhodospirillaceae > CBDBND01. Next base: position 50,439 of record CBDBND010000010.1, on the reverse strand, counting down.
ACTTCAACCCCATCGAGATGGCCTTCGCAAAGCTCAAGGCCCTTCTGAAAAAGGCCGCCGCCAGAAGCGTCGACGACCTCCACGACGCCATTGCAACCGCCATCGACACAGTCACCCAAACCGAGTGCCAAAACTACTTCACTGCCGCAGGATATGACCGTGCGTGATCAGAAAATGCTCTAGAAGGCTGCTGAAAAAGTCTTCCTTTTGAGGCTTTGGAATGATTCTTTCTCTTTGTTGATTGCATGGAGGAAGTAATGCGTGGAGGCGACGATCGGACGGAGGGTCTTTTTTCTTATGTGAGCTGCGAGGCTCGTGTTCCGGCGACGCATCCGCTTCGCCTGATCCGTGGGCTGGTTGATGAGGCGCTGGAGCTTATGTCGCCGGATTTCGAGGGGTTGTATTCGAAGATCGGGCGTCCCTCGATCCCGCCGGAGAAGCTGTTGCGTGCGCTCCTGTTACAGGCCTTTTACTCAATCCGCTCGGAACGTCAGCTGATGGAGCAGATGGATTACAACCTGTTGTTCCGTTGGTTCGTCGGATTGTCGATGGACAGTGCGGTGTGGGATGCGACGACGTTCAGCAAGAACCGCGACCGGCTGCTGGATGGAGAGGTTGCGCGGAGGTTCCTGGCGGTGGTTGTGGAGCAGGCGCGTCGGCGCGGCCTGCTGTCGGACGATCACTTTTCCGTGGACGGGACGCTGATCGAGGCCTGGGCGTCGATCAAGAGCTTCCGCCCCAAGGACGGCGGCGACGAGCCGCCGGGGCCGGGGCGCAACTCGGAGAGGACCTTCCACGGCGAGAAGCGGTCCAACGAGACCCATGCCTCGACGACCGATCCCGACGCCCGGCTGTACCGCAAGGGGAATGGCCAGTCCTCGCGTATGGCCTTCATGGGCCACGTGTTAATGGAGAACCGCAACGGGCTCCTGGTCGGGGCCTGCCTGACCCGGGCCACCGGCACGGCGGAACGCGAAGCCGCCCTGGCGCTTCTCGATGCCCATCGCCCGGGACGGCGGCGGATCACGCTGGGCGCGGACAAGGCCTATGACGTGGCGGCCTACGTCGAGGCCTTGCGGGCGCGTCGGATCACCCCGCACATCGCCCGCGACGACCATGTAACCAAGACCGGCAAGCGGCGGCGCACCTCCATTGACGGCCGCACCATGCGCCATTCCGGCTACGCCGCCAGCCTGCGCATCCGCAAGCGCATCGAGGAGAGCTTCGGCTGGATCAAGACCACCGGCGGGCTGGCCAAGACCCGGCACAAGGGCATCAAAAGGGTCGGCTGGATGTTCGAACTGACCGCCGCCGCCTACAACCTGGTCAGGCTCCCCAAGCTGCTGGCGGAGCCCGTGCCATGACGGCACCGGTGGCCTGCCAGCTGATCGGCCGGTGGCGGATCGTCGAGGCCAACCTGTGGGACCGCGGCTATCTCGACCTCGACGGGCCCGCCGTGCTGGTCATTCGCGAAGATGGTCACGGCGAGATCGCCTTCGGCGCTCTGAACGCCAGCCTCGACCTGGAATACGGCCGATCCATCGTGTTCTTCACCTGGGCCGGCTTCGACGAGATGGACGAAGTCAACGGTTCAGGATCGGCCGAACTCCTCGACGACGGATCGTTGGAGATTGAGTTCGCCTATCATCTCGGCGATAAGGCCACCCTCAAAGCCGAACCAGCCACTTTTTCAGCAGCCTGCTAGACCCGACTGGCCTATGCCTTTGCCGCGGCCCAGCGTTTGCGCTTCGGTGTTGACGGCAAAGAAGAGTGTGGTTGCTAGCAAAGCGGCGCCACAAAGTTTATTGAGTTTGATCATTTGGATCGTCCTTTCGAATTTCGTTGTGTCCGTCGAGAGGCAGATGCGCCCCGCCCACTGGTACGGGCAGACGGGGCGCACCCTCTCGCTGCTGCTCTGCTCGGGTTAGCGCACGCAGCGATAGACGCGGGAACCGATGCTCCCGGTGTCTGACGTGGCCCAGTCGGATGAGCCGTAGTTACAACTGCCGTTGCCTCCGATGGTCACGGCTACGCCAGACGCGGGGCTGGCGTCGTCGGTAACCAAATGTGTGGCGAAGTTGGAGACCCATTCCCAATCGTCGGTCATGTCGTTGACGGAAACACCATTGTCACAGGCAAGCTTGAATTCGCCCGGCTCTGGCAAACGCATGTCAGCGTTGACGCAGATGTCCCGGGCGTCGGACCATTCGGCAGCGGTGCGTTCATCTTCCTCGATGCAGAAGCCGATGTCGGTACCGTCCTCGTTGTCCCACACCTGGATGAATTCCTCATCAGCGGCGCAGTCGTACTCATGGGGCGTGAACAGGTTTTCCTTGCCCATGAGGTTGGTGACTGAGTCCGATCCCGCCGCTGGCGCGGACCATTGGGTGAATTCTTCTGCTGAAGCAGAGAAGGGGATCAGGGCAACAGTTGCGCATAGAAGTGTATTGCGAAAAGTCATGATGACGTCCTTTCGGTTAAGGCCATGAGATTCAGGGCGATGTTGAGTGATGTGATGTCAGTTAAGCGATGCGGTTACCGGACACAGCGGAAGGCAGCAGTTGAAGACGTTGAATTTGATTTTCCGATGTTACCATCTGTGAAATTCTTACAGTTGCCGCTTCCAGCCGCGAGTGTCTGGTATGAGAAAGTAGCACCGCCGAAACTGTAGGTAGCGTGATTGCTGACCCACTCATAGTCGTCTGTTGTATTAGACAAGCCTGTACCGATCTGGCAGGCAATTTTGAATTCAGCTGGTTCCGGAAGACGCTTTCCATCATCCAAACATTCTTTTCTTGCGTCTTCCCACTCAATAACACCGGCTGAATGTTCGTCTTTGTCGATACAAAAACCAAAATCCACATTGTTGGAATTGTTGTAAATTTTGACGAACACCTCTGTCGTGGAGTTGCAGTTATCGCGATGGGGTGTGAACAGGCGCAAACCTGACATCGCTTGGGTGTACATATCTGTACCCTGAGCGGCGACGCCGTTATTGAAGCCGCGACGCGGATCAATGGTTTGGGCGTTGGCTGCGTCAGTGAAAAGAAAAACCAGAATTGCGACGCTTATCAGCGACAGAATTCCAGAACGTAAGTAAGCGAGTTTCATGGGTCCCTCCTTTAGGATTGGTTTTCAAACGCAGGATCAAAAACCACCTGAGAAAGAACCGGGTGCCCGAGCCCGTTATTCGAACCTGCCCTCAAGGAACGCTACAAACTAACTTGTGGTTGCGTTGTATTTGATTTGCCATATTCCCGTGCCGCGGGTCATTGGTGCGGACTGCATCAATGCGCATCCCTGAGCATTCTCTATGAAACCCCTACATTTCGTGTTTACAGGGGCGCTGACACCCTGCATTTTGTGGCTGGATCACCGTTACCCGCCGTTCAGGAGCCTTCATGGCCCGCAAACCCGCCGCCAAAAAAACCGCTAAAAAGACGGTCAAAAAGGCTGCCAAGTCGAAGGCTAAAGCCAAAGCAAAGCCCAAAGCGAAGTCAGCGGGCAAAAAGGCGGCGGCGAAGTCCAAAAGCAAAAAACCACCTGCTGAACCGCAGAGCGCGGGAGAGCGCATCGTCGAGACTCCACTGTCCGATGCCCTGTCGGAGCGGTACCTGGCTTACGCCATGTCCACCATCGTTTCGCGCTCCCTGCCGGACGTACGCGATGGGTTGAAGCCGGTGCATCGCAGACTGCTTTACGCCATGCGCGAGCTCAGGCTCAATCCGGATCAAGGGTTCAAGAAATGCGCCCGGGTGGTAGGGGACGTGATCGGTAAATATCACCCCCATGGCGATGTCGCCGTATACGACGCCATGGTGCGTCTGGCCCAGGATTTCGCCGTGCGCTTTCCGCTTGTGGAGGGCCAGGGAAATTTCGGTAACATCGACGGCGATAACGCCGCGGCCATGCGCTACACGGAAGCGCGGCTGACCGCTTACGCCCAAGCCATGATGGAAGGACTTGAGGAAAACGCCTCAGACTTCCGCCCCACCTATGACGGGGAAGACCACGAACCGGTGGTGATGCCCGCCGCCGTGCCCAATCTGCTGGCCAACGGTGCAGCCGGCATTGCGGTCGGTATGGCCACCAACATCCCACCCCACAACGTAGGTGAACTGTGCGACGCGCTCATTCATATGGCCGATGTGCGCAAGAAGGACCCAAAAAAGGCGACGCAAAAGGGCGGACGTCCGGAAATCCTCGACAGCACCTTGTTCAAGTACGTGCCCGGTCCCGACTTCCCTACGGGTGGCGTACTGGCCGAAGACCCTAAAACAATCGCCGATGCCTACCGCACCGGCCGGGGCAGCCTGCGCGTGCGTGCCCGCTGGGAAGTGGAGAAGTACGGCCGCGGTCAATACGACATCATCATCACCGAGATGCCCTATCAGATTCAGAAGGCCAAGGTGATCGAACGCATTGCCGAGCTCATGGAACAGCGCAAGCTGCCGTTCCTTGCGGACATCCGCGATGAGTCGGCCGAGGACGTGCGCATTGTTTTGGAACCCAAGTCCCGCTCCGTAGAACCGGACATGCTGATGGAGCAGTTGTTCCAGCAGACGGATCTGCAAACCCGCTTTGGCCTCAACCTCAATGTGCTGTGCGCCGACGGCGTGCCGCGGGTGCAGAGCCTGCGCGAAGTGCTGCAAGCCTACCTGAACCATCGCCAGGACGTGCTCGTCCGCCGCTCAAAACACCGGCTGGATAAGATCAAGCACCGTTTGGAAGTTCTGGATGGCTATCTCATCGCGTTTCTCAATCTCGATGCGGTGATCAAGATCATCCGCACCAAGGACGAACCCAAGCCGGAACTGATGAAGCGGTTCAAGCTGACGGACGTCCAGGCGGAAGCCATCCTCAACATGCGGCTCAGGTCGTTGCGCAAATTGGAAGAGATCGAGATCAAGCGGGAACATGAGGGATTGTCGAAGGAACTCAGATCCCTCAATGCCTTGTTGCGTGATCCTAAGAAACAATGGGCCACCATCGGCGATCAGCTCAAAGAAACCAAAAAGGCGTTCGGTCAATCCACGTTTCTGGGCAAACGCCGGACGGAATTGACCAAAGCACCGACAGCGGTGGTCGTCCCCATCGAAGCGCTGGTGGAAAAAGAACCCATCACTGTCGTTCTGTCCAACAAAGGGTGGATCCGCGCCCTTAAAGGCCACCGGGACGACATCTCCGACCTCAAGTTCAAGGAAGGGGATGAATGGGATTTCTTCCTGCAGGCCACAACCGTTGACAAAATTCTGTTCTTTGGATCAGACGGCCGGTTTTACACCGTCCCTGGGGATCGCGTGCCGTTGGGGCGCGGTTATGGGGAGCCGGTGCGGCTTATCATTGATTTGCCGAACGACGCAACGGTGGTCGATATGCATGTATGGGATAAGAACGGCCGTCTGCTGGTGGCGTCCAGTGCAGGACGGGGGTTCATTGTCCCCGAAGAAAACGTTTTCGCTCAAACCAAGAACGGTAAACAGGTGCTTAATCTAAGCGCCGGAGAGAAAGCGCAGGTTTGTTTTCCGGTGCACGAGGAAGACGACACCGTGGCCGTGGTCGGGGACAACCGCAAAATCATTCTTTTCCCGCTGGAAGAAGTGCCCGAGTTGAACCGGGGCAGGGGAGTCATTCTGCAGCGCTATAAGGACGGCGGCCTCTCCGATGCCAAGACTTTTGCTCTGGAAGACGGACTCACATGGATGACCGGCGACCGGGAACGGACAGAAACCGACGTCCGCGCTTGGCAGGGCAAGCGGGCTCAAGCGGGACGCATCGCACCGCGAGGGTTCTCAAAGACCAATACGTTCCACTAAGAGAACATTCACGCCGAGTCCCGCCATGGCCTCACGAGGGCTATGGGTATACACTTTTTCCCTTATCGTTCCATCCGCCGGCCGCCGCCCCAAGTGTGTTGCCAGGTATGTTAATGGATACGTTACCGGGTTGCTGCGACTGGCCCTTGCGGGAGGACCCAGTCATGCCGAGTGACGCAGCACAATCTTCCATAAACACACAGTCGTCTGCCGCTGCCGTACGGACCATCGTCGTCAAGGATCTGACGGACGCCATCAACAAAGGCATAGATGACTTTAATGCCAAGCCTAGAGCTTTATGTGATTAGACGGAGTCATTTTAGGGATTCACAAGCTTTTCGATTTCTGATTCAAGATTCTTGCTGGGTAAGGAGGCCAGCAAGGATGGCAAGAGCTTATTCCCTTGATCTTCGAGAACGGGTTATTTCGGCTGTGTCGCGCGACGGGATGTCGTGCCGGGCGGCGGCGCGGCATTTCGGGATCGGCGAGAGCACGGCGGTTGCCTGGCTGGCGCGCTACCGGCGGACGGGCAGCGCGGCGCCGGGCCGGATGGGCGGTTACAAGCCGCGTGCGATCCGGGGGGCGCACGAGCGCTGGTTGCGGGACCGGGTGGCGCGGGGGGATTTCACGCTTCATGGGCTTGTCGGGGAGCTGGCGGATCGGGGCCTGAAGGTGGACTACCGTTCGGTCTGGACCTTCGTTCACGAGCAGGGCCTGAGCTATAAAAAAAACGCTGGTGGCTGGCGAGCGTCGGCGCCGTGACGTGGCGCGCCGCCGCGCTCAGTGGTTGAAGTACCGCGACCGGGTTGACCCGACGCGCCTGGTGTTCATCGACGAGACCTGGACCAGGACCAACATGGCGCCCCTGCGGGGCTGGGGGTCAAAGGGCGCGCGACTGATCGGCGAGGCGCCACATGGCCGCTGGCACACCGCGACCTTCCTCGCCGCGCTGCGCCACGACCGAATCGATGCGCCCTGGCTCGTCGACGGGCCGATCAACGGCGAGCGCTTCCGCATCTATGTGCAGGACGTGTTGGTCCCAACCCTCAAGCCCGGCGACATCGTCATCATGGACAACCTCGGCTCTCACAAGTCCAAGGCCGTGCGACAGGCCATCCGCCAGGCCGGCGCCCGGCTCCTGTTCCTGCCCAAGTACTCCCCCGACCTCAATCCCATCGAGCAGGTCTTCGCCAAGCTCAAGCATCTGCTCCGCCTCGAAGCGCCGCGAACCGTCGAGGCCGTCTCAGCCGCCATCGGCAGACTCCTCGATACCTATACCTCAAATGAATGCGCCAACTATTTCAAAAACGCAGGATATGACCCAACCTAAAATCATACCGCTCTAGCCATCCATTATTTGTCGCATTGGTTTATCCCGCGGCCATGGCCATCGCTATCGCGCTGACGCTTAACCTCAATCTGATTCCTTTGGCGTTCCCAATCATTTCGGGTGCGGCAATTTTAGGCCCCGGGGTCGCGGTTGGACTATACGAGTTAAGCCGCCGCCGGGAAGCGGGTGAGGACATTACTTGGCTGCATGCGTTTTCGGTTCCTAAACATGAAGCCTTTCAAGAAATTCTCAAACTGGGCGGGATCGCGCTAGGGTCTGTTGACATTTAGTGGATTCCCAATGTCGCGGAAAAGTGATTCAAGCCTCCTTTTGCAAGGAGTGTTTGATGAAGTCAGAGCGTTTTGTGATCACGGACAATGTTTGGGAGAAAATTTGGCGTCATCTACCGGGCAAGGCGACGGACCGTGGCGTGACGGCGGCGGACAACCGCCTGTTTTTGGAGGCGGTTTTGTGGCGGGTGCGCGCAGGGTCGCCGTGGCGCGCTCTGCCCCCGGCGTTCGGCAATTGGAACAGCGTCTTCCAGCGCTTTCGCCGATGGGCGAAGAAGGGTGTCTTCGAGCGGCTGTTCGAGGAGTTGTCGGCGGAACCGGATTTCGAATATGCCCTCATCGACGCCACCATCGTCAGCGTTCACCAGAAGGCGAGCGGCGCAAAAGGGGGACTCAAAATCAGGCCATCGGCCGATCACGGGGCGGATTGACCACCAAGATCATCGCCCTGGTCGACGCACTGGGGTGTCTGGTCCGCTTCGTGCTGCTCCCTGGCCAGCGCCACGACATGATGGGCGTCCAGCCGTTGATCGACGACGTTCACTTCGATGCCCTCATCGCCGACAAGGCATTCGATGCCGGCTGGCTGCGAGAGCAACTGGACCAACGTGGCGCAAGCGCCGTCATTCCCTCGCTCGCCAACAGGAAGCGGCCGGCGGCCTACGACAAGCACATGTACCGCTGGCGACATCTGATCGAAAACTACTTCGCCAAGATCAAGGAATTCCGTGGCATCGCAACACGCTACGACAAGACCGACATCAGCTACGCCGCAAACTGCAACCTCGTCGAAACCATCATCGCCATGCGTTAAATGTCAACAGACCCTAGTCATATTCCTGGTATGGACATTAGGCGCCTGGGTTCTCTATCGGCTGACCATTGGCGAACCACCGTTGGAAACCATCGGCGATTTCGTTGACCGCACATTTCTTACCCCTGAAGGCTGGACCATGATCGTCATCGGCAACATCATGGGCCTTACCTTTGCCGTGATCGGTTTTATCGTCGGCGTTGTCTCATTCCCCATGGTCTTGGACCGCAGTGTCAGCGCTGCGACCGCCGTAAAAACGTCGGCCGCTGCGGTTGCTGCCAATCCTGTCACCATGGCGGTTTGGGCTTTGATCGTCACCGGCAGTTTGATCGTCGGTGCACTGTTGGCGCTTGTCGGGCTGGTGGTGGTCATGCCCGTCCTCGGTCACGCCACCTGGCATCTGTACAAAAAAGTGGTGGTTTAACCGCACGTTACGTTGACGTTGCACGGCCTGCATATCTGCGTTGCTAACTGCGAGCTTGTCTCGCAGCGGTAATCCTTTAACAGAGTGCGCCGTGACGGAATCTGACAGGAGGGCGTGATGACACTGCGGCTGAACGAACTACTTGGCTCGGATGGAGACGACACGGTTACCGGGGCATCTTTCAATGCCTTGTTCGGGCTCGGTGGCAACGATTCTTTTCAGAGTGCGGTCGGTGCAACGTTTCAAGCCTTTATCGGCGGACCCGGTAACGATACCTACACCGCAGCTGATGATTCGGTCATTATTATTCTAGAGACCGGTGACTCATCTGCCGACCGTGTGGTTGCAGACGGTATTGGACTGTCTTTTGACAGTTCTTTTGCGGCTGAGATTGACGGCCGCCATTTGGCCGCTTGGGACCAGGACAGTGGTCAGGTCCTTGTCGTTATCGATTGGAAAGATGCCGCGAACCGTATCGAAACGGCCGTCCTCGCCGACGGTGAGTATTCCTTCGATTTCATTCTTTCGACGATTTTTACCGCATCGGGATACCTGGGCAATCTGACCTGGGATCAATGGGCGGAACAAGCAGACACAAGCGGATTTACGGGGTCTGAACTGGCGGAAGCGGTCGAGTTTTATATCAATCAAGCCGCTGAAGTGTTGTCGGGAGACAGTGGAGGTGGCGGCGGATCCGGAACGGTCGTCAATGGCACGATGGGAGATGATGAGCTTACTGGTGACAGTGGTGCCGACTCTCTAATCGGAGGCTTTGGTGATGATGTGCTTCGCGGCGGCGAAGGCGACGACTATCTGGAAGGCGGCTTCGGCAACGACGTTCTCATCGGTGGCGCCGGTGTGGATTCTATGAACGGTGGATTTGGCGATGACGCCTATCGTGTGGACTCCAATCAAGACGTGGTTGAAGAAGAATCGGACCAAGGCGAAGACACCATTTTCAGCTCCGTCAGCCTGACACTTCCGTTAAATGTCGAGCGGCTCGTGTTAACAGGATCGGACGACTTGACCGGGGTGGGCCACAATGGCGGCGTAACGCTCGTCGGCAATGATGGCAATAACACACTACGGGGCAACAGTGCTTCGGATACGCTCGACGGCGGAGCCGGCGATGACACGCTCATTGGCGATGCATTGAACGACGTCTACTTCGTCGACAGCGTCGGAGACGTTGTGGTCGAAGATGACGTGATTGGATATGACTCGATCAGCAGCACCGTCTCTTACACGATTCCGGAAAACGTCGAGCGGATCATTCTTGTCGGAAGCGATCCATTAAGTGCCACCGGTTCATCCAACGCGGATCGTCTGATTGGTAATGCGGGCGACAATACCCTGCTCGGTTTGGACGGCGACGACGTGATGGAAGGCCGTGACGGATCGGACCTAATTCAGGGAGGTGTCGGAAACGACTTTCTTTTTGGTGATGACGGTGACGACACCATCATCGGTGGTACAGGCGCCGATTTCATGGAAGGCGGCGCCGGTCAGGATACCTTCGTTTTTCAATTCAGTTCCGAATTTAGCACCGACCTGATTACCGATTTTGAAGCCGGAGAAAACGGCGATGTTCTCGATTTCTCCGCGTTCTTCGATACCGTCGATTATGCGGGATCTACGCCTGTCGCTGACGGCTATCTGTCCTTCGAGCAATCCGGGGCAGACACCATTGTTCGTATCGATGAAGACGGTGGAGGCGATAGTTTCAGCCTCAGCTTGACACTGCGCGATGTGACAGCAACAGATATCATTGATGCCAATGTCCTGTCTTAGCGATCACGTTCGTTAAGCTTCACCAGCTCAGCGTGAATGTCGCATTGGCGGTCATAGGCGCGAAACGCCAGGATGAGTGTTTCGAAAAGCACGCGCGTGAACAATGTTCCAAAAATCAGCGGCAACGGCCACGCCCAATTGCCCATACTGTAAAGAACATAACTGCCGCAAAACGTGCCGCCGATGCCGGCCCAAAACAGAATCTGAAGAACCACCGGCGCGATCATACGGCGAAAAGTGAGAATATCTTTGAATGTGGCCATTGCTGGGCTCCTCAATTACTCTTTGACGTCGTCCATGACACTGTCAGACTGTGCCGACCAACGGAGTGTAGGGGAGCGAAAATGGTTAAGTCAGTACGGAATTATTGCGGAACTGTTTTTATCTGTACGCTGGCGTTTGTGCTGATCGGTATTGGCCAGCCGGCCGCGCAAGGCGCATCCGATCCACCCCTCTTCACAGCGACGCCGACTATTCTGATTAGGTCGCCGGACCCTCACGCGCTTGCTGAATTTTATCTTGCGCTCGGCTTGAAGGAGGGGCGGAGGACTCCGACCGGCGTGTTCATTTACCTAGAGGGCAACCACGCTTCCATTGAAATTTTGCAGATGGACCCAAATACGCAGCCTAGTGAACCCAAAATATCGCGGACACAACAGGGTGTGGTGCCAATCTTCGAAGCGACGGATCAGCCAGAAGTCGTACGGCGGGCACGATTGGCAGGCAGCCCCCTTATAGAGCGCTGGAACTCGTCGGAGCGCGGCCACAGCATTTATTACATTGCCGATTGGGAAAACAACATCATCGGTTTTGCGCCGCGCTATCATAACCCGAGCATGAATGTGCCCGGATGGCGTGAGTAGGAGTGAAGATGATGACTATTAAAAATAGCGTACTCGCCGTCCTTGGTGCCGCATTCATTTTTGCTGCCGCAACGCCAAAAGCGGTCGCACAAGATTTGGCAGGCAACACGGATAGCCCAGCTTGGTTTACGTCCGTTCCGACCATTCTTCTGCGTTCACCGGACCCGGCATCTCTGGCCGAATTCTATGAAGCTTTGGGTATGCGGATCGGCAGAGTGTCCCCGAGCGGCGCCATCTATTTTTATTTGGAGGGCAATGTGGGATCCCTCGAAGTTCTGCAAATGCATCCCGATGCGCAACCGGACGATCCTAAAACCTCACGGACCCAGCAGGGTGTGGTGGTGATATTCGAAACCGACGATCAGGAAGAAGTGGTGCGCCGGGCACGGGCCGCGGGCAGTCCGATGATTGAGAAATGGACGTCCTCTCAAGCGGATATTTCGATCTATTACATCTCGGACCCGGAGAACAACATTTTCGGCTTCGCGCCGCGGAACCACAACCCGAACATTCCGACGCCGTAAAAGAGATCGGGAGTTAGACGTTAGCCACTGACTCGAGCGGAACCCAACCCTCGGTGCCGAGGGCTTCCAAAGGTTTGAAGCGGGTCTTATAGGCCATCTTCGGACTTTCGGCGATCCAGTACCCCAGGTACACGTAGGGCAGACCCAACGCTTGTGCGTGTTCGATCAGCCAAAGCACGACGAAATTGCCGAGACCGGCATAGTCTGGATCGGCAGAAAAGAAACTGTATACGGCGGAAAGTCCGTCATCGGTCTGATCAGTAAGACAAACAGCAACCAGATCGCTGGCCGGCGTACGGTATTCGATCAAGTAAGTATTGATCGGACTGTCTTCGATCATGGCGCTGTATTCGTAGAAACCCATGTTCGCCATGTCGCTGTTCGAGTGCCTTGAGCGCTGATATTCGGTGAACAGATCGAACTGTTCGCTGGTTGCGCGAGAGGGCACCACATGGGCGGTGATTTCCGCGTTGCGTTTCCAAATGCGCGCCAAACTGCGGCGGCGCTCAAAATTCTCCACATCGATCCGCACGGGTATGCAAGCCTTACATCCCGGGCAAGCCGGGGCATAAGCAATGGAATGGCTGCGGCGGAATCCGCCTTTGGCCAAAATTTCATGTAAATGATCGGAGTCTGGTCCGGATAGTTCGGTAACAATTTTTCGCTCTAGGCGGTCCGGCAGGTACGGGCACGGCAGCGGAGCTGTCGTAAAGAAAAACTGCGGGCGCTTGAGAGGCGTTTGTTCCATGGGTTACCGGTTGTGCCGCAAAAGGACGGGCGATTTGGGGACCAGATTGCATAGCCCAGAACTGGTTAGCAAGGGGTGAATCGCTCTCAATCTTTTCAAAAAAATCCCAAAAATAGGGCTTTTGTGGCTATTGCGGTCGTCCTGCACCGCCATCCAAGAAGTCAGGCAGCCGGTCGAATTGTTGCGCCACGCTGCCGTCGGCCCGCAGAAGGACGATGCTGATACGCCGGTTCTGAGGTGCCGTCGGATCGTTCTCCAGCAGCGGTTCATTGGCGGCCTGGCCGGTTACCTTGGAGACACGCTGTTCGGCAACGCCGAAGTCCTGGAGGATGCGCCTGGTGGCAAGGGCCCTGTCGGCGCTGAGTTCCCAGTTGCTATAGCCGGGCGGATCAACAAACGGGGTCGCGTCGGTATGTCCCGAGATGCTGATTTCGTTTTGCAGCCGGTTGATGACACGGGCGACCAGGCCAATGATTTCGCGCGTATAGCCATACATGGCCGCACTGCCCGACGGGAACAACGGCAGACCGTCCTGGTCGACAATCTGAATGCGCAAATCTTCCGGGGTGTTGTCAATGAGGAGACTGTCTTCCAGTTCCGATAACTCAGGTATGCCCTGGATCAATTGCTGCAGTTCTTCGGCCGCAGCTTCAAATTGTGCCTGCTCTTGCTCACGGCGAGCTTCCTCAATGTCCTCTTCGGTTGGATCCCGGGACGGACCTTCGCCAGGATCAGTCAGGTCTTCACCACCGGCGCCTATGGTGGGGGGCGGTAAAGTGACCACGCTTGGAGACCCTGCATTGCTCTGTTGCGCGCCTTCACCGATGGTTTGTCCGCCAAGCACACCGCCCGCGCCACTCTCGCTGGTCGAGGCCGCGATCGGTGTAAAGTAATCGGAAATGCCGGTGAGTTGGTCTTCGGTGACCGCATTCAACAGCCAGAGTAACAGGAAGAAAGCCATCATCGCCGTTACAAAGTCGGCGTAAGCAACTTTCCAGGCGCCGCCGTGATGGCCGTGGTCGCCCTTGTTGACGCGCTTAATGATGATGTTGCCGCCGCCGGATCCACCGCCCGCTGCGCCACCGCCACCAAAATCTGGACGATCCGACATCTTCAGAAAAGGCCTTTTATGCGTAAAACCAAGGTGGCAAGTCTATGATTTGTCATTGCTTTTGGGAAGCAGGTTGCAAAATCAAAGTTGCCGAAACCTGATCCAGGGTAGCCGGCATCGTGACCATGCCTCCGTCCCGCCACATACGATTGAGATCGGCGTAGTGGGGCGAGGCGGGATGTCCAGCTTGGCCGAGGGCGATGATGAACTGAGAACCATCCAGGTCGGTAAAATCAAAAACGGCCCTCAGACCAGCACCGTGGCCATGCCGGAAAGGTGCACGCCCTTGGGTCGACCGGTACCCACCTCGGTTGACCGTGTGATCCGAGCCATCGGTTTCAATTTCAACTGTGGTCAGCGCAGACAAGCCGGGAATAAAGCCGAATACAGAATGGGCGAAACGAGCTTTGTGAAATCTGCCCCAATGCCACCGGTCGATGGGCTCACCCTCAGTTTCCGGCCGCGCTGATAGCCAGGCGACGGCATCGTCTAAGGCAATCGAGACGGCGTCTGGGCATGATTCTATAGCCTGCGATGTAATGTCATCGCACCACTGATTCTGCTCGGATAGAATGGTTTTGAGGAGGCGGATCCGGCCGCCCCAGAAGGACGAATACGTTGGCCCCAGATCGTCTGCCAGAACGACCCTTTTAAGATGGTCCATCCAAGTCAAAAAAAGCAGTGGTTCTGGGCGGCTGCGGTCCATGCCGCCGTCCCATTTTTGCAGTCGGGCGAAAGCTTCTTTTCCCGGAGCGGTCTGGGGGGAAGCGCGGGATAACAACAGCGGCAACAGGTCCCTGGCCATGGCGGACTGGTTGTCGAGCTGAATGGAAACCATATCATCAGCTGTCGCACGTGAGCTGGGTAAGGCGGTCAAACGGTCTTGAATGCGCTGCGCGCGATACCCTTCAGGGAAACTGGCGGCAATCAGATGGGGATAATCAAGGGGTGCCGGACGGTTGTTGGCATTGACCAGCCGCCCAGAGTCGGGCCTTAAACTGTGCGGCAACTCCTCAAAGGGAACCCAGCCCTGCCAGTCGTATTCACCTGTGTCCCCTGGTACCGGCACGGTTCCGTTTCCCTTTCGCCGAAGCGGAACCCTTGCCGCAGCGGTATAGGCAATGGCGCCACTGACATCCGCATAAACGAAATTCTGTTGTGGTCCTTCGAACAAGCGGAGAGCGTCACGAACCTCTTCAACTGAACGGGCGCGACCAACACGAACAATACCTTCGGCGGTGCGGTCATCGTCGCGCAACATGGTCGCCGACAGAGCCAGGACTGTATTGGGTTGGGAGTGGTCGCTCTGAAAGTTGCTGAGGTCACTGACCACTGGGCCATGGCGTGTTGATCTGACAGTGAAGGGTTCAGGTTCACTAAACCTGACGGGGATGAATTCTTGCCGTTCTGCGAAGGGTTTTGGACCTTCAGGGGTCACATACCTGCCGTCCCCTGTCAGCGTTTCGACAAAAAGATCCTGCAGATCCGCATGGGTGGTGGTGATCCCCCAGGCAACATGTCCGTTGTGGCCGATGAGAGGAAAAGGAACACCCGGTGTCGTGCCGCCAACGCGGGTTTCGCCCGGCCAATTCATGCGCATCAAATACCAGACCAAAGGCGCTTGGAAGCCGAGATGAGGATCATTGGCCAAAAGGGGCGCACCACTTTGTGTATGTTGCCCATCAACCGCCCAGACATTGGATGCTAATGTTGGCGGTGCATAGTGATCGATGGCCTCGATCAAAGATTGGGCCACGTCAGACGCAACGGAATTTGCGGCAGCAATTGTGGTCGGTGAATCCGCCGCCGCATCGGGCCAAAGTTCGGCAACTTGCTCCGGATGTAAGTGCTGCAGGAGCTCGACGCGGAGCAGTTCTTCCCGCCAATTTCCTGCGAGGGACAGGCTCATCAGTTTCTGCCACACCAGACTGTCGGCCGGAACCCAAGGGTCTGGTGTGATTTGCAAAATCTGAAATTCCGGAGGCAGGGGACCAGACCGGGTTTCGAGCCAGGCGTTGACGCCACCGGAGTAACGTTGAAGCAATTCCTGTGTGGGTGGTTCGAGTGCGGCCACGTTTGCCTTGGCATGGCGGTAGAGACCCAACGTCCGCATAAATTTATCTGATCCAAGCGCCCGTCTGCCCATAACTTCGGCCATCCGGCCACTGCCAAGCCGGCGCATGAATTCCATCTGAAAGAACCGGTCTTGGGCATGGACATAACCGAGGGCGTAAAAGGCATCGCCTTCGGTCTCAGCGTCGATGTGCGGGATACCGTATTGGTCGCGGGAGATTGTCACGACAGCGGTGGGCCCATTGACCACGACCGTTCCGTCGGTGCGGGGTAAGGACTGAACCGTTAGCCAGGCTCCGCCAAGGAAAAGCAGAGCGACAATGGCAACGAATGTCAGGCCGATCCCTTTAATCCAGAGCATGATCCATAGCCGCTATTGACGAAGGTTATTTTTTACCCGTTTTTTGATAGGTTTTGCCATCACCGGAGGATGAAATCTTGTTGATGGACAAAGGAAATTACCGCGGACCGTATGACCACATTAGACTGCGGGAGGTTCTTTTTGAGATCCAGTAGGTGGGCAATTCGGTCAGAGTTTGCGCCATTGATCCAATCACCAACACGGAAGTGGTGACCATGGGGCGCCGTGGATGAGCCTCTATTCCCTCAAAATCAACGCCATCCGCAAATTGCGGTATGTCATCGCCAAAAACCAGGCAGAGCGCCAGGCGAAACGCTAATCAAAGGCCTTGTGGTCCATTGGCAAGCGGAGGCCATATGTGGTACTCCGGGCCATATCGTCGGACGCAAGGAGTCTGCGCCAAACGCAGGCAAATCCAGCATGACAGACCAGGCCTTTGTGCAGGCGGGTGAGACCGTCGCCATCGCCAGCGATCACGCTGGATTCCCCCTCAAAGAGACGCTCCGGCAGGATTTGGAGGATATGGGCTTCGCTGTGTTGGATCTTGGTACCCATGACGAAAACTCGGTCGACTACCCCGATTTTGGCCGCGCGCTGGCAGACTCTGTTGCGGGCGGGGAAGCCAAAGCCGGGGTGGCTGTTTGCGGCACCGGCATCGGCATTAGCATTGCCGCCAATCGGGTGCCGTCAGTGCGCGCGGCCCTGGTGCATGATCAAGAGACAGCCGAAATGGCCCGCGCTCACAATGATGCCAACGTTATGGCCGTTGGCGCCCGGGTCACCGATGAAGAGACCGCCCGGGCCTGTCTGAAAACATTTTTTGCGACGCCCTTTGATGGCGGCCGCCATCAACGGCGGGTCGATAAACTAGGTGCCGCATGAGCAACACGAAAACCAGTAAACAGAGTGCTGAAAGGACCACGCGCCAATGAACTATGTCGTCCAACCTTCTTTCTTTGGTTCCTCCCTTTCGGAGAGTGATCCGGAGGTGATGGGCGCAGTTGGCCAGGAACTCGTCCGCCAGCAAAATCAGATTGAGCTGATCGCGTCGGAAAACATTGTGTCCAAAGCCGTGCTGGAAGCGGTTGGGTCCATGCTGACCAACAAGTATGCGGAAGGCTATCCCGGCAAGCGGTATTACGGCGGATGCGAAGCAGTCGACATTGCGGAAAATCTCGCCATTGAACGGGCTAAGAAACTGTTCGATTGCAGTTATGCCAATGTTCAGGCCCACGCAGGAGCCCAGGCCAACGAAGCCGTGTTTCTGGCTTTGTTGAAGCCCGGTGAAACTTTAATGGGCATGTCTTTGGACGCGGGCGGCCATTTGACCCACGGCGCACCGCCCAACATTTCAGGAAAATGGTTTAACGCAGTCCAATATGGTGTGCGGCGGCAGGATTACCTGATCGATTGCGACGAAGTCGAAAGTTTAGCCAAGGAGCATAAACCGAAAGTCATCATCGCCGGCGGTTCAGCCTATCCCCGGATCATCGATTTTGAAAAATTCCGTGCCATTGCGGATTCGGTTGGTGCGCATCTCGTGGTTGATATGGCTCACTTTGCCGGATTGGTGGCCGCGGGCGTGCATCCCAGCCCCTTGCCCTATGCCGACGTGGTGACGACGACCACGCATAAGACCCTGCGCGGCCCCCGTGGCGGCATGATCCTGTCCAACAGCGATGAGTTCGTGAAGAAGCTCAACTCGGCCATTTTCCCGGGGCTACAGGGTGGTCCTCTGATGCACGTTGTCGCCGCCAAGGCTGTAGCTTTGGGCGAGGCGCTCAAACCGGAATTCAAAGTCTATGCGCAACAGGTGGTGGATAACGCCAAAGTTTTGGCTGAAACCCTTGTCGGCGGCGGTGTGGACATCGTTACCGGTGGCACCGATACCCATCTCATGCTGGTGGACTTGCGGCCGAAGGGTCTCAAGGGAAATGCCGTGGAAAAGGCTCTCGAGCGCGCCGGAATCACTTGCAATAAGAACGGCATTCCATTCGATAAAGAAAAACCCGTTACCACATCGGGTGTACGTCTGGGTACACCGGCGGGAACGACACGGGGCTTCGGTGTCGAGGAATTTCGCTACATCGGCGAACTGATCTGTGAAGTGTTGGATGCCATGGCGTCCGGCGACGATGATACATCTGCCGTTGAAGCATCAGTGCGCGAACGTGCCGAAGAGCTTTGCCGTAAGTTTCCAATTTATTCGTGACGCCGCGATAGAACTTTAGGGGAGGGGAACCATGCGCTGTCCGTATTGTGGGGGTCTCGATACACAAGTTAAAGATTCCCGGCCGACGGAAGACAATGCCGCCATCCGCCGGCGTCGTTTTTGCCCTGGCTGCGCTGCACGTTTCACCACATTTGAGCGGGTGCAATTGCGCGACCTTGTTGTTTCCAAAAAAGGCGGCCAGCGTGTTCCCTTTGACCGCGACAAATTGGCGCGTTCGCTTATTATCGCCTGCCGCAAACGGCCAGTTGACGAAGAACGTATTGAGCGGGTCGTCAACGGCATTCAGCGCCGGATGGAAAGCATGGGGGAAAGCGAAATCCCCTCAGAAGTGATCGGGGAGATGGTCATGGAAGCCCTCGAAGGGCTCGATAAAGTGGCCTACATCCGCTTCGCATCAGTCTATAAAAACTTCCGTGAACTCAAAGACTTCGAAAATTTTGTTGAGACGATAGCGGAAGACGCGGACAAGGACTAATGGCGTCCACCGAGGCCCAGGACAGGGGGTTTATGACAACCGCCCTGGCGTTGGCCTCTCGCGGAATTGGAACGACCGCTCCGAACCCCTCAGTCGGCTGTGTACTGGTTAAAGACGGACATATCGTCGGCCGGGGATGGACCCAACCGGGTGGTCGGCCACATGCAGAAACGGAAGCATTAGAACGGGCGGGCGATCAAGTACACGGGGCGACGGCCTACGTCACACTTGAACCCTGTTGTCATCAAGGACAGACGCCTCCTTGTACGGATGCTTTGATTGCGGCGGGCGTTGCGCGCGTTGTTATTGCCTCGGCAGACCCTGATGACCGGGTCGATGGCGGTGGTATTGCTGCGCTCGAAGATGCGGGCATTGATGTCACGGTCGGTGTTCTTGAAGATCAAGGCAACGCCATCAACGCGGGTTATTTCAAACGAGCCCACAGTGGTTTGCCATTTGTTGCGTTAAAAATCGCAACCACTATGGACGGTCGCATCGCCATGCCCAGTGGGGAGAGTCAATGGATCACGGGTGAACTGGCACGAAGTTTCGGCCATCTCCTGCGGGCAAAACATGACGCCATTGTTGTCGGATCGGGAACTGTTGTTCAGGACGACCCGTCACTTACGTGCCGTCTTCCCGGCCTCGAGGATGATCCGGCCGCTCAGCCCATCCGCGTTGTTCTTGACCGGCGCTTGCGCATTTCCGAAGAGGCGCAGCTGGTGAAGACAGCAGCCAAGATTCCGACATGGGTCATAACTTCCGCCAACGCTAATCAGGCCAAAGTGGACTCCCTTTCTGCATCCGGTGTCGAAGTATTGACGGCGGCCGACCCCAGCGATCATGCCTTTGCGCGGGCGGCGGCGTCGGTACTCGCGGAACAAGGCATGACGCGGGTGCTGGTGGAGGGCGGCGCTCAGATCGCAGGGTCCTTTCTGCACGACGATCTGGTGGACCGGATTTACGCCCTCCAAGCCCCGTCTTTCATTGGCGGTGAAGGGACGTCTGCGATCGGCGGGCTAGATATTGACCGGCTGTCGGACATTCCCCGCTTCCAGCGGACCGATACGCGGCAGCTTGGTCCTGATTTGCTTGAAATTCTCGACCGTTAGACCAGTTTCTTCCCATGTTTACGGGCATTGTCACGGATTGCGGCGAGGTCGTGTCTGCTGTTTCTAACGACGGCGGAACACGGTTTCAGATCCGCACCGGCTACGACACGGGCACCATTGATATCGGTGCCTCTATAGCTTGCAATGGATGTTGTTTGACAGCGGTCGAGACGGGCGGGGACACCTTTGCCGTGGACGTTTCAAACGAAACTTTAAGTCGCTCCACCCTCGGCCGTTGGGGTGAGGGAGATCCGGTCAACCTCGAGCGTTCTCTCAAAATGGGAGATGAATTGGGTGGTCATCTTGTATCGGGTCATGTGGACTGTGTGGCCGAGGTTGTCGCAAAAGAACAAGACGGTGACTCAACGCGCTTCACGTTTCGCCTTCCTGCCGCTTTCGGCCGCTTCATTGCCGAAAAAGGATCCGTCGCCATCGATGGCGTTTCACTCACGGTGAATGACGTTACGGACGATACTTTTGGAGTGAACATCATTCCTCATACTCTCGCTGTCACCACCTTTGGCACCCTAGGAAACGGTGATGCGGTGAACATAGAAATCGACATGCTTGCGCGGTATGTTGCGCGGCTTTTGTCCAAGCCGGAAAGCTGACCGCTGTGCCGTATTCTGAATACCTCTCTTCCATTGACGAGATCCTTGAGGACGCGCGCAACGGCCGCATGTTCATTCTCATCGACGATGAGAATCGGGAAAACGAAGGTGACCTGATCATCCCGGCGCAAATGGCGACACCCGATGCCATTAATTTCATGGCGACCCATGCCCGTGGACTTGTCTGCCTCGCGCTTACCCATGATCGCTGCCTGGAACTAAACCTGCCGCTCATGGAGGCTCACAACCAATCACGTTTGGCCACCGCCTTTACAGTCAGCATCGAAGCGGCCAATGGTGTAACCACGGGTATCTCGGCCTCCGATCGCGCGCATACCATTTCTGTCGCCATTGATCCGGCAAAAAGCCGCAACGACCTGGCAACGCCGGGTCACGTCTTTCCCCTAATGGCGCGGGACGGCGGCGTGCTGGTCCGGGCCGGTCACACCGAGGCGGCGGTCGACATCTGCCGCATGGCGGGACTAACCGCTGCCGGCGCGATCTGCGAGATCATGAATGAAGACGGCACCATGGCCCGCATGCCCGATCTCGTTCCCTTCGCCCAAAAGCACGGGCTTAAGTTGGCGACCATCGCGGACCTCATTGCCTACCGCAGACAAAACGAAAAATTCATCGAGAAAACGGCGGAACGTCCGTTCCAGTCTAAGTTCGGTGACGACTGGTCTTTGCGCATTTACAAAAACACTCTTTCAGGCATCGAACACGTGGCGCTGGTGAAGGGCGACCTGTCCGGCTCCGAACCAGTGATGGTGCGCATGCACCAGGTCAATATCCTCGCTGATGTGTTTTGGGATGCAGAAAACCCGAAAACGGGTGAGCTGCAGCGGGCCATGTCCATGGTGGCGGACCATGGCCGTGGTGTGGTTGTGGTGCTGCGCGACCAACAACAGCCGGAAGTCAGCGAGCGGGTCAAAAAGCCGGACACTGAACATGCCCGGCCGCCGCGCCTCATTGACTATGGGGTAGGGGCGCAAATCCTGGTCGATCTCGGGATCGAAAACATGATTCTTCTGAGCAATACCGCCCGGACCATCATTGGGCTGGACGGCTATGGCCTAAAGGTGACAGAACAGTGCCCAATTCCTTTAGATTGATAACACACCCAACGGCGGGACAAGCCTATGAGCGACGGCCCTAACATTGTTGTGATCGAGGCGCGGTTTTACGAGGAGATCTCGGACCAGCTGGCGGCCGGTGCGACGGCGGTGGTCGAAAACGCTGGGGGAACCGTTTACCGCATCGCCGTACCCGGCATCCTCGAAATTCCTGCCGCTTTGCAATTTGCCATCGAAGGCCGCGGTAACCCGGATACGGGGCAAGCCTTCGACGGTGGCGTTGTGCTCGGATGTGCCATCAAAGGTGAGACGGATCATTACGAGCATGTCTGTAATGAAGCCATGCGCGGTACTCAGGATGTTGCGCTCGCACACGCGTTTCCCGTCGGCAGTGGGATTTTGACGTGCCCCAACCGGGCCCTCGCAGAAGAGCGGGCCGATACAAACGGGCGGGACTTCGGCGGCCGTGCAGCCAAGGCCTGTTTGCGCATGATCGAAATCCGCACGGCCATGGGTGTGCAGGGGTGAACACGCCCGAAACAGAAAGCGAGTTATCATCACCGGCAACGCCGACGGCGCGCAGCACGGCACGTCTCGCGGCCGTTCAGGCGCTTTATCTCATTGCGTCGACACAAGCTGACCACAAAACTGTCGTTCAGGACTTTTTGTCGGGTCGTCTGGGCGGCTTGGCCTTGACCGACGATCCTGAGACGGAAACGGAAACGCCCGTACAATTGTCGGACTTGGACGCTGTGTTATTCGCGGATGTGGTGGCCGCCTCCGTGTCCCGGTTGGACGATATCGATCATATGATTGATGCCAACCTCAGTGCCGATTGGCCCAAGGATCGTCTAGAACTCATCGTGCGTTCGATCCTGCGCGTCGCCATTGCGGAATTTCTTGCAACGACGGACGTTCCCGTCAAAGTTACGATTTCGGAATACGTCGACGTTGCCCACGCGTTCTATGACGGGCAGGAACCTAAGCTGGTGAATGCCGTGTTGGACAAGATTGCAAGTCGCTTCGTGGACAAGACTTGGCAGCGTCCTAACTGGACCTGAAGTCCTGACATGAACGGCGCCAAGACAACCGGATTATCGGAATTTGAAATGATAGAGGCTTTGCTAAAGCCTCTGTCACGCGGTGCGCCAGGTGCGTTCTCTCTGACGGACGATGCAGCTGTTTTGCCCGAAGCGAAACCCGGTGAAAGTCATGTCGTAACAAAAGACGCATTGGCCATTGGCACTCATATGCTACCTGGAGACCCGCCGCACACCATGGCGCAAAAATCCTTACGGGTGAACTTGTCGGACCTGGCGGCTATGGGAGCCAGACCCGTCGGATTTTTTATGGCTTTATGTCTCAGTGATGAGACAACCGAGACATTCATCAAAGCCTTCATCGATGGATTAGCAGGGGATGTGGAAACCTTCTCCGTGCCCCTCATGGGCGGTGACGTGATCAAAACAGCAGGTCCGTTCACCGTTTCCATCACAGCCGTCGGCGCAGTTGACAAAGAAGCCGTTTTACGGCGCAACGGCGCCAAACCGGGGGATTCTCTTTGGGTATCGGGAACCATCGGCGATGGTTCTCTCGGACTTAGGGCAATCAAGGAAGACTTGCTTGAGTTACCTGAAGACCTAGAAGCGTTTTTCATCGACAGATATCGACTCCCTCAGCCACGTGTTGCCCTGGGGCAAGCGCTCTCTGGCGTCGCTACAGCTTGCATTGACGTTTCAGACGGGTTGGTCGCTGATGTCGGCCATGTTTGTCGGGCATCACACGTGGGTTGCCGGATCACTGCCTCCGACGTGCCCTTGTCTGACGCGGCCAAAAACGTGCTGCGAAATCAGCATGCCAAACTTGAGGACCTTTTAGCCGGCGGGGATGATTACGAACTGGTATGGACGACCCCGCCCGAGCTGGAAAGCACGCTTCCGGCCTTGGCCGCCGCGGCAGACGTGGCTGTCACCCGTATCGGTGAAATGACGGAGGAAAGGGAGGTTCACATTGTTGGAGAGGGGGGAGAGAACCTAACCGTAGCCCAAGGCGGCTATCGCCATATATAAAGGGGAACGGCAAACAGGAAATTGCCTTAACGGATTGCATCCATGAAACGAATTTTGTTCATTGTTTTCATTATGGTCTTTGTCGCCGGCGGGGGCATTGCCGGTCTCATGGTCCTGGAAATCATCCCCAATCCGTTTGCCACGCCGGAGGCCGAGATGGCCGAGGATGAAGCGGACGCTTCTGGACCAGGCGGTGCTGGTGGGGATCAAGGCTTTGTTCCACCAGAACGGGCGCCGATCCTTTATTCCCTGGAAGACCTTATTATCCCCGTCATACTTGATGCCAATGTGATCAAACGGGTGTACATCACCGCCCGTTTGGAAATTGCCCCCGGTAATCGGGCCGCCGTAGACAATGGACTGTCGCGCATGGAAAGCGCGCTGAACGAGAACCTCATCGTCTACTTCCAGGACCACTTTGCAAAGAATCGTCGGCTCAATATCCGTGGCATCAAACAGGTCATGGTGCGATCTGCGGAACAGGTGTACGGCGATATGGTCTCTGACGTTCTCTTGCTGACGGTGTTTGAGCAGTAATTTGATCCGCGTTTAAGGCGTGGACTTCCCAGTTGCGCGGGCTCGCCCGTTCTGGCACCCTCCCGGCGCTTTCCTGGGGCGGGGGAGTATGAACCACTCCTATCTCATTGATCCGTAAGGTATTTATCGGGTCCAGCGGCCGGGGTTCCCCGGCCACATCAGCGAATCGAATGGAATGCGAATGAGCACTCTCGAAATTATTGTCTTGGGCAGCGGCGTTCTCGCTGTTCTCTATGGAATTTTCACCATCCGCGGCGTCATGGCCAAGGGGACCGGCGATGAACGGATGGTCAGCATTGCCGCCGCCATTCAGGAAGGCGCGGCTGCTTTCCTTAACCGCCAGTACACGACGATTGCCATCGTCGGTGCTGTCGTCGCTCTAATACTTGGCGTGACGCTGGGTCTGCTGCAAGCCATTGGCTTTGTCATTGGTGCCGTGTGTTCCGGAATTGCCGGTTATGTGGGAATGAACGTGTCCGTCCGTGCCAATGTGAGGACGACAGAAGCCGCCCGGACCGGCGGTCTTGGGGATGCGCACGCCGTTGCGTTCCAGTCCGGTGCCATCACCGGCATGCTGGTGGTCGGGCTCGGTTTGCTTGCTGTGGCCGGATACTACTTTGCGCTGCTTGGCATGAATGTTGACCAGCGCCCCCTAATCGAAGCCCTTGTCGCTCTGTCGTTCGGCGCGTCGCTGATTTCAATTTTTGCCCGTCTCGGCGGCGGCATTTTCACCAAAGGCGCTGACGTCGGCGGTGACCTCGTCGGTAAGGTGGAAGCCGGCATACCGGAAGACGATCCGCGCAATCCGGCGACCATTGCCGACAACGTCGGCGATAATGTGGGCGACTGCGCCGGTATGGCCGCCGACTTGTTTGAAACCTATGCGGTGACCGTGGTTGCCACCATGTTGCTCGGCACCATCTTCTTTGAAGGGGCAGACCAGGCCACGGCAATGCTTTACCCCTTGGTGATCGGCGGCGTTTGCATCATCGGTTCGATCATCGGGACGTTCTTCACAGGCGTCAAAGAAGGCGGCAAAGTCATGGGCGCGTTGTATCGCGGCTTTATCGTCTGCGCCATCATCTCGGCCATTCTCATCTACGTGTTCACGGGCATGATGTTCAGCGAGCCTTTGATGATGAACAACGGCATCGAAGTGACGGCCATGAGCATGATCGTTTGCTCTTTCATCGGTCTGGTCGTGACCGGTGTCATCATCTGGATCACCGAGTATTACACCGGTACGGACTTCCGCCCGGTCAAGAGCGTGGCGGAAGCCTCGATCACAGGCCATGGCACCAACGTTATTCAGGGCCTTGCCGTGTCCATGGAATCAACCGCGCTGCCTGTTCTGCTCATTTGCGTTGCCATCATTGTGGCGTTCCTCCAGGCGGGGCTGTTCGGCATTGCCATTGCGGCCACCACCATGCTGGCGCTGGCTGGTATGGTCGTTGCGCTCGATGCGTACGGCCCGGTGACGGATAACGCCGGCGGCATCGCAGAGATGTCAGAACTGCCCGAAGACGTGCGCAACACGACAGACACGTTGGATGCAGTGGGCAACACCACCAAAGCGGTGACCAAAGGTTATGCCATTGGTTCGGCCGGCCTTGCGGCGCTGGTGTTGTTTGCAGCCTATACCTCCGATCTTGAGCATTACTTTCCCAGCATGGCCGGGATCGAATTCTCCTTGAAAGATCCATACGTGGTGATCGGTCTCTTCATCGGTGGTCTCCTGCCTTATCTGTTTGGTTCCCTTGGTATGCAGGCTGTCGGCCGGGCCGGAGGTGCGGTGGTTTTGGAAGTGCGCCGTCAGTTCAAGGAAAAGCCCGGCATCATGGAAGGCACGGAAAAGCCCGAATACGGCGTTCTTGTCGACATGCTGACCAAGGCGGCCATTAAGGAAATGGTTATTCCGTCATTGCTGCCGGTGCTCGCTCCCGTGGTTCTCTATTTTGTCGTCACCATTTCCGCAGGGCAGGAACAGGGTTTCATCGCCCTCGGCGCCATGCTGCTCGGGACCATTGTCACAGGTCTGTTCGTGGCCATTTCCATGACCTCCGGTGGCGGGGCCTGGGACAACGCCAAGAAATTCATCGAAGACGGCAATCATGGCGGTAAAGGATCGGAAGCCCATAAGGCGGCGGTGACTGGCGATACGGTGGGCGATCCGTACAAGGATACGGCTGGTCCGGCGGTGAACCCGATGATCAAGATCATCAACATCGTGGCGATCCTTCTCATTGCCATCCTGGCCGCTTAGATCGCCTCTCGAAAACAAAAATCACGGCCCGTGTATCCGGTGTGCGGGCCGTTTTTCTTTGTATCCGCCTGGATGGTATAGAAACGAACCTTTCGCACTGTCTTGGAAAGCGCGTGGCTGGTCCTGATCCATCGACCATTTGCTGGGTCGCGTCTTATCCGCGGTCGGGTAATACCTGGCTGCGCTTTCTCATCAGCGGTCTGTTCAAAGACGAGAGCGTTTCTTCCGCCGATCTTGAAACCTTCGTACCCGATATTCATGGCCTTGGCCGCAAGGGTACGGTCAATATTTACAACCCCATTGAAGGCACGTGCTTCATCAAAACCCACTGGATGTTTGACCCGGGCCGCGACGTATTCTCCGCAGAAAATTCCTGTATTTACATCCTGCGCAATCCGCTCGATGTGCTTACTTCACACTTGAATTACGTGCGGTTTCCCGATGAGAGTTTGAAAGAGGAATTTATCGAGACGTTTATCGCAAGAGGAGGGGCGCCACAGTGGTTTCCACACCTCATGGGGTCGTGGAGCGAAAACGCGCAGAGTTGGATAGACGGTCCTGAACGCAGCCTGTTTTTGATTTATGAGGATTTCCTGCGTGATCCCGTGCCCGAACTTGCCCGCCTTGCAGAATTTGTCGGACGTGAGGCAGATGAACAGGATCTCAAGTCACTAATGGCGTCGTTCAGTTTCGATGCAATGCAACAGCGCGAACAAGACGAAAGAGAGCAAGGGGCGGACGGACTATTTGGCGATTTTTCGGTAACGCGGGATACCGAGACTAAGTTCGTGCAGACCGGTCAAGCAGGACATTTTCGTGACTTGTTGCCGCCTGCGCTTGTTGAGAAGGGCCTACAGGTCTTTGAACCACAGATGCACGACATCGAAAGGCGTCTTGGCCGAAGAATTGACTCATGGCAGACCTTTAACGAGTTTTAAGAACCAGTCTTAGAGATCGCTCAGGGCAGCTTTGACGTCCTCGACCGATCTTACCTCGACCGCCTGGAAACCAGCGCTCTGAGCACCCATGACGTTTTCTTTCAAATCATCAAAAAAAAGTATTTGGCTGGGCGGATGCCCAATGTCTTTGGCAATGTAATTGAAGGCTCTTGCTTCAGGTTTTCTCATTCCCAAAGTGGGGGAGGCGTAGACTTTTTCAAAATGGGTGAGGAGATCGCCAAAATTCGGATCCCAAAAACTTTGGTGAAGGAGGTTTGTATTTGTAAAGACGTACAGAGGGAAGCGATCCTTGGCACTATCAATAACGTCTCTTATTCCCTCAATTACGCCTACGTAAATCGAGTTCCAACCTTTTTCGAAGTGAGTATCGGATAGGGAAACATCTAAGGTCCGCCTTAGGTGATTAAAATATTCAATATAATGAATCTCTCCGCGTTCATGTTGCATGTATGCATTGTCCTGAGAAAACAAAGCAGCGATGCGATCAGGGTCGTCATTGGCGTGTTCGGCCCAATAGGTAAAGGCCCGATTGAAATCGATATCGATAACCACCCCGCCGAGATCAAACAATAAAGCGGAAACAGACTCCGAGGATTTAGTTTTTGCTAACGTCAAGACTTATGCGAAATGGGCGCAGAGCTTTTTATGGCCCTTCTTCCGGACGCCCTCTGTCGAACCGGCCGAGGTTGCCGATCAATTGCTCGATCAAACTGAATTCCCGCCCCATGGTCGGCGTTTCCCTTTCGGCAAACTGAACCTCTTCACCATCTTCGAGACCAAACCGCTTGACCTCGGTCAGGATTCCACGCTCGTCAAATGTCAGGGCGTAGACGTCCCGTTCCAGTTCCTCGACAGAGTAAAACGCATATTGGGTGGTCAACGCGCTGATGTAATACCAGGTCTCGCCGTCAAAGGAGGCGACATGAGACGGCGTGCCTAAGATCACCTGAACGTCCTGGCGGGTCTGTTCGCCGGGTTCCAGTTGTTCGAGAGCCACATCCGGCGGTAAGTTGCCGCGAGCGTTAATGTCTTTAGAGCAGCCGCTCAACAACAGTCCGGCACAGCAGACAAGTGCTGCGGTTGCCGAACGGAAGTTTGGTAAGATTTGAGTTCGTGTCGTCATCGGCGGCCTTATACCAGACCTCGAATGGCTGGGGTAGAGCGCATCGAAAAGGCGCCGAAAACTGCGCCTTGTCCGCAACGCAGACTTGAGAAATGGGGGCAGGGGTTTTAAGGGAGTCCCATGGGATTTTTTGACTCATATCGTGCCAGGAAGCGGCAGGTCGGACACGCCAACGCCCTGTATTTGGCGGCGGTCGATCAGTCGCGCCAACCCATATTTTTTACCGATTACAAGGTGCCCGACACGGTGGACGGACGCTTCGACATGATTATCGTTCATGTCATGCTCCTTATCCGCCGGTTCAGGGGAGCAGGCGATGAAGCAGCCTCCTTAAGCCAGGACATCCTCAATCTCATGTTTGACGACATGGACCGCAATTTCAGGGAAATGGGAATTAGCGATCTCAGTATCGGCAAGCATGTGAAGAAAACCGCAAAGGCATTCTATGGCCGGGCGGAAATGATCGAAGCTGGTCTGGATTCAGATATAGACAGTCTTGCGTCCACTTTATTGGAAACGGTGTATCGATCCAATGAACAGGTGGAAAGCCTTAGTTCAGAACTAGCCTCTTATCTGTCGCGTACCGATACACAGTTAAAACAACAATCCATCGATAGTCTCGTTCAAGGTGAGATTACCTTTACCGTACCTGGCCCAGTCACCACATAAACCAATTTGAATGACACAACGATGGGTAAGAGTGCGCCTAAAACAGCAGAACTGTCACCTTTGAGCCAAGCAATTCCGGTCATTGCTCTGCCATCACATGGCCGGGACGTTGAATTCACGGCGACGGATAAGGAGCTTGAAGCGATCGCCAATATGTTTGGCTTGATTTCGGCAAACTCTCTGTCGGCGAATTTTCATATCACCAAGGGTGCCGGTTCTTTGATTGCCGTCCAAGGGTCCCTTACAGCAGAGGTGGTTCAAACCTGTGGGGTTACGCTTGAACCGGTTCAGGAGCGGGTGGCAACGGATATCGCTATGAGTTTTACGCTCGATCCAGATGCGGCTTCTGCAGACGTCAATGTTGCAATAGATGAAGAGGACCCGCCGGAACCTGTGATCGACGGTCATATCGATTTCGGCGCGCTCGCTCTGGAACACTTGGCGCTCAACCTCAACCCCTACCCAAGATCCCCAGATGCTCATTTTGAAAACATTGCGTCGCGCTCGAAGGAAGAACAGGCCGATTCGGCGGATTCAGGTCTATTTTCAGCGCTCGCAAAGCTGCAAAAGGCTGAAAAATAAGGATGAATCGTTCCTTGCTCCGGCAAGTGGTTTTAGGTATGTACTCGCCCTTCGCCGCTGCGCGCTATGACACACCGCCTTGTGGCCCGGCTTATTCCTGAAAGAACTGAAAAATGGCTGTACCTAAGAAAAAAATATCGAAATCTAAACGGGATATGCGCCGGTCCCATGACGCGCTAAACGCGAGTTCCTATCAAGAATGCCCCAATTGCGGCGAACTTAAGCGGCCCCATCACGTCTGTCAGGCCTGTGGCTCTTACAATGAGCGGGACGTGGTAGAACCGGCTGAAACTGTCCTATAATTCCCATGCGCCGGTGACGGCGCTTTTTATTAGGGTTGATTGCTGAGAGGGTGAGGGGAGCCCCGATCAGCATGACCAAAGCTGTCTTCGCCGAACGGTGAAGAAAACAGAGGGCTGCGTGAGCAAAAAAATCACCCTATCAATTGACGCCATGGGCGGCGATGCGGCACCGGACATCGTGATGGACGGGATCGCGGAAGCACGCATCCGCTATCCCGACGTACGCTATCTTGTCTTTGGCCAAGCTGCGGCAGTCGAACCGTTTCTCTCCCGCGACACCAAGCTGGCAGACATCTGTGATCTTCGTCACGCCGACGATATTGTAACCGGCGCACAAAAGGTTTCCCAGGCTATCCGCCAAGGCCGCAATTCAAGTATGTGGAAGGCCATTGAGGCCGTTAAACAGGGTGAGGCTGACGGTGTCGTTTCGGCCGGTAATACTGGCGCCCTCATGGCTATGGCCAAACTGAACATGCGCACTTTGCCCGGGATTGATCGGCCGGCCATCTGCTCGCTCTTTCCTAATCAAGTTAACGAAACGGCCATGCTCGATCTCGGCGCCAATGCTCAATGCGATGTCCGCAATCTGGTTGAATTTGCCGTCATGGGCGCCTGTTTTACCCGTGCGATGACGGGCTTGGAGCATCCACGGGTGGGTTTACTCAATATCGGGACCGAAGATTTGAAAGGCACAGATCTCCTCCGTGACGCAGCGGCTATTCTCAAGGAAGCAGATTTGGACCTCGATTTTCACGGCTTTATTGAGGGGGACGACATCACCGCAGGGACGGTCGACGTGGTGGTCACAGACGGATTTACTGGCAACGTTTCGCTTAAAACGGCGGAAGGGACGGCGCGCCTTTATACTGAGTTTCTCAAATCCGCCTTCAAGAGTTCGATTCTCGCCAAGTTCGGGTATCTCCTCATCAAGCCCGTCCTCACACAAGTCATGACCCGGACGGACCCGCGCAGGTACAACGGCGCACTTTTTGTCGGTCTCAACGGTGTTGCGGTCAAAAGTCACGGCGGAACTGACGCACTTGGATTTGCAAACGCCATCGGCGTGGCGGTGGATATGGTGGCCCGAGATCTCAACAGCATCATCGGTGAACAATTGACCCATCTCAGTCTGGACGATGCTGTTGAAACACTGCAGGCAGCCGGCACCGCATGACCACGCGGTCTGTTATTCGAGGCGTAGGATCCTATTTGCCGGCCAATGTCATTACCAATGATGACTTGGCCAAGCGGATCGACACGTCCGATGAATGGATTCGCGAACGGACGGGAATCCGTCGCCGGCATATCGCTGCTGACGATGAAAAAACCTCGGATTTGGCGATCGCCGCCTGCCGCCAGGCGCTCGACCGGGCCGGTGTAAAGGGCGAAGACGTCGATCTCTTTATTGTCGCCACGGCGACACCGGACAACACCTTTCCGGCCACTGCGGCCAAGGTTCAGGCCGTCCTAGGGCGTCCCGGCGTGCCGTCTTTTGACGTTCAGGCCGTATGCTCCGGCTTTGTCTACGGCCTTTCCGTCGCCGATAACGCGATCCGATGCGGTCAGGCCAAAACTGTGCTGTTTGCGGGGGCCGAAACATTTTCCCGTATTCTCGATTGGGAAGACCGATCGACATGTGTGTTGTTTGGAGATGGTGCTGGTGCCGTTGTTTTAACTGCCGAAGAAGGTGAGGGAACGACTCAAGATCGCGGTGTACTGTCCACTCACCTCCATTCCGACGGCCGGCAGCACGATTTGCTTTACGTGGACGGCGGAGCATCAAGCACACAAACCACGGGTTACGTTCGCATGGCAGGGCGAGAAGTGTTCCGACATGCCGTGGTCAATTTGGCGGAAACGATCAATGAGGCCTTAGCCGCCAATGACATTGATATCGATGAGGTAGATTGGCTCGTACCTCACCAGGCCAACAAACGTATTCTTGATTCCACCGCCAAGAAGTTGGGGATCCCTGAGGACAAGGTCATTGTCACCGTGGAAGACCACGCCAACACCTCCGCCGCCTCCATTCCTCTGGCCCTGGCGGCTGGTGTCGATGATGGCAGAATCAAGCCCGGCCACCTTCTTCTCATGGAGGCCATGGGCGGCGGATTTACCTGGGGATCAGCCCTTGTGCGGATGTAAAAAAGGCTGGCAAAAAACCCCCTAACACATTGCAATTTAATAGAAACCTGTATTGACGCCGCGCCGCCAACCGGGCTAACGTCACGGCTCGTGCGCATCGCAGGACAAGGGGACGTGATATGAGCCGCACCGTGACCCGTGCGCAGCTGAGTGAATCGATTTATCAAGAAGTCGGGCTTTCGCGGAACGAATCTGCAGAGCTGTTAGAGATGGTCTTGAATGAGATTTCCTCCGCTCTCGTACGTGGTGAGACCGTAAAAATTTCATCGTTCGGCAGTTTTTCTGTCCGGCAAAAAGGGGAACGCATTGGACGCAACCCCAAAACCGGTGAAGAAGTTCCAATTTTACCGCGTAAGGTTTTGGTCTTCCGTCCGTCGCAACTTCTCAAAGCACGCATTCGTGGGGATCATACGGCGACGGCCCCGACGCCGGAGCCCACACCGTCCGCACCAACTGGCTCTTCCTCATCCTCCAGTTTTTGATCGACTAGTCTGTGAGTGAAGATCCCGCGAACGCCGCCGACCGCCCGCGCAAGTCAGACTCCGCGTTTAGGACCATCAGTGAGGTTGCAGCCGAACTGGATGTTCCGCAGCATGTTCTTCGGTTTTGGGAATCTAAATTCAGCCAGGTGCGCCCGCTCAAAAGGGGCGGCGGTCGCCGCTATTACAGACCTGAGGACGTCGCCCTTTTAAAACGCATTCGTGACCTTTTGTATCGTGACGGCATGACCATCAAGGGCGTGCAAAAACTGTTCAGGGATCATGGGGTAAAAACCGTTGTCAGCGGAGAAAGCGGACCAAGTACACAGACGAAACCGAAACCTGCGGAACCGGTTGCCAAGTCCGCTGTCTCTGATGTGGCCGGACTTTTAAGCGAACTCACAGATATGCGGGATACGTTGCGCAACGCTTTAGCATCCCGATCTTGAACCGCGAATCTTTGGTATGGCTCATTGTTTTGACCATGGGCCGTCGTTATAGTCCGCGCCTCTTTCGGTCGGAGCGTAGCGCAGTCTGGTAGCGCACCACACTGGGGGTGTGGGGGTCGTGGGTTCAAATCCCGCCGCTCCGACCATTTATCTTGGCGAATCAATCCATTAAAATCTATGTCTCAGATTGATTCTTAACTTAACGGTGAAACTCGACTGTTAGTTGCACTCATAGACATTCCTTTATAAACTCATGAGCCAAGTATTACCGGGACGTTGGGACTGACTTTGCAGGTAAACGGCGACTTTTCTGGTCTTCAGCCGACGGGCGCACCGCAATCAGCGGCGACGCCAAAGCGGTCTGCAGACCCCCAGCTTCGCAACAGCCAGAAATCCGACGAAGACGCTCGCCGGCATCAAGATAATGAAGCCGCTAAGGACGGCCGGCCGGTTTTCAATCCCGTCCAAACGGAATCAGCTCCAGCGGGGTTCCAACCGGGTTCTGATGCGCCATCCGAGGCCGGTCATGACGATGGTAAGCCAGAATTTGTCAGGCCGGAGAAACGCCCGACCAGGGAGCCAGTGTCTCTCTCCAGTGACGACAGCAACGGATTGTATGCCAGTCTGGCCGCCGCCGGCAGGCCGTTGGCAGTGCGGCATCGCCAGCCAATCCCCGTCAGGTTTATGAGAGTGCTGCCGGGCAATACGCCAAACAATCGGTGTCCTCAGCCAACGTATTTGCGGGCCGTGGCGACCTTCTGGAAATTAAAGCCTAAGACTTCGACTGCTCGTTGTCTTTTAAGGCATCCCGTCCAGCATCTGTGAGTTTGCACACCATCCAATCAGGCTTGAGCTGGTTGGCAAACCATGGCTCCGCCCAGCCCTTATCAACGCACTTACGGACGACCTGTTGATTGACCTTTTTACCGTTTTCATCAAACAGCGGGAGCTTGCCACCTGGTTGTGTGAGACCACGAGACAACCACTTCCGTTGCGCTAAAGACAATCGGACCGATTTCTTGACGTTGGTGTCCATGGCGCGCCCCTATTGCCGGTGGACAGTCTTAGTTTGTGCCGCACGTTTTCTGTGCCGCATCCTCGAATGCCAAGATGCAGGCTTTGCGGTTAAGAAAAGTATAGCATGAGAGCGAAGGAGGCCGAATCCATGACCGATGCCTGCATGATCTATGCCACCGCCGGGAGCCGGGAAGAGGCGGAAACCCTTGCTAAAACTCTGGTGACGGAGCGGCTGGTCGCCTGCGTCAATATTTTCCCGGAGGTGACCTCGGTCTATCGGTGGGAAGGCCAGACCGAATCCGAACAGGAATGCGTGCTTATTGCAAAGACCTTGAAGACGCGCCGGTCTGAAGCGATGAAGCGTCTTAATGCGCTGCACAGTTACGACACGCCTTGTATCGTGTCTTATGACATGACGGATGGGTTGCCTAGCTATGTCGACTGGATCTCGAACGAAACGTCCGGTGATTAAGGTAAAGTAATTAACCGGATCGTTGCACTGGCTTGACAGGCAATACCTTCTCCCCGGCCTGTAAAACCCAATCCTTCCGTTGTCGTCGCTTTGACGCTTGTGCGTTCCACAGAGACGTCCACGATCTCGGCAATCCGTTGCCGCATGGCTTGACGATAGGGGGTGAGCTTGGGTTGCTCGCAAATCACAGTAAGGTCGAGGTGAAGCAATGATCCCATCCGTTGTTGAAGCCGGTCCCGGGCGAAACGGAGGAAAGTGTCTGACGGAGCGTTACTGTACGCAGGGTCGGACTGCGGGAAATGAACTCCAATATCACCATCCGCCATGGCACCGAAGAGGGCGTCAGCAGCTGCGTGTAAAACCACATCCGCATCGGAATGTCCGGCCAGCTTCCTTTCAAAGGGAATGGGAATGCCGCCTAAAACGAGACCGTCTCCGGGCTCAAACCTGTGAACGTCAAAACCGGTACCGGTGCGAACTTCGGACAGGATTTCGGACAATTGGTTTAAGTCATCTTTGTCGGTGACCTTGATGTTTGCGGGCTCCCCAGCGACGGTTCGGACGTGGTGGCCTGCTTTTTCAAACACGGCTGCGTCATCCGTCAAATCCTCCCCGGCGTAGGTCTGATGGGCTTTCAAAATTGAGTGAAATTCAAATCCCTGTGGTGTTTGTGCGCGCACCACGCCGGTACGGGGAATGGTCTCGCGGACGATTTCGTTTTCATCAACACGTTTTAAGGTATCGGGGATTGAAAGGATCGGGATGACACCGTGAACACCGTCTTGTAGTGCCCCAACAACCCGGTCAATCAAAGCCGCACCGGGGACAGGCCGGGCGCCATCGTGAATGAGGACTGTTTTGGGAGGATCGGCTGCCAAAGCCTCCAGCCCTAGGCGGACGGAGTCCTGACGGGTTTCTCCCCCGATGACCGGCGAAAGAGTTGCCAGACCCTTTGTCGCTGACTCAAAGTGCGATTGGTCCTCGCCATGGATAACCGGAATGATGCAATCAACGGCCGGATGCCGGTCAAAAGCCGCGAGGGTATGACGCAACAATGGCGCCCCGGCGAATTGGGTATATTGCTTGGGAAGGGGGTCGCCGAACCGGTTGCCGCGCCCGGCCGCGACAATGATGGCCGCACAGGACGTCATAAGCGCTCAACCCCGCAGAAAATCTGGTTCTTTCACTGATCCGGTGCCATAGCACGCTGAACCGAGTAGAGCCAGCCACGTCCGCCCCAGCCTCAAATGCCCAATGAATGGTCTTGTGGTGTAAAAAAACCACAGCATTGTGTGGTTTTGGCCATAATTTCTCTTGATTTTCCCACGTATTCAGCGACAAATGCCTAAGAAATAGGCAACGTCAAACCCCAAACCTAAGGGACCACATGCCACTTTCCATTGGCAGCATTTCCATTGCGAGCCCGGTGCTCCTCGCGCCCATGTCCGGTGTAACAGACCGGCCGTTTCGCAGATTGGTGAAGAGGTTCGGAGTCGGCCTGGTGTTCTCTGAAATGATTGCCAGTCAGCAAGTGGTGCGCGCGCATAAGGAAACGTTGCGCATGAGTGCACCAAGCGATGACGAAGCCCCCATGGCCGTACAACTGGCCGGTTGCGATCCTGCCGTGATGGCGGAAGCGGCCCAAGTCAATCAAGACCGAGGCGCAGCCATCATCGATATCAACATGGGCTGCCCGGTCAAAAAAGTTGTCAAAGGCTGGGCCGGTTCGGCATTGATGAAGGATGAAGATCACGCGCTTCGCATCATTGATGCCGTCGTTCGCGCTGTTGATATTCCCGTTACCTTAAAGATGCGCTTAGGGTGGGACGAGGCCAATCTCAACGCCCCGTCCATTGCAGCCAAAGCAGAATCCGCTGGCATTCAGATGATTACCGTACATGGCCGCACCCGCATGCAAATGTATACCGGGTCTGCCAACTGGCTTGCCGTTCGTGCGGTTAAGAACGCTGTCACTATTCCCGTGGTTGTCAACGGGGACATCGCTGATGAGACAGATGCACGTGACGCGTTAGATCGATCCCAGGCAGACGGAGTCATGGTGGGCCGTGGGTGTTATGGGAAACCCTGGTTCCCGAGCCACGTTGACTTTTTTCTGGCGACCGGGTCGAGAAAAGCAGAACCAAGTTTAACGGAGCGGCGCGACATCGTTCTTGAACATTACGACGCCATCCTCAGTCACTATGGAACGGGGAAGGGGATCCGTATCGCCCGCAAACATTTGGCCTGGTCCGTATTCGGTCTACACGGTGCCAATGCATTTCGCGCAGCCGTGAATACGGAAACCGATCCGGACCGGGTGCGTGCTCAAATCCATGCGCTGTTCGAGGGGTACAACGATACCCTTGTCGAGG
Source organism: Rhodospirillaceae bacterium (assembly GCA_965207985.1). GTDB lineage: Bacteria > Pseudomonadota > Alphaproteobacteria > Rhodospirillales > Rhodospirillaceae > CBDBND01. Next base: position 13,349 of record CBDBND010000010.1, on the reverse strand, counting down.
CGGCGTAATGGCGGAAGTATCATCCATTGTTGATCTGGCCATTCCGGTTGAGGCGGATGACGTTCTTTCGGCGCTTGGGTCCGCGACCCTGGTGATCGATAACAGCTACCGGCTGCGTTACGCCAACGGAGCCGCTGAACAACTGTTTCAGACCAGTGCATCCGGTCTGATTGGCCAACACCTCGGCAATTTTTTACCCGGTGACGGTTCGGTGCAGGCTCTGCTTGATCAAGTTTTGCACGAGCAGGCCCCCATCTCCGAATACGGCGTCACCCTTGATACGCCAAAGACGGGTTTACGCATCATGTCGGTCCACGCCGCGCCGCTGGGAGAACGGCGGGATGCCATTGTTCTTTCCATGCAGGAACAAACCCGGGCTTTGAAGATCGGGCAGCAAATGGAAAACCGTCATTCGGTCAGGTCCGTGACGGCCATGGCCGCGTTGTTGGCCCATGAAGTGAAAAACCCCCTATCCGGCATTCGCGGTGCGGCCCAACTGCTTGAACAAAACGCCACAGGCGACGATGTACCTCTCACCAGGCTCATCTGTGACGAAGCCGACCGCATCGTTTCTCTCGTGGATCGCATGGAAGTCTTTGCCGATGACCGGCCGCTGGAAAGAACGGCTGTCAATATTCACAGTGTGCTCGAACATGTGCGCCGGCTGGCGGAAAACGGTGTCGCACAGCATGTCAATTTTACCGAACACTACGATCCGTCCTTGCCCCCTGTTTACGGCAACCGGGATCAGTTGATTCAGGTTCTGCTCAATCTCATCAAAAATGCCTCTGAGGCGGTACCTGAAACTAAAGGTGAGATCATCCTAACAACGGCGTACCAGCCCGGCGTCCGCCTGAAAGTGGCAGGATCATCGAACCGCCTTCAGCTTCCGCTTGTCGTCACCATTGAAGACAACGGACCAGGCGTGCCTGAAGACCTCCGGCCCCATTTGTTTGATCCGTTTGTTTCGACCAAACCGCGCGGCAGTGGTCTTGGCCTAGCGCTCGTCGCCAAGATTGTTGCCGATCACGGCGGTGTCATTGAATTCGATACGGGAACCCGCGGGACAACGTTCCGCATCATGCTACCCATCATTCAAGAAGCAGGAGCGGCCGATGAGTAATGCCTCCATTCTTGTGGCCGACGACGATACCGGCATCCGCACGGTTCTCAATCAGGCTTTGGGCCGGGCCGGGTATTCCGTGCGGGCAACGGGAAACGCATCGACGTTATGGAACTGGATTCAAGACGGCGACGGGGACTTGGTCATAACCGATGTCATCATGCCCGACGAAAACGGGCTGGACCTTATTCCACGTATACGAAAAACCAGGCCTGATCTGCGTATCATTGTTATGAGCGCCCAAAACACGCTCCTCACAGCGGTGAAAGCGGCTGAAAGAGGCGCATTTGAATACCTGCCCAAACCGTTTGATCTGAGTGAATTGGTCGCGGTCGTAAAGCGCGCTTTGGAAACGCCATCCGAGATGGCCCTGCGTAAACCGGATAACACCGACGACGAACGTCTTCCTTTGATCGGCCGGTCGGCGGCCATGCAGGATGTCTACAGAACGGTTGCCCGACTCATCAACACGGACCTGACGGTCATGATCACCGGTGAATCCGGAACCGGTAAGGAACTGGTGGCCCGGGCACTGCATGACTTTGGACGCCGGAGAAATGGCCCCTTTGTTGCCGTCAACATGGCAGCCATACCGCGGGAACTTATTGAAAGCGAATTATTCGGCCACGAGAAGGGCGCGTTTACCGGCGCTGCGCAACGGACTTCCGGCAAGTTCGAACAGGCGGCGGGCGGAACACTGTTCCTCGATGAAATCGGCGACATGCCTCATGAAGCGCAGACCCGATTGCTGCGCGTTCTGCAACAGGGTGAATACACGGTTGTTGGTGGACGCAAGCCCATCAAGGCCGACGTCCGCATTATTGCGGCCACCCATCGTGATCTCAACGAAATGATCAAAATGGGATTGTTCCGCGAAGACCTGTTTTACAGGTTGAATGTCGTCCCGGTTCGATTGCCGCCGTTACGCCAAAGGGCGGAGGATATTCCTGAACTGGTACAGCACTTTTTGTCGGAGGCCGTAGCTGAAGGATTGCAGGCCAAGTCATTGGAACCGGAGGCTATCGAAAGACTAAAAAATTACCGCTGGCCGGGTAATGTGCGGGAACTGGAAAACTTGGTGAAACGGCTCGCAGCACTTTATGCCGAGGAGTCCATAGGCCTCGATGCCGTCGAAATGGAACTCGTCAACAGCGAACAAAAACCAAGTGGTCTAGGCACGCAGCCAGAAAGCCTGGCAGAGGCTATCGAAAAACATATTCAAGCCTATTTTGCCCGATACGGAGGTGAATTGCCGCCGGATGGTTTGTATGACCGGTTCTTAAGGGAATTAGAACGCCCCCTAGTCACGCTGACTTTGCAGGCAACCTGCGGGAATCAACTCAAGGCGGCTAAGGCGCTCGGCCTTAATCGCAATACGCTGCGCAAGAAAATCAAAGATCTCGACATCAACGTGGTCCGGGGCATGCGGTAACTCATGATGGTAAGCATGTACATAGGTTTGCCAAAAGAGGAGAGGGCGTAATGGATATCGCAACCCGCCCGCTTTCTCTGCGCCGGCTGAGTTTGCGTTTTGTCATATGGGCGCGCCGTATCAAGCTGATGAACGCATTGGCAATGATCCTGTCTTTGGCGGCGGTCATTTCCGGTATCGCAACCTATGCAGCACTCTCCAGCTGGGGAGAGGCGGGGCCGGACGCCAACACAGTTCTCATTCTCCTAAACATCGATTTGTTCCTGCTCCTCGCTTTAGGCGTCGTGGTGACCCGCCGGGTTGCACGCCTCTGGAGCGACCGTCGCTCGGGTGCGACTGGATCCCGTCTTCATGTCCGCTTGGCGCTCTTGTTTGGCGTTGTCGCGGTGACACCGGCGATCGTTATGATGGTGTTCGCCGCATTGATGTTCACGTTGGGCGTTGAAAGCTGGTTCAGTGAACGCGTGCGTACGGCCTTGGTCGAGTCTGCCGAAGTTGCTGAAGCCTATTTGGAAGAGCACATTCAAGTGATCCGGGCCGACGTGCTTGCTGTTGCCAATGACATCAACAGGCAATGGCCACAACTCAACCGGTCGGAAGAGGTGCTTAACCGGTTCTTATCGACCCAGGCTGCTTTGCGGGGTCTCACCGAAGCCGTCGTCTTCCGGGAAGACATGCAGGTGATTGCCAAAGCGGGATATACCTTCGCTTTGCAAACCGGTGAGCAAATTCCCTTTGGTGCGATCGCTCAGGCCAATCTCGGAGATGTTGCCGTTGTCACGGGAGAAGACGGAGACCGGGTCCGCGCCCTAATCCGCCTAGAAGCGTTGCCCGGCAGTTACTTGTACGTCGGCCGGTTTATCGACGCCCAGGTCCTAGGCCGGGTTTCCCGGACGCAGGACGCTGTCGACGAGTATCTCGTTCTGGAAGGCCGGCGTACCGACATCGAAATCAGTTTTACATTGCTTTTTATCGTTGTCGCTTTGCTCCTACTCATGGTTTCGGTTTGGTTTGGCCTTACATTGGCGACACGGTTGGCGCGTCCTATCGTTGATCTCATCGAAGCGTCAGAGCGGGTGCGGCGCGGTGACCTGACAGTGCGGGTTGAGGAACGCGCCGCCAGCGATGAGGTGGCGTCCCTTGGACGGTCCTTCAATCGCATGACGCGGCGGCTTGCCTCACAGCGGGATGCTCTTGTTGATGCCAATAGCCAGTTGGATGAACGGCGTAGATTCACCGAAGCTGTACTGTCAGGAGTCACGGCAGGTGTTATCGGATTAGATCCGGAAGGTCGCATTACCCTTCCTAATCGGGCGGCGTCCGATCTGTTGGGTATGACGCTGGAAGACGGGATTGACAAACCCTTGGCCGATCTGGTTCCTGAGTTTTCCCCGTTGTTTGACTCCGTTCATGAGAAACCGGCCCGGACCATTCAGACAGAGCTGCGCGTAAAACGGGGCAACAAAACACGGGTGTTTCTCGTCCGCTTGACAGCGGAACGGTCGGAATACCGTACGCTCGGCTATGTGTTTACCTTTGACGATATTACTGAGCTTCAAGCGGCGCAAAGAAAAGCTGCCTGGGCGGATGTGGCCCGCCGGATTGCTCATGAAATCAAAAATCCATTGACGCCCATCCAGCTCTCAGCGGAGCGGTTGAAGCGACGGTATTTGGATAAGGTGAAAGACGATAGCGGTGCTTTTGAACAATGTACCGACACAATCATCCGTCACGTCGGAGATATCGGTCAAATGGTCGATGAGTTTTCTTCGTTTGCTCGCATGCCCCAACCCGTGATGAAAACCAAGAACCTTACCGACGTCGCAAAAAGCGCCTTGGTGTTACCAGAAACTGCTTATCCCCATATCCGGCTACAAATCGATTTCCCGGAAGAACCCGCATGGATCAGTTGTGATGAGACGCAGGTACGGCAGGCAATCACAAATATTCTTAAGAATGCGGTTGACGCCATTGATGCCAAAACAGATGAAAGCCGGGAAGAAGATGCGGGTTGGATTAACATTTCAATTGATAAAATTGGCGATGAATATTGCTTAGAAGTGACCGACAGCGGCGTTGGCCTCCCAAGCGATGACATTCGGCAAAGACTCACCGAACCGTATGTCACGACCCGAACTAAAGGCACAGGCCTCGGGCTCGCGATCGTTTGGAAAATTCTAGAAGATCACCGCGGCCGATTGACCTTGGACGACGCAACTGAGGGCGGCGCTAAAGTTGCTTTGCATTTCCCGTCCGCGCCGGCGCCTAAAAAAGCCGTTCAAGAGACAGCTGACGACGCACCTTTATCGTCTTCATCTTCCCAAAATTCTGACCCAATAACTGTAGCGAAAAGCGCGTAGCGATTGATGTCTTCAGATATTCTCATTGTTGACGACGAAACCGATATCAGACTGCTCATCAGTGGGATCCTCGAGGACGAGGGCTTTACTGCGCGGCAAGCGGCCAATGCGGAACAGGCTCTAAACGAAGTTCGTTCCCGGGCCCCCTCGGTCATACTGCTGGATATCTGGTTGGAAGGCAGTTCGCTGGACGGTCTTCAGTTGCTCGAAGCCATTCACAAACTTCGCCCGCACACACCCATCATCATGATCAGCGGCCATGGCACCATCGAAACGGCCGTCAAGGCGATCAAGATGGGTGCCTACGATTTCACTGAAAAGCCGTTTGAAGCGGATCGACTGCTTCTCTTGGTCGAGCGCGCCATTGAGTCAGCCAGTCTAAAGCGTGAAAACCTGGAACTCAGAAACCGGGCCGGTGATCCCGAAGACCTGATTGGAGACTGCAGTGCCATCGCCGGTTTGCGCCGGACGATTAGTCGGGTGGGACCGACCGGATCGCGGGTTCTTATTCATGGCCCGGCGGGATCTGGCAAAGAAATTGTTGCGCGCCTCATCCACCGTCATTCAAAACGGGCCAAGGCGCCTTTCGTTGTTGTCAATTGTGCGTCGCTTCAACCGGACCGCTTGCAAGAAATCTTTTTTGGCGGCAATGCTGACTCGCCACTCGGTGGATTGTTTGATCAGGCGGACGGCGGCACCTTGTTGCTCGACGAAGTGGCGGACATGCCGCTGGAAACACAAAGCCGTGTCATTCGCATCCTTCAGGATCAAAGGTTTGAACGCTCCAACGGTCAAGGTGTCGTTGAAGTTGATATACGGGTCTTTGCCACCACCAACAAAGATTTGAAAAAACAGATTCGCGAAGGCAATTTTCGTGAAGAACTGTTTTACCGTCTTTCAGTCGTCCCGGTTGAAGTGCCGTCTTTGGCAGACCGGCGCGAAGATATTCCGGAGTTGGCACGGTATTTTATGGAGCGCGGCGCCCGGGCTGCCGGCATTCCGGCCCGGACCTTGGCAGAGGACACCTTGACGGCTTTACAAAGCCATCCCTGGCCGGGGAATGCGCGTCAGTTGCGCAACGTCATCGATTGGTTACTGATCATGGCGCCAGGCTCAACGGATGATCCGATCCGAGCTGAAATGTTACCAGCTGATCTCTCCAGTGAAGCGCCGCAAATGCTGCGTCTGGAACGGTCCGACGAAATCATGATGCTGCCGCTGCGCGAGGCCCGTGAGATGTTCGAGCGGGAGTACCTGATGGCTCAGGTCATTCGTTACGGCGGCAACATCTCCCGCACGGCTGAATTCGTCGGCATGGAACGATCAGCCTTGCACCGGAAATTAACGTCACTAGGTGTAACCACGGAAGTGCGCCTCCGCCGTGAAGACGCCAGTAACAGCCGAAATCGGGCAGCGGAATAGTGGGTTTTAGGTAGGAATGGTGCGATGAAAGTCGTGATATGCGGCGCCGGCGAGGTTGGATCGAATATCGCTAGATATCTCGCGTCCGAGGCCAATGACATAACCGTCGTTGACCAAAGCACAGAGCTGATACGCCAGTTGTCGGATTCCTTGGACGTAACCGGTTTGGTTGGTCATGCCTCCCAACCCGACGTGTTGGAACGTGCCGGGATCGAAGACGCGGATATGATCATCGCGGTAACGTTTACCGACGAAGTCAACATGATTGCCTGCCAAGTCGCTCACTCCTTGTTCGGCGTGCCGACGAAGATCGCCCGTATCCGTAGTCAGAGTTATCTTCAACCTGAGTGGATGACGATGTTCACACAGGATCATTTACCGATCGATGTCGTGATATCGCCGGAAGTTGAGGTCGCGCATGCGGTAACCAGGCGTCTCGAGGTGCCCGGAGCGATTGAAGTCATACCACTTTCTGATGATAAGGTGCGGCTCATCGGACTGCGTATCACAGAAGATACGCCTTTGATCAATACGCCTTTGCGGCAATTGACCAGCCTATTCCCGGAAATGCAGATTATCATCGTTGGCATCAAGCGAGGGGACAGTTCCATCATTCCCCACGCGGAAGATGAAATGATGCCTGGTGATGATGTTTATTTTGTTGTCGCATCCGACCAGTGTGAACGGGCCATGGCTGCGTTTGGCCATGAGGAGCCGGAAACGCGCCGCTGCGTCATCTTCGGCGGAGGAAATATCGGTCTCTTTTTGGCCGAGGAACTTGAGCGCAAACACAAAGAGATCAACGTCAAGATTATCGAGATCAATCGCAGCCGTGCTGAACATGTTTCCGCCACATTAAATAATACAGTGGTGATCAACGGAAGTATTCTTGAGCCGGATATGCTGCTTGAAGCGGGTGTCGACAAAGCGGAAACCGTAGTCGCGGTCACGGATGATGACGAGAACAATGTTTTGGCGTCTTTGTTAGCGAAGAAGTGCGGTGCTCAACGGGCCATCACACTCATCAACAAATCCACTTACAATCCACTCGTGGGTCCTTTGGGTGTCGATGTGGTGGTGAATCCGCGTTCGATTACGGTGTCCCAGATTCTTTCACATGTTCGCAGGGGCCGCGTGCATTCGGTCTACTCCGTGCAAGAAGGCTTTGGTGAACTCATTGAGGCGGAAGCTCTGGAAACATCGAGCTTGGTGGGGCAACCGCTCAAGGACGTCAATCTTCCTAAAGACACCCGGTTTGGCGCCATCATTCGGGACGGGCAGATTATTGTGCCGCGACCGCAGACCGTTGTGGAAGGAGGCGACCGTATCGTTCTGTTTGCGGCAACGGAAGCGGTCCGCGAAGTCGAAAAGTTTTTCTCGGTTCGTCTGGAGTATTTTTAGTCCCTCATGTCACGGATCGCCTACGTTAACGGGCGCTACGAACCCCTCAACCATGCCATGGTTTCCGTCGAAGACCGCGGATATCAGTTCGCCGACGGTGTGTACGAAGTCATTGCCATTTGGAAGGGGCATCCGGTCGACTTTGCACAGCATATGGATCGCCTCGAACGGTCCATGGCGGAGCTGCATTTCGCGCAAACACCACACCGTAAGGCGCTCGGAGTCATCGCCAAGCATGTCGTGCGCGAGAACCGGGTCAACAACGGTATTCTCTACATCCAGATAAATCGGGGAACCGCCGCTCGTAACCATGTGTTTCCCGGTGACGATACCGGCCCGTCAGTGGTCATGACGGCGCGCAGCGGGCTTGGGCCAAGTGATGCGCAAGCGCAAGAGGGTGTCAGTGTCGCCGTACAGGACGATATCCGGTGGGGCCGGCGGGATATCAAATCGGTCGGCTTGCTTGCCAACGCGCTGTCTAAACAAGCCGCCAAGGAACAAAGCGCTTATGAGTCCATCCTGGTCAATCCCGACGGAACCGTTACTGAAGCCAGTGCGGCCAATGTTTGGCTGGTCAATGGAGACGGCGCACTGGTCACCCGGCCGTTGGGTCCGGACATTCTCGGCGGCATCACCCGCGCGCGTGTGATGGCTTTAGCAAAAGACGCCGGGTATAGGGTGAGAGAAGACGTGTTTACCCTCGAAGACACAGTGTCGGCGCGCGAGGTATTTCTGACGGGGACCACAACCTTCGTGCTTCCTGTCATTCAAGTGGGAGAAAAGGTAATCGCCAACGGCCATCCCGGCGAAAAAGCGTGCGATTTGCGCGACCGCTATGTCGCTTATCTCAATTCCCTCGACGATGAGAGCTGGAACGTTGGCTAAGACGGCACCAGAAGCACTCTCCACACCACAAGCCATCCTCTTTGACTGGGATGGAACCTTGGTGGACACCCATCCCGCTCTTGCCGCAGCAATGAACGTAACCCTTGAGACCTTCGGTCAAGACCCTTGGACTTTTGAACAATGGAGCGAATGGCTGGGCAAGTCCGCCAACGATGCCTTTCCAAGCCTATTCGGAGACGATTGGGAACAAGCAAAACAGATTTATTTTGACTCCTATGGCGAGCGTCATCTCGAAACTCTCATACTGAAAGACGGAGCAGCGGAGTTAATTGAGAGCCTGAGCGCGCTGCCGTTGTTCCTCGGTGTGGTCAGCAACAAAACGGGCCGCTATCTCAGGGCCGAAGTGAGTCATCTGAATTGGGACGATCATTTCGGCCATCTTGTCGGCGCGGGAGACAGTGCCAGTGACAAGCCTGCACCCGATCCTGTGTACGACGCCTTGCGGGCAGGGGGCTACGACACCGGTCCGCATATATGGTTCGTTGGCGATAACGACGTGGATGTGGCCTGCGGACGTGCGGCCAAGTGCACCACAGTTCTCATCGGTGAAGGGTATCCGGAGGCTATGCCGGACCTCCGAGTGGACGATCTGTTTGCTGTCAAAACGGTTATTCATCAGACCCTGGACCAGGCATAAACCTGGGCCCTGTTGACCCGGTTCCTGGAAACCCTCTAGATACGGGTGCGAGTCCGGCCAAAACAAGCCCAATGGACAAAACAATAAAGAAATCAAGGTGTTAAAAAATGTCTGGCGAAAAATCACAAAACGTACAGGACGTCTTTCTGAATACCATTCGGAAAAACAAAACCCCGGTGACCGTATTTCTGGTCAACGGCGTGAAACTGCAGGGGATCGTAACCTGGTTCGATAACTTCTCGCTATTACTGCGCCGGGATGGGCACACCCAGCTTGTGTACAAGCACGCCATTTCAACGGTGATGCCGTCCGGCCCATTGCAGTTGTTCGAACCTGAAACTCAGGACGATGACGCTGCCAAAGAGGAAGCCGCCGAATAGGCTAAAAACAACCGCGTGACCGGTAACGGAAAAACACCCGGGCCGGCACCCGCAAGCCAATTCACTCGGGCCATTGTTCTTCATCCCGCACTGACAAACAGGGCAGGGCGTGAAGACTCCCGCGCACGACTGGAAGAAGCCCGCGGACTGGCCGCCGCCATTGACCTCGACATTGTCCATGCCGAGACCGTTGCCGTGACCAAACCACGGCCGTCCACCCTGTTCGGCAAAGGACTGGTGGAACGGATGGAAGGATTGGTCAAAGGGCTCGAGGTTGAGCTGGTCATCGTCGATCATGCCTTGAGTCCCGTTCAACAGCGCACACTGGAAAAGGCGTGGCAGGCGAAAGTCATCGACCGCACCGGACTGATTCTCGAAATATTTGGCGAACGGGCGCGGACCAAGGAAGGTCAGTTGCAGGTCGAACTGGCACATTTGACCTATCAAAGAAGCCGTCTGGTCCGCAGCTGGACCCACTTGGAACGGCAACGGGGCGGGTCCGGCTTTCTTGGTGGCCCTGGCGAAACCCAAATTGAAATTGACCGGCGTCTCATCGGTGAGCGCATCACCCGCATCAAGAAGGATCTGGAAAAGGTCGTGCGCACGCGGGATTTGCACCGCGCAGCCCGCAAACGGGTGCCTTACCCGGTTGTCGCCCTTGTCGGGTACACCAACGCGGGCAAGTCCACGCTGTTCAATGCCCTGACCAAGGCCGAGGTCTTCGCCGAAGATCAATTGTTTGCCACCCTCGATCCAACCATGCGGGGCCTCGACCTGCCGTCGGGACGTAAGGCCATCTTGTCTGACACGGTGGGTTTCGTCTCCGATCTGCCCCATGAACTCGTCGCCGCGTTCCGTGCCACCTTGGAAGAGGTATTGGAAGCGGATGTGCTGATTCACGTCCGCGATATCTCTCACCCGGGAACGGAAGCGCAGAAAAAAGACGTGGAAGAGGTTCTGGCCCGCATGGATATCGGCCCGGCGGCGGACGCGTCTGATCAAATGCAACCCATTATCGAAGCCCACAACAAAGCCGATCTCTTGGATGCGGCTGCGCGCAGTTTGCATGCATCCTGTGCCCAAAGAGTAGAGAACGCTGTGATGGTCTCAGGGCTGACGGGTGAGGGCATGAACGATCTGCTTCACTGCATTGACCGTTTGATTTCTGCCGGCCGGCAGACGCTCGACGTCGCCGTACCCGTCAGTGACGGAAAAACGTTGGCCTGGCTGTACCGCAAAGGGGAGGTGGTGGAGCGCAAGGACGGGGATGTGGAGACAAAATTAACGGTTCTATTGGATCCTGCCGATGCCGACCGTCTTATTCATCAAGAAACTGTTCGCCTTTTGTGACTGCCGCTCTCAAAACCCCAGACTCCTTGACGTTGCGTCATGATGTGGACCACCTCATCCGCAACGTGGCGGCGAAAGCCATCACGCCCCGGTTTTGCAACCTGGCCGAAGGTGATGTACGGACGAAATCAGGTCCGGGTGATTTGGTCACGGCGGCGGATGAGGAGGCGGAACAGTTTCTCCATGCCGGTCTGGAAAAAATTTGGCCGGGCTCCCTGGTCATTGGCGAGGAAGCGGCGGCAGCGGACCCTGACGTTCTCTCTCATCTCGCCCAGCATGAACCGGTCTGGGTCATCGATCCGGTCGACGGTACGGCGAATTTTGTTGCCGGTAATCCGGTGTTCGCCGTCGTGGTCGCTTTGGTCGACAACGGCGAGACCTTATGCGCCTGGATCCACGATCCTATGGCGGGACGGACGGTCTGGGCAGCAGCGGGTGAAGGGACATGGGTTGAAGACGCACAGCTCATGGTCGATGTGCCCAAAACCTTAGATATCGAAACCATGACGGCGTCGCTCTATCACCGCGCCTTCAAGGACGCGCGCAATCAATTCGGCATGTCACGGCGCTGCGGCAGTGCCGCTCACGAGTATTGGGCTTTAGCCGAAAACCGCCTTGAGGTGTCCAGCTTTAGCCGGTTGAAGCCTTGGGATCATGCGGCCGGTGTGTTGATTCACTCTGAGGCCGGCGGATATTCGCGCATGTTGGATGAAGTGCCCTACGATCCGGCCAACGCGGATAAACGGGGTCTGCTCAGCGCGCCATCGAAAACGCTCTGGCACAAAGTTAGAGCGATGGCCAACGAGGAGTTCGTTTAGGCCAAGGTGTGGCAAACGACTGCCGGTCACCAAGAAATTGAGGTTAGCTGCATGACATCTCCCTGATAGCTACGCCACTATTTGCATAATGACACTGGACCAGTACACGTGAGGTGGTCCCACTTGTTTGGACAGTCTGACGGCTTATCTAAGGTGTATTCCGCTGTCTGATCATGCCGCCAGAATCCTGTTTATCATATTTGATTGCTGTTGTTGGGCCTGTGGGGATGTGGGCAAGGCGGTAGTCTTGTCCAACATATCCACAGGCTGCCCCGCCGCGTAGGCTTCCGCCGGCGTTTTGCCTCCGAGCGACGAATGGGGCCGCTCGGTGTTGTAGAACCCGATCCATTCGCGGATGACCCTCTCGGCGTGGAAGCCGTCGGTCAGCTCGTGCAGGTGAACCGCCTCGTACTTGAGAGAGCGCCACAGTCGCTCAATGAAGATGTTGTCCATGCACCGGCCGCGCCCGTCCATGGAGATCGTGATCCCGGCCTCCTTGAGGCGGCCGGTGACCTCGAAGCTGGTGAACTGGCTGCCCTGGTCGGTGTTGAAGATCTCCGGCCTGCCGGAGGTGTCGAGCGCCTCATTCAAGGCCTCGACGCAGAACCGGGCATCCATGGTGTTCGACAGCCGCCAGGCCAGGACCCGGCGGCTCGCCCAGTCCATCACCGCGACCAGATAAAGGAAGCCGCGCCTGAGCGGGATGTAGGTGATGTCGGCGCACCAGACATGGTCGGGGCGCTCGATGGCGAGGCCCTTGAGACGGTACGGATAGACCCGGTGTTCGGGATGGGGCGTGCTCGTCTTCGGCGCCCGGTAGATCGCCTCCAGCCCCATCAGGCGCATGAGGCGCCGAACCCGGTGACGGCCGACGACACCCCCCTCGCGGCGCAAATGACGGGCCATCTGACGGGACCCATAGAACGGATGTTTAAGGAACAACTCGTCGATGCGCCGCATCAGCGCCAGGTTGGCCGGGCTCTCGCCCCGCAGCCTGTAATAGAGAGATGATCGGCTGATCGACAGTATCTCGCATTGACGGCTCAAGCTGAGACCGGAAACGTCGCGGCGCACCATCGCCTTGCGCTCCGGCCGGCTCATCGCTTGAGCCCTTTGGCCAAAAAATCCCGCTCCACCGTCAACTGGCCGATCTTGGCATGAAGATCGTGGACCTCGGCCTCAATGTCCCGGCGGGACGCCTCCACGCCGTTCGAGAACACATCGCCCAGGCCGTCCATGGCCTGGCGCTTCCATGTGCTGACCTGATTGGGGTGAACCTCATAGCGCGCCGCGATCTCCTGGATCGTCCGGTCGCCACGTAGCGCCTCCAGCGCCACCTTCGCCTTGAACTCAGGCGTGAACTTCCGTCGCTTCGTCATCTCGTATTCCTCCGTAACCGGGGGACACTGAAGTCGGACCAACAGTTTATTTTTGCCACTCACAACGCTAATTTTCCCGTTCTTGGTGATGCAGAAATTGTTTCCTCATGTAGCGAGGCAGGAGAAGTGTTTGCTGTGGAG
>CBDBND010000009.1:0-222224 GCA_965207985.1 Rhodospirillaceae bacterium | reverse complement strand
CGGGAGCTCGGCCACGATCCGTGGCTGTTGCCCGCCAAGGCGGTGAGCCTTTCGCGACCGGCAACAAGAGCGACGCGCACGACGCGCTGGCGATCTGGACCGCGGCGCAGATGCCAGGCATCAAGACCGTTGCCGTGAAGAGCGAGGAGCAGCAGGCGATCCTGGCGCTTCACCGGATGCGCCAGCAGCTTGTGAAGTTCCGCACCGCGCAGATCAACGGGCTGCGCGGCCTGCTGACGGAATACGGCGAGTGATGCCGCAGGGCCGGGCGGGGATGTGCAAGGCAATGCCTGATGCCTTCGCCCGGGTCTCGGAGCGTCTGCCGGCGATGGTGATCGACACGCTTCGCGAGCAGTGGGGCGCGGATCGCCCGTCTCGATGAGGAGATCGGCGAGATCGAGCGGCGGCCTCGGGGTGTGGCACCGCGGCAATGCCGACAGCAGGCGGATCGCGGAGATCCCGGCGTCGGCGTGCTGACGGCGTCGGCCGTGGTCGCCGCGATGGGCGATCCGGCGGCTTCCGGTCGGGCCGCGAGTTCGCCGCCTGGCTCGGCCTGGTGCCGCGCCACGACGGCACCGGAGGGCGGGTCCGCATGCTTGGCATCTCCAAGCGCGGGGACAGGTATCTCCGGACACTGCTGATCCATGGCGCCCGCGCCGTGCTCACCAACGACAAGTCGCCGCCCGAATGGGCTGTGCGCCTTGCCGAGCGGCGGCCGTTCAACGTTGCCACTGTGGCGCTGGCCAACAAGACGGCGCGCACGATCTGGGCCCTTCTGGCCCATGATCGGGCGTACCAGGCGGACTTCGTCAGCCAGCCGGCATAGCCGCGGCTGACGAGGGAAAGAACGACGAACCGAACTAGGAGGTGGCCGCTGAAAGGTTGCGCAAAGGCACGACAAGGAGTGATGGCATACAGGTCGGACCGCGATCCGCTAAGCCTGAATGTTCGGTGGGGCGAGAAGCCCACAGGAGAAATGAGGCGCGGATCGGCAGATTCCATCAGGGCCAGCGGGCACAGGTCCCGCATCAACAGGCCGGATACAAACTGCAAATCTGCCTGCCCGTCACACCCAAATCGGTCCTTGCGTCCCGGGAGGCGTCCATACAAGTCAGACATGGAAAGAGACATGGTTCTGATCTACAGAATCCTCTCCTACGTCGAGGCGAATGAGAACGGCGACATGGACCTTCCTACTATTGAGGGCTTCAGTCCTAAGCAAGTTTCCTACCATGTGGGTTAGGGGAAGAGGCTGGTTACCTCAAGATTAAGAGAGTTAGTGGTCGCGGCCGCCCCGTGTCGATCACAACACTTGACCTGGAAAGTCACGAGGCGTTGGCGCATTTCAAAGACGGCGACATGGGACTATCGTTAGATCATGAGGACTTACATCCCCCGTTAGGAGATAGGCTATGCCTACAGACCCAAGCTTGACCCGAAAGTAGACTTGAAAGGCGCGACCCCCCGAGACCTTGGCCCGCGCCCTTTTCCGGCGAGTGGAGCCTTTACGCCTTGCGCCGGAGGAAAGCCCATTGTCGGAAATGAGACTTCTGTAGAGAAGCCTGCGACCGACAAGGCGGGCGACGGTGTCACGCATTTGGACGATAGTGTCTGACTCGCGGATATTGTGCTTGGACGCAAACTCATTGACGTACCGTTGAAGATGCTTGGGGCTGATCTTGTGGAACGTGCCCTTGTGGGACCGCTTGAGCATGGACCAGAACGACTCTATGCCATTGGTGTGAGCCATCCCGTTGACAAACTCGGAAACGCTGTGCTTGACGCTCTCATGCGGGTTGGGGATGCCGTGGTAGGCTTTGGCGTCGTCGGTATACACAACCGCGTCAGGCTCGGCATTCTCGGCCACAAAGCCGTGAAGCGTCTTGGCGTCGGTTTCCTTCACCACCTTGGCGTTGACCTTATTCGTGGCACGGCATTTGGCCCCTACGACCGCAGTCTTGCCGACAGGACCCCGGCCCGTGTTCTTAAGGGCCTTGCGCTGGGCATTGCTCATATTTTCCCGTTTCCCGCCAAAATAGGACTCATCAAATTCCACAGGCCCATCAAACGGCCCGTCGCCATCGTCCGCCCAGGCTTCCCGGATGCGGTGGAGCATGAACCACGCCGCTTTTTGCCCGATCTTCAGGTCCCGGTGCAGTTTCATGGACGAAACAGACTTGAGGCTGGTCAGGCAGAGGTAGATGCCAATGGCCCACTTCCGCAGGGGAATCTTGGAATTGGCCATGGGGGTATTGGTGCGGACGCTGAAATACGACCGGCAGTCGTTGCAGAAATAGGGCATATACTTGTGCTTGGCATGGCTGGTCTTAAAGCCGCCGCACTTCGGGCAATGGCGCTCATCGCCCCAGATCGTTTCCTCAAACCACTTGGTTGCCGCTTCCTCAGTGGGAAACATGTCCATCAATTCAATCAGGGACATTCCCTCACGGTGCGATTTTCCAGGTGCTTTCTTAGTCATTTTCTTCCTTCCTTTCATGCTAGGAAACTAGCAGATTAGAAAGGGTTTGTCAATGTTTGGATATAATCCCCCAACTTTTAACCGGTCCGCCACTAAAAATTACCCCCGAAACGTGCTGTTCCCCAGAGACATGATAGGGGTGGGCAGCCCGCCTAAGTCAATAAATTAAGGGTCTTGCCTAGCAGATCGGTTTTTCTCGCGGTTGACGTAGCAGAAGCCTGACCTTGTTGGAAGCCCGATGGTTGAAGCGCCACTCGGTTTCCTTGAGGTGGAGGTGGAATGTGTGTCTGGGCACACCCATGAACTTTACGAGCCGCACCTTGGCCATGCCCCAGAAGCCCTCGATGCCATTGATGTGAACCGGGCCGCGGGCGAACTCATCGCAGGAATGGTCGACCCGGAAGTGACCATAGCCGAGATCGACGAGGCCGTTGTAGCCGCGCCATCCATCGGAGTTGACGACGGTGCTTGGATCGACCCTGCCCCGAATAATCCCCTGTAGCGTTGACTTTGAGCAGTCCGGGACGATCTCGGTGTAGACCTGCCCTTCGCGTTCGAAGATCCCGAAGACGACTGTCTTGCCATAGGCTCCGCGTCCGCGCTTGCCTTTGATGCGTCTGGCACCGAAGAAGCTCTCATCGACCTCGACCACGCCGAAGAACGGGCGCTGTGCTTCGCAAGCCGCGAGGATCCGCTCCCTCAGGGTTCAAGCCGCGAGGATCCGCTCCCTTAGGCCGCGGTAGATCCGGTTCACAGTGTTGCGATTTACGCCGCAAATCGCGGCCGTTTGCAGCGCCGTGAGATCAGCGGCAAAGCACTTCACGACAAGGCGAATCTGAGCTTCAGAAAGTTTGGAACTTTTCGAGTATCGGTTTTTCATTACCATACAGAGCTTTATGCCGCCATCGGCTATGCTCTGCTAGGCAAGACCCTAAATTAAAAGTCAAAAATTGGCATCAAATTGTTTGCTTCCCTAGCGTTCTCGAGAGTGAAGATTTGAGTTGCAGTAATCTCAAAGTCACGTCTCCTGTTGTCCGATCGGAGACACTTATACATCCAATTAATTGTATATATTAATATATTCCCTTATTGCGGGTTCTGAGCCAGGTATGCTTCGGTGCGGGCCACGGCATTGGCCCTGATACTGCCGTAGAAAAGGTCAAAATCATGCATATGGAGGTTTTCCCCCTCCAGCACCATCAGGTCAAAAGCGCTATCTGTGGGAATTGCCGTATAGAGAATGCCGCCGCGGCATTGGGCACCTGGGCCCTGGGTAAGGGTGGGCAGCGGATCAGAAGAAGCAACACCCGGTAAGGCGCCTGCTCCCGTTTGGTCCTCAAACCAGTCTTCATCAGCTGAGCTGCTGACAGGGTTCCAGCACGTCAGAGCTTGGCCATCCGACGTTGCAAAGCGATCCCTGTAGCGGGCCTGGGTCCGCTCGACCAGCAGGTCAGCTTCGCCGTTCACACCGTACGTGTTCCAGGAAATGACGCATCCGGTGTCCGTTGCGCCCTTGCATCGGGTCATGGTCTTCAGGCTCCGGTCAAACAGTCCTTCGGGAACGCCAATGCCGATGACGTAGGCCGCAACCATACGCTCCACCAACGGGGTGTCTTCTATTTCTTCTTCAAGCAGACGCACCGCATGCAATGTGCCTTGGCTATGGCTGACGATGAGGAATGGGCGCCCGTTATTCCAGTTTTCTACGTAGTGCTGCCATGCACGAACCACGTCACCGTAAGCGAAGTTGTATGCTTTCATGCCGCTTTCGTGTGCGCCCATGGCTGCAATGGTGGCTTGCCGATAGCGCGGCGCGTAAATCTTGCAGCACCCATTAAAAGCACTGGCCTGTCGGGCAATGACACTGATGTCCGTCCAGACGTTGACGTCCGTCATTGCAATGTCTTGGTTCCAATTTTCACCGCCGCGGTAAGTGGTCGGATGAATATAAAAGACATCCGCAGGAGCATCGCCCTGGGCTTCAGGAATGTCCGCATCGTCAGGGGCAAGATCGGCAGCATCTTGGCGATGGGGCAAAGCTGCCCAAGAGCTCTCGTCCGAATAGTCAGGGGCCGTTGGGCGTTCCATGGCATCGAAGGGCATCTCCGGCACGCCTCCGAACTGCGCAAAAGCGGACGCGGCAGTCCAGACCCACGCCATAAAGGCGATCATGGCAGTTTCTTGGCGTTTGCGTCCCATTTGATGTGCCCTTTGTTGTTTTGATAAAGGAAACGGTCCAGGCGATGGTACTGTGCCTGAGCCATTTCCGCTATGCAGGAGCGCATCGTGTCAGTTGCACGTACCGCCACAATCGGTTTGCTGGTTTGCCTGGTCTTGTCTGCAGGATATGCATTCAACGATCGTGTGTTCTGGATCCGGTGGTTTTCTCAGCCACCTGGAGACACGGTACTAACCGCATGGGACTGGTATGAACCCGTTGATCGTATCGGAACCGGACCCAGCACGCCGTTACCCAGCTCAGACTCAGGCGCGACTACAATTTCCGAACCCGCACTGGACGAAGCGGCCGCTTATGCCCGCTCGTTCGACAGTAATGCGTTCTTGGTCGCTCACAACGGCGTGCTCCAATTGGAACACTACAGTGAGGGACATGATCGAACCACGGTGATCGACTCCCAGTCCATGCACAAAGGATTTCTTGGCGTAGTCACTGCACTCGCTCTGGACAAGGGGTTCATTCCCTCACTCGATACGCCGGCCGCCGACTATATCCCCGCTTGGGCTGGGGACGGCCGTGCCGCCATAACCATCCAACATCTTTTGGAGATGACCAGTGGCTTGGCACAGGCGGAATTCTCTCCCAGTCCCTTTTCCCCGGGACAACGGTTGTTCTTTGGAGCGGATTTGGATGGTCCGGTGGAAACAATGCCACTGGCATTTGAGCCCGGCACCGCTTTTGATTTCAATCACGTCAACAGCCAGGCGCTGCATGCCGTGCTCACCGGCGCGACGGGCATGCGCTATGCGGAGTTTGTTCGTGAATATCTTTGGGACCCTCTCGGCGGCGGTTTTGCCCAAGTGCGTCTTGATCATGACAACGGAACGGCTCGTATCTTCTGCTGTATTCAACTGCGCCCCATGGATTGGATCCGACTTGGCATGATGCTGGTGGACGAGGGCAGGGTCGGAGACACACAAGTCCTTTCGCCGGAATGGACCCGGCGTTTGATGACAGGCGCAGACCTCAATCCCAATTTCGCGTTTCATGTTTGGCTGGGGTCGCCGTATGAAGGCACCCGTCTCATCAGTGAACCCGGCGAACGCCGCGCGCCCGTGTCGGCGCCCTTCATGGCCGACGATGTCATGTATGTGGAAGGCCGTGGCGGCCAACGGCTTTACGTGGTGCCGTCTGCCGGATTGGTTGCCTATCGAGCAGGCCGCATCGATTTTGCCTGGGACGACGCAAAAATCGTCAACATTCTGTTGTCGGGAATACAAATGGCTGATGACATCGCCGTCATGCAGTAAAGGGGGAGACCGAGTATGGATATCTTCATTGACACGCAAAGTGTCCTCGCCTTTTTCCATGTGCTTTTGTTCGGCTATTGGCTCGGCGCAGACCTCGGCGTGTACTACTGTGATTCCCAGCTTGTCCGAGACGACCTCGACCTCGATGAACGCCTTCGGGTGCGCAAGATCCGCCTCAAACTCGACATGGTGCCGCGAACCTGTCTGATTCTGATCCTGGCCTTCGGGTTCACCTTGTCCCTTCAGTATTCCTCCCCCATCACCGGTACCTGGCTGGCACTGATCTGGGTGGTCAGTTTGGCGTGGCTCTATGTGGTGTGGCAGATCCATTTCAAGGCCGGCACGCCGGAAGGAGACCAACTGGCGCAATGGGACATCTGGTGGCGCTATGTGGTCACCGTGTCCCTCATTTTGTTCGGCCTCTATTGCATCATCAACGGCGGGCCAATTTCCGACAATTGGCTGTCCTTTAAGCTCATATTGTTCGGTGTGATTATTTTAAACGGTGTCTGGATCAGAAAGATCGCCGCCCGCTGGCAACCCATCTTTGACAAGGTTCGGGCCGGAGGAGAAGAGCGGGTCGAAGGCGAAGCCCTGATGAAGATCAACCGCAGAAGTGCAGGACGGGCCAATATGACCATATGGACTTTGGTCATGCTTATGGCCTTCGTCGGCCAAACCAAACTGTTTTGAAGCCGATCTAAGGAAGTCGACGTTATGGTTGTTCACGCGCGTGACTACGGATCGAGGGGACGATTTGGCGTTGCCGTGCCGCAAGCCAACCCGACCGTGGAACCGGAAGTGGGGTTGTTGCTGCCGCCTAAAACGTCGCTCTTGAGTTGCCGACTCACAAGCATCCGTCCAACTCCAAAAGAACGCTGGCAGGTATACTTCGACAGTCTCGAACAAACGCTCGCCACCTACGACATCTTGAAACTGGATGTGTGCGGTTTTGCGATTACGGCTTCGACCTATTTGGTCGGACGGGAAACGGAGGATGACAAACTCAATCGCTTGTCCGATCTCAAGGGCTATCCTGTGATCTCTGCCGGATTGGCCATTGAGCGAGCTTTGCATCACATCGGCGTCGAACGATTGGCCATTGGCGCACCCTATCCCCAATGGGCGGTCGAGATGAGCCTCAACTACTGGTCCGGTCGCGGCTTTGATATTGTCAGCACCACACGCATTGCCACGGCGTCTGAAGACACCCGCTCGATTTATGAATTATCGGCACAAGACGCAATGGCGACCCTCGAGCCCATCGATTTCTCAGACGCCGACGCCATTCTTTTGACCGGCACTGGGATGCCCAGCTTTGCCGCGGTCATTGCCCTCATGAAACGCACCGGCAAACCGGTGGTGTCTTCCAATTTGTGCCTTGCTTGGGCCATGCGTCAGGCTTTGGACTTGCCCGATGACGGCGACCCTGGTGATGCGCCCAAACATCCGTTGCTTAACGGCTGGCAGAGCCAGTTCAGTGTGCTCTAGTTCACTCCGCCGGTGAGTCCGGCGTTTTCTTGCCGCGCAAACGCACCAGATAGACCAGGCCCAACATGGGGACCATGGACGCCATGCTGTAAAGAATCGGCGCATAGATGCTGATCTGGCCGAATAGAGTGCCCGAGTAGATTGGTCCAAGCCCACGGCCCAAACTGCCGACCGACTGATAAAGCCCCATGACGATGCCCCGTTCCGTGTCCTGGCATTCCTGGGAAACCAAACTGGAAATGCTGGGATTCACGATAGCCAAGCCAATAGGCAGAAAGACGTTGGCCAGCACCAATTGCGGAACACCATTGGCAGTCGCAACCAGAGCCAAGCCGAAGGCGTAAACAAAACAGCCGGTCGTGATCAAGTTGATCTCGCCGAACCGTTTGGCCAGAGGGCCAATGGCTTTGAGCTGCATAATCACCATGATCACGCCGGCAAAGGAAAGGATAAGTCCGACCTCACGTGGACCAAGCCCGAGCTTGTCATTGACGTAAAGTGGAAACGTTGTGGTGTAGACCGCTCCGGCAGCAGCAAAAATGAGAGCGGCAATGAACAACGTCAGCAAGGCACCGCGGGCACTGACCACTTTGAATTGCTGTGGGCGCGACATCTTCGGCCGTTGTTTGATTTTTTCTCGAATGTCGTCGGAAAGGGATTCGGGCAGGAAAAAGATCGTACCCAGCAAAGCCAGAAAACTGGTTCCCCCGGCGACAAAAGCGACGAGAGATAAGTTGGCAGACTCTGGGTCACCACCGGCGAGCAATCCGCCCACCGCAGGTCCCAGAATGAAGCCCAAACTCAGCGCGCCGCCGATGATGCCCATGCCCTTGGCCAGGTTTTCCGGCGTGGTGATGTCGGTGATGTAGGCGAAAGCCGCCGCCAAATTACCGGCGGAAATACCACCGACCAGGCGAGAGACAATCAACAGCGCCATGGTGTCGGCAATGCCGAGGATCGCGTAGGAGGCAACGGAACCGACCATGCTGATCATCAGGATCGGTTTGCGGCATAATGATCTGACAAGCCGCCCCAAACCGGCCCCGAGAAGAACTGGGCCATGGGATAGAGCGCCAACACGAAGGTAATCAGTGCCGGGGTCAGGCCAATGTCCATGGCGATGAAGGGGAACAAGGGCATGATCAGCCCGATGCCCATGAGGTCGAGCAGAATGATGAAAAAGATAAGGCGCATGATGTCGTCCCCACTGAGAATCGGCGGCGCGACAGCCTAGGCGGATACCCACGCTAAAGAGTGTATGCAGCATTTCATGACCAGTGCGCGGACATTGCCCTTGCCATTTCTGAAATACAGTGCCCTGCTGGTTAAACATCAGGTGCTTGAACGCTGGTGCAGAAAGGACTCCCCATGAAGGCATTGAAGATAACCGGCTGGCTGGTCCTTATTCTGTTTGTGGCCGTGAATGTCGTCTATTGGGAAGACCCATGGCTCTGGCGCCGTTTTGTCATGATGCTCGACCCAACACCCCCAGAAGGGTTAGAGCCCTTTGATCTTGTTGAAGGGGATAGCAGTTACATTATTCCTGTCGCATCAGCGGATACGCGCACCGTATCCCAAGCAGCCTTAGAAGATGCGGCCGCCTACGCCAAAGAGTTCGATTCCTACGCTCTCATCGTCGTTCACCGCGGTGAAGTTCAGTTGGAATGGTATGCGGAGGGGCGTGACGCTGACGACCTAACGGAATCACAATCCATGCATAAAACCCTGATGGGGTTGTTCATCGGTATCGCAATGGATGACGGGTATATCGAGTCTGTTGATGATCCGGTCAGCACATACATTGAAGAATGGCGCGGTGATCCTCGAGGTGAAATTACCATTAAGAATCTTATGCAGATGTCTTCGGGATTGGGGCGCTATCCCTTTGGCCTCAACTTTTTCAGCGGTGACATGGATTGGCTCTATTCCGGCGACTCTACAACTCCGTTACTCGCGGCGCCAAAGGCGGATTGGGCGCCTGGTGACAAATACGAATACAACGATCTCAATTCCGAACTGCTCGGTCTGATTATCGAACGCGCTTCCGGCAAACGTTACGCCGACTATCTCGAAGAGAAATTGTGGCGGCCCATGGGCGGGACGCGGGCGCAAGTCTGGCTCGACCGTCCCGGCGGTGCGGCCCACACGTCCTGTTGTCTGGCGACACCGGCTATGGACTGGGCCCGCTTCGGCATGCTGCTGCTGGGCAAAGGGGAGGTCAACGGCAACCGTGTTGTCTCTGAAGCGTGGATCAATGAGATGACCACGCGGTCGCCCAACGCCAATCATTACGGTTATCAAACCTGGTTGGGATATGACGACCCACCGTTCCCGGTCGGCTCCGGCAGCACCGCGCCCATAGCGTCCGAACCCTATCTTGCCCGTGACACATTCTTGACCTGGGGGCGCGGTCAACAGCATGTCTGGGTATCGCCGGATATGACTCTCGTGGTGGTGCGCATGGGTCCCGCGTTGGGGCGCACTCCCATCAAACCCGGTTTCGATGTGCCGAAGATTCCTAATCTCATCATCCGGGGGATCGAAGCCAAGGCAGCCGAAATCGCTGCGTTAGAAGAGTAAGGCTTTTCACTTAATGAAATACGCCGAGCTGGGCCGCACCGGGTTGTCTGTTTCCCGCATCGTGTTGGGCTGCATGAGTTTCGGCTCTCCCTCCTGGCGTGACTGGATACTGGACGAAGATGCATCACAACCCTTTTTGAAGCAGGCTTTAGATGCAGGTATCAATTTTTTCGATACGGCCAACGTCTATTCCAAGGGGGTAAGCGAAGAGATTGTTGGGCGTTTCATAAAAGCCAACGCCAAGCGCGACGACGTGGTGGTTTCCACCAAGATGTTTTATCCGTCGCGGGAATCGCCCCATCTGCTCGGCTTGACCCGGGAGAACATTCTTAGTTCCATTGATGGCTCGTTACAGCGGCTCGGCACCGACTATGTGGACATTTACCAGGTTCATCGTTGGGACGCTTTGACGCCCATTGAAGAGACCATGGAGGCTTTGCACGAGGTGGTGAAGTCGGGCAAAGCGCGGTTTGTCGGTGCCTCCAACATGCGTTGCTGGCAGCTGGCGAAAGCGCAGTTGGCAGCCCATACCCAAGGCTGGGATGGCTTCGCTACCATGCAAAACCATTACAATCTGCTGCACCGGGAAGACGAGCGCGATCTCATTCCTTTTTGCCATGATCAAAACATTGCCTTGATCCCATGGAGCCCATTGGCGCGTGGCCGCATCGCGAGGGCCGGGACAACAGGTGCAGCGACGGTTCGCAGCGGTGATGACGCTACCGTCCAAGGCATGCTTTACGGCAAAAATGAAGACCCGGTGCTGGACGACGTTGCGGCTCTGGCCAGGGAAAAAGACGTCACAGCAGCGCAGTTGGGATTGGCTTGGCTCATGCATAAGAACGTGAACCCAATCATCGGCGCCACCAAACCGAACCATATTGAAGACGCCGTTGCCGCCATTGAACTCGATCTCTCCGCTGCAGACTTGGAGCGCCTGGAGCAGTCCTATACGGCTCGTCCTTTGGCAGAACTGCCTTGGAACACTACAGACAACGAAGATCCCCGTCTCAAGAAGGAAACAGAGGCGGCAAAGTAACCAACCCTTGGTCACTGACGGACGGGTGGGTGCGTCTCTTCGCTGCGGATGCTTTGTTGCGGCTAACCACCAATCCATGACCCAGGGGACTTTAATGGCGCACGAAAACACCATGCAGCCGTTTGTCAAAGGCGACGTCATCGTTGCCTGTACGGTGCTCAACAATCCCGATGATGACCATGCCGGCGATGGGCGACTTCTCCAATACGACGCCGACCTCAATGAAAAAGGCGTACTCTGGGTTCCGCAAACCACCCATCTCATCAACGGATTGAAATTCGGACCAGACGGTACCCTCTGGGCCTTCGACCAGCACATTCATATGGTACTGAACATTGATCCCAAAACATTGGCGGTCAATGTTGTCGAAGGATTGGCGCCGCGCTCACTCTCGAATGTGAACTGGATGGCGGACGGCTCGACCATCTTTGGTGAGCATTTAAGGAGCGACCAGGATCTACCCGGTACCCACGCGGAACCCATTAACGACACTGGGTCCATCGGCGAAGGTAAGATCTTCAAGTATGACCCCGATGGCAATCTGGTGGCCGAATGGCAGCCTGACGTCCATGGCGGCATAGCTGGCTTTCTTGGCGTCACCAGCGCCATTCTCCTGCCCGACGACCGCACGCTGTTGTATGTGACCGAAACCTCAAACGAGGTGAAGCGCTTCGACGTGGTCGACGGCAAGCAGCTCGATCCCTTGAAAACATATCCGGAAGGGCGGGAAGGATTTGTCTTTTTCCTCGCTTACATGCCGGACGGCCGATTGATGCTGAGCCGCGGTGCCCATATCGAGTTTCTCGACCCGGAAACCGGCGACGTTTTGCACACCGTACCGCAAGAGGGTTTCGGCTGGGCGGTGATCTGGGGTGCGCTAGACAACGAACACATCTATTCGGGCAATTTTTTCACCGGTGAAGTGGCCAAGTTCAAAATTGCCGATGGAGAAAAAGTTGCCAGCGTGGCTCTCAACATCGAGCGCGCCATGGCTGGGGTGATTCAGTATCCAGGCTGATCTGAGCCGCGCCAAACAAAGAAACAGAAGCCAAAGAGGACGCCATGCCTGACGATCTTGCCATCAAGACTGATGTGGGTTCCGATTCTCTGCAACCCTTCGTACCGGGAGATATTTTTCTCGGCGCCACCCTGCTCAACAACCCTGACGATGACCATGCCGGTGACGGCCGCATCTTTCAGTTTGATCAGGACCTCAACCAAAAGGCTGTTCTGCACACACCGGACACCACGCATTTGGTCAAAGGATTGATGTTTGGGCCCGACGGCGCGCTCTGGGCCTTTGACGGGTCAGAACACATGATCCTCCAGGTTGGGCCTGATGGACAACGTTTGCCCAACGCGGATTATCCCAAGCGGCCCTGGTCCAGCGGGTTCTTCGACAATGCGGGCAATCTCTATCTCCATGAGCACATCACGGGGACCATGGATGACGTGCCCGAAAAATACCGCCACATGCAGAAACCGCTGCCCGGCGAGACGGAAAAGATCGGTGACGGCAATGTCTATAAGTTCGCACCGGACGGAAACCTGCTCGACACCTATGAGACGGAAACGTCCACCAGTTTCGCCGGTTACCTGGGCGTGACCAGCTGTGCGCTTCATCCCAGCGGGCAGTACATCACTTACACCACGGAAACGTCTAAGCGCATTATGCGCTACGACATTGTCAACCATCAGCAGATGGACGATCTCTACACCCTGCCGGAAGATCAGCGGGAGTTTATTTTCTGTCTGGATTACTGCGCAGATGGTTTGCTGTTGGTGACACGCGGCGCCAAGTTCGAGGTGATCGACGAAAAAGGCGGTGTGGTGCGCACCTATCCCTTGGAAGGTCCCGGTTGGGCAACCATTAAGGAAAGCGTCGATACCAAACATATCTTTGTATCGTCCTTCTTTAACGGCACGCTTTTGAAAATTGACAAAGAAACCGGCGAGACGGTGGGTTCAACACAGGTCGATGTGGAACGGTCATTGGCCGGCGTCGCCGAATATGCGGGTTAGGGGAGTGTAAAAATGCAGGATATTTCGCGTCGGACTTTGACATTTGGGGTGGCTGGCCTCGGCGGTTACGTCACCGGACTTGCCGCCGCACGACTGTCTTCCAATACCGGCGGCGGCATAGTGTCGTCAGCCCGCGCCGCCGGGCACGAACTGGACCTGTCCACGGACGAAGGTCTGTTTCACGCATTTATTCGCATCGCTGGCAGCACCGGCAATGAAGTGGTCATGGCCTGGCATGAAATTTACCGCTACGGCATCGTTGGTAAAAAAGTGACGCCGCTGCATCGTTCCAAAGGTGCGCTTATCGTCGAGCACACCAACAACGGGGACGGGTCGTTCACCATGACCCGCCGGGAAGTGGCCTACCACTGTGATCTGAATACGGGTGCCGTCATTGATAAACTCAAAAACCCCTACACAGGTGCCATGGACGATGTAGAACATCTGAAGTCCGGCCCGATCACCACCGTGCATACCGCCCATTCCCTGTCGCAAAACGGTATGGAACTGCCCATTGATCACAAAGTGGGTCCAGCCCGGTCCGTGGGTGACGAGGTCATCATCAATCACGATTTGTCGGCCAATCTGCCGGGGCCAAATGGCAAGACCTTGGTGTTCTACGACTACATTCAATACCACGCCAAACGCAGCCATCTGGAAGACCTGGACATCCAGAACGTACCCGCCACCTATGCCATTCAGGATTACATTGATTGGCGCGCCTGGCAGAATATGGGGGATCACGACGGTCTCATGCCCGGCCGGGGATTCGGTCAAAAGGTCGCCGGGTTCGACGACATGCCCGACGATACCCTCGCGGCTATTCGCGAACGGGAACCCAAGTTCCTCACCGACTGGCAGGACTGGGAAGGCAACACATTGATTTAGACGTGCTTAGCACGCTGATTTAGACGTGCTTAGCACGCTGATTTAGACGTGCTTAGCACGCTGATTTAGACGTGCTTAGCACGCTGATTTAGACGTGCTTAGCACGCTGATTTAGACGTGCTTAGCACGCTGATTTAGACGTGCTTAGCACGCTGATTTAGACGTGCTTAGCACGCTGATTTAGACGTGCTTAGCACGCTGATTTAGACGTGCTTAGCACGCTGATTTAGACGTGCTTAGCACGCTGATTTAGACGTGCTTAGCACGCTGATTTAGACGTGCTTAGCACGCTGATTTAGACGTGCTTAGCACGCTGATTTAGACGTGCTTAGCACGCTGATTTAGACGTGCTTAGCACGCTGATTTAGACGTGCTTAGCACGCTGATTTAGACGTGCTTAGCACGCTGATTTAGACGTGCTTAGCACGCTGATTTAGACGTGCTTAGCACGCTGATTTAGACGTGCTTAGCACGCTGATTTAGACGTGCTTAGCACGCTGATTTAGACGTGCTTAGCACGCTGATTTAGACGTGCTTAGCACGCTGATTTAGACGTGCTTAGCACGCTGATTTAGACGTGCTTAGCACGCTGATTTAGACGTGCTTAGCACGCTGATTTAGACGTGCTTAGCACGCTGATTTAGACGTGCTTAGCACGCTGATTTAGACGTGCTTAGCACGCTGATTTAGACGTGCTTAGCACGCTGATTTAGACGTGCTTAGCACGCTGATTTAGACGTGCTTAGCACGCTGATTTAGACGTGCTTAGCACGCTGATTTAGACGTGC
This sequence comes from Rhodospirillaceae bacterium, assembly GCA_965207985.1. Lineage (GTDB taxonomy): Bacteria > Pseudomonadota > Alphaproteobacteria > Rhodospirillales > Rhodospirillaceae > CBDBND01. The sequence continues at coordinate 207,448 of CBDBND010000009.1, read as the reverse complement.
TTAGCACGCTGATGTGCTAGGCTTTCCTCAATAGAGGAGGGTTGTCATGGCACGCACTTATACTCTGGTTTTTGCACTTATTGCGGGGTGCCTGAGCACGAGTTCATTGGCGCAAAACAGCCGAGAGGAACTCCAGGAACAAGCGGACAGCATTTACACCGGGCCGCCCATCATCGACCGTAGTCTGTCCGGCGTGCACAAGTGCACCTTACTGAACGACGGCCAGCCCTGCGGCGAAGACCGCTGGACCATGACTGTTCACAGCGACGGCACCCGCATGATCCGCTCTAACATGGGCCAGTCCGAATCTGGTACGCAAATCAATATGGTCATGCACGCGGACGCCAAAACATTTAGACCCATCAACGCGTTCGCCAGTGTGTATTCGGGGGGCGGTTTTCTTGGCTCCGGGCTTTATGCCATGGATGACGGCAAGCTGAAGGTAACGGTGACAAGCCCGATCGAGCATTTTGTCGAGACCGTCGACGTGCCCGACAACTTCACGCTGCTGTTGCATCCCATTTCCGCCGACGGCTGGCACTATGGGGCTGGCTACGACATGGGTAGTGTCCAGAATCTTTCGCACTTTTTGTATTGGGCTGGTGGCTGATTTGGTCAGGCCGTGTTCCTTTGCTGCGTGAGTAGATTCATATTCATGTATCGTTTTAGGGACCATTTGCTTCCGGCTATGTGTCTTAACCTTGCTGCAGCCAAGTTGAGCGCCGATTGACCGTCAGGGAACGCTCCGACTACGCGGGTACGGCGTCTGATTTCGCGCATGATTCGCTCTAGTGGATTGTTGGTCTTGAGCTTGATCCAGTGCTGGTCAGGGAAAGCATAGAAACTGAAAGTCTCTTCAATGTGGCTCTCGACCAACTCGGCTGCCGTGGTCAGCTTAGTGCTCTTGAGAGAGAAGATAACGTCCTCGGCTTTCCTGGTCGCGGCCTCTCGGCTCTCCTGGGCGTGGATAGCTTTCAGCATGTGGGCAACTTCGCGCACTTTGGTCGAAGGAACATGGCTGAAGATGTTGCGGTAGAAATGGACGACGCAGCGTTGCCAGCGGGCCTTGGGGCAGACCTCCGCTATACTCTCTACCAAACCCAGACAGGCGTCAGAGATAACCAACTGGACGCCTGACAGCCCGCGCGCCTTGAGATGCTTAAGGAATGCGCCCCATCCCGCCTTATCCTCCTTGGCACCCTCAACGATGCCCAAGATCTCGCGGAAGCCCTCCTGGTTGACGCCGATCGCCACCAATAGCGAAACATTACGCACTTCGCCGGCCCAACTGCGCTTAAGGACGATGCCGTCCACATACACATAGGGATGATCGCCCGCAATCGGCTTATTGCGCCAAGCGTCGATCTGCTCATAGATTTTCTTGTTAAGGTTCGAGACGGTTCCTGGCGAAACCCGCGTGCCCCACAACGCCTCGGTGATGTCCTCCACACGCCGTACCGAAACACCGGCCAGATACATCTCCATCAAGGCCTCTTCGACCGATGCCTCCCGACGCCGGTAACGCTCGATGATCGCCGTCTCAAAGGTCTGACGGCGCAGCTTGGGAACCTTCAGAGAAACCTCGCCAGCCCGTGTCTGAAGCTTCCTCTCGTAACTGCCGGCCCGCGTATCGCGACGGGCCTCACTGCGTTCGTAGCGCTCAGCATTGCAGAGCCGGTCCGCTTCGGCGTCCAATAGCGCGTTCAGGGTCTCCTCAACACTGCCCCGCACTACCTTGCCCAGGTGATCCTGTATACGTTCGTCATCAATCCGTATGACGTGCGACAATGCCTTCGTGTTATCCTTTTCCATGGTGGCTCCTTCCTTCTGGAGTGGCTGATTGAACAAAACCAACCTAACCAGACCCGGAGCCACCAACCCCAAAAATGTGCGAAAGATCTTTTACGTTATCACGACATGACCAAGGGCGGCGTTCAGATGCACAACCTCTGCACGCTCGGTGCCGCCGGTCGCGGTGTGCATTGCGCCGTCTATCCTATCGCCCTTGAGTTTGTCGGTATGGAAACGTTGACTGTTCCCGCCGGTACCTTCGATACGGAGCACTATCGCTTCGGCGAGAACACCGATGTGTGGATCGCCGGGCCGGACCGGGTGATGATCCAACATGAATACCGAGTTGGCGGGACACGCTATCAGCTCGTCGAACTCAACGGCGACCTATAGCACACGTTACGTGACCGACATTTACATCGATGCGGATGCATGCCCGGTGAAGGAGGAAGTCCTCCGCGTTGCCGAACGGCACCAAATCAAAGTCCATGTGGTCGGCAATACCTGGCTGCGCAAGCCGGACGGGCCCCTGGTCAACAAAGTGGTGGTAGCAGAAGACCCGGGTGCTGCGGACGATTGGATCGCAGACCATATCGACCCAAGAGACATCTGCATCACCGGGGACATACCCCTGGCCGGGCGCTGCCTGGAAAAAGGCGCGGCGGTGCTTGACCATAGCGGCAAATCCTTCACGGTCGACAGCATCGGCATGGCCCTGGCCATGCGCGATCTCAAGTCCCACTTGCGCGATACCGGTGAGATCAAGGACCATGGACCAACATTCACCAAAGCGGACCGCTCAAAGTTTCTGTCCGCTCTGGAAGACATGGTGCGCAAGGTAAGGGGACAGACATGACAGGTCAGGGGCAACCCGGCTTTCTCTTCAACACCGGCCCGGCAGGGCGGTGCGATGACGCCAAGGTGGGCGGCGCCATGATGCGCTGGAACCCGGTGCTGGAAAAATTCTGCATTTGGTATTACGGCCGCTCTCAGGATTTCCCGCCCGGCCTGGCGCCGGCCCTCGGCACCGGTTCCATCGCCCTGATGACCTCCGACGACGGACTGGACTGGGAGCTCTACGACGGGCCGCTCAAGGGCGGCGCAGTGATGGTGGCCAATCCCGACCCCAAAACCTTCGACAGTCTTCATGTTGGCACTGGTGATATCGAGCTGCGCGATGGTCTGTGGCATTTCTGGTATTACGGCGGCAACCGAGAGACTCCGGATACGGACAGTCCCATCTATGGTTTTCCCGGTTACGTGCTCCATGCCGGCTTAGCGGTAAGCGAAGATGGTGTTACCTGGCAACGCAAACCAGGAAAGACGTACCAGGGGGCGTTGGTGAATAACGGTGGGGAAGTCTACGGCGCTTTTCCCAACGTCTACCAACTGGGTGACCGCTGCATCTTGCAGGTCACACTTAAAGATAAAGACTTCAAGGGCTGGATCACCCGGACTTGGGAATCGCGCGACCTGGAGACCTGGACCCTTCTTGGGCCGCTGACCTGGCGGGACGATGCGCGTGCCTATGACGGCGGTGGCATGATCACCCGGCAAGTGCTGCACAACATTCCCAGCGCTGGCGCGGAATGGATGATGATTTACACCGCCGTTGACGGCCGTCCCGAAAAGAATCAGCAGCGCACCATTGGAGTGGCCGTTTCCGATGACGGCCTCACTTGGCGGCGGCAATTCGACGGTCCTGTGTTCCGGGCAGCACAAGAGGGCGCCTGGGATGACTTCAACGTCGCCAATCCGCAAATTTGCGTGCGCGGCGATGAACTGTGGATGACCTACTTCGGTTTTGCTGATCCACAAGGCCCCAACGCCGCCCAGCGGGGCGTGGGCATGGCCATTTCCAAGAGCGGCGACCTGCGCAGCTTCGAAAGAATTAACAACTAAGCGCTATTCGGCGGCCTGGACTTCATCCGCATTCAGGGCGGACGCTGCGGCTTCTGTTTCCGGTGGCGGCACCGGATCGTTGGCCCACAGGCGCACGCAAATGGCGACAACCAGGATAACCACATTGCAGATTCCCATCATGGTGAATGGTGCATTGGGGATTTCAAGCCAGTCTACTAGCCGTCCACCGACCATGGTGGCCAGCAAGATGCCGACGGCGCCTGTCTTGTTGAACACACCGACGACAGCACCCCGGTATTGTGGGGGTGCTTCCTGACCCAACAACGCGCCGGAGGAAATGACCGTCGACGTCTCGCCCATGCCGGTGATGATGCAGGCAACGATGATCAAAGTTCCGGCGGTGAAAGGATCATCAATGAACCCGAGGCCGAGATACCCAACGGCGGCAATGGCAAAGGCAATGGCCACGGCCGTGGTACGGTTGACCCGGTCGCAGATCAAACCCATGAAAAACGCCCAGGTCAAAGCAGACAATTGAATAACGGCGCCAAATAGAAGACCTGCACGGGCCATGGCTTGGCCAGTGGTCATGCCCTGGTCCACGCCTACTTGCACGAACCAGAGGGAAAAGAAGGTGCCGACCACCACCAGATCCCCGCGGGCAATGAAGGCGCTTGCGAAGGCGAGGGCGATCCGCGGATTACGCTTAGCTTCGGACATGCCACGACCGAGGTTTTTCAAAACGCTCGGCCGGTCTTTCACCTCCGGCGGTGGCCCGCCTTTGAGCCCAAGATGCAACAGGAACGCCGTGGCGATGCACATGGCCGTGGCGATCCAAAACGTGTATTGCCCGGCCTCGACGCCGCTGTAGCCCATTTCCTCAAACCGTCCCGGCATTTGACCCAAGACTGAGCCCATAAACAGCACACCAAGCCCGTTGCATATCGAAGTCGTACCCAGCCACTTGCCGCGGCTGCACTCCTGGATGATGTCGACAATGCAGGCACTGAGCATCACCGGCACCATGGCTGCACCGACCGCAACCACGGCCCGGAAGGCATAGATTTGCAATGTCCCTTCGGCCAACGGATAAATGAAATAGCCGAAGCCCAAAACCACAAAGCCCAAGACAAAAAGAATTCGGCGGCCGGTCCGGTCAGACAGGGCCCCCACCAATCCCATTAGGAGAATGACCACCACTTCCTGCAATGCAGCGAGGTTGCCGGTGAGGGCGCCCTGTTGCTCACGCGGAATGTTGTAAATCTCCTCCAGCAGATAGGGCTGAATGAAATTGACCAGCGTCAGCATGGCGAGGCTGGCGAAGGCAGAAAACAAGACTGCCACCGCATTCACGCCAGTGAATCCCGGAACGAACCAATAGATCCCGACATGAAGTCCCGACCGGTCGGGCGGGAAGCGCTCCATTAGGCTTTGTTGTTTGTCCCCAGCCATCTTATCCCCTCGCGTTCCGCCGGTTATGTCGGCGGCTCTGGAATCCAAACGGATCTTTTCGGCGCATACAGAACGCGGCGCACGATTGGGTCCAAATCTTCCAGGCTCATGTAGTCCATGTCTGGATTAAAAGCCGGCATGTCGTAGGTGTCGCAAAAACGCACCGCGTCATCGAAATACGGATGACCGCGGTACTTGTCGCGCATGTTTTTGTCGAGACCGATGTGCTCGAAGTAGTAATAGCCCTGAAAAGCATGATGATTGGCCACCAGCCAATGGTTCTTCTCGCTGATGAAGGGCTCCAAAAGTGTGGCCGCAAATTCACCGTGATTAAACGGCGCCAGCAAGTCGCCGATGTCATGGATCAGACAGCAGGTCACATATTCGTCGTCTTCTCCAGCCTGATGGGCAAGCGTGGCGGTTTGCAGGCTGTGCTCCAACCGGGTGACTTTATTGAACGCCGGGCTTTCCGCCCGGGTCTCGTCCAATACTTTCATGTGGTCAAAAATGCGGTCGACGAAACCCTTGGTAAACTCCGAATTGCGCGTCCTTTCCAAAACCCAAGGGGCAATCTCTGTGCCGCCTTTTGTGGGATCGTCTAGATTTTGATTGGTCGAGTCTTTCATGGCTTTGAAACCCTGTGGGGTTCTGTGTTGAGCGACAGTATCATCCCATCTTCTGGCGGCGGCGAGGGGTTATCAATAACCCAGCGCCATTGTCCGCCGTGTGGTTGAGGGGTTGCCGGGGTTCGTGTCTCTAATTCTTGACGCCATTTTGGACCATATCGAGGCAACGTCGTTTGACCGTTTGCCGCCGGACGTGGTTGATAAAACCAATACGGTGATTGCCGATACACTGGCTTGTGCGCTTATCGGCAGCGCGGAATCCCATGCATCTACTGTCCGCGACATTCAGCTGGTCCACTACGGATACGGTGGCGTTCCCGTGTGGGGAACCGATCTGTTGTTGTCGCCAATCGGCGCTGGCATAGCCAACGGTTATCAGAGTCACTGTTCCGATTGTGTGTGTTCTCACGAAACAGTGGGTGTGCAGCCTATGGCGGTCATCCAACCCGCCGTCATGGCCTATGCGGATCGTTTCGGCAAAGTGCCGGGTAAAGACATCATTACCGCCGTCAACATTGGCAATGACGTTGCCATTCTGTTGGCCCTGGCGGCAAATCGTGAGGGTAGATTTTTCCGTTCAAGCGTATGCGGCGCAGTTGGGGCTGGTGCGGCCATCGCTAAACTTGCTGACTTGGACCGGCCAACGACGGCAGAGTTTTTTGGCTTGATTTATAGCCAGTTGGGAGGGCCACAACTGTCAGATGGCTTGTCAAATACGGACACAGATCACGCGCCCTCTTTGCAGGTTGCTTTCGCCGTGCGCAATGTGCTGACAGCCTTCGATCTCATCCGTCAGTATCTCGCCGCTCCGGCATATGTGTTTGGTGAGCCGAGCGGATACTTTGCGGTGATCGAGCCTGGTGGCGACCCTGCAACACTTCTCGGAAACCTCGGCAAGACATGGCGAACCTCAGAAATGTCATTCAGTCCCATTTCGACCGGTGCCCTGCATCGTGAAAAGTTCATGCATGGCGCACTGTCCGCTGCTCAGCCACTCAACAAAGAGACGGCAGAACGGCTATACGGCCGGTTACTGGCGTTGCAGAATGAAAACGATGTTTCCGTTCTCAGCGCCTTGGCGTCGGGTGTGGATTTGGAAAAAGAGATTTTGTCATGAAGAAAACAATCGTCCGCTTTCTTTCCCTTTGTGTTGCACTGTCCGGGATATGTGCACCGGCCACAAGTCAAGAGCGCAAGACCATGACCATCGGCGCGTTCTCGGCTCCCAACACGCCGTGGGACGAGAATTGGAAGGACGTCACCGCTGCTTTTAACGCCAACAAGCATCTCGGCCTTGATCTTGAAATGTTGGTGAGGGGCGAGACCGGCAGTTCGGAAGAACGGCTGAATTCGCTGCGCCGCAACCGCCTGCAATTTGTCAGCGCACCGCTGGGTTCCGGTGCCGCCATGGTGCCGGAATTGGCGGTGCTGCAATTGCCGTTTCTGTTTTCTTCAACACCGGAGGCGGATTTGTTTTGGATGAATACGCCCTTCCCAAGTTTCAGGAGGTTTTCGCCACCAAAGGCATTGCGTTTTTGCGCTGGACCGAAGCGGGCTCCAACCATCTCTTTGGCGACCGGCCGTTTTTGACCCCGGAGTCCGTCGAAAACTTTCCCAGGCGGGTACAGACCACCAAGTCTTCGTCCGTTTACTTTGAAGCGCTTAAGGCCGATGCGGTCTACCTAACGTCCAACGACATTCTGCCGTCTTTGCAAACGGGCCTCATCGACGGCGGCGAGGCGGTCACCATTTTTTATTGGATGACTGGCATATATAGAGAGGCGCCACACTTCACCATGACAGGGCATGCCATCGAACCCAGTTCTATTCTGTTGAACAAGCGGTTCTGGGACAGTCTCAACGACGACCAGAAGAACCTCGTCAGCACCGCTTATCCAGGTCCCATGGCCGCGCGCAACCGGGTGCGGGAATGGATGGCCCGGGTGGAAGCCGACCTGCCGGGGCTGGGCGTGACCCTTCATCGTCTTAGTGAAAACCAGCGGGCCGCTTGGGCGGCCCATGCGGAAGCCAGCTACCCGGCGATACTTGACTCCATAGGGGGTGATGCCGCTGCCATTTATGATCTCGTCCTTGAAGGACAAGCGGCCTACGCCCGCAAGCAAGAACAAGACAGTTAACACCTCATAAGGAGACGCTCCATGCCCGCTCTAGTCGTTCTGTTTAATCTCAAAAACGGTGTGACCGAGGCCGACTACGAAGCCTGGGCCAAGTCCGCTGACCTGCCGACCGTACGCGGCCACAAGGGTGTGGACGGGTTTGATCTCTACCGTGCCAACAATTTGTTCCGCACCGACAACGCGGCACCCTACCGTTACATCGAGGTCATCGACATCAACGATCTCGATCAGTTCAACCAGGATGTCGCCTCGGACGTGCAGAAGCCTATCTCCGAGCATTTCCGCGAGATCGCCGACAGCCCTGTCGCCATGCTCTGTGACAAGATCAGCGATTAGGGCGTGTCATGAGCCGCTTGAAAGACAAAGTCGCCATCATCACCGGCGCAGGCCGCAAAAAAGGCCTAGGCGAAGGCATCGCAAAACGGTTTGCGGAAGAGGGGGCGACGGTGGTGATCACCGACATCGGCAAACCGTCCGGCGATCACCTGCCTGCCGCCAACATCGGCACGTCAGAAGAAATGGAAGAGGTGGCTCAAGCCATACGTGACGAAACCGGCGGCACCATTGTTACCATGGTTTGCGACGTACGTTCCGAAGAAGACATCGTCCGCTGCGTCAACGATACGGTGAAACAGTTCGGAAGGCTCGACATCGTCGTCAACAACGCCGGCATCGGTTACATCATGAAACCGCTGATGGACCTGTCCATGGACGAATGGGACGTGGTGCTGGACGTCAACCTGCGCGGACCGTTCCTGTTCACCAAACATGCAGCCAAACAGTTTGTGGAGCAGGGCGGCGGCGGGCGCATCATCAACATCGCTAGCCAAGCGGCGAAGAGCCCGGCCCCCCTGCTGGTGCATTACACCTCGTCCAAGCACGGCATGGTCGGACTGACCCGCACCGCGGCGGCGGAGCTCGGTGAACACGGTATTACCGTGAACGCCGTCTGTCCCAACCATGTCACCACCGGCCTCGGTGCTGTGCAGAACGCCCGGCGCGGTCAGGTGCTCGGCAAAGACACAGAAGGGGTGCTCGAGTTCCGCAAAGCGAAGATTCCCTTGGGCCGGGTCGGCCTGGTCACCGACACCGCCAACGCTTGCGTTTTCCTTGCCTCAGACGAAGCGGCTTACATCACCGGTGAAGCGATGAACGTCTCCGGTGGCGAAGAGATGCATTGAGGGATAACGAGAGGGATTGCGAAATGTCCCACCGCACCTACCGCGGTAAGATCGTATATCACACCGATGGTATCGGCGAAGAAGGCCGGGAATTCTTCACCGTCACTGTTCAGCCCGACGGCAGCCGTATCCTTCGCGCCCAATGCGAGATGGATAACGACCGGCTCTTGCGCGATGTCATCTACGCTCTGGACGGTGACTGGCAGCCGGAAGAGTGCTTCGTCCGCCTCACCATCGGCGGCAAATTTCAAGGCAGCGCTATCTTCCGTTTCACTGATGACCGGGTGACATGCGATGCGCTCACCGCTGACGACGGCCATTTATCGCAGAGCTTTGACGTCACTGAGCGCGTGCCGTCTTTCGGCGCCCATCCCCTCTGTTGCGATACCTGGCACAGCAAGAAGGGCGACCTGCTGCGTGGAGACTCCCCCACCGGTAAACTGCGCAACGTTGCCTTGAGTTCGCCTCTGCCCAACGGCGGGTCGGGGCCCATGCTTTCCTTCGTCGGCGTGGATGTGGAGTACGCTGGCGAGGAAGAGATCACCACGCCCGCCGGCACATTCAAAACCAAGCACATGATCAACCGCAGCCTGCGCGACGGCGGCACCAAGCCGCCGGTGGAAATCTGGGCGGCCACAGACGATTTCATCCCCGTGCGCGGCCGTTGGGAGCTGTTGCACCAGACCTATGAATTGGTGGAGCTGAGTTTCACCGACCCGGTTGCACTGGCAGAGTCAAATGAGGGCAGTTCGTTGGACCGTCTCGCCGCTTTCGAAGCGTCGATTGCTTAGGCCGCTACCTGCTCGTCCACGTCATCCAGTTCCGGGAAGCGGTTGCCTGGGTTTTTGAACCGGGACATGAGGAACCGACGGGCGGCCTTACCCCGCGTCAGCCAAGCGATGCGGGCACCGTGCTTGGTATTGGCTAGCACGTGCTCCATCAGCCAAGGCGTAACCGTCTCCACCCGGTCAGCGATGATGTTGAAGACCTTTTTGACACCATTCCATTGCTCTGCCGGCATTTTGCCGCGATCTATCAGAAGCATATCGGTAATGACGATGCCGGGGCTCATATAGCCGACGATCACCGGACCACCCTTGGTTTCTTTGATCAATGCTTTGGTGAAATAGGTGAGGCCGAACTTGGTGCAGCCATACAGGCTCATGCCGTGTTGCTTCATGCCGTTGGAGCCAAAACCCTCGAAGTTATAGAGCGCCCCATGGCCTTGGGCGTTCATGCCTTCCAGTGCGACTTTGCAGCCGTTCATGGAGCCGATGAGATTAACCGCCGGTACGATGTCCACCTCTTCTTGCAGTAAGTAACCTATAGGATAACGCACGTTGGATATGCCGGCATTGTTGATCCAGATGTCGACAGTGCCGAACTCTTTCTTGGCGAAGTCCCACAAGGCCTGAACCTGATCGTACTTTGTGACATCGCAAGGCGTGCCGGCAGCGCGGGCGCCATTGACAGCATCGGCGGAAATATCGGTGACCGCGTCATCCACCGCGTTTTGGGTGCGGCCGCAAACGACCACATTGTGTCCCCGCTTGAGGGTCTCTTGCGCCAAACCTCTTCCGATGCCGCGGGTTCCGCCGGTGATCACCACCGTTTTCTTTTCAGCCATAGTGTTATCCAAACATTCGGTTTTGCTGTGCCTATCATAATCCAAAAAAGCATTTCCGCTGCCGCCGTGCGCGGCTGGCCGCTGTTCGGACGCATTTCAGCGGACTCGAAGCCGGATCAGAACTGCGGGTATGATCCAATTTAGGGAAAAATGACGTTGGACTTCTCAATGGCCAACAAAACCGTCGTCATCACCGGCTCCACCAAAGGGATTGGCAAAGGCTATGCCCGCGAGTTCCTCAGGCGTGGGGTGAACGTGGTGGTGTCCGGCCGCACCCAAAACGCGGTGGATGAGGCGTTGTTGGACCTGGACGGGGAAGCCCAGAATGGCGCCCGCGCAATCGGTCAAAATTGTAACGTCGCTGACGTCAATCAAGTGCAGGCCCTATGGAATAGGGCGAAGCAAGAATTCGGATCGGTGGATATTTGGATCAACAACGCCGGGTTCGCCCGGTCCGGTGTGACGTTGCTGACGCTGACGCCCGATGAAATCAAAACCATGGTGCAGGGCAACGTCATCGGCACCATCAACGGCTCTCAAGTGGCGGTCAAAGGCATGTCCGAGCAGGGCCATGGCCATATCTACAACACCTATGGAGCGGGCGCCGACGGAAGGGTCATTCCCGGCATGATCGGTTACGGCACCACCAAGAGCGCTATCCGCTATTTCACCGATAACCTGATCAAAGAGTTAAAAGGTGGACCCATACGCGTGGGCTCCATCAGTCCGGGCATGAACATCACCGAGAATATGATCAATCAGATGAACGCCTTGCCCAAGGAGGCGCGAAAAAAACTGAGCCGGCCCGTCAATATGCTGGGCGATCATGTGGAAACGACGACGCCTTGGATTGTCGATCGTGTCCTGGCGGATCAGGAAACCGGCACGGCGATCAAATGGATGACCACGGGTAAGATTCTCGGCCGGCTTTTGGCGGCGCCGTTCAGGAAAAGGGACTTGTTCTCCCGCTACGGTGTGGAGATCTAACCCACTCACCCCTGATCGTTGAGCAATTGCATCTGATCGAGGATGCGGTTCATGCGCTCAATTATGGCTTCGTAGGGTTCGGGCGTTGCCATGTCCAAGCCGGCGTCTAACAGGATTTGATAGGGATAATCAGAACCGCCCGCTCGCAGTACGTCGAGATAATTTTCAAGCGCCTCTGGTCCGCCGGTCTGAATCTGATCGACGAAATAAGCTGCTGCCGCAATCGACGTGGCGTACTGATAAACATAAAAGTTGTAGAAGAAGTGCGGTACGTACGCCCACTCCAAGGTGACGGAGTCATCCACGTTCATCACCCCTTCATCGTGACCGTGGTAGGCGCGTTGAATGTCCCCGTAAATTTGCGTCAGTTTGGCGCCGGTGATGGCTTCGCCCCGTTCCGCCGCTTCATGCATGGCCAGTTCAAACTCGGCGAACATGGTCTGGCGGTAGAAGGTGCCGCGAATCTGCTCAAGGCCGTAGCCGAGGTAATACATCCGCTCAGTCTCAGTCTTGGCGTTGGCCAGCATGTAGTCCTGCAACAACAGCTCATTCACGATAGCGGCGATCTCGGCAATGAAGATGGAATAGTCGGAGGTTTCAAACGGCTGATTGCGGTTGGTAATCACCGAATGAATGGCATGACCCCACTCATGGGCGTAGGTGGAAACAGAATCGAACGTATCCTGATGATTGAGAAGGATCAGGGGGTGTATGTCATAGGCGCCGCCGCTCATGTAGGCGCCGGAGCGTTTACCCGGCTGCGGATAAACGTGCATCCAGCGTTCACCGGTGGCTTGGATCAGGTCGTCGACATAACGCTGACCCAAGGGAGCAACTGCTGTCGTCGTAAGGGCGCGCGCATCCTCAATTGAAAAATCCCGGTCCAGTTTGATCAGAGAGGGATAAATGTCGTGATAGCCGAGATCAGACACACCAAGCATATCTGCCCGCAGGTGAAAATAACGATGGAGTGTAGGTAAGTTGTCGTTGGTGACCTGCACCAGTGTGCGATAGACCTCCGGTGGAATGTTGTCCGCTGACAAAAAGAACTCCAGAGCACTGTCGTAATTGCGCGCCCGCGACATGAAAAGGTTACCCTGAACCTCTCCATTAAGCGTTGCCCCCAACGTGCTTTCATAGTCTTTCCATTCCGACCAAAAAGCGTTGAACACGGCCAGCCGGTCGTCCCGATTCTCAGCTTGGCGATGCTTGCTGTATCCAGCTGCCGTCAACGTCGCTTCGGTGCCGTCGGACAACGTAATCGTCGGCCAGTCCACTTCCACATCGGCCAGGAACGACCGTGCGGATTCGGGCGCGCCGATGAGCTGAGACGAGAGGGACAACACCCGTTCCCCTTCCGGCCCAAGGGTGTGGGGCGCTTGGCGCAAACGGTTGCGGATGGCAAAGGCATGTTTCTCGAGTCCTGGCTCTTCCGTCAAATACCGCTCGACTGTGTCCTCTCCCAGCGTGATCAGTTCCGGACCGAGGTAAGCCATTTTCACCCGTGAGTCTTGGCTGAGTGCTCTGACCTGACCCATCAAGTCTTGAGCCTCGGAGTTGCCCAAGTTCTCGTTGAGTTTATTGGAGGCATAGGTCGACAAAAGGTTCAGGCGCTTACGGAAGGCTGAGTGCCGGTCCAAGGCGGTGAGCAAAACGTCCGCACTCTCGAAAAGGGTGCCCTTTTCCGTATCCAAATTTGCAACGTCCCTACGCAGAGCGGCCAACTCGGCCGCCCAGGCGTCCGCCGTCGCAAAAAGGTCGGTGAGATCCCAAACATAGGGATCCTCTGCCGGTGCGCTGGCGGTTTGGGCCAACCCGATGCTGCCGGAGACGATGAAAGCAGCGGCAACGCAGGCAGATACCAGTTGAGCGGATAGGGTTCGGCTAACCATTACAACCTTCAAAAAAGTCGGAGCACTGGACGGGTCGCTGACGCCAACCCAAGCCTTTTTAGCCTGTGGAGGTGGTGAAAGCCTAGGGGGCTCACATATCCAACGCGCGGTCAGGCTCCCTGATTCCTGCTAGTTAAGAACCCTTCGCGACTAAGGTACGCGCCACTCCGTTCCAGGCAGAACCCATGTTCATCTGGACGGAACAATCAATGGGGAACGCCAGGAAATGTCTGCTTCGGTACCGCAAAATTATTACCGCCCCTTTTTTGGCGTACGCATTGATCTGGCGGATGATGTCACCGCCAAGAACGCCTGGACGCTCATGTATGCGTCCTTCGCCACCATCGGCTTTCTTACTTTCATCAATACCGGTCAGGCGTTTGTTCTCAATGCCAATCTGGAACTGCCTGGCAATGAGCAAGGCCGGGTCACCGGTGCACTCGCATTCTGGAACGAGATCATCACCATTTCTTTGGCAGCTCCCTTTGGCGTGCTGGCGGACCGCGTCGGCCGCCGGCCCGTATTCTGCTTCGGCATGATCGCCATGGCCTTCGGTTATGCGCTTTATCCCTACGCGGATAGCATCGCCGATTTGTTTGTCGCCCGGACGATGTACGGCATCGGCACGTCGGCCGCCGCCGGCATGCTCGGCATCGTCGGTCAGGATTATCCGCGCGAATATGCCCGCGGCAAACTCATTGCCTGGACCGGCGTGATGAATTCCCTCGGGGTGATTTTCACCGCCGTGGTGTTTGGCCAGGTCTTGCTAGGCCAACTGGAACAAGCGGGCATGACAGCAAAACAGCAGGGGCTCTACGCGTTCTGGGCGTTGGCCATTGTTCTGCTCATATCTGCATGGATTCTCAAATGGGGCCTCAAAGGCGGTGTGCCATCAGAGGTAAAGGAAAAACAACCGGCGAAAGCTTTGTTTAAAGCCGGTATTATCAACGCCAAAAATCCACGTATTTCCTTGGCCTATGCGTCGGCTTTTGTGGCGCGCTCTGATTTGGTTGTTATCGGGGCGTTCACGAATTTGTGGGGATCGGTCTGGGGTGTGCAGCAAGGCATGACCCCAGCACAGGCTGCCATTGTTGGTGTGACCATCTTTGCCGTCGCGCAAATGTTTGGTTTGGTCTGGTCGCCGATCATGGGGGTGATCATCGACCGCATTAACAGAGTTTCCGCGGTTATTTTCGGCATGGGTCTGGCGTCCGTCGGCTACGCGTCCATGTATTTCGTCGACGATCCCACCAACAGAATCTACTGGCTACTGTTCGCTGTACTCGGCATTGGGCAGATCAGCGCCTTCTTTGCCTCCCAAGCACTCATCGGCCAGGAAGCGCCGGTGAAAGAACGGGGCGCCGTGGTCGGAGTTTTCAACGGCTCCGGCGCTGTTGGTATTTTGGTAGCCACGTTTGTCGGCGGCATCCTGTTTGACACCTGGATGCTGACCGGACCATTTGTCTTCGTCGGTGCACTCAATCTTTGCATCTGCCTGTTCGCCATCGTCGTGCGGATGAAATCGCCCGGCATGATGCCCGATGAAATAAAAGCCATGCGCGAAGCCCGCATGGCGCAGATGGCGCAGCAACAGGCGGAATAAGTCCCCGTGGCAGTGGCGGTCATTACCGGTTCCACGCGAGGTATTGGCCTGGGATTGGCCCGTGAGTTTTTGAAGCGCGGTCACAATGTGGTGGTGTCAGGGCGCAGTGTGGCAGCCACTGATAAAGCCGTAAGATCACTCAGCGAAGATGCAACAGGTACAAATGGTGTCATCGGCCAGCCTTGCGATGTCAGCGATGTCGGCCAGGTGCAAAAACTATGGGATACGGCGGTTGGAGCATTCGGGCGGGTGGATTACTGGATCAACAATGCCGGGATCATCCACAAATACGTCAACGTTGCCGATCTACCGCCGGATGTTCTCTCGTCGGTGGTGCAAACCAATCTCACCGGTATCATCAACGGCACCCAGGTGGCGGTCAAAGGCATGAAGGACCAAGATGGCAGCAGCTGGATATACAACATGGAAGGCTTCGGGTCCGATGGTATGACCCGGCCGGGCTTGACCATTTACGGTGCGACCAAACGGGCGATCACCTATTTCACCGCCAGCGCCATCAAGGAACTCAAGAACACCAACGTCAAAGTCGGTTACATCCAGCCGGGGATTGTCCTTACCGACCTCGGCATGGGAGACACCAAAGACCTGCCAAAAGAGGAGCGGCGCGAAAAGAAGTTTCTCATGCTGCTCGGCGACACGGTGGAAGACGTCACCGCTTATGTGGTGGACCAGGTTTTGGCCAATGACAAACACGGCAAGCGAATCAGCTGGCTCACCGTGCCGAAAATACTCTGGCGTTTAATAAAACAACCTTTTGTCAAACGGGATCCGTTAACCCCCGCGGGTTACTAACCCGACGACTCCGGCGGGGTATTAGCCAAGACCGTATCGAAGCAGGACTTAAAGCTCGCCGTGCCGTCCTTGGCGACGATCACGTAGATCGTACCCGCAGCGCACTCACCGACTTCGACCAAGAATTTGACGACATGCTGGCTGCTTGGCCATGGGGTTCGGTGTGGTCCCGTCCCGGTTTGGAGCGCAAAACCCGCAGTCTGCTCAACATTGCCTTGCTGGCAGCGCTCGACCGTCAGCGTGAACTGGGACTTCATGTGCAAGGCGCATTGCGCACCGGATGTACGGTCGATGAAATCAAAGAGGTGCTTTTACATTGTACCGTCTATCTGGGTGTGCCTGCCGGGATCGCTGCCTTTGCCACGGCGAAAGCCGCGTTGGCTTCTGCTCACGAGGCGGCCAATACCTCTGAAAGCAAGGAAAATCCTTGAGGCCCTGAAGCGCAGGCGGCAGCATGACTTTGACGTCATTAGTGTTTATGAGAAGTCTTGAAGGACGATCTTGATGCCTGATACGGCCCAGACCACCGCTGCAAAGCCCAGTGTGGAGGAACTTTGTGCCCGCACGGAGGCGCTACTGCCCGGTTGGCGGGAGCGGGCGACGGATGCGGAACGCGAGCGCAAGCTACCGAAGGATACCATCGACGAACTTTACGATGCCGGTTTGCTGCAATTGTTTGCACCGGCACGCTACGGCGGTTTGGAATTGGATTGGCCGGCAATCGTACACACCTCCCGGGTTGCTGCACGGGCTTGTGCCTCGACCGGATGGATGATCAGTGTGGTCGGCGGCCACATCGCCATTGCGGCCAGATTCCCCAAAGTGGTGCAGGACGAGATGTTCAAGGACAGGGACCGTCAGGTCGTCACCACCGCGTCGGCGCAGACCACAGGCACCATAACCAAAGAAGACGGCGGTTATCGCCTCAATGGCGTATGGCGGTTCGGTTCGGGTATCGATCACGCCAATTGGGTGATGGTGACGGGACGGTGTGACAATCATCCTGATCCGCCCGAGCCCAATGTGTTCCGCGCCACCGTACCGCGCGACGCGGTGCATGTGGACGACACCTGGCATGTGGCCGGCATGCGGGCTACCGGATCCAAAGACATCCGCTTCGAGAACCATTTCGTCGAAGACGAATGGGTGATGACGTCTAAGGACTCCTTCGGTCCGCATCCACCCGGCGCAGACTTATCACCCGATGCTTACTTGTTTGACGTTCCTTTCATGCCCTACTTCACCAATTGGATGATCGGCCCTGTTATGGGTTGCGCTGAAGGAGCGTTCGACGATTACGCCGCCGCCACCAAAAAACGTATCGGTGCCATGACCGGTGTTACCGTAGCTCAACAGCAGACCGTACAGGTCCGTTTGGCTGAATCGTCGGTGGAACTGGATTGCGCCCGCATGCTGTTCGACAAGATCACGGACCGACTCCATGGTGCTGGTCTAGAGCGGAGAGTTTTGAGCGAAGAGGAAAACGCCGAGATCAACCGGGACCGGGTTTACCTGACCCGCCTCTGCTACAACGCCACTCAGCGCCTGGTCAGTCAGATGGGGGCGACGGCTATTTTCGACACCAACCCGGTGCAGCGCCAGTGGCGCGATCTTTCAGTCATGGCCTCACAGATGGGCGTCAATTGGGACATGAACATGACCGCTTACGGCAAATACCTACTCGGTCTGCCTTTCGGCAAACCCAAGTCCGAACACGCTCCGACCCAGAAGAAATAGCGATATCTGAACACGGAGAAATTCGTGTTTCCCGTAGCGTGATATTGCCATTGAAAAACGGAAACCGACTATGCCTGCTTTTCTCATCGCCGATATTGATGTCAAAGATCCCGACACCTATGCGAATTACATCAAAAGCAATCCGGACATCGTCAATAAATTTGGCGGCCGTTACATTGCGCGGGGCGGGGAGGTCAAGGTCCTTGAGGGAGATTGGGAACCGCGGCGTACGGTGATCATCGAGTTTCCCGATATGGACACCGTGTCCGCTTTTTATGATTCGCCAGAATACACGGAGCTTCGACAGATTCGTTGGCGCAGCGCAGATTCACGGCTAGTGGCCATAGAAACCTTGGCGGAGCCCGTCGAGAGACCGTAAGTCCGTTGGGACAAAAGTATTGCCCCGGCCAGTAGTCCCAGACCGGAGATGACACTGGCCAGTTAGCGGTTCGGGCTGGTGTGCCAGTTTTTATTGTTCAGACAGTGTGCCAAAAGATACGTATGGAACATGGTACCAACACGAATGTTCGAGAGCGACAGGAAGCGGGTGCGTTTGGGCGCGTCAAAGTCATTTTTACCGTTTTCGCCGGCATTGTTTTTTTTACGACCGTATTGATTGCGGTCGCGCAGATTCGCAACAGCTACGACGCTCTGGTCGACTCTGAACAACGGGAAAGCCGTAACATCGCCCGGTCCGGCAGATCGCATGCCACGCAGATATTCAACGAAGCGCGACGCATACTCGAAGGCATAGCAAACATTTACGTCGACAGGGGACAGTATGCCGAATTTAATGAGGCCTTCTTTCACCAACTGCTGAGCACGTCAATTGACAGTTCAAGTTATCTGGATGCGTTGTATCTGCTGGATAGCGGCGGTTTTACTTTGGCCTCCGGTCAAAGATTTCCTCTCGAGCAGACCTCAAAGACTTTTTCAGTGATCGGTCCCATGGGAATTTCGGTCGATAGATCGGATTTCCATCTTTTGCGATTTGATCGCGCATCCGAAAGCAGTGGAGAGCATCTTGGAGGCCGCTGGCTCATTCCCGTCGTATTGCCCATTCAAGGTGTTGCCGGCCAGAGGCAGGGATATCTGGTCGGATTAATTGATCCTGATGTTTTTCGGACGTTCTACTCGAACTTGGAAGTAGGCCAATACGGGCAGGTGCTGTTATGGGATAGTCGCGGCACCCTAATCGCCGGCAATCAAAATGCCCAATGGAAAACCGGCGACCAAGTGCCGAGCGTTGCCGATCGAATGACCAATGCCTCGGCGCAAAACGTGGAAGATTACGCGACAACTTATGTGACGCAATCCAACGGTAACACGTCAGTGACCAGCCTGCTTGATATGAGGGAATTCGGTCTTTGGCTTTCGGTCAACTTGGACGGCCGTGATTTTCTAGCGGCCTGGCGTCAGAACCGCATCCAAATCATCATTGAAGCTGTTCTCTTTTTGCTTTTTCTGGCGGCGTTATCTTTGATCCTCTTAAGACAGCTCCGTCGCATCGAGCTGTCTGAACACAAACTCGTTGCCGCCAAGAACGAAGCTGAACGTGCCAACGACATAAAAGTTCAATTTCTCGCCCAGGTGAGTCATGAGTTTCGCACGCCCTTAAATGCTATAATCGGATTTTCCCAAGCTATCCGCGATCGCGTGTTTGGATCCCAACCTAACGATAAGTACACCGAATACGCTGACGACATTTACAACAGCGGCAGGCATCTTTTGGAGTTGGTTAATGACATTATTGATTTTTCACGGATTGAAGCAGGCGAATATCGAGTCAAGAAAACGCAGATAAATACAAAAGAGTGTCTTGACAAAATTATCGCAATGCTGTCAGGCCTTGCTCAAGACAAAGACATTGCAATCAAACCAAATTATCCAGATCACCCCGTCTTCCTTCACGCAGATGAGCGGCTCCTTAAACAAGTGGTCATCAATCTTCTTTCTAATGCCATAAAGTTTTCCGACTCAGGTTCAGTGGTTCATCTCTCTTACACAGCCAATGCCTCAGGGGGGCTAGACATTATCATTTCCGACGAGGGTCCAGGTATTCACGCTTCAATCATTGAACGGCTTGGACAGCCGTTTCTTGTTGAGAGCTCGCAAACCAATACCCAAGGTCAGGGTAGCGGGCTCGGATTATCGATCGCCAAAACCTGTATGGAGTTAATGGGCGGAACGTTGCGCGTGACCTCAGAACCCCACCGAGGAGCGACGGTCACGCTTAGTTTTCCGACGTAGACCGCTTCGAAAAAGGTGCGGCCTTACTGGCTTGTGGGGAGTGTCTTGATGTCGATGGCGGCGCGGCCGCGCAACTCGGTCATCACAGATTGGATCGCCTCATCGGCCAATTCATCCCGCAATTGCGGTGTTAACTCATCGAGCGTCGGTAGCGGCTTTAAACGGCGGTCTTCCACCAAAATCACATGCCAGCCGAAATCCGTTTTTACTGGCGAAGAGGATACCTGCCCAGGTTCCAACCCAAAAGCGGCCTCTGAAAATTCCGGCACCATGGTGCCTGCGGTAAACCAGCCCAAATCCCCGCCCTGCGGTCCGGAGGGGCCGGTTGATTTTTCCCGTGCCAGTTCCGCGAAATCGGCGCCGTCGTTGAGCGCGGTCAGCAATGCCTCGGCTTCGTCCTGTGTTTCCACCAGAATGTGCCGCGCCTTGACTTCATCTTCCTGAACGGCCGTTTCCATGCGTCTATTATAAGCTTCAGCGATGCGCTCTGGTGTGACGCGATCCGTAATTTCATCTCTCAAAACGGCTTGGCGGATTAGCTCCCCTTCCAGCCGGGCGAGCTGTTCTTTGACCTGCGGGTCGTTCTCCAGTCCGCGGCCCCGGGCGGCATTGATGACGAGCTGTTGATCGATATAGAAGTTTAATAGCTGCGGCATGATCTGGGCCGTATCCAGTTCAGCGGCGGAAGGAACGGTTTTTTGAAATTCAGCGACGTCCCCCCAAGTGATCGTTTCACCGTTGAGTTCGGCGACCACGGTGTCAGACGTTTGTGCCAAACTCGTAAGCGGCATGGCAAACACGACAACGCTTACGAACAGTGAAAAGATGCTCCGCGGTGTCATGAATCGATCCCCACAAGTTCCAGAGCGAAGGTGAGGTCTTGCCCTGCCAGGGGATGGTTGGCATCGACGGTTACGTCGTCTTCTTCGATGGCGACAATGGTGACCGGCATGGGTTGGCCTTTGTGGTTCATCAGTTCATACATCTGACCCACTTCCACAGCATCGCCATCTGGAAACATGCCGCGTTCCAGCACCTGCACCAAGTCTGGCTGCCGCTGACCATAGGCTTCGTCGGCGATGACGGTGAAGGACTTTTCCTCGCCGACGGCCATGCCGACCAAAGCTGATTCAAACCCGGGAATGAGCAAGCCTTCGCCCAACTTCGCTTCCATGGGATCGGACCCCACTCAAGAATCAAATGTGGAACCATCGGACAACGTACCGGTGTAATGGAAACTTACCGTGTCGCCTGATTTCGCTACGGACATAGTGCGCCTTTCTGTAACGGAAATATGCCCAGAACACTGGACTGCGGGCGGGGCGATGTTTGTCGAGGTTATGCGGCGCCCCAAGTGCGTCGCAGCATAGGGGCCGCGGCGGCGGGAAACAAGCGATGCGGTTAACGGTTTTGTTGGTGCGTCCTGCTAGTCTTCAGGGACGCCGGCGCCGATATCCATCCATTCCCAAGACGAGATATTTTCCACAATCCCTTGCCGGTCGTTGTGGGCGATGGGTTCGGTGAAGATCATGAAATTGACGATCCAATTGGACGTGCCGCTGTCGCTGGCGAGCGGCAGGGTCACGCCGGAGCCATGATTTTCAAGTCCCTTCATGGTGGTCACTTTGCGTTGGGACTTCCAACCACAAGGAATATTGATGACATGCTGAATGCTGTCCATAAGCAGGGGCTGAATTGACTCGGCGTAAACGTCGAGCGGATTGATTCCCGATAGATCCTTGCCAAAAGCGTTCACCCGGCCGGTGCCATACAGTTTCAGCGTCCAATCATCGCGGCCGTGCACTTCGACCAAGGCCACGTGAGGCTGCAACTTGGGTTCCACATTGTCGAGAAAGGTCTGCACATTAGGCATGAGAGCGCCGTTGTCGCGCGGTAGGCCAACCCAATGGTCGCAAAAGGTATCCACCAATTGAAATGGATTGTTGACCACAGTCATGTCCTGTCCCTATCCCTGATTGAACTATACCATGCGATCACATGGCACAAACGAAACAACCCTGAGACGATGAAATTAAGCAAGATTCTCTTAATAAGACGTAACCCATGCAACCCCTGAACTTGTAGCGACCACGAACATCATGACCATAAAACTCTACGACCTCGCCGCGGCCGACGGACGGCGCTTTTCCTCCAACTGCTGGCGCACTCAATTTGCCTTAGCCCACAAGGGCTTAGCCTACGAGACGGTGCCCACCAAGTTCACCGACATCCCCACCATCTGTGGTGGCCCCCACAAGACCATCCCGGTGATCGAGGACGGCGAGACCCTGGTTTGCGACAGCTGGGTCATCGCCAACTATCTGGAAGACAATTATCGCGACTCGCCCTCCTTGTTTGGTGATGGAGCGGCCCGCGGGTTCAGCCAGTTTTTGCAGCAATGGGGCATGCGCCATATCAGCTTCCTCTTGCTCCATATCATCCTGTTGGACATCCACGACCGCCTTGACCCGGCCGACCAGGCCTATTTCCGGGAAAGCCGGGAAAAGCGTTTCGGCAAACCGCTGGAAGAGTTGGTAGCCAACCGGGAAGAAACATTGATCGAGTTCCGTAAAGGACTGAGCCCCCTCCGCGCCTGCTTTGTGGACGGGGATTATCTCTCGGGAAACACACCGCTCTATCCTGACTACATGGTCACCGCCGCGCTGCTCTGGCCACGCATGATGTCACCGCTGCAGTTTCTCGAAGACGACGATCCGCTTGTGCCTTGGTTCGAACGCATGCTCGATCTCTATGACGGCCTTGCCCGCAACACGCCGAAGGAATGGATGGGAGTGTGAAACTCCATCACTTCAAAGAGCATTTATGACCGTTGTCATCCGTCCTGCGCGCTTGACCGACCTTCATGCCATCAACCGGGTCAGAACAGGTGCGGTGCTGGACATGATCGGCCCGCACTCGCGTATCGTCAGTGACGGCCATCGCCGTAATCCAAAACTGTCTTATCGCTCACCACGCTACTGGCGTGGTGCGGTCGTTGCCGTTGTCGACGGCCGTGTGGTCGGCGTCGCACAAAATCATGGCGCTAAACTGTCCGATTTGTGGGTGGAACGCACACATCGCTCACTGGGTATCGGAGCGAAACTGGCGCAGGCGGCGGAGAGGCGCATCCGCGCCAAAGGTTACCGCCGCGCTTTTATTTACACCGCATCCTTTAACGCACGGGGTCGGGTGTTTTACCAGCGCAACGGGTGGTTGCTGGCACACTTCATCCAGCACAGGGTTTGCCATTTCCGCCGTTGCGTGTATGTCAAACGCCTCTAATACGGGGCAGTCATGGCCGCAGACACGCTCAAACCAGACATTCTCATCGCCGGCGCTGGCATCGCCGGCGCCACCATCGCCGCCGGACTGCGCGGGCGTGGCTATTCGGTGGTTCAGGTGGAAGCATCCGATCAACCACTGGACACAGCCAGGGGCGATCACCTCGGTCCCCGGGTGGTGGAAACCCTTGATGATTGGAATCTTTTGGATGCTTTTTTTGCTGCCGGCGCGGAAAAGCGTCTCGGTGCCAAGTGGGTGAAGCCGGATGGAGAGATCATCTTCCGTTCTCAAATGGATGATTTGCCGTTGCCCCATCCGTACTACATCGTTCTCAATCACGACCTTATTGCCACGACACCCTTAGAGGTCGCGCGGAATGATCCCGACTACGATTACATTTTGCTGAGGCCCGTCGCCGCAAAGAACTATGAAATCGATTCCGATGCCGGCGGAGGAATATCTCGTTTACATGTGACAACACCCGAGGGCCAAGACCTCACCATCGAACCCCGCCTGACCATCGCCTGTGACGGACGCACATCCCGGGTGCGCACGACCTGCGGTTTTAACATCGCCAAGAGTTACGACTATGAACGGTTGTTCGTGGTGTTGTTCGGCCCGCGGGGCGAACTGCAAGACCCTCGCAATGAGATAACCTCGTATATGTCTCCCAACGGAGGCCTTGGCCGCATACCCCGCATGAACGGACAGTGGAAAATCGGCATCGCCATCGACAAGGAAGACGTGCCCAAATGGAAGAGCTCTAACAACACGGCGCGCAAGCATCTCATCGCCGAACGGGCTCCACCGTTGGAAGTCATGGATACGGAAGTGGTGGGCTTCTATCCGGTCATTCGCCGCGAAACGGACCACTGGGTGTGCGGCACAACCGTACTAATCGGCGATGCCTGCCATACGGTTCATCCTGCACGCGGCCAGGGCATGAATTTCGGCATCCGCTGTGCCGCCAAGCTGTTCACCTATCTGCCCGAACCCAAAGAGATGGCCAATGCCGAGTTGGTGGCGTCACGTCTGGCCGCTTACGAGGCCGATGTAAAACCGATGACCGACGAACAACTGGAATTCAATCATGAGCGCGGCCTGGACATGGATTGTGCCGGAGCCGAACGCATGGAACGGGAGATTCCAGAAATGCAAGCCATCGCCGCCGACCCCGATGCCCATTTCCGTTACCGCATGACCATGGCCGGTTACGCCGACCGCTTAGACCCCGTTTGATGGAAAGAAATAAACGTCACCATTTGCTGGGTGTCTTAATTCCAGCCGAGCACGTCAACTAAGACGCGTACTTAAATCCGGCGCACCAGATAACGCCTAATCCTGATTGGGCGGGGGGCGTAGGGGTAATTCCCGTTCCAAGTCGTCGACGGTGACCTGCAGCAGCATGCAGACCTTCTTTTTGGTCTCGGCAACACAGCGATTGGTGTGGCCGAGACCTGTCCAGTCTTCCGCCAGTGCCACCATACCGGGCTTCAAGTGATACTCCTTGCCATCTCCTGTGGTCAGAATCTGCGTGCCTTGTAGATAGATCAGCAGGTTCTTGTGTCCGGCGTAGTGCCAGGTGTTTTCTTCGCCATGGGGCCAATAGCCGATGGTCACTTTCTGTACCGGCCGGTCGAAATAGGTCATGAGGTTGTAGGGTGTTCGCGCTGGAGGTACGGGCATCTCTTCGATGTAGGTCTTGCCGTCCGAGGCCGCGTACATGTGATACATGACCAGAATCTCACCGAAATCTTCCATCAGGCTGTCGGCTTCCGCCTGTACGGCCGCCGTTCCGGCAAAATAGACACTCAAGACCACAACGAGCGCCGCTGCCTGCTTAACAATGCAATTCATGGATCTGCTCCCCTTTTTGACGGGCGCGGTCCAGACCGGGCACACGCTCCGGTGCAAAGCATAGTAGACTTGAGTGCTCATTGCAGGGACAGGAGATGCGAAAATGGAACAGGAAAAAACCTTGTGGCCAGCACGCCGAGACGTGTTGACCAACGCGGGACTACTCGCATCGGCCATGACCCTCCTGACCGGAACAGCAAGAGCCGCGTCCCACAACAGGGTCTTCAACGTCAGCACCGCGTTGGACTATGCCCGCCTGCGCGCCAGTCTGGACGGCCGACCGGCCTATTGGTTGTCCCGCGGCGTCAAGTACGCCCTATCAGATTTCGAAATCACGCCCATTCACGGCTTCAATATGCTGGAGGGCATTGCCTGCGATTCACAGCCCGACGGCACGTATCTGTTCCGTATCTTTGAGGCGCCCTATGCCTCCGATCTAGCAACCGGAGAGGTCATCAATGTTTTTGCCAATCCTCTTACCGGCGAGGACGTGCCCATACCCCATGTCCAACCTCTCAGTCTGTTCTATGCGGTAGATTCAGAGGGGAATTTGACCATTCCGCCTGTCGATCCTCGGCTTGGCCGGGTTGAGTTCAGTGGATTTGTTGAATCCCGTCAGAGCTTTTCCTCTGAAGTCCTATCGGAGGAACATTTCGTGACGCGTATGCCGCCGCCGCAAGGATCGGATGAAAAACCTGTTTTGTCTGAACTTATCAACTACGCGGCAGCCAACACGTCGCTTCATGATGACAACAGTATGTTCACAGAAGCGCGCAAAAGCATCGTCGTTTTCCGCAATGGGCTTAACGGTCCGAACACAGGCGGTTACCCGCCCATGCTTCTTGCCCTGTACGAGGGCTTTAAGTTTTTGTCCTATGATGATGCCGTGCGGGAAACCGGCGAGGCACAAATGGAACGCACGCACCCCGGCTTTCTCGACCGCCTGGCCAAGTTCGCCTGAGTGAATATATTGTTGTTGTGTCTGTTGTGCGTCGGCTTGCTTAAGAATCCGGATTAGAAATTCCGGTTCAAAAGTTTACGTCTGACATGATGAAGTCTTTGACGCTTGGCAGGAACGTGTTCCGGATCACGTCCACATGGTGTTCGTGCTTTTCGTATGCGTCGCGGGCGTCCTGATCAGCGAAGTCACCGATGAGCAGCCACTTGTAAGGGCTGTGCTCACCAATGGGCACAATATTCTCTTCTATGATCATGGATTCGACGGTCGGAAGATCTTTGAGGCCATTCATGGCGCTCATCACCGCAGCCTCGTCGGCGTCATCGTTGAGGTTGAACAGTACGGTGTGGCGGTGCATGGGCGTCTCCTATTTGCTCTGTTTTTGCTGGCGCCGGTTGCGCCTGGCCCAAAGCCTAGGGTGGCTACCTTCCCGGTTCAAGGCTGCACACACCGCAGCGGCGGCAATCTTTTGCCTATTTCATCATACGAAGAGAGCATGACTAGCCCTTGGCCTAGGACCATATGGAGGGCACACTAGGGGCAAGGGTCTTAGATCCATAAGGTGAAAGGGACTGCCATGGAGTCGCTCCGCTTCGGAACGTTCATACCACCCATCCATCCGGTGCGTGAAAACCCCACGCTCTGTCTGGAGCGCGACCTGCAACTGATCGAGCATATGGATAGGCTGGGCTACGACGAAGCCTGGTTTGGGGAACATCATTCGGCTGGAACGGAGCTGTATTCCACGCCGGAATTCATGATTCTCGCGGCCTACTACCGCACACGACGCATCCGGCTGGGTACGGGTGTGAACTCGTTGCCCTATCATCATCCGCTTATTCTCGCCGACAGGTTCATGCAACTGCATCACATGACCCAAGGTCGGGCCATGTTTGGCTCTGGTCCGGGGGCACTGGTCTCTGATGCCAAAATGATGGGTATTGAAACCGCCAAACAGCGGGACATGATGGAAGAGGCGCTGGAAGACATTCTCAAGCTCTTCCGCGGCGAAACCGTCACCCATAAAACCGATTGGTATGAATTGAAGGACGCGCGGCTTCAGCTTCGCCCTTACGCCAACGAACCCATTGAAGTGGTCACAGCGTCCATGGTCTCCCCGTCGGGACCCCGCGCTGCCGGACGCTTAGGCACCGGACTTATGTCCATGAGTGCGACAGCCGCACCTGCGCTAAAGGCCGCCGGCACCAATTGGGATATTGCCTGCGACATCGGCGCCCAATACGGCAACACCATGGACCGCAGCAAATGGCGCATGATCGGTTTGGTCCACGTGGCCGAAACCAAGGAGCGGGCCATCGCCGACGTGCAGTTCGGTATAGAAGAGTGGGTACAGTATTTTGAAGACGTGGCCGTCATTCCCATGGTACCGCCGGACCGGCGCGATGACCCGGTTGCCCATCTAACAGATTCAGGCATGGCTGCTATCGGCACGCCGGACGATGTCATCAAACAGGTGGAAACCCTGTGGAAAGCCTCGGACGGCGGTTTCGGTTGTTTCCTTATCACCGATCACAGTTGGGCACCGTTCGAGGCCAAGCTCAAATCCTACGATATGATCGCCCGCTACGTCTTCCCGCACTTCCAAAAGCAAAATGTGCAGCGGGAAGAGTCAAACCAATGGGTGCGAGACAGCCAGAAAGACTTCAAAGCCAGTCACGAAAAAGCCACCGCGCAGCAAATCGAGCGGCATAACAAAGAAGTGGAAGCGCGGAGCAAGTCCGCTGCTGCTGAGTAGCGTTTCTTCCGTTCAGTGAAACGGTTGCTATCCGCCGTCTACCGATGTTTGCCGGCGTTCCTGACGCGCACACTGCTATATCTTTTCAGTGCAAAGTTTCTTCACGGCGCGGTGATCGTGGTGCGTGATGAGCGCGGCCAAGTGCTGGTGTTGCGTCACGTCTACCGCAAAGGCTTTCCGTGGGGATTCCCCTCCGGTTTGCTTAAAGCCGACGAAAATGCATCTACTGGCGCGCTACGTGAACTCAAGGAAGAAACAGGGTTGGACGCTGTTGTCGAACGCATAGGGCCAACGGAACTGGTCGCGCCGCGGCATTTGGAAACGGTCATTTTTGCCAATGCCGAGGCTGGTGGGTCGCCAACGTTGAGCCATGAAATATTCGAAGCACGTTGGGTTGAGCCAGGTCATTTACCCGATGACGTCAAGAATGGTTTACCACCAGACCAACTTCATCTCATCATGTCTCTCGCTTAATGGGACGTTGTTTTAGGAGTGTGTCATGAGAAAGGGGTTTACTCGTCCGTTCTCACCCCAAGGCCGGTCGTCTATGTTGCCGCCCATGCCGTGGCGATTTGCAGCGGATCAGATGTTGGTTCACTTCCAGGCCGACCCGGACGTGCTTGAGTCCTATCTGCCGCCCCCGATGACACCCAATCCTGAGCGCCGCGGCGAAGCCTTTCTGTGGACTCCCAATCTCAACGTTCATCCCCTTGATGAAGAGATCAATGCCACCATAAAGAATCCCCATCGCACCCATTACAATGTGTGCGTCATCGCCATCCCCGGATTGTTCAAGGACGAGCCGCGGCTGATCAGCGCCTTTCAGTGGTGCGACCGGGACTGGCTGGTGGCGCTAAGCTGGATGATCGGCACGTGCGCCAAACAGGTGGAGTTTCGCGACAACGGCTGGCACCACATGTTCGGCCGGGTCGGGTCGAACCGTACCGGCGATCTCGGTACTGAGATTACCCGGTCCGTTTCGCGCAACGGTGAGCAGCTCATCTATATGTCTTGCACCTTGGAAGAGCACATCGAGGCGGCAGACATGAGTTTTTTCACCTCGACCATGCCGTTGTTGTCGGAACGGCACATCCCCGATTTTAACGTGCCGCCGACGGGAAAGCCTCTTGTGCACGATCTAACTCAAATGGCGCTGGAAGACTCGGCCGGACAGAACTTCCGCCGCGGTACGGCGACGCTAAAGTTCAATGCGGATGCGGATAATGAGGAACTGGGGCCGCTTCAGCCCACAGAGGTGCTAGGCGGTTACCGCTGGGAAACCTCTTGGGTGATGCCCGGTATCACTAAAGTTCACGACTATCTTGCGGAAGACTAGGGTCTGTTGACATTTAACGCATGGCGATGATGGTTGTGACGAGGTTGCAGTTTGCGGCGTAGCTGATGTCGGTCTTGTCGTAGCGTGTTGCGATGCCACGGAATTCCTTGATCTTGGCGAAGTAGTTTTCGATCAGATGTCGCCAGCGGTACATGTGCTTGTCGTAGGCCGCCGGCCGCTTCCTGTTGGCGAGCGAGGGAATGACGGCGCTTGCGCCACGTTGGTCCAGTTGCTCTCGCAGCCAGCCGGCATCGAATGCCTTGCCGGCGATGAGGGCATCGAAGTGAACGTCGTCGATCAACGGCTGTTTATATGGTGTTCGACCCCAATTGCATGCGTGTGTCCTTTGCCCAGATCGCCAATGAAACGTTGCAGGAAAGTTTGAACAGATGAGCCGTTATGTTTTCCGCGTCATGCTCACCGTGATGTTGCTGACCGGTGGAGCCACATCTTCATTCGGTCAAGACGCCTGTACATCCATGCGCTTTCAGGACTTCACCGGCATTCCCGACGCCATTACCGCGATAACCGAGGCCACTGTCGTCGAAGCCGCAGGAGATCTGCCCGCGTACTGCCGGCTGCGCGGCACCATCGCCCCGGCCATCAATTTCGAACTGCGCCTGCCCACAGAAACCTGGAACGAAAAGTTTCTCATGCAAGGCTGCGGCGGCATGTGCGGCATCATCAACATGGAAGGCGGCGAAGACGCCTTGGTGCGCAATTACGCCGTGGTCAATCAGAACATGGGCCATTCGGGCCAGCCCTTCATCGCCACTTGGGCCAACAACGACGTGGCTGCGGAAATCGATTTCGGATACCGCTCCACACACGTTACTGCCGTCGCTGCCAAGGTGCTGATCGAAGCCTATTACGGCAAGCAGCCCGATTACTCCTATTTCAAAGGCTGTTCCACCGGCGGACGCCAAGGCATGGTGCAGGCGCAGCGCTTCCCCTGGGATTTCGATGGCATCGTCGTCGGCGCGCCGGTGCTCAACGAAGTGGGCGACGGCATGCTGCATTTGATTTGGTCAGGCCGCGCCAACTTGGACGAGAACAACCAACCTATTCTTTCTGCGGAAAAACTGCCGTTCATCCGCGAGGCCGTATTGAACGCCTGTGACGCCGATGACGGGTTGGAAGACGGCGTGCTGCAGAACCCCCACGCCTGCGACTGGCAGCCGTCGGACATGCGTTGCCTCGGTCAATCCCGGGACAACTGTTTGACGACGGAAGAGGTTGCGGTGGTCGAACGCATCTATGCCGGTGCGCACAACTCCAAGGGCGAGCGCATCTTTCCGGGCGGCATGGCCAAAGGGTCTGAATACGAGTGGTCGCCGACGTTTGTCGGCCGTGCCAATGACAATGGTATTGCCATGCCGTCGATCCTCAACCCTAACGGCATGATCGGCCAGTTCGCCCGCTATCTGACCTATTGGCAGGACGGACCCGGCCCCGGCACCGATCCTCTGACTTTGGATTTCGACCGCGACCCGCCGCGGTTTGCTCTCACAGAAGCCCTGTACAACGCCCAGAACCCGGACCTGCGCAAATTCCGCGACGCGGGTAACAAGATCATCCTCTATCACGGCTGGGACGATCTGGAAGTACCGCCCGGCCTGTCCGTCGACTATTACGAAACCACGGCCCGCACCATGGGTGGTTATGAGGCGACGCAGGAGTTCTTCCGCCTGTTCATGGTGCCGAGCATGGCCCATTGCCGGCGTGGTCCCGGCGCCGACGCGCTGGACTACATTTCCGTCATCGAGACCTGGGTGGAGAATGGAGAAGCGCCGGATTCTTGGATGTCCTATCACTTGAAAGAGGCGCAGGCTTACAACGGTCTGCCGCGCATCCGCTATCCATTGAACGAGGACGCCTATGACTGGTCGCGCCCCGTCTTTCCCTATCCCGATGTGGCCGTGTGGTCCGGTGAGGGGGACTGGAAAGATCCCGCGACGTGGGTGCGGGAGGAGTAAGGTGCCTCCTCGTTACGTCCGATTGTCATAAGTCCAACCTAGGTTCGCTGGCGGATAACTATCAAACACCAGTGATGTAACGTGACGCTTTGCACGAACAGTTGTACCGTCGGGTTTCGCGATTGTTGCAGGCATCGGGCAATACGGTGCCGAAGAATTGCTCGCAGCGATACACATCTGATGATCAGCCGCCCGCACAATCAAGTTAGCATCCATCAAATCACTAATCGACGTAGCTTGCTCATTCTCAGCATTAAAAACGGAATGGAATAGAAGGGTTACTCCGAGGTCGCGGTACTCTTCGTAAAGTTTCGGATAACAGTTGTCATTACATATGAGGAAACCACAGCTATGACTATTTATGTCAATGACGAGCGGCGCATATCCAGAGCTGTAAAACTCCTTCTCGTTTCTGTAGAGGTACCGCTTGTCATACGTGCCTTTGACTTGACCTTCATCTGAAATGACATGAACACAATTCAAAGGTAGGTGTTGATCTTGTTGACGCATCGACCCCAACACTACCCAAATATTGTGTGTTCTAGCCGCGTTGCAAACAGTGACAAGACAATCCGAGAGCCGCGTCCAGTCATAACCTTTAATCGACTCAATATGTTTTGGTCCATAACCGGGCAGGGCGGTTTCCGGGAAAAGCACAACAGTTGCTCTAACAGCCGCAGCCCGTTCTATGTGTCTAAGTATGTACCGGATATTGCGTGAGATATCTCCACTGACGGGAAATTGGCTTGCAGCAATTAGGATTTCAGTGCTCAATGGATGACCTTCATCAATCTGAAAAAGTCTTCACTTACAACAGATATCATTCACGGCGGACCAATTCCAAAATTTTCCGGTCTTACT
Source organism: Rhodospirillaceae bacterium (assembly GCA_965207985.1). Lineage (GTDB taxonomy): Bacteria > Pseudomonadota > Alphaproteobacteria > Rhodospirillales > Rhodospirillaceae > CBDBND01. The sequence goes on along the minus strand of CBDBND010000009.1, from coordinate 175,462 downwards.
TGTGCTACTCAAACAACATTGACTTTTTGTCCAACCCTATAATGGCTTTATCCAATTAAGATCCAACCTTGAGGTTGCAGTCATGCGATGCGTATTAAGCTTCTTAGCCTTGTCTTTAGTGTTCTTGGCTCACACTGCCGATGCCGTAGACATCGCTCTACCACCCGGCGCAATCTTTCAAGACTGTACCGATTGTCCACTGATGGTCGTCATTTCCGCCGGGTCCAACATCATGGGCTCGACCAAGGAGGAAACGGACCGGGAAGGGGTGCCGGTTATCGGTAAGATGGATATCGCCTCCTGGGAACTTTGCCGATGCGGCCGGCTTTGATGCCTCCGGCGGTTGCCGCGGCGACAACAATGGCACTGTGGAGCTGGTGTCTACATGGTCGTGGCGGAACCCGGGCTATGCGCAGGACCCCGATCACCCGGTCACATGCGTCAGTTGGGCTGACGCCCAAGCCTATGCCCTCTGGCTCTCAGAGATTACCGGTGCGACCTACCGCCTGCCGTCGGAAACGGAATGGGAATACGCCGCCCGCGGCGGCACACAGACCGCACGATATTGGGGCGACGGACGCGACGAAGCATGCTTATACGAAAACATTGCCGATCAATCCTTGAAACGTGTCCGTCCAAACCGTGTCGCGCTCGGAGAGCCACCCTATGAATTTGCCTGCGATGATGGGTTTGCCTTCACTGCGCCGGTGGCCAGCTTCCGGCCCAATCCTTTTGGCGTATACGACATGATCGGCAATGCCCGGGAGTGGGTGTGGGATTGCTTTGATAAGGACCTCAGCCGCAAACCACGCGATGGCCGCCCGCTTCTCCATGAAGACGCATGCACTAAAACAGCAGAGGATATCTTGGACATTTCGGAAGTGTCGTATGTGGTGAAAGCCGCCTCATATAGGTACGCGCCCTATGGCACACGGGCAGCCCGCAAGGGTATCATTCAGATCAACCACCGCTCCGCAAATGTGGGTTTTCGTTTGGTGCGGGAACTGCCCTAAACCCCCTTCGCCCCTAATCCTCTCATTTCCTCGATCCACTTTTCACGTTTGCCTTCACCAGCGGACTCGACCATGCCGTAAAGTGTGGTGCGCACCGGTTTGATGCCGACGAATTTCAAGATGTTGCGCTCAAGATTGTTGAGACTGTGGGCAAAGAAAAAGAAGCGATAGAACGCGGCCGGCATACCCATGGTGACGACCACCCGGCAGGACTTGCCTTGCAGCATCTTTTTGAACCCGGTGAAAGAGACGTCGGCGTTGGGGTCCAAACCCATTTTTTCATTGGCCAGACGCGGCCGTATCACTTGCTCGAGAAAGCCTTTCAGAATGGCCGGCATGGTGCCGAGCCAGAGGGGATAGATCATCACCAAATGATCGGCATCGAGAATGGTTTTCTGCGCCTCAAGCAGTCCTGGTGGCGTGTCCCCTTCCACCCACTCCGTCTGCGTGCGGAGCAACGGAAAATCAAGAGAAGCCACCGTGACTGTGGTCACTGTATCGCCTGCACGCCGTGCCCCATCCGCATAGGCTTCGGCAAGGGCATGACACAGGTGCCCCTGATCGGGGTCGGGATGACCTTGGAGTATGACGATGCGTTTTCCCATGGGGGCGGACCCTAAAGAAATCCCGCCCTGCGGTCCTTGATCAGTCTCAAGCACGAAGCGGTTCCGTTTCCTCTGGCCTTTGCCGCATCACACCGGCAGCATAGGCAAAATACGTTTAGGGGACCTGCACATGCGTACCAGACTAACGGCGGTGATAAGCGCCACTTTCGTTTTTATTGTCACACCGCTCTTCGCCGACGGCCATCGAACGCCGGACGGCAGGCCTTTGGATATGACGCCGGAGCAAATCCAAGAAAAGGTTGATTGGGTCAATGAGGTGGAAGCGCAGGAATTTTACTTCTGGAGGCGCTGGCGCGACCAGCCCGATGCCGCTGCGTTCCGCCAACCCCAATGGTGGTACAACCCCATGATCCTGGTGGACGGGGGCATGCAACCCTACTTTCCCCGCGCCGGTGAAAACGATGCACTGACCATTTCACAAGAAGCTCTCAAGACGGCCACCGATTGGGCCATGTCACGGGAAACCCAAGCCTTCATTGTCTACCACCAAGGCAAGATTCGTCACGAAGCATACATGGACGGCTTTCACGACACCTCACCCATCAGCTCCCACTCCTGGGTGAAAACACTTCACGGCATTCTTGCCGGCTTCGCTGTAGCCGATGGCGACATCGAAAGTTTGGATGATCCGGTGGAAAAATACGTGAAGGAATGGCGGGGGAATCCGCGCGGTCGTATCACTGTGCGCCAAGTACTGGAAAACACCACTGGCTTGAAACCGCCTTACGACAATCCGGGGCAACCCTGGGCCAAGGGAGTGCAATTGGTAGACGGGTCAGACATCAATGCCACCACGTTGTCTTTCGAACTGGAGAAGGAACCGGGCACAGCTTTCGCGCACAACAACCCCAACACCCAACTGGCAGGAATCGTTCTTCATCGCGCCACCGGCAAGAACTTCGCCGAGTATCTGGGCGAGAAATTATGGAAGCCAATGGGCGCGCAGCGGGGCGCACTGCGCAAGGACGGCTTAGAAGGCAACGTGGTGTCTTACTGCTGCTTCCTTTCCGCACCATCGGACTGGATGCGCGTGGCACATTTGCTCAAGGAAGACGGCAAACTTCCCGACGGCACCCAATTGCTACCCGAGGGCTGGGTGGAGCAGATGCTGGAAGGATCGGAAGCCAATCCCAATTATGGTTTCCAGATCTGGATCGACCGGGAGTTCCAGGAACGGCGCCCGTACTATCCGGACATGCCACCTGAGTTCGCCAACACCCATTCCGAACCCTTTGCCGTGGATGACATCTTCTACTTCGATGGCGGCGGCAAGGTGCGCATCTGGATCAGCCGCAAGCTGGATCTCATCGTTTTGCGCATGGGCTATCCACCGCCCCGGGGCATGGGCTTCGATGAAGCGTTCCTGCCCAACACCATCATTCGCGGTATTTTGTAATCAAGGAGTCCATCATGCGCTTCTTCGTTTCACTCACCCTTTTCATTTTGAGCGCGATGCCAGCTTTCGCACAAACGGAAGCGGAAGTGACAGCTGCCCGCGATGCTATTTGGGCCAAGGAGCAACGTATTTACCTCGGCCGCGCCGAAGGCGGGTTGACGTACTACCTGGACAACGCATCGGGCCGCTATGTGGGCTGGCCGCCTTTCGAGCCGGTGCCGACGGATCTGTCGGGATTGCGGGAAACATCAAATCAAATGTCCGGTAGCAATTCCGAAAAACTGACCATGGAGTTTCTCGACTTCACCATGGCCGGTGATACCGGCGTCATCTACTGCCACACCCACCGCACCATGTTGCCCGACGGCACGCCCGTTGATGAGCGCTGGGAAGTGATCCACGTCTGGCACCAGCAGAACGGTGACTGGGAAATCATCGGCGCTATGGCCCGGGCCAAGCCGGAGCGCTAGGACCCCCTATATCCGGTAGGGGTTTAACCCAACGATCACGGTGTTTTGTCCGAGTTTTCCTGGCGCTTCCCGTTTCTCGCGCTAGAGTCCCGGTATGACTTGCGTATCGCGCTTTCAGCACGGGTTCATCCGTGGCTTGGCCGCAGCCATTCTTGTGATCGCCCCTGCCTGCGCAGCACTAGCCGACTCTCTGCCCACCCAACTCTTTGCCCAGCGGGAAAAAATGTGGGGTCTTAAGCTTTCGTTTGATGGATCCCATCTGGCCATGCTCGAGCGTAGAAACGGAGACGACGCCGTCACCATATTCCGGCGCGACGGCAATCGGTTCCGCCGGGTCAGCACCATTCCCAGCGGCAGCGAAGAGGACTACTTCCGCGTCCGCTGGGCCAATGAGGACCGCATCTTGGTCAGTTCCATCATCCGCAGGGATGGAATTGGTGGCAGCAAACCTCCTTTGCGCAGACTCACGTCCATGAACGTGGACGGATCGGACCAAGTTGTCCTTCTGGCAGAAAGACGGAATGTCCGGCCGCGGTTCCGGGACGACGGCATCATCCACATGCTTCCCCGAGACCCCGCGCATGTTCTCATTCGGCTTACCGACATCAATAACGAGAACGATTCGTCCGTCTACGAAATGAATATCTATACGAGCAAACGTAGGATGATCGAAGAAGCCGCCAACGGACAGGACATCTTCAGCTGGTATGCCGATTGGGACGGAAAGGTCCGCTATGCCTTCGGCCAGGACAGCCGCAAACGCTCGATCATGCTCATCCGCCGGGCCGACGGAGATTGGCATCCACTGCACAAGTACGAGCTGTTTGAAGATGGCCGGTTTTATCCTCTGGGTTACAGCGTCGATGACAACACCATCTTCGTATTGTCCTCTCACATCACCGGGCGGGCCAGTTTGTACCGGTTTGACCTGAGAACGGGAGACCTCGCCGGCAAGATTTTCTCCCACGAAGACGTGGATCTCGACAGCCTTGTTGTTTCGGAAGCCAAGCGCAAAGCGGTTGCCGTTTCCTACACCCTCGACAAAAAGGAATACCACTACCTCGATGAGGACTACGCTGCCCTGCGTGATGAGATTGATGCGGCTCTTCCGGGCCGGTCCAACGCGATCGTGTCCACCACCCCCGACGAAAAACTTCTCGTGGTACTTTCCTCAAGCCCCGTTCATGCCGGTACCTACTATCTCTACGACCTGACGAACAGCAGCCTCACGGAAATCGGCGATCGATACCATGGCTTTCGCTCCGAAGACTTGTCACCCATGCGGCGGGTGACTTACGAAGCTCGCGACAGTCTGAATATCCCCGCCTATCTCACCGTTCCCAAATCCAATGAAGTCCGTGTTTCAGGACGTTCCGTCGTCCGCCCAGGGCCGGCGGTGATCATGCCCCACGGTGGTCCGCGCACGCGAGACAAACTGGGTTTCAATCTGTGGGCCCAGTTTCTTGCTAACCGAGGGTATGTGGTGCTGCAGCCAAATTTCCGCGGTTCGCGAGGATATGGAGAGTGCTACGAGTCCCTCGGTCACGGCACCTGGGGCCGCGCCATGCAGGACGATCTTGCCGACGGTGCCCGCTGGCTTGTCGCTGAGGGACTGGCGGATCCGGATCGCATCTGTGTTGCCGGTGGGTCTTATGGCGGATACGCCTCCCTCATGGCCGTGGTCAGAGACCCCGACGTGTTCCAATGCGCGGCGTCCATCAATGGAGTCACCGATATCCGGCGCATGCTGCGGGAAGACGGTGAATATGATTCCCGCCACAGCGAGTTCAAACGCGTGGCCGGACGATTAACCAAGGGCGAGCTGGATTTGATCTCACCCCTCGACCGTGCCGATGAAATCAACGCGCCTATGCTACTGGTCCACGGCGAAGACGACCGCAATGTCTCTATCCGCCACTCTCGACAACTGGCCAATAAACTTGAGCGAGATGGCAAACCGGTGACGTTCATCCCGTTGCCTGGCGAAGGCCACACCCTTTTCAAAGAAGAAAGCTATCTTGAGTGGCTGAGCGCGTTGGAGCAGTTTTTGGCGGAGAATATTGGTGGTGACGCGATAGGAGCTGACGAACAGGTTGCAGGAAAGCAACACTAGAATTGAACCAAGGCACAGGTCTTTCTGTGTGCTATGGGACGTTTGCTTTGTATTCGGCTAAGGCTTCTTCCGCCTCTTTCCATTGCTCTTCAGGAACTCCGACCAGACCGGGGCAATCGTCTCCGGCGGGATCCATGAGGCGCGTGAGAGCGGCTCGGGTGTACATCGCTTCTAAAACAGAATCTGCTCCTACACGTGATCCACGCGCAAAAGGCAAACTGAGAGTTCTAGTTCGGGAAACTTGGATTTTGACGATACCACGTGCGACATGCATATCGGCGCAGGCCAACTCTCTTAGACTAACAGCGTACTCTTCTGTTTTTGGTAACGCTATTTCCGACAAAGTCATTCCTTCTTCCCGGCATGTTACCGGTGACTCCAAGTCGTTGCGCCCTTTAAGTCCTAATTTGACGGTTTGGATTACCTCATCTTCGGCGTTGTTTCCCGGTATTTCGTCCAGAATGATATCGATAACTTCGTCTGATGTGTACAAACGATATTCGCGGGGTGGAATAACTACAGTTTTAGTACATGAATCTATCTTTCCTATCACTGCCCTAGTAATCGTATTACGAACATAAGTCGTATGGAGTTGGGCATCTTCTAGGTCCGCACCTTGAAGTTTGGTATCCCATAGGTTTGCGCCGTGAAGTTGGGCCCCGGTTAAGTTTGTGCCGTTAAGTCGTGCACCGCGTAGGTTTGCGCCTTGGAGCCGGGCAATGAGCAGATTCGCGTCCAGGAGAAAGGCGGCGCTCAAGTTTGCGCCTTGGAGCCCAGCACTACTGAGGTCCGCGCCTCCGAGACTGGCTCCTAGTAAGTTCGCCCCTTGGAGTTCGGCAAATTTTAGGTCCGCTTCTTGTAGCTTTGCGCCAACTAAGTTTGCGCCTTGGAGTTGGGCAGTACGAAGGTTTGCGCTTTGGACATGCGAATCTTCCAATTTCGCACCTTGAAGTTCGGCACGTTCCAAGTTTGCACCTTGGAGTTTGGCCCTCGTTAAGTCCGCACCTTGAAGCCGAGCATTTTCTATCTTCGCCTTTCGCAGGTCGGCGTCAATCAAGTCCGCACCGTAAAGAGAACTTTCAGAGAAATCGGCGAACCTAAGATTCCGATCACGCAACACAAGTGCGGCATACCACCGCTTTTCTTGATCAGTATCGACTGATAGGTCTTCAAACGCTTCAAATACGGATGGACTAGGGTCTGTTGACATTTAGTGGATTCCCAATGTCGCGGAAAAGTGATTCAAGCCTCCTTTTGCAAGGAGTGTTTGATGAAGTCAGAGCGTTTTGTGATCACGGACAATGTTTGGGAGAAAATTTGGCGTCATCTACCGGGCAAGGCGACGGACCGTGGCGTGACGGCGGCGGACAACCGCCTGTTTTTGGAGGCGGTTTTGTGGCGGGTGCGCGCAGGGTCGCCGTGGCGCGCTCTGCCCCCGGCGTTCGGCAATTGGAACAGCGTCTTCCAGCGCTTTCGCCGATGGGCGAAGAAGGGTGTCTTCGAGCGGCTGTTCGAGGAGTTGTCGGCGGAACCGGATTTCGAATATGCCCTCATCGACGCCACCATCGTCAGCGTTCACCAGAAGGCGAGCGGCGCAAAAGGGGGACTCAAAATCAGGCCATCGGCCGATCACGGGGCGGATTGACCACCAAGATCATCGCCCTGGTCGACGCACTGGGGTGTCTGGTCCGCTTCGTGCTGCTCCCTGGCCAGCGCCACGACATGATGGGCGTCCAGCCGTTGATCGACGACGTTCACTTCGATGCCCTCATCGCCGACAAGGCATTCGATGCCGGCTGGCTGCGAGAGCAACTGGACCAACGTGGCGCAAGCGCCGTCATTCCCTCGCTCGCCAACAGGAAGCGGCCGGCGGCCTACGACAAGCACATGTACCGCTGGCGACATCTGATCGAAAACTACTTCGCCAAGATCAAGGAATTCCGTGGCATCGCAACACGCTACGACAAGACCGACATCAGCTACGCCGCAAACTGCAACCTCGTCGAAACCATCATCGCCATGCGTTAAATGTCAACAGACCCTAAAGCCATCATAAATAAAAATCTTGTTGTTCAAACGCAAATAGCGGCAGCCCCGGTTTATGGTCCCGCAAGACCAATCGAGCGGATTGATGAGAAATGTTAGAAGAGTGTTCTCTTCACCGTCCCATCTCACCTGTTCAATGCTCGCGTTAGCGCTGGGGGGATGAGCGTAGGCCAAACTGACAATCAGAATGAGGCAAGGAATCGCACCCTGGATCGCGGTGAGCAGCGCTCTCCTCCATCGCGGTAAAGACCGGGCACCCAAATGCTTGCGCAGCGAAACGTAGAACCAAAGAATCAGTACAGTGTCGATACCTGAGGTGGTCCCACTTGTTTGGACAGTCTGACGGCTTATCTAAGGTGTATTCCGCTGTCTGATCATGCCGTCAGAATCCTGTTTATCATATTTGATTTCTGTTGTTGGGCCTGTGGGGATGTGGGCAAGGCGGTAGTCTTGTCCAACATATCCACAGGCTGCCCCGCCGCGTAGGCTTCCGCCGGCGTTTTGCCTCCGAGCGACGAATGGGGCCGCTCGGTGTTGTAGAACCCGATCCATTCGCCGATGACCCTCTCGGCGTGGAAGCCGTCGGTCAGCTCGTGCAGGTGAACCGCCTCGTACTTGAGAGAGCGCCACAGTCGCTCAATGAAGATGTTGTCCATGCACCGGCCGCGCCCGTCCATGGAGATCGTGATCCCGGCCTCCTTGAGGCGGCCGGTGACCTCGAAGCTGGTGAACTGGCTGCCCTGGTCGGTGTTGAAGATCTCCGGCCTGCCGGAGGTGTCGAGCGCCTCATTCAAGGCCTCGACGCAGAACCGGGCATCCATGGTGTTCGACAGCCGCCAGGCCAGGACCCGGCGGCTCGCCCAGTCCATCACCGCGACCAGATAAAGGAAGCCGCGCCTGAGCGGGATGTAGGTGATGTCGGCGCACCAGACATGGTCGGGGCGCTCGATGGCGAGGCCCTTGAGACGGTACGGATAGACCCGGTGTTCGGGATGGGGCGTGCTCGTCTTCGGCGCCCGGTAGATCGCCTCCAGCCCCATCAGGCGCATGAGGCGCCGAACCCGGTGACGGCCGACGACACCCCCCTCGCGGCGCAAATGACGGGCCATCTGACGGCGACCCATAGAACGGATGTTTAAGGAACAACTCGTCGATGCGCCGCATCAGCGCCAGGTTGGCCGGGCTCTCGCCCCGCAGCCTGTAATAGAGAGATGATCGGCTGATCGACAGTATCTCGCATTGACGGCTCAAGCTGAGACGCGGCGCACCATCGCCTTGCGCTCCGGCCGGCTCCGGGTTCTCCAGGGCGGACAACGTCGCGGCCAGCACCATCGCCTTGCGCTCCGGCCGGCTCGATGGCGAGGCCCTTGAGACGGTACGGATAGACCCGGTGTTCGGGATGGGGCGTGCTCGTCTTCGGCGCCCGGTAGATCGCCTCCAGCCCCATCAGGCGCATGAGGCGCCGAACCCGGTGACGGCCGACGACACCCCCCTCGCGGCGCAAATGACGGGCCATCTGACGGGACCCATAGAACGGATGTTTAAGGAACAACTCGTCGATGCGCCGCATCAGCGCCAGGTTGGCCGGGCTCTCGCCCCGCAGCCTGTAATAGAGAGATGATCGGCTGATCGACAGTATCTCGCATTGACGGCTCAAGCTGAGACCGGAAACGTCGCGGCGCACCATCGCCTTGCGCTCCGGCCGGCTCATCGCTTGAGCCCTTTGGCCAAAAAATCCCGCTCCACCGTCAACTGGCCGATCTTGGCATGAAGATCGTGGACCTCGGCCTCAATGTCCCGGCGGGACGCCTCCACGCCGTTCGAGAACACATCGCCCAGGCCGTCCATGGCCTGGCGCTTCCATGTGCTGACCTGATTGGGGTGAACCTCATAGCGCGCCGCGATCTCCTGGATCGTCCGGTCGCCACGTAGCGCCTCCAGCGCCACCTTCGCCTTGAACTCAGGCGTGAACTTCCGTCGCTTCGTCATCTCGTATTCCTCCGTAACCGGGGGAATACACCTTAAACAACTGTCCGATTTTCCAGGACCACCTCAACCCACATACAATTTGTGAAAGGATGTAGTTAACCAGTCCTGATAACTCACAAAGCTAATTTGAGTCAGCACAAGTAAAAGCAATGGAAGGACTGCCACAAACAGCATGATCATGGCCCATTGCAGAAAAGACTGACCACTATCGACCAAATTCCTCGTTGTCTCTAGATTTCTGCTTCCATGATGTTGTGTAAAGGCAAATCCATGCAGCATTTGCCGCCACTTTTCTTTTGCGTCGTCGTCATTTTTACAAACTTCATTGAGTTCCTTTTTGAACGCTGTCAGGTGTTTAATGAGAACTTGAAGTTGCAACAGCGCATTGGCATGCAAAAACAAAAACACTAGCGGCGCTAGGGAATACATGGTCACCAGGGAAATGCTTACGCCCAGGGTCGGTATAACCTCTGTCGTCTCACGCAAGAGTGCTTCGTCCGTCGTGCCAATGATGGTGGCACCCAAGGTGACCGCGACAACCAGCATGGCGTTGACAACGTTGCGCGCTGTGCGCGAAGTGTCGTTGACCGCTTCGACGAGGTCTTTCAAATCAGGAGAAGATGATTCCGGTGATGACACGGGCACTCCCCACCGCTCGCGTGAACTGGAAGCTCTATAATTTCTCTCTTCTAACGGGAGCGCAACCCCTGTATTCATGCTAGGGTTATCTCATTCCTGAAAGAGCAGACACCCCATGCCTGAGCCTGTGGTCCACGGCTGTACTGAGACGGTCTTCAGCGTCACCGACCCCAACCGGGTAGCGCGCATTTATACCGAGCTTGGTGGCTGGGAGGTGAGTCACCAAGGACGGGCACATCAAAGTTTAGCTGCGTTTTGGAATGTCCCGCCGGACACAATTTTGGACGAAGTCGTTGTCGGTCCGCCTGGCAAATCCTGGGGCTGGCTGCGCCTCGTCAAGTTCCATGGCGTTGACCAACAACACATGCGTCCCAGCGCCCAGAGCTGGGACACCGGGGGCCTGTACGACATCGACGTGCTCGTTCACGACCTGGATGCCAAGTTCGCTGCACTCCAGGCTTTGGGTTACACCCCTATGCCGATCCGGTGACCTGGAAGTTTGGACCTTTGACCGTGCGCCATGCCCTCATGCTTATCGACGACGGCATCGTCCACGCCATGATTCAGCGCATCGACCCGCCACTGAGCCCGGAGGAGGCGGACTTTTCAGGTTTCAGCAGGTCCATAAACTCGAGCCAAATCGTCGATGATTTGGAGCCGACCCATCGTTTCTTCACAGACGTGCTGGGCTTCGAGGAACGGTTCCGGGAAACCTGGAGCCATGCACCGGAGGATGGAGCCAACATCTTTGGCTTACCTCTCAACATCGCCCGCACTCTGACCGGCCGCGCCGTCGGCTATCATCCCCCGGGAGAGTCTGGCGGTGCTGTGGAAACGGTTCTATTGGAAGGTCTGGAAGGCCATGACTTCTCTGACCGCTCCGCACCGCCCAATCTCGGCATTCTTGCCCAGCGTTTTCCGGTCAAGGGTCTCGATGCCTACGCCGAACACATCGCCACCAAGGGCGTGCAGGTCACCGGACCGATGACCCTTGCCCTCGCGCCCTTCGGCGAGACTCAAGCGTTTGCCGTCGCCTGTCCTAACGGGTCACGATTCGAATTTTATGAGGCGTTCCCAGGCTGAAGACGTTCCAAGGTACGGACCGGTACGATTGCTTCCCATATCTGCTACCGTGGCTGGATGAGATTTCAATGAATAGAGGGAGGTAAACGCCATGTTTCATTTGCTGCAACGAACGGCAATCGTCATCGCCGTCGCCGTCGTCCTCATATCCGGCCCTATTGAGGCTCAAGAGCAGGATATCGAAGCCTGGGCGGCGGAACGGGAAACCAACTTCTTTATGCTGCCGGACGACTGGCGCCTGACCCAGCCGGTCACCTTGCGTATCAGCTTTCGTTTGAAGGCAGAACCCGGAAGCCCTGAAGCAGAGGATTTTCTTGAGGAGATGCGCCAGGTCCTGGGCGGACTTTCGTCTTACTACAACAGTTTCAAAATGGAGCCGGTGGTGGTGCCCGCAGAGTATCACTACGCCAACACCATGACGTTTGACAATCTCGCCCGTTGGCGTGCCTACGAAACGACGCAGGCATTGCGGGATTTTGTCTTTGGCCGTTGGGTCAATGAGGTGGACGGCGCAGCTGAAATGGTCACCATCGCACCTAAGGACTGAAAACTATGCGTAACCTATTTCTCGGCATCATCTCTTTTGCATTTCTCTTTGGTTTGCAGCCAACCCTTGCGCAAGAGCCCGAAAACACCGGGCCAAACATCAATGTGGTACGTGAAGTGGTCGGTACCCTCAGGCTTCAGACCAAGACGGACAAGCGCTACCGGGGTGCGGAGGAGTGGCGCATCTTCGTTCATCCCGACGGCTCGCGCACCATGATCCTGAGCAAGGATTTCATCGCCGCCAATGCGTTGCAGATCATGACCGCCCACGTGGACAAGGACTTCCGCCCCATCGACGTCTACGCCACCTATTGGGTGCCAGACGGCTATCGCGGTTCCATCCGCGCCGCCGTGGACGGCAATCAACTGCGCGCTGTGTCGGAAGGCCCTGGCGGCCGCATTGAAGACATTTTAGAAGTGCCCCATGAACTCTCCGTCGTTACCCACGGGGAGTCCATGAACGGCTGGTATCTTTGGCAGGGCGAGCGCGACGCAGAGGGCGTGCACAAGGCCACCTATTTTAACTTCAGTCCCGCACCCGGCGGCCAGGCGTCTGTAAAAGGACGACTGCATCCGGCGACGTTCACATACCTGGGTAAAGAGACCATCACCGTTCCGGCGGGTACGTTTGAAACCGAACGTTACTTGCTCACCAACATTGAAATGTGGATCACCGGGGAGGATCGCATCCTTGTCAAGCAGGCGATTACCGACGAGGACAAGGAGTACGTGCTGACCAAACTGGAGCTGGCCGAGCCGCGTTAGCACGTTTTCAGGCGAAGTGGAGGCCGGTTCGCCGGTTCGAAAACGTGCAATTCAAATCTTCAACGCATATTCCTCGGAATCTGCAGATCATCCCGGTCGATTTCCACGCCGCCTTTGAACACCCGCGCAATATTTTGCGTGTTGCGGATGTCGTCCAGTGGATTCGCATTCAACAACACCATATCGGCCAACTTGCCTGGCTCAATGGTGCCCAGCTCGTCCTCCCGCGCGAGATATTTCGCCGCGTTGAGCGTACCGATGGTAATGGCATCCAGCGGTGAAATGCCGGCTTCAACGTAAAGTTCCAGTTCCCTGTGGGTGAGGGGGCCGATGGTCCGGTCCGTGCCGAGGGCAATGACGACGCCGGCATCGTGCAGCCGTTTAACATTCTCAAGGGCGTATCTAAGCGTGGTCTTGAACCAACTGTCCCAGCCGATGGAGGCATAGCGCGGCGCTTCCCGGGTTTTGAAATCCTCGATTTGTTGATCCGTATAGACGGCTTCGAACAGGGGCGTATCGAGAAACTCCGGCGCTTCAACAATGCGGACGATATTGTCGAACACGGCAAGGGTCGAGGCCACGATCACACCGCTGTCGATGATGAGGGGCATGAATCCTTCCGACATACGCCCGACCACCACGGGATGCGCGAAGGTATCAACACCCGCGGCCAGGGCGATGCGGGCGTGGGCTTCGTCGGAAATATGAATGGTGGTCCGCACACCTTTGTCCTTGGCGTATCGGATGATGCTGGTGATCACATCGTCGGAAAACGTCGGCACCCAAGGATTGGCGCCGGCGCCGAAATTTTCATAGGTGATTTTTTGCAGATCAGGGTCGCGGGCGAAGTTGCGGTCCATACCCGCCTGTCCCTCTGGCCAGCTGTCGATGAGGGTGGCGTTCGCGCCCGCCCCCCAACTGCCGGGGAAGGTGATGGTGCTGCCGCTGGCAAAAATACGCGGGCTTAGTAAATCTCCGGCGCGCTCTTCGGCCCGCAGGCCCATGATGTGGTCGGCATTGTTGCCGGCGTCATAGACGGTGGTGATACCGCTGAAGAGAAAACTATGCAGCGCACCGATGGCCACGTCCCTGTTTTCTGGGCGGATTAATTCGCCTGCCTGATTGCGTACCGCACTGCCGGGCACATGCACGTGAACATCCATCAAACCGGGAATGAGAAACTGCCCCGATCCGTCAATCCGTTGAGCACCGCGCGGAACGGAGACGCCGCCGCCGACCGCGCTGAATTTTCCATCTTCGACAACAACAGTGGCACCCGCTTGTGGTCCGGCACCGGTGCCGTCGATCAACGTAACGTTTTCGATGACGAGCGTTTGTGCACTGACAGGTAATGCCGGCAACACACCAATGAGTAAAAAAACAAATGTGCGTTTGATCACTTGATTTACCATCTGTGCCCCCTGTCTCTTCTTTTCGTCTCAATCGCGTGACAAACCTTTGTGCTAATCAGCGTTGATTGATTAGACTTGGGAGTCAATCGTCACTTTGTCTACTGTTCGCCAAAAGAGGCTGCTGCGTCATTTATGCGTCTGTTTCCAATATATGGCGTCTGTTGCCTCGTTGTCTTAGCCGCAACTCTTTCTCAACCACCGTCAATCGTTCGCGCTCAAGAAAAATCCGTGACCGTGGGCACGGCGCTGATCGGACTGAACCGCGGCCACGCCTATCAAGCCATCACCATGCCGGCGATCATGCCGCTCCTTGCCATCTACGACACCCTCACCATCGTCAATGAAGACGGTACCATCGGGCCGGGACTTGCGGTGTCGTGGCAAAGTGATGACGCCACGCTGTGGCGGTTCAAGTTGCGCGAAGGCGTGACGTTCTCCAACGGGGTACCTTTTACCGCCGACGCCATTGTCCGGTCTGTCCGCCACATGCGTGAAGCACCCGACGCCGGCACCTGGACCATCAGCACCACCCTGTATCAAGTGGAGTCGGCACGGGCGATCGATAATCTCACGGTCGACATTCAACTCAATAAGCGGGATGCCTTGTTCCCTCTTCATGCGTCCGTCTGGCGCATTCCCGAAGCCAACGCTTGGGAAACCATGTCTCGGCCGGAATACGAATCGAATCCGGTGGGCACGGGTTCCTTCCAGGTTGAACGTTGGATCGAAGGGCGTGTCGATATGCGCGCTCATAGAACTTCCTGGCGTCCGCCAAAGCTTGATCGTTTGTCTTTTGTCCAAGTGCCCGACCAGACCGCCCGGCTACAGGCCATTTTGTCCGGGGCGGTGAATTTCGTTGTCGGTCTTGGTCCGGATGATGCGTCTCTCCTGGAAGATGTCGGCGCCAGATTGGTCCTGCGCAATACGACGACGGTTCAGTTTCTTGCGTTTCTTACGGTGAATGGCGGGCCGGTGGTGGATTCCCGGGTCAGGCTGGCCATGAACTACGGCGTCAACCGCCAAGCCATTATCGATACGCTGTTGCAAAGTGCCGCCGTGCCGGTGTCGCAAATCGCCTATCCCGGATCATTCGGCTATAACCCAAATCTTGCTCCCTATGATTACGATCCGGATATGGCGAAGGCCTTGCTTGCTGAAGCCGGATACCCGAATGGGCTTGATGTGATGGCGACAGTGGCTTCGCGGGGTGCAAACGATCTTCTCTATTTTCAACAGGTCGCTCTTGATCTCGCCAACATTGGTGTGCGTCTGGAACTCCGGACCAAACCCGCTTTTCAAAACACCCAGGATCTGTTTTTCGGCAACGCAGAGGGGGATCTCATCAGTCTATTCGCCCGCGGTCCCGATCCGCTCAACGCCTACCGTCACCGGGTCTGCCAAGGGATATTAAACGACCGCAGTCCTTACCATTGCGATGAAGATCTGCTTCCACTGTTGCGTCAAGCGAGGGATCAGCTCTCAGCGGAAGACGCGTTGCCTTATTTTCATGCTGTCCTTGCTCACGAACGGGAAGATCCGCCCGCGATTATTCTTTGGCAAGGCGTGGACTTCGATGGTTTGGCAGGAAACTTGACCGGCTACGCGCCCGTGCAAGACGTGATGAACTTCGAAGACTTCGACGTCGTTGAAAACTGATCCGCGTCAGCGCTCCTTGGGGTCGAGGGCGTCACGCAAGCCGTCGCCGATGAAGTTGAAACAGAACATGGTCATGGCGAGAAACGTTGCCGGAATAAGCAATAGCCAGGGAGCGCTTTCGATGGTGTTGGCACCACGGGAAATCAGCACGCCCCAACTGGTCAACGGCTCTTTGACGCCGAGCCCAAGGAAACTGAGATAGCTCTCCACCAGGATGTTGGTGGGCACCAGCAAGGTGACGTACACGATTACCGGCCCGATGACATTGGGCAGCACATGCCGACCGATGATGTCCGCTGGCCGCGCACCCGACGCCCGGGCCGCCTCGATGTATTCCTTCTGTTTGACCGACAGCGTTTGGCCGCGGACGATGCGAGCCATGGTCAGCCACTCCACGCAACCGATTGCGAGAAAAACGAGGAAGATGTTCCGCCCGAAGATAGTCACCAGAATGATAATGAAGAACAGAAGAGGCAGGGCGTAGAGCACGTCGACAAACCGCATCATGGCGCTGTCCGTCCGTCCGCCCACGTATCCGGCCGTGGCGCCGTAGATCACGCCGATGGACAAAGCCACGGCCGTGGTCATCACACCGATGGTGAGAGAGACCCGCGCGCCGACCCAGGTCAGGACGAACATGTCCTTGCCGGTGTCATCGGTGCCGAACCAGTGACCGTTCTCCAGCGACGGCGGCGTGGCGATGTTCATCCAATCCAATTCGTCGATGGTATAGGCGCTCATGGATGGCGCAAAAATCGCGCCCAATGTGATGAACGCCAATCCGATCACACCGGCCATGGCAGCGCGATTGGATTTGAAACGCCGCCAGGCGTCCTGCCACAGAGAGCGACCCTGTAAGGCAGCCGCATCGGCCAACAGGGCGTCATGACCATCACGCTGTACGGCGAACAAACTCATGCGTTCACCTTCACTTTGGGATCAAGCAGCCCGTACAGCAGATCGACAATCAGATTGAGCAGGATGACCGCCACCGCATAGACAATGACGATGCCCAGCACTAAGGGGTAATCCCGGTTGAGGGCGCCCTGAATAAAGAACCGGCCCATGCCCGGCAGCTGAAAAATCTGCTCAATGACAATGGAGCCGGTGACCACCGAGGCCACAGCCGGCCCTAAGTAACTGACTACGGGCAAGGCCGCCGCTTTCATGGCATGGGTCCAGACCACGTTGCCCGCTTTCAAACCTTTAGCCCGAGCGGTGCGGATGTAGTTCTGTCGGAGTGTCTCGATCATGGCACCGCGGGTGAGGCGTGCAAGGATGGCAATCTGCGGCAGCGCCAGAGCGATCACCGGTAAGATGTAGGGCGTCATTGGCGCCAGAGCGGGAACGGCTTCGGCCAGACTGCCACGGGGCTCGAGGGTAGCGACCGGCAGAATTTTCAGGATGACGCCGAAGATCAAACTCATCAGCGGCGCCATAACAAAACTTGGCACGGCGATGCCGGTCATGGCCATGGACATGACGGCGTAGTCGGTCGAGGTGTTTTGCCTCAGCGCCGCAAGAATTCCCAATGTGCCGCCGATGAGAATGGCAAGGACCATGGCCGACAGGCCCAGCCTCAAACTGACCGGCAAGCCGATGGCCAGCAGTTCTGAGACCGTCCGGTCGATGTAAACGATAGATGGTCCGAAATCGCCGCGCGCGACCTTGCCAAGATAAAGTCCGTATTGGACGACCACCGGCTTGTCCAAGTCGTAGGCCGCCTGCAGATTGGCGATGACTTCCGGCTCCAGAGCTGCGTCTGCGTCGAACGGTCCACCCGGCGCGAGATGCATAAGAAAGAACGACAAGGAGATGATGACGAACAGTGTCGGCGCCGCAATCAACATACGGCGCATGGCGTAAGCGGTCATAACGGCTATGCTGTCTTAATCTTTAGTCGATCAGCCAACAAAACCTATTCCGCAGCTTCGCGGACGATTTTCGGCTGTTTGGTATGGACCGTATCCAGCACCCAGTTCTTCGGATCCTCACGCCGTGCCGGGGAGGGGATCACACGAACCATCTCGTCTTCCTTTTCTTGCGCTTTCAGATCGATGGCCCGGCCGACGGCTTCTTGGGATTTCACCCATTTGCGGAATTCAATGCCGTGCTTGTCATTGTCCAGCGCCAGTTCATCCGACAAGGTGGGCGGTACCATGGCCGGACGGATGTGGTCGATCACTTTGGCGTCTTCCTGGAAAACCAGCAGCACCCGGCGCCGGGAGTCATCATCGTATTTCGGATCGGTGAAGAAATTGCGGCCCTGGCAGAACCACACCCGGGTGCGATGTTCATCAATGGGCGTGTAACCGGACACGATCATCTGCCATATGGGAGGCTTGAGGTGCATTTCGATGCGGATCGACGGCGCTGGCTTATAGATTCGCACCATGGTTTTCACATCCGGGCGATTGTTGTCGATCTTATCGGCCCACACACCGCGCTTTTGTGTCGGTTTGGCATAGCCAAGGGACTCGATTTTGGAATCGTCGATGTCCAGATCGTAGTCTTTGGCAATGGGACTTTCCGGATTGCCGAAATCGGTGTGGACGAAGAAGGCATGGGTGTGGTCGCTGCCGTTCTCGATGGCGCGGACCCAATTGCATTCAAAAGTGAAATTGCCGCGGACAAACCGCCACTCATCGCTTTCCCCTTTTTCGTAAGCTTCGTATTCGGGGAAATAATCGGGCATAGGCGGCCGCTCCGCTTCCGGTGCATCGCCTAAGAACACCCAGACCCAGCCGTACTTTTCTTCGACGGGATAGGAGTCGATCCGCGCCCGTTTGGGAATATTGGCATCGGGCCCGAGGGAAGGGATTTCCACGCACTTGCCATCGCCGTTGAACCGCCAGCCGTGATAGGGGCATTGCACGGTGCCCTCAACCACCTTACCGCGGCACAACGAACCGCCCCGATGGACGCAGATATCGCTCAGGCAACGGGCCTTGCCGTCCTTATCACGGAACACTACTAAATCCTGTCCGAGCATGTGCACGCCCAGGGGTTCCGTTGTCACATCCTTCGCTTCTGCGGCGACATACCAGCAGTTCATCAACATGGCTGTGTCTCCTTTAAGCGGTGCTCGCTTGCATCACCCTTCAGGGCGATCCACCGTCAAATACCTGGCCAAATACGTGTTGCGGGCGTTGGCGTGCCAGCCCTGTACATAGGTCTTCACCAGACGCCGGCTAACGTAATGATATACCGGCAGCATAACATAGTCTTCCATCAGAATGCGCTCCGCCTGGCGCATCAACGCATTGCGTTTGGTGGTATCGGAGGTGACGCTGACCTCGGCCATAAGCGAGTCGAACTCTGCGTTAGAAAATCCAATGTAATTGCTGGGATCCCCCGAACGCATGAGATTGAGGTAACCTGCCGCGTCATTGAAGGGTGAGAACCAAGCCCAACGCATAATGTCGTAATCCCGGGTACGGGCTTTGCGGTTGAGGTTGCGGAATTCGGTGTCCATCAACTCCGCATTGACACCAATAGCGCTCCACATGGCCTTCATGGCCACGGCAATTTTGCGGTTTTCCTCCAAGGTGTCGTAAGCCAGCTCGAAGGTCAGCGGATTGTCTGTTCCGTACCCTGCGTCCGCCATTAGTTGCCGGGCCTCGGCTAGGCGCGCAGGCATGGGCATGTCGGCGATGGACGCCTCGGCGACCTCATAGTCGTCGACTATGGGAGAGACAAAGCTATAAGCGGGAACAACACCCGTATTGAGCAAACGGTCGATCATTGCGTCTTTGTCGAAGGCCAAGGCGAGGGCTTTGCGCACCCGGACGTCGTTGAACGGCGGCTTGTTGACATTGATCAGAAAATAATAAATGCCCAGCGTCGGTGCGATTTGCAACTCGTCCGGCATGTTTTCCCGGATCCAGTCCATCTGCTCCGGCGGGAAATTGAGAATGGCATCCAACTCGCCAGCCCGGAACCTGTTGAACACCGTATTCAAATTCTGTGTCGGGAAGAAATTGACCGTGTCGACGTATACGCTGTCCGCGTCATAAAAATTGGGATTCTTTTTCAGAGTCAAACGCGTGCCGGGTACCCATTCTTCCAATGTGTAGGCGCCGTTTGAAACAAACTGACCCGCCTTGGTCCAGTTCGTGCCCAGCTCTTCCACTTTATGACGGGGCGACGGCGTCGCCGAAAAACTGTTGAGCGCTTGCGGAAACAATGGGTCCGGATGGTTCAATTCAAAACGCACCGTTCTCGAATCAGGTGCAGAAACCCCGAAACTTTCCGGGGGCATGTCACCGCCCGTAACCGCGCGACCGTTCTTTACCGCGAAAAAGAATTGGGAATAGCGCGATGCGGTTTCAGGCAGCATCAGGCGACGGAGGGACCACACCATATCTTCCGAGGTCAGTGGTGTGCCGTCGGACCACTTCAATCCGTCCCGCAGGGTGTATTCCCAAATCAAGCCGTCGTCGGAAACGGTATGACTCTCAGCAAGACCATAAATGAGCTTCCCCTGGGCATCGGTGGTCATGAGGCCGACGAACAGTTCGTTCAGTATGGGAACAGCGGTATTGCCTGTGGCCTTTTGCGGATCGAGGGAGGAGGGGTCACTGCCGCCGGAGCGGTTAAAAACCACTTCCGCCGATGCCGCATTGGACAGCAACAAAATAATTGTCAAGCCGGCCTGAAGGATAAATCTCATCGTAAAATTCCTGTGCGTCATTCCTGTGCAGCGTGGTGAATACGCCGGACTTACCAATCCGGACTTACCAGTAGTGAATCCAACGCGCCCGTTCGGCGAACTGTTTGCCCGCTTCACGCCGGTCTTTGGGCAGGTCCTCAAGATACATGCCCGGATCGTAGCGTTCACGGTATTGGTCCAGCACTGGTCGGTAGAGGGTCATATGGACGTCGGGAATCCTATGCTTTTCACGGAATTCCTTGATGGGAATGATGGCCCGTTGCTGGGTCTCAAACGGTCCCGCCTTGGCCAGTTCGGTGCCGCGCGGGCCGAAAATGGCAGAGCGGCCCGATCCGCCATAGGCCGTATCCTGGAAGAAGGACTTGTTCTTTTTGCTGATGGTCACCGAGTTGTTGGTGATCATGGTGTAGAGGCTGTTGTGATAGGAGGTCAGGCGCATGTCTTCATATTCAAAGCCGCCCGTGGCCACCCGGCAGATAATCTCGGCTCCATTTAAAGCGAAACAACGGAACAATTCCGGCTCGAATTGCACCGCCGACATGGCGATGTTGCCGATGTCCGTCTGCGCAACCGGAATGACCGCATCTTCGCCGTACATTTCAATGAAGCGCGGATAGACGTCGTAGATATTGGTGGTGAATTGTTCGGAACCGGGAAACATGCCGCGCGCGTTCCGTTGCTTCCAATGCTGGGCAACGATGTTGCCGTCAGGGCCAATCAGCACCATCAGATGCAATATGTGTCCAGGCCAATTCTCCGGGTCTTTGACGTAAGTGCCGAAGGCGACGTAGCAACCATATTGTTTGGCTTTGGCGCCGATGGCTTCGGTTTCCGGTCCGGGCACTTCGCGGCACACGGCATAGTGCTGATCCCGGGTCCAGGTACTGAACCCGGTGAGGGGAAACTCATGAAATAAAAGCAGATCGCACGGACCGCCCCAGCCGTTTGCGGCGTCGATGCTGTTCAACATGTATTCGAGGTTTTCGGCCAAAGCCGGGTCCGGGTTGTCCCCCGGTACGCCATGCACTTCGGTTTGAACCACGGATACGGTGATGCGGTCCTTACGCAAGGGCATGGACGGATACGTGCCGTCTTCCCTGACCGCAGATGATCCTGCGGCGCTGGCCTCATTCATGGTGCTGTCCCTTTCTTGTTGGTCTTTGAGGCTACGGCCCGCCAATTGAACCGGTCAAGATGCGGGTTGTGACAAAAGGTGACAATCAAGCGGGTTCTATCTTGGATCGCATAAAAAGATCGCCCATTGTCATGGCTTCAGCCAGACCCAAGTCCGGGAGACAACAATGACCAGACGGGACCTTCTTTCCACCGCTGCCGCCGCGACCCTCACTGCCAATGGAGGCAGTCGGTCCGCCGCTGCGGCGGAGCGCAAAATTTACGTGCTCGTTCACGGCGCCTGGCATGGCGGTTGGTGCTGGCGGGACATCCGCACGCCCCTCCAGGCCGCCGGCCATGCCGTGTTTACCCCGTCGCTGACCGGGTTGGGGGACCGCGTCCACCTGCGTAGTCCCGATGTCAACCTGTCCACCCATGTCGCCGACATCGTCAATCTGTTCGCTTTCGAGGAACTCGATGACGTCATCCTTGTCGGTCATTCCTATGCGGGACACGTGGTCAGCTGGGTGGCGGACAAGGTGAAGGACCGGCTGCGCCACATCGTTTATCTGGACGCGGTACTGCCCACCGATGGCAAACCGTTCCTGCCGCCTGGTGTCGGCGAACAGCGCATGACGGTGGCCAAGGACGGTTATCTCATGGCCCATTCGGGAATGGATTTCCTCGGCATTCCCGAAGGCCATCCTCTCTACGACTGGGTCGAGGGCAAGTTGGTGGAGCATCCCTTGCCGACCCTGATGGAAACGGTGGTTTACGAAAACGGTGGCCCGGCCGGTGTGCCGAAAACCTTTGTCCGCTGTATGCAGGCAGCACGTATGGCCAGCGGTGAGCCCGATCCGGTTGCCGCTTTGGCTGAAGCGGACCCTGAATGGACGTACATGACGTTGGACACGGGTCACGACCTCATGGTCACGGCGCCGGAAGAAACGACGGAGATTCTGCTGAATATCGGTTAGCGCGCTCTAGGGTCTGTTGACATTTAGTGGATTCCCAATGTCGCGGAAAAGTGATTCAAGCCTCCTTTTGCAAGGAGTGTTTGATGAAGTCAGAGCGTTTTGTGATCACGGACAATGTTTGGGAGAAAATTTGGCGTCATCTACCGGGCAAGGCGACGGACCGTGGCGTGACGGCGGCGGACAACCGCCTGTTTTTGGAGGCGGTTTTGTGGCGGGTGCGCGCAGGGTCGCCGTGGCGCGCTCTGCCCCCGGCGTTCGGCAATTGGAACAGCGTCTTCCAGCGCTTTCGCCGATGGGCGAAGAAGGGTGTCTTCGAGCGGCTGTTCGAGGAGTTGTCGGCGGAACCGGATTTCGAATATGCCCTCATCGACGCCACCATCGTCAGCGTTCACCAGAAGGCGAGCGGCGCAAAAGGGGGACTCAAAATCAGGCCATCGGCCGATCACGGGGCGGATTGACCACCAAGATCATCGCCCTGGTCGACGCACTGGGGTGTCTGGTCCGCTTCGTGCTGCTCCCTGGCCAGCGCCACGACATGATGGGCGTCCAGCCGTTGATCGACGACGTTCACTTCGATGCCCTCATCGCCGACAAGGCATTCGATGCCGGCTGGCTGCGAGAGCAACTGGACCAACGTGGCGCAAGCGCCGTCATTCCCTCGCTCGCCAACAGGAAGCGGCCGGCGGCCTACGACAAGCACATGTACCGCTGGCGACATCTGATCGAAAACTACTTCGCCAAGATCAAGGAATTCCGTGGCATCGCAACACGCTACGACAAGACCGACATCAGCTACGCCGCAAACTGCAACCTCGTCGCAACCATCATCGCCATGCGTTAAATGTCAACAGACCCTAGGCCGTGGCGTACTCGTCCGCCAGCTTTTCCGAATCCTCATTGAGGCTTTCGTTTTCTATCGCTTCCAGCTCCTGGTGCACGATCCTCAAGATGCGCGAGATGTAATCGGCATGCCATTGCTGCCTTTCTTTTGAGGCATCGTCGTCGGGCCGATAGGCATCGATGTTCTCTTTGGTCACCGGCACGCCTGCTTCCAAGAGACGCTCCACCGTGTCCAGCCTTTCGCGGGTGACGGCCAGTTCCGTGGCTACGGCCATGGTGATGGACAGCACCCGCTCCACCGCCGGGTCGTCGAAAAAGTACGGACGTTTGCCTTTGGCTTTGGCGTTGGCCAGTTTGTTGACATCGATCTCGGTCATGGTGCGTTCCTCAAGTCGTGCGTTCCTTAAGTGCTATTTCCAGGCGCCGAACAGATACCAGCGCTCACCTTTGCTGGCATTGTGCTTGGTGTCAAAACCATCTTTCAGTTCCGGCTTATGGCGGGACAACGTGCTTGACCATGACTGAAACTGTCCTTGCTCAATGTCCGCCTCCGTGCCGCCGTCGAAGTGTTTGTCTTGGGCAAAGCCTGCCGACTCCATGATCTCGAATACATCCATGACATGGAGTTTCGACCAGAAGGGTTCGTTGTTGTACCAGGCATCCCAATCTCTGCTGAATTGGTCGTATAACGGTGTGTCAGGAGTGAAATTGGGTTGTTCGACGTTGAGAAAAAGACCTCCAGGGGCCATCAGGCCGTGGATCTTTTTCATCATACTGTGGATCGCCTTGGTCGATGTCTCGTGCCAGAACATGGTGGTCTGCACCCAATCGAAACTTTCCGGCTCGAAGTCCAGATGATCACCGTCGCCTTGGACGAACTTGACCTTGTCATAGCCCATGGATTGGGCACGGGCATGACCCCAGCGGACCATGGGCGCGCCCGCATCCACGGCGATCACTTCCGCCTCAGGAAACGCGTCGGCAATGGGAAGGGTGTTAAGCCCAATTCCGGCGCCAAGATCGAGAATGCGTTTGGGCCGAAATTCGGGAAACTCGTCTCTGACAAAATTGACGACAGAGCGGCCGCCGCCGTCCCCTTTTGATGACATGGACCCGGCCGTGGTGACAAAAAGTCCCGCTTCGTAATTGGCACCGGCCAGAACGTCGTCGGCAACAACCTGGGTGTAATAGCTGCCCGGCATGCAATGGTTGTCCACATGGGCGATATAGCGGGGCGGTTCCATATCATCATCGACGCTTAATGTGTCCTTGCCGTCGTTAAGCGCTTTTGCCTTTTCGACAAGGTCGTCGAGCTGGCGCAAGATTACATGCCGGCCCGCCTGCTGGCGTTGTTCCATGGTGTTGCGTCGAAGCGCTGCCCAGCATTGGTAGTAGGGATCCTTGCGCATGGCGTCGCGCACCTGTTGACGGGTCGACAGCTCTTTACCGGTTGTTTTCTTGAAGGCGGGTTTGACGCGTTTTTCGTATGCGAGCTGGTTTCCCGGCGAGACCTGTTGACCCAGGTGGACGTTGAGGTTGGTCAGGAAGTTGAACCGGGCCACTTCATCATGCTCCACCTCCGGCGACAGGGCATGCTGTCCGGCACGGTCATAGGTGGGCGGCAAGGTGATAGACATAAAGTCCCTTCAAAAGTCCAACAGGTGCGGTCAAACCGACAATCTAATAAGCCGAGTTTTCAGTGCAAGTATTGGATCGCGGCGGCTACTGGGTGGCGCTGATATTGACCGCTTCTTCATAGGCTTCTTGCGTATCGCCGCGCGCCGCGTCTTCAGCTTCTTCCTGAAAGATGTAGAAGATCCGGTCGAGAAATTCCTGGCGCATGCGTTCCCGTTCTTCAGCGCGCTCGGGGTCCGGCTCGAATCGCTCCAACTCCTCTTCCAAAAACAGCCCCTTCTGCGCCGCCAGCGCTTCGACACTGTCCAACCGCTCCCGCATCACCCACATTTCCGTCACCATTGACATCATCATGGCAATGATCCGGTCGTTGGCCGGGTCGTCGAAGAACGTGGGTCTGTGACCTTTGGCCGTTTGCGGGACGTGGACTTTGCTGCTCTCGTTCATGACCTGCTCCTTACTTCTGTCCGACCATGAACCAAAAGCCCAGCATGTTTTGTTGCGCTTTGTTGGCGGATGTCACTTGAACTTGCCCGAACGGCTCCAGATGCAAATGAGCGCTGCCTTCGGGCCAGCCGGCTTCGGCCATGACTTTTTCGAGATCCATATCCCGATAGGTGGACCAGAAAGGCTCGTTGTTGTTGTACGTCTCCGCATCGAATACCACCTGGCGCCAGAGGTCGAAGTTCTCAAACTGACCCGCTTCCAAATGAACCATGATACCGCCCGGTTTCAATAAGCGGCGGGTCTCGGCAATGATACGCGGCAGCGCTTTACGGGAGGTCTCGTGAAAAATGATGCAGGAGACAACGAGATCAAAGGACTCGTCTTCGAAGTTCGTTTTCTCGGCGTTTTGTTGACTAAAGTGTGCGGCCTTGCCTAGGGCTTCGGCGCGAGCGTGAGCGTAACGTAACAGCGCAGCCCCCAACTCGATGCCATGCACCTCCGCATCCGGGTAAGCATCGCAGAACGGCAGGGTGTTGTTGCCCGTTGCACACCCCATGTCGAGAATGCGCTTCGGCGCAAAGTCGGGATGCTCCCGCTTAAGGTAGTCGGCAATAGACTGTCCTGACCGGTCATTGTTCGGTCCGGACCGGCCGCTGCCGTATATGTAGGAGCCCTTTTCGTAAATAGCGCCGGCGGCGATGTCGCCGTCACACAGGTCCGTGGTGTAGCCACCCGGCATGCAATGTATGTCGAGGCTGTCGATATAACGCGGGATGGGCATTTTGGGATCAAGGGTCAGACTACCCAACGTGTCACCGCTTTGCTTGGCCCGCGCGATCATTTCATCGATCTGCCGGTCCAGGGAGTAGGTGACGGATGCCCACATTAGCTCCTGTGCTGAACGCTGAATGCTCAAGTGCGCCTGATAGTAGGGATCCTTGCGCATCTCCTTTTTGATTTCGTAGCGATCCTCGAACGGCCGGCCCTGTTCCTTTTCGAAGCGGGGTTTGACCCGGTTTTCAAACATGATGCGGCTGCCGTTAGACAGCTTACGGATCACGTTCTCACGAAGCGTGCGTTGGAAGGCCTGGCGCGACTTGTCATCATGGGACCAGTCGGGCGTTATGCCGTGTTTCGCCTGTGGAGGGGGAAGCAGCATGGCTGGCTCCTTTTCTGCGTTTTCGCCCTGAAACGTCCTTGAATATGCGGCTTACTATAAATTGCCCAACATGCGGCCGCACCCCTTGAGCCGCCCGGTATCCGGCCTGGGAAACAGGGGAAAGGGCTTGCCCCCCGGCCGCGCTTGGGTTACCAGCCCCCGAATATCAGACGCTTCCCCAATTGAAACCGAGGTTTTCAGCAAAATGGCCACCATTCATGTCGTCAACCGTGCGGGCGAAAAGCACGAAATCGAGGGAAAGACGGGAGCCACTTTGATGGAAGCGCTCCGCGACAATGACATGGACGTGGAAGCCATCTGCGGCGGTTGCTGCTCCTGCGCCACCTGCCATGTTTTCATCGATGATGAATGGACCGCGAAACTTCCTGGCCGCTCCGAAGATGAGCAAGAGCTGGTGGAAGAGACAGAGCATTACAAAGCCGATAACTCACGTCTGAGCTGCCAGATTCAGTTATCCGACGAGCTTGACGGCATCAGTTTGACGGTCGCGCCGGAAGAATAAGGTTCGGTCGCTTCATTTAAGCGCGGTCGAAGATTTCAAAGACGGCCCGCTCTCCCGATTCCATCGCTCCTTCCATGCCTTGCTGCAGCAAAGCGGTATGTTCTCCGGCGAAATGGATGCGTCCGTGGGGCTCGGCGACAACGTTGCCGTAGCGGGCTATCTGACCGGGTGTGCGGTAGGAATATGTACCTCGAGCAAATGGGTCATTGCTCCAATTGCGAACGGCAATGGGCTTAACCCGGCCGACTGTGCTCGGGCGTGTGACGGCCAACTCTCGCAACACAAAGTCCATGACAGCCTCGTCGTCCCATGTGCGAATGGCATGATTTACGATGCCAGCTAAAAATACCCAGATGTAGTTGCCGTTCGGTGTCAACCAATTGTACGCCCGGCCAATCGGTCCGTCGGACCACAAGGATGATCCCAGACCATCTACCTCCCAAAATGGCTCGCGGACCTGAAGGAAAACACTTGTAGCTTGGCCATAAGGTATAGCCTTGACGGCTTCCGCCTGGAGCGGTGGTAGCGGGGGGTCGAGCGACATCGTTCTCAGTACCGGTAGCGGTACAGTGACGATGGCATACTTGGCGCGAAGGACCTCTCCAGTTTCCGTCGTCGCTGTCACTCCCGCATTATCCTGGGACAGCGCCGCAACGGGGGTGTCGATTTGGATATCTCCATTCACTAACGACGCCATACCTTGTGGCACACGGCTCATTCCCCCAACAACCATTTCGAAGGGACTGCCATTCAATTCGAACTGAGAAACACGCGCTTTACGGAGATTCCAAAGATAGGATTCAGCACGTAAATCGTCTGCCTGGGCCGCCAAACGCAAAAATCGTAAAGCAGAACGGTCGGCACCTTGCATTACGTAATGCTCATGCAAAGATATGTCGCGACCGTGGTGCTCGCTCTCCAGCCAACTGTCCAATTCGGGAAGTCCTGTGTCCCTGGGCATGAAGGCGAGGTTGAGTGCAAACGGGGGTAGACGCCGCAGTTGACCCGCCAATGGATTAGCTGAAGAGGACTCCCATTCCGTTGAAGAAAGCCCATGACCGCCGATATGAAGCATGAACTCAAGCCGTTCGATCTGCCACCACTGCATGGAGAGATCGAGGCGTTCTATCATGGTTTGAATGCGGGCATACATCGGCCCTACTTCCGACCCCCCCCCCCCCCCCCCCCCCGTTTCCGGCATCTCCGGCCTGTCGGACAGCGTATAAACGCGCCCGCCAACGCGGTTCCTCGCTTCAACAAGGCGAACACGGAAGCCTAACTCTTCTAGAGTGAGAGCCGCATTCAGTTCCGACAACCCCGCACCGACGATAAGAACATCAGTTATTTCTTGGGCCCGGCCACGCCGTCCTAATGAGCTCAAGCCATATGCCGCGCCGGCTGTGGCAGAAAACGATCTTCGCGAAAGACGGTGAGGCATCTCTTTAAGCTTTCTGGTCATGCAGCTACGTGACAGAATGACATCAACAAAACACCGTGTGCCGTCTTTGACAATAACGTATGTCGGCCCCTAACCTTCACTATCTTCGTAATCTAGATGCGAGTGATGACAATGATGCACATCAAGGCTTCTGCGTTGGCTATATTGGCTTTCATAAGCGTTGCAAACGCGCAAACGGTCCAGCTTAAGGCCGGGTCCGTGTTTCGTGATTGCGCCGATTGTCCCGAAATGGTGGTGATTCCGTCTGGTTCCTTCACCATGGGAGAAAACGACGGCGATCCCGAACGCACCGAAGGACCCGAGCGGCAGGTGAGCATTACCAATGCGTTCGCCTTGGGCCGATATGAAGTGACCCATGATCAATTTGCTGAATTCGTGCAGGCAACCGGGCAGGTACCGGAAGTCGACGAATGCAGCATGTGGGTGATGACTGATATCTCAACACCCGATCGCAACTGGCTTGACCCAGGGTACAAGCGGCCGGTGAGAGACGATGAGGCCGTCGTCTGTGTTTCCTGGCGGGATGCAAAGGCCTTTGTTGCTTGGTTGTCGGGCAAGACCGGTCAACGCTACCGGCTGCCGACAGAAGCAGAGTGGGAATACGCCGCCAAGGGCGGCACGGAAACACTTTATTTTTGGGGTGAAGATCCCGATGACGCCTGTGACTATGCCAACGTCTACGACATCACAGCAGCGCAAAAGTGGCCCACGGAAGATTGGGACGCGCCCGCTTGTAACGACGGCTTTGCCGACAATGCGCCTGTAGGGCAATTCAAACCCAATCCCTTTGGTCTTTACGACATTCTCGGCAACGTGTGGGAATGGACGCAGGACTGTTCCATTCTGCCTTACCCCGCAGATCCGGTGGATGGCTCAGCGGTGGAAGTGGAAGGGGAATGTGAATGGCGCGCCATCCGTGGCGGCGGCTGGATTACCCAAGCCTACCGGCAACGGCCAACATGGCGCGGCCGGGATCCCGAGCGCCGCATGGGTGCGTTTTTCGGATTCCGGGTTGCACGGGATCTAAATTAAAGATCCTGGTTAACAAGAAACTCACCCGCTTCCTTTTCGTAAAGGCGGTCAAGGATATCTTTCGCTCCCTTCGGATTACCGAGAGCGAGGAGCGCCAGGTTCTCTTTTACCGGCCGCTTGAGGTTTGCCCAGAGACGACGGTAAGGCCGCGCCGTGAGTAGGTCCCGTGCCGGAGTATAGGTTTTGAGACCCTCACGTATTTTTTGGGCTGTGGATTTTTCAGGCGGTGATTTCTCAACCGCGTCGCCTTTGGCGAAAACGGTACGTATGTGCCGCGTATGCGGTTGCAGAGTCTTGTTTACGGCGGTTAGGCCGGCGCGTGCGCCTGCGGCTTCTAACCCGTCAATCGAGAATGTATGCAAATGGGCCAGGTGAAACTGACGTCCAGGTCCGTGGTAACGTGCTTCAACATTGGGGACTTCGACAATCACCTTGCCGTTTTGATCCAAAGCTTCGGCTAATCTTTTAAGGGCGGCAATGGGGTCGGCCAAATGTTCCAGAACATGATGCAGGGTAATCCCATCCCATTGACCTTGGTCCAGAGTTAGATCTTCCAAACTGTCAATGCCAACTTCGATGCCATAGGTGGTCTTAGAAAATTCGCCGTAGCCGTGGTTCGGTTCAACGCCACTGCACTTGAATCCAGCTTTTTGGAGGAGATAGACGAACTCGCCGCCGCCGGAGCCGATGTCCAACACCCGCGATCCAGATGGGCAGAAGGCTGTGAGGTGGGACAACCGTTCCAGCGCGCGCATACCCGCCCGGTAAATATGCTTTCTTTTTGGAGTGTGTACGCCTTTGTAGGACTCGCGGTAACGCTCACCATAAAAAGTCTTGAGTTCCTCAGCTGTGGGCTGCGGATTTGTAAACACATGCCCGCAGTCACAACACAGGACCGTTTTGAGCGGTTGTCCGTGCCGGTCCGTTTGGCTGACAAGGTCGTGATCCTTGGAGCCGCAAACAGGGCAGGCGATGAGCGTGCCGGTGAAGGACAGACGAGCCACGTTATCCAGTCTCGTCTTTAGGCCACCTGTTGTGCAGCCATAGCCATTCGCCTGGTCTTTCCCGAATCCAGCTTTCCAGTTTTTCATTCATGCAGACAAGTAACCCGTGAACATCCTCGTCTGGATTATCAGTGGACGTGACCTGCCATGGTTCTTCAAAACTGACCTTGAATTTGCAGCCATCCAGGCGCTCCACGCGCGTCGGGACCACAGGGCAGTCGACCCGCAATGCCAATCGGGCAACCGCATCCCCCGTCATGGCCTCTCTGCCAAAGAAAGGGATGGGCAGGCCGGTGTTCATTTTCTGGTCTATGAGCAGCGCGATGCGGCCGCTGTCCTTCAGCACCTGAATCATCTCGCGGGCGCCGGAACTTCCTTTCTGAATCTGCTCGGTGGTTGTGTCGCCCCGCGCAGCCCTGATGAGACTATGCACATACGGGTTGTTGGGGGACCGGTAGACAATGGCTGGCGGGCCCAGGACTCGTGCTAGTGCAAGATGAATGGTTTCCCAATTGCCCATGTGGCCGGAGAAAAAAATCGCTGCTGTTTGTTCCAATTTGAGTCGTTCGAGATGCTCAATGCCGTCAATTTGAATACGGTCAGCCTGTTCGGGTCGCCTCAGTCGTGAAAGGGTCGCGTACTCCGCCATCACCCGGCCGATGTTGTCCCACACGCCGGCGAGAATGAGTCTCCGTTCCGTCTGTGTTTTATCTGGTAGTGCCCGCGCCATATTCTGTTGAGCCGTTGTATGAGCGCTGCTTAACGGGCCGAAAAGGCGGGCAACCAAGCCACCGGCGGCAGACGCGGTATCGACCGGCAGGGCTCTGAACAGCCAAAACAACGCGTAGGCAATTGCCGACTCACATCGGTACCGGAGGTCTTTGGCAAAGGAATGCTCGGCCATTTTTATGGGGCGCTCCGGTGTTCCTGCGTGCGACGGGCACCAAACTATTACGGCATGGGCGCTTTAGGGTACAGTCCCGGCGCATGCGTATTTTTCATATCATTGCAGGCGGCGAGTACGGCGGTGCCGAAACTTTCTTTGTCGATCTCGTGCAAGCGCTGTCCCGGCGTGGACTGGAGCAGCATGCCTTTACCCGGCCTTTCGATCTGCGACTTAAGCAGTTGGAAGGCGCCGGCTGTTCGGTGACCGCCGCCGGCATGGGCGGTCCTTTGGATTTTCTCTCGCCGGTCAAATTGAACCGTGCTCTTAAAGAGACTCGCCCCGACGTTACGTTGTCATGGATGAGCCGGGCGGCTCGCTTGGCTCGATCTGGACCTTGGATCAACATTGGCCGGCTTGGGGGCTACTACAATCTTAAATATTACAAACAGTGCGATCACCTCGTCTGCAACACCCCCAACATCGTTTCCCATTGCGTCGATAATGGTTGGGACAAAGACCGCGTAAGCTTTATTCCGAATTTCTCACCCCTAGTAGTATGTGATCCATTAGATCGCAAAACTCTTGAGACGCCTGAAGACGCGCCCGTTCTTCTTATTCTGGCGCGGCTGGAAGAGTCCAAGGGTGTTGATCTTGCCCTGCGCGCGCTTGCGGACATTGCCAACGCCTATCTGTGGATCGCAGGAACAGGGTCGCAATTGACCGCACTTGGAAAAATGGCAAACGAACTAGATGTGCAAGACAGAGTCAGATTTCTTGGCTGGCGCACTGACCGTGACGCACTGCTGCAGGCTGCTGACATCTGTCTTGTTCCGTCCCGTCAGGAACCGTTCGGCAACGTTATCCTCAACGCATGGGAAAATATGACGCCGGTTGTCGCATCAAAAAGCCAAGGCCCTTCTTTTCTCATTGAACAGGACGTCAACGGTTTGCTTTTTCCCGTCGACGACGCTGATGCACTAACAGAAGCGATCCGTAGGCTTGTGCAAGACTCGGGACTTGCGGAGCGCTTGACGGCCAATGGCAAGGAGCAGGTCAACGGCCCTTATTCCCTGGAAACGGTTGTCGATGCCTATTGCCGTCTCTTTGAACGGGTTCAAAAGTCCCAATCGTGAAAGAACCCTTTTCTTGGACTGAATCCGGCGATTTACCTCCCATTTTGATCCGGGCATAGTTACCGCCATGTCGGATGTAGCCGAATCTCTGGTCGCCGCGGCCGCCGATGAAGGCGAGGTGCAAAGTCACCTTGGCTTGATCGCTACGATGACTCGTGAGTTCACGGCCACGAGCGATCCGGACATCATGGCAAAAGCGGGCTTAGAGCGCATTACCACCTATGTTGGGGCCGAGGCTTCTTCACTCTTCCTGCTCGATGATACGGGCAAAGAGCTGGTGTGTTCCGCCTGTTTCGGCCCAGTCGACATCACCGGGCTGCGCATGCCGTCGGATGCAGGAATTGTCGGCCGCTGTTACCAAGATCGCGAAGGGCAAATGGTCCGTGATGTCACCGAAGACAAAGATTTCGGTGCCATGGTCGACGAGCAAACCGGGTTTACGACCAAATCCATACTCTGCGCGCCGCTTTCACTCGGAGACGATTGTCTCGGCTGTATTGAAATCATCAACAAGAAGACCGGTGATAATCTGTTCGAACAGGACGATCTTACGCTCCTTGAAACGCTGGCCGGTGCCGCGGCACTTGCCATTCATAATTTCCGTCTGATCCAACAGGTCATTAAACAAGAGCGGCAGCGTCACGAGCTCGAATTGGCGGCACAGATCCAACGGCAGCTGCTGCCTCCCTCGGAAGGTCCAGACTTCCCCGTTCACGGTATCAACATGCCGGCATTGAGTGTCTCGGGAGATTTCTATGACATTCTGCCGCTGTCTGACGGACGCATTTGGTTCAACGTGGGAGACGTTTCCGGCAAAGGCATGAATGCCGCTTTGCTTATGGCCAAGACATGCAGTTTGTTCCGGTGTCTGGCCAAAGGCACTGACAACCCCGGCCGTCTGCTGGATGCCATCAACAATGAACTGTGTGAAACCGGCACCAACGGCCTGTTCGTGACTTTGGCTGGCGGGCTGTTCGATCCCGCAAATGGATCGGTGTACCTCGCCAACGCGGGCCATGAACCCCCCTTGTTACTGGATGGATATGGTGAGAGTTTCAATTCGTTCGAAGCCGAAGCGCCACCACTGGGGATCGCTCCGGGCATCAACGGTCCGGATGGATTTCCCACCCAAACCATCGAACTACACGGCGGCACTCTTTACATATTCACCGACGGCCTAACGGAAGCGAAAACATTCGGAGGAGGAATGCTCGGAATCGACGGTGCCCGGGCGTTGATCCGCGATCATGCCCAGGAGAATCCAGAGCGTCAGGTCAACTCCATTACCGGTGCGGTGCGTCTGCCCGGTGAGGCGTTGCGAGATGATCTGACCATGGTGATCATCAAAGACTTGGACATCGATACAGAAAGCACACCGACAGCGCCTCCACCGGAGCAAGACGATACGGTTATCGGACAAATCCTGAGGGTTCGTGTGCCGGCGCGGGCCGATCGCCTGAAAATGATTCGCATTGGTGCGGAACAGGCCGCCGCCTATTGCGGCAAAGACGATGCCTGGTCCAATGACCTGGTCATGGCTGTTGATGAGGCCTGCCAGAACATCATCCGCCATGCCTACGAAGGCTGGGAAGAACCTGGTGACATCGTGGTCGATTTTATCCGGGAACCCCGGAATCTGGTTGTCCACCTAATGGACTTTGCCGACCCCGTGGACCAGGACAAAATCAAGTCCCGCGACCTGGATGACGTAAGGCCCGGAGGGCTCGGTGTGCACCTCATAAAATCGGTGACAGACGAGGCCACTTTTGTTGAGCCTCCACCGGGTGTGGGCAATTTATTTAAATTGACCAAGCGCCTATAGAACACGCTAAACTTGGCCCAACGCGAGGGGGACGCATGGCGTTAGACATTACGGAACGGGATGGAGCGACGATTGTCGCGCTCTCCGGCGACGTCGATTTACAGACGTCACCGGCCGTGCGCCAGGGCTTGCTCGAATGCCTGGAGAGCCATGACCGGGTCGTGGTCGATATGTCCCAGGTCAACTACATCGATTCATCCGGGGTCGCGAGCTTGGTGGAAGCCTTTCAGGTTTCCCGCAAGAAAGGCTCTTCTTTCGCATTGGCCCATGTCAGTTCAGCGGCGCTCAGGGTTCTCAACTTAGCTCGTCTCGACAAGGTGTTTTCGATTTTCGAAAACGTCGAGGATGCCATCGCAGCTAACGGTTGATCCGGTGACCGAACGGGTCGCTCAAACACTTGAACGGGTAGGCAAGGCCACCATTAACGGCGTGGCTGAGGTCGGATTCGGAGTAGTCCTCTTTGCCCAAAGCATTTTTTGGGCTCTGTTAGGTTCGAAACGTGCGCAGCCTGTGCGCATTCACATGATTTTTGAACGCTGCATGGAAGTGGGCATCGCCGCTATTCCCATTGTCACCATGATGTCCATCACCATCGGTATGATGCTGGCCATCCAGGGCATCTATACCTTGTCCACTTTTGGCGCGGAGCAACAGGTGACCATTGGAGTCGGCATTTCCGTGGTGCGCGAATTCGGCCCGTTGATCACCGGCATTCTTGTCGCCGGACGCACCGGATCGTCGCTGGCGGCGCGCATCGGCACCATGCGGATTAATCAGGAAGTCGACGCCCTTGAAGTGATGGGCGTCAATCCGGTCCGCTTTATCGTTACGCCGGCTCTCATCGCCATGACGATCATGGTGCCGGTGCTGACCTTTTGGTCCGACATCATCATGCTCGCCGGTGCTGGTTGGTACATTTCCGTCGAACTCGGCATAAGCATGGCGGCTTACATCGAAGACTTGAAAAACATCATTGTTGTCGATGACGTCATGCATGGCTTGGGTAAGAGCGTGTTGTTCGGCATTCTCATAACTCTCGTCGGGGTGATTAATGGTGCCCTCGTCGAGGGAGGCGCAGAGGGTGTTGGTCGCATGACAACGCGATCTGTTGTGCTTGCCATCAGCGCCATCATCGTTACCGACATGATTTTTGCTTTCATAACCACCCGTACGTGACCATGTGATATGTCAGAAGCTGCCGTCATAGATCACCCAGCGCCCCATGCGGAACGAGACGTCGTTATCGAAGTGCGCGATTTGGTCACTCATTACGGACCGCGGGAAATTCTCCATTCCGTCAGTCTGGATGTGTATCAGGGAGAAATCCTTGTCATCATGGGCGGCTCCGGGTCCGGCAAAACCACCATGCTTAACACCTTATTGGGACTGGTCAGGCCGACCTCGGGCTACGTGCGCCTGTTGGGCGAGGACCTTAACGCCATCGACGACGTGGCCCGGACCAGGCTCCGGCAAAAGATGGGTGTGGCATTTCAGGGCGGCGCTTTGTTCACCTCCATGAACGTGCTTCAGAACATCATGTTGCCGCTGCGAGAGCATACCAATCTCGACGAGACCACCATGCAAATCATGGCGCGGCTAAAGATGGAGGTCGTCAGCCTGTCCGGATTTGACAACCTCATGCCGGCCGAGCTTTCCGGTGGCATGATCAAACGGGCGGCTTTTGCCCGCGCCATTGTCATGGATCCGCGCGTTCTGTTTTGCGACGAACCCTCGGCGGGCCTTGACCCGGTGGTGGCCTCAGCCATTGATGATCTGATCATTGACCTGCGTGACGCCATGGGAATGTCCATAGTGGTGGTCACCCATGAACTCGATAGTGCGTTTAAGATCGCAGACCGTATCTGTGTCCTGGACCAAGGGAATATCTTGATGGCCGGAACAGTTGAAGAAGTGAAAGCGAGTGACAACGAACGCATACAAAATCTATTGAATCGCCGGACAGAGGAAGAAATATTGGATCCGGACGAATACCTGCGCCGGTTAACGGCCGCGAACGATTAGGGGAACACAGAAAGGGGCGCAGTCGGCAAAGACCGTCTAGAAACTGTCATGAAAGACACCCGCATCAATTACGTAATTGTCGGCGGATTTACATCCGTGATGATCGTCGTGTTTGTCATCGTCATCAGTATGTTGGCGGGCAGCACCGGCGCGACCGACAAGTACTATACGGTTTATGACAACGTCGGCGGTCTCAAGTTCGGCACCCAGGTATTGTACGAAGGCTATCAGATCGGACAGGTGGATAGCATCGAACCCATGTTCGAAGACAACACCGTCAGATTCCGGGTCAACATCGAGGTTCAGGAAGGGTGGGTGATTCCACAGGACAGCATTGCTCAAGCCACTGTGTCGGGGCTGTTGTCGGCCATGACCATCGATATAGCAGGCGGGGAGAGCCCCGCGGCGTTGACACCGGGGTCTGAAATTCCTGGTGTGGCCCCGAGTAACTTCTTCGCCGCCTTGTCTGAGATCGGTGCCGAATTTGGCGATCTCAGCCAGAATTCCATCAAACCATTGCTCGACAATTTGAGCACCTACGTGACGGAACTGGGCGATACAGCGGTCGAGAACGCCGGGCCGATGATGGTGAATCTGCGGTCCATTTCGGAAGACCTTAATCAGCAGGTCCCTGAAATCACCGCGAGCCTCAATCGTATGGCCGGCATGATCGAAACGGATATCTTGAGCCAGGACAACCGCAGCAACATATCGCAAGTGTTGGCGAATTTCGAAACGGCCTCGGCTGACATGGCCGGGCTCGCCAGCGAACTCAATGACACCCGTGTGCTGGTTCATGACGCTGTGGAACAAATCAATTCGGTCGTTGCCGACAATGCCTCAGACGTCGGCGATGCCATCGGCGACATGCGCTATACCCTGGCAACGATTTCGCGCACCATCGACGGCATCACCAACAATCTCGAAGCATCAAGCCGCAACTTTGCCGAATTCAGCAGGCTTATTCGCCAAAACCCGGGATTGCTGCTCGGTGGATCGCTTCAAGAAGATGAGGCGCTCGCCAATGCACCCTGACGGAGGACATATGCCAAAGGTCAGGCCGATGAAACGGCTGTTGTTTACTGCTCTGGGATTGGGTGGCGTTCTACTGGCGACGGCTTGCTCTTCACCGCCAGTGCCAACGGATACGTTTTACAATTTGACGTCCGGTCGTGCCGCATCTGCGACTGCGCCGACGTCCCTCGATGGTACGGTCGAAGTGCCCCGGTTCCGCGCGGACGGGGTGATCAACGAAAGGGCGATCGTTTACCGGTCAAGTGCAACAGAGCAACGGCAGTACAATTATCATTATTGGTCCGAACCGCCGGCCGTCATGGTGCAGCGCAGCTTCATCGATGCCCTCAGGAGCTCCCGTACATTTGATCAAGTTGCCAGCCCCGAGGTGCGTGCTGACCGCGACTATGAGTTGATCGGTACCCTCAGGCGATTCGAACACGACATCAGCAGAGGCCAGAGCAAGGTCATGGTCGAAATAGAAATCGCTTTGCGGCGGGTGCGTGGCGGAGAAACTCTTCTGTTGAAAACCTACGAAAGCGAACGGTCAGCCAGTCGTGGTGTGGCCAGTGCGGCCGAGGCTATGAGCGCGGCCGTGAATCAGGTGATTGCCGAAGTGGTAAGCGACATTTCGGCAGCAAACTAACCGGACGGCCGGTTGTTTGACCGTCCGGGCCCGGCTAGTATCCGCGCCTTTCCGGCCCCTGACTTTGCCGACCGATTTGCCGATCTAGGAGCTTCCTGTGCGTTATCAGTCCACCCGCGGCCAGGCCCCTGAGCTTGGTTTCGACGACGTGCTGCTGACCGGCCTTGCGCGGGATGGCGGGCTATACGTGCCCCAGACTTGGCCGGTCCGCTCCCACGACGACTGGACCGCAATGCGCGGATTGTCCTATGCTGCACTGGCAGCAGAGGTCACAGCTCCTTTTATTGAAGGGTCGGCCGTGGAGCAGGAGCTCGCCGACATTATGGCAGAGGCTTACGCACTGTTCGGCCACGCCGCCGTTGCTCCCATGGTGCAGCTTTCTTCCAATACCTGGCTGATGGAACTGTTTCACGGGCCCACGCTGGCATTCAAAGACTATGCCTTGCAGGTTGTCGGTCATCTCTTTGATCGTGTTCTAAAAGCGCGCGGTGAACGATTGACGATCGTCGGCGCAACATCCGGCGATACAGGGTCGGCGGCCATTGCCGCCTGCGCCAATCGGGACGCCCTCGACATCATCATCCTTCATCCTCAGGGGAGGGTGTCGGAGGTGCAACGCCGGCAAATGACGACTGTTGATGCGCCCCACGTTCATAACGTTGCCGTCGAAGGGACGTTCGACGACTGCCAGGCCCTGGTAAAGGCCATGTTCAACGATCAGAACTTCCGCGACGAACTGCATCTGTCGGCGGTGAATTCCATAAACTGGGCGCGCATTATGACGCAGACGGTTTATTACGTCGCCGCGTCGCTGGCGCTTGGCGGACCGGACCGGCCGGTTGCCTTTGCCGTACCGACAGGAAATTTCGGTAATGTTTTTGCCGGGTACTGTGCGAAACGCATGGGCTTGCCCGTTGCACATTTTCTCATCGGCTCCAACCGCAATGACATTCTCACCCGTTATCTCGAAACCGGCGCCATGACAGTGCATGAGGTGGTGCCGACGTTAAGCCCCGCCATGGATATTCAAGTATCGTCCAATTTCGAGCGTTTGCTATTTGAGGTCTACGGGCGCGACGGTGCTGCGGTGAAGCGTCTGATGGACGGGATCGCGCAATCCGGTTCCTATACGGTTGAACCCGATCCCAGGGCGATGATTGAGGAGCAATTCAGCGGCTGCCGGCTCGATGACGAGGGCACCAAAGACGTAATCAGAAATACTCTGGAATCAACGGGCCAGCTCGTTGACCCTCATACGGCGATCGGCGTTTATGCTGCAGAGATGTCCACGCTCGATCCCGAGATTCCGCGCGTTGTTCTGGCAACCGCTCACCCGGCTAAGTTTCCCGATGCCGTAGAACAAGCCACCGGCAGGCGCCCCGCCTTGCCGGCAGCGATTGCCGACCTTTATGACCGCCGGGAACGTGTTACCACGTTGCCGAACGATCTCGTGCGCGTGCAGGACTTTGTCCGGTCCCATGCCCGTGTTTAGGAGCCGATCCAACCCATGCAATTAACCACTTTGGAGTCTGGCTTACGGGTCGTCACCGATCCCGTGCCGTCGGTGGAAACCGCCTCCATTGGTGTTTGGGTTGCCGCGGGGACACGTCATGAGACCCTTGCGGTCAATGGCATCTCCCACCTTCTGGAACACATGGCTTTTAAGGGAACGCAGAAGAGGACGGCGCTGCAGATTGCAGAAGAGATGGACAACGTGGGCGGTCAGCTCAATGCCTACACCAGCCGGGACCACACCGCGTTCTATGCCAAGACTCTGAAAGAGGATCTTGCCCTTGCTCTCGATATTCTGTCGGACATCCTTCTTCACTCGACCATGGACGAAGAAGAGTTTGCCCGCGAGCAACTGGTGGTGGTGCAGGAAATCTATCAGGCCGAAGACACTCCCGATGACATCGTTTTCGACCGTTTGCAGAGCAAGGCGTATCCCGGTCAGGCGATCGGCTGGCCCGTCCTCGGTACGGTCGATACGGTGAATGCTCTGACGGCTGACGACCTGCGCGGTTATATGAAACAGAATTACCGCTGCGGCGATATGGTGATCTCTGCTTCGGGCCGTGTTGATCACGACCAGTTCGTCAAGGCAGTCGAAAAATCGTTTGCCGAACTCGAAGAAGGTGATGGTCCAGCGTCGACGCAGGCGCGCTACAAAGGCGGAGATATCCGGGAAGCGCGACCGGTCGAACAACTCCATCTGGTGTTTGGCTTTGAAGGGGTCGGATACCACGACCCTCATTACTATCCTTTGTCGGCGCTCTCCGTACTTTTCGGCGAAGGGCTGTCATCCCGACTGTTCCAGGAAGTCCGTGAAAAGCGGGGGCTGGCCTATTCCGTTTTCTCGTCTGCCAGCGCCTGCGACGACTCCGGACTGTTCAGCATCTATGCCGGTACCGGCCCTGACCAAAGCGAAGAATTGGTTTCCGTTCTGTGCGACGAAATCAAGAAGATGACCGATCAGATCAATGACGATGAGGTCAAACGATCAAAGGCGCAGCTCAAAGCCGGTTTGCTGATGGCCTTGGAAAGCCCCGGCAGCCGGTGCGTACAGCGGGCCCGGCAAGTTTTGGTGTACGGAAGACCGCTGGAAACAGAGGAAATCATCGACAAAGTCGAAAATATTGATGTCAACGCCATTGCGGCAGCGGCCCAAGCTGTCTTCTCCTCCACGCCTACGGTTGCGGCCGTTGGTCAGATCGGCCAGCTGGCGGATTATGAATCCATTTCAGAACGGCTTTCATAATCAAAGGTCATAGTCCAAGGTACTCTTTGCTCACATGCTGGTCAGTGTGACCGGTGGACTCGTATCCCTTCCGCTCTTCTTTAGTCTGCGCCACAATTCCAGTTGGCACCTCATTCCGTGGAGAGACCCATGGCCACTTATCTCAAACGCGGCGCGTCTTCCGCTGACACGGCTGCTGCGGCGGCGCAAGTCGAAGCGACAGTCAAAGATATTCTCGCCCGCATCGAAGCCGAGGGCGATGCCGCCGTGCGCCACTACTCTGAAACCTTCGACAAATACGCGCCTGAAAGCTTCCGATTATCCGATCAGGACATTCAGGCTTGTGTAGACGCGCTTGAACCACAGACCGTCGACGACATTAGGTTCGCGCAAACGCAAATCCGCACCTTCGCCGAAGCCCAGCGCGCAGCGCTACAGGACGTGGAAATCGAAACCATTCCCGGGGTGCGGCTGGGACACAAAAACCTGCCAATCGAGAATGTCGGCTGTTACGTACCCGGCGGGCGCTATCCCATGGTGGCGTCTGCTCATATGAGCGTGCTGACCGCGAAGGTAGCCGGGTGTAAGCGGGTGATCGCCTGTACGCCGCCGACCAGTGGTGCGCCCCATCCGGCCACCATCGCGGCCATGCATTTTGCCGGTGCCGATGAGATTTATTTGATCGGAGGGGTGCAAGCCGTGGCTGGCATGGCGCTGGGCACGGAAACCATTGCACCGGTGGACATGCTGGTCGGTCCTGGCAATGCCTATGTGGCCGAAGCGAAGCGGCAGCTGTTCGGCCGTGTCGGCATCGATCTCTTTGCAGGTCCGACCGAAATTCTGGTCATCGCCGACGACAGTGCCGATGGTGAAATGTGCGCTACCGATCTTCTCGGTCAGGCAGAACACGGTCCGACGTCTCCAGCAGTTCTGCTGACGACTTCGGAGCGTGTCGTGGAGGAGACGGAAAAGGAAATCGAGCGGCAATTGAAGGTTCTGGAGACTGCTGATGTTGCCGGGGCGGCCTGGCGTGACTACGGCGAGATCATTCTTTGCGAAAACAACGATGAAATGTTGCAGGAGGCAGACAGGATCGCCTCTGAGCATGTGGAAATTCTCACCGAAGATCCCCAATGGTGGCTCGACAAAATGACCAACTACGGGGCGCTTTTTCTCGGCAAGGAGACAAACGTGGCCTACGGCGACAAAGTCATCGGCACCAATCACACTCTGCCCACCAGTAAGGCAGCTCGCTATACGGGTGGGCTATGGGTCGGCAAGTTTATCAAGACCTGCACCTATCAGACCTGCACGGAGGAAGCCTCTAAGATCATTGGTGAGTATGGCTCCCGTTTGTGTGCCATCGAGAACTTCGCCGGTCATAAGGAGCAGTGCGATCTCCGCGTCCGCCGCTATGGCAATGCCTGAGGAAAAGCCGTGAAGGCTCCCGTCGCCGTTATCGGCGCCGGTTTGGTGGGCGCTGGCTGGGCGATCGTCTTCGCCCGTGCCGGTCATGCGGTGCGTATCTATGACGCAGACGAAAACATTCGCGCCTGTGTGCTCGACGGCATTCGGACCAACCTCAAGGACCTCCAGTCTTTTGAGCTGATCGATGACGCCGACGCCATCGCTGATCGTATGGAAGTTTGCGGCGCCCTCACGGATGCAGTCGATGGCGTGGACTATGTACAGGAATCCGTGTTCGAGACGGTCGCGGTCAAACTGGAAGTTACCCGCGCTCTTGACGACGCCTGTGCGCCAGACGTCATCGTTGGCAGTTCTTCTTCGGGCATTCCGGCTTCCGCTTTTACGGAATCCTTAAGAGGCCGGGCGCGCTGCTTGATCGCTCATCCGGTGAATCCATCCTATCTTGTTCCTTTGGTGGAGCTTGTTCCCGCGCCTTGGACGGATACCAGTGCCGTCGATTTCACTTTCGATCTAATGACATCCGTTGGTCAAAGCCCCATCAGAATTACCAAGGAAGTGGATGGCTTTGTTCTCAACCGTCTGCAAGGGGCGCTGCTCA
The DNA here is from genome assembly GCA_965207985.1 of Rhodospirillaceae bacterium. GTDB lineage: Bacteria > Pseudomonadota > Alphaproteobacteria > Rhodospirillales > Rhodospirillaceae > CBDBND01. The sequence continues at coordinate 132,561 of CBDBND010000009.1, read as the reverse complement.
ACGAAGCCTGGGCTTTGTTTGAGGAAGGCTACGCGTCGGCCGAGGATATCGATAAGACCGTTGCCGAAGGGCTCGGACTGCGCTGGTCGTTCATGGGGCCGTTTCAGACCATTGATCTCAATGCCCCTGGTGGTGTCGCCGATTATGCAGCCAGACTAGCGCCGCTGTATCACACGGTGGCGCAGTCGCGGACGTCACCGCAGCCTTGGAGCGAAGCCCTGATCAAATCGGTGGAAGCCGAACGCCGCGGCCAACTCAAAAAGGACGCCCTTACAACACGGCGGGAGTGGCGCGACCGGCGACTCATGGCCTTAGCAGCGCATAAGGCGAAAGCGGACAAAGAGATCGGCGAGTAACATGGCAGAGTCTGCAAACCCTTTCGATCTTTCCAGCAAAACAGCCCTTATCACCGGAGCGTCCAAGGGGCTCGGAGAAGGATGCGCTTTGGCTCTGGCAAAGGCTGGTGCAAACTGTGTGCTATTGGCCCGCGATATAGAAGATCTTGAGACCGTCGCCGAAAAGGTTCGCTCGCTTGGCCGGCAAGCCCACACCGTCGCCGTCGATGTGACGGACGTTGATCAAACATCAAAGGCTCTTGACGCTGCACCACCCATTGATGTGCTGGTCAACAATGCGGGGACAAACATTCCCGAACCGATGATCGACGTCACGCCCGATCATTTCGATACGGTGATGAACGTCAATGTGCGGGCCGCCTTTTTTGTCGCCAAGACGGTGGCCATGAAAATGATCGATAATTCCGTACAAGGAACGATCATTCATATGTCGTCGCAAATGGGGCATGTGGGTGCGCCCAACCGGACCGTCTACTGCACCTCCAAGCACGCCATCGAAGGTCTGACTAAGGCCATGGCGGTGGAACTGGCAACCCATGGAATCCGTGTGAACTCGGTTGCGCCCACTTTTATTGAGACACCCATGACACAACCGTTCTTCGACGATGCAGCCTTCAAACAATCGGTGCTCGATCAGATTCCGTTAGGCCATATCGGCCAAATCGACGACGTCGCCAGCGCCGTGGTTTATCTGGCTTCACCAGCGTCCCGATTGGTCACCGGGTCTTGTCTTAAAGTGGATGGCGGCTGGACAGCGAAATAGATTTGAACTCGTTTAGGCGTGGCCCGCATCTCCGACCAGCATGGCCGGTGTAATGCCGATTTTACTCAAGGCGCGGTCCCATTTTTGCTCGTCGTCGTAAGACCATAACAATTCGCCGTCAGCGGGAACGCTGAGCCAGTCATTGTTCATAATCTCATCGTCCAGCTGGCCGGCGCCCCATCCCGCATAACCCAGAGCCATCAGGCATTTTTTTGGTCCCGTGCCGTACGCGATCGCTTTTAGCACTTCCGTGGTTGCGCTTAAAGCGACAGCCTCATTGACAACCATGGTTCCGTCCATCTGATAATCGGAGGAGTGCAATACAAAACCGCGCGCCGATTCCACCGGGCCACCGCAATGGACGTTGATTTGATCACAGGCCGGTGTCGTCTGAATGCCCATTTGTTCAAGAATGTCGGGGAACTTAAGCTCTTCCAGAGGTTGATTAACAATCAGCCCCATAGCACCGTCTTCTGAATGCGCACACATATATATGACAGATTTCTCGAAGCGAGGATCAGCCATCGTGGGCATTGCGACAAGAAACTGTCCGGCCAAATAGCGAGGGTCCGAAGAGTTACGTATCATGTCCATAGGATGCGCTTATGAATGAGGCAAAACAAGGGCTGCAAATAGAATAAATGTCTTGAAATTTTCATTCGTTAGCTTTTGTGCCCCTCTTGGCTGCTCACGAATTTGTAGAATGTTGCGGTAAGTTCTTATGACGATCAAAGAAAACGAAAAAGTACCCGACGTTGCCGTCAATGTGGTCGGCCCTGATGGACCGATGGCGACAACGAGCAAAGAGATTTTTGCCGGTACAAAAGCGGTTCTATTCTCCGTGCCCGGAGCGTTTACTCCGACATGTTCAGCCCGTCACCTTCCGGGATTCATTGAGCATGTCCAGGCTTTCAGGGAAAAAGGTATTGGTGTTATCGCCTGTGTATCCGTCAATGACGCTTTCGTTATGCAGGCCTGGGCAAATAAGGCCGACGCAGGCGATACCGTTCTGATGATCGGTGACGGAAATAGCGATTTTGTCCGTGCTCTCGGGTTGGACGTTGATCAGTCGTCCCGCGGCATGGGAACGAGAGCCAGCCGCAGCGCAATGATCATCAACGATGGTATCGTGGAAAAAATATTCGTCGAACCTCAAGGAAGTTTCGGCATTTCAAGTGCGGAAAGTGTCTTGAACGAACTTTGAACGCGCCTGATCTTGGATGCCGCTAAAACTTTTGCGCTTCCTGCCTCGCCAAATCGTCGACCCGTTCGTTTTCAGGATGGCCGGCGTGACCTTTGACCCAATGCCACGACACCTGATGCACCGCTTGTGCGTCGTCAAGTTGTTGCCATAGATCGGCGTTCTTGACCGGCTTTTTCGCCGCCGTTTTCCAGTTGCGCGCCTTCCAGCCGTCGATCCATTCGGTAATGCCTTTCTGGACGTATTGACTATCCGTATAGACTTCGACCGAGCAGGGCTTTGTCAGGGCATTGAGACCTTCGATAACCGCGACCATTTCCATGCGGTTATTGGTGGTGTCTTTTTCCCCGCCCGACAATTCCTTTTCCATACCGTCAAAGCGAAGCAGAGCCGCCCAGCCGCCCGGCCCAGGATTTCCCAGGCAAGCGCCATCCGTAAAGAGGCTGACTGTTGGCCGTTGTGCTTCTGCCATGGGTCTTAAGCGCTCAGAGCGCGGGGAAGATTGAAGGTGACATTTTCATCGGCCACTTTGATCTCTTCCACCACCACGTCAAATTGATCCTTCGCCCGGTCGATAACCTCTTTAACCAATATTTCCGGCGCAGATGCGCCAGCAGTTAAACCCATGGTCATGTCGGATAAAAGTTTGTCCCACGGAATTTCGTCCGCCTGTTTCACCAGGATGGAATTCGAACAGCCAGCTTTCAAACCTACCTCGACGAGCCGCTTGGAGTTGGACGAATTTGTCGCGCCGATAACCGCCAGCATGTCGCAGCGGTCTGCAATGGCTTTCACAGCGTTTTGGCGGTTGGTGGTGGCGTAACAAATGTCCTCCTTGCGCGGTCCGACGATGTCCGGAAAACGTTGTTTGAGGATGGCAACAATGTCTGCCGTATCATCGACGGACAACGTGGTCTGTGTGACGTAGGCAAGATTGGATGGATCGTACGGTTCAACCGCTTGCGCCTGTTCGACGGTCTCCACCAATATCATGGCGCCGTCCGGAACTTGCCCCATGGTGCCGATCACTTCCGGATGATTGGCATGGCCGACCAGTATGGTTTGCCGGTCGTGCTGGTGATGCCGCTCAGCTTCCACATCTACTTTAGAAACTAACGGGCAGGTGGCATCGATGTAATCTAGGCCTCGCGCTTCTGCAGCTTGCGGCACGGCTTTGGGAACGCCATGGGCGGAAAACACCACTGGCACTCCGTCGGGCACTTCGTCCAATTCTTCGACAAAAACAGCGCCTTTGGCTTCTAGAGTTTCGACAACATGGCGGTTATGAACGATTTCATGGCGGACATAGACAGGCGCGCCATGTGCCTCCAGGGCTTTTTCGACAATGAGGATGGCTCTGTCCACACCGGCGCAAAAACCGTGCGGTCCAGCGAGCAGAATCGTAAGAGCAGGTTTGGTCATAGTCGTCAAATAAGGCGCAGCCCGATGAAAGGCCGTATTGCATCTAGAGTCTGACAAAGAGGCCCGTTATGGTGAGCCGCTTGTCTTAAGGGGTGTTCCCAAGCCATGCTGGTTTGGCTGCGTTCCCTTAGCAGAAATCATGAACCCACAAAAGGCCGATCCCATGTCAGACACCTCAGGCTCTCAGGTTCCACCATCGGAAGCGGTTGTTGCGCAAAAAGAGCCTTTCGCCATCGATGTCGAAAACGGAAAAAAGTATTGGTGGTGTGCCTGCGGCCGAAGCGCCAAGCAGCCATTTTGTGACGGCTCGCACAAGGGGACGAAATTTGCACCGGTGGAATACGCCGCTGAAAAAGACGCGACCCTTTACTTCTGCGGCTGCAAAGCGACCGGAAAACGGCCGTTGTGTGACGGCACCCATGGCAAGATTTAAGGCACCTTGACCCTCACTTCGCCCATGTTTGTTGACCGGTTTGTTTTCGTGAAACAGTCACTGACCATTCTCATCAGTCTTATTGTCGTCGCAGTATTGTCGGGTTGTGCCCTCGAGCCCGTTCCGCCTTGTCCTGAGGTGCGCATTGATTCCAACACGGCGCGGTATACGGTCTTTAAGTCCGGCAGCGGGCGGGACATCACCGATATAGCCTATGAAGCGGAGATCGTATCCTTCGAAGGCACATGCCAATTCGATGACGACGGCGTCGAAGTCTCGATGGACATGGATCTGATGATTAGCGGCGGTCCGGCCGTCGAGCCTGGGCCGATTGATCTCTACTATTTTGTCGCCATTCCCAGGTTTCACCCTGACCCAGCGGGTAAGAAAATCTTCAACCGCCGCTATACCATTCCAAGAAGCGGCGCCCGGCGTGAGCGAATCACCGAATCCAATATCCGCATATATATTCCGCTCGAAACCGAGATCGTCGCCGGCGGCTATGACATCTATCTCGGATTTCAGTTGACCGATGAACAACTTGAGTACAACCGGGCCCAACGCCGGTAACGCCCGTTGACGGACACCCAATGAGGGTCTAAGCAAAGGGTCCCGCTACCCCCCTGTGGAAGAGTTCGGGAGCTGCCCAAAGAGGCAGTTTTTCGGCGCCGAAGGAGCAACCGCCCTCGGAATCTCTCAGGCAACAGGACCGCAGGGGAAGGGGACTCTGGAAAGTAGGCCGGATGCCTTTGGGTTTCTTGCCTCACCGACGGGGAAAGCTGGCAGCCCTTTTACGCCGGCCAAACTCTCAGGTTTATCGACAGAGGAGGGCATCGATAACGGCGCAAGCCGACATCGGTGACGACTCTGTTTTGATTTTGACCGGGAGTGTCCCGCGTGCCAGAAGCGGCAGCCGCACCAGACCTGAAAACGACACCCCTCGACGGGCTGCATAGTGCTTTGTCCGCGAAGATGGTGCCGTTCGCCGGCTACAGCATGCCGGTTCAGTATCCTCTCGGCGTTCTTAAGGAACATCTTCACACCCGCAATGCCGCCGGTTTGTTCGATGTCTCCCACATGGGGCAGGCCGATTTGGTCGGAGATGACGCGGCGGCAGCCTTGGAAGAGCTCGTGCCCGGCGACATCGAAGGCCTCAAGCCCGGTCGTATTCGGTATACGCAGCTGCTCAATGACTCCGGTGGCATCGTCGATGATCTCATGGTGGCAAAACCTGAAAACGGTGACACCAACCGGCTTCATCTTGTTGTCAATGCCGCCTGCAAGGACAAAGACTACGCCCATATAAAAGCCAAGCTGGAGGGGAGGCTATCTTTAGAGCGAAAAGAGGATCGCGCCCTTCTGGCCCTTCAAGGACCTAAAGCTGTCGCCGTTCTGGCGCGTTTCGATCCGGGTTGTGCGGACATGCCGTTCATGTCGTTGCGTGCAACCGATATTGATGGTGCGGCCGTCACGGTCTCGCGCTGTGGTTACACCGGAGAGGACGGTTTTGAAATTTCTATCCCCGCTACCAGCGCCGAAGATTTCGCCCGTCGTCTCCTCGATGAGACCGAAGTCGAACCCATCGGGCTTGGTGCCCGCGATTCCCTCCGGCTTGAATCCGGACTTTGCCTCTACGGCCACGATCTCGACGAAGAGACCTCACCGGTAGAAGCCGCCTTGGAATGGTCCATCGGAAAGCGGCGACGCATGGAAGGGGGTTTTGCTGGTGATGCCCGCGTCTTGCGGGAACTGAACGAAGGCCCGGTCCGTCGCCGGATTGGTCTCAAGCCGTTGGATCGCGTTCCCGCCAGGGAAGGAACCGAGGTTGAAACTCTCGACGGCGACCATATCGGCACCATCACGTCTGGCGGCTACGGACCCTCGGTCGAAGGACCGGTCGCCATGGGATATGTCAACGCAGCCCACACCAACGACGGCACAACCGTTCACCTCATCATCCGTGGCAAGGCGCACGACGCCGAAGTCGTGCCCATGCCTTTCGTTCCACAACGGTATTTCAGGGGAGCTAAATGAGCGATTTAAGGTACACCAAAGAACACGAATGGATTCGCGTCGAGGGCGATACCGCGACGGTCGGTATTACCGACTACGCGCAGAACCAGCTCGGCGACATTGTCTTTGTCGAAGTGCCCGAAGAAGGCAAGTCTGTCAGCAAAGGCGGTGAAGCGGCGGTGGTGGAATCCGTCAAGGCAGCCAGCGAAGTCTACGCGCCCGTTTCCGGTACCGTCACGGAGGGCAACACTGGGCTTGCTGATGCGCCCGATACGGTCAATTCCGATCCCACCGGCGGTGGCTGGTTTTTCAAGATGACAGTTACTGACGTATCCGAGCTGGACGATCTCATGGATCAGTCGGCCTACGACGCATACCTCAAGGATCTTGGTGAATAAAAACGTCGGTAGAGTAAGAGATCGATTAGAGAGAAGGACAATCACATGCGGTATCTCCCCCTTTCAGACGCGGACAGAGGCGCTATGGCTTCGGTCATCGGTGTCGAGACGATCGACGATCTGTTCGCCGAATTGCCTCCATCGGAGGCTCAATTCGATCTGCCTGATCATCAAGGTGAACTAGACGTTGAGAGAACGCTCTCCACACTGGCCGGAGAAAATCTTTCCTGCGCTCAGGCACCTTCCTTTCTCGGCGCCGGTAATTATCGCCATCACACGCCCGCGTCACTCGATCACCTCATTCAGCGGGGCGAATTTCTGACCGCCTATACACCCTATCAGCCGGAAATCAGCCAAGGCACGCTGCAGACCATCTATGAGTTTCAAACTCAGGTGGCGTTGATCACCGGCATGGAAGTGGCCAACGCGTCCATGTACGACGGTGCGACGGCCTGTGCCGAAGCCGCGGCCATGGCCTGCCGCGTGACAAAACGAAGCCGTGTTCTGCTGTCCGGTACCGTGCATCCCCACTACCGCGACGTCACCGGCACTCAACTCAAGCATCTGGATCTGGACATCGAAACCTTGGCGCCGAATCCGCTTGGCATTGAAACGGGCATCGAAGACCTCAAGGACCGCATCGACGACAGCCTCGCCTGCGTCATTGTCCAGAACCCGGGGTTCTTCGGCCATATCGCTGACCTCACTCCGCTGGCGGACCAATGCCATGCCCGCGGAGCGCTGCTGGTGGTTTGCGTCACTGAGCCCGTGTCATTGGGTGTGATTGTTCCGCCCGGGGCGATGGGCGCCGATATTGTCATCGGCGAAGGCCAATCCCTCGCCGGACCGCCGTCGTTTGGCGGGCCAGGCGTCGGTTTGTTTGCAATGCGGGAAAAGTTCATTCGTCAAATGCCCGGGCGTTTGTGCGGTGAAACCGTCGATGCCGACGGCCGCCGGGGTTTCGTGCTCACCTTGTCGACACGGGAACAGCACATTCGCCGGGAAAAAGCGACCTCCAACATCTGTACCAATTCAGGGCTCATTGCGTTGGCCTTCACCATCCACATGACTTTGCTTGGAGAGTCGGGCTTCGTCCGGCTGGCCGAACTCAATCATGACTTGGCGGTGGGTTTGGCTGGCCGTCTGGATGATCTGGCGGGCGTCAAAGTCGTGCCAACCTCTTTCTTCAACGAATTCGCCGTGACTTTGCCGCGTTCCGCGGCATCGGTTGTCGATGATCTCGCGGCCAAAGGCATCCTTGCCGGCGTGCCGGTGTCCCGCTTCTACCCGGCTTATGAAGAGCTTGAGAACGTGCTGTTGGTCACCGTGACCGAGCTTACGACGGAAAGCGATATGGACGCCCTCATCGTCGGCCTCAATCAGGTGCTGTGATGACGAAGGATACTGATGCAATGACTTCAACAGACCACTCTCACCCGCAAACCGTCTCTGGCCATCGCGGTTTGGAATTCGAAGAGCCGCTCATTTTCGAGCTCGATACAGCGGGCTCATCGGCGGTGGATTTGCCGTCTCATACTGACGATGCTGACCGGCTCGGAGGTTTGCGCCGGCGCGGCGGCATTGGTCTGCCGGGTTTGTCCGAACCGGATGTTGTGCGCCATTACACCCGTCTGTCCCAGAAAAACTATTCCATCGATTCCGGCTACTATCCTCTCGGCTCCTGCACCATGAAGCACAATCCGCGGCTCAACGAAAAAATGGCGCGTCTGCCGGGCTTCGCTGACATCCATCCCTTCCAGCCCCATGGCACCGTTCAGGGTGCCTATAAAGTGATGGATCTTCTGGCTCATTGGCTGAAGGAACTCACCGGATTACCCGCTGTCGCCCTTTCCCCCGCGGCCGGAGCGCACGGGGAGCTCTGCGGACTCATGTGTATCCGCGCTGCCTTAGAAGCTGCCGGTGATGCCCGTTCCGTCGTTCTTGTTCCTGAGTCCGCGCACGGTACCAACCCGGCGACGGCGGCCATTTGTGGCTACCGTGTGGAAGCCATTCCCGGCAACGGTAACGGCCGTGTGGATGTGGCGGCGCTCAAAGGTCGTCTCGGCCCCGATGTGGCGGCAGTGATGATCACCAATCCCAACACCTGCGGCTTGTTCGAAACGGACGCGAAAGAGATTGCCGACGCCGTACACGACGCGGGCGCCTACTTCTACATGGACGGCGCCAACTTCAACGCCATTGTCGGGCGCCTGACATTGGCGGATCTCGGTGTCGATGCCATGCACATCAATCTCCATAAGACTTTTTCAACGCCCCATGGCGGTGGTGGCCCCGGCGCTGGGCCGACCGTGGTCAGCGAAGCGCTGGCGCCGTTCGCTCCGGTTCCGTTTTTGGTGCACGGGCCGCTGGGCTTTACCGTGGCCGAACATACCGGAGACGAATTGGCGCCCCAGGCGTTCGGGCGCATGAAAGGGTATCACGGCCAGTTCGGCGTCTTCGTCCGCGCACTCGCCTATATGATGAGTTTGGGCAAGGACGGTTTGCGTCAGGCCTCGGGCGACGCCGTGATCAATGCCAATTACATCCGCGTGCGCTTATCGGAAGAGTTGACTCCGTCCTATGAGGGCCTGTGCATGCACGAAGCCCTGTTCGACGACCGTTTCCTCAAGGACACCGGTGTGACCACCCTCGATTTCGCCAAGGCCATGATCGACGAGGGTTTCCATCCGCCGACGGTGTATTTCCCGCTGGTGGTCCATGGCGCGCTGCTGATGGAGCCGACGGAAACGGAAAGCAAGGCGACGCTGGATCAGTATTGCGAGTCCGTTCTCGCCTTGGCCCGCAAGGCCAAACGCGGCGATGCGGTGGACGAGTTCACCAATGCCCCGGTGCTGACGCCCCGGCGACGTCTCGATGAAACCCAGGCCGCCCGCAAGCCGGTGCTGCGCTGGAAACCGGAGGCCCTGCGCCACGCTGCGGAGTGAATGTTCAATGATCGGGCTTTCGCGTTTGCTGGGCCGGTTCTGCAAAGCAATCGTTTTTTGTCTTGGCGCATTACTGTTTGGTCAAGGCCAGACGATCGCCACTGATATTGTTCTCACCGGCGCAAAATTTACCCGTCGCCGGGTGCTCCACCACTAAATGATAGTGCGATTGTCGTTTCCAAGGACCGTATTGCGGCGATTGGCCCGGCGTCGGAACTTGCCATTCCAGAAGATGCAGAAATAATCGATGTTAGCGGCAGGACCACCACAGCTGGTCTTTGGAATACTCATGTTCACTTCCCTGTAGCCCCTCTTGAGACTATCCCCAATGATGTGGTGGCAGGCCTCGTGCGCGACGCATTGCTGCAGTACGGTTTTGTCCATGTACTCGATACAGGATCAGGACCAGGCGTAACGGCAGAGATTCGACGGCGTATCGAAGCAGGTGAAATGCCGGGGCCGAGTATCCGTATGGCCAGTGGGTCCCTTGTGCCTCAAGGGTCCAGCCCGTTCTATCTCCGCCCAGCCGTCTTGCCGGATGTCGCGTTACCCGATCAAGCCCAAGCGCAAGTCGACTTGATTCTGAGTGAAGGCGCCGAGGGGGTAAAAATTTTCTCTGGGTCGATCGTTGGCTTTGACAACGTCGTTCCCATGGACGTGGATATGGTGCGCGGCATCACCGACGCAGCCCATGCCCGGGGTGCCTTTGTTGTCGCTCATCCGACCAACAATGCCGGGGCGTGGGCCGCTATCAATGGCGGCGTGGATATACTCGCCCACACTTTCCCCCGACGAGATTGGGATCGGGCAACCCTTCCGGCCATGATGGAAAACGATATGGCTTTAATCCCCACATTGAAGCTATTCCGCTGGGACGGTGAACGGTTTGAACAGCCGGAGATTGTAATTCGGAATTTCATCCGCTGGGGACAAGAGCAGGTCAAAGAATATGCGGATATGGGTGGCGACGTCATGTTTGGTACGGATGTCGGGTACATCACCGACTTCGACCCGACCGAAGAGTACGTCTATATGAATGAGGCGGGACTGACCTTCGAGCAAATTCTAGCGTCTTTGACAACCACACCGGCCCAGCGTTTTGGCATGGAAGAACGCACGGGTCGGATAGCTGTAGGGTTGGATGCGGATTTGGTGGTATTACCCGGTGATCCCGCCGAAGACATCACCGCCTTTGCCCGGCCCAAGTTGGTGATGAGGCAAGGCAAGATCGTTTTCCAGCGTTAAGAGTAAAACGACCAAGCGGTCAGAGAGAAAACTCGTAGGCCACGAGAAACCCGACCACATGGTCATCAACACCGTCTTCTTGGCTGTAGCGGTAGCCGAAATCGAAGCTGAGGCCTGAGTCCCAGACATAGCCCGTGGTGGCCTGGAAGCGGTGATCCTTGACGTTGGCGCCGCCTGCAACGTCGGTGTTGCGGAAGGTGACGCTCAGCGCAGCGTTCCAGGATTCGGCGAAGTAAAGGGTACTGCCGAGGGTGAAATAGGTAACGTCATCAGTCGTGCCTTCACTGTTGCTGATGTGCACCGCTTCGATAACGCCCTCCAGTTCCATGTCTCCCATAGGTGCAAGGCCGAAGATTGACGCAGCGAACCCATCCTCGCGGGTGGCGTTGACGTCCGCATCGCCATCAGCATGAGAGCGATAGGCCAGATGATAACCGAACCCGGTCCGGCCAAAGACGTCTTCTCCAGTTAAGGATAAGGTGAATGATTCGGGGCCGTCGGTGTTGGTCGCACCCCCGTCGGCCAAGCGTACCCGGCCCCGGTTATCGAGTAATGACTCGCTCAGGAACGAACGGTCCGCCTGGTAGGCGCTGGCATAAAGGGTGTGAAAACCGCTGTCTTCCGAGCCGAAGGTCTTGGTTCCGCCGAAGCCGATTTTTTCTGCGACTTCGTAGTCTTCAGGAAAATCGACGCCCCAAATACCTGGACCAAGGTCCCAGCCCATCCCGAAGGCGGTATTGAACTTTCCGGCGAAGGCCGACCAGCTGTCACCGTGGTAAGCCAGCTTGAGTTCTTCGGCGAACAGACCGTGGTCCTCAAACACGGAATTGTCGCCAGGAGCAGGGTCATCGAAAATTTCGACAAGAACGACGCTTTCCAAAGCGAACCGCTCCGTAAAGGAGAGTCCAATACCGGCTTCGATGGTGGTGAACAGAAAATCCGACTGGGGCTTGGCTTCGTCGGGGCCGACGCCGTTTTCGTATTGCAGCTCTGTCACAAAATCGATGGACAGAGTTGGCCCGTCATCAGCCGCCACGGCAGACGGTCCGGCCAGAACGAGAGCCATCGACCCAAGAAAAACTTTACTACGCATAGCCCCCAGCAATGCGACCAAACCAAGATTTCCCCGCCGCAAATGAAACAAAAAACGGCGGTGAGGTAAATCCTCAAACGGCAACAAATGGTAACGATGCGACACCACCCAAACAAAAACCCCGGTTGTCAGCCTGGGCGCCTTGCAGAGTAATTTGAATGGAACCTAATTCAACCGGTCCGGTAGTTCCTTGATGGCGTCGTCCGTAAGAGCGGCCTGACGGTCGCCGGTGACGTGATCTTTGATCAGTTTTTCGGCAGCCGCGACGGCCACGTCTACGGACGTGTCGCGCACGCTTGCTAATGCCTGTGCTTCAGACTGGGCGATGCGGTCCAAAGCCTGAGCCTTGCGCCGTTCGATGGATCGCTCCAGGTCCTCGGCGGCTTCCACTTTCATCCGGTCCGCTTCTTCTTTGGCCTGGTGGACGATTTTTTCCGCTTCGGCGAGGGCGTCCCGTTGCTTGCGCTGGTAGTCGGCCAACAGGGACTGGGCATCTTCCCTGAGCTTGCGCGCTTCTTCGATCTGGCTCCGGATTTTGTCCGCTCTTTCATCCAGCGAGGCGGAAATCGCCCGCCAGATGGGTTTGGCAATCATCGCCACGGTGACGACGAACGCAAGCCCGACCCAGAAGGAAGGATCCGAAAACATCAGGCTGATCCCTTCATGGCCGTGTCGACGGCGGCTTCCGCATCCTTGCTGTCTACGCTAAGGCCGGCCAGACGAGCTGCGGCATCCTGTGCAGCTTCCGCGGCGATGGACGCCAAACCGGCCATGGCGTCGTCGCGGGCTTTGGCAATCCGGCCCTCAGCTTCTGCGATCTGCGCTGTCAGCTCTTCACCGATTTCCTTGTTGCGGGCTTCCGCCTCCGCTTTCGCTTCCTCCGACACTTTGTGCATCAGCGTGCGGGCCTGGTCGCGGGCCGTGGCCATGGCCGCTTCGTAGTCGGCCAACGCCTTCTCCGCTTCCGCTTTTAGGGTCTCTGCGCGGTCCAGGTCGTCCTGCACCACCCGTTCCCGCTGCTCCAAGATGTTGCTGATGCGCGGAATGGCGAACCGGGCCACCACCCAGTACAGCACAACAAAACTGACGAACAGCCAGAACAGCTGAGACGGAAATGACGAAGGGTCAAACTGTGGCATAACGCCTCACAGTCGTTATCTGATGAGCTGCGATCAGGTGAACAGAACGATAAGCGCAATCACCAGCGCGAACAAAGCGGTCGCTTCGGACAGGGCAAAGCCCAGGAACGCATAGGTCCGCATTTCATCTTTAAGGGACGGGTTGCGCGAGGCCGCCGTCATGTAATTGCCGAAGACGATACCCACGCCGACACCGCCCCCGATCACGCCAATGGCGGCTAGGCCGGCACCGATCATCTTTGCAGCTTCTAATTCCATGGTTTGGGTCCTTCCTTTGAAAAGTATCTCAATGTGTACTGTGTGTTTTGCCGTCCTAGTGCAAATGAACGGCGTCGTTCAAGTAAATGGTCGAAAGCAAAGCGAAGACATACGCCTGAATAACGGCAACCATCATTTCCAGCAAAGTCACGGCCGTCACCGCAATAAACGGGACGAACCCGAAAATGCCCAAGGAAATAATGAAACCCGCCAGGACTTTCAGCAGAACGTGGCCAGCCAGCATGTTGGCGAACAGCCGCAGGCTGAGACTCACCGGGCGGATGAAGTAGGACATGATCTCGATCGGCACCAGCACGATCGCCACCGGCAATGGTGTCCCTTCCGGGCAGAACAGGCGCAGATAATGTAAACCGTGCCGGGCGAACCCGATGATGGTGACGGCGACGAATATGAAAACCGCCAACGCGCCGTTGACGATGATGTGCGAGGTAAAAGTGAAGCTGTAGGGTAAAAGACCGAGGACATTGCCGAACAGGATGAACATGAACAGGGTGAAGATGAACGGGAAGTACTTCATGCCTTCCTTGCCCACATTCTCTTTCACCATGCCGGCGACGAACTCGAACATCAGCTCGCCCACCGACTGAATACGGCTCGGTACCATGGTCCGTTTGCGGGTCGCCGCCCAGAACAAGGTAAAAGTGCAGAATACCGCGAGCAGCATGAAGGCAGATGAATTGGTAAAGGAGATGTCGTAACCGCCAAGATTGAGGTCAAGCAAAGGCTTGATCTCAAACTGCTCCATCGGTCCGGCGCCTTCAGCCATGGTCTTTCCTTTTATCCGTCTTGATCCTGCTCGGCCTTGGCATCGCGTTGTTCTTTTTCACGCATTGCCCGGCCAAGTCCGACCGCCTCGTCCAGTCCCCTGACAATGCGCAGGACATTCATGACGCCCGCGGCAAAGCCCAGGAACACAAACACAATCATAAACAGTGGACGGGTCCCCGCCCAACCATCGATGAAATACCCCAACCCGGCACCGACAGCGACGGAAACAACCAATTCAATGCCGATGCGCAGGCCTTGACCTAACCCGCTTTGCGTTCCGCGGCCACGGCCGGGCGGTTCCTGTTCTTCGGGGCCTCGGGCCGCTTTAATGCGGCTGTCCAGGTCGTTTAGGGAGTTCTGGGACTCGTCGGCCATGACGTTCTCTTAGACCTCGTGGCACGGTCCGGTTCCACAGATTGACTGAACGATACAGGCTAAAATCCCATCCCTGGAGACGCTCGAAGCTTCGGCCGGAACCGGCTTTTTGCAGCGCGAAAAGCGGGCGCACCATAGGAACCGGACCTACCCCTGTCAAGGCTGAAAGATGGCTGAATTCCGGGCTTTTTGGGCGTTTTTCAACCGCCCATGCCGGTCTGAACCTAAGCTGCTAACCGCTGCATGATCATCGTCGCAGGTTGACGGTCTGACGCTCTTGTCCACGGTGAACCGGGCGCACTAAGACTGGCCGGGGTGTCGAATTGATTGGGGGAACACATGGCGCTGACAAAAATCGGTGAGTTCAAGAATGGCTGGCGCATTCTTTTCGCGTCCAGCGTAGGGATCGCGTCGGGCTTGAGCGGTCTGGCGTTCTATACCTTTGGGGCTTTCATCGTGCCGCTGGAGGAAGCGTTCGGCTGGTCCCGCGGCGAGCTATCCATTGCCTCCAGCTTTCTCATCGTCGGCACGGCCATCACCGCCCCCATTATCGGTATCATCATCGACAAGTACGGCGCGCGCAGGGTCGGTTTGCGGTCTACTTTTGCTTTGAGCCTGGGATACTTCGCTCTCACCCAGATCCAAGGCAGCGTTTGGACGTTTTATATTGGCTGGTTGCTCATTGCCTTGATCGGCGGCGGCACCACTCCGGTGGTCTGGACAAGGGCCATCAACATCTGGTTCGACAAAGGGCGCGGTCTTGCTCTCGGGTTAACCCTGGCCGGTTCGGGCATGACCGGCATTTTTGGTCCTCTCTTTGTCACCCTGTTGATTGGCTTGTATGGCTGGCAGGGCGGATATATCGGCGTCGGCGCACTGATCTTGTTGGTTGCGCTGCCCGTTCTTTATCTCATGTTCAATGACTAGGGTCTGTTGACATTTAACGCATGGCGATGATGGTTTCGACGAGGTTGCAGTTTGCGGCGCAGCTGATGTCGGTCTTGTCGTAGCGTGTTGCGATGCCACGGAATTCCTTGATCTTGGCGAAGTAGTTTTCGATCAGATGTCGCCAGCGGTACATGTGCTTGTCGTAGGCCGCCGGCCGCTTCCTGTTGGCGAGCGAGGGAATGACGGCGCTTGCGCCACGTTGGTCCAGTTGCTCTCGCAGCCAGCCGGCATCGAATGCCTTGTCGGCGATGAGGGCATCGAAGTGAACGTCGTCGATCAACGGCTGGACGCCCATCATGTCGTGGCGCTGGCCAGGGAGCAGCACGAAGCGGACCAGACACCCCAGTGCGTCGACCAGGGCGATGATCTTGGTGGTCAATCCGCCCCGTGATCGGCCGATGGCCTGATTTTGAGTCCCCCTTTTGCGCCGCTCGCCTTCTGGTGAACGCTGACGATGGTGGCGTCGATGAGGGCATATTCGAAATCCGGTTCCGCCGACAACTCCTCGAACAGCCGCTCGAAGACACCCTTCTTCGCCCATCGGCGAAAGCGCTGGAAGACGCTGTTCCAATTGCCGAACGCCGGGGGCAGAGCGCGCCACGGCGACCCTGCGCGCACCCGCCACAAAACCGCCTCCAAAAACAGGCGGTTGTCCGCCGCCGTCACGCCACGGTCCGTCGCCTTGCCCGGTAGATGACGCCAAATTTTCTCCCAAACATTGTCCGTGATCACAAAACGCTCTGACTTCATCAAACACTCCTTGCAAAAGGAGGCTTGAATCACTTTTCCGCGACATTGGGAATCCACTAAATGTCAACAGACCCTAGGCTTCTGATGAAGAAACCCATATTCATATCGAGGCGCCCAAACCTGAAGACCTGACAGGAATGTCCCTGCAAGAGAGTGTGCAATCGGTACCGTTTTGGATCATCGCCGGGGGTTTTTTCCTGGTCTCGGGCGTGGTCGCGGGTCTCATCATCAATGTGGTGCCCATGCTCATCGACCGCGGGCTGACCGCTGTCGACGCAGCTGCGATTGCCGGCACTCTTGGCATCGCTGTGGTCATCGGCCGGGTCGGCATCGGCTATGTATTGGATCACGTTCGCGCCCCGTTGGTCGCCCGCGTGCTGATCGCATTGACTGCAGTGGGCTGTGTTCTGTTGACAATTGAAGGGGCGGGCACCTGGGTTGCGGTGATCAGCGTCATGTCCATGGGTCTGGCGGCTGCTGCGGAAGTGGACCTGTTGGCTTATCTGTCGAGCCGGTACTTCGGCATGAAGTCCTACGGCAAGATCTATGGCTGGCAAATCTCCGCGTTCTATCTTGGCGCAACATTTGGACCCATAGCCGTTGGTATCGCTTACGATGCGTTCAACAGCTACGTGCAAGTGCTTTACGCATCGAGCGCCATTTTGCTCTTTGGCGCCATCGTCGTAGGTTCTTTGGGAACGCCGCCGGATTTTTCAAAAGAAACGGTTCCAGCAGAGTAACAGGATCGTTCGATTAGGCGGTTTCGCGCAAAGCTTCGGCTTCACGCAGGTTGACCGACACCAATTTCGACACGCCCCGTTCGGCCATAGTGACGCCGAACAATCGGTCCACCCGGGCCATGGTCATACGGTGGTGGGTGACCAGCACCACGCGAGTGCCGGTGTCTTCGGTAATATGACTGATCAGTTTGCAGAACCGGTCTACGTTGGCGTCGTCAAGCGGGGCGTCGACCTCGTCCAACACACAAATGGGCGCGGGGTTGACCATAAAGACCGCGAACAACAGGGCGATTGCCGTCAGCGCCTGCTCACCACCCGATAAGAGCGCCAGGTTCTGTAGCCGTTTGCCCGGAGGACTGGCCATGATCTCCAGACCCGCCTCCAACGGATCATCCGCTTCGGTGAGAGACAGGTGCGCCCGGCCGCCGCCGAACAACGTGGTAAATAAAGCGCGGAAATGCCCATCCACATCCTTGAACGATTGCAGCAGCCGTTGCCGTCCTTCCCGGTTGAGTTTGGCGATGCCGTCCCGCAAACGGGCGATGGCGCCGATGAGATCTTCCCGTTCGTTGTTCAGGGTATCGAGCTGCTCTCCCAGTTCAGCGCTTTCCTGTTCGGCCCGGAGGTTTATCGCCCCCATATTGTCCCGTTCGCTGATCAGGCGCTGTAGACTCTTTTCCGCTTTTTCAATGGGCGGCAAATCATCACCGTCTTTCAAACGGGTTTGCGAACGTACTTCGTCGGGGCTGCACCCCACCCGTTCTTCAATGGCGTTGGCAATAGTATTCAGGTTTTGACGGACCTGTGCCACCGCCGCTTCCCGCCGCACCCGGTCTTCCCGCGTGCTTGCGGCTTCGTGCTCCGCCTCGCGCAGAGCCGTATTGGCTGCGGTGAGCGTTGCTTCGGCTTTGGATAGGGCGTCCGCGGCAATATTACGATCCGATTCCGCACTGTTTAATTCGCTCATGAGAGCCTGGCGTTGCGCCGCAAGCGTTTCGGGTTTACCGGCCAAGTCCGCCACTTCCGCAATGGCTTGCGACTCCCGTTCCACCAATGACTCTTTTTGTCGTTCCGTCTCCCCTCGGCGCGATGACCAAGAGGTAATGTCGTCGGCCAAGGCATTGAGCCGCCGCTGCCTGTCATCGGAGACCCGGCTCAGGGCATCGAAATCGGCCCGCGCTTCCATGAGATATTCACGACGCGTCCCGATCTGCGATTGAAGATCCGTGTTTCGGTTTCTTTGTTGAGAGCCGTCACCAAGTTCTTCAAGGATGACTTTGGCCGCATGTTCTTCGGCGCCGGCTTCATCCCGTTCGCTGATCAAGCTGGTTCGCGTCTCTTGCAGGCTGGAGATCCGGCTTTCCAAAGCGGCAGCGGCACGTTGATGTTCCGCCATTGCCGACCGCGCTTCCTCTACTGCATTTTCTGCTTCTCGAACCGTTGCGCGGTATTCTTTTTCTTCCCTGGTGGCGTTCTCTACTTTCTGGCGTGCTGTCGCCGCCGCCGCTTCAGCGTCTTGCGTCTTCGTTTTCTGAGAGTCGAGGTTGGCGCGCAGTTCTTTGAGACGGTTTTTCTGTTTCAGCCGCTGTGCCGCTGCTGTCGGTACTTCAGCTCTTGAGACAAACCCGTCCCAACGCCACAAATCTCCTTCGGTGGTAACCAGCCGCTGACCGGGTGAGAGGGTTGCAAGTAATCTCTCACCGGCGTCGCGGTCGCTGACCACGCCCACTTGAGACAGCCGACGGTTCAAACTCGCCGGCCCGCGGACAAAATCCAACAGAGAGCGCGCGCCGTCAGGTAAGGACGGCGGACTGCCAAGGGGCGGGAGAGATGACCAATGCAGCGGCGCATTTTCATCGGAGGCTGCGCTCAAGGACTCACCAAGGGCGGCGCCTAAAGCCGTTTCGTACCCGTTTTGCACCGTCAGAGAGTCGAGGATGGGCACCCATGTCCCTTCCTCATGACTTTCAGCAAGGATGTCTTCCAGTGCTACGATTTCGGCCTGCACCCTTGCGTCTTCGGCCCGCACCTCTTGAAGTTTGTCCAGCGCGCTTTGATCCGCTTGCTGCGCAGCTGAACGGGCTGCCTCTGCCTGCTCCCACCGGGTCCGTGCCTCTGCCAGGTTCTTCTCTGCATGGCTCGCGGCGGACTCTTCTGCCTGCAGGGCCAGCATCGGTTGTGCCTGCACTTTTGCTTTGTCGAGTTGAGCGTCGATCTCATCCAGGCGGCGTTCCGCGCGAGCGCGGCGCAATCCGGTCTCTTCGATCTTTTGCTTAGCGGCGGCCCGTTCCGTATCCGCCTTTGCCAGTTCTGTGCCGAGATGGGCAATCTCACCTTCGATCTGCTCGACCGCTTGGGCCGTTTCACGCAATTTTGCCCGTGCGTTTTTGACAGAGGACCCTTGACTGGCCTGAGCCTCTTCCAGTTCCGATTGCTCGGCGGTGAGTTGGCTTAAGGCCTGTTCCGCGTCGGCAATGCGCTTGTCCTCGCGCGCCAAATCTTCGCGCAACAGGGCAAGTCTGGTTTCTGCCGCTTCCTTGGCCGCGGCGATACGCCGTTCTTCGGTATCGAGTTGTTCAAGAGCAAGGTTCAGCCGCTGGACTTTGGCAGCTTCTTTCACCTCCGCTTCCCGTAACGGCGGAACGGCGTCAGCCGCATTGGCTTGGGCCGTTGTTGCTTCGGCAACGATGCCGGCCTTTTCAGCGACGATTCTTTCCGCCTCGGAAAGAGCATCGCTTGCCGTTTCAAGCTCACGCTGCGTTTCCGCTTGCCTAATGGTGAGCACCAGCGCATCGGCAGCACGAATGGAATCGGAAATCGTGCGATAGCGCGCGGCCTGCCGGGCCTGTTTTTTCAGCCCCTGTAACTGGATATCCAGGGCCTGAATGACGTCGTCCAGACGCTCGAGATTGGTTTCAGCGGCTTTCAGCCGCAATTCGGCTTCATGTCGCCGGCTGTGCAGGCCGGTGATGTTGGCGGCTTCTTCCAAAAGGTGACGGCGCTGTGCGGGTTTGGCATTGATCAGTTCGCCAATTCGGCCTTGGCTGACCAATGCCGTGGAGCGGGCGCCGGACGCGAGATCCGCAAACAGGAGTTGAACATCCTTAGCACGCACATCCCGCCCGTTGACGCGATAGACGGATCCTTTCTCCCGCTCAATACGCCGCGAGACTTCCAACTCGTCCGTATCGTTGAACTGCGCCGTCGCCTGACGTGAACTGTTGTCCATGATCAAGCTGACTTCGGCGATATTGCGGGCTGGGCGGTCGCGGGTACCGCCGAAAATCAATTCATCCATGTCGCCGCCGCGCATTTGCTTGGCGGAGGTTTCCCCCATGACCCAGCGCAAGGCTTCGACAAGGTTGGATTTGCCACAACCGTTGGGCCCGACAATGCCAGTCAGCCCACGCTCGATTTCGAGCTCGGTCGTATCAACGAACGATTTGAATCCGGTCAAACGTAGCCGGGTAAACTCAACCAATGAAAAAGTCTCCGACGATACAGTGTGTTAAGACTCGAAGAATAAGCAAACGCGTCTTCAGGATCCTTTCTCTTCCAGCTTATCTTCGATGATCTCGGCCATGAATTCGTAGCCCCTGTTGCCTTCAACTTTTACATCATCGATGAAGAACGTCGGCGTTGACGCAATCTTATAGAGATTGCTTGCGGTCTCTTGGCCCTGGCGAATGGCCGTCAAAATGTTTTCGTTTTCCAGACAGGCGTTGACATCCTCTTCATTCATACCGGCCAACTTGGCATAAGAGGTCAGAGGTTCAATAGGCCGCTCGGACATAACCCACATGGCCTGTTGTCTGAACATGACATTCAGCATGGCTTGACCGCGGTCATCCGGCGCGCAACGCGCCAGCATGGCACCGGCCATGGCCAAACCGTCCAAAGGAAAATCCCTAAACACCAAGCGGACCTTTCCGGTGTCGATGTAGTTCTTTTTGATCTCAGGGAGGACGCTATTGTGGAAAGCGGCACAATGGTTGCAGGTGAGCGATGCGTATTCGACGATGGTCACCGGTGCGGATGGATCCCCGTAAATCATCTCCCGGTACACGGGCCCGGATTGTGTTTCCTCCGCTTGGGCCAGCTGAACCGGGTTGGTATCCGTTGTTGCCGTAGCTGAGGAGTCCCCCTGTGAGGCAGAGCTTGCGGCTGGCTGGTTCCCATCCTGGGGCTCTTCTTCGGCGCACGACGTGGTGCCGACCAAGGTCAGAGCAATCGCAGCTAAGCTGAAAAACAGGGGGCCAATGGACTTCACACCGTCATCCTTACAATATTCAGTGGGTGCAACAAGTTAACCCACTATGTTTTGGGCATCTTATGCGGCTGAATAATGGCCCTGCAAGGCTGGACCTCATCACCCGAACGGGCGTAGGAGTCCCCTATGAGACCCGTTCTGGCAAGGGAAATTCTCCCCATAGGGGAATTATTTGCTATTTTGCCTACTATTAGGAAATTGATTTCCTAATAGCTTTAATGTTAGGTACATGTTCGTTCTAGAGATGTTTCTATGGAATATAATTCCACATTTATACAACACGCAGGGAACTACGGAAGGGAACCCAATGATACGTCCGACCCGATCTCGGGCTAGGCAATGGAAGGCGGCGGCTATGGCAGCCGGTTTGTTTTCCTTTGCCACTGTATCAGCGGATGCACGCACGCTCGATTTGTCCGACCCGAATGACGTCATTTTGGTCGAACAGAAAATGAACTGCTCTCTCAATGAGGGCGAGACCATTGTGTACTGGTGGCAAGGCTCGGCTTACAGCCGCGTACCCGGTGAGCGCGACCGGCATTTGTTCAACGTCGAAGGCATGAACATCCGGGCTTGCAAGACCTTTGAAGATGAAGACCGCGGCCATGGCTTCCGCTCGGTTTCGAGGGAAGTCTTGTTCTATTTGGATCCTGAGACCAACGAAATTCTTCGCACCTGGACAAATCCATGGACCGGCGAAGAGGTTGAAGTCATGCACGTGACCAACGATCCGGTGAATATGCGCCGCCCCATGCATGCTTACTCGGCAGACGGAAAGCCCGCTCAGTTCCGCGGTACCATTGTCGGCAACCGGATCTTCACCACCGGTGAAGCGCCGTTGTTCTATGAGAATCCGTTGGCCGGTGAATATCAGGCATACATCGGCAACATGTACCACGCCATGGAGGCTTTAAACTCTTACGTCTACAAGGACGACCTCCTCGATAGCGAAAAGGCAAAGCTTGAGCATTACACCCTATCGTGGGCGCGTTTTTCCGAGTGGCTTCCGTGGATGAAGATGCGCGGCCGCACGGGCATGATGATCTTCTCAACTGTCGGCGCGCGGGTGGATAGCTATGACGATCTGCCCGACAGCATCAAAAATGAAATCGCGACCAATTACCCAATCTACAAAGAGCCGCCACCCATCGACGATGCTCGTCCTAACGTCACCAGTTGGAGCGACTTCAAATCTCAAATGGATGCCCGCCGTGCAGAAAACGGTGGCGGAATGGGAGGCATGGAATAATGAATCGTTTTTCTCAAACTCTTGCTGTTGCTGCATGCGCTCTTATTCCGTTTGCAGCGGCAGCCCAAAAGCTCGACCCTAATGATCCGGAAGACGTTATCCGGATGAACATCAAACAGAGTTGTTCACTTATCGAAGGGGATGAGGCGGTCTATTGGTGGCATGGCAAGATGTACAGCCGTCGGCCCGGCGAGCGTGATCGTCATCTGTTCAATGTACAGGGCATGAATGTCCGCGCCTGCGACATTCTTGAAGATCCCAAACGCGGCCTTGGCTATCGCACAGTTTCCCGAGAAGTGATGTTCTACCTGGATCCCGAAACCAATGAAGTCATGGATACATGGGTCAATCCGTGGACCGGAGAAGAGGTTCGTGTCATCCAAGTGGCCAACGATCCGGTCAACATGAACATCAACCGGCCCCGTTATGCCTACGATGAAGATGGTAATCCCCAAGCGCGTTTAAACAGCATTGAGCACAATGGGTTTTACCTGAATGGTGGCGGTGCCGCCCGGCTGTTCTATAAGAATCCTTTGGCCGGTGAATATCAGGATTACGTCGGTGGTACTTATCACGCCATGGAATTCGGCACAGGTGCCGTTCCCGTTGACGACTTGCTCGACGGTGACGCCGATGTCGTTAAAGACAGGGTGATCTCCTGGGCGCGGGTGTCCAAATTCCTGCCGTGGATGAAAATGGGAGACCGTGACGGGGTGGTGATTTTCCATACCGCCGGCATGCGTCTCGACAGCTGGGACGATCTTCCCGATGTGGTTAAGAACGAAATCAATGAAAACTATCCGCAATATGTGGAAGCACCACCGATTGACGATCCCCGTCCCAACGAGACGTCCTGGACGGTGACGCAAAAAGCCATCGATTCATGGCGCATGGCCGATAACGAATAGCGGACATCAACTTATGCACTTGTCCATCGCCCGGGATGTTTCTCCCGGGCGATTTTTTCTGCGCGGCCGGGAATCGAAACGGCCTGCCATGGGGAATGACAGACCGTTCGAGGGGGGTACCATACTGTCCCGGCGCGCTGACGGGGGAGGGGATTGCGCCGGGCCTCTTGACTTATATGGGGAGGGGGAAGGCTTAATCCAAGGGGTCTCAGTCCAAGGCGTTTTAATCCACGTCCTCGGCGGCTGTTTCAGCCTCTTTTTTTTCACGCAGCGTGCGGCCCCGGCCTTGGGCGAGAAGGCGTTGTAGGCCTTCCTCATCCAGTTTGGTAATCGACCCTATGGGGCAGCGGTCTGGTATGCCGCCACCGCTGGTCACCAGAATGGAATCACCACCATGTCCGCAGAGACGCCCGTCATTGGACGTAAAGCCAATGGTATGGGCGAAACGCAAATTCAAGCACGGGCGGTCCAACTGCAGATGGTAGGGATGTTTACGGCTGGGGGCCCAAACGATGAGGTTGTATCGGTTGAGCGGTTTCCAGTCATAGAGCGTGCGGAAAAAAATGCACTGATTGGTCAAGCGCGGTAGACGATCAGGGTATTGTTCAAGAATGAACCCCGCATCGTTGGCCGTCTTTGGAGCATCATCCGGCGTGTCTTGAGCGTGCACACCTAGACTCCCCAAATTCAACTGCGCCAATGCTAAGGCGACCAATAGGATTGCCCCCCGATTGACGAACCGATACCGCATTCAATTTTGCTCCTTACCTTGACGCCGCCCTGAGCGAAATTGACTTTCGAAATCACTAGGCCGGCGAATATTCAACAGCGGTCTCCGTCCACTTTATTGGTTTTAACTGACCGCATTTTCCTTGGTCCGAGTGTACGGAAGATTGTGGATTTTGTGGGGCAACAAGGGGCCAAATTGGTGGTTCTCGGCCAGGTGTGGCGGCCGCGCCACAGCCAAGTACCCACTGTACCCGGCCCCTAAAGGGCTCAGAAGCTGTATATGGCGAAAAGGCCCGTGAAAAACTGATTGGAATCACCCTGCACGGCAACGATGGGGCTGTTTTTGGCATCGCTGAGAAGTTTTGCGTAGCCAATATTTCCAGCCAGGTTCCAACGTTCGGTGAAGGCATAGTTGGCGCCAAAGGCCAACGTGATGTCTTTGAAGGATGACGTCGCGTCATAGACGACAAGGCCCGATGTCAAAGCTTGCGCAGCAGTGACGCTGAAATAGGCATCCATATAGTCATCGCTGGCCCAGGTGGTGCTCAATGAGCCGGTAACGGCCAATCGGTCGGAGCGGTAAATGGCGACACCAAGGTCGGTGGATATAAGCATGCCCGAATGACCGCTGGCCACATCTTGCCGGCCACGGATCCGCACCCGGGTAGGCCCCATCGTGTAGCTCGCGAACAAACCCAACTCGAGACTGGTTCCCACATCGCCCAGCCCGGTTAAATCAGGGTTGTCATTTTCATCGCGGCCGAAATCGAGCCTGGCCATGGGTCCGGCTTTGAAATTCCGAGAATTAAAAAGACTATCCCTGCCGAACACATTGACGCGAATGCGGTTGTTGTCGACTTCAATGAGATCCCTGTAGCGAAGGGATATGAGAGGCGCGGCCTTTATTTTGTAATCGTCTGAACCCTCGTAGGCTGGCGTTAATACCGGACCAAGGCCGATACGAATATTGGTCACTCCGGGCAGCATGACATCAGTCACGTCTCCAAGAGTGTCGGCCACATTCGTCAAGAAACCGTCGATTGTCTGTGCTTGTGCTTGAGAAAGACTCAAACCGAGGAGGGTGGCAGCTAAGCCATAGCGAAGACGCATAAAATCCCCTTTCTGCGCATCAAAAAATCCCCGTTAAGAATCATACGTGAAAACAGAGTCCCCGTACAGCGAACCGCCGGAATAACAGCTCAGGATTTCGTAGATCGTAGCCTTGCCCCCAGGCGGGAAAGCGCGGCCCGGACAGTATCTGACTTGATGGACTTAACTTCCTGTTCGCTGAGGTTTAGCGCGTCACTGTCCAGGGGTGCCGGCCGTTCAAATCTGACGGCAGATCGAAAACGCGGAATAGGACCCTGGACGACTTTTATACGTTTGACCGTCCCCGCGCCGAGATAGGCGTTGACCCGTTCAATGATCGTCGCCGACTGAGGTTGAATGAGCACAGCGGCCGCGCCGCTCGAAACACGCAAGTGCAAGGTGCCTGACGTTCGCGCACCACGGTCAAACTGAACCCTTTCCGGTGCCGTATTTGCCGCCAGCTCGGGACCGACAATCTCAGACCAATGGGCGATAACCTGGCCGGTGGAAAATCCCCGTTTGCCCAAAACGGGTCTGGCCACACGTTCGGTCAGGAGTCCCAAACCGAGCAGCCCGCGGTTCATCCGTTCCAGTGCGGGCGCTTGGGTCTGCTCTTTCTTTTCGTCAGATGCGGCCATAGGCTCCAGTGTACCCAACTTCATCGCAATAGCGCCGTCACTTTCTCGATTAGGATCATTCGACGCACCGCATGACCACCGCCGTACGATCACAAGATCTCCTAGACTGGTACGATCGCCATCGGCGTCGATTGCCGTGGCGTGCCTTACCCGGTGAGTCACCCGATCCGTACGTGGTTTGGCTGAGCGAAATCATGCTCCAGCAAACTACGGTCGCGGCCGTGAAACCCTATTTCGATCGGTTCGTGGCCCGTTGGCCCACAGTACATGCTCTGGCGTCGGCCGATCTCGATGATGTTCTCACGGAATGGGCCGGGCTCGGATATTACGCCCGGGCGCGCAATCTGCACGTTTGTGCACAACGCATATCAGAACAATACGGTGGAAAATTTCCAACGGCTCAAAAGGACTTGCAGGCGTTGCCCGGGATCGGCGCCTACACCGCAGCAGCCATTGCCGCGATCGCTTTCGGCCAGCCAGCGACGGTTGTTGATGGCAATGTCGAACGGGTGATGGCCCGGTTGCATGCCGTCGAAGACCCCTTGCCAAAGGCGAAATCAGGCCTCAAAGAACTTGCTACCAAGTTGACTCCAAACGAACGGCCCGGCGACTACGCTCAAGCGGTTATGGATTTGGGCGCGACCGTTTGCACGCCCAAATCTCCGTCCTGCGCTCTCTGCCCATGGCAGAAACCCTGTAAGGCCCGGCGTTTGAGTATTGCGGAAGACCTGCCCCGCAAGGTGCCGAAAAAAACGAAAACCACCCGGCGCGGCGTTTGCTTCTGGCTGATCCGTCCCGATGGCGCCATTCTTTTGCGCCGCCGTCCGGAAAGAGGACTGCTTGGCGGCATGATGGAAGTGCCCTCCACACCGTGGCAGAAGTCGCCATGGGCCCGTGATGCGGCGCATGCACATACGCCGGCAACGGTCACGAAATCGAAATGGCGCACTCTGCCGGGGATAATCACTCACACATTTACCCACTTTCACTTGGAACTCAGCGTCGAAGCCGCACCGGTTACGCCTAAGAGGGCATGTACAGCGGCAAAAAAGGACAATCTTATCTGGGTTCACCTCGACGCCATGGGAAACCATGCCTTGCCGTCGGTGATGCGAAAGGTGGTCAAACATGCCGTTAAAGTGGGATATTGAGAATTAGATAAAAAAATAGGCCGGGGGACCCAATGTCTACAAACACGTCAACAGAATCCAAGGACGATCTCAGCACCGCTGCGATGAGGTATCACCGGCTTCCTAAACCGGGAAAGTTGGAAATTGTCGCAACCAAACCAATGGCCAATCAGCGGGACCTTGCCGTGGCCTATTCGCCCGGCGTTGCTGCCCCCTGCATGGCAATCGTCGATGATCCCGCAGAGGCGGCGACTGTCACAGCCAGAGGAAATTTGGTCGCCGTCGTGTCAAACGGGACTGCGGTGCTTGGCCTGGGTTCTATCGGTGCCTTGGCGTCTAAGCCGGTTATGGAAGGCAAGGCGGTACTGTTTAAGAAATTCGCCGGTATCGATGTTTTCGATATCGAGGTGGACGAAAAGGATCCGCATAAACTGGTCGACGTGGCAGCAGCTATTGCGCCGACGTTCGGCGCTACCAATCTTGAAGACATCAAGGCGCCGGATTGCTTCATCGTTGAAAAAGAATCACGCGAACGTTTGGACATCCCCGTCTTTCATGACGATTAACACGGCACGGCCATTGTCGTCGGCGCCGCCGTCGTCATCGCGCTGAGCTTGGTCAATAAGTCCATCGAAAAGGTGAGGCTCGTCGCTTCCGGTGCCGGTGCGGCTGGAATCGCCTGCCTCAATCAGCTCATTGCGCTGGGCCTCAAACGGGAAAACATCACCATGTGTGATGGCGGCGGTGTTGTTTATAAGGGCCGCACGGAGCGGATGAACGAGCAAAAGGAAGCTTTTGCCGTCGAAACAGATGCGCGGACTCTGGCTGATGCCATTAAGGGTGCCGATGTGTTCCTCGGCGTTTCCGGACCAGGCGTTCTCGCCGGCGACATGGTCAAGACCATGGCTAAGAAGCCCATCATTATGGCGCTGGCCAACCTAGAACCGGAGATCCGCCCGGAAGTCGCTAAGGAAGCAATGCCCGACGCTATTGTTGCAACAGGCCGTTCCGATTACCCCAACCAGGTGAACAATGTTTTGTGCTTTCCGTTCATCTTTCGCGCAGCCCTCGATGTTGGTGCGACCACCATCAATGAAAAAATGAAAATCGCCTGTGTCCACGCCATTGCCGATTTGGCGAAAGAGGCGACATCGGAAATCGTTTCCGCAGCTTACGGCGGTGAGTCTTTGGTCTTTGGTCCGGAATACCTTATTCCCAAACCTTTCGATCCCCGACTGATCTCACGCATTTGTCCGGCCATCGCCAAAGCGGCAATGGACTCCGGTGTGGCGGAGCGGCCAATCGAAGATCTGGAAGCGTATGCGAATAAATTAGAGCGGTTCGTATTCCGTACGGGTCTGGTGATGAAGCCGGTCTTTGACAAGGCCATTGCTGATCCCAGGCGTGTTGCCTTTGCCGAAGGGGAAGACGATCGCGTTCTCTTCGCCGCCAAAGTTTTGCTCGATGACGGCATCGCACAACCCATTCTGGTGGGTCGCCCGTCCGTCATTGCCCATCGTGTGGATAAACTCGGACTTGGTTTCGAGCCTGGCAAAGATTGTGAGATCGTCAATCCTGAAGATGATCCCAGATACGCCGACTACTGGAATACTTATTGCCAGCTGATGAAACGTAAAGGTGTGACGCCCACGTCTGCGCGCACCATCGTTCGCACCAATACGGAAAGCGTTCGGTTACGCGGTGATGAGAGTGGTGGATTCAACGATTGAGCGTTCGCTTCCAGTCTTTGCGGAGGGGTCGCAACCAGATGTCCTTTTTCGGCTGTGCTCGTTTGTTATACCTGTCATAGCGTCCTCTTCCCTGGGTGGTTCCGACGAGTGTCCAACCGGATGCCTGGTAGACGGTGCCGGTGTAGCGTGGCGTTTCGACGAAGGTCTCGATCATCACGGGCGCGGTGTTGTAGCGCTCGGCCCAGTCCTCGGGCAGGTGGCGGCGGACGAGGGCAAGGGTGTGCGAGCCGAGGTTGGGGATCTCGATCCACGGCAGGATCAGGAACCTGGGGTTGTCGACCACCAGCGGCAGGTTCTTCTCGCGGAGTTGCGGTGTCCAGCCGATGAATCTGTCGCGCGGGGCGAGCTTCCATGCGGCGGTGGAGAATCCAAGCATGGCGAGCGGCCAGCACCAGCAGAGAATCACCTTGCCGTCGAGTTCGCGCGCCATCCTGCTGTAGGCGACGTAGCGGTCGCAGACCAGGAACACGGTGCCCTTGACCGAACCGAACAGCTTCATCGCGGCCTCGGCGCTGCGCGAGGGGTCGATATGGTAGTAGACGGCATCCTTGCCGACCGAGATCCACAGCCACGCACGCCGCGAGCGTCCGGTCTCGCTCAGTGCCTGGATGTGCCAGCCGGTCTCGTCGCCGTGGCGCACTACCATCTTGTTCTGATGGGCGAGGATCGCCTCGGCGAGCGGAGCGAACAGCGGCAGGAAGCGGCACACGCTGTCGGCTATCGTCCCCGGCGCCATCGCCAGCCCCTGATCCGTCATCCACGCCGCGACCTGGCGCAAGGGCCGGAAGCAGGCGAAGCGCTCGTAAAGGATGCGCGCCCAGACGCTGACCCCGTAGGGCGTCCCGGCGAACAGCCGCACCGGCGGGGACGAGATCACCTCCGGGGGCGAGGATCGGCAGTCGCAGCCCCGGCGGTAGCGCGGGCGCACGATCCTGCGGATAACCGAACGCTTTCCCAATACGACCGTGATTGCCAGCCTCATGGTCGAAATTGGTGATGCCGATGCCATGATTTGCGGTTCTTACGGCGAGTACAAATGGCACCTCAAGTATGTAGAGGACATTTTCGGTACTTGTGATGACGTGGAGGAAGCGTCCGCTTTGTCGCTTTTGGTTCTCGACAGCGGCCCAATCTTTCTCGCCGATACCTATATCTCCGAAAATCCGACGGCCAAGAGTATTGCCGACTTGACCGCACGGGCGGCGAAAAAAGTGTCCGACTTCGGGCTTATACCGAAGGTCGCCCTTATCTCCACGTCCAACTTCGGTTCGACCAAGGATCCCAACTCAACGAAGATGCAGGAAGCCCTTGAAATTTTGCATCGTAAATATCCCGAGTTGGAGGTGGAAGGAGAGATGCAGCCGCATGTCGCTTTGGACGTAAACATGCGCAACCGCTTTTTCCCCAACTCTCGGCTTGAAGGCGCGGCTAATCTTCTCATCATGCCCGGCGTTGAAGTCGCCAATACGGCGCTCAGCTTTGGGCGTATTTTGACCGGCGGTCTGCATGTGGGGCCCATCTTGATCGGCATCGACAAGCCGGGACACATCACCACGCCGTCGGTGACCTCGCGGGGACTGGTGAATCTAGCCGCCCTGGCGGTGATTGACGCCCAAGTCCATGAACGTGAGGACCATTCCCCCAAACTGCTCTGACCCAACCAATCCCAGTAAATCTGCTATTTTCAGCCAGGAATATTGACGATTTACGCCCTCATGCATATAGTAGCGATACGAAACTATAAGGCCGTACGATAGGGACGGACCCATGGCTGAAGACACAACGAAAACAGAGTCCTTTACGACTGGTTATGTCCTCTTTCGCCAAGGCGATGAGGCAGACACATGTTTCATCCTCAAATCCAGTGCTGTCGATCTCACACGCATGGATAAACGTGGTCGGGAAATTAAATTTGCCACCTTGGGCAAAGGTGAAATTCTGGGCGAGATGTCCATGATCCTCGGGACGGAACGCACCGCCACGGCAACCGCCAGGGAAAAGACTGAGGTCGCTGAAATAAGCAAAGAAGATTTCGACAGTCAGCTCGCCAATTTGAATCCTTTTATGCAGCGATTGATTCGGTTGATTGTCCAGCGTCTACGCGATACCACCTCTACTTTAATACGCGCGTGACCGCCTCCAACTAAGGCAACCGCGTTAATAAGTTTTGTTTAGATAAGAGGGGACGCGGAATGCCTGACACCTTTAAGGCTTTGGTCGTCGACAACGCCGATGACGCCTATACGGCGTCGATCAAAGATCTTTCACTTGCCGATTTGCCTGACGAGCCGGTTCTCATCGACGTCTCCCATTCCACCCTCAATTACAAAGACGGCCTCGCAGTTACCGGTAAAGGAAAAATCGTTCGCAAGTTTCCCATGGTGTGCGGAATTGACCTTGCAGGAAAGGTCGTTGAATCAAGCGACGGATCATTTGCCGCCGGCGACAAAGTTTTGGTCAATGGATGGGGTCTGTCGGAAACCCATTGGGGCGGCTATGCCCAAAAGCAACGGGTGAAGGCCGAGTACCTGACCCGCGTTCCCGAGAATTTCTCTTTGCAGGACACCATGGCCATCGGCACCGCCGGATACACCGCCATGCTTTGTGTCCTGGCGTTGGAAGATGCAGGTGTCGGGCCCGATCAAGGAGACATTGTCGTTACCGGAGCCGTGGGCGGTGTTGGGTCCGTTGCCGTCGCGCTTTTAGCCAAACTCGGCTATCGCGTGGTCGCTTCGACGGGCCGTTCGGCCGAGGCCGACTATCTCAAGTCGCTCGGCGCTGCAGACGTGATCGCCCGCGAAGAACTGGACCGGGACGCGCGACCTCTTGAAAAAGGCAAGTGGGCCGGCGGCGTTGATTCCGTCGGTTCAAAAACGCTGGCAACTTTGCTGGCGGAAACCAAAGAAGAAGGTGCCGTCGCCGCCTGCGGTCTGGCCGGCGGCACGGATCTTCCGACGACGGTCATGCCGTTTATTCTGCGCGGTGTGAAATTACTCGGTGTGAATTCGGTGACCTGTCCCGCAAACCGGCGGCAACAGGCATGGGACCGGCTGGCGGTAGATCTGGACCTGGACAAACTGCAGGCCATGACCACGGTGGAACCTCTTTCCCGGGTGCAGGACCTGGCGGAAGACATTCTTAAAGGGCAGGTGCGCGGCCGCGTGGTTATCGAAGTAAACGGCTGACGAATGGCTTAGACCCAGGCAAACTCATCGGCGGTGGCGATCAGCGCGCAGAAACCGCGCAGGCGTCTTTGCACCTGTTGCTCCCGTAACTCGCGTTCTTCCGGATCATCCGTCTGATGCATCCAGTCGAGCTGGGACATGGGTCCCGACCAATGGAAGGTGAAGTCCACCAACTCGTTATATCCGGTGGTCGAAGCCAGCTCGTAACCGATCATGCGGCCAACCCAGAAATCAGTCATGGCAATGGCGGAGTCCGTGGACTCTTCTGGCATTTCGTTTAATAGGTCACCGGCGACCGGCTGACCCCATTGGGGCAAATCGAAGGAGGCGTTCCAGGCAGCCATGATCTGCGTCCCGGCCAGCCAATAGTCGTTTGTGGCAGGGCGTCCGTCCGGTGTCGGCCAGTCAAAGGCCGCGTCGTGTGTTTGTCTGGTCGCCCATGTCCAGACCCAGCTTGGGTGGATGGTTGCGCCCATGACCCGCCAGGCTGCCACCATCTTTTCAAAGGGACGCCGGATACGGGCAGGAGTCTCGTCACCGATTTCCGTGCCGTCCAAGAGGATGCTTTCAACCACGCGACGGATCTGATCGGGCTCGGACCGATTGTCCATCCAGGTTTGGATGGCACGGTCCAGAACCACTTGCGGCGGATTCTCGCCAAAAAAACGCCGCACCATTTTTGTCACCACGAATTCTGCGGTAGCGGGATGATCGGCGAGAATATCGAGCACCCGTTCGCCTTGCGCCATTTCGGCGGTCAGCGGCGCCAGGTTGGTGCCCATGAACATGCCGGCTTCAGTGTTGTGTTGAAAAGGGTTGTAGGTGAACAGCCAAGTGTAAGGCAGATTGTTGCCGTTATCACCATCCCATTGACCGTACTCAACGGTCCACCCGGAAAAAAGCACTCGAGACTTCGATGACGTCTTGATCGGTAAATCCGACAGCGATGCCGTTTGCATCCTTTTCCACCGAGGCAGGATCAACTGTGCCGAGATAGGCATCTTCACCCAGGGTGTGTAACTCCATCACCTCACGGGCGTAATTTTCATTAGGAAGGTCTGCCGGACTGCGCGCGTTGTCCAAATACCATTGCATGGCCGTGGA
Source organism: Rhodospirillaceae bacterium (assembly GCA_965207985.1). Taxonomy (GTDB): domain Bacteria; phylum Pseudomonadota; class Alphaproteobacteria; order Rhodospirillales; family Rhodospirillaceae; genus CBDBND01. The sequence goes on along the minus strand of CBDBND010000009.1, from coordinate 99,640 downwards.
CTGGGCCACGGCACCAAGCATGTCATGGAAGTTTCCAAGCACTCGTGGACGGATCACATCCCGGTCGTAGACAAGAATGGACAGACGCATGATGTCGTCGCCGTCGTACCAGACTGAAAAGTGATCGAGCCAGAAGTCGGTCATCACCTCACGCAATTGGTAACTGGAGTGAGCTGCACGGATGTAGACCGAGCTCATTTCCTCTTCATTGGTCTTGCACCCAGGCGTCCCAGCCGATCTGTTGGACATGGAGTTCGTCAACTTCGCGGCAGCCGAACGTGCAGCGGTTCAACGCCTTGCGCTCCCATGACGGTTCCGTCGGCAAAATATGCATGGTTTCAATTCCCGTTCCTAAAGCCCTGAGTCGGCTCAAAAAATCGTCTATTTCTACTTATATCAACGTGTTAACAACCGTAAACGTTCCCAGATTTCTAGGCTAAAAATCGGTTCTTGCCCGTAAAAATTTTACGCGCGACAATCGCCCGAAATTGCCAAAAAACCCCTTAAATCAAGGTTTCCCATGCCAGAAGACGCACGCCCCAATGACACCGCCACGTCCGCTCCCGTGGCGCCAGGCAATCCCGTTCCCGGTTACGAGGTTGAGCGGGTCCCACCGATCGAAACCAAGCCGGGCGTGGATCTCGCCGGTCATAAGGGACTGACTGATCAGCTGACGCAAATTCTCGGGCCCGACAATGTACTGACGGACGATGCCTCGCGGGCTTTCTTTGCTGAAGATACCTTCCGCAGTTTTGAAACCCCGCTTGCCGCCATTTCCCCGACGTCGACGGAGGATTTATCCCGTGCCGCGGCGGCCTGTCATGACGCCCGAGTCGCTTTGGTGCCGCGTGGGGGCGGTATGTCCTACACCGACGGTTACCTCCATACACAACCCGTTTCCATCACCGTTGATACGCAAAAAATGGACCGCATCCTCGAGATCAACGAGGACGACATGTACGTCACGGTGGAATGTGGGTGCACCTGGTCCGGTCTCAACGACGCACTCAAAGAGAAAGGATTACGTACGCCCTATTGGGGTCCACTTTCCGGTTTGCAAAGCCGCGTTGGCGGTGCCCTGTCGCAAAACTCCGTCTTCTTCGGTTCAGGTTTTTATGGATCCGCCGTTGAGCAGGTCCTCGGCATGGATGTGGTGCTGGCGGACGGCACGGTGCTGCCGGTCGGTTCTCATGCCATCGAGGGCGGTTTGCCGTTCATGAAACATTACGGGCCGGACCTGATGGGGCCGTTTCTCGGCGATGCCGGCGCGCTCGGCATTAAAGCAACTGCAACATTGCGCCTCATTCGGCGTCCGGAACATCGCCGTCACTTGGCCTATGCCTTCGACACCTATGCGGACATGGCCAACGCGCTTTCCAGTTTAAGCCGTGAAGGACTTGCCACCGAAGCCATGGGCTTCGATAAGAATCAACAGTCCGCACGAGTAACGGAAAGCAGCACTGATTTTCTCAAAGACGTCGGCACACTGTTCAAAGTGATCCGTGAGTCCGGCATCGCCGACGGCCTGCAAATTGCCATCGCCGGGCGGCGCTACCTGAACGACGTGTTCTATGGCTTGCATCTCGCCGTGGAGGATCACACCAAGGGTGGCGTTGAAGAAAAGGCCAGACAAGCGAAGGCCATTGCCAAACAATCTGGCGGCCGTCCTTTACCGGCATCAATCACCAAAATCGTTCATGCGGAGCCGTTCCTGCCGCCGGACTCAATCGTCGGCCCTCAGGGAGAGCGTTGGGTGCCCGTTCATTGCATCGTTCCCCATTCAAAAGCGGTCGAGGCTTTAGATGCGGTTACGGGTCTTTATGAAAAATATGCAGGCGTTAAAGAAAAGCATGGCATTCGTAACGGGTTTCTTCTCGTAACCGTCGCCAATTACGGCTTTCTCATCGAACCGGTCTGGTTTTGGCCCGATGCCCGTTTGAAGATGTACGAAACCGCCATACGGCCAGAGCATCTGGAAAAGCTGCCCACCTACGAGGCCGACGACGAAGGTCGGGCCGTGGTCAAGGCCATGCGCGACGAACTGACGCAGATCTTTGCAGACATGGGCGCCGTTTCCATGCAGCTGGGCAAGCTTTACCGCTACGACCAAAGCCGCAAACCTGAGGCCTGGGAGATGCTGAAGAAGATCAAAGCCCTGGTTGATCCCAATGGGCTGATGAATCCTGGCGCTCTAAAGCTCTGATAGCGTTAGGCAATCCGGCCTGCGGCCGTTGTGCTGCACGTACTGCGTAGTCCTTTGCCAAAACCTCTCCAAATAGTACGCTTTTGATCCGATTGGTTGCCCGCCGAAAGGGGGAGCGAGTGAAAGTTTGCAGAAAGGCGCTTTCACATCAAACCGTGCAGCTTTGCCTAACGGGCATTCTGTTGGGTGGGCTTGTGACGGCCTGTGCGACCCCGGCGCCGATACAACAGGTGGCAGATCAGGGCGTACGGGAAATTCCCATCGGGGAAGAGGCCAAACCACTCCGGTTCCAGCGAATTGTCGTGCGAATGCCACGGAACAGCATTATTGGCGCTGTTCAGACCAGCCTCCTGTGTATTAGCCGATCTGAACTCACCTATCGCGGCGGGCGTGCCACAATCGAAGACGAAACCTATTCCGACATCTTTCGTGAAGAGCTCGAAGCCGCCAACTATACCGTCGTCGGTGATCCGGACGCTTTGTTTGATGACCCCGATGCAATGAGAGCCGAACTGGTGATCGCCGGTTTGATTAAGGACATTAAGGCCAACATTTGCTTTCCCAGACCAGACGGAAGGGGCGGCTATACGGAACATTCCAACGGCGAGGCTTCCATGGAGGTCGAGTGGCAGGTTTTCAGTCAGCTTAACCGTCAGGTCGTTTATGAGGTAACCACAGACGGTGCGGGGAGTACCTCGTTCCCGCGCATCGGCGGCGGAGAGGCCGCTATCGTAGAAGCCTTCGCCCAGGCAACCCGGAATCTTCTCGCCGATGACGGATTCTATGACTTGGTGACGGGGAAGACAGCGGTCACTACTCGGGGTTATCAAGTTCCGGACTCAGAAACGGCGATCGCAGAGGTGCCTCTCAGGCAAACACTGTTTCGGGATACCGTCACGGAAACACGTGCCAAGGTTGTCACCATATTTGCCGGTGATGGTGTCGGATCTGGTTTCTTCATTGCTGACAACCTTGTCATGACCAATCAACACGTGGTTGGCGGGGCTAATTTGGTGGTCATCAGAACGGTGACCGGGCGCGAGATCGTTGGTGAGGTCATCGCCACCAACGCAGGCCGCGACGTCGCTCTGGTACAAACAGAATCCCTTGGCTCAGAAGGGCTTCCAATAAATTCGAAGGATTACCCTGTTGGTTCACCAGTATTCGTTATTGGCAGCCCCTTGGGCAAGGAGTACGAAAGCACGGTTTCTGCCGGCATTATCAGTGCTTACCGCACAGAAGACGGATTGAGGTACATTCAAAGTGACGTCAACATCGTGGGCGGTAATAGTGGCGGGCCGATGTTAGATGACAATAGCAACGTCATTGGTATTACAGTGCAAGGTTTGGCGATTAATAATGTACCCGTCGGGATCAACCGGTTCATTCCCATTGGCGATGCGCTGGATGCTTTAAATGTTAGGATACAAGGTGATCAAAGTTAAAAGCACAATTGCCGTAATACTTTGTGTGCTCGCCGGCCAAGCCGTGGCGCAGCCTCAGATCGTATCCACGGTGACCGCTACCGCATTTGCATCCTTTCCGGCAGACGCAAGCATTGAAGTCAGGCCCGGCCGGGACCTGCCTCTTGAGCGGGATCTGGTCAAAGAGGTACAGCGGCAGCTTTCCAGCCGCGGCTACACCGTCGTTGATAAGGGGCAGGTGATCGTCACCGTTGACAGCACCACACCCTTGCCCGGCATCGCCGCTCAAAACGCCTTCACCAATGAAGATCGCCTGCGGTCCATGGACGCCCGACGCAATGACAGGGGCATTACCATGCGCTTTGATGACACTGCTGCCAGACCAGATGCGTCGGTGTTCACGTTGCGCATGGCGGCTTACCGGCCGGGGCAATCCAATCTTTGGGTGGGTCAGGCGTCCGCGCCGGACAACGGCAGCGGTCGCAGGTCCACATCGCTTCTTTTGGTGGACCACCTACTAGGTGCGTTCGGCCGGTCGACCGCTGCAAAGGCGGAGAACTAAGGCGTTGAATATCAAGGTGAAAGTGGTCGAGTTGTCCTCATATCGGACACTTTTAGCCCCCTTACACGATCGTGCCTGACGCGGAACAACGATTGGATTACACTCCCGCCACTCAAATTCCATAAAAAACCATATCCGTTGGGAGAGACATCATGCCTAAGACCCCGCGTCCCGTATTTGATGCCCCTGATACCGCCAAAGGCGGTCCGCCTCCCGGCGTGAAAGCCGAATCCGGGTCCGGCCGGCCCAACCCGACGCTGGCCATGGTCTCACCCATTCAGGGCCGCGAAGAAGAATTTGGACGTGCCGTTAATGTGGTGCTCAAGACCATGTCCGACAGCATGCCGTATCAGCACTATTTCAATGACGCACTGGTCAAGGCTCACTTGTCTCACATTCAGTTTGCCAAAGATCACGATCTTGTTGACGATCTAATCGCCAAAGACCTGAAAAACATGTCCCCCATGCTCGGTCGTGTGCGCGGCAAGATCGAAGAAACGGGCAACAAGGAGCTCGGCATGATTGCCATGTTCGACCGCACGTCTTGTTTCTATCAAATGCTTGACGAATGGGACTCGGAACCGGGTATGCGCCGCTACAAGGAGCCATTTGGTTACGTTCTCGAAATCAGCAAACGGATTGGCCAGTTCGATCTCACCGTTGACGAGATCCACGATATCTACACAAAGCCCCGCTACTATGGTTACGCCGAACAGCTGGGCCTGGAAATTGAGGTTACGGACATTGATGCCGATGGATACATCACCGTGACCATGAAGGACTAAACGAAACAGTTTTCTAAATTGGGAGACCCCACCATGACAGCACGTTTACTCAAAGCCGCCGCCGCAGGAGCCGTTGCCCTAACCATGGCGACAAGCGCTTTTGCTGAAGGCCGGCAGGTCGGCCAGTACTCGCCGTTCCCCCATCGCACCGATGAGCTCGGCAGCATCATGCAAATGGTCTACAAGACCCTTAATCATTCCAGTCGTGCTTATGAGCATGAAATTAATGACGCACTGGTGAAAATGACCCTTGGTCATATTCAGTTCGCCAAGGATCATGACTTGTTGAAAGAAGCGGTTGACGAAGAAATCCGGGTGCAGAGCCCGATGCTGCTCCGGGTTGCCAAGATGATCGAACAGACGGGTGACAAGGAACTGGCACTGAAAGCTGTGTTCGAGCAGACCACATGCCACTTCCAACTGGTCCTGGAAACGGAAATGCAACCGGGTGTGCGCCGCTTTGTCTCCCCCTTCGGCCATGTCCTTGAACAGACCCGTCGGATGGGCCAACACGATTTGACTGAAGAAGAGATTTACAACGTTTGGCTCAAGCCCCGCTATGAAAGATACGGCGAAGTGCTTGGTGTTCCGTTGGAAGTCGATCCGTGGGACCCCGAGACCCGCATCATTACCGTACGCATCAAGGACTCCGAACGAGTGTCCATGCGCTAGATTTAGAGATCAAAGTCTATTGGGAACCCTCGCTTCGGCGGGGGTTTTCTTTTTGTCCAGCGAGACAAGCATTGTCGCCGAGGCGCGGTCACCTTGGGTCAAAGACACTTTGACCCCTTAAGCCCCCTGCCTATCATCCATCCAAATTCGAGGAGGAGAATTATGAATAGGGCAGCTCAGTTGATCTGCGTTGCGATGGCGCTCATTCTCGGTGCAGCCGTTGGCTCGCTTACCACGGTTGTCTTTGCCGACAGTCACCGCCTTGTCTGGGTTTCGGGTGAATTTCCGGAGCAGTTTGTCAGAAGCATGGAAGCCTCTTCAGATGCCTTTCAGCGCAAGGACATGGAAGGCACGCGCGCCCATATGACGGAAGATTTTGCCACCTATGAGCTCCATGGCGAAGACGCTCCCAAATTGCTGGTTCAAGGCATCGACGAAACCATCGCCGTTATGAACTCATTTTTTGCCGCTGATTTTGGTTCTCGCTGGCAAGGGGCCGACGTGGAACGGATCGGTTCCATCGGCAACACCATGGTTCAGATCGAACACGACCACTACAAATACGACGACGGTATTCGCACCATTTCCACCTTTGTCATCATTCAATACAAGGACGGGAAACGGTGGCGGGAATGGCGGTTAAGGCCTGATCCGGCATAATACCCTCCAGTTTCAATCTGAGAGACGCATCATGCACCGACTCAAAATATTAGCGCTGATTCTTCCCTTTCTTTTGATCGGAGGAGACATAAGTGAGGCCATGGCCAAGGGTGATCCCGAGCGGGGCCGCCGCTTGGCGCGGGACTGTTTCGCTTGTCACGGACCCGACGGGTACAGCCCGTCGCCGATCAATCCCAAGATCGGCGGCCAGCACGAGCGCTACATTTATCTTTCGCTTCAGCAATACCGGGATGGCAGCCGGACCCATTCGCTGATGCGCGGCTCCGTGCTCGGCCGGACGGACCAGGAACTGGAAGACATCGCCGCCTATTACGCCGATCAGCCGGGATATCTTACCCGCCGGGAAATCCGCCAGCGCCGTCGTGACGGTGTTCCTGTGGAAGAACAGGGTGGTGGGCAACAGGGCGGCCCCCCGCAAGGGGGCGGGGCCCCGCCCAAGTTCGATCACAGCGACCAGGTCGCCAAGTACAACAGCATGCTGTCAGTGGCGATTCATGACGCGTCTCAAGTCACGGATAAGGTCGATGACGCCGTATGCGCAGCTCTTGCTGGCGATACGACGTCAGACCGTGACGGCGACGGCTTGGCTGATGCCTTTGATGCGGCGCCGGACGATGCCGGCGAGTTCGTTTTGGATACAAACGGAGACGGTTTTTTCGAGATTTGCACCATCCAGCAGTTTGAGGCCATTGGCAGCCTGGGCACTTTGGAAGGTGCAGCGACCACGTTGGATCGCGCCGTACGTATGAACCGTAGTTATCAGTTGGTCCGCGACCTCGACGCCTCGGTTATCGAAAACTTTGAACCCATCGGTGATTGCGGACCTGAAGGTAACTGCATGATCACTTTTGACCGCTACGGTTTTCAGGGTGTCTTTGATGGCCAAGGACACACCGTCAGCGGATTGCGTGTTTCAAAACCGGGGGGCGGCGGTATCGGTCTGTTCGGCGTGCTCGGACAGCAAGGCACGGTACGCAATCTCATATTGGAAGATGCGGCCGTTGTCGGCCGTGGCGGCACAGGACTTCTGGTGGGCAGCAACTTTGGAACTGTTTACCGCTGCAGTGTGCAGGGGGAGGTCGCCGGTGAGTTGGCGTTGGGTCTTTTGGTCGGCGGCAGCGCCGGTCTTGTCGCCTTTAGCGAAGCCTCCGGCACCGTATCTGGTAATCAGGCAATCGGCGGCCTGGTTGGCGATATGCGGGGCGCCATTTATTTCAGCCGGGCGGACGCGGAGGTCTCCGGCAGCCGGGGTATGGGCGGTCTCGTCGGCCTCAACACCTTTGGCTTTGTCCTCGGCAGCTACACCGGCGGTACTGTGGTTGGTGAAAATGACCTTGGCGGTTTGGTTGGTATGAATACGGACGCCAAGGTGCGCAACAGTTTTTCCGACGCCAAAGTTGAAGGGAACGGCAACAACATCGGCGGCCTGGTCGGATTCAATTCCTTAAGCGACGTCCGCAACAGCTATGCCACCGGAGAAGTATACGGTGCTGACAACGTGGGCGGTTTGGTCGGGCGCAACAATGGAACCGTCCGGCAAAGTTACGCCGGTGGAAAAGTCACCAGCGAGGGGACATCCGGAGGGATCGCCGGTATCACCGTGGATGGCGAAGAGGTGGACAGTTACTGGTCCGTTGATGCCCAACTTGACAAAGCCGCTGACTTGAACGCGTTGACCGCTGATCAGACGGGATGGAATCCGTCTTCCGCAGCCTTCGTAAATCTTATCGATTACTACTGCGATACCAATCACAATGGCTTTATCGATCCCGACGAAAGCAGAAACGACAACTACATCTGGAGTTTTGGCGATTCCACTCAACCGCCCACCATTCGCTGTACGGCGAAAGCCGGTGGTTAGTCTCAAGGCTGATGTAGAAAGTCACTCAAAGGAGAGAACAATGTTCACGCGACGCGATCTGATTAGCGTAATTGCCCTGACCAGTGCATTTGCCCTTCCTGGTTTGGCTCTCGCCGATGGTCACCGGGTTAACACCTTCAAGCCGTTTATCCGTGGAGACATTTTTGTTGCGGCGACCATCATGGATCACCCCACTGACGATCACATGGGCACGGGGCGGATCTACCAGTACGACGCCGACTTGAACCTCAAGGGTGAAGTCTTCACCAAAGGCACCGATCATAAAATCGGCGGCCTTGCCTTTGCTCCCGACGGCACACTGTGGGCTTTTGCCCAAGGCACGCCGGCGGTTGTGGAAATAGACAAAACGGGCGTGCAAAAGCCGGTGCGTAAATTCTCGGACCGGAGCCTCAGTAGTGTGACATTCGCCAAAGATGGCAGTCTCTTTTTCGGCGAACATTTGCAGGGCTCGGAAATCCAAATCGCATCGAACACCACCGTGTTCAATCTTCTTCCCGGGCGCGATGTCATCGGCGACGGAAATATTTTTAAGTTCAGCTCAGATGCCGAGCTGTTGCTGGAATTTCATTCGGACACCCACGGCGGTGTCGCCGGCATCCATGGCGTGACGTCTACCGTGCTCACCGATGACGACACCCGGATGGTCTACATCTCCGAAACCGGCAACCGGGTCATGCAATACGATCTGGCCAACGATCGGCAGTTGCCCGATCTCAGAGTTTTCGATGAGGACGAAAACATCTTCATGGTTCTCACCATGATGCCCATGCCAGATGGGTCCCTTCTTATCAGCACGGGCAACGGCCTGGTCATCCTTGATAAGAACAGCGGCGAAACCCTTCGCTATTACGACATGGACAGTTCCGGTTGGGCCGCGTCAGGACCGACCGTGGATGGCGAAGGTATCATCGTCGGTAACTTCTTTACCGGCCAGATTGTCGTTATCAGCCGGGAAACGGGTGACGTGGTCAAAAGCAGTTACATCGGTCAAAAGAACTCCTTGTCCGGTGTCGCCCAATACCCCGGTTAATGTCACTGATCAAAGCGCAGTAGGGACTCAGCAATGTCCAAAACTCGTATCGGCCTTTTCGTGTTGGCGGTGATCGTTGGCGTGATCATCTATTCGTTCCAACCCAACCAATATCCCGTCTTTGAAATGGAAGCGGATGCCGCGCCTGAAGGGGGGCATCACGTTCTTATTTTTGGCGCCACGCGCAACACCGGTCTTGAAGTGGCGCGTATTCTGGTCGGACGCGGTGACCGGGTAACCGCCTTCGTCCGGCCTACCTCCGATCGGTCTCAGTTGGTGCCGCTGGGCGTGGATTTTGTCGAGGGGGACGCGCTTGACATGAATACGGTCAAGGCCGCCTTTGAGGACAAGGAGTACACGGCCGTTCTCACCACCATCGCCTGTTTTAGCTGCGATCCCAAACCGGACTATCTGGGCAACCGCAACATTTTCGATGCCGCGGTGGAAGCGGACGTTCAGCGTATGTTGCTGGTCACCACCATCGGCGCCGGCGATAGCTATGAGGCCGCTCCTCTGCCGGCCCGTAGGTTCCTCAGAGACATGCTGCCGCTGAAAACTCAGGCTGAGGACCATCTCATGTCCACCGGTCTCGACTACACCATCATCCGGCCGGGCGGGTTGAAATCGGATCCGCGCACGGGCCGCGCCTATCTCAGTGAAAGCCGGGACACATCAGGAATCATCAACCGCGCCGATCTGGCCGATCTCATCGTTGCCGCATTGGATGACGATGAAACCAAGGGGAAAATTCTCGCCGCCGTCGATGCCGATCTCGTGTTTCCGTGGGACATGTTTTGAACCGGGTTAAGTCCTGGATTCCAACCTAACCGGACCCCTATGATGCCCTCGCGAATTCTTTGGAGGGGCAAGGGAGAGCGCCATGACTGATCAAGTGCAGAGCGAGGCGCCGGCGGACGAGTATCCGGACGAATCCTACGCTTGGTACGTCATGGTGGTCTTGGTGATTGCGTACGCCTTTTCGTACGTGGACCGCACCATCATCGCTCTGCTGGTCGAACCCATTCGTGCCTCCCTCGACATCACTGATACCGAGATCAGCCTGCTGCACGGCATCGCCTTTGCGTTGTTTTATACGCTGCTGGGTATGCCCATCGGCTGGCTCGCGGACCGCGGCAATCGCGTCAAAATTATTTCCGTCGGAATTTTCCTGTGGAGTGTCGCAACGGCGATCTGCGGTTTGGCGACGTCTTTCTTACAAATGTTTCTCGCCCGCGTTGCCGTAGGCGTGGGTGAGGCGGCTCTCTCGCCGTCGGCTTACTCCCTCGTCACCGATTATTTCCGCCCCACGCAATTGGCGCGGGCCCTAAGCGTTTATAACGCAGGACTGTTCATAGGGTCTGGCTTAGCCTTGGTTATCGGTGGCGCCGTGATCGCTGTAACACCAGCGCTGGATTTGCCGGTGGTCGGTCGTCTTGAGCCCTGGCAGGTGACGTTCATGTATGTGGGGTTGCCTGGCGTCCTCATTGCTTTTTGGGCCTACACTCTGCGCGAGCCCAAAAGGCTGGGCACGACACCGGAAGGCGAGCAGCGGCACGGCCTCGGCACGCACCTTGCCCGTGCCTTTGGCTACATAAAAGAACGGCCGTCGGCTTACCTCTATCACTTTACCGGTTTTTCCCTTTACGCCTTCATCTGGACCGGAACGTCTTTTTGGATCCCGACACACTTCATCCGCAACTTTGAATTCACTCAAGGCGAGATCGGTGGAATTTACGGAATGATCGTTGTGATCTTTGGGCTGACAGGCGTTACCTGCGGCGGTCTTCTCGCCGGACACTGGCGCAAAATGGGCAAGACGGATGCCGAACTACGAACCGGTATCACCGGCGTCATGCTGACACTTCCATTTGGTGTGCTGGCGCCACTTATGCCCAACGCCACACTTGGCTTGATAGGTTTCTGCGGCCTTACCTTCTTTGCCAGTTTCCCATGGGGTGCGGCCACGGCCTCCCTGCAAATCATTACACCTAACCGCTTGCGGGCAACCGTCTCCGCTATTTTCTTGTTCTTGGTAAATCTGGTCGGCATCGGCATTGCCGCCACTGTGATCGCCATGATTAAGGATTTCGTTTTTGGTTATGACGAAGCGATCAACTTCGCCATTTCCATTTCCGTTGGCGTGACTGCACCGGTTTCAGCATTCTTACTCTGGCGCGGCCTGGCCCCTTACCGGGCGGAAGCTGCGTTGGTGGCGTCACAAGCCGCCGCGCGCGTCGCTAATTCGTAAGTTTAGACAACGTTACCGCCAATTCATCCATGTGTTCGATAACGACGGCAGCGCCAGCGTCAGTTAGGTAATCGCCATGACCCGGCCGGCAGTGACTGCCGCCGGTGAAACCAACCACAGTCATGCCGGCGCCCCGGGTTGATTTGACGCCGTTGACACTATCTTCAATGGCGATGCATGCCGTTGCTTCGATACCCAGACTTTCAGCCGCGAAAATAAAGAGATCTGGTGCCGGCTTGCCCCGTTCAACCTGTTCGCCGGAATAGACGTGAGGGTCAAAAAAGGTAAGCAAGTTCGTCTTTTCCAATTTGAACCTGAGCCGTTGCAGCCCCGATGAGGAGGCCACGGCAACGGGGCCTTGAATGGAATCAACGGCTTCGTGAACCCCGGTTACAGCTTCCAGCGAAGCATCCATTTCGTCTTTGGTCTCTTGTAAAAGACGTTCGGCAAAACCCTCGGGTAAGGGTGTGCCGAAAGCTTTTCTATGATCGGCATCCAAGGAGGCAAAAAAGGTAGCCACAGTGGTGCCGAGATGACGGTGTACATACTCATCTTCGTCGTAGGTCAGGCCGAGTTCTTTCAAGGCGCGGAGTTCGGCGCGGACGGCAATAATTTCGCTGTCCACCAAGACCCCATCGCAATCGAAAATAACGGCCGTCATTCTGTATTTTCCAATGGACCCGACACAGACGTTGACCCTGAGAAACCCTTCGCCTATGCCTCAGAGCTAAGACCATAACGATAAATCAACTGGAAGGGGATCGCACAATGCGCGCTGTCGTTATCACCGAAAACGGACCACCCGAGTCACTCAAGATTACCGACATCCCCATACCCGAACCCGGAGAAGGTGAAGCGCGTCTTCAGGTGGCGTACTGCGCCGTCAATCCCCTCGATACCCATGCCCGTGCGGGCCGGGTCAAGTGGGGTGTGCCTCCCATGCCGTTTACGCTCGGATACGAATACTCAGGGCGTGTGGATGCCGTCGGTCCCGGTATTGATGAGAACCTGGTCGGTAAGCGGTTTTCCGTCGCCAGCACCTGGGGCGGATGCGCCGACTATGCCATCGCGCCGACCACCAACATGACGCCCATTCCCGATGAGTTTCATTGGACCTTGGGCACGGTCTATTTCACCTCGACTTTCACCGCCTGGCACATGCTGCACACCATGGCCAAGGTGGAGGAAGGAGACTCCGTCGTCATTCATTCGGCGGCCGGGGCTGTCGGTGTGATGACCACGCAAATTGCCAAGGACGCCGGTTGTCTTGTCATTGGGCTGGTCGGCAGCCAGGAAAAGATCGATTGGGCCGACCAGTTCGGCGCGGACCATCTTCTCAATGAAAAGGACGACCCCGAGTGGCCGGAGAAAGTCAAGGAACTTACCGGTGGTCTCGGCGCCGATGTCATCATCGACGGCAATGCCGGTCCGGACGCACCAAAAAATCTGGCCTGTCTCGCCCCGATGGGCCAAGTGATTTACATCGGCGCCATGGCGGGTGTTTCACCCGACGTAAATGTTTCGGGTTTGATCGGGGCATCGGCGGGTGTGCGTGGATTTATCCAGTATCACGCCATGGCTAAGACCAAAGGGTCCGAGTTTCCTGAAATCATATCCAAGCTGGATAAGAAAGACTGGATCTATCCGCTCAATCAACCGATACCGCTTGATGAAATCGTCAAGGCCCATGACGACTTTGAAAACCGGCGCACCACGGGCCGCACCATTCTCGAGGTGGGTGGTAACATTTAAGACGGGCGCTATCGTTCAAGACTGAGCTCATCGTCACCGGAATGAACAATGCGCTTAACGAGCTCGCGGCTAAGGTTTGTTAGTTCATTGATCCGTCGTCGGATTCGAAAGATCCCCAGGGTACTTGAGCCCCTTCTGCGTTAGGGTCGGCGCCAATACGCTTGAGGTAATCCTGAAAGTCGTCGGGCACGCTCTCTTGATAGAGCTTGCGGATCATGGTCATGGGATTAAGCGGTGCTTCCATATAGGCGGTATATTTCCAGCCATCCGGCTTCTTGCGGAACACCGCCATGATGCGATCAAACCCGCCCATGGGTTTTTGTCCGATCACCTGCATGTCATAGCGCAAATCGTAAACCGCAACGGCGAGGTCATCGGACAAAAGTTTGGCTCTTACATTGGAATACCGGTTGCGGATGCCAACCAAAATTTTCTTACCAGGAACGGGATTCCAATAGCGTTCCAAATCCGACCAACCGACAACAAGACCGTCCTCCCATTCTTCCGGTCCGTAAAAGGGTTGATCATCGTCCGTATCCCATAGCTGCTTGAGCGCTGAATAATCCTGTTTGTCCCAAACCTCTTCGGTCTTCCTGAGAACGGCTTCAATTTCAGCGACGATGTCTGTCATGGTGCAACCTCCCAACCTTCCACGGGTTGAACACAGCCTAACAGTCTGATGCCGGGTAAAGAAAGAAGGGCGACATTCCAAAGGCCGTAAGTTAGGGTCTCACCTAACTAAAATAACTTTGCCCCGCCCTATGTGGTCACAGATCCGCGGTTATCCGCTTCAAGCCTTCATCATTTGTCACTTGGCCTACATGTTCAGCCAAGTGGACCTGGCTTTGTTTTCCTATGCGTTGCCGTCAATCCGACAATCCTTTGACGTTAGCCTACAAGCCATGGGCTGGCTCGTGGCTTTGTCATACACCTTTGGCGCCATAATCCAGGTCTATATCGGCACACTGACGGACCGTTTGGGCCGGCGGAACATGCTGATGGTCATCACCGTGGTCTCGTCTCTTTTCATCGCCGCCCATTCCATTGTCCCCGCCAGTGAAGCCCAGCTGGTGATCGGCGGTATCGCATTTTCGCTCGGCATCATTGTGATGACTCTCCTGCGTGCTTTTGCCATTGCATCCGGTGGCGCGCTGTATCCGACGACGGGAGCCATCGTTGCCGAAGAAGCGCCTGCGCGCCTGCGCGGTATCTTCACCGGTCTCCTGCAAACGGCGTTTCCTTTGGGCGCTTTTTTTGCTGCTCTCTTTGCCGCACCCATGTTGGATGCTTTTAGCTGGCGTCCGCTGTTTCTCGTCGGCTTGCTGTCCATTCCTTATATCTGGGTCATCCACCGCTTTCTGCGCGAGACGGGCCGCTTTGCTGGTCATAAAACCGAGGCACGGACACAGGAGAAAGACGAGAGCAGCAAAGCGAAGCTGGCGGCACTGTTTGCTCCTGATATGCGATTGCGCACGGTGACACTTTTCACGGCGCAATTTATTTTTGTCATCGCCTATGGCGGGTCCTCCATCTTTCTTCCCACTTATCTCGCGGAGTCCCGCGGCTTCTCTCAAAGCGATGCCACTTACATCGTCGGCTTCGGCAATGCCGTCGCCGTCATCGGTTACTTCTTGGCTGCTTTTGTCGGTGAATTTGTCCTCACGCGCAGGACGACGGTGACCATCTGGACTTTGTTGGGCGCGGTGATGTTTATGTGTCTGGTCTGGCTCACTTCCGGGTTCTGGGACACTTTGATCGTTTTTTGCATTGCCAGCACGTTTTTCTACGGCACGGCCGCGGTCAAGTTCGCCTATATCGCTGAAGTTTTTCCAACTCACCTGCGGGCAACAGGCTTGGCCTTTTGTTCCAGCCTTGCCGTCAATCTTGGTATTGCCATTGGGCCGCTGTTCGTCACCTATGGCGTCGATGTTATGGGGTGGGATATGGCGTTTACGCTGGTGGTTGCCGTACCCTTAGGCATTGCCGGATTGTTCTATTTGCGTCTCAAACCCATTCCATCAGGATTAGAGGTGGAAGAAGTCGATCGGCGCATGCGTCCAACAACCTAAACTAAGAACAAACAATGTAATGGGAGACAAAGAATGAAGGGGTGGCTGGTCGAGAAATTCGGCGGTCCGGAAGTCATGCAATGGGCCGATATGCCCGATCCGGAACCCGAACCCGAAGAGGTCGTGGTCGACGTTCATGCCTCAGGGGTAAATTTCGCTGAAACCCGCATGCGGGCAGGGACTTATACGGGTCTGAAAACGCCGATCGTTCTGGGTTTAGAGGGCGCTGGCGTTGTCGCAGCGACCGGCGAAAACGTAGAAAGTTGCGCCGTTGGTGACCGCGTGTTTTTCCGCGGGCGGGGGTCCCACGCCACCAAATGTAAGATCAAGGCCTATCATGCTTTTCCCATGCCCGATCATTGGTCTTTTGAGCAAGGGGCTGCCTCAGGCGTGGGATGGCTGACCGCGTGGCATGCCCTGCATGTGGTCACTGAAGCGCAGCCCGGGCAAACGGTGTTGATCGAAGCCATTGCGTCCTCTGTGGGAACCGCTGCCCTACAGATCGCCAAGGACAAAGGATGTTGGGTGGTTGGTACCGCCAGCCAGGATGAAAAACTCGCCAAGGCTAAGGACTACGGCGCCGATGCCGTCATCAACTACAAGACCGAAGACGGCCATGCCCGGGTCATGGAGCTGACCGAAGGGCAGGGTCTCGACATCGGCTGCATGACCATCGGCGAGGAGACAGCCTCGGCTCTCATCGAGTCTATGGCCTATGAAGGAAAAATCGCCATGTATGGGTCAACCGGCGGACGCATGGTGACCTTCAGTCTCAACATCGGTGAACGCAACATCCAATTGTTGTCCATGAGTATCGATACCTCGGCGCGCTATATCCCGGAGACCGTGCCCAGTTTCCGTAACGAGGCCGTCGCAAAATTCAATGACGGCACGTTCAAACCCGTCATCGATACGGTGCTGCCTGTTTCCGACGTGGCCAAAGCCCATCAAATGGTCGCCGACCGCAAACACTTCGGTAAGATCATTCTGCAAGTGCCGCAATAGCCCGGTACAACCACGTAAATTGAGGGAATGCTATGACACGCCTGATCGCCGTGTTGTTCATGTTTTCGGCAACGCCGGTCGTTGCCGGTGTTACGGACCTCTACAAATCCTTGCGCGGTAATGAGGACGTTAACGTGACGTATCCGGTGGTCCTGGACCGTCCCGGACGGAAAGTGCCCGTGCCCGTGCGCGTCACTTGGCCCGCCGGTGACGGTCCGTATCCACTGGTCGTCTTTTCACAAGGCGCTGTATGCCCCAAGAATATGTATGCGTCAGTGACTGACCATTGGACGTCCCACGGTTATGTCACCATGGCGCCGGTGCACCTCGATTCAGAATCCAACGGATTTGGTTTTCAAGACATCGCCGGATTGGATCTCGTCGGCGAACGCATTAAGGACATGAAATACATTCTCGACTCCTTGGATGATATCGAACGCGCAGTGCCGGGTTTGGCAGGAAGAATGGACCGCAGCCGCATTGCTGCGTCTGGCCATTCTTTCGGCGGTCAGATTGCCCTTGCCGTCACCGGCCTTGAAATGCTGGATACCCAGACAAACGAACCTGCCGACATGTCCGATGCGCGCTTTAAGGTTGCCGTCGTTCTCAGTGGTGTGGGCCAGCTTCCCAACATGATGCCCGAGGCGTTCTCCCGCTATAACCGGCCGGTCTACGCATCCGGTGGGACCAAGGATCTCGGTGCCACTGGCCGCGGTCCGGTTCATCCGTGGCCCTGGCGTATGGCCGCCTTTTTTGAAACGCCGCCTGGCGAAAAATACGGCGTCGTGCTCAACGACGGGGATCACTACTACGGTGGCTTGATCTGCCGGGAAACGGCCGGTGGCGTACCCGACTTTGAGGGCTTGAGCATCATCCGCGGCACGTCGACGGCGTTTCTCGATGCCTATTTAAAAAACAATGAAGAGGCGCGGGCTTTTCTCGACGCCGCCGATGTGGGCGCACTCACCAATCATCGCGCCAGCTTAGAGCGCCGCTAACGCCTCGCTCAAAAGATATGCGGCCTCGGGAAGAGAGACGGGGACCGGGTAAGAGGCCGCGGCCACGAGGGTGATCTTGATCCGGCCATGCGCTGACGGGCACGAAGGGACCTTACCATTTTGTGGGAAAAATTCCCACAAAATTATTGACTCTCTGATCAAGAGATTCTACCCTTCTAGAGTTGGGAAAAATTCCCACAAACCTCGTCCCCCAGCGAGGTCAGACCTTCCACCGGGTCACTGCCAGCCCTTCCCCTCCCCGGTAAATCAGGCAGGACAACGGGTTAGGTCATCCGTCGATCGTTATGGTTCTGGTCGACAGTCTCCCGTCCGCCGCTCTCCTCCCCACCCACACACAACGGCGGACGGGAGGCTTTATCGGCGACTCGCGCGGAATTAGGGGTCAGACCGCAATCTCAAAGACAATCCCTGTGCGCTGCGCCAGGTTCTTTTTGTCCAGATCAGGACCGTGGGCTTCGTTATTTTCCACGTTTTCGCTTGAAAGGTTGCGGGTGGTTTCGTTCCTCAGGACCACCACAATGTCCGTATCCGGTTCCAAGGCGAAGGGAAACTCGTGCCAGGTGCCGATGTGCATGCAAAAGCCGGCGGAGCCGTCAAAACGAAAAGCCTCGAGGTTATCCAGATCGGGCATATCGCCGTCCGTGGGAGCGCCGAAAACGGCGATAAATGGTTTACCGGCCAAAGGAATAAAAGTTTGGGTGTGCTTGAAATGGCGCTCCAAATACTTGAGCTCAAAGGTGCGTGGTTGCAGGGTCGCCAATGAAAGGCAGGTATCCTCGTCCGATTCAAAGTCGACCGGCGCTGAAACCGCTACAGCGCCTTCGTAAAAGTCACTGACACCAACCGGTGCGCCGGTTCCCGCTCCGAGTACCTTGCCATATGGCGCCAACGCCTCCGGAGTCGCGGGTTTGACCTCCAGGGTGCGCTTTTCGAATGATGATCCGTCCATCGTGCGTTCCTCAATAGCGTGTTTCTGAGCAGCAGCGATGCCACACTTTACTCCGGGGAAGTTGATGAAACCAGGGATCGGCCCTGGTCAGAGCCCCGGAGTCATGGCTAATCTCTGTCCAACAAAATGAGGGGGGATGCCATGCCAGCCACGATCACACGCCATATGGCCACCATCAGGGGTGAGCGCCAGGTGCACTACCGCCGCGCTGGGTCAGGGCCACCCATCATACTGCTTCACCAGTCGCCCAATTCCTCGCAGGAATATATCCCGCTCATTACGGACCTGGCGGAAGACTACACTGTGTTTGCACCGGATACGCCTAGCAATGGTCTTTCGGATTCACTTCCCATCGATAATCCTGTGATGACGGATTTTGCGCAGAACGTTGCCGATCTTATGGACACACTGGGCATAGAAAAGTGCCCCGTCTACGGTTTTCACACCGGCGCGGTTTGCACCCTGGAGCTTGCCTGGCGTCATCCCGAAAAAGTGACCGTGGCCGTGGTCAACGGTTACGTCAATATGGGCGAAGAACTGACCCAGGAAATTCTGGACAATTATTTCGCTCCTTTGGAATTCAATTGGAGCGGATCTCATCTCACTTGGACCTGGGCTCGATTTCGCGAGCAGCTCATTTTCTTCCCGTGGTACAGAAAAAATACGGCAGCCCGCATGGAGTACTCCGTGCCGCCTGCAAGTGCGCTGCAAACAGCGGTCATCGAGTTTCTCAGGTCCGGACCGGACTACACAAAACCCTACCGCGCCGCCTTTACTCAAGACGCCATCAATTCCGTTCAGGAGATGACGGCCAACTGCATCATCATGAGCCCTAAGACGGATGTCCTTTACGAGGGGCTTGACCGTATGCCGCCACCGGCGGACTCCATCACCGTGCGCCGGCCCGACACCGGCGAAGAAGCGACCGGCATCCTTAAGCAGGCCTTGAAAGATTTTCCGTCAGCCAATAAAGCGTCAGAAGTTCAGAAACCGGAACCGGTTCCAGGCAAGATTTGGGGCGAATACGTTCAAGTCGGCGGTGGGTCCTTGTATTGCCGGCGAAATACGGACGGTAACGGCCGGCCCATTCTGTTCATTCATGCCTCAGCCGCCTCCAGTCATTCCATGGATCGGTACATGGAACCGCTGATCGGTAAACGGCCTGTGGTTGCGGTAGACCTGCCCGGCAACGGGGAATCCGACAATCCGATGGGGCTAGATGTTACGACCGAGAAACAGGCTTCGTTCTTAGCCGAAGCCGTGCATGCCTTGGGGTACGATGAAGTGGACGTGTTCGGCACCTGGGGCGGCGGCACCGTAGCCGTTGAATTGGCCGTGCAGTATCCCGACTTGGTCAAGAACGTGGCCGTACCCAACATCATGACCATGGAACTCAAAGGACAAGACCTGGATGACATATCGGCCAAGTACACGCCCGACATTCCCTTCGATGATTTTGGCGGACATTGGGTCTTCGTCTGGAACATGGTGCGGGATCAGGAACTGTTCAGCCCATGGTACATGCGCAATGTGGAAAATATCATTCGGACCGGCGAGCCTGACATCGCACCGGATGTCATCCACCGCCGCACACTGGATCTGTTCAAGTGTCTCGACATTTATCAAGCGGCCTACAAGGCGCACTTCGCTTATCCCATGACCGAACGTCTGGCCGAGCTGAAATGCCCATTGCTGCTGGGTAGTCCGGAGTCTGCTTATACGAAGAAAGCCACGGCGGCCGGGCCGTCCGATTACACGGTAAAGGAAATGCCTGGCGACCACGCAGGCGTTGCCGGTGCAGTATTGGACTTCTTTAACAGTTGAACTGAAAAAGCCCACGCAAAGGGCAGTAGGGAGGGAAGACCATGGAACCGTTATTGGTCTGGGGGTATGTCCACATTTTACTCTTTGTATTTTGGCTTGGCGCCGATGTCGGTGTGTTTCTTTCCGCCGTCATGGCAAAGGATTCATCCATGAAGTTTGAATCCCGGGCAGCGATAATGAAGCTGGGACTATTGGTCGATCTCTTTCCACGAACGTGTTTTGCCCTGATCCTGCCCGTTGGTCTGCACATGACCCGCGATTTCGGTCTTTACCCGGTGCCGGGATGGATGCTGATCGTATCATGGATTATTGCAGCCGTTTGGATCTGGGCTTTCATGACCGGATACCGCAACGAGGGAAAACCCCTCGCCGTTACCCTGGCCAAGGCCCAACTCGTCTTTGAAGGCGTGATGGGTGCGATCATTGTCGCTATTGCAGTTATGTCTCTCATCAACGGCGCTCCCATTGCCGACGCTTGGTTTGCGGTAAAGATCCTGCTCTTTGGTTTCGTATTTTGGGCGGCGCTGGGTATCGACTTTGCTTTCACGCCGGCCATAAAACCGTTCATGGAAATCGGAACGGAAGGGTCGACACCGGAACGGGAGGCGCTCTTCTCCAAGCATGTCAATCACACGCTTGTGTGGGTCCTAACCTTGTACGTGTTGATTGCCGTCATTGCCTTTTTAGGCAAAGTGAAACCGTTCTAAGGACAATACGCATGAACCGACTTTTCACGCTCTTCCTTGCGCTCCTGACCGTATTAAACTCCAACATCGGTAACGCGCAACAATCGGACGGTGGCTGCGACACGCCGGTCAATATGGTGATTCTATCCATCGTTCACATTGACTCTGTCAATGTTCTTGCGGACGACGGGGGAATGGATGCGCTTCATGATCTCGGTGCGCGATCAGTCCCTGTCGTTTCCTGCGGTCGGGATTTTGTCTTCGCTCAGTCCTTAAGCGCATTGGCGGAATTTGTTGGGGTGAGGCGGGACATGCCGATCTTGCCGGTGCCGGATCTTGTTAAACGTATCGACCGCGTTCTCACGGTTGCACAGTCTCATGCGAGCCAGCTGCCCAATGAGGCTTTGGGGACATCCTTGCCCGGCCGCAATCGCACCTACCTTGATCTCGCCTACTACATTCCCGTCATTGTCGAGGCTTTTCTCATTGCAGCCTGTGGCGATACTTTGACCTTTGATCTGTTTGAACGCCGCCCGCCGCACAACATTCAGGATGGCCAAGCCGTTGCAGCATTTGGTCAGGAAATTAAAGATGCTTTCGGCACTTGGTGGCAAGAAACGAGGCAAGGCACGCGATTGCCCAAAAGTCTAAAAACATACTATGGAGACCAGGTCGTTGAAGAACTATTAGAGCGTACCGCCTGGCACGCGGCCCAACACACCCGTCAACTCGCCGCGGTCATGGAAAATCTCAACATTGTGCTAAACGATCGTCTGACCGAAAACGATTTGGATGGTTTGCCGTTGCCGGACCACGTCTATGACGATCAGGTACCGCTTGAGACACAACCCGCTTAGCAGGAAAGGTCAATTGAACAATGAAACTCAAAACCGCCATATCTTTCGCGTTAACCGTTTTCATCTTCAGCCCCGCATGGGCCCTATCGGATACGGAAAAACTTGAACGAGGCGAATACCTCGCTGACGTTTTGGTCTGTGTCGAATGTCACACGCCTGGGATCTTGTCAGGCGGTGAACGCGGACCGGACCTGGCCGGCAGTGAAGTGGGCTATGAGATTCCTTTTTCAGGCATCTACCACGGCCCCAATCTCACGCCGGACGATGAAACGGGCATCGGCACCTGGTCCGAAGACGATATCGTCAAAGCCATCCGCACCGGCGAAACTCCTGACGCCAGAATCCTTTCAGCCGCCATGCCATGGCGGGCGTTTGCCCATCTCACCGATGAAGACGCTTATGCATTGGCCGCCTATCTCAAAAGCCTCGAGCCGGTGAGCAACCAGGTGCCCGGACCCTTTGGACCGACGGAACAACACCCGGGGATGTATTACAAATTTATGTTTCCCGGCCGCGAAGACTAACTTCCCGTGGCGAACTCGCCCTATCCCAACCTGCTGTCGCCCATACAGCTGGGGCCTATCACACTGCGCCATCGCGCGGTGATGAGCGGCCACGGCATGGCGCTAGGCGATGGACAGTTGGGGATCAGTGACCGGTTCCACGCCTATCTGCTGGCGCGCGCCAAAGGCGGCGCGGCCATGGTGGGCAGCGAGTCCGCCCCCGTTCATACCAGCACGGTAAGCCGCAGCCTCGGTATCCGGCTCTACGATGACGAGGTCATCCCCAGTCTTCGCAGAACCGCGGAAGACATGCGCGAAGCGGGATCGAGGCTTGCCATCACTCTGTGGCACGGCGGTCATAAGGACAGTTTTGTCCGCGGCACCTACGCGCTTGCACCGTCGCCTGTACCCAATCAGGCCGGAGAAGTTCCAAAACAAATCACGGTGTCCGAGATAAGAGAACTGATTACGGCGTACGGCGAAGCCGCTGCCCGTTGTGCCGAAGCCGGTTTGGATGCCATCGAGCTGCAAACCTCCACCGATTACCTGCTTGGCTCATTCCTGTCGCCGGTGCTCAACCGCCGTACTGATATCTATGGCGGGTCGTTTGAAAACCGCATTCGTTTCGTTGTTCAAATCCTGGAAAGCATCCGCGAGAAAGTCGGTACGTCCATCGCTGTCGGTGTGCGCACCTCGGCCCGTCATGACATTCCAGGATCACCCATGGATTACGGTCTGGAGGAATCCGTCGCCAGCATGAAGGCTCTGGCTGACGCCGGTCTGGTGGACTACGTCAGCGTCATGACCGGTTCGGGCTGGTCGCCGCCAGAATCATCGTCCATTCCCCACATGGCGCAACCGCGCATCCAATTGGAAGACGAAGGCAAAGCCTTCAAGCAGGCGCTTGACGTGCCTGTGGTGATTGCCGGGCGCATCCGCTCACCAGAAGATGCAGAAAAGGCTATTGCCAGCGGCTCCTGTGACGTCGTTGCCATGGCCCGCACCTGGATTGCCGATCCGGACTGGGGCCGTAAAGTGGAAGAAGGGGAGGCGGAACGCATTCGGCCCTGCATGTCCTGCAACCAGGCTTGCGTCGGTTTCGTCTTTAGCGGTCTCCCGGGTTCTTGTGTGTTGAACCCCATCGCCGGGCGGGAAAGTGAATTGGGCGAAGAAGGCCGTTCCGACCAGCCGCAAGCCGTTGCCGTCATCGGCGGTGGTCCCGCCGGCATGGAAGCGGCTCGGGTTCTCGCCACGCGTGGACATCAGGTCTCTCTCTATGAAAAGCAATCCCAGCTCGGCGGACAGATGCGTTTGGCGGCGCATGCGCCGCACCGCGATGAGATGCTGCCGGCGCTGGTCTGGTGGCGTAATGAATTGGAGCGCCTTCAGGTCCGTGTGTTTCTCGATCAATCCATTGCGTCTGAAGACGATGTGGATGCGGATACCATAATCTGGGCCGTCGGTGCCGAACCGGGGCACACGGCTCTGTGGCGATTGCGACCCTATCTCTTTGACGGCATCCCCGGTACCGAAGACTGCCCTTCCGGCCGCACTGTGCTTTCAGGTCAGGCGGCTGTCTCTGGCAACGTACTTGTCATCGATGAAGAAGGCGGCTGGCCCGCCGTGTCTTTAGCGGAAACACTCATCGCTCAACCGGATATTTCCGGTGTCACTGTGACCACACCGGAACGTTCTTTGGGTGAGGCGGCCCTGTCATTAACCTGGGAAATTAAATCCGTTCCCGCTCGGGTGCGCAACGCCGGCATTAGAGTGATGACAGAGACCCAGGTGCAAGAGGTCAAAAAAGACCAGGCCGAATTGACCAGCGGTGAGGTCATCGGCCCGTTCGACGCTATTATTTTGTCAACGGGGACCACAGCAAACGTTACGCCTGAAGGCGCACTTGCCATTGGCGACTGCGTTGCACCTCGCGGCATTTGGGCGGCCACATCGGATGCGGCAAGACTGGCCAGATCCCTTTAGACGTTCGCTTTAGCCTGTTTCAATCTTTTCAATCATCTCCTGCACCGACGCCACCCGGCCGAAGTTCATGTTGAATATGGCGAGGGTCATGCGTTGCAGTTCTTCCGCAGAATACCCTTCCATGCCTGAGGTTGCTGTCCCGTCCGTCAGCATGATGGTCTTGAAATCCAACAGAGCCGCTTGCCTCGCAGTAGTGTCGACGCACACGCCGGTGGCAACACCGGCGAAGATCAACGTATCAATGCCTCGGGCACGCAAAATGAGCTCCAAGTCGGACCCGGTAAACGCTCCGATCCGCGGCTTGATGACGACCCAATCCGTCTCTTGAATCTCAAGCGCCGGATGAAAATCTACTGACTGCTCACCGCCGCTCAATAAACGCTCGCTTCTTATGGTGGGGACAACGTCTGCCAACACACCCATGTTGCTATGGTCAGGCCGCAGTTGATGGGCGATGTGTATGACAGCGATATCCGCCGCGCGGCATGCAGCGGCGAGTCTGTTGGTTAATTCAATCGCCTCCAACGCCGTCGGTGCCGCTATGTCGTATCCTTCGACAAACAGATTCTGAAAGTCGATGGTAATCAGTGCAGTCTTTTCAGGAATGATCGGAAAGTCGACCATAGGGCTAGGTTCTCTCGTCAGAGCTACACTTGCCAAACCTACATTGGCATTTTCAGATAACCGTCCATGGTACCGCCTGGGCCGGCGTCCAGATAGAAATCCAGGAGCAATGGTTGGCCTGGTTCAATGGCATAAGCACCGAGGTCGGCTATGCCTTCTTCCGCCAACACTTCATCATCGATGAAGAAATTGCCCGTGTAGGTCTTGGCATCGCGGGTGAGGATGGCATGGGCCGCATCGGCAACAATATCCACCGTCCGGCAGTGCTTGATCATAGCGTCGCCGCCCAGTTCATAACGGATCGCCGCCGTGTCGATGGCAGTGCGCGGCCACAAGGCGTTGGCAGCCACGCCTTTATCGCGAAAGTCTTCCGCCAAACCGATGGTAGCGAAACTCATACCCATTTTGGCCAGCGTGTAAGGCAACGTGCCCCGGTACCATTTCGGGTCCAGGCTCGGCGGCGGCGATAAGGTCAGCACATGGCCGTTGCCGCTGTTCTGTAAATGGGGCCAGCAGGTCTTTGCCGCCAGCACGGTCCCTCGCAAGTTGATCTGATGCATGAGATCGATGCGCTTCATGGGAATCTGATCAACGCCACCCAAAGCAACGGCGCTGGCGTTGTTGATCAGGATGTCGATGCCGCCAAAGGTTTCGGCGGTCTGTTCGACGGTCGCCTTAACCGCACTGTCTTCCCGCAGATCCATTTGAATGGCCAAAGCCTTGCCGCTGGCCTCTTCAATTTCTTGCGCTGCCGTATGAATGGTGCCGGGCAATTTAGGGTGCGGTTCTGCGGTCTTCGCAGCGATGGCTACATTCGCCCCATCCTCGGCCGCCCGCTTGGCTATGGCCAAGCCGATGCCCCGGCTGCCGCCGGTGATAAACAGCGTCTTCCCCGCGAGCGAGCGGTCCGGTGCCGGCTGATAGGGCGAGTCAGGCATGCGCGATTGGCTTCAGCTCCAGGCCTTGACAGCTTCGTCGACAAAGTCCTCGAATTTGCGCAACGGATGACCCACGGCCGCCTCGCTTGCCGCAATGTCGGCATCCGAAGCGTTGCTCCCTTCCGCTTGCATTTTTGCAAAGCCCGCTTTTAAGGCGCCCAGCAGCCAAGGCGGCATGAATGCCTTGGACGCTTCTTCCCAAGCGTCTAGATCGTCGCCCGTGTATTTGACCTCTTTGCCCAATTTCTCGCTGTATAAAGCGGCGACCTCATTCGCAGTCCAAGGTCTTGGTCCGCAGAGCACCACATCAGCGTTATCCAGATCCGATGACGTCAAAGCGTGTACCGCTGCATCCGCGATGTCGCGCGCATCGATGCGGTTCTGGCCCTTGTTGCCCACGGGCAAGGTGTAGAGCCCGGGACCCGCAATGACCTGACCGAGCAAGAGATCATTTTGATTAAACAAATCGGGTCTAAGAAACGTGCAGGTCATTCCCGACGCGCGGATGGCGTCTTCAATAGGTTTTTTGCTGGCATAGTGAGGCACATGCATGGCGGCCTCGGAAAGTTTGACGGAAATATACACCACCTTTTCAACGCCAGCATTTTTTGCGGCTGCCACCGCATTGGTGCCGCGCAGTTCTTCCGTCTCGCCGTTGGCCGTGATCAGCAGCAGTTTGTCGACGCCCTCGAAGGCGGGTCCGAGTGAGTCCGCATTCTCAAGATCGCCGACCACTCCGGTGACGCCATCAGGGAGCGCGCCCGCTTTTTCCTCGGAGCGGGTCAGAACCCGCACCTCTTCTCCCTGCGCCGCCAATGCTTGTGCCGCTGGGGCACCCACCCGGCCCGTGCCGCCGATTACCAAAGTCGTCATGTGCATCCACCTTTTGATTGAGAGTCCAAAATTCTGGCCGAGAGCATGCCCGTATCGGGCACAAAATCAACGGCTTATCTGGTTTCCATCGATTAATCTGGACTCTTAAGAGGCGCGGGAGTCATAAACAAGCCCGAACCAATGCCGGATACACGTATGTCCCACTCTTGGACAAAGAAACTGATCAGCGGGATCACTGCCATGTCCGTGGTGGCGGCCCTCGTGGTCAGTGTGTTTTCTCAGGCTCATGCTGCACTCAGCGGCGATGCACAAACGAACGTTTCGGACCCGTGCGCAGAGCACATCACCACATCCGCCGGCACGCTCGCGGCAGATAATTGTGAAACACTCTGTTATTCGGCGGACCTCAACCACCTCCTCAGTGCGGCCATCGACCGCGCACAGTCACTGGACCTTGTCGCCGTCGCCGTTTCTTACCAACCGGTTGTTCGAGCCACGTTCAATGGTACGGCGATACCACAGGTTCAATACGGTCGAGGCCCACCCGGCAGTGATCTCTATCTCATAACCCAGCGTCTCCGTCTCTGAGTCTCTTTGAGCGGCACAGGACCCCCTGTGCTGGTTTAAGGCATGGAGTCATCACGACCCATGCAAATCGGAACAGAGAGAATCGCAATGGGAATCACCGTCTCACCTATCTTCAAACCGTTAACCGCAGTCTTTATCGGGAGCGCATTCTTGACGTCCTGTGCGGCGCCCGATCCCGAGGCTGCATTTAATGACTTCAATCAAACCGTCGCCGGACGTGTGCCCGATGCTGTGGTCTGGCGCACGGGGGGCACAGAAGATGCCGCCGTTGATGAGCGGATGACGGCATTGCTCACGGCACCGCTGAACGCTCAATCCGCTGTCCAAGTAGCGCTGCTCAACAATCGCATATTGCAGGCCAAGTATGCCGCTCTCGGTATCGCCCAGGCGGAACTGGTGCAAGCGGGGCTCCTGGAAAATCCGGTGTTCGAAATCATGGTCCGTCCGTCGACGGAGCACGGCACCAACATCGAACTGGGGCTGATGCAGAACTTGGTCGATTTACTCATGCGCCCGGCCCGGCAGCGTCTGGCCGCCAGCGAGTTCGAAGCGGCGAAGCTCGAGCTGGCCGCCCATTTGGTTGAATTCGTCGGTGAGGTTCAGAGCGCTTACCACCGACATCGCGGCGCCTTCGGTGCGCGGGAAGTCATGCAGGAAATCGCCGACACCGCCCGTGACGGCGCCAACCTGGCGCAAGCCTTCCACGACGCCGGCAACATAACTGAACTGGACCTGGCGACGCACCAAGCCGAAGCGGAAGACGCGCAAACGGAGCTGTTCGAAGCGGAGGAACACGCCACCGAAACCCGGATTGAGTTGTCGGAGATATTGGGCGTCGATCATTTTGGTGGCTGGACCGTGCTCGCCCGTCCGCTGTCGCTACCCGATAGGATGGTTTCATTGAACGGTCTCGAAGCCCGGGCCTTGCGCAACCGGTTCGATCTTGCCGCACACCGGGCCGAAGTCCGCGCGGCCATGGAAGAGCTGGGCCTGGAGGAGGACTTCCGTCTCATGGAAGAGGCGGAGCTGTCCGTTAGCGCCGAACGTGAACCGGAAGGGGAGTGGCTCATCGGTCCGGCTTTGGAAATCCCCCTGCCTCTGTTCGATCAAGGCCAGGCCCGTGTACCTACCGGCCTGACCCCAACATCATGGTCGAGTTCGATCTTTGGACCATGAACAGCAAAGTATTCCCGGCCATCGAGTATCCCGTGGCGGAGCGCGGCGACCGGGTGCGCATCCGCATCGGCAATTTGTCCATGTGGAACCATCCCATGCACCTGCACGGTCATACATTCACGGTAACCGGTTCCGACGGTGGCCGCTGGCCGCAAAACCTATGGCGGCCGGAGACAACGGAGGTGGTTGGCGTCGGCCAGTTGCGGGATATTGAATTCATTGCCGTGCCGGGAGAAGCGCCCGGTTGACCTCCTGCCACGTCCCGTCGTCGCGCCACTTGTAGAAATAGTACTGAACCGAGCTGCGCGGCGGAAACTCGCCGGGCAGCATGCGCCACTGGCAGCCGCTGCGGGCCATGTACAGGATCGCGGTCATCACTTCCCGCATATCCGTCTTGCGCGGGCGGCCCAGAGCCCTTGCGGGCGGCATATGGGGTTCGATCACGCACCATTCGGTATCGCTCAGATCGCTTGCGTAGCGGTGCGCCTCGCGCTCATATTTCTCACGAGTGGCGTCAGTCCACATCTTGTTATCCTCCTTGCTGGCGAACACAACAAGGGAATCACAAGGGACTGATTCCACTCAATTCTTTTTCGGTCAGGTTCTTAGGGAACGCCCTCAAGAAGGTACGGAAGCTAGGCTTGCGCTAGCGTCTCGTCGTCCGCGAGCAAGAGAGGTAACTTCCAGCTTATCCACGCTTTTGAAGACCCCAGGTAAGCATCGAACGTATGTCTCTGATCGTCATGTGGCATGACTCGCCCTCGCGATTGACACCACCGTTGCGGTGCTGCCATCCAGATAGGCGGCCCATTCATCCATGAGCTTGCGGCGGCGCTCGAACAGGTTCGTCCGGTTGTATGCCGCTTCCACCTTGTTGCTAATGGTGTGGGCCAGCGCAGCTTCGGAAACATCACGTGGTTGGCCTGTCTCGGCACACCAGTCCCTGAAACTCGAACGGAAGCCATGCGGCACCGCGTCAATTTTCAGGTCCCGCATGAGCTTCGATAGCGCCATATCCCTAAGCGGTTTGCCAAGCCTTGTGCTGGGGAAGATAAGGCCACTCCCGTCTTCCAGCGCGCGCGCTTGGTCGAGTATTTGCATGGCACGGGCGGACAACGGGACCCGGTGTTCCTGTTTCGCCTTCATTCGCTCAGCCGGAATCGTCCAGGTGCATTCATCCGTATCGATTTCTTCCCAGGTCGCAAGCCGAACCTCTCCCGAGCGGGCGGCCGTCAGAACCAGGAACTCGAAAGCCAGCTTTACGGTCAATCCGGCCTTGGAAGCGCATACTGCCTCAATGGCGTCCGCGACTTTTGCATGGGGCAGTGCTGTGTGATGGCGCTTGAGTTGGGTAATCTTTGGCAGGGCCGCGCCGATGGCCTCGCCCGCCGGGTTGTCGGTTCGGTAGCCTTGCGCGATGGCCCACTTCATGATCATGCCAATCCTCTGGCGAACGTGCCTGGCGGTTACGTGCTTATCGGACCATATGGGCAGTAATACCGACATTACTTCACTTGTATCGATATCCGAGACCGGACGCCTGCCCAGCCGCGGGAAAGCATAGTCGCGGAGGGACGAGCCCCATGCCGCCGCGTGCTTCGCACTGCGCCAACTTGGGCGATGGATCTCGATAACGATCTTCGCCGCTTCCTCGAAGGTAGGTACTTTGGCCTTACGCTTGAGTGCCAGCGGGTCTCCGCCCTGCCGGGCCAGCTTACGATTCTGAAAGGCCGCTTCGCGGGCTTCGGCCAATGACACCAGTGGAAAGCCACCAAGGCCGAGCTCGCGTCTTCGACCCTGGATGACTATTCGTTGTACCCATTGACGCGAGCCGGAAGGCTGCACCGCAAGATAGAGCCCGTTTTCGTCGCTGTAGAGTTTCGGCCGGGTTCCGGGTTTCACGGTCTCGATGAAACGGGCAGTGAGTCCGCGTTTACGCTGCCTGTTAGGCATTGCTCATATCCATCATTTTACCCATGACTAATGATGGGAACGTACAGGACCGTCCAAGATTAATCAACAATCAAAATTAGCATAACCTATTGATATTCTAAAATGATCAACAACGACTAACAATTGTTGATAAGACGTCATGGCTGAGAGCATGGTGGCCATGAACATCATGTCGAAAATCCCCGGATTCATGGCCATGGGCCAGTACGGCATGGCGGAGCACCAGGAGCACTCCATGCACATGCCCGGGCCGGAGAACACATTGCCGATGATGGGGGGCGTAGGTCCCTTCGGTAATCTGGAGATGGGCGGCGTGTTCACCGTCGTGAAAATCAGGGAATCCTTGGACGGGGAGGGCGATCCGGGCTGGTATGACAACCCGCCGGGCACGGTCGCTTACAAGGTTTCATGACTCCTGTTTTGGGGCCAAAGATGGTAATTTCAGCCCACAAATCCTCGAGTTGTTAGTCGCTTATTCCGTTTGTTTTTGAAAGGGAGAGAACCATGTTGAAGTCCGCACTGCTCACTAGCGCCGCTGTCGGGGCCGTCGCCCTGATGACGGCTACAGCAGCATCCGCGCACAATTATATGACCGAGCTCCGTGCACCGGCCAACTACATGCATGACATGGAAGCGCGGGTGGCCCATGGCTGCCTGGCTGAAGATGTCATCGAAGTCCGTTTAAAAATTCCCGAAGGTGTTTATCGAGTGACACCCATTTTCACGCGTGACTGGGAAATCGAAACGGAAATCCGTGAAGTAGATCCCCCGGTGCCCGGTGACGGCGGTCGCCCCATCACCCGTACGGTTGACACCATCATTTGGAAAAACCCGGCTAAAGACCTGGCCTTCGATCGTCAGGAAGGATTCAAGTTCCGCGCCAAGCTGCCCAATGAGCCCGGCCGTGTTCTGTTCTGGCAGATGGTCAATATCTGCGCAGAGAGCCGTGATCCGTACACCGATGTGCCCGAGAAGGCTTTCCATGTGGATGATGAGAACTTCGGACAAAATTTCTTAGATTTCATGATGTCCACCAATCATGGCGCGCCTTATACGATCCTCTATCAGGCAGACATGCCACAGTATCCGTGGGAGTGGACGCCGGAGCATATGCAGACCACCGATGCGCCACCGGCGGAGCAGACGGCGGAAGCCAAGGACTAAGTTCACTATGAGGCGGAACGGCATTTCTCGTGCTGTTCCGCTTCTTTGATTTTGCTAATGACGGCTGCTGAAAAGCAGTGACGTCCTAAGACCTTTTGGGGAGCGACGATGTTTCGACCAATCGCATCTTTGGTCGTGGCTTTGGCCATGACAGTGGGTTTCACCAGCACGGCGTTGTCTCACGCGGTGCTGCTCGGCTCAACGCCGGCTGCCGAGGCGAGCCTGGATAGCTCTCCGCCTGAGATCATCTTTAACTTCAATGAAAACGTGGGTCCTATCTTCATCAGGGTGCTGGACCGAACCGGCAAAGAAGTGGGTGCGCCTGGCGAGTGGCGCGTGGACGGTCATGACGTCATCACACCGCTCACCGAAGAACTGCCCAACGGCACTTACATCGCCACCTATCGCGTAATCTCGGCGGACACCCATCCCGTGGGTGGCAGTGTGGTCTTCGCCGTCGGCGAAGCGGTAGCGTCAATGGGCGACGTGGCGGCCGCAGGGGATCAAACCAGTGGCTGGGTGGTTCCTGTGGCCATCAACCGGTTCCTGCAATACGGCGCCATGTTGTTAGCGGCTGGAGCTGCGCTTTTCGCCGTGTGGATGACCGTGCCGGGCCCGGTGGAACAATCGGTGTTCAAAATGGGCCGGATGGCAGCCACAGTGGCGGCCGTCACTTATATTCTCGCGTTGGGCTTCGGCGGTGCTGAAATGGTTCTGGGTGGACCTGGAGCTTTCTTCTCTTCCGACGCATGGTCACAAAGTTTGGCCTCGACCTTGGGGCCAAGCGCGCTTATCGGCATTCCTGGTCTATTGATCCTGATCTTTGCCTTCAACAAAGGTCCAGAAGGGAAATCAGCGCCGGTGTTGCTGCTGGGCGGTGCGGTCTCCGTCGCCAGTTTTCTGGTGACCGGCCATGCCGCGACAGCCCCGCCGGTATGGATGATGGCGCCGGTGGTGGCAGTGCATCTCTTTTGTGCCGCGTTCTGGATTGCCGCCCTATATCCCCTGGCCAAAACCACCCAGGAAGCGGACATCACCCAGGCCGGAGCGGTGATGACCCAGTTCTCCGAACGAGCGGTGTGGACGGTTGGCGCATTGTTCCTCTCTGGTGCAGTGATTGCCTGGATCCAGGTGGAATCACCGAGCAATCTGTTCTCCACGGACTATGGACTTCGGCTTGCTGGCAAGATCACTATTTTCCTTGCACTCCTTGGCCTTGCCGCCATGAATAAAATGGTGCTGACACCGGCGCTCGAGAAAGCGGATTCGGCTGCGCCGGAAAAAATGCGTCGTTCCATCAGGTTTGAATACGGCGCCATGGTGCTGATCATCGGTGCCGCCGTTTCTTTGACTTTGGTCACGCCGCCCCGCGCCACCATGGATATGGAAGGCGGCGGCATGATGGCCATGGGTGGCGGCTTCCAGACCACCATCACAAGAAACCAGTACACAGCGGACTTCAGTATCGACCCAGGTGCAACGACGGCGTCCAACATGGTCATGGTCATGTTCAAGGATGACGCCGGCAATCCCGTCGAAATGGTCGACGTCAATATTGTCTGGGCCTTGCCGTCCGCTGGCTTGGAAGGCATTGAAGGGCGCGGTGAAATGGTCACGCCCGGCATGTTCCATTTCATGTTTGACCAGTTGATCATTCCCGGCGAGTGGGAAGCGCGAATTGATGCGTTTGTCGACGATTTTGACAAGCAGATCTTCCGCACCACCGTACCTGTGAAGTGATGCACATCAGCTGACGCGGAGACGGATATGATACTGACGGTTGCCGGAAAGGAGTTCCGGGAAATCCTTCGTGACGGCCGGATTACATGGTCGGCCGTGATTCTCGCCGTCATGTTAGTCGCAGCCTTGGGGACGGCTGGCCAGCGGTTTGCCGATATTTCGGCGGAACGGGCGTCAGCACAAGAAGTGGTCAACATGCAGTTTGCCGGGCAAGGGGAGAAAAACCCCCATGCAGCAGCGCACTATGGCCTCTATGCGTTCAAGCCGGTCACGCCCCTGTCTTTTTTTGATACGGGGATTTCCAGTTACACCGGCGTTTCCATCTGGCTCGAAGCCCACAAGCAAAACGATGCCGAAGGAGAGCCCGCCAGGGACGCGACAGCCATTGCTCGTTTTGGCGAGCTCACGGCGGCATTCACTTTGCAAATGCTTTTGCCTTTACTGGTGATCCTTTTGGCTTTTCCCGCCTTCGCCGGAGAACGGGAAGCGGGGACCTTGCGTCAGGTGTTGAGCATGCAGGTCTCTCCCGTGCAGCTTCTGTTCGGCAAAGCCATTGGGGCGGCCGGTGCCCTTGGCGTGTTCATTGGTCCGATATTGCTTTTGGGTCTCATCGGCTTGGCGGTTGCGCCGGGCGGCTTGGCTTATCTCGGGCACGGCCTCGTCATTGTCGTAGTGTACATCATCTACGCTTTGATTTTCCTTTTTCTGACCCTTGCCGTTTCAGCCAACGTGCGTTCGGCGCAGGCCACATTGGTGGCCATGGTGGGGTTTTGGGCCGTGTCCAGTTTTGTTATTCCCCGGGCGGCGTCCGACGTGTCCCGTCTTCTTTATCCCACGCCCACTGCTGTCTCTTTTCAGGCGAACATCGACGAGGCCTTGCAGTCCGGTCTCGACGGGGTGAGCCCTGATACAGTTGTTCAACAGCGCCAGGAACAAACACTCGCTCTTTACAACGTGGAAACCGTTGAGGAGCTGCCCATCAACTTTCAAGGAATGATCTTCGATCTGCAGGAAAAACTCGGCAATGAAGTGTTCGATAAGTTTTATGGCGATCTACATGCCATTTTCGACCAGCAGACGGGTCTGCATCAAACCTTCAGCGTCGGCTCTCCGCGCATGGCGGTTCAACTCGCCTCCATGGAACTGTCGGGCACGTCTCTCAATCATCACCTGGAATTCACCAGCCAAGCGGAGACCTACAGGCGGGACCTGGTCGAGGAAATGAATCAGGATATCACCTTTAATTCAGCCGCAGGCCAAGCGGATTACCGGGCGGGGCCCGAACTTTGGGCCTCGGTGCCGCGCTTTGAGTATGAACCCCCGCCGCTCGGTGCGCTTCTCGCACGCTTGGGCCCCAGTTTCATGGTGATGTTCCTGTGGCTGGCCCTTTCCATCGTCGCCGGCGTCATCGCCACCCGTAAGATGAAGGCCATGGTGAGTTAGGAGAAGGTGGCATGAAAGGGTTTGCATCGGTCTTTGTTCAAGAGTGGGTGATTCTCAAGCACAACAGCACCTGGTGGTCCATCCTCGGTCTCCTTCTGGTGCTGACAATTCTTGCGGCTCTCAATGGTTCAGCACGCATCGACCAGATGGCGGAAATGGGTCAGGGTCTGAACCAAGGTGAATTACAAACCCAGACCGCGTTGCAAAACACCGTCGCCCGATGGGAAGCAAATCCGGAAGGGAACCCGCCGTCCGTCGCCAGCCCAGGGGCGCTCGGTTTGTCCGTCCTCAGCCACTACACTGTGTTGCCGCCCACACCGTTGGCAGCCCTTTCCATCGGCCAGACCGATGTCCAGCCCACCTATTACAAAGTCACCGCCCATCCTGCTCTGACTTTTCTCAACGAAACTGAGATACAAAATCCACTCAACGTCCTCGCAGGAAGTTTTGACGTGGCTTTTGTTATTGTCTTTCTACTGCCGATTTTTATCGTTGCCCTGACTTTTGACCTTATGTCGAAAGAAAAGGAACGGGGTGTGCTTAGCCTTGTGCTTGCACATGGGGTATCGAAGACCGCCTTCATTATCGCCAAGGGAACGGCCCGCGCACTTCTGATCTTCTTGCTCTTACTGGTTGTCGGCCTTGCCGCCGTGTTCATGACCGAACCGGAATTGGGCAGCGGCACCATGTGGGTCCGCTTCGGCCTTTGGTTCCTGGTCGTATCTCTTTATGCGTTTTTCTGGTTTGCCTTGGCCCTGTTCGTCAATTCCTTGAACAAGCCGTCGGTGACCAACGGCGTCATCCTTGCCAACATTTGGCTTGTCTTCGTTGTTGTAATTCCAGCCCTCGTTAACGTCATTGCCACAACTCTTTACCCCGCGCCGTCCAGGGTTGAGCTGACTACGGAAATGCGCGAGGCCACGGAAATCGCCGATCAGGAAGCGGCGGAATCGCGCGAAGCGTTCTTTTTCGACCATCCGGAAATGGCCGGCGACAGCGCCGATGCCGATGAGTTTTTCCTACAGGTTTTAGCCACTGACTCGGCCGTCGAACGGGCCATCGAACCTCTGATGGAAGAGTTTGATACCCAGGCCCGCAGCCGCCAGGAAGTGGTTGACCTTCTGCAGTATGTTTCGCCCGCTATCATGACCCAAAACGCGTTGAACGCGATTTCGGGGACAGGCTCGGAACGGATCACCGATTTTGTCGATCAAGTTCTGTCTTTCCATGAAAACTGGCGTGGTTTCTTCACCACAAGAATCGTCAAAGGCGAATTGATGACTGCCGCCGAGTTTGACGCGATTCCTACATTTGATTACAGACCCTGGGGCATTCCAAACGTATTGGCCACGACCTTTGGACCCGTATCGGGGCTGGTGCTCTTTGTCATGGTGTTGGGTGTTTGGTCGGCCAGGCGTTACACGCGTTATCCGGTCGTTTAGCCCGCATCCGTTGAGTACCCAAAAGCCTCAATAAACGGCTGCAAGGTTTCCAAGTGAGGTTCCAAGTACTGGTTGTATTTTTGCCAGCGTGCGAGCGCGGAGGTGTAAAGGGGCTGAGTCACTTGGCGTGAACTTGCCGTGCGGACATTGCGAGTCAGGGCATGTTCATGAAAAGCTGCGACCCGGTCATCCCAAGGCAAGTCAAGGAAAGACAAAGCCTGGCTCACTTGAGTATCAAAATCACTGACCAGGTCTTCGTAGCGGACGAAGTGGATTTGAAGGTCTAGCTGAGATGAGAATTCACGCCAAAAACCCATGACAAGGGAATAAGCTCTTACCGCATCGGCCAATGAATGAAAATTAGACATTCCCTCGTTGATTTTGAAACGCTGCATAAAGCAACTCAGCACCACATCGCAGGGATGGCGCAGGGCAAATAGAATCTTAGACTTGGGAAAAAGCAGTTTGATGATTCTGATCTTAGCCGTTGCCAACGGATGCTTGTCGACAAAGGTTTTACCCTCGAGATCTGAAACAAATTGCGCTGCGCGTTGAAAATAGAATTGCCGCGCGACTTGTCTTTGCTCATCGTCAAGTTGAGTAAACGGCCGGCCGGCGTCATTTTCAAGATCTGTCAGCCGGTTATGAACGTTCGCCAGTGGCGGTCGCTCTTCCATGACCACGACATCCGGGTGGCTGTCGAGCACCTGATCGAGAAGCGTGGTTCCAGACCGCGGGAATCCCATCAGAAAGACAGGATCCGGAGGAACTTGAACCGCTGAAACAATCACATTCTCAGGTGGTGCGTTGACGAGAATATCCACCTCCCGCTCCACTTGGTTCAGATAGGCTTGGGGATCGATATGACGGCTTTTCGCAACCTCCCGGTGCAGTTGATTGGCATCGACAAAGGTTTCGTAAGCCTCAGCAATGTTGCCCAACTTGTCATGCAGTTGAGCCAATTCGAAATAGATGGACTCTTTTTCAATCGACGAGTTTACGGAGTTTGCCAGTTCTTCCATTTGAGCCAGCGCCTCTTCCCGGTTGCCCGCGCGATGGGTCAGAGTCGCATTGACTTTGATGGCCAGAGTGTTTTGCGCATTTTCTTCTAAAGCCTGCTCGACCGCCTCCCGTGCTTCTTCCATCCGGTTCTGGTGCTCATAGAGATTGGCAAGGGTGGCAAGCGTTTGGGCGTCTTTTGGGTTCAATATTGAGTGCCTTTTTCAGCATCCGCTCGGCTTGTTCGTTGTGCTTGAGTTCGATCAGCGTCATGGCAAAGAGCCGCAGCGATGTAACATCTTCGGGGGCGAGTTCTAGCCCTTTTTCGTATTTGGAAAGAGCTTCCCGGTGTCTTCCGAGATCGGCAAGCACAGTGCCAAGAAAGACCCAAGCCTGACCCCAATCGGGTTTTAGGGTGGTGGCCTTGGTAAATCCCCGTTCCGCTTCATCAAGATCAAGAGCGCTAAACTGCGCCGTTGCCCGCCAGAACCAAGCGGTGGCTTCGTTTTCGTTCAAGGTAATGGCCTGATCGAGTGCGGTTTGTCCTTCCTCGAACCGTTGCATGCGAACGAGTAGTGTGCCCCGGTACTGGTGCGCCGAAGCCCGCGATGGGTCAAGGGCATTGGCCTTTGCATATGCTTCTAAGGCGTCTTCAAAGCGGTCCAACATTTCATAGCCGCCGCCCAGGATTTCCCAGACGCCGGGCTGATTGGGTGCTTCGTTCAAACAGCTTTGCAAGGCGTCCACTGCGGTGTCCGCGTCTCCCAACTGAAGGGCGGACAATCCGAGACTTTGGAGCAAGGCCGGGTGGCCGGGATATTTGGCAAGACCCTGTTCAGACTTTGCCCGTGCCGCTTGAACATCACCTGCTTTTAGAAGTGCCAGTGCCTCACCGGCGAGGGTTTGGCCTGCCGTGGCGGGTGAAGACGTACTCATGAGCCAAAGAGCCTATTCGGCGGCCTGGCGGTCCGTGGCGGTCTCAGGAGACAGATCGGTTTCTTCCGCATCTCGGGCAAACATCTCTTCCAGTTCTCTGACACCCACCTTCGCCAAGTTACGCATTTTCTCATCGTCCGTGTAGTGGGTATGATGTTCCCGCAGATGTCCATACGTCACAGCGCTGGGAAAATGTATGGGCAGTCAGTGCGCACGAATCTAACACTCAAGATGCAATGCACCAACGTTTCACTGGGATGAACTAGAGTCGTAGCCAAACGCATCAATGAACGTTTGAAGGGTATCCACATGCGGTTCCATATAACGGCGATATTTCAGCCACCTTGCGACTGAAGATGTATAGAGTGGCTGAGTGACCTGACGTGAACTGGTCGTCCTCAAATCACGCTTGAAAGCGTGGTGATGAAACGATTCTACGCGATCGTCCCATGACAAATTTAGAAAGTTCAGAACGGAGCGAACTTGGTTATTGAAGTCCAAGACTAAATCTTCATATCGGATGAAATGAACCGGCAAATTCAGGGCCGGATAAGCCTTCTGCCAAAGGTTCATCACCAACTGATAAGCATGGGTGGCTTCGTCCAAGGTGTAGAAATTAGCCATGGCAGCATTGGTCTGGAAACGTTGCATAAAGCAACTAAGCACCACGTCGCATGGGTGACGCAAAGCAAAAAGGATTTTTGCATTAGGAAACAGAAGTTTGATTATCCTCACATTAGCGGTCGCTAAAGGATACTTATCAAAAAATAACTTACCTGCCATGTCAGGAACATATGTTGCAGCACGCTGAAAATAGAAATCGCGAGTAACCTGCCGCTGCTGATCATCGAGAACGGTTAATAGGTGGCCTGAGTTTTTCTCTATTTTCGTCAGACGACTGTACGCTTCCTCGATGGGCGGGCGTTCCTCCATCACGATCACATCTGGATGACTGTCAAGAATCTGGTCTAAGAGCCTGACCGAAAAAGAATTGAGTGGAATCAGTCCCTTGTGATTCCCTTGTTGTGTTCGCCAGCAAGGAGGATAACAAGATGTGGACTGACGCCACTCGTGAGAAATATGAGCGCGAGGCGCACCGCTACGCAAGCGATCTGAGCGATACCGAATGGTGCGTGATCGAACCCCATATGCCGCCCGCAAGGGCTCTGGGCCGCCCGCGCAAGACGGATATGCGGGAAGTGATGAACGCGATCCTGTACATGGCCCGCAGCGGCTGGCTCTTAAGGACTACGAAAAAGGTCTCGAACTTAGACCAAACGACGTGAATGCGCTCCGTTGGTTTGCGCAAACTTTTATCGCGTTACAAAAGGAAAAAGATGCTGAGCGTATTCTAAAGAAAGCAATAGATATAGCACCCAATGATGCTGAAACCTGGGCCAGTTTGGCGTCGTTTTATGAGCACCTAAACCGCCTGGAAACCAAGCGCGTTGGGGCCGATGACCACACCGGCAGCCAGGTATCCAAGGATGGCGCCCAAGCCGAAACGGCGAAACAGGGGCACCACCAATACAGCGGCGGCAAGAAAGATAACGGCTTCAACAAGAAGGGTCATGGTGCCTCATGCAAAACAAGTCATCCCGACTTAAGGCCGGGCAACTGCCGAGACAAGGGTATAGCAGACTCAGGAAGAGGCTATGGCTTTGATTGCGGTGATAGATCCGCCGACGGGGAGTCTGAAACGGAGGGCGGTGGCGAGACCGTATCCTCTTCCGTTTCCAAAGCGGCAAGGCGAGCGCGCAAAGATTCGATTTCCGCCATCAACCCTTCTATCACCTTGGCTGTGGGATCAGGCAAGTCGCTGCGTGTGATGCCATACGGCGCAAAATCGTCCTTGCCCACGGACTTATGGGGCGTGATGGCGCGGGCAGGGATGCCGACAACGGTCACACCAGGACCGACGTCCTTGATCACCA
This sequence comes from Rhodospirillaceae bacterium, assembly GCA_965207985.1. GTDB lineage: Bacteria > Pseudomonadota > Alphaproteobacteria > Rhodospirillales > Rhodospirillaceae > CBDBND01. Next base: position 59,735 of record CBDBND010000009.1, on the reverse strand, counting down.
CCGCGTTGGCACCGACGCGGGCGTTCTCACCAATGATCACCGGGCCGAGCACTTGGGCGCCGGATCCGATCACCGCTCCATCTTTTAAAGTTGGATGGCGTTTACCGGCTTCTCCCTGGTCTGGGGCAATGCCGCCCAGAGTGGCACCGTGGTAAATGGTGACGTCGTCGCCGATCTCCGCAGACTCGCCAATAACCACGCCGACACCGTGGTCTATAAACAAGCGCTTACCGATGACCGCACCCGGATGAATCTCGATCAGGGTGAGGAGGCGCCCGATTTCCTGGACGAACCGGCCGAGAAATTTGAGATTATGACGCCACAGCCAATGCGCGATGCGGTGGAAAAACAGCACTCTCAGGCCGGAATACAACAGCGCGATCTCCACCAGGGAGCGTGCCGCGGGGTCGCGTTTTTGAATGGACCGCAGGGTATGGACGAAATCGCGCATCGGCTTCCACAGAAAATTAAAAGCAAAATCAAACCGTTGGAGCGGCTTGACCTAAGCATAGGGAGCCAAATCCGCAAGTTGTTCAAGAGACTTTTATCACAAAATTAGAAGAAATTTCTATTCCTCGCGGAAATTTGATTGCATAAGAGGAAAATATTCTTCTATGAACACCAATCAGCGGGCACCACCGCGGATTTCAACCCCCTGATGCAAGCCCCATTGCAGCGGGAATTAGGCAAAAGGACCACCGTCATGGACCCGATCGACCGCAAGATTCTGGCTCTTCTGCAAGCCGACGCCTCCCTCGCCATTGCCGACATCGCCGAGAAAGTGGGGCTGTCACAAACCCCGTGTTGGAAACGCATCCAGAAGATGGAGGCAGCGGGCATCATCAAGGGCAAGGTAGCGCTGCTCAACGGCAAGAAGTTGAACCTGGGCCTGACCGTCTTTGTTCAGCTGCGCACCAATCAGCACGACGAGGTGTGGCTCAATAAATTCTCGGCGGCTGTCAGGGATATGCCCGAAGTGGTCGAGGTCTACCGCATGGCGGGGGACATCGATTACCTGCTCCGTGTTGTCGTCGGCGACACCGATGCTTATGACCGGTTTTACAAAACCCTGATCAAAAAAGTGCCGCTGCACGACGTATCGTCCTCCTTCGCCATGGAGGAGATCAAGTACACCACGGCACTGCCCATAGAGATGGAGCGGGCGGCTTAGGCGAGACCCATGGACTCAGGCGTGAAAGCGCCCGTTTCCTCCATCCGGGCCAAAGCCGTGTTGTCGTCGGGAGGGTTAGCGACCCCGGCGTTGTCGCTTCGATATCCACATCAACGAAACCGATACCGGCTCCGACATAAGGCTTAAAGGCACTGTTGGTCGAAAATTCATAGAAACCCATGGCCATACCGGAGAACCCTTTAAACTCGCCGTCCACACGGCCATCGAGACAAGGGTTTTGGGGACTTTCTCCACACGGGACAAAAGCTTGAACATTTTCCTGAAAGGCTCCATCCAAGTTCGCGTCGCTGAGACCCAGATCCACTTCGACACGGAAGCCGTTGCCAAAGGCTGTCCCCCGTCAGGACCAATGGAACAGATTAGGGTGATTGCGTAAGAGAGTGTTATTGGCTCATCGTCATCATTGAGGAGTGAACGATGAGAGATAGAACAGAACGATCCCAGGATGTTGCGGAGCGGACGGTCAAGGACATCCGCCGCAAGACGCGCAAGCGTTACAGTGCTGAGGAGAAGATCCGATGGAGTGGACGCCCCCTCCCGACGGCATCGCAATGTGCCATGTTGGCGGTGTCACCAACACCAACAGAAGGAGAAGGCGTCCATGGATCAGGCTACCATCATCGGGATCGATCTGGCGAAGCATAGCTTTCAGATTCACGGTGCTCGGGCTGACGGGTCCGTCGCATTCCGAAAGAAGCTGATCCGCGGCAAAGTGCTCGACGTCCTCGCTTCGCAGCCGCCCAGCGTGGTGGCAATGGAAGCCTGCGCGAGTGCTCACCATTGGGGTCGAGAAACCGAGAAGCTGGGGCACGAGGTCAAGCTGGTTCCGCCGATTTATGTGAAGCCGTTCGTCAAACGGCAGAAGAATGACACAACGGACGCAGAGGCAATCTGCGAGGCTGCACAGCGCCCCACCATGAGCGTCGTGGCCGTGAAGACGAAAGAGCAGCAGGCCCGGGGGATGCTGTTCCGCACACGCGATCTCCTGGTGCGCCAGCGGACGCAGACGATCAACGCACTGCGGGGTCACCTGGCCGAGTTCGGCGTCGTCGCACCACAGGGGCCACCCTTGCTCGCCAGTCACGCGGAGGTGTTGACCGGTCCGGCGTCTCCTAAGCCGGCCAACTTATGATTGATAGGGTTATAGCAAAACGGAAAGCACCCAACAATTGAACTTGGTGCTACGTCCCTTCGGCGATGCCTTCGAGGATGGGGCAGTCCGGCCGGTCGTCCCCGTGGCAGTGCTCGACCAGGTGCGACAGGGTGGAGCGCAACTCCTGGAGTTCCTTGATCTTGGCGTCCACTTCGTCCAAGTGCTCTTGGGCGATGGCTTTGACGTCGGCGGAGTGGCGGTTCTTATCCTCATAGAGGGAGAGCAGCTGGGTGCAGACCTCAACGGAAAAGCCGAGACTACGGGCATGGCGGACGAATCTCAGCTTATGGACGTCGGTCTCCGCATAATCCCGGTAGCCGTTTTCCGCCCGGGCCGCGGGGGCAATGAGGCCGGTCTCCTCGTAATAGCGGATGGTCTTGGCCGGAAGCCCGGAGCGCCGGGCCGCTTCGCCGATGTTCATGAGTGGTCTCCTTTGCCCTTATATAAGATTCCAGTCACTGGAAGGGCAAGAGGTTCATCACCACGGCACTTCTTCTCCCGCCAGATTGAGCCATTGGCCGTTGTGCTCTGGATTTACCGAGAGAATGAGCGGGATCAGGCGGGCGACGGCATCCGGCGTAGCGGCCGGTGTGGAGGCGCCTGATTTATAAGCGTTATACAACCACACGAAGTCCGGCTGGGCTTCCGGATCGAAGGTGCCGTCGGCGAAGCCCATGGTATCGACAAAGCCGGGAGTAACGACAGTCACGGTGATGCCGCGGTCCTTAAGGTCGAAGGCCAATTTAAGCATATACATGTTCAGCGCCGCTTTGCTGCCGCCAAACATGTAGGATCCGCTCCGCGTGCTGCCAAGGGACCCGCCCTCGCCGTTAAGGGTGAGGATGAGTTTGCGCTCGCTGGCGGCGACGTGATCGACAAAGGCCTCGGACACTTTCAGCGGACCAACGGCGTTGACATTGAATACGGTCCAGGCGGGATCATAGTTGAGTTCGCCGAAGCGGTCTGTGAGCACACCCCCACCTGTAGCGGCGTTGTTGAGCAGAATATCTATCGGTGTTCCGGAGAGTTCTGCAGCCAGAGCATCTATGCCGGCATGATCGGTGACGTCGAGGTACTTGATGACGAGGTTTTCGTGCTTGCGGTCTAACTCATGCAACGCAAAGTCATCTTCCGGCGAACGGCTGGTGGCGATGACGTCCCATCCCCGTTCAGCAAACTGCTTGGCCAGCTCGAAACCGATGCCACGGTTGGAACCGGTGATCAGCACCGTCTCGGCCAGTACGGGTATAGAGAACAAAAGCGCAGCAGCGAGGGATATGACGCGAATCATGGTTATCTAACCTCCATCACTTCGATGAGCTCTTCGTTTGGACCACGAATAAGAGCGACGCGGCCCCAGCTTGTCTGTGTCATGGTTTGTTCGACGGCGAATCCCAAATGCTCCGCGCGCTGTGTCAAAGCAGTGACATCAGTCCGGTCGAACGAAAATAAACATATACCAACGTGGCCCGGCGCCATGCGCCCGGCCAGCCTCTTGCCTTGCCCCTCGGGATAATGGATCAGGATCATCTTGGCGCTGGGCTGATCTTTCTCCACAAACATTTGCCAATGGGCCCGGGTGTCCAGCGGTATGCCGTTGAGCTCTGCGACCGCCCGTGCAAATAGGGGTGAAACAGGACGATCCAGCCTTTTTGGGATCTGCAGTAAATCGCCGTAGAACAGGTCGTTGTTTTCCGGCGGTCCCGAGACGATGGAAATTGTCGCGATCTCACCATAGGTGCCCGGCGGCAAGCCGGGACGCACGTCACCGCTGAACCCGTCCGGCCGGGTCATGAGCAGCAGGGATACGCCATCCGGGCCTGCGTGCATGGCTTCGAGAAGTCCGGAGGATGTATACGCCGCGGGCCCATGAACCAGCGGATATCCCGCCTCTTCCAGGGCAACGACGGTCGAGTCCATGTCAGCCGGGATATACAAATCGATGGCTTTGGGACCGATATCAAAGGGAGAGTCCGTTGCATTCGGCGGGAGATCGTTCCGGACAACATGCTGGGCCGCCAAGTCCCATTGGATCAGGCGCAGTTTACCGGCCCGGTAGCCGCCACGAGACAACAGGGCATATTGGGCCGACGCCACCTCGGGCAAGCCCCAAGCGGTCAGGACATCCTTAGGCACATCACCACTTTCATCCATATCGAGATCCATGCGCCGGTGAAACAGATCAAGCGCCTTGTCGAGATCACGCACGCCTATGGTCACGGAGCGGGGGGCGGTGGGCATAAAGCCTCGGCTTGGGTCTCAGGTTCCGCCTATCATACTGCGTCGACGCAAGAGAGCGATAAGGGGGACGCTTAAATGAGACAGATTGCCGGTGTCATAGCCGTTTTTTGGACGGGCTTAGCCTTTGCCCAAGCGCCACTGCCCCAGCGCACCATGCACTGGGAGGCCTTGGCCCAGCGCATCGTTGACCAATTGGCTTTGGAGCCGGGTGAGAAGGTGATCTCCGTCGCCCAGCCAGGCATGTTCGATCCGTTCATTCCCCATTTCCGTTATGCCGTGATGCAAGCGGGCGGCGTCGACCTCGGCGTTATCGACGTGCTCGACAATCCCTATCCGGTGGAATGGGATGCAAACACTCTGCGCCAGGGTTTCGCGGACGCCACAGAGGCCTATGTGTCGATGCTCGAAGACGTGGATGTGGCGCTGAAAATGCCGGGCGCCAACCCGGCCCATCCGGCGTACAAAGCGATGCAGATTCTGTTGCAGGAAAAAGCCGGACCGAGGCGGACCATCCATTTTCATTGGACCGACCCTTACAGCCCATCGGGCAACACCACCGGGCTGACGGGGGTAAACGTTCTGCCCGGCCATCCGCCGCCGCCCATGCAGGTGATCGACACGGTGTATCAAAATGCAGTGCTCAACGCCGATCTTGCGGCATTGGACGCGCACCAGGACCGATTCATTGCAGCCTTGCGTGATGGCGATGTGCGCGTGACCTCGCCGGCGGGAACGGACTTGCGCTTTAGAGCAGGCGACCGGGATATCATCCAGCAGAATGGGGATGCCTCTGCCGCGCGCATGCGCCAAGGCGCGCCTTTCCTCGACCGGGAAGTGGAAATCCCCGCCGGCGCCATACGTGTCGCGCCCATTGAAGCCACGGTCCAGGGGCGCGTGGTCTATCCCTATTCGGCCTGGCACGGATACAGTGTGCGCACCGCGACCATCGTTTATGAAAACGGCCGCATCGTTGATCTGTCCGCGGACGAAGGCGAAGAACACTTGCGCGCCGAAATTGATGCTGCGCCCGACGACGCCAAATGGTTCCGGGAGTTCGCCCTCGGTTTTAATCCCATGCTTTCCATGGAGGTGACAAAAACCTGGATCGGCTATTTCGGCTACGGGGAAGGCATTGTCCGCCTCGGCATCGGCAATAATGAGGAGCTGGGCGGGGCCGTGATCGGGGGCTATTTCCGCTGGCGTGATCTGCTCACCGACTGCACTGTCACTATTGATGGCGACGTGTGGCTTAAAGACGGACAGTTTGTGCAGTAGCTGAGAAGCCCTACATAAGGGCCACTATGACTCTTCTCGTCTCTTACGTTCTTCTCGCCCTCGTCGTCTCGTTCCTCTGCTCCATCAGTGAAGCGGTGCTGTTGAGCATCCGGCGTTCCTATGTGGTGACTCTGGCTAAAACCCGCCCGGAAACGGCAAAGATGCTGACCGGGCTGTTGGAAAACTTGGACCGGCCGCTGGCCGCCATTCTTAGCCTCAACACCATCGCCCATACCGTCGGCGCAGCTGGCGCGGGTGCGCAGGCCGCTTTTGTGTTTGGCGACGCGGTGGTTGGGGTGTTTTCAGGAGTGCTCACCCTGCTCATCCTGGTGCTGTCCGAGATCATTCCCAAAACTCTGGGCGCCACCCATTGGCGCGCTTTGGCGCCGACAGTCGGGCGTTCCTTAGTCGCTCTCATTGCGCTGATGAAACCTTTTGTCTGGATGAGTCAGAAAATCACCGGCGCCATAAGTCATGGCCAGGCAAGCATCGCCTTCACACGCGAAGAATTCGTCGCCATGGTGGACATCGGCACCAAGCAGGGACAGCTGGAACAGCGGGAAAGCCGAATCTTCCGCAGCATGATGAAGTTGGACAAATTGCGGGTGAAAGACGTCATGACGCCCCGCAATGTGGTCTTTACCGTCCCCGCAAAGACGACGATTGCCGAGTTTGTGAAAGAACATTCCGACCAGCCGTTTTCCCGTGTGCCGGTCTACGGCGAAGAAATCGACGACATCAACGGCTTCGTCATTAAGAGCGATGTTTTGACACGGTACGCCAAAGATGGCGGCAGTATGCCCTTAGCTGAAATCAAAAGAGCGATACCCACTGTCTTAGACACATTGTCCCTCTCTACCGTGTTCGAACGATTGATAGAAGACCGCAACCATATCGCCCTGGTCGTGGACGAATATGGCGAAGTGGAGGGCCTCGTCACACTGGAGGATGTTGTCGAAACGGTCCTCGGTTTTGAAATCGTCGATGAATCGGATCCAGTAGAAGACATGCGTGCATTGGCGCGCAAACATTGGCGGGAACGGGCTGCAGCCCTCGGCGTAGACGCAGACGCACTGTTGGAAAGCGGCGGTACGGAAGACAAACGCGCGCCCTGAATCCGGCTGTCCCAGGGCAAGCCCGGGATGTTACAGTGGGACTAGGGTCTGTTGACATTTAACGCATGGCGATGATGGTTGCGACGAGGTTGCAGTTTGCGGCGTAGCTGATGTCGGTCTTGTCGTAGCGTGTTGCGATGCCACGGAATTCCTTGATCTTGGCGAAGTAGTTTTCGATCAGATGTCGCCAGCGGTACATGTGCTTGTCGTAGGCCGCCGGCCGCTTCCTGTTGGCGAGCGAGGGAATGACGGCGCTTGCGCCACGTTGGTCCAGTTGCTCTCGCAGCCAGCCGGCATCGAATGCCTTGTCGGCGATGAGGGCATCGAAGTGAACGTCGTCGATCAACGGCTGGACGCCCATCATGTCGTGGCGCTGGCCAGGGAGCAGCACGAAGCGGACCAGACAAGGCACCATCAAGCTTTACGGCACGCCCGCGGAAGAGACCGGCATCGGCAAGGTCTATATGCTGCGCGACGGTTACTTCAAAGACGACGATGTGATCTTGAACTGGCACGCCGGAGACCGGAACAGTGCGTCTTACGGCAACACCAAAGCCATCGCCAATGTGAAGTTCAAATTCACTGGCGCGGCCGCCCATGCATCGGCCATGCCCTGGTCCGGCCGTTCGGCGTTGGACGGGGTGGAACTGATGAACGCCGGTGTCAACTACATGCGCGAGCACATCAGGCCGGATGCGCGCATCCATTACGTCATCACCAAAGGCGGCGGCCAGCCCAACGTGGTACCGCCGGAAGCGGAGGTCTGGTACTACATCCGCGCCGATAAGTTCACCGACGTGGTCGCCTATTACGAATGGATCCAGGAGATCGCCCAAGCGGCGGCAATGATGAGCCGCACCACCCTGGAAGAAGTCGAGGTTCAGTCGGAACTGCACGAAATGGTTCCGGTGCGCGCACTGGCGGAAGCGACTCACAAAAACCTCACCGCCATCGGCCCGCCGGTGTGGGAAGAACGGGAAGTGGCGTTTGCCCGCACCACCCAACTGGAATTCCAGGACCCCTTCGGCCGCACCTTCTCAGACGACACGCCGGCGCTGGCCACCATTGTTGAACCGTTGCCCGATGAACCGACACCGGCTCGGGCGTCAACGGACGTGGGCGATATTTCCTGGTTCGTGCCTGTCGGGGGATTGAGGGTTGCCTCTTACGGCTACGGCCTGCCCATCCATTCCTGGATGGTGGTAGCGGCCACGGGCACGTCCATTGGCACCAAGGCTTTGGTCACCGCCGCCAAGACCATGACGGCCACGGCCATCGACCTCTACACCGATCCGGAGCTGATGGAGCAGGTCAAAGCCGACTGGCGCGAAAGCCGGGGCGACGCACCGTTCCAGACCATTATCCCGGAAGGGCAAATGGCGCCAGTGAGCGTTCGATAAGGGCGACCATAGATGGCGGATCCGGTTCTTGTTGATTACAACGATCCGGAAAACGTTACTCTCGCTGAAGATCTTTTCGGCACCGCCGCACAGGACGGCGTTGAAGCCTTTCTAGACCGGTATTGCCAGACCCATCGCAGCGCCCGTCTTGAAACTGTTTTCCGTTCGGAATTCAGTGTTGGTGGTGTCTTCGGCGTCTCTTTGACCAATGGCGCCCGGGAGATCATCAAGGTCTGGCCTCCCCACGCGAACCGGGCGCGGCTCAAGGCTCATATTGAAATTCAAAGCCGGCTGCACGGCAAAGGATTTCCAGCACCAAAAGTCTATGCACCACCTTCAGAATTTGAAGGCCGACCCGTTATGGCCATGGAAGTCATGGATGGCGACATTTTTACCGCCCATGACCCCGACATGCGCAACACACTGGCAACGCTGCTGCATGATTTTATTCGACTTGCCAATGAGGAACCGTCTCCCGTCGGGTTAGATAGCGGATGGCTTGAAGAACTGAAAGAAGATCTGTGGCCGAAGCCCCACAATGCGTTGTTTGACTTTGAAGCCACTCAGAAGGGCGCTGAATGGATCGACGCCATCGCCACTGAAGCGCGCAAGGTTCTACTTACAGATCCATCTCCTGCCGTTGTTACGCATTTAGACTGGGGTTGCAGAAATATGCTGGCAAAAAACGGACAGGTTACAGCGGTTTTCGATTGGGACAGCGTTTATTTCATTCCGGAAACTCAAGCCGTCGGAGATGCGGCAGCAGGGTTTTTGACCACCTGGTACTTTGACGTTCCGGGCACGTTCAACGCGTACCGACACCGGCAGACTCCGGTGCGTTTGTTTTGGATTACGAAAGAGCAAGAGGCAGCGCGTTCACGGGTAAAGAACGTGAAATCATTGCCGCCCGGACGACATATGGATTGGCTTACGGTGCGCGGTGCGGTCATGCCCTGTGGAAAGGCAAACGATTTCGGCCCGATCGAATTTGTCATCCTCGATGACTCCGACACCAAGCTGGCCTACCGTTTGGCTTTCGGTTTTCACGGATACGACGTCGGCGCGTTTGATGTTACGGCCGGTTACAGCTGGACCCGCACGGACAGAATATCTCTCGCCGGGCAAGGATCGTTCATCACCTTTGACTTCGACCGCCGCGCCAGAGTTCACCAATTTACCATTGGAGCGCGATACGCCTTCTAAAGTTCGCAACCCGCATAGCATATTCGCCGGTTGCGATAGCGGGGCGGACCTTTGGGTCCGCCCCGTTTTGCCTGCAGAGTCCGGTCGCTGGGCGGTGCCGACGGCAACCGGCCTTCCGCCATTCCCTGCGCCACGTTACCCTACGTGCCTGCTCGGGACAGGAAAGCACACGGGAGAGTGTCATGGCTGAAGCCGCTTCATCCACCACCCACAGCATCCGCGACCAAGTCTCGGAAGAGGAATGGGCCCTTCGTGTCGATCTCGCCGCTTGCTACCGGCTCTGCGCTCTGTACGGCTGGAACGACTATATCTTCACCCATATTTCCGTGCGCTTGCCCGGCGACGACCGGCACTATCTGATCAATCCCTTCGGCCTGTTTTTCGATGAAATCAACGCCTCAAGTTTGGTGAAGATTGATCAGGACGGTGAAATCCTGCTCGACGAAACCGGTCTTGGTTACAACATCGGAGGCTATGTCATTCACGGCGCCGTCCATCAGGCCCGGGATGACGCCCATTGCGTCATCCATCTGCACACCAATGAAGGTGTAGCCGTGTCCTGCCTAAAAGACGGGTTAATGCCACTCAATCAGGACTCCTTGAGTCTGCTGCCTGACATCGCCTATCACGATTTCGAGGGTATTGCACTGGATACGGAGGAACGGGAACGGCTGATCGATCACATCGGTGACAAGAGCACCGTCATCTTGCGCAATCACGGATTGCTCACACTGGGACCTTCCGTGGCCGCGGCGTTCTCGCGCATGTACGCGCTGCAAAAAGCCTGCACCATTCAAGTGATGGCCTTGGGCGGCGGCGCCGAAATCGGTTATCCGTCTCAGGAGGCTCAAGACAAGGTGCGCGAACAAACAACAGGTCGCCGCCGGCCAGGAAGCAGGGCTGAAATGGCGGGCAACAAAATCCCCGTTCCTGATTTGGCGTGGCAGGGGTTCCTGCGCAAGTTGGACAAGATTGATACCAGTTATCGGGATTAGCTTGGACCCGCATTCAACATCGATATTGATATCTGTATTTCTTTAATGCGGTATTTTTTGATGCCATTACCTCACGCAGTCTGTGTTGGGCCGATGAAGACGTCGACAACATGGCTTTATCGTCACCTTCAATCCGTTCCGCAAATCTGGATGTGCCCTATCAAGGAACTTCAGTTTCTGGATTTTCTTGGTGAAAGTGTCGACTCCCCATCTCTCATGTTGACCTACGGCTATCACCGCAAGCTCAACGCATTGCAGTCAACGATTAAAAATACGTTGGTGGCTGAAATCTTTAACCGCGAAGATCTTGAAAGATTGGAACTCTATGCAAATGCAGCCTTAACTGAAAAGTTTGACTTTGACTGGTACAGGTCGTTCTTTGAAACCGTGCCCGAAGGTCGGAAAGTTGTGGAAGTTGCTCCAACCTATTCGTACGCAAAAGAGACCAATATAGGGCAATTTGCCAGATTTCTCGGAAAAGACACGAGGATCATATTTTTCCTACGCAACCCGGTTGACCGCTGGTTATCTCTCGGGCGGTTCGACTTCAAGCTGATGTTTGGACAGGATGGGTTAGACGACCGAAACATACCTTATCTTGCTGGTGCTATTGAATTGGGATGGAATCGCAACGGCGGCTATCGGGAAAATATCGAAACATGGGAAAAGTACTTTTCAAATCTGTATTTCATTTTCCATGAAGACCTGCACGCCAATGATGGTTCGGGATTGGTGCAGTTTTGCGACTTCTTGAACGTTCCGGCCGATGCCGATCAATTCGACAACATTGAAGAGCGCGTTAACTCGCAGGGTGTCGAAGACTTTCCACTCGCCTTGCGCACCTGGGTCTCATCCCAACGCATGGACGAACTGGTCTGGATGGCCGACCGATTCGGTGGACCGGCAGAAAAATGGCGTCAGGATGCCCTCAGTCTGGTGGACAGCTAGGGTCTGTTGACATTTAGTGGATTCCCAATGTCGCGGAAAAGTGATTCAAGCCTCCTTTTGCAAGGAGTGTTTGATGAAGTCAGAGCGTTTTGTGATCACGGACAATGTTTGGGAGAAAATTTGGCGTCATCTACCGGGCAAGGCGACGGACCGTGGCGTGACGGCGGCGGACAACCGCCTGTTTTTGGAGGCGGTTTTGTGGCGGGTGCGCGCAGGGTCGCCGTGGCGCGCTCTGCCCCCGGCGTTCGGCAATTGGAACAGCGTCTTCCAGCGCTTTCGCCGATGGGCGAAGAAGGGTGTCTTCGAGCGGCTGTTCGAGGAGTTGTCGGCGGAACCGGATTTCGAATATGCCCTCATCGACGCCACCATCGTCAGCGTTCACCAGAAGGCGAGCGGCGCAAAAGGGGGACTCAAAATCAGGCCATCGGCCGATCACGGGGCGGATTGACCACCAAGATCATCGCCCTGGTCGACGCACTGGGGTGGCTGGTCCGCTTCGTGCTGCTCCCTGGCCAGCGCCACGACATGATGGGCGTCCAGCCGTTGATCGACGACGTTCACTTCGATGCCCTCATCGCCGACAAGGCATTCGATGCCGGCTGGCTGCGAGAGCAACTGGACCAACGTGGCGCAAGCGCCGTCATTCCCTCGCTCGCCAACAGGAAGCGGCCGGCGGCCTACGACAAGCACATGTACCGCTGGCGACATCTGATCGAAAACTACTTCGCCAAGATCAAGGAATTCCGTGGCATCGCAACACGCTACGACAAGACCGACATCAGCTACGCCGCAAACTGCAACCTCGTCGAAACCATCATCGCCATGCGTTAAATGTCAACAGACCTTAGCCTTAATGAAAACGGATGTTAGGCGCTGGGCCGCGTCCCCTGGCCCGGCGGGCCAGCACCCGGCGCCGGCGGGCCGCCAACGAAAGAAGCGGGATCCGCCCCATCGGGCGCCAGGGACTGTACTTTTGAATAAAGTTGTTCTTCCGTCGCCAGACTTTCAGGTGTCACGCCCGCCACTTCGTCCCAGGTTGCTTCGTCGAAGACTTCTTCCTGAAGGGTGAGGGTGGAGTGTTGTCCAGAAAGGAGGATCTTGAAATACACTTCCATGAAATCGCTAACCGCGGACTTGAAAGTCTCCCAGTCGGACCCGGAGGCCGCCATGAAAGACTCGCTGGCCTTAACTAAGTCTGCCAACGCCTCCCGGCTTCTCGCCAGCCGCATATTGAGGTTCTCAAGGGTCTCCGCGTGCCCATCCCCGTCTTTGACATGGGGCAGCAAAAAATCATGAATGCGCTGGTCCTGCGCATGCAGACGGTCCATAGAAGTCTTAATGTAGGCGACACAAGCAGCAAAGAACTCGGCGGGAACGTCTGTCCCGTCGTCTCTCTGCCTCACTCCCGCCTCAAAAGCCTTTCGCACTTGCGACAGCCGCATGCGTTCCCGCGAAGTCTGTATTCTTGACTCGTACGTGTTGGAGACGTGACTCATGACCAGGGTTTCCCGCTCTTGTTTGGTTAAGTCTCGTTGGTGCGTCACATAACTCTACTACGCCACACGGGAGAGCCGCTAGAGACCACTAGCTGCACTTCGAGTAACCGCAACTGGTACAAGAATCGCACCCCTCTTGACGGACAAGGGCATTTATGCCGCATTTTGGGCAAGCGCGGAATCGTGCATCTGCCCCCGTTGAATCCAAGCGGACAACGTTGTCCGATCCGTCATGTGTTCCGGTTAAACCAATTCTTTCCTGCTCGTCCAAAAAACCGATGTCGACCATGTGCTGTTCAATGACGTTGCCTATTGCTGCCAACAGACTGGGAACATAACGGCCGTCCATCCATTGTCCGCCGCGGGGATCGAACACCGCCTTAAGCTCCTCGACGACAAAAGAGACGTCACCACCGCGGCGAAAAACGGCTGAAATCATCCGGGTCAAGGCCACCGTCCAGGCGTAATGCTCCATGTTCTTCGAATTGATGAACACTTCGAAGGGCCGTCGCTTCCGTTGACCGTTGTTTTCCACGATCTCGATATCGTTGAGTGTGATGTAAATGGCATGATCGCTTTCCGGCCAGCGCAATTTATACGTCTTACCCGGGATAGACTCTGGCCGCTCCATAGGCTCGCTTGAGTGGACGTGATGGCTGTCCTGGTCAGACGTCTCAGTGTTGAGCTCGAGTACCGCCCCTCTCACGTGCGACGGCCTAAACGTGGTGCACCCTTTGCATCCGCTTTCAAAGGCTTTGAAATAAACGTCTTTCAGCTGTTCGAACGGAAAATCCGCAGGAACGTTGATGGTCTTTGAAATGGCACTGTCTACATGTTTCTGAACCGCTGCCTGCATGGTCAAGTGGGCATCGGGCGACAATGATTGTGCGTCGACAAATTGGTCGGGCAGGGGAGCATCGTCCCCTTTTAGTTCGCGGAAAACGCGGTAGGCGTAGTCGCTCACATCTGCACTCTCTTTACTTCCGTCCGGCTGGGTAACCTGCCGCCTAAAAGAAAAACTAAAAACAGGTTCGATCCCCGAAGAGACATTATCGGCAAACAATGAAATTGTTCCCGTAGGAGCAATCGATGTCAGCAATGCGTTGCGGATACCATGCTTTGCGATCCCGTCTTGTATGTCTTGAGGTAAGTCCTGAATGGTCGGACTGGTGAGATAGGCGTCGCAGTCAAACAATGGGAAAGCGCCTTTTTCCTCAGCCAGGTCGATTGACGCCCGGTAGGCGGCGTGAGAAAGCGTCGCTGCCCATGTTTCCGCAGCCGCTGCCGCATCCTCGGAACCATAGGTCAGGCCGCACATAATCAGGGCATCGGCCAAACCTGTCATGCCGAGGCCAATTCTCCGTTTGCTTTCAGCTTCTTGGCGCTGCGCATCCAACGGATACCGGGAAGCCTCAACCACATTGTCCATCATCCGAACTGCGGTTGCCGTCAATTGTGCCAGCTGTTCGACGTTGATGCGCGCTTGGTCAGTGAATGGCGCCTCGATCAGACGGGCGAGATTAATGGAGCCCAAAAGACAGGTGCCGTAAGCGGGAAGAGGTTGTTCACCGCAAGGATTGGTGGCGCGGATGTCCTCGCAATAGGCGAGATTGTTTCTCGCGTTGATGCGGTCAATGAAAATGACACCCGGCTCGGAAAACTCATAGGTCGCGCGCATGATGCTGTCCCACAACGCGCGCGCCTGTACGGTCTTGTAAACAGTGCCGTTAAAGATGAGGTCCCATGACGAGTCTGCTTTTACAGCCTCCATAAAGGCATCCGTTGCCAAGACTGACAGATTAAAGTTAGTCAGACGTCCAGGTGACTGCTTGGCTTCGACAAATGCCTCAATGTCCGGATAGTCGCAGCGCAGGGTGGCCATCATGGCGCCCCGCCGGGACCCGGCGCTCATGATCGTCCGGCACATGGCGTCCCAAACATCCATAAAGGACAAGGGCCCGGACGCATCGGCACCGACCCCCATCACTGCGGCTCCCTGCGGCCGCAGAGTGGAGAAATCGTACCCGATACCACCCCCCTGCTGCATGGTCAGAGCCGCTTCTTTGAGATTTTCGAAAATGGACGACATGTCGTCTTCGATGGCGCCCATGACGAAGCAATTGTGCAGCGTGACCGTCCGCTCCGCTCCGGCGCCCGCCAAAATGCGTCCCCCGGGGAGAAAGCGGTAGTCAGCAAGCGCTTGATAAAAAACAGGTTCCCAGGTTTCAGGAGCGTTTTCGACGGCTGCCAAGGCGCGTGCCACCCGACGCCAGGTGTCGGCAACGGTTTTGTCCACAACTTGGCCGCCAGGCGTTTTGAGGCGGTATTTCATGTTCCAGATCTCGTGGGCGATGTCCGAAATCTCGACCATGGCGGGCAGTCCGGTTCGTTACGGGGTTGTTTTCGGGGCAGGCACAATAGGCCTGTTCGGGTCAAAAGTCGTTAAAAACCGGGCGCTCCCAAAGCCCCCAAAGAGACCCAATTAGACCCATAAATCCCGCTTTTGGCGGTCACAACGAGCCCAGCCGAAACATACTTAACTGGTTGATAACAAAACTGAAATGAACTGATAGCGGTCCCCGGCACGCTGGCCCCTCAACGAGTCCACAGAGTTATCCACAGACCTCCTCAGTGTTCCGAAGACACCGCCTCTGGTGCGGCCGGGTCCGGTCTTGGCTGACAATCCGGAACAGGCAATTTTGCTGAAGCCGTTTCCAGAACTGTGCGCAGGTATTGCAGGAACGCTTCCTTATCCTGTCCTTCTGGGACCGGGGGGAGAAACTCGAAAATGATTGTCCCTGGGATCTTTTTCAGCCGGGTCTTGCCCCAGTAGTAACCTGAATTCAACGCCACTGGGATGACCGGAGCATTGCAGTGGTGATAGAGGGCAACCACACCGGGTTTGTATTCTTGATATTGCCCTGGGGGTGTGCGCGTGCCTTCGGGAAAGATCAGCAACGTTTCGCCCCTTGAGAGCACCTCATCTGCTGCGCGCAGGACACGTCTCATGGCTGATGCGCCTGCCTTCCGGTCAATGGCGATGAGACCGCCCCGTTTGATGTACCAGCCGATCAAGGGAATCAGTTGTAAGGATTCCTTGAGGATGAACACGGGATATCTGAAAAGCAAAAACAACATGTATGTTTCGAAGGCCGATTGATGTTGTGGAGCGATAATGCATGGCCCGTCAGGAATATTTTCCGCACCCCGAATTTCAAACCGGACGCCAACCAACCATCGCGCCATAGAACGCACGCCGTGCGCCCAAAACCGGGTGGTCCTTAATGCGCCTTCCCGTGTTATGAGCGTAGGCAGCCCAAGAATAGAGACAACCAACGTCCACCCCAAAAACGTTAACAGATAGATGATGGATCGAAGTGTTTTCATGATCGGTATCTTATTGCACTGAGTCCCGATTGGACCCCGTTAAGGATGACAACCAGATTCGTGAAGCAGAAAACAGGAACTTCGTGTATTCCGTGGCAAGTAAACTTGCAGTCCCAGGATAACGCCACCAATCACGTTTTACTTGTTCCGGAAAAACAGGGTGCGGGACGATCGATACACCCGGCATTCTATGTTGGAATTCACGCAAACTTCGCGGCATGTGATAAGCCGCGGTGACAAGGCGGATTGAGCGTATCTCTTGTTGCTTAACCCAAGCTGCGGTCTCGATCGCGTTGCCGGGCGTATCTGCCGCCTCCGATCCAATCGTTACACGGTCAATAAGTTCCACCCGTTCGGGCTGATCCATGGGCACCAAGTCGTTGGCACTGACTGCAGCACCGACACCCGAAATAAAAAGGGTTTCCGCCGCTCCCTGGGCCAAAAGCGTTACCCCGGTTGAAATACGTTCGCTTCCGCCGGTAAGGACAACAATTGCTTCGGTTGGTGTCTGCAATTGCTCAGAGTCTGCCGATACCATTGAAGCAAAGACTCCCAGGCCAATGAGCCACAAGAGAAAGCCCAAACCGCAAAAGCTTGCGGCCAGTTTTAAGGACCTACTTTTTATCATCTGCATTCTACATCATGGCTCTAAGCGTACTCAGAACAGTAGCATAGGCCGTCATCATGGCCAGTAGAGCTGCCAAGAGAGCAATCAGAGGTACAGACAACCAAAACATCCAGCTCAAAGTAATGTCGGGAAGAAAGCCGCTTTCCACATTTCTGGCAAGCCAGCCAATACTTACGAGTACGACAAGTCCTGCGACCATTCCAACGATGCTGCCTTTACTGGCTGCAAGAAACGTTCGCTTGGCAAATTGGCCGGCGACGTACAAATCACGGGCGCCAATGAAGTGGAAAACAGCAATAACCTCCCTAAACTCAGCGAGGCTTGCTCGCGTCGCATATACAACCGTTAAAGCCAAAGCGGCGGTTACAATTGCTGCGACACCAATTGCCAAGAGCCGAAAGCCCTCGGTCAGTTCAATCAGATGTTCAAACCAGCGCCGGTGATCATCAATAACGGCATTGGGGACGAGTCTGGTCACCTCTTCTCGAAGGGCGCTCGTGTTCTGCTCAGAATCACGCGCGAGTGTGACATCAATCAAACTTGGCAAGGGTAAATCACCGGTTCCGATATCATCGCCAAGCCAAGGTGCCAAAAGGGCGTCCAGTTCGGATCCGGTAAGCACACGCACTGATACAACACCGGACATGGATCGAAGTTGGTTCACCACCTGTTCGGCACGTTCGACGTTGGCTGAGCCGTCTTCTTCGACCGGCAATGCAGGAATTTGAATGGTTAAAGTTCCGGTTACGGACCGTGACCAGCTGGATAGCATGGTGTCAAAAACACTAACGCCACTGAATGCGAGAGTGCCGAGAAAGACCATGATGGCGACCAGCCAAGGAATGAACTTGCTGGCGTTGTCTCCACTCTCTGGTAAATCCGACCTGAACCCAAACATCAGCCGCTCATTACGTCTTGGACGCCGTTTGTTGATTGCTCGTTTGCTGTCGCTCGGATCAGCGGGGGATGCTCTTCAAGTGTACCGTCGGTAAGGGTAAGACGGGGAAAAGCGAATTGAGATACCAAGTGTTCATTGTGTGTCGCGATGACGACACATGCACCGAGCTTATTGAGTTCCATGAAAAGCTGCATGATTCGCATTCCGATTTCGTCGTCGACACTTCCGGTTGGTTCATCGGCGAGGATGAGCTTGGGACGGTTGACGACAGCCCGCGCAATGGCAATGCGTTGTTTTTGACCGCCCGACAAAACAGCCGGCTTGTAGTCCATATACTCTTGCAGGCCGACCCAAGCCAAAAGTTCGGCTACATTTTCCTTTATGTGTGTTTCGGAAACGCCGGCGATGCGCAGCGGTAAGGCGACATTGTCGAACGCCGACAAATGATCAAGCAGACGAAAATCTTGAAAGATCACACCTAATTGACGCCGGATCGCTGGCAACCGTACACGATGGGCCCGTGTCACATCTGTGCCAAACAGTCGGATGGTACCGTTGGACGGCCGTTGCGCCAGGTAAAGGAGGCTAAGCAGGGACGTTTTGCCTGCCCCGGACGGTCCGGTCAGAAATCTAAACGACCCTGGGTCGAGGGAAAGGTTGATGTCTTTCAACGCAAAGGGGCCTTCTTCATATTTAAGGCCCACCTCAACCAGCTCCACAGCCGCAGCCTTATCTTCAACTCTGTTTTTTCGACTCAATAACACTTTAATAACCCGCTTGGGTTTTATGGGTCCATCACTAAAAGGTACGTTCTGACGTGCCAGATAGCGTGCCGAGCCCTGCCTGGGGCCACCTAAGGCTGGGAAAACGGTTATATGGTATACTTTCTGCGCATCCAACAAAGGGTCTTGTATGCGTATCACGTGTCCGAATTGCACTGCCGGGTTCGAAATCCCGACTGAATTGCTAGAGCTTTATGTGATTAGACGGAGTCATTTTAGGGATTCACAAGCTTTTCGATTTCTGATTCAAGATTCTTGCTGGGTAAGGAGGCCAGCAAGGATGGCAAGAGCTTATTCCCTTGATCTTCGAGAACGGGTTATTTCGGCTGTGTCGCGCGACGGGATGTCGTGCCGGGCGGCGGCGCGGCATTTCGGGATCGGCGAGAGCACGGCGGTTGCCTGGCTGGCGCGCTACCGGCGGACGGGCAGCGCGGCGCCGGGCCGGATGGGCGGTTACAAGCCGCGTGCGATCCGGGGGGCGCACGAGCGCTGGTTGCGGGACCGGGTGGCGCGGGGGGATTTCACGCTTCATGGGCTTGTCGGGGAGCTGGCGGATCGGGGCCTGAAGGTGGACTACCGTTCGGTCTGGACCTTCGTTCACGAGCAGGGCCTGAGCTATAAAAAAAACGCTGGTGGCTGGCGAGCGTCGGCGCCGTGACGTGGCGCGCCGCCGCGCTCAGTGGTTGAAGTACCGCGACCGGGTTGACCCGACGCGCCTGGTGTTCATCGACGAGACCTGGACCAGGACCAACATGGCGCCCCTGCGGGGCTGGGGGTCAAAGGGCGCGCGACTGATCGGCGAGGCGCCACATGGCCGCTGGCACACCGCGACCTTCCTCGCCGCGCTGCGCCACGACCGAATCGATGCGCCCTGGCTCGTCGACGGGCCGATCAACGGCGAGCGCTTCCGCATCTATGTGCAGGACGTGTTGGTCCCAACCCTCAAGCCCGGCGACATCGTCATCATGGACAACCTCGGCTCTCACAAGTCCAAGGCCGTGCGACAGGCCATCCGCCAGGCCGGCGCCCGGCTCCTGTTCCTGCCCAAGTACTCCCCCGACCTCAATCCCATCGAGCAGGTCTTCGCCAAGCTCAAGCATCTGCTCCGCCTCGAAGCGCCGCGAACCGTCGAGGCCGTCTCAGCCGCCATCGGCAGACTCCTCGATACCTATACCTCAAATGAATGCGCCAACTATTTCAAAAACGCAGGATATGACCCAACCTAAAATCATACCGCTCTAGGGCGTAAAGGGCGGAGCCTTAAGTGCGCCACCTGCGGGCACTCATGGTTCCAGGCCGCTATTGTTGATGAGATTGATCTGGGTGACATCCTCGGCGACAGCGAGGCGGCACAGGATATGGGTGGCCCCCGTGGCGGGTCTGGTGGCGGCCAACCCGAGGCACAGGCAGCACCACTAGGCCAGTCGGTAACGCAGGCCGTCGCGACAGCGGCCAACGCTGCTATGGCTGGAGGCGTCGCCGACAGGACCGTCATGGGCGCCCAGCCCGGCGGTGAAATGCAGATGGCTCCGGCGGAAGGTGCGGCAGGCGGGGCGCCTTCGGCTGTACCCCCTGGTGCCGTTTCCATGCTGGATCAGGGCGCCCAAACCGGTGGGCCTGCGCCCACCCCGGGGCAGTCCATGCTTGAGCCTGACGGCGCCAGCGGCGGTCCACAAACTGCCGCTCAAGCTGGTGCTGGCGCGGACCCGCTGGCGCACCAAAAAGTGGGCGAAGAGGCTGTCTCTTGGAAGAGCTTTGACGTCGAGCAAGGGGCGTCCGGTGGACCTGGGGGCGGGCCTTCTGCAGGAGGACCTGAACTTGATTTAAGGGTTTCGAAGACAGGCATATTTTTCTCCGGGGGGTCAGCCGGGGCCATACGGTGTCATACGGTGCCTAACAGGTTATAGTATTTAGTATTTTTCAATTCTCCGGCGTTCCCACCCCCTTGCAACAGTACCATACGGGGTCTAGGATACCCCATCGAGATGATGCCGCTCAGGTGCGTCTTGATATCATATTTCGGACCCGATCTGCACCGCGCTGCCGGCCACCGGCAAGGATGCCTTCTATTGGGACCGCGACCTGGCGGGCTTCGGCGTCCGCGTCCAGCGCAACGGCCGCAAGGTCTATGTCGTGCAATCCAGGGGACCCGCCGGCCTGAAGCGCGCCACCCTCGGACCCGTTCACGGGATCGCGCTCGACCAGCGCCGGCGCGAGGCCGCCAGGGTCATCGACCGCATCAAGCGCGGGCTCGACCCGGTCCCGCCGGAACCCGGGCCCGACCCCACCGTCGCCGACCTCTCGGCCCGGTGCATGCGCGCCTACGTCACGGTCCAGTGCAAGCCCAATACCCAGAGGCTCTACCGCCACGCCATCGACAAGCACATCGTGCCGGCGCTCGGAACCATGCTGGTGAAGGACGTCCGCTCGAAGCACGTCATCGAACTCCATGACCGCATGCGCGCCACCCCGTCGATGGCCAATCATGTCGTCCGAATGCTGTCGAAGATGTTCTCGCTGGCCGCGGCCTGGGACCTCGTGCCCCAGGGCCGCAATCCCTGCAAGCGCGTCAGGCACTACCGCGAGGCGCCCAGGGAGCGCTTCCTGTCGCCGGACGAATACCGCCGCGCCGGCGCGGCTCTCAGGGAAGCGGAAGCCAAGGGCTCGATGTGGCCGCCGGCGATCGCCGCCATCCGGCTGCTGATGCTGACCGGCTGCCGCAAGTCCGAGATTCTCACGCTGCGATGGGACGACGTGGACCGCACGGCGGGCGAGGTCCGGCTCCGCGACGGCAAGCACGGTCCCCGCATGGTGCCGGTGACGACGCCGGTCCTGAAGGTGCTCGACGGCATCGAGCGCGTCGGGGAAGCCCTCGATGCCATTGATGTGAACCGGGCCGCGGGCGAACTCATCGCAGGAATGGTCGACCCGGAAGTGACCATAAGGCCTTGCGCCTTGCGCGGATCGCTGCCGATGCAGCGGAACCTATGACACCCTCTGGCGAGCTGTCGGAGACATCTACGAACTCTTCGACCCAAACGAATGCTGGAACTACCTCAAAGACACCGGCTACGTTGCAGATTAATCGCCCGATACTCTAGTTTTACATTCGCTGCGACGATTCTGTTCTCTTCCACCACCCTTGCAGCCAACGCAGATTTAAATGCCGGCGCTGTCTTTAAGGACTGTGCTGATTGTCCAGAGATGGTCGTCATGCCGCCGGGAGATTTTGTCATGGGGTATGACGTCGGCGTGAGTGACGAACGGTACGAAGGACCCATGCGTGATGTCTCGATCGGCTATGCCTTCGCTTTGGGCCAGACAGAAGTCACGCAAGCGCAAAACGCCGAGTTTGTTCGGTCCACAGGTCATGTACCCGTTACCGACGGGAGCAAGCGCAACTGGCCCTGCCCCTGCTGCACCATCAAAACGTGGTCGGTATCATCGCCGGCCCTCTCAAGCGGGCCCTGGGAATCGGCTGAGATTCTCAATCGCCATCTGTCTCTGCCATTGACCGCCTTTGCGGTGCAGATCATCGCGTTCTTGGATGACGACGGGTAAACGTCAGGCCGGGTCCGACCACATCAGCAATGTGCAGCCCGCATCACTGGCAACGACGGTGGTTTCTTCACTGCCTGCGGGGCGGTGGCTGTATCCCAGACGGTCGAAAGATGTTCCGTCGGCAAGTTTCATGCCGCCGTCGAGCACGACCCATTCCCACGTGAGGTCCGGATTAAGCGTAAGAGCACTGGAAAAACCTTCCGGCAGTTGGGCGAGTAAAGTTTCCGCGCCGTTGTTCTGATCACGGCTGAGAAGTTTTTTGTTCACCCCGTCCGGACCATCGGGCCAGGGCTGCCAGTCCTGTTCTTTAGTTTTGAGATGAATGATGTGCGGCCGGCCGTCTTCCACGCGCGCGCCTGGGTAGTCGTATTCATGATCGTGTTCCAACTCCCCGACGGAAATGAGATCCGTTGCTCGGCCCATTTTGATGATGATGTCGGAGCCGCTGTGGGAGTGGTCCACCCAGCCATGGACGATACCACCCGGCCGATAAAGGTAAGACCCCTCCACCAATAGATCGTTGCCGTTGAGGTCCACGTCGCCGGACAGAATCAGTGCCTCTTCAAAGCCGGTATGGTAGTGAGCACCGGCTGGACCTTTCCACTCTTTAGGAATGCGCACAAAAGACGTATCTGAACCGGTATCAGGGTCCACACTCAACTGTTTGCGTTCCGCTCCGGTGTCGAGAATTTCTTCCCACGGTAAAGCGTTGCCATCCACATGAGTTAAGTGAGGTCGCATGGTTTTCCTCCTGGGCTTAGGATTCAGCGTGCATCCAGGTTAGCACAACGCAGCCGTCCTGGGAGCCGGTCATGGCTGCATGGGTGGTGCCGGGTGGGGCGTAATAGTAGGTGTTGGCGCCGAATGAGGAGCCATCGTCCCGTTTGCGACCCGGAAAGCATTAGCCACTCACGGCCGTATTTGCTGTCTGTGCTCAGCCGGCCCGACCAACCCGGATCAAGGGCGAGCAGGGCCGAATAGGCTTTAGTCTCGGGATCCATGCTCAATTGCTTGAAGCGATACCGGCTGCCTTCTTCGCCCTGGTCCGTCCACTCCATCTCGGGGGTCTTGAGATGCAGCACGTGACCGCGCGGATCTGGGGCATGGCCAAGGTGCGGCTCGTAAAGTTCATGGGTGTGCCCAGACACACATTCCACCTCCACCTCAAGGAAACCGAGTGGCGCCTCAACCATCGGGCTTCCAACAAGGTCAGGCTTCTGCTACGTCACCTACGAGAAAAACCGATCTGCTAGGCAAGACCCTTAATTTATTATCAATCGTTTAAAATTTATTTGCTCTACGTGTTTCTCAAGACGGGCCGTCTTTAGGGGGACCTGAACTGGACTTAAGCGTCTCTCAAGGTGCTGCTGGGGGCCCTGGAGCCGCAACGGGCGGCTTGGATGAGTCCGGCCAAAGCATGATGCACGGCGGTCCAGGTGCGGCCAGTGATCCTGGGGCCCAAGGGGCTCCTCCTCCCCCGCGTACGGTGGCTGATCGTCTGGAACCCCAGCCGGTTAAATCGAATGGTGGCGGTGCGGCCGGTGGCCCCGGTGAAGCCGCCGTATCTTGGCTCAATCAAAAGCCTGGTGCGCCCGGTGCGCCGGGGGCTCCGGGAATGCCTGGAATGCCGGGCGCTCCAGGTGCCGACGCTGGACCTGCAACGGGGGGTATATCGTCCGCCGGTCAAAGCATGCTGAGCGGTCAGGAGGGTGCTGCGGGGGGTCCAGGCGCTCCCGCCGTGTCGCAGCTGAGCGGACAGCAAGTTAACGCTCCTGGCGAACAGGCCCGGTCTTTACTCAGTGGGGAAGAACAAGGTCCAGGCGGGCCTTCCAGTTCAATGATGGGTGGCGCTGAGGGTGGTCCGGGTGCAGCCGCTGTTTCCCAGCTCGATGGTGAAATCCAAGCGCCGGGCGATGTCGCCATGTCCATGCTGGATGGGTCCACTGAGTCCGGCGGCCCCGGCCAGTCGATGGGGCATGAAGAGGGCGCCAGTGGCGGCCCCGGTGAGTCCATGCTTCATGACGAGGGCGCCAGCGGTGGCCCCGGTGAATCCATGATTGATGATGAGGGCGCCAGCGGCGGCCCGGGTGAATCCATGCTTGAAGAAGAAGGCGCAAGCGGTGCTCCCGGCGAAGCGGGTGGTCCGGGCGAAGCGGGTGATCCGGGCGAAGCGGGTGGACCGGGTGCGGCCGGTGGTCCCGAAGACGATTTGGACGATGATCCCCTCGCCATGGAAGACGACGACGCTTTCCATCAAACAGAGGGAGACGAAGGAGAAGCCGGCGGCCCCGGTGAGGCCGGTGGTCCAGGCGAGGCTGGTGGGCCCGGCGAGGCCGACGACGATGATGCTTTCCACCAAGCGGAAGGGGACGAAGATGACGGTCCTGTCGATCCCGATGATGACCGGCCCGACTTTGGTGGTACAGGAACTGGAGCAGATGACGAAGAGGATGAGCTTAGTGCTGACGAGTTAGCAGAAAGCATCGAGGACTCCAAGAAGCCCGACAAGAAAAAGCCGTCAAAACCTATTGATCCTGCTTATGTCACGGTCGCCGTCATGTCCATCGTCTTACTTCTGGTGGCCTCTGTCTTTTGGGTTGCACGGGATTCCTTACGCGATCTGTGGCCAGGTATCGACGGTGTTTACGAAGCGCTCAATTTGGGCGATGAGGAAGCCGAAGGCCTTCGTCTTTCCCAGCCTGCACCGGTCAGAATCATGAAGGGTGGTGTGCAAACTCTGGTGGTTACGGGTTTTGTCACCAATCTCACCGAAGGGATTCAAACGGTCCCAGACTTGAAATTGATGCTGATCGATGAAGATAACAATGTCGTGCAAGAGACGTCGGCTCCACCGAGCTCGCCGACCATTGATCCTAACTCAACACAGCCGTACCGCATTGAGCTCCAACTGCCGGATGAACGGGCGACAAGTTTGCAGGTGGATTGGGATTAATCTGCCGAGCGGGTTTGAGTGGGCTTAAAACTGCTCCAATAGTCGGCGCAAATAGTCCCGTTCTTCGCGCGGGCGTAGTCTTTGACCTGCCCGGCGTCTGATCTCCTCAAGGATCGCACGGGATTTTTGCGAAAGGCCGCGCGTATCGGGCTCGGTCGGCAGTTCGACATCTTCACCCTGATCCGGGCCGATGTTTGGACCCATGGCGCCAAACGGTTGGCCCGTCTGCCCGGGCATGGGGATGAGTCCAGCCAAACCTTTTTCGGCCAGTGCCTGCATCAGTTGCTGGGCCGCGCCCTGCATCCCGTTTTGCAGATTGGCGAGGGCTTCCGCCTGGGCGTCTGATGCGGACCGCCAAGCGCCTTCCCGTAACGCTCCCTCGGCATCACGCATAGCCTGTTCCGCCTCACCAAGGTCGTCTGAAACGTCGCCCGTCATTTCGGCCATGCGGCCCATGAGCTCGCCAAGCCGCTGGCGCAACTCACTTTGGTCTTCTGCCGCACCTTGTTGCTGTTCCTGACGGGCCGCTTGATCTTGCTCCGAACCGGAAGGCTGTTGTTGGCGAAACTCATTGCGCCAACGCTCCCGACGGCCGCGCCGTGTTTGGCCATCCTGATTGCGGCGCAACGCCTGTTGACGAGCCTGCTCAAAGGAGTCGTTTAACATGTCAGACTGTTCTTGGGTGATGTCTTTGAGCTCTTCCATCATCTCCCGCGCCGCTTGAACGTCGGGATTATTCATGGGGTTGAGGTTGGCATTGCGCAGCATCTCCAGCATGTTGCGCAAATTGGACATCATTTCCCGGGCTGCATTTTCAGCCCCCATTTCCGACAACTGTCGAAGTTGCTCCATCATCTGAGAAAGGTCTTCGGATTCCAACATTTGCATGTCGGTGTTCAATTCACTGAAGGGGAACGCGCCTTCAGGCATCTTTTCTGCTAAAGCTTGGTAATACTCCATCAGCGCACGCTGCAGTCGTGAAATCAGCCGGCTAATTTCTTCCGGTGAAGCGCCGCGCTCGATGGCTTCTTCAAGTGCGTTTTCGGCATCTTCCAAAGCCTGTTCGGCGACGGCAAAGGCGCCATCCTCGATCCGCAGCGCAGCGCGCCACATAAGATCGATAACGCTATCCATAACGTCTGTTGCATCTTGAAGCGTTAGCCGTCCGCGTGCCGATGACATGGCAAGGTGAGCGATGACGTCCCCGCCATAGGTTTCCGGCACTTCCATCAGACGCCCGAGAGCCCGGGCTGCCAACGGCGCTGTCGAAGGATCGGCGATCAGATCTTTCCGGTAGCGGATAATCGTGGCAGCAACCGGATGAGCAAAGGGACGTTCAGGAAGCTGAAATTGAACGGGTTCACTGTTGCTGCTTTGATCCGCCGCATCCGATGCAGTGAGGATTAAGGTGACAATTTCACCGGCCCATGGATGGGCGGTTAAATCGTGAAACGACTGATGCTCGACTGTCTTGGGTGACAACGGCGGAACGGATAAGGTGAAACTCGTTCCCCAATGCTGTGCGTAAGCACGGGTTTCGCCGGGCCGGTCTATGCGGCCGGTGACGCCGGCAATTCCGTAGTCGTCTTCGGCTCTATATCTAAATCGCAACCGGTAACGGCCGGTCTCTTCGGGCACGTCGATAAGTGAAATGGACGGAGGCGCGTCAGGAATGGGCTGCAACGTCCAGGCGCCCAAAATCTGTCCCGTTTGCCTGATTTCCAGGCGACTGCCGACGGGCAGGGTGCCTTCGTACCGCAAACTGTTGTCGTCCATGGTCGTCAAGTCGATGGATGTGGAATCAACAGTCAAACGCGTCGGTCTTTTTGTCCCTGTGACCACAGCCAAGACCTGGGTACCGACTGGTGCCTGCACCGGTCCGGCTAATTCTTGCTCGCCGTTAGGATCCAAAAGGACAGGCGGTTTTTGTGTGTAGGAAGGCGGTGTCAGCCAAACTTTGACATCCAATGAGTCAGCGTTGGCGGCAAGTGCCGGATTGACGGCGCGGACGAACCGCGGACCAATATCGCCCCAGGCACCGACGACACCGACGATAACGAGGACTGCTAAAAGTCCTCTGACGGCATAAGGGTCACGATTGGCAATCACGGCTGCAGGCCACGGTGGTACCAGGCGTTCAATGAGTTGGCGCATACGCAGCCTATGAGCCATCCACAGTGCGTTTTGGCGGGGACCGGCCTTGTAGCCCAGGTTGTCTTCCCATGCGGTCAGTGGTCTATGGTCTACTCCCGACGAAGTTTCCAAGCGGTGCCGGGCCTCCAGCAGGGATGGCCACGAAAAGTCACGAAAACCCATGTACGCAAAACGCCCTACCGCTCCGGCGAAGGCGGCGAGGGCGAGCCAATGGATGACGGCGGGGAAGGCAGGTAGAACATCAAACAGCACCAGAATGACAAAACCGCTTAGAAAAAGGACCGGCATCCACAGGGCCGCGGCCAGGCGTTCCAGGCCTAGACTCAGCCGGGAGAGCAGCAATCGCCGTGTGATAAGGCGCCGTAACCTCAGGAGTTCTCGCCAATCTCTGGTCATGGCACAGTGTACGCGTTGGCGGGGGCTGTGTTCAATCGGCCGCCTTCTAGGCCAGCCAGGGAGGCAGGGATTCCAGGGCCCAGAGGTCTTCCACAGGAGGGCGAGCCCGGACCACGGCGAAGGCGGTGCCGTCGACCAGGACCTCAGGCACCAACGGCCTGGCGTTGAAATTGGACGCCATGACGGCTCCGTAGGCCCCTGCAGCCGTCAGGGCAAAAAGTTCACCCTCCTGACATTGGGGTAGCGTCACTTGTTGGGCAAAACGGTCGCCCGTCTCGCAAATCGGCCCGACCACGTCAAACGCCTGTTCTGCCGATCCGGCGGATGGTTCGGTGACCGGAATGATGTCGTGGTGCGCATCGTACATGGACGGCCGGACAAGGTCGTTCATGGCGGCGTCGACAATGATGAACGTTTTGGTTTCACCAGGTTTGACGTAAATGACCGACGTCACCAGCACGCCGGCGTTGGCAGCGATAACCCGTCCCGGCTCGAACATGATCGTGCAATCAAGATCACCGACCGTTCGCCTTACCACCTCACCATATTCAGCCGGGCTTGGTGGCGCTTCGTTGTCCCGACGGTAAGGCACGCCGAGACCGCCGCCGAGATCGACCGTCCGGATATCAATGCCAGCCGCTCTCAATTCACCGACAAGCCCGGCAACTTTTGAAAAGGCGATTTCAAAGGGCTTCAGGTCGGTTATCTGAGAGCCGATGTGAACGGCGACACCCTGCACCTCGATGCCGCCCAGGTCCTGAGCCTGTTGATACAACCGCATGGCATCACCCCAGGCGACGCCGAACTTATCTTCTTTGCGTCCTGTTGATATTTTGTCATGGGTCTGAGCATGGACGTCGGGATTCACCCGGAAAGCGATCGGAGCGATTGAACCGGCTTCATTGGCAATGGCGCTCAATCGCAGGAGTTCCGGTTCTGACTCCACGTTGATCTGACCAACACCGGTTTCTATTGCGAGCGCCAGTTCCTCCGCCGTTTTTCCAACGCCCGAGAACACGATTTTCTCAGCGGGAATACCCGTAGCGAGGGCACGCTTTAGCTCTCCACCGGAAACAACATCGCAGCCTGCGCCCAAATCACCCAATGTGCGCAATACGGCGATGTTGCCGTTGGCTTTGGCCGAAAAGCAGATGAGCGGTTGCAGACCGTCCATAGCTTCTTCGAACACACGGTAATGGCGGGTGAGTGTCGCAGTGGAATAGCAATAGAAGGGCGTACCCACATCGCGTGCAATGTCGGGTAACGGCACATCCTCGGCATGCAAAACGCCGCTACGGTACTGAAAGTGATGCATCGGATTTGCTCGCCAGCCTATTGCCGTGGGTACTGCCGGGGGTATTCAGCCTCTTCCGGCGGCGTTAGCGCGCTTTTCTTGCCGCAAGCAGACAATAAAAAGCCCAAACACACGGCAATGACGAAAGACATCATGATGGTCGCCAGCGGTCGTCGTTCACGAAACCTCATGTTCCATCTCCATCAATGTATGTCTGCCGGGCAACAACGGCTTGCTGCCGGACGTTATCCGGCGCCGTGCCGCCCAAACTGGTCCGGCTTTTGACTGAGGCGTCCACCGTCAAGGCGCCGAGCGCCGTCTCATCCAGACGGCCGTCGATGGCTTTAAGGTCGTCGGCAGAAAGCGCTTCAAGCCCGCATGATTTTTCTTCCGCGGTTTTGACCACTTGGCCGACGATGTGATGGGCTTCGCGGAATGGAACGTCTCTGTTCTGAACCAGCCAGTCGGCCAAATCCGTGGCCGTCGTATAGCCAGCCCCCGCCGCTGCGCGCATTCGTTCTTTGTTGATCTCCAGATCCTGAATCATGCCGGTCATGGCAGCGAGACACAGTTCCAAGGCATCAAAGGTTGCGAAGACAGGTTCCTTGTCTTCCTGCATGTCCTTGGAATAGGTCAGAGGCAGCCCTTTGATCACGACCAACAGACCCGTGATCGAGCCGATGATCCGGCCCGTTTTGCCCCGTATCAATTCTGCGGCATCGGGATTGCGCTTTTGCGGCATCATCGAACTGCCTGTCGAAAAGGCGTCCGATAAGGATACAAAACCGAACTGGGCACTGGCCCAAAGCACCAATTCTTCAGCCAGGCGCGAAAGATGAACAGCCAAGATCGCGCCATCAGCCAGAAACTCGAGGGCGAAATCCCGGTCTGAGACGGCGTCGATGGAATTGGCCATCGGCCTTTCAAAATCCAGGTCCTGTGCCGTTTTGGTCCGGTCGATGGCAAAGGATGTACCCGCCAGCGCCCCGGCGCCGAGAGGGCTTTCGTTCATGCGCCGCCGGGCGTCGGCAAACCGGCCCCGGTCCCGCCCAATCATTTCCACATAGGCGAGCATGTGATGGCCGAGGGTCACCGGCTGGGCGGCCTGTAGATGGGTAAATCCAGGCATCACCGTGTCCGCGTGGGCTTCCGCCAGGTCAATCAGGGCGGCCTGTAACGATTTCATCTGTTCATCAACAGTATCGATGGCCGACCGGACCCAGAGACGGAAGTCCGTCGCCACCTGATCGTTTCTCGACCGGGCCGTATGGAGCCGGCCGGCCGGTTCACCGATCAAATCGCTCAACCGGGCTTCGATGTTCATATGAATATCCTCGAGCGACCGGCGGAACGAGAATGTGCCCTCGCTCAGGTCTTTTTCGATCTTGAGCAGGCCTTCCATGATGGCCTCACCGTCGTCTTTAGACAGGATCCCTTGCGCCACCAGCATGGCGCAGTGCGCCCGTGACCCGCGGATGTCCTGTTTGGCAAGACGCTGGTCGAAATCGATGGAAGTGTTGATCGCTTCCATTATGTCCGACGGGCCGCCGGAAAACCGGCCGCCCCAGATCCGGCTGGTCATGGGTCACCTCTTGCCTGGGCGGCATTGCAATCGAAGGATGAAGCCGTGCTGCAGACGACGTCTTAACCGGCAGCGCGTTCAGCCGCACTCTGGCGCGAGGCGGTGCTTACCACCGCAGCCGCGCCCCTGTCCAGGGCAGTGAAAAACATGGGAAGGGACTTGTCGTTAATTCGGAGCCAGGCGGACGCTTTGACCTTCCTGTTCAAATCGCCGCCGAATGAGAAGGGCAACCATAATACTGATGAAACTGCCGACGATGACGTCACTGACGAAGTGAACGGCCGTTAAAAACCGGCTGGCGCTGACCATCAGGGCGGTGGCGATATAAAGCGGCGCAAAACGGGGCGTCAGGAAGCAAAGCGCAATCATGGCCGACCAAATGGACTGGGCATGGCCCGACGGGAAACTGGCCATCTTCAAAGCCAAACCAAAAGGTTCGAACCCTGAGAGATCGTCGTTAAACAGATAGCGAGGGCGATATCGGCCAATGGCGAATTTTAGACCGTTGAGAAGGATCGCCGCCGCAGTCATGGACACAAGCATAAACAGCCCGGCGTCCAGGCACGGGCATAGCGGAGATACCGCGCCTTCTTGTCACTGTTGATGGAGTTGTGGGCAATGTAGGTGCAGATTCCGATCCCGAGGACCGCCAGTCCGTACCAAATGCCGCCATTGGCAATCTTCGTAACCCTACCAAGGTAATACCTAACGTCCGTGTCCAAGTTGGTCTCGAAGTACCAGGCCAGCGGCACGTCCCACAGCACAATGAATGCCGCTGATAAAACGGCAACGGCAAAAAAGAAGCCGGTTACACCGATTAATGGGCGCAAGCCTCGAAGCCATGCAATTCGTTTATCGGAGATGGACAAGGCAAGGATGGTGACACCGACCACAGCGATAACAACCGGTCCCTTGATCAACACACCGAAGCCGATGGCGAGCCAAAACAAGGCGACCCAAGCAAAGGGGAGGGCGGCGCGGTCGTCGGCCAAGTAAATTTCCATCAAGGCAAACTGGGCCAGCACGACAGCAAGCAACAGCGCGGCGTCTGTCTTGGCGATGTGGGCTTCAACCAACCAAATCAAAGTGCAGGCAGCGAGCGTCGCCGCACATAACACCGATCTTCGATCAAAGAAGCGACGACCCATGACAAAAACGACGAGAACGGTTGCCCAAGCTGCGAGTGCTGATGGCAAGCGATACGCCCATACGGCCTGCTCGTCACCTAAAGCGAAGGTCTTTACCGCAGCCACTTGCAGCCAGTGGATCCCCACCGGCTTTTTTGTCCGCGGTTCGTCTTGAAAACGGATGGAGACAAAGTCGCCGGTTTCGATCATCTGTTTGGTGGCTTGCATGAACCGTGCCTCATCCCGGTCCGTGGGCGGCACGGACGAAACACCGGTCAAGAACAAGACGGCACAAAGGGCGGAAAGAAAAACATAGGGCCGTAAACCTGCGGTCAAATGATCCACACAGTGCCTCGCATTACGCCTCTAGCAAAAACGGCCTCCATTGCAGCGGAGGCCGTCACATGGTGGCAAGAAAAAATGCCGGTTCCGTGCAACTCTTAACGCGTAGGAACGGGTTCCTCACCGGAATAATCGTAGAACCCTTTTCCGGCTTTGCGGCCGAGCCAGCCCGCCTCAACGTATTTAACCAGTAACGGGCAGGGCCGGTATTTGGAATCGGCAAGGCCTTCGTAAAGCACGCCCATGATCGACAGACAGGTGTCCAGGCCGATGAAATCCGCAAGTTCCAAAGGTCCCATGGGATGGTTGGCGCCCAGCTTCATGGCGGTATCGATGGCGGAAACGGAGCCGACCCCTTCGTACAGGGTATAGATCGCTTCGTTGATCATCGGGATCAAAACCCGGTTGACGATAAACGCCGGGAAATCTTCCGAAGAGACCGTCTGTTTGCCGAGGTTTTCGGCAACTGCCTTGACTGCTGAAAAGGTTGCTTCTTCTGTCGCGATGCCACGGATCAATTCGACCAACTGCATCACCGGAACCGGGTTCATGAAATGCAGGCCCATGAACTGCTCAGGCCGGTCGGTTATGGCACCCAGCCGGGTGATCGAAATCGACGAGGTGTTGGAACAGACCAACGCGTCGTCCTTCAGAAGCGGGCAGATGTCGGTAAAAATCTGCTTCTTGATGTCTTCATTTTCCGTCGCCGCTTCAATGACCAAGTCGGCGTCCGAAAGCGTATCCATGGCGGAAAAGGTTTGAATTCGATCAAGAGCGGCTTTTTTATCTTCGACCGTAATGCGTTCCCGCCGGACTTGCCGGTCCATATTCTTATCTATGGTGACCAGCGCATTCTTAAGTTGATCTTCACTGATGTCGAAGACACAGACATCGTATCCGGCAAGAGCGCTGACATGAGCAATGCCGCTCCCCATCTGGCCCGCGCCGATTACCCCAATCGTCTTAATGTCGTAATCTTTTTTTGACACCCGGCTTTCATCCTTCATCGCCGGTGTAACCCGGCCGCTATCGTCATTCATGTATCAGTCCTTGACACGCCAAACGCACTTTACAGGGCGTCAGTCAGCTGCGGTACCACGTCAAACAAATCGCCGACGAGTCCGTAATCGGCCACTTGAAAAATGGGCGCTTCTTCATCTTTGTTGATGGCGACAATGACCTTGCTGTCTTTCATCCCCGCCAAATGCTGAATAGCCCCTGAAATACCGATGGCAACGTAAAGTTCGGGGGCGACGATTTTGCCCGTCTGTCCCACTTGATAGTCGTTGGGAACATACCCCGCGTCGACCGCAGCCCGTGAAGCGCCGACGGCGGCTCCGAGCTTGTCCGCCAGACCTTCGATAATGGAGAAGTTTTCCGAACTGCCGACGCCGCGTCCGCCAGAAATGACGATTTTCGCCGCCGTCAATTCCGGCCGTTCTGATTTGGAAAGTTCCTGACCGACAAATGAAGAGATGCCCGGGTCATCGACAGCGCTCACCGATTCGGTCGAAGCCGACCCTCCTTCGGCGGCAGCCTTGTCGAAGGTCGATCCGCGCACAGTGATGATTTTGGTTTCATCGTTACTTTGTACCGTCGCCATGGCATTGCCCGCGTAAATGGGGCGGATAAACGTATCAGTGGAAACGACGGCGGAAATATCCGATATCTGAGCGACGTCAAGCAACGCGGCCACCCGCGGCATGATGTTTTTGCCGAAGGTGGTGGCCGGTGCGAGGATATGGGAGTAGTCCCCCGCCATGCTGACGATGAGGGCAGCCACCGGTTCCGCCAGCTGATGTTCGTAACGGGCATCGTCCGCCACTTTGACCGTGCCGACGCCCTCAACCTTGGTGGCTTGTTCGCCGACAGCGCCGCAGCCTGATCCCGCCACCAGAATGTGGATATCGCCACCGATCTGAGAAGCGGCCATGACTGTGCTCAGGGTCGACGCTTTCAGTTCGGCGTTGTCGTGTTCGGCAAGGACGAGGCAGGTCATGAGATCACCTTCGCTTCGTTGCGCAGCTTATCGACCAGTTCCGGAACATCGGCCACTTTGATGCCGCCTTCCCGCTTGGGCGGGTCTTCAACCTTTAGGGTGACGATTCGAGGCGCGGGTTCGACACCGAGATCCTCCGGACTCATGGTGTCGATGGGTTTCTTTTTCGCCTTCATGATATTGGGTAAGGACGCATAACGCGGCTCATTAAGGCGCAAATCTGTGGTGATCACGCAGGGTGTGTTCAATGCGACCGTTTCCAAACCGCCGTCGATTTCGCGTGTCACGTTGGTCTTGCCGTCGGCAAGTTCGATTTTCGAAGCAAACGTGCCTTGCGGCCATCCCAACAAAGCGGCCAGCATTTGACCGGTCTGGTTGGCGTCATCGTCGATGGCTTGTTTACCGAGGATCACCACATCCGGTGATTCTTTATCCACCAGTGCCTTCAACATTTTGGCCACGGCCAAGGGCTGTAGCTCAGCGTCTGTTTGAACCAGAATGCCGCGGTCAGCGCCCATGGCCAGCGCTGTCCTGATGGTTTCCTGGCACTGCTGAACGCCCATGCTGACGGCGACAATTTCCTCTACCGTTCCCGCTTCTTTCATGCGAACGGCTTCTTCGACGGCGATTTCATCGAAGGGGTTCATGGACATTTTAACGTTGGCGAGTTCGACCCCGGAATTGTCCGCTTTAACGCGAACTTTCACGTTGTAATCGACCACACGTTTGACGGCGACCAAGACCTTCATGGGTGCATGTTCCGTAGACAGTGGCGAGAAATTCGGGCGCGAAAGGCGCTGCTGCTGTGCAAAAAAACCGGGAAACACAGCCCGAAACGGCCTAAACACCTAATCCTTTGGCCCAGGCAAGTCAACGCCAATATGCTGCATTGCAGCAAAGGCGGACTTGTCTCTATTCTCAAGGACATTTCGGCGTTTTAACAGCTTCGCGGTAGAGCCCGCGGCTCAGCCACCAAAAGATCAGCGATCACCGCCTGGCTGCCAAAGAACATCATCCTGGCCACCATTGTTGGCTTGCCGGGCCATGACAAAAAGCAAGTCGGAGAGCCGGTTGATGTAGCGGATCACTTCAGCATTGACGGCTTCTTCTTCGGCCAATGCGGTGATCGCCCGTTCCGCCCGCCGTACCACGGTGCGGGCCAGATGAAGGTGTGCCGCCGCTGTGGATCCTCCCGGCAATATAAACGAATCAAGCGGCTTCAAATCAGCATTAAGCGCATCGATGTGTCGTTCAACGGCTTCGACATAGGTTGATGTCAGCCGGAGCACGGAATCAGGCTCCTCGTCGTCCCTAACGGGCACACAGAGGTCAGCGCCCATATCAAAGAGATCGTTCTGAACGCCGAGAAGAATGCCGGCCTGTTCCTTGGTTTTCTTGTCGGCCTTCAACGCTACAATGGCTAACCCAATACACGCGTTGGCTTCATCCACTTCGCCGTAGGCGGAAACCCGAAGTGACCCTTTTGCCACACGGGTTCCATCGCCAAGGCTTGTCTGACCGCCGTCTCCTGTCCGGGTGTAAATTTTGTTCAGTTTCACCACAGCGTTTTATCGCTCAGTCAATTTTCAACCGACGTTCACCAGAGCACTGTTTTCCAGTATTCTAGCGCTCCGTCTCAACAGTATACGGCGACAGCGCTTGAACCGTCTCGCCCCGACATTGTCATTCTACATCGGCTGGCAGTTTATTGTCGCCTTTGTCAGCGTCCTATTGGTGATTATGGGACTGATAATTCTGTTTGATCTGATCGAGCTGGTGCGCCGCTCGGTCAACGCGGAAGACATCGGCCTTGGCATCCTGTTCGGTCTGGCGGTTCTCAAGCTTCCCCATACCCTGCAAGACGTTCTGCCTTTCGCGGTGATGATCGGGATGATGTTTGCCTTGTTCCGGCTTGCGCGCAATTCCGAACTTGTCGTAATGCGATCGGCGGGCGTTTCGGTTTGGCAATTTCTTGCGCCTACCCTTTTGCTGGTGATCGCCCTAGGCATTTTCAATCTGGCTGTCGTCAATCCCTTTTCTGCAGCCCTCTATCAATCTTATGAACAGCTCGAAGAAGAGCTTCTGTTCAAACGCAAGAGTGCGCTCAATATCGATGTGGGCGGATTGTGGTTGCGCGAGACCATCAGTGGCAATCAGACCGTGGTCCATTCCCATGTGGTGCGTCAGGAAGAAGCCATTCTGTTTCTCAGCGGCGTCAGTATTTTTGAAATGGATAAAGACGACAAATTCGTACGGCGGTATGAGGCGCAGGATGGCCAATTGCTCGATGGTTTTTTCAAACTGGACCGGGTCTGGGAAAGCGCGCCGAACGAGTCTTCCGTTTTCCGGGCCGAGTTTTTCCTTCCCACAACCATAACCATTGATCAGGTCCAGGAGAATCTCGCCGCTCCGGAAACCATGTCTTTCTGGGAGCTTCCCCAATTCATCGCCTTTTCTGAAGAAGCCGGATTCTCAGCGCAACCCCATAAGCTGTATTGGCATTCCCTTATGGCTTCGCCGTTTTTGTTTTGCGCCATGGTGCTGGTTGCCTCCGCCTTTTATCTGACCACGAACAACCGCCTCGGCGGCTGGACCAAGCGCGGCCTGGCCGGTTTGGGGGCAGGCTTCATGCTCTACTTCTTTACCCGACTGACTTACGCCTTGGGCTTGTCCTCCATCCTGCCGTTACCGTTGGCGGCCTGGGCACCCACCGCCGTCGCCGGTCTGTTGGGATTGACCTATTTGTTCCACCGCGAAGATGGATAGGTCGCCATCGTCTGACACGTCTGACACATCGGCCAACGGGGCAGACGATCCGGCTTGGGTCCGGCTGGCCTTGGCCGTCGCCATTGCAGTGACGATGGTACGGGTTCTCGTTGTTGCCGCTTCGCCGATCCCGTTATTTTTTGATGAGGCACAATACTGGTCCTGGGCACAGGATTTTGCTTTTGGCTACTACTCCAAACCGCCCGTGATCGCTTGGGCCATCGCTACGACAACATCGGTCTGTGGCGATGGTGCCGGATGTGTTCGTCTGAGTGCACCGCTTGTGCACGGCGCGACGGCGTTTGTCATGTTCTTCATTGCCCGACATTTCTACAACGCCCGGATCGGCTTCTGGACGACAGCCATTTATGCGGTGTTGCCCGGTGTCAGCCTATCCGCCGTCATTGTCTCGACCGACGTGTTTCTTTTGTTTTTCTGGGCACTGGCTTTTCTCTCTTTGATCAGAGCAGAAAGCTCCAACACCGTTTCCTGGTGGATTGTCTTCGGCTTGGTGCTCGGATTTGGGCTCTTGAGCAAGTATGCGATGGTCTTTTTTCTTTTTTGTATGGTTGCCGACAGTCTATGGCGGCAACAGGACGTCTCGTACTGGCGTAGGCAACCACTCTGGGGAAGCCTGACGCTGGCAGCTTTGATCTATGCGCCAAACCTGATTTGGAATTGGACGAACGATTTTCCCAGCTACCGTCACACCGGCGAAAACATGAATCTTGGCGGTGATTTGTTTAATCCGCTTTCTGCTCTCGAGTTTATCGGCGCGCAATTTGCGGTGTTCGGGCCGATTCTCTTAGCCGCCTTTTTTTGGCTCACCTGGCATCGTTTTCGATCTGGGGCCACGCGCAGCGCTATGGATGACAAGGAACGGCGCCTCTGGGCCTTTAGTTTGCCCATACTGGTGTTGATCACGGTCGAGGCTTTTCTTTCCCGGTCTCACGCCAACTGGGCGGCCGTCAGTTACATCACGGCATCCGTTCTCGTCACCGGTGAATTGCTGCGTTTAAGTAAAGATCTTTGGCTCAAAGTTTCCGTCGCCCTTCACGTCGGTGTCGCCCTTTTGCTTTACAACTTCGATCTCATCGTCCGTACCCT
This sequence comes from Rhodospirillaceae bacterium, assembly GCA_965207985.1. Taxonomy (GTDB): domain Bacteria; phylum Pseudomonadota; class Alphaproteobacteria; order Rhodospirillales; family Rhodospirillaceae; genus CBDBND01. Next base: position 21,741 of record CBDBND010000009.1, on the reverse strand, counting down.
CGACCTCCCATTGACCCCTGATCTTGATCCCGCAAGGCGCATGCGCGGATGGGACCGGGCCGGTGAATGGGCATCTGACCTGCGCCGCGATTTCCCAAACGTGAGACTTTTGTTCGACGACCGCAAAGTGATGGCCGAGATGCTCTACTATACGCGTCCGCATCCTTTTGAGTCGGTGATGTGGAATCCCAAGAATCAGCGCAACAACCACTACGAAATGACGACCGACCTTTCGGGTTCCATTGGCGAAGATTTTCTCTACATCATTAAACACGACTGGCCCGACCGTGCGGCCGCGTCGTTTGCTGGTTCAAATCTGATCGCCACGTTCCGTTCGCGCGCCTATACGGGAGACGCCCTTGAACTGCGGGCCTATATGCTTGAGGACTTCCAAGGGTATCAACGATGAGCGGTGAGGGCGCTTTCCGGTTCTCAACTTATCCTTGGGGACTGGCGGTGGCTTGCGCGGTTCTGTTGAGTCTGGTTTCCATCGCCGATCTTTGGTTCAGCACTTTATTCTTTAATGAAGAGTTGGGCACGTGGATACCGCGCTCAACGCTTATGGCCTTTGCCAGAAGTGTCCTTCCGCCGGTGATCATAAGTGCGCTCTTTCTGATCGTCGTGGCGTGGATTTACGGAAAGCTTTTGGGGAAAGTCATTTGGGCCGTTACCGGTCGTCACGTTGCTTTTCTCATGACGTCCTTGGCGCTGGGACCCGGCCTCATCGTGGAAAGTATTTTGAAAACCCAGTCGGGTCGCGCCCGACCGCGAGATATCAGCATCTTTGGCGGTGATCATCCGTTTACACCCGCCTTGTGGCTGACGGATCATTGTGAACGCAACTGTTCGTTTGTGTCCGGGCACGCTGCCTTGGCGTTTTGGACGACAGCTTTCATTTTTCTTCTGCCTTCGCGCCACCGATCATCGGCGTTCGCGGCGGCGCTGATCTTAGGTGCTCTCATGGGCCTGGCCCGCATGGCCGAAGGCGCGCATTTTCTCAGCGACGTCTTTTATGCCGGGCTTATCGTCGTCGGTGTAAATGTCTGGCTAGCCCACCGTTTCCGAATTTCCGGAGACTCCCATGGCGCTTAAAGGACTGCTCGGTAAACTCACCGGCAAATCAGACCGCGGCCTCTGGCAACCGCAAGCGGGACCCTTTCCCCGCTTGATGTTAATGGATGAAACAGCTCTTGCTTCTCTTAAAAACCAAGGCGGTGTCTACGCCTTCTGGCATCGTGGCGTGCGGCCCCAATGGATCTATGTGGGTCACTGCAATGATTTTGCTGACACGCTCTTAGAAGCCCAGTCCGATAGCGATCTCGCCCTTTATGATCTGAACGAAGGTGTGTTTGTTTCCTGGGCGGAATGTCCGGTGCCTGACAGACCTGCAGCGGTCATCTATCTGCGGTCCATTCTCGAGCCGGCCATAAGCGAATCCCCTCTTGATGACTTCGGTCCCGTTGATCCGGAGACCAAGCCCAAAGAGTTCCCGCCGCCCGTGGACTGAACGGTCACCTTCCTTGTTGATTCACGGCTTGGCCTGGATCGTTCACCCGCTATGCTGCTGCCCATGCGTAAGTTCTATTTCGACGGCCCCATGGGCCAGGTTCACATTGGTGAGTTGGGCGAGGGGCTGCCGTTGGTTCTCTTGCACCAGACGGCGTGGTCATCCCGGCAATTCAAGAATGCCATGCCGCATTTGGCGCAACGGGGAATCCGCTGTATCGCCGTGGACACGCCAGGCTTCGGCTTGTCCGACGGCCCGGAGCAGCCTCCAACCGTTTATGATTATGCGGACTCACTTGCCGCTGTGCTCGAAGCCTTAGGCCTCGATCAACCGATGGTGCTTGGCCACCACACCGGGGCGTCCATCGCCACGGCCTTTGCTGCCTCCTATCCTGGGATGGTGGAGAGGTTGTTTCTCCATGGTGTGCCCATTTACACGCCCGAAGAGCGCGAACAGCAGCTGTCCCGGCCTCATTTCGATCAGACCCCTAAGACCGATGGGTCCCATCTGACGGAGCGTTGGGCGGTCGCAGACAAGGCCTCCAGACAGAAGGTCACACCGACAGCGATCCACTGGTCCTTGGTGCAGTTTTTCTGGGCCGGTCCCAAGGAATGGTTCGGCCATCACGCCGCTTTCACCTACGACCTGGAAACCGACTTTAAAGCGTTGACCATGCCGACCACAGTCATCTCCAATTCCGGCGACGTGTTGCATGGCAAGATGCCATACCTGGAAGAGCTGCGGCCCGACTTCACCTACGTGTCTCTGGAAGGAGGAACCTTCCATATCGTCTTTGAAGAGGCCGAACGCTGGGCAGCAGCCGTCGCCGAACAGGTTTTAGGAGATACCGGATGACGATCACCAAAGGCTACGCCAACGGACCGTTCGGCCAGCTCCACTATGAGCAAGCGGGCGATGGCGTACCCATGATCCTGCTCCACCAAATGGTGCAATCAGCGGTGCAATACCGGCCCGCACTGCCCCATCTCGCCGCTCAAGGCGTGCATGCGGTTGCGGTGGACTTGCCGGGATACGGCATGTCCGACACGCCCGATCACGCCCCCAGCATGGATGAGTATGCGTCCATTGTGCCGGCCATGCTGGATCATTTGGAGTGGGACCGTGCCGTCATTTGCGGTCATCACACCGGTGCATCGGCGTCTTGTGCAGTTGCGCAACGTTATCCTGATCTCGTCTCTAAGCTGATCATCCATGGCGTTCCCTATTACACCAAAGAGGAAATGACTGGCCGGGCATCGGGCTCTCATGGGGCACGGCCCATCGCTGAGGATGGCAGTCACTTCGATGAGCTTTGGGACATGTGGTTCAAGGCGGGGAAGGGCGATGCCAGCCTCGACATCACACACTGGTCGGTCATCACTTACTTCTTGGCCGGAGAAACCGAATGGCATGGTCATAACGCTGTCTATACTCATGACATCTGGTCCTGCGTCGACGCCATTCAGGCACCCACACTCTTGATCTCCAACACTGGTGACATGCTCAACCCTCAAGATCGTAGGCTGGCGGAAGCGCGCCCCGATTTTGAATACAAGGAAATCGAAGGCGGCACATTTCAATACGTCTACGACGATGCGGAAACCTGGGCAGGCATTGTCGCCGAATTCGCAACGAGGTCGAACCCGTGAAGCCGCGGCGCGGATATGTCGACGGTCCCACCGGGCAGGTTCATTACCAGGTTCTGGGTGAGGGCATTCCCCTGGTGCTGTCTCACCAGTCCCCCAGCTCGTCCAACATGTTCCGCAAGGCTTATCCTTTGTTGGCCCTTGCCGGGCTTCGCGTGATCGGTGTTGATACGCCCGGGTTCGGAAATTCCGACGTGCCCGATCCACGGCCTTCCGTTCAAGATTACGCCACCATGTTCGGGCCGGTACTGGACCACTTCTCTCTTTCAACAGCGCATTTTCTTGGCCACCACACCGGCGCGGCCAATGTCGCCGAATTCGCCCACCAGCATCCGGACCGGGTTGAGTCTCTCATCCTAAACGGACCGCCGGTGTTTACGGAAGAAGAGCGGGCTGAAAAGATCGACAAGCCCGGGCCGGTTCCCTATGAGGCCGACGGCAGCCATTTGAAAAAGCGGTGGGACAGCCGTGTCGCCGCCACCGTCGGTTGGACCGATGTGGAAGCCATGCACAACAACGTACTGCAAACCCTATGGGCCGGGGAGACCTTCTGGTACGGCCACAAAGCGGCTTACGAATACGACATGACCGATGCCTTCATGGGGCTCAAAATGCCGACGCTGATTCTCACCAACACCGGCGACGACATCTATTTCCTCAGCTGCCGCGCGCGGGACATGCGCCCGGACATGTCGTTTGTCGAACTGGACGGTGGGACCCACGACATCGTTGATGAGCAGCCCGAGGCATGGTCAGAGGCGGTGATTGCCTTCATCAAAGGTGCGTGAACCGCAGAATTCAGGGACCTGCGCTGCCCCAATTTCGCCCTTTTAACCGCGCTACTCTGCTAGCGTACTGTCATGACCAACGAGCCCGCGTATATCCACGCCATTGCCACGGCCTATCCGCCGCATATCATGCACCAGGAGGAGGTCGAGGCGCAGGCGGCGCGCGTCTTTAACCACAAACCTGGCTTCTTTCGCCGCATGGCCGGCGCCTATGGCAATGCCGGGGTGGAATCCCGCCATTCCTGCGTGCCGCTCGAGTGGTATCTTGAACCCCATGGCTGGCCCGAGCGCATGGCCTTGTTTGAAAAAAACGCCATCGCTCTCTTAACGGAAGCGGCCGGACACTGTCTGGCGGCGGCCGACGTTCCGGCCAAAGACGTTGCCGCAACCGTTACCGTTTCCAGCACAGGCGTTGTTACGCCTAGGGTCTGTTGACATTTAACGCATGGCGATGATGGTTTCGACGAGGTTGCAGTTTGCGGCGTAGCTGATGTCGGTCTTGTCGTAGCGTGTTGCGATGCCACGGAATTCCTTGATCTTGGCGAAGTAGTTTTCGATCAGATGTCGCCAGCGGTACATGTGCTTGTCGTAGGCCGCCGGCCGCTTCCTGTTGGCGAGCGAGGGAATGACGGCGCTTGCGCCACGTTGGTCCAGTTGCTCTCGCAGCCAGCCGGCATCGAATGCCTTGTCGGCGATGAGGGCATCGAAGTGAACGTCGTCGATCAACGGCTGACCTCCTGCCACGTCCCGTCGTCGCGCCACTTGTAGAAATAGTACTGAACCGAGCTGCGCGGCGGAAACTCGCCGGGCAGCATGCGCCACTGGCAGCCGCTGCGGTCGAACGCACCTTCGCATGGTTCGGGCGTGTCCCCCGTCAGCACCAATGGAACAGATTAGGGTGATTGCGCAAGAGAGTGTTATTGGCTCATCGTCATCATTGAGGAGTGAACGATGAGAGATAGAACAGAACGATCCCAGGATGTTGAGCGCGGCGTGATAATCCGGGTCCCCCTCCTGATCTGATGCGCGCTCGATCACCTGCGTAATGACGTCCGGCGCAACACCTTTGGATCGCAGGAAGGCTTGAACCTTCCTTATGGACCGGCCTTGACGCAGCATGGTGGTGATTTTTCCCTCCGCGTATTTGGTGTCATCGACGGCGCCGGAGCGGACGAGTGCGTTGACCACGTCATCTATCCATTCACGCGCCAGTTCCATATCCGTTTCGTGAAACCTGGCCGCTTTCCAAACACGTCGTTCAAGAACACGCTTCAAATTTTCACCACTTGTGGCATAGCGCTGTAGGTGATGCAGGGCGATGTTCCGCAACCGGTCTTTGGTAATCTTTCGCGGCTTTTTACCGGGCACTTTTGCTTTGATTTTTGTCTTTGGATTGGTCATCAGGCGTTCAATTGACAAAGGGCGCTCTTGCTAATAGGGCTGGCCACGCCTACATCTGCAAATCATTCCAGCAACGAGGTGCGTTTTGACAGATACCACGCCGAGCCGTGAATTTACCATTCCCTTGCCACGAACCGTCGGTGTGGTGAACTGGCGTGGTATGTGGGAGCTTTATCTGAAAGAAGTGCGTCGGTTTTCCAAGGTTGCGACTCAGACTGTCGCTGCCCCCATGGTCACGACACTGCTGTTCCTAATCATTTTCACCTTTGCTTTCGACCGTCCGCCGGTGGCCGGCGTGCCGTTCAATGATTTTCTCGTTCCTGGTCTGATCATGATGGCCATCGTGCAGAACTCCTTCGCCAATACGTCGTCGTCCATTCTTGTCGCCAAGGTTCAGGGCAATATCGTGGATGTATTGATGCCGCCCCTCAGTGCGATTGAACTCACTGTGGCCTGGACCATGGGCGCGGTGTCGAGAGGTCTCATTGTCGGTTTGTCAGCAGCATTTGCCATGTCCTTCATCGCTGACATGCATCTGCATAACGCGTTTTTCATTGTCTATCACGCTCTCATGGGCGCCATTTTCATGGCCTGCCTGGGTATCATCGGCGCCATCTGGGCCGACAAATTCGATCATATGGCCGCCGTGACCAACTTTGTCGTCACGCCGTTAACCTTCTTGTCAGGCACGTTCTACACCATTGACCGTTTGCCTGAGGGCTTGCGTTTTATCTGCAACTACAACCCCTTTTTCTACGCCATCGATGGATTCCGCTACGGCTTTCTCGGCCAGGAGTCGACACAAATCGTGCTCGGCATCACCGTTACAGGGATGACGGCACTGATTGCCGTGCTCAGTACCTATAAAATGCTCAAGAGCGGCTACAAACTGAAGGCCTAGAAGTGTGCCCACGGCCGGCCCGAGATTGACAAAGGGCGCCGATGCGGGATAAATAAACATCAGAAAACGGGCGGTCTCGGGGCCGCCCTTTCATGTTTTCAAGACGTTTTTCTGATTGTGTTACGTCAAAGGTTTGACCCCGCGGACGGGTGAGTGCGCGGGGCGTTGTGTTTCAAGGGATTCGTTGAACAGGGAAGTGTCCCATGTCTACCGCAGCCGTCATGTCCACTTATGCGCGCACCGACCTCGTCTTCGAGAGCGGTGAAGGGTCCTGGCTGACGACCGTTGACGGCCGGAAATTTCTCGACTTTACCAGTGGCATTGCGGTGAATGTCTTAGGGCACGCCCACCCTCATTTGGTCTCGGCCTTAAGAGAACAGACGGAAAAATTCTGGCATTGCTCCAATCTTTACAGAATTGCCGGTCAGGAAAAGCTGGCGCAGCGTCTGGTTGATGTGTCTTTTGCCGATACCGTTTTCTTCTGCAATTCCGGCGCCGAAGCCGTGGAATGTGCCATCAAAACCGCCCGCCGGTATCATCAAGCGGGAGACAATCCGCAAAAATACCGGGTGATCACCACTGACAACGCTTTTCATGGCCGCACCTTGGCGACCATCTCAGCCGGCGGCCAGGCCAAGCACTTGGATGGTTTCGCGCCGGTGGTTGATGCCTTCGATCACGTTCCCTTCGGTAACTTGAACGAAGCCCGGGCTGCCATCACTGACGAAACCGCCGCCGTTCTGGTCGAGCCCATCCAAGGAGAAGGGGGATACACAGTCGGTGAAGACTCCTACCTCGAAGGTTTGCGTGCCATGGCCGATGAATTCGGCCTGCTCCTGATCTTTGATGAGGTGCAATGCGGAATGGGGCGCACGGGTACGTTGTTTGCTTATGAACACGCTGGCGTCGCACCGGACATCATGGCTTTGGCAAAAGCGTTGGGCGGCGGTTTTCCGGTGGGCGCCTGTCTGGCCACGGCTGATGCTGCCGAACATATGGTGCCGGGTACTCATGGCTCTACGTTTGGCGGCAATCCCCTCGCCATGGCGGCAGCAAACGCGGTACTCGATATCATTCTGGCGGATGGTTTTCTCGACCGCGTGAACAAGGCGGCTGACCGCTTGACCGCCGGTGTCGACAAGCTCCTGGCGGATCATAGTTCTGTTTATGAGTCTCACCGCGGCCGCGGTCTGATGCTGGGCATCAAATGTGCTGTGCCCAATGGAGATGTGGTCAACGCCCTTATTGAAGAAGAGATGTTGACAGTGGTCGCCGGTGATAATGTCTTGCGCCTCTTACCACCCTTAACCGTGACAGACGATGAAATCGATTTAGCCCTGGAAAAGCTGCACAACGCTGCAGAAACGTTGGCAGGGTGACATGACGACAGCACCAAAGCATTTCCTCGATCTTGATTCTTTCGATAAGGAAACGCTGAGAGAGATTCTCGACCTCGGCGTATCCATTAAGAACGGCAACCAAAAGGACCAGGCGCCTCTGGTCGGCAAGACCATGGCTATGATGTTTGAAAAACCGTCAACACGCACACGGGTTTCCTTTGAAGTGGGCATGCGTGATCTTGGTGGAAACGTGGTCATTTTATCCCAGCAGGACACACAGCTTGGCCAGGGCGAAACCATTGCCGATACCGCCCGTGTTCTGTCCCGTTACGTGGATGCCATCATGTTGCGGACTGATGATCCGGACAAGCTACGCGAACTGGCTGACTATGCGTCTGTGCCGGTCATCAATGGGCTGACCAATCAAACCCATCCTTGTCAGATCATGGCCGATATCATGACTTTTGAGCAGCATCGCGGTGCCATTGCCGGCAAAACCATCGCCTGGACGGGTGATGGCAACAATGTTGCCAATAGCTTCATACAAGCGGCAGCCCAGTTCGACTTCGTATTGAGACTGGCTTGCCCTGACGCCTTACGTCCGGACCCAGGTATTTTGAAATGGGCTGTGGAGGCCGGTGCGGATGTGACCGTAACCGATGATCCTACAGCTGCGGCGAAAAATGCCGATTGCGTGGTCACAGATACCTGGGTGTCCATGCACAACGAAGCGGGCGACCGCGTTGCCTTGCTGACCCCTTATCGGGTGACAGAAGAACTCATGCGGCAGGCTGCAGATGACGCCTTGTTCATGCACTGTCTGCCAGCCCATCGGGGGGATGAGGTTGTCGATGAAGTTATGGACGGGCCGTGGTCCGTTGTTTGGGATGAGGCGGAAAACAGACTCCATGCGCAAAAGGGTATCCTGCTGTGGAGTTTGGGGTGACCACCAAGCCTCATACCGACCATCCAGGCATTAGCCAGCCGTTTATTTTGTATAATGGCGCTGTAAGAGGCCGATTGGTGCGGCTTAACGGTGTTGCCGAAGCGATTCTGAGTCGCCATCGTTACCCCGATCCAGTATCCCGTGTCGTCGCCGAGGCCATGGCGGCTGCGGCAACTCTGGCAGACTCGCTCAAGTTCGAAGGGTCTTTCACGCTGCAAATACAGGGTGACGGCCCCGTTCATACCATCGTGACCGACATCACAAGCGAGCGGGAAATGCGCGCTTGCGCTCAATTCAATTCGGACAGCCTCGATCAACTCAATGCGTTACCAGATGTGCAATTGCCGCGCTTAGTGGGTAACGGCCATATCGCCTTTACCGTCGACCAGGGTGCGGAATCAGACCGTTACCAGGGCATTGTCGAATTGGACGGCGCCAATCTAGGAGACTGCATACACCAGTATTTCCGGAAGTCAGAACAGTTGGAAACAGCAATCAAAATAGCTGCGGCGCCGGATCCGCTTAATGACGATGCGCACCATTGGCAGGCTTCCGCGATAATGGTTCAGCGCATGCCTCCGAGCACCGAGATGGCATTGGCCGAGGTGGACGACGATGCCTGGAGAAGTGCCGTCATTCTTCTTAGCAGCGTGACAGACGATGAACTTCTGGACCCGAAGTTATCTGAAGAAGACATTCTCTCTCGCTTGTTTGGAACGGTCGGCGGACGGCTTCTGAACAGCCATTCTCTTTCCGTCGGTTGCCGCTGTTCACGGGAGCGGTCGGCGAACATTCTTGCCTCTTTTCCTATGGATGAAGTTCGCAATATGGCCGTCGACGGAACAGTGACGATGACGTGTGAATTCTGTGAGATAGGTTTTGACTTCTCTGACAGCGACTTGACCGCCATTCAAGATAAGCACGCAGCTCATATAAGCCCGTGAAGGGAAACTCGATGAAACGACTGATAGCCTTTTTGGCAGTGGGCATGCTCGTCGCCTGCAGCTCGATCGAAGACCCAGAGGTTTTTCCTGCATTGAGCTTCGCAAATCTTCAGCCCATTAACCTGGGTGCTGAATCCGTACGGGTGCAACCCGGTCCACTCATGTCCCGGCAGTTTCCCAATGTCGAACACACTGCCCCGGTTTCATTCGAAAGCGCTCTAAGGGCTTGGTCCAGCGCACGTCTTCGTGCCAATGGTGTGGGTAATATAAGAATTTTGGTTGAGTTAGAATCTGCCAGCCTGACGGAAAGAAGGTTGCCGACCGATAGTGGCTTGACCGGTCTGTTAAAGAACGAGCAAGCAGTGGAATATGAAGCAAGAATTCAAGTTTCGATAAAAGCAGTTGATGCAACGCAAACCGTGCGCGCTCAAGCGGAGTCCGAAGTCTGGCATACCCGTACCATGGCTGAAGATGCTGATGCGGGCGAACGCCAACTTCTTCTCTATGAAATGGTGGAAGCCACAATGTTCGCGCTTGATGATGAAATCGTGCCAGAACTCAACCGTCACTTTTCTGATTTCGTTCTTTGATCTGATTCATCCCCGCCAAAAGCGCGGCAATATGAGGACCAATACAGTAAACAGCTCCAAACGCCCCAGCAGCATGCCGATGGACAGGAACCATTTGGCCGCATCCGGCAGCGAGGCATAGGTGCCTGCCGGCCCTATGATGGGCCCGAGCCCTGGTCCCACGTTGGATACCGCGCTGGCAGCTCCCGACATGGCAGTGACAAAATCAAGACCAAGGGCCGCCAAGGCGACGGCCAATAGACAGACGGTTAGCGCATAAAGATAGAAAAACCCCATCACCGATGTGGCGACGGTTTCGTCAATGGGCCGGCCGCTGTAATAGGGGACGAAAACGCCGTGGGGTTGGAGGAGTTGGCGCAGCTGAACGCGGGCGACCTCGAACAGGACCTGAAATCTGAAGATCTTGATTCCGCAGGTTGTCGATCCGGCGCACCCGCCTACAAACATCAACATAAAGAGGATAACCACCACGAATCCGCCCCACGCGCCGAAATCGGTGGTGGCATATCCGGTTCCCGTCATTACGGAAATCGTATTGAACGACGCATAACGCAAGGCCTCATACGGTGCGTAAAGACCAACGAGACTCAGGTAAAGAGTGACAATGAAGACGAATGATATGACCGCCCCAATGAACCACTGTACTTGCGTATCCTTATACAGCGCTTTGTAGGAGCCTCGTGCGGCCTGGACGTAAAGAAGGAAAGGAATCCCGCCAACAATCATCCCCGCAGTGGCAATCCAGTCTATGGCTGCGCTGTCGAAGTACCCAACCGAGGCGTCGTGGCTTGAATATCCACCCGTGGCGATGGTGGTCATCGCATGCACCACTGCATCCAGACCGTTCATTCCGGCAATCCAGTAGAGCAAGGCCCAGAGCGCAGTGAGGCCCACAAAAACGGAAATGAGTGCGGTGGCCAGTTGTGTCGCGCGTGGAAGCACCTTCTCTTGCGCTTCAAAGCCTTCCACCTTGAACATTTGCATGCCGCCCACTTTGAGCATGGGTAATACCGTGAGCGCCATGATGATGATGCCAAGACCGCCAAGCCATTGCAGAATGCTGCGCCAAAGTAGGAGGCCGGGAGGCGCGGTGTCGAGGCCGGTGATCACGGTTGCGCCCGTGGTGGTGATACCCGACATGGCTTCAAAAAACGCGTCCGTAAAGGAAAGCTGTAAATCTGAGAAGATGAAGGGAAGCGATGCAAAGGCCGGCAGAACGATCCAAGCAAGTGTGGTCAGCAGAAAGGCCTGACGCAGGGTAAGGGTGACCGCACCGGTTCGCGTGGTCATGACCATGGCCGCGCCGACAAAGAGGGTAAACCCGGCAGCCAGGGCGAACGCGATCCAGTCTGGATTGCCGACCAGCAGGTCGACCACGGAGGGTACGACCATCCCACCGGACAAGATAATCAGCAGAAGTCCAATGACCAGAAAGACAGGCCGGAAATCGATAACGATGACTGTCATGGGTTCGGCCGTGATGGTTGTAAATGCCTGTCTCGTAAGACCGGCATTCAACAGAAGGCGGCAAGCATAGCCGAGCGGGACAGCGACTGAAAGCGCTCGTCACCCCGTGGACATGCTTAAGTAGAAAAGGAGAGGGCTATGGTTTTCCGATGAACGCCAAGAATTCACGCCTTGTCGATGCGTTGTCGCGGAAGGCGCCGAGCATGGTGCTGGTGACCATAGTCACATCGGGTTTGTGAATTCCACGTGTGCTCATGCATTCATGATTGCCTTCAACAACGACAGCCACCCCATTGGGCGCGAGAACATCGTTGATGGTATTGGCAATCTGCGCCGTCATCTTTTCCTGAATTTGCAGGCGCCGGGCATAGGCTTCGACGATGCGCGCCAGTTTTGAGATGCCAACCACTCGGTTATTTGGCAGATAGGCGACGTGGGCTTTGCCAATGATCGGGACCATATGGTGTTCACAATGGGACTCGTAATCGATATCCCGCAGCACCACCATTTCGTCGTAGCCTTCCGTTTCCTCAAACGTGGTGCGCAATATGGCCTCTGGATCCTGCCAGTAGCCGGCGAAAAACTCCTCATAAGCGCGGGTAACGCGGTCCGGCGTACCGAGCAATCCTTCACGGTCAGGGTCATCACCGGCCCAACGAATGAGGGTGCGCACAGCGTCTTCGGCTTCCTTGCGTGAGGGCCGGGCAACGGTGGTTGCGCTCTCGCGGTGGTCTCGCAGGATGGTTGTCATGTTTGGCGGGTGCTTGGACATCATTTCTTACCCTTTTGCCTTGCTGCACGCCTCTATTCTCGCCGCTTCCCGTACCGGCAATGATTATTACGGACCGAAAGAGGATTCGGATCAACGCCTAATTGATCGGCGCAGAATCATAAGGACTATCGAGGGAAAAGGCCGGAATATCTACGTTGAATCGCACTCCCAACTCGCTTTCCATTTCATAACTGCCAACCATGATTCCCGATGGGGTCGGCAACGGCGTACCACTTGTATACTCAAAAGACTCGCCAGGTTTAAGAACAGGCTGTTCACCAACCACACCAGGCCCTTTCACTTCTTGAAGCCGCCCCATCTTATCGGTGATGCGCCAATGGCGGTTAATGAGCGTAACCGTTTCGTCGCTTCCATTCTCAATGTTCACCCGATAAGCCCAGACATAATGTTCTTCATCGGGTGACGACTGTTCATCAAGATAGAACGGCTGAACGGTGATTGTGATTTCGCGGGTCGTTTTTTCGTACATGGGGCAAAACCAATTCTTTCCGCCCATAATAACCTGAATGCGGACACGTTACACACCTCTAGGGATGACACATTATCGACTCAAACCTTGCTTTAAACGGCTAAGGCTTGATCCAAATCGGCTTTGAGGTCCTTTACCGACTCAAGACCCACGGATAGCCGCACAAATCCAGGCGTGATGCCGACCTGTTCTCTTTCTTCTTCAGTGAGACGCTGGTGGGTTGTCGTTGACGGATGACATATGAGACTTTTTGCATCGCCGAGATTGTTTGAAATGTCGATAATCTTTAAAGCGTTAAGAAACCGAAACGCCCTGTCTTTACCGCCTTCGAGTTCAAAGGCAACGACGGACCCGCCGCGTTTCATTTGCGACATGGCCAATGCGCTTTGAGGATGGGAGTCCAGTTCAGGATAGAGCAGCCGAGTCAGACCGGTCTTGCCTTCCAAGTGTTGGGCGATCTGCAGCGCCGACTCACAATGTCGCTCAACCCTTAACTCCAACGTCTCCAAGCCTTTCAGAAAAACCCATGCGTTGAACGGGCTCAGCGCCGGCCCCGTATGTCTGATAAAAGGAGTAACAAAGTCTTCAATGAATTGGGTGGTTCCCAAAACCGCACCTCCCAAACACCGGCCCTGGCCATCGATGTGCTTGGTTGCAGAATAGACAACTATGTCTGCGCCTAAGTCCATTGGCTTTTGCAAAATCGGTGTGGCAAACACGTTGTCGACAACGACCAAGGCACCCGCCGCGTGGGCCAGTTCAGAAACGGGTTTCAGGTCAATCACTTCCAATCCTGGATTGGAGGGAGACTCGAGGAAGACAGCATTGGTTGGCTTGGACAGCGCTTTTTTCCACTGAGCCATGTCTGCACCATCGACAAAAACAGTCTCAATTCCAAACCGCGGCAGCAGTTCAGCGCAAATATAATGGCACGAACCAAACAGAGCGCGCGAAGCGACGAGGCGGTCACCGGTATTCAAATGGCTCGCAAGAGAGGCGAACACGGCGGCCATGCCGCTTGCCATGGCCCGGCATTCCTCGGCGCCTTCGAGCAAAGCCAGGCGCCGCTCAAACATGGCCACCGTCGGATTGCGAAAGCGTGAATAGACGTATCTGTCTATTTCCTGTTTGAACGCGAGTTCCGCTTCTTCGGCGTTCTTGTAGACATAACCCGAATTGAGAAAAATCGCCTCATTGGTTTCGTCGAATTGGCTGCGCTCCGTAGCACCGCGAACCGCCTGGGTTTCAGGTTCCCAAGAGCGCTGTTGTTCATATTCGATGGCCATCTTTGCTTCCTTCCGGCAACAAAAAACCCCCGACCGGTGAGGCGGGGGCTTTGCCCTCGACCTTTTAGCGTTTTGTTTACCGTGGCCGCAATCCGGTCTTCAAATCACCACGTCTTTCGAGTGTTAGACCGAAATGCGGCAAGGGTCAAGTTTGACAGGCGAGTGAAGAATAATGGGCGAAGGCCTTGTCAAAAGGGGTTGCGTTGGGATCACTCTCAAGGTCGCCCTGGCTGGGCGCCGTATGTTTTAGAGTACCCGAACTGCACCAGAGAATGCCGTCATCGATATACTCATAATCCAAAGCTTTTTCATCGAGTAGGTGGATCGATGGCTCAATTCCGTTGCTCTGAAGATTGTAAAAGCAGGCATACATGGCCAGTTGATCTATCCCCCAAGGAAAGATATCAGCCTCGTAGAAGTGGATGAGATAAGCGCAGATGTCATGAATATATTTCAAGCCTTTGGCATTAGGCCTTACCCCAACTAGACATGCATTGAATTGATTCCAAGGCTCGAGCCTTCCGGGCCTGACCCGCATGGCCACGTCGGCATTACTGAAGCCGTCAAAAATCCGGTCCGGAGCATGGTGAAACAAACCATCAACATCCATCAGCCACAGCGTTTTACCGTAACTGCGTAGGTGAGAATAGAACCTGATAAACCGGATGGCGTGAAAATAAGACCGCTTTGCATCAAAGTCCTTGCCGCTGAAGTCCGGTCGTTCGACGCTAACGGCGGTTTGCACGTTCTTAAGCCGGGCGCAGAATTCTCTGGCGGATATTACGTGATCAGGGGGAGAGTCCATCAAATGTATATGTACTTGACTGTGTTGTGACACCTCGTTCAATGACAAGAGTAATAGCTTGGCAAAGGCTTCAAAGTAATGGGCGTTGCAGGACATATAGAGAATGTCGTTTTGTTCGAACGGTACTGATTTTACGGTCTCTACAGACACCAGGTTTTTTTCCAAGTCTTCATCTGTCCGTTTTGAAATCTCGTCGAAGAATGGTTTGTCGAAACGAATTGCACCAC
This sequence comes from Rhodospirillaceae bacterium, assembly GCA_965207985.1. Taxonomy (GTDB): domain Bacteria; phylum Pseudomonadota; class Alphaproteobacteria; order Rhodospirillales; family Rhodospirillaceae; genus CBDBND01. Next base: position 6,631 of record CBDBND010000009.1, on the reverse strand, counting down.
ACATCGGATGGTCAAATGTTCTGTAAACAGAGCTAAAACAGGCTTGGGCAGCCTCTACGTCTCTCAGCGCAAAGTGAGCCTGTCCTGCCATCATCCATGCCCAATGATCGTTGTTGTCACGTTGCGCCAATTCAGAGGCTTGATCTCGCAAATCGGTGAGCGTGTCTATGGATGTTGAAAAAAATTGTTCGTCAAGAGATCTGGCATGGTACGGAGGCAAGCCTTTATCCATGCGTGCTTTCCATTCGGTGAATAGAGTGAGCAGTCCGAGTATTCTCACCTTCTTTCTGTCATCATTTTGGATGACGGGGATGCTTTCTTGGAGAAACGTTATCGCTTTATCTGGGGCCCTGCGCCAGGCAATCCATGCCGCGTTTGCAATGGAGTTAATGTGATCGGGAACGATTTCTAAACAGCGATGGTAAGCGTCATTAGCACCTTCTTCATTGCCGAGCTTTTCCAACAAAGCGCCATAGGTATGCCAAAGTTCGGCATTTTTGGCGTCTGTTTCAAGATTACGCCATAATACTTAACGGCTTCGCTGAATTCTCCCAACTGTTCGCAACACTGACCCAATTGTGTGTAGGTCTCGACCGAGGGCATCGTCTCAGCAGCCTGGGAAAGGAACATTTTCGCTTGCGTGAGTTTTCCCTGTTTCAGGCGGGTTAGGGTCTGTTGACATTTAGTGGATTCCCAATGTCGCGGAAAAGTGATTCAAGCCTCCTTTTGCAAGGAGTGTTTGATGAAGTCAGAGCGTTTTGTGATCACGGACAATGTTTGGGAGAAAATTTGGCGTCATCTACCGGGCAAGGCGACGGACCGTGGCGTGACGGCGGCGGACAACCGCCTGTTTTTGGAGGCGGTTTTGTGGCGGGTGCGCGCAGGGTCGCCGTGGCGCGCTCTGCCCCCGGCGTTCGGCAATTGGAACAGCGTCTTCCAGCGCTTTCGCCGATGGGCGAAGAAGGGTGTCTTCGAGCGGCTGTTCGAGGAGTTGTCGGCGGAACCGGATTTCGAATATGCCCTCATCGACGCCACCATCGTCAGCGTTCACCAGAAGGCGAGCGGCGCAAAAGGGGGACTCAAAATCAGGCCATCGGCCGATCACGGGGCGGATTGACCACCAAGATCATCGCCCTGGTCGACGCACTGGGGTGTCTGGTCCGCTTCGTGCTGCTCCCTGGCCAGCGCCACGACATGATGGGCGTCCAGCCGTTGATCGACGACGTTCACTTCGATGCCCTCATCGCCGACAAGGCATTCGATGCCGGCTGGCTGCGAGAGCAACTGGACCAACGTGGCGCAAGCGCCGTCATTCCCTCGCTCGCCAACAGGAAGCGGCCGGCGGCCTACGACAAGCACATGTACCGCTGGCGACATCTGATCGAAAACTACTTCGCCAAGATCAAGGAATTCCGTGGCATCGCAACACGCTACGACAAGACCGACATCAGCTACGCCGCAAACTGCAACCTCGTCGCAACCATCATCGCCATGCGTTAAATGTCAACAGACCCTAGTCCAATATTGTGAATTGCCGGAGCATATCCAGGAACGATGTCTAATGCGCTAAAAAAAGCTCGTTCGGCGGCTTTTACCCGTCCAACCGCAAGAGCCTCGGCTCCGTCTTTCAGGAACTCATTTGCTTTTTCTTGGAACTCACTCGGCGTTTGCGACACTCAATCGTCCAAATCAATTGGTTTCATAGGTTTATAGAAACGGTACCCGCTAGCTACAAGCTACAAGTTACAAGACCGCTATGCGTTAAGAAATCAGATTGAAAAATCCGGCCGTGTTGTTTAGAACCCTTCCCAGAATGAATACCGCTTTCGGACGGGGGCGGAAGTAATACTTTCCTATTTAGTCGATCCTGAAAGACGCGGAGATTCTCTGTAATAGACTGTTATTGCGGATCAATTTTGTTGGCAATGGTGGTTCGGAATCGCCGGATTTTCTATACTGCAAGGCCGGTTCCTTGCAATTTCCGGATCAAAAAATGCGCCCCACATCAGCCGCCCCACATCAGCCAATGACGTCCCTTCTTTAGATCTCTTCCGCACCGCGCTTGAGAACATTCTCGATCAACGGCACGAACTTTATCGGCTCACCGAGTTGATCGATTGGCAGGGTTTTGATGAGGCGTTTGGTGTCTTGTATTGCCCTGACAACGGCTGCCCGGCCAAAGCGACGCGGCTGATGGTGGGGCTTCAATATCTCAAGCACGTGTATGGTCTGTCCGATGACCAGGTGGTGATGCGCTGGGTGGAGAACCCTTACTGGCAGCATTTTTGCGGCGAGGTGTATTTTCAGCATCACCCGCCGATTGATCCCAGCAGCATGTCGCGTTTCAGACGGCGCATTGGCCATTCAGGGTGCGAGAAAATTCTGCGGGCCACAGTTGATGCGGGTGTTCGGAGCAAGACGGTCAAACCCGACGACTTCAAGCGTGTGACGGTGGATACCACGGTGCAGGAGAAGGCGGTGGCCTTTCCCACCGACAGCAAATTGCTGAACCGTTCGCGTGTGCGTCTTGTCAAGCTGTGCCACACACACGGTGTGGTGTTGCGGCAGAGCTACGCCCGTAACGGTTGGCCCGCAACAGCGCCTCAGGGCCCTTAGAGCGGAGATATTCGCTACTCTTGGTGATGTCCTTCAACAAGTTCAGAATTTTGAGGGAGCTCTACAAGCATACCAGAGGGCGTTGGTTATAGAGCCTGACAACGTGAAGGTAAGAATAAGCGCCAGCTTGCGTTCCATCTTCGTCGGTCAACATGATGCAGCGCGTAACTATCTGGAAAAAGCTCTGTCGGAAAACAGTGATATTCCACAAATACATTACGGTTTAGCGCTTATCGAGGCTGAGGCAGGTGAAAAACCGTCCGCCAAGAACCACATAGACAAAGCCTTGGCATTGGACCCTGAAAATCCAGAGTATCAACGTTTGCAAACTGATTTCGCAGGGCCTTAATTGGCCCTGTCGATCGATAAGAATTCTTGCTGAAGAGCGTGTGCAACATCCTTCACCTGTCTATCTGGTGACTCCCATCGATCGCGCCTGAATAGTCTCATTGAAGGATACCAAGGTGTTCTATTGCCTTGGGCCATCCAGTACCAGCCACACGAGAGGCCTGCGCTCGTCATATGCCAAACGGGCCGACCCAGCGCGCCCGCCAATTGGGCTGTTGTTGTACTTGTCGAAATAATCAAATCCATCGCTTGGATTTGCGATGCAGCGTCGATCAAATAGCTTGAATGATCGGTCATGTCGTCAAAGATAAGCGGAACGTCAAATTCATTCGCAATTGTCCTGATATAAGTACTCTCTGTACCATACTGAGAAGAGACAATTATCACCGGTCTATCGATTGACTTTATGGCACTAAATATTGGTCCCCATTGTTCTAGCAGGCTGCTGAAAAACGATTTGGAGCGATCATCTCGGCAATTTTGTTTTCGTATGAGCCATTTTCCGATTCTATTTTTTCGCGGACGCCCATCCATTGATTCTTTCGTTTCGCGAGGTGGGCTCTCGGCCGAGTTTTTCAGCAGCCTGCTAGAGGAATCGTATTACGGCTCCCATACTGTGCGTGTTTACTCTCCCATGAAATTCCAATGAACAAGGGGTTGGTGTCTTTGATTGCAATCGATTGAACGTATTTGGACCGCAAATAATCCACCGTTTGGGAACGACCTTTGAGATAGCCACTGGTTTGTGGAAAATCATTCTCATTGATTCGCAGTATGCCGGCGAAATCGATTAATGGAGAAAAAATGGACGATGTATTGTCCGAGAGTTCATCGATGATCGCTGTTTGAGGTTTGAAAGTGACCTCTGGTATTGATTGTTGAAAAAGGTCTATCAGCCGATCTGAACAAAGCACTGTCAAGTCTAATGGCAGTGCTTTTAAATCATTGATTAAACTTGCCTGTAAAATTTCATCACCCAAACCTTGTTCAGTCCAAACAACTAAAGACTTTTCTCTAATACTAGAGCGGTATGATTTTAGGTTGGGTCATATCCTGCGTTTTTGAAATAGTTGGCGCATTCATTTGAGGTATAGGTATCGAGGAGTCTGCCGATGGCGGCTGAGACGGCGATAACGTAATCTTGCGCACTTATGATCTGGCGGTGCTCACGCGGTAAGATCTTTCGCACATTTTTGGGGTTGGTGGCTCCGGGTCTGGTTAGGTTGGTTTTGTTCAATCAGCCACTCCAGAAGGAAGGAGCCACCATGGAAAAGGATAACACGAAGGCATTGTCGCACGTCATACGGATTGATGACGAACGTATACAGGATCACCTGGGCAAGGTAGTGCGGGGCAGTGTTGAGGAGACCCTGAACGCGCTATTGGACGCCGAAGCGGACCGGCTCTGCAATGCTGAGCGCTACGAACGCAGTGAGGCCCGTCGCGATACGCGGGCCGGCAGTTACGAGAGGAAGCTTCAGACACGGGCTGGCGAGGTTTCTCTGAAGGTTCCCAAGCTGCGCCGTCAGACCTTTGAGACGGCGATCATCGAGCGTTACCGGCGTCGGGAGGCATCGGTCGAAGAGGCCTTGATGGAGATGTATCTGGCCGGTGTTTCGGTACGGCGTGTGGAGGACATCACCGAGGCGTTGTGGGGCACGCGGGTTTCGCCAGGAACCGTCTCGAACCTTAACAAGAAAATCTATGAGCAGATCGACGCTTGGCGCAATAAGCCGATTGCGGGCGATCATCCCTATGTGTATGTGGACGGCATCGTCCTTAAGCGCAGTTGGGCCGGCGAAGTGCGTAATGTTTCGCTATTGGTGGCGATCGGCGTCAACCAGGAGGGCTTCCGCGAGATCTTGGGCATCGTTGAGGGTGCCAAGGAGGATAAGGCGGGATGGGGCGCATTCCTTAAGCATCTCAAGGCGCGCGGGCTGTCAGGCGTCCAGTTGGTTATCTCTGACGCCTGTCTGGGTTTGGTAGAGAGTATAGCGGAGGTCTGCCCCAAGGCCCGCTGGCAACGCTGCGTCGTCCATTTCTACCGCAACATCTTCAGCCATGTTCCTTCGACCAAAGTGCGCGAAGTTGCCCACATGCTGAAAGCTATCCACGCCCAGGAGAGCCGAGAGGCCGCGACCAGGAAAGCCGAGGACGTTATCTTCTCTCTCAAGAGCACTAAGCTGACCACGGCAGCCGAGTTGGTCGAGAGCCACATTGAAGAGACTTTCAGTTTCTATGCTTTCCCTGACCAGCACTGGATCAAGCTCAAGACCAACAATCCACTAGCAGGCTGCTGAAAAACGATTTGGAGCGATCATCTCGGCAATTTTGTTTTCGTATGAGCCATTTTCCGATTCTATTTTTTCGCGGACGCCCATCCATTGATTCTTTCGTTTCGCGAGGTGGGCTCTCGGCCGAGTTTTTCAGCCGCCTGCTAGAGCGAATCATGCGCGAAATCAGACGCCGTACCCGCGTAGTCGGAGCGTTCCCTGACGGTCAATCGGCGCTCAACTTGGCTGCAGCAAGGTTAAGACACATAGCCGGAAGCAAATGGTCCCTAAAACGATACATGAATATGAATCTACTCACGCAGCAAAGGAACACGGCCTGACCAAATCAGCCACCAGCCCAATACAAAAAGTGCGAAAGATTCTGGACACTACCGGTGAGGTCGTATTTTCCCGACCGTGCGATCCCCTCGGCCAGGGCGGTTTGCCGGAACAACTGATAACCCCGTCTGGCAGCAGGGCAATAGGGCATGACTGCCAGCGCCTCGCGATCGGTCACAGCGGCAAGATGCGCCGGCCCCAGGCGGACTGATGGCACTGGCCTGCGGGATCCCGCAGCACGTTTAGAGGGCGATCGCATCGACCGGGGTCCGGATTTCCATCCCGTTCCATGCTGCCCGTGTGATTTCGGGCGGAACAGTTGGAGAAATCCCGTTCGGTGAACTTGTTCTCCACGAGCACCAGCCCCCGACCTCCTCCAGGGAAAGCCGGCTGCCCTTGAAGTGCTGCAGGAAGGTCGCTAGAAGGCGGATGAAGCCGCTTGCGGACGCGCTCCTCCATCTCGTCACGGGCGTCCCGCGCAAAGGCGAGCAGCAAGAGCTCCGACGGCTTCCGATACCTGCCGATGCGCCGGGGGTTCCTGTACCTGGTTGCCATCATGGATTGGTTTACCCGCACGGTGCTGGCTTGGCGCATCTCGAACACGCTGGAGGCTGACTTCTGCGTCGAGGCGTTAAACGAGGCGACCCACACGTTCGGTGCGCCAGAGATCATGAACACCGACCAGGGCTCGCAGTTCACCTCGTTTGCTTGGACCGACCGGCTTCGGCGGACGGGCGTGCGCATCTCGATGGACGGCAAGGGGCGGTTCCTCGACAACATCTTCGTCGAGCGGCTTTGGCGCACGCTCAAATACGAGTGCGTCTATCTGCACGCCTGGGAAAACGGCTCACAGGCCAGGGCGGGTATCCGCAAATGGATCACGTTCTACAATGAGAGGCGTCCTCATTCCGCCCTTGGCGGCAGGCCGCCCGCCGTGGTCTATTGGACGGCAATCGAGCAAAACCAAACCGATCAGCAGGCCCAGAAAGTAGCTTAAATCAAACCAGAACCTGTCCAATAATCAGGGAGTAGCTCAGTTTAGGCACTAAAACATT
>CBDBND010000008.1:0-52564 GCA_965207985.1 Rhodospirillaceae bacterium | reverse complement strand
TCAGGACACCTTTAAGGAATATGTCCGTCGTGGTTCTCCAAGTACCACGACGCGACGGCTTCACGAGTGGTGAACCACACGCCATCTAGACTTTTGGCGTAGTCCAGAAACTCGGTGACGGCGCGGATGCGGTAAGCCCGCCCGGTGACGTGTGGATGCAGTCCTACGTTCATCATCCGCCCGGAGTCTGACTCCGTCGCTTCCCGGTGCAGCATTGCGAGCTCTTCTTTCAGAATGTCGCGCATTTCATCGGTGGTGTGGCCGCGCCTGGTGATGATGGTGAAGTCGTTGATCTCGTTGGAATAAGGCGTGGACACGATCGGCCCGGCATCGGTCTCCACCAAATAGGGTTGATCGTCATTCAACAGGTCGCAGTAGAAGATGCATCCGTTCTCCGCCAGGATTTCAGGCGTGTTGGGTGTACCGCGCAGGCTTGAGCTCAGCCATCCCTTGGCTTTGCGGCCGTAGAACTTTTCGTATTCCTTGAGTGTGGCCTCGACAATCTCCCGTTCCTTGTCTGGGTCATCGTGAAAACCGGTAAGCAGTTCCCCCTGTTCGTAGTTGTGGGCAACCACTTCCCAGCCGCGATCCCGCGGCACACCGGCGATCTCTGGGCGTTCGATCAGAGTCTTGGCGTTGACCGTGCTGCCCGGTGCCACGCCGGCTTTCTCGAAAACGTCAAACAGACGCCAGATACCGACCCGCTGGCCGTATTCCCGCCAAGTAAAGTTGGGGAAGTCAGCCACCCGGCCAGGCAGCACGTCGGGCAGAATGGGCGGGCCACCGGCGTAATAGGCTTCGTCCGTATCCTTGACCATGTCCCAGTATTCGAGATTGAGGGTCAGAATGAGGGCGACCTTTTGACCGTCAGGCCATTTCAACGGACCGCGCTGGGCGATGCCCGAGAAGGGATAACGCATAACCAAAGAGAGATACTCCTACGTTTGTTTTAGCCGCTTACCAGTCTTCGAGCAGACGGCCGCAGCCAAAGACTTTATCGTCAAAACCATTGCGGCGAAGCGAATGCCAATACGTCGCCGCATTGATGGCGATCACCGGCTTTTCCAACCAGCGTTCCGCTTCCGCCGCCACTTTCATGCAGGCGAGATTAGTGCCCACCTGAATGATGCAATCCACGCCAGCGTCGTTGAGTTCGAGGATGGCGTTGCGCAGCTTGTCGGGTGGTTCATGGGCAATGAGCATGGGGCTTGGGCTCCTGAGCCCGATCAGGGCTTTGACCTCATAGCCGATGTCGGAAAAGAACTTGCGCACCATCTTGTCGCCAGTCGGCATGTAAGGCGTCAAAACACCAACGGTCTTGATGGGTTTTTCCTCACCGTAGGCTTTCAGCGCTTGCTCGCAGGCGTGTGAGCCTAAAGAAACTCCCACACCGGCCCGGTCTTCCATACGCTTGTGTAGAACTTCGGCCCCTTCGGCACCATCCCAGAAAGTTTCCGCCGACATACCCATGATGACGAAGCCGGGCGAACAGGTCATGACCCGGTCCACAGCCACTTCCGTGGCGCCGCGGATGTTTTCCAGCAGTTTTTCGAAGTCCTCGTCGCTATGAACGGGATCGTCAGGGATTTCGATGCGGCAGAAGTGATTGGTGATGCCAGGTGGTTGCATCAACGCATATTCGGGCTCAACGCTGGTGTTGGTGGACGGCGCAATGACGCCGAATTTCATCCGGTATCCCAATGAATCAACCATGTGCTCCCTCCTTCGCGTACCGCCGTTGGACCGCGCAGCCCGTATATTTTGCTTTGTTAATTGATTTCATATGACTCACGCACACTGTCGAGCATGGATGTGCGCATGAGAAACGGCTTGGCAAGCTCGGGGTCCGCCGCCGCTTTCATGTATTTTTCCTGCTGTTTCTTATGGGCTTCGGGATCGGCGGCCTCGATGGCCTTTTTGTTGGCGATGGTCTGCTCCTGAACAAAGCGTTTGCAAATAATGCGGCGCTGGCGGTCATAAAGATCAAGGATGTCGTCATCCGCCTCGCCCCGGTCGATCATCATCAACTTTTCACCCAGGTTGATGGCGTCATGAATGCCGCCGTTCATGCCCATACCACCAAGGGGGTTGTTGACGTGGGCGGAATCGCCGCCGAGCAGGATGCGCCCGTAGCGGTAACTTTTCGCCACTCGCTGGTGCACGTTGTAGAGCGTGCGGTGACCGATTTCGAAGCCCCCCTCTTTCTCGGCGAGAAAATGCAAGCGCTGCTGAATGTAGTCGTCGGACAGCAAGACATCGTCGGATGTGCCAGGAACCGTGGGAAATAAAACACGCCAAAGATTGTTACAGCGCAAGAGCACACACCATTCGTCCGGATCAGCGATGTAGTTCACCCAGGCCAACCCAGAAAAGTGATCTTCCAAGGGATACGGCGTACTGGCGACGAGGAATTTTTCCGGCCAGGTAAATCCTTCGAATTCTATGGAGGCTTTTCGGCGGATGGCGCTGTTGGCCCCGTCACCGCCGAATACAATGGAGCCGCGTAACTGTTCCTCGCCACCGGGCGTTTCCACTGTGACGGTGACCGCGTCTTCATCCTGCATCACATTCGAGACTATATGGTTGTACCGCACTTCGGCGTTTGGCATCTCTTGAAGGATACGGCAGACAATGCGTGTGAGGCGGAACTGCTCCGTCTGCAAACGATAAGGATGTTTGGTAACGTCACCCAAAATCGTCATGTCAAAGTCGGCATACTCATTCGTGCGTCGATCGCGGTACTGATAATTGGGAACAATGAGACCGGTGCTAATGAGTTCTTCCGTGATTTCCAGCTCATCCAGCATATCCAGAGTCGGCGGATGCCAGGTGGAAGCGCGTAAATCTTCCGGCAGTTCGGCCTCTGCTTCGAGCATAAGCACCGGAATATCCTGACGGGCGAGATAAAGCGCGAGGGTGCATCCCACAGGCCCGGCACCAGCGATGATGACGGGATCCTTGCCGCGAAGATTGATCGTCATAGAAACAGCGCCCTCAATACCGAGAGAAAGACGGGGGCCGTCTTTCTGATCATTTTTTTGGTTTTACTGACTCGTTTGTATCACTGCGCGAGGGGGCCACAAGGTGGGGACCATAACTGTTCACGTTGTGATCAACAGTTCACCCAAGAGTGACCAAACGGAAGGGGCTTAAGCGGAGATGAGCTTGTGGAAATTGCCGCCGTGGAACAGAAGCGGCGCTTTGCGGAGGTTAAAAATCCTACGCACCCGGCCAACGATGATGTCGTGATCGCCTCCCGAATGACGGGCATCCACTTCGCATTCGAGATAGGCCACGCAACCGTCAATGATGGGCACATCGCGCAGACCGGCATGGGTTTTCACGCCATCGAATTTCTTGCTGGAACCGACTTGTGCGAACTGCATCGCCAAGCTTTCCTGATCGGCGGCAAGAACATTGACAACAAACGGGTCGTCTACCTGAAAGCAGGAGAAACTCGGTGTGCTGTTGGCAATACTCCAGAGAATCAAAGGTGGGTTGAGAGACAGGGAGTTAAAAGAATTAACAGTGATGCCGATCTGTTCGCCGTCGGGCGCTACGGTTGTGATGGCGGTCACGCCGGTGCAGAACTGACCCAGGGCATTGCGGAAAGCGATCCGTGAGTCCTCATCGGCGGCGGGATCGAATCCGGACTCGCCGCCGATGATCAAATCAGAATTAATGTCTTCAATTTCTTCGGCCACCATGGACCCTGTTCTAAGGCGCGCCATCGCCACCTGTCTATGCGTGAATGCACCGTAAGTCCGCAGTGGCTCTGGTTTTTACAGAGGTAAAGAAGAATAGGTGGATGGTTAGGTGATCGGCGGTCTTCGGCTCTGTGTGACCGACTGTTGGACGGTGCTTGTCGCTTCTCTATAATGACCCTCTCAGAAAGCGGTTTGATGCAGCCGCACTGTGGTCAATGCCCATCGAGAACACAAAGTGATGGGCAACCAAAATAACGGACGCACGGGTACCCATTCATGCCGACGAAAAAGTTGTCGACGGATTCTGTCCGCCCCATTCGCGCCTTGATGCGGGGGGTGGACGCGCTGCAGCAGCTCAATCGACACAATGGAGCAACCGTCACTGATATCGCCAAGGCCGTGGGATTGCCGCGTACAACAGCCTATCGCGTATTAGAAACCCTTTGCGTCGCGGGTTACGCCATTCGCGATCCCAGCGACGACCGTTATCGGCTGACGACAAAAGTGCGGTCCCTGTCCGATGGCTATGACGACGAGTCTTGGGTTCAGGAAATTGCCAAACCCATGCTCAACAAACTCGCCAATGATGTTGTGTGGCCTTTGGCGATCTCCACCCTGAGCGGAACGTCCATGCTGGTGCGGGAAACCACGGACCGGGACAGTCCGTTGGCTCTGGAACGTTATTCCGCCGGCATTCGGGTGCCGGTGTTGGGGTCATCCTCGGGACGGGTGTATCTGGCCTTTTGCAGCGACGAACAAAGAGAGGTGTTGCTCGACGTATTGCAGCGGTCCGACCGTCCGGAAGACAAAATCGCCCGTGACCGTCAACTTGTGAACCGGATCCTCTCGGAAGTTCAAAAGAACGGGTACGCGGTGTTCGATAACCCCTCCATGCCTGAAATGAGCATGGCCGTTCCCTTGTACGTTAAAGGAAATGTGATCGGCGGTGTCGTGGTCCGTTTCATTCGCTCGGCCATGACCCCCGACCAGGCTGTAGAAAAGCATCATGCTTTCATGCAGAAAACGGCGGAGGAAATCGGCAAGGCGTTTGACGAAGCCCACTCGCTGTCCAACTAAGATTCCCCACAACAATGATGGTCACACGCCACTTCGCAACGGTTGATGATCAGCCGGGCGCGGGACGGCAAGTGCATTATCGCCGATGCGGTGAAGGACCACCGGTCGTCCTTTTACATATGAGCCCGCGCTCGTCGGCCGAGTTCGTTCCACTGATGGAAGCGTGGTCCGACTCCTTCACGCTGATCGCACCGGACACACCCGGATACGGCGTGTCTGACCCCCTGCCTGCCCCTGAGGATGGCCGACTGTTCGAGCTCTCCGACTTTGCGCATGCCCTCGCCAAGTTCGCTGATTCCATAGGGTTGGATCGGTTTGGCGTTTATGGCCATCACACTGGCGCCATGATCGCGGCGGAGTTTGCCCGCCTTTACTCAGACCGGACGACCGTTACCATTGCCAATGGTTATCTGGTCGTGACTGAGGAAGAACGGCAGGAAATTCTCGACAATTATTTTGCCGACTACACGCCGGAGCGGGACGGCGGGCATTTGGCCCACATATGGCGGCGCATTCGCGATCAGTTTTTGTTTTTTCCCTGGGGGGTGCAAACCGCTCAAGCCCGCGCGCGGGTGAAAACTAAGCTTACCCTTCCTAGTCCAGAAATTATTCAAGAAGACGTGCTCGACCTTTTGCGTACCGGTGTTCATGAGTCCGATGGTTATGGCGCTGCCTTTCGCTGCGATGGGGCTGCAATTCTTAAAAACATCACCAGTCCGTATCTGGTTACGGCACACACCGGCGATTTGTTATACGAACATTTGGATCGTCTGCCCGATGATCTGCCCGAGGCTGTGACGGTTGAACGGTTCGAGACTCTTGACGACCTCAACGCCACCGCCGGGTCATTGCTCAAAGAAAATGCGACCGATGGCGCACCGCCGGTCACCGCCACCGCGACCAAGACCGGCCAAGCCTGGAAGAGCTATACGGACACCAAGTCAGGGCAGCTGTTTATCCGGCGTGGCCATGTGGGGTCGGGACTGCCCGTCGTTCTCATCCATAATCTGGGATCTTCCAGTCTTCGTTGGCAGCCGGTGATGGCCGCACTAATGGGCAAACGACCGTTTGTCGCTTTCGATTTGCCGGGACACGGCGAAACCGGCGATGCCTGGGGATCAGGTGCGGTGACGGTGGACGCCTGCGCCAATGCTGTGGATGAAGCGATGACATCCCTCGGCATCGATGCCTGTCATGTCTTTTCCTACGGCGGTGGCGGACTGGTAGCCCTCACGTTGCTGGACGGCACCAAAGCCGACATCCGCTCCTGGACCGCCGTTGACTTCTGGCTGTTTGATGACGATGAAAAAGCAAGATTGAAAGACCGCCTTGCACCACCCCTCACACCTCAACCCCTGGGCCAGCATCTCATCGAAGCCTGGTACATGGTCCGGGATGGAGAATTATTCTGGCCCTGGTTTGAGCCCCTGCCCAAGAACGCCGTCGATCAGCCGCCGGAGACGAATCCGGCGAAATTGCACGGCCGGGTGGTCGACATTCTCAAGGCGTCGCCGGCCTATCATTCCGTGGTCAACAGCGCTCTAGACCTGGATGCCGAAGCCCTACTGGGATTCCTTGATATTCCAGTTACCTTCGGGCCCCGGGACGGCAGCCCTCACACGGCACGGTGTCAGCGGGCTGCGGAATTGACGCTGAAGGGCAAGAGCATCACCCTGTCCAATGAAAATGCTCGGCGCGCGGCGGCAGTGGTGGCCTTACTGCGCGATTGAGAGAAAAAAATTTAAGGAAGGGACGCACTTATGTCGGAAGCGCAGGTACTTCAAGAAGACTCCCACGGCGATCTCATTTCTCGTCTTCAGTCCATTCTCGGCGCGGATAACGTCATCACCGAAGAAGCCGAACGGGTGTATTACTCCCAGGACGTGTACAACCAAGGGCCGACGGTGCTGGCCGTCATCCAGCCCGACACCAAAGAAAAACTGAGTGAAGCCGTCGCCGCCATCACCGCGGCTGGCGTCGCTTTGTTCCCCCGCGGCGGCGGATTCTCTTATACGGATGGTTACATTCCGTCCACCAGCAACGGCGTTACCGTCGATACGCGCAAACTCAACCGCATTCTCGAAATCAATACTGAGGACATGTACGTCACGGCCGAAGCCGGTTGCACGTGGGCGGCGCTGGAAGAAGCGCTTAAAGACAAAGGCGTGCGCCCGGTGTTTTGGGGTCCCTTCTCCGGCCTGAATGCCACAATTGGCGGCTCCATGGCCCAAGGCAGTGTGACCTATGGGTCCTCAAAGTACGGACCCTCGGGCGTTGCCGCGGAAAGTATGGACGTGGTGCTGGCGGACGGCTCTGTCATCACCACCGGTTCGGCGGGCCAGCCCAACCATTCCCCCTTCTTCCGCCACTACGGCCCCGATCTGACCGGCCTGTTCTGCAACGACGCCGGCGCGCTGGGCATTAAGGCGTCGGTGACCTTGCGTTTGCAAAAGCGTCTGCCGGTGGTGTTGGGATTATCCTACGGTTTCGAAACCTTCGACGGGTTGCATCGCGGCATGGCGGCTGCGGCACGGGAGGGATTGCCCACCGAAGCGTTCGGTTTCGATTCAACCGTCATGAAAGTGTTCACCGGCGGCCAAGGTTTGGCGCAGGACATCAAGACCCTGTTTGCGGTCGGTATGGCAGGGCGCAATATCTTCGCCGGGCTGTGGCAGATGCTGAAGATCGCGGCAGCTGGCAAGCGCTTTATCGACAAGGCCGAATACACCGCCCATTTCACTTGCGAAGCGCGGGACATGCGGGAGATGAAAACCCAGCTCAAAGCCCTGCGTGCCGCTGTCGGACCTCATGGAAACGAAATCGTCAACACGGTCCCCGCCGTGGTGCGCGCTTACCCTTTCCCGCCCTTTTCTCTGTTGGGGATGTCAGGAGAACGTTGGCTAGCCATGCACGGAATCCTGCCGTTCTCTCGCGTTGCCGAGTTTAAGGGCAAGATTGACGCCCTCTACGACCGCTACGCTGAGCAGATGGAACGGCACAAGATCATAAAGGCGGCGATGTTCACCACCATCGCCACCAACGCTTTCCTATTCGAACCGGTCTTCTATTGGGAAGACTCCCGCGCCGCCTTCATTGACCGCCATACCGATCCCGACATGTTGAGAAAGATGACAGACTTCGAACCCAACGAAGAAGGACGCAAGGTGGTGTCTGAAATGAAACAAGGCGTCATAGATTGCATTTATGAGTGTGGCGGTACGCATATGCAGATCGGCAAGGCGTATCCGTATACCCGCGAGCGTGACGCCGGCGCGCTGGCGATGCTGAAATCATTGAAAGCCCATGTTGATCCTCAAGGGCTGATGAACCCCGGCGCCTTGGGACTGTGAATATGCGCACATTATTCATTCTGATTTTTGTCATCTTTGGACCGGCTGCCACCCATGCGCAAACCCAAGTGGAACGGGACTTCGACACTTTTGTGCGCTGGTTTTCGGGAAGCTGGGACAATGAAATCCAAACCTTCAACGAAAACTACGAACGAATTCCAGACGAAGACCGCCACAACCGCATTCACATGGTCTACCGGCCTGTCAGGGCAGAGGCTTTTCCGGGTGTTCTCTTTGTCATTGAAAATTACAGCGAAGAAGGCGTTCGCGGACCGCTCAATTATATTTCCGTCCATCATTTCTTCGTCCATGCTGAACGTAACGCGATCGCCCATGAATTTCTCTTTCGGAAGGAAGGCGACTGGGCATACTTAGAAGGCAACGCGGAGGCGGCAGCCGACTTAACCCCCGACGATGTGCGCTGGAATGCCGAATGCGTCATGTACTGGCACCGTGAAGCGGGCCAATTTGTCGGCACCACCGACCCCGGTGCCTGCCGCGTTGGAGAAGACCGCAATGAGCTTGACGCCAAAGGATTGCTATCTCGTACAGACCTTTGGCGGCGCGACTTGGTGTTGGCAGATGACGGATCCGTGTTGCGCGGCCATGAAGAATTCGAGAAATTCCGCAAAGCCCGTTACTACAGCTGCTATGGCCGCCATCAGGACTCAGACGGCGAATGGGTCTACTTCCAAGATCAGCGGGTTCATAATCAAGGCGATCTTTTATGGCTGGGTGATAAAAACCTGGGTGTGCAGATTCGCCAAATCATCTGGACGACCGGTTCCTTTAGCAACGCCACAGCTTTGCAGGCCTTCCAGAACGGCAACGAACGGGCGACGGTCAACGCCCACGGATCTCTGAACACCAATTACATCGGCCTCGATCATCCGGAGTTCGTGGTCAATTGCGACGGCCGCGGACGGTTCGGCCGACGCCGATAGCACACACCTGTTCAGGGCCCCAAACCACCCGGCAGAGGTTGCCCAGCTGCCCGGTCAGTCCCACCCCCGGTCCCTTATCGGGCTGGCGCGTCGACTGTTGGATTTCTCATAACTCATTGATTTTTAAGCGTTAATAGGTCGTTTACCGGACTGGCACGGGGTTTGCATCTTTAAAAGCACCGGCCCTTGTGGCCACGAAATAAAAACCGTGAGAAACCGCCATGTCCGTGATCGATTTCATCGCTGTCCGCCGCACCAAGGATGAGCAAGCCTCTCAAGCAAGCTCCGTTTACGACGGCGCGCCCGCCACACCGGGAACACTGACCGCTAGTCAGTTTACCCGTCATGTCACGCATATCGTTGAAGATGAAATGAAGCGTGCATTAAAGCACCACGTCGACGTGATCGACCCCCATGAGATGATCGCGTTGGCGAAAATGGTCGCTGAACTGAAAGCCCGTTATTTAGCGCTAACCCTGACCATCGCATCAAACAAAACACCCATGACCGACAAAGAAACGGAGGAACTGCGTAGCCTCTGGATCAAGATCCAGGAAATGGAAGCGGCTTACAACGAGATCAATGAAGCCATCGTGTCGCAGTTGGTCGACGTCAAAGGCGTCGTCAAAGAGTAGAACGCAAACAAAAAGGATTTCCACCGACCGGCCCTTACCACCCGGTCCCATTCAACTCTCCGCCACGAGAGAAGAACAAAAACAAAAGGTCCCTTACCTACCCGTCCCAACCTCTAGTTTCCCCGGCATCGCCTCGTCCGAAGGCCGCCGGGGTTTTTCTTTTCCGCTTCATCAATCTGCTGCACTGAAGAATTCATCAATAGCATCGAGACAGGCGCTCATCTCCTCGTCCAGACCGATGGTAATACGAAGATGATTGGGCAGACCGAACATGGTCATTTCGCGCACGACAATATTTTTGTCGCGCAGGTACTTGAAACAATCCTTGGCGCGCTTGCCTTCTTCATCGGGAAAGCCAACACAGACAAAATTACCTTCCGTGCCGATCACCTCCAGCCCAAGTGCCGCTAAACGCTGCGTGACAATGCCGTGCCACTTGGCAGTATGATCAATGACATGGGTCATGTGACCGGTATCGCCCATGGCTGCAACGCCTGCTTTCTGTGCCGGCATGGAAACATTGAACGGCGAGCGGATACGGCCGATGACGGAGACAATATCGGGATGGGTGTAACACCAGCCTAGGCGGATAGAGGCCAGGCCGTGTACTTTGGAAAAGGTACGGGTCATGGCCGTGTTGTCTGTGGCTTCGACCAATGCGACACCGGGGTCGTAATCCGGTTTGGTGACGTATTCCGCGTAGGCCGCATCGATGATGAGGAGAATATCGTCCCGCAAACCGCCGCGCAGGCATTCCATCTCAGACGTATTGAGATAGGTCCCCGTCGGATTGTTTGGATTGGCAACAATGACCACCTTGGTCCGCTCGGTCACCGCATCGAGTATGGCGTCCACATCCGCCGTGTAAAGATTGTCGGGCGCCTGCACCACATCGGCGCCGGCTGAAAAAGTATAGATGCGGTACATGGAGAAGGTCGCGGTGGGATACAGCACTTCGTCACCGGGACCCGCATAGGCCCTTACCAAAACGCTCAACAGTTCATCCGAACCGATGCCCATGAGAATCTGATCGGCATTAAGACCATATCGTTCGGAAATGGTCTGGCGAATTGCCACCGCATTTGAGTCTGGATAACGCTCAATGACGGATGCGGCGTCTTGGAAAGCCTTCAAGGCTTCGGGGCTGGGGCCAAGGGCCGACTCATTGGCCGACAACTTAATACCGGGACCTCCGCCACCCATAGGCACCTGCCCGGGTTGATACGGTCTGATGCGGTCGAGTCCAGGGCGCGGGGTTACGGGCATGATTCGATCTCCAATACATCAGACGCATACGGCGAAAGGGCCGCCATATCAACAGGCAAGGAAATCGCGTTGACAGACGGGCATCCCTGCCCCATGGAACTGACACACAACTTGTAGCGATGGCCCGTGCCGGTTCTATTTCTCACAGTTTTTGTCGCCGTTATACCCTCCAGCATCATCGTGCCGATGCTGCCCTTCATCGGCCAAAAGTTCGGCGGTACGTCGTTTCAAATCTCAATTCTGTTCACGCTCATGCCGATGATCGTGATTGTTGTTTCGCCCATTTGGGGCCGGTTGTCCGACCGGTTGGGACGCAAGCCTGTCTTTATGACAGCGCTAGGCGCCAGCTCGGTGACCTTTGTCCTTTTTGGTATGGCCAACACCTTGCCGGAGATGTTCGTCGCTCGGGCTTTACAGGGCGTTACTGGCGGCGCCGTCTCGATCGCCTTCGCCATGGTTGCCGATTCCACCACTCATGAAGACCGGGCTAAATATCTTGGCTATGCCTCCGGCGCCATGGCCTTGGCTTTTATGATTGGCCCTTTCTTAGGCGGCCTGTTTATGGGTAGTGACCTGGAATCCTTCACCCATGCTATGCCGTCTTACTTTGCCGCCAGCATCAGCGCGGTGGCCACAATTATTGGTTTGATCTTTCTTCAGGAGACCAAGGCCGTCCGCCGGGTGTCGGCTATGCGAGAGCCTCGGGACTTTGAAATCGATGATCCCTACGTGCCACCCCGGGCGCCGGTTGGCCGCGTCGGTTTGGCATTGATCATTCTGCAATTCCTTATCGGTGGCTATGTCGGCGGCACCGATCAATTTGGTTTTGCCTTTTGGGTCCAAGGACTCCATGGCTGGGGGCCAAATGACGTCAGTTTTGGCATGGCGGCCATGGGGGGCGGTTACATTCTCGCCACCGTGTTTCTCGTCGGACCACTAACAAAGAAGTTTGGCGATCTCGTCGCTTATGTCATCGGCTGCATCATCGACATTATTGGGCTTTCGCTCATACTTTTGGGCCCCAATGTGTGGGTGTCCTTTGCAGGTTTGATGTTGGCTGTGGTGGGAATCGGCATCTGGAATACTGTTTTGTCCAGCGTGCTGACAAAAATCAGCCCCGAAGACAAAGTGGGTTATATGCTTGGTGTGTCCAACGGCGCATCTATGATCGGCCGGGTGTGTGGACCGTTGCTGGTTGGTGGTGTGTTCCTGAGCATTAGCTACGAGCTTCCCTTCGGCGTTTCTTTGATTTTGGTCTCTATTGTTCTCGCCAATGCCGTCCGCATACTTGTCTCACAAAGACGGGCCGCGAGGGCTTGATCAGAAGCGCAATCCGGTTACAAACGACTTAACGAATGATGAGTGTTGGGGGCTTTGATTTACGTGTCAAACTTGATTGAAACTTTGCGGGCAGGCCATGCCCGTTACCGCGAGTCCCGGCTACCCGATTACCGCCCGTTGTTTCAGAAACTGGCGGAACAGGGTCAGGATCCGAAAGCGCTTGTTATCGCCTGCAGCGATTCGCGGGTTGATCCCGCGCTCCTATTCGACCAACACCCAGGCGATTTGTTTGTGGTCCGCAACGTCGCCAACGTGGTGCCGCCTTATGATCCCGAACCCGGGTATCACGGCACCAGCGCCGCATTGGAATTTGCCGTTACAGGACTCCAATTGCAGGACATTATCGTTATGGGCCATGCCCATTGCGGCGGCATACAGGCACTGATCGATATGACCGAAAGCGGCCAAACGGTCGGTGAATTTATCGGTCCTTGGATGTCCATTGCAAAACCTGCAGCGGAGGAAGCCAAAACGTCTGACGGCAATAATCCGGACCGCGCGGTGCGTACGGAACATGCTGTGATTCGCCTGTCACTGAGAAATCTGCGTACCTTTCCTTGGGTCACCGAGCGGGTGAAAGATGGCCATCTTGCCCTGCATGGCTTCTATTTTAATGTCAGTGACGGCTCGGTGATGTGGCTCAATCCAGAAACCAATCAGTTCGAAGATTTTGCATAGCAGACTCGCGCCCGAAGCCAGGCGTGATACTGTTGCTTGCAACAATAAGACAAGAGGGAGGCTCAGCTATGACCCGCGCATTTTGTATTACTTTTGCTCTTATGTGGGCTGCTCTAACGGCAGGTCCAGCCCAGGCGCAGCTCAATCCCGCAACCGCTCAAGTCCGCGCCACGGAAATCCGTGACGGCATTTACATGTTCATGGGCGCCGGCGGAAACATCGGCGTGTCCGCCGGTGACGACGGTGTGCTCATTGTCGATGATCAATATGCCGAAATGACGGCCAAGATCGATGCAGCGATCGCTGAAATCACGGACGAGCCCATGCGCTATGTGATCAACACCCATTGGCATTGGGATCATACGGGTGGAAATGAGAACTATGGCAATGCGGGCAAAACCATCATTGCCCACGACAACACCTATGTACGTATGTCAGAGGAACAATTCGTTGCCGCCTTCAACCACACCCAACCGGCTTCGCCTGAGGTTGCCCTTCCCGCCATCACCTTCAATGACAAATCGACGCTGCATTTCAATGGCCTGACCATAAACTTGGTGTATGTACCCGACGCCCATACGGACACGGACGTTTTCGTTCATTTCGTCGAGGCCAATGTCATTCACAGCGGTGACGTTTATGTGACCGGTTCATATCCGTTTATCGATTCCTCAACAGGCGGGACACTTGTCGGTGAAATTGCCGCTATCGAAACACTGGTCGGTTTGATCGATGACGAAACGGTCGTTATTCCAGGGCATGGCCCCTTGTCCGACAAAGCAAATGTGGAAAAGACCCTGGCCATGCTGAAAGGGATGCACGAGATTGGGCAAAGAGCGGTCGCCGAGGGTCTGACTCTCGAGCAATTTCTCGACACCAATCCCAGCGCCGCCTATGACGATGACTTTTCCGTACGCGAAGACCAGGGACGCGTTTTTGCTACCCGCGTCTACCTGGACCTGACGGGCAACTGATTTTTTGGGCTTAAGGAGAATCCCTATGGGGGTGACCATCTATCACAATCCGCGCTGTTCACAATCCCGACAGACTCTGCAATTGATCGAAGAGAAAGGCGTCACGCCTACGATCATTGATTATCTGAACACACCGCCCACTCAGGCGGTCTTAAAAGACATCGTTGGCATGCTCGGCGTGTCACCGAGGGACATCGTGCGTAAAAAGGAGGCCAAAGAAGCCGGATTGGATGTGGGAGCCATGAGCGATGCTGATGTCATCAAGGCCATGACGGCCAATCCGGCGATCATTGAACGGCCAATCGTTGTTGCGGACAAAAAGGCGGCTATGGGTCGGCCGCCAGAGAACGTGTTGACCATCCTTTAGGGAACACCCGGAGGTATATCGTTTTGATCCGATGGAACCGGTACAAACTAACCGGTATCGCAGCCTCCCTGGCTGCGGTAGTACTCGGAGCCTGGCTTTTTCTCAATCGGTGGACGCCGGAAGAATCAGCCAATGCGCAGCACTTCAGACAGGCCATGCTGGAGATCCGCGGGGCAATCGCCTACGCCAATGAGCGCGGCGGTTTGATCGATCCAAGCGATACGGAATTTCTCATCGGCCGGTACGAAACTGCTGCCGGTCATGCACTGCAAGTAACCGATCCTGTTCTTGATAAAGTCCATCCCCGCCTGACTAAGATTTGGCATGAGGTTTTTCTCCCCAGCACAAACCTCTATCTGCGTGCCCTCAAGGATCAGGACCGCGACTTGGCCCGCCATGCAGGACTACTACAAGACGATTGGGTACGCTGGCTTCAGCAGAATGGCCATAAACTGAACATTCCTGACCGCCCCGAAACAATTGAGCCGTAGATGCAGCCGGCCAAAACGAGCGAAACCCACCCTCTGCCATTGGCCAGTGTCAGCCCCACCAAGAGCAAGGGCCGCATCGTCTTCACCATGTGTCCTGGCAAAGTGCAGCCCGATGCCATCACCGGACCTTGGGACCGCGACCTTGCAACCGATATGAATGCCCTCGTTAAGGCAGGAGCCAAGGTATTGCTCACGTTGATGGATGACGCGGAACTGAAGTCTTGCAATCTGTCTCCCGCTGAACTCGAAAGGGCGTGCGAAAAACGGAATCTACGATGGCATCAGAATCCCATCGTAGATTTTCAAGTCCCGAATGAAGACTGGGAGCGCCGTTGGGTAGCGATCGGCGCAGACCTTCGAAACCGATTAAACGAAAATCAGACCGTTGCCATCCATTGCCGTGGCGGACGTGGCCGGGCCGGTATGATTGCCGCGCGTCTCCTGGTCGAACTGGGGACGGACCCGGAATTGGCCATTCTGGCTGCGCGGGCAGCCGAACCAAAAGCTATGGAGACTGAAGTCCAAGAAGCGCACGTGCGGTCGTGCACATCTCATGCGGCCATATAACAACAAGGACAAAACACACCGACACCTTATTGCGCGAGTCACCACACGTTGACCCGCTCTCGCAACCCTACAAAGGTGTGATGAAATCCGATAACGTCGAAACGAGTCCGCAATTAAGGCAGCTCGGCCTCATTGATGCCGTCATTTCATCCACTTTGCTGTGGCAAGACTCCAAAGCGGTCGATTAGTTCATTGGCGAGAAACAGCGGTCCCGTTAGGCAAGGCGGATTCTAAGACTCTAATGTGTGTGTTACATATTGAGATCTAGAAAAAGGAATACACCATGCGAATTCTCAATGCTCTTATCGTTACGGTTATTTGCACATATATTACGACGGCATGGGCGCAGGAAGATGAACCTGTCCAAATGGATGAAGTGCGTTGTGTCCATCTTATCGATTTATCGGAAGACGAATTTGGGTTCTTGCTTGTTTGGTGGGACGGCTATTTCAGTCGATTTACTGGAAATACATTGCTCAGCGAAAACAATCTGGAGCGATTAGGCAACATTATTTTTCAAGAATGCCAGAATGACGCGCGGGTAAATATTATGGATATGTTGACCGAATACTTTACCAGGGATGTTCCTCGCTAAATTTATAGGACGTATTGCGTGTCGACCCCTCGAATACTGATTGTCGACGGGTACCCGAAAAAGATTCGCGACAAACTCGTTGAAGATGGCGCTTCGGTGGCAGCCGATCTCTATGTGCGGACCCTCCGCCAATGCAGGTCCGACGTGACGTGCGACGTTGTCTTTGCCGCAGACCCTGGCGTTGCCGTGCCATCGGGTGCGGCCCTTGAGGCCTACGACGGCGCTGTATGGACGGGTTCTGCCATCAGTGTCACCAACACCAATGATCCTGCGGTGCGGCAGCAGATCGAATTTACCCGCGCCGTGTTTGATGCCGGCGTTTGCGGCTTTGGCAGTTGCTTCGCCATTCAGATCGCAACCGTGGCAGCGGGCGGCACGGTGGTGCGTAACCCCAAGGGCCGGGAGTTCGGCATCGGTCGTGGGCTAACCCTCACGGATGCGGGACGCACCCATCCGGTCTTTGCGGGGCGGTCTTCACCCTTCGAAGCGGCGATGATCCATGAAGACATGGTGGACTCGCTGCCGCCGGGCGGAACGGTACTGGTGAAAAACTCCATGTGTCCCGTTCAAGGAGCGACCTTCTCCACTGGAACCTCGACCTTTACCGGCGTGCAATACCATCCCGAGTTTCACTTGGCAGAGCTGGGCGCCATCGTGTGGCGGCAGCGTAAGACGTTGATCCGGGAAGGCTTTTACAAAGACGCGGACAGCGTCAGGGAGGCTGCGGATGACCTCATTGCCCTCGGCCGCGATCCAGACCGGTCAGATCTCCGGGAAAAGATCGGTGTCCAGGAGGACCTTTTGGACGATAGCATCCGGTTAAACGAAGTTCGCAATTGGGTGAATCAGCTCTGAAACAATCGAGGAGGCACATCATGCACGCACGTACAGCGGGTTATGTATGGGCGGGGATATGGTTGTTGTTCGTAGTTTACACGGCTGCTGTTATCATCTGGCGGCCGGTATCATTAGGAGTCTATATCGTGAACCTGGAGCCCTGGTCCTGGGACGCTCAAATACTCGTGGACCTGGGTCTCATGGCTGTCATCGCATTATCTTTTATTCTTCCTGACGCCAAGAAGAATGGTTTTGAACTTCGAGGACAATGTTTGTTGGCCGTGGGAACTCTTCTTCTCGGTTCACTCGTGCCCCTTGTTTACATGTCTTGGCGCGGATTGCGCAGAATAGAGACCGGTACAGGGTAAGTGCATTCGGATTAAGCTTTCGGTTTATCCATGATCGCTTCGCAATAGGAGTAGTTCGATGTCAGAAAATGAATCTTTAACTTCCAGCCGACGCACCGCCCTTGGCGCTGTCACCGGTCTCATGGCCACATCTGTCGCAACCCCGGTAATCGTACAAGCGGCGACAAAACGCGCTCTGGATTTCAACGATCCCGAAGATCAGCTCTATGCCCTGATCAAAATGACCGGCGATCTCGAAGACGGCAAAGAGACGGTCAATTGGATGAAAGGCATCGTTCACGCGATCCTGGAGGATGGCAAAGTTTTGGAGCCCATGTTCTATGCGGGCTCTCTCGGTTTCAGCCGCTCTTACAGTCAAGACGACGGCTCGTACAAAAACATGTCCAACTTCACCATTTGTTATATGGATCTCGAGACAGGTGAAGTCCTGGATAGCTGGTACAATCCATGGCTGGAAAAAACCGTGGAGGTAGTCAATTACGCCTCGACTCTTCACACCATCGTCAAACCCATGGAGCCCATCAATGACCACACACGCCTGCGGGTCGAATGGCAGGTGGACGGTAACGACGTCATACGTTGGTCTGACGGCAAGATGGTGAAGAAAAATCCGATCACGCCTGACAAATGGCCGCGGGCATCTGTCGGCGAGACCTATTACAAGAACCAGCAGGCGCAAATCATTGCCCGGCGGGACGAACTGGAAAATCCGGACCTCACCTCCGTGCTGGCCGTCACCATGGGACAGCGTCATGGCCCCTGGTATCCCTGGCAATTGATGGGACAAGACCCCGGTCGCACCTACCGGCGGGACATGTCCAAAAAGGCCAGGAGCTTGGCCGAGGTTCCGGGGCCCATCCCGGCCTATGCGGAAAAACATTTTCCCGAGTTTATGACCGCACCGACTGAATGGACCGGCGCCTACATCGACCCGGAAACGTTGTGGGCCAGGGATATGCCGCCGGAAGTTGAAACCGCTGTGGATGGCTAAGAAAGAGAGCAACAAGGCTAACGAACGCTGATTGGAACCGGAAATCCATTAATCAAAGCAACTTCAACCTTCGGGTTAAAACCTGTTTTTCTCGTTTCAGGTGTGTCAGTGTTGGGTCGAAACCAGGGAGGACGGAAGATGCGGGGGAAACACTTAGCGACAGCTTTGGCGGCCTTTGTCTTGGCCGGATGTTCGGAAGACTATGCGGGTTTTTGCGAGCAAGTCGCCCTCCAATACGATACCAACCGGTATGACAGGTTCGAGATCACCGAAATTATTGACTATACGGTTCAAGAGAACCCGCGTCCTGAAGTCTATGTAAGGTTCACCGGACTGCGGCAAACTGCGGCTAGGGAAAACCGCAATGTGACCTGCCATTTCGATACGGACTCTGGAAACATGGCGGCGACGGAAATTTATTTGGACGGACGCAAACTGAGCGAAGATATTGTCGCGCAATACAACGCGTCGTTGGCTCCGTAACGTCTGTTCTCCACTAGCCGATTAGTTAGCAAGTTCGGTCTTTAGATCTTCAATCAACATTCCCGCGTAAAAATCGCTGGTCTGATCCGCCGCCGCGTTTAGGTAGCCTTGCAACTCGGCATTAGGAATTTCAACACCACATTCCTCAAAGTCACCCCGCATGTAATGACGGGGCAACGCCACTTGCGCCGCCAGCCGACCGAGTTCTGCCGCCCGCCGCCACATGGTGACGGTCTTACAGGGCGCCTTTTCGTCAATCGTCGTACCAGTGAAATAAAGAAAACCAATGACAAACAACGATTGAGGATATTCGGCCTCCACTGCCTTCAGCCGGTAGGGCATCGCCTTTTGCCATTGGCCGCTGTAGCCATAAACCCGGCCAAGCTGATAGTTGAGGCGAGGATTGTCAGGATCGTTTTTAACAGCTTCCTCGCAGGCAGCCTGGGCCTTCTCAAAGTCCATCGTACTGCGTGAAACCGCCGGCGCCACGTGAAACGGGTCTAACCCATGGGAGGCTTGGCGGTCGCATTCCGTTACCTCTTGCGACCACCATGGTGTCATCGTTTCTGCATGTACTGAAAAGGGTGCTGTGTGTCCCATACTCACGATAAAGGTGCGAAACAGACTCTTCATTTCTGATGCCTCCCTGGTCTCCCTCAAAGCGAAATGTCAGCTTCTTTTATGGTATCCAACGTTTCCCGAATGAGGGTGATGTTATAGTGGAGCTCTTCCTTAAAAAAAATTGTATCGCTGCTCAGATGTTGAATCCTTAGTGCGACCTCGGCTGTCAATGAACCGGTGACTCCACGCATCCACTTTGATCTGCCAGTAGCACACCACTTTACCGATGGCGCGAAAATGTTTTTCCACGCCGTCTTTTAGGGTTTTGAATTTCTCAGGTGTAATCTCTTTATCAAAGAAGCGTTCCACCTCCTTAAAGCGGTTAAAATACTCGTTAAGTCCGCCAAGGGTATCACGGCCGTATTCCAAAACTTCCTTGGCGTCATCTTTGAGTCCAGGAAACCGGTGACAGAGCGCTTGGTCTTCCTGCATTTTGCGGACTTGAAGAAGCAGATCTTTAAGATCTTCAATCATCTTGTCATAGACCCGGTGGTAATAGGAAATGGCAAGAATGATTTCCGACAGTTTGCTGATGTAATTGACGATCTCTTCCGGTTCGATGCGCAATCGATTCGCGATCTCAATGAGATTCTTGAGAACTTTTTCCCGGTTTTTCCCTTCCAGGATTGTTGAAAGGGAAGACCGGTCGGTGATTTCCACGTCAGTCCCCTCCAAAATGACATTTAGGAGTCCCCGGGAATAGTTGTTCAAGTAGAACTTCAGCCTCTTTTTCTCCGCTTCTGGAATGCGGATTCTTTGTAACTCTTCGTCGGTCAATTGGTCGCTCAAAGCCGCCCGTACCGAATAAACATCGTAGCTGCGCGCCCCAAGCAGGGCGATGAGACGTTTGCGATCCTTATCTGAAAGCTTCAATTCGGAAACAACTTCCGTTGAGGAGCGCGCCCCTACTCCAACACCCTCAGCGTTAAACATATCAACCACCGGATGGAGATCGCTAAGAAGAACGATCTTAGAATTCAATAGGGATGTGCTTTCGAAAACACCCCATTTGACGAGGGGCAATTCAAAGAAAACATCACCTAATGTTTCTTCTTCTTCTTCTTCGTCTTGTCCGTCGTCAGATTATTTGGGACAGCGGGGGTTGATAAACTAAGAGAGAGTTTGGCCCATCTTGGTTTTCAGTTTAGGCGGCGGTTTTGCGGTGCTGCAAGCGCCGTTGATTGATGGTGTTTTGTTTGATTCTCTCCCTTTCGAGTAAGATGGTTTCGCCGCGCCCGAAGTAGACGTCGGCGGGCGTCAGATTGCTCAGGCTCTCGTGGTAGCGGTGGTGATTGTAGTAGGCGACGAAGCGCCCGATCTTGGCCTTGAGATCGCCCGGCAGGAAGTAGTTCTCTAACAGGATGCGGTTCTTCAGGGTCTGATGCCACCGCTCGATCTTGCCCTGTGTCTGCGGGTGATAGGGTGCGCCGCGCACATGATCCATGCCGTTGTCGTCGAGCCATTCGGCCAGTTCGCTAGAGATGTAGGACGCGCCATTGTCTGACAGCAGGCGGGGCTTGTGCCGGACCTCGACCCGGTCGCAGCCTGAGGCCTGCAATGCTAGTTCCAGGGTGTCTGTGACGTCACTGGCCTTCATGGTCGTACACAGCGTCCAGGCGATGATGTAGCGGGAGTAATCATCCAGGATGGTGCTCAGGTAGAACCAGCCCCATCCGATGACCTTGATGTAGGTGAAGTCGGTCTGCCAAAGCTGGTTCGGGGCCGTGGTCTTATCCCTGAACTCATCGTTCGCCTTGATCACCACAAACGCCGGGCTGGCGATCAGGTCATGGGCCTTGAGAAGCCGGTAAACACTGGCTTCCGAGACGAAGTAGGCCTGTGTATCGGTGAACCGTACCGCCAGTTCCCGGGGCGACAGGTCCGGGTTCTCCAGGGCCATCTGGACAATCCGGTCACGGATCTCATCCGGGATGCGGTTCCACACCCGGGACGGCTTGGGCGGCCTGTCTTCAAGGGCCTCAAGCCCGCCCTGCAGATAGCTGTTGTACCAGCGGTAAAACGTGGTGCGGGGAACCCCAAGGGTGTCCAACGTACGCTTGGCCGGCAGATGCGACTGTTCCACCAGCCTGATGATCTCGAGCTTCTCGGAGGCGGGGTATCTCATGCGTCGTCTCCCCCATCCCCGATCATGTTTTTTTTGAGAAGGCGCAGTTCCAGGGCCTGTTCGGCCACCACCTCCTTGAGGTCGTGAGCCTGGCGGCGCAGCTCCTTGACCTCGCCCGTGTTGGCCTCACGGGCCGTATCACCGGCCAGGCGCTTCTTCCCGGCCTCAAGGAACTCCTTCGACCAGCTGTAATACATCCCCTGGGCTATGCCCTCACGGCGGCATAGCTCGGCAATCGGGTCCTCGCCGCGCAGTCCGGCCAGGACAATGCGGATCTTCTCCTCAGCACTGTAACGCTTGCGGGTCTTGCGGCGGATGTCCTTGACCGTCCGCTCCGCAACATCCTGGGATCGTTCTGTTCTATCTCTCATCGTTCACTCCTCAATGATGACGATGAGCCAATAACACTCTCTTACGCAATCACCCTAATCTGTTCCATTGGTCCTGACGGGGGACAGTCAGAGCGTTTTGTGATCACGGACAATGTTTGGGAGAAAATTTGGCGTCATCTACCGGGCAAGGCGACGGACCGTGGCGTGACGGCGGCGGACAACCGCCTGTTTTTGGAGGCGGTTTTGTGGCGGGTGCGCGCAGGGTCGCCGTGGCGCGCTCTGCCCCCGGCGTTCGGCAATTGGAACAGCGTCTTCCAGCGCTTTCGCCGATGGGCGAAGAAGGGTGTCTTCGAGCGGCTGTTCGAGGAGTTGTCG
Source organism: Rhodospirillaceae bacterium (assembly GCA_965207985.1). Classification (GTDB taxonomy): domain Bacteria; phylum Pseudomonadota; class Alphaproteobacteria; order Rhodospirillales; family Rhodospirillaceae; genus CBDBND01. Next base: position 30,440 of record CBDBND010000008.1, on the reverse strand, counting down.
GCGGAACCGGATTTCGAATATGCCCTCATCGACGCCACCATCGTCAGCGTTCACCAGAAGGCGAGCGGCGCAAAAGGGGGACTCAAAATCAGGCCATCGGCCGATCACGGGGCGGATTGACCACCAAGATCATCGCCCTGGTCGACGCACTGGGGTGTCTGGTCCGCTTCGTGCTGCTCCCTGGCCAGCGCCACGACATGATGGGCGTCCAGCCGTTGATCGACGACGTTCACTTCGATGCCCTCATCGCCGACAAGGCATTCGATGCCGGCTGGCTGCGAGAGCAACTGGACCAACGTGGCGCAAGCGCCGTCATTCCCTCGCTCGCCAACAGGAAGCGGCCGGCGGCCTACGACAAGCACATGTACCGCTGGCGACATCTGATCGAAAACTACTTCGCCAAGATCAAGGAATTCCGTGGCATCGCAACACGCTACGACAAGACCGACATCAGCTACGCCGCAAACTGCAACCTCGTCGAAACCATCATCGCCATGCGTTAAATGTCAACAGACCCTAGTCTGGACCAAACGGCGGAAGCCTATGCTTGGTTAAAACAGTGTGGTCTATTTGAAGACGTTCCGGTTGTTTCTGTGGCGGATCACAGCGCGTTTAGCGACCGGCTCGATGCCGTTCGGCAAGGTGCTGTGGATTTCGTTTATGCTCCGCTGGATCAGGAAGATTTGTTTTCCCGTTTAAGCGCCATTGAAGAGCGTTTAACGGCACCGCCTTTACGCGTGGTTATTGTAGAAGACGATCCGACGCTGGCGAAATTCTATCAGCTTACGCTCGAGCATGCGGGCATGGAGGTACGCGTTATCGAAAATCCGGAAACGATGCTCAACGAGCTGGCCGGTCTTGCCGCCGATATCATCGTCATGGATTTATATCTTGGTAACTGTACGGGCTTGGAACTGGCACAAATTGTCCGGCAGTTTCCGGCCTATACGACGGTTCCCATTCTGTTTTTGTCGACCGAAAGCCGTATCACTCTGCAGTTGGAAGCTCGCCACCTTGGGGCGGACGATTTTCTGGTCAAACCGCTCAAACCCGATCAATTGATTTCGGCCGTCACCAGCCGCGCTCAACGCTACCCCGACTTAAAGAAACTCACCGACCGGGACAGTCTGACGGGCCTGCTGAACCATACAAATATCTTGCGCGCATTGGACCGTGAAATCAGCGCGGCCGCCAGAACCGAAACCCATGTGGTAATGGCCATGGTCGACATCGATCACTTTAAGAAGGTGAATGATACCTACGGACATGCGGTTGGCGACCAGGTCATCCTTAGGGTAACGCATATGATCCGCAATCGGCTTCGCCGGGTTGATCATGTGGGACGTTACGGCGGTGAAGAGTTTGCCGTGGTCATGCCCAATACGGAATTAGATGCGGCTATGACGATTCTCGAAGAATTACGCGAAACCTGCGCCAACATGATTTACGAGAGTGACCAAGGGCCATTCTCCGTCACGTTTTCAGCCGGTGTGGCCACTTTCCCGGCCATCCAGAACAGCACCGATATAACGCAAGCAGCGGATGAAGCGCTTTACAAAGCAAAGCGCGGCGGCCGTAATCAAATCATCGCGGCTTGAGCTTTACTGTCTTCCGAAGTCGTCCACTTTACCCCTCCGGTCCCAAACCAACTGACGGCACGACCGGGTTATGTCGGAAGCGTTTAAATCGGCTTCCACGCCGGGAAGATACTTCAAGACACATTCGTGAAAGGCACGCTGTTCCGTATTGAGGATCAAGCTGGCTTCATGGAGGGAAAGAAAATTGCAGGCCTCACTGATATGAAGCCGGGCTACTTGGGACCGGGTGTTACCCATGTTCTCGAGAATACAAATGTTTTCATCGACCAACTTGGCCGCCTGACTGACCTCGGACCCTTGCGGCAGTCCGATCAAAATAAAGCTAAGTAAAACGCCAAAAATCAAATTGCGTGTTGAAAACATAGGTCCCGTCCGCGTGTCCATTTAGAGGGTCAGCATCGAAAAAACTTGATGCGGACGCGTCAATAAGCGCCCTTTGTAACCACACCGACGAGTCATGACTCCCAAATGTGGCGTTCACATGGCGAAGACTTAGATTTAGAAAAGATAGGGCGGACGGGAATGGCCTTAACGTTTCAACAGAAATTGGGAGCACGCCGATGAATTTAGACAAGCACCTCGTGCTGGGCGTGAACGCACTCTTAGGGTGCGCCTTGCTTTGGTCCGCCGCTTTTTCGGCTCAAGCAGCAGAACCTGGGAAAAATCCCAATATCGTAAGATGGGCGGAAGGCGAAATCTTATACCGAACGATCGAGGCACAACGGCCCCGAGCCAACGAATCCTGGCGTCTCAACGTCCATCCGGATGGGTCTCGCACCATGATCGGATATACGGATAACTTCGATGCCGAAAACTCAATCACTATGGTTCACCGTGTTGCGGCAGACTTTCGGCCGCTGGAAAGTATGGTGACCTATTGGTCGAAAGGGCAGTTTAACGGTGTCGGATTGTTCACCGTTCGTGGGAATACATTGAGCGCAGCAATCAGTGGGCCGCTCGGCACCGTGTTTCACAAAATCGATGTTCCGGAAGGGTTTTCCATCGTGCCCCACCCCTTGGCCACGGACAGCTGGCACTTTTGGTATTACGACAAAGCTGAGGGCGGGGCACAAACGTCGACCATCTATAATCCACAGGTAGCGCCGCGCACAGGCGTGCCGGTCCTCGGCCACCTCGAAACCAATACGATGACGTTTGAAGGTGAGGAAGAAGTTTCCGTTCCGGCCGGAACGTTTGAGACGGACCATTACAGATTAGGCGATGATATCCATGTTTGGATGACAGGACCGGATAAAATATTGGTCCGCTATGCGTTTCCATCGTTTGATTTAGAGTACATCTTAATGTCGCTGAAAACCGGTAGTCAGTAAGGAAACTGCACTATGAAACGACTCCTCGGACTTCATTTCTTGGGCGCAGTCATATTGATCGCACTGTATGGTACTGCCAACGCTGACGGGCACGACCCTTACGCCTTGGAAAATGTCGAAGGATCACGCATTCAGGAATTCGTCATCAGCGTGTCGGACTTGGACCAGGCGCTTCCCGCATTCACCGACGTCTTTCAATGGAAGATCAAGCATCAAGGCAACATTGATCCCACGTCTATCCGCCTGTGGGGGTTGGAATTCGGCACGACGGGCCGGGAAGTGCTTGTCGGCAACGAACAGTCTCAGTTCGGCTATGTGCGTCTTGTCGAAATCGATGTGCCAAACAAGCAACTTATGCGCCCTGCGGCCCGGTGGTGGGATACGGGCGGTCTCTACAATCTCAATATTCTGGTCAAGGACCTGGATTGGACGGAATCTTCGTTACGCCGTCTCGGCTGGACGGCGCATGGTCTAAAGTCGACCTACGATCGCGGCACGGCGCGGGGCGAAAGCCAGGTCATGATCGGTCCCGGCGATTTGGTCGTGTCTTTCCAAGAGCGCCAGTCGCCTCCCCTGGAAGGCTGGCCGCCGTTTGATGGTGCCACACACATCGAAGTGGGCTATCAGATGGTGAGAGATCTGGAGGCCTGGTACGCGTTTTATTCGGAGGTGCTGGGGTTCGAGGGCATCGGCTTGCGTGACAGGCCGCAAACAAGCGCAGTCGGTCCCAATGATTACGGACTTCCCCATAATGTGATGGAGATTGCCAGTTACCGTCAGGCCAACGTGTTGTTTCCCCGCTCTACCAAACAATCCCTCGGTGCCCGACAGTGGATGACGGCACAAGGATATGATTTCCAAGACCGGATCGGACCGCCCAATCTGGGTATTCTTTCGGTGCGCATTCCTGTGCCGGATCTCGATGATGTGCTTGAACGCCTTAATGATGCAGGAGTTGAACCGGCGAGTGACGTTCAAATCCTTTTCCTGGAACCCTATGGTGCGGTGCGGGCCGTTGCCGTGCAGACGCCGGGTGGATCAGGTCAATGGAATACGTTGTTTGAACCCCAAGCCCGTCCCATGACGAAGACGGAACTGGAAGACTTCTTCAATCCAGGCCGTTTCGGCGAATGGTTGCGCTTTAACAACCAAATGACCGGAACAGTGCACTATAAAAAAGGTGGTGATGCGCGGGTCACCTGGACCGACGGTCTCGATGAAGAAGGCACATGGACGATCAAGGGCGATGCCATTTGCACCGCCTGGTATCGGCTCAGGGATTTCCGGGAATTGTGTGTGAAGCACTACCGCACCGGAGACGCCATGACCCAATCCTTCCGTATCGGAGCGGGACCGGACGGATTGACCAAGTTTGGTCCGCCGGACAGTTAATGACTTGGCTAATCCCACCTTTCGCGGTCAAGATGTTTCTATGAGAGTTGTACAAAGCGTAATCGCCATTTTTCTTGTTGTTTTGTTGGCCAGCGAAACTCTGGCGCAAGACGGGGCCCGCATCCTGCGCCGAGGCGGTGCGGGCGATCCGGAAAGTCTTGATCCCCATAAAATTCTGAGTGCGTTTGAGTCCACCATCATGACGGACATGTTTGTCGCCTTGGCAACCACGTCAGCCGATGATCGGCCCATACCCGGTTCTGCCGAATCTTGGACCATAAGCGACGACGGGTTGATCTACACTTTCGACATGCGCGACGGCCTGTTGTGGTCGGACGGCACGCCGATGGACGCTTATGATTTTTCGTACACCTTCCGCCGGCAACTAGACCCTGCAACGGCCTCACGGTCGGCAGAATACTTCCGACCCATCGTCAATGCGCATGCCATCAGCAAGGGTGAAATGCCGGTTGAAAGTCTGGGCGTGGAAGCAGTGGATGCTGATACTCTGGTCGTAAGGCTCGCCCACCCCGCCCCCTACCTCATGGATATTCTTGCCATTGATGCCCGGCCGGTGCCGCGGCATGTGGTGGAAAAATACGACATGGAATGGACCCGACCCCAAAATATGGTGGTCAATGGACCATTCAAACTAGCCGAATGGCTGCCGGGGTCCCATGTCAAATTGGTCAAGAACACAAACTTTTATGACGCTGACAACGTCATGCTCGATGAAGTCTTCCATGTGCCCTCGGAGGACATGAATGCAGCATTCCGCCGTTTTCGTGCAGGGGATTTGGATACTTTGGTGTTCTTTCCGCCAGACCAACTGTCATTTATTCAGGAAACCATGCCTGAGGTGCTCCACATTACCCCGGGTCTGACCACAGAGTTTTACGTATTCAATACGGAAAAACCACCGTTTGACGATGTGCGCGTTCGACGGGCGCTGTCCATGGCTATAGACCGCGAAACTCTGGTCAATCGCGTTTTGCGTACGGGTGAAGTGCCAGCCTACAGTTATATTCCGCCAACGGTTCAGAATTATCCGCGACGGCCGAAACCGGATTTCGAGGATTGGTCCATGGACGAACGCCGGCAAGAGGCGAGACGATTGTTGAGCGAAGTGGGTTTCGGACCAAGCAATCCTCTGACCGTACCTTTGCGATACAACACCCAAGAATTACAGGCGCGGCAAGCGGCCGCCATTGGTGCCATGTGGCGACAAATCGGCGTGCAAACGGAACTCATTAATTCTGAACGTCGGGTACTGGCTGCCGATAGGATCAGCGGTAACTTCGAAGTCGCCCGCTATTTGCGTGTCGGCGGCACCTACGACGCGCCATCCTTTATTCAGTTTATTCATTCGGAACTCAGTTCGCGCAATTTCATGCGCTACAACAGTCCGGCTTTCGATGCACTATTTTACGAAGCTTGGTATGCCAACGACCTCCAAGAACGGGCTGCTCATATGTACGAGGCCGAAGCCAAGGCTTTGGAGGAGCAACCCATGATTCCCCTTTATTTCTATTCTGGACGGCGTTTGGTCCGGCCCTATGTGTCGGGATGGGTCGATAACGCCCGTGGCGTCTATCCCTCGCGTTGGCTATCGGTCAATCGCGTAACTCAATAATCTTTATATATCAATAACTTAAGGATTCAGTGGTCAAATCCACTTGAATGTCTTGAAAATAAGGGTCCGGACCACGACCGCAGGCATTGTCACAATTGCATCAGGAGGGTGTGGGAGCGTATCTTATCCCATCAGAACAGGCCGGGAATCCGGCGCGGCCCCAGTAAGGAGAGGGAATTATGGCCACCACAGACTTGAAGACCGACCGTCCGACCTATGCGTCCGACTTTATACCGTCCGATGTTGAGCGGGCGGTGTTTTTAGGCAACCCGATCCTCGACAACATGATGACCAGCCTGATCGCCCTAGGGGCTGAGGTTTGGTCGAACCGCCGCCGGATGAAGGTGGTGGAAGCCCTTTTGGAAGAGAAAGGGATCACCAATGCGATGATCGAGCAGTACATGCCGACCGCCGAACAGGAAGCGGAATGGCAGAAGGACCGGGACCGGTTCATCGATCTGACCTACTCGCCGCTTCTGCGTGAAGGTGACCTCCCCGTCTCCGCCGCCTTCCAGCGGGAAAACAAATAAAACGTTTCGTCGACGGTCACGGTAACGGATTGCAGGTAGCCGTTCCCTGAGCGACACACAAAACGGAAGCCCCGCGTTCAGGCGGGGCTTTTCGTAGGTACCAAAGTAGTCGTTTGAGTTGAAACCCGTCTCTGAAGCGCTATAAGTCCTATCAGAGACACGACAGGAAAAAGGACTTTTCCCCATGACCCGTATGTTGCTTACCTCTTTAACGTCCGCAGTCGCTGCACTCGGATTTCTCATTAGTCAGGCTTGGGCCATTGCCGGCGTGGATTTTCCATTGGAAGGCGACATTGATTTCACCGAAGTTCAGGAAATGATCGATGCGAGCAAATATGAAGAGGCCATAGCCTATCTCGATTTTGAAGTTATCGAGTGGTACCCCGAAAATGCCGAGGCTTTGACTCTCAAAGCCTACAGTCAGCGCAGCATGGGCATGCACAAAGAAGCGATGGAAAACTACAACGCTGCTTTGGCGTCGGATCCCACCCACCAAGGCGCTCTGGAATATCAGGGCGAGCTTTACCTCATGATGGGTGATCAGGACTCCGCTGAAGCCAATCTGAAAAAACTTGAGAACCTGTGCCCGCGTGGATGCGAAGCCCACGACACACTTCAAGCCGCCATTGAGCGGTTCAAGGACGGTGAAGTGAGCTGGATCCCGCCGGCAAGTCGCGAGACCATCGGCGAATAAGTCGCAGAAGAATTGACCCCACCGTTCGTTGTGAACGGTGGGGTCTTTTTATTTCCCCAATGAAGTACCTTCATACCGCTGTTCGCGTCTCAGACCTGGACGAGGCGCTTGATTTCTATTGCGGCACCATGGGCATGGTCGAGATCCGTCGTTTCAAAGGCCATCAACGGCCCTGTGACATCGTCTTCCTGGCTATGCCCGGTGACGAAGATGCGCAGATCGAAGTGGTTTATTACCACGATCCTGAAGACCGCAAGAAATACGGCAACTTCAGTCACGTCGCCTATCAGGTCGACAACATCTATGAAACATGCCAGGAGCTGATGGACAAGGGTCTGACCCTCAATCTGCCGCCGCGGGATGGGTTTATGGCTTTTGTCAAATCACCGGACGGCATTTCTTTCGAGCTCCTGCAGAAAGGCGGCCCCCTTCCCCCGGAAGAGCCTTGGGTCTCCATGCCTGACCAGGGAACCTGGTGACGTCCCTCTCCGCCGACTGCACAACCCGCCGGGGCTATGCCGACACCCCTTACGGACAGGTCCACTTTTACGACACGGCAACCGCCGATGCGCAGGCGTTGATCCTTCTGCACCAGTCACCCCAGTCGGGCGCCATGTTCGAAGCCGCCATGCCGATCCTTGGTCAGCAGTTCAGGGCTGTGGCGATGGACACTTTGGGATATGGGATGTCCGACAGGCCAACCACGGTCCTTGAACCGGAGGACTATGCGGACTCTGTCCTTAGCCTGGCCGATATCCTGGGTCTCAAATCCTTTGCCCTATGCGGCGCTCACACGGGCGCAACCTTCGCCATACAAACGGCCATTCAAGCGCCGGAGCGGGTCAAAGCCTTGGCATTATCCGGCCCGCCCTTGCATCCGCCACTGCCTGCGGATGCGCCGCGACGCCAGCCGAAAATGAAACCACCACCATCGCCTCAGGAGAACGGTCAGCATCTGGTGGATCTCTGGCAGGCGCGCTGGCCCGTCGCCGCCCCCATCGATCCGGCCATTTTTCAAAAACGCTTTCTCACCGCCGTTTTGACGGGAAACTCAGCGGTATCCGCCTACCGCGCCGTGTACAAGTACGATCTGACCGAGCGTCTCACGCTTGTGCAATGTCCGGTGCTGATCGTTTATGGCGACGGGGACGTGGAAACGCCCAACATTGAAAAGACGCTTCCGCTCATTCCCGACATACCCACCAAGGTCATTCCAGGCGGAAATATCTATACGGTCGATGTCTGCACAGACGAATGGTGTGCAGCAGTTGGAGATTTTTGTCAGGCCGCCTTCACCTGATCACTTCATGCGCAACACGGGCATACGGTCAACGGCCGCCTCGGTGAGCACACGTAGGTTGGCGACCTCTTCCGCGGTGACGGCACTTGCATTGTTGCCCCATCCTTGCCGGATAAAGGTGACGATGTCGGCGATCTCCTGGTCGGTGAGCGTGAACCGGTAACCAGGCATGCGATAAGCATCGGGTGTGCCGTCTACCACCAAGCGCGAAGACCCATTAAGGATGATGTTGATGAGAGATGCAGGATCTGGATCCATCAGTGGCGGATTGCCGGCCATGGGCGGCATGTAAGGCGGATATCCCTCGCCGCTATCCACATGACACGACTCACACTGTTGCATAAACAAGAGTGCTCCAGGGACCGACCGGCGTTCGGAACTGCGCAACAGATCGTATGTTGAACTATCGTAAACGTATTCACCGTCGTCGTGGGCCGCAGGAAGGGACAGAAGGTAGTCGGCCATCGCCCCGAGGTCTTCGTCGGTCAAATACTGGGTGCTGTTGATGATCACCTCGTCCATGGTGCCAAACGCCGTCGAGTGCACGTTGCGCCCGGTTTTCAGATATGCCACCAGATCCTCTCTCGACCAGCGGCCTAAGCCAGCCCGGTTGGATTGGGTGAGATCGGAGGCATACCAGTTGTCAAGAAATGCGCCCGCCAAAAAGTCCGAACCGCTTTCATCGGTGGCGAATTCGTTGAAGGCCCAGCCGCGCGGTGTGTGACAGGCGCCACAGTGGCCATGGCCCTGCACCAGATAGGCGCCGCGATTCCAAGAGTCGCTTTGATCGGCTTTGGGTTCAAACCGGCTGTCGTCAAAGAAAAAGAGGTTCCAGACCATCAGCGGCCAGCGGATGCTCAGCGGCCAAGGGATTTCACTTGGCTTGTTGGGCTGATTGACCGGTGCCACCTCGTTCATGAAATAGTCGTACAGCGCTTCGATGTCTTCGTCGGTTATCTTTACGTAGTTTGGATAGGGCATGGCGGGATACAGCCGGTGCCCGTCCTTGGCCACGCCCAGACGCACAGCACGGTCAAATTCCTCGAGAGAATAGGTGCCGATACCCGTTGCATCATCGGGCGTGATGTTGGTGGCATAGATTTCACCGATGGGCGTCGCCATCTTGAGGCCACCGGCGAAAGCCGGCTCGTCCGGCATGGAATGACAGGCGACACAGTTTGCCGCCCGGGCCACATACTCGCCGCGTGACAGGATTGCGCTGGCTTCATCCTGCGCCTGAACGGACGGGCCGGAAACAACCCCTACGGCCAGAGAACCAAGCAATACCAATGAATTCATGAGTGCCCCCAAACGCCTATTGACCCGCACGTACGGCGGACTTCGGTCTCATGTTAGAGGACGAATGCTGCAAGGCCAAGACGTGTCCTAGGCTCTGATAGGGTTGCATTCGATTATCTAGCAGACGTGTTAACTCATTGACTTCTCAGGAGAAGCCGGAAGCCGCCACAACCAGGTCTTTAACTGGAGACAACCGCGACCGCGGCTGCAAGCATTTTTTCTAAGGATCTGGAAGCGTCTAATATGGACCATTGAATGAGCCCCGTTTCGATACCTCCTTGCCGGCGCACAACAATTGCGTCGGCGTCCGAGACGTCATTCGTTCTGGTCGAAACACGCCGCATCAAAGTCTCTTCCGGCGCTTCGGGCCAGAGGCCATGGATGGGAATGTGTAGTGTCTGCGCCACGCTCTCGATTTTTGTCCGGTGTTCAAGGCTCAAAAAGGAAGCATCGCAAATGACAGTGTGACTGGCCCGAATGGATCGTCGCGCATCCTTACATATCCTTCGATACACTTTTTCAGTCACGCTTGGTGCATATGAAGCTTCATTAAGACGGGCCTCGGGCTGAATATTAAACATGCGTTTGCGAATAACATCACTGTTCAAAATGACTGCACCCGGCTGATGGCTTTTTACGTGGACTGCCAGTTGTTCTGATAACCTCGACTTTCCCGTACCCGACCGGCCACCAATGGTGATCAAATGTGGCTGCACCTCTTGGTCGACCTTCTCGACAACTTGTAGATAGGCGATCCCCGCGTCTTCACCGGCGTCTCGTTTCCTTACCTGCAGCCCCTGTGCTGCAAAACGTATCAGGGCTCGCAACGCAATAAACATGGGAAGTAACGATAGGCCGGCGTAATCCCGCGTTGCCGATAAATAACGGTTCATAAACGCATTCGCGAGTTCTAGTTGTTGAAAGCGAAGCAAGTCCATGATGAAAAAAGCCGCATCATATAGGACGTCAATTGCCGAAAGATCATCATTGAATTCGATAGCATCGAAAATGGTAGGACGACCCTGAAATAGACAGACATTTGCGAGGTGGAGATCTCCGTGACAGTGGCGGACATATCCGTGACGGTGACGGGCGCTTAGTTGTGAAGCGGATCGGCCGATGCTTTGACGTAAACGTGCCAAAGCGTGTTCCGCCTGATCACGGCCTTGCAGACCGGCAGGTTCATTATTCAGCATATCGTTACCGCTTTTGATCGCTGCCATCATCGAAGCCACGCCGTCATCACCACGGCAGCGTTCTGCGTCGATATGAGCCTCGGCCAGAGCGTCGGCCGTGTTCGCTATGATATCGCTGGTCAGCCTGCCTTGCGCGGCAAGGTGATCGAGCGTCTCGTCCGGATCAAATCGGACCATCTCGACCACCCAATCCACGGCCGCGCCGTTGCCCCCAAGCTGAAGGTGTCCGTTTTTCACTGTAATGGGTGTCACCCCGAGGTAGAGGTCGGGTGCTGTGCGGCGATTGAACATGACTTCCCGTTCACAGTCTTGTTTTCGCCGCGCGACGGTAGAGAAGTCGAGAAAAGAGAACTTAACGGCGCGTTTCAGTTTGTAGCACCTGTTGCCCGCCAGAAAGAGATGGGAAATATGAGTATCGATACGTTCGACCGGTTGCCCACCAAAGGTGTGGGGATCCGATAAAAACGCGATGACCTCGGCTTGAGACTGATCGGAGGGCATGGTCTTTCGTGTAGGGGCTCGAGCCAGTGAGGACCCTACCTTGGCCCTAGCCGGAATGGCGCATGGTGCGGCCGTCAATGGAGGTGCGCCGCCGCTTGCCGGTCTTGGTTACATGGTCGTCGCGGGCGATGTGCGGGGTGAGCGGATTGAGTAAAAGGCCTGTAACAGGAGCGCACGCAACAGCTTCTCCGGCGGGATCGAGGGACGCCCGATCTTCGAATACAACCCCTCGAAATCCGGCGACATAAGCTCCAGCGCCTCATCAACCAGCGCACGGATCAGGCGAAGCGGATGCGTCGCCGGAACACGAGCCTCGCAGCTCACATAAGAAAAAAGACCCTCCGTCCGATCGTCGCCTCCACGCATTACTTCCTCCATGCAATCAACAAAGAGAAAGAATCATTCCAAAGCCTCAAAAGGAAGACTTTTTCAGCAGCCTGCTAGATCAGTTCATTCGGGGCGCAAGGCACAATAGGATCCCGGTGCATCCTCAATCACTTTGAGCGATCCATCGCCCGGAACACGTGACCCGATCATTTCCCCGGATTGGGGTTTCAGCCAGGCGTCCCAATCGGTCCACCAGGAGCCCGGATGTTCGTCAGACGTCTCCAGCCACTTATCCGCCGTCTTGGGATTCTTGGCATTGGTCCAGTGGCAGTATTTATTGGCGGCGGGCGGATTGACGACACCGGCTATGTGACCGGATGCCGATAGAACAAACCGGGTTTCGCCTTTGAACAGCTTGGTGCCTTCGTATGTAGAAGCCCACGGTGCAATGTGGTCTTCCTTGCAGGAAATCATGTAAGCGGGCGCGTCAATGGTTCTGAGATCGATGGGAACACCATCTAATGAAAGACCGCCTGGTTTCACCAAGTTGTTTTCCAAATACATATTGCGCAGGTAAAAGCTGTGCATGGCTTTCGGCATGCGCGTCGAATCTGCGTTCCAATAAAGCAAATCAAACGGGAAGGGATCTTTGCCCAAGAGATAATTGTTGACCACAAATGACCAGATCAAATCGTTAGACCGCAGCATGTTGAATGTGGCGGCCATGTCTGCGCCTTCAAGAAAGCCGCCGCTTTCATCCATGCGCTGTTCCAATTCCTCGACCTGTTCTTCGTCTATAAAGACGCGCAAATCGCCAACTTCTTCAAAGTCGGTCAGGGCCGTCATAAACGTTGCCGACTTTACGCTGTCATCGCCTTTCGCTTTGAGATAGGCCAGCGTCGCTGCCAGCAACGTGCCGCCGATACAGTAACCCGTGACGTTCACTTGCTTGACCGTGCACGCTTTTTTAACGGCGTCGATGGCAGCGATAGCGCCTTCGATCATGTAATCGTCAAACGTCTTGTGTGCCAGCGTTTCGTCGGGATTGACCCATGACACGACAAAGGTCGTGTACCCTTGGTCGGTCAGCCATTTAACCAACGAATTTTTTTCCCGAAGATCGAGAATGTAATACTTGTTGATCCACGGCGGAATGATGAGCAACGGCGTCGAATACTGCTGTTCCGTTGTCGGTGTGTACTGAATGAGTTGAATAAGGTCGTTCTGGAAGACGACCTTCCCCGGCGTTACCGCCACGTTGACGCCGACTTCAAAGGCATCTTCGTCGGTCATAGAAATGCGCAGCCGGCCTTTGCCCCGTTCAAGGTCTTCAAGCATATTTTCCAGACCTTTGATGAGGTTTTCACCCCGACTTTCGGCCGTTGCGCGCAGCACTTCAGGGTTGGTCATGATGAAATTTGTCGGGGCGATGGCATCGGCAAATTGCCGTGTGTAAAAATCAACCTTGCGGGCTGTTTGCGGGTCCAAACCCTCAACGTCATTGACCGTGGCGTTCATCCACCGTGCCGTTAACAGGTAGGACTGCTTTACAAAGTCAAAGACTTCATTTTCCTGCCACGCTTCATCCTTGAACCTGCGGTCTCCCTTCTCAGGTTCGATGACCGGTTCCGGGTCTTCGCCCAACATGCGCAGCGTGGTATTACGCCACAGCGTCATGTAGTCGTTCCAAAGCGACACCTGGGCTTCGACAAACTTGGCCGGATCCTGCATCATCTTCTGCGTGAGCTCGAAAAAGGCTGCCCCGATTTGAGCCGTATCACTCATATCGATGGCCGGGCCATTTGCATTGCGAGCTATGAAATCAGAGACCAGCCGTTGCGACCGCTCAGCGATATTTGCCAGGATTTCCGCCATTTCTTGGCTATCTGCGGCGGACTCGTCAGTGTGCGTTGTTGGCGCCATGATCTCCCAATTCATGGTGATTTGAACGGGTCCGGCGGATACCGTTGGGGCTCGATATACCTAGGGTCGTAAAGGTCAGCCTTTAGAGGTTTTTTTCCTGCCGAAGTCGCGCTATGCAATAGGCGCTCGGGCAGGTCTTGTCTAGGGTGATTGCGTCTGAGTCAGGGGAAGTGACGCGGGCAAATCTCTCAGAGCCTTATGACGTAACACCAGTATCGGTGGACATAAGAAAAGGGACGACTGATGGACGTTTCTCACAATCAAACTAGCCATACGTTTAAGCATACCGAGATAAGAATTGCGCCTTGGCTCGCACCGTTTTTCATTTGCTTCGCTTTGGCAGGTTGTTCAACCGTAACCGACGTCTGGGAAGGGACCACCGACGCCATAGGCAGCTTGTTTTCCGGCGATGACGAGTTTGCTGATGAATCGGAAGAAGGATATCCCGATCTTGCCGATGTTCCTGAAGAAGGTGCCGAGACCTCCACGGAAGAGGAAAGGGCTGAGGCAACGGAAGGCTTAATTGCCGACCGGGAGCAGGCGCAATACACCGAACAAGTGCGTCGGCGCGAGCCCGTAGCCGTTCGTCCATTGCAAGAAGATGATGCAGCCCCTGAAGCCAGTGAGGCGGCACCTTCCGCCGCACCATCAGCACCTGCACCCAGTGCAGATACGGCACCTCGAAACCGCCCGTCCCTGGCAGAACGGCTGGGAGCGTCTCCACCACCACCGCCGCCTGTGTCGGCTGAATCTGCACCGCCACCTCCGCCGGTACCAACTCTTGAAAGTGCCACGGCCCCTTCGTCGCCGCCGCCGGCGCCGTCACCGAACGTAACAACGGTGATCGGCGGAACGCAGGGTGATGTACAATTGGCCGCGCTGCCCAGTTCACTATCCACCTATGATCCGTCCCTGTACCGGGTCTCGACCCATGTATCGACGATCACCTTTCCCACCGGCAGCAGTCGGTTGACGGCCTCTGATCGCCGCGCACTGGATGATGTGATCAAACTGCGCGAGCAGTATGACGGGGCCATACGGGTAATCGGGCACGCGTCCAGCCGGACCCAAGATTTGGACCCCCTCAGGCATAAGCTGGTCAATTTCCGGGTTTCGCTGAACCGGGCCAATGCGGTGGCTGCAGCGCTGATGGCCAAGGGTCTGCCGGCGGATAGACTGTTCGTTGGCGCCGTTTCCGATAACGAGCCGCTGTACTACGAAGTCATGCCGTCTGGAGACGCCGGAAATCAGCGGGCGGAAATCTACCTCGATTACTAAAGACTGCCCAACCACCGCCCCGGAATCGCCCTACCGCAGTCCCACTTGCGGTTATAATGCCTCGCAAGATTGACTGCGCGGCGTTAAAACAAGGCTCATTTCAGCAGGCCCCAACGGCCGCATGACCGGAATTAGAATTGACGACCCATGCCTGAGGAATTTCACCGGATCAAACGCCTTCCGCCTTACGTGTTCGCCGAGGTGAACGCGATGAAGGCGGCTGCGCGCGCCGCCGGCGAAGACATAATAGATCTCGGTATGGGCAATCCTGATCTGCCGACACCGTCTCACATTGTCGACAAGCTATGCGAGGTGGCTCGGGATCCAAAGGCGCACCGGTACTCCGCGTCGGCGGGAATTAAAGGTTTGCGGCGGGCCTTATCGGCCTATTACGAGCGCCGGTTCAATGTCTCGATTGACCCGAACACGGAGTGTATTGTGACCTTGGGCTCCAAAGAGGGATTGGCCAATCTTGCTTCGGCCATGACAAGCCCCGGTGATATCGTATTGGCGCCTAACCCCAGTTATCCCATCCATCCGTTCGGTTTCATTATCGCCGACGGATCCGTGCAGCATTTACCCGTACAGCCCGACGAACAGTTTCTTTCGGCGTTGGAACAGGCGGTGATGCACAGCGTTCCGAAACCGGTGGCGCTGATCTTGAACTACCCGTCGAACCCGACGGCGCTGGTCGCTGACTTGGATTTCTATCGCGAGGTTGTGGCGTTCTGTAAGGCGCATGAGATTTGGATTCTCTCGGACCTGGCCTATTCGGAGATCTATTTTGATGGCAATCCGCCGCCTTCCATCCTCCAGGTGCCGGGGGCAAAGGACATCGCGGCTGAGTTTACCTCCATGAGCAAGACGTACAGCATGCCCGGCTGGCGGATCGGGTTCGTCGCAGGCAACGCCTTTCTCGTCGGCGCCCTGACCCGTATTAAGTCTTACCTTGATTACGGCGCCTTTACGCCCATTCAAGTGGCCGCAACGGCTGCCCTCAACGGACCACAGGACTGTGTTGAAGACATTCGCCAGACATATCAAAGCCGCCGGGATGTTTTGATCGAAGGTATGGCGCAAGCGGGATGGGATATTCCATCACCACCTGCAACCATGTTTGCCTGGGCGCCGGTTCCAGAGCCATTCAAGGAACACGGGTCCATGGGTTTCTCTAAGCTTCTGCTGCAACACGCCAAAGTCGCGGTTTCGCCGGGAACCGGATTCGGTGAGAACGGTGAAGGTTTCGTACGCATCGCTTTGGTGGAAAACAAACAGCGCATACGCCAGGCGGTACGCAACGTAAAACAGTTCATGGCGGATTCGGGCGCGGTTCTCGAACAGGCTGAGCGAACACGAGCCGCTTCATGAATAATCCTCTGAGAGTTGCCATCGCCGGTCTGGGAACGGTCGGGTCCGGTACCGTGCAGGTATTGCAAACCCATGCCGACGACATTGCCGCGCGGTGTGGCCGGCCCATTGCCATAACGGCTGTCTCTGCACGGGACCGGAAAAAGGATCGTGGTGTCGATTTGTCTCCCTTTGCCTGGTTTGATGACCCTGTAGATATGGCCAAGGATGCGGACGCCGACGTCGTCGTTGAACTCATCGGTGGCTCAACGGGTCCCGCCTTAGACACAACCAACGCCGCCTTTGCTGCCGGTAAACACGTGGTGACGGCCAACAAAGCGTTGATCGCCGAGGCAGGAGACTCTCTGGCTGTCGAGGCTGAAACGGCCGGCGTTGCTTTGGCCTACGAAGCGGCCGTGGCAGGCGGTATACCCATCATCAAGGCGTTGCGGGAAGGATTGGCGGGTAATCGTATTACCCGGGTGCTCGGAATTCTCAACGGAACCTGCAACTACATTCTCTCCACCATGGAGGACAGTGGCCGCGATTTCAAAGATGTTCTCAAGGAAGCGCAAGACTTGGGATTTGCAGAAGCGGACCCAAGTTTTGATATTGATGGTGTTGATGCGGCGCACAAGCTCGCCATACTCACAAGTTTGGCCTTTGGCACCAAAGTCAATTTCGATGCGGTGCATGTGGAGGGAATCCGTGATATCACGGCCTTGGATTTCGAATATGCAAAAGAGTTGGGCTTTCGCATCAAACTTCTGGGTCTCACCGGCGATACGGACGAGGGTGTTTACCAACGTGTGCACCCCTGTTTGATTCATAAAGACGGCCCGCTGGCTGCGGTCGATGGATCCTTCAACGCCGTCATCGCCGAAGGGGATTTTGTCGGACGGTCCGTCTATGAGGGACGCGGAGCAGGAGCGGGGCCGACGGCCTCTGCTGTTGTCGCTGATCTCATAGATATCGCCACTGGCCGCCTAAGTCCTACTTTTGGCCTTCCTGCTAAGGATCTTGTGGAACTCAAGCCCCAGCCCATCGAAGATCATATCGACGAATTTTATGTCCGCCTTACGGTTCTCGATCAGCCCGGGGTATTCGCCGACATTAGCGCCATGTTCCGCGATGAGAATATTTCCATGGAAAGCATTATCCAGCGGGATCACGACGCGGCTGGCAATGCCCATATCGTTATTGTCACACACGAAATCAAAGAGGGTTCTCTTCGGCATGCGCTCGAGGGCCTGGCGAGCCATCAGGCCATCGTGGACACGCCTCATGTGATCCGTATCGAGGACGTTTGGGGCGACTAAGGGCCATGATCTGATCTCCCCAGTTTCGCTGATCGCAAAGACTGGGTAGAACAAGAACAAGAAAATGTCCGTCCGGGAGGGACCATGTCATTGCAGCTTGATGGCAGCTTCGCCAATGTTCTGGAACGTAATTTGGCGCTCGAAACGGTCCGTGTGACGGAAGCGGCCGCACTGTCTGCCTCGCGGCTGATGGGCAGTGGAGATGAAAAAGCCGCCGATCAGGCCGCCGTCGATGCCATGCGCCAGGCCCTTAACAGTCTAAAGATCGAAGGCACGGTGGTCATCGGTGAGGGGGAGCGCGATGAAGCTCCCATGCTCTACATCGGTGAAGAGGTTGGCAGTGGTGAGGGGCCTAAAGTCGATATTGCCCTCGATCCTTTGGAAGGCACGACCATCACGGCAAAAGGCGGTCCCAATGCTTTGGCCGTTATCGCCATGGCCGAGGCCGGTAACTTCCTCAATGCGCCTGATGTCTATATGGACAAAATTGCCGTTGGGCCGGGACTTCCCGACGGTGTGGTCGACCTGGACAATGATCCAGCGGAAAATCTCAAAGCGCTGGCGGCTGCCAAGAAATGTGGTGTCGATGAATTGCTGACTTGCATTCTCGACCGACCCCGCCACGAAGAATTGATCGCCAAAGTACGCGAAGCCGGCGCCCGTATCATGCTTATTTCCGACGGCGACGTGTCCGGCGTTATAGCCACAGCCGAAAAAGACAGCGGTGTAGACATTTATTTAGGCTCCGGCGGCGCGCCTGAAGGCGTATTGGCTGCGGCTGCACTACGCAGCATCGGCGGTCAAATGCAGGGGCGCTTGCTGTTCCGCAACGACGATGAAAAAGCCCGGGCTCACAAATGGGGCATCGAAGATCTTGACCGCAAGTACGGTCTGCTCGACATGGCAAAGGGAAATGTCACCTTTGCGGCCACCGGCGTGACCAGCGGTGCCATGCTCAGAGGTGTGCGCCGTTTTGCGGGTGGGGCCGTAACCCATTCATTGGTGATGCGGTCTAAGTCGGGCACGGTGCGGTACATCGAAGCCCATCATCGATTTGAAAGCGAGGACGTATCCTAAACGGTCATGGCTGAGTCCATCCCGACCCATACACCGTGCCTAGGAGTCAAACGGTCTTTACAGGGCCGCTTTTGGCAAAATACCGAAACGGACAACGGGTCCGTCCTGGCTTTGAGCCGGACGACCGGGTTGTCCGATCCGATCGCCCGTATTCTGGCCGGTCGCGGTTTAACGGTCGAGTCCGCACCGACCTTCCTCAATCCTACCTTGCGCGATCTCATGCCCGATCCGTCGGTACTGGCCGGTGTCGATGAATCGGTGATCCGATTTCAGCGGGCCATTGACGAGAATGAAAAGATCGTCGTCTTTGGCGATTACGATGTTGACGGCGCAACATCGACTGCTTTGCTGGTTCGGTTTTTCCGCGCCATCGATATTGACGTTGAAACCTACATTCCTGATCGCCTTAAGGAAGGCTATGGGCCCAATCGGGACGCTCTGCTCGCGCTCAAATCGGCGGGTGCAGATTTGGCCGTCACCGTGGACTGCGGCATCACGGCGTTCGAACCGCTCGCCGCGGCCGCGGAGTCCGGATTGGATGTCATTGTCATCGACCATCACAAAGCGGACGCCGGACTGCCTGTCGCCAATGCCGTCGTTAATCCCAACCGCTTGGATGACACCAGTGGACAAGGGCACCTCGCTGCCGTTGGTGTGACCTTTCTTGTCGTCGTTGCTCTCAGCAGGGCGCTTCGGTCCTCCGGCTGGTACGAGAAAATGGGGTTTGCCGAACCAGATCTGCGTCAATGGCTTGACCTCGTTGCCTTAGGGACGGTGTGCGACGTGGTGCCTCTCAAAGGCCTTAACCGGGCCTATGTTGCCCAAGGTTTATCCATCCTTGCCCGCGGACAGAATACGGGGTTACAGGCCCTTGCGCGGGTCTCGCGCATGGATGGGCCGCCACGCGCTTTTCATTTGGGGTATCTGCTCGGGCCGCGTGTCAATGCTGGAGGCCGGGTGGGTGAGGCTTCCATGGGCACGCGTCTCCTTGCCAGTGATGACCCTGATGAATCGGCGGCTCTTGCCATGCGACTCGATGACTTCAATGCCAACCGAAAGGACATTGAGGCAGCGGTTCTAATGAACGCCATCGAACAGGCGGAAAGCACACCGCTTGACGACTCTCCTATGGTGTTCGTCACCGGTGAGGATTGGCACCCCGGTGTCATTGGAATCGTCGCCAGCAGATTGCGCGAACGCTACGACCTACCCGCTTTTGTGGTTGCCTGGGACGGCGGCATGGCGAAAGGGTCAGGCCGGTCGGTGCCGGGCGTGGACCTGGGCCGCGTTGTCTTACAGGCACGGGATGCAGGACTGTTGTTTTCGGGCGGTGGGCATGCCATGGCCGCAGGGTTCACAGTGGAACAGGAACGTCTTGACGAATTTCACACCTTTATCGCTCAAGCCATCTCTGAACAGATCGCTGCTGGTGAGATCAGTTCCGTCTATCCAATCGACGCCGTGCTCTCGCCCGAAGCCGCGACAATGGATTTTGTTCAAGAGATGAAGACTTTGGAGCCCTTTGGATCGGGCAACGAGGAGCCAAAAGTTGCACTTGCGGGAGCGCGCATTGTTCAATCGGACATCGTCGGACAAGGCCACGTCCGATGCCTGATCAGCGGCGCATCGGGCGGGCGCGTCAAAGCCATTGCCTTTAACAGCGCAGACTCTGATTTGGGCTATGCGCTGCTCAACAGCCAAGGACGGCCATTTCATTTGGCTGGGCACCTGAGAGAGGATAATTGGCAGGGTCGTTCCAGCGTTCAACTGGTGATCGATGACGGAGCCTGGGCCGACGACATCCATTGACCGGAAGGACCCGTCAGACGCCTCATTTTGGTGCTCAAACGCCTGTTTCAGAGCCGTTGACACCCTGCGCAGCCCGTGCGACTTTCCGCCCGCAAGGCCCTATAAAATGGGCTTTTAACAATCGAATAGGGGAAAGCATCGATGACCAAAACGTTTAGACTTCTGGGTGTGGCCGCCATTGCACTCGGCCTTGGTCTCGGCGCGGCGCAAGCGCAAACGGGAGAATTCAATCCAGCTGAAATGCGGTGTTTGGATTTCGTCAATGGGCAGGGAGATAACGCTACAAACAAAGCCAGAGCTGATCTCGCCCGACTGTGGATCATGGGTTATCTCACGGGTAATTATCAGGGCCGCGAAAAGCTGGAACTGGTGGATGACATGGATGCCGAGAACAATGCTGTCCGCGCCATTCTTTCCAAGTGCCGGGAGAATCCTGAAGTGTCATTGCTGACGGTTTCGGAATTTGTTGCCTCCGACCGGGGGCGTGACATTCCCAATACTCTCAGCAATGAATGGAACCCGACGAGTTACTTATGCGGGGACCATGCTGATGGTTTGCAAGGGACAGCGTCCGATGTGCTGATGGCGGATCTCGCTCATATGTGGGCGTTTGCCTTTGTTCAGGGCTATGTCAATACGCAGGACCCCGACAATCTCATTCCCATCGAAAACAAACCGGCTATCGACGGCGCCATTTCGCGTAATTGTGCCAATATGAGAGACACTTCGTACTTTGATCTCATCCACGCCGTCGCGCAAAGCGTTAAGGTGGCGGAATAACCAATCGGATTGACACCGAATAAGAAAAGGCCCGCAGTTGAGCGGGCCTTTTTTGTGAATTCGTTCTTTTCTGATTCTATTCCGGCGCCGTTGCGCTGCCTTCTCCAAGCGCACGCTGCATAAACACTGTGTCGACCCAGCGGTCGAATTTACGGCCCGATGATTCCAGGGCGCCAATTACCTTGAAACCAGGCTGGCTGTGCAAGGCGATGGAGGCGGCGTTGGCTGAATCTCCGATCACTGCGATCATTTGCCGGTAACCAAGCGCCGTGCACCGGTCGATTAACTCTGAGAGCAGCGCCCGGCCGGTGCCTTGGCCGAGAGAAGCCTGATCCACATAAACGGAATCTTCCACCGTATAGCGGTAGCCGTACCGGTCCCGATACGGTCCGGCATAGGCGAAGCCGATCACTTGCCCCCTTTGTTCGGCGACCAGATAGGGCAGGTCCTTGGCAACCAGTTTTTCAAAGCGTTCCGTCATGACGTTCGCGCTTGGGGCCACGTCTTCATAGGAGGCTGCGCTGGTTTCCACGTAATGGCCGTAAATCCGGGCCACCTCGGGCATATCATCGGCCGTAGCCGCGCGGATGATGAAAGAGGCCGCATCGGGCTTAAGGGGCGTCGGGTCTGACATGAGGCGGGTGACCTACTTAGACTGCAGGTTGATGGACCGGGGCATGCGCCTGAGCCGAGCGGGTTCTTACTGCCCTCGTGGCTCATGGGCAATGGGAAACCGGAAAACCCAGGCGGGCCGGGCGTTTCCGAGCTTGCACCGGGGCGCGAGAATGGTTAGAACCGCGCACTCACTGTGCAGGGTCCCCTTCGTCTAGAGGCCTAGGACACCGCCCTTTCACGGCGGCGACAGGGGTTCGAATCCCCTAGGGGACGCCACTCCTGGACAAAACTGGTGCGCCGGTGACCACGTCAAGCGTAGTGTGGGGGCTACTACAGGGGACAATCCATGACCGAATTCGCGTACGACCTCTTTATCATTTTACATCTCTTGGGCTTTGTTTATTGGCTCGGCGGCGACGTGGGTGTTTTTTACTCAAGCGGCTTTGTCGTTAATCCCAAATACTCAATAGAAACGCGGCTGATCGCGTCGAAGATCATGATGAATCTTGATCTCATCCCGCGCGTTTGCATGACCCTGATGCTGACTATTGGCGCCACGCTGGCCAGTATGCAAGGCGTTGACCACTATCCGGGACAAATGGTCGCCCTTTGGATTCTCGCACCCGTGTGGTGTTTCATGGTGTTGTACATGCACTTCAAGCACGGCACCCCGCTCTCTAAAACGCTAGGCACGGTTGATTTTTGGCTGCGCCGGGTTTTGATCGCAGGAATTATCGTTTCTGTGATCTACACGCTTTATAGCGGCCGTCTGGCCGATACCCCGTGGCTGACGGCGAAAGTCGCCCTGTTTGCCTATTTGATTTTTTGCGGTGTCATGATCCGCAGACACTTGCCAGACTTTATTGTCGGCCTACAAGCAATGGCAAAAGGTTCTATCACCGATGAAGAGAATACAAGAATGGCCGCCGGTCTGAAGAGAGCGAAGCCCTGGGTTTTGTCCATTTGGGCCGTGGTATTACTTTCGGCGATGTTGGGTGTCTTCAAGCCAGGCAACGAAATGATGCTGAAGTTTACCGCCCTTTTTTAGGGACGGCGCATTGTAAAACCTTTGACCATGGGCGGCATGCCGTTGGTCGGATAACCTGCGTGAGCAAGCCATGGCTCTCAACTTCGACAATCCCCAAGATCGCCCTTTCGCCCTGATCAAACTGCGGTACAGCCTCCACGGCGCGCCCGTACTTTGGGGGTACAAGGGCAAATCAATACGGCGTTGTCGACCGCCAGCCAATCATATAGTGCAGATCTTTGAAGACGAAAACGCAGAATAATTTGATAAAATTGAATGCCGCATTGGAACGAAAAAGCGCATTTAGGCTAGCAACACGAATTTAGAAATGAACACGTCTAACCAAAATACCTCGGATACGAACGCATATTATTATTCAGCTCAGCAACTAGGGATTGATCGAAGAACCAAAGAATTGGTGATGTCGCGATGCATGAAACATGTGTCCCCCGTCAGGACCAATGGAACAGATTAGGGTGATTGCGTAAGAGAGTGTTATTGGCTCATCGTCATCATTGAGGAGTGAACGATGAGAGATAGAACAGAACGATCCCAGGATGTTGCGGAGCGGACGGTCAAGGACATCCGCCGCAAGACGCGCAAGCGTTACAGTGCTGAGGAGAAGATCCGATGGAGTGGACGCCCCCTCCCGACGGCATCGCAATGTGCCATGTTGGCGGTGTCACCAACACCAACAGAAGGAGAAGGCGTCCATGGATCAGGCTACCATCATCGGGATCGATCTGGCGAAGCATAGCTTTCAGATTCACGGTGCTCGGGCTGACGGGTCCGTTGCATTCCGAAAGAAGCTGATCCGCGGCAAAGTGCTCGACGTCCTCGCTTCGCAGCCGCCCAGCGTGGTGGCAATGGAAGCCTGCGCGAGTGCTCACCATTGGGGTCGAGAAACCGAGAAGCTGGGGCACGAGGTCAAGCTGGTTCCGCCGATTTAGCGAACTGGCCGAATGGCTCGACGACAACGGCATGGATCATGTGCGCGGCGCACCCTATCACCCGCAGACACAGGGCAAGATCGAGCGGTGGCATCAGACCCTGAAGAACCGCATCCTGTTAGAGAACTACTTCCTGCCGGGCGATCTCAAGGCCAAGATCGGGCGCTTCGTCGCCTACTACAATCACCACCGCTACCACGAGAGCCTGAGCAATCTGACGCCCGCCGACGTCTACTTCGGGCGCGGCGAAACCATCTTACTCGAAAGGGAGAGAATCAAACAAAACACCATCAACCAACGGCGCTTGCAGCACCGCAAAACCGCCGCCTAAACTGAAAACCAAGATGGGCCAAACCCTCTCTTAGTTTATCAACCCCCGCTGTCCCAAATAATCTGACGACGGACACTATTGCGAACGTGAGATCCATGATCATGGACAGAGTTAAAGCCTATTTGGCTGCCCGTGATTGGCCTTCAGATCCAACTTTTGACTGGTCGCATATCGCGACTGAGCCCTGCTATTCGGATTCTGAGGCCCTTGAATCGACTGTAATAAAGCACGCAAAAGATGTGCTGCAGGAAGAACCAGAATTCAACCCATCGACGGGTACTTCTGACCTAAGACATTTTTGTGCCTATGGCGTGCCGTCTGTCCTACATGGACCTGGCCGTGGGTATAATCCTCACCGTGTTGATGAGCACTATTACATTGATGACATCGCAACGATGGTCTCCATCCTCTATCGGATTGTCGATGATTGGTGTAATCAATCAAAATAACACTCGGTAACATGCCCTTAGTCCAATAATCGCGCGGGTAAAACATGGCTCTCAACTTCGAAAGTCCCCAGGATCGACTCATTGCCCTGATCAAATTGCGCGGCAGTCTCGACGGCGCGCCGGTTCTCTGGTGGTACAAGGGCAATCAATATGGCGTCATCGATCGTCAGCCGACGCTACTGTGGCAGGTGGAAGGCGCCCAGTTGGGCAAATACATCAAAAAGGACGACGGTTCTTACGATCACGTCTTCCGCGACATCATGTTCTATGTGAATCCGGAAACGGATGAGGTGATCAAAAGCTACACCAATCCTTACACCAGCCGGACCCATGAGCCGCCGGTCATGCGTATGGGGCCTTTCACCACCAACATCAATACGGAAGGGCAGAACGTGGAGTTGCCACCCAACATGCCGCCCGGTTCGCTGATTGTGGATTGGCGCAACGAACCGGTGACGGTGCAAGGTGGTGATCTTTATATCCGCGAAAGCGCGACGACGAAAATCGCCAACCCCGCAAAGGCAAACGATCCGTCAGCGCCCGAGTACTTTTTCATCAATGACTTTTTCACTCTCATCGGCCGCGTGGATGACATTCAAGACGAAAGCCGGCTCAGCGTCCCGGCGCGTACCAGTTACCAGAGCCTGAATGAATGGACCCCGTGGTTGGAAATGGGCGGCCAAGAGGGTGCCGTTTTCGGCCGCGGCGATTCCCTCAAGCTCGGTGACTACAGCGAGCTACCCGAAGAGCTCCGAAAAAACATCGAAGCCAATGAGCCCGGGTTTTTCGAAGATCCGGAGTTCGTCCTTTGGGACCGGGCCTACACCCCGTTGAACCAATAGGCGCCGGCCATGATCCAAAACACCCCGAATTCAGGCATGCACAGGCGTCGGTTTTTCGCCGTAGCTAACATCTTGATTAGCGGTGTCTTTATGCTGCCGTTTACTGTGAACGCACAAGCGGCCGTCCGCAATGAAAGGTCCGGCGACCCCGGCGGCAAGCCAAAGACAGCGCCCGTTCCCTCATACCCGGCACCGACAGATGTCTGGCTCTATCTGAGCGGCTCCACTTAAGCAGACCGGACCGGCAGGGTCATGCCCAACTTGCGGCCGATGGCAAGAGCAGGGGTCAACATCATGCCCGGTGTAAATACGGCGCCAAGGCTGACACCGCTGCCGAGGACTTCGCCGGCCGCATAGAGGTTGGTGATGGGCTCCCTGTTTTCCCGCACGACCCGGAAGTCGTCGTCGACGACAATACCGACCGAAGATGTTGCCGAACTTCCGTGATGAATAATGGCGTAATAAGGCCCCTGATCAATCTTGCTGGGGAAATGGGCGCGGCCTAAATCATCGGACCCGGTTTCGACACTCCTGTTGTAGTCCCGTACGGTCCGCCTCAATCCTCTGGCATTCACACCAGCCAAGTTCGCCAACTCGTCCAATGAGTCCGCTTTATGGAACATGTTATGGTTATTGAATTGGGCACTCATTTGTTCCCGTGTCCAGCCCGGCATGCCGGGCGGCGACGATTCAAAAATGTCGGAATCAAATACGATGGCGTAGCGGAACTTATCTTGTTCTACGAGCGCAGCAGCCCGTTTTTCTTGAATGGGTTCATCTTCCCGAATGAACCGGCGGCCGTCGTTGTTCACCCAAATCTCCCAAGGCAGTCGCGTCTGCGGTACGGTTTCAAAACGGCCGATCGGCCTTGTGGGATAACTGGCAGTGTCCAAAATTGAGCCCGTGCCGGCGCGGTGTAGCTCTTTTCCGCGCAATATGCCACCGACGGACAGGGCCAATTCAAGACCTTTACCCAGGTTATGCGGGTACGTTCCTGCAGTGTACGTCGGCTCGCCAATGAGGTCTTGGAACAGTTCCGGATTGTTGGCGTACCCCCCGGTGGTGATCAAAACATGGCGGCCGCGGAAAACCTGTTCGCCGTTGGGTGTATGCACCCGCACGCCGGCAATGGTTCCATCGTCGCCGACAATCAATTCCGTTACCGGAGAACTCAGTTGAGTCACCACCCTGCCGCTATCCAGCTCAGGTTGCAGTTCTTTCAAGACGACGGCCAAGATATCGCGTCCTGCGTTGGCGCCCCAAATATACCGCGGCGTCCGATAACACTCCCGGCCCGGGCTGGAGCCTGTGACCGGATGATCATCAAGGGGAATGAGACCGCCCCTCAGTAACCAGTTGACGGTCTCTGGTGCATTGTCAACGGTCTGGCGGACAACGTTCTCATCAGCCAAGCCGTCAGTCATGCGCATGATGTCGTCATAGTGCTTGTCTGGGTTGTCGACGATACCCATCGCTTCTTGCATGATGGTGCCGCCAGCACTGATCTGACCGTTGGCGAGATGCATGGTGCCGCCAACGGAGTCCGCGGCGTCGATAAGCAGCACCCGGGCTCCCCGCCGGGAGGCAAAAATGGCCGCCGGCAGTCCGGCAGTCCCCGCGCCAATGATGACGTAATCCCATTCCATCGAATCAAGATCCCTGTTCTGCGCGTTGATGATGGTGGGTGTTACCGAGGCGGCAATTGCCGTGCTCAAAAACGTGCGTCGTTTCATAGTAAGACCATCCCGTCAGCTGAATTTTCGCGCGGATTATGACCAGGGCAGCCAAATTGGTCCAGACAATAAGGCGTTGGTCGAAGAAACTGCGCTAGCAGGCTGCTGAAAAAGTCTTCCTTTTGAGGCTTTGGAATGATTCTTTCTCTTTGTTGATTGCATGGAGGAAGTAATGCGTGGAGGCGACGATCGGACGGAGGGTCTTTTTTCTTATGTGAGCTGCGAGGCTCGTGTTCCGGCGACGCATCCGCTTCGCCTGATCCGTGGGCTGGTTGATGAGGCGCTGGAGCTTATGTCGCCGGATTTCGAGGGGTTGTATTCGAAGATCGGGCGTCCCTCGATCCCGCCGGAGAAGCTGTTGCGTGCGCTCCTGTTACAGGCCTTTTACTCAATCCGCTCGGAACGTCAGCTGATGGAGCAGATGGATTACAACCTGTTGTTCCGTTGGTTCGTCGGATTGTCGATGGACAGTGCGGTGTGGGATGCGACGACGTTCAGCAAGAACCGCGACCGGCTGCTGGATGGAGAGGTTGCGCGGAGGTTCCTGGCGGTGGTTGTGGAGCAGGCGCGTCGGCGCGGCCTGCTGTCGGACGATCACTTTTCCGTGGACGGGACGCTGATCGAGGCCTGGGCGTCGATCAAGAGCTTCCGCCCCAAGGACGGCGGCGACGAGCCGCCGGGGCCGGGGCGCAACTCGGAGAGGACCTTCCACGGCGAGAAGCGGTCCAACGAGACCCATGCCTCGACGACCGATCCCGACGCCCGGCTGTACCGCAAGGGGAATGGCCAGTCCTCGCGTATGGCCTTCATGGGCCACGTGTTAATGGAGAACCGCAACGGGCTCCTGGTCCCGGTCGAGTTTTCGGGATTGGTGCGCAGAAACAGGAGTGTCACGGGAGGTTGCTGAAGCTTCACTTGCTCACATTGTTGGAGGTGTTGAAGGTGCATACCGTCGGAGTGACCTATTTCAAGAGCGTGCAAAAGTTATGCAGAGTTGGTCTTCTTACCTTATGCAATAGAAAGTCGTTGCCAGTGACTCTGACTTTTGGTAACAGTGGTCCCACATTTGACGGTCGCTTGTAATCCCACCTGATCTGATTTTGCCTATAGCTGAGTCAGACCCGAGCGTCAGTCTTCCGGACATTGCGAACACACCATGGAGGGTACGCAAAGAGAAAGCGTGTCCGCCAATTCGTATGCAAGGTGTGTGTTATGAACACTTTAAGTTTCACCAAGCCGAACATTCTGGATGTTAAGCTGGACCCCGATCAACCCGCTGTCCCTAAAACCTATCTAACAGCGCGCGAGGTGTGCGCAATGATCGGTGTCCACGCGACGACGTTATGGCGCTGGTGCAAAGATGGGTATTTCCCCCAGCCGTATAAGCTTGCTCTCCGCGCCGTCCGTTGGAAAACGGACGAGGTTGAAGCATGGATTGAAAGCCGTCAAAGACGGGTGTCGGGAGGTTCTGACGAATAAAACATGCACGCCTCATTGTCGGCGGTGAACGCTGGGGCAATGAGTTAATGGCCTGTTACCAGGGGAGCGCTTCGAAGCAGGCAGCCAAGACCATAGGGACCAAACCCAAACCGCACGCGAAAGCTGGAATGGTTAGTACGTCCTGGGGCGGAGAGGTGAAGCGGCACGGGCCATAAACCGTGCAACGATGCCGCCCGAGAATGTTCATTTTGTGGGGGCCATATATCAACCCCGGACATTTTCTGCCGCAAGTGACCGGCTCCATACTGTAAAGGTCCCCGGCGATGGTCCTACCCCGATACCTTTCATGGCTCGGGGATAGGACCAATTTGCCTTAACCCCTCCACCTGTAACAATCCGAAAATTGAAAAATGCTATCCCAAGCGCTTTCAGCGCACCCCGAAGTGCGGCCAATTGCACTCGCCGAAGGCTGAGAATATGACTTCATAATGATATGTCGGGAAAAGGTTTAAGCTGTAGCCTTCCAGCGAGTGCGGTTGGTTGCGCTGAGGGGGAGGGAGTGATCCAGAAGTAATACAGGAATAATGATTAGTATGTAGTCTTCCAACAGATGATCCCGCAAATGTCATTTTATACACGCTTCCCCAGATTATGAATCACCGGAAGCCCAGAATTTGAGTCTGTGGGCACCATCCAAGGTATTCCAGGTCCCCGCACCCTGCCCGAGGATTGAAGATGACTCTGTGCAGCGATTTTTGGGATTTATATGGAATGTTCTACGTCAACCGATGGCTCTACTCTCTTGTTAGTTTGTATCTTGACCAACTGTCTTACACAAATTCGAATTGAGGTGGTCCCGGAAAATCGGACAGTTGTTTAAGGTGTATTCCACCGGTTACGGAGGAATACGAGATGACGAAGCGACGGAAGTTCACGCCTGAGTTCAAAGCGAAGATTGCGCTGGAGGCGCTACGTGGCGACCGCACGATCCAGGAGATCGCGGTGCGCTATGAGGTCCATCCCAATCAGGTCAGCACGTGGAAGCGCCAGGCGATGGATGGCTTGGGCGAGGTGTTCTCGCACGGTGCCGACCAGGCGCGCCGGGACATTGAGGCCGAGGTCCACGATCTTCATGCCAAGATCGGCCAGTTGACGGTGGAGCGGGATTTTTTGGCCAAAGGGCTCAAGCGATGAGCCGGGCGGAGCGCAAGGCGATGGTGCGCCGCGACGTTTCCGGTCTCAGCTTGAGCCGTCAATGCGAGATACTGTCGATCAGCCGATCATCTCTCTATTACAGGCTGCGGGGCGAGAGCCCGGCCAACCTGGCGCTGATGCGGCGCATCGACGAGCTGTTCCTTAAACATCCGTTCTATGGGTCCCGTCAGATGGCCCGTCATTTGCGCCGCGAGGGGGGTGTCGTCGGCCGTCACCGGGTTCGGCGCCTCATGCGCCTGATGGGGCTGGAGGCGATCTACCGGGCGCCGAAGACGAGCACGCCCCATCCCGAACACCGGGTCTATCCGTACCGTCTCAAGGGCCTCGCCATCGAGCGCCCCGACCATGTCTGGTGCGCCGACATCACCTACATCCCGCTCAGGCGCGGCTTCCTTTACCTGGTTGCGGTGATGGACTGGGCGAGCCGCCGGGTCCTGGCCTGGCGGCTGTCGAACACCATGGATGCCCGGTTCTGCGTCGAGGCCTTGAATGAGGCGCTCGACA
>CBDBND010000007.1:0-15916 GCA_965207985.1 Rhodospirillaceae bacterium | reverse complement strand
GGTGATGGACTGGGCGAGCCGCCGGGTCCTGGCCTGGCGGCTGTCGAACACCATGGATGCCCGGTTCTGCGTCGAGGCCTTGAATGAGGCGCTCGACACCTCCGGCAGGCCGGAGATCTTCAACACCGACCAGGGCAGCCAGTTCACCAGCTTCGAGGTCACCGGCCGCCTCAAGGAGGCCGGGATCACGATCTCCATGGACGGGCGCGGCCGGTGCATGGACAACATCTTCATTGAGCGACTGTGGCGCTCTCTCAAGTACGAGGCGGTTCACCTGCACGAGCTGACCGACGGCTTCCACGCCGAGAGGGTCATCGGCGAATGGATCGGGTTCTACAACACCGAGCGGCCCCATTCGTCGCTCGGAGGCAAAACGCCGGCGGAAGCCTACGCGGCGGGGCAGCCTGTGGATATGTTGGACAAGACTACCGCCTTGCCCACATCCCCACAGGCCCAACAACAGAAATCAAATATGATAAACAGGATTCTGGCGGCATGATCAGACAGCGGAATACACCTTAGATAAGCCGTCAGACTGTCCAAACAAGTGGGACCACCTCAAAATAAAGATCCAACCACAGATTTTGGAAGTAGCTTCATGGCAAGCAGTAACAGTTTCTTAGATCGCAATTTCCTAATTTCAGAGTAACCGTTTGAGTTCGTATTAAGAGAGCAGCGCAGTGTTTTGGCCAAGTTGCTCGCTATTTGCTCGCTATCTCGATATAATGCTTTACGGCTGATGAGCTAAGTCATTGAAAAATTGGTGGGCGCACAAGGACTCGAACCTTGGACCCGCTGATTAAGAGTCAGCTGCTCTGCCAACTGAGCTATGCGCCCCACCGGAACAATACAGGTCTATATGAAGTGTAGACTATAACCAGAAGGCGCGGTTTATAAGGGCTCCTCTTTGCACAGGCAAGGTTCAAGCCCCGGTTAAAGACACAATAAATCGCAAACAACGCGCCAAAGCCGCGCTACACAGGACTCTATGCAGGGTTACCCCTCGTCAAAGCCACCGTTGACACAAGCCGATCTGCACATCCCGGTGAACATGCACACTCATCAACAGACCCATGCAGAGCATGATGGTGAGAAGGGCTGTCCCGCCGTATGAGATGAGGGGTAAGGGCACACCGACAACGGGGATCAAGCCCATGACCATGGCGACATTGGTAAAGACGTAGAGAAAGAACGTGGTGGTCACACCGATGGCGACCATTCGGCCAAACTGGTGGCGGCAACGAATGGCGATAGCAAATCCATAGGCCAACACGATGACGTAAAGGGCAATCAAACCCAAACCGCCGACCAAACCTAACTCTTCCGCCAGCATGGTGAAAATGAAGTCAGTCTGTTGTTCCGGCAAAAAGTTCAGGTGGCTTTGAGTTCCCTGCAAAAATCCTTTGCCGAACAGGCCACCGGATCCGAGAGCAATCTTGGACTGCAAAATATGGTAGCCGGCTCCCAATGGGTCACGCTCGGGGTTGAGGAAGGTGAGAATACGGTCTTGCTGATAATCCCGCAGTAACGGCCAAACGATGGGGATCGCGGCAAGGCCGGTGGCAAACAGGGCTACAAATTTCCACAAACGCACACCAGCCATGAAAAACAGGACACCAGCTCCCATCACCACCATCAACGCCGTGCCTAAATCGGGCTGACGAATAATCAGAATGGTCGGCACCACCACCATGATCAAGGGAATGATCAGAAATATGGGCCGGCCGGCGTCTTCCAGGCTGAGACTGTGGAAATACCTGGCTAAGGCCAAAACCAAGGCGACCTTCATCAATTCAGAAGGCTGCAGGTTGATGATACCGAGATCGATCCAACGCTGGGCACCGCCACCGATAACACCGCGTACTTCAACGAAGATGAGGAGCGCAAAGGTAATCGCAAAAAGCAAGTAGGCGTAGCGCATCACCAGACGGATATCGACCATGGCAATACACAACATAAGCACCAGGCCGAGGCCGAAACGCATCACTTGCCGCATGGTCCAAGGGTCCATGCTGGCGTTGGCGGCCGAATACAGCATGAAGAAGCCGATGGTGGCGATGGCACACAACCAAAAGATCAGCGACCAGCTGGTTTGCCACAGCTTTTCGGTCACCGTCATGTCGCCGCGCCGAAGACGCGCTGCCAGGAACCCCGTATCGGTCATGCCGGTGCTCCCGGATCCGTTCCCGCAACCTGATCCTGATCGAGGCGCGGTTTACGCGAGGGGTCAAGTCTCAACACTTCCGTCATCACATCCCGGGCGATGGGCGCTGCCACGGCCGAACCGCCGCCGCCGTGCTCGACGACAACGGAGAGGGCATAACGGGGATTGTCTTCAGGCGCGTACGCAACGAACAAAGCGTGGGTCCGCTCATTCCAGGGAATGTCTTCGTCATCGGGCAATCCGGCATCCCGTTCCGCCTGGGTAATACGCTTGACCTGGGTTGTCCCCGTCTTGCCGCTCATCTGCACACCATCAAGGCGGAGTTTAGAGGCCCGTGCCGTTCCTCTCGGTCCGTTCAACACTTCAAACATGCCTTGCCGGGCGATCTCCAAGTGAGCGGGGTCAATGGTGAGGCTTTCAAACGCCTGTGGCGGGCGCTGCACCACCACGCTGTTGAGCATGATCTGCCGTGTGAGCACCGGCTCGACTGCCAAACCCGTGGAAAGGCGTGCTGCCATCACCGCCAACTGCAATGGCGTGGTCAAGACGTAACCCTGGCCGATGCCGGCGTTAAAGGTTTCCCCCTGTTGCCATGGCTCACCGATGGTTGCGCGCTTCCATGCCTCGGTGGGCATGAGCCCGCCCCGCTCCCCGCCTAATCCAACGTTGGTGAGTTCACCGAGACCGAGCCTGTGAGCCATTTCGGCGATGCGGTCGATACCGACCCGTTTAGCGACCTCGTAAAAGTAGACGTCACAGGATTGGGCAATGGCCTGGACCATGTCCATGGCACCATGGCCCCGGTCTTCCCAACAGTGAAATCGCCTGCGGCCGAGATCGGTGTGTCCAATACACGTGACCGTTTGGTCGGGCGCGATGGCGCCATGCTCTAAGGCGGCAAGCGCGACCACCATCTTGAAAGTGGACCCCGGGGAGTATTGTCCGGTAATCGCTTTGTTGGTCATGGGCGCACGGGGGTCGCTGGACAAGGCATTCCATTCCCGTTGCGTCAGCCCGCGATTAAACGCGTTGGGGTCAAAGCTCGGCGTCGACGCCATCACTAGAACTTCGCCACTGTGCACGTCCAGAACGACACAGGATGCGCTTTCACCGCCTAATCGCTGCGCGGTGAAACGCTGGAGACGTTCATCCAAAGTGAGAGAGAGGTCCGTGCCCGCCTCGCCTTCGGTGCGTTCCAGTTCGCGGATCACCCTGCCAAGAGCGTTGACCTCCACCTGACTGTTGCCGCCGGCCCCCCTTAGGGCCAGATCGAATTCCCGCTCCATCCCCGCCTTGCCGATACGAAAGCCGGGTAATTGCAACAGGGGTTCACCGGTGAGGTCTTCTTCATCCACGCTTAACACATAGCCGAGCACGTGCGCCGCTGTTTCCGTTTGCGGGTAGAAGCGGGTCAATCCTTCGTCGACGATGACACCAGGCAGATCAGGCGCGTTTACTTTAATTCGCGCCATCTCTTCCCAATTGAGATTTTCCCGCACGGTAATCGGCACGAAGCTGCGACGTCGACGCACCTCCTTACGCACCCGGTCACGATCATAATCTGAGAGTTCAATCACATCGCCGAGCGCATCCAATGTGGCGGCGAGGTCGTTGGTCTGTTCGGATACGATGAGAACCCGAAAGTTCTGGCGGTTGACCGCGAGCGGTTCACCGAAACGGTCAAGAATGCGGCCGCGGGGCGGCGGAAGAAGCCTCAGGTTGATGCGGTTCTCTTCCGCAAGCATGCGGTACCGGTCGGATTCAATGACCTGCAGATAGTACATGCGCCCGACAAGGGCCGAAATCAGCAAAGCCTGACTGCCGCCCAGCACGGCGGCGCGGCGGTTGAAGACACGTGTGCGGTCGTTATCACGATTGATGATCATGACTCGTCCAACAATCCCGTTTGCGCCTTGGCAAAGAGCCAGGCAATCACCGGATACACGGCAACGGTAAAGAGATAGGCAGCGAACATGTCACCGAATGGCGTAAAACCGCTTTCTTCCACCACGCCAATGCAGAGCCATTTGAGAAAGGCTGCGCCGAAGGCCACCAAAACGAATGCGAACCAAGTCACAACAAAGGGCTTGGCATGAAAAAACTTCTGCTGATTGAACACAACCCACTGGGTTAGCAGGAGGGTCAGAGCACCTACGCCTAAGGGAGCGCCAGTGAGGAGATCTTCCAAAATGCCGATGGCAAACCCGGATCCGTATCCAAGAAGGTCGGGCCGGTAGATGGACCAAAAATAGACCGCGACCAGCGCATACATGGGTGTGATCTGCGAAAGACCCGGTACATATGTGGGTGTTAATCCGAACAGCAGAACGATCATGGTGAGGCCGAAGGGCAAGATGCGCCGAGCCCGGGTGTCAACTTTTTGCCAAACCGTCGGCTGCATGAGCTGTCTTACTCCGCCCGGTCCAGCTCGGCGAGGATACCGCTCAGACCGAAGTCGAGCACCTCCACGTATTGCAAGCGGTCGCGTGCAGCGAAAGGCTCCACCAAGACTCTTGTCTCGTCAGCAACAACCACACGGCCAACCGGAAGACCGGGAGGAAAGGCGCCGGCATCGCCGGAGGTGACGATCCGGTCGCCCGGAGCGACGGCCGACTTCATACCGAGATAGTTAAGTTGGGGCCGGGGTGAATTGTCGCCCGCGAGAATAGCGCGGTCGCCGGCCTCCCCCACACGCACGGGTATGCGCGAGTTGATATCTGTGATCAGCAGCACGCGCGCCGAGCGAAAACCTGATTGGGTGACGCGGCCAACCAACCCTTCGCCGGTCACCACAGCCTGACCTTTGGCAACGCCATCCCGGCTGCCGGCCGTGATCAGAATGCTTTGGGCAAAAGCGCCGCCTGAATCGGCGACCACGCGGGCGGAAACCGACCTGGCTTCCGGTTCATAAACGGTGCCGAGAAGGCCGCGGAGCTGACGATTTTCATTTTCCAGCTTTTGTGCCACGGCCTGCCATTCCAACAAGCGCTGGTTGGTCTCACGCAAATCCGCGTTCTGTTCCCGGATGGCCGCCAATTCACGGACGTTGGTGACGAATTGGGAGATGGCAGCAGCAGGCTCCGCCATCACGCGGAGGATGGGGGTGACCGCATCGCTGACCGCCATTCTGGCCCGTTCCACCAGAACCGTGTCCGCTTTGCCGATAAGCATAAGGGCGAAGGTCAGCCCGATCAGGCTGAGAAAGGCAAACCGCTGGAGCAGGTACTTGACCGTTCCCAGCCGGGAAATCTGGCCCGTCGGTTGTTTCACTCTTGCCCCTCCGTGGCACCGGTGCCGGCCAGCACGCCAGCACCAGAGTCACTTTAATACATAGATGTTAACACACCACGCATCATCTTCATCTGTTCCAGCGCCATACCGGTGCCCAGAGCCACGCAGTTGAGCGGCTCATCGGCAATGGAAATGGGCAGGCCCGTGGCATGGCGCAGGACGAAATCCAGGTTGGTCAGCATCGCCCCACCGCCGGTGAGCACGATGCCTTTATCGACGATATCGGCGGCCAGTTCGGGCGCCGTATGTTCTAGAGCCACTTTGACCGCATCAATGATGGCGGTCACCGGCTCGGCCAGAGCCTCGGCGATCTGACGCTGACTAATGAGAATCTCCTTGGGCACCCCGTTCATCAGGTCCCGGCCCTTAATCTCGATGGTCTCGCCATCGCCGGTCTCCGGCGGACAGGCACAGCCGATCTCTTTCTTGATTCGCTCGGCGGAGCTTTCCCCCACCAACAGATTATGGTGACGGCGGATGTAGTTGATGATGGCTTCGTCCATCATGTCACCGCCAACACGGACGGACCGGGCATAAACGATGCCACTCAAAGAGAGCACGGCCACTTCGGTGGTACCGCCACCGATGTCGACCACCATGGACCCGGTCGGCTCGGTGATGGGCAGGCCGGCGCCGATGGCCGCAGCCATTGGTTCTTCGATGAGAAACACTTTGCGCGCCCCGGCAGCTTCCGCTGATTCCTGAATAGCGCGGCGTTCCACTGCCGTTGAGCCGGAAGGCACACAAATCACCACCATAGGGCTGGCCCAACCCTTGCGGTTATGCACCTTGCGGATGAAGTGCTTGATCATTTCCTCAGCCACTTCGAAGTCAGCGATAACGCCGTCACGCAGTGGCCGGATAGCTTGAATGGACCCTGGGGTACGGCCGAGCATCTGTTTGGCCTCGTTGCCCACGGCGAGAACGGCCTTGCGGCCTTTTTCTTCTTGGAGCGCGACCACCGACGGCTCATTCAGAACGATGCCCCGGCCTTTGACGTAGACCAGAGTGTTGGCCGTCCCGAGATCGATAGCCATGTCAGCGGAGAGCCACCCGGTTAAACTCGCAAACATAAATTTTGTCTCTCTATCCCGTTCTTTGCTTCTTCAGTCTTCTAACATTTGAAACGTCCGAAGGCTGCCGTTTTAGACAAGCCATCCGGACGTTTCATTCCGTTCTCATCCGGTACCATTCATGCTGTAGCAACGGACGCTCATACGGCCACTGCCTCCGGTGCGGTCTTTTCGCGCTTAACCAAAAGTTTGTTCAGCGCATTGATATATGCACGGGCTGACGCGACCAATGTATCCGTATCAGCGCCTTGTCCCATGACGGTCTTGCCGTTTTCTTCCAGACGTACTGTCACTTCGGCCTGGGCATCCGTTCCTTCGGTCACCGCATGGACCTGATAGAGCTGCAGGTGCTGGGTGTCGAAGGTCAGCGCCTTGATGGCATTGAAGGTGGCATCGACCGGGCCATCGCCTTCCGCAGTAGTGGACACCACGTCACCGTCGAACTCCAACTCCAGTTCGGCCGATTGGTGATCCACTTTAGAGCCGCAGACCACATGCAGAGAAACGAATTTTATACGGTCATTGATCCGCACTTCATCGTCCACCAAAGCAACGATGTCTTCGTCATAAACGTCTTTCTTTTTGTCGGCGAGATCCTTAAACCGCTTGAAAGCGTCATTCATGGCGTTGTCACCCAAGGTATAGCCCAACTCCTTGAGCTTTTCCTTGAAGGCATGCCGGCCGGAATGCTTGCCCATGACAAGGTTGGACTCCTTTAAGCCAACGGACTCAGGCGTCATGATTTCATAGGTCTCGGCGTGTTTAAGAACGCCGTCCTGGTGAATACCGCTTTCATGAGCGAAGGCGTTGGCACCGACGATGGCCTTGTTGGGCTGCACCGGAAAACCGGTAATGGTCGAGACCATATGAGAGGCCTTGGTGATCATCTCGGTCTTCACGCCGGTCTCGAAGGGCATATGGTCTTTGCGGGTGCGCAGGGCCATGACGACTTCTTCCATGGCCGCATTGCCAGCCCGTTCGCCCAAGCCATTAACGGTGCATTCCACTTGGCGCGCCCCGGCCCGCACCGCTGCTAAGGAGCTGGCCACGGCCAGACCCAGATCGTTGTGGCAGTGCACGGAAATAACGGCCTTGTCGATGTTGGGCACCCGGTTGAACAGCATGGAAATGAGTTCATGGAATTCGTCAGGTACGGTGTAACCGACGGTATCAGGGATGTTGATCGTCGTTGCACCCGCATCGATCACCGCCTCAACACAACGGCAGAGGAAATCATGCTCCGTACGGGTGCCATCTTCCGGCGACCACTCAACATCGTCGGTGAATTGGCGCGCATATGTGACACTATCGATGGCCGCTTGGTATACCGCCTCCGGTTCCATCTGCAGCTTGTATTTCATGTGAAGCGGCGAGGTGGAAATGAAGGTGTGTATACGTCCTCGTTTAGCCGGCGCAATAGCGTCCGCTACTCTTTGAATGTCACCTTTGGCGGCACGGGCTAAACCTGCGACGGTGGATTCCGTAACAACTTCAGCGACGGCTTTCACCGCTTCGTAATCGCCTTGAGAGGCAATGGGAAAGCCGGCCTCGATAACATCGACGCGCATTTGTTCCAAAAGTTTGGCGATCCGCACTTTTTCTTCGCGGTTCATGGACGCCCCGGGGGACTGCTCGCCGTCCCTCAAGGTGGTGTCAAAAATGATAACTCGGTTGGTATTCATTGTTCTGTCTCTCGACTGGGATTTCGATACAAAGGCTCATGCGAGCGACAACAGTGCTGCGCTTTTTCCCCTGAACGTCCGCCGCTCATACAGAAACGACGCTCAGGGGCTGTTAAGTCGCAGACCCCGGTCGGAGAGAAGCAGCCCAAGCAGACCGGACAGACGCACTAATCCCTCGGATCCGGCCGCAGCGGCGGTCGGAGCGATGGTCGGTTTGCGGTCTGTGATCCGGTTGATCACGGGCTATTCCTCAAATAAAGCCGCCCAAGCATCGATCGAGACGGCCTGTGTGGTGCCTTAAAAGTACTTTCCACCCCTCAAGTCAATAACTTAGCACGAATAATGGTTAAATTGAGGTGAAGTCCATAGGGAAGAGCATGAAAAAGGGCCCTTTTTGGGCCCTTCCTCATGTTCGAACGATCAAAGACGCGCTCAATTCCGTGACTTGTCCACCAAGGCCTGATCGCCGCCGATCCAGGGCATCATCGCCCGGAGCCGCTCGCCCACCTCTTCGATGTCGTGTTCGGCCCAGAGCCGGCGGGTTGCCTTGAAACTAGGCTGGCCGGCGCCGCACTCGGCCATCCAGTCGCGGACAAACCGGCCTGATTGGATGTCGGCTAGAATGTTCTTCATTTCCGCCTTGGTCTCATCGGTGATGACCCGGGGACCGGAGGCGTAGTCCCCGTATTCCGCGGTGTTGGAGACCGAGTAGCGCATGTCGGCAAGGCCGCCTTCATACATCAGATCGACGATCAGTTTGACCTCATGCAGACACTCGAAATAGGCCATTTCCGGGGCATAGCCGGCTTCGACCAAGGTCTCGTAGCCCGCCCGAATGAGATGGGAGAGACCACCACAAAGCACCGCCTGCTCACCGAACAGGTCGGTTTCGCATTCCTCCCGGAAGGTGGTTTCGATGATCCCGGCGCGGCCGCCGCCAATGGCAGAGGCATAGGACAGCGCAATCTCCATAGTATTGCCGGATGCGTCCTGAGCCACAGCCACCAGACAGGGCACCCCGGCGCCCCGTTGATACTCGGACCGCACCGTATGGCCCGGCCCCTTGGGTGCCACCATGAAGATGTCCAGATCGGTGCGGGGCTCGATCAGATTGAAATGGATGTTGAGTCCGTGAGCGAAGGCCAAAGCTCCGCCTTCTTTGAGATTCGGCGCGATGTGATCCCGGTAAAGGTCGCCCTGCAGCTCATCAGGTGTGAGGATCATCACCACGTCAGCCCAGGCCGCCGCATCGTCGGGGTTCATAACGGTAAGCCCCTCGCCCTCTGCTTTTTTGCGGCTAGTAGAATCTTCGCGAAGTCCGACAGCCACATCGGCCACACCGGAATCCCGCAGATTGAGAATGTGGGCATGGCCCTGGCTACCGTAACCGATAACGGCCACTTTCTTGTCTTTGATGATGTTAACGTCGGCGTCGCGATCGTAATACACGCGCATGATTTTTATCCTTTCCGGTGCTTACCGTTTTTTCTTTCTTCTCGGCGCTTTCTTCTTCGTCGCCGGTTTGCGTTTTGGTGCCGTTCTCTTTTTGGCTTTGGTTTTGACAGTCTTTTTCTTCGTTGTTGCTTTCTTTGCAGGCTTCTTTGCTTTCGGCTTGCGGCGCACGGGGTCTTCCATGCCTTTGGCACCACGAGCAATGGCGGCCACGCCAGTGCGCGACACTTCAACCAAGCCAAGCGGCTTCATCAAATTAATAAACGCGTCGATCTTTTCCGACGCTCCAACAACTTCAAAAACAAATGAATCTGTTGTTGAATCCACAACGTTGCAACGGAAGATGTCACCAATGCGCAGCGCTTCGACCCGCTCTTCATCGACACCGTACACTTTAATAAGGGCCAGCTCCCGCGCCACTGATGGGCCCTCGTCTGTTAGATCCTTGACCGTGTGAACCGGCACTAAGCGGCCGAGCTGTGCCTTGATTTGCTCGACGATCTGCCGGGTACCCGATGTGACCAGATTGATCCGAGACAGCTGTTGTTCGGGATCCACCTCAGACACCGTCAGGCTTTCGATGTTATAGCCGCGGCCGGAGAACAAACCGATCACCCGCGCTAGAACACCGGCTTCGTTATCCACCAGCACTGAAATGGTGTGGCGATATACATCGGTGTCCTTCAAGATCGTAACCGGCACGGAGCCTTCGTAAATGTTACTGCTCACAGGTATTTCTCCGAAAACCAACGCCGACGGAAGCGTTGCAAGACTTATCTAAACGAGGACTTTTAAACGAGCACCATGCCTTCTTCTGAAACGGGCTTTTCCGCTTCATCTTCGGGACCCAGCAGCATTTCATTGTGGGCCGCGCCGGACGGGATCATGGGGAAGCAATTCTCTTTCTGATCGACACAGACATCAACAATCACAGGACCATCGGTGTTGATCATGGTCATGATGGTTTCATCCATTTGATCCGGATCCGTCACCCGCAAACCGGTCATGCCGTAGGCTTCCGCCAGTTTGACGAAGTCGGGCAAAGAATCCGTATAGCTCTCCGAGTAACGGCCGCCATGCAGCAGCTCCTGCCATTGCCGCACCATCCCCATGTACTGGTTATTGATAATGAACAGCTTGATGGGGAGGCGGTACTGAACCGCCGTCGACAATTCCTGAATGTTCATCAGGATGGAGGCTTCACCGGCAACATCGATGACCAAGCCATCCGGGTTGCCCAGCTGTACACCAATGGCGGCCGGCAGGCCGTAGCCCATGGTGCCGAGGCCGCCGGACGTCATCCACCGGTTGGGTTTTTCAAACCGATAGAACTGGGCCGCCCACATTTGGTGCTGTCCCACT
The DNA here is from genome assembly GCA_965207985.1 of Rhodospirillaceae bacterium. Taxonomy (GTDB): domain Bacteria; phylum Pseudomonadota; class Alphaproteobacteria; order Rhodospirillales; family Rhodospirillaceae; genus CBDBND01. The sequence continues at coordinate 4,892 of CBDBND010000007.1, read as the reverse complement.
TCGGTAGTGAGGAAAGTCTCCCGGTCTTTGGTCAACTCGTACAAACGCTCGATGGCATACTGGGGTTTGATCAGAGTTCCCTCTTGGCGGTACCTCAAACAGTCACGCGCTTTCCAGCTGTCAATTTCCGCCCACCATTCTTTCAGAGCTTTGGCTTTGCGCGGCGTGGCACGTTGTCGCCATTTCGCGAACATGGCCGTTAAGGTCAGGCCGGCATCACCAACGATGGGCACGTCGACAATGACGTTTTTATTGATGGACGAGGAATCTATATCCACATGGATCTTTTTTGATCCCGGCGAGAAGAATTTGAGATTGCCGGTCACCCGATCATCGAACCGCGCGCCAACGTTGATCATCACATCGCATTCATGCATGGCCAGGTTGGCTTCGTAGGTGCCGTGCATGCCGACCATACCAAGCCAGCTCTTACCGGACGCAGGATAAGCGCCGAGACCCATCAGCGTGGAAGTGATGGGAAAACCGGTATCATCAACCAATTGAGTAAGCGCGCGTGACGCGGCATCGCCCGCATTGATGACACCACCACCGGTATAGAACAGCGGCTTCTTGGCGTTGACCATCAATTCGACAGCCGCGTCGATGGACACCGGATCGGGTACGTAGGCCGGTTGATACGTTTTGTGCTTTTGTCGTTTGACCCCACGTGGTGCCGTGGAATAGGCGCCCTTTTCCATGACCACGTCTTTGGGCAGGTCGACCACAACCGGACCGGGCCGGCCGGAACGGGCAACGTAAAACGCCTCGTGAATTACGGCTGCCACGTTATTCGGGTCTTTAATCAGGTAATTGTGTTTGGTGCAGGGCCGCGTGATGCCGACCGTATCCGCTTCCTGAAAGGCGTCATTGCCGATCAGATGAGTGGGCACCTGACCGGTCAGGCATACTACGGGCACTGAATCCATCAAGGCATCGGTCAGACCGGTCACCGCATTGGTGGCACCGGGACCGGAGGTGACCAGCACCACGCCCACTTTCCCGGTGGAGCGGGCATACCCCTCTGCCGCATGGACGGCGCCTTGTTCGTGACGGACGAGAATGTGGCGGATCTGGTTCTGCTTAAACAGCTCGTCGTAGATGGGCAAAACGGCGCCGCCCGGGTAGCCGAAGACGACCTCCACGCCCTGCTCCTGGAGGGCCTTGAGTAAGATTTTGGCGCCGGACATCCGGCGTCCATTGATGGCATCCCGCGGCATCGTATACCGTTCCCAAACCTTTCTTTTGGCTCCTGAAAGTGCCGTTTTGGCTTTTTTCCTGGCCTTTTTCTGGGCCTTAATCCTCGCGTTTCAGGCCCCAACATAAACAAACCGCCCCCGGCCGGAGGCGGAAAGCGAGGGTAACTAACAACTGTTTAGGCCGAGGTCAACAGAAATTGACGAATATTTGGAAAGATTTCGTTAAAAAAACTTTCTGAATATTTCTCAGAATGGGTTTCAGACGCACGAAACTGAGTCCGGAACCAGGTCATCTGCCGTTTGGCATAGTTGCGGGTGTGTTGCTGGGCTTTGCTGACGGCCTCGTCCCGGGTGCTCCGACCGGCTAGAAACGCAGCCAATTCCGGTACGCCCAGGGCCTTCATCACGGGCAGGCCGGGGTCCAGGTCTCTCTTGATGAGGGCCTCCACTTCATCCAGAGCACCGGCCGTGACCATGGTTTCAAAGCGGCCGTCGCAGGCCGCGTAGAGGTCCTCCCGAGGCGGCTGCAAAAGGACTGAATGGAACCGGGCGTTAGGAAGAGGTTTTTGTAAGGGTTGATCCTGCCACACATGGAGTGGGGTTCCAGTGGCCTCGATCACCTCCCAGGCCCGCAACACCCGTTGGCGGTCCTTGGGCTTTAACAGCGCCGCTCCGTCCGGGTCTTTTTCCTGAAGGCTGGCGTAAAGGGCGTCCTGCCCTTTTTCCAGACGCAAGCGCCGTGCTGCCTGTTTGATGTCTTCTGGAATTTCAGGAATCTCGGCGAGGCCCTCCGTCAGCGCCCTTATATAGAGTCCGGTTCCGCCGACCACGATGGGCACTTGGCCGCGTTCACTGGCTCCTTTGATTTCACCGGCCGCATCTTCCGCCCAAACTGCGGCGGTACAGGCTTCGGCTCCATCCCGGTATCCGTAAAGTTTGTGAGGAGCGCGTGCTTCGTCTTCCGCACTGGGCCGCGCCGTTAAGATGCGGAGGTCGCTATAAACCTGCATGCTGTCTGCATTGATGACGACGCCGTTCAGCTCCTCGGCAAGTTTGAGCGCCAAGCCCGACTTGCCGCTGGCCGTTGGTCCGGCGATGACAACGACAAGCGGAGCCGCCTCGGTCATAGCCTGGCGCTAGTCCAGCACATGGCTGAGCAACCCGTCCGCCAGTTTGGGTTCGAACCAGGTGGACTTGGGAGGCATCACTTCACCGGCGTCGGCGACGGCCATGAGATCGGCCATGCTGGTGGGATAGAGGGAGAAAGCGACCGCCATTTCACCCGAGTTGACCCGTTTTTCCAGTTCATTGAGGCCGCGGATGCCACCGACGAAATCGATGCGCTCATCAGTGCGCGGATCGGAAATGCCGAGCAATGGTTCGATGAGATTGGCGTGGAGCAGACTCACATCCAGCCGCCCCACGGGATCGTCGGGGACATAGTCGTCGTGCAGATCGAGGATGTACCATGCACCATCCAGGTACATGCCAAACTGTGCCGGTTGTGTTGGCTTGGCCTGGCCGTCCGCGCGCACCACATCGAAACGTTCACCGATGGCGGCAAGAACGTCTGAGGCCGACACTCCATTCAGGTCTTTGATCACCCGGTTGTAATCGAGGATACGCATTTCATCATCGGCATAAGCGACAGTGAGAAAGTACTGTGCGCTCTCGCAGTCCGGTTTGGCCTTGGCCACCCGAGAAGCAGCCGCCGAACGATGATGCCCGTCGGCAATGTACAAAGCAGGCATCGCGTTGAATGCCTCTGACAAAGAAGAAATCTGCTGTTCGTCATCGATCACCCACAAGGCATGACCGACGCCATTATCGGCGGTGATGTCATAGACCGGGAGTGCGGTGGTGACAGCATCCAGCGTGGTTTTCACCACAGGAGAGGATTTGTAAGCGAGCAAAACCGGTCCGGTCTGCGCATTGAGCGCAGTGATTTGATTGACCCGGTCGTCTTCCTTCTTGGGGCGGGTGAATTCGTGTTTACGGATGGTGTTGGCATCGTAGGCCTGTACCGACGCTCCCATAGCCACACCGGTCTGGCTATGCTCACCCATGGTTAGACGGTAGGCGTAGTAGCACGGCTTGTCCTCGCGGATGAGAACACCGTCTTTGACGAGACGCTCGAGATTTTCCGCCCCTTTGGCGTAGACCTCGGGCGCGTAGACATCCGTGCCCTCCGACAGATCGATTTCAGGCTTTGAGATATGCAGGAAACTATAAGGCCTGTCGTCTGCCCGCACGCGGGCTTCGTCCGTATTGAGCACGTCGTAGGGCGGCGCGGCCACAGCGGCGGCCTGCCCGGGCACCGGACGCAAGGCTGCAAAGGGCCTCACGAGATCTTTCTTGGCGAAATCAGGCATCAACATCTCCGGCGTTTGGGGCTGTATCCGAGACGCCACATAGGGGACCCGTCGTGTACCCGGAGGCTGGGGAAGGACGCAACCTTTGGTTCCAACGGGGCGTTTCTAGGCGTGGATTTAAGAGTCTGGCCGGAAAAGAATCGTTTATTTTCATAACCTTGCTAGTCTACGGATGAAGACTTGGATGCTGGCGATCAGGAGCCAGGCAAGGGCGCTCTCGACGGTCGCCTTGAAGTCCTTCGCAAGGCGGCGGCTGCGCCCGAACCATGCGAAGGTGCGTTCGACCACCCAACGGCGCGGCAGCGCAACGAAGCCGTCCGCCTTGTCGTTGCGCCTGACGATCTCCAGCGCCCAGTCGCCGATCTTCTTCAGCGCCCCGGCCAGCTTAGGGCCGGCGTAAGCGCCGTCGGCGAAGATATGGCCGACCCCGGGAAACCACGCCCCCACCTCGGCGAGCAGCGACGGCGCACCGTCGCGATCCTGGATGTCAGCCTCGTGGACCACGGCACCGAGCAACCGCCCGCCAGTGTCCACCACGATATGGCGCTTGCGGCCCATCACCTTCTTACCCGCGTCAAACCCGCGCGGACCTCCGCTTTCCGTGGTCTTCACCGACTGGCTGTCGATCACCCCGGCAGTCGCGGCAGCGGCCCGCCCCTCGGCCTCGCGGGTGCGCGCCAGAAGCGCCCGGTTGACCTCCTGCCACGTCCCGTCGTCGCGCCACTTGTAGAAATAGTACTGAACCGAGCTGCGCGGCGGAAACTCGCCGGGCAGCATGCGCCACTGGCAGCCGCTGCGGGCCATGTACAGGATCGCGGTCATCACTTCCCGCATATCCGTCTTGCGCGGGCGGCCCAGAGCCCTTGCGGGCGGCATATGGGGTTCGATCACGCACCATTCGGTATCGCTCAGATCGCTTGCGTAGCGGTGCGCCTCGCGCTCATATTTCTCACGAGTGGCGTCAGTCCACATCTTGTTATCCTCCTTGCTGGCGAACACAACAAGGGAATCACAAGGGACTGATTCCACTCAATTCTTTTTCGGTCAGGCTCTGAGAGCGGTTTAATCGAATTCGGCCACGTCGCTCGGTTTGAGTGCAGACTGACATAGGGTTCACGGGTAAGTTACCTAACCGTTGAAAAGTTTGATTTGACCCTAACCGTCGGTTGTTGTAGCGAGTCGATAGGGCTCGTGAGGGGCCACAGAAGAGGGAAGAGACATGTCAAAATCTAAGTCTGAGATTCTCGACGATTTCCAGGCCTTTATGGGCAAGCACGGCAACAATTACAAAGAGTGGTATGTGTCTACGTCGGTGAATCCCAAG
>CBDBND010000006.1:0-32140 GCA_965207985.1 Rhodospirillaceae bacterium | reverse complement strand
TTCGGCGACAGTAAGGCCGAGAATCGTACCTTGCCGGTAGCTACTCATCGGCTTCGGTTCCAGAATCCAAGGAAAGAACCGCGGTGTTGTCTAAGGTTGTTAACCCGTTCTTCAGCCTCGCTGGCTATTGGTGGAACCGCTTTGGCCCGTTGTTTGCCGCCGAGATCCGGAAGAGGCGAATAGACCGGCGCAATTGGTCCAACTGGCGCTGGCATTTTGATGAGGCGTTCGTCCGGATAAACGAAAAGACACATTATCTGTAGCGGGATCTTTGGCGGGCCGTAGACCATGAAGGCGAAGTCCTGGAGGCTTTTGCCAGAAAATAACGGGACCGAGAAGCCGCGCTTGAGTTTCTTAGTCGTGCTATGAGGCGTAATGGCCGACCGGCCATGATTGTCACGGACAGGCCAAAGTCATACCGGGCTGCGATGAAGGTGATCGGTAATGCGGCTGCCCAGTCCTGCGGTCGTTGGCTCAACAACCTAGCGGAAAACTCACATCAGCCCTTTCGAAGGCGGGAAGGGGCGATGGCAAGTTTCAGAGACATCAAGACCCTGCAGAATTTCGCCTCTGTCCATGCCTCGATCCACAATCACTTCAACCATCAACGCCATTTCATCCGCAGAGACATTTTCAAGCAAGACCGAAACACTGCCCAGGCCGAGTAGCGTCAACTTGCTGCCTGAAGATCCTGTATTATGGCTTCTTATGCTCCGGGCTAGTTAGTCTAACTTTGCCCTCGCGGCGGGTTAGTTGCCCGAACGGTTAAGTAAAGGATGACCATGGTTGATGAACTCAAACATCTTGACGGACACAGTGATGAAATCCACGACCTGATTGAAACCGTGCCACTAAACCAACTGCCGGACGCCGCCAACACGAAGCATTATTGTCTCAAGTGTGTGGCCGTCTCCTTGCTGGAATGGGCCGCCTTTGCAGCGATACGTGCAGGCGCCACTGCCGGTGAGCTCACGGCCGCTGTGGATGACGGTACCGTCATGGCTGAGGAAGAAAACGAGCGGATGGAAACGGAGTTCACCCCTGAGATACGGCATTAGATGAACGTGTTAATCGGCGTTCAAATTTCAAGCGTCCCCTAGCTTTTTGTGTAGATGGGATTTTCTAGAGGCACACCGATCATGACCGCCTATCAGGAACTCGAAAGCCTTTTTCATCGCCATGCCAGCCTCTCCGAGTGGCGCGCGAGTACGCCTTCCTGTCTGAGAATCTTTTCAACGTAGAACTCGGTGTTATCGCCTCCGACCATCAGCTTAGGATGGCCGCATGCGTCAATGGGCGCGATGGGTTCCGTGTTTCCGTCGAAGTACCGTGCGAACTGAACGTGGATGGTAGGTGCCGCGGCAGCCGTGCTCCGGCCTTGCGCAACAAGCGCAACACCTCCCGCTGGAGCTCCCAGTTCCAAACGCCACGCGGTCGACGAGTAAGGAGAAGGGCTCTAGCCAGATTGATATCGGACTTCGGGTCCTCGGTCAGGGCGTGAAGGGCAAGCCTTGTGAATAGTGGCTCGCGGGACAACACCCAGCGGCGGAGCAGGTGTTCCGCGCGTGGACGGTCGATTGCAGCGACCTCAAGATACGCATCCCGCACCAAGTCTATCAGATGGCCCATACCCCCGCTCTCGCGGTGCCGGTTCTGATCATGTGCCGTGATCGAAGGCCGGTACAGAGAGGAATCCGAGTAGATCTCGTCGTCTTCTTCTGCAAGCGCGAGCGCCTGTTCGAGGTGGGTCGTCAACCTGCGCGCCGCAGCCGGTGTACTCCATTGGGACATGGCGGTGATGATGCCATCGGGCGGAGCCAAAGTTCGCACGGAACAGATGGCGGTACTTGGCCGTACCTGCCACGATCTGATTACCATGCCGGAAATCGCGGACCGGCTTAACAAGGCCGAGAGCGACAGTGACCTCGACCCCTGGCAGTTAGCCAATCTACGTGAAATGCGGCGCCAGTGGTTCCACGCCGTGGCGGTGCCGGGCGGCCTCATAGAGGCACTGTCCCGCGCTACATCCCGGTGTGAAACCGTCTGGCGCAGCGCCCGTGCCGACAACGACTTTGACCGTGTCGAGCCGCTGCTGGCCGAGGTGCTTAAGCTGGTCCGCGAGGTCGCGGCGGCAAAGGCTGAACGGCTCAATACCCGGGTCCAGCGCGGCTTTATCCGTTTCACCGCCCTCTTCTGCCAATCGCATTAGCTCTTCTGCGGCCGTGCGCACGAAACCGCCCCGGTCGATCTGATCAAGGTCTTCGGCAGTCGGCTGTGGAAATAGGTGGCGATCATCTACACGCATGAAGCACAGGGCTGCGGACACACCGTCGACGATCTGTTCCTGGAAATATTGCCGATCCTCTAGTGATAGAGCGCCCTCTATAACCAAATGAATCAGAATACGATCCAGCTCGCCGTTACTACCGCGCAGTTTCTCGGCAAGGTGGTCGATATCCGTGCGGTTGTTGACTTGCTCTGAGAGTGTGATCCAAGTGTAATAGCCAGTGAGAATGGGCGTCAAAGCTGGCGCCGCTCCCGGACCCATGATGTCAATAAGTAGCGCCTGGCCGCCACCGCTTACATCAAAGGCGTCGGTCTCGGGCGTGCCGCTGTACCAGCAGCGGTCGTTGATCTGTTTCTGGCCATGCCAATCACCGAGCGCCAGGTACGCAAGACCTGCACGTTCTGGCCGGTTCGGCGCAATGTAATTAGGTACGTCCTTGTCTTCGGAGCCGAAACCTTTAATGGTGCCATGCACAAGTCCGATGCGCACAAGGCCTTCCGGCACCTCTAGGTCGTCCATATAAGATGTCGGGTCATCAAGCGTACGCCGATGGAATAACGGGGCCGGCAACAGGACGGCAGAATCATTCTCAAGGATCATCGGCTCTGGTGTAATATGAATATGCACATTGTCAGGGACACCTTTGCGTAAGAGCTGGTCCCAAAGCCCGTTGGGGCGATGCGGATCATGGTTGCCGGGCAGTAGATGCCATTGGACACCAGTGAAGCCACGCATTCGTTCCAGGGGCTGGTTCAATGAACGTGGCGTGAGCGCTTCCATATCGTAGACATCGCCAGCGACTAGGATATGGCGAGCGCCATGTTCACCAGCAAGCTCGCCCAGGCTCACTATTGCTCGCAGGCGTGCCTCCTGGAGAAGCCCCATCGTAGAACTATCTACGAAGCGGAAGACCTTCCCTATTTGCCAATCAGACGTGTGCAAAAAGCGAAAAGACATCCTGCCTTTCCCATTTCCCTGTGATCGGTAACACGGAGGTCTTCCAACAGATCACCGCCGTTCGTAACGCGCTCTATTCCAGAGACGGCATTCTCATTGCTCTATCGTATTGCGCGGCCCGCCGTCTAAGCCGAGGCAGGCCACTTGTCAATCCCGGAGCAATAAGGGTCAATTCACCGGAGGAATAATCCCCAGTTTTTGGGTGCTGTCACCGCCTTGGCGCGTGTGCGTGTCACTTAGCTAACACGTGCCAAGGCGGGCGGGTTAAAGGCCGGCACTTTCTCCATTTCAGCTTGGTGTTGTAGCTTCGAGCCCTGCGGCTCTGTCGGAGACCTTCTGCTCTAGGAACGGCAGGACGTGCATAGGATCGAAGACCATGTCGGCCTTCGCCGCCCATAGTGGCGCCGTCGAGCGATCTGCGTGACTGGCAGTCTCTCTACAAACAAATCCACGCCCGCGCGGAACGGGAAGCAGGTGGTGGTGATCCTGATGCTTATGGTTGGTATGTATACGAATTTGATTATCGCGTTCGTTAGTAAAGGATCATTCCCGATATTGAACGCTTCTCTCCGCCACCTAAGCTTCGGTCCGGTCTTCTGATCGCTTTTCGGAGGCCACAATATCTTGCCGGTTATCGACTGCTAAATCCTGGTTTTCTTCTCTTTGTTCGTCATCCGAAACCGGAACTTTCTCTCGAATTGCGGCATCAAGCTTATCGATGACGCCTTTCGGATCGACCCAGTAATCCGTTGACCAGACCCGAAGCAGGTCCCAACCTAATCTGGAGAGTACGCTTTCACGTACTTTGTCACGATCACGGGCGGTAGCGGACCGGTGATAGGTTGCGCCATCACACTCCACACCGACGAGGTACCTTCCCGGCGCCCCCGGATGCACAATACCCAGATCTACACGGAACGGACCAACACCGATCTGCGTATGCACTGTCCATCCCTTATCCCTAAGGCGATTTGCCACTGATTCCTCGAAGGGTGAGTCATAACCGCCTAGAGACCGACCCATATCCTGACCGAGTGCAGTGGGACCCCGTTCCGCGTAATCAAGGAACGCTTTTAAATCCGAGACGCCGCGGGCAGCGGTCCGAGTAAGATCAATATCGTTAGCAGTAATAGTGGAGAAGACGACCATTTCCTCCCTGGCCCTGGTTATCGCGACATTGAGCCTCCGGTGACCTCCTTCTTGGTTCATCGGTCCGAAGTTCATAGAAATTTTGCCGTCATCTGCACGGCCGAAGGTGATCGAAAAAAGGATCACGTCCCTTTCATCCCCTTGGACCGCTTCAAGATTCTTGACGAAAACTGGCTCCGGCCTGTCGTCAGAGAAGTAGGTCTCAATTTGAGGATTATTCCGGCGCTCATCATCCAGCATATTCTCGATCAGCGTCTGTTGCTGGCTGTTAAACGTTACGACACCTATGCTCTGTGCCTCACCACGGGTCAAAAGACGCTCAACAACCTCGTCGACCAAAGCCCTGGCCTCGTCGGGATTAATCTGACCTTTGCCACGTTGATATACACCATCGAGCTTCCTCAGTTTTACCGCTGCATTGCTTGTTTCCGGAGCCGGAAAAGTTATCAGGTTTCCGCCGTAATAGTTGGCATTGGAGAACGCAATAAGACCTTCATCCTTGGACCTGTAGTGCCAGTTTAAGTCGGCCTTTGGCATGTTGGCACCGAGCATCTCATCAAGGATGCTTTCAAGATCCTCTTCAATGTCGCTCTCGTCTAGGTCGGGATCCTGCTGACGGCCAAAGAAATTGGTTGGCGGCATCTGATTGGGGTCACCCGCGACCACCGCTTGCTTTCCTCGAGCAAGAGTTCCCACGGCGTCCCAAACGGTGATCTGAGATGCCTCGTCAAAAATGACCAAGTCAAAATGCTTCGCAGCCGCTGGAAGGTACTGAGCAACCGATAGCGGACTCATTAGGACACAGGGCGTAAGGGTTGGCAGAACGCTACTTGCCTCGGTGAACAATTGCCTAAGTGGCTTATGCCGTCTCTTTTTCTGAATCTCTCGCCGCAGGACCCCGAAGTCAGAATTCCTCGTAACCTCCTCTTGGTCGGGGATTTGTCCGCAGATCTTTGCCTTGACATATTCAGCCGCGAGTTTCTGCACGTTTTCGACGAGCTCTTTGAATGACTCGATTTGATCCTCGTGAACCGCCGCGGTGAAATTCTTGAGAACTGGGTCTGCATCAATTTTTTGAGCCGCCCACCAACGGGCATAGTTCGTTTCAAATGCCTCTTCAGTATGTTCAAGCGGTATCATTCCGCTTTCGAGAGCTGTAATGAGACCACCCAGCCCGGCAGATTGGGCTTCTCCGCGAATCTTTCTCCATGAGCACCAAAGGTTTAGTGACGCCTGCTTCTCGATGATCGCCCTAGCAAGGTCCGACCGATGATCTAAAGTTATCGAGTGATGAGCATCGGCCGCAGCGGACTTTGCCAGCCTGGAGAATTCACCACTAGCGTGTTCAAAGTTCGCAAATTTCTCCTCGAATGCTTGAGCTCGTTGATCAAGAGATGTGCCGGGCGCAAGAACGTCCGATGCCGCCTCAACAATCGGAACCAGTGTGCGTCGAAACCCGGCTAGACCACCAATTTGATCGTTTAGCCCACGCATTCCTGCCAGCAAGCAATCGGCGGCATCAAGGCTATCGCCCAAGAAATCTGCATCGGTAGAAGATCCAGCGTACTTATATATTCCTCTTAGTTCATCCTTCTCTTGATCAATTCTATTGCCGGACTCTCTCATTGCCAAGAGAAGGTCAAGATCACTGTCCAAATTTGGCTTGTGCTTGCCGGAAACTTCTTGGCAAAGGATTTTGGTAGCCTTCCAACGCTTCAATAGGCTGCCTAGCCACCATGCCTGTTCCGCCTGAGCTCGGAGCGAGAGGGCCTCGTCCAATGCAAGCTTTCGCCAAGGCTCATCCGAATACGGACCTGAAAGCTTTGATTCGTTCGATTGATAGTCCCGAATGAACTCCAAGGCTCTTCGGCCGGCCGCAATGCGTTCCGTTGCATGAGGCTCTAGACTCCAATCCAATCGTTTTCCAACTGCCTCTTGCAGGCCGGTAACAAGCTTCCGAAGCGAATTGAGCTCATGTAGGTCATTCACTTTGACATTGAGTTCCAACCCTTCAACAAGTTCGCTGACGGCTACCCGCAATTTAGCGATCGCTCCCGATAGCTGATTTGCAGCTTCAACAATTTTTCGTTGCCAGGAGTTTGACCAATCGTCGTGACCGATGCCCGAAAGTGGATGTGTCCCTAAGTCATCGAGTTGGCCGGCTATTAGCTTTAGACGCCTTACAAGCTCATTCAGTTCTTCAAGTTCGCCCACAGAGTGCTGATCGGCCCGTTCGAAGCTAACTTGCACCTCCGGAATGTGTTCACCCTTTGCGGCTAACCCGATAGCCGAGTGCACTGAAAGTCCGCATCTATGCCGCTTGTGAAGTGCAATAACGTACCCGTTTAGAACGTCCCGGATCCGCTTTAATCTTGAGGTTTCTTCCTGCCATTCAATCTGGGTCTGTGCTCCTGATGTTTCCCAGGCCTCCTTGAATTGCCCCAGCACGTCGACCTTGCGAGCCTTATTCGAGTGAAGTTCAAGGCAAAATGATCCAAGGCCGACTTCCTTTACGCGCCGGTAAACAACGTTCAAGGCAGCCTGCTTCTCCGAGACAAAGAGAACCGTCCTTCCAAGCGCCAGATTGTGGGCAATCAAGTTGGAAATTGTTTGGGACTTGCCCGTTCCAGGCGGCCCGATGATTACGAAGTCCTTGCCTTCCCCTGATGCAACGACAGCTGCGATCTGCGATGAGTCAGCCGGAAGTGGCAAGAACAGTTCACCTGGTGACCTGTTGGAATCCAGGTCGCTCGGTTGTGTGAACGACTGGCCTGACTTGTAAGGGTCACGCGGCGTATCCAGAAGATGTTTGACGACTGGACTGCTTCGGAGATCGTCCGTGCGATCGACGAGGTCCTTCCACATGAGGTACTTGGCAAATGAGAAAGTGCCGAGAACCACATCTTCAACAACTTCGAAACCCTCTTCATCCCTTACTTCACGACGTACCCTATCCCATATCCCTGGTACGTCGATCCCAAACGCATCTGTTGGGAGCTCTCCGTCCAAGCCCTTAATGTTCAGATCAAAGTCTTGCTTCAACATTTGCAGCAAGGTTGTGTTGAACCTCGCTTCGTCGTCATGACGAAGTAGCACCGGACCGGAGCGAACCGATTTACGCCTTAATTCCGCTGGTACCAGGATCAATGGTGCTTTGAATACCTTCGTCGGGGCTTCCGGTCTTGACCAACGAAGGAAGCCAATCGCAAGAAAAAGAGTGTTGGCGCCGCCTTCCGCCAGGTCAGACTTTGCTTTGCGGAAAAGAGTTACCAATCTTTGATCAAGCTTCTTGCCGTCCGACCTCACGTAGACTTCATTGCGGGCCAGCCCTGATTTAATGAACTCTGCTTCAAGATCCGCAACGTTCCGGAGGCGATAAACGTCTTCGTCTCGATCGCCCCCACTCGTCAGGTCCGGAAGCTCAAGAATCTTAATTTTATTGCCGTCGGCCAGAAGGTCTTCCAGTTCCGCGGGGTCTGGGCAAAGCAGGGCTATCGAAGAGGCCGTACCCCTGTGATTTAGGAGTGGGTTTCGTGCCGATAAGTCGAGTAATTTCCTTTGCCATTGGTCGAGACGCCCTTCGGGCGTTTGGGGTTTCTCCTTGACTTCTATCTCGAAAAAGTCCGGCAGCTCCGGCGCCGCTTCAAACTCTGCGCTTGTGCCAACAGCCGCTTCTGACCGCTCCGGTTCCGGGACGATACGAGTGTCGGCAAAACTTAAGGGTCTGATCTTTTGGTCCCGGGCTCTCTGAAGATCGAGTATATGTACGAACTGTTCTTCGTGATCGAGACCAAGTTGGGCAACGCCTTTCTTGACGGTATCTGAGAACCGTACCGGTGGATCATTGGTGACCAGGGTTGTCTCGAAGAGAACCATCTCGTTGAGCTGCAGTCTTTTCCGAACCGTTGCCGGGTCTTCAATGATGGAGAATCTAAATTCTTCCGGCTGCAGCCATAGGCCAACGAAGGCGTGCCCCTTCATCATTACAGCAAGGGGCCGCAAATGCGATTGCTCGAGTAACGAGCAGAACAACATCGTGAGGTCGAGGCAAGTGCCCACGCCGCTTTCCAATATCATGGACGGAGTACGAATTTTCTGTCCCGTCCTTTCAAAACTTGCCGGCGGATAGATGTAGTTTATCCCCAGAGACCGAACTGCACTCCACAGTGCTGAGGCGATCTCCCAGGACCTGGTGCGTTTGTGAGACGCATATCCATCCATCGCCCCATCTTTCCCGGCCTTACGCAAGGCGTCCGCAGCCATGCCGATAATCTTGTCGACGGCGGGATCATTGGGCATGGAAAATGAAGCGAGGAGTTCGGGCATGTTCGCAAATCCGCCCCACTCGTTCCGCGCTAGGACCTCGATACTATGCGTCTCCGACGCAAGCACCTCCTCGGCTCTGATAAGGGAAAAGGTCACCTGCCCTTTCATCGCCTCATGAAGATTCAAAAGATACTGGCCGTTGAGAGAGACATCCCGATCCGTGATATGGCGTTCGCTACCTGCCCCTATCCTTGCGAAAGACCAAGTCTTTTCTGAGACGAAGTTTGGAGAAACGGACATCCGAAGTTGGCAATTGTCCAGTTCAGTTCCGGTGTTGTTCCGAACTGTCAATTCGCGAATGAGTGGGACCGCGTTTTGATGGCAAGCGAAGTTCACTTGCTCAGCAAGTGCAGCAATGATTTGGAAGTCGTCTTGGTTCTGTCGACTTATTTCAGGTTGATCATCATTCAAATTCCTCTCCCTATCCCTTCCGAATACCACATTCGCATGAATTTATTTTGGAGCCATAACCAGTTGGAGCGAATTACGTTGTCCGAAGCTAGCCCTGGCGTGAAGTCTCCTCAGTTGCTGGTGAACTCTCACCCGCCTGATTTTCTCCGTCGCAAGATTTCCTCTCCCTTTTCCTAGCTTGGGCCTCCAGTCTTGCCGCTTTTTTCTCGGCTTTCGCCAACTCCCGCTGGCGCTTTTCAAAACTATAGTTCGGCTTTCGGGGCAATGTTCGTTCTCCGTTACGTTCTGGCAGAGCGGCTACAGACCATCCCAACATGGTGCTAGTCGGCAAGTGCAAGCTGCTCGGCAGACATCTTTCCGTTCCGGCCAGGCACAAGTTCGAAGGACACTTTCCGTCCCTCATTCAATGTGGATAAACCGGATCGCTCGACAGCGCTGATATGGACGAATACGTCACTCGAGCCATCGTCTGGCTGGATAAACCCATACCCCTTGGTCGGGTTAAACCACTTGACAGTGCCGGTAGGCATGATCGCTTCCTTTCATGATCGTTCAGTCAGATTCCCGCTCCATACGGCGCTTCAGGAAAACGTTCACAATGTCGGGGAAGAAACCTGGCTGCCCGCTTATGCGGACAATCACGTAAGCAACAACGACTTGGCAACGCTGTGTGACCTTACACGCAAATCACACGCGCACAAGCGGGTATAGTCAAAACGTTGATCAGACCCTCGAACAGGCAGATCATCGCATGGTTGGAAAACTCATCCACGCCTTGAGGGTTTGCACCATGATGACCGGCGGACAAAAGTTGCTTGAAGGTCATTTCATGATACCTCGCTTCCTCAGCGTCCTAATGTTGAGTGCTCTTGCCCTCATTCAGGTAACCCCAGCCACTGGCATCAATGGTGACAGCATCGGCACGGCCAGTGTCATCGACAGCGACACCATCGAAATCCATGGCCAACGCATCCGCCTATACGGCATCGATGCCCCGGAGAGCGGGCAGTCCTGCGAGCGGGAGGGAAAGCAATACCGCTGTGGCCGGCAGGCCGCCACTGTGCTTGCCGGCTTGATCGGCCGGGCAAGTGTGCGCTGCGAACAGAGGGATATCGACCGGTACGGGCGCATCGTCGCCGTATGTTGGCTCGGCGGTATCGACCTCAATGCCATGATGGTCAGTAAGGGGTGGGCCATTGCGGACCGGGATCACCAATCTGTTAGACAACAAGCCTCCGATCGTCGGCATGGGCTATGGTCAGGCCGTTCCCAATAGCGGCAATACCTTTCCGCAAACCTACGAACCGCTTGGACGTGCCTTCTTTTTCGGCACGACCGTCAATTTCTAGAGTATGGCATCAGTAACCGGTATATGAATTTCGTTGCCGCTGGCCTTCTGGTTATTGACCTTCGGAACAAGGATATCGGTCAATGTTCAAAAGAAAGACCCTCTTAAGTCATTGCATTCTGGCTGTTCTTTTCACGGGCTGTCCTGCCGCTGCCGGAGAAAGCGAACAAACAAAAGGCCTTGAAGAAGCGAGCCTCGTTGATTCTCAGAGTGTAACCGTCTCCGAGTATTGCACGAAGTTTGCCGCCCGGTATTCCGAGAGCAATGCAATGGAACATCTCGAACATTCGGTGAGGACAGAAAAGAAATCGGATGTCATGATGAGGGTTTCAAATCTGTTTCAACCTCCGGACTCCCGCTTTACCTCAGGATACGACTGCCATTTTCAAATGGCCCAAACAACAGAAGCAAGACTTGGCCGCGATGTTGTCAATATCTCCGTTGATCTATTGTTGACCAAAACCCTAGATTTTGCGGAATACACGAAATGGAAAGACCTGCAAATCATCCCTATTGAGCACGTTGTTGACGAGATCAGCAACAGATCTGGATACGGTGTCTTCAAGTATCTGGAAAAAAGCTAGCAGGCTGCTGAAAAACGATTTGGAGCGATCATCTCGGCAATTTTGTTTTCGTATGAGCCATTTTCCGATTCTATTTTTTCGCGGACGCCCATCCATTGATTCTTTCGTTTCGCGAGGTGGGCTCTCGGCCGAGTTTTTCAGCAGCCTGCTAGAGCGGGGAAATTCCCGTAAGGAACACTAGGGTCTGTTGACATTTAACGCATGGCGATGATGGTTTCGACGAGGTTGCAGTTTGCGGCTGTAGCTGATGTCGGTCTTGTCGTAGCGTGTTGCGATGCCACGGAATTCCTTGATCTTGGCGAAGTAGTTTTCGATCAGATGTCGCCAGCGGTACATGTGCTTGTCGTAGGCCGCCGGCCGCTTCCTGTTGGCGAGCGAGGGAATGACGGCGCTTGCGCCACGTTGGTCCAGTTGCTCTCGCAGCCAGCCGGCATCGAATGCCTTGTCGGCGATGAGGGCATCGAAGTGAACGTCGTCGATCAACGGCTGGACGCCCATCATGTCGTGGCGCTGGCCAGGGAGCAGCACGAAGCGGACCAGACACCCCAGTGCGTCGACCAGGGCGATGATCTTGGTGGTCAATCCGCCCCGTGATCGGCCGATGGCCTGATTTTGAGTCCCCCTTTTGCGCCGCTCGCCTTCTGGTGAACGCTGACGATGGTGGCGTCGATGAGGGCATATTCGAAATCCGGTTCCGCCGACAACTCCTCGAACAGCCGCTCGAAGACACCCTTCTTCGCCCATCGGCGAAAGCGCTGGAAGACGCTGTTCCAATTGCCGAACGCCGGGGGCAGAGCGCGCCACGGCGACCCTGCGCGCACCCGCCACAAAACCGCCTCCAAAAACAGGCGGTTGTCCGCCGCCGTCACGCCACGGTCCGTCGCCTTGCCCGGTAGATGACGCCAAATTTTCTCCCAAACATTGTCCGTGATCACAAAACGCTCTGACTTCATCAAACACTCCTTGCAAAAGGAGGCTTGAATCACTTTTCCGCGACATTGGGAATCCACTAAATGTCAACAGACCCTAGAGAATAGGTGGCTGAGGCTTTGGCCACCGAAGGATCGGCCATTTCGCGCACCAGTCCGTTGCTGGTGGTCTTTTCCGAATAGAGGAGGTCAGGACCGGCGTATTCGAGCGGCCAATTTTCCGGATCCAGCGGATGCTTGAGATAGACGCCGGCGGAGTATCGTGACGTCCAGAGTCTTTCTCCGGCCTGCGTCCATTCAAGTGTAAACGGATTGTCGGGGCCGTATCTGGAAACCAGGGAACCGTCGGCGCGCAGGATTTGCGGTCCTTGATCCGTCCACAGGGTATGGCCACGGCCTTCCCGCTGATGGAAAGGACGCACCGTGCGGCCGTTGAGCGGGTTGACGAAGGACTCGATTGGTTCGGCTTCGCCTTGCCCGTGGTAGACGGTGGCTTCCCAGATGCTGATGTGATGGCCTTCGGGCCGCACCTCAACCTGACGGCGGATGACGGTGGTGCTGTCGATCAACCGCACCGGCGCACGGCCGGGCAGCACCGCTTCCATGGTGCCCTTGTACATATGGAAGATGGTGTCGTCTTCGAGGCTGGCAAGGATTTTAATGAACGCATTGACGTGGGACTCAGGCGTCTGAAATTCCAATCGGGGAAGGGGGGATGCGGCGTCGGCGGGAACGGCGTCGGCGATGAGACCGGCGGCCGACGTGGCAGCAGCGGCGAGGGCGGATCGGCTGGTCAGCATGGTCAAGGGTTCCCTTGCAGTTGGGCTTCGGTGACGCGCGGCATCTCACCGCAGAGGGGATTGTCTCCAGACACCACTGGCCCTTCATTTTCCCGCTTGCAGATCCAGTGATCGTATTGCGGTTTGATCGTCGGGTCGTCGATGATGAAGGTCTTGTTGATACAGCGCTCCGCACCGATGCACGCGGCGATCTGTTCATTCAAGTCAACCCGCAGCACCCCGCCGAATTTGGTCAGGTCTGTGGTCAAATAAGACGTGCCACTGCGCTTATCTTTGTCGGGGTGAAAGGGATTGGACGGGATCAGCGCGCCGACGCGGATGATGGTGTAAGGCACGCCGGACTCCCGCAGGATATGTTCGGACCGGTTCATGTCTTTGGATAACTCATAAAGCGGCGGGCTCAGCGGGCAGTCTTCCCTTGGGTTGTCGCCGCAGCCACCGCCGATGCTGATGAACTGTTTGATCCCCATACGCTTGGCTATAGGCACAAAGTTTTCGTACATCTTTGAATAGCTCGACTCCGAGCCGGGAAAGACCTGCACGGTTTCAAACATCACGTCGAAACTTTTGCCTTCGAGGGCAGCGGCAACCTCGTCCGCCTTCATGGCGTCGCCGACCACGTAGTCGACGGGCACGCCGTCCAATTTGGATCGGTCGGTGGTGGACCTCACAAACGCGGTGACGTGATCGCCGCGCTCGATCAACATCCGAGCGACCGCCGAGCCTGAATGGCCGGCGCCGCCGATGATCAGCACTCTTTGTTCAGCCGTGGCCGCGGTTGAGAAAAATAAAACAAGCGCTGCAGAACACGGAACAAGACTCAGCAGAGATCGCAGCATGGTCTCTCTCCTTATGGTAACGGGGCCAAGTCAAACGTGGACGCTCAGATTTTACTCCGCCGCTGCGGCCGCGGCTGTCTCCCACGTGAGGAACCGTTCACCCAACAGCCGGCCCATGGTCAGGCATCCGCCGATGCTCGATCCGCCAAGGAAGGCGTTGCCCCACAGTCCCATGCCAAGCATTTCACCACCGGCATAGAGATTGGGGATGGGAGCACCGTTTGCATTCAAAATCCGGAGCTCATTGTCGCAGACGATGCCGGCGAAGCCGCAGACGGCAATGGCATAGTGCTTGATGGCGTAGAAAGGTGGTTTCTCGATGGGCAGGGGCGTGTGTGTGCGGCTCCACGGGTCGGACTCCACCTCACGGCCCTTGTTGTATTGATCAATGGTCATCTGAAGTGCGTTCAAGGGCATACCCGTCTGCTCGGCAAGCTCTTCGAGGCTGTCGGCCTTGCAGAAATCCGGATGGGTGTCGAACGCCCGGGTGATTTTTTCTTCATCCCAAGCATTGCTGAAGACCTGAAAAAGGTATGGCGACTGATCCCGAATGGCTTGATCGTAGATCACCCAGCACAGCCAGTCCGGCTGGTTGACGATGGTGCGTTCGCGAAAATCCTGACTGGTGTTCTCTTCATTCATGAAGCGACGGCCGTCCTGATTGAGATAAATCTCCCACGGGGGTCGCATGTCGGGGAAAGACAGGGTGTGAATCCAGTAGTCTTCCGGATTGTCGATATCGATGGTGCCGCCGAAGGTGACCATCAGGTTTTCAGCGAGCTGCATCTGTGCGCCAAGTTTGCGAGCGGCTTGAATGCCGTCGCCGTTTGAGCGTCTGTAGGTGTAGCCCCGCTTCGGACGATTGTGGAATTCCTTCCACAGTTCGTCACTGTTGCAATATCCGCCGCTCGCCAGCAGGGTCGTCGACGCGCGGATCTCTTCTTGTTCCCCGTTTTCATTCTCAACGCGAATACCAGCGACAGACCCATCCGCTTCGACCAAAAGGTCGGTCATTTTGGTGTTGAGACGCAGCTCCACACTGCCGCCTTCGATCACTTCTTCGAATTTTTTCTGTAATACGGTCAAGTAACCGCGCCCCCCGTCCACGGGCGTTGATATGCGTCGGGTTTCATAGGGTTCGTGGCCGGCTGCGGCGACGGGCTGCCCATCGGGATATTCCAGACCCAAGTCCATCAGCCAGTCGAGGGTTTCGCCGGCGTTCTCCTGCCACATACGCATTTTGTCGAAATCGCCGGTGCCGTGATTGATGCGCATGCATTCCTGAAAATGCTTTTCGGGGGTGTCTTCTATGCCCTGCGACTTTTGCAGTTTGGAGCCGGCCCCGCTGAAAGACCCCGCAGACAAATGCAGCGTACCACCGACGACATCAGCCACATCGACCACCAAAATCTTGGCGCCGCGCTCAGAAGCTTTGATGGCAGCCGGCATGCCGGTCGTTCCGGCACCGACAATAACGATGTCCCATTGATTCGACATGTGCGCTCTCCCCAGTTCGCTCCCACTGTAGAAGGGAGCATTTTCCTATTTCGAATTGCATATCACATATATCTGACAAACGCCCGGCTATTGATCGCATTGCTCTCTGCCGGTCCTCTGCCTAAAGTCCCTGCATGTCTGATCTAACCGGAAAGACGGCCTTTATTGCCAATGGGGGCAGCGCACTCGGGCTGGCCTGTATCGAGCAATTGACGAACGCCGGTGCATCCGTCTGCGCCGGATATGGTTCAGGAACATCCGCGCCTGATGTGGATCTCGCCATCGAAGTGGATGTCATGGATCCGAAGTCTTGGGAGGCGGCTTTCCAAGCCTGCGTCAATGAATTTGGCCGGTTGGACGTCCTTGTCATCGTCACCGAAGGTAAATCCTCCGGTCCTCTTGAAGACCTTGGTGTTTCCGCCTTTGTGGACACCCACCGGTCCATGGCCGTGCCGGCCTTCTTCGCCCAAAACAAAGGCATTCTTGCCATGCGTCAGGCCGGGAACGGCGGCGCTGTGATTCACGCAATTCCGGCAGCTGCCCGCGCCGCATTGGATGGTGCCGTTGCTTGCTGTGCAGCCAGTGCAGGACTCCTGTTTTCATCCAAGTCCGCCGCTCTGGAATGCGCCAAGGCCAAAGATGGGATTGTGGTGAATGCAGTTCTTTATGGCCCTCTCGATAGAAACAACAGCCTTCCTTATCCAAACGGAACAGATCTTGTGTCGTCAGACGACGTGGCCAACGCCGTCTTGTTTTACGCTACCGACGGAGCCGCTTACATGAGCGGCATGGACTTGCCCGTCGACAACGGGTTGCTGGCCCAATGACCGCGCAAGACACTCAAATTGCCAAAACCGATCAGCTCAAAGGCAAGGTCGTTCTCGTCACCGGCGGGACGTCCGGACTTGGGCGGTGGACGACCATGATCACCGCCGCTCAAGGGGCCACGGTTGTCTATTCCGGACGCAATCCCGACGGGGCTAAGGAAACGGACAGGCGATTGGAGGCAGAAGGCTTATCCGCAGACTTCCTGCCCCATGATGTGACCAATGAAGATGATTGGCAGCGGGTCATGGATGCTGTTTTGGACAAACACGGCCGTTTGGATGGGTTGGTGAATAATTCGGGTGCCGCGCGCCTCAAGCCCATGCAAGACCTCTCCCTCGAAGACCTGGAGTTTCTGCTCGGGGTCAATGTGGACGGTATGTTTCTCGGGACCCGTCAGGCCTTTCGGGTGATGAAAGAGACGGGCGGTTCCATCGTCAACATTTCGGCCTTGAATGCCTTGCGCGGATCTCCCAACTCCACCGCCTATGCCGTGGCCAAAGCGGGTACCACACACTTGGCCCGCGCGGCCGCCGTCGAAGGGCGTAAATACGGCATCCGCGCCAATGCGGTTCATCCCGGCGTTCTCTTCGAAGAAGGAGACAAGCCATCACCCGGCGCCATCGCTATCTACGGATTGGAAGGCGCGCAAAAGTTCGTCCAGTTCAACATCGACACCACGCCCCTCGGCCGGCTGGGGCATCCCCGTGATATTGGCACGGCTGTGGCGTTTCTATTGTCGGACGCGTCTCGCCACGTAACAGGTGCCGCAGTGGCTGTCGACGGCGGACGCATGGCTGGAGATTTTGTTCACCACGGCATCAGAACACAGACGTAAGATTGGGAGAGGCACGATGACCACATTCAAACGGGGAAGTTTTGCTTGCCTTGCAGTTTTGGCCATCTCAGCGTCTGCCATTGCCGAAGATCACGATCATCAGAGCTTGCTCCTGCGCGCCGTGACCGTCACCTGCAAGGTCGACGAGTCCATCGCGTTTTACCGTGATGTCATGGGCCAGGACATCATCGAAGACGTCACCTTCGAAGGCAGCGGTATCCAGCGTTACATCGATGTGCAGGACGGCGGCAAGGTGCGCTTTGTCATCATGGGTGGCAGCGGCACGTATCCGGGTGGACAGGTGGTGGGCGGCAACATTGCTTTCATGGGCATCCTCAATGCCGGCGATCCCAGTTGCGCGGCTGGCGTGGAAAACCATCGCGGCCGGCAGGGCTCGATGATTTTGCCGCACCGGGTCAGCGATATCGAAGAGATCGCCAGCCGGGCTAAGGCGGCGGGGCATGAAATCCTGTTTGACGTCAAACCCTCCGGCACCGGCCTGTCCCGCAACATGATGCTGTTCGATCCCAACGGCAATATCGTTGAAGTTTTTCAGATCAACACTGCCGTTATAAAGTGAAGGTGACTTAGGATCAGAACCGTTGTGTGGCCAGAGTGGATCAAGTCCTGGCCATTTGTTTGCCGCTGTTAGACCTATTTTCTATACCGGTCGGGAGCTGAGGAGACAGCCATGCTGATGAACATGTGGTACGTGGTGGGCGACAGCGCTGATCTTGCCCCTGGAACCACGCGTCCTTTGCGTATGCTTGGCCATGATTTCGTGCTGTTTCGCGACAGCGCAAGCCAAGCCCATTGTCTCAGCGATATTTGCGTCCATCGTGGCGGGTCCCTCTGCCGCGGTGAACTGGTGGACGATACGGTGCAATGCCCTTACCACGGCTGGCGGTTCAACGCCGAAGGCCGTTGTGTCGAAATTCCATCCCTGGGGCCAGACGCCAACATTCCCAAGCGGGCGCGGATCGACTCTTATCCCGTTGAAGAAAAGTGGGGATGGATTTGGGTGTTTGCCGGTAATCTGCCGGAAAGCGAACGGCCGCCGCTCCCTGACGACAGCTTTTTCCCTGAATACGATGACGACGAGTACCGCGTGACCCGCGGTGTTTTCATGTTCGACGTCAATTGGATGCGGGCCATCGACAATATTCTAGATCCCGCCCATCCGTTCCATGTGCATACTGACTTTGGCGACATGGATGATCAACAATTGCCACGGTTTGAAGTGGAAGAGCACGGCACCATCACGTTGTCTAAACATCAGTTCAAGTCGGTGGCAAAGCGGGGTGAGTGGCGCGAGGAAATGGCAGATAAGCGCCCGGATACTTTGAATCAGATTCAATTCAATATGACCGGGTTGATTTTCCGCAACGACATCCACCCCAATCCAGGCATGCACCACACGGTCTTTTCCGCTTACCTGCCCATTGAGGAGGACAAGGCTCTCAATATCTGGATGCACGCGCGCAATTTCCTCACTGATGAAAAATATGACGCGGATACCATTAAACGGAACCTAAACGTCTTTCAGGAGGATGCCGCCGTCATTACCTACGTGTCGCCGCGCAAGACGCCACGGAAATTCTCCAATGAGCTGTTCATCGAAGCTGATGTGCACATCGCGGCTTTTCGTAAAAAGATTCGGGCTTTGGAAGAAAAGGGCTGGGCCCTTGATCTAAAAGCCGCGGACGACGATGACGATCTGGCGCGGGTGATCCCATCACCGGCGCGAACGGAAGACCCGAAGAACTGGGTGTTGGAACCAGCCCTGACACGCGCCGTGAAACAAAAACAGGCAGCCGAATAGGTTGAGCATTGCAACGCATGTGAAGGATCCCATGATGACCCGAAAGACGTTCTCACTGATTGCCACGCTCCTGTTCGGGGTTTTGATGGCGCTTCCCTCATCGGCCGCGGACCGCCGTGTGGGCGTGCTGTTCGTCGTTCACGGCGGATCAAGTGACACCTCCATCGGGAGCTTGTGGGACAGTGTCATGCAGATCTTTTCCTATGATCCACACACGGCGATCTACCAGCGCGTGATCTGGAACCCGGAGGCTTGGCCCACCGTTGCCTCCTTTGGCGACGGCGCCAGTTACAGCAACGTGGCCTCGCAATTGGATAAATATGAATTCGAAGATGACCGCATTGGTCACGATCCCAATGCCGACCGCACGGAAAAACAATTGGCGGACATGGCGGCGGCCCTCAAAGCAAAAGAAGGCGAGCTTGGCGTTACGTTTTTTGTCGACCGCGCCCAATGGATCGGTTCCGGCACTCAGACCAGATATCTCCCTGATCCGCGCCGCATGTACGAACCGCAAGTAGAGGGCGGATCGCGCCTGACCTATTGCGGCGGCGAGACCGATCATGGGCCTTGGGCCGGGTGCAACCCCCATCGCTACGATGTGGACGGACCGGCAGAGCGTCTGCTTAAGCAAGGCGTTGATGAGATCATCATGATCGATATGACCACCGCCGGCGTGCGCTTTTGGAAGACATACGATGTCGTCCGCGTCACCCGCGAGGTGGTGGACCGTTACAACAAAGCCAACGGTACCGACATACCGGTCACCTGGGTTAACGATCCAACCGATCTGATGAAGGAGTCCTTTCCTTTGGAACCAGCGGGTTGGACCCGTTCTCTCGGCCCGCCCACTAAAGACAGCATTGTCCCTCTGGAAGGCCGGCCAAACCCTGTCACCGAAGACCCCGCTTTCTCAGCGCTGTTCATGAAGGGCATCGAAAAGCGGATGAACCCGGCAGTTGCCGATAAGGACACGGCCATTATGTTCATCAACCATTCCATCCGTAATTGGAACGAGACTTATGATCCCAAGGTCGATGACACGGTTGTCCTCAACGACATTCTGAAAAAAGAAATTCTCCGCACCCATCTGGAAATCGATCCGGACAACATCATCGGCACCTGGATGGGCTTAAGGGTGGCAAACCCCAACATCAAGCTCGGCGGGCGGGTGCGCTCCAACATGGAGCGGTCCCGGAAAATGCGGGCAGAAAATCTCGGGCACCGCTGGCTCTATCAAACCGACAAGGTCCCACCCGGCGGCGATCAGAAATATTTCTACTGGGACGGCCTCGAGCTTCTGAAGAATCGCGGTGTTAAACACATCGTCGTCGTTTTCACCCAGGTGGTGATTGATTCCGTGCTTACTCTGGTGGAGGTGCCCAACCAGATTGGCAAGGAGATCGGCACTAAAACCTGGTTGTATGAAAAAGACGGCGACTTTGATCGCTATCCCAATCACGGCCATCCCTTTGCCCCTTACTGGGGGCGGCAAGCGGAAACCATGTGCCGGCCTGTGGGCGCGCCGGTGGATGCACCGCGCACGGAATCCTGTTGTTTCACCATGGGCGGATGTGGCGGATCGCAACCCTATCCGCCGCTCCGGCAGACGCCGATCGATCAGGCCATGGAAGATACCGACCCAAGTCTGGTCTACGAGATCTCCGCCTATGGTCACATCGGTTATGACCCGGCCCTAGGCCCGCCGAACGAAGACAGTCCGGTGCAAAATCAATACACGGGCACTTGGGCGGTGTGGGATCCCATCAACGAAGATCCGCGTATGGGTGAATTTCTTGCCGACCATGTCATTCGCCATATGGAGGCGCGCAAAGACACAGTTCAGAAAGCGTCGCGATAAACTAATCACTGGGATACCATGACCCGATCCACGCACTTCGCTTTTATGCTTTTTCTGGCCGTCTGGCCTGCTTCCTTGTTGGCAGCTGATGCCTATAAATCTGCCAGTGGTCCCTTTGGTGTTGCCGTTGCCGAAAACATTTCAATCCAGGCCACGAGCGAAGACCGGCAAGTCTTGTTGCGGATCGCCTATCCAAGCACCGGCGGTCCGTTCCCATTGGTTGTTCTCTCCCACGGCGGCGGCTGCATTGGCGGAAGTTATGGGGCCGTGGGCGATCACTGGGCGTCCCATGGCTACGTGGTGATCCAACCCACCCATCCGGATTCCGCGTCCCTCGGATTTGATATGGCCACGGTCCAACCGCAACGCATGGAAGGCATCATCCGCCAGCGTGTGGCGGACATGACCATTGTCATTGATCGCATTGCCGACATTGAAAACGCCGTGCCCGCCCTTAAGGGCAAATTTGATGGGGAAACCTTCATCGCCGCCGGTCATTCCATGGGTGGAGCCACGGCGTTGCTGGCCACTGGCATGGTGCTGGAAAATCCGTTCAGCAAACAGAAAGTGGAATCCTCCGAGGACCGCTATGACGCCTTGCTGTTGTTAAGCGAACCTGGCGGTAATCCCACTCTGCCTGATGTTCCCTGGCAGGTGATCGACAAACCCACGTTCATTTACACCGGCACCGACGATTACGGTTCCGAATCCCGCGGCAACACGCGCATTCCGTTCGAGTACACGATTACAAACGCTTTGCCCGATCCTGCGCCGCCCAAACATTATTTATGGGTCGACGGCGTCGATCATTTTCTCGGCGGGGCTTGGTGCCGCTTGGGCGAGTCCATCGATCAAGAAGGCTTGGATATTTTACGTGGTGTGAGTACGGCTTTTCTCGATGCCTATGCCAAGCAAGACACAGCGGCGCAGGCGTTTCTTATGTCGGGAGAATTGCCGGAGGAAGCCGGATCCCGGCCGGCACTTAGTCTCAGGTGAGTGCAATTCTCAAGGCCTATGCCAACACGCCCAGCGGACAGGTCCATTACCGCTGGAGTGATGGACCAGGAATACCCTTACTCTTCTATCATCGCGCTCCGGCGACATCGGCGTCGTTCATTCCGTTAATGGAAGAACTGGCCGGCGAACGGCCGATGTATTCGTTTGACATTCCCGGCTATGGCGAGTCTTTCGATCCACCCGGCGATCCTTCCATGTCCGACTTTGCCGACTGGATGGTCGCCGCACTGGACACCATCGGCTTGGACCGCGTTCATATCTTCGCCCATCATACGGGAACGCATATCGCCACCGACATGGCCGCTCGCTATCCCGAGCGCATTGTCTCCCTCGGACTTAACGGTATCGCTTACACCACAGCGGACGAGCGGGCTGAAAACTTGGCTAAAATGAAGGAGCCAGCGAAACCGGACGAAGAGGGTAAGTACCTCACAGACGTCCACCGGATCATGAAAATGCTTTTTCCCAAGTTCGATCCTGACCTTACGCCGTTGGAAGTGATTGGTGCGCTACGCTCACACTACACGCGGCAGAAGTCCTTTGCCGCGGTGTGGAACCAGGACTATCCGGCGGCGCTCAAAGCGGTGACCTGTCCCATTCTCGCCACCTGTGCAGAGGACGATGTTTGGGCCCCCGTGTTCGACCGTGTCTTCGAAGACCGGCCCGACGCCAAGAAGGTGTGGCTGGGCAAAGCCATGTTTCTCACACCCGAATACGACGCGCCGCGCACGGCCGAGGTGATCCGGGACTTTCTTTCCGACGTGGAATCCGCCTAAACGCGGCTTTTCGTCTCTCTCCTTTGGGCTTAGGCTCTGATCAAAACCCATAAGAGGAGAGGGGACCCATGCGTATCACCGTCATCACGCTTGCTTTAGCGCTACTCACAGCTCCCGCGGCCGCGACCAACTCAAGACCGGAACTCATGAAGGTCTTGGAGGACCTAATGGCTTGGCTGCCGGGCGAATACACGTCCATCCCCCAGGTGTTTCTGGAGCGCAATCTCGGCACGCCGCCCGATGGTGAACACGAGGAGTTCTATCGGGTGTTCGCCGAGATTGATGCGCCCCATCTGGCGGAGCATGTCATCTACACCCAAATCCGGATCGGCGCGGACGATGAGACCATTTTTCCGGGCCAACAGGTCGTCTTTCTCATTTCCCTCGACGAAGAGTCTCAGACGGTCAAGATCTCAGGACGCCGAATCAAAGATCCAGAAAATTTCGTCGATGCTCATCTCCGTCCGGATGTTTGGCCCGACATAGAACCCGACCCCAATTTCGGCGGTAACTGCGACTTCAATTGGCGGCGGCACGGCAACCAGTTGCGCGGACTGCTCGGCGAACACGGGGAGTGCACCATGGTGTCCAAGAACACCGGCCAGCAGATGACCTGGGATGCGGAATGGATTCTTAACCCCGATGAGCTGTGGATTTACGATAACGGCTACCTGGAAGACGGCACTCTCTTTGCCGGACGGGAAGACCGAACCCACCTGCGTATGTACAAAGCCAAGCGGTACGAGTGTTTCACCTCGTTCCGGTTCGAGGACGGCAGCAATCAGGTGATCAATCCCTACTTCATGCATGACCGCGGGGACATCTTCACCATCACCACCGAAGAACCGGAGCCTCGTGACGTCCACGTGGAGTTCCTGACTTCGTTGTGGCCGTCCAACTCCGGGCGCAACTTCGTCGACCTTATGCGTCTAACGCTGCATGACGGCGAGCCCGGCAACTACGAGCAAGAGGATGTCATCGGTTTCGCTTGGGCAACACCGGACAGCGGCCGGGTGGGTTTCACCACCGAATGGGCGTCGGCCCGCTGCAAGCTGGCTGATCCGGAAGATCCCCGGTTCGTCGAAGCCATGCGCTGGAAGGGCGAGGACTAACGCTCCGCTGACCTAAACGGCCGTTCCGCCCACAGTTAAGACATCGAGCTTGAGCGTTGGCTGACCAACGCCCACGGGTACGCCCTGACCGTCTTTGCCACAGGTGCCGATGCCCGGATCGAGCGCCATGTCATTGCCGATCATGGAAACCTTGGTCAGGCAGTCCGGGCCATTGCCGATGAGTGTGGCGCCTTTGACCGGCGCTCCCACTTTACCGTCTTCGATGAGATAGGCTTCCGTGGCAGAAAAAACGAACTTACCGGACGTGATATCCACCTGTCCGCCGCCGAAATTCACCGCGTACAAACCCTTATCCACCGAGGCGATGATCTCCTGCGGATCATGGTTGCCGTTGGCCATATAGGTGTTGGTCATGCGTGGCATGGGATGGTGGGCGTGGGATTGCCGCCGGCCGTTGCCGGTTGGTTTGACCCCCATCAGACGTGCATTGAGCCGGTCCTGCAAAAACCCGACCAAAATTCCATCTTCGATCAATGTGGTGGATGAGGTGGGTGTGCCTTCGTCGTCGATGGTCAGAGAGCCGCGTCGGTCCATCATGGTGCCGTCGTCGATCACGGTGACGCCTTTGGCTGCCACCTGTTGTCCCATGAGATCGTAAAAGGCCGAGGTCTTTTTGCGGTTGAAGTCGCCCTCAAGCCCGTGACCGACGGCTTCGTGCAACAGCACGCCCGGCCATCCCGGTCCCAGGACCAAAGGCATTTCACCGCCTGGGGTGTCGACGCTTTCCAAATTCACCAAGGCCTGGCGCAAAGCCTCGTCGACGGCGTTTTTCCACGTGCTTTCGTCCAGGAACCGGTCATAGGTTTGCCGGCCGCCGGTGCCGTACGATCCCATTTCCATCCGGTCTCCTTCGCCAACCACGATGGCGACGTTGAGCCGTACCAGCGGGCGAATGTCGCCGATGGAGAGGCCGCTAGCCCGCATAATCTGCACCGCCTGCCACGAGGCCGTCAGGGACGCGGAAACCTGTTGGATCTTGCTGTCCTTGCCACGGGCGTAAGCGTCGATGGCTTCGAGTGTTTTGACTTTGGTTTCATACGGGATCAGCGGCAGGGGATTTTCATCCGTGTACAGCGCCTGGTTGGTTCCCAAGGGAGGCTCAGCGGCAGTGCCGCCACGCCCCGTCTTAACAGCGTTCACAGTCTCGGCAGCGCGTTTGACCGACTCTTCGGTCATGGTTGTGGAATGGGCATAGCCCGTGGTCTCGCCGACGATAGCGCGCAAACCAAACCCCTGTGCCGTATCGAACGCGGCAGAGCGAATGCGTCCGTCGTCGTAACTCAGGCTTTCTGCTTGGCTGTATTCGAAAAACAGTTCGCCATCGTCACAGTCGTGTAAGGCGTCATCGAGAGTCTTCTCGACCGCATGCTTGTCCATACCCGTGCGGGAGAAAAACAGATCGTCGGTTACCGAGAGATCGCTCATAAAATTGGTGTCCTATGCCGCATCCAAGGCTGGTGTGGAGGTACGGAGTTTATCTGTTTGGGCAGAGGGATGCATCATCCTTGCCATGACAACCGCGAGCGTGAACACGACTAATGCTCCCGCCTGGTGTGCCAATGCCAACAGCAAAGGAACCACAAGGAGAAGGGTCGCGATGCCAAGGCCAGCCTGGATGAGCACCATAACCAGGAGTGCATCGGCAACGAAGCGGACAGGTCTTTCATAATCCGCGCGTCGGATCCGCCACCATATATATCCGGCGAAGCAGACCAGCAGAATCCCCAGCACACGATGATTGAACTGCACGGTCATCACATTCTCGAACCAGTTCACGTACCAGGGCGAGAGATCATACAAACCGTCGGGTACGATTTGCCCGCCCATAAGCGGAAAGCTGTTGTAGATCAGTCCAGCATTCAACCCGGCGACAAAAGCACCCGAGGTGACCACCAGTAAAACGGCCAGAGCAGCGAGAAGGGACAGGCGCATTGAAACAACATCGGCCTGTTTCGCAGGTATTGATTGGTCATCCGATGATTTCACACCCAAGGCGACCCAAATCAGCAATCCATAGACGGCGAAGGCCAAAGCGAGATGGGCCGCCAACCGGTATTGACTGACATCCGGCCGGTCGACCAAGCCGCTGGCCACCATGAACCAGCCCAACACTCCCTGCGCCCCGCCCAGCACAAGAAGGCCAGCCAGTACCCAGGCGAACTGTCCTTGCACCTGGCGGGTCAAAAGAAACCAGAAAAAGGGCACCGCAAACACCACGCCGATCAACCGCCCCCACAGGCGATGGATGTATTCCAGCCAATAAATGCCTTTGAAGTCTTCCACCGTCATCCATGAGTTCACTTTCTGGAACTCGGGGTATTGCTGGTAGTTCTCAAACTCAGCTTGCCACCCGGCATCGCTGAGCGGCGGCAGAAGGGTTAAGGGCCGCCACTCGACCATGGACAGGCCTGATTCGGTCAGCCGGGTCGCGCCGCCGAGGACGACCATGATGAACACCATGCCTGCGCATATCAGCAGCCAAAGGCGGATATGCCGCGCGGTTCGGTCTATCAGGGCAGGCTGTGTCATAGGGGTAGACCGTGCCAAGAGCAGAATGAGTAAGAGGTTTTCAGTGATTTAGGCGATTTGCCGCCCGTCAACAAGGCCAGTGGTCTATGACATTGGCCGCCTGAAGAGCATCGATATGGGTTCCAGAGGGCGCATCGCCCGTGTATCACTGCCGCGGACGAATTTGAAAAGATCATTTCAAAATACCCTATGACGCAATCCGATCACCCCGCATATTCCGTTGTCGTTCCAGTGCTCAATGAAGCGGGCAATATCGAGCCGCTGATTTCTGAAATCGTTGCCGTCATGGACTCTCTTGACGGCTCGCCGACCTATGAAATCGTTTATGTGGACGATGGATCCAGCGATGGCACGGCAGAAGAGCTTTCAACCGCAGCTGCCTCTCAACCGCGTCTTAAAACATTCCGCCATGATAAACCGTGCGGACAAAGCCAGGCGTTGATCACAGGGGTGTCGAGAGCTTTGGGTTTGTGGATCATCACACTGGATGGAGATGGGCAGAACGATCCCGCCGACATTCCGAAACTGATCGAAGCGCGTGACGAGGCGCTCGCTGCCGAACCGAACAAAGCCCGGCGTTTTCTTTTTATTGGTCACCGCTCACGGCGGATCGACAGCCTCGGTCGTCGCTATCAATCCTGGCTTGCCAACGACGTCAGGGGGTGGCTGCTGGGGGATCACACGCCCGACGGCGGCTGCGGACTCAAACTGATTGCCCGGGACGTATTCTTGGAACTGCCCCGCTTTGATGCTTTGCACCGGTTTTTGCCCGCTTTGGTGCTTCGCGCCGGCGGCCGTGCGGTTTCCATCGAAATTTCCCACCGGTCCAGGCTCCATGGCCGGTCCAAGTACGGATTTTGGAGGCGGTTGGCGCTCAATGTCGTCGACTTCTTAGGCGTGCTATGGCTGATTGCCCGTCACTCCAAACCGGAACTCAATGAAAAAAAGGATGAGGTATGAGTTGGTTTCTCACGTGGTTTGCCACCATGAACATATGGAAAGCCTTTGGTCTCCTGGGCCAGGCGGTTTTCGGGTCGCGCTTTTTAGTGCAATGGATTGCCAGTGAACGTCTCGGTAAAAGCGTTATCCCACTTGCGTTCTGGTACCTCAGCCTTACTGGTGGGCTAATTACTTTTTTTTACGCCATCTACATTCAAGAACCGGTGTTTATCATCGCCCAGTTCGGCGGCATCGTCATTTACTCACGCAATCTCTTCTTTATCTACAAAGAGCATCGCGCAACCCATGGCCTTATGGGACCGGACCGGGACGACTAGATGAATTTTAGAAACCTATTGTTCTAAACAGGCCGCTGATCATCGTTGATCGAAACACGATGCATAAGCCGGTGAGCGTCTCCGAAATCGAATACGCCTTTGTGAATGGTGGATCGATTATCCCAAAAGGCGACTGATCCCTGTTTCCATCGCATGCGGCATTGAAACTCCGGTCTGTTTGAGTGCTCAAACAGGAGGGCTAAAATTTGCCGGCTTTCCTCTGGATTGAGTTCGACAATATGTGAGGTCATGAGCTCGCTGACGAAAAGACACTTCCTGCCCGATTCGGGATGGGTTCGCACAACCGGATGGGCGGTCGGCGGCATCATGTGTCGCATTTGGGCAAAGCGCTCGGGTCCCATTTGCTCAATCAACCGCTCCAAATGCTTGTGCATGTTGTCGTGCATTGCCGTAAGACCGGACAAAAAGGTCTGCATGGCATCTGACAAGGCCTCATAAGCGGCGCACATATCCGCCCAAATCGTATCGCCACCGCTTTCGGGAACGTCTAATGCGTAAAGCACCGACCCTTTTGAGGGTTTTTCCAGAAACGTACTGTCTGCATGCCATGTGATGTCGTTAACACCCCGACTGAAAAGGGCGGGGTATTCTTGCACCCAAACGTAGTCGTTACCGTCCAATTTAGGCATGTAACCTTGTGTGGTCAGTTCACCGAAACGACGGGCGAAGCCGATCTGTTGATCGGGTGTAATCTCTTGATCACGGAAGAACAGAACCTGATACCGTATCCAAGCCTCTTTGAGGACTTGCAACGCTTTTTCATTTATTGGTTCTGCAAGATCAACTCCCTTCACCTCAGCCCCGAAGCTGCCAGTGAGGGGCGTGAAGCTGATTTGAGTATCCTGTGTCATACCTAAAATTACTTCGAGGATCCCGCTTGTCGTATGGTCTGCCAAACTTTTTCCGGTGTCGCCGGCATGTCGATATGGGTGACGCCGTAGTCCGACAGGGCGTCGACAATGGCGTTGATCACCGCTGGCGGTGACCCGATTGCCCCTGCTTCTCCGCAGCCTTTCACGCCTAGCGGATTGTGGGTGCATTCTGTGACGGTGGTATCGACGGAGAAAAAGGGAAAATTGTCTGCTCTCGGCATGGCGTAATCCATGTAACTGCCCGAGACCAATTGTCCGTTGTCGTCATAGACACCATGCTCCAGCAGCGCTTGACCGATTCCCTGGGCCAGTCCACCTTGAACCTGGCCGGCAACGACCATCGGATTAATCACCCGGCCGAAGTCGTCGGAGGCATGAAAACTGCAAAGATCGACCACACCCGTTTCCGGATCCACTTCCACTTCACAGACATAGGTGCCGGCGGGATAGGTGAAATTGGCCGGATCGTAATACGCCGTTTCTTCCAAGCCCGGTTCCAATTCATCGAACGGAAAATTGTGGGGCACATAGGCGACGAACGCAATTTCACCGAAGGTCAGCTGTTTGTCCGTACCGGCAATGACATAAACACCGTCCTTGAATTCAATGTCGTCCGCGGACGCTTCCATGAGATGGGCGGCAATCTTGCGTCCCTTTTCAATGACCTTGTCCATCGCCTTGACCAGAGCCGATCCGCCCACGGCGAGGGAACGGGAGCCGTAAGTGCCCATACCGAACGGCACGCGGGCGGTATCACCGTGGACCACGTCCACCTGATCAAAGGGTACGCCCAGGCGGTCCGCGACCAGTTGAGCGAATGTGGTTTCATGGCCCTGGCCATGGCTGTGCGAACCGGTCAGTACGGTGACCGAACCGGTGGGATTTACGCGGACGACGGCTGACTCATAGAGTCCAGCCCTCGCTCCAAGAGAGCCAGCGACTGCAGACGGCGCGATCCCGCAGGCTTCTATGTAGCCTGCGACGCCGAGACCACGCAGCTTGCCCCGTGTCTTGGACTCTTCCTTGCGTTTTTCAAAACCGGCGACATCGGCTTTGTTGAGCGCTTGATCAAGAGTGGCACCGTAATTGCCTGTGTCGTAGGTCAGCGCCACCGGCGTGTCGTACGGGAATTGCTCGGGCTTAATGAAATTGATCCGCCGCAATTCCACCGGGTCGCGCCCGGTTTCACGGGCTGCGATATCGACGAGGCGTTCGAGCAAATAAGATGCTTCAGGCCGTCCCGCGCCCCGGTATGCATCAACCGGCGCCGTGTTGGTGAACACGGCTTTGACGTTGATGTAGATGACAGGCGTGGTGTATTGGCCGGCAAGCAATGTGCCATGCAGATAGGTTGGTATCACCGGAGCAAAGGTGGACAAATAACCGCCCATATTTGCCAGCGTCTCAATACGCAAGCCCAGAAACTTGCCGCTGTCGTCCAAAGCCAGTTCTGCATGGGTAAGATGGTCCCGGCCTTGAGCATCGGAGACAAACGACTCAGATCTGTCAGCCGTCCATTTTACCGGTCGACCTAGCTTTTTGGCCGCGGAAATCATCAGTGCCTCTTCGGCATAATGAAAGGTCTTGCTGCCAAACCCTCCGCCGACATCCGGCGCAATAACGCGGACTTTGTGTTCCGGCACGGCCAGAACGAAAGCACTCATGAGCAATCGGATGGCGTGCGGATTCTGACTTGTGGTGTAAAGCGTATGCTCTCCGGTAGATGTGTTGTAGTCGCCGATTGCCGCCCGGGGTTCGATCGCATTGGCCACCATGCGCTGATTGATGAGATCAAGTTTGGCTACGTGAGCGGCATTGGCAAACGCGTCTTCGACGGTGGAGCGGTCTCCCAATTCCCAGTCAAAACAGAGATTGTTTGCAGCATCGTCATGCACCAGAGTCGCGCCGTCCTTGATCGCGGTGTTCATGTCGACGACGGCGGGCAACTCTTTGTAATCCACGTCAATGAGAGCGGCGGCTTCGCGTGCTTGGTCCGGTGTATCTGCGATTACGACCGCGACGGGATCACCCACATGACAGACCCTTCCTTCGGCAAGGACCGGATGTTTGGGCTCGACCATGGGTGAGCCGTCCCGGTTATGGATTTGCCAGCCGCACGGCAGACCTCCTAAGTCGGCGAAATCCTCCGCTGTAAAAACGGCGAGGACTCCCGAAGCCGAGGACGCTTTCTTTGTATCGATGCCAGCGATAGATGCGTGGGCGTGAGGTGAGCGCACGAGATGGGCAAAGGATTGGTTCTTCAGCGTGATGTCATCCACGTATTGGCCTCTGCCCTGGACGAAGCGGCTGTCTTCCACCCGTTTGACCGAAGCGCCAATACCAAAGCCATCCTCAGGCATGACCCGTGCCTCCCCTGTTTGATTTTGTTGTGCATGGCAGAGTAGCTCCCGCTCCGGCCCCTGTCACACTGTACGGGTCACATTGTGAGGGCCTCTGTATCCGCCGGGTCCCCTATCTGGCCTCTTGGCGGTTCTGAACTGAACGGCCGCCCCCGCTTGACAGGCGCGTCAGGACCCCTTACCTAGCTGGCACTCCTCGGGAGAGAGTGCTAACGGGAAGGCCTATCTTCCTGTTTTATCTAAAGAATATGGGACCGCACAGGGCCGTAGAGAGGCCAAAAAAGGAGATCATCTATGAAATTTCGGCCGTTGCATGACCGGGTTCTGGTCAAGCGTCTGGACTCCGACACCAAGTCTGCCGGGGGCATCATCATCCCTGACACCGCTCAGGAAAAACCGATGGAAGGCAAAGTCGTTTCCGTCGGTCCGGGTACACGCGGTGACGACGGCAAAATGCATAAGCTCGACGTCAAAAAGGGCGACCGCATCTTGTTCGGCAAATGGTCCGGCACCGAAGTGAAGATCGATGGTGATGAACTGTTGATCATGAAGGAATCCGACATCATGGGCATCATCGAGTAACCCTCGAAACACGCCCCCAACAAGACTTCAGAAAAAGGGATACGCATAGTTATGGCGAAAGACGTCAAATTTTCCACCGATGCCCGTGACCGCATGTTGCGCGGTGTCGATGTGCTGGCCAACGCGGTCAAAGTGACCCTTGGCCCCAAAGGCCGCAACGTTGTTATGGACAAGGCGTTTGGCGCGCCGAGAATTTCCAAGGACGGCGTGACCGTTGCCAAGGAAATCGAACTGGAAGACAAGTTCGAAAACATGGGCGCCCAAATGGTGAAAGAGGTGGCATCCAAGACCGCCGACATCGCCGGTGATGGAACTACGACAGCGACCGTATTGGCCCAATCTATCGTTCGCGAAGGTGCCAAAGCCGTTGCGGCGGGCATGAACCCGATGGATCTCAAACGGGGTATCGACAAAGCCGTCGTGGCCGTGGTCGAAAACCTCGCCAAGCAATCCAAGAAGGTGAAAACCAGCGAAGAGATCGCGCAGGTGGGCACAATTTCGTCCAACGGATCGCGCGACATTGGTGAAATCATTTCCGAAGCTATGGACAAGGTCGGCAAGGAAGGGGTGATCACCGTCGAAGAAGCCAAGGGCCTCGACACAGAACTCGATGTGGTCGAAGGCATGCAGTTCGACCGCGGCTATCTGTCACCTTATTTCATCACCAATGCGGAGAAGATGGTGTGTGAATATGAGAATGCCTACGTTCTCATTCACGAAAAGAAGCTGTCTTCCTTACAGCCGTTGCTGCCGGTCCTCGAAGCGGTCGTGCAGACGTCCCGGCCGCTGGTGATTATCGCCGAAGATATTGAAGGCGAAGCCCTGGCTACTTTGGTGGTCAACCGTTTGCGCGGTGGTTTAAAAGTGGCAGCGGTTAAAGCGCCCGGTTTTGGCGATCGCCGCAAGGCCATGTTGGAGGACATTGCTGTCCTGACCAAAGGTCAGGTGATTTCAGAAGATGTCGGCATCAAGCTCGAAAACGTTGCGCTCGACATGCTTGGCCAGGCCAAAAACATCGAAATCACCAAGGAAGAGACGACCATCGTCGACGGCGCGGGCAAGAAAGCCGACATCAACGGCCGTTGCGAACAGATCCGCCG
>CBDBND010000005.1:0-16727 GCA_965207985.1 Rhodospirillaceae bacterium | reverse complement strand
ACAACTGTCCGATTTTCCAGGACCACCTCAGATTACGCGCGTTGCTCTTTGAAGGAATGGGTAGTGTCCAGAATCTTTCGCACATTTGTTTTGGGCTGGTGGTCTGATCCGGTCAGGCGATCATCGTTTTTTCCTTGAGCAGTTTCATGTTGAGGTATCGTTTGGCGGACCATTTGGTTCCCGCGATGTGCCTCAACCTGGCCGCGGCCAGGTTGAGGGCGCTTTCGCCGTCCGGGAATGCGCCGACCGCGCGGGTCCGCCGCCTGATCTCGCGCATCAGCCGCTCAAGCGGAGTGTTGGTGCGGATACGCCGCCAATGCTCGTCCGGGAAGGCGTAGTACACCACGGTCTCATCGACGGTCTCTTCCACCAGTTGGGCGGCCTTCGATAGCCGCATGCCCTTGAGCTTGGCGATGACCTCATCGGCCTTGGCGCGGGCCGCCGCCCGGTCTTCCTGGGCATGGATGGCCTTGAGCATGTGGGCCACCTCGCGCACCTTGGTGGAGGGCACGTGAGAGAAGACGTTCCTGTGGTAGTGTCCAGAATCTTTCGCACTTTTTGTATTGGGCTGGTGGCTGATTTGGTCAGGCCGTGTTCCTTTGCTGCGTGAGTAGATTCATATTCATGTATCGTTTTAGGGACCATTTGCTTCCGGCTATGTGTCTTAACCTTGCTGCAGCCAAGTTGAGCGCCGATTGACCGTCAGGGAACGCTCCGACTACGCGGGTACGGCGTCTGATTTCGCGCATGATTCGCTCTAGCAGGCTGCTGAAAAACGATTTTGAGCGATCATCTCGGCAATTTTGTTTTCGTATGAGCCATTTTCCGATTCTATTTTTTCGCGGACGCCCATCCATTGATTCTTTCGTTTCGCGAGGTGGGCTCTCGGCCGAGTTTTTCATCAGCCTGCTAGTGGATTGTTGGTCTTGAGCTTGATCCAGTGCTGGTCAGGGAAAGCATAGAAACTGAAAGTCTCTTCAATGTGGCTCTCGACCAACTCGGCTGCCGTGGTCAGCTTAGTGCTCTTGAGAGAGAAGATAACGTCCTCGGCTTTCCTGGTCGCGGCCTCTCGGCTCTCCTGGGCGTGGATAGCTTTCAGCATGTGGGCAACTTCGCGCACTTTGGTCGAAGGAACATGGCTGAAGATGTTGCGGTAGAAATGGACGACGCAGCGTTGCCAGCGGGCCTTGGGGCAGACCTCCGCTATACTCTCTACCAAACCCAGACAGGCGTCAGAGATAACCAACTGGACGCCTGACAGCCCGCGCGCCTTGAGATGCTTAAGGAATGCGCCCCATCCCGCCTTATCCTCCTTGGCACCCTCAACGATGCCCAAGATCTCGCGGAAGCCCTCCTGGTTGACGCCGATCGCCACCAATAGCGAAACATTACGCACTTCGCCGGCCCAACTGCGCTTAAGGACGATGCCGTCCACATACACATAGGGATGATCGCCCGCAATCGGCTTATTGCGCCAAGCGTCGATCTGCTCATAGATTTTCTTGTGAAGGTTCGAGACGGTTCCTGGCGAAACCCGCGTGCCCCACAACGCCTCGGTGATGTCCTCCACACGCCGTACCGAAACACCGGCCAGATACATCTCCATCAAGGCCTCTTCGACCGATGCCTCCCGACGCCGGTAACGCTCGATGATCGCCGTCTCAAAGGTCTGACGGCGCAGCTTGGGAACCTTCAGAGAAACCTCGCCAGCCCGTGTCTGAAGCTTCCTCTCGTAACTGCCGGCCCGCGTATCGCGACGGGCCTCACTGCGTTCGTAGCGCTCAGCATTGCAGAGCCGGTCCGCTTCGGCGTCCAATAGCGCGTTCAGGGTCTCCTCAACACTGCCCCGCACTACCTTGCCCAGGTGATCCTGTATACGTTCGTCATCAATCCGTATGACGTGCGACAATGCCTTCGTGTTATCCTTTTCCATGGTGGCTCCTTCCTTCTGGAGTGGCTGATTGAACAAAACCAACCTAACCAGACCCGGAGCCACCAACCCCAAAAATGTGCGAAAGATCTTTTACGTTATCGTTTGATGAAGTCAGAGCGTTTTGTGATCACGGACAATGTTTGGGAGAAAATTTGGCGTCATCTACCGGGCAAGGCGACGGACCGTGGCGTGACGGCGGCGGACAACCGCCTGTTTTTGGAGGCGGTTTTGTGGCGGGTGCGCGCAGGGTCGCCGTGGCGCGCTCTGCCCCCGGCGCGTTCGGCAATTGGAACAGCGTCTTCCAGCGCTTTCGCCGATGGGCGAAGAAGGGTGTCTTCGAGCGGCTGTTCGAGGAGTTGTCGGCGGAACCGGATTTCGAATATGCCCTCATCGACGCCACCATCGTCAGCGTTCACCAGAAGGCGAGCGGCGCAAAAGGGGGACTCAAAATCAGGCCGTCGGCCGATCACGGGGCGGATTGACCACCAAGATCATCGCCCTGGTCGACGCACTGCCGTCGCTGTTGATGCGGTCGGCGATGAGCGAAGCTAGGACAGTTTCCGATCCCGCCGGCAACTCGAAACTGTCAAAGGGAACGGAGGGCGGGAGGCGGAAGCGTGCGCGTGACGATGCGGCTGCGGCTGCGATCCTGGCGGTTGCGGCTGGATCCAGGAAACCGGCTCAGCCGCGGCGCGGCCTCAGGTATGCGGTGGCATGAGCTGGCGAAATCGTGTCACGCCGATCCACAAGGGCCGATGGGAGCAAACCCGGCGGGCCGTGTTCGAGCGCGACGGCTGGCGCTGCCGCCAGTGCGGTAAGGCGGGCCGGCTCGAATGTGATCACATCTCCAGGGATTGGGGAACGGACCCCTACGACATAGCGAACCTGCAGGCCTTGTGTCGGAGTTGTCATCTGGAAAAAACCCGCCAGGAAAACCGGCGCCCACTGAGCCCAGCCGAGCAGGAATGGCAAGACCTGATCACCGAGATGATCTGAAATTGGCTCGCCACGAGTGCATTTTCGGCGGTGCCATCGCCTATAACTTTTCTTCAAGGTCGCCACGTTCTTCGGCTGAGTCGAAAAAGTCCGGCCCTTTGGGTAAATCTAGCCACTCGAAGGACTCGGCCCATGCAAAAAGTTTGCCGCAGAATGCGTCTGTCCAATTTAGTTCGCTCGCGCTCCAATTGTCCGTAATCGAACTCAAGTTATTGATCATACGGCGCAGTTGATTGATTTCATCAAAAGATAGCCGTGAACATCGACCATCAAGAGCGGTATTTATCTGGTCTTTCATTTGCTCGAACATGGTCTTTCGGAAAATATTCTTTCCAATTTCGTTTTCTATTGGCGGACCAACGCCCCAATCGGGTTTGTAAAGGCGCTCTCTATATGTTGCTATTAGACTGGCCATGTATTGAATTTGTTCCTTGCGTTCGGAACGCCGCCTCTGTTCACCAATCAGCCAAAAGAATCCTGAAAGCACGATCCCAGCGGCTACCCCTGATACGATCCCTCCAATAACGTTAATAAGCATGTATGACCTTCCTATAATCCTTACGCCGGTCCCCGTTCAAACCTAGGCCGCCGTCAATCCCCTTTTCTTTTCCCCACCCAAAGTCCAGGCATAATTATACCCTTTCCGCGTGATGGCATGGCGCTCGCCTGTTACCATCACCCTCTAACCAGGAGGACTGCCGGATGGTTCCCGGCAGCGCGTAATCGGTGCCCCGGCCCGCCGTCTATCGAGCCCACGAGGGGGTGGTAAAGTCCCCTCGTGCCGCGGCCTCACGGCCTATCGTGAAAAGAATTGCCATCGACGTGCGCGTCATGCACACGCCCAAGGTTGCAAGGGCATGGCGGCTGGCAATTTCCGCCTGAGACGGATTCTCAGCAGAGCCTTGGATTTTCGCCTCGGCCCGCAACGGCCTTGACTGGTCGGTATTTGGTCGATCGCCCCGACGTTCGGGCGCGTCTCGCGGAGTGCATCTCTCCGCCGGAAAATTGTTCAGGAAAAGGGTGAGAACCCCGACTAGGGGGGTTGGGCAAAAAAGGAATTCCCAAATGAATTCAAAGGGCCGTTTTTTGCAGGTTGGACAAACTAAGCCATTGAAATAGCAACAAACCCACACTTCAGGATCGGCCGAACTCCTCGACGACGGATCGTTGGAGATTGAGTTCGCCTATCATCTCGGCGATAAGGCCACCCTCAAAGCCGAACCAGCCACTTTTTCAGCAGCCTGCTAAAGAACCTGGCGGTAGAGAATGACGACCAAAAGGTCGGCATCGATATCGTCCGCCGGGCTTTGGAAACGCCCGTGCGGCAGATTGCCGAGAATGCGGGCGCAGACGGTGCTGTGGTCTCCGGCAAACTGCTGGATCAGAAAGACGCCAATCACGGCTTCGACGCTCAGGCCGGCAAGTTCACCGATCTGGTCAAGGCAGGGATCATCGACCCGACCAAAGTCGTTCGCTGCGCCTTGCAGGATGCGGCGTCCATCGCCGGGTTGCTGGTCACCACCGAAGCCATGGTGGCGGAAAAGCCCGAACCGAAAGACGCACCGCCCATGCCCGATATGGGTGGCATGGACATGTAAATGTCTTTGCTGTGACGAACAAAGGGCCGCCCCTTCAGGCGGCCCTTTTTTGTGCCCCGATATGCTTTGACAAGGTCACACCAAGCCGACTCCCTTAGGCGGGTCTCCCAAAACAAACATACGAGTCTGAGTGCGGCCGCCGAAGGTGACGTTGACGGTGTTGACTTGGCTGGGGTGTGTTTCCGTCAGCATTTGGTTGGCGATGATCAACGCGTTCAGATTTTTCGGCAAAGGGGCTTCCTGATAGGCAAAGACGGCGTCGATTTCAGGCGCCGATCCGACCCAAGCCAGAGGAATTGGGTTTTCATTTCCGTCCGCCAGCGAAAAATAGTCATTCACGTATGAGGACAGCAGCGCATCCAGCTCCGGCTCGTTTTCCACGGCGATGATGCGCCCCACACGGGCGGTGAGGGCAAGCTCCAGGTCCAGCGTCATCAGCCGATGAATGACTTCCAGCGTTCCGGCCCGGATGTTTTCCTCAATAATGGTGAAGGCGACATGAGCACCGTCGGCCATGAGGTTTGCGCCCGACAGACAAAGCGCTGTGCTTCCGGCCAAAAGAGCACGGCGAGACACCATGACTTAGACCTGTCCTTTCCTATTCCTCGGGACGCCCACCGCCGTTTTCCCCGTCCTCATCTTCATCCTCATCGTCCTCACCCTTGAGCTCGACCTTGATGTCCTTCATGAGGTCGCGGCCGCGGCGGCCTTCCCGTTTGAACAGCTCGAGGCGGGATTCCACTCTTCTCGCCGGGTAGAAATTGTTGTTGAGATCCACATCCGCGGTTTCCAGGTACGGGTCCAACGTGATGCTCTCAACTTCCCGGTCGGTGATCAGCAGCTTGGAGAACTTCTTCGGGTCCTGCCGCCAAACCTCCGCCGGTATGCGAACAATGTCCGAGCGGCCGTTGTCATAGGTCACTTCTAAGATGACCGGCATGACCAATCCGCCCACATTCTTGAAGTCGACCATGGTGAAATGGTCTTCATTTTCGAGTAGCTCTTTCTCCCAGTCCTCCAATCTACGGGTGGAGGAATTGAATTTGTTGCGGTCCTCATTGGTGACGGTGAAACGGTCGTTTTCGTTGTAGAAATCCAACAGGTCGCGGTCGTCGTCCACTGCCTTCCTAAGGTCCTCATTACGCTGTTGTGTCAGGGAAATGGGATCGGCTTCAGCCAGTTCGCGTTGCCACGGCATCTCCACATCCGGGTCCTTAGTGTCGATGCAGTAATGGGTGACCTTGTCGATGGCGATGTCCACATGGTCGGTGGTGTAAAACCAGCCGTGCCAAAACCAGTCTAGATCGACGCCCGCCGCGTCTTCCATGGTGCGGAAGAAATCCGCCGGTGACGGCTGCTTGAACATCCAGCGCCGGGCGTATTCAGTGAATGCGAAATCGAACAGCTCACGGCCGAGAATGGTTTCCCGCAAAATCAC
Source organism: Rhodospirillaceae bacterium (assembly GCA_965207985.1). Classification (GTDB taxonomy): domain Bacteria; phylum Pseudomonadota; class Alphaproteobacteria; order Rhodospirillales; family Rhodospirillaceae; genus CBDBND01. Next base: position 10,762 of record CBDBND010000005.1, on the reverse strand, counting down.
CAGCGCCGTCGCCGGTTTGGCGTAGGCGTTTTCACCAAATCTCTTCAGTGACTCACTGTTTGTCATGATCGGCACCTGGTTCGTACCTTTCATATAATCGGTGATGTCCCGCGGCTCGCCCCGGCGGGACGGATACTCGTCTTCCCACAACTGCTCGGCCAGGAACTGGAGATAGGTGTTGAGCCCTTCGTCCATCCATGTCCAACGTCGTTCGTCGGAATTGACGACCATGGGGAACCAGTTATGTCCCGCTTCGTGAATGACGACGGAAATGAGCCCGTACTTGGTTGCCCGGGAATAGGTGACATCGCCGGTCTTCTCATCTTTTTTGGGCCGCGGGCCGTTGAAAGCGATCATGGGATACTCCATGCCGCCCACTTTGCCGTTGACCGAAATGATCACCGGGTAGGGGTAGGGGAAGACATGATCGCCAAAGACCTTCATGGAATGGATCTGTGCCGCGGTGGAGTATTGGCCCCAAAGCGGATTGGCTTCCTTGGGATAGTAGGACATGGCCATGACCGTGCGGCCGTCTTGGGTTTCATAGCCTTGGGCATCCCATTGGAACTTGCGGGACGACGCCCAAGCGAAATCACGCACGTTCTCCGCCGTAAAATGCCAGGTCTTGGTATCCGTCGATTTCTCCCCTTCGTTGAGGATGGCTTCGCTTTCGGTGACGATCATCACCGGTGAACGGGCGGACTCCGCTTCACGCAGCCGGTCATGCTGCTCCGTTGTCAGAACCTCGTCCGGGTTTTGTAAAACGCCGGTGGAAGCGACGATGTGATCGCCCGGCACGGTGATGCGTACGTCGAAATCACCAAACTCCAGAGTAAATTCTCCGCGGCCCAGAAAGTTCTTCTGGTGCCATCCCTCGTCGTCCGAATAGACCGCCATGCGCGGATACCATTGGGCGATCTGGAAAATATCGTTGCGGTCTTCGTCGAAGTATTCGTAGCCACCGCGACTGAAGAATGTTTCCGCTTCGACGATGTTGTGGGACCAGCGGATGGTAAACACGGTCTGAGCACCGGGGTTGCGCGGTACCGGCAGATCGATGCGCATGAGAGTGTCGACCACAGTATAGGGAAGGTCATTGCCGGCGCTATCGGTTACCGAGTCCACCTCAAATCCGAACTCGCCGTCGCGGTGTTCGTAGGCTGCTCTGAGCGTACCGTAGGATTCCCTATCATCCCCGTTTGAGTTGCGCTGGGCCACATACATGGAATCTTCGGCAAACCGGTTCTGATCCATGTTGAGCCAGAGATAACGCAACGTGTCTGGCGCGTTGTTGGTATAGGTTATGGTCACAGACCCTGTAAGCTGGCGGTCTTCTTCATCGAGAGCGATGTCGATGTCGTAATCAGCCCGTTGTTGCCAATAGGCATGGCCCGGAGCACCCGAAGCCGTGCGATAAGCGTTGGCTGTCGGCCAAACCTCGTCCAGCTGCCGGAACTTATCCTCCCACGGCACCTTGGTCTGGCGCACGGCTTGGGCATGGGCTCCCACGGAAATACAAAAAAGGCTGGCGATAACCGCAGACGTAAGCGCGATTCTCATAACGGCGACCCCGCTGATTTGGCTCTTTATTTATGGTTGGCCGCCAGCCAAGCAGAGCCAGCCCGCGGTTTCAACACCTGTGAAGAAAATTAGTGCGGCTTCTCAGCCAAAAAGAAAAACCGGGTGATGCTGAAAAAGAACTCGCCGTCTTGATCAAATGCCTCCAGTTCGGCAACCCAATCATCCGCCGTTTCAGCTGAAACGAGGCCTTGCTTAACGGCAAGCTTGGCCGTCGAGCGCAACACTTCGTCGCCGTAGGACCCCGGGGTCAGGGCGGTGTTGACCACGGGAATGCCGCCCGTATAGGTCAGAGTGAACCCGGCTTTGGACATCAAGGACGGCAAGCGTGCTGGCAGATCCGGGTGGACAAAATGTTTGCGCCGGGCCTCCATAATCCTATGCATGCGGTCACGGTCGCTGGTGCGCATCACCGTGCTGTCCCAGTCCGTGTCGATCACCGCCAGCCGCCCGCCTGGCTTGAGAACACGGTGCGCTTCCACGAGCGCCTCTCCGATCTCCGGCACGAACTCGTACACCTGGGTGGCCACCACGGCGTCAAAGGAACCGTCGTCACCGGGCAGGGCATTGGCATCGCCATCGACGACTTCCACCCACAACAGGTCCCCGCACCGGTTTTCAGTAATGGTGCGCATGTCGGTGCTGGGGTCGAGAGCCACCACACGGCCGGTTTCGCCAACCCGTTCCGCCATGTCCTGGGCCAGCAAACCCGGGCCGCAGCCGATGTCGAGAACATGTTCGCCCGACTGCAATGCCAAATGGTCCAGGGTGAATGCGCGCTGAGCGATGATTTCCGGCGTTTGATAGATACGGTCGACGCGCTTCGATGTTTCGCCATCGAAGGATATGGGCTTTTGGCTCATGTCATTTACTGGTGATGACGGCGTTACCAGCTTAAAAGTTTTTCGCCGAGAATTTTTCCGAAAGCCAAGGCCGGGGTCAGCGACAAGCCGCCGACGAAGGCGTTCCCGGAGGTGCGTCCAAAGCCAAGGATCTCTCCAGCCGCATAGACATTTGGGATCGACGAGCCGTCCGTCTTCAATACGCGTAGTTGATCGTCCACCGCCAATCCAGCGGGGCTGAGCACGGTGATGCCCATGGCTTTGATGGCGTAGAAGGGCGGGTTTTCGATTTTGCGGATAAGGAAGAACTTATCGAACTCCTCGTCGGTCTCCGCCTCGACAGCAGCGTTATAGGTATCCACAGTGGCTTTGAGACTTTCCGCTGGCACATCCAGTTCCGCAGCGAGACCTTTAATCGTGTCCGCTTTGACAAAATTGGGATGGCTGCCGAATTTTTTCTTAAATTCTTCCGGCTCCAGCATGGTTATTGGCGTGGCGTTCTGGCGAATGCCCTCGTCAAAGACGATGTTCATGCGCATGCCCGGTTGCTTGAGCAGGTTGCGTTCACGGTAATCGATGCTTTGGTGATCTTCCTTCATGAACCGCTTGCCGCTCACATCGACAAAGATTTCCCAGATGTTACGCACCTTGGGAGAAAGGGCGAGAAATTCACCGGAGGTGGGATCGTTGGGATCTTCCAGCCAGCCAGCAAAGGTGCAGAGGAATTTCTCCTTGCCGTCGATCTGCGCATCCAATTCCCTGGCAGCGATGATCCCATCCCCTTTGGAATAGGGATTGCAGTGGGAGCACAAGGGAATTTCCGGATTGATGTCGTTCCACAAGTCCGGCCCCGCCGCATAGCCACCGCAAGCCAGGACGATGTTCTTACCTTCGAAGGTTTTCTCGCCGTCCGGCGTATCGGCGACAACGCCTGTCACCGTTCCATTGCCGTCTGTCGCTAGACTTTTTAGGCGGTGTTCAAGCCGAAGATCGATCTTGCCGTCGGCCACCAGTTTCTCATGAACCGGGCGCAGCACGTCGAGAATAGAGATGGCCTGGTTGTTGCCCCAGAGATAGCGGCGGGTGCTGTAAGCCTCGTGCGCTTCGCCGGCGACCGGCGTGCCCGGCGCCGGTTCAAACCCGATGTCCATCAGCCAGTCAATGGTGTGGGCGGCGTTGTCGACAAAAAGCCGGAGCACGACGGGGTCGATCTGATTGTTGGCCACCCGCTGCGCGTCTTCAAAGTGCGCATCCGGTGAGTCTTCGATCGCATGCTCTTTCTGCAGTCGCGTACCCGCGGCAGAGATTTGACCCGAGGACCAATGCATGGTGCCGCCGATGCGGTTATCCGCTTCGATCTGAAGAATTTTCGCACCCCGTTCAGCGGCCCGAATGGCCAGAGGCAAACCGGCGGATCCGGCGCCGACGCAAATCACATCCCAATTTTCAGCCATGGCTGACTCCCCAAACGTGTGTCCCGTTGTTTTTGATCTTCGGGGCCGCACCCTAGCCCGACAGACCAATCCTGCCTATACCGGGAGGCCCGGAACCGGAAAGGGAACGGTATTCCTTAATCGTTCGATTTCGGTCAAGGTTGTGGGAGGACCCATCCACAACGGCGCCCTTTCCCGGATGATGCTTTTGAGCCATGCATTCGGCAGGTCATCGAAGGCGCTGTACCGCCAGCCATGCATGTTGGCAATCTGCCCTTCCAGATTGGTACCCACCCAACTCATCTGATACCGCTCCGGCTCTTTTGTGAGCAACGGCCCATTGTCGAAATAGTCGTAAACCTCGCCGCTGGTTACGCCCATCTCTCCGTCGGGCCCGACGCGGCGCGGGAAAGACGCGTAGTTGACATGAACTTGATCGCCGGACTGGTTGACGGTGTAGGTGACGCCGTAGCCGCCTTGACGAATACCTCGCAGATCATGGCTTTCCACCCGGTAATTGATACGCTCATCTATCAGCGTAAACGTGCGCACTTGATAGGCGAAGATACTCGGCCGCCGTGGTTGACCCGTTATCCGGTCGGTCACCAGTTCGTCGCGCTCAGGCTGGAGGAAAAAGAAGATCTTGCGTGACAGGGAGACCGCCGACGTTTCCGTTCGCAGTTCCCGCGGTGTCACCCAGGTTTCCAACCCCAGCATACGGCTGACAACCGCACCGTTGTCCTTAATGGGACGAATGAGCCCGTCCGCATACCAATAGGCCGGTGTTTCCTCTCCGCCTCTGAGCGCGAGCCAGGCGTTGAACTGGTCTTGGGTTACGGAGCGCAGTTGACCTGTTGCTTTTCGTGAAAATACAGCCGTTGAAATTCCAGCCGCCAAGCCAAGGGTGAGGGTCTCTCTTCGGGTCAGTGCATCCATGTCCAGCCTGCGGTGCTGTGTGTATTGATCATGGGCATACGCTAGCCATCCATTTATCCGGTTACAATGGCCGCTGACCGCTGGGGAAAATAAAACCGTGAAACATATTCTTTTCGTATTTCTCTGTTTTGTGTGGAACCAAGCGTTGGCCCAGGACTGGCGTCACTACGGTGGGGATGCCGGTGGATCCAAGTATTCCCCCCTCGCTCAAATTACCCCAGATAACGTTGTCGATCTTGAAGTCGCCTGGACCTACCAGCATGGTGAACTGAAAGCCCATCCCGAACGCGCTTTCATGGCCGCCTGGCACGCGACACCTTTGAAATTGCCCGAAGAAGCCGGCGGGCACCTGGTCGCCTGCACACCCATGAATAAGATCGTCGCCCTCGACCCCGCCACCGGTGAGGAACGCTGGACGTTTGATCCCGACGCGGACCTCGGTCCCATCGGTGTGCGTTACAACTGCCGCGGCATTGAACTGTGGCGCGATAGCCAAGCCAATGAGTCCGATGCCTGCGCGTGGCGTTTGTTCATGGGCACCGTCGATCTACGCCTGATGGCCATTGATGCTCGCACGGGTAACGCTTGCACGGACTTCGGTGACAACGGTGCGGTCGATCTCAGCGCCATGATTCCAGAAGGCCACGCCACCTTCCGTCCTGGCGACGCCCAATTGCCGGCGCCGCCGGTTGTGGTCGGCGACGTGGTGGTGCTCGGCTCGTCCAACAACGTGCGAACCTACAGCGTCAACAGCCCCAAGGGCACCGTGCGCGCCTTTGATACGCGCACTGGCGTGATGGTCTGGTCGTTTGATCCCGTGCCCTATGATCCAGCCGATCCCCTGCACGACACCTGGACCGAAGAAGCCCTTGCCGTCACCACCGGCGCCAACGCTTGGACGTTTTTGTCCGTAGATGAAGAGCGGGACTTGGTGTACGTGCCCACCGGCAGTGCGTCGCCCGATCCTTATGGCGGGTTCCGGCCCGGCGACAACCGCTACGCTAATTCGGTGGTGGCCCTGCGCGGCTCCACCGGCGAAGTGGTTTGGCACTTCCAGACCATTCATCACGATGTATGGGATTGGGACCTGCCGGCCCAGCCCATGCTGGTGGACATTGAACAAGACGGAGAAACCATTCCGGTTGTCGTGCAATTGACCAAACAGGGATTGGTGTTCGTCCTCCATCGAGAAACGGGTGAGCCGAGTTTCGGTGTAGAAGAACGCCCCGTACCGACGGAAGGGGCTGTGCCCGGAGAACAGTTGTCTCCAACTCAGCCGTTTCCTCTCAAACCACCGCCGCTGATTAAAACTGGGATCACGCCGAAGGATGCCTGGGGCTTCACTTTTTGGGACCGGGGCAAATGCCGCGAAAAAATCGAAAGCGCCAACTACGGACCGCTCTTCACACCGCCGACCATCAACGGTTCGATCACATCGCCCGGGTTGTCGGTGACCAACTGGGGCGGCGGGGCTTATGACGCGTCCACCAACACGCTGATCACCACGGCAACCAAAACGCCGTTCGAAATCAAGGTGTTTCCCGCCGATGAACTGGAGCCCTATCAAGGACCGCCCCGCTTCGGTGCGCCCCGGGCTATTGCCGGAACGCCTTACGCATTCTTGAGCGAACCCGTGTTGTCGCCATTCGGCAGTCCGTGCATCGCTCCACCCTGGGCGGAAGTGGTGGCGGTGGATTTAAGTGAGGGTACGATCAAGTGGCGCTCACCGCTGGGCACCATCGACAAGCTGGCCCCCATACCCATTCCCTTGAAGCTGGGCACGCCCACGTCCGGCGGCCCCATCGTCACCGGCGGCGGGTTGATTTTTATCGGGGCAACCATGGACGAACGCTTCCGTGCCTTCGATTTCAACACCGGCGAAGAACTTTGGGTGGCCAACACGCCGACCGCCGCCATGGCCACACCCATGACCTATGAAGCCAACGGCAAGCAATACGTGCTTATCATTGCCGCCGGCCATCTGTGGCAGTACCCGCAAAACATTCAGGATTGGATGATCGCTTACGCCCTGCCAGACTGAATGGTGTTTTTTTAGGGGAGGCGCACATCACCGATCAAGCAAACACACCAAGCGCGCCCATTCCCGTTTCCACCCGGCGTTTGACATTGGCGCTGTTGTTCGGTGCGGCCGTGTTCAACTACGCCGATCGTTACATGCTGGCGATCCTCATCCCCGACATTAAGGCGGACCTCGATCTTTCCGACACCCAGATCGGTATTCTCACCGGTCTCGCGTTCACATTGTTTTACGCCACCCTCGGCATCCCCATCGCCCGGCTGGCCGATGTGTTTTCCCGCCGCATGATCGTTTCCATCGCGCTGGCGGTGTGGAGCACCATGACCGCCGTGTGCGGACTAACCCAAACCTTCGTGCAGCTCACCGTCGCGCGGGTGCTGGTGGGTGTGGGCGAAGCGGGTTGTACACCGCCGTCCCATTCCATGATTTCCGATACTTTTCCACGGGCAGAGCGCGCCAAAGCGCTGGCGACCTATGCATTGGGATCACCCACCGGGTTGCTGTTGGGCTTTCTCATCGGCGGCTGGTTGACCAGTGAATTCGGCTGGCGCATTGCACTCATTGCCTTCGGCTTGCCCGGCTTGGCCTTTGCTTATGTGATTTGGCGCAAACTTAGGGAACCGCCGCGTGGCCATTCGGACGGCTTGGTCATCGATGAAGACCGTCCGCCCTTCTGGTCCGTGTTTCGCATTCTCTTGGCACGTCCCAGTTTTCTCCATTGTGTGCTTGGGGTTTCCATCCACGGCATTGTTTATCTCGGCGTGGTCAATTGGCTGCCATCCTTCTTTGTCCGCTCCCATGGTCTTGGCATCGCCGAGGTGGGTGTCTGGCTTGCGTTTGTGCTCGGGTTTTCACAATTGGCAGGCATTTATTTGGGTGGAATCTGGGGCGACCGTTTCGGCGCCCAGGATCCGCGCTGGTACATGTGGCTCGCCGGTTACGCCATTCTCTTGGGCGGGCCGTTCTTCGCTCTCGTTTTTCTCTGGCCAACCCCTTACGTCGCTTTCATCGCCTTGGCTCTTCCGTTCTTTCTCGGCGTGATCCAGGCGGGACCGTCCTACACCGTGATCCAGACGGTGTCCGGGCCGCGCATGCGGGCCATGGGCTCAGCCATCAATATTCTCATCATCAACATGATCGGCGGCGGCCTCGGCCCGCTCATCATCGGTGGCCTCAGCGATTGGCTGACACCCGAGTTAGGCGATGATGGTCTGCGTTATGCGCTGTTGGGCACGTCCATCGTTTTTAGTACCTGGGCGTGGGGGCATTTCATGCTAGCCGCGCGGACGGTGCGGCAGGATATAGAATTGGCGATGACGTAAGCTTCAAAAGAAAACGGGGCGGCTTACGCCGCCCCGCATGTTTTGGAGAGAGACAAATCGTATCTAATAATTCAATGTAAACGTCAGGCCACCAGTGATGCCGTCGTTGATGGCCGGGCCATAGCGGCGGAACTGGATGATGAACAGCGAACTGGTGACGTAGGTCTTGTCCAGCAGGTTGTCCCCCCATGCGGTCACTGACCAGTTGTCGCCACTGATTCCGGCGTTGGCACTGAGCATGTAGCGCTTTGGCGCCCAGGCGAAATTCATGGCGTCGACAAAACGCTTGGACTGATATGCCAGGTCGGCACGGACATAGAAATCGTAATCGCTGGCGACAACGGTTTCGTACTGGGCGCCGAAAGCGGCCTGGGTCTTGGATTGGCGCGGCAGGGTGCGTCCGCCCACTTCGCCGTCCGCGGGGCAGAAAATATCGTCACAGACGCCGACGAACTGACCCCACTTGGTGCCATCCTTAAATTCCGGATCGGAGGTGGAGAAGGCGTAGTTGAAACTGAAGTTCTCGTTTACGGCAAACGTACCGTCGACCTCGATGCCCCAGCTCTTCACGTCACCGACGTTGAGGAAGATGGTCGGCGCCACCGTACCCGGCACCAGGTTGAGGGTGTCGAAGTTACTGGGTAGGGACGTAATCTGCATGGCCGTCCAATCAATGTAGTAAGCCGACGCATTGAATGTCAAACGTCCGTCCAGCAACGTGTTCTTGGTACCGATTTCGTAAGTCCAGTTCTTCTCTTCGTGGAAGATCTGTTCAGAGGGGATCAGGTTCACCGGTCCGGCTACGAAACCGTTAAAGCCCCCGGCCTTAACGCCGCGTGCAATGGAGCCGTACAACAGGGAGTCGTCCGTCAGGTCATACTCAAGGGTAACGCGCGGTGTGAAATTGCTGAAGCTGTCGTTTTGTGTTCCGACGTTGGCGACATTGTCCAAGAAGGTGACGTCGACCCAGGAATTACGGGCTTCGAAGGAGAGCGCTGCCCGGTCGTCCAAAAAGTCAAAGGTGAGGCTGCCGAACACCGCATCGGTGGTCTCTTTGACATTGAAATTGCGCAACGGAATGACAAATCCGGTGGTGTCAAGAAAGCCGGTGGTGGTGTCCTCGATGGAAACGGGTCCAAGGAACCCGAACACGAGACCGAGATGGAAAACGAAATCATCATCCTGCTTGGCCCGGTAGTACCCCAGCTCAGCAGACAGGGGGCTGTCAGGAGGCGTGTATGAGACTCGGGCTTCGTGGCTCTCGAAATCGTTGATGCCGCCTTCCTTCTGTTTGGTGGAAACACCGAAACCGGCAGCATCGTCGGTAATGTGGGAAATCTCCTGTCCCTTGGCATCCACACGGCCATAGGTGTAGTCAAAGCGCCATTCGTCATTGAAGTCGTAGCCGATGCTGGCCCGATACAAGTCTGATTCGGTCATGCTGCCCGGTTGATCAGCGAATAGATCGCCCGACAACCGTGTCGACGTCGGCGACTGGAAGGGTTCCGCCGAGGTCGGCAGTTTACCGCAATGGAACGACGGGGTGCCGAGGGTCGGGATAGCGGGACCGCAGTTGTGGAGGATTTCCGCCCGGTTACCCGAAACCGTATAGCCGGGCTTGATTTCTTCTAGGCGCTCGACCCGTTTATAGAAAAGATCAATCTGCACGTCTTCTGCCGGCACGAACACCGCTCCGATATTGAGGGCTTCGCGCTCATAACCGCCTGTCTTTTGAAGGCGCTTGCTGACGTTGGGAAAGCTATTGCGCCGATTGCCGTTGAATTCCGTCGAGCCGTAAAACGCGCGTACGGCAAGAACGTCTTCTACAATAGGCGCGCCGAAAGCAAATTTATAATCAAACCGCCCCGCAGAGCCGAGGGTAAGGGTGGCCGTTGCTTCAATTTCATCCAGAGAGGGTTTGAGACTCACATAGTTGAGAGCACCGGCAAACGCATTCTGTCCGTATAGGGCGCTTTGCGGACCCTTAACAACTTCGATGCGCTCGAAGTCGCTAATGCCCATGTCAACGGAGTAGTTGCGCGGGATGTACACGCCGTCGACGAACACCGCCACGTTCTGCACACGGTTCTGTACGTTGGCTTGAGTCAAGCCACGGATGGTGAGACCGCCGTTAAAGGAGGTCGACAAATCTTCATAGTTAGTCGATCCTGAAAAACCCGTTTTTCATACCACTACGAGCGTTAGATGTGTGCTGTTAGGTTCAGTCTGCCACGCCATCCGTCGCTTCCATCGGATGATTGACGCCGCAAGACGCGTTCCATGCAATCCGATCATGTCCCGGAGCAACGTAGCGCCCAAAATGCGGGCGCAATAAATTCTGAGCCGCTTCAGGATCAGTCTTAGGTTATGGCCGGCACAGGCCAGTGCCACATTCATGCGATCACCTTCAGTACCCTTGAGGTAATTGCGTCCCAACAGTCCATCCGATTTCAGATGGCCGATAACCGGTTCAATCGCCTGACGCCGTTTCAGTGACCGTTTCAGCCGTTGTGTTTTTATGCCACGCCGTTGACCCGAGATGTACACCCTTGATGCTTCCTCGCCATGGCCACGGTAGCCACGATCCACAAACACTTCTTCAACCACACAGCC
>CBDBND010000004.1:0-149360 GCA_965207985.1 Rhodospirillaceae bacterium | reverse complement strand
GTGAACTCGGTCATCGGCCCGGCTAATTCGGCCATGCTGGCGGCGATCAAGCCCACCATCGGGCGGATCAGCCGCTGGGGCGTCATTCCCGTTACCTATGATCAGGATTCCGCGGGGCCGATGACCCGCACCGTCACCGACGCGGCCATCATGCTTGGTGTGATGGAGGGGTACGATCCCAACGACCCAACCATGACCCGGCGCTGCCAACCCCCGCCCGGTAACGACTACACCCAATTTCTGGACCGGAATGCGCTAAGAGGCGCGCGCATCGGCGTGCCGCGGGCGGGGTTCGTCGAGCCCCATCAGCTGCCGCGTGCCGAAGAGCCCAGTGGCGGCATTCCCGACGATCAGAAAGCCATGTTAGACGACGCTATCGCCATACTTCGCAACGCCGGCGCCATGGTCGTCGATCCGGCGGACGTGCCCAGTGCTACTGCTGAAGACTGGGACGACAACGTCCTGGTGCGCGGCACCTGTTCCCGCGGCCCGAGCTACAAGGGTGATGATGACGAATGTTCGGTGGTGCTCAAATACGGTTTCAAACGCGACATCAACGGCTGGTTTGCCAGTCTGCGGGGCACAGCACAGGTCAGCAACCTCACAGAATTGCGCCAATGGAACATCGATAACGAAGCTCGCGGCACTCTTCACTATGCCCAGCACTCCATGGATGTGTCCGACGAGATGGATCCCCATTTGCCGGAAGATCAACGGCGCTATAACGCCGACCGCGCCAAGGACATCTTGCTCGCCGGTGAACGGGGTTTCGATGCGGCGCTGCAGCGGGACAATCTCGATGCGCTGCTGTTTGTTGGTAGCAGGGCCAATGGATTTCTCGCCAAAGCAGGGTATCCCTCGGTGACCGTGCCTTTTGGTCTGGTCGCCAACGCAGCCGGCGATCCCGACGCCTATCCCGAAGGGTTTGTGCCCAAGCCGGCGCCCCTTGGCGTCACTTTTGCCGGGACGGCATGTTCCGACCCCCGGTTGGTTGCCCTAGCCTACGCCTTCGAGCAACTGACCAAACGGCGGGTGCCGCCGGAGCTTTGACACGTTGCTCGTTCGGATCGCGGTTTAACCGCACATTTTTGCCTGAAACGCTAATTTAGGGCTTAAACTCTGGGGATCGGCCTGATGCGGCCGGTCAAGAGAGACTTAACTCTCATCGGGAGGACGCCGTGAGCGAACATCCAAACCCAACCGAAGGCTACGTCGGTAAAGCCGTGCGCACGCTGGAAGGCCGCGCTCCGATCATGGGCAAAGCGACCTACAGCAATGACTTCAATTTCCCCGGTCAGCTTCACGCCCATATTCTGAGAAGCCCCCATGCGGCGGCGAAGATCAAGTCCATCGACAAGTCGCCGGCGGAAAAGATCGCCGGTGTGGTCCATGTCATGGATGGCGCTGAGGCGGCCGAGCTTATCGACCCCATTCCCCACTACATGGACCCTGGCCATCTCGGCGGTCGCAGTGCGACAAACCTGTGCCTCGCCAAAGACTTTGTCTGGTGTTTCGGTCAGCCGGTCGCCGTTGTGGTGGCGGAAGACAAACGCACCGCCCGTTACGCGGCCTCCCGCATCGTGGTCGACTACGAGGTGACAACACCCGTGATCGATCCGGTAGAAGCCTTGAAGGACGACGCGCCCAAGGTGGTTCCCGAGTGGGACGCCAATATGATCATGCAAATACCGTTTGTGAACGGTGATGCGGCGCAGGCCTTTGCTTCGGCGGACCGGATCGTTACCACCGATGTGAAGGTGCACCGGTTTTCCACCCAGCCCATTGAAACGCGGACCTACAACGCCGTCTACGATGCTGGGGCGGACAGCATCACTTTTTACGGCACGGCGCAAAACCCGCACCCGCTGCGCAATGTATTGTCGAAAATCCTGCGCATGCCCGAAAACAAAATTCGCCTGCACGTGCCTTATGTTGGCGGTGCCTTTGGATTGAAAATGCACGGACACCCGGAAGAAGGTTTGGTCTGTCTTCTCGCCAAGGTGACCGGCCGTCCGGTCAAATGGGTGGAGGACCGGGAAGAATGCCTGCTCATCGGTGCCCGCGAGCAAGTGCACAAGGTCGAGCTAGCGGTCAAGAAAGACGGCACCATTCTTGGTTTGCGCGATCATTACGTCGCCAACACGGGCGCGCCGTCGTCCTGCCCGGGGTGGGCCATGTCCTTTCTCACCGGCATCACCATGCCGGGGCCCTATGCGGTGCAAGACATTGACGTTCTGTTGTCGACGGTCGTGACGAACAAACCGGGCTGGAACGCCTCGCGCGGATACGGCAAGGAAGTGACGGCGCTGGCGCTTGAACTCTCCGTCGACAACGCAGCCCGTGAACTCAACATGGATCCCGTCGACATCCGGCTTAAGAACTTTATCAAAAAGGATCAGTTCCCATACGACAGCCCGACTGGACTGCTTTACGATTCCGGCGACTACAGCGGTGTTCTTGAAAAAACTCTCGACACCATCGGCTATGAAGACTGGAAATCCAAACAAGCAGAGGCACTCAAGGAAGGCCGCTACATCGGCATCGGCATCGGCTTCGAACTGACGCCGGAAGGCGGATCCACGCCCGGATCCATGGTCGCGGGGTACGATTCCTCAAGTGTTCGCGTCGGGCCGGACGGATCGGTGCGGGTGTTGACGGGTGTGACGTCCCCCGGGACCGGCAATCCCACTGGGATTGCGCAAATCGTTGCTGACGAGCTCGGCGTGCGTTTGGACACCATTGAGGTGGTCCAGGGTGACACCACCACTTGTCCCTACGGGTTCGGCAACTACTCCGGCCGCTCGACCATCGTCGGTGGTGGTTCTGCCGCCAAGGCGGCGCAAGAAGTGCGCGGCAAAATCATCAGGGTCGCGACCGCCATGTTGGAAGTGGATGAAGCAACCGTCACTATGAAGGACGGGATCATCACCTCCGGTGACAAGACGCTCACTTTGGAAGAGGTTTGCTACACCTGTTACACCCATGCGTATGGGGTGGCGTCCGTCGTCGAGCCGCCGCTGGAAGCGACGGCCACCTTCAAACCGGGTCTGATCCGCCACACGCCTAACGAAAAGGGTCAGATCAATCCCTATCCCAGTTATTCCAATGCCGCCTATGTGGCCATCAGCGAGGTGGACATCGAAACCGGTGAAGTGAAATTGGTGAAGTTTGCCGTTGCCCACGATTGCGGCAAGGTCATCAATCCCATTTTGGTGGAAGGCCAGGCCTGCGGTGCCATCATGTTCGGCATCGGCGGAACCATGGCCGAGAACATCACCTTCGATGAAAACGGACGCCAACTGACCAAAAACTTCATGGATTACGTCATGCCGCGCATCGGCGATGTGCCGCCGATCACCTTGGCCCATCACGACACCCCTAACCCGGTCACCTACATGGGCTTGAAGGGGGCAGGGGAAGCTGGTGTCGGCGGATCGGCAGCGGCGGTGGTCAATTCGGTGAACAACGCTCTGTCCCCCTTCGGTGTGATGATCACCGACCTGCCGTTAACGGCACCCCGGGTGTGGTCGGCGATCCAGGCGGCTAAAAAGGCTCAGCCCCAGCGCAAGGTGGCCTGAGCATGAGCCTTCATCCCGCCTTTGCCCGTCCGCGTTCTTTGGAGCAAGCCAGCGAATTGATGGGCAGTCTGTCCGCCGGCGCGATGATTATCGCCGGGGGCCAGGAACTCATGCCGAGCATCAACTACGGCGCCCTTATGCCCGAGGTCTATATCGATATTGGCCAGATCGCCGATCTCAAGGGTGTGAGCGAAAATGACGGCGCTATTCACATCGGCGCGCTGACCACCCACCGGGATATTCAAGACAGTGACCTCATTCAGTCCCGAGTGCCGCTGTTGGCCTATGCCGCTGCACAAGTGGGTGGCGGCTGGCAAGTACAGAACCGCGGTACCATTGGCGGCAACATCGTCTCCATGCATCCCCTCTACGACATCTTGCCGTCGCTCTTAGTACTGGGTGCTGCGGTAGACATCCTCAAAGACGGTAAAGAACAGCGCGTGCCGCTGGCAGAGCTGATGAAAGACACAAGCCACGGTCTTGGCAGCGACTCTTTGCTGGTGCGGGTGGTGCTCAAACCAATGACCACCGGCGCAGGATGGGCCTACGAAAAACTCAAGATCACGGCCGGTGGGTACGGATCAGCCAATGCAGCGACCATCGTCACGCTCGATGGCGAAAAAATCACGTCCTTGCGTGTGGTCATCGGCGCAGTTTCGGAACTGCCGGTGGATGTGTCCGATGTCCTTGGCGACTGCCGCGGACAGGCGTGGTCTGATCACATGGCGCAAGAGGTCGAGCAAAAAGTGGCGGCCGAAATCGACCAGCCCCTGTCCGATCATCAAGGACACGCGGACTGGCGCAAAGCCATGGCTGGTGTCATGGCCCGGCGGGCGGTTGAAGCGGCCATCAAAAATGCCGGGTAAGGGAAGCGACGCACATGGATGACTTGTTGGAAGATAGTGTTCTCGTCAACCTCAGAATCAACGGTGAACTACACGAATTAGAGATTCCGCCACATAAATCACTTTTGGATTTGCTGCGCGACGATCTCAATCTCACCGGCACCCACATGGGATGCATGACCGGCCATTGCGGCGCTTGTACTGTGTCCATTGACGGGAAGGTGGCAAAGTCCTGTATTACACTGGCGGCCACACTTAGCCGTGCAAAGATTACGACCATCGAAGGCTTGGCCGAAAAGGATGGAACACTAAGCGCCATACAACAGGCCTTTTGGGATCAAGCGGGATTCCAATGCGCCTTTTGCGCACCGGGTATGCTGTTGTGCACGGCCGAATTGTTGGACACCAACCCTGATCCCAGTGACGACGATATCGACACTGCGCTGGCCGGAAATCTCTGCCGCTGCACCGGCTATCAAAGTATTCGCCGGGCAGTGAAGGCGGCGATCGCAAACTCAAAAACACCCGCGCCACAAGCCGCTGAATAGAAACGGCATCTTCGTCAACCATCCCATCCCAGCGTGTTGAGTAATCCATGGTCAAAGTGTGCATTGTCTATGACAGCAATTTTAAGGGAAACACTACCGTTCTTGCCGAATGCGTAGCTGAAGGGGCGCAATCAGTAGACGGCGCGGAAGTCGAAGTGGTTCACGTGGACGACGTCGCGGACAACTGGCCCAAACTTCATGGGGCCGATGCCATCATCTTCGGATCGCCTACTTACATCGGTAGTGTGTCCGGCAAGTTTAAACTGTTCATCGAACAGCTGGCCGGGGAGGTCTGGCTTAAACGCATGTGGAAAAACAAATTCGCGGCAGGGTTCACCGTTTCCGCCGGACGTTCGGGCGATAAGATGAATTGCCTTACTCAGATGATCGTTTTCGCCAGCCAAATGGCCATGATCTGGGTGCCTCAGCACGTTCTCGGCGGCAACTATTCCGCCCAAGGCAGTGAGCAGGACATGAACCGCATGGCCGGCTATCTCGGTGTCATGGCCCAGGCCAATATTGATGAACCCACAGACATCGCTCCACCGGAAAGCGATCGGGCAACGGCTCGGGAACACGGGCGTCATGTGGCTCAGGTCGCGGCTCAGTTCGCCGCCGGACAAAAGGCGCTGCCGTTTCAGGAAGAAACACCCTACGATGCAGAAGGCACGGAACGGCCGATGAGTCTGCCGGAACTTATGTCGTAATTGTTACCATCACGACGGCAAGAGCCCTGAAAGTTCACTGACATGAATAGAAACGTTGTCTTGACCTGTGCGCTGACCGGAGCCGGCGACACCGTAGACAGAAGTGAGCATGTGCCGGTGACGCCGGAAGAAATCGCTAACGCGGCCATCGAGGCGGCCGAGGCAGGAGCCTCTATCGTACACGTTCATGTACGCGATACGGAAACGGGCAAAGGAGGGCGCGATCCCGCACACTTCCGCGAAGTGGTGGAGCGGGTAAAGGACTCTGGCACTGATATTGTGTTTAATCTGACCGTCGGCTTGGGAGCACAGCTGCAATTGCTCGACGAAGATCCGCGTAAGACCGGCAACGAAACCGATTTGGTGTCGGCCGAGGAACGGTTTCGCCATATCGAAGAGCTCAAGCCGGAAATCTGCACCCTCGATTGCGGCACCATGAACTTTGGCGAAGACTTGGTTGTCATAAACCGGCTTATGGATCTCCGTTACATGGCCAAGCGTGCCCAGGAACTCGGTGTAAAACCCGAACTTGAGATATTTGACATGGGGCAAATGCAACATGCGTTGACCCTGATGCGCGAGGGCCTGATCGACGATCCACCGCTGTTCCAATTCTGCCTCGATATTGCCAGCGGTGCGCCGGCCACGGCGGAAGCCATCCTAGCCATGAAATCCATGTTGCCACCCGGCGCAAATTGGGCGGCCTTCGGCATAGCGCGGTCGGAAATGCCCATGGTGGCGCAAGCCATGCTGCTCGGCGGGCATTGCCGGGTGGGTTTGGAAGACAATCTGTATCTTTCTAAAGGCGTGCTTGCCACCAACGGCCAGCTCGTGGAGAAAGCCAAGCGGATTGTTGAAGAACTGGGTGGTCGCGTTCTTACACCCGAAGAAGCCCGGGATAAATTTGGTTTACAAAAGCAGTGGTAAGCCAACGGGACAATGTTTCGTTTTATTGTTGTAGATGAATTATCAGAGATGTTTCAAAGGGCATGTTTTTCCCATGATGATTAAATGCTGATCCTCAACAAATCCGCCGTAGCCGCGAGCCTGTCCCATGCCGCCTGTATAGACATCATGGCCGATACCATGAAAAGCGTCTCCCGGCGGGATGTGGTCATGCCGTTGCGTCAATTCATGGCCATTCCGGGCAGTGAAGGGAAGCTCGCTCTCATGCCGGGGTACCTTGGAGACCCGCGCAGTTTCGGTGTCAAAATCGTCAGCAAGTTTCCGCGGCCGGCGGGCGATCAACACGGCAGTCATGTGGGTGCGGTGATGGTTTTTGATGCGGAAACCGGTCTTCCCGTTGCCCTGCTCGACGGCGGAGAACTGACTGCCATCCGTACATCCTCAGCCAGTGCCTTGGCGACACGGGAGCTTGCACGGACGGATGCCAAGGTGTTGACCCTGATCGGCTGTGGCGAGGAGGCTGGTCATCACATTCGCGCCCTCCTCGAAGTGCGGCCGATCACCGACATTATTGTCTGGGGGAGAGACCCCGCGCGGGCTCAGGCATTTGTAGACAGCCAGTCTGTCGCAGGCGTTTCCCTCTCCGTTGAGCCGGACGCTGAAGCCGCAGTCGCCCAAGCCGATATTGTCTGTACGGTTACGTCTTCGCCAACACCGGTTCTCAAGGGCGCGTGGCTGAAACCTGGCACGCACGTCAACCTCGTCGGCGCTGCGGTGCGCACCTCCGCGGAAGCCGACCATGATGTGGTGACCCGCTCGCGCTTCTTTGTCGACTACCGTGAGTCTGCCGTGGCGCAAGCGGGTGAACTGTTAAATGCCATTGAGGCCGGGTTAGTGGGTGAAGACCACATTGCTGGAGAGATCGGTGAAGTGCTCGATGGCAAGGCCACTGGCCGCGAAAGTGACGATCAATTTACCGTCTACAAATCGCTGGGCGTGTCGGCCCAAGACCTGGCCGCCGGTTCGGCGGCATTTCACGCTGCATCCCAATCCAATGCGGGCGTTACCGTTGATTGGTGAGGACATTCATTAGGTTTTGGAAAGTTTGGCTGTGTGGCCAGTCACGAGCGAACCTTTCTCATGCAGTTTTCCCTGATAACCAAGGAAAATTCAGGGAAATTCCATGAATTCTGGGGGACGGACTCCGATTTAATGCCTCTAGTCCCCTAATTGCTGCGATCCATGCACCAAATTCCCTAATCGAATTAACAGGGAAATATACACGCTTATCAGGGACGTCAGCTCCCTGATTTGGGAAACTTACTGCGACTTACAAAAGCGGGTAGGGGGCACAAATGATCATGGAAATAACCAGGAAAGAGCTGTTTGAGAAGGTCTGGGAAAAACCCATGACCCAGGTGTCGAAAGAGCTCGGCATTTCGGATGTTGGACTAAAGAAGATCTGCAGAAGGCACCAGATTCCCGTCCCTGGAAGGGGGTATTGGGCGAAAAAGGCTGCAGGTAAGCTGGTCAGCAAGGGACGCCTCAGCGAGGTTTATGAAGAGGATTCTCAAGAGGTCCAAATATCAATTCGGCAAAAGGGCGGACGTCCGAACGAATTATCTGAGGCCATTAGGGTCTGTTGACATTTAGTGGATTCCCAATGTCGCGGAAAAGTGATTCAAGCCTCCTTTTGCAAGGAGTGTTTGATGAAGTCAGAGCGTTTTGTGATCACGGACAATGTTTGGGAGAAAATTTGGCGTCATCTACCGGGCAAGGCGACGGACCGTGGCGTGACGGCGGCGGTCAACGGCGAACGGGCCAGCTTTGATTTAACGGCGCGCAATCTTACCGGCTGGGGCGACCAGACCACCGTGTCCGTCGGCGGCACGGAAGGGCTGACGGACGTGGCGGTCACGTCTTCGCTGCCGCTCACCCGCCGCGACACCATGCTGTCCTTTTATGCAGAGTTTTCCGAGTCCGACATCCTCGAAGAACCGCTTAACGTCCTCGACATCGAGAGTGAGTCCGAAACCTACGAAATGACCCTGTCGCATCCGTTTTCGTGCTGCTCCCTGGCCAGCGCCACGACATGATGGGCGTCCAGCCGTTGATCGACGACGTTCACTTCGATGGAGGGCAAGGTCGATGAACCATTCGGCCCTTTGGTGAAGGATTGGATCAAGAAAGGGGACACCGAAAACCGGGAAAGACGGTTGGTTAGTCATTGTGAGATGCTTGGAATAGATAGCCGATCAGTGTTTGATATCTATTACCAGCTTATTCATAGAACTGCCGCCGCCATGATTGAAGCGAGACGTTATGGGTTTAACCAAGCCATGATGCTGGTCCATTCTTTTGATCCTGGCAAAGCTTGGTTTGAAGAGTTTCAGGACTTTTCCGACAAAGTCGGGATGTTTGTTTCTAAACCTAATGCTGTTTCAGAAAGCCGAAAAATTGAAGATTTGGTAATGCGACTTTCGTGGGTCAGTGATCGACCGCGGGATTGAAGCAAAATTGATGGTGGAGCAAATCGTACCCGTACAAATTAGCTCATAGACTTCTGTTTGAACTGGCTATCGAATAGCGCTTGTCCTGATGCACCATCAGTGCACCATACACATTTATTGGCCGTACAAAAACGCGGACTAAAATACTGAAATTGCATTGCTAATTGCAGAGAATTGAACAAGTGACCCCGCCCTGAAGACCAGCTTTATCATTGAATTTTGTGATTATCTGAGGTGGTCCTGGAAAATCGGACAGTTGTTTAAGGTGTATTCCCCCGGTTACGGAGGAATACGAGATGACGAAGCGACGGAAGTTCACGCCTGAGTTCAAGGCGAAGGTGGCGCTGGAGGCGCTACGTGGCGACCGGACGATCCAGGAGATCGCGGCGCGCTATGAGGTTCACCCCAATCAGGTCAGCACATGGAAGCGCCAGGCCATGGACGGCCTGGGCGATGTGTTCTCGAACGGCGTGGAGGCGTCCCGCCGGGACATTGAGGCCGAGGTCCACGATCTTCATGCCAAGATCGGCCAGTTGACGGTGGAGCGGGATTTTTTGGCCAAAGGGCTCAAGCGATGAGCCGGCCGGAGCGCAAGGCGATGGTGCGCCGCGACGTTTCCGGTCTCAGCTTGAGCCGTCAATGCGAGATACTGTCGATCAGCCGATCATCTCTCTATTACAGGCTGCGGGGCGAGAGCCCGGCCAACCTGGCGCTGATGCGGCGCATCGACGAGTTGTTCCTTAAACATCCGTTCTATGGGTCCCGTCAGATGGCCCGTCATTTGCGCCGCGAGGGGGGTGTCGTCGGCCGTCACCGGGTTCGGCGCCTCATGCGCCTGATGGGGCTGGAGGCGATCTACCGGGCGCCGAAGACGAGCACGCCCCATCCCGAACACCGGGTCTATCCGTACCGTCTCAAGGGCCTCGCCATCGAGCGCCCCGACCATGTCTGGTGCGCCGACATCACCTACATCCCGCTCAGGCGCGGCTTCCTTTATCTGGTCGCGGTGATGGACTGGGCGAGCCGCCGGGTCCTGGCCTGGCGGCTGTCGAACACCATGGATGCCCGGTTCTGCGTCGAGGCCTTGAATGAGGCGCTCGACACCTCCGGCAGGCCGGAGATCTTCAACACCGACCAGGGCAGCCAGTTCACCAGCTTCGAGGTCACCGGCCGCCTCAAGGAGGCCGGGATCACGATCTCCATGGACGGGCGCGGCCGGTGCATGGACAACATCTTCATTGAGCGACTGTGGCGCTCTCTCAAGTACGAGGCGGTTCACCTGCACGAGCTGACCGACGGCTTCCACGCCGAGAGGGTCATCGGCGAATGGATCGGGTTCTACAACACCGAGCGGCCCCATTCGTCGCTCGGAGGCAAAACGCCGGCGGAAGCCTACGCGGCGGGGCAGCCTGTGGATATGTTGGACAAGACTACCGCCTTGCCCACATCCCCACAGGCCCAACAACAGAAATCAAATATGATAAACAGGATTCTGGCGGCATGATCAGACAGCGGAATACACCTTAGATAAGCCGTCAGACTGTCCAAACAAGTGGGACCACCTCACAGGTCAAGTTTAGGGAATCAGACTGTCTAACTCCGGTACCGAGAATGAAAGTAATAACTCTGCGCAAAGGTAAAGGGCTAACTCGAAGATAACGTAAAAGATCTTTCGCACATTTTTGGGGTTGGTGGCTCCGGGTCTGGTTAGGTTGGTTTTGTTCAATCAGCCACTCCAGAAGGAAGGAGCCACCATGGAAAAGGATAACACGAAGGCATTGTCGCACGTCATACGGATTGATGACGAACGTATACAGGATCACCTGGGCAAGGTAGTGCGGGGCAGTGTTGAGGAGACCCTGAACGCGCTATTGGACGCCGAAGCGGACCGGCTCTGCAATGCTGAGCGCTACGAACGCAGTGAGGCCCGTCGCGATACGCGGGCCGGCAGTTACGAGAGGAAGCTTCAGACACGGGCTGGCGAGGTTTCTCTGAAGGTTCCCAAGCTGCGCCGTCAGACCTTTGAGACGGCGATCATCGAGCGTTACCGGCGTCGGGAGGCATCGGTCGAAGAGGCCTTGATGGAGATGTATCTGGCCGGTGTTTCGGTACGGCGTGTGGAGGACATCACCGAGGCGTTGTGGGGCACGCGGGTTTCGCCAGGAACCGTCTCGAACCTTAACAAGAAAATCTATGAGCAGATCGACGCTTGGCGCAATAAGCCGATTGCGGGCGATCATCCCTATGTGTATGTGGACGGCATCGTCCTTAAGCGCAGTTGGGCCGGCGAAGTGCGTAATGTTTCGCTATTGGTGGCGATCGGCGTCAACCAGGAGGGCTTCCGCGAGATCTTGGGCATCGTTGAGGGTGCCAAGGAGGATAAGGCGGGATGGGGCGCATTCCTTAAGCATCTCAAGGCGCGCGGGCTGTCAGGCGTCCAGTTGGTTATCTCTGACGCCTGTCTGGGTTTGGTAGAGAGTATAGCGGAGGTCTGCCCCAAGGCCCGCTGGCAACGCTGCGTCGTCCATTTCTACCGCAACATCTTCAGCCATGTACTCACCCGTATGCTCGGTATGTTCGTTGCGGGCGTTTTCCGCCGCATCGTCCCATTCGTCGATCGTATAGGTGCCGCGGCCGATCCAAGAAATGACCACCAATTCGATCTGTTCATCCTCGTTCAAATTGTCGATAAATTCTTCCAACTGATCCTTGGCTTCGCCCGATTCACCGTCGTCATCGTCGTCATCTTCCGGAACATAGTCCTCATCATCGAGAAAATCGTCATCATCGGTATCCCCGTGCAACAAGTCTTCATGACCATGAGCATCGGGATCGTGGTCCTCACCGTCCGCATCGGCACCTAAGGCGAGTGCGCGCGTTTGATTGATAATGGTGCAAACCGTATCGACTGAAATATCGATCATGGCGGCTGACCTTCTAGAGCATTTTCTGATCACGCACGGTCATATCCTGCGGCAGTGAAGTAGTTTTGGCACTCGGTTTGGGTGACTGTGTCGATGGCGGTTGCAATGGCGTCGTGGAGGTCGTCGACGCTTCTGGCGGCGGCCTTTTTCAGAAGGGCCTTGAGCTTTGCGAAGGCCATCTCGATGGGGTTGAAGTCTGGACTGTAGGGTGGCAGGAAACGGAGTTCGGCGTCGGCGGGTTTGAGGGTTGGGACCAGCATTTGCTCGACATAGGCAAGGACGGCGTCACCGTGCATTGCGCCGTCGAGCACCATGGGTGCGGTGATGCCGTCCGATCTGAGCGCGCCGATGAAGGTGGTGGTCTTCCAGTGGCCGTGAGGGATGGCGGCCTGGCAGCGCTGCCCGCGCGGCGCGCGGCCATAGCGCCGGGCCATCTTGGTCGATGCGCCGGTCTCGTCGATGAAGACCAGCCGCTCCGGCATCAGGCCGGGCTGCGCCTCGGCCCAGGCCTGCCGGCGCGCCAAGACATCAGGACGTTGCTGCTCGCTGGCGTGCGCGGTTTTTTTTGAAGGTCATGCCGTGGCGGTCGAGCAGCCGCCAGACCGTGCTCAAGGCAACCCGAAGCCCGTGGGCCTCCTCCAGACAGGCCGCGATCTCGGCCAGGGTGATGTCCGGCGTCTCGGCGACAAGCGCCAGAACCTCCTCGGCATACGCTTCAAGGCGGTGCGAGCGGCGGTCCCCGCCTTGCGGCCGCGGCCGCACATCACCCCGCCGCCGCCACTGATCAACCCATTTGATCGCCGTCGAGGGCGCAACCCCAAAAACCTTCGCCGCAGACCGACGCGACATCCCGCCGTCCACCGCCGCAACCAACCGGTGTCGCAGATCATTCGAAAGAGGTCTCGTCATGCAGGCTGGCCTCCTTCACCAGCCCACATCTTGAATCAGAAAACAGAGACTTTGGGAATCCCTAACGATTCCGTCAGATCAAAAAACTCTCTAGCCAATTCCCCTATGGTGGAATTTCGACGCAGCTTTGTCCTCAAATCAAGAGGCAAATTGTGTTTAGAGGTTAGGGTACGGCTTTCAGGGCCGTAGCCGGAAAGTCGGAAAAGACGCCGTCGACGCCGAGGATAAAGAAACGGCGGTATTCGGCCAGGGGATCGGCGTTGTACGGCTTCATAAGGTATTGAAGTTCATCGCGAAACGTATAGGCGTGAACCACCAGCCCTGCCGTATGAGCCTTCTCTATCAAGTCGGTTGCGGGAAACGGATTGCCTTCCCGGTCCTGGGGCGCAATCAAGACTTTCCACGGCCCTATACCCTCGGCATAGGTGGCGATTTCGGCCAGACCCTCCACCGTCATCATGGCGCCGTAGGTTAGACCCGTGCCCGCAGCCTCCTGATCGTAGGGGGCTTCCTCACCCCATCCCAGCAGTTGCACCAGACGCACGTCCGTCATTTCATCGAGGTCCCGGAGATTGCTGACTTCAAAGGACTGAATAAAAACCCAATCGTCCGGACGTGTCAGACCGGCCCGATCAAGAGCTGCAACGAGCGGACGTTCTAGACCCAGACCGAGCCCGCGAAAATATGTGGGATGCTTGGTTTCCGGGTAGATGCCTATGGGACGACCCTGGCGTGCGCTTTCCAGCCGCACCAGTTCCAAGACTTCCTCAAAGGTTGGAACCAAAAACGTTCCGTTATTGGATTGATCACGGAACGGCAGGCGCTCGTTGGCACGCAATTGTTTCACTTCAACAAGATCAAAGTCTTCGACGAACCATCCCGTCACCTCACGGCCATCGACGATCTTCGTCGACTGCCGGTCAGGAAATTTCTCGGCCACATCGGTGGTGTCGGACAGTTCGTTCTCATGACGGGCAATAAGTACACCATCGCGGGTGCTGACCAAATCGGGCTCTATGAAATGGGCGCCTTGGGCAATCGCCAGTCTGTACGCTTCAAGCGTATGTTCAGGGAGAGTCCCGCTTGCCCCCCGGTGGGCGATGACCAATGGCCAGGGTAAAGACTGTGCCTTGACGCTCAAATCTGCGGAAAGGAACGCAAGAACAGCGAACACATGAAACAACCGGCTCACAGTGAAGCTCCGTCCATAAAATCGAGCCCCATGGTATCGGCGTTCGGCATGAAATTGAAATGACCCGACCAAAGGGTCATCAAATCGTTATGAGTTGTTGGAGAGTCTAATGCTGCGCTGCGGTTTGACGCTGTTCCATCATGGTGTCGAAATGGGCCCAGACGCCCTTTTGCCCGTGCCAATCGCCGGTGGTGGCGTTTTTTGAGTATTCCGTCGCCCGGGCCTCAAAGAAATTGGCATGCTCGACGCCGTTGAGGATTTCGGTCAACCACGTCAATGGGTGTTCCTTAATCTCATAGACGGGCTCAAGACCGAGTTGCTGGAGACGCCAATCCGCAATGAAACGGATGTACTGTTTGATGTCGTCCGGCGTCATGCCTTCGACAGGGCCCATTTCAAATGCCAAATCAATAAATTTGTCTTCAAGGCCGACAACGGTTTTCGCACAGTCAGCGATGTCGTCCTTTAACGAGGGCGTTAAACATCCCGTTTCCTGGCAGAAGGTATGGAACAACTTGATCATGCCTTCGCAGTGCAGACTTTCGTCGCGCACGGACCAAGACACGATCTGCCCCATGCCCTTCATTTTATTTTGCCGCGGGAAGTTAAGCAGCATGGCGAAGCTGGCGAACAGTTGCAGGCCCTCCGTAAAACCGCCGAACATAGCAACCGTACGGGCGATCTCCGCCGGATTGTTGACCGTAAACTGCTGCATGTAATCGTGCTTGGCCGCCATCTCTTCGTATTCAAGAAAGGCGACAAATTCAGTTTCCGGCATGCCGATGGTTTCGAGCAGAAGCGCGTAGGCCGCTATGTGCACCGTCTCGATATTGGAAAACGCCGCCAGCATCATCTTGATTTCAGTTGGTTTGAAGACGCGGCTGTAACGCTCCATGTAGTTGTCGTTCACTTCCACGTCTGACTGAGTAAAAAAGCGGAAAATCTGGGTCAGCAGATTGCGCTCGGCATCTGTTAGCTTGTTAGCCCAATCCTTGCAGTCCTCGCCAAGAGGAACCTCTTCTGGCATCCAATGTACTTGCTGTTGGCGTTTCCAAAACTCGTGCGCCCACGGATAGCGAAACGGTTTATAGCTGCGGCTCGGGGTCAAAAGGCCTGGAAGGGTCTCGGAAGAAATATGATTCATGGGTCGTCCGTTGGTGCGTATGTTACTTGGATTGATTTGTAGTGAAGATCACTGGCAGGCGAGACATTCCTCGTAGTCCGTGCGTTCGGCCACGGCCAGCTCCTTCTCCGGCCAGGCGCGGGTGTTGTCTCCTTCCACACCGGCGAAAGACGCGCGCTGGACCGATTTTGAGCGGCAGTAGTACAGGCTTTTCACACCGGACTCCCACGCTTTCCAGTGCAGCATCATGAGGTCCCACTTATCGATGTCCGATGGCAAGAAAACGTTGATGGACTGGCCCTGGCAGACGTAAGGCGTGCGGTCGGCAGCCATTTCCACCACCCAACGCTGGTCAATTTCAAAGGCCGTGCGGAATACGGCTTTTTCATCTTCGGTGAGACCGTTGAGATGCTGGACCGACCCTTCGTGCTCAAGAATGGAGGTCCACGTGCCGGGATTGTTGAGGCCCTTATTTTCTAAAAGCTCCGTCAGATGCCTGTTCTTGACCGTAAACGAACCGGACAGAGTCTTGTGAGTGTAGATGTTGGCCGGAATGGGCTCGATGCAGGGGCTGACACCGCCGCAAATGATGCTGATGGACGCAGTGGGTGCGATCGCCATTTTGTGGCTGAAGCGCGCCATAAGGCAGGATTCCTCCGCATCGGGGCACGGGCCGCGTTCATGGGCGAGCGCAACGGAGGCGGCATCCGTATTTTGGCGGATGTGTTTGAACATCTTCATGTTCCAGGATTTCGCCATGGCGCTTTCAAACGAAACACCGCGCTGTTGTAGAAATGAATGAAAGCCCATCAGGCCGAGGCCGACGGATCGCTCGCGATAAGCCGAGTACTTCGCCCGGTCCATGCTTGACGGCGCCCGGTCGATGAAGTCTTGCAGCACATTGTCGAGAAAACGCATGACGTCTTCGATGAAAGCTTCTTCCTTCGACCACTCATCCCATTTTTCAGCATTAAGAGAGGACAGGCAGCAAACGGCCGTACGATCTTCGCCCATGTGATCGGGACCGGTGTGCAGCATAATCTCACTGCACAGATTGGAGGTGGTGACCTTGAGGCCAAGGTCACGCTGATGCTTGGGCATCTGCCGGTTCACGGTGTCGGAGAAGATCAGATACGGCTCTCCTGTCTGCAACCGGGTTTCCAAAACCTTTTGCCACAGCTCCCGTGCGTTCACAGACCTGCGGACGGTTCCGTCTTTCGGGCTTATGAGATCGAAGGACTCATCATTCCTTACCGCTTCCATGAACGCGTCGGTGATGTTGAGGCCATGGTGAAGGTTGAGGCTTTTGCGGTTGAAATCGCCGGAGGGTTTACGGATCTCCAAAAACTCTTCGATTTCCGGGTGATGAATGTCGAGATAGACAGCGGCTGAGCCTCGGCGGAGGGATCCTTGCGAGATTGCCAAGGTCAGGGAGTCCATGACCCGCACGAAGGGAATAATGCCGGAGGTGTGGCCAGCGTTTTTGACCTTTTCACCGATTGAGCGCACCCCGCCCCAGTAGGTTCCAATGCCGCCACCGTTGGAAGCCAACCACACATTCTCCGTCCAAGTGCCGACAATGCCATCAAGGTCGTCGTTAACCGAGTTGAGGAAGCAGGAAATGGGCAGCCCCCGCTCGGACCCACCGTTGGAAAGCACGGGCGTGGCAGGCATGAACCAAAGACGGGAGATGTAGTTGTAAATGCGCTGGGCATGGTCGAGATCGTCGGAATAGGCCATGGCGACCCGGGCGAACATGTCCTGATACGATTCCCCGGGAAGAAGATATCGGTCTTCCAGTGTGGCTTTACCGAAATCCGTGAGAAGATCATCGCGGCTTCGATCCACCTGGATGGACGGAACGACGGCAAACGTCTTGTCTTCGGAGGATTGTCGCTCGGCGGGCTGTGTTGAACGGGCTTTTTGTTTTTTGTCAGCTTCCAGCGCGTAGGCCATTTATTCCCCTCTCTATTTTCGCGGTCGAGAGGTTTGACCCCGAGCGCGAAGACCATACAAAACACGACGCAGTGGGGTGACTCGTTTCCTGTTCGCCGCTGCATTGCTCCTTGAAAAACAAGGCGTTAGCAGCGCCGCAATGGCAACGGCACGCGTTGCGGTCCAGAAAAATGGCTGTCTGAAACTAGGGTCTGTTGACATTTAACGCATGGCGATGATGGTTGCGACAAGGTTCCAGTTTGCGGCGTAGCTGATGTCGGTCTTGTCGTAGCGTGTTGCGATGCCACGGAATTCCTTGATCTTGTCCGCCGCCGTCACGCCACGGTCCGTCGCCTTGCCCGGTAGATGACGCCAAATTTTCTCCCAAACATTGTCCGTGATCACAAAACGCTCTGACTTCATCAAACACTCCTTGCAAAAGGAGGCTTGAATCACTTTTCCGCGACATTGGGAATCCCCTAAATGTCAACAGACCCTAGACCGGCCCTTTGAACAGTCCCCTCGGTCCCCGATGTAGTGATCGGAGGCAGAAGCGCCACTAGATATGGTGCTAAAGAGGCTTGTTTTCGTCAACTATATTTTGCAGGTCGGATGCAAATTTAACACAAGATATAGTGGTTTATGGTCTTGACAGAGCGGTGAAAAAGCCCCCAACCGCAGAAAACCTAGACTCGTGATTTTACGGTCTAAGACAGTGTTTTTTCGTCATGACCAGACTGCAATGCTGCGTTGCACAAATTGACCTTGAACTGTATTGTGCATTGCAGCAATATGTCCGCTGAGATCTTTGCATCAGGGGAATGATGATGGCTTACAACGATATCCAGGATTCGATCAGATTCTTGGGCGAGTCCGCCCAGGAATTGACCATGCGGTCCGTCCTCTCCGCACCCAGCGTGGCCAAAACGCTGATGCACGAAGCGGACGAGTTGATGGCCCTACGCTCGAAACTCTTACAACGGCTTTGGGACGAAGAACTGGACGCGCAAATGCCCCTCCCCCTCGGCATAAAAGAGGCTGCATAAAAGCCCTGCGCAATGTTCGTTAAAAAACCCGGCTGTAACACCGGGTTTTTTTTGCTTCGACCTTAACCTCTAAATCGGAGGCGTTTGGCGTTGGCGGTGCATTCGGCGCGTGTCTTAAACGCCTTGTTAGACGCTCCGACGGTCTTGCCGTCGCCGTCCTTGAGCCGCCAGCGCCACTTGCCTGATTTTTCCGTATAGAATTCCCAGGTGTCATCACTGCCAAGGTCGGCAACAAGCGCTGAAATGCGCTCCTTCGCGGCCGGGATGACCTTCTCAGCCGACTTTTCGAGCTGTGACTTGATGTCTTTGAGTTCTTTGTCCAGCGCCACCCGGGCTTTGCCGAACTGCTGATCCGCCGAAGAGATCAGACGCCCGACATCTTTTTCGATTTTGTCGAGACGCGCCTTGTTCTTTTCTGATTTGAGTTGCTGCTCGGCGATATCTTCAAAGTCGGCGAGTTTGGACGCCACCGTCTTGGATACTTCCTTCAGTCTGGCTTCGACTTTGACCGAGGCCTTCTTCAGCCGTTGAATTTCCGGACCTGCCGCCTTACGGGCTTGTTGCGCCATGCCCCTTAGTTTTGCTGATGCCTTGGCTGCAGACGGAGGTGTTTTCCTGGCCGCTTTCACTTTGCTTTTAGGAGCAGCCTTTGGCCGGGCTTTGGTCTTTCTCTTGGCTTTAACCTTGGCGGTGCCTGCCTTGGGTTTGACGGTGCGCACCGTGCGTGCGGACCGTGGGCTGGTTCTGGGTGTGGCCATAGTTTGTGTCCCCATCAATTCTTTGGTTCTGCCAGATTTACAGCCTGGCGCGCCGTAATCTATCTCGGCTGCAGAAAAACTGCGATTCCTGATCTCACGATTGAACTGGAATAACCCACGGACGGTCCCAGCTAGACCCTGCGGCCGCGGTGGTTGCTGTATAACTGCCTCAGAACCGCAGAAAACTGCCAAAAAAAGACCCGATTCGCAGTTTCCGTCGGTTTTGGATGGGTCTGAACCTTGGCCACAAAGCCATAGAAATTTCCCTTTTTGAGAGAAATTCACGCCTTTTCGAATGCAACCAATACGATTCATGCTTCGTTAATCAAGCAACGGAAACACTAGGCGCAGAACGTCGCCTAGAACTCAGGGGGCAGCAAAAATCCCGGAAACCCCCAGAAATCCTCACTTGTTACGGTGTTACGGTTGCCACTTTGAGGAATCCCCCATGAACCCTAACCGGCAGGATATAAGGCTTGGCACGGACCAAAGATTGGCACCCGTACACGGGACCATGCCGGTAATGTGGCCGCGGCAGATCCGTGGCGTTAGGTCAGGACTGGCTTGCCCTTTGAGAGCGGGACATCATTGCCGAGAATGGCCGAACATAGGGGCACGGCCATACCGGCCGGGTTCTTGATGGGCACTCCACGGGCCTTATTTTGCGTCATAATGTTGCGCGGGTTGTGGAAAGGCTGTGAAAACAGTGAATTGTGCTGAAAAACAGCCCGACAGCGCAGAGAAAGGTCCCAAGCCAGGCAAGAACGCGGCCTTGACCATCCGGACGGTCGATGGGGCGCAATACCAAAGCGCGATCATGGATCAGGGTCTTAACCTTTGGCACTCATGTTTCGCACACCGCCGCTTCCGATGGCTGCACAGCCCTCGAATACGGACCACAACACAGGTCAACATGCACTCCGTACCATGCTCGACGGGCATCCGAGTGCCGGGGTCTCGTCATCAATATTCGTATGACCGTGTGTATTGCAGCCCAAACGAGCATAGAGACCCGACGCAGCATTTGGTCGTATTTTGACCCCACCCCCGCACCATGAACACGGGTATCCCCCTTCGCTTATATATCCTGCCTCCTGGCCATAGCCTCAAAAAAATTTTCCCAAAAATTTTTCCAACTGAAAAAATGTGATGGGGACAATAATTGGCAACTGCCGGGAGTTTGGCACAAGTAATTCCGCGGTTATGCACCTCACGCAACTGGCCCTACATATAGGAGCATAAACTGGCATACTAGATGTTGTGGCTAGCATCCACTCCCATTCTCTTTGGATGAAACAAAGTAAATGATGCCAGGCTCCCGTGTTTTCAGGGCGTCAAATTCAGATCGCGTCAAAAGCTTCAGCTCCGTGACTTCAGAGCTTTTCACGACGTTTCCCAATCCCATCGCCGCAA
This sequence comes from Rhodospirillaceae bacterium, assembly GCA_965207985.1. Lineage (GTDB taxonomy): Bacteria > Pseudomonadota > Alphaproteobacteria > Rhodospirillales > Rhodospirillaceae > CBDBND01. The sequence continues at coordinate 128,966 of CBDBND010000004.1, read as the reverse complement.
AAATCCACTTCCTGATATTACTCGCATAACTAGGAAGCGTATTAATCACCCACAAAAACAGTAAGGTTGCTCCGATGCCAACGAAAACGCCCGACCATCCAGGTCCCATGAGATTTATCCAGTCTTTCCACGTGCCGGCATCGTCCAACAAGCCAGGTATGCCGACAACCAAGCTAACGACACCGATCCACGGGCTTGATATGACAGTCTTCCACATCCCCCCATGCTGCTATCCCCGCGCCAATGCATCAAGGGGAGAATCGCGGCCACAATATGTGGTATGCCCCCAAGGCCGCAGAAAAGCACACTATAACTAGAGTCAGGTTGCGTGAGGTGTATAACCGCCAGTAATTCAGGCGCAATTGAAACGCGACCTGATTTCGGCGAGTGGCCATAGTGGCTCGTGACGGAAGAAGGCGGCGCCGCCGGCGACGACAAAAAAGTCCGTTCCATCGTCCGCCGGGACCTCGCTAGAACCATCCGGAACAAGCGTTCAATCTTTAAATAATGGGTATGTTTGACAATTTTCCAATTTCGGTCTTATCGTTCCGCACATGACTGACAGGTCAACCAAACTTGGTCAGGAGTAGGCCGCTTCAAAAGAAGCATCCTTAGTCGAACAGGTCGCGACAGTACACTCATAAGAGGACTCTATGTGACTGCGTTCGAAACAGAATCAAGAACTAGCAGGCTGCTGAAAAAGTCTTCCTTTTGAGGCTTTGGAATGATTCTTTCTCTTTGTTGATTGCATGGAGGAAGTAATGCGTGGAGGCGACGATCGGACGGAGGGTCTTTTTTCTTATGTGAGCTGCGAGGCTCGTGTTCCGGCGACGCATCCGCTTCGCCTGATCCGTGGGCTGGTTGATGAGGCGCTGGAGCTTATGTCGCCGGATTTCGAGGGGTTGTATTCGAAGATCGGGCGTCCCTCGATCCCGCCGGAGAAGCTGTTGCGTGCGCTCCTGTTACAGGCCTTTTACTCAATCCGCTCGGAACGTCAGCTGATGGAGCAGATGGATTACAACCTGTTGTTCCGTTGGTTCGTCGGATTGTCGATGGACAGTGCGGTGTGGGATGCGACGACGTTCAGCAAGAACCGCGACCGGCTGCTGGATGGAGAGGTTGCGCGGAGGTTCCTGGCGGTGGTTGTGGAGCAGGCGCGTCGGCGCGGCCTGCTGTCGGACGATCACTTTTCCGTGGACGGGACGCTGATCGAGGCCTGGGCGTCGATCAAGAGCTTCCGCCCCAAGGACGGCGGCGACGAGCCGCCGGGGCCGGGGCGCAACTCGGAGAGGACCTTCCACGGCGAGAAGCGGTCCAACGAGACCCATGCCTCGACGACCGATCCCGACGCCCGGCTGTACCGCAAGGGGAATGGCCAGTCCTCGCGTATGGCCTTCATGGGCCACGTGTTAATGGAGAACCGCAACGGGCTCCTGGTCGGGGCCTGCCTGACCCGGGCCACCGGCACGGCGGAACGCGAAGCCGCCCTGGCGCTTCTCGATGCCCATCGCCCGGGACGGCGGCGGATCACGCTGGGCGCGGACAAGGCCTATGACGTGGCGGCCTACGTCGAGGCCTTGCGGGCGCGTCGGATCACCCCGCACATCGCCCGCGACGACCATGTAACCAAGACCGGCAAGCGGCGGCGCACCTCCATTGACGGCCGCACCATGCGCCATTCCGGCTACGCCGCCAGCCTGCGCATCCGCAAGCGCATCGAGGAGAGCTTCGGCTGGATCAAGACCACCGGCGGGCTGGCCAAGACCCGGCACAAGGGCATCAAAAGGGTCGGCTGGATGTTCGAACTGACCGCCGCCGCCTACAACCTGGTCAGGCTCCCCAAGCTGCTGGCGGAGCCCGTGCCATGACGGCACCGGTGGCCTGCCAGCTGATCGGCCGGTGGCGGATCGTCGAGGCCAACCTGTGGGACCGCGGCTATCTCGACCTCGACGGGCCCGCCGTGCTGGTCATTCGCGAAGATGGTCACGGCGAGATCGCCTTCGGCGCTCTGAACGCCAGCCTCGACCTGGAATACGGCCGATCCATCGTGTTCTTCACCTGGGCCGGCTTCGACGAGATGGACGAAGTCAACGGTTCAGGATCGGCCGAACTCCTCGACGACGGATCGTTGGAGATTGAGTTCGCCTATCATCTCGGCGATAAGGCCACCCTCAAAGCCGAACCAGCCACTTTTTCAGCAGCCTGCTAGTTGAGAATCTTCTGGCGGGTCGTGTCGACGCCGTGTTCAGCAAACGGGACGGATTTGTCGAGGATATCGCCACTGGTCGGTACTACAACGACAGAGATCGTGTGCTAGTTCGAGGTCAATTGCTATGGGAACCAAACGACAGTTCAAGAGTTCGTCTTATAGCGGACTACTCAGACCGGCAAGAGCAATGTTGTGCGGCGGTGACCCTTGTTCCAGGACCGACTCAGGCGCTTATAGCGGCCCTGGGTGGTATGCTGACTAGCGATCCATTCGACCGCAAAGCGTCCGTCAATGCCGATCAAGGCTATCAAGAAGATGTGGAAGAGTGGGGTCTTTCGGCTGAGATCGGCTGGGATACGCGGTTCGGGACAATAACTTCTATAACGGCTTACCGTGACTGGCAGGTAGCACGCAGTCAGGATATCGACTTTACCAACGTGGATATTCTTTTCCGGGACCAAAATGGATTTGTCCAAGGGTTTGAGACTTTGACCCAAGAGGTCCACTTTCAACGCGAGTCAGAAATGGCCGATTGGCTTGTTGGGTTTTACTATAGCAATGAGGACCTCAGCCTGAAGGATTCAATCCGCACAGGCGCAGACTTTGAGAGATACATCAACGGTCTTGTTTCGGGTATTTCATTCAGCGGATTTTATTCTCAGTTCACTGGCTTAGCGCCAGGAAATGTATTTCTTAAGGGTGACGGCGCTGCCCTGGATCATTTCCTGCAGGAATCGGAGAGTTGGGCGGCGTTCACCCACAACACGGTGGATCTTACTGGCAATTTTGCGCTTACAGCAGGTCTGCGATACACCGAAGAAACCAAGGACCTTGACGCTACTCTACTCAGCAATAACCGGGCCTGCACTTTGTCTTTTGTTGCCAAAGTGCAGGAAGCGGCGGCCATGGGGCTCCTACCGGCGGCCTCGGTTCCAACAATAATCGGACTGCCGTGTCTACCGTCTTTTAATCCCTTCTATGACGGTGTGTATGTCGGAAGCCGTAAAGAGACGAAATGGTCAGGCACTGGAAAGGTGGCATACACCCTCAATGATAACGATCTGGTCTACGCCAGTTACGCTCGTGGCTACAAGGGTGGAGGCTATAATCTGGACCGCGCTGGCCTTGCAAACCCGCTGTTCGGTGCCATTCCTACAGTTGCGGGTCTGCAATTCGAGCCAGAAATTGTTGATTCTTTTGAGGTTGGCGGCAAGTTCGGTCTGTTCGGCCAGAAGACGATCTTCAATACGACCTTGTTCTACATGGACTTCAAGAACTTTCAGCTCATCACATTCACAGGTATCCAATTTGTCGTCGCTAATCTAGAGAAAGTAAAATCTCGCGGGATTGAAATGGAAACTACGGCCTTGGTAACAGAAGGCCTAACCGTAAACGCGGGCCTGACCTATGCAGATACGCAATACGGCAAAAACATTTCCAATGCGACGTTAGCCGGAAACCAGCTTACAAACGCCCCGGAATGGACACTCACTGGCGCCGCCACCTATGAGAAGGGTATTACCCGGAAACTGCTGGGTTTTATCCATTTCGATGCACGTTATATGAGTAGCTACAATACGGGCTCGGACCTGGATATCGAGAAGATCCAGGAGGGATTTGCAGTTATGAACGGACGCTTAGGCATCGGCGACATTGACGGGTCTTGGCGCTTTGAACTGTGGGGCAAGAACCTGTTAGACAAGGACTACATACAGATCGCCTTTGATGCGCCAATACAAGGCAGGGGCACAGGTCCCGGTTCAACGCAGACCTTCAATGCATTCCTGGGCGAGCCAAGGACCCTCGGCGCAACCTTGCGCAGGCAATTCTGAGAACGACAGGCCCGCTCTTGCCAGCTAATGACAAGCTGAATTTGTCCGTCATGAAGGCGCGTTCGCGGGTGTGATCGGTGGTTTCGCATACCCAATGCCGACGGTTTGTTGGACCTTTTTACCGTCCTCGAATCTTTCCCTGCGCTTGGGCAAACTGCGTCCGAGGTCGGCGAACCCGCCATCGAAGAGATCGTGGTCATCGGCTCCTTGATCAAGCGACAGGTCGTATTCGAGGACCGCGCGCCCGTGCAGCATCACGAGTGTTAGGACTTTCTGAATGGATTTCCCAAGCTGTCCCTTGTGAAAACCTCATCCGCCGGTCTCCTTGACGCAGACCGTCCAAGTGCGGATAAGGCTTTCGAAAGGGACAGGTTCCGGTAGTGTCCAGAATCTTTCGCACATTTGTTTTGGGCTGGTGGCTGATTTGGTCAGGCCGTGTTCCTTTGCTGCGTGAGTAGATTCATATTCATGTATCGTTTTAGGGACCATTTGCTTCCGGCTATGTGTCTTAACCTTGCTGCAGCCAAGTTGAGCGCCGATTGACCGTCAGGGAACGCTCCGACTACGCGGGTACGGCGTCTGATTTCGCGCATGATTCGCTCTAGTGGATTGTTGGTCTTGAGCTTGATCCAGTGCTGGTCAGGGAAAGCATAGAAACTGAAAGTCTCTTCAATGTGGCTCTCGACCAACTCGGCTGCCGTGGTCAGCTTAGTGCTCTTGAGAGAGAAGATAACGTCCTCGGCTTTCCTGGTCGCGGCCTCTCGGCTCTCCTGGGCGTGGATAGCTTTCAGCATGTGGGCAACTTCGCGCACTTTGGTCGAAGGAACATGGCTGAAGATGTTGCGGTAGAAATGGACGACGCAGCGTTGCCAGCGGGCCTTGGGGCAGACCTCCGCTATACTCTCTACCAAACCCAGACAGGCGTCAGAGATAACCAACTGGACGCCTGACAGCCCGCGCGCCTTGAGATGCTTAAGGAATGCGCCCCATCCCGCCTTATCCTCCTTGGCACCCTCAACGATGCCCAAGATCTCGCGGAAGCCCTCCTGGTTGACGCCGATCGCCACCAATAGCGAAACATTACGCACTTCGCCGGCCCAACTGCGCTTAAGGACGATGCCGTCCACATACACATAGGGATGATCGCCCGCAATCGGCTTATTGCGCCAAGCGTCGATCTGCTCATAGATTTTCTTGTTAAGGTTCGAGACGGTTCCTGGCGAAACCCGCGTGCCCCACAACGCCTCGGTGATGTCCTCCACACGCCGTACCGAAACACCGGCCAGATACATCTCCATCAAGGCCTCTTCGACCGATGCCTCCCGACGCCGGTAACGCTCGATGATCGCCGTCTCAAAGGTCTGACGGCGCAGCTTGGGAACCTTCAGAGAAACCTCGCCAGCCCGTGTCTGAAGCTTCCTCTCGTAACTGCCGGCCCGCGTATCGCGACGGGCCTCACTGCGTTCGTAGCGCTCAGCATTGCAGAGCCGGTCCGCTTCGGCGTCCAATAGCGCGTTCAGGGTCTCCTCAACACTGCCCCGCACTACCTTGCCCAGGTGATCCTGTATACGTTCGTCATCAATCCGTATGACGTGCGACAATGCCTTCGTGTTATCCTTTTCCATGGTGGCTCCTTCCTTCTGGAGTGGCTGATTGAACAAAACCAACCTAACCAGACCCGGAGCCACCAACCCCAAAAATGTGCGAAAGATCTTTTACGTTATCTTGAAATTGAACAGACATACCATTGTGGTTGCGATCAATAAGATAATGTGATGATCGCAAGCAAAAGGTGTGGGGAGCGTCGGCCTGTGGATTGGAACTATTCGTTCTATCGATCTGAAAAATTCCGTTCATAAATCCTAAAAAGGTGTGCCCGTGTGCACGCCTTTTTTGTTTTGGCGTTGTCCTACCGGTGTTGTTCTGGGAGGGAACCGTCATGACGATCAAATCATCCATCCGTTTCGCACTGCTATCCGGAGCCGCATTTGCGGTGAGTGCAATCGCACCACAGGAGTATTCCACGGCGCAGGCACAACAGGTCACTCTGGAAGAAATCGTGGTGACGGCTCGTAAGAGAGACGAAAGCCTGCAGGACATCCCGCTGGCCATCGCAGCCTTTACCGCCCAGGACATTGAGGACGCAGGTATCCAAGACCTGAGCGACCTGGCCCTGCAAACGGCGGGCATGGAATTTAACCCGCGCCAAAGCGGGGGTCGTATCACCGGGCGCATCAATTCGGTGATCCGGTTGCGCGGTGTGTTCCAAAGTTCAGCCGACCACCTACAGCCCACCTCCCTGTTTGTCGACGGCATCTACGTGCTCGGTACTGCGGCATCCGTCGGCCTGCAGGACTTGGAGCGGGTCGAGGTCATCAAAGGCCCGCAGTCGGCGTTCTTCGGCCGCAACACCTTTGCCGGCGCCATCAACTACATCACCAAGACTCCAAGCCTCGACGAATACGAAACCAAACTCGACGTCTCTTTGGGATCGTACGATAAATACGACGGCAACATCCTGACCTCCGGCCCCCTTGTTGAAGGAAAGTGGGCTTATCAGGTCTCTATCACCGCGGCGGCGAATGGGAAGCGACCGACGGCGGTAAAATGGGCGAGGAAAGGTCCACTTTCGTCAGTGGTCTGATTTACGGCGAACCCACCGACAACATGACGGTCAAACTCCGCGCCTATTACCAAAAGGACGATGACGGCCCGGCGATCGGTGGTGTCATCCGTGGGCGTTTCAATGACACCCGCACGGGTACCTCGGTAGAACGGTTCAACGCCGAAGGTACAGCTAAGGAAACCTTATTCCCGACCGAATACATTTGCGGCGACGTACCCAAGTTTGGTTATTTCGAACAGCCCGATCCCAATCATCCCTTTGCCAGCCCCGACTATCCGTTGCACGGACCGGGGTACCAGCGCGGACCTCGCACACTTCTGTCCCATGAGACCTCCGTCAATCAGCCGCTGTTCCATACACCGCGTCTGTTCATTAACTCGGCCTTTGGCGGTTCCGAATTCGGCCCCAAACCCAACGCCATTCTAGAGTTGCTGGGAGGCCGGGCAGCGTCTGACTACCTCGGCAAACGCGTTCCCGATATCAATGCAATCGGTCTGTTGCGGGAGCAATATCGCTTCTCTCTCAATGCCGACTATGAATTTGACAACGGCTACACCTTTACTTTCCTGGGCGGCTATGGGTCCGCGTCTTACGACATTACGGACGAACTGACCTTTGATATTGAAACCCGCTATCTGCAGGACGAACGGACCGTTGAAGAAGCCGGCTTCGTCTTTGTCGACACATTCAATCAGTTCACCCCGCGCTTCATCTTGCGCTACCAGCCGTCGGACGAAACAACCGTTTACGCCCAGGCTTCGCGGGGAACCCTGCCCGGCAATACCAACGCCATCATCACCACCTGTAGTGAAGATGAATTCCTGGTGCCTTACATCAATCCCATCACCGGGGTGTCCTCGACTGCCTCGGAATGCGATCAGATCCGGACGCAGGTGTTGGAAGGCCAATTCAACGAGGCCACGCCTTCCCAGAAGATGGACGCCGTCGAAATCGGCTGGAAGCAGACGTTGATGGAGGGCCGTGCGCGCTTCAACCTGACCGGCTGGTACTACAAATGGAAGAACCGTCCGTTCGGTACGACCATCATCTGGATCCGTGACGCCGAATTGCCCTCGGAACGAGACCGCATTCCCAACACCTTCCCCAACAACCAGGGCATCAGTGTTCCAGGCAGCCAGAAGCTGTGGGGAGTGGAATTGGAAACCGGCATGGCGTTCACCGAGAACTTGGACGCCCAGCTCAACGTCAGTTGGAACGACAACAAGTTCACAGAATTTGAAGGCATCCAGTTTGGCCGCACCACCGGGATCACCAACTTCAAGGGCTTGAAGATCTTTAGGTATCCCGATTGGCAGGCCAACCTGGCCACCACCTACCCCGACCAATTCAATAACAACTGGGATTGGTACGGCCGCTTGGACTTGATCTACCAAGGCAAGTATTGGGCGGATAACCCCAATCTGGCCCGTGGACCGGACTGGCTGCTGACCCATGCCCGTGTCGGCCTGACGCGCGATAACCTGCGGGTCGAGTTGTTTGTCCGCAATCTGTTCCAGACCCGCGCCTGGGCCGCTGTGACGGCGCAAAGCGATATCACCAGTGCCGCCTTCGACTTCAACTCCATACGGGGTATAGGCGTGGTGCCGCAGGAAAAACGGACCTTTGGTTTGAGGACGAATATCACGTTCTAGTCACAACGGTTTTAATACCGTGCGTAGTGTTTTATACCCAGCCTGAGGGTTTGATTTGATTTTCGACTGGGTGGCTCGATTCATAAGACCGTAAAGCGGGGCACGCGCGCACTATGCGTGCCCCATTTCTTTATCCGCCAAGACGGGTACAGCTATCTTTTGATCGGTTGGGCCTTGACGTTTGCATTCTGCATGGCGTTGGCAACGTCCACGACGGCCCAGGACACGCCGCAGCAAGACACCCAACAGATTGATGCCGGAAGCAACCGGGATGATGCGCGGGTCGTCTATGACCAAGCCTATTTTTCGCAGTTTAACGCCATTACGGCCGAGGATTTGCTCATCCGCGTGCCCGGAATTCAGGACATTCTTCGTGAGGCCCAGTCGCAGACTTCCACATCGGCAACGGTCCGGCGGGGGTTCGGGTCCACAGGGGACCAAATTCTAATCGACGGCCGGCGCCTGTCCGGCAAGGCCAACACCATTGCTGCTGCCCTCCAGCGCATCCAAGCTGATCAAGTGGAACGTGTAGAGGTCATTCGCGGGACTGCAGCGGACCTGGACGTACGAACCGAGGGGATCGTCGTCAATATTGTCCTTATGGAGGGCATTGAAGACGTCACCGGCACGTGGCAGGGCAGCGTCACCCACTTTTCCGACGGTGATGTCAAACCGGGAGCGCAGGTCACGTTTAACAGCAGGTTTGGCAGAGCGGATTACACAGTCAGCTTGTCGGCCACGCCACGCAAATCGTTTCTCGACCGGTTCGACCTGCTCTCGAATCCGGGCATGGCGCCGTTCCGGCGTGATGACGAAGAACAGACGACGGATGCGACGGATCTCGTAGGCACGGTGAGCCTTAGGTACACCTTTGCCGATGGCAACCGTCTCCAACTGAACGGCCGCTACGCTGATGAAGGACAAAAGGAAACTATCGAGTCCCTTCAATTTGATCTTTTGTCCGCCGGCGAACCTTTCACGGGAACATTTTTTAACCGGCGCACCCTATCGAAAAAGACCTGGGAGATCGGTGGCGACTATGAGCATGTCCTTGCCGGAGGTGATGTCCTTAAGGGCTTGTTTCTTATCAATGAGTTCAATCAGAACGATGAGCGGACGTTTACGTCAGTCCTGCCTGAAGACGCTGAACAAGTTTTTCGCCGCCAGCTTCAAGACCCCGACCGTTCGGAGAAAATCCTGCGTGGGTCCTATCAATTCAATTTAGGTCAAGGTCACACCATTGAGGCGGGAGCCGAATTGGCCATCAATACACTAAACCAACGGGTTCAGTTGTTTACGCTAGACAATGGCGTTTTGCATGAGGAGCCCGACCTTTTCAATCCGGACGCCAAAATAGATGAGCGGCGGGTGGAAACGTTTACGTCCTATACCTGGCAACCGTCGACCGCGCTGCAGTTTGATGGCGCTGTGGATACAGAATACTCACGGTTGCGGCAAAGAGGCAGTGTCAATCGATCACGCACGTTGTTTTACGTCCGTCCCCGGCTCGATGTGCGGTACGACCTCACCCCTCTCACACAAATTCGGGGCCGCATTGAGCGCACGATAACGCAGCTGGATTTCGCTAACTTTACGTCTGGTTTCAATACCGACGACAACACCAGCGATGTGTTAAGAGCAGGTAATACCGAATTGGTACCCGAAAAAGCCTGGGAATACGACATCACCTTCGAACGAAGACTCAGGGACGATCAGGGCGTCTTGGCCCTTAGTCTTTACTATTTCGATATCGAGGACCACATCGATGAGTTTCCCGTCGGCGACGGCACTTTCGCCGCCGTCGGCAACATCGGCGGAGCGCGTCAACTTGGCGCTGAAGTTAGTGCGGGCCTACGGTTGGGCTGGCTCGGCCTGCCCGATGGCTCCATCGACGCGAAGTACACTCTACGCGATACATCCACCACCGACGTGTTCGACGGCAGGAAACGCCGCATCGACCGGTTGGCTGACCGGCTTTGGTCCGTCAGTTTCCGCAACGACATGCCGTGGCGGAATCTCTCTTACGGTGTGTCCACTGATGGGTTCGGCGGCAACAACATTTCCAGCGAATTGTTTTTCTTCGATGCCGAATTCATCGACAGGATTACACGGGATTTCGATCTCAACGGATTTGTGGAACTGCGAATCCTAGGGGACGTCACCCTCCGCTTTGACGTCACCCGGATCATCAAGGCGGGTGCGGAAAGGGACCGGCTTCTGTTTTTCCCCAACCGCAGCAGCGATATGGTAGCGCAGGAGGAGTTCCGCTTTGGGACCTTTCACCGTGAAATGAAACTCAGTCTGCGCGGTTCGTTTTAGGAAACGTACTCTGCTCCCTTACGGTAGATAGTCGATCCTGAAGAACCCGTTTTTCATACCACTACGAGCGTTAGATGTGTGCTGTTAGGTTCAGTCTGCCACGCCATCCGTCGCTTCCATCGGATGATTGACGCCGCAAGACGCGTTCCATGCAATCCGATCATGTCCCGGAGCAACGTAGCGCCCAAAATGCGGGCGCAATAAATTCTGAGCCGCTTCAGGATCAGTCTTAGGTTATGGCCGGCACAGGCCAGTGCCACATTCATGCGATCACCTTCAGTACCCTTGAGGTAATTGCGTCCCAACAGTCCATCCGATTTCAGATGGCCGATAACCGGTTCAATCGCCTGACGCCGTTTCAGTGACCGTTTCAGCCGTTGTGTTTTTATGCCACGCCGTTGACCCGAGATGTACACCCTTGATGCTTCCTCGCCATGGCCACGGTAGCCACGATCCACAAACACTTCTTCAACCACACAGCCTGTCAAACGGCGCACCTGCTCCAACGCTGTTGGCAATGTATGCCCATCAAAGGGATTCCCCGGCAACGCCATGCCGCCAACGATAAAGTTGCTCCTGTTTGTCGTTGCAATACTGGCCTTGACACCAAACTCATAACGCTTGTGGGCCTTGCCCTTGCCGATGCACTCCACCTCCGGGGCATGCAGGCTATACAGTTTGTTGCGATCCATCTTCTGTTGACTGAGCAGCCGCCTGGCCAGCGCCAACTCCCCGGCAAAAATCGCCTGCAACCCCTTATGGCCCGCGATCTTGCGCTCCGTGTCACGCACCACCCGGCCCAGATAGGTCTTGAGCTTCTTAATCTGACCACCCATGCGCCTCATCTGCCGGACGTGACCATAACGGTTGGCCCGCAACAGCGCCTCAGGGCCCTTACGGGCGTAGCTCTGCCGCAACACCACACCGTGTGTGTGGCACAGCTTGACAAGACGCACACGCGAACGGTTCAGCAATTTGCTGTCGGTGGGAAAGGCCACCGCCTTCTCCTGCACCGTGGTATCCACCGTCACACGCTTGAAGTCGTCGGGTTTGACCGTCTTGCTCCGAACACCCGCATCAACTGTGGCCCGCAGAATTTTCTCGCACCCTGAATGGCCAATGCGCCGTCTGAAACGCGACATGCTGCTGGGATCAATCGGCGGGTGATGCTGAAAATACACCTCGCCGCAAAAATGCTGCCAGTAAGGGTTCTCCACCCAGCGCATCACCACCTGGTCATCGGACAGACCATACACGTGCTTGAGATATTGAAGCCCCACCATCAGCCGCGTCGCTTTGGCCGGGCAGCCGTTGTCAGGGCAATACAAGACACCAAACGCCTCATCAAAACCCTGCCAATCGATCAACTCGGTGAGCCGATAAAGTTCGTGCCGTTGATCGAGAATGTTCTCAAGCGCGGTGCGGAAGAGATCTAAAGAAGGGACGTCATTGGCTGATGTGGGGCGGCTGATGTGGGGCGCATTTTTTGATCCGGAAATTGCAAGGAACCGGCCTTGCAGTATAGAAAATCCGGCGATTCCGAACCACCATTGCCAACAAAATTGATCCGCAATAACAGTCTATTACAGAGAATCTCCGCGTCTTTCAGGATCGACTAGTTAAGGAGAACACGATGTTGTTCAGAGATTTTAAGACGGGGCCGGCCATTGGCCTTACTGCCTTGTTGTTTTCGTCTGGGGCTGGGGCGGGGACGCTCGGTTCCATGCCAGCTGACTCTCCGGCGACACCCGAGACCGACGATAGGGGGAACGTCAACCCCATACGGACCAAGAATATCGCCACTGAGATCTTTGACGGTACGGCCAGAACTAACGGCATGAAAGGCTTCATGCTCGCAGCCGGCGACGTGTGGTTTGAGTTCGATAGGGCACTGCGTTCCGACGCAGTAAACATCGACGTGAACCTTGAGGGTGCAGAATTTGCCGACGCGATGGTCTCAGCGTCGTTCTATCAATCGGGCTTAGTTCTTGAGCACACCGCTGAGGTTGCCTATATGGATGACGGTGAGGTGTACGACACAGCATCTTCCGTAGCGATTCTCCGAGGCAGGGACACGGTTGTTGCGTCAGTGAGGCCAGCAGGCCGGATTGGAATCGATCCCTACAGCGATCCGGCATTCTCAAGGATCATCAAAGCAGGCGATGCCTCCCAAACAAGCGCTATGTTGGGTACGGCCACCGTTACGATTAACCAAAACATGGACGAGGACAACAGCGTTGTTACGGCTGCTCAATTGATTAATGGCGGCGAAATCATGGTCGAACACGGTGTTCTTGGAGATGATGCCTTTACCAGGGTGTGTATAGGAGAGCCCACGCCCTCGAATAGAACGTGTGCGCCTTCCCGGTCACATACTATTGAAGACGGCGTGGCAACATTCTCGCTTATGAACAATGTACTGGTACCTAGTGGTCCTACATCCGCTGCGGTACCTGGTTCGAATCCACATGCACTTTACGTTGCCTTTGATGGCCGGACGGCGATTTCATCTTGGGCTGCCGGTAGTGCTTCCGTAATGTTCACGGACAGAGGTCGCGGCCTCTTAGTGCCAGAAGGCGGTGAAGGCCCGTTGGCGTTAATTTCACGAGGTGGTCTGAATACAGAGCTAAACATGGCTCAGTCCAGTGCTGGCGACGGAGGTATTCGTGTAGTTCGGGAACGGCGTTCTTGGCTTCGAGAGCGTTCGTCCGCGCTGCATTCACGACCTCTGCCAACGCATCGCCGGCTTGTCGCCCCGCATTCCGAACATCGGTTCAGACTTCCGCTAAGCGCGTTGGCCATGCCCCAACGAAGTTGGAGGCCGCCAACGCCCGAAAGCCCTGCAATAGCAGGGCACTCCGACGTTCCATTTTTACTCGCCCAGCGCTTGTTCCAGCACCGGCACCGCTCGTAGCGCAGCGCGCGCAGCAAGCACGCACGCGAACTCCGCCGGCATCTCCTTCAGCCAAGTCTCAAGTGCACGCTCGTCGGTAATCTTGGCCATTATCGGTGAATCTCGAACCGCTCACGCAGCCCGCCGGGCGCTTGCAATCAACGAAACGTCGAGCCTCACCTGATCGTAGGGGACCCGCGGGACGAGCGTGCCGCGCTCTCCCTCTGTCAACTCCACCAGCCCGTACCCCGACATCGTCTTCAATGTCCGCGACAGGTTCGACTTGCTCCGCCCAGCCAACTCCGCGAGCTCGGTGAGGGAGTCCGGTTTCTCACGTGCAATCGTCTCCAGAAGCTCCCGATTGCGCCCTGAGAGCACCTTCGCGAAGCTCTCGATGGAGGTGAACCAGACCGTCGGCTCGCCCCGCCCGGGCTTGAGTTCGCCGCGGGCGATCGCCATCGTGCGCGCCTTCATCCGGTCGTAGTCAGCGATGCCGACTTTCAGCGTCTTCATGGCAGCGATCCCCTTTCTCTCAGAACCTCGTCCACTTCCGTCCAGAAATCCTCGAGCAGCGTCGCGGCGTCCTCGTAGTCGTACGGCCTGATGGACCGCAGCCGGTGCCGATGGTCGGTCTCACGACGCCTTCGCGTTCCAGGGCCTCGGCGCTCCCTCACCGGGTGCGCGTTGTCGAATCCCACCAGCCTCGTGCCGTCGGGCGCGTGCAGCGTCATCGAGTAGCTGAGCCCGTGCGGGCGTTCCAGAGTAACCTTGCACCTCACTACGACGAACTTCACCCAGTGTCCGGCCTCGTCCACGAACAGCGTCTGGCCGTGAAGGTCGAGCAGCGTGTCGAGCCCGGGGTCCCGGTCAGGCGTTGTCATCGACATACGTTATCACTATCTCATAACAAGGAAAAGCCCGACCCCCAGGGCAATGTCGTTAACACGCGATATGTCCGGTCGATGTAACATGCGATCTGTCCGGTTTTGTCCTGTCTCCGAGAGGAGGCGCGATGAACCGATCAGAAGTGTTACAGGAAGTTCGACTGATGAAGTTCGACGATTTGTATTCGAGGCGTACTGCGGGCAAACTGACGCAGGAGCAGGCCGCAGAGAGAGACATTTCAACTCCCTTCCTCTCAGGATGAAAGGAGCCAGTACTGCTCTATAAACGGTGATCTCCGCAGCGCCTTGCGGTGACCGGCCTAGGCGTCGGCTATCACCTGAGAGAGCGACTGCCTCTCGTCCTCCGACTTCTTCAGCGAGGCGCTCGACGAATACGACATCGTGTTGACCGGACCGCCCGGGCAGGCCGAACGACCGGGTCACATGGGCGACGGACCGGTGGGCGGCACGCTACCCCAGATTGGTCTTCGCGCTGTTGAATCTCTTGTAACGCCGTGTTGGCATAGTGATGACCCGGCTTCTATGTTCCCTGCGCGCTCTCTCTAACTTATTGAAACATCTCCTTGACTTCTATGCAGGACGCTACCTGCAGCACTCCGTGGTTATGGTTCCTTTCCCTCAGACGGGGGGGAGCTTCCGTCATTTGATTCGCTAGTTAGTCGATCCTGAAAAACCCGTTTTTCATACCACTACGAGCGTTAGATGTGTGCTGTTAGGTTCAGTCTGCCACGCCATCCGTCGCTTCCATCGGATGATTGACGCCGCAAGACGCGTTCCATGCAATCCGATCATGTCCCGGAGCAACGTAGCGCCCAAAATGCGGGCGCAATAAATTCTGAGCCGCTTCAGGATCAGTCTTAGGTTATGGCCGGCACAGGCCAGTGCCACATTCATGCGATCACCTTCAGTACCCTTGAGGTAATTGCGTCCCAACAGTCCATCCGATTTCAGATGGCCGATAACCGGTTCAATCGCCTGACGCCGTTTCAGTGACCGTTTCAGCCGTTGTGTTTTTATGCCACGCCGTTGACCCGAGATGTACACCCTTGATGCTTCCTCGCCATGGCCACGGTAGCCACGATCCACAAACACTTCTTCAACCACACAGCCTGTCAAACGGCGCACCTGCTCCAACGCTGTTGGCAATGTATGCCCATCAAAGGGATTCCCCGGCAACGCCATGCCGCCAACGATAAAGTTGCTCCTGTTTGTCGTTGCAATACTGGCCTTGACACCAAACTCATAACGCTTGTGGGCCTTGCCCTTGCCGATGCACTCCACCTCCGGGGCATGCAGGCTATACAGTTTGTTGCGATCCATCTTCTGTTGACTGAGCAGCCGCCTGGCCAGCGCCAACTCCCCGGCAAAAATCGCCTGCAACCCCTTATGGCCCGCGATCTTGCGCTCCGTGTCACGCACCACCCGGCCCAGATAGGTCTTGAGCTTCTTAATCTGACCACCCATGCGCCTCATCTGCCGGACGTGACCATAACGGTTGGCCCGCAACAGCGCCTCAGGGCCCTTACGGGCGTAGCTCTGCCGCAACACCACACCGTGTGTGTGGCACAGCTTGACAAGACGCACACGCGAACGGTTCAGCAATTTGCTGTCGGTGGGAAAGGCCACCGCCTTCTCCTGCACCGTGGTATCCACCGTCACACGCTTGAAGTCGTCGGGTTTGACCGTCTTGCTCCGAACACCCGCATCAACTGTGGCCCGCAGAATTTTCTCGCACCCTGAATGGCCAATGCGCCGTCTGAAACGCGACATGCTGCTGGGATCAATCGGCGGGTGATGCTGAAAATACACCTCGCCGCAAAAATGCTGCCAGTAAGGGTTCTCCACCCAGCGCATCACCACCTGGTCATCGGACAGACCATACACGTGCTTGAGATATTGAAGCCCCACCATCAGCCGCGTCGCTTTGGCCGGGCAGCCGTTGTCAGGGCAATACAAGACACCAAACGCCTCATCAAAACCCTGCCAATCGATCAACTCGGTGAGCCGATAAAGTTCGTGCCGTTGATCGAGAATGTTCTCAAGCGCGGTGCGGAAGAGATCTAAAGAAGGGACGTCATTGGCTGATGTGGGGCGGCTGATGTGGGGCGCATTTTTTGATCCGGAAATTGCAAGGAACCGGCCTTGCAGTATAGAAAATCCGGCGATTCCGAACCACCATTGCCAACAAAATTGATCCGCAATAACAGTCTATTACAGAGAATCTCCGCGTCTTTCAGGATCGACTAATTAAAGGACAAACTCCATGGTGAAAAAATCGCGGCCGTTCTGGATCTCCATCCATAAATGGATCGCGCTCACCGTGGGCATATGGATCGCACTCAACGGCATCACCGGTACCGTTCTGGTGTTCCAGCGTGAGATCGAAGCCGCCCTGGACCCGCAATTCTACCGCACCGGCACGCCCTATGAGGTCGCCAACTACGCCTTGATGGAGGCGGCCGTTCACCAGAACTATCCCGACCGGGTCATTCACCGTGTGGAGCGGGACAACAAGTTTCCCGACGAGGCATTCCGTTTCACCACTCGGCCGGCAACCGATAAAGAATCCATTCTGACCGACTTGGAAATCTTCGTTGATCCGATCACCGGCGAGATTATCGGCGACCGGCCGTGGCTGACGGTGATGAAGGCGACGCGACTGTTCCATATGGAACTGCTGGCTGGCACTGTCGGGAAGAAAGTCACCGGCTTTTTGGGATTGTTTCTTATGCTGACGGTCATCGTCGGGGTGGTGCTGTGGTGGCCCAAAAACCGCAAATACAAACGGGCGCTGCAGGTAAAAAAATCCAGCCCCACACCCAGGTTGATCCGTGACTTGCATAACGTCTTCGGCATATACTTTCTCATTGGCTTTGCTTTGGTCGGCATAACCGGCCTGGTCATAATCTTTCCCCGGCAAGCGGATGTGGTGGTTGGACTGTTTTTGGATACGCCGGAAACCCAACCCTTCTCCTTGAGCGAACCGACGGACGTCAAACCCGGATTACAGGCCATTTACGATGAAGTTGAGCGGCACTTTCCGGGCCATGTGCCCACTCGGATCGACTATCCCCCCGGTGAACGGGGCGCTTACGGGTACCGCTTCGAGCCCGCCGATCTGGAGTACACCATCTACACCGGTGTGGCTTACGTGGATCAGTACTCAGGCAAAATGGTGGATGCCTTCGATCCGCAAACCCAGGGAACCGGACGGTCCTTGGTGGGCCTGTGGTCCATCTACTCCCACAACGGCCAGATCTTCGGCATGGTGGGTCGGCTGATTGTGTTCGGTGCAGGGATCGGCTTTGCCGTTCTGTTCGGCACGGGGTTGTACATCTGGCTGCGCAAGCACCGTTCCACCTATGCCAAACCCAGCCATGCGGCAGCGGAAACATTGGTGGATGGCCGGGTACCGGCTGAATAACACAAACCCCGCCCATCTGGCTTAGCTTTCTTTAGACGCTACACTACTCTCTGACGCGACGTGACAGGGGGGTCTCATGACTTTTCTAAAACACCTGACCAGCTTGTGTTTGGTGGTTGCCGTTGGCTTCGGAGCACAGGCTGAAGATTACGGGGCCGGCATCGCCAAGGTTATCCGCGGCAAGACGGAATGCACGGACACCAATAACGGAAACAGACCCTGTGGTGTGGAGCGCTGGACAATGTATGTGCACAACAACGGTCAGCGTTACTTGCACGTTGTCTCCACCAGCAACACGTTCAACGAAACTCGTCATGCCATGGTCAGGGTGGATACGGACAATCATGTGCGCGAAGCCTTTATGAGCAATGTGGACGGCGATGGTATTCTCGGCTCCACCTATGTGGTGTTACAGGGCTTGGGCGCTTTCTGGCTTATGACCACGATGCACCTGGAGAACAGCCCCATTCGGTCTATTGGGCGGGCGGATCACGCCAGGGCACCATGGTCGGCGGATTCGTCACGTCCGAGTACACTTTTCTAGGGAAAACCGAACTGACTTTACGAGATGGCCAAACCGTATCCGCCAACCATTTTCGCATGCTGAGCGGTACGGAAATCTGGCTGACAGACCCCGACTGCGGCATTCTAAAGATGTCACTCAAATTCGGACCCGGTGTGGGGCTGGAATTCGAGACCACGGAACTGAAAATAAGAGAAGGCGGATTGTGAAATGACACACACCCGTTTGAGTCGGCGAACATTCAATTCAGCTGTTGCCACGGCTGTTGTGGCTGCGCCGTTTGTTCATAGCAAACGCGCACGCACGCAAGAGCAAGCCGACGTGATTATCATCGGCGCTGGTCTGTCCGGTCTCAACGCCGCCGGTATTCTCGCCGAGTCGGGTTTGGACGTTGTCGTGCTTGAAGGCGCGACGCGCATTGGCGGGCGGGTATGGTCCGCCGAGGAAACCTGGGAGACCAACGCCGGCGAAGTGCCCATAGAATTGGGGGCCTCGCAGGTCGGGCCGTCCTATGCGCGGGTTCTTGATGCCATTGATCGGCTGGGTTTGCCGACCGTTGATGAAGACCGGTCTCTATTGCCCTTCTCCTTCCACATCGGCGGCACCCATGTGAAAGCCGATGACTGGCCAGACTCGCCGGTCAATCAAACAGTGGGGGAGGAGCGCACCATTCCGCCCATCGCGTTCAGTTCTGCAATGTTGGCTAAGTTCAATCCGTTGCAAGAATTGGACGACTGGCTGGATCCGCGCTTTTCTGATTATGACGTTTCCTTCGCCGAGTTGTTCAGACGCAATGGCGTCTCCGAACCCGGCATCCGTCTCGCCGGTATTTCCTCCGATATGCACGGCGTGTCCGCCTTGCGCATGTTGCAGGAAGGCACCCGGGGCGCATTAGAGGCTGAATTCGTCGGACCCTTGGACGAAACCGGCAAGCCCATCGAGCACTGGCCCAAAAACATCGCTGGCGGCACTTGGGAGTTGCCCCGGGCCATGGCGGCGGTCCTGCCCCGAGAGGTGCGCACCAACCAACAGGTCATTTCCATTGATATAGAAGACGACGGTGTGGACGTGCGCACATTGGACGGCAACCGGTACCGGGCCAAGTATGTCATTTCCTCATTGCCCTTCACCGTGCTCCGCGAGGTCGCCATCTGGCCGAAACCACCGGCGCCGCAATTCGAGGCGATCACAAAACTCAGATACGCGGAAACCACGCGGGCTTTTTGCCTCATCAAGGAGCCGTTTTGGCAAGAGGACGGATTCGAGCCGGGGCTGTTTACCGACGGCGCCTTGCGCATGCTGTGGGTGATCGACAATCACACCGGTGACGGCGTGCACCGGGGGATGTTCGTGCTCACCAGTCAATCCGGCAGTCAGGTTGCGTCACGGTCTGGCGAAGCGGCTTCCGCATTCCTCATCGAAGAGATGGAACGGTTGCGTCCGGCGTCAAAAGGACAGATCGAGATCCTGCGCTACCATTCTTGGGAGCGTCAGCCCTTGCAGAAGGGCTGTAGCCCCATGTTCGCACCGGGTCAGGTCACCGCCTTCGCCAATGAGATGATCCTCCCCCATGGGCGTCTGCACTTTGCCGGGGAACACACCCGGCGTTTGGACTACGGCATGGAAGCGGCGATGGAATCCGGCGAACGGGTGGCTTTCGAGATTTTGGACCGCGCCTGAATAGGGCTAGGGTTCAGCCATGGCTGAACCAAAATTCTCCGAACCGACGCTGTCTCACAATCTATCCAGGTGTTTTCCGTCCGAAGACATTCCGTGGCATGCCATGGGCACAGTTTGGCCCGGCGACTGCGAGGGACGCATCCTGCGTGTTTTGGACGACGGGTCTGTACGCAGTGCGCTGGTGAGACTCCCACAGGGTGCAACCCGTCCGGTAACCGGACCTGTTAGGGCGACGGTTCAAGGGTTCGTACGCCAAGGGACTCTTTCCCTCGGTGATGTGACGCTGAAGCAGGGCGGATTCTTTGCCGTGCCGCCAGGACACGGCATTCCGGCGCTTTTCTGCACCGAAGACGCGGAGCTGTTGTTGATTTTCGAGGCGGTAGGCGCATCGGCAAAAAACGCAGATCCCGTTTATCTGGAATCGGCTTACGATATGGAGCCCATCGTGCCGGTGATCAACGGCAAAGCCATCGAAGGTTTTGAACGCCGCGTCTTATGGGAAGATCCGGAAACCGGTGCCGATACGCGCCTGCTCAAGGTGCCGGCGGGGTTCGAGGGCATGGGCCCAAACTGGCATCCTGTCCATGAGGAGATTTTCTGCCTTAAGGGCGACATCGGCCCGGACGATACGCGTTTGATGAGATCGGGAACGTATCTCCATAACTTGGCCTATGGAGTGCACGGTTATCACGAACATTCCCACGGCGGGGCTACGGTTTTGGAATGGCACGACGGCCGCTGGGCGATAAACTTTGTCACATGAGCGCGCTATGACCTTTGGCGGCCGTATACTCGACGGGTAAGGAGAGATCGTCATGCGAGATCCAGTCCCCTTTCTCGACACTAAAGCCATGGAATGGGACCAGCCCAGCCCGCCCGGCTTGTATTCCAAACTGTTGAGCCGCGATCCCGAGACCGGCGAACGCACAGCGCTGAATCGTCTGGTACCGGACGACGGCATGACCCCACCGGGCAAGGTGCATTATCACCACACCACGGAAGAGCTGCTCATCGTCAAAGGCCGCATGTCCTTCGACAGCAAGGTGTGGCTGACGCCCCAGTCCTATTGCTTTCATCCGCCCGAGACGGTGCACGGATTCAAAAGCGCCGTACCTGAAGAATCCTGGTTTCTGTCGCGCATCGGCCGGGAGTTGGATTTTAATTTCGTCGAAGACCCCAAACAGCTATCACCCTATTACGTCTGCTACGAACCGCCCGCCCGCGGCGTCGCCTATCATGCCGATCCTCCAGGTGGCGCGTGGGAGCCGGTGGAAAACGCAGAACGCTTTGTCCTCAGTCTGCATCCTGAAACCGGGGAAGGCTCCGTACTGTTGCGCACCAAGCCGGGGTGGGCGTCCGGCGACGACGGCGAACCGCTATCCAGATTCGAAGAGTTTTACGTCATGGAAGGTGCACTCGCCTGCTCAGACGGTCACATCTATGACGAAGGGTGCTATCAGTTCGAGCCGCCGGGTACACCCCGGCGGCAGCTCACGTGTGTGGACTTAGCGTTGATCTATCTTACGGTCGGGCCTAGTTGTCACTAAACCGGCCGCGCTTGTATTTGCGGTCCATCAGTTCGTCGGCTTCTTCTTCCGTGATGTCGACAATCTTTTCGATCATGCAGGGCGTGCCGGCACGGAGTACGGTCAGCTGGTCCTGCTTGCACAACTGATCGATGGACGTGGAATAGCCGAACCCGCCTTCGATCTTAAGGCCGCTGCAGCGGTTCAACAGATCAATGCGCTTGTAGCCGCCATCGCCTTTCATCTCCACCAGGATGGTCTGATTATCGATCACCGGCGTTTCATCGATGAAGGCTAGGCGAATGCATTGCTGTTCGTCACCGGGCGCGGCCAAGGCGGGGCCGGCAGCGATGGTCAGAACGCCGACTAAAGCAATCGCGCTTGTTTTAATGAGGGACATATTAGTGAGAGACATGGGGAACTCCTTATAAACACGTTTACCGGCTGGCAATCAGTTCTCTTGCTTCGTCTTCGCTGATAGCGGTGATTTGCGCAAGGCCGCAGCGGGACCCGACTGCCAGAACCGTAATAATGTCGCCCTTGCACAGTTCAATGAGCGACGTGGCGTAGCCGAAGCTGTCTTCGAGCTTGAGGCCGGGGCAACGGTTGGAGGTTTCCATTTTGCGCCAGCCGTCCCGGCCCTTCATTTCCACGACAATGGTTTGGTTGTCGATCGCTTTGGTGCGCTTAATGCGGGTCAACGGCAAACATTGATCCACTTCGCCGATTTCCGGCACGTTGCCCTGCGCCAGGACGGGAGCAGTAGGCGGGACAGCGATAACACTGACCAGCACGGCACCGGCAAAGAACGATTTGAGTAGCGTCATTTCGATATCCTCTTTCGACCGGTCATAGACCGGTTATTGAGTGTAAGCTGCCTGCCAAATGAGGCAAAACTTTGAAAGATTTGAGCCCGTCACAAGACTGTGAAGGGTCAGGAAAAGAGCCAAAAAACGGGTCCTCATAAAAGCGGGCCAAAAGGGCGGGAAGGCATAAATGAGCACATTCGATTACGACGTCATCGTCTGCGGCGTAGGCACGGCCGGGCAGACCGCCGCGACTTTCGCCGCCAATCGCGGCGCCCGCGTCCTCGCAGTCGATATTGCCGATGAGATCGGCGGCAATACGCCCCGGTCCACCGGTCAAATGAGCGCCGCTGGGACCCGGCTGCAGGAAGAGAGAGGCATCCACGACACGCCCGATCTTCACTATGACGACATCATGCGCATTTCCCACGGCACGGCCGACCCTACCGTCGTCCGTCTCGCTGTCGACAACGCGGCAGAAACGCTTCATTGGCTGTTGGATCACGATCTCGAACTGCTGCCGGAAATGCCGGTGATCTTTAAGGGGCATGAGCCCTACCAAATCGCCCGTACCTATTGGGGACCGGACCGCGGTGGCAAACCACTGCAGAAAGTGCTGGGCACCGAGTTCATGAAGGCGGTGGAGGCCGGCGGTGTCACGCTCATGCTGGAAACCGAAGTCGTCAACCTCGTGCAGCAAGATGACGGTTCAGTCACCGGCGTCAAAATCAAAACAAAAGATGGCGAAGACCAAACCATCACGGCGCCGAACGTGCTCATGTCCATGGGCGGGTATGCGTCGAATCCCGAGTTGTTTCCCAAATACTCCAACGGCTACCCCCTGTTCAAAGGCGGGCCGTCTTTCGGCTCCCATCCCTTTGCCAACGGCCGGGGTCATGAATTGTGCGAGAAGGCCGGGGGGTACATCCGTTTTCAGGATTTTTTCATGCCTACTTTCGGCCGGGTGAAAGACCCGAAAGATACGTCTTACGTGTCCAACGTCACCCGTATCACCACCGTCTCCCTTCTCGGTCCACGGCCCCTATGGGAAATCTTTGTCAATTGGGACGGCAAGCGTTTTGTCGCTGAAGATTCGGAAAGTCCGGATGCGAAGGAACTGGCGTTGCTGACCATTCCCGATCTGACGTTCTGGGCCGTTTATGATCAAAAGGCGCGCGAAGACTCCGTTTGTATCTTCAGTGAAATGACTCACGAAGAAGCGGATCCGCTGTTCAATGATCATGAATCCTTCCGGCGCGGCGACACACTGGAAGATCTGGCGGACGGCATGGGCGTTGATGCCGCAGGTTTGGTCGAA
Source organism: Rhodospirillaceae bacterium (assembly GCA_965207985.1). GTDB lineage: Bacteria > Pseudomonadota > Alphaproteobacteria > Rhodospirillales > Rhodospirillaceae > CBDBND01. The sequence continues at coordinate 105,253 of CBDBND010000004.1, read as the reverse complement.
ACGGTTGAGCGGTACAACGGCTTCGTTGCGCAAGGGAAGGACGAGGACTTTGGCCGGTCTCTTATGCCTGCGCCCATCGCAGAGCCGCCCTTTTACGGTATCAAGCACCACGGCCTGTCCATCACCAGCTTCGCCGGTGTGGCCATAAACGAGGATCTGCAGGTCATCCGCGAAGACGGCTCCCCCGTCGGGGGCCTTTATGCTGCTGGCGAATGCCTCGGTCTCGGCTCCACGTCGGGTAAGTCCTTCTGCGGCGGCATGGCGCTGATGCCGGCCATGACCTTTGGCCGATTGCTGGGAGACAAAATCTGGCAGTGGTGATTTTCTGCTAGACTGGACGTACGCCGAAACTCGGAAGGAACCAGCCATGACCGGACCGAAAACACTTGCCGCTGCCCTTGTGACCACGGCTTTTGTCACTGGTATCGTGGGATACACGGGTTCATCGCACACGCCTGAGCCGGTGCGCACTGACAAAATTGCAGAACTGTTCGATCCTGCCGTGGTCAGAAGATCGACTTGTGGCCTGGCCGGCGTGCAACGGAAGTCTCTGCTGCACCACATGCTGCAAGCGGCGGGACCCCAACAAGCCTTAGCGATGGCCGAACGGGACGCAGCCGCCCTGCCGACACCGCTGTACGACGACCTCGGCTCGCTCAATTACGACGTGACAACAGATGACGCTGACGCCCAAGCTTTTTTCAACCAGGGTCTGCGCTTCACCTATGCGTTTAATCACGCGGAATCGGTCCGTTCCTTTGCTGCCGGCTATGAAGTCGATCCCACTTGTGCCATGTGCGCCTGGGGAGAAGCCTATGCCCTTGGCCCTAACATCAATGCAGTCATGGCGCCGCAAGCTCTTGAACCTGCCATGGATGCACTGGCTCGGGCGCAAGCTGCAGCAGTAAACGTTTCTGCCAAAGAACAGGCGATGATCGAGGCGCTTGCCACACGCTACGGACCGGACGCCGCTGACAAACCGGCGCCCTATAACCGCGCTTTCGCCACCGCCATGCTGGCCGTTCAAGCCCGGTATCCGAATGATCCGGAAATCGCCCTCGTTGCAGCGGATGCCATTATGAACGAAGCGCCATGGAGCTATTGGCAAACGGACGGCCGCACCAACGCAGGGCGCAACGCACAAGGTATTGCTCTTGTTGAGCAAGTTTTGGCTGACACGCCCGACCATCCCGGCGCCATTCATCTTTACATTCATTTGATGGAAGCCTCGATGATGCCGGAAAAGGCGGAGCCCTATGCCGACACCCTCAGCGCTCTCATGCCCGGCGCAGGGCATATCGTTCACATGCCCTCGCACATCTACTACCGGGTCGGCCGCTACATCGATTCCCTCAACACAAACAAAGTCGCCGTCGAAGTGGATGAAGAGTACTTCCAACGGCCCGAAGCCATTAGAGGCGGTTTGTATGAGTTGGGTTACTATCCCCACAACGTGCATTTTGTCATGGCCTCGGCGCAGATGGCCGGCGATGCCGAAACCAGCCTGGAATACGCCGCAAAGGTCGATGCCCTTCTGCCCATTGACGCTGTCGCTGCAGCACCGGTCATGGTTCATCCCGTAAAGGCTGCACCGTTGTTTGCCTACACACAGTTTGCTGACGCGGACACCATATTGGCGTTGCCCGACCCGGGTATGGGCGCCCCCTATGTGAAGGCCATGTGGCATTACGCCCGCGCCGTGGCCTTTGCCAAACAAAAGAAATCCGATAGCGCGCTGACTGAAGTGGATGCCATCGCCGAGATCAACAACACGGCTGATTTCCTTGCGTTTTCTGCGGCTCGCGTGCCGGCCAATGCGCTGTTATCCATTGCCCAGAATGTTGCGCTGGGACGAATCGCTCAAAGCGAAGGCGATCTGGAAACGGCCATAGCACGTTTTGAGGCGGGCGCCTCCATTCAAGACACCATCAACTATATGGAACCGCCCTACTGGTATTACCCGGTGCGCCAATCCCTTGGCGCGACCTATGTGGCGGCAGGACGCGTGGACGATGCCATCCAAGCGTTCAAAGCCAGTCTCATTGAGGCGCCCAACAACGCCTGGTCGTTATACGGTTTGCAGCAGGCCTACGAAGCCAAGGGCGATGAAACGGCCGCCGGCTACACAAATGATCTACTGCAGAATGCGTGGATCGACCGTGCTGCCGGTTTGGACATGAACCGTCTGTAGAAATCGATCGGAAGTCCTTACGCTTCCCATCTCTGCCAACGGGTGATGTCGCCGTCGCTGACCGCCATGCCGATCTGATGAATGCTGGCGAGTTCCCCAAGGCGCTCCCGGTTGGCTTCGTTGGAGCCGATGTAATACATACGCAAACTGCCGTCGCCCAAAGGCACGACCCAGGGGCAGCCCATGCGGAAATCCCAGCGGCCTGAGCCTTTGGGCGCTTGCGCGAGAATGGACTTGTTGTCGTTGGGTCCGTCCACACGCTCCCAATTGAGACCGTCTTCGGACACCGCAAGGCCAATCTGCCGATCCACTTGCGGCAATTCGCCCACGTCCTGACAGCCTTCATAAAACATCAGCCAGCGCCCTTGATGACGGATCATTTGACGGGTGGCGACACCGTAATCGTCGAACCGGCCCTTGGCACCCGGCCCAAAGATGGGACCACGCTTTTCCCAGCGGAAACCATCGTCAGACTCTGCCCAGCCCAGCACATAGCCCTGACCCTGAACAACACTGTGGTAATACATGCGCCAAGACCCGTCGTCCCAACGGATCACTTGCGGCCAGCCGATTACAAAGGCGTCAAAGTCGCCTGGCGCGCCCACGTCCATCAACGCGCCGTCGTAAGGACCATCTGTACGCGTCCAATGGAGACCATCCCGAGAGACGGCGAGTCCGGCCCGCAAGGGAAAGCCCCTGCGGTCAAAGCCACGTTCGGTAGCGATGGTCTGACTGCCACCGAAGTACCACATCCAATAGGTGTCACCGATTTTTTGGACGTCACTGTGCCCAACATGGGCAGAGTCAAAACGTGTTGGGTCGGAGTGGGGATCGAGCACCGATCCCATGACACCGGGGCCGCGCACCCGTTGCCATGAAATACCGTCTTGAGACACGGCATGACCGACGCGGCCCGATGGCAAGGTAATCTCACGGTCGAACGTGACGTCGCGGCCGTAGTACCACATGCGCCACACGCCATCCTCACCACGCAGCACTTTCGGGCAGGACACACGCTCGGAATCCCACCAGCCGTCCGGACCCGGACTGAAAATCAATCCAGGACCGCCGGGCAATTGTCGTGATACCTCAGACATTCGGTCTTCCTATTTTCTATCAAAGAATTCCGTGGCGGCCGCCACTTTAGCTTCCGCACCGCGGCCGACAACTTTCATCTCCGCCAAGTCCGACAATACCGCCATTTCTTCCGTGCCGCGAATAAGGTGAGGCGGGTCCGACTCACCGGCCATCACCAGCGCCGGCACTTTTATTTGGGCCATGCGTTCCCGGGCGGGGTAGCGGAAGGCTGCCAAGTACGGTTTGTGATAGGTGGTCAAGCCTTTGAGAACATCAACGGTGTGCCTGTGCAAATGTTCGGGCGTGCGGCCCGGATTGTTCAAGGCGTGTTCCGGATCGCGCAGGAAATAGGGAAAGAAGAACGCCTGGTCGCGGACAAAATGAAACGCCCATGACAGATGACCGCCGAACTCGTCCGGCTGCATGGCTGGCGCATAGTTCTCAAGAATCTGTTTTTTAAGCTCCGGCTCGTACTCGACAATGCCGTCGAGAACCACACGCCTCACACGGTCCGGATGTTGGCCCGCCAGTTCGCAACCGATCCGTCCACCTGTGTGGCTGCCGTAGTAATCGATTTTCTCGATCTTCATGGCATCCAAAAGACGCACAACACTGTCGGCAAAGTAGTCAATTTCGGGGGCATCCTGAGATGGCGCCGCCGAATCACCGTTGCCCAGTGTGTCGGGCGCAATGACATAACGCGTTTCACCAAACAACTTGATAATGGGTTCCATCCCCCGTGCCGACGCGGGAGACGGATGGACCACGTAGACGGGGAGACGATCATTGGTCTCTTCACCGCAAGTGCGGATGTGCACCAGGCCTTCCTCAATGCGAACAAAGGCGCGATCAATCTGCAACGAAGGTGCCATGCGTTCCCCTTATTTACGATCTTGGCCGCGTACTTTTTGCCGTTAATCGCGTTATTAGCCAATTGAACCACAATTGGTGTCAGGACAGAATACGGCCCGTTCGCTCGGCCATCCAGTCGCAAAGGGGAGTGTGGCTTGATAGAAGGGACGGCTATCACAGAGGAAGAGTGCAAGCTGTTTTTTGATCAGTGGCAGGCTCTTGCCGATGCACGGATCATGCCTCACACCACAGACTTTCTTCACGATCCCGACCCGGAACTGATTTCCTATGTGCACATTATTGAGTTGGTTAAAAACGGCCAACTGATCCGGTTTATGGGTACCGGTCTGGTCGACCTCTGGAGCGAGGACCGTACCAATCAGATTTTGGTGCAGCTTTGCCGGAAGATATCAAAACTAAGTTTGATGACCTCGTTACGACAGTCGTCTCCCATCCCTGCGGTTTGGTAGAGATCTCAGAGTTCAGCAGTCCGACTGGGCGGCCGTTCGACATGGAGACCGTTGTCCTGCCTCTCGCTGTAGATCAAGGTCGGCCATCCCGGTTCTGTACTTTTAGCAAAATTATTGAGCCCTTGGAGCATAACGACGGTGTCGATGCGCAATATAGGGCGACTCATCATCGTACGTGGATTGACATTGGCCGTGGTGTACCTGATGCAGAACCGCCACTCATTTGATTTGGCTCTATTGAAGCTCGATCAATTCCACTTTCATGGTATCCGCGCCCGACCAGTATTCTTTCACCCGCGGTCCCAATCCTTCGAAGGAAACGCCTTGCCATAAAAAAATACCAGGCGGAATGCCGTGTTCATGGCGCAACACATCTTCCGTTAAGCGCCGGCGTTTTTCCGGCGTCTCCGCCGCCAAAGCTGCGTCGATCAAAGGCATGATGGTCGGATCGCAATGATAAGGATGGGTCCAGGAACAGGACCGGGAACGGTACGTCCCCAGCGGATCGAAGGTGTAGCTCGACATGGCAAAGGCCAAGCCGGGCCAGCCGCCGTTGTACATGTATTCCAGATACTTTGGCAGCGTGGACGGGCGCAACTCCACGCGTACACCCACTTCGGCAAGGTCCTGGGCGATTTGCTGGTACCAATCTTGTGAATTGGCCGTGCCGCCCGGCACGATCAGGGTGGGCACATCAAATCCATCGGCATATCCCGCGTCAGCCAATAAGGCGCGAGCCAGTTCCGGATCGTAGGGATAGGCTTCGACGTCCGCAGCAAAGCCGAAGGACATGCTGTGCGCCATCTGGCCAAGGGGTTCGACCGCACCGTCGAGAAAGGCGTCGATGATTCGCTGTTTGTTAACTGCAAGGTTTAAAGCCTGGCGGACCCGCACATCTTTAAGGGGACTGTCTCTGACGGTGAGAAACGCCATGAAGTTGTTGCCCGGTTCTGGGCGAACCCACATACGCCCACCGACGGTCTCAAGGTCCGCTTTATCTTCCGGCGCCAAACCCATGGCCACGTCGAGGGAACCTGAAATCACACCCTGCCGCCGGGCAGAAATGTCGGAGAGTTGGATGATCTCCAGACCGTCTTCTTGGGGCGTGCGCCAGGACTCCGGAAAGGCCCTGAACGTCACCCTGCCTTCCGACCAGTTGGTGACGACAAAGGGGCCCGTGCCCACCGGTTCCAAAGCAAAGGCGGCCATGCCCATCTCAGCCAGCGCCTGCGGGGCGGGCATGCGGAGCGCCTGCATGTACTGGTCGAGGAGGGCATCGGGTCTGTGGGTGGTAATGGCCACCGTCAACGGTTCCCGGGCTTCCGCCTTTTCGATTTGCAGACGCTTGAACGCGGCGCCCAGTGAGCTGCTTTCACCTTCCTGCGTTGTCATGACCGTATTCACGAGGGCGACAACGGCGTCTGCATTGAACGGTTCGCCGTTTGAAAAGGTGACCCCCGGTCGGAGCTCAAACACCCAGGTATTGGGTGTTTCCTGTTCCCACGACAGCGCCAGCGCAGGTTGGGTTAGTCCATTTTCGTCGACAATGGTCAGACCATCAAAGACCACATCCAACGGCAAGGCGGAGGGAATGTTGAACGACCAAAACGGATTACCGGCCCGCGCAGGCAAACCCTGAATGCCGATGCGAATGGTTTCCGCAAACGTCGCGCCTGTCCAGCCAGAGGCAATCAAGACAAAGGCGGTGAGACCGTTACGGACTTGACGAAACACGCTCGAAGCTTTCGGCAGCGTTGACATCCCCCGATCCCGAATAGCGCGCCACGTTGGGATACGGAAAATGGGGCCGCGTAAAGTTGACGCTTTGTGCGTAGAGATTCGGATCACGATGTAACTGCTCGTGCGGCAATGACGAAGCCGGGAAGGTGGTACCGTAGACAACGTCCGGATATTTCACATTGGCGCCGATCAACCGTTCCGGCGGCTGATTGTTGGCAACCCAGTCATCCAAAGCACTCAGGTAATCAATGAACCCGGCGCCCGGTCCGCCCTGGCAATGATCCATACCGGGGATGACAAACAAGCGGAAAAAGTCCTGAGTTTCATCCCGGCTGCCGACGATGCGTTCTGCGGTTTCGTAGTAATCGATCATGCTTTCAGTGGGGATATAGTCCCGGGTGCCGATGTACATCAGCAATTTACCACCGGCCGTCTTGAACTTGCGTAAGTCCGGATTGACCGCTTCCGACACGGGCGTCATACCGCGCATGCGGGGTGGATCGCGGTCCCAATCAAATTCGTTGAAATCATAAGACGGACCGGGATCAACAATGAAGGCACTGTAGCGCAGGGTGTCGATGCGCCGTTGGCGACGGCTGTTATAGAACCCCTCGCCCAGGTTAGGAATAAAAGCGCGCCATGCCAGTTCCGATCCGATAGGCGGACCCGCTACAACTAGCTTCTGGCCGCTGCTGTTGCGTGGACCGTCGTAAATCTCTTTGAGAACATCCGCTTGCTGTTGGGACACGCAATTCTCTGATTGGTTGCGCGAACAAACAAGCGTAGCGGGATCAAAAGAACATTGGCGCGGGTCGCTGATGATGCCGTCGGTCAAGCCATCCAAATCATCGCAAGCGTTCAGAGCGGCGGTTTGAACCACCGGCAAAATATCGGCGGTGAGAATCGGCTCATTGTCGGCGCCGCGATTGATGAACAGGCCCCACAGACCGTTCAAGGTGGCGCTGTTGCTGGGCGGCGCCGCGCCGGCAATGATGCCGTTAAAATCGTCCGGAAAGACTTGCGACGACCGCATGGCTTGCCGTCCGCCGTTGGAACAGCCGCGAAAGTAGCGATAATCGGCAACGCGGCCATAAAACGCATCGATCAAGGCATCGGTGACCACCTTAGTGATATGGGTGGCGCGGTAACCGGCGCTGATCTCTGCGGATAGGTCGTTGTAGGCCCATTTGGCATCGGCCATCGACCCTCTATGCCCCTGATCCGTGCTTGACACGGCATAACCGCGGGACAGGGCATCGTCCGCCGTGACGATGGTGATTTGTCCGCAAGACCCGCCGCAGCCTTGTTGCAGAGATTTTCCATTCCAGCGCGCCGTCGGCAGACGAACCTCAATGCCGATGTGCGGCGCAGTGACCGCCTCTACCCGGCAATGGGCGGGCATCATGCCTTGTTCGGGATGAAATGTGCTTTTGACGACTTGGGTAGGCGCGTCTGGTAGTCCGGACAAATCAACACCGCTTATGGCCGCACACATTGTTTCATCGGCCAGCGGTTCTCGACCGGCAATGAGGGCCAAAATCAGACCAAGTGATTTCCAATACGTCATGGCCTTGACTTTATCGCGCTTGGGCAAGGGGTGAAAGAAGCGCTGCCCTGGCCTTTTTGAAGGGATTATTTTAGGACAGCGGCGTTGGGGCTTATCCGCCGGATAAAGCTGAATCGATAAGGGTTCCATTTTTATGCGCTCGGTCTTCCGCCGGTCTTTGATCGCGGTGTTCGCATTATTTTTGGCGAAACTGATGCCCACGACCGCGGCACAAGAGGTGGTGGAAGAGGTCATCGTTACCGGTTCCTATGTGGAACGGTCGTTAGAGCGCAGCGGTTCCCCTCTCGTTGTCGTTGGTTCAGACGACTTGACCCTACACGGCTTCACAGGCGTCGGCGACGTTATAAGCATCCTGCCATTCAACACGGGGTCTGAATTCAACGCCGATGTGTTCACCCAAAACCTGTCCTCCGGCACTTCCAACTTCAATCTGCGTGGTCTCGGGCTCAACTCCACCCTGGTGTTGTTGAACGGCCGGCGTCAGACCGTATCCGGCGGCGTGGCTGACGCCGGATCGACCTTTGTCGACATCAACGCCCTTGTTCCTCTTAACGCCGTCGGTCGCATCGAAATACTGAAGGATGGTGCTGCGGCGTTGTACGGCACCGATGCCGTTGCCGGCGTGGTCAACGTCATCACCCGCAAGGACGTTGCAGGCTGGGAAGTTGAGGGTGAATACGGCAGCACCACGGAATCCTCACAAGAAGACATAACACTCCATGCTTTGCATGGGCTGCAGTCGGACCGGTTAAACGCTCTGATATCTGTGAGTTATCTCCACCGTTCCTGGCTGCCGTCGCCGGAGCGGGATTTCACCATTGGTAAAGGATTCTCGTCTTTCGGCCAGCCCGGTGCCTTCATTCTCTTGGAACAATCGCCGATCTTTCCCGGACTCCCTTTTGGGCTCGATGTGCCGCAAAGCGTGATCGATCCCGATTGCGGCATCACCGGCGGGACCCCCAATGAAACCGCGCCCGGCTCCGGGCTCGGCACCTGCCGGTTCGATTTTTCTCCGTTCTATCATTTGATTCCCCGCGAACGCCGCTGGCTCGGACACGGATCTTTGGAAGCACCCGTAGGCGACGCAGAGATCTATGCCGAAGCGGGGTATGCGCGAACCCGTGTCACCCGCGGAACATCGCCGTCCTTTCCCATCCTTAATCTGGTCACAGTGCCGGCCGATAACCCGGGCAACGTGTTTCAAACGCCGGTGCTGTTTCTCGGCCGGCCTCTGGGCGCCGACGCGCCGGTCAATCTGGTGCGCCACCGGTCCGAAACCTGGCGCATAACCGGTGGTCTGCGCGGCCGCTGGGGGGAGCGGTGGGACTGGGATGTCTCCGCCGCCTACAGCGCCAACAGTCATGTGGTCGGGATCACCAACGCCTTGGTGGACCGCTTCAACGCAGCACTGAACGGCCAAGGCGGTCCCAACAACAATCAGTTTTTCAATCCCTTCGGTTCGGCCATTACGTCCCAGCCCGGCGATGCCACCTTCAATGATCCGGCGGTGATTGAGGATTATCTTTCGCTGGCCACCTACGACTATGAAACGTCCCTGTTCACCGTCGACGGTTTGGTCACGGGCTCCCTGTTGGATCTGACAAACGGCCCGGCGACTTTGGCGCTGGGCGGCCAGGTGCGCCGGGAAGAGATTACCGGCGATCTCGACGATCAGTTCAACGCAGAGAACTATCTGTTCTTGATTGGCGGACCGGACTTTGCCGGCAACCGAACCGTGACGGCCCTTTTTAGCGAACTCAATATTCCGGTGGCGCCAGACCTCGATGTTCAATTGGCGCTGCGGCATGAGGCCTATGAAAAAGGCTCGAACTCAACCGATCCAAAGATTGCAGTGTCCTGGCGTCCGCGGGACTGGCTGCGATTGAGGAGCTCCTTTGGGACTGCTTTCCGTGCGCCGAGCGTGTTTCAAAGGTTTTCGTCCCAGACCGTGTTGCAAAACATCATCGACCCGGTCACCGGATCAACCGTCTTTCGCGGTGTGCGCACCGTCGGGACCGACAACCTCAAACCCGAAACAGCTGACGTCTTCAACGGCGGTGTGACAATCGCACCCGTAGACGGACTGTCCATCGATGTTGACTACTGGCGGTTCGACTACAAAGACATCATCGTCAAGGAAAGCGCCCAGGCCATCGTCGATGCCGATCCCTTTGATCCCAAGATCATCCGCGATGCGGGACAGATCTTGCGCATCGACACCAACTACATCAACGCACCGGCCGTGACCACGGACGGGTTTGACGTCAAAGGCGTCTATTCATTCGAATCAGACGGCGGCGATCAATGGTCCTTCTCGGCAGATGTCACCCACATCAACAAATATGTGATTCAGACAACGCCCGGTGACATGAAGCTGGATGTTTCCGGCAGCCGTAATTTCCGCACCTTTGCACGCTCCCTGCCCAAATGGCGCACCACCCTCGGCGCCACTTGGTCGCGCGGGCGATGGGGTGCGGCCACATTTATCAAAACCGTTTCCGGTTACCTTGACGATCAGAACGCAGTGCCCATCGACAATCACATCACCGTCGATGCCCAGTTGCGTTATCTCCTGCCGTCCCCGTTCGGCGGCGAACGGGAGACACAACTCACCCTCGGCATCATAAATCTCTTTGATCAAGACCCGCCCGACGTGGCGACCACCGTCGGATACGACTCCAAAGTTCACGACCCCCGCGGCAGAATCATTTACGCCCGCGTTCAAACAGCCTTTTAGCTCTTTTGCCCTTGGGAAAAGGCTTCCCGGGCGGCGACCGCTTCGGCAAATGCCCCTGACAACTGGCTTTGGTCGGCATCCGCATAGGCCGTGGCCTTGTGGTGCGCATAAGCGGTGGCGTTGATGGCCTCCTTGACCATGCGCACAGTCACCGACGGCATGGCGAGCGTTTTCCTCGCCATGGCCTTGGCATGTTCCAGACAGGCGCCGTCAAAGGACAGTTCATCCACCATGCCCCATTCCAAGGCCTGCTTAGCCGGCATGCGTTCGCACATGAGGCAGATGCGCTTGGCCTTGGCCGGACCGACCAAGGAGATCAAACGGGGCAGGGCACCCCATTGCAGGTTCAAACCAATTTTGACTTCCGGCACTTGCAGGAAAGCACCCTCCGCCATAACCCGGAAATCGCAAGCCATGGCAATGGCGCAACCGGCGCCGATGGCCATGCCTTCGATGGCGGCAACGGTTACTTGCGGCATGTCTTCCCAGGCCTGACAGAGACGCACACCACGGTAGAAAACCTCCCGCTTTTCCAGATCGGACATGTCGGTTTGCTGCCACATGCGCCAATCCTTCAAATCAATCCCGGCCGAAAACGTATCCGGTGCTCCGGACAGAACCACCGCATGGGTTTCAAGGTCTGTTTGAAAGGCCAGCGCCGTTTCCGTCAGTGCCAGGATGGTGTCCTGATCGAAGGCATTGAGGTTCCCCCTGCGGTCGAAATGGACGACGGCCATGCCGTTGTCCCGTTCGACGGTTACTGTGTCGGTGGTCATGGTGCGTCCTTTCTGGCAAATCTGTTAGCGATAGACTAACGCTACCGAGCCCGACCTGACGACCCGAAATATTTGAGGAATGGGAGAGGCACCATGAATACAATGATTCAGGAAATCGCGAACTCGACAGCTTTTGCAATTATTGAACTATTTGCACTCGCATTCGTATTCATATTCGTACTGTGTCTTATGACGATCATCGTTATGTACATCGTCGATAAAACTCAAACAAAACATGCGATCCGGCGTAACTATCCTGTGATTGGCCGATTTCGATACGTCTTCGAAGATCTTGGTGAATACTTCAGACAATATTTTTTCGCGATGGACCGTGAAGAGATGCCCTTCAATAGAGCACAAAGATCATGGGTTTATCGCGCTGCGAAAGGAATTGATACGACCACGGCGTTCGGATCGACACGTGATATTCGTGGCGTCGGCAGTATCTATTTTGTCAGTACGCCATATCCAACATTGGATGAAGATGCCGTTGAAGCGCCTTCATTGATTATTGGACCAACATGTCAAAAACCGTTTTCGACAAATTCGATTTTCAATATTTCAGGCATGAGTTTTGGCGCCATTTCAAAACCTGCTGTTCTCGCGTTGTCCAATGGTGCCCGCATGGCTGGCTGTTGGATGAACACCGGAGAGGGAGGGTTGTCGCCTTACCATCTCGAAGGTGGGGCAGACATCGTTTTTCAGATTGGAACGGCCAAATATGGTGTTCGGGATGAAAACGGAAATTTGGACGATGAGAAACTGCGGTCAACTGCCTCGCATAAGCAAGTCAAGATGTTCGAGATTAAGATCAGCCAGGGCGCAAAACCTGGTAAAGGTGGAATCCTTCCTGGCGAGAAAGTTACGAAAGAGATTGCCGAAATACGAGGAATAACTGTTGGCAAGCCTTCGTATAGTCCTAACCGTCACCCTGATATCGAAAATATTGATGATCTCCTAAAAATGATCAATCGCGTTCGCGATGTCACCGGTAAACCGTGTGACATTAAGATGGTCATTGGTGGTTACGCCTGGTTGGGTAAGCTTTGCACCGCAATTCTTGAAAAGGGAATTGAATTCGCACCCGATTTTATAACAGTAGACAGTTCGGATGGGGGTACGGGCGCAGCCCCGCCTGCACTGATGGACTACATGGGATTGCCGTTGTCAGAGAGCCTTCCTTTTGTTGTCGATAGACTCATCGAGTACGGCCTTAAAGAGCGCGTTAAAGTCATTGCTGGCGGTAAACTCATTAATCCAGCTGAAGTGGCATGGGCGCTCTGCGCTGGTGCAGATTTTGTGACCTCAGCGAGGGGCTTCATGTTTGCGCTCGGTTGTATCCAAGCATTGCAGTGCAATAAGAATACTTGCCCAACAGGGATAACAACTCATGACAAGCATTTGCAGAAAGGCTTAGATGTTACAGATAAAGCTGATCGCGTATGTAAATATGCGCAGAGTGTTGTTTATGAAGTTGGTGTGATCGCTCACTCTTGTGGTGTTCCTGAGCCTCGACAGCTAAAGCGATTCCATGCCCGTATTGTTACGGAAACAGGCCGATCCCGTGGATTTGACGAAATTTTTCCTGTTCCCGCGGTTCGTCAAGATGTTCAGGCTATGGTGGAATAAGACTCTGTAATCGGATTTTGGAATTAAGTGCTATGGGAAAAACCCTGTATGACAAAATCTGGGATACTCATGTGGTGCATGAGTCCGAAACCGGCGAGTGCCTGATCTATATCGATCGGCATCTGGTGCAGGAAGTCTCAAGTCCGCAAGCGTTTCAGGGTCTGCGCGATGCCGGACGCGGTGTGCTTCGGCCAACGGCTTCCCTAGCCATGCCCGATCACGCCATGCCCACCACTTCGGACCGGTTGGAAAGGATCGATGACCCGGAAGCGCGGGACCAATTGGCCGCGCTTATCGACAATACCAGCGAATTCGATGTGCCCTATATTGAGTTGGCCGACCGCCGCCAAGGCATCGTGCATATTGTCGGCCCGGAACAGGGTTTCACCTTGCCGGGTACCACGTTGGTCTGCGGTGATTCCCATACGTCCACCCATGGCGCTCTTGGTGCCTTGGCCTTCGGTATCGGTACGTCCGAGATCGAACACGTGCTCGCCACCCAATGCCACATCATGCGAAAGGCCAAGAGCCTGCGTGTGACCGTCGACGGTGCCTTGTCACTGGGAGTCACGGCCAAGGACATGGCCCTGGCGATTATCGCTGCGCTTGGCACGGCCGGCGGTACAGGATGTGCCATTGAGTACGCCGGCAGTGCGGTGACCGCCTTGTCCATGGAGGGGCGGATGACTTTGTGCAATCTGACCATTGAGGCCGGTGCCCGTACCGGCATGGTGGCGCCCGACGAAACCACTTTCGCCTATATCAAAGGACGGCCGTACGCGCCGGGTCCCGACCATTGGGAACAGGCTGTTGCCCATTGGCGTACGTTGGTGTCTGACGACGATGCGGAATTCGACAAAGAGATTCGCTTGAATGGCCCAGACATCGCACCGCGGGTGACATGGGGAACCAGCCCGGAGGATTCAGCCCCAATAACCGCGGTGGTGCCCGGCCCAGACGATTACGATGACCCCGACAAACGCAAAGCCGTAGAACGGTCCTTGGACTACATGGGTTTATCGCCCGGCATGCCGTTGACGGAGGTGCCCATTGACCGTGTGTTTATCGGCTCGTGCACCAACGGGCGGATCGAAGACATTCGCGCCGCAGCCACCGTTGCCAAGGGACGGAAAGTGGCAGATGGCGTCGGCGCCATGGTGGTCCCCGGTTCCGGTCTGGTCAAAAAACAGGCTGAAGAAGAAGGCCTTGACCGCATCCTCTTGGACGCTGGGTTTGAATGGCGCGAACCGGGATGTTCCATGTGCGTGGCCATCAACCCGGACCGGGTTGAACCCGGCCAACGCTGCGCCTCCACATCTAACCGCAATTTCGAAGGCCGCCAGGGGCGGGGTGGGCGCACCCATCTTGTTAGCCCAGCTATGGCCGCCGCCGCCGCCGTGAGCGGACATCTGGCCGACGTTCGTGAACTGACCTAAACGGGTATGCGGCGACCCCGGTAACCCTCCTTTGTTAACCTTGGATTCAGACTCCCCAGCCTAGGATTGGTGTGTGTCTCAAAGAGACACGGCTCACACTCCAGAAGGGGAAAAGTGATGAATACCGTATCCAGAGCAATGGTGGTTTTGGCTCTTTTGAGCGCTGTGGTTGCCTTTGGCCGTGTGGCCAGTCCCGATGCCGGTCAGGCCCACTCAAATTCCCAAACCACGACCGTTGCAACTGCCGCCAAATAGGCGGAACAGCTATAGATTTTGCCGAGTCGCTGCCCCGTTCCGGCAGCGACCATCCCTGCCTGACACCGCATCCCAGTAGCGCATAAGTCCTTGTTTTCTGCCAAAATGTGGTAGAAGGCGGCGGAGCATGTTTTGGGGGAGTTGGGATTTCATGGCCGGACGAGAGGGACTCGCACCAGCGCCCACGGTTGATCGGGTCGGAGCCGCCCCCGCAAACCGGTATAAAATGACAGCATGATCAAGCTCGGTGAAAATTTTCTGCGTGGCGCATACACGCCACTGATCACGCCCTTCAATGGTTGGATGGTCGATTACGACGCCTTTGGCCGCTTTGTCGATTGGCAAATCCGTGATGGGGCAGACGGTCTGGTGGTTGGCGGCACGTCGGCGGAACCGACATCATTGACCGTCACCGAACGGCAAAACCTGCTTCGTATCGCCATCGGTGCCGCCCGCCGTCGTGTCCCCGTTGTGGCTCATACCGGTGCGGCGTCATTGGCCGACACTTGGGCGCTCACCGAACACGCCGAACAAGTGGGCGCCGACGCAGTCATGATCATGATGCCACCCTTCATCAAAGCGCCGCAGCAGGGTCTGCGTTCCTATATCGGCTATGTATCCCGGGCGACGACCAAACCTATATTGGTTTATCAGATTCCCAGCCGGACCGCGTCCACGCTTGACCTCGATACCCTTGAAGAGCTTTGTGAAGATGTTCCTTCCATTGTCGGTTTAAAGCAGTCGTCTGTTGACGAGGACTTTGACAGGGCAGCGGTCTCCCGCTTGGGCGATGAGTTCCGACTGTTTATGGGTCTTCCCGATTTGGCCTACGAACTCATACCCCAAGTGGCCTGCGGTTTGATTGTGGCCATCGCCAATGTGGTGCCGAAAAAGATCTCAGATATATGCAGGTTGGCGACCGAAGGGGAACTCGCCGATGCGGCTGAGATCAAACTGGACCTGGCAGAGCTCAACGCAACGGCGTTTCAGGACACCAGCCCCATTGGGGTGAAATACATGGCCTGGAGGCTAGGACTTATCCCCTCCGGGGAATGCCGCTTGCCGCTGATGCCACCCGAACCCGATCACATCGAGGCGATGGACAATGCCCTGGAATCGGCCGGGCTGGTTTAATTCGGGTTCTGCGAAATCTCTATAGGGTCAAACAAGACCCCGCCGCGGTCAGGGACCGGGCGGGGCTGTGTGTACCGCAGGCATTTCCCTGCGTCGTTCGCTGAAGTCAGCGCTGAAAAACCGCTTTCCTATGAAGCGGATTTAATTTCACGTATGTCAGCCCTGACTGTCCGGTGGAGTCATGCTTTTTACACACCCTCCAGGTTGCCGGCTACCCGTGCCCCTCGCATTTGTAGCCATTCCGCGTCGCGACGGAGGCCTCCACCCGGGGCTCCTGTCCGTCGCGTTCCACAACAAAAGGCTGCGCCTTTGTCACGACTCTGTCAATGATGAAAAGACGACTGCCCTTGACCGAACCATTTTTGCTCTGCACCAATAGGTTTCCTTTTCTAAATACAACCGATTTCCAAGTCGTTAGTTGCAATAAGTGATCATCGTGAGTCTGTGGATAAGTTTTGGGGGATGAACCAATGGGATCAACAATCACTCTGACTGCGGCCGACGGCCATGCTTTCGAGGCCTATCTCGCTGAACCCGACGGCGACGCTAAAGCGGGGCTGGTTGTGATTCAGGAAATATTCGGCGTCAATGATCACATGAAAGAAGTGACCGACGATTTCGCCAAGCACGGGTATGCGGCCATATGCCCAGCCTTTTTCGACCGGGTCGAGCCCAACGCCGTGCTGTCCTATACGGACTTCGGCCGCGGCCGGGACATGGTCGTCGCAGACATCAACGCAGCCGCCGACCACGTACGGTCCGCCGGCAAGGTGGGTGTTATCGGTTACTGCTGGGGCGGCGCCATGGCCTTTCTCGGCGCCTGCAAAGCCAATGTGGACTGCGGGGTTTCCTATTATGGCACCCGCACTATTCAATACAGTCCCACCATGAAACCCAAGGTACCGTTCCAGCACCATTACGGCGAAACGGACAAATCCTATCCCATGGACGCAGTTGAAAAAGTCATGAAGGAACAGCCGGAAGCGGAACATTTCGTCTACGCCGGCGCAGATCACGGCTTCAGCTGTAACGAACGCCCGCAATACAACGCCGAGGCAACAGCGCTAGCGCTGGAACGCACGCTCAAATTCTTTGACGAAACCCTTTGAGCGCCGCTCCTTCTCGTTGCTCACGGTGATGGACCGTGCCGGAGCTTGATGCCCTTACCATCATGGTCGTGGCCGCCGGATTTGCCTTTGGCGGTCTGTCCAAAGGTATATTCGGTCTTGGCATGCCGATTATGGCTATGCCGGTTCTCGTCACCGTGCTGCCCTATCAAGTGGCCGTGGCGGTCTTCCTGGTTCCGAACTTTACCGCCAACTTTCAACAGGCCATCCGCAAAGGCCTGTGGCGTCATAACCTGCGGCGCTATTTATGGCTGATCATTCCCTTGCTGGTTATTGTCCCTCTGGCCGTGCAAGTCCTCGTGCGTATCGATCAGGACACGGGCCTGATGATCCTGGGGTTTATTTCCCTGGCTTTTGTGTTGTCGCAAGTGTTGCCCTTCCGGCCGAATATTGACGCGGCTCGGGAGCGTTGGCTCAGTCCGCTTGTTGGTGCGGGCGCGGGTATCCTTGGTGGATTGTCCGGTCTTTATGGCCCCATCCTGATCTCCTATATGCTGGCGCTGCGTGTACCCAAGGACGAGTTCGTCTCTGCTTTGGCGCTGATGTATTTTCTCGGTTCGTTTCCGCTTTACGGTAGCTTGGCCGTTGCCGAGGTTCTGACCTTAGAGGTCGCTCTGGTCTCTCTCGGTGGTGCCGTCATCATCGGATTGATGATTCTCATTGGCCAACGCATCCGTGATCGCTTAGACGAAGAGCGCTACCGCAAACTGATACTCGGGCTTCTGTTCATTATCGGCTGCGATCTTTTGCGCCGGGCCTTTACATAGTCGATCCTGAAGAACCCGTTTTTCATACCACTACGAGCGTTAGATGTGTGCTGTTAGGTTCAGTCTGCCACGCCATCCGTCGCTTCCATCGGATGATTGACGCCGCAAGACGCGTTCCATGCAATCCGATCATGTCCCGGAGCAACGTAGCGCCCAAAATGCGGGCGCAATAAATTCTGAGCCGCTTCAGGATCAGTCTTAGGTTATGGCCGGCACAGGCCAGTGCCACATTCATGCGATCACCTTCAGTACCCTTGAGGTAATTGCGTCCCAACAGTCCATCCGATTTCAGATGGCCGATAACCGGTTCAATCGCCTGACGCCGTTTCAGTGACCGTTTCAGCCGTTGTGTTTTTATGCCACGCCGTTGACCCGAGATGTACACCCTTGATGCTTCCTCGCCATGGCCACGGTAGCCACGATCCACAAACACTTCTTCAACCACACAGCCTGTCAAACGGCGCACCTGCTCCAACGCTGTTGGCAATGTATGCCCATCAAAGGGATTCCCCGGCAACGCCATGCCGCCAACGATAAAGTTGCTCCTGTTTGTCGTTGCAATACTGGCCTTGACACCAAACTCATAACGCTTGTGGGCCTTGCCCTTGCCGATGCACTCCACCTCCGGGGCATGCAGGCTATACAGTTTGTTGCGATCCATCTTCTGTTGACTGAGCAGCCGCCTGGCCAGCGCCAACTCCCCGGCAAAAATCGCCTGCAACCCCTTATGGCCCGCGATCTTGCGCTCCGTGTCACGCACCACCCGGCCCAGATAGGTCTTGAGCTTCTTAATCTGACCACCCATGCGCCTCATCTGCCGGACGTGACCATAACGGTTGGCCCGCAACAGCGCCTCAGGGCCCTTACGGGCGTAGCTCTGCCGCAACACCACACCGTGTGTGTGGCACAGCTTGACAAGACGCACACGCGAACGGTTCAGCAATTTGCTGTCGGTGGGAAAGGCCACCGCCTTCTCCTGCACCGTGGTATCCACCGTCACACGCTTGAAGTCGTCGGGTTTGACCGTCTTGCTCCGAACACCCGCATCAACTGTGGCCCGCAGAATTTTCTCGCACCCTGAATGGCCAATGCGCCGTCTGAAACGCGACATGCTGCTGGGATCAATCGGCGGGTGATGCTGAAAATACACCTCGCCGCAAAAATGCTGCCAGTAAGGGTTCTCCACCCAGCGCATCACCACCTGGTCATCGGACAGACCATACACGTGCTTGAGATATTGAAGCCCCACCATCAGCCGCGTCGCTTTGGCCGGGCAGCCGTTGTCAGGGCAATACAAGACACCAAACGCCTCATCAAAACCCTGCCAATCGATCAACTCGGTGAGCCGATAAAGTTCGTGCCGTTGATCGAGAATGTTCTCAAGCGCGGTGCGGAAGAGATCTAAAGAAGGGACGTCATTGGCTGATGTGGGGCGGCTGATGTGGGGCGCATTTTTTGATCCGGAAATTGCAAGGAACCGGCCTTGCAGTATAGAAAATCCGGCGATTCCGAACCACCATTGCCAACAAAATTGATCCGCAATAACAGTCTATTACAGAGAATCTCCGCGTCTTTCAGGATCGACTAGATACAATGCTTTCGAAAGGGACAGGCATCAAGGTGCTCCCCGAAAATCCTCTACTACAGCTTGTTGCGCTCCTAACCATTTACCCTGGCAATGCCGAACAGGTGAACAACGCGATTGCAGTGAGTTTTATACTCAGGCCTTCTTGATGGCGTGGCGAATGCCGAAGCCGGGTAGCGCCGCCTTCGCCTCTTTGTTCATGGTGAAGCCGGCTTTGACCAGTTCGCCCTCGAAATCGAGGGTGTGGTACTCACGGCTCCACACTTCCGTGTTCCACCGGTGATCCCACCAGCGGCGGTATTGACCATAGGCCCGGCCCTTGTCTCCACCAGAACGGAAGTCGATGGGGTAGAAGTATCCGCCCGGACGCGTGATCCGGTAGGCTTCCGCAATCATGTTGCGGCTGGCGTCCTGGGTCAGTTCGTGGTTGATGATGTAGGACGTGACAATGTCGAAGTAACCGTCTTCGAACTTGGTGTCTTCCACCAGACGCTGGGCGAAGTTGACGTCAACGCCGAGATCACGCGCCCGCATGTGCGAGTAACGCACCATGGGGCCACCAACATCGATACCCCATACTTCGGCATCGGGGAAGCGCTCCTTCAGTGCGACCGTCAACTGGCCGGTGCCACATCCCATGTCGAGGATGCGTTTGACCTTGCCGTCTTCCGGCAGGGGCAGGCGGTTGGCCGTGCCGATGTGGATCTGGTCCTGTTCGTTATCGCCAATAGCCCCGACGTAAAAGCTGTTGGTGCCGTAGTGGTAGATATGTCCGGCAAACGGGTCGCCGACATAACCTCCGGGCTGAATATGGATTTCGTGCTTGGTGTACTTTGGAATATCCATGTCCGGATTGAGTTCCAGAGTACCCGGACCTTCGTTGTCGGCAGCTTCCATTTCCGCGAGATACTTGTCAGCATTGCCGTGAAAATGGTCTTGCAGAATCTTCCAGGTCACCTGCTGGTTGCTGATCCAGGTGCGCCCGCTGGTTTGCACGACGGCGTCATCTTCAACAAGCTCAAGCACCTTTTCCATGGTGTAAGTGCCTTTGGGATCAAGACCCTTTTCTTCGAGAATTTTCTCGATCCGGTTGTTGGCGATACGGTTGAACCGGCCATGGAATTTCCGGAAACCGGTGGCGAAGTCGTGCTTGCTTTCCAGATCAAGCGCAGGAAGGCGTTCGAGACGTCCCTTGGACCCGCGGGGTTCAACATCGCCCTTAGGGGTGAGGTTAACATTGGTGTGGGCAGCTTCGGCCTTACGGCCTGAGAACGCCGCCCCTACGGCTGTGGTGACGGCAGCCGCAGCACCGAACAGAGTGCGACGATCAATCATGTTTGATCTCCTTTGACTGCAGTTGGACTACTTGTTTTCGCGCTGGAAGGCGGCGGAGACGGGGAGGTCCCCTTCGCGCAGCAGCGGCGAATAGGCCAGATCGATGAACCGGTCCCGGTCCTTCTGCCACTCGGCTTCCTGCTCGGCCGTCGGCATGTACTGCTCGATCATCGCGTTGGTGATCCCTTTCTCTTCCAAAAGGGCTTCCACAACCTTCATCCGACGCCGGTTCGACCACACCTCGGCCCCTAGGGCGATCAGGCTGGTCATCATGTTGTCCAGGATGGGGTTGCCCAAAAACACCGCCCGCTCAACATCGGACGGAATAAAGTCTGACGCATAGGTCGGACGGTCGGTCTTCAAGTCTATTGTGGCCATCAATGAGGTCTCCTGCGTTATTGCTTCGCTATAGCATTGGACATGGAGTCAGTCGCCGAACTTTTCAAACGGTTCAATCCCCACTCGATTCCGTGATGTTCCGGTCTTTATGAACCTAGCGGCCTTGGACGTTAGCACATTTTGAGGCGAATGTTTGTTTCTCGCTATCCTGCTGGCCATTTCGTCAAGCAGTTTCGGTAGGCTTTTGGCAGTTTTCTGCCAGCCAGCACCAAAAAACATAATTTCTTATCCATTGGCCAACCACGATGGTTGTCCCTCCCGGCCACTAATCCAAACAGAAAAATAGCTTCTTCATAGCCAGTTTGAGTGATGTCCGAGAACAGAAAGCCTCTGGGTGCCATGAGAGCACCTCGGCAAAAACAAGCCTCTGAGCCATAAAACTTTCTGCAAATCAGTAGGTTAAGATAGATCAAACCGGCACCTCAATTAAATGTCGGACTCGGTGGTTGCGGGCCCCCGCAACCAGCGTTACTTGCAATTCGGGTTCAAGGGCTTCGGGTTTCTCTCTTGCAGCTAAGGCGATCATTTCGGCCAGGTGGCCGATGAGTTGAATCTGCAGCGACCCGTCCTCGGGAACCAGCCGTATTTCGTCGATAAGAGAGCGCAATATCTCTGCCGCTTCCGGTCTGGCTTCTTCGTCGTTAAGAGCTTTGCGGAGATTTTCCACTTTGGCCCGATACACCTCGCTCAGGTTCGGGTGCAGGCGGACCGGCGGTGGTGGATCACTGGCCAGTTCGTCCTCCAACGCCGCCTTACGGGCTTCCAATTCATCAAACTCCGCTTGCAAGGTGGGAGAATGGATGCCCGCCTTGATGGCTTTGATCAGTTCCCCGATCTCCTGTTTGATCCGGGCCAGCTCTTTTTCCCTGGTTCTCCATTCGGCTTCACGGGTGGCCTGCCGTGAGTTGAGCTGACGGTGGTATTCGGCAATGAACTCCTTGAGGAGGCCGGGCTCCATGAGCTGACTTTTCAGACCCCTCAGCACGGTTTCCTCCAAATGGTCGCGCCGAATGGTTAACCGGTTGGCGCAGGTGCCCCGTGTCTTGGCATTGGTGCAGCCATACCTGGTGGTGCTTATGATGGTGTAGGACCCGCCACAGACACCGCAACGCAGAAGTCTGGACAAGAAATAGACGGGCCGCCGCGCCCGCTCCGAACGCACACCCGCACCCTTATCCTTGGTCACAAGTTTGCGGGTCTTCTCCTGTCTGCGCTTGACGGCGTCCCAAAGGTCCTGTGGAACGATGCGTAGCTCAGGCACCTCCTTTATGATCCAACTGGTTTCCGGATTGGGACGGGCCAGGCGGCGTCCGGTCTCGGGGTCCTTGACAAAGCTTTGGCGGTTCCAGACCAGACGGCCGATATAGAGTTCGTTGTTGAGGATGCCGGTGCCCCGTCGCCAGTTGCCGTAAATGGTCGTATCGGCCCAGGCCAATCCCCTTGGGCCGGGAACATGATCGGAATTCAGCGCTGCCGCTATGGCACTTGGGGACACGCCGTTCCCGTAGGCGCGAAAGATCCTGAGGACTATGGCGGCTTCCTCATCCTTGATCACACGCATGCCGTTTTCCGGGGTGCCGGTGGCATTGGCGGTGTCCCGCACCATCTCATAACCGTAGCAGAGACCGCCTCCGGAACGCCCCTGCCGCACACGCCCCTCCATACCGCGATGGGTCTTGGTGGCCAGGTCCTTGAGGTAAAGGGCGTTCATGGTGCCTTTGAGGCCCACATGGAGTTCCGTGATCTCGCCTTCGGACAGGGTGATCAGCTTTATTCCCTGGAACTTGAGCAGCTTGAACAGCCCGGCCACGTCTTCCTGGTCCCGGGACAGGCGATCCAATGCCTCTGCTATCACAACATCGAAGGCTCCGTTTCGGCTGTCTTCCAGTAGACGTTGGTAGCCTGGTCTCAAATGGGTCGACCCGCTAATGGCGTGATCGGTATAGGTGTTGACGCAGCGGGCGTTCAGGTTCGCGAGTTCCTTGGTGCATTGACGCACCTGATCTTCAATCGAAGCGTCCCTCTGGTTGTCGGAACTATAGCGGGCATAGATGACGGCTCGTGTCATGGATTTGGATCCTCGGTGGGCGGTCCGCTGCCTCGAAGTTGCGCCAGGGTCTCATGGTATTGGGCGACGGCGGAAAGCATGGTGGCATGGTTGTAGTGCTGTTCGCCGGACTTGAGAGAATTGTGACCAAGCAGGCGGGCGCCCACACGGATATGAGCGGGGTCATCGGTCGCCAGCGTAGTCATGGCGCAGTCCCGGAACAGGTGGGGATTGATGGGATGGCCGAAGAGCCGCTCCGTGGTGTGCACGACCTGCTCATAGACGGCCGTCTCTTTCATGGGGCCTTTGCGTATGCTGATCCACAAGGCGTCCGACTCCCGGCCATCCAGCAGGATGGTCCGGTAGGTTCGGAGGTAGAGTTCCAGGGGTTCGATCAGGACCGGTGCCAACGGAAAATCCAGGGGCTGCCGTTCCTTGGTTTCATGGTCCGAGAAGCGCAGCCAAATCTCATCGCCTTCCCAGGTCAGATGCCGTCCCAGCCGGATCCGGGTCAGATTGGCGAGGCGGATGGGGTGAACGGCGAGCAAGGCCACCATCAGGGCATCGCGCAGCCGGCTTGCCCGATGGGTGTCCGATCGAGCGGGACCCTTGATCACATTGTCCATATGGTCAAGCGCGGCGTTCAGGATCTCGCGGCTGGACATGACCAGCGCCTGCTTGTTTCGGGAGGGGTTGGCATTGCGCTTAAGACGGCTGAGGACCGTGTTGAGTTTTGTCCTGCCGGCATCGGGCCACATCACCCGGTAAGCCTGGGATAGACCCCGCAATCGGCTGCACACGGAGACCGGCGCCAGCCGGTCCTGAAGGCCGCTTACATAAGGCCTAAGATTGTCCGGCGTCAGTGCAATGGGCTCCGGCGAAGCGAGCAGAGACGGGTCCCGGCCGGACCAGTGTTTGAGCCACATGCCGTAATCCTTGACGATCTGGCGGCAGGTCTTGTCCGTCCAACAGGACGCAAGGCCCCGTTCGCAGAACACGTCGCCCGGATCAATCACCGCCTGCCAAGCCTCCCTATGCATTGGCGGCCATTGCTCATAGGGAAGCACCCAGCGTCTTCCGCCGCTCTTCATGACCGTTTCTTGCCCTTGGCTCTTCGCCGCCGCATGGCCCTAGTGTCGGAAAGGCCATCCGGCTTTGCCGGGCCGACAAATCCCCGCTTGGAAACCAACAGATCATGCCAGTGTTCAACCGCGGACTTGGTTTCACAGCCCTCGTAGTTTTGATAAGTCGTGTTTGAATCCTTATGAGCCAGAATGCGCCGCGCTCCCTCGTAGTTGCCGGGCGTGGCTTCGACCACCTGCTTGGCGACGAAGTGGCGTACGAGATGGGGATTCATCCGAAGACCACAGCGATCCCATATCCGTTTACTAATCTGTTTGCTCAAGGTATCCGGATGCTTGGCTTCGCCGTTCCGGCTTGGGAAAAGATAATCATTCCGGCCCGTGAACAGCCTGGGCCGGAACCTTTCCAGGTATATCCGCACCATGTTGGAAACCGCCTCGGGAAACGGAAAATTCAGCCCCTCACCGTTCTTGACCTCGTGGCCGGAGATTGAGATGGACAGGCGTCCTTTTCGGCCGCTTTTCTCCCAATGCAAGTGTTTGCCGAGCTTCAAGTTTGCGAGGTTGTTTATCCGCATGGGCGCATGGAGCAGCAGTTCGACGGCCAAACCCAGGCTTGCATCGAGCGCCTGCTGACGGCTGCCATTGTCCGTCTTGATGGCTTTGTCGAACTCCGTCTTGCCGAACCACAGCAGCTTTTGGATATTCCCCGGGTTGTCGAATTGCTTCAGGCGCTCATGGTTCTTTTCCGTCAGGCCCGTGGTTTTCCGGGCCAGCTTGCTTTGGACCCTCCCGATTTTCTTGAGAACCGCTTCCGGTACTTTGACGTGGTACTTGGCGATGTTACGAAGACAATCCGCCATACCTGCGATCTGCCCGGATGTATGGTTTTCGTTGCGCCCCAAATGCCATCTCAGGGCAAGCTCGTAATGCTCAACCAGGTAAGCGAGAGAGGTAATGTCTTCGATGTCATGGCCCTGATGGGTCAAACCGGCTGCCAACTGCCGGACCTGCATCTTGAGTGCTTGAATGCTGCGCGGTTTTAGGGCTCTTGGCGGGCAATCCTCGTCGAAGGGGTCCACGTCGGTTAGCCGATCGATATAACGGCCAAGATCATCTTGGAAGCTCTTTGGGAACGCTTCCAACTTTTCTGTGTAGAACTCCCCGTAGACCGGGACCGTGACCCGCTGCTGGGGCCAGCCCCGGAAGGAATCCGCGCACTTGTTCCACACGCGGCAGGCCGTTTGATGCTGGATTCTGGGCTTCTTGGTTATCGCTTCGGCTTCCAAGGCCAATAGGAAGGACTCCAACGTCAGGTCGTCTACGTCTTCGGGACCGATCCTCTGAGCCGAGCAAAAGCGGAAGAAACGGGAAAGACCCGACCTATAATATTTTTCCCCGTCAAGGTGATCCCACAGGGCCTGCCATTCAGGCGTGAACTCAGCCAGATACATCTGTTCGCTTAAAACCACACCGCAGTGTTTAAGGGCAAACCTCACCTGGCTCACCACATTCTGATACCGCCGTTTCCTGATAGGGACATGCTTCCAATGGAAATTCTCCAAGGCTTTCCTCAGGAACGCCGCGTTGGCCGGCACCTCGTCAGGGAGCCTGCAGAGCCATTTTGGAATTTGACGAAGAGCGGACGCGATTTCCCGTTTCTGACGGCTGCCCAGCTCCATATCGGCGTCAACCCTGTCGATCAGGTCACGGAAAGTCAGGCTGTCGGCGCTGGTGAAGGGGTTGCGGATTTTATCTGCGTTGGCCATTGGATTTCCTCCGTAGTGAGCCAAGGTAAGTGACAGGAAAGGAAAAGTGAAGACAAAAGTGGACAGAAGTACAATAAAGTGAAAATATATGACCAGTAATTCCGACGAATACTGTCCGATAATATTCACTATTACTTGACATCACAGGACATTATTACTTTATAGAGGACAGTCGGGCTCACGTCCTATTACCCTTCACGTATGCCTCCAGATCCTTGGGGTCGAAACGCTTCTGACGTCCCACCTGGATGCACCTAAGTTGTTTGTCGTCTATAAGACGGCGGACGGTGCGGCTGGAAACTGAGAGGTAGTCGGCAACTTGTTCGAGCGTAAGAAGATGGTTGTTGTGCTGGTCGCCTAAGTCAGTTTTCATAGGTTGCCCTTATTTTGACCGGCGTCCTTCATTACCAATGGCGTGAGGCCCAAAGCATGGCGTTGGAGAGTTATCAGGGTTAGTACCTGATTGTCGGTCGGTTGTTTCTTTGGCGGCTAAGCGGGCCAGCAGGCGTACCAACAGCGTGATCCTCTCATTGGAGGGCACTGCAGTTTCGTCAGACTGGTACTTAGCAGTCGTTAGGCTCTTGGCCTCTGAGTCGCCGTTGTCGTTGGGGAAGGGTTCTCGCACGCTCGACTCCGAATTAGTCTGAGCCCGAGAAATTGCATAAATTTTGTGGTGGCCTCTATTGGAAACCGGGCCGAATTTTTGTCCGGTTTCGAAGATAATTCAGCTAGCGGCGCTTCGTTTTCAGCACTTTATGAACAGCGCTCTCCAAGCCTGCCGAATCTTCTCCGATGTATCGAAGAACATCTGCGCACAGTAGCATGAAAGTGCCGCCTAGTGTTGTGGTAGCGGGTTCGTTAAAGACGTCTTCGTAGACGATAGCCAATTCATGCACGGCAATGTTTCGGTTTAGTCTTTGGGGCGCCCCACCCTTACTATTTTCCCGCTCACCTTCGAGAAATATGTCAAGCGGTACCTTGAGTTGACCTATCAGACCTGAAAGCGCTTGGGGACCGGCATTCTTAAGGGCATTGTCTCTATGTTCCAGCTGAAGTTGCTCAAGAGCCGCCGCGGGACCCAGGCGTCCGGTGGCCTCTCGGCTATCGAGAAACCTGGAGGAAGATCCAGGGAGAGGAGCTTTCAAACCCAGAACCGCGTTGACTCCGTCATGAGACAGCAGCCTCGCCAGGCGATCGGCGTAGATGGTGTTCAATGACGGGTCCCCGTTAGCGACGAGCTCATTAATCAGGCCGTCAAGTCCGTCCAATCGTTTTGACAGTGCTTCGAGCTTCCTGTTGCGTTCCTTTCGGCTAAGACGAGGTTGGCAATCGAACTCACGTTGCTTTTCAAGACGCTCCTTAAGCATGTCTATTTCGCTAAGTAGAAATTCCTTACTGTCATCGTTGAGGTCATTGCCGACATCGGTTATTTCTTCAAGTCTGGTCATTTGAACGTTCGATAGCTGATGTGGGTGGGAAGTTGATCATCTGTGCCATTTGCCACTCATAATGCGGTCCTGGGATTTCGCTGCATGGAAAAAATGTCTCTTTCAAAAACTTTATCCACATCTCAATGGACTGCAAGGGACGATTCCCGGACAACGTCTTCGCCAAGCAGCTGCGGCGCACCGCTTAAATGCAAATGCGTCTATCGACACACTTGTGAAACCGGCTCACAGGCCAGGGCGGGTATCCCCATATGTATAACGTTCTACAACGGTAAGCGTCCACATTCCGCCCCTGGTGGTAAACTGACCGCCATGGTCTATTGATGGGCAATTGAGAAAACTAAGGGAATTGGGTAGCAAAATCCGCAAAGCCGGCCCCTAATCCTCCCGCGTCATCTTCCAACGCTGACTGATTTCGGCCTTCGTCGGTTCCCGGTTCTCGCTCCCGGTCTCCGGCTTTGCCGGGTATTCCATCACTTGCCGCATCACGGACTCCACATCGCCCCGCGTCACGGGATCACGCTCGGTTTCATCGAACGCCGCGCGGTTGAATTTCGAGTCCGGCATTTCATCCTCCTGATACGGCGCAAGGCTCGCGGAGATAACATCCATCGTGGAGTCGATCTTTCCGGCGACCCAGTCGTTCAACGATTCGGACGCTGGAAGCGCGAAGTGAGCGATCCGGGCCGGGATCAGCTTGCGGCCATAGTTGAAACGCCACCGCTCGGCGTGAAGCGTGGCGGCTGCTAGGACGAGCATCACCATATCGGGCTCCCGTCCGTCTTTCGGCAGCAGCACCAGGCAATCGTCGTTGACCGCACAGGGCTCCAACTGGACGAACGCCTCGCCGATGCTTCCGGTTTGCGCGACGGTGACGAAACCCGGCTCCAGGGCATACGGGAAGTCCAGCCACCCATAGGTGCCGTTGTAATTCTCGGTCGGCGATATGATGAGCGTGCGACCCGGGCCGATGCCCTCGCGCGAATGCAGTTCCTTCATGCCGTAGTAGATATCGAATTCCCCGCCAACGGTTCCTTCCTCGGCAGGAAGTTTCTGGGCGTTCGCGTGGCGAAGTGCACTCAATAGATCGCGATAGGGGTGAACGTCGATATCGCCAGCATCAACCGCCGCGCGCTGCTCCACAATCTCCGCAGCGTACCGAGTATAGAACGACGCCATGCGACGGAGTTGAACGTCCACGGCGGCGCGCAGTTCATCCTCTTCGGGCGCGGCCGACGCGATATAGGCGCCAGCGGACCATTCGGCCTTGTCCGATACGCCCACCGCAGCGCAGAAGCCCGGCATGTCGCGTTTGTTCTCGATAGCGTCAATCGCGTCCGGGATCTGATTGGGCTCACTTGGACGGCTCACGCGGGCGCTTTTTCGCAGCACCAATCCATCGTGACGCAGGCGGACGAACGCGGTTCTGCGCGATGCCCGGTTCGGGCGGCCCTTCTCCAACAGGATCATCGAAGTCGTGACCGAGGCGAAGGGCTCGAACAGTTCGTCCGGGAGCTGGCAGACGGCCAGCAGAGAATTCGAGTCCAGTATCCGCTTCCGCCATTTCCCCTTGCCGCCGCCCTTCGACAGCAGGCTTGAGGGAACGATCACCGCGAGCTTGCCGTTTAGGCGCAAGCCTTCCAGTCCGCGCTCAACGAACGCCTCGACGGAGGTATCGGTGTTCTTGTGCGGGAACGGCGGATTCATCAGGGCCACCGTGGCCTCTTCCTCGGGGAAATCGACGAGGGTGAGTGAGTCGGCCTGCCGGATGCAGTTTGTCCCGTCGCCGCGCAGGATCATGTTCGCAGCGCACAGCGCCGCCGTGACGGGCTCGCTCTCGAAACCGAGGATGCGTTCCTGAACGACGCTCACCATGTCAGCGCGAGACAGGTGCTCCACCTTGAGCAAACGGTCCATGTAGGCGACGAAGAACCCGCCGGTCCCGCACGCGATATCGAGAACCGTGTCCGCGCTGCCCGCTTCGCACAGATCGACCATCATCCGGGCGATGTGGCGCGGCGTGAAATACTGCCCGATCGTGTTGCCGCCGGTGTAGCGGAAGAACGTCTCGTAAAGCTGGCCGAGATAGTCATGCTCGGCAGTCAGGACGGTGACGTTCAGGCGTTCAAGGATCGTGGCGATCCGCGGTGCGCGCTCGGCTAGCTTCCTGTTCGCCTTGTCGAGACGGATGCTGCTCGCGAGATTGGCCTTTCCCGCCGCCATGAAGGCGTCTCGGCAGCCGGAGTTGATGTCTTGGAGGATGTGCCTGGGGTCGCGCCGGATATCGCCACGGGTGCGCCACAGCGCCAGCATGACGGCTGCGACGTGCGAGGGGCGGAATTCGTCCTTAATGTCGGCCTCGCGGAGAAGCCGGTTGATTTCGTCGGCCTTCTCCGCCAGCACTTCGACCGGCGGAACACTGGGGCGTATCTCTGCCGAAGCGCCCCGCGCCAGTAGACGGCGGCAATCCTCCTTGCTCGGAATCCAGTTAATCGGATGGCCGTCATAGGTGACGGGAGTCCACTCGCCTTCGTCGGGCTTGGACACGCGCAACCGGAATTCCGCGCCGTCCGTTCCCGCAAGACCGATGGCGAGAGGCAGGAATCCGGCCTCAATGAGAGCCGCCCCATAGCCTTCCGCTTCCGCCAGCGCGATGTCGATATCCCCAGCTTCCGCCTTCGCCTCTATCACGGCCAACGGCCCGGCGCTTTCCGCATCCATCAACATTGCCTCGGGGATGCCGGGACCGTCTCCCGTCTTGCTCGCGTGCGCCAGCGCCTCCGCCAGTCTTTCGTCGGCGCGATATTCGTGCTGTAGGTAGAGGTCGCCGCGCGGCGGCTTGCGTTCGTCCCAACCTTGGGAAGTCAGCAAATCATCAAGCAGCCGCTCTGCGCGGCGCTCGGATCGTCGTGCGAGGGCGGTGCCCGCCATAAGGCCGCTCCGGTCAGGCGACCAGATCGCGATACCGAATACGCCTGCCCCCCCCCCCCCCCCGCTCGAATCAGGGCATCCATCCGGTCGATTGTGTCGATCCGAACATCGCCGGTGTTCAAGCGCATCGCCGCCTCGTTCACATAGCGATGCAGATGCTTCGGGGAAACATGGTGCCAAGTGCCGTGGATCGAGCGTTTCAGCAACGCCCATACGCTCTCGATCCCGTTGGTATGAACCGGACCACGGACATATTCCTTGGCGCTGTGGTTCACGGCGTCATGGTCGAAGGGCAGGCGATTGTAGATGTTCGATTCGTCCGTATAGACGGTCGCGCCGGGCTTGACCGTTGCGGCGGCGAATTCGGTAGCGGTTCGGCCATCGGCGTTCGGGATCGGCTTCGCTACCGTCTTGCCACCCCGTTCGCGGGCTCCCATAACGGTTGCCTTGCCGACCGGCCCGCGCCCAGCCCGCAGCTTCTTGCTTTCGTGCTTGTTCGCTTCCTTCCCGCCGATATAGACCTCATCCATTTCGACGACATTGCCGAGCCGGAATTCACCGCCCGCGCAAGCCTCCCGGACCCGGTGAAGCATGTACCACGCCGTCCGGTATTGGACCCCGAGTTCCTTCGACAGCTGCATCGCGGAGACGCCCTTGCGAGCGGTCATCACGCTGTAGATCGCAACGATCCAGTTTTGCAGCGGCGTCTTGGTCGCGTGCATGATCGTCCCGGTCGTGACTGTGAAATACTTGCGGCAATGGCCGCACCAGTAGGCGTGCGGTTTGCTCTTGGGCGGGCTGATCTTGTCGGTCGCGCCGCAGTGCGCACAGGCAGGCTCACCATTCCAGCGCACTTTTTCCAGCCATGCGAAGCAGGAATCCTGATCCGGGAACATCCGCAGCAGTTCAACAATGGGTAGTGTCCAGAATCTTTCGCACATTTGTTTTGGGCTGGTGGTCTGATCCGGTCAGGCGATCATCGTTTTTTCCTTGAGCAGTTTCATGTTGAGGTATCGTTTGGCGGACCATTTGGTTCCCGCGATGTGCCTCAACCTGGCCGCGGCCAGGTTGAGGGCGCTTTCGCCGTCCGGGAATGCGCCGACCGCGCGGGTCCGCCGCCTGATCTCGCGCATCAGCCGCTCAAGCGGAGTGTTGGTGCGGATACGCCGCCAATGCTCGTCCGGGAAGGCGTAGTACACCACGGTCTCATCGACGGTCTCTTCCACCAGTTGGGCGGCCTTCGATAGCCGCATGCCCTTGAGCTTGGCGATGACCTCATCGGCCTTGGCGCGGGCCGCCGCCCGGTCTTCCTGGGCATGGATGGCCTTGAGCATGTGGGCCACCTCGCGCACCTTGGTGGAGGGCACGTGAGAGAAGACGTTCCTGTACCAGTGCACCACACAGCGCTGCCAGCGGGCTTGCGGATAGACCTCGGCGGCACTCTCAACCAGCCCGAGACAGGCGTCGGAGACGATCAGCTCGACGCCTGAGAGGCCTCGGCTCTTAAGATGCTTGAGGAAGCCGAGCCATCCGGCCTTGTCCTCCTTGGCCCCTTCGCAGATGCCGAGAATCTCCCGGTAGCCGTCGCCGTTAACCGCAATGGCCACCAGCAGCGAGACATTACGGACCTCGCCGGCCCACGTGCGCTTGAGGACGATCCCGTCGAGGTAGAGGTAAGGATGCTCGCCCGTGATCGGCCGTTCCCGCCAGGCCGCAATCTGGGCGTAAATCTTCTTATTGAGGTTGGAGACCGTCCCAGGGCTTACCCGCGTACCCCACAAGGCTTCGGTGATGTCCTCCACCCGCCGGACAGACACACCGGCAAGGTACATCTCCATCAGGGCTTCCTCGACCGAAGCCTCGCGCCGCCGGTAGCGCTCGATAATGGCCGTCTCGAACGTCTGGCGGCGCAGCTTCGGGACTTTCAGGGTCACCTCGCCCGCCTTGGTGTGAAGCTTCCTCTCGTAGCTCCCGGCCCGGGTGTCCCGGAGGGCCTCCGTGCGCTCGTAGCGTTCCGCATTGCACAGCCGGTCCGCCTCGGCGTCCAACAGCGCATTCAGCGTCTCCTCCACGCTGCCGCGCACGATCTTCCCCAGGTGATCCTGGATGCGATCGTCGTCAATCCTGATAACGTTCGACAACGGCTTCGTGCTATCTTCCTTCATGGTGGCTCCTTCGTTCTGGGTCCGTTGATTCCGCAAAACCAACCTAACCAGATCAGGGGCCACCAACCCAATAAATGTGCGAAAAACTTTCTACGTTATCGGTGCGAAAGACGGCGTTCAAGCCGGTCCGGGTTTTGCCCTTGTCCCATCTTCGACGTGCAATGGCCTCAGGCAGTGCGTAGCGGTGGACTGCTAGCCAACAGGCGAGGTCACGGCCACAGCGGAATTGCTCGCCACGTCCTATGGCAGCGACAAAGGCCGAGGCATTGAGTTCGCCGATCCCGGGAATGGTCATCAACCGGCGGCATGCCGCACTCTGCCGGTTGAGCGCTTTCATGGTAGCTTCGATCTCCTTGATCCGCCGGTCCAGGTAACTCAGGTCCTGGCGCAGGTCGTGAAGCAGGTCAATCATCATCGCCGGGAGGCGTGAGCGGGGGCCGAGGAGCAAGGTAGCTGCCTCGACGACCCGGTCCCGCCGGAACCCGGGCCCGACCCCACCGTCGCCGACCTCTCGGCCCGGTGCATGCGCGCCTACGTCACGGTCCAGTGCAAGCCCAATACCCAGACCGGCTCGTCGCAATCACATCCCACCCTACCGCCGCATACTGTGTAACAAACTCAAGACCTATGCCTCTGTTAGACCCTGTAACCAGAACCGTCTTTGCGTAACTGTTGGCGGTAAAGGTCAGCGCAAGAAGAAGAGTGATAAAGAATGTCTTTGCGTGAGAGGTGTAGCGCTGCATGGGGTCGATCTCTTTCATGGGTGTTCCAAGTGCTTGAACCAGACGACTAAGCGATCATCGGTTGGAAACAGATACATTGTGCCAGGGAATGAAACTGTGGATCGTGCTAAAGCCTTGTACTTTGTCACTCAAAGCAAAAAAATGCGGCATTTCGTATAGGAAGATTGCAGGTGCCTCTTCCCGGTAATGGGCCATAACGTGTCGGGTTAAGCGCTGGCGCTCGTCCAGGGACGGTTCGTGTGCGGCACGGTGAATTGTCGGCATGATGCTTTCATCGCAATACCAACGTGCCGTCCAATCGCAGGAGTGATACCGAATACTGCGCAATGCGTCCAAATTCGGCTCAGCCGAAAACGTCATATTAAACGCATCGCCGCTCCAGTTGCCGGTTCGAAAATTTGAGGCGAATGAAGCATAGGTGATGGTTTCTAAAGTGAGGTCTACACCAATTCTTTTTAGGTCGTCGGCTATTTTTTGCAAAACAAGAGCTTCGATAGGGCCACTCAGTGTCACTTCTGCGACTAGGCTAAATCCTTGCGGAAAGTCCGCTTCAGCGAGAAGAGCCTTCGCTTTTTCAGGATCGTGGCCATAAGGCTTCAACGCAGGGTCGAAACCAAGAGTTCTATGATGTGTGGGCTGGCTGGCTGCGTTTGAGTAACCCGCCAATGCGACATCTATAATTTCTTCGACATCGACCGCATAATTAAGCGCTTGCCGGACAAGTTTTGATTGGATCGGAGAACCTTGTTTGTTCACGATGAAGATAAGTCCATAGACAATCGGCAAGTCAGCTGCATACAAAGACACTCTGGCTTGCTCCAAAATGGCAAGATCGTCGGGGCTCATGGCAAACGCAATATCAAGCCGGTTGGAGAGAAGTCCATTCAACCGGCTAGAAGGTTCGCTAAGCGCGATGAATTCCATCTTCTTTTCTTTGGGTGCCCGCCATGACTTTTTATGAGCGATGAATTGAATGCGGTCTCCTGAGACGGACTCTACAGAAAAGGGGCCGGTACCAATGGGATTTAACGCAAATTCATCGGGTCCAAGTTTTTCCCAAGCCGTCCAGTCCGGGATGAGCAACTGTGAGATTGTACGCGGAAACAAGACATCGGGTGCGTCCAGCGTTATTCTCAGGCTATGTAATCCGCTTACGTTAACTGTTCGGACATTGGCAAAATTCTGAGCGATGACTTCGCGACGGGTAACGGGTCCTGTCAAATAATTGAGGCTTTGTTGCACGTCGCGCGAAGTAAACGGACGGCCGCTAGAGAAGATGACGTCTTCGCGAAGATCGATTTGCCAGGTTGTTGAATCTTCGCTTGACCAAGATGTAGCAAGCCACGCCTGCGTTGTACCATCGGGGCCAACGCGTGTCAGGCCGTCAAATACAGCGGATAGAATAAAAACACCTGGTTGATTGGGTGACGCCCACGGATTGAAGCGGGCAAATGGAAAATCGGCGACACCAACACGGAGTCTTTCGGCAGCCCATAGAGGTGGCGGCACACTCAGCGTTGCGAGGAGCCATAGTCCGGACCACAAAAAACACGCGGCAGTTGATTTCACCTAATCTGTCGCCTTTCAGAAAAGAAAACCCCAAGTACCGACATTCTTGGATTGGCACGTATGACAACAAAAGCGCTAAGTTCAGGGTTCTAAAATCCCTTCCAGAACCTCAGTAAACGGCCCACTTTAGGAGACTGTCCCGATCTCTCGCAACATACAAAACTT
Organism: Rhodospirillaceae bacterium; assembly: GCA_965207985.1. Lineage (GTDB taxonomy): Bacteria > Pseudomonadota > Alphaproteobacteria > Rhodospirillales > Rhodospirillaceae > CBDBND01. Next base: position 70,257 of record CBDBND010000004.1, on the reverse strand, counting down.
GACGGGGGACAACTCTCAGGCTCAGTATTTCTAACGCTAAACCATGGCCCGAAGTCTTCCTCCGCTCAATGCGGTCAAAGCCTTTGAAGCCGCGGCCCGGCATCTCAGCTTTAAGAGAGCCGCAGACGAATTATGTGTCACTCCTGCGGCTGTAAGTCAGCAAGTAAAGTCCCTGGAAGATCACCTAAGCATCAAGTTGTTTAAGCGGGAATCGAAAGGTTTGCTCCTAACGGAAGCTGCTCAGAGATGCCTTCCAGATCTGCAGGAAGGATTTGACAAAGTTGCTTCTGCAATGAAGAAAGCGGTACCTGGTGAGGATATTTAAGACGTAATTGTGATGGTGTCGCTATCATTTGCGTCAAAGTGGCTTGTTCCCCGGCTGGACAGTTTCCATGGCAAATTTCCGCATATTCAATTCGAGTTTCTTGCGTCCTACGTCAGATCAGCCTAACGGACTCCGACGGTGACATTGCTGTGGTCTATGATTTCGAGAATGCGCAACGTCCAGATACGGAACTTGTACTGAGCGACGAGGTCATGCCGTTATGGAGTCCCGAATTAGGCTGCGCGGACGATATAAAATCTCCAAAAGATCTATCTTCATTCACTCTCATTCATGACGAAAACATGCTCAGATTTAGCGACTTCCCCACCTGGGCAAGCTGGCTGAATAGTTTTGGATTGAACATTGATGATTTTGAGCAAGGGCCGAGGCTGTCATTGTCAAGCATGGCGATAGAGGCAGCCGTCAGCGAGCAAGGGGTGGCGTTCGGACGAGGCGTTCTTGTGCAAGATGAGCTTTAATCAGGACGTCTTGTTGCGTTTTCCGAGACAATCTATTCCGAAAAGTTTGGGTGCTTTATTCAAAGGCATCCGCAATACCGTCGTACGGAAGAATCCGAAATATTTGTCGATTGGTTCAAAGAACAGGCATCGAAGTCTCAATCGCACTAACGCCCTTATTAACAATGCCGCGTCGTCGTGACCACCACGAACCGCCTTGCCCAGCCGTATCTGGATAGGGAAAGAGATGGTATAGAAAAACTATTCTATCAGATGAAAAAACATGAGTTGCCCGGTCTGAGGCATAGGACTATTGCTCACCGCACCATTCCATCTCCAGCGAGACGCCCAATGAGTAATGCAAAGCCGACCATGATTATCGATGCAGACTCCCATATTGGTATGCCTCTCGATATTTGGGATTATCTTCCCGATGACGTGAAAAAGCGCGATGACCGGCCGCGCTACGTTGAGGAAGACGGAGCACTTATCTACAGAGCGGGCCGGTACCGTTTCCCGCCACAAGGTGTGAAAGCGGCTCTTACCCCTTCGGCGTCCGTACCCGGACCGGAAGGGGGCTGGAATCCCGATGTCATGGTCGATGATTTTCAGAAGAGTGAAGGCGTGGATCGCAGTTGTCTCATGCCTCACCGTATGATTTGCCCCGCATACCTTGGCGACAACGAGCTGGGTAACGGTATGGCCCACGCCTACAACACCTGGCTTCACAAGTTCTGTCAAAAGTACCCTGAACGGCTCTTCGGTTATGGCTTCCTTAACGTTGCAGATATTCCGGGTGCTATAGAGGAAATGAAGCGCTGTGTTCTTGAACTTGGTTTTCCTGCGGTTGTTTACAATCCGTCCGTCATTGGGAACACACCCGACGAATACCACGTAGCCTCAGATGAGTTTTTCTATCCTCTCTATGAGGATGCGCAATCGTTGGACGTGCCCATTGCCTTCCATGCCTTTGGGGACCCCTATATTCCAGGCCATGAATACAATTGGCCACGCGGTCCTGGCCTTTGGTCCGATATTGTTGGGTTTCCCATGCAAGGGATGCAAATCTTTATGCATATTGTTGCAGGCGGTGTCTGCGAAACCTTCCCGGACCTGAAGATGGGAATTTTCGAAGCCGGAATAGGCTGGGTGCCCATGGTCATTGATCGCATTCACGAGCGCATCGAAAAATTCGGCGACATGCCCAAACTCATGGCGCCCAAGATGAAACTTCGGCCTGAAGAGTACATCCAACGCCAGATTTGGCTGGGCTTCGAACCGGAGGATCATTTCCTGCATGATTGCATTGAATGGACAAAGGCGCCGAACCGTCTGTTGATGTCTGCCGATTATCCACACTTAGACTTTGAACCGGGCCAGATGAGCGAATTCCTTGAACGTGATGATCTGACTCCGGAATTGGCTCAAATGACTTTGTGTGACAACGCCCTCGATTTCTTCCGCTGGGAAGACACCGCCGTCGGCACTAAACTCACCGCCGCTTAATAGGTAGGCAGAGTGGGCGACCAGACTACGGTTCACGCGGTTCATCTTCGGATCGATCCGGCTTTTGATTCGGCCGGAGCATTTGTCGAGGATGCAGTCCGTAGGAATGTCAGCAGAATTTGTGAGCAGGTTCTGAAAACAGAGGAGGAGGCGGGGCCGAAACTACTTGCCTTTCCAGAGTTTTCTCTACATGGCTTCAAATTTGACGTCAGCTTGAAAGATTGGCTTAGGGCCTGCACCACAATACCTGGCCCTGAAACCGAAGCCATCGCACGAGCAGCAAAAACTGCCGACGCTTACGTTTCTCAAAAATAGGGGAATTGATGAGGTCTTGTGCCCCTTCGCTGGCTTTGATGCGTTGCAAAGTATGGAAGTGAAAACCCTATTGGATGTGCGTCATATACCGCAGAGCATGTACCGACCGGAATTGAATAGAAACAGTTTCAGTACAAGGTTGGAGAAAGCAGGAATTACATACATGCATTGTCCCCATTGGGGCGTCCCCAAAGACATTCGTGCAAAGGCAGTTAGCGCAGGAACGAGGGAGCCCATTTGGGAGTGGTATGATTCATACGTCGTAGACCGCTACTTCAAGAAAAACCTGCATTGGTTTCTTAATCTAGAGCATCCAATAGCGATGATGTGCATGGAACATGACCCAGAGGAGTGCCACAGACACCGGATTTTCATAGCTCTGGAGAAACATGGGTTGCAGGGCTACGACCTCTAGGTAACAGGCAATGACAGTCTCAGGAATTAGAAAAAAAATTCTGATCACTGTTCGCACTTACCCCGTCCCTGCAACCAAGGGGGTCGAGGTTTCGTGCACTGCCGGTATTACTGACAAAGGAGAGTGGATCAGGCTTTTTCCGATTCCCTATCGGTCACGTGATGATGATAAGCAGTTCGTAAAATACCAATGGATAGAAGTCGAGGTCAGCAAGGCGCCAAGAGATCAAAGGCCGGAGAGTTTTATACCGAACTTAGAGACGATTCAAATTATTGATAGCGTTTCCACATCTGACGGCTGGCGCGCAAGAAAAGACCTCATCAAGCCGTTGCTAATGCCATCAATGTGCAGTATCCAAAAACAACACGCCCAAAAAAGCGCTCCTACACTAGGTTTTTTTTAATCGGGTAGTGTTACGCAATTGGTAATCGAGACGGAAGACAACGAAGATTGGTCACCCGACGAGCTAAAGAAGCTCAACCAAACTCTTTCTCTTTTCCAAAAAGGATCCAGAAACGCAACTCGAAAAGATACCGTTCAAGTTCAAATACGAATTTTTGTGTAATGACCCCGACTGCAATGGCCACTCTATGTCGTGTATGGACTGGGAACTCGGGCAGTCGTATAGGAAATGGCGGTTGAAATACGGTAGCAAATGGCAAGACGCGATTCGCGAGAAATATGAAAGTCAGATGATAGAAAAACTCGATACACATTTCTTTGTCGGAAATATGCATCAATTCCCAAATTCATGGATTATCGTTGGACTGTTTTACCCTCCACAGCAACCCATCGAAGACCTATATGACTAACTGGCCCAAGTGCCCCGTCCGAAAACCCCTTCCACTCTTGGACGGATTGAATCATTAAGATCAATGAATAAGATTTTCGGGAATGACAGGGGTCTTCAGGAGATACGCAGGGAGTTCGTTGGTCGAAAAACCGGTGATCGGTTTGTTGGGCAGCTTATAATGTACTGCTTCGATTGCTTTGCGGTTTTGTAACTGGCGATATGAGGTGCTCTAGCACTGAATTGGAAGACAGGCTTCTTCTGGCCTCAGACTCGAGTCCTTGGAATTGAATATGGACCCTACGAAGAAGACAGTCATTGTAGTGGGGGCCGCCCTTGGAATTGAATATGGACCCTACGAAGAAGACAGTCATTGTAGTGGGGGCCGGCGCAAGCACAGAAGCCGGACTTCCATCCAGCGTCGAACTAAAGAAAACTATAGCCCAATATCTTGACTTTGAATTTGATCGCCTGTCACGTCCGATCAAGGGCAACAGCACGATTGCGCAGTCCCTCAACAATTGCGGGGGCATTAACCAATATATTCCAGCTTGCCGGAGGATTTGTGATGCTCTGCCACAAGCCATATCCATTGACAGCTTCATTGGTGCTCATCAAGGAAATAAGGAAATAAGGAAATCGAATTTTCCGGAAAGCTCGCAAACGTAAAGTCAATCCTAGAGGCCGAGAAAAACAGTCGCTTATTTGTCAACCCAGAAAACATATATAACACTGTGAATTTCGAGACACTTGAAGAAACTTGGTTCAATACGTTCTGGAAATTAATTTCTCAAGACTGCCAGGCACTTGGGTTCAAAGAACGTCTTTCTTCAGTCGTATTCATAATTTTCAATTATGATCGCTGTATTGAGCACTTTCTGTATCATTCAATACAGAACTATTATGGATTGAATTCTGAGCAGGCCGCCTCTCTCGTAAACGGTCTGGAGGTCTTTCATCCTTATGGGATGGTCGGTTCACTCCCGTGGACCAATGGCCCAGCTCCAATGAAGTTCGGCGCTGATCCAGATTGCCACAATCTAGTGAAGCTAGCAGCGCAAATTATGACGTTTGCGGAGGGAGCCGACCCGGGGGGGAGCAATGTTGAACAGATCAGGTATCACCTAGCAACCGCCGATACTCTAATTTTTCTCGGCTTCGCATATCACCAACAAAACTTGGAATTGTTGACGCCACCGTTTGAACACCAACGTGTCCTAGAAAGGCAAATACAATGTTATGGTACAACTCTTGGAATTTCTGGGCCTGATCTGGACGCCATAAACACAAAACTTCAAGAACATTTTGGAGCACAGCTTGTGCCAAACGAAGACAGAAATCTTACTTGTAGTGATTTATTTTATACGTACTGGAGAGCATTATGATTCGTGTCAGCAATTGCCAAAACGTAGGCATTGTTAGAGTAATTTGATTTGGGCCGGGAGGTTGGCTGTCGTGGCTTCCTGTCCCACAGACGTTGACGCCACACAGTGCGGGGCTTCGCGGATCGGGTCTTTACACAGATGATTGAGCCCATCACTATTGTGCCGGGCAGGACACTGGCGCGCGCTGAACTTTTTCGGATTTCCCTTGAAGATCGTCCGTTTGTACCGGTGGACTTTGTTCACCTTACCCGGGCGTCAGAGGGTTAATCCTTTGGTCGAGGCGTTGACAGGCGGGGGAGCGGGGCGATGCCCGACGAGAACACGATCCATCACTTCCGTAACCGAATGACGGAAACGGGCACCCTGATGCGCTTCATAAAGGCGTTCGACTGGCAGCTTCACAAGAAAGGCTTATATTCCGATGTCCGGTCAGATTGTCGGTTCCACGCTGGTGCCGGCGCCCAAGCAGCGCAACAGCGAAGGCGAGAAGGCGGCGATCAAGCAGGGCATGACGGCCGATGAGATCTGGCCTGATGAACCCAACAACTCCATTCAAACGTTCAAGAAAACGCCGTCAAACAACTGAAAAAATGCCCCGCGGTTACCCGCGGGGCTGGACAGGGATCTGAGCGCAATACGGTTATACTGGGTGATGACGCAAAGTCTTGGTCACATCCACTATCAGTATGAGTAGGGCGAAGGCACCAAGCAGGGCCGGTAGGAAATAGATTCCTCCAAAGACAAGGCCTTCAAACCAATGTCCAAACACGACCGGTCCCATCCAAGCGCCGAGGAACCCGACAGTTACCTTGGACAGAAATGACCAAATACCGGGTACAACATAATAATCAAGGCCATAGTGAAGTACGGCAGCAGCGCCACCACCGATAATCAAGAGCACGAGAAAGCCCATGAAGTCGGGAATAATCATGGCAAACCTCCTATGTTGAGAAGAGTTCAGAGTGTTCAGTTCTGATTTCTCTATTGCCATTTGATTACACAATAATTGGGGCAACATTGTGTTTGATGGACAAATCATGGGGCCCAAGCAGTCGTGTAATATTATTCTTTTATTTGGAAGGTACGGATGCTTTTCTGTCCTTTGTCAATTCCAATCGGACACTTTCTGAGCCTATTAGCGGGCCGCCGGTTGCAAAGCACCGTCCCTGCTACCAAACCGCCCAGGCGTCAGCTTGCTGTCTAAGAGTCCCCCCGATTGCGGGTTTCGTTTTGGATCAAATTCATCTGACAACGTCCCAGCCAGGACAATGCGTCTATGGACGCCCCCGGTGATGCAAGAGATTTTTGGAACGGCTCGGTGCATGTGGTCAGGTGCTGTCGTCTATCCGGCCTTTTGGTGCGGCCTTCAGTCGCCGCTGGCCTGTATGGAAATACGCGGATCGGGTCCAAATCGGATCTACGGGCTTCAAAGCGCCCTTGCATTGTGCTGGTTTTCCCCATCCCGTCTCGTTGACCGTTTGCCCTTACCCGTCCTCCGACCTTCTCACATCCCCGACGGTTCCCGGCGTGACCGCAACCCGATCAGGCAGCGGCCGGCGCAGGAACGCGGTAACTCTCCTTGTTCGTCATCAGCGCCCAAGCGATGCGCGCCATCTTGTTGGCCAGAGCCACCGCGACAAGCATCCTCGGCTTGCGCGCCAGCAGTCTGGCCAGCCAGGGGTCCGCCGTCTCGCCGCGTCGGACCGCTTTCTGGACGACAGCCATGGCGCCAGTGATCAAGAGGCGCCTGAGGTCCCGCTGGCCCATCTTCGATACCTTGCCGAGCCTGGGCTTGCCGCCGGTGGTGTGTTGTCGCGGCACGAGGCCGAGCCAGGCGGCGAAGTCGCGGCCGCGCCGGAAACTCTCCATGGGCGGCGCAAAAGCCTGGAAAGCCATCGCGGTGATCGGACCGACACCCGGTATCGTCATCAGTCGCGACGCATCTTCGTCCTGGCGCGCGCTGACGCGGCGTTCTTTCTCCAATCCGCCGATTTTCTCGCCGAGGCCGGCGATCTGCTCAAGCAAAAGGCGGCCCAGCTCGCGAACCGGATCCGGCAGATCCGAGTCCGGATCATCGAGTGCCGATGCCAGTCGGCCAAGATGAGCTGGCCCCTGTGGTGCGACGACGCCGAACTCGGCCAGGTGACCCCGCAGTGCGTTGATCGTCTGCGTCCGCTGGCGCACCAGGAGATCGCGTGTGCGGAACAGCATCCCCCGGGCCTGCTGCTCTTTCGTCTTCACGGCCACGACGCTCATGGTGGGGCGCTGTGCAGCCTCGCAGATTGCCTCTGCGTCCGTTGTGTCATTCTTCTGCCGTTTGACGAACGGCTTCACATAAATCGGCGGAACCAGCTTGACCTCGTGCCCCAGCTTCTCGGTTTCTCGACCCCAATGGTGAGCACTCGCGCAGGCTTCCATTGCCACCACGCTGGGCGGCTGCGAAGCGAGGACGTCGAGCACTTTGCCGCGGATCAGCTTCTTTCGGAATGCAACGGACCCGTCAGCCCGAGCACCGTGAATCTGAAAGCTATGCTTCGCCAGATCGATCCCGATGATGGTAGCCTGATCCATGGACGCCTTCTCCTTCTGTTGGTGTTGGTGACACCGCCAACATGGCACATTGCGATGCCGTCGGGAGGGGGCGTCCACTCCATCGGATCTTCTCCTCAGCACTGTAACGCTTGCGCGTCTTGCGGCGGATGTCCTTGACCGTCCGCTCCGCAACATCCTGGGATCGTTCTGTTCTATCTCTCATCGTTCACTCCTCAATGATGACGATGAGCCAATAACACTCTCTTACGCAATCACCCTAATCTGTTCCATTGGTCCTGACGGGGGACATGTTGTTGTTGGGTATTTTGGCGGCCGTGACCTATCTCATTCTGCGAGAAGAATCGTGGTTTTTGACCATATATCCCGATGGCACCGACTTTGACACAGCCCATGATGTGGGGACGTTCAAGAGCTTGGACGCCTGTAAAAACGCGGGAATGCTTCACATCATCCAAAACCGTTGGCCTAACGGAAGTTATGAATGCGGGTCCGACTGTGTGCCCCTCATTGCAAACCAAGAGCGGCAGTTTTGTGAAGATATTGTGTTCGCTACTCCAGATCGGTTCGTTGATCTACGTTGAGGAGACAGGAGGGGCCGCGTGTTGAACTCGGCCGCTTGCCATTCGAAGACAGGGGGAAGGACATGGGCAGGACAGGTGATTTTTCCAGGGGTTTGGATAAGATACGGCCACCGGCGGGCTCCGAGGCCCGGCGCTCCTGGGGATCAACCATATAGAAGAGGACGCACTGATGATGAAAATCTATGGCGCTATACTTTCGCCTTACGCTTGCCGTGTCTTGATGACCCTGCGCCATAAGGGCATCAAACATGAAGTGGAAATGCCTGCGGACGGACTGAAATCACCTGAGTATCTCAAACTCAATCCTATCGGCAAGATTCCCACCATGAAGGACGGTGCGACGATCCTGCCTGAATCCGGCGTCATCGTGGAATACCTCGATGCCAAGTATCCCAAGAAGAAAATTATACCTGGCACGCCCAAGGCCGCTGGTATGGCCCGTCTGATCGCCACCATCAGCGAACTCTATGTGCAAAATGTGGTCACGGACCTCTTCCGTCAGCGCGACCCCGAGACCCGCGACAAAAAGGTTGTGAAAGAAAAGCTGGAAGAGCTGGAAAAGGGGCTCAGCATTCTGAACCAGTACATGGCAGAAGGTGGCCCGTGGGTCATGGGTAAAAAGTTTACCATTGCCGACTGTTATGCCCTGCCCGCCCTATTCTTTGCCAAACTAGCCCTACCGGGTTTCGGCGTCAAAGACCCCCTTGCCAAGCATAAGAAAGTGAAGAAGTACTGGTCCGCCTTGAAGCGTGATCCGATGTGCAAGCAGGTCATCAAGGAAATGGACACCATGGCTAAGCAGTTCTTCGGAGACAACTGACGCTGTTTGAGCGGAGGCCTTGCAAATGGCATTGTCAGACTAACTGGCGTTGAATAGCAGAAGCCGTAATTCGAGTAATTTCAGGCAGCAAGTTGCTGCCACTCGACGAGGGCAGCGGCTCGAGCGGCATTGTCAGACTAACTGGGCCGGAGCGGAAGAAGCCATAATACAGGATCTTCAGGCAGAAAGTTGACGCCATTCGGCCAGGGCATCGTCTCGGTATTGTTTGAAGATGTCTCTGCGGTTGAGATGACGCTGGTGGTTGAAGTGGTTGAAGTGGTTGTGGATGGAGGCGTGGATCGAAGCTCATCTCGGTGGGAACGGTAAGGGGTCGCACGTACCGCTTACTTTTATTCGCATGCTTCAAGATACCGTTTTTTAACCGAGCAACAAAAAAGAAGGCCGGTCAAAAGACCGACCTTCCAAAACGTGTGTGGTGGGTGAGCTTAGAATTCAGCTTTGACACGAACGCCAAATTCACGCTTCTGCCAGGGCTCGGTAAAGGCTTTACGATCCAGAGAAATAAATCCGGTCGTTCCACCGTTAAGCGGCAGCGTCTTATTGTTGGTCAGGTTCTTGGCCCAGATTTCCATGGTCGTGCCGTCCAACAGGTCGATACCGGCCCGGGCATGGAGCAGGAACTGATCCGGCGCCCGCAGATAACGGGAGTAATCCTGCCAGGTCTTACCGTGGTAAATGCCATCAAAGCGCAAGAACCACTCCCGGTCTCCGATGTTTCCGAAGAAAGTCGGGGTAATGCCCCATTCCCAGACGGGAATGTTGCGCGAGCGGTTGCCGTCCGCGACGACAGATAAAGAACCGGACCCGAGAACACGCTGCTCATTGGAGCCACGGGATGAGAAGGAAGTCATCTCATGATCCGAGTACGCCAGATTACCGGCAAGCTGGAACCAATCCGTCGGCATGACGTTGAACTCTAAGTCAAAGCCTTTGTACTCTGAATCCCCGGGGCCACGGAAGGACGTGGTTCCACCGGCCGGGAGAACAATCACGGATGCGAATGGCTGGTTTTTCCAGTCGATGTAGAACAGGGCGAGCGTGACATTCCACATCTCTTCCTGCTGTTTCCAGCCGATTTCGAACTGTTCGTTTTCCTGCGGCGGTGTGAAGAAACCGAGGGCATCAAGCTGATCGGCAGGAATGATGTCCGGCGCCACAGCGTTGATAAAGCCCGCCTGCGTCGGCACACCTAGCAGTGAACTGTAGGAATAGCTGGCGTACGTTGTCGCCCCATCAAAAGGCGTGTAGCTCAGGATGACACGGGGAATGAAGTCATCATATTCATCCGTCACGTTACAGGCCGTCGAAATCGGACAATTGGGGTCACCGCTGCCCGTCCAACCAACAGGAACGGCACCTTGAATGATGGTTTCGGATTCTTCGTCCGTATACCGCAATTCCACAGACGCTGTCAGATCATCGGTGATGTCGTAGTCCAATGAACCGAAGATGGCGAAGGTGGTGTTGTCCTGATGATTAACCGCAGAGAAGTTGGTGTTGCGGTAGCGCTGGGTGTAGTCGCTAACACCGAGAACATAGCGCAGTCGTTGGTCTTGCGGGGATGTGATGCGGGCTTCATAGTAGGTTTCCCGCAAGGCCACGTCAGCGCCGACGGCGATGGTGGTTCCCAACGCGCCACCGAACGGCGGTACACCGAAGAAGAAGTCGCGGCGGTCAACCGTACCCGTATTGGAGCGGGAGACCTGAGCCGTGATGGTGTGATCACCGACGTCATATTCAGACTTGAACTGCAAACGATAGGTTTGGTTGCGGCCACCGAAGGTGTCTGCAACGTCGCGCAGAATACCGTATTTGTCTGACAGTGGTCCGAGTTGGAAGAATTGATCCAAACGGGCCTGACCACCGAAGGTGTCAGCCGCTGTCGGACGGATGGTGATCGGGGGCAACCAGTTCTCACCGTTGGGGAACTGACCGCAGAAGTTGAAGCCACCAAAGTCAGCGATATTGCGGGTGAACGGTGTCCGCTCGCCGGTGGCCGGATTTAACAATTCTCCGGTGTAAACGGCCGGACATGTGCCTGGCGCGAAGCCGTCGGGACCAGTAGAGGGCACGGACCCAGACGTGCCGTTGTCGTTGGCCTTGGTGTAGTAGCCCGTCAGTTCGACACGGAGGTCTTCCATCGGGTCAACCACCAGCGTGCCGCTGACGGAGGTGTCTTCGAATACGCCATAGGCATCTTGGTCGTCCTGGGTGCGGAAATCGCCGCCGTCACGGGAAAAACCAGCCCAGACGCGGATCCCCGCTTTCTCACCGAGAGGCCCGCCAATGGCGCCTTCGATTTTGTATTCATCGGACTGAGACGGAGACCATTCGAATTCCACATCCCCTTCCCATTCATCCCCAGGCTTTCTGGGAATGAGGTTAATGGCGCCAGAGAACGTGTTTCGGCCGAAGTACGCCGTTTGCGGTCCTTTGATGACCTCGACCCGTTCCATGTCGCCCAAGGGCAGGAACGCGCCACCGCCACCGATATAAGAGCCATCCCAGAACATGGCGCCGACCTGGGTGGAGGGCGTAATGATCTGCTGGTTCATGCCGCGGAAGCGGATGGATGGATTGAAACGGCCACCTGTGGAGGTAGAACCCTGGAAGTCCAGGCCGGCCACGTAGTCCGACATCTGCTCAGCATCGTAGATGCCGGCGCGGTCCAGCTGGTCCTGCGATAACGCGGACACCGAGACTGGAATTTCGAAAATGTTTTCGTCACGCTTACGGGCCGTGACGACGATTTCCTCAAGCGCCAGATTCTGCGCCAGAGCTTCCTGGCCCGCTGGCAGGGCCACGGACGCCATCAGTGACGCCGCAATCCAAATCCTTGCTTTCATGATTTCTCCCCAGAAAAACAACAGGAACAAACGCCTGGGAAGGCGGAGTTGGTGGTTAACAACCGGCCCCAGGACCGTTTTTTCAACACATATCGAAGTTTCTGTCCAGACGGCATTGTCAGACTAAATTGATTTGTTAGTCTAATAGGGTGAGATTTCGCCGTTCCGAGCCGCGCCTTGCTTTGTCAATTCCTAGCGAACCAGTGTTTTAGTACCTAAGCCCAGGCAACAAGGGCCCAAGAGAGTTGGCCCTAACCAGTTAGTCTGACAATGCCATCGACAGGGCTGAGGATCGCGCTGTACTCATCGCCGTCGAGCGCCCCAAGCATGCCGACGAGATAGCCGCCGGACGACCCGCCGACGGCGCCGATCCGGTCCGCGTTGATTCTGAAGCGGTCTGCATCGTGGCGGATGAAGCGCACCGGAATACATGCCGTAGATGACATTGTTCTCCACCCTTTCCTGAGCGTGCGCACTGGAGGCTGCGCCGACAGTGAGCGACGCTGCGAGCACCCAGGTCGTCCGCCTGACTTTATCCATGGATCATTCCCCCGTCTTAGAGCTGCGCCAACAGTCTAGATAGCGCTGCGGTGGGCGCCAAATGAGAGCGTGAAAGCATTTTATTGAGCCAAGGGTCGGCTTCCCCATGTCCGCTTTTGGCCAGAAGCGGACATTCGATTGGGCGTAGAAGAGCCGCTTAACCTTTCGGTGTCAGTCTCAACAGGCGCGCATTGGAATCGTCTTCAAGCACCCACAATGCGCCTTCGGGGTCCTGCTCGATCTCGCGGATGCTCTTGCCCCATTCGAAACGCCCGGCCTCCCGAGCGTTTTCGCCCGAGATGTCAACCCGAATCAGGGCGCGCGAGGACAGCCCGCCGATAAAACCATCACCCTGCCAGTCAGGAAACATCTCACCGTCATAGATCACGAACCCAGCAGGTGAGATAGCCGGCACCCAAAAGGCCTTGGGAGCGCTGAATTCCGGGCGCGTGTGGTGGTCAGGGATCCGGGCGCCGGAATAATGATCGCCGTTGGATACCGCCGGCCAACCGTAATTTTCGCCCCTAACGATCAGATTCAACTCGTCGCCATGGCGCGGTCCCATCTCGTGTGCCCACAACCGTCCCTCACGGTCGAAATCGATGCCAAGAATATTGCGGTGGCCCATCGTCCAGAAGGTCTTGGCCAGCTCGCCCCGGATCTGCCACGGGTTGTCGTCCGGCACCCTTCCGTCATCATAGAGCCGGATGATCTTGCCGAGCGCCGTTGTTAAATCCTGCGCCGGAGTCAACTTCTGACGCTCGCCCGAGGTGATGAAAAGCATGCCGTCTGGGCCGAAGGCAATGCGGTGGCTGAAGTGCCCTCGGCCGGACACATTAGGATTCTGAGTCCAGATTCGTTCGGCATCCGCGAGTGTCGGCGTGGCGCCGAAGCGGTCGAACCTGACCCGCCAGACGACAGCTCTGAACGTATCGCCGCCGTCCTGCGTCTCGACGTTCGAGATATAGACGAGGTTATTCTGAGAAAAATCCGGGTGCAGGACGACGTCGCCAAGCCCGCCCTGGCCGCCGTAGGCGACGTCCCAAATCCCCGTAACCTCGGTCTTCACGCCGCGCCGGGTGACGTGAAACAGCTTGCCGGGCTTGGTCGTCACCAGCATCGTACCGTCCGGCAGGAAGGTCATCGCCCACGGCTCATCGAATGTGGCGACGGGGAAGGCCTGCAGGGTCACGCCGTTCGTATCGGTCGTTTCGAAGCTCTCGGCGACGGTGTGCTGACCTGCGGCATGGATGACGGCGGCGAGAGCAACGGCAAAAATGGCGGCAAAGCGAGGCATCGGCTGCGATCTCCAATCCGTGTCGCGGTCCTGAGCCGGGATTTCCAACGTAGTGTTTCCCTGCCAATTGATGGTGACTTGTTACAGGCCACCGCGCAAGTTTATCCAAGTCAGCGGCGGCCTTGTCAGAGGAAAACGGCTTGAGTCGGTGAAGTCGTTTCGTAGCGTTCTCTGATGCACAACCCATCCCTCTATTTTAAGTCCTCGCCCGAGATCATCCGCTTTGGACCAATAGCAGACATCCATTAAGTGCCCACTTTTGTCTTTAGTGGGTTTGAACCAACCAACTGATCCAATTTTATTTCTGGTGATGGTGGACCGGTAAGGACAAAACTGGGCACTGGGTCCTCTTGGTATCAATTCCCGTCAAAAACAGCCGCTTCTAGCCAAAAGCGGACTTTAGTGATCGGTCAATTAGCACCACAATTTCGCGCCTTGAAGTATGTAGTGGGAGCTACCAGTCGTTCCTGAGTTCGCGCAGCTTTAGGAACACCGTCTTGTCGTCCAATTTGTCAGGTAGGTCGGGAAAGGCCTCCCGCACCTTAGCAATCACCGAAGGGTTTTGAAGACGGAAGAACGTGTTGATTTCTTTTTCAAGGCCCAATGTCGTCACCAATGCATCGTGCGTATCCTGGCTTTCTACCTCCGACATTAGCTGCTTGGCGCGTTCATTATCCGGTTCCCTGTCGAGGGTAAAATTCAAATTGTTCACGATGTAATCGTGTCCCGGGTAGATCAAAGTGTGGTCGGAAAGCTTCGCCAGCTGACCAGCGAAGGTCGCATAGAGTGAATCGGGATGGCCGCCGCCCTTGCAATGACCTGCGCCGGCGTTAAACAGCGTGTCGCCGCAGAAAATGGCTGGGACGTCGGTTCGCGAGCGGAGACATATATGACTCATCGTATGTCCCGGCGTGTCCATTGCTTCGAACTCGACGGTTTTACCAATCCTCACCACGTCCCCCGCTTGAAGTCCGATATCCATATCTGGAATTTGATCCTTAGCGTCCTGATGCGCGAGAATCTTGGCACCTGTCGCTTCCACCATTTCTCGATTACCGCCGGTGTGGTCACGGTGGTGGTGCGTATTCAGTACCTGCGTGACCTGCCAACCTTTTTCCCTCGCGACGGCCAAGACTTGGCGGTATTCAAGCGGATCGATGGCCAATGCTTCGCCAGTCTCGGGACAAGCAATTAAGTAATTGAAGTTGCGAAAAGCGTTCTCCGTCCAAATCTGTTCTACAAGCATCGTGACCTCGTGCCGCGTGATTCACGCACCATTTTAGCCGTTGAAGTGCAGTACGTCAGTGTTCTGCGAAGCCCAAGTAAAGATCGTATGCAGTAAATTCTCAAAACATAAATCGATTGGTTTTGGAAATCGTCTCAGAAAATCTTTTTCCTCTTCTACAATTTTCCAATCTTCGTTAACCACTGCACAGAAGAATGGCTCAATTTGAGCGTCACCCAGTATCTTTGCGCATTGAGTGAGAATATAGTTTATTCCAGGTTTATCGACGGATGAATACTGGCCTTCTTGAGCCAAGAGCTCAGTAATATGCAAAGTTCTCACGCCCTTATCTCTAAATTCCTCCAACACGTCTTGCCACTTTGCTGTGACGTCGGTCCAGACCGACTCCTGTGCGATATACCCAGCTATGGCTGTGATTGGTGCTCCCTTATGAACGCCTGTTTCATCAAAGTATGCCTTTAAATGAGTCACGCTGCGCAAAGCCAAACTATTTCACTTTTACAGCTTTGATTGTCTTGAATTTGTTGTCATCTGCGATCTCCATGCCGCCAGAATCCTGTTTATCATATTTGATTTCTGTTGTTGGGCCTGTGGGGATGTGGGCAAGGCGGTAGTCTTGTCCAACATATCCACAGGCTGCCCCGCCGCGTAGGCTTCCGCCGGCGTTTTGCCTCCGAGCGACGAATGGGGCCGCTCGGTGTTGTAGAACCCGATCCATTCGCCGATGACCCTCTCGGCGTGGAAGCCGTCGGTCAGCTCGTGCAGGTGAACCGCCTCGTACTTGAGAGAGCGCCACAGTCGCTCAATGAAGATGTTGTCCATGCACCGGCCGCGCCCGTCCATGGAGATCGTGATCCCGGCCTCCTTGAGGCGGCCGGTGACCTCGAAGCTGGTGAACTGGCTGCCCTGGTCGGTGTTGAAGATCTCCGGCCTGCCGGAGGTGTCGAGCGCCTCATTCAAGGCCTCGACGCAGAACCGGGCATCCATGGTGTTCGACAGCCGCCAGGCCAGGACCCGGCGGCTCGCCCAGTCCATCACCGCGACCAGATAAAGGAAGCCGCGCCTGAGCGGGATGTAGGTGATGTCGGCGCACCAGACATGGTCGGGGCGCTCGATGGCGAGGCCCTTGAGACGGTACGGATAGACCCGGTGTTCGGGATGGGGCGTGCTCGTCTTCGGCGCCCGGTAGATCGCCTCCAGCCCCATCAGGCGCATGAGGCGCCGAACCCGGTGACGGCCGACGACACCCCCCTCGCGGCGCAAATGACGGGCCATCTGACGGGACCCATAGAACGGATGTTTAAGGAACAACTCGTCGATGCGCCGCATCAGCGCCAGGTTGGCCGGGCTCTCGCCCCGCAGCCTGTAATAGAGAGATGATCGGCTGATCGACAGTATCTCGCATTGACGGCTCAAGCTGAGACCGGAAACGTCGCGGCGCACCATCGCCTTGCGCTCCGGCCGGCTCATCGCTTGAGCCCTTTGGCCAAAAAATCCCGCTCCACCGTCAACTGGCCGATCTTGGCATGAAGATCGTGGACCTCGGCCTCAATGTCCCGGCGGGACGCCTCCACGCCGTTCGAGAACACATCGCCCAGGCCGTCCATGGCCTGGCGCTTCCATGTGCTGACCTGATTGGGGTGAACCTCATAGCGCGCCGCGATCTCCTGGATCGTCCGGTCGCCACGTAGCGCCTCCAGCGCCACCTTCGCCTTGAACTCAGGCGTGAACTTCCGTCGCTTCGTCATCTCGTATTCCTCCGTAACCGGGGGAATACACCTTAAACAACTGTCCGATTTTCCAGGACCACCTCAGTACCACATCCGTCGTGGGTCGCTGACCAACAGATGAAATCCAAAAGAACGCTCTTGCACCTGAAACTAGAGATGGGCGGGTGTCTATTACGTCTGCTCCGATTTTTGGTCAATCAGACAATTATATCGTGGTGGACAAATATACGGTCGTTTGTAAAAGCCTTGCGGTGGCTTCGCCTTTTCGGACGGTCCGGCGGCTAGATTGCTGCTAGAGAGAGAGAGAGCCATAAGAAAACAACAAATGCGACCAAAGCGCCGACCAATTGGGCGACGATGACGGCTGGAGCGTTAGCCGGGGCAATGCCAGAGAACGTGTCCGTCAGCGTACGGCCGATGGTCACAGCCGGGTTGGCGAAAGAGGTCGACGCCGTGAACCAGTATCCAACTGTGATGAACAGACCGACCGCATAAGACACCACCTCCGGTCGCCATCGCAAGCACCCGACAATGCTGACCAACAGACCAAAAGTGGCGAGCATTTCGGCCAGCCATTGGCTTGCCCCCGTTCGTACCGTCATCGATGTCTGCGCGAGATCCAAGTCGAACATGGCAGTGGGCCGTTTGCCGTGTCCCATCACGATCGGCAGACGGGCCGTCACTTGCCGGGCCGTTGGTCCGGCGGACCGGCAATACTTTCATCCGCCTTGGCCGGCCCCTGAAACCGCCGGGGATGGACGGGAACGGAACGGCGGTTGTGACGCAGCCGGTCGGCCCGGGCGCTGACCGGGGCAACGGCGGGCCTGTTTGGCGTTAGGGTGTAGAGCAATCCACTCATGTCCACGAGACGCTCAGCCAAGACATGGATGACGATCCCGTCTTTTTGCACGATGCCTTCGGCATAAATCAGACTGGCCCGCAGGATGGGTTTGCGGAATTGCTCAAAGGTCTTCGGCCAAACGATCAGGTTGGCCACGCCGGTTTCGTCTTCGAGCGTAATGAACACCGTGCCTTTGGCGCTGCCCGGCCGCTGCCGGCAGATAGACAAACCGGCCACGGCCACCTTCGTCTCAGCTGGAGCGTTGACCAGCTCACCGGCGGAAATCACCGTCTGCGCGTTCAACTGTTCGCGCAAAAAGGCGACGGGATGACGCCGCAGGGTCAACCGCAACGCAGCGTAGTCTTCGACCACCTCTTCGCCAAGGCTGAGGCCGGGCAGCGGCGGCGGCAGTTCAAAGATGGCATCGGCTCCGCCTTGGAAGCCCTCCGGCGGCAGGCCCTCCCCGGCCGCGGCGAACAACGGCAGGGGTGTCTGCTTGAGGGCCTTGACCGCCCAAAGGGCTTGGCGCCGGCTGAAGGTGGATCCCTCGGCCGCCGTTGAGGCAAAGGCGTCGGCCTTGGCCAATTTCTCCAGGGTCTGCACCAAAGTGGAACTGCGCTGCCCGTTCCGCTGCCAGACATCGTACGGATCGCGATACCCGTCCCGCCGGAACAGAACGATAGAACGGGCGTCTTCTTCCTTCAGGCCTTTCACCTCACGCATGCCCAGCCGCAAGGCGACACCTTGAGGCGCATCGGGAGGGACATCGGCCGGCTCCAGGGTGCAGTCCCAGTGACTGACATTGATGTCGACCGGACGGACCACGACGCCGTGGCGCTGGGCATCCTGAATAATCTGTGCCGAAGCGTAAAAGCCCATGGGCTGGCTGTTGAGGAGCGCGCAGGTAAACGCCGCCGGATAGTGGCACTTCAGCCACGAAGAAAAATACGCCAGCAGCGCGAAGCTAAAGGCATGACTTTCCGGAAACCCGTATTCACCGAACCCTTCGATCTGTTTGAAACAGCGTGCGGCAAAGTCCTGGGTGTAGCCGTTGTCGCGCATGCCGTTGAGAAACTTCTCACGGAACGTTTCGATCTTGCCGCTGCGCCGCCAGGCCGCCATGGCGCGGCGCAACGCATCCGCCTCATCGGGCGTGAACCCCGCGCCGGCAATGGCTATGCTCATGGCCTGTTCCTGGAACAACGGTACGCCAAGGGTCCGCTGCAACACTTCCTGCAACGCCTGGGACGGATAGACCACCTCTTCCTCCCCCCGGCGGCGGCGCAAATAGGGATGCACCATATCGCCTTGTATGGGCCCGGGACGGACAATGGCAACCTGAATGACGAGATCGTAAAGGGTGGCAGGCTTGAGGCGCGGTAACATGCTCATCTGCGCCCGGCTTTCGACCTGAAAGACGCCGATGGTATCCGCCCGTTGCAGCATCTCGAAGGTGGCGGGATCGTCCTGCGGAACCGTGGCCAGGGTCAAGGCGCGGTCATGGTGCCTTTCGATCAGATCGAAGGCCTTGCGAATGCACGTCAGCATGCCCAAACCCAGGACATCGACTTTCAGGATGCCCAGCGCATCGATGTCATCCTTGTCCCATTCGATCACCGTCCGGTCTTCCATGGCCGCATTGGAGATCGGCACCAGTTCAGACAGCGGTCTTTGGGTGAGAACGAAGCCACCCACGTGTTGAGAGAGATGGCGCGGGAAACCTTTCAGTTGATCGGCCAGCTCAAGGGTGAGCTTGAGCCGGGTGTCATCGGGGTCCAATCCCGCTTCCCGGGCCTGCTCTTGCGGGATCCGCCGGGACGACGACCCCCAGACAGTGCCAAGCAAGGCGGCAATGGCATCCCCAGACAGGCCAAGGGCCTTACCGGCGTCGCGCACGGCGGAGCGGGTGCGATAAGTGATGACGGTTGCGGTCAGGCCGGCCCGTTCGCGGCCGTATTTTTCATAGATGTACTGAATGACCTCTTCGCGCCGCTCGTGCTCGAAATCCACATCGATATCCGGCGGCTCGTTGCGGGCAGAGGAAACAAAACGCTCGAACAGCAGGTCGGCCTCGTCGGGATCGACAGCGGTGATGCCGAGGCAATAACAGACCGACGAATTGGCCGCCGACCCCCGCCCCTGGCAGAGAATGCCGCGGCCGCGGGCAAAGGTGACAATGTCCTGGACGGTCAGGAAGTAGGGCGCATAGCCGAGTGTGCCGATGATTTCCAATTCGTGACGGATTTGACGGTCCACTTTTTCCGGCAAGCCATGGGGGTAGCGCCACGCCGCGCCCTCCCACGCCAAACGCGTCAGACAGGACTGCGGTGTCTCCCCGTCCGGAATGGGGCCGGCCGGATAGTCGTAGCGCAATTCATCGAGGCTGAAGGTGCAGGCCTCGGCGATCTCCACCGGGCGCATGAGTGCTGTGCGGTGATCCTTGAACAGGCGGGCCATCTCCAACGGCGGCTTGTGATGACGTTCGCCGTTCTTCTGCAAGCGCAGACCGGCCTCATCGATGGTGCAGCGGGCGCGGATACAGGTCAGTACATCCAACAGCGGCCGCCGGGCGGGAATGTGCATGTGGACATCGTTGACGGCAACCATGGGCACATCGGTTTGCGCCCCCAGGTGGGCGATGTGCCACAAACGGCGGGCATCCTCCCCGCCACCGGCGGCGCAGGCGGCAACGGACAAGGCTTCGCCAAAGATGTCTTTGAAGGTACCGAGGGTTTTAAGAAACTCCGCCTCGCCGTTTTCGCTCAACAGCGCGGCCGGGGGCACCAAGGCAACGGCCATCAGCCCTTCGGCATAAGAGGCAAGGTCCGCCACGGTGAGAAAGCATTGCTGCTTGGGCGCGCGGCGTTTTCCCAGGGTGAGCAGGCTGCACAGCCGCGCATAGGCGGCCCGGCCGGTGGGATAGACCAAGAGGCTCGGCCCGTCGGGGTCTTCATGGCTGTCTTCGCCGCCGTGTTCCCGCACATCCCTGGGCGGCAGATGCCAGTCGAAGACCCCATCTCCCCATTGCCAATCAGGCACGGACAGCAGATCAAGACGGCAGCCCGGAATGAACCGTACTCCGCTGTCCTTGCAGGCCATGTGGCCGCGTACCACCCCGGCCAGCGTATTGCGGTCGGTGAGCGCGGCGGCGGCATGGCCAAGAGCGGCCGCCGTCTGGGCCAGTTCTTCCGGATGGGAGGCGCCGCGCAGGAAACTGAAATTGCTGGTGACCTGCAGGTCCACGTATCGAGGTTCAACGGCCATGACTGTCCCTGTTTACTGGCCCTGTTTATGGAAACAGGCCGTGCACGAACCAGCGTGTTGCGGGGCCTGAACGTGACGCGGCCAGCGGAAACGGCAGATGGAAGACCCAGAACCTGAGGCCGCTCTCGCTTTCCACCCGCCAATAGTCCCGCACCGCGCCGCCGTCTTCGCACAGGGCGAAATAGGATGCGCCCTCGTCGCCGCGGTCCGCCGGCAAAGGGCCCTGCCACCACCGCCCGGTGATCCGTTCCGGCCCCTCCGCCATAACAAGACGGTGAGCGGCCCGGCGCCATTCAAATCCGGCGAGGGGCATCGGCTTCGTCGGCGGTGCGCCAGTAGACTCATCGGTCAACAGCGGCAACGGGTGAACCGCTTCGGGCCTGGGCAACAGAAAAATCGGCCGCGCGCCCGGACGCAAACGCACGTGACCGCCGTGCAGAAGGGTGGCGTCCCGGTTCGGCTGTGCTTGCCCCTGCCGCGGACTCAAGGCCGGCACCAATGCGGCCGCCCGTTCGGGGATATGCGTGTCGCGCGTGCGCGGCCGCACCACCCGGCCCGGCCCGAGCCGTCCTTCAAGCCGGTCGATGAGCAACGCCAGGTCTTGTCCCGGACTCTCAGGCGCCGCCGTAGACGTTTCCGCTGTCTGCGGCAGAGTGTTTTGCTCGACGCTCAGCGGATCCGCCGCCGTCACCGCAAGCAAAAGAAACTCGATCCCGAAACCGGCGTCGAGCCCGTCGAGCTTTTCGCGGAACAGGCGGAACAGATGATCGGGATGACGCACCGCCCGGCTCGTTCCCACCTGCACGCGCCCGGCCGTATTGTCGATGCGGAAAACTTCACAGATGAGACGCCGGGCGCCCCGGCGATCCTGTTCAAGACGCTTGCACAACGAGGTCAACAACGTGTGTAACGCGGCTTCGACATCTTCGGTGCGTCCGATTGGCTCCGGAAACGCCATGCGCGCCACATAGGGCAAACGTTCCATGTCCGGCGACAGGGGTTCATCGACCCGGCCGGTCAGCTGGTCGAGGCGCAGACAGACTTCGCTGCCAAAACGGCGGGTCAGTGGCGCGCGCGGCAACAACAAAAGATCCGCGACCGTGCGCACGCCCAGCCGGGACAACGTGTCCAATGCCTGGGCGGAGAGCCGCAGCGCCGGCACCGGCAGGCTTTCGAGACGAGAACGGTGTTCTCCCTCTGGAACAAGGGCAGGAGTATGAGCTTGGGCAAGATGATGCGCCGCTGCCCAGGCTGCGCCTGGGGTGTCCGCCAAGCCGAGCCGCGTGGCAAAGCCGAGCCCGTCGAGCCGGACAGACAGATCATCAAGGGTGGCCTGTTCACCCCCGAACAGATGGGTACACCCCGTGACATCGAGCCATAGGCCACCGCTGCCGTCTATGCCATTGACGGCCTCGGCGGCGACCCAGGGCGTATAGCGCCGGCACCACACAACGATATGGTTCAGACACGCCTGATCGGCAGCCCGGTCCGCTTCGACGGCTTTCAATATGGGGCAAACGGCACGGGCGCCGGGCAACGTCAGGCCCGGATCGACTCCTGCCGCTTGCGCGGCCGTATTGACGGCGACAATGCGAAAGGCGCCGGCTTGGGCCGCCACCGTTGCCAGCGGACGGTCACGCCACGGCGCATAAGGCGCCGGCCGCGCCGGCCGCTGCCACCGGGTCAACCGATCGGTGGTAAAGCGGTTCAGCCAAGCGGAAATCACGCGTCTCATCGCACCATTCCACAACCCATGAACGGGGGAGGCCCTGGCGGCAGCGGTCCAAGGTCAATGACCAACGGGGCCGGCCAAGACCCGGCCAGGCCGGCGCAACGGAGGGCAAAGACCCGACGCGCCACCGGGTCACGGCCGCCGTTGCCGCGGCTACGGCAGGACCGGGCTGCAGTAAAAAGCCGGTGGTTCCGCCCCGCTCCGCCGCAAGCTGCAGGCGGCGTTCGACGGTCAGGCTGAATGGTGCGGTCAACGCGCCAACCACCGCGGCCACATCGGCGCAGCCCAGGCTTTCTTCCATCGCCCACAGGGCTTCGGTTTCGTTTTTGGTCCGGACCAGAACGAGCGCCTGTTCGTCCAAACCCACCATCGCCAAGGCAGGACCGTAGAGGGTGTCCGCCGGCTGATAGCGCGGCAGGCACCACACCACCGTGCCCCGGTCCTTAAGACGCCCAGTTAACGCCGCAACAAAAACAGCCGCCGAAGGGGCGGGACCCATGGAGCCAAGGGCATCATCGTGGCCAACCACATGATGCAGACAGGCAAGCGGCAGACCCCCCCAAGGCAAGGCCTGGTCGATGACGGCCGGACCGAGGGGCAAAATCCCGTCCGCAGTACGGGTCAAACCTTCAATAGCCTGAACGCGCCGGCGCAAGGTTTTGAGGGTCATCGCAGGGATAGGGGTTTTTGGCATGTGCGTCCCCAATATCTTGTTTATAACACAAAAGTTCTTGTTTAATGTTCTATTTTTGTTCTATTCCATCGGGCAGGTCAAGGGGGAATTCTTGGAAGCCCGAACGCGCTTGACCCCGCACCAGACCCGGTGCGGCGCTGCGCCATCAGGGGGGACACTTCAAGAACCGTCCGGAATAGACCGCAATCTACTGTCCCGCATTTGTGAAATCCGCAGCCATACCCGCTCGCCGGCCAAGTGCCGCTTAGGCAGCCCTCAGCACCGCGAGCAGTACCTACAGCCGGCCCGCCGCCCGCCGGCATGCACTCACCATTTTCAAGGAGGAACATGACCGCTCTCTCGCACACACTGCCGGACGGCCATCTCAGGTAATACGGACGCGTTGGTAAATTCGCCCCGGCCCCGGAAATATGGTACGGCTGTAAAGTGTGGAGAGAAGAAGCGGGCGGGCGCAGTTAAGGGGAAGGGCGCCCGCCCGAGTTGTTAGGGTTTACGAGAGCTGCGTTCTTGAGAATCACAGAGGGTATGTTCTCAAGAACACAGACGGCGGGTATATAGGCAAACAACGGCGGGGAATAAAGTTTTAAATTCACGCAACTATAAAAGATTTCTGTTGACTTCCGCACACATACGACGGATGCCGAGTCCGATAAAGGAACCCTCCTAAAGCCTGGGTCCATCCCCTAGAGCGGTATGATTTTAGGTTGGGTCATATCCTGCGTTTTTGAAATAGTTGGCGCATTCATTTGAGGTATAGGTATCGAGGAGTCTGCCGATGGCGGCTGAGACGGCCTCGACGGTTCGCGGCGCTTCGAGGCGGAGCAGATGCTTGAGCTTGGCGAAGACCTGCTCGATGGGATTGAGGTCGGGGGAGTACTTGGGCAGGAACAGGAGCCGGGCGCCGGCCTGGCGGATGGCCTGTCGCACGGCCTTGGACTTGTGAGAGCCGAGGTTGTCCATGATGACGATGTCGCCGGGCTTGAGGGTTGGGACCAACACGTCCTGCACATAGATGCGGAAGCGCTCGCCGTTGATCGGCCCGTCGACGAGCCAGGGCGCATCGATTCGGTCGTGGCGCAGCGCGGCGAGGAAGGTCGCGGTGTGCCAGCGGCCATGTGGCGCCTCGCCGATCAGTCGCGCGCCCTTTGACCCCCAGCCCCGCAGGGGCGCCATGTTGGTCCTGGTCCAGGTCTCGTCGATGAACACCAGGCGCGTCGGGTCAACCCGGTCGCGGTACTTCAACCACTGAGCGCGGCGGCGCGCCACGTCACGGCGCCGACGCTCGCCAGCCACCAGCGTTTTTTTTATAGCTCAGGCCCTGCTCGTGAACGAAGGTCCAGACCGAACGGTAGTCCACCTTCAGGCCCCGATCCGCCAGCTCCCCGACAAGCCCATGAAGCGTGAAATCCCCCCGCGCCACCCGGTCCCGCAACCAGCGCTCGTGCGCCCCCCGGATCGCACGCGGCTTGTAACCGCCCATCCGGCCCGGCGCCGCGCTGCCCGTCCGCCGGTAGCGCGCCAGCCAGGCAACCGCCGTGCTCTCGCCGATCCCGAAATGCCGCGCCGCCGCCCGGCACGACATCCCGTCGCGCGACACAGCCGAAATAACCCGTTCTCGAAGATCAAGGGAATAAGCTCTTGCCATCCTTGCTGGCCTCCTTACCCAGCAAGAATCTTGAATCAGAAATCGAAAAGCTTGTGAATCCCTAAAATGACTCCGTCTAATCACATAAAGCTCTAGCCCGCCTTTACCGAACGGCACTGCATCCCCGCTTTTTGTTGCTGCGCCGCCGGCCTGATACCGGACGGGCTCAGCCCCAGCGCGTCAGGCACCAGCACACGGCCCACACCGGCAGGCTGAGGATCAGCGCCGAGAGGGCAATGGCGAAAGGCCCGAACAGGCCTGCCAACAGTGACGCCATCACTGTGACCGTGCCAAGCAAAATGCCCGCAATACAGGCCCCTCTGCGGTTGCCCAGCCGCCACAACCAGCGGCAGGCCAGGGCCAACGGCAGGCCGCAGGGCGCGATCATAACCAGCCCCAGCCAGGCTTGAGGCTCCACCGGCAACCCCATGCCGCGGACCACCGGCGTCGCGGCGACCCCCAGCGGCAGCCAGAGCAATGCCAGCGGAACGAACGCCCGCCGGAATTGGGTAAGGGGTGCCGGTGCGGCCATATCCCACTCCGCCATGTCTCATACCAAAAAGGGGGCCGGACCCTATCCCATCCGGCGGTGATGACAACCCCGTCCTTTACCGCCCCGTCCTTTACCGAGGCCCTGCCGCGCACCAACGCCGTGAATATTGGACCTTCGCGGTCCGGCAAGACCCAATGCTTTCAGACCCATTTCTTTCTGGACGGCGGAAGACCAGGGGAGGAGCAGGAGAGGGGTAACAGCAAGAGATGAGCACGGGCCGGGCGAGCGCCCGGGTGGGCAGAGGGAGAAGATCTTCCGGTCCCGGGCGCGGCAACCCAGGACAGGAGACCATGGCCATGTACGACTTTGATACCGGCAATCCCGACGCCACCCCCGCCGACGCCGAACTGCTGGCAGCCATCGGCATCGAGGCACACGTCATCCGCGGCATCCTCACCGGCGGCAACGGCGCCTTCACCCAACACCGGCCGTGCGGCGGGACGCCGTTCCCGCACGTGCCCGGCGAAACACCCGTTGCATCCTTCGACATCCCGTTTGGCCGGCTTGCGCCATAGGGAAGAGAAGGAGTGAAACTTGGAGAAGATGAACGGACGGAGGCCGGGGAGAGAGACCGCTCCGGTCTTCGGGCGTTCTCAAACCATCGTCATCAACTTGAACCATAGGAGACCTACCATGGCATTCGGACTTAACAGAGCCGAAGTGATCGGCCGCCTCGGCGCCGACGTCACCGTCAATCACCTCACCAACGGCGGGCGCGTTGCCAACCTGAGCATCGCCACCGACGAAAGCTACATCGACAAGAACGGCGAGCGGATCGACCGCACGGAGTGGCACCGGGTCGTGACCTTCCAGCCCGGGCTTGTGGACATGTTCGAAAGGCACGCCCGCAAGGGCCGCTTGGTCTATGTGGCGGGCAAGCTGCAGACCCGGCGCTGGAAGAAGGACGGCGAGGATTCGGACAGGTTCTCCACCGAGATCCTGCTCGTTCCCGGCGGACGCGTCCAATTCCTCGACAAGGGCACCGCCGCAGCGATGACCGGCAGCCAGGACATGCCGGCCGATGCAGACGATAACGGCACCGGGGACACCGAAGAGATTCCGTTCTGAGCCTTCCCCTTCTGAGCCTTCGTTTCCATCCTCCCGCTCAACTGGGACCGGCGTTCAACGCGCCGGTCCCATTTATTTTGCCGGCCGTGCGGAGCCCGCACCGCGGCGCACCCGCGCCCGGCGTAAACCGCCGCGCCGTCCCGCACCTGCAGGAGTCAGAGTTCCGCCGTGACCGGGCGTTCCATGACGCCCCTGGAGAGCATTGCCATGAACGCCACAGAGACCGCCGCCGCCCTCGGACGCCGCGCCGAGGATGTCTGCCGCCGCTACCTGCCCCATGGCCGCCGCCGGGGCCGCTACTGGGTGGCGGGCGACCTTGACGGCGCCCGCGGCAGATCCCTGTTCGTCCGCCTGGCGCCGCCCGGCACACCGGGTAAATGGACCGATGCAGCGGAGGGGACCCACGGCGACCTGCTCGATCTCATCCGCTACCGCTCGGCCGCGCCGACGCTGCGCGCGGCCCTCGACGAGGCCCGGGCCTTCCTCGCCCTGCCGGCTGCGCCGGCCGCGGCCGGGAGGGACAGATACGACGCAACCGAAGCGGCGCGCCGTCTCTGGGCCGGGTGCCGCCCCATCGGCGGCACCCACGCCGAGAGCTACCTGCACGCCCGGGGGCTCGCGCGCTGCCGGTTCCCGGCCCTGCGCTTCCACCCCGCGCTTCGCTACCGCGAAGGCGCATCGGTACGCCGCCTCCCGGCGCTGGTCGCCGCCGTCACCGGCAACGGCGGCGCCATTACTCGGGGTGCAGCGCACCTGGTTGGATCCCACGCGCACCCGCCAAGGCGGATGTCGAGAACCCTCGTAAAGCCCTCGGGCGCATCCACGGCCATGCGGTCCGCTTCGGCCGCCCCGGCGCAACCCTGCTGACCGGCGAAGGCATCGAGACGGTGCTGTCCCTGGTCACCGCCGTGCCGGAGATCACCGCCGCGGCGGCGCTGTCGGCCGGAAGTCTCGGCGCCTTCAAACCGCCTGAAGGGATCGCCCGCCTCGTCATCGCCCACGACAACGACCCGGAAGGTGAGCGGGCGGCCGAACGCCTCGCCCGGCGCTGCGGGCAGGCCGGTGTCTCCGCCGCGGTGATTGTCCCCGAGCACGCCGACTTCAACGACGACCTCATTGCCCTCGGCGCCGATGCGCTCCGCGCCAGGCTCGCAACCCTGTTCCATTGCCGGGGAGGTAGAGGCAAGCGGTGGAGCGGGTGAACCCGCCGGGAGAGAGAGGAGATCATGGACACCGTCATCAATCTGAACAACGAGCCGATGCTGCGCGAGGCTTTCGAATACGCGCACGTGCACAACAACACCGCCCTCGTCGACCGCCGCACCAAGTGGGGAAACAGATTTCGCATAGGTCCCGATGGAGACCGCGGGCAGGTCATCGCCCGCTACCGCGTCGGCCTGTGGCGGCGCATCCGCGCGGGCGAGGTCGCACTCGAAGAGCTCGCCGCGCTCGACGGCATGTGGCTCGCCTGCTGGTGCGATCCACTGCCCTGCCACGGCCATGTGCTGGCCCGCGCCGCCGCCTGGGCGGCCGCGCGGATCCAATCCCGGAGGCCGCCATGAGCGCATCGCCTGCGCACGGCATTGCCGGCACACCTGATGAATGGGGCCGTGCAGGTGGCAAACACCCTACCGTCCGGCGTGCCTGCCTATTGTCACACACGGCTTCCATCCGCCAACCCCGCCCAGGGGGCGGGGTCCTCCACTCCGTTGCGGCCGTGTCTCGCAATGCCACGCCGCGGAGCGGCTAGCACCGATGCGGCGGGCGACCGTGGCTCGTTCGCTCCGCTCCCTGCGCCCGCGCCATCGCCCGCCACACCGGCGCAGGCATTCCGGCCCCGGTGGCTCCTGTCCAGGCGCGTGGGACAAAAGTCAGTCACCCCGGAGGCCAAACACCGGGTTCGAGACATTCATCAATCCTTATTTGAGCAGGAGACCATCATGACTATCGATACCGACACCATCCGGAACACCGAAGACCGTAACGCTACCGCAACCGTCTGCGCCAATGCGGAGCTCTACGGCGCCACTCCCGAACGCGGCGAGTTCGATCCCCGTGAGGTCTGGGACCGGGACGACGCCCTTGCCGCCATGGGCGAAGCCTTCCGCATCCTCTCCACCGGCGTCACCCCCGACGGCACCCAGCTCGCCGATGAGCGCGAGAGCCTGCTCTGGGGTTTCGTCAACACCTTCGACGCCCAGGTCCGGCGGCTTGAACGGGCCATCGACAGGATCACGCCGGAGATGAAAGACCTCGCCCGCGCCCAGGACGGCACCGAGATCAAGTCCCTGGAACTGGAACTCCTCACCGCCCGTGCACGGAACCTGGGCGAGCGCCGCGACGCCTTCGAGACCCTGCGCGATGCCGCCGCTGCCGCCTATGCCGATGAGACCGGAGAGACATGGCGTCCCCGTCATGGATCCCATACCTCCCAGACCGGTACCCTCACCTCCGCGGCTATCGATGCCAGGGACTTCCAGCGTGCCCGCAAGGACAAGGAGATCAACGCCCACCTGCCCCAGGGAACCCTGGTCGCCATCGCCGGCGGCAAGCAGGCCGAAGACGCAACCGCCATCGCAGGCACCCTGGACAGGCTCAAGGCCAAGTACGCCGACGTCATCCTCGTCCATGGCGGCGGACCCGGTGCGGAGAAGATCGCCGCCCGCTGGGCCGAGCACAACGGCGTGCACCAGATCGTCTGCAAGCCCGAGTGGGACAAGCATGGACGGGCCGCGCCCTTCCGGCGCAACGACGACCTGCTCAATCTGTTGCCCAAGGGTGTGATCGCCTTCCCCGGCTCAGGCATCACCGACAACCTGGTGGACAAAGCAAAACGCTTGGGCATACCGGTACAAAAGGTTGCGGCCTGACCGCAGCGCCTCGCGGGCCGTGCTGATCCATCGGCGCGGCCCGCGACACTTTATATATACGTTACGTCAATCAGCCGGTGCAGCGTCCCGGGCAGCGCGGCACCGGCACTCCCTCACTGCCCGCAATGGATGGCAGCGCAGCTTGACGCGTCCAGTTGGACCCGCGTGCGGCTGCCCCTGATCACTGCCCACGGCACATCGTCCAACGTTCGTGACGACGGCACTGAGAATGTCGGTGAAGGTCTCCTTGGCAGTGCCCTCCGCGTTGAGGCTCGTGCTGCTGCTAGCACCAATGACGGCGTCTCCGTCATGACCTTCGACACTACCGTCTGCACGAGCTTCGATTCCACTAAAGGCATTGCCGCTGAGGTCTCCAGCAGCACGCCCCGCACGGCGGCAATCGCTAGTGCAGACAACAGTGCCGATGTCTTCCGCAGGATGCTCTGCACCGCCCGCCACTCAAGCGCCGTGGCGGCTCCAACCCGCCGGGTTCACCGGCGCCCATTCCCAAAAACTCTATACCTTATATATAGGGCCCTTGGACGCCCGGAGGCGTTGTTATCTCACACCCCACGCACCCGGGGTGCATCGAGCGAGCGCCGGAAGGCTTCCCTTCACCGGATGTTTTCCGTTACGCCACAGTGCCTTAGGCCCGAATCGGCCCAGGGCCGAGATCCCCGGCGCGGGCCGCGTTGTCTCACAAAAACCGCCGTTTTGTTTCCTTGGAACGAACGGCGGCTGAGGTAACAGACAACGGAGACATGACCATGCGCATCCACGCCACCATCAACGAGCGAACCGTCCGCCGCACCTTCCGGGAGAAAAAACCCGGACGATACGGCCTCACCGTCATTGATACCGATATGCCCCAGTTCGGCTTCACCGTCGCGAAGGACGGAACGAAGACCTTCTTCGTTCTGGCCCTGCGTCCGGTCGGCGTACCCAAGACGGTCCTCGGCACGGCCGGCGAAATGACCGCCGCCGAGGCTAGAGAGAAGGCCCTCGCCGCCATTGCAGCCGCCAAGGCCGAGCGCGAGACCGGCCCCCTGTTCGCCGACTTCGCCGAAGAGTGCAGATTTCACAAATGCCGGACACCGATTTCATTAAATACCGGACAGTGATTTCACTAAATACCGGACAGTAGATTGCGGCCTATTCGGGACGTCTCTTGCAGTGTCTCCCCGGGTGTCTGGTTGAGGTCGATTGAGGTTTTCTCCGATCTGGTTATCGGGGTCAAGTCATTGCCCGTGCTGAGGTGACGGATCCGCCGTCCAGACGAACACGATGATTGGGGCATGGTGCGCACGACGCGTGACCTCCACGAGTCTGAGCGGCGCGCGCGCCATGCTTGTCCTCGGTGTTGCGTTTCACTGCACGAACCGGTTTGGTGTTTTCTCCAATCCGTTTCATGTCCTGGGTGTCGCGTATTTCTTGCGCATGCTTTCACCCTTGAGCGTGATCCGGTGGGCGTTGTGAACGATGCGATCAAGGATGGCGTCGGCGATGGTCGGCTCGCCAACGATGGCGTGCCATTTGTCGACGGGGGCCTGGGCTGTGATCAGGGTGGACTTTCTGCGATAACGTTCTTCGCAGATATCGAGGATGTCGAGCCTCTGGCTGTCGTTCATGGTATGGGTGCCCCAGTCATCGAGGATCAGGAGTTGGACGCGGGCGAGCCTGTTGATGAGCCGTGGCCGGCTGCCGTCGAGGCGGGCCTTGGCGAGGTTCTCGAACAGCTTCGGCATGCGAATATAAAGCACGGAATGGTCAAGCCTCGCGACCTGGTGACCAAGGGCGCAGCCGAACCAGGTCTTCCCGGTTCCGGTTTCACCTGAGACGATTATATTCTCGTGCGTCTTGAGCCAGGCACCCTCGGCGAGGGAGAGAACGGTACGGCGATCGAGGCCGCGCTCGGCGGCGAAGTCGACATCCTCGATGCAGGCTTCCGGGAAGCGCAGCTTCGCGGCTCGCAGCCGGTTCGCGAGGCGCTTGTCGGCCCTCACCGTCTCTTCGCGGTCGAGCATCAGCGCGAGCCAGTCATCATGACCGAGTTCATTGGCCTGTTCGGCCAGATCGCGGTATGCACCGACCATGCCATGGAGGCCGAGGCGCTGCATCTGTTCAAGGGTCGGGTTTGTCAGCATGGGTTTTGTTTTCCTTTCACTTGTAGTAGCCGGGGCCGCGGATCTGTTGGTGTTCGGGCAGAGGCAGCGGGGGTTCGGGATCCGGCGGCGCCCGGTCGAGCCCGGTCTCGAGAATGGATCTGACCGAGGCATAGCTGGTGGTGTTGACCTCAAGCGCGTGCTTGCAGGCTGCTTCCACACGCGCGGGTTCATATCGCCTGACGAGGGACAGAACGCCCAGCGCGCGCCGATAGCCCTGTTCCGGATGGGGCCGGTCGCGCAGCGTGCGCTCGACGAAGATCAGGGTGTTTTTGCCGATCAGGCCCGCACGGCGCTTCAATCTTTCCGGGGTCCGATTGGCGTAGTGCCGGTGGTTCGGAGGCATGTGCGCCGGAACGGTGACGTGACTTCCCCGCCGGCGGGTTCGGACATGGCAGGCGACACGTTTGTGTTGGTGGAAGATCTCGACCGCCTTGTGGGTCAGGCGCACACGAACGCGGCGGCCGATCAGGGCGTGCGGAACGGAGTAGAAGGCATGATCGACCTCGATATGGTAGTCGAGGTGCACTTTTGCGCTTTTCCATTCGGCATACTCGAAGGGCCGCACCGGCAACGGTGCCAGCGTCTCCCGTTCAACCGCTTCAAACAGTTCGCGCCGGGAGCGGCCGACATGACGCATCGGCCGATCATTGAGGTCCAGCAACAGCTCGGCGATCGCCTCGTTGAGCTTGCCCAGCGAGAAGAAGCGCCGGTTGCGCAGACGGGCCAGGATCCAGCGCTCGACCAGTTGCACCGATCGCTCGACTTTTCCCTTATCCGTCGGTTTTCGTACACGCGCCGGGAGCACCGTGGTGCCGTAATGCTCGCTAAATGCCTCAAAGGTCGGGTTCAGCGTCGGCTCGAACCACAGCGGCTTGACCACCGCCGATTTCAGGTTGTCGCACACCACGCTCCTCGATACCCCGCCAAAAAACGAGAACGCGCGGCAATGGCTCTCGATCCAGTGGGCCAGACTCTGGCTGGGGCTGGCGATGGCAAACGTATAGGAGGACGCGCCTAGAACGGCGACGAAGATCTGAGCCACCTGGACCGCGCCGGTCGCGGGATCAATGATTTCCATCGTCAGCCCCGCATAATCGGTCTGCATCACCTCGCCGGCTTGGTGGCGATGGCGGAAGCGCGCGCTCGTACGCCGCTCAAAGGCCCGCAGCCCGTTGCAGAACCAAGTATACCCGTAGCCGTCGGGATGGCTCTCGCGGTACTCCTGCCACAACAGGGTCAGCGTCACCCCCTTGCGCTTCAGCTCGGTCGAGACATACGCCCAGTCCGGCTCCACCGGATCGCGCCGCGGCCGGCCCTTGCGGCCAAACAACGCCGCTTTCAGGACATCATCGTCGGCATAGGCCTCCGGCAACGGCCATATCGTAAGCCCCGCCTCGCGGGCCCGATACAAATACGTCGATACCGACGACTTGCCGATCCGAAGCCGATCCGCAATCTGGCGGACCGACAAACCCTCCGCGCAGCTCAGGCGCAGAATCGTTCGAACATCTTTCACGGTTATCTGTCTCGTCTGCTTCCGTTTTGGCATGCTCACCTCCGGCAAAAGCCGAAGCATGAGACGCTAAAACGGCGCACCCGATTAGAACGTTACAAGAGCCCGATACGCTGTCCGGTATTTAATGAAATCTACTGTCCGGTATTTACCGAAATCACTGTCCGGTATTTAGTGAAACCGACACATGCCGGGCCGCCCTGCCGAAGAGTTGCTGGAGACCCTTACCTTCAGGTTCAGCGACGGGCGCGAGGTTGCCCTCGACCAGTCCCCGCTGGTGCAGGCGCTCAGGACCACCGGGGCCGTGCGCGCCGAGGAAATCGAGGTCTTGGTGCCAGACGGGCGGCGTGTGTCGATGCTCGTTAACGGGACACCCATTAATGCCGAAGACGGCACGGTGGCATCGGTGGTCGTGACCATGCAGGACCTGGCGCCGATCGAGGAGCTGGACCGCTTGCGAGCGGAGTTCCTGGGCATGGTGAGCCACGAACTGCGCGCGCCGCTTACTTCGATCAAGGGCTCCGCCGCCACCGTGCTGAGTGCGGCGTCTCCCCTGCCGCGGGCCGAGATGCTGCAGTTCTTCCGCATCATCGACGGTCAGGCCGACCACATGCAGAGCCTGATCGGCAACCTGCTCGATGCGGGACGCATTGAGGCGGGTACCCTTTCGGTCGATCCCGAGCCCTGCGAAGTGGCCGCGCTGGTGGACCGGGCGCGGAACACCTTCCTCACGAGCGGTGCGCGGCACAGCGTTAACATCGACCTGCCGCCGCACCTGCCAAGGGTGATGGCCGACCAGGAGCGTATCGTCCAGGTGCTGACGAATTTGCTCTCCAACGCCGCGCGGCACTCTCCGGAATCGGTTCCTATCCGCGTGGAAGCGGCATGCGAAGGGGCCCACGTCGAGATCTCGGTCTGCGATCAGGGCCGGGGCGTGCCGCCGGAGATGCTGGGGCAACTCTTTCGCAAGCATGTCGCTTTTACCCACGGACAATCGGAGGACGGTATCGGGTCCACCGGACTGGGACTGGCGATCTGCAAGGGGCTGGTGGAGGCGCATGGGGGCCGTATCCGCGCAGAGAGCCCTGGCTTGGGTCAGGGAGCACGCTTCAGCTTCACGCTTCCCATGGCCGATGGTGACAGCAGGTATGCTCAATCCGTTGCGGCCGGGATACGCGAGAACGATGATCCGCGGGAGAAACCGCGCATCCTCATTGTGGACGACGATCCGAGGACACTGCGCCAGGTGCGCGACGCGCTCACCGGAGCAGGCTACGCTGCCCTGGTGAGCGGAGAACCGGACCAACTTTCTACGCTCATTCGCACCGAGAAGCCCCAGCTGGTGCTGCTGGACCTCATGTTCCCCGAGGCCGACGGCATCGAATTGATGGCGAATGTTCCGGAGCTTTCGGACCTGCCGGTCATCTTCATTTCCGGGTATGGTCGCGACGACACGATTTCGCGTGCCTTCGAAAGTGGCGCCGTGGACTACATTGTCAAGCCTTTCTCGCCAACGGAGCTCACCGCGCGGGTCGGAGCGGCCCTGCGCAGCCGCGCCAGCCCCGAGCCGTTCGTGCTGGGAAAACTCGTCATCGACTACGATCAGCACCGGGTGACGTTAGGGGGGCATATGGTGCCTCTTACCAATATCGAGTACAAACTGCTGCGCATCCTTTCGGGCAATGCCGGACGGGTCGTAACCTCCAATTCGCTGCTCCGCCAGGCGTGGGGCACCCGGAACCGCGGCGATACCGGGGCTGTGCGCGCCTTCGTGAAGAAGCTTCGGGAGAAGCTTGGCGACGACGCGGCGAACCCCACCTACATATTCACCGAGCACGGCGTGGGATACCGCATGGCAAAACCAGAGCAGGATTGAGACCGTCGGCTACGACAACGCAATTCTTGTTGAACTGGGTGTCAATAAGCTCTGCAGCCATCACCGCGAAGTGGATGGTACCTGCAACCATCACCGCTACGATCCAGCGCTTACCGATAACGGCCCGAGCGGTGTACATGCGGCCCGGCACGCACACGCACAAATCCGGAACCGCGGTCCGCGTTGTCAATACAATGGGGTATGCAAGCCACCGCCCTGCCAACTCTCGAAAGGTGGCAGGAGTCCAACCGGCGCCACAGCCCGTATTGCCTGGCCGGCCACCCTGGGCAGGAAGACCCTACTGAAGCGTGCGCTCACCATTGCGAAACGGCGGTGCTTCCCTTCATCCCAACCGTTGAAGGTGCCTGGTAGACAGTGCCAGTCCAAGGCCCCCAAGGCCCGTGTCCTGCACTTCGTCCGCAAGGAGTACGCCACCTTGACCAAACATCAGACTTGGCGATGAAAGGTCGCGGCGCAGAAGGTGTCTGCCAAACGCACCCTCCGCAGCGATCATAGTCGGCCCGAGAGCCTGCATTACCGGGAGGGCAGCGCGTGCGAGGATGCTGGTCTCTCCAACGTGGCAGCCGACGATAACACCGATGCCCATGCGCATCGCGTGTTCGGCGACCGCCAGGGAACGTAAGATGCCACCCATCTTCGATACACGTAAATTCACAATCCATCGGCCGGGATCGGTAAGTTCTTGGAGTTGCTCGATGCGCAATAGACTTTCGTCAAGCACGATCCGGGTTCCACATGCTTCCCCTACCCTTCGAAAGCCATCCAGGTCACCAACCCGAAGCGGTTCCTCAATGGCAAATACTGTGCCCGGCAGCGCGGTCAAATGGCGGATACACGTATCCACGGACTCCCACAGGTTGTTGGCATCTAATCTTACTCGCACCGGCGGATCAATGCGCGCCACTGCAAGCAGTTTACGCCGGTCCCGCCGCTGATCGCCGGACACTTTGATCTTGATGTCTTGAAACCCCAGCCTCCGGTAACGCATCAGCTGCCCTCGATACAGGGGGTATGGCGCATCTCCCAGCACTGCAGAATACGTGAATTTACCGATCAAGGGCGGTCGGCCAATAAGCTCCTCCACGGTCCGGCTCTCTACCTTGCCCAGCAGGTCCAGGATGGCGATCTCAAGTGCGCAGAAGGCCGCCGGATTGAGGTCGATGACGCCGCGATGAGCGCCGATCCAGGCTCTGAGACTGGCTTCATCGCGTACTTCGGCGACCACCGAGCCTTCGTGGGCGCGGATAAACGCCGACCCGCCGGCCACGGTTTCGCCGGTGACGTACTGCCTGGGACAACCCTCACCGCAGCCTGTCTGTCCATTATCTGCGTGTGCCAGCACGATTACATTTTCGCCCCGCCGGCGCTTTGCGGATGCATGGCGGAAGATCGACCTAAAGGGTACGGGAAATGAATATACCTCCAGTCGTTCTATACGCATCCGCACTCAATCCTTGGCGATGCGAGCGTCGAAGTCGAAGGAACATTCGTGCGCGTATTGCAGATGCAGGTATTTGAACTGGGCGTCCCGCTGCCCCTCTGCCACCCTATGTTTGCGGTACGCATCCCCGGTACCGCTGCTTAACCTCTCAACCTTCACCGGCTTGAGCCTGCCGCTGGCGCGCTTGCTGTCGAATTCCACGTTCACTGAGCGTAGGTGCGCCTCAATCTCTGATGCGAAATCCGGTCCGAAATCAGCTTCACTTGCCTCAATGTACAGCGTGTAGCGCGCCTTTTCCTGGTCCGCCAGCATTATAAAAAAATTCGTAACGATTTGCCGGTTCGCCACCACCGCCTCCAGCACCTGTGCCTCGTAGAGCTTCTCCCCGGTTATACTGGTGACGCCCACGCCCTTCTGTACGAACGCCAGCGCCGGCGTATCGTTGACCAGTCCGGTCACGCAAACTATGTCGTTCATATCGTAACGGTAGAGTCCGTTTGAAGTCGTCACGACAACATAATAGTCGCGCCCTTGCTCAAGCTCGGCGAGGCCCAGCATCTGGGTACCGCCCGCCTCCCAATCCTGGCGTTCGGCGAACTCGAAGAATGTATCCTGGAGGGTTGGCAGGCAGGTGTTGCGAAGTGGATGGACGTTGATTGTGCCCTGTACCTCGCTGGCGATGTAACCCAGTTCAATGATGGCGCAATCTTCTGGCAACAAAGACTTTAGGTTGCGGATGGCCACGCCGCAACTGCCTCCTGTCCAGGTCACCACGCCCGCAAGATGCGGCCAGATATCGGCGTAGGTAAGATTGCCCATGGCATCGAGTCTGGCACGAAGATGGTTCGCCCGGCGTGGGTTGCGCTTGAGCGATGCGGGCGAAGCAACGCCCCTAGGTAGCCGGCCTTCGGCGACAGAACGTAGAATTAAGTCAGAGTGGCCGTTGATGACCTCCAATAGCCGAAGCAATGTAGAGGAGTTTGGCGTTGCCGCGCAGGTAACCCCTGGCTGTGCCACACCGAACATGGCCATCGCCAAATACCGTTCTTCGTAATCCGCAATGCCGGACAGCTCTTTCGGCAGCACGTAGCGTGACTTTAGCCACCGGGGTTGTTTCTGGTAGAACAACCCCGATGCGGAACCGAACGGGGTACCGCCCGGCATCCAACCTTCCACAGCGGCGCCTCCGACCGCATAAACCTTCCCCGATATCACCGGCGATGCTTTCGACAAGGCGTATGCGGTCAATTGCTGATGGACTCCGATGCTGCGAAGGCCCTGTCGGGTGACGGGGATATTCTTTGGCGCCCCAACGGTGCCGCTTGTTCGGTTGTAATATACCGGCGGTTCGCTGGTCAGGCGGGGCTCGCCCGTGAGTTCCTGTGCTTCGATGTCACCGCGCAGGTCTTCATATGTTTGCACCGCTACGGCGCGGCGATAGTCGGCGGCATTTCCGATCCTGCTGAAATTGTGTCGCCTGCCGAACGAGGTCTCCGCATTGGCAGCCAAAATGCGTCTTAGCACAGAGGATTGCACTTCAGCCGGCGACTTCGCCGCTGCCATCATCGCCGCAAAGCGGCGGCCGTGTATGGCTGTGAAAGCGGAGTTTACTAGCCTGTAACCAATAAGAGGCCGCATCTCAGTTTTTCTCAAGTCCTGGGACGAACGGTGTCTTCATCTGTGCCAGGAAACCGCTTGGGTAGTCTCGATTGGTAAGCCCCAGGCGGCCAACCTCCCGGTCGCGGGGCAGGAATCGTGTACCGAACAGCACGTCCCATACGATGAGGTTGTTGCCGAAATTGTTATCCGATTCCACAGCAAACTCAGAGTGATGCCAGCGGTGCAATTCCGGACCGCTGACGATGTAATTAAGCGGCCCCAGGCGAATGTTGCAGTTTGAATGCTGGAAGAAGCCATTGACTGCGTAAAAGACGAAGTACGCCGCGAGGGTTTCGTTCGACACGCCGAGCAGCGCAAAAGGCAATGTATCGGCCCCGAACTGAACCGCCTTTTCCATGGGATGGAACCGGCCCACGTTAAGCCAGTAGAGGCGATGGGGTGAATGATGAACCGCATGGTACCGCCACATGAAGGTGAACTTGTGGAACGCCCGGTGCAACCAGTAGCGCGGCAGTTCCGCAGCGAGCAACATGAGACACACCTGTGCGGCTACAGGCAGGCCGTGCGGCCATAATCCACCGATTACAATTCCACTCGTACGCAGGTAATCGGCGAGCAAGACCACCACCGTAATCGAAAGCAGATACGGCAGGGCCACCTGGACAACGGCCATAAATTGCACATCGTCCCAAATCTCACGGGCCGTGGGTCGCCATTTGGTTCGGTAAGGAAACTTGATCTCGTGTAGCGTGACGAGAGCAGCAGCGGCCAACACTGCAACGTAGGATGCTGCGGCCACTGGCAGACCGCCGGCAGTCAGAGCCGTGGCCAGGGCAAACGCAACAGTCAAAATCGCCGGATACGAACTGCCGGCAACGAGCTTTGATACTGTTATTGAATCATTCATCTAGGACTTCTCTTGGCATTGTCAGAGCAGATGGTTCGCGCCAACTCATTTGGCCTTGTGTTTCCTGGGTTCATACTGTCACTTTCGAAAACTCCGTCTAGCGGAAACTGGTATCGGTTCGCCGCCTTTTTGGCTTTATCGGATGAGCGAAAGGAACAACGATAGCGCATAATCGTTTGTGTTTTTCCATATGCTTCGTCAACCATGCACTGCACCTCAACAGCCGAACCTTTTGTTGAGGTTGTATTTCATCGAGATTTACGACCTCTGCACAGCCCTTCCAGGCGGGGGTCACTACGCATTAGCCGGCTCTTGTGATCCGCCACATACCTCTGCGGCTGGTGGATGCGCTGAGTTGGAAGCTCCGGCCATTGACCACTGTACTTATCGAAAAACTGCCAGAGCTGCCGTATGTGTTTCCCAGAAAACCAGCCACTCCGTCTGAGTCGACCCTGAATCTCTCATCCGTTCCTGGATAGGTGCAGCTCTCGCCGGGACCGACGGCCAGGTTGACCCTGCAGTCTTGTGCCGTCTCTTCTTCCGCCGGCGTAAAGGAGAGGCGAAGTCTGTATCTTCCGGTAGTGAAACTGGTACGGCCCCTGACCCGGACATAGTACGTGCCGGGCTCCACTTCTCTTTCGATGCTGGTTAGGCCGCTTGATTCAAGCGATCTTCCATTGCTGTCGTACAGGGTCTCACGGGTATCGAGGCTGCCGGTGTCGATCCTGAGTGTTCCCCTTTCCAAAACACGCAGCCGGAAATAGTCCTCATCTCCGCGCTCTTCCAGGTTTCCGTCCGTCGTGGAAGGAACGGCAACCAGGGTAGCCGTAGCCCTGGAATTGCCGTGATCGTCGCCCTCAGGTTCCGGCGGCGCTTCAGAAGGATTGACGACGCACGCCGCTGACATATTGATGTAAGCGTCCAGCTGCAGATTGCGGATGCCCTGGACAGCGGAGAGGGCGTAATCGGCTCTACCCAAGGCTTCGAAGACGATGTTGGCGTGGAACTGATCGGACGCCGGGTCGAAGTCTATGTCCTCCTCGATCTCCGAGAAGTTCACCGCCCGCGTCTCGTTGGCCATCAGCTCTTCGTCGACCTCGCCCAAGGGTCCCCCGTTTCGTGCGTCGTAGACACGGGCTCGGTACACCACCGCTTCATCGGAGTAGTTAGTCGATCCTGAAAGACGCGGAGATTCTCTGTAATAGACTGTTATTGCGGATCAATTTTGTTGGCAATGGTGGTTCGGAATCGCCGGATTTTCTATACTGCAAGGCCGGTTCCTTGCAATTTCCGGATCAAAAAATGCGCCCCACATCAGCCGCCCCACATCAGCCAATGACGTCCCTTCTTTAGATCTCTTCCGCACCGCGCTTGAGAACATTCTCGATCAACGGCACGAACTTTATCGGCTCACCGAGTTGATCGATTGGCAGGGTTTTGATGAGGCGTTTGGTGTCTTGTATTGCCCTGACAACGGCTGCCCGGCCAAAGCGACGCGGCTGATGGTGGGGCTTCAATATCTCAAGCACGTGTATGGTCTGTCCGATGACCAGGTGGTGATGCGCTGGGTGGAGAACCCTTACTGGCAGCATTTTTGCGGCGAGGTGTATTTTCAGCATCACCCGCCGATTGATCCCAGCAGCATGTCGCGTTTCAGACGGCGCATTGGCCATTCAGGGTGCGAGAAAATTCTGCGGGCCACAGTTGATGCGGGTGTTCGGAGCAAGACGGTCAAACCCGACGACTTCAAGCGTGTGACGGTGGATACCACGGTGCAGGAGAAGGCGGTGGCCTTTCCCACCGACAGCAAATTGCTGAACCGTTCGCGTGTGCGTCTTGTCAAGCTGTGCCACACACACGGTGTGGTGTTGCGGCAGAGCTACGCCCGTAAGGGCCCTGAGGCGCTGTTGCGGGCCAACCGTTATGGTCACGTCCGGCAGATGAGGCGCATGGGTGGTCAGATTAAGAAGCTCAAGACCTATCTGGGCCGGGTGGTGCGTGACACGGAGCGCAAGATCGCGGGCCATAAGGGGTTGCAGGCGATTTTTGCCGGGGAGTTGGCGCTGGCCAGGCGGCTGCTCAGTCAACAGAAGATGGATCGCAACAAACTGTATAGCCTGCATGCCCCGGAGGTGGAGTGCATCGGCAAGGGCAAGGCCCACAAGCGTTATGAGTTTGGTGTCAAGGCCAGTATTGCAACGACAAACAGGAGCAACTTTATCGTTGGCGGCATGGCGTTGCCGGGGAATCCCTTTGATGGGCATACATTGCCAACAGCGTTGGAGCAGGTGCGCCGTTTGACAGGCTGTGTGGTTGAAGAAGTGTTTGTGGATCGTGGCTACCGTGGCCATGGCGAGGAAGCATCAAGGGTGTACATCTCGGGTCAACGGCGTGGCATAAAAACACAACGGCTGAAACGGTCACTGAAACGGCGTCAGGCGATTGAACCGGTTATCGGCCATCTGAAATCGGATGGACTGTTGGGACGCAATTACCTCAAGGGTACTGAAGGTGATCGCATGAATGTGGCACTGGCCTGTGCCGGCCATAACCTAAGACTGATCCTGAAGCGGCTCAGAATTTATTGCGCCCGCATTTTGGGCGCTACGTTGCTCCGGGACATGATCGGATTGCATGGAACGCGTCTTGCGGCGTCAATCATCCGATGGAAGCGACGGATGGCGTGGCAGACTGAACCTAACAGCACACATCTAACGCTCGTAGTGGTATGAAAAACGGGTTTTTCAGGATCGACTAGTTATGCAGGAAGAGGGTTGCCGGATAGTCTGTAATCCGGGAGGTGTGAACGTTGGTCAGCGCGGTGTTCAATCGCGAGTAATCGATCCCTTCCTGGTAGGTGCACCGGCTGGCGTTTTCGAAAAACCCCGTCATGCTGTTCCATACGACGTGCTGGAACACCGGCGGGTTATTTTCATCGGAAGTGCTCAGGTACAGCGAAATGGGTTCGTCTTCAGCCAAACCGGTGATATCGGCCTCGTCGATGATGTCGTCTATGGTGTACTGGGGCGAGGCATTCTGTCTCACGATGAACTCGGTGCTGCCGTAGTTCACGCCAGAAGACGATCCCACAACCGTGACTGTGACAGTGGTGCTCTCGTTCCCAAGATTGCCAAGACGGAGGAAGGAGTGGTTATTCGCCTCCCCCCTGAAGATCGGCGCGACAACGGTGTGTTGCGTACCGTCGACCTGTGCTGCGGCAGGCATGGCCAACAGCACCGCTATAGCAGCACGAAAGATGGTCCTCATATGATCCTCCTGTGGCCGGCTGAGTTGGCGCCGGTGGTAGGCCGTGCTTGCGGCAAAGCCCGGCAACGGGAACTTCTGCTTCACGGTCCTTCGAAATACCGTTGATCTGCTCTTCGGAAAACCGCGATGGAGACATTAGTGCCGTCTTTTCCTACAGGCCGGATTCTCCCATCAACTGGCATATCAAATACCGGAATTATTGGGTTGCACGGCAAAACACATCCAACCGGCGTTCTTCCATATCTGTCCATGTCTAGGACATGGCGTTTAAGCAAGACTCCCATGACGCCTGTATGGTCTGGAACGGAACGAATACGGCATAACGCTTGAAACCAAACAGCTTCCGCAAATTACTGCTAGCCGTCTGTCCCATAACGATGCCTGCAAACTTACCGTCTTCATCAGCAATGACGGGGCCACCACTCATGCCTGCCATAATCTTGCCGGTGGCAATCCAAAACAAGTTCGTGGTCTCCCCCTGCCAAGACAGGGTTTCTCGCCATAAGACCTTGGCTTTGTGAGTCAACGCTACTTAAGGGATGTTGCAGGGTGCCTTGCTATCTTAGCAGGTTCAACAGCCGTCGGCTTAACGGAGGGCATATGGCTCAAATTCTGGGCGGCTTTACCCGACTTTACCGACTGTGCCTAGGTGATCGCATCTAAAGAGGCCAAACCGCGCTGTAAAATCCGAAGCCGTTGCCCTCACTCTTTAGAGACGAACGCCGGGCAATCATTGAGCGGAGGATGTGGAGTTTGAGGTGATTGTGGCCCATGCCTCGGATCGGCCATGCTAAGTTTAAGCTACATGCTTGGTTACAGTTTCTGG
This sequence comes from Rhodospirillaceae bacterium, assembly GCA_965207985.1. Taxonomy (GTDB): domain Bacteria; phylum Pseudomonadota; class Alphaproteobacteria; order Rhodospirillales; family Rhodospirillaceae; genus CBDBND01. Next base: position 27,126 of record CBDBND010000004.1, on the reverse strand, counting down.
AGACGCTGATAGATCGTTGACCGGATGCTCGCCGGCGTACGTTTGCGAAGGACTCCCTTGAGCAACCCGAGGTCATCAAGGAGTTGGTAGATTTCCGCTCCTTTGGGGTCACGGTTCCCTTTCTGTTGCAAGTAAGCCCTGGCGCCGAGAATCAAAACCAACCAAAAGCCGTGCGAGATGCGTTTCGCCACTATTATCTCCTCCCAATTAATGTTGCACTTGTATGGTATGACGCCACAAGCACCGAGTTCGGATTGTTTACCTTAACCTATGGTCCCTTTATAACACCTGTAAGTAATGACCGCGACCGATTGCCGGAACCGACAGCCACCGCCGCTATGTCAAACGGTTATGGTGGTGAGACATAGACACTGGTTAGAGGTGTCCCAAAATACCATTTGCCGAACCGATGCAAGGAACGGCCCGAGAAGTAAGAGCACAAACATTGGAGACGAATGATCATGGACGACACAACCCCGACCGAAGACACCCCGACCGAAGAAGCTTCCTCAGAGGACACCCCTTCTGAGGATGCTCCATTGGAAGAGGCTCCCGCTGAGAATGCGTCTGCTGAAGACGCTCCTGCGGATGACGCTCCAGCCGAAGGCGCTTCGTCAGACGACGCCTCATCCGAGGACGCACCATCGGCAGACGCCCCGGCGGAAGAGACACCAACTGACAGCGCCTCTGTAGAGGATACACCGGCAGAGCAAGCGCCAGCGGAAGACGCGGCCGCTGAGAGTACCCCAGTTGAAGGTGCTCCAGACCACGATGCGCCCGCCGAAGACGCTCCAACGAAAGAGGCACCGGCTGAGGATTCCTCAGAAGAAGATTCTCCGGCATCAGACGCGTCTGATGGAGATGCTACAGCCGAAAACGTCTAGGTCTGGACTTCTTAAGTTGAATTAGGCGCGACGTGATCCGACACTGCTCCCTTCCCAGCAAGCTGGAAGGGGAGCGATGCATCGTCCCGCCCACAAAAACACCGACGTCGCCGCAGTATTTTGTGGCGCTTGCAGTGCGTTCCCAGGCCGGAAGTGCAAATTTCAGCGGGGCTGCTATGTCGCCACCGTACCTGTAGTGAGCAAAGCAGCAGGGCGTATGACGGTCAGACAAACCTTCGGTGCGGCGTTAATCCTGCTGTTCTGGGCCGGTATGATAGCGTGGATAATCGCGCTGTATCCGAACAACCCCGTGTTCGCGTTTCTAGTCGCCACACTCCCCGTCATGGCTACCACTTTTGCCACCACTTTTGCCATCCTGCGCGGTGATGTGGTTACAACGCCGTTAGATGGCGGCGTCAGCGGCGCAAGTGACGACTCCTTACTTCGATTCCAAACGCCGCAAACGGCACCGTAAGATATACTGGGGCTTGGGTTATCATTTTTGCGATCTTGATGCCTGTCGCCTATTTTGTGCTGAGCATTCTGGTCTACGCATTTGTGAGATTGCGGGCCACAGTTGGGACACCGCACCATGAAACTCCTTGGTTAACCCGTGCATTTGGCATGATTCTATCGCCGGGGAATCCCTATTTGGAGCGAACACTTTTGGCTGGTGATGCGCTGGGTGGAGAACCCTTAAAAACAAGACGGCGCATTGGCCATTCAGGGTGCGAGAAAATTCTGCGGGCCACAGTTGATGCGGGTGTTCGGAGCAAGACGGTCAAACCCGACACAGCGCTGGCTCTGTTCACCGTTGAGCCGACGATTTTGTGACCGTTGTATCTAATTCCCCAAGATCAACTCTTTCTACTACGGGTCAGGATCGACTAAGTAGAGTTGCCAAAACTCCACACCCATTTCATCCGGGTGAGATTTGCGCAAGGTTCAGCATTAAGGCGCAAGTTCAGGCTTGCTCCTCCACAATTTGCTTTTGCGCCTCATACAACAGGTCTTCGAACTTGGCACGAAGTTCGGTCTCATCGATACCAACGTTCTTCGCGGCCACATCAGCCTTGACCTTATCCATCAAGTCTTCGTCGCCTGGTTTCTCAAAATTAGAACGCACCACCTCCAGGGTGTACTTTTCTGCATCTTCACCCGTAAGACCGAAGCGGCCTGCCAACCATAGGCCAAAGAGACGGTCCCGGCGGGCACGGGCGCGGAATTCCAACTCTTGATCCATCTGAAACTTCCTCTCGAACCCTGTTTCCCGGTCCTTAAACGCGTCCGTCGGCATAATTCCTCTCACTCCTTTTTCTAAGCGAAAGTAGCATTTCTAGATGGCAAATTCGGTGTGTCCTTGAGTTCCGTCAGGCCGAAGATGCAATTGGTCAACAACTGCTGTCGCCTGGATACAATGTAGACGGAAATGTCCGACGCACAAGGACTTGCACGAAGCCTTGCGGCAACCATCTTATATATGGTGCTTGTGAGCGTGCCTTTCGTCACTTAAAGACCACCAAACGGCGCTTCTTGTCGACCGCACGGCTCTTGGCAGGTACATTCGTTGCCGAATTAGAGAGTTAGCCATTGCCTAAACGGGGTCGTGCCCGTGACTTTATTTGTTGTTGTTGCCGCCGTTTCCTCGGCACTGATCATTGGGGCACTTTGGGGACTCTTCGGGCGACTTGGTGATCGCACGGAAGGGTTTGTTCTAGCCGCAGGTGGCGGCGCACTTATGCTGGCCGCGGTTTTCGAACTTATCGTTCCCGCACGGGCTGCCACGTCCCTGGTCGAGACGATAGTTGCGGTGGTGCTCGGGGCATCGGTTTTTGCCGTCATCGACTATCTTATCGACGAGTACTGGGGTGACGAAGGCGGGACTGGGCTTCTCGCAGCGGTTACACTCGACGGAGTTCCGGAGAACCTTGCGCTTGGTGTGGCGTTGATTGGGACAGGGTATTCGGAGATAGGAACTCTGGCTGGGTCTATTTTTCTGTCCAATCTACCCGAAGCAGCGGGCGGTGCGAAACGCATGCGAGAAATGGGTTGGCGGAACAACCGGGTGCTGTGGCTCTGGTCTGGTGCGGCACTTCTCTTGGGTGTGGCGGCTGTGGCGGGGCACTTCCTTTTCCGCAATGCCCCTGAAGAGGACCTCGCTCTTATCCGGGCTTTCGCAGGCGGTGCAGTGATCGCATCACTTTCCACCGAGATCTTTCCCAAGGCCTACCGCCATGACCATCACATGGCAGGCATCGCCACAGCTCTTGGTTTCGTTGCCGCACTTTCTCTGATGGACGGATGATTGGCATGGAGAGATTGCCCAGTTTGGGAGTCTTGCCGCCTTTTTAGAAAACTCATGTCCACTTGAGATTGAGAACGATTATCACAAGCAGATTAAAGATACTCTGCAGGCAAATTAAACGGATCAGTTTTTTGCAAACAGCAATTGGCTTGAACGGTTTCGCATATTGACATGCGGCCAGGCTAACAACATGTGTTCGGTCACAAAGGCTCCCCAATGCACTACTCGCGGATAGCGGGCTGGAACGACGGAGTCCAATATCAATAGAGGAGTTCGAGAAATGGTGGAAAAAACGGACCTAACCCCTAGCGTGGCAGACTGGTGGCCAAGATTGTTTGATCCCATGCGGCGTGTTGGCGAGCGCGTGGCTGAGTTCTTTGCCCCGAGTTCTGAAGCCGCTACCACGGACGATGCCTATGAGATTTCGGTTGAATTGCCTGGAGTTAGTGATGAGGACATTCACGTGGAATTGCACAATGAACGGTTGACCATTAGCGGGAACAAGAAACTAAGTCGCGAGCAGGGTGGCAAAAACTTCTATTTCTCAGAACGCGTATACGGCCGCTTCAGCCGCAGCTTCCGCCTGCCTCTGGACGCTAATCCTGAGGCAATTCAGGCCGCGCACAAAGACGGTGTACTGACTGTCCGGATTGCCAAGGTAGTGCCGAAGTCATCCGACGTAAGGAAGATCAACGTTACGCGTGCCTGAGCTTTGTTGTCGGTACCATGAACTCTTGTGCGAACGGCCATACAAAACTAGTACACGCCAGTCGGACTCTCGGTAAGCCGCATCGACATGCCATCTTGGTGGAAGCCTGTGCTGTCAATGAAGACGAGTGTGTCTAGATCGAGATCTGGTTTGGCTTCGGCCCAAGTGCGCCTACGTTGCGGCACATCAGTGTCCGCCGTCAACAACCATGGGGACAGATTGAAGGGTTCCGATAGGAGGGGGTTTTGGCTCATCGCAGCTATTGGGAGAGCGAAGATGAGACGGGACTCCGATTCTTTAGAGACGGCCGAGCAGCACATCAAATCGATCCGCCCTGCCACACGGCGACAATACTCAACGGAGGAGAAGATCAGGTTCGTTCTCTCCGGTGAGAGGCGATTTCTCAATCGCCTAGCTTTGCCGGGGTGAGGGGATTGCGCGGAGCCTGTGATACTCCGTTCGAACGAGTTCCTCGAAGTCGGCAAGCGTGACCTGCCGGGAACACCGAACGTTATGCCTCAAGCGCCGAGGTAACAGACCTACAACGCGAGGCGCGTGGTCTGAGAAAATTGGTCGCCAACCTCACTGTTGAGAACTGCTTGGTCAATAGAAATATGGTCGAGGGTGGGAAAGGCCAAGAGTGCAACACCCCGCATCCGCCGACGTCTACTTCGATCTTGGAGAAACCATTTGGTTGAAGCGTGAGAAAAAGGAGGGCATTCGAAACACGGGGTTTGCAACTTCCTAAACCCCCCGCTTAAACTAACACTGAGGATAAACCGAACCCTATGTAAGTTCGAACCCTCAGCTGTTCCAAAATTTTCGACGACGGACATGGTAAACCTTTCGCGGAGTGTTTTGGGTGCGGTGCGTGATCTTGCGCCCATTATCGTGGTCATCGCCTTTTTTCAGATTGTCGTTTTGCAGCAGCCCTTCCCCAATCTGGGGGAGATCCTGGTTGGGGTGGTTTGCGTCGTTGCCGGGTTGGCTCTGTTTGTTCACGGCCTGGAAAGTGGCCTGTTCCCTCTTGGCGAGGAGATTGCCCACGAATTCGCGAACAAAGGTAGCTTAGTGGCGCTTTTGGCGTTCGCCTTCTGTTTGGGCTTCGGTACCACGGTAGCGGAGCCTGCGTTGATTGCGGTTGCGGCGGAGGCGGCACAGATTGTGGCGGATGCGGGTGTCATTCCAGCCAGCGATGCGGCGCGGGATGCTTATAGTTTCAACCTGCGCATGGTGGTGGCCATATCGGTGGGGTCGGCGATAGTGCTTGGTGTGGTGCGCATCTTGAAAGGTTGGCCGATCCACCGTCTCATCATCGGCGGCTACATCCTGGTGGCAGTCATGACACTGTTCGCGCCTGAAGAAATTATTGGCGTCGCCTATGATTCGGGCGGTGTAACGACCAGCACGATCACTGTCCCTCTGGTCACCGCGCTCGGCGTGGGCTTGGCCAAGTACATCAAGGGGCGCAACCCGATGATCGACGGTTTCGGGCTCATCGCGTTTGCGAGCCTCTTGCCCATGATTTTTGTGCTCGGCTACGGGATGCTGACCCAGTGACGGTGTGGCTGGTGAGACGCCCTTCCCTAACCAGGCTTCGTGCAAACGAATGCCGGCGAACTTTGCTTGCCCGACAAACTCGCCGTGGAGCGGTTCAATGATCTGCCGCAGTGTCAAAATGTTGGCCGAATGATGGAATTCCTAGGCAACCTTGCCGAGACGGCGCTATCAACGTTAGTGGATGTGGCGCCTATCGTCGCAGTTTTGGTTTTCTTTCAGGTCGCGATTTTGCGGCGCCGGCTACCGAACCTACGCCGAATCGTGGTCGGGTTTGTTTGTGTGCTGATCGGGTTGGCGCTGTTCCTCATCGGCTTGCAGGAGGCTCTGTTCCCCATCGGTGAAATTATGGCGAAACAGCTCACGGCGGTGAATGCGGGGGGAACTGGCGATGTAGTTGGCGCGACGGGTCGGGCACTAGACGGCGCTGTAGAAATGGCCAGCGGACTAGGCGCATCTTCGAGCGCTACCGGCGTTACGGCTGTTGCCTGGGACGACTATCTGCTGGTCTATGCCTTCGCAGCGGCTATAGGGTTCGCAACAACGGTTGCGGAACCATCACTTATCGCCGTGGCGTTCAAGGCCGAGGAGGTATCCGGCGGTGCGGTCAATGCCTGGGGGCTGCGGCTTGCCGTAGCTGCGGGCGTGGCTGTGGGCGTGGCGCTCGGCTGCTTCCGCATCGTCACCGGTACGCCCCTGCCTTGGTATATCGTGGCCGCCTATATGGTGGTCATTGTTCAGACATTCCGTTCGAACCGCACCATTATACCCCTCGCCTATGACAGCGGCGGCGTCACCACCTCGACGGTGACGGTGCCTGTGGTGGCGGCCCTCGGCCTTGGCCTCGCCACGAGCGTTCCGGATCGCAGTCCCCTGATCGATGGTTTTGGGCTCATCGCTTTCGCCAGCGTTTTTCCCGTCATGTCGGTACTCAGCTATGCCATGGTCGCTGGCTGGCTAAAGCGGCGTCGGAGTCCCGAAACCACTTCCACCTAATTCTCCCGTTCGCATGGAATCATTACAGATTAATCAACCTTCAAGCCGACAATTCAAGTTCATTTAGCCTGAGCCATCGCAGGGCGGTATGGCCTCTCGGTACTTATTCTTGGAACTGAACAGCACACCTGTCTCACACTAGCTTCGACCCAGGGTGTCACGGCATAAACACACGGGGAACAATGAACACGGTTTTGTGCCATAAGAAGCATTGAGAAATCGCCTCCCATGGAGACTTGAATCATGCAGCTAAAACTAATCGTAACCCTCGTGGACAGTAACAAAACCGACACCATAATTGATGCGGTGCGGGCCGCCGGGGCTACCGGCGCAACGGTCATCACGAGTGTGCGCGGCGAGGGCCGTTCGCCCAAGAAGACCTTTCTCGGGCTCGAACTGGAGTCCAAGCGGGACGTTCTGCTGTTTCTAGTAGCGGCGCCGCTCGCTCGTCAAATCCTGGAGTGCATTCGGGATGCGGGGTGTCTCGACGGGGAGCCGGGAGCGGGTATTGCCTTTCAAGTCGATGTTGAGGACGCGGTCGGCCTGGCCACGCAGTTGGAGGCGATGACGGAAAAAGTTGGGGAAGCCTAACGCTTCATTACAAGACTTTATGATTGTTCTTGTCGTTCGAAAAGAACTTGGCCTGTTTCCCCGGCACCCGTTTTCGAATAGACCATGTTTGCGCTGCTGCCGATAGGCACCTCCGGTTCAGCCAAGTGGCCTTACGGGGGCATGGTCCTGTCTGCTGGATGTCGAAAACACTCTGAATTGACCGGTTTATGGACCAAATGAGTTGACCGTTTCGGTTTTGGTTGTCGGCCTGTAAGCAAGTGGTCAGGCGGTGTGCGGCTGTTCGTTTGTCAACAGGGCTTACAGTCGGTCATGTCGAAGCGGATCACGCGACTTTCCGGGTTGTCGTTTCAATAGGTTCGCCATTGGCCTGGTAACCGGCCTAATCGGCAATTATACAGACTCTCCGTGCCCTCAGCCTCATAGCGACCGCGCCGACGCCGAAAGGCGCGCTCCGAGATGCAGAAAATCTTCGCCACCTCAACCTGACCAAACACACCCCGGCAGGTGCGGCCACAAGTTCTTTCCAACCTCATCAACCTCAGTCCCTTTATCAGCTCTGTCTGACGCATCCAAACCCGCCACAGTTTGGATGCCTTCTAAGGCCAGGCAGATCCTCTGGTGCAGGGACGGACATATCACGTGTTGTCGACACACATTTGCTGCGCGTTGACGGACAAAAGACAAAAGGAGTCCGCCTACCATCATTCCCGACCTAGCAAGAAGCGGGTGTCACCGTGCCCGCTTCTTGTCGGTCCGCGAGTTTGAAAGACCGGCGCGGATCAGAAGGCTCATTGCTAGGTCTTCTTGCGGCATTGTCACTAAATTAATTTGGTAGTCTAGTGAGGTGAGTTTTCGCTGTTTCGAGCCGCGCCTTACTTGGTCAATTCCAAGTGAACCAATGTTTTAATGCCTAAGCCCAGGGAACAGGGGCCCAAGAGAGTTGACCCTAACCAGTTACTCAGAAAATGCCCACTGGGTACCAATTGGGGTCACAGAAGGTCAGTAAGTTGAATAAATCCGCTATCGCTTTGATAACTAAATTAGATGGATTATTTTTTTATTCATATGGAACAATGCATTAGGTTATTTCCGCCTAGTGACCAACAAGGTGCGCGGTGTGCGGCGGGTCGATGATCGCAAGGTCATCAGCGGCATCGTCCACGTCATCCGCTCGGGCCTGATGTGGCGCGACGCACCAGCCTGCTACGGCCCCACAAGACGCGCGGTACGGGGATGTTCTCTGATATTCCCATATCCAAGGTGACTCGGACCCAGGGAAACGGTCAGTTTATACAAAAGTAAAGACATCCCGACGAATCTTGCAATCCCGCATCTGCACAGCGCGGGATCTTGCGGCGGACAGTAAGTCGGCGGATATGATTACGCGGTTGTTTGGAGCGGAGTTGCCAGGTCGTGAAGAAATTGCTGCGCATTCTCGGACTGACCGTCGCGTGGGCGGTGGGCGGCCTGGTCGGCCTGCTCCTGCTGATCGTGCTCGGTTTCCTGGTGGCCAAGCCGACCGAAACGGTTCGCCTGTTCGGCCAGTTCGCCGGCAAGCGTCCCGGGCACATGCAGCTGGTGCCGGGGACCCCGGAGCAGCCGCTTCCCAAGGCCTTCTTCGGTGACCCCGCCCTGTCCATCGAGAGCCTGCAGGCGGCCCTGGACTATGGCGCGGAGACCGGGTCCGACGCGCTGATCGTCTGGCGCACCGGCAGCATCCAGCTCGAGCACTACTACGAAGGCGCGGACGAGAACACGCTCACATCCACCCAGTCCATGCACAAGTCGGTGGTCGCTCTGCTGGTGGGCGTAGCCATCGCCGAGGGACACATCGGCTCGGCGGACGATCCCGTCAGCCTTTACCTGCCGGAGTGGGCCGGAGACGAGCGCGCCGGCATCACGATCCGCCAGGCGCTGTGGCAAAGCAGCGGAATCGATTTTCCGACTTTCGCCTTCGGCAGCCTGGGGCCGATGATGGGGTTGCTGATCGGCCAGGACATGCGCCCGACCACGCTGGCGCAGATGGCGGTGGAGCCGCCGGCCACCAACTTCGAGTACAACAGCATCAATCCGCTGATCCTTGGCTTGGTGATCGAAAACGCCACCGGCCGCCCCTACGCGGAATACCTTTCCGAGGCGCTGTGGAAGCCATTGGGGGCCGGCGACGGCTGGGTGCAGATGGACACCGCGGGCGGAATGGCGCGCAGCTACTGCTGCCTGGACATCCCGGCGCGCGGCTGGCTGCGGCTGGGCCTGCTGCACCTCGAAAACGGCCGGGCGAACGGCCGCCAGGTCGTCCCGGAGGAGTGGATCGCTGCGGTCCGCACACCCGGCCCCACCAACCCCAATTACGGGTTTCTCACCTGGCTGGGCACAGAACACGTGGAACAGCGTGTCTACAACTCCAAGGCCACGCTGCGCGCCTACCACTCGGAACCATTTGCCGCCCCCGACGTGACGTACTTCGACGGTTTCGGGGGACAGCGCGTATACATCATTCCGAGCGCCGACATGGTAATCGTGCGCACCGGCGCGCTTGCCACGGAGTGGGACGATGCCCGTCTCCCCAACATCTTGCTCGGCGGACTTCGCTGAATGGAGACCGAATCATGAAGACAGGACATTTTCTTGCGGCTGCGGCAATGCTGGCTATCGGCGCGGCGGCTGCGAAGGAGCAGCCGAATACGCAAATGACGCCATGTCTTGTTGCTTTGAGTCGTGCTGTATAATTGCATTGAATGGATCAACGGAGAGAGAAGTTAATGACCGTCCGTTATGCCACAACCATGTTCGGTTATCTGCTCGTCGCCGGCTCATTACGGCTCAACGAAGGGGATATACCCGGTCCAACCAGACGATTTGCTACCGGAAGGGCAACTAGGGTGCGCCCAATACGGTTTGGGCATAGCATTGTCCAAATTTACCCAACTATGGTTGTGCCGTCTTACAACCACACCTCTGACAGGGGCAAGTAACGCTGGTTGCGGGCCCCCGCAACCGCTTTAATTTGCTCAGGATTGCTGGTCTTGAAGCCTGCAGGTTTTTTGTTGCCCGAGCAAAGGCTAAGGATGCCCGCAAGCTCTCCTTTCAGGTCTATGCGCAGGTCGCCGTTGCCGGGCGTGAGCGTTATCTCGTCCACGAGGGAACGGATCACTTCGAAGGCCTCGGCTTTGGTATCATCGTCAAAAAGAGCTTCGTTTAGATTCCGTATTTTTAGTCTGTATAGCTCTGCCAGATGGGGATGGATGAGCGGCTCCGGCTGCTGAGCGGGCACCTCAACGGGGTCCTGCTCCAGCACCTTCTCGCAGAGAGTTTTGACGGCCGAGGCCTGGTCTTGCCGTTGGCGGCGGGTCAGGTCTTTTGCCGCCTTCACCCGTTCGATGACATCGGCGCAACTGGGTGCATCCGCCGGGGTAAAGGGGTTTCGTGAGATCGTAGTATTGGACATGATTGCCCTCGTTAGGTCACAAGTAGACTACAGTATAAATTAGTGAGAACATACTATACCAAATCAACGCAATTTGATTATGTAAGTATTAACGAATTCATATATTTATTATTACTTTCAATGACATCCGTGGACTTCAATAGTCATCAGTTCCGGCGCGCTTGGAGGAAGGCCAGTACATCGGTCTCTGAAACCCTCAGTGACCGTCCCAGCCGGTGTACCGGCAGTTCGCCCGCATCGATCCATCGGCGGACCGTCTTTTCCGATATGTTTGTGGAGGTGGCGACCTCGCGTACGGTCAGGAGCCTGGGAAGGTTATCTTGCCGTCTCTTCGAGAATTCATGTTTTTCCATCACGTCCGCCGCCAAAAGTCTGAGCCGACACTGATTCTCCCTCCATTAGCGGGGCTGACAGGGGCCGGTACAGGTCTCGAAGTGAACAATGCCCGCGGTAGCTCCTTGGATTGAGTCCCTCTTCATGTAAGTTGTAAATTCCGATGCCGCTTGGCGTGCCAACAGGCGCACGAGGTTGGCGAGGGGCGTGGTGTCTATTTGTGGGACAGCTGGTGAACATAAGGACAGATTTATTATCTTCTTTTCCACAAAAAATTACCCCGTTCGGCCACGCTTCAATTCCGGGGCTTCAGGAGCCAAAAGCACAATATTCTCCGCCAATTGCGAAAGGGGAACAGGCAGGCGGGGAAAGAAATTCTGGTAATGGGCACCGTACTTGCTGATGGCCTCGTACGCACTAATCAACGTTGGATTGATGGCAGCAATAAAAACGCCCTCGGCTGTGTAATTTAGGGTCATATTCAGGTAAGTGCCTGAAAAAGTTCGAGTATTGTTGTCTTTTTCAATACCTGGGCCGCTAAAATATCCTTCCGTCGGCGACCCCAGACCACTTTGGCGTTCAAGATACGCGCGTCTGTATAGTCTCCTTAATTTCTTGCGGTCTTCAGCCAACAGTCCGACCACATGGCCCTTAAGAATGCCCTGGGTGCGCAGGTAAAGCGCCAAGGCAATTTCCATCAAATGATAATAGCCGTATACGACGTTTTGCCCTCGGCCCTTCCCGATCTCTTGCGGACTGAACGGAACACCATTGCGCCGCAGATATATCAAATAGGAGTCCGTTGGGTCGCGTCCCCCTGAATGCAGACCCAGGTGCTGGAAAACCCAGCGCGCCTGACCATGGCTCAGACTGAGATTGGGAATATTTTTGGGCAATCCTTCGACCACGCCAATTGGAAACATTATTTACGTTCAAATGCAAGCTTTATTTTGTCGGTCACTATTATGGAAAGGCATTAAGCGGGTAAGATATCGTGAGGGAACACGATTTAATTCAACACTGACCCGTCACACGTCATCTTCCATTCATAAAACCCGTTCGCCGGGATGAGTCCAAGAAATACCTTCACAGGTACGCTAAGGAGTTCGAGTACCGTTACAATCGCCGGAAGCGTGGTCAGCCAGGCAACTGTGACCTCGGCGGCTGATGCCGATGGGCGGCAACTCAGGCACTTGGTCAGCAAGGACAATACCGTCTCAGACGTCTGGGCCGACAGCGCCTACCGCTCGCGGAGCAACGAGAAATGGCTGGCCAGGAACATGATGACGAGCCGCATTCATCGCCGCAAACCGGCGGGCAAATCCATGCCGGAGAGAACGGCCAAAGCCAACGCAAAGAAGTCCGCTATTCGCGCGGCTGTCGAGCATGTCTTTGCCCACCAGAAGAACCGCTACGGCCTGTTTGTCCGCACGATCGGCATCGCTCGGGCCGAAACGAAACTGACGCTGGCCAACCTAGCCTACAATTTCGACCGGCTGATCTTTTACGAACGCAGGCTTGCAACAGGGTAGGTGCGCCCGAAATCGGCCGAAAACCTTGGAAATAGCCCCAAACCGCCTCCATTGGCGTCGAAAAAGACCGAGGCCATCCCGGCCCTACCGCTCATAACATCAAAACATGAAAAACCGACCGGTTCTTGCGGGTGTCCAGCTAAGACGTTTACTTCAATTGTCTATGGGTTGTTCACCGCTAGCAGGCTGCTGAAAAAGTCTTCCTTTTGAGGCTTTGGAATGATTCTTTCTCTTTGTTGATTGCATGGAGGAAGTAATGCGTGGAGGCGACGATCGGACGGAGGGTCTTTTTTCTTATGTGAGCTGCGAGGCTCGTGTTCCGGCGACGCATCCGCTCCTCAGCACTGTAACGCTTGCGGGTCTTGCGGCGGATGTCCTTGACCGTCCGCTCCGCAACATCCTGGGATCGTTCTGTTCTATCTCTCATCGTTCACTCCTCAATGATGACGATGAGCCAATAACACTCTCTTACGCAATCACCCTAATCTGTTCCATTGGTCCTGACGGGGGACAGACATGTGAAGATACCGACAAATTGAGAATATTGATGAGGAATGCGCGTAACAACAACAATGAAGCCGTGGCAAACGCAGCCTTTAAGCGTTTAATTTCTCTTGTACCGTCGTATCAACCAGGCACTGTCGAACACGACTTTTGGCAAACGGTCCACGCATTTGAAGAGGTGTTGACAGAAGAACGCGGAAAAACGACCCGACTTACTCGAACACGCCAAAAGGTGAACCGCGTCGGTGTTGTCCAGACATTAAAGGACTGGGCCCTGAGCAAAAAAGAAACAGATGGTTTCAATATGCTGCTAGATAGGCGGTTACCTGAATTGACAGGCGAAGCGATTGTTTTGCGACATCCAGAGCATTTCGATGAAGAAGTTCGTACCGCAGCGCAACGTAGGTTATCCGATGCCTGCGTGGATGTGAGGTGGTCCCACTTGTTTGGACAGTCTGACGGCTTATCTAAGGTGTATTCCGCTGTCTGATCATGCCGTCAGAATCCTGTTTATCATATTTGATTTCTGTTGTTGGGCCTGTGGGGATGTGGGCAAGGCGGTAGTCTTGTCCAACATATCCACAGGCTGCCCCGCCGCGTAGGCTTCCGCCGGCGTTTTGCCTCCGAGCGACGAATGGGGCCGCTCGGTGTTGTAGAACCCGATCCATTCGCCGATGACCCTCTCGGCGTGGAAGCCGTCGGTCAGCTCGTGCAGGTGAACCGCCTCGTACTTGAGAGAGCGCCACAGTCGCTCAATGAAGATGTTGTCCATGCACCGGCCGCGCCCGTCCATGGAGATCGTGATCCCGGCCTCCTTGAGGCGGCCGGTGACCTCGAAGCTGGTGAACTGGCTGCCGCCCGGTGCATTGGCCGTCTGCATGATACCGCTCCTTCGAACAGGTGAATGGGGATGGCGGCCATGCCCTTCCCCGGACATCCGGCCGCCGCCCCGCTCACGGCCAAGCCCAACCTCTCGGTGACGCACGGGCGCGGTTATGGAGAATACGGCGGAAGCACGGTGCGCCGGCGGAAGTGGAAGCCTAAGCGGCGCACGCCTTCGACCTCCAATGACAAAGGCTGCCGGGCGGTGTCGCCGTAAGGCCGCCGCCAGGAGCCGCCTTCGATCAGCTGTAAAGACTCTCAAATCCACTTCACCGGTGTTGTGCCGGAAGTGGCATTCAAATAGGAAACCAACCAAGCTAAAATGCCACTGGATCAACCCCCGCAAACTGTAGCCAATGGTGGGAAACGGAGGGATGTCGGATAAAGAAACGCTTAGACGGCATGTTATAAGAGGTGGGCCTAAGCCGACGTCCTTCGAATTGATGTTGGACGGCATACGGTTTTTACGTGAAGAACTTGGAATATATTCATCTATCTTGCCTCACACGCATGACGAAGCCGAACGCGAACTCGCAAAGCTGACAGCCAGGGTAAATCCGCCGACAACAGAGCAGCTGGAATACATTGACGACCTGTTGACAGAGCTCGGTGGCGTAATGTCTGGCAATATTCACTCGTGCGCGCACGCCTCGATATTAATCGAGGAATTGGAGCGATGCATGGAAGAGACGTTGCTTGAGCACGACCGGGAGGAAGAACGCCGGCTGCAAGGAGATCTTAATATAGCGGCCGTGATTGGCGGGCTGTTGGTCGGCTCTCAGATTTGATTACCAGCCAGACTTTAGCGGTTCAAGTTTGGGCTATGCAAAAGGCTGGATTGGAAGACTAAACAGTCTTATGGTTGACCGTGGTGGTGCATCTTCTCACCCGTTGAAGGTCGGGTCTTCGAAAATCCCGTACCATTAAAAGTGCGCCACCTTCTTCGATAGAGTCCATATATCATATCCAACCGTAACTCAGATTAGGGTGATTCAGATACAAAATGAGTAAAGAAAAACTGAAGATAGTATGCGTCTTATATGATGATCCTGTAAATGGTTACCCGCCAGAATACGCCCGTGCCGACGTTCCAAAGTTATTCAATTATCCTGATGGGCAAACAATGCCATCACCACAGGCAATAGACTTTACGCCCGGGGAGCTTCTTGGATGCGTTTCTGGTGAACTTGGTCTGCGTAAGTTCATAGAAGACAGGGGTCATACACTTGTTGTTACATCTGATAAAGATGGTCCAGATTCTGTGTTAGAAAAAGAGCTTCCGAATGCAGATGTTGTTATTTCACAGCCATTTTGGCCAGCTTATATGACCGCAGAAAGAATTGCCAAATCACCAAAATTAAGACTTGTCATTACGGCAGGTATCGGTTCAGACCACGTGGATTTACAAGCAGCAATCGATAACGATATTACTGTAACTGAGGTTACTTATTGCAACAGCATTAGTGTGTCCGAGCATGTTGTAATGATGATCTTGAGCCTCGTTCGCAATTATATTCCCTCATATAACTGGGCTCTCAAAGGAGGATGGAATATTGCTGATTGTGTGTCTAGGTCTTATGACGTTGAAGGAATGCATATAGGTACTGTTGCAGCGGGCCGGATTGGTCTGGCGGTACTACGACGCATGAAACCTTTCGATGTACATTTACACTATTATGATCGGCACAGACTTCCAGCGGAAATAGAAAGGGAGCTTGGTTTAACTGTTCATGACAGCGTTGAGTCTATGGTTAAGACCTGTGACGTTGTTACAATCAATTGTCCACTTCATCCTGAGACCGAACATCTTTTCGACGAAGATATGATTAGCAAGATGAAGCGCGGTGCTTATCTTATAAATACGGCTCGTGGAAAAATTTGTGACCGTAAAGCAATTGCAAGGGCACTCGAAACTGGTCATTTGGCTGGTTATGCAGGGGATGTTTGGTTTCCGCAGCCGCCGCAAAAAGACCATCCATGGAGAACAATGCCAAACCATGGAATGACACCACATACCTCTGGAACGTCACTTGCAGCCCAGGCCCGATATGCAGCAGGCGTTCGGGAAATGTTAGAGTGCTGGTTTGATGACAGGCCAATACGAGAGGAATATCTGATTGTACAAGGCGGAAAGCTTGCGGGAGTTGGAGCACACTCTTATAGCGAGGGTGACGCAACCGGTGGATTTGAGGAGGCTGCTAAATTTAAAGATGGCAAATAAATGCGGTGAAACGCCCCGTGATAATCGAAATCTCCAAAGATTTAGAAAACGCTCCTATATTTTTCTGAGTTGTCAGATCACACAGAGCCTGACCGAAAAGAGAGGGGGTGGTCTCAACATGATGTATCTTCGTGTGCAACCACACACGCCATGGAGGTACGTCATACCTTGGAACGAGACCACAGGGCCGAGCGATTGTGTTAAAATTGTGTGCCGACCATCTCCCTGATGCGGGCGAGCTTGACTTTGAGAATCAGGATGGGGATTTGCCAGAGTTCCTATTCGCTCTATCGCCTGCTGCAGCAAAGCAATTGTCTGTTCTGCTTGATCGGGCTGTGCGTGAGTATCTTGGGGTTAAGCAGGAGAATTAGGGATTGCCATAGCCAAAGCTATGTCGGGTAGGGCACTGGCATGCGCATCCGTAGGCGGAGAGTTTCTTGATTCATCGCCCCAATCATTGGGAGATGGCTTTGCAAGTGTTCCATGAGTGATGTCATTTTGAAAAACACGCAATTGCTCGGCTCCAATCGCAACGATGGATCCCGACTTTACCAATGGCCGCATCTTACAACTTAAGCTGCTAATATCTTGGTTTCTTGTTGCGGCAAACAATCTGGCCGACATTTTTTTGGCGATTGTCGCCGACCGGGCACGTCACCCTGCCCCCAACATTTGAACTTAGTCATATTGCACTTTGTCGTAATGATGGAGCCTTGCGCAATAGCCAAAAGGTGTCCGCAGAAAACGGCATTTACTTAGAGCCTGACCGAAAAAGAATTGAGTGGAATCAGTCCCTTGTGATTCCCTTGTTGTGTTCGCCAGCAAGGAGGATAACAAGATGTGGACTGACGCCACTCGTGAGAAATATGAGCGCGAGGCGCACCGCTACGCAAGCGATCTGAGCGATACCGAATGGTGCGTGATCGAACCCCATATGCCGCCCGCAAGGGCTCTGGGCCGCCCGCGCAAGACGGATATGCGGGAAGTGATGACCGCGATCCTGTACATGGCCCGCAGCGGCTGCCAGTGGCGCATGCTGCCCGGCGAGTTTCCGCCGCGCAGCTCGGTTCAGTACTATTTCTACAAGTGGCGCGACGACGGGACGTGGCAGGAGGTCAACCGGGCGCTTCTGGCGCGCACCCGCGAGGCCGAGGGGCGGGCCGCCGCTGAACATCGGCGAGTTGGAAGAGCGTCTGCAAATTCTCATTCAAAGTCCGTTTTTGGATCAGGTGAACGCGGAACTGGGTCCAGGACTGGAGCCGGGTGAGGGGACGCTGCGGGTTTGACGCGGGTACCTGCCGATGCGCCGGGGGTTCCTGTATCGAAGCTTAGGCAACACAACAACGCCGGCGAAGGAGAGTGCTATGCTTGATTCCCGTTCGCATTGGGTCTGGATTCTTGCGGCCTTGGTCGCTTTTGTCGGGCTGTTTGCCGTTTGGCCGGCCTCCAGTGCCCCCAAGCCCAATTACGCTGCCCGTCTGACCGCCAATTTTCATTTGCAAATCCAAGTGGACTCGGTGGATGTGCCCGCCATGTTACCCGGAGAATGCCGGGTGAGCGGCACAGTCGTGAGATTGTTCCGGGCCCGCACCGACACACTTGATACCGGTGTGAGCGTATCGAAGTGCCGGTGTATTGCATCATGGCGATAGAGACGGCGCAGGATGAGGATATTTCCACCGTTCATGAACTTCAGAATGCCGAGTACATCGAAATGTATGTGAACCCGCTGCCGGAAGCGGGGTTTGAACTGGCAGAGCAGCAGTTCATGGTGATCAAGGCGCCGTCCGATAATCCGCAGTGCGAAACGGAACGTGCCGGCATCATGTGTTGACCCGAGGTTCCTGATCCTGCCATGGACCACGATCCCGAACCTTGGATCGCACATGTTGCCATGTGCCGATGATTTTGGAGTTGTCTTAACGTTCTCTTGATGACGCAGTGCTCCCGCTTCCGAGTCTGTATTCCAAGGGCTCGATCGGGTTCAACGTCGCGGGGCATCTTTTTGGTGCGGTAAGCGGTGGATAGACCGTTGTTGATTACATGCGCCCACCCAGACCTAAAACCCAAGAGGGTGGCTTTCAAGCCATGAACGCAACTAACCTAACAGGCAACGCCGAACATCGAGGGACATTTTAAGAACTTTTTTCGTTTTAACCACCGCATCAATCATGGCCGCGTTGCACATTACAGCTTACACGGTTTACATGGGCCAAGCGCACACCGAACTCACGTTAGCGACGAAATGCGTGACGCAGTCATGCACGTGAGACAGTGCTACCAATCTTCAGGAGAGCAAATGAGGCAAAACATCATCGCCACACTCGAAGATACGGACCGCACATTACAATTGGCGCAAAAAAATGCCGCAAGTGGGTTCGCCCGAAGCAATTGCCGCAGGTTCAGTTTTTTAAAACGTGTGTTCGTACGCCGCTGCAAACGTCCTAACTCTTGAAGGCTGCTACGCTACGTGCCGTGATCTTAAGACGGCACACCCGCCGGTCGATTTGATCACAAAAGCGAGATTCGTTCCCGGTTCGAGAGTGAACGCGCGCCGCTTGCCCGCGCCGGTCTCATTAACGCCGATTACCGCGTGCCGGAAGACTCAGACTTTGACAATGTGTGCGCCGCATACAATGCCGAATTAAAGACCGGCGCGGCAGAACGTCAACGCTAAGGCCTGCAATCACCTTCGCTCTTATACCTGTTTGTCCATTCCTATGAAAATGTTGCTACACTCGACCATGGTTCGCCCTCCTGGCTTGAGGCACTGCTCGTCAAGCAACCCTCGTTGAAAGCCGCCAGTGTAGGGCGAACCGCCCCATCAAAAGACAGCCCAAGAAGGACATACGGTCTTACCCCCCCCTCGGTGCACAATCGATAATCTGGTGAAGAAGCCGTGTTGCAATGGTGTTGATTGTTTGTTTGACTGAACTTGCGGTGATTTTGGTCGTATATAAGTCTTTATAAAACATACTCTTTTTCGAATGGAACTGTAGGGAATCCCATAGACGGCCAAGTCGACAACCACCTTTACAGAACTCACCTTGAGTTGTGAACACAACCTTTCACAGCAATGCGAGTTGTCCGAGTTATGTCCGCCGTTAACCAAAAGCGGACATTGATAGCCTCTACCGGGATGATGCCGAAGAGGTTATTCGCACTCTCATTCGTTGGATCGATCACCTTCCTCTGACAATGCCCTGCAAAGTCGCGCCGGCCTCGAAAGGCAACGGCTTGGCATGATCTGACAAGGCGCTGACGACGGCGACGAGCACGCCAATGCCATGAGGTAGACATTGAACGACAAGCACCGTGACCCAGACGATGGCGGCTATGTCACCCGGCTGCGAGGTCCGTGATACGGCGACCGCCGCGACCATCCCCAGCACGAACAGAACAGCTTCTGCGCGAGCCGCACCCAAAGCTTGCCATAATGGCGCCGTCCCCTCGCACTTGGGCGTGCGCAGGAACGGCTGCGAGGAGCTGAACAATCCATGCCAAACCGCCCGGCCGACAGTCCACGAAAGGGCGAGGCCGGCAACTGACGCGGCAATCGCGCCGCCAAGACCGTTACTGGTTTTGGCCGCGTGGAGCCATAGGGTCTTGGCGATCCTGACCAGAAACAGAAGAAGCACGACCGCTGACAACGCCATCATCGGCACGTCGAACTGTTTGGGATCGACGATCATCAAACTCGACCAGACGAGCGCCCCGACAACGAACACTAACGCGAATGCATCAGCGAACCACGGCAACCATCCGGCAATGAAATGATAACGCTGTGCTAGTGTCAGCTTGCTGTCTCGCGATCGAAGCGCCTTGGCATGGTGCTTAGCGATCTGCACGGCGCCGTAGACCCACCGGTGGCGCTGGGCCTTGTAGGCGGTAAAGGTATCGGGCATGAGACCGCGGCCGAGACTCCTCGGCATGTAGATACAGCGGTAGCCGGCCTCAAGCAATTTGAGGCCAAGTTCGGCATCTTCGGTGATACACCATTCGCTCCAGCCGCCAACCTCGAGCAGGGCGCTGCGCCGCACCGCCGTCATTGTTCCATGCTGAATGATCGCGTTGTGCTCATTCCGTTCGACCATGCCGACATGAAAGAACGTGCCGTATTCTTGATACGTCATAGCCTTGAACAGACTTTCACCGGCATCACGATAATCCTGTGGTGCCTGGACGACGGCCACGTTCCGATTGACAAAGCCAGGAATGACCGCCGTCAACCAGCCCGGCTCGACATGATAGTCGCAGTCGATGACAGCGATGACCTCGGCCCGGCTGTCGGTTACATCAAGGGCTTTGTTGAGGGCCCCAGCCTTGAAGCCCTTGACCCCACCCATGTGAAAAAAGCGAAACTGCGGCCCGAGATTTTCGCAAAACGCTTCAACCGGCCGCCAAAGTCGTTCGTCGCTCGTATTGTTATCAAGAACAATGACTTCGAAATTGGGATAATCGAGCGCTGCCAGTCGCTGCAGCGTGCGGCAAACCACGTCGGGGGGCTCATTATGGGTCGGGACTTGCACCGATACGAAGGGAGCGTATCCGGGCTCCGGGGTGGGCGGCGAGAAGCGTTCACGCCTCCACAAGCTGGCGACAAATTCCGCAGTATCGGTCAATATGAACACTGCAGTGAATCCACCGATCGGGATGATGACCGCAGCAACGGCGACGTTCCACAAGTCTGCATATTCCAGCGCCGTCGAATCAAAGATCACCAAAGCAGTCAGGATGACCACGCCGAGCATAAATCCGAATGTCAGGTAGCCGACGAACCGTAAGGTCGGCAGTTTGGTCAACAGCAAAGCACCGGCTACGAACACAGCGATGACGGATGCGAGCGCAAAGACCGGCCATTCCGCAAACGAACTTAGGGCCCCAGTGAGGGGAAACTTGAAGCCGCGCTCGGCATCGAACACACCCCAGAACGCTCCCACGGCACCTTCCGGACCCGCTTTCCATGGCTGATCATAAGCTTCAATTATGTAGTAGTCGTAGCGATTGCCTGCTGCATGATCGATAAAGGTGCGGAGAAAGGCCGCTTCAAGAGAGGGGCTCGCAACGGCGCCACGCCGCATTCGGCCTTCGGACGGCCATCCTGTTTCAGCGATGACGATTAACTTGGCCGGAAACTTGCTCCGGATGCTGTCCAAACGATCCTCAATGTAGGTGATAGCATGGTCGATAGCCACGCCTTCCCAGTAAGGAAGTAGGTGAACCCCGATAAATTCGGATGAGTGGGCGATAACCGGATTATCGCGCCATATGTTCCAGACGTCCGCACTGCCGACCGCAATATTGGCCGGAATCGAGCGATTGACGCGGTCGATGTATGTCGCCAGCTCTTGGGCGGTAAGTTCACCTCGCAGCACAACTTCACTACCGACAAAGACTCGATCGACGGTTTTCGGGTTGTCGATGATGACCTCGATCGCCCGGGTGACTTCCTTCTCGTTTAGGTCCCGGTCCGGTCCGAGCCAGATTCCGAGTGAGACAGTCATGCCGAGACGGCGTGCCTCCGTCGGCACAATATGGAGGCCGCGGTCGACGGTGTAGGTACGAACGCGATTGGTGAAACGCGACAAGTGTTCGAGGTCGGTACGGATGCGTTCTACCGGAATGCGGTCGAGATCGGCCTCACTGTAAATCCCGCTCGGACTATAGGAAACGCCATGGAGCACTCCAGTCCAATCCGGCGCATACAGGGTGCGGTCCTGAAGCGCCCAGAATCCCGCCGTGGCAGTGCTGACTATTACCAAGGCAGCGGCAATGAGAAGCAAAGATCTACTCAATTCTAGTATTCCAGAATCTGTACGAGTTTATTTACTAAGCGCAATGCAACAAACTTCTTCAAGTTTTACTCTCCTGACTGAACGATACTTGTGGACACCGGCGCATCCCCCGAAGGCGTGAACGCGTTTAAGATTCGTGCTCGCATGCTGTCCATCCGCCAGACTGGGCTAGACTCGTCTGGCAACATTCCCGAGGTCCAATTCCAGTCGTCTATGGCACCGAGCAGCGAAGGGTCTCCGCTAATGAAATGGGCCGGTACGTCATGCGGTGCTGATGGGCCGCTTACAAGGGGCGATGGCTGGTGATCGCCGACGATGAGCATCACAAAATTGTTCCGGCCACGAGTGACAATATACGACTTCAATGTCCGCAAGACGTATTCGATGGCGTGGGTGTATTCTTGTTTCATCTGTGCCCGGTCGCGCCAAACGATCCCGTTGAAGGGCGCCCGCGCCTGGTCAAATACCTCGCCTCTACCCACCGCATCCCAAGGCACCAAACGAGGAATTGGCGTCCATGGGTGGTGACTGGAAACCAGACTAATTTCGGCCATGACGGTGGGTCGGTCAGAAAAGCTCAACTCGTGCTCATCCAATACGGAGAGCGTGTATTGATCGGGCATCGTCACGTAGTGAAAACGCGGTCCGGCATAATCCAGGTTTGCCGCAGTGTAGACTTTGTCGTAACCGAAGAGGGCGCCTTCGGGCCAGGTTAGCGTGATCTGGGGCATTACCGCTAAGGTGCGCCAACCGCTACGGCGGAAATCAGCGATAAGTGTCGCGCGGTCGCGGATGAATAAGCTGTCGTAGCGACGTTGATTATCGAGCCACAACCCAGACAACAAGGTACCATGCGCTAGCCAGCTTTGACCGCCGAATGTTGGGGAGGTGAGCCACGCGCTTCGGGCAGCGAAGCCATTGGTGACAAGCTCGTCTTCAAATTGCTGAAGCGTTGCCCGTAGCGTCTCCGCGTGAGCCGGGTCGTCGAGGGCTGTTCGGCCGTATGACTCCACAAAGATCAAGAGAAAGTCGGTACCCTTCAAGCCTGCGAGTAACCTATCCGATGGGATGGCGCGCGTTTGATCTGTCGCCATGTCATGGTGGAATTGCGTGTCATTGCGAATCCCCTCACCAATCGACTGCGCCCGCTCGGCCGCAAATTTCGTGGACTCCACGCTGGTTACCGGCCACCGCGCCGAGCTAATCTTTATGTCCTTAAGCCCGACGGCGCCGATCGCCAATATCCCCACAAAAACGATTCCCGGCATACGGAACCCCGATGGCCAGGCCGAAGCAAAAACCATGAGCGCCCACCGCGTGGCGATGAATACCATGGCGATCGCGGCCATGGCGGTAATAGCTAAGCTCACCCCAACGACTATTTCACGGCCCCTGCTCAAGGTATCAAGGGCGATCCCAAAGAGCCCGGGGTCGACCAAAATATTGAAGGGACGGGCAAAGCCGGTGAAGGCAATAAGGTTCGCAAACTTAAGGACAGTCAGAACCGTCAAGCCGCTGGCGATCAGTGTGCATAACCGTCGCTGCCAAAGTCCGTGCGTCAGTAGAACCGCCAGTACAATAGCGGGCAACTCGGCGGGCAGGCGGACAAACCAAAGCGGTAGGAGATTGCCGGGCCAATCTGGTAGCACTAGGACGAATTGCAGCACCGCCAACGCGGCAGCGAGCTGCCCCCAACATTTGAACTTAGTCATATTGCACTTTGTCGTAATGATGGAGCCTTGCGCAATAGCCAAAAGGTGTCCGCAGAAAACGGCATTTACTTAGAGCCTGACCGAAAAAGAATTGAGTGGAATCAGTCCCTTGTGATTCCCTTGTTGTGTTCGCCAGCAAGGAGGATAACAAGATGTGGACTGACGCCACTCGTGAGAAATATGAGCGCGAGGCGCACCGCTACGCAAGCGATCTGAGCGATACCGAATGGTGCGTGATCGAACCCCATATGCCGCCCGCCTTGTCGTTGCGCCTGACGATCTCCAGCGCCCAGTCGCCGATCTTCTTCAGCGCCCCGGCCAGCTTAGGGCCGGCGTAAGCGCCGTCGGCGAAGATATGGCCGACCCCGGGAAACCACGCCCCCACCTCGGCGAGCAGCGACGGCGCACCGTCGCGATCCTGGATGTCAGCCTCGTGGACCACGGCACCGAGCAACCGCCCGCCAGTGTCCACCACGATATGGCGCTTGCGGCCCATCACCTTCTTACCCGCGTCAAACCCGCGCGGACCTCCGCTTTCCGTGGTCTTCACCGACTGGCTGTCGATCACCCCGGCAGTCGCGGCAGCGGCCCGCCCCTCGGCCTCGCGGGTGCGCGCCAGAAGCGCCCGGTTGCCTGGCTCCTGATCGCCAGCATCCAAGTCTTCATCCGTAGACTAGCAAGGTTATGAAAATAAACGATTCTTTTCCGGCCAGACTCTTAGATAATCTGACCCTTTTGGGGAGTTTCTTGCTTGATCAAACCTGTTTCAACCTGCAATGTCCTAAAATGTCTCTCGGTCCCAAAATTACACCTTTTGTGGAAACGGTCGGTTACAGTCGTGAACGGCCAACACGGCAAGATGCCGAAGACGCTATTCGCACTCTCATTCGTTGGGCGGGTGACGACCCCTCGCGAGAAGGGCTGGTGGATACGCCTGCGCGCATGGCCAAAGCCTATGAGGAATATTTCAGCGGCTACAATGTAAATCCCGATGAAATCCTAAAAACAACATTCGAGGAAACCAATGGCTACGATGAGATGGTTGTTCTCAGGGACGTATCTTTTTATTCCCATTGCGAACACCACATCGTTCCTATAGTAGGCAAAGCCCATGTCGCCTACTTGCCGGACCACCGCGTTGTAGGAATTTCCAAACTGGCCCATTTGGTCGAAGCCTATGCACGCCGATTGCAGATACAAGAAAAATTGACAGCCCAGATCGCGGGTAAAGTGAACGAAATTCTTAAGCCTAAAGGGGTGGGTGTGGTTCTGGAATGTGTTCATCAATGTATGACCACACGTGGCGTCAAACAGGAGGGGGCTAGCCTTGTAACCAGCACTATGTTGGGCAGCTTTCGTGAAGATGCAGAGACGCGGCGTGAGTTCTTGGCTCTTATCGGTCTTCAATAGGCGTTACCTTTAATGCGATATTGGGGACATACTACCAGTCTTCAATAGAGACGCACATTCTCCCCTGACGAATTAGATGTCTGTCGTATGACTGAAAGTCTCAGCCGATCATTTCAAGACCTCACGACTGAGGATCTAGAACAACTGAATATAGAAACAACGGTTGCTGTTCTGGCGGTAGGTGCAACGGAACAACATGGGCCCCACTTACCCCTAACCGCTACACCCGATGGGGTGAGCGGGGTGTATGGCAAGGCATTTTCGATGCTCTTGCCAAGCAGTGCGAGGACAGTCTGATCTTCATTGACAGTTCCATCGTCAAGGCTCACCGCGCAGCGGCAGGGTCAAAAAAGGGGGCTTGGCAGAAGGTATTGGACGCTCACGCGCGGGTCGCACAAGTAAGGTTCACGCGGCCGTAGATGCCAAGGGCCGCCCGCTCCGGCTGGACTGAGCTACTCCCCGGAAATCGGACACTGACGTAAGCTACGATTTGTTGTCTGCTGGTCTTCGTAGAGAAGGAGATCAGAGATGTCGAAACGCAAGCAACACTCGCCGGCATTCAAGGCGAAAGTGGCCCTCGAAGCCTTGAAGGGCGAAGAGACCGTATCCGAGCTGTCCAGCCGGTTCGGAGTTCACCCGACGATGATTCATCAATGGAAGCGTGCGCTGCTTGATGGTGCTCCTGGCGTGTTCGCACGTGGTGGCCGCCGGCAACCGGAGATCGACGAAGCGCAGGTGAAGGAGCTGCATGCCAAGATTGGGGAGTTGGCTGTGGCCAACGATTTTTTGTCCAGACAGCTCAAGCCCTGGGGCGTGAAGTGAGACGCGGCATGATCGAGCCGGGTCATCCCGGATTATCGGTCAGCAGGCAGTGTGCGCTGCTGTCGATCTCCCGGTCGTCGTTCTACTACACGCCCAAGGGTGAGAGCGAGATGAACCTCGCGCTGATGCGCGAGATCGATGAACAGTTCCTGGACACGCCGTTCTTTGGCGTCCGGCAGATGACGTGGCATTTGAAGAACGAAGGCCATTGCGTCAATGAGAAGCGGTTGCGCCGCCTGATGCGGCTCATGGGCCTGATGCCGATCTACCAGAAGCCCAGCACCTCAAAGCCAGCGAAGGGGCACAAGACCTGGCCGTATCTACTCCGGGGGCTGAGTGTGAACAGACCGAACCAGGTCTGGGCAACGGATATCACCTACCTGCCGATGCGCCGGGGGTTCCTGTACCTGGTTGCCATCATGGATTGGTTTACCCGCACGGTGCTGGCTTGGCGCATCTCGAACACGCTGGAGGCTGACTTCTGCGTCGAGGCGTTAAACGAGGCGACCCACACGTTCGGTGCGCCAGAGATCATGAACACCGACCAGGGCTCGCAGTTCACCTCGTTTGCTTGGACCGACCGGCTTCGGCGGACGGGCGTGCGCATCTCGATGGACGGCAAGGGGCGGTTCCTCGACAACATCTTCGTCGAGCGGCTTTGGCGCACGCTCAAATACGAGTGCGTCTATCTGCACGCCTGGGAAAACGGCTCACAGGCCAGGGCGGGTATCCGCAAATGGATCACGTTCTACAATGAGAGGCGTCCTCATTCCGCCCTTGGCGGCAGGCCGCCCGCCGTGGTCTATTGGACGGCAATCGAGCAAAACCAAACCGATCAGCAGGCCCAGAAAGTAGCTTAAATCACACCAGAACCTGTCCAACAATTGGGGAGTAGCTCAGACATCACCGGCGGGCAGGTCCATGACAGCCAAGCCATGGGCTCTTTCCTGGATTGGGAAAAGGCCCCGCTCGCCATCGTCGCTGATAAGGCCTATGGCACCGCCAAAATCAGGCAGCAGATCGCCGATGAAGGAGCGCTGGCTGTCATTCCTTCAAAGAGCAACGCGCGTAATCCTATCCCGCACGATCCAAACCTCTATGCCCAAAGGACCATCGTCGAGCGGTTCTTCTGCAAGATGAAAGACATGCGCCGATTAGCAACGCGCTTCGAGAAATCAGCCAAAAACTTCCTCGCAATGATCCAACTCTTCACCATAAGATGCTGGATCAATTGAGTCCACACCCTAGTAAAGACCGCAGGACCAAGAATATTAGATCCTGTCAGTTAGGATTAGATCTATCGTTTGAGGAATCTAGACTAATTGACGTCAATTTAGATCTTGATATTGCAACTTTTGAGATAACAGATTCTGAAATTGAATCCGTAGGAAAGTGCGTGATATCCGGTTATCAACCGGAATGGCCACCTGCCCCGCCAGAAAA
>CBDBND010000003.1:0-219416 GCA_965207985.1 Rhodospirillaceae bacterium | reverse complement strand
CGAAAGCGACGTTAATGTCGTCCAATGCGATGCGATCTGACATCAACCGGTCGACGGGCAGTTTGCCGCGCTTGTACAAGTCAATGTAATTGGGAATGTCCCGCACCGGCACGCAGCTGCCGAGATAACTGCCTTTCAAGGTGCGCTCTTCTCCCACCAACTGCACCGGTGGCAGGCTCATGCGCTTGTCGGGATGGGGCAAACCGCCGGTGACGGTGAGCCCGCCGCGGGCGGTGATGGCCCAAGCCAGCTCCAACGCCGGCACGGAGCCGGCCATTTCAAAGGCATAGTCAACACCGCCCTCGGTGAGCGCTTTCACCTGGTCGACGGCATTGAGATCGCTGGCGTTGACCGTGTCGGTGGCGCCAAGTTGACGAGCCAGTGCCAGTTTGTCGTCGCGCAGGTCGATGGCGACAATCTGTTTGGCCCCGGCCATGACGGCACCCAACAGCGAATTCAGACCGACGCCGCCCAAGCCGATCACAGCAACGCGCGAGCCGGATTGCATCTGTGCCGTGTTGAGCACGGCGCCGACACCGGTGATGACGGCGCAGCCAAAGAGCGCCGCCTCGTCGAAAGGAAGATCCTTGTCCACCTTTACGCAAGAGTTCTGATTGACCACCGCATGATCGGCGAAGGCGGATACACCGAGATGATGGTTGATGTCATCGCCGTTACGGTGCAACCGCCGCGCCCCTGACATGAGAGTCCCACTTACATTTGCCGCCGTCGCCGGTTCGCATAAAGCGGGCCGTCCTGAGCCACAGGGCTCGCAATGGCCGCAGCTGGGCACGAACACCAGCACCACATGGTCGCCAACTTCAAAGCGGGATCGGCCCGGGCCAACCTCTTTGACCACGCCAGCGGCCTCGTGGCCCAAAGCCATGGGTGTGGGACGCGGCCGGTTGCCGTTGATGACGGAGAGATCGGAATGGCACAGCCCGGCAGCCTTGACCTGGATGAGCAGTTCGCCTTCGCCCGGTGGATCAAGTTCCAGAGTTTCGATTTTCAGGGGCCGGCTTTCCGCATAGGGCGTCGGTGCACCCATCTCATGCAATACCGCCGCTCGAATTTGCATGCATCCCTCCAACGTATAGGTCCGCGGCTTGTTCGCGCGGTTTTGTGATACGGCATTGTAGACGGTCTCGACCCCATGCCAAGATCATCAATCAATACATAAGAGAGAATGCATGCACTCTTTTTCTTGGTACATCGCCCTGGTCTTGCTGTTTGGCATTGTTCTGTTTCTAGCCGTGCCAAGCGAAAGCGCCGAGGAAGACTACTTCGCCACTGTGGGTGCGGCGACGTATTCAGGCGATATCGGCGAGAAGATCTGGCTCGACTACGAACGGGAAGTGACCCAGCGGTCAGATGGTAAGATAAAACTCCGCATGCTCATTTATGGAGAAACCGGCAATGAGGACAACCGCATGCTGGCCCTCGTTCGGAGCCGCGTGCATATCTCCAGCTTTAGCGATTCGGGTATGTCCCGGGTAGTGCCTGAGTTCGGCTTCCTATCCGCACCCTTTCTCTTTGACACCCTGGAGCAGGTGCATTTCATCGCGGACAATTTTCTAAGGGAGCCGTTCGCAGAGTTGGCACAAGAAAAAGGTCTCGTCGTCCTCAATTGGCAGGACGTCGGCTGGCTTAACATCTATGGCGGCAAGCCTCTTTTGACGCCCGACGATTCGGACGGTTATCGCATGAGGTCCCTTCAGTCTGATGCGTCAATCCTGTTTCTCCAGGCTATCGGCGCTGACGTGATCCCCATTCAACGAACGGAACTGGTGACCAGTTTGCAAACCGGTTTGGTGGAAGGCGGCGAATCCACTTTGGTGCTCTACGCAACCGGGGGAGAAGCGGAATACGCCACCCACATGACCCGCACCCAGCATGCGCGGCAATTCGGCTTCAGCGTGGTCAATGGCCGCTGGTTCAATCGACTGGACAAAGAACAACAGGACATTCTTACGGTGAGTTTCGGACCGGAATCCATCCAGCGCCAACTGGCTCTCGATCTGTTGGGGGAAGAAGAAAAGCGTCTTAAAGCGAACGGTGGAACCGTCCACGAGTTGACACCAGAACAACGGGACGTATTTCGACGACGCGCGATAAAAAACCAACAAATGCTGGTGGAGACCATTGGTGGCCGGACTGCGGAGATTTTAGAACAAATCGAAGCGGGACGAGCTGCGTTTGCTCGGCAAGAGTCCTAGGACGACGGCTCAGCTTCGCTCCATGTCGGCGAATTTGGTGATGAGTTCGTTGTATTTAGCTTCCACATCAGGGGACTCATCGGTTTCTCGGGTTATAGAGATAATGCGGAACACCCGTTCAAGCATAGCGGAGCGCCAGGCTTCCCGCTCGTCTTCCACCTCTTCGTCGGGCTGATACTCTTCGATCTCTTCAGGTGTGGCGACCTTGCCTTGGGCGGCGATCCGTTCATGGGTATCGAGACGTTCTTTAACCACGGACACCTCGCCCAGCAGCGCAACGATCATCGACAGCAGCTTGTCGGAGTCGGGTGAGTCCAAGAAAAATGGCCTCCGCCCTTTGGCCACTCGCTGTCTGGGTTTTCTATTGTGATCCGCCATGGCTCGCCCCTTGCCCGTTGCTTGGGCTGTATCCACTATCCATTCAGAGGTATTATGAGTCCATCATCCTGACAAGGCCAAGCCCACGCTGGAGAGCACGCATGCGCAATAATTCCGACCACGCCATGTTCCCCGAAGCCACTCATGACGAACAGTCGGCCCAGAGTTTCATTAAGACTCTCAGGGTGTTTTCGTCGCGGAATTTTCATGCCGGCAACAACGCCATCATCACGGAAAAGTTGCTATCCCAGCGAGACGACGGCTCATGCCCCTCGCGGCGGGAAATGCGCGAGGTCTTGGAGGACGAACCCCACAACAAGTGGTGGGGCTCAATGATGCGCACCACCCAGGAAATGCTTTATGACACCGTCGGCCCGAGCATCGAGCGACAATTGCCGGAGCTGATCGAACGGGCGAAGTCTTTCAAGGGTAAGCTCGGGTCACTGACGCTCGACGACAGCGTAGACGTGCCGCCTTATCTCTCCGCTGTCGACATGCACTGCAAGCCCGGCAGCTATCAGCAGGAAATGGTCGAGGACGACGTTTTCGCTGGCGCTGAATTCGACCGCACCTTCCGGCTCTATTCCATGGGCGGCCTCGGTCCCAACTTGGATGATATGGGGCACACCCTGGTTGCCTGGATGAAGGATCATTTCGGCGACGTCGGGCCGCGCCGCGTTCTCGACATGGGATGCACGGTGGGTCATTCCACCCTGCCCTATTGCGATTATTTCCCTGACGCGGAAATCCACGCCATCGATGTGGCGGCTACCTGCCTGCGCTATGGCCATGCCCGTGCCATCGCCATGGGCAAGGAAGTGCATTTCTCCCAACAGAACGCCGAGCATACCAACTTCGAAGACGAAAGCTTTGATCTCATCGTCTCCCACGCAGTGATGCACGAAACCTCGCGGCGGGCGATCCGGGCCATTTACAAAGAATGCTACCGCTTGCTGGGACCCGGCGGCTTGATGATCCACATGGACGGCATCACCCCGGACAAACCTTTTGATAAATATTATTCCGATTGGATGGCTGTCTATAACAACGAGCCCTATTTGGGTACGGTGCAGGACGAAGATTTCATCGGCATCTGCGAGCAAGCCGGGTTTGACACGGATAAGGTTCAATTGGGCGAAGGTATGCCCCAATTCCAGGGCAAAGCCACGGACGACAAACCCGTTTACGGATACCTGGTGGTCTGCGCCCAGAAGTAATCCAATACCGAATTTCTTATCGTGCGATTCCGTTTTCTTTTGATCCCACTTTTGTGTGGGGTGACCACCTGCGTTCCGTTACTGTCGTCGCAGGCCGAGACCATTAATGTGGTCTCTCTGGTGCCGGGCGAAGGACAGCTACGGGACAAATTCCTCGTCACCGAGAAAAAACTGGAACGCCACTTCGGCGATGGCACCGACGTGATCCTGCTCATCGACGGCCAAGTCGGCACCGAAGAGAGCATGATCGCCACGGTACGCCGCGGCCGCGCCCAGTTATCCATGCTCAGCACACCAGGCACCTCGGCGGCCATACCTGAACTCAGTTTCCTGATGGCGCCGTTTTTGTTCGACTCCTTTGAAGAGGCTGATTTTGTTCTCGACAACTTTGTCACCGACATGGTGCAAGACCTGTTCACCGACAAAGGTCTGCATTTCATTCAGTGGATCGATTCCGGCTGGTTCAACGTGTTCTCCATTACGCCGGTGCGCGTACCGGGCGACATTAAGAATGTCCGCATGCGGGCGGCCGGAGGGCCGGCGGCGCGGGTGTTTCTGCAAGAGGCCGGCGCCGATGTGGCGCAATTGCCCTTTGCCGATTTGGTCCCCGGGCTGCAGACCGGCCTATTGAGCGGTGGGGCGACCAACACGCCCATGTACCGCACGGTCGCCTTGTTTGAACTGGCGCCCTACATCACCTTGACCCGCCACGGCATTAATCCGGGCGCGATCTTCGCCAACAAACGGTGGTTTGACCGTCTCCCGGCGAACAGTCAGTCAATCATTATGGAAGGCATTTCACCAACGCCTGTCATTCGTGAGGATGTACGCCAAGAAGGACGGGAGGCCTTAGAGTATTCAGCAGCACAGGGGGCCATCATCATCACCTTGACGCCCGAAGAACGTCAGCAATGGATCGACGCCACGGCGAACAGTTATCGCGTTCTGATCGATGAAATCGGTGGCCGGACCGCCGAGCTTTATGACCGCATTCAGGCGGGGAAATCAGCCTTCGCCGCATCTATTGCCGATGAAGGGGACGACGAGGTTAACGCCTCCCGATAAACGACAAAGATGCCGGCGCCGGCGATGAACACCATACCGACAACGGTCCACTGATCCGGCAATTCATCGAACAACGTATAGCCGAGCAACACAGCCCAGATCAGACTGGTGAATTCCAACGGCGCCAGCACCGGCGGCGAGGCGTAGCGAAATGCGGCTGTTAGGGTGATATGTCCGATCCCGGCGCACACACCGACAAAAATCATCGCGGCCCAGGCCCCTGCCGTTGGCGGCGTCCAGTCCAATGGGCTCAACGCACCAGCGACAATGAAGATCCCAAACAGTGGGTAGTAGGTCAGCGCGGCCAATGTCTCTTTTTCGCGATTGGCCCGGTTGGATAACACATAGAGGGCGTAACCGAGCGCCACCATCACGGCTAGCAGGCTGCTGAAAAACGATTTGGAGCGATCATCTCGGCAATTTTGTTTTCGTATGAGTCATTTTCCGATTCTATTTTTTCGCGGACGCCCATCCATTGATTCTTTCGTTTCGCGAGGTGGGCTCTCGGCCGAGTTTTTCAGCAGCCTGCTAGAGCATTTTCTGATCACGCACGGTCATATCCTGCGGCAGTGAAGTAGTTTTGGCACTCGGTTTGGGTGACTGTGTCGATGGCGGTTGCAATGGCGTCGTGGAGGTCGTCGACGCTTCTGGCGGCGGCCTTTTTCAGAAGGGCCTTGAGCTTTGCGAAGGCCATCTCGATGGGGTTGAAGTCTGGACTGTAGGGTGGCAGGAAACGGAGTGACGATGTCCCCGGGTTTGAGGGTTGGGACCAGCATTTGCTCGACATAGGCAAGGACGGCGTCACCGTGCATTGCGCCGTCGAGCACCATGGGTGCGGTGATGCCGTCCGATCTGAGCGCGCCGATGAAGGTGGTGGTCTTCCAGTGGCCGTGAGGGATGGCGGCCTGGCAGCGCTGCCCGCGCGGCGCGCGGCCATAGCGCCGGGCCATCTTGGTCGATGCGCCGGTCTCGTCGATGAAGACCAGCCGCTCCGGCATCAGGCCGGGCTGCGCGCCAAGACATCAGGACGTTGCTGCTCGCTGGCGTGCGCGGTTTTTTTTGAAGGTCATGCCGTGGCGGTCGAGCAGCCGCCAGACCGTGCTCAAGGCAACCCGAAGCCCGTGGGCCTCCTCCAGACAGGCCGCGATCTCGGCCAGGGTGATGTCCGGCGTCTCGGCGACAAGCGCCAGAACCTCCTCGGCATACGCTTCAAGGCGGTGCGAGCGGCGGTCCCCGCCTTGCGGCCGCGGCCGCACATCACCCCGCCGCCGCCACTGATCAACCCATTTGATCGCCGTCGAGGGCGCAACCCCAAAAACCTTCGCCGCAGACCGACGCGACATCCCGCCGTCCACCGCCGCAACCAACCGGTGTCGCAGATCATTCGAAAGAGGTCTCGTCATGCAGGCTGGCCTCCTTCACCAGCCCACATCTTGAATCAGAAAACAGAGACTTTGGGAATCCCTAACGATTCCGTCAGATCAAAAAACTCTCTAGCAGGGCGGCGGGATTGAACACGCCCGTGCCCGGGCGGACGATAATCAGCATGCCGATGAACCCCAGCACGACGGCAATCCAACGACGCATCCCGACGTGTTCCTTCAGAAGCAAGCCGGAGAGGCCGGTGATCAGCAAGGGCGAGATCATGACGATGGCGCCGATGTCCGCCAATTTCATGCGTCCCAGAGCAAAGAACCAGGCGAAGCTGATGACGATCAGGAGAAACGTGCGCCAAATATGAACTCCCGGCCGCGTGGTCTTAAGGGACTGAAGACCTCCGCTGGACCGGACCAACGGATACAACACGATCATCGCCGCGACACTGCGAATGAAGTTGACTTGCTGAATGCTGTAATCGGCCACGGCCCATTTCACCGCTGCATCCATGGCGGTCATGGTGAACATGGCCGTCAACAGGAGGACAATTCCCAGCGGTTTGTTTTCGGTGCTCGGCTGAGTGGACATGAATAACGCCGTAACAGATCAATAAAGACCCGCTGTGGTACACGTCAGACCGTGCTATCACAAGCGCCTTATGACCGGGTCCAATGCATTTAAACCAACTTTTACAATGGGGGAATGGCTTAAGTTCAGTCTCATTCCGCCCCGACTGTATGCGCATTATCTCGTGCGCAAGAACCTCAATCGCGGCGAAGCCGAACTTACATTTTTGCCTGAAATCGTGCCAAAGGACAGGATTGCCGTGGACGTGGGCGCCAACAAAGGTGTTTACACCCGCGTGCTGGCAGATCTCGCCAGCCATGTGCACGCTTTCGAGCCAAACCCCAAAGCCTTTCGCTGGCTCAACCGCGCCTTGCCGGACAACGTCACCGCGCACCAGTTGGCTTTGTCCGATCATGACGGCAACGGTGCGCTGTACGTTCCTAAAAGAGGCAGGGGCTATTCCAATCAAATGGCGTCCATGAGCTTGAAGAAAGCGAACGAACCGCACGGCATGATCCAGGTGCAAACCCGGACATTGGATTCGTGCGCCTTGACCAACGTGGGATTCATCAAGATCGACGTCGAAGGGTATGAAGCAGAAGTCCTGGCCGGTGCCCAAGGGACCATCCGGCATTTTAAGCCGACCCTGTTGATCGAAATTGAAGAGAGGCATACGGGACGGCCATTGAACGATTCCATCGCAGACATCGAATCTCTCGGTTACACCGCTCACTTTTTAAGGAATCAGTCGCTCTCTCCTTTCAGCGACATTGACCCTGCCCAGCACCACGCGACACCTTACACCGCTGCGGGTTACGTCTTCAATTTCGTTTTCTTGCCTAATGAGAGGTGAAAATGGGTGTGGACGGTCAGCCCACAGACTGATAAAGCAAACCCATGATCGGCAGGAACATCATCGCGCGAATTATAAACCCGGCTCTTTAAGGAGAGTCGGGCGTTAGCCGTGCATCATTTCCTGTATCTGCAAAAGATTACCGACCATGACCCTCACCCTTTCTGATATCAAAGACACCGCTGCGCGCATCTCCGATGGCGTGGTGTGCACACCCTGCCTTGAGTCCGAAGCCCTATCCCACCGGATGGGGACCTCCATTGTCGTCAAGTACGAGAACCTGCAATACACCGGCGCCTTTAAAGCTCGCGGTGCGCTCTCCCGTCTGCTTCATCTAACGGAAGACGAGAGACAACGCGGCGTGGTCGCCATGTCCGCCGGTAACCATGCCCAAGGCGTGGCGTTTCAGGCGGGACGGCTGGACATCCCGGCAACCATCGTCATGCCCAAAGGCACACCCTTCGTCAAAGTGCGAAAGACGACCGAGTATGGCGCAAAGGTGGAATTGGAAGGCGACACATTGGAAGAGGCTGCGGCCCATGCCCAACACCTGTCGGCGGACAACGGCCTTACATTCATTCACCCCTACGACGATGAATGGGTCATTGCCGGTCAGGGTTCCATCGCGCTTGAAATATTGGAAGACCAGCCGGACGTAGATGTCCTGCTCATCCCTGTCGGTGGCGGCGGATTGATTGCTGGGTGTGCGGTCGCCGCTAAAGGATTGAAACCTGATGTCGACATCATCGGCGTGGAGCCCGAACTTTATCCGTCATTGTCCAACGCCTTGAACAACAGCAGCGACCCTTGCGAAGGCTCGACCATCGGCGAAGGCATCGCGGTGAAAACCGCCGACGCAAAGCCCCTGCCCTATATTCAAGAGCATGTCAGCGACATGGTAACGGTATCGGAAACCAGCATGGAGCGGGCTGTCTCCATGTTCCTCTCCCGCGACAAGGTGGTGGCTGAAGGCGCCGGGGCCGCAGGCTTGGCCGCCATGATCGAACATCCGGAGCGGTTTACCGGCAAACGGGTGGGTTTGATCTTGTCCGGCGGCAACATCGATGCGCGCATGTTGTCATCCATCCTCATGCGCGACTTGGTGCGTTTGGGCCAAGTGCTGACCCTCTCCATCGCCATGCCCGACAAGCCGGGGCAACTGCATGCGGTCGCCGGCATCTGTTCCGAAATGGGGGCCAATGTGTTGGAAGTGGCGCACACCCGCTTCGCCATGGACCTGGCCGCCAGTGCGGCGCGGCTCAACATCACCATCGAAACCCGCGGCGAGGATCATGCGCACGATGTGGTCGAACGGCTCAAAGACGCGGGCTTTACCATTCAGATCAAAGATCCGACCGCACCTTAGTTAGGCGCTGTAAACGGCGAAACCGTTGCTGCGATCCTCTGCTCTGTGACAAGCTCTTCCCTTCAAAGCAAAAAGGGGCGAGCAATGGACAACGGACTGCACCGGCGCACCGTTCTTACCGGCCTTGGCGTTATGGCGACCATGGCGTTCACGGGAACCGAAACTAAAACCGCCCGGGCCGCCAACACCGGCGATGTCGGTGTCGACCCGTTCACTGCGTTCATGAAAATGTATTCCAAGCTGGAACCGGGCGAGCATTGGTGGTGGTTCATGGGCCATTGGGACCTGATCGTGCCCGGTCGCACCCCAGTGACCTTTGTCGGTCACGACACCCTTATTCGCCGCATCGTAACGGTGGAGGATAAGGTTTACACCCAGCGCGGCTGGGAGGGCATGATCGCCTGGGATAAAGAGACCCGTGAGCCCGTCGACCGCATGATCAACCCGCTCACCGGCCGCGAAGTTTATCCCTTTCATACCAAAGAGGGGCCCATCACTTCGGTGATCTCTCAGCAGGGCATACACTTGGGTGCCGGTTCCGAAAACGAGCGCATTCTGTCCGTCGACCTGCCCAAGACCGTGGCCGGCGAAGACCTCTGGCTGCAGCGGGACTACCGTTACTCGGGGCCCCACGCCATGGATTCGAAGAAATGGCGGCTGGAAGCGGCCGGGGACAAGAACTGGACCAACATGGAAACCACCTACCGGGCCAAGCTGGCCGACGTGCGCAACCCGGATCTCTCATACGCGCCGACCGATTACATGATCTCAGGACAAAGCGTGGTGCTGCCATGGCTGGGCATGGGGCCGGACCTGGCCTTCATGGGCTGGACCGGCTTCGGCAAAAAAATGATGAGCCCCGATGAGATGCCGGCCAAGAATCTGAGATGGTTTGAACAACGCCATCCGGAACTATTTAGTTCCGGCGAGCCGTGGCAGGACTATTCCAATGTGTTTTACGGCTACATGGCTCAGCGGGAGCCGTTGCAACCCATTTGATGATCCTACTGACCCAACCCCATGTACATGACCATGTAGCTGATGTTCTCGCGGATGTTGCGCTCAAAACCCAAGAGATAGGAGAAGTCCCCCATCTCAGCCTTGACCTTGTCGTACCAGGGGTCAGTGAGCGCGCCTTCCAAACCGACGGTGGCGATAGCCTGTTGCAAGCCTTCCAGGTAAAGACGCCGTTCGGTAATCACGGAGGGATGAGCGAGTACGCTGCGGTGACTGGAAATGATGGCGTCGATTTCCAGCTTTTCCAGTTCAGCCAAGGTTTGCAGCGTCCCTTTCATATCCGTATCGGGCATCATGCTGAGCGGAAGTGATCCCGGTGTAACGACATCAACGAGATACAGGTACTTGCCACCTTTCAAGCGCATAAAGATCAAGCAGTCGGAATGATTACTGCCGTAATAGAGGAGTTCCACCCGCTCGCCGCCGGAGATGAGCGTGTAGTTGCTGCCGAAGGTGACGTCGGGCCAGACCAGATCGGGGTTAGGCTGCTTAGCGAATCGTTCCGAACATTTTTCATGGGCGAGAAACAATGCCCCTTCGTCTTTGAAAATCTGTCCACCGAGAATGTGGTCCCAATGGTTGTGGGAATAGATCACATGGGTCACCGGCTTGTCTGTCACACTTGCGATGGCATCCCTTAAATTTTTCGCATAGCCCGGATTGACCGGATCGACGGTGATGACACCGTCGTCGGTGACGAGAAAGAATGCCCGCGTGCTGAGTTGTTGGTACACATAAAGCCCATCATCCAGTTTGTAGACTGGCTCGCGGTCCAGCGACCCGTCCGTCCAAGTGGGATTGGGATAGGGGGCGAGGTACTTCTCGGGATTGGGCAGCATGGGCGGTTCGGCTATGGCCGGCAGACCTAATGTGACGAAGAAAGATGCAATAACGAGCGTGAGCGATAAGCGTTTCATGGACTCATCCTCTTGTTCCTCATTTGGCGTCCCAAAAAATGCGGCGGCTCATTTTATCAGTCTGCTCACTGTCTTGAATTCCGGTGTGCCCGACACTTGCAGCCACTCGAACAGCACCATTTCCGTGTTCACGGCTGAAATGCGGTTGGACAAAAACCGGTCCCGGGCGAGATCGACGCTGTCTTGGCGGCGGGATGTCACCGCATCCATGGCCACATAGACGTCGAGCCCGCCCTGCTTGAAGCCGAGGGCTGACTGCAGCACACAGACATGGGATTCGATCCCGGCGATGACCAGCTGCCGCCGCCCTTCGTCGGCCTGATTGGCGACGTGGCGGAGAATTTCCGTATCCGCCGCACAGGAGAAATGATTCTTCTCCATCACGGACGCATTGCCCTTGAGATTGTCGAGCCGCTCCACAGTATGCCCCAGCCCTTTGGGGTATTGTTCGGACAGGGTCACGGGCACACCGAGCTCAGCCGCCGCCTGCAGCAAGATGCCACAACGGTCGACCATGCGGTCGCCTTCGTACATGGCCGGCAGCAGTTTTTCCTGCACGTCAACAATCAGCAATTGCGAGCGGTCCCGTTCCAGGAGCATGGCTACCGCCTGTCAACGGCCTGTTGTTTGAACAGGTTGTCGTAGCCTTCTTCATCCGGATTGCCCAGTTTCATGATGTCTTCGAGGACGGCACAGCCTTTGATCACCGCCGGGCGATTGCCGACCTCTTCCCGCCAGCGTTTGACGTTGGGGTATTCGTCGATTTCGATTTGGTGGAACTCATAAATCTTTACCCACGGGTAAGTGGCCATGTCGGCGATGGAATAGTCCCCGGCGAGAAAGGGCACGTCACCCAATCGCTTATCCATCACTCGGTAAAGGCGCTTGGTTTCGTTGTGATAGCGGTCGATGGCGTAAGGAATAGGCTCCGGCGCGTAACGGAAGAAATGGCCACACTGTCCGAACAGAGGACCGACATTAGCCATCTGGAAGAACAGCCATTGAATGGTGTCATACCGGCCTTTTTCATCCTTAGGAATGAACGTCCCGGTCTTATCAGCCAGGTAGAGAAGAATGGCGCCGGATTCGAACACCGTATAAGGCTCACCGCCCGGGCCATCGCGGTCGACGATGGTTGGAATCTTGTTGTTGGGATTGATCTTGAGATAGTCCGGATCGAACTGATCCCCCTTAAGCATGTTGATGGGATGGACTTCGTAGTCCAGCCCGCATTCTTCCAACATAACGGGAATCTTATGGCCGTTGGGTGTCGGCCAATAATAGAGATCGATCATGCGCCCCTCGTTACACCCGTGCTGCATCATTCGTGATTGCAGCGCAGTGTAACGGGTTTTGCACTCAGGTCGAGAGGTGGTCGAGGATGGGCTTCGACGGACGAAAAACTAAGTGCTAAGAGCCACCTCATCAACCACGGACGCGCTTTCACTCTCCCCGTGCTCATCGTAAATGGAGAATAGGGTATAGGAGGTACTTGCGTTGCTGGTCGGTGTGATACCGATAACGTAAGTCTGCCCTGCTTCAAGCTCGGCTTGTAGCCGGTTTTCGCCGAAGCCGTTTTGCCCCCCTTCGGTGATGACCTCACCTGCGGCGTTGAACAACGCCACATTGGGATCGTTCTCGCCGCCGTCTACTTCGACCACAATGGTTCCGTCCGCTTCCGGTGTCAGGCTGATGTAATCGGCCGGATCGCTACCGCCCACATGCGCCGTCAGAGATCCGTTGATTTCACCCCCGACCGAGGTGGCTTGGTCAAAGCTGTCGCCAAGATCCTCTTCGAAGTCCATGGAGGCTTCATACTCAACACCGCCTTCGCTGGGCGACGTGAACTCGATGAAATAAGCCTGATTGGCAGAGACAGGAACCGAAAGTTCAATGACATCGTCGTCAGAGACCTGGCCTGTGAGAGCTACACCGTCATTGTTGTAGATACGGGCTTGAAGGGCACCGCCGAAAACCTCCACCCGCAGGACAACATCGCCATCCTGTTCAGGGGTAAATCGGAACACATCAGCCGTGTCGCCATCGCGACCAACAGCGCCGCCGGTCTCAAAATCATTGCCGATCTCGAGGGCGGTATCGAAGGTATCGCCCGCGTTGTCGACAGGGGTTTCCTCTTCGGGTTCCTCGTCCGGTTCTTCTTCCGGTTCCTCGTCTGGTTCATCCACCGGTTCGTCATCGGGTTCGTCGGCCGGTTCTTCTTCCGGCTCTTCCTCAGGCTCGTCTTCCGGTTCCTCTACCGGCCCCGCCGACC
The DNA here is from genome assembly GCA_965207985.1 of Rhodospirillaceae bacterium. Classification (GTDB taxonomy): domain Bacteria; phylum Pseudomonadota; class Alphaproteobacteria; order Rhodospirillales; family Rhodospirillaceae; genus CBDBND01. The sequence goes on along the minus strand of CBDBND010000003.1, from coordinate 206,171 downwards.
AAAACATCGTTGCCTGCTCCACCGATGAGAACGTCGTTCCCGGCGCCGCCCGAAATCTCATCGTGGCCATCTTGTCCCTCGAGCTGATCGTTGCCATTGCCGCCGTAGAGGTTGTCGTCGCCGCCACCGCCAAGAAGAGTGTCATTGCCACCTTCTCCAAATAGCAGGTTGGATCCCTCTCCATCTTCATAGACATCCTTTTCGTTGGTACCGACGAAGTCAGAGGAACCGGTTTCGGGCTCCTCTTCCTCAGGCGATTCCTCATCCGGGCTTTGTTCTTCGTCTTCTGGAGAGGATTCCTCGGGATCAGACTCCTCAGGAGAGGACTCTTCGTTCTCAGAGTCATCGCCCTCGCCATCTTCATTCAGCATGGCCAGTAACTGGGCCCGCAAGTCCGGCGAGAGATTGGGGTCTGCCAATAGTTCGTTGACGAAAGCAATGGGTAGGAACACACCATCGGGCATGTCATTGGGCATATCAGCTTCCATGGGCTTACCTTTCTGGTCTCGATGCCTGACAACGTGTACGCCATTAACGTTTAACCGGGGTCTCGGGTTCTCCCTAGAAAACCAAATAGTTATTGGAGTTTAGGGAGAGGCTGCGACTCCGGTTACGCTTGGTGATCCAAGGCTGCCACGGTAGAGTCAGGAATGTGTGAATCTCCGCCAGCCCATATGCGCCCCAGCCCGCCCATGAACCGGAAACGGGTGATCATCTGGATGACGGTCGCCATCGCCGTGGTTCTCCTGGTCATGACCACGGTCCTGCTGGGGGCGTTGCCGCCATGGCCGGTGTGGGTGTTCTTTGGCCTTTCACACGGGTTTTTCTGCGTCGTAGTTTGGCGCACGGAGCCTTACCCCGGACCCCATGTGACGCCCTTGTCTGAGTCCACCAGTCCCAAGACGCGGCACGACGATTAACGATACAGGCTGATAGAATGATGATGAGTCGTACTGGCGGTGTGGTGCTTGGCTATGCCCGCACCGGCAGCCGACGTGGCGCGGGGTAAGGTGACGGCCCTGGCGCAGGTGGACTCCCCCTGGGACGTCCACTGGGATTACTTCAAGGCCAAAATCAACGCCTCCCCCATCGTCGCACTGGAATACTTCATCCGCGGCGAAGTGGGCACGGAGGAAATAATGCTGACGGCCCTGCGCCGCAACCGGGTGCAGATCGGTGGCATTACCATGTGGGGATTGGCGGGTCTTCTGCCCGAAGCTGCGGTACCTATGACGCCGTTTCTTTTTGAATCGGAAGACGAAGTCGATTTTGTCTTTGACGATTATTTACAGCCGATCTTTGCCGACCTGCTTGCTGAGCGAGGTCTCGTCTTTCTCGATTGGTCGGAAGTGGGCTGGAACAATCTTTATGCCAACAAACCGGTTTTGACTCCTGCAGACGCCGTTGGTCTTAAACTCCGGGGCTCGCCTAATTATGCCGCCCAGGCTTTTTTGCAGTCCGTTGGCGCGGATTCCATTCCACTGGGAACAGCGGATATTGCCCCAGCCTTGCAGACCGGATTGGTCAACGGTGGTTTGTCGAGCATGGTGTTTTTCTATTATGCCCTATCCGACTTCGCCACTCACGTGACCGAAACCCATCAGTCCTACGATCAAGGCGTCGTCATGGCGAACAAACAATGGTGGGATACGCTGACAACCGAACAACAACGCACCATAAGAGACGCTTTCTTCCCCATTCATAATGCCCGGGCAGATATTCGGGAACTTATTAAAGCGTTGAAATCCGATTTGGTGGAACGGGGCATGACCATGCATGCTCTCAATGACGAACAGCGAAGACTATGGGTCGACGCCACGGCATCGACGCATGCCGCTATCCTCACGGAGATCGGCGGCCGAGCGCAAACGGTCTATGACGAGATTATGCGAGGAAAGCGAGCATTTTCCGCTCAATACAGCGGCGTCAATCAATAAAGGATAGCATTCCAACTCATTATCCAACGTGGTTTGGCAAGCGGCGGTGCAGTGGATAAGATGAGCCGCAACTGAAAACGTATAGATTTTTTGGGGACCCGGCTTGCGCACCGCAAAGGCCTTTCTGCACTACCTCCGCATATTCGAACAGACTCTCTGTTTCCTCGCCTTCTTGCTGATGGCGGCCTCCCTCATGGGGGATGTTCTTAAGCGGGAAATTACAGGATCGGGATGGTTTGGCGCGCCCCAAGTGGGAGTGGTCGGCATGATTGTGGTTGCCTATATGGGCATCGCCTTGGCATCGGCCAATGGCTCCCACTTCCGGCCCAAGTTTGCCGACCCTTTGTTGAACCGATGGGATAGAACCGCCAACCGCATCGGTGAGTTCGGATTTGCCGCCTTTTGCTACTTCATGGCCTGGGTCGCTTTCGGTGTGGCGTTGGAGAGCTATGAGCTTGACGACGTCTCGGCCGTGTTGCGCTGGCCCATCTGGCCAATCCAGGGCGTTATTGTCTTAGGCTTCGGATTGGTCGCCGTTCGTCACACCTTGTACGGCATCTATATCGATTTGCGTCCGAAGCCGCCCGAATCCGTGGCCAGCACCGAAGTCGCCGACGATGAGGAAGCGGCGGCCATCATGGACGGCGAAAAGCAATACGAGCGGGAGACCCGATCATGAACGGTCTGCTGCTCGCTATCATTTTGATCGCGCTTCTCATCCTGCGCATGAACATCATCGTCATTCTCGGTGTTGCCACCTTCTGGGCCTATTACTTCTGGGGCGGCGGCGAGCTGATGAACGTCGTCTACGACATGTGGGACGCGTCTAACCGGGAAGTGTTGCTGTCCATTCCGCTCTATATCATGGCGGGGACAATCATGTCCCAGGGCTCCATTGCGGAACGGCTCATTCTGCTGATGCGCTCCCTGACCAAACCCATTCCGGGCGGGCTGGCCATTGCCGGTTTGTTATCCTGCGGCGTGTTTGCTGCCATTTCCGGTTCGTCTGCGGTGACGTTGCTGGCGGTGGGTTCGATCATGTATCCCGCCCTTATCTCTCAGGGGTACTCCCGGCCGTTTTCCATCGGCATGCTCTGTGCCGGCGGAACATTGGGCATCATCATTCCGCCGTCGATCCCGCTGATTCTCTATGGGGTGATGACCCAGAAATCCATTGCCGACTTGTTCCTGGCCGGAACCGGGCCTGCCATCCTGTTGCTCATTGTGCTGAGCACCTATGCCATGACGATCAATTGGTCCATGCGGGGCGACCTGTGGGATGGAAAGGAAATTTGGACATCGTTCAAAGGCGCGGTGTTTGCTCTGCTCACACCAGTCGTCATTTTGGGCGGTATCTATTCCGGCTACTTCACGCCAACGGAATCCGCTTCCGTCGCCGTGTTGACGGCATTGGTCGTGGAGATCTTCGCCCACAAGCGTGGTTTTATAAATCTGGTGACGGGCCGGTTCAGTGAATTGTGGGGCACGTGCAAGGAAGCAGGCGTTTTGGTGTGGCGGGTGGTCGGGGAAACCTCCACGTTGATGGGTAGCTTGTTCCCGATCCTGGCCATTGCCTTGTCACTCAACGTTTTCATGACCTACGAGCAGATACCAGGCCGGATTGTCGAAGCGATGACCACCATCATCGATTCCAAGCTGATCTTCCTGTTCATGACCAATCTCTTGCTGCTGACCGTCGGTCTGTTCCTCGACATTGGTTCGGCCATCCTGATCTTGAGTCCGCTGCTGCCGCCCATGGCGCAAGACTACGGCATGGATATGATCCATTTCGGCATCATGATGATCGTCAACTTGGAGATCGGCTATCTGACGCCGCCCATGGGGCTCAATGTGATCATTGCCATGGGAGCATTCCGCGAGGATTTCCTTACTATTGTTAAGGGTGTCGTGCCGTTTATTTTATTGATGCTGTTGTGCCTGATAGTCGTCATGTTTGTCCCCTGGCTATCGCTTTTCTTGATCACTTAGCGTTTCGGCTGCGCGCTGTTCTGACATTGACCTAAGACATATTGGATCCGCCATGTTCTGGACCCGAAGGTATCGCGCAGACTCGCCGATCAAGTTGCACATAGGCGGCAAGGAGCGACGGGACGGCTGGGTAATTTTCAACGCCGAAAAAGGTAAGCACGTCGATGTGATCGGTAATTGCATCGACCTAAAAGCGTTTGCCGATGAGAGTTGCAGCGACGTCTATTGTTCACATGTGCTCGAACATCTTTCTCATGTCGGCGAACTCCACCAAGCATTGAGCGAGTTTTATCGAGTGTTGATGCCCGGCGGCGTGCTTCGGGTCAGTGTGCCGGATCTCAGGGTTTTATTCAGTTTGTTCCTGGACCCAAGATGTCCCTTGGAGGGACGGGCCAATTTGTTGCGGTACATCTATGGCGGACAAATCGACAATTTTGATTATCATAAATGTGGATTTGACTTGGATATCCTCTGCGCCAATCTCATGGTTGTCGGGTTTAAAGACCTGACTCGCGTTGAGTCCTTCGGTCTTTTTCAAGACAGCAGCGAAATAATCATCCAAGAACAACGGCTCTCCATCAACATCATCGCCAACAAGACCGAAGAGCCGCCCACTGCTTAGTGCATTTGACTTCTAACCCGCTCGCATATGTGTCAGGTCTACCCAACAGCCGGCACAACGCATACATCCAGGGTTCCAGAGTCCAATCGGTAACCTTTCCCTTCCTGATATTTTTCCGAAGCAACGTATTTCTGATAATCCTCCAATGAGGGATATTCAAAAATCACCACGCGGCCTTCGGCAAACTGATCACCTTCAATGACGGTCTTTTCGTCAGGTCCACCGGCACCGATCAGCTTGCCGCCGAACTCTCCCGCCAATCCGGCGACGGTCTCAGAATATTTTTTGAAGCCAACTGGGTCCGTAACGCGGGCTTGGCCGATCACATAAACAGTCATGGGTCGTTTTCCTTTTAGTGAGTGAGAGTTGAGGTTGCGTTAGGCTTTTTCCGGTCCGACGGCGACAATGGCTTTGCCAACATTTTCACCGTGCATGAGTTTGAGAAAGTGCGCTGGTGTGTTTTCGATGCCTTCGGTGCGGTCTTCCTTAACCTTCAACGTGCCGTTCCGCATCCAGTCGAAGGCAAGGCGAACGTATTTTTCCAGATCGGGCTCGAAATCGTAGACCACCATGCCGATCACCTTGGCCCGCTTGACAATAAAGGGCGCCAGGCCCACCGGACTGTATGTGGATGAATGGTAATCAGCAGGCCGGCCGCACATCACCACCCGGGCATACAACGCCAGATGCTTGGCCATGGTCAAAAGAAACGCGCCGCCAACATTGTCGTGATAGACCTGGACTCCGTCTGGGCAGATAGCCTTAAACTGCTCCTCCCATCCTTCTGACTTGTAGTTGATACAGGCATCGAAGCCGTAGGTGCTGGTGACCAGGTCGCACTTTTCCTTACTGCCGGCGATGCCGATCACCTGTGCACCGCGCAGCTTAGCGAGTTGACCGACACAGGCACCGACCGGTCCCGCAGCGGCGGAGACCACCAAGGTCTCGCCAAGGGTGGGCTTGCCCAAATGTTCGACGGATCCCCAGGCGGTGAGACCGGGCATGCCAAGAGCGCCAATGGCCGTCGACAACGGTCCGGACGCGGGGTCGACGCGCTGCACCACTTTTTCTGGCCCGATGGCAGCGTGTTGCTGCCAGCCCGTTTCGGCGACCAAATAGTCTCCGGCATGGTAATCATCGTGCTGACTGCGCATCACCCGGCACACGCTGCGCCCATAGATGACATCCCCTTCGACCAGAACGCTATGACCGGGGTGATCGCCGCGGATGGCTTTGCGGATGTAAGGGTCGAGGGAGAGATAAATCGTCCGCACCAGGATTTCTCCGGGCGCTGGACGTGGTATGTCGGCCTCGACCAGTCTGAAATCATCGAGCGCCGGCATTCCGTCCCGTTGACGGGCCAACTGTATTTGCTGATTACCGCTCACCAGAGAGAAACCTGTTAAAGAGTCTCGGGACCGATGGTGACCATCGCCTTGCCCACATTCTGACCGCTCATAAGTTTGGCAAAATGGGCCGGTGTGTTTTCGATTCCGTCGGCCCGGTCTTCGTGGAAATTCAAGCGGCCCTGTTTGACCAAAGGAACGGCCGCCTTCAAAAACTCGTCGAACTGGTCGTAGTAGTCGTAAACCACAAGACCAAGAAGCTGTGCCCGCTTGCCAACAAAAGGACCCATGTTGTGTCCCTTAAAGTCATCGTCTCTGCCGCGATTGTATTGTGAGACCAATCCGCACATGACGATCTTGCCGTAAAGGTTCAGTTGTTTGGTGATGGCGTCCAGCACCGGGCCGCCGACGTTATCGAAGTACACGTCGATGCCATTGGGACAGGCTTCTTTGAGCGCTTCTTCCCAGTCGTCGTTTTTGTAATTCACACAGGCATCAAAGCCGTATTCCTCGGTGACAATGCGGCATTTCTCATCGGACCCGGCGATACCGACCGTCCGGCATCCCTTTGCCTTGGCCAGTTGCCCGGCTGTCCCGCCCACCGGTCCCGCTGCGGCGGTGACGACAAAGGTGTCGCCCAGTCCGGGGTCGGCCAGTTTTTCCACGCCCGCCCAGGCCGTCAGACCAGGCATCCCCAACGCCCCAAGGGACGCCGATAAGGGACCGGCATTGGCGTCGATCTTACGTACCTCGTCCTTTGCCGAGCCGTCTGAGACGCAGCACTTCTGCCATCCAGATTCAATGACGATGTAATCGCCTTCCGCATAGTCCGCGTGTTTTGACTCGGTCACCTGGGCCAAGCACCGCCCCTTGATGAGATCTCCCTGATTGAGCCGGGAGTGGCCCATGTGACGGCCGGCAATGGCGCCGCGCATATAAGGGTCAAGAGAGAGATAGATGTTGCGCGCAAGAAATTCGCCAGGCCCGGGAGACGGTATGTCCGTCTCGGCCACCTGGAAATCGCTGACCTTAGGTTCGCCTTCCGGTTGGCGGGCAAGTTGAATTTGAATGTTTTTGTCGGTCATAGAGGTCCCGTGAGTTGAAGTTTGTTAGTTGTCGTTGGCGTTGTTTTATTGGTTTGCTTTGTAAGCCGCCAGGTCTTCCGTCAAATCAGCCAAAAGCAATTCAAAATAATAGTTGCCTCCTCTTTCACGGGCCTGAGCGAGAAAATTCTCCATGCTCTCAACGGAAGCATGAAGGGTGCAGCCGTCGAACAGCTCTTTTGTAACATGGCGAACGTAAGATACCCGGGCGGCCTGGCGGCCGGCCCGTGCGGACAGAGCCCACCACCGTTCCGCTTCACAGATATCCGTTGGCGCATCGGGCCGGTTGTTGGCAATGAGTGCGCCCAAGACGAATTGCGCCTGGCGGTAGCCGGCCTCCGCAGCGCGGGTGATGGTGCTGACGGCGTCTTGTGTTCTGCCGTTGTAGAAATAGACCCGGGCCAATTGATAGGTGAGCCGCGGGTTATCCGGGTCAGCACTCAAGTCTTGTTGGCAGGCCGCAATGGCGGCGTCCTGATCCACTTCGGCTGTCGGCACACCGGTGGTGACGCGGTCAGGATCGAGCGGATGGGATGCCAATCGGTCACATTGGGTTATCGCATCTTGCGCAGACCCACCACTTGACCACACCGCACTGCAAACACAAGCCGCAAGCAACAGGCTCAGGAGCGTACTACTTCGCATGGTCGGATGCGGCATAAGTCGCGGCGACCTCTTCGACGAGCAATTGTTGGTAATAGTCGGCTGCTTGTCCTCTGGCCGCATCGATAAAACTCATGATTTCAGATGAACTGGCCTGGATATCGCAGTCATCGAACTTTCCGAGCGCCACGTGACGGGGATAACTCACGCGCGCAGCGAAACGCCCACCACGAGCAGAACGCACCCAAAGGTCTTCTACTTTGCACGCATCCTGTCTAACCCCTTGGATACCTCCATCGGTGATGTAACCAAGCACGAATTGGGCTTGCTCAGAGCCGCCTTCGGCGGCGAATTCGAGATGAGGAAGCGATTCTTCCGTTCTCTGGGAATAAAAGAGGACACGGCCAAGCTGATAGCGAAGGCGAATGTTATCGGGATCTTTCTCGACGGCGTCCATGCAGGCCGCCGTACCGGCAAAGAGCAGGACATCGTCCACACCCGGCGCCACACGGTCGGGGTCTTCCCCGTGTGAAACCAGATGATCACATTCGGTGACTTCATGGCCGTCGGCCAACGCTGTTGCGGTTACACCCAGCGTCAGAAACGCTGCAATCCAAGTCGTCAAATTCATCGTTCCATCCTCTCTCGATAGGCTTCGAAATCGTCGGTCACGTCCGCCGTCCACATGACACGGTAATAATCCGACGCCATGCCGCGGGCGGTCTCAAGAAACCCGGCCATTTCGTCGAGCGACGCCTGCACGTCGCAGTCATCGAATTGCCCCCGCACCACATGATGGGGATAACTGACCAAAGCGGCAAAACGCCCCTGCCGCGCAGAGCGCAGCCACAAGCCTTCAGCTTTGCAATGGTCTTGTTCAACGCCCCCAAAACCACCGTCATAGATGTAACCGAGAACAAATTGAGATTGCCGGTGGCCGGCTTCGGCGGCGAACTCCAAGTGGGGCAAGGCGTCTGCAGTCCGGCCGCTATAAAAATACGCCCGCCCTAACTGATAACGCAGGCGGCGGTTCTCCGGCTGAACGTCCGTATCCGCCAGGCAAGCAGCGATGGCGGCAGCCTTGCGCATGCCCGATTGGGATACGCCCGGGGCGACCCGTTCCGGGTCGGACCCATGAGAGGCCAGCCGGTCACATTCGGTGACCGCTTCGGGGTCCTGGGCTTTTGCGGAGAACGCGCCAGTGGTCGTAAAGACAATTAAAGAAATCAGCGCCAGAATAAAGCGCATGCGTCCCTCCCATGTTTGCTTTAGGCCCGTTACTGACCGGGTTATTGGTTCGCCATATTATCGAGGTCGGCCCTTAGATTGGCAATTAATAGTCCGCCGAGATAATCGAGCGATACACCACCGAAATCGTAGAGTTGGGCTCCTGCTGCGTCCAGAAACCGAGACATCTCTTCTTTCGTCGCGATGGCATCGCAGTCTCCGAAACGCCCCATGACGGCAAACTGCACGTAACTGAGCTGGGCATTGTGATGATTTTGGTCTGCCGCCGACCGCCATAAGGACTCCACTTCGCAGATGTCATCCGGCACGCCGTCGTACGCCTGCGTCATGACGAATCCCAAAAGAAATTTAGCTTAGCGATAGTTCAGCTCAATGGCACGCCGGAAGGCCTTCAAGGATGCTTGTGTCTGTCCGTCATAGAAAAGGACTCGACCGAGCTGATACGAGAAACGCGCCTCGTCAGGCGCCGCTGCAACCGCTTCCTGACAGGCCATGATGGACGCAGCAATATCAACATCCTTGCGCTCCACACCTGTTGTGACCCGGTCCGGATCGGGCGGGTTTGCGGCCAGACGGTCGCAGTCGTGAATCTCGGCCGCAGCAAGGTCTGCACTCCCGACAACCAGTGCAATTATGATCAAGAGACCTGCGCCGCGCACCGTGGCCCTCCCTTGCCGGCGATGCTATACCCCGGTGGGAGGACGCGCAACGAAAGCGCAACGCAACACCGGGACTGACATAATGGACATCGGTCTTTACGAAATTCTTCTCTATCTGCACGCGCTTTGCTTTGTCTACTGGCTCGGCGGCGACCTTGGCGTTTTCTATGCGTCCGGCCAACTTCTCAAACCCGGACTGACGAAAGAGGCGCGGGTATCCATTAGGAAAATTTATCGCTGGCTGGATCAATTCCCGCGTGTGTGCATGCCGCTGGTCATCGCCCTCGGCTTCACTATGGGGAGCATGCTGTGGTTCGACCTGGCGGACATGTGGGTGTGGATCATCTGGATCATCAGTGGCGTCTGGATCTATTTCGTCCTTGCCCTTTTTCTCAACCGTGGCGGACCCGTAAAAATCGAATGGATTCGCAAGACCGATATGCCCATGCGCTGGGTGATTGGTATCGCCATTACCGTCATCGCCGTGATGTCCTTTATGGGAACGGGTATCACCCAAGACAATTGGCTGGCCGCTAAGTTGTTGTTATGGGCCGGATGTGTTTTTTGCGGCATCGTTTCCCGCACCACCATCAAGCCGTACCACGCCGCTTTCACCCGCGTTTTGGATCAAGGGGAAACACCGGAAGACCTCGCCCAGATGAAGCGTGCCCTCTACACAACGCGCATCCCCATCCTTACCATTTGGGGTCTGGTTGCTTTGGCGGGCGCATTAGGAATCTGGAAACCGTTCTAAAAATCAATCTAAAGACGGAAACAAAAACAAAAGGGGACACTCATGTACGATCTAGACGGAAAGGTAGCCGTCGTCACCGGCGCCGGCCGACCGAAGGGCCTCGGCGAAGGCATGGCCGTCCGCCTGGCGCAGGAAGGCTGCCAGGTCGTCGTGCACGACATCGGCGAGATCAAAGGCGAGATCGCACCCAAACACGGCGTCGGCACCGCCGATGAAATTCAAACAGTGGTCGACACTATCAAAGCCGAAGGCGGCGAGGCTGTCGGCTATTCCGCCGACATGCTGGTGGAAAGCGAAGTGGAAGGGCTCGTCAACTTCGCTGTCGAGACTTACGGCCGCCTCGACATCCTCATCAACAACGCCGGCATCGGATATCTCTTCGGCCCCTTGATCGACATGACCCAAGAGCAATGGGATGCGGTGTTGGGCGTTAACCTCCGCGGCTGCTTCTTCGGCATGAAGCATGCGGCCAAACAGATGATCAAACAGGGCGAAGGCGGGCGGATCATTAGTATCGCCAGCCAGGCGGCCAAGTCCGGTTTCGGCAACACTGCAGCCTATACGTCTTCCAAACACGGTCTTGTAGGTCTCACCCGTGTCGCCGCCATCGAATTCGCCGAACACAACATCACCGTTAACGCCATTTGCCCCAACCATGTGACAACAGGTTTGGGCGCTTGGCAGAACGATTTCATGTCCAAGGCCCAGGGCAAGTCGGAAGAGCAGTACCTGACGGAAATGCGCGCGCGTATTCCCATGGGCCGGGTCGGTATGGTGGATGACATTGCCAAGGCCTGTGCGTTCCTGTGTTCCGACCAGGCCGACTACATCACCGCCGAAGCCCTCAACGTCTCCGGCGGTGAGGAGTACCATTGAGCATGTCTGATCCGTCTTTTGTTTGGCCCCACGACATGCGTCTGGCGGTCTCCGTCGTCGTCAATGTGGAAGAAGGCGCGGAGGAAAGCATCGCCGACGGCGACCGGGCGCCGGAACCGGTGGACGAGCTGCAGGTGGTGATGTCGAAAGGCCGCAACCTCGGCAATGAATCCAACTATCAGTACGGCATCCGCGCCGGTGCGCCGCGGGTGTTGAACCTGCTCAAGGACTACGGCGTCACCGCCACGTTTACTGCCGCAGCCCTTGCCTTGGAGCGCGCACCGGAGTTGGCCAAACAGATCGTCGACGACGGCCACGAGGTCTGCGCTCACGGCTACCGCTGGGCCCATCAGCATTGGATGAAGGAGGACATGGAACGGGACTTCATCCGCAAGGCCGCCGAGTCCATCGAAAAGACCTGCGGCACGCGCCCGGCGGGCTGGCTCTCCCGCTACGTGCTGACGGAAAACACCCGCCGGCTCCTGGTTGAGGAAGGCTACACCTATCACATGGATGATTACTCCGACGACGTGCCCCGTTGGGACGTGGTCGACGGCAAGCCCATCCTCATTTCGCCTTACGCGCTGGACACCAACGACATGAAGTTCTGGCTGGACCCGGCCTACACGCCCGACCAATGGGAGAAATATCTTATCGATACGTTCGATTGGCTTTATGGGGAATGCGCGGAGTCCCCCAACAAGATTATGTCCCTTGGCGTGCACTTGCGCATTGTCGGCCGGCCGGGCCGGATGAAGGCCTTTGAGAATTTTCTCGCCCATGCCAGCGCCAAGGACGAAGTGTGGTTCGCCACGCGCAAAGAAATTTATGACGCCTATGCGGCACAAGTACCGCCGCCGGTTTAGAGACAGAGGGAAGACAGGGAGCAGACCATGGTCGTTGAAGCCGCCAAGGTTGGCGAAAACAGATATAGGGAGCGCGGCGGACGCTACTTCGAAGATTTCGAAGTGGGCGACATTTATGAACACCGGCCGGGACGGACGGTGACGCTGACCGACAACATTTGGTTCACCACCCTGACCATGAACACCCACCCCATCCACTTCGACCAGGAGTACGCCAAGCACACGGAGTTCGGCAAACCGCTGATCGTCTCCACACTCACCTTGTCCATCATCACCGGCATGAGTGTGTCGGACATCAGCCAAAAGGCTGTCGCTAATCTGGGCTGGACCGACATCATGCTGCCCCATCCGGTGTTTGCCGGCGATACCATCTATGCGGAGTCTGAAGTGCTGTCCAAACGGCCGTCCAAATCCCGGCCGGGTCAGGGCATCGTCACGGTCAAAACCACTGGCTTTAACCAGAACAAAGACGTCATCTGCTCTTATGAGCGCACCATCCTGGTCATGGGCCGGGACAACGATGTGGAAGAAAAAGCGGGATACTGACGTGTTGCATGTCCGTGCCATCGCAGCTGCTCTGCTGTTGAGCGTCTCTGTTAGCGCTCAAGCAGAAGAAGCACGATCCGCTTCGGATCTGGTTTTCACCGGAGACAACGAGCGGGTGCGCATGTACATGGTGCGCCGTCTTTACGACTTCACCAAGGATATTGCCGGCATCCGCGCGGCCAACGAGCCCGGCCACCAGGCCCATCTTCTTCAATTCGGGCAGTCGGTGGTGTCCTCCGCCCTTCTCGACGACGACGGCACGCGCATCGGCAGTCTGTCCATCAGCAACCTCGATAGCGCAGAGGAAACCAATAGCTACGTTTACGACGATCCGTTTACACAAGGCGGCATTTACAAAGAGATCACCATCGCACCGGCGCCGGTGATGTATTTCATCCGCAAAGACTATGCAGACCGAGACACGGTCGAGCGGGTCGTCGCCCAACACAGTGACTCTCACTTTGACCACCTCAGCACCCACGGCCGTAATGTCGTCTCCGCCTCAATAAAAGATGACGCGGGAAACAGCGTCAGCAGTCTGGCCATCGGCGCCTATAACAGCTGGGATGACGTCGTCCACTTCGTCTATCAGGACCCGTACACTCAGGCCGGTATGTTCCGGGCCATCACCATAGAGACGGTTGATCTCTATAAGCTGGACGGCTCCTTCGAGCGGGCACCAGCTTGGTTCTATGACGAAATGAAAAGCCGCCAGTTGACGGCGGCGATACAATGAAGCGGGGCTAAATTTACTCTCGTATACTTTCGAAGGTAGCAGTGATCCATTGCACTGTTCCGATAATATGGTCGAAGTCTGATACTCTTTCCTGCAATCATGGTAGTCCATGACGAGTTTAATTTCCGAAGAGTGCCAACGTTTCTTTGAGTTTTGGAAGTCCTTGCGAGGACAAAACAAACTTATGCCGTCAAGTTCGGATTTTCTTGATAGACTCGATCCGAAGTATGCACCTAACCTTTACATCATCGATATAGAAGAAGACCAATCCATTATTCGTTTTGTCGGGACAAGAGTTGTTGAAAGATGGGGTAGAGATAGGACGGGAGAAGATTTTTTTGCGGACAAGTCTCCCACTCTTCGAAGGGTATTTTCAGAGAATCATAGTACAGCCATTACCTTTCCATGTGGCGTAGCGATGTCAGCTCTTTTTGTGTCAAATTCAGGCCGTCGGATGGGGGGTCGATCTATCACACTTCCTCTTGACGTAGATCCGGGAAAACCGAAACGCAGGGTCACCTACACCCAATTGGTTGATAGCCTCGGTTACGAAGAGGTTTCCAGAGATTACGTTACGATCACCAATACGGAATGGGTTGATATTGGCGCTGGAGTGCCTGACCTTGACCCGATTAAGGCTAAAGAAGACTAACGCTAATTTCTTAAGGAAGGATCTAGGGTCTTAAGCAATCGCTTAAAACCAACGCAAAGTCTGCTTGAGCTTGTGAGAGGCACTTTGAAATTGAGACAATGAATTGCGTCTTACAGTATTGCGGACGTGCGGCCCATTCGTCTTGGAAGCTGACTTTTGCTAATTGGGTATCAATCTGATCAGCGAATTGTCCACGTCCCCGGTCACATAAATAGATCCATCGCTCGTGGCGGTCACACCGGTGAGCAACGCCGGTGCATGACCTGATCCTCCAAGATCAAAACCGATGGGCAAGTCCTCCGCAGCTATCGTCGTCTCTCCGCTGCCGGGATCGATGATCACCACCCGCCTCTTGCCAACCTCCGCCACAGCCAGCTTGCCGGTGGGCAGTTTGGCTAGACCTTCGGGCTCTGAGAGACCGTCGGTGATCACCGTGCGCGACCCGTCCTCCAACGACACCCAGGAGATGGTGCCGTCCGTGTGGCCGGTGACATACACGGCATTGGCGTCGAGCCGCGCCACACCCACCGGTCCACCGAGCCCCTGAGCAACAGTGGTGCGGGTACGCTCTTCATCGCCAGCGACATGAATGAGCGCATCGGCGGCGTAGTCGGTGATCAAGACACCGCCGTCGTCAGCGGTGAGCACGCCGTAGGGCGCGCCCAAACCGAACACGTTGCCCAAGGCGTTGCCGGACCCGCGTTCGATGATTTGCACCATGCCGTTGGGCCAGACGTTGGAGAGAATGATCCGCTCGTTGTCTGCCGCAACGGCGGTGGAGCCGAACACACCGGGACCGACGGGCAAGACCTCGACATCACCCGTTGCGGGATTGATGGTGCGGTGACTCCAGGCATCGGCAGCAAGGATGCGTTCTTCGCCGTGAAGAACCATAGTGGTCAAGCCGCCCGGTGCGCTGAGATCGCCCCAAAGGATGCGTGTTGTCTCGCCGGTGTCCGGGTCCAATTGGGTGATGCCGTTGTGAGACGAATGGGAAATGAACACCTGATCGCGTTCGTCGATGGCGAGGTTGTCGATAGGCACGCCTTCGAGTTCGGCGATCTCCGTCTTTTCGCCGGTGCTGCGGTCGATGCGGAACACTTTGCCGGTGCGGTATCCGAGCGCGATGATATCGCCGTTGGACAGCAGGTTCACCGCCGCCGGGGTTTGAATGCCGTCGGTGATGGTTTCGATATCGCCGCTTTCGACGTCGACGGAAACGATGGCATTGCCGAAAAACAACGGCCCGATGATCTTGCCGTCACCTGTCACTTCAAACCCATTCAAACCGCCCATGCCTTCCGCAATGAGGCGCGGTTCACGGTTGGAGTTTGGATAACCTTCATACAACGCATCGGCTCGGAAGATTAGGGTATAGAACAGCCGTCCGTCGGCGCCGTAGTTGGTGGAGTTGACCCCGTCGATGCCGTCCACCAGCACGCGAATGTCACCGTCGGGAGATTGCAGGTGCATGGCATTCCGCGCGGTCCAGGCCAGGGTGCCGTCGGGCCCGAAGGCGAGATCGTCACCCACTCCCAAAGGCGGACCAATGACGGTTTCGACGGCGCCGGACTCGACGTCGATCTTATAGGTCGACATGCCGGTGATGCTGACGGCGTGGAGCACGCCATCGCTGTCAAAGGCCAAGCCGTGCACCCCTTTCATGGGTGAACCGGGGACCACCACATCAACTGTGTAGGAATCAGCGGCACGCACGTCTTGTGCGCCGAACAGAACCGCAATCGCAAAGAGAAAATGAGTGAAAGACCGCAAAATCAACATCGTCGCCCCCCTTTTCTTTGAGGCCACAGAGTGCACAGGTGTTCAATTAGGCGCGTGCATTTCTCGGCCCATCACCGCATCATGAACACATAATATGAAAATAAAACAGGGGAGTGGACGCCATGATCGGTCAAGTTTCAAGACGATCCCTTTTGAGTAAAGGCGCCGGCCTAAGCCTGGTCGCCGCAGCAGGACCCGCCGCCGTGTCCGTTGCCAAGGCGGACGGTCATCTAAGTTTGGATCTGGACGACCCGAAAGTGCGGTCGGATGTCTACGCCAAAATCTATGCCACCACTGAGGAAGCGGGGGTGCACAAGTATAGGACGGTGCACTACTACGCCTACCTGCATGAAGGCGGCAACATGATCCCGCTCAACACCATGCTCAACTACAACTATTCCCGCTGGAAGCCGGCGGGCGAGAACAGATACGAGGGCACGGCCTGGGAGGTGGGCGTCTACACCGACTTCGACGGGGAAACCATATACGACGACAGTTGGGTCAATCCGGTAACCAACGAGGAACTCCCCATTTCCCACTTCAAAGGCGGACCGTGGCCCGAAGCCATCGGGCCGGACGGCATTGCCCAGACGGCGCGCGGCCCCGATGTCCTGGAAGAAATGTCGATCCGCGTGATTGCCGACGTTGTGTGGCTGCCAACGGCGGCCAACTACAATATTGCTATTCCGGGATCCGAAGACGGCAGCCGTCCGCCTTCAACTTTCAACTGGGACAGCTACTTCAATTACAGCGCCAACCTGGCCGACGTGTTGAATCCCGACATGCCCAGCGTGCCCTTCACCGGTGCGTTGCATAACTTGTCGGACTGGCAGCCGCGCATCGGATTGCAAAACCAGCCGGGACGGTCCTTTGGCCGCGCGCCTGGACAAAAACTGAAATCCGCCGACGACCTGCCGGACCTGGCGAAGATCGCCTTTGATCGTCACACCCCCGATATTTTCGACGTGGACAACTGGCAGCCACCACGCTTTGGCTAAGTCGGAATAGGATTCAGCAGCGCCGAAAAAAGGAGACGCCGATGTTTCTGGTCAAACGCATCTTTGGCGATAGAGACAAGGTCATGAGTCTGGCGCAGGAGCATGACCAAGGTCATAAGGATCATCTGCAAAAATACACGCGCACCGTAGTGGTGTGTTCGCTCTTGAATGACGACGGTGAGGCGGTGGGCAACCTGTCCATCAGCGACTATGACGATGAGGAAGACATCAAGCGCTACGTCTATGAAGACCCGTTCACCAAAGCCGGGTTATACGACTCCATCGAGATTCAACAGGTCAGAATGTACAAACTGGATGGGTCTTACGAATGCTGTCCCGAGTGGTTTTACGATGAGATGAAACGGCGTCAGGGCGAGAGAGCCACCTGATGCCGACAGTCTTGAATCGCTATGAAGACTAAGTACCGCCGCTCCGCGGGAACGTCTGAGAGAAAGGAGTAGCAACTATGCCCGTACAGGCCATCAACCGCCGCAGCCTTTTGAGCACAGCCGCCGGTCTCGGAGCTGCTGCCCTTGCTGGTGCGCCGACAAAAGCGCATGCCGACTCCCATGAGCGCTCCGATGCGCCGGGACTTGACCTGAGCGATGCCAAAATCCGCTCCGACGTGTACGCCAAGATCTTCGGCATGGCCGGTGAAGGGGAAGTCCACAAGTACTGGACCGTGCACTACTACGCCTATCTGCACGAGGGCGGCAACATGATCCCGCTCTACACCATGCTCAATTACAACTATTCCCGCTGGCACAGTGTCGGTGATCACCGCTACGAAGGCACTGCTTGGGAAGTGGGCGTTTATACGGACTTCGACGGGGAGACCATTCTCTACGAGACCTGGGTCAATCCGGTGACGGGCAAAGAACAGCCCATTTTTCATTTCAAGGGCGGTCCCTGGCCGGAAGCCTGCGGCCCCGAAGGCATCGGCCAGATCAGCACCGGCGAAGACGACATGGATGAAATGGCGATCCGGGTGATCGACGATCTGGTGTGGCTGCCCACCGCCGCCAGTTACAACCGTCAACTCCCGGGCACCGACAGCGCCGGTAATCCGAACATGATGTACTGGGACAGTTACTTCAATTATTCGGCCAAGCTGGACGACATTCTTAATCCGGACATGAAAACCGTCCCATTCACCGGCGCACTGCACAATCTTGCCGACTGGTACCCGGGCATGGGTATGGACGGCCACGCCGGTCGGGTATTTGGCCGCGCCCCGGGTCAGAAACTGTTTTCCATCGATGACATGCCGGACCTGGCCAAGATCGCCTTCGAGCGCCACGTGCCCGACATCTTCGACGTGGACAATTGGCAACCGCCCCGCTTCGGCTGACGCACATATGCTGGGAGCATATGGCGAGCTTGTTGCGTCGCTAGTCGTGTTTCTCGTTACCCACAGCATCCCAGCGACCCAGCCCGTGCGTAACCGCTGCGTGTCCGCAGTCGGGGAACGGGTTTACCTGGTCGTATATTCGCTGGTTTCCATTGCCGTCGTTACTTGGATGGTGATTGCCGTCCTTCGTGCGCCCTACACGGAACTGTGGCCAATGACACCGGCAACTATGTGGACGGCGGCAGTGCTCATGCTGCCGGCTACCGCATTACTGGTTTTCGGCTTGACCACACCCAATCCTTTATCGTTGCCCATAAAGCCTGATGCTTTTGACGCAGATGAACCCGGCGTTCTTGCCATGACTCGCCATCCTATACTTTTGGGTTTTGCCCTATGGGCATTGGCCCATATTCCACCAAACGGATCGTTGGCCGCTTTGCTGCTGTTCGGTTTTGCCTTTCTGTTCAGCATCGTCGGCATGTTCATCGTCGATGCACGGCGGCGGCGTACCTGGGGCCTTGAAACCTGGCAAAATCAAACCGCCAAGACTGCGATTCTGTCCTGGCGGTTTGACGCCATTCCATTACTGGACCGGCGTTGGCTTATTGTTGCGGTCTTGTATGCGCTGATGATCTGGCTTCACCCCCTGGTTTTGGGCGTGATGCCGTTACCCTAAGACCTGCCGATCACTGGCGTGCTTTTGCGCCAAGGCGCTGCCGTTCGGCTTGAATATCGCGCATGCTGGCGCCCAATTGCGGAGCCCCGGGGTCTACGACCGTGACAAACGGCGCTGGCCATTCCAGCGCCCACATCTTCCAGCCAGGCTCGCCGTCGTCGACCACTTCGACCCAGCGGTCTTGCTGTTCGCCGCAGACTTGGATGAGTTTGAAAGGCACGACGGATCCGGTTTCGCCGGTGATACGGGCAAGAAACTTGAACACCCCATATGAGTAGCGGGCAGGTCTCCGGTCCAGATCACTTCGTCATAGACCTCTCTGATGACTTGACCGTTAGGACGGGTGATGGGCTCGTCCAGTTCGCGCATGACCAGTTCCGTATTCCAGCCGTCTTTTTCCTCCGGCGCGAACAGAGGAACGGCAGGTGGAATCTTCATCCGTATTTGTGTGGTCGGCTTCGTGCCGCAGCCATGGGGAACTATGAGCGTGAGCACTTCGTTGTAATTAACCCGGCCTTCAAACCCCTCGATGATGACATGAGCGTTTCCGCTTACGGGTAAGGCGATGAAGGCGGCTAATGCCGCGAGTGACAGAATTGATTTCTTCATGAACAGGTCCTCCCTCTAACTGCCAGCCATCATAGGTGGTTTATCCTGGATGCCATAGATCGGGCGACAGACCCTCGACCGGTCTTTGGACAAGTGTGACCGGCCTGCGCGCGTTTGAGGCTTGATCTTTGCACTGGGGCTCCCCATGACTATGGTTCGGCCAAACATAGTCACAGCCCAAAAAAAGGACCAAAAAGGAGTGGCCCTCATGCGGGACGACCACGCAGCATCGGCCTTGACCGACGAGGAGCTGGAAGCCATCCGCGACTCCGTCCGCGCCTTATGCCAGGACTATCCCGGGGACTATTGGCGGGAACTGGACGAGAAGCGCGAGTATCCGACCGAGTTCGTCAAAGCCATGACCGAAGCCGGTTTTCTGGCGGCGTTGATCCCCGAAGAATACGGCGGCTCCGGCCTCGGCCTGAAGGCCGCGTGCGCCATCCTTGAGGAAATCCACAAAAACGGCTGCAACGCCGGTGCCTGCCATGCCCAGATGTACACCATGGGAACCATCCTCAAACACGGCAGCCCCGAACAGAAAGCCGAATGGCTGCCCAAGGTGGCCTCGGGTGAGATTCGCCTGCAGGCCTTCGGTGTCACCGAACCAACAAGCGGGACCGATACCCTCTCCTTGCAAACCACCGCGGTTAAGACCGGTGACCACTACGTCGTCAACGGCCAGAAGATCTGGACCAGCCGCGCCGAACATTCCGACTTCATGGTCCTGCTGGCGCGAACCACGCCTAAGGACAAAGTGGAAAAAAGAGGGGAAGGCCTGTCCGTGTTCGTGGTCGATATGCGCGAGGCTTTGAACGCTGGCATGACCATCCGGCCCATCCGCACCATGATGAATCATGCCACCACGGAAGTGTTCTTCGATGACGTCAAGGTGCCGTCGGAAAATCTCATTGGCGAAGAGGGCAAAGGGTTTCGTTACATTCTCGACGGCATGAACGCCGAACGTACGCTGATCGCTGCCGAGTGTTTGGGGGATGCCCAGTGGTTCATCCAAAAGGCCACCGACTACGCCAACGAACGTAAAGTGTTTGGCAACCTCATCGGCAAAAACCAGGGTGTGCAATTTCCCATCGCCCGGGCTTATGCGTCCTATCGGGCAGCGGCGCTGATGGTCGTTGAGGCGGCGACCAAGTTCGATGCCGGTGAAAAATGTGCCGAAGAAGCCAACATCGGCAAAATGCTGGCAGCGGAAGCGTCCTGGGAAGCGGCGGAAATGTGTGTGCAAACCTTTGGCGGCTTCGCCTTTGCCGATGAATACGACATCGAACGCAAATTCCGCGAAACACGCCTTTATCAAGTGGCGCCCATCTCGACCAATCTGATTCTTGCCTATATCGGCCAGAATGTGCTCGGCCTGCCTCGGTCCTATTGAGCCGAAGGCCATATGGTAAAGCGCCCGCCTTACTTTGCCGGCTTCGACATCGATCAGATGTTGAGCGACCATCCCATCGGCGATGACTTCCTGCCCACTTTCACCAGGATGAGCCGGGACGAATTACGCGCTATTCAGAACAAACGGTTCATGAAATGCGTCGCCCGTGCCTGGGAAGTGCCGTTTTATCAGCGCCATTGGGGCAGCGTTGGTTTAGAGCTCGGTGACGTTAAAAGCCTAGATGACATCGGCAAGATTCCGCCGTTCAGCAAAGCGGAACTGATGGACTCCATTGCCGACAAGCCGCCCTTCGGCGACTTTGCCGGGACGGACTTCGCTGATGACGATCATTTACATGCCGTGATGCACACCACCTCGGGCACTACGGGTACACCACAGGTGATTTTGTTCAGTCCCAAGACCCGGGAGATGCAGAACCTATTGGTTGCCCGCGCCTATCTGTTCCAGGGCATGACAGGCTCGGACGTGGTCCATTCCGTCTATGGGCACGGCATGGTCAACGCCGGCCACTACATGCGTGAAGCGGTGCTGCACTTCACCAATGCCGTGTTCTGTTCGGCCGGCACCGGGGTGGAAACCCGCTCCGTCCAGCAAATACAGATCATGAAGCGGTTTCAGACCACGGTCATCGTCGGCTTCATCGATTACGTCAAACGCCTGGCCTTCGTCGCCCGGGAAGAAGGGCTGGAACCGGGCAAGGACATTCCCGTACGTATGATCTCGGGTCACTTCGGCCGGGAAGACCGGGATGAGATTTCCCGCCTATGGGGTGGTGCGGAGTGTTTCGATTGGTACGGCGTCGGCGACACCGGGATCATCTGCGGCGAAGGGCCCGACCACACCGGCATGCATGTGTGGGAAGACGCCCACTATATTGAGATCACCGATGTGGACACGGGCGAGCCGGTGGAGGACGGTGAACAGGGGGATGTCATCGACACGGTGTTGTTCAAAGATGACCTCTACCCCATGATCCGTTTCAACACCCATGACGTATCCGCCTTTCACAAAGGTGACAACGACACCGGTCTGGTGTTCAAGCGCATGCAAGGCATTTTCGGCCGATCAGACAACATGGTGAAGCTGCGCGGCATCAATGTCTTCGCCCATGGCATCGGCGGCGTGCTGCTGGAACGCCCTGAATTCGACGGCGAGTTCTTCTGCCGCGCCGTGCGCGACGACCAGGGCCGGGACGATATGATCGTCATGGTCGAGATCAACACCGACCCCTCACCGGAACTGGAGCAGGAATACCGCGCTCTGATCAAATCCCGCATCGGCGTGGAGATGCCAGTGGAGTTTCACAAGCCGGGCGGGCTCGCCGACCTCACCGAAGTGGAAAAGCGCCAGAAGCCCAAACGGCTAGCCGATGAGCGGTTTGGTTAAGCGCCCAGCCATATTTTGATCGACAACCGAGAGCGTAGTTGTTTAGCTTTTCATAAGCGGCACATCCGACAAAACAATTAAGTGTCGCATGCCTCTACTGGACACGTCAGCTACACGTTGTGACACAAGACACGGGTAGTACGAGAGGCACTATGTACGAGTTTTACGCCAATCCAAATACAACACCGGTCTACGGCGACAGCCAGGACGATCCGAATGCGATTTTAGTCGCTGATTTCAAAAAGTGGTATCCAAAAACAAGAAAACCAGATGCAAACACATTCGAAGTTGGCATCGTCATGGCTGGGGCGATTTCGGCCGGCGCTTACACCGCTGGCGTTATGGATTTTCTGTTTGAAGCCCTGGACGCCTGGGAAAGTGCGAAAGAACGGAATGATGACGTCCCTAACCACAAGGTAGTCTTGCGGATTATTTCCGGTGCATCCGCTGGCGGTATTAATGGCGCAATTGCCGCTGTCGCAGCGCGCCATGCATTTCCCCACATTCGCGTCAACTCAAGTGAAGACGAGAGAGCAAACAATCCCTTTTACCGGTCTTGGGTTTCCGACGTTAAAATTGACGACTTTCTAAATCTGAGCGACCTGGAATCTGACGCGCCTATCAAGTCATTTCTCAATTGCAGCAAGCTGACCGACCTCGCGAACAGGATCGTAACTTGGTCGCCGCCGGGTGGGTCTCAAACAGACAGAAAGTGGCTTGGAGATGGCTTTAGATTGTCGCTGACCCTGAGTAATGTCTCCGGTGTCGAATATATGGTGCGGTTCGTCAATCCCAATGACAACTACCATGAAATGGTCATGCACAAGGATCACATAAGCTTTTTCGTCGATGTCGGAGACGGCGGGAAAGGACCGCCAGATCATATTCTGCTCGGGCAAAGAATACCGTTCCAAACCAACCCGGAAAGCGATCTGAAATGGACAAGCCTGGGCATCAGCGCCTTGGCCACGGGCGCTTTTCCCATTGCCCTCGAACCCCGGGAAATATGGCGGAACGTACACGACTATGACTACCGCTACGCCTACATCGACGAGGAAGACGACAATAAGAAGATTTATGCCAAGCCCTGGATACGCAAGCAGCCCAGCCATCCCTTCAAATTTTACAGTATCGACGGCGGAACTTTTAATAACGAACCTTTCGATATTGCCCGAACGGCGTTGGCCGGCAGCGAAGGGAGAAACCCCCGCAACGGTGAAGACGCCGATAGAGCAGTGCTGATGATCGACCCCTTCGTCAACCCGCGCGGTGGCGACGTTGATGCGCCTCCCGACGGGTCCATCATGGGGGTTGTGTCACGAGTTCTCGGCATGTTTACGGGCCAGAACCGTTTCAAGCAGTTTGACTTGACGTTAGCCAGCGCATCAGACGTTTACAGCAGGTTCCTCATTGCCCCGGCCGGAGAGGATGACGCGGGCGAACCGGTGATTGGGGATGATGCCATGGCCTGCAGCCGTCTTGGCGGATTCTTTGGGTTCTTTCATGAGGCATACCGCCGCCATAACTTTTTTCTTGGGCGTTCTAATTGCCAAAAGTTTTTGCAAAACTGGTTCGTTCTGCCTAACGACAACAAGTTTTTCAAAGACCAGGACCCAACCGTGCTCGAACCCTATAAAGGGACCCGCCGGGGGATTCGCCACGACCCGGTTCATTATCAGATCATTCCGCTTGTGGGCCGTTTGAATTCGAACAGCCCCACCTTTGACGAAGCCCTTGACCCCTGGCCGAGGGGCAAGATCACCGAAGCCGACCGGGATAGCCTGAAAGAGAAGATTAAAGACCGGATCAAGAAAGCTCTTCCGGCCCTTATCGACTCTTTGCGTGCGTCGTCGAACGAACAAGACGGCGATGACACAAAGGCTAAAAAGAACCTATTAAAAGGAAGGGTCTTGCCTAGCAGAGCATAGCCGGTGACGGCATAAAGCTCTGTATGGTAATGAAAAACCGATACTCGAAAAGTTCCAAACTTTCTGAAGCTCAGATTCGCCTTGTCGTGAAGTGCTTTGCCGCTGATCTCACGGCGCTGCAAACGGCCGCGATTTGCGGCGTAAATCGCAACACTGTGAACCGGATCTACCGCGGCCTGAGGGAGCGGATCCTCGCGGCTTGCGAAGCACAGCGCCCGTTCTTCGGCGTGGTCGAGGTCGATGAGAGCTTCTTCGGTGCCAGACGCATCAAAGGCAAGCGCGGACGCGGAGCCTATGGCAAGACAGTCGTCTTCGGGATCTTCGAACGCGAAGGGCAGGTCTACACCGAGATCGTCCCGGACTGCTCAAAGTCAACGCTACAGGGGATTATTCGGGGCAGGGTCGATCCAAGCACCGTCGTCAACTCCGATGGATGGCGCGGCTACAACGGCCTCGTCGATCTCGGCTATGGTCACTTCCGGGTCGACCATTCCTGCGATGAGTTCGCCCGCGGCCCGGTTCACATCAATGGCATCGAGGGCTTCTGGGGCATGGCCAAGGTGCGGCTCGTAAAGTTCATGGGTGTGCCCAGACACACATTCCACCTCCACCTCAAGGAAACTGAGTGGCGCTTCAACCATCGGGCTTCCAACAAGGTCAGGCTTCTGCTACGTCAACCGCGAGAAAAACCGATCTGCTAGGCAAGACCCAAAAGGAATATTTGGGTTTTTGGGCAAAGTTATCGTCGGACCTGTCAAATGGATCTTTAAGAAAGTGCTCTTTGGAGCAATTCGTAAAGAGGCGCTCAAGGTCGCCATGAAAAAGGTAGACGAAGCCATAGCGGATATCGACGACGGACCGCACAGGACTTGAACAATGCTGTTTTCTAGGGCTTTGGGGGCTCTCGCTCGCAAAGACACCGGTGACTGCTGAATGTCTAATGCGGCTGCACCGCCACGGCGATCATGAACTTGCCGTCCCAACCGGGCCGCAACTGTGGGTCCTGACCGCCACGCTGGTGGAACTTGCCTTTCACTTTGTACCCACCCACTGCAATGAGCGCTTCGAATTCGTCCGGTGTGTAATGGCGCACGTGAAAGGGATTAACCGGTTCTTGCCTATGGGGCCGCACCTCTTCGTTCGGCGTGGAGCAAATGAGAACACGGGACAGCGTTCCAAACAACTTGACGGCCCGCTCGGCTTCTTCGATGTGTTCGAGAAACTCAAAGGACACGACGGCGTCGTAGGCGGGTTCCAGCGGCGCTTCGAACAGATTGGCGCAGAGGAAAGTG
This sequence comes from Rhodospirillaceae bacterium, assembly GCA_965207985.1. Lineage (GTDB taxonomy): Bacteria > Pseudomonadota > Alphaproteobacteria > Rhodospirillales > Rhodospirillaceae > CBDBND01. Next base: position 180,801 of record CBDBND010000003.1, on the reverse strand, counting down.
ATATTGTCGCGGGCAAAATGTTTTTCATGAAGGGTCCGAGCGTCCTTTGACGCGTCCACCGCGGTGATTTTTTGAACCGTCTCGGACAGTACGGCCGCGCCATAGCCAACACCGCAGCCTGCATCGAGCACGTGACCCGTGGTTCCGTTGGACGCCAGCCAATGTTTGGCTGCCTCATACCGGGCCAAATGATCGGGCCTGATGTCTTCGAAGGACGTGGCCATGATCCGTTCCATAAGGCGCGCGTCTCTTCCGCTTATTGCGTATTACAGATGAACATCTTTCCGGACCACGTATAGGTACAGTATTCGGTAAAGATATAGGGAACCGTGGGAGCCCATTCTTCAAAGGCACGTCTGACGCCATGGTCCGGCCTGCCCCGGTAGCAAAACCAGTCGTCAAACATAACGATGGCGCCATCAACCATCCGCGATTCCATAAATTTGAGACAGGGGAGCGCCGAGGAATATAAATCGCAGTCTATGTGGACCAGCGCCGCCTTCGCATCGCCAATACGGGACAATGTTTCAGGATCCCTTAAGTACTCTTCAAAAAAGCCTGGGATCAGAGTGACAAGGCTCTCGTCAATCCCGGTATCTTTCAAGTTGTCCTGTACAACAGAAAGAGACGTGGCGAACTGTCCTTCATGAAACACGTCGTATCCGTCCATTTCATCTTCGGCTTCGAATTTCGGCAGCCCTTCAAAAGAATCGAACCCGAAAAAATGCCTAGATCGGGTTTCGTTGGTCTGGTGCACCTTGATGGCATGAATAAAAGACCGGCCTTGAAAAACGCCGAACTCAAAATAATCCCCATCGGTTTCCGATTTGTGCAGAAACCGCAAGGCGTGCGCTATTGCTTGTGGCCGATCCATCATGGGAAACACCGAACAAACCTGATTCTGAGCCGGGATGATATGGTATGCCGGCCCAGGAGACGAGGTTTCACTGGCCAATGGCAATAGAATCCGATCGCACCCCCGTGTAGAAACAGCTATGGCCGGTGGTGATCAAATTACAAAAGCGTTGCAGCCCCTTCGGGGCGAGCTCCCCGCGGGCGGCGAAGAACGGCTGACCTATTTTCTGTGCTGCCATCGCGATGACCTGAAAGACGGCATTTTCCCTCGTCTGATGACGTTGGACTCCCAGCAAAAAGAAGCCTCAATTCATCTGCATGTATTGGACTTGAACGAACTAGATCAGGCACAGCTGATCCTTTTTGCGTCAACGCTCACACCTCTCGACGTATCGGTCACCTGGGAGTCCATAGGCCCACCCTTTGAAAAAGATGCCGCGTCCCTGGTGCCTGAGTTTGGTCTTCTTCGTCTCTTTGAGTGTCTAAACCGGGTTCCCGGGTGTTATGTCTCTTGCACTGTTGAGACAGTGTTGTTTTCCTTGCAGGTCGACCTCAAGATTGATCTTGAGAAAAACGAACTTGTGGTGGGCGATGATCCGCTTGCGTGTTTCGCCATCACTCCGACACAGAATGCACAAACTTTCATTGGCGCTGTTGCAAAAGCCCTATTGGAGCGTTTGCAGCAAGGAACACTCAAATCTGGTGACGGGGCACGCGCTTTTTCATCGATACGCGACGCAATGGCTGAAAGCAAAAGCCTCCGGGTTGGCGATATTTCGCCATTGCACCTGAATGCCGATCGTCCACGCGAAGAGCCACTTGAAAATAGACGCACTGATTCAATGGGTGCCGTCTTTGACCGCTTGTGGCGCCCTGTTCAGAGCAGTTCAAACGGCCGACGCGTGCTCATTCTAGAGCCGGACATGACTCTTCCGTTCAAGACTCCGCCACTGGTTTCCCATCTGAGCGGCCGTGTTGAAACGTCGCCTCTTTTGCATGGGTCCATGGGTGAACTGCGCCGGTCGTGGCTTGAGTGCTTTCGGCTCATCGAGGAGAAACTCAAAGAGCGGGGGCATCATCCAGTAACCATCTGTGTTCCCGGTTCTGAAATCACACCGGCTTTGGCAAACGCCTCCGACGCAGACGTGGTGATCATGCCGCACCGTCAGAAGTTCCAATGCCCCGGCTTGAACGTTTCCGCTGTTTATCTCATGCAAGTGGCACACCCGATGGCTATTCACCCTGGACAAAAAAGGATGGGGTGCTGGCGCGGCAGTGTATCCCTATAGTGACTATCAACATGCTCCAACTGAAAGTCCGGTATTTGACGACTATCTGCATCGGATTACCACAGACAACGAAAGCAAGTTTGATCAACCGGAGCGACGGTCCCGCGAGGCTTTGATTGCCGATGGGATCTTGCCGGAAGAGAACTACGTTTTCTTTCCCTGTCAAATTCCCGACGACGAAGTGGTACGGTTTTTTAGCGACTACGAGGAAGAAGACATCATTGGCGCGCTCTCCTCTTGGGCCAACGAAACGGGAACCAAAATTCTTTTCAAGGCCCATCCGGCCGCACCCCATACGTCCGAGCCGTTTAAGGCCATTGCGCAAGGACCGTCGGTCGAATGGGTTGATGCTAGCGTTCATGACCTCATTGAGCATTGTGATGCGGTCTACACGCTCAACAGCGGTGTCGGTCATGAAGCCATTTTGCACGGCAAGCCTGTGGTTATGTTTGGCCGGGCGGAATATGACCGGCTGGCCATTCAGATCACACCGGATCAATTGGATGACGCCTACACCCGTGTCCAAGCCTGGGAGGCGTCCGAGGCGGTTGGCGAGTATCGAAAATTTTATCATTGGTTCACCCGAGATATGGCCATAGACCTCAGCGCGCCGGATCATCTCCCCATCGCCCTCAACCGGGCTGTCGATCTGATCGAGTCCCTTTAAATGGCCAAGCTCTCTGACATCGTTGCCCAAGCCATGGCCGTGCATAACCGTGGAGACGTCGAGAGCGCCGCGGCCTTGTTTGAGCAATTGCTCAAGGCATCTCCGGGGGAACCCGTGGCGTTGGAATATCTCGGTGTACAGGCAGCGAAGGCTGGAGATCACGAACGGGCCATAGCGCTCTACCGCCAAGGTCTGGATCATTCCCGGTGCCGCCCGTCCATGCACTTTCAATTAGGACATGCTTTGCGGGACAGCGGAAAACCCGCTGCTGCGGCAAGTGCCTATGAAAAATACTTAGACCTGGAACAGGATCCCAATGGCACGGTATCCCTTGCCGATATTCATTTCAGTCAAGACGACTTTGGAGAGGCCAAGCGTGTTTTGCTGTTGGCTCTGGACTGGCAGCCGGATCATACCAAAGCGTTGTGTCTACTTGCCAAAACCGAAGAGTTTTTAGGCGCCGATGACGCCGCCCGTACCCGGCGGGAACAGGCCCTTGCCTCCCCGGACGCCGGCAAGGAAGTCATGTTGCTTAAGGCGTGCGCGTGCCTTGACCTGGGTGACACGACCAAAGCTTTTGAAACGGCGAGCCCCGCTATCAATGCCCTCTTTGACGACGACTTCGAGGCGGCGGTCGATCAGTTCTCAGAGGATTCGATCAACAGGGACCTTCCTGAAATACAAGGCTCAGCCCCGTTGTCTTCGGACAAACCGCTGCTCATGGCTGCGGGCGATCCGGTCTATGTCAGCCGTTTCGCGCCAGAGCTGATTCGCTCCGTTGCGCAAAAATCCCCCAGCGTTGATGTTCATATTCATGTCATTGCTGCGGAAGAAACGTATCAGCCTCTGGAAAGAGATCTGCGAGATCACAGCGTATCTTGGGAAGTGGACGGGCAAGCCGGATCCGTCACTTTTGCATCCCGCCGTTTCGTCCGTGCAGCTCAGTGGCGTCGGAATTTGAGTCAGCCCCTTATCATTATCGATCTGGACTCGGTGGTGAACAACGACATCAAGCAGGCGCTCAATGAATTACCAGACTTCGATGTCGCTATGCGTCATCGGCAGGAGGAAATATTCATCCATCAACGCGTGGCGGCCGGTTTTTTGGCGTTAGCGCTAACGGCAGAAGCGCAGGTTTTTGTCGATAGCGTTGCCGCCTACATTCGTCACTTTGAACACAAGGGAACGGCGTCCTGGTTCGTCGACCAGATGGCGCTTCTGGCCGCCCGCCTTCGTTTGCTCGACAAAGGGGATCAGGTGCGCATTGTCGATGTGCCGCGGCAGTATCTCGACTGGAGCGGTCATGCCGCCGATAGTGTAATTTGGACGGCCAAGGGCGCGGCCAAAACAATTTTAACCGGGGACCAAAGTTGAATGTGTAGTGACGTTGCGGCGTTGGGAATTGCCAAACTCTCTGAAGCATTGAAAGCAGAAACGATAAGCGCTGAAAAGGCGGCCAAGTTCTATCTGGACCGCATTTCCGCTCAAAACGAGTCCCTCAAGGCTTTCATAACCGTCACCAGCGACATGGCGTTGTCTCAGGCAAAGGAGTCCGACGAACGCCGCGCCAAGGATGAAAGCCGCGGTCCGCTCGATGGCATTCCCATCGCCCTGAAGGACAACATTGATGTGGCCGACGTTCCCACCACCGGGGGAATCGAAGCTTATCGTAACGCAGTGGCACGCGAGGATGCCGACGTGGTCATGCGTTTGCGCGCTGCCGGCGCGGTTGTACTTGGCAAGCTCAATCTTCACGAAGGCGCTCACGGGGCAACGACGGCAAACGAAGCCTATGGCTATTGTCAGAACCCGCACAAGCCCGGGTACACCCCCGGCGGATCGTCGGGAGGCGCGGGTGCTGCCTTGGCTGCCGGTCTCTGTGCCGGCGCGCTCGGTACGGACACGCTTGGCTCCGTGCGCATCCCCGCGTCCTTTTGCGGCGTGATGGGGCTCAAGCCCACCTACGGGCTGGTCAGCACCCGGGGGGTCATGCCCCTGGCTCACGCGCTTGATCATGTGGGCCCCATGGCCCGATCGACGGATGACCTTGCTGTTTTGTTGGGTGTCATGGCCGGCTTCGATGCGGACGATCCGGCCGGGCGTCATGGGCCGAAAGATTTTTCTGCGGCGTTGTCTCCCGCTGATGCTTTGGACGGCCTCACCCTTGGATACTTTTCCGATCTCAACGCCGTGGGTGGTGAAGCGGTCGATCCGGCGGTGTCGGTTGCTTACGGCAAAGTTCTGGATCTGATGAAACAACTTAAGTGCAAAACGGAACCAGTGACCTGGAAAGGGTATGAGCCTGCCAGGGTACGGTCCAAGGCTTTGCTTCTGATTGAAGCCGATCTCGCCAACATTCATGGCGAAATGCTGGAGAAATCCCCGGACGGATTCACACCGACGTTCCGTGCCGGCATTGATTTCGGACTATCCCAATCGGCCCCCAAATTGGCACAGGGTCTCCGGCTCATTGAAGAAGTCCGCCCCATCGCGCGAAGATTATTCGGCACGGTAGACGCACTGGTGACGCCAACCACACCGGTGCCGGCGTTTTCATTCGACGAAGAAATGCCCAAAACGATCACCACCTTTACCGCGTTTACCAATTACGCCGGCTGCCCGGCGCTAAGCATCCCCATGGGCAAGACCGAAGACGGCCTGCCCCTGGGTCTGCAAATCGTCACACCGAAGCGGGAAGAGACGCTGGCGCTCAGGATCGGCAAAAGCATTGCCGCCCTGCTCGAACCCCAGGAGGCTTAGCCCGCTGGTTTAGGGGTTTCGTTATTCTTCGCGGTAACAGGCGGCGCTGACCCGGCCGAGAAACAGGTCGGCGAACATCTCGGGATTGGGCACATCGCCGGACTTGCGAATCTCCTCGACGACGAAACTTTTGAGCGGTTCCGGTTCCATAACATCTTCCACCTGCCTGATGACGCCGGTGCGGGCCGCCTCACAGGCCAGTTCAGAGCCGAAGTGAATGGTGTTGAGGGTCAGTGCATCCACGCCTTTTTCATCGCTGCCCGGCGCCAATGCCGCTACGACAAAAATCCATTTCATCAGATCATCTCCTTTATTTCAGCAGCCCCGCCTGCCACGACACCCCTTAGATGCGCCGGCCTAGGTGATTGGATGCAAAAACTTACAGGCCGAGAATTAGAAAGGTTCACAAACACGTGACTCTCACGTTTATAAACACGTGACCCTCACGTTGGCATAAGAATTGATGGGCGCCAGCTGCGGCATCAGGGTCACTGAATTCCACAGTCCGGCTAACCAAAACGGTGACTCATGACAAATGCGTTCCGCCTCCCGCCGGTCTTTTGCCTCGATGAACCAAAGGCCGCCGATGGCGTTGCCCAAGTCATCTTGAAACAAGGGCCCGTTTGCCAAAATCGCCTGTCGATTGCCGATGACATAGGTCTCTTGGGAGTCCTGGTGCTGCCGACGTATGTGTTGGCTATTGGCGCGGTCTTTAAATCGGGCAATGAAGAGCATGCGGAATCGGAATCCATAGGGTGCGTAGACAACACAGGCCGCCAGCGTATGATGGGCACCACAAACAATCAATTGGCGGCTGACAAACAGCCAGCCATCACGTCAGGAGGGACCCATGAACGATGCGAGCACCGGCTTGCCCATCACACAGATCGATCACACCGTTGTCCGGGGCGTTATCGCCTACACGTCGAAGAAACCGGAACGCATGGACCAGGAGCGCGGCCGCGAGTTCTACACCATCGTCAAGTACGCCTGGGGCGGACGCACCATCAGTGTCCATACGGAAATCGACGACCGGCCGTCGGTCATGCGCGATGCCGTCTACACCGTGAATGAAAACTGGATGCCGCAGGACTGTTTTGTCCGCCTCACCGTCGGCGATCAGTTCATGGGTACGGGATGGTTCAAGTTTTTCGATGACTATACGGAATGCGAAACCTTCACCGCTTTGGAAGGGCGCGTCTCCCAGCGCATGGACCACAACCATGGTCCGCTCAAGTCGTTCCAGAACCACGCCATTGCCTGCGACAGCTGGCACTTCTCCCATTACGATCTCAGCAAAGGTCCAGGCCAGCAAAGCATTGATGAGTTGCTGTTGTGTTCGCCCGACCACCGGGGTGCTACGGGACCCATGCTTTATCCGCTGCGCTTGGACCTGGTTTACGTGGGCGACGAAAAGATCACCGTCGGCGCAGGCACCTTTGATGCCCATCACTTCCAGGTACCCACCAATACGGACTTGCCCGAAGAACATCCGCCCTATGAGGTCTTCACCACCACCGACGGCGAATACACCTTCCTCAAAGGCGGTGTAGCCGGCTACATGCAGACCCACTACGAACTGGTGGAATACGAAAAGACCGTTGGCTAACGGAAAACCAACTCGTGATTAAAGATTATCACCAGCGCGATCATGTGACGCGCCGCGGGCGGCTGCTCTACACCTCGAAGAAACCGGACCGCTTGGACGAAGAGCGTGGCCGGGAAGTTTGGACCTTGACCCGGCACGGCGACGGCCGGCGATCGATCATGTCCCATGGGGAGATCGACGATCGCCCGAGTGTGTTGCGCTTTGTACACCTCACTGTGGATGCAAACTGGTCCCCCATTGACGCTTTTGTGCGTATCACCGTGGGCGACGAATTTCGCGGTTCCGGCTGGTACCGCTTTGCGGGTGGCGTCGCCGAATGCGAAACGGTGACCGCGTTAGAGGGCCGCATGTCCCAGCGCGTGCCCTATGCGGGCATTTGTCCTGGCTTCGGTGGTCATGCCATCCAGAACGACGGCTGGGTCTGCGCCGCCGTCGATCTGTCCAAGCCGGGCGAAGCTCAAACCTTTACCCAGTTGATTTCATCCTCCGATCACCGTGGCGCTACAGGGCCGTATATCGCGGAAGCCAGACCCAGCGTTGTTTACCTGGGCGATGAAGAGATCACGGTCGGCGCAGGCACCTTTCCGGCTCACTATTTCCAGTTCGTTTCCGTCGAGGGGCTGCCGGAAGAACACCCGATCTATAACGTCTGGACGTCGATCGACGGTGATTACGTTTTTCTCAAAGGCCAGGTGGACGGCTATATGCAGACCTACTACGAACTAGTGGAGTTGAGCGAAGGCCTGTAAGCTTTCGCTGAAACCGGAGAGCGAGCCATGAAACCCGACACACCATTCAAGCGCATTCCCCGCGAAGAGCTGCCCGAGCACATGCAGGCCGCGTGGGACGGCTCCATGAAAATGCACGGAGATACCACCTTTGTTGAAGTCGCCGGCAATAACCCAACCATGTACGACTGGTACATGGATGACTTTTACAAAAAGGTTTTTTATTCGGGCCGGATCGATACGCAGATTGTGGAATTGATCCGGTTACGCTTGGCCAACATTCACGGCTGCGCTTTCTGCAACCGGTCGGACACGGTAGCGGCACTGGAAGCCGGCATCTCGCAAGAGCAGATCGATGCCCTCGGCTCATACGAAGACGGACCCTTCACAGACAAAGAGAAGGCTGCACTGGCCCTGGCCGATGTCATGGTTTTGACCAACCCAAAGGGGGCCGTGTCAAAAGACCTCTATCAGCGCTGCCAGGAACACTTTACCGACGGGGAGCTGTACGAGCTGGGCATCATCATGGCCGTGCTCTGCGGTATGGCGAAATTCATTTTCGCTTACGATCTGGTCGAGAAAGAAGACTACTGCCCGTTCGTGCCTGAAACCCAGGCAGCGGAATAACTCATGGCGCCTTCGCCAACTCATCCGTTTGGCCCGCCACCGGAACGGCGACTTCATTGCGGCGGAGGGTTGGAACCGTCCAAGGCGGATCATAGAAGTAGGCGGTCGGTTCCCCTACCGGTTGCCAGGGTGAGTCTTCCAAGGCGTTCAGCAGCTCTGTCGTATGGCTGGCCACATTGCCGGTTGAACGCAGTCCAGTGAAACGCAACGTTGCAACGGTCTCCGGCGGGACATCGATGAGCTTTACGTTCGGATTGAGAGGTGTGGGAGCTGACTCCTTGGTATAACCGGATGGTAGGAAGAAACGCATAGTCATGCTGTCGTCGGTCGTTTTGCTTTCGACCGGCGCCGTCATAGCGATTTTTTCCGATGGCGCACGCATTTCCACCGGAGAAGTCATGGCAATCTCCGATTGGCTGCGGTTTTTACCAAAAATATAGCCGGCAAGGGCGCCAAAAGCGGAATTTTCGTTGGCAGACCGGCTGCCACGGTCAACCGTCGTTTCGATGGCGACGCGGTTGCCGTATTGGCGAATTTCGACGGCACTGTTGACGTTAGCGATGACGTCATAGCTGGGCTGTTCGGTGCCGGCCCTTACGCCCACAACAGAGCATCCGGCGAGAACGGCAGACCCAACAATGGAAACGGCGGAACGCAGCAGCATTTTGTAGTACTCCGGTCAGACATGGTGTTACCGGAGTCTACGAAGGGTTTTTGCGTTTGGATCAGCTGGTGCAGTCTTACCGGATCGGCATCCGCTCGACGACCCCTTCCATGGGCTCGGCCAGGGGTGCGATGTTGAGTTCGAACAGCTCCAGCAAAACCCCGTTGGGATCAAAAGCGATCATATTGCGGGACAACCCAACTGGTGAGCGGGTCGGCGGAAAGGATACCTCGTAGCCGCCATCTAACAGCCGCCGGTGAATTTCATCGATGTTGCCGACACGGAACGGCAGGATGGGATCCCCGTGGTGGCCGGGCCTCGTGGTCTTCTTGTCCATATCCTTGCAGCCGGGTCCATCCGGATCGTTGAGGATGCCCATGAAGGCGATGCGGCCGCCGGCAATGGGTCCGCCGGGATATTCGCCACGGCCTTCCATCACCACCAGCCGTACGGCGCCTTTCTCGGAAACAGCGGTGTAACGGTTGATGAGGTCCGGTGTGAAATCCCGTTCCTGAATCACTTTCTGGCCGAGAATGTCCCGGTAAAAGGCAATGGATTCCTCCAGTTTGCAGGTGGTGATCACCGCGCGCAGCAACAAGCTTTGCACCGGCGGTTCATCGGCCGCGTAAACGGTATGTGATGACAGCAAACAAAGAAGACTTATGGTTCTCAGGAATTGCATGACACGCTCCGGGTCTATATGGCCCATTTGGGTTCCCACTTCTATGATAGGTCCGATTGCTTACGTGTCTCCAGCGGAGTTTGATTCATGACCCTGCGTACTTTGGCCTCTCTCTTGTCCTTGCCGTTGCTGTTTGCTTCCCCTGTGTATGCACAAAGATTGGCGGATGACGTCGTCGCCTCCTTGAGTTTGGTGGAAAGTGAAACACCGGTCCGGGACATGCCGGGCTGGCGCAAGCCGGATGCGGTGGTGGTGATGGTGGACTCTCTTGACCGGATTGATTGGTACAGAGAAGTCCTGCCCGACGATGTCACATTGCTGCCCGCCGGTAACAGCCGGGAAGCCGAGCAACAAGTCAGAGCAAATGCGAACAGGGTCAACGCATCGGTAGGATTTTGCACCGGTCCAGTCGTCGAGGCCGGGCCGAATCTTCATTGGCTGCAAATTGCCTTCGCCGGCATCGGCAATTGCGCGCGAATTCCAAAGGTCGCCGAGGGCGGATATCTGGTCACCAACATGCAGCGTTTGGCGGGGCCACAGATCGCCGAACATGTCATCGCCATGATGATGTATTTTGCACGGAGTCTGGATCACTTCGCTGTGGCTCAGGCCGAGCAGAAATGGGATCGGTTTGTCGTACCGCCGAATAGTCACTGGGCCATAAATGGTAAGACCATGCTGGTGGTCGGCCTCGGTGGGATCGGCACACAAACGGCACGGCTGGCGTCCGGTCTCGGCATGCGTGTTATCGCAACGCGCAATTCCCGCCGCGAAGGACCGGATTTTGTCGAGTACGTCGGCCTCTCTAGTGAGTTGCCGGAGCTCATCGGGCAGGCAGATGTGGTGGTGAATGCACTGCCGTTGACACCTGAGACGGACGATCTCTTCGATGCCGCTATGTTCAGCCGCATGAAACCATCCGCCCTATTCATCAATGTGGGGCGGGGCGGCAGCGCAGTGACAGCAGATCTTATTGCCGCATTGGAAGACGGCACCATCGCCGGTGCCGGCTTGGACGTGCAAGACCCGGAGCCGGTGCCGCCCGGCCATCCTCTGTGGAACGCGCCTAACCTGCTCATCACGCCTCATATGTCCAGATTCAACGATGGCAGCCGGGATACGCTTTGGATCATCCTTCGCGAAAATCTGCGGCGCTATGTAGCGGGAGAGAGAATGCTGTCGGTGGTCGATATTGACCGGGGGTATTGAGGTCCTGCACGAGAGTAAGCGAATGGTCCCACGGTTTTGCTTGGCGCTATTTTAGACTCATCGCTTGCGCTTCTTCGTACAACGCCATGGCCTCTTTTTCTATGTGCGCAAGATCTTCTTCATTGAGATCGACCGCAGTTTTTGTGGACTCCTTGTTGACCCCGTAAGTGTTCCGCGCATAGGACGAATTGGGCAAGATGGGTTTGGAGGCATACGTAGGCATGAGCAGGCAGTCGTCAAAATCGATACCGAGAAACGCGGCCATGGACCTCATCACACCTTCGGTTTCATTGACCACCTGTTCATAGGTGGAGACAAAAATATAGTCCGGGCGTGCTTTCTTGAGATCCAGGATTCCCTGGGTTGAAATTTTCCAAAGGTCAATGGCTTCGGAAACATTTTTGTAGACAGAGGCGTGACGACTGCTGGAAGCATACCACGTCCGCGGATCGCGAACCGACGAAACGATGTGCCCATCGGGATAGTCCTGGATGAACCGCTCTGTGCTATCGGCAACCATCAGAACCCGCGGGCAAAAGGCCGTGATAATCCTGCTGTCGGGCTGGACAGTGACGTCGGACCAAGCGGTAAAGAACGACGTAAAGAACGCATTAAGGACGTCCCGTTGTGTCGTGACGGGAATGCGCTTTAGGACTTCAAGAAAGACGGCGTGCTGAACGCCGGCATCGAAGGAGAAAGGGTGAACGTCTTTCGTCGCAAAAGGATTTGATCCGGGCTTGACGTATCCCTTCCCATAAAACATCTCGAGGCGCTTTTCGTAGAGCGAGCTGAACCAAACCTCGGGTGAAGCATTGAGATCGAGTTGGGGCCAGTCCCACTTCATCGGACGCCCGATATGGAGTTCATGGTGATCCGACGCGCCCGCAAGGCCTCGACGTAGGCCGCCACGTCATAGGCCTTGTCCGCGCCCAGCGTGATCCGCCGCCGTCCCGGGCGATGGGCATCGAGAAGCGCCAGGGCGGCTTCGCGTTCCGCCGTGCCGGTGGCCCGGGTCAGGCAGGCCCCGACCAGGAGCCCGTTGCGGTTCTCCATTAACACGTGGCCCATGAAGGCCATACGCGAGGACTGGCCATTCCCCTTGCGGTACAGCCGGGCGTCGGGATCGGTCGTCGAGGCATGGGTCTCGTTGGACCGCTTCTCGCCGTGGAAGGTCCTCTCCGAGTTGCGCCCCGGCCCCGGCGGCTCGTCGCCGCCGTCCTTGGGGCGGAAGCTCTTGATCGACGCCCAGGCCTCGATCAGCGTCCCGTCCACGGAAAAGTGATCGTCCGACAGCAGGCCGCGCCGACGCGCCTGCTCCACAACCACCGCCAGGAACCTCCGCGCAACCTCTCCATCCAGCAGCCGGTCGCGGTTCTTGCTGAACGTCGTCGCATCCCACACCGCACTGTCCATCGACAATCCGACGAACCAACGGAACAACAGGTTGTAATCCATCTGCTCCATCAGCTGACGTTCCGAGCGGATTGAGTAAAAGGCCTGTAACAGGAGCGCACGCAACAGCTTCTCCGGCGGGATCGAGGGACGCCCGATCTTCGAATACAACCCCTCGAAATCCGGCGACATAAGCTCCAGCGCCTCATCAACCAGCCCACGGATCAGGCGAAGCGGATGCGTCGCCGGAACACGAGCCTCGCAGCTCACATAAGAAAAAAGACCCTCCGTCCGATCGTCGCCTCCACGCATTACTTCCTCCATGCAATCAACAAAGAGAAAGAATCATTCCAAAGCCTCAAAAGGAAGACTTTTTCAGCAGCCTGCTAGATCATTTTCCGTTAGTGCCATGCTTATGTTTTCCACAGCATCCAACGCAAGACGTCGCGTTGCACGTTTTCTTCCTCAATAACTTCTACACCATGAAACGACGTACTGGTTTTCAGAAAAGAAAGAACAGCATTCGGCGCATACGGATACGTTTTGATCAAATCAAAGTCTTTGTAGTCGTGGTGACGGCCGGTCTCGCAGGTAAAACCCTTCCTTTTAGGGACATAAAAAGACGTACCAAGCGTTTCTTTGGTATCTCCACTCGACAGATAAAACAGCAAAGTCATTACTTTGTTGGGATGATCGGAGTGGGGACCAATACCATAAGCAGTGGTATCGCGAAGAAGCTCAAAGCGTATTTCGAAGTTCCGATGATCAATCAGATCCGGTCGCTCCCGCCCAATTACAGGAGCGTAAGCGGCAAGAGCGAGTTGAGCGAAATCGGTCGAGCGAAAGTAAAGCGCCATCTCCGTCCAAAAGTCTTTCTGATCGGATGGAAGAACCGACAAGTTTTTTTCGAACAACGGAAGGACAAGTCTGGCTTTTTGTGCACGTACATTGCCTGTTCGGCCTTCCATGCCGCCATAGTGCTCACTGTCGGGAAGACAGTTACAGATACGGTCAAACACCTCGGGTTCAAAAGCCCGTAATTGATAGAAGTGTGGCGACGGGGACTCTTCCACCCGGGCAGGATTGAGGGAAACCGAAAGAGACCGGTTTACCAGATCAGTCAAAGAGCCCTGATCGTCCGTCTGGGTCAGAGTCACCGAAAATCCGATTCGTTGCGTCAACGTTCTGTTGGCACGGTGTTTACACAGAATTGGGTCATGAAGTCCACCGAGTGTAAGAAAACCAAGGCAAACCCGGCTTCTATACGCGTCCTAAGAATCAAGGCAGGTTTGCCTCCTCGCAGCACGTTCGGATCATGTCCGTATAAAAGCCCACCTTCCGATCGAAGCCGCGAACGGGTCCAATCTGATTGACGTATTGCGCGAACGAAGACGTTATCAGCAGGTGCCTAAGAACGCGAAAGAGGGGTTGGGCCTCACGCTCTTGCAAAGAAAGCGGGCGCACCTCGTTATAACCGTCAACAAAGGTTTGGTTGATCTCTTGAGACAGACCCTCGAAGTCGTTTCGCCAGTAAAAGGCGGCGATGTCTTTGGCCAAACGGTCTGTGCCGCAATCGGAAAAATCAAAAACGGCCAGGGATCCATCGGGTGATTTCATTACATTGGCGTTCTGCAGGTCGCCATGACATGGCCCCCAGGGGATTGCGTTTGAGTCCAGCGTTTCAAACTGTTCGATGGCGGCGGCACTCGCCTTTTGAAGAAACTCGGCGTCTTCTGGTTGGTCCTTTAATAGCTCAAGCAAGAAGGGCAGCCGTTGTTTGATCTTAGGTGCAGTTGCAACGGCCTTCTGGTGCGGTGTTTCAAAATCTGCAGCGGCTAAGTGAAGGTGCGCGAGCAATTGACCCATGCGCCGTGCTTCATTGACATCGACGATACCTTGATAAGGCTCTCCCTCAAGCCAGGCCATCAATACGGTCCGACGGTTTCCCTCAGGCGCTTGAACGGCAAAGAAATACGAACCGTCTGCGGTTGTAACAGGCGTCGGCACAACAATGCCCTTGCTTGCCAAGTAAAGGATGTAGGCTTGCTCGTATGCGAATTCGTCATCGGTGCCTCTGCGCGCGCGGGCCACCTTGAGCGCATGCGGACCGTCACGATGTTCAATCCTGTAGATGTCGTTCATTCCCCGGCTCAAGAGCCGGCAGCGCACATCACCCTGTAGGTCGTAACGTCCCCTTAGCTCATCGGCGAGCGCGTCTGCATCAAGAACGGATTGACTGACGGGAAAGGTCACGATCGAACCAACCTAAGCCAGACCGGCGTCGGCCAAATGTGTCCGGGCGAGTTCCGTAAACGGTGCAAAATCCCCGTCGAATCCGGGCACGGGGCCGACCCTGTTGATGAGAATGGCAAAGGTGGACGACATCACCAGATCCCGTGCGACACGGAAAAGAGGATAGAGCTCCTTTTCATCTGGTTTTAGCGGACGAATACTTTCGTATCCGGACAGGAAAGCGCTATTGACCTCTTCATTTCTGATCTCCATGTCACTGCGCCAGATGAAGGTGAAGAGGTCCTCGGCAAGATAAGTGATACCACAGGTATCGAAATCGAGAATTGAAATGGAACCATCCTCAGCTTTCATGATGTTGGCGAATTGAAAGTCGCCATGAATTGGTCCGCGAGGAACGGTTTGGGATGAAATCTGTGCCAGCGCGCCTGTCACTTTATCCGTTGCTTTGACGTAAAAGTCCCGGTGGTCGGGCTCATGTTCCAGCATGGCCAGAAGATCGGGCATGTAGTCTTCGAGCGTTTGAATGGTGTCGATGGTGCGGCTGTGGTCGGTGGTAAAATCGGCTCCTGCTAAATGAAGCTCGGCCAGGGTCGCGCCGGCATGGCGGGCATCGTCAACGGTCAGAGCTTTGGTCATGTTTTGACCGTCAAGCCACCGCATCACCGTTACGGCGCGCACACCTTCGGGCGCTTCAACCTCGAAAAACAGACTGCCATCCTTCGCCGACACGGGCGCGGGAACACGGCAGCCCTTGCTATGCAGATGCTGTACGTAAGCGGCTTCAAAGGCATATTCTTCCGTTGGTCGGAAATCCGCCTTTGCTACTCTCAAGGCAAAACGATTGTCACCGGCTGTTACTTCATAAAAATCATTGTTGGCACGGCTCATGAGCTGACAGCGTGGGCGGGACCCCAACGCATAACGCGCGTCGATTTCTTCCGTTAAGGCTTTGGGATCGAGCGTTGAATGGATGACGGGAAAGACCATGAAACCTTTTCCAAATTGCAAACCAAACGTTCGGTCGTTCTCCTCATATGTCAAGGTTTCATCGGATTTGGTGACGTGCCAAGGTCTGTACCTCGGTTGACGAGTTTTGGACATGAGCGCACCTAAACCTGGTCTCATCGGTGGCATATATGACATCGGCGTCGGCGTCAGCGACCTGGGGTCGGCGATTGCGTTTTGGTCTGCCTGCGGATACCGTCCAGGGCCGGAAGGCGGGCTAAACGCTGAGCGGGCAAAGACGCTTTACGGCGTTGAGTCCGCCTTGAACAGCGTTCGCCTGCTTCATCAGGATGCCACAGCCGGTTTGATTCGCCTCATGCATTGGGACCAACCAACCGGACCCGGCTTGAACATGGCGCCCTTGCGCACCCACGGCTGCCGCTGGTCTGTGCACCGCACCGACAACATCGCCAACGCATATGTACACGGGGAGATTCTTCGCCGGCAGGGCAAGCCCATCTATCTCGTCGGCCCCCATTACAATTTCGATCTCGCCAAGAAAGCGGCCGACAAGAAGCCCTTTCAAGAGACGTTGTCCGCATCCGGAGACGTGCTTTTGTTCACGCCTGAAGCCCAATTGGTTGCTATGACCCGGATGAACTACGCCGTTCCCAAATACGGCACCATTAATGAAGACGCTCCGCTCAGATTAAGCGAGGGGTGTCACATGGCGATCGTTCGTCAGGGTGAAGACCTTTCCATCTTTGACTTTTACGAAGAGATCATCGGTTTTAAGCGCTATCACGAAGTCCATATTTCCTACGAGCCCGGTTACATGCCGAGCGACATGTTCGAACTCTCTCCCGGTGAGACCTTTTCCGAAGTGGATTTCGACGACCCAGACGCAGGAGACGACCCCACGGACCATCTGCCGGGACGCTTGCGCTGCTTCAATCTGCGCAGTGACAAACCGGCAGATGACCGGCTTGCTCTGGCTCAGCCAGGAAATTTGGGACATTCCCTCTATACGGTGCGCGTAGGCGACCTTGCGGCCATGCACGAAAAAGTGAGCGCTTCAGAGGCAGGCAATGTGACCGAAATTGTTGCCGATGAATTCGGTGCCGACGCCTTTTCCTTCGTCGCTCCTGACGGATTCACTTGGACGGTTATGGCGTATCAAGATTGACAGGCGGTTGGTTTCGCCGCTTACGATTTCCTGAGACCGTCGAGCAACGTGTCCACGTGAGTCCTTAATACCTTTTCGACATCTAATGGGCCGCCCTTGGATGCGAAGAGATGATTCCAGATCACCGACATCATCACCGGGCTGACCAAGAGTTGGGGATAGTCCGTCAGGCTGGTCTCGCGGAACTCACCACGATCAATCCCCCGTTGAATCACAGTTCTCAAAAGCTGCAATCCGGAACTGATGATTTCGTCAAAGTAAAAGGAAACCAACTCGGGAAAGCGTTTCCCTTCTGAAATCATCAAAATCAGGATGGTCTGGAAACCGCCTTTGGTCAGCCGGTGTCCCAACCCTTGAACGATTTCATAAAGAAGATCCGCGGTATCACCTTCGAACTGAGCGGCCATGGTCCGGGTATCGGTCAGATGGGCGCCGATGGTCTCGCGCACACACGCCTTAAACAGCTCTTCCTTGGTGTCGAAATAGAGGTAGATGGTGCCCTTGCTGATACCCACTTTCTCCGCCACATCATCCAGGCGGGTGCCGGCGAAGCCATCCCGGGCGAAGATCTCTAGGGCGGCTTCGACGATTTCCCGCGGCCGGGCTTCCTTCTGAGCAGCCCGGATTCCCTGCTTTTTCTGGGTTGTCGCCTCAGCCACGGCGTCCTTTTCTCCATTGCATTTTTATCCCAGTAGAGCTATTCTACTGACTAACCAGTCAGTCAGCAATAGTGACTGTCAAAAAAATCGGGTGCCCTATGGACGAGCACGTTAGACGGGCTGAGGAAAGGGATGACGCCGTGGCCGTCCGGTTTGATGAGGAACCGGCCGCCAGAGTGCGCTGGGGAATTGTCGCCGCCGGTTTTTTGGCTGCGGGAATTTTAGGCTTCATTCTTTTGCAGGTGTTTGCTCCCCAATCGCAACAAGTGGAACGAGAAGTCAATGCACCCCTCGTTCAAATCCATACCCTCTCCATGGATAACGGACCCTTGCCAGTTCGTGGCAATGGACCCGTTCGGCCCCGCGCCCAGGTCACCCTCACCGCTCAAGTATCGGGAGAAATTGTTGAAGTCAGTCCGGCCTTAGTCACCGGCGGAAGTTTCAATGCGGGTGAGACATTGGCGCGGATCGATCCACGACCCTATCGGGCTGCTCTGGACCAAGCGGAAGCGGACCGGCAAGCCCGGCAAGCGGATCTCGCCTTCGCCGAGCGGCAATTGCAACGGGATCAACAACTGACCCAAAGCGGTGCTGCCAGCGAACGACGGCGGGACGAAACACTCAATCAGAGGGACCGCGCCCGTGCCCAAATTGCTGGACTGGACGCTTTGATCGCGTCGCGGGTTATCGATTTGGAACGCACGGCTATCACGGCACCGTTCGACGGACGGGTGTTTACCGAGCAGGTGGATGCGGGCTCCATCGTCATGCCGGGCAACGAAATTGCCCGCATTTACGCCACTGACATTTTTGAAATCGTTGTTCCTTTATCTGACCTGGAAGCGGGTTTGATCCCTGGATTGTGGGAGACCGAGAGAACGCAAGCACCAAGTGCCGTCGTGACACTCCAGTACCGGGGTCATATCTACGCCTGGGACGGCTATGTGGACCGGGTGGAAGCAGGGATCGACCCGGACACCCGCACCATCGACGTTGTGGTCCGCGTTGCCAACCCGACCCGGCCCGGCCGGCTCGTCGACCCAGGTCGCAGTGCGCCACTGGTGGACCCGCCGCCCATGCTGGTCGGAACGTACGCCGGTGTGGAGATTGCAGGACTGGAACTCACTTATGCATTGATTCCGAGAGCCGCCTTGCGCAACGACAACACCGTCTGGCTGGTCAACGGCGATGAAACCTTGCGCGTTGTCACGGTAGACGTGGTTCAGGATCAGGGCACACAGGTTGCCATTCGCAGTGAGGAACTCGGGTCGGGTGATCGCCTGGTCATAACCGAACTGGCCATCGCCAGCGATGGTCTGCGCGTGCGCGTCACCAATGGCTTGGGCGACGGCTCATGAGAGGGCTGATCGAATGGATGGCGCGGCACGGGGTGGCGGCCAATCTGCTCATGGCGTTCATGGTTGCCTTTGGCATTTCCAACGCCCTCATCATTCCTATCGAAGTGTTTCCCGAACTCTCCCTCGATACGGTCAATGTGGAGGTGGAATACTTGGGCGCCTCGCCGTCTGAAATCGAGGAGTCCATCCTGCAGCGGATCGAAGAGCGGGTGGAAGGCATCGACGGCCTTCAGGACATCACGGCGACGGCCATTGAAAACGTGGGCGCCGTTTCAATTGAATTGGCTTTAGGCGAGGACACGGCCCAGAAACTGGACGAGATCAAGGCCGAGATCGACCGCATCACCACCTTCCCCGCCGGTGCAGAAAAGCCGGAAGTGCGGGAAATTTCTAACCGGGTACGGGTTATTGAAATCGTCGTTCTGGGGGATGTGCAGGAACGCACCCTTAAAGAAATTGCCAACAAAATCAAAGACGACCTCACGTTGACGGACGAGATTTCCCTGGTCGAAGTCAGCGCGGCGCGCGACTACGAAATTTCCGTCGAAGTGGATAACGCCACACTGCGTGCTTACAACATATCCCTACCGGAATTGGCCGGTATCGTACGGCAGGAGAGCCTCGACCTGCCCGGCGGTGAAATCGAATCCCTGGACGAAGACGTGGTGTTGCGCACGCTGGGGCGTAACTACGACAGCAAAGATTTCTCAGAGATCGTCGTTTTCACCGGACGCAACGGCGCTCAAGTCAAACTCAGGGACTTTGCCAAAGTCGATGACGGTTTCCGCGACCAGGACCTGATCAGTCTTTTCGACGGCAAACCGGCTGTGTTCGTCAAAGTGTTCCGCACCGGCGAAGAACAGGTCTTGTCGGTGGTCGACACCGTCGAGCGGTATTTGTCGGAAGAGATTCAACCGACGCTGCCACCCGACGCAGCCGTGGTCATCTTCCGCAATGACGCGGTCGAACTGGAAAGCCGATTGAACCTGTTGCTTAAAAACGGCTTCATCGGGCTTGTTCTCGTCATTACCACGCTGACGCTGTTTCTCGATGTACGGTTGGCGTTTTGGACGTCGCTAGGGATTTTCGTCGCGTTCGTTGCTGCCATCGGCGTCATCAACGGTATCGACAACACCATCAATCAGATTGCCCTGTTCGGGTTTATTCTCGCCATCGGCATTGTTGTCGACGACGCCATTGTCATCGGCGAGAACATATACGCCGCCAATGAACAAGGGCATGATCCCCTGGAGGCCGCCATACGGGGCGCGCAACGGGTGGCCATTCCTGTTCTTTTTGCTGTGGCTACCACCATCGCTGCATTTTCACCGCTGCTTATGGTACCGGGCACCGCCGGTAAGTTCCTCGGCCAGATGCCGACCATCGTCATCATTCTGCTGCTGCTGTCGCTGCTGGAAGCCATGCTGGTGCTGCCCTACCACCTTTCCCGGCATTCCTTCCGCGAGTCTTACACACCAGGGCCTCTCCTGGCCCGGATTCATAGAGCCCAGACCGTGTTTTCGGTCGCCCTCAAGCGGTTTGTCGACGGCCCTTTGGATCGGACTTTGCGTTTTGTGACGTGGCATCCCTGGGTCATCGTCTGTGCCGGCGTTGCCATGATCATGCTGTCCGTCGGCTTTGTCGCCGGTGGATATGTCAAGGTGCAGTTCTTCCCGGTGGTGGAAGGTCACTTTGTCACCGCAACCATGGAGTTGAAGCCGGGCACACCCCTTGCACAGACCCACAGCATGGCGGAACGCATCGAGCGTATCGGCCGTGACGTTGAACGGGAGATGCAACAGCTTTTACCGGAAGACAGTCCGCCGCTTGTGAAATCGATGTACATGCTGGTGGGCAGCCAGGACTTTGCCGCGCCGCCCTTTGGCGGGGTGAGCGTTTTGCCCGATGCCAACAAGGCGTCGGTGGTCTTTGAACTGCTTGAGCCAGAGCGCCGCCCGTTCACCGCCCAGGACTTTCAGGACAAATGGAGAGAGGCGGTCGGTACACCTGCAGGCGTACGCCGTCTGTTTTTCTCAGCCCAACTTTTCAATTTGGGGGAACCGGTGCAGGTGGAACTGTCGGCAGAGACGGATACGGACCTCGCGCGCGCGGTCAACGCCGTTGAGTCGGAGTTGCGTCAGATCGTCGGTGTATTCGACGTCCGCAACGATCGGGATGAAGGCAAACGGGAAATCGAACTCAGACTGAAACCCCAGGCCCGTACCTATGGTCTATCTCTTGACGACTTGGCCCAACAGGTGCGCGCCGCTTTCTTCGGTGCCGAAGCGTTGCGGGTTCAGCGGGGCCGGGAAGAAGTGCGTGTTTATGTACGGCTGCCCCGTTCCGAGCGGGACTCCATCGCCGATCTCTTGAACTACCGGGTACGCGTGCCTGGACAAGACTTTGTACCGCTGGGCGCAGTGGCGGATCTCAGCGAGGGTTTAAGCCCATCCATGATTAAGCGCCGCAATGGCAGGCGCATTGTCGCCATCACCGCCAATGTGGACAATGTGTCCATCACCGGTCAGGAAGTCACCGCCGCGCTGGAAAACGAAATCTTGCCGCGGATTGCCGAGGACATTCCGGGCTTGAAGTTTGACTTCGGCGGCGAGCAGCGGGAACAGCGGCGGGCGCTGTCGGCGCTGGGACGCAATTTTGTCCTCGCACTTCTCGTCATTTACGCTCTTCTTGCCATCGCCTTCGGCTCCTACGTGCAGCCGGTGATCATCATGGCGGCCATTCCCTTCGGCACCATCGGCGCCATCCTGGGCCATTTGTTCCTGGGCATTAACCTTACCCTGCCGGGGATTTTCGGCATCGTTGGTCTGTCCGGTGTGATCGTCAACGGCGCCTTGGTGATGATCGACTTCATCAATGAAGAGCGGGCCAGTGGCAAGCCGGCGCGCACGGCTATTATCGACGCGGCAAAATCCCGCTTTCGGCCGATCATGTTGACGGCTCTAACCACTTTCTTGGGTGTCTTTCCGCTGATCATCGAGCAAAGCATCCAAGCCCAATTCCTCGTGCCTGTGGCTTGCAGTATCGGGTTCGGTGTTTTGTTCGGAACAGCCGTGCAAATGCTTATCGTCCCTGCCTTGGCCATGATCCAGGCGGACGGCTTGAGAGCCAGTCTCGGTTTGGCGCGTCCCACACCCCAACCCGCCGAATAGAATCAGACGCTTGAAGCGGCGCGTTTCCATCACCATAAGAGCACGGTAAGGTGGTGCCCAGACTTCTTACGTTCTTGGGAAGCTCATATTGATGACCTCTCGTCTTAGTGCATTTGTTCTTTTTGTGCTGTTCGCTCTCGCCGCACCGCTTAGTCATGCTTTGGAAGTTGTAGTCGGCGGAACGGGTGTAAAAAACACAGCCGGTGAAAAAAAATGGCTCACCTTTCAGCGCAATGCAGAAGCAGCGTCAAACGGTGAGCTGGATTTGCGCATGCTCATTTACGGTGAGTTGGGACCGGAAGAAAACCTGGTCAGCGGCATCCGGCGTGGACGCATCCAAGTAGCCAACTGGTCCGGTTTGGCGACGACCACCGTCGTACCGGAAATGGCTATGCTCTATACGCCGTTTCTGTTCGACGATTATCCCGAAGCCGATTTCATTATGGATAACTATTTGTTCGATGCGTATTCGGACATGCTGGCCGAACGGGACGTCAAGCTGGTGATGTGGGACGAAATCGGTTTTAACCACGTTTACGGCAAGTCTCCCATCTTGACGCCGACGGATAGCCAAGGCGTTCGCTTTCGCATTTCCTCAAGCGAGTCGGCACGGTTGTTTGCCGAAGCCATTGGCGCCGATGCCATCCCGCTTGGTTTTACAGATATCGTGACGGGTCTGCAGACAAGCCTGGTGGACGCCGGTGAAAACGCCATCATCATGTACGCACCGACGGGCATCGCCGGTGAAGCGGGTCATCTCACATTGACCAGCCATTCCTTTGCCACGTCGATCATCGTCATGCGCAAGCGCTGGCTGGACCGTCTCCCCCAGCACCTGCAAGATATTTTGCTGACCTCCTACGTCAGTCTTGAAGACAGCCGGCAATGGACGCGCGACGAATGGAAGATGTTTCTCGACGATGCCGACACATGGGGATTCACTGCCCATGACATCACACAAGAGCAGCGCGCCTTGTGGAAAGAGGAGACGGCGCCGGTCGCCCGGCGCATGATCGAGTCCATTGGCGGACGGGCTCAGGACATTTGGGATCTGGTGCAGGAGGGCAAGCGGGCCTTTGCCGCCCAGCGGGCTTCCGCTGAATAAATCAATCAGAAAAGGACAAAAGAGAGTTATGGGACGAAACACAATTCATACAGCCATTGCCTCTACTCTCATTTTTCTATGGAGTTTTATCGGGACCGCAGAGGCTTTTCAGTCTGTCGTCAAACGGACAACACTGCTGGTCTCGGACATCGAACGGTCGGTGGAATTCTACAAAGCCATCGGATTTGACATTTGGCTTGACCGCGGCGGCGACCGCGACCCCGACAGCCCAAGTAGCTTACCTCTGAATGGCAGACCCGGTCATTCCCACATCACCATTATGTCGGGCCAGCATCCCGACTGGGCGATGATCGGACTTTTGGAATTCAGTAACCCGCCCCTGGCTTGGACACGTGAAAAGGATGACCTCACCATCGGTACGTCCGATGCCGTGCTGGTCATCGTTAGCGGTGCGCCTCGCGCTCATATTTCTCACGAGTGGCGTCAGTCCACATCTTGTTATCCTCCTTGCTGGCGAACACAACAAGGGAATCACAAGGGACTGATTCCACTCAATTCTTTTTCGGTCAGGCTCTTAGGTCTTCGGTCTTCGGTCTTATCCATTCACCGAGAGGTGGCCGTTTATCACCGGCAGGACAAGACGGTTGTCGCACACCATCAAAGCTCTCGTTCTAGTTTAGAATTATTCAAAACTACTTGACAGCCGAGGCAGCCTAATTAGTATCGACCTCAGTTGGCCGTGCTGTGCCCCACTGACGCAGGGACGTCGTTTGATGCCGGCTTTGAACGCTCTTTCACAAAAGAGCTCTTTCAATTCGAGGAGATCGCACAATGTCCAATCAATCAAAATGCCCCTTCGGGCACATGTCGACCGGACAATCGGGGACCAGTCGCCGCAATGTTTTGGCCGCGACAACCGCTCTTGCTGCTGCCGGCGCGGCTCAGCCTGCGTTTGCTGATGGTCACATGATGGAAGACGCCACCGGCGGTGCTGTTGGCGGCATGCTGTCCAACACCAATTGGTGGCCCAATCAGCTCAACCTCAACATCCTTCACCAGCACCAGTCCGTATCCAACCCTCAGGATGGCGACTTCGATTACCGGGAGGCCTTCAAGTCGCTGGACTACGACGCACTTAAGCAAGATCTGCGCGATTTAATGACCGACTCCCAAGACTGGTGGCCCGCCGACTGGGGTCATTATGGCGGTCTTTTCATCCGCATGACCTGGCACGCCGCCGGCACATATCGTCAAGGTGACGGCCGCGGCGGTGGCGGGACTGGCAGCCAGCGTTTTGCCCCCACCAACAGCTGGCCCGATAACGGCAACCTGGACAAGGCACGCCGTCTGCTGTGGCCAATCAAGAAAAAGTACGGCAACCAGATTTCCTGGGCTGACCTTATCATCCTGGCCGGCAACGTGGCCTTGGAAGACATGGGTTTCCAAACCTTTGGGTTCAGCGGCGGCCGCGACGACATCTGGGGCCCAGAAGAGGACATTTACTGGGGTCCGGAAGCCGAATGGCTGGCCAACGAACGCTACAGCGGGGACCGCGATCTGGAAGATCCGCTGGCAGCCGTGCAGATGGGACTCATTTACGTCAATCCGGCAGGCCCCGACGGCAACCCCGACCCGGTCGCCTCCGGCCGCGACGTGCGCGAAACCTTCGGCCGCATGGGTATGAACGACGAGGAAACCGTCGCTCTGGTGGCCGGCGGCCACACCTTCGGCAAAGCCCACGGCGCCGGCGACCCGGATTTGGTGGGCCCTGATCCGGAAGCCGCGCCCATCGAAGAACAGGGCTTCGGCTGGACCAATGCTTTGGGCACCGGCAAAGGTGTGCACACCAATACCAGCGGCTTCGAAGGGGCGTGGAAACCCAATCCCACACAATGGGACAACGGCTATTTTGAAATGCTGTTCACCTATGATTGGGAACTGACCACAAGCCCGGCAGGCAATCCGCAGTGGACGCCGATCAATCCGAAGGCGGAAAACCTCATTCCCGACGCTCACGATCCGTCGAAGCTGCATCCGCCGTTTATGACCACGGCGGACCTGTCGCTGAAGTTCGATCCGATTTATGAGCGGATCTCGCGGCGCTTCTATGAAAATCCGGACGAGTTCGCCGATGCGTTTGCCCGCGCTTGGTTCAAGCTCCTCCACCGCGACATGGGACCCAAATCCCGCCATCTCGGCCCTGAAGTGCCGGAAGAAGACCTGATCTGGCAGGATCCGATCCCTGCTGCCGATTACCGCATGATCGACAACGGCGACATCAGGGATCTCAAAGAAGACATCCTGGACAGCGGTTTGTCGGTCAGCGAATTGGTTTCAGCCGCTTGGGCTGCGGCATCCACTTTCCGCGGCTCCGATTTCCGCGGCGGCGCCAACGGCGGACGCATCCGTCTCACTCCGCAGAAGGACTGGGACGCCAACAATCCGGCCGAGCTTGCCAAGGTGCTGTCTGCCCTGGAAGGCATTCAGGAGGACTTCAACGGCAAGTCCCGCCGCAAGAAAGTGTCCATGGCCGACCTCGTTGTGCTCGGCGGCTGCGCTGCCGTTGAGAAGGCCGCCAGTGACGCCGGCTTCGACATCGACGTGCCGTTCACGCCTGGCCGTACCGATGCGTCGCAGGATCAGACAGACGTCGACAACATGAAGTGGCTGGAGCCGGAAGCCGATGGATTCCGCAACTACCAGAAGGCGGCCTACAGCGTGCCGGCGGAAAAGATGCTGGTCGACAAGGCCCAGCTTCTGACCCTCAGCGCGCCGGAGATGACGGTGCTGGTGGGCGGTATGCGCGCCCTGGGTGCCGGTGCTTCCAATCACGGCCAACTGACCGACCGGGTCGGTCAGCTGACCAACGACTTCTTCGTCAACTTGCTGGACATGGGCACCGTGTGGAATCCCACGTCCGACGAGGCTAACGAGTTCCAAGGCCGCGACCGGGCGACCGGGGAGGTTAAATGGACCGGCACTCGGGTAGATCTGATCTTCGGATCAAATTCCCAGCTGCGGGCCTTGGCCGAGGTCTACGCCCAGGACGACTGCAAAGAAAAGTTCGTGAGTGACTTTGTCGCCGCGTGGAACAAGGTCATGAACCTGGACCGGTTTGATCTCACCGCATGATTTTCACTAATCGCTAACTGGTCCTCCCCCTCCCCTCACGGACCAGATGCGGAAAGGGCCGCTCATTCGAGCGGCCCTTGTCCTTAAACATTTGAATTTGATTACATTCCGCCAAGTGGTGCTGACCGTCTATTTTTCTTTGAAATCGAGCCCCAGATCCAAACTGGGCGCCGAATGGGTCACCCACCCGACGGAGATGACGTCGACGCCGGTTTCGGCGATGGCCGCCACGGTCTCCGCGGTGATGGACCCTGACGCTTCCACCACGGCCCGACCGTCGATCAGTGCCACGGCCTCCGTCATGGCCTTGGCATCCATGTTGTCCAGCATGATGACGTCGGCGCCGCCGTCCAACGCCGGTTGGATTTGATCGATGCGATCCACTTCCACTTCGATCTTCACCATATGGCCGGCTTTGGCTTTTGCCCGGCGCACGGCATCCTCGATCCCTTCGGCGGCGACGATATGGTTGTCCTTGATCAGCACACCGTCACTTAATCCGAACCGGTGATTGAACCCTCCGCCGCAGCGTACGGCGTACTTCTCCAAGGCGCGAAGGCCAGGGGTGGTCTTACGGGTGCAGCAAATTTTGGTTGTGGTATGGGCAACGGCATCAACAAGTTTGCGGGTTTCCGTGGCGATGCCGGACAAATGACCGAGATAGTTCAAAGCGGTGCGCTCGGCGGTGAGAACAGCCCGGGCCTTTCCGGACACGGTGAGCACGGCTGCGCCTGCTTCCACACCATCTCCATCCTCGGCCAGGAGTTCGACCACGGTGGTGTCGTCCACCAGCGCAAACACGCGCGCGGCCACGTCTAGTCCGGCAATGACGCCCGGCTTGCGTACGATAATGTCTGCGTGCACGTGAGCGTCTTCGGCAACCGTGAGGCTCGATGTGAGATCGCCGGCACTGCCCAAGTCTTCCTCGAGAGCTGATCGCACGTGCTGGTCCAGCAGAGCTGGCGGTAGAGGAAAGGCCGGCGCTGTCACGCTTTCACCGATTGAATTGGCTAATGGGGTGGTTAGGACCCGGGAGTCCAGCCGTTGAGCATGCGGTCGACGGACCGGCGCGCCTTATCGGCGATGGCCGGATCGATGGTCACTTCGTGCTCCATGTTTTGCAGAGCGGTGAGAATGTTATCCAGCTCGATGCGTTTCATGTGCGGGCAAAGGTTGCACGGTTTGACAAATTCGATGTCGGGATATTGCGCAGAGACGTTGTCGCTCATAGAACATTCGGTCACCAGCACAACCCGGCCGGGCTGATGTTCGCCGACGTAGTTGGCCATGCCTGCCGTCGAGCCTGAAAAATCTGCTTCATCGATGACATCAGGTGGGCATTCGGGATGAGCGATAATCACCACGCCTGGATAGCTTTCCCGGAAATCGCGCATGTCTTGGGCCGTAAATTGTTCGTGGACTTCGCAGCGGCCTTTCCAGATGATGATGTCCACATTGGTTTCGCGAGCAATATTAAGCGCCAGATATTCGTCGGGCAGCATGATCACCCGGTCCACACCTAAGGATTCGATAATCTGTTTTGCATTTCCTGAGGTGCAGCAAATGTCGGACTCCGCTTTGACGTCGGCGGAAGTGTTGACGTATGTGACCACGGGCACACCCGGATACTTTTCTTTCATCAGCTTGACGTCGGCGCCGGTTATGGAAGCAGCCAACGAACACCCTGCTCTGAGGTCCGGAATAAGCACCGTCTTGTTCGGATTGATCAGCTTGGCCGTCTCGGCCATGAAGTGCACACCCGCCATGACAATGACATCCGCATCCGCATCGGCGGCATGACGGGCCAGCGCCAAGGAATCGCCGACGATATCGGCAACACAGTGGTAAATCTCAGGCGTCATGTAATTGTGACCCAAGATGACGGCGTTGCGCTCCGCTTTGAGACGATTGATGGCGTCGATCTTGGGCGCATGCACCGCCCATTCGATTTCCGGGATGACCTTTTTAACACGGTCATAGAGGGGCGCCGTCCGGCTTTGGATCTCTTCGTTGAAGGTCAGGTCGGCCGGGGCCACGGTTGCTACGTTCATAACGCCAATCTCTTTACTGGTCTCGTAGACGGTTTGGAGACACTTATACTAATTTTGAGCATATGGGGAGTGCATAAAAAAGCGCGCTCTTATGCTCGCGCTGAGTGGAAGGGGTAGCCTAGAGGCCCCCTTGGAGTCAAGAAAGGGTAACATTGGGGCCTGATCACAGTCCTGTTAGAACACTGGAAACCCTTATTTTCTGGGTCTTTTCCGGGGTACACGGACACCCGGCGCCGGCCGCTCGCGGATCACATCGCGGCGGAATTGAAACAGCTCTGCCGGGCGGCCGCCGGTCTCCGAAGAGACTCTGCCGGTGGGCTCAACCAGGCCTTCAGAGGCCACCAAACGGCGGAAATTCTGTTTGTGCAATGGCGCTCCGGCCAATCCTTCCACCGCCCGCTGCAGCTGTAACAGGGTAAAATCGTTAGGCATGACCTCAAAAATGACGGGGCGATAGCGAATCTTTCCACGCAGACGGCCCAGGGCGGTGGCCAAGATACGACGGTGATCCTGGGCCAGCGGCAGGCCGGTCAGAGCATGGGCTTCCTCCTGCGCCGCGTCGGTCCGAATCCGGTCGTCGGCGAGGGCTTCAGCCACCAGACCCGCCTCATAGAGCAGTTCGTATCGTTCCAGCACCCGGTCCGCATCCCAGCCCAGGTCACCGAAGCCAAAGGTTACGTCAGCGCGCTCCCGCCGGGCGCGGCGGGTGGGTGCATCATCACCGGCGGATGCCCAGGATTTGAGCAGTGGGTGGAGAATGTCGTTGAGCAGCGGGGGGGAGCCAGAGCGCCAGTCTTCCCAAGGAAACAGCCGGTACCAGTCAAACCAAGAGGCCCCTGCCGGACGCTTGGCGGCCGACTCCCGGACCAAGGCCACATAACCCACGGAAATGGGCCTGGGCCCGCCGGTGCGTTCGCTGGGGTCGCGAAAGCGGTCGCCAAAGGTATAGAGCTGCTCGACGAATCCCAGGTTGAGCCCTGTTTGATCTGCCACCCAACGGCGAAGTCCCTCCTCCATGGTCCTGTCGCCTTCCGGATCGAACGGACCGAACGGCAGCCGCGGCCGATCTCCGCCCTCTCCGTGGGCCTCCTCCACCAAAAGGACCCGTGGTTCGCCGTCTGTGACCGTGGCAATAACGGCACTGAGATCGAGGACCACCGAGGGGGCTGGCCCTGGGGATTCGGAAGGGACGGTTTTGGCTGCCATAGAACCCCCAGTGAGCGGCGGTTCTTCGCCTGGGTCAACCCGGCAATTCTTGCCCACTGTTAACGTCTTCTTCACCCCGCCCCACTAGGTTTACGGGCTAGCAGGCTGCTGAAAAAGTGGCTGGTTCGGCTTTGAGGGTGGCCTTATCGCCGAGATGATAGGCGAACTCAATCTCCAACGATCCGTCGTCGAGGAGTTCGGCCGATCCTGAACCGTTGACTTCGTCCATCTCGTCGAAGCCGGCCCAGGTGAAGAACACGATGGATCGGCCGTATTCCAGGTCGAGGCTGGCGTTCAGAGCGCCGAAGGCGATCTCGCCGTGACCATCTTCGCGAATGACCAGCACGGCGGGCCCGTCGAGGTCGAGATAGCCGCGGTCCCACAGGTTGGGTTCAAAGTACGGCAATCCGGCATGTAAGGCAGTAGGACCCACGTGGGAACTCCCATGGCACCGGCCAGATGGATAACAGCCGTATCCACACCGACGAGGAGGTCCAGCTGCGATATGACCGCCGCTGTGTCCGCGAAATCGTGGACCACTTCGGCACATTCGAACACGATTCTGCTGTGCGGGAGACGGTCTATCGCAGCCGCCGCAGGTCCAACCTGTAATCCGACGAAATCCGCATCGGTGGCGTCAAAGAGAGGCAGAAAGGCCTCCGCATTCATTTTGCGCCGGCGATCGATTTTATTGTCCGGCGACCCTGCCCAAACCAATACGGCGCACCTGTGAATCTGGTAATCGAAGGCGGTTCTCGATCACATTGGGAACCGGGATGTATCCCTCTGCTTTGGGCGTATTACTGCCGTCAAAGGCCAAAACGCGGGGGAGAGACAACAGAGGCAGCTGAACATCGGCTTTTGGGGGATCGGCGTCAGAGGTAACAACCTCATCCACCCCCTCCAAGCCTTGCAGCAGGCGAACCAGTGGTTCCTGACACTGAAGAATTGTGCGTGCACATCGTTGGCGCGCTTCTGCGGCGAATCTGACGAAATGAATCGTATCACCAAACCCCTGTCCTGCATGAAGCAGCACCGTTGTTTGTGGACGATGGTCACCGTCCCAGCTGGGCATGGGGTAAGACGCTTTCTCCGAGCTAAATTCGGGTAGACGCCAACGCCACTCCAATTCCGTCCATCCCTCTACATGCCGGTCCGTGAGCAAAAGAATCCAGGCGAGGTTGTAATGGGCTTCAGGATTGTCTGGGGCTATGTCCAACGCCTTGAGCAGTATCGCCTCAGCCTCGTCCAATTCACCCAATGCCAGCAATGTCACGCCTAGATTGGTGAGTACGTCCCATCGCTCCGGTGCAACTGCCGATAAGGATTGAAAGAGCGGCAGAGCTTGGTCCGGACGTTCCAGTTTGGTCAGCACGCAGGCAAGGTTGTACTGAGCGTCCGGCGTTTCAGGATTTAGCGAGACGGCTTGGCGAAGGGCCTGTTCCGCATCTTCCGTCTTTTCCAACAGGTCGAGCACGTTGCCCAGGTTGGCGTGGGCGATGGCGAAGGACGGATCCAGACTGATGGCCGCCCGATAATGGGTTTCCGCCTCTCCATAACGGCGCAAGGCCCGGCAAGCGACCCCCCAGGTCATTCAACGTTCTCGGGTCATCCGGATTTATCGTCGCTGCAGTTTGGAAACTTTCAAACGCTTCCTTCATCTTGTCGAGACGGCGTTCAGTCCTACCTTTAAGTGTCCAGACCTCAGGTGCGCGAGGAAAGTCCCGTACAGTCTGTTCCAGAATGTTCAACGCATCCCTGTCCCGGTCCAATGCCAAAAAAGCGCGGGCGAGGTCGAGACGCGGGGCCAGGACATCGGGCGCTCTCTTGACGGTCTCCGCAAGAACGGTCGTCGCTTTCGCTGGCAAGCCCGCCTCAATGAAGGCGACGCCCAACCCTGCCAACACTTTTGTGTCGGTGGGATCCACGGCACTGGCCCGCTTGAAATACGCAATGGCAGGGTCCATTTGTTTGCGGTCCAGGGCAATGGCACCGAGACCATAGAGCGCATCCTTCGACTCACCGTATTTAGAGAGAATTGACCGATAGGCCGCCTCCGCGCCATCCAGATCGCCATCCTCGTGACAACCTTTGGCCAGCTCTAACTCGCTCTCGGTCACGTCCATCTCAAATCTAAGCCGATTCTCCGTATCGAGGCGCGTTCAATACCTGCTTTCGCCGCTCTTGGCGTTCTGTAACAGGCGCATGATAATCCACCCCATGGCCGACGAGACAGACATGATCGAGGGTTTTCTGCACGATGCCGAGGCGGCCATTGCCCGCAATGCAATGGCAAAGGCGAAAACCCTCTATCAAGGAATCTTGCGCATTGACGATACAAACCTGGAAGCCTTGACCCAAGCAGCCGCGATTGCCCTTGCTGAAGATGAACCCCAGACGGCTCTGTCTTATTACTCCATCGCCGTCGAGCAGCACAGCAAAGTCGCCGATGTCCATCACGGTTTATCTGTCGCATACCGCGATCTTGGATTGGACGACAAAGCGGAATTGGCATTAAAAACGGCCTTGCGTATTGAACCAGATCACGAACCTGCCTTGTTTGATCAAGCAGTTCTGTTTCAGAAGCAAGGCAAGCTTAAAAAGGCGGAACAAATCTATCTGAAAATTGCGGCCAAGGATGGCCACCGCGTCGACGCCATTTTCAATCGTGGTGTAGTGATGTTCCGTAAGGGCAATATCAAAGCCGCCGAACGCTGGTTTCGTCAGGCGGCGAAGATCGATCCCGACGCACCCCGGCCGCTGGTCAACCTGGCGCTGATCTACCGCTATTGGGGATACTTTGATGCAGCGGAGCGTTGCCTCAATCACGTCATCGATCATCATCCCGACTTTGTCGATGCACAATGGAACCTGGCCAATCTTGAGCTCTTGCTCGGCAATCTGAAAGACGGCTTTCCCCGGGCGGAGTGGCGATTTAAACGTGAGGGTTTCAATCCGCCAATACGCCATCTGCCCCGATGGAAAGGCGAAAATCTAGATGGCAAAAAGCTTCTGCTGTTAGCGGAGCAGGGCCTCGGCGACACTGCGCAAATGATCCGGTATGCAAAAGTCTTTGCAGACCAGGGACTCACAGTTGGTGTTGAAGCGCAGCCGTCGCTCTCCGATCTTCTCGCAACGGCGCCTGGCGTACAGGATGTCCTTAAGCCAGGGGACCTGGTCGACGATTACGATGCTTGGTTGCCGGTCATGTCGATCCCAGCCATGCTCAAGACCACTGTTGAGTCTATTCCAGGTGAGGTTCCCTACCTTTCAGTTCCGTCATCCCAACCCCCCATCGAATTACCGGCAAACAGTTTTAAGGTTGGTTTCGTTTGGCAAGGTAACCCCAAACACGAAAACGACCGGTTCCGTTCCATTCCGTGGCGTTTCTGGAAACCGGTTTTTGCCACACCGGGCGTTCAGTTTGTCAATTTGCAGGTTGATGCTGAATTGCCCCCCCAAGCGCCTGACGACTTCGCGGAGCCCGTATTCGATGCTGCGCCCTTGCTCACGGATTTCTCCGCAACATCCCGTGTCATTTCAGATCTTGACCTCGTCATTTCCGTGGACACCGCCGTTGCCCATTTGGCCGGCGCGATGGGCAAACCTGTTTGGCTGCTCATTTCCCCGGCCAACGACTGGCGCTGGTTAACTGAACGCGACGATACGCCCTGGTATCCCACGATGACAATTTTCCGCGCGAAAAAGCTCAACACCTGGCGTGACCTTATGTCAGAGGTTGCAGCACGGCTGGCAGAGCGCGTATCACTGAAATGAAACCAGCAACGGATCAATCCCTGTCATGAGCGACGACATAGCCATCATTTTTGCACAACAGAAAATGTCACCTCCCCCGGTCGCTCTGTTTCTGTCTGTGACCCATCCCAACCAGATGGAGCAGTATGTATTGGCTAATTGGCGCGTTATGCTCGCACCCGACTTTACAGGCTGCGATATTCCCAAAGAGCTGGTGGCCGAACCTTTTGATCCTGAGGTGTTAGAAGGTCCTCCCGCACTGTTGAGCGCGGACATGGGACATCTGCCCGATGATTGGCATCATCGGGTCCGGCTTTTGACACCGGACATGGTCAAGATCAATGCCGCGTTTTCTGAAGATTCTGATGCCGTTGTTAAAGTTGCATCCACCTTAACGGATCAAAAGTACAGTTTGTGTGCGGCGTACTGGCGGGACGACAACGTCATCGCCCTAAAAACTCTTGATCGTATCGATACGTTGTCCTTTTTCCAGCCGACGCCGTGGACCAGCCTTAACCTGATGGCTTTTGCTGATCCCGATCAAGCCAACGATATGTTGCGGTTTGGCCGGTTTTTTGCCGGGCAGGAAAAACGGATCGGCGAATTGTTGGTTACCAATGCAATACGCGGCGACTACATCAGTCAATTGGAAGATGCTTTGAAGTTGAAGCAGGGCGAAGGCCCGATCAGTCTCGATTGACAATCCTAATCAAGACTGTTCAATCGGCTGGCAAAAGAGTCCCAAAGCGCTTCACCAACGGCGGGTCCTATGGAGTCTGACTTACCGAGCCCTGCTCGATCCGCCATTTCTCTGACCGCTTGCGCCATTTCTGCTCTCAAGGCGTCGTCACGAATAAGACGCACGGCGACAGCGACATAGTCATCGCGCGAAGCCGTTACCAAAACGTCCAGGCCGATCTCTTTCAATAAGGCTGCGCTTTGCCGGCATCGCGCGGTATGTCCCTGGAGAACAACCGGCGGACATCCACAAAGAAGGGGCTCAACAATGGATACGGCGCCGGAATATGGAAAACTGTCCAAGTAAACATCGGCCAAGTTCAACAGCCCTAATATGGGGGCTCGGGACGGCTGGGCATCGAGTAAATGCAGACGGTTCGGGTCAATCCCAGCCTGGCCGAACTGCGCTTTGAGGAATCCGACAAAGCTTTGTCTTTGCGGATATTGCGCCGCCCAATTGGGATTAAACGGATAAAGCGCCAGCTGGGAGTCCGGCAGTGCGCTTAAGATACTGACCCAGGAGTCCACCAGGTCCGGTCCGATTTTGAAAACGTTAGCTCCCGAGACGAGCAAGGGGCCTTGATCGGGAATATGCAGGTCAGACCGCGTCAACGGTTGCGCTTCGGGTATGCCGTCAACAAAAATATAGTGATTGGATGATCCTTCGACGAGCAACAGATCTTCGATGTAATCGTCCTCGGCGTCTTCCCCTTCATTCAAAGTTCCATTGATATATAGGTCTACCGTATCGAACCCCGTCGTTAATGGAGACGCGTGCATGGTTGCTTGCAGACGCGCCAAGCGTTGCGCCATCAGAAGTGTCCAGGGAAATGTCGCAATGTTTGTAACGTTTGCTGCTGCAATCAGAACATCTAAGTTTTCCCGCTTGATCATCTCTGCACAGTCCACAAGATTTTCCACGGGAAGCGGTATCAGAGCGTCGGCTAGATCAGCCACGCCACGGCTTACCGCATCCGCCGCAGCGTCAGGTACGAACGCGGTGATGTGAAATCGTTCCTTATCCAAACCCGACAAGTGACCTCTGATGGCAGCCATTTCCGATTGAGCGCCGGGACTGAGAAGACCAATGCGTAACACCTCTGGCATCTCGCTTGGCCAGACTGGCACCGAGTCACGGGCGAGGCCTGTGGTTTCCAGATAATGCCGGATGAGGTCCGCCCGCATGGTGCCAATCTCCCTGAGAGAGACATCCTCACCTTACACGGGTGTCAGGATGAAACCATCGAGAAATCCGTTGAGAATTGCTTGTCTGAATTCAGGCTCATCGATGACCCGCACCGCTTTATGGATCTCTTCCATGGACGACGTCAGATGAATAAGGGCCTGCCGGCGGGCGCCATCCTTTTCAAAAAACTGTGGCAGTCCCAAAAATGCTCTGACCATTGTCGCGGCCAGTTCGGTGGGCACATCGACGAGATCAAAAGACCGTTCAATGCGGTAGGAAAACATAAACAGATTGAGCGCGAGATAGGCACATGCCTTGCGCACAGGATCATATTCGACGGTCAGCATGCGGTGACATCGTTCGGCAACAGCCTGATCCGCTTTAGTCATGGGGAGATGACGCAGGCCGGAGTTGTACATCGTTGCCAGTGCGTCACCAGAAGCGGCGTTTGCGAGTGCCGCAATTTTATCCAATCTCGCATCGAGGCAAATTTCGGCAAGTTCGCGGCGAAGGTCTCGCAGTTTACCTTCGGCTTCGGAATCCATCTTAAGCAGACTCGTTCATGAGTGTCTGCAAGGCAGAAAACGTGGTCTCTAAGCTATCGTCTCCCATGGCGATGATTTTTTTTGCCGAGTCTGCCAACCGTTGACGTTGTTGATGATCTGTCAGCAAGGACCTGACAACCCCTCGAAGATCTTCACCGCCTGTAATTTGTATTGCCATTCCTTCTTTGATCATGATCTCGGCAAGATCCTCAAAATTTTCCATGAAAGGCCCGAACAGTATCGCACAATCAAAGTGCGCCGGCTCAATGGGATTTTGCCCGCCATGTGCGGTCAAACTCTTTCCCATGAAAACCACGGGCGCAATGTGAAAGAAGAGTCCCAGTTCGCCAAACGTATCGGCGACATAGACGTCCGTTTCCAATGTCATACCGTTACCACTGCTGCGTTCGGATGCATTGAGATTGTTTTGCTTAACCAGCTGAACAATTGCCTCACTCCGATGCGGATGCCGCGGCACGATAATCGTCAAGAGGTCCGTTAGTTCATCCTTGATACCCTTGTGAACGTTTAGCGCGACTTCTTCTTCTCCGTCATGGGTACTTGCGGCCAGCCAAACGGGCCGGTTGCCGATTTGCTGTCGCAAGTCCGTCAGGCCGGTGTCTGTGACGGGGAGCGCAGGAGCTGACAGCTTGAGATTGGGCACACAATGGACCTTCGGCGCACCCAGGTTCCGAAAGGCTTTAGCAAACGGATCGGTTTGAGCCAGGACCAAGGTCAGGGAGTCATACACAGCATGTGCGGCCGCTGGAAAACGGGACCACCGGTTTATGGAGCCATCGGACAAGCGCCCGTTGACCACCGCGATGGGAATTGAGCGGTCACGCAAAGCAAACACCGTATTGGGCCAAAGTTCGGATTCCGCGCGGACCGCCAAATCAGGGGTCCAGTGATCAAGAAAACGGTTTACCCAAGCGCGCCGGTCCCAGGGGGCGTACTGGTGCACCGCTTTTGGCGGCAAACGGTCTGATAAAAGATCGGCACTGCTTTTTGTTCCGGTGGTGATCAAAACATGCGTGTCAGGGTCCGCGCAGAAACTTTCAGCCAAGGGCAGCAGCACCAATGATTCTCCGACACTGGCTCCGTGACACCAAACCAGTTTGCCGTTTGGCCGGGCGTGCCCCGGCTGTCCTAAGCGCTCCTTGAGCCGGTTTGCGTCCTCCTTGTGACGCAACGCCCGCACCCTCAGCCAAAGCCGCAGTGGCCAGGCAACCGCATCGGTGATCAGTCTGTACAAAGCCAGGATCATGGCTCAAGCCACTAGAACAGTAGGTCGTGCCGGTGCATTGTCCGGCACCGGTCGATAAAACGTGACCAGAAGAATAACGGGGTGTGTTAGGAGTCGCCAGAAACCAGATATTCGACCATGGCCTCAGCTTTAGGTGCCTCTTGGCCGGCCGCCTCGGCTTGCTCGCGAATCCACGCCTCAGAGCCTGACCGAAAAAGAATTGAGTGGAATCAGTCCCTTGTGATTCCCTTGTTGTGTTCGCCAGCAAGGAGGATAACAAGATGTGGACTGACGCCACTCGTGAGAAATATGAGCGCGAGGCGCACCGCTACGCAAGCGATCTGAGCGATACCGAATGGTGCGTGATCGAACCCCATATGCCGCCCGCAAGGGCTCTGGGCCGCCCGCGCAAGACGGATATGCGGGAAGTGATGACCGCGATCCTGTACATGGCCCGCAGCGGCTGCCAGTGGCGCATGCTGCCCGGCGAGTTTCCGCCGCGCAGCTCGGTTCAGTACTATTTCTACAAGTGGCGCGACGACGGGACGTGGCAGGAGGTCAACCGGGCGCTTCTGGCGCGCACCCGCGAGGC
Source organism: Rhodospirillaceae bacterium (assembly GCA_965207985.1). Taxonomy (GTDB): domain Bacteria; phylum Pseudomonadota; class Alphaproteobacteria; order Rhodospirillales; family Rhodospirillaceae; genus CBDBND01. Next base: position 143,230 of record CBDBND010000003.1, on the reverse strand, counting down.
CGAGGGGCGGGCCGCTGCCGCGACTGCCGGGGTGATCGACAGCCAGTCGGTGAAGACCACGGAAAGCGGAGGTCCGCGCGGGTTTGACGCGGGTAAGAAGGTGATGGGCCGCAAGCGCCATATCGTGGTGGACACTGGCGGGCGGTTGCTCGGTGCCGTGGTCCACGAGGCTGACATCCAGGATCGCGACGGTGCGCCGTCGCTGCTCGCCGAGGTGGGGGCGTGGTTTCCCGGGGTCGGCCATATCTTCGCCGACGGCGCTTACGCCGGCCCTAAGCTGGCCGGGGCGCTGAAGAAGATCGGCGACTGGGCGCTGGAGATCGTCAGGCGCAACGACAAGGCGGACGGCTTCGTTGCGCTGCCGCGCCGTTGGGTGGTCGAACGCACCTTCGCATGGTTCGGGCGCAGCCGCCGCCTTGCGAAGGACTTCAAGGCGACCGTCGAGAGCGCCCTTGCCTGGCTCCTGATCGCCAGCATCCAAGTCTTCATCCGTAGACTAGCAAGGTTATGAAAATAAACGATTCTTTTCCGGCCAGACTCTTAGCGTCAGCCGCACTGACCGGATTGTCTTTCAGCACCATGCTGAGGACGGCTTGTGTCGCAAACAGATTGGCAGCGAGATCGTCAATAGCGCCAAGCAGCATTTCCGCGTGCCCGGCATTGGACTCGGCAAGGTGTTCCATGTCCTCCGAGACCTTTGTCAGCAGGCCCTTGACTTGACTCATCATGAAATCAGACATGGATACTCCCTTCCCGGACTTGCGTTGTCATTGATTGAGCGGGACAACTCTATCGACCCAGTTTCCCTCTGTCATGGGAAACTGCTCAGCCATGAGCTAATCGACTTTGGTAAATAACCCCTTAAAGGACTGAACAATGCCGCCATCCATATCGGGACCAGTAGTCATCGGGTGGCAAGTGGATGTCGCCAGCGGATGGGGAACCTATGGGCTCAACCTTGCCCTACAGCTTGCCTCCAAAGGGGTCGAAATCGGCTTGCCGTTCCTGGCCCAGACGCTCAACGTGACCGAGGAGCAGGAACGCCTGCTGAAGGGACCTCTGTCAGACCATAAACGTTTCGCCGACATGGCAAAGCACTCAGACCGGGTTGCAATAGACTCCCCCTTCTTGCGCGCGCTTGGCGACGGTCTCGACTTTCCCCCATTCCTGGATTCATGGCAGGGATCACCGGACATCGGTGTTGTCTTTTTTGAATCGGCCGGCGTGCCCCCCGCCAACCTTGAGCGGGCAAAACGTCTTGATGCCGTTATCACCGGATCAAGCTGGAACGCGCGGGTCTTGCAAGAGGCCGGGCTCTCCAACGTGCACAACTGTCCTCAAGGCATCGATCCAACGCTGTTTCGTCCCGGACAGAAAACCGGACGGTTCGGCGACCGGTTCACGGTATTTTCCGGCGGCAAGTTGGAATACCGCAAAGGGCAAGATCTGGTAGTTGCAGCTTTCAAACGGTTTCATGCGGCTCATCCGGACGCTTTGCTGGTTACCGCCTGGCACAATCCCTGGCCCGAAGCTGCCCGGTCCCTCTCTTCGTCTCCCCATGTGGACACTATCCCCGTCACCGGACACGACGGCACATTGGACATTTCCGCTTGGCTGACGGCAGAAGGATTGCCGCCCGACTCCTTTGTCGACCTTGGACCCATGTTCAATGCAGAAATGCCACCTTTGCTGTGGGAGATGGATCTCGGCTTGTTTCCCAATCGCTGCGAAGGCGGAACCAATCTCGTTGCCATGGAGGCCATGGCCTGCGGCGTGCCCTGTATTGTGTCCCGCAACACCGGACACCTCGATCTATTTGGGGAAGACACCTGCATCGGCCTCGATCTCCAAATCCCACTGGGCGAAGTCACAGGGCGTGCCGATCTGGAAGGATGGGGTGAGTCGTCCATTGAAGAATGTGTGCAACGGCTGGAAAACGCCTATGCCGATCGCGAGCGGACCAAAGTGATCGGCGCCAATGGAGCAACCTTTATGGCGGACTGGTCATGGTCCCGGCAGATGGACCGTCTTATTGCCGTCATCGCCCAAGAATCGTGACGTAAGAGTTATTTGACCATCAATGAACCTGTTGCGCACACCAGCCGCGCCATGCTTGCCGTATGGATTTTTCGAATCCCTTGGCAAATCGTTGACCGTCACAAAGGGGTGACGATCGCACTTGGTCTCGCATGGACCGGCGCATGACCGACAACGAGTCCACGTCACTGGCTAAGGCCGATGCCTTGTCGATCATTCCCTCCCGGGTCTGCGCGACAAGATCCCCGTAACCAGCGGCATGAAGATGGCTCGCCGCGTGCCGCCCGGCAAAGGTTTGGCCTGTAAAAGTGACGGTGGGAACACCCATCCATAACGCTTCGCAGGTGGTCAAACCGCCCGAATAGGGAAAGGGATCGAGGGCAATATCAATGCGATTGTAGGTCTCCAGAAATTCAACGTGGGACCCGCGGCCTTCAAAATCCAAGCGATCTGTATCCACACCAAATTTTTCCATGGCCAGACAAATGGGCTGCTGGACCGAAGGGTCGTCCAGCCCCCGGAAGCGGAACAGCAGTCGGCTATTCGCCACCTGTTTGAGAACCTCGGCAAACGACTGAAAAACGGACTCATTGAGTTTGCCGGGATTGTTCAGGCTGCCAAACGTGATATGGCCACGGGCGAGCGCGGGAAGGGGAACAATCCCTGGCGCATCGTCTGGAGGCGCGTAGCAGGCGTACCCGTCGGGCAGGCGTAGCGCTTGCTCACCGTAGAACTGGTCACCGCCGTCCGGGATCTGATGGTCATCGCCGGTGATGTAATCCATGGCCGGCAAGCCGGTGGTGCCCACGTACCCGATCCAGCTCATTTGTATGGGCGCAGGTTTGCGGGCAAAGACTCCCAGGCGATGACCACTGGTCTGACCGCTCATGTCCACAAGAATGTCGATCTGATTGCTGTCAATTAGGCCGGCCAACGAGTCGTCGTCCATAGTGCTGACCCGGTGCCAGACATCGCAGGCCTTGCGTATGCGACCGGAAAGGGCATCGTCCAACCGCGTTGGCCGGGTGCTGAAGACGTGCGTTTCTATGGAATTGCCGTCTGTGTTCTCAAAAAGTGGAGCTGTCAAAAAGCCAACCGGATGGACGCCAAAATCCGGTGACACGAATCCCAACTTAAGTATGCGTTCTGGATCGCGGGACCGTTCAGTTGCCGCCATAGGTTCGAGGAATGGGGCGATATGCAGCCAGTACCATTCCGTGTGGGCTTCACTGAGCCTTTCGTCCGTAATGCCCTCCATGTATTGCAAACCGCAGAGACGGTTTGATGCGTACGGCGTGGATTCCGGTGCAAATCGAACGGCGTTATCAAAGGCCTCCAAGGCATCGCTCGACCGCCCCATGTCGCCCAGAAGGGTCCCTAAACTGTTCCACGCCATGGCGTAGTCGGGCCTGACATCCAATGCTCTGCGCAATGTCGATTCTGCATCGCCAAACCTGTCCAGATCCCGGTACACGTTGGCTAGATTGTAGAGCGCTTGGCTAAAGTCAGGATTGGCTTTCACGGCATGTTCATAAGCCGACAGAGCTTCACCGATTTTGTCCTGATCGCGCAGGACGACACCCAACTGGCACCATGCTTCGGCATAATCCGGTTGCAGCGAGACCGCCTTTTCGTAAGCCTCTTCGGCCCCTTGCATTGCTCCGTTGGCCGCGCAGGCATTGCCCAGATTGAACAGAATGACCGGATTGGAAGGGCTATGTTCGTGAGCCAGGCGTAATGTCGCCACGGCTTCGTCTGTGCGGTTTAAGGCCAACAACACCGTGCCAAAATTGGTTTCGGCTTCAGCAAAGGGTTGGCGCACGGCGACCGCTTGTTCCAAAAATGTCGCTGCCACTTCAATCTGACCCAGCTGATAGGCGATGACACCAAGCATGTGGAGGGCATCCGGATGATTGGGGTCCATGGCGAGGATGGTTTCAAACGATGCTGCGGCGTCGCCGAGTTCGCCCGACTCATAAAACCTGAGTGCTTTTTCGTAGAGATCAGCCGGCGCGTCACTCATGCGGAATCAAACCGAATCGTTTGGGCGTTTGATTTTATGGTGTGCACCGCCGTTTCCTGAAAGCGGTCATAAAAATCTGCCAATGCAGCAACACCCATTTCATCGGGTTGTTCCCCGTCCGTACCTGCGGTGCCGTTTTCGAAAATGTGGCCATAGGTGTGGGAAACGACATCGAGAAAAAATGCCAATTGCCGTCCCGCCGCATCGTCCTGGTCCGCATTTTTCCGGCCCTGTTCGAGGGCGTAAGCAATTAAGGCATGAAAGAACAGATAGATGGTGTCATCCCATCGGGTGTCATGGCTGACATGGAGGGCGATGGGGCTTTTCAGTGCTTTGAGCGGACGGCCCGCAAGGTGGACCGACAAAGGGAGCCAGTAGTCCCAAAAAGGCATCCCCATGGCAAAGGGGCTGTCTTCAAAGTCATCGACAACATCCCGGCTCATGAGAAAATAGTCATAGCCGACGGAAAACTCTGGCTCAACGTCAGGTGCATAGGTTTCAAAGGACGCCGGATCCCCCACATCCACCCGCGGTCCCAAGACAACAGCGCCTTTCGCTGCCTCAGTGAAGAACGCGCCCAATCCGGGCGCTGGACGCAAAAAGATATCCGCATTGGTTATGCCGATGGTCTCGTTGCCGTTTGCTTCCTTTTTTGCTGCCTGGAGTAAATCGAAAATGAACGGCACGGGACGTCCGGCAAATCGTTCGGCGGTCCGTTCGGCTACGACAAATCGGATGTCGGGGTATTGATCCGCCAATTGTTCGATCTCTTCCGCCGTGTTGACGGAAAGGACGGTAAACCCGTGGGATAACCAGGACCCCATGGCCATCGGTTGAACGTTGCGGTCGTCAATGGGCGAAAGGCTGGTGGCGATAATCAATCCGTCTGACATACGCTCAGTCTATACCGGTTCAACATGTTCTTGATGGTTCGTCGAGGTCATCACCTTGGCCTGAAAACGGGAGCGGTCCATGCGGGGGATCTGTGCTTCGTCACGCAGCTGATCGGTCAGATCAAAATAGGTTTCCATCGGCGCCAAACCGCAGAAATGGCAAAGAACGCCGGCCCAGACCGCTGCTTTTCGGCCCTCAGGTTGTTTGACGACCTTGAGGTCCCCCACTGTGAGATCCATAACGGCTTCGACGAGATTGGGGGTCGTGACTTGCAGTCGGTTCGATAACGGCGGCCGAAATGGTTCAATGCCGTGCATGGCTAGGGCGCACGCGAAATAAGGCTCGTCAGCATATTCACCGGCATGTTTGTAGGGATAGCTGATGGTGTCGCGATGCGGTCCGTCAAAGAGCTCAATGACGGTTTGAAAGACCTTTTGGGCGGTTTCGCTGGAGTCAAAGTACATCATCCCTGCATTGAACACGGATAGGCGCTCCACCTGGACGAGGGCGCATAGATCCTCAGCCTGCTTGACACCAAGGGAGCAGGCAAACACCGGACCATGGCTTTGCAGGTGCCCTTCGACGGCAAAGGGATGGCCGTTGTACTGGCGCCAGAAGAACTCGATTCGGGGGCTGAACAACAGGCAATCGGCGTCGATATACATGGTCCGGTCATAGGGCGTGAGGTCGAACAGCAAGGCCTTGGCCATGGCGCCCTTCAGTTTCGGGTGATCGGCCTGGCGGATGACGTGGTCAAACAGGTCCTTATAGGGGTCGGGCAGGGCGATCCCCGGGCTGGTGATGACGCTTACGGGGCGATGCTCTAAGCGCTTGACTGATAAGGCAAAATTGGCGGCCAGGTCGAGATACCGCGGATCGTGCAAGGCGAGTACAAGGTAGCCGTCCATCCTAGGTCCTGGCTGCTAAGGGCTTAAAAAGACAAGATTTTTTCAATTGAGCCCGTTTCTCACAGAAACCTTAACAATCCCCTCCCGGCTGGAAAAGGTTATATTTTGCAAGGGTTTCCAGCTATTGACGGAGAATCCTGCCCCACATTTACGACTGTTGCGTGCATCAAAGGGATTGACGGATGACCCCTTGTCCCGTATACGCAATCCTGGTTCGTACCCTGAAAGGGTTTTACGGAGAATCCGTAAGTGCGAGCCAGACAGAAATGTCGACAATTCTGGTCCTAGAAAAGGAGCAACCTCATGAGCGATGTATCGCTAACCACTGCGACACGGGCGAACCTGCTGTCGCTACAACGTACCTCCACCCTTATCGGAAGAACCCAAGAGTGTCTGGCAACAGGCCTCAAGGTTAACAGTGCCATCGACGATGCGCTGGCTTTCTTTAAGGCGAGAAACCTCAATGCCCGGGCATCCGACCTATCTACCGTAAAGGACGGCATTACCGACGGCATTAACATCATTCGAGCCGCGATCCAGGGTCTGGAAGCGATCGAATCAACCCTCCAGCAGATGAAAGCTATTGCGCAATCGGCCATTTCCTCACCGGAAAGTTCAACGCGCGCTAAGCTGGCCAGTCAGTTCAATGAACTGCGGTCTCAGGTGGATAACCTGGCCGAAGACGCCAGCTTTAACGGCACCAACCTGCTCAAGAACACCACCGAAGCCTTTTCCGCCGGTGCTGACAACCTGACCGTTAAGTTTAACGAGCGGCAGGATGATGTACCTGGGGCTGGCACGGGTGCCTTGAACCAGTTGGTTGTCTCTGGCGTGTCGGCGAGCGACTTCGCGTCAATCGTTGCCTCGTCTGCGACGGCAACCGGTACGACCGGTAGCACCACCGTTTGGGGTCAAACGGGTACGGCTGCGGTGACGGCAATCAATGCCGCCATTCGTGGTATCGACTCGGTCTTGGTGACCGTGCGCCAGGTTTCGCAAAACCTAGGTACCAACTCGTCCTTGCTCGAAATTCGCCGGGATTTCACACAAAACCTGGTGAATACGTTGCGAGGTGGTGCCTCAGAACTGGTCAATGCTGACCTAAACGAAGAATCGGCCAACTTGCTATCCCTGCAAACCAGGCAGCAGCTGGGCACGATTTCGCTGTCAATCGCGCAGCAGTCCGAACAGTCCGTCTTGCGGTTGTTCTAAGTTTGGATGCGCGTTTGATGTAGTTGAAGCAATCGGAGCGGCGGGCCGGTGGGCCCGCCGCCTCCTGCTTCAAAATGTAAAGGATTTATTAGGCTTCAAGCGTTAGATACAACAAAGAGTCCGCAACAGAACCTTAACGGGAGTCAAAAATGGGCGATATTTCCCTTACCACCGCGACACGGGCGAACCTGCTGTCGCTGCAAAGAACCTCCAATCTCATCGGCCGGACCCAGGAACGCCTGGCCACCGGTCTAAAAGTCAACAGCGCCATCGACGATGCGCTGGCCTTCTTTAAAGCGCGCAACCTGAATGCCCGCGCCGAAGACTTGGCCGCCATTAAAGATGAAATTTCCAACGGTATCAGCGTGATTAAGGCCGCTGTTCAAGGTCTTGAAGCGATTGAATCCGTTCTCAAACAGATGAAGGCCATCGGGCAATCGGCGATTTCCTCACCGGAAAGCTCGACCCGCGCCAAACTGGCCAGTCAGTTCAACGAACTGCGCTCTCAGGTCGATAACCTTACGGAAGACGCAAGCTTCAACGGAGTGAACCTGCTCAAGAACTCCACGGCGGCCTTCCAGGCCGGTGCCGACAATCTGACGGTCAAGTTCAACGAACGGACAGATGACGTGCTGGGTCCAACTGTGGGGCCTCTCAACCAGTTGGTGGTTTCCGGCGTTTCCGCGAGCGACTTTGCCTCGATCATGGCTAACTCTGCCGTCGCCACCGGCACGGCGGGCAGTACCACGGTCTGGGGTCAAACCGGGACCGCGGCCGTGACGGCCATTAACTCGGCCATCCGTGCCGTTGATTCGGCTTTGATCACTGTGCGGCAGGTGTCTCAGGAATTGGGTACGAACTCCTCGCTGCTGGAAATTCGCAGGAACTTTACCCAAGACCTCGTCAACACACTCAGAGGCGGCGCCTCCGACCTGGTCAACGCCGACCTCAACGAGGAATCGGCCAACCTGCTGTCGCTGCAGACCCGCCAGCAGTTGGGCACGATTTCGCTATCAATCGCCCAGCAGTCCGAACAGTCGGTCCTGCGGCTCTTCTAATAGGGCTTTCCAGCTCAAAATGCTGATTCAGCGGCGGATCTCGTGGTCCGCCGTTTCTCTTTGGCGAGAGATCGTCAAATACTCTCAGATTCGCGGTTTTTCGTTTGTTTTCAGAGTCTTATTTGTTTCGCCTTTAACCTTTTGTTGGTGATTTCCGCGTATTCATGGAATCGCAAGAAAAGCGCCTTTTCCGTGCCACTTGGTTTTGAACGCGGGAAAGCAAACATGAGGAAGAAAGGCTAGGCCGGACACCACAGAAACGCGTTTTCGGTTTGGCATGAGGTAAGACCATGGGCGACACATCCCTTTCGACTGCGACACGCACGAACTTGCTCTCGCTGCAGCGGACGACGGGCTTGATCGGCCGGACCCAGGAACGCCTGGCGACGGGTCTCAAGGTCAACAGTGCCATCGACGACGCCCTGTCTTTCTTCAAAGCGCGTAACCTCAACACCCGCGCCTCCGACTTGCAAAACATCAAGGATGGTATCACCGACGGTATCAACATCATTCGCTCGGCCCTGCAAGGCCTTGAGGCGATTGAATCCGCACTGAAACAGATGAAAGCCCTGGCCCAATCGGCTATCTCGTCTCCGGAAAGTTTGACCCGGATGAAACTGGCCAGTCAGTTCAACGAATTGCGCTCCCAGGTCGACAACCTTGCCGAAGATGCCAGCTTCAACGGGGTCAACCTGCTGAAAAATTCCACAGCCGCCTTTATGGCAGGCGCCGACACGTTGACCGTCAAGTTCAATGAACGCACCGAAGTGACGGCCATAAACCAGTTGGTCATAAGCGCTGTCAGTGCCTCTGACTTTGCCACCCTCGTTGCCTCATCTGCCATTGCCACAGGCACTGCCGGCAGCACCACCGTTTGGGGTCAAACCGGAACGGCGGCGGTGACAGCCATCAATGCCGCTATCCGCGCTGTCGATTCTGCTCTCATCACCGTGCGGCAAGTGGGTCAGGAACTCGGTACCAATTCCGCTTTGCTGGAAATCCGCCGGTCCTTCACTGAAGACATAATCAACACGTTGCGGGGCGGCGCTTCCGAACTGGTCAATGCTGACCTCAACGAAGAATCCGCAAATCTTCTGTCTTTGCAAACACGCCAGCAGTAGGGCACCATCTCCTTGTCCATTGCCCAGCAGTCTGAACAGGCCATTCTGAGGCTGTTCAACTAAGACAAAGACTGCTTTTCCTCCTTTCTGATCTAGCAGGCTGCTGAAAAAGTCTTCCTTTTGAGGCTTTGGAATGATTCTTTCTCTTTGTTGATTGCATGGAGGAAGTAATGCGTGGAGGCGACGATCGGACGGAGGGTCTTTTTTCTTATGTGAGCTGCGAGGCTCGTGTTCCGGCGACGCATCCGCTTCGCCTGATCCGTGCGCTGGTTGATGAGGCGCTGGAGCTTATGTCGCCGGATTTCGAGGGGTTGACCTAACCTGCCGACAACCAATAAGCGTGAACGGACCGGTGAGGACCACTCTTCCGTTTTTGCTCAAAACTGTGTAAAGACGAGGGGACGTACCAACCGCGGCATCGGCCTAAAAGTCGCAGAAAACCTAGCTTTTTTTTAATTTCGGACGCGATTTTAACGTTTTTTTTCCATTATCCTGAGATCACTTGAGTCAAAGATGCCGCTGAAACTGACGCTGAAGCCCAACGAAAAAGTTCTTATTGGGACCTCCGTCATTGCCAACGGTCCTAACAAGACGGAATTCGTCGTACTCAATAGGGTGCCGGTTGTCCGGCAAAAGGACATAATCACTGAGGAAGACGCAGACACAGTCGCGAAGATGCTCTATGTCACGATCCTCAACATGTACATCAACCCCGCTCAGGAGAAGGATTACCATGGCATTTATTTTCTACTCATGCGGCAGATGATCTTGATGCCCATAGATGCCAACGCGATTGATATGATGGTAGAAATGTCTCAACGAATTCTTGAAGGCGATCATTACCGGGCTTTGAAGCTGTGCCGGCAGCTGATTAAGCTTGAGGCGGAGGCGTTAAAGAATGTCGAAAAGTAAGGTCGCTGCATATCAGTAGCAGCAAAAACAAAGCCTTTCGCCCCGGGAAGTGGAGGCCATGGCCTTTACCAAGGCCGCGTTGCTGCTCGAAGAAGCGAAAGAAGTGACTCAAGATGTCGAAAGCTTCTCCAAAGCACTGCGCTTCAATCATTTGCTTTGGACCATCATGCAGGCGGACATCACGGAAGAAGAAAACCAGCTTCCTCCCGAAATCAAAGCCAACGTCATGAGTCTGAGTATTTTTGTCGACAAACAGACCACCAAGGCTTTGCGTTCGGGTGAGGCAAAGGATCTCGATATCCTCATCAACATCAACCGTAACTTGGCGGCCGGGCTGCGCACCAATCCGGAAGACCAAGAAGCTATTGACGCCAACAACAAAGCTGTCGAGCAAGCACAGGCGCAAGCGGGAGCAACAACCGCTTAGCCTGACGGATCGGTTGCATGCCTCTCGGCCGTTGCAGAGAGGATTTTACGCCGAGGGGGTAAGGGCGCTGCGACTATGACTTCCGATACGGTCACGTCACCCCTCTTATCACAAGCCTACGCTTACCTTCAGGACGGTGATCCGGAGTCAGCCGAGCTGCTGATCCAAACCTTTCTCGACCGCAATCCCGACGATGCTCAGGCACATCACGTTGCAGGATTGTGCCGCCAGGCGCTCGGAGATTCCGGCGCCGCACGGGACCATCTGCAGAAAGCCGCGTCTCTTGCCCCCGAAGACCCCGGGCCAGCCATTCAATTGGCCATGCTGATGGCCGAACAAAGCGGCCCAGCAGCGGCCCTTGTCGTGCTGGAGGGCCCGCTGGAGGCAAAACCCGGCGATCTGGATCTCTTGCAAGCCCGGTCAACCCTTCAGCGCCGCGCCGGCGACATAGATGGCGCCGTAGCCAGCGCTCAGATGGCGTATGCCTTTGCCTCTGGTGATGCCCATGTCAACCATACTCTGGGTCTCGCGTTGGTCTCGGCACGTAACAGGTCTGAGGCGCGGGACGCGTTTAAGCGGGCGGTCGACGCCGACCCTTCTTTTGTAGAAGCTTGGATTAATCTTGGTGTTGTCGAGAAAGAAATCGGTAATCACGAAGCGGCTCTCGAGAGCTACAGCAAGGCGATAGAACTGCAACCTGACGATGCTGTTGCCCATAACAACTTTGGCAACCTGCGTCTTGCCCAAGGCGACATTGATGGCGCCATGGCTGAATACAGCCGGGCCATTGACCTTGATCCCGACTATGTTGACGCCAAAGTGAACTTGGCATTGGCTTACAGAGAAGCCGGGGATCCCAATAAATCCTTGAGTGCTCTGGAAGAGATCAACCGGGAACACCCAGACCAAGGGTCTGTCCTCAATTCTCTGGGCAATGCGCTGCGCCAAGCGGAACGGTTTGATGAAGGGCGTGATATTCTTGAATCGGCAATCGCGGTGGCGCCGGAGTACGCCGAGGCCTACAACAATCTTGGACTGGTGCTGACATTGTTGGGGCAGCGGGAAGAGGCCCGGGCCATGTTTGAGCGTACCGTCCGGCTTCGGCCCGATCTTCCGGTCCTGGCCAACAACTACGGCACGTTGCTCCTAAAAATGTTCCTTCTTGAAGAGGCAATAGAAGCTCTGGAAAAGGCCGTGGAGCTCGATCCGGCCTACGGCGATGCCTGGGTCAATTTGGGCGTCGCCCGTTTCATGCGGGGCCACTATGACGACGCCATCGCGGCCTACCGGCAGGTGATCGATCAACAGCCCGACAACGCTTTTGCCCATTACAGTCTCGGCGTCGCTTTGATCGAACAGCAAGACCTAATCAACGGCAGTGAAGAGATTCAAAAAGCCATTGAACTCGACCCGGGCAATGTCATGGCCGTGAACACCCTTGGGGTGGCCTTGCTTGATCAGCACCGCATCGAAGAGGCGCGGGATGCCATGGCCGAGGCTGCCGCATCGAACAACCAATCTGCGCCGGTCTACGCATCAAACCATCTGTTCACCAGCCTGTATCTCACGGACATTAGCAATGAGGAAATTTTTGACCTTCATTGCCGATTCGGCAAACGGTTCGCCAGTGGTGTTCCCGCTACAAAAAAACCTCACACCAATGACCGAACGCCTGGCCGGAAGCTTAAGCTTGGCTACATGTCGCCGGATTTCCGTGGGCACTCGGTCGCTTATTTCATCGAAGCGCTGTTGGAGAAGCATGATCGCACCGCGTTTGAAATCATTCTCTACTCCAACACCACCAGGACCGACCTGGTGACGGAGGCCATGCAAAAGGCGGCCGACACGTGGGTGGAGACCGCCGGTCTTACGGAACAGGCTCTGGTTGACCGGATCCGTGACGACAAAATTGACGTTCTCGTCGATTTGGGCGGCCATACCTCAGCCAACCGGCTGGTGGCCTGCGGCTATAAACCGGCGCCCGTACAGATTGGCTATCTCGGATATCCCGACACCACGGGGATGCCGGCCATGGACTTTCGCATTACGGACGAGCGCGCCGACCCGTCCGGCGAAGCGGACGAGCGTTGCATAGAGACCTTGATGCGGCTGCCTCACTGTTTTCATTGCTACCGCCCGCATGCCAAGTCCCCAGATCCCTCGCCGGCGCCTCATAGGGAGAAGGGGTACGTCACGTTCGGCTCTTTCAACGTATTGCCGAAGCTGAATGCCAAGGTAGTCGACGCATGGGCCGAGATCCTGTCGCAGGTCCCGGACTCCCGATTGTTTCTCAAATGCAAGCAGCTCAAGACGGAGAGCGTGAAGGAACGGGTGTTAGGATACTTCGCAGAGCGCGACATCGAACGGGACCGGATTGACATGGTGTCTTTTGTTCCCGCCGTTCGCGATCATCTCAATCAATATGCCCGCGTCGACCTGGCCCTGGACACCTTCCCCTACAACGGCACCACAACGACCTGCGAAGCCATTTGGATGGGCGTTCCGGTGCTGACGAGCACCGGTTTTCGTCATACCGGACGGGTCGGACTAAGTCTGCTGCATGCCATCGGTTTGGATGAGGAATTCTGCGTCCCTGATACAGATGCCTATATCGCCAAAGCCATTGAGTTAGGCCGCAATCCGGAGAGATTGGCGGACTTGCGAAGCCAATTGAGAAACCAGATGGCTGCCTCCCCCTTGCGCGATGAGATCGGCTTTACGCGTGACTTGGAAAGTCTCTACCGCCGTGTTTGGACAGCTTGGTGCGAAGGCCCGGAGACCTATGAACACAAACCTCCAGCGCCCCTAAAAACAGATGACTTCCTGCCCACCAAAGCGCTGCTATGGCAATAAGGACGTGTCTAACGATTTTGCAATGGCAGCGCCAATGTTGAAGCCTCTGAATTGTTTGAAAAGATAACGCGGACGTCATGGACAACCGTTTCACTCTCGCGTTGAAATACTACGAATCAGGCCTGGGCGATCAGGCGTGGGCGCTGGTCAATGAAATGGTCGCGGAAGCGGATCCCGAACACGATGTTCTCAAATTAGACGGCGGCCTTCATGACGCCATCAACGCTTTTATGGGTACGACCGCAGCACTCGCGACCGACCCAGGTACGGTGCAATTGCAAGTCCCTCAAGGATACGGCCGCTCTATTGTCGATCTGGTCACCCTGGCCCGTTTGGTGCGGGAAAAGCGAGAACGGGGCGCTGATCCGCTGATTTCACAGCTGCTGGATGAAATCGAGCTCCGGGCCGAGGTGGAACTCGCCAAATTGGCCCGTCGATAAGACTTATATCCATTATTTTCAGAGGCTTAGTAGAGAAGCCCCGTATTCTGGGCGCCCCCATGACAAGCTCGTGAAAGGAGTGGATTTCCCTATTGCCGGGAGAAATCCCTGTCCCTATATTCCCGCGCCATCGGCGCAGACAACATTGGTTAGGGGCTTATGACCGTTCCACTTCCTCCTGATTATCGTCCGACCAAGAAAGAAGACTTCATGAATCCCCGTCAGCAGGAGTATTTCCGCAGGAAGCTGCTCGGATGGCGCGGGGAACTCCTTAAAGAAACCGAAGAAACCCTGGAAAGCCTGCAAGACGGTGGCGGCTTGCAAGAGCCTGACTTGGCCGACCGAGCCTCCGCCGAAATGGAGCGCTCCCTCGAACTGCGGACCCGGGACCGGGCGCGCAAGCTGATATCCAAGATCGATTCCGCACTACAGCGCATTGAAGACGGCACCTACGGCTATTGCGAGGAAACCGACGAGCCCATCAGTTTGAAGCGGCTCGAGGCCCGGCCCATCGCCACCCTCAGTCTGGAAGCCCAGGAACGCCATGAGCGCATGGAGCGGACCCACCGGTCTGACTAAATAAGGGACTATAGAGACAATGACAGGGGCGCCGCCTTTGGGGGCGCTCTTTTCTTATGGCGGCTCTGGAGCGGCTTCCCAAAGCTTTCGCGCCATAAGGTCTTCCGGCAAGCGAGTAGTCCATTTGGCCGCCAAACCGGTAAGCGGGTTTGTCCGACGCAGCTTAGGACCTATACCCAGGCCTTGGCGGAGTTTCACATAAGCTCGGAATCAAAGTTTGAAAACGGAGAACCGCTTAACAGAGGCCTGACCAAACGGCGGCATATCCACGCCCAGGAATGCGTATTGATCGGGAAGGAAGCCAATAAGGTTGGGGAAAGCGGCGAGGAGGAACCGGGTTCGTTAAGGCTGTTGCAAGTGACTTAAGTTTGCACTTTCCGTCCAAAACTCTTGGACGCTCCCGTTTTAGAACAAAATTACCCTGTCCATAGACACACTGACGGCAAGCACGCTTGACAGTGCCACAAAGAAAAACCGAGTTGGATTGTGATTGTTGATATTTGGTTTTCACATAAACAAATAGGTGCCGCGAAATAAAATTACGTGAGGTAAATGATTTGGGGCCGGGACAGGACCAAAAACCCAAACATAATACAAAAAAACGCACGCTCTCATGTAAACCGCCACCCTTGCCACGAAATAAAATTACGTTGGATTTTTTTCCGTTTATCAATCTACCGCGCACAAATATTTGCGTTAAATGTCAGGAGGTGATTCGAGGCCCCGGACGGGCATGCTAACCGTTGGAGGTGCAAATGCCACTATGCCTAAATCGTTCTTAAATACTCCGTGCGCATCCAGGTCATTGCAAACGGCAATGATCCCTCTATTGGATCATTCATGACCGATGGCAGCCGGATCAGTACTCGTTTGTGTTGGACCTCATGGAACTGAGGTGGTCCCACTTGTTTGGACAGTCTGACGGCTTATCTAAGGTGTATTCCGCTGTCTGATCATGCCGTCAGAATCCTGTTTATCATATTTGATTTCTGTTGTTGGGCCTGTGGGGATGTGGGCAAGGCGGTAGTCTTGTCCAACATATCCACAGGCTGCCCCGCCGCGTAGGCTTCCGCCGGCGTTTTGCCTCCGAGCGACGAATGGGGCCGCTCGGTGTTGTAGAACCCGATCCATTCGCCGATGACCCTCTCGGCGTGGAAGCCGTCGGTCAGCTCGTGCAGGTGAACCGCCTCGTACTTGAGAGAGCGCCACAGTCGCTCAATGAAGATGTTGTCCATGCACCGGCCGCGCCCGTCCATGGAGATCGTGATCCCGGCCTCCTTGAGGCGGCCGGTGACCTCGAAGCTGGTGAACTGGCTGCCCTGGTCGGTGTTGAAGATCTCCGGCCTGCCGGAGGTGTCGAGCGCCTCATTCAAGGCCTCGACGCAGAACCGGGCATCCATGGTGTTCGACAGCCGCCAGGCCAGGACCCGGCGGCTCGCCCAGTCCATCACCGCGACCAGATAAAGGAAGCCGCGCCTGAGCGGGATGTAGGTGATGTCGGCGCACCAGACATGGTCGGGGCGCTCGATGGCGAGGCCCTTGAGACGGTACGGATAGACCCGGTGTTCGGGATGGGGCGTGCTCGTCTTCGGCGCCCGGTAGATCGCCTCCAGCCCCATCAGGCGCATGAGGCGCCGAACCCGGTGACGGCCGACGACACCCCCCTCGCGGCGCAAATGACGGGCCATCTGACGGGACCCATAGAACGGATGTTTAAGGAACAACTCGTCGATGCGCCGCATCAGCGCCAGGTTGGCCGGGCTCTCGCCCCGCAGCCTGTAATAGAGAGATGATCGGCTGATCGACAGTATCTCGCATTGACGGCTCAAGCTGAGACCGGAAACGTCGCGGCGCACCATCGCCTTGCGCTCCGGCCGGCTCATCGCTTGAGCCCTTTGGCCAAAAAATCCCGCTCCACCGTCAACTGGCCGATCTTGGCATGAAGATCGTGGACCTCGGCCTCAATGTCCCGGCGGGACGCCTCCACGCCGTTCGAGAACACATCGCCCAGGCCGTCCATGGCCTGGCGCTTCCATGTGCTGACCTGATTGGGGTGAACCTCATAGCGCGCCGCGATCTCCTGGATCGTCCGGTCGCCACGTAGCGCCTCCAGCGCCACCTTCGCCTTGAACTCAGGCGTGAACTTCCGTCGCTTCGTCATCTCGTATTCCTCCGTAACCGGGGGAATACACCTTAAACAACTGTCCGATTTTCCAGGACCACCTCAGAACCTCACCGGGGCAACGGTCAGCCATCAATTTATGACAATGGAATTACAAAAATAGTTAGCAAGTGATCTAATCTTTCAGACGATTGATACGTGCAAATATGTACGCTGTTTGAGCTACTCCCCGGGAATCGGACACTGACGTAAGCTACACTTTGTTGTCTTCTGGTCTTCGTAGAGAAGGAGATCAGAGATGTCGAAACGCAAGCAACACTGGCCGGAATTCAAGGCGAAAGTAGCCCTTGAAGCCTTGAAGGGCGAAGAGACCGTATCCGAGCTGTCCAGCCGGTTCGGGGTTCACCCGACGATGATTCATCAATGGAAGCGTGCGCTGCTTGATGGTGCTCCTGGCCTGTTCGCCCGTGGTGGCCGCCGGCAACCGGAGATCGACGAAGCGCAGGTGAAGGAACTGCATGCCAAGATTGGGGAGTTGGCTGTGGCCAACGATTTTTTGTCCAGACAGCTCAAGCCCTGGGGCGTGAAGTGAGACGCGGCATGATCGAGCCGGGTCATCCCGGATTATCGGTCAGCAGGCAGTGTGCGCTGCTGTCGATCTCCCGGTCGTCGTTCTATTACACGCCCAAGGGTGAGAGCGAGATGAACCTCGCGCTGATGCGTGAGATCGATGAACAGTTCCTGGACACGCCGTTCTTTGGCGTCCGGCAGATGACGTGGCATTTGAAGAACGAAGGCCATTGCGTCAATGAGAAGCGGATTCGCCGCCTGATGCGGCTCATGGGCCTGATGCCGATCTACCAGAAGCCCAGCACCTCAAAGCCAGCGAAGGGGCACAAGACCTGGCCGTATCTACTCCGGGGGCTGAGTGTGAACAGACCGAACCAAGTCTGGGCAACGGATATCACCTACGTGAATTGCTACAAACAGAAGTGCTTAGGTCACCGTGACAAACCCTGCAACGACTAAAACCAAAAAGCCCCAAGAATTAAATGCCTTTGTAGTGAATATATCTGCGATGCCAACAGAACCTACGTGTTTCAGCGATGGCGCCCAAAATACCAAGTTGGCTAACGGGGTATTGAATTTTAGGCATATTCGATCTTGAACAATACTTTAATTCCCGATGCTCTAGCAGGCTGATATATTTTTTTCAGAAATAACCATACCCCCCGCCTCGGGACAGGGGGCTAATGGCGGCGTTTTTAACCCTGAGGCTCGCCTTCGAGTCCTGGAATTTGTTTCCGCAGGGTAAGCGCTTCCGTGACCGCCGTCGCCTTGACCGCATCCATTTGAGCCAGGATTGGGGCGACTTTGTTTTCGCGCATGCTCTCGACCACCGTAATCAGGATGGGCATATCGAGGTCATTGAAGATGCGCGCTGCATCCTTAGGTTTCATGGCCCCGTAAATATTAACCAACGTATTTATTTTAGCCTGTTGTTGGGCGTCCGCCTCTGCGACCAAGTCCGTCAGGGTTTGCTCCAATTGTTGGAGCTCCGCAATCTTACCGTCGATCCGGGCCTCAGCGGCGCGCAACATGGCCTCCCGGGCATCGAGTTCTTTCTCTTGCTCTGCGATAACCTCGCGGCGTTCGGAGAGACGCTGCAGCAAATCCAGTTCAGACGCGGTAAAGGACTGCGGATCAACCGACAGGAACTGACCGGCGGGGTCTGCATCCCCATCCAGCAAACCCCCGGCAGCTTGCGCGGGATCGTCCATCACATCTTCGGGCGTTTCTTCCCCCATCTCTTCTTCGCCCAAGACGGCATCTTCGAATTCTTCGATCCGCGCTCCCGCATCTTCCTGAGCAATGGCGGCGGACTGACCGACGTCAACCGACGCCATCATGGTCTGTACGTCTTTAACAACGATGGTCACCCGGAAACCCAAAACAAAAAGAGCGACCAGAATCATCATGGGTAGGACACGCAGAATGGGACCGCGGGTGCGCGACGGCGCTTTTTTTCTGACTTTTTTGCGCCCCTTGGCGGCTGGTCTCGGATGGCGGCGGTTCTGGGTCATAATCGAATCATACTCGGGCGAATAACGAATTCGAAGCCGGAATCAGCGGGCGGACTGTAATGCCTTGAGAAGTTCGCGTTCCGCTTCGGACCGTTCATCGTCAGTTGCAACTGGTTCAGCGACAGGCCGCGCCCGACCAAAGGTCGGCCCGGGTTCACGGTTCCCGCTCACATTGGCTTCGGCCCGCGCCGCGCCAATGGCTGCACGCAGGTCGACATCATCTTCATCGCTAGCGGCCATGGCGGCGCCGGCAAGGGTGCGGGCGGCAACAGAAGGATCAGGCTGAGCCGGAGCGGGTCGCGCTGCCGGTGGAGCCGCTGGCGGCTGAACGCCTTCGCTACGGCCGGCTCTCACGGCGCCTTCCAGGCGATCCGCCATTTCTTCTGCCCGTTCAATCATAAAAGCCAGGTCATCACGCAGGGTATGGGCTTTCTCCACACGATCCTGCAGTGCGGTGTTGGCTTCCGTCGTCGCCTTCTTGAGTTTGGGGATGCCGGCTTCGGCGCGCATGGTGGCTTCGTTAAAGCTGCTCACCACCTTCGCCAACTCATCGCGCGACCGCCTTAGTGTGGTCAGCCGACGATTGAGGATGACCGCATAGACAATGGTCGGAACAAGCAGAAGGATGATCGCCAGATCCAAAACTGTGTTGAGGGGCATATCCATGATCCGTCAGCCTCACCCTGGGGGTCGAATTCTCGAACTAAAAATCTTTATTTTTCAGTCAACTACGAGAAATCTACCACTAAATTCCCATTCAAACCCTACGCTAGGACAAAGCCCATAATAAAGCGTTAAGCGGATCGTGACCAAAGTGCTGTATCCCAGATCACGCCTCGACTTTGACCTTCTCTTTGTGATCAAGCCGGATAGCCAGATTGCGCCCTTTGGGGGAACCTGGCGAATGATAGAGGCCGCTTTTCAGACCCATTTGAGGACCACAAAGCGCTGATCAAGATTTTTATAACTCATTGAAATAAATAGATAAATTCTTCTATCACCGTACTTTTCCCCAATAGTTCCGGTTTCGGAAATGGTTAAAATCATTTGTTAACCATCCCCGGGCATAACTGGTGACCGTAGCAATCGTTAATAGGGCCGCGGGCCGTAGACCTCCGCTATACTCTCTACCAAACCCAGACAGGCGTCAGAGATAACCAACTGGACGCCTGACAGCCCGCGCGCCTTGAGATGCTTAAGGAATGCGCCCCATCCCGCCTTATCCTCCTTGGCACCCTCAACGATGCCCAAGATCTCGCGGAAGCCCTCCTGGTTGACGCCGATCGCCACCAATAGCGAAACATTACGCACTTCGCCGGCCCAACTGCGCTTAAGGACGATGCCGTCCACATACACATAGGGATGATCGCCCGCAATCGGCTTATTGCGCCAAGCGTCGATCTGCTCATAGATTTTCTTGTTAAGGTTCGAGACGGTTCCTGGCGAAACCCGCGTGCCCCACAACGCCTCGGTGATGTCCTCCACACGCCGTACCGAAACACCGGCCAGATACATCTCCATCAAGGCCTCTTCGACCGATGCCTCCCGACGCCGGTAACGCTCGATGATCGCCGTCTCAAAGGTCTGACGGCGCAGCTTGGGAACCTTCAGAGAAACCTCGCCAGCCCGTGTCTGAAGCTTCCTCTCGTAACTGCCGGCCCGCGTATCGCGACGGGCCTCACTGCGTTCGTAGCGCTCAGCATTGCAGAGCCGGTCCGCTTCGGCGTCCAATAGCGCGTTCAGGGTCTCCTCAACACTGCCCCGCACTACCTTGCCCAGGTGATCCTGTATACGTTCGTCATCAATCCGTATGACGTGCGACAATGCCTTCGTGTTATCCTTTTCCATGGTGGCTCCTTCCTTCTGGAGTGGCTGATTGAACAAAACCAACCTAACCAGACCCGGAGCCACCAACCCCAAAAATGTGCGAAAGATCTTTTACGTTATCAAGCCGGTCGAACAGTCGATTGAAGTTAAAGGGTTAGTCGGCAACCAATGCCGGTTCGAGGTTGTCATAGATGCAACGGGAAGAAGAACGGCTGCTCCAATTCGGTGCGTGATTACGGCAAAGGAGGGATGTCTAGAAATAATTGGACACGAAATCGTTTCCGTTGATGGACTGCCAGAACCACCGCCTGTGGAAACGTTGGAACCTGAATTTTTATTTGGACCGGGCCATCGTCTTGTTATTGCCGATGCAACAAATCGTTTGCTTCACGGCAAACCGTTTCCTGTTCCTTTAGAAGAGGCGATCCCTTTGTTGGAGACCATACAAACGCATATGCCATAAAGGGCACCTACGCTGTGGCTTTGCGCGGCCCCAGTAGAATGCGGTAAATCCATGCGAGACAAAGCCAAACCGGAAGGGAAATGACGATCGCCCATACCAGACCAACGGCGTTAAAAACCATGGCGGCAATGATGAGACCGGCTAAAAGAAACAGAACATCGAGCAGAAACCGGCCGATGCCTTTCACGACTCTCAAAAACCACATGTTAAATCTCTCCGTGACGCCAGTGCCGCTGTTCCAATCAGCGAGCCTGACCTATACCGTATAGCAACGTCTTGCCCAAGGGCTTTCGGTAAGGAAAGAAATGCCATGATTGACTTTCCCACGCCTCGTTTGACGAGACGGACCGTGGTGGCCGACTCCGTCTTCGGATGGCTGACCGCTGGCCTCGGCCGCGCTGCTACTTTGCCATTTACGCCATCACCCGCGTTCAACGTAAAGACCTGGGGCAAGCTGACAGCAGATCTATCCGGCCGTACGGTGTTTGCTTTCACCACCGGTCATGTCTATGGGTTTAAACCGCAAGCCGACGACTTAACCCTCGAAGACTTCGCGCGCGTGCTGTACGGCTATCAAACCTGCAGTGCCCGCAAAGCCCATGAAAGGGATAACGGCGCCATCGCTATCCGGCAGCGGACCTGGATTTGGTATCAGGATCCCGAGACCGGTGCTTTCATTGATACTTTGATCAATCCTTACACTGGGGACTCGGTTTCCGTAGCACCAACCGCGTCGGGCGTTTCGGAACAGGTATTCGCGCTTAATGGGCCTGACTTTTCGCGCGCACCCTTTCCGGTGGAGTCTTCAGAAAACAAAGTCCCTTTTGCGCTCGATTACCGGGTGGTGGGAGAAAAGGTCTTTGTTACCCGGCGGGGCTTCACCCGTTTTCAAACCCCTGACATCACCTGGCACAAGTTGGAAGCGAATTTGGTCAGCCACGCGTGTGAACTGGAGGATCTGACAAATCCCGACCTCACTCATATTCCCAGTACCTGGTCTCACAATTTGGTTGCTGAATGGCAAACTTGGATGAATATGCATAGCGTTCCCGGGCGTATCCTTTTCAAGGGCAATGGTGCCCATCTGGAAGGTCTTGACCAATTGCCTAAAGAATTTAAGACGGCGGTCGACCACCGATTTCCCGGAACATTGACTGACGCTGCGTCTTGGGACGGGTAAAATGGTGACGCTATAAGGCTAGGGGAGCAGCTCATGAGTCGTTTGGTTGCCTATTTTCTCGGATTTCTTTTTGCATACACATCATGCGCCGCATGGGCTGAGCTTACTTATAGAGAAATAGAAGGTTACGGCGGTGTTCCTCTCAATGTCATCGAAACCGGAAACAAGAATGGCCCCGGAATTCTTTTGATTCACGGTTTCGGACAAGCTGCGATGGCATTCCGCCTGCAGCTTGACTCTGATTTAGCCAATGACTTCCATATCGTCGCCTTTGATCTGCGCGGACATGGCCTGTCGGGCAAGCCGTGGCAGGAGGACCTGGTTGCGCCGTCTGAAGCATGGGCAGGGGATGTGGCTGCCTTCATTTCCGCAACCAACCTTGAAAACCCAGTTCTTGTTGGCTGGTCCTACGGCGGTTTCGTCGTGTCCGATTATGTGCGCCATTTCGGCTTGGACGGAATCGCCGGTATCAATCTGGTGGGCTCTTTGGGCGGTTTGGTGCCCGTTCGCCCTTTCCTCAGTCTGAGGCCACGGTTCAACTCCTGGAGAATTCCCGCAAATCCCGTTCCTTTGTTTTCGATGAGAACGTCGAAGCTTCCCTCAACACCGCCATCAGCTTTTACACCCCCAACATGACGGACCTGGATAAACAGGCGCAGTTTGCCATGGGTCTGTTGATGCCCTCTTATGTCAAACGAGCGATGGCTGCACGTGACCTGGACAACACTGATTTGGCCAAGGACTTAAATGTTCCCGTTCTTCTGACTAGAGGTTCCCGTGATTTGGTCATGCCCGCCAACGACACAGACGTCGCTTTGGAAACACTGCCGAACGTGGACCTGTCCTTCTATGAGGACACCGGGCACCTGCCATTTTATCATCATGCGGAACGCTACAACCGCGAGCTGGCGGACTTTGTCCGTAAAGTTAGAGCGCGGTAAGGATCGCTTGTGGCATCTTCCATGCGCGCCATGGTCTTGGACGGGCCGGGTCAGCCGTTGCGTCTTGAACAACGGGTCTTACCAGAGCCGGCCGACGGTGAAGTGCAAATCCAGGTTCAAGCGTGCGCCGTCTGCCGCACGGATTTGCACATCGTGGATGGCGATCTGACCGACGCCAAACTTCCCATCGTGCTTGGCCATGAGATCATCGGCGTGGTCAATAATCTCGGGGAAGACGTGACATCTGTTCAGGAGGGAGAATTGGTCGGCGTGCCGTGGCTCGGTTGGACCTGCGGGTCGTGCCGGTATTGTCAGCGGGGCCAGGAAAATCTGTGCGAACGCGCACTTTTTACCGGCTATACCAGGGACGGCGGTTTTGCCGACTACACAGTTGCAGACGCCCGTTACGTGTTCCCCATCGATCCAAAGTCTGACCCCAAAGACGCAGCGCCGCTCATGTGCGCGGGACTGATTGGTTTTCGTGCTTACCGCATGTGCGATGATGCACACAGAATAGGCCTCTATGGCTTTGGTGCCGCCGCACATATTTTGGCGCAAGTCGCCGTGGCTCAGGGGCGGGAGGTCTATGCCTTTACCAAGTCGGGTGATACGGAGGGCCAGGCGTTTGCCCATTCCCTCGGGGCGGTTTGGGCTGGCGGGTCCGATGAAACACCGCCGCAGACGATGGATGCAGCCATTTTATTCGCGCCCGTCGGCGCCCTGGTTCCGCAATCTCTGGCCCATGTGGACAAGGGAGGTGTGGTGGTTTGCGCCGGCATTCACATGAGCGATATTCCGGCCTTTCCCTATGATCTGTTGTGGTCAGAGCGTCAGGTGCGATCCGTTGCCAACCTAACCCGTCAAGATGGCGAGGAGTTCCTGGATGTCATTCAAGACCATCCGGTCAAGACGTCTTGGCATCCCTATGACTTGGAGGATGCCAACCAAGCCCTGGACGATCTTCGCGCCGGCCGGATTGAAGGGGCGGCTGTATTGGTGATGGAGCAATAGGCGCGGCCATGAACGTGACCGCAAACGACATTTCACAAGGAACGGCTCTTTACAATGCCGGGCGCTTTGCCGAAGCGCGAGAGAAGTTCGAGCGTGCTGCTCAGGAAAGGTCTGACGACCCCAAGGTTTTGAGTCTTCTTGCGGCAACACTGGCGGGTCTGGGGGAAATGAATGCTGCGTACGAAACAATCGAAAGAGCACTCCGCCTGAATTCAAACATTGCCATGGTCCACGTCATGTCCGGTCACGTTTACTCTCTAGCTGGACAGATTGAGCAAGCGGAGCACCATTTTCGCCAAGCGGTGAATTTGTCACCTGACCATCCGTTCACACTGCATTCCTTAGGATACAATCTGATTGGCCAAGGCCGATTTAGAGAGGCGCTGGTTTTTCTACAAAAGGCCGCTGAACACGAACCATCAATACCGGATCTCAAACAACAAATTACCTCGATTCATTGGCAACTCAATAACCTTGAGAAAGCCTCTGAACTGCTGTTGGAGATTTTAGAAAAGTCGCCCAAAGATGTGGCGGCACTGAATGAACTTGGATTGGTGAGAAAATCACAAGGACGTGTCTTAGAAGCCATCGAATTGTTTCAAAAGGCCATTGAGATCGATCCTCAATTTGCTTTGGCAAATAAAAACCTCGGTACCACCTACCAGGAAATAGGGGATGCAAATGCCGCCGCTGATCAGTTCGATAGGTACGAACGAATTGACCCATCAATTGAGATATTGCTTTTGAATGCCCTTGTTTTACCGGTTGTGCCCGAGTCAAGCGACGAGATCGACAAATGGAGAAGCCGGTTGACAGAGAGAATGACCAAGGTTTCTCAGTCAGGTCAAACTATCAGTGATCCATTCCGTCAGATCTTAAGGGATCAATTCCATTTGGCCTATCACGGCAAAAATGACAAAGACATTCAAAAACACATTGCCGAAACGTATTTGAAGGTTGTCCCTTCTCTTAGTTTTACCGCGCCCCATATCGGAAAGACGCTAGCGCGTGATCGGATCAAAGTGGGGTTTGTTTCTTCAAATTTTCGCCATCACACAATCGGTCATCTCAATATCGGCTATATCCAGCACTTGGACCGGTCAAAATTTGAAGTCCATATAATCTCTCGCGATGACCAAACGGATGAGGTTCGAAAGAAGATCGAATCCGAAGCGGATCATGCCCACGTCGCGCCAAGACATCTGGAACAAGCGCAATCCTTCATTGCGGATCAAGAATTTGATCTTCTTTATTATCCCGACATAGGTATGGACACGTTTTCGTATTTTTTGGCCTTCGCCAGGCTAGCCCCCGTGCAGGCGGTGTCATGGGGCCACCCCGTGACGACTGGCATTCCCACTGTCGATTATTTCGTATCGTGTGATTTGATGGAGCCCGAAGGCGCCGAAGATGCTTATTTAGAGAAGCTGATCCGGTTACCAGACGCTGGGGGCTATTATTTTCGGCCGATCGACCCCGGTGGTGCATTGGACAGGGACCAATACAACCTTCCCAATGACCGTCCACTGATTGCGTGCCTTCAGAGCAGCTTTAAGCTTCATCCCGATTTCGATCCCGTGCTGAAAGCCGTGCTTTCTGCTGTTCCGGAAGCGGTTCTGGTTCTCATCGACTTTCAGAGCGAACACCTTTCAAAACGATTGGAAAGAACCTTAGGGGCGGCTTTCGAGCAGGTTATATTTTCAGGTCCCTTTGCTACCGATGAATTTCTTCGCTTGAGCAAAGAAGCAGATGTCATTCTTGATATCCCTCAGTGGTCGGGCGGACGCAGCGGTTACGAGACTTTGGCCATGGGAACACCGATCGTTCACAAACCAGGTGAATTCATGCGCGGCCGTCATACTCTGGCGTTCTACAAGACCATCGGTGTTCTCGATTGTGTTGCCGAAACAGACGAAGAGTACGTAGGCCTTGCCGTCCGTCTGGTTCGGGACAGGGATTTTAACAAATCTATCCAACCACATAGAGAAAAAATTTCCGCCAATGTTGCCAAGCTCTTTAAGCGCCAAAGCGCCGTCAAAGCGCTGGAGAACTTTTTCATCGAGGCGGTGGACCGGGCGCGCCGTTAGGTCTTGCAGCTAAACTTTAATGTTCTGCCAATTACCGAACTGCCAGACACCGGCAAAGATTATGGTGGTTATAAACCGGTAGGCGATAAACCATGTCCAAACGCCAATCAGGCCGAAGCCCAAAACAGGTCCAACCACATAGGCGAGGGGAAGAAACAGAATCCACTGCAAGCTGATCGATATTTTCGCCACCATTTTTGCAGCGCCCGCGCCCTGCAACCCACTCAAGAGAATCATAGAGATGGCTTCGAACCAGATGGTGATGCCCACCAGCATCAACGGTGGCCGGGCAAGGTCGATAACACTTTGGTCTGTAAGGAAAATCGCCAAAATCAGGTTTGGAAAGAGAACCATGGGCAATCCCAATATGCCCATGACCAGCACACCCAGTTTGGTGACATCCCAGCCCCAGGCTTTGGCGTCGTCCGGTTCTTCCCGGCCCAGTGCCTGCCCCACCAATGAGGCACAGGCAATACCGAGACCCAGACCGGGCAGAAATGCGGTTTGCGATACGTTTATAAGCACGTTGGCGGCGGCCAGTTCCGACGTACCGATCATTCCAATAATCAGAAAGAGTGCGGTAAACCCAGCGGCAAAAAAGAACTGCTGTACCGATGCGGGCAGAGCAATCCTGAAAATGCTTTTTATGGTTTCAAGATGTGGCAGACGGTCCAGGAAACCCCGGTCGCGGGCAAGGTGCTAGGCTTGCGTGGCATATAGGGGCGCGCCGATGTAGATGGAAATGGTTGTGGCAATGCCCGCTCCTTCTGCTCCTAGGGCCGGGGCCCCTAAATTCCCAAAGATCAGTACCCAGTTCAGGAATATGTTGATGGCGTGCATGATCACCAGAGTGCGCATGTACACCATGGACATGCTGATGCCGTTCCAAAAACCTCTGAAGGCGTAGTTCATGGATATGGCTACCGTGCCAAGGATACGAGCCTGCAGGTATGGAACACCGTCTTCGACCACCAATGGGTCGTCCACCAGCAGGGGAAAGCCGTATGGGGCGGCGAAGTAAAGGAGGACGGTCAAAGGCAACCCCATAACGAGGGCGAGAAACAAGCCACCATTGAGGGGGATGGCAGTTTCGTTTTCGCGGCCTTCGCCCAACCGTCTGGAAGCGATCGCTTGCACACCTGTACCGAAGCCGAGAACGATGGCGATGGCCATGAAATTGGTAAAACTGGCAATGCCCACGGCGGCGAGAGCCGAGGGACCGA
Organism: Rhodospirillaceae bacterium; assembly: GCA_965207985.1. Taxonomy (GTDB): domain Bacteria; phylum Pseudomonadota; class Alphaproteobacteria; order Rhodospirillales; family Rhodospirillaceae; genus CBDBND01. The sequence continues at coordinate 115,828 of CBDBND010000003.1, read as the reverse complement.
CCCGTCCCACCATCGCGGTATCGACTAGGTTGAGAATGTTTTGCGACACCATGCCGCCCATAATCGGGAGGGCTAGGACCCAGATCGTTTTGTATCGGCTGGCGGAAAGCTGCGGCTGTGCCACGTCGGTCATGGATTATCCTGAACGCATCTGTCGCTCTTGACTGGCGCACTTTACGCGAGAATCAGCCGTGCACACCTGACAAAAACGTGAACACGCCCTCTTAATCCATTGGTACAACCATGGCAAACCCAGATACCATGAGCCAAAGAACGCATTTGTGGGGGCGGGCGATGATCAGGCTATTTCTTTTAGCGGCTCTTATACTCTCAGCGGGATCGAACGAGACTCTCGCGCAATCATCGGAGGACGCGCAGTGTAGGGCTTTAGCGCAATCTGATTTCTCCGCTGTCATGGATGCGCCCACCCACATCACATCTGCTGCACCAGTGAGCGTTGCCGATGACATACCGGCCTATTGCCAGGTGAAAGGATATGTCAGTCCTGCTATAGAGTTTGAGCTGAGACTTCCACTTGAAGACTGGAACGGAAAGTTTTTGCAGCGTGGCTGCGGCGGATATTGCGGCAGCATTTTCATCGGCGCCTGCAATAATCACGTAAAAGACGGATACGCCTGTATCGCCAGTGACATGGGGCACAGATCAACGGCATTGGATGCCAAGTGGGCCTATAACGCCATTCAGGCGGAAGTTGATTTCGGCTACCGCGCCACGCATGTGGTTACCGTTGCCGGGAAAGCGATCACTGAACAGTTTTACAACAACGCACCGCAATGGTCCTATTACATGGGCTGCTCCACCGGTGGCCGGCAGGGCTTGGTGGAGGCTCAGCGGTTTCCATACGACTTTGACGGCATCGTCGCGGGAGCCCCGGTGATCAACGAAACCGGCGCCGGCATGCAATTGAACTGGACCGTTGCCGTCAACCGCGACGAAAACGGTAATCAGATTCTTCCAGCCAGCAAACTTCAGGTGATCCATGACGCTGTGATCGAAAAATGCGACATGAATGACGGCATCGAGGACGGACTCATCGGCGATGCCCGAGACTGCGATTTTCAACCCAGCGAACTGCGTTGCCTGGGCCGGGACCGGAACAACTGTTTGACGTCAGCGCAAGTGGACGTGGTCAATAAAATCTACCAAGGTCCAACCAATTCAGATGGCGAAGCGCTTTATACCGGCGGCGCGCAACGAGGGTCCGAGCTCAACTGGGGAGGCAACTATATATCTGAAGACGGCAGCCTCTCCACCTATGAGAATTTCATGGCCGATATGTTCCGTTACATGGCGTTCCAACCAGATCCTGGACCATCCTGGCAAAACGCCGATTTCGATTACGACCGGGACTACAAACGCTTGGGCATGATGGAGTCTTTATACACAGGGTCAAATCCCGATCTTCGGAAGTACCGCGACCAGGGCGGTAAAATCCTCATCTACCAGGGCTGGCGTGATCAGTCCGTCGTTCCACTCAACATCATCGACTACTACGATCTGACCACGCGAACCATGGGAGGCTTGAACGCAACCCAGGAGTTTTTCAGACTGTTCATGATCCCCGGCATGAATCACTGCTCCGGTGGGGCAGGGGCCTATGCCATCAACTATCTCGACTACATGGAAGATTGGGTTGAGAACGGGAACGCTCCTGATGTCCTCATTGGCGTCCACCCCAATGTTCCCGTTGACAGCGCTGGTACGAACCTGCCTCTTTCAGACGATGAAATTGAATTTAGCCGGCCGGCTTATCCCTATCCGGCAAAGGTGCGGTACAGCGGCGAGGGTGATCCGGACGATGCCAGCAGTTTCGAGCGCGTTGATCCCAACTAGGGTCTGTTGACATTTAGTGGATTCCCAATGTCGCGGAAAAGTGATTCAAGCCTCCTTTTGCAAGGAGTGTTTGATGAAGTCAGAGCGTTTTGTGATCACGGACAATGTTTGGGAGAAAATTTGGCGTCATCTACCGGGCAAGGCGACGGACCGTGGCGTGACGGCGGCGGACAACCGCCTGTTTTTGGAGGCGGTTTTGTGGCGGGTGCGCGCAGGGTCGCCGTGGCGCGCTCTGCCCCCGGCGTTCGGCAATTGGAACAGCGTCTTCCAGCGCTTTCGCCGATGGGCGAAGAAGGGTGTCTTCGAGCGGCTGTTCGAGGAGTTGTCGGCGGAACCGGATTTCGAATATGCCCTCATCGACGCCACCATCGTCAGCGTTCACCAGAAGGCGAGCGGCGCAAAAGGGGGACTCAAAATCAGGCCATCGGCCGATCACGGGGCGGATTGACCACCAAGATCATCGCCCTGGTCGACGCACTGGGGTGTCTGGTCCGCTTCGTGCTGCTCCCTGGCCAGCGCCACGACATGATGGGCGTCCAGCCGTTGATCGACGACGTTCACTTCGATGCCCTCATCGCCGACAAGGCATTCGATGCCGGCTGGCTGCGAGAGCAACTGGACCAACGTGGCGCAAGCGCCGTCATTCCCTCGCTCGCCAACAGGAAGCGGCCGGCGGCCTACGACAAGCACATGTACCGCTGGCGACATCTGATCGAAAACTACTTCGCCAAGATCAAGGAATTCCGTGGCATCGCAACACGCTACGACAAGACCGACATCAGCTACGCCGCAAACTGCAACCTCGTCGAAACCATCATCGCCATGCGTTAAATGTCAACAGACCCTAGTCTTACAGGCGTGATTTAATCGTTCGCTACTTACTGGCGATGATAGATTTCGATTTACCGTTGAGGATGGCTTGCTCAACGTAAGTCACCAATTTACCGAGCGACTCGTCGAGCGAAAGCGCGCCCGTATCCACTTCTAGATCGGGGTTCTGAGGTGGTTCCCAAGGTGATGAAATGCCGGTGAAGTCATCGATCTCGCCGCGGCGTGCCTTGGCATACAGCCCTTTGACGTCACGGGCCTCGCACACTTCCAGATCGGCGCTGATAAACACTTCGTGGAACAAATCGCCGATGATGTCCCGGGCTTGAGCGCGCGCCGAATTCGTGGGCGCAATGAATGCAGAAATGACAATCATGCCCGCATCGGCAAACAGCTTGGCCACTTCGGCGACACGGCGAATGTTTTCATCGCGCTCTTCTTCGCTGAATCCCAGATCGCGATTAAGGCCGTTACGGACATTGTCCCCGTCTAGAGTGTAGACGTTGATATTGCGGCCAAAAAGTTCCCGCTGGAGGGCCATAGCAAGCGTCGATTTGCCGGCACCGGACAGCCCCGACATCCACAGTACGGCGCCGGCATATCCATTGGCACTTGCCCGTTCGTCGGCGCTGACAGATTGGGGAACGGCGGTCAGATTGCGCGACGCCGTCTCAATTTCAGACCCGCCTTCGATGATACAGCCGCCAACAACCTGGTACCCGTCGAGCAAAACACCGCGACCAAGGGCGGGGAGGTCGTGGAAAAGATCAAAGGTGATATCGCTGCGGCACCGCAATGTGACCTCAGCCACGCCATTTTGACCCAATTCATGGCCCCGGTGGCGGCTGAGGTCATCGACATCGATAATCGTATCAATGGAATCGACAACAACGTCATATTGCGCTGTGGCCAGCTTGAGGGTGAGAGACTCGCCCCGCTTGAGGGCGTCTCGGTTGAGCCAAAAGAGACGCACTGATAGAGCGTTGGCCGCCCGCGGGCCGGCCGTCGGCAATATGAGGATATGGCCACGTTCAACAAACAGTTCGTCGTTGAGCGTCAGCGCTACCGATTGTCCGGCCAGCACACCGTCAATAGGGGCCGTTTGGTTCCAGCTTTCAAAAGATACGACCTCGGCCGTACGCCCGGTTGGCCAAACCGTGACAGGTGAGCCCACGTGTAACTGACCGCTTTCAACACGGCCGACAATAATGCGCTTACCCTCGTTTTTGTAAACATCCTGGACTGGCAGTCGGAAGGGTTGCTCGATCGGTGTTGTTGCACGCGGAAATTCGTCCAGCGCTTCGGTAACCGTTGGCCCGTTGTACCAAGGCATTTTGTCGGACAATCTTGCCAGATTTTCCCCGTGCATGGATGACACAGGAATCATCGCCTGTGCTGCAAGGCCAATCTCTTGGAGATAGGCTCGCATTTCCGATTCTACGTCCGTGAATCTTTTCTCATCGTAGTCGACCAAGTCCATCTTATTGATGGCGACAACAACTTGAGAAATGCCGATCAGGTGTAGAAGGTAGGTATGCCGCCGCGTTTGTTCTGATACGCCTTGTTGCGCATCTATAACAACTACGCCTGCATTGGCGCTGGCGGCGCCGGTGACCATGTTGCGCAAAAACTCACGGTGGCCGGGCGCGTCTATAATGACGTAGCGGCGGGTGGTCGTGTGAAACCAAATCTGCGTCGAATCAACCGTAATGGCTTGATCGCGTTCGAGCTGGAGAGCATCCAATACAAAGGACCACTCAAACGGCGCACCGCGCCTCTCTGCACTGGCCTGCAATTCCTCTACTTTGCCGGTGGGTAACGAGTCCGTGTCATGCAGCATGCGGCCGATCAACGTCGACTTGCCGTGATCAATGTGGCCAACGATAACAATGGGAAATGCACGCTCCCTGGTCTTATTTGTAACGCTCATGATCTAAACAATTCCCGTTACAAATAACCCGTGGTGCGTAAACGCTCAAAACTGTCTTCGGCTTCGTGATCCATCGTCCGTCCCGCTCTTTCGGGATCTCTCGTGGCTTCTAGTTCCGCAATGATTTCGGCAATGGTCGTCGCATCGGATTGAATGGATTCCGTAATGCCGATTTCGCCGAGGGACCGGTATCGTTGTCCGTCCTTGGCAAAGTAAAGCGGCACCATGGGAATGTTCTCCCGTTCGATGTACCGCCAGATATCGACTTCCGTCCAATGGAGCAACGGGTGCACACGCACATGGGTGCCCGGCGGAAAATCCGTATTGTATTGATCCCAAAACTCTGGCGGCTGTTCGCGGAAGTCCCAGGAATTATCGATGCCACGGGGGCTAAACACCCGTTCCTTGGCACGCGTTGCCTGTTCATCTCGACGGATTCCTGTGATCAGGGCCTTGAACCCGTACCGGTCGATGGCTTGCTGCAGACCAAGGGATTTTCGGGCGGCAAAGCGTGAAGCCGGCGGCAAACTGGCATCCACTTCTTCGATGGGCGGGCAATCGTCGGCGATCAGGTCCAGGTCCCACTCCTTGGTGTATTGGTCGCGGAACGCGTAGGCCTCAGGAAACTCTTTTCCTGTATCCAGATGAATAACGGGAAAGGGCACCCGGCCAAGAAAAGCCTTTTTTGCCAGCCAAATCATGACGCAGGAGTCCTTGCCCAAGGACCAAAGCAGGCCCAACGGCTCAAACTTATTAAACGCCTCGCGCAATATGAAAATGCTTTGCGCTTCAAGCGCGTCTAGGTCATCCATTGAGGGTGTTTCCTGTCGAAATCGGCGCCTGATTGCCATGTGGCGATGGAAATGTCCATGGCTGGATTACCGTTGTGTCAGCGATGTCATGATTGAGTGAAAATCTTCCCCTGATGAAGTCCGAGCAGGCAGAGTTTTCCCAAAAATAAGAAACCCATAAATAGCTGTTTTCCAGCCTTGACGTCGGGGCATATGGTCGGGCCCAATGGTCCGGTATCCGATTTTTCTGTCCAGCAACGGCCGGAGGCCCCATGACCCACTTTTTGGTTTCTGACGAAAATCCCGAAGGCTACCGGCTTGAGGACATCCTTATCGCAATCCGAAAAGACATCTTGGAACGCAGCCAGAAAATTGCTGAAGACACAAGGCCCGAAGCGCTGCATGTCATGAACAACAATATGAGGGTGCTTAGTTTAATTTCAGATGCCATCGATCTGGCTGAAGATTCCAGCCGCACGTTGGATAAGGCCTTTGGCCCCCACGGCAGCGAACCGCGCATCGGCAAAGAATAGCGCCTAAGCAAATCACCACACATATCGCCCACTGACGCCGATATGGTGTCCGCCTGTCTTATCATTGAGTACGCCTTTTGACCTGAGGGCAAATTCCAGCCCCGACCGCTGTAGGAGCGGCAGGTATATCTCGTAATCGAGCCATGTCCGTTCTTCGGGCCGCAGGCGAACAGTGAAAGGAGCGCCGGGCAAAGCGGATAGCGTTGCTGTGGCCTTACGTTCCCGCGTGCCAATTTCATGCGACAGCCCCACATGCAAGGTTGGGTTAAGTTCAGCGACTTCAATTTTGCCACCGAACCTCACATCAGCCCGCGTGCTTGACTCATCAAAGGATTGAAAATCCAATCCTGCTTCAATGCTACTTGTTTCGGTCATGGCCTTGCGGGAGATGCCAACATGGGTGAGGCCATAGCTGGCCTGAAACAGATGGTCAAATAAGTTTATGTCGTGACTGACGGACCCATTCAGGGCCCAACCGCTGCCCGAAGCTTTACCCGTGGCCGGCTCGGTCTCCAAGAGGCCGCCAAGCCTGTCCGTCGATCCATCCAAGCCACTGACGACAAGTCCCATCTGTCCGGCCCAATGGTCCCACGCGGACAAAAAGGCGAAACCAAAACTGGTGGATTGACCGTCGACGTGTGCCGTTCTTATTTGCGTTTGTGCGCGGTAATTAGTCGATCCTGAAAGACGCGGAGATTCTCTGTAATAGACTGTTATTGCGGATCAATTTTGTTGGCAATGGTGGTTCGGAATCGCCGGATTTTCTATACTGCAAGGCCGGTTCCTTGCAATTTCCGGATCAAAAAATGCGCCCCACATCAGCCGCCCCACATCAGCCAATGACGTCCCTTCTTTAGATCTCTTCCGCACCGCGCTTGAGAACATTCTCGATCAACGGCACGAACTTTATCGGCTCACCGAGTTGATCGATTGGCAGGGTTTTGATGAGGCGTTTGGTGTCTTGTATTGCCCTGACAACGGCTGCCCGGCCAAAGCGACGCGGCTGATGGTGGGGCTTCAATATCTCAAGCACGTGTATGGTCTGTCCGATGACCAGGTGGTGATGCGCTGGGTGGAGAACCCTTACTGGCAGCATTTTTGCGGCGAGGTGTATTTTCAGCATCACCCGCCGATTGATCCCAGCAGCATGTCGCGTTTCAGACGGCGCATTGGCCATTCAGGGTGCGAGAAAATTCTGCGGGCCACAGTTGATGCGGGTGTTCGGAGCAAGACGGTCAAACCCGACGACTTCAAGCGTGTGACGGTGGATACCACGGTGCAGGAGAAGGCGGTGGCCTTTCCCACCGACAGCAAATTGCTGAACCGTTCGCGTGTGCGTCTTGTCAAGCTGTGCCACACACACGGTGTGGTGTTGCGGCAGAGCTACGCCCGTAAGGGCCCTGAGGCGCTGTTGCGGGCCAACCGTTATGGTCACGTCCGGCAGATGAGGCGCATGGGTGGTCAGATTAAGAAGCTCAAGACCTATCTGGGCCGGGTGGTGCGTGACACGGAGCGCAAGATCGCGGGCCATAAGGGGTTGCAGGCGATTTTTGCCGGGGAGTTGGCGCTGGCCAGGCGGCTGCTCAGTCAACAGAAGATGGATCGCAACAAACTGTATAGCCTGCATGCCCCGGAGGTGGAGTGCATCGGCAAGGGCAAGGCCCACAAGCGTTATGAGTTTGGTGTCAAGGCCAGTATTGCAACGACAAACAGGAGCAACTTTATCGTTGGCGGCATGGCGTTGCCGGGGAATCCCTTTGATGGGCATACATTGCCAACAGCGTTGGAGCAGGTGCGCCGTTAACGTAAAAGATCTTTCGCACATTTTTGGGGTTGGTGGCTCCGGGTCTGGTTAGGTTGGTTTTGTTCAATCAGCCACTCCAGAAGGAAGGAGCCACCATGGAAAAGGATAACACGAAGGCATTGTCGCACGTCATACGGATTGATGACGAACGTATACAGGATCACCTGGGCAAGGTAGTGCGGGGCAGTGTTGAGGAGACCCTGAACGCGCTATTGGACGCCGAAGCGGACCGGCTCTGCAATGCTGAGCGCTACGAACGCAGTGAGGCCCGTCGCGATACGCGGGCCGGCAGTTACGAGAGGAAGCTTCAGACACGGGCTGGCGAGGTTTCTCTGAAGGTTCCCAAGCTGCGCCGTCAGACCTTTGAGACGGCGATCATCGAGCGTTACCGGCGTCGGGAGGCATCGGTCGAAGAGGCCTTGATGGAGATGTATCTGGCCGGTGTTTCGGTACGGCGTGTGGAGGACATCACCGAGGCGTTGTGGGGCACGCGGGTTTCGCCAGGAACCGTCTCGAACCTTAACAAGAAAATCTATGAGCAGATCGACGCTTGGCGCAATAAGCCGATTGCGGGCGATCATCCCTATGTGTATGTGGACGGCATCGTCCTTAAGCGCAGTTGGGCCGGCGAAGTGCGTAATGTTTCGCTATTGGTGGCGATCGGCGTCAACCAGGAGGGCTTCCGCGAGATCTTGGGCATCGTTGAGGGTGCCAAGGAGGATAAGGCGGGATGGGGCGCATTCCTTAAGCATCTCAAGGCGCGCGGGCTGTCAGGCGTCCAGTTGGTTATCTCTGACGCCTGTCTGGGTTTGGTAGAGAGTATAGCGGAGGTCTGCCCCAAGGCCCGCTGGCAACGCTGCGTCGTCCATTTCTACCGCAACATCTTCAGCCATGTTCCTTCGACCAAAGTGCGCGAAGTTGCCCACATGCTGAAAGCTACAGGCCTTTTACTCAATCCGCTCGGAACGTCAGCTGATGGAGCAGATGGATTACAACCTGTTGTTCCGTTGGTTCGTCGGATTGTCGATGGACAGTGCGGTGTGGGATGCGACGACGTTCAGCAAGAACCGCGACCGGCTGCTGGATGGAGAGGTTGCGCGGAGGTTCCTGGCGGTGGTTGTGGAGCAGGCGCGTCGGCGCGGCCTGCTGTCGGACGATCACTTTTCCGTGGACGGGACGCTGATCGAGGCCTGGGCGTCGATCAAGAGCTTCCGCCCCAAGGACGGCGGCGACGAGCCGCCGGGGCCGGGGCGCAACTCGGAGAGGACCTTCCACGGCGAGAAGCGGTCCAACGAGACCCATGCCTCGACGACCGATCCCGACGCCCGGCTGTACCGCAAGGGGAATGGCCAGTCCTCGCGTATGGCCTTCATGGGCCACGTGTTAATGGAGAACCGCAACGGGCTCCTGGTCGGGGCCTGCCTGACCCGGGCCACCGGCACGGCGGAACGCGAAGCCGCCCTGGCGCTTCTCGATGCCCATCGCCCGGGACGGCGGCGGATCACGCTGGGCGCGGACAAGGCCTATGACGTGGCGGCCTACGTCGAGGCCTTGCGGGCGCGTCGGATCACCCCGCACATCGCCCGCGACGACCATGTAACCAAGACCGGCAAGCGGCGGCGCACCTCCATTGACGGCCGCACCATGCGCCATTCCGGCTACGCCGCCAGCCTGCGCATCCGCAAGCGCATCGAGGAGAGCTTCGGCTGGATCAAGACCACCGGCGGGCTGGCCAAGACCCGGCACAAGGGCATCAAAAGGGTCGGCTGGATGTTCGAACTGACCGCCGCCGCCTACAACCTGGTCAGGCTCCCCAAGCTGCTGGCGGAGCCCGTGCCATGACGGCACCGGTGGCCTGCCAGCTGATCGGCCGGTGGCGGATCGTCGAGGCCAACCTGTGGGACCGCGGCTATCTCGACCTCGACGGGCCCGCCGTGCTGGTCATTCGCGAAGATGGTCACGGCGAGATCGCCTTCGGCGCTCTGAACGCCAGCCTCGACCTGGAATACGGCCGATCCATCGTGTTCTTCACCTGGGCCGGCTTCGACGAGATGGACGAAGTCAACGGTTCAGGATCGGCCGAACTCCTCGACGACGGATCGTTGGAGATTGAGTTCGCCTATCATCTCGGCGATAAGGCCACCCTCAAAGCCGAACCAGCCACTTTTTCAGCAGCCTGCTAGAGCGAATCATGCGCGAAATCAGACGCCGTACCCGCGTAGTCGGAGCGTTCCCTGACGGTCAATCGGCGCTCAACTTGGCTGCAGCAAGGTTAAGACACATAGCCGGAAGCAAATGGTCCCTAAAACGATACATGAATATGAATCTACTCACGCAGCAAAGGAACACGGCCTGACCAAATCAGCCACCAGCCCAATACAAAAAGTGCGAAAGATTCTGGACACTACCGGTGCGCCGTTTGACAGGCTGTGTGGTTGAAGAAGTGTTTGTGGATCGTGGCTACCGTGGCCATGGCGAGGAAGCATCAAGGGTGTACATCTCGGGTCAACGGCGTGGCATAAAAACACAACGGCTGAAACGGTCACTGAAACGGCGTCAGGCGATTGAACCGGTTATCGGCCATCTGAAATCGGATGGACTGTTGGGACGCAATTACCTCAAGGGTACTGAAGGTGATCGCATGAATGTGGTACTGGCCTGTGCCGGCCATAACCTAAGACTGATCCTGAAGCGGCTCAGAATTTATTGCGCCCGCATTTTGGGCGCTACGTTGCTCCGGGACATGATCGGATTGCATGGAACGCGTCTTGCGGCGTCAATCATCCGATGGAAGCGACGGATGGCTGCACAAGACCTAATCACATTGAGACATCAGGTCTCGGTCTTGAGACGTAATCACCCTGGTCGGATCCGGTTCTCGCGGCAGGACCGTATCTTTCTGACATGGCTGACATGGCTGACCCGCCTCATCCCTCGGTGCTCGAAGCCTTAGTGTTGGTTAGACCTGAGACCGTTGTCTCTTTCGAAAACCCTATCCCGCGGAACTTCATAACGAAAAGCGACCAGACGCACATTTGGTTTTTGTAAGGAAAGGCCAGTTGCAGCAAAAATGTACCAAAGAGAAGTGCTAGGAATGTACAACCATACCTATCCAGGTGAAGATACGTTGGTTACGGACCCTCGCAACTTACTTTTTCCGAAAAGCTTACCCGCCTTCACTGTTTAAACTTTCCAGGTGTGGATAGGATTCTCGAAAGGTATAGGGCAGTCCGAGATTTCGTATGACTTGGCAAGGCCGCTCGGATGCGACGACTAAAAGCGGTACTTCAGCGTCACGCCCATTCCAAGCACTTCCATCTCTTCAGTCCTGAAATAGCCCACAACCGGCTCGCTCAGGTCCCTGCGTAAATTAGGAACATGACTTCGTAACGGGTCCCAGTGAAATCCACCGTCGCTAAACTCGTCGAAACGAACCCAGCGACCCTTGATTCCAAGCGTGACCGATTCGCTCACCGCATAGTCGAAGCCTAGTACCACTTGATAGCCGTAGACTGTATCGGACAGCCGTGTCTGGGCACTGCTGGTGCTACCGGCTAAATTTCTCCGGATTTCATCAACATTGGGCAAACCAGCGCCTGTGGCAATGGCGCGCGAATCTGGGTTGCGCACCCACAGGCTGGCGTATTCCATGTCGGTGAATCCCGCGCCCGCACCAATGCCAATGTACGGCGTGTACCGGCTCGAATTGTCAAATTCGAGCAATAAGTTCAAGAATACGTTGTGCGCCGTTACGTTGCCAATACGATCGGTTGCCTTGACGATCTCCTGTGCCAATTTATCGCCGGTCGCTCCGCTGGCGCCGGGAACATCAGCAGTGTCGTCGTACACTGTGTCACGGTAGAAATACTCTATCTCAATGTTGAACTTGCCCCAAATACTATCAGGATATCGACTGGACAACCGATATCCCACGGCTGCTCCGGCAAGCAGTCCTTCGGCCCGGCCGAACGCGTTCGTCCATCCGGCGCCAAGTCCCCGATCCGCACCCGTGCAGTTGTAGTTTTCATAACCTGCGGTTTGTGTCACCGTTGCGAACATCGGATTGATGAATTCGTCGCAGACACTGGCCCGATCATTGGACGTGCCGGCTGTTTGCAAAGCTGAAGCGACGTTCGCACCCAACTCAGCAGAAAAATAAAACCCCGTATCCGCCCACGCGTTGGGCAGCGCTATCGTCCATGTAACGGTGAGGAAGCCCATCATGAGGGGTAAGTCGAAACGCATGAGGACGTTATAAGCTGTCGATTAACTGACCGTCAACGTGGCTCGTCCTATAAGCCGGTGCATCGGGCCCGGAACAACACTGGAAGTAAGAGGACCATTGCTCAAGCCTTGCCCGCAACGAACTGTGGGCACTGTCAGAGTAAGTGGTCAGGAGGATAAGAGTGTCTTTCCCGGGAACTTTATCCGACAGTCTTCATGATACAAACCGTCCAGGTGTGGATGAGGTTTTTGTAGGGGTAACCTTTTACAGACTCGTGGTGACTATATGCACCTGACTTGCTTGAATCCCGCTCCAAATACCTTTCATAGATGGGTAATCGCACAGGTATAGGGCCGGTGAATCATTCAAATTCTACGGATTTTCTCAATTCCAGAAAAGTTCGGTAAAGGTGGTTGCGGGCTTGCCCGTGTAGGGGATTCCCTACAATTCCACTCTAAAAAGAATAGCTTTTACAACGGCTTAAAAAGTACCAAAATCACTGTAGGTTTTACCGTACAAACAATCAACACCATTGCAACACGGCGTTCCCGCCACATTATCGATTTTTTGCGAGGGGTCGGGGTTCAGTCGCGGTAACCGTTCGGCACTCGGGGGACAGGCTCCGGCTAAGTCCTGGAGAAGGTTATCCGCTTGACGCTTAGAGAAGAACATGTGGAACAGGGTGTGGAGATCTACGAGCAACGCCGTCTCAACCGCGCATTCACGCACACGGCCCGGCGAGCCAAGTACCTCGTCTTCCAACTGGTCCAGATCGCTGAAGATGATAAGAAACAAAGGCTCGCAACATCAACGGCTTAAGAAACTGATATTTGAGAGAGCGTCAGAAAATCTGCCGAGATCTAAAATCTCCCGAGCGCCGAACGCTTACAGTCGCGCCGTGCCCGCAGGCAGATTCTGTGATATGTAAGCTCCCCAAATGACTGACACAGTCGTCCTGAGCCATCCCCGTACGACGTGGAGTCACCTGCGCCCTTCCAAACCCTCATTCCGTGTCTACCAAGCTTGCATCATCATTATCAGCGGCATTGTCAGACTAATTGGCCCGGAGCAGAAGCATTCCTAATGGAGGCCTCTCACGCAGCAAGTTGACGCCCCTCGGCCAGAGCAGGCCTGTCCGATGACGTTCCATAGGCCGTCGACGTTGCGCTCTGCGGCTTTACGAAGCCGGGCCTTGAGCTTGGCGAAGGCCTGTTCGATAGGATATAGGTCAGGACTGTAGGGCGGCAGGAAGAGCAAACTGCGCGCCGGCTTCTTCGATTATGCTGTGGACTCGCGGCCTCTTGTAGCTGGAGAGATTGTCCCTGACGGCCAAGTCGCCGGGGCACAGTTCAGGAACCGGCCCTTGTGCCAGACGATGGTCTCGCGGCGGTTTAGTCTGACTTGGAGCAGGAACATCGCCCCCCGGTATTCGTGGAACTTCACGGTGTCGCCGTAATCCAGGCTCTGGAACCAGAATCGGCCTGCGGGAGTAATGGTCCATGCCTCGGTGCCATCTTCTGCGAGCCAGCGTTGCTCGACCAGGAATCCGAGCATGGCCACTGCCGCCTGATCGGCGGCCGCCTCTTGGGGCATTTGAAGCTTGCCATTGTCGTTAATCGCCGCCCATCCGAGCAGCTCGCACATCAGCCGTGTATCCATTCCGGCAGCGGCATTTCCTCGTATTGCTGATGGCACGGCTACTCCTCGAAAGCACGTCGTCGACAATCTTCGCAAGAACGAGTCGCACCACGAGTCGCAAGCCGCAGAAGCGACGATAACCACAGGAATCCGCGGTGCGTCATCCTTAGCCCCCAACGTGAATCATAAATCGACCGATTGGGATTCCTTCGCCGATTCAATCTCGCGCGAATTCGCTCTAGTATTGGACCCTTAACTCCAAGCCCCACCGTCTTCCCTCCGCCAGTGTCGAAAAACGCGGTGCGCCAAAAGCGCCAAACGGCAGAGGGGTATTCTGCTGGAGGATAGCCTCGTCAGAGAGGTTTTTGCCGTAGAACGTGAGGGTCCACTGTTGGTCAAAGCTGATCAGGCTGACGGATGCGTTAAACACGTTGTAAGAGGGAAGCGCACCGATGTTGTTGTCGTTGAAGAATGCGTTGTCCCGGTAACTGTATTCCCCTCTCAGGCGCAGCAGCCCAAGCTTGCCGAGTTCCTCATCGAAGGTAGCGCCCAAGGTGTACGTCCATTCAGGAAGACGTGGGATCGATAGGTCCAGATCGGCTTGGTTGATTGCCCCGTCTCCTGTGATGTCGAAGATGACTACGTCGTACTCACCGTTCAAGTGGCCGATGGAGGTGCTAATGGCGAACTGGGAAATCGGCAGCGCGATCATATCAAGCTCGAATCCGGTGATTGTCGCATCGGCCGTGTTGCGGATACCCTGTACCACGCCGACGACAGGGTCGGCGACGTTCAGTTCGCGCTGAAGGTCCTTCACGTCATTGAAAAAAGCTGCACCATTCAGCACCAACTTGCGATCGATCCAGCTGGATTTGAAGCCGATCTCAAAGGAATCCTGTTCTTCTTCGTCCGTTGGTCCTGCGTCAAGGACGGCAGGAACTGTCGTGCGGAAGTTGTAGCCGCCGGACCGGAAACCCTTGGTCCAATGGGCATACAATAACGCGTCTTCCGCTGCGTTCCATTGCAGGCCAATCCTCGGCGTGGCGTTGGTCCACTTTTCGTCGTCTTCAAAGTCCGGTGCGCAGACTTGTGTGAACGCATCGCACAGACCGAACCGGGAGACCCGGGCGTCCTTCTTTTCTTCGGTGTAGCGAATACCGGCAGTCACCGTCACCTGATCGCTAATGCCATAGTCAAAGGTGGCAAAGGCACCGTAGTTCTTGTGCTTCTGATCACCACCAAGTCCGCCAATGATGGTTCCAAAGGCCAAAAAGCGGCTTTCACGGTAGAAGACATTCTGATCGAAGTAGTAGAGACCCGCAGTGAGGCTCAGTTCGTCATTAGGTTCAGCGAAATAACGGAGTTCATTGCTGATCTGATCCTGATCAATGAACGCCTCGGCGTGGAACAGGGGCAGGGGACTAGCATCGATATCCGAATTAGCTACCTGTTCAAGATCCCTATACCCCAAGATGTTGGTTAGTGTTCCGGGCCCAACATCCCAATTGAGTTCGAAGGTCAATTGATCCCATGCGATGTCGACGGAGCCGGGAACGTCGATTTCGGCAAAAATGTTACCCGACGTGACCGAAGGGTTGGAAGCCATCGCCCGTTGAGGTACTGCACCGTCACCATCAAGGTCCCCGTGTTCGAAAATAATCGTCAAATCGACGTCTTCACCTGGTGTGAACACGAGGGCCGGCCGCACCATGATGGTTTCTTGCGCCCCGATGTCCCGGTCGGGATCGTCGATGTTGTCGAAGTATCCGTCGTCGTCCTTGTAGTAAAAGCTCAGTTTGCCAGCCAGTCTGCCCTCAGCCAGTGGTCCCTCGACTGTGCCGGAGGCGCTGTATTGTGGCCCCGTCTCATAGCTGATCTTGGCCTTGGAACCGAATTCCCCGGTTGGGCGCTTAGAACGAAGTAACACCGCACCGCCGGTTACGTTGCGCCCGAACAGCAACCCTTGAGGACCGCGCAGGATTTCAACACTTTCCAGATCGAAGGTGTCGGTAACCACGCCGGCCGAAACACCCAAGTATATTCCATCCACAAATATACCAACCGTCGGATCGACGGAGGGGATGGAACTGTTGATGCCGAGCCCGCGGATGGAGAAGTTCTGGATACCCGGTGAGGTGCCCACCTGATCCAAAGTCACGTTGGGAGCCGCAAAGCTTAGATCTTCAATGGTGATGAGCTGCCGCGCATCCAAGGCGTTTTCGTTGAATACAGATATGGCGGCCGGCACATCCTGCAGTTCTTCAGCACGGTTTTTCTTTGTGCCATAGACCCGGATTTCTTCTATTACAATTGCGGCGCACCCCACTTGGCCGGTTTCTTCCTGCGCGGCCGTATGCCCGCTTGAAACAATAATTGTTATGGCGGACGCGGCAAACAAAGACCTAAAGTTGACCGGCATCAGTCACTCCGATTGAAAGAGACTCGGCTGTGAACCCCGGTTTTAATGAATCTTTGCATTGAGGATACATGGCTCTTTTGTAGTTATGACAAAACAATACTGGCTTTTAGGTCTGGGCGTCCAGTTTTGAAGGTACAATTGATATCTTGTGCTAGGCATTAATGCCCATCAAAAATTCACAACTCGCCGACCGTTTCCGCGTCTTGCCTGATGCTCTCTGCCGCATGTCCCACCACGTTGGTTTGCGCAAAGCATCTAGGATGTTGGGCCTGACTTCTAGGATCGCAACACAAACCGATGCACTACAGGACTGATAGATGCTTTGGGCCAATTGATGTCGGATATAATGGCAAGTGCGATGCGGATTGGTCGACGAGCATAGGTGACAAAGGTCTAAGAGCCCAACCGAAAACTAAGTTGAGTGATTTCAGTCCTTTATGATTCTTCCGAGTCGCCAACTTGGAGGAAGTTATGCCTTGGACTGAAATCACCCGCCCTGACTATGACCGGCGCGGACTTCGTTATGCAAAGCGATGTTACCGATGCGGAATGGGCTTTGATCCAACATTTTATGCCCGAGAGGGCTAATGTCCCCCGTCAGGACCAATGGAACAGATTAGGGTGATTGCGTAAGAGAGTGTTATTGGCTCATCGTCATCATTGAGGAGTGAACGATGAGAGACGGAACAGAACGATCCCAGGATGTTGCGGAGCGGACGGTCAAGGACATCCGCCGCAAGACGCGCAAGCGTTACAGTGCTGAGGAGAAGATCCGATGGAGTGGACGCCCCCTCCCGACGGCATCGCAATGTGCCATGTTGGCGGTGTCACCAACACCAACAGAAGGAGAAGGCGTCCATGGATCAGGCTACCATCATCGGGATCGATCTGGCGAAGCATAGCTTTCAGATTCACGGTGCTCGGGCTGACGGGTCCGTCGCATTCCGAAAGAAGCTGATCCGCGGCAAAGTGCTCGACGTCCTCGCTTCGCAGCCGCCCAGCGTGGTGGCAATGGAAGCCTGCGCGAGTGCTCACCATTGGGGTCGAGAAACCGAGAAGCTGGGGCACGAGGTCAAGCTGGTTCCGCCGATTTATGTGAAGCCGTTCGTCAAACGGCAGAAGAATGACACAACGGACGCAGAGGCAATCTGCGAGGCTGCACAGCGCCCCACCATGAGCGTCGTGGCCGTGAAGACGAAAGAGCAGCAGGCCCGGGGGATGCTGTTCCGCACACGCGATCTCCTGGTGCGCCAGCGGACGCAGACGATCAACGCACTGCGGGGTCACCTGACCTGATCACCAGCCCGGCGTTTGTGGTGATCAAGGCGAACGATGAGTTCAGGGACAAAACCACGGCCCCGAACCAGCTGTGGCAGACCGACTTCACCTACATCAAGGTCATCGGATGGGGCTGGTTCTACCTGAGCACCATCCTGGATGATTACTCCCGCTACATCATCGCCTGGACGCTGTGTACGACCATGAAGGCCAGTGACGTCACAGACACCCTGGAACTAGCATTGCAGGCCTCAGGCTGCGACCGGGTCGAGGTCCGGCACAAGCCCCGCCTGCTGTCAGACAATGGCGCGTCCTACATCTCTAGCGAACTGGCCGAATGGCTCGACGACAACGGCATGGATCATGTGCGCGGCGCACCCTATCACCCGCAGACACAGGGCAAGATCGAGCGGTGGCATCAGACCCTGAAGAACCGCATCCTGTTAGAGAACTACTTCCTGCCGGGCGATCTCAAGGCCAAGATCGGGCGCTTCGTCGCCTACTACAATCACCACCGCTACCACGAGAGCCTGAGCAATCTGACGCCCGCCGACGTCTACTTCGGGCGCGGCGAAACCATCTTACTCGAAAGGGAGAGAATCAAACAAAACACCATCAACCAACGGCGCTTGCAGCACCGCAAAACCGCCGCCTAAACTGAAAACCAAGATGGGCCAAACCCTCTCTTAGTTTATCAACCCCCGCTGTCCCAAATACTCTGACGACGGACACTTCCCCTGGAGCATCCTCGGATGAGTCGTCGTTTGACGAAGAGCCTTCGGCTGGCGCGTCATCCGCAGAAGCATCCTCAGCGGATGCGTCCTCTGCCTGGGCATCCTCATCCTCGGAAGGGGTATCGTCTGATGAAGCATCATCCGTCGAGACGTCGGAGGAGGAGGTATCCTCTGATGCATCCTCTGCCGGGGTGTTTTCAGTGGTGGTATCTTCGCTCGGGGTTATGTCGTCCATGATCGTTCGTCTCCGATTTTCTTTGGTTATGGTTCCCGAGCCGTTCCTTGCCTTGGCCCGGTAACTTGTATTTTGTAATTCCGCCAGTCACTGTCAACGTCTTACCGGCGTTATCATGGGATCATGGATTGAGGTAAGCAATCCGCACTTGGCACCTTCGGCGTCATATCATACAAGTGCAACACAAGGGGAAGGATAAGATATGGCGAAACACATATCGCGCGGCTATTGGATGGTCTTGATCCTGGGCGCCAGGGCTTATTTGCAACAGAAGGGAAACCGCGACCCAAAAGGAGCGGACATCTACCACCTGCTTAATGACCTGGGGTTGCTTAAGGATGCGCTCCGCAAACGTACACCGCTGAGCATCCGGGCAACCATCTACCAGCGTCTCCAGAAACTGTAACGAGGGCGAGCAAATTATTCCTGGCCCACCGGCCGGGGACAGGGGCAAAAATCACCACAGAGTTCACACTCTCCGCTGTACCCGTCGGGGTCATCGCTGCTGCGATGGGCAAGATATATGGGAGCATCCCTGAAATGGCGTTGACAGTGACCGGCAGGGCGGCTTGCAATGTACATTAGGACTTTGAGTGTATGGTCCCCTGCGTTGCAAAATCATGGGTGATGACGTAACTGTCCGCGTGAGCGGCTGGCCGGGTTGCTTCCCGGCAAGGTGGACGTTTTTGAAGCGCTGCACGGTTCTGCGCTCCGCCGGGACGGTTGGGACAGGAGACGGTTATGGCCACGGGTACCGTCAAGTGGTTCAACCCCGACAAGGGTTATGGTTTTATCCTGCCGGAGGATGGCTCCAGGGACGTGTTCGTACATATAAGCGCTGTCCAACGGGCCGGTCTTGACACGCTGAACGAAGGCCAGAAAGTGTCCTTCGACCTGGCACCCGGCCGGGACGGAAAGACGGTTGCCGACAACCTGGTGCTCTCTGTCTAATGGGTTGCTAGGCACAAGTGCGCCAAGTTATGGGCCTCTCCGGTCATGGCACGGAAGGTTTGTGTGATTGTGGTGTCCGGGGATGGTGCGTTACCTATGTCTCTTTCGAAAACCTCATTCGCGCCTCGGTAACTTGCATCATAAGACCAGCGGATAAGGCTTTCGAAAAGAACAGTCTTCGACCACGCTTAATATCCTGGACGGTTGTTTCCGACCCATTTCGGTATACCGCAGCTTTGCGAACTCAAGGATGAAGGGCAAAGTACGTTCACTTGTGCACCGAACTCCGATGCACAAGTTGCTCAGCCGTGTTGTCCCAACTAAATCTTAGGGAACGCTCTGGCTTTCGCCATCAAGGCCTTTCCTCTGAGATACCGGATAACATAAGCGTCCGGCTTAGCACCCTGGCGGGCATAAAATATTTTACCGCGCCGGCTGCTCTTGGCGACGTACCAGACCACAGTGCTCGCCATTTCCTGTTTGGCCAACCGGGCGACCCCGGCCATCATCTTATTACCCACGCCCAGGCTGCGTTTTGATTTTGTGACGTACAGAGCCTCCATTATGAAATAGGGGTCTTCCCCATCAAGATCGTAAAGCTTGCGCAAGAATGCAAATGAAATAATGCCGTCCTCGTCAGTGGCTACAAGAAAGTGATCCCGATGCCCTCGACCGAAGGAAGACTTCGCTACTGATGGGGAAATTCGTTTCGGTGGCGTCTCTTTGTTCTCAACTCTCCACTCTTGCATCAGCGCAAGAATGCCCGGAATGTCACGCCTTGTCGCACGTCTGATTTTGAACAAGTGCCGAGCCATTAGTTTTTCCTAATTTGTACCACATCCGTCGTGGGTCGCTGACCAACAGATGAAATCCAAAAGAACGCTCTTGCACCTGAAACTAGAGATGGGCGGGTGTCTATTACGTCTGCTCCGATTTTTGGTCAATCAGACAATTATATCGTGGTGGACAAATATACGGTCGTTTGTAAAAGCCTTGCGGTGGCTTCGCCTTTTCGGACGGTCCGGCGGCTAGATTGCTGCTAGAGAGAGAGAGAGCCATAAGAAAACAACAAATGCGACCAAAGCGCCGACCAATTGGGCGACGATGACGGCTGGAGCGTTAGCCGGGGCAATGCCAGAGAACGTGTCCGTCAGCGTACGGCCGATGGTCACAGCCGGGTTGGCGAAAGAGGTCGACGCCGTGAACCAGTATCCAACTGTGATGAACAGACCGACCGCATAAGACACCACCTCCGGTCGCCATCGCAAGCACCCGACAATGCTGACCAACAGACCAAAAGTGGCGAGCATTTCGGCCAGCCATTGGCTTGCCCCCGTTCGTACCGTCATCGATGTCTGCGCGAGATCCAAGTCGAACATGGCAGTGGGCCGTTTGCCGTGTCCCATCACGATCGGCAGACGGGCCGTCACTTGCCGGGCCGTTGGTCCGGCGGACCGGCAATACTTTCATCCGCCTTGGCCGGCCCCTGAAACCGCCGGGGATGGACGGGAACGGAACGGCGGTTGTGACGCAGCCGGTCGGCCCGGGCGCTGACGGCGGAGACTGGCATTGTCAGACTAAATTAATTTGTTAGTCTAGTGAGGTGAGTTTTCGCCGTTCCGAGCCGCGCCTTGCTTGGTCAATTCCAAGCGAACCTATGTTTTAGTGCCTAGACCCAGGAAACAAGGGCCCAAGAGAGTTGACCCTAACCAGTTAGTCTGACAATGCCCATTCAGCCATTCGCCTCCTCGCAATATCGACCGCCTGTAACATAGAATCGGGGCAGGGTTTTGACTTGGGGATGGCGGGTCTGGATCCGAATTCAACTGAGAAGTGAGATTTTTGGGATTTGACAAGATTGACGCGCGATAATTACAGATATCGGGCGTAAAATGGCGCCGGAGCGAACGGCTCCGCGCTTCCCAAAAACGCTGTCCCGTCACCGGAACGGCGGTCGCCTATTCATTTAGCCTGGGCGGATGCCGGGGCAAGGGTTTGTTACGGCCTCAAACCCCAGTTGGCCGGCGCGCCGCCATCCGGCCTCGAACGGCGTTAGGTCCGGCGGCACGGGAATCCGTTCGGGCGAAGAGCGGCTTCCTCTCCATGTTTGTCGATAACAACTTCGGCGGCGCGAATGATGTCGAGGTCATCGGTCAATTCTGGTTCTCTAATAGTGGCCGTACAGTCTCGGACAAACCCCTGGCGCCTTTAATTCGATGGGTGTGGTTGGTTGTTATCTTTCTGGGAGAGATCCAGCGATGGCGAACCGAATCTATTGAGGACGCACCGGAAGCAGGAGCGTGATGCAGTCTTCCAACTCCGGGGGGCGCCCCCAATAGATCGGCGTCTTCCGAATAACGGAAGACATTGCAATCGACCATATGCCGGCCGACCTAATGGGCTCCGATCGGGTTCGCCGACATCCCCATCACCGTCATTGATCCGCCCCGCCGACGGCTTCTCCGACGCTCCCGGCGCTTATTGGGTCCCGGTCCCCATGTCCAGCGGAATTTCCCGCACCATTATTCCGCGGCCAAGACGTCGACCTCCGAGATCTTCCGAAACTCACCCAAAATTTCGGGGTGGTTTCGGTCCAGATACCGGACAACCTTGTCGTTGTTCAAAAGCGAAACCAGATAGCCGCGCGCCAAAACCAGGTTCAAATGATCAGGGCCATAGCTGTCTTCAACCAATTTCATGTCGCGCTGCAGGTTGGCCATCTCCTTTTCCATCCGGGCGATTTGATCCGGGGACACGCCGTTGAACGATTTCGGTTTTCCGGAGTCGACCAACTGTTCCTGCGGAGTCGCTGCAAGGAGCGCCTTGGCGTATGAAACCGAATACGTGTTCATGGCGATCATCAGCTCGCAGACCTCGACCTGTCGCACCGGGTTCATCTTCTTCAAGGACTGAAACGTATTTATCGGACAGGTCTTATCTTTGAGAAGCTCGGCAGCCTCGGAGCATATACCGTCCAGCAGCCGTCGTTTCGTTTTGATGCTCGACACGTTGACATCGAGGGCTTTTGCAATCCGCTCCTCGGGCACCCCTCGTTCAATCGCCGTCAATATCATTCGGTGCTCTTGAATCGTGGCGAGCCGATTGATTCGTTTGTTGTAGGTGAACGCCTCATCATCGGTCGCGACGAGGCAGGTCACACCTTCGATGCCGAGATCCTTCAGGATTTCAATTCGAAGATGACCATCGAGAATCAGGTATTTCCCCGATTTCGAACCATTTCGAGCGACGACCGGCGGCTCAATAATGCCCACCTCCACGATCGAGGCGGTGATTTGCTGGTACTTCCGCGTTTTCTTCATGCGCTTTTGCAGCGTCTTGACCGGCAGGAGATCAGACAGACCGACGAAGACGCTATTTGGCTCGAATGCGGCGGCGACCTTACTGGGCATTTCTATTCGACCCCGCGTGCTGCCACTAAATCCCCCAACGGCCGCGGGATGGACTCGATTCTTTCGGCCCGGAGCAAGGTGGCGAAGTTCTCATCCGCCAGGAGCGTCCGCACGGCTTCGATAACGAACAGAAGACGATTCTGCGTCAATTCAGCTTTCTTGATAAACAGACGTTGACGGTCGGACTCCCGCTCATAGGCGCGAACCAGTGCTTGGGACGATATTCGCGGGCGATCCGGTTTCCGGCCAGCTGCCACGATTTCCTTTCCCCGCTTCCGTCTGTGTTCGACGATCTTCTTGGCGGCCAAGAGTTTCTTCCCTCGCAGCAGGCCGCGTTGGTAAGCGTCAGCCAATGCTTCCCGTACACCGTCGTCGTCGGTGTCCGCGATGTCGAGCGCTACGCTTAAGGGAATCTGGTTGGACTCCACGGCAGCCAGCAAACGCTCTTCGCCTTTATCGAACAGGCGGCATATGGCGTGGACGTAGTCATGGGTTAGGCCGGTTCGCTTTGCTATTGCCTTTTCGGAATGCCCGCGCTTCTTCTGGGCGGCGATGTCGTGCAGAAGCTCGAGTGGTTTGTGCTGACGCCTCGCCAGATTCTCGACGAGACTCATAATCAACGAATCATTCTGCGTGGCTTCGATCTCGATCGCCGGGATCTCCGTCTCGCCGAGGGACTGGAATGCCTCCAGCCGTCCTTGGCCGCAGACCAGGTCGTAAGAGTATTTGGAGTTCCTTGTCTTCCGACGCCTTACGGTAATCGGCTTCTTGAGGCCCACACTCGCGATACTGTCGACAATCAAACGAAACGCTTTTTGATTTCTCGCCCGCGGATTTGGCACGTGAATTTCATCTACAGGAATCAATTTAACCTCAAGCACGTCGGACTTCTTGGCCATCAGGCGATCTCCGAAATCAGCCTGCGTTCGGCCATCGCAAAGAAATATTCCAATGACTCGAACCGATAGGCATCGAGCATGAGACTGTTCTCATCACTCAGACGGATGCGGTCCGTCGACATGTCAAAGAAGGGGAGGAGGTAATAGTCGAGCGGATTCCGGTTGGCCGTATCCATGCGAATGGCAACCGTGAGGTTCGGCGAGAGACCGGTATCGAGCCGGAACGGTTGGAGCCCGCGGGAGTTTGCTGGCAGCGGGCGAGGACAATCGAGGCGGTGAACTCGCCATTGACCGTCAGCAGATCGGTTGCCGGGTCCCTGGTGATTGAACCGCCGAGGCCCTCGATTGATTCAATCGTGGCCGCAACGAGATCTCCATGGAGGTGACGGAGCATTCGATTGATCTCGATGTATCGATAATCCCGGTCCGGTGTGAAGCCGATCAAATCGTAGGCCCGGACGAGACTCCCGAACCGTCGTTGGTACGAGCCGCTCGACGGCATGTTTTCCGCTTCATCGATGATCAGACCTGAGAGAAATCCGTGGTGCTCGAATAGCCGCTTGAGGCGTTCAAGCATCTCTTGATCGCTAAATCTCCGATTGCGTTCGCGAATGATGCCCTGAGCGGTATAGAAGATTTCGGCATCGACTATCGCTTCGAACGCGTTGTCCGCTCTGACCCACAGCTCGGGATCATTTTCCACGCGCTGCTGCTTTAACTTGAAGGATTGGCGATTGTAGACATTGTTGCCGATGTATTTCTCATTCGTAAGAACCTGATGAACCGTCCCGCGCGTCCACGGCCGGTCCAAATCCGTAACAATCCCCTGCTCATTCAACGAGGACGCAATTTCCTTTTCCGATTTTCCGCCATCGACGAACTCACCATACATCCATCGCACCGTGGCGACCTCGTCGTCGGGGCCCGGAACCAATATTACGCGGTCGGTTTGGATACTCTTGTGTTCGCCGGCCTTAAGTATGCCTTGGGGGATCCCAATTTCGTTGATGCGCATCCTGCGAAGGCCGTAGCCGGCCATGCCGCCTTGCCGAAAGCCCAGTTCAATAAGGCGGCATTGTCCGGCGAATACCTTCGCCGAAAGCTCGCGGCTGTATTCTCCCGCCATCGCGCGTTTGACGCCTTTGACGATCGTCGAGACCGGGCTTCCGTCGTTGTCGAACTGCTCCGCGCAGTAGTGAACCGCAACACCGTTCTCGCTACAGATGAACTCGTAATATCCGCTTTCATCCGTATTTTGGAAGCGTCCCCAGCGACTGACGTCGTAGACCAGAATAGCCTGGAAGTCAGCGGCCCCGCTCTTGACGTCGTCGATCAGCTTCTGAAGAGCCTTGCGCCCTTCCATCCTGAGACCGCTTTTTCCCGCATCCGAATAGGTCCGGACTATCTCCATCCCATGACGCTCGGCATAAGCCCGGATGGCATCGGACTGATTCTCGGTCGAGTACTTTTGGTGATCGGTGGACATGCGAACGTACTCTGCTGCGGGAATGCGCCCTGAAGCAGGTCCTTTATCGCTACTCCCACCGCCGGTCGAACGCTCCACCAAACCGATCACTCCCTAAGTATCGCAAGGCTTCTCCGGCCCAAAGCGACAGCAAAAAAACCAACCGAACTTTGCTATCCAGGCGCAGCCTGCCTGGTGTCGGTTTCCGTTTCCCGAAACTAGAACACGGAGATCAGGTATGTCTTTTCCAACAAAAGTCCGAAATTTTCGGACCGAATCTGGAAAAACTTTTCCAAAATCGTCGGATAGAGTTTTGATTGCAGAAGACGACGATTTCACGAGCGTCATTGCCGCATCGCTTCAGATCGGGTTTGGAAACAGTCCCGCTGCGGCGAAATCGCTGATGCGCATCACCGGCGCCGGCCAACGAACCGTCAAAAACTGGCTTGAGGGAAAGAATGCGCCGAACGGGGCAAATCTGGTCGAATTGGTTCGCCACTCGGATGAAGTATTGGAGACCTTCCTGATGTTGGCGGGGCGTGAAGAAATCCTGACGATGAAAAAGGTGATGGATGCCCGCGACAAGCTGGTTCAAATAATTGAGCTGATTGATGTTCTCGTGGTCTCTGATTTGGATGAACCGGGATAACCGCCTCGCATTGACGCCCGGTCACATCGCCGGCGACGTCGCCTACCCCTGCACCGACATGCTTCCCATGTCGGTTCCGACGCCGTCTCCGCGCTCCCCATCGGCGTTTCAGCGCCATGTGCCGATTGCCAAGGACGCGGCATGGAAAAATTCCGCATTCGATTTGATGACCCGGTCCGCGTTCATCACCTGGGTGCGCGCGGAACCGGAGTAATGGACGACCATCGAGATGCCCGGAGACTCGGGAAATCCGACGGGCAATTAAGACCCGACGCGAGACCTCAGATGGCAACCGCCCCGGCTTTGCGGCCGGGACACACCACCCCCCTGCTGATCGAGACCTTCGTCGAGACCCCGCGATACGCCGGAGCGGTCTACCGCGCGTCGGGCTGGACCCGCGTCGGGACGAGCACAGGCTGATCGTTGCGGAGGACGTGATGCAGGACTGCAACGACACCTGTCAACTGGACCGTGAAGACCGAGTACTTTCACAGTCTCGGTACCGGCGCAGCCCAGCAACTGGCCCAGCTTCTCGCTGTCGCTGTAATTCAGCGCCAGCGGGATGCCCCGGTGCAGGGGCTATAATTTCGCGAATCAACCGTCGAAGTCAGGAATGTTGGCACGACCATCAGGGGATTCGTTCTAAGTGCAGCGTCACAATGTCTATGTCGTGATACTGCTGGTGACGGACTGAGGATGCGTAATGTCGAAGCAGGCGCAGCGAGAGATCCCTGTCCGGCGGCCAGTCGGCAGCCGGGTTCGCGACCAGGAACAGCCGGTCTTCTAGATTGTCCTGACCGATTGCGGCGATGAAATCGACCTCTACCGTCCGGTGGTTGATGCGGGCGACGACGAGCAGACGCCGAACATCGCCCGCGGGCGCGTCTTCGTCCTGCCGGAGGAGGCTTAACAGCGCTTCCTCTCCCGCCAAGCGCAGGCGTTCTGTGGAATCGGGATCCCAGTCAAGGTGGTCCGCCATGGTGCAAAGCATTGCGTCAATTTCCGGAAGGGATGCGTTCGAGAGTTTCGCTTCGAGCCGCTGCCGCCGCGGCTGGGTCAATTCGATGAATAGTGTCAGTACGATCGCAGTCAGGCCGCCAGCGGTCATTCCGTTGCCGAGAAGATAGCCCAGGGTATCACCGAGCAGATCGGCAAAGATCAGGCCGTTCTGAAACCCGAGCCCGATCCAGAACGCAAGGCCAGCGATCATCGCGTTGCGGTAGTGCGCGCCATTCTGCACGACAAGCTTCATGCCCTGAACAAACAACAGCGCAAGCAATACGAGTACATAGGCGGCGATCACGGGCGCTGGAATTGCAAGCAGCAACGCTGTGAACTTGGGCAGGAAAGCGAGTGCGATGAACACGATACCGATGTACATGCCGACCCGTCGCGCGCCTACGCCAGTCAGTTCTACCAGGGAAAGGCTGCTCGAGTAGGTCGTGTTAGGTACTGTCCCGAAGAGGCCAGACAGCAGATTGCCGAGTCCATCTGCCTTGAGCGCACCCTGTACTGTGCGGAAATCGACCGCTTGCGGCGTGCGCCGCGACACCTTCTGTATGGCCACGGCATCGCCGATGGTCTCGACGGCGCCTACAACGGTGACAAACAGGAACGCGGGTAACAACAGCCAGAAGCGCGCATCGAAACTGAGATCAAATCCTGGCCAGGCGAGAGTCGGCAGACCGATCCAGCTAGCCTGGGCCACGAGGTCAGTGTCGTATAGGCCGAATAGCGAGGCCACGACGCAGCCGACGACGATGCCGATCATTGGCGCCCACAAACGCAAGGCGCCTGCTGCCCGCAGAGCTAAGGTGGTCGTGGTCACCAGTGTCGCGGCCGCACTGGTGGGCGATGCGGACCCTGGCGTACCGTCGGGAACTTCTTTCAGCATTTCGAACGCAAGAGGCACGATGGTGACGGCGATAAGCGCAATGACCGTTCCGGCCACCGTTGGCGTGATGATACGCCTGAGCACAGAAAGATGTGCAGCCAGAACAAACTGTATCAGGGAAGAAATGATGATTAGTGTCGCAAGTAGTGTCGGCCCGCCTTGGGTCAGGGCCGTGACACACACCGCGATGAAGGCCCCCGACGTCCCCATGATCAGCATGTGGCCTGCCCCGATCCGCCCAAATCGCACGGCCTGGGCAATCGTGCTGACGCCGCTGACGAGCAGTGCCGCAAAGACTGCCCACATCAGATATGCTTCATTCTGATCAGCGGCCCGGACGATGATGGCCGGTGTCAATACGATACCGCCGACACTAATTGCAGCAGCCTGCAAGCCGAGCCCGAAGGCGAGTGAGTCGGGGGGATGCTCATCGGGCTCGTAGATGACGTCTCGGGTCACGACTTGCGAAGATGGGTCCAAAAGCCTGCGTGCCCCCTCGGGTCTTTGCGTACGGCCTGCTAGCCTCAGCGCCAACGGTCGTAAGCGTCGTGAGCAGTGTAACGTTCGAACAGTTCGAGGTCACGGACATTCCTACAATACCCAGATTCCGTGATAAGCTAGAGCGTGATCTGACCTGATTGAATCTTTGGGGATTCACAGGGCTTTGGATTTGTGATTCAAGATGTCGTCCGGAGTAAGGAGGCCGGCCTGGATGTCGAGAGCCCTTTCCCTTGATCTTCGTATTCGAGTTTTGTCGGCGGTTCGCGCGGGCATGAGCCATAGAGCAACCGGGGCGCGTTTCGGTGTAAGCGCGGCGAGCGTGAGCCGTTGGCGCGCCTTGGAACGGGAGCAGGGCGATGCGCGCCCGAAGGCGCTTGGCGGAGACCGTCGCTCGGGCCGGATCGAGGCGCAGCGCCGCGGGAGGTGGCCTCGACCTTCAGGCCCGGGCCGGCGAGCATCCGCGCCTCCGGTCCATAGCGAGCCTCGAGAATGCGGTCGTGGCGGCGCTGCCGCCGTCAATGATGCGTCCTGCTGATCTTGTATGTGCTGGCGCTCAAGGCCAATCAGGACAGCCTGCATGAGGATGTGCGGCTGTTTCTGAACGACCCCGCCCAGGCCGACAAACTGCAATCCTGTCAACAAGTTGACGATGATCACGGGCGCATCGGGACGCGCCGCGCCACAGTCTGCCACGAGGTCGCATGGCTGCGGAAGCGCCATGGCTGGCCGGGCCTGGCCGCCATCGGCAAGATCGAGGCGGCGCGCGAGACCGCCCGGAAGACCACAACCGAAACCCGCTACTACATCATGAGCGCGCCGCTCTCGCCCGAGCGCTTCCAGCATGTCGTGCGCGCCCATTGGTCCATCGAAAACTGCCTCCACTGGGTCCTCGATGTGACCATGAACGAGGACCGACAGCGAAACCGAAAGGACCACGGACCCGAAAACCTCGCCCTGATGCGACGCCTCGCCCTCAACATCGCAAGGCGAGAACCCTCAAAGGACGCCATGCGCGGTAAGCTCAAACGCGACGCATGAAGCGACGACTTCCTACTCAATCTGATACGCGCCGCCGCATGAAAAATCCAAAAGCGATTGCCCTGGTGGCAAACGACATTACCCTGGTATCGCAACCGTGTTTGGGACTTTTGGTAAACCGGCACCTCGGGCGTTTTAAGAAGACTGCTTAAGGAAGATTGCTGTATAAAACTCTACTCATTCCCGTTCAATATCGTGGTTAGTGCCGGAAGGTGAGATCGTGAAACGTCTAGCATTAAGTTCCGTAATGTTCGGATTCCTCTGCGGTTGTACCGGTATGGATGCGGCAAACGAGAGGTCCGACTTACCAACTCTTGAATGGCAAGCCAGGCTAGAAATGAGCCTGGAAGAATTAGAGTCGCTTGCAGTTGCGGGCGATGCTGAGGCGCAGGCTGAACTGGGCCTGCGGTTGGTCAATGGCGAGGGTGTCTTGAAGGATGAGACTAGAGGGTTTAACCTTTTCATGGCTAGTGCACGGCAGGGCAATGCAAAGGGCCAGTTCTTTACCGGATTGGTCTACGCAAATGGTACACACGTGGATAAGGACCCTACGCGGGCGGTTCCGTGGTATGAGCTAAGTGCTAAACAAGGACACCCGCTGGCACAGTATTACCTCGCCGTCATGATTGCCTATGGACGTGGCGGGATCGTTTCCAATTGGGACGCTGCCGTTCCGCTATTTCAGGGGGCGGCTGAACAAGGACATTCAGACGCACAATTTATGATGGGGTACGTTTACGACACAGCGAAAGGTGTGGACCAGGACCACGAGAAAGCGGCCCACTGGTACCGAAAGGCGACTGAAAGGGTATTGAATCAAAAAGCTCAATGGAATCTACGCCGGTTGATCGAGCTTGGTTTCGTTGAGTGGCAAGATGGTGATCCAGGAGTACCACCAGAAGAATCCCAATCTAAAACCGAAAATTCCGAGATTCGGCTAAACGATGACGTAACTGGACATTAACCGTAGTAGTTCAGATGAGTATTGATGCAGTTGGGCAAGCGCCAAACATAACCTAGTCACCTGGAACTGAAGTAGGCATCATTGTATTGTGTCCGTGCGGGTGTGAGCATGGAGGTCATCACGATGCCACGCGGTATGGGACGCCCCTTGGCGGTGCTGGTGCTGAGCGACGAGGAACGGTCGTTTCTGGAGGGTCAGGTTCGGCGACACCGGATTGCACGCTCGATGGCGGATCGGTGCCGCATGATCCTGCGCTGCGCGGACGGTGTGGGCAACAAGGCGGTGGCGGCCGAGCTTGGCGTGCACGAGCACACGGTGGGGAAGTGGCGCCGCCGTTTCGTGCAGGATCGGTTGGAGGGCCTGTCGGACGCCCCCCGGCCAGGACGGCCGCGGACCCTCGCGGACGAGCGGATCGCCGAGGTGATCGAGCGGACGTTGACCACTACCCCGGCCGACGCGACCCACTGGTCGCTGCGCTCGATGGCGCAGGAGATCCGACGCGCCCGCAAGGCCTCGACGTAGGCCGCCACGTCATAGGCCTTGTCCGCGCCCAGCGTGATCCGCCGCCGTCCCGGGCGATGGGCATCGAGAAGCGCCAGGGCGGCTTCGCGTTCCGCCGTGCCGGTGGCCCGGGTCAGGCAGGCCCCGACCAGGAGCCCGTTGCGGTTCTCCATTAACACGTGGCCCATGAAGGCCATACGCGAGGACTGGCCATTCCCCTTGCGGTACAGCCGGGCGTCGGGATCGGTCGTCGAGGCATGGGTCTCGTTGGACCGCTTCTCGCCGTGGAAGGTCCTCTCCGAGTTGCGCCCCGGCCCCGGCGGCTCGTCGCCGCCGTCCTTGGGGCGGAAGCTCTTGATCGACGCCCAGGCCTCGATCAGCGTCCCGTCCACGGAAAAGTGATCGTCCGACAGCAGGCCGCGCCGACGCGCCTGCTCCACAACCACCGCCAGGAACCTCCGCGCAACCTCTAATGAGCGCATTGCAGTTTCTGTGAATATGCTTTCCGCCGGTTACAACTGTCGGGATTTGCTCAATGTTGTGCTTATGAGACCAGTCTTTTCTCCGACGGAATACATACAAATCAAGGGCCGGGGCACCCGACGCCATACGTTCATAGTTGGAAACACAGAATATGAGAAGAAGTACTACTTTTTGCTCGATTTCTGTGCTGTGGCAGAATTCTTTGAAGAAAAGTACGACTACTCAACACCGTTGAAACTAGCTTCCGTAAGCAGTCAATTACTCGGGCGTTTATCACCCGCAGACACAGGGCAAGATCGAGCGGTGGCATCAGACCCTGAAGAACCGCATCCTGCTAGAGAACTACTTCCTGCCGGGCGATCTCAAGACCGGGATCGGGCGCTTCGTCGCCTACTACAATCACCACCGCTACCACGAGAGCCTGAGCAATCTGACGCCCGCCGACGTCTACTTCGGGCGCGGCGAAACCATCTTACTCGAAAGGGAGAGAATCAAACAAAACACCATCAACCAACGGCGCTTGCAGCACCGCAAAACCGCCGCCTAAACTGAAAACCAAGATGGGCCAAACCCTCTCTTAGTTTATCAACCCCCGCTGTCCCAAATACTCTGACGACGGACAGAACGCCGCCATCACTGGATCTGATCCACGAACGGCCGGGCGCAACGCTGGCCTACAACAGGTGGCTGCAGTCGAGAAATTCGCGGACGGCCGCGGCGCATTCCTCCGGCTTTTCGAGTTGGAGAAAGTGCGTCGCCTCGGGGACGAAATCGTAGTCCACCTTCGTGACGTTACTGAGATCGAAGGTCGGCAGGTAGGAATAGGGAAGGGTCGGATCGGCCCCGACGATCTTGGTCGGGCAGGAAAGCAGGTCCAGATCGATGAGGGGAAAGAAACTCCGCGCATAGTCCATGAGCTGCGCTTCGTATTCGCGCGGGCATCGAAGCTCGTACGCCTCCCCGTCCGGCGTCTGCCGGAGGGTCGTCTGCGCCATGAGCTCCCGGACGCCGGGAACGACGCGCGTGAAGGCCGGGACGTAGCGAAGAAAATCGGCAAATTCCTCTCTCGTCCCGAACCGGTGCCCCCGCCGCCGGGTCCTGTCGGCCGCCTGCTCGGCGGCCGCATGAAGCTCGACCTGGCTCGCGCCGGGCCTGCACAGAGGCGGATCGAACAGGACCAGCGCGGAATAGGACTCTGTGAACGACAGAAGCGGGATAATCGTGGAAAGGGAATGAAAGATGCCGACCGTCAACTTGTTCCCGTAAACCCGACCGATCGTGTTGAGGATCAGGTCGTGATCGTGAATCAGGGTCGGAATATTGTGGTCGTTCGGGCCACCGACACTGTTCCAGCCATGGTTTCTGATGTCGTAGACGATCAACTCATAGTCGTCCGCAAGCAAGGACCAAAAGGGATAATAGAGATCGATCGCAAGGCCGTTGCCGTGGCTCAGAACCAGCCGCGGGCCCGATGGATTGCCATGCTGCCGCAAGGCGGTGACGGTATGGTCGTCGAGACGTACGTCGTATACCGAAAGCGGCTCAGGTATTTCCCACACGACTTCTGCTGTCATGGTAAAACGCCGGTTTCCCGAGGCGGCGCTCCTCAATCGGGATCGGGTATCGGCGGTATCGAATGCCGTCCCCGGAGACGGCCGGCTCTGTTTACTCTCCGTCAGGGAACGTCGCAAAAATGCCTTCGACTGACAGGGTGTATTCAACCCGCGTTGGCGTCGATATAGTTCGCAAGCAAACTCAGGGTCTTGAATTGTAGGCATTCCTCAGCCTGCAGTGAGAGATTGAACGTTTCGTTGACCTCTTTGAAGAACGCGACCGCATCCACCGAGGATACCCCGGAATCGGCCAGTTGGGCATTGAAATCCGGGTCGGAACCGAGGCCCAGATGCTGGTCGGCGAGCTTTTTGATGCGATCTTCCGTTGACGACATAGGCGTTTTCTCCTTCAGCAATGTATCGGCTGGCGGCACGGAAAGCGCCGCATCGAACCGGATGGCAAAAAGGGACGCAACTCCCGAGACATGCGCGGGACCGCGCCCCGCAACGATGAAGCGGCGAAACTATGGCGCAACGATCCGGCCGCGGCAAGTGCGTTTGTCGGGCGCGCCGGGCCTGCGCCGGATTGAAGGATACGGTCCTGTCCGGGACAGAGCCTTCAAGGCCTTCCGGAGACCGGCCGCCGATGGCCGGCGGCAGCGCGCCGCCGTTCCGGAGCGTGCCGGTTGCGCCAGCCGCTCAACTGTCCCGGCGCACCGGGCAGTCTGCCGAGTCAACCGGATTCCCGGGCGCTTCCCAGGCGATCGCAGCGGCAAAGCGGGCATTGCCGATATTTTCGAGGCGCCACTGGACCTCCGGCGTTTCGGGAAAGCTGAACAGGCCCGTCTTCTCGCCCCGAACCACACCCGGCGGAATCTCGAAACCGGCGGGATCGATCGACAGGCCGGCGCCGACCGCCTTGATCGCAGCCTCTTTCAGGGTCCAGAGGCGGTAGAACAGTTCGACCCTCCCCCGGCCGCGGGATTTCTCGAGTGCCGCCCGTTCTTCGGGGGCGAACAGCAGCCGGATATAGCCGTCCAGATTACGCTTCGTCGAACGCTCCTCCACGTCCACCCCGATGCGGCCCTCCAGCGCAAGCGCGATCAGGCCGTGCTGGCCGCTGTGGCTGACGTTGAAGGCGGCCGGTGCCGGAACGCCGCCGACCCGGGCGAACGGTTTGCCGAATTTCGCCGTTTCGAACGAGAGTTCGGCGTTGCTGCAGCCGAGTTCGCGGCAGAGCAACGACCGGAGCGCCGCGCGGCACAGGGTGTATTCGCGGCGCGGCCGGGGATACAGGAACCGGTCGAGGCGCGACCGCTCCGCTGCGTCGAGCCAATCCAGCGCCGATGTTTCGCGCCGGGCGTCGGGCGTCAGATCGACATGAACGACCGTGGCGTCGTCCGTTTGACGGAGCGGGCGCCACAGCGGGGGGAAAGCCTCAAGCGTTGGCTGCATCCGTCGAGCGTACGACATACGCCGGAACGATGGAACGGTGGAGCCAGCCGTCAGCCCCGGACCCGCCGCGACCCGGCCGCACCCCGTTTCCTGCGGAGCCGTTGCCGCGCTTCCTTCAGCGCCGCGCCCCAGCCGGTCTCGCCGCTGCGTTCCAGCGCTTCCATGACGGCGATCTTCTGTTCGAACCGACGGATGTCGCCGACCTCCACCATGAAGGTCACCGCGACGATCAACGAGACGCCGCGTAGCGCCTGAAGGCGTTCCACCACCGGGGCGAGCGACCAGTCGAGTACACGCCCAGGCACACGTTCGAAGGACACTTTCCGTCCCTCATTCAATGTGGATAAACCGGATCGCTCGACAGCGCTGATATGGACGAATACGTCACTCGAGCCATCGTCTGGCTGGATAAATCCATACCCCTCGGTCGGGTTAAACCACTTGACAGTGCCAATAGGCATGATCGCTTCCTTTCATGATCGTTCAGTTAGATTCCCGCTCCATACGGCGCTTTAGGAAAACGTTCTCAATGTCGGGGAAGAAACCTGGCCGCCCGCTAATGCGGACAATCACGTAAGCAACAACGACCTGGCAACGCTGTGTGACCTTACACGCAAATTACACGCGCACAAGCGGGTATAGTCAAAACGTTGATAAGACCTTCGAACAAGCAGATCATCGCATGGTTGGAAAACTCATCCACATCTTGAGGGCTTGCACCATGATGACCGGCGGACAAAAGTTGCATGAAGGCCAGTCCATGACAGTTCTCGTCCTCAGCGTTCTGATGTTGGGTGCTCTTGCCCTTACCCAGGCGAGCCGTGCCGATGACATAGTCGGTGATATCATCGGCACGGCCAACGTCATCGATGGCGACACCATCGAAATCCATGGCCAACGCATCCGCCTATACGGCATCGATGCCCCGGAGAGCGGGCAGTCCTGCGAGCGGGAGGGAAAGCAATACCGCTGTGGCAGGCAGGCCGCCACTGTGCTTGGCGGCTTGATCGGCCGGTCAAGTGTGCACTGCGAACAGAGGGATATAGACCGGTACGGGCGTATCGTCGCCGTATGCTGGCTCGGCGGTATCGACCTCAATGCCATGATGGTCAGTAAGGGGTGGGCCACGCTTCCTTGCCGGTTTTGGCGAGGAGCGGGGGATGTACGGCGTGGAGCTTTATGCGGCGGTTCGGCTGGCGGTTGTCGAGGAGGGTCTGAGCCATCATGAGGCCGGTCGGCCGTTCGGCATCGACCGTCGGACGGTGAAGAAGGTGCTGAGCTATTCGTCGCCGCCGCGCCGGCACATAATCCCGCCGCCGTTGACACCCAAAAACGTTGTCCATTATTACGATTTATCATCAACTTTTTATGAGCGGTTTCTCGATGAGGACATGTAATACTCCATGGCCTATTCGGATGCTCGATAACCCCCAGCAGCAGCTTCGCCGATACATCGGTCGCCAACAGCCGGTCCCAGTTCTCGCAGAACACCATCGCGTCCCAAACCCGCTCATCAAGTCCCAGACCACAAACCACCGGAACAGCGGTTGAGGGACATGCTGAATAGTCTGCGGATCGAAAAGCGCCCGCCTTACCCACGAGAGACCTTTTCGGCGGACCTGAAGGCCGGAATCATCCTCGTGGCATCCTACGTGCCGACCACCATGGCGCTCGGCGTCATCTCCGGAATGGGACCCCTTGCGGGTCTGTGGTGCGGCGTCATCGTCGGAATCATCGCGGCCGTGTGCGGCGGCACGCGCGCGATGGTGAGCGGACCCAGCGCTGTGCTCGCGGTCGTCACCGCGACGCTGCTCATGGGCAACGAGATGACGCTGCCGGAACTCGCGGTCGTCATCGTCATGGCCGGCGCCATCCAGATCGTTCTCGGGCTCGTCGGCGTCGGCCGCTACATCTCCTACATGCCACATATCGTGCTCACCGGGTTCATGTCGGGGATCGGCGTGTTGCTCCTCTGGTCGCAGGTCGACAAGCTGTTTCGGTTCGGCACGAGCGACCTCGCCCTCGCGGCCTTTTGCCTGGCCCTGATCTTCCTGTGGCCGGCCCGTATCGGCAAATTCGTCCCCGCGCCGCTTGCGGCGGTCGGGATCGGCTGGATCGTGGCGCTCTTCATGCCCAACACCCAGGAGCTGGGCCCGGTTCCCGTCGGGCTGCCAATCCCGGTACTCGAGCTTCCGCCGCTCGACTTCCTGCCGAAGGCCGTCGGGCCAGCGGTGCTGATCGCCCTCATCAGCTCCGTCTACACCCTGATGTGGTCGCTCATCGCCGATACCTTCACCGGCTCCCGGCACAATCCGAACCGCGAGCTGTTCGGCGTCGGCCTGGGAAACCTCGCGGCGGGGATCGCCGGGGCTATGCCCGGGGGCGGGACCATCGCGACCATGACGGCGCGCCGCTTCGGCGGCAAGACCGTCGTCGCCGGCATCGTCTGCCTGGTCATCGTGGCGGCTCTCATTCTGGGTCTCGGTCCCTATGTGGCGCCGCTGCCGCTAGCAGCGCTGTCCGCCATCGTCATGCTCGTCGGCTGGCGGATGATCGAGTTCTCGTTCCTGCGCAAGATCCCCCGGATGGACCCGAGATATTCCTCGGTCATGCTGCTGGTCATGGCCGTGACCATCTTCGTCGATCCGGTCTTTGCGATCATGTTCGGTGTTATCGCCGCCAACATCGTGAACGCCGCGCAACTGGAATCGCTGGAGCTCGACAGCGTGATCTCGACGCCGCTTCTCGACCGCTCCTTCAGCGCGGAGGCGGCCGACGACTTCACGGCTCGAATTGGGCTCGTCGCCTTTCGCGGCTCCTTCACGGTGTCGTCCTCGAGAAAGCTGATCGCACTGATCGCCACGGACATCCGCGACCACGATGTCGTGATCTTCGACCTTTCCAGAACCACCCATGTCGACGACAGCGCGGCGCACCTGCTGGCCTAGGTGATCGACCGCGCCAAGCAGACACGCACCGAGATCGTCGTCTGCGGCATCAACGATCGCATCCGCGGGTCACTTTTCGCTTTCGACGTCCTCGACCGCATTCCCGACGAACGGATCGTCGAGACCGAGAAGGAAGCCAGGGACCTCGCCTGGTCGCTCCTGACGGAATCGAACTGCTGACGCTATAGCCAAATCCGACCTTATCGGGTGGGGCATTGTCAGACTAACTGGGCCGGAGCAGAAGCATTCCTAATGGAGGCCTCTCAGGCAGCAAGTTGACGCCACTCGGCCAGGGCAGCGTCTCGGTCTTGTTTGAAAATATCGCGGCGGTTGAGATGACGTTGGTGGTTGAAGTGGTTGTAGATCGAGGCATGGACGGAAGCGAACTTCTGCAGGGTCTTGATGTCTCTGAACCGAGCCATCGCCCCTTCCCGTCGTCGGAAGGGCTGGTGTGAATTTTCGGCTCTATTGTTGAGCCAACGCTTGATCTCTTGGCGGCTCTCGTTGCCGATCACCTGCATCGCAGCCCTGTATGACTTTAGCCTGTCCGTAACGATCGTGGCCGGCCGACCATAACGCTTCATGGCACGTCTAAGGAACTCAAGCGCAGCCCTGTGATCCCGCCGTTTCGTGACATAGACCTCAAGGACTTCGCCTTCATGGTCAACGGCACGCCATAGATAATGTAGAAATCACGCTATTACGCCAATCATGCGCAGACGTGCGCAGGAGTATGATAAATTATTGTATTATTGTGCATTTCCTGCATTTCACCCCACCGATTTGCACTTGTGTTGCCGACAACGATGCGCTTGAATGCGCTCTGATTTGATGTCAGTCGGTTGCGATTTGATTACGTAAATCGGCACCACGATCCAGCGTAGGAAATACGCTAACGAAAACCGTTCGTTCAACGGGTGACGGAAATGAGGACGATAAAGCCAACTCCGTGTACTGCCGGGCTTCGCCCGCGTTCGCTCCATGTCATCGTCGCCTCCATAACCGCGTGACCGAACGCTTTCATGCCAACGGGGGACACCCATGCCCGGAAAAGATGCACACAAACTCACGAAACGGAGTGTGGATGCACTCGTTGTCGGGGATAAGGACGCCGTGTTCTGGGACCGGCACCTGCCCGGCTTCGGTGTCCGTGTCTATACCACCGGACGGAAGGTCTACGTGGTGCAGACCCGGGGACCGGGAGGACCGAAGCGTGTGACCATCGGATGGCACGGCGAGGTGTCCGCCGACAAGGCCAGGAAGCAGGCAACCGTTATTATCGACCGCATCAAGCGCGGCGAGGACCCCATGCCTTCGGAGCCTGCGCCCGAGTGGACCATGGCTGATCTGGCTGAGCGTTACATGCGCGCCCATGTGGAGGTGAACTGCCGCCCGTCGACCGCCAAGAACCGCAGGAACACCGTCGCCAAATACATCCTGCCCGAACTCGGCCGGTTGCCGATCGGTGCCGTTAACCAAAAGCAAGTGGCGGCGCTTCACTACAAGCTCCGCGACATGCCCTATCAGGCGAACGAGACCTTGAATGTTCTCGCCAAGATGTTCTCCCTCGCCGAGGCCTGGGGTATGACCCCGCCCCGCCGCAACCCCTGCCGGGCAGTGCGAAAGTACAAGGAGCACCGGCGCGAGCGGTTCCTGACGCCTGATGAGTACCGGCGCCTGGGCCGGGTGCTGGACGAGGCGGAAGAGGAAGGCTCGGTCTCCTCCCACGCCATCGCGGCCATCCGTCTCCTGATGCTGACCGGGTGCCGGCGCAACGAGATATTGACGCTGCGCTGGGACGATGTGGACCACAAGGCGGGAGAACTCCGCATCCGCGACAGCAAGACGGGTGCGCGCCGGGTGCCTCTGACACCGGCGGTGGCGTCGGTGCTCGACGGCATACCCCGTGTTACGGACAATCCCTGGGTCATTGTCAACAACAAGCCCGGCGGGCGTCTTAGGAACCTCAACGACCCCTGGGCCCGCCTGCGGGCGCGGGCCGGACTGGAGGACGTGCGCATCCACGACATCCGTCATTCCTATGCAAGCCGTGCATTGGCCCTTGGCGAGAGTCTGCCGATGATCGGAAAGCTGCTGGGCCACAAGAAAATCGGCACGACGGCCCGCTATGCACACCTGGCACGGGATAGGGAGAAGGTATCGGCGGCCAAGGTTGGCGGCAGCATCGGGGCGGATATCCTGCGCCAAGCGGCGTTCACCACGGGGTAAGGAGAAAGCGGGAGCGGCTGCATGGCCAAACTGCAATACAAGACGATTTCAAGGCGCACCGTCGAGGCCCTGAAGGCCGGGAAGGACACGGTTTTCTGGGACAGTGAGCTGGTCGGGTTCGGTGTGCGGGTTTATCCTTCGGGGAGCAAATACTATGTCGTCCAGACCCGGGCGGGGGGTGCGGCGGCAAAGCGGGTGACGGTGGGCCGTCATGGTGTGCTCACCGCCGAGGAAGCGCGGCGGCGCGCGGCACTAATCATTGCGCGGATCAAGGCGGGCGAGGATCCTGTGCCCGAGCCCATGGCGGCTAAGCTGGCCGGCGGCCCTACGGTGGAAGAGCTTGCTTCACGGTATCTGGACGAGCATGTGGCGGTGCGCTGCAAGGCGAAGACGGCGGAGACATACCGTCTGGCCGTCGGCAAACATATTCTTCCCGCACTTGGCAGGCTGCCCGTACTGGCGGTTGAACAGGCCCATGTGGCCGAGTTGCAATACAAGCTCCGGGAAACGCCTTACATGGCGAACCTGGTGATCGATACGCTATCGCGGATGTTCAACATGGCCGAGGCCTGGGACATGGTTCCCGAAGGGACTAATCCGTGCCGGTTTCAGGTCAAGTACAGGCAGCGCCCCCGGGAGCGGTTTCTGACGGAAGAAGAGGTCCGCCGTCTGGGCCGGGTGCTGAACGAGGCGGAGACCCGTCCCGGCGTATCGGTGCACGCGGTGGCGGCAATCCGGCTCCTGATGCTGACGGGATGCCGGCGCCATGAGATATTGAAGCTGCGCTGGGACGAGGTGGACCTTAAGGCCGGGGAGTTGCGCTTGAGCGACAGCAAAACCGGACCCAGGACGGTTTTCCTCTCACCGGAGGCGGTTCAGTTACTCGAAGGGTTGCCCCGTGTTCTGGACAACCCCTGGGTCATTCCGGGACGCACCGGAGGGACATACATGCGCAATATCAACGATCCCTGGGAGATCATCCGGGACCGGGCGGGTCTTGAGGACGTGCGCATTCACGACCTGCGTCATTCGTTTGCCAGCCGCGCGTTGGCCCTTGGCGAGAGTCTGCCGATGATCGGGAAACTGTTGGGCCACAGCCAGGTGGAGACCACGGCCCGCTATGCGCATCTGGCGCGGGATTCGGTGCAGGAGTCCGCGGTCCGCATCGCCGACAGTATTGCCGCCGATATTCTGGGTGGCCGTTACAGGCCGAGCAAGACTTAAACTTACTTTCTACCCTTCGAGGGTTTACTTATTCCAAGTCAGAGCAACCAATTCTGGATCCTCCATCGCCCGCCGCTCGGAAGATAGAAAATCGTAATAGCCGCAACGTCCACCCGGGTAGTCGCGGCATATTTTCGGACGCGCCTCATAAACTGTGCAAAGGCGCTCCTCGGTATCGAAGAACTGGCAGACCCTACCAAAATACTCATCTTTTTTTCGGCGCAACACATAGGGCGTTCGCGCTTGGGAATGCGATTTCGTAAACTTCTTGCTGGCCATTTTGAAACTCATACCAAAGTATTTGGCCAAGCGTTCAACGTCGCGCTTCGTTAATTCTATAAGAGGATAAGAACAACAATAGCCCGGACACTTTGCACAATTATACACGAGCACCGACTCCTAGTTTGGATACAGCCTATAGGGCATTGTCAGATTAACCAGTCAAGAGCATAAGAGGCCGTAGTGGAGAATCTTCATGTAGCAAGTTGATGACAATCGGCCAAAATGGCGGAACGGGTTTGTTTGACATAACCGCTTACGTTTTCTAAGCCTCTGCATATAAGCTCTGGCTATGGCCTGACCATTTTGGGATAGAGATAGTGCCGAAGGAGGATTTAGTTATGCCACTCTCCCGTCCGTCCCTTGCCGTGCTTCTGTTTGCTGCAGTCAACGGTTTCATTGTTATATGTCTAGAGAGTTACTCCGCCCACGGGCTGGAAGAAATAGCTGGCGAGTATGCTGTAACCATCTTCCACATGTCTGCCAAATATCAGATGTGGCATGCCTTGGCTTTAGCTTTTCTGGGCCTTATTCATGATCGCTTGCCAAGCGGTTGGCCACGCCAATTGAATTTCTCTGCGGCTGTTCTGTTCGCATTGGGCACGGTGTCTTTTTGCGCCGGTATGTATGCTGTCCCTTTCGGCGGCCCACTTGAACCTGCAATCGCCGGTGCCATTATCTTCATGGCTGGATGGGTCGCTTTAGCTGCCTCCCTTGTGACCGCCATGAAAGTAGGGCAATCAGTGAGATAGTCTACGTTTTGTGAGCGTATGATCTATCCGTTTGGTTACACGACACAGGAAATCGAGCGCCTTGATGCGGCGATGGAAACCGGCATGATAGGCAGATGTCTTGGATCAGTTACTTTGACGGCATATTTGCCAGCGTCACCGGTCAGATCACCGGCGCTGTATTATTGATCTTGGTGGGTGTCGTGCTGAGATCCCTGTTTATTGGGTCCAAGATCAAAAAACTTGAGAATGAACTGCAAGAATTCCGATCGGGCGCTTCGTCGCCTAAAATAGAACATGAATTACGTGATGTTTACCAAGAGCTTAAGAGACAAAGGCTCTTAGGTCGCAGTAATGTGAGGAATGACGTCGCCTCAAAACAAGCCGCCGTATCAGATGCCGTGAAACCTCACGCCGATTGACGCAAGCGGGGAACACGATCCATAAGAGCGCTGTGTGAATTGATTTCCCGGTTCATCTATCGTGGCTTCGAGCATGGGCGGATCGCTTTTGAGCACGTGCTGGCGTTCGTGGGTGACAAGCTGGCCGATAAGGACC
This sequence comes from Rhodospirillaceae bacterium, assembly GCA_965207985.1. GTDB lineage: Bacteria > Pseudomonadota > Alphaproteobacteria > Rhodospirillales > Rhodospirillaceae > CBDBND01. Next base: position 73,827 of record CBDBND010000003.1, on the reverse strand, counting down.
ATTGGAAGGTTTGGGACACGGCACAACAGGCGCGGATCGAAAACAGGCAAACCGGAGCCAGCGTACGCTCTATCGGATCGGACTCGCGCCGGGCGCATGGTCTCACGCTGGTGCTTGTGCTTGCGGATGAGCCTGCACAGTGGCCGGAGACTACGGGCGAGCGCATGGTCGCACCGCTTCGTCCAGCGGCAGGCAAGCAATCGCATAGCCGCTTTGTTACGTTAGGGACAAGGCCCGCCTATGAGTTGCATTGGTTCGCCAAAATGCTGGCCGGGGGTGCGGATTATTCCCAGTGCCATGCGTGCGGGCCGGACGATCCAAAGTTTCAATGGGACAGGTGGGTCAAAGCCAATCCGTCTTTGCGGTATATGCCTGAACTGCAACAGGCTATCCGCACTGAGGCGAAGCAAGCGAAGGCCGATCCGGCATTGCGGGCCAGCTTCGATGCGTTGCGTGCGCCGTCACTACAACACAGAGCGGCCTTATTCGGCGCTAGGATACCGCACACCTGTCGAAATCATTAGTACCCACGCGTCGTTGCTTGCGCCTTGCAGAAGCGCCGCGCCGACGCCCACAACATTTGCAAACCATGAAGATTCTACTGTCAGATGGACCTAATTCAGGGGAAAGGTCGCGGGCTCTGCGGCGTTGTCGGAGACGGTAACTTTCTGCGTTCATTTCGAGGATATGCACGAATGCGTCGACGCCGCGCTAAGCAATACCCCTGGCACCGCATTGGGCATTAATTTCCTTCAACGTCCTCCATCCCAGCTTGTTTAGCAAGACCGTTCAAAGTTGAAGCGAAAAACTTTGGGGGATTTAGGTAATCAAACTCACCAAACTCTTGCTGATCAAAGCTTCTCCAATCCTCCAGTCTATTGTGTGCTGCGGCGTATAACAGTACTCCGTATGTAGTCGGGCGTGCCGAAGCGTAATGTAAGATACGTTGTCCAACAGCGTGACGGTCGAGTTTGTACTCATGTATTAGACCAAGGCGAAAAAGGACATTGAAATCTGTATCAATCTTTATGCCTAGATTGTCCAATTCCCCATGAGCAAGAAATATATTCCTGCTTTGTATATCTGAGCCCTGCGCTACATTGACGCTTTCTCTTTTTTTGAAAAAATTCTTGTTCAAGCAATAGTAAATGAAGTAATGCAATCTCAACTGCTTGGAAGACATGGACTTGATAGTGTCAACAAATTGGATAGCGCTATCATCCTTACCATCGTTACTTCTTGAGGAGGCGAAGACACCCCCAAAATATTCGGCACAAACTTCATCATCCGTAAATGCACCGTTCCAGAATACATCTCTTGTCACTCTAAGATTTGCCGTCTTTCCGTCTGCCGTGTTTCTAATTTTCTTATAACCAGCAATTATTATCTTATCGCGTCCGACGGCATACAATTGTCGGAGGTCGTCACCGAGCTCCTCAAGAACCGGTCCAAAAGCTTTCTTTAGAGCCCACTCTCCAGGAAGGGAAATGGACTTTCCTTGGTTTTCACTTTCCATGAAAGAATCCTTCTAGGTTGGGTGCAGCCTTCGCGGACGACAATGCATATGATTCGAGATACTACCGTTTCACGATCCATCTAATGTGCTGGAGTCTTCTCTTAGTCGCACTTTTCTGCAGTCAATTGGCTAGTTGTCAAGCGAAAACAAACACTTATTCAATTCGACTTGACAAAAAGTAACGTCAATCAGTCAGGTCCTGTTGCAATTAAGAGTGCAGCGACTTGATTTGACAGATGAGTGAGGTGGTCGGACGACAAACAGGTGCATCATGAGGATTCGAGATACGGTACTTCTAACATTCTGCGCACGGGCTTTCACGATCCATCTAATGTGCTGGAGTCTTCTCTTAGTCGCACTTTTCTGCAGTCAATTGGCTAGTTGTCAAGCGAAAACAAACACTTATTCAATTCGACTTGACATCAAAGCCTGTAATAGAGAGATGATCGGCTGATCGACAGTATCTCGCAACGGCTCAGCTGAGACAAACGGCGGCGCACCATCGCCTTGTTCATCGCTTGAGCCCTTTGCCAAAAAATTCCAAGTAGCGTCCCAACTTCGTTCGACTGCGTGGTCGTTAAAGTGTGTCTATGATATGATCTATGCTGCAACCATCCGGGATTACATCATTGCGGCCACCCGTAAGCGCCTTAGGGGAATATGGACCACAAGGGCACGCTACTTGATCAACTCCGTATCGATAGATCATCGGATGTTCGCCTCGACCGAACATCTAAAATACTGTTGGTCGTTAGTGTTATCGGTGTGATCGCGCTTGTTGGGGGCGGCGCTTCATTTGTACTCACAAGCCAGAGCACGACTGTCCAGGCGACCATCGCTAGGGCTGTGGAGCCAGTCACCTTGAATGACAGCGCATCTCTTCTCGATGCATCGGGTTACGTCATAGCGCGCAGGCAGGCAACGGTCTCCGCCAAAGTGACGGGCAAAGTTCTGTCGGTTCCAATCGAGGAAGGACAAAGCATCGAACAGGGTCAAGTTATGGCTCGATTGGATAACTCCAATACGCGTGCAAACCTAAACCACGCCTCAGCGCAATTGTCAGTAGCGCAAGCAACCCTGGCCAGTGCGCAAGTGGCTTTCGACAATGTGAAGCCGGTATATGACCGTAATGTCAAGTTACATGCCGATGGCTGGATAAGCGAATCGGCGCTTGAGACCTCTCAGGCAAATTATGATTCGGCCCGCACCGGACTTGAGGTAGCCAAGCAGAGCGTGGAAGTCGCGCGCGCAGCCCGCGATGTGGCGCAACGTGCTGAGGATGATATGGTCGTGCGTGCCCCCTTCTCCGGTGTAGTCACGGTCAAAGCAGCTCAACCGGGAGAGATGGTGTCACCAGTTTCGGCGGGTGGTGGTTTCACCCGAACAGGCATCGGCACCATTGTGGACATGGACTCACTCGAAGTGGAGGTTGATGTGAGCGAAAACTTCATCAGCCGAGTCCATCCTCTGCAGAGCAGTATTATCAGATTAAATGCCTATCCAGATTGGCAAATCCCGGGGGAAGTCATTACCGTGATTCCTTCCGCTGACCGCGCCAGGGCAACGGTGAAAGTCCGCGTCGCGCTCAAAGAGAAGGATTCGCGCGTTGTCCCGGAAATGGGAGCGAGAGTTTCATTTTTGAGTGATACATCGGAAAATATCTCCGCAGCGCCAGCATCAAGCGTAGTCGTGCCAACAGCCGCCGTGCTGGCAAATGGTGATACCGGAATTGTGTATGTCATCAAGAGCAATATGCTCGAACAACGCAGCGTTCAGCTCGGTGCGCGCATACTAGAAGGACAGACGATCCTATCCGGCGTTGCCCCCGGCGATCGCCTTGCTATGGGAGATTTGACACGACTCACTGACAAGATGGACGTGAAAGTTGAAGACTAACCGAAGACCCGATAGGGGGTTGAAGTTATGAACGCCGCTGTTTCGTTGCGAAATGTCGTGAAGAATTACACGCGAGGAAAAGAGCGTATTGAGGTTCTACACGGCGTCAGCTTGGATATTGGGGCTGGAGAATTTTTTACCCTCATGGGCCCGTCCGGCTCCGGAAAGACTACGCTCTTAAATCTCATTAGTGGGCTCGACCGACCGACCTCGGGTGAGGTAACCGTTGCTGGCGAACGCGTGGACATGCTGTCAGGAAGAAAACTCTCCCAATGGCGCGCTCGACACGTAGGCTTCGTATTTCAGTTATATAACCTCATGCCGATGCTTTCCGCGGAACGGAATGTGGAATTGCCGTTACTGCTCACATCTCTCAACAAACAACAAAGAAATAGGAATGTGGCAGTGGCGCTTGAAATTGTAGGCCTGTCGGATCGCGCCAAACACAAACCGGCTGAATTGTCTGGTGGTCAACAACAACGTGTTGCCATCGCCCGCGCCATAATCTCCGACCCGACCATTCTTGTTTGTGATGAACCGACCGGCGATCTCGACCGTGAAACGGCGGAGGAGATCATGCGTCTCTTACAGACGCTCAATCAACGCCACGGTAAGACCATCGTCATGGTGACCCACGATCCCAAGGCAGCAGCATATGCGTCGCGGCAACTTCACATGGATAAAGGATATCTGGCGGAGACGGTTGATCGGAGCTTAGCATGAAATTCTTACCTTTGATCTGGGCGGGACTGTGGCGTAACCGCATGCGAACACTACTCACACAGCTCGGCGTCGCCGCCGCGTTCGCAATCTTTGGGCTGCTCCAAATCGTTGATGACGGTTACCGCCAGTTGCTAGCGGCCTCGCATGAAGATCGCCTTTTGGTAATGGGCGCATTCGGTATGCCCTTAACGATTGCCGCAGAAAAGCAGATTCAGCAAATTCCTGGCGTGGTGCAAACCGCTTCTGTCAGCAGCATCTTTGGAAGTTATCAGAACCCGGGCAACAATCGCAGTATCACTTTTGTCAACGACAGCTACTTCGATATAGAGAAGGATATGGATATAACTCGCGCTCAGCGTGATGAACTCTATCGCACGCCGACCGGAATCATTGTTACCCGAGGTTTTGCCAAGATGGACAACCTCAAAGTCGGCGACACATACACGCTGACCTCCCCCATAGCCCGAAAGGACGGTAAAAAAGTATGGTCATTCCAGGTGCTGAGCATCGTGGACCATAATGTCTTTGGAGAGGATAGCCGCCTGGCAATCGGTAACGCCAGTTATTACCTCGAAGCCCGTGCTGGCATGCCTACTGTTGGAGTTGTTGTCACGACAATCGCCGATCCCGATAACGGGGCGCAGATTGGCCGGGACATTGACAAGTTTTTTCAAAACTCTGACTCCCCCACGCGCACAGTCTCCGAACGCGCTGGCCTTGAGTCCGGACTACAGACTTTGGGCAATGTAAGTTTCTTTATCACGGCAGTTTCTTTAGGAGTCCTGTTCATGCTCCTATTTCTCACCGGCAACACATTGAGTCAGGCGGTTCGCGAACGAAGGTCGGAGTTCGCTGTCATGATTACATTGGGTTTCTCGCCCCAAGGCGTGCAAGGCCTTGTTGTTACAGAATCACTTGTCCTGTGTATATTTGGCGCAGCCGTTGGTCTTGTATGCGCGGAAGCAATAATGTCCTCAATATTAGCGAATGTAAACGTTGCACTTGCTTTCGATCTGTCGGCCCGATCGGTCGCTTTATCTACTGTGGCAGCCGTAATGGTGGGAGCCGTTAGTTCCATTCTGCCATTGCAGAGCCTGCGGAAAATGTCTGTAGTGAATGTTCTGACGGGACATTGACCATGGCTCTTCTAAGACAGATCGCCGCTACAATCGGTTTGACCTTGAGCACGCTCCCACAGCGACGTGGGTCTGCTTCGGTTATTGTCATCGGTATGGCTTGCGTGGTGACTGTTTTGATCTCATTGCAGGCCATGACCGCAGGTTTCCATCAAATGCTAAGTTTGGGCTCGCGACCTGACCGGGCAATTGTAGTCACAAAGGGTGTTGTTAGAGGGACCATGGGGAGCCACATTCAGCGGACGGAAGCACGGATTATCATGGATACTGTAGGCGTCAAACGTGACGAGGAGGGAGTTCCCATCGGGTCTGGGAGAAGCAATGCAAACCTAGTTTTGATCAAGAAAGCGGATGGTTTCATGTCACCCGTACTTCTGCAAGGAATCGGACCACAAGCGATGGCGCTATGGCCAGAGCTTCGAATTGTCGCCGGACGGATGTATCAAGCTGGACTCCGTGAATTTATTGTCGGGCGCAACATCCAAGCGCAGTTCGAGGGAATGAATGTCGGAGAACATATCATTCTACCGGGCGGGGATTGGGTCGTCGTGGGTGTGTTCACGACGGACGGAGGCATATTCGATTCAGTCATAATTGGGGACGCCGAAACACTTATGTCAGCGTTGCAGCAGGCGGATTATGGCGCAGTCAATGTCATGCTGAACTCCGAAGCCGATTTTCCGCAGTTTCGCGATGCGCTTCTTGCGAATCCGTCGCTAAATGTCGATGCTGTACGAGAGTCCGATTACTACGCCAATCTTTTCGGCGATCTGCTTACGTTTTTTCAGCTATTAACATTCTTGCTCGGAGGGCTCATGGCGGTGGGAGCGGTCTTCGGCGCGCTCAATACGATGTATTCCGCTGTCGCTGACCGGCAACGTGAGATTGGAACGTTGAGGGCCCTGGGATTCGGGCCGACACCCATCCTGATTTCAATATTCGTTGAGGCGCTTCTCTTGGCCGTGGTTGGCGCACTAATCGGTGTGGTGATTGCCTGGGCAGCGTTTGACGGAGGCACGCGAGTTATCGGACTTACTGTGGTGCAACTTACGGTCAACCTAGCCGTAGCAGGCGATGGCGTCAGCATCGGTGTACTGGTTGCGCTTCTTGGTAGCGTACTTCCCGCAATTAGAGCAACGCGTTTGCAAGTCGTAAACGCACTTCGGGCAACATGACAAAGAGCATCATAGGTTAAACCTAATCGGAATATTTTCCGACGCTTAGTCCGAACAAGTAATTCAACTCGATTATTTCTTTTTGAATCGACCCTGAGATAGCATTGTTCCGTCCTTCTCCTATTGAATTTGGACAATCCTCCTAAGGTCTTTCCGTAAATGCCCCAAACTCCCGAAAAAATAGCGAGAACGGAACTAAGATTTTATCCTTTTCTCGTTGGCTCGTGTGAACCAAAATTTGCTGTAAGCCATTGACGAATAAGGTCAGATTAGGAAATCGTGGAGCATCGTTAAATTGCCCAAATCTGACTCCGTCTCAAGTTCCTTCAGCTGTTTGACTTGGTCACCGTTCAGCCGTCCCAGTCTTTCCGCCACACATATTTGACTTCCTTCACCCCAATCACCCGGATCTCTATTGGTATCGGGTGACCTTGCGAACTAAGGACATAAAATCGTCGCAGCTCCGCGACAATCTATTCCTCAGAATGCCCCTTCCAACGGTGATCCTCGTTCAATAATACATGTCCCAGGATGGATCACTTCAAAGGGGCTCTTCACATGACTAGGAAGGCTCTAATCCGACAACCTGAGCTACTCCCCGGAAATCGGACAATCGGAACTGACGTAAGCTACGATTTGTTGTCTGCTGGTCTTCGTAGAGAAGGAGATCAGAGATGTCGAAACGCAAGCAACACTCGCCGGCATTCAAGGCGAAAGTGGCCCTCGAAGCCTTGAAGGGCGAAGAGACCGTATCCGAGCTGTCCAGCCGGTTCGGAGTTCACCCGACGATGATTCATCAATGGAAGCGTGCGCTGCTTGATGGTGCTCCTGGCGTGTTCGCACGTGGTGGCCGCCGGCAACCGGAGATCGACGAAGCGCAGGTGAAGGAGCTGCATGCCAAGATTGGGGAGTTGGCTGTGGCCAACGATTTTTTGTCCAGACAGCTCAAGCCCTGGGGCGTGAAGTGAGACGCGGCATGATCGAGCCGGGTCATCCCGGATTATCGGTCAGCAGGCAGTGTGCGCTGCTGTCGATCTCCCGGTCGTCGTTCTATTACACGCCCAAGGGTGAGAGCGAGATGAACCTCGCGCTGATGCGTGAGATCGATGAACAGTTCCTGGACACGCCGTTCTTTGGCGTCCGGCAGATGACGTGGCATTTGAAGAACGAAGGCCATTGCGTCAATGAGAAGCGGTTGCGCCGCCTGATGCGGCTCATGGGCCTGATGCCGATCTACCAGAAGCCCAGCACCTCAAAGCCAGCGAAGGGGCACAAGACCTGGCCGTATCTACTCCGGGGGCTGAGTGTGAACAGACCGAACCAGGTCTGGGCAACGGATATCACCTACCTGCCGATGCGCCGGGGGTTCCTGTACCTGGTTGCCATCATGGATTGGTTTACCCGCACGGTGCTGGCTTGGCGCATCTCGAACACGCTGGAGGCTGACTTCTGCGTCGAGGCGTTAAACGAGGCGACCCACACGTTCGGTGCGCCAGAGATCATGAACACCGACCAGGGCTCGCAGTTCACCTCGTTTGCTTGGACCGACCGGCTTCGGCGGACGGGCGTGCGCATCTCGATGGACGGCAAGGGGCGGTTCCTCGACAACATCTTCGTCGAGCGGCTTTGGCGCACGCTCAAATACGAGTGCGTCTATCTGCACGCCTGGGAAAACGGCTCACAGGCCAGGGCGGGTATCCGCAAATGGATCACGTTCTACAATGAGAGGCGTCCTCATTCCGCCCTTGGCGGCAGGCCGCCCGCCGTGGTCTATTGGACGGCAATCGAGCAAAACCAAACCGATCAGCAGGCCCAGAAAGTAGCTTAAATCAAACCAGAACCTGTCCAACAATTGGGGAGTAGCTCAACCCTCCGTTTCCCACCATTGGCTAAAGTTTGCGAGGGTTGATCTAGTGGCATTTTAGCTTGGCTGGTTTCCTATTTGAATGCCACTTCCGGCACAACACCGGTGAAGTTGGTTTGAGAGTCTTTACAGCTGATCGAAGGCGCTCCTGGCGGCGGCCTTACGGCGACACCGCCCGGCAGCTTTTGTCAATGGAGGTCGAAGGCGTGCGCCGCTTAGGCTTCCACTCCCGCCGGCGCACCGTGCTTCCGCCGTATTCTCCATAACCGCGCCCGTGCGTCACCGAGAGGTTGGGCTTGGCCGTGAGCGGGGCGGCGGCCGGATGTCTGGGGAAGGGCATGGCCGCCATCCCCATTCACCTGTTCGAAGGAGCGGCATCATGCAGACGGCCAGTGCACCGGGCGACAACGCCCGCACATTCCTCACTCATCTGTTCGGCAGCGGTCTCGACGGCGACGACCGTTACGTCGTCGAGCGTTTCCGGTCTGTGGCCACCGGAGACATCCTCCCCGTTTATCCCGAGGAACCGGCAACTAAGGGACGGCGCAAGATCAAGCACATGATCGTGCCGCTCAAAGCGGTCAAGGAGATGCGGCCCGGCCTGGACGAGATCATCATCTGCACGGGGATGAGCCGAAACGGTGGCGTGCAATATTGGGGTTCGCGCGCCACGGGACTTTTCGTCGAACGCAGACAACGACGCTGAACGCAGTTGCACCGTAACGTTCCGCCGACTCAGCCCCGGCTGGACGTCGTTCGTCTGGATTCCATACACGGCAAGGAAAAGAACGGTGGCCTATCGAGATGACCAAGTCCGTAAAGCTCAGGATCGTGCGCGCTTCCATAAGCGTGTTGCGGTACGCCGCGAGCATGGCCAATGTATCAGGTGCGGCAAGCAGGCGCCCGAACAAGGCCGCAACGTTTGTGCGCCGTGCGCAGAGAAACGCCGTGCCGCCGAACGCGCCAGAAACGCAAGGCTTAAGGCCGCCGGCAAGCCACGGCGAGATTTGGAGAAGGCCCGCGCTTATGAGCGTACCCGGGCTCGCCGCCGGACCGCCGAGCGACTTGCACAAGGCCTGTGCACAAAGTGCGGCCGCAATCCTCCCGAGCCTGACCGCCGCATGTGCGAGCCATGTGCGGTCAAGAGACGCAAGGCCGAGCGTGAGCGGTACGGCAGGGCCAAGGCCGAGGGCAAGCCCTACGGCGGCCGCGATGCAGAGGTCAAACGCAAGGCTGGCCGGGAGCGCAGCAGGAAGCGCCGTGTGCAACGGCTCGCCGACGACCTATGCACCCGTTGTGGGAGACACCCTTCCGCAGGGGGCGGCACTGTCTGCGAGGACTGCCGAGCGATCAGGCGGGCCGCCGAGAGGAAACGGTATGCCGCCCGCAGGGCAGAAGGCCTCTGCGGCAAATGCGGACAGCCCGCTTTCTCCGGCGCATCCCAATGTGCCGTCTGTGCAGCCACATCACCCAGCTGCGATAAGGAGAAGAAGAATGCCGCCAGCCGCAAACGCTACGCCCGCAGAAGAGCGCTAAATCTATGTACCGACTGTGGCGCTCCTTCCCAGGGCGCTGCCCGCTGTCCCGAATGTGCCAGGCACTCTTACCTGCGCTCGGGCATGCACCGGGGGCTGCCGCTCTATCCCCCCACCTACACCGTGATCGAACTGGCCACGGGCGCATGTCATGGAACCTGGGACAGCCCCGAGGAGGTGGCCATGTGCTTGGGCTTTGCCCGGCTGTCCAGGGAGGAGGTGGAAATCGTCGTCGACAGCTCACCCATGCAGGCCATGGCAGGCCGCTGAACCTTCTATCTCATGATCCGGGAGGACGTACCATTGCCCCTGCCTGCACGGGCTTGCCGGCCCGGGTTCGGCACGTGACGGCACCGGCACCGTTGGTTTCGCCGGGCCCTGGATACTGATTGCCGTCCCATCTTCGGCTGTTGCCGGCCGGGCCGCATCGCCGGCGCACCCAGCACACATGTGAACGGCCCCAACATCCCACGGGTGGCAGCTACAAGATTGCCAGCGGCCACCTCATCGCCATCCATATTCGGGAAGCCATGATCATGACAACAGCATCCTCATTCTTATCCTCATCTGCGTCCGTATCCAGACCCGGGACCGCTTGGCGCGAACGGGCCTTCGTCCTCGCCGGCCCTGGATTGGCTCTCATTGCAACTGTCGTGTACTTAGCTACCGCAATTGGCATGCAATTCATCGGGCTCTGCTGGATGGTGGCCATCGCATGGACCGTGATCGCCAATATCGCCTGCGCCCTTTGGCGGGGCTTCCGTCATGGCGACTGGTCCGCCTTCCACGGTTACGAGCTCCCAGAAGACCGTGGAGACTGCCTGGATTGGTCCACGCGTACAGGCCGGTATTCTTATTTGAGACACTGGGAGGACCGGCACCAGCACGACGACGGATACCTGCGCAATCACGACATGTCGTGAATTTTAAACACTCACATTGAGGAGGAGTCGAACGAGGGCCGGGCGAGCGCCCGGTCGTAAAGGGAGGGTTCCCCAGCACCGGGCGCGGCATAGCAGGAGACCCGACCATGTACGACCTCGAAACCAATTGCGATCCCATTACCACTTGCGCCCATGAACTCCTCGCCGAAGTCGGTCTAACAGCTGCCGCGATCCGAGACCTCCTCGATGAACCGGCGCCCTTCGATCCCCGCGGCGGCGAAGAGGAGTAAGAGCGAAGCTTGGAAAGGATGAACGGAGAAGGGCCCAAGAGAGATCTTAGGTCCGTCCGCTCGACAACACACCGTCATCAACTTGAACCATAGGAGACCTACCATGGCATTTGGACTCAACAGAGCCGAAGTGATCGGCCGCCTCGGCGCCGACGTCACCGTCAATCACCTCACCAACGGCGGCCGTGTCGCCAACATAAGCGTGGCGACTGACGAAGGCTATTTGGATCGCCAAAAAGGCGAGCGGATTGACAAGACCGAGTGGCACCGCTGCGTGACGTTCCAGGACGGCCTCATCGACATGCTTGAGAGGCACGCGAAAAAGGGTCGGCTGGTTTATGTCGCGGGCAAGATGCAGACCCGGCGCTGGCGCAAGGACGGCGAGGACTCGGACCGGTTCTCCACCGAGATCCTGCTGGTGCCCGGATCCAGGATCCAGTTTCTTGACAAGGCCAACGGCATGTCCGCGCCGGAAGCCCAGGAGCCGGTGAACGAGGGTTCCATGCGGGCCGCTGAAGCCCCGGCCGCAACGGACGACACGGGAGAGATTCCATTCTGACCACCCACCGCTGCGTTATTTCCATATTGGGTCGGTGCTTCTTCCTGCACCGGCCCAATTCTTTTGCAGAAGGTCTCAAGTCCGTGTGTCCCGTTTGGCAATGCATGATTTTACCAGCAAGTGCAGCGAAGCGGACCCGCGCCGCGTCATGGGCCTCCGTCGTTTTCTTCAGGCAGGATGAAGTGTGAGGCGCATCCATGCCCGGTCAAACAGAAAACAAATTCGCCTCGACGTGCTGTCCAAGGATGGCACACGTGCTCCGTACGCCAACCCCGCCCCATGGGGCGGGGTCCTCCGCTGCGCTGCGGCCGGGCCTCGCAAGGCAACGGCACCCCGGTGCCTAGACCCGCCGCGGCGCGCGGCCGTGGCTCCGCGCTCCCTGCGGTCGCTTGTGCGCCCGCACCACCCGCACACCACGGCGGGCCATGCCTTCCGGTCCCGGTGGCTCCCCTGCGCGCGCGTGTCTTGGATGGACATCACATCGGGGCAGACGCTCCGGCGTGACAACCTTCAATTCATTCAAGGAGACCGTTATCGACAACATCGACATGGTAGAGACCGCAGCGCAGTCCGTCACCCACACCGTCTGTGAGAACGCAGCCCTCTATGGCACAGTGCCCGAACGGGACGAGTTCGACACCCGCGAGGTCTGGGATAGGGACGATGCCATGGACGCCGTCTCGGAAGCCTTTCGTATCCTGGCGGAAGGTGTGGGACCCGACGGCACCCAGTTGGCCGATGAGCGCGAGAGCCTGCTCTGGGGCTTCGTCAATATGCTGGATGCCCAGATCAGGAGACTGGACCGGGCCGCCGACAAGCTCACTCCGGACCTCCGCGACCTCCAGCACGGCCAGGACGGCACAGAGATCAAGTCCCTGGAACTGGAACTGCTCACCGGCAGGGTGCGCAACCTCACCGCCCGGCGCGATGCCTTCGAGACCATACGCGACCATGCGGCCGAAAGTTACCGCAGCGTCACCGGCGACGTCTGGCGGCCCCGGCGCGGTAGCCACGTTTCGCAGACCGGTAAGCTGACCTCGGCAGCTATCGACGCCCGCGACTTCATCCGTGCCCGCAAGGACAGGCAGATCAAGGCGCACCTGCCCGAGGGCACGCTGGTGGCCGTCACCGGCGGCAAGGACGTGCGCGATCCCGGCGCCGTTATCGCACGGCTCGACAAGGCCCGCGCCAAGTATGCCGATATGGTGCTGGTCCATGGCGGCGGACCCGGCATCGAGCGCATCGCCTCACAGTGGGCCGAGCACAACGGCGTGCACCAGATCGTCTGCAAGCCCGAGTGGGACAAGCACGGACGGGCCGCACCCTTCCGGCGCAACGACGATCTGCTCAATCTATTGCCCAAGGGTGTCATCGCCTTCCCGGGGTCCGGCATCACCGAGAACCTGGTGGACAAAGCAAAGCGCTTGGGCATACCGGTTCAGCGCATTACGGCCTGACCGCCGCACTTGCGGGCCGCATCGTCATCCCAGCGATGTGGCCCGCGACACTTTATATATACGTTACGTCAATCAGCCGGTGCAGCGTCCTGGGCAGCGCGGCGCCGGCAATTCCTCACTGCCCGCCACACGATGCAGCGCCGACTGCCGCGGCACGTTGGACAGGATCAAGCCGTGCCCGGCCGCTGGCCGGCGCACATCCACCCAAGGCCCTGTCGGCACTGCCGCCGATGCTGGTGCGGGATCATCCGTCAGTGGCCTTAGCACCGATGCCGGTGCTGCTGCAGGCTCCGGTGACAGCGACGATGTCATGACCTTCGGCACCGCCGTCTGCACGACCTTCGATTCCACTGCAGGCCTTGCCGCTGGCCACTCCGGCAGCACGCCCCGCACGGCGGCAATCGCTAATGCGGACAACGGTGCCGATGTTTTCCGCAGGATGCTCTGCACCCCCCTCCACTCAAGCGCCGTGGCGGCTCCAGCCCGCCGGGTTCTCCGGCGCCCATTCCCAAAACGTCTATACCTTATATATGGGGCTGTTGGACGCCCGGAGGCGCTCGGTTCTCACACCCCACGCACCCGGGGTGCATCGAGCGAGCGCCGGCCGGCTTCCCCTCACCGGATGTTTTCCGTTACGCCACAGTGCCTTAGGCCTGAATCGGCCCAGGGCCGCGATCCCCGGCGCGGGCCGCGTTGTCTCCCAAAAACCGCCGTTTTGTTCCCTTGGAACGAACGGCGGGCGAGGTAACAGACAACGGAGACATGCCCATGCGCATCCACGCCATCATCAACGAGCGGACCATCCGCCGCACCTTCCGGGAGAAAAAACCCGGACGAAACGGCCTCACCGTCATTGATACCGATATGCCCCAGTTCGGCTTCACCGTCGCGAAGGATGGAACGAAGACCTTCTTCGTCCTGGCCCTGCGCCCTGTCGGCGTACCCAAGACCATCCTCGGCAAGGCCGGCGAAATGACCGCCGCCGAGGCTAGAGAGAAGGCCCTCGCCGCCATTGCAGCCGCCAAGGCCGAGCGCGAGACCGGCCCCCTGTTCGCCGATTTCGCCGAAGAGTTCATGCGCCGCCAGGGGCGGCGCTGGAAACCGTCCACGCGTGACGGCAACCGCCATTTGATTGAGCGCCATCTCGTCCCCTTCTTCGGGGCGATGCGCGTCAACGGCATCGAACGCGCGGACGTGCGGCGCTGGTTCGATTCCATGAGCGCCACGCCGGGCAACGCCAACAGGACGCTCCCCGTTCTATCGGTCATGATGCGCCAGGCGGAGCATTGGGACTTCCGGTCTCAGGGCTCAAATCCCTGCCGGAATATACGCCGCTACAAGACCACGCCGCGGGAACGGTTCCTGTCGCTGGACGAGCTTAAGCGCCTCGGCTTCGTGCTCGATCACGCGGATGACAGGCAGGCCGCCGCCGCGATCCGGCTCCTGCTGTTCACCGGGGCGCGGTCCTCGGAGATCACAGGCCTCCGGTGGGATTGGATACGCGGCGCCCGCGCCGTCCTGCCTGACTCCAAGACCGGACCGAAGACGATCCAGCTTCCGCCCCCCGCCAGGGCCGTCCTGAACGGGCTTCCCCGCGAGGGCGAGTACGTCTTCCCAAACCAGAATGGCGACGGTCCGATGAAGGACCTCGGCCCGCGCTGGCAGAAGCTGCGCAAACTCGCCGGTCTCGACGATGTGCGTATCCACGACTGCCGTCACACGTTCGCTTCCCACGCCGTGATGAGCGGCCTCGACCTCTATACCGTTGGCCGCCTGCTCGGCCATGCCGATGTCGCCTCCACCGAACGCTACGCCCATCTCGCCGACGAGCACGTCCGCGAGGCGGCGGCGCGCATCTCCGGCATCGTCAACGACGCCATGACCGGAAGCGGGAAGGAGGGCGGACGATGAGCGGCAGCAGGCACCGCATCCGTCTCAGCGTGAAGGCGATCGCCGCCGCCAAGCCGGGGGCGAAGGAATACACCCTGTGGGACAACCTTCTGGCGCATTTCGGGGTGCGGGTGCAGCCCTCCGGCGTCAGGTCATACATCATCCAGACCCGCGTCAACGGGCGCATGCGCAAGATCACGCTGGGCCGCTTCCCTGAACTCTCCCTCGACGCGGCCCGCCGGGAGGGAGCCGCCGTGCTCGCCCGCCTGTGGGGCGGGGAGGACCTGACGCCGCCGCGCAAGAACAAGGCCCCACTGTTCCGGGACTTCGCCGCCACCTACCGCGAGCGGCGCAGGAGCCGGTGGAAGCCGTCCTCTCTGGAAACCTACGACATCTACATGCGGGGCCGCCTGATGCCCGCCTTCGGGCGGCTCCGGCTCGACGCCATCGGCCACCGCCAAGTCTCCGCATGGTTCGACGCCGCGAGCGTCGACAAGCCCGGCGCGGCCAACCGGGCCTTCGAGATCCTGCGCGCCATGCTCGCCTCCGCCAGGCAGTGGGGCGACCTGGGCGAGCATGTCCCCGACGCCTGCGCCAACATTGCGAGGAACCCGCGCCGTTCCGTCGCCCGCTACCTCGATCATGCCGAGTTGGAACGCCTTGGTGCTGTTCTCGCCAGGCATGAAGACGCTCACCCCTGGCCGGTCGCGGCCATCCGCTTGCTGACCCTTACCGGGGCGCGTCTCTCCGAGGTCCTCAACCTGACCTGGGACGAGATCGGGGAACTCTCAGAGAAAGGCACGAGCGCCCGGCTCGAAGATTCCAAGACCGGGCCGCGTACCGTCTGGCTCGGGCCGGAAGCGGTGCGGCTCCTCGCGGCGCTACCCCGGCCGGACGGACGGGGCCGGGTGTTCCCCGAAGACCTGACTTCAGCGCGGCTCTACACGTTCTGGGTCGATGTCCGCGACGAGGCGGGGCTGTGCGGGCTGCGCATCCACGATTGCCGCCACACCTGGGCGTCCCAAGGCGTCATGAACGGCGTCGGGCTCACCACCGTCGGCCGTTTGCTCGGACACCGCCGGCGCGAGACTACGGCGGTCTACGCCCATCTTGACGATAGGGCGCTCCGGGATGCCGCCGCGCAGGCCGCGGCCGTAATCGTCCGCGCCATGGGATACAAGATGGAGCCGCCGCAGGTGCCGGACGAGGCGTAGCACGGCGATACAGGTGTTACTGCAAAACACATCTGCGTTACTTCTGCTACAGACTACCATGCCAATACCTATCTCAAGAGTGCGTGCTTGGGCAGCTCCAAACCCAACATTTGAGGGAGCATCTGGAAAGCCATGTTTGCTGGCCTAAAGCGTCGATTTTGAATGTTGGATCGATGGTCTTGCCAATCTTTGCGAATTGTGATTCCTCCTTAATTCGGGAGGATTTTCCATGCCAGCAGCACTACCATCAGCGCTTCGAGCGCGTTTCCAACAATACATCGAAGAGGGCTTGAGCGGTCGTGCCGCCGCGGCGCGCTTGAAAATATCCGCCGCAACGGGGGTGCGGTGGCACCGCAAGTTGCGTGAGACAGGGTCTATCGAACCCGAATTACAAGGACGTCCCCGAGGTCATGGCAAACTTGCCCCTCATCGGGAATTTCTTGAAGAGTTGGTGGCGCAGGACGGCGACATTACTTTACCAGAACTGGCCGGAGCCCTGGAAGCGGCCACCGGGGTTATCGTCCATGCTGCATCCATTGGGCGTTTCCTAAGAAAACTTGGCTACACGTATAAAAAAATCGTTGATCGCAACCGAGCGCTTTCATACTCGGGTGACGCGTCTGCGTCGGGACTGGTTCCGGCACCGCATCCCGGCCATGCAGGCGCAGCCTGCGCGGTAAGCGATTGCAAATGAGCACGCCTTTTGGCGCATGGGGAACGCAGACATTCATTGCGGGTTTGACCCATAACAGTCTAATCGCACCATGGGTGATCAGCGGAGCTATGGACGGCATGGCATTTGCCGCCTACATCCGCGACGTTCTCGCACCCGAACTAGAGCCGGGAACTGTCGTCATCTGTGACAACCTCGCGGCGCATCGCAACAAGGATGCCGCAGCCGCGCTCAAAGCGAAGCGCTGCTGGTTCCTGTACTTGCCACCATATTCCCCCGACCTCAATCCTATCGAACTGGCATTCTCAAAACTGAAAGCTCATTTGCGACGGATCGGTGCCAGAACATTCGACCAGATGTTCGACGCCCTTGCACAAACGTGCGATCTATTCACACCAGAAGAATGTTGGAACTACTCTTGTGACGCTGGATATGGATCAAACTAAAGGCGAGGTGCTTTAAGTCAGTGTTCATCACCGACCTGCATAACGCTTATCTCAGCTATATTGAGAACGGCGGTGCAAAATTAGGCCACGGTAGCGCCGTCGTATTGGCGGTGCGGGCGGCGTAAAAGTCGTTCACTTTTGTCCTTCTTGCATCTGTAGGGAGGGCTGGGAGATTTACACCGTGGACCTTTATCGCAAGGTGCGCCTAGCTTGCAGCGCGGGCATAAACCAGAGCGAACTGCGCGTCACTTTAACATTTCGCGCGACAGTGTTCGCAAGATGCTGTCGTTTTCCACGCCGCCGGGCTATCGGCGCGGGAAGGCTATCAATCGACCGAAGCTGGACGGGTTCACCGAGATCATCGACGCTTGGCTGGAAGAGGACAAGGCGGTGCCGCGCAAGCACCGTCAGCGTCGTGTTGTCGTAGAGGATCGATCGCGGAACCCCGCCCAGGAAGGCGAAGGCGCTGACTTGGCCGTCCAGGAACGCCTCGGTCGTCTCCCTCGGATAGGCCTTCACGAACCAGACGTCGGAATGCGGCAGGATCAGGCAGAAGAAGGCGACCTTCTCGCGTTGCCCGCCGACCTCGACCGTCGCCTCGCCGAAGTCGACCTGGGCATGGCCGGGCGGGTGATGCAGGGGAACGAAGGCCTCGCGCACGGACTGCCGGCGGGACCGGACATGGTCCTTCACGATCGTGTAGCCGCCCGTGAACCCGTGCTCGTCCCGAAGACGCTCAAAGATCCGATACGCCGTGTGCCGCTGCTTGCGCGGCACCTGCGGATCCGCGTCCGCCTCAAGGATCGCGTCGATGATGCCGGTGAACCCGTCCAGCTTAGGCCGCCTGACCGGCTTGGTCCGGCGGTAGCCCGGCGGCGACGAATAGCTCAGCATCTTCTTCACCGTCCGACGGTCGATGCCGAACCGCCGACCGGCCTCATGATGGCTCAAACTCAGTACAATGGAGTATACGATCCAGATAGGTGATGTAATATATCATTATAAAACAACATATTATAATGTCTTCCTAGCTTAGATAAAAACAACTACTTCTTAAGTCATCACTGGGTCAACACGACACCGATAGGTTCGAAATAAGCATTCCGGCAAGCCGTACAGAGCGTTCTGTTAGCCCGTGGAGATGACCTTTGAAGCGCTCGCACGCATCGTCTCATTCCCGCATTATGACCGGGATTCTAGCGGTTAAGGGTTCGCTTCCAATCCCGACGAAGGGGCCGTAGCCAGATGTCCTTGCGGGGTTTGTCGTAGAGCTTGTCGCGGTCGTAGCGCCCGCGTCCCCGGGTAGTCCCGACGCGGGTCCAGCCGGAGGCCCGGTAGACGGCGCCGGTGTAGCGTGGCGTTTCGACGAAGGTCTCGATCATCACGGGCGCGGTGTTGTAGCGCGCCGTCCAGTCCTCGGGCAGGCGCCGGCACACGATGGCGAGGATGTGCGAGCCGAGGTTGGCGATCTCGAGCCAGGGCAGGATCAGGAAGCGCGGGTTCACTCCTAACGGCACGGGGAGCTCGTCACTGCGTCTCATGACAGCTGAAGTGCGAATCAAAATGTTTGCCAATAGTTTGCCAACTTTCCAAATCGCCGATCTCGGAAATGAAAAAGCCTTTGAAAACATAAATGTTTTCAAAGGCTTGCGCGGGCCCGCAACCACCTTTACAGAACCCATCTTGAGTTGTGAGGGAAAGCATATCCAAAAGGGATTCTTTGCCTTGGGGGACGTAGAGAACCAGACGCTTTTGACCTGCAAGTACTGTTTTATTGCCTCTATGCCATTCTCCCGACCAAGACCGCTGGCCTTATAACCGCCGAACGGTGTCGTAAAGCTCGCTGATCTATACGTGTTCACCCATATGGTGCCAGCCTCAAGCCGTTCAGACATTTTAATCGCTTTTCTAAGATTTTCGGTCCATACACCGGCGGCCAGACCATAGTTGACGCCATTTGCGATCTCAATTGCTTCGTCCTCAGTTTTGAACCGCATGACTGCCAGGACCGGACCAAAGATTTCCTCCTGAGGAATCCGCATGTCGGGCGTCACGTCCACAAAAACAGTAGGCTCAACGAAATAGCCCCTTGCATCCTTTAGGGGCGAGAGGTTTCCCCCAAAGAGACATTTCGCCCCTTCCGACTTCGCGATCTCAATGTAACTACAGATTTTTTTATATTGGGCTTCTGTGGTGATTGGTCCGATGTCCGTCTTGGGGCTCATTGGATCCCCGAGTTTGGCCTGTCCAGCCATATCAATTAATCGAGCAAGAAATTCGTCATAAATCGTATCTTCTAGGAGCAGACGGGA
The DNA here is from genome assembly GCA_965207985.1 of Rhodospirillaceae bacterium. GTDB lineage: Bacteria > Pseudomonadota > Alphaproteobacteria > Rhodospirillales > Rhodospirillaceae > CBDBND01. The sequence continues at coordinate 54,257 of CBDBND010000003.1, read as the reverse complement.
TCCGGCCGTACAGATCTGGCCACTCGCGGCAAAGATTCCGCTCACTACACCTGGCAGCGCTAAATCCTGATTCGCATCGGCAAAGACTATGTTTGGTGACTTACCGCCAAGTTCCAGCGTTACGCGCTTAAAGTCGGATGCCGCTGCTGAATTGACAGCGGTCCCACCCAATTCACTCCCCGTGAACGCAACTTTTTTCACTAGCTTATGCCTAGTAAGCGCTTCACCGACGTCGTTTCCAAGTCCGGTGACGACGTTGATGACCCCGGAGGGAATTCCGGACTCATGAGCAATCCTAGCAAACTCCAATGTTGACACTGATGTATACTCGGACGGCTTGACGACAATGGTATTATCAGCCGCCAATGCTGGAGCCGCTTTCCAAGCCAACTGAAGCAAAGGGGAATTCCAAGCTGTAATGCAGGCGCAAACACCAAGAGGTTCATAACGCGTAAAATTGAGAACCTCACGGTTGTCAATCGGAGGAACGGCACCTTCTATTTTGTCAGAAAGACCGCCGTAGTAACGAAACCACTCGGTCATATACTGGCATTGACTAACAGCTTCGGAAAAGATTTTCCCGTTGTCACGAACTTCGAGCTCAGCGAGATTTTCAGCCTGTTCCGCAAGACTATCCGCCAGTTTATTTAATAGACGACCGCGCTCGGTCGCGTTTAATTGCGACCAGCTTCCCTCGTGATAAGCCTGGAACGCAGCTTGGACTGCAACGTCAATATCTTCGGCATTGCCAAGGGGTATGCGAGTCCACACTTCTCCGGAGTATGGATTGGTTGTATCAAGCCACTTCCCGGATGCTGGATCGCACCACTGGCCATCAATCCAAAGCTTGTACGTCTTCAACTATTGACTGCCTGCAAGCGTGTCCACAACTTGATTCATTTCTTCGGCTGCACCAGTAGGGCACGGGGCAACTCTTCAGAGAAATAAATTTTTTCGTTGTCAGGACCGCGCATCAGCAATGAAGAGGTGTGAGAACCATCCGGATTTACTTTTGGAGCTACTCTTACGTCATACCCAGCCGCTTGAACTTTCTCGTAGATCTCCATGACGTTGTCCGCCGAAAACATGAACCACACCTCGCCAATGCGGCCATGGTCCGAGTTCGGATCCGACAAACTCTCCGGAGATCCGTCTGGGTTAAGAATCTCGGCCAACCCGATGTGATCCATGGACGTGTTCAAGTCGCTCTCAAATGGAGAGCGAAGCGTCGCATATTTCACGAGCTTCTTGGGGGCATAGTCAAGCCAGCCGCCGAAATAGTCGAGGGTCCGCGTCGCGGGTGTGTAAAACACTTCGAAGCCAAGGATATCTCGATATAGCTTGAGACTTTCCTCGATACTCTGAACCCTTAAGCTGGCGCGGACAAAGCTCGGCGCTGCCCACTCAGGCTGAGCATCGGGCCATTCCGCTGGCTCGCCGAATTGCGCATGTGTAGGTCCAGAAATCATGCCCAGCGCAACCATCAAAAACAAAATAGCCCGCGACATGTCTTTCACTCCCGTAATAATCCGCCAATTTCAAATATTGGATGAACGAGATTTTGAATGACTCCAAGATAAATACAAATAACAGATTTCGACTGGTTTATGCTCAATGGTAATAACACTGATGAAGATTGTCTTTTGTGGACTTGGGACCGCCTACGGCATCATCAAACGTCGGGGACTGAACCAGAAAAAGGTTTACCATTCTTTTTCCAGCTCTAATCTTCGAACAAGGTTTCGGCCAATTGATCTCGCCAGAGTCCGGGTTGAATGGCGTCATCACCGACCACGGCAAAGACTTTATTGCGTGCTTGCGGATTGTTGAGCGATTCAACACAGATTTCCGCAACGTCAGCCCGGCCGACAAAACTCCCTGTGTATTTGGTTCTGGGAATTAGCCGAACACCCCTCTCATTCGCAGGCCATGACCGCAACCCACCGGGCGCAATGATAGTGTAAGGAACGCCGCTGGCTTTTAGATGACTTTCAGCTTTTGTTTTCCAATACCGCACATACCCAAATCTCGGTACATTAGTTTGGTCAATGTGGGGCCCAGAACTCGCCGAACTCACCAAGACCACATGGCGCACACCATGTATGACCGCAGCATCGACCAATGTTCGTACGCCGAGATAGTCGACGAACTGCGGACTGTTGGCGCCACTTTGCGCCCTGGCGCCAATCGCAATGATCAAATACCGAGCGCCGGTCAAAGCAGTGTCCACGTCGAACGGGTCACGCACGTCGGCCTTAACCCAATCGACCGAGGAGGCGTCTGTGTGCATAGCAGTGTCGGGACTCCGGGTCAGACCGCGAACTGCAAAACCCTTGTATGCCAGACTCTTAACGATTTCAGACCCAATTCTGCCCGTGGCGCCGGCGACTGCGACCAGCGATCGGTCCCGAGCGATGCTGGTGGCGGGTGCAAATGCGGCGCACAGGCTGAAAAAAACGGCTTGTCTGCGATGAACGGTCTTCATTGAGGATGCCCTGGCAACCTGTGACACGTGGCCAGCCCGCCCGCGACAAGTTCTGCTTCCGTTTGAAAGGCGACATGGAAAACCCATTCGCCCAGGTTTGAATTGTAGTGCAGCACCGTGTGGGTTGCCTCGGTCAAGACACAGAACCACCCTTTCGTACCTGGAATGGGCACTTCATGGCCGAGTGAACCGCGCGCCGTCAGCCAAAAGCGGCGAATGGGGGCGTCTTCCTCATCAAACGCATCGATTTCGATGAGCGGAGGAAAGTCCCTAAAACCTTCCGACCGTTCGCCCCCCTGCACCGTAGACGCCGCATTGGTTTGTGAATGGGCGGAGACATTTGGCACGAGAAAAACCACGCATAAGAGCAGATGACAAATGCTTCGGTGCATTACGTGGCCTCACATTACCAATTCCGTTTTGCCAACATGTATTCGGCCGCGTCTTGGAGATCGTCGGGGATGTACTCCAGAGAAAGACCGGGGTCGAGCGGCGGCCGGTACTTTTCAAATACGGGCATGACCATGGCTTTCGGCATGTCGGGCAGACGAAAGCTGCGGCGAAAGTCTGCCATGTTGATGCTGGTGGGTATGATTTCTTCATGAATACTTCTGGCCATGGCGACGACTCGCCCTCCGGGCCCGTAAATGCTGGTGCCGCCGTCCCCGGCAAAATCCGCGGACCCTTCACGACCCTCGGAAAAGGATTGGTTCACGGTGATGGTGTAATTGCCGTTGAACAAGGAAGACGCTTGAGAATCGGTCTGGTTAAATCCCCCGGCGGCAAAGCGGAGGCCGATCTCCATGCCCTTCATGGTACAAGCCCGGTGAATATCAGGGTCATAGGGGGAGATGAGGAGAGAAAGATTGCCGATATCCGTACGGGCCACTGGCAATACCTCATCCCAACCATACATTTCGACGAACCGTGGTAGCACGTCGTAAACAGACGTTGTGTACATGGTCCACCGCGTGCTGCGTCGAACGTTATGCTGCTTCCAGTGGTGGGCGGCAATCTCGCCGTCCGGTCCCATGAGAATTCCGTTCAGCATCAAGTGCCCGGGCCAATTCTCCTCATCCTTCACGTATGAGCCGAAGGCAATATAACAGCCATACTCCTTAGCCTTTTTGCCAACGGCTTCGGTTTCGGGCCCCGGCACTGTGATGGCTTTTCTAAGTGTCCTTTCACGCTCGTTGTCCATCCAGCCGGTGATCGGGTATTCGTGAAAGACCAATAGATCTTTGGTGCCGGCGAGAAATGCATTGGCGGCGTCGATCAACTCGATCATGTTGTTCAGATTGTCGCGCATGATCGGCGCTGGATTGTCTAAATCCGGTAGTTTAATGCGGGATTGAATCGCTGCGACTTGAATGACGTCTTTCTTCAATGGAACCCGTTCGTAGTTTCCGTCCTGCGCTACATTGATCTCATCACTTGTTTGCGCATGTGCGTCCTTTGGCGTGGCCGCCGAACCGAAAGCTGCGGCTGAACCGAAGGCCGTCGCCGAGGTAATGGCGGAGCGCCGGGAAAAACGAGAAGCGGTCTTACGTTCAGTCATGGGTCTTTTCCTTTATTTCAATCAGTTCCTCATTGGGTCCGCGCACTAAGGCAAGTCTGCCCCATGTCGTCTCATTCGGCTCGTGCTCGACTTCAAATCCTAAATCAACCGCAACCTGGACGAAGGCATCTAAGTTCGGTCGCTCAAAGGATAACAAACACAAGCCAAGAGCACCGGGTTTCATACGTTTGATAAGTCTCTTTCCCTGTCCCGTCGGATCTCCGCCCGGATATTGGACGATGACGAATTTGGCACTGGGCTGATCTTTCTCGACGAACATCTGATAGTGAACGCGGGTCCCCTGCGGCACACCTGTCAACTCAGCGACGACGCTAGCCGAGCTCGGCGACGCTTCCCCATCCATCCTTTTAGTGAGACCCAGTAGTTCCCCATAAAACCGATCATTGTTGACCCGTGACTCGGTGATGAGTGAGATGGTCACGATTTCGCTGTATGTATCAGGCGGTAAGTCAGCACGCATGTCGGGACTAGGCCCGGCCGGTCGGGTCATGACCATCATAGGCATGCCATCCGGACCAGCGTGTATGACTTGGGCCATGTTCGACCCTGCATACCGGACCGGTCCATACACGGCAGGATACCCCTCCCGTTCCAAGAGAGCGATTGAGACTTCAATTTCTGCTGGGGCAAAGAAATCAACGGATTTGGGCCCGATATCGAAAGCTGAATCTGAACCACCGGGCAGATGATCCGTGCGCACCCGGTGTACATTAATGCCGTTCCATTCCACCAGACGCAACTTGCCCGCTGGATATCGATCACGGGAGAGAAGCGCGTAACAGGCTTTGGCTGTTTGGGGCAATCCCCAGGCGCGTAATACATCCGTGGGCACGTCACCGGATGACTCCATGTCCAGGTCCATGCGCCGATGAAATAGCTCGAGCGCTTCGTTCAAATCGCCCACGCCAACGGTTATGGATCGAGGGGCACTACTCACGAGTATGGTACTCACGAGTATGATGTACAGTTGAAAAGGATCACAGCTTTAGAACACTTTCTTCGACGATGCGTCTTCATGAGCACATCTAGTTTGCACCGCGCACGCGGTTTGCAGAGATGCCAGGGGGTGCTGTTCCTTTGCGGAAATGATACTCAAAAGCTTCGTCAAACCTTCCCGCTCCGTAGGGTACAAAGTAGATGCTCGCCATTCCCTCCAGGACGTGGGCTTGTTCAATTCTGCCGAGAATTAGGGTCTCAAACCCCATGGATTCGACGATCTCGGCGGCGCGTTGTTTTGCTACTTGATCGTTTCCGACAATAGGTACTGTTACAGGCCCGTTTCCGAGAGACGGATCAGCGACAACATGAAAACCCACAGTATTGAAGGACTTGACGACCTTGGCCTCGGGTGCCCAGGTTTGTATTAGAACACCGGCGGAACTATCGACAGCGCCTTCCCGGTCCGGCCTAAGCGCTCGCAACGATGCATTCGTAATGTCCATGACGAGTTTACCAGCAAGATCGTCTGCCGTCTTTTTAATAAGAGACTCTGTTGCATGCCAAGGCAGCGCTAAGACCACAATGTCGGCAGCCTCTATGGCCTGTTCTTGAGATTTAGCACTGGCACCTTCGCCGCTACGCGCAACAAGCTCTTGAACCTTTTCTGCGCCCGGATCCCTAGAGCCGTAAATTACTGTGTGTCCCACTTCAGCGAAACGCGGTCCGATCGCCCCGCCCATGCGTCCCGTACCAATGACAGCGACGGTCTCCGCAAATGCCATTCCGGGCAATAGTAAGACAAGAACCACGCCCAGGAACGTAAGTTTCAATTGTGGTGTACGAAATGTATCTCGCATAAACCTCTCCTAGGCCGACCTGCAGCTTTAACACATATACGTTCTATATCTGCATCACCGTAATTAGTCAGATCAAACCTTGATCCCGTAGATATTCGTGCGGGTATCGGGGCTTTTGCTCGGTCCGCCTTCGATGACTTCGAAGCCGGCATCCCGCATCGCTACTGAATGTATTGCTTTCTTCCGGGCTCAACAAAAGGTCAACAAGTTTTGACGCATGTACTTTCTGAATGACAAATTTCGTGACCACATCAACCCCAATAATTTTGACGGGAAAAGGCTTAAGACTTCGGCGTCGTATAGGCCGGGGCCCGTTCAGGAAACTGTTTTTTGTACCATTCGGGGGCACGGGCATACATTGCGTTCAAGACGTACATGTCAATTTGGTCAATTGATATTTCCGCAAACATTCCAGCTTTGGTGAATGGATCATCGTAAACATACCGCTCCACTTCCTCCCAACTTTTATAGGCCTTGATTGAAGCAACACCGGGAGTATCACCTTCACGAGTCAATCGTCTGAATGACACCACAGAATTGGAATGCTCTGCGACGTGATCTTTGTGGGCTTGATCTAAAGCTTCAGTTACAAGATTTTGTGAGTTCTCCACAAAGGTTCGCTGTACCAGGAAAAATAATAATTCTGATTCTGGCTGCTCGCTTGGCATGACTCAGTACTCCTCCAAAGGCTACGGCTGATTTCAACGGTTCATAAAGTCAACGACTCGACTTTCACTCCAAAAATTAAATCTCAGACCGCCGGTTTGGTTGTTGCTGCGGTAGTCCAAGTGAACTGTTCCTTTCTGCCCTGTCAATCAACGTGAAATACTTACATTCTCATACAAAACGAACGAGCCATGGGTTCCGAAGTCCTCAACGCCTGGGCCAAGGGCGGTAAACGTGGCTGACTCATAGAGGAACAAGCCCACAGCTGAGTCGTGAGCGTAGGCCATAAGGTCTTTCACCAAAGTGGTCCGCCGCTCAAAGGACGGCTCAGCGAGGGCCGCCTCGATCTGGGGCACGATATCTGGGTCGCAATACCATGAGTTCGGTCGAAGACACGAATTTCCCGCGATAACCGATAACCCATCCAGGGTGGGCGTGAAGTATCCTGCGGGAAATACGGAGCCTTCCCACTGACCATCCTGGAAATTGCTTAGAAAACGGACGCGGGTAATGGTGTTGATGGTCATCTGAACACCAACCCGCGCAAGATCGGCGGCCACTTGTTGATACACGCGTTGAGACAAAGACGACCCGCCTGACAAATCCATATTGAATTTCAGGCCGTCTTCGTAACCGGCTTCGGCGAGGAGCTGCCGTGCTTTTTCTGGATTGTAGGGATAGGGCTTTAGGTCGGTATTGAAACCGACAGCAGCCCGTGGCGCCGGTTGGGTGGCGGGTTCCGTAACGCCATTAAAGAAGACATCGATAATCGCCTGCTTATTGACGGCGTAATTCAAGGCTTGGCGTAGCTTCGGATCGCTGAAACGCGGGTCTCCGACATTGTTGAACATAATAGCTGTCGCAGACGGTATACGGTTGCGCCGCATGGTGCCGCCAGCGGCTTCGATTTCGATGTACGAATCAGGATCCACCGACATGGCCATGTGGAATTCGTTGGTGAGCAGTCCGTTCATCCGGGCGTTGGGATCGCGCACGAGAAAATATTCGAGAGAGGCTACCACCGGCGCACGCCAAGAGTCGGCAACGGCGTTTAAGAAGATGCGATCCACCCCCCATGATTCCAACGCAAAGGGCCCAGTACCGATAGGGGCTGAAGCAAATCCTTCGCGACCAAGGGATCGCCAATCATCAGGTTCAGGAATCCGCATGAGCTGGATTTCGTAAGGGAACGCTGGCCTTGGTTCGTCCGTGATGATGCGTACCGTTTGATCATCAATCGCTTCAGCGCCGCTCAAGTATGACAATGTGGCGGCGACAGCCTCTCCTTTCGCTTCTTCGCTTGCCAGGTAGCGTACAGCCTCGACAACGGCAGTGGCATCGAAGGGGCGGCCATTTGAAAAGTCTACCCCTTCCCTTAACGAGAAGACCCAAGCGGTAGGACTTTCCTGCTCCCATGACGTCGCCAGCCAGGGAATCACGTCACCGTCATCGGTTATCATGGTCAAGGGGTCAAACATGGCAGCCCAAACCTGGAGATAATCGATATGTTCGCTGTGGGGATTACCTTTTGTGGGGGGAAAGCCTGTCAAAGCCACTTTGAGAGTCTGACTTGCACTGGTTTGATGAGCTAACGCAAGCAGGGCCAGGCAAACAAGAAAGGCAAAACGTCGCATGGTTCAACATTGCCTCACGGCGTCACGCTGCGTGCCAGACAACGGGATATTGGTTTTCGGGCGGTGGATCGCCTTCTTTGAGAATATCGCGATCCTTGACGTGATAGGTAGGTGAGAAATCGTTGGGTGCCCATTTGACATCATCACCCATCCACCGGGATGAGAATCCGATGCGCATGCCGCCCTCACTCCGTTTAGGATGGGAGGCATGAAGCGTATAGGGATGGATGACCAATGCGTCCCCCGCTTTGCACGGCCAGGTTTTCCATTCCGCCCCTTCAGCTTCGATGCGCGCCTCGATTTCCGAGCGCTCCTTATACCCTGGTATTAGAGGCTGCTCGTTTGAATCTGTTGGCGGCCGGTACATGACATCCTGCCACTTGTGCGATCCTAGTACAGTCATCAAGGGGGCGTTGTCCTCGCCCACATCCGATAGCGCCACCCACAAGGACGGCACCTGATTTCCCTTGAAACAGTAGACGGCGATGTCGTGATGCACGGGCGTGGCCGTATCCACATCCGATCGTTCCTTGACGAAGGTTGTGTCCATGAGATAGCGCAACGTGGAAGACCCGATGACTTTGGCAACCAATTCTGCGGCGCATGATTCCCGTGCCCAGTCTTGAAAATCGGGATTGTAGTCGACAGCTTGTCTGAATCCGATCCGGCCCGCATACCGTTCGACGACGATGACGTCTTCAACGTCTTCGTCAAAGGACACCTCCGGTTCTTTGCCCTTTTTCGCGCGGTGCTCTTTAATAATTCCGTCCGTTGCTTCCCGCAGGCGCTCCTGCCAATAGCCGGCGAAGGCGCCTGGAATGTGCACACAGCCGTCCCGGTTATAGGCGTCAACGGTTTTTTGAGAGATGTCGATGTGTTCTGTCACGTTCGTCGTCTGCGTATTGAAATTAGTTCATAGAATCCAAAATGGGGTTTGATGCTAAAGTAACGGATCACTTACCCTTAGTGAGAATCATCCCCTAAGACGGCTTAATACCCATTATATTATTGTTCCGGCCGCCATAACTGGGACCATAGGAAATCTCAAACCCAGCCCGTCTCATTTCGTTTTCGAAATCGAGCGCGAGCTTGCGGTACTCGAACGTCCAAACCTCATGGTTCCAGCGGTGATCAAACCACCAGAAGAATTTTTCATAAGCGGAGTTCTTAGGGAGTGAAGCCGTGTAGTTGTCCATGGGGAACCAAACGCCGCCTGGCCGCAGGAGACGGAAGCTCTCGTGAATGATGGCCCGGCCGGAGCTTTCCGGAACTTCGTGGAACAGCAACCAGTTTGTGACGATGTCAAAGTACTCATCTGGGAACCTGCTCTCTTCACTGAGCTCGTGCATGTAGTGGGTTTCTATCCCCTGCTCAACGGAACGCTGGTGAGCATAACGCAGCATCGGTGCGCCAATGTCGTTGCCCCACACCTCTGCCTCTGGCCATTTACGCTTTAATGCCAAGACCAATTGACCGGCGCTACATCCCTGATCGAGAATACGCTTCACTTTGCCGTCCGGCGGTGCCGGCACCCGGCGGGCGGCGCGGCCTTGGGCATCGTCTTGGAAGTTGCCGTGCGGAATCTCAACGTTGAGCGAGTGATAGAAGATGTGACCGGCAAACGGATCGCCGACATAACCGCCGGGCTGAAGATGAACCTCGTAACGGGCAAAATCGGGAATGTGCATGTCGGGACGCAGTTCCAAAGTCCCGGGACCCCGCCGCTCCGCTCGTTCCATTCTCTCTAATAGGTAGTCGCCATCGGCGTGAAATGTCTCCCAGAGCCGCTGGTACATGATCTGCTGAGTGGACTCCCGGGTATGAACCATCATCGCCAGGACAGGATCGTGCTCTATCATCTGCACGACGTCGCGGACGGGCACATCGTTGTCTTGGGGGTCAATGCCGATATCTTCGAACAGTTTGGCGGCGCGCCGGGCTGCTCGGCGCCAGACGTCATTACGAGCCCATGTCCTATAGGTCATGTAATAGTCAAGCTCGCTCTCGGTATGAAGTTTGGGCAGACGTTCGAAGGTTCCGAGTGTGCCACGCAGGTCACAATCGACGCCCATACTTTTGGCTTCAGCCTTAAGGGATGGAACAGCACTGGCCATAGCGGCAGCCGCAACGGCGGTTAATTCACGGCGGGATAACATCATTATCCTCCTTCGACTTCTTCGAGCTCTTCAGGCCAGTCGGTAGACGTTTTCAAGTCCGCTTCACGCGCGAGTACGTGCATAGTGCGTGCAACGAAAGCATCGCGGTCATTTTTCCACTGTTCCTTTTGCTCCTCGGACGGCATGTAAGCTTCAATCATTTCTGAAGATACGCCCTTTTCCTCCAACAGCGCTTCCAGGATCTTCTGTCGTTGCCGGTTTGTCCACACTTCAGCTCCCAAAGCGACCACAGCCGTGATGACATTGTCCATCATGATATCGCCGAAAAAATAGGCGCGGTTTGTATCGGCCTTGAAATAGTCACTGGTGTATGTGGGTCTGTCGTATTTTTTATCAGCCATGGATGCGTCCTCCGTGAAATTAGGCGACATTCAGCGTCTAACTAGAGAAAAAAAGGGGGGCTCGAAGATTAACCAACAGCCCCCCCAATTCGCAGTGTTATACGCCCGCTAGAAACTTGCCGTCAGACGCACGCCAAACTCCTTCGCCTGCGGTACATTACCAAAGGTCTTACGGCCAGGTCCCGGACCGAAGGTCGTGCCAGACGTCTGCGGCAACGTCAGGTCATTAAAGATATTGTTGCCAAAGACTTCGAGCTGGGTTCCTTCGTACAACTCAATTCCAGCCCTAACATTAACGTGCGTGCGCGAGCTATTCAGGTTATAGCGGGAATAGTCGATGAAGTACTTACCTGTGTAAAAGTAGTCAGCGCGTACAAACCAATCGCGGTCCAACACCACACCGAAAATGGTAGGACTTAAGGACCCTGTCCACTCAGGATTGTTTCGCACCGGGTTGCCATTAGACGCCACCAAACCCGGCGCCTGCAGAGCGACACGTTCGTTACTACCGAAGTTAGAGAAGTTGCCCATCACCCCGTTGTTGTAACCGATCGTACCGTTGACAGTCAGCCAGTCGGTGATATTGCCGTTTATTTCTAGGTCGAAGCCGGAATATTCAGAATCGCCTGGCGAACGGAACGATGAGGTCGCCCCTGACGGCGTAAAGATCACCGCCGGAACCGGCTGGTTTTTCCAATCGATGTAGAACACGGCAAGAGTCATGTTCCAGTCGTCCCACTGCTGCTTCCAACCGAATTCATATTGAGTGTTCTCTTGAGCCGGTGTGAAATCACCAAAAGCCTGGACAGCGGCATCGGAGACTACTTCAGGATTGGTGCTGTTGATGAAACGTGCGTTGGTTGGCACACCCAGCAGTTTACTTTGAGACCAGCTGACATAAGTCGTAGCCCCGTCCATGGGCTGATAGGACAAAATCACACGAGGCAGAAATGCATCGAGACTGTTCTTCAGGTTACACACCGTGACAAGTCCACAAGGGAGTGTGGGGTTGCCAGACTCAATCAGAACTGAGCTTTCGTCCTGATAGCGTCCTTCCACGGACAGCGTGATTAAGTCCGTGATGTCGTAGTCAAAGGAGCCGAACACACCGGTAGTTTGGTTACGTTGTCGGTCGAACGGCGCTGTTGGGATGAATAGGAAGTTCTGGTTGTTGTAGTGTTGGTTATAGAGGCTGCCGCCGAACAGGTAGCGGAACCGCCCGTCCTGCGGCGACGTCACCCGGGCTTCGTAATAGTACTCACGCACCGCGATATCCACACCGAACGGGAAGATGATGTCTGTGCCATTAGATGCTGCACCGTAGTTAGCGTCGAGACGGGTCACGGTTCCTGAGTTCGCACTGGATAGGATGTAAGCAAAAGTGTGGTCGGCAAAATCGTACTCACCGCTCAACTGAACCCGATAGGTCCGGTTGAATTCACCCAGGGAACCGTCAGGGTTCTTCAAGATGCTGTACGTCGAGCCGTATGGAGATAGATTATTGAGGACATTGATACTGCCCGCACCACCAAGCACTTGGGCGGCTGTTGGGAAGCGGGTCAGCGTGAAGGCGAATTCTGGATTGGAGGGAAGCTGACCACAGAAGAGCCGTTGCGTACTCTGACTGAGATCCGTTTCAAACGGTGTCAACTCTCCGGTGATGACGTCAACCACATTACCCCGATAGATGATTGAACAAGCACCAGGCGGGGTATCTGCCAAAGTAGCGACACCAGGTACAGTACCGTCCGCATCCGTGTAATAACCGGTAAGTTTGAAACGAAGGTCATCGGTTGCGTCATAGGTCAGCGTCGCTTGGAAAGACGTATCTCTCGTTTGGCCGAGAGGTTCACCATCGTCGAAACTGAAGTCACCGCCATCTCTGTCGTATCCGGCCCAGAGGCGGATGCCCATACGGCTACCTATGGGTCCACCGACACCGGCGTTGAAGTTGTATTCGTCATGGTCCGTCGGCGACCAAGAGAGGGAAACATCCCCTTCCCATTCGTCACCGGCCGTCTTTGGAATATAGTTAATGGCGCCGGCAAATGTGTTGCGGCCGAAGTACGCCGTTTGCGGCCCTTTGATCACTTCCACCCGCTCCATGTCGCCGAGCGGCACCAGTCCGCCGCCGCCGCCGATGTAGGAGCCATCCCAGAACAGGGCACCAATCTGGGTGGATGGCGTGATAACCTGCTGGATCATGCCGCGCATGCGGATGTTGGGATTGAAACGCCCCGCATCACCGATTTGCCGAAAATCGAGACCAGGCACCAAAGCCGATAAATCCTGTGCGTTGTCGATACCAGCGCGTTGGAGTACGGCATCGGAAACAGCCGTAACCGATACCGGAATTTCAAAAACACTTTCGTCACGCTTACGGGCGGTGACGACGATTTCCTCTAAAGCGAGCTGTTGAGCCTGCGCCGTTGATACTCCCAATGGTCCGGCTGGAGCCAAAAGGGCAACCACCGCCGCACCTGACAACAGGTAGGAAAAAGTACTCTTGGACATGTTTATCCCCCCAAAGGATGAAATGGGCCAAACGCAACCATCAATGCGCGTTCAGCTGCTCGGGTTCGACCAGTACGCCCCAGCAAAACTTTCTTGCGACAAATTCGCAATATGTAGATATAATTGCAAATAACAATTGTGATGATATTTATGTGCATTGATTATAATTAGGGATCGCTAAAATCATGGAGATGTACCAGTTGCGCCATTTTTTGGCGGTGGTAAATCACGGCAGCATTAGCAAAGCAGCCGAGGCTATCAATGTCTCGCAACCTGCGGTGACAAGAAGCATCAAGAAGCTCGAGTCAAATTTAGGAGCGAAGCTGCTGCAGCGAGTGGCCGGTGGCATGCGGCCGACACAAATTGGAGACCTATTTGCAACCCACGCACAGGGCATTCTTCAGCAAACAAAACGCTTGGTCGATGACGTTGACGCTATGAAGGAAGGCCGAGATGGCCGGGTCGTCTTAGGCATCTCATCCGACAACGTGCAAAGCTATATATTGCCTGAACTGTTGATACGATGGGAAAAGCAAGAGGCACCGGGCCGCCTACTCATTGATAGAGTCACGCCGGCCGAGCTCGGCCGAAAGATTACTCAGGCCGATATCGATATATGTTTTTGTGCAATTTTTGGCATTGATTACGGACCTGATAAAAACACTGAAATTCTCTTGCATGACAAAATGTGTGTGTGGGCGCGCAAAGGACACCCCATTACACGCAAGAACAACATCACTATTGATGACTTGTCCAGTTTGGAATGGGCCTTCATGGGACTGGGTAGGAATCCGGAAGAATTTGTCCAAGCCCATTTCGATGCCAAGGGACTTCAATCACCCCGCATTGGATTGCAGAGCAGTTCAGTTAATGTGATGCGTGATGCGATCCTTCATACAGACTTGGTTGGTATGCTGCCCGAGCACTATGTACTTAAGTTGGTAGCCGACGGATCGCTTGTGAAGTTACCCTATCCCGGGCTTGAGATGCGAGAAGGGATCGGCTTGGTCACATCCAAATTTCGACCGCTTACCGATGCACAAAAAAAGCTCTGTCAATTCATACGGGACATATGTGCGGAAAAGTTACAGGTAAACTGACTTTAAATTGCTCCTTTTCGTCTTAACGCAAGCAATAAACAACTCACTCGCAGACAATTCCAAATTTTTAAATGAAATCTCCAAGCCCCAACTGACGAGAGCAGTCATTTGCATTCCGGGTATTGCACTTGAAAAATCGTTGTAGACCCTCTCGCACCGATTTGAACCAACTTGCACACCGGCAAAGTGCAACATTCACTATTTTGAATCCAGATTTGGTCACTTCGGCAAACATAGGCATTGTTAGTTCTCACACTTCGTTGAAGTTGATCCGTATGTTGACCTGCCTGATGGTCTATTCTTTTAAAGGTCTGTACGACAGATCGAGTTCCAGTCCCAGTTGGCGAATCAATGAGATGCTGTCGTTGGCCGCCCATCGTTCTGCAATCTTTCCATCTTCAAAACGGTAAATCTCGATACTAGACACGCGGTACTTGCGCCCTTCTCCAACATCACCGGCCATCGATCCTTCCACACGAGTCCCTTCCGTTGTGACATGAGCAACAAGATAGTCGCCATTACAAACAACAACATCGGTTGTGAGTGTACGCACAGGTTCCCGCTGTTTGCTCTCGATCCACATGCGCTTCATTTCATCCAAATTGCGCTTGTTGGTGCTCTTGTTTGGATCATCGCTGTTGTGACTGATGAATTCTTCGGGATAGAACCTATGCGCCTGAGTCTCATCCCTGTCATTCCAAATGACTCGGGTCATTTCAAGAAACGTCTCTAGGTTCTTTTCATGTCCATCACAGGCGATGATCATGGCTTGTGCGCTAAATGAAAAGGATATTCCCGCCACAAAGGCTATAAGGAACAAACGCATAGAACTACTCCTACTTAGCGATAAATTTTTCTAAATCTCGTCCATAACTTCAAAGGCTGCGCGTTCACCAGATTCCATGGCCCCTTCCATGCCCCGGTTCGACAACGCCGTATGTTCGCCGCAGAAATGGATGCGCCCATGGGGACGGCCGACGGCATGGAGGAACTCCGTCACCTGGCCAGGCATCCACACCGCATAATCACCTCCGGCAAAGGGATCCCGTAGCCAGGACTTGATGTGTGGGGCTTCCAGTTTTCCTTTAGCGGCAGGACGGATACGTTCGATCTCGGAGACCACCCAAGCTTTGGCGTCTTCCGGTGGAATTTGGTCAAGCTTGATGGCCATAAATCCTCGTGCCCAGGCGGTCAGGCTGGAAACTTCGTCGCTATCGAGGAAATGCCTGTTGCCAATGACATGCCCCGCGACCGTGTCCGTCCACATATCAGGCGACCAGCCGTCTTCTTCCCAGAAAGGTTCTTTGGCGACCAGGTGCACCTGCGTGACACCGAAATACGGTACCAGGTTAATCGCCTTGCTGTGCACCGGCGGCAGATGTGGGTCGAACTTCACATAGCGCATGACCGGTAACGGTAGAGAACAGATGACTCTCTGTCCCCGGTAGACCGAGCCATTGCGGCAATGCACTTCGGCTCCGTCGTCGCCACTTCGAATGCCAGTCACTGCCCTGCCCAGGTGAACGTCTCGTTGCAAAGCCCGCGCCATGGTTTCCGCAAAGACTTCATTGCCGCCGACTGCAGACAGATACGCCGGCGGCCCCCCTTCCATCGATTGCACCCACCCGTCGTTAAACCACATCATCAGGGCAGAAATATCGTGGGCCGATGTGCCATAGGGAATGTTCAGGTTGTAGGTCAGGTCGATTTGTCCGTCCGAGAACCCTTCCCGCTTCATTACCTCATGGACGGAAATGTCATATTCTGCGCTCTTAGAATCGTACCAATCTTCAAAATCGGCCAAAGGATTGGTCTGGCGTAAAAGGACAAGCGGTACCAGACGCGGACTGAACCGCTTCCATTTTTCCGGTAGGATGTTTTTCGGATGGGTCGGCCATTGATTGAGCGAAATACGTTCCCCATCCAAGTAAAAGTCCCAAGGCGTGACATCTTGCCGGCCGATGGAATTAAACAGGGGAATGTTGAGACGTTCGGCGGTATCAATCATACGGCCGTAGCCGTTGCCGATGCCATTGCCCCCTGCTTCCGGGTTGCCTGGAATATCTCGCAAAGAGAGCAAACGCCCCCCAACACGGTCCCGGCCCTCAATAACCTGAACGGAATAACCGAGTTCTTCCAGCAGCAAAGCAGCATAGAGCCCAGCCAATCCGGCGCCGATGACAACCACGTCTGTCTGGTTTTGAGCTCGTAACGGCTTGGGTGCCAAACCTTTCAAGGCAAGGGCACCAGCACCGCTTGCAAGTACGGTACGACGATTTAAATCATTTAGGTTGTGTCTCATTGACATCAAAAACCTCTGAGGTGGCGCGATGTTTTTCGGTTTCGATGGCCGGTTCCACAACGTACTGCGGAGAGTTGGAACAATGATATTAGTAATTAGCTATATCTGACTACGTTTCAGTTATATAGGCCGCGCCCTCCGATCTACTTATTCAGCTTGGACGTTGACGAACGCCTATTGCGCGGTTCAATGTTAACTTTTGCATTTCAACAATTTTGTCTCAAACCCAATTAGTTCATTGAGGTTAGCGATGGTGTTTTCACCGATACGGTTTGTCGCAGCAATTGTCAGTTTATGGGTAGCAGCCGTATTGACCGGCACCGCCTCGCTCGCACAAGTAGGGTATGGACCCGATCCGGCGCTGCCGCCACCAGAGCCGTCCGGTTATATTCCAACCATCAACATCGCGACGGCTATCGGGTGGCCAGAGGGCAGTAAACCAACACCCGCACCAGGCTTTCAGGTAAACGCTTTCGCAACGGATCTCGATCATCCCCGCTGGCTTTATACCCTGCCTAATGGCGATGTCTTAGTTGCTGAGACCAACGAACCACCGCGTCCAACGCCAACGAGTATTCGCGGCTTTGTCATCAGCTTCATTATGGGGCGTGTCGGAGCGGGTGTACCAAGCGCCAACCGTATTACTTTGTTGCGCGATGCCGACGGTGATGGCGTGGCTGAAACACGCTCAACTTTTCTAGAAGGTTTGAATTCGCCATTGGGCATGGCGCATATTGGTGAAGCGTTTTACGTGGCCAACACAGATTCTTTGATGCGGTTTTCTTACGAAGAGGGTACGACCAAGATCGAAGGCCCGGGGACGAAAATCGCCGACCTCCCCAGCAATGCGCCCAACAGCCACTGGACCAAGAACGTCATTGCCAACGCCGATGGCACCAAACTCTATGTCAGCGTCGGGTCCAACAGCAACGCTGGCGAAGGGGGAATGGAAAATGAGATCAATCGCGCTGCCATCCTTGAAATCGATCCGGCCAGCGGTCAAACACGTCTCTTCGCATCGGGTTTGCGCAACCCGGTTGGCTTGGCGTGGGAGCCAGTCACCGGCGAGCTTTGGACTACTGTTAATGAACGGGATGCCCTCGGCGACGATTTGGTGCCGGACTACATGACCTCAGTGAAAGACGGTGCTTTCTATGGCTGGCCCTACAGTTATTTCGGCCAAAACCTGGATCCAAGAGTCACGCCGCAACGACCAGCCTTGGTAGAAAGTGCCATTCCACCTGACTACGCCCTCGGCGGACATACAGCATCACTTGGCCTGGCGTTTTACCAAAGCGATCTATTGCCACAAGAATATCGTGGCGGCGCCTTTGTTGGCCAGCATGGGTCCTGGAACCGAGAAGAACCGGCTGGTTACAAGGTTGTGTTTGTTGCTTTCGAGAACGGCAAGCCGGTGGGCATGCCACAGGACTTCTTAACAGGTTTTCTTGACGAAGACGGGGATGCTCAGGGACGGCCGGTCGGTGTGGTCGAAGACAAAACTGGTGCACTTCTGGTGGCGGATGATGTGGGAAATGTAATTTGGCGTATTACCCCAGAAAGCTGACAATAAGTTTGTTCAAAAAATCGTGCTCCCACCACAAATGATTTGAAGAAGGTCAGCTGATGTCAAACGACAAAACAAAAATTGGCGTTCTCGTTCCTGCTGGCAATTTGATCCATGAAGAGGAATTCGGCCTCCTGGCACCAGATCATATTGAATTTCATTTCCAAGGTTTTGCGATCCCGGCGGCGGATTCACCAGCGTATTGCGACGAGTTAAAAGACTGCATGCAGGAACCTATACGTCAGCTCCGACAATGGGGTGCAGATGCTATCCTGATTGGCTGCACGGCAGCGTCCATGCGCTGTGGCGACAAGAAAAAAATTTCTGATCTCGAAGAGCTAGCAGGCGTGCCCATTACGACGGCTGCAAAGGCCATTTCAGATGCATTACAATGGCTATCCATCACCAGTCTCGCGATCGCTACACCGTATGGTGACAAAGGCAATCAAACAGTCGCTGATTTTGTTCGAGGTTTAGGAATTGACGTCGTGTCGATTAAAGGATTGGAATTTGATAGTTCGCCGGAAGTTTGGAAAAAAGAAACCAATGCCATGACGCCTGGCGACGTAATTGACTTCGTGATGTCCTTAGACATCTACGATGCAGACGCCATTTTTTTACCCTGTACTGGCTTACGGTCTCTTGAAACCTTGCAAAAGTTGGAAAGTACCACGGACAAGCGCGCATTGAGTTCTGTTCAAGCCGGGTATTGGGCCGCTCTAAACACATTGGGAATACAGGATCGAAAGCCTGGCTTTGGCAAACTTATCGAAGATTGGCATAAGTAGTCTTTTGCGTAGCCATTTCTAAGAAATGATTGTCTTTTTTATCACTCCTTGAAAGTCACCTCGCCGTAAGTGATCCCCATACCAGTGGAGGCGAAGGTGTCAATGCGAACCGACAGGCCGACCATATAAATTGCACTGGTCAAGAAAATGGACGGGGCGGACTCGACCATATCCGCCATGATGTTCCGGAGTAGTGTGTCCCGTTTATTTGGATCCATAACACTATTGCTCGGGACGATGCGATCAGCAATGGCTCGGTCACAAACAAATGGATTCGTCTTAAGACAGGAATAGTATTCGAAGGGACGAATGGCGTCGTACATGGGCGCGCTATTCCAAGTCATCGAAAAGGCATCCGTACCGTTCCATTGGTTAGTGGTGTACTTGCGCGTCCAGGCCGCCAAGGGTATGTCGCGTAATTCGGCATTTACTCCCACTGCTGCGAGGTCCGCCGCCATCTTCTGATAGACGAGCACATCGCCGGGGAGAAGCCGTGCCGTGAGTTCAATGACAAAAGTAAATCCGTCGGGATAACCGGCTTCTGTCAACAGAACACGTGCGCGGGCGGGATCGTATGGATAACCCGAGATAGCAGGGTCATATCCTACAGTTCCTGCTACCGCACCTTGCGTAGCGGGTATTACGTAACCATCGAGAATGAGGTCCGCCATAGCCCTTTTATCGACCGCAAAATTGAGGGCCTGGCGTACTTTTTTATGTTGCAAAGGTGAATCCGGATTGCCTTCCGTACGCAAAGCGATGGCCATGACGACGGGGAGGGTCACCGGGACGGTGCGGATGCCGTTACTTTCAAAAATTGGCAACGCATCCGGGTCTACGTTCCAGGCAATATCGATCTGGTCAGATAAGAGAGCTTGCAACCGGAACGCAGGATCGGCAAGCGGACGAAGTTCTACCCTGTCAACGACGCCGTGGTCACGCCATGATGCACCACTGGCCACTAGGACGATTCTTGCATTTCCGGCACCCCACTGCTCGAGCCGGTAAGGTCCGGTGCCTATAGGACGCAACGCATAGGCATCGACTCCGTCGGTTGTCCATGCCTGGGGCTCAATGATCATCACCAGACTCAACCGTTTGGGCAAAATGGCGTAAGGCGAATGAGTAGTGAACACGACAGTGTATTCGTCCTCAGCCTCAACCCGTTCAATCATGGAGAGACGAGAAGCGATCAGTTGGCTGCGACCCGCTTCGCTGAGGAGGTAGTTGAAGGTCCCGGTAACAGCTTCAGCGTCAAAGGGACGGTCGTTGTGGAACGCCACCCCTTTTCGCAAATGAAAACGCCATGTAAGTGGATCGGGGTTCTCCCAAGAAGTGGCCAGTGCGGGTTGCATACGGCCTTCTGAGTCAAACTCAGTGAGTCCATCATAAATGGCGGACCACACCATGCTTGCGGGCTGACCGCTGCCGCCGAAAGGATTGCCTAACGATCCAGGAGCTTGTGTTCCACCCACGACAAGAGTTTCCGCAACAGCCGGCAGAGCAACAGAAATCCAGAATGTAAGAATTAGGGCGAAGGTGTTATTGGATTTCGTATGTACGCAATTGATCAGCATGTGTTGCTAGCTTCAACTCGAGTACAGGTTTCAGAATTCTTCAAGCAGTCGGCCGACTCCGTAAACTTTGTCGTCAATACCGGATGCCCTTAGGGCGTGCCAGTAGGTCGCGGTGTTGATTGCAATCACTGGCTTGTTCAGCACCAGTTCCATGGCCGCCGCCAAGCGTACCATGCTGCAGTTGGTGCCGACCTGCACCAAAGCGTCGATGTCTTCACCATCGATTTGGTTAAGGGTTTCCCGGAGCGTGTCTTCTGTAATTTCGGCAATACCGGTCCAGCTTTTGCTTCTAAGCGGCACATCATTGACCACTTCAAAACCTTCATCCGTAAAGTACTGACGCACTTCTTTGTTGTTGATGGGATAATAGGGGGACAGGAAAGAAATCCTCTTGACCCCGCCGTAAGCCTTAAGGGCGGCCGTACAGGAAAGAGAGCCGATGCTGCACTTGATACCATCGGCTTCCTTCTCAATGTTTTCGGAAAATTCCAAAGCCCCCTTCTTGCCGCCGAAAAATGTGATAGCCGACATCCCCATCACCAAATAGTCCGGTTCACAAGTGACGATGCTTTTCACCGCGTCGACGACATTGCCAGCGATCACTTGAGTAGCGTTCCAGGCGGATTCATCGTCGAGCGCTTTGGCGTTGGGTGTAAAAATGCGGCTGTAGTGGTTGGTCACCCCCGGCGGCCGCATCTGCTCCATATCCGGCTGCACCACTGTGTTGGTCGAAGGACCGATAACACCGAATTTCCTACGCCAGCCAAGAACGTCTTTTCCCATTTGGTGCTTCTCCCATTTCAAAAATTGTTAGGTCACTCATGCTTACCGCATTGGTCCACTTTATTCGCTCTAAACAATTAGTCGGTTCGACAATTGAGCAGAAGTCTCTATTCGATGGCTTTATGTCCATTGAACATAGTGACGTGGAAGTTAAGCATAGTTGAGATTTCCTGTACCTATGTTGCTTAAACCAACTCGTTGTATAAGAACCATGGACCGTCAATTAGTATTGTTTGAACCGACGACGCTTGGCTTCAATTGCCTTCAAGACAAGGAACAACCACCAATGGTTAAGCTAAGACATACCAATCGCAGGTCCGTTCTCAAAAGCGCAGCTGCTTTTACAGCTAGCAGCCTGATACCGCGACACCTCCGCGCCGCTGAGAAGTCTGATGTAATCATCATGGGTGCCGGATTCTCAGGTTTGAATGCGGCGATTATCCTTGCAGACGAAGGCGTAAAGGTCACCGTTCTTGAAGCCAACAACCGGGTCGGCGGCCGGGCCTATACCGCGGATCACATATATGGCCAACCTGAGTTCGGTGCGTCTCAAATTGGACAGGAATACGCGCGCGTTCGAGATATGGCGTACCGTCTAGGTGTAGAGCTGGCGCAGGGGTCCAATATTAACGCCCCATACACCCTGTCGGTCGGCGGCACTTTAATCCGTAAAGAGAAGTGGGAAAGTCATCCGCTCAACATGACAGTGGGCGAAGAGAGAGAGGTCGTTCCGTCGGCCCTACAAAGCTATTACGTCAACAAATACAATCCTTTCGAAAGTCTTGAGGATTGGCTGGACCCGAAGACCGCCAAATTGGACATCCCCCTTGGCCAGTGGTTGCTCGAAAAAGGCATCTCTCCAGAAGCGCTAAGGCTGGTCAATGAAGGTCTGATCGACTCGGATATATGGAACGTCTCCTTGCTCATGATTTTGCAGGAAGCAACCCGCAGCACGTTGATGAATGACGACGTTGACACATCAGGCCGGGACCGTTTTGAAGCCTTCGCTCCACTGACCTCGCGCGTGGTAGGGGGCACGTCTCGATTGCCGGAAGCTATGGCCAGTCACCTTGGCGAAGCCGTCCTTCTCAACAAGGTTGTTACTTCCATCGACATGAATAGTGGTGGCGTAGAAGTCAAGTGTCTCGATGGCACGCGCTACCAGGCGGACTTCGCGATTTCCGCAATTCCTTTCGGACCGCTGCGCCGCGTCTCAATCTCCCCTACTTTTGAAGGCAACCAGGCGGACGCTGTGCGTCATTTGCCTTACACAAACAACACGCAGGTACATATCCGTCTCAAAGGGACTCCCTATTGGGAGCAGGATGATATGGATGCGTCCTTGTGGACCGATGGCCCGATTAACATCGTGCGTCAACCCATTTGGCATGACGGATCTCGAGACCGTCTGGTTGTTATATGCGTGGGTAATAAGGGTGATCGTTTTGATCAACTGCCGCCAAAAGACCGTGGCGAGTTTGTGATTCATGAAATCGAGCGCTTGCGGCCGTCAACCAAGGGCAAAATGGAGGTGACTGGTTTCCATTCGTGGAGGCAGTACAGTTGGGTATCTGGCTGCGGCCTTACTTTTGGGCCAGGCGAGGTCACTCGATTCGCCCATGACATGATTAAACCCCACCACCGCCTGCATTTTGCCGGCGAACACACACGCCGTCTCGAGGTAGGCATGGAGTCAGCTATGGAGTCTGGGGAACGCGCCGCATTCGAAATATTGGAACGGATGGACGCTTAAGCGCCACAAAAGGAGACAACGCCGATGAATCGAAGACACGTTTTGAGTTTGATGGGCGCAGCCCCGTTTGCACCCGCATTGCTTTCCTCTCATTCCGCCCACGCAGATGGACATTTGCTCAATCCAAATGATCCGGATGACCTCTACACCATCCACCGAAAACTCCGTTACGGTTTCGATGACCGGCTGGTCTATTGGTACATCAATGCGGTTCGATACGGTTTGATGGACAGCCAATTCACACCCTTTTGGAACATGCACGTCGGCTTTCTGGCCATCGCCTCGGATGCAGAAGACGGTTTCACCACCAAAGGCTTGACCGCCATCTTCTACACAGATCTGGACTCGGGAAAGCTGCTGGAAACGTTCACCAACCCTTATACGGAAGAGCGCATTCCCGTGAACCAGCCGGGTCTAAGAAAAAGTTCAGGCCGATACGGCAAAGCGGGCCCCATCAGAAACCGTCCTGAACGGCCGGGCATGTCCATGGTTGAATTCGAAGGTATTGGTCCGGCCTGGGTCATAGGAGATGACGTTTGGTGCCGGGATGACGGGGGTTTCCGGGCGGAACCCACAACAGATGAAGGGAGCTTGCTGCACATCAACGATTGGACGACGTATCACGGCACGATCTCGGAAGTGTCGGACACTGGCGTGACCAGTGCTAATGCTACGCAAACGTTCAATGACATCAACACTTGGCCCGTCTGGCTCAATATGGGAGACAGTCCGGGCAACTATGTGTCCCGCGGATTTGGGCGCAAATCCTGGTCCATAGATGGCATGCCGTCGGATTGGCGCGGCATTGTACAAGATCAATATCCCGAGGTTTACGCAGACATCCGCGGCTACATCGAAAGCGACTAATTCACGGCTGCCTGTTGCACCGGGTCCACCCCGGTCCATTTTTCAAACTGCACCAAAGTCGTGTTGGGTTTGATGCTATGCGTGCGGTCCGTGATGTTCTCCTTGGGGTTCAACAGATTCATGCACCCGCCCAGATCAGAGGATTTACCGGGTTCGCCGGCTGGCCGGTGTTCGGCGGACGCTGTTGGTGCGCTGATGATCCCAGGACCTAGCCGGTTTGACACATAAGCTGCACAAACCACAGACCCTCTTTCGTTGAACACACGGATGAGGTCGTCACTTTTAATACCCCGTTCAAGAGCGTCTTGCCGGCTGATCGTCGCTGTCAGATATTCGTGACCATCCACACGCACGCGGTGATCTTTGATGTCGCGAATAGCACAGCCTTCTTCATCTCCCATGATGTGGAACGGGTACCGGGAGTGAGGTGTCAGCAACTGCACGGGATAGTCCTTAAACTTTTCATCCCGGTCCGGGCTCTCATAGGTCGGCATGTACGTGTTCAGCGGTGGACGGCCCACGTCGTCAATGTCATTAAGTGTATTGGCTACAAACTCGTATTTGCCCGACGGCGTCTGTAGACCTTCGCCCCATTTGCCAACGTACTCCGCCGGCAATGGATGAGGTTCAGGTGTGTCCTTCTTTTTGCCCTCGTAGAACCACCGGTTGGCCACGGGTGCGCGCGCGCCTTCCGTCGGGGCAGGCACAACGTAGAACCCTTTCTTGTAAAACTCTTTCCACGAGATGTACTTAGACATGTCGGAGGAGTCGAACGCCCGCTTGCACCAGTCGAGCTCCGTATTACCACCCTCTGAATACATGGCCCCCATGTCTAGACGCGTCATGATGGCCAAGAAGATTTCGTAGTCCGACTTGGATTCGCCCAGAGGCTCAATGCACTTGTGCTGCAGAGAGATCACGCGGTGGTTGTTCATGGAGTACATCTGGTGCACAGCCCCCGTACCAACATTGTACCATTCGCCAATGTCGTCGTGTTCAAACACGGTGTTTGCGGGAAGCACAATGTCGGCGTATTTCGTCTCCCCTTCCCACCAGACCGATTGATTCACCACGAACGGTAGATTCTCCGACTGATACATCTCGATGTAACGATCGCCGTTCATCTGCGTCCCGAGAGAGGAACTCCCGTACTTGTACATCATCTCGATTTTTGCGTGTCCAGGTGCGGGATAGCCGAACTTCATAAACTGGCCGTGCACAGTGGTGAGGTCCATGGCATAGCCAGACGCTTTGCCGTCCAAAATGGCCTCGGGAATGAATTTACGCGGAATGGACTGCTTTACCGTATTCATGGTGACGATGTGCGGCATGCGCTGATAGTTGTTGGCGGCGTTGGCCGTGCCCCTCAGTTCACCGGACATGCCGCCTTCCCCGTAACCGGGAAAGTAGAAGGACATATCCACGGGTGCCCCGAATTGGAGATTACCGAAATTGACTCCTGGCCGGCCGTATCCCTGCATGGCGCCGAGGATGGTCATCATGCGCGCCCATTGAGCGCCCATGGGTCCTCGACACGCCCCTCCTAGACCGCAGCCCCAGCCGCCAGCACCGAGGTAGGTTTTCTTTTTACCCCACTCCCGCGCCAGCGCCCTCGCGTCCCGCGCCGGAATGCCGGTCTCCTGCTCCTGCCATTCGGGCGTTTTGGGCTCGTTGTCGGTGCGGCCGAGGATGTAGTCTTTCCACTCGTCAAATCCCTCTGTCCGGTTGGCGACGAATTCTTTGTCGTAGAGGTCTTCGGTGATCCACACATAACAAAGCGCTTGGGCCAGAGCGGCATCGGTCCCTGGCTTAGGCGCCATCCACTTGCCGCCGAGCAACGCTGCGGTGTGATTAAGGTGGGGATCGATGTGCACCATCTTGATGCCCAGGTCCTTAGCCCAATTGCGCCGTATGGTGCCTTCATAACCGTAGGACTTATCGGGGTCGCTGGACCAGAACACGATCATCTCAGCTTCCTGCAAACAGTCTTCTACCGTCGAGTAAAACTCCGGCGTGCCGAGGCGCAAGCTGTTGCCCCAGTGATGCATGGCGCCCCAGAACCAGCCTTCCCAGCTGTCCGGTGTCCCGTGCTGCGTGGTGCATCCGAGCAGGTTGGTAAAGCGCGTATAAGCACTTGCATAGTGACCGAAGTTGCCCCACTGGTGATGAGAGCCGCGCGCGGCAAAAATTGCTCCGGGCCCTTTTGCTTTGGCGCGCTTGATCTCCTTAACGACGATGTCCAGTGCCTCGTCCCAGCTTATGGGTTCGAATTCCGATTTGCCGCGGTTTTGTATGTTGCGCTCACCGTCGGGATCAAAGTCGACCCGTTTCATAGGATGCAATATGCGGGAGTCGCTGTAGACCATGGACTTCAGCGCCAGCCCATGGGCGGCTATCGATGTTTTACGCGGGGGTGAAAGCGTCTTCCCCTTAGCCTTGATCGACCATGATTCCGCGTCATCATCGTCAAATTCTATTGGGGTGATGCGAACAATTTTGCCGTCCTTGACGTAGACAAAAATCGGCCCACTGTTGGTACCGTTGGTGTAGCGCGTTACTCCATTGCCCATATCGGTGCCGGCCTTCCACCCGACCGTGGTCATGTAGGTCAGCGCTGCCGCGAACCATACAGCCAGTTCATCGGGGCCGGACATGCCGACCTTAAAGTTCTTAGCTGCATCTATGCGCGTCAGTTGATCGAATGGCGGCGTTAGAAACTCTGCAGCAACTTCCTTGTTGTGGAACCAGAGAGTCAGATCCGGAGTCTCATGAATACCAGCGCCAGACTTAATCTTCCCGTTCTGGAACTGGATCCAACGGCCAATAGACTCATCTTTCAATTTAAACTGGGCAATGACGTCGCGTTCTTTCACCCGTTTAGCAAAATCAGGGTAAATCCGAACCGTTAGCCGGAGCGCCTGGACCAAGCCCCATAAGATAATCTTTAGCTTCATAGTGGTTCCCCGTACCGAAGCGGCGCCAGCGTATCATGGCTAGAAGTAGTTAATCCGCTTCTCGTATTCGACCAACTCGTAAAACGTCTGCATATAGCCCGTACAATGCGCTTTGAGCATGACAAAATCACCGTCCGCCGAAACCCAGGCGTGGTAAGGTGGGTGTTTGTCGGTGCCCATATAGTCGTCGTCATCGTTGCTGTTGAAACGAAAATGCCAGGCGTCAAATGTGCCGGCCTCGACCGTGACCTCTTCTTCACCGATGTAAAGGATCTCCAATGGATCATCTCGAAACAAGAGCATGGGGCCATCGGCACCCCGGTGATTAAACGAAGACATGAGATGCAGGGGAACCGTGTAACTGCCCGGTCCCCGCTCCATGGGATAAAGATTGCCGTTTATAGCGTCACTTTGAATGGGATGCGTGCTGAAGATTGCCGGCGGACAGTCAATTTTCATCCGCTGAGAAATACGGCCTTGCTTAACGGTATAGCCTTCGCACTCCGCCAAAGTATCCGTGAAACGAAACCACGAGGACCCAACGAAGTCTTCGTCTACAGTGATTTGAACGAAGCCGTACCGGGGCACCCAGTTCGCATCCAGTGTCGTGATTGAGTCCCGCAAGACACGCGGTGAATTTTCATCGATGGCGCAATGAGCGCGCAAGACACGGGATCCGTCCTTATGGACGGTATAGATGAACGTCTCCCCGCCCCGAACGTGATCGAAGGTTTCTTTCTTTTTTGATGTATAGCGAATACGTCCACGGATCGTTGTGTGCTCCATCCGGTTTATCCGCAGACTCTCTGGGTTCTAATCGTTAGCAAAATGAATAGTCTCGAAAGATACAAAATCATTCACTTCGGAAAATCCACGCACATTGGCCCGCATACCTGCGAAGCGAACGAGTTGATAAAGATAAAGCGCCACCCATTCTTCCCGGTAGAACTGCATGATCTCATGACGCAGCTCCAGGCCGCGTTGCTCGTCCAAAGTTACTAACGCTTCATTGATCGCCGGCATAATGCGTTCGTCGCAATACCAGGGATGAGTCCATCGGCAGGAGTGATTGCGGGTGATGCGGAGCACATCCACTGTAGGCGCCATAGCGAAGGCAATAACAAAGGCATCACCGTTCCAGTCCCCCTCCATGACTCCACGAATCAGCTGAGTGATTGGAAACGTGCGGATCTCCATTGTCACCCCAATAGCCGCTAGGTATTGAGCAACCAATTGGTAGACCGCCGCATCGTTGGGGCCGGAACCGACAGCCCCTTGGACCACAAAAGAGAATCCATCCGGGTATCCCGCCTCCGCGAGAAGCGCCTTCGCCCGGTCGGGGTCGTAAGGGATTGGCGGCAGAGATTCGTTGAAACCATACGCAAACCGAACGCCAGGCTGGGTGGCCGGCTCGGGAATGCCGTCCAGTAAAATGTCCATCAACATCCGACGGTCCACGGCCAAGTTTAACGCCTCACGGACTCTGACGTCATCCAGCGGTGTTTCTTTGCCATGATGAAAGCTGATGGATTGTAGGGCGGCTGTCGGCCAACTCATTCCCAGACCGCCGCCAGCCTCGATAGTCGCGTTCTCTTCAGGGCCCAATATAAGTGCGATGTCCATTTGGTTAGCCATAACCGCTTGGGTGCGGGTGTAGGCTTCCGGCGCAGCGATGATTTCTAGACGAGGGACGATGGGCCTTCGCCAAGAAGATGGCACCGCCTCGTACTGGATTCGCGTAGCACCGAAATCCACTGGATGGTAAGGCCCCGTGCCCACAGGTTCCCGGGCAAATCCTTCGGGTCCCAGTTCAGTCCACTGTCCTGGTTCGACCATATATAAGATTGGCATTGCTCGCGGTAGGTGGGGCGCCGGAGTGTGAGTGACGATCTCAACCGTATGAGCATCGACTGCATGGGCGGACTTAATGAATTGGAGTTCCCGCGCAACCGCCTCGCGCCCCGAGTTTGCGCTCGTGAGAAAATCAACTGCGTTCACCACAGCTTCCGAGGTGAATGGGGCATCGTTGGAAAAGGAAACGTCATCACGTAGATGGATCACCCATGTGAGGTCGTCCTTGAGTGTCCATTCCGTTGCTAGCCAGGGCTTGAGCAATCCAGTTTCATCGATTCGCGTGAGTCCATCGAAGGTGGCTGACCACGTGTAGCTATGAGGTGCACCGGTGTTGCGGTATGGATTGCCTTGGGTAGGTGGAAGCGCCGTCGTTCCTATGCGGATGATATCTTGTGCAATGACGGATGGCGTGCCGAGGTTAGTCGACGCTAAAAAAACGATTATCAGCATCATGCACAAGCGTATCAACGTTGTGCATATACGTTTTATGGTGTTTTCATTTGTCAACAAAAGATGCATACAGAATAAAATATGACTTAATCCGATCAGCGCAACACAAAGATTGTTTCAGTGATCGTGCAACCGCTATCGGGCTAAGTATTTCGATTCAAATCTGTTGATTAACTCCACAAGAACGCGACTTTGAGTGTTTGCAAAAGAGAGCTCGAAAACCGAATCTGCAATATAGGGGGACATTATGGCTGGCATAGAAGATCTTATTTCGCGCGATAAGGACGTGGTCTGCCGCGAAATTAAAGATACAGAATTTGAAGATATTGCAACCGTCGAGGGCACCGAAATCCCGGGGGCATCGGACTTACTGAAAATGAAGGTCCTGATGGCGACGGACAGCGTCATCGTTCTGCGTGCCGAACGCAAAAAAGGATTGAAGGACCCGAAGCACAAACACGACAACCATGACACTGTCTCCACTCTGATCAGTGGTAAACTAGAGGTTCATGTGGGAGACGAGTCGTTTATGTGCGAGCCGGGTGCAGTGTGGCGTCACCGTCCTGGCGTGCCTCACTGGAGTGACACTTTGGAGGACAGTGTTGTCATTGAGATCAAGACCCCACCGGAGAAAACCTGGTAGGTACTAACGCAGATCGACTCAGTGGCTGAACAAACACCAACTGTCACGAGGCAGCTCGCCGCCTTTCTTGTAGAGACGTCCTTCGATGACATTCCAGGGCAAGCCATCGACGTCGCCAAAACCACCGTCCTTGATACGGTGGGTGTCACGCTGGCCGGAGCACGGGATCATACGGGCACGACTGCCATCTCATTGGTGAAAGACTGGGGCGGCAAACCTGTGTCCGTGGTGATGGGCGGGGGATTTAGGACTTCGGCCCCCAATGCCGCTTTCGCCAATGGAACCAGTGCCCATGCGCTAGACTTTGACGACCGCTCTATACCCATCAACCATTACAATGCGTCTCTTGTACCCGCAGTGCTGGCTTTGGGTGAAGCGATCGGTGCTTCGGGAAGGAAAGTACTTGAGAGCTTCGTCTTGGGTTATGAGATTGGTGCACGAATAGGTACTGGCTTTGGCGTTGGATACTACTTTAAAGGCGGCTGGCACCCGGCCAACGCATGGGGCCCCATCGGTACAGCAGCGGGTTGTGCCAAGCTGTTAGACCTCGACATCGATCAGACGCGTATGGCTTTGGGCATTGCCTCCAGTTCCGCCGGCGGAATCCGCAAGCATTACGGCAGCAACACCAAGCCGTTGCATTGCGGTTACGCGGCACGTAACGGCATTGTGGCCGCCGAGCTAGCGCAGCGCGGCTTTTCGGCTGACCCTGACGTCTTGGATCAGACACCCGAAGCCCGCGATACCGCACATAAGTATTTTAGCTTCCCGCAAGTGTTTTGCGGTACGGGCAACTTCGATCTCGACATTATGGTCGAAGGGCTGGGTGAAAAATATTACCTCATTGATTCGCCACCGGAAGTGAAACTGCACCCCGGCTCTATCTCCACAAGCCGCTTCATCGATCTGGTTATAGAGTCAATGTCGCAGCACAGCTTTACAGCATCGGACGTGGAAGGCGTGAATTGCTTTGTTACTGGAGCGTATCTCGATGCCGCTTCGCCCTTCCTTAACCCAACCTGTCCGGATGAAGCACGATACAGCCTGCCATATCAAATTGCTGTAACATTGCTCGATGGCAACAGCTGGATTGACCAACACACCGAAGACCGCATGGCGCAGACCGACGTTAAGGATTTAACGGCATGTGTCACCTGTACTGAATTATCGGATGGCGATCCTGAGGGATATGATATGGCGTCATTCAAACAGATGGAGGCGCCGAAAATTGCCTTCACTCTGAAGGATGGACGGACGATAACGGCCGAAACCCAAGAAAGTGATACCCACCCAACGCCTCAACCGAGCTATGACGATATCGTGGTGAAGTATCGCAATTGTGCATTGAGAGCCATAAGCGAAGCGAACTGCGAGAATTCGATCCGACTGATTGGTGAGATGGAAAATCTTTCTAACGTTAACGCCTACACCCAGACCCTGTTATAGTTTCGACCGGAGGAAAAACATGCCCGATACACTCCGCAATGACATGGACATCCTCACCGTTCCGGAGAGCCGGGACTTCAAGGCCTATCAGAGTTTTCTCCGCTCGTGCCGGGATCACATGACGGGACCGCTGCTCGACTCCATGAAAGAGCGCTATCAGGACGCTGTGGGAGACAATCCTAAACCGTCGGAACCGGAAGAAATCTTATCAATCCTTGACGATACTCTGGAATTTCAGATTTACAGCTGGGCCAACCGACATCTTCAACGCTTTAAGTATCAAGATCCTGATCTAGGAGTGTTTGCCACCGTCAACGCCGATCGCGATCGACTAGTTACCGAATTGGATGCCGTCGCTGCCAATGCGGGTGAATATTTGCGTCTAAACCCAAACCTTCCGCTGCCTGAGTATTACCGAATGGTGGACTTCCATCAGCACACCGGCGGCGTGTGGAGCGACGAACTAGACGGTGTTGCATACGAATTCGGGCGCCGGACAACAAATGCGGTCGACGTAGATTCCGATGCCCTTTACCGGATGTCCTATAGTCAATTTCCAGAAAAGAAGTATGGCCGGGTGCTCGATTGGGGAACGGGCCATGGTGCAGGGCTCATCGAATGGCAGAAGCTCCATCCCGAATCCGAATGCCACGGTGTGGATTTATCCGCGCCCTGCCTCAAGCTTGCTCATAAGCGTGCCTGTGAACACGGGTACAAGATGTTCTTCTCGCAGCAGGATGTAGAACATCTGGACTATAACGATGACACCTTTGATGCGGTTTTCCATTTGTTCATGTTCCACGAAATTCCACCTGTTCATCTCAAAAATTCACTCAAAGAAGTGCGCAGGATTTTAAAACCCGGCGGCATCTTCATTGGCCCAGAGATTGTTTTGCCCGCTACCGATCCCTTTATGAGTACGGTTTGGCTGTCTCACGCCTGGAGCAACAACGAGCCCTATTCCTCCGCATGGTTCAAGTTTGATATGGAGAAAGCTGCCAAAGACGTCGGTTTCTCAAAGGTGAAAATCGAACCCTTCAAACCAATGTCCGACGATGACGAGAGCAGTAAAGCAAGCGTCAATCGCTGGCGGTTCTATGTGCTTGAGAAATAGGTCCGGGTGACTCGACTGATGGCGACGAATAGAAAATTTAAAACGGCGAAGACCGGGCCGATCACGTCCGATCAACCCGAACCTGAATGGATTCACGATCTTCCGATTGACAACATGGTCGGTGCCATAACGGCTTTGGCGGGTGAGGTCTATATTTTGAGGGAGCGTTTGAGAGCCATGGAACGGGAACTGGAACGCCGAGATATCGTTCCGGAAGGGGCCGTGGAATCTCACCAGCCGACCAGAGACGAACAAATTGCTGACCAAAAAGACTTGGACACCTTCGTTAATCGTATTTGGTCTGAAATAACCCGTTCACCCTACACACCAACAGCCAACATTTCACCCGGTGTGGAGAAATACCTCAAACAACCGGATTAACTGCGTAAATTTGAGACTGCAAGGCCGTAACGTTGTGAATTGCACCTACTTGAAACCGAGCGCCTCGGGATTCATTAGGTTGCCCGGGTCGAGCAAAGACTTTATGCCACCTATGACGCTCGCTGTCTCAGGCCTAAGAGAGTCAAAATAAGGATAGGTCTTGCCAATCTGGTTGGACGCCGCACCGTGTTTGGTAAAGATCTTTATCAACTCTTCTCGGATTTCCGCCGCCAAGGCTGCCGCCTCAGGATTGGGCTCTGGCTCTTTTAGTGTCTTTAGGTGACTGGGCTCCGGAGTGCGTTTGTGCACGGGGTTCCATTGGTCGAACCAGTGCACGATTGGTTCGTATGAAAAGGAGTGTTGGCCAACGGCGATCATCAGGCGGCGCGTGTACATACCGAACGGCTTCATCTTCTCCTCGTAACTAGCGATCAAGGCATCGACATCTCGGATCAAAGCCAACGCGTTCGAATGAGCAACTTTGGCGTTAAGAGCTGCCCAGCGGTCACCGTCAGGTCCGATGACGCTGTTGATCGGCTTGAACAGATTTGCACGCGTGGCCTTGGGAATGGAATTGGGAATCTCCTCACCGCCGTGCTTACGAGCGGCCTCTTGAATGGTCGCAAGATCCGACTCAACAGCAGATTGGCTATTACCGGAGACAACCGTGTGCAGCCCAAAAGCACCCTCTTTCAGAAAGTCCCGGCCGGCCACCACCAGCTTGGTCCCTTCCACTAATCCCTTGAGCCAGCCCGACTGGCCCTTGACGACGGCACCAAGCGTTTTGATGTCTTCGACAATGTTTTCTTGAATCATACCTTTTCGGGTGGATTCAGGATCGAACACATAGGCCTCTTCTGCAGCGCCCGTGCGGGCGATGGCCGATAAGGCTTTGGCAGCGGACTCTACATCGGGATAGCAAAACGATGCGAAGTCGGTAACCGCAGGCGGTCGCATCATTTTGAGCGTCGCTTGCACTTTGAGTCCTAGAGCTCCAGAGTCATGAACGAACAGACCTGTTAGATCGGGCCCATAGGTGCGGTAGAAGGGTTTATCCACATTCTTGAACCCGGGCTGACCAGTTTTTAGCAGCGTACCGTCAGCCAAGACCACTTCCATGCACTGGACTATTTCCGCGGCTGTCCCGTAACGGCAAGTGCCCATAAACAAAGCGCCGTTGGATAGACCACCGCCGACCGTAGCGCGCAGACCTGAAAACGTACCAAAGAATGGTAGGCGTAAGCCGAGCGGCTTTAAGGCCTCGTAGATTTGTTTCCAGGTCACGCCTGCTTGGACGGTGATATAGAGGTCCTCTTCATTGATCTCGACGATTTCATTCATAGCAGTGAAATCGACGGTCACGGTGTCTTCGCGAACGGGACAGTAACCTCCGGTGTAAGACATCCCCCCACCCCGCGGCACCATCGCATATCCTTCCTTGGCGACAGCGGCTACGGCTTTGGCTAGTTTGTGTTTGTCGGCCGGGCGTATAACAACAGCTGGCGTGGAACCGACGGCATAAACATCCGATGCATAAAAGAGGCGTTCTTCCTCATCGGTGATGACCTGGTCGGCGCCAAGGATACTACTCAAGGTCTCGACCAACCGGTCATTTATTGAAGTTCCGTCCACGTTCATGGCTGCTTCCTGTTTCCTTCGAACCGTTTTTTTTAATCACTCACCGAGAAGTCCTTAAGACTTGATTCTTTTGAGACACATGTTCAATTGATAACATAGGTATCGTGACTATCGACAATTCGGTCACCGACTTGGAACAATAAAACATGAGTCAAAGAACGATAGCGGTTTGTACCTTTCTATTTGCGTGTCCCCCGTCAGGACCAATGGAACAGATTAGGGTGATTGCGTAAGAGAGTGTTATTGGCTCATCGTCATCATTGAGGAGTGAACGATGAGAGATAGAACAGAACGATCCCAGGATGTTGCGGAGCGGACGGTCAAGGACATCCGCCGCAAGACCCGCAAGCGTTACAGTGCTGAGGAGAAGATCCGCATTGTCCTGGCCGGACTGCGCGGCGAGGACCCGATTGCCGAGCTATGCCGCCGTGAGGGCATAGCCCAGGGGATGTATTACAGCTGGTCGAAGGAGTTCCTTGAGGCCGGGAAGAAGCGCCTGGCCGGTGATACGGCCCGTGAGGCCAACACGGGCGAGGTCAAGGAGCTGCGCCGCCAGGCTCACGACCTCAAGGAGGTGGTGGCCGAACAGGCCCTGGAACTGCGCCTTCTCAAAAAAAACATGATCGGGGATGGGGGAGACGACGCATGAGATACCCCGCCTCCGAGAAGCTCGAGATCATCAGGCTGGTGGAACAGTCGCATCTGCCGGCCAAGCGTACGTTGGACACCCTTGGGGTTCCCCGCACCACGTTTTACCGCTGGTACAACAGCTATCTGCAGGGCGGGCTTGAGGCCCTTGAAGACAGGCCGCCCAAGCCGTCCCGGGTGTGGAACCGCATCCCGGATGAGATCCGTGACCGGATTGTCCAGATGGCCCTGGAGAACCCGGACCTGTCGCCCCGGGAACTGGCGGTACGGTTCACCGATACACAGGCCTACTTCGTCTCGGAAGCCAGTGTTTACCGGCTTCTCAAGGCCCATGACCTGATCGCCAGCCCGGCGTTTGTGGTGATCAAGGCGAACGATGAGTTCAGGGATAAGACCACGGCCCCGAACCAGCTTTGGCAGACCGACTTCACCTACATCAAGGTCATCGGATGGGGCTGGTTCTACCTGAGCACCATCCTGGATGATTACTCCCGCTACATCATCGCCTGGACGCTGTGTACGACCATGAAGGCCAGTGACGTCACAGACACCCTGGAACTAGCATTGCAGGCCTCAGGCTGCGACCGGGTCGAGGTCCGGCACAAGCCCCGCCTGCTGTCAGACAATGGCGCGTCCTACATCTCTAGCGAACTGGCCGAATGGCTCGACGACAACGGCATGGATCATGTGCGCGGCGCACCCTATCACCCGCAGACACAGGGCAAGATCGAGCGGTGGCATCAGACCCTGAAGAACCGCATCCTGTTAGAGAACTACTTCCTGCCGGGCGATCTCAAGGCCAAGATCGGGCGCTTCGTCGCCTACTACAATCACCACCGCTACCACGAGAGCCTGAGCAATCTGACGCCCGCCGACGTCTACTTCGGGCGCGGCGAAACCATCTTACTCGAAAGGGAGAGAATCAAACAAAACACCATCAATCAACGGCGCTTGCAGCACCGCAAAACCGCCGCCTAAACTGAAAACCAAGATGGGCCAAACTCTCTCTTAGTTTATCAACCCCCGCTGTCCCAAATAATCTGACGACGGACATTGATTGCCCTGCGGAATGTCTGACGATGGGCGGGAGGCTCGTCGGCTGAAGTCCCAGAAAGTCATGGGTGCGGGGTCGGCGCCAATAGCTAAAGCCACGCCTGGCCGATTGACCCACCCCAGGTCTGAGTCAGGCACGGACCACATGGTGTCCACGTCAGGAATAAAGTATGCGTTGATTTGCGGTACACGTGGTGCAAAGCCTATGATGCGCAATCCCCACTCCATCACGATATCCTTGCCCTTTCGGTTGCAGGGAGGGGTCACAGTTCCGTCATAGACCACGTTTCCCGCTGCCCCCCTAAGAGCAGTGCATCGGGTTTTCCCCAGCAAGGCTTCAAGCATCAGGCACCTCATGTGCGGCGTCATCAGACCAGTGGGTCTGATTGAGGGTTTTGCATAACGGAGGATTTGTAGCTCATCGTAGTGACCCGAAGCAGAGCGAAGATGGGACAGTAATTTATGACAACGAAGAACGGCCCGGAGCAGACCGTTCGAGATATCCGGCGCAAGACCCGTAAGCTGTATTCGGGTGTAGTTTCAAACGTATAAGATAAAGGGAAGGGACACCTGCCCAAATTTCAATGCTTGCCGCCGCACTGTTTCGTGGAAAACATCAATACCCCATTCAGCACGCAGATCTTCGACGTCTCGATAGCTGAGGGGAAACAGGTAATACATATAGCCAGACGAAGTGCTCAATGATCATCGATGGAAACCGGTATCGGGTTTAGGAGGTTCTCTGCATCCAGCGACATTACGGCTCCATCGGCAACAGGTCATCCCGTTAGAGTTACAATCCATTTCCAACTATTGTTCGCGTCTTTGCCGAGTTACTGTCAGTGTATAGTATCCGGTTTGGGCAAACCAACCATACCCTGTTAAGTCCTTAAATCGTCCCAACCGCAATTCTCCACCGTTCGGTGAATATGTATACATCTGGATCTGTAAAGTCGTGCGCGCAGAATGGTCGATTTCCAAAATCGGATCTTCAGGTTCTACAGTGATCTCGTATGCCTCTCCTTCCTCCAGTCTTACTTTGTAAAAATCGTGATCCCCGATGAAGTCGATCGATCCGGTAACGGATGTATTGTCACTCTCCAATGTAGCAATCGCATACGGTGTCCCTTCGACATCATCGTTGGTCGGTTCGGCAAGACCGATGTTGAAAGAGTCGTGTTCAGACCACCACTAACACGAAAGTCTGAGAGATCGGAGAAAACCGCGTCAACAGAGTTCCACATAACGTGCTGACCGTAACCGTTGATTTCACCTTACAATTGCCCACATCGTTGAATTGCAAGGTCTCGCCGAGGGCGATGTCGCTTAGTCGACCGAGGCCACGCCTCATGACGATGTTGCCCGGGGGAGGATCCTTGGCGCGTGGTAGATAGCCGCCAAGCCTAGCGCTCTTGATGAGGTATGCCTCGACCAACCGCATGTTGCCTTCGAGATCACCGGGCGTCTCGACACGGCCCGTCGTTTCGGGGAAACGGACGAAAACCGTGAGTTCAGGGCAAAGGCGACGCTTGCGCCAGTGCCGAAGACGAATGGGCACGCGCGACGCACAACGACAATCGTGACGCAGAAAGCGATCAAGGACGGGACCGTCGACCGTCCTCAGGTCGATTCCGGAGAGATCAAGCCAGATCAGGAAGTGGCGTGCCACGGACCGGCGCCTGTCAAGCTGTTGGCTGGAGGTTCCGACCTGACAATGAAGACCGTCGATGATGGCAAGGAAGGTGGCATCGAAGTCGGCCAGACCGCACTTGTTAGAGGTAGGTGTTTGGATGTTGCGAACAAAGGTCGTTCTCCCTTTGCATGAATGAGAGAACGGGACCGTCAGAAATTGCTGTCAGATGTAATGCCAAGTGAAAGCGCGGCAAAGCACGCCTGGACATTCGTCTGTCACCCATCACTTGGCATTACCGCGTTCCTGGCATTACATAACGAAGCTGCACCGGCCATGATTCGGCGGGTTAATCGACCCAGCGCGGACATCTTTCTTGTTGTTTCTCGTCAGCCCGAGAATGCGAAGCCAGCCGGACAACGCAAAGCCGCCACGCAATTCCCTCCCACATTCAGCCACCATCCCAAATCCAACAGCCATTCAATGTGGGAATAAACCTTAAACTCCTATCGAGCCAAATAGAGAAACAACACCACTACCGACCACCCTCTTACCCCAGGCCTGCCCGCCCAGTCAGCCCGTCTGCGCTTCAAGCGTAGGTATTCCAGAGACGTCCACTGTGCGTTCCGCCACCGCCAGATCGTGACTGCGCTGCAAGTTGGCCCAGAAACTGCCGCCATTGCCGAAGAGTTTGCCGAGCCGCACGGCCATCTCGGCAGTAACCGGTTGCTTCTCGTTGAGGATGTCGTAAAGCGTCTGCCTTGGATATTCCGAGCGCTTCGGCCACCGCCGTCTTGCTCATCGAGAGTGCCGGCAGGACGTCCTCGCGCAGAATCTCCCCCGGATGCACCGGATCGATCGAACTGTGCCTCTGGATCATCGGTGATAGTCCTCTATGTCAACGTCCGCTGCGCCATCCTCATCCCACCCGAAGGTGACACGGTAGTTGGCCGTCAACCGCACAGAATAGCGGCCTTCTCTCTTGCCCTTCAGGGCATGGAAGTACGACCCGGGGTAATTCATGTGTTCGGGCCGCTCAGCGGCTTCGAGTGCTGAGAGGATCCGCCGCAGCTTCCGAATCCATCCAGCGTCGACGCCCTTCGCCTGACCCTTGCTCCAGTATTCACGGAGCCCCTTGTGCCGAATGCTTCCGATCACGACGGCACGGTGAAGGCAAGCGGCACTATTGTCAAGTGTTGCCTTACAAACAATTGCGCCCTACGGACCTCCGCAGTTACCGGATGGCACCCGCCGGGCCATCATTCACAGTCCAAAATCACGCTCGATCCACCTCGATTCCATCGTCTTTTCGGCCCGACGATCCAGCGCCTTGTCCCGCCCGCGCGGTGCGGACATGTCGCGCTCGCGATCCGAGCCCCGGGTCACCGCGGTCGACGGGTCGGTCTTAGAGGTGGAAGCAGCAGAGTAAAGCTGCCGCGACTCAGCCTTTAACGCGCCGAGCGCGAACTGTACTGACTGGTTAGCACCGGCTCTGAATCTGGCGGGACTTCGACACGCACGGTCCGGGTCGCACCCGACTCACCTGGGAATTGATCAAAGATCGCTTGAATGATGTAGGGTATGACCGGATCGATTTGCCCGTTGGTTCCGGTGCTTACCGCTGTGCCTTCGAACACACGCTCGGGATTTTCCGTGTTGTACGTCGCGCCGTCATAGATGGCGAGTTCGACACGACGGACAAACATCTGCCGCGTAGTGGTGCGGTCACCGTAAGGATAGCCGTAGCCAAAACCGTAACCGAAGTGGCTGCGGCGATAGCCATAGCCATACCCCAAGCTATAGTCGTATCCGCCGCCGCGGGATCTAACGTCTGGGCTCGGGCCTTCAACAGACCAGTTCAAGGTAACCACCAGATCCGGGGAAGAGGTTTCTCCGCCAATTCGGCCTCAGGCTCAAAGACGAGAGTTGCCGCTCGACAATGTCGGCATAGGCGTTAAACGCAAGACTTTCATCTTGATTGTCTTCCGAAGCGACAACGGCGAAGGTCTCACCCGACGGAGCGCGTGGCAGACTGTGATGGCGGGTGACATCCGATACGACATATTTCGGGCTTGCACAGGCAGCCAGACCCATGGTCACGACGCACACAGTCATGACGGTCTTCAAAACACCATTTGTCATCTCACCATTACTCCGTTGCACCTGTTAAGTACGCTTGCGCCGATTGGTCTTGTTCACAAGGTTTTGACCGGACCCGCATGACGAGTGGCTCCATCATACACCACGCCGGTTGCCAATCTTAGCCGCATAAGGGATACGGCGAGAATATGGCAAGGCCGTGTGAGCCATGGCGTGGAGCGGGGTGGACGTGCTAGACGACGAGTGTATGCCGAACTGATCGGATTCACGACTTCAAGGATGATGTTCCGCGCATGACATGGGCGACAACAACCTACTTTGGATCGGCGGCGTACTGTTGGTATTCCTCGGTGCTTGGTTGCGAAACTTCCTTTCGATCCTGGTGCCCGGTCCGCAGCGCACACTTCTAGCAGGCTGTGAAAAACTCGGCCGAGAGCCCATCTCGCGAAACGAAAGAATCAATGGATGGGCGTCCGCGAAAAAATAGAATCGGAAAATGGCTCATACGAAAACAAAATTGCCGAGATGATCGCTCCAAATCGTTTTTCAGCAGCCTGCTAGAGCGTTTCATATTTTGATGGAAGCGTATCCTGCGTTTTTGAAGTAGTTGGCGCATTGCTGTGGCTCGATGGTGTCGATGAGGCGCCCGAGGTGGCGCCAGATGTCGTCGATCTCCCGCTTCTGAGCGTTTCTCATCCAGTGCTTGATTTGGGCAAAGGTCTGCTCGATGGGATTGAGGTCGGGGGAGTATTTGGGCAGGAGCCACAGCTTGGCTCCGGCGGCACGGATGGCGTTTCGCACGGCTTTTGACTTGTGGCTGCCGAGATTGTCCATGATGACGATGTCGCCGGGCTTGAGGGTCGGCACGAGAAGTTGCTCGACGTAGGCGCGGAAGCACGCGCCATTGATGGGGCCGTCGAAGACGCAGGGCGCGGTGAACCGGTCGCAGCGTAGCGCGCCGACGAAGGTCAAGGGTGCGCCACCGCCCATGGGGCGCAAAGCCGCGGACCCGCTCCCCTTTCGGCCCCCAGCCGCGCAGCGGGGCCATAGTGGTCCGGATCCAGGTTTCATCAATGAATACCAGCCGTTCGGGATCAAGTTTTGCCTGCCGCGCCGTCCACCGCTTGCGATGGCGGGCGATGTCCGCACGCGCCCGTTCAACGGCGAACAGGGTTTTTTTAAAGCGCAGCCCTTCACGGCGCAGAAACAGCCATACCGTGCTGTGGGACACCCTGACACCCCGGGTGAACAAGCCATCCGCGACTACATCGACACCGTCAACGCCAACCTCCTTCAATCTTCGTCTGCTCGACGCCAAAACCCGGCAGTTGCCGCAAACAGCCGCCTCAGCCGGACAACAACAGACACTCCGGCCCTTGATGGCTCCGGACTTCGCGATCACTTGCTCGTTGGTCCGGTCGGGTAGGCCTCGTATCCTGTACTTTTTCATCGGGTCGCGGCTTTGCTCCACGCTTCCTTCGGACCCCGCCTCACCGCGACGCCCTTGCGCTTTGCTAATCCTTCGCTGGCATCGGGCTACATGGAGGACTTGCACCTCCAAGCTGTTCATGCTCGGCACACAGAGAAAGGCCCCGCCGAGGAGTATCGGCGGGGCCAAGTCTTGACACTTAGAGAAAAGGTTGGTTTCGACTTACGGGGTTGTGTTCAGGCCGCCACCAGAGCGGAAACCTGAGAGGTCTGAGAACAGACCGTCAACCGCGTTCCACATGACGTGCTGGACATAGCCGTTTATGTCTCCCTCAACCTTCAGAT
Source organism: Rhodospirillaceae bacterium (assembly GCA_965207985.1). Lineage (GTDB taxonomy): Bacteria > Pseudomonadota > Alphaproteobacteria > Rhodospirillales > Rhodospirillaceae > CBDBND01. Next base: position 12,644 of record CBDBND010000003.1, on the reverse strand, counting down.
CATATTGCTGCGCTGCTGAAGGCGTGTAGCCAAGGTGATCTTCAAGACTTTTAGCGGATACTTGGATTGAACCACCCGCTGGAATAGTTGGTGAATCCCAATGACCGAGGTAATCACCTGTCGCGGAATCATAGACAGTAACCGTCACCGAGCCATCGCCTGCCCCATTGTTGGAGATACGCACCCATGACTGATAGCGGGTCGCCCCATCACCAGATGTTGATTGGGCCATGTTAAGTGTTGCACTTAGGCCGCCGCGAGTGAACGATGCCAAATCTCCAGAAGCTCCAGGAGGAAGCGTCGTTGTGTCAGTAGCGGGTACGCGGCCAGTGGTGGGACTTGCTTGTGCATCAACATAAGAAACATCTGCGCTGCCGGCTGGCCAGGAGGAAATGGGTTCTTCACCTGTAAAATGCACCCTAATCATGTGAGTGCCGCCTATATCTCCACCTAACCGGGCATCGGGCACAGATATGGAAGCAGTGTCTCCATCAAGATTCCCTGATGTAATGTTCTGGGTGACGCCAGTTGCTCCTCCAGGAGAATGCAACGAGAGCCTGTTAACGGCAGGATCTTCAAGAATTCCATGAGTGACGGAAACTTCAACGCTCTTTACCAAGTCACTTAACTCAACTGCATCATAGCCCACAGAAGCTGGAATATTTGGAGTTACGCTAGTGTCCTCCGCAACCCTTACGACCGTGCCCGAGTACGTCTTATTTTCTTTAACGGTAACACTCCCAAGCATGGCCTGAAGGTTGGGATCGTTGCCTCTCGCCACTATCGTCGAGAAAGAGGGATCGGCGTCAGGGTCAATATGCAGATTTCACAAATGCCGGACACCGATTTCATTAAATACCGGACAGTGATTTCACTAAATACCGGACAGTAGATTGCGGCCTATTCGGGACGTCTCTTGCAGTGTCTCCCCGGGTGTCTGGTTGAGGTCGATGTCCCCCGTCAGGACCAATGGAACAGATTAGGGTGATTGCGTAAGAGAGTGTTATTGGCTCATCGTCATCATTGAGGAGTGAACGATGAGAGATAGAACAGAACGATCCCAGGATGTTGCGGAGCGGACGGTCAAGGACATCCGCCGCAAGACCCGCAAGCGTTACAGTGCTGAGGAGAAGATCCGCATTGTCCTGGCCGGACTGCGCGGCGAGGACCCGATTGCCGAGCTATGCCGCCGTGAGGGCATAGCCCAGGGGATGTATTACAGCTGGTCGAAGGAGTTCCTTGAGGCCGGGAAGAAGCGCCTGGCCGGTGATACGGCCCGTGAGGCCAACACGGGCGAGGTCAAGGAGCTGCGCCGCCAGGCTCACGACCTCAAGGAGGTGGTGGCCGAACAGGCCCTGGAACTGCGCCTTCTCAAAAAAAACATGATCGGGGATGGGGGAGACGACGCATGAGATACCCCGCCTCCGAGAAGCTCGAGATCATCAGGCTGGTGGAACAGTCGCATCTGCCGGCCAAGCGTACGTTGGACACCCTTGGGGTTCCCCGCACCACGTTTTACCGCTGGTACAACAGCTATCTGCAGGGCGGGCTTGAGGCCCTTGAAGACAGGCCGCCCAAGCCGTCCCGGGTGTGGAACCGCATCCCGGATGAGATCCGTGACCGGATTGTCCAGATGGCCCTGGAGAACCCGGACCTGTCGCCCCGGGAACTGGCGGTACGGTTCACCGATACACAGGCCTACTTCGTCTCGGAAGCCAGTGTTTACCGGCTTCTCAAGGCCCATGACCTGATCGCCAGCCCGGCGTTTGTGGTGATCAAGGCGAACGATGAGTTCAGGGATAAGACCACGGCCCCGAACCAGCTTTGGCAGACCGACTTCACCTACATCAAGGTCATCGGATGGGGCTGGTTCTACCTGAGCACCATCCTGGATGATTACTCCCGCTACATCATCGCCTGGACGCTGTGTACGACCATGAAGGCCAGTGACGTCACAGACACCCTGGAACTAGCATTGCAGGCCTCAGGCTGCGACCGGGTCGAGGTCCGGCACAAGCCCCGCCTGCTGTCAGACAATGGCGCGTCCTACATCTCTAGCGAACTGGCCGAATGGCTCGACGACAACGGCATGGATCATGTGCGCGGCGCACCCTATCACCCGCAGACACAGGGCAAGATCGAGCGGTGGCATCAGACCCTGAAGAACCGCATCCTGTTAGAGAACTACTTCCTGCCGGGCGATCTCAAGGCCAAGATCGGGCGCTTCGTCGCCTACTACAATCACCACCGCTACCACGAGAGCCTGAGCAATCTGACGCCCGCCGACGTCTACTTCGGGCGCGGCGAAACCATCTTACTCGAAAGGGAGAGAATCAAACAAAACACCATCAATCAACGGCGCTTGCAGCACCGCAAAACCGCCGCCTAAACTGAAAACCAAGATGGGCCAAACTCTCTCTTAGTTTATCAACCCCCGCTGTCCCAAATAATCTGACGACGGACATATCAGACCGTAGAGGGTGCGGTCGTGCCTGTCGTGTGGGCTGACATCGTTGACGATGAGGGAGCCTTGGAGGGAACCCTTCCTACATTTCAAGATGTAGAGGGTAATGGCGTTTCAGGTTTCAGAACCACGATGGTGTCGGACTTCCGCCCTGCTCTGGTGGTTCATCCTGGCGATAGTGACGCAGATGGTGGAATTGCGGCCTGCGGAGACTTCCGCTTCCGCAGTGACTCAATGGGTGTATTTACCGGGTGCAATGCCGGTGAGTTCAACAACATCGCCACATGGCACTTTACCGGTTTGACTTTTGCTGCCACACAAGGTCTGGCGGAATCTGGAACATCAATCAGCGTGGAAACCCGTGCCAGAGATTCTGAACGGGCAAGAGACGACGAGCCTGTTGATACTGCGGGTCCGGTAACGCTTTACAGAAGCAATGATACCGTAACCGTCGTGGTGCAGTCCGGTGGACGGCTGGGTATCGACCCCAATGCTGACCCTCCGTTCTCAGCAATCTCAAAGGTAGCCGATCCTGATGTGCACACGGCGACCATCGGTACGGTGTTAATTAGTGAAAACATGGTCGAGAAGCCTGATGGATCACCCATGATGTTAGAAGACCTGATTGACACTGCTGACGTAACAATTAGTCATGGTGTGCTAACTGATGATGCCTTCACCCGTGTCACCATGGGATCGTTCAGGGCCCCGACTGCCACCAATGAAATCAGCGATGATGGAGAGGTGGTATTCGAGGTTGATGTTGAAGACTTGGCCACCGGGCCCGGCAGCATGGAACGCCGAACAAGGAGTTCAGGATCGCACCCCATCGTGGTCACCTTCAGCGGAAGAGAAGCGATTTCCGCCTGGGATGCCGGTTCGGCAACAGTGTCGTTCAATGCCCCAAGGTCAATCAGCGACAATGACTACCTTGAGGCAACCGGTGGTTCTGGTTCTCTGGCGTCCTTCTCGCGTGGCGGTCTCAACACTCAGTTGAATATGGCCCAGTCCACCTATGGCGATGGCGCGACGCGTTATCAATCGTGGGTGCGTATCCACAACAACGGTGTGGGCAGTGGCTCGGTAACCATTACCGTCTATGACGCTGAGAGTGGAGACCGGCTTGGTCACTGGGATTCCCCGACCATCCCGGCCGGTGCCGCAATCCAAGTGTCTGCCGCCGCTTTGGAAAACCACTTGGACTATACGCCTTCGAGCGGCCAGCAATATAACCTGTCTGTTGAAGGCAATATCAACGGCTATGCCCAGCACGTCATGTGGAACACTGTTGACGGGTTGTTCTCGGACCTTTCCGGCTTCCGTACCGGTGGTGGTCTGAACACGACACCGTAGTCACAAACCACATCCAACTCACTAAAGGCCCCGCTGAAAAGCGGGGCCTTTTCTGTGTGCCGAGCATGTCCAACAGCTTGGAGGTGCAAGTCCTCTATCTAGGTCGCGATGGCGGCGAAGGATTACCGAAGCGCAAGGGCGTCGTCGCGAGGCGGGGTCCGAGGGAAGCGTGGAGCAAAGGCGCGACCCAATGGACAAGAACCGGATACGAGGCCTACCCGGTCGGACGAGCGAGCCAAGGATCGCGAAGTCCGCATCCATCAAGGGCCGGGATGGTAAATCCGGGCCACCGGCTAAACACCCCAAGACCAAAAACAAAATGGAACAAGACAAAGAGCTCAAGCAATGGTCTGCCCAGGTCGACAAGGGGTTAGCTGACCAGAAAAAGTCAGAATGGTGGGCATCTGAAAAAAGGAAGAAGGAATGAGAAGAGATCCTCCACGCCTAGCAATCCATCCTGCATAGAAAAACGGCCCCACCAAGAGGCAGGGCCGTTTGAGGTTAGTGACTGACTTTACAAGGGGTTACGGTTCGGTGTTCAAGCCACCGCCGGCACGGAACCCTGAAAGGTCAGAGAACAGACCTTCGACCGTGTTCCACATGACGTGCTGGACATAACCGTTGATCCCACCGTCAACCTTGATGTTGTACTGTTGACCAGGACCAGGCGTGTACCCTGCGTTGTCTTCTAGATCGGCTACCGACACTTGAATCGAACCACCAGCCGGAATCATGTCTGAATCCCAGGAGCCGATATGATCGCCAGTTGCGGCGTCATAGAGTTTTACCGTAACGGAACCGTCGTTTGCACCGTTATTGGCCACCCGTACCCAGGACTGATAACGGGTGGCACCGTCACCGTAGGAGGATTGAGCCATATTAATCTCAGTGCTCAAACCGCCCCGGGACAAGGCTGCAAGGTCACCAGACGCACCACTGGGAAGACTGTAGTCATTTCCGGCAGCACTGGCGGCGGGGGCAAATGATACAGAAGCCTCGCCAGCGTCCCAAGTTGAGATTGCTGTTTCGCCATCAAATCTTACAGTCACAGTGCGGGTGCCCAAGGCCTGCCCAACCCTAACCGGGAATGATATAGAATCGTCTTCGATTGGGTTGGTCCTGCTTGGCCGTAATGAACCTACAGATAGGCTCCGGAAAGCGTCGTCGGAAAAGACACCGTGAGAAACCGTGATGTTGGCACTTGCGATTAAGTCAGACGGCTCAATGTCGACGCCCATACCGTTTGTGGTGGCAGTGGGCATCATATTCACACTGTGACCCGATATAGCGATCGTTCCCAGATCGGCGGTCAATTGCGAACCCCCACCTGTAGAGACGATTCTGGAAAATGCTGGGTCAGAGAACGGATCAATGCCAATACGGCCTGGATTTGTGATCCTAGTGTTGATCGTGTTTGCACTCACATAAATGATTGCAGGATCAGCCGTATCAACAACTTCGTCTCTGTCATCCGACTCTCTAATGTCAGCCGCGAGTGTCACCGTACTTCCCGCCTCGGCTAAGCCCTGTGCAGCAACAAAAGTAAGACCCGAGGCCGCCGTTGCGCCGGTAATATGGTACGCATAGACGTAACTAGAAAGTTCATCGCCCTCCGCGTCTTCCAAACATCTCCGGAACCTCAAAGTGCTCTCATTTCTGACCAAACCTTCGCAGGTAATGTGGGTCGAAGCGAGAGCCACGGTAGCTCCATTGGCAAACACTGGAACCAAAGCCGGTTCCACTGTCACTGTTTCAGTGCCTACTTCCGCGGCCGTTTCGATTGAATCTACTTGGCCACTAGTCAACGCCGTCAATGGTACTGCAGGCATTGCATTGGGGTTGTATTGTACTAGATTGAGCCCACTGAGGTCTGATCTGATTCCGTCATCGTCGTAAAGGTCGGCACGTGTGAGAGTGCGGACCTCATTGTCGCCAGTGCCAGCATCAGCCTTGAAAAGGAAAGCTGTGGTGGTGGTATCAGGGTCTGGAGAACTGTCGACAATTGTAACCTTGTAACCCCGTTGCTTTGGAGTTGCAGTGTATTCAACATCCTCATGGAACTCAGCACCGCCGACCATCGCCAATGGCCAGCCCCGTCTTAAATCTCTGAACAACATCGTGTTCTCCTTAACTAGTGAATCAAACGACGGAAGCTCCCCCCCGTCTGAGGGAAAGGAACCATAATGACGGAGACTGGTGTAGCTGGTGCCCTACATCTGATTTATTGATATGTTTCAATCTGTTAGAGAGAGCGCGTAGGAAATATGAGACTCCGACTCATCACTATGCCAACACGGCGCTATAGGGCTTCAACAGTGCGAAGATTCGTCCGCGGTATTCGTTGAGGGTTATCCGGGAGAGCCTTCCCCACATCTCGGCCGATCGGTAGTTCGGCAATCACGCATCAGCGTTGCAACGAACGGCGAGCCTTGCGGGGGTGGACCGACATCGGATTTGGGATGAGCCGGAGGACGCCACCACCACCTCGGGGTCTTCTCCAAGGGCGGTTGATTAGGCAGGAATATTGCCTATATTTTCTGACACAAACGCATGGGGGATCGACCGATGACCGGCGTGGCCGATGCAATTATGAGGCGGGTGAGTGCGCACGGTCGGGGCCGTTGGGTGTGCACCCCCAAGGATTTCCTGGACCTCGGCAGCCGGGAGGCCGTCGACCAGGCGCTGTCGCGCCTCGTCAGGGCCGGTCGACTGCGCCGCGTCGGCAGGGGCCTCTACGATCTGCCGCGCATCAGTACCGTTCTGAACCGGCCCGCACCGGTCGACATCGACGCTGCCGTGGCCGCGCTGGCGCGGCGCGACGGCATCCGGATCATGCCCGACGGCGCCACTGCTGCTCATCAGCTGGGCCTCACCAACGCGGTGCCGGCAAAGGCTGGCTACGTCACCGACGGCGCCACCCGCACGGTCGGGATCGACGGCGGGACGATTCGCTTTCGCCACGCCGGCCCCCGCGTCATGCGCTGGGCGGACCGGCCGGCGGCGTCGGTAGTCCAGGCGCTGCGTTGGCTCGGCCCCGACGCTGCCCGGGACACGCGGGTCATCGCGGCCCTGAAACGCCGTCTCCCCGAAGCGGCGAAGCGCGACCTTGCCCGGAACGGGCGTGACCTGCCCGGCTGGGCACTGCCGCTCGCGCGCGACATCGCGGCCGAAGGGGCTGCGGCACCATGAGTGAAGACGTCTTCGCGTCCTTTCTCGCCCTGCCGGACCAGGACAGGCGGGACGTCTTCGCCGCCACTGCGAACCGCCTCGACACCGTGCCGGGCTACGTCGAGAAGGATTTCTGGGTCTGTCTCGTCCTCGACGCGCTCTTCAACCGGCTGCCTGCCGGCCACCCGAAGCTGCTGTTCAAGGGCGGGACCTCTCTCTCCAAGGCCTTCGGGTTGATCCGGCGGTTCTCCGAGGACATTGATCTCGTGGTCCATCGCGACGGCCTGGGCTTCGCGGGCGACCGCGATCCGACGACCGCGGCCGGCCTCTCCAACAAGCGAAGGAGCGCGCTGTTCGACGAGCTGGCGGGAGCCTGCGGCGCCTATGTCCTCGGCGACTTGAAAGCCGCCCTGACAGAGCTGATCGGCGGCCTGACGGAGGGATGCGCCGTAGGGTCCGACCCGGACGACGCCGGCGGGCAGACGCTCCTGGTGGCGTATCCCACCCTCTATCCGGGCGGCGATGCGGCCTATGTGCCTCCTCGCGTGAAGATCGAGGCCGGGGCGCGCTCGGCGCTCAAACCCTGCGTCACCAGAGCCGTTTCTCCCTATATCGGCGGCGAGATGCCGGACTGGCGGTTCGACGTCGGGCACCTCTCGACGCTCGCGCCGGAGCGGACCTTCTGGGAGAAGCTCCTGATCCTGCACGGCCTGCATTGTGGCTACCGGGATGACGGGCGGCTGCCGGCGGACAAGGATCGGATTTCGCGCCACTACTACGACGCCGCCGTGATCGCGGCCACCCCGACCGGCAAGTCCGCGCTCACCGACACCGCCCTTCTCGATGCGGTCCGGAACCACAATCTCGTCGCCTTCCGGCAGGCCTGGAAGCGGTTCGAGGAAGCCGTTCCGGGATCGCTGCGGCTGGTTCCGCAACCCGAGTTGCACGCGGCTGTCGAGCGGGACTACCGGGCCATGCGCGACATGATCCTCGACGAAGCGCCGGCGTTTGGATGGATTGTGGAGCGTTTGCGATCCGTAGAGGACGAAGCCAACAGGAACTAGACCAGGCCCGGTACAGAACCCGATCAGCGCCAGAATCAAATCCGTCACCCGCCCGCTGGAGAAGCTTGTCCTCCAGACTCTTGAACGTTGCTGTGACGACGCTCCGCTAGCTGTCCAGTCCCTCAAGCCAGGCGGCTGCGACCTGCTGTGCCTTGTCAGTTAGATCGGCACGATATCGCACCGCATCGGTGTGTAGACTACGCACGTCGACACCAGCGGCAGCCAGCTCCGCGGCGAAGGCGCCTTGCTGTGGCCCGGCGGGACATCCCGCCGTCTACAACCGCCGTCACCACGCGGCGACACAGATTATTCGAACGAGGTCGTGTCTTGCAGGCTGGCCTCCTTCACCAGCCCGCATCGTGAATCACAGATCCAAGCGATTGAAAATTCCAAGAACTCTCTAGGGTCGAAAAATTTTCTAGCTTACCACTCTTGCCCCTGACGGTATTGGAACGGTGGCCCGCTGTGAATGGTGGTTTCTCCAGCTGTTTGCGATGTACCAACTTTGCCACCGAAATTATGGACGGTCGTATCGCCGAAAGTATGCGAGAAGCCCAGCTTGCCGTCGACGTTATGAACGGTGGTCGGTCCGAACGTCTGGGACGTGCTCTGCTTGCCGTCGAAGGTATTGACGGTCGTATCGCCGACGGTGTGCGAGAAGCCCAGCTTGCCGTCGACGTTATGGACGGTGGTCGATCCGAACGTCTGAGACGTGCCGGTCTTGCCGTCGAAGGTATGGACGGTCGTATCGCCGACGGTGTGGGAGAAGCCCAGCTTGCCGTCGATGTTATGGACGGTGGTCGATCCAAACGTCTGGGAAGTGCCGATCTTGCCATTGAAATTATGGACGGTAGTGCCGCCGACGGTATGCGAAGAGCCGGAGCTGCCGCCGCAATTGTGGAAGGGGGTGTTGCCGAAGGTTGGCACTATGCAGTTGGCATAGGCCGGACCGCCTAGCCAAAGGGTAATTAACAGGTACGACGCAAGGCATCGCAAAAGGACCCTGACCTGTGAAACCGTTGCCATGTTATTTCCTTTCCCTATTCGTTCTCGGGGCCCTATCCGCCGAGCCTTATGAACCAGACCGCCTGCTTATGGATAAGGTTCTGGGAAGGAACCAGCCGGAAGGATTTTGTGGCCGCCACAATTGCCGTCCTTTATGGCCGTATTGAGGCAGGGTGCAAAATGCCTGAAGCACGAGAAAACTAAACTTACCGTCGCTCTGGTGAGACACGTCACCGCCGAGGGTGGAGCTAAGGCTTTGCTGACGCGGTGCATCGAGAAGCGTATTCCCGAGTCAATCCAACAGTTACCTGTCGCCGCAATCACACCGGATAACCTGGTTCTCCCGCACCCCGGCGCTGCGCCGCCAAGAGCCGGAGGTTGGCCGTAAGCGGGGCGGCGGCCGGCGTTCGGGAGACAGGCGCTGCCGCCGTTCCTGACCACGGGCAAGACGGAGACCTCACCATGCAGACGATCGGCACGCTTCCCAGAACCACCCGCACCTGGCTCGTTCACACCTTCGGCTGCGGCCTCGAAGGAGAGGACCGCTTCGTCGTGGAGCGTTTCACCGCCAGGCTCGACGGCGACATCCGCCCCATCCAGCCCGAGGCGCTCAGGCGGAAGGGCCGAAGCAAGGCGAAACATCCAATCGTCTCGCGCAAGGAAGTCGAGGCAATGCGCCCGGCGCGCACGGAAATCATCATCTGCACCGGCCTGCGCACCCGCGGCGGCCGGCAGCTGTACGGAGATATAGCGACGGGGATTTTTCACGACCGCCGGCAGAGGGGCTGAGCGGCGTTATCCCGGACGCCCTGCCGCCGCCATGCCGGCGGGGCGTCCTCCATCTCGAACTCGACTCTGGCAGGGAGGTTGCCGTCGTGACTTATTCGAATCCAGAAGTGCGTCGAGCTCGGGACCGGGAGCGTTATCACAAACGCGTTGCCGTACGCCGCGAGCATAACTTATGCCCCAGGTGTGGAAAGATTCCGCCTGAACCAGGCCGTTCCCGCTGCGGCCCCTGTGCCGAGAAGCATCGGGTCGCCGGGCGGGCGCGCGATGCGCGCCTCCGCGCCGCGGGAATACAACGGCGCGATCCGATCCGGGCGAAAGCCAATGAGCGGGACCGCGCCCGCCGCCGGACCGCTGAACGCGCTGCCCAAGGCCTGTGCACAAAGTGCGGCCGCAATCCTCCCGAGCCTGACCGCCGCACCTGCGAGCCATGTGCGGTCAAGAGACGCAAGGCCGAGCGTGCACGGTACGATAGGGCCAGGTCAGCCGGCAAGAAATACGGTGGCCGGCCGGTCCAACGTAAAAGACGCAGCGCCCGTATCGCCGGCAGCAAGCAGCGGAAGGCCCGCCGCGAGGCGAACCTCTGCACCCGGTGCGGGCGCCGGCCTCCGGCCGGAGGCCGGACCACCTGCGAGCCCTGTCTCATCGCGAGACGTAAGGCGGACCAGGAACTCTACGCCGCCCGGCGCGCTGCCGGGGTGTGCGTGAAATGCGGGGACCCGGCGAATGGCGGCGGCACCACATGCGCCCCCTGCTCAGCGTTCAAGTCGAAGCGCGACGTTGAGGCGAAGAACGCCGCTGCCCGGCGGAGGTATGCCGAAAGGCGGTCCCGCAGCCAATGTACGGATTGCGGGGCCGCTTCGCACGGAGCGGCGAGATGCGAAAGCTGCGCCCGCAGATCCTATGAACGGTCCCATCACGTCCGCGGCATGCCCATGTATCCGCCGGTCTTTACCGTGGTCGAGATCGGCACCGGAGTGTGTCACGGTGTCTTCGACTCAGAGGCCGACGTGTCGCTCTGCCTCGCCTTTGCCAAGCTGTCGCGGGACGAGGTCGAGGTCATTGTCGACGAGCCGGTTCTCGCCCGGTCGGCGGGATGGGAGTGACGCGCCCACCCAAATACTGAAAATACCACCACCGCGGGTGGCGCTGACCTAAGGCGAAGCCGACGCGTCCGGGCTCTTCCCGCCCGTCTCCTCTGAATCGCTGCCGCCTTCCAACACTGTCGCGATGCCGGTGCATCCACCGCGTTCCCTTCCCGTCTCAATACGGGACCCTACCGCAGCTCAGTGTTCGTCACATGTCCGACGCTGTCCCAGGAGATGGAGTCGAGCGATGGCCGGGCGAACGCCCGGGAGAGACGGAGGAAATGGTTTCCCCGCCTGCCGGGCGCGGCAACCGCGAAGGAGGCAGCCACCATGTTCGGCATCGACACGGACCACGATCCAATCACCCCGTCTACCACGGAACTTCTCGAAGAGCTCGGGCTAAACGTTCACGCGGTGCGAGAGACGCTCTCCGAAGACTTCGTCCGGCGCTGCCCCGACCGGGCGGCGGCAACGGATCAGAGGTAGAGGAGGGCTTGAAGCAAAGTGAACGGAAGGGGGCTGGAGAGAGGTTCCGGTCCCTGCCGCTCGCCAACCCATCGTCAATCATCGAGACATCAAGGAGAACAGTAATGGCTTTCGGACTCAACAGAGCGGAACTCATCGGGCGCATCGGCGCCGACGTTACCGTTAACCATCTCACCTCGGGGGGCCGCGTCGCCAATATGAGCATTGCGACCGACGAGGGGTATGTCGATCGGATAAGAGCGGAGACCGGGTGGACAAGACCGAGTGGCACCGCGTCGTCACCTTCCAGCCCGGCCTGGTCGACATGCTGGAGAAGCACGCCCGCAAGGGCCGGTTGGTCTACGTGGCGGGCAAGCTCCAGACCCGCCGCTGGAAGCGCGACGGCGAGGACAGCGACCGGTTCTCCACAGAGATCCTGCTGGTCCCCGGTGGGCGTGTCCAATTTTTGGATAAGCCAAACGGCAACGGCACCACGCAGCCGGAGGCTGAGACCGTATCCGGCACGGTGGCTCTTGAGACCGCCGACCCGGCCCAGGCCGGCAAGATGGACGAGGACCTGCCCTTCTGAGTCCGTCGCAACTTCCTCCAATCGGGCCGACGCCCCGCGCGCGTCGGCCCGATTGTCGTGTTGCATGTTCGGAGTCCGCATCAGCCCGCGCCTCGCAGTCCTGAGAGAGGGCGCGTGCTTATTTCCACCAATCATCCTGGAGGCACCATGAGCAATCTGACCTTCCGGCGCGTCAGTGCCGACGTGTCCCGCATTTACGATACCGGCGGTGCGTATGTGGGAGACGTATACGCCCACGATGACATCCTCGAACCAGGACGGCGCGTCTACCTGGTCTTGATGGAGGATGACCACCGTGGCTGGGTCAGAGTGCACGACCGCGCCCGCATCCGTGAAGTGGCTGAGGAACGGTTTCGTACCCACCCATTCCTGCAGTGAAATGCGGCGGGGCGTGTTACAGCCGCCCGTTGCGTCCGGCAGGCCGGAAGGCGGAGCGTCAGCCGGCAGCACCGCGCCTGCTGAAACGCTGAAGGGCCGTGCCTGCCATCAACAAACGCTCTCTCCTCTGTCTGGCTCAGTGTCACACACGTGCTCAGTGCGCCAACCCGCCTCGCGGGTCCTCCGCTGCGCTCCGGCCGGGCCTCGCAAGGATACGGCGCTTGGGCGCCTGGGCCCGGCGCGGCACGCGGCCGTGGCTCAGTCGCTCCGCTCCCTGCGCCCGC
>CBDBND010000002.1:0-51377 GCA_965207985.1 Rhodospirillaceae bacterium | reverse complement strand
GAACTAGAGTTTTTCTTTGACTGAAAACCACAGGCCTGCCGAATCTTGCAAGACAAGCGTGTGAAACGCGTTCATTGCCAACTCGCAAAAAACCGTAAAAGCCAAAAGTGTTGGCCCCCTATCGGCTTTCAGGCCTTTCCCCACCAAGATGAATGCCTCGCATCAGTCACGATTTTGCGCCTCAGAGCTATTCATAATCATTATCAGTTTTTCTTATTGCCCTGTAGGAAAACGGTATTGGAAGCCTGTTTTCCCCGCGCCTAGCCTACCCTCTGTCGAGTTATTGGGGGTTACGGTAGCGGTGAATTTCGATCAGCCGTTCAACGGTTTATCAGCGCTCACAGTGATCGAAGCATCGACAGCGGTCCAAATTAAAAAGCGTGTGTAGCCCTGATATTTGTTAATTTGGGCTGCGTTACTTAATGGGGGGAAGATATATGCCAGTAGGATTCAAACACAGCCTACGGTCAGCTGTTTTACCGCTTGTTGCTGCAGCGGTAGCGATGCCTGCTGTCGATGGTGCGGCTCAGCAGTTGGCCATTGAGGAAGTCATCGTTACGGCGCGTAAGCGGACGGAAACTCTGATGGAAGTGCCGCTCAACATTACGGCGTTCACAGAAGTCGAACTGGAACGGCAAAATATTATTGCTTTGGAAGATTTGGCTGTCCGTCGTCAGAGTATTTGGGACAGCGGGGGTTGATAAACTAAGAGAGGGTTTGGCCCATCTTGGTTTTCAGTTTAGGCGGCGGTTTTGCGGTGCTGCAAGCGCCGTTGGTTGATGGTGTTTTGTTTGATTCTCTCCCTTTCGAGTAAGATGGTTTCGCCGCGCCCGAAGTAGACGTCGGCGGGCGTCAGATTGCTCAGGCTCTCGTGGTAGCGGTGGTGATTGTAGTAGGCGACGAAGCGCCCGATCTTGGCCTTGAGATCGCCCGGCAGGAAGTAGTTCTCTAACAGGATGCGGTTCTTCAGGGTCTGATGCCACCGCTCGATCTTGCCCTGTGTCTGCGGGTGATAGGGTGCGCCGCGCACATGATCCATGCCGTTGTCGTCGAGCCATTCGGCCCGTTCGCTAGAGATGTAGGACGCGCCATTGTCTGACAGCAGGCGGGGCTTGTGCCGGACCTCAACCCGGTCGCAGCCTGAGGCCTGCAATGCTAGTTCCAGGGTGTCTGTGACGTCACTGGCCTTCATGCTCGTACACAGCGTCCAGGCGATGATGTAGCGGGAGTAATCATCCAGGATGGTGCTCAGGTAGAACCAGCCCCATCCGATGACCTTGATGTAGGTGAAGTCGGTCTGCCAAAGCTGGTTCGGGGCCGTGGTCTTATCCCTGAACTCATCGTTCGCCTTGATCACCACAAACGCCGGGCTGGTGATCAGGTCACCTCCTTGAGGTCGTGAGCCTGGCGGCGCAGCTCCTTGACCTCGCCCGTGTTGGCCTCACGGGCCGTATCACCGGCCAGGCGCTTCTTCCCGGCCTCAAGGAACTCCTTCGACCAGCTGTAATACATCCCCTGGGCTATGCCCTCCCGGCGGCATAGCTCGGCAATCGGGTCCTCGCCGCGCAGTCCGGCCAGGACAATGCGTCTATGGACGCCCCCGGTGATCCGGCAGATCCGAGTCCGGATCATCGAGTGCCGATGCCAGTCGGCCAAGATGAGCTGGCCCCTGTGGTGCGACGACGCCGAACTCGGCCAGGTGACCCCGCAGTGCGTTGATCGTCTGCGTCCGCTGGCGCACCAGGAGATCGCGTGTGCGGAACAGCATCCCCCGGGCCTGCTGCTCTTTCGTCTTCACGGCCACGACGCTCATGGTGGGGCGCTGTGCAGCCTCGCAGATTGCCTCTGCGTCCGTTGTGTCATTCTTCTGCCGTTTGACGAACGGCTTCACATAAATCGGCGGAACCAGCTTGACCTCGTGCCCCAGCTTCTCGGTTTCTCGACCCCAATGGTGAGCACTCGCGCAGGCTTCCATTGCCACCACGCTGGGCGGCTGCGAAGCGAGGACGTCGAGCACTTTGCCGCGGATCAGCTTCTTTCGGAATGCAACGGACCCGTCAGCCCGAGCACCGTGAATCTGAAAGCTATGCTTCGCCAGATCGATCCCGATGATGGTAGCCTGATCCATGGACGCCTTCTCCTTCTGTTGGTGTTGGTGACACCGCCAACATGGCACATTGCGATGCCGTCGGGAGGGGGCGTCCACTCCATCGGATCTTCTCCTCAGCACTGTAACGCTTGCGCGTCTTGCGGCGGATGTCCTTGACCGTCCGCTCCGCAACATCCTGGGATCGTTCTGTTCTATCTCTCATCGTTCACTCCTCAATGATGACGATGAGCCAATAACACTCTCTTACGCAATCACCCTAATCTGTTCCATTGGTCCTGACGGGGGACAAGGGGACATGATCTTATTTATGCCGCGATCCCTCAAGTGGCTAAAGCGCTGAATCAATTGCCTATCCGAACCAC
This sequence comes from Rhodospirillaceae bacterium, assembly GCA_965207985.1. Classification (GTDB taxonomy): domain Bacteria; phylum Pseudomonadota; class Alphaproteobacteria; order Rhodospirillales; family Rhodospirillaceae; genus CBDBND01. The sequence continues at coordinate 48,905 of CBDBND010000002.1, read as the reverse complement.
GAAGACAGGAAATTGATGCCTTAATAAGAGCGCTGGGGACCACTTGAGTAGGCTGTTCATATCCTTTTGGAATAGGGCTATAAGGCAATTCAATTTGCCGCTGAGACCACTTGCCACACATGATGCTTGATCTGTGGGCGCCGCTTGTCGGGATAGCAAGACCTTCCCTCCGACGCTTATTCCTTTAGAGGAGGTTGGATGACATTAACCGATCACGTGGGACCGGAAGTGGATCGTCGATCATTGCTGGAACGCTTTGGCGCCGCCAGTGCAATAGGGTCAATGATGTGGTCGTCTGCGCTTGCCGATTCACACACGAGCGATGACGCAAGACCTGGCTCACAGGTGGGTTCAACCACCCTTCCAAAGTTTTTTGGAGAAAAGAAAGGCGAACTGGGACTTATAGACGCAAGGGCTCCATTCGACTTGGACGACCCATCGGACAACTGGGCCGCGGTTATGAAGGTCACCAACAATCTTGTTGGAGCCAAGGCCTATATACCGATGTTCACCCGGTCATTCATTCTTCCAGTAAATCGACCCGCGATTGCCATATATGGACATATGGGATTTTGGACTTGGATGCTTCAGAAGCCGGATCCTGAAGAATTTCCGGAGGTTGAGGAGGGCCAATACATACAACGCGCCCTTTACACCGGCAGAACGCTTCACCCTTGGACCTTTGAACCGGTCGACGAAGTGCTCAATCCCATTACAGATGAAATGGTCGAGACCCAGCTTTCCTATGCGGGTGCAACTTTTGTCATCACCCCAGAAGGTGGGCTTGATTACCGCGACAGAGAAACCTATGGCGCAAGAGATGATTATGTGGCCGCACGGGTTCGGAACGGTGGCGTACCCTTCATTCGTAACAACGACAAAATTTCGGTCTTGTTGGCAGATATTCGTCGGGGTGAAGGTGACTTCCAGCCGAGGGGGGACACGTCTTTTTGGACGGTCAATTACGACGAACTTATGGACCCTGACACGCATTTCATTAAGACTGACTACACTTTGTCAGGCATTCAACGTGCGCGTGTTCAGACGTGGCTGGGGCTTAAAGACGATGACCCCACTCAACTTATGTGGGGCTTGAAGGGTGAAAAGGTTTTCACCGTTGATGACTTTCCGGAGCAAATCAGGGAATGGGCCATTTCGGAACATCCTGATCGCTTGTAACGCACGTGAGTCAGGTGTCGATCAAACCGTCGCCGACCAATAGGGAAACTATAAAATGAAGATCCATACATTGATTACGCTTCTGGTTTCGATTTCCGGCTACAGCCTTGCGGCGCTCGCGGAGACAGAAACCTCAGACACGCCAGGGTATTTGCTGTTCGCGGGGTCTTACAAGGATATGGGTCTGCAAAGAGACTACAGCGCCACGTCCTACAACATCCTTTATGCCAACGGTTTCCACGGTTCGGTCTCGGGGGCTCCAGGAGAGAACCTGCATATCCTCGAAGGTGACTGGAATCCGGGCCGCCTCACCCTCATTCAATTCACGTCTGAAAAACATGCCAAACAATATTGGTGGGACGATGCGCACCAGGACGCGTGGAAGATCATTGCACCGTCAACGGCCTTGGACATACTTCAAATTGATGGGGCGTCTGGTACGGCAGACAAGCTAAGCACCATGAACAAGGACAATAAGGCCGCATATCTTGTGTTCGTCAAAGGAAAGACGACAGACCAAGAGACTTACAATGAACAGTACACACCCTATGCGGCCGACGTGTTTAGAAAACATGGGGCTTTATCTGTCCTAAGCTCTCCCCGTGAAGAAACAGAACTGCTTCACGGCTCCGCCGTAAACGGATGGATTTCCGTTGCTGAGTTTCCTTCTAAGGACAAGCTCACAGAATTTTGGACCAGCGACGAATATATGAAGCTCAGTGAGGTTCGCCGGGCAACAGGCGAATGGACAGTGATACGCATCGACCCACGTTAGTCGAACATGTCCGCCTTGTTGTGAAATTGGTCAGAAACTAACGCGCAACACGACGTCATGATCCGGAGGGTAGGATTCCGGAGTCGACGGGAATGACGCGCCAGCCACCGAACAGTTTATACCCGATACCGAAACCGTCACCGTTCATCTGGCCCGGTCCGTCATCGTTCGTGTGCGTATATAAGAGCCGCTTGTTGTAAGACCACTGCCGCTCGCCATCTTCATTGTCAATAATGACCCAAGAACCGATAGAGACGTCTTCTGAAGCGGCCAAAAGAGGACGCCAGTTTTCCCGCATGCACTCTTCAAGACAGGTATTTACACCGTCTAGAGAGTTTACAAGCATAGGTGCGTAGAGGGTTTTGCCGTCCTGATCCGCGTACACACGCCCGACACCAACCTGTTGAACGGTGACCCATGGTGGACGTCCTGAGGGAGGCTCGAGAATTACGGCCGACCAGACGCCGTCTTGCTGATGGCCATAGGTGTCTTGTGGATCTTTGTCCTTTTCGTAGAGATAAAGCCCCTCACCTTTGTAGAACCATTGCCGCGTACCGTCAGACAACACCGCAATCGTCCAGTCTCTTTTACCGTTAGCGAGCCATGGCGCGTTAAACGGACGCCACAGACTAGACGTTCCCGCATCACTCTGATTCTCCGCACCACCGCTGATCTTCATGGTGTATAGAGTCCGGCCTTGATGATCGGCCAGGACGCGCCCCAACAGTGTGTTTTGAACGGTCATGCCGGCAGGCAGCTCTGTGTACTCGAATAAGACATTCCAGGCGGTATCGGCGCCGAGGCGGGCATTGGGAAACGTGTCGTTCACATTGGTGTAAAGCAACTTGCCTTTATAAGACCATTGCAACGAACCATCCGGGCGAGTTGCAATCGACCAATCTCCGATCGGAACGGCGTCGGCGGGAGCCGTCACTGGCGGCCACACTACTTCACAGTCATCCAAACAGGTCGCATCGCCCGCCGCGAATTCTCTTTCATTCCAATAGAGAGACTTGTGATTCTGCAGCTGGATATACCGACCAGCATCTGTCGTTTCATACGCAAAGCCCTGTGGCAGGTCAGAGACTTCGTTTGCCTGTGCGTCTATGCAAACACCAGAAATACCAAGAACAAAGAACGTTTTAGCGACGAAACGCCTGCCTAAGTACAGCCGCTCTGCATGCCAATTCATCGTGGCACTGCCTTAAGCGATGATCTCAGAAATCGGATCGTTGGTACGGAGTGACTTCGTCCCCCATTCCGATACAGGAACACCCATAATCTGCATCGCCGTCAAACCTATTCTGCTAATTGGTCCAGAACTTCCATTGACGTATGTGCCAGTCTTCACCCGACCGCCGGCCTTGCCGGCCGTTATGATCGGTATGCCGTTGATATTGTGGGATTTGGCGTCACTCGTATCCGTCTCCGCTACGATGAGCATGTTATCCAACAATGTGCCGTCACCTTCACGTATGCTGGTGAATTCCGTGAGCATTCTGCCAAACGCCTCATAGCTTTTTTCATTCAGCCATGCCGTCTGTAACTGATAGCCGGCCTCTTCATCGATTGGTTCTTGGTGCGAAAGGTTATGGTGATGGAAAGTCACGCCTTCTATCCGTACTTCCGACGCAGCAATGGAATACATCAAGTTGAAGACCCGTGTGCGATCACAGGCAAGTGCCAGCGCCAATATCTTCGCCATTGAATCATGGCGCGCTGCAACTGACCTGTATTCTTTGTCTAACGGCTCCTCGTCGGGCTGCTCAGGACGATAACAAGCTTCCATCTGTGGCGCGGATAGTTCGATATCAAGCTGTTGCTCCAGCTCGCGTATAGACGTGAAGTATTGATCGAGACGGTCCCGATCCGATTGACCTACGGCTTTGGACAATGTGGCCCGCTCTTCTCCCACGGACGACAGAATGCTTTGCCTCAAAAGAATACGAGGATCAGCAACATATTCAGTATCCTTGGGATCCCGGAAATCAGGACCGAACAGGCGCAAATAGAATTGCAGTGGCGACACTTCTGCAGGATTGTGATTTACCGAACTGCGGTAAGAGTAACTGTCAACAGGATTTCCTGTGGTCGCCAATTCGATGGATTTGAAACGCGTCCGGCTGCCAATTTCATTGGCAATCAAAGTGTCATACGTGGCAGACGGCATAATTCCGAATGCTTCTGGTGAACTACCCGTTCTTTGTGCCACCCATCCCGTGTAATGAACCGGACTTGGGTTTCCATCGAGGGGCACATTGAAGCCATTGAAATAGTTGATGTATTCCTTACGAAAAGGCTCTAACGCGAGGCACTCATTTACAAATTCGTATTCCGATCCTTCAAGATGCTTCATTCCGCGCCCAAGGGTATGGCCTAAACCATAAGACCAAATACCAAACCTGACCGGCAATGGCGCACCTGATGCGAGAGCCGTACCGTTTTCATCTAGAAAAGCATCTAGAAACGGCAACGCCATGCTTATGGACATGCCGCCCATTACGCCGCGCAGTAATGACCGGCGGGTCACATTCCGATTCTTTATTAAGGTTATGATTTCACCTCATTGGCGTTGGCTGTTTCGACCTTCGTCTGCGTGATTGAATCTTCCGCTGACGTGGGAGCATCGACCGTATAAAAGTTTTTACTCGTCGCGATAGAACGCAACAAGGTCCTGAAACGATAACCATCATCGGCAAACTTCTGGATCAGGTAACTGACCCAAGCCCGGTCACCACCACCTGCTGCCCTCGCTGTTCCGTAAGAGAATACGCGCTGAACAAGGCAACTTGGAATACCGGGATTTTGCTTCAGTGCTTCTCCGAGACCTTCCAAAGAGGTATAGGCCACGCCGTCCAAGTTGCCCGTTATATCAAGCTCTATCCCCGCGTCCATCGTTCGAAACTGGCCGGCTCCATCGAAGTTTTCCAAGGACAATCCGATATCATCGGTCAAGCGATGGCATCCGGCACAGGATGCCACAGAATTATGCACCGCGAGCCTTTCTCGAGCCGTCACCGGTTGTGAACCCATTTCACTGAATTGACTGAAATCCACATCGGGCGGCGGGTCCGGCACCCTTTGACACAGCAACAATTCGCGCACCGCCTGCCCGCGAATTGTCGGTGAACTGATGGCAGGATGGGAATGGAGGGCAATAAACCCGACAAGATTATGGATGCCCCACCGGCTATCCTGACCATTAAACTCGAAATCGTTCCATACACCGGCTTTGGTGACGGGAACACGGTAAATGCGCCCCAACGAAGAACTCATAAACGTCTTACGCGTTGTAAAGAGATCGCGGTAGTCGCCATCCAAATCCAGCAGATGATATGTGATGGTCCTGATAAGCTGCTCTTCGGCATCATCAATAACTTTCTGATCAAAGGCCGGGTAGACCGTCAGATCTTTTTCAAGGTGATCAAACTCCTCAAAATGAAGCATGTCGGCGAAGAACGCCCTCACACCATCGCGCAGCTTGCGTGACTGAAACATCCGCTCGACTTGCTTCTCGAGCCCGCGCTTGTCATCGAGTTCGCCGCGTTCGGCGGCATCCAGCAACTCGGTATCCGGAGCCGTATTCCAGAGAAAGAAACTCAAACGGGAGGCTTTGGCATAGGCAGTAAGCTCTGCCGAGTTTCCATTGCCCAAAGTAGGATCAATATGTTCGACGACCAAGAGGAATTTGGGGTTAACCAAATAGGAGGCCAAAGCGATAGCCAAGCCCTCGTAAAAATCACCCAACTGTTCGGCAGCTCTGTTGGCCAGATCGACCGATTCCTTTACTTCGCGCTCAGTTATCGCACCGCGGTAGAGCACCCGCCCCACAGGTGCTAAAAATAATCGGGCGCAGCCATCGTCGGGCGCCGCCTCGTGAGCTGGCTCACATGGAACAAACGTTGCGCGATTCCGATCGTCTACAACCTGGCCCGCAATGGAATGAGCCAATTTCTCGAATTTCTCGATGCTAGAGGCCGATACGGTTGTCTCTCCTGCGCCCACCGCAATGAGGCCTTCGGATCGCAAAATAGGATCAAACTGGCCCACCACGACGATGTGTGACCCAAACACGTCTTCAATGATGTTGCGATATTGCTGTTCCGTCAGACGCCGAAACGATGGCTCAGCAGCATCGATCAGGGGCTCGGGTTCTCCGCAGGCTGCCAATGTCAACAGCGCAGCAGCACAGGATACGAGGAAGCCCAGCTTTGGCAGCTTTGCGCCTACTCCCCCAGACATAAAAGCAGCCAAGTCCTTCATTTGACCAGGTCGCTTTCTGTGCTTGCCAGTCTGTCAGGTGGGGATTCATCGTCGTCATCAGTGATGACAAATGCGGCGACGGCTTCGAAAGTGTACGCAGACGACAAAGCAGTGCATTCTCCGGTTTGCGGATCGGGATACCCGTCAGCCAACTCATGCATGGCCACGTACACGGCCGGACAACTGTATTGATTTGTAAATACGTTGAACTCGGCTTTTAGGAACCGTTCCCAGAAGGATGAAAGTGTTTGGTACCCGGCCCACAAACCTGTTGCTCTGGTCCCGTCTTCAGAGATCTGCATCTCTAATTGGAAATCGCGGAAAACCATATCGGTAAAGGCTTTGTGGCTCCAAACCGGTAGTCGAACGTCACCTGGCTTGGTTGTGAGTACGCCATCGACGATTTGCCCTGAAACCGTATCGCCATAAAGGCCCTTTACGGCGTGATAGCTGCCATATGGAATAATACGGGCGGTGGTTTCGGTTGTTACCGTACTGTCAATATCAAGACGGGTCTCAGACAAATAGAAAGAGACTTCAACGGAGTCGTCATTTCGTGGATCATCAACGCCTTCAACTTCGATCAATATAATGCCTTTACCTTCGTATTGGCGCTCATAGTTGGCGTGCATTTCCATCATTCCGACTGATCGTCGGTATCCGTATACACACCCCATAAGTCTGTAGAGTTGATTGTCTATCCCCGTCCTGCTGCCATCCACACTCACAAAGTTATCATGCTGACAGGTTTTAGGAGTCGCGTTGCCGTCTTCATTTCTGTCAAGGTTTAGGCCGTAAGCGTACTTGCCGTGCACAATGCGCATGGGTGGGTCGATGACTGACTCTGGATAGTGGCAAACATCCTCTCCATTTGGGCCACGCAGCATTTGGTATTGGTTCCTGGGCCCCATCAAGCTTTCGTCCGTGCCACCCAGTGTCAGCCGTTCCTTGTCTTCAGGAGAAAGGCTGTTGAACCAAATGTGTGCGTTGCTGAGTGCCACCCCTTCCGGACACTCCTCCATGTACGGCGTGTCGTAAATCGCCGTGTACCAAGACTCGACGACAAACCCGAGCTTGGCGGTTTCGTTTGCGGAAGCTGTGCCAGCAAAAATCGGCGCGACAAGACCTGCCGCAACAAGACTGCTCGAGACCATTTTGTTTTTTAACCAACGCATGTTTTTTGCCCTCTAATTTACTGTCTGGCTGTTCTCTTGAATCCTGGAGGTGGAACTGCATCAATTCTGCCGCGTAACTCGCCGTTCGGATACTTCACCGACTTCAACAATACGTAGAACCGACCCAAAAACAGGTATTGAGTGTTCGACTGGCCAACCTCAAGCGAACCGGTAATAGGGTTGTCAAGGCCGTTAACCCCAAGGTCGAAAAGCTCTTGAGCATTAAGCCCGGCTCTTGATGGGCCATGTATATGTATAGCCGACGGCGGTGACGTTAGGTCTTCGTAGGTAACCTCCCAGCTCAATACATGTGTCTCAATGTCAAATGTAAACTTTGCGAGCCCGATACCGTCACTTTCAGTAAGTGTCGTTTGATTTGATGCTGAAAGAGGCGCTTCAAAGAGCCGAATGCCGCCCCACGCATCCTCCCTGCTTTCTGAAGCATTCGCATTGGCGAAGACTCCCGCGCACACCAAAGCGAAAACGCTTCCGAGCAATGACCCTGGGAATTTCTTCACTGACGTCACCCAACGTTAGGCACATGAACAAGTGACGCAAAACTGAACGACACTTGCTCAAAGCGCTGCACTTCAAGCGCAACAAACGACGGCCTGGCCGTCTTCACCGCCCAGCACCGATCTAGACCAACACCCTGATTATACCCCCGGAAGCCCGGAAAACATGAGAATCTTGGCGGTTTCCCGATAGAATGATTCGATTAGTTCATTACTGATTGTCATGGAATCCGCGGAAAGTGCAGTTCTGGGTTGCCATGGTGCCAGGGGCTCCAGCTCCAGCGCCAGTACCCAAAACGCCCAATAGTGTGGTCATTCAATTGGGGGTCGATAGCCGTTGGACAATTGTTCTTAAGTCCCTGTTGAACCGGTCAGCCATGTACCAGAACACCGTCTGACCACCGTCCGGGTACTCGATCACAGATGCCTCTTCAATTTGGCCCGCAATCTCTCGAATTTTACTCACGTTTCCCATGGCGTCTTCCGATCCCACGATAAAGGTAACGGGGATATCGAGCTTGGCAATGAGATCGCGATTATCCGACGATCTTTGACGAAAGAAGGGACGTACGTAGTGAGGCGTCATCAGGGACGACGCCACCAGTCGCCTATGGTGCTGCTCGAAATGGGGATCAGACGACTCGACGTAGTTCTGCATGTACCCTTCGGCCCAGTCGAACACGACCGAGAAATTGGGTGAGTTGTTTTTTGCGTAGTAGATGCGTTGCGCAAGAGTTCTGTTTCGCCCAAAGAAAGGTTCTTCTAACCCTGCGCGGGAACCAACTAGAACAACGCCACTGATGTCTTTTGTGCCATAGGTTCGGATGTAGTCCATGGCAAATAAGCCACCAAACGACCAGGCGACCAAAACGGGTTTTTTCATTCCAGCATGAGTGGCGACCGCCGCGATGTCGCCTGCCCATTGCGCCGGATCCGCGTACTGATCAGCTGTCCATGGTTTGCCGGACGAGCCATGCCCTCGCATGTCCATGGCCGCCAGATTGAAATCGTCAGCCAGATCTGAGTTGATTTGCTTATCCCAAATCATGCTTGATGTAAGCAGACTATGAATAAAGATGATCCCCGGATTCTCGCTGGCACCTTTTCCCGTGTAGGCGATGGGCACTCCACTTGCACCGGTTACGATCTTGGTCCCTTGGTGCACCGCCTCAATCTGCTGTTCATCTGTCAGCGTCTCACCTTGAGCCTCTTGGGCCTGTGTAGGCGCCGCACATAGGAAAATCAAAGAGAGGACATACTTGAAACAACGGCTATAGGTGGTCCACATGATTTACTCCGCGAAAGTTAGGGCTTTTCAAGACTCTCCCAACGGTGTCGGGCAGGACAATACAATTCAAAAATTATTCGATCAGGTTTTGTGATAGTTGAACTCTCAGGACCAAACTACTGAATTGCATAGGACTCACGGACGATGTTGATCATAGAGGTTACCATGAGATAAGCCTTCGCGGCTTCCCGGTCGTTTGCCGTCTCGATGAGCCCGTTAAGTTTGTTTTCGAACTGCTGGGGGTTTTTGTTTTCAAGCTCTTCTTTGTTCTTGATCGTCTGTTCTTGAACAAATTTCGTCGCAATGAGGCGGCGCTGACGGTCGTAGACGTCTAGAAGGTCTGCGGAAGCACCGCGGCGCATTTCGATGAGTTTCTCGCCAATATTGACAGCATCGTGAATGCCGCCGTTCATACCCATACCGCCAAGCGGATTGTTTACATGCGCCGCGTCTCCCGCTAGCAGGACACGCCCTTTTCGATAGGTTACAGCGACGCGTTGATTAACGGCGTAGATGCTTTTGTGACCGATCTGGTAATCCTGACCAATATCAACCAGGCCTTTGAGAAGACCTTGAACGTTCCCGTCCAAAAGCAGCGTGTTGTCATCTCGCTCAGGGTCTGCGGGAAACGAGAGCCGCCACAGGTTGTTGCAGCGGATGATCGTCAGCCATTCGTCGGGGTCGGCGACGTAGCTGACGTAACTCAGACTTTTCAGATGCTGTTCCAATGGGTAGGGCGTGCTGACGACGATGAACTTTTCGGGGTACGTAAATCCGGGAAAATCGATGTCCTGCGAACGTCTGATGTTGCTTGAGCCACCGTCCGTACCAACGACGTATGACCCACGCATCTGCGTTTCACCGTTGGGCGTGTTTATTAAGACGTCAACGCCTGCGTCATCCTGCTGAACATCCACGACTTCGTGCTCGAAGAGCACGTCAAAGCCGGATTCCGCTTTTAGTCTGTCGCATATGAGATTTGTCAGCCGAAACTGCTCGACCTGCGCGCGGTAAGGATGGCGCGTTTCATCAGCGAGAACGCCCAAGTCAAACTCGGCATAGCATTGCGACCGCCGGTCTCTGAATTGAAATATCGGTGCGATCAAGCCCTGAGAAAGAAGATCATCTGCCAAGCCTAGATTCTCCAACATGTCCAATGTTGGAGGATGAAATGTTGAAGCCCGTAAATCTTCAACAAGAGACGATTCCTTTTCCAGCAGGATCACTGGAATACCATTCTTTTTCAGCATATACGTGAGAACGCAACCGACAGGTCCGGCCCCGGCAACGATGATTGGATCATTGAAATGCTTACGCATATGTTTCGCTTACCTTCTACAAACAGCTCTTTGAAACGTGCACGCACTTCACGGGTTGCTCAGCGCAACACGGAAGCCAATGTAATTGGCACGATAGATATCCGGATCCCTGCCCCGTTGAGCGGGCCGAACATCCGATGGGTTGCTACCCCAGGAACCACCCTTAATCACATGAAAACCGCAGTTACCACCGTCCATCCAAGCGCTGCCGTCTGTTGGCGCACCAACGTAGCTGTCGTGGAAGCAATCTTCCGTCCACGACCAAACGTTACCCAATAGACCACGCACACCAAAGGCATTGGCCCGAAATGCATCATTTGGAGCGGTGTAAACGTAGCCATCATGACATTGAAACATCTTGTTCGGGGACCGATCGACGCGGGTGTGCAAGTCACCACGGGTTAGGTCCGTCACGTTCGCATAGTCACAGATATTCTCCTGGGAATTGCCCCATGGCCGCGTTGTCTCTGTTCCCGCACGGGCCGCGTATTCCCATTCGGCTTCTGAGATCAGCCGGTAAGGCTTGTTGGTCTTTCTGGCGAGCCATTCAGCGTACATCTTTGCGTCGTACCAATTGACACAGACCACCGGTTCGTTATCTTCCTGCATGAAGCCGGGATTTTTCCAATTCAAGCCGACTTGATAACCCCATTGGTTTGTTTCGAAGTGATAGATGAAACATTCATCCCCTGTGTTGTGACCTGTCGCCTCAATAAATGCCGCAAACTCCACCTTGGACACATCGCCCACGCTCATTGCAAAAGGGTCCTGTATGATCACTTGGTGTCTCGGCCGTTCCCAGGCGGCAACAATGGCACTGGCCCCTTCTCGTTCGATCTCCTGATCGTCAGACCCCCTTAAAAATGAACCGGCCGGAACGGTGATCATCTCGGGACACTCCGGGCAGTCCTTGAATGTATTGGACAGGCCCGCCTCATCAGCCGCGAATGCAGGATTGCTCAGACTCAACAATAGCAGAACTGCGTACGCAGTGCAGCATTTGTCTCTCACCGTTCCATGGCCTTCCGCCTGGCGTTGTTGACGAATTCACGGGGGTCAGATGCAACGTCGGGAAAATGTACGTCCATAAGGTGTCTGAAACTGGATGGAAGACTCTCATACGTGTCTAATTTCTGCCCTTGTGCGGTGGACAGCAATCCGCCGGGATATCCGTCCATGCTCATGTTCGGCAGCCAATCCGTCCACATGTTCAAGTCGCGCCGCGTTGAACGGAAGCCGTAATCGTCTTCCAAATCAGCCAGATCAGCTGAATACGTGAGATTTTCGGATATCCTGAAGGGTTTGGCGTTCGCCGAATTTTGCTGGGGACGTATAGCGATTTTTTTGGTGATGTCTTGCCACACGGTCTTGTTAAGCAAACGGGGTTTTCCAATTGACTCAACAGAATCGAAAACCTGATCCCTAACTAGGCTTTCGGACGCCGTCACCGGTTCGGTAAATCGGTGATGGACGACAGCTGGACTGTAAACAGGAACAACGTCTGTCACGTTGGTATACGGATTGGTCCATTCCGCCATAAGGTCTTCGGTATCGGGGTGGAACTGAAAATACGCTTCGTAAACCGATACATCGTAAGACCCGTCGCCTAGGACCGACCCCAGCGATATGATGCCTGTGGACATGTCCCAGAGGTGCTTGGTTTCCCCATCTATGACGCCAAACTTGCGGCCTTTCAGCCACCAAAATGCTGGCAGTTCATTCTCCGCGTACACTAGATGCCGGTGGACCGTCATTGTGTCCAGCTCTTCAAATGACCCACCAGCGGCCTTGGCTACGGACCTTGCTGAAGAAGCGAGACCGATAGTCCAAGGCATGCTGAATGCAACGACTGCGGCTTTGTTCAGTGTGCGGCGGTTGATCACGCGTGCATTCTTTCAGAAGTTTACTATTTAATCGATTGAAAGCCGCGCTGTCGACGACAGGTGGCTCGACGTTCGTACGTCTACGACCGGCTGATGCGATCTAGATCGGGGTGCGGTGCCAGTATCAGTCGTATCAAACATTGCGTTCACCATTTTCTGCCAATTGACAACCATGACAGTTTCTTAGTGGTTATTGCTTTGCCGCCAGCCTCTTCACGTATTGCTTAAACCTGGCTGATGGGCGGCCGGTTCTGCCATTTGCCGATGTAACAAGAATCCGCATCGTTCTCCCCTCAGCTTTGGACAACATCTGCGAGAAAGACTCATAAAGGTATTTGTGAACAATATCCTTTTGTGATGGATGTATTGATTCCCTGCATGACCCCACTGATACCTGTATGTAGGTTTCACAGATATTCTTTACATCAGGTATGCTTGTTCGCTTAGCCTTAAGAATCGGCAGATTAAGGGGCTTTTTGGCATTGTCGTGACCAACCCTTGACCTGCATACTCGGGGATTGGGGCAAAAAGCATGGTGCGAGAACCGGTATGGATATCCGGCAATTAACGCATTTTATGGGAGTAGCAACGCACGGTGGCTTTTCCAAGGCATCGCGCATCATGCACATTTCGCAACCTGCGCTAACACGCAGCGTTCAATTGATTGAGGATCGACTTCAGATTCAGCTTTTTGAGCGCAGCCATCAAGGAATTGAGCTTACTGAGAACGGTCATATACTTTTTCGATATGCCAGCTTGATACTGAATTCATTAGAAGCCGCACAAAGCGAACTGGTCGCAGTAAAATCAGGCACCTACGCAGAAGTACACATCGGCTTGGCCAATCTTTTTACGAATATGCTGGTCGACACGGCTATTACGGAGCTCGTCAAGGAGAATGAGCATGTCACTGTTGATGTCCGGGTTGGTTTGTATGAGGACCTCGCAGAACTTTTACTGGAAGGCGCATTGGATCTCATTGTGTCCACCAATTCGGAGACCGAGAACGCCCAGAACGTAACCTTTGAGCCGTTGTGTGAAATCTCGTCTGTCCTGGTCGTAGGCAAACAACATCCCTTGGCTAAGAAGCGAAAGATCTCTTTATCTCTCTTGAAGGAACAAGCCTGGGCAACCCTAAATCAACCGCATATGGAGGTCTTTTTGGCATCCTTCTTTGCCCAAGAAGGCATTGCCGCGCCTAAACGGCGCGTTAAAGCAACCTCGCTTGATATGCTTCGTAGCCTCGTCCGAAAGCAACACTTTATAGCTTTCCTGCCGTCACATTGGGTAGCGGAGGATGTAAAACAAGGTAGACTAGCGATTCTTGATGTGGCCGGAATGCCAATAAGACGCGTCGCGGGAGTGGTTACACGTCAAGCACCGTTAATAAACCCGGCAGTGGAAATGATGATAGATCAACTGCGAAATGCCGCATCCGAGCTACCTCAGCCAAATTAACGTCTTGGCGCTTTTCAGCCCAATATAAACCCTGACTCCTGGCTGAATATGTCTTCGACATGACAATAACTTCTGCTGATGGGGTCAGTAGAAGTTTCTATTTGGTGTCACACCTTACAGTTACTCAAAATCATACAATTCAGCTGTCAGGAGCTATACAACGTGGCGTTCAACACTGCCCCCCTTCGGGATATTGATGATGCTGATAGATCAGCATGGGAAACTGACGGAATCGTTTGCCTGCGCCAGGTATTTGACTCCGATTGGATAGAGAGCATAGCGCCCGTCATCAGGCGCGTTGCAGTGGAAGGCGAAGACATTGGTTTGTTGCCGACGTCACCGGGCAGGTATGTCGCTCGTGTAGACGACAAATTTAGAAGATTTATTTTTGAATCGCCGCTGGGACAGGCTGCGGGTGAACTTATGGAATCGAAAGAGATTCGATTCTACTTTGATGAGATCTTTGCAAAACCACCCAAGTCCGATTCCATAACGTTATGGCATTCTGATCGAATGGGATGGCCCGTGGTTGGCAGCATGGTGCCATCACTATGGATTCCCATGCACGATGTTGCGAAGGAAAACAGCCTGGAAGTCATTTTGGGCTCTCATCGGACTGACTATCCACATTGGTTGTTTTCTCCAAACGCAAGAAAGATGATCCGCCCAGAAGACCGGCCCAAACACCCGGATGAGGAACAATTGCGGGCCGATCCGAACAATCGATTTGCGTCTTGGGAAATGCAGGTTGGCGACATGCTTGTCGTGCACCCGTGGTTACTTCACTACTCCTCAGGCAACTCTGCTGATGACTGGAGGCTCGCAACATCCATCCGGGTCTTTGGGGACGATATTCGTTGGGCGCCAAGGCCCGATTGCGTCAACCTAGCCGGAATCAGTTTCGACGAAATGGTGGAAGGTGAACCACCCGCCGGTCCGCTATTTCCTCTTCTATGGTCCGAAGACGGCCGGAAAGACGACGATAGCCAATATCCACGAGGGTTCGCGGCAACATGGGCAGCTGGGCGGCGCGCGAACGTGAATGAGGACGCACTGTTCCATCAGCTGCTTGCGAAAGAGGCTTAACTCCCTATTCGCCCAAACCGAAACTCCAGCATTGTCAGTTATCCGAATTCAATTCCTGATCATCACTGCCGATTTCAGAGCGTTGGTGCTTCCTTCAGCAATATAGTTTTGGGTTCTAGATACGCCATCAAGCCTTCCGTGCCACCTTCCCGTCCGAGTCCAGATTGCTTAAACCCGCCAAAAGCAATCGCGAAACTGGCGGACGGCGCACTCTGCCCGACTGTGCCTGTACGCAGTCGCCGGGCGATGCGATAAGCCGCCTCGGCGTCGTTAGTATAAACCGCACCGGCCAGTCCATAGATTGAGTCGTTGGCGATACGTATAGCGTCCTCATCGTCGTCACAGGGGATGACACACAGCACCGGCCCGAAGATTTCCTCCTGAGCGATGGTCATGGCATTGTCCACATTGGCGAATACAGTTGGCTCAAAATAGTAGCCATGTGGGCAGGCTTTCGGCCGTTTGCCCCCAGTAGCCAAAGTTGCCCCCTCTTCAAGACCTTTAGCGACGTAAGCCTCAACCTTTTCCAGCTGTTGTTTCATGGTCAGCGGTCCCAGTACGGTTGTTGGATCGTAGGGGTCACCGACCGTTACAGCCTCCATGGCCTTGATCAAATGTTGGACCAGTTCGTCGTGCCGGTTGCGGGGCACAATCACCCGTGTAAGGGCCGCGCAGTTTTGACCACTGAGCACGCAGATGCCGGAGGCTATACTTGCGGCGGCCTCTGCCAAGTCGTAATCGTCTAGTACGATGGCTGCTGACTTGCCACCCAACTCCAAAGTCACCCGGGCGATGCGGTCGCCGCATACGGACGCTATGCGTCTTCCCACAGCCAAACTGCCTGTGAAGCTGACTTTATCTACACCTGGATGTCGGACCAGATAATCCGATGCTTGGCGCTCGGCTGTGATGAGGTTGATTACACCGGGCGGAAAGTCTGCTTTTTCAGCACATTCAGCAACAATATAAGCCTCAATGGGAGTTTGTGGTGCGGGTTTCATGATGACTGAGCAACCTGCCACCAGCGCTGGTGCGATTTTGGTCAGCATGGTGGCAAGCGGTGCATTCCAAGGCGCTATGGCCGCGACAACACCGACCGGTTCGCGCACTAACAGGGCGGCGCCGTTTGAAGTGGGATGCTTCTCTATGAACGCGAAACTAGAAGCCTGTTCTATCGCGCGATCCACATTACTGATTGAGTATTCCGGTGACATCTTGGCCATCTTCTCAACCACACCCGTGGACTCGGTCCAGGCGACAGCAAAATCATCGGCCCTATCCCGTAAAGCTTTTGCAAACGCGGTGAGATACTGGGCACGTTCGGCTGGTGTCATACGCGGCCACGGCCCGTCATCAAAAGCCTTTCTTGCGGCGGCTACGGCGCTGTCCACATCGGCGGGCACCGCTTCTGCAACCTGAAAAACAATCTCTTCAGTAACGGGCGAAACAACATCCAGAATGCGGGTGCTAGAGGGCGTTATCCATTCACCGCCGATGAAAAGTTGGCGTAAATGGCTGGTGTCGATGGAAGCGGCGCGTGATGACGTCATGACAGGGGTCCGTACCAAAACTTTGAAGGCGATGCACACGTTTTCTGATCTTTTGATGACGTAGACCAATCAAAACTGACGCTATGTCCATAACAGTTGTGCATGGCGTACTCTTGAACTCTCGTTAGCTGGAGTCTTGCTCATTTGGGCTAGCAAGCAGGATTTAAACCTACGGATGTCACTAGGGTCTGTTGACATTTAGTGGATTCCCAATGTCGCGGAAAAGTGATTCAAGCCTCCTTTTGCAAGGAGTGTTTGATGAAGTCAGAGCGTTTTGTGATCACGGACAATGTTTGGGAGAAAATTTGGCGTCATCTACCGGGCAAACCCATCTTTACTGCCTATTCTTCTCCATGGTCTGGCCACTGAAATGGCCCCGCAGAGAATTTCTGCCCGATCTCCTCAATTGTCTCCACAAATGCCTTCTCCGTGCTAGAACGACGGCCGTGATTTCCCCGTAAGGCTTTGAAATACCGAAAGAAAAATTCAGGGCAGGGAGCAGAACCTATCACATTGAGACTGGATGGTGGAGGATGCAGTCTTGGACGAACTTGTCTTTGGGAATTCCCTGGTTAACAGGGAATTTTTCGCATTTTCTGCCCAAAAACAGGGAGAATGCGGTTGGCCGCCAACGAGCCATCAAAAATTCACCCTTTATATCAGTGCCTTACGCACTTTCCTGTTTTTCTGCAAAACAGGGTGCCGAATGGTTGATATCAGGGAAGCAAAAGCGGAAAACAGCGGAAAACAAAGGTTTTTTTGGAGTAGCTGATTTAGCAGGACGTGGATCGGAGGGATAAAAGGCGTTGGGGTTACGCCGACAGTCTCGCCTGTTCCCTCCATTGATATTTGCGACAAATGTTCCACTTCTATTCTCTCTATGTTGGTATTTTGTTCTTGATGGGGCCTGACATAAGCATTATGGAAATGGAAGCGTTCAACGTGGGAGAGCAATACTAGGCGCAGGCCCAGCATCGCAGGCTCAGGGCGAACGAATACACTGGAAGAGAGGGGGTAGAAAGTGGCACAGGTCATGACCGATGCTCCGTCGAGTTCTGAGGCGCTTGCAGTCGAATACCGGCCGGTCGATAGCCTCAAGCCCGACCGGCGCAATGCCCGAACGCACTCCCATCGGCAACTTGAGCAGATTAAGGTATCGATCGAGGAGTTCGGCTTCACCAACCCGATAGGGTGCGCCGCGCACATGATCCATGCCGTTGTCGTCGAGCCATTCGGCCAGTTCGCTAGAGATGTAGGACGCGCCATTGTCTGACAGCAGGCGGGGCTTGTGCCGGACCTCGACCCGGTCGCAGCCTGAGGCCTGCAATGCTAGTTCCAGGGTGTCTGTGACGTCACTGGCCTTCATGCTCGTACACAGCGTCCAGGCGATGATGTAGCGGGAGTAACGCGGTAACTCTCCTTGTTCGTCATCAGCGCCCAAGCGATGCGCGCCATCTTGTTGGCCAGAGCCACCGCGACAAGCATCCTCGGCTTGCGCGCCAGCAGTCTGGCCAGCCAGG
This sequence comes from Rhodospirillaceae bacterium, assembly GCA_965207985.1. GTDB lineage: Bacteria > Pseudomonadota > Alphaproteobacteria > Rhodospirillales > Rhodospirillaceae > CBDBND01. The sequence continues at coordinate 30,894 of CBDBND010000002.1, read as the reverse complement.
GGTCCGCCGTCTCGCCGCGTCGGACCGCTTTCTGGACGACAGCCATGGCGCCAGTGATCAAGAGGCGCCTGAGGTCCCGCTGGCCCATCTTCGATACCTTGCCGAGCCTGGGCTTGCCGCCGGTGGTGTGTTGTCGCGGCACGAGGCCGAGCCAGGCGGCGAAGTCGCGGCCGCGCCGGAAACTCTCCATGGGCGGCGCAAAAGCCTGGAAAGCCATCGCGGTGATCGGACCGACACCCGGTATCGTCATCAGTCGCGACGCATCTTCGTCCTGGCGCGCGCTGACGCGGCGTTCTTTCTCCAATCCGCCGATTTTCTCGCCGAGGCCGGCGATCTGCTCAAGCAAAAGGCGGCCCAGCTCGCGAACCGGATCCGGCAGATCCGAGTCCGGATCATCGAGTGCCGATGCCAGTCGGCCAAGATGAGCTGGCCCCTGTGGTGCGACGACGCCGAACTCGGCCAGGTGACCCCGCAGTGCGTTGATCGTCTGCGTCCGCTGGCGCACCAGGAGATCGCGTGTGCGGAACAGCATCCCCCGGGCCTGCTGCTCTTTCGTCTTCACGGCCACGACGCTCATGGTGGGGCGCTGTGCAGCCTCGCAGATTGCCTCTGCGTCCGTTGTGTCATTCTTCTGCCGTTTGACGAACGGCTTCACATAAATCGGCGGAACCAGCTTGACCTCGTGCCCCAGCTTCTCGGTTTCTCGACCCCAATGGTGAGCACTCGCGCAGGCTTCCATTGCCACCACGCTGGGCGGCTGCGAAGCGAGGACGTCGAGCACTTTGCCGCGGATCAGCTTCTTTCGGAATGCGACGGACCCGTCAGCCCGAGCACCGTGAATCTGAAAGCTATGCTTCGCCAGATCGATCCCGATGATGGTAGCCTGATCCATGGACGCCTTCTCCTTCTGTTGGTGTTGGTGACACCGCCAACATGGCACATTGCGATGCCGTCGGGAGGGGGCGTCCACTCCATCGGATCTGCTCCTCAGCACTGTAACGCTTGCGCGTCTTGCGGCGGATGTCCTTGACCGTCCGCTCCGCAACATCCTGGGATCGTTCTGTTCCGTCTCTCATCGCTTACTCCTCAATGATGACGATGAGCCAATAACACTCTCTTACGCAATCACCCTAATCTGTTCCATTGGTCCTGACGGGGGACATGCGCCACGTTGGTCCAGTTGCTCTCGCAGCCAGCCGGCATCGAATGCCTTGTCGGCGATGAGGGCATCGAAGTGAACGTCGTCGATCAACGGCTGGACGCCCATCATGTCGTGGCGCTGGCCAGGGAGCAGCACGAAGCGGACCAGACACCCCAGTGCGTCGACCAGGGCGATGATCTTGGTGGTCAATCCGCCCCGTGATCGGCCGATGGCCTGATTTTGAGTCCCCCTTTTGCGCCGCTCGCCTTCTGGTGAACGCTGACGATGGTGGCGTCGATGAGGGCATATTCGAAATCCGGTTCCGCCGACAACTCCTCGAACAGCCGCTCGAAGACACCCTTCTTCGCCCATCGGCGAAAGCGCTGGAAGACGCTGTTCCAATTGCCGAACGCCGGGGGCAGAGCGCGCCACGGCGACCCTGCGCGCACCCGCCACAAAACCGCCTCCAAAAACAGGCGGTTGTCCGCCGCCGTCACGCCACGGTCCGTCGCCTTGCCCGGTAGATGACGCCAAATTTTCTCCCAAACATTGTCCGTGATCACAAAACGCTCTGACTTCATCAAACACTCCTTGCAAAAGGAGGCTTGAATCACTTTTCCGCGACATTGGGAATCCCCTAAATGTCAACAGACCCTAGCCCGCCCCAAATGCGTGTCAGTTTCCGGGTGGCCGATACGTTACGTTCCTTTTGACCGCTCCGTCGATGGTCTCCGGTGAAACCAATACGGTAGAGGATACGTTCAGAGCACCGGCGGCACTGACGAACAGGGAAAACGCCGCTGCCGCTTCTTCATCCGGCAGATCGGCAATTATGACAAGATCGTGGTTTCCGAAGGCGTAATAGAAACTCTCAAGGGTACCGCCCAACCCTTCCACGGTTTGCTTGAGAGCGTCCCGGCGCCGGGTGCCGCCCTCTTTGAGTAGACCCCTAACGCCTTCCTGGGTATAGCTTGTCTGAAACAGATACTTGGCCATCTCTCTTAACTTCTCCAACTTCTGGGTTCACTTTTCAAATTTTGCTCCACTGATGGTGGTTGCTTGCAGCTTTGCGGTCAAGACCGGTCACACACCAGAGCTTGTGATCTCCGATCATTTTTCCGGGCGATACGATGGTCCGGCCCTGCGCCGGGTCGTTCTTGTGGTCTTCGTATAGACCCGGACATGTTAGGTCGGAATCAGTCGGAGCTCGTGGCCAAGGATGTGGTGAATACGGCTCCAGTAGTGGGCCGGCGAACAAGCCACCATTGCGACGGTCATGTATGGCTATCATGGCAAGGCCACCGCATACTAGGCCTGCAATCCCGTAGGCGCAACGGCAGCAGAAAGATAATCGTCCGGGAGAATTTTGGAAGCCTGAGCAAGAGCTGGCATACACCCAATAACAGGCCGCAAGAGTGCCCTAAAAGGCGGGAGCACTTCACCCATCACAGTGCGCATCAATTTACGGATTTGGTAAGATTTCGTACGCAGGGAAATCGATGCGGAGCCGGAAAGCCTGGTGGTCCATAAACCCACCCCAAATATACTATGATCTAAGTTTCCGTTTCCTCTTTTTCTGGGTTTTCCCCTGGAGACACTTCATGAAATCTTGCCCTATCATTTTGCTACTCTGTCTTTTTGTTCTTCCTATTCAGGTGGAAGCCCAACAATTGAGGGCCATCCAAGAATTATCCGCGCAACAAGCTGAACCCAATTGGGCTAAAGAGCTCAGAGCGAAATTTCGTGACCAAGAGCAATGGAAGCAAGTGATAGTCCAATATCGAGACGATTTCCAAACAGCAAATGGGCTGGGTCAAGAAACTTTCGGCCTCCTCGCGGCCAGGCAGGAGTTGGAGAGCCAAGGTATAGAAGTAATTCGGGGAATGAGAGCCACGAACGCTGTTCGTGTAAGAATTCAAGAGCGTGATATTGAAACTCTGCTGAACGACCCAAACATCACAGGTGTTTTGGTAGATCGTGAATATAAACAAAAGGCAACACCAAGCCTACAAAGGCGGAAATTATTTTCTGCTAAAGACAACATGGGCATAGAAGAACTATATGCGCAGGGCTATACAGGAGAGGGACAAGTTGTAGTGATTTTGGATGACGGCATTTATGCCGACCACGAAGTTTTTGGCGGCGGCAAAATTGTTAGGCAAGCTTGTTTCTCCTCATCAGATGCGGACAATGGAAGGTCTTCACTCTGTCGTAATGGTGAAGATAGCCAAATTAGTGTAAACGCAGCGTCATATTGCCCAAGTCGATTGGACGTATGTGTTCATGGAACCTTTGTCGCAAACATAGCAGCAGGTGACGATCCGGGTGATGTCCTTGAAAAGGACGGTGTGGCTTATGGCGCAGACATTATAGCGGTGCAGGTTTTCAGCGAATTCGAAAATCAGGCTGATGAAGAAAAAGTATGCGAAGAAGATGAGGGCAGCACCTGTCTTAGAAGTTCATCATTGGATCAATTTGAAGCAATTGACTGGATATTGAGCATCGCAGACGAATACAACATTGCCGCCGTCAATATGAGTTTTGGAGATAATGAAGAGAACTTTGAGTATTGTTCAGACTCCCCCTACAACGACATAATCGAAGACCTTAGAGACCTCGAAATTTTGGCTACAGTTGCAGCGGGTAATGAGGGTTACGTAGGCGCAGTTACAGAACCTGGTTGCGTTGAGCCTGCTATAACCGTTAGCGGCAAATCTGAGTATTCCAACTCTCCGATTGAATCACAAAACCACGCTGAAATGGTGGACTTTCTTGCGCCGGGAAGTAATATTGTCGCAGCGGGAAGAGCACCTGGCGATTATGTTATCACGTCGGGAAGTTCGGCATCTACGCCATTCGTTGCTGGCGCTATCGCGCTTCTCAGGTCCGTTGATCCCAACGCAACAGCAGATCAAATTGAATATGCCTTGAAGGCATCAGGCGACAAAATAACAAAACCCAATTGGGATTGGGAAACACCTACAATACAGGCGGCAGCGGCGGCCCAACGTCTTGATGAAACCGTTATTCCAAATGGAAAACACCTGGTGTCCGTTTTTTCATCCGGTGATCCAAGTGGAACGCTTTCGTTTTTGAGGTTCTATAATATTGGAGGTTATGCAGAAGACGTCCGGGTCACATTTGTTGACGATGAAGCGGAAGACATACTTGATACATTTGAAACGAATATTCCACGAAACGCATCGGTACAATTCGAAATGGACGACATTGAAGCTGATTTAGGTATCAATACCAGGGGGAGATCAACCTATACCGCTATAGTCAATTCAAGTTTTAGTGGGTACGTACAGCACGTTATCTGGAATCCAGGCGGAGCATCCTTAACGAACGTTACGAGTTGTCTGGGTGGAGTAAGCAGCAACCAGACCAGGCTAAGCAATATCCATACGGACCGGGTGGCATCAGGCTATCCGTCCTACATATTCATTCATAATGGAGGGTATGATGTGGACAGCGCTCAACTCGATGTTTACGAATCTGCTACCGGCGACAGCATAGGCGCTGTCTCGGTTTCCGACATCGCCCCTGCAACCACGGTTGTAATTGAGGCTTTGGACATACTGGATGAAATCGGCTACAGCCCTGGTGAAGACGACTTCCATTTCAATCTTGCCTTGAGAAGTGGATTTGATGGCTCTATCGCCCACATCGTTAATAACGAAGGGGCCGGTGTTTTGACCAATATGTCCGACAAATGCTGGATTGACTAGGCTAAGGATACATAACCAAGAGATAACGCTGGCGGCGATGTTTCCTGCTGGGAGCCTCAACGATCACCCAACGTGATCTAGCAGGCTGCTGAAAAACAATTTTGAGCGATCATCTCCTCAACGATCACCCAACGTGATCTAGAGCCGCCGTTGACACCTTTTCGGTGACCATCAAACGCGACGGATCCGGTGCTGCAAACCGGACGGACCAAGTGCTCCTGACAATAGCCTATGTGGGATTCATGGACACACCCAACGGCGAACTTGTACCCCTGCGTCCTGTCCGGCGGAATGGGATCTCACGGACCGGTGGCTCCGGGCAGACCAACCGCTACGCGCGATAGAAAGCTCCAGCCCGCAGCCTCCTGTGTCGCGGCTGCGCGACGCTTTGAGCCGCACGAAGGGCTCGAAAACCCCTCCCAGGCTCCGTTGAGATGCGGACGGGAAATGAACCACAGCGACGTTTCAATCTCTCGAACGAAGTCGCGGCAGTCCCGCGACATCAGTGACGCAAGCCGAGCATGGTTCGGGTCCCTGAGCTTGTCGTTGAAGCTCTCGTTGTAGCCGTTGCGCGCAGGGTCGCCGTGGCGCGCTCTGCCCCCGGCGTTCGGCAATTGGAACAGCGTCTTCCAGCGCTTTCGCCGATGGGCGAAGAAGGGTGTCTTCGAGCGGCTGTTCGAGGAGTTGTCGGCGGAACCGGATTTCGAATATGCCCTCATCGACGCCACCATCGTCAGCGTTCACCAAAAGGCGAGCGGCGCAAAAGGGGGACTCAAAATCAGGCCATCGGCCGATCACGGGGCGGATTGACCACCAAGATCATCGCCCTGGTCGACGCACTGGGGTGTCTGGTCCGCTTCGTGCTGCTCCCTGGCCAGCGCCACGACATGATGCGCGCCAGAAGCGCCCGGTTGACCTCCTGCCACGTCCCGTCGTCGCGCCACTTGTAGAAATAGTACTGAACCGAGCTGCGCGGCGGAAACTCGCCGGGCAGCATGCGCCACTGGCAGCCGCTGCGGGCCATGTACAGGATCGCGGTCATCACTTCCCGCATATCCGTCTTGCGCGGGCGGCCCAGAGCCCTTGCGGGCGGCATATGGGGTTCGATCACGCACCATTCGGTATCGCTCAGATCGCTTGCGTAGCGGTGCGCCTCGCGCTCATATTTCTCACGAGTGGCGTCAGTCCACATCTTGTTATCCTCCTTGCTGGCGAACACAACAAGGGAATCACAAGGGACTGATTCCACTCAATTCTTTTTCGGTCAGGCTCTGAGGTTCAACCGTCCGATCATAACAGGTAGCTTCATCGGTTGGTAACGGGTCCCAATTCGGCATGGAGGCACAGCCGGCAAGTCCAAAAACAACGCCCACGAACAGAGTCACGACTGGTTTTCCATAATGCATAGTTTATCCGGGTGTTCCTTTCATTTGCGTTATCCACTGGTGTCCGTGGAGCAATCTGCCAAGGGGATTGTCAGACTAGAGCATCGGGCGAGAAAGTTGAATGGATTTGATTATGGGGATTCCCTTCGCTTTATACCCATTCAGTTTTACCGTGAAACATAGTCGGCGGCTTTGAAATTATTCTGGCACTCATCGGGATCGAACATGTCGCAGATTTCTCCGATTGCAGCAAAGACTTCGGTGAAGGTTCTGGCTCCGATCCTGCGAAGATGGGTTTTCAGCTTGGAGAACGCCATTTCGATCGGGTTCAGATCGGGTGAGTACTGCGGCAGATAAAGGAACCAACATCCGTGGGCACGCAAGGCATCGGCTGCCTGCCTGTTTAGATGTGTGGGCAGATTATCGGCAATCACCACGGTTCCCGGTGATATCTCCGGGATCAATACCTCGCGAATGTATGCGGCAAAAGCGGTCCCATCCATCGCGCCACTGATAACCCAAGGCGCAATCAATGTATCGTGGCGCAGACCCGCGATCAGCGTCTGTGTGCTCCAAACCCTAACCCGGATTTCTCACCACGGCATTGTCAGACTAAATTAATTTGTTAGAGTGTGGACTCAATTGATCCAGCATCTTATGGCGAAGAGTTGGATCATTGCGAGGAAGTTTTTGGCTGATTTCTCGAAGCGCGTTGGTAATCGGCGCATGTCTTTCATCTTGCAGAAGAACCGCTCGACGATGTTCCTTTGGGCATAGAGGTTTGGATCGCGCGGGATAGGATTACGCGCGTTGCTCTTTGAAGGAATGACAGCCAGCGCTCCTTCATCGGCGATCTGCTGCCTGATTTTGGCGGTGCCATAGGCCTTATCAGCGACGATGGCGAGCGGGGCCTTTTCCCAATCCAGGAAAGAGCCCATGGCTTGGCTGTCATGGACCTGCCCGCCGGTGATGTCCAGCCGGAGCGGGCGGCCCTTGGCATCTACGGCCGCGTGAACCTTACTTGTGCGACCCGCGCGTGAGCGTCCAATACCTTCTGCCAAGCCTCCTTTTTTGACCCTGCCGCTGCGCGGTGAGCCTTGACGATGGAAGGGCGAATTCGGCCTCGGCAAGTCTCGGTGAATGATCGAGCAGCGACCAGTCATGGTGTTCCATGAACAGGTCCGAATCAGCGAATTCCAGTTCGCCCTGTATCTGCGCCATCAAGCGCGGCACCACGAAGGGTTCGCCCCGCTCAGCGGGAGTCAGCAGTATCTTTGTGTCACGACGGTGCTGAACTATCGCCTCGGTGAAGGTGTTCCGCTCAGCTTCGGGCAAGGTTTGGAGGATCTCGTATTCCAGCTCTTCGGTAACGTAGCCGGCTACCCTGGAAGGGAAACTTTGGAACAAGTCCGTCGCCCGTCACCACTACCTCGGATACAATATGCGCATGTTCCTATGACCGTGCCGGTGATGTCGTGGCGTTCCGTCCAGTACAGCCAAAACGGTTTTTTTGGCGAGAGTTTTATGGACGAATTGGCCCATGCCGCCGGTGTCGATCCGCTCGCATTCCGCAAGGCAAATGTTGTTGACCCGCGGTTCAGAGCGCTCCTCGATGAGGTGGAACAGCTCTCAGACTGGTCAGAGCCGCTTGGCGACGGTCAGGGGCGGGGCGTCGCCATTGTCGAATCTTGGGGCTCTATCGTTGCGGAGGTGGTTCAGGTCAAATTGACCGAGCGCGATCTCTCCGTCGAAAAGGTCAGCGCAGCCATCGATTGTGGCACCGCGGTTTATCCGGATGCGGTACGGGCGCAAGTCATATTCGGGTTGACGGCGGCCCTCTTTGGCGAAGTCAACGTGGAGGACGGCGGCGTTTTTCAATCGAACTACGATACCTACCTGATGATGCAAATGTCCCAAACGCCGGAGATCAACGTATCCATCATCAATTCCGGCGCACAAATCGGCGGCGTCGGTGAACCAGGACTACCACCAGCAGCACCGGCGCTGGTCAATGCAATTTACGCCGCCATTGGGCAAAGACTGAGACGTTTGCCCGTTATCCGGCATGACCTAAACGTCATTTGAGCGTATTGGTGATAGCAAACCCGTTCGAGCGAGGCGAAAAATAGAAATGCTTTAAAGCCCGCCGTAAATCATGCGCCCTGGGAACACACCCTCAATGAATTCAGAGTGGCGCACCACTTGCACGCCATTGACGAACACATGTTCGATGCCCTCAGAAGCCTGAAACGGATTCTGATATGTGGCTCTGTCAATCACGTTGTCCCAGTCGAATACGGTGATGTCCGCGTCCATGCCTTCTCTCAGACGGCCTTTGGTCTTGAAAGCATCGGACGCCCGCTCCATCCGTTTCGCCGGCAAGATCGTCATTCTCGACAAAGCGTCCTGCAGCGTAATCACGCCCTGCTCGCGGACGTACCGGCCCAGCACCCGGCTGAAAGCCCCATTATGGGGCGCGACCTTTCTGTCCCTATTCACCATCCGGACCATGTCACTCACCACAATCATGCCCGGCTCCGAAAGCGCCTTGCGGTTCCATTCTTCTCTCAAGTAGTGATGGACGATGAGACCGCTGGGGTTGGTCTTACGGGCCTCTTCGAACTGTTCGATGTTCTTGAACCGCTCGCCGGTTTCCAGCCATTCAACATCTTGCGGCGTGATATTGAAAATAGTGCGCCAGTCCCGCCCAAAGACAGCGGCGCCGATACCAACGGAACCGGCTGGATAGGGCAAGAGCTCAGCAGTGACATCGACGCCGTCTTCCCGAGCCTTTTGAATCTCTTGTAGGAACAATTCGATATTGACCATGGCGTTATGGGTGATGTGGCAGATGTGCAAGGAGGCGCCGGTTTCTCGGGCTAACCTGAGTACTTCGTGTAGACCGGCCGGATCTCCATTCACGCCCCGGCGCATGTGAACGAAAATCGTTGCACCGCGCTCCGTTGCGATTTCAAAGATCGCTCTCATTTCCTCCTCGTTGACCGCCTCGCTGTAGTAATCCACGGCAAGGCCGACACCGAGGCCGCCCGTATCGAACCCGTCTTCCAACAGCTTCCGAAGCTCTTTTCGCTCCGCGTCCGTAGCAGTCTGAGTGAGAAAGGCTGGCCAGCCGAAAACCTCTCTGCGAACGCTGCCGTAACCAGCCGTCGCTCCGATGTTTTGGACCGTCCGCCCCTCTAATGGTTGGCTAAACGCCGCTATAGGATAACTCCCGCCTTCCAGTTCTAAGGCTGTGGTCACGCCGTCTTGCACCTGGAATTCCTGGCTTAAGGGCGTGAAGGCATGGCTGTGCAGATCGATAAAACCCGGCGCAACGATCAGCCCGCTGACGTTGATAACCTTCGAACTCATGAGAGGTTCAGCGCTGATTGTGACGATTTTGTCCCCAGTGATACCGACGTTAGTGATTGCATCGAAACCGGTTTCCGGGTCCATCACCCGCCCACCGGCCAGGACAATGGCAAAGGTTTCGTCTGCCTGCACATTGCCGCAAAGCAGGACCGAGATAAGTGCGGCAACAACGGGTATTCTCATGATGTCACGCTTTAAGACACTTCGGTCAAAGGACTCAGATTGAATTGTCTTTTTAACCCGGCCTGTTGGCCCTTTTGTAATCACCCCACTCGTCGACCAGTTCGGTCCAGGAGTCGAGATCGAAGATTTCCGGATGCCGCCGTTCGATGTCGGCGCGAGCGAAGGCCGGCATTTGATCGACACCATCGATCTTTTGGCCAAACCCGCGGCCCCAACTGCGGCCGGGTCTCTGGCCCATGCGCAACCATGGTCCCCAGGTCACCAGGTTTTGCAGTTGCACGTAAGCCGGTGCGCTTGCGATGCCGGGATTAGCGACGTCGTCGATCTTGGCCATGTAAATGTAATGGGAATCCCAATAGGACGTGGAACCGGATGACTCCTTGGGCCATTCGTCGGGCTGAAACGGGTTGGGATAAGAAAAGGCGGACGCCTGCAGCATAAAGAGGCTGTCACCGATAACTTGAAAGTTGAGCGGCTCCGGCTTGAGCGTCGCTTCGGCGCCGGTGGAGATGGTGCCGTCATTGGCGACGATCAAATTAAGCGGCCCGCCACGAAAGTGATGCGCCTTGATGCGCTCGCCCGTAAACGGGTTGTCCCATTCGTCCAGCGGTTCTTCGGTGTCGAACTTCGACAGGGTTCCGCATTCGAACACTTGCACCTTAAACGATCCGTCCGTCTGCGGCGACCACCGGCGGATGTTGAGATTGTTCATGGTGTAAAGAGGGATCAGGTTGCCTTCGTGCCGGTAGGCATAGAAGTGGATGCGCATAAACGTATGGATATCCTCTGCATCGGTCGAGCCCATGATCTTGGCGCGGATGCGGGCGCGTTCCCTGGGATCATCCAGATTTAGAGAGGTGGCCGCCTGTGCGTCCGAGGCACCGCCGAGCAGAAATCCGCCGCCCAGCATCATTGATCCGCGGCGGGTGATATCCAACTGGTTCATGGTCGTTCCTTTCGTCGCTCGAAAAATACGTTTTAGTCAGATGATGTTTGATAAAGCCTACGGCCGATTGGCCTCAACGACATGGGGCTTGAAAATGCGCTCATACCGGGTCCAAGCACCTTCGTAACGGCCGGTCAGTTCCGCTTCCTTATCGGTCGCATGAAAAATGCTGTTTAGACAATCCGCATTATCCAGGCACTCCATGGTTAACCGGGCAAGACCGTCTCTTGTCACCGGTCCCATGACGCCGTGATCCCGCGTCAGTGTTGCATTGCCTGACTCTCTCGTTTCCAGAGGCAACAACGTCATGTTGCGGATGATGGTGTAGGGCACACCGCTTTCGACCAGGATGGTTTCCGCAACGGTTTTGGCTGCCATGGATTGCCGGGGTTCATCAGGGACTTTTTCCATGAAGTACAAGTCAGCGCTGTCTCCCGCGCCGATGGCGCCGTGCAAAATGATCTGCTTTATGCCGGTCTCCTTGGCTAACCTTGAAATGATGCGCTGGCTTTCAATGTAGAAGTTGGCATCGCCACCGCGGGCGATGGCCGAGGCGTCGATCACCGCTCTGAAGGATCCCTCTCGGAAAACCCGTTCCATATCCGTCTCTGACAGCATGTCGCCGACCACAAAGGTGAGGTCGAGACCTGCAAGCCGAGCCCGGTTGGACGCAGGGCGCACCAGAACGACAAAGTCTTCTTCGGCCTCGACCAGATCCTTGACGATTTCAGAGCCCAACCGCCCGGTACCGCCAAGCACCAAGACACCGCCTGCCGCAGCAAACGAGATCTGAGTTGGTGCGAGACAAGCCGCAAAAAAGACGACAAACGCCGCCAGACAGGTGCGTCTATTCATGGTGTTGTTCCTGAAGGTATCCATCCGGGTGCGTACAATGACGCACCCGGATGGACGAGTCAGCTATGCAGGCTTGACGCCCATGATGTTACCGCCGGGACGGCGGGTGGAGTTGGGCCCTTCGCTAACAATGAAGCCCGCCTTTTCCATTTCGCCGGGGAAGTCCAGTGCCACGTATTCGTAGTACCAGGGCTCCTGATTCCAACGGTAGGTCCACCACCAGCGCACTTGCTCCCAACCGGTTGACGGCTTTCTCATGCCGCCCATGCTGCCGGTGTAGAAGTCAACCGGGTAGTACACCCCGCCCGGCCGCAGTACGCGGAAGGCTTCACGGATGATCTGTTTGGACACCTCAAGCGTAACTTCGTGGTGAAGAATGTTGGACATGACGATGTCGAAGTAGTTGTCGTCAAACTTCGAATCTTCCGCCAACCGTTGGGCGAAATTGATGTCCACGCCCAGGTCCACAGCACGCATGTGGCCGTAACGGACCATCGGTCCGCCCACATCAATGCCCCACACTTCCGCATCGGGGAAGCGCTCCTTCAAGCCCATGGTGGTCTGGCCGATGCTGCAGCCCTGTTCGAGCACGCGGTTGACTTGGCCGTCCGGCGGGGTAGGCACGGCCCGGGCCAGACGCCGCTTGGCTTCGTCCTGGTTATTCCGGCCCATGTGGAAGTTGTTGGTGCCGTAGTGATAGATGTGCCCGGCGAACGGATCGCCCACATAGCCGCCCGGCTGCATGTGAACTTCATGTTTGGTGTACTCGGGCTCGATGCCGGGGTTGAGCTCCAGCGTGCCGGGACCGGCATTGTCGGTGGCTTCCATTTCGGCGAGATATTTCTCACCGTTTTTGTGAAACTCGTCCTGGAAATTCCGCCAGGTCATTTCCTGGGTGCTGGTCCAAGCACGGAAGCGGGTGCCGATCACCGGGTCGTTGCTGATGAGATCAAGCGCTTCTTTAAGCTCCATGGGTGCTCTTGGATCCAATCCCTTTTCTTCAAGGATGTCATGCGCCCGTTTCGACGCCAGACGGGTGAGGTCCTCATTGACGTAGATGCGGAACCCGGTGAGGAAATCATCATGGCTTTCCAAGTCGAGCCGCTGGATACGCTCGAGCCGTCCGATCTTGCCACGGGGTTCGAAATCCACCGCTTTGAGATCTTTTGTTTCGGGAACTGCGGCTTCGGCCTTGCGCCGACCGAACAGGGAAGCCAGGGCGGAAGACACGACGGCCGTCGTGCCGAACAATGAACGACGATCTAGCATTGTCTGTCCTCCTTATGAGTCTTTGTTGATGGGTTCGCCAGAGAAATCGAGATCTCCCTCGCGGCTCAAGGCATAAAACGTGCGTTTCACGAACGCGTCGCGGTCCTCCTGCCAATCGGCCATACGCTCTTGTGACGGCATGTAGGACTCGACCATCTCTTCGGTGATGCCTTTTTCTTCGAGAAGAGCCTCGAGCACTTTCATGCGGCGGCGTACCGTCCACACTTCCGCGCCTAGGGCAATGACCGTGGTCATAAGATTGTCCATGGCAGAGTTGCCAAGGAATACCGACCTTTCGGAATCCGACTTGACGAAATCGGACGCAAAGGTTTCTCGATCGTATGCTTTGTCAGCCATGACAGGGCTCTCCCCCTTTCGCGTCATTCACTGTTGAGTTTGGAACGTAAAAAACATTGAAAACGGCAACCGTCCGGAGGGGGCGGCGCACAGAAACTTTGAGGGATCATGGTACCCCTGAATGGGCCATGCGCCTAGAGGGGCATAGCCGTTCCGGTCATGGAGCGCCCGCAGCATTTTATACGGCTTTCCCGCGAAAAAGTGGCAATTGGCCAGGTCCCAGCCGTGAACGGAGTATGAGGCCGCAAACGCTGGGAGTGGCAACCGTCGATCCTGGTTCGAAATCTAGGGGTTGCCGGGTTCTATCTTTCGTAATCCCGGCCGGTAGCCAAGGTCATATCTCCTTCATTCGACAATGAACTGAAGACACGTCTGATATACGCATCACGTTGCGCCTTCCAATCTTCGGATTTCTCGTCGGAGGGCATGTAAGCTTCGATCATGTCTTCGGTGATCCCTTTTTTCTCTAAGAGCCTGACCGAAAAAGAATTGAGTGGAATCAGTCCCTTGTGATTCCCTTGTTGTGTTCGCCAGCAAGGAGGATAACAAGATGTGGACTGACGCCACTCGTGAGAAATATGAGCGCGAGGCGCACCGCTACGCAAGCGATCTGAGCGATACCGAATGGTGCGTGATCGAACCCCATATGCCGCCCGCAAGGGCTCTGGGCCGCCCGCGCAAGACGGATATGCGGGAAGTGATGAACGCGATCCTGTACATGGCCCGCAGCGGCTGGAGGCCTCTGCCGTGACTTCATGATGCAGAATGTAAGACGTCACGATATCGAAATACCCGTCCGGGAATTTTGTATCTTCTGCAAGACGCTGGGCGAAGTTCACATCAACGCCAATGTCTGCGGCGCGCATATGGGCATAGCGGACCATCGGTCCGCCCACATCGATGCCCCACACTTCGGCATCAGGGAAGCGCCCTTTCAAAGCGACACTGTATTGGCCAATGCTGCAGCCCATATCAAGGATGCGGCGCACTTTGCCATCAGCAGGTTCAGGCACCTGGTTGGCATAGTTGATGTGAACCCCATCTTGAAAATTCAAGCCAGTGGTGCCGTAGGTATAAAAATTGTTTGTGCCGTAGTGAAAAATATAGCCAGCAAAGGGGTCGCCCACATAGCCGCCCGGCATGATGTGGATCTCATGCTTGGTGTAGTCCGGTTCGATGCCGGGGTTGAGTTCCAAGGTGCCGGGGCCGGCGGTATCGGCGGCCTCCAGCTCGTCGAAATAGGTGTCCGCATTTGCGTGACATTCATCCACGAAGTTTTGCCATGTCATCTTCTGGCAGCTCATCCATGTGCGGACACTCATGCCGATGACGGGATCGTTATTGACTAGGTCTATGATCTGCTTTCTTGGCAAATCGTCTCTGGGGTCGAGACCTTTTTCTTCGAGGATTTTATTGGTTCGCCGGCGGCCAGCGCGCCATAGGTCCTGCTGCACCCAGGTGCGGAAGCCCATAAGGTAGTCGTCACGGCTTTCCACATTTAATTTGGGTATCCGCTCAAGGCGGCCGATTGTGCCGCGCGGCTCGTAATCTTTGCTTGTCAGTTTAGCGGCCGAGGCCTTTCGGCCAGTGAATGCGGATGACACCAAGGATGCGACCGCTGCCGTTGCTCCGAATAGGGTGCGGCGATGGATCATGATTTCTCTCCTTGTCTTTTGGATGTGTTTTTGGCCAACACGTCCCATGCACAACACGCTTTGAAGTGATCAGTTCAAGGCGTCATGGCGAACCCGTCAAGTTAAATGCTGTTCCGTGAGCGTGCAGCAATCGTAGATATCACTGCCTTTTCACAGACATATTTTTGTAGGACTGTCTTAGTCGGAGTGTCTATTTTCTGATTCTCGATCATAATTTTCGTCGAAAGACTTCAACAAAGCTGAAGATCTCATATTGCGCGTACTCACAATCGATGAGAACAAATTGCGCCGGAGCGAGCGACTTGCTATGCCAACACACGTCAACGTCTTGCAAAGGGAGATAGCAGACTGAAACCTTGGTCTCTCTTCAAGGGGGCGCTAGTTTCCTTGCCGTTATGGTGTTCGCCGGACCGGTGATCCAGCTGACCTCGGGCAAGGGCCTTCAGGCCAGAGACTGGCGTACACCGCCGGCGAATCTTGCCGACCTTTCGCCCGCGCCCGACGCGTTTGCGCCGGCGGTCGTGCAAGCCTTATGCGCCCGCACCTGGGGCTGGCGGGGCAATTTTGCCAAGCATTGCTGGATTGCGGCCAAGGCCAAAGACGCAGCTCAGTACCGCCGCTATGAAGTGATTGGGTGGCGTCTGCGCCGTGGTGGATCGGCCGTCGCCATTTCGGACACAAACGATCCTGACAGGCATTGGTACGGGGCTGCGCCGACACTGCACCAAGACATTCGTGGCCCGAGGGCTGAGGCCATTATCGCCCAACTGCCGGGGGCCGTAGCCACTTATCCCTATGCGGAGACCTATCGGGTCTGGCCGGGCCCCAACAGCAATACGTTCATTGCCCATTTAGGGCGGGAAATTCCCGACCTACGGCTGGCCTTGCCCGGTAATGCCATCGGTAAGGATTATCTAGGCCCGGCCATCGCCAGCGCCGCGCCCAGTGGCACGGGCTTTCAACTGTCCTTAGGCGGGCTCTTCGGCGTCATGCTGGCCCAGCGTGAAGGCTTGGAAGTGAATCTCTTGGGCCTTGTCATCGGTGTAAATCCGCTGGAGCTGTCGCTTACCTTTCCCGGTGTGGGGCGTGTCCCAGGCCGGTCATTTGAAGATCATTAAGCGGCCTTGTCTGGAACCTGTACCGAGAGTCTTTTAGACTTTCAGCCATGGCGCTGAGTTTGAAATATCTGGCCCGTATGGCCATTCAAAGGGTGGCTTCCGACCCGCGCACACGGGAGAAAGCCAAAGAGGCGGCGCGGGTCTTTGCCGATGAAGTGCAAAAAACCGATCCGGATAAAGGCCGGGCCTATGCGGCCGGGCGGGCGGTGCGCCGCACATTGAAACGCTTGCAGGGCGAGTCCGAGTCCAACTGACACGGCATTCAAGAAACCAAATACATAAAAAACGTGCGGCTCAATTGCCGCACGTTCTTTCACAACAATTGCAGCTGAGTTTAGCGCTTATCGAGGTTGGGCTCCGTCGAACCAAAAGCGCGTGCATCATCGGCATTGCGGGCCATGACGCTATACACCCGGTCGATCATCGCCCGGCGTTCGGTCGCCCAGGTTTCAAGCTCTTCTTCCGTGGGCTCGTATGTCTCGATCATCTCGGTAGTGACCGTGCCATGCTTGGTGAGCAGGGTCTCCATGATTTTGACCCGCTGCTGCCCGGTCCACATTTCCGCGCCTAAAGCGACAACCATGTGCATCAGGTTGTCGATGTGGGCATTGCCGAGCAGCACCATGTTGTCGGCATCGTGGGGAATGAAGTCGGTTTCGGCCCCGAGGCGGCCCGTGTTGTCCGTTGCCATTGTCGCCTCCTCTTAAGCCTTCACAGCGACCATGTTGGGCCGACCGCGGGAGTTACCCGTGTTGTAGATGACGGCTGCGGCGCCATCCTTGTTCACCGACATGCCCGCGGCTGTCAGATCGCCGGCGAGGTCGTAGTCCATGTGTTCGAGGGCCCAGGGCTCGCCGTTCCAGCGATGATCCCACCAGCGGCGGAACTTGCCATAGGCGTCCTTGGGCGGATCGAACGAGGTGTAGAAGTCCACCGGGTAATAGACCCCGCCGCCGCGCAAGACGCGGGAGACTTCTTTCATGATCTTGGTGTTTTCGGAATTCGGCACTTCGTGGAGGATGATGTAGGACACCACCATGTCGAAGTAGCCATCGGGGAAGCCGGTGTCTTCCGCCAAGGCCTGCTTGTAGTTGACGTTGATGCCGAGATCGGCGGAGCGCATATGGGCGTAGTGCACCATGGGTCCGCCCACATCGAGGCCCCACACTTCCGCGTCTGGGAAACGCCGCTTCAAGGCCGTGGTCATTTGACCAATGCTGCAGCCGATTTCGAGAATACGGCGGATACGGCCATCCTTCGGCGTAGGCGCGGCGTTTGCGACGCCGGTTTGGTTTTCGTCTTGCTTGTTGTGACCGACGAAGAAGTTCGTCGTGCCGTAGTGATAGATGTATCCAGCAAGCGGGTCCCCAACATAGCCGCCGGGCATGATGTGGATCTCATGCTTGGCGTAATCGGGGATGTGCATGTTGGGATTCAGTTCCAGCGAGCCTGGGCCATAGGACTCCGCCCGCTTAAGTTCGGAGAGCCAGAGATCCTGATCGCTGTGAAACAGTTGTTGCACCCCTTTCCAAGTCAGCTGCTGGTTGGTCAGCCACAACTTGGCGCTGTTCATGACCGTCGGGTCGTTCTCCACCAGGGCGATGACCTCGTCCATGGGCAGCTCGTCGCGCGGGCCATGGCCGGCTTCGCGCAGCAATTCACGCACGCGGCGGCGGGCAGCTTCGACCATGTTGCCTTTGCCCCCTTGGGCAAAGCGGCGAATGTCGGTGAGGAAGGCCTGATTGCTCTCCACGTCGAGGCTGGGCAGACGGCGGTAAATGCCTTCCCGGCCGCGCGGCGAATCGAGCCGGAAAGCGGATTTGTCTTGGGCAGCAAGAGCCGGCGCTATGCGCGTTGCGGCTGCAGCCGTGGCGACGGCGGCACTGCCGGTTAAAAGGGTACGACGGTTGATCATTTCAGCGGTCTCCCATTGCGGAGGTCAGTGTTTAATTTGTTAAACAAATCAGGGCCCAAGCGTTGATTTTCGTCAAACTGGTTTAATACCTAATTGTGCCACCAATCCCCCGCAAGAACTAAGTTTGGTGTTGGCAAACATGTGCACCAAACGAACACTTCTTCTACCTACAGATAGCGCCATCATGCTCCCAAAGCGATGCGAAACCCCCTACTCTGCCTGGAGATTTGTCAGTCGGAGTTCATCATGGCCATAGATTTTGGAACGCCCCCCAGTTCATTGCTTGACGCGAAAGAGATTGCCGCATGGGCGGAGATCCCTACCCCCATCATCGGTGACGAACTCAACCGCGCCGGTCTTATGGCGTCGCGCATCCGGCCACTGTCTCCGGACTTTTCCTGCGCCGGTCAGGCCCTCACGGTCGGCTGCATGGTCGGCGACAACAGCGTGCTGCACTTCAGTCTTAAGGAACTCTGGCCGGGGGCCATCATCGTCGCCGACGGCAAGGGCCATACGGACACGGCGATCTGGGGCGAGATTCTCCACACCTGCGCCACCCAGCAAGGGGCGGGCGGCGTCATCGTCGACGGCGCCATGCGGGATTCCGATGTGCTGCGGGAATCAAACGTACCGGCTTATTGCGCCGGTGTATCACCAGCCGGCCCCCACAAAGGGTTCGGCGGCTCCATCAATAAACAGATCCAGTGCGGTGGCGTCGCCGTCTCGCCCGGTGATTTGATTGTCGCCGATCAGGACGGTATCGCCGTCATCCGGCCCGATCAGATGGACGGGCTCATGGAGCGCTGCAAAAAGCGCATCGCCACAGAAGAGAAAACGTTGGCCCGCATTGCCGCCGGCGAACTGACCATCGATATCCTCAATTTCCCGCCGGCAGAGTCCATCGGCTAAAGGAACAGCGTTTTCAAATTGGTAAGTTAGATAAATCATGACCAACACACCCATCGTTCCGAAACAGCGTCTGTTGATGGGGCCCGGTCCGTCCAATGTGCATCAGCGCGTGCTCGACGCCATGGCCCAGCCGACGGTGGGGCATCTTGATCCCGTGTTTTCCGAGATGATGGAAGAGGTCAAGCGCCTGATGCGCGCCACCTTTCAAACGGAGAATGACCTCACCATCCCTCTGTCAGGCCCCGGCTCCGTCGCCATGGAGACCTGCTTTGTCAATCTGGTGGAGCCGGGCGATGGGGTCATCGTTTGTATCAACGGCGTGTTCGGCGAACGCATGGCGGAGGTGACCAAGCGTTGCGGCGGCGTGGTCATCCGCCATGAAACACCCTGGGGTCAGGCTATCGATCCTGCGTCCGTAGCGGAATCCGCTAAGGCAAATCCCGACGCCAAAGTTTTGGCTTTTGTCCATGCGGAAACATCTACCGGTGTGCTCTGTGACGCAGCAGCGCTTTGTGCCATCGCCAAGGAAAACGATCTTCTTTCCATCGTCGATGCGGTGACGTCGCTGGGTGGCGTACCGGTGGACGCGGACGGCTGGGGCGCCGACGCCGTTTACTCCGGCACGCAGAAATGTTTGTCCTGCCCGCCCGGCTTGTCGCTGCTGACCATGTCGCTCGCGGCGGCGGAGAGAATTCAATCGCGCACCACTCCCAACCAAAGCTGGTTTATGGATTTGTCTCTGGTCATGGCCTACTGGGACGGTACAGGCGGTCGCACCTACCATCACACCGCACCGGTCAATGCGATATACGGTCTCTATCAAGCACTGCGTGACGTTCATGACGAAGGCCTGGAAGCGCGCTGGACACGCCACCGCGCCATGCACGCAGTTTTGGTCACCGGACTAGAGGCGTTGGGTCTGAGTTTCGCCGTGGATGAGTCCATTCGTTTGCCACAGCTCAATGCGGTCGCCATACCCGACGGGGTGGACGACGGGACAGTGCGCAGCGCGTTGATCAACGATCACGACATCGAAATCGGCGCCGGGCTCGGACCCTTCGCCGGCAAGATCTGGCGCATCGGTCTCATGGGGGAAACCGCGCGTCTTGAGAACGTACGACGGCTCGTTTCAGCCTTGGGTCCGACCATTAAGAGCGCAGGTTGGGATTGCGATACCGATGCCGCCCTCAGCCAAATAGACGCCCAGACGGCATAAAACATAGGTCTTTCTCGAGTTCACGATGACTCGTGAGACAAATAGCGAAGTGGTATAATCGCCCCACGGACTGACAGGGGCTGACGCCCAATATCGCAAGTCACGGAAACCGCGATTGCTGCAGCCCCGTACATCTTTTGACTAAAGGGAGAGAAACGCATGTTGAAGAAGATTCTGTTTTCCACCGTCGCCGTGCTCGGCCTGAGCATGGCCCAAGCCAACGCCCACAACGGCCTGGATCTCAAGGAAGCCTATGCGGGGTATTCCACACCGATGATCCTGAGCGTCAACCACGGCTGCAAAAGCAGCCCAGTCGTCGGCTTCCGTCTTAAGATCCCCGACGGGGTGATTGACGGTAAAGCCGCCTTCGACCCGGCCTGGGACATCGAATACAAAATGCGTGATCTGGACGAGCCGGCCATGTTCCACGGCCGCCCCATCACCCAAGTGGTCGACGAAATCATTTGGAAAAATCCGGTCAAGACAGTCCCAGCCGACGGTTGGTATCCGTTCAAATTCCGCTTCACCATCCCGGACACGCCGGGCAAAGTGCTCCACATTCAGAACATCACCGTTTGTGAAGAAGGCACGGACCCCTATGTGGATCTGCCCGAAGAGGAATTGGACATCAACGATCCTAATTTCGCAGAAAAAGCCTGGGCCTTCATGACGGCGACGGCGACACCGGCCCCGTTCCTGGTGATCCGCGCACCGGAGAAGAAACAGTATCCTTGGGAGTGGACCCCGGAACAGGCCCGCGGCGACGCCATGCAACAGGAAGCCTTGGCTAAGTAATCACCGGTTAAACGTTTAACTCAATTACGGGGCGGTCTGTGGCCGCCCCGTTTTCTTTTGGCCTATACGTCAGTGATCATGGCCATGCAAAATTTTGCCCGCCAAACCAGTTGAATATTCGACGCCGAGTGCCGTCAGCCGCGCATGAGCCGGCGGAACACCCTCCACCAAACCCTTTCGTGTCAGAGCCATCCAGACGGACGGGTTGTATAGCCCCGTCGCATCCTGGGCCATGACGATATAAGGGCCCACATGAAAGTGGTTGCCGCGGGGCGACGGCAGGAGAGGGATTGCGCGGCCATCGTTGTTGCTATCGGTCTTATCTGCGTTTTCGTCACCGTCGTCACTGAGCGCCTGCAGGATCGTCAATGTCTTCAATTGCAAAGCATTGAGTTTGAGCGGATTGCGTTTGGGCGCCATGTCTTAAGCCTCAATCCAAGTGTAAGGAGAACGCATGCGGACAAATTTGCGCGCACCGGTTTCGTCCAGAAGAGTGTCCTGCAAAGCATCGGACGCGCGCACCGCTTCGAACCGGTCGATGGACACATGTTCGCCGTTCTCGACAACGGTTTTGCCGTGCACCATGACCCGGGACACCGCATCGGTTGACGGACCGTTACCGTAAATGAGGTTGGGAATTAGTGCCGCCGGCGGGGAAAGCTGGGTTTCGCCGCGCCGGTCGATGACCACCACATCTGCGTCTTTACTCGCTTCGAGGGAGCCGATGCGGTCGTCCATATCGAGCGCCTTGGCGCCGCCTATGGTGGCCAATTCCAAGGCCAGCTCAGCGCTGCCGAAGAGCATTTCATAGCCAGTCCATTGTTTGTCCTTGTCGCCCATTTGCACCCGGTGCTGGTCGCCCATGCGCTGGGCCGTGAGGAAAGCTCGCAAGGCGGTCCACAGATCATGGCCGTAGGCCACCACGGGGCCGTCCAAACCGATGCCGCAGATCACATTGTTGTCGAGATACTTGCGTGCATCGAAGGCTACCAGACCGAGCACCTGTTCCATGTCCGGCACCAATGCGATGCGGGCGCCCTGGGATTTGATCAGCTCATGTTCACCGGGCCGCAGGTGCTGTGCATGAGCGGCGATGACGTTTGGACCGAGGATGCCTTCGTGATCCATCCATTCAAACGACCCGCCTTCCCAACCCCGGCGTTCGGCAAGGTAGCGAGTGTCGAGAACCGACGGCGCATGGACATCGAATTGGCGGCCGTTGTCCACCGTCCACTGCCAGATCTCTTTAAACTCATCCGGAGTGCAATAGGCGATGCCGATGGACGAGGCGGTGACGGAGGTGAAGTCGTTTTCCCATTCCGCCTTGACCCGTTCTGTTTCCGCAATTCCGGTGTCCAGGTCTTCGCGAAAACCGTCCGGTGCGTTATCGGGATCGCTCAGGATGAGACGTGCCATGCGGCAGCGCATGCCCGCGTCGCTCACCGCTTTCAAAACCCCATCGATGGACCGCTTGTGCACGTGGGTGAAGTGATCGTCCGCCGTGGTCGTCACGCCACGCCGCACCAGATCGAGGATGGCGGGCATGGCCGAGATGTAGGAGCGCTCTTCATCGCAGGCACCGGTCATGGGGTAATAGAAGCCGAACAGGCGTTCTTCAAAAGTGGTGCCTTCCGCCATGCCGCGAATGCAGCCCTGCACCAGATGGGCATGCACATTGACCAGCCCAGGCAGGACGAGAAAACCGTCACCGCCGAGTTCGTCATTAGACGTGTAGTCGCAATTATTCGCTGCCCCCACACCGACGATGGCGCCGTTTTCAATGGCCACATAACCGTCAAGGAAAGCGCGGCGGTCGTCGTCCATGGTGATGACGGTGCCGCGCAAGAGCGTGTCGCAAGATTTCATGAAGCGGCCTTGTCCCCGGTTCGATCGCGGTTATGGTTGAGCAGACCTTAGCATGGTCATGATAACTGGAGCATCAGCGGATTGATGTTCGGAAGGAGGAACCATGACTGAATTAAACGCGGAAATTCAGAGCGTTTTGGAAAACCTTTGCAGTCATTGGAACGCGCTAAAACAGCCGGACATCTCGACCCTTTGGGATAGCGAAGAAGAAACGCCATACTGTTTGCCCCAGGAAATGCAACAACCGGTCATCGGTTGGGATGCACTCAACACTTACTACATGAATGCAAAAGACCGTTTAGTCCGGTGTTCCATGCGCACCTGGGACCTCAATGTTAAATCCGTGGCTGACGATTTAGCCGTGGCGCTTTACCAAATGCATTGGAACGGTGAGATCAAAGGGTTCGACCATCTCTTTGGCATCGACAGCCGTGTCACGGCACTGTTCCGGCAAAACCATGGGCAGTGGCGCATCTGCCACTATGTGGAAGCGCCGGCAGCGCCTATGCTGCATTTGCAAAAGTACTACATACAGTCGGTGGATGCTGACTTCGCCAACGCATGAGTATCGAATAAGGACAGACCAGGATGTCTTCTCCAACTGAGTCACATACACCTCTTTCCACCGGTCTGTGCCTGGGTTGGGGTATGGGCAGCCTGTCCATGTCGGCCATGTTTAACGCCATGAGCCTTTTGCTGCTGGCTTTCCTGGTGGAACACGTGGGTATCGCCGCAGCAACCGCCGGACTTTTGATCCTGGTTTCCAAAATCTATGACGCGGTGACTGATCCGTTGATGGGCGTTTTAACCGACCGGACCAAGAGCCGCTGGGACCGGCGACGGCCGTACCTTTTGCTCGGTGGGTTTCTCGCGGGCGGCTCCTTCATCATGGTGTTCACCGTACCCGCCTTTGACAGCCAGTCTGCTTTGATCATCTACGTCGTCGTTGCTCTCATTCTCAACGCCACGGCCTACACGGTCTTCAACGTGCCCTACCTGGCCATGCCGGCGGAGATGACAGGCAGTTACCATGAACGGACCAGGCTAATGTCTTATCGGGTCAGTGCCGTCGCCGTGGGACAAGTGTTGTCTTCGGTCTTAGGGCCGGTGATCATTGCTTACTTCGGTGGTGGCCTATTCGGCCACTCGATTATGTCCATCGTCGTTGGCATTGCTATCGTTGCGGTCTGCACTTATTGCTTTTGGTCGACGCAAACTGCCGCGTATACGACCCGCGTGACGGAAACACCTCACTCCCTAAGTCAACAGTTCCGGTTGGCCGTGGAGAACAAACCGTTTTTCATTCTATTGATGGTGAAGTTCACCCAGCTGTTCGGGTTTTCGATCTTCATTGCCGCACTGCCGCTGTTGTTTACCCGCATTCTCGGAGTCACCTATACTCACCTTGGGACGTATTACCTGTTCCATGCGGTCGCCGTTATGGCAGCCCAACCGGTATGGGTGAAACTCAGCCACACATACGGCAAGACCAATTGCTACTATTCTGCCTCCGTGGCGTTTGCCGTGACGACGATGTCATGGACTTTGGGAACGGCGGCGGATCCCGATTGGTACATTTATCTGCGCGCGTTCATCACCGGCATCGGCGCCGGGGGCTTGATGCTGATCGGGCAATCCCTGTTGCCGGATACCATAGAATACGACTTCCGCCGCACCGGTCTACGCCGCGAAGGCATCTTCGCCGACGTCTACACCACCGTTGAAAAAGTTTCCTTCGCTTTTGGCCCGGCCGTGCTTGGATTTCTCTTGGCGGCCTTTGGTTGGGTGGAAGCACAAGGAGGACAGCAAATGGAACAGACCGCTCGGGCCCTACAAGCCATCGATGTGGCCGTGATCATTCCGACGATTACCTTGGTGATCAGTTGCCTGTTTCTATCCCGTTATCGCTTAAGCGAAACCGTGTTGGCCGAGACGGCGCAAGTTACGGAAACGGCCGAAGGATAATTTTCATCAACCAAAATGCACCGCATAGACCGGTGCGAGATGGGCGGTGATCAGGGACCAGGACTCCCCGCCATTGGTGCTGTACCAGACGGATCCGGTGGTTGACCCGAAAACTAGATTTTCTCCGGCATCGTCCACATTGAGACTGTGTCGGTAAACAAGGTCGAAGGCATTGTCCTGGGGCAGACCGTCTGTAAACACCTCGAAGGATTTGCCGCCGTCTTTGGTGCGCGTCACCACAACCTTACCGTCGACGGGATAGCGCGCGGCGGCGTCTTTGGCGGGCACAAACCACGCCGTGTCCGGATCTTTAGGGTGTACCGCGACAGGAAAACCGACGTTGGAGACGGGTACGTCAGTCACTTCATGCCAGGAGGTGAGGTTGTCGGTGCAACGAAAGATGCCGTTGTGATGCTGCACCCAATAGGTATCGGGCGCAGCTGCGCATTGCACCATGAGGTGAGGGTCCTGCGTAACAGGATCATACTTGGCTTCGGGCGGCACATATTCCGCCCACATGCCTTGTGATCCAATGGTCCAATTCTCCCCATCATCCTCGCTGACCCACACTCCGCCGCATGAGACAGAGACGGCAACCCGCTTGCTGCTTCGTGGGTCGACGCAAATGGAATGAATGCCCGGTTCATCGGCACCGCCGCCGAACCATTTTTGCCGGTCGGGGTGATTCCATAGACTCTCCACCATCGTCCACGTATCGCCGCGATCGTCTGAACGAAACAGACCGCCCGGCAGCGTGCCGGCCCAGAGCCGCCCGTGCTGGTCCGGCCCACCCACGGCCAAGGTCCAGATCATCTTCAAGGACGGCGCGTCGTCGGACTCCCCTTTTGGGTATTTGGGCGGGTCCAACTCCTGCCACGATTTCCCTCCGTCGCTTGAGCGGTGCAACTTGACACCAAAGTGACCAAGGTCGAGAGCGGCATAAAGGGTGTCTTCCCGTTCATCGACCAGCATGTTGGTAACGGGATCACCGAGAAAATGCGTTGCGGCATGCGCCCAGCGTGAACCATCCTTTTTGTACTCCTGCAGACCTTTGCGGGTTGCGACAAACAGCCGTTGCGTCATCGGATTTCCTTTCAACTCATATCCGGGCTAGCCGCCGGATAACGCTTGCAGCACGTGAATCTCGGTGGCTTCGTCAACAGACAATCGTAATACATTGGGGTCGCGGACAAGTTCACCATCGATAAAAATAGCCACGTGTTTACGGACGCGGTCTTGATCATCAAGCACGTATCCTTTGAGACGCGGGTGTTTATCAAACACCTGATCCAACGCGTCACGCACACATGCGCCGCTGACCGTCATCGGGTCGGGAGGTGCAATACCGTTGAGGTGAGCTGTGAAATGAACCACGGCCATAACGGCTCTTTTAGCCTCGCTCTTGTACTCCGGTGATAATGGTGCAGGATGGAACGTCCGGAGGCAATCTCAAGTCTATGACATAAACCGCGTTCATGAATAAGGCAGAGGTTCAGCAACGGTTTTCCAACGGCGTATACATTTATGCGCCCGACCAGGTGCTCACTCATTTTACTGGATGCTTGATCGAAGGGATTCTCGATCTCGACATACCGTTTAAGACCAACGCGGAAAAGGTCACCTCCCGGCCCGCCTCCATGCCGCTGGCAGAGATGGATTTAGAAAAACACAACAGCGAACCGGTATCGGGGTTTGATGCCTATCTGATCGACATTTCGACGGACAACACGTACATACCAATGCAAGGCGTTGGCTCCGCCCTCATCGGCTATATAACCACCAGTGACGTCAGCGCATTTTGTACAATCAAAAAGGACTTCGTCCTTTTTGCTGCCCATGACAGCGCCATGCCGTAAAACCGGGCCGACGTCATCCCATTGCGTTTGGTCTGCCGAAACGCTTGTTGACAAAGACGGAAAATAGGAAACCGTTTAAAGACCGCACGCAGAAGGCACTGCACACATTTCGGCCGACGCTACAGCAGGGAGTCCGGGCACTGATGGACATGGCTTTTGTTCCGGCTCTCGAAGAAAAGATGCCGGTGGAACGCCTTAACCTTCCGCCGGGTCAGTATCTTAAAACACTCAAAGAGTCCGCCGTTTGTCTCGCTTACGGTGGTGATTTTTACAGCTCCATTTCGGGCAACGATTGGTTCGAAAAGAACCAGCCTGACCTCTACAAGCTGCACAAGTTTAAGCATATGGAAACGTCTGCCGTGCTGCGCTGGGACAGTTGGCGATTTTGGGAGGCGCTGACGGCGGGGTGTGTTGCCGTGCATCTGAACTTTGACGCCTGTGGATTCAATCTGCCGGTGATGCCGGAAGCCTGGAAGCACTACGCGCCCGTTGATCTCTCGGACTTGCGGGGATCGGCAGAGGAATTATGGTCCCGCCGCGAGGAATGGCCCGACATCGCCGAAGCGGGACGCGCCTGGGCCATCGAACACTATGCGCCAGAGCCCGTTGCCATGCGCGTCTTACAGGCCCTTTTGGACAACGGGACGTAGACCTTTGAGCCTGACGCACTAAACGGTAGCATTCTTGTCACAGCAAGTGGGGAGGTCAGTGTTATGGCGTTCAAACACGAAGCATGGTCGTCGCGGACTATTTTTCTGCTCGCCGCTGTTGGCGCAGCCGTCGGGTTAGGAAATGTTTGGCGCTTTCCCTATCAGGCGGGAACCAGCGGTGGTAGTGCCTTCGTGTTGGTCTATTTGGCTGCCATTTTTCTCATCGCCATTCCAATCTTAATCGCTGAAACCATGATCGGCCGCCACGGTCACATGAGTCCGCCCGTCTCCATGGCCCGTGCGGCAATGGAAGCGGGAACCTCTGAGAAATGGGGATACGTCGGCTGGTTTGGGGTTGCTGCCGCTTTCTTTATTCTGACCTTCTACAGCGTCATCGGCGGATGGGTGCTGGCCTACATTCCCAAACTCATCACCGGATACTTTACGGGCGCAGATGCCAGCTTCGCCGAAGGGGACTTCAACACTCTATTGGCCGATCCAGTGACCATGACGTTCTGGCATACGGTTTTTATGGCTGTCACGATTGGTGTGGTGTCACAGGGCATCAAAAGCGGTATCGAAAAAGCCGTCATCTTCATGATGCCTGCGCTGGGTTTGATGATGCTCGTAGTCGTTGGTTACTCATTGGCCGCAGGTGATATGCCGGCGGCCATGCGGTTTTTGTTCACACCGGACTTTTCCAAGATCAACACTGACGTGACCCTCGCTGCCATTGGACAGGCCTTCTTCTCCGTCGGCATCGGCATGGGGATCATGTTCACCTACGGAGCCTACTTGCCTGATCATGTGAAGATTCCTCGAGCATGCTTGTATATCGCCATCGCCGATACTCTGGTTGCGGTATTGGCGGGCATTGCCATTTTCCCCATTGTCTTTGCCAACGGATTGGATCCAGCGGCCGGGCCAGGACTGGTGTTTGTCACGTTGCCTCTGGCGTTCGGTCAAATGACCGGCGGTGCAGTCATCGGCACGTTGTTCTTCGTCCTGCTCGCATTCGCAGCCCTAACATCCGCAATTGCTTTACTCGAGGTGCCTATTTCCTGGGTGGTCGAGCGCGCCGGCTGGAAACGCCGGTCTGCGGCATGGGCAACAGGCGGTTTGATCTGGTTGATTGGCCTTGGATCTGTGTTGTCGTTCAACAGTTGGTCCGACGTTTACCTTCTCGGCTTTATCGAACGGTTTGCGTCCAGCACCATCTTCGACCTTGTCGATTACTTCACGTCCAACGTTTTGTTGCTCGTAGGTGGTCTGTTTATCGCCCTTTTCGCCGGATGGCAGATGACAACGGCAACGTTGACACAGGAATTGTCATTGGCCGAAGGGCCTGTGTTTAACACTTGGCGTTTTCTCGTACGGTTCGTTGGCCCCATTGCTATTTTTCTTATTCTGGGATCCACGTGGCTTTGACGGATGCGTGGCTAGGTCAAACCGTACTGAGCTTTTTGCCCGGCCAAGAGATCGCTGAAGGCAATGGTCTGAATGACCGG
Organism: Rhodospirillaceae bacterium; assembly: GCA_965207985.1. GTDB lineage: Bacteria > Pseudomonadota > Alphaproteobacteria > Rhodospirillales > Rhodospirillaceae > CBDBND01. The sequence continues at coordinate 2,202 of CBDBND010000002.1, read as the reverse complement.
CTCTTTCTTGCGCGCCAAACCGGCCATGCCGTCGACAATGACGTTGACGACAACCGGGCCGTTGGCGACGTCCTTGAAGGCGCGTTTCATGGTGGCGTCGAGCCCGGCCGGGTCCTCCACTTTTAAGCCAAGCGCACCGTAGGCCTCGCCGATGAGTTGGCAACCGCCTGTTTTTGGAGGCGGTTTTGTGGCGGGTGCGCGCAGGGTCGCCGTGGCGCGCTCTGCCCCCGGCGTTCGGCAATTGGAACAGCGTCTTCCAGCGCTTTCGCCGATGGGCGAAGAAGGGTGTCTTCGAGCGGCTGTTCGAGGAGTTGTCGGCGGAACCGGATTTCGAATATGCCCTCATCGACGCCACCATCGTCAGCGTTCACCAGAAGGCGAGCGGCGCAAAAGGGGGACTCAAAATCAGGCCATCGGCCGATCACGGGGCGGATTGACCACCAAGATCATCGCCCTGGTCGCCGCACTGGGGTGGCTGGTCCGCTTCGTGCTGCTCCCTGGCCAGCGCCACGACATGATGGGCGTCCAGCCGTTGATCGACGACGTTCACTTCGATGCCCTCATCGCCGGCAAGGCATTCGATGCCGGCTGGCTGCGAGAGCAACTGGACCAACGTGGCGCAAGCGCCGTCATTCCCTCGCTCGCCAACAGGAAGCGGCCGGCGGCCTACGACAAGCACATGTACCGCTGGCGACATCTGATCGAAAACTACTTCGCCAAGATCAAGGAATTCCGTGGCATCGCAACACGCTACGACAAGACCGACATCAGCTACGCCGCAAACTGCAACCTCGTCGCAACCATCATCGCCCATGCGTTAAATGTCAACAGACCCTAAGCGCGGCTTGAGATTTTTCTTGATCCACGCAGGATTGGCTTTGGGTTCGGCTTTGCGTTTGCGCAAAGCTTTGTGCAAAGCGTCAATGGCCGCTGTGGCATCGCCGGCGATGGGCACGTCAATGTGCCGGTTGCGGCCGATCTCTTCCGGCTCGATATCGATCTGAATGAATTTGGCTTTGTTATCGAACTTGGGCGCCAAGCCGTAGCCCATACGCTGAGTCAGGCGCATACCGACGACAACAACCAGATCGGCGGAAGCAGCGGTCATGTTGGTCAAGGGCCAAGAAAAACTGAGCTCATTGTCCTCGGGCACCAATCCCCGGCCGAGGGCATTGGCGAAGATAGGAATACAGTAGGCCTTGGTCAGCTTGCGCAAAGCCGCACCTGCGCCTGAAAGGGCCGCACCGGAACCCGCAAGAATGAGCGGGCGTTTGGCTTTGGCCAGGTGTAACGCGGCCAGTTCGATGACATCCGGATTGGGCACGGGCGTAGATGTTTCCGTATAGGGCGGATTGAGCTCTTCCGCGTAGTCGACAGCCTTGCTCTGAAAGCCGTTGGGAATACCGAGCACGGCGACACCGGGACGGCCCGACAGGGCGTGCCGGCCGGCCACTTCCATGTATTCCTGCAGCCGGTCTACATCGGGGACCAGCTGGCAGTACTTCACATAGGGCGCGACCATTTCCAGTACGTTCGACGGATACCCGCCCTGAGCGTCGGCCCGGTTGCCATAGGGCATGGTCAACAGCACCGGCGAACAGGCTTCGTTGGCGGTGAGGATGCCAGTCATGGCGTTGGGCAAACCGTGTTCCGCATTGATCAGCGCCACACCCAATTTACCGGTCACCCGCGCATAGCCGTCCGCTTCACCGACGGTGGCCGATTCATTGCGCCCGGAAATGATGGCAATCTTTTCCGCCGCCATTTCCTTGAGCAGCGGCCCATGGGCGGTGCCGGCCAAACAGAACGCCGTGGTCATGTGATGTTTCTTCAAGGCGCGGAGGATGAGTTGCGCGCCGGTCATGCGGTTGGTCTGGCGGTTGGTCTTGGCTGACATTGCGGTCCCCTTGTTCTTCTTTATTTATATTGCGATCATTTGCATCGCTGATTTTCTGCCTGGTTTCCTCTAACCGCTAGGCTTAGCAAGCAAAGCCCACTTTGCTGATGAATCAAACCCTGCTTCTTCATAGAACGCAATGTTTGCCTCTCGCCCAGTCATTAGCATTACTTTGTAACATCCCATTTCCCATGCATGATTGAGAGCATGACGCAAAACATTTTTGCCAAGACCTTGCTGTCGAAATTCGGGATGAGTCACGACATTTTCTATGACACCGTATGGTGCGCCGCCGCGTGTAAGAT
>CBDBND010000001.1:0-46359 GCA_965207985.1 Rhodospirillaceae bacterium | reverse complement strand
TTGCCATTTTGAGCCTCACCTGGAAAGGCAAAACCTACACCACCTAATGGCATTTGACCACTGCCACTATTTAACAGCAGATAGCCCTCAAACCCCAATAATCATCTCAAAAACCAGCAGAAAACTGCCAAAAATAACTATGACCAAAGAAAATATTACAGCGGTCTAAGTACTCTAAAGAAATCAATTACTTATCAGATAGTAAAAAGGGCTAAAAACAGCTAAAAACCGCATGATTCTGCGCTTTTTGATTGACCTAGGCCAAGGTTTATGCTAAAAAGGAGCATAATTACTTCACGGTACTAGAGAGCAACATGAACCTCACACAACTGAGCAAAAAAGAACTGCTCAACCTCCAAAAACAAGTGATGTCCCTAATCAGCAATGCTGAGGAGGAGCCACCCACCAATTGCGCTCACTGCCAGTCAACTGATCTAGTGAAGAACGGCAACGCCAGAGGCAAGCAGAGATACAAGTGCCGTTCTTGTAATACAACGTTCAGCCACACCCTGAGCTACTCCCCGGGAATCGGACACTGACGTAAGCTACACTTTGTTGTCTTCTGGTCTTCGTAGAGAAGGAGATCAGAGATGTCGAAACGCAAGCAACACTGGCCGGAATTCAAGGCGAAAGTAGCCCTTGAAGCCTTGAAGGGCGAAGAGACCGTATCCGAGCTGTCCAGCCGGTTCGGGGTTCACCCGACGATGATTCATCAATGGAAGCGTGCGCTGCTTGATGGTGCTCCTGGCCTGTTCGCCCGTGGTGGCCGCCGGCAACCGGAGATCGACGAAGCGCAGGTGAAGGAACTGCATGCCAAGATTGGGGAGTTGGCTGTGGCCAACGATTTTTTGTCCAGACAGCTCAAGCCCTGGGGCGTGAAGTGAGACGCGGCATGATCGAGCCGGGTCATCCCGGATTATCGGTCAGCAGGCAGTGTGCGCTGCTGTCGATCTCCCGGTCGTCGTTCTACTACACGCCCAAGGGTGAGAGCGAGATGAACCTCGCGCTGATGCGTGAGATCGATGAACAGTTCCTGGACACGCCGTTCTTTGGCGTCCGGCAGATGACGTGGCATTTGAAGAACGAAGGCCATTGCGTCAATGAGAAGCGGTTGCGCCGCCTGATGCGGCTCATGGGCCTGATGCCGATCTACCAGAAGCCCAGCACCTCAAAGCCAGCGAAGGGGCACAAGACCTGGCCGTATCTACTCCGGGGGCTGAGTGTGAACAGACCGAACCAGGTCTGGGCAACGGATATCACCTACCTGCCGATGCGCCGGGGGTTCCTGTACCTGGTTGCCATCATGGATTGGTTTACCCGCACGGTGCTGGCTTGGCGCATCTCGAACACGCTGGAGGCTGACTTCTGCGTCGAGGCGTTAAACGAGGCGACCCACACGTTCGGTGCGCCAGAGATCATGAACACCGACCAGGGCTCGCAGTTCACCTCGTTTGCTTGGACCGACCGGCTTCGGCGGACGGGCGTGCGCATCTCGATGGACGGCAAGGGGCGGTTCCTCGACAACATCTTCGTCGAGCGGCTTTGGCGCACGCTCAAATACGAGTGCGTCTATCTGCACGCCTGGGAAAACGGCTCACAGGCCAGGGCGGGTATCCGCAAATGGATCACGTTCTACAATGAGAGGCGTCCTCATTCCGCCCTTGGCGGCAGGCCGCCCGCCGTGGTCTATTGGACGGCAATCGAGCAAAACCAAACCGATCAGCAGGCCCAGAAAGTAGCTTAAATCAAACCAGAACCTGTCCAATAATCAGGGAGTAGCTCAACGGTCTTTGACGCCAACTACCGCCGTTTTACCGGCTGAACCACGACCCTTTAGCTTACTACGTTTTGACTTGTGCATGTTCTTACGTGTTCCGCCGACGTATGTTTCGTCTACTTCCACAGGTCCGTTACAGAGATTGTACATACCGTTTAAGCTGTCTATTTCAGCTTCAAAACTCCATGCTTCACGAATTCGATGCAACATGAACCAAGCCGTTTTTTGGCTCACTTTAATGTCACGGTGAAGCTTCAAACTGGATACGGATTTAAGGCTTGTCATACAGATGTATATGGCAACAACCCATTTACGAAGCGGAACGTTTGAACGAGCAATTGCGGTATTTGTCCGTACACTGAAATAGGAACGGCAATCCGTACACCAATACGGCATAGGTTTAGCGTTAGGGACTTCTTTGGTCTTTATTGACCCACACTTTCCGCAATAACGGCCCTTGGGCCAGATAGTGGACTCAAACCAATCATTTGCGGATTGTTCAGTCGGGAACATTTCCATCAGTTCAATTACTGAAATTCCCTCACGCTGAGATTTTCCAGGGGAATTGGGTGATTTCTTGGTGTTTTTCTCGTTTTTAGTGTTTTTGGTCATTGGCTTATCCTTTTCATCAATGAGGGTAGCCTACCAAATTAGATTCACGTTGTCAAGTAATGTCTATAATTCCCTTCAAAAACGCAGGATATGACCGACCCAACCTAAAATCATACCGCTCTAGCCCGATGGCGGGGGCAGGGGGTCCAAAACCGAAGCGGCTGCTCGGGCTATGGACATGAGATTCTCGTCCTCTCCCTGCAATCCGTCCAATTCCAAGCCCACCGGCATGCCGTCTTGGTCGAGCCCTGCCGGTAAACTGAGGCCAGGTCGGCGGCCGATGCTGGCCATGGAGGTGTAGCGAAAATAGAACCAGGAGAAGACGGTCTCGCCATTTTTCATAACATTGTCATCGTTATCGAGAGGCAAAGCGACGTCAGGTGTTGTCGGAAAGGCGACAGCTTGAATCCCGTAATCATCAAATAAAGACAGCCACGCGTTGTTTAACGCTTGCAGCCCTTCACTGATGGCGAACTCGTAAACGGCCTTGTCGAAAACCTTGGCGAGCCGTTCCTCCGTGAAGGCTTTTGCTTGAGGCGACGCAATCTTTTCAACAACTCTTTCTAGGCTTACGCCAGATGCAAAATCATCGAGGTAGGCCCGCATGGCACCTTCAAATTCGTAATCGATGACGTCCTTTCCCGCTTGCGTTTGTAACTCGCGCAAAAACTCAAGATCGACCGGTACGAGCTTTGCACCGGCCCGTTCCAGAGTTTTCAATGCATAGTCAACCACGGCGGCCGTTTCAGACGCCGCATCGGCCATGACATTTTCCGCTACGCCGAGCCGAAGAGTGCTTACAGGTGTTTCGGTGACATCGCCCGCCTGCTGTGCCAAGACACTGTCCAGCAAGATGATGTCGTCCATGGAGCGTGCCAACGGTCCTGCTGTGTCCAGCGAAGTGGACAAGGGTACGATTCCGGATGCCGAATACCGTCCAACCGTCGGTCTAAAACCAAATAGGCCACATAGAGAGGCGGGCACACGAACGGACCCTGCCGTGTCCGTTCCCATACCGGCCGGCGCTAGATGGGCTGCGACGGCAGCGGCAGTGCCGCCGGATGATCCACCAGGTACACGTTTCACGTCATACGGATTTCGCACTGGACCAAAGGTGTGGTTGGCGCTGGTGCCACCCGAAGACAGTTCGTGCAGATTTGCTTTGCCGGCAATGAGAGCACCGGCCTTGCGTAAAGCGGCTACCAGAGGTGCGTCCGAACCCGGCTGATTGCTTTGCAGAGCCGGGGTGCCACCGCTGGTGGGGAGGCCGGCGGTATTAATGTTGTCTTTGATTATGAGGGGGATGCCGTGAAGCGGACCATGAACAGTGCCGGCCTGTAATGCTTTGTCCGCCGCAAGAGCGGTCTCTAACAGAAGATCGGAGTCAACGTGAGTATAAGCGTTGAGATGTTTATGGTCCTCTATTTCCTCAAGAAGGAGACGGCAATAGCGTTCGGACGAGATTTTTTCGGTGGCAATCTCGTGGGCCAAATGGCTTGCGGATAGCTTTAATGGATCCATCATAGTTTACTTTCCGCAAAGACAGAAAAACAGGTTTGCACGATGATACCTATGGCCATCAGGTCAAACATCGACGGCATGTTACAACTACAATTTAGATGGGTCTGCGTTCTAGACGGAAAAAATTTCCGGAGAAATATTAGGTACACCGAAACCAATATCGATCCATTGACGATCCTCAATGGCTATCAAACCACGACGCTTTGCCCGCCTGGTTGAAAGCCTTTTCCAGCCCAGGAGTCCCGCTAGTCTTTCCGGTTTGTCGTTTGGGATCGCAAGGGGGAGATAAACCATCTCCAGCTCTATTTCACGATTTCTGGTTTCACCGAACAGTCCGCGTTCCCACAAACCACATTGGCAATCAACGCATTTTCGAGGATCGGCGAAATAAAACGCAGCGACTTCCGGTGTGAAGACATCCTCTGCTGCTTTGCCAGTGAAATCTCCTCCCCAGATGGTGACTAGGTCCGTAGCCATAAGGCGAAAAACGGTTTTTGTTGGTCCCTCAAGTTCGAACATGAAGACCTGCGGCTGCAATTCAGGTGACGGTGAATCCAAAAAGGATTGCAGGTCCGTGAATGGACCTTCACCTCGAAGGTCCAACCAATGTTCAACGAACCGCTTACTTTGGATCGACCAATCACTGCGACGCGTTTCAGCTTTCTGCTTGGTGGTAGTCAAGCGATTCAATCCAAATTGCAATGTCACAGCGTTTCCATTCTTCAACCCGGAATACAGGTTTCGTTGGCTGTGCGATCAATTTGTATGGCTATACGACGCCCAGCACAATCAATCCGATACTACAACTTTTTATCTAAGTTACATGACCTTTGAGACAACTTTTCATATATGTTAGTGAGTCGAAATGGAAAATTGCCAGTCCTAAAAGGACTACACGTAATTGACAGCCTTGGGGTGAAAGGCAGGGGAGGTCTTGCGCATGGGCTCAGTCCCTGGCATGTCTCCCGGCCGATAAAATCACAGTCCAACAAAACGTTTCTCAGGGGAGCTAAGACATGATTCTCGTTACCGGCGCTACAGGTAAGACCGGCGGCCAAACCGTCAAACATCTATTGGCCAAAGGTGCTTCCGTGCGGGCACTGGTCCGAAACGAAGAAAAAGCGGCACCACTCAAAGAACAGGGCGTCGAACTGGTTGTCGGCGATGTTGGTGACAAAGCCGTGGTCGCCAAAGCTATGGCGGATGTGGACGGGCTGATGCTCACTCTGCCAAACGGTCCCAATCAATTTGACTGGGAAATGGGCATCTTAAAACAAGCGGAAGCTGCCGGCGTCAAACAGGTGGCTTACATGTCTTCGACGGAATCCAACCCCGAGAATCCCCGCCGCATTCCACAGGTGCATGTCAAAGTGGTCGAAGCCTTGCAAGCGTCCAGCCTGGAATGGACGATCCTGCGGCCCAACTTCTTTATGCAGAACATGTTTATGTTCTTGGCCCCCATCAAAGCGAACGATTCATTCATTTTCCCATCCGGAGACGGCAAAGCGGCCATGTGCGATGTGCGGGATATCGGCGAGGTGGCGGCCCTTGTTCTGACCAGCGATGGCCATCTCGGAAAGTCCTACGATCTCACGGGACCTGAACTTCTCACGCTGCACGACGCGGCTAGAATTCTTTCGGAGATTGTCGAACGCACCATCACTTACATTCCTGAGTCCATCGACGACTTCCGGGCAAGAATGCAAAACATCCTTACCAATCAGTGGCACATCGACGGTGTGGTCGAATTGATGCAGGAAATGGCCGAGGAAGGCGGTTTGGATTACACCACCAACACAGTTGAAGAACTACTTGGCCGGCCGCCGATATCGTTGAAGCAATTTCTCGAAGAACACAAGACGATGTTCGAGACGTAGGGGAAAAGGTCAGGAAACCTTCACCACCCACTTGCCGATGTTCTGACCGCTTAAGAGGCCGATGAAGGCTTCGGGTGCGGATTCCAATCCGTCGAACACTTTAAGTTGGTATTGGATGACATCATCCTCGAGCAGGTCTGCCATGGTTTTGCGGGCGTCCTCGTACTCGGGCACGTGATCGTGCACGGTGAATTGTCCGGCGAATTGTTCTGACTGTTTCCAGCCGGTCTTGTTGTAGTTGGCGATGATGCCACACCGTGTGACGCGCCCTTTTGGCGAAAGCTGCTTCTTAATGAGTTCGGCTAGATCGCCGCCCGTATTGTCGAAAAAATAATCGATACCGTCGGGACAAGCCTCTTTGAGCGCGGCGGACAAGTCCTCCGCCGTTTTGTAGTTGATGGCCACATCGAAATCGAGGTGGTCCTTGAGGTAGTCGCACTTTTCATCGGTGCTGGTCAGTCCCACCACCCAGGCATCGCACAACAGACCCAACTGTCCGGCGATACACCCCACCATGCCGGCGGCGCTGGTGATGACCATGGTTTCTTCCGGTTCCAGTTTGCCTTCGTGTTTCAAGGCTAAGATGGCTGTGAGTCCAGGCGCGCCGAGTGGTCCGATAAACTCTACCGGATCGGCTAAGCTGGTATCGCAGACGGCGACCCCTTCCGGATTGTTGGTGGGATGGGGAGCGCCGTCTGTCACGACATAGTTCTGCCAGCCGAGAAAGCCCTCCACCACGTCGCCGACTTTGTATTTCGGATTATTGGACATCACCACCTCACCCAGGATGGTCCCCGGCATCACTTTGCCGATGTCGGTCATGGCGCCGTGGGGGCGCATGGCCCTGTTATCGTCGGTGGTTGGGTTCATCATCAAACGCAAACGCGGCTCAAGACCGAGGTACAGAGTCTTGATCAATATTTCATTGTCCCCCGGCTCGGGGATTGGCCCTTCTTCAATGCGCCAGTCGGTCGGCTTCGGCATGCCGTCGGGGTATGCATTAAGAACGATTTGGCGGTGTACGTGATCGGTCATGGTTTATGCCTGTATGAAAGTCCAAATAAAGCCGTCCGGCGTCGTGCAGGTAAACGCGTGCGCGCCGAATTCATCGGGCTGAATGTCTGTCAGATTTGTGCAGCCTGCGCTTTTGCAGTCTTTATGAAAAGCGGCAAGATCGCGGATGCGCCAGGTGCAAAGGCTATGCCCATGGCAGCCCGGCCGGGTCAGGTCCGTTTGATCTTCCAGTTTGCTGTCGGTGCCAAAACGGAACATGAGCAAACGTCCGGAACGCCGTTCGTCCAGGCCGGCCCCCGAACGCGGTTCTTCAAAGTTCACAGACCAATGGGTTTCCCCTTCGACGAGGTCAAAAGCGCCGCGCGAGGCCATGGCTTCATCCCAGGTGACGGGATGATCGGCAACGCGCTTCAGGCCTAGAACTTGATCGTAGAAATCGAATACGACGTGGTCATCACTGGAAAACATCAAGCCCGCATGAACGATCTGTGTCGCTGGGAACAAGCAGTCGTCATTGAATTTGCCGAGTAATTTACTCTCGTAGTGAAACCGTTCGAGAAAAGCTTGGCGGGAGAGAGGCTGGATCAGGGTGTATTCCCTGACAGCAACGATGGTGTCGAGAAACGGTCGCGGGGCATCACCGGCAAACAGGTCTGGGTTGTAGGCTGATAAGTCGATAAACGTCGGAGGCAAGTCATAAACGGGCATACCGTTCTTGGCCGCCACCCGCGCGTGATTTGAAACATCCGAGGCGGAGCGGACAAACTGACCCGCCCAGCGGTTGCCGTGACCGCGGAAAGGCTTAATGCCCAATCCATCGTTACGGGGCGTTTCCCAATGCATCAAGCGAATGAGGCCATGATCGGAGTCTTGATGCAGCAGACGGCGGCTGGTCAAGGCACTGCTATGACCATACAGCGCTTCAGCCTGTGTCGCGTCAAAGGTCTCTTCCGGTCCGGCGCGGAACCCGAAGCTCGCCCAATAGTGTGTGGCGTTGTCCAGATCGGGCACGCCGATGCCCGTTTCGTAAAGCCCGCCGACGGCTTGCGCTTCCCCCATTCGTGCTGTCCCCCAATTTTGACCGGCATCCTACCGCAGCGCGGTCATCCGGCAACCGTCCATTTCCGCCCCATGGCAGCCCCTTTACGGTGCGCCCGATTTCGCCGCACAATCCATGAGGACTCCGTGCATTGAGACGGCACCGGGAAGGGGATCAGCATGACCAAGCACTACTTTAGCCGCAGACTGGCGCTTAAGAGCGCGGCCGCAACCGCCGCGACTACAGCCGTGGCCATGGGCATGGCAGCGAAGCCGGCGCGGGCATTGAATGAAGCGGATGTCATTGTTATTGGCGCTGGCCTAGCCGGGCTGGCTGCCGCCCATGCCTTGCAGGACGAAGGCTACAGCGTACAGGTCATCGAAGGGCGCAACCGCATCGGTGGGCGCATCTTGTCCCTCAGCGACATTCCTGGAAATCCCGAAGCCGGCGGCAACGGCATCGGTGCCGGTTATGGCCGGGTCATCGACGCTGCGGAACGGTTTGGCGCCAAACTCAACAACATCAACGACCGCACGCCCTTCATTCTAAAACGCAACATCTTTCTCGATGACAAATACGTGGACATGAAGGACTGGCCTGATCATCCGCGTAATGTGATGAAAGGGCCGTTTCGCGAAATGCCGCCGTGGGTGTTTGTTCCCCTGTTCATGATTCAGAATATGCCGCTAGAGAGTTTCGAGGACTGGTACGACCCAATTGCAGCTCCTCTGGACATTCCGCTGCACGACTGGTTCCTCTCCAAAGGTGTGTCGCAAGAAGAAATCGATCTTGCCTACAACATCAATTCCGATTTCGGCAATTCGTCCTATGATGTCTCTGCTCTCATGCTCATGTTCGTTTACGCCTGGGGCACCATGCAGCGGGAAATTGAGCCGCGCGCCACTTACGCGGCAGCAGGCGGCAACCAGCGCATTCCCGAAGCCATGGCAGCGGCGCTCAAAAACGAAGTGCATCTCGGCCGTAAGGTCATCGGCATTACCAGCGACAATGGCGGCGCCGAAGTCCTTTGCGAAGACGGCACGATCTATCGCGGTAAGCGGGTGATCTGTTCTTTACCGTTCTCGGTATTGCGCACCATCAACATGGAGCCAGCTTTAACCGGCATTCAAGCGCGGGCGGTACAGACCCTCGGGGCGCAACTGCTCACTCAATCTCACTTGGTTGCCAAAGCACCGTTCTGGGAAGACGACGGCATTTCACCGGGCATGTTCACGGATACAGTCTTGGGCAACGTCATGCCTCAGCACTTCGGGGACGATCCGGCGGAAGTCACCTCCATCACCTGCTGGCACCGGGGCTGGAAAGCGCAGAAGGTGGATCAAGTGCCCGTGGAAGACGCCAAACGCATGGTCATCGACGCTTTCGAAACCCTGCGTCCTGCGGCAAAAGGTAAGATCGAAGTGGCTGGCTTTAAGTCTTGGCACAACGATCCGTTCTCATCAGGTGACTGGGCCGTGTGGGAACCGGGGCAAATTAAGGATTTCATCATTAAAATGGCGGAGCCCCATGGCCGCGTCCACTTCTGCGGTGAGCACACCTCTTTGTCCAACCGGGGTATGGAAGGGGCCATGGAGTCCGGTGAGCGGGTGGCCTTTGAAGTCTTTGACGCGATCTAAAAGCGGACACGGAACGCTCTCAAGACGGACAGCCCTTGCGTCCGGCGGGGCGCTCGCAGCCTCAGGACTGTCTCCCAAACCTCTACGGGCGCAGAACCGCACGGATGTTGTCGTCATAGGTGCGGGTTTGGCCGGGCTTTACGCTGCACTTTTGTTGGAAGAGTTGGGGTACACGGTTCAGGTCATCGAAGGTCGCCAGCGCCTCGGAGGGCGTCTCCTGACTTTCAGGGATATGCCCGGTAATCCGGAGGCGGGCGGCAACGGCATCGGCCCTGGTTACGGCCGCATGATCGACATCTCAGAGCGGCTCAACATTCCTATGATGAACAATGCTGGCCGGCAGCAGATCACACCGTGGGATTTCTATTTGGACGGCGAACGAATTTCCATCGAAGCTTGGCCGACCCATGCGAAAAACATCCTCCCCGAAAATTGGAAGCGGTTTAGTCCGCGCCTGGTTCCACTCGTCCTGTTGCGCCAGACCAATCCTCTGGCCGACTTCGAAGACTGGTACGACCCGAAAAGCGCGGAACATGACATTTCCGTTTACGAGGTGATGAGGCGGGAAGGGTTCACCGACGAACAGATCAATCTGACCTACAATCTAAATGTTCCTTATGGCACTTCAGCCCATGACATCTCAGCCCTGATGATGTGGTTCAACGACGGCTGGGTGGCCTCCATGGAAGACGCGCCGCCAACATCGCTGTCAGCCGTAGGCGGCAATTCGACCATTCCTGAAACCATGGCCCGGGCACTTCAGCAGGAGGTGCACCTTGGCAAAAACGTGGTCGGCATCCGCAGTAACAACGGTGATGCCGAAGTGCATTGCGGTGATGGGTCGGTCTACCGCGGACAGCGGGTCATTTTCTCCCTGCCGTTGCCGGTCATGCGTTACATGAAATTCGATCCAGCACTGCCGCCGGTAATGAGCAAAGCCATCTCCTTGGTGCCTTACTTCCCCATGACCCAGGTTCATCTGGTCGCAAAGGAACCGTTCTGGGAGGCCGACGGCTGGTCACCCGACATGTGGACGGACACGGTGGCCGGCCACGTAATTGGCAATCGTCATTTTCTCGACAGCATGGCGGTATCAAGCCTAACGGCCTGGGCCCGCGGCTTCACAGCTATCAAACTGGATCAGGTTGATCCCGAACACGCCAAAGCCTGGGTGGTGTCCGAGATCGAACGCATCCGGCCAGCCGCGAAAGGCAAACTGGAAGCGGTGCACATTAAGTCCTGGTTGCGCGATCCCTTCGCTGGAGGCGACTACGCGGTATGGATGCCCGGTCAGGTGACCGAGTTCCTCCTTGCTGTTGGCCAGCCTCACGGGCGTATCCATTTCTGCGGTGAGCATACGGCGCTGTCGAACCGCGGTATGGAAGGAGCCGTGGAGTCCGGCGAACGCGCCGCTTTCGAAGTGATGGGTGAGATTTAACAGGCGACATTTCGCACCCTTCATTTCCGAACTTCGGACGTCCGTGATATAGTTTTCAGCCGAACAAACCTGTCTTGGAACCTCTTTGATGGAGGGCAAAGATATGGCCGAACGAATATATGCACTCTTCCGCCGCACGTTGTGCACACTCGTGATCGCTTCCGGGTGGGCGGTGCTGTCCTTGTCCGACGCTTTGGCACAGGTGCGTCCCAACCCCATGGGGACGCGTGATGCGGAAATCATGTCAGGGCGCGAATGGGCCGGATACTTCATCGGCGGTTTTCTGCTGCTCATACTTCTGATCGCCCTTCGGCAAAGTCAGAAACAGAAGCAGAAACAAAAGCAGCAAGAAGCCAAGCACCGCCGGCATATGGAAAAGATGAAAGAGGAACTACGCCAAGCCATGGCGCAACAAAAACCGCGGCCGGACTAATTTTTACCCTTAAGGCCAAACGGTTTCCGTTTCCGTCATTTCGCCTAACTCATAGACCGTCCCTTCCTTGTCGCCCGCCGCGACCACCATGCGTGCGAGCAAGCGGTGAGGTCCCAGGCTCCACACGTGCAGTTCCTTACCGAAGGATGTTTCCCAGATGTAGCGGGCGCATTCAAAGGTTCCGGCAGGTAAGTCGATGGTTTCCATGCCGTGATAGCGGGCTTTGCTCGTAATTTTCTCACCGTGCTCCAGCGTGCGGCCGTTCCAAGTATTGGAGACGGAATGCACCATGATCTCCTGGAAGTCGCTATTAGACGTGTCGATAAAACACATTTTCCAGGAATCAAGAATGATGGCGTGATAGCCGATAGACATGTTGGGCGGTGCATCGAACGTGGCGTAATCCACTTCCGTATCCTGATTCCACACATAAGAATGGAGGGTATCGCCGACGACACGGCGGAGGACCGAGCCGTGAGCTTCGTTCTTGTAGTAAAGCCGGCCTATGGTTTCGATGGGGCGCCAGTCGGCGGCGACCATTTGGTTCACATCGCGCAATAGGTCGCCTTTGGGCGACTGGGTGAGAGTGCGCAGGGACCGGGATCCGTCCGGGTTCTCCGTCAGCAGGAACCGTTCATAGAGCTGGGGCGACCCGCCCGGCTCGGTGATGACAATGTGGCCTTGGTAAGCGGTGAAGGACATAGCGGTCACTTTGTATAGGGTTGATGCCGGTCTCCAGCATGCACCAAAATGGCTAAGGAAATCACCCGGGAGCACCCTCATGGATGCCACTAATGATCCTTTCGTCCATACCACGCGGCGGGTACTGACCGTCGAAGGGGAGGACGGGCAGTCCTTTGTTTTAGAAGACGGCGAGCCGGAGGATGTACTCTACCTTAACGGCGCGCGCATGGTGCGCTTGTGGCAGACCGATGACGTTCCCACCCGTATTCCCGTTCGCAACGACGTCACTGATGACGGGCTGGGACCTCTTCCCAGAATTTTCTCCGGCACGCGATTTTATACAGCGGAGTTGCCCGGCGGCGCCAATGCGCCGCAAATTCCCATGCACACGTCCAACAGCGTGGACTACATCGCCGTACTGCGCGGCGAAATCGTGTTGGTGACAGATAATGAAGAAGTCACCCTAGGCGTCGGCGATACGCTGGTGCAGACAGGCAACAACCACACGTGGCAGAACCGCACCAATGAAACGGCGGTGTTGCTTGTCGTGGTGGTTGGAGCGGAGCGCCGCTAACGCCGATCCGGCCTTTTCCTTGCCCGCGGGATGTGGCCCTGATACATCCCTTGCGGGGTAAAACGGACATACATAAGGGGCGCAACGCTAATGGTGGAAAAAGTTACGACGTTTACGGCAACGGCGTTGCAGGTCGATTGTCACGCGATCAATAAGTGTGCCGACAGGACGGAAGCGTCGGCGCAAATGCTCAAACAGATCGACGAGATTGGCGCGTCGATGAGATCCATCGACATGTTCACATTGGGATTCAGCGGCACTCCGACCAAGCTATTCGTACTGCCGGAGTACTTTCTGTCCAGCTTTCCCATGGGGGAGTCCATTGAACGCTGGCAGGAGTTGGGGGCCATCGCCATGGACGGCCCAGAATACGAGGCCATGAGCAAGATTGCCCAAGAGCGGAAGTGTCTGATATCGGGCAATGTTTACGAAATCGATCCTAACTTTCCCGATCTCTATTTTCAGACCTGTTTCGTCATCGGCTCCAACGGCGATGTGATGTTGCGCTACCGACGGCTGATTTCTCTATTCGCACCCAGTCCCTACGACGTCTGGGATAAGTATTTGGACCTCTATGGCGCCGATGCGGTGTTCCCTGTGGCCGATACGGAAATCGGCAAGATCGGCTGTGTCGCCTCCGAGGAGATTCTTTATCCGGAGATTGCGCGCTGTCTGGCCATGCGCGGTGTGGAGATCATCTGCCATTCCACCTCCGAAGTGGGCGCGCCCATGCTAACCCCGAAAGAGATCTGCCGCCGGGCGCGGGCGGTGGAGAACATGTGCTACGTGGTGTCCGCCAACACGGCGAGCATTCAGGGGATTCCCATGCCTGCGGAATCCACCGGCGGGATGTCCAAGATTGTCGATTACAAAGGCATGGTCCTGGCCGAGGCGTATACGGGGGAGACCTTCTGTGCCAGCGCCATACTCGATATGGACAGCCTGCGCAAAGTGAGAAAGCACGCTGGCATGACCAATCTCTTATCCCGCCAACCCTATGGCGTTTATGCCCAGGAATATGCCAACCATTCGGTTGTCGAACCCAATGCCATGCTGGTAGACGGCGAGGTCACGGTGCCTGAGCGGTCCTTCTTCGTGCAGCGCCAACGGGAAGTCATGGAACGCCTCAACAAAGACGGCCTTATTTAGCGCGAGGAAGATGGAATGATCACTACCCTTGTCACTTTTATACCCAAATCCGACCGGTCGGCTATGACCGCGCCTGAAAAACTGGAGCTTTACGAAACAACAGCTCCCAATTATCGCGAAATCCCCGGATTGATCCGAAAATATTTCATGGGTAACGGCGAGCGAGCGGGCGGCTGGTATGAATGGGAAACCAAAGCTCATGCAAAAGCCTATTACACGCCGGAATGGGAAAAGTTTATCACTGAAAATTACGGCACCGATCTTACGGTAGAGTATTTCGATTGCCCCTGCGTGGTGGATAATGACGCCGGTAAAATTGTGATTGCGCCTGAACTCAAAGCAATGGTCGGAGCAATGACGGGGGAGACCGCATGAGTGTCGAAAAGGTCAAAGACTTTTTGAGGACCATGGAAGCGCGTGATCTGGATCACGCTAAGACTTTTCTTTCGTCCGACTTTCGCATGACCTTCCCCGGCGGTGTGTCCATGACGACGCTTGAAGAACTGGTCGACTGGTCAAAAAACCGCTACCGCAAAATGAAAAAGACGTTTGAAGACTTTGATGTCTTCGAAGATGGCGGCGACACCGTCGTGTACAGCACAGGCATGCTCAACGGAGAGGCGTTGGACGGATCTCCCATCTGTGAAGTGCGCTACATCGACCGATTTGTCTTTCGCGACGGCTTGATTGTTGATCAGCAGGTGTGGAACGACCTGGCTGAAGTGCTGCAACCCGACCACGACGAATGACCGATCTTCTTTCGGCCCTGACAGATGCCGTTGACGGACCTGGTCTGCTCACCGGCGATGACATTGGGCCGAGGTACACGGATACCCGCGGTCATGGCGCCGCCGGAGCGCCTCTTTGTGTTGTCCGGCCCACGTCAACGGTGCAGGTATCAGCCGTCCTCAAACTCTGTCATGACTCAGGCTGTCCCGTTGTGCCTCAAGGCGGAATGACCGGGTTGGTGGGCGGCGGCGCACCGGGTGAGGGCGACGTGGTGCTGTCCCTGGAGCGCATGAACGCCATTGACGGGATTGATGAGCACGGCCGGACCATGACGGCGGAAGCGGGTGTGGTTCTGGAAACAGCTCAAGAGGTCGCTGATGACGCCGGGTTCATGATGCCGGTTGACCTTGGAGCACGCGGCACCGCCACCCTCGGTGGCCTAATCAGTACCAACGCCGGCGGAAACCGGGTCATCCGTTATGGCATGACCCGCCAATCGGTGTTAGGCCTGGAAGCGGTGCTGGCCGACGGAACCGTTCTTTCCTCCATGAACCGCATGCTGAAGAACAACGCGGGCTATGACCTCAAGCAGTTATTTATCGGGTCTGAAGGAACACTGGGCATCGTCACCCGTTGTGTGTTGCGTCTACAGCCCAAGCCGCTGACGACGTCGACGGCGTTTGTTGGGATCGACACATTCGACAACGTTCCCAAGTTTCTTTCCCTGTTGGATAACTCGCTGGGTGGAGCTCTCGGTGCTTTCGAAGTGATGTGGTCGGGATACTACGATTTTGTTACCGAGTATTGTCCATCCTTGAAGCCACCGTTACCGCTGGATCATCAGTATTATGTTTTGACAGAGTCCCTTGGCGCTGATCCGGACAGCGATGATGCCGGTTTCGATACATTGCTGGAATCGGCACACGGGCAGGGGCTTATCCAAGGTGGTGTTGTGGCCCAATCGGAATCCGATCGGGACGACCTCTGGGCCATCCGCGAGGGCGCAGGGGAAGGGTTTCGCGCTATTGCGCCACTTTTCACCTACGACGTCTCCATGCCCATCCTGACCATGGACGATTTCGGCACGCGGACGATCGCAGACATAGAGTCAGCCTTTCCCGGCGCGACCACACTGATTCTCGGTCATCTCGGCGACGGCGATCTCCATGCGGTCGTGTCCGTGGGGGACGGCTCAGCGGAGGCGCACCGAAAGGTTAACGACATTCTTTATGGTATCGTCCGCGACCTTGAAGGCTCCGTGTCTGCCGAACACGGCATCGGTACGGAAAAGAAAGACTATTTGTCTTGGAGCCGGAGCGAGGCTGAAATAGACCTCATGCGCACGCTCAAACACGCGCTGGACCCGAAAGGGATCTTGAATCCGGGGAAGGTGATTTAGGTGCTGCTGATGAAATCGTGCACCACACGCGCGATCTCTTCGGGCTTCTCATAAAACAAAAACGCGCCCGTGCCTTCGATCACAACCCGCTGGCCGTTGTCCAACGTTTCCAGAAGTTTTTCCTGACCCGCGACAAAAGCATCCAAGTCTCCTTGCATGAGAAGCACGGGGCATTGCAATTTGGCGCAAGCTTCCGCCTTGTTCCATTTAAGGATGGGGTCGTGCGCATCGTAAGGACGCAGGCGTTCCTTCATGTTGTTGAGAAACACCAAGTGCATGGTATCGAGCGATGTCTCGGGACCGCCCAGCTTGGCATAGATGCCCCACATCTTTTTCAGGAAGTCCCCCGCTTCGTTGATGGGTTCGGGTGCTTCCTTGCGGTGTTTAAGTAACTTCTCCGTATCTTCTTTGGAGCGCTGACCTGTACCCGAAGCAATCACATGGGTCGCCCGTTCCGGCTGGGCGGCGGCAATGTCGATACAGATAGAACCGCCACCGTGATGACCGAGCAAGGCAGCCTTATCGATATTCAATGCATCCAAGGCTTGAATGACGGTGCGGGTGTAGTCGGCCATTTCAGGTTCTTGAGTGGGGTCGGCGGATTGGCCGTGACCGAGCCACTCAATGGCCCAGAGGGTGTACTTGTCTTCCAGATTGGGGATCAGGCCCGCGTATTCTTCGGAGTTCTGGGTGGACTGATGGAGCAGCACCAGGTTGGGACCGCTGCCCGCCGTCCAATAGTGCAGCTGTCCCATGTCCGAATCCACATAACCTTTTTTCATCCCGTCGTCCCCCATTGATGTTTTTACAATCGTGCTTTTCGATCTTGGAGGGGAGCATAACGGCATCGTCCCACCCAAGCGAGAGCCTTGTATATCCGGTATTTGCATCCAACACATGAACACCGGCCGTGTGCGGATAGGGACTTTCTGGTACAGCCCCCTAAGCTTCACCGGACAAGGTGGAGGAGACCGGCATGACGAAACTGAAAGACCCTGAAAAGAATAAAGGTGTCGGCCGCAGGCGGTTTCTTACCCATGCGTCTGCGGCAGGTATGTCGGCGGGAGCCATCGCGGCGCCACGGTCTACGACTGCTAAGGCCGAACAACAGGCGCCCGTCCCATTGTCTCCTCCGTCAGCGACACAATTGGCGCAGGATATGGATCCCCTTGAGGACTATCCGGAAGAACTACTCGATCGCTATTTTGTCGACGAGCCGGCCTCCGATTACATGGTGGATGCCATGCGAGCGATGGAGCTGGATTACCTCGCCATTAATGCCGCATCCAGTTTCCGCGGTCTGCATGAGTCTGTCCTCAACTACGGCAACAACGAAAAGCCAAAAATTCTCACTTGCCTGCATGAAGAGCAGGCCGTGGCTTTGGCTCACGGCTATTTCAAGGTCTCGGGCAAACCCATGGCCATGGCCTGTCACGGCACCGTCGGTATTCAACATGCCGCCATGGCCGTGTACAACGCTTGGGCTGACCGGGTTCCGCTGATCGTCATCGGCGGCGATCACTTAGACGCTGCCACCCGGCGCGTGCCGGTGGAATGGCTTCATTCGGCCCAGGACTCTGCCCGGCCCATCCGCGATTACATCAAATGGGATGACACACCTCTTTCGCTCACGCATTTCACGGAGTCCTTAGCGCGTGCCTACCGCATCGCCATGACTCCACCCATGGGGCCGGTGGCGTTGATTCTCGATGCAGAACTGCAGGAACACAGCATGGCCGGCGAAGAACGGCCACCGCTGCCCAAGGTACCGACGATTTCTCCACCACAAGGGGAAGCAGGCGCCGTCGAAGCCGCTGCCGAACTCTTGGTCAACGCGGACTCGCCCCTCATTCTCGCCGACCGGGCTATCCACACAGAAGCAGGCATGGCGTTATTGGTGGAGCTTGCTGAAATACTACAAGCGCCCTTTGCCAACAGGTTTGGCCGTCTGAATTTTCCCAACACTCACTACCTCAACCATTCCATGCGCGGCGGGGCAGCGATCGGCGACGCGGATGTCATTCTTGGTCTCGAATTGAGCGACGTGTGGGGCAGCATCAACCGCATGCTCGATTTGCCTCATCGGGAATCTCAGGCAAGGGTCGGCGGAGACGTCAAAGTCATTACCCTTGGCATGGGCGGCACATTCATACGGTCCAACTATCAAGACTTCAGCCGCTACTATGAACCCGACCATCCCATCACCGGTGATGTGGAAGCCACGTTGCCTGCGCTTATCGAAGCCGTGCGCGAAGCCATGCCGCGTTCCCGCCGCTCTGCCATCGCCCGGCGCGAAGAGGGTCACCGGCAAGCCTATCGGGAAACGCGCCAGCGGGATCTCGACGCAGCGCGCTACGGCTGGAACGCCAGCCCCGTCAGCACCGCGCGCATCTGCATGGAAGTGTGGGACAAGGTCAAACAATACGATTGGGGTTTGGTCTCCGGTGTCGGCTTCTGGGGCAGTTGGCCATTGCGCTTGTGGGCGATGGATAAGCCTTATCACTATATCGGCACCTCCGGCGCCGGTGGTCTGGGATATGGCATTCCGGCGGCGGTCGGCGCTGCCTTGGCCCATCAGGAGGAAGGCCGCATTGCCGTCAATCTGCAAAGCGATGGGGATCTGTTGTACGCACCGGGCGCTTTGTGGACCGCAGCCCATCACCAGGTGCCGCTGCTAACGGTCATGCACAACAACCGCGCCTACCACCAAGAGGTGATGCATGTACAACGGGTGGCGGCGCGGCGTCAGCGAGGCGTGGAAGGCACGGCGAAGATCGGCAACGTGTTTGAAGACCCGACCGTGGACTTTGCCGCGATGGCTAAGAGTTTCGGTGTCTGGGCAAGCGGACCCATCGACAACCCCAACGATGTGGGCCCCGCCTTGGCCATGGCCATGGATGTGGTGAAGCAGGGCGAACCCGCTTTGGTCGATGTCGTCGCGCAACCGCGATGATTAAGTGCGTTAAAGAAACGATGATCAGAATAGTTATAGCGATATCTACTTGGATGATGACATTTTCGGTCCAAGCGCAAGATGCGTCTGTCTATCTGCGGTTCGGCTGTGAACAGTGCCATGGTCTTGTGGGGCAGGGTGGTTCAGCAGGGTTGCGTTTGGCACCTGAACCACTGCCGTATGAAGACTTCGCCGACATTGTGCGGCGGCCCTATGGCGTTATGCCAGCCTATTCGCCGAATGTGCTGAATGAAACGCAAATGAGAGCCATATACGCCTATCTTACCGCAGTTGCGGAGCCGCCCGCGCTTGACGCCATACCCTTGCTCCAGTTGGACTGATAGTCCGACCCCTTCAAAGGATTTGTGAAATGAAAAGACGCACGTTTCTCGGCACAGGTTTAAGCGCGGCTGCCTTAGCACTCGTTCCCCTGCGATCAGTGTTTGCGCAATCAATGTCCGTCTTGAAAACCGATGGTGGCGAAGCCGTATTAAGTGCAGCTCAGCTGAATGATTTTCAGAGAAGCCTAAAAGGTGCGGTCATACGTCCTTCGGATGAGTCTTATGACGCAGTCCGCCAAGTTTGGAATGCGGAATTTGACCGCAGGCCTGCATTGATCGTCCGTTGCGCTTCACCCGAAGACGTCGTTCGCACCATCGCCTTTAGCCGCAGCCACGACCTGTTAACGGCCGTGCGTGGGGGTGGTCACAGCATGTCGGGCAAATCCGTATGTGAAGGTGGCTTGGTGATTAACCTGACGGCAATCAACACAGTTGAAGTCGATCCCATCGCGAAAACGGCTGTGGTCGGAGGCGGCGCTCTGCTAGGTCAATTGGATGCGGTGGCCCAAGGGCATGGTCTTGCCACCACGGCCGGTGTTGTTTCCCATACCGGCGTCGGTGGATTAACCCTCGGCGGGGGGTTGGGCCGGCTAATGCGGAAATTCGGTCTCACCATCGACAATCTACTTGGTGTGGACATGGTCACCGCCGACGGACGAATTCTCTCGGCCAGCGCTGATGAGAATTCTGATCTGTTTTGGGGTGTGCGTGGCGGCGGCGGCAATTTCGGAGTCGTGACCGCTTTTAAGTTCCAACTTCACGACTTCGACCCCAATGTAAAAACGTTTACCTATCGTTATCCCTTTGAACAAGCTAAGGACCTGTACCGGTTTTACTTTGAGTTTTGCGACGGTGCGGATCGGGATCTCTATACCAATGCAAACATAGCGAGATTACCGAACGGCCGTATGTCGGCCAGGATATCAGGTGCGTTTTACGGGTCCGACGCTGCGTTGGACCGCATTTTATCCGACATCAAGAAGTTCGGCCCGCCGACTTCAGAAAGCGAGGCGGTTGTCGATTACGTATTACTGCAACAGCGTATCGACGAACAGAACCGTTACGGCCAACGGCACTATGCCAAATCGGGTTTTCTTGATACGCGCGATACGGATGTGATCGATACATTGGTGGATAGTTTTATCGAGGGTCCACCGCGTGTGGCTTTTGCTTCCGTTCTTCCCATGGATGGTGCGGTGAGTGACGTGGCATCGGACGAGACGGCTTATCCGCACCGGGACGCGCTGTTTAACATCGATTCAGCCACGACATGGCTGGATCCAACCATGTCGCAAGCGATGGTCAAAGCCGGACGGGATTTTTGGGCACCGATCGAGCCGTTCGTAGGCAGCGGGTTTTACACCAATGCCCTTATGGACGAAGGCGCGTCGAAAGTGCAGGCCAATTTCAAAGGAAACTATCCGCGGTTGGTGGAGCTTAAAAACAAATACGACCCCACCAACTTCTTCCACCGGAACGCAAATATCGCACCGACGGTTTAAAACTCCGCTCTCCGTTCGATATCCACATCGTCGGCAATAGCGTCAGAGGGATGCAAGATCACCGCTTCGCTTTCGTCCAAGCCGCCGGCCACTTCCGCTTCCAGGGTATTGCGTTGACCCAGTTCGATCTCCCGAAGACGCGCAGTGCCGTCATCGTCAACGAAGACGGCCCAACTTTCACCGGACCGGAATAGGGCACTGACCGGGATGGTCAGCACGCCTCTGCGGTCCTGAATGACCACCTGGGTCTCCACCCGGTAGCCATGACCAAGGCTTTGCCAGTCCGATTGAGGGGAGACGAAGTCGATGACCACGTTGACGCGCTGTTCTTCAATGCCAAGGGCCGAAATTTTAGTGAAGCCGAAGGGTTCGACTAAGCGGACCCGACCTTCCAAGGGGGTATCTCCACCCCAGTCATCGATAATCACTCGGTCGCCCGCTTTTATTTTGACCGCGTCCGTCGACAACAGATCAACAACGATTTCCAGCTCGGCCGGATCTCCAAGTTCCATCAACACCGTGCCAGCGGCGAGGACGGCTTCACTTTCCTGCAACACCCGAAGGACCCGCCCCGAAATGGGTGCGCGCACGGGAATCAGATCATCGGGATCGCTGGTGCCATTCACTTCCGCGTCCCGCGCGGTGATCAGTATGGCGCGGGCCGATTCGAGATCGGCTTGAACCTTGCGCAGGCTGGCAACGGCTTCTGCCAGCTGAGCCCGGGCCGTGCGCACGGACAATTGGCGCTGATCAAGCGTGGCTTGAGAAATGGTTCCGCGTTCCGCGAGGGGGATGGCGCGGGCCAGCTCCGCTTCGGCAAAATCCAGTTGCGCCTGGGCGCGGGCCTGCTCCGCATCGGCTAGACCGACGGCGGCCTCGGCGGCTTTGACGATGGCTTCGGCTTCCGTCCGGCTGCGCACATCCAACATGGCGGGGTCCGACGGTTCAAACAGGGCAAGTACGGTTTGCCCGGCGGTGACGAGATCACCGGCTTCAATGTCGATGCGGCGCAAGCGGCCGGCCACAGGTGCGGATACCGTATAAACATCTTTCAGACGCGTTTGCCCTTCGTCGTCGATGGTGACCAATAAATTATCCCGTTTGACTTGGGCCACATCGACACCCACAGGCCAGGGCTGTAATGACAAACCAACGAGAACGACGACAACCAAGACAATGGTGCCGATGACCAAAGTGCGGCGCGAAAAGGGCAGGGACACGGTCTAACTCCTCCCGGTCACTCGCGGGTTTTCAGGGCGGTTACGAGATCAAGCCCACGCACACGATGGCGTGTGATCAGGCCACAGATGATGGCCGATACACTGACCACGACAACCGCCCAGCCATAGGTGGCATTCTCAATAATAAACGGAAAGTTATATAGGTCGGTCGACAACATGGGCGACATAGAGAACGCCATGCCGTATCCCAACACACAGCCGACGGGCAGCGAAATCAGAGTCAGGATGCCGAGTTCTCCAAGCAGAATGTAGGTGACTTCTTCGCGGGTGAATCCCAATACACGAAGGCTCGCCAAAGCTCTAGCGCGTTCCGACAAGGCGATGCGGGCCGCATTATAGGCGACGCCAAACGCAATGAGAATGGCCAGGGCGACATAGAACCCAATCATCACATTCATGGTGTTATCCATGGTGTCCCTAAAGCTGTTCAGAGCCGCGGTTTGTTGGACAATTCCTGCAACAGCGGGCATGTCTTTCAAAGTTTTGTATAGGTCATCGGCGTACCGGCTATCGACCAGGACATGAACAGAGGACACGGTCGGTCCTTCTTTCATGAGCCGGTTGAGAGCATCCAGGCGCATGTAGGCCTGAAAGCCCAAATACTCGTCGACCAATTGCACAATGGGGATTTCAACGACGGGACGGCGTTCCTGCAGGACCTCGGCCGTGACAATGTCACCCAGTTTGAGGTCCAGATCTTTTGCAATGTGCCGCGACAGCGCCATGCCCCCGGGTGGCGGTTCAATGAGTTTTTGATTGTCGTCGAGGAGACGGCTGAGGTCGGCACCCGAGACAATGCCTTGAATGGCTTTGCGGTCGCTGAGATGTCCGTTGCGCAGCCGTGCCGCCACACTGCGCATCGGTTGCGTGGTAATGACACCAGGCAAATGCTGAATTTCCTGTTCGACGGTGGCGGGCCGAGGTTCGACAAAGGCAACCGTGAGGGTCTGGCGTTCCGCTTGGAAGAAATAGACGTCAATGACCTTTTCGACGGAATCCAAAAAGAACAGCGACATGATCATGAGCGCCACGGCAAACGCGACGCCGATGATAGTCAGTCCAGAGCGAACCGGAAAACGGCTGACGTGACGGAAAATCATCCGTGTCGGCTGGCTGATTTGGAACTGCGAGAAGAATTTGGCCAAACCGCCGGACTGGTACGACGTTGGTACCGGCGGGGCCATAGCCACCGCCGGTGACAGGCGGACGGCCTGGCTTACGGCGCCCATTCCACCGGCCAGACCAGATATAAGGCTAATGGCCGACGCCGATGTAAACACGGCCGGGTCGACACCAAAGTCCCGCAGCGGAAACTTATAGTAGGTGTTGAACATGGTGATCATGCCGCCACCCATCCACAAGCCAATCAGCATGCCCAGGCCCAATCCTACGGCCACCAGAATGAGGACCATCTTGAGATAGATCCAACCGACTTCCCAATCGGTATAACCAAACGCTTTAAGCAGTCCGATCTGCTCGCGCTCCGTGGCAACGATGCGGGTCACCACCACGTTGAGCAGAAATGCAGCGACCAGCAAAAATACCGGCGGAAAAATGGCACCACTGGTGCGTAGTTGTGTCAGTTCATTGTTCAGGAAAAAGTGAGAGAGTTGATCCTTACGGGCATAAGACCCACTGCCGCCATAGGGTTTGATGAGAACGTCAAGCTGCCGCAGGACTTCTTCGGTTTGCGCACCCCGTTGCAAAGACATGGAGACATCGTTGAACGCGCCGTCCAGATCAAAAGCCGCCGCAAGGGCCTTGCGGCCCATCCACATGGCGCCGAAACGTTTGTCGTCGGGCATCAAGGCGCCAGGGCCCAGTGCGTAGATGTATTCGGGTGTGAGGGCGAAGCCGACAATTTCAAGTTCGCGTTTCTTGCCATTAATAATGGCTTTAAAGGTGTCGCCCAGATCAAAGTTGTGTGCCTTGGCAAACGGGTCGGTGACCGCGACCTCGTTCGGACGCTGCGGCGATGGATACCGGCCTGCTAAAATAATGACATCGTTGAGAAGGGGCGTGCCTCTTTCGGGTAGTGAAATGAGTTGGCCTGTCGCCGGTTCGTCCATGCCCGGGATATCGAGATTAACGGCGGCGGTGATTCTGCTTTCCGCCGTAGCGACGCCTGGGATGCGCTCGATTTCCTCAAGCAGGCTGTCTGGCGCCCGTTTCATGACCGCGAAGACATCGGCAAAGCGGGTGCAGTCGTAAAAGGCGTTCATGCTCTCATCAAGAGCAGCGACGGTTCCGAACGAGGCAATCATCAGTGCGATTCCGCAGGCCACCACAGCAGAAATAGCCAATCCCTGGCCCTTAATGCGCCATAGGTCGCGGAAGAGCTTCTTATTCAGTGCAGAAACACGCATTACCATGTCAGATTCCCAGGATCCTTTTTGACCGGATTTTCCTCAACACTGATGATTTGTCCGTCGGCAAACCGAATCACACGTTCGGACATATCCTTGATGCCTGCATTGTGCGTGATCAAAGCCGTGGTTGTGCCCAGTTCACGGTTGGCCCGGTCCAACGCTT
The DNA here is from genome assembly GCA_965207985.1 of Rhodospirillaceae bacterium. Lineage (GTDB taxonomy): Bacteria > Pseudomonadota > Alphaproteobacteria > Rhodospirillales > Rhodospirillaceae > CBDBND01. The sequence continues at coordinate 21,907 of CBDBND010000001.1, read as the reverse complement.
GCAGCACGACGACGCCTGTCTTGCTGTCCAATGCGCCCGTCGGTTCGTCGCAGAGCAGGACATCGGGGCGTTTGGCTATCGCCCGGGCAATGGCAACCCGCTGCTGCTCGCCGCCCGACAGTTGGGATGGAAAGTGATCGAGCCGATGTTCAAGGCCGACCATTTCCAGCGCTTCGTCGGGCTGCATGGGGTCCTCGGCAATTTCGGTAACCAGGCCCACGTTTTCACGAGCCGTTAAGCTGGGAATAAGGTTGTAGAACTGAAAAACAAAACCCACGTGATCCCGCCGGTAGGTGGTCAATTCGCTCTGGGTGCAAGCCGTGAGTTCGAGGTCCTTAAAAAACAGCGTACCTGATGTCGGAAAGTCCAATCCGCCTAAAATATTGAGCAACGTGGACTTGCCGCTGCCCGACGGTCCGAGCAGCACCACCAATTCGCCTTCGTACAGAATCAGATCGACGCCGCGCAGCGCATCAACCCGCTGATCGCCGGTTATGTACACTTTGGTGATTCCTTCAGCCTTGAAGGTCTCACGTGTGCGTGCTCCGCTTTGAGCGCCGTCAGGCATGGCTTTGGGCAATCCTAGGGTTCGCGGACGAGGGCCTGTTTACACCACTCCAAGTGGCAACACCATAACTCTAACTCCTTGAAAATAATGCCCTAAATTGTGCATGGGAGGGTTGCAAAACTTACGCATTCATGGTGCGTATGAGCTTGAAAGACAGAGGTTAAGTAAGAGGATATGGGTGGACGGGGCGAATAAATCTCAAGCGGCTGACGTGACCCGTAAACACCGTGGCCGCGATTTGACCGAAGGCTCCGTCCGGCGACATATCCTCGGCCTCACGGCCTATATGGCCATCGGTTCCATCGCATCCATGACCTTTCAGGTCGTCGATACCTTCTTTGTCGCGCAATTGGGAACCGAAGCGCTAGCGGCCATGGCGTTTACCTTTCCTGTGGTCATGATCCTCCATGCCATAGCGGTCGGCTTGGGCACGGGTGTGACCTCGGTCGTGTCCCGTGTCGTTGGCGGCGGGCAGGGGGAAGAATCCCGCGCCATTGCCACAGACAGTTTGCTGTTGGCGGTGCTTGTTACGGCTGTCTTCAGCATTGTCGGCATGGCGACCATCGATCCGCTGTTTTCTCTGCTCGGAGCAACCCCTGAAATCATGCCGTTGATCCGGGACTACATGGAAATCTGGTATCTCGGCATTGTCTTCATGGTCGTACCAATAATCGGTAACTCCATAATCCGAGCCCATGGGGACGCCAAATTTCCCAGCATGATCATGTCGATAGCCGCGCTTCTCAATATTGCGCTTGATCCGATTCTGATTTTTGGCTTGCTCGGTGCCCCCCGGCTGGAACTGCAAGGCGCCGCTTTGGCCACGGTGATCGCCAGGTTTATTACGTTCATTGCGGCTCTCACCGTATTGCACTTTCGCATGCATGCGCTGACCTATGAAAAGCCATCCATTGGCCGCGTTCAGACCAACTGGAACAAGATTCTCCACATCGGGCTACCGTCAACCGGGACACAGCTGATCGTCCCCGTGTCTTTCGGAATTTTGACCGCCTTGATCTCTACCTTCGGCGCGGTTGCAGTTGCGGCCTATGGGGTGGCCACCCGCGTTGAGATGTTCGCTTTGATTATCGTTATGGCGACATCCATCTCCATGGGCCCGTTTGTCGGGCAAAATGCCGGGGCAGACCGGATTGACCGCGTCCGCACGGCGCTCCGGTTCAGTCTTCAAGTGTGTTTTATCTACGGTGTCATCATTGCCGTCTTACTTGCGGTGTTCGGCGATGATGTGGCGGCTTTGTTTAGTGACGAAAGTGATGTGGTGCGTATGGCGGCGTTCTACCTTCTGGTCGTTCCCATCAGTTATCCGGTTATGGCGGTGATTGGTATTGGTTCTCAGACCTTCAACTCCCTCGCCAAACCCATGCCGGCCATGATCATCGGCGCAGGAAAGTCTTTGGTTCTTCAGGTGCCCTTGGCCTACGCGGGCGCAGCCCTAGGGGGCATTGAAGGCGTTTTTGTTTCCATGACCCTGACAACTTTTGTCATGGCGCTGGTCGCTTACGTTTGGCTGCAAAAGACGCTTTCTACTGAGGAATTGGCACGCAGCGAAAACATTGGGTCAGAAACCGCACTGGCTCGATAAGCAAGTTTTCTAGTCAGCTGAGTGGCCGGATGCGATGGCGCGAATGTTTGCGACACCTTGTCGAATGTCTGACATCAGGAATTCGCCTTTACTGATCGGGCTACCGGACCGAGGATTGGGATAGCGATCGATCCAAGCGTTCATTTTGACGGTCAGTCCACAAAGCACTCCGCCGATTGTCGTATGGTATTCCTCGATCATTTTCTTAACGGTTTCAAACCGTTCGGCCGAAAGGTTGTCCCACAAGTCCTGTGTTTGAACATTAAAGTCGGTGAACAGGCGTTTCAAAAACTCCACCAATCCGGTCATCAGTTTTTCGATACGACCAATGTGATCCAACAGATTAGAATCCTGGCGGATCTGATAGTTCTTTTTCATATCATTCATGGAATCGACAAAACTGTTGAGAAGTGGATCAAGACGGTCGAGGCAGTTTTGGTAGTAGGACAAAGATAGAAAGATATCTCCGTAGTCCTCTCAGAGTCTGGCCGGAAAAGAATCGTTTATTTTCATAACCTTGCTAGTCTACGGATGAAGACTTGGATGCTGGCGATCAGGAGCCAGGCAAGGGCGCTCTCGACGGTCGCCTTGAAGTCCTTCGCAAGGCGGCGGCTGCGCCCGAACCATGCGAAGGTGCGTTCGACCACCCAACGGCGCGGCAGCGCAACGAAGCCGTCCGCCTTGTCGTTGCGCCTGACGATCTCCAGCGCCCAGTCGCCGATCTTCTTCAGCGCCCCGGCCAGCTTAGGGCCGGCGTAAGCGCCGTCGGCGAAGATATGGCCGACCCCGGGAAACCACGCCCCCACCTCGGCGAGCAGCGACGGCGCACCGTCGCGATCCTGGATGTCAGCCTCGTGGACCACGGCACCGAGCAACCGCCCGCCAGTGTCCACCACGATATGGCGCTTGCGGCCCATCACCTTCTTACCCGCGTCAAACCCGCGCGGACCTCCGCTTTCCGTGGTCTTCACCGACTGGCTGTCGATCACCCCGGCAGTCGCGGCAGCGGCCCGCCCCTCGGCCTCGCGGGTGCGCGCCAGAAGCGCCCGGTTGACCTCCTGCCACGTCCCGTCGTCGCGCCACTTGTAGAAATAGTACTGAACCGAGCTGCGCGGCGGAAACTCGCCGGGCAGCATGCGCCACTGGCAGCCGCTGCGGGCCATGTACAGGATCGCGGTCATCACTTCCCGCATATCCGTCTTGCGCGGGCGGCCCAGAGCCCTTGCGGGCGGCATATGGGGTTCGATCACGCACCATTCGGTATCGCTCAGATCGCTTGCGTAGCGGTGCGCCTCGCGCTCATATTTCTCACGAGTGGCGTCAGTCCACATCTTGTTATCCTCCTTGCTGGCGAACACAACAAGGGAATCACAAGGGACTGATTCCACTCAATTCTTTTTCGGTCAGGCTCTAAGAAACGGGGAATTTGATCCAGCTTGATGTTCAATTTCTCCGCCATCATTTTGAGCTTTTCGAGGGCTTTCTTGACGTCCGGATCTTTGAACAAACCAACAAGATCTTCGAAGCTTGATACTTCCATATCGTCGTCCCCATAAATCTGCTTGATCAACGGCAAAGTGAAAGACGACATGTAGGCTGTTAGTTCTTTATTCTTCTCTTCGGTAAGCTGGAGCTCTGAATTTTCAGCGATGGGTATCTCAAGGTCACGTAGGGACCGCTGCAGGCTGTAGACGTCAAAACTTGGTAGTGGAGCCAACCTGCTCAAAATCTGAAGGTCAGGATGTCTATACCCTTCCTTCCACTGAAAATGATCTGGCAGGTTGTCGACTTCAATTTGTCCGCTGCCAGTTTCACGTTCAGAATACAATTCGATAACGCCAATCAGCTGGTGGTTTTTGATAAGCCGGGCCCGCTGTAAGGCATCTGTTTTGAACGGAATGATTTCGAGCGGCAGCACGAACAACGAGTCCATATCTGAATCGACAATGGGGTTTAGAGGTAGGGCTGCGCACACGATGGCTTAACAACTACAAATGGATACGACGGCACGGGCGCAATCGTTTCTGTAGCTAATTATATTCGTCTCCATACTATTTTGAGTCCAAAAAATAACCTTTGGTATCAAAGGCTTAACGATGTTCGGAAACGGAAGAGCGCCTTAGGCGGCGACTTCCACGTTGTTGATGGCTTCTTCAAGTTCGAAGAAGCTGGGCTGGACTTTGGTCGGCACGTTGCCCCGGCCGATCTCCACCGACACTTGCGGCGCGTTGCCATTGAGGTGAGCGACCATGACGTCTCTGATGATGAGATAAAATTGGTGTTCCTCATCAAGGATCTGTTTTAGCCGTGAAGCAAAGGGGCCGACCAATAGGTAGGCGAGGAACACGCCGAGAAACGTTCCCGTCAAGGCGCCGCCGATGAGCTTGCCCAACACCTCGGGCGGCTCGGTGACCGACGCCATGGTTTTGATAACGCCAAGCACGGCGGCGACAATGCCGATGGCCGGCAAACCGTCGGCCATTGTTTGCAATGCTTCCTGAGGTTTGAGCGCTTCATGATGATGCTTGTCCAACTGCGCTTCCATGGCGTCATAAACTTGGTGGGGGTCGTCCAAATTCATGGACAGCATACGTAAGGTGTCGCATATGAAATCAGTGGCAAAATGATCGGCAAGGATTTTGGGGTAACTCTGAAACAGGTCACTCTCTTGCGGATTTTCGATATGGCTTTCGATAACAAGAATGCCTTTCGCCTTGATCATCTTGGTGATCGTAAACAACAAACACAGAATGTCCTGAAAATCCTGTTCGTTCCATTTCGGTCCGCCAAAGGTCTTTTTAATGCCACCGAAAGCCCCTTTGATGACGTAACCCGGATTGCCAATGATCAGGGCTCCGATGGCGCCTCCGAATATGATCGTCAACTCGTAAGGCAGAGCCTTGAAGATTACGTCAAACTTGCCGCCGGAGGCGATATAGCCGCCGAACACACAGGCCATGACAAAGACGATCCCGATTATTCCACGCATCGCGCCAGTTCGTTCCCCATTGTTGATACATCCAAGCGGGTCCGACCCCCGGCCCATCGGTTCCATTTACCACATCAACTCAATGGCTTATCAAAGGGTGAATTAGCCCGAGAAAGAAGGGATCAGCGGTGGAACCGAGGGTTAAGACACATATTTGGGTCTCGGCCTACATCCGGCGAACGCAAGCGGACGGTTTTCCGGCCGTTCTTGTCCACCGGGGTGACGAAGATGCCGGCGCCGTTCTGCTCAAGATCAACCGGTTTGAACAGGGGTGTCAGGTTTTTACTCAAGTGCGCGACCAGCATGGCAATTTAGCCTGGATGGCTGGCACCGGATCGGACTTGGTAACCGAAGCCGATGCCGATACTTACGTCGCGCGGCAACGCCAGTACGACGCCGACCTCTGGGTTGTCGAAGTGGAAGATCCCACAAATACTTATGCTCTAGACGGCATTGTGTTGGAAAACTGACTCACTCGTTTTGTTGCGCGGTGCCAAAACCAAAGCGACTAAACACCTCATCCGATTGTTCATCTCCCAAGGCGTCATAGAAGTCTCTGACCTCACGTGTTGCGCGGCCCGAGATCATTGCACTGGCATAGACGATAGGGTCATGGGCAGAACCGGGAATGATGGCAGCGATGCGGACGTTAGGGGAAAGGGCGGCATCTGTGGCGTAAATGATACCCAAAGGCGCTTCGCCCCGCTCGACAAAGGCAAGTATAGCACGGACGTTGTTTTGTGGCGCCAGGCGATCACGGACAGCCGGCCAAAGACCAAGAGACTCAAGGGCTGCTTTGGCATACTGACCGGCGGGTACGTGGGAGGGGTCACCAATGGCCAGCCGCCCCCCATTGAAACGATTGAGAAGAAGAACCGGTCTGGACAGATCAATGAGTCCCAAATTTTTTGCCTCTATGGGAGCGACAAAAACCAACCGGTTTTTCAATAAGGACCGAACTGATTGTGAATCGAGCTGTTGTTCCGCAATCAGCTGATTCACCCATTCCATAGATGCTGAAATGTAAATATCGGCGGGTACGCCTAGAGAAATTTGGCGTGCCAGAGTACCGGAACTTCCCGACGAAACGCGAACAATGACGCCTGTTCGCATGGAGTAGTTTTGTGCGATCTCATCGACTGCCGTTGCAGCACTGGCGGCAGAAAGTACAAGAACATCTGCCCGGGCGACGCTCATCCCCGCGTAAATCATCAAGAGGGTAAAGATACCTATGAAGCTGCATAGGTTCGAATACCGGTCCTGACTCGCTTGCGTCGTCTTCAGTTTGTTCGTTTGGTTTGTTGTCTTACCATCTCCATTCTGGACAGGGCCGGTCTTGCTGGGTATGGTCCCGGCCCGTTTCAGCGCAAAAAACCAATCTTTCAGCTTTGCTCCGAGGTGCCTTATGCCAGTTGTTTGGACGGATGATCGCATTGCCAAACTCAAGAAACTTTGGTCTGAAGGCCTCACCACAGGGGAAATCGGCAAACGCCTTGGGGTATCAAAAAATGCCGTGGTCGGTAAGGCCCACCGGCTCGGCTTGAAAAGCAGACCTTCACCCATTCGCCGTGCAGGCGCGAAGCCGGAGCCAAAAGAAGAGACCAAAGTGTACACGCTGGCTGATTTGACATCCCAAACATGCAGATGGCCGATCGGCGACCCTAAGGAAGAGGATTTCCATTTTTGCGGTAAACCTGTCATCCAGGGCAAACCTTACTGCGGAGATCACTGTGCCGCTGCTTATGTGGGGTCCAACAAAAACCGCAACGAAAGTGCGGACTAGGGTCTGTTGACATTTAACGCATGGCGATGATGGTTGCGACGAGGTTGCAGTTTGCGGCGTAGCTGATGTCGGTCTTGTCGTAGCGTGTTGCAATGCCACGGAATTCCTTGATCTTGGCGAAGTAGTTTTCGATCAGATGTCGCCAGCGGTACATGTGCTTGTCGTAGGCCGCTGGCCAGGGAGCAGCACGAAGCGGACCAGACACCCCAGTGCGTCGACCAGGGCGATGATCTTGGTGGTCAATCCGCCCCGTGATCGGCCGATGGCCTGATTTTGAGTCCCCCTTTTGCGCCGCTCGCCTTCTGGTGAACGCTGACGATGGTGGCGTCGATGAGGGCATATTCGAAATCCGGTTCCGCCGACAACTCCTCGAACAGCCGCTCGAAGACACCCTTCTTCGCCCATCGGCGAAAGCGCTGGAAGACGCTGTTCCAATTGCCGAACGCCGGGGGCAGAGCGCGCCACGGCGACCCTGCGCGCACCCGCCACAAAACCGCCTCCAAAAACAGGCGGTTGTCCGCCGCCGTCACGCCACGGTCCGTCGCCTTGCCCGGTAGATGACGCCAAATTTTCTCCCAAACATTGTCCGTGATCACAAAACGCTCTGACTTCATCAAACACTCCTTGCAAAAGGAGGCTTGAATCACTTTTCCGCGACATTGGGAATCCCCTCAATGTCAACAGACCCTAACCAAATCTCCTAAAACCACGCCGTTTTAGACAACCCTGTGGGGCGGCTCAGAACCCGCCACCACCGCCTCCAAATTGTCGATGGCCAGCATACCCATCGCTTCTCGTGTCTCCCGTGTGGCGCTACCCAAATGGGGCAAAAGAAAAACGTTATCTAAGTCCACATATCTCCGGTCGAGATCGGGCTCGCCGGCATAAACATCTAAACCTGCGGCCATGACTGTATCGTTCTTGAGTACCTCGATCAGCGCGTCGTCGTCCACCAACGGTCCCCGGCCAGCGTTGACGACAATCGCCCCTTCGGGAAGCAAAGATAGCCGGTCTCTGTTGAGAAACTTTTCTGTTTCTTTCGTCAATGGCATGTGAAGGCTGAGAACATCACTTGCGGCGATCAAATCATCTGCGGATGCAATGTACTTTGCGTTATGCGCAGTGTCGTCGGATAGACGATGACGATTGTGATAGGCAATCTTCATTCCAAATCCTTGTGCCCGTCGGGCTACGGCCTGACCAATACGGCCCATACCCAATACACCCAATGTTTTTCCTGACAACTGATTGCCAAGTAATTGCGTTGGCCGCCATCCCGTCCATTGGCCTGACCGGACAAGACGTTCCCCTTCGGACGCTCGACGTGCGGCACCAAGGATCAACAGCCAGGTTAGGTCAGCGGTGGCTTCGGTGAGAACCCCTGGCGTGTTGGTTACGGCAATACCTCTATTCTTCGCAGCTTCGATGTCAACGTGCTCGTAACCCACTGAAAAACAGGAAATGACTTTAAGTGATTGAGGCAATTGCTCGATAACTTTTGCGTTGATTTGTTCGGCCGGTGTGACAATCAGACCGACCGAATTTTGGCCGAGTTCAGCCATGCGTTCGGGTCCCAAATCGCCGTCGTCAGACCCCCACTGAACAGTGAAGGAAGCAGCCACTCTTTCTTCGCACCGGCCCGGCAGTCGTCGCGTGACACCAATGACCTTTTTGTCTTTGTTCATCTTTCCTCCACATGGGCGATCAAAGGACAGGACTTGAAGCTTTGGACTCTTTCTTCGCACCGGCCCGGCAGTCGTCGCGTGACGAAATCACAATGACCTTTTTGTCTTTGATTCATCTTTCCTCCACATGGGCCACGATCAAAGGACAGTGACTTGAAGCTTAATTGTGCGTATTTTTGCGGCGGCGCGTATGCTGCGTGAGGAGACCACGAGTTGGTCAGTGGATTCCATGTTTTACGACGTATTTTTGGGAGTGCTTATGCAACCAAATGGGTAAGTTGTTTGTTATACGAGATAAGAAAAGCTCTAAGAGCCTGACCGAAAAAGAATTGAGTGGAATCAGTCCCTTGTGATTCCCTTGTTGTGTTCGCCAGCAAGGAGGATAACAAGATGTGGACTGACGCCACTCGTGAGAAATATGAGCGCGAGGCGCACCGCTACGCAAGCGATCTGAGCGATACCGAATGGTGCGTGATCGAACCCCATATGCCGCCCGCAAGGGCTCTGGGCCGCCCGCGCAAGACGGATATGCGGGAAGTGATGACCGCGATCCTGTACATGGCCCGCAGCGGCTGCCAGTGGCGCATGCTGCCCGGCGAGTTTCCGCCGCGCAGCTCGGTTCAGTACTATTTCTACAAGTGGCGCGACGACGGGACGTGGCAGGAGGTCAACCGGGCGCTTCTGGCGCGCACCCGCGAGGCCGAGGGGCGGGCCGCTGCCGCGACTGCCGGGGTGATCGACAGCCAGTCGGTGAAGACCACGGAAAGCGGAGGTCCGCGCGGGTTTGACGCGGGTAAGAAGGTGATGGGCCGCAAGCGCCATATCGTGGTGGACACTGGCGGGCGGTTGCTCGGTGCCGTGGTCCACGAGGCTGACATCCAGGATCGCGACGGTGCGCCGTCGCTGCTCGCCGAGGTGGGGGCGTGGTTTCCCGGGGTCGGCCATATCTTCGCCGACGGCGCTTACGCCGGCCCTAAGCTGGCCGGGGCGCTGAAGAAGATCGGCGACTGGGCGCTGGAGATCGTCAGGCGCAACGACAAGGCGGACGGCTTCGTTGCGCTGCCGCGCCGTTGGGTGGTCGAACGCACCTTCGCATGGTTCGGGCGCAGCCGCCGCCTTGCGAAGGACTTCAAGGCGACCGTCGAGAGCGCCCTTGCCTGGCTCCTGATCGCCAGCATCCAAGTCTTCATCCGTAGACTAGCAAGGTTATGAAAATAAACGATTCTTTTCCGGCCAGACTCTTAGGGGAATCCTACCCCGAGTTCTTGACGGGCGTGGCGGCGCACAGCGCGCGCTAACCCCAGGTGATCCTTGTCAGGGATCAACCTTTTAGTGGGTTTGCCTTTCTAGTTCGTCTTTTATCCTTAGCTTCTGCTTCTTTAAGGAATGGACAACAGTATGGTCCGGCAGGGGTCTGTTTTCCTCTTCTTGTATGAGATGTTCGAGTTCAGCGTGTTTTTCACGCAACGTTTCTAAACGAGCATCTTGACCCATAGACGAACACTCCACTCACGCTGTTCCACAACGAGAACATGGTAACGCCGCACGGCTAGAGGACGCCAGCAACTTTTGTAACTCTCTGTCGTTACACGATTTTTCTTCTGCAGTATTATTGCTGTTATTTGTAATATTATTTCCTACCCCTTAGACAGATGTGAGTTTCTGTTCAAGCGCTTTGTCTAAATTGGCTGCATCCCTTGATTCGTATGATCCGAAGTCGGGAGCTATTTGTGACTGTATCGCTGCCAGAATGGCGACTCGGGTCCAGGGTATTTGCAGAACTCCTCCATCGACTAGGTATGACGAGCCCGTATACACTTGCAGCGGAGGGGATAGCCTGGCCTCTCGGAATACAACGCATGGCCGACGAAAAAGACGCACAGGAAAAAATCAGATCCAAGGTAGCGGCTCTCGAACTCGAGCATCGCGACCTTGACGACGTCATTCATAGCCTCGAAACCCAAGGTGAATTTGATCAGCTGAAATTATCCAGGCTCAAGAAGCGCAAGCTCATGCTCAAGGATCAAATCACAACCCTACGTGACAAGCTGCTCCCCGATATCATCGCTTAAAAGAATACAGATCTGGTCAACCTGAGAGGGTCAAGCCCTGAGGATATGATCCGCCTGCCCTATTGCGTGCAAGGCACTCTGCCCTGTTTCCACTCGAACAGAAGCCACTTTGAATCGCAACGCCATATCCAGTCCGGCAACCGTGTAGGCTGCAGATTCAACCAGACGACGAATGGAATCTGCAGTGCTTTCTTCCGCCTCTTCACCCTCACTTTCTTGAACCGAAACCGGATCCGGGCGGGTCAACAAAGCTGCAACGGTCGGCCCCCCAATAATGCCGATCGGTGCCGCACCAAAATCAGATTCACGAAGTCTTGTTGCGACTTCTGCAAGAGTTTCATTTGCTGAAAGAAGCCCAGAACTTTGACGAATATCTTCATAGGTATTGACAACCACGAGGACGAGTTCGCGGATGTAGCCAGCCGGCGGCGGAACGGCGAGCGCTTTATCGAGAGAGCGGATGAAGGATTGGCTGGACAGGAAATCAACGTCCACGTCATCCGCATTCTTGGCTTGCGCCCTCTCAAACCTTTTTAATCGCGCAGTTAGGTGATCAACTTCAGCCACCAATCCGGCAATGGTCGACTGTACCTGTGTGGTCATCAAACTCACAGGAATGCCCAGTATTGTGATTTTGTCGGTTACGGTCCTCGAGCTTTCCTCGTAGGATTCCGCAACTTTTTCCGCAGGTGGGTCACGGGGCTTTTGTTCGCCTTCGTCGCGCGTCTTCTCTTCCTGCCATTGAACATTCACAATGCCGCTTGGGAGATTGATGTCGGGCATTTGTACGGTACTTTGACCCCGCGTTTTGATTTCACACGCGTAAAGTATACCACTGATACTTGCCGAGCGCAGGGGCGCTCTGTACAGTGCGTCCCTTTTTCGGGGCAGGAGCCCGACTCACATGAGCCAACCCCTCGTCGGTATCATCATGGGGAGCCAGTCTGACTGGGCAACGATGACGCACGCGGCAGAGGTTCTGGACTCTTTGGACGTTCCCTACGAAACCCGTATCGTCTCAGCACACCGCACGCCAGACAGATTGGTTGAGTACGCCAAAACGGCAAAAGAAAGAGGTCTCAAGGTCATTATCGCTGGCGCCGGTGGCGCCGCCCATTTGCCGGGCATGACGGCGTCCATGTGTCCTCTTCCCGTGCTCGGTGTACCAGTCGAAAGCAAGGCCCTAAGCGGCTTAGACAGTTTGCTGTCGATTGCGCAAATGCCCGGCGGCATCCCCGTTGGAACTCTGGCAATTGGTAAAGCTGGAGCAAAAAACGCTGGCTTACTTGCAGCAGCTATCGTCGCCTTGACTGATCCTACTATCAGCGAGCGGTTGGAGACTTGGCGCGCAGCACAAACGGATGCGGTCGCCGAGATACCAACACCCGAAGCCTGACTTATACAGACAACTTTTCATGACAGAGCGCATTGATCCGGGCGGAACGATTGGGATTCTTGGTGGTGGCCAGCTCGGACGGCTCCTCGCACTTGCGGCGGGCAGAATGGGTTACCGCAGTCATATTTTCTGTCCGGTAGAAGGGTGTCCCGCCGCCCTTGTTGCTACCGCGCACACGTGTGCAGATTACGACGATTACAAAGCGCTTGAACAATTTGCCCGCGTTGTCGACGTCGCTACGTTTGAGTTTGAAAACGTTCCCGCAGACACCGCTCTTAAACTATCCGATCACGTTGCAGTTCGACCGTCGTGGCGGGCTCTGGAAATTGCACAGGACCGCTCTAAGGAAAAGTCATTCTTTGCAGAGATTGGTGCCGCCACGGCGCCCTGGCGGCCCGTGAATACGTTGAACGAGCTGAATCAAGCGCTTGCAGACGTGTCCAGTCCGGCAATCTTGAAGACGGCGCGTTTGGGTTATGACGGTAAAGGTCAGATGCGGATCGATCAAGCAAGCGAAGCCGAGAATGCCTGGCGTCAAATTACGTCGGGCATGGCAGAACGTGTTGAGGATGAACCGTTTGCCGTCTTGGAAGGGTTTGTGCGCTTTACCCGGGAAGTGTCGGTTATTGCTGCCCGTGGTGTAAATGGCTCTGTTCAATGTTTTGAGCCGGTCGAGAATGTTCACAGAAATCACATTCTTCACACCACGACTGTGCCCGCTGATGTGTCACCGGCGGCGGCACGAACAGCATTGGATATTGCGGAGCGGGCCGTTGAGGCGCTGGACCTTATCGGCTTGCTTGCGGTCGAAATGTTTGTCACGTCCTACGGCGGCATCCTGGTCAATGAAATGGCTCCAAGGCCGCACAACTCGGGACATTGGACATTGGACGGGTGTCAAACGGATCAATTTACTCAACTGATCCGCGCCATTTGCGGACTACCTTTGGCAGACCCGCTGCGCCACTCGAACGCCGTAATGACCAACCTGATCGGTGATGAGATATACGATATAGGTCATTTTTATAACGAACCGTCATGCCATGTTTATGTGTACGGTAAAGAGACGGCGCGGCCAGGCCGTAAAATGGGACACGTGACAAAAATCAGCCCGAAGACGTAAACCTTAAGTCCGTATCACGTGAGGCGGATCGAAGACTTTTAGCGGTGGTACAACATCGTCCCACCGTTCGATTTGGACCAGACAGGACTGCGCGCTCGGACCCTGGGCGATAACCGACGTGCCGCCATCCCACGTTAGAACATTGGCATTGCCGTGCACACACATGGATGCTTCGTCGGCGGGATCCAGGGGGTCGTACCAGGCACCGGTGGAGAATTTGACCACACCCGGCGCGATGTCATCGGTGACGACAGCGCCGGCCAAACAAGACTCCCGGTCGTTGAACAGGCGAACCACATCGCCGTTACGAATTCCTCTTTTCTCGGCGTCCCGTGAATTGATCGTAACCGGCTCTCTCCCCTGAACTTTCACTGCCTGACTTACACGGCCCATGTCGTATTGACTGTGCAGGCGATGATTGGGCTGGTTGGAGATGAGATGAAGCGGATAGGTATTCGCCTTGTCGGCACCCAGCCACTCGACCGGTTCGCGCCAAATTACGTGGCCAGGCTGGCTCGCGTCCCCCCAGCCGGCGATGGTTTCCGAAAAGATATCAATTTTTCCGGTGGGTGTAGCTAGTCGATCCTGAAAGACGCGGAGATTCTCTGTAATAGACTGTTATTGCGGATCAATTTTGTTGGCAATGGTGGTTCGGAATCGCCGGATTTTCTATACTGCAAGGCCGGTTCCTTGCAATTTCCGGATCAAAAAATGCGCCCCACATCAGCCGCCCCACATCAGCCAATGACGTCCCTTCTTTAGATCTCTTCCGCACCGCGCTTGAGAACATTCTCGATCAACGGCACGAACTTTATCGGCTCACCGAGTTGATCGATTGGCAGGGTTTTGATGAGGCGTTTGGTGTCTTGTATTGCCCTGACAACGGCTGCCCGGCCAAAGCGACGCGGCTGATGGTGGGGCTTCAATATCTCAAGCACGTGTATGGTCTGTCCGATGACCAGGTGGTGATGCGCTGGGTGGAGAACCCTTACTGGCAGCATTTTTGCGGCGAGGTGTATTTTCAGCATCACCCGCCGATTGATCCCAGCAGCATGTCGCGTTTCAGACGGCGCATTGGCCATTCAGGGTGCGAGAAAATTCTGCGGGCCACAGTTGATGCGGGTGTTCGGAGCAAGACGGTCAAACCCGACGACTTCAAGCGTGTGACGGTGGATACCACGGTGCAGGAGAAGGCGGTGGCCTTTCCCACCGACAGCAAATTGCTGAACCGTTCGCGTGTGCGTCTTGTCAAGCTGTGCCACACACACGGTGTGGTGTTGCGGCAGAGCTACGCCCGTAAGGGCCCTGAGGCGCTGTTGCGGGCCAACCGTTATGGTCACGTCCGGCAGATGAGGCGCATGGGTGGTCAGATTAAGAAGCTCAAGACCTATCTGGGCCGGGTGGTGCGTGACACGGAGCGCAAGATCGCGGGCCATAAGGGGTTGCAGGCGATTTTTGCCGGGGAGTTGGCGCTGGCCAGGCGGCTGCTCAGTCAACAGAAGATGGATCGCAACAAACTGTATAGCCTGCATGCCCCGGAGGTGGAGTGCATCGGCAAGGGCAAGGCCCACAAGCGTTATGAGTTTGGTGTCAAGGCCAGTATTGCAACGACAAACAGGAGCAACTTTATCGTTGGCGGCATGGCGTTGCCGGGGAATCCCTTTGATGGGCATACATTGCCAACAGCGTTGGAGCAGGTGCGCCGTTTGACAGGCTGTGTGGTTGAAGAAGTGTTTGTGGATCGTGGCTACCGTGGCCATGGCGAGGAAGCATCAAGGGTGTACATCTCGGGTCAACGGCGTGGCATAAAAACACAACGGCTGAAACGGTCACTGAAACGGCGTCAGGCGATTGAACCGGTTATCGGCCATCTGAAATCGGATGGACTGTTGGGACGCAATTACCTCAAGGGTACTGAAGGTGATCGCATGAATGTGGCACTGGCCTGTGCCGGCCATAACCTAAGACTGATCCTGAAGCGGCTCAGAATTTATTGCGCCCGCATTTTGGGCGCTACGTTGCTCCGGGACATGATCGGATTGCATGGAACGCGTCTTGCGGCGTCAATCATCCGATGGAAGCGACGGATGGCGTGGCAGACTGAACCTAACAGCACACATCTAACGCTCGTAGTGGTATGAAAAACGGGTTTTTCAGGATCGACTAGATAAGGGAGATTGTTCCGGATCGGCACGAAAGTCGGCCATCAAAGACCTCTCAGACCGTTCGGGGAATTTGAACCATCCCTTCTCCCAAAATTCGTCGAAGGGAACCGTTGACAGCCCCATCGATTGGGCGCGGCGGATAGTTCCGTCATACATCCAGCGCACCCAGCCCATCTCGTCGCGGCCTTCTGTAAAATCGTCTCGGAAACCAAGTTCACCTGCAATGTCGGCGAAAATATCGTGATCATTCATAGCTTCGCCGACGGGCGGGACCAGTCGCTTCATGGCGATCATGTACGGGTCCATGCGCGCTGCGCCAAGATCATTGCGCTCAGTGGTCAACGATGCGGGCAGGACGATGTCCGCATGCCGGGCGATGGGGGTCCACCAGGAGTCATGCACGATGACCGTTTCCGGTTTACGCCATGCTCGGCGCAGACGCACCAAATCCTGATGATGGTGAAACGGGTTTCCGCCCATCCAATAAACCATATGAATGTCGGGATAGGTTAGCGTTTGTCCGTTGTAGCGAAGGGTCTCACCTGGGTTCAGAAGCATGTCTGAAATACGGGCGACAGGAATAAAGGTTTTCACTTTGTTTTCCCGGCGCGGCAAGGCCATGGGCGCCACGGGGCTGCCAGGGTTGCCGGTCACGCCGGAGGCGCCAAAACCAAATCCGAAACCGCCGCCCGGCAGTCCGATCTGTCCCACCATGGCCGCCAACGTGATGACCATCCAAATGGGCTGTTCGCCGTTGTCCGCCCGTTGTAGAGACCAGCTGGCCGTAATTACGGATCGCTTTTGCACCACACGCCGCGCTAAATCACGGATGGTCTGCGGGTCCAGTCCGGAAATCTCCGCTGCCCAGTTTGCATCTTTCGGTTGGCCATCCGTACGACCCAATAGATACGCCTCAAATTTGTCATAGCCGACGCAGTAACGATCCAGAAACGCCCGATCATGCAACTCCTCGCTGACCAAGGTGTGGGCCATCCCCAGCATCACCGCCGTGTCCGTATTTGGACGCGGTGTCAACCACGTCGCGTTATGACCCTCGAAGACGTCTTCTTTCAGCGGACCGATGTTGATAACTTCCACGCCCCTAGCCATCATGGCTTCTTGTGCCGGGCGCACGTCATGGGTCGAAATACCGTCGGCAGAGACCTGCGCATTCTTCAGCGAGATACCGCCGAAGGTCACCATCAGTTCCGTATGGGCTACGATTTGCGACCAGGTGGTCGATTTGTAGTTGTACAGATCAATAAAGGGCGCCGCCACGTGCGGAGCAATCACCTCGCCCGCAGCAGCGGAATAAGAGTTCCTGGATCGGACATGCCCACCATGCAGGTTCAAGAATCGGCGTAGTTGGCTGGTAGCATGGTGGAACCGGCCTGCCGACAACCAACCGTACGATCCAGCGTAAAGCGCCTCATTGCCGTGTGTCTCTTTAAAGCGGGTCAGTTCTTTTGCCATCAAAGGAATGGCATCGTCCCACTCCAGTTCGACAAAGGGTTCGCTGCCCCGGCCGGTGACGTTGCCTAGCGGGCCGTTGTCGAGCCAACCTTTGCGCACCATTGGCTTTTCAATGCGGGTGCGGTGGCGCACCCCATCGATCAACGATTGGCCTATTGGCGACGGATCCGGATCCGCCGGAAACGGATGAATGGCCTTGATGGTCTCCCCTTCCACTTCGGCCAGATAGGTGCCCCAGTGGGTGGACGTGGTGAGAAGTTTTGTCTGGGCAGACTGCCCACTGTTGCCGCGAAGACCCACAGTGCTCGCAGTTGCTGCCGAAACACCGGCGACAACAGTGCGGCGGGAAACGGATGGGGGCGCGCCATTTGTAGATGTCGACCTTCAGTCGTCCTTCACCATCTTGAAGCCAAGTTGCTGGAAGATGTAGGCGACATCAGCATTGCCCCAGCGCTCGACAACCTTGCCGTCTTCGAAGCGGTAGATATCTGTAGCAGTGGCTTGATACGGCTCACCGGTCGGGGGATATCCGGCTAAAGGCACGTTGAAATGGCTTTTGATGGTGGTGCGCACGACAACAAAGTCATCGACGCAAAGGATCAGTTCATCTTCCAGCACCCGCTCGGGATTGTTTGTACGTGAGGCATCCCACATGGCCCGCATATCATCCGGTCTAACAATTGAACCAGGACCGCCGGCGTCATTGTTATGGGACAAAACCTCGTCCGCATAAAACTCCTCGACACGCGTGGTGTCCCGGTCTGAGAACAACACCTTATGGATTTCCAGATAGGTGTTGAGATTTTCCGTGTTGCCGTCGCAGTGAATGCGAAGTTGTGCAGCCGCAGGGGCCGCAAACAAGACAAATGAAAGCGTAAACAAGGTAATAAAACGCATCTAAGTCACTCCCTGATTAGATCGAGATGGTGAAGGCTATTGTGACGGCGCCCTGCGGGCTCGCGCTCGCTCGATCATGGGCGCGAACTTTTCGTGGTCGACGTCTTTTTGGAACAGCTTTTCTATATATACCAGTGCCGTCATCGGGGATTCAGCCCAATGGATATAGCGCCAACCCTCGTCTTTCTTGCGCAGCACGGCACTGACTCGAACGTCTTCGCCGATCGGTGGCCGTCCCCGCATTTTCATTTCAAAATGCATGTTCCAAGCGGCGATGGCGAGGTCATCGGCGATGAGCTTGACGGAAATGTCGAACATCTCTTCGCGCAAACCCTCCATCATCGGGCTCGGGCGGGGCGGATCAAGATAGGCGCGCAGCGGTTCCCAACCGATGAACCAATCGTCCTGCTCTTCGGCGAGGTAAAAGGGCACCTCTTCATCGGGGTCCCATAACTCCAACACCGTCGAAAAATCTTGTGAATTCCAGCGCTCCGCCGTGTCATGAATGACAGCACGGACTGCGGCAATTTCTTCTTCATTGGCAATGGCCGTTTCAATGGAGTGTTCAGCCATGATCAATCCCATTCCAGCTAAGAGAACCGTGCGTAGGGACATTAGCAAAGATGAGGTCACAATTCCCTCCCCTCTAGGTTGGTCGAGCACCATCAGAATGGCACAGGCATCACAGCCATAATAGGGAGCGAAAGTCCAAAGCTTTATGCTGGCTTGCCCGGTTTGCTTGGACCTGTTACCACCCTCCGCCTTGTCTACAGCTCACCAGGAAATCGGGAGACCTGCCCATGCCCGGCCCTCTTGACGGTATTAAAATTCTTGAACTGACGGCCGTGGTGTTAGGGCCTTGGGCCTGCCAGATGCTCGCCGACATGGGGGCCGATGTCATAAAGATTGAGGCGCCTTACGGAGATTCCAACCGAACGCTTGGTGCGGTGCGTAATACGGAAGGCATGGCAGCACTGTATCTCACCTGCAACCGCAACAAGCGCAGCCTGGTGCTCGACTTAAAAAAACCGGACGGCCGGGATGCGTTGTTGAAATTGGTGGAAACAGCGGATGTCCTCATCCACAACAACCGGCCACAGGTGATGGACAAGCTCAAACTTGATTACGAAACCTTAAAGGCCATCAATCCCAAACTCATCTACTGCGGGTCCTACGGTTACGGCAAGAAGGGTCCTTACGGCGATAAAGGCGCGCTTGATGATTCCATTCAGGCGGTTTCCGGCATCGCTATGCTCAATAAGTTGGTGCTTGGTGAACCGCGTTACCTGCCTACCATCGTGTGCGACAAAACCACCGCCATGGCGGTCGTACAAGGGGTGGTCGCCGCACTCTTCCACCGCGAGCGCACCGGCCAAGGTCAGGAGCTGGAAGTGCCCATGTATGAGACCATGGTGTCTTATGTTATGGCCGAACACTTATGGGGATACACCTTTGATCCGCCTATCGGCGAGCCGGGCTATACGCGGTTGATGAGCTATCACCGCAAGCCGTACCCCACGAAAGAAGGGTATATCGCCATCCTTCCTTATCTGGACGCGCATTGGGAAACCTTCTGCAAACTGGCTGGCCGGGAAGAACTGCTCGAGGACCCGCGATTCAAGACATTGGCGGACCGTGTCGGCAACATCGACGACACCTATCAGGAAACCGCCAAGACCATGCTGACGAAAACCGCCAAAGAGTGGATGGACATCTTCGGCAAGACCAGTGTACCCACCATTGTCGTCAACGATCTGGTTGACCTCGTGCATGACGAGCACTTGAATGCTGTCGGATTTTGGCAGGATGTCGAACATCCGACAGAAGGAAAACTGCGCACACCTGCTTTCCCAATTACCTTTTCTGAAACACCGGCAGACATACGCCGCCATGCGCCACTTTTGGGAGAGCATTCTGTGGAAGTTCTCAAGGAAGCTGGTCTGGAGGACAGTGCGATTAACGCCATGATCGAAAGCGGCGCCACTAAAGTCTCTGGCTAGTCTAGAAATGTACGAAGCAGAATTTAGAGTGACTTGGGCGGATCTCGATTCAAATCGACATCTGCGCAACACCGGCTATCTGGATTACGCCGCCCAGACCCGCATGCTTTATCTCGATCAAGCAGGGTTTAGTCCGAAAGACTTCGCGGAACACAATGTCGGGCCCATCGTTTTTGAGGACACTGTCAGGTACAAACGAGAGATCAATTTTCTTTAGCCTTTTCGCGTATCAATGACCTTGGGCGGATTAGGGTCTGTTGACATTTAACGCATGGCGATGATGGTTTCGACGAGGTTGCAGTTTGCGGCGTAGCTGATGTCGGTCTTGTCGTAGCGTGTTGCGATGCCACGGAATTCCTTGATCTTGGCGAAGTAGTTTTCGATCAGATGTCGCCAGCGGTACATGTGCTTGTCGTAGGCCGCCGGCCGCTTCCTGTTGGCGAGCGAGGGAATGACGGCGCTTGCGCCACGTTGGTCCAGTTGCTCTCGCAGCCAGCCGGCATCGAATGCCTTGTCGGCGATGAGGGCATCGAAGTGAACGTCGTCGATCAACGGCTGGACGCCCATCATGTCGTGGCGCTGGCCAGGGAGCAGCACGAAGCGGACCAGACACCCCAGTGCGTCGACCAGGGCGATGATCTTGGTGGTCAATCCGCCCCGTGATCGGCCGATGGCCTGATTTTGAGTCCCCCTTTTGCGCCGCTCGCCTTCTGGTGAACGCTGACGATGGTGGCGTCGATGAGGGCATATTCGAAATCCGGTTCCGCCGACAACTCCTCGAACAGCCGCTCGAAGACACCCTTCTTCGCCCATCGGCGAAAGCGCTGGAAGACGCTGTTCCAATTGCCGAACGCCGGGGGCAGAGCGCGCCACGGCGACCCTGCGCGCACCCGCCACAAAACCGCCTCCAAAAACAGGCGGTTGTCCGCCGCCGTCACGCCACGGTCCGTCGCCTTGCCCGGTAGATGACGCCAAATTTTCTCCCAAACATTGTCCGTGATCACAAAACGCTCTGACTTCATCAAACACTCCTTGCAAAAGGAGGCTTGAATCACTTTTCCGCGACATTGGGAATCCACTAAATGTCAACAGACCCTAGTCTGGCAGTGCCCAGCATGGGTATCGGCTGATGAGGTAAAACAGAAGGGAGAATCGTGCGGGAGGTCTATTATACTGGCAGTTCGCGCACCTTTTCGGCGACCTCGAACTTCAGCTTTCCGCTCGGCTTCATTGATGGGAGCGGGCTGAACCGGAGTTCATCAACAAAACTCGCGGGGGTGACCTTGAGGGTGAAGTAATACGCGATCAGCAGTACATTGACGGCCAACTGCAGGTCCATCCACCGGGAGCCGAGACATCTGTGCGTGCCGAGCCCGTAAGGAGCGTAGCCGGGGCTGCGGTGTTCGTCGCGTGGTGGCATATAGCGGTCGATGTCGAACGAGAAGGGGGCTGGGAAGATGTCCTCCATGTAATGCGAGGCTGTCTGGGCGATGACGATCCTTGACCCCACCGGTATTTCATAGTCCTCCAGCATGAAGGAATTCACCACGTCCCGCATGGACATCGGGACGATCGGGTACATCCGGAGGCACTCCATCAGGAAGCGGTGCGTAACCGCCATCGAATTTTGGTTGAATTCCTCCCCGTCCGGATCGCCGTTTCCGAACAGGGCATCGGCCTCGGCCCGGATTTGATTATAGAACTCGGGCTGGGATGCCATGGCGTAAACCGCAAAGCTCAACGCATCGCCGAGATAGACGCTCGCGACCAACGCTGCCGACAGGGCGAAACGCAGGTTCGATTCCGGCACCAGCTGCGGGTCGCTCGCGTGCAGGCTCAACCAATCCTCCGCAAGATTTCGTGGGCACCCGGCGCGCTGGGCTGGCGTATGGACGCTCTGAATCCGCTGCAACAACGTATCGATGGCCTTCGCCCGACGCTTCATCCCGGGAGTGTTCAGCATGAACCTGGGCAGGGCGCGGACGATATGGGTGGTCAGCGCCCGTTCCTTGAAGTCCATCAGATCGTCGATGATATCCTGCGATTCGACGTTGAGGAAAAGCGGCGAGAGCTGTGCGTTGATCATTCGCCGAAAATTGCGCACGGGGATGCTCTCGCCGACCTTCCATCCAGCCATGTATTCCCGGGCAAAC